>NZ_QFZZ01000001.1 GCF_005233515.1 Pseudomonas sp. CFBP13508
GATGATCAGTCGAGAACTATCGCTCCTGACGGAGCGTTAGTCGAGATACAAGGAGCTGCCGAAGGCTGCGATCTTTTGATCTTGCTGTTCGATGAAAAATCAAAAAGCAAAAGATTGCTGCCTTCGACAGCTCCTGCACGGGGTTAGCTCGATTGCGCGGTATCGTCCTCGGGCACTTCATCAAGTATGTCATCCTGCCCCGGCAGTTCAGTGATCACGCTGAAGTCCGAGACCTCGACCGCGCCATTGCCATACCCCAACAGATGAAACGAGAAGGCCTTGCGGGGCTGCGGGTTTTCAAAGCTGAAATCCATCTCCAGCGGCTGATCCGCCGTCGCCACCATTTCTGCCGGCAATCCCAGTTGCACGTCCTGTTCGAATTCCTTGGCCTTGAGCTGAATGTACGCCGCCTGCTGCGGATCGACCGAGCGCACGGTCAGGCGCACGCGGGTGTGCGAGCCTTTGGGCATTTCCAGGTATTGCGCGCCGATCAGGTTGTCGGCCCAGTCATCCTTGATCTGCGCTTGCAGAGGGATGATGTTGTTGCTGCCGAACTGGTAGCGATGATTGAGTGGTGTGCGCAACAGGGACAGGTCCAGCGCATCGGCGCGCGCGGCGATCTGCCGGGCCGGATGGCCGCTGTAGGTGCCTTTGTAAGTGGCGCTTTCGGCGATGAAGCCGGTGCTTTGGTAGTAGCGGCAGCGGCGCGGCAGGTCGCATTCGGAGAAGATGCCCTGGCCGTCGTGGTAGCGCAGCTTGCCGTTGGTGAACGACATGATTTCGCGCCCGGAATCGTAGTCGCGAAACAGCGAGCGTCCGCTCAGCGCAGTCGGCACCGGCAGGTCGAAATAGTCAAGGATCGAGGTGCTCAGATCGACGTGACCATAGACCCCGGCATTCAGGCGCGGCAGTTGCGCCTGCTCCGGTGCCAGCGTCAGGTTGAAACCCCACGAGGAGGCCAGTCGCACACCGTCGATGCCGTGGGATTCATCCGAGGTGATCACCACCAACGTGTCCTTGAGAATGCCTTGGCGCTTCAGCCCCGAAAGAAATTCATCCAGCGCATCGTCGAGATAACCCACAGCAGCCTGCTTCGGCGTTTCATAACGCTGCAGATAATCGTCCGGTGCGGAGTAGGGCTGGTGGGTGCCGACCGTCAGCAGGGTCAACATCCAAGGCTGCTTTTGCTTTTTCAACTGGCCGACATAATCCAGCGCACCTTCGAAAAACGCCTTGTCATCCTTGCCCCAGGGGAATTCCAGGTAGTTGCTGTTGCTGAACCATTCCAGACCGTGGGTCGCATCGAAACCGATGTGCGGCATGATCTTGTCTTTGGCCATGAAGCGCAGGCCGGCGCCTTGCAAGTAATGGGTGCTGAAGCCGTGCTCGCGTAGTTGCGCCGGCAGGCAGGCCTGATTGCGCTCGTTGAGGGTGAGCATTTCCACGCCTTTGGGCGTGCCGTTGTTGAGCTTGTCGTAGTCACCGCAGAGCATGGCATACAGACCGCGAATGGTCTGATGGGTGTGCAGCACGTAATCCGGGGTGTTCATGCCGCGCTCGGCCCAGCGGCTGAGGTTGGGCATCAGGTCTTCCTGATAATGACTGCCGATCGCCTCACGGTTGGCACGGATGTAGGCGCCGGGGATGCCTTCGAGCGCGATGATCAATACATTGCGCGCCTGGCCCGGCGCGGCGAGCAGCTTCTGGCCATTGAGATCGACGTCGGTGAGCCCGGCCATCGCCGGTGTCGGTTCTTCGACGTCGCCGTCCAGCCATTCCTCGGCCTGGATCTGCAGGTCGGCCACTTCGCTGGCGAGCAATTGATGCGGCAGGTTGTACAGGCGCCAGGCGTCGCCGTCATTCGGCCACAGGTTCTGCGCACCCCAATGTGCGGCGAACAACACGATTGGCGCGGCCCAGACAGAGCGAGGCAGAGCAGGGCGAGACAAGCCGCGACCAACAAGCTGAGTCAGCAGCCAGAAAGCCAGGGCACCCAGCAAAGCCATGGCCAGGGCAGGGTGCGCAAGTCCGCCGCCAGTGGAATTCTCGACGAACTGCGGGTCGATCAGATAGTGAATATCCGAAGGCGTCGGCAGGCGGCCGACGGCGCTGACCAATTCTGCCGTGGCGACCGCCAGCAGCGCCCAGAACATCAGCACCGGCAATGCCAGCCACCATGCGCGGCGATGCAGCGTCACCACCAGCAAACTGCCGAAGGCCAGATCCGACAAAAAGCCCAGCGGTGTCGACCAGCCCAATGCTGCACGCAGGCACACCGGCACGATCAACACCAGAACGATGAGAGAAAAAAGGCGGGCATTCGGCCGCCGCAGCCAGTTGAAAAGAGCGCTCACAAAAAAGGCCTGCTTGTCATCAAAGGGTCAAAAAAGTGTGGGTGATGATACCAAGGGCAGGAAGGCTGATCGGCTATTAAAACCTGCGGCTGGCGATCGCTGAAACGGCGCGTGCCCATAGCGGGCTTGGGTTGTGGGACGTATGGCCGTTTTTCGGAGGGGCAGTTTTTTGTTTCAGACTGTTGTAGGTCGATCCACTGCTCCTGAATTCCAGCAGCAGACGTCAAATCGCTCAGTGCTATCGATATGCGATAAAGATATTTAATTTCAATTTTTTATAGCTATAAAGTCAGGCTTTTCAGCCCATCCCCATGCTGCGAGGTTGTCATGGCCACACCGTTCAAACGTTCTGCGCTGACTCTGTTGGCCGCAACTCTGGCAGCGGGCGCGCTGTTCAGCAGCGGCGCCCGGGCCGAGGGCAAAATCAGCATCGCCCAGCAATTCGGCATTGGTTACCTGATTCTCGACGTCGTGCGCGATCAACAATTGATCGAGAAACACGGCAAGGCCCAGGGCCTGGAGATCAAGGTCGACTGGAACAGCATTTCTGGCGCCACGGCGATGAACGAGGCGCTGCTGACCGGAGCGCTGAACGTGGTCTCGGCCGGCGTGCCGCCGATGCTTACTGTGTGGGACCGCACCAAGGGCAAACAGAACGTCAAAGCCATCGCCGCGCTGGGCTCGATGCCCAATTACCTGCTGACCAACAACCCGAATATCAAAACCCTCAAGGACTTCAGCGACAAGGACCGTATCGCCGTGCCGGCCGCAGGCGTAGGCTTCCAGTCGCGTACCCTGCAGATTGAAACCGCCAGGGAATACGGTAATGACCAGTTCAAGAAGTTCGACAACATTTCGGTCAGCCTGCCGCACCCGGACGCCACCGCCGCGCTGATCGCCGGCGGCTCGGAAATCAACTCGCATTTCTCCAGCCCGCCGTTTCAATACCAGGCGCTGCAAAACCCCAACGTGCACAAAGTGCTGAGTTCCTACGACATCCTCGGCGGCCCGGCGACGTTCAACGTGCTCTACACCACGGAAAAATTTCACGACGACAACCCGAAAACCTACAAGGCGTTCTACGACGCACTGGCCGAAGCCGAGCAGATCATCAAAGCCGACAAGCCCGCCGCTGCCCAGGCCTACATCCGCGTAGAGCAATCGAAACTGCCGCTGTCACTGGTCGAGCAAATCGTCAAAGACCCGGAAATCGACTTCACCGTCGTACCGCAACGCACGTTCATCTACGCCGAGAAATTGCAGGAACTGGGCGTGCTGAAAAACAAGGCGGCGAGCTGGAAGGATTACTTTTTTGAAGAGGCGCATGGTGGTGCGGGGAGTTGATCGAACAGGGGCAACGTGTGTTGCCCCTTTTGCCATTCAAGATTCGCCATCATCAAAAATGCTCTCAATCGGCAGCTCAAACGCCCGGGCAATCTGAAACGCCAATGGCAGGCTCGGATCGTAGCGTTCGTTTTCGATGGCGTTGATCGTCTGGCGCGACACTTTCAGGCGTTCGGCCAGATCGACCTGCGACCACTTGCGCTCGGCGCGCAATTCCTTGAGACGGTTTTTCATTGGTAGCGGCGTCGCGCAATGTGCAGGCCGACAATCCACATCAGCCCCATTACCGGCCACACACACGTCCACGGGATATGCGGGGCGCCGACGTTTTCCAGAAAACCGTAGCTGAAGGTCACCAATGCCGAGGCGGCAAAGGCGAACCCCAAGGCTTCGAACTGGATGCGCAGATGCATTTCGTCCATGCGCCGCATGTTCCGCACGATGGCCCAGCACATCAGGGCCGCCGGAATGATCGGCGTCAGTGCGACGGCCGAGCGCAGCACGAGGTGCGCATCCATCAGGTATTGCGAGGCAATCAATGATGCTGTCAGCACCAGCATGTAGAGGATTAATGCTGCGCCCAATTCGAGGTGGTACCGGTTCATTCTTCACTTCCTATGTAAAAGACCCTTTACATGGTTGCTGATGTTGTTTCAGATGTAAACCACGCTTTCCATCAGGCTGGTTACTTCGAACACGCTCGAGCCGGATAACTTGCAGCCGGGTTCACGCTTCTGGACAGCGTATTAGCCACTCAGTAGCATTTGCCTCCAACGGATTTTCCCTTCGCACGTCGTCCGGCGTGGAACGCTCAAGGAATCGACATGCGCGACACTCCCGCTGACTCACAACGAACGGTCGTGACCTTGGTCAACGGCGAGATTCGCTGTGACACCCAGATCAGTTTCAGCTCCGTCTCGCTCGTCGATGGCGAAATTCGCGTGCATCGTGCTGAAGGCAATCAGATCGAGGTGCCTGTGCCCGGGGCGGACTTCGCGCTGCGCTTTGATCTGCAGGGGATGCAGAAAGTACCGGAGGCGCCACAGACGCCGGTCGAACCGGTGCCTGCCGACGACAGTTTGAAGTTGTTCAACTCGAAAACCGTGTGGGTCACACTGGCGCTGTGGTTCTTCGTGAGTTCGGTGTTCGGTTGGTTGGGGATCGTGGTAGCAGTCGGATATTTCGCTTACCACTGGCGTCAGGTCACGAAGCGCAAGGAACAGTTGGCCAAGGCGACCGTCGTTGAACCCATGACCCGTTCCAGCTCAGGGATGTCACCGGAAAGCGTGCGCAACGCATTGGCCCGCAAGCGTTAATTCTGCACACATCAAAAAAACGGGGCGGCCTGATCATCGATCAGGCCGCCCCGTTTTTCTGTCAGGCGAACAGTCTTTCAGTCAGCGATCAATGCATCTTGCTGTGATCGTGGCCGCCCATGTTGGTCAGCGCGCGAACCGGTGCCTTGACTTCGATGGTTTCTTTCTCGCCCTTGGCGTTTTCCACGGTCAGGGTCAGCGGCACGCTGTCGCCTTCCTTCAACTGACCGGTCAGGCCCATCAGCATGACGTGGTAGCCGTTCGGATCGAAGCTCACGGCTTTGCCGGCAGGCAGCTCAACCGACTTTACCGGGCCCATGGTCATCACATCGTTCTTCATGCTCATTTCGTGAATCTGTACGTCCTTGGCCACTGGCGAGGCGACGCTGAGCAGTTTGCTGTCGCTGTCGGCAGTGACGGTCATGAACGCGCCGCTGGCAGACTGGGTCGGCACCGTTGCACGGACCCAGGCGTCGTCGACTTTGGTCTGCGCCGACGCCTGAAAGGCCAGGCCGAGCAGGGACAGTGCACATACGGTGCGTTTGAGGTGATTCAGAACGGGATGCATCAGCAGACCTCCATAACAGTAAGCAAATCTTCCGTGCACTCTTGGGCTGTCAGCGAAGTGGACAGGCCCAGGCGCAACTCACCACGCGAGTCGTAGACGTAGCTGGTGGACGTATGGGAGATGGTGTAGGTGTCGCCGGCGGGGACTTTCTCGTAGAACACGTCGAATTCCTTGGCGGTGGCCTTGGTTTCCTCAAGCGTGCCGTACAGCGCGACGAAGCTCGGGTCGAAGGCTTTGACGTAGGCGTCGAGGATCTGCGGCGTGTCGCGCTCAGGGTCGAGGGTGATGAACACCACTTGCAAACGGTCGCCGTCGCGGCCCATCAGTTTCTTGATCTGTGCGGCGCGGGCCAGGGTGGTGGGGCAAACGGCCGGGCACTGGGTGAAGCCGAAGAAGATCATCGGCATCATTCCGCGAAAGCTCGACAGCGACATGGTTTCGCCTTCGGGGCTTTTCAGCTTGAAGGTGCGTCCGAGGATCTTGTCACTTAGATCCTTGCCGTACTTGTAGGACAGTTGGCCACGGGTATCGCAACCGGCGAGCAGGCCGAGCCCGAGCACGCCCATTCCCGCAAGTACCTTGCGGCGAGTCAACAAAGCCGTCATCTAATACCGCCTTTTGCAGCCCGCGAGTCGGCAGGACTGGCGGGGGGTTAACCGTAAAAGCGCCGCATGATAGCAAATTGAGGCTGATCGCCGGCTGCCGATCGCCGCGCAGTGCGGGATCGGACGACAAAAGGTGTAAGAAGAAATGACGAATAAGCCATGCGTTCGCCGCGAGCAAACTTGATTTAAATAGTATGACGATTGGAGGCGAGCGCAGAAACACGTACTCTTGCCGCTGCGCTGCAACGACCAAAACAACAACAGGAGTCTGTAATGCAACCGATTCGTCTCGGCCTGGTGGGCTACGGCAAAATTGCCCAGGATCAACACGTCCCCGCCATCCTCGCCAACCCTGCGTTCCAGTTGGTGGCGGTCGCAACCCAAGGCAAACCTTGCGCCGGGGTGGAGAACTTCCAGTCGCTGGGCGAACTGCTCGAAAACGGCCCGACTGTCGACGCAATTGCGTTCTGCACGCCGCCACAAGGGCGCTTCGCGCTGGTGCAACAGGCATTGGCGGTCGGCAAGCACGTGCTTGTTGAAAAGCCGCCTTGTGCAACATTGGGCGAAGCCATGGCCTTGGTCGATCAAGTCGCGGAACAAGGCGTCAGCGCTTTGTTCGCCTGGCATTCACGCTATGCACCGGGCATCGCTGCTGCACGTGAATGGCTTGCCAGCCGCACCCTGCAAAGCGTGCAGATCGACTGGAAGGAAGACGTGCGCAAGTGGCATCCGGGCCAGGCGTGGATCTGGCAACCGGGCGGCCTCGGCGTCTTCGACCCGGGCATCAACGCCTTGTCGATCATCACCCACCTGCTGGCGCTGCCGCTGTTTGTCGAAGCCGCCGAACTGCGCGTACCGAGCAACTGCCAGTCGCCGATTGCCGCCTCGATCAAAATGTCTGACGCACGTCAACTGGACGTCCGCGCCGAGTTTGATTTCGACCACGGCCACGACGAACTGTGGAGCATCGAAATCCGCTGCACCGAGGGCGTTCTGCGCCTGGACAATGGCGGCGCGGTGCTGAGCATCGACGGCGTGCGCCAAAGCGTCTCGGAGGAGGGCGAGTACGCAGCGGTCTATCGCCACTTCCAGCAATTGATCAGCGACAAGGCCAGCGACCTGGATCTGCAACCGTTGCGCTTGGTAGCGGACAGTTTCTTTGTCGGTAGTCGGGCGTTGGTTGAGCCGTTTTACGATTGAGTGAATTTCAGCTTGAGTCGTCAGGGCGCGTAAGCAGGTCTGCGTCGCGCAGGCCGCCAGACAAATAAAGCCTGCTTTTAACAGCAGGCTTCTTGGTCACTTTATTGGCTGCGTTCTGTAGGTTTCATACAGTTGCTGAATGTCGGGATTGTCCAGATTCGCGTAGACGATTCCTTCCTTATCCAAACCGTCCAACCCTTTGATACCGCCAATCACTTCGGGCCATTCCTCACGGCTTGAGATGTCTACGACGTGGGGCTTCAGATAGTCGTCCAGGTGGCCTCTGGAAGGATCGCGGATCTCGTCGCTGAGCGCCCGTAAATACGCATCTTTGTTGGTCTTCGACCAATCGATGGCGAACTTGGCTCGATAGCACAGTTCCATGTGAACGAGCAGGATAGTCCGCCCATTACCATCCAGAAACGGATGAGCGAAAGCCAATTGGCCCATCACCTCGCCGGGGCGCTCGCGGAAGCGTTTTTTGTTTGTAGCGAGCTCCAGCGCATATTCGACGGATCTTTTGATCAGCTCAGGTCGCTCGAAAGGTGTGTGATGCGGATCTTCTTTTGATCCTTTGAAAACCGCGAGGTGGGGAACAAGCTCATTCCTGTCTTTGCCTGACCATGGGTAGAAACCGGCAAACAGGATTTCATGAGTTTTGAGTATCGCTTGATAGTCGATGGATCTCTTTTTTGCCAGATGAGCAAGGGCGTCTTCGATACTGGCTTCGAAAGAGAGATGTTCCGATTCCTTTACTTCAACCGGGTCTTTCAGCTTGAGCGAGTTGCGAAGGTAGCCTTCAGTTTCGAAATCGCCGAAGGGGTCGAACGTCATGCGCTGAGCTGCTTTTTCGAACGCCTTTTTTCCTGAAGGTAACGTCCTTGCAAGGCCATGATTTCTGCCTTGTTCAACACACCCTTTCGCTTCAGATTAACCAGCAACTGCTCAACATTATCCAGCTCGACGGTATCACCAGCCAGTTGCGTTATCGTTGCCGCCATGCGGCTCAGGCCGTCACGCTCGGCGCCAATGCGGTGTTTTTCCGCAAGCTTGCATACTTCGCTCGCGACGCTGTCAGTGGCTGATTCGCTCATTGTTAACCCCTCGTTTTCTCTGTCGGAGCATAGCATGGCGCCGTTCCGGCGGATTAGCCGTCTAGCATTTCGACTCTTGGCATTGTCCTCTTTGAGTGGACGGTGAAACGCTTTTCAGCCGATTTATCCCTTTGCTGTGCGTCAGTAATCTGTACCCAACTTGAACGCAACAACAAAACTTCAAACTTGAAAAGGGACGCACGCCATGACCACTCCAACCTACAACCGCCTGAACAAAGACGACGCTATCGTGCTGCTGGTGGATCACCAGACCGGTCTGATCTCGCTGGTGCAGGACTTCTCGCCGAACGAGTTCAAGAACAACGTGCTGGCGCTGGCGGATCTGGCCAGGTTTTTCGACTTGCCGACGATCCTCACCACCAGCTTCGAGCAAGGCCCGAACGGCCCGCTGGTACCAGAGCTGAAAGAGATGTTCCCGGACGCGCCATACATCGCTCGTCCAGGCCAGATCAATGCCTGGGACAACGAGGACTTCGTCAAGGCGATCAAGGCCACCGGGCGCAAGCAGATCATCATTGCCGGTGTGGTAACGGATGTCTGTGTAGCGTTCCCGACCCTGTCGGCACTGGCGGAAGGCTTTGACGTGTTTGTGGTCACCGATGCGTCCGGCACCTTCAACACCACCGTGCAGCAAGCCGCATGGAGCCGCATGACTCAGGCCGGCGCACAGATGATGAACTGGTTCTCGGTGGCCTGTGAGCTGCACCGCGACTGGCGCAACGACATTGAAGGCCTGGGCAATCTGTTGTCGCAGCGCATTCCCAACTACCGCAACCTGATGAACAGCTACTCGGCGTTGACGCAGCAGAAGTAAGCGTTAAATCCAAAGCAAAAGCCTGCCTCGAAAGCAGGCTTTTTGCGTTTTCTACAGAACGCCGTTCGTCCATTGCCGGGCACTTGTCACGCAAGGGCATTTCACACGCTCAGGTACACATCTTTTGATCACCTCGGAGACCGACATGGACATTGATGAAAACGCACCTGGCAACCAGTCGCAACAGGCCGTGACGCGCACCACCGACAACGAGACCGGGCACGATCCCCAGCGCGAAAACCCCGAGGTGCCTTTGCCGCCGGACGACGAGGCACCTGTGGAAGAAGACATGTCGGATGTGGATGCGGCCAATTCGGTTTCGACGGAGCATCCGCCGTCACGCTGACCGTGCTGTTTGAAGGGGAACGCTCCCTATGATGGTCAACCCGGACAGTTCCCTCTCCTCGGGGAGAGGGCTAGGGTGAGGGGCTTTCCCTGGCACCCTGATGCAGTTCAGTCACTGACATCGTGAAGACCAGTTTCGCTCGCCCATGGTTGGCATACCCATGCGCCACATCGGTCCGCGCCACCGCCGAACACCCAGGCCCGACAATCAGCTCGGCATCGCCAACTTGCAGATGCAACGTGCCTTTTTCGACATGAAACAACTCGGTGGTGCCATTCGGGTGACCAGCTGAAGAAAACGACTCGCCAGGAAACAGCTCCCAGCGCCACAACTCCAGCATGTTCGGGCCGCTGGTGCCGGCCAGCAGGCGCGCCGATCCGCCCAGTTCACCGGTCCATAGCGTGGGGATGTCATCACTGTCGATAAGATGCGCCGTCGGGGTGGCGGCGACATTGACGAAGTCCGCCACGGACAAGCCCAGCGCCGCAGCGATCTTGCACAGCGTTGCGATGCTCGGATTGGCCGAGCCTTTCTCGATCTCGACCACCATGCCTTTGCTCACGCCCGAGCGTCGGGACAGTTCGTCGAGCGTGATGCCCTGTTGTTTGCGCGCCTGTTTGAGCGTGCGCGACACCGCCGCGCTGACGGTCTCGACATCGGCGCCGGCTTCGGTCGATATATTGACTTTCTTGGTCATTGATCGCTAGCATCGTTTGAAATTCGGGTATGAGGGGGATTCTGGGATGCTGTCTGTCGTGCCGTCAATCGATCCGGCTGTTGCGCAACTCGCGCCGGGCTTCAGAGCGCTGAGTATTGTCGTGCAAGCGGCGCCGATTACTCAGGCTTACGTGGCCGATGAAGCCTTGGCCAAAGCCTGTCAGACCGTCGCCAACGGTGGTCCGGCGTGGGCGCATGCGCATCTTCAGGCCTGGGCTGACGTGTTTCGCCAGTTCGGCGCCAAACCGCAGCGCACGCCTTGCTCGGCCGAGGCACTGCGCAAGCGTGTGTTGCGCGACGGCAACTTGCCGAGCATTGATCCGGTTGTCGATCTCTACAACGCCATCAGTCTGGATTACGCGATTCCCGTGGGGGGCGAGAATGCCGAGGCCTACGTCGGCTCGCCGCGTCTGGTCGTCGCCGATGGCAGCGAGCCGTTCGACACGATGAAGGAAGGCCTGCCCGCGCACGAGTTTCCGGATGCCGGCGAAGTGGTCTGGCGCGATGACCAAGGCGTGACCTGCCGGCGCTGGAACTGGCGCCAAGGCGTGCGAACCCGCCTCGATGCGCAGGCGCAGCACATGTGGTTCATCCTCGAAAGCCTGCCGACGATGCCGCTGGAAGCGCTGACCGAGGCGGGCGACAAGCTCATCGAAGGATTGCAGCAAATGATGCCCGGCGCCGAGATCGAAAGCATGTTGATCGGGCCGGGGGCGCGTTAGGTTGGATATGAGTGCCAGCCCGTTTCGTCAGCGGCACCGCGATTCCCTGTGGGAGCCTGCTCGAGAAGGCGGCGGCACATTCAACATCTTTGCCGGCTGATCCACCGCTTTCGCGAGCAAGCTCGCTCCCACAGTGTTCCGTGTTGACCAATGATTTGGTGGTGCTACAACCTCTGTGGGAGCGGGCCTGCTCGCGAAGACGGCGGCACATTCAACATCTTTGCCGGCTGACCCAGCGCTTTCGCGGGCAGGCTCGCTCCCACAATGTTCCGTGTTGACCAATGATTTGGTGGTGCAACCAAACCCTGTGGCAGCGGGCTTGCCCGCGAAGACGGCGGTACATCCAAAATCTTTGCCGGCTGATCCACCGCTTTCGCGAGCAAGCTCGCTCCCACAATGTTCCGTGTTGACCAATGATTTGGTGGTGCCACAACCCCCTGTGGGAGCGGGCTTGCCCGCGAAGACGGCGGTACATTCAACATCATGTTCGCCTGACCCTGCGCTTTCGCGAGCAGGCTAGCTGCCACAGATTGACTCCGGGTCTCAGTAAGGGCTCGCCGTTGGGCGGACGATCAGTTCGCTGACGTCGACATCTGCCGGTTGTTCAACGGCGTAGGCAATCGCGCGGGCGATGGCTTCGGCGGGGATGGCGATCTTGCGGAATGACTTCATCTCTTCGCGGCCGCCTTCATCGGAAATGCTCTCGGCCAGTTCCGATTCAGTAACGCCCGGTGCGATGACGGTGACGCGGATATCGCCGCCCACCTCCTGACGCAAGCCTTCGGAAATCGCCCGTACCGCATATTTGGTCGCGCAGTACACCGCCGCAGTAGGGCTGACCGCGTAGGCGCCGATCGAGGCGATGTTGATGATCTGCCCGGCGCGCTGGCGCTGCATCAACGGCAGGCTGGTGGCGATACCGTGGAGTACGCCACGGATGTTGACGTCGATCATGCGGTTCCACTCATCGACCTTCAGCGCATCCAGCCGTGACAACGGCATGACCCCGGCGTTGTTGACCAGCACATCGACGCGGCCGTAGTGCTCCACGGCAAAATCGACGAAGCGCTGCACATCCTGCTGATCGGTGACGTCCAGCGCGCGGAACTGCGCGTGGCCACCCGCGCCGTTGATCTCTTCGGCAATCACGGCCAGACGCTCGGTGCGCCGTGCACCCAACACCACTTTGGCGCCACGTTCGGCGAGCAGGCGTGCGGTGGCTTCGCCGATGCCGCTGCTGGCGCCGGTAATCACGATCACTTTGTCTTGAATGTTCAGCATGATGTCGTCCTCTTCTGTGTGCCCGTGAGTGGGCTTGGAAGAAGATTAAGTGCGGGGGCTCATGGGCTATTAATCGATTCCTCCACGGGATTTGCCCAATTCTGCTGCATCGCTTTTGGACAGGTTTCAGGCCCCGCGTGGCGCATCGCGGTAGGCACTTGGGGT
The DNA here is from genome assembly GCF_005233515.1 of Pseudomonas sp. CFBP13508. GTDB lineage: Bacteria > Pseudomonadota > Gammaproteobacteria > Pseudomonadales > Pseudomonadaceae > Aquipseudomonas > Aquipseudomonas mercuritolerans. The sequence continues at coordinate 12,548 of NZ_QFZZ01000001.1, forward strand.
GACGCCAACTTCGCGGCGGAACACCTGGGAAAAATGGCTGGGGCTGGAATAGCCAACCTCCAGGCCGATGTCGATCACGCTGCCTGCGGTCTCCAGCAACAGATGACGCGCGCGGCTCATGCGCAGGCGGATGAAGTATTGCGAGGGCGATAAACCGGTGGCGCGCTTGAAGGTGCGGCTGAAGTGGTAGTCGCTCAGCCCGGCGATGGCGGCCAGATGACTGAGGCTGAAATCCTCCGCCAGATTCGCATTCATGGCTTCGATCACCCGGCGCAGTTTGTAGGCGGGCAGGGCGTTGTCGCGGCGCGGGTTGCTGTCGGGGTCGAGGTAATGACGCAGCAGATGGATCGCCAACGCCTGAGCCAGGCTGTGCACCAGCAGTGCGCTGGGTTGGCGCTGTTCGGTCAGTTCGATGCGCAGTTGCTCAAGGATGAAGCTGACCTGCTCGTCACGCGCACCGGACACATCGACAAACGTCACTGCACCGGCCTGTTCGCCGAACGCTTCGCGGGCCGCTTGTTCGATCAGGCCTAGGCCGAGGTAGAGGTGCATGACTTCGAACACCTCGCAGCCTTCGGTCTGCCAGCGCATCTCGTAGGGTTCGCGGGTGTTGGTCAGGAAGAAGTCGCCCGCCGTGACCTGGCTCGCCTGCCATTCTCCGCCCAACGAACGTTCTTCGACCCGGGCAGTGCCGGCCAATACCAGCACCAGCAGCGGTTCGGCCACGCACGGCACGCGGATCGGCTCGAGCAGGGTCTGATGGCGGAAGAGCTGCACCACTGCATCCTTGATCTGCGGCCGCGGCGTGGTCGTTTCCGCAATACCGGGCAGATGCTCCGGCATGGCTTCGGCGGCGATGCGCGCGGGCTGGCTGATTGTCGGTGTAGCGGGGCTGGCAGAGGGCACAGGACGCTCCATCAAAAGCTTTGGCTGCGAATGATTTTGAAGGTTAGGGCGGGCGAATGAGAAATTCCAGCGCAAAACTCCGACAGCCCCGGCAATCGCCCGAAAGCCCGGCGGCGGACAGTGCGCGACAGTGAAGCCGTGTTTACGACCGCGCCATCAGGCGCAACACCGATTCGCTATCGAGGAGTTAAAACCATGACTGATTTCAACCACACCCTGCCACAAGAAGTCGCCGGTAAAGTTGCACTGGTCACTGGCGCGGCCAGTGGCATCGGCAAGGCGATTGCGCTGATGCTGCACTCTCGCGGCGCCAAGGTCATTGCCGAAGACCTCAATCCGGCTGTCGAAGAACTGGCCCGTCCCGATCTGGTGCCGCTGGTGGCGGACATCACCGAGGACGGCGCCGCCGAACGCGCAGTAGGCCTTGCCGTCGAGCAGTTCGGGCGCCTGGATATTCTGGTCAACAACGCCGGGATCATCATCAACAAAACCGTGATCGACATGAGCCGCGACGACTGGGAAAAGATCCAGGCAGTGAATGCCACGGCCGCCTTCCTGCACTGCCGCGAAGCGGTGAAGGCGATGATCCCGAACAAGTCCGGCGCGATCGTCAATATCGCTTCCTATGCGTCGTACTTTGCCTTTCCGACCATTGCCGCCTACACCGCTTCCAAAGGTGCGCTGGCACAACTGACCCGCACGCTGGCCCTGGAAGTCATCGAGCACGGCATTCGCGTCAACGCCATCGGCGTCGGCGATGTGGTGACTAATATCCTTAATGACGTGGTCGAGGATGGCCCGGGCTTCCTCGCGCAACACGGTGAAGCGGCGCCGATCGGTCGGGCGGCGCAGCCGGAAGAGATCGCCGAGATCGTGACCTTTCTGGCCTCCGACCGCGCCAGTTTCATGGTCGGCTCGGTGGTCATGGCCGATGGCGGCATGACGGTAACGGCGGGTTGATAGTGGCGTGAGAAGCCAAGGGCGCGTGTGATAACGCGCCCATGGCTTTGCCAGTAAGACGAGCACGCAGAATCAGGCAAATCTGCAGCATCTTTGATCTAGTCGCCGCTGGATAAAACTGGCTAATCTTCCTCCGCGGTTGACCCACCTTCGTCTGCTTTCGAGGCCCATTGCATGGATAACCACGACGCTTCCATTCTTCACGACACGGCGGTGTATCGCGCCGAACTGGTGCGCCTGCTGACTCAACGCTTCGATGCGCCAGGCACCTACGAAACGGCGATTGCGCCGCTGCACGTGATCCGTCTCGATGGGCCGTCCGAGCTGATTCACGTGGTGCACCGGCCGGCGCTGTGCCTGATCGTGCAGGGGCGCAAGGAAGTCGGGCTGGGTGACGAACGTTTCCTCTACGACCCGCTGAATTACCTGGTGGTGTCGGTGACGTTGCCGGTGTCGGGACGGGTGATCGAAGCCTCGCCCGAGGCGCCGTATTTTTGCGTACGGCTGGATTTCGATCCGGCGCAACTGACGCAACTGATTGCCGAGTCGCCGCTGACCGGCATGCCACAGGACGGCGGGCGCGGGATGTTTCTCGACAAGATCGACGTGACCCTGCTCGACACCATGCTGCGTCTGGTGCGCCTGCTGGATAATCCGCGCGACATCGGCATGCTCGCGCCGATGGCGTTGCGCGAGGTGTATTACCGCCTGCTGCGCGGCCAGCACGGGCATCTGCTGTATGAAATCGCCGTCAACGATTCGCAGACCCACCGGGTCACGCGCGCTATCGACTGGCTGAACAAGAATTTCACCGAGCCGCTGCGTATCGACGCGCTGGCGCAGGTGGCCAACCTGAGCAACTCGGCGCTGCATCACCGCTTCAAAGCCGTCACCGCCATGAGCCCGCTGCAATATCAAAAACAGCTGCGCCTGCAAGAGGCACGGCGGCTGATCATCAATGAAGGGCTGGACGTGTCCAGCGCCTGCTACCGCGTCGGCTACGAAAGCGCTTCGCAATTCAGCCGCGAATACAACCGCCAGTTCGGCTGCCCGCCGTCCAAGGAACTCAGCCGCCTGCGTCAGACCGGCTGATTACCGCGCGGGTCCCGCCCATTCATCACGAAACCCCAGCAGAAAATCCACAAACGCCCGCACCCGTTGCGGCACATAGCGGCCGTGCGGGTAGAGCAGGGTGTAGGGGCGCGAACGTCCGGTGTACGGTTGCAGCACTTCAATCAGGCGGCCATCGGCGAGTTCCTGCTCGACGATGAAACGGTAAGTCTGAAACAGCCCGGCGCCGTGCTTGGCCAGCGTCACACCGCCGAGCACGTCATCGGAGCAGGAATAGCCACCGTCGGAAATCACTTCCAGGTCCCGGCCGTTTTCCTGAAACAGCCAGGAAATCCGCCGCCCGCTGCTGGGCAATTCGAACTGGATGCACTCATGCGCGATGAGATCGTCCAGCGTCTGCGGCGTGCCGGCTCTATGCAGATATTCAGGGGCGGCGACCACCACCAGGGCGGCGTCTTCCAGCAAGCGCGCGATCAGCGTCGAGTCCGGTTGTGCGCGCACGCGTATCGCCAGGTCGTAGCCCTCTTCAACGAAGTCGATATTGCGGTTGCCCAAGTGCACGTCGACCGTGACCTCGGGGTACAACGCGCGAAATTTCGGCAGCAGCGGCAGGATGCGGTGATGCCCGTAGGTGGTAGGCAGGCTGATGCGCAGTCGCCCCGACGGCGAAGTCTGCGCACCCATGACTTCCTGCTGCGCTTCAACCAGTTGCGTCAGCGCCTGGCTGCATTGTTCGAAGAAGCTCCGGCCGGCGTCGGTGAGGCGAATGCTGCGCGTGGTGCGCGCGAACAGTCGCGAACCCAGGCGTTGCTCCAGACGCAGAATCGACCGGCTCACTGCGGCCGGCGTGACCCCGGCCAGTTGCGCGGCGGCGGTGAAGCTGCCGGCTTCGGCGGCCAGGCAGAACAGTTCGATACTGCCTAACTGCAAATCTTCAAAATGGCGTTTCATTGTGGCTCGCACCGAGGATCGACGGACGTTCATCCTCTGTGTACCACAACCAACGACGCCGCCGGTATCCACCGGCGGCGTTGCAGGGTTTCGATCAATGGCCGGCGCTCTGGCCACCGTCGACATGCAGGATCTCGCCAGTGACGAAATTTGCCCCGTCGAGGTAGAGGATCGCTTGCACGATGTCGTCGATTTCGCCCATGTGGCCGACCGGGTGCAGGCTGCCCAGCGCCTGATGGGTTTCCTCAGCGTGCATCGGCGTCTTGATGATGCCCGGCGACACGGCGTTGACCCGAATGCCACGCTTGGCGTACTCGATGGCCAGGGATTTGGTCGCGGCGTTGATGCCGCCCTTGGTAAGCGACGCCAATACCGAAGGCACGCCGTCGATTGCATGATCGACCAGGCTGGTGGTCACGCTGACGACGTGGCCGCTGCCGTGTTTTTCCATCTCGGCGATGGCCAGTTGCGAGATGTAGAAGAAGCCGCTCATGTTGGTCGCCACGACCTGGGCATAGTCCGCCTGGCTGTAAGCGGTGAACGGCTTGGCCAGAAAGATCCCGGCATTGTTGACCAGCGTATCGACGCGACCGAAGCGGGCAACAGCGGCGCGAATCACGCGCTCGGCGGTTTGCGGATCGGCAATGTCGCCGGCGACGGTCAGGACATCCGGGTCGCTCGACTCTTTGATCGAGCGCGAGGTGGCGACCACTTGATGGCCAAGGGCGCGAAAGCCTTCGACCAGACCTGCACCAATGCCTTGCGAGGCGCCGGTGATGACAACTACTTTTTTCGATGTGCTCATGATGATTTCCTCTGTCGCTGGCCCGTCAGGATGGCGGGTGGCTGTTGGAGGAGACTTTAGGAAGTTGTGCCGAGTTGATAAATGGGGGCTGAGGTACATCATTTGTACTGTGGTGTATCTAATCAGAGCGGGCCTCGAATGATTGTCCCGTTTGAGTGGACGGTGAAACGCTTTTCAGCCGATTTATCCCTTTGCTGTGCGTCAGTAATCTGTACCCAACTTGAACGCAACAACAAAACTTCAAACTTGAAAAGGGACGCACACCATGACCACTCCAACCTACAACCGCCTGAACAAAGACGACGCTATCGTGCTGCTGGTTGACCACCAGACCGGTCTGATCTCGCTGGTGCAGGACTTCTCGCCGAACGAGTTCAAGAACAACGTGCTGGCGCTGGCGGATCTGGCCAAGTTCTTCGACCTGCCAACCATCCTTACCACCAGCTTCGAACAAGGCCCGAACGGCCCGCTGGTGCCGGAGCTGAAAGAAATGTTCCCGGATGCGCCGTACATCGCTCGCCCTGGCCAGATCAACGCCTGGGACAACGAAGATTTCGTCAAGGCGATCAAAGCCACCGGGCGCAAGCAGATCATCATCGCCGGTGTCGTAACGGATGTCTGTGTAGCGTTCCCGACCCTGTCGGCACTGGCCGAAGGTTTTGATGTGTTCGTAGTCACCGATGCGTCCGGCACCTTCAACACCACCGTGCAGCAAGCCGCATGGAGCCGCATGACTCAGGCCGGCGCGCAGATGATGAACTGGTTCTCGGTGGCCTGTGAGCTGCACCGCGACTGGCGCAACGACATCGAAGGCCTGGGCAATCTGCTGTCGCAGCGCATCCCCAACTACCGCAACCTGATGAACAGCTACTCGGCGCTGACGCAGCAGAAGTAAGTTCACGAGCCACGAAAAAGCCTGCTTTCAACAGCAGGCTTTTTGTTTTTCCGACGGCTGCGGCCAACTTGGTTGCTCTGTAGCTTGACCCACCGCTTTCGCGAGCAGGCTCGCTCCCACAGTTGACCGTGTTTCCTCAAGAGAAATGCAATTTCCTGTGGGAGCGAGCCTGCTCGCGTAGACGGCCGCGCAGTCACCCGAGCAATTCGCTGATCCACTGCATCTCTTGCTTCAGCGCAAGAATTTTATCCTCCGGCAACGTCTGTTGCGCTCGCGTAAACTGCCCCAACGTCTTCTGCCGCTGCTTCAGCCTGCGTTGCCATTTGTGCAGAAATGCCGGGCAGCGCGCCTGCAGATGCAGCGGTCCGAAAAACAGTTCCCTGGCATCGTAAGTCACCGGATCAGAGCCGCGCTCGGCAACGATGATTTCATAGTCGAAGCGATTCTCGTGCAGCACTTCTTCGCAAACGATGCGGTAGCCGTTATCCATCAACCACTGGCGCAGCGCTTGCTCGCCGCCGTTGGGTTGCAGGATCAGTCTTTCGTGGCCACTGAGATGGGCTTTGCCGGATTCGAAAATATCGCGAATGGTTTCGCCGCCCATCCCGCACAGGGTGATGGCGCTGATGCCGTCGTCAGGCCTGATCGCCGCCAGACCATCGGCCAGACGCACGCTGATCTGGCCGTGCAGGTCGTTGTCATTGATGGTGCGTTGCGCTGCGTGGAACGGCGTGCGCGCGACCTCGCCAGCCACCGCCGCTGTAATCAGGCCTCGGCGCATCAGGGCAACCAGCAAATAGGCGTGATCGGAACCGATATCGGCCAGTCGTGCGCCGACCGGCACGTGAGCCGCGACGCGTTCAAGGCGCATGGACAATGTCTGTTGGTTCAACGGCGACCCCTGTTCACCCAGCGGTGGAAAAAGGGGTGCGACTCTGGCGAGCAACGCGGGCGCTGTCAATTGTGCAGGTGCAATTCCTCGACCCATCGGCAGCCTTGCGCTGCCGATGGGCGCTTGCGCTTAGCCGGCGAGGGTTGCGTTGTCGATGACGAAGCGGTATTTCACGTCGCCCTTGAGCATGCGCTCGTAGGACTCGTCGATCTGGTCGGCGCGGATCAACTCGATGTCGGAAACGATGCCGTGCTCGGCGCAGAAATCCAGCATTTCCTGAGTCTCGGGAATGCCGCCGATCATCGAACCGGCAATGGTGCGGCGCTTGGTGATCAGGTTGAACACGTTCGGCGACGGATGCGGCGAGGCAGGCGCACCGACCAGAGTCAACGCGCCATCGCGCTTGAGCAGGACGAGGAAGGCGTCGAGATCGTGCGGCGCTGCGACGGTATTGAGGATGAAGTCGAAACTCTTGGTGTGTGCCGCCATTTCTTCGGCATTGCGCGACACCACCACTTCGTCCGCACCCAGCGCCTTGGCCGCTTCACGCTTGGATTCGGAGGTAGTGAACGCGACCACGTGGGCGCCCATGGCGTGGGCCAGTTTGATGCCCATGTGGCCGAGGCCGCCGATGCCGACCACGCCGACTTTCTTGCCGGGGCCAGCGTGCCACTGACGCAGCGGCGAGTAGGTGGTAATGCCGGCGCAGAGTAGCGGCGCGACGGCGGCCAATTGCGCCTCGGGATGACGGATGCGCAACACATAGCGCTCGTGCACGACGATGTTTTGCGAATAGCCGCCGAGGGTCCAGCCCGGTGCGTCCGGGGTCGGGAAATTGTAGGTGCCGATCATGCCGTCGCAGTAATTTTCCAGACCGGATTCGCAGTCATCGCAGTGCTGGCAGCTGTCGACGATGCAACCGACACCGACCAGATCGCCAACCTTGTAGGCTTTGACGTGATCGCCAACCGCCGAGACGCGGCCGACGATTTCATGGCCGGGCACGCAAGGGAATTGCGTGCCAGCCCATTCGGCGCGCACCTGATGCAGGTCGGAATGGCAGATGCCGCAGAAGGCGATATCGATCTGTACGTCGTGCGCCGCCGGGGCACGGCGGTTGATCTGCATCGGCTCAAGAGGTTTGTCGCCAGCGTGGGCGCCGTAGGCTTGTACGAGCATGTGAGCATCCTCCATGGGGTAGTCGGACGCCCATTGTTACGCCTGGGTTGGAGCGCGAAGTAGTGCATTTCTGTGAAATGCTTGCCTGATTCTGCTGTTGATTGCGCAACCGAAAGGCAGCCGTATGGCTGCCGTTTCAGGCTCAACGCGGATTGGGCTGGTCGTCCATCTCGGCGTTATCGGTTTCCTGACGTACGCGCTCCGGATCCAGGCCGGCACTGTCATCATCCAGCGGGATTTCGCCTTCGTTGTCGGGTAGCTCATCGATGCCGCGTTCCTTCATCGGATCGACCTCGGTACGCCCCGGACTCAGCGGGTCGGGCGTGGTTGGGAGCGGATCGTCACCTTGCTTGCCTTGATCGTTATTCATCTCACACCTCGTCATGGCCGTTTTCTATGGCTTGTGCAAGTTGGAGGTGCGGGCGATTTTCGCCGTTCGATTTTTTTGCCTGCCTTCGGTCGCCTCGCAAAAATGCGGAATTTCTGCAACGCGCGCGGCTCCATAAACCAACAAGCCAGAGCGAGGACGCAGTGATGAGCAGTTCATTCAAAGTCGGCGATGCGGTGCGCTGGAATTCCGAGGCCGGCGAGATTCACGGCAAAGTGGTCAAGGTGCACACCCGCGATACCGAGTTCATGGGCCGCCACCGCCCGGCCTCGAAAGATGCGCCGCAGTACGAGGTCAAGAGCGACAAGACCGGCCACCTGGCCATGCATCACGGCGACGCGCTGAAGCACGCTTAGAAACGCGCCAGTCGGTAGGGCTCAGCGTTGGGCAATGCGAGGGCGGCGCCTGAAACCATTTTCCCGATCATCTCAGCTGTGACCGCCGCTTGAGTCAGGCCCAGATGCTGATGACCGAAGGCAAGCAACACCTTGCCCTCGCAAACCTGGTCGATCACCGGCAGCGAATCCGGCAGCGACGGGCGAAAGCCCATCCACGGTGTGGCGCCATCAGCGTTCAGATCCTTGCGAAACAGGCCTTGGCTCAGACGCTGCAATTGCCAGGCGCGCGCCATGTTCGCTGGTCGCTCCAGCCCGGCGAACTCGACGGTGCCGGCCAGGCGCAGGCCTTCGCGCATCGGCGTCATGATGAATTTGCGTTCCAGCGAGGTGACGGGGAAGGGCAGGCGATCATGCTCGTGGGGCAGCATCAGGTGATAGCCACGTTCGGTGTCCAACGGGACATGCTTGCCGGTCAGCGCGGCGGTGAGTTTCGCCGAATGCGCACCGCAGGCCAGTAACACTCGGCTGGCCGTTACTCCGCCGTTGCCGGTGACCAACAAGACCCCGTTTTCCTGCACGTAGCCGCCTTGGACCTGCTGCTTTAGAAAACTCACGCCGCTGCTGCGAGCCGCCTCGACCAGTGCACACACTACGCGGTACGGGTCGAGGAAATGCCCGGTGCGCGGGAAAAACAGTCCGCCCTGTATCTGTTCGCTGAGCTGCGGCGCCGTCTCGCGAATTGCCCCGGCCTGCCAATAGTCCACTGGCACCTGCTGCTGATTCAGGCGCGCATGCAAAGCCTCGATGGCCTGTCGGGATTCAGGTTTTTCGAAGACCAGTAACGAGCCGTCAACCTTGAGCAGATCCGGACGCTGGATTTCGCTGAGCAAGCGCTGCCACGCGTCGAGGCTGCTCTCATTCAGCGCGCGCAAGCCGGCGACGGTTTTTTGAAAAGGCTCGGGCCGCAGATTCAGCAGCAAGCGGGTGAACCACGGCAGGGCGCGCGGCAGGTATTTCCAGTCCAGACGCAGCGGCCCCATCGGGTCCATCAGCATGGCCGGCAGGCGCTTGAGGATCGACACATCAGCAATCGGGAACACTTGCTCGGTAGCCAGATGTCCGGCGTTGCCGAACGAAGCGCCATGCCCCGGTTCCTGCTGATCGATGACCACCACGCGCAAACCCTGGCGGGCCAGGCGCAGTGCGCAAGCAACGCCAATGATTCCGGCGCCGACCACGGCGATGTCGTGCGAAGGATTATTCGCCATGGCGTGTCGCTTCCCGGTGGCCATCAAGCAAGCGCCGAAGGTTGAGCGGATTGGCCTGTTGCAGCGCCGTCGGCAGCAAGCTGTCGGGGAAATCCTGATAGCACACCGGCCGCAGGAAACGCAGGATCGCCGCAGTGCCCACCGAGGTGCTGCGCGCATCCGAGGTCGCCGGGTAAGGCCCGCCATGCACCATCGCATCGCAGACTTCCACGCCGGTCGGCCAGCCATTGACCAGCAAGCGCCCGGCCTTGCGCTCGAGGGTTGGCAACAACGTGCGCGCCAGTGCAAGGTCGGCGTCATCCATGTGCAGGGTCGCGGTCAGTTGGCCTTCCAGATGTTCGCAGACCTGACGGATTTCTTCGTCACTGCTGCATTGCACGACAAGCGATGTCGCGCCGAACACCTCAGCCTGCAAACTCTGATCGTCGAGGAAATCCGCCGCATCGGTGCTGAAGACATGCGTCTGACACTGATTCGGACCGCTTCCCGGTTTGCCAACCGCCACCGCGCGCGTGTGGGGATTGTCCTGTAGAGCCGTCACGCCTGCTTGATAGGCACCGAAGATGCCGGGCGTGAGCATGGTTTGCGCCGCACTGCGCGGGATCAGTTCAGCCACCGCGCTGAGGAACCCGTCGAGCGCCGGGCCTTTGCGGGCAATCAGCAATCCCGGGTTGGTGCAGAACTGCCCGGCGCCCAATGTCAGCGACGCGACAAACCCTTCGGCCAGCGCCTGCGCGCGATTTTCCAGCGCGGCGGGAAACAGCAAAACCGGGTTGATCGAGCTCATTTCCGCATACACCGGGATCGGCTCGGGCCGCGCTTGCGCAGCTTTCATCAAGGCCAGACCGCCAGTGCGCGAGCCGGTGAAACCAGCAGCTTTGATGCGCCAGTCGCTGACCAATGCGATGCCGACTTCGTAGCCAGAATCGAACAATAAGGAAAACACGCCATCAGGCAGACCGCAGGCTTTGACCGCTTGCGCGACTGCGCGGCCGACCAGTTCGCTGGTGCCCGGATGGGCGCTGTGCGCCTTGACGATCACCGGGCAACCGGCCGCCAGCGCTGCGGCGGTGTCGCCACCGGCCACGGAAAATGCCAGCGGAAAGTTGCTCGCACCAAACACCGCGACCGGCCCCAAGGCAATCTGCCGCTGGCGCAGGTCGGAGCGCGGCAGCGGTTGGCGTTGTGGTTGCGCACTGTCGACGCGCACGTCCAGCCATTCACCCGCGCGCACCGTACGGGCGAACAGGCGCAATTGCGAGCAGGTGCGGCCACGTTCGCCCTGAAGGCGTGCAGGCGGCAGACCGGTTTCGGCGTGGGCGCGTTCGATCAGTTCATCGCCAAGGTTTTCGATGTGTTCGGCAATGCTTTCGAGAAATGCCGCACGGGTGCTCAGGCTGGTTTCGCGGTACGCGTCTTGCGCCGCCCAGGCCAGGGCGCAGGCCTGTTCCACCTGTCCGGCTGACGCCCCGGCGTACTGCGGTTCAAGTGCCTGGTTGGTCGCCGGATCGATCCCGCGAAAGGCCGGACGATGGCCCGCCACGGAGTGTTGCCCGATCAGCATGTTGCCCGTCAGAGTCATGGTGTCTTCCTGTGAAATGAGCGAGGCCTGCCGCGAATCGTGATGACTCGCGGCAGGTGGTGGTCAGGCGAAGTTCTGCTCGGCGGACCAGTTTTCGTACCAGTGACGGAAGAGCGAATACTGCTTCTCGGCATAGCGCCGTTGCGAGTCGCTCAGCACATCAGTTTCATTGAAGTGCAGGGTGTATTCCTTGTCGCCGTTGAGCACCATCAGATGCTTGTAATACAGCACCAGATCGCAACCTTCGTCGAACGAGGACAGCACCGCCAGCGCCGACTCCAGCTCCCGCGCCTGACGCCGGGCCTTGGCATCGCCTTGCGCGGCCTGCTTGCTCAGCGCCACCAGTTGCAGCACTTCGCGGGGCAGGGCGTTGCCGATGCCGGTAATGGCGCCGGTGGCGTTGCAGTTGACGAAGCCGTGCACCACTTGCGTGTCGACGCCGACCATCAGCGTCACGTCGTTATCCTTGGAGGTGATGTTCTCGGCCGCGTAGCGCAGGTCCGCGCCGCCGCCGAATTCCTTGAAGCCGATCAGGTTCGGGTATTCACGGCGCAGTTCGAAAAACAGATCGGCGCGGGTGGCGAAGCCGTAGTAAGGGCTGTTGTAGATCACCGCCGGCAAGTTCGGCGCGGCTTGCAGGATGGCGGCGAAGTGCGCTTTTTGCGCGGCAGCCGAGGCACCTCGGGACAGCACGCGCGGGATCACCATCAAGCCTTGCGCGCCGACTTTCGCCGCATGCGCTGCGTGGGAAACCGCTTCCCGGGTATTCACCGCGCCGGTGCCGACGATGGTCGGCACCCCGGCAGCCACCAGGCGCGCCACGCCTTCCTGACGCTCGGCTTCAGTCAGCAGCGGCCAGTCGCCCATCGAGCCGCAATAGACCACGGCGCTCATGCCGACATCAATCAGCTCGCGCCCCTTGGCCACCAGCGCATCGAAGTCCGGTTTGCGCTGGGCGGTGCACGGGGTCATCAGGGCCGGCATGCAGCCGGTGAAGATGTTGTCGCTCATGGTTCAACTCCTTGGCATTTCGTTTGATTCGAGGTGAAAAAACGGCGTGGCGGCTCAGATGCCCCACGCGAACGGGTCGCTGTCGTCGATCAGCAAGGTGCTGTCGGCGGTCATGTAGGCGCGGCCGGTGATGAACGGGCGAATGCGTTCGCCCTCCCATTCGAAGCGCCCTTCGAACTGGCTGCCGGTAATGCTCGCCTGGATCCACGGCGCGCCGGCTTGCAGCTTGTCGTCGGCGGCCAGGCAGGCAAGTTTGGCGCTGGTGCCAGTGCCGCACGGCGAGCGGTCGTAGGCTTTGCCGGGGCACATGACGAAGTTGCGGCTGTCGGCCTGATCGTCATCGGCGAACAGTTCGATGTGGTCGATGACCGCGCCGTCTTCGCCACAAATGCCTTGGTCTTCCAGCGCCTTGAGCATGGCCCAGGTGTACGCGGTCAGGTGTTCGACGTTGTCCATCGTTAACCTCTGGCCATGCTCGGAGACCAGATAAAACCAGTTGCCGCCATAGGCGATATCGCCGACCACGCGGCCATAACCCGGCACCTCCACCGGTACCTGTTTGCGATAGCGGTAGGCGGGCACGTTGCCCAGGGTGACCGAGCCATCGTCATGCAAAGTCGCGCTGACTTGCCCCACCGGCGTGTCGATCTTGTGTACGCCCGGCTGGATTTTCCCCAGATGCTGCAACGAATTGATCAGGCCGATGGTGCCGTGGCCGCACATGCCCAGGTATCCGGCGTTGTTGAAGAAGATCACCCCGCAGGTGGCGTCTGCCGACACCGGCGGACAATACAGCGCGCCGACCAGAACATCGTTGCCACGCGGCTCGAGCAGACAGGCGCGGCGCCACTGATCGTGCTGGCTGCGCAGGGCATCGCGTTTATCGACCATGCTGTTGCCGGACAGCTCGGGGAAGCCGCTCATCACCAGCCGCGTCGGCTCGCCGCCGGTGTGGGAATCAATGACGTGTACTCGTTTCATGAAGAGATCCCGTTGGATGATTTCAGTAGGCGCCGGCAGGGCGGGCGTTGACGGTGGGCGAGGGCGCAGGGCTTTCGCTTTCTTCGTCCTCGTCGTCCAGGCGCAGCAGATGGGCAGGCACGCCGGTCGCTGCGCCCCAGTAGTAAATACCGGTGGCGCAAGCGGCGACGACGATCGTGTCGAACGGATGCGCGAGGATGCCCAGGCCACCGAAGGTGCCGAGTTTCGACAGCACGATGGTCACCGCGTAGAAGGCGATCAGCCACGCCGATGAACGCACCTGACGCGCCAGGCTCAGGTGAGCGGTGGGCACGAAACGACCGCAGAACAGGTAGATGACAAACATCAGGATTTGCAGGCCGAGCAGCCACGACACGGTGTTCCAGCCCGACCAGTAGACGATCAGCGCGGCGATGATGAACGACACCGGCCCGAGCAGGCCCATGCTCTTGACCCGGAACGGGCGCGGCATGTCCGGCGCATTGCGCCGCAACGCCGCAACCGATACAGGCGCCACCGCATAGCTCAACACCAGCGCGGCGGAGACCACGTTAATCAGCGCTTCCCACGACGGGAATGGCAGGGTCCAGAACACCGACAGGGCGAAGGTCAGCCACAGCGCCGGACGCGGGATGCCGGACTTTTCATCGATGTGGGTGAAGACCTTGAAGAAAGTGCCGGTCTGCGCCCAGCCGTAGATCACGCGCGGCGTTGCGTTCATATAAATGTTGCCGCAGCCGCTCGGCGAGATCACCGCATCGGCGACCACCAGATAGGCCAGCCAGCCGACACCGAGCGCCAGGGCGATGTCGCGATAGGGCAGGGCGAATTCCTTGCTGATACCGGCCCAGCCGTTGGCGAGCATTTCCGTCGGGATGCTGCCGAGAAAGGCCATTTGCAGCAGCACGTAAATCAGGGTCGACAGCAGCACCGAGAGAATCAGCGCGATGGGAATGGTGCGCTGTGGATTCTTCACTTCGCTGGCCACGGAAATGATTGGCGTCAGGCCCAGGTAGGCAAAGATGATCCCGCCGGCAGAGACCGCCATCTCCACGCCCGACAGACCGAACGGAGCAAAGCCTTGAACCTGGAAATTTTCCGGTTTGAAGAAGGTGAACAGCACGCCGATGACCAGCAACGGCACGATGAATTTGAACACGCTGACCAGATTGTTGGCCTTGGCGAAGGTCTTCACGCTGCGGTAGTTGAGCAGGAAGAACACGCAGAGCAGGCCGAACTGCACCAGCCAGCCGAGGATGGTCGGATCGCCGCTGCCAGCCTTGGTCAGGCCAGGAAACCACGCCGCCGCGTATTGGCGCGAGGCGACCACTTCGATCGCCACCAGACTGGAAAACGCAATCAGCGTAATGAAGCCCATCAGGTAGCCGAGCAGCGGGCCGTGGGAATAAACCGGGTAGCGCACCACACCGCCGGCACGGGGCAATGCCGCGCCCAGTTCGCAGTAGACGATGCCCAGCAGCAACACGGCGAAACCGCCCAGCAACCAGGAAAAAATCCCCGCCGGACCGGCAATCGCCGAGACATGGCTGGCGGCGAACAACCAGCCGGAGCCGAAGATCGCGCCGAGTCCGATAAAGGTGAGGTCGATCAATGAAAGCTGTTTTTTGAACTTGCCTTGGCCTGACATGGCATCGCCTTCTTGTGAGTTATTGGATAGGCAGTTGTGTCACGTGGACGGCCAGACTTTGCACCGGTCGACGGCGGCGGCGATTGATGTTTTATGCAGGGATCGATGACGAATTCAGCACAATGGCGCCGATGAATGCGCGGCCTCGACAGGGCCGCGACGTTGCTGCAATCTGCTGGCAAGTGACATTTGCGGTGGTTCAGCTCGAGGGGAAGTCTTTGATGCAGTCAGCGTTTTCGATCCTGTGCCAGGGCACTGACGGCTTGCGTGCGCAGACCCTCGAAGAGATGGTCGCCGGAGCCGCGCAGCTGTTGCCGATACTCGAT
Source organism: Pseudomonas sp. CFBP13508 (assembly GCF_005233515.1). Classification (GTDB taxonomy): domain Bacteria; phylum Pseudomonadota; class Gammaproteobacteria; order Pseudomonadales; family Pseudomonadaceae; genus Aquipseudomonas; species Aquipseudomonas mercuritolerans. Next base: position 27,749 of record NZ_QFZZ01000001.1, read on the forward strand.
GTGATCCCCAATGCGGCGATCTTCATCAAGGATCTGCAAGCGCGCTATGTGCTGGCCAACCGCACGCTGGTGCTGCGCTGCGGCTTGAAGGACCTGCGCCCGTTGCTCGGCAAAACCAGTGCGCAGGTGTTCCCGGCGCAGTTGGGCCCGGGTTACACCGAGCAGGATCGCAAGGTGCTGGAGGAAGGTTTCGTGTTGGAGGAACAGCTCGAACTGCACCTGTATGGCAGTCGCGAGCCGGGCTGGTGCCTGACCCACAAGAGGCCGATCTACAACCGTGACGGGACGACCATCGGCCTGGTGGGGATCTCGGTGGATCTGCAGTCAGCCAGCGAAACCCACCCGGCGTTCGAGCGCCTGGCGGCTGTCGATGAATACATCCGCGGCAACTTCAACCGGCGGGTGACGCTGGGTGAACTGACGCGGATCGCCGGGATTTCCGTGGCGCAACTGGAACGCTACTGCAAACGCGTTTTCCACCTGACACCACGGCAGATGATTCAGAAAGTCCGCCTGGAACACGCGCATCGATTGCTGCACAGCGACTTGCCGATTACCGAGGTTGCGCTGCAATGCGGCTACACCGATCACAGCGCTTTCACCCGTCAGTTCAAGGCCTCGACCGGGTTTACACCACGCGAATACCGGCAAGCCACCGGGCATTAGACCAACACGGCCAGCCAGGCCGAGAGCAGCAGAAGAAGGGCCAGTGCCGCGTTCATTCGCTTGAACGCTTGCGGTGAGCTGAGCAACCGCGCGCTGCCGACGCCGAGCAGCGCCCAGAGCGTCATGCACGGCAGCGATACCAGCAGAAACGCCAGCGACAACACCAGCAGGCGTAGCGTCTTGTCGCCGCCGCCAACGAATACGCTGACCACCGCCACAGCCATCATCCACACCTTCGGGTTGACCAGTTGTAGTAGCGCCGCGCCGAAGACGCTCAAGCCTTGTTCCTGCGCAGCATTCGGGTCCAGCGATGGCGGCGGGCTGCGAAAGATCTGCCACGCCAGCCAGCTCAACCAGAGCACGCCAGCCCAGGCCATTGCTTGCTGCACGCGCGGAAAGCGCAACAGGGTTTCGCCAGCACCGAGCCCGACCACCAGCACAATCAGCGCCGCCGCCGCACAGGCGCCAAAAATGATCGGCAACGTGGCGATCAACCCGCGCCGCGAACTGTGGCTCAGCACCAGAATATTGGTCGGCCCCGGCGTGATCGAGGCGACGAAAGCAAACAGCAGAAAGGGCAGTAAAGAAGCCATGGTGCAGATTCCTGAAAGTCGAAACAGGACACCATGATCGTCAGTGGGCAGGCCTCAGTCTGGAAGATTTGAGCAGCGTTTGCGGTAGTCCGCCGGGGTCAATTGATAGGCGCGGCGGAACCAGCGCCCCAGATGACTCTGATCGGCAAAACCAAGCACGCTGGCCACCTGCGCTGGCGTCTCGCCGCGCGCGAGCAATTGCCGCGCCTTGGCCAGGCGCAGTTGGATCAGGTAGGCGTGGGGTGCCAGACCGAAAGCGGCCTTGAACGCCCGGGTCAGGCGAAAACGATCGACACCACAGGCTTGCGCTAGGTCGTCGAGGCCGATGTCTTCGTAGGTGTGGGCATGCAGATAGTCGCGCGCAACCTGCGCAACCAGTGGCAGGCGCGGATCGAAGTCCTGACGCTTGCGCCAGTCGAGATGGCGGGTGAGGGACGCCAGCAGGCCATCCAGCGCAGTCTGCCGGACGATGCGCAGATCGCCGTCATGTAACGCGTGGAAGGCTTGCACGATCGCCGTCGACAGGCGCGGATCGTGGCTCAGTGTGTCGGCAAAGCCTGGCTGACTGTCGGCGGGCGCCTCTTCGAACAGCGCGTGCAATTCGCGCTCCAGCCAGTGCGGATCGAGGTACAGCATCGAGTAGGTGAAGCCATCCTCGGTCGGCGCATGGCCATCATGGATTTCTCCCGGCTCAAGCAGAAACACATGCCCCGGCGTACTGCGATGACGCACCCGGCGACAATTGAACTGCTGCACGCCTTGCTCGGTCACTCCGACGAGAAAACTGTCATGCCAGTGCGGATCGTAGGCATGCCCACGGAAATGCGCACGAATCGACTCGATCCCGGTATCGACATCCTGGGAGAGAGAGATCCAGTTGCGTTTGTCCATGGGAGGACTCCATAGGGCGGTTGAGCAGGGGCGTTTCTAAAATACCGCGTGGAGGAGGAGAGTGTTTAGAAGATTTGTGCAGGTGCGCAGGGGGATCGCGTCAGGCAATGTGCCTTGGATGGGGGGGCCAGAAAACGCAGACGAAAAAAAACCGCCTTCGCGGGGCGGTTTTTTAGTGGGCGTCGATTTACGATCGAAGCCATGTGCTTCACCAGCCACCCTAACCAGGGTTGCCATGTTATGGAGTTTTACCGCGCCTTGCAACGGTTGAACAGCCGTTCGAAACAAGCGCGTCTATAGCCCTGCGAAAAATTTATATGTTTATGTTTGTTGAAGATGTCTGGCAGAAATAACATTTAACAAAGGCGTGTCGTTGTTTGGTGGATAACGGTATGCGCGGCACTTTTGTCTTGGGGTTTTCAGGTTAATATGCCCGCGCTCAACTGATAGAGCGGCTGAGAGGTTTGGCCGGGGGCGCGAAAGGTTTTACGCCCTTCGACGCGGATTCGCACCCGTGCCGGAATGATGTCTCGAAGGGATTTCAACCGGCCGCCTCACCAGCCACCCTAACCAGTCGGCTGAAGGTACGCATGGTCCGGTAAGTTTGCTGGAGGTTTGGCCGCCAGCCCTGGAGGCCAAAACGTATGAAGCTTTTGCTGCGTACGCTGAGCCTTGTATGGAGATTGTTGAAAGCCTTGCGCTTTTACGAGTTCCTGCGAGATCACTTTGACGACTTGAAATAAGGTCGTCTAAGTGGGAAAAGACCCGTTTCGGTTTCGACTGATGCGGGTCTTTTTTTGTGCGCAAAAACTGTCAAAAACGGGATTTTCGGTTTTATGCTTTCGACTTGTAGGGCGTTTCGCTTAATGACGTAAGCAACAGCATGAAGATCGATCCAACAGCGGCTCATGCTCGACCAGCTATTGATTGCGTCAATAACAACCATTAAGTCAATGAAGTTCTCATATCCATGGTGCGGCGTAAGATCAGCTCCATACCCAACCACTGCAACTCGGAGCACATCATCATGAAACGCCAGACTATCCTCGGTATCGCTTTCTCGGTTTTTGCACTGAATGCCTTCGCCGCCACCGAAACCGACCCGCTGTTCAGCGATGCAGTAGCCGCAACCGAAACTGACCCGCTGTTCAGCGATGCAGTAGCCTCTGATGGCTCCGATCATCTGCAAGGCAATCGGGTCGCCGAAGGTGGCGCTGACCGTCTGCTCGAACGTCGCACCGCTTGAGCGCAACGATGAGCATCGATAACGAATGCCGCCTCAACCACAGGCGGCATTCGTTCTGTTCATGCATTACAACTCTGCTCTAAACCGCACTCGGCAGCACAGCCTTGTCGCGATCGCGGCTCTTGAATGTCGCCCAGAAACACAGCAACACCGCCACGGAAAAACCAGCGGGGAACAGCCAGATGCTTCTCCAGTCATGCCCCGCGCTTGATGTGAAGTGGTCGGTAATCCGTCCCGCGATCCAGAAACCAATCAACATGCCCAATCCGTACGTAGCCAAGGTGATCAAACCTTGCGCCGAGCTCCGGAAGCGTTCCGGTGCCTTGGCATCGGTGTAGATCTGCCCGGACACGAAGAAGAAGTCATAGCACACACCGTGCAGAGCAATGCCGATCAGCAGCATGAATGCCTGATCGTCGTTATTGCCGAAGGCAAACAGCCCGTAACGCAATGCCCACGCTGCCATGCCGACCAGCAGAGCGATCTTGATGCCGAAGCGATGGATGAACAGCGGCAACAGCAACATGAACAGCACTTCCGACACCTGACCGATGGCCATCTTCGCTGTCGGGTTGGTCACGCCTATCTCGGCCAGAAACGGGTTGGCATTCTGGTAATAGAAGGCCAGCGGAATGCAGATCAGGATCGAGGCGAGAAAGAACACCAGATAGCTGCGATCCTTGAGCAAACCCCACGCATCGACGCCGAGCATCTGCTTGAGGCTTGATGAGCCCGCTGCACTTTTCATCGGCGCAGTACTCGGCAGACTGAAGCTGTAAAACCCCAGCAACAGCGACGCGACGGCGGACATCAGGAACGTATTGCGCAAGCCTCCGGTCGCGATGCTTTGTTGCGAGTCCCAAGCGAACACGAAGCTGATCACCACGCCGGCGACGATCCAGCCCACCGTGCCCCACACGCGAATGCGCGAGAACTCCAGCGCCGGGTCTTTGATCTGGCGGAACGCCACGGCGTTCACTAGTGCCAATGTCGGCATGTAGACCATCATGTAGGCGAGCACATAGGGATAAAACGCGCTGAAGTCTGCCGCGCGATAGAGCTGATAGAGCAGCACCGCGCCGAGCAGATGCAGCACCGCCAGAATGCGTTCGGCATTGAAGAAACGGTCGGCAATCAAGCCAATGACAAACGGCGCCAGAATCGCGCCCCAGGATTGCGTGGCGAAGGCCATGCCGACCTGACCACCGTTGGCGGCCAGCGTTGTCGCCAGAAAAGTGCCGAGGGTGACGAACCAGCCGCCCCAGATAAAGAACTGCAAAAACATCATCACGCTGAGTCGCGCATTCATTACGTTCATTTCAGATCACCGTATTGTTTTTATGTCGGTAACGCGGATGAATCAATCGTCAGTCAGGCCGAGCAGGCGTCGGTTGGAAGCAGCGTCAGCGCTGACTCCGGCGAAATCGTCGAAGGCCTTGGCGGTCCTGCGGATCATGTGTCGCTCGATGAACGCCGCGCCCTCCGCTGCGCCCTGTGCGGAGTCTTTCAGGCAGCACTCCCACTCCAGCACGGCCCAGCCGTTGAAGTCGTATTGGCACAATTTGCTGAAAATCGATTTGAAATCGATCTGGCCGTCGCCCAGCGAGCGAAAGCGCCCGGGACGCTCGACCCAGCCCTGATAGCCGCCATAGACGCCTGAACGCGCATCGGGGCGGAACTCGGCATCCTTGACGTGAAACATGCGGATGCGTTGGTGGTAACGGTCAATGAAGCCGAGGTAGTCCATTTGCTGCAGCAGCAGGTGGCTTGGGTCGTACAGAATCGCGGCGCGAGGGTGATGATTCACCGCTTCGAGAAACTGCTCGAACGACGCGCCGTCATGCAAGTCTTCGCCGGGATGGATTTCGTAGCACAGATCAACGCCAGCCTCTTCGAAGCAGTCGAGAATCGGCAGCCAGCGCTTGCCCAGTTCGGCGAAACCTTGCTCGACCAAACCGGCCGGACGCTGTGGCCACGGATAGACATAAGGCCAGAGCAGGGCGCCGGAGAAGGTCGCATGGGCCTTGAGTCCGAGGCGCTGGCTGGCGCGGGCGGCCAGTTTCAACTGCTCAATGGCCCATTCGGTGCGCTCCTGCGGCTTGCCGCGCAGTGCTGGTGGAGCGAAGTCGTCGAACAGACTGTCGAACGCCGGATGCACCGCGACCAATTGCCCTTGCAGGTGCGTCGACAGCTCACTGATCACCACACCGGCGCGGGCGCAGACGGCGATGAGTTCGTCGCAGTAATCCTGGCTCTCAGCGGCGCGCTGCAAATCGATGAACCGCGTGCCGAGGGTCGGTACCTGAACGGCTTTGTAGCCTTGCGAAGCGGCCCACTCGGCAATGTTGGCGAGGGAGTCGAAAGGCGCTTCGTCGGCGATGAATTGCGCGAGGAAAATCCCCGGACCTTTCAGGCCAGTCAAATTTTGCTGATCACTGTTCATTGTGCTGGGCTCCTGTCAGTGGGCCGGGTATCTCGCTCCACTTTTCATTGCCAAGGTGATTGGCGATCGCGGTTTCAATGAAGGCCATGCCGCGCAGGCCGGTCTCGATGCCCGGTACGCCCGGTGCCAGATGGCCCTCGGCGCCATGCACAATCGCTTCGGCGAGATCGCCGTACAGGTTGGCCATGGCTTCCAGATAACCTTCGGGATGCCCCGCAGGCAGGCGCATGCGTTGGGTTGCGGCGGCACACAGCCACGGCTGACCGACTCCGGAGCGCAGAACGCGCATCGGCTCGTTCAACGGTCGATGAATCAGGCTGGCCGGTTCCTCTTGGCGCCACTCCAGCCCACCCTTGTCACCGTAGACGCGGATCTTCAGCGGGTTTTCCTCACCGGCGCAGACCTGACTGGCGAGCAATACACCACTGGCGCCGTCGCGCATTTTGAACAGCATCGCCACATCGTCATCCAGTTGCCGACCCTCGACATGCGAGCCGAGCATTGCGCTGATGAACTGAATCGACTGGCCGGTGACGAACTCGGCGAGGGAAAACGCATGGGTGCCGATGTCGCCGATGCAGCCGCCGATCCCGGATTGCGTCGGGTTGTCGCGCCAGCCGGCCTGCTTGTTGCCTTGCCCGGCGACATCGGTGCTGAGCCAGCCTTGCGGGTACTCGACGAGGACTTTGCGCACGCGCCCGAGCACGCCGCTGGCGACCATTTCGCGGGCCTGCCAGACCATCGCGTAACCGAGGTAGGTGTGCGCCAGCCCGTAAATTCGCTGGCTGTTGATGACCACCGAGCGCAGCGCCTGCACCTCGGCGAGGTTCAGCGCCGCGGGTTTCTCGCTGAACACATGAAAACCGGCGCGCAATGCCTCACGGGCAATCGGTGCGTGCAGATGATTGGGAGTGACGATGACCAGCAGTTGCATGCGCTGCTCGTCGGGCAGGGCGGCCTCGCGGGCGAGCAGGGTTTGCCAGTCGTCGTAACAACGCTCGGCCGCGACACCCAAGGCCGCAGCGGTGCGCTGATTATTCTCCGGGTCGCGGCTGAACGCGCCGCAGACCAGTTCGAAGCGTCCATCGAGGCCGGCGGCTTGCCGGTGGGCACGGGCAATGAATGAACCTTCACCGCCTCCAACAAAACCCATTCTTATTTTTGCGGCAGCGTACATGGCAGTCGTCTCGGTAGCTGGATGCAATGTTGATAAGCGATGTAACCGGTTACATCATGGGCGAAATCTAGGCTTGAATTAGCCGAGTGTCAAATGCCAGCGGATGATCGACAGCGTTTCGATCGCTCGTCGCCTGCGGTAAGCTCCGCGCCTGATCGGCATGAATCAACGAGGTGTTTTTGTCCAATATTCGCGAAGTGGCTCGGCTGGCCGGGGTTTCCGTGGCGACGGTTTCGAGGACTTTGAAATCGCCCGAGCGCGTGCTCGCGCCAACCCGTGAGCGCGTCATGGCGGCCGTGGAGCAGGCCGGCTATCGGCCGAACCTGATGGCCGTGCAGTTTCGTTCGCGGCGCACCGGCAATCTGGTGATTCTGGTGCCGACCATCGCCAATACCTTCTTCGCCCGCGTCATCAGCGGCGCGCAGCAAGCGGCGCAGGCGGCCGGTTATCGCCTGCTGCTGTGCGACACCCAGGGCCGGGAAGAACTGGAGCGACAATTCGCCGAGCTGGTGTACGCCTATCAGGCCGACGGGGTGATCCAGTTGCGTGCTTACGATCCGTTCGAAAATGCCCCGGCCGATGCCGATGTGCCGCCGATCGTCAACGCCTGCGAAGTGCTCAAGGCCGGGCGTTATCCAACCATCAGTCTCGACAACGTCGCCGCCGCCAAAGCCATGACCGAACACCTGATCGGATTGGGACACCGACGCATCGGCCTGATCAAAGGCTCGAAAAACAGCCCGCTGACCCGTGATCGACTGGCAGGCTACGAAGCCGCATTGCGCGAGGCCGGGATTGCCCTCGATGAAGCGCTGATCTGCCATGGCAATTTCAGCCTCGAGGCCGGTTATGCAGGCGCGCAAAAGATGCTCGGCTTGGCCGAGCGGCCGAGCGCGCTATTCTGCGAAAACGATGAAATGGCCATTGGTGCGCTCAAGCGCATCCGGCAGGCCGGGCTGCGTGTGCCCGAGGATATTTCGCTGGTGGGTTTCGATGACATTCCGATGGCTGCGTACTGCGATCCGCCGCTGACCACCATCTCGCAACCGGCCGAGGCCTTCGGGGCCAAGGCGGTCGAGATGCTGATTGCCCTGATCGAAAAACAGCCGCTGGCAGAGAAGCATGTCGTCCTGCCGTTCGAGCTGACGCCACGCAGCAGCACGGCCCGCATCGACAACTTGGGCAAGCGCTAACCGAATCACGCCGCTGGCGGCTTCGCCAGCGCAATCCCCGCCGCACCCAACCGCTTCAACACCTCAAACAACAAATCGCTCTTGGTCAGCCCGACAATCCTCGGGCTGCCCACATAGCCGGTGACCGTGAGGGTTATGCCGTCCGGCGACAATTTGCTGAAACGCACGAACGGCGCTGGTTTATCGAGGATGGTTTCATTTTCGTGATAAGCATCGAGCAGCAGCTGTTTGACCTCTTCAGGGTCGATATCAAGCGGAAACACCAGCTCCAGGGATGCCACGCCCTGAGCACTGCCGCCGAGGGTAACGTTGCGCAGGTTCTGCGAGATCAGCTGCGAGTTGGGCACGATCACGATCGAGCGGTCGCTGAGCTGAATTTCCGTAGCACGCACGTTAATCCTGCGGATGTCGCCCTCGACGCCGCTGATGCTGATCAGGTCGCCGACTTTCACCGGGCGCTCGGTGAGCAGGATCAGGCCGGAGACGAAGTTCTTGACGATCTCCTGCAAGCCAAAGCCGATACCTACGGATAGCGCACTGACGATCCACGCCAGATTGGTCCACTGCACGCCCAACGACGACAGCGTCAGCAGAATCACAAAGGCGTAGCCGATATTGGAAAACAGCGTGCTCAGCGACGCACACATGCCCGGGTCCATGTCGGTCTTGGGCAGGAACTCGTTGTCGAGCCAGCGGCTCAATGCACGGATCAGCCAGATACCGATCAGCAGTGCCAGCAGCGCGTTGAGCAGATGCGCCGGGACGATATTCAGCTTGCGCAAACCGGCGCCGCCGAGGATCGACATGATGTTGGTGACCAGTTGGCCGAGGGTGGTGCCGATGCCGCCGACAAACAACGAAATCAGCGCCATCAGCATCAGGCCGGCGCGGCTGACGCCGGACAACAGGATCGACGTCTGCTCGAGGCGCCGATCGCTGACGCCGAGCAATTGCTTGAGCGCCTGGCCGCTCGCGTGTTTCGGCGAAAACAGGTGCTCACAGGCGTCCTTGACCAGCTGAATCAGCAAGTAGAAGCCCGACAGCACGACATAGCCCCACACCAATTCATAACTGATGAATCGCGCCAGCGAAACATAGCCGGCCAGCAGGGCGATGGCCGTCACCAACATCGAGAGACTGGCGACGCTGTAGATCAGCCCGGCGAACATGCTATTGGAAGCTGACGCGTCATTGGCCGCGATCAATGCCTTGCGCACTTTGCCCACACGCAGAAGCATCGTGCCGATGATCGCCAGCACCACCATGGAAATCACGCCGCGCCCGGCCATCACGATGTGGCTGCTCATGCCTGTGGCATTGGCGACTTGCACCAGCGTCACCAACACCAGCAACGAGCAGGCGAGAATCCGCGGATAAGGCTTGAGGGCCAGCGCCACCGGATCGGCAATCGCCGGCAGGCGCCAGGACGGGTGCGCGGTGGAGAGCAATGCGCGGCTGAGGCCGGTGATCAGCACGCAGGCATAGACGACTTTCTCGAACTCTTCAGAGAAGGTTTCCAGCACCGGAGGCAGTGCGTCGTGGCGGGTGCAGGCGTAAAACAGCAGCTTCAGGGCGATGGCGGTAGTGACGAAAGTCGCGATGGCTGAGGCGAAGGCCAAGGCACTGCGGCGCAGTCGGCCCTCCGCCACGCGATGAATGCAGAACCAGGTCAGCCCGCGCTCAGCCAGACGTCGGCCGAAGGTCCAGATCAGCAGCGCCAACAACACCAGCACGCAGGTGTAGAAGCGCTCGCCCGGCGCCCAGACCGTCGCCCATACGTCAGCCACCTGCTCGACGAACAGTCGCAGGCGCTGGCGGTCGTCTTCGCTTGGATTGACCAGCGGTGCCCAGAAATACGGGCTCAATACGCTGCGGGTGCTAAGGGTCAGTTCGCTTTCCAGCAGGGTGCGGCGGATGCCGGCGATTTGCGTGATCAGGTCGGCGGCGTTCTGTTTCAGTGCGGCGAGGCTTTTCAGGGTGCCATCGACCTTGCTTTTCTGCTCCGCCAGCGCCGCCCGCTGCGCGACGATATCGGCTTGCTCGGCGGCCACCTCGGCGTTAGGCGCCGTGCCGAGCACGCCCAGTTGCACCGCCAGTTGCGCCTGTTGCGGCAACAGCGCTGCCGACAACCGATCGACATCGAGAATGAACGCCTGCACCCGATCCTGCGGGCCTTCGAGCTGGTTGTAATTGTTTGCCGCCGAAATCTGCTGCTTGAGCCCGTCCAGGCGTTGTTGCAGGGCTTGCAGATCGCTTTGCGAAATCACCGGCATTGGCGCTGCGCCGGAGTTTGCCGGCGCGCCAAGGTCCGCCGCCCACAGTGCAGCGCTGCCCGGCATCAGCAGTAGGAACAGAATGAAAAACAACGACTTGAATAAACAGCGCATGGGGGCGGCGGGCTCGAGTGGATCACACAGTCTATGAGGGTAGGTGATCGCGCCGAACGGGGCGGAAAACTTTCTCTGCAAGAGGCGCTTACACGCTCATCAAATCCGGCGGAATGATCCGCGCGGCGAGCGGTCAACCGGCAATAACAGCTTTGAGAACATGCCATGTCCATCGCCAAGGAAACGATTGAATACCTGCGCCATCATTCACTGACCATCACCACCGCCGAATCCTGCACGGCCGGGGAAATTGTCATGTTGCTGTCGGAAGTGCCCGGCAGCGGCGAGCTGATCGAGTGCGGCTATGTGGTCTATTCGCCGCAAGCCAAGCAGCGCCTGCTGCACGTCAGCCCGGCGACCATGGACACCTTCAATCTGACCAGCGTGGAAGTGGCCAGTGAAATGGCCATCGGTGCGTTGCGCGACAGCACCGCCAACGTTGCCGTTGCCACCACCGGCATTCTCGGACCCGATGATATGGACGGCATCAAGGCCGGCACGGTGTGTTTCGCCTGGGCGTTTCAGTTCGATGACCGACATTTTCTGTTCAGCACCCAACAATGGTTTGCCGGATCGCGCAGTGAAGTGCAGACCCTCGCTTCTGAATTCGCCCTGCAGCAGTTGCCGGACTATCACCGTCGCGCCTTGCGCGGCGAAGGAGGGTGGCGCCGATGAAGCCTGACCCCGACCATCCCGATCTGCAAAGCCGACAGTTCCCGGTGCAGGAGGACATGGCCTATCAGTTGAAGGTCTGGCGCTTCGAGCATATCGGATGGTATCTGCTGGTGCTGTGCATGCTTCTGGGCCTGTTGGGGCTGTTTTCCCGTGGCGTGCTCAGTTCGCAGGACGCCCGCAGCGCCGATGGCAAAGTCCAGGTCGAATACGAGATGTTCCATCGCAACGGCTCGACCAACCCGCTGAAACTCAGCGTGCACACAGCGCCTGAAGCCACTGTCGAACTCGACATCGGTGGCGAGATGCTCGATGGCTTCAGCGTCGAAACCATGCAACCGGCCCCGGTGCGTATGCGCAGCTCAAAACAGGGCATGCGCTTGTGGTTGCAGGCGGATGCCCAGGGCCAGGCGACGCTCTATGTGACGCTGCGCGGTGACGGATTGGGCCTGTTTCGCAGCCATATCCGCGTGCCGGGCTCGAGCGAAGTGAAGCTTACTCAATTCATTTATCCATAGGTGACCCATGGACTCGGTGTTGCGCGCACTCGCGATGTATCTGGCACTGATGGTGCTGTTCAAAATTGCCGGCCGGCGTTCGCTGGCCGAGTTGACGACGTTTGATTTCGTCCTGCTGATGATCATCGGTGAGGCCACCCAGCAAGCGCTGCTCGGTGATGATTTTTCTCTGACCAATGCGTTTCTGGTGATCATTACGCTGATCGCTGTGGATGTCGGTTTTTCCCTGCTCAAACAACGTTCCAGTTGGGTGTCGCGGCTGATTGATGGCGAGCCGACGATCATTGTCGAGAATGGCAAGCTGTTGCACCGACGCCTGCGCCATGCGCGGCTGGTCGAGGCGGATGTCATGGAGGCGGCGCGCTCCAGTCAGGGCATAGAAACCATCGACCAGATCAAATTCGCAATCATCGAGCGCAACGGCAAGATTTCCGTGATCCGCCAGGATCCGGAAGGCGGCTGAACCTTTGATGCCCCACGGCTGCAATTTTTTTGAACGCTGAAAAAGCCTCACAGCCCAATGCTTACAAGTCATCGGAGGATTGCGAAATGAACGAGGCAGCGAGTTACTTCTCCATCGCCGTGGCAGTGATCATTCTGCTGGTCGACCTGTGGGCGATCGTCAGTGTGTTTCGCAGCAACAAAAGCGTCGGCGTCAAAGCCGCCTGGGCGATCGGTTTGATCGTGTTTCCGGTGCTCGGCCTGATCGTGTGGGGCATCGCCGGCCCGCGCGGCGTCAAGGAAGGGCCTTCGTCGCCGGAGCACAGTAAAGGTTAAGAACCGAATTTGCGCGCATCCGGAAAATGGGAGGTGAACGATGAAAGCTGTTGTATTTCATGGCGTCGGGGACATCCGCCTGGACGATGTTCCCGAGCCAACCATTCAAGCGCCGACCGATGCCATTGTCAGGCTGACCGCGTCGGCCATTTGCGGCACCGATCTGCATTTCATTCGCGGCAGTGCGCCGGACATGCAGCCCGGCACGATCCTTGGGCACGAGGGCGTGGGGATTGTCGAAGCGCTCGGCGAAGATGTGCGCAACCTCAAGGTTGGCGATCGCGTGCTCATTCCCTCGACCATTGCCTGCGGCAACTGCTCGTACTGCCGCGCCGGCTATTTCGCCCAGTGCGACGTGGCCAACCCCAACGGTAAAACCGCTGGCACGTCATTTTTTGGCGGGCCGAAAACCACCGGGCCGTTCGATGGCCTGCAAGCCGAGAAAGCGCGCATCCCTTTCGCCAACATCGGCCTGATCAAGCTGCCGGACGCCATCACCGACGATCAGGCGATTGCCATGTCGGATATCTTTCCCACTGCCTGGTTCGGCGCCGACATGGCACGGATCAAGGACGGCGACACGGTGGCGGTGTTCGGCTGCGGGCCGGTCGGGCTGTTTGCGATTATCAGCGCGAAGCTGATGGGCGCCGGCCGGGTGTTCGCCATCGATGGCCTGGAAGATCGCCTCGCTCGCGCGCAGGCTTTGGGTGCCGAGTGCATCAACTTCGAGAAGGAAGATCCAGTTGAAATCATTGCGCGCCTGACTGCGGAAATTGGCGTGGATCGGGTGATCGAGGCCGTGGGCATCGACGCCAACCATTCCCATCACGGCCATCATCATCCTGCGCAGTGGCAACCGGGCGATGCGCCTTCGCAAGCGCTGGAGTGGGCGGTCAAGACCGTGGCCAAGGCCGGCACGATTTCCATCATCGGTGTCTATCCCGCCGGGTTCGACAGCTTCCCGATCGGTGAGGCAATGAACAAGAACGTGCGCATCAACATGGGCAACTGTCATCACCGCAAATACATTCCCAAGCTGATCGAAATGACCCTCGCCGGGCGCGTCGACCCAGCGAAAGTGCTGACGCAGGACGAGCCTTTGACTGACGCGATTTCGGCGTTCAAGGCGTTTGATCAACATCAATCCGGCTGGATCAAGGTCAAGCTGGAACCGGGTAGCGATACCACTGCTGACAGGAGATCGTCATGAAAAAAATCTGCGTATGTCTGGGGTTCTGCTCAATGTTTCTGTTGAGCGGCTGCTTTGATTCCAACGATGCACCCAACAAGGACGGCGACAAAAGCAAGCCGTCGGTGCAGATGCAGACCGACAAGCCCGAGGAGGGCAAGTAACTGCTGGCAAGTAAACCCTGTGGGAGCGAGCCTGCTCGCGAAGGCGTCAGGTCAGACAATTCGCTGCTGACTGATGCTCCGTCTTCGCGAGCAGGCTCGCTCCCGCACTGGTTCAGTTCGAGTAGCGGTATTCCAGCCATGCCCAATAAAGTAAAGCCACAGCACTGATCCCGCCTCCGAGAAAACACACCGCCACCCAGCCAGATTGCGCATAGGTATACGTCGCCGCGATAGCGCCCAAACCACTGCCCACCGAGTAAAAGCACATATACGCACCGACCAGTCGACTCTGCGCATCGGGCCGTGCGGCGAAGATCAGGCTTTGATTGGTCACGTGCACTGCTTGCACGGCGAAGTCGAGCAAGATCACCCCGACGGCCATCGCCAGCAGCGAACTGTCGACAAATGCGATGGGCAGCCAGGACAGCGTCAGCAGCGCCAGGGCGATGCCGGTGGTGCGATTGCCCAAGCCGCGATCGGCCAGGCGCCCAGCCCGTGCGGCGGCGAGCGCGCCCGCCACTCCGGCCAGACCAAACAGGCCGATCTGCGTGTGGGACAACGACAGGGGCGGGGCGCTGAGCGGCAGCACCATCGAAGTCCACAACACACTGAAGGCGGCGAAAATCAGCAGGGCGAAGATGCCGCGGACGCGCAGTACCCGCTCAGTCAAAAACAATTCCATTACCGAGCGCAGCAGTCGCCAGTAGCTGCCTTGTGCGGGCGGTTTTGCCGAGGCGGGCAGGGTGCGCCATAACAGCAGGGCCAAGCCGATCATCATGACTGCCGAGACAAAATACACGCCGCGCCAACCGGCCAGATCAGCCACTACGCCGGAAACGAAACGCGCCAGCAAAATGCCCAGTACCACGCCACTGGTGACGGTGCCTACGGCGGCGCCGCGCTGCTGCGGGCGAGCAAGGCTGGCGGTGCAGGCGACCACCACTTGCACCACCACCGCCAGCAATCCCACCAGCATCATGGCGCCGAGCAACACTCCCCAGCTCTCGGACAGGCCCACGGCGCATAGCGCCGTTGCAGACAACAGCAGTTGGCTGACGATGAGTTTCTTTCGATCGAGCAGATCACCCAGCGGCACAATTAACAGCAGCCCCACGGCATATCCGGCTTGCGTGGCCGTGACCACAACGCCGATTGCACCGGGTGAAACCCCGAGGCTGGCGGCCATCGATTCCAGCAATGGCTGCGCGAAGTAAACATTGGCCACCGCCATGGCGCAGGTGATCGCAAAGAGAAAAGTCTGCAAACGACTCAGCCCGGTCGTTGCGCTGTCAGCTGCGGCTTGCGCATTGACCAGGGTTTGCGTCTGGCAGGGCATCCTTGCTTCCTCGTAGTGTGGTTTTGAATTGAAACCGATACGTTGATCTTTATTCATTCGGGTTGTTAAATGCAACCACATTCAATAACCGATCCATCAGGAACCACATGGCCCGACAACAAACATTGGCGCAGAGCGAATGCCCGGTGGCCCGAACCCTCGAAGCCATTGGCGATCGCTGGGCCTTGATGATCATTCGCGACGCGTTCGATGACGTGCGCCGTTTCAGTGAATTCCAGAAGCGTCTGGGCCTGGCCAAGAACATCCTCACGGTCAAACTGAAAATGCTCGTCGAGTTGGGCGTGCTGGAGCTTCGGCCCGCGTCAGACGGCAGTGCCTACAAGGAATACGTGCTCACCGACATGGGCCGCGCGGTATTCCCCATCGTCGTCAGCCTGCGGCAGTGGGGCGAGCGCTTTCTGTTTGCGGAAGGCGAGGAGCACTCGATTCTGCTCGACAACGAACGGGCCGAGCCCGTTGAGACAATCGTCGTGCGCTCCCGGGCGGGCGCGGTGCTGGCCCCGGCGGACTGTCACCGAAAAGTGGTGACGCGCCGGCAATGAAGCCGGGCATTTAGCCGTGGCGTGTATTCACAGCCGCGCTATCTCCATGGCATGAAAAGTCGAGTCGGCAACCGCCGGGTTTTTGATCTAGGCTGTTTTCGATCCTCGATCAGCAGCGGTGCGCCGTTGCCATATTTCCAGCAACGCGACTACGGGAGTGCCTGATGAGCCTTTCACCTTTCCACCTCGCCATCCCGGTCTACGATCTTGCCGCTTGCCGGCGTTTTTACGGTGAAGTGTTCGGCCTGGAGGAGGGCCGATCCAGCGCGCAATGGGTCGACTTCAACTTCTACGGCCACCAATTGGTCATCCACGAACAGCCGAAAACGGCTGCCCAGCGAAGCGTCAACAGCAACCCGGTAGACGGTCACGACGTACCGGTCCCGCACTTCGGCATCATTTTGCAGTGGGAGCAATGGGAAGCACTGGCCGAGCGACTGAAGTCATTCGGCACGCAATTCGTGATCGAGCCCTACATTCGATTCAAGGGTCAGGTCGGCGAGCAGGCGACCATGTTTCTGCTCGATCCCTGCGGCAATGCGCTGGAATTCAAGGCGTTCAAGGACATGAGTCAGGTGTTTGCCAAATGATCACAGCGTAGTGATCTGGCCGTTGCGATCGCGTTCATAAACCTTGGTGGCCTGCAGCTTTTCCTTCAGCCAGCGCTCGGCGGTGCCCAGCGGCCGTTGGCGTGCCCATAACAGGTCGACGCCGATTTGCCAGTCGGTATGCGGGTACGCCGACAGCTGCAACTCGACCAGTTCGCCATTGCCCAGTTCACGCTGGATCAGTTGGCGCGGCAAGGTCGCCCAGCCGAGGCCGGCGCGGACCATTTCCAGCAGGGCCAGATAGCTTTCCGCTTGTCACAGTTGCGTCGAACGCAGGTATTCACTGCTCGGCAGTTTGCTGGCGTGCGCACTGAACGCCAGGCGCCGGTGCACATGCAAATCGTCGAAGGTGACGTTGTCCAGTTTCGCCAGCGGATGATCGGGATGGCAGACGTGCAGCATGATCAGTTTGCCCAGTTGCTGGAACGCCAGTTCCCGAGGATAGCCCGGCTGCGAAAACGCCACGCCCAGCACCGCCTCGCCACTGCTGACCAGTTCGCTGACATCGCCGTAGACCGGGTGACGAATGATCAGATCGACAAACGGGAAGGCCTGCTCGAACGCTTGCAGCACCGGCATGATCGGGCCGTACGGCGTTTCAATCGCCAGGGTCAGGCTCGGTTCGACGCTATCGGAAAGGCAATCGGCGTGGGCCTCGAACGTCATGCAGCGCTCCAGTACCGCCTCTGCCTGCACCAGCAATTTGTGCCCGCTGGCGGTGAGGGCAGGGCTGCGATTGCGGCGGTCGAACAGCTCTACGCCAAGGTCGGTTTCCAGATTGGCGATCGCTGCGCTGATAGTCGATTGCGTCTTGCCCAGCTTGCGCCCGGCGGCGGAGAACGAGCCGCTTTTCACCACCTGGACGAACATCAGCAACTGATCGAGTGAGAAGCGCACGCGGTGTACTCCGAGGTTGAGCGAGACGGCGATTGTGCCGCGTCTTTGCCATCGAAAAAAGCGATGGTTGCCAATTTGTTTCATCGTTAAAAACATTCAAGGATGACCTCGCGTCTTCGAACGCCGGGGCCGATTCTCTCTGTGCATCTGTCCCTGAGCGCCCGCGATTACAACCAACGCTGCCCCTTCAGGAGCTTGTGCCATGACTACACAACGCGTTCACCCGGTCGATGAGGTGTTGCCCCTGCGGCAGCTTTTCACCTTCGGTCTGCAGCATGTTCTGGTGATGTATGCGGGAGCGGTGGCGGTGCCGCTGATTCTCGGCAGTGCGATGGGGCTGACGTCGGCTCAGGTGGTTTTACTGATCAACGCCAACCTGCTGACGTCCGGTGTGGCGACGCTGATTCAAACTCTCGGCTTCTGGAAGTTTGGCGCGCGTTTACCATTGATTCAGGGCTGCTCGTTCATTGCGCTGGCGCCGATGATCATGATCGGCAAGGAGTTCGGCCTCAGCCAGATCTTTGGGGCGGTGATCGCCGCCGGCTTCCTGACCATCGCACTGGCGCCTGTGTTCAGCCGCTTGCTGCGATTCTTTCCGCCCGTGGTGATTGGCAGCCTGATCACCATCATCGGTATCTCACTGATGCCGGCGGCGGCAATCTGGCTGGGTGGCGGTAATCCCGATTCGCCTGACTTCGGTCGCCCGGCCAGTCTGCTGCTGGGCCTGGCCACGGTCAGTGTGACGCTGGTGATTTATGCGAAATTCAGCGGTTTCATCGGCAACCTCAGCGTGCTCATCGGCTTGTTTGTCGGCAGCCTGATCGCTGCCGCCTGCGGCATGACGCACTTCAATCGGGTCAGCGAGGCGGCGTGGTTCGAGTTGAGCGCGCCAATGGCGTTCGGTGCGCCGGAATTTTCTCTGGTACCGATTCTGATCATGACCCTGGCGATGCTGGTGATCATGGCCGAGACCACTGGCAACTGCCTGGCCATCGGCAAACTGGTCGGCAAACCGACTACGCAGCAGACCCTCGGCAACGCCTTCCGCGCCGACGGCTTGTCGACCATGCTCGGTGGCCTGTTCAACAGTTTTCCCTATAACGCCTTCACGCAAAACACCGGCCTGATTGCACTTTCGAGCATCAAGAGCCGCTTCGTCGTCGCGGCCGCTGGCGCGATCATGGTGCTGATGGGCTTGTTCCCCAAGCTCGGCGCGTTGATTGCGGCGGTGCCCACTCCAGTGCTGGGCGGCTGCGCGATCGTCATGTTCGGCATGACCACGGTGGCGGGCATTCAGGAACTGTCACGGGTGCAGTTCGAAGGCACACGCAACGCCATTATTGTTGCGGTGTCGGTCAGCGTCGGCGTCCTGCCAATGTCGTTTCCGGCCCTGTTCGAACATGTCGGCCCGACGCTGAAACTGGTGCTCGACAGCGGCATTTTCCTCGGTGCGATCACCGCCATTCTGCTCAACCTCTTGCTCAACAAACAAAAACCATCGACCGACGCCGTCGGCGCTTCCACGGCCGAACTGGCCGACTGACATTTGTCTTTTCTCACTGCCCAGGAGTTACCCATGAATCAATTCACTCAGCTTGTTCCGGCCGGCGTCAGCGATCTGGACCTGGCATTGCTGCGCCAGACCATCGCCCTGTCGCAGGCGTCGAAACAACGTGGCCGGCACCCGTTTGCGGCGCTGGTGGCGGACCGCGACGGCAAGGTCATTGCCGAAGCGGGCAACAATTCGATGCCGCCGGAGGGTGATCCCACCCAGCATGCCGAACTGGTCGCGGTCGCTGCGGCGGCGAAGCGGTTGTCACCCACGGAGCTGGAGGCGTGCACGCTGTACACCAGCGCCGAACCTTGCTGCATGTGCGCGGGCGCGGTGTATTGGACCGGTGTCGGGCGAGTGGTGTACGCGTTATCGGAGCATGCGTTGCTCGGACTGACCGGCGATCATCCGGAGAACCCGACGTTCTCGTTGCCGTGTCGCGAAGTGTTTGCCAGAGGGCAGCGCACGGTGAGCGTTTTCGGGCCGATGCTGGAGGCAGAGGCGGCTGAACCGCATAAAGGGTTCTGGTCTTAGTTGTTATGGATCGTTCCCACGCTCCTGCGTGGGGATGCATCCGCTGACGCTCTGCATCACTTTTACTTCGTCGGGATGACATCCACACATTCCCCAGCGGAATGCCCCCCATGAAATCATTGGATTTTTCTTCTCCACGCTCACCGCGTAGCGTGTCGCAAAGACAAGGAGAATCGCCATGACCCAACCCGCCACTGACGCCGCCGGCAAATTCGACACCTCCCGCGCCAATGAATATGCCCGGCAAAGCCGCATTGCCCTCGCTGGCTACGATGCCTGTCACGACCTGTCGGCCTGTATGCTCGCCGCCAGCCTTGGGCAGTCGCGTCCGGCAAACGTGCTGGTGGTGGGCGCGGGGGGCACTGCGCAGGAAATTATCGCGATGGCCGCGCTGGAGCCGGATTGGCACTTCACTGCGGTTGATCCTTCCGGGCCGATGCTGGATGCTGCGACCGAACATCTGCGCGCCAATGATCTATTGCACAGAGTCCAGATACATCTCGGTCATGTCGAAGACTTGCCGGCCGACGCATCTTTCGACGCCGCCACCCTGATCGGTGTACTCCACCACCTGGGCGGTGACGAGGCCAAGCAACAAATACTGCGCTCCATTCAGGCCCGCCTCAAACCCGGCGCGCCATTGATCGTGGCCGGCAATCATTACGCTTACGCCAGTCAGCCGTTGCTGCTGCAAGCCTGGAGCCAGCGCTGGCGACAGCAGGGCGCAACCGCTGACGAGGTGCAGGCGAAGCTCGGGAAGATCTTGCAGGGCGCTGATCCGCCGCACTCGGAGGCGGCGGTTCAAACATTGCTGCATGACGCCGGATTCGGCGATGCAACACGGTTTTTCAGCAGTCTGTTCTGGGGCGCCTGGCTGACGTGCAAGCTCAGCCAGGCGACCCGACTTGCCTAAGTCTCCGTCCAGTCCAGCGCTGCCGTCTCGCGCCACTTCACGTCGGTGATCCCATAGCGCTCGGCCTGGGGTTTGGAAACCACTTTCAACGGTGGTTTACCCGGTTTCGGAATCGGCGCAATACCGGCGTCACAGCTCGCCCAATGCCAAGCGTCGGCGTTGCGCATACTCTTGGCGCGGATGACGAATGATTTTGGCTGGTCGTGATGTTTGTATTCGATGACGAAAATATCGGTGCTACGCATGAGTTCCTCCTTACGCTCATACGTAAATGATTTTGTCCGACAAGAAAAATTCAAAGGATTTTCTGGCCGGATGATCAGCGTCATTCAGCGCTCTAAAACGCGGTTCTTCATGAAACCGCGCAGGTTCATCAGGAACAGGCAAAGCTGCAGAACGATCAGCGCGTAAGCCCCGGCATGGACGCCCCAGATCACCCACAGCAAATTGCTCAGACTGAAACAAACGAAACCGCTCATGCGCCGTTGCGGTCGTTGCGAACCGATCAGCCAGGCGGCCAGAACGGTGACCAGCATCGCCGGCCATTGCACCCAATCCAGATATGCCAACGCTCTGTCCTCTGCACAGATTTTTTGATACGGAAAGGGTACACAGCAACCGAAGGATGGTCACCGCCCGCACGGCTCTGCGTCGCAATGGCGGTGAAGAAGGTTTCGCCCGGCAGAAGCCGGGCGAAGATTTCAGGCGCGCAATCAGTAATCCCAAATCGCAGGTATCCAACGGAAAGCAGCACCATTGATCGCGACCCTACCCACCGAAGGGAAGGCCAGATGCGTGGCGACGAACAGCTCGCCGCTGGCGGCGGCTTCCTTGAGCATGCGCACGCGCACTTCCACCGATTTGGCCGGATCGTGTTCGAAACCGTTGTGCCAGTCGGGGTGATCGAACGCCACCGGGAACAACGCGTCACCGGCAAAGGTCAGGCGCTCGCCACCGGAGTTGACGTAGACCACGCAGTGCCCTGGCGTATGACCACCGGTGAGTTTTGCAACTACGCCAGGTGCAACCTGGCATTCGTCTTCGAAGATGTGCAATTTGCTTTCATAGTGGTCGATGAACGCGTTGGCGGTGCTGCGCAGGACGTCTGGTACTGGTGCGGGCATGTCGGTGCTGGTGAAGTCTGGCGTGGACCAGAAATTCACTTCGGCAGCGGTGACGTGGATGCGTACGTCTTGACGCAGACGGCTCTTCACCGAGTCGACCAGCAGGCCGCCGATATGGTCCATGTGCATGTGCGTGATGACGATATCAGTGATGTCGGCGAGATCCACCCCGGCAGCGGCCAGGCGCTTGGGGAACTGCCCGGCACGCGGAAAACCGGGGAATTGGCCACCGAGGCCGGCGTCGACGAGGATGACTTGTTCGCCGCTACGCACCACCAGCACGTTGAGCGCCCAGTCAAAGGCGTCAGGGCCCAGATACATTTCCTTGAACCAGGCGGCACGGTCGGCGGGGTCGGCATTGGTTGACATGGTCTGGGTCGGCAACGGCAACACGCCGTCGCTGATCACCATCACGTCAATGTCGCCCAGGCGCAGGGCGTAGCGCGACGGCACCAGTTCTTCGCTTTGGGTTTGCAGGGCCACCGCGCGGTTGGCGGTGAAGGAATCCAGATGCAGGGTCATGGTGTTCTCTTTGTTTTCAGGGCTAAAGCGGAGGGTGAAATCAGGCTACAGGGATCAGCGGATCGGCGGCCGCGAGGGCAGCGCGACGATCTGCGGCGGGCGGGTAGATCCACACCGTGTTGATCTGCGTCTTCAGCTCTTTGGCTTCGGCCTTCACCAGCTTCAGCTGACGATCCCAGCCTTCCGTGTACACCGCGCCCCAGGCGCCCAGATCCAGGCAAGTCACGTACTTGGGCTGGCGATACATTGTCGGAGCGACGCCGAGGAGATCGGCGGCGGCGTTGTTGCCGGCGTAGCGACCCAAGCTGATCGCGTGCTGGCAAGACATCGCGGCATAGTTGCCGAGGTCGTCTGTGGCGGCGCGAGCGACATCACCAGCGGCAAAGACGTGATCGATGCCTTGCACCTTGAGGTTGCCATCGACGTGCAGGCGGCCCTGGCCATCGCGTTCGGCGTCGAGTTGTTCGGTGAGCGGGCTGGCGCGGAAACCTACGGTCCAGATCACGGTGTGGCTTTCGATGTGGCGGCCATCGGCGAGGGTGACGCCATTGGCATCCACAGCGGCAACGCTGGCATCGACGATCCATTCGATACCCAGGTCATTGGACGCCTCGATGATCGACGGGCGAATGCCATCACCCATGGTCGCGGCGATGTCCTTGCTGCGATCGACAATGATCACGCGCAGGTCTTGATCCTCACCGATGATCGCACGCAGGCGCGCCGGCATTTCCGTCGCGGTTTCGATCCCGGTGAAACCGCCACCGGCGACCACCACGGTGTTGCGGGCAACGCTGGCCGGTTGGTCGGCGAGGGCGATGAGATGACGTTCCAGACGCGCCGAGGATTCGATCTGATCGACATCGAACGCATGCTCCTTGAGCCCTGGAACCGGCGGCCGTGCGAGCTGGCTGCCACTGGCGAGAACCAGCCGGTCGTAGCTCAGTTGACCCGGACGCCCGGCCTCGTCGCGGTAACCGATTCGGCGCGCCTCGGCGTCGATGCTGTCAGCGGTACCTTTGACGAAACGCACGCCCACTGCATCGAGCAACGCGTCGAGCGGCGCGTACATGCTGTGCACGTCCGGCTCGTAGAAACGCGGGCGAATGCGCAGCTCGGCTTGCGGGGCGAGCAGCGTGATCTCGACATCCTGACGGGCATGCATATCCAGCAAACGCGCGGCGCTCAACGCACTCCACAGCCCGCCGAATCCCGCACCGATGACCAATAATTGCTGTTTCATAATGTGCTCCCTGACGCTGATGGATGGATGACACCCGAGCCCGACGCGGACTCTGGCGTGACGATCACTGGCCGCCGCAACTGCTTGCCGTACTGCCTGGCGCTCAATCGTTCGCCGTCGAGAGTCATGCTAGGGCGCGGAGGCTGCGTGCGCAGTTGTCCATCGGTGTGCGTGGGGTACGCATGGGTGGAAGAGGGGTATACGAAGGTATGGGGGGGCGAGGTGGGAATACCGGGCGAGGTGTTGTTCGAAACGAACATCGCCGCGCAGGGCGCCAGCACGCCTGCACGGCCGATGCCGTTGTTCAGTCGGTGGGCACTACGTTATCCAACCCTTTGTTGACGGCCAATTCCCCCAGCATGACCACCTGTGCAATGCCTAACAGCGTATTGCGCCGTGAGCCTTCCAGCATCCCGGCGAAATCACCGAGCATCACCGTGGCGGACGCCAGGGATTCGCACGCATTGACCAGCAAGGATTCGGTGTCGGATTCCGGGTTGACCATAAACAGCGTGTTGGGACTGTAAGGCGTGGCGTTGACCTTGGCCGGCGCGAGGTAATGGTCGAGCGCGCGCTCGGCGGCGTCATGAAGTTTTTTTGAATGGAAGGATTCGTAAGGCGATACCGGGTCGGTGACCGGCGGATGGGGCGGTGTCTGTGACATCAGCTGAAACTCCGATGAGAGCGGCTTGAGCGTCTGGATAAGAGGATGCCGCGCCACAGCAGTGGCGCGTCCGCTGGCAGTGAGGGAGCATGCCCCCTCGTGCCTGGGTTGCCAGCTAGTTCGACACGCGTCGGCTGTCGAGCACGCGATTGACGATCAGCTCACTCAACATGATCATCTGTTGCAACATCAGCAGCGATCGACGCTGTGGGTGATCAATCACGCCGCCGATTTCGCGGGCCATGTCATTGGCGGCTGTCAGCGATTCAGAGGCTTCGACGAGCAGCGTTTCCTTATCCACCGTCGGGTCAATGAGAAAGATCCTGCCTGGCTGGCGCTTGGGAATGGTGGTTTTGAGCGTCTGAGGGTCGAGGTAAAAGTTGATGGCGCGAGCGGCCGCATCTTTTATCCGCTGAGGTTCCAGAGCAGGGTCGTACGGGATTGAATCGGCTTCCGGCGGGTTTGGGGTTACTTTGATGAAGCTCCTAACACATTTAAGGGAGGCTTCACCCTTTCGCTACCAAACGAAGGGTGGCGGCCATGCACAGGTTGGTAGACCGGGTGTTAGGATCCGGCGCGCCCTAGGACGCCCTATACATGGCCACCGCAAATCCGAGACAGAAATCTCGACGGCAGATCTGTATATCTAACACTGCGGGCTACCAAACCCGATCACCTATTTCGGTGACCGACAAACGATAGGACCCGCAGCCTAGACGCACAAGCCGGCGGATTCTGAAGTACCCGTAGGCAGCGGCGCAAGGCGTTGTAGGCTTTTTGGAGGAGAAATCGGTGTAATTTAAACGTGCTTGCCAAGTCGTGTTTATGCGCTGTACGTGCCTGCTCATCTCACCTTTTCAGAATATCGGAGACCCGAATCTGTTTAGGCCGATCTCAAGGCCGTTGCGCCGTACGGATTACAAGTGACTTGCCGAGTGCAGCGGGAATCTTGTTATAGATCTCACCGCTTTCGATGAAAGCGATGTAGCCGTTTATCTTCCGTTGTAGCGCGAGCAGGTGCTCGGCTTGTAGGGTCTTATTGCCCCATTCTAGGTGGTCAGCGATGCCCAGGATGATGGCGCCACTGTCCGATTTGGGGATTCCCCACATATCGATAATGTTCGGGTCTGTTAAGGACACTGCGGATCCTTGGCCTCCAGCCGGTTTGTTCAATCCCTCTGAGGGAACCGAGCTACAGCTCTGTGGCTTGCCGCCCTTTGCTTTGCTTTAGCTCTACTAGCTCACACGCCTAGTGTCGAACAGCAAAGTCGTCCTTAAGCACAAATTCCATTCCGATGCCTACGCCTTTGAGTACCTCGGTCACGCGGTCGACAAAGGTTTCACCTTGCTCAGGTAGCTCATATAAACCATTGATGCGAATTTTCGGATTCTTGCCCTTGGCTGGCGGATAGCTTTCCAGCAGTTCGCCGCTCTCGATGAAGGCGATGTAGGTATTGATCTTCTCCTGTAGCAACAACAGGTGTTCACCCTGTTGGGCTTTGTCGCCCCATTCCAAGTGATCAGTGATGACGAGTACGACATTGTCGGGTTCCCACTCGGGTACTGCGATGATGTCGACGACTTTGGTTTCGGTGATGGACATGTCTGCTCCCTCAGAGGGTCGGGTCAGGTCGAATGATGTCGACTCTGGTGGGTGGGATTCGGGTGCCTCCGGTGAAGCCGGGTTTACCTTTGCCGACGGCGGTTGCGCCGGTCTTTTCTATTTCTGGAAAGCCCAATTTCTGATTGCGCGTCAGTGGCGCTGTTTCCGAAGATTTGCATTCGACGCAGGAGATGTTGCCGTCCGCATCGCGGCCCATCATATCAATGCGCGTGCGGGTTAGATCCCCGATGGCGTCTTCGAATTGGTGGAGGGTTTGTTGCTTAATTTCGACCGTGAGGATGGAGGTCCTGAACTTGCATTTCGGATGCAGCCATGGGGAGCGTGCTTGGAAATTGGCAACTCGGTAAGGGCCTTGATGCTGAACGTCACCGAGCCTTACCGATGCCATTGATATTCGTATTGGAACCATCAGTCGGGTGCCATCAGTAAGGCCAGAGTTATTTTGATAAACCCTTCATTCCTATCACACGTGTCCAATACATCCCTAACGTTATTAGCTACTTCTGCACTACCGCGTTGCTCTACCCATTTTGAAAGCTCCAGTATCGCCGCTTCTAGCGCTAACTGGTTTTCGTTGATTTTAAAAAGTAGGCTCGGCAAAAGATCTGGATTAGGCATGAGGTCGACTCCGTTCGAATTGCAGCGTGGCTGTTTTTGAGTATGGTGAAGAACCGGTAACTCTGGAACTGTAATAACTACTAGTTTTTAAGTCGTTTTCATTCGAAGCGTTATTCAAGAAAAGCATATCCAATTTGTCGATCATCCCGCACGTTCGCGCTAACAACTGATTCCTTTGCAATGTCATGTTTTTTGGGGTGAATCATTGAACACACCTTTGCGTTGGGCTTGATGAAAACGGTGCTGCGGCTTGGGCAATCGCGAGCAGGCTCACTCCTGCATAGGGTTGTGGTGGGTCAATGGGATAAATCCAGGCGACACGCAATTCAATCCGCTGACGGCCTCATCAAGTATTTCCGGATCTACGCAGTGCAACCTCAACCCAGGCAACTAACTCGTCCGCCGCAAAGGGTTTACGCAGGCAGGCAACGACATCAGTCGCTCGGGACTTGTCGCAAGGCAAATCTCCGTGATGCGCCGACACGAAAATCACCGGCATCCTCCAGCCTTGCGCCCGCAGTGCATCCAGCATCTGCAAACCACTCATGCCCGGCATCTGCATATCGGAAATCAGACAATCAGTCTGCGCCGGCCCGTCCGAGTCAAGGTAGTCCGCTGGCGCCGCATAGCAGAACACCTGATACCCCGACGCTCGCAGCAGGCTGCTCAGCGATGTGCGCATTGCCTCGTCGTCGTCCACTACCGCAATGACATGCGTCTTGTACATAACGCTCCCGGGCCGGGCGGCCGAGCTTGGTGACTCCTGTCGTTCTTGCACCATACGCTGATGGCCAGCGGGCAAAACTATACGTAGGTATAGCGGTTCAACCATCGCGGCTGAAGCGACTGCGGTACTCGCGCGGGGAGATCGACAGGTGGCGCTGGAAGCAGGCGCGCAGGCGTTCTTCATCGTTGAAGCCGCAGAGGCGGGCGATTCGTTCGATTTTGTGCGGGGAGTTTTCCAGCAGGCGTTTGGCCGCTTCGAGCCGGAACAGCTCGAGCGCTTTCGACGGTGTGCGCCCGGTGCGCGCTTTATAGACCCGCGTGAAGTTGCGCAGGCTCATTGCGGCTTGCTCGGCGAGGCGCTCCACCGTCAGATTCGGATCGCCGAGGCGCTCCATGAGCCAAAGGTGCAGATCATCGAACATTGCAGCGTCCTGCGCCTGCGATTGCAGCAGCGTGCTGTATTGCGCCTGGCCGCCGGGGCGTTTGATGTACACCACCAATTCCCGCGCGACTTGCAACGTCACTTCACGGCCGTAATCGGCCTCGACCAGCGCCAGCGCCAGATCGATCCCGGCGGTGACTCCGGCCGAGGTCCAGACCTTGCCTTGCTGAATGAAGATCGCGTCGGCATCTACCTCGACCGCTGGAAAGCGATCGCGCAAAGCGTCGCACATCGCCCAGTGAGTGGCAGCGCGGCGGGCGTCGAGCAATCCGGCCTGAGCCAGCAGAAACGCACCACTGCACACCGAGACCACGCGGCGGGCGAGGTGAGCATGGTCCTGCAGCCAGTCGCTCAGTTCGCGGTGCTTCTCAAGGGTCTGGCAGATGTCAGGGGCGCCGGGCACGACCAGCGTGTCCAGCGCGGCGGTGTCGAGCGTGGTTAGCGCTTGGGTGTCGATGGCCAGCCCTTCGACGGTCTGGATCAAGCCGCCGCTGAGGCTGGCGGTGTGCAGTTGATAACCGGGCTGCCCGCGCTCGGCCATGGCTTTGCTCGCGGCCCAGAACACGGTCTGCGCACCGCTGAGATCGAGCAGGCTCAGGCGTGGGTAGGCGATAAACACCACGTCGCGCGGGGCCGATGGAAAAGAGGAATGGTTGGACATCGCGGGCCTGCCTGTTTGCATCGCTAAAGGCGGGACTGCCTCGGCCTGGCCGATTTTCAGGGGTTTCTGGCCGGCCGGCAATGGCGCTGACTGTTAGCCTGATCGCTGAACGTCCGGCCGGCCGGTTGCTGGATGCGGTGGCCATCCTGAACTAGATTTATTGACCAGCCCAATGCGTGCTGCGATCTCGCCGAGGAGACACAATGACCTTGTGGTCGCATTCCAGCCCTGCGCAAAGTCCCGGCGTGCTCGGCGAGCCAGTGGTGTACGTGGTCGATGACGATGCCTCGATGCGCCAGGCCCTCGACAGCTTGCTGCGCTCGATCGGCCTGCAGGTGCAAACCTTCGACAGCGCCGGAGATTTTCTCGCGCAAGCGCAACGTGAGGTACCCGGTTGCCTGGTGCTCGACGTGCGCCTGCGCGGCGAAAGTGGCCTGACGTTTCAGGAACAGATGGAAAAAAACGGCTTGCGCATCCCCGTGGTGTTCATGACCGGCCACGGCGACATCGCCATGAGCGTCAAGGCGATGAAGGCCGGCGCGGTGGATTTTCTGGCCAAGCCGTTCCGTGATCAGGACATGCTCGACGCCGTGGCCAGTGCGTTGGCTCGCGACCGTGCGCGGCTAGCAGCCGAACACTCCGGCGCCGTTTTGTGTCGGGCTTACCAAACCCTGACCGCACGTGAGCGCGAAGTGCTCGGCTTCGTCATTGCCGGGCTGATGAACAAACAGATTGCCGGACAGCTCAACCTCAGCGAGGTCACGGTCAAGGTCCACCGTGGCCAGGTCATGCGCAAAATGGCCGCACGTTCAGTGGCCGATCTGGTGCGTATCGCAGAAGCGCTGGGCATCGAGCCTGTCCAGCGCAACCCCTGAGCGCTGGCGAAGTGCAACTCACCGTGCGGCAAAAACCTGAGCAGTGTCGACGCAGATGGCCAGCAGAAAACAGATTTTGTGGGAGGACGGCGAGCGGGTGCTGTCCCGTGAGCGCGGTTCGAATGATGGCAGCTTACTGGCGGTGCGTCCGGCGCTGGGCCAGCCATTGCCGAGCACCCTGGAGCGTCTTGCGCATGAATACAGCCTCAGGAACGACCTCAATCCTGCCTGGGCGTTGCAGCCGACAGCTTTGGAGCGTACGGGCACCCGAGTTCGTCTGCTGTTCGACGATCCGGGCGGCGAGCCGTTGTCGCGATTGCTGGTCGCCCCGCTGGATATTGAAACCTGCCTGGAATTGGCCACGAACATCGCCAAGGCACTGGGCCATATGCATCAGCGTGGCCTGGTGCACAAAGACCTGAAACCGCAGCATGTCTTTGTCCATTGCCATGATGGGCAGGCGCGGCTGACCGGCTTCGGCCTGGCCACGCGTTTGCCACGGGAGCGGCAAGCGCCCACGCCACCGGAATCTATCGCCGGGACGCTGGCTTACATGGCGCCGGAACAAACCGGGCGGATGAATCGTTCGATCGATTCGCGTAGTGATCTGTATGCCTTTGGCGTGACGCTTTACCAGATGCTCACCGGCTCGCTGCCGTTCAGTGCAAATGACCCGACGGAGTGGGTGCATTGCCATATCGCGCGGCTGCCAATGCCCGTGTGTGAACGGGTGGCGACGGTGCCGCCGATGTTCTCGCGACTGGTCATGAAACTGCTGGCGAAAACGGCCGAGGAACGCTATCAGAGCGCAGCCGGTGTCGAGCATGACTTGCGCCGTTGCCTCGATGACTGGCGCCGTATGCGGCAGATCGAGACGTTTACGCTGAACGAGCAGGGCGCCTGCGAGCGCTTGCTGATTCCGGAAAAACTCTACGGCCGCGAACACGAAGTGCAAACGTTGATCGATGCCTTCGCCAACGTGGTGCAGACAGGCGCGCCGACACTGGTGCTGGTATCCGGCTATTCCGGCATCGGCAAATCGTCGGTGGTCAGTGAACTGCACAAGGTGCTGGTGCCGTCGCGTGGCTTGTTCGCCGCCGGCAAGTTCGACCAGTACCAGCGCGACGTGCCTTATTCGACCCTGGTTCAGGCCTTTCAGGGGCTGGTGCGGACGCTATTGGGCAAGCGCACCGACGTACTGGCGGGCTGGCGCGAAGCACTGTTGCGGGCACTGGAAGCGAATGCGCGGTTGATCACCGATCTGATCCCCGAACTCAAGCTGATCATCGGCGAGCCGCCGCCCGTGCCTGAGTTGGAGCCGCAACAGGCGCAGCAGCGGTTCCTTCAGGTCTTGCAGCGTTTTATCGGCGTGTTCGCTCAGGCCGAGCATCCGTTGGCGCTGTTTCTTGACGACCTGCAATGGCTCGACGCGGCCACCCTTGATCTGCTCGAAGATTTGCTCAGTCGCGCAGAGACTCCTCATCTGCTGCTGGTCGGTGCTTATCGCGACAACGAGGTAGATGGCGATCACCCACTCAGCCGCACACTCAAGACCCTGCGTCACGCCGGCGTACACATTGACGAAATTCGTCTGGCTCCACTGGCTGGCGTGCACATCGAACAACTGATCAGCGAATCACTGCGCTGCCCGCCGGCGAGCATTGTCGGGCTGGCGCGGCTGGTACTGGACAAGACCGCTGGCAATCCGTTCTTCGTCATCCAGTTTCTGCACGCCCTGGCCGAGGAGAAGCTGCTGACATACGAGCCTGCGCGCCAGCGCTGGCGTTGGGATGTGCACCTGATCAACGGCAAGGACTACACCGACAATGTCGTCGATTTGATGGTCGGCAAACTGGCGCGGCTGCCCCAGGAAACCCGCCAGGCGCTGCAACAACTGGCCTGCCTGGGCAACGTCGCACGTCTCGACACGCTGGCCACAGTCCTTGATGTGCCGGTGCCTCACGCTCACTCCGCATTGTGGCCGGCGGTGCGGCTGGAGTTGGTCGAGCGTCAGGACGGTGCCTACAGGTTTGTGCATGATCGCATCCATGAGGCGGCGTATTCGCTGATCACTGAAACCGAACGGGCGCAAATGCACCTGCGCATCGGCCGGCTGCTGGCACTGCAAACCCAGGGGGAGCGGCGCGAGGAGGCGATCTTCGAGATTGTCGGCCAGCTCAATCGCGGTGCGCATCTGATCAGCCTGCGTGCCGAGCGCGAGCAGCTGGCCGAGTTCAACCTGCTCGCCGGCCAGCGAGCGAAGGCCTCGACCGCTTATACCTCAGCACTGACCTATCTGGGCGCCGGCGCAGAACTGTTGGGCGAGCAGGGTTATGACAGTCGGCATGAACTGGGTTTCGCTCTGGAGCTGAACCGTGCCGAGTGCGAATTTCTCACCGGCCAACTGCAGCTTGCCGACTCGCGCCTGGCGACATTGGCCGAGCGCGCCCTGACCACCGTCGAGCGCGCGGCGGTGGCGTGCCTGCAGATGGATGTCTACTTGCTGCTTGATCGCAGTGACCGGGCGGTGACGGTGTGTCTGGCCTTTCTGCGTCAGGTCGGCATCGATTGGCCAGCGCGTCCGGACGATAGCCAGGTGCGCGACGAATACCAGCAGGTCTGGACCAACCTGCGCGGGCGCAGTATCGAGCAGATGATCGACTTGCCGCTGATGGAGGATCCTGCCGCGCGGGCCACCCTCGATGCGCTGGGCAAACTCTTCGCGCCGGCGGTGCAGTCGGATCTGAACCTCGCCAGCCTGACCATTTGCAAAGCGATCAGCCTGAGCCTGCAATATGGCAACTGCGACGCCTCCTGCCTGCTCTATGCCAACTTCGGGCGCGTGTCGGGGCCGCGTTTTGGCGACTATGCCGCTGGTTATCGATTTGGCCGTCTGGGCTGCGATCTGGTTGATCGGCGCGGGCTCACGCGTTATGAGGCGAGCACCTGGTTGTGCTTCTCGATCTTCGTGGTGCGCTGGATGCGGCCAGTGCGCGAGTGCCGCGAACTGTTGCGCCGTGCGCTCAACGCGGCCCATCGCAGCGGCGATCTGCCGTATGCGGCGTTCGCTGGAAACAGCCTGATTTCCGATCTGTTATTCATCGGCGAGCCGCTGGCCGAGGTGCAGGCGCAAGCGGAATCAGGGCTGGTCTATGCACAAAAGGTCGGTTTCGGTCTGGTGGCGGATTTCATGCGCTGCCAGTTGACGCTGATCCGCATGCTGCGCGGGCAGACGCCGACGTTCGGCTGTTTCGACGATGAGGGGTTCGATGAAACAGCTGTCGAGGCACATCTGGCCGGTTCGGCGGATCTGGCGCTGGCGCGCGGCAAGTACTGGGTACGCAAGTTGCAGGCGCGCTATCTGGCCGGGGATTACGCGGCGGCCGCTGAGTGCGCGGCCAAGGCGCAGGGACTTTTGTGGGTGGTTTCGGCGTTTTTCGAGGAGGCCGAATACCATTTCTACGCGGCGTTGACCTTGGCGGCCCACGGCGAAACTGACGCCGGAGCTTTGCAGCGTCTGGGTCAACATCATGAACAGTTGCAGACGTGGGCGCGCTTGTGTGCAGAGACCTTCGCCAGTCAGGTGGCGCTGGTCGGCGCGGAAATGGCGCGCGTCACCGGGCAGTTGCTCGAAGCCGAATTGCAGTACGAGCAAGCCATTCAATTGGCTCAGGACAATGGTTTGCTCCATATCGAAGCGCTGGCCAACGAACTGGCCGCACGGTTCTACAGCGCTCGCGGTCTGGCCAGGATATCCCGCGTCTACCTGCGCGACGCACGTTATGCCTATCTGCGTTGGGGGGCTGCTGGCAAGGTGCGGGAGCTGGAGCGACGTCATCGTTTTCTGCGTGCCGAAGAGGCGCAACCGAATCCGGTCACCACGCTCATTACGCCAGTTGAACATCTCGACCTGGCAACGGTGCTCAAGGTCTCTCAAGCAGTCTCCGGCGAGATCGTCCTGGACCGTTTGATCGAAACGGTGATGCGCACCGCGATCGAACAGGCCGGGGCCGAGCATGGCCTGCTTATTTTGTTGAACGCCGACGTTCCCTATGTCGCTGCGCGAACCCGTATCGGCGACGGTGCCACGCAGTTGTGCAACGCGCCGCTGCACACGGTGGCGCTGGCAGAGTCGGTGCTCTACCAGACGCTGCGCACCGGCGAAAACCTGTGCCTGGACGACGCGGTTGCCGATCCGCTGTTCGCCGCTGATCCATACGTTCAGCAACGAGGCGCGCGCTCGATCCTTTGCCTGGCATTGATGAATCAGGCGCGGGTCGCCGGGGCGCTGTATCTGGAAAACAACCTGTCCGCCGGGGTGTTCAGCCCGACGCGTCTCGCCGTGTTGCGCCTGGTGGCGTCGCAGGCAGCGATCTCGCTGGACAACGCGCGCCTGTACCGCGACCTCGCCGAGCGAGAAGCGAAGATCCGTCGGCTGGTCGACGCCAACATCATCGGCATCATCGTCTGGGGCGTGGAAGGGGAAATCATCGAGGCCAACGACGCGTTCCTGCGCATGGTCGGTTACACCCGTGATGAGTTGCTTTCGGGCAATGTCCATTGGCGTGACATGACCCCGCCGGCGATGCGCGCTAACAGCGATATTGCACTGGCAACGGCGATCCACACCGGCCGGGCCCAGCCATTCGAAAAGGAGTACATCCGCAAGGACGGCAGTCGGCTGCCGGTGATTGTCGGTCTGGCCGCCTTCGAAGCGAGTCGGCGACAGGGCCTGGCCTTTGTGCTGGATATCAGCGAACGCAAGCTGGCTGAAGAGCAAGTGCGCGAAGGCGAGCGTCGTTATCGTCAGGTGCAAACGGAACTGGCCCACGCCAATCGTGTGGCAACCATGGGTCAGTTGGCCGCATCGATTGCCCACGAAGTCAATCAGCCGATCGCCGCCACGGTGACCCATGCCAATGCCGCGTTGCGCTGGCTCGGTGCAAAGCCACCAAATATCAACGAAGTCGAGCAGGGCCTGCGGCATATCATTCTCGACGGCAACCGCGCCGCCGACGTACTCGGGCGCATCCGCGCGCTGATACACAAAACGCCACCGCAGCGTCAGCCTGTCAGCCTCAATCTGCTGATTGAAGAAATGGTCGGTTTCAGCCGTGGCGAAGCGCTCAAGCACGGCGCCGAAGTCAGCGTTGAGCTGGCGGCAGATTTGCCTTTCGTAGTGGCGGACCGGGTCGAACTGCAACAGGTGTTGCTCAACCTGATCATCAACAGCCTCGAAGCCATGACGATCATGGCAGAGGGGCAGCGACGTCTGCTGATTCGCAGTGAGGCGCTGGGTTATAACGTGCACATCAGTGTCAGCGATTCGGGGCCGGGCTTTGCCTGCGAGCGGGCGGAGCAAGTGTTCACGGCGTTCTACACGACCAAATCCACCGGGCTGGGCATGGGCCTGTCGATTTGCCGCACGATCATTGAAGGACACGGCGGCAAATTGTGGGCCGAGCGCAATGAGCCGAGCGGGGCGCGGGTGGTGTTTGGCTTGCCGCGTTGTGAATGAACATGATCAACAGCCAGGCTGCCCGGGCATTGAGCCCGGGTGTTTCTGTCGGTGAGTTCAGGCCACCGGAATTGGATTTTCCAGCAGCGACAGGTTGAACTGCTCGATCAACCCGTGCTCGTTCGCGCCCTGGTTGGCTCGCAGCGGCAAGACTCGGTCAACCAGCACTTCGGTAGTGGCGGTTTCCAGCTTGATCAGGGTTTCCTCGATAAACTCGCCCAGCGGCATGGCGCGCTCGTCGCCGCTCTTGTGAATCAGATCGGTATCGACCCAAGGTGGCGCGATTTCCAGGACCTTGACGCTGGTGTCGCGCAGCATGAAACGTTGCGACAGCGAGTAGGAATGGATCGCCGCTTTGGTCGCCGAATACAGCGCCGTGGTCGCCAGCGGCAGGTAGGCCAGCACCGAGCTGTTGTTGATGATGTAGGCCTCGGACTGGCGCTTGAGGTGTTCGACGAACGCCGCGCTGACGCGCACCGGGCCGAGCAGGTTGGTCTGCAACAGACCTACTGCCTGCTCATCGTCGTAGTCGCCGGAACCCGCGTTGTCGAAGGGCATGATTCCGGCGTTGTTGATGATTACGTTCAACGACGGATGGCGGCGGATGACTTCGGCGGCGACGTCCTTGATCTGCTGCGCATCGTTGATGTCCAGCTGCACGGTGTCGATGCCCGGATTCGCTTGGGCAATCTCTGCCAGCAGGGTCTGGCGACGACCAGCGATGATGACCTTGTTGCCGCGCTGATGCAGGGCCTCGGCCAGTGCGCGGCCGATGCCGGAAGTGCCGCCGGTGATGAAGATAGTGTTGGCTTCAAGTTTCATGAGCTGCGTCCCGCAAGTGGATTGATTGGTATGTGGGCCATGATGGAGAAAACCTGCTCCGACCTGAATGACGTATGTGGTAGTGTTTCAGGACATTCAACAACCGGAGCGCGACCATGCATCGAGTCGGCTATCTGCTCACGGAAGGTTTCCAGGTCATGGCGCTGGCGACCCAGTCGGTGTTCGAGTTCGCCAACATCGTCACGGGCAAAGCCGTGTACAAGGTGCAGAATTTTTCCCAGGCCGGCGGCATCGTCAGCTCCTCGCTGGGCTTGCACGTCGATACGTTGCCACTGACGCAGGCGGGGCTGGCCGACAGTTGGCTGGTGGCTGGCACGCTGACTCCGCTGACGCCGCCCGATGCTGACGTGCTGCAAAGCGTGCGCGGGCTCGCCGACGGCGCACGCCGCGTGGCCGGCATCTGCACCGGCTCGTTCGTATTGGCGCAGGCTGGTGTGCTGGATAACCGCCGCGTGACCACGCACTGGGCGTTCGCCCCGGCGCTGCGCAGGATGCATCCGTCGGTGAATGTCGAGGACGACCGCATCTTCATCATCGACGGTCCGGTGTGGACATCGGCGGGCATGACCGCTGGTGTCGACATGGCGCTGGGTATGGTCGAGAAGGATCTGGGCAGCGAAATCGCCCGCTCGGTCGCCCATCGACTGGTGATGCATCAGCGTAGGTCCGGAGGCCAGTCGCAGCATTCTGAACTGCTCTCGCTGTCGCCCAAATCCGACCGCATTCAGAGTGCGCTGGATTACGCGCGCAAGCACCTCAATCGCCCGCTGAGCGTCGAAGAACTGGCCGAAGTGGTGCACCTGAGTCCGCGGCAATTCACCCGCGTGTTCACCGCCGAAACCGGCCAGTCTCCAGCCAAGGCGATAGAGAGCCTGCGCCTGGAAGCGGCGCGTTTGCTGATCGAGCAGAGCAGTCACAGTCTGGATGTAGTCGCCAGGGAAACCGGGTTTCGTGACCGCCGGCACATGCGCGAGGTGTTCATGCGCGGCTTTGGCGTGCCGCCGCAGGCGGTACGGCGGGATTCGCGGCGGATGGTATGACGTGACCAGGGTCTACGAAAAAATGTTGATCCCCATTCTGCCGATCAGGAATACGAGCAGAATCAGGAAGAAAACTCTGATGAAACTGCTTCCATAACGTAATGCCAGAAAGACACCGGTCAGTGCACCGGCCATATTGCATAAAGCAACTATGCCGCCAATCGCCCACAAGACATTACCGGAGGGGATAAAAAATATGAGCGCAGCGCTGAACGTCCCCAGATTGACCAGTTTTGCAGAGGCTGATGCATTGAGGAAATCAAAGCCAAAGACCTTGACGAAGATAAACAGCAGCAGGCTGCCACTGCCCGGTCCGAAGACACCATCGTAGAAACCGATCAGGCTGCCGAAGAAAACTCCAAGGCAAATGTCTTTCGTTCCGAAGTGGCGGTCTTTGCCTGCCAAACCAAGTTTTTTTTCCATAAACGTGTAGATAGCCATGACTATCAATATGAAAAAGACGACGATCTCCATCAATCTTTTAGGGACAAGGGATACTGAGAGAGCTCCGAGAAAAGAAAATAAAAAAGCGGCGAGCATGGTCGGAAGCATTAGCTTCCAGCGGATTTTTATGCGCTTCAGGTAACCCGATATTGATGAAATATTGCCTGCCAGAACGGCCAGTTTGTTGGTGCCGAAAATGGTGGCAAGGCTGTACTGGGGTAGAGCATGTAGAAGTGCCGGCACCTGTACCAGGCCTCCGCCACCGACCGCAGCGTCTATCAGGCCACCACAAAACGCGAAGAAACCCAATGCAAGAACAGCGTGTTCAACATCCATGCGATAGATCCCTGCGGAACGTCATTTAGCCGGAAGGTTCATGAGTCGCTCGTGGTTTGGTTTAAATATCGTCAAAACATGCCGATCATTCTCCAAGCTCACATTATGAGAGTTCATCGGCATGCTTCGTTAATCCATAGAGATCAACAGGTCATAATCCGATGCATGGCGGAGAATGCATTGCCGACTCTTTCATTGTAATTGAGCATGATGCCCTTCAGGCGCGCAGGCTTGAACTCCAGACCTACCGTGCGACCGTAAGCTTGCGCGGCCGCCAAGGCATGCAATCCGTGTTTGTTCTCAACTTCTCCTGAGTGGCCCATTACGTAGCCTTTGGCGTTACGCAGGTTTTGCGTGTTTGTCCTCAAGAACGGATTCGCCGCGAGGAGCTTTGCTTCAATATATTGAGCGATGAAATTGTATTCACGACCGTTCCAGAGTTCAGATGAGATTGAAACCATCATCGCATCCATAATTGAAGATTTGTGTTCCTGCGAGTTTAGTGCCGTTTTATGCTTGGCGACCCCGGTGATGTATAGGAAGTCCGCGAAGTCATTGCACTCAGCAATTTTGAATTGTTCTTCAACCCAGGCTGATGCACCAAAAGCTGCAGTCATGTAGTTGTACATTCCGTCATGGCCCTGATGTCCAAGACCGAAATCATCTTTCGCCACTTCATGCATATGCGCCATGACATTGTGGTAACCCTCACGTCTGTCGGCAGATACCGATATCGCATCCGCCGACAGGCGCATGATGATTTTTGCCGAGACAAGGCTGGTGGTTTTATGGGTTTCATTCCACCCATTGAAAAAGCTCAATACCGACGAGTCCATTACTGGCTTTTCGAGGAACGCCCTGAATGCGCTTTCAGCCGCCAGTTGCGCGTCTTGCGTGATGGAATGATTGAGTACCTCAAGCATGGCGTCCTGTATCTCAGCAACGTTGCCGACGCAGGCCAGCAACGGTTGACGCCGTTGGTTCTCTTCTAAGGTACGTCCGGGAATTTTCAAGTTGCGTATGTGCTTGGGCAGGGCCTGGATAAATGTCTCGCCAAATTCTTGCATGGATTTATGTTCAAGCGGTTCCAAACGACTCTGTGGCGATGCTGAGCTCATGATGTGTCCTTCTCCCTAAAGACCTATGAAATGTTTGGTTTTAACGCACTTTCTTGCCTTGCAGCGGCGAAATTAGCCCGATTTGTTGGCCTGCGACAAGTGACTTATACTGACCCAATCATTCATTTTTAATGAGCGTTTACATGGAGTTTTCGCAACTGGTCATGTTCAAGGCAGTAGCCGATCTGGGCAGTATCGTCCGTGCCTCGGAGCGATTGCACTGCGTGCCGTCCAACATCACCAACCGCATCAAGCTTCTGGAACGTGAGCTTGGAGTTGACCTGTTTATAAGGAAAGGCAGAGGATTGATCATCAGCCCTTCAGGTCGGCTTTTTCTCGGCTATACCAACAAAATCCTGTCTTTGTGCGAAGAATCGCAACGAGCGCTTGATCCGTCGTCAGCTCCTTCGGGAGAACTCAGGATTGGTGCCATAGAATCATCCGCTACCGGCCGGTTACCCAAAGTGCTATCCAGGTTTCATCAACTTTATCCGGCTGTACAAATGCAATTCAGCACTGGCGATTGGTCACAATTATCCGCAGAAGTGGTCAACTACACGTTGGACGGGGCAATGATTGCCGTCAGGCCAGAACATCCGGACATCGAGAGTCTGGAGATCTATGAAGAGGATCTAGTAGTGATTGCCTCGCCGTCCGCGGGGGTGATAAACCAGCCAGAGGACCTGCGCGGTGTGGATTTATTCATGTGGCCTGAAGGATGTCCCTACAGAAAGGCTTTGTTAACCTGGCTGGAGCGGTACAAAGTTTTCAACCCGATAACAAGCATAGCCAGTTATGGCACCATCCTTGGCTGCGTAAGTTCAGGCGCCGGGATATCGTTGGTGCCGAGAGGCATGTTTGAACAGTTCCGCCAGCTCGGCGGTATTCAAGGATTCTTCTTCAATGACTTAAAGCCTGTGCAGAATTATTTTATCTGGAACAGGCACGTTGAATCTCATCGCGCAAAAGACAAGTTTGCCGATTTGCTCAAGGAAGAGTTCAAGGTTTGAGAAGTGGGCGGCAGTTGGCCCTATCCTGAAAAGTTCGCCTGCACTCGTCATTCAGCACAAGGAACCGAGCGCTTACAGAGACCACTGATAGGCTCTCGCAACCATGGTCATTGGATTGAAATAAATGAATCAGGAAGCGCAACTGCGGGATCTGATTGCTGAAGATCCCGTCCGCATGCACATCTTGCGAATAGTCAGGGATCTCAACTTGCCGGACTGCTGGGTTGCCGCAGGTTTTGTGCGCAGCCTGGTTTGGGATCATCTGCATCAGCGCCAACCTTCGCCGTTGCCCGAGGACATTGATGTCGTATGGTTTGACACAGCATGTGCCAGTGCGCAAACAGACCTGGCCGTGGAGGTCGAGCTTGCAGCACTGTGCAGTGACTTGAAGTGGTCGGTGAAAAACCAGGCACGCATGCACCAGCGGAACGCCGATGCGCCTTATGGGGCGGCTGCGGATTCAATGACGTTCTGGCCGGAAACTGCTACGGCAGTAGGTGTCAGGCTTGATCGGCACGGTGCGATAGAGGTTTCGGCGCCGTTGGGGCTGGAGGATTTGTTTGCGCTGAAAGTGCGGCCAACCGCCCGATTTGAAAGTGATAAATACGTGGTGTTTCTGGAGCGCCTGCAGTCGAAGAGATGGCTCGAGATCTGGCCGAAGTTGACGCTCGTAACGCAGGGTTGATGCCGCCCCGATTGATCGTTTAAACCGATAAGGAAATCTTTATGCATCCTGACAAGGCCTGTCCTGTTGTGCTTTGTTTCGCACAGCGCCCGCGAATCCTGTTGTTTCGACATCCACAGGCTGGCGTGCAGTTAGTAAAAGGAACCATTGAGCGCGGAGAAACACCCGCCGAGGCCGCTTTGCGAGAACTGGCGGAAGAGTCCGGTATCCACAATGCGACAATCAGTGAAGATTTAGGCAGCTGGGAGTCTGGCCACCACGGGCAAGTCTGGTCGTTCCAACGTTGCGAGGTGCGTGAGCCACTGTCAGAGCGATGGTCTCACCAGACATTGGATGATCATGGGCATGTCTTCGAATTTTTTTGGGCCTCGCTCGATGAGTTACCGTATGGCGATTGCCATCCTGTCTTTCGTCGAGCGCTGGGGTTTTTGATGGAGACGTTTAGGTACCAAGAACAACTAGCGGCACACGACTGAGGAACAAAATGGAGACTGACCGGCTGCTTAAGAAGCGACAGTTGAATGTGCAGGAGCAGAATGCTGTGACTGCCCATCGCCTGATCCCCTTGTAGGAGTGAGCCTGCTCGCGATGACGCCAGCCCATTCACCGCCACATAAACAGAAAACCCTTAGCCCGTTTAAACAGTAACTCAAGCATTAAGCAAACGGCTACAACGCCTTGCGCCATTCCCTACGACTACGCCAGAATCCGCCGGCTTGTGCGTCTAGGTCGCGGGTTCTATCGTCTGTCGGTCGCTGAAAAACAGTGATCGGGTTTGGTAGCCCGCCATAACTAGTCGCATTGCGCACCGTTCGCAGGCCTGCTTCAGGTCTCTGCTCAATGGTGGCCATGCGCAGGACACCTTCGGGTGTGCCGGTTCCTAGTTACCGGTCTACCAACCCGCGTATGGCCGCCACCTTCGTTTGGTAGCGAATGTGAAGGCTCCTTTTCCTAACTAGGAGTTTCACCATGTTCAAAGTCACACCCAATCCCCCAACCAGCGACCCCGCATCACCCTACGAATCCGGTGCATCGAAAAAACTACACGAAGCCGCCGAACGCGCCCTCGATCACTACCTCGGCCCGGCAGACATCCTGGCCAGCACCAACACGCCGGAACAGATGTTCCTCGCCAACCCGAAATACGACACCGAATCCCTGCTGGCCAACGCCAGCGAATCCCTCGGCTCGGCCACCACCATGCTCTACGACTTCGCCGCGCTGCTCGACAACCCGCGCCGCAGAACCCTTCTAGGCATCGCCCAGGTCGT
The DNA here is from genome assembly GCF_005233515.1 of Pseudomonas sp. CFBP13508. Lineage (GTDB taxonomy): Bacteria > Pseudomonadota > Gammaproteobacteria > Pseudomonadales > Pseudomonadaceae > Aquipseudomonas > Aquipseudomonas mercuritolerans. The sequence goes on from NZ_QFZZ01000001.1 coordinate 68,832, forward strand.
CATGCTCGGCGAAATCGCGGTCAATCAGGCTTTGGACAAAGTCGAAATAGCCAAATAACCCGCAATGCGACGAGCGCAAGACCTCGTCGCAACACCCGGGCGCACCACGGCTGGCACACGGCCACGGCTTGCACCACCCGGCCTCGACTGTCACCCTTCGGGCCGTTCTTCAAGGATCAGAACAAGGAATCAAGGATTGAGTGGTTACGTTCCAAACCCGCCGAAAAACTACCGCTACGAACAAGGTCGAACGTTTCTGCGAGCCGGGGGAGGGAGCGCCAGCGGCGCTGAACCAAATGACGACAAAGAATCCGCGCGCGGTTGGGTAGGTTGGGAGGTACGGGGAAACCGGTTATTGGCGCAGATCTGCCCAAGCGAATTTTCGTACGCTGGCAATCTATGTACGCCCTGCCATGACCAAAAGCACCAGACTCAGAACGCTGGCGGAATTCTTACGAACGGAGCTGGAGGTAACTGCGATTTATCTCTACAAGGGTGAAATAGGAAGCTATGCCCAGGTAGACCTCGAGAGCCTGCAATTCTGCTGATCCGGTATCGAGCCGGGGGCGATAAACAGGACTCGCCAACCAAGAGTCCCGCCACCAAACCCCCTCAAACCTCAGCCTTCACCCCAACCTTCACCGGCGCTTTGCGATACGTCAGCAAAACAATCCCGCTCACCACAATCACGCCACCGATGATCTGTCCTTTGCTGAGCATTTGATCCAGTACAATCCAGCCCATCAACAACGTCGCCAGTGGTTCGATATTCATCACCGGGGCGTTGCGTGGCATGTCCAGTCGGGGCACGGAGATGAACAACACAATGAAGCCGGTCCCATAAAGCACCACAAGCGTGGCAAGGGCCAGCCAGCCGGTTGAGGTGGCGGGGAGGTTGAGTCCGCCGGGGAGGGCGCCGGTCAGGCCGGCCAGGTTGACGCTGCTGAACACGATGAAGATGGTCAGCAGGCTGCGCACCGAGCCGCGCACTTGCGACAGTTTGTGGTCGGTGATCCACAGCGCGCAGGCGAAGACGCTGGCGGCGCAGAAGGCGAGTGCGACGCCCAGTAGCCATTCCGGGCCGACGCTGGCGCTGTCTGACAGACGTCCGGGGACGTCCAGTACGAACACCAATCCCACGAGAATCAAGCCCATCAACATCGCGGTGCGCGCGCTTGGTCGTGGGCCGCCCAGCGCCCAGGTCAGCAAGGCGAGCAGGATCGGAAACACGTTGGCCACCAGCAGCGCCAAAGCGACCGGGACCCGCGCGACAGCGGAGTACAGACACAGGCTCTGCGCAGTAATCAAAAGGCCCAACAACAGTTGCCAACGCCACGCGCCCGTCGGCAGGCGCAGGCTTTGCCGCTGCCACAGGACGAGAATGGCCAGCACCAGCAAGGTCCCGCCCGAGCGCATCAGAATCGCCAGCAACACGCCCGCGCCATCATCAAAAGCGACCCGTGCCGCGACGTGGTTGCCGGCGAACGCACAGCCCATGCACAACAGAATGATCACGGCGAGATAACGAGGGAAGGGCGGGGGGACGGTTGGCGCAAACTCAGGACGGGACATGGCAGATCTCAAAAATGATAGCCACTGAGGGTGGCTCAGGTTTTTATTATGTTGTCGTACAACTGCCCGATTTGTACCGTAATCGAGCAGGCGCGGCAAGCTTGAAAGGCTTGAAAAACCGCTTAGGCGTGATGCTGGTTGAGTTTCAGAGGTCGTATGACTTGCTTTTAAGCCCGAGCGTCGAGGAGAGCGGCCCAACCATCCTCCCGAGCCTGACCGACCAGGAAATCAACAAAAGCCCGGGTTTTGGCCGGCAACAGTTTCTGGCTGGAAAAGTACAAATAGATCTGTCCCGCATCGACATGCCAACCCGGCAACACCCTCTCCAGCGTGCCGTCCTGCAGATAAGGCAGCACATCCGGAACCGCCAACAGCGCAACCCCTAATCCCAAGCGCGCGCACTTACACAGCGCTTGCGGGTCGTTGACCAACAGGCGCGGCGCTAACTCCAGCGGTGCTCGTTGCCCGTCGGGCCCTTGCAGCATCCAGCTGCGCACCTTGCCGGTCTGTACCGAGCGCATGGCCAGGTGATCCAGCGTCGACAGTTCTTCAATATGCCGGATGCGCTGGTGTGCCGAGAGATATTCCCTCGATGCCACCAGGATCAGATGCGCCGGGGCAATGGCTCTGGCGACCACACCGTGCGCCAGCTCAATGCCGCCACCGATGGCCGCATCAAACCCGTCCGCGATGAGATCGACCTGGCGATTGTCGACGTGCCATTCAGGGGTCACGGCGGGGTATTGCTTGAGAAACTCGGGCATCAGCGGCAACAGAAAATCCCTGGCGAAACCGGGTGCTGCGCTCAGACGCAAAAGCCCTGAAGGCTCTCCGGCATTGCCGGCCACATCGGCAATCGCCGCTTGAACACTTTCCAGTCCCGAACCGACGTTGGCCAGAAAGCGTTCTCCCGCTTCGGTCAGCGTGAGTTTGCGCGTGCTGCGCTGAAACAAGCGTACGCCGAGGTTGGCCTCCAGTTGCGCGACATTGCGACTGACCGCCGCGGGAGTCAGGCCCAGGCGCCGCGCGGCGGCAGAGAAGCTTCCCGCCTCGGCGCTGCGCACGAATGAGAGCAAATTGCCTAAGGTTTCCATCTGCGCACCTTCAACGAATAATTGAAAGTGATTCTAGTGGGCTTCCACTACTGGTGGAAGATCAAAAGGCGTCTCATAGCCTCATCAACTCCAACCACCCAGAGGCTTGACCATGAACACTTCCACGCTTCCACTGACCGGCAAAATCGCCATCGTTACCGGTGGCTCACGCAGCATCGGCGCAGCAATCGCCAAGCGGCTCGCGGCAGATGGCGCCAACGTCGATATCACCTACAACGCATCGCCAGATCGCGCCGCAGCGGTCGTGCAGGAAATCGTCGCTGCGGGCGGCCAGGCTGTGGCGCTGGCGGCCGATGCGGGCAATCCCGAGGCTGTACGTGCAGCGATTGCCGAGGTTGCACAGCGTTTTGGCAAGATCGACATTCTGGTCAACAACGCTGGTATCAGCCTGCTTGGCGCCCCGGAGGACATCGCCTTTGAGGACTTTCAACGCATCCTTGCGGTGAACGTGACCGGCGTCTTCGTCGCCACTCAGCAAGCGCTCAAACACATGGGGCAGGGCGGTCGCATCATTCACATCGGCAGCTCGATGGTGCAATACGCTGCGTTCGCTACCGCCTCCGTCTACACCCTGAGCAAAGGTGCGCTGACCGGTTTCAGTCGTGGACTGGTGCGCGATCTTGGGCCGCGCGGCATCACTGTGAACACCGTCCATCCTGGCCCGACCGACAGCGACATGAACCCGGCCGACGGGCCCATTGCGGACTTCCTACGCCCGAACATCGCCATGGGGCGGTACGGCGAGGGCAAGGATGTTGCCAGCGCGGTGGCGTACCTGGCCAGTGCGGACGCCGGGTTTGTCACCGGCGCAGAATTAATCGTCGACGGCGGCTTCACAGCGTAAGGAGAGCATCATGACTATCAGCATCATTGGTACTGGTTCCATCGGCACCGCCATCGCTCGGTTGCTCGTCAACGCAGGCCTGCCGGTCAGTCTGGCCAACAGCCGTGGGCCGCAGAGCCTTGCCGGTTTGGTCGACGAATTGGGTCCACTCGCACAAGCGGTGACCGCTCAGCAAGCCAGTCAGGCGGACATTGTTTTTCTGGCGGTGAACTGGTCGAAGATCCCCGACGCGGTACGCGATCTCGGGCCTTGGGATGGACGTATCGTGATCGACGCCAACAACCCGATCGAGGCGCCACTGTTCAAACCGTTCGATCTGGGCGGCCAGCCGTCTTCGCAAGTGGTGGCGCAGATGCTGCCCGGTGCGCACGTGGTCAAGGCCTTCAACCATTTGCTCGCGGCTCTGCTGAGCGATCCCTCCGCCGAGGGCGGCAAGCGGGTGCTGTTTTATTCCGGTGAAGATGCCGCGAGCAAAACCAAAGTTGCAGAGCTGATTGATCAATTGGGTTTTTACGGCATCGACCTGGGCGGTGTGCAGCAGGGAATGCTTGCGCAGTTCCCGGGCGGACCGCTGCCAGCCTTGAACCTGGTCAAACATGGTTGACCGCTGAGCCCGGGCAACCGGGCTTCACATACCAATCGAGGATTCAAAAATGTCTGGCTCAGATTCGCGAAATATCAATGAGGTGGAAAACTACGACGCCTTGCTGCGGGCCAACCTGCAGCGCGTGTTCAACGAGCGCGATGCACAGAAGCGCATTGCGGCGGTGCATGAGCTTTTTGCAGGCACACCGACGATGTACGAACCGACTGGCATCGTCACCGGGCGGGCGGCGATTTCAGAGGTGGCCGGTGCGTTGCTGGATCAGTTCGGGGCGGACTTCGCTTTTGTTCCCGAGGGGCCGGCGGTTGGGCATCATGGCCTGGGTTACCTGCGCTGGCATGCGGGCCCGAGCGCTGGGTCAACTGTTGTCAGCGGTGTCGACGTGGCGGAAATCAGCGAAGGGAAAATCGTGCGGTTGTGGGTATTGCTGGACCCGGCTTGAAGTTCAAACGCAGCTGGCAGACGCTCTCGTATTGGAAGTCCCTCAGGCGTGTCACGCACAAGCGCATATACTCGCTGAGGCGCTTTCGCTGCGAACTCCCAAAGAGACCTGTCAGGGCAGACGATGATCGACAGAACGGACCCCCCAAATGAATCGGCCAGCGACGAGACGCTGGGTGCCACGCAGCCCGTAACTGCGCTGAATTTGCGTTGGCTGATTCTCTCCCTGGTACTGCTGTCTGTTCTGGCGACGTTGGGCAACAGCCTTGTCACGGCCTACCGCGTGCAGCGCGATGCCTTGGTTGATCATGCGCTGCAATCGAACAGCGCCTATGCAGCTAAGGTCGCTTCGAGTCTCGCTGAATTCATTCATTCAGCACAGAACCATGTGCGGTACAGCGCCAGTGAACTGGGCAAGGCCTGGGGTGACCCCAGCGTCATGCGCGCCGAAGCGCTGCGCCTGCAAAAACAGGATGCCGATTTCAACTCGATTGCCATCATCGATAGCACTGCCAAGGTGCTGGAGGCGTACCCGGATACTCTGCAAATCAACGGTTCAACGCTGCGTTCGGATGCCATTCTCAAAGCCATCGAGGCGAAGCGGCCCTTCATCAGCTCCGCATATACATCCGCCGCCGGCAATCTCGTCGTATTTATCTCCGAACCCGTTTACGACTCTGCTGAGCGTTACGTGGGCATCATCGGCGGCTCGGTTTATCTGCGCGAAGACAACGCGCTGCACACCCTGATCAGCCGCCATTTTCACCACGAAGGCACCTTTGCCTTTGTAGCGGATCAGGATCGCCAACTGCTTTTTCACCCTGAGGCGGCGCGCATTGGCGACACCCTGGGCTGGAGCAAAACCGTCGATGCGGCGTTGCGTGGCGAGAGCGGCTCGATGAGCGTGCGTAATTACAAAGGCGTACCCATGCTCGCCGGGTACGCTCAGGTGCCGGGCGCTGGCTGGGCGGTGGTCGCGCAGCAGCCGCGCGAGGTCAGCCTGGCGCCGCTGAACACCTTGATGCGCGATGTGCTGCTGGGAATGCTGCCTGCCGCCCTGATCGGCTTCGTACTGATCTGGTTCGGCACCTTGCTGATCTGTCGACCGCTTAATCAGCTGTCGCGTATTGCCCGGCAGTTGTCAGCGCCCCAGGCCAGCGAGCAACTTCGCCACGTCAAGGCCTGGTATCACGAGGCGTTTTCCATTCGCCAGGCGATGCTTGCCGGCGTGCAGTTGTTGCAAGCGAAGCTGGGCCACCTTAACCAGCAGGTGCTGACCGACCCCATGACCGGACTGGCCAATCGCAGAGCCATGGATCAGGAGTTGCGCCGCCTTGAGCGCACCGGGCAGACATATTCGGTGTTATCGCTGGACATCGACCATTTCAAAAGGGTTAACGACACCTTTGGCCACGACAAGGGCGATCTGGCTATCAAACAGGTCGCGCATACGCTGCAAACTTATTCCCGCGTCGGCGACCTGGCGTGCCGAGCCGGGGGAGAGGAGTTCTTGCTGATTTTGCCGCAAACCGGTGTCGAGTCAGCCAGTGCCATCGCTGAGCGGATACGTCAGGCCATTGCGACCAGTGATATTCCGACCGTGGGGCGCATTACCGCTTCGATCGGCGTGGCAACGTGTGAACACTTGCCGACTACTGCAGAAATTGTCCTCAAGAAAGCCGATAAATGCCTCTACCGCGCCAAACAGGGTGGACGCAATCGAGTGGAATCGTACTTGTCGATGGCCTCGAGCGATTCCGAATGAGGCTACAAATTGATGCATGTCACGGGGCTTTCAACTAATCGGCAGAGTTGTTGATTCTGCCTCGATTCCACGCTAAAAGCAGCGGTAGGTGCCGCGCAAACGGCGCGTCCAGCACTCGCGAAGACGCGTCACGGGCCAAATCATTCGGGCGGTGAAATGAAGCGTTCCAAGATCATGCGGCGGGGAATATTGCTGACGGCCCTTGCGGTGATCGTCCCGTTGGGCATGACCCTAGCGGCTGGCTGGATGCTGTCGATCTACGCGGCTCATGACCGCCTGCAAACGCTCGCCGCGATTGCCAACGATCGCGCCAGTCAGACATTTGCGCAGGCCTCCCAGGCACTGAAAAGCATTGCTGTCACTGACCTCGAACCCTGCTCGCCACAGGGCATCGAGCAGATGCGCATGATTGCCATCAATACGTTTTCGGTCGAGACGGTCGGCTACGAAGAAGATGTATTTGCCTGCACGTCATGGGGCGCCACGCCGCCGCGGTCGAAGCAATGGGCGGAGGATTTCGTCACCGACGACGGGGTGAAGGTGTCCATCGATGCGCAGGATGACAACGAGCTGATCAAACCGATGCTGGCGTTGCAGTTTGCTGCGTTCAACGTGCTGGTCGACCCGGAGCAGTTTCGCGAAGTCGTACTGGATGAAGGCGTCAGGCTGGCCGTCGGCACACGTCAGGGCCGCTTGCTCGGCCCGGCGGACCCGAACATGGCGAGTTTCCTTGCCTTGGTGCATGAGCGGCCTACGCATGGCCTCAAGGACGGCTTTCTCTACACACTGGTGGCCCAGGGCAACTTCACCGTAATTGCCGCAATCCCGCGACAGGAACTGCTGCGCAGCCTCTGGCAGCACGTGCTTTATCTGCTGCCGATCGGTCTTGTCATCAGCGTAGGCCTGGTCATTGCGAGCCTGCGCTGGTGGCGTCGCAAGCTGTCCCCGCTGGCGGCACTGGAGCGCGCGGTGCAGCGACAGGAGTTCGTGGTTCATTATCAGCCGATCATCGAAATTGAGACCCGGCGCTGCATCGGCGCCGAAGCCTTGATCCGCTGGCGCAAACCCAACGGCACGCTGGTCTACCCGGACGTGTTCATCCCGCTGGCCGAATCCAGTGGCTTGATCGAAGCGATCACTGACCAAGTGGTTCACCGCGTATTCGCAGACCTTGGCGCCATGCTCGCCAGTGATCGTTCACTGCACGTAGCGTTAAATCTGGCCGCAGCCGACGTCAGCTCCGGGCGACTGATCCCTGCTTTGTTGAATGAAAGCCGTCGCCTCGACGTGCAACCCGCGCAGATATGGCTTGAGGTGACAGAGCGAAGCCTCGTCGATCTAACGTCAGCGAAAGAAACGCTGGAGCGCGCGCGGAGCGCCGGGTTTGTTGTCGCGCTGGATGACTTCGGCACCGGCTATTCGAGTCTGCAATACCTGCAGCAATTACCGCTGGACGTGCTCAAGATCGACCGATCCTTCGTTGAGCAGATCAGCGAAGCAGAGGAGAAGACCTTACTGGTCACTCACGTCATTCAGATGGGCCACGCGCTACGGCTGACACTTGTTGCTGAGGGCGTCGAGACCCCGGCACAGCTAAACTTCCTGGGCGCCAACCAGGTGCGCTATGCACAGGGATGGCTGTTTGCGAAAGCCATGGAGTGCGCACAGTTCCAACAGCTCTATCTGGACGGTCGGCCTTGCATCGACGCGCGCATTCTTCGGGACCCGATTGTTTCCTGAAAGAAACGAGTCAAAAAACCACATTGACATATCGAAAAATCTCGATATCCTCGGCGCATGGAACTGATCGAAATCTTTAAAGCCCTCTCGAACCCGACGCGCCTCAAGATCCTTGAAGGCCTGAAGGATCCCGTCAAGAACTTCCCCCCGCAGGATGAGGGTGACGTTCTCGTCGAGGGTGTCTGCGTCAGCAGCATCCAGGAAGGTATCGGCTTGTCGCAGTCGACGGTGTCGAGTTACCTGGCCACGTTGCAGCGGGTGGGGCTGGTGGAAGTGCGACGCATCGGTCAATGGACCTACTACAAACGCAATGAGGCTGCTATCAGCGCGCTTGCAGAGATCATAGGGAAAGAGCTGTAAATTTTTTTACTCTAGAATATCGAGAATTCTCGATATCCCTCTTTATCGATACGAGGTTTTGCCATGAAAGCGATGATTTTGAAATCCTTCGGCGGTCCTGATTCGTTCGAACTCAGCGACGTTCCAAAACCGGTTCCGCAAGCGGGCCAAGTGCTGGTCCGAGTGCACGCTACTTCCATCAATCCGCTGGATTATCAGGTTCGGCGCGGTGACTATCCCGATCTTGTGCCGCTGCCAGCCATTACCGGTCACGACGTGTCGGGCGTGGTTGAAGCCGTCGGGCCGGGCGTGAGCGCTTTCGCACCGGGCGACGAAGTCTGGTACACCCCGCAGATATTCGACGGGCAGGGCAGTTATGCCGAGTACCACGTCGCAGCCGAAAGCATCATCGCCAGAAAGCCTGGCTCGCTGAGCCACCTTGAGGCGGCCAGTCTGAGTCTGGTCGGCGGTACGGTTTGGGAAGCGCTGACCGTGCGCGCCGTGCTCCGCGTTGGCGAAAGCATTCTGATCCACGGCGGCGCCGGCGGGGTCGGCCATGTGGCGATTCAGGTGGCCAAAGCCATGGGCGCCAGAGTGTTCACCACCGTGCGCGAGGCCAACGCCGATTTCGTCCGCAGCCTGGGTGCCGACGTGGTGATCGATTACACCCAAGAGGATTACGTCGAAGCGATCATGCGCGAAACCGCCGGGCATGGCGTTGATGTGGTGTTCGACACCATCGGCGGCGATACCCTGTCTCGCAGTGCCGACGCGCTCGCCCAGCTTGGCCGCGTCGTCTCGATCGTCGATATCGCGCAGCCACAAAACCTCGTCCAGGCCTGGGGCAAGAACGCCAGCTACCACTTCGTCTTCACCCGGCAGAATCGCGGCAAGCTCGATGAATTGAGCGCGTTGGTCGAGCGCGGCCAGTTGCGGCCCCACGTTGGCGCGGTCTATTCCCTCGCCGACATCCCGCTCGCCCACGCTCGACTGGAGAGCGCCAACAACGGTCTGCTGGGAAAAATCGCCATCGCCGTCGAGCCTTCACTCATCGTCTGAATCCGCCCACTGATTTTGGAGATACATCATGGTTTATGAAATCGCTGTGCTGCCCGTTCACCCGCATCAGACTGAAGCCTTCCGACGGGCATTTGCCGAAGTCGAACCGTTGCTCACCCGCGCCAAGGGATATGGCGGCCACTTGCTGGCGCAAGGTATCGAAACCCCCGAGCAATTCAATTTGATCGTGCGCTGGCAATCGCTTGAGGATCACTCGCCGGGGTTTGAAGAGAGTGACGACCATCAGCGCTTCATGCTGGGGCTGGAGGATTATTTTTCCGCAGAGCCGAGCGTGTATCACATTGAGGGTGGTGCTTTTCCGGGTGGCGACTTGAGCGTTGCGGGCAGCAGCTCAAGCACAGGGAGCTGAGTGTACTGATGGCTTTCGTCACAAGCGGCTGCTGCCGATTTTCCTCCCGCGTTGAACCACTGCAATGATGGTAGGCTGCACGAGGTCAGCCGTACCTTCTGTACTCCTGAATTGCCCTTTCCGAAATCTGCGCCGGCTCAGTTGCTGGCGTTGATGGATTTCCCCTGCGGACTACAGCCATGCGCCTGCCAGATTTCATTCTCGAAAACCTAGAGCCGATCCTGCAGGCCTGGGAGGATTTCGCCCGCACCATCGAGACGCCGGGGGTGGAGCTCGATAACGTCGCGCTGCGCGATCACGCCGAGCAGATGTTGCGCGCCATCGTCATCGATCTGCGGACCAAGCAGACCATGAGCGAACAAATCGCCAAAGCCCAAGGCCAGGCGCCGCGCGACGATGAAGAAACAGCTGCGGAAACCCACGCGGTGACGCGGCTGATGGCCGGTTTCACCATCGATCAGATGGTGTCGGAATACCGCGCGCTGCGCACCAGTGTGCTGAGCCAGTGGCTGCGTCAGGTCAAGGATGGCAAATCGGTGAATGTCGATGACATGACACGCTTTCACGAAGCCATCGACCAGGCGCTGGCCGAGTCGATTGCCAGCTACTCGCGCGCCGTCGAGGCGTCGCGCAATGTATTTTTGGGGATTCTCGGCCATGACTTGCGCACGCCGCTGGGGGCGATTCTGCTCGGTGCGGATATGTTGCGTCGTACCGAAGCCACTGACCCGCGCACCAGCAAAGTGGCCAGGCAGATCTACGCCAGCGTGCAGCGCGCCAGCCAGATCGTGGGCGACCTGTTGGATCTGACGCGCTGCCAGATGGGGCCGGGGATTCCGGTGAAAAAATCCCTGATCGATCTCAGCCCTGTGTGCGAGCGGGTGATCGAGGAAATCCGCGCCTTTCATCCGCAGGCCAACGTGCGGTTCGATGCGAAGGAGGCGGTGATGGGAGCGTTCGATGGCGCCAGGATGGAACAGGTCTTTTCCAACATCATCAGCAATGCGGTGACCCATGGCGACAATCAGTTTCCGGTTACGGTTGAACTGGAAGCTCGGGCGGATTGCGCGCTGTTCATGGTGCACAACGGCGGCGAGCCGATTCCGGAAGACGTGTTGCCGTTCATCTTCAATCCGATGGGGCGGTTCTCGCAGCGCTCCGTGGTTGATCACGGGCCTGTCGCTGGGCTGGGGCTGGGCCTGTTTATCGCCTCGGAAATCGTCGCCTCGCATGCCGGCTCGATCGAAGTCAGCTCTGACCTGAAGGGCGGAACCGTGTTTCGCGTAAAGCTTCCGATTGATGCCGAAAGCCCCGTCACCATATAGGCCAATCGCTGGAGGGCCGGCCCCGGCCCTCCAGCCTGATCACTCCTCCATCACCTCAACCAAACCGCGATCCTCACCGAGAAACCCGCCACTCTGGTGCTGCCACAGCCGCGCATAGGTGCCGTTCTTCTCCAGCAATTGCGCGTGGGTGCCTTGTTCGATGATGCGGCCTTCGTCCATGACGATCAGCCGGTCCATGGCCGCAATGGTCGACAAGCGGTGGGCGATGGCGATCACGGTTTTGCCCTGCATCATTTCATCGAGGCTTTCCTGGATCGCGACTTCAACCTCGGAATCCAGTGCGCTGGTGGCTTCGTCGAGCAACAGGATCGGTGCGTTCTTCAGCATCACCCGGGCGATGGCGATGCGTTGGCGCTGCCCGCCGGAGAGCTTGATACCGCGTTCGCCGACCAGCGTGTCGTAACCGCTGTGGCCCTGCTTGTCGCTCAACTGACTGATAAAACCATCGGCCTGGGCGTTCACTGCCGCGCGATGGATGTCTTCGTCGGTGGCGTCCGGGCGACCGTAGGCGATGTTGTCACGGATCGAACGGTGCAACAGCGACGTGTCTTGGGTAACCATGCCGATCACGCTGCGCAGGCTGTCCTGGGTGACCTCGGCGATGTTCTGCCCATCGATGCGGATCTCGCCGCGATCAACGTCGTAGAAGCGCAGCAGCAGGTTGATCAGCGTCGACTTGCCCGCACCGGAGCGGCCGACCAGGCCGATTTTTTCGCCGGGGCGAATGTGCAGGGTCAAGCCGTCGAGCACTTGGCGTTCGCCGTTGTAGTTGAAGCTGACATTGTCGAAAACCACTTCGCCGCCGGCCGGCTCCAGCACTTTGGCATCCGGCGCATCCTGGACTTTCGGGCCGCTAGTCAGGGTGGCCATCCCGTCCTGGACGGTACCGATGTTTTCGAACAGCGAGGTCATCTGCCACATGATCCAGTGCGACATGCCATTGATGCGCAGCGCCATGGCGGTGATCGCCGCGACGGCGCCGGTGCCGACTTCGCCCTGATGCCACAGCCACAACGCATAACCGCCGGCACCGAGAATCAGCGCGACCACCAGCGCCTGATTGACGATTTCGAACTGGCTCACCAGCCGCATCTGGCGGAATCCGGTGAGCTTGAAATCTTCCATCGCTGCACGGGCAAAGTGCGCTTCACGCTTGGAGTGCGAGAACAGTTTGACCGTGGTGATGTTGGTGTAGGCGTCGGCAATCCGCCCGGTCATCGACGAGCGCGCATCGGCCTGTTCCTGGCCGACCTTGCCCAGACGCGGCACGAAATACACCATCGCCAGCCCGAACAGAACAATCCACGCCAGAAACGGCAGCATCAGCTTCAGCGCAAAGCCACCGGCCAGCGCGATGATCGCAATGAAGTACACGCCGATGCCGGGGAGGATCTCGATCAGGGTGAACAGCACCTCGCGCACCGACAGCGCAGTCTGCATGACCTTGGTCGTCACCCGGCCGGAGAACTCGTCGGAGAAGAACGACAGACTTTGCCGCAGCATCAACCGGTGAAAGTCCCAGCGCAGGCGCAGCGGCAAGTTGATTGCGAGGATCTGGTGCTGGACCATCGTGCGCAGCGCCACCAGGCCGATGCTGACCACCAGCACGATGCCGATGCCCCACAACACGCGGCTTTCCTCATCACCGGCGGCGCCGCCGGATTGCCAGGTCGAGAGCAGATCCACCACTTGCCCGAGGAACGAAAACAACCATGCCTCGTAGATCGACACGCTGGCGCTGAGCAGGGCGAAGGCCAGGATGTAACCGCGTGCCCCCCGGGTGCAGGCCCACAGAAATCGCATCAGGCCGACTGGCGGTGGCGGCGCCTCATCGGGCGGGAAGGGGTCGAGCCTTTCTTCAAACAGGCGAAGCATTGCGGTCTCCGAAGTGATCAGGGTGTGGGGATTCTGCCATCTATCGGCGTTGTTGCGGGTTTCAGCGTCGTGTTGCAGATAAATGCTTGTGCCTTGTCTTGACCGCAGTCAGGCGCAGAAGCTCAACGCAATCGTGCCAAGCGCAACCTTTCGTCGCTGATCCAGACCTGATGTCGCACGCTCATCAACCTGTTTGAACTCTCGCGCAAGCTGCTCCGTCATCTTCTATGTGGGGGCTCGAGGCAATGTTGCCGTGTAGTCCCGTTTTTCCGTTTTCAAGTCAGAACGCGAGGGGCCACATGAATACTCAAGACAGCAGGGCAGGCTTTGAATCAGGTGATCCGAACAGCAAGCCTGGACAGGGTTTTGAACATTTGAAGGACGACGTCAACGAAGCAATTGGCGGCGCGCGGCAACAGGCCGACGCGCAATTCGGACAGTACCGCGACACCGCGGCGGAACAGATAGAAGCACTGGCCCAAGGCGCAAAGAGCTTCGTCTCGGAGTTGCAGGACAAGGACACGCTGGGCATGTCCGACTACCTGACGGACATGGCGGATTCCATGACCGGGCTGGCGGGCAACCTGCGCGGCAAGAGTGCCGAGCAGTTGCTGCACGATGCGGCGGATCTGGCGCGCAGCAATCCGGGGCTGTTCATCGCCGGCAGCATTGCTATCGGTTTCGGACTGTCGCGGTTTCTCAAAGCCGGCACGGCCGCAGCAGCGACGGTCAGCGCCGAACATGATCCGGCGGCGGGCACGACATCGACGCCACCGCCAGCCGATTACGGTGCGCAGCGACCCTATGAAACCTCAGTGCCGCCATCGACCCACGCCAACCCGGGACTGGCCACCGGCATCACCCCGACCTCGCCCAGTGACAGCGATCACCCTTCTGATTTTGCCGCGGCTTCCGTACCGCACGCACCCGACGCCAAAGGAGAACTGTGATGAACAGAGATGAATCTGATCTGAGCGGGGCAAGGCCCCTCGGCCAAACGGATGACGCTTCGGTGGTCGGCCTGTTGCGACAACTGTCGCGCGAGGTGCCAGCGTTGTTCACAAAGGAACTGGCATTGGCAAAAGCCGAACTGCAGAACAGCCTCAGCACGCTGAAGGCTGGCATCGGCGCGGTTGCCGGTGGTGCTATCGTGTTTCTCGCCGGCTTCATCATTCTGCTGATGTCAGCGGTGTACGGCCTGAGCATGTTCATGGCGCCGTGGCTGGCCGCGCTGATAGTTGGCGTGGTGGTGATGATCATTGGCTTCGCCATGCTGCAATCCGGGAAGAAACAATTCGAGCCATCTCACTTCAAACCTGATCGCACTCTCGACGCCTTGAACAAGGATCAGGAAGCGCTGCGGAGGAAAGTCTCATGAAAAGCGAACTGGATATCGAAGCGGAAAAAAGCCCGGAGCAGATCGAGCGCGAAATCGATGCGCAACGTGCGAGCATCGGCAACATCGTCGATCAATTGGAAAGCAAGTTCACTCCCGGGCAGATGATCGATCAGGCTTGGGGAATGATGCAGAGCAACGGCTCGACGTTCTTCACCAATCTCGGCACCAGCGTGCGCAATAACCCGGTGCCAGCGGTGCTGACTTCGGTGGGCCTGCTCTGGTTGATGATGAGCCAGAATCGCCCGCCCGTGCCGCAACCGGCCTATCGCAGCGGGCCGGATCAAGACAAGGCCGGCGAGTGGGCCGATGGTTTGGCCGATGGCATCGACAGTGCGCGCGCGCATTTGCATTCGACCACTGACTCGCTGAAGGACGGCTACCAGTCGCTGAAAGGCAAGGCCAGCCACCTCGGGGAAAACGTCGGTGCGGCGAAGGAAAATCTGACCCATGCGATGCATGACGCCAGTGATCGACTGTCGCGTAATTCGCAAGTGCTTGGCCAGCAATTCAGTCACATTCTCAAGGAGCAACCGCTAATGGTCGCTGCCGCTGGGGTTGCGCTCGGTGCATTGCTCGGCGCGGCGTTGCCGACTACTTCCACTGAACAGCGCTACATGGGCCGTACCAGCGCGGGCATGGTCGACAAGGCCAAGCAGAAAGCTCAGGAAGGGTATGAAGCCGTGCGTGATACGGTGACCCGGACCACTGAACAAACCGAGGTTGAAACCAAGCCGGATCCGGCGCGGCCGTCGTCTTCGGATTTGTCACAGGGGTTGGGAACTTCTTGACGGTGAAAAACAAGGGAGGCCTGCAATGGGCCTCCCTTTTTTATTGGGCAGCGGCTCAAGTCGATACCTCGTTCTGCGGGCCTTGCAGATATTTCACCAAAGTCTGTGCGCACGCTTCAATCGCGCCGTCGACCACCAGTTCGAAACCATGGGTATTCTCGGTCGGGATTGCGATGCATCCGGCCTGGGCGCTGATGCCTGAACTCATCACCGCGCTGGCGTCAGAAGCGAAATCCACCAGCAGGGCGAACTGTGGTTCGAAGCCGCAACGCTTGGCGGCGTCGGCCAGAGCCATGACCACCCCGCGCGAGTAATAGCCTTTCTGGTCGCCGGTATCGATGATCGGGTCGACGCTCAATCGCGTTGCGTACTCGCTCATCACCGGGCCTACTTCCACCGCGATTGTGGTGTCGCCGGGCAGGTGCGCAGCGGCGTACATTGCGCCGGCGTTGCTTTCTTCCTCGAGGGTGGTGAAGACAAAGTAGGTGTCGTGCGCCAATTCGGTCGGGCTGCGCTTGAGTTGCTCGGCGGCCTGGAGCATGGCGACGACAGGCGCGCGGTCATCGAGAAAATGCGCAGCGGTGGCGTCACCCACCCGGAACGGCGTGCGCCAGTGCTGGCTGAGCACGACGCGGGTGCCGGGACGCACGCCCATGTCTTGCAAGGTTTGCGGGTCGTGGCGGGTGATGATGTGCACGTCTTTCCACTCCACCGCGCCGTTCATCACATCCTGGCCCTGCGGCGAGCCTGTGGTGGCGTGCATCGAGCCGAATGAGAGCACGCCGGGCAGGGTTTGCGCGTCGCCGAGAATATCCACCGGACACACACCGAAATTCACCGGGTTCGCACCGCCGAGGGCAACCACCCGCAACGTACCGTCCGGCTCGACGCGTTTGACCAGCATGGCGATCTCATCCATGTGGCCCATAATGCGCACGGCGTGCTGGCCATCCGGATCTGGTTTGCGGCCCTTGAGCAGGCCGATGACATTGCCGGCCCGATCGGTCCAGACCTCGTCGCAATGGCGCCGCAGTTCTTCCAGGCAGATCGCCCGGACCTCATCTTCCTGACCGCCAGGCCCGCGCGCCATGAGCAAGCGGCTCAATAGTGTTTGGGTGGATTGCTGTGTGTTGCGCGGCAAAGGCGTTTGGTTATCCGACATGCGTACTGACCCTCCTTGCATCGGCGGACGTGTATCGACCGCTCAGGGTTTTAGGGGGCAGATTGGCGGGAAAATTCAGATTGCGTGGTGCCAGGCTATTCGCGATGCCGCTGGACCTGTGGGAGCGAGCCTGCTCGCGAAAGCGGTGTGTCATTCAACGTGGATGTATCTGGTCTGGCGCCTTCGCGAGCAGGCTCGCTCCCACAGGGATTTGGGTTGCGCTGAAGATTGTGGCCTTGCCCCGGACCATTGTGGGAGCGAGCTTGCTCGCGATAGCGCTGGGTCAGGCAATGATGATGTTGAATGTGCCGACGCCTTCGCGGGCAAGCCCGCTCCCACAGGGATTTGGGTTGGGCTGAAGATTGTGGCCTTGCCCCGGATCACTGTGGGAGCGAGCCTGCTCGCGATAGCGCTGGGTCAGGCGATGATGATGTTGAATGTGCCGACGCCTTCGCGGGCAAGCCCGCTCCCACAGGGATTTGGGTTGGGCTGAAGATTGTGGCCTTGCCCCGGATCATTGTGGGAGCGAGCTTGCTCGCGATAGCGCTGGGTCAGGCGATGATGATGTTGAATGTGCCGACGCCTTCGCGGGCAAGCCCGCTCCCACAGGGGATTTGGGGTGCAACGAAGATTGTAGATCTGCCCCGGATCACTGTGGGAGCGAGCCTGCTCGCGAAAGCGGTGTGTCATTCAACGTGGATGTATCTGATCTGGCGCCTTCGCGAGCAGGCTCGCTCCCACAGGGATCGGCGTTTTGCTCAGATGATTTGTGGTGTCAGCGGTTGTATTTCAGCGCTTCGACAAACGCTGCAAACGCTGCCGAGCTCTGGCGCCTGTTGGGGTAATAGAGGTGATAGCCCTGAAACGTCGGGCACCACTTGCTCAGCACTTCCACCAGTCGACCGTCCGCCAGATACGGCGCGACCAATTGCTCGGGCACGTACGCTACGCCGATGCCATCCACAGCGGCGTTGAGCACATGCATGATGCTGTTGAACACCAGTTGCCCGTCGACCTTGACGCTGAAATCCTGACCCTTGTGCGCAAACTCCCAGGCGTAAATCGCGCCGGCCGGTTGGTGGCGGATGTTGATGCAGGTGTGCTCCGTCAACTGATGCGGCGTGGCGGGTGCCGGGTGACGAGCGAAGTACTCGGGCGAGGCGACCACGGCCAGGCGCCAGTCCGGGCCGATGCGCACGGCGATCATGTCTTTGCTGATCGATTCACCGAGACGAATGCCGGCGTCGAAGCGTTCCTTGACCACATTGGTAAATCCGTAATCGACGTAGAACTCTAGGGTGATGTCCGGGTAGTCCTGCAAGAACTTTGCAAGCATCGGCCGAATGCACAACTCGATCTGATCGTCCGTGCAGGAAATGCGGATCGTGCCGCTGGGCTTGTCGCGCAATTCGCCAAGGGCCTCGAGCTCGGCGCTGATCTGCTCGAACAGCGGCGCAATCGAGTGCATCAAGCGTTCGCCAGCCTCGGTCGGCGAGACATTGCGCGTCGTACGAGCGAGCAAGCGAATACCCAGACGCTGCTCCAGCGCGCGAACCGTATGGCTCAACGCAGACGGAGTGACGCCGAGCCGGGCGGCAGCCTTGGTGAAGCTTTGCTCCTGCGCCACCGCCAGAAAGGCCTGCAGGTCGTTGATTTTGGCGTTGCTCATTGCTGAATTTTTCTCAAAAGCACATGAAGATTACCGCTACTAATCAAGTTAAGCGCGATCCGTCAAGCTTTGCAGCCTGAGTAGCGGGGCAAGAATGCCTCGATTAGTTCTTCTCCAAAGCAGGTTTTGCATGACGGCCCAAGCAATCGACAACCCGACAGCGCAGTCTGTCAAAGCATCCGCACCAGGCGAGCAACCGGCGTACTGGAGCGGTGTGTTCGCGATGACCCTATGCGTCTTCGCGCTGATCGCCTCCGAGTTCATGCCGGTCAGTCTTCTCACGCCAATGGCTACGGACTTGCACATCAGTGAAGGCCTGGCCGGCTACGGCATCGCCATCTCCGGCGCGTTCGCGGTGCTGACCAGCCTGACGATCACCAGGCTCGCCGGCTCGATGGATCGCAAGCGCCTGTTGCTGCTGTTGACGGCGCTGATGTGCGCGTCCGGGCTGGTGGTCGGCCTGGCGCCCAACTACACGGTATACATGATCGGTCGCGCATTGATCGGCGTGGTAATCGGTGGCTTCTGGTCGATGTCGGCGGCGTTGGCCATGCGTCTGGTACCCTCCGCCAGCGTGCCCAAGGCGCTGGCAGTTTTTAACGGCGGCAACGCATTGGCGACCGTCGTGGCGGCGCCGTTGGGCAGTTATCTGGGCAGCGTGATTGGCTGGCGCGGGGCGTTTTTCTGCCTGATACCGGTAGCGCTGATTGCACTGCTCTGGCAATGGATCAGCTTGCCCGCGCTGCCGGCCGCGCCGCGCAAAGCCAGCGCAGCCAATGTTTTTGCGTTGTTCAAAAGCCGCCGGGTGGCGTTGGGCATGCTCGGCGCAGGCCTGTTCTTCATGGGCCAGTTTGTTCTATTCACCTACCTGCGACCGTTTCTGGAGACCGTGACCCGGGTCGACGTTTCGATGCTGTCGATGATTTTGCTGGTCATCGGTGTGGCCGGGTTTATCGGCACCGTGGTCATCGGTTCGGTGTTGAAGAAGGGGCTGTATCGCGTAGTGATCGCCATCCCGCTGTTGATGGCGATGATCGCCGTGGCGCTCATAGGAATGGGCAGTTCAGTAGTGGCGACGTTCCTGTTGCTGGGCTTGTGGGGATTGATCGCCACGGCGGCGCCGGTGGGCTGGTGGTCTTGGTTGGCGCGCACGCTGCCCGACGATGCCGAGGCGGGCGGTGGGCTGATGGTGGCGGTGGTGCAGTTGTCGATTGCCTCGGGGTCTACCGTCGGTGGTCTGCTGTTCGACGGCAGCGGCTATCGGCTGACGTTTTTCGCCAGCGCGGCATTGCTCGTGCTAGCGGCGCTGATGACATGGCTGACGTCGCGGCAGTCGGCCTGAATCAGCTTTCGGTGTTTTCGGCCGCCGCCTGCGCCGCTTCGGCTTCCAGCTTAAGGCGGTCGGCCTTGCAGATGTATTTGGGCTTTTTCGGCGCCAGTTTGGCGTTGGCCTTCTTGGCTTTTTCCTTGAACAACTGCTGCAGCTTCTTTTGGCGATTCATGATTTTTCGATCGGGGGTGGAGAGGGTGGGAATCCTGACGCAAGGCCGAGTGGTCAGCAAGAAGAAATCCACTAAGCTGAGCACATTCGCCCATACTCTAGAGCATCCCCCAACCGAAGGAATCGCACATGAGAAAAGCTCGCAGATTGATTACCGCGTTGTCTTGCCTCGCGCTGGTAATCGGCAGCACGACCGCACTGGCCGACCCCGGCAATGGCAAGGGGCAGGGTGGCCAGGGCGGCCAGGGCAACGGCAAGGGCAAACCGCAGAACCTGCAGGATCACGGCAAACAGGGCGGGGGCGGCCAGGGCAATGGCAACAAGGGCCAGCAATCCTCTGGCAATCGCGGCGGTGGTCCGAGTGTTGATCGCAGCAATATTCTCGGCATCATCGATGGTTATCGCGGGCAATACTGGAATCCGGGGCCGCCGCTGCCGCCGGGCATTCAAAAGAATCTGGCGCGGGGCAAGCCTTTGCCCCCGGGTATCGCCAAGAAGCTGGACGGGCGCATGCTCGGGCATTTGCCTCACTATGACGGCTACGAATGGCAACAGGTGGGTACCGACCTGATCCTTGTTGCGCTGGCCACCGGGCTGATCTACGAGGTGCTCAACGGCGCGTTCGATTGATTGTTGAAAGAGGAGCGGCAGCACGTGCCGCTCCTTTTTTATGCGTGCATAACTGCATCAGGTGCATCAATGAACTGCATTGAGGCTGGGTTGTTCGTTGAGTGATGTGCTTTCAGACTGAGCTCAACGCTTAACGAATGAATGGAGATGATCATGGCCAACGCAATCCGCTTCACCGAAACGGGCGCACCGGATGTCCTGCAATTGCGCACTGTCAGCGAACAGGCCCCCGGGTCCGGCGAGGTCTGGCTGGAGCAAGAGGCGGTGGGCGTCAATTACCTCGATGTCAGCCAGCGCAAAGGTGCAGTGCCCGTGGCGTTGCCATCGGGGCTGGGTCTGGAAGGCGCGGGTCGGGTGGCGGCGGTCGGTGCCGGTGTGAGCAATGTCCGCGTCGGTGATCGAGTCGCTTATGCCACAGGTCCCTTGGGCGGTTACGCCTCGGCGCGGCTGTTTCCGGCAGAGCGTCTGGTGAAGATTCCCGAAGAGTTGTCGTTCGAAGACGCGGCGGCGGTGTTGTTCAAAGGCATCACCGCACAGTATCTGCTGAAGGCGACTTACCCGGTCGGGCCGGGCACGACGATGCTGCTTTACGGTGTCGCGGGTGGTCTGGGGGAAATCATGGTGCCGTGGGCCAAACACCTTGGCGCAACAGTCATCGGTGTGGTGTCGAAGCAGGCCAGTGTCGACAAGGCTCGCGCGTCCGGTTGTGACGAAGTGCTGGTGTTCGATGCCGAGACTCTTGCCGCCGATGTGGTGCGTATCACTGAGGGGCGCAAGGTCGATGTGGTGTATGACCCGATTGGTCGGGTGTCTTTTCAGGCCTCGCTGGACAGCTTGCGCCCACGCGGATTGATGGTCTCGTTCGGCGCGCAGGCCGGCGCGCCGGCGGCGGTGGAAATGGCCACGCTGAACGCCAAGGGCTCGCTGTTTCTGACCCGTCCATCGCTGGCCGCGCACACCGCCACGACAGCCGAATACCAGGAGCGCGCACAAGATGTGCTGGCCGCTGTTGCCGCCGGTATCATCACGCCGCAAATCCGCGCGCGTTATTCATTGGCTGACGCGGCACAAGCGCACGCCGATCTTGAATCGGGCCGATCATCAGGGGCGATCATTTTAAAACCATGAATCTGGATGTTCTGAGCAACCCGCACAGCGATGAAATCGCTGCTTTCCTGGCCGTCGCTGCGCAAGGCTCGTTTGTCGCGGCGGGGCGTTTGTTGCAGCGTCATCCGACCATCGTTTCCAAGCGCCTCGCGGCGATGGAGAAGCGACTCGGCGTGCGGCTGGTGGAGCGCTCGACGCGACACGTGCGTATCACCGAGGCTGGTCTGCAACTCGAACAGCGCCTGCGCGCGGCCGTCGAGTTGATGAACGAGGCGCAGCAACAAGCGGTGCAGGGCGCCAGCGAAGTGCGCGGCACCTTGCGCCTGGCCTTGCCGGCGGCGATGGGGCGTTTGTGGCTGGGGCCGCTGTTGCCGGAATTTCTCAAGGCCCATCCGCACGTCTCGCTGGTGGCCGATTACAGCGAAGGCCTGGTCGACATCATCGAGCAGGGCTTCGACGCGGCCATTCGCATCGGCGAGCTTGATGACAACCGGCTGATTGCAAAAAAGCTCAGTGACCATCGACGGATTCTCTGCGCGTCGCCGGCCTACATAGAGGCGCACGGCATGCCGCAAACCCCGCAGGACCTGCTGCAACACAATTGCCTGCGCTTCAGCGGGCTGGCGTCGTTCCCGCTGTGGCGCCTGCATCGCGGCAACGAAGTGCAGACCATTACGCCACACGGCAACCTGACCGCCAGCGACAGCGAATCCCTGCTCGCCGCCGCCCGTGCCGACGCCGGCATACTCGGTGCCGGCGACTGGCTGATGAGCCGCGACCTGGCGGCGGGGAGATTGATTCACGTGCTGCCCGACTGGCAGCTGGATTCGGCGGGCGGCGTCTATCTGATCAGACCGTCTTCGCGGTTTCCGGCGGCGGCGGTGGTGGCGTTCAAGGAGTGGATCGAAGCGAAATTCGAGACCGGGCCACCTTGGGCCCTCTGAGTCCAGTCTGCATCAAGACTGACTCTGACCCTGTGGGAGCGAGCCTGCTCGCGAAAGCGCAGTGTCAGTCATAGAGGGTCTGGCTGACCTGACGCCTTCGCGAGCAGGCTCGCTCCCACAGGTTTCGTGGCTTGCTCAGGAATTGCCGAACATACGTATATCCAATGTGGGAGCGAGGGCAAGTTTGAGCGCACAAAAAAGCCCGGCATTGCTGCCGNGCCTTCGCGAGCAGGCTCGCTCCCACAGGTTTCGTGGCTTGCTCAGAAGCTCCCGAACGCCCAAATATCCAATGTGAGAGCGAGGGCAAGTTTGAGCGCACAAAAAAGCCCGGCATTGCTGCCGGGCTTCGGTGTCTTCAGCGCTTTACGCAGCGATCTTGTTGGCTGCCATTTCCTTTTTGTGGCTTGCCTTCATGGCTTCCATTTGCGCACCCAGCTCCTCGAGCTTGGCTTTGCCCAGCAGCTTCTGCGCTTTGGGGAACATTTCCTGTTCTTCCTCTTCGATGTGGTGCTCCAGCAGCTCCTTGACCACTTTGACCCGACCGGCAAATTCCGGGGTGCCTGGATCGGTTTCTTTCAGATCAGGCAGTACCAGTGAGTCCACGGTGCGGTGCTCTTCCTTGGCCTCGTAGTACATGATGTCTTCTTCCTTGCTGCCGGCTTCCTTGAACGCAGGATAGAGAATCTCTTCTTCCAGGCGGGTATGGATGGTGATTTCCATTTCCAGTTTGCCCAGCAACTCGACGCGTTTTTTCAGTGCGCGGTCGGTGGACTCACTCAGTTGGCTGAGGATGGCTTTGACTTTTTCATGGTCGGCTTTGAGAAGGTCGATGGCATTCATTTTTGAGGCCTCTGCTTTTCACGGATTGAACACAGCGTTCTTTTTTTCGCGCTGCTGTGTATTCAGGAAGAGGCTATCGCAGGAGTCGTGCCAACTCGCTGATCGAGCGCAACCCTTCTAAATCAAGGGCTGGCATCGAAGCAGGCACAATGCTTTCGTGCAGCCTGCAAGAAATCCGCGCAACGGGCATTGCATATAACAAGCCCGGCAAAAGCCGGGCTGAGGGTGATGCTTGAGACGGGCCGGCGTCGTTGCTTAACGGCTGGCCTGGGAAGGTGAGCCGCGACCGATATGCTTGGGCCCCGCCAACGCCCAGGCGATCAGGCCGAACAGCGGCACGAACACGATCAGCACGATCCACACGCCTTTATTGCTCGATTTCCCCTCGCTTTTACGCACCCGATTGATGGCCCAAAGCTCGATCAGCACGAGAATGACCGCCAATACGATCCACACGGTTTCGATTTGCATAGGCTTAACTCCTGATGGTCTGTGCGTTAGGCGACGAGAGGGGCGTTGGGTTCATTCTTTTTGCCCGGGACAAGCGGACGCAGTGATACCCGGTTGCAAAATAGATGTCTGGTCGCCGCTGCGCCCTATATCCTCTGCGCCACACGTTTGGGCTGGAACAGGGACAGGGCAATGGCATTCAGGGTGATGGTCGTCGGTGGTTACGGCAATTTCGGCAGTATCGTTTGTCGGCATCTGGCGCAGATGCCAGGGATTGAACTGCTGCTGTCGGGCCGCGATGCGCACAAGTTGCAGCGCAAGGTTGACGAGCTGCAAACGCAGTCGGGCCGAGCTTGCGAAGGGTGGTGCGGTGATGCGACAGGCGCGGATTTTCAAGCAGCGCTGCGCGAGCTGAATATCCAGTTAGTGGTGCACACTGGCGGGCCGTTTCAGGGGCAATCCTACGCAGTTGCTGAAAGCTGCATCAGCGCCGGGGTCAATTACTGCGATCTGGCTGACTGCCGCACCTTCGTCAACGGCATTGATGTGCTCGACGCCCGCGCCAGGGAGGCTGGTGTGGCCGTGCTCAGCGGTTGCAGTTCGGTGCCGACCTTGTCTTCGGCGATCATCGATCAGCAGCGCTCACGCTTTGCGCGAATCGACTCGATCGAGCATGGCATTTCTTCCTCGGCAAAAATGCCGGGGCTGTCCACGGTCGAAGGCGTGCTCGCTTATGCCGGCAAGCCGATCAGGCAGTTACAGAATGGCCAGGTTCACGAAGTATTGGGCTGGCTCGACCTGACCCTGCGCAGCATGCCGCAACTGGGCAAGCGGGTGCTGGCCAATGTCGATGTGCCGGACATGGATATTTTCGCGCGTCGCTATGGCGCACAGACGCTGCGCTTCAAGGCTGGCGCCGGCCTGAAGCTCGGCGGTGTCGCCAATGCTTTGCTGGCGCAAGCCTTGCGCTTCGGTCTGGTGCGCGATCACGTACGCTGGGCGGCACGTCTGCATCGCTTGGGCACGTGGTTCGAACGCTTCGGTGATGGCAAAAGCGCGATGTACATCGATGTTCAAGGCATCGGAGTCGACGGCCAGCCGCTGAGCATGACCGCGCAACTCACAGCGCTGAATGACAAAGGCCCGGAAATCCCCAGCTGCGCCGCCGTCGCTCTCGCCAGCAAAATAGCCCGGGGTTACACGCCGCAATCTGGGGCGCGGCCGTGCGTGGGCGAAATCAGCGTTGAGGAATACCTGGCGGCGATCAACGATCCCGCCAACCTGAGCCTGTCGGTTCAGTTCGCCGAAGGGCAGCGTTGAGATGCTCTATCTCTGCCTGAAGTACCTGCACGTCATTGCGGCGATTTTCCTCTTTGGTTTCGGCATGGGCTCCTACCTCTACCTGATCGCCGCCAGCCGCAGCGGCAACCCGCAAGTGATCGCCCATGTCGCACGAATGGTGGTGCGCTTTGATACGTGGATCACCACGCCGGCCGGGTTTGTGCAGGTCATTACCGGCTATCTGCTGATGCGTCTCTCGGGGCTTGCGATGAGCACCGAATGGCTGCTGACTTCGTTGATCATTTTCTTCTGTGTCGGCGCGTTGTGGCTGCCGGTGCTGGTATTGCAGAAGCGTTTGCAGAGCATGGCGCTGAGCGCGGGCGAAGGTAGCCTGCCTCTGGATGATCGCTACGCGAGCACTTACCGCTGGTGGTTCTGGATGGGCGTCGCCGGGTTTGCCGGAATGTCTGTCATCGTGCTGATGATGGTGACGAAGATGACGCCGCTGCAACTGATCGGGTCAGCCGTGGGCCTTTAGAAAACGGCTTTCATGATCCGCTGTCGGGAGCAGGCAAGTGTCGTACTTGCCGAACAGCCGATAGCGGTTCAGCGCGATTCGGTCGTAAGCCCAGTCGCGCAGACGACGCGGGAAGATGCGCAGCAGTTTCAGCGGCTGCCAGCGCATTGGCAGTTGCCCGACCACTTCAAGGAATGCATCTGATCGCTCCCAATAATTGCGGTCGCGAATCACCGCCATGGTGTCGAACTCGTCCAGCGGCAAACCTGCCCACGCCAGCAAGGCCTGGCCCTCGGGCGATTGCACGGTCGCCAGACGCACATGGCGCTGACGGTCATGGCGAATCAGAAAACGAGCCCAGCCATTGCACAGTTTGCACACGCCGTCGAACAGCACCACGGTTTCGCCGGGCTTGAGCAATGGCGCGGAGGTGGGGCGGGTTTTCATGGCAGGCATCGGCGGATGTCCTTGGCGGCGGTTGTCGCGATCATAACCTCGATCATCGGTCTATAAGAATGGATCGCGCCGGTATTGCCCCGGCGATATTCCGTGCACGCGGCGGAATGCAGCGCCAAACGCCGCGTCGGACAGATAGCCCAGTGACGCGGCGACAGTGGCCACAGTGTCCCGACCATTGCGCAAGCGGAACGCGGCCACGCGCATCCGCCAGCGCGTGGCGTACTCGACCGGCGCTACACCCATGCAAGTTTTGAATAACGCAGCGAAACCCGAACGCGACATGCAGGCAATCTCGGCCATTTGCGTCAGTCGCCAGGCCTTTTCCGGAGCAGCGTGAACGGCGCGCAACACGCCGGCAATCGCCGGTTCCCGCAGTCCGCCCAGCCAGGCCAGTTGTTCGGCATCCGCGCTGGTGATGTGATGGCGCAGCGCATGGATGAAGATCAGCCGCAGCAGGTCGTTGCACATCGCCTGCGAGCCAGGCTGATGCGACGGCCACTCGCGCCCCAGTTCATCCAGCAGCCAGCCGAACGACGAAGCGCCTGCGGTTTCGGCACGAATGATCAGTGAGGTCGGCAGCACGTCGAGCAGTTCAGTTGCGCCAGGTCCCGACAGCGACACGCTGCCGCCCAGCAACTCGACTTCCTCGCCGACGCCAAAGGTCGCCGAGGCTTCGTCATGGGCGAAAACATCCGCTGCATTCACCGCCTCGATGTCGGGGCCGCTGGCCAGAATGAACGGCGTGCGCGATACCACAAAACAGTCACCGGCCTGCAACAGGCGCGCCGGCATGCCTTGCATGCGCAGCCAGCATTCGCCTCGTCGCACAACGTTGAATTTCAGTTCGATGGGTTGAAAGCGTAGCGCCCAGACACCGCCCGCCTGCAAGCGAACCGAGCAGGCAGCTTGCAACTCGGAGAGCGCCAACACGGCAGAGAGTGGATCGCCAGCAGGATTTTGGATGATCACGACAGAAACCTGGATTTATCAGACTGGTTCGTCCCGAGAGCTTAGCCAAGAATAAAGGCCTTCGATAGCTCACTCAGGATTACGCCCATGGCTACGCTCCAACAACCTGTGCAATCACCGTTCAACGCCGCCAGCACAGCGGCTGAAGTCATGGCGGGCATCGATCTGCGCGGGCAACTCGCTGTGGTCACCGGCGGCTATTCCGGGTTGGGTCTGCTGACGGCGAAAAGCCTCGCTGCGGCAGGGGCGCAGGTCATTGTGCCGGCCAGAGATACGGAGCGGGCAGAGGTGGCATTGGCCGGTGTTGACGGCGTCCGCGTGCTGCCCATGGACCTCATGCAGGCTGAATCGGTGGCGGCGTTCAGCCAAAGCGTGGTCAGCGCGGGGCAGCCAGTGTCCTTGCTGATCAACTGCGCCGGAATCATGGCCGCGCCGTTGCTGCGCGATGCCGATGGACATGAAAGCCAGTTCGCGACCAATCATCTTGGACATTACCGCCTGACCTGCGGGCTCTGGCCTGCGCTGGTCAGGGCGGGACAGGCGCGGGTGCTGTCGGTGTCCTCGCGCGGGCATCAGATTGCCGGGGTGGATTTTGACGACATCGATTTTTTACAGCGGCCGTATGACAAATGGGTTGCGTATGGCCAATCGAAAACGGCGAATGCCTTGTTTGCCATCGCACTCGATCAGCGTGGACGGCGCCATGGCGTTCGCGCGTTCTCGTTGCATCCGGGGCAGATTCTCACGGATCTGGCGCGGCACTTGAGCGCGGCGGAACTCGCTGCATTCGATGCGCTGGACGAACAGGGCCAGCCACGGCTGGATGCCCACAACGGGCTGAAAACGCTGGAGCAGGGCGCGGCGACGGGGTTGTGGTGCGCGACCAGTGCGGTGCTGGCGGATCTGGGGGGTGTGTATTGCGAAGACTGTAACGTTGCGCTGATCAATGAACCGGAAGCAGGCCGCAAGGGTGTTGCGAAATGGGCGGCGGATGCTGAGCTGGCTGAGCGACTCTGGGCGGTTTCGGAGCTATGGACAGGGCTCACGGTGGCATGAATCGAGTCAAAGGCCAAAAGCCCCTCACCCTAACCCTCTCCCGGAGGGAGAGGGGACTGACCGAGGTGTTTAGTAGAAATTCGCCGACCTGAAATACCGAGCCGAACTCAGTTCTTGAACAGCACCCAAATCGGCTCTCACCTTCTCCTCGGAGGGAGAGGGGACCGACCGAGTGGTTTAGCAGAGAAACGTCGACCTGAAATACCGGGTCGAACTCAGGTTTTGAACAGCACCCAAATCGGCTCTCACCTTCTCCTCGGAGGGAGAGGGGACCGACCGAGTGGTTTAGCAGAGAAACGTCGACCTGAAATACCGAGTCGAACTCAGTTCTAGAACAGCACCCGAATCGGCTCCCTCTCCCTCGGGAGAGGGCTGGGCGGGCGGCGTTCCGATGAGGGGCTGCCGCGCCGCCGGAATCAAGTCGACCCCAAAAATTGCTCGTCACGCCCGTGCACCGCCTTCGCGCTTCACCCCAAGACAAAACATCTTCCGATAGTCCGACGGCGAAGTTCCCAAGTGCGCTGCAAACTGCTGCCGCAACGACAGCGGCGTACCAAACCCGGCCTCTCCGGCGATGCACTCAACCGGTAAATCCGTGGTCTCCAGTAACGCCTGCGCTTTGATCACACGCTCGGCGTTAAGCCATTTGAATACCGTCGTTCCGGTGGTTTCTTTGAAGCGCCGGGTAAAAGTGCGGCGACTCATTCGGGCTTTCTCCGCCAACAGGTCCAGCGACAGATTTTCACCCAGATGCATGCGCGCCCAATCCAGAACTTCAGCCAGATGCGTTTCGCTTGAGAGCTGTGGCACCGGGTGCTCGACGTATTGCGCCTGGCCGCCTTGCCGGTGCGGTGGCGTGACCAGCATTTTCGCCGTGTGATTGGCCACGTCAGCCCCGAACCGCTGGCGCACCAGATGCAGACAACAGTCGATGGCCGCTACGGTGCCCGCTGAGGTCATCAGATTGTCGTCGGTGACATACAACACCTCGGGGCGAAAGCGAACCTTGGGAAAGCGTTGGGCAAACTCGTCGCGCGCCGCCCAGTGCGTCGTGGCTTCCTTGCCATCAAGCAACCCGGCATCGCCCAGCACAAACGCGCCCAGGCATAAACCGACGATCAATTTGCCTTCGGCGTGGGCATTCTGCAGCGCCTGTACAAGCGCTGCCGAAGCAGTGATCGATTGATCACCCCATGCCGGAATGATGATGACGTCGGACGCCGCCATCAATTCCAGGCCATGAGCGACCGCCAGGCCGATGCCTTGGTCACTGGCGACCATGCCGGGTACTTCCGCGCAGTAATTGATCTGGTAACGAGGCTCAATCGACGCTGGATTCGCCGTCGCCAGGACGATGCCCGGCACCGACAGGTGGAACAGGCTGACGCCGTCGAACGCCAGAACAGCAACGCGAATGGGGGACATAAAACAAATCTCGGTTGCACACTATCGGGTTGGCCCGATTATATCGATATATGTCTTTCAGGCCACTGTTGGCTGCGCCAGGCTTCAGCAAAAATGGACCCATTCATAAATAACAGGATGATTCCGATGACACTCAAGACTCTACCGTTTGCCCTGAGCATTGCTTGCGCCGCTGCTACCGCACCGGCCTTCGCAGAGACAGAAACGCGGGCAAACCCTGAAGCTGCACACAAGCTGAATCTGCAGCAAGTGCGTAATGCCACGGTGAAGATCACCTACGGCGACACGACCTTTCTGATCGATCCGATGCTGGCGAAAAAGGGCGCGTACCCAGGGTTCGAAAATACCTACCGCAGCAACCTGCGTAACCCGCTGGTCGACCTGACTGAGTCCCCGGAGCAGGTGATTGCGGGCGTCGATGCCGTTATCGTCACGCATACGCACCTGGACCACTGGGATGACGCGGCACAGAAAGCGCTGCCCAAAGACATCCCTCTGTTCGCCCAGCATGAAGAAGATGCGCAACTGATCCGCTCGCAAGGCTTCAAGAACGTGCGCGTGCTGACGAACGAGGCTGAGTTCGGCGGCGTGAAGATCAGCAAAACCGGCGGCCAGCACGGCACTGACGAAATGTATGCCGTGCCGGCCCTCGCCAAACCGCTGGGCGAAGCCATGGGCGTGGTGTTCCAGGCGCCCGGCTACAAAACACTCTATCTCGCCGGCGATACCATCTGGCGCCCGGAAGTCGATCAGGCCATCGAGAAATTCCAGCCTGAGGTGATTGTGCTTAACGCCGGCAAAGCGAAAATGAGCGGTTACGAAGGCTCGATCATCATGGGCGAGGAAGATGTACTGCGAGCGACGCAGGTAGCGAAAGACGCAAAAATCGTCGCCGTGCACATGGACGCGATCAACCACATGTCGCTGACCCGTGACGAGCTGCGCAGCTATGTGCAAAAGCACGGCATCGACAGCCGCGTGGATATCCCGGCTGACGGTGCTGCGTTGCAGTTCTGATTGATTCAGGCCTGCCTGGGCGTGTCGCCGACGCGCCCAGGCTCAAGAGGCTGACTGGCATATCACTCCCCCAGCTTCGCCCAGAATTCCTCGGCCGAAGGGCTGATCGGTGCCGTCGGGCGAGTCAGGTGGATTTCCAGTGGAATATCCCAACTTTCATCCAGTGCCCTGACCAGACGCCCGTCAGCCATTTCCTGTTCCGTCAGGCTTTTCGGCAGCCAGGCGACGCCTTTGCTTTCCAGCGCCATCGACATCAGCACTGCGGCCAAGTGGCTGCTGAACAGCGGTTTCAGGTGCAGATAATCAGCCTTGCCATGCAACCTGTGGGCGACGATCCGGCCCAGGCCGGATTCGTGGGTGTAGGCCAGATAGGGCAGGGTTTCAGGCGACGTGCCGAACTGGGCTGAAGCACTCGCCAGCGGCACAAGTACGTCCTCGCCGACCTTCTTGCCAATGAACTGATCAGGCGCCAGTAATGGCGGAACGTCGGGGTGGCGATGGCATAGCAGGAACTGCACCTGGCCATGAATCAGCATCTGTTCGCACACGGCCATGCTGTCGGAATGCAGGCGAACCGCATCGATCGGCGCGCCACTTTCGGCGCTGCGCAACCAGCGTGGGAAGAAGGTGAATGACAGCGAATGAGTGGCAGCAAACTGCAAGGTTTTCGCCGCCATGCCAGCCACTTCCTGGGCCTCGGAGCGCATGCGGTAAAGGCGTCTGGCCGCTTCCTGGGCGCTGGGCAAAATCTGCCTGCCGGCCTCGGTCAACGTCGCACCTTGCGGGGTGCGCACGAACAATTCCACACCCATCCAGTTCTCCAGCGAGCGCACTCGGCGACTGAACGCCGGCTGCGTCACATGGCGCGCTTCGGCGGCCCGGACAAAGCTGCCGTACTCGGCCAGTGCTGAAAAATCCTCAAGCCAAACCAGTTCCAAGGGCAATGCCTCCTGTGCATAGGGCGCGGCATTAATAGCATTGGGCGGGTGTCGTCGCAAAGCATAAGGTTGGGTCACCACAACAAGAGGAACCCGTCATGCGTATCGTCGATATCCGTGAAAAAACCGTCTCCATTGCTTCCCCGATCGCCAATGCCTACATCGATTTTTCGAAGATGACCTGCTCGGTCGTCGCGGTCATTACCGACGTGATTCGCGACGGCAAACCGGTCATCGGTTACGGCTTCAACTCCAACGGTCGCTACGGCCAGGGCGCGTTGATGCGCGATCGTTTTCTGGCGCGGATCACTGAAGCCGACCCGGAAACCCTGATCGATCACGAGAACAATAACCTCGATCCGTTCGCCATCTGGAAAACCCTGATGACCAACGAAAAACCGGGCGGGCATGGCGAGCGTTCAGTAGCGGTCGGCACCATTGATATGGCGGTGTGGGACGCGGTAGCGAAGATCGAAGGCAAGCCGCTGTATCGCCTGCTTGCCGACCGTTATCGCAACGGCGTCGCCGATGACAAAGTCTGGGTGTATGCGGCGGGTGGCTATTACTACCCGGGCAAGGACCAGAGCAAGCTCAAGGCCGAAATGCAGAGCTACCTGGACCGTGGCTACGACGTGGTCAAGATGAAGATTGGCGCGGTGCCGCTGGACGAAGATATCCGCCGCATCGAAGCGGTGCTCGAAGTGGTGGGCGACGGCCAGCGCCTGGCGGTCGACGCCAACGGCCGCTTCGATCTGCAGACCGGTATCGCCTACGCCGAAGCGATCAAGAAGTACAACCTGTTCTGGTACGAAGAAGTCGGCGACCCGCTGGATTATGCGCTCCAGGCCGAGCTGGCCAATCACTACGAACTGCCGATGGCCACCGGCGAAAACCTGTTCTCTCACCAGGACGCCCGCAACCTGTTGCGCCACGGCGGCATGCGCCCGGACCGTGACTACCTGCAATTCGACTGCGCGTTGTCCTACGGGCTCGTCGAGTACATGCGCACCCTGAAAGTGATGGAAGAGCTGGGTTGGTCTTCGCGTCGCGTGGTACCGCATGGTGGTCACCAGATGTCGCTGAACATCGCCGCCGGTCTGCACCTGGGCGGCAACGAATCGTACCCGGACGTGTTCCAGCCATTCGGCGGCTTTGCCGATGGCATCCGCGTGGAGAACGGCTACGTCGGGCTGCCGGATATCCCGGGCGTCGGCTTCGAGGCCAAATCTGCGCTGTATGCCGTCATGCGCGAACTGGGCGAGGGCTGATTCTGTTTCATCTGCGGCCTCGTTTGCCGAGGCCGCAGCTTGAGGCGTCATCCGCGACGCCAGCCACATGCCCACCACAACAATAAAATGAGGTGCTTCCGTGGAAACTTCAAAATCACGCTGGTACAGCCAGCTCTATGTGCAAGTGCTGATCGGCATCGTCATCGGCGCTGCCATCGGTTACTTCGTGCCGGACATCGGCGCCAAGCTGCAGCCGTTTGCCGACGGTTTCATCAAGCTGATCAAGATGCTGTTGGCGCCGATTATTTTCGGCACGGTAGTGGTCGGTATCGCCAAGATGGGCAGTATCAAGGAGGTCGGCCGCATCGGTGTGAAAGCGCTGATCTACTTCGAGATTCTTTCCACCATCGCACTGGTGGTCGGCCTGATCGTAGTCAACGTGGTCAAGCCCGGCGCCGGCATGAATATCAACGCCGGAACCCTCGATGGCAGCGCTGTCAACAAATACAGCCAGGCGGCGAGCGAGCAGGGCGGTCTGGTCGAGTTCTTCCTCAATATCATTCCGCATACCTTCCTCGGCGCTTTCTCCAATGGCGTCATGCTGCAAGTGATTCTGTTGTCGGTGCTGATGGGCGTCGCCCTGGTGCAAATGGGCGAAACCAGCAAACCGCTGATCAACACCATCGATCTGTTCCTGCAAGGTCTGTTCAAAATCGTCGCGATGGTCATGCGTCTGGCGCCGTTGGGCGCGGGGGCTGGCATGGCGTTCACTATCGGTAAATACGGCATCGGCACTCTGCTGTCGCTGGGGCAGTTGCTGGTCGCGCTGTACATCACCACGCTGATCTTCATCGTCGTCGTATTGGGCGCGGTGGCGCGATGGTCGGGCATGCCGCTGATGCAGTTTCTGCGTTATTTCAAAGATGAAATCCTGATCACCCTGGGCACCTGTTCGACCGAAGCGGTGCTGCCGCGAATGATGGTCAAACTGGAAAAGCTCGGCTGCAAGAAATCCGTGGTCGGCATGGTCCTGCCGACGGGCTACACGTTCAACGCAGACGGCACCTGCATTTACCTGACCATGGCGGCGATCTTCATCGCCCAGGCGACCAACACGCCGCTGACCTTCATGGATCAGATGATCCTGCTTGGCGTGTTCCTGCTGACCTCCAAGGGCTCGGCCGGTGTGGCGGGGGCAGGATTCGTGACCTTGGCGGCCACGCTCACCACCATTCACTCCATACCTCTGGTGGGCCTGGTGTTGCTGTTGGGCATCGACCGCTTCCTCAACGAGGCGCGAGCGGTGACCAACCTGATCGGCAACGGCATCGGCACCATTGCCATTGCCAAGTGGGACAACTCCTTCGATGTCGAAGCGTGCGAGCGGGAAATCGCCGCCATGAAACACGCCAAGGCTGCACGCAAGGCGCTGCTGGCGCACAAGTAAACCAAGCGTGGCGATTAGCACCTCTGTTGGCGATCCGGATCGCCAACAGAGGTGCTGATCGACACCGCACGGGCTGCCTGGGTTGACACTCCTTCGTACTCATGAAATATATAGCGCACTATACAATAGCGAACTATGAAATGAGCTCGAACCGAAATCACGTGGGAACGCAGCTGTCGTTTGCACTCTACGCCGCTGCCAACCGTGTCGTGCGTTTGCACAAGCCGTATCTGGAACCACTGGGCTTAACCTTTCCGCAGTATCTGGTGATCCTGCAGCTTCTGGATGGCGCGCCATTGTCTGTGGGCGAACTCGGCACTTACCTGGCCATGGACGCGGGAACCATCACGCCGCTACTCAAACGTCTGGAAGGCGCCGGATTGGTCACGCGCAAGCGCGATCCGGCAGACGAGCGCCGCGTGCTGATCGACCTGACGCCCGAAAGCCGGGCCATGGAAGACGACATCAGAGCCATCACCGGCAAGATCAAGACGGCCTGCCAGCTTGATGAGCAGGGGATTGAGGCGCTTCGTCTGACGCTGGATGCGCTTGCCCATCCGGCGGCTGACTGAGCCCACCAGTCCAAAAGCGCGCTCAACCGGGCGATAACACACGTAACAGAGAGGGTTTTGAAATGAACATCGGAATTATCGGCGCCGGCCACATCGGCGCAACACTGGCGCGCAAGCTGGCTGCGTGCGGTCATAAGATCAAACTGGCCAACTCGAAAGACCCGCAAAGCATTCAGGCACTCGCTAAAGAAGTCGGTGCCAAGGCTGTCACCAAAGAGCAGGCTGTGTCCGATGTCGATGTGATCATCCTGTCGATTCCCTTCGCCCGATACCCTGATTTGAAGCAGACGCTGAGCCAGGTTCCCGAGCAAGTCGTGGTCATCGATACCTCCAATTACTATCCGCAGCGTGACGGGGCGATCAAGGAAGTGGACGAGGGCAAACCTGAAAGCGTCTGGGTCAGCGAGCAGATCGGCCGCCCGCTGATCAAAGCGTGGAATGCCGTACTCGCCGCTACGCTGGCCGATCAAGGTCAACCTGCCGAATCCGCAACTCGCATCGCCTTGCCAGTCGCCGGCGATGATGTGCGTGCCGAGGCGATCGCACAGGATCTGGTCGAAGAAACCGGATTCACCGCGCTCGCTGCGGGCAGCCTTCAGGAGTCATGGCGTCAACAACCCGGGACCCCGGCTTACTGCACCGAACTGACCTTGCCGGAACTGAAGCAAGCGCTCGAAGCTGCGGACAAGGCCCGCGCGCCGCTGAACCGCGATGCCTTGATGGCCCGATTCATGGCGCCCGGCACTGAGTTCACCCGCGAGCAGATGGTTGCGATCAATCGGGAAATGACCGCTTGATTAGAAATGAGCGGCTTGGCGTTCATACGATGGCGATAGCGTGGTCATCTCACACCCCCACAACTGCAAAAACGGCTCGCTGACAGTGGCCGGCCCAACCCATCGGCTGACCAATTCGCACTCGCCATCCATGCATAACTGGTAATCGCCGGCCTGCGGGGTTCGGCCCAATTGCAGTGGTTGCAGCGGCGGCAAGTGGCGTCGGTAATGCCAACTGCCGTTCTCCAGCCGGGCATCATTGGGTATCTCCATGCCCGCGCCGTTGCCGCGAACCCTGGCCTGCTCAAGAACCAGGCCTTGGGCCGTGACGCGGTAGTCTTCCTCCCAACGGATCTTTTCGATGCTGTGGTTCCATGCCAGGGTGAAGCTCGCTACCGGCAACTGTGCCCAAATGCTGCCGGCCAGACCCAGGCACAAGCCGATCATGCATTGGCCGCTGCGGCGCGCCGCGAGCGCCAGACGTGTTGCGAGATCACCAGCAGCGCTAATCCGAAGCCGATTTCATCGGTCACCGGCAGTGCCACGATCAGCAGAGCGCCCGCACCAAGACTCAGCAAACGTTCCCAAAGCAGCATTTTCTGTTGCAGAAAACCGGTAGACGCCATGCCCCAGAGACCAACCGCCAAGAGAGTCTTGATCAGCATGTAGGCAGTCGCCCACAAGTTGTCGCCCTGCAGCATCAGCGCCGGGTTGTAGACCGCCATGAACGGGATGACGAAACCGGCCAGCGCAATGCGCACGGCCCACAGGCTGATCTTGAAGCCGCTTTCCTTGGCGATCGGGGCGGCGGCAAAACAGGCGAGGGCGACCGGCGGGGTCAGGTCGGCGAGGATGCCGAAGTAGAACACGAACATGTGCGACACGATCAGTGGCACGCCTAGCTCCAGCAGGGCAGGCGCGGCGATCGAGCTGGTGATGATGTAGTTGGGAATGGTCGGAATGCCCATCCCCAGCACCAGGCAGGTAATCATCGTCAGGATTAGCGACAGCAGCAGGTTGTCGCGGCCAATGGCGAGAATGTAGCCAGCGAACGTCGAAGCGACGCCGGTGAGCGAAACGATGCCGATAATGACGCCGACCAGTGCGCAGGCGATGCCCACCGGTACCGCGTGGCGGGCGCCTTCGACCAGCGCGTGCAGGCAGATCAGCAGCGTTTCGCGACCGCCCTTGATGAAAGCGCAGACCAGCACCAGGACGGCAATGACCGCAAAAATCACCGCGATGCCAAGCTGGAAAAAACCTGTGCAGAGCACGCCCAGGGCAATCCAGAACGCACAACGCAGGCCAAAGCTGTGCACCCGGAAAATGATCGCCGAGCCGAGGATCACGATGGCAGTCAAGGCCAGGCCGACCATGCCCGAGAACAGCGGTGTGCGCCCGGAAAACAGCAGGTAAACCAGGACGAGCAGAGGAATCAGCAAGTACCAACTGGTTTTCACTGCGCCCCATGCGCTGGGGCATTGGTCTTTGGGCAGGCCCTTGAGGTTGGAGCGCTTGGCTTCCAGATGGACCATCCAGAACACCGAACCGAAATACAGCAGGGCGGGAATCAGCGCCGCCTTGGCGATCTCGACGAAGGGCACATTGATGGTTTCAGCCATGATGAAGGCGACTGCGCCCATCACCGGAGGCATGATCTGGCTGCCCATGCTGGAGGTGGCTTCCACGCCGCCGGCGAATGCGGCGCGATAGCCAAAGCGCTTCATCAGCGGAATGGTGAATTGCCCGGTCGTCACGACGTTGGCGATCCCGGAGCCGGTGATCGTCCCCATCAATGCCGACGAGGCCACGGCCACTTTTGCCGGGCCTCCCAGCTTGTGCCCGAACAAGCCCATGGCGAAGTCGGTAAACAGCTTGATCATGCCGGCCTGCTCAAGGAATGCGCCAAACAGGATGAACAGGAAAATGTAGGTCGCCGACACATACGTCGGCGTGCCGTACAGCCCTTCGGTGCCGAACGACAGCTGGTTGATGATCTGGTCGAAACCGTAGCCGCGATGGGCCAGTTCGCCGGGCAGGTATTGCCCGAACAGACCGTACGCCAGGAACAGCCCGCAAATCACCGGCAGCGCAATGCCCATGACCCGTCGCGCGGCTTCGAAGACCAGGGCAATCAATACGATGCCGATCATCAGGTCGGCCGAGGTGAGGTCACCGGAGCGCTGGATCAGATCGGCCTCGAACACCCATTGATACAGCGCGGTAGCGATGGCGGCCAGGCTCAGCAGCCAGGCCAGCGGTTGCCACGGACGGTCTGTGCCGTGTGCCGGATAACTGAGAAACACCACCCACAGCAGGAAACCGACGTGCACCGCACGCAGCACCTGGCTGGAGAGAGGAGAGAAGGCTGCGGTGACGATCTGGAAAATCGAGAACAGCAACGCTACGTAAAACAGGGTTTTCGGCCAGTCCCGTGGGTTCGCGGAAATACCGTGATGCTCGTCACTCATTGGCTGCCTTCCTCATGACCACACAAAGGAATCGACGCTGCAGTGGCCGTCACGCCACTGCGCACAAGCGCTTATAAAGCGCCTTTTTCCTTGTAGTAGCGCTCGGCGCCGGGGTGCAGCGCGATCGGCAGGTTTTTCGCAGCCGCTTCCAGCTTGATGTCCTTGGCCGCCGAATGGGAGTTACCCAAGCGCCCCAGGTTGTCGAACAGCAGGCGGGTCATGTCATAGACGACGTCATCCGGCAGGTCGGCGCGGGTCACCAGAATATTGGTGATTGCCACGGTGGGCACGGCTTCGGCCTGTCCGTCGTAGGTGTTGGCCGGGATCATTGCGCTCTGATAGGCCGGATTGCCGATTTTTGCCACCACTTCGCTCGGGATAGCCACGTAGTTCAGCGGCATCACCGACGACAGGTCACGAATGGCGGCCATGCCCAGTCCTGACGATTGCAGGGTGGCGTCCAGTTGCCGGTTCTTGATCAATTCCACCGATTCGGCAAACGGCAGATATTGCACCTTGCCCATGTCCTCGTAGGTCAGGCCGGCCGCTTTGAATATCGCCCGCGCATTCAATTCGGTGCCGGATTTTGGGGCGCCTACCGAGATGGTCTTGCCCTTGAGATCGGCGAGGCTTTTGATCCCCGACTCTTTGCTGGCGACGATTTGGATGTAATTGGGATAGGCGCCGCCCAAGGCGCGCAACTTGGTCAGTGGTGTTTTGAAGCCGGCGTCTTCCACGCCGTTTTTGGCGTCGGCCACTGAGTCGCCCAAAGCCAGGGCCAACTCGCCGCGACCGGCCTGTAGCAAATTGAGGTTTTCCACCGACGCTTTGGTGGCCTGCACCGATGTCTTCGAACCGGCAATACCGTCGCTGTAGATTTGCGACAGGCCGACGCCGATCGGGTAGTAAACCCCGCTGGTTCCGCCGGTGAGGATATTGATGAACACGGGCGCGGCCTGCGCAGCACTGCTAAGGGTCAGCGTGGCGGCGGCCAGCAGGGCAAAGCGTGTTTTGACTCGCATGGGGGCACTTCTCCGTCTTGTTATGGTTTTAAGCAGAGTGATTGCACTTGGGTCGATCCCGGCTGGACGTGATCGTCACGACGTCAGTTCATCCCCAGCCAGTTCGGCAGCACCAGTGAGATCCACGGCACGTAAGTAATCAGGATCAGGAACAACAGCAGAATCGACAACCAGGGCATCGCGGCTTTGACTGTGGCGGGCAAGGACATGCCGGTCACCGCCGAGGTCACGAACAGGTTCAGGCCCACCGGTGGCGTGATCAGGCCGATCTCAAGGTTGACCACCATGATGATGCCGAGGTGAATCGGATCGATGCCCAGTTTCATCGCGATAGGAAAAAGGATGGGCGCCAGGATCAGGATGATCGCCGACGGTTCCATGAACGCGCCGGCAATCAACAGGACAATGTTGACCACCAGCAGGAACGTCACCGGCGTCAGGCCGGCGTCGATCACCCAGGCAGTGATTTGTTGGGGTAACTGTTCGGTGGTCAGCACGTGGGCGAACAGCATGGCGTTGGCAATGATGAACATCAGCATGATGCTCAGCTTGGCCGAGTCGAGCAGAACCTTCGGTGTCTCGCGAAAGGTCAGATCCTTGTAGACGAACAGAGCGATAAAGGCCGAATAGACGGCTGCCACTGCGGCAGCTTCGGTCGGGGTGAACATGCCCGAATAGATGCCGCCGAGGATGATCACCATCAGCAACAGGCCCCATATTGCCTGGCGTGCCGTACTCAGAAACTCGCGAAGCGTCGCACGCGGCAAGGCGGGGAGATTTTTCTTCACCGCAACGATGTAGATCGCCACCATCAATGCCGTGCCCAGCAGCAGGCCAGGCACCACGCCGGCCATGAACAGCTTGCCCACGGAAGTCTCTGTAGCAGCGGCGTAAACCACCATCACGATCGACGGCGGGATAAGGATGCCCAGCGTACCGGCGTTGCAGATGATCCCTGCGCCGAACGCTTGCGGGTAGCCGGAACGGACCATCCCGGCAATCGCAATCGAGCCCACCGCAGCGACCGTGGCGGGACTTGAACCGGAGAGGGCGGCGAACAGCATGCAGGCCAGCACCGCCGCGATGGCCAGGCCGCCGCGAATATGCCCGACACAGGCGTTGGCGAAGTCGATCAGCCGGCGGGCGACGCCGCCGGTGGTCATGAAGGCCCCGGCCAGCAGGAAAAACGGAATGGCCAGCAGCGTGTAGTGTTCCGAGGTCTCGAACAGTTTGATCGCCAGCGAGCGCACCGAGTCGGGACTGAAGAAAATGATCGTCAGGGAGCCGGCCAGGCCCAGTGAGATGGCGATCGGCACGCCGATGAACATCAAGGCGAACAGGGCCACGAACAGGAAGGCAATGGTCATGGCTTGTCTTCCTCGTGTTCGGCAAGTTTCAGCGCGTCGGCCGCCTCATCGGCCAGGCCGAGGCCGGTCTGACGGTTGAGCAGGATGCGCAGGAGAATTTCAGCGAAGCGGATGAATACCAGCGCGAAGCCCAGCGGCACGATCAACCCGACATGCCACTGCATGACGCCGAAATGGCCGAGATCCTCGGCGCCGATGCCGGCGTTCATCAAGGTTTCAATCCATTCGAAGCTGGCGACGGCGAGCAGCCCCGCGTAGGCCAGACAGCACAGGCAGGCCAAAATGCCGATGTAGCGCTGTACCGATCTGCGCGCCAGTTTGACCAGTGCGTCGACACCGATATGCCCGGCGGTGCGCACGCCATAAGCCAGGCCGAAAAAAATCAGCCAGCCAAACAGCGCTTTGGTCAGGGCAGTGCTCCAGGTCATGGCCTGCGCCATGCCCATGATCTGATCGCCAACAGCGAACAGCGGAACACTGGCCGCCGGCCAATGATCGGCGAGCCAGTAAAACAGGCTGTAGAAGTTATTGAGGATCACGTAGACAAACGTGACGAGGGTCATGGCCGCCAGAAGGAAGACGATGAAGCCTTCCTCGAAGTGTTCCCAGATTCGCCGAAGCGCTTTCATGGATGGCATCTCACGTCGAGTGAAGACGGGCAGGCGCCGACGCAGCGGCGCCTGCCTTGCGATTATTGCGCCTGGTTTGCGGCTTCGGCAGCAGAGATCAGCTCAGCGCCGATTTCGCCTTCGAATTTCTTCCACACCGGTTTCATCGCGTCGCGCCATTGCCCACGTTCTTCTGGCGTAAGCGTGATGATTTCCGTGGTTTTGGCGGCAATGATCCGCTGCTTGTCACCCTCGTTCAGTTGCTGGGCTTCCTTGTTCACGTGGGTGGTGACTTCCACGACGATCTTGTC
Source organism: Pseudomonas sp. CFBP13508 (assembly GCF_005233515.1). Taxonomy (GTDB): domain Bacteria; phylum Pseudomonadota; class Gammaproteobacteria; order Pseudomonadales; family Pseudomonadaceae; genus Aquipseudomonas; species Aquipseudomonas mercuritolerans. Next base: position 109,857 of record NZ_QFZZ01000001.1, read on the forward strand.
CAGTTCGCTGCGCACGTCGGGCGGCAGGCCGTTCCAGAACTTGGTGTTGGTGATCAGCATGTAGTCCAGTACACCGTGGTTGGATTCGGTGATGTATTTCTGCACTTCATGCATCTTCTGGCTGTAGATGTTCGAGTAAGGATTCTCCGCCCCGTTGACCACACCGGTCTGCAGGCCTTGATATACCTCGGCAAAACTCATCTTGCGCGGATTGGCGCGCACCGCCTTGAATTGCTCCTCCAGCACCGCCGAGGCCTGCACCCGGAACTTCAGGCCGCGCGCATCAGCGGGCACACGCAGTGGCTTGTTGGCCGACAGTTGTTTCATGCCGTTGTGCCAATAAGCCAGGCCGGTGATGTTTTTGCTTTCCATGGATTTGAGCAGGCCCTGACCCTGCGGGCTCAGTTGAAAGCGGTCGACAGCGTTGATGTCATTGAAGAGGAAGGGCAGGTCGAACAGCTGCACTGACTTGGTGTACTGCTCGAACTTGGCCAGCGACGGCGCAATCATCTGCACATCGCCGAGCAACAGGGCTTCCATTTCCTTGCCGTCACCAAAGAGCGAGGAGTTGGGATACACCTCGACCTTGACCTTGCCCGGCAAGCGTTCCTCGACCAGTTTCTTGAACAGCAACGCACCTTGCCCCTTGGGCGTCTGGTCAGCGACCACATGCGAGAACTTGATGATCACCGGGTCTGCCGCCATGGCCGGGTTCATGCTGCTTACCGCCAAAGCGCAGGCAAGTGCGCTGAACAGAGATCTGAGCATCTGGGTGATTCCTCTTGTTTTTATTGTGATGACCGCTCGACGCGCTGAACGCGTTCAAGTGCCGAGACATGTTCAAGTCTAGGCAGAAATATCTGATTTGCCGGGGAATTGACCAGAAAACCGCAAAACAGTAGCGAGTGAACTGAGTACGTGGTTCCGTCAGGGCCGTGAACGGTATGGGGATTACCCGGCGACGAGTGATGTTTGAATTTCAAGTGCCCGCTGCTGAAGGTGAACCGGGCAGATAGGCCTCGGGTTGGCGGCGCGGGATTCTCATATCGCCAGGTCCTCGTCCCAACACACGGCCTTTGATTCGTGCCATTGCACGTCGGTGACGCCGAATCGCTCGGCCATCGGTTTCGAGAAGCGCTTCAATGGAGGCCGGCCTGGCTTGGGAATTGGCGTCAACCCGGCATCACAACTCGCCCACTGCCAGGCTTCTGCGTTGTTCATCAATTTGGCGCGGATAATAAAGGATTTGGGCACACCGTGAAGTCGGTACTTAATCATGTACAAATCTGTCTGGCTCATGAGGCTCTCCTGTTACTCATGAAAGAGGGATGTTCCTCGCGCCAGGAAATTCACAGTTTTTTCTAACATCTCGACATGCGTCCGCACCGGTTGAAAAATCACTTATACAAGCATGCGCTTGCGGTATAACAACGCTCCTTATGTGATTGCGAAAGTTTGATCAGCGTAACTAAGCGAAACGGCAAAATATATCGACGCTTGTCCGGTGTGATGGCGTTTGAATGTCATTTGATATTGACGAGGAACATCGCTGCGTTTAACTAGCGCGTAATCTGTAGATCGCTGCCGATACTGTAAAATTGGTACGTTGGTGCAGTTAACCAGTGGAATATTTTAGTTAGCAAGCTTCGCAAGCGAGGCGATAAACGCACAATTTCCTGTACAGATTCAGCGAAGCTCATGTAATGGTTAATGACCCGATTGTGCCTTGACAGGAAGAAGGGCCATGGAAAACGACGAGCTGCGCCACACTTGTACAAAGTGCAATAAGCTGTACAAAACCTCGCCGCAAGCGGAGCGTTATAAGGCAAGTGCCGGACATGCCGGGCTTTGTGAAAAATGTCTCAAAAACGAGCAGGAGCGGGTGATCAGTCAGCGCCTGGCCTTGTGTGCCGCGAAGATGTTGGACATTGATCGTCAGTTCAAGCCATCAGCGAAACGCTGATGTTCGCTTCAGCTCGCAAACGAGGCGGCTGATGAAATTCGGCAAGACTCAACGATTACCGCTGCGCTTGTACAACTGCAGAGAGTTGGGTTGGGCCGTTGATCATGTCCCTGACAATAAATCACTGCCAGTAATTGTTTTGACTTACGTATAAATCGAATCGTCCAGTTTCCAGGATGTTACACAAACTTGCACAGGAAGTAAGAGGCCCGTGAATACGGGCCTCAGTACTGTTCCGATAAAAGAGCACAAACGCTCTCAGCCTGCGAACATCAAACTTGCGATGCCTTGATCAACAGCGAACCGCGCCGGCGCATGAGGGCGTAGTAAGCGCACGCAGGGAACAGCAAGCCAACGGCCCACGCCAGGTCGACGCCTTGCAGGCTGGTGGCAACAGGCCCGACGTACATGGAGGTGTTCATGAACGGAATTTCCAGAGCAATGGTGCAAAGGAATACTGCGATTGCTGTCCAGTTCACCCGACCGTAGATGCCTGCCGGATCGAAGATGTCGGCAATCCGGTAAACGCCTTTGCGCAGCGCGTAGTAATCGACAAGATTGATCGCCGTCCAGGGGATCAGAAAGTAGCTCATGAAAAAGATGAAATTCAGGAAGAACTGCAGAAAGTCGTCCTGCGCCAGAGTGCATAAACCGGTAGCGGTCGTGCAGATGATCAGCAGGAATCCCGCACGTACAGACGGGGTGATTTTGAGTGCAGAGAAAGGCTCGATCATCGTGATCGTCGACATGAAAGCGCCATACAGGTTGAACACATTGATGGCGATCTGGCCGTATAGCACGAATGCCACCATCAGCAGCGTGCCTCCTCCGAGCAGGCCTATAAGATGCAGCCCGACGTTATCGGAGAACCCCACCATGCCCTTGGCCAGTACGGCGCCTAACAACATCATCCAGCTTCCGCCGATAACGGTACCGGCATAGCTGTACCAGAACACTTGGCGGGTGGATGTGGCGCTCGGCAAATAGCGAGAGTAGTCCGCCACGTAAGGTGCGTAGGACAGTTGCCAAGTGACCGCGATACTGACAGAGGCGAGGAAGCTGACCAGATTGAAACCCTGCGCGGTCCATTGGCCGGCCTCTATCGGCAGCGCGAGGGCGAGCAGGGTGGCGATGCCGAACACGGCAATCGAAATCAGCGAAAGCAGCTTCTGCACGCGATGAATCAGTTGGTAGCCGAACAGCGCGACCAGGAAGCATGCCGCGCCCAGCAGAGCGATGTTGCCAGCGGTGCTCAACGGGCTCAGGTCGCTCACCGCCTGAGCAGCCAACAGCGTGTTGCTGACGAAAAAGCCCAAGTAGATAAGCATGACGAACAGCAGCGGGACGATAGCGCCGAAAACCCCGAATTGTGCCCGGCTCTGGATCATCTGCGGAATACCCAGTCTCGGCCCCTGCGCGGAGTGCGAAGCCATGAAAATTGCACCAATCAGCGAACCGGTAAGGATCGATAGCGCACTCCAGAAAAGATTGAGTCCCAGGCTGATGGGCAACACTCCAGCCGCTACCGTGGTGATGTTGGCGTTGGCACCAAACCAGACGAAGAACAGGGAACGTGGCCGACCGTGACGCTCGCTCTCAGGGATAAAGTCGATGCTGCGTTTTTCAACTTTCATGTCTGTTCTCCGTTCAGCAGGCGTCGACGAGGCGGCGTTGAAAGCGCGCTACGACTTGTGGGAATTCATCTGGCTGGAAGGCGAGGTGATCGGGTTCGGCGGTTCGAAGCGATGTTGCGGGCTCGTTGTTCCAGCGTCTCGACAACTGCTCGGTGGTGAAGAGCTCCAGCCCGTACAGCCAGTTGGAAAGGATGAACAGTGCCGAGTAATGCGCTCCCTCTGTAGTCGCACTACAGGCGTCAGCGACAAGGCTGACCTGGAAGTCGTGCTGATAGGCGTCGAACAGACTGCTCATGACACACACATCCGTCAGCACGCCGATGACCACCAGTTGCTTGATGCCTCGGCGGTTGAGCATCTGAGCCAAACGGGTGCCGTGGAAGGCGCTGTAGCGGCGTTTATCGATGACGACGTCAGCGTCTCGAGGCGCCAGGGCGTCAATGATCTCGATCGCAGATGTGCCGGCGCGGTAAGTCGTTGGCCTGCCTTGGTCGTCTACCGGTTCGCCCAGCGCCAGATCGCGGCCCGGAGCGTCGTTGACATGGCGGGTATAGAAAATCGGGATGTGCAACTGGCGAGCGCGATCGATCAGGGATGCGGCGTTATCGACCACTTGATCGAAGCGTTCGAGCGGGAAGCCATCTTCCTTTTGCATATCGATCACAAGCAAGGCGGTGTCTTGGTTCATCAGGTTTGTTCCGGATGCAGAGCGTCGGGCGAGCCGGAGGGACTCACCAGAAAACTCGGTAATGACGGTGCGCAGCGATCCGCCAAGGCGGAAACTGCGAGAGATCGAGAGAGACTCTCGTGGGGAGGTGTTACCTGACTATCTGCCAGAAACCGTTTTGCTTCGCGCTCACGCAGGATGGCAGCTGCGGCAGCACGATGGAGGACGAAGAGCGGAATCGACGGAGATAACGCGCCATGGCTGCGCACGGCAACGCACACACCGCGCTTGAAGAGCGGGTGTGAGCGTCGCCGAAATTTGCGGAGGATGCAGGCATGGCCATAGACCTTGAGCGCGATATGCACTGGAGGAGCAAGATACGGGCCAAGCTGTGCAAGGCCTTCGAAGCCATTGAGCCAGAGCGGACCAAGCGTTTGAAACAGCGTTTTTTGGTATCTGGCATTCCATAATATTGTGTTACGTAGCGTAGCAGCGGCTTGCGTTCTTGCTCCCTTTTGAAGCAGATCCCTCCAGGTTTGCCGCGATCAACGCCGCGCCGTGCGCGTACTCACATCCACCCAGACCGCCAACACCAGAATGCTGCCCTTGACGATCATCTGCCAGTAACTATCCACGTCGAGCATGGACATGCCGTTGTCCAGACTGGTGATCACCAGCGCGCCGAGGAGGGCGCCGTAGACGGTGCCGGAGCCGCCGCGCATGGAGGTGCCGCCGATGAAGCAGGCGGCGATGGCGTCGAGTTCGCCCATGCTGCCGGCGGACGGTGAGCCGGCGGCGAGGCGTGCGGTGTTGACCACGCCGGCGAGGGCGCACATCACGCCCATGATGCCGAAGATCCACAGCTTGACCGCCTGCACATTGATGCCTGACAGGCGCGTGGCTTCCATGTTGCTGCCGACCGAATAGACCCGGCGGCCGAACACGGTCTGGCTGGTGACGTAACTGAACACCCCGAGCAGAATCAGCAACAGCAGCACCGGCACGGGAATGCCGTCATAGCTGTTGAGGGTCTGAACAAAACCGGCCAGCACCGCGCCGATCACCAGCACGCGCACAACATCACGCACCAGTGAATGCGCCGCCAGGCCATGCAGGGCGCGATTGCGTCGTTGTTTCCAGGTCAGGAACATTGTCAGCGCAAACAGCAGCACACCCAGGCCAGTGCCGATCGCGTGGGGCAGATAACCTTGGCCGATATAGACCAGCTCCGGCGATACCGGGGCGATGGTGGTGCCGCCGGTGATCCCCAGCAAAATCCCGCGAAACGCCAACATGCCACCGAGCCCGACGATAAATGACGGTATGCGCAAGTACGCCGCCATGTAGCCGTTGGCGAGGCCGATCATCAGGCCGCACAGGGCGACCAGACTCAGATTCGCCAGCAACGGAATGTGATAGACCACGTCGAGTATCGCCGCGAGGCCACCCAGCAGGCCGAGCAATGAGCCCACCGACAAATCGATCTCGCCGCTGATGATCACCAGCACCATGCCGCAGGCGAGGATGCCGGTGATCGACATCTGCCGCAGCAGGTTGGAAAGGTTGCGCGGGGTGAGGAAACCGCCTTCGGTCTGCCAGCTGAAGAACAGCCAGATCAGCACCACGGCGAATACCAGCGCGAGCATTTTGTAGCGGGTGAACAGTTGTTTGACCTGATTCATTTACGCGGTTTTCCGATCATTATTGTTATGGCTGCCCGGCTGGCTGAGGGCGGCGGCGAGTACCTGTTCCTGGGTCAGCTCATGGTTGACGAAGTCGCCGCGCAACTGGCCTTCGCCGATCACCAGCACGCGGTCGGAGACGCCGAGCACTTCGGCCAGTTCCGACGAAACCATGATGATCGACACGCCCTCAGCGGCGAGCGCGCCCATCAACTTGTAGATCTCATACTTGGCGCCGACGTCCACGCCTCGGGTCGGCTCGTCGAGAATCAGCACGCGCGGTTTGGCCAGCAGCATCTTGGCCAGTACGGCTTTTTGCTGATTGCCGCCCGACAGGCTGGTGATCGGCAGGGACGGACTTGCGGTCTTCAGATGCAGGCGGGAGATTTCCCGGTCGATGCAGCCCAGTTCGGCTTCGGCATCGATGCGGGTCATTTTCGAATAACTCTCGAGCACGGCGAGGGTGATGTTCTGGCCGACACCGAGATCCGGAATGATGCCTTGGCGCTTGCGATCTTCAGGCACCAGGCACAGGCCGGCGCGGATCGCTTTCAGCGGCGTGCGCGTGTCGATTGGCTGGCCGTCCAGCCAGACTTCGCCTTCATGGCGGCCGGGGTAAGCGCCGAACAGTGCGGTGACCAGCTCGGTGCGGCCGGCCCCGACCAGCCCGGCAATGCCAAGAATCTCGCCGCGTTTGAGGCTGAAGGAAATGTCGTCGACCCGTTTGCGCTTGGGGTTGTCGACGTCGTAGCAAGTGATGTGGCGCGCCTCGAAAATCACCTCGCCAATTTCATGCGGCTCGCTGGGGTAGAGGTTGTTCATTTCGCGCCCGACCATCTGCGTGATGATCTGTGGAATGTCCATGTCGGCCATGGCGGTGGTAGCGATGTGTTTGCCGTCGCGGATCACCGAAATGGTGTCGCACACGGCGGCGACTTCATCGAGTTTGTGCGAGATGTAGACGCAGGCGACGCCCTTGGCTTTGAGGTCACGGATGATGTCGAGCAGCACTTCGATTTCCGAGCGGCTCAGGGCCGAGGAGGGTTCGTCGAGGATCAGCAGACGCGCCTGTTTGTTCAGGGCCTTGGCGATTTCCACCAGTTGCTGATAACCGCCGCCGTACTGCGAAACCGGCAGCGACACGTTCATATCCGGCACTTTCAATTCACGCATCAACGCTTCGGCGCGATGGATCATCGCCGGGTAGTTCATGCGCCCGCCCGGCAGCGTCAGCTCATGGCCCATGAAGATGTTTTCCGCCACCGACAGATCCGGAACCAGGGTCAGTTCCTGATGGATGATGACGATGCCGGCGGCCTCGGTTTCGCTGATCGACTGCGCCCGGAGCGGTTGCCCGTCCCAGAGGATTTCGCCGTCCCAGGTGCCATGGGGATAGACCGCCGAAAGGATCTTCATCAGCGTCGACTTGCCGGCGCCATTCTCGCCGCACAGGCCCACGCATTCGCCGGGTCGGACCTTGATGTCGATGCCGTTGAGCGCTTTGACACCGCCGAAGGTTTTGACGATGCCGTTCATTTGCAGCAGATAGTCGGACATGGAAAAGGCTCGTATACCAGGGACTCAAACACCACTGAACCTGTGTGGGAGCGAGCCTGCTCGCGAAGGGGCCTTTTCAGCCAGAGCTTTACTGACTGACACTCCGCTTTCGCGAGCAGGCTCGCTCCCACAGGTCTGATCAAGATTTACGACCGGATCACTGCCCGGCAATCTGCGCCTTGGTGTAGAAGCCGTCCTGTTCGAGCAAGTCGATGTTGTCCTTGGTCAACGGCGTTGGCGTGAGCAGGATGGTGTCGACCTTTTTGCTGCCGTTGTCATACTGCGAGGTGTAGGCCGGTTTTTCGTTGCGTGCCAGTTGCACCGAGAGCTTGGCCGCTTCCGAGGCGATGAGTTTCAGCGGTTTGTAAACGGTCATGGTTTGCGTGCCTGCGATCACGCGTTTGACCGCTGCGAGGTCGGCGTCCTGACCGGAAATCGGCACCTTGCCGGCCAGTTGCTGCGCGGCCAGTGCCTGGATGGCGCCGCCAGCGGTGGCGTCGTTGGAGGCGACGATGCCGTCGATTTTGTTGTTGTTACGGGTCAGCGCGTTTTCGACGATGCTCAGCGCTTCGGTCGGGTTCCATTCCTTGACCCACTGCTGGCCAACGATCTTGATATCGCCCTTGTCGATGGCCGGTTGCAGCACTTTCATCTGGCCTTCACGGAGGATCTTGGCGTTGTTGTCGGTCGGCGCGCCACCTAACAGAAAGTAATTGCCCTTGGGCGCTGCTTTCAGCACGCCACCGGCCTGCATCTCGCCGACCTTTTCGTTATCGAAGGAGATATAGGCGTCGACATCGGCGTTGAGAATCAGCCGGTCGTAAGACACCACTTTGATTCCGGCTTTCTTCGCCTCGGCCACGGCGTTGGTCAGCACTGTCGCGTTGAACGGCACGATGACGATTACATCGACGCCGCGAGAGATGAGGTTTTCGATCTGCGAAATCTGCTTCTGCTCGTTGGCGTCCGCCGATTGCACGAAGACTTTGGCGTCCATTTTTTCTGCCGCCGCGACGAAGTAATCGCGGTCGCGCGACCAGCGTTCCAGACGCAGATCGTCAATGGAGAAACCGATTTTCGGGTGGGTGGCGTCGGCCATTACCGGCAGGGCCAACAACGCCAGGGCACTGGCCAACAGCGTACGTTTCAAGTTCTTCATGGTGGTGCGTCCTTTTATTTTTGTTGGAAAGACACGGCCTGACGATGAATCGGGCTGGTAGAACTGTAGAGAATCTGCCGACGCAGCAGGCACAGAATTGTCGTGCAATTGTCACAGCGTCGTTGCGTCGACAGAGGGTCTCGGCGATCAGCGATACAGGTAACGATTGACGATGTTTTCGAGCATTTCCTGGCGGCCGCTGACGGCTTGCGGGTTCAGCTCGTTGGTGAACGCGTGCTCGGCCAGCGACTCAAGATTGAAGTCGCCCGCCATCACCGCTTGCCCGAACGGCTGACGCCAGCCGGCGTAGCGTTGGTCCTTGAGGGTTTGCAATTGATCGTTCTCAACCATCGCAGCGGCGCGCTCCAGCGACAGGGCGAGGACGTCCATGGCACCAACATGACCGTGGAACAGGTCGATCTCGTCGAGGCTCTGCCGGCGCACCTTGGAGTCGAAGTTGAAACCGCCATTCTTGAAACCGCCGGCCTTGAGGATTTCATAGGTCGCCAGGGTCATTTCTTCGACGCTGTTGGGGAACTGGTCGGTGTCCCAGCCGTTCTGCGGATCGCCACGGTTGGCGTCGATGCTGCCGAAAATACCCAGCGAGGCAGCCGTGGCAATTTCGTGATGAAAGCTGTGGCCGGCCAGGGTCGCGTGGTTGGCTTCGATGTTGACCTTGATTTCTTTCTCCAGACCGTACTGCTGGAGGAAGCCGAACACTGTGGCGCTGTCGTAATCGTATTGGTGCTTGGTCGGCTCCTGCGGCTTGGGTTCGATCAGCAGGTCGCCGGTGAAACCGATCTTGTGCTTGTGCTCGACCACCATGCGCATGAAGCGCCCGAGTTGTTCGCGCTCGCGTTTCAGGTCGGTATTGAGCAGGGTTTCGTAGCCTTCACGACCGCCCCACAGAACGTAGTTGGAACCCTTGAGGCGATGAGTCGCGTTCATTGCGCTGAACACTTGCGCGGCGGCGCAGGCGAACACTTCCGGATCGGGATTGCTCGCGGCACCGGCGGCAAAACGAGGATTGCTGAAGCAGTTGGCGGTGCCCCAGAGCAACTTGATACCGCTCTGTTCCTGATGTTGCTCAAGGCGGTCGACCATTTGCGCGAAGTGTTCGCGGTACTCCTTCAGCGAGTTGCCTTCCGGGGCGACGTCCGTGTCGTGAAAGCAGTAGTAATCGATGCCCAGTTTGCTGAAGAACTCGAACGCGGCTTGAGCCTTGCCGATAGCCAGTTCCATCGGTTCGCCACTGCGTTGCCACGGGCGTTTGAAGGTGCCGGCACCGAACACATCGGAGCCCGGCCAGACGAAAGTGTGCCAGTAGCAGGCGGCCATGCGCAGGTGTTCACGCATGGGTTTGCCGAGGATCAGTTTGTCGGCGTCGTAGTGGCGGAAAGCGAGGGGCGAATCACTGTTCGGGCCTTCGTAGCGAACCGGCTCGATATTGGGAAAATACTGCATGGACCTTGTCCTTGTTGTTCTTGGCGGTGTCTCGATACTAGCAACGGCCCCGTGCCCGCTGATTATGAAAAGCCTCAACTGCGAGTGCGATTTTGCGTATTGAGCTTCAGCGCTCGCAGGCCTAGTCTGTGTCCATCGTCGCCGCGACATGGCGGCCTGGAACAGTACAAAAACAATTTGAGGCCGCTTTCGCGAGCAGGCTCGCTCCCACATTGAACTTGTGTCGTTCACAAAACCGTGTGGGAGCGAGCCTGCTCGCGAATGGCTTGACGCAAAATCCGGATACTGAATGAAAAGCCTACCGCCCGTGCACCGCATCGCCCTGTTGTTCAACGGCAGCAAGATCTACGACCGTGGAATCATCAGCGGCATCGGCAACTACCTGAGCAGCACCCGCGCTTCCTGGGACCTGTTTCTGGAAGAGGACTTTCTCTGCCGCTTGAAAGGCATCGAGCGCTGGCAGGGTGACGGGATCATTGCCGACTTTGACGATCCGCTGATTGGCGAGGCGCTGGCCGACATTCATTTGCCGGTGGTGGCGGTCGGCGGTTCCTACGAGGATGCACGCGCCTATCCGAAAGCGATTCCCTATGTCGCCACCGATAACAACGCATTGATCACTCTGGCTTACTCGCATCTGGTCGAGGCGGGGTTGCAGCGCTTTGCCTGTTTCAGCCTGCCCGAGGCACAAGCCAATCGCTGGGCGCAGGAGCGGGAAAAAGCCTTTCGCAAACTGATGCAGCGCGACGGCCTGCACGCCGAGATCTATCGCGGCATGGGCACCAGCGCGCCGCTGTGGGACAGCGCCGTCGAACAACTGATCGCCTGGCTGCACAGCCTGCCGAAACCGATCGGCATCATCGCCGTCAGCGACGCCCGCGCCCGGCAGTTGCTGCAAGCCTGCCTGACCGCCGGCATTGCCGTGCCGGAGCAGGTCGCGCTGATCGGCATCGACAACGACCCGCTGACCCGCAGCCTGACTCGCGTACCGCTGAGTTCGGTGATTCAGGGCACCGAAACCATGGGCCGCACCGCTGCGCAATTGCTGCACCAGATGCTCCACGGCATGCCGTCCACCGGCACGCAGATTCTGGTTCCGCCGGACGCGGTCAACGTGCAGGTGTCGAGCTTGCATCAACCGCTGGGTAATCCCTACGTCATGCAAGCGCTGCTGTTCATCCGCCAATATGCCTGTCAGGGCATCAAGACCGCACAGGTGGCTGCGTATGTCGGGGTGTCGCGTTCATCACTGGAAGCGCATTTCCGCGCCGAGCGCGGTTGCAGCGTGCATGACGAGATTCTGCGTTTCAAACTGGCGGCGGCTACCAGCGGTTTGAAGAACACCAATGCGGCGATTGCCGACATTGCCCAGGCCTGCGGCTTCAAGTCTGCGCAATATCTGCACACGGTGTTTCGTCGCGAGTTCGGCTGCACGCCCCGCGAATATCAGCAGGGCGGGGCGTAGCGCTGCGAAGACTTACGCCAGCGCAGCGGCACTGGCTCTGGAGCGCCAGGCGAACGTCAGCACCATCAGCAGGCCCAGACCAGCCATCGCCGCGCCGGCCAGGGATATCGCCGGATAACCCAGCCCGGCATTGATCACCGCGCCACCGAGCGCCGCGCCGATCGCGTTGCCGAAATTGAACGCACCGATGTTCACCGCCGAAGCCAGATTCGGCGCGTCCTTGGCCGCTTCCATCACGCGCATCTGCAGCGGCGGCACCAAAGCGAAGCTGGCGATACCCCAGATCAGAATGGCCACGGCGGCCGGCAGCGGCCAGCGCATCAGCACCGTGAACGCCAGCAACACCACAATCAATGCGCTCAGCGACACGATCAGGGTGCGGTCGATCGAACGGTCGGCAGCCTTGCCGCCCCACATATTGCCCAGCGTCAACCCGATCCCGAACAACACCAGCATGGCGGTGATGAACGCGGCGGAGGCGTGGGTTTCGCTGCTGAGGATCGGCGCGATGTAAGTGAACACGGTGAACATCGCACTCGAGCCGACCACGGTCAGGGCCAGCGCGGCCAACACCGGACCGCGGCCCAATACACGTATTTCCGCCAGCGCACCCGCGCCTTGCTCTGCCTTCAGATTGGGCAGGGCGAACCACAAGGCGATCATGGTCAGCACGCCGAGGCCGGTAATGCCCCAGAACGCGGTGCGCCAGCCAAACAGTTCACCAAACCAGGCTGCCAGCGGCACACCGCCGATAGTCGCCAACGTCAGGCCCATGAACATCGCCGCCACGGCGCCGGCACGTTTTTCCGGCGCGACCACGCTGGCGGCGACCACCGAACCAACCCCAAAGAATGCGCCGTGATTGAGCGAGGTGATCACCCGGGCGATCATCAGGCTGGAGTAATCGGTGGCCAGCGCCGACATCAGGTTACCCAGGGTGAAAATCGCCATCAGCCCGATCAGCAGATAGCGCCGCGGGATCTTGCCGGTGGTCAGGGTCATCAGCGGCGCGCCGAGCAGCACGCCCAAGGCGTAGGCACTGACCAGCAACCCCGCAGCGGGAATGGAAACGCCGAGATCGGCGGCGATGCCGGGCAACATGCCCATCGGCGCGAACTCGGTGACGCCGATGCCAAAGGCGCCGACAGCGAGTGCAACAAGTGGTGGATTGATACGCATGGAAAGTCTCCTCATCTATGCCGCCAATGCTACGATCCATCGTTTTAAGGCGGTAGATGGCGATTTTGGCAATCACCTTTGCGTAAGAGGCACGAATGGACTTCAACGGCAGGTCAGGGGAAATGAGCGTGTTCGTCACCGTGGCGCAGGAGGGCAGCCTCTCAGCGGCTGCGCGCGCGCTGGGGCTGACGCCTTCGGCGGTCAGTCGGATCATCGCCCGCGCTGAGCAGCGCCTCGGCACTCGTCTGCTGCTGCGCACGACCCGCGCGCTGACGTTTACCGCCGAGGGCGAGGCCTTCCTGCGCGGTGCCCGGCGGATTCTCGCCGACATGGATGAAGTGGAAGGGGCCATTACCGATCAAGGCGTACCCAAGGGCCGCTTGCGTGTCAGTGCCGCCCTTGGCCATGGACGGCTGACCATTGTGCCGCTGGTCGCAGCCTTCACCGTCCGTTACCCGAACATCGTCGTCGACCTCAGCCTTGGCGACGAAGTAGTCGACATCCTTGCCGGTCAGGCGGACGTCGCCATCCGCTTCGGCCATCTGCCCGACAGCCCGTTGACCGCACGCCGGCTCGGCCACACCGGCCAAGTCGTGGTCGCATCGTCCGACTACCTGAAACGCCACGGCACACCTCTCGAACCGGAAGACCTGCTCAAGCACAACTGCCTGCGCTTCAACTTCCGCCGCGCCGAAGCCAACTGGCCGTTTATCCGCGACGGCAAGGAGTTCTCGCTGAAAGTCAGCGGCAACATCGAATGCAGCAGCGGCGAAGCACTGGCCCAGTTCGCCAGGCTCGGTGCAGGCATTGCGCGCATTGGCGAGTTCACCGTCAGGGAAGACTTGCAGCGCGGCGCGCTGATCCCGCTGCTGCAAGCGTTCAACCCGGGCGATGAGGAACCGATTCATGCGGTGTTCGTCGGCGGCGCGGCGATGCCGGTGCGGGTGCGCTTGTTCGTGGATTTTTTGCTGGAGCAGCATCGGATGTAAGCGTGCCGGTCGGATTCAGCGAGTCGTCCTTGACCCGCAGGCTGGCGGCTAGATTGTCGGGATGGTCCCGCCGTCGATCACAAATTCACTTCCTGTGATCGAAGCCGCTCGCGGCGACGCCACAAACCCGATCAGCTCAGCCACTTCAGCTGGCGTCGATGGGCGGCCGAGCGGAATACCGCCCAAGGCTTGCATGATGATGTCCTTGCCCCCCTGATAGTCAGTGCCAGCCTCCTGCGCGAGTCGCTCGGCCAATGCCACCGATGCTTCGGTTTCGACCCAGCCCGGGGAAACCCGAACCACCCGGACCCCTTTGGGCGACACCTCTTTCGACAGGCTCTTGCTGTAGGTCGACAGCGCAGCCTTGGCCGCCGCGTACGCTGTGGTGGATTCCGGCAGCGGCAATCGACTCTGGATGGAGGTGACATGGATCACCACGCCATCCCGACGCTCGAGCATGCCCGGGAGCAGGGCGCGATCGAGGCGCACCGCTGGCAGCAAATTCAGATTGAGCTCGCGTTGCCACTGCTCCTCGTCGAGCGCTGCAAAACCACCACCGGGGGCCGACGAGCCACCCAGGACATGAACCACTATGTCGACGCCGCCCAGTTGCTGTTGGACCGCTGCGATGAGTGCGTCACAACCTTCCTGTGTCGAAAGATCAGCCGCAACCAGCAGTGCTCCCGGCATTTCGACGTCCACTTGCCGAGCCGAGGTGATGACCTTTGCGTCCTCGGCCAGAAACCACTCGACCACTGCTTTGCCGATTCCCTTGGTGCCGCCGGTGACGAGGACCCGCTTGCCAGTCAATCCTGAATTCAGCATGGCGAAATCTCCAGCGCTCGGAATTGATGGGTCGCGTCGTAGATTTCTTTCTCGTCGATGACTGTGACATACGTCTGCACGACGGCGGGAAGTTGAAGGTTCATTGGCTGACTCCTGATTGATTAACTGGAGTCATCTTGCTGCGCTGCAGATAGTTTGTTCAACTGGGACAAGCCTTAATGACCTATCCCGAAAAACAGGACAATCCATGGTTCAGGATCGTTTGGCCCTCAATGAACTGGACGCCGTCATAGCCGTGGCTCGAAGGGGGTCGTTTCGCCAGGCCGCCATTGATCTCGACGTCTCCACCACCGCGCTGAGCAACACCATTGCGCAACTGGAAGCGCGCCTCGAATCGCGACTGTTCAACCGCACGACCCGTAGCGTCGCCATCACCGAAGCGGGGAGAGTGTTTCTCGAACAGGTGGGGCCAGCCTTGCAGGATTTGCGTGCGGCACTCGATGCAGTGCGCTCGCAAAACGCCGGACCCTCGGGCACGCTGCGCATCAACGCCTTCGCCAGCGCTGCGCGTTCGGCGCTGCTGCCACTGGTGATCGAGTTTTTGCAGCAGCATCCGAAAGTCCATATTGATCTTGTAACCGAAGGCCGGCTGGTGGATATCGTGGCTGACGGCTTCGATTTCGGCGTGCGCTCGGCAGGCCTGGTGCCCAACGATGTGATTGTGGTGCCAGTCGGCCCGCCGCAACGTTACGCGGTGGTCGGTTCGCCGGGGTATTTTGCACAACACGGCAAACCGCGCACGCCGTCCGATCTGCCCGGGCATCGATGCATCCGCGTGCGACTGCCGAACGGGGCGATTTTCCCCTGGTATTTCGAGCGGGACGGAGAAGTCACCCGTCTGGATGTGAACGGTCCGCTGACCCTGGATGAATCGAGCGTGGTCAAGGTCGCGGTGCAGGCGGGCATGGGGCTGGGCTTTTTCATGGAGCAGGACGTTCGTGACGAAATCCGCACCGGCGAGTTCGTGCAGGTACTCGAGGACTGGACGCCGCCCCGAGACAGGTTGTGCCTGTACTACCCGAACCGCCGCAATCCCTCTGCGGCCGCCAGGGCATTCATCGAACTGGCTCGCGCCAGGCAGGCTGATCAGGCGTGACCGGGTGGACTCAGGCGATCAAGCCCAGTGTCAGCCCCTTCAGGGTGGCGGCTGCCCGGGTCGAACATTGCAGTTTGCGAAAGATGCTTTCCATGTGCGTGCGTACCGTGCTCGGACTGATAGCCAACAGTTGCGCGACTTGTTTGTTGCTGGCGCCACGGCTGATCTCCAGAAGAATGCGGCACTCACGGGCTGTCAGCAGCGAAGGCTTGGGTTGCCGCAGGCGGCGCTCGCCACTGGCGGCAGCAATGACCGCTTCGCAGACATCGTTATCGAACAGACCACGGCCAGCATCCTTTTTGAGTAGCGTGGCTGCTGCGGTTTCGTCGTGGGCTGATCGCCATGGCCGGGCTTGCCTCAACGCCACCCAGGCGACCGAGGTGGCGAACAGCCGATGTTCGGCATTCAGTGCATCACCCGCCACGCCGCGAAAATAGCCGCTGCCGTCGAGTCGTTCATAAGCGTGGGTGGCTATCTCGGCGGGCGCGGTCAGTTCAGGAACCGGTCGGAGCGCCTGTTGCGTCCAGTAAGGCACCAGGCGCACTCGCTCTGCCGCACCGTAGGGCAGCGGCCCTGGGCTATTCCATAGGTGATTGGAAACGGCTGCGCGGCCGAGACCGTAAATCAGCGCGGACTTGCCAATGTCTGTCAGCGTCGGCTCACCCAGGCCCCACAGGCGCGCAGCTTCCACGGCAACATGGGCGACCTGACGCGAATGCCCGGCCAGCCATGGCAGCTTCAAGTCAATGATGTCTCCGACCAAAGTCAGTGAGACATGACGCTGCTCGGGCGCGGGTTCAACTTTAGAGGAAAGCGTTTCCAGATCCGCCAGCCATTCCTTGGCATTGGCCACCAGCAACGACACCAGCGATGCGGGATAGCGCCGATCCGACTGCTCGCTGATCCAGCGCAGCGCCGCGTCCAGGCCATGGGCGCGGGTGAGAATGTCCAGATCACCGGCCATGACCACCTGATAGGCGACTTCCGGGATGTGCTCATGGCTTACGCCCAGTGGTCGGCCAGTGCCGTCGTAGGTTTCGAACACCCGACACAGGCCCGCTTCAACGGCGGTTCCGAGCTGGAGGGTTTTGGCGATTGCACCGGACACTTCACAGTGCACCACGGCCAGCGGGGTTGCCTGATGCACCGCGTTCATCTGTTCATTGCCCAGGGTCAGATCGAGCATCGCGCGGCGACCATCGACGTCGTCGCCCAGCAGGTCGGCAAAGCCTTCGGCGTTGGCCGTGCACCCAGACCAGCGCAGCAAGGCAATCTGCTCTGCAACCTGCAGATGCTCACCGTCGCCATGGCATGCCTGCGCGAGCATCCGCGCCAAAGCGGCAACGCGCCGGGAGTGACCGAGCGGTTGCCCCATGCTGAGGTCACCGACCTGGGCGATGGTTGCCAGTGCGCCGTCCAGCGAGATGTCCAGTTGCAAGCCACTATCCATGAAAAATGCCCCGGGGTCGGATAATTGACCGATGCCCACAACGCAGGCCAGTCAGCAGAATCTGAACTCCCGAACAGGAGCTCATCCAATGAAAACAATCAAATCGAAATTCGCCACCGTCGCCTTTGCCCTGGCCAGTACCTTCATGGCCGGCGCCAGCCACGCGCAGGATACAACGCCTTCGGTGGTGATCGTACACGGCGCCTTCGCCGACGGTTCCGACTGGGCCAAGGTGGTGCCACTGCTGCAAGCCAAAGGCGTGGCCGTTACCGTTGTGCAAAACCCGCTCACCTCTCTGGCCGACGACGTTGCCGCCACGCGCCGCGCGCTGAACAACCAGCAGGGCAAGGTGGTGCTGGTCGGTCACTCCTGGGGTGGCACGGTGATCACCGAGGCTGGCAGCGACCAGAAAGTCAGCGCGCTGGTGTATGTCGCCGCCTTCGCGCCAGACGCCGGGCAAACCAGTGGCGAGCAGGGTAAAGGCGCGCCGACGCCGCCGGGCATCAGTCAGATCAAGGCCGACGCTAACGGCTTCCTCTATCTGACCCCCGAAGGCATGGCCAAGGACTTCGCTCAGGATCTGCCGGCCGCGCAAACTGCCGTCATGACCGCCACGCAAGGGCCGATCAAGGCCTCGGCTTTCGAAGATAAAACCACCGTTTCGTCCTGGAAAACCAAACCGTCCTGGTACCTGCTCGCTACCGAAGACCGGATGATTCATCCCGATGTCCAGCGTTCTGCCGCCAAGCGTATTGGTGCGACCCTTGCAGAAGTGCACGCCAGCCATGTCCCACAGCAATCGCAGCCGGCCGAGGTCGCCGCAGTGATTCTCAAAGCCGTGCACAGCGTTGCTAAGCAGTGATCGCGGCATCGAAGGGGAGCGGGCGTATGAACCCTCGAAGCGATCACGACTATGACTTCATTGTCTGTGGTGCCGGCACGTCGGGTTGCGTGGTCGCTGCGCGGCTTGCCGATGAGTCAGGCGCACGGGTTCTGCTGATTGAAGCCGGCGAAGGTTACTCAGGCCCCGAGGTGACCGAACCGGCGCAATGGCCGCTGAACCTCGGCTCCACGCGCGACTGGGCATTCGAGGGGCAATCCGATCCACGCCTCAACGGTCGACGGCTCCCGCTGAGCATGGGCAAGGGGCTCGGTGGAGGTTCGAGCATCAACGTGATGGTCTGGTCGCGCGGCCATCGCTGCGATTGGGAGCATTTTGCTGCCGAGTCTGGCGACCCGGCCTGGGGCTACGCATCGGTGCTCGATTACTACCGCAGGATCGAAAACTGGCAAGGCAGCCCGGACGCCACCCGGCGTGGTTCAGGTGGGCCGGTACATGTCGAACAGCCGGCCACGCCTCAACCCCTTGCGTGGGCAACGCTGGAGGCGGCCAGCGATCTGGGCATCCCTCGATTCGACAGCCCCAATGGCGAGATGATGGAAGGGCCAGGAGGGATCGCTGTCACCGACTTGCGCATCAAACAGGGCAAGCGCGAGTCGGTTTACGACGCTTACGTCCGGCCACGCTTGCACTGTCCGAACCTGACGGTGCTGACCGGGGCGTTGGTGACCCGCGTGTTGCTGGTCGGCACCCGGGCCGTCGGTGTCGAAGTGTTGATCGCCGGCGAGCGGCGGCGCTTTCATGCCGCATCTGAAGTCATCCTGTCCATGGGCGCGGTGCAATCACCGAAAGTGCTCATGCAGTCGGGCATCGGCCCGGCGGATGAACTGCGAAAACACAGCATCGCACCGGTCGTTCATTTACCCGGTGTCGGCGAGAATTTGCAGGATCATCTGGCTTTCGGCTGCACGTGGGAATACCAACAACCCCAAGCGGTCGCTGGCAGCGGATGCGAAACCACCTTGTACTGGAAAAGCGACAGCCGCCTGGAAGCCCCGGACCTGTTGCAGTGCCAGTTGGCATTCGCGGTACCGTCTCCGCCTGAGGTCGCCGTCGAGCCGCCGGAGCATGGCTGGACCATGTTCGCCGGGCTGGCCAGACCTGCCAGTCGCGGACGCTTGCGGTTGTCGGGTGCTGGGCCGCTGGATGCACCGATCATTGAGCCGAACTCCCTGAGCGAGCCCGAGGACATGGCCGCATCCCATGCGTCGATCGAACTGTGCCGGGCGCTCGGCAACAGCCAGGCCTTCGATGGGCTGATCAAGCGCGAAGTCGTGCCCGGGCCGAGAGAACGCCGCGCTATGGAACAGTTCATCCGCAACTCGGCGATGACCTACTGGCACTTGTCGTGTACGGCAAAAATGGGCCGCGATGCGCTGTCGGTGGTTGACCATCAATTACGCGTATACGGGATCGACGGGCTGCGCGTTGCAGATGCTTCGATCATGCCGCGCATCACCGTTGGCAACACGATGGCGCCGTGTGTCGTTATTGGTGAGCGGGCAGCGGAGCTGGTGCTTGCGGGAGTATAAAGCGCCCACAACGCCCCGCTGCGCAAAATCTGCTTTCACTCGTTCGCAAGATTTTCCCGCGCCCACTGCTCGGCCGTCGTGACCTGTATCGTCTGCTGCTCATTGAACGTGCCCGCTTTCGGCCACGCCACACCTCGACCTTGGGCAAACACCGCGCGGTATTTTTTGATGTGGTGAGTGGGGTCTTTTTCCAGTTCCTGCATCAGGTGCGGCACTGTCCAGACGTTACGCTTGAAGGGCCGTCCGAGCACGCGTTCGAGAAGGCCCGCGACCTGTTCATAGGTCAGCGTGTCGCCCGACAGATACACGATCTCGTTGCGAAAACGCGGTTCGAAGAAAACGATTTCTGCAGTCAGTTTGCCGATGTCGTCCGGGGTCGTCAGCGTCACGCTGGTGTCCAGGCTGCCCAGGGCGTTAACGGTGTCGTTGTCGAAATCAACGACTTCAAACACCGGCTCGAAGAGGAAACTGGTAAACATGCCGGTCGAGATGATCACCCATTCGGTTTTGTCCTGCGCGCGCAGCAGTTCGCGCACGTCGAGCTGAGCATCGAACAGATCCTGCGGACTGCCCCGGCCGATCACTTCGAAGTCCACGCCAAACTGCCACGGGAAGTAGCGCTTGATGCCGGACTTGAGCGCGGCGGTCGCTAGCTTCATCGGCGTCTCGCGACCAGCGACCATGCCGGCGCAGCCAATGACGGTATCGAAAGGTGCGAAGACTTCGGCCAGTTGGTCGATCGAATCGTTGACCAGATCTGCCGCTACCATCTGCACGCCGAGACTGCGCAGTTCATCGATTTCGGCTTTCTTTGCCGGCACCTGACTGTCAATCGTCGAGGCCCTGAGCAGGACGCTGATCGTGCTGCCGGGCGAGCGCTTTGCCACTCGCGCAAGGTTGCGCAAAACCGGCAGGCCGAGCTCGCCTGCGCCCAGGACAAGAATGGATTGCGGGGAAGGGTGGTTCGATTCGGTCATGATGTCTCCTGAGATCTGCATGTAAGATCGGCAAATGCTGGCACGATCGGGCAGCACTCAGAAGAAGGCACACGCGTGATACCAGGGGAAGAAATGACTGATCAGCAAGCGCTCAGTGAGGCAGAAGCAATCTGCCAGACGCTCAGACGAGACGATGATGGCGTGCGCCGCGAAGTGCTCGCGCACGCCGGCAGTCGCTGGTCTTTGGGCATCCTGCATGCCTTGGGGGTGTACGGCACGATGCGTCACGCCGAGATCAAACGGCAGATGACCGGCGTGACTCAGCGCATGTTGACCAAAACCCTGCGTGCACTGGAACGCGACGGCCTGCTGACCCGGCGCGAGCTCGACCAGGTGCCGCCGCACGTCGAGTACGAGCTGACGCCATTGGGCATGGGCTTGCTGGTGCGGATGTCGCCGATCTGGACTTGGGTGGTGGAAAACGTCGAGGGTTTCCGCCAAGCGCGACGCACGTTCGATAGCCAGATCGGCAAGAAACCCTCATGGCAAATTCCTGTTCCAGCGCGGGATGATTCTGAAGCGTCAGACTGAGGTTTCGCGCTTCAGCTCAGCGGCACGGCGAAGACGGCGCTGGCGCGCGCGACCGATCGCTCACCGACGTGCAGACTGACGCCAGCAAACGCCAGTTGGCGGCCCTTTCTGGAGTGTTCAAGACGCACTTCGAGCCACTCGTTGATTTGCACCGCACCGAGATAATCCAGGGTCATGCTCGCCGTGATCAACGGCTGCGGCGGATCGCTGGAGAAGGCCATGGCGTAGCCCATGCCCACGTCCGCTAGTGTCGCCAATACACCGCCATGCAAAGTGCCACGGCCGTTGGCGTGGCGGGAGTCGGTCAGTAAGCCCAACTCCAATTGCAGGCCGTGGCCTCTGGCGTAGATCGGGCCGAGCAGATCCAGCAACGGACTGCTGCGGGTCAATGGAGTGAAACCTTCGGGAATGGCCGTGGTGTTCATGATCCCATCCTGATGCAGGTGGCTGACCTGTTTGATTGGGCGGGGAAACACAGAAGGGGGCAAGCACTATGCGGATGGGGAATTTGCTGCGATAAGTGCTGTACACGGAACTGACCAGCAAGGAGCTACGGGATGGATATTCAAATTCACATTGCGAGGGATGCGGATGCATCGGCTATCAGTGAAACGATCATCAAGACGCTCCGTGAGAGCAATGCTCGCGACTATCCACCCGAGATCATTGATCGAGTGATTGAAAGTTTTTTGCCCTCGAACATCCTTCGTTTTTTGACTGAGCGTCAAGTGCTGGTCGCTACGCTCGAGAGTCAAATCGTCGCAACGGCAAGTCTCGATCAAGACGTTGTTCGAAGCGTATTTGTCGACCCGGACTTTCAAGGAATGGGGGTTGGAAGACAGCTGATGAAGCGCATTCAATCACTCGCCATGGACACAGGTTTCAATTTGCTGCGCGTTCCTTCTTCAGTCACCGCAGAAGGCTTCTATGCTTCCCTCGGCTTCAAGAAAATCAGAGATGAGTTTCATCAGACGGAGCGCACGATCATCATGGCGAAGAAGTTGAAACGATAGCGTTCACCTAACGTTTAAGCCTGCCGAATGTGGTTTCCATCGCTGCCCGGTCATGGTCGAGCAACCAGGCATGATGTCGTTGATAAAGCTGCAAAAGTAGTTCGGTGTTGGCTCCAACCACGTCCATGCCTCTGTCGTCATAGGGAAAGACCATGACTCGCTTGGGCAGATTGAACAGGTAGACAGCACAGTTCCCACGCGGTTGGATAGCACCGAAGTCCTTGGCCAATGCGCACCAGAGTAATGCTTGAATGCTCGTGACAGACGCTTCGAAGGCGACGTTGACCCAGTATTCCGGTTCTTGCTCACTGAACCATTCCTCGTTGTCTATTTCTTCGCTCCAGATGCACAGCGCTGATGGAGTGTCGATGCCAGCAGATTTAAGGGCGCGAAGAGTGCTGCGATGGGCGAATCGATTGCGACCGGAATGAATGCGCAGGCATGCGACAAACGATGCGTCCCCCTGGAAAATGTCGCCGCAGATGGTTATGGATTTGCGCATAGCGGTCAGGAATTGCTCGATCATTCCGCCCGTTTCGGAGAGTTCGAAACGCAATCCTCCGGGCCAGGAATAGAAAAGCGGACGGGCGAATGCCTGGGGTCCAAATGCGTTTTCGATCTCAGCTCTCAGATTCACTTTCTTCCCTTCAATGTGGATTTCTGTTTGTTCAATACGCGGGTGAAGTCAATGCGAAGACACAAACGGCGAAGCAGTCGTCGGTGCCGGCAGCGCATAGGCCTGTTTCATCCACGCAACTTCCGCTAGCGGTGTGCGGCCGAAGAGGCGTTTGAAATCGCGGCTGAATTGCGAGGCGCTTTCGTAGCCGACCAGAAACGCAGATTTTGCCGCGGTCAGGTCGTTGCGCAGCATCAGCAATCGCGCCTGGTGCAGCCGCGTCGATTTCAGGTACTGCATCGGCGAGGAATCGGTGACCTTGCGAAAGTGCAAATGAAAATTCGGCACGCTCATCTGCGCTTCCTCGGCCAGGGTTTCTACGTCGAGATGTTGGTTATAGCAACTGTGGATCTTGTGGATGGCGCGGGTCACTTTGCCGAACTGACCTTGCTGGGCGATGGCGGCGCGCAGGGTGCCGCCTTGTTCGCCGGTGAGGATACGGTAGTAGAGTTCGCGCAGCATCGCCGGGCCGAGGATTTGCGCGTCGGCATCGTTGCTCACCACTTCAAGAAAACGCAGGGTCGACCGGTGTAGCGGTTCGTCGAGAGGCGAGGCGTACATGCCCATCGGCTGCGCTGTAGGGAAATCCCACCGCTCATCCACTTGCTGAATCAGCTCGCCGGCCAAGGCGAAATCCAGACGCACGTACACCGCGAGCATCGGCTCGGCTTCGCTGGCGTCGGTTTCCATGGTGAAGGGTACCGGCACCGACACCACCAGATAATGCTGAGCGTCGTAGACGTAGATTTCATCGCCGAGATAGCCGCGTTTACGCCCCTGACAAAGGATCACGATGCCCGGTTCGTACAACACCGGCGTGCGGGTCAGCGGTCGGTTGGAACGCAGGAAACGCACATCGTCCAGCGGGCTCAGGTTGTAACCCTCCAGCGGGGCGAGCTGGCTCATTAACTGGACCATGCGCGCTGTGATAGGGTCTTTCGGTTTCGGCATGGGCTGTGGGTTTCCTTGTGAAAAGGCGGGTTTGAACCTGTCTGGCTGATTGGCGGGGTATCAGACAGAGCCCTCACCCTAGCCCTCTCCCAGAGGGAGAGGGGACTGACCGTGGTGTTTGATCGGGATCTGCCGACCTGAAATATCGCGCCGAATGCTGACCGCGCTGTTCTAGAGTAATAAGCCCTGCGGAAATCTTCGAGGCAGGCTCAGGAGTTGAATCCACCCGCGATCGGCTCCCTCTCCCTCCGGGAGAGGGCTGGGGTGAGGGTGCTTTTGATCTTTCAGCCATCCGTCGAGCGGCTAAGCGCTGCCCATTGCTCAATACTCTCCGCCGTGCGCTGCAATTTGTCACGCACCAGCGCCAGCGCATCACTGCCCAATAGCAGGTGAGCCGGCGGGTTTGGACTGTCGATGATCGTCAGCATGACCCGTGCAGCTTTCTGCGGATCGCCCAACTGATGGCCGCTTTTCTCCTCCCGGGCCTTGCGCACCGGATCGAAGCTTGCGTCGTAGTCACTGATGCTACGCGGCGTGCGTTGCATCGAGCGGCCTGCCCAGTCGGTGCGAAATGACCCCGGCGCCACAGCGGTGACAAAAATATTGAAGGGCGCAAGCTCCTTGCTCAAGGTGTCGGAGATCCCCTCAAGCGCAAACTTGCTGCCGCAGTAATACGCGATCCCGGGCATGGTGATATGGCCGCCCATCGAAGTGATATTGAGGATATGCCCCGCGCGGCGCTGGCGGAAATACGGGACGAAAGCCTTGGTCACCGCCACCGCGCCGAATACGTTGACGTCGAACTGGCGGCGCATTTCCTGCAGCGATGACTCTTCAAAAATCCCCTCATGGCCATAACCTGCGTTGTTGACCAGCACGTCCACCGGGCCGTGACGATCCTCCACAGCCGCAACCACCCCATCGATGGCATCGAAATCGGTAACGTCCAGCGCCACCCCATGCGCGCGCTCGGGCGACAGCGCTTCGAAGGCTGCCAGAGCGGATTCACTGCGCACTGTGCCGATAATCCTGTGACCTTGAGCGAGCGCTTCCTTGGCCAGAGCCTGGCCGAAGCCGCTGCTGACACCGGTGATGAAAAGGGTCTTCATGGATCTGTACTCCAGCAGGCAATTGGAGAGGCCATGCTAGGGCGGATAACGCTGGCGGACGATGCCGAATCGGATCGAAGTATTGCCTGTTCCTATCAATAGAGTTTTCGATCAGGTCTTGCCTCAAAAAACGGAAAAGTCCTGCAGGTCTCATACCCGCAGGACTTTTCCTGTCTCGGCATCACGCGCTTAAGCTGCGCGACGACCCGGTGTACGGTCCGATCCATCAGCGGCGAGGGCCTCACCCAGTGGGGTGCGGTCTGAGCCGTCGGCAGCGATGGCCTGGCCTTGTGGGGTCTTGTCATAGCCGTCTTCAACCAGGCCTTGTTCCTCGAGGCGGTTGCGGCCGTTTTCAGCCAGAGCCTGGCCCTGCGGCGTACGTTCCGAGCCATCGGCAGCAACAGTCTGCTGTGGTTCGCTGACCTGGGTGAAGAAACGTTCTTCCTGATTACTCGGTACGGCGAATGCGCTGGCGCTCAGAGCGAAAGTGGCGACGGCGATCAGTTGGCTTACAGTTTTCATGGCGGTGACTCCGGTCAAGTTGAGATTGAGGTCCGGGTCGTTCAGATCCGTATCTGGTTAACCCGTTGCAGTGGTGTGTTCTGCATGGGTTCAGATTAGGGGGCAGGGCGGTGTCGGTGTTAAGCGGATACTGTCGGCGATTTGCCTGATTCTGCTCGCTGAAGATGATTTTACAGACTACCGACCTTCAGGCTTCAAGCTGTGATTCCGACACTGAATACCGATATTGCATTCGTTGATATTGAAAAGTGGCTTGGAAAAGCTAAGGTTCAGGCTTGGTCTCAAGGACGATCCTCCATGGCTTTGAATATCCGTACGGCGGCGGCAACCGATGCAGATGCCATCCAGCGCATTTATGCCCCAATCGTTCTGAATACTGCGATCTCTTTCGAAGAAACACCGCCGAGCATTACGGAAATTGCGCATAGGATAACTAAGACGCTTCAGACTTATCCCTATCTGGTGGCTGAAGAGCAGGGCGAGATCAAAGGCTATGCATACGCAAGTCAGCATCGCGCACGTCCGGCCTACCGATGGGCCGTTGATGTGACCGTGTACATCGCAGAATCAGTTCGTCGTCAGGGCGTCGGCCGAGAACTTTACGGGACCTTGCTTTCGATTCTTGAAAAGCAGGGATTTCACTCAGCCTACGCTGGGATCGCGCAACCAAATGAAGGCAGCGTGGGCCTGCATGAGTCACTAGGATTCACCCAAATCGGCATGTACCCGGAGGTAGGGTTCAAGCTTGGAAAATGGCACGATGTCGGCTACTGGCGACTCGGCCTGAACCAGGCGACTCCACCGCTGGAGCCAATCATCTTCCCCGAGCTTGAAGTCGCATCACAGTAAGCTCGCGCGAATTTGTCGGCGCGAGCAATCAGGTTCCGCCAGTGAGATAGCTTTGCACTTGCCTGACTACATCCCGGGCGGTGCGGGTTACGCCGATCAATGTGGCAGAAGCGAGCCCCGTCCAGTCGCCATAACCCACCAGCCATAAATCGGGCAACGCGACACTCCGGTTTTCGTTCACAGCCACTTTGCCATCCCGGCCTACAATATTCAGGCTGTTCAGGTGGTCGAGCGCCGGAGAAAACCCGGTGCACCAGATGACAGCGTCCACCTTTGTCTCGATCCCCGATGACCACACAACCCCTGTCGAAGTAAAACGCGTGAACGGCCGTACCGCGCTCAATACACCGCGTTCGCGAGCTTCCTTGACCGGTGGCACCATGACGATGTCGCCCAGTCCTCCAACGGGCGGTTGAGGCTCCACGCCATCCTGCTGCGCCTTCAGTCGAGCGGTAGCGCGTTCGAACAGGACGCGTCCGTCAACATCATCAGGTAGAAACGTTGGGGCCTGTTGAGTGACCCAGGTTGCCTGAGCCACTTTGGAGACCTCGGCGTAAATCTGGGCGCCGGAGTTGCCGCCACCGACGACAAGGACGGTTTTACCCGCAAACTCGTTCGGCCCGACGTAATGAGCGGAATGAAGCTGCCTGCCTGCAAACAATGCCTGGCCGGGATAGTCCGGTACGAACGGGCGGCTCCAGGTGCCTGTTGCACTGATAACCGCTTTGGCGTCCCAGTGTTTGTCCTTTGAGATAACACGCAAGCCGCCTTCGATCTTTTCGACACGGGTCACCCGCGTGGAGCGGATGATGGGGAAGTCATACCGGCGCTCGTACTGAGTCAGGTATTGGACAACGTCGTCCCGCCCGGGCGTCCCCTCGGACAGGGCCGGCATCGGCCAGCCTGCAATCGAACTCCATGCCGACGGCGAGAAGAGCCGCAGCGAATCCCAGCCATGCCGCCAGGCGCCTCCTGGTCCCGGCTCGGCATCCAGCAGCACGTAAGACAAGCCTGTGCGCTTCAAAAAATAAGCGACAGTCAGCGCGGATTGGCCACCACCAATGACCACGACATCAAGTTTCGAATTCTGACTCACCAGCATCCTCCAGGCTCAACGGCCTCAACTTGTGAAAGATCGTGGTGCGGCTCATACCGGTTCCGCACACAGGCATCAAATCGAACGCTGGTTGACACGTCTGGACAGCTCTTCGGCGGATTCCTTGCGCTCGGAATAACGGTCAACCAGGTAATCCTGACGATCGCGCAAGAGAAGCGTGAACTTCATCAATTCTTCCATCACGTCCACCAGGCGGTCGTAGTACGAAGAAGGCTTCATGCGACCCGCTTCATCGAACTCGGTGAACGCCTTGGCCACGGAGGACTGGTTCGGGATGGTGAACATCCGCATCCACCGGCCAAGTACCCGCAACTGATTGACCACGTTGAAGGACTGCGAGCCGCCGCAGACCTGCATCACAGCAAGGGTTTTGCCTTGCGTAGGTCGTACAGCGCCCAGCGCCAGCGGAACCCAGTCGATCTGCGCTTTGAACACGGCACTCATGGAACCGTGACGCTCAGGAGAGCACCACACCTGACCCTCTGACCATTGCATCAGCTCGCGCAGCTCCACGACTTGGGGATGGGTGTCGGGTGCGTCATCGGGCAGCGGCAGACCCGAAGGGTCGAAGATCCTGGTTTCGGCGCCAAACTCATTCAGCAGGCGTGCCGCCTCTTGCGTGACCAGACGGCTGAATGAGCGCGCTCGCGTCGACCCGTATAACAGCAGAATGCGCGGTTTATGCTGCGAAGGATTGCGAGGAGACAACTGCTCCAGCGTAGGAATGTCGATCAGGTCGGCGTGTACGTTCGGCAATGTATCTTGCATATGAACTCCTGCGGCGGCGCGTGGAGGGGCGCCGCCTCGGTTGATCTTTAAAGCGAACCGATGCGGTTCAGTTCAGCTTGCAGTTGGTCAGGGCTCAGGGTCTTGAGCGGCAGTGCAAGAAATGCATTCACGCGTTCCCGAATTTTGGCCAGTGTGCTTTCAAATGCAGCGGTGATCTCGGCTTCCGACCCGCTAGCCTCGGACGGGTCGGCCAGCCCCCAATGCGCCTTCAGGGCTGGGCCGAAGAAGATCGGGCATGCTTCTCCAGCAGCGCGATCACAGACGGTAATGACGATGTCGGGAGGCGCGCCCTCAAAAGCATCCGAAGCCTTGCTGCTCAAGCCCGCCGTGGAGACGCCCGCCGCCTCCAGCGTTTGCAGTGCCCGTTGATTCACCCGGCCACTGGGAAAGCTTCCCGAGCTGATGGCTTCTAGACCCTCGGGCGCCAAGTGGTTGAAAAGCGCCTCGGACAGAATGCTGCGGCAGCTGTTGTGGGTGCACATGAACAGGATTTTCATCAGACGATTCCTTGATTCAGAAACTTAGGCGCAGTGCCAGGGCGGACAATGTGGCGACGAGAATGGGCAAGGTCATCACGATCCCGGTCTTGAAGTAGTAACCCCAACTGATCGTTATGTTTTTCCGGGCGAGCACGTGCAGCCACAACAGCGTGGCCAGGCTCCCGATCGGGGTGATCTTCGGGCCCAGGTCGCAGCCGATGATGTTGGCGTAAACCATCGCTTGCTGGACTACACCGTCGACTTCGGCGGCATGAATGGATAAGGCGCCTACCAGAACGGTGGGCATGTTGTTCATGATCGAAGACAGCAATGCTGTCAGCAGTCCTGTACCAAGGGACGCGCCCCAAACGCCATAACCGGCGAACACGTTCAGGATCTGCGCGATGTAATCGGTCAGGCCCGCGTTCTTCAGGCCATAAACAACCAGGTACATACCCAAAGAAAAAATCACCACCTGCCATGGCGCCTCTTTGAGCACCTTGCTTGTGTTGATGGCGTGACCACGAGCCGCGATGACATAGAGAATGCATGCACAGATCGCTGCAATGGCGCTGATCGGAACCCCCAATGGCTCAATGACAAAGAAGCCGATCAGCAGTAGTGCCAGCACCCACCAGCCGGCTACGAAAGTGGCACGGTCATGGATTGCGTCATCCGGGTTGTCCAGTTGGTTGAGGTCATAGGTCTTTGGTAAATCTCTGCGGAAAAACCACAGCAGCATGGCTAGTGTCGCCGCCACGCTGACGATGTTTACCGGCACCATGATCGAAGCATATTCGTTGAAGCCGATATTGAAATAGTCGGCAGAAACAATGTTGACCAGGTTGGAAACGACAAATGGCAAGCTCGCCGTATCTGCGATAAATCCAGCGGCCATGACGAACGCCAACGTCGCGGCGGGAGAAAAACGCAGCGCCAGCAACATCGCGATTACGATGGGAGTGAGGATCAATGCCGCTCCGTCGTTGGCGAACAGTGCCGATACAGCCGCACCCAGCAGGACGATAAATGCGAACAGCTTGCGGGTGCTTCCGCCTCCCCACCGAGCCACGTGCAATGCAGCCCACTTGAAAAAGCCTGCCTCATCAAGCAACAGACTAATAATGATGACCGCGATGAATGTCCCAGTGGCATTCCAGACGATGCGCCAGACCTCGGGTATGTCTGCAAGGGTAACGACGCCTGCCAGCAGCGCCACGATGGCGCCGAACGTCGCACTCCAGCCAACCCCGAGTCCCTTGGGCTGCCAGATGACAAGGACGATGGTGGCGATAAAGATCAATACGGCAATCAGCATTTCATTAATCCGGTTGGGCGTGAATCAGTTGCACACGGCTTGGTTGATCGGACGGTCGCTCATGCCGCACAGGCGCTTGGCCTCGGTTTCCAGCCATTGCTGATTGGCGTCTACCACTTCCTTCAAAACTGCAGCCACCCACGCGGGCAAATCAGGATTGACCCGGTAGTACACCCATTGACCCTGGCGACGATCCAGCAGCAAACCGGCGGAGCGCAGCAGCGCCAGATGACGAGAAATCTTCGGCTGACTCAGGTCGAGCGCTGCCGTCAGCTCGCATACACAGAGTTCACCTTGGCTCACGACAAGCAGGGAAATTTTGGCTCGGGTGTCGTCGGCCAGGCACTTGAACAAGGTGGTGGGGGTCATGGGTTCTGTCATTCGTCCTCCAGATGCTTTTGTCTTGACCAAAACGAAGAGCCTGATGCGTTTGCGGATGTCGTGATGCGTAGGATGAAAGGCGGCGGGATGATTGCCGGGCAATGGATACGGATGACCGAATATACGCATAAGCATATATCTGGTAAAGCGAATATAACAGCGGTTGAACCGTCGAGACTGATAGCGGCGGACCGCACGGATATTGTCCGCGAATTTTCTGATTCCAGCTGATTGAAAATAGCCATTGACTTAGAGCGCGCTCAAACCTTTACGGTGATGACATGAATCCAGAACTGACAATTTCAAAGTTGGCCAAGCGCCTTGATTTGAGCGCTCACACGATCCGCTATTACGAGCGCATCGGGCTGTTCGACCCGGTTGGGCGCGGTGGCAATGGCCACCGGGTGTACGCCGAGAAGGATGTGCTGTGGGCCGAGTTTCTGCTCCGGCTGAAGGCGACCGGAATGCCGATCCATCAAATGCTGCGGTATGCCGAATTGCGTCGATCAGGCGACTCGACCCTGGCAGAACGCCGCGAGCTTCTCGAGCAGCATCGCCGGGACGTGCAAGCGCAGATCAGCCAGTTGAGCCAGTCCCTGGAGGTTCTGGATAACAAGATTCAGATCTACCACCAACTCGAGCAAAAGGAGCATCACCATGATCCGTAAACTTCCCGGTCTCAATCGTTTGCTGTCCGCCACACTGATTGGCGCAAGCGTGACCAGTGTGGCAGCGCCGGTGGAGATGACTGATCGTCGAGCGCGCGGAGAAGCCGCTCTGACGCAGATCACTGGCGGACCTGGTCAGGCAGTGGTCGATTCATTGAAGGATACTGCTCCAGAGCTTGCGGACTGGATTCTGAGTTTTGCCTACGGCGATGTCTTCGCCCGCCCCGGGCTCGATCACTGCATTCGTGAGCTGGCAACCGTTGCGGCATTGACCGCACTGGGCAACGCCCAGCCACAACTGAAAGTGCATATCGGCGGTGCCCTGAACGTCGGGTGCACACCGGAGGCGGTAGTCGATGTGATCTTGCAAATGACCGTATACGCAGGGTTTCCCAGCGCCTTGAACGGAATAACGGCTGCGCGTGAAGTCTTTGCTGCTCGCGGGATCAGTGTCAAATCCTAGGTGCAGCACGCTGCAGAAACTGCGCGATAAAGCCAGATTCAACCTTCCACCCACCCCGCATACAACTGCACAAACCGCACCTGCAGCCATTCGATAAACACCTGCACCTGCGCCGGCAAATGCGTGCGGCTCGGGTACAGCAGCGATACCGGCCGAGGCAGCGGGCGCAGCGGTTGCAGAATTTCCACCAGAGCATCGCTAGCCAAATGCTCGGCGACCGCGATGCCCGGCGCCTGGATAATGCCGAAGCCCGACACGCCACACTGCACGTAAGCGTTCGACTCGGTGACGGTAATGCCTTTGCGGCTGACATAGCTTTTCTGTTTGCCCTCAACTGAAAACTGCCAAGGCAAGGTGCGGTTGTTCTGGCCCGAGAGAAAGTTCACGCCTTGATGGTTCGTCAGGTCTGCAAGGGTTTCGGGTGTGCCGTGCTCCCGCAGGTATTCGGGCGCGGCGCAGGTGACCATGGTCGCCAGGGCGATAGGGCGGGCGATCAGCGTTGAGTCGGGCAGCTCGCCGATGCGCAGCGCGCAGTCGATGCCTTCGCCGACCAGATCAACCGCACGATCGGTGACGCCCAGCACCATGTCGATGCCGGGGTAGGTGGCGGTGAACTCGCGCAGGCTCTTGATGAATTCCAGTTGCGCGAACGCAGTGGGAATGTCGATGCGCAGGCGGCCGGACAGCGTGGCTCCGGTGCGATCGAACATCGTGGTGGCGGCGGTGATCTCGGCCAGAATTTCCTGGACCCGCTGATAGAAAAGTTCACCCTCGGCGGTGAGTGCGACTTTCCTGGTAGTGCGCTGGAAGAGGCGCACGCCCAGCGATGTTTCCAGTTCCTGAATATAGCGAGTGACCTGCGGCCGGCCGATGTCCAGCGACTCAGCGGCTTTGGTGAAACTGCCCAGCTCCGCCAGTCGGGCGAACAGGCGCATCGATTGCAGTAATTCCATGACTTTTCCGGTGAGCTTCAGTATCTGTATTTGTTGCCTGAGAATAGAACAATCATGTCTGTTTCCAAGCATTTATTGCGCTGATGTAAAAGCCAATCATGGCCCCAAGGCAACCCCCCTGAGGGTTTGCGGCCAATAATGCATTTGGAGACACATCATGAAAGCGTGGTTACTGAAAGATTTCGGGCTCGACAATCTGCAACTGGGCGAGACGCAAACCCCGCAGCCCAAGGCTGGCGAGCTGCTGGTCAAGGTCGGCGCGGTCTCGCTGAATTTTCGTGACAAGGCCATCGTTGACGGTATCTACGAGCCGCACCTGGTGCCGAAACCGCTGATTCCGGTGAGCGATGCCGCCGGTACCGTAGTTGCAATCGGCGCCGGTGTTACTCGTTTCAAGGTTGGCGACCGCGTCAATTCACATCTGTACTCGCGCTGGTTGGATGGCGAGCCGGGGCCGAACGAGCCGGATTATTGCTTCGGTTCGCCGCTGCCCGGTGGCCTCGCCGAGTACATGATCATTCACGAGGACAGCGCCGTCGGCGCGCCGGCCAACATGAGCGATGAAGAGGCGGCGACGCTGCCTATCGCCGCACTGACTGCGTGGTACGCGCTGGTGGATTTCGGCGCTATTCAACCGGGGCAGACCGTGTTGGTACAGGGCACCGGCGGCGTATCGATTTTCGCCGTGCAGATCGCCACCGCGCTGGGCGCCAAAGTCATCGCTACCTCAAGCAGCGATGACAATCTGCACGCGGTAAAACGTCTGGGCGCGGTCGCCGGTATCAATTACCGCAGCACGCCGAACTGGGCGGACGAGGTGCTGAAACTCACCGGGGGCAAGGGTGTGGATCTGCTCCTTGATGTGGCGGGAGGCAATGGCATCAATCAGTCGGTAGCAGCGACCAAGGCTTCGGGGCGGATAGCGCAGATTGGCTTTCTGACAGGGCAGACCGTCGAGCTGAACCTGATGCCGCTGATCTTCCGCCAGACCACCATTCGCGGCATCGCGGTGGCACCGCGTTCATCGTTCGACCGGATGAACGTGTTCCTCGCCGAGCACGACATTCGGCCGGTGATCGACCATGTGTATCCGTTCGAACAGGCGCGTGAGGCCTATGAGCATCTGGCGAAAGGGGCGTTTGGCAAGATTGTGATCAAGGTGAGCTGATCAGCGAAAACGTCAGACAAACCAAGGCCAGTCAGCTCAACTGACTGGCCTTTTTTTATGTCTGTCTTAACGCAAATCCTCGGGCTGCATCGTCAGAATAATCTTCCCGACATTCTGCGAAGACTCCATCCGCCGATGGGCATCGGCTGCGCGGGACAACGGAAAGGTGCTGTCCACCACCGGTTCCAGACTCGCAGCGCCGGCGAAGCGTTTCAGCCAGTGGTCGCGAAAGCGCTGGATCATCGCGTGCTTCTCCGGCTGGGTGCGCGACTTCATCACCGTTCCGATGATTTGCAGGTGCCGGTAGAGGATGTGCTCCAGCTCCACGTCGACCTTGCCGCCGCCGCCAAGAATGCCGACCTGCACCAGGCGGCCGCCGTGGGCCAGCGAGGCGATGTTGCGGGCGAAGTAGGGCGCGCCGACGAAGTCGATGATCACGTCGACCCCGCGCCCTTGGGTTTTGTCGGCGATGACTGCGGCGAAATCCTCGTTTTTGTAGTCGATGGCCACGTCGGCGCCCAGGTGTTCGACGCGCGACAGCTTGCTGCCTTCGGTGGTCGCGTACACCGTGGCGCCTGTGGCGTAGGCCAGTTGCACGGCAGCGGAGCCGACGCCGCCGGCGGCGGCATGAATCAGCACTGAGTCGCCTGACTTGAGTCGGGCCAGGTGCAGCATCGCTTCGTGGGCGGTGACAAACACTTCGGGAATCGCCGCGGCGTGCACATAGTCGAGCTGCGCCGGAATCGGCATGGCCATGCGGTAGTCGATGCGCGCCAGTTCGGCGTAGGCGCCGCCACCGACCACGCCCATTACCCGGTCGCCGACGGCGAATCCGCTCACCTCGCTGCCGGTCTCCAGCACTTCCCCGGCGATCTCCAGACCGATGATCAACGAGTCACCAAAGTTCGCATGGCCGTAGCCGCCTGTTCGGTGGGTCAGGTCGGCACGGTTCACGCCGGCCGCATAGACACGCACCAGCAGGTCGGTCGGGCGCACTTCAGGGTTGGGCGCTTCGCCGAGTTGCAGCACTTCTGCCGAACCGAACGCTTTCAGGTTGATGGCTTTCATCTCAACGTTACTCCGTGTCGGCAAGGGTGGCATTGGCGATGGCCGAGGCGGTGATGGCGCCCGGGAAACCGACGTAAAAGGCCAGGTGAGTGATCGCCGCCGACAACTCTTCATGGCTCACGCCATTGCTGACGGCGCGGCGCAGGTGCGCGGGTAATTCTTCGCAGTGGCCGCCGGCAATCAGCGCAGCGACAGTGATCAGACTGCGCTCGCGGGGTGACAAGGCGGGGTCATTCCAGATCTGCGGGTACAGCGTTGAGTCAACGAATTGCGCCAGTTTCGGGGTGAAGGCACGCGCGGCTTCGCGTGGGCTGCTGAAATCGATAGTCGACATGGAAATCCCCTTAAACCTGGCTGATGAATTTGTTGGTGAGGTAGTGCTCGATGCCTTCGATGCCGCCTTCGGAACCGTGGCCGCTTTCTTTCATGCCGCCGAAGGGCAGTTCGGTGGCGACGATGCGGTACTGGTTGATGCCGATCATTCCGGCTTCCAGGCCATCGGCGACGTCGATCGCGGTGCGCGCATTGGAAGTGAACGCGTAGGCCGAGAGGCCGTAGGGCAGGCGGTTGGCTTCTTGCAGGCCGTCGCTCAACTCATCGAAAGGCATCAGTATCGCGATGGGGCCAAAGGGTTCTTCGTGCATGATTCGCGCACTCATCGGCACATCGGCCAATACGGTGGGCTGAAAGAAGAAGCCTGCGCCCGGCAACGCTTCACCGCCGGCCAGCACCCGTGCACCTTTCTCGACGGCGTCGGCGATCAGTTGCTCCATCTTCGCCAGTTGCCGTGGGTTCGCCAGAGGGCCGACCTGGGTTTGCGGATCCATGCCATCGCCGATTTTCAGTGCCTTGGTGGCAGCAACGAAGCGCTCGACGAACTCGGCGTAGGCCTCACGCTGGATAAGAAAACGAGTCGAGGAAATGCACACCTGGCCGGTGCCGCGAAAGCGATTGGCGACGCCTTCCACAGCAGCCTTTTCGATGTCGGCGTCGGCAAACACCAGCACCGGGCCGTGGCCGCCCAGTTCCAGGGTGATCGGCTTGACGCCTTCGGCAGCGCGGGCCGAGAGCAGCCGACCGATCGGCACCGAACCGGTGAAGGTCACTTTGCGAATGATCGGTGAGGCAATCAAATGGCTGGACACTTGATCCGGCACGCCGAACACCACCTGCAGCACGCCTTTAGGCAGGCCGGCATCGTCCAGCGCCCGGGCCAGGGCCAGAGCGGTGGAAGGGCTTTCCTCGCCGGGCTTGAGCACCACGCTGCAACCGGCGGCCAGCGCTGCCGAGAGCTTGCGCGCCGGGGTGATGGCCGGGAAATTCCACGGTGTGAACGCTGCCACAGGGCCGATTGCCTGGCGTTTGACCAGTTGCAGTACACCCGGACGATTGGCCGGGACGACACGGCCGTCGATGCGTCGTGCGCTTTCGGCGAACCACTCGAAATATTCCGCCGCACGGGTCACTTCATCGAGGCTTTCGCGCAGTGGCTTGCCTTCTTCCAGCGTCATTTGCGCAGCGATGTGCGGGGCGCGTTCGAGGATCAGGTCGGCGGCACGCTTGAGGATTTTTGCGCGCTGGTCCGGCACGGTCTGGCGCCATTGGTCGAAGCTCAGTCGGGCCACTTCGAGGGCGTGATCCAGGTCTTCGGCGGTGGCCAGTGGCACCTGGCCGAGTTCCTCGCCGGTTGCCGGGTTGACCACGGCGGCGGTCGCGCGGTCTTGGGCGGTGAGCCATTGACCACCGATGAAGAGATAGAGCGGATCGTAAGGAGTGTTCATGGATGTCGCCTTCATGGTTGAGGATTCATTCGGCGCCTTGTACGCAGTGGTTCAGGCGTCCCATGGAATCCAGTCTATGGAAGGCGTGCCGTTTGATTTAGCCGGCCACGAGGGAATCATTGTTGTCCCAGAAGGTAATATCGATCCCAGGAGCGAGCGTGTAGGATCCGACGTTATCCGCAGTGAGTGGCAGGTCTACAGGACGATCAGGATGGACAAACTTTCAAACATGTCGGTGTACATCAAGGTAGTCGAGATGGGCAGTTTCACTGCCGTGGCCAACCATCTCGACTCCACCGTCGGTAACGTATCGCGTGCGGTCTCGGCGTTGGAAAACGTGCTCGACACCCGCCTGTTGCAACGCTCGACCCGGCGTCTCTCGGTGACCGACGCGGGCCGGCGGTTTTATGAACGCTGTGTGAAGATTCTCGCTGACCTGGAAAGCGCCGAAGCCGAGGCGAGCAATGCCGCCTTGCAACCACGAGGGACGTTGCGGGTGCACTGCGTGCCCGGACTGGCCCGGCAACTGGTGACCGGCGCGGTGCTGGAGTATCGCCAGGCGTTTCCCGAAGTGACCGTCGATTTGATGCTCTCCCAACGCATGCCCAATCTGCTTGAGGATCAGTTGGACGTGTCCATTCTGATCGCGCGAACGCTGCCGGATTCGGCGTATGTCAGCCAGAAGATCGGCGTCAGTCACTGTGTACTGGTGGCCTCCCCGCAATACCTGGCGCGGCATGGCGCACCCGAAACGCCGGAGCAGCTTTGCGATCATCAATGCCTGCTGCTCGGTACCGTGGATTACGTGCGCGATGAATGGCAGCTCAAAAGCAAGGCGGGCGACGCGACGTTCATCCCGAGCGGGCCGAGTTTCAGCGTGAACGATATGGACGCAATGGCCGTGGCCATTCGCGAAGGGGCGGGGATTGGTCTGCTGGCAGGCTTCACGGCGATCGACGATTTGCGTACCGGCAGGCTGGTGCGGGTGCTGCCCGATTACCACACCTACGAGCGCAATGTTTACGCGGTCTACACGTCTCGCCAGTTTGTCGATGCGAAGATCACTCGATTCATCGATACCTTGAAAACCCGGGTCGGCGCGCAGTTGGCGAGCACTGCTCAGGCGCTTATCGATTGAAGCGGTAAAGGCATTTGCGTCTCAGCGAGCCAACTCTGAGACGCAATGGGTGTGCGAGGTATTGGCCAGATCAACCGTTGCTGCAGCCGCTGCCCATGACCTCGTATTGCAGGATGTGCTGTTTGCCTTGGGAATCCTGATAAGTCATGTGCACCGGCACTACAGCGCAGACATCCGGCACGGGATCTTCCGAGATGATTTTGGCGACGTCGAGGTGACTGGCGTAGGTGTATTGCTCGACTGGTGGCGTGGTAGTCGATTCCTGAGCCATGACCACCGAGCTGAAGCCGAAGAGTGCGAGGACGAGCATTGAGACTTTCATGGAAGATGTTCCTTTGCTGAAGTTGAGTGCGCTGCTGGAACAAACTCTATGCGGCGGCTGGCGGGGGAAACAGGCGCGGATCGGGTAAAGACTGTTTACGGTTTGAGCCACAATCGGCATGTGGTGAACGGGCGCGCGGGGTTCAGCGCAAACAAAAAAGGCGCCGGTGAGGGCGCCTTTTTGCATATCTGGGTTTTTTACGGCTCGCCATGCAATCGGCAGCTACGAAAGCACTGGGCTGATTTCGGCGGATTTCCCTGAGTAGCTTGCCACTCGTGCCGAAATCCACTTGCGGCTGTAAGCCAGCACATGGTCTGCAGTGGCGGTGGGGAAGTGGATGAAGCCATGCGGACACTCCGGCAGCACGTACATCTCCACCGGCGCCGCGTGTTGCCAGCACTCGGCGATGAGCCGCGTGTCATCCAGCAGCGGATCGAGGTCGCCGGCAAACAGCAGCGCTGGTGGCAGTCCGCTGAAATCGCCGTACAGCGGCGACAGCGGTGGCTGGCGTCGTTGTTCGTCGCTGATGTCCGGCGTGAGCAGGCGCAACGCTTCGACCATGCCGGGGCCGTCGAGCACCAGAGTTTCGGCGGGCGCGGCGCGCACGCTGGGCGTGCCGGTCAGGTCGTAGACGCCGTAATACAGCAGCGCCCCGCAGATCCGTTGCAGCAGTTCGGGCGAAGATTTGAGGGCGAGCAGGGTGGCCGCCGCCAGATGCCCGCCGGCCGATTCACCGACGACGATTACGGGCAGCCCGGCAAACTCGCCATCGTTCAAAATGCCGCGAGTGGCACGCAGGCAGTCGTCCAGCAAGCCCTCGATCGGCGTCGAAACGGCCAGCCGATAATCAACCGAAACCACCGCCACGTCGCAGGTGTTGACGATGGCGATGTTGAAGTTGTCGTTCATCTGCGCATTGCCGATCACCCAGCCGCCACCATGGAAATCCAGCACCACGCCTTTGGCTTTGCCCTTGGGGCGGATGATGCGCACGGGCACCGTGTCGATGATCTTCCGTTCGGCGCTCAGCCCATGCTGGCGCAGCTTGCCGTCGCCGCCGAGCTGACCCGCCCGCAGCAACGCCTGAATCAACCTCGGGGTAAGGCGATTGCGAATCTTGAAACGCGGCAGCCAGGCGAGCTTTTTGTTGAACGCGCGAACCTGCGCCAGCTCGCGCTCGCCTTGTGGCCACGGAAAATCGCTCACAGGCGATTCTTCATCAGGATCGAGCAGTTCAGCGCCGCCGCAACGCACAGCCACGCCAGGTACGGGAACAGAATCAGCCCGGTGACCACGTCCAGTTGCAGTGCGAGTACCACCATCACGGCGACGACCACCCACAGCACCGCCAGAATCACCAGCGCCGCCAGCACCTGATGCGCGCCGAAGAAAACCGGCGTCCACAGCGTGTTCAGGGCGATTTGCGCGGCCCACAAGGCCAGCACCGTTTGGCTGCCGGGGATCAGGCTCAAGCGATAACCGGCCCAGGCCAGCAGCAGGTAGATAATCGTCCAGGCCACGGGAAAGGCCCAGTTGGGCGGGGTGAAGGAGGGTTTGGTCAGCGCTTCGTACCACGGGCCGGGCTTGAACATCACGCCAGTGGTTGCCGCCGCCGCGCAGGCCAGAAGGAAGATGAAAAAGGTCATTGCCAGTCCTTAGCTGTGATCAGCTGTTATGGAGAGTTAAGAAGAGGACGCTTCGCTGCGCAAAAAGTTTGTTTGCAAACGCAAAATGGCAGTCAGGTTGAACTAAAAGCTGACCGTCGCGTCAGGATAAACACTGCCTTTTCCCACCGACGCGGACGACATCATGTACACCTATCACATCGAATACCGTTTCAACGGCGAGCCTCGTACTTATCTGCTCGAACTCAAGGAAGCGCAACTGGCCGAGCACGACGCGGCGATGCATCTGCTGGAACTGCATCTGGGCGATGCCGAAAACAGCCTGGTCATGCCCACGGCGGATTCGACGCCAGAACAGATTCTCGAGCAGGCCGAGCGGGTAGGGATTACACATATCCGGGTGGTCAGCCGGACCAATTGACCTTCACGGTCCATCGCATTCCAAGCCGCTGTCCCCGCCACTGCAATAACGATCCCGGCCGTGCTGCTTCGCCGCATAAAGCATCTTGTCGGCCGAATCGATCAGCATGGCGGGGCTCACCTCCTGTTCGGCGGGTTTGCCGACCGCAATACCCGCGCTGGCGGTGACGTGGCCCAGCGGATGAGCTCTGTGCTCGAGCCTCAAGGATCGAATGGCCTCCAGTATTTCCTGCGCCACAAGCGCCGCCCCGCGAATATCGGTGTTGGGCAGCAGCACGGAAAACTCCTCGCCGCCATAGCGCACGGCAAGATCACCCGGTCGCTTTACCGCCTGCGCAATGGCCTGTCCGACAGCGCTCAGGCAATCATCACCTGCCGCGTGCCCGTAGCTGTCGTTGTAGAGCTTGAAGTGATCGACATCGATCATGATCAGTGAGATCGACGAACCCTGGCGTCTGGCCAGGCGAATTTCGTCAATCAAAGCAGTGTCCAGCCGCCGACGGTTGGCCAGTCCGGTCAGGCTGTCGGTCAGAGCCATGTCTTTCATGGCTTGGTGTGCCCGACGCAAATCCTTTTCCATCACCATTCGCTGGCGCAGTTGTCTCAAGACGATCAAGCCGAAGACCGTGAATGCGATGATTACCGACAACAGCACAAACCCGGTTTTGATCAGATCCCAGCGCCACGGCGCGATGATCGATTCGCGCGATAGTCCGGTTTCCACCACCAGTGGGTACGTGCTCAGCGCGCGGTAGCCATACAAGCGCTCGGTGCCGTCGACGATGGCTTTCACCTCGGCGATCCCTTGGTTGGAAAAGGGCAGGTAGTTCTTGAAAACCTCACTGTCGGCGAGGCTCTGACCGATCACCGAGGCGATGAAGGGGCGACGCACAAGAATGGTTCCGTTGCGCAACGCCAGTACCAGCGCGCCCTTGTCGTCAATCTTGAAATCGCCGTAATAGTCGACGAAGTAACTGACCTTGATCGTCCCCAGCAGCACGCCGGCGAAGGAGCCGTCCGGGTTATTCAAGCGGCGGGAAATCGGGATGATAAGGTCGTCGGTGGATTTGCTTGTGACGACATCTCCGATGCGCACGTTGCGATCGGTGTGAGTGCGGTGATACTGGAAGTAATCGCGGTCGGCGTTGTTCGCCGGGTCCGGTATGTTTTCCTTGTCGGTGACGATCCAGTGCCCGTCCGGGCCGTAGATGAACAGCCCATGCAGCTGCGGCATCAACTTGGCTTGCTGGACCAGCAACTTGTGG
This sequence comes from Pseudomonas sp. CFBP13508, assembly GCF_005233515.1. Lineage (GTDB taxonomy): Bacteria > Pseudomonadota > Gammaproteobacteria > Pseudomonadales > Pseudomonadaceae > Aquipseudomonas > Aquipseudomonas mercuritolerans. Next base: position 151,045 of record NZ_QFZZ01000001.1, read on the forward strand.
ATGCGTGGTACGTCGATGTTTTGCAAGCCGTCACCTTCAACGCGCTCGCCCAGGGCGGCGGTCAATACGTCCACTTGGCGGATAGCGTCCTCGGCATGCTGCGCGGTTGCGCGAGCGAGGTTGGTGACCGAATCGCGCGCCGACGAGAAGGCCGCATGATAGTCACGCCAGGTGCGCCATCCTTCCACACCGAGAAACGCCAGAATGACCGTCAGCAGGAAAATCACGGTCAGGCGGAAGGCAGCGATATCACTCGCCGCTTTGATGGGAGCCGTTTCTGCGGCGTCATGCCCCTTGGTTTCGGGCATTTTACGACCGAGCATTCAAAGATCCTTATGCTTGTCATCTCTCATCTACTGAAAGATGACCATCCTTTTCCACTGGGGATTCAATTTATTGGCATGGTCAGGCGGCGGCCATTGGATCGTTCAAAGTCATGCCCGGTCAACATCTGTAATTGAAGCGCGCCCTGAGGTGAGACTTGTGAGTGAAATCATCACCGCCGGTGACTTGAACATCGACCTGCAAAACGCCAACGAAACCGGCCTGTTCAAATGGCTGCTGGCGAGTTTTCTGATGGGCAAAAGGATTCAAGGCGCCATCGCCGCCAAGGCGTATCAAGTCATAGTAGAGCAGCATCACAACGACACCCCGCAAATGCTCGCGCAGTGTACGCACCGTCAACTGGTGTCGATGCTAGGGCAGGCGCGTTACGTTCGCTACGATGAAAGCACGGCGTCGCGACTGCTCGCGCTGGCCAACAAGCTCAACAGCGAGTACGCCGGTAAGGTGAGCAACATCGTGGCGGCGAGCGCGGATCGCAAGGCGCTGGAGAAGCGCCTGTCCGAGTTCGAGGGGATAGGGCCGAAGACCGTTGAGATCTTCATGAGGGAAGCGGCTGCGGTGTTGTTTTGAACGCCCGATAGCAAACCAAGGTTCACATCGCAAAGAAGGTTCCCGCCAGTTCGCTCATCAGGATCAGCGTTCCGCCGGCGAATATCGCACAGCCCAGCACAAACTGGAGGCCCGGGGCGACGCTCAGGCTTGAGGGGAAACTCAGGTTTTTATAAGTTCTCATGTCGCGCTCCTGTTACCGATGAAAACTTTCAGCCCCGTCGATTGAACGGTTGCGCTGCGCCAATACGCGCTTGGCGACCACCGGCATCGTGGGCAAGGCGTCGTCGACGGCTGGATGTCCGTCCGCTGGCGGGACGGCAGTCTCCTCGGCGAAATTGTTCGGCAGCAGGGTGCCCAGGCCAAAAACATTCACCGCCATGCTGACTCTCAATCCTCGACAGGCCTGTTTGCAGTCCAGCTCAAAACCGGCGTATGCGTGCTCCATCAAACGTTGAAAATGTTCAGAGGTCAGTGCCGAGACTTTGCTGTTTTTCATGTTGATCACCTTGAGCAAGTGGCGACCCCGATCCGGGGCCGCCGGACGGGGTTCAGACATCTTTGCCTTGCACGTAACCGGAGCCCAGATCAGCACCGGTCACCGGCTCGCTGAGTGGGTCAGACGCCGTGCGGATCTTCATGGCTTCCAGGACCTCTGCGTCGTCAGCAGGGAGGCTGACCGTCGCCAGACCGTCACCGCCATCAACTGCCGGCTCTGGAGTTTCCACATATTCCCACGCACCGCCCTCGTTCCACGGACCACGAACGTTGGGCTCGCCAGACATGTTGAAGTACTTGTTGGTGAACTCCGGCATGCCCGGCAGTTTGCCCTGCGGGAAGTTTGGCTGGATCGAATGCAGGGCTTTTTCGAAGGACTGTTGATGGGCGATCTCCCGCGTCATCAAGAAGCCCAGCGCCTCTTTGACGCCCGGATCATCGGTGATGTTGATCAAGCGTTCGTAGAGAATTTTCGCTCGCGCTTCGGCTGCGATGTTGGAGCGGAAGTCGGCGGTCGGCTCGGTGATCGAGTCAACGTAGGCCGCCGTCCACGGTACGCCAGCGGAATTGACCAGAGGCGCGCCTGCGCCATAGAGCAGGCTGGTGATGTGCGAGTCATTACCGGCGCCATTCAGTGCGCGATACAGCTCGCCTTCCTCCTGAACGCCCTCGGCGAGTTGACCTTTGGCGCCTTTGTTGAGCATGACGATGATCGAGCCGACCACCTCAAGGTGGCTCAACTCTTCAGTGGCAATGTCCAGCAGAAGGTCTTTGCGCCCTGGATCTTCCTCGGCCAAGGCTTGGGTGAAATAACGCGCTGCCGCGGCCAGTTCGCCATTGGCGCCCCCGAATTGTTCCAAAAGCAGATTGGCCAGACCCGGGTTGGGCTCGGCCACTCGAACGGTGTACTGAAGTCGCTTGTTATGTATGAACATTCAAATTTTCCTCAGACCAGGCTATCGCGCCTCGACCCTTGTGGGCGTTGGCGCATGCATAGTTGTGAGGAGGGCGCGCAGCAGAAATTTCGTTTTTTGCCGAGTGGCAGGACAGGCGGCAGAGGGCGGAAAGTTCCGTAAACAGGACGGTTGGCTTAGCCACGTACCTCGACCAATGTGGGAGCGAGCCTGCTCGCGAATGCGGTACGTCAGCCACCGATTTGGCGGCTGATCCAGCGCTTTCGCGAGCAGGCTCGCTCCCACCTTGGTTCGTTTGCAATCAAGCGATTTTAAGCGCCCTCAGCACAGGCAGCGTTTGCTCGGCAAACACCTGCGCCTGTGCGGTCAGCGCGGCGATATTGGCTTCAGCGGTGAGCAGCGGCTGGCCATTGTCGACCAGCACTTCACCTTGTTCGCTGATCACCCCCCACGCCAGTTGCGCCCATTCGGCCGGCTGCTGTTTGCCCTGTTTGATCGAGATCAGGAACAACTGCTGGAAGCGGCTGACCGTCACGCCACCACCGGTGACCGGGCTGGCCAAGGTCTGGATGTTGGCGCCGTACAGTGAGCGTTTGCACAGTTGCAGATTGAGCGCGGCGCAGCGACCGCTGACCTGCGACTCGGCGGCCTCGCTCTGGCACGGAGCGACAGCGCCCATACCGATCAGCACGGCCAGGGCTTGTTCGAGGTCGTCGTAAGCCATTGCAGTCTCGGAGAGCAATTGGCGCATTGATTTGGCCGCATAGTTCTGCGCCGCCAAGGCATCGAGCACCGGGCCGTAGATTTCCGCTTGCAGGGTCGCTTCGCCGGCAGGACCGGTGACCGAACCCGCGACAGTTTCCCAGGGTTGCAGCAACGCGAAACGGCTGTGCAGCATTCTCGCCCGGCGTTCGGCAGCGGACAGGCGCGTCGCGCCACGCACGTACAGGTCGCGGCGGAAGTGCTGGTTGACGAAGTAGTCCCGTGCTTGCTCGCGCATGATCGGGTGTTCGATGGTTTCCAGGAAGTCCATGCCTTCGGCGCTCAGGTTGAGCGGGTCGACCGAGTCCAGCGGCACTGCCGTGGTGGCGTAGTCAAGCTTGGCCGGGGCCAACGCGTCGACCATGTCGGCGAAGTACATGCAGTTCCAGTCGCGGTTGAAATATTCGTGGGCGACGTAGTGACGATCCTGGCCCTTGATGCTCTGTAGCCGCGCGCCCAGGCTCGGCGCCGCCGCGGCATACTTCGGATTGGCCGCGAGCAACGCTTCGGAAAACTCCAGTGCGGCGTCGATGCGCTCATCGGAGCGCGCCGAGGCGTTGGCGAAACGGTCATGCAGGCTGAACAGATTGCGCAGCGGCGCCGACGGCGACCAGCCGGGGAAGCAGTTGTAGCTGACGTAGAGCATGCCGCCCGGTTTCAGGTGGCGGCGGGCGAATTCGACGATCAGCTTCTGGTTGTCGCGGCTGACCCAGGTCCAGATACCGTGCAGGCTGATGCTGTCGAACTGCGGCAGATCGTTGCGTGCGAGCAGTTGTTCGAAGCTGTCGTCATACAGACGCGCGCCATTGTTGGCGGCAGTCGCGAGGTCGATGGCATGGGCCGCCATACCCGGGTGAAAGTCCGTACCGACAAACGAACCCGGGTTGGCGGTGGCGTGGATGTTGATCGACACGCCCTGACCGAAGCCCAGTTCGCAGTGCACGCCGTCGTTGCTTTCCAGCGTGGCGAACCCGCGCAACAACAGGCAGTAACGCAGGAACACCGGATTGATCTCCCGGCTATAGCTGTAGGTGTAGCCTTCGTCGGTGAAATAACCTTCGTTCCAGGCGTTGCTCATGGGTACAGCCTCTTGTTCTTGAAAGTGATGGCAGTCTTATAAGGGGTTGTGATTGCGCGCGACAAATTGAAAAAACGGATACTTCCCCAAACCCTGTGGGAGCGAGCCTGCTCGCGAAAGCTTTTTTTCAGCTTGAATATAATCGGCTGACACGCCGCTTTCATGAGCAGGCTCGCTGCCACAGGGATCTTCAACACATTCAAGCAGGATTGATGGACCAATCACGCACCCCACGGCCCATTCGCGCAGGCATTTTGTCGCCTGCCGAAACTGTCATATTCCATCTCACTCGCCTGCCCATAGTGACCAGCCCAACGCTGATTTCATGAGGCTGCACTGTGTTCCAACGTCTTCTGTGTTCGCTGTCCGTTCTGAGCCTGTCCATCGGCGCTGCCCACGCGGCCGAGCCTGTCGCCCTCGACACGCCGCGCTTGTCCGGCATCGACAACTTCCGCGACATCGCCGGCACCACTACCGCGTATTCCACCGCCCACGACGGCACTATGCGCAGCGGCGTGTTCTACCGCTCCAACGCATTGACGCCGTCGGCGGCGGATCTGGCGACGCTCAATGGCCTCGGCATCAAAGTCATCTACGACCTGCGCACTCCCGGTGAAATTGCCGCCACGCCCGACACGATGATCACGGGCGCGGCCTATCGCAACATCGACATCATCGGCAGCACCACCTCGGGCTCGAACATCACCAACATCTCGTTCCACAGCGCCGCCGAAGCCGTGGCGATGATGGAAGAAACCAACCGCGCTTTCGTCAGCGATGCCGGCATGCGCGGGCAGTTCGGCCAGTTGTTCAATGAGCTGGCCAGTGTCGACGCCGCGCAGTTGTTCCACTGCACCGCCGGCAAGGACCGCACTGGCTGGACCGCCGCCGTGTTGCAGAGCATCGCCGGCGTCGATGAGGCGACGATCATGGCCAACTACCTGGCGACCAACGACTACACCGCCGCCCGCGTCGCTGCGACCCTCAAAGCACTGCCGCCGAGCATGGCCGCCGTCTACGAGCCGCTGCTCGGGGTGCAGGCCAGTTACTTGCAGGCCGGTCTCGACCAAGTCGCCGCCGAGTACGGCAGCATGGACAACTACCTCAAGCAGGGCCTCGGTCTGTCCCAGGAAACCATTTACGTACTGCGCGGCAAACTCGTCGAGTACAACAGCTTGCCGGGCCAGGCCGGGCTGGTCGGCAACGCCGCTGCTGGTGCCGAGTTGCTGCGGCAGTTGCAGAACTCCGAGCTGTCCGGCACCTACAGCGCTTACAACTACTACCTGCAATCGGCGATCGACGCCGGCACTCTGGGCGGTGTCGAATCTCAAGTCGGCGGTCAGGTCCACGCTGATGCGGCCAGCTACCTGCTGCGGCAGAACGCGATGATCGAACAAGCCGCCGCACCGTTCGCCAGCGGCAGCGATTTGAAGGTCGGCCAATACCGCCTGTGGAGCACCGCGCTTGCCGGCTACCTCGGCACGGACGGCTCGGCCCATGCCGAGAGCAGCAACGAACACAGCCAGGGCCTGATGCTCGGCATCACCCAGCGCTTCAGCGAACAACTCAGTGCGCGCGCCGGTTTCGGCTACAGCAAGGGCAGCGTCGGCGGGGCGAGTGGCGAGGCTGATACTGATTTCACCTTTCTCAACCTCGGTGCGCGTTACGGCCTCAACAGTCTCGAGCGCGGCATGTTTGTCGACGCCAGCGCCAGCGCCGGTTACGTCGACTACGACAGCAAACGCGAGCTTGATGGTGGCCTCGGCACAGCCAAAGGTGACACCCACGGCAATCTCACCGGCGCGACCTTGGCGCTGGGTTATCGCGCACCGCTCAGCGGAGTGATTGTCGAACCGAGCCTGGGCTTTCGCGTCAGTCATCTCGACTTGCAAGGTTTCAAAGAGAAGGGCAGTGAACTGGCGCTCGACGTCGACGGCATCAAGCAAACCCGCCGCAGCGCGGTGGCCAATCTCGACGTGTCATTTGCCCCGGTGACGATGGGTGCGTGGCAGTTGGTCCCGGGTGTTCGCGTGGGCTATGAACGTGCGCTCGGCAATCAGCAAGTCGACAGCGAAGGCCAGCTGCTGGGGCTGGATATCGAGCAGCGCGCGGCGTTCGACAACCGCGACCAGTTCAGCGGCGGCGTTAATCTGATGGCCAACCTCGGCGCACTGAGTGTAGGCGCTGAGGTCGGGGCCAACGGTGGCGGTGACAGCCATGGTTTCAATGGCGGACTCAAGGCCAGTTACGCGTTTTGAACACAGCGAGCCCGGCAAATTGCCGGGCTCTTGCGCTCAAGCATGCTGCGCACGCGAAGGTTGCTGTGTGCGTGCTGGCTGCGCGCTGGGTTCGGGCAGGGAGGCGACATGCACGGTGCGCGCCGGGAAGGCGAACGTCGCGTCCAGCTCGGCCACCGCTTCCATGATTGCCAGGTTGATGCGTTGCTGCACGTCCATGTAGACGTTGTAGCTGGCGTCCAGAACGATATATACCGTCTCGAATTCCAGCGCGCTCTCACCAAAACTGCGGAAATGGCAACGGTCGAAGCGTGCCTGTTTTTCGTTCTTGATGATGTTCTCAACGCGTTGAGTGATCTGGCGGATCTGTTCGCTGGTGCACTCGTAAGTCAGACGAAACTCGAACACCACTCGACGTTCCTGCAAGCGTTTGTAGTTCTGAATGGTGCTGCCGATCATGTCGGCGTTGGCCATGACAATCTGCTCACCGCCCAGACTGCGGATGCGCGTGGTCTTCAGGCCGACGTGCTCGACCGTACCGGCCAGCGTGCCGACGACGATGAAATCGCCCACCTCAAACGGCTTGTCCACGGCAATCGACAGCGAGGCGAACACGTCGCCGAGAATGTTCTGCACCGCCAGCGCCACCGCGATACCGCCGACACCGAGGCTGGCGACGAATGCAGTGATGTTGACGCCCAGGTTCGACAGCATCGCCAGCAGTATCACCGCCCACAGCAACACCTTGACGCCCCACAGGCTCAGGGTCGCCAGGGCGCTCGCCTGAAAAGTGCCGGTCGCGTTATGCCGCGAGAAATACCGATGCAACCCCAGCGCCAGCGCGCGGTTGGTCCACAGGCCGACCTGCAACGCCGCCACCACGAACCATAAACTGCTGACCCGCCCGAGCCAGCGCTCCGGCAAATCCAGCAAGCCGATGCCGACCAGAATCGATGCCAACAGCAGCAACGTGGTGCTGGTCGCCGCCAGCACTTCGCTGGCCATGTAGGTCAGATGCCCATTGCCGGCGCTGGCCCGCGCCTGCACCTTGCGGAACACGAAACGGATCGCCGTGGTGGTCAGCAGATAACTGAGTGTCGCTGCGAGGAACGCCAGCACCCAGTTCGCCAGTGGAATTCCTAAAATCGTGTGAGCTGTGAAAAAGCCGATGAAATCCTCGGTCATGGAAACCCCCTTTTCGCCAAGTGACCTGTCTGGGGTTAGTCGCCCTGAGATTCCTGCTGTTCAATCAAATGCAGGTTTCGCCGGACCGAATGGTCACCGCCTGGCCTTCAACTCCGCTGGGCTTACGCCGTAAGCGCTTTGAAAATACTGACAAAAGCGCCCGACATTGCTGAAGCCAAAACGCAACGCCACCTCCGTCACGGAGCTTGCATGCCCGCGCACCAACGCCTCATACGCCCGCTGCAAACGCACCTGCCGCTGATACGCCACGATCGACATCCCGACAAAACGTCGAAAGCCTTCCTGCAAGGCGCGCTGGCTGACATGGCTCAACCGCGCCAGATCCACGCCACTGGCCAACTGCTGCGGATGCGCCTGAATAAATTCCATCGCCACCTTCACATGACGCGGCGCCACACACGGCGCCGGCCCCCGTAATGCCTCGGTGAAATTGTGCGGCCACGCCTCCAGCACCGCATCGATCAACATCTCGCGCAACCGTGACGGCATCAACGTTCCGCTGTTGATCAAGGCATCGAACTCAGTGCCCGTGGCCAGATCGATCAACGCCTTGAGGCCCTGAAAGGCTGGCGCATTCAGATCCACACTCGGCTCAAACACGATCTTCTGCACGACCGGTTTCTCCAGCAGCGCCGACAACCGCTCGGTGAGCTGAAGACGATCGATCGAAATGCCGTGATGGGCGTGATCATCAATAAAGCGCATCGAACGGATATCCGCTTTGTCGATCGCCAGACCGATGTGCGCCATGCCAATGGATTCAGTGACGTGGTTGAAAACGATCTTGCCGGCGGTGGGGATGACGAAAGTGATTTCGTTCTGCGGGTCGGGGAGGGCGACGCTGAAGTCGCCGTGGTAATGCATACGCCGAAAACTCACCCCGTCGTGCCGCCCGTAGACACCGCCGATGATGATGTTGGAGGGCGGCGGCGGAGTATCGGCGTAGCGGTTGCCGAAGAGCCTGGAGAACAGGGCGCCGAAGTCGGAAGAGGTGAGGTTGTCGGAGCGCAGGATGATCTTTTGGCGGGGTGGGGATGCAATTGCGATGGGCGGCATTTTGGAATGCGGGCTCTTGGGTCAACGGTCGAGATCGGACGAGCGTAGGAGGTGGGTGTGACGGTTCAGTGACAAGGCTGGAACCGTGGACTGCTTTCAAGCAAAAGCAGACAGCCGATTAATCGCACTTGCATATTCCCGGCAGACAGATCACCACCACCGAACATACTCGGGAAGGTACACATTCCAACGGCAGCTTCTGGCCGAAAAATAGATTCGAATATCTGGTGTCATTCGTAAGCAAACTGATCAATCAACCCCAGACGAGGAACACGTGTGTGGGGCCGCAACAAAGCGCCAGGAGCAATCACGGCGTTTGCGCCAATCTTGCAGCCGTCACCCACCAGCGCTCCGAATTTGCTGACGCCTGTTTCGATTACCTGATTTTCGTGGCGGATCTTGATATCGGCTCCGTCCAGTTCGTTACGGTAGTTGGCGATGATCGCGCCGGCTTCAATATTTACCGCTTCGCCAATCAATGAGTCGCCGACGAAGTTGAAGTGGGCAAGCTTGCTGCCATCGAGCATGAAGGTACTTTTCAGCTCGCAGCTCGGGCCAACGATGCAGTTTTTGCCGAGGTATACACCTCCCCGTAGATAAGCCCCCGCCGCAACGAAGCAGCCTTCGCCGATGATGATTGCGCCTTTGAGAACGGCGCCTTGCTCAACGATGGCGGTTTCATGAATCGCACAATAGTCGTGGCGCCGGTATCCCGGGCCGAGCGTTTCAAGCAATTCCAGAATCCGGCTCTCGCAATCCTGGGTCACCGTCCAAGGAGCAGTCGAGTCCACGCCCAGTAATGGCCATTGAGCGATGTAATCTTCGATTTTTGGCGATTTCATAAGAATCTTCCGAACAAGTGAGAGTGGGGCGTGGGTGGACTGTCGACGACTTGAACGACTCGCTATGCCTGCCAGTCGTACCTGTACAAGCATTTTCAAGGTACGGCGCAATGGATAAGACAATCACCGTGGATCAACTGGCAACCACTGATCTTGGATCAATCAACGAGATATGGCTCGGCGGGACCCATACCCAGTTATGCCTATGGCGTGCTGAACAAGTCTTTACCCACGAAATGCTCAGCGAGGGGACGCATGATCAGAATGTTCGACGCCTGTGCTTGCAGTTGGTTGACCCTGACGATCGAGAGGCAGTGGCACGTGTTGAGGCGGTAGCGCGCGAACGACTCGAAGAAATGGGCAAGCAGGGCGAGTTTTACCCGGCCGAGGCGGCGGACACTCGTCAATAGCCGCTGCGCATCTGATGAAAAGCGCTGCTGCTAAGGCAGCGCCTCAAGCGGGCTCCTCAACCCTGCGCACATCCCCCAACGAATCACGCTGCATCGACTGCAAATTCTTTTCGATGGTTTCGCACAGCGCTTCCATTTGAATCTGGTGTTCGCTGTGGCGAAACGGGCTTTGCAGGTCGGTGCCGATGCGCTCGATGGCCAGCAGCATGAACCCGACCACGGTCGACGCCAGCGGCGTGAACCAGCCGAGGGATTCGACCAGTCCTATCGGTACGATCAGGCAGAACAGCGAAATGAACAGCCGTGGAAAATACACGTAAGGGTAGGGCAGCGGGGTATTGGCGATCCGCTCCATGCCGCCTTGGCTGTTGGACAAGTCCACCAGCGTCGACTCAAGCCGCGCCAGACGAATACTGTCCAGATGCCCGGCCTTGTATTCGCGAGCGAGCAAAGTCGCCGAGCCGGTGAGGATATCGTTGGCAAAGTTATTGGTTGTGCCACTGCGGGCGAACTCTTCGGCGGGAATAAACGCCCGCACCTCGTCGGGACAAGGCTGGCCTTGCAGATGCGCGGCAAGGCAATTCACGTAAGCGACGTGGCGGCGCAACAGCGTCGATTTGACCGGGTTCACCTCGCCACCTGCGTCGTCCAGCAGCGTCAGCACCTGCCGGGCAAAGCTGCGGGAATTGTTGATCATCGACCCCCACAGCGTCCGCGCTTCCCACCAGCGGTTGTAAGCGCTGCTGTTGCGAAAACTGATCAACACGATCAACGCTGAACCGAGCAAGGTCAGCGGCATCAACGGCAGATTCAGCTTGGCGTTGAGAAACAGCATGAAGTCGACGGTGACGGCGATGTCCCAGAGCAGCAACCAGAACAAAGACCAGCCCACGTAGCCGAGGGTCTTGATGATCAGACGGTATTTTTTAACGATGGCAGCTTTCAAACGGAAACCTCGTGGCGAGCAGTTTGCTTAAACGCTTAAGCTCGGACGATGCCTGGCACCGGCAGTTCCCTGGTGGGGCGGTCAGCCGTCAGTCAGTCTGCAAAGAATCGCCCGTTGAATAGCTAATGCCCGCATGAAAAATCCTCGTCTCTCGATTGGACCGCGCTACGCTGGGTTTTGCCGCGCTCCCGACACCCTGGCTCGGCGGTCCGCCCGCTCGCCGAGTCGCCATCCCAGCAGACCCCACAGCAGTGCACACAACGCGCCGACCAGCGCTGCCATGCCAGCACCTTGGCTGAGGGCGTCCAGCGCGCTTTTCGCCCAGGCACTGATGGCGTCGCCGGCGCGGTAGACCACGGTGTCGATGAAGTTCTTCGCCTTGTACTTGCTTTCGGCATCGAGCGGGGCAAACAGCATCTCTCGGCCTGGGCGCACGAAGGCGTACTCACCGATGCGGCGCACGATCATCAGCGCGGCGATCAGGCCAAAGCCGGGGGCGAAGATCAGCCCGATAAACCCCGCACACATGACCAGCGGCACCATGGCCAACAGCACGCCGACACCGAGCCTTTGGGCGAGGCGTCCGGTGATGAACAGCTGACAGAGCAGGGCGCCCGCCTGCACGACAAAGTCGATGATGCCGAACACGCGCACCTGCGCCTCGCGGTCCGGGAAGTGTTCGGCGACGACGCGTGCCTGCTCGAAGTAAAGGAAGGTGGAGACTGTCGCCAGTAGCACCACAAAACCGCAGATGCCGAGCAGATAGGGTGATTTCAAAACGGCCGTCATACCGCTGAACGGATTGCCCGGCAACGGCCTGCGAGGGCTTTCGCTCGGCGCGGCATCGGGGCGTCCTGCGCCACCCCGTTCACGCCAGCGCATCAGCTGGCGCTTGAACCACATCGCAGCGCCGAGCAGAACAGCGGCCAGCAGCATCAGGCCGGACTCGCCCAGCGGACCGATCAGCAAGGCGCTCAGCGCAGGGCCACTCAGGCCGCCGACGCTGGCGCCCGCCGCGATGAACGCGAACAGACGTTTGGCCTGGGCACTGTCGAAGACATCGGCCATCAGGCTCCAGGCGACCGATACGACAAACAGGTTGTAGACCGATATCCACACATAAAATACGCGCGCCAGCCACGGGCTTTCCTCGCCCAGGAACAAGACGGCGAACAACAGCAGATTGGTGCAGAAGAATCCGTACACCCAGTCCACGAAATGCAGGCGCGGCACGCGTGCGCTGAGCCAGGCGAACAGCGGAACGGCCGCCAGCATGACCAGGAAGGTCGCGGTGAACAGCCACTGCAAGTTCTCGACGCCGGCAGTGATGCCCATCGATTCGCGGATCGGACGGAGCATGAAATAGCCGGCGAACAGGCAAACGAACAGCAGAAAACCGTTGAGCGCAGGGCGCAGCTCGTGAGCCTCGGCATTGATGATGGCGCCGGCGCGGTGGGCGAGAAGAGACGTATCCATGTTGCGCTCCTGTGGGAGTGGCGGGGCAATGGCACGGGGCCTGCCCCGTGCCGGGCGGTCAGCGGTAGGTGACGCCGGTCAGTCGCTCGGAGAGTTGCCACAGTGTGGCCGCATTCGAGCGATCGGCAGCGGCCGGCGGCATCTTGGCGAAGCCCAGCGGCCCGCGCTTCTCGTTATCACCGGTGGGGCCGTAGTAGGCGCCGCCGACCGCCTCCAGCGCCGTCGCCGCATACAGCGTGGGCAGCGCGCCCTGCGCTGCGGAATGATACAGGTCCCGCTCTACAGCCCATTGTTTGCCGAATTCACTGTCCAGGCCAGGCCCCCGGGCGATCAGTTCGGTCACGGCAACGCCGGGGTGCGCGGCGATGCTGCGTATCCCCCAACCGGCGGCATCGCTGCGCTGCTGCAGCTCAATGCTCCACTTTAGAACCGCCAGTTTCGACTGGCTGTAGCTGGCGAAAGGGTCGTAACTGCGCTCAGCCTGCAGGTCATCAAAATTAAGGCTTGCGCGCCCGGCGGCGATGCTCGACAGGCTGACCACCCGACCATCGTCGCTTTTGCGTAGCAGGGGCATCAGCAGGCCGGTCAAGGCGAAATGCCCCAGGTAATTGGTCGCCAATTGCATCTCGTAGCCATCGGCGGAAACGCCTCGAACAGGCGGCGACATGATCGCGGCATTGTTGATCAGCACGTCGAGCCTCGGCAGGCGCCCTTGCAGACGGTTGGCGAGGTCGCGCACCGATTGCAGATTGGCAAGGTCCAGCGTTTCGAATTGCACGCGCGCCTCGGGCACGGCTTGCTTGATCTTCGTGATCGCTTCGCGGCCGCGCTCGGCGTTGCGTGCGGCGATGATCACCTCGGCACCGGCTCGCGTCAGGGCCAGCGCGTCTTCATAGCCCATGCCGCTGGTTCCTCCGGTCACCAGCACAATGCGGCCTTTCTGGCTGGGCATATCGTGGGCTGACCAGTCCGGCTTCGGCTCCGTTTGGGGAGCAGCCTGCGCAGCCAGTGCGCCGGCCATCGCGGAAATGGCGAACAGCATTCGGGTGGCCTTGAGAAGGCGTTGGGTCGCAGTATTGCTCGGCGTAGCGGGTGAATGAATCATCGGGGAGTTCTCATTCGCGTCATAGATTCCCGGTTGGCGGGGCGAGTGAGCAGTATCGGTGTACGGATACGCGACGATAAGTCGGGCATTGGTGGATGGCCCGTACGGTATGGCGTACAGTCAGCCGCTTGCGGAGGAAGCATCCATGCGTAAACCAAACCTTACCGATGTGTCGATATTTGCTGCGGTGGTCGAGGCGGGGGGATTTCGTGCTGCCGCGCAAAAGCGCGGGCTGTCCGCCTCGTCGTTGAGCGACTGCATGCGTCGGCTGGAAAGCGACCTGGGCGTGCGCCTGCTCAATCGAACCACGCGCAGCGTCACGCCAACGGCGGCCGGCGAACGATTGCTCGAGCGCCTGCGCCCGGCCTTGCAAGAAATCGACGCCGCTTTCAACGATCTCGACGACGACGCTCAGCGCCCGGTCGGCACGCTCAAGCTCAATGTGCCAGTGCCGGTGGCACGCTTTCTGTTGCCCGACCTGCTGGCGCGTTTTCTGCGCCTTTATCCAGGGGTCAGTGTCGAAGTCGTCATGGACAACACCTTCGTCGACGTCAACGCTGGCGGGTATGACGCCGGCGTGCGCTATGAAGAGAGCCTGGCCAAAGACATGATCGCCGTGCCCATCGGCCCGCGTCGCCAACGCTTCGTTGCAGCCGCCGCCCCGGGCTATCTGGCTGAACGCGGTACGCCCACTCACCCCGAAGAACTGCCGGGCCATGACCTGCTTGGCCATCGGTTCGAGAGTGGCAAAGTCGGCGTATTCGAGTTCCATCGAGACGGCCGTATCGTGCGTATCCCGCCTCAGGGGCAACTGCTGACGTCGTCGCACGATCTGAAAATTCGCTCGGCCATCAACGGACTGGGCATCGTCTATACCTTCGAGGACTTTCTACGCGAGCCGCTTTCCGACGGTCGACTGGTGCCGATTCTCGACGACTGGTGGCAGTCCTTCGACGGCCCGTTTCTTTACTACCACGGCCGCCGCCACATGCCTTCGCCGCTCAGGGCGTTTGTGGGTTTTTTGCGGGGGGAAGGGGAGATTGCGGAGAGTGCATGTGTTTGAAGCGCTGTTTCGTGAGGTCAATGCACGGTCTGCCAGCAGGGCGCCCGTGGCGGCGGGCAGCAATCGGCCATAAGGGGTCAGTCATCGGCGCGTGTAAACGCGTCCAACTGACGCGCCGGACCAACCCGTTGGTGGCCGACGATATCGCATGGCACATAGCTATCCTCTCGGGTAGGATTAGGATCCAAATGTCGATCAAAGGGAAGTTGGTATGAGTTTTTCATTGGCTGAAAATCCTGAGTTAATTTTGGGTGGGGCGCTACTGCTTTGCCTAGTGGTTGTCGTCAGCTTTAAATTCGTGCGAAATCGGAATGTCAGAGTTAATGCAGACAACGGTTCTGCTGCCATCAATGGAAAGAATTCGGGAAATATAACCATCAATCATAATAAAGAGAAGTAGCAGTGAATTTAAGGGATCTCATCAATCGCTACATCGGGAAGCCAGTTGATACTAACGTGACTGCGCAAAATTCGAGTGTGGCCATCAGTGGGCCGAATAATGCTCCTATAACGATAAATGATGTTGATGCGATTGCTGAGGCCCTTTCTAAATCCGGCGTGGTTCAATACGCCGCTTTAGCCCAAGGGGTGGCTGGAGGTCTGCAAACTGAATTCGATCGTCAAATTGATCATTATAAAGACCAAATGAACTCCGGCGCGGTAAAGACTGCTCTGGCATCCTTTGAAAAGCTTTTAGCAGATCAAAAAAATAACCTTACTGATCTTTTGATATTTCGAGTGAAAGCAAATATCGCACTTTGTCAATATCAGCTAGGTAGCACCTCTAAAGCTCCAAATCTTCTTCTCGAAGCTTGCACTTACGCACCAGAGGATAAACGAGCAGTCGCATTCAAAACTTTAGCATACATCCTTGATGGGGATAATGATAAAGCTCTGGAATATGGTAGCGAAAAAATTCTCGACCAACCGGACAATGAGATTTTAGCTGGCTTTATTTTACAAGCTACTCGTATTAAATATCACAATAATGATACCTATGTAGATCCATTTGACCAGTTCAGTGAACGAGTAAAACTGAACCAGTCTGTGCGTATTGCGCATATTCATCTTCTCGCCTCGCAAGGGGTTGATGGGTGGAAAGATTTAGCTAAAAACTTCTTGGAAGAATTCCCGGACGACGCTCAGGTCAAAAACTTGATAGCGACGGACATCCTTCATCACTATGTCAATAATCGTCAAACTGCTAACGGTTTTACATTCACTGAGGACGAGGTGGGCGAGCTTAAGTTGGCTGCGGACTACATAGCTACTGACTGGCAGACCTTTAAGGCAAGCGATAGAGTTGCGCATGACAGTGACCTTCAGAACATCCAAAATCTTTTAATTCTCTACAAACTTTCGAACAACATTGAGGCTCTCACGAGAGAGTGTTCTTATGTACTGGCTGAGTTGACAGATGACCAGCAGATCATCGAGATAATAGCGCGCAGTTTAATCGACCTTCAGGAAGCCGAGTTATTCGAACGGGCTGTGGAAAAGGTTGCCGATAACGCCAACGAAAAAAAACTTAGACTTTTGAATAAAATAGCTAGGAAAGACTGGGTCGGACTGAGTGCGATTCAGGATTATGCTATTGATAGGTTTGACAATCCCTTCGCTGACCATGCCAGAGTAGTAATTTACATATCACGGGCATTTGTCGGTAAGGCTCGTGGTAAAGAACAATTGAAAGAGCTTCTTGCGAATTCTGAGCTTGATAGCCGTGGTCGGCTGCTGCTATTTGAATTTGCTGCCGCAAGTGAAATTTTTTCTATTGCCAAGATGGCTCACTCATATGGATACACTCGCGTTACGGAACGCAGCGAAGTTATTGAGTTCTTTCACTACATGAAGCTCGTTCGCCACATGATGTTATGGCAAGAGATCGTCTCCCGATTGGAATCTCACCCGGCCGCCATTGAGAACTACGAACTGAAGCACATGCTCGCTCTGGGATTTCTCAATGAACATCCAATCAGGGCAGAAGCCGTCGACTTTTTCGAAAAACACATAATCCCGAACCCCCAAGGCTTCGAGCTTCTGGCCGGATGTTTATACTTTAAGCGTAATGATTTTAAACGGTCAGTTCCACTAATAGAAAAATACATTGACAATGGCGGGCAGGATTTATTTGCTTTTATCGTATTATGTGATATTGCCAAGTTGAGTAATGATACTTCGGCATTGAAGCAGCTCTTTAATACCTATGATCTCAATACACTACACGGTACTCCTGAACAGCGTATGCATATAGCGAAACTGCGTGCATCACTAGGTCAGGGGGCTGAAGCGCTTGCAGAAGCTTATCAACTATGGATAGATAATCCTGACTTGGCTCCCATCGCACTAGGCTTCTTTGGCACCTTTATCATGGTCGAAAAAGACAAAATTTTGGATGCCGTAACGGTTGTTGGTAATGGATGCTATTACCGACTCGTACCTTCAGAAGGAGAAGCAATTGAGAGGGAGGTTGAGCCAAACTCTGAAGATCTTCTTGAGCTTTCCCCAGAGAAAGTAGATTTCTATACTCAACAAGTATGGGGTAAAGGCGCCGGGTACGAATTCATTCAAGAAAAATTGCAAGGAAATATAGTTTGGAAAGTTGAAGAAGTAAAACACCCTTATCTTTACGCTTTCCACGAGATATGCAAGACCTATGAGACACGGTTCCCAACTGCAGGCGGATTGTGGTCGCTGCGCGTAGAGGATAATAATCTTGACTCATTACTCGCAATATTGCAGCGACAAGTTGATTGGGATGACACTTTATTTGGCGAAATTATTGATAAAAATATGCCTCTGGAAATTGCTTCAGGCCTCAGCAAAAAAGGAATATTTGATGTTTACGATCTGGTTCGATCCAGGGCGGGAGCGGTTAGCACCTGTGTAGGTACGGAAGAAGAGCGGCTGAGCGCAATGCGGTTAGTTGAAAGCTACCAAGGCAAGCCCGTTATCCTTGATACCTATACTGCGAGGGTCGCAGCTGAACTTGGACTTCTGGACTCATTGAGTTCTTTCTTTAGTAGCGTCATTGTTCCACATAGTACGTTGCAGACATTACAGATGTTATCGGTTGATAAGGAAGGGTTGTTTGGTGCTGTTTCCGCTGAGAGTGCTCGCGCATTAGAAGCAATAAGTAAGATTCAAGGCCGATGTGAGGTTGTTGAGTATAATTTTCCTAGAGAGTCGGACGAACTGACGAGTCAGCTGGTCAAAATGAATGCTGCCGGCATAGCGCCATACTTCATTGCAAAAGATAGAGCGGCGCTATTTATTTCAGAGGATTCGTACTCTAGGGGTTTTGCTTCAAATATTTATCAGCTTTTAGACAGTGTTTGGCTTCAAGCTGTGCTAAACGTTATGCTGCAACGTCAAGCTATAACGTTTGAATTGTATTCTAACGCAATGCTTGGCTTGGCAGAACGCAAACACAGGTTTGTGTCGGTCGGAGTTTATCTTCTGGAATATGTTTATAAGAATGATTCCACCCCAGATCTCTCGCAAATGTCCACTCTGTGTGAATTCATAGGAGGACCTCAGGCAGAGCTAGAAAGTCATTTTAAGATAATACTTCAATTCATTTTGATGCGCTGGTTGCTAGACTACAATCCTAACTATGATCTAGCGCTTGAGAGCCTACTTCTAAACAACCATGGTGATGCCTTTCCATCTGTTAAAGCGATGAAAGCCACCTCAATGTTATTAGACAAACTGATCGCAATCCCAGGTGGTAGGCTAAAGCTGAGAGAGCTTATGGATCTTCCCGTGCTCAGACTGAAACGTTTCATTGTAGGCTGGTGGCATGGACATTTTTACAAATAATAGCTCTCGATGGCGGTTACGTTGAAAACAATAAATTATGTGATTCAGGTGTCTGAGCTAATTGCACGGCTTACCCTTTCACGGGCTACGCAATCTGAGCTTTTTCTAAATTAGCTCAGCTCCGTGAGTGCCATCGCCAACCTCGCTATCCATGCGTTTTTGAGAAAAAGGCCACTCACAAATGGCTGCTTATGGCCGAAAGCCGACATTCGGTGACATCGCTATCTGCATATATCTTGCAGCGTTGCGAGCAGATCCTCCAGTCGATCCTGGCGGGCTTATCTATTCCACATCGCCAGCTTCAAGCGGAATTCGCCTGATAACGTCGTCGTAAGGCACCAGATCGAGAAAGGCAATGACTTCAACTGCCTGCAGATTTCGTATGCGCATGATCCATACGTAGCTGTTGCGATAAGGCGCGCCATCGGCTGCGGTGGCGGTGCCGTCCCAGTGCACAACGACGTCATCGCCCTCAGCCCAGATATCCGTCACCGTCGGGCGAACGGGCGAGGTGAGCCGTTTTGCGAAGGGTTGGACTGCGCGTTTCAGGAAGTCGTCTCGGCCCCGATAAGTACCTGCCGAAGGGCTCGTCCCCTTGATTGTCCAGATCACATCGGGAGCCAGGACATCTGTGAAGAACGTCCGGCCGCCCTGAGCCCACTGGTTGAACGCTTGCGCAATGAATTGGCGGTTGCGTTCCGTAGTCGGTTCGCTGGCCACGGCGGGCGCCGGCCCTGCAATGATTGTGGTGAGGACCAGTGCTAGCGCTGTAGAGAGGCGTTGAACAAACGTCATTTCCTGTGCTCCTTAATCTGTCCGATGAGTCCCGTCGAGTTGGATGGGCCGTTGTTGTTATCTGTAAGCCGCTAGTTGCGTTCCCCGACGCCGTTGCTCTATATGGGGCTTTGGCAAAGAATCGGCGCGGGTGTGGCCGGCAGTATCTCTGGGCTTCATTTGAAGTGTGACTTACGAGCGGAGGAGGGCTGTTGCAGGATCGTCCTGATTTCTTGCTTGATCATCCGATACCAGATGTCTAACCGCCGCATTCCGACGTTATGGAGTTGTGTTTGAATTCCCTTTCAAAGCTTGTCGATATCGTTGGTCGTCACGTCCGGGATGACGGCATTCACAGCACCGCGATTCCGGGTGTCAGCCTGATTCGTTCGGCTTCGCCCACGATGCCTATGCCGGTGGTGTACGAGCCAACACTCTGCCTGGTCGCCCAAGGACGTAAACAAGCGATGCTGGGCACTACCGCCTATGTTTACGATCCGGCCAAGTACCTGATTGCATCGGTAGATCTTCCGGTAATGGGCTCGGTCATCGAGGCGAGTGAGGCTGTTCCCTATCTGTGCCTGGCGCTGGATCTCGATACCGCTGTGTTGAGTGAACTTGCGCTGCGCCATCCGCTACGAGAAGAGAGCGTCAGTGCGCCTCCAGCAGGCATTGCGCTCAACAATACGACTCCAGAACTGCTGGATGCTGCGGTTCGGCTGGCCGGGCTGCTCGACAGGCCACGGGATATCGAAGCGCTCGCTCCGCTGGTGATTCGCGAAATGCTTTATCGCCTTCTAACCGAAAACGGCAACAGCATCATCAGGCAGATGGCACAAGCAGACAGCCGCTTGAACCAGATCGCCAAGGCTATTGCCTGGCTGCGCAGCCACTACAACGAAGCGTGTCGGATAGATCAACTCGTCGAAATCGCCGGCATGAGTCGTTCTTCGTTTCATACGCATTTCAAGGCGATCACCTCGATGAGCCCGCTGGAGTTTCGTAACCAGTTGCGGCTACAGGAAGCACGTCGGCTGATGGTCACCGAAGCGGTCGACGCCGCAGAGGCGGGATATGCAGTCGGTTATGAAAGTCCCTCGCAGTTCAGTCGGGACTACGCCCGCTTGTTCGGTATGCCGCCGGCGAAGGACGCCTGGCGGCTGCGCACGGACATTTGTGGAATTTGAATCCAGCACTTTTCTTCGCGCAGAAAAAAACCAGGCCGCATTTGCGGCCTCGTTTTCCATGTGTTCCGGACTACTGTTCGACGCTCAGGTAATCGCCGGTCGTGGCTGGATGACGACTCTTCGCCGTGAGAATGATGGACGTCCTGAGCGATCTCCCAGGCTGGCTGCCCCGAGGTGACTGACAACGAATAGGTATGCCCTGGCCCAGGCCATGAACATGGCGGGAGCAAGCGCGATTACTACCGTGGTTGTCAGTGTTTTGCTGTACATGGCGTTAAAGGTTTCAACTCGTTGACAGGGCGTCCAAGCGATTTGCCTAATCCCCCCGGGGGGGATACGATGCCAGCGTAATTCATCGAGCCCTGAGACTCAACTCATGAGTGAGCACGAACACGAACACGACCACAGCCATCCCCACACCCACCAAAGTCATGAGGCGATCATCAAACGCCTCAAACGGGCGGACGGGCATTTGCGCGGCATCATCACCATGATCGAAGAAGGGCGTCAGTGCGTGGATATCGCCCAGCAGCTTCATGCGGTCGAGAAAGCGATCTGCCAGGCCAAACGCACGCTCATCCAGGATCACATCGACCACTGCCTCGAAGATACCGTTTCGGCCCTGGGCAATGGCGAGCGCGCACCGCTGGAAGCCTTCAAACAAATCACCAAGTACCTCTAGGTCTGACATGCCCAACTTTGCTGAACTGCTGCAACAAGGCGGGGCTCACGCCTGGCTGTATTTCCCGAGCGCGATTCTGCTCGGCGCCTTGCATGGCCTGGAGCCAGGCCATTCGAAAACCATGATGGCGGCCTTCATCGTGGCCATCCGTGGCTCGGTCAAACAGGCTGTTTTGTTGGGGTTGGCCGCAACGCTTTCGCACACCGCCGTGGTGTGGCTGGTCGCCATCGGCGGCATGTACCTGGGCAAAGGCCTGGATGCTGAAACCACTGAGCCGTATTTCCAGCTTGCTTCCTCTGCACTGATCATCGCGATTGCCCTGTGGATGCTGTGGCGTACCTGGCGCGGTGAGCAGATGTTCAAGTTCGAGCAAAGCGATGATCACCATCACGGCGAACACGACCATGGTCATCATGATGAAACGCACCGAATAGATACCGGCCATGGTCGTGTTGAACTGTCGATCTTCGAAGAAGGCCTGCCACCGCACTGGCGTTTGAAGACCCTGAGCGGACACGCCTGGGCAGCCTCGGATGTTCGCCTGACCACGACGCGTCCGGACGGCAGCAGCCAATCGTTCGCGTTCGTCGAGCGCGAAGGCTTTCTGCAGTCGACGGTGGATATTCCGGAGCCGCACGAGTTCAGCGCTCGCTTGAGCCTTGGACACGCCGGGCATTCGCATGATTACGATCTGACGTTCCAGGAGCATGGTCACGGGCATGCGCATTCCGAACTCGAAGGCCTGGAACTGTCGATTGATGGCTATCAGGATGCGCACGAACGTGCTCATGCCAACGACATCCGTAAGCGCTTCACCAACCGTGAAGTGACCACGGGTCAGATCGTCATGTTCGGGCTGACTGGCGGCCTGATTCCCTGTCCGGCTGCCATCACTGTGCTGTTGCTGTGCCTGCAAGTCAAAGAGGTCGCGCTCGGCGGCATGCTCGTTCTGTGTTTCAGCATCGGCCTGGCGCTGACTTTGGTCACTGTCGGTGCCGCTGCGGCCATTGGTGCCAGGCAGGCTTCCAATCGCTGGCCGTGGCTGGGAACCGTGGCGCGCCGCGCTCCTTATCTGTCCAGCGTGCTGATCATTGGCGTTGGCCTGTATGTCGGCTTCCATGGCTGGATTGGCCTGAGCGCATAAGGCGGGAGTGTTGGTGCTTTTCGTTGCGGCACTCAGTGCCGCCACCTGCCACCATAACCAGCCCGACAAACGACGTCGTTTGGCTGATGTTCGCGCCCAGTGACCCAGCCATCGCAAGCAATCGACCTTTGATCGAATCCTCGGAGAAGTCGCTTGCTCAATGAAGGCACCTGGCCATACGCTGCTCCGCGTGAGACATCTCACAAAGAATAACAACACGAGCATGGAGCAAGCCCTGATGAAACTGTCCGCCATTCTGATTGCCGCACTATTATCGATTACATCCGTTGCTGCCTTTGCGCACAGCGGTGGCACTGACTCGAAGGGTTGCCATCGCAACCACAAGACCAACGACTACCACTGCCACTAAACGGCAAGAGCCCAGCGCAAGGCTGGGCTCTTGTGATGAGCGCGGTGGGGGGCGGGACATAAGCGCACGCCCGACCTTCATCGCTTGTATTTGAAACTCTGCACCTCACCGGTAACAGGGCATTTTCGTTTACTCCACCGGCACGACATTATCCAACGCCTGATTGACCGCCAGCTCGCCGAGCATCACTACCTGCGCAATACCTTGCAGTGTCTTGCGCGCAGATCCTTCAACCATCCCGATCACATCACTCAACATCACCGAGGCCGAGCCCAGCGATTCGCTGGCGTTGACCAGCAGTTCTTCGGTGGCGATTTTCGGGTTGGCGAGGAACATGCTGCTGGTCTGGTAGGGCGTGGTTTTGAGGGTGTCGGTGGGTTTGAGGTAGTGGTCGAGGGCGCGGTCGGCGGCTTTGTGGAGTTTTTTTGAGTCGAGGGATTCGTAGGGGGAGGTTTCGTCTGACTGTGGCGGGTTTGGCGTGACTTTGAACATGGTGAAGCTCCATATGTGGCCAAGGGAGCCATCACTCTCGCTACCAAACGAAGGGTGGTGGCCATACGAAGGTTGGTAGACCGGCCCACATGGAAAAACCGGCGCGCTCGAAAACGCCCTGCGCATGGCCACCATAAAACCGATGCGAAAGCATCTGCATAGGATGACGTTATGCGCCATGTGGAAAGCGGGCTACCAAACCCGATCACTGTTTTTCAGTGACCGGCCAACGATAGAACCACGGCCTGAGGCGCACAAGCCGGCGGATTCTGGCGTAGTCGTAGGCAATGGCGCAAGGCGTTGTAGCTTGCTGGAATAGTCTGGATGTCGGCTTTAAACGGGGTGTTTAGGGAATTGGTTTGGGCTGAGGTTTTGTGTTGATCGGGCTGGCTTCTTCGCGAGCAGGCTCGCTCCCACAGGTGTCGAGTGGGCAATGTTTATAGCGCCGTGCCAATCGGGCCGTCATAGATTTGGAACTTTGCTTTGCTCACCATTTTCCATTGTTTGAGGTGACAACCCTCCAGCTCCTACCCACCTGAACCAAGGAATGACCGTGACGGCTCCCACTCATAAACCTGCTCTGCGCCGGGCTATCACTTTCCCGATGCTGTTTCTGTTTATTCTCGGCGATGTACTCGGCGCGGGTGTTTACGCACTCGCCGGAACCATTGCCGGGGAGGTGGGCGGCGCGATTTGGGTGCCGCTGCTGATCGCGTTGTTCTTCGCCATGTTGACGGCGGGTTCCTACGCAGAACTGGTGACCAAATATCCCCACGCCGGGGCGGCTTCGGTATTCGCGGAAAAAGCCTTCAAGTCACCGCTCATTTCCTTCCTGGTCGGTTTTTGCATGCTGGCGGCTGCGGTCACCAGTGCAGCGGGTTTGTCGCTGGCGTTTGCCGGTGATTACCTCAACGCCTTTGTCGACGTATCGCCGCAGATTGCAGCGCTGGTGTTTCTCCTGGCTATCGGCCTGCTCAACGCGCGGGGGATCAAGGAGTCGCTTGGGGCAAACCTGGTGATGACCGTGATTGAACTGTCCGGGTTGATTCTGGTGATCGTCGCCGCTGTCTGGTATTTCCGCACAGGCGATGCGGACCTGGGACGGACGCTCACGTTCAAACCGGGCGTCAGTCCCGTGCTGGCGGTGCTGGGGGCGGCATTGTTGGCCTTCTATTCCTTCGTCGGTTTCGAGACCTCGGCCAATCTGGCCGAGGAAATCAAAGACGTGCGCAAGGTGTACCCGCGCGCCTTGTTCGCCGCTTTGCTCACCGCTGGGGTGGTTTACATGGCGGTGGGTGTGGCCGCTTCTTCGGTGTTGCCTACCGAGAAGTTGGTGGCAACGTCGGCGCCTTTGCTCGAAGTTGTCCGCGCATCGACCCTCGCAATCCCGCCGGCGCTGTTCTCTTTTATTGCGCTGATCGCTGTGGCCAACGGTGCGTTGTTAACCATGATCATGGCCAGCCGATTGACCTATGGCATGGCGAATCTGGGGCTGTTGCCGGGCGTTCTGGGTGCGGTGCTGCCTGAACGAAAAACTCCGTGGGCTGCCATTGTCGCAACGACCTTGGTCGCTATTGCCCTGACACTCACAGGCACGCTGGCAACGCTGGCAGAGACCGTGGTCTTGCTGTTGCTGTTCGTTTTTCTGAGTACCAACGTGGCGGTGCTGGTTCTTCGTCGTGACAGGGTCGAGGAGGACCACTTTCGCGTACCGACCTTTGTCCCGGTGCTTGCGATCGTTTCGTGTCTGGTGCTGCTCAGTCAGCAGGGGTGGGAAACGTGGTTGCGCGCGGGGGCGTTGATCATTGTCGGGATGTTGCTGCACGGCTTTTCTCGTATCAATTTTTCCGCGATCAGTAAGGCCGGGTAGTGCAGCAGCTTGGGGAATTGGTGTTGTTTGGGCGGGCGTATTCGCGAGCAGGCTCGCTCCCACAGTGGATGGGTGGTGGTTTTCAGAATGAGTCACACGTTGTCAGTCGGCGGGCGGGTGAGTAAGCTGCCGACATGAATCAGTCCTCAGCTTCCCCATCCTTCCCCGGCCCGCGTGGTCCCGTTGATCACGACATTCGTGATCAGATTGTCGCGGCTGCCAACGAGCATTTCAGCCAGTACGGCTACGCCAAGACCACGGTGTCTGATCTGGCCAAGGCCATCGGTTTCTCCAAGGCGTACATCTACAAATTCTTCGATTCCAAACAGGCGATTGGCGAAGCCATCTGCGCGAATTGTCTAGGGCAGATCGTTGCGGCGGTCGAGGAGGCGATAAACGAGGAAGAACTAACGCCCACCGAGCGTTTCCGCCGGTTGGTGAAAACCGTGATCGCTACGGGCGTGAACCTGTTCTTCAACGACCGCAAGCTCTACGACATTGCCGCGTTTGCAGCGGGTGAGAATTGGCCAAGTGCGCAGCGTTACGATGCGCAGATCAAGCGCTTTATCACCGACATTGTCCGCGAAGGGCGCGAGGCCGGTGAGTTCGAGCGCAGGACGCCGCTGGATGAAACCGTCGAATCGATCCACTTGGCGCTGCGGCCCTTCGTCAATCCACTGATGCTGCAACACAACCTCGATTTCATCGAAGTGGCGCCGACGCTGACTTCGAACCTCATTTTGCGCAGCTTGATGCCTTGACCCTCTGCTGATCCGAATACTCGGATCAGTCGCCCCCTAATCTCGCCTCGCCCGTACAGGGGCAGAAGATGAATTACCTAAAATGTGACTGTTGACTGATATGGTCACTCGGATAACATGGCCGCCGCAGTTCAGGTATTCCATTTCCGAGACACCCACAGAGTCCACACAATGAAAAAAACAATGCTCAAGCACCCGGTGGGGCTGACTGTCGTTCTTGCGTCCTCCAACGTTCTGGCCGGCGGTTTCGCGCTCAATGAGCAAAGCGTCAGCGGCATGGGATCGGGTTTTGCCGGTCGCTCTTCTTCTGCGGAAGACGCCAGTACCGTTTTCGGCAACCCGGCAGGCATGGCGCGGCTCAAGCGCGAGCAGGCCAGCGTCGGGCAGGCGACGCTGTTTGCGAAGTCCGATATCAGCCAGACCCGCAGCACGTTTGGCGGCAAGGAAGACGGCGACATGGTGCCGACCACCACGGTACCGATGGGCTATTACGTCAAGCCGATCGACGAGCATTGGGCGTTCGGCGTGGGGTTCTACGTACCGTTTGGCCTGATCACCGACTACGGCAGCGGTTTTGCCGGCCGCTACTACGCCAACAAAAGCGAAGTCACCACGCTGACGTTCCAGCCGACCATCAGCTATGCCTTCAACGACAAGGTGTCGATCGGCTTCGGCCCAACCATCAACCGCATCAGCGGCGAGCTGTCGGGGATGGTGGCCAATCCGCTGAGCCCCGGGCGCAACGACGGCAAAGTCAAAAGCACCGGCGACGACACCGCGCTGGGCTTTAACGCCGGGGTCATGGTCCAGGCCACCGAGCAGACCCGCCTGGGTCTGACCTATCACTCAAAAGTCAGTTACCACCTCGACGCGAAAAGCAAACTCAGCGATGGCATCTTCAACGTGCTTGGGGTCAGCGGTCGCAGCTATGACGCCTCGCTGGACGTCGACACCCCGGAGTCGGTGGACTTCTCGGTCACCCATCAACTGAACAACGACTGGACGCTGTATGCCGGCAGCACCTGGACGCGCTGGAGTCGCTTCAAAGAGTTGACCATCGAAAACAGTGGATTGCCGCCATTGCTCGCCGGTCAGTTGGGCACGATCAGCGAGGAGCAGAACTGGCACGACACCTGGGCTCACGCCATCGGCGCGGCGTACCGGTTGAACAACCAATGGGTGCTGCGTACCGGGTTCTCGGTTGATCAGTCTCCGGCGAACAATACCAATCGCGGGCCGCGTATTCCCACGGGTGATCGCAAGGTGTTCAGCCTCGGTGCCGGTTGGACTCCAGCGGAGAATGTCACCATCGACGTCGCCTATTCGTATCTCTGGGAAGAGAGCGTTGAGATCAACGACACCTCGGCGGGCAAGGGTTCGTACAGCGCGAAATACAAGAACAGCGCCAGCGGGCTCGGTACTTCTGTCAGCTATCGCTTCTGATTCAGCGCTGAAAATCGGGCCGGTAACTTAGTGACTGTTGACGATATCGGTCACAAGACTGAGAATATGATGATCATCCTATTTTCAGTAAAGGAATTCCATGCGCCGGCTCCGACCTTTCCCCCTCGCGGTATGTTTGTTGCCCTTGGCCCTGACGGCGTGCGGGGATTCCTCCAGCGCAAAAGATCCACGTACCTTGGCGCCGATTGTTAGATCGGCGGCGGTGCAACCGGCAGAAAATGGATCTCGATCATTCACCGGCGTCGTCGCCGCGCGCACCCAGGGCGATCTGGGCTTTCGCGTTACGGGCAAGGTGCTCGAGCGTCTGGTTGATACCGGCCAGACGGTCAAGCGCGGCCAGCCACTGATGCGCCTCGACCCGATCGACCTCGGCCTGCAGGCGCGAGCCCAGCAAGAAGCGGTGAGCGCCGCTCGCGCCCGAGCCATACAGACTGCCGATGACGAAGCGCGCAATCGCAAACTTGTCGCCGCCGGCGCTATTTCGGCATCGGCCTACGATCAGTTCAAAGCCGCCGCTGACACCGCCAGGGCGCAGCTCAATGCTGCTGTGGCGCAAGCGGACGTAGCGCGCAACGCCTCGGGCTACGCGGTTCTGGTGGCGGACGCTGATGGCGTGGTGGTGGAAACCCTCGCCGAACCCGGGCAAGTCGTCAGCCCGGGACAACCGGTGGTGCGGCTGGCGCGGGCCGGTCAGCGGGAGGCCATCGTCCATCTGCCCGAGACCTTGCGCCCCGCGCCGGGCTCAACCGCTCAGGCAAAACTGTATGGCGATACGTCGGCTGCCGTGAGCGCAAAACTGCGTCTGCTTTCCGATTCGGCCGACAGCACGACTCGTACTTTCGAGGCGCGCTATGTGCTCGAAGGCAGTTTGGCCAATGCGCCAATCGGCTCGACGGTCACCGTCGAAATTGCCCAGGGTTCTTCGCCAGATCAGGCGCTGAAAGTGCCCGTCGCCGCGATCTATAACCCGGGCAAAGGCCCCGGCGTGTGGGTCATCGCCGGCACTCCGGCGAAAGTGAGCTGGCGCCCGGTCGAGGTGCTGGGCTTGAGCGATGACTCGGCCCGTGTCGCTGGCCAGCTCAACGTCGGTGAACCGATTGTCGCGCTGGGCGCGCATTTGCTGCGCGATGGCGAAGAAGTGCGCTTGCTTGCCCACGACGATGGCCAGATTGCCGGGAGTCGTCCATGAGCGAGGGCCGCTTCAACCTTTCCGCTATCGCCGTGCGCCAACGTGCGATCACGGTGTTTCTGATTTTTCTCATCGCCGTGGCCGGCGTCCTGTCGTTCTTCAAATTGGGCCGGGCGGAAGATCCGCCGTTCACGGTCAAGCAGCTGACGGTGATTACGGCGTGGCCAGGGGCGACCGCGCAGGAGATGCAGGATCAGGTCGCCGAACCCCTCGAAAAACGCTTGCAGGAACTGAAGTGGTACGACCGCTCGGAAACCTACACGCGTCCGGGACTGGCATTCACTATGGTCTCGTTGCTCGACAGCACACCGCCATCGCAGGTGCAGGAAGAGTTTTATCAGGCACGGAAAAAGCTCGACGACGAAGCAATCAAGCTGCCGGCGGGTGTCATCGGGCCGATGGTCAACGACGAGTTCTCCGACGTGACCTTCGCGCTGTTCGCCTTGAAAGCCAAGGGCGAGCCGCAGCGCTTGCTGGTACGCGATGCGGAGACGTTGCGCCAGCGCCTGTTGCACGTGCCGGGGGTGAAAAAGGTCAACATCATCGGCGAGCAGGCCGAGCGGATATTCGTTTCGTTTTCCCATGATCGGCTGGCGACGCTGGGCTTGTCGCCGCAGGACATCTTCGCCGCGCTGAACAATCAGAACGTATTGACGCCGGCCGGGTCGGTCGAAACCAAAGGGCCGGAGGTTTTTTTGCGCGTCGATGGCGCGTTCGACACGCTGCAGAAAATTCGTGACACGCCTGTTGTCGCTCAAGGCCGAACACTCAAGCTGTCTGACGTGGCCAAGGTCGAGCGCGGCTACGAAGACCCGGCGACCTTTCTGGTGCGCAACAACGGCGAAGAAGCGTTATTGCTCGGCGTGATCATGCGCGAGGGCTGGAACGGTCTCGATCTGGGCAAGGCGCTGGATGCCGAGACAGTCAGGATCAACGAAGAAATGCCCTTGGGCATGACCCTCTCCAAAGTCACCGATCAGGCAGTGAATATCGACTCGGCTGTGGGCGAGTTCATGGTCAAGTTCTTTGTCGCGCTGCTGGTGGTCATGCTGGTGTGCTTTCTCAGCATGGGCTGGCGCGTCGGCGTGGTCGTCGCAGCGGCGGTGCCGTTGACCCTGGCGATCGTGTTTGTGGTGATGGCGGCCACCGGCAAGAACTTTGACCGGATCACCTTGGGTTCGCTGATTCTGGCGCTCGGCTTGCTGGTCGATGACGCGATCATCGCCATTGAAATGATGGTGGTGAAGATGGAGGAGGGTTACGACCGCATCAAGGCCTCCGCTTATGCCTGGAGCCACACGGCAGCGCCAATGCTGGCCGGTACGCTGGTCACGGCGATTGGCTTTCTGCCCAACGGATTCGCGCAATCAACGGCGGGCGAGTACACCAGCAACATGTTCTGGATTGTCGGCATCGCGCTCATTGCTTCGTGGGTCGTCGCCGTGGCTTTCACGCCGTACTTGGGCGTGAAGCTGTTGCCGGACATCAAGAAAGTCGAAGGCGGGCACGCGGCAATTTACGACACGCCGCGCTACAACCGCTTCCGGCGCATTTTGACGTGGGTGATAACGCGCAAATGGCTGGTGGCGGGCATGGTGATTGCGTTGTTTGCCGTTGCGATTCCGGGCATGGGGCTGGTGAAGAAGCAGTTCTTTCCGACCTCTGACCGCCCTGAAGTGATGATCGAAGTGCAGATGCCCTACGGCACGTCCATCGAGCAGACCAGCGCCGCGGCGGCCAAAGTCGAAGCCTGGCTGCACAAGCAGGAAGAGGCAAAAATCGTCACCGCCTATATCGGTCAGGGTGCACCACGGTTTTTCCTGGCAATGGCGCCGGAGTTGCCGGATCCATCGTTCGCCAAAATCGTCGTGCTGACCGACAACCAGGACGCCCGTGAAACTCTGAAGTTGCGTTTGCGCGAAGCGGTCGCCGAAGGGCTTGCTCCAGAGGCGCGGGTTCGGGCGACGCAGATCGTATTCGGCCCGTACTCGCCATTCCCGGTGGCCTACCGGGTGATGGGGCCTGATCCGGCGAAGCTGCGCGACATCGCCGAGCAGGTCAGGGCGGTGATGCAGGACAGCCCGATGATGAGAACCGTCAACACTGACTGGGGGCCGCTGACGCCGACCTTGCATTTCAACCTGGATCAGGACCGCTTGCAGGCGGTGGGGCTAACTTCCAGCGCAGTCGCCCAGCAGTTGCAGTTTCTGCTCAGCGGCGTGCCGATCACGGCGGTGCGCGAAGACATCCGTTCCGTGCAGGTCGTTGGCCGTGCGGCGGGCAATATCCGCCTGGACCCGGCACAGATCGAAGGCTTCACCCTGGTCGGTGCGGCGGGGCAGCGCATCCCGCTGTCGCAGATCGGCCAGGTCGAAGTGCGCATGGAAGACCCGATCCTGCGCCGCCGCGATCGCACGCCGACCATCACCGTCCGTGGCGACATCGCCGAAGGTTTGCAGCCACCGGACGTTTCCGGCGCGATCATCCAGCAGTTGCAGCCGATCATCGAAAACCTGCCTTCCGGCTACCGGATTGAACAGGCGGGCGCCATCGAAGAATCCGGCAAGGCCGGCAAAGCGATTCTGCCGTTGCTGCCGATCATGATCGCCATGACGCTGCTCATCATCATCGTCCAGGTACGCTCGATCTCAGCGATGATCATGGTATTCCTGACCTCGCCGTTAGGCCTGATCGGTGTGGTGCCGACGCTGCTGATCTTCAACCAGCCATTCGGTATCAATGCGCTGGTCGGGTTGATCGCGCTGTCGGGGATTCTGATGCGCAACACGCTGATTTTGATCGGGCAGATTCATCACAATGAGCAGGAAGGCCTAGCGCCGTTCCATGCCGTGGTCGAAGCGACGGTGCAACGGGCGCGGCCGGTGTTGTTGACCGCGCTGGCAGCGATTCTCGCGTTCATTCCGCTGACCCACTCGGTGTTCTGGGGCACGCTCGCGTACACGCTGATCGGCGGCACGTTTGTTGGCACCATCATCACGCTGGTGTTTCTGCCGGCGATGTATGCGATCTGGTTCAGGATTCGGCCTGAAAACAGGGGGCAGGTTCAACCCTCGCGTTCGGTATAAGGTCAAGTTTGAAAGAGGCCCGTCAATGACGGGCCTTTTGCTATCCGCGACTAACTCTCTCTCTTGGCTATTGGAGATTTTCAAGTGTGCGGAGTTGACCCTCGTAATTAACCAGGTCCGCCGTTTATACAGGATGTCATTAATAAGCATCACAGTTGTTTGCGAATTTTGCGGATCAGATTTTCCCATCATTGAAAGAATGCGTTTTGCTGTGGCTAACTTGCTGAAATATAAGTGCGAAAATTCATTTATATCTGTTTGAAATAATGCGCCTAATGTTTTGCGCGACTTTCTCTTAAGAAAAACAGTTTTCATTGGCAAACAAGCTGTTAGCTGGTCATTTATTTTTTAAATTGACGCAGCGTAGATGGCGGGGCTAGTTTTTTCTCCAACTTGCTGCGCTGCTTTGTGCGTTATTGCGTATCGTACGATTGAATCTTGTTTGAACGCCATGGCGAATTTCATTTGCCTGGGTATTGGACTTTGTTCGCTCTAAACTTTTTAAAGGGAGAGTCAGTCGTCATGGATTGTTTAAAGGAAACACGAGTCGGCAATGTGCTGTCGGGATGGAATCACTTGTCGGTAGTCGGGCCGATAAATGTGCAGAATACCGCCGGCGCGCGGGTTCAGCTGTCATCGGGCGAATGGCGCGATGATTATATTATGGGCTGGGGATCCTGCCTGTTGGGGCACGATAGTCCGGTCATCAAAAACTCTATTCTCAAGGCACTGGAGCGGGGCTTTCTTCAGCAGTATGAGACCGATGA
Source organism: Pseudomonas sp. CFBP13508 (assembly GCF_005233515.1). Lineage (GTDB taxonomy): Bacteria > Pseudomonadota > Gammaproteobacteria > Pseudomonadales > Pseudomonadaceae > Aquipseudomonas > Aquipseudomonas mercuritolerans. The sequence goes on from NZ_QFZZ01000001.1 coordinate 183,140, forward strand.
ACATCGTCTGTTGAGTGAGCGGTTCTGTGCGGTCGTTCCCTGCGCCGAAAAGTTGCGGCTGGTCAACTCCGGACTGGAAGCGACCATGTATGCGACGCGTATCGCCCGTGCCGTTACCGGTCGACGCATCATCATCAAGTTCGAAGGGCATTTTCATGGGCTGAATGATTCTTTGACCTGGAACGTGGATTCTTCACCGCGCTCTGGCGCGTTATTGGCGGGAAGAGAACTGGAGCGTTTATCGGGCACTGTGGGAATTCCTGACGAATTCGGAAACTTGACGGTTTCGGTTTCATGGAATGATCTGGAAGCGCTGGAAAATGCTTTTGAAAAATACAAGGACGATGTGGCAGGGGTGATCCTGGAACCTGTTGCATTGAATATCGGATGCATCAGGCCGGATGAAGGTTTTCTGCAAAATGTGCGTGCGCTGACCAGCCGTAAGGGTGCGCTGCTGATCTTCGACGAAGTGCTCACCGGTTTCCGCGCAAACATTGGTGGTGCGCAAAAGGACTTCGGTGTCGTACCCGACATCGCCGCCTTCGGCAAGGCGTTCGGCTGCGGCATGCCGATCGCGGGTATTGCCGGTAAAGCCGAATACATGGACGTAATCGCACCACGCGGTCCTGTTCAGGTCAGCGGGACCAATACGGGGCGATACCTGTCCGTGTCCGCCGCGCTTGCCGCCATCGAGCATTTGCAGGATGGAGCGGTGCACCGGCACATCGCCGCGCTGGAATCGCGCTTGAAGGCCGGGCTTAGGGACGTTTTCGATAAACACCACATACCCTGTCATATCGATGGGTACGGCGGTCGAATCGGCGTCCACATCGGAACCTCCGAACGTCCTCGAACCATGAGGGAGATAGAGCATTTCTACCCGATCGACTTTGCCCAGAAGTTGTTCGCCCTGCTATCCCGTGAGTACAACTTGTATGGCTTTTTGATGCCCCTCAGTTATTGCCCAGAGCCTGTCACCCTGAGTGCATCGCATACGACTGAAATGTTGGCGGACGCCTGTGAGCGGCTGGATTCGGCACTCAAGAGGGTTCAGTACCATGCCAAATGAACCTGTTACGAAGATTCGCCTGCGGCGATTTGCAAAGGCTGACATGGAAGCTGTTCTGGGGTTGGTCGCCCAGATTGCCTCTGGCGAGGATCTTACCGAGTCTGCGGGTCAGCAATTTGCCAATGAACTTGCCAATCCTCAATTTGAGGGGGGGCGATTTGTCGCCACAGTAGACGGACGGGTGATCGGGACGATGGGCTGCGCCGCAGGTCCGATCCCCTCGAAGTATGTCCTGTGGGCAGACTGGTTGATTGTTGATAGCCAATACCGTCGATACGGGGTGGCTTCGTTGTTGTATGACGAAATTGAAAAGTATGCTCTGGCAAATGAAAAGACATGGTTATGTCTGGATATAGGAAATATTGACAAAGAGCGTGCAGCCTACCGTTTTCATTTACGCAATGGCTTTCAAATCGTCGGGCAGCTTCCCGATTACTGGGGAGAACTTGAACACCTGAACATCATGGCTAAATCTCTTATCTCAAAGGAATGAATAATCATGGGCGTTTTAAGTGACATCACTGCACTGCAGGATGAGGCGGTTTATTGCCGCGAAAAAGGTTTGACTATCGGTCTTTGTCACGGCTGTTTCGACATTGTGCATCCTGGGCACCTTTATCATTTGCAACGTGCCAGAACAATGGTGGATCGATTGTTCGTTTCAGTTACCGCCGACCCATATGTCAATAAAGGAGCGGACCGGCCGGTATTCCCCGATCAAAAACGCGCAGAGTTTCTTGCCTCTATTCGCTATTGCGATCATGTCATCGTAAATCACACACCCACTGCTGAATTGATGATCAAGACGCTACGTCCCAACCTCTATTTCAAGGGTGCGGATTACAGTGACGGGTCAGACGTGAGACTTCAGGCGGAGCGCGCACTGGTTGAAAGCGCAGGGGGGCGAATGATCTTGACGGACGACAAGATATTCGACTCGACGTCCAGAATCGCCCGGCTCGTCATGTCCACGCACAGATGACAGGTAAGCAATCATGTCGAAACTTTTGCTGATTGACCTCGACGGAACAATGATCGACACGCCGCATTTTCAAGCGTGGAGCAACGCCGCTCACAGACTTGCCGGCAAACAACTGACTCAGCGCGAATACATTGACCACATTGCGGGGCGCCCTCGCATGGAAGGCGCTTCACGATTGCTGGCGCTGATCACCGATGACATCGGTGCTCAAAGGAGCGCCTCGCTCAGCGCAGACGAACTGGCGGAGTACAAACAAAGGGAATTTCTTCAGCTCTCTCAGGGCACTGAGCTGTTCGAGGATGCAAAGCGCTTGCTGGAACGCATTGCACAAGCCGCACAGCCAGTGATGTTTTATACGGCGTCTCTGAATGCGCCGCAATTGTTCGAGGCGGCTATCGAGCGCTCCAGTCTGCGGCAAGAATCAAGGTTATCGATTACCCGACAGGCGCCCGGTCAGAGCCGCGAAGCGCTGATTCAACAACTGGTCGGAAGCCGCGATCCGCAGGATGTCGAGCTGATTGACGACAGTCCCTATGCAACGGATCTGGCCTGTGGCCTGGGGCTCCACGCCTGGCAGATCCGCCGGCATGCTCTTGAGCCCAAGGCTGCTCATCCACAGGCATCAATACTGTCATCGCTTGATGAATACCCCCTGGCAAACCCATCCCAAGGAAGGACCATGAATAATCAATCCGCTGTTCTCGTTACAGGCGGTGCGGGCTACATTGGCTCGCGTCTGGTACCAAAACTGCTGGCTGCCGGTTACCGGGTCCGGGTACTGGATGCGCTTTATTTCGGCAACGGCCTGGAGGGCGTGATGAACCATCCGGCACTGGAATTCATAAAGGGCGATATTCGCGATCCGCTGCTCGTCGAGCAGTCGCTTCGGGGGATGCACACCGTTGTCCATCTTGCCGCAGTGGCCAATGATCCCAGTTTCAATTCGGCACCCGAACTCGGCCAGTCCATCAATATCGATTGTCTGCCGCATCTCATGAGCAGTGCAAAGCGCCTTGGCTGCCGGCGCTTTATCTATGCATCCTCAGCCAGTGTCTACGGCGTCAATACAGAACCATTTGTCGATGAGCGCCAACCCTGCGTGCCCATCACCGACTACAACCGCTTCAAGGCTGACGGCGAAAAAATACTGTTCGGGCTCACTGATGCATCCTTTGAAACCGTCGCGGTTCGAGCCGCTACCGTGTGCGGCTGGTCGCCTCGCCAGCGCCTGGATCTGACCGTCAATATCCTTACCGCCAGTGCGCTGGCGCGCGGTGAAATTACCGTGTTCGGCGGCAGTCAATACCGCCCCAATGTGCATATCGGCGATCTGACCCGGCTGTATACGATGCTCGTGGAGCGCGAATCGCTGGACGAAGTCTGCGGAACCGCAATCAACGTCGGCTACGAAAACCACACGGTGACCGAGATAGCCGATCAGGTGAAACAGGTTGTCGATCGCTACTTCCTCGTCAACGTGCCGATCACCACTACCCGCAGCGATGATGTTCGGTCTTACCGTCTGGATTCGCGACGGGTGCAGGAGACACTGGGTTTCGAGTTCATCTATTCGATCAGGGATGCCATCGTGGAAATCTGCGAGCAATGGCAATCCGGGAACTTCAACGACAGTGACGATGTGTTATCCGACACCCGCTATCACAATGTGCGCAACATGCTGCACAAAGACTGGTCGTTCCAGCCGTCGGGGGACACGTCGTGCTGACCATCGCTTATGGAGAGGAGTGCGAGGATATCGTCGGTATCGAGCCGCGGACATCGTCCTTCGCAGCCTGCGTGGCAATGCTGGCCAATCCCTTGATCGGCGTGCGCCCGCATGTGCCCAGTGCCTCGCCGCGCACACGGCGCACGCAACTGCTCTGCGCGGGGGTCTATGCACCCGGGGTCGGCGTTTCGCGGGAGATCATTTCTTTGCCAGCGCCGGCAGTCCTGCGCCTCTACGATGTGGACACGGGCGAACCTCTCGAGCCATCAGGCGATGGACCGGCGGTGGTGTTGGCAATGGATCAGGCGACAGTCAGCAGCCGCGAGCTGTTCCAATTGCGGGGCGTCCGTTATGAGCTGACGGTTGATCAGTTCATTGATGCCCCTGATGACAGCGCCGTGTCGACCCGCATCAGTCTGACTCGACTGGGCGAGCCGACCGGTGCGCACCGATTGCGACTGGATTACGGCGTGGATGGCAGTGCCGAGAATGAATACCTGGGCACCAGTGACTGGCTGACCGCCCGACATTACCGTTTTGGGCAAAGTGTTGTCGATCGAACGGCCTTCACTGTGGATGTCGATGCCGCAGAGTATCGGCTGCGCTACGACGTACGTGTCGAACAGTCCGGTTCAGCGGCGAGTTCCGTTGTTTGCTGGCGACACGGCCTGCAGGGTTGTATTGCTTCCGTCACCATGGATTTCAACTCGGTGCTGCAGCATCGCATCGCCACGCATTGGCGGGTTGCAATCGATGGCGAGCACAGTATGCCCGACGCGCTTTCTGGCGACTTCGATGTGACCCATATCCAGAGCAGCCATCTTGACCGATGGAGCAGGATCTGGAGCGAGCATGACGTCACCGTTCAAACCGCGCAGAGAGGTATCGATCTGGGCATCAAGTACGCGATGTTTCAATTGCTGCAGCACGGCGTGGGAGTCGCGCCCCCCGAGCGGGGAACGCTCTCGCCGGCGCGCGGCCTGACCAGTACGTATCACTCCGGAGCGACGTTTTTCGATACCGAACTGCACAAGTGCATGTTCTGGATCTGGAACGAACCCGGCGTCGCCAGGGCGTTGATTGACTATCGCTACCACTGTCTGGAACAAGCGCGGGAGTTTGCTCGGGCCAGTGGCTATGAGGGAGCGCGTTTTCCGGAAGCAGCCAATGATCGAGGGCGGGAAAATGGTCCCCATTATGTGCTGGCGTATCCCGAACAGGACATTCGACGAGAGTGGAGTGTCCATGAGGTGCTCCACATTTCGGCAGACGTTTGCTATGCCGTGAACAAATACTGGAAGGTCACTGGTGACGATGCGTTCATGATCTCTCGCGGCTTTGAAATGCTGCTTGAGTGCGCCCGTTTCGCCGCGTCCGTGTTCAAGTGGTCCGAGAGTCGTCAGGCGTATGTCGTTGAATCGGTCATGGGGCCGGACGAATACCACTATCATGTGGACAACAGCTTTTTTACCAATTACATGCTGCGCTGGTGTCTCCGGTCAACGCTTTCCCTGTGCGACCGGCCGGGCTTTCCGGGATTGCCCGAGGCACAGTCCAGGCGCTGGCAGTCGATAGCCGATAACGTCTTTCTGCCCTGGATCACTGTGGGTGGGGTGGTCATTCCTGAAGAGTTCGAGGGTTATGCCGCCTTACCTGACACGCAGCTGCGTTCCGACAAAAAGCGTGGGCCGCAGTTTGCGGACGAGGCCGAACGGGAGAGCGCAGAGAATCTGCAGAATTTCGCGTCGCAGGTGGTCAAACAGGCGGACATCGTGTTGTTGATGTCGATGTTTCCAGAAGATTTTTCAACGGACGTGAAACGCGCAGCGTTCCAATATTATGAACCGCGTACGGTGCATGAATCGTCATTGAGCTACGGCCCGCACGCGGTTGTCGCCGCGCACTTGGGCAAGACGTCGATCAGTGCCGATTTCATTGCTCGGGCCAGCCGCTACAACCTGGATTTCACCCCGCTCGACGACTACAGCAATGGCCTGCATCTTTCCGCCTATGCCGGAGCCTGGCAGGGCTTGGTGGAAGGGCTGGCAGGACTTGATCTCGTTGCGGACCAACTGGCCTTCCGCCCGAGGTTGCCCGCCGATTGGGATGCCTACCACTTCACCCTTGAGTTTCGGGGCCGGCGTCTGCGCATTTCCGTAATCGGGGACGATGAGCTGGAAATCCGCGAGGGCGGCCGGCAGTTGCCAACCGAACGTGCCCAGGATGGATATATATGCCTCAAGGAGGGGCACCGATGATTTCTATCAAAGAACGCTTATCCCCCTATAACGATGCGCTGCGAGTCTTGCCTTTTCGCAAGTTGCTGATCGGCCAGGGCCTGTCGATGGCCGGCGACGCCATCTGTCTGGCGGCGCTGCCGATAGCGCTGATACGGGACGGTTTTGGTGGTGATGTGTTTGGCTTCATCATGGCCGCAGTCGGAATCGGAACCGTCGTCGGTGCTCTGGCCGGCGGCATGCTGGCGGATCGCAAGTCGCCTCGACAGGTGCTCATCTACACCGATACGGCCCGAGGCATGGCGCAGCTTGCGGCCGTCGCACTGCTTCTGACCGGTGCGCCTTGGGGCTGGCTGGTGCTGGCCTATCTGATCTTCGGCATCGGCATCGGCGTTTCTCGGCCCTGCGCTCAGGTGCTGCTGGTCAGCCTGTTACCCAAAAAGGCGCTGGTCGCGGGCAACGGCGCGATGAACTTCCTCGATAACCTGGTCGCCATTCTGTTTCCGGCGACGTTGGGCGTGTTCATCATCTTGTGGGATCCGGTCTGGGGGATACTGATCGATGGCTTGACCTTCTTCGGCGCGGCGATTTACACCGCTCAGTTACCGAATGTCGGCCGTCATGAATCCGAAGAAGAGTTCTCCCTGCGCGAGGCGTTCAAGGGCATCACCGTGGTCAGCCGTAACGCCACGCTGCTGCTGGGGTTTGCGGCGACGCTGGTGGTGAACGTGCTGTGTTTTCCGATTTTTCTGGTCGTTGCACCCTACGCGATCAGTCTTCGTTTCAGCGAAGAAATGTGGGGATATTGCCTGGCAGCATCAGGGTTCGGCGCTTGTCTCGGATCGGTTGTCACCGTGCTGGCCTCGGGGCACGAACGCCTGGTGGGCCTTGCTGTGGTATGCGGGTTGTTCCTGGCCGGAGCGATGGCGTTACTCGGGCTGGGAACGGCGGCATGGATGGCGGTTCTGGGGGCGACGTTCGTCGGTATCGTCGAAGCGTCCTGGCTCACCGGCTGGGCAACCGCCATGCAAACACTGTCGCCCGAAAAGGATCTGGGCAAAGTCGTGGCGGTGGATACCTTTGTCACCAGCGGTGTGCACCCGTTCATTTATCTGGGCAGCGGCGTAGTCGGCGGGATGATCGGCTATTCCCAGACGCTTGCGTTGACCGCCGTCATCAGCGCGGTTGGCACTCTGCTGATCGTCCTGACGTCCATCATGTTCATGCCAGGGAGTGCGCGTAATGATCAAGTGCAATAACGTACAGGAACAGGCCCAGGATCTCTGTGGCGAGATCTTTGAACGCTGGCGGGAGCTGTTGCAATCGGGCGAGTTCATTCTCGGCGATCAGGTTCTGGCGTTCGAGTCATGGATGTCGGATCGTTGTGGCGGCGCGCACGCCGTTGCCCTCAATTCAGGCACGGATGCGCTGTTTCTGGCATTGCGCGCGCTCGATATCGGCCCCGGTGACGAGGTGATCACCTGCGCCAATACCTTTGTTGCCACAGTCGGAGCCATTGTTGCTGTTGGTGCCCGGCCGATCCTGGCAGATGTGGGTGACGATGAACTCCTGAGCGTCGAGACGATTGCGCCACTTGTGACTGATCGGACCAAAGCCGTGATTCCTGTCTATCTGCGCGGGCGCCCTCTGGATATCGACCCCATCATCGACCTGTGCCGCTCGCGCGGGGTTGCCGTGATCGAGGATTGCGCTCAGGCGATCGGCACTACGATCGATGACCGGCAAGTCGGCACTCGCGCTGATGCGTCAGCGTTTTCCATGCATCCGTTGAAGACGCTCGGTGGTCTGGGTGACGGTGGGATGCTGGTGACTCGCGATCCGGGAATTGCCGAATACGCGCGGATTGCACGCAATCACGGCCTGGAAAACCGTAACGAATCGATCCGGTTCGGCATCAACTCCAGACTCGACTCGTTGCAGGCAGCAGCACTCAACATCAAAGCGCAGTATCTGGATCAGTGGCTGAAGCGACGCGTGGAAATTGCCGCGTTCTATGATGACGTCCTCTCGACAACCCGCACGGGCACTGACCTGGGGCGCGGCAAACCGGGAAATGCCTACTATCACTATGTCGTGCAATCCACGCATCGTGACGAGTTGCAGGCTTATCTGGCAGAGCACGATGTGCAAGCGGCCATTCATTATCCGGTGCCCATTCATTGGCAGAAGGCATGGTTGAGCAGTCAGCCGCGCATTGCGTTGCCCACAACCGAACGCCTGTCCCGGCAAATGATCACACTTCCTTGCCACCATCATTTGTCGGATGGCGACGTGGAAAAGGTCGTCACGCTGATCAAGCAATTTGAACGCACGGTGAGGTGGTGAGCGTCGATATCGAATGTGTCGTGATTGGCGCCGGAGTGCTCGGGCTGGCTGTCGCCCGGGCCCTGGCCGTGAGCGGCCGTGAAGTGATCGTGGTGGAGGCGGGTGAACGCATTGGCACGGGCATCAGCTCGCGCAATTCAGAAGTCATTCACGCCGGCATCTACTACCCCACTGGCAGCCTCAAGGCGCAAATGTGCGTCGACGGCAGGCATCGCCTGTATGCCTTTTGCGAAGCGCACGCAGTAGCGCGCCAACCTCTGGGCAAGCTTGTTGTCGCAACCGATGAGGCGCAGTGCGGGGCATTGCAGCGGTTATGGCAGCAGGGACGGCGCAATGGGGTCAACGACCTGCAACTGCTCAGCGCCCGGCAGGCGCTGGAACTGGAGCCTGAGTTGTCATGTATCGCGGCACTCTGGTCGCCCTCTACCGCAATTGTCGACTCCCATGCCTTGATGCTTGCCTTGCAGGCAGACGCCGAGGCGGCGGGCACCTCGTTTGCCTTTAACACGCCGTTCGAATCGGCCTGTCGTCGCCCGCAGGGTTTTGAGTTGCAGATCGGCGGTGCGCAACCCATGAACGTCAGCTGTGGCGAACTGATCAACTGTGCGGGCTTGTCTGCGCCCCAGCTTGCGGGTCACATTGTCGGTCTGTCTTCACGATACGTCCCGTTGGCCAGGTTGTGCAAAGGCAGCTACTTCAGCTTCAGCGGTCGGATACCTTTTCGCCATCTCATCTATCCCGCGCCCGAAGCCGCGGGTCTTGGCGTGCACATGACGCTTGACCTGGGGGGGCAGGCGCGTTTCGGACCGGATGTCGAGTGGATCGATCAGGTTGATTACCGTGTGGATCCTCAGCGGGCCGAAGGTTTCTATCAGGCGATTCGCCGCTATTGGCCCGGCCTGCCCGATGGCAGCCTGGAACCGGCCTATAGCGGCATCCGCCCGAAAATCAACGCCGTACACGAACCGGCGGCGGACTTTGTCATCAGTGGCCCATCGGCGCATGGAGTGCCGGGGCTGGTTAATCTGTTCGGCATCGAATCTCCAGGATTGACGAGCTGTCTCGCCATCGCGGAGCGTGTCGTACAGGCGCTCGGGCAAAATTGACCAGCCTTTGTCCAGAGGGGGTCACACGTCCAATTCGATCAGCTCGCCATCTTCCTTTTCCAACCGCTGCAAAAACACCTGCGCCTCCAGCAATTGATACGGAAAATACAGCCCCGGCCTTACCGGCGCTTGCCCATCCAGCCCAACCAGCCGCTCCAGCAACATGGCCACACTGAGCCCGGTCAACGCCGCTGCACCTGCGCGGTGAACTACGGCGTGGCGGGTGTGCAATGGCTGTCCATCGTGATCCGTGCCTTCGAGTTCAATGAGTATTTCCGTCGACATCGGCTGACCCTGACGCCGGGTCGAGCTGACGCCGCTGGCGAGGTTGAACTCGACGTTCGGGGCGTCGGTGGCGGCGGCCAGGCCGGTGACGTCGATCAAGGAGAAGCCGGTGCCCTGCAGGGTCGTGCCGTCGACGGCGCGGAAGCTGACCTTGGCGTCGTCGCCTTCACGCCAGATGAATTCGCCGTCACGGCGGGTCAGCGCGGCGGGCAGCATTTTGTTCAGGTGTTCGAAGTCGACGGCCACGGTCGGGCCGCCGCCGTCCTGTTCGTCGACCAGTGCATGAATGCGGATGTCGTGCACGCGGGCGAATGCCTGGGCGATGTGCAGCGTCGCTACCGTGGTGGCGCCGACCATCCATTCGTAGCCGAGGACAATGGGCGACACGTCAGGCGTGTGCATGAAACTGGCGATCTGCGGGGCGATTTCGAACACGCCGGAAGAGATGCTCAAGTGCGGCACCTTGCGCTTTTGCGCAAAGCGCAGCCCGGCGAGGGCGTGGTCCATGTAGAACAGGGCGATGGCGCTGACCGGGCGATCACCCAGCCCCAGATCATCTGCGCGAGCATCGATGACCACACCCTGGGCATTGCCGATTTGCTCGGCGGTTTGCTGAGCCTTGGCGAGGTCGCGTCCGCCGATCAGCAAGGGGACGTCGGGATGCGCCGCGCGCAATGCGCGGGCCGTCTGATGGCCGATGGCGCCGGAGCCGCCCATGAACAGAATGGGATGAAGTGGCATGAATCCTCCTCATTTTTCCTGGATTGAAACGTGCTTGGGCTAGACACCCTAGCACGCACTTTCCAGTTCGCCGGTGCGCCTGGTCTGCGCACCGACGAACGACCACTTGAGGAATCAGCCCAGATGATGCCGCTGTGCAAGGCGATAAACATCGGTGTCGAGGCCTTCGAAACGGGCTTTCAACTGCAACGCCAGATACAGCGAATAGTGCCGTGACTGATGCAGGTTGCCGCCGTGGAACCAGAGGTTTTGCTGCTGGGTCGGCTTCCACATGTTGCGCAGTTCACCTTCATACGGGCCGGGGTCGTTGGTGGTGCCGGAACCCAGGCCCCAGCAGCGCCCGACCCTGTCGGCGACTTGCTGGGAAATCAGCTTCGCGGCCCAGCCGTTCATCGAGCCATAACCTGTCGCATAAACGATGAGATCGGCCGGCAAGCGGCTGCCATCGGTGAGCACCACCGCGTCCGCTTCGATGCGTTCGACGCCGAGGCCCGGCGCGCTCTTGAGCTTGATGGTGCCGTTGGCGATCAGTTCCGAGGCGCCGACGTCGATGTAGTAACCCGAGCCACGGCGTACGTATTTCATGAACAAACCCGATTCATCGTCGCCGAAATCGAGCATGAAACCCGCCCGGCTCAGGCGTTCATAGAAGTCCTTGTCGCGCTCCTTGATCGCGTCGAAGATCGGCCGATGAAACTGTGGCATTACCTTGTACGGAATCGATGCGAACAGCAGATCGGCCTTGTCCGTGGTCAGACCCGACTCGAGCGCCTCTTCGGAATAAAGCCCGCCGAAAACCAGTTCCATCAGGCTGTCCGAACGCACGATGTGCGTGCTCGAACGTTGCACCATGGTCACCTCGGCGCCGTTTTCCACCAGATCGGCGCAGATGTCGTGGGCTGAATTGTTCGCGCCGATGATCACTGCGCGCTTGCCTTTCCACGCATCGCCGCCGGGGTGACGGCTGGAGTGATGTTGCTGGCCCTTGAAGTCTTCGGCGCCTGGATACACCGGCACATTCGGTACGCCAGACATGCCGGTGGCGAGGATCAGTTGCGTCGGTTGCAGGGTGATGCGCTCGCCGTTGCGCAGGACCTCCACGGTCCAGCGGCCAGTCTGCTCGTCAAACGTAGCGCCGAGGCACTCAGTGCGCGGCCAATAGTTGAGTTCCATGACCTTGGTGTACATCTCCAGCCAGTCGCCGATCTGGTCTTTCGGGGTGAACACCGGCCAGTGGTCGGGGAAGGGCAGGTAGGGCATGTGGTCGTACCAGACCGGGTCGTGCAGGCACAGCGACTTGTAGCGGCCGCGCCATTGATCGCCGGGGCGTTCGGCTTTGTCGATGATCAGCGTCGGTACGCCCATGCGTTTGAGCCTTGCGCCGAGGCCGAGCCCGCCCTGACCGCCGCCGACGATCAGGCAGTACGGTTGCGTGGTGATGCCCAGCGCCGCTTCTTCTTCGCGGCGGCGCTCCAGCCAGTTGCGCTTGTCAGCGTGGGCATGGCCGTGGCTCGCGCCCATCGGCCGGCGGCGGCCGCTGGGTTCTTCGAAGCCTTTGAGTTCGCGCATGGTGGTCAGCAGCGTCCAGCACAAACCGTCTTTCAGGCGCACATAGCCTTTGCCGCGCGCCGAGTCGGTTTCCAGACTCATCCAGCCTTCAAGCACGCCATCGCTAAGCGTGGCTTCACCTTCGAGTTGCCAGCGTTCGGGCCGGGTCTGCTCAAGGCGTGTTTCGAGCATGTCGCGAATCGCCGGTTTGCCTTCCAGGGTGACGAGGTTCCAGCTGAACAGCAGCAAGTCACGCCAGTGGCATTCTTCGGCAAACAGCTCCAGCGTGCCGTCCACATCTCGTTGCGCCAGACGTCCGCCGAGGCGTTCGACCCAAGCGGCGAGTTGCGCTGTTGGCGATTGCAAAGAGGTTTCAATAGCGATGTTCATGGGGCCACTCCCGATCTTGTTGTTTTGGTAAGCCATGGCATCAGAGCAAGGCTTGGGCCATCTCCTTGAAAGACGCGGGCCAGAGCGTTTGATGCAAAGGCCGACAAGGCTTGGCACAGGCGACATGTCACAAATTCGAGAATCGCGGATGACACTGTGTCACTCGGCGCGAAATTCCCCCGCAACGAGCTTTTCATCTAAGCTGCGGACACACCCGTGTCTTCACCGAAGCGGAGAACAACAACAATGAAACCGGCCTCGATCAACGCCCACGCGCGCCAGGTACTGCAAGCGGTGCAGGGCTCTGTTGCCAGCCACAGCGCGGCGGCAGACCTGGCGATCACCCGTTCGTGGCGGCGTTGCCTGGATCAATACCAGCTCGATCCGGCCAGCCGCCGCGCGCCGGATGTGCTCGAACAGGCGCGTTTGCGCGAACACCGTGCGCCGCTGGAACACATCATTTCCGTGGCGCACTGGCAGATGAACAGCCTGCACCAGCAACTGGGACGTGACGGCCATGTCGTGCTGCTCACCGATGCCCGCGGTGTGGCAATCGACAGCGTGTTCAACGAAGCCGAACGCGGCGAGTTCCAGCGCTCCGGGCTGTGGCTCGGCTCGGTCTGGAGCGAGGAGCACGAGGGCACCAACGGTGTCGGCACCTGCCTGGTCGAGCGCCAGCACGTGACCATTCGCCGCGACGAGCATTTTCGTGGCCAGCACGTCGGCCTGACCTGTTCGGCCAGCCCGATATTCGACGCCAGCGGTGAGTTGCTCGCGGTGCTCAACCTGTCCTCCGTGCGCGAGGAAAGCAGCCTTGAGCAACGCTTCAAGGCCATGGCCCTGACCAATCTGTCGGCCAGGTTGATCGAGAGCTGTTTTTTCCTCGGCCACGATCCGCAACGCTATTTGCTGCGGTTTCATCCGGATGCCGGGTTTGTCGGGCTGCTGGGTGAAGGCCTGCTCAGCTTCGACGAGAGTGCGCGAATCTGTTCGGTGAATGCGGCGGCGCTGGATCTGTTGGGCCTGAGCCGCGAGCAGATGGTCGGGCAGTCGTTGACTATGCTGCTGGAAACGCCGATGGAGCAGTTGCTCAATCAGGCCAGTGCCCAGGCGCACGTCTGCTGGCCGATGCGGTTGATAGATGGACGCCTGTTCTACGGCCAGTTGCGCGAACCGATCCGCTCCGCGCCGTTGACCCTTGCGCCTGTCCCGCCAATCAAGGATGAGCGCGTGTGCCTGGAAGACCCGCGCCTGCAACGCGGATTCGCCCGCGCACTCCGTGTACTGGAGCGCGACGTGCCAGTGTTTCTGCAAGGTGAAACCGGCACCGGCAAGGAGGCCTTTGCGGCAGCGCTGCATCGCGCCAGCTCGCGCGCCGGCCAGCCGTTTGTCGCGATCAACTGCGCGGCGATCCCCGAGACGTTGATCGAAAGCGAGCTGTTCGGCTATCGCGGCGGCAGCTTCACCGGCGCGCGCAAGGACGGCATGGTCGGCAAGCTTGAGCAGGCCCATGGCGGCATTCTGTTTCTCGACGAAATTGGCGACATGCCCCTCGCGGTACAGACCCGTCTGCTGCGCGTGCTCGAAGAGCGTCAGGTCGTGCCGTTGGGCAGCGCAACGCCGCGACCGCTCGATGTACGCCTGATCAGCGCCAGCCACCAGAATCTGCAAGCCTGCGTGGCCGACGGACGCCTGCGCGAGGACCTGTTCTATCGCGTTGGCGGTTTCGCCGTGGAACTGCCACCGCTGCGCGAGCGTTCCGACAAGGGCCGTCTGCTCGACCTTCTGCTGCGCGAAGAAGCGGCGGGTGCCAATGTGCGGCTGGAAGCGGGAGTTCGACAACACTTGCTGGCTCAGCCCTGGCCGGGCAACGTCCGGCAACTGCGCACCTGTTTGCGTACGCTGGTGGCGTTGGCGGTGGACGGCCGGGTCACGCTGGAGGACGTGCAGGAGTTATTGCCTGTAAGCCACGACCAAGCTGTTGACGATCCACTGGGCGTATCCGAACGGCAAACTCTGCTCAGCTTGATTGAAGCTGAACACTGGCATGTCGCGCGTGTTGCCCGTCGTCTGGGGATCAGCCGCAATACGCTGTATCGCAAGCTTCGTCAGCATGGGATCAATCGACCTGGTTGAAGACAATCGCGATCATTTGCGTTCATTCGCTGTCGATTGCGTGCATTGCCGGGAATTTGCTTGGATCCAATCATTAACTCACTATATCGCATGCCGACAAGCGGTAGGCTGAGCCTATTGCTAGAAGTGATGGCGCAATGACATATTGCAGCACCTTCCCTCACTTCAAGATGTACCGAAAATGCGCCCCCTCAAGTCACTTGTTGCAGCCTCGTTGCTGCTCAGCGGGTGCAATGGAATGCCAGTCGCTTTTGTTCAGGATCCTGTTTTAGACCAAGCCTTTGTCGTTCACTCCGGAGCGCCTTTGCCTTACCTGCTGATGGGTTCGGCTGTGCAATGGAATGAAGACTTCGCCGTGACGGTAAAGCACATTCCTTACTTGTCGGGCACGGTTTTCCAGGGGCAGGCAGACGTGCAGTTCTTCCGTCACAAGGCCACTAGCGTGCCGGCGTGGCGCGGCTACAAGCCGGGTGAAGAGCTGACTTCGGTGGGCTTCAATTCGCTGTACATGTCGGTCAAGGGCACCGGCCAGGCCTTGCCGGCCATGGTTCGCCTCGACGTCAAAGAGGGCAACGTGCTTTACGGCACCCACAATGGCGCATTGGCCAAAGGCATGTCCGGCGGGCCGGTGTTTTCCGCCGACGGGAAAGTGGTTGGCATCAACGTGGCGTTCCTCACCCGTGACGACGTCAGCCGCCTCAAGCGCAAGGACTTGCTCGATCAACCGCGCGTAAGCATCTTTTTGCCGTACGCGGAGATCAATCGCGAGTGGTCGCGCTATCAGGCCAGCATCACCCCGACAGCGCCTCCGGCGACCAAACTGGCCAGCCGCTGATCAGCGTTCGCGCAGCGCTTCGCGGGCGCGGTTGAGTGGTTTGATCAGGTAGTCGAGCACGGTTTTTTCGCCGGTACGGATGTCCACCGTGGCGATCATCCCGGGCACGATGGCGAAGCGTTTGCCGGCCTTGTTGCGCAGTTCATCCGAAGCGGTGCGGATGAACACGCGGTAGTAGAAGATTTCCGGCTTGGCTTCGTCCTGAATCGTGTCCGGCGAGATCGTCACCACCTCGCCGTCGAGGCTGCCGTAGATCGAATAGTCATAGGCGGTGATTTTCACTTTCGCCGCCTGGCCCGGGTGAATGAAGGCGATGTCGCGCGGCGAGATGCGCGTCTCGATCAGCAGTTGTTCATCGAGCGGCACGATCTGCATGACCTGGCCGTTGGGCGCAATGACGCCGCCAATCGTGCTGACCTCGATGTCCTTGACGATGCCGCGCACCGGCGAGCGCAGGGTCAGGCGCGACAGTGAATCGGTGCGCCCACGGATCACCGCTTCGAGCATCTGCGCTTCGGCGTTGGCCTTGGCCAGGTCTTCGCGGGCGCGGACCATGTAATCGGAGCGGGCTTCGGTTGCTTTCAATTCCAGCTCCGAGCGCTGACGGGTCAGGCGCAGCACTTCGACCCGGCTCGAGGCGCCGATCTTCGCCAGGTTTTCAGTAATCGCCAGTTCGCTGCGCACCAGTTTCAGCGAGCTCTGAATACCGTCGAGGGTTTCTGCCAGACCTTTGCGCCGGGTCTGGTAAAGCTCGGTTTCGGCGCGGATCAGATCGGGAAATTCCTGCAGCGATGCGTCGAAGGTCAGCGGCTTTTCGCTGACTTCGGCCTGCAAGCGGTTGACGCTGGCCAGCGCCGCGCGGTACTTGGCCGCGCTTTCGCCGACGTTGGACTGGTTCTTCACCGGGTCCAATTGCGCGAGAATCTGCCCACGCTCGACCAAAGCACCTTCGCTGACATTCAGCTGCTCAAGAATGCCGCCCTCCATCGACTGAATGACCTGCTCGCGCGAGCTGGGCACCACTTTGCCGGTGCCGGTCGAGACTTCGACGATCTCGAACCACGCGGCCCAGGCAATGAAGCAGGCGAGCATCAGCGCGCACCCCCAGATCACCTTTGCGCCACCGGCAAGTGCGCGCTCATCGCGGCCGTCGAGGTAGGACATCGGGTCCGGCACATCGGTCATCATCGGCTTCATACCGCCACTCCTTTGCCCGGTGCGCGCAGCCGCGCCAATGCCGCGTCGCGGTGGTCGTCGATGACGATACGTCCGTTGTCGAGAACGATGATCCGCTCGACCAGTTGCAACACACTGACCCGGTGCGTGGCGACTACCAGCGTTCGGCCCTGGGTCCAGGTCGCGAGTTTTTCCAGCAGCAGACGCTCGGTGACGTCATCCAGCGCGGCCGTTGGCTCGTCGAGCAGCAGCACTTGCGGCTGACGGATCAACAAGCGTGAGAGCAACAGGCTTTGACGCTGACCGCCCGACAGGCCCAAGCCACCTTCAAGCACCAGATGATCCATGCCTTTGGGCAGCTGACGAACGAAATCCAGCGCGCCAGTGACAGTCAGCGCGGCGATGATTTCCTGATCGCTGGCCTGACCGGCGCCGAGGGTGATGTTGTCGCGCAAGGTGCCGTGAAATAGTCGCGCCTGTTGCGACAGCAGGCCGACGTCGCGGCGCAGATCGGCCGGATCCAGATGTGCCAGGGCGATGCCGTCCAGAGTGGTTTCACCGCTGCTCAGATCCATCGCGCCGCCCAGCGCTTGCAGCAGCGTCGACTTGCCAGCACCGTTGCGGCCGAGCAGGGCGATGCGCTCGCCGGGGCGGATGCTCAGGTCGATGTTGTTGAGCGCCGGGGTCGACTCCTCGCTGTAGCGAAAACTGGCCTGACGCAGGCGGTAGTCGCCGCGAATCGCCGGCAGGTGCACGCGCTGACTGCCTTCGGGATGATCCACCGGCATCTGCATGATCCGGTTCAAGCCTTCGAGCGCGACCTTGGCCTGCTGCCATCGGGTGAGCACGTGGGTCAGTTGCGCCATCGGCCCCATCATCCGCGACGACAGAATCGACGCCGCGACCAGACTGCCGGTGGTGAGGTCGCCGGCAATCACCATCGGCGCGCCGAACACGATGACCACTGCGAACACTCCGCCTTGCACGTTCTGCGTCCACGCCACCAGGCTGTTGGTCAAGGTGCGCAGGCGCAGGCTGCTGTCCGCCGAGGCGGCGTTGTACTGGTTCCACTGTTGCTGGAAACGCTGCTCGGCCTGCAATGCCTTGATGTCGTCGAGGCCCTGAATACTCTCTACCAGCATGGCGTTGCGTAGCGCCGCTTCACGCATCGAGGCATTGGCCAGTCGCGCCAGACGCGGTTGCGCGATGATCCCGGGCAGCAACATGAACACCAGCGCCACCAGTGGAATCAGCACCAGTGGCCCGCCGATCAAATAGAACACCAGCAGAAACAGCAGGAAAAACGGCATGTCCGCCAGTGCAGTGGCGGTGCTGGAGGTGATCAGGTCGCGGATCTGCTCCAGCTCGCGCAACTGCGAAATGAACGAACCGGTGGATTTCGGCCGCGCGGAATTGCGCAGGCGAAGGGCGTGGCCAAAGACCAGATCGGAGACGCGCAAGTCGGCGCGCTTGCCCAGCACATCAGTGATGCGCAGACGCAGAATGCGCATGACGAAATCGAACAGCAGCGCCAGCATCACCCCGCCGAACAACACGTACAGGGTCGGCAGCGACTCGGCCGGAATCACCCGGTCGTACACCTGCATGGAAAACAGTACCCCGGCCATGCCCAGCAGGTTGGCCACCAGCGAGGCGATCATCACTTGGCTGTAAGGCCGCAGATCGGTGAGGACGATGCGCCGGAACCAGTGCTCGTCGTAGGGCTTGATGTAATCGTTGGTGCGCACGTCGGCCACCGGTTGCGTCGGACGCAGAATCACCGTGCGCAATGCCTGCTCGGCGAGCGCGGTGGCGTCCATGCGACTCTGCAAACCTTGATCGCCACTGAAGCAGATGCCCAGCTCGCCGGTTTCGCCGATGCTTTCGAGCACGCCGACCTGACCGTCGCGCAGTTGCACCACCAGCGGCGTGCGCCAGCGACTCAGGCTCTTGTTATCGAATACCGCGAATTTCACGCTCAAACCGGCCTGACGCGCCATGTGCCGAACCACTTCTTCGACGCGGCCTTCGCTGTGCACCGAGGCCAGGCGCACGCTTTCCGGGGAGACGTCGAGGCGATAGTGGCGGGCGACCTTGAGCACCGCTTCCAGCCACGGTGAATAATCCTCGCGAGCCTCGGCAGCGGCGGGTTCGGGAACAGTGATGCTGGCATCGGTCATGGCAGGATCTCGACATTCTGGATGGCGCTGTGGTCGATGCCGAAGACCCGGCGAATCGCACCGCTGTTGTAGAAGCAGTCGATCTGCAGGCGTTGCAGATCAGCCTGGGTATTGACCAGATCGAAGCGCGACTGATGGATTTCCTGCTCGGCGTTGAGCAGGTCGAGCAGCGGTCGCGTGCCCAGTTCCAGGTACTGGCGGCCATACAACATGCGCGCTTCGGTGATGCTGGTCTGGCGAAATTCCAGCGAGCGCAGCCGCCGGTTCAGGCCCGAGGTTTGCGCCTGGGCTTCAGCCAGACCCTGGCGCGCTTGCAGACGGGCGAAGTCTTCGGCCGAATCCGCTGCGGTCAGCGCATGCCCGGCGGCGCGGCTGCGCGCACTGATCGCACCGCCCTGGTAGATCGGCACTTCGAGGTTGAGGAAGATTCCCACCTGGGTGCGATCAGCGCGCGAGTTCTGATCGTCGTAGTGGTCGTCCAGGTATTGGTTGACCGACGGTTGCAGCGACAGGGTCGGGTAGGCTTCGGCCTTGGCTTGCGCCAGTTCGGCCTGAGCCTGCGTGCGTTGCGCTGCGGCTTGGAGCACGGCGGGCAGGGTGTCGGAGATCTGCGAGGCGTCGCAGGCCTGGGTTAGCGTCGGCGCGGCGGCGTCGCTGACCGCCGGCGGCGTGCGCCGTCCGAGCAGACTGGTCAGGGTCGCTTGCCAGCGTGCGTATTGCGCCTTGAATTCCTGCAACGTCGCCGTCGCGCCTTCGGCCCGGGACTGCGCCTGAACCATATCGGAGCGGGTGCTGGCGCCCATGTCGCTGCGCTGTTTGGCCAAATCAACGATGCCGCCGATGCCCTGAATCTGCTCGCGCGCAACCTCGAGCAGACGCTGATAACGCTGCACCTCGATGTAGGCCCTGGCGGTGTCGCGGGCGATGTCGTCGATCGCCAGCAGAATCCCGGCCTGACTGCGCGCCACCCGGGCGCGGGCGGCGTCGACCGAACTGGAAACCTTGCCGAAGTCATACAGCATCTGCTTGAGGGAAATGTTCACCGACTGGCTGCCGGCATCGCTGCCGTAACCGCTGGTGTAGCCACCCTTGATGCCGCCGGTGACCTGCGGGTAATAGCCGGATTCGGCGACGTTGACCCCTTCGCCTTGCTGGAACAGGGTGCCGATGGCCTCGCCGATGCGTGGGTGCCAGTCCACGGCGAGCCTGACCGCTTGTTCCAGACCCAACGCATCCGCATCGGCAGACGCTTTGGAAGCGAGGGCAGGGCGCTGACGATTGTCAGTGCCTGCCGGTTGTTGCAGTTGCGACGGGCTGATGCTGCGCAAGCTGATGTCGAGATTGTCGTCGGCGCGAACGCCGACGGTGAAAGCGGGGTAGAGGCCGATGGTCAACAGGACCACCGGCCATTTCTGGCGAAAAACTGACTCCACAGACTTCCCTTACTGTTGAGAGACCAACGTTCGATGGCTTGTTTCAAACCACTTGAATGCCGTTCTGTACCCACAAGTGGTGGCTCGGATCCTCCTGCGCCGTGTATTGAACATAGTCGATGCCGTCGGCCTGTTGCGTGCCATCGGCGACCCAGCCATCGGTCATGTGCACGCTGTCCCTGTCGTCACCCTTGATCAGCAAAGTGTTGTTGTCCGAAGAGGTAATCGCCAGCAGGTCGCCGAGATTCAATGTCAGCGCAACCGCACTTGAATGGTTAAGGTCGAGGATTTCGACGTTGTGGATCTTGCTCTGCAGATCGCCGAGGTTGATCGACACGTCGCCACCGGCCCAGAGCAGGGTGTCGGTGCCGCTGCCGCCATCCACCGAGTTGAACTGCTGGTCGGCGATGATCAGCGTGTCGTCGCCACCGCCACCTTGCAGGGTCACGGCGCCACCGTGCGAGCCGTCGAGGGTGTCGTTGCCCTCGGTGCCCTGGATCAGCTCAATGCCAGTGGCTTGGGCCAGACCGAGGTCATCACTGGCCAGGGCCGAGAAAGCGGTGCTGGCAAATGCGCCGGCCTTGTTCAGGTCGATGGTCAGCGTCGCGGTATCCACGGTGCCGTTGGGGTGGGTGAGTTGGTAGGTGAAGGTGTCTTCCTGGCCGATCACCGCATCGGTCAGCCCGGCCTTGAGCGTGTAGGTGTAGTTGCCGTTGGCCTGCACCACCAGGGTGCCGTAATTGCCGACCAGCGAGACGCCGTTGTAACCCGGCGCGACGTAACTGCCGGCGACCAGCACGCTGAGCAAGGTGTAGACCGAGCCCAACACATCGGCACCGCCGCCCGCGGTGTCGGTGAGCAGATTGCCCGATACCGGCGTGTAGCTGCCGACCACAAACTGATTGTTGTAGGTCGCGACGTTGATCAGGCTGGTGTTGACGCTGGTCAGCAGGCCGAGGCCGCCCACTGCCACCCGCACCTGATAACTGCCGGCGGTCTGGTCGTCGAACTTGATCCCGTAGTTGCCGCCGCCGAGATTGACCAGCGCGTTGCCGCCGTAACTCTTGACCAGCACGTACTGGTTGGTGGCGGTGTTGAGCTTGTACAGGCCCACCGTCATCGAACCGAGCAGCGCCAGCAGATTGCTCGAATTGACCACCACGGTCAGGTCACTGACGGTATCGGCCGCGACCACCGTGTTGTAGTTACCGCTGCCGCCGCCCAGCAGCACATTGAACGTGCCGAGGGCTGAGTTGGTGGTGACTTCGCGGTTGATCAGGGTGACGTCAGTCGAGGCGATGTCCGCTGTGGCATCAACCACCAATGCCGGGCTGCCAAGGTTGGCGTCATTCCACACTTCGCTGGCTTGCGGGCTGTCGATGCGCACATACAGATTGGCGGTGTCGCTCAAACCGTTCGGGTGCACCAGTTGGTAGTTGAACACGTCGACTTTGCCGACGCTGCCAACACTGCCGTTCGGTTTATAGCTGTAGTTGCCGTTGGCGTCGATGGTCAGCGTGCCGTACAACCCTTGCACCGTGGTGCCGGCCCCAGCGCTGATCCAGGCGCCGTTCTTGAAGATCTGCAACTGCGCGCCGTTGTCCGGGCCGGTCTGATCGGCCGTGCCATCGACGCCAACGTTGGTGATGACGTTGCCGGTCACCGCTGGCCCGGCAACGCCGTTGAACTGGGTCAGGCTGCTGACGTCCAGTTGCAGCTGGGTATTGACCGTGGTCAGCACGCCGATGCCGGTGCTCGAAACCGTCAGTCGATAATCGCCTGACAGCAGGTTACCGATGTCGACCCGCACGCCTTGGCCGGCGAGCGCGATCAGGTCGAGCAGGCCGCCGCTGCCGTTGACATCCAGAGTCACCCAGTTGCCGCTGGCATCCTTGACTTGCAGGGTGTAGACCACGCCATCGATCAGCGAAATCAGGCTGCTGGTGGTCAGCGTCAGGGTCGGATCAAGACGCGTGCCGCCGGCGACGGTGAAAGTGAAGGTTTTCGAGAATCCGGCCAGCAGCGTAGTGAACGAGTCGTTGAAGGTCTGCGACGCGGTGACCGGAGTCAGGGTGACGGTGCCGACGGCAAGGTCATCGCTGGCGATCACTGGCGCGTTGACGTCGACGTCCGGCGCAATGACGTTGGCGGCTACCGAAACGTTGCCGCGTGCGTCGCTGAGGTTGACGGTGAGGTTTTCGCCGTTGATCTGCGCACTGCTCAGGGTGACGGTAAACACGCCGAGGTTGTTGACCGTGCCGGTGCCCAGAACGGTGCCGCTGGCCGACTTGATGGTCACGGTTGCACCGGCTTCACCGGTACCGGTGACGGTCAGGCCGTCGGCACCGACCAGCAGCGCCGTGGCGGCAGCGGGTGGTGTCAGGTCTGGCGCCGTCGCAGTCGCCGCAGCCGATACGTTGCCGCTCGGATCGGCCTGGGTGACGCTGAGTACCTGGCTGTTGATCTGCGCTGAGGCCAGTGCCACGGAGAAACTGCCGTTAGCGGCGACGGTGGCGGTGCCGAGCACCACCCCGCCGGCGCCGAGTACGCTGATGGTCGAACCGGGCACGCCGACGCCAGTGAGCACGGTGCCGCTGCCATTGACGCTGACGCCAGTCGGCGCGCCGGGGGCGGTGCTGTCCGGCGCTGTCAGGCTGGCGTTGGGCGACAGGTTGCCGGCCGGGTCGACCAGACGCACGGTCAACAGCTGTCCGTCGAGTTGCGCGGTGTTCAGGTCGAAGCTGAACGTGCCGCCACTGCCCACGGTGGTGGTGCCGATTAGCGCACCGCCCGGGCCGTAGACGTTGACCGTCGCACCGGCTTCGCCCGTACCGCTGAGGGTCAGACCGTTGCCAGCGAGCGTCAGACCGCTGGCTGCGATCGGCGCCTGCACGTCAGGGGCCGTCAGATTGAAGACCTGCGACAGATTGCCCGTCGGGTCGGCTTGTTGGACGTTGAGCTGTTGGCCGTTCAGTTGCGCGCTGGACAGTTGTACGGTGAAGGTGCCGCCAGCATTGACCACAGCGGTGCCGAGGACGGTACCGGCTGCGTTGGTCACGCTGACGGTCGCGCCGGCTTCACCCGTGCCGCTGACCGCCAGGCCGGTGCCGTTCAGGCTGACATTGCTCAGCGGCGCCGGCGCGGTGGTATCGGCGACGCTGAGGTTGGTAACCGGTGAAACGTTGCCCGCCGCGTCACTCTGCGTGACGCTCAGTTGCTGGCCATTGAGTTGGGCGGAGGACAAGGTCACCGAGAACGAGCCATTGCCCGCCACCGTCGCCGTGCCCAGCACCGTGCCACCCGCACCGCGAACAGTGACGGTGGCGCCGGCTTCACCGAGCCCGCCGAGCACCAGTCCGGCGCCGCTGAGGACCAGCGCCGTGGGCGCCGCCGGAGGGGTGATGTCTGGCGCGGTTACGTTAAGCCCGGATGAGCTGTTGTTGGCCGCATCGGTCTGAGTCGCATTGAGCACCTGACCGTTGACCTGCGGCGTATTGAGCTGCGCGCTGAAGGTGCCATTGGCGCCAACCGTCGCATTGCCCAACACTACGCCGCCAGTGCCGGTGATGGTCACCGACGCGCCGACTTCGCCGCGACCGGTGACCAGTGTGCCGCTGGCATTGACCGCCAGATCGCTGAGTGGCGCCGGCGCCGAAGTGTCGCCTGCGGTGATTTCAGTCGGCAGCGAGGCGCCACCCAACGCAGTGTTGGCGGTGACTTCGAGGCTTTGGCCGTTGGTTTGCGCAGGCGTCAGCACCACGCTGAACGTGCCATCCCCGCCGGTGACGCCGGTGCCGATCAGGCTGTTGTCCGGCGCGTAGACATTGATGGTGGTGCCGATCGCCGCCGTGCCGGTCAGCGTCACGCCGTCGGCTGTCAGTACAAGATTGTCCGGCGCAGCCGGGGCTGGCACTGCCGGAACAGTCAGGTCGGCGTCTGCGGACACGTTAGTCGCGACGTCTGTTTGATTCACTGTCAGCACCTGGCCGGCAGTGATGCCCGGATCCAGATCGATCAGGAATGTGCCGTTGGCCGCGACCGTGCCGGTGCCGACAACATTGCCCAGCGCATCGGTCACCTCGACACTCGCGCCGGCTTCGCCACGACCGGCGAGTTGGCTCAGATCGCCGCTGATGGTCAGACCGGTGACGGCATCCGGAGCCGTGGTATCTGCCGCCGGGTAGAGCAGCTCTGGCGATGCGTTTTGCGCTTCGTCCGTCGCGATCACCGACAACAACTGACCGTTGGCCTGGGCCGGATTCAGCGTGACTGTATAGGTGCCGTCGCCCAATGCCACTGCTGTGCCGAGCACGGTGCCGGTGGCGGACAGCACAGTCACGGTGCTGCCGGCTTCGGCGGTCCCGGCGAGCAAGGTGCCGGCGCCGGTCAGCGATGTCACCGTTGGTGCGATCGGTGCAGTGCTGTCCGGCGCGTCGACCAGTACGGGCTCGGACTGGTTGTTTTGCGCGTCGGCTTGCACTACCGAGAGCGCGCGGCCATCCAGTTGCGCAGCCGACAACGTGACGCTGAAATTGCCATCTGCCGCCACCGTCGCCGTGCCGAGCACCACCGCGCCGTCAAGCACGGTGACGGTTGCGCCGGGCTCGCCGGTGCCGGTGACGGTCAAGCCGTCCTGGCTGACATTGAGGTCGGCCACTTCCAGCGGATCAGTGCTGTCGCCCGCCTGCAGAGGTGCTGTGGGTGAAATGTTTGAAGCCGGATCAGTCTGATTGACGCTCAACAGCTCGCCATTCACCTGCGGCGGATTGAGGGTCACGCTGAACGAGCCATTGCCGGTCACGGTTGCCGAGCCCAAAACAGTGCCAGTCGCGCTGAGCACGCGCACCGTGGCGCCGGCTTCACCGGTACCGGTCAATGTCACGCCGTCGGGCGCGAGAACGAGGCCGGTGGGCGCAGCGGGCAGGGTGATGTCCGGCGCAGTGACGGGCACGATCGGCGAAGGGTTGCCCGCCGCATCGCGCTGGATCACCGACAAGGCTTCACCGTTGAGCAGAGGCTGATCGAGGATGACGCTGAAACTGCCATCGGCCGCGACGGTGCCGGTGCCGACGATGGTGCCCACCGCGTTGGTGACGACTACCTGCGAGCCAGCCGCACCGGAGCCGGTGATCAGGCTGCCGCTGGCGTCGATCTCGACATCGGTCAGTGCTGCAGGAGGCGTGCTGTCAGGCGCCGTCAGGGTGCCGGCAGGCGAGGCATTGCCGGCCGCATCCGCCAACACCACGAACAGCGCTTGGCCATTGGTCTGTGTTGGGGTCACGGTGATCTGGAAACGGCCATCGCTGCCCACGGTGCCGGTGCCCAGCTCGGTACCGTCTGCGGATGTCACGCGGACAATGGCGCCGACTTCGCCGGTCCCGGTGAGGGTGTCGCCATCGGCATTCAGTTGCAGATCGGCCGGCGTCGCTGGCGGGGTCAGATCCGGTGCGGTGATCGACACCGGCGCGCTGACGTTGCCGGGTGGATCGGCCTGCTGCACGCTGAGGATCTGTTCATTGATCTGCGGCGGATTGAGGGAGACGCTGAAGGTGCCGTCGCCGAGCACCACGCTGGTGCCGAGCAAGGTGCCATTGGCATCGCGCACGGTCACGGTCGCGCCGGGTTCGCCAGTACCGATGACCAACGCGCCGGACGAGTTGATATCGACGTTGTCCAGTGGATCAGGCGGGGTGAAGTCCGGTGTGGTCAGGTTCACTGCCGGCGAGTCGTTGCCCGCCGCGTCGGCCTGGACCACGGTGATCACTTCGGCATTGGTCAACGCCGGGTTCAGTGGCAGGGTGAAGGTACCGGTCGCGCTGACCACGGCGGTGCCAAGCACGTTGCCGTCGCTGTCGATGACCCGGACCTGCGCGCCCGGTTCGCCGCGCCCGGTCAGGCTTGCGCCGTCGCCGCCGATGCTCAGTTGCGAAACGGCCGCTGGCGGTGTGCTGTCGACCGAAGTGAACGGCGTGGCTGCCGAGGTGTTGCCCGCCGCATCCGTCAGCGACACGGTCAGCGCCTGACCGTTGGCTTGCGGCGTGGTCAGGGTGATCGCAAACGTGCCGTCGATGCTCACGGTGCCGGTGCCGACCAGCGCTCCGGCAGCGTTGTATACGTTGACCGTGGTGCCGGCCTCACCGGTACCCGACAGCAAGGTGCCGTCAGGGCTTGCCACCAGCGCCGCCGGCGCATTGGGGGCGAGCAGGTCCGGGGCGATCAGGTTGACGCTGTTGGATTCGTTGCCGGCGGTGTCGGCCTGGCTCAGGCTCAAAGTCTGGCCAGAGGTCTGTGCCGGGCTGAGGGTGACGCTGAAGGTGCCATTGGCCGCCACCACGGCGCTGCCGAGAACCACTCCGCCGGTGCCGAGCACGGTCACCGTGGCGCCGGTTTCACCGCGCCCGGTCAGGGCCGTGCCGTTCGGTGCCAGACTCAGTTCACTCAGCGGTGTTGGCGCGGCGATGTCGGCAGCGGTGTAGTCGGTCGGTGACGAATTGATACCGGTGCTCGAGGTTGCCACGGCAGACAGCTGTTCACCGTTGAGTTGCGCGGCGTTGAGGGTGACGCTGAAAGTGCCATTGGCCGCCACCAGCGCGCTGCCGAGCAACACGCCCGAGGCATTGCGAATGCTCACGGTGCTGCCGGCGGTGGCCGAGCCGGTGAGGGTTAGACCGTCAGCGCTGAGGGCCAGATTGGTCGGTGCACTTTCCGCCAGATTGCCCGGTGCAGTCACCGGCGCCGCCGGTCCGGTGTTGCCGGCAGCATCGATCTGCACCACGGAAAGATTCGATCCAGCCACCGCCGCCGGGGACAACGTGACGCTGAAATTGCCGTTGCTGGCAACGGTCGCAGTACCCAGCAAAACACCGCCGGCATCGCGAACTTCCACGCTGGCGCCGACCTCGCCGATGCCGGTCAGGGTGGCACCATTGGCGCTGACCGCCAGATCGCTCGCCACCAACGGCGCCGTGCTATCGACCGCATTGACGATTGCCGGGGCCGACGGATTGCCTGCCGCATCGGTGGCCGTCACGTTCAGCGACTGGCCATTGGTTTGCGGACTGTTGAGGGTAATCTGGAAAGTGCCGTTTGCGGCCGCCGTGGTTGTACCGAGAAGATTGCCCTGGCTGTCGCGTACGGTCACGGTACTGCCGGCCTCGGCGTTACCGGCCAGTTGCACGCCAGCAGCATTGAGGGTCAATGCGCTCGGAATCGCCGGCGCGGTCAAATCCGCGGCGATGACTTCAACCGCCGTCGAAACGTTGCCCGGCGGATCTTCCTGAGTGACGGTCAGCACTTCGGCATTCAGTTGTGCTGCGTTCAGCGTGACAGTGAACGCGCCGCCGCTGCCGACCTGTGCGGTGCCGAGCAAGGTGCCGTCGGCGCTGCGTACAGACACGGTGGCGCCGGGTTCGCCGTGGCCGGTAACGGTGACGCCGTCGGCATTCACCGCGACTTGGGTCAGTGCCGCCGGTGGGCTGATGTCGGGTGCGTTGACACTGGTCGACGGCGAGACATTGCCGGCAGAGTCGGTCTGGCTGATCGCCAGCGCCTCACCATTGGTCGGCGCTGGCGCCAGGGTCACGCTGAACGAGCCGTCCGCGCCCACCACGGCGCTGCCCAGCAGGGTGCCGTTGGCGGTGGTGACATTGACTGTTGCGCCAGCCTCACCTGTGCCGCTGAGGGTGCTGCCATCGGCGCTGATCAGTGGATTCTGCACAGCGGCCGGCGGGGTGCCGTCGACAGTGATCACGCCAGTGGAAGTCGAGGCGTTGCCGTTGGCGTCGGTCAGAGTGACCTGCAGGGTTTCGCCAGTGTTCTGCGCATTGGGCAAGGTGACCTGGAAGTTGCCGCTCTGATCGACTACGCCGGTGGCCAACACGTTACCGGCGGCATCGCGCACGGTCACGGTGCTGCCGGCTTCGCCCTGGCCTTTGACCACGGTGCCGACGTCATTGATCGTAACGCCAGTCGCTGCGGCGGGCGGTTGCAGATCGCTGGCAATGATGCCAGCGGGTTGCGACAGGTTGCCGGCGGCGTCGCTCTGGATCGCGGTAAGCGCCTGGCCATTAAGTTGTGCCGGCGTCAGCGTCAGGCTGAACGTGCCGTTGCTGGCGACCAGTGCAGTACCGAGCACGGTACCTGTGGCGTCGGTGACAGTGACCGTCGCCCCGGCCTCACCGCGTCCAGTGAGTGTTGTGCCGTTGGCATTCAGCGCCAGATCGGTCACAGCGTCTGGCGCCGTGCCATCGATCGCCGTCACCGTGCCCGGAATCGAGACGTCCCCGTCGGGACTGGTGGCCGTCACCTGGAGAACTTGCGCGTTGATCTGTTTGCTACTGAGCAACAGGGTGAAGCGGCCGAAGCTGTTGATCAGACCTGAGCCGAGCACAGCGCCGCTGCTGCTGGTCACCGTCACGGTGCAACCGGGCGTTCCGGCACCGGTCAGGGTGAAACCATCGGCACTCAAGGCCAGATCGGTCGGGGTCGCGACCTGGCTACCGTCCAGTCCTGCCAGCGGCACGACGGGCGAATCATTGCCGCCGCCATCCGTGCTGATGACTTCCAGATTGCCGCCAGGCTCGGCCGGTGGGCTGAGGGTCACGACAAAGCGGCCATCCGCATCGGCCGTCGCGGTGCCCAGCACAGCGCCACCGCCGGCAATGCTGACGGTGACCGTCGTGCCCGGTTCGGCAAGGCCAGAGACCTGCGTGCCGGCCGGGTTGAGCGCGAGATCGCTGACCGCTGCCGGCGGCGTGCTGTCCGGCGCGGCAACGGTGCCTGGCAGCGAACTGTTGGCGCCGTCCGACACCACGACTTGCAAGGCTTCGCCATTGGTCTGCGCATTATCGAGGTTGACCGTGAAGGCGCCCGTGCCGTCAGCGGTCGCAGTGCCGATGACGTTGCCGTCGGCATCCAGCACCTGCACCGTGTTATTGGGCTGCGTGGTACCGGTGACCGTGGCACCTGAAGGATCGACGGCCAGCCCGGTCGGTGCAGGCGGGGCGGTGATGTCCGGTGCGGTGACCGGCGTGGCCGGCGAGGGCAGGGCGCTCGCATCGGTCTGGATCACGTTCAGCACCTGACCGTCGAGCTGAGCCGGACTCAGGTTGACGCTGAAATTGCCGTCGCTGGCGACCACCGTAGTGCCAAGCACCGTGCCGTCGGGCGCGCTGACGGTTACGGTGCTGCCCGCTTGCCCGGTGCCGGTCAAGGTCACGCCGTTACTGGCGAGCACGACATTGTCCGGCGCCAGCGGCGCGGTGGTGTCCGTCGCCGTTAGTGGTGTGCTGGGGGAAACGTTCACGCCATCCGATTGGCTGACTTGCAGTTGTTGGCCTTCGATCTGCGGGCTGTTCAGCGGCACTGTAAAGGCGCCGCTGCCGTCGACGATCGCGGTACCTAAAATATTGCCCGCCGAATCCTTGACTGACACCGTGGCACCGGGTTCGCCGGTGCCACTCAGTTCAGTGCCACCTGCATTCAGCGTCAGATCCGAAGGGGCAGTGGGAGCCTGGATATCCGGCGCTTCAACTGGAACTGCCGGCGAGCCCGACGGCGAGCCGTCGCTCTGCACGACGCTGAGGTTCTGGCCATTGGTTTGTGGCGAGGACAGGGTGACCTCGAACCGGCCGTTGCTGCCGACAATAGCTGTTCCCAGCACGGTCCCATTGGTGTCAGTGACAGTAACGGTGGCGCCGATCTGACCCGCGCCGGAGACCACGGCGCCATTGGCGGAAATGCTTACATCGGTCACGGCAACCGGCGTGGTCAGATCGGGTGCGATCACGTTGACCGGCGCCGAAGGATTGCCGTCTGCGTCGGTCTGGATCACTTGCAGCTGTTGCGCATCGGTCTGTGGTGTGGAAAGTGGAACGGTAAAATTACCGTCGGCACCCACCGTGCCGGTGCCGATGATATTGCCGGCCGGATCGCGCACGGTGACTGACGCACCCAACTCACCCTTACCGGTGAGCGTCTGCCCCTGAGCGTCGAGCGCGAGATCGGAGACGGCCGTGGGTCCTTGGGTGTCAGGCGTGACGTAGCTCAGTGGTGCGGAGGTGTTGCCAGCGGCGTCGCTGGCACTGATCTGCAGTGTTTCGCCGTTGTTCTGTGGACTGCTCAGTTGCAGGCTGAACGTGCCGTCCGCCGCGACAACGGCCGTGCCGAGCAGATTGCCGTTGGCGTCACGCACCGTCACGGTCGAACCGGGCTGGCCGCGTCCACTCAATTGCGTGCCATCGACGCTCACTGCGATGTCACTCGGTTGAGTCAGCCCGTCGAGGTCAACCGCGATGATAGTCACTGCTGGCGAAGGGTTGCCGGCGGCGTCGGTGACCAGCACGCTCAGCGCCTCGCCATCGATTTGCGCGGGGTTGAGTTGCACGGTGAACGAGCCATCGGCGGCGACCAAAGCTGTCCCCAGCAGCGTGCCTTGGGCATTGGAGACGCTGACTGTGCTGCCGGGTTCGCCACGGCCGGTCACCGAGAGGCCATCGCTGCTCACCGCTACATCGGTCGCCGCGGCGGGGCCGGTGATGTCTGGTGCGTTGAAGGTAACGGCCGGCGATTGCGCACCGGCGCTGTTGACCGCCACGACACTGAAGGTTTCACCGTTGGCCTGCGCACGAACCAGCGTCAGCAGGAAAGTACCGTCAGCGGCCACCGCCGCGCGCCCGAGCAATTCGCCGTTGGCGGCACGGACTTCAATGGTGGTGCCGGCCCGGGCGGTGCCGGTCAGCTGGCTGCCGTCGCTGCTCAAACCAAGATTGCCTGGCGTCGTCGGTTCGACGATCTCCGGCGCGCTGATCGTTGCGCCGGTCGAGGTGTTGCCTGCGGCATCGGTGGCATTCACTGTCAGCGGCTGACCGCCGGTTTGCGCGGGGCTGAGGATGACGCTGAAGGTGCCATCCGCCGCAACCACGGCGCTGCCGAGCGGGCTGCCATCGGCGGCGCGCACCTGGATGGTCGAGCCGACTTCACCGGTGCCGCCGAGTTGCGTGCCATCGGCGCTCACAGCGAGGTTGCCAGGCGCGGTGGGCGCGGTGGTATCCGGCGCAGTGACCGTACCGGGTGTCGAAACGTTGCCCGCAGGATCGGTGAGCGTGACGTCGAGCGGCTGGCCATTGTTCTGTGGCGTACCCAGGTCGACCTGGAAACTGCCGTCGGCGCCAACGGTTCCGGAACCCAAAAGGTTGCCGGCCGCATCGCGTACCTGAACGACACTGCCAGCTTCGCCAAAACCACTCAGCACCCGGCCATCGGCCGACAAGGTTAATCCGGTCGCAGGCGCGGGAGGCGTCGCGTCTCCACCGCCACCACCACCTCCGCCGCCCCCACTTCCGCCGGCAGCGGCTGCCGCACCACCCGCGCCCAACAGGCCAAGCCCGGCAATCGCCCAGGCCGGCGTCGCCCCATCCACCACACCGACGCCAGCGATCAGCTCGTCCAGCGAATTGATTTCGTCAAAGGTAAAGCCATTGAACGGCTCGGCGCTGTAGCGCGCCTGCCACAGCGTCGCGTCGTCACCCTGAAAGACAATGTCATTAGGCACGCCGTCAGGGCTGGTGACAAAGAAATTGGAGATTTTGATTTGCTCGCCAGACTTCAGATTGACGATCAAATCCTGACCGCTGCGACTGGTCGACGCCAGTTGGTCGGGGCGGACCGGAATTTGTACAACTGAAGGCTGACTGAGCTGAACATTGCCCCAGTTCTGGGCAGTGAGCTGAGAATTGGCTTTGTCGGCAATGACGATGTTGTCCATTACTACTCCCTGTAAATGGGTGGGTGGACGTCACGGATGGTTTTAAAACCATAGATAGGGAGTTTGAAATAAGGCCGCCTGATTTTTGACGAGTTACCGAAGTGGCATTTTGCCAACGATTATCCAGCTGATATTAAAAGAGATTTATAAGGCTACCGTTTGTCGGGCCGTTGGATCCAACGAACGGTTGGATGAAACAAAATGTGTCTTTTTTAAAATTGGCAAAAAAGACCGAAGAGGAAGCAGAATCGCAACCGTAACGTTGATGGCTAATTAGTATTGAAATTATTAAGCGCTATAAATGCATTGCGCAGTCGTCCATTGGCGAAGGTATTAATCAATAAGCGCAGGAAGGACGACAAGCTTTGTATAAGTATTTACGCTTTTTCGTTTCAGCGGATTTTTCGCCTCCACATCACTTCATGCGCTAGCTATCGATCGCCGAAGTGATAGAGAACGGATGTGCACTAGCGTTTACGTGGCACAGAGCGCATCGCGATTTCTTTCAAACTCTCTGAACCGCTCAAGGTCAATCCTTGTAACGGTCACGTCATTCACATCAGAGGTGAAGGAATGGATAACTACCACATCAACAAAAACCAGCAGCGCTGGGAACTGGTCAAAGAGGGCGCGCAGCGTGCGTCGAAAACGGCTGCGACCAAAGCCGAGATCACCCAAATTGCCAGCGACTATCTGCAGGACAAAACCGCCTCGCTGAAAATTCATAAAGAAGACGGGACGATCCAGGAAGAACGCACCTTTCCGCGCGCAGCCGACCCGCGAAAAACCAAAGGCTGAGCAGGCTGTTCTTTTCTGTGTTCATCGTTTCTTCAGAAGGGTCTGATTTATGGTCATTGCATGTCTGGGATGGGGCTCACTGATCTGGAAACCGGACGGCTTGCCGCTGGCCAGCGAATGGTTTGCCGACGGGCCGCAGGTACCGATCGACTTCGTTCGCGTCAGTGACACTGGCGAGTTGACTACAGCCATAAGCGCGAACGCGCCGCCGTGCAAAGTGCTGTGGTCGGTCCTCGACGTGACCGATCTCGATCAGGCCCGTGAGCTCCTGCGTATCCGAGAAGGCGTGCCGGAGGGCAGGGAGGATGGCATCGGCAGCTTCACCCTCGGTCCCTCGGCGATGGGCGTGCTTGCTGAATGGGCAATTCCTCGGCAACTCGATGCGGTGATCTGGACGGCGCTGCCCGGCAGATTCAAGAACATTGAAGGCCTGGTGCCGAATGTCGACGACGCAGTTTCTTATCTGGCCGGGTTGAGCGGCGCGGCGCACGAACAAGCGCGCGACTATATCGAACAGGTGCCGGCGCAGATCGACACGCCGTATCGCCGTGAAATCATTGCCAGGCTTGGGTGGAAATGATGAGCGCCCGCAGCCAGGCGCAAATTGCCGCGATCTTCGATCAGCTGTTGGCACTGCGAGAAAGTGTGGACATTCTCCAGCACGTGGAGAGCGCCAGCGTCGAGTCGCTGCGTGGCCATCAGACCGTGGACGCTCCCGAGGCGCTGGATCTGGTGTTTCAAAAGCTGCAAGAAGACATCGCCAGCATGGAGGAAACGTTGGCGACGATTGCCGAGGCGACCGGGGACGTGCCGAAGTTGTGAGGGTGTCGCGGGGGTGGCATGCAGAGATGATTTGCCTGGTCTGGCGCCTTCGCGAGCAGGCTCGCTCCCACAATTGATTCGTGAATCGATTGATTTCCGGGGTCTGACGCAAATCCCTGTGGGAGCGAGCCTGCTCGCGAAAGCGCTGGATCTGGCACTTACTCTGTTGGATGTGCCGACGTTATCGCGAGCAGGCTCGCTCCTACAACGGGGCTGGATCTCTCACCACGCGCAACGCATCCACCACCAGTGAAAACGCCGGCGACGGTTGACGGCGACTGGGGTAGTAGAGGTGGAAGCCGCCGAATGGTTCGCACCAGTCTTCCAGCACTCTGACCAAACGCCCTTCGGCCAGATGCGCACCGAACTCGTCTTCAGGCAGGTAGGCAATTCCCAATCCGTTCACGGCCGCGTCGGTGATGTGCACGGTGGAGTTGAACACCAGTTGGCCGTCGACCCGCACTTTCAGCTTTTTGCCCTGACGCTCGAATTCCCAGGCATCGACACCGTCGTAGGTCGGAAATCGAATGTCGATGCAGCGGTGCGCCGCCAGATCGCGCGGATGTTGCGGGGCGGGATGCCGGGCAAAGTAGTCGGGCGAGGCGACGACGGCCATGCGCAGCGGCGGGCCGATCGGTACGGCGATCATGTCTTGGGCGACGGTATCGCTGAAACGCACGCCGGCATCGAAGCGGTCGGCAACGATGTCGCGGAAACCGTAGTTGATATCGAACTCGAGCTTGATGTCCGGGTATTGCAGCAATAGTGGCGTCAGCTTGGGCAGCAGAGTGGTCTTGATGATGTTGTCGCCGCAGGTGATGCGCACCGTACCGGCAGGCTTGTCGCGCAACTCGGTCAGCGCGTCCAGCTCGGCTTCGATCTCATCGAAACGATGGCCCACGGTGTGCAGCAAGCGATCGCCGGCCGCCGTCAGTGACACGCTGCGTGTGGTGCGGGTCAGCAGGCGAATTTTCAGACGCGCTTCCAGCGCCGAGACTACCTGGCTCACCGCCGATTGCGTCACGCCCAGTTGCACCGCCGCACGGGTGAAACTGCCGGTGCGGGCCACGGTGACGAAGGCGAGCAGGTCATTGAAGTTGGGTTTAGCCATGGCGTGACGCTCGGGTTTATTGATTAGCAGTGTTTATAACCGCATTAAGCACTCATTAGCTAATCAAAGCCTTGCGCCTGCGCAACAATACCTCCATCCCGGCCTCGCCTGGTTTCTCGATCAAGGACGCCCCCATGAAACGACTGTTCATACTGCTCGGGTTTCTCCTGAGTTCATTTACTGCATTCGGAGCTGACATGTCCCACGGTGCCGACAATTTCTTCAAGAGCGACAAGGTGACCGTGCAGAAGGTCAGCTTCAAAAACCAATATCAACTCACCGTGGTCGGCAACCTGTTTGTGCCCAAAGGACGCGACCCGGCAGCGCGCAGCGCGGCGATTATCGTTGGCCATCCGATGGGCGCGGTAAAGGAGCAGAGCGCCAATCTGTATGCGCAGAAACTGGCGGAGCAGGGCTTTGTCACCCTGTCGCTGGATTTGTCGTTCTGGGGCGAAAGCGAGGGCGCGCCGCGCAACGCGGTGTTGCCGGACATGTATGCCGAAGACTTCAGCGCGGCCGTCGATTACCTCGGCACACGGCCATTCATCGACCGCGAGCGCATCGGCGTGTTGGGCATCTGCGGTAGCGGCAGCTTCGTGATCAGCGCGGCGAAAATCGACCCACGCATGAAAGCCATCGCCACCGTCAGCATGTACGACATGGGCGCGGCCAACCGTGATGGCCTCAAGCACTCGCAAAGCCTTGCGCAGCGCAAGCAGATCATTGCGCAAGCGGCCGAGCAGCGTTACGCCGAGTTCACTGGCGGCAAGGTCGCATACACCGGCGGCACGGTGCTGGAACTGAAGGCCGACACCCATCCGATCCAGCGTGAATTCTTCGATTTCTACCGCACCCCGCGCGGCGAATTCACCCCGGCCAGCTCGACGCCGCAACAGACCACGCGTCCAACGCTGAGCAGCAACACCAAGTTCATGAACTTCTATCCATTCGTCGATATCGAGAGCATCTCGCCGCGCCCAATGTTGTTTATTGCCGGTGCAGACGCGCACTCCCGTGAGTTCAGCGAAGAGGCGTTCCGGTTGGCGGGGCAGCCGAAAGAACTGGTGATCGTGCCGAATGCCGGCCATGTCGATCTGTACGACCGGGTCGAGCTGATTCCTTTTGCCAAGCTGACGCAGTTCTTCAAGAGCAACCTGAAGTAACTTTCAACGCGACGGAGCAAAGCGATGCGGACTTTTGCCAACGGCTGGAAGGGATTCGTACTGATGGCATGGCTGCCCGTTGCTCTGTCTGCACCGACCGCTATGGAGGCCAGCACGATGTGGATGACCGTCGGGGAACAGCGTTTTGCCATTGCTCTTGAGGACAACCCGAGCACTCGGCAATTGCTCACGCGATTGCCGCTGAGCCTGGACATGGCTGACCTGCATGGCAATGAAAAATACGCCACCGTGCAGCCGCCATTGCCCACCCAGCCCTACCGGCCGGGCACGATCCACAACGGCGATTTCCTTTTGTATGGCGACGATACGTTGGTGGTCTTCTATAAAACCTTCGATTCGTCCTACCGCTATTCGCGTCTTGGCCGCATCGAACGCCCGCAGGACTTGGCCGAAGTCTTGGGGCGCGGCGATGTGCGGGTGACGTTCACTCTGCATGAGTGAGGAGAGTCATTGATGAACCAGAAATCGTTAAATCAAGGGCGTCTTTTGCGCATTGTGGCCCTCGGCTGCGCGGTCCTTGCCAGTTCAGCCTGCGTGAATCCCCTCTGCGCCAATCCTTCCCGATCACCGGAGAAACCGATCATGAAAGAACAGCCTCTGACGCTTAGACAACTGGCGATCGCCCCGATTGCCGCCAACGCTGCCATCGGCGACATGCCGCGTTTGCACGACGCACTCAATCGTGGTCTCGATGCCGGGCTGAGCATCAGCGAAACCAGGGAAGTTCTGGTGCAGCTGTACGCCTACGCCGGGTTCCCGCGCAGCCTTAACGCCTTGTCATTGCTGATGAAGGTTTTGCAGGAACGCGCCGCGCGGGGCATCGAAGACGTGCCGGGACGCGAGCCGGGTCCGGTTCCGTCGGGATATGCGCTCACCGAACTCGGCACCGACAATCAGACCCGCCTGGTCGGCGCGCCAGTGTCCGGCCCACTGTTCGAATTCGCCCCGGCGATCGATCAGTTTCTGAAAGTGCATCTGTTCGGCGACATCTTTGCCCGCGACAATCTGACATGGACGGATCGGGAACTGGCGACTGTCGGCGCGCTGGCGGCAATGGCTGGGGTCGAGTCGCAACTGGAGTCGCATTTGAAGATCAGTCTGAATGTGGGACTGACGGTTGAGCAGTTGCGGCAAGTGGCGCGGGAATTGGAGGCGCGTGGGGATTTGCAGGCTGCTGAGCGGGTGGGCGCGGGGCTGGGGAAATTGGGGGGCTGAAGTCGACGGGGATACCAGTACCATTATTTCTCACCAATGACTGAACCTGGTTGCTGCATCTCCAAGAACGCCGCCTTATTTTCACGAAGCGGCGGCTTGGGGCATGTTGAGCGCAAACCGTCTATGTGCTCCATCAAGCTATCGGGAATGCTCTGCCACATCGGATCGAGAATGAAGTCCACACCTTCTCGCCTTGCCATTTTTGCCGCTGGAACAAAGTCTGCGTCGCCTGCTATCAACACTATCTGATCGACCTGCTGTTTAAAGGACAGCGACGCGACATCAATGCCGATCCGCATATCGACACCTTTTTGACGGGTCTCAATACTGACGTCATTTTCCATAAGGTCAGTCATCTGGATTTTGCCTTTCAACAGCTCAGCGATTTTTGCGGGTTTGATGGTCCATCTGACATCCTTCGACAAATGTCCAAGTCGTAACGCCAGCTTACGTTTACTTCGCAGTCTGGAGTGCAGCTCTTTGCGAAATGCCGCCTCCCTGGACCTGGAAAAATCCACAGCTTTTTTGCTTATTGGGTTGTGCTGTTTGGTGTCCAGTGGGGGGCAGTCATAAAAGAAGATACGGTAAAGCTCTTTCCTGGCTCGTTGTCGTAGCTCTCGAATGGCGCCCGTTGGACGGGTCAAGGTTTTATTGAGGAGGTGGGCGGTTGCCCATCGATGGACCAGATCGGCCGCGCGTTCAGCGTTGAAGGCGTTTTGAGGTTCGATTCGTCGAAAGCGTTTGATGAAAAAGGCGCCATCGACTAACACCGCAGTGGGCATGTTTTTTACCTAAAAAAACGCCCAAGGGTTTGGCACGTTCTGGATGATTAGAACGGCGTACTGCCTTGGGCGGGATGGGAGCAGATTAGGTAGGAGTGACGGATACGTCAACAACACCTTTTTCGTCTGACCTGTTTGCACAAAGTCGAATGTGCCCAGCGCTTTCAACTCTCAGGTGGCGACGGGGAAACGATAAATTGCGGAGGGTAAGCGGGCAAGACAGCGACTTCCGTAAGATTTGTAGGCAAAAGCGCTGTGTCTCGTAGGCTCGGTTATCCGTGAGCGGGCGAGCGCGGTGTTGGGCAGAAATCCGGGGGGGGGGCACATAATGAGAGCGGCTCTGTTACGGCGATTCTCGTCTTCAGCGCTGGCGCCGACTCGCTCCCGGTGAGTTTCCTGTTATCCGCTTGAACGCACGACTGAACGCCGCTTGGGAGGTGTAGCCCAAGCGCTGCGCCACTTCTTCGATTGGCAGTCTTTCCAGCGTCAGCCACTGACTGGCCAGGCGCATGCGCAGTTCGGTGGCGTAGCGCAGCGGCGGGGTGCCGAGGGTGGTCTGGAAGCGTTCGGCGAAGACCGAGCGTGAGGTGTTGCACAGCGTTGCGAGTTCGGCGACGCTCCAGTCGCGCCCCGGTTGTTGGTGCAGGGCCAGCAAGGCCTGCGCCAGGCGAGGGTCGCGCAGGGCGGCGACGAGACCGGAGGCATTGCCGCAAGCGCATTCGACCCAGCCGCGAACAATCATTGCCGCCACTACGTCGGCAAGGCGCGCGAGAATGCCGGCGAAGCCAATGCGCGCTGCGCTGACTTCGCGTTCCATGGTCGCAAGGATTGGCATAAGTCCCGGATAACGCTGGCCGCCGGCGTCGATCAGCATAAGACCCGGCATCAGCCGACCGAGGCCTTGCAGGCTGCCGAGTTCGAACTCCATACAGCCACTAAAGAGTAGGGCGCTATCGGGCGAATCGGCGCTTTGCCCGACCTGCACCGCGCAGACCGTGTCGCCGAGCGGTGCGGCGACGGCGCTGTCAATGTCCTGCACCTCGGCGCCCGGGTGTGACAGCAACTGGTGCGCGGCACCATGAGCAATGAATACCGCATTGCCTGCTGACAACTCGTACAGGCTGCCGTCCTCCAGTCGCAATACCGTCGATCCAGCGGCGACGAAGTGGAAATACGCATGGCCGGGCTTGTCGCTGAAACCCAGACCATACGGCGGACCAGCGTGGATCCGCCGATATTGCACGCCACGCAGACGCATGCTGCGCAGCAATTCAGTGATCAGGTCTGATGACAGTGCAAAGGGATCGGTGCTGCTCATGTTCGGGGTTTCGATCAAAAGTTCAAGACTGCGCATCATAGATCATCCGGGTTGTCGCCAATAGACTGCCCTCTCGAAATGTCCGAGGGGGTCTTGAAATGAATGAACGTGTAGGTGATGGGCGAACTGAAGGGGGGCCGCTGGTGCCTGCTTGGATGGCGGTGTTTTCGCTGGCGATGGGCGTGTTTGGTCTGCTCACGGCGGAATATCTGCCGGCCAGCCTGCTGACGCCGATGGCGCTCGATCTCGGCGTCAGCGAAGCGCTGGCCGGGCAAGCGGTGACGGTGACTGCGGTGGTGGCGCTGTTTGCCGGATTGCTCGTACCTGGATTGACGCGCAGTCTTGATCGGCGCCTGGTCTTGCTCGGTTTCTCGGTACTGATGATCGCGTCGAATCTGCTGGTGGCGTTGTCGTCCAGCCTCGCGGTGTTGCTGATCATGCGCATTCTTTTGGGCATAGCTCTGGGCGGATTCTGGAGCATGGCGGCGGCCGTGGCGATGCGCCTGGTGCCGGCGGCGCTGCTGCCACGGGCGCTGTCGATTATCTTCAGCGGGATCGCCGTGGGGACCGTGGTCGCGGTGCCATTGGGCAGTTATCTCGGCGGTCAGTTTGGCTGGCGCAGTGCGTTTTTCGCAGCTGCGGCGGTTGGCGTGGTGACGCTGGTCTTTCAAATGTTCACGCTACCGAGTCTGGCGCCGCATCGTCCGTCACGCCTGCGCACGGTGCTCGAGGTGTTGCTGCGACCGGGCATTGCCATCGGCATGTTCGGCTGCGTATTGGTGCACACCGGCCACTTCGCGTTATTCACCTACATCAGGCCATTTCTGGAAAGCACCACCGGCGTCGGCCCGCAGACGCTAGCACTGATGCTCCTTGGTTTCGGCGTGGCGAACTTTGGCGGCACGCTGTTAGCCGGCTGGCTGTTGCAGCGCAATCCAAGGACAACGTTGGTGCTGATGCCGGTGTTGGTGGGCGTTGCTGCTCTGGCGTTGGTCGGGTTACCGGCCTCGGTCACCGGGCAGGCGTTGCTCTTGGCGCTGTGGGGGATGGCTTTCGGTGGTGTGCCGGTCGCATGGTCGAACTGGGTAGCGCGCTCGATACCCGATCAGGCCGAAAGCGCGGGCGGCATGGTTGTGGCGTCCGTGCAGTCGGCAATTGCCGCAGGCGCCGCCGCTGGCGGTTCGGTGTTCAGTTTCAGCGGTATCAATGGCGTGTTTGTAGCGGCTGGAATTCTGATGTTGCTGGCCGCGCTGCTGATTGCACTGAAGGTCAATGTCGATGTGCCGGAGCCGGGTTCGGCGCCGGTGGCACCGGTGCATTTGTGATTTGATCAATCCGCCTTACGCGTGACGGCAATGTCCCAGGTTTGCATGACCTGAGTGATAGCAGCATCAATGTTATCCAGCGCGGTGTTGTCTCTGGCGAGGATGGATATGCCCTGCAGGAAACTGTCGAATACCGTCGCCATCGCCGCCGCACTTGTGCCGCTGGCCAGCTCGTCGGCATTCACAGCGCGTTCGACGCAGGCTTGAATGCCGGCACGGGTGCGCTGCCTTGAGTGGGTCAGGGCTTGCGCCACATGGGCGGTTTCCGGGCTCGGTGCGCTCATGACGCCGAGGGTAACCATGCAGCCCTTGGGGTGTGTGTCGTCGCACTGCATGCGTGCCGACTGGCGCAAAGCGGTCTCGATCGCCTGGCGTGGTGGCAGGCTGTCGTCCCACAGGCACTCGGTGACTTGCGCATAGGTGGTTAAATAACGCTGCACGCATTCATCGAACAACGCTTCCTTGGAACCGAACGCGGCGTAGAAGCTAGGTGCAGAGATACCGCCACCCAGGCCTGCCTTCAATTGGGCCAGCGATGTCGCGTCGTAGCCGTGTTGCCAGAACAGTTGCAAAGCCTGATCGACGGCGTCGTCGCGATCAAACTGACGGGGGCGACCGGTTCTCGCCATGACCTGACTCCTCATTGATTTAATATAAAGACTAGTCGATACAGAAATTGTTGACAACGCTGCGCATGCACCCTCAGGATCTAGATCGATCGGTATTTAAATCTGAGTCGGTTTTTCGAGGAGCTTCCAGTGACACCTTCAATCACGTTAACGGCTACGCCAAAAGGTCTGCCCATCGGCGCTTTGCTGGCGCTGGCCATGACTGGCTTCATCTGCATCGTCACCGAAACCCTGCCGGCGGGCCTGTTGCCGTTGATCAGTGAAGGCCTGGCGATTTCGCCGTCCATGGCCGGGCAAATGGTTACCGCGTACGCATTGGGTTCCGTACTGGCGGTGATCCCGATGACCATCGCCACCCGGGGCTGGCGGCGCCGCAACGTGCTGCTGCTGACGATTGTCGGTTTCCTGCTGTTCAATTCGATTACCGCGCTGTCGTCGCACTACGGCGTTACGCTGGTCGCGCGGTTCTTCGCCGGGGTTGCAGCGGGTTTGGCATGGAGTCTGTTGGCCGGCTATGCGCGACGCATGGTTGAGCCCGAACAGCAGGGCAAGGCGTTGGCACTGGCGATGGTCGGCACACCGATTGCGCTGTCGCTGGGCGTGCCTCTGGGTACGTGGCTCGGTGGGCTGGTCGGTTGGCGCACTACATTCGGCCTGATGTCGGCGCTGACCTTGGTACTGATCGTCTGGGTGCTGGTGAAAGTGCCCGACTACCCGCCGCAGCCGGCCCATCAACGCCTATCGCTGAGCAAAGTCTTGACTACCCCGGGCGTGCGTCCTGTGCTTGCAGTGGTGATCAGCTGGATGCTGGCGCACAACATTCTCTACACCTATATCGCTCCGTTCGTGGCGCCGGCGGGCATGGCCGAGCGGGTGGATGTGGTGTTGTTGATCTTCGGCATCGCCGCGCTGGTCGGGATATGGCTGACGGCGAAGCTGGTCGAGCCGCTGCTGCGCTCGACTGTTCTGCTGAGTTTGGCGACCTTTGCCGCGGTCTGCGTGGCGCTGGGTTTTGGCGGACGCAACCCAGAGGTGATTTATCTCGGCGTGGCGGTATGGGGTTTGACGTTCGGCGGCGCGGCGACGCTGTTGCAAACGGCGCTGGCTGACGCGGCGGGCAACGGAGCGGATGTCGCCTTGTCGTTGAATGTAGTGGCGTGGAACAGCGCGATCGCTGGCAGCGGTGTCGTCGGCGGCGTGCTGCTCGATCAGTGGGGCGTTGCCTCATTTCCGTGGGCCATGCTGGCACTGGTCGCTATCGCCTTCGCCATTGCCTGGGGTGCCCGGGCCCACGGTTTCAAGTCGGGCCCGCGCTCTGTAGAAGCTTCGGTGGTGGCGGGGCATTGAACCCCGCCAGCAGTTTCTTCAACCGCGCTTCGGCAGTTTCCAGTTAGGCCGGATGAAATGGCAAGTGTAGCCATTCGGAATCCGCTCCAGGTAATCCTGATGCTCGGGTTCCGCTTCCCAGAACGGCCCGGCCGGTTCGATTTCGGTTACCACACGGCCCGGCCACAGCTTCGAGGCGTCTACATCGGCAGCGGTGTCTTCGGCGACGGCACGCTGCTCGTCGTTGAGGTAGTAGATCGCCGACCGGTAGCTCGGGCCAAGATCGTTGCCTTGACGGTTGGGCGTGCTCGGGTCGTGGATCTGGAAGAAGAACTCGAGGATCTGCCGGTAGCTGATTACCGCCGGATCGAATTCAATCTCGATGGCTTCGGCGTGGTTGCCGTGGTTGCGATAGGTCGCATTCGGCACATCGCCGCCGGTATAGCCGACGCGGGTTTTCAGCACACCCGGGTAGCGGCGCAATAAATCCTGCATGCCCCAGAAGCAGCCGCCGGCGAGAATGGCAGTTTCGGTTTGAGTGGTCATGGTGTGTGCTTCCTCTCGAGACGATGGGGGTATACCCACTGTTATGAGGGCGGGTTGAGAGAATCCAAGGTTACGCTTATCAGAATCGATCACTGGCCACCTGATCAGGCGACATGCAGGCGACTGCGATGTTCGTCAGTACGTATTCAACCAAAGCCAAAGAACGAGCGCAGCTTGCTCGGTGACTTGCGCTCGTAGAACGGTTTGGTCTCCCTGAGGAAGTAATCACTCAGCCCGGCTTGTCCCGTCAGCACGCGGCAAAAATCAACCGGCCCGCCATCAGGGGCTGTATCCCCAGCGACATTGCCGGCCTCGCGCATGACCTGCTCGATATCGCCATCCGCTTCGATGCCGACGATCAGGTGCGGTTTTTCATCAACCGAGGCGTCGTGCATCAGCGCCAGGAATGCGCGTTTCACATTGGCGTGTTTGGCCAGCAATTGCGAGAGCGAATGGACCATCGTCGATGGGTAGTCCGAAGGCTGTCCAATCAACACGTCGGTTTCTTTTTCAACGGTACGCTGCGTGGCGGGCCGGCCGATTTCGCCTGAGAGCAGGCGTTGCACTTCCTCCGGAAGGAATTCCTTGCCGTACGGCGACTTCGGATTCAGAAAGAGCAGCGCGCCCAGCGTGATTTCGAACAATGATCGGGCCGGTATCTCCACATAGCTCTGCTCGCTGTCGATGGATTGTTGCAGCGTCGGCAGTGAGGAGAAGAACGGAATGACCGGGGTGCCATCGGGCTTCTGCCAATGAGCGATGCTGATATTGCTGCCGGCCTGGAGATTGACATGACCTTGCGCCGCACCAGCGGTGCCGAGGATGTAGACGGTCGAGTC
This sequence comes from Pseudomonas sp. CFBP13508, assembly GCF_005233515.1. Classification (GTDB taxonomy): domain Bacteria; phylum Pseudomonadota; class Gammaproteobacteria; order Pseudomonadales; family Pseudomonadaceae; genus Aquipseudomonas; species Aquipseudomonas mercuritolerans. The sequence continues at coordinate 226,989 of NZ_QFZZ01000001.1, forward strand.
CAGCAGGGTTCGATAGAACTCAGGGCGATGCGCGGGTTCGTCCGCGGCCAGCCGGAGTGATGTTTCCAATGGGTTTTCTTGAGAAGTATCCATGAGGTCAGTCCGTTATTTTCAATGGAGAGCGATGATTACCTGGCCGGTTCGAAGATGCCTTCATTCACCAGCATTTCATCCAGCCTCTCGGGCCATATCTGATCATCGGTGCCACGTAGTGATTTAGCGGACCACCAACGATGATCGGCCATGACCTCGGTTTCTTCCTGAGTCCAGCCAGCTCTGGATAGCCGCTCGCTTGGCGTATGCACGACGAAATATTGTTCGACCGCGAGTACAGTTTCGCCGCTGGGTAATAGCATGGAAAAATCACGGTGCGCTACAGGTCCGTCAACCGTGATGACCTCAATACCGGTTTCCTCACGCAACTCACGTATTGCAGCGTCATGGAATGTCTCACCGGCCTCAAGGCCGCCGCCTGGGGTTGCCCAGTAATTTCTGCCGGCCAAGGCGCCGTTTTCATGGATGAATCTGAAAAGCAGAACTTCTTGCGAGGGACTTATGACCAGTAATCGTGCTGCTTTGCGTTCGCGCATCTACATCTTCCTTGAAGGGCTTGCCACTGCTTGTTGCGTTTCGGATTCGTATTGCAAGAGGACGTCGGGCTGGCAAGAGCTCCTTATTGCACAGCCATTAAAGACCACCCAACCAGCTAAACCACGGAAAAACAACTCCAGCTTCGTGGCCTTTATACGCTGACCTCGCCCGCAATTGCCTGCGACAACGAAGCCAGCTGATGATCGCCGGTATCGCCAATAGCGTCAGAAACCACTGGAAAGCATTGCTGGACTGAAGCGCGAGGGCCAGAAGCACATTGATCAGCAATGCCCCAAGAATCGCGACGTTGTACTTGATGTGCCGACGTTTGATCGCAGCAAATTCTTCCCAGTCGTAAATCAACCAATCGTGGGAAAACTCTCCGCACTCAGGGCATTTATGCGTGGGCGGTAGGTTATCCGTGGTGAACCCACAATCAGGGCAGCAGACTGTCATTGAGCGAACCTTCCGCAAGCTGTCTCATTTCGCTAGCCAGCGTAGTGCAGATTGGCTGGAGTTGTCCGTCTACAGCCAACAGGCCTCACAACAAACTCCACGAAACCCCAACATAAACCCCCATCCCTTCACCCGGGGTTGACCGCGCAGCATCCAGACCTTTGTCGTCATACCCCGGCGTGACTGTTGCCGCATAACGCTTGCCGGTCAGGTTGCGCATGTCGACCCAGCCTTGCCAGTCGCCCTTCGGCGCGTTGTAGCCCAGGGTGGCGCCGAACAGGGCGTAAGGGTCGGCGTAGTAGCTGTTGGCGTAGTCCACGGCAACTTTGGACACCAGTTGCGTGTTCACGGCGGCGAAGAAGCCCTGCGGCCAGTCGTAACGCAGTTCGCCCTGGTAATAATGCATCGGCAGGCCCGGCAGGCGGTTGTCGCCGAAGCGTTCGTCGTCGCGGTAGTGGAAGTCGCTGAAGGTGTAGGCCTGGCGCAAGCTCAGCTGGCGGCCGTCGGCGGCGGTCCAGAGTTTGCTGTTGAGGCTGGCCTCGATGCCTTGGTGCACGGTCGGGCTGGCGTTGAGTTCGTAGGGCGTGACGGCGTTGGCGTCCGGCAGTACCGAGAGCAGTTCGTGACGAACTTGCGCGTAGTACCAGGCCAGGCTCCATTCGCCCAAATGGCTGTCGCCACGGCCACCGATTTCCAGAGTGGTTGCAGTCTGGTTTTGCAGTTCGACCGGGTCGCGCTGGGTGCCGGTGGCGGCGCCATTGCCGGCAGGGAAGCGCACGTTGGAGCTGTAGATCAGCGACCACGGGTGCGGTGCTTCGACGGAGCGGCTGAGGTTGCCGAACACTTGCACGTCGGGGGTGATCAGATAGCGCAGGCCGATGCGCGGTGCATAGTCCCAGTCGCTGAGACTGGTTTTGCCGCCGCCCTGCGGATAGGTCACGGCGCTTTCGCGGCGGGTGTAGATCGCGGCGAGGCCGGTGGTCAGCCAGAGGTCGTCGGCGATTTCCAGGTCGTTACCGAAATGCAGGACGGTATCCGAACCCTGATAGGTGAAATTACGCATCCGCGTGCCGGGGGCATAGCTGGCGGTGTTGCCACTCGGAATGCGCACGAACTCGCTGGCGCCATCGTTGGGCAGGTGCTTGGTCACGCGCAGGCCGACATTGCTGCGGCTTTCCATGCCGAACAGGGTGTCGCGGCGCTTGTAGTCGAAGGTGCCGCTGACGTCGGTATAAGCCACTTTCAACCGGTTCGGGCCTTCGCGCAAATCCATCGGGTAGTCGTGGTAGACGAGGCCGGTCTGGATGCTCGAATCGTCGTCGAGGTAGAACGTGGTCTTGTTGCCGATGAAGGTGCTGCCGGGCTGCTTGCGGCTGTCATCGCGGGCCACATACGCCGGGTTGGCGGCCCGTGGGCTGTGTTCGATGGAATGCTTGGTCACGCGACCGGCGAGGTCGTTGTCGGTTTCGCGATAGCGGAAATAGAAGCGGGTTTCCAGATTCGGGTTGAAGCGATAGCCGAAGTTGGCGATCAGGCCTTTGCTCTCGCTGGCGGTGTGGTCCTGATAGCCGTCGGCATTGGCATCGGTCAGCGACACGTAGTAATCGAAATCCCCCAGCACTTGCCCGGAGCTGACCTGGCGCTGCTGATAGCCATGGCTGCCGGTGGCGTAGCGCACTTGCAGCTTTGGCGCGGTGTAACCGGTGTGACTGACGTAATCGATAGCGCCGCCCAGCGCCAGCGAGCCGCGATCGAAACCGTTGGCGCCGCGCAGCACTTCGACATGGTCGACCCACAACGGCTCGAGCAATTCATACGGTGTGCCGCCGGGGCCGGTGAGGGGCAAGCCATCCAGCATCGTGTAGAGCCCCGAGGCGTGGGCGCCGGGTGCGCGGTTGATGCCTGAACCGCGGATGGAGATCTTCACACCTTCGTTGCCCGCCGATTGGGCATACACGCCCGGCTGATAGGCCAGTACATCCTGATTGCTGGCAACGCGGCCCTGCAACGGCTGGCGCATGTCGACCACGTTGGTGCCGCCGGGAACCTGCTGAAGGCGTTCCCGCGCTTCTTCGACCGCTGCATCGCTGCCACTGCGCTCATCTGCCGAAATCAGCACTTGCCCCAGCTCCAGACCTTGGGTCTCGGCCATCGCCGGGCAGGCCAGGGTCAGACCGAGCAGGGCAGTGGGCAATGATTTGGACGACGGCATCGAAAAAACTCCAGCAAACAGGGGATCGGGCAATGAACAGTGCGACGTCGGAACAACCTCAGGAAACACATGGCGACAGGGCTTTTTTGCCCGGCAATGGCAAACAACCGGGCGTGAACTAACCTCACGGATCAGGCCCTTCGGGTCAATAAACAAATTCAGCGGGCTGTTGAAGCGTGAGGACAGGTTCATGGCGAAAGACAAGAAGAAACCTGCGAAGGCAATCGAACGTCCGCGCTTGAAAAACAAGGACTATCTGGAACAGCTGCGCAAGCTGCATATTGAACTGGTCAAGCTGCAGGAGTGGGTCATCGCCAAAGGTGTCAAGGTGTGTATTGTTTTCGAAGGGCGCGACGGTGCGGGCAAGGGCGGGGTGATCAAGGCGATCACCGAACGCGTCAGCCCACGGGTGTTCCGCGTGATGGCATTACCGGCGCCAACCGATCGAGAAAAGAGCCAGATGCATGTACAGCGCTATCTGCCGCATCTGCCGGCGGGCGGCGAGGTGGTGATTTTCGACCGCAGTTGGTACAACCGCGCCGGCGTCGAACGGGTCATGGGCTTTTGCACGGAAGAACAGGCTGACAAGTTTCTCAAATCGATCCCTTGGGTGGAGAACGCTATCGTCGATTCGGGGGTGATCCTGCTCAAGTACTGGCTTGAGGTTAGTCCTGAGGAACAGACCCGCCGGCTAGAAGCGCGAATCAATGACGGGCGCAAGACCTGGAAATTGACACCAATGGATCTGAAATCCTACAGCCGCTGGTATGACTACTCACGGGCGCGGGACGAGATGTTCAAGCATACCGATACCGATTGGGCGCCGTGGAGGGTTGCCGACTCCAATGACAAGCGTCGTGCGCGGCTGAACATCATCACTGATCTGCTCAGTCGCATCCCCTATGAGGAGGTGGAGCGCGACAAGGTCGAGTTGCCGAAACGGCAGAAGCCGGGCAAGTATCGGGAGCCGGATTATCCGTATAAGCGGGTGGCGGAGCGGTTTTGACATTTGCGGGGTTTTTGGGGGCTTGGCGGCCTTTGGGCCGGCCATGCTCTGGGGGTTTTGGGTGAATATCCGTTTTTGCGGTGTTGCGGCTGGCGGTTTCGCCCTTACGGCGAGTCACCTTTTTCAGACGCCAAAAAGGTAACCCAAAAGGCTTGCTCCTGCGTTCGGCCCTCGCAGGCTCGGGTTCCTTCGCTACGGGACTGATCCGGGCGCAGCGGCTACGGTTTGCTTCGCTGCACCTCCTTCCGCTGTGTTCGACTTCGTCGAACGGTCGCTGCGCTCCCACGCCCGGATCAATCCCTCCACTCAGCCTTCCGACGTCGCCGGTGAATCAAGATCAAAAGCACTCGAGCTTGCGCTCATTGTTGAGTGGTGCGGCTTCGCCGCGGGCAGTTGCGCTGCTTGGGTTTTGTAGGAGCGAGCCTGCTCGCGAAGGCGGCCTGCTGGGCAACGAATTTCTGTCGATTCACCCGATCCAACTGTAGGAGCTGCCGAAGGCTGCGATCTTTTGATTTTGCTTTTCTGTGGGAGCGAGCCTGCTCGCGAAGGCGGCCTGCTGGTCAACGAATTTCTGTCGATTCACCCGATCCAACTGTAGGAGCTGCCGAAGGCTGCGATCTTTTGATTTTGCTTTTCTGTGGGAGTGAGCCCGCTCGCGATGACGGAGGGACATTCAAATTTAATTTGACAGATATATCGCTATCGCGAGCAGGGTCTCTCTCACAAGGTTTTGCGCATCACCCGTCCATCCGTCGTCTGCCCTGAACCTCTGTCGCGCTGATTTTTCTACCGGGTAAGTCCTCAGGAGATACCCATATGTTCGATCAGCAAAAGAAGGCATCACTGGCGGCATGGCGCAGGATGGCGGAGCAGGCCGAGGGCGATCTGGATCCGGAACAGCAGTATGACGAGTTGCTCAAGGCTGCGGATCAGATGGAGGAGCAGGGCCTGATCACCAGTGCCGAATGGCGCCAATTGGTGCGTGACGCCGGCAACGTTTTCACCCTGAACGAGGAACAGCCACAGCGCTGACAGCTGCCATCGGAGGAGATCCCATGCTCAGTTATCTGTTTATCGGCGCCAACGATGTCGAGCGTTCGGCGGATTTTTACAAGGCGATCCTGACGCCGCTTGGCTACCGGCATGATCGCGAAGAACACTACTGTTTTTACCTGCCCGATTGCGTCGACAAATCCAATGGCCCCGGCAGTGTGCACATCTCGAAACCGTTCAATGGTGAGCCGGCGACACCGGGCAACGGCATGATGCCGGCGTTTCGCGCCGATTCGCGGCACAAGGTTGATCAGGTGCACAAGGCCGGGCTCGACAGTGGCGGCAGCGACGAAGGCCCGCCGGGCACTCGCGAGGCCTATACGCCGGACTTTTACGTGGCCTATCTGCGCGATCCTGAAGGCAACAAGCTGGCTGTGTTCTACAGCGGCTGATGGATGGAGCCTGTTGATTCGGCCCTGATGGCCGCCCGCACCCAGTTCGCGATCACGATCAGCTTCCACATCGTGCTGGCGGCGTTCAGCATCGGTCTGGCGAATTTCCTCATGGTGCTGGAAGCGTTGTGGTTGAGGACCGGGCGCCAGGTTTATCTGGATGTCTATCGCTACTGGCTCAAGGTGTTTGCGCTGAATGTCGCAGTGGGCACGGCGTCGGGATTGATTCTGGAGTATCAGTTCGGCCTCAACTGGTCGCGGCTGTCGGTGCAGGCCGGTGATGTCCTCGGTCCGCTGATGTTCTATGAAGTGATGGCGGCGTTTTTCATCGAAGCGGGATTTCTCGGCATCATGCTGTTCGGCCTGAAGAAGGTCGGCCCGCGTTTGCACTTTTTTGCAACGTGTGCGGTGGCGGTGGGCTCGCTGATCAGCGCGTTCTGGATTCTTTCTGCCAATTCGTGGATGCAAACCCCGGCCGGCTATTCGATTGGCGCGGACGGGCGTTTCCTCGCCGAGGATTGGTGGGCAATCATCTTCAATCCTTCGTTTCCCTATCGCCTGGCGCACATGCTGCTCGCCGTGTTCATCGGCAGCGCGACGCTGATAGCCGGGATCAGTGCCTGGCAGTTGCGCAAGGCCCCGGGAAACCCGCGTGCTCGTCTGCAATTTTCCATGGCGCTGTGGGTGATTGCGCTGCTGATGCCGGTGCAGATTGTCGTCGGGGACCTGCATGGCCGGCATAGTTTGCAAGCGCAGCCGCAGAAAGTGGCAGCGATCGAAGCTTCATGGACGCGCCCGGCTCAAGGGGCAGGGGAGCCACTGCGCCTGTTCGCATGGCCGGATATGGACGAGCGGCGCAACCATTGGGAAGTCGCCATTCCACGCATCGGCTCCCTCTACCTGCAGCATGACCTGACCAGCACCATCGCCGCGCTTGATGAATTTCCGGCTGAGGACATCCCGCCCGTGGCGCCGGTGTTTTTCGCGTTCCGGCTGATGGTCGGGCTGGGGCTGTTGATGCTTGGGCAGGGTGTGGTCAGCCTGATCCTGCGCCGACGCGATCGTCTTTACTCATCGCCTCGCTGGCTGGGTGCGTGCGTGCTGCTGGCACCGGCCGGTTTTGTTGCGATGCTCAGCGGCTGGGTCGTCACCGAAGTGGGGCGACAGCCGTTTACCGTTTACGGATTGATGCGCACGGCGGACAGTCTGTCGTCGGTGTCGAGGACTCAAGTCGTCGGCTCGACGTGGTTGATTCTGCTGTTTTATCTGCTGATCTTCGGCATCGGTCTGTGGGTGTTGCTGCGCCTGTTGCGCGAGCCGCCGCAGGAGGATCAACCCGGGCCGCAGCCCACCCTTGCCGACGAAACCGGGCACTGAGGAGTCGCAGACATGGACACCGACTGGCTGACGCTGTTGTGCGCTGCCGCACTGGCGTTCTCGGTGATGAACTACGTAGTGCTCGACGGCACCGATCTGGGCGTCGGCATGCTCATGGGCATCACCCCTTGCAGCAAGCAGCGCAGGGCTATGGCGGTGTCGATTCTGCCGGTGTGGGACGCCAACGAAACCTGGCTGGTGCTCGGCGGCGGCGGGCTGCTGGCGCTGTTCCCGCTGGCGTATGCGATCTTGCTGCCGGCCTTGTACGTGCCGTTTATCGTGATGTTCCTCGCCTTGATCGCGCGGGCCATGGCGCTGGAGTTTCGCGATTACGCATCGAACGAGCGACGCAAGCGCATCGTCGACGGCGTGTTGGCCCTGGCTTCGCTGCTGACCGGGTTTGTCCAGGGCATGGTGCTCGGCACCCTCGTGCAAGGCGTTGCCCATCAAGGCGGTCAGTACATTGGCGATGGCCGCGACTGGCTGAATCCGTTCCCGGTGTTTTGCGGTTTGGTGCTGGTGCTCGGTTACGTCTGGCTGGGGACGTGCTGGTTGTACTGGCGCACCCTTGATGAACTGCAGCAGCACTCGGCGCGAGAGGCCCGCGTGCTGTCGCTGGTCGTTGTGGCGTTATTGCTGGTGCTGATCGCATGGACGGCGACGTTGCAGCCGCAATACGCCCGGCGGCTTGCCGATATTCGGCTGTGGTTGCCGGCAGGGCTCATCCTTGGTGCTCTAGGATGGGTATTCAGCAAAGGTTTTCACAGCCGCTTCGACTTCATCCCGCTGTTCGCCGCACTGGGCATTTTCGTCTTGGCTTTTGCGGTGATGCTGGTCGCGCTATTTCCTTTCATCATTCCGCCGGATCTGACCTTGAGCGAAGCAGCCTCAAGCCCCAACAGCCAGATCTTCATGCTGGTCGGATTCGCCGTGCTGATCCCCATCACCCTGGCCTACAACACCTTCGGTTTCCGCGTGTTCAGCGGCAAGGTGCGCGTTGCCAACGATGGTTGAGATTCACGTTACCCGACCTTTTTTGTTCACCAGCGACAGGCGCGAAGCTCGTAGCAGATCAGCAAAAGCCGCCTTGTCGATCGGCCGACTCATGAAATAACCCTGCACCTCGTTGCATTGATCCTTGCCGAGAATCGCCAGTTGCTCCTCGGTCTCGACGCCCTCGGCCGTCACCGTCAGCCCCATGGCCTTGCCCAAGCCAATGATCGCCTGCACCACGGCACGATCGTTGGTGCCGCTGCTGATCGAGGCGATAAAGCGTTTGTCGATCTTGATCCCGTCGAACGGATAGGCGCGCAGATAACCGAGCGACGAATATCCGGTGCCGAAGTCGTCCATGTTCAGGCGTACGCCGAGCTCCTTGAGCTGGTTCATGGTGGTCAGCGCGCCATCGGTGTCGTTGAGCATCACGTTCTCGGTGATCTCCAGTTCCAGGCGGCTGGCCGGGAAACGCGTTTCCACCAGCACTTCGCGAACATCCTCGACGACATCGCTGAGGGCGAACTGCGCAGGCGAGAGGTTGACCGACAGCAGAATGTCATGGGGCCATTCCAGCGCGGTTTCGCAGGCTTCGCGCAGCACCCAGCGGCCCAGCGGTACGATCAGGTCGGTCTGCTCGGCCAGCGGAATGAACACGTCCGGCCCGAGCAGGCCCTGGGTCGGATGCTGCCAGCGCACCAGCGCTTCCACCGAAACGATGTGCTTGCCATCGACCTTGTAGCGCGGCTGATAGTGCAGGACGAATTCGTTGTGCTTGAGCGCATGGCGCAGGTCATCTTCCATTTGCCGGCGCGTCTGGATCTGATCGCTCATGTGCGCTTCGAAATAGCACCAGGTGTTCTTGCCGTCGGATTTGGCCTGATACAGCGCGATGTCGGCATAGCGGATCAGATCGCTGGCGACGAAACCGTGTCGACGACTCAGGGCGATGCCGATGCTGGCGCCGATATGCAGCGGATGCTGTTCGTAGAGGATCGGCTGATGCAGGCTGCCGATCAGCCTCGTGCAGAATTTGTCGATCTCGTTATGGCTGTCCATGCCATTGAGCACCACGACGAATTCATCACCACCGAGGCGGGCGACGAGGTCATGTTCGCGGGTGCATTCGCGCAGGCGCGTAGCGACTTCCTGAAGAACCGCGTCACCGGCAGGATGGCCGAGGGAATCATTGATCGGTTTGAAGTTGTCCAGATCGATCATCAGCAGCGACAGCGGTGGCGAATGTTCCTTCAACACCAAGACCTCGTCGAGATAACGCGCCAGTTTGTTGCGGTTGGGCAGACCGGTCAGGGCGTCATGCATCGACAGGTGCTGGATCTGCGCATGGGCGGCGACTTCGTCGGTGATATCGCTGGCAGTGCCGCGATAGCCGACGACGCTGTCCTTGTCGAAAATCGGCCGCGCCGAGAGCCGGCAGTGGCGTGGCTGCCCGGAGTGATCGCGATAAGTGCAGCGCAAATCGCCGGCGCTGTTTTCTTCGCTGAGTTTGCGCAGCCACAGCTCCAGTGGTGTGGTGTCGCAAGTCAGTAATTCGCCGATGTCCTGGCCCAGCCACAGGGCCTGCGGGTAGCCGGTAACTTCGCTGAAGCGCGCCGACAGATAGGTCAGCGACAGCTGATCATCAACTTCCCAGATCCAGTCCGACGCCGCTTCGGCCACGGCGCGAAAGCGTTCCTCACTGGCTTCGAGGGCATGATTGGCGGCTTCCAGTGCCTGATTCGACGCCTGCATCGCATGGATACTGTTATCGACGTATTGCGAAGAGCGCAGGGCGTGGCGGAAAAAGTATGCCGTCAGCAGCATCAGTACCAGAAACGTCGCGCCGAGCGGTGGCACCAGCGTCCACAACAATTGCTGACCGGGCCGTTGCAGGTCGGCGACCAGGCTGTAGCCGGTGCTGTCGAGGGGCACGCTTGGATGGCCTTTTTCAATGGTGTCGTCCGGGACCAGGGTCAGGTTCGTCAGGCCATAACCGCTGCCGATCTTGCGCAGTTTGGTCGGGGTCAGCTTGTCGACGAACACCAGCACCGAGGTGTTTCTCAATTCATCCAGCGGGCGCTCGTCGTTGGGAATGATCGCGGCAGCGGTGATCAGCGCCGGCCAGCCTTCGAACAATGAATAGCTACTGATCGGCTTGGTCAGATCAGGCTGGCTCAACACCTGCTCGACCAGTGCCGAGGCGGGCGCTTGCAGTACGCCGGATACGTCGGTTTCAACCATCTGCCCGCGAATCACCGCGTACTTGGTGCGATTTCGGTCAAGGACGAACACGCCGTCGTAGCCGTCGCTGGTGAACAGGGTCTTGCCCATGTTCTGTTCGGTATAGGCCCAATTGACGTCAATCGGCCCGCTCAAGGCCTCATAGGCGCGGGTCCAGTAGGCGTAACTGGTGATGTAGTTTTTCGACGCGGTGACGCGGTTTTCCACGGCGCGCACGGAATAGAACTGGTTCTGTTCCAGGTCTTTCGCGTCAAGGGAATTGGCAATGCCAAGCAGGGTGCTGATCGCGGCAATGACACCCGCAACAAACAGTGCGCCAACGGCGATGGCCAGGCGCCGGGTCACGGCGCGTTGCGGGGTGGGGATTGGCTGCGCAGGGAGAGTAACGGCCATGTGCTCGTCCTTGATCCGGTGTCTTCTGAATCTAGAACAATGGCGAGCGCACAATGTTCAGATTGTTGTTATTGGTATCGCCTGGATTTTTTCAAAGTGTAGCGAATCCGATGGAATTTCCAGAACCGCCGGCCAGCGGCGAATCCCGAAAGGGCGAGACTTCCCGCACAAAAACCGGATAATGGCCGCCATTCGTTTAGCCGTATTCTGGTAATCCCGCATGGAAATCAAGGTCAACTTTCTCGACAACCTTCGACTTGAAGCCAAGTTCGACGACTTCACGGTGATCGCCGATCAGCCCATTCGCTACAAGGGCGATGGCTCGGCACCGGGGCCGTTCGACTACTTCCTGGCGTCGTCGGCCTTGTGCGCGGCTTACTTCGTCAAGCTGTACTGCGACACGCGCAACATCCCGACAGAGAACATTCGCCTGTCGCAGAACAACATCGTCGACCCGGAAAACCGCTACAACCAGATCTTCAAGATTCAGGTCGAATTGCCCGCCGACATCTCGGACAAGGATCGCCAGGGCATCCTCCGTTCCATCGACCGCTGCACCGTGAAGAAGGTGGTGCAGACCGGCCCCGAGTTCATCATCGAAGAAGTCGACAACCTCGACGCCGATGCCCAGGCCTTGTTGATGCCGCAGTCCGATTCCCAGGCTGGCACCTACATCGCCGGCAAGGACCTGCCGCTGGAACAGACCATCGCCAACATGTCGAAGATCCTTGCCGACCTCGGCATGAAAATCGAAATCGCTTCGTGGCGCAACATCGTGCCCAACGTCTGGTCGCTGCACATTCGCGACGCGCATTCGCCGATGTGCTTCACCAACGGCAAGGGCGCGACCAAGGAAGGCGCACTGGCGTCGGCGCTGGGCGAGTTCATCGAGCGCCTCAATTGCAACTTCTTCTATAACGACCAGTTCTGGGGCGAAGACATCGCCAATGCCGAATTCGTCCATTACCCGGACGAGAAATGGTTTAAGCCAGGTCCTAAGGACGAGTTGCCAAGCGAGATTCTCGACGACTACACCCTCGGCATTTACAACCGCGACGGCGAACTGCGTGGCTCGCACCTGTACGACACCAACTCCGGCAACACCCAGCGTGGCATCTGCTCGCTGCCGTTCGTGCGCCAGTCGGACGGTGAAGTGGTGTACTTCCCGTCCAACCTGATCGAAAACCTCTACCTGAGCAACGGCATGAGCGCCGGCAACACCTTGGCCGAAGCGCAGGTGCAGTGCCTGTCGGAAATTTTCGAGCGCGCAGTCAAACGCGAAATCCTCGAAGGCGAAATGGCTCTGCCGGACGTACCGCAAGAGGTACTGGAGAAATACCCGAGCATCCTCGCCGGCATCAAAGGCCTGGAAGAGCAGGGCTTCCCGGTGCTGGTCAAGGACGCCTCGCTGGGCGGTGAATTCCCGGTGATGTGCGTGACCCTGATGAACCCGCGCACCGGCGGCGTCTTCGCCTCGTTCGGCGCGCACCCGAGCCTGGAAGTCGCGCTCGAACGCAGCCTGACTGAACTGCTCCAGGGCCGCAGCTTCGAAGGCCTTAACGATTTGCCGCAGCCGACCTTTTCCGGCCAGGCAGTCACCGAGCCGAACAACTTCGTCGAGCACTTCATCGATTCCAGCGGTGTGGTGTCGTGGCGCTTTTTCAGCGCCAAACCAGACTTCGAATTCGTCGAGTGGGACTTCTCCGGCCAAGGCGAAAACTCCAACGCCGAAGAAGCCGCGACCCTGTTCGGCATCCTCGAAGACATGGGCAAGGAAGTCTACATGGCGGTCTACGAGCACATCGGCGCCAAGGCCTGCCGCATCCTCGTGCCGGATTACTCGGAGATCTACCCGATCGAAGACCTGATCTGGGACAACACCAACAAAGCCCTGCAATTTCGCGCCGACATCCTCAATCTGCACAACCTCAGTAAGGTTGGCCTGCGCAATCTGGTACAGGGCCTGGAACGCAGCGAGCAGGATGACTACACCGATATCACCACGCTGATCGGCATCGAGTTCGATGACAACACACCATGGGGCAAGCTGACGATTCTGGAACTGCGTCTGCTGATCTACCTCGCGCTGCAGAAGTTTGACGAGGCCAAGGATCTGGTTGAGGCGTTCCTGCAATACAACGACAACACTGTTGAGCGCGGCTTGTTCTATCAGGCTGTGAATGTGGTGCTGGAGATGGAGCTGGACGAGGATCTCGAGCTGGAAGACTACGAGGCCAACTTCCGTCGGATGTTTGGTGACGAGCGTATGGATGCGGCGATTGGGTCGGTGAATGGCAGTGTGCGTTTTTACGGTTTGACGCCAACGAGCATGAAGCTGGAAGGGCTGGATCGGCATTTGCGCTTGATCGAGAGCTATAAAAAGCTGCATGCGGCGCGGGCGGGTGTGGCGGCTTTGTCGCGTTGAAGAGCTGGCTCAGGACGTTTCGCTTTCGGCTTGAGTGTGGCTGCGAGGCTTGAACCGCAGCCCCTCACCCCAGCCCTCTCCCGAGGGAGAGGGAGCCGATTTGTGTGGTGTTCAAAACCTGCACTCGACTCGGTATCTCGGGCCGGCGTACTTCGCATGTACAACTCGGTCAGTTCCCTCTCCCTCCGGGAGAGGGCTAGGGTGAGGGGCTTTTCAGGATTTGAGTTCGACCCGGTTTCCCGGGTCGGCGTATCTGCACCAAACACCGCGGTCAGTTCCCTCTCCCTTTGGGAGAGGGCTAGGGTGAGGGGCTTTGGCTTTAGCGGCCATGCGCTGCATCCGCCAACTGCCCCGTATCCACCCGCACAAACACCGAATCACCCACCGCCGTGAGCACTTCCCCTGCATACACCTCGCAAATCACCCGGGTCTTGCGCCCGACTTCACCTTCGACCCGTGCACGCAAGAGCAGCGTCACGCCCATCGGCGTTGGCTTGATGAACTTGATCCCAAGGTTACCGGTGACGCAGTCGATGCGCGGCTGGCTGCCAGCTTCGCGGTTTTCTGCGCGGTAGTGCCAGGCCATGGCGGTCCAGTTGGAGTGACAGTCGACGAGCATGGCGATCAGCCCGCCGTAAACCAGATCCGGCCAGCCGCAGTATTGGGCTTCGGGCATATGCTCGGCGATGACGTGGCTGCCGTCCTCATCCCACCGACTTTTCACGTGCAGGCCTTGCGGATTGCGGCCGCCGCAGCCGTAACAAACGCCTTCGGGGGCGGCGAGGTCTTGCAGCGGGATGTCGTGGCTGGACATGGCGGGTTTCATCCTGGAGTGGCGAGGCCGGACAGGCGCAAGCGGTTGCGTCCGCCGCGTTTGGACTCGTAGAGCGCGGCGTCGCCAAGTTCGATCAGCGCCGCCAGACTGGCCGGCGGTTTGTCGAACAGGGTGGCGCCGATGCTCAAAGTCACCGCGGCGGACGTGGGATAGGTGTGCGACGCCAAGGCCAGAAACTGTTCGCGCAAGGCATTGCCCAGTTCAAGGATAGCTTCGGCTGACGCGTTGTTGAGCAGCATCAGAAACTCATCGCCACCCAGCCGCGCCGTCAGCGCATGGGGCGGCAGCTGGGCGCGGATCATCTCGCTCAGAGCAATCAGCAAGCGATCACCGGCGATATGCCCGTACTGGTCGTTGACCAGTTTGAAGTTGTCGATATCGATCAACAGCAACGCACCCGGTCTTTGCGCGGAGACACCGGCCAACAGGCGAGGCGTGCGTTTTTCCAGGGCCCTGCGGTTGTAGAGGGCCGTGAGCGGATCGCGCTCGGCGAGGCGGGCAATCTGTTTTTCCCGGCGATAACGCTCGGTGCCGGTCATCGACAGGGCGATCAACATGATCGCCATCGCGCCTTCGACCAGCGAGATCTGAATGATCTCGCCACGAAACGCCGCCAGATCGATCAGCGTGCCGGGGATCACCACGGTCAGGGCCTTGGCCACATAAAAGATGCCGTGGCCGAGCAGCACATAACGCAGTTGCACCGCGCCAACGCTCAACGACTTGCCGTGCGGGCGCAGCAGCGAACTGGCCTTGAGGGTCGGGATCGCCACCAGCAGCGAGTTGGCCACCAGCATGGCCTTGGACCACAGCGGGCCGTCCGGCAACATCAACATGATCAGCCACGTCGCGAAAATCAGGTACCACGCCGGCGACAGTCGGGTCTGGGTGAAGCGCGCCACACCGAGCAGGAAAAAGAAGTGCGCGGTCACCAGCAGGCCGTTGGCGAACCAGATGCCCAGCAGCAGAAAACCGCTGCTGCGCAGCAGCGCGAGGGTGGAACCGATGGTGATGGTGGCGAAACCGGCGCTCCAGAACAGCAGCGAAGGCTCACGGATGCTGCGCCACTCGACCGCCAGGTACAGCGCGGCAGCGGCTGCGAGGGCGATCGTGATGGTCAGCATCGTTGGCGGGTCGAGCGGCATTTCCGGGCAAGCCTGTTTGTATGGCAATAGGCCTGCGATTGTAAGCGTTTGGTCAGGTTTTTCGCAGGGGGCGCGTTGCCGGGCAGACCACTGGCGCTTCAGCGGTCACTCTTGCGGGCTTAGCCAGGTGTCTACCACGCGGCGATCGAGCTCTTCCCAATAGGCCATGCCCAGCACTCGCGTGGTGTTGAGCCCGCGCAGGTAACCGCGCAGTTGCTGGGCAGTGTCGCGGATCACTTGCGCATCGCGGCTGTTTTTGTCCAGCAGGACGCTTTCGTACTGCATCAGGTATTCGGCTACGCGGTCGCGATATTCGGGCAGCACGGCGTCACGGATCAGATCAAACGTTCTCAAGGCGAGACCCTCATCATTTTTCTTGGATGTATCCAGTGTGCATCAGTCTGCGCGACACGCAACTATTGCTGGAAGTAATAGTGACCATCAAGAAACGCAAGTTCTGCTTTGCCGGCGATCGGCGGAAAATCGCCTCCATCGAAGACGCAGCTCAAGGAAATTGCGCGATGAACATTCTGACTCGACTGGCAATGATCGCCCTGCTGATGGGCGGGGTAGTTACCGCACCGGCTTACGCAGACGACGCCCGGTCGTGTCACCTTCAACCCATCGCTGCCAGCGCCTCGGCCTTGCAGCACACGCAGACAGTGGGTGTGTTGTTGAGCGAAAACACGTTGCAGAACCTGCAATACCTGGAGCGCTACCACGACATGGCGCTGAACGGTGCGAAAGACGCACTGGATTCGCGTATCCGCGACGCCTTTGTCGGCAGCTCCGACCCGGAACTGGCCCTCGACTGGCTGGTGAGTTCGCTGCAACAGCAGTTCGTCTCGGTGACCGTCTACGACAACCTCGATGCGCTGGTTCAGGCCCATCCGGACGTGGTGGTCAAGCTCGACACGTTCAACCGCTTGCTGACTCAGCGCAACAGTTTGGTCGAGGCGCGCTTCTCTGCACGGTTCTACGACGCCGACCTGCAATACATCGGCAAGGCCGAGGGGGCGATTGAGCAAGAGTTGCCTTCGGTGTGGGTGCACAACCAGGCGGCGCCACAAATCGCCGCGCAGATCAATCAGCAGCGTGACCTGCAACTCAATGCGCTGAAGCAATTCGATGTGTCGCTCAAGGCCCTGGTGGCGTCGAGCTGATTCTTAAAACGTAAATGGCAACGGCGGCGCCGTGAAGTCGAACCGTTGCCGGTTGAACCGAACCTTTATTTTCAGGATTACCCAGATGCGTCCTTTATTCGTGCCAGCCATGGCTTTTGTTTCCCTGTTGCTCGCCGGTTGTGCTTCGGCGCCGAACGATCCGACCCTGACGTTGCAGACCAGCAAGACGCCGGCGCAGTACGCCGATTGCGTGGTGCCGAAATTGCAGGGCAGTGCGTTGAATCCGACGGTTTCGCAGAGTCAGCGCAGTTATCGGATTGTGGTGCCGAGCAAGGTGTCGGCGGATAACGTGCTGGAGGCGTACAAGGCGGGGAAGGGCGGCAAGGTGTTCATTTATGAGCGACATTTGCTGGCGTCGAATTTGTTGCCTTCGAGTTTTGAGCGGGCGGCTCAGGATTGCATTTGATCTGAGCGCTTGACGGGTTTTGACAGAGCTCCTTTGGTTGGCCGCAACCAACCAATTTTTTCGCCCCACACTGGTTTTCGGTTGTGGGGCTTTTTTTGGGTCTTGGCGGCCTTTGGGCCGACCATGCTCTTCGGGTTTTGGGTGTATATCCGTTTCTGCGGGTGTGGCTGATTACGGTTCCGCTCTTACAGCGGGTCACTTTTTCAAACGCCGGAATGCCGGCCCAGCAAAAAGTAACCAAAAGGCTGCGCCCTGACGTTCGGCCCGCTCGCTGGGGCTCGGGGTTCCTTCGCTCCGGGATCGATCCGGGCGCAGCGGCTACGGTTTGCTCCGCTGGACCTCCTTCCGCTGTGTCTGGCTGCGCCAGACGGTCGCTGCGCTCCCACCCCCGGATCAATCCCTCCACTCAGCCTGCCGACGGGCTCCAGGATCAAAAGCTACTCGAGCTTGCGCTCATTGTTGAGTGGGGCGGCTTCGCCGCGGGCAGCTGCGCTGCTTTTGCTTTTCTGTGGGAGCGAGCCTGCTCGCGAAGGCGGCCTGACAGCCGACCGTTTTCTCACTGCATGCATCCGATCAAAACTGCAAGAGTGAGCCTGCTCGCGATGGCTGTGTATCAGGCAACACGATGATGATTGGGGAGTGTTCTTTTGTCTTGCGATCCGGTTTCTCCAGGGACGGCCCTCACCCTAAACCTCTCCCAGAGGGAGAGGGGACTTGGTCGAGGTGTTTGTTGAAGATGCGCCGACCTGAGACTCTGCGTCGAGCTCGTTCTTGGATTCAACGAAGATCGGCTCCCTTTCCCCCTCGCCCCCTGGGGGGAGAGGGCTGGGGTGAGGGGGCTGGATTTCACTGACTCAACGCAATCTGCAGCCTATCCCAAACAACCATTCACCCGGTCACACACCCAACCGGCACTTTCCCCGCAAACGTATCAACCAGACTCGCCACGACCATTTCCCCCATCCGCGTGCGAGTCTGCAATGTTGCGCTGGCCCGATGCGGTTGCAGCACCACTTGTTCATTAGCAAACAACGTTTCAGGCACATTCGGTTCATCGACAAACACATCCAGTCCAGCCCCGGCGATTTCCCCAGCCGAAAGCGCGGCAACCAGATCCGCTTCGTTCACCAGTTTGCCCCGGGCGACGTTGATCAGATAACCGTCCTTGCCCAGCGCTCGCAGCACTTGCGCGTCGATGATCGCTTCGCCCTTGTCCGCTGCGGCGGCGAGGATCAGGGCGTCGCTGTCGCGGGCCAGTTGTTTGAGATCGGCGACGAAGGTGTGAGGGACGTCGCTCATCGGTTGCAGGTCGGTGTAGCTGATCGGGCAGCCGAAGGCGGCGGCGCGGGTGGCGATGGCGCGGCCGACGCGGCCCATGCCGACGATGCCGATGCGCATGCCGGAGACTTGTCGGGCCAAGGGCAGCGGGGCGAGTGGGGTCGGGCTTTGTGGCCATTGGCCCGAGCGCACGTAGCGGTCGCTGGTGCACAGGCCGCGACAGACCGAGATGAGCAGGCCGATGGCGAGGTCGGCGACGTCTTCGGTGAGGGCGCCGATGGTGGCGGTGACGCGGATGCCGCGGTCGCGGGCGTAGGCCAGGTCGACGGCGTCGGTGCCGACGCCATTCACCGCGACCACTTCCAGGTTCGGCAGTTGCGCCATCAGCGCCTGGCTGATGCCGGTGTGACCGCCGGTGATCACGCCACGGATGTTGGCGCCGTGTTCGTTTATGTAGGCGGCTTTGTCCGCTTGCTGGAAGTAGCGGCGTACGGTGAACAGTTCGTCCAGACGCGCGTTGATTTGCGGGATCAGGATCGGGCTCAGTTGCAGGATTTCTGGCTTCATGGCTACCTCGTTACGCAATAAAAAGGCCGGCTCAACCGCGGCCGGCAAACGGCATGGCGCTGGCCATGACGGTCATGTTCAGGACGTTGGCCGACAGCGGCAGGCCGGCGATGTAGCGCACCGCGTCGGCGACGTGTTTGACGTCGACCATCGGTTCGACGGCGATGCTGCCGTTGGCCTGGCGTACGCCTTTGGTCATGCGCACCGACATTTCCGTCAGGGCATTGCCGATGTCGATCTGGCTACAGACGATGTTGAATTCGCGGCCGTCCAGCGCCAGGGATTTGGTCAGGCCGAGCACGGCGTGTTTGCTCGCGGTGTAGGCGCTGCTGAACGGGCGCGGTGTGTGTGCGGAAATCGAGCCGTTGTTGATGATTCGTCCGCCCTGCGGCTGTTGTTTGCGCATCAGCCCAAACGCGCCGCGAGCGCAGAGAAAGACACCGTTGAGGTTGGTGTCGATCACGTTGCGCCACTGCTCGAAGGTCAGCTCGTCCAGCGGCACGGCGGGGGCGTTGACGCCGGCGTTGTTAAAGACCACATCGAGGCGCCCGTAGACCTCGGCAATGGTCGCGAACAGCACGTCGACACTGGCCGGATCACGCACGTCGGTGGGCACCGCCAAGGCTTGATAACCCTGGCTCAGCGCCAGTTCGGCCAGCGCTTGCAAGGGCTCGGGCCGGCGACCGGCGAGCACGAGGGTGAAGCCGTCGGCCATCAGGCCCAGCGCCACAGCGCGGCCGATGCCACTGCCGGCGCCGGTGACCAGCGCAACTTTCAAAGAGGTCGTCATATTGTTGTTCTCCTTTTTTCTCAATCCGCTGGAATCAGGGCCGTGGGCCGACGAGCATTTCCAGGTGGCCGATGCCGTCTATGCCAGCGCTGATCACGTCGCCCGGTTGCAGGCTGTCAACGCCGGCGGGGCTGCCGGTCATGATCAGGTCGCCGGCGCGCAGGGCCACGGATTGCGAGATGCGCGCGATTACTTCACTGACCGACCAGATCTGGCTGTCGAGATTGTCGCGCTGGCGTTCTTCGCCGTTGACGTTCAGCCACAACTCGCCCTCGGGATGGCCGCTGCGGCTCACCGGGACGACGGCAGTCATCGGCGCGGCGCCGTCGAACACCTTGGCGCCTTCCCACGGCAAGCCGTTGCTCTTGGCTGCGCGTTGCACATCGCGGCGGGTCAGGTCGAGGCCGGCGGCGTAGCCCCACACGTAGGCGAGCGCTTGATCCTCGGGGATATTGGCGCCGCCTTCACCAATTGCGACGACCAGTTCGATTTCGTGAACGAAGTCCTCGCACACTGAGGGGAAGGCGATGTCGCCGACGGCGTCGACCACGCAGCTCGGCGGTTTCATGAAAAACACCGGCGGCTGGCGCGACTGGCCTTGAGAGTCCGGCCATGGGTAGTTGCGGCCGACACAGAACACCCGGCCAACGGGGAAGCGCTGCTCGGTGCCGAGCACCGGCAAGGTCACCGGCAGATCCGGGGTAAAGACGTATTCGGTCATGTTCATCCTGCGGGTCATCCTGTTTGAAAGGGCAGCGTACGGCGGCTGGCGTCGGCGAAGTTGGACGAAAGCCGCCTGTGTTTGGACAAATCCGGGTTCTTGCCTCAGCGCACCTTCAGCTCGATGCGATACAGGCGTCCGAGCAGTAACGAATAGGAGAGGGTGCCGATCAGCGCGACGCCGCCAATAAACCAGAAGGCATAGGCGAAGGTGCCGGTGGCGTGGACGATGGCGCCGATCACGATCGGCGTGACGATGCCGCCGATGTTCGCCGCCAGGCTGGTAATGCCGCCGGTGAGGCCGATCAGCTCTTTCGGCGCGACTTCCGATACCGCCGCCCACGACGAGGACGCGATGCCCTGGGCGAAGAAGGCGATGGTCAGCACGGCGATGCAGATCAGGTTGGAGTCGGTGAAATTGACCAGCACGATCGACATGCCCAGCATCGAACCGACCACCAGCGGCAACTTGCGCGCAAACGACATCGAGTAGCCGCGACGGATCAGCAGGTCGGAAACGATGCCGGCCAGCAGAATCCCCACCGTGGCACCGACGAAGGGCAGCACGGCGAAGATCCCGGCCTTGATCATGGTCAGTTTGCGTTCTTCGATCAGGTAGGTCGGGAACCAGGTAAGGAAGAAGTACAGCGCCGAGGTGCTGGCGAATTTGCCGATGCAGATCGCCCAGATCTGCCGATAGCTGAACAGCTCGGCAATCTGCCGCCAGTTGAAGCGGGTGCGCTCCTGGCTGCTCTTGACCAGACCGCCGCCGGTTTCGATGTACTTCAATTCTTCCTGGCTGACTTTCTTGCAGTTCAGCGGATCGCGATACAGGTACAGCCACAGCACACCGAAGACGATGCCGAGTGCGCCGGTGCTGTAGAACACGTGGCGCCAGTCAAAAGTGGTCGCCAGCCATAACAGCGCGCCGGTGAACAGCGCCGTGCCGAGGTACTGGCCGCACACGTAAATGCTGCTGGCCATCCCGCGTTCCCGCGCCGGAAACCACACCGTCACTGCGCGGCTGTTGGCCGGAAAAGCCGGGGCTTCCATGGCGCCGACCGCCAGGCGCAGGCCGAACAGCGAAGCAAATCCTGTGGCGAAGCCCTGGCAGACGGTGACGGTCGACCAGCTGATCAGCGAAACGCCGTAGGTGAAGCGCGAGCCAAACCGATCGGCAATGAAGCCGGCCGGCACCAGCGCCAAGGCATAGGTCCAGGCGAACGCGGAAAAGATCAGGCCCATCTCGATCTTGTCCAGGCCCAGGTCCTTGGCCATGAATGGCGCGGCGATCGAGATGTTCACCCGGTCGATGTAATTGATGATCGTCGCGATCAGCAGCAGCGACAGCATGAACCAGCGCCGCCGCGTAGGCAGGCGCTGCGCCGTAACGGCATCGCGTGCACCGGCAATCACCGGCGGCACCGTGGCACTGGAAGAATGGGAGTTGGACATGCGGAGACCTCGTTATTGTTAGAAGAGTCGAGATTTTTCGAGCAGCCGATGCCGTTGCCCGCAACGTGTGGGGCAAGGCAATCGGACGGCTTGCAGCGCGGGTTTCAGACGTTCAGGAACGTCTTTGTGCGATTGATTTCAAGGGGAGGTCGGGCGGGGCGGCGAGGGGAAATAGCAGGATCATGACGTGCGCACCTTTGATTGTTTTTGAAAGAGGTTGGGCTGCGTTGGTCATTACAGTGGTCGTACAACGGTTCTAAATCAACCGATGGGTTAGAACGTTTTTTCTTGAAAAAAGTGGGTTTGGCGAACGTGTCCAAAAAGATAAATACGATTTGTCTTGAGAATAAAGATCAGATCCAACTCCCAAGCGTATGAAAAATAACGACTAATTGTATTTTTATAATAATGCGGTTTTTGGACAGGCACATGGCGTGGCTTCTTTCAAAAAAGCTAACGTCATCGTATGACTCATTGCCGCCCACCGCCCAACCCTGCAAGATGACAGGCGCTACCTCACTGCCCGGAGGACCTTCTGCCCATGTCTTCACCCAGCCGTATCCCGACTTACGTCATGCAGCAACGCAGCGAATTGACCGATTTCTACATTCGCGACAAAAAGGGTCGGCGCGCCGAAACCGCGCCGCACCGGCACGAGTACTTCCAGATCCAGATCAACCTCGGTGGCGACACCGTGCAGCACATCGGCAGCGTGCAGCGGCCATTCCCGCGCAACACTCTGGCGTTCATCCTGCCGCACCGCGTGCATGTGATTCCGCATCCCGCAGACAGTAATTTCATCGTCATCAATTTTTCCCAGACGTTTCTATTGCCGCATCTGCAATGCGACCCGATGGATCTGGAAGAGGTGTCGATCCTGCTCGCGCCTGAGCTGTCGCCGTTCCGCTTTCAGGAACATCTGGATTTCATTTTGGGCGATGAGGATTTCGCTCAGGTCTGCGGCCTGATCGAACAGATGCGCGCACTCGATGAGAACCGTCAGTTCGGCACGCGGGAAATGCTCAAGGGCTTGTTGCTGCAGATGATCGGCAGCGTGTGTTTTCTCTACGCCGAGCCGCTCAAGCGCCTGGCCGAAGAGAATGCTGCCGAGAACAGTCGTCGCGACGCCTTGAGCCGCATGTTCGAGTATTTGCGGAAGAACATCGCCGATCCTGATCTCAACCTGATCAAAGTCGCCGCTGCGACCTATCTGTCACCGACCTACCTGACGCACTGGTTGCGCAAAGAGATCGGCAAGACCTTCACCGAGCTGGTGCTGGAGCGGCGCATGCACGCGGCGCGCAACTTCCTCCTCAACAGTACGCGCTCGGTGGGCGAGGTGGCGCGGTTGTGCGGGTTCGCCGATGAGGCCTATTTTTCCCGGCGGTTTCGCCAGATTCATGGCCAGCCACCGGGGCAGTTCCGCCGCCGCCAGCTCAACCCCGACACGCCGCAGACGCCACTGAATACTTAGAACGGCGCTCAGACCCACTTGAAGCGGGCAGGGAAGCGCGCGACAAAACAGGTGCCCGTTTCACGGTCGGATGTCACGCTCAAGGTGCCGTTGTGCGCATTGGCAATCTGCCCGGCGATGTACAAGCCCAGTCCCAACCCTTCATGACGCTGGCCTGCTTCGGAACGGGAAAACGGTTCGAACAGCAGCGGCATCAGCGCAGGCGGGATCGGCGTGCCCTGATTGGTCAACGAAATAACGATTTCGTCGCCCTCGGCAAAGGCTTTGAGCACGATCGGTTCGGCGGTGGAGCCGTGGGTCACGGCGTTGCCCAGCAGATTCGACAACAACTGGCTGATCCGCAGCGGGTCGCAATAGACCCCGGCCGGCACCTCCAGCGAATCGATAAACTTCGCCTGCGGGTAGGCCACCTGGATTTCTTCCAGGGTCTGGCGCAGCGTTTGCTGCAAGTCATCGACCAGTTTGCGCTGTACCGGGATGCCACTGCCGAGCCGACCCCGAGCGAAGTCGAGGATGTTTTCGATCAGCACGCCCATGCGCACCGAGCTGGTGCGAATCGCCGACAGCAGCGTGCGCGAGCGCTTGTCCTCGACTTTGCTTTCCAGCAGATCGGCGCTCATGCGAATGGCGCTGAGGGGCGTGCGCAAGTCATGGCCCAGTACGGCGATGAACTGCTCGCGCAGACGGCCCATTTCGTTGGCATCGGCCAGCGCGGTTTTGGTCGCGTGCAAATGGCCTTGGGTATCCAGGCTCATCGCAATCAATTGGGCGAAGAGGGTGAGGGTCTTTTCGATGGCCGGGTCGTCGAGGTTCGCCGGCACCGAATCAATGGCGCACAGCGTGCCGAAGAACTCGCCATCGGCCTTGATGATCGGAATGGAAATGTAGCTTTCCAGACCGTAGGTTTTCGGCGTGTGATGCGTGGAGAACAGCGGGTGCTGGCTGGCATGGCCGAAGATCACCGGCTGATGGTGCTGACGGATCTCATGACAAATCGTCGATTCCAGCACCAGTTCGCCGCCGGGCAACAGGCCGAAGTCAATCGAATCATCCACGGCGCAGGCGATCCACTTGCTCTCGGTGACCCGCGCTACGGCGGCGAAGCGCATGCCGGTCATATGCTTGACCATGCTCAGGATCACCGGCACAGCGTCAATGCTGCCGATGGCTTCGAGGTCGGAGGAGAAATCTGTCTGGGGCATGGCCGGTGCTTCGCGAAAGTGTCGCCAGAGACTATCGGTAATTACCGGCCTTGCCTAATGAACCTGCAAAAAAGGGCACCGGGAAAACTCCCGGCGCCCTGTGTGGTGCTTGCTGAGCGCTATCGCCTCAGAACTTGTACTTGGCGGTCATCATGTAGCTGCGCGGGGTGCCGTAGTTATCGGTCGAGCCCCAGGTCACGTCGGTGCCGATGGAGGAATAGTACTTGCGGTCAAAGATGTTGTTGGCATTGACCTGCAGGTCGAGGTGCTTGTTGACCTCGTAACCGGCCATCAGGTCTGTGACCGCGTAGCCGCCCTGTTCGAGGCGATAGCTGCCGCCGTTGGCCAGAGCGATGTCGTTGTACATGCGGCTCTGCCAGTAGACGTTGCCGCCCACGCGCAGTTTTTCCAGCGGGCCTTTGAAACGATACACGGTGGAGACCTTGAACAGGTGCTCGGGCATGTCGGTGTCGAATTTCTGGTTATTGTTGGCCGGGTTTTCGTCCTTGATGTAGTGGGCGCGGGTGTAGGTGTAGCCGGCGCCGACTTGCCATTGCTCGGTCAGTGCACCTTGCAGTTCCATGTCCACGCCTTGGGCGCGAACCTTGCCGGAGGTTTCATAGCAGGTCAGTTCCGGGCAGCCGAGCTGGGTTGCTGCCTGAGTGGCGCGGTTGGTCTGGTCCATCTGGAACACTGCCACGCTGCCGTTCAGCGCGCCGTCGAAATATTCGCCCTTGATACCGACTTCGTAGTTTTCACCGACAATCGGCTCAAGCACTTTGCCGCCGAGGTCCTTCTGGGTTTGCGGGGTGAAGATGTCGGTGTAGCTGGCGTAGACCGAGTGATGGTCATCGAGTTTGTAGATCAGGCCGGCGTAACGGGTCAGGTTGCGCGTGACCTTGAAGTCACCGTCGGCACTGCGATCGTCGTAGTCATACCAGTCCAGACGACTGCCGAGGATCAGCGTCAGCGGATCGGCCAGGCTCAAGCGCGTGGTCAGGTAAACCGCGTCCTGGGTGGTGACGTTGCGCGACTTGCCACTGCGCACGAAGTCAGGCTTGGGCGCGGCGATCGGCAGGCCGGTGTCGTAGGGCGCGTATTCCTTGGTGGTGGCGTCGTACACGCGGTTGCTGGCGCCGACTACCAATTCGTGGGTACGGCCGAAGGCTTCGAACGGGCCGCTGGCGAAACCGTCGAAGGCGAGTTGCTTGTCGGTGTGGTGCGATTGGTAGGCGGTGGTTTCCAGCGGGCCGTCGTAGCGCGACAGGTACGTGCCGGAGAATTCGCCCTCGAGGGTTGAGGTCGAACCGCCGAGGTGCAGTTTCCAGTCATTGGCGAAACGGTGTTCGACTTCACCGAACACGGTGTCGACCTGCAGCTTGCGGTTTTCCCAATCGGTGCCCGGGTAGGTGGAGCGGGGCAGGTCGAGGTGGTGGCCGTCTTCGCCGATCGGCAGGCCGCCCCAGAAATAGTTGGTCTGATCGTTTTGCCGCGAGAAGCCGAGGGTCGCGGTGGTGCTGTCACTCAGGTCGGCTTCACCGATGGCGTAGAACAGGCCGTGATCGTTTTCTTCCTTGTCGCGGAAACTGTCGGCGCCCTGATACGACGTCACCACCCGGCCACGCAGGGTGCCGCTGTCGTTCAGCGGGCTGGAGGCATCGACTTCGCCACGGTAGTCATCCCAGCTGCCGGCGGCGCCGGTGAGGGTCACGCGCTGGTCAGCGGTCGGACGCTTGCGCACCATGTTGATCGCCGCCGACGGGTTGCCGGCACCGGTGACCAGGCCGGTCGCACCACGGACGATTTCCACCCGGTCGAACATCGCCAGATTCGGTTGCACTGCCAAAGTGAACGGCGAATACGAGCTGGGCAGACCGTCGTACATGATGTTGTCGATGTCGAAACCGCGCGCCTTGTAAGTCTGCCGGCCCGGGCCGCTGGCCTCGCTGAGGAACAGCCCCGGCGTGCCGCGCACCACGTCGTTGACGCTGGTCATGTTCTGGTCGTCCATGCGCTGGCGAGTGATCACCGTCACCGCCTGCGGCGTTTCGCGCATGGTCAGCGACAGCTTGGTCGCGGTCTGCATCGGGCCGGTGGTGTAGGACTGCGTGTCTTCGGTGGTGCTGCTCATCTGCGTGGCGCCGATTTCGGTCGCTTGCAGTTCCAGCGGGCCATTGGTGGGCGCAGTGGCTGCGGTTTCTTCAGCCAACGCAGGAGCGATGCTGGCCATGCCGATGGCGATTGCGAGGAGGTTAGGTGAAAGGTTCGAGCGGCGGTGAATGGTGTGAAACGACATCTATCTGCTTCCCCAAGATTTACCCAAACGAAACTAATGCGAGTGCATGTAAGAATTATTCGCATTAGTATGTCGGAAGTTTCCGGGGGAATAAACCCGTACGAGTCAGTTAGTTAACGATTTTTTCACAATTGGATTCGATGGCCTTCGGACGCAAATGTGGGAGCGAGCCTGCTCGCGAAGGCGGTGGGTCATTCAACAGATGCGTTGTCTGATACTCCGCCTTCGCGAGCAGGCTCGCTCCCACAGGGCTATGCGGTTTTTGCTATCAGCCCAGATCCTTCGCCTCATGCCGCTCCGGTACCTGACTGTCTTCATCACCCCAGGTGCGATTCACTCGCTGCCCACGGATTACCGCTGGCCGCTTGGCGATTTCTTCGGCCCAGCGCTGCACATGGGTGTACTCGTGCGCGGCGAGAAATTCCGCCGCCGAGTAAACGTTGTTGCGCACCAGTTGCCCGTACCAGGGCCACACGGCGATGTCGGCGATGGTGTAATCGTCGCCGGCCAGATAGGCGTTATCAGCGAGACGGCGGTTGAGCACATCCAGCTGCCGTTTGGCTTCCATGGTGAAGCGGTTGATCGGGTATTCGAGCTTCTCCGGCGCATACGCGTAGAAGTGCCCGAAACCGCCGCCCAGATACGGCGCCGAGCCCATTTGCCAGAACAGCCAGTTGAGGGTTTCGGTGCGACCGGCCGGATCCTTGGGCAGCAAGGCGCCGAACTTTTCCGCGAGATACAGCAGGATCGAACCGGACTCGAACACCCGGATCGGCGGCTCGACGCTGCGATCCAGCAGCGCCGGGATTTTCGAGTTCGGGTTGACTTCGACAAAGCCGCTGGAGAACTGATCGCCTTCGCCAATGCGGATCAGCCAAGCGTCGTATTCGGCCTCGCTGTGCCCGAGTGCAAGCAGCTCTTCGAGCATGATGGTGACTTTCACACCGTTGGGCGTGGCCAGCGAATACAGTTGCAGCGGATGCTTGCCGACCGGCAGTTCCTTATCGTGGGTCGGCCCGGCGATCGGCCGGTTGATGCTGGCGAAGTGGCCGCCGGAAGGGGCTTCGTGTTTCCAGACCTTGGGCGGAACGTAAGACGCATTGCTCATGAAACGGACCTCGTCGATGCTGGGAGAGAACAGGTAGACACCGTAGGGAAAATTTCCGGCGGGTGCCAGCGGTGAGTGCGGTTATTCATATTGAATGATGTAAGCCGATCTGCCGCCTTCGCGAGCAGGCTCGCTCCCACAGGGGTATGTATTGGACAGAGAAACAGGGTTCACCCGTATTCATTGTGGGAGCGAGCCTGCTCGCGAAGCGTCGGCAGTGTCGCCGCGCCTAACGGCTCCAATACCGCCCAACCGCACCCCCGACTCCCTGCACCGGATCTGTCTCAGGAAACGCCAGCCCCGCAATCCGCGCCAACTGCGCATCACTCGGCGCGGCCCGGCAAATATCCGCCTGCTGCCCCGGCGGATAAGCACCCACCACCAGAAAATCCTCACTCGAGCCCAGATTGCAGTGCCCGGTCCCGGCCGGCAGCAACAGCACATCCCCGGCGCTGACGTCGACGACTTGGCCGTCAGGCCCGCCCAACATCAACCGCGCCTGACCGGCCGCCACGCCAAGCACTTCGTGGCCTTCAGTGTGGTAGTGGTGATAGTCATAAATGCCGTAGCGCCACTGCGCCGGCCAGCCATTGGCACCGAACGTCTGCTCGAAGCGCCCGGCCGGATCGTCGCCTTCAACGGCAATCGCGCTGCGGTATATCAGTACTGGCAGACGCGGATTGTTCGGCACCCAGTCATTGCGTTGAAGCAGCAGGGTTTGCACTTCAGTCATGGCCAATCCTCCTTCGCTCGATTTATCAGTCGACCGCAGCGCAGGGCAATCGCCTCAAAAAAATCATTGCCGCGCAAACACGGCGCCGAAGTTGATACCCGGAAAATCCAGCGAAACTTCATCGCGCAGCGGGCTGTCCAGACCCTTACATGTCCATGCAGCGGTAAATGGCGAGGGTCAAGATGACGATGACAGTTGGTGATTTTCTGGTTGAGCGGCTCAGCGAATGGGGCGTCACGCGGATTTTTGGTTATCCGGGGGATGGCATCAACGGCGTGTTCGGCGCCATGAGCCGGGCCAAAGGCAAGATCGAATTCGTTCAGGCACGGCACGAGGAAATGGCTGCGTTCATGGCCTCGGCCCACGCCAAGTTCACTGGCGAGCTGGGCGTTTGCATCGCCACCTCCGGCCCCGGCGCTTCGCACCTGATCACCGGCCTCTACGATGCGCGCATGGACCACATGCCGGTGCTGGCCATCGTCGGTCAGCAGGCGCGCACGGCGCTGGGCAGTCACTACCAGCAGGAGCTGGATCTGGTGTCGATGTTCAAGGATGTCGCCGGTGCGTTTGTGCAGCAGGCTTCGGCGCCGTCGCAAGTGCGCCATCTGCTTGATCGCGCGGTGCGCACTGCGGTCGGCGAGCGCCGCGTCACCGCGTTGATTCTGCCCAATGACTTGCAGGATCTGCCCTACGAACAACCGGCGCGCGCCCATGGCACCGCGCATTCCGGCGTCGGCTACAGCAAGCCGAAAGTCGTTCCTTATGCAGCCGATCTGCAACGCGCCGCCGAGGTACTGAACAGCGGCGAGAAAGTCGCGATTCTGGTCGGTGCCGGTGCGCTGGAGGCGACCGATCTGGTCATCGCCGTGGCGGAGAAACTCGGCGCCGGTGTCGCCAAAGCCCTGTTGGGCAAAGCCGCATTGCCTGACGATTTGCAGTGGGTCACCGGCAGCATCGGCCTGCTCGGCACCGAGCCCAGCTACAAGCTGATGAGCGAGTGCGACACCTTGCTGATGATCGGTTCGGGCTTCCCGTATTCCGAGTTTCTGCCCAAGGAAGGCCAGGCGCGCGGCGTGCAGATCGACTTGCAGCCGGACATGCTCAGCCTGCGTTTTCCGATGGAGGTCAATCTGGTCGGTGATTCAGCGGAAACCCTCGCCGCGTTGCTGCCGCTGCTGGAACAAAAGACCTCGAACAAATGGCGCAAGAAGATCGAAGGCTGGCGCGGGAGTTGGGAGAAAACCCTGGAAAAACGCGCCATGGCCAAAGCCGATCCGGTCAACCCGCAACGAGTGGTCTACGAGTTGTCGCCGCGTTTGCCCGAGCAGGCGATTATCACCAGCGACTCTGGCTCTTGCGCCAACTGGTTCGCCCGCGACCTGAAAATCCGTCGCGGCATGAAATGCTCACTGTCCGGTGGCCTGGCCTCGATGGGCGCGGCGGTGCCCTATGCGATCGCGGCCAAGTTCGCCTTCCCGGAACGCCCGGTCATTGCCCTGGTCGGCGACGGCGCGATGCAGATGAACAACATGGCCGAGCTGATCACTGTCGCCAAATACTGGCGGCAATGGCAGAGCCCGAAATGGATCTGCGCGGTGTTCAACAACGAAGACCTCAACCAGGTCACCTGGGAGCAGCGGGTGATGGAGGGCGATCCGAAGTTCGAAGCGTCGCAAAGCATTCCGGACGTGCCGTATCACCTGTTCGCGATCTCCATTGGCCTCAAGGGCATTTTCGTTGACCGTGAAGAAGAGGTCGCCGCTGCGTGGGAACAGGCACTCGCCTCGGAAGTGCCGGTGCTGATCGAGTTCAAGACCGACCCGAACGTGCCGCCGCTGCCACCGCACATCAAGCTTGAGCAAGCGAAGAAATTCGCCACGACCCTGCTCAAGGGCGATCCGGACGAAGCCGGGGTGATCGTGCAGACCGCCAAGCAGGTGCTGGGCGCCGTGTTGCCGGGCAAGAAATGACGGTGCGCGCTTGAACGAACCAGCGATATTCATCGGTTGCGCCGGCTGGAGTCTCGGGCGCGAGCACTGGCCGGCATTCCCCGCCGAGGGCACGCACCTGCAACGCTACGCCGCGCGCTTCAACTGTGTGGAAATCAATAGCTCGTTCTATCGCCCGCATCGGCGTCAGACCTACGAACGCTGGGCCGACTCGGTAGCACCGGACTTTCGCTTTGCAGTGAAAGTGCCGAAGCTCATCACCCATGAACAGCGGCTGGCGGACAGCGCGGCCGCGCTCGATGAATTTCTCGGACAGTGCCAGGGCTTGGGTGATCGACTCGGCTGCCTGCTGATGCAACTGCCACCGAAACTGGCGTTTGAGGCACCGGTCGCCGAGGCTTTTTTTCATGCCCTGCGCGAGCGGTTCAAGGGCAGTGTGGTGCTGGAACCGCGACACGAATCTTGGACTGAGGCTGAGGCAGTGCTGGTGGATCTGCAGATTGCCCAGGCGGTGGTCGATCCCTCGCGGATCAGCAGCGACACCGCACCGGGTGGCTGGCAAGGCCTGCAGTATTGGCGCCTGCACGGCTCGCCACGGATTTATCACAGCGCTTATGAAGCGGCCTATCTGCAACAGCTTGCTCAGAACCTGCGGCGCGCGAAGGCCGACGGCAGAGACATCTGGTGCATCTTCGACAACACCGCCAGCGGTGCCGCCACGGCCGATGCGCTGGCTTTGAAGGCGTTGATCGAAGGCGTTGAACGCTGAACCACGACGCTCTCGCCAACCCACACAAACGATCCGGCTACAGGTAAACTCCGCGCACTTTTTCAAGGAGTTCACATGAGTTACTACCAGCCGGGCATTCTCGCTACCCCTGTTCCTGCGCAAGCACGTCATCTGTTTTTCGCCCTGGCGTCGGTGGAAGCCTTGCCGCAAGCGATCGACAACCTGCTGATGCTGGTGGATGGCAAGTCGGCGGTGGTTGGCTTTGGTGAGTCGTTGACCAAGGCGCTGAATGTCGAAATCGCTGGCCTGCGCAGCTTCCCGGCGCTGACCGGCGTTGGCGTGAACAACCCGTCGACCCAGCATGCCCTGTGGATCTGGCTGCACGGTGTCGACCGTGGCGAGCTGCTCAACCGCTGCAACGCTATCGAAGCCGCGCTGGCCCCGGCCTTGCGTCTGGTCGAGATGCAGGAAGCCTTCCGCCACATGGACGGCCACGACCTCACCGGTTACGAAGATGGCACGGAAAACCCTCACGATGACGCCGCTGTCGCGGCCGCGCTGCTGAGCAGTGGCGCGGACGGGCTGGTCGGTGGCAGCTTCGCCGCGATCCAGCAGTGGCAGCACGACCTCAAGGGTTTTCATCGCCTGTCTGCCGGGGCCAAGGACGACATCATGGGACGGCGCTTGAGCGATAACGAAGAAATCGACGACGCGCCGATCTCCGCCCACGTCAAACGCACCGCGCAAGAGAGCTTCGCGCCGGAAGCGTTCGTCGTGCGCCGCTCGATGCCATGGATTGAAGGCGATCGTGCCGGTTTGATGTTCCTCGCTTTCGGTTTCTCCCTCGATGCCTTCGAAGCACAGCTGCGGCGCATGAGCGGTCTGGAAGACGGTATCGCCGATGGCCTGTACCAGATCAGCCGGCCAATCACCGGCGGCTACTACTGGTGCCCGCCGCTCAAGGACGGACGCCTTGATCTGCGCGCGTTGCGCATCGGCTGAGGACTGCCTATGAACGTGGTGCGCTGGGGCATGATCGGTTGCGGCAGTGTCGCTGAACGCAAGAGCGGGCCGGCCTTTTACAAGGCGCCCGGTTCGGCGCTGGTTGCAGTGATGGGCCGACGCCTCGAAGCGGTGACCGACTATGCCGCGCGCCACGGCATCAGCCGCGTCTATACCGATGTCGATGCGCTGATCAACGATCCCGAAGTGGATGCGGTGTACATCGCCACGCCACCCGACAGCCACCACGCCTATAGCCTGAAAGTCGCCGCCGCCGGCAAGCATTGCTGCGTGGAAAAGCCCATGGCGCTCAACGCCGGGCAAAGCCGCGAGATGCAGCAAGCGTTTGCCGCTGCCGGTCTGCACCTGTTCGTCTCCTATTACCGCCGCTCGCTGCCGCGCTTCGCCCAGGTGCGGCAATGGCTGGAGGAGGGGCGCATCGGCGAGGTTCGCCATCTGAGCTGGACGCTGACCAAAGCGCCGTCGCCGGCGGATCTCGACGGTCGCGATAATTGGCGCACCGACCCGGCGGTGGCTGGCGGCGGCTACTTTGCCGATCTGGCCAGCCATGGTCTCGACCTGTTCCAGTATCTGCTCGGCGACATCGTTGAAGTCGCCGGCTTCACCGCGCGTCAGGCGGGTCTGTACGCCGCCGAAGATGCGGTCAGCGCCACTTGGCGGTTCGCCTCCGGGACGCTGGGTATGGGCTGCTGGAACTTTGTTGCGGACCGCCGGGAGG
This sequence comes from Pseudomonas sp. CFBP13508, assembly GCF_005233515.1. Lineage (GTDB taxonomy): Bacteria > Pseudomonadota > Gammaproteobacteria > Pseudomonadales > Pseudomonadaceae > Aquipseudomonas > Aquipseudomonas mercuritolerans. The sequence goes on from NZ_QFZZ01000001.1 coordinate 259,741, forward strand.
ATCGCGTCGAGATTATCGGCAGCAAAGGGCGGATCGGGTTTTCGGTGTTTGACGAGCATCCGGTGCAGCTGGATGCCGATGAGCAGATCAGCCTGGAGATTGCTCATCACGAGCATATTCAGTGGCATCACGTGCTGGGAATGAATGCGCATATTCGTGGTGATTCACAGCATCCCGCCGTGGCCGAGCAAGCCGTCAAGACCGATTGGGTCATGGACTGGATCCTCAAACGCTGAATAGCTCACGATCCCCTGTGGGAGCGAGCCTGCTCGCGAAAGCGGTGTGTCAGTCACTAAAGTACTGACTGACAGGATGCTTTCGCGAGCAGGCTCGCTCCCACAGATGTCCCACAGGTTTTGCCGGCGCAACGCGCATCTAAGGTTATGCCCAAACAATATTTCTCAACCTCGTCATAACCTCCCTAAGATCACGTCATAACTCGTTATGACAAGTGATCCCGCGATGACCGATAACGTTCTCTCCCTCAATAGCGTTCCGCTGCACACCCAACTGCGCGACGTTCTGCGTGCGCGGATTCTCGACGGTGAATACCCGCAAGACAGTCAGATGCCTTCCGAAAGCGAACTGGGCGCGCTGTTCAAAGTCAGCCGCATCACCGTGCGCCAGGCACTCGGTGATCTGCAAAAGGAAGGACTGATCTTCAAGATCCACGGCAAGGGCACCTTCGTCGCCAAGCCGAAAACCTTTCAGAACGTCAGCAGCCTGCAAGGCCTCGCCGAGTCGATGACCGGGCGCGGTTACGAGGTGATCAACCGCCTGCGCAGTTTCAAATTCATTCCGGCCGACAAGCGTGTCGCCGAGCGTCTGCAGGTGGCCGAAGGTGAGATCGTCGCGCAGATCAAACGCGTGCGCCTGATCAACCGCGAGCCGATTTCGCTGGAAATTACCTACCTGCCCAAAGCCGTCGGCGAACGGCTGGAGAAGGCTGATCTGGTCACCCGCGACATCTTTCTGATTCTGGAAAACGACTGCGGCATCGCCCTCGGCCACGCCGATCTGGCCATCGACGCAGTGCTGGCCGATAGCGACCTGACCCAGGCGCTCAACGTCGAAGCGGGCTCGCCGATCATGCGCATCGAGCGCCTGACCCATGATGCCCAGGGCCAGCCGCTGGACTTCGAACACCTTTATTACCGTGGCGATGCGTTCCAGTACCGCCTGCGGATCGACCGGCAGAAAGGGGAGCAGGCATGACCCGCAACGTTCTAGAACAGGAATACGACATCGTCGTGATTGGCGGCGGTACGGCCGGGCCGATGGCAGCGATCAAGGCCAAGGAGAAGAACCGCGATTTGCGCGTGTTGCTGGTCGACAAGGCCAACGTCAAGCGCAGCGGCGCGATCAGCATGGGCATGGACGGCCTGAACAACGCGATCATCCCCGGCCATTCGACGCCAGAGCAGTACACCAAGGAAATCACCATCGCCAACGACGGCATCGTCAATCAGGCGGCGGTCTACGCCTATGCGACGCACAGTTTTGAAACCATCGAACAACTCGACCGCTGGGGCGTGAAATTCGAGAAGGACGAGACCGGCGACTACGCGGTGAAAAAGGTCCACCACATGGGTGCCTATGTGCTGCCGATGCCGGAAGGGCACGACATCAAGAAAGTCCTGTATCGGCAGTTGAAACGTGCGCGGGTGAGCATCACCAATCGCCTGGTCTGCACGCGTTTGCTGACCGACGAGGAGGGCGCGGTAAACGGTGTGATGGGCTTCGATTGCCGCACCGCCGACTTCCATGTGATCAAGGCGAAAGCGGTGATTCTCGCCTGCGGCGCGGCCGGGCGCCTCGGCTTGCCATCGTCGGGCTACCTGATGGGCACCTACGAAAACCCGACCAATGCGGGCGACGGCTACGCGATGGCCTATCACGCCGGGGCTGAGCTGGCCAATCTCGAGTGCTTTCAGATCAACCCGTTGATCAAGGACTACAACGGCCCGGCCTGCGCCTACGTCACCGGCCCGCTGGGTGGCTACACCGCCAACAACAAGGGCGAACGCTTCATCGAGTGCGACTATTGGAGCGGACAGATGATGTGGGAATTTCACCAGGAACTGGAAAGCGGCAACGGCCCGGTGTTCCTCAAACTCGATCACCTGGCCGAGGAAACCATCCAGAACATCGAGGAAATCCTGCACAGCAACGAGCGCCCGAGCCGTGGCCAGTTCCACGCCAACCGTGGCACCGACTACCGCACGCAGATGGTTGAAATGCACATTTCGGAAATCGGCTTTTGCAGCGGCCACTCGGCGTCCGGCGTGTGGGTCAACGAGCGTGCCGAGACTTCAGTCAAGGGCTTGTACTCGGCCGGCGACATGGCTGCGGTGCCGCACAATTACATGCTCGGCGCGTTCACTTACGGCTGGTTCGCCGGGCACAACGCGGCGGACTTTGTTGCCGGCCGCGAGTTTTCCGCACTGGACAGCGAGCAGATCGCCAAGGAGAAAGCCCGGGTCTACGCGCCGCTCGATCGCCAGGAAGGTCTGCCGCCGGCGCAGGTCGAGTACAAGCTGCGGCGCTTCGTCAACGACTACCTGCAACCGCCGAAAGTGACCAAGAAGATGCAGATCGGCCTGCAACGCTTCAGCGACATCGAGCGTGATCTCGAGCAGATGAAAGCCAACAACGCTCACGAACTGATGCGAGCGATGGAAACCAGCGTGATCCGCGACTGTGCCGAAATGGCCGCCCGCGCTTCGTTGTTCCGCGCTGAAAGCCGCTGGGGCCTGTACCACTATCGCGTCGATCATCCGCAACGCAACGACGCCGAGTGGTTCTGCCATTGTCATCTGAAGAAGGGCGAGGACGGCAAGATGACCAGTTTCAAGAAAGCCGTCGAGCCCTACATCATCCCGCTCGATGCCGAAGAAATGCAGGCGTATGACCGCCTGCGGGTCGGCGCCTTCGCCGCTTGAGACATCATTTTTCAGAGAGTCCGAACCATGGCTTATCAAGCTCAGGAAATCTTCTTCCGCTCCAACGCGCCGGTCACCGTCGACGAGGACAAATGCATCGCGGAAAAGGGCTGCACGGTGTGCGTCGACGTCTGCCCGATGGACCTGCTGGCGATCAACCCGGCCACGCAAAAGGCCTACATGGCGTTCGATGAATGCTGGTACTGCATGCCGTGCGAGAAGGATTGCCCGACGGGGGCGGTGAAGGTCGACATCCCCTATTTGTTGCGTTGACCCCACATCCATTGTGGGAGCGAGCCTGCTCGCGAAAGCAATCGTTCATTCAACAATGATGGTGACTGACCCGCCGCCTTCGCGAGCAGGCTCGATCCCACGTTGCAATTGTGATTATTCAATAGCTATCCGGTGAACCCCGGACGCTGAATGCAAAACACCCCTCGTTTCCCACCGCGCCCCGATCGCGGCGGAGACGAACTTCAAACCAATGATTCGAGGGGAAACACTCATGTTGCGTGCAGCACTCGCCGGTCTGGTACTGGCTTCGTTCACCTTGTCGGCCTCGGCCTCGGCCGAAACCATCCGCATCGCCATCGGCACTCAGGACACCACTATCAATTGCGCCGCCGGCGGCCTGTTGATCCGTGAACTCGGTCTGCTGGAAAAATACCTGCCCCACGATGGCGCCTACAAAGACGCGAAGTACGACGTGCAGTGGAAAAACTTCACCAGTGGCGCGCCGCTGACCAATGAGATGGTCGCCGGCAAACTCGATTTCGGTGCCATGGCCGATTTTCCCGGTGCGTTCAACGGTGTGGCGTTCGAAACGGCGGGCAAGCACAGCCTGTTCATCAGCGTGCTGTCGGGCAGCATCAAGGGCAGCGGCAATGGCATCGTCGTGCCGAGCGCTTCGTCGGTGCAAAGCCTGAGCGAACTCAAGGGCAAGACCATTTCGGTGCCGTTCGCCTCGACGGCTCACGGCATGTTGCTGCGCGCCGTGGCAGAGCAGGGCTGGGACCCGCTCAAGGATGTCAACATCATCGCCCAGCCACCGGAAGTCGCTGGCTCGGCATTGCAGGCCGGCAAGATCGACGCCCACGCCGATTTCGTGCCCTTCGCCGAGCTGTTCCCGAGCCGTGGTTTCGCCCGCAAGATCTACGACGGCGCCCAGGCCAACGCGCCGACTTTCCATGGCGCACTGGTGGATCAGGCCTACGCCAGGAAGTACCCGGAAATCGTCGTCGCCTACCTGCGTGCGAGCATCGAAGCCAACCAACTGCTCGCCGCCGAACCGGAGAAGTACAGCGAACTGATCGCCAAAGTCACCGGCGTCGATGCCGAGGTCAACTACCTGTTCCACGGCCCGTTGGGCGTGCAGACCCGCGACCTGAGCTGGAAACCTGAATACCGCCAGGCTGTGGGTACTGCCATCGATACCTTGAAGCTGCTGAAGAAAGCCGATCGCGGTCTCGACCTGAACAGCTTCATCGACGACCAGTACATCCGCGCCGCGTTCAAGGCTTCGAACCTCGATTACATCGCGCAACTGGTCAACTACGCGCAGACGCCGTTGTCGGGTGTGGATGCGGCGACGGGCAAAGCCATCACCGACGTCAGCCATGTCGCGGAAATCTGGGTGCGTGGCGAGGAAAAAGTCCGCCGTTATGGCTCGGCTGAAGCGGCCTTCACCGCGTTGGCAGGGTTGAAGCAGGAGGGCAAGAGCATTCGTGCGGTGTATGCGCAGGCCAGTGACAGCGGGATCAAGTTGCTCGCTGAACAGGCGTGGTTTGCCAGCGACGCCAAGGGCCGCCTCAGCGCATTTCTGCTCAAGGGCCAGGCCCAGCAATACGCTGCGGGGCAGGGTGGCAAGGTGTTCGACTTCAGCGATGCCACTGCGCAGGTTGTTGCTGCGCGCTGAAGATCAAAAGCCCCTCACCCTAACCCTCTCCCGGAGGGAGAGGGGACTGACCGAGTTGTTGGTGAGAGATACGCCGAAGTGAAGTACCGAGTCGAACTCAGGTCGTGAAAGGCACGCAAATCGGCTCCCTTTCCCCCTCGCCCCCCCTGGGGGAGAGGGCTGGGGTGAGGGGGTAAATCACAGCCATCACACAGAACCCGAACTGGAAACCGGACTATGAAAACACCGTTGCGCTGGACATCAAGAGCCGCCTCACTGCTGCTCTGCCTGCTCTTCTGGCAACTCGCCGCCAGCCATCACTGGAACCTCGGCCTGGTCACCTTCGCCAACGTGCCGACGCCACTGGCGGTGATCGAAGCCGCGCTGGGCCTGGGCGACTCGGGCAAACTCTGGCAGCACCTGAGCAGCAGCCTCGGCCGCGTCTTCGCCGGTTACGTGGCGGCGTTGATCATCGGCATCGCCCTGGGCCTGGCCATCGGCCGGTCGAAATGGGCCGAAGACATTCTGCTGCCACCACTGGAGGTCCTGCGCCCGATCCCCGCCGTGGCGTGGATTCCGCTGGCGATTCTGATGTTTCCGTCCTCGGAATTGTCGATGGTCTTCGTTACCTTCACCGGCGCGCTGTTCCCGATTCTGCTCAACACCGTGCACGGCGTCGAAGGCGTCGATCCACGCCTGATCGCCTCGGCAAAAAGCCTCGGGGCAGGGCGTCGGGCGATTCTGCTGGAGGTGATTCTGCCAGGCGCTGCGCCGAGCATCATTACCGGCCTAGCGATCGGCATGGGCACGTCGTGGTTCTGCCTGGTGACGGCGGAAATGATCTCCGGGCAGTTCGGTATCGGTTACTACACCTGGGAGTCCTACACCATTCAGAACTACGCCGACATTGTCGTCGGCATGCTCCTGATCGGCGTGTTGGGCATGGGCAGCAGTTGGCTGATCAAACGCCTGGGCGGCTTGTTCACGCCTTGGCATCGACCGCGAGGCAAAGCCTGATGAGCGTGATGCAAACCCCGGAAGGGCGGATCGACATTCGCCAGTTGTCCATCGTCCTCGGCCAGGGCCGCGAGGCTTTCGAAGCGGTGCAGGGCCTCGATTGCCAGATCGAACCCGGGCAGTTCGTCTGCATCCTCGGCCCGTCCGGTTGCGGCAAGTCGACCTTGCTCGGCGCCCTGGCCGGACACTTGAGTGCCAGTACCGGCAGCTTGAAAGTCGACGGCAGCGCGGTGACCGGCCCGTCGCCGCAGCGCGGCATGGTGTTTCAGCACCACACGCTGTTCCCGTGGCGTACGGTGCGCGACAACGTCGCCTTCGGCCTGAAGATGCGCGGCGTCGGCAAGGCTGAGCGGCATCGCGCGGCTGATGAAATCCTCAAACTGGTCGGCCTCGAAGGCTTTGCCGAGCGCTGGCCTGATCAGCTTTCCGGTGGCATGCAGCAGCGGGTGGAGATCGCCCGGGTGCTGGTCAATCGCCCGCGCCTGTTGCTGATGGACGAGCCGTTCGGCGCGCTGGATGCGCTGACCCGCTTGAACATGCAGGAACTGCTGCTGGACATCTGGACGCGCATCCGCACCACCGTGGTTTTCGTCACCCATGACATCGACGAGGCGCTGTTTCTAGCCGATCGCTTGCTGGTAATGAGCGCGCGACCAGGGCGAATCATCGAAGACCTGCGTCTGGACTTTCCACGCCCGCGTACCAGTGAACTGGTGACCAGCCCGGAATTCGCTCGCCTCAAGCGCCACTGCCTCGACCTGCTTCGCCACGACAACGACCGACCGCTGCCGCGCCTCAATCCGCTCGGCCTGCCTCCTGAAAACCCTTTGCCGCGATTTGCCCTATGACCTCTATTTTTGCTGTGACCGACAACGAAGACATCCTCGCCCTGCAACCGCGCCTGACGGCTGAAGACGCTGGCGTGCGGCGCATTGCCTTGATTGATCTGGCCGATCTCGAAGAACCGGATGGCTTGCTCTGGCTGGTTGATCGACTTCGTCAGGATCCTGCCGAGGATGTTCGTGCTGAAGCTGCGCGATTGCTCGAAGCGTGGGAGGACGATGCGGTCGTGCAAGCCTTGTGCGAAGCGCTGACGGATCCGGCGCCCGCCGTGCAATCGGCGGCGGCGCAAAGCCTGAGCCTGCTCAAGACTGCGGCGGCGGGGCGGGTCATTCTGCCGTGGACGGCACATGCCAATGTCGGTGTGCGCATCGCCGCCTTTCGGGCGTTACGCGAATTGCGCTTCGCCGAGGCCGCGTCGGCTGCCGTCGCCGCGTTGGAGGACACCGATGCCAATGTCCGTCGCGAAGCGGTCGGTGTGCTCGGCTGGCTCAAACAGCTCGACGCGCTGCCAGCCTTGGCGCGCCTGGCCAGCGACGACCCGGACACCGAAGTGCGCCGCGCCGCGACCGGCGCGCTCGGTCTGGCCAGTGGCGCCGAAGTATTGCCGGCGTTGCGCCAGGCCTTGCAAGATCAAGCCTGGCAAGTGCGCGAAGAAGCCGCGACCACGCTGGGCAAGGTTGGCCACAGCGACGCCGGCCCGGCCTTGGTCGAAGCGCTGAGCGATGATTACTGGCAAGTGCGCCTGCGCGCCACCCGAAGCCTCGGTCGCTTGCGCTTCGTCCCGGCGCTGGACGCGCTGATCGACACCCTCGGCCACCGCATCAGCAATCTGCGCAAGGAAGCCGCGCTGGCCCTCGGTGAATTGAACGATCGCGGCGCCGTGGCCGCGTTGCAGGCAGCGCAGGACGACGGCGACCCGGAAGTGCGCAAAGCCGTGCGCATCGCTCTGAGTCAATTGCAATGAATCCGCTGGCGGTGGGCAACTCGCAGAGTGCGCGCACGTTGCGCCTGAGCTGGCCGGACGGGCGCGAATCGCTGCTCAAGCATGCCGATCTGCGCCGGCAATGCCCGTGCTCGCAATGCCGCGCATTTCGCCTGCGTGGCGTCACGCCGCTGATTGATGAGCGCGTGCGCCTGATCGAGGTCAATCCGCAGGGGTATGGTGTGCAACTGGTGTTCAGCGATGGCCATCAACGCGGGATTTACCCGTGGGAGTACCTGGCGCAACTGAATTCCTGACTTTTCCTGGCCCCCTGTGGGAGCGAGCCTGCTCGCGAAAGCGTAGTGTCAGGCGACGATGATGATTAATGTGCCGACGCCTTCGCGAGCAGGCTCGCTCCCACAGGGACTGTGGTCACAGATTGATCTGATTGCAGCTCCCTGCGTCGGTTTGCGCCGACTGGCGGTTCTTGTCAGGAAATTCCTACAGGAGTACAAATGTACTCCATGACGCTCACTCCCCGCCGTACCGCCATTCTGACCTTTATCCGCGATCGCATCGCCGAGCACGGTCAGCCCCCAAGCCTCGCTGAAATCAGCGAGGCTTTTGGTTTTGCCTCGCGCAGCGTGGCGCGCAAGCATGTGCTGGCGCTCAGCGAAGCCGGTTTTATCGAAGTCAATCCGCATCAGGCCCGGGGCATTCGTTTGCTCGGTCAGCCGCCGCGTCCGGAGCTGCTGGAGATTCCCGTACTCGGTCGCGTGGCTGCCGGCGCACCGATTGGCACCGATGCCGATATCCATAACCGTTTGTTGCTCGACCCGGCGCTGTTCTCCCGCACCCCGGATTACATGCTGCGGGTGCAGGGCGACTCGATGATCGAAGACGGCATCCTCGACGGCGATCTGGTCGGTGTGAGGCGCAATCCCGAGGCGCTGAACGGCCAGATCGTCGTTGCGCGTCTGGACGGTGAAGTCACCATCAAACGCTTCGAACGGGTCGGTGATGAGGTGCGTCTGTTGCCACGCAACCCGGCGTACAAACCGATTGTCGTGCGTGATGATCAGGATCTGGCCATAGAAGGCGTGTTCTGTGGTCTGGTGAGGCAAGGCTGATGGGCGCCGTCGTTGCGTTGGATACGCTGTTCAATGGCGGCCAGGTCTGGCGCGGCAGGCCTGCGCCACCGGCAGCGAGTCCACAGCCGACCGGGCATGCGGCATTGGACGCGGCTCTGCCCAGCGGCGGCTGGCCGGAAGCGGCGCTGAGTGAAATTCTCTTGGCCGGCCCCGGTGTCGGCGAGTTGCAACTGGTCTGGCCAACCCTGGCGCGATTGTCCGCGGCCGGTGAGCGCATCGTGCTGGTGGCGCCGCCGTTCGTGCCGTACCCGCAGGCTTGGGCCAATGCCGGAGTCGATTTGCGACAGTTGTCGGTGATTCAGGCCAGCGAACGCGATGCCTTGTGGGCGGCGGAGCAATGCCTGCGCTCGGGCAGTTGCGGCGCGGTGCTGTGCTGGCCGAACAAGGCTGATGACCGAGCCTTGCGGCGTTTGCAGGTAGCGGCGGAAACCGGCCAGACCCTGGCCTTTGCCTGGCGCCCGTTGAGCGAAGCGGTCAACCCGTCGCCGGCAGCGTTACGGATTGCCATCGATGCCAAACCGGTGCAGCTACGCGTACTCAAATGCCGTGGCGGGCTGGCGCGTGCTACGCCGATTGCCTTTGCCGTGGGGCACTGATCGTCATGCGCTGGGTATGTATCCTGTTTCCGCAATTGGCCCTCGACGCCGTGCTGCGTCAGCGGCCCGACCCTGAAGAGCCGCTGGTCCTGCTCAGCGGCCCGGCCCAGCGGCGGGTGCTGCAAGCGGTTAATCCGGCGGCACGCAAACTCGGCCTGCGTCCTGGCATGTCGATGACCGCCGCGCAAGCCATGAGCAAAGGCTTTGCCACCGCCGATTACGAGGTGGCCGAGGTCGAGCACTGGCAGCAGTTTCTCGCCGCATGGGCCTACCGTTTCAGCGCGCAAGTCAGCGTGCATTACCCGCGTACCGTGGTGTTCGAGATCGAATCGAGCCTGGGCCTGTTCGGTACCTGGCCGCAATTTGAAGCTCGCCTGCGCCAGGAGTTGAAAGATCTAGGCTTTCGTCATCGCATCGTCGCCGCGCCGAACCCGGTGGCTGCGCGAGTGCTGGCCAATGCCTACGATGGCTTGGTGGTGCCGGACGGCGAGGCCTTGCAGCATCATCTCGGGCAATTGCCGGTCGACCGCGTCGGGCTGGAGCCGAATGTCGCCACGGCGCTGTCGCGCATGGGCCTGCGCAATCTCAGTCAGGTGCAAAGCCTGCCACGCCAGGCACTGGCCCGGCGTTTCGAAGCGCAGATGCTCAAGCACCTCGACACGCTGTTCGGCGCACGCCCTCTGGCGCTGGCGTTCTATCTGCCGCCCGACCGTTTCGATATCCGCATCGAACTGAATTTCGACGTGCAATCCCATCAAGCCTTGCTGTTCCCGTTACGGCGCTTGACCGGCGATTTGTCGGCGTTCCTCTGTGGGCGCGACAGTGGCGTGCAGCGTTTCGATTTGCTTCTGGAACACGCCGGGCTGCCGGACACAGTGATCAAGGTCGGCCTGCTCAGCGCCGAGCGTGACGCGGCGATGCTCTTCGAACTGGCCCGTGGCCGGCTGGAGCAAGTCCAGGTCGAAGCACCGGTGCGTGGTTTTCGCTTGCGCGCCGAAGACCTGCCGAGTTTCGTTCCGCAGTATCAGGAGCTGTTCGACGACCGCCCGCAACAGACCTTGCCCTGGGAGCAATTGCGCGAGCGTCTGCGCGCACGGCTGGGTGATGACGCGGTGCAGGGGCTGCGATTTCAGGCCGATCATCGCCCTGAGTGCGCATGGCAGAACGCTGCCGATAAACAGCCTTGCACGGGGTTGCCCAGCGTCCAGCGTCCGGGCTGGCTGCTCAACGAACCGCAGAGCGTGCCGGAAGGTTCGGCGCGGATTCTCATGGGGCCGGAGCGCATCGAATCCGGTTGGTGGGACGGTTGTGACGTGCGGCGTGATTACTACCTGATCCAGAACCGCGCCGGTCAGCAAGGCTGGGCCTGGCGCGCCGTGGGTGAGGGCGGTCCGTTGTGGCTGCAGGGCTGGTTCGCATGAGTGCCGATTACGCCGAACTGCATTGCCTGTCGAATTTCAGTTTCCAGCGCGGTGCCTCCAGCGCGCTCGAGCTGTTTCAACGAGCGAAAAAGCACGGTTACCAGGCGCTGGCGATCACCGACGAATGCACCTTGGCCGGGATCGTCCGCGCCTGGCAAGCAGCAAAATCCGTCGAGCTACCACTGATCATCGGCAGCGAGGTGCGCATCGACAACGGCCCGAAACTGGTGTTGCTGGTGGAAAACCTTGTCGGTTATCAGGCCCTCTGCGGTCTGATCACCCAGGCCCGGCGGCGTACGCAGAAAGGCCAGTATCAGCTCCTGCGCGAAGACTTCGCCGAAGCGCTGCCGGGTTTGCTGGTGTTGTGGGTGCCGGATTCTCTGGATGACCGCGAAGAGGGTCGCTGGCTGAAACAGACCTTCGGCGAACGCCTGTGGCTCACGGTGCAACTGCATCGCGGGCAGAACGATCAGCAGCGGCTTGCGGCATTGTTGGCTCTGGCGGCTGAGTTGCAGATTCCAGCCGTGGCCAGCGGCGATGTGCACATGCACGCCCGTGGGCGCCGTGCCTTGCAGGACACCATGACCGCGATCCGTCATCACGTCCCCGTGGCCGAAGCGGGTTTGCGCCTGCATCCCAATGGCGAGCGGCATTTGCGTTGCCTCGATGAGCTGCGCGCCCTGTATCCGCCGGACTTGCTCGAAGCGTCGCTAAAACTGGCCAGACGCTGCACCTTCGATCTGAGCGAGCTGCGCTATCAGTACCCGAAAGAGCTGGTGCCCGAGGGCCACAGTGCCAGTTCCTGGTTGCGCCATCTGACCGAGGAGGGCATTGCCTGGCGCTGGCCGAAAGGGCCTCAGGCCAAGGTGCTCACGCAGATCGACGACGAGCTGCAGTTGATCGCCGAGCTCGGCTACGAAAGCTATTTCCTCACCGTGCACGACGTGGTGCGCTTTGCCCGCACAGAGAAAATCCTCTGTCAGGGGCGTGGTTCGGCAGCCAACTCGGCGGTGTGTTATGCCTTGGGTATTACCGAAATCGACCCGGAGCGCACCACGCTATTGTTCGAACGTTTCATGTCCAAAGAGCGCAACGAGCCGCCGGACATCGACGTCGATTTCGAGCACGAGCGCCGCGAAGAAGTCCTGCAATACGTGTTCAACCGTTACGGCCGGCGACGTGCGGCGCTGACGGCGGTGGTCAGCACCTATCACGCCACCGGTGCCGTGCGCGATGTGGCCAAGGCCCTCGGCCTGCCGCCGGATCAGATCAACGCACTGGCCGATTGTTGCGGGCGCTGGAGCGATGAAACGCCGCCGCTGGAACGCTTGCGTGAAGGCGGCTTCGACCCGGATAGTCCGGTGCTGCGCCGGGTACTGAGCCTGACCGGGCAACTGATCGGCTTCCCCCGGCATCTGTCGCAGCATCCCGGCGGTTTTGTGATCTCCGAGCAGCCGCTGGACACCTTGGTGCCGGTCGAAAACGCGGCAATGGCCGACCGCACCATCATCCAATGGGACAAGGACGACCTCGATGCGGTCGGCCTGCTCAAGGTGGATATTCTCGCCTTGGGTATGCTCAGTGCGATTCGCCGCTGCTTCGACCTGCTGCGCCGGCATCGCGATCTGGACCTGACCCTCGCGACGATCCCCGCCGAAGACAAACCGACCTACGCAATGATCAGCCGCGCCGATACTGTCGGGGTGTTTCAGATCGAGTCGCGGGCGCAGATGTCGATGCTGCCGCGCCTGAAACCGCAGACGTTCTACGATTTGGTGATTGAAGTGGCGATCGTCCGCCCGGGGCCGATTCAGGGCGGCATGGTTCATCCCTATCTGCGCCGACGTAACAAGGAAGAGGCGGAAACCTATCCGTCGCCAGCGCTCGAAGTCGTACTCAAAAGAACCCTGGGCGTGCCGCTGTTTCAGGAGCAGGTCATGCAGATCGCCATCGTCGCTGCCGACTACAGCCCCGGCGAGGCCGATCAACTGCGTCGTTCCATGGCCGCGTGGAAGCGCCATGGCGGACTGGAGCCGCACAAGGAACGTCTCGCCGCCGGTATGAAAAAGAACGGCTACACACCGGAATTCGCCGCGCAGATCTTCGAGCAGATCAAAGGCTTCGGCAGTTATGGCTTCCCCGAATCCCACGCCGCCAGTTTCGCCTTGCTGACCTACGCCAGTTGCTGGCTCAAGTGTCACGAGCCGGCGGCGTTCGCCTGTGCATTGATCAATAGTTGGCCGATGGGCTTTTACAGCCCGGACCAGATTCTGCAGGATGCGCGTCGGCACCAATTGCAGATCCGTCCGGTGGACGTGCGCGCCAGTGACTGGGATTGCAGCCTCGAGCCGCTGAGTGCCGGGCAACCGGCGATTCGCATGGGCCTGCGCATGATCAAGGGGTTTCGCGAAGAGGACGCACGGCGCATCGAAGCCGCGCGCCGCCACGGGGCGTTTGCCGATGTCGCTGACCTGGGTGAGCGCGCCGCCCTCGACAGTCGTGCGCAGGCCTTGCTGGCAGACTCCGGCGCTTTGCGTGGCCTGGCCGGGCATCGTCATCGTGCGCGTTGGGAAGTAGCCGGGGTGCAGAAACAACTCGGCCTGTTCGCCGGCCTGCCCAACGAGGAAGAAGTCAAAATCGTCCTGCCCAAACCCAGCGTTGGCGAAGACCTGCGTGCTGATTACGCGACCGTGGGGACGACGCTGGGTCCGCATCCGTTGGCTTTGTTGCGTGGCGAGTTGCAGGCCCGGCGCTGCCGCAGCTCGCGGGAATTGATGGATATCGAACATGGCCGGCCGGTCAGCGTGGCCGGGCTGGTCATCGGCCGGCAGCGCCCCGGCACGGCCAGCGGTGTGACGTTCGTGACTCTCGAAGACGAGTTCGGCAACGTCAACGTGGTGGTCTGGCGTGACCTGGCCGAGCGTCAGCGACAAGTGCTGGTCGGTTCGCAATTGCTCAAGGTCGACGGCCGCTGGGAGCGCGAAGGCGATGTACGCCACCTGATCGCCGGGCGCATGAGCGACCTGAGCCCGCTGCTCAACGGCATTCACGTGCAGAGCCGCGATTTCCACTGACCCGTGTGGGAGCGAGCCTGCTCGCGAAAGCGCAGTGTCAGGCAATGACGATGTTGAATGTGCCGCCGCCTTCGCGAGCAGGCTCGCTCCCACAGGGATTTTGGTTGCGATGAAGATGGTTGATCGGCCCCGGATCAGTGTGGGAGCGAGCTTGCTCGCGAAAGCGCAGTGTCAGGCGATGACGATGTTGAATGTGCCGCCGCCTTCGCGAGCAGGCTCGCTCCCACAGGGACTTTGGTTGCTCTGGAGATGGTCGATCTACCCGTATCAGTGTGGGAGCGAGCCTGCTCGCGAAAGCGCAGTGTCAGGCAATGACGATGTTGAATGTGCCGCCGCCTTCGCGAGCAGGCTCGCTCCCACAGGGGTTTTGGTTGCGCTGAAGATGGTTGATCGGCCCCGGATCAGTGTGGGAGCGAGCCTGCTCGCGAAAGCGCAGTGTCAGGCAATGACGATGTTGAATGTGCCGCCGCCTTCGCGAGCAGGCTCGCTCCCACAGGGATTTTGGTTGCGATGAAGATGGTCGATCTGCCCCGTATCAGTGTGGGAGCGAGCCTGCTCGCGAAAGCGCAGTGTCACGCGATGACGATGTTGAATGTGCCGCCGCCTTCGCGAGCAGGCTCGCTCCCACAGGGGTTTTGGTTGCGATGAAGATGGTTGATCGGCCCCGGATCAGTCTGGGAGCGAGCTTGCTCGCGAAAGCGCAGTGTCAGGCAATGACGATGTTGAATGTGCCGCCGCCTTCGCCAGCAAGCTCGCTCCCACAGGTTTTGGCTGTTTATCCAAAATCGAGATAAATCAAAAGGCTGCACCTTTGGGCCGAAGGCAGATATTCTGCGCTTCACACTGGTACGGGAACCGATCAGTCTCTATGGCCAGCCACCGCCAGGATGAATCGCCCGACGCCAAAGGAGTGTTCGAATGAGCGAAAAAAAGCTGGAAACCACGGTTGACCGCGTCTACCAAGGGGTTTACGCGGCGATCAGCAAGCGTTCGTTGCGCCCGGGCATGAAGCTGGGCGAGGCCTCGCTGGCCGAGCTGTTCAATGTCAGCCGCACCTCGGTGCGGGCTGCGCTCAAGCAATTGGAGGCCGATGGTCTGGTGACGACCGAGCCCAACAAAGGCGCGTCGGTGTCGCTGCCCAGTGACGCAGAGCTGCGTTCCTTGTTCGAAACCCGGCGGCTGATCGAGATCGGCATCGTCACCGAACTGTGCCGGCGCAAAGACAGCGTTGCCATGCAGGATCTGCGTGAGCACTTGTTGCTGGAGGATGCCGCGCATGCGGCCGGCGACCATGAACGGCTGATCCATCTGCTCGGCGAGTTCCACCTCAAACTGGCGCGCAGCCTGAACAATCCGGTGCTGCTCGACTGGTTCCAGAAGCTGATCTCGCGGGCCTCGCTGTATGCCGCCGCGCTCGACGATGACAGCCACCAGGCCTGCCGCGACGACGAACACCTGCGTTTGCTCGAGTACATCGAAGCCGGTAATCAGAGCGCCGCAATCGAACTGACCTGCACGCACCTCAACGGAATCGAGAAAGCGATCCTCGACGTCGCGGCAAAAATGAAAACCGGCTATCACCCACTCAAACACTTGATTGGCGTCTGAATGGCTCTGCGTCGCAAATCAGCTATACCTGCGATGAAACCAATGCGTTTCCACAGCCTCGAAACACACGGGCGTCGCGTCGTTGTAGCGTTGCGATAGATCGGAAAACCGCAAAAAAGGACACTGAGTCAGGCGATGCAGTTTTTATCCGAAAGCCACGGTTGTGAAGGCTGGAAAGGCGAAATGGCCGAGCGCATCCGTGCGTTCGACTGGAGCCACACCGAACTGGGCGCGCTCGCCGAATGGCCGGCCAGCCTGTGCAACACCGTGCAACTGATGCTGGCTTCGCCGTTGCCGATGGTGATGCTCTGGGGCCACGCCGGATACATGATCTACAACGACGCCTATTCCGAATTTGCCGGTGGCCGCCACCCCTATCTGCTCGGCGTTCCGGTTGAGCTGGGCTGGCCGGAAGTCGCCGAATTCAACCGTCACGTCGTCGACACCTGCCTGGCCGGCGGCACCTTGTCCTATCGCAACAAAGAGCTGGTAT
Organism: Pseudomonas sp. CFBP13508; assembly: GCF_005233515.1. Classification (GTDB taxonomy): domain Bacteria; phylum Pseudomonadota; class Gammaproteobacteria; order Pseudomonadales; family Pseudomonadaceae; genus Aquipseudomonas; species Aquipseudomonas mercuritolerans. The sequence continues at coordinate 275,702 of NZ_QFZZ01000001.1, forward strand.
TGCTGCGCGACGGCGTGCCCGAAGACGTCTGGATGGATTTGTATTACAGCCCGGTGGCCAACGACGAAGGCGTGCCCGGCGGCGTCATGGCGATGGTGGTCGAAACCACCGAACTGGTGCATTCCGAGCGCCTGCGCCAGGCGGCCGAAGATGCCTATCGCGCCGACAACGAGCGCGTGCGTCTGGCGCTGAATGCCGGCGCACTGCTAGGCTCGTTTGTCTGGGACATCAAGAACAATCGCTTCTCCGCTGACGAACGTTTCGCCCGCACCTTTTCCTATCCGCCGGATCAGGACCTGAGCGATCTGCAACAAGAGATCGCCGAATCGCGCATTCATCCCGAAGATCACCGTTGGGTGCAGGAGCGGGTTGCCCATTGCGTGCGCACAGGCGAGCCCTATAACGCCGAATACCGTGTGCGCCGCGCTGACGGCCAGTATCTGTGGGTGCTGGCCAGTGGTGCCTGCGAGTTCGATGAGCAAGGCAAGCCGTTTCGCTTCCCCGGCGTGCTTATTGATATTCATGAGCGCAAGAATGCTGAAGAGTCGCTGCTCAAATTCACCCGCAACCTCGAACAGCGCGTGGCCGCCGAAGTGGATGCGCGACTGGCCGCAGAAGAACAGTTGCGTCAGTCGCAGAAACTCGAAGCCATCGGCGGCCTCACCGGTGGCGTTGCCCATGACTTCAACAACTTGCTGCAAGTGATTGCCGGCAATCTGCACCTGCTGGCCCGGCATGAGCCGAACAATGCCAACGTGCAGCGCCGGGTCGGGGCTTCGCTGGCCGCGGTCGAACGGGGTGCCAAACTGTCTTCGCAACTGCTGGCGTTTGCCCGCCGCCAACCGCTTTCACCCGCCGTGTGCAACCCCGAGCAGATTTTCGAAGGCGTTGGCGAGTTGCTGCAACGCGCCTTGGGCGAAACCATTCAGATCGACGTGCAACTGCCGCCGCAGCCTTGGCATATCAACGTCGACCGCAACCAGTTGGAAAACGCGATTCTCAATCTGGCGATCAACGCCCGCGACGCGATGAAGGGCGAGGGCGTCATCGGCCTCAGTGCCGCCAATGTCTGTCTGGACAGTGAATACTGTGCCGGCAAGGGCATCGCGGCCGGTGAGTATGTTCGCGTGGCGGTCACCGACACCGGCGTGGGCATTGCTCCACAAATGCTGGAACAGGTCTTCGAACCGTTCTTCACCACCAAGGCCGACGGCCAGGGCACCGGCCTCGGTCTGAGCATGGTTTTCGGCTTCGTCAAACAGAGTGGCGGCCACGTCGAGATCGACAGCAAGCTCGGCGAAGGCACGCGGGTGCAGTTGTATTTCCCGCGCAGTCTGCGTCCGGTTCGCGAAGAGACCGCCAGTGTCTGCGAACGCAAGAGCGGTGGCCACGAAACCATTCTGGTGGTGGAAGACAATGACGCCGTGCGCGCTTCGGCGGTGGAGTTGCTGCGCGAAGAAGGTTATCGGGTGATGACCGCGTGCAATGGCGACGTGGCCATGCAGATGTTGCTGGAAGGCATCGACATCGATCTGATCTTCACCGACGTGGTCATGCCCGGGCTGATCAAGAGTTCCGATCTGGCCGCGTGGGCCAAGGTGCAGACGCCGCCGGTGCCGGTGCTGTTCACTTCCGGGCATACCCGCGACATCATTTCCCGCGACCACCAGCTCAGCCCCGATACGCATCTGCTCGGCAAACCCTACAGCCCGCAAGCTTTACTGCAGATGATTTGCGAGGTGCTCGGCACCTGATGCCGAGCGCTGCCCAGTTTTTCAATCAAGGCAGGCCGATGATTTCCAAGCGCAATTCCAAAGCACCCGCCGGCATGGTTCGCGTGCGCGGCGCCCGCGAACATAACCTGAAGAACGTTGATGTCGATATTCTGCGCGATGCGCTGGTGGTGTTCACCGGCGTCTCCGGTTCGGGCAAGTCGTCGCTGGCATTTTCCACGCTGTATGCCGAGGCCCAGCGGCGGTATTTCGAATCGGTGGCGCCGTACGCGCGGCGGTTGATCGATCAAGTCGGCGTGCCGGATGTCGATTCCATCGAAGGACTGCCGCCCGCCGTCGCTTTGCAACAGCAGCGTGGCACGCCCAGTGCGCGTTCATCGGTGGGCAGCGTGACGACGCTGTCGAGCCTGATCCGCATGCTTTATTCCCGCGCCGGCAGTTACCCGCCGGGGCAGCCGATGTTGTATGCCGAAGACTTTTCACCGAATACGCCGCAGGGCGCCTGCCCGGAGTGTCACGGACTTGGCCGCGTCTATGAAGTGACCGAAGCGCTGATGGTGCCGGACCCGAACCTGACCATCCGCCAGCGCGCCGTGGCGTCCTGGCCTTTGGCGTGGCAGGGGCAGAACCTGCGCGACATCCTGGTGACCATGGGCATCGATGTCGACATTCCGTGGAAAAAACTGCCGAAAAAGCAGCGCGACTGGATTCTCTTCACTGAAGAGACGCCGACGGTGCCGGTGTACGCCGGGCTGACCCCGGAAGAAACTCGCGTCGCCCTCAAGCGCAAGATGGAACCGAGTTATCAGGGCACCTTCACCGGCGCCCGACGCTACATCCTGCACACCTTCACCCACTCGCAAAGTGCGCTGATGAAGAAGCGTGTTTCACAGTTCATGCGCGGCAGCCCGTGCCCATTGTGCGAGGGCAAACGGCTCAAGCGCGAGGCGTTGTCGGTGACCTTCGCCGGTTACGACATTGGCGAGTTGTCGCAGATGCCGTTGCTGCAAGTGGCCGAAGTGCTGCGGCCTGTAGCGGCGGCGAATTATCTGGAACAGACTGAGGAGAGCGGCGACACCCTCAGCCATGCGCAAACTCGCGAGGCGCGTCAGCAGCGGGTCGCCCATGGCGCCAGCGGGCATGCCAGCGCGCCGGACGTGCGCCACACGCCGAACCTGTCGCTGGAAAAACGCTTGGCGGCGCAACGCATTGCTGAGGATTTGCTGGAGCGGGTCAGCACCCTGACCGATCTCGGCCTGGGGTATCTGGCGCTGGAACGCAGTACGCCGACGCTGTCGTCGGGCGAGTTGCAGCGTTTGCGCCTGGCCACGCAATTGGGTTCGCAGCTGTTCGGGGTGATTTATGTCCTGGACGAACCGTCTGCCGGTCTGCATCCGGCGGATGGCGAGGCGCTGTTCGAGGCGTTGCAGCGCTTGAAGGCTGACGGCAATACGCTGTTTGTGGTCGAGCACGATGTCGAAACCATGCGCCGTGCCGACTGGCTGATTGACGTCGGCCCGGCGGCGGGCGAAAAGGGCGGCCGCGTGTTGTACAGCGGTCCGCCTGCGGGACTTGCTGATATTGCAGACTCGCAGACCCGCGCCTATCTGTTTGCCGAAAATCAACGCCCTGAGCGCGCCGCGCGCAAGGCGAGCGGATGGCTGAAGCTGGACGGCGTGACGCGCAACAACCTGAATAATCTCAGCGCCGAATTCCCCTTGGGCTGTTTCACCTCGGTGACCGGGGTGTCTGGCTCCGGCAAATCGAGTCTGGTCAGTCAGGCCTTGCTGGAACTGGTCGGCGCGCAGCTGGGCCGTCCGGTGGCCGAGGCAGAGTCAGAAGAACCGAGCCTGGAAGATGACACGCCGCCGCCCAGCACCGGGCAGATCAGCGCCGGCCTGGAGTCGATCAAACGGCTGGTGCAGGTGGACCAGAAACCGATCGGGCGTACACCGCGTTCCAATCTGGCCACCTATACCGGGCTGTTCGACAACGTGCGCAAGCTGTTTGCCGCGACACCCGAGGCGCAAGCGGCGGGCTATGACGCCGGGCAGTTTTCTTTCAACGTCGCCAAAGGCCGTTGCGCCACGTGCGAAGGAGAGGGGTTTGTCAGCGTTGAATTGCTGTTCATGCCCAGTGTGTATGCGCCATGCCCGACCTGTCATGGCGCGCGCTACAACCCGCAGACATTGGCGATTCTCTGGCAGGGCTTGAGCATCGCCCAGGTGCTGCAACTGACTGTCGATGAGGCGGTGTCGGTGTTTGCCGAGCAGGCAGGGATTCGTCGTTCGCTGGAAGTGCTGCGCGATATTGGTCTGGGTTATCTGCGTCTCGGGCAACCGGCCACGGAATTGTCCGGTGGCGAGGCGCAGCGGATCAAACTGGCGACCGAGTTGCAGCGCAGCCAGCGTGGCGCGACCTTGTATGTGTTGGATGAACCGACTACTGGATTGCATCCGCGAGATGTCGATCGATTGCTCGAGCAGCTGGATACGCTTGTGACGGCGGGGCACACGGTGATTGTCGTCGAGCACGAAATGCGTGTCGTCGCGCAGAGCGACTGGGTCATCGACATCGGCCCAGGAGCGGGCGATCAGGGCGGCAGGATAGTCGCCGCCGGCACACCGCAGAAAGTCGCCGCGAGCAAGAAGAGCAAGACTGCGCCGTTTCTGGCTCGGGCTTTGAGCCGATGATGGCAGCGACCTGCCGAACGCCTTCGCGAGCAGGCTCGCTCCCACAGTTTTGCAGCCTGTACCCAGAAAGGTGGCCATCCCCGGATACCCTTGTGGGAGCGAGCCTGCTCGCGAAAGCGGAATGTCAGTCGCAGATGAGCTGACTGGACGAACGCCTTCGCGAGCAGGCTCGCTCCCACAGTTTTGCAGGCTGTACCCAATAAAGTGGTAACGCAGCAGACCCCTTGTGGGAACGAGCTTGCTCGCGAAAGCGGAGTGTCAGTCGCAGATGAACTGACTGGATGGACGCCTTCGCGAGCAGGCTCGCTCCCACAGTTTTGCAGGCTGTACCCAATAAAGTGGTAACGCAGCAGACCCCTTGTGGGAACGAGCTTGCTCGCGAAAGCGGTGTGTCAGTCGCAGATGAACTGACTGGATGGACGCCTTCGCGAGCAAGCTCGCTCCCACAGTTTTGCAGGCTGTACCCAATAAAGTGGTAACGCAGCAGACCCCCTGTGGGAGCGAGCCTGCTCGCGAAAGCGGAATGTCAGTCGCAGATGAATTGACTGGACGGACACCTTCGCGAGCAGGCTCGCTCCCACAGTTTTGAATGGTGTACCCAGACAGGTCGTCACACACCAGATCCCCTGTGGGAGCGAGCCTGCTCGCGAAAGCGGAATGTCAGTCGCAGATGAGCTGACTGGACGAACGCTTTCGCGAGCAGGCTCGCTCCTATACGGGGGATGTGTGTCAGTTCAGGCGCCATCCAGCGTGCGGCGGACCTTGTCGAGCAGTTCGCTGATCTGGAACGGTTTGACCAGCATGTCCATGCCGGTGCCAAGGAAGACCTGACGGTTGAGCGCGGTTTCGGCGTAGCCGGTCATGAACAGGATCGGCAGCCCTTCGTGCCAGCCACGGGCAACATCCGCCAGTTCACGGCCGCTCATGCGCGGCAGGCCGACGTCGGTCAGCAGCAGGTCGATCGACGGGTCGTTCTGCAAGCGCTCCAGCGCCGATTCGATATCCGCCGCTTGCGTGCAGCGATAGCCGGCATCTTCCAGCACTTCGGTGACGAACAAGCGCACCGTGGCCATGTCCTCGACGATCAGCACATGCTCGCCACTGCCTTTGGCATCAGGCACGGGCGCAGGCGCGTCGGCCCCGGTCGGGTCGTTGGTGCCGGGCAGCATGATGGTCACTTCGGTGCCACGCCGGGCGACGCTGCGAATGTGCGCATCACCGCCCGACTGACGGGCAAAACCGTAAATCGTCGACAGACCAAGCCCAGTGCCCTGACCCAACGGCTTGGTGGTGAAAAACGGTTCGAAAACCTTGTCGATCACGTTGTGTTCGATGCCGGTGCCGTCGTCGCGTACCGACAATGCCACGTACGCGCCATCGGCCAGATTCGGATCGCCGTGGGAATAAGCGGCGTAAGTATTGACCCAGATATTGCCGCCGGAGGGCAGGGCATCGCGGGCGTTGATCACCAGGTTGAGCACGGCGCTTTCCAGCTGCACCGGGTCGACCAGCGCAATTGCCGGTTTGTTGGTCAGTTCAAGCTTGAGGGTGATGCGCTCGCCGATGGTGCGCACCAGCAATTCTTCCAGCGAGCGGACATGCTCGTTGATGTCCACCGGCCGTGTATCGAGCGGCTGCTGGCGGGCAAATGCCAGCAGACGATGGGTCAGCGAGGCCGCGCTCATCGCTGAGTTCAGTGCAGCTTCGGTGTAGAACTGCACCTTGTCCAGACGCTCATCGGCCACGCGTTTCTGGATCAGTTCCAGACTGGTGATGATCCCGGTCAGCAGGTTGTTGAAGTCGTGGGCGATACCGCCGGTGAGCTTGCCCAGTGCATCCATTTTCTGCACTTGCAGCAATTGCGCTTCGGCATGCACGCGTTCGGCGACTTCCTTGGCCAGCTGCGTGGTGGTGTCATCCAGCCGCGCCAGGTGCGAGCGCTCGCGGTGGCGGTGTTCGGTGACATCCTCGACGAACACCAGGCTCAGCTCTGGCGTGCGATACGGCGATATCTGCCATTGCGTCTCGCGAATCTCGCCCTGCACGCGCATGTTCAGCGTGCCTTTCCAGCGCTCGCCATCGACCAGGCGCAGACGCAGTTCATCGAGGATCGAAGATTGATCATCGGCGAAACATTCACGCAGCGCCTGCGCGTCGCGGTTATCGACGATCAACTGGGCAAAGGCATGGTTGCATTCATGCACTTTGAGACTGGCATCGAGCACGGCGATCGGCGCCGAGACGTTGGCGAAAATCTCGCGGAAGCGCGCCTCGCTTTCACGCAGGGCATTTTCCGTATCGCGCACCCGCAGCAGGGTACGCAGCGTCGCCAGCAGCACATCGGGGTCAACCGGGTGAATCAGATAGGCATCGGCGCCCGCGTTGAGGCCGGTGATGATGTCGCCGGTCTGGATCGACGCCGCTGACACATGAATCACCGGCAGCAGCGCAGTGCGCGGGTCGGCGCGCAACAGGCGGACGATGTCGAAACCGCTCATGTCCGGCAGGTTGACGTCGAGGATCAACGCATCGAGGGCTTCGCTCTCGATCAGGGCCAGGCCGTCGCTGCCGGTGCCGGCTTCGAGCACCGTGTAGCCATGGCGCTCCAGGCGTCGGCGCAGGGCGTAACGGGTGGCGACGTTGTCATCGACGATCAACAGGCGGATGTCACGATTCATCGACGTTCTCCAGAGCGATCGCCAGCGGGATGATGACAAAGAACGTCGAGCCGACGCCCGGCGTACTGTCTACCCCGACTTCACCGCCGAGCAGGGCGGCGAAACGCTTGCACAGTGACAGGCCCAGACCGGTGCCGCGCAGACGTTTCTGCAATGGCGAATCGACTTGGGAGAAGTCTTCGAACAGCGTGTCATGCAGCTCGGCCGCGATGCCGATGCCGGTGTCGCTGACGGCAAAGCGCACCTTGTCTTCACCTTCCAGTCGCGCCGACACGCGCACTTCGCCACGGGTGGTGAATTTCAGCGAGTTGGAAATGAAGTTGCGCAGGATCTGCCCGAGCTTCTTGTCATCGGTATACAGGCGCGGCAGGCCCAGCGGCTCTTCGAAGATCAGATCCACCGCCGAAGCATCGACGATTGGCCGGAACATCCCGCGCAGGGCCGAAAACAGGTCGAACATGTCGAACCAGGCCGGCGAGATGCTGATGCGCCCGGCTTCGATCTTCGCCAGATCGAGCAGGTCATCAACCATGTCGCTGAGCTCGCGGGCAGCGGTGCTGACGAAGGCTACCTGCTTGTGCTGTTCAGGGCTGAGCGGGCCGTCCAGTTCGTCAGCGAGCAGACTGTTGATGCTCAGGATCGAGCCCAACGGCGTACGAAATTCGTGGCTCATGTACGACAGGAAGCGGCTTTTCAGATCCGATGCCTGACGCAGTTCTTCAGCCTGAGTGTCGAGCTCGGCGTACAGCGCCAGCACGCCCTGGTTGGTTTCATCGAGCTCTTCGCGCAGGGCAGTGGTTTCGCGCTGCAACTGAGCGATGAGCGCCGCCTGTTCAGCAGGGCTCAGGGTTGTCGATTCAGCCATGGGCGGCCTCCAGATCAACGACCAGCACCGTCACGTCATCGCGACCGCGACAGAAGTCGCGGTGCAGGACGCTGGCTATCACGGACGGATGGCGATGCACCAGGCCGGGGTAGTCTTTGAGATTCCAACGGGACTGTAAACCGTCGCTGTACATGATCAATAAATGTCCGTTCACGTGAGCATAGTCAAAGGGTTTGGCTTTACGGTACTGGCCGCCAACGATACCGGGGTGCGAGGCCAGGCCACGGGATTTGCCAGCCTCGAGCAGACTGGCGCCAATGTTACCGACACCGGCGAACGTCAGGCCATCGCGCTGGCTGTCGAACTGCGCGAAAGCGACCGCGCCGCCGCGGGTGCCGAGCATTTCCTGATGCAGGTCTTCCATCAATACCACAGGATCGGCAAACGGCGCCCGCGCGAATGCCTGAGCCCCGGCCAGGCCGGCACGTTCGGCGTCCTCGCCATGGCCGAGGCCATCGACCACCAGCGCGCTGATCCGCGAACCTTCATACGCCAGATGCCAGACATCACCGCAGGCCGGATCGGCATGCAGCGAATGCTGGCTGACCCCGAAGCGGATATCCGCCTGACGATCGCTGCGCGCAAAGATCCGCGCCAGCAACACCGCGCCACGGTGGTCGGCGTAGACATCGAAGACATTGGTTTGCCGAGATACGGCGCCGAGGCCGATGCCCTGCGTACCGCCAGTGGAAAAGCCATCGGCCAGACAGGCATCCAGATCAAAGCCCTGCGCCCGATCCACGGTCTGCATTTCGATGCCGAAACCATTATCCGGCCGAGTCAGCACACGCAGGTGAAACTCTCCGCGCTGGGCATGCTTGAGCACGTTGCTCGCCAGTTCCGTCGCGACCAGTGCCACGCGGCCGGCATCGTTTTCGTCGAAGCCATGCTGCTCGGCGAGTTTCTGCGCGGTGCGCCGGGCGTGGCCGATCTGGCTGCTGTCCTCGATCGGCAGAACCTGGGTCAACGACCCGGTGATATTCATGTCCATCGTGTGATCGTAATGCGCGTGCCTTTGCCGGGCTCAGTGTCGAGTTCGAATTCATTGACCAGGCGCTTGGCGCCGGTCAGGCCGAGGCCTAGTCCGCTGCCGGAAGTCCAGCCGTCGGTCATCGCCAGTTTGATGTCGGGGATGCCCGGGCCTTCGTCGCGGAACGTGATGCGCAAACCGACCCGGCCGTTTTCCTCGAGGATCTGCCAGTCCATGTCGCCGCCGCCGCCATAGACCATGGTGTTACGCGCCAGCTCGCTGACGGCGGTGACCAGTTTGGTCAGGTCGATCAGGCGCATGCCGCATTCGGTGGCGAGCTTGCGCGTGGTCTGGCGCGCCAGTACCACGTCCTGTTCGATCAGGATGGGTTGAGTACCACTGCTGCGTACGGTCATTGCAGGCGTACTCGATCCTGCAGCAGTTTCATTCCGCGTTCGACGTTGAGGGCGGTGCTGACGCCCGGCAAGGTCATGCCCAGCTCAACGAGCGTGATCGCCACCGCCGGTTGCATGCCGACCAGCACGGTTTCGGCGTCCATGATTTTCGACAACCCCGAGATGGTGCCGATCATGCGCCCGATGAACGAGTCGACCATGTCCAGTGCGGAAATGTCGATCAGCACACCACGGGCCGAGGTCCGGCTGATGCGCTCGGACAGATCGTCCTGCAGGGTCATGGCGAGCTGGTCGTGCATGTCGACCTGAATGGTCACCAGCAGCAAATCGCCCATTTGAAGAATCGGAATACGTTCCATGGTCAAGCCGTCTTGACGAGGCTGACACCCAAGCGGGTCAAGGCCAGTTTCAATGCGTCGGCCAGATTGGCCTTGGTGACTACGCCTTGCAGATCCAGACCCAGGTGAACGATGGTCTGGGCGATCTGCGGACGCACGCCACTGATGATGCAATCGGCGCCCATCAGGCGAATCGCGGTCACGGTCTTCAGCAGGTGCTGGGCGACCAGGGTGTCGACGGTCGGCACGCCGGTGATGTCGATGATGGCGATCTCGGAACCGGTGTCGACGATGCGTTGCAGCAGCGATTCCATGACTACCTGGGTGCGTTGCGAATCGAGGGTGCCGATCATTGGCAGGGCGAGGACGCCATCCCACAGCTTGACCACCGGCGTCGACAGTTCCAGCAATTCTTCCTGCTGACGCTTGATCACCGCTTCGCGGGATTTCTGGAAGGTGCCGATGGTGTGCATGCCGACCGTATCGAGCAGTTCGGAAACTTCCAGCAGTTGCTCGGCGAGCAGTGCCGGCTGGTCCTGATAATGGTTTTGCAGCAGGGCGAACAGCGGACCTTTCAACGCGAAGATGAAGTTGGCGGTTTGCTGGGAATCCTGGCCGAGCAGGGCGCGGCTCTGCGACAGTTTTTCAAGGAACTGACGGGTATCTTCCCAACCTGCGGCGGCAATCTTGCTGCCGTTGCCGTTTTCCAGACCGGCCAGCAGCAGGGAGAGCAAGTCGCGGGTTTGCTGAGCGAGGTCGTGTTCTTTGAGATTGCGCGTGGCGCCGCTGGCTTCGAGGCGTTTGGTCCATTCGCTCAGCAGATGAGCCTGGTTGTTCCTGATTGCTTCAACTGTGCTGTTCTGCAGTGCTGCCATGTGCGTGTCGCTCCGTTACGTATAGGGGCCGGCTCAGCGAAATGACCGGCGCGAATTGACTGACATTTGCCGCTTGAAATAGTTGTTCACCCAGCGGCGAATTTTTCTGCCTGCCGCGTCGAACGCCCCGCTAACTCTAGTCGGCGTGGCAGCAGGCAACGATGTTTTGAACGAATCTGCGGCGTCAGGCTTCGAATCTGCATGCCCGACGTTTTCCAGTCGTGCTGGAAGAAGGAGGCAGGACTATGAATGAGGTGGATATGAACGAGCAAGCGCCGCAACAGCAAAATCAGTCCTCAGAGTCAATTAACCGCAACGACCCGGCCATCGACCCGCAGACACCAGGGCAAAATACCCCCGCGCCGGCTGAACAAGGACAAGCGGACAGCGCGGGTGCCGAGGTCGATCAGAAGCAGCATCACAATGACAACAGCAACGACTTCAGCCCCGGCTTCAAGCCTGACCCGGACCGTCCTGAACCCGGCGAGAGCACCGACGCCGATATCGACACCGATGGCGGTTGATCGCTTAAACGCAAAAAGGCCGCATCGAAGGATGCGGCCTTTTTATTGCCGGGCGGTTACTTGCTCGGATGTTTGGCTTGCAGCTCTTTGGCGTGGGCCAGGTGTTTTTCCAGCGCTGGCAGCATCTTCTGCGCGAACGCTTTCAGTTCAGTAGCGCCTTTGGCCTTGTCATCGGTCACGGTGTTCGCCTGTTTCTTGAACAGCTCGATGGTTTCTTCGTGAGCCTTGACCTGGTTGTTGGCGTAGGCCGCATCGAACGATTCATCGCGCATGTCGAGAATCTTTTCCTTGGCCTGTTTGACCAGGGTGGTGGTGTCCGGGACTTCGATGTCGTTGGCCTTGGCAATTGCTGCCAGTTCATCGTTGGCTTTGCTGTGATCGGTGATCATCTGGTTGGCAAAGGCTTTGATGTCAGCTGACTGGCTTTTTTCCAGAGCCAGGCGGCTGGTTTCGATTTCAGCGATGCCGCCGGCGGCGGCGTTATCGACAAAGTCATTGTCGGTCGCGGCAAAGGCGCTGCCCATGCCGGCAGACAGTGCAACAGCCAGAGCGAGATGACGCAGGTTGAATCCGTCCATTGGGTATCTCCACGCAGGTTTTTGTGAGCGTTATCCAATGGAGCGAACGCAAACGCCAAAGGTTTTATCGCATTTACGACAGGGCGACGAACGGCAACCGCTGGTCTGACAGGGTGTCGACAGAAGCCATTGCGCAAGGCCATGCTGATAACGAGTCAGCGCATCGGTCGCGCTGGTTGTCGATCAATTTGATGGAGGTGTTTCATGCCGGTTTCACATGATCTGTATCAGGACCTGGGCTGCAAAAAGGAGGAGATCGAGCAAAAACGCTCCGAGGATGCGAAGCTGGATTCGCTGCTCAACAAGTATTTCGATGTCGATAAAGCGGTCGTCGAGGCCGAGAACGCCCAGTCCGATGCCCCCACTGACGACGAGCTGAAAAAGCTCAAAGAGAAGCGTGTGATCGTCAAGGAACAGATCGTCGCCCAACTGGCCGGGCAGCCGCTGACGGGACAGTAATTGTCCGACCCGTGGTCACCCTGTGAAGGGAACGGCAACGGCCAACGGCACCTCCAATGTGCAGAGTCTGCAAACCATCGACTCGTTGCGAGGTGCCTTATGAACGATCCGAAATTCCCCAGTGAAGAGCAGGGCGGCTTCGACCCGATACCGACCCGCCCTGAACCGAACAGCCCGGCGCATACCACAGCGCATCCGGAAAAAACCGTAAAGGAATTGCCGGAGGATGAAGATCCGGAGAAGTTCGACCGGTCCAGCAACTGACAGACTGCCTTCGCGAGCAGGCTCGCTCCCACATTTGGAATTCGTTTCCCCTGTGGGAGCGAGCCTGCTCGCGAAGGCGCAAGTCCATTCCCCCGCAAATCGCGCAGGCTCACTTCAGCGCCGCGTCCAACCCCATCCGCCCCATATGCCTCGCCTTCAACGATCCGAAATACAACCACTGCCCATACTCGCGCACCGTGGTAATCGGCGAATAATTGCCTTCGCTCGCGTCCTGCAAATTGGCAATCACCTTGCCGTCCAGATCCAGTCCCAGCACAAACCCACGCTTTTCGACAGGCTTGGGCAAAACCGTCAACGCCCGCACGATCATCTTGCGTACGAACGGGTGCTGCGCGGTGCCATCGAGTAACGCGTTGCGCGGCGCGTACAACGCTACCCAAAAGCGATTGCTGCCATTGAACGAGAGGTTGTCCGGAAGCCCCGGCAAGTTGTCGATGAACACATCATGGGTACCGGCCTTCGGCCCGCTCAGCCAGTAGCGGCTGATGCGATAAGCACCGGTTTCATTGACCAGCACATAGGCTTCGTCGGGGCCAAGGGTGACGCCGTTCGCGAACTGCAACTTGTCGAGCAAGACGCTGGTCTTGCCGCTCTGAAAGTCGTAACGCAGCAAACGGCCGTCGGCGCCGTGCTCGATGATCGCCTCACCGTCATGGCCATAGCCCCAGCGGCTCGAGGCATCGCTGAAGTAGGCGTAGTGGCCTGACTTGTCGACCGCCACATCATCGGTGAAACCAAATGGCACGCCGTTGGCCTCGGTGGTCAAGGGGATCACGCGGCCCTGTGCATCCAGCGACAGCAAGCCTTTGACCGCATCGGCAATCACCAGCATGCCGTTCGGATGACGGGCCAGGCCCAGTGGACGGCCACCGGTGTCGGCCAGGACCTTGCGCTGCGTGCCGTCGAGGCTGCTGCGGATCAATCGACCGTCATGCAATCCGGTGATGAGGAATTCGTCTTCCAGCAGCAGCGCCTCAGGCCCTTCGATGTCGCTCGGCCCGACCTTCGCCACAGCTTTGAGGCGCTGGTTGTCCGCGTAGATGCCGTCTTTCAACGAGGGCGCCGGTGGCGGTGTCCAGGCCACTGGTTCGACTTTGGTTGGCAGCAACAACAAGAAGGCGATGACGAGAGTGATCAGCAGGCACAGCACATAACGTAATTTCACGCGCTGGCCCTCGCCGCGCCGATGTACTGCGCGGTCGTGTCGCGCAGGGCAAGCATGGACGCGGCAGACTCGCGCTCGATGCGACGCTTGAGCAACAGGCGATTAGCCAGACGCATGAGCAAACCGTCAAAGCGATATTCCAGCGTGCGCACGAAACGCGTGCCGCCAGCCTCCGCCGAGCACTCGTAAGTCAAACGCAGGGACAGGCCCTGATCACTTTGCGCGCGTGCGCACCAGCGCCGGCCCGGCAGGTATTCACTGACTTCCCAGCGCAAGTGACCGGCACGTCCGCCGGCATGGATGTCCTCTTCGAAACGCGCACCGGCATGCAGCGGGCCTTGCGGACCGTCAATTTTCAATGAAGACGGATGCCAGTCCGGCCAGTGACTGACGCTGGCGGCATAGGCCAGCACAGCGACCGGCTCGCCGGCGATATCGATCTGGTGCTGCATGCGCGTCATGGGCATTTGCGAATTACTCAAAGGGGCGGGTTCCGGCTCGAGGTACAGCGTGCCGAACAGGTAGTCCATCAAGGGCAGAACGATGTTGAAGTTACGCTCCTGCATGCGCTCGCGGCGGTGATGCAGTTCATGCAGACGGCGCATCTGGCGAATCCACGGCAACCGGGTCAAGGGATTTCGCGGCGGCAGATGTTCACAGGCGTGAAAGGCTTCGTAGAGCAGATAACCGAGCACCATGCACCCTGCGAAAAGCCCGGCGACATTGGCGTTGACCTGCGCGAGCAGCCACCAAAGGGGCAGGGTGATCACCAGGGTATGAATGACGATCAGCCAGGCTGGAAACAGAATCACCCGCCAGTCCCGCGCGCTGTCGTAGGTCATGTGCCCGGGGGTGAAAAAGCTGTGATGGTCGCCGGCATGCCGCGCGTAGAACATCTTTGCGAAGGCTTTTTTGTGATGGCCCAAATGACGATGGACCATGTACACGCCGAAGTTGAACAACAACAGGCTCAGCGGCACGGTCAGCCATTCCAGCCAGCTCACCGAATGCACCGGGCGCCAGAACGCAGCGATTGCGAGAATGCCGAACAGCAAGACAAACGCGCCATGCAGCCACGGGTTGTACAAAGGATGAATGGCCGCCCGATAGCGGCTGCGGAATGCCTCGGTGGTCTGCCTCAATGCGTTTCACCTGCGGGTATTGTTGTTATACCCGGCAGATTAGCCGATCCGCTGACTTGTGCAGGGCGAACCTTGCGGCCTTAAGCGCCATGCTCTGGACTGAAGCTGTCCGTCAGCTCAACGGATTCCAGCGCTGTGACCAGTCGTCATCGGTGCGGATCACTTCGCGCAACAGATCGAAGGCCTGCTGCAGCACTGCCGAGTCGCGATCACGGGAATACACCAGATAGGTCGGATAGCCGAATTCCGGCGCTTTGGTGACGGCTTCCAGGGCGCCGGTCTCCAGGTAAGTGCGCACAACGCGAGTACGGAAATAGCCGCTGCCGCCATGTTCGAGGATGTATTGCAGGGCCAGCGGGCCAAGGTTGAAGCTCAGCGCGGCTTTGGCTTTTTCCGGCAGGGCGGCGTCGTGCTGACGGCGGAAATCCGGGCCCCAATCGATGTAGACGTAAGGCTCCGGACGCTCGGGGGCGCGCACCAGAATCAGTTTTTCCTCCAGCACTTGCTCGACCTGCAAGCCCGGCCAGTACTCCGGTTGATAAACCAGCGCCGCATCGAGCACACCGAGTTCGAGCTGACGCAACAGATTCTCGCCATCGCGGATTTCCATGCGCAGTGCGTGGCCGGGGATTTTCTCCCGCAGTTCCGCCGCCCAACTGAGCATCAACGGGTTGCACAGGCTGACCTCGCCACCGATGTGCAGAACGTTGTGATAACCCTCGGGCAGCGGCAAGTCGCGGCGCGCGGCTTCCCAGGTCTGCACCAGTTGATTGGCGTAGATCACGAACGCTTCGCCATTGGCCGTCAACTTCGCCCCGGCGCGATTGCGCACAAACAGCGTACTGCCCAACTGGCTCTCGAGTTTCTGCACCCGCGCGGTGATCGCGGTTTGTGTGACGAACAGCTTCTGCGCGGCGGCGGCGAGACTGCCGTGACGGACGATTTCGAGGAAGGTGCGGGCGAGGTCGATGTCCATGGGGCAGGGCCGATTTCTGGAGGTGGGGCGCATTGTAAGTCAAAAGTCCCTCTCCCTAGACCTCTCCCGGAGGGAGAGGGAACTGATTGGGTTGTCCCCTTGTAATGCATCCTCCAGGAATCGTGTCGGTCATGGATTCACTGCTTGAATTCAGGTCGCTGAAGGTGCCGAACATCCCCGGCTCAGTTTCCTCTCCCTGGGAAGAGGGCTAGGGTGAGGGGCAAACAGTCACCAGAAATCTAACTTGCCAACTCGGTCCGCTCCACCAACCCCACCCGCGCCCACTCCTCTACCAAGCGCGCCGGCGTGCCACACACCCTGCGCTTGTAAACGAAGTGCTCACACCTGTCAGCAAAGCGATTGCGGTCATGCAGCAAGTCTTGCTGCATTTGTTCCAGCTCAGCTTCTCGGCATCGATGGATCAACGCCTGATCAATCCGCGATTTGCGCTCACGTACCGGCGCATAAGTCGGATCGCTCAGCGCGCTGTTCGCTCGTTGCAGCAGCCACAGGGAAAACTCGTCCGGGCAGCGTGGGCCGATCTCCTGAACCATCCCCAGTTGCCACGCTTCAATCGCACTGACCGGCAAACAGGCCTGAGTCAACTGCTCGGCCAGTGCCGGGCCGACGGCGCGGGGCAGGCTGTAGGTCCAGTACTCAGAGCCATACAGACCCATGCTCTTGTAGTGCGGATTGAGCACGATATCGGCGCGGGCGAACACGATGTCCGCCGCCAGCGCCAGCATCACACCGCCCGCACCGGCGTTGCCCGTCACGCCGCTGACCACCAGTTGCCGCGCGCTGAGCATTTCTGCGCAGACGTCGTCGATTGCCTGAATATTCGCCCAGGCTTCGGCGCCGGGATCCTGCGCGGCTTGAATCACGTTCAGGTGCACGCCGTTGGAAAAGCTACCGCGACCGCCCCTGATCAGCAGCACTCGCGTGTCCCGAGCCTTGGCCCAGCGCAGCGCCGCGGCCAGACGCTGGCATTGCTCGGTGCTCATCGCGCCGTTGTAGAACTCGAACGTCAGTTCCCCGACGTGCCCGGACTCACGGTAACGAATCGGCTGATACGCTTCCTCGCTGAATGGCTGTGTGGCGATCGACCAGTCCAGCACCGGCACATGGTTGAGTAGTCCGGCCAGCACATGCCGCGCCGGTCGCTTGAAGGTTTCCTCAGCGGGTTGAGGCTTGCGCCGCAGCGCGCCGATCCACAGGCTCTGGTCGCCGGCAGCCACCAGCACGGCGTCGCCATGTACCGCAAGAATCTGGCCGGGCATCCCGCTGCGCGAATCAAGGTGCGCGTCATACAGGTAATACTGCCCGCCAGCCAGACTCGCCAGTACGCCGGGTTGGCCGTCGGCGGCGTCTATGCAGCGCTTGATGAAGCGCGCGCAATCGTGCCAGCTGAAACTGCGATCAGCCTGTCTCATGTTCGGTTGCAGACGGCCACGCACGCTGGGGTGGGTGTAATCGAGCTCGACCGGCTGAAACCCTTCGACGAATTTTTCCACCACCTCGCGGATGCACACCATCGCCGCGTCGCTGACCCGGCCGTTGTACAGCTCGGATTTGCGCAAGCCCGCCGGCAGATTGAATTCGCACGTCGCCCACACTGGGCCGGCGTCCATTTCCTCGACCGCTTGCAGCGCGGTGACACCCCAGACCGAGAGTTCGTTAGTGATCGCCCAGTCCAGCGCACTCGCGCCCCGGTCGCCAACGATGCCGGGATGAATGATTACCACCGGACGCCGGGAATCGCTCCACAGCGCCTGTGGCACGCGATCCTTGAGGAACGGGCAGATCACCAGATCGGCGCCGCTGTGCTCGATCTGTTCACATACCGCAGATGCGTCGGTAAACAGCACCACGCTGGGCGAGTGTCCGGCCTGACGCAGTTCCAGCCAGGCCCTTTGCGTCAAGCCGTTGAACGCTGACGCCAGCAGGATGATCTTGAGCGATTGCATGGGGATTCTTCCTTGAGTGAGATCGGCCGCAGGCTCCCGGTGAGCCTTCCTTGGCTGTCGATGGAGCAGCAAGAGTACGCAGTGCTTGCACGTACACAGCTGACCGAGGTCAAGGTTGTGTCAGGCAAGGCGTCGGTCAGTCGCTGGAATTTCCGTTTAAGTCCTACGGAAACAGAAGCGTTTCGATCAGATATGTGGATATTTCTGACGACTTTTTCAGGTTGGTCGTCGGACGCCGGGTCTATAGCATCAGTCCTGACATTGAAGTCATCGAGCGCACAGATCGCTCTGGACCTGGACAAAGGATGGAATATGCGAATCCCACTGATTGAAAGCCATACGCCTGCTTACTCGCCTCGCCATTATTGGCGCGACGATCGCGCCAGGTGTCCCTCGGAGGACGTTGCCATGCCGAGCGCCAAAGTGCCCCGGCTCACGGGCTTGAAGAAGCTCGAGGGCAAACCTCTGGAGTTGCTGTTGCGTGGGCAGGACACCGGCGACGATCCAATGCTCATCCTGCGCTGCACAAGCGAAGGATTTGAGCTGCTTGATGTGGTGAACATGATCGCAACCTCCGAGCTGTACCAACAGGGCGAGATGGTCAAACGCATCACCGGCAGATCCGTAAGAACCGTGCGACGTCTGCTCAAGGAAGGCGCGTCGGTGCGCCTGGACACGCCGCAGAGCGTCATCGCCTACCAATATGCCGCTGCGCTGGAACTGGCCATCGAAGTGTTCGGGCGTCAGGCCAAGGCCGAATCATGGCTGGAACACCGCGCCACTTACTTCTACGGATATGTGCCGCTCGATCTGGTTGGACATGCGCTGGGCTTCAGGATGGTGGAGGAGTATCTGAACCAGATCAAATACGGGGTTTATCAATGAACCCCTTGCCCTGGGATGATCGCTGGTACGCCTGGCGGCTGGATCGCGAGGTGTACAGCGAGACCTGGGACAGCGGCCTCGGATCGAAACGGGACGGCGGCCGCTGGAATACGCCCGGCCGCAGAGTCGTTTATGCGTCGGTCGACCCCTCCACGGCGATACTGGAGGTGGCCGCCCATGGCAGCTTCGATGCGCTTGATCAGGAGCCCTATGTGTTGACCTGTTTTGAAATCACCCACGACGCCAGCGTCAGAATCGTGCAACCGGAAGATGTGCCCAATCCCCATTGGCTCACCCCGATCAAAACCTCGCCCAACCAGCGAAAGTTTGCCGATGCACTGTTGGCTGAACATCCATTTGTTCTGGTGCCTTCGGTGGCCACCCGACACTCGTGGAATTTGCTGGTGAGTTGCGATCTGGCGGAAGGTCAGTTCAGGATGGTTTCGCAAGAGCGGTTTGGGCTGGATACGCGGTTGTTGCAGGAGGGTTGATCGTATCGGTAGAGATCTTCAGAGTCGCTGCAAGGATTCGTCGCGGCGGCTCGGGCGCGGGACACCTAGCGAAAAGCTACTTCCAGGCACTGTGTTGGCCCGGTAAATTCCCCGCTTTATCGCAGACAAGGAAGTTCACCATGGCAAAATTGAAATGAAGGCTGCGAACCTATTGGGTAACCACTGGTTTTCGTGTGCTCTGCTGGTTTCCGCTTGCTTCACCGGCAATCTTGTTCATGCAAAAGAACCAGAGAGTCACCCCCGGGTGATTATGTATTACGGTCCGTGGAGTCCGGAAGAAAACCGTTTCGACGCCAGCCGGTGGTTCAGTTCAGGTATGTATCGCCCGCGTCTCATGGGTACTCCGCCTGAAGAGAGCCCAGTGACCATGCTGCGCAATAGGCCTGAAAGTTTGCGACATATTGAGAATGATGTTCTCTTGACAGAAGCGTTATTCGCTGTAGGGCGACAGTTTCCGAAGTTGGACACCGAAGACCTCATTCTGAATACGCCGGACCTGCACCGCCAGATACGGTATGCCTATAGTTCATTTGCCGAGCCTGACAGGCCGGTGGATTCCTATTGGCTTTTCATCACGTTTGCAAACAAGACCGTGGTCGTTACGATCGATTGGGACGTGACAGAAAAGAAACTCTTGCCCCGCTCGATGGCTTCGAATCTGATCGAAAAAAGTGATGAAGAGGCGGCATACCTTCAGGTAAAAAAAGAGCTTGATGGGACGGCTTCAGCCAAGCGTTAACTCACGTTGCCATTTCTTCAATGGTTGAAACGACAAATCCCGCCAATAAGCGGGATTTGTGTTTTACCAAGAAGCTTCTTACGAAGGGAACAGCTCGGACAGTTTCATCGACAGCATCATGTCGCCTTCAACGCGCAGCTTGCCGCCCATGAAGGCCTGCATGCCGTCGGTTTCACCGCTGACGATGTCTTTCAGGGTCTGGCTGTCCAGCACCAGCGTGCAGTTGGCGTCCGGGTTTTCGCCTTCCTGGATGTCGCAGGTGCCGTCTTTGACGATCAGTGCGTATTGCTTGTCTTCGTCAGTGATGTTGAAACCGAAGACCAGGTCCAGACCGGCAGCGGCGGCTGGGTTGAACTTGGCTTGCATTGCTTTTACGGCATCAGCTACGGAGGTCATGGTTCGATCCTTTCTTGGTCATGGGAGCTGGGTGGTTACAGCCAGGGTCACAGTAAGCCGGACTCAGCGAAAAGTGATGAGTTCCGGGGCCTTCAGCAGTTGCAGGTGTGCGTGACTGTTGAAGGAAGCCAGGGCCACCTCGCGACCACGAAACTTCAATTGGTTGAGCGAGGTGTTGACGATTTGCCAGTTCAATTCAAAGGCCTGTCTGGCAGGCATTTGCGTAATCAGGTGGAGCAGGGCAGTGATGGTGCCGCCGGAGGTAAACACGGCGATTTTCTGGTTCTTTTCCGCCAGGTCGAGGATGCGGTGCAGCCCGGCCTGAACCCGTTCGACGAAACCCAGCCAGCTTTCCAGTCCGGGTGTGTCGTAGGTGCCAGCAAGCCAGCGCTCGACGATCAGGGCGAAGATGCGCTGGAATTCACCGCGGTTCTGCGCGGCGTTGCGCAGGATGTCGAGGGCTTCCGGCTCTTCCGGCAACATGGCCGGGAGTAGAGCGCGGATCACCGCATCGGCATCGAATTCGTTGAAGGCGGAATCGGTTTCGAGGACCGGAACCGGCAGGCCTCTGGCGCTGAATTGCTCCAGTGCACTGGTGGCGGTGTGCTGTTGACGACGCAGGTCACCGGCAAGGCAACGATCGAAGCTGATACCGAGGTCGGCGAGGTGCTGGCCGAGAATTTCTGCCTGACGCACACCGGTCGGCGACAGCACGTCGTAATCGTCTGCACCAAAGGAGGCCTGGCCATGTCGTATCAAGTAGATGCTGCCCACGTCCGCGTCGTCCCGGTACGTTGAAGGTCAGGCGAGGTTATGAGGATGGCGTAAGGCTGTCAATGAAAAAACATACGCTTGTTTGAAATGCCCGTTACAGGCGTGTTGCCAGAGGTTTCACGGCTGGCCGATGAGCCAGCGCATGGGTATGCTGGAGTCATTCCGCGTGTAATACACCGTCACGCATTGCTTTGAGGAGTCTCTGTGGATTTTTTCACCGAATACGCCAGCTTCCTGGCCAAGACCGTTACTTTGGTGATCGCCATTCTGGTGGTGCTTGCCAGTTTTGCCGCATTGCGCAGCAAGGGCCGGCGCAAATCGGCGGGTCAGTTGCAAGTCAGCAAGCTCAACGATTTCTACAAAGGCCTGCGTGAACGCCTGGAGCAGACCCTGCTCGACAAGGATCAGCTCAAGGCTCTGCGCAAGGGCGAAGCGAAAACGGAAAAAAGCGCGAAGAAACAGAAGAACAAGCCTGAGACCAAATCCCGGGTGTTCGTGCTCGACTTCGATGGCGATATCAAGGCTTCCGCCACCGAGAGCCTGCGCCACGAGATCACCGCACTGCTGACGCTCGCCACGCCGAAAGACGAAGTGGTCCTGCGTCTGGAAAGTGGCGGCGGCATGGTGCACAGCTACGGTCTGGCGTCGTCGCAGCTGGCGCGAATCCGTGATGCGGGCGTGCCACTGACCGTTTGTATCGACAAGGTCGCAGCCAGCGGTGGATACATGATGGCGTGCATCGGCGACAAAATCATCAGTGCACCGTTCGCCATCCTCGGTTCGATCGGCGTGGTCGCGCAATTGCCCAACGTCAATCGCCTTTTGAAGAAGCATGACATCGACTTTGAAGTGCTGACCGCCGGTGAGTACAAGCGCACTCTGACCGTGTTTGGCGAAAACACCGAAAAGGGTCGCGAAAAATTCCAGGAAGATCTCGACATCACCCATCGCTTGTTCAAAAACTTCGTCGCCCGTTATCGCCCGCAACTGGCGATCGATGAGGTGGCTACCGGTGAGGTGTGGCTCGGTATCGCTGCGCTGGAAAACCAACTGGTGGACGAACTGAAGACCAGCGATGAATACCTGGCACAGAAGGCCAAACAGGCCGAGGTCTATCATCTGCACTACGCCGAGCGCAAAAGCCTGCAGGAACGCATCGGCATGGCCGCCAGCGGTTCGGTAGACCGCGTGCTGTTGAGCTGGTGGAGTCGCCTCACTCAGCAACGCTTCTGGTAAACCGCAGGCATAAAAAACGCCGGTCACATGACCGGCGTTTTTATATCTGCAACAACGTCCGACGCTTAGCGGCGACGGAACAGCGGCAGTGGTTCGTCAGCGGCAGCCTGATAAGTCACCGAGAAGTCCTTGAGACCTTCCAGTGCTTCGTACGGGTCTTTATCCGCGCGAATGGCAAAGGCATCAAAACCACAGCGGTGCATGTAAAACAGCTGGTCGCGCAGCACGTCGCCAATGGCCCGCAGTTCGCCTTTGAAACCATAACGGTCACGCAGCAGACGGGCATTGGAGTAGTTACGGCCGTCGGTAAACGCCGGGAAGTTCAGGGCGATCACCTGGAACCTGGCGACGTCCTCACCGATTTCCTCGGCCTCTTCATCAGCATCCAGCCACACACCCAGGCCACCATCGCGGGCCAAGAGCATGCGGCTGTGTTCGCGCCACAGGTTCAGCGGCACGATCAAGTCGTCGCAGTTGCTGATCTCGTCGATATTGAAATCCTTGGGCAACAGGTGCCAGGTCTCGTCGACGACTTCGTTGTTCTTAATGATTCGCTGCATAGACGCGTTCCTTGAAGAGGTCGATGCCAATACGCTGATAAGTGTCGATGAAGCGCTCGTCTTCGGTGCGTTGTTCAACGTACACGTCGATCAGCTTCGAGATCACGTCAGGCATGGCTTCCTGTGCGAAGGACGGGCCGAGGATCTTGCCCAGGCTCGCGTCACGGCTGGCGCTGCCACCGAGGGAAACCTGATAGAACTCTTCGCCTTTCTTGTCCACGCCGAGAATGCCGATGTGGCCAACGTGGTGATGACCGCAGGCGTTCATGCAACCGGAGATGTTCAGGTCCAGCTCGCCGATGTCGAACAGGTAATCCAGATCGTCGAAGCGACGCTGGATCGATTCGGCAATCGGGATCGACTTGGCGTTGGCCAGTGAGCAGAAGTCACCGCCCGGGCAGCAGATGATGTCGGTCAGCAGGCCGATGTTCGGCGTGGCGAAACCGCCTTCACGCAACTCGCCCCACAGGGTGAACAATTGGCTCTGCTCGACATCGGCAAGAATGATGTTCTGCTCGTGGGAGGTGCGCAGTTGACCGAAGCTGTAGCGGTCGGCCAGATCGGCGACGGCGTCGAGCTGTTTGTCGGTAATGTCGCCCGGGGCAACACCGGTCGGCTTCAACGACAGCGTCACAGCCACATAGCCCGGCTTTTTGTGCGCCAGGGTGTTGCGGCTGCGCCAGCGAGCGAACCCCGGGTGCTCTTTGTCCAGATCGGCCAGTTGCGCGGTCTGATTCTCGAGGGTCTTGTAGTCCGGATCGACGAAGTGCTTGGCGACGCGATGCAGTTCGGCTTCGGTCAGCGTGGTCTGGCCACCGCGCAGGTGCTCCATTTCCGCATCGACTTTCTGCGCGAACACTTCAGGCGTGAGCGCCTTGACGAGGATCTTGATCCGCGCCTTGTATTTGTTGTCGCGACGGCCGTAGCGGTTGTACACACGCAGGATGGCGTCGAGGTAGCTCAGCAGGTCTTGCCAAGGCAGGAATTCATTGATGAATGCGCCCACCACCGGCGTACGACCGAGGCCACCGCCGACCAGCACGCGGAAGCCCAGCTCGCCAGCGGCGTTGTAGACAGGTTCCAGGCCGATATCGTGAACTTCAATGGCCGCACGGTCACTGGTCGAGCCGTTGACGGCGATCTTGAATTTGCGCGGCAGGTAAGCGAATTCCGGGTGGAATGTGGTCCACTGACGGACAATTTCGCACCATGGACGCGGGTCGATGACTTCGTCGGCAGCGACACCGGCGAACTGGTCGGTGGTGACGTTGCGCAGGCAGTTGCCGCTGGTCTGGATCGCATGCATCTGCACGGTCGCAAGTTCAGCGAGAATGTCCGGGATGTCTTCCACCGCCGGCCAGTTGAACTGCACGTTCTGCCGCGTACTGATGTGGGCGTAGCCCTTGTCGTAGTCGCGGGCGATTTTCGCCATCATGCGCACCTGACGCGAAGTCAGCTGGCCGTAAGGTACCGCCACGCGCAGCATCGGCGCGAAGCGCTGGATGTACAGGCCATTTTGCAGGCGCAGGGGGCGGAATTCTTCTTCGCTCAGCTCACCTGCCAGATAGCGTCGGGTCTGATCACGGAACTGCTTGACGCGGTCCTCGATGATCCGCTGATCGTACTCGTCGTATACGTACATATAAGTCCTGTTCTCAGGCTTGGGCTACTCGGAAAACGCTGCGTTTTCGCTTGCTGGAGTCCGATGTTGCCTCTGCAATTCTGCGCGCACGGCCGCGCACTCCGTCACGGAGCCGGGGCAATATACCCGTTTGCAGTTATGCGCAAAAGTGATGTTTGAGTATATGTAAAGAACCAAATCGCCTAACGCGAACGCCTGTCATCTATTCCACATTTGTCGTGCGGACAATCATCGTCTTAACTGTGATCGAGTCTTTGTGCAATCACCGATAAAACCGACAAGAGGCGATGCAATGAGCAACCCGACCAAAGCCAGAAAAAGCGACAGCAGCGTCGATGCGTGGGCAATTTTGTTCCTGATCATTCTCGTTGTAGGGACAGCGGTCTTCTGGGTAAGCCATCAGTAGACGACATTCCGGGCCCGCTTTCCGGCCCGGATTACTGGCTCGCCATACCATGCCCGGTTATCTGACGGAAGCCTTCAGACGCCCGCGAAATGCAGCACCAGTTTGACGATGGCAAACAACGTCAGGCCAAACACTGCCGTGAACAAAACGCCCAGAATCACGAAGTGGCTGGGTTTACCGTGGGTGAAGTCCCGTTCCCGGTTCTTGCCGCTTTGCACGCCGAACGCTGCAGCCATGACGCTGTGCAGCATTTGCCAGAAGCTCGGCGGTTTGTTGTCGACTGGATCGTCCATAAATCCCTCTGCTCGATGTCGTGCCCCACAAGCATAGTCAAACAGTGCGCAGATGCCTGAACACGCTGCGCCAGATACGCCGTTACAACAATTGCCAGCCGCTATAACTATGTACCGCTGCCCGGTCGGGCACAGGTGATGTGCTGTCGCTCCATTTACAGGAGCGATGTATGTCCCCAGATTCCCTCGATTCGCGAACTGCTGACCGACCGATCCAGCCTTCGGCGACGGATAGTATCCACGGGCCTTTCCTGGAAACCGCAGTGCCGCAGTGGCTGATTGGCGCTTCGGCGCAACGCAAGGCTGAATTCAAGCAGGCGCGTCCGCTCATGCCTGCCTGGTACGCCAGAGCCACAGCCCGGCAACGTCAGGTGCTGCATGCCAGTTTCCGAAGCAGCTTCAGGGCTCAGATGCGGTTGGACAAAACGATGTCCGGCTTCAAGGACATCGATGCGTTTGCCCGACCGATACTGTTGCAGGCCTTGAAGTCCCGTTTTCAGGTTGAGGTTGATGTCGACAAGACCCTGCTATCCCTCAGGCGTGCGGTACGCGCGGGAATCATTTCTGTGGAATTTGGCACGGTCGAAGCCCTGACGCTGCCTATGCTGCAGGCGGCGCTGCACAATTTTGAAAGTGACGAATGCGTGTTCGGCGCGTTTCACGGCAGCTCCGGTTTTGTCATCGAAACCGCAACAGCCGGCACTTACAAGTCGGTGCCGGTAAACGTGTCGGTGAGAAACTTTCTCAGCCTGTGTCGTGACCTGGACATCGGTACGAAATATCAGGCTTACCTCAAGACTTTTTTCCATCCTGCCGAACCGAAGGCGCAAGAAACCTTGCGCCGCGACTTTATTGCCAGTCAGAAAGCTGCCATGCGCGCAGCGGCCGAGCGGGCTTTATTGACCAAGGAAATCCGCCCGCAGGATCACGCAATGATTGTTTCCGTGCTCAACGGCGAAAGACGTCCCCGGGTGGACAACAAACCGGTGTGGTTCCACGACATGGGCCTGATGCAGCACCGACTGGTCGGCTGCGTGGCATTCACCATCGCGGAAAAATATCAGTCGGTCGAAGCGGTCATTCTCTATGTGCCCAATGATCCCGAACATCCGCTCAAACGCTATACCGGTACGCAGATGAGCGACACTTTCAAACGGTTGCTCAGTGCCCGCCCTGCGCATCAGGCAAAAACCGCTGAGCCTACCGCCTATCAGCGGTTCTTCAGCCAGTTCATGCCTTATGAGAAGCGTGCTTATTACTTCAGCCAATTCGTAAAATCAGCCGACCCCTGGTCCGATTGGCTGTCATCGGTCTGGCGGACGGTGCTGCAGACGTCGCCGATTTTTTCCGACATCTGGAAAGTCTCTGCCAAGCCTCCAAAAATGCAGCCGGAGCCAGACCCCTACGTTGCCGCTTCGTTGATGCCGCACCGGCAAGTGTATCCCTGGCAACCCAACAACGACCTGTGGCAATACCTTTACGAGAAGCACCGGGACAAGGTGATCGCTGACGCCCGCGCGCATGCGGTGCCGACTCGTGACATCGATGCCAAGGCGCGTGATGCCAAACTCGCCGGCCTGGAGCAGCTCGGACTGCTGGCCTTGAATGTGGCCTCGATGTTCGTGCCGGTAATCGGTGAGATCATGATGGTGGTGATGGTCGGGCAACTGCTTTATGAAACCATCGAAGGCGTCGTCGAATGGAGCGAGGGCGACAGGCACGCGGCCAAGGAGCATCTGCTGGATGTCGCCGAAAACCTGGCCCAGATTGCCGTTATGGCCGGCGGTGGCGTGGTGTTCAATAAAATCAATGCCGTCAGACCGGAACCGGTCATCGAGCAACTGCAGCCAGTAACGTTACCCAACGGCCGGACACGCCTGTGGAAGCCTGACTTCACCGGTTATGAGCACGACATCGCACTCGCCCAGGCCGCGGTGCCCAATCACTTGGGGCAGTACCGGATTGACGGCAAGACCTGCATTCGTCTGGGCGGTGAAATCTACGTGCAGGTCTTCGATCGCTCGACCGGGCAATGGCGTCTGAAACACCCCACCGAGCGCAACGCCTACAGGCCGGCGCTCGCCCATAACGGCCACGGCGCCTGGCGACTGGTATCGGAGCAGCCGATGACATGGCAGCGACTGGAGCTGCTACGGCGCATGGGCCATAGCACTGACGGCTTCTCCGATGACAGATTGCTGATGCTGGGTGATATCAGCGGCGTCAGTGACAGCACGTTGCGCCAGATGCACATGGATCATCTACCGCCGCCGCCCGAATTGCGCGATGCCATGCAGCTGTTCGAAGCCGATGCCGCGGCCCGACAGATGATCGAGCAATTGCGTGGTGCCCGAGCGATTGACGAGCGTTATCTGCATGCGCTGCCGCTGGTGACGGAACTGCCACGCTGGCCGCATGGCCGAGTACTGGAGATTTTCGCCGGGGCGCAGGAGACTGAGCAGTCGATTCAATATGGCCTGGAAAATGTGTTGCCGGGGATTGAACGCAAACCCGTGATCCGCATCAGCCGCGCTCAGGTATTGAACGGCGAAATGCCGGCGCGGATTGTGGCAGCGCTGGAGGAAAACGAAGTCATTCGGCTTCTGGGCAGCAGGGCCGCGCAGTTCCGGCCGGCAAGGCCGGATGAGTTCATGCGCTTGCTTGCCGAGTTCGCATACACCCGTCAGTCGGCGATTTTCGACAGCCTCTACCGCGGCACCGAGCCGCTGAGTCTGCGCGCGCGGATCCTGCAACGTGAGTGCCCCGGGCTGAGCAATGCCGCCGCACAGGACGTGCTCGGTCATGCCACGGCAGCGGAGCTGGCCCGCATGGATCACACCGGGCGTTCGCCGTTGAAACTGCTCGAAGAGGCGCGCTGGCATGTTCGCCGGGGGCGCCAGACGCGCGCCTTTGCCGGCCTGCACAGCGAAAACCTTGCCTCGGCCGACAGTCGACGGCTGGCGTTGTTTGCCTTGGAGCGATTGCCTGAATGGTCGCCAACGTTGCGTCTGGAGATTCGTGAAGGCAGTACGACCGGCGCATTGCTTGACAGTGTCGGTGAGCCTTCGGCGCCGGTAAAACGCTATCTGGTCAAGAACGGACCTTTCTACCAGGCATTCAATGCTCAGGCGCAGGTGCTCAACAGAATTTCCAGGGTGGAAGACAGTTTCTATCGTTCGCTCATGTATGCGTTGCCTGATGACATGCGTGCGGCACTGGGCCTGTACGAGGGCAGCAAAGGCGGTGAGCTGCAGCACCAGATTATCCTGTCGGCCCGCGTGCATTGGCGCGAAGCTCTGCACATGCTGGCACCGCGAGCCAAATGGTTCAAACCGCCAGTACGGGTTCGGGCCAGGATGACGGGCTATTACGCGAGTGGGCGAGGTGGAGGCTGGAGCACTTCGCTCGAAATGCGCGTGGCGCAGTTGTATCCGTTGCCGCGACAGGCAGCTGCCTTTCTTGCTCGACAGCGAGGCCGCAGCGATGCGCAGATTTATCAGGAGCTGGAGTTGCGCCGTCGGGAATGGGAGTCGCTCAATGTCACACTCGAGCGATGGCAGGCGGTCCCAGGCAGCAGCCAGACTGCCGAGCACAGGGCGCGATTGGCGCGGACTTTGAGAGAGGCGTGGCGCAATGGCCCGTTGGCCGGCCGGGTTGCCGATGTGGCCCGCCTGTCACTGGTCTGTGATGCGTCTGTCCCCGCGTTGAGTACTCGTTTTCCCCATGTGCGTGAACTGGCAGTGAGCGGCATTGGCCTCACGGATGCCAATGTCGATGGTTTGCTGGCGGCGTTTCCGAACGTCACTGACCTGCAGATTGGCGAGGTGAGGGATCCACGTGTCTTTACCGTTGCTGGCCGATCACTCACGACCGTGCCGCAAGCACTTGGCCAGCTGACCGGATTGACTCAACTGCGCTTCGTTACCGACGCGCCGTTTCTCGCGCCCACCTTTGCACAGAGGCTGCGGGCACTGACCTCACTGGAAACGCTGCATATCAACTATTCGGGAGCCGATGCAAGCACTCTGAATGATCTTGAACTGAGCACGCTGACGCATTTGCACAGTTTGCGCATTGACGCCCCGAATGCCTTGTGGCGGTGGCCGGCGTATGTCGAACGGCTGCCGCGGCTTGGACGCCTGGACCTGACCCACACCTTGATTGAAACCTTGCCCGACTCGCTGTACCACGGACACGAGCAACTCTGGGCCGGCCTGTCGTTGAATTGGGCGAGGGTCACCCCGACCACGTTTCGGCGTGCTTACGACTACGTCAGCCAGTATTCCGGCCCGTTCGGCCATTTGCTCGACCTGCACCAAATGGTCCGTGGATTTTGCCGTGCCGAACTGGACACCATGGCCCCGGCGTCGGGCTTCGTCGATCTTTTGCCCGAAGCTTTTTATACCGCTCTGGCAACGCCGCAAGCGCGGGTGACAGCGATCGAGAGTATCAGGGCCGAGCATGAGGCAATCTTTGCGCAGTTCTACACACCGACACTCAGGCATGGCACACGCTACTCGACAGTCAGAAGCCGCTGGGCAACCGGACCTGATGCCGAAGTCCTCCGGGCGCTGAAAACCAATTGGTATGGCACGCTGCGCCAGCGTTACGGGCTGACTGCGAACGTGGACAGGTTCGAGCTGCCTGGCCCACGATCGAGCAGCGAAGCGCTGCCGGCGGCAGCACGCTTTCGCGAATTGCCGCAACTGCCAGCCGGCAGTTTTGCCCATGTCCGTACTGTCCGTTTGCGGCTGCTGGATGTCCCCATCGACCAGGCACGCGGGTTTCTCCGTGCATTCAGTCACGTCGAAAGCCTTGAAATCAGCGGCAACCGCTTTACCGAACTGCCCTTTGCGGCGGACGATCTGCGTGCGCTGAAGAACCTTGATGCATCAGACAATGCCATCGTCGTAACGCCTGGGGTACAGAGGCAACTGAGCGGCTTGCAGCAAGTCCGATGGTTGAATCTGCGTGATAACCCGCTGCATGCCGTCGACGTCAGCACGTTGAGCCGATTGCGGGCGTTGAACCTGAGATCGACTTCGTTGCAAACCTGGCCCCTCGGCGCCGAACGCCTCGCGCGTTTGTCCTGGCTCGATCTGCGCGACAACCGGATCGCCTCCCTGCCAGAGCCAGTCTTGTCCCACCCCGATGTGCTGATGAGGAGCAACCTGACGGGCAACCGTTTCAGTCCCGAGGGGCAAGCGAGCCTGGACGCGGCATTTCAGCGAATCGAGCAGCAAAAGGCTTTGGAACAGGGCACGTTGGCGCAGTTCGCAGCGCAACGTGTGCCGGACACTTTCCCGCCGGCCGAAAGCGGTTGGTCGTTCATCGAACTGCTGTTGCCGCTGCCTGAAGAGGCGCTGGTCAATCCGGCTCAGAGCGGAACTTCGCTGCATGTGCAACGATTGAATCAGCTCATGCCGCGGCAGCAGGCTGAACTGAATGTGCAGCATCTGCAGGCTTCGGGATTGAGCGATGCGCAAATCGAAGCCCGGATTACCGAATGGCATCGCAGCTGTGAGGCGTTGATTCGACGACTCAATGGCTGGTTGTACAACCGCGAGATTCCAACGGCCGATGGCCCGATCACGGCTGGTAGACGATCCTCTGCGGGGCGGCTGATCAGGGACGCGTGGCTTGGCGGACTGACTGAAGCCAGTGGCAGCGTGGTACGGGAACTTGAGCTTGCAGATCTGCGAATCGGCGACTTGCCTGAACTGCCCGTGCAGTTTCCAGCGGTGACAACGCTGGACCTGAGCCGCGTGGGCCTGTCCACGCGGGGCTCCGACGGCTTTCTCAACGCCTTTCAGGACCTTCGTACCTTGCTGCTCAGTGGCAATGAGCTGGGTGCATTGCCCGGCCCGGTGTTGCGGATGCGGCATCTGCAGCATCTGCGAATGCAGCATTGCAATCTCCAGAGTGCGACCAGCTTCTACCCGTTGCTGGGGCGCGGGCGTCTACACATGCTTGACGTCGGGTATAACCAGCTTCGTGTATTCAACCCACCGGACTTCAGTGCCTTGCAGCTTCTGGATCTACGCACCAACCACCTGAGCGAATGGCCGGCCGGAGCTCAACAGGCCGCTCATTTACGCGGTTTGAATCTGCACAACAACCGGATCGGGGACGTTCCTGGTGAGCTGTTCAACGGCAATCACGAGCGTCTGCTGCAAGGGACTGACTTGTCCGCGAATGCACGCCTGTCCCTGACTGCCTTGCTGGATCTGCGGCGCTACGCCCGCGAGCGCGCAGCCCCTTATGTGATGCAGCTTTCACAAGAATCCATCGACGAATTGATCGATAGACATGTTATCGGGCCCGATCAACCGCAGCCGCCAGGCGCAGTGGAGGGGGCAGGTAACAATGCCGTCGCCCCCGATCCATATGCAGGCGTGCAGCCGTCTGAAGCGATTTTTGATCCGGCCAATGACATCGCGCCGGAATCTCGCGATCCCTGGCTGATGGACAGTGACTTGGCACTGGCGGCGCAACGACGCTCGATCTGGACGCAATTGGCGCTTGAGCCGAATCACCAGCGGTTTTTTCAGTTACTGCGTTTGCTGCGTGACACCGAGGAGTTCAAGCGTGTGCCGGCCGATCTCACCCACAGAGTGTGGCAAGTCATGGAGGCGGCTACCGAAAATACCGAACTGCGCGACTCGCTGTTCAACGATGCAGAAACGCACGGCACCTGTCCGGACGGGCGGATTCTTACGTTCAGTGACATGCAGGTGCGGGTTTGGGTCTATCGCACATTGCAGGGAATACCTGTCAGCCGAACGATGGCCAGGGGCCGGGCATTATGGCAAGTGTCCCGACAGTTGTTTCGTCTGGAGTGGGTCGAGATCTTTGCCGAAGTCTTGGCGAAGGGCCAGGATCGTGCCGAGGTTCGCCTGCAATCGCGCATCGATTTGACCCGTGGCTGGGGTGATGGACTGGACCTGCCGGGGCAACCCTCCCATATGTTATACGCACGTCCATTGACCGATGAGGTCCTGGCGCAAGTTCGCATTTGGGTACTGGAGGCGGAGCAGACTGATGAACTGCCGGCGAACATGGGCGAGCGCGATTACTGGATCGCTTATTTGCAAGAACGCTATCCGCAGGAAATGGAGGCGATCGATGTCGAGATCGAAGAGCTGCAACAGGTTGGCGGCGAACTGAAGGAACGACGCGAACGGGGGGAACTCACCGAGAATCAGTACGAGCTGGAATTGAAAGCACTGGCCAGAGCTGTCCACGCATTGCGTCGACAGAGACGGCTCGAGTTGACGCGCCGTGAAATCGACCTCCTGCGAGCTTTCGCTGATGACTCGCAACAGCCTGGACGCCTTGAACCGCAGCCCGGGACTTCCTCGCTCCCGTGACGGCCGCATGGTGCGGTTGCAAGGCTCGTCGAAGCAAGTTGTTACCTTTCGCCGGTGAGTCATAAGCGGATACCGCAGTCGGGGTAGCCGGAAATGGTCTGCTGCACACTTCATTGACAAAGGAGTGACCATGATCGCTATCCCATCCAATCCGCCGTCGACGGCATCTTCATCCTCGTCACGCACGACCGACGCGCCGGCCCCGAAACCGCTGAAGGCAACACAGAGCCTTCACGGTGATTTCCTCGAAAAGTCGATCCCCACCTGGCTGACTGACGTGACGGCGCAACGACGCCAGGCGTTCAAGGACGCCCCTGCGGCGATGCCGGCGTGGTATCAGGATGCGACGCCTGCCCAGCGCGCAGCCTTGAATGACAGCTACAAGGCCAGCGTGCAGGCGCAAAACATGCTCGATAAAAGCATGTCGAGGTTTGAGCAGGCCGAAGTGTTTGCCAGACCCTTGCTGATCAAGGCATTGAAGGACGAATATCAGCTGCAAGTGGACATCGACAAAACCTTGTTGTGCCTGCGACGCCCGATAGAGGTGGGCATTCAGGCCACAGAGCTGGCGTCCTTCGAAATTCTCAAGCTGTCGCTGCTGGAGGCGGCACTGCACAACTTCGAAGCCAGCGAGTGTGAGGAGGGGGCTTATCACCACACCTCGGGATTCATGGTGGCGACCGATACTGCGGAGACTTTCGAGTCCGTTAGTGTCGCGCTGACGGTCAGCCAGTTCATGTCGCTGTGCCGTCGCCTGGATATCGGCAAGCAATACCAGGACTATCTGCAGGAATTTTTTCACCCGGCCGATGTGGTGGTGCAGGGCGTGCTTCGCGAGCGGTTCATCGCGAGTCAGAAGGCAACCATGCGCGCAGCCGCAGAGCAGGCGTTATTGCAGAAGGATATAGAACCGGCGGACTACACCATGATCCGGTCGGTCATCGATGGCGAGATGAATCCCTGGATGGGCAACCGACAGGTATGGTTCAAGGACCTGGGCCTGATGAGAAAACGTCTGACTGGCTGTGTGGTGTTCGTGATCAGCGAAAAATACCGCTACAGCGATGAATTGATCGTTTACATCCCTCACGACCCGCAGCACCCGTTCAAACGCTACAACCACCAGCAAATGCGTGAGGAGTTCAAACGCTTGCTGACTGCGCGCGATGAACCGCTCGCTGGCGGGGCTCAACCGACGCCTTATCAGCGGTTCCTCAGTCAATTTCTGCCCGTTGATCAGCGGCCCGATTATTTCAGTCAGTTCACCCGAAAGGCTGCTGACTCACCGAAGGATGCCTGGTCGACATTGCGCTCTCCATGGGTCGCGTTCATTCAGGCAATCAGCGGTACTTCAGTGTTCACCCGGATCAAGCAACTTCCTCCCGAGCGCGGGGTGAAGATGGAGCCGGAGCCCGATCCCTACATTGCGCCTTCGGCGGTCGGACGCAGAGGGCATGGCCTTTGGGCGGCCAATGAAGATCTCTGGCTCTATCTCTTTACCCAGAACCGCGCCAAGGTACTGGCCGACGCCCGCAGCCATGCGGTACCCAGCGACGACGTCGAGGTCAAGGCGCGCGACGCCAGGCTGGCGCACCTGCTGCAGATCGGTCTGCTTGGTTTGAACATGGTGTCGATGTTCGTTCCGGTGCTGGGCGAAGTGATGATGGTGGTGATGGCCGGCCAGCTGATGTACGAAACACTGGAGGGCGCGATCGAATGGAGCGAAGGCGACCGGCGTGCGGCCAGGGATCATTTGATCGACGTGGCGGAAAATCTGGCGCAGATCGCGGTGATGGCGGGGGTAGGCGCCGGGGTGCGGAAATTCTCCAGCGCCAAAGCCGTGCCAGTGATTGAACAGCTGGAACCGGTGCAGTTGCCTAGCGGCAACACCCGCCTTTGGAAACCCGATCTTGGCGCGTATGAGTCAACGATAGCTTTGCCGGACAGCCCCGGTCCGAATCCGCAGGGGCAACATGTACTGGACGGCAAGACCTACATTCGTCAGGCCGGCAAGGTTTACGAGCAGTACTACGATTCATCGCTCGGCAAGTGGCGCCTCC
Organism: Pseudomonas sp. CFBP13508; assembly: GCF_005233515.1. Lineage (GTDB taxonomy): Bacteria > Pseudomonadota > Gammaproteobacteria > Pseudomonadales > Pseudomonadaceae > Aquipseudomonas > Aquipseudomonas mercuritolerans. The sequence continues at coordinate 310,260 of NZ_QFZZ01000001.1, forward strand.
GCCACCCGAACGATCCCGATGCCTGGCAGCCGGTGCTCGAGAGCAATGGTTACGGTGCCTGGCGATCCACGCTTGAGCGCCCGCTGGAGTGGGACCGCCTGACCCTGTTGCGACGCATGGGGCATGCAACCGAAGTGTTTTCCGACGCAGAACTGCTCAGGGCTGCCGATATCAGTGGCGTCAGTGACGGCGCCTTGCGCAAGATGCACCTCGACCACGCGCCGCCACCACCGGAGCTGGCGCAGGCGATGCGCCTGTTGAAAGCGGATGCAGATGCGGCATTGGTCGTGGAGCAGTTGCGTGGGGAACGCCCCATCGATGAGCTCTACCTGTATACCTTGCCGCTGATCACCGAAATGCCGTTGTGGCCGCAAAACCGGGTGCTTGAAGTGTTCGATGGCGAGTCATTGTCCGGCAGTTCCGTAAGGTATGGTGCTGCGCGGCGCTTTCGTGACGTGGGTGTCAAGCCGCCAATCAGGACTTCTCGGGCCGACATCCTTGGCGGAAAACTGCCCGCGCATATTCTTGCATCGCTCGAAGAAGCGGAAATCAATCGCTTGCTCGGCAAGCTGGTCGCACGTACGCCCGAGGCAAGGCTTCAGGAATTCAACAAGCGAATTGCCAATTACGCCAACACCCGTCAATCGGCGATATTCGAAAGCATCTACAAGGGCACCGACCCCATCGCCCCCGAGGTCGCCGGTTTGCAAAAGGAATGTCCCGGGCTGGGCGAGTCGGCAGCACAAGCCGTGCTGACGCATGCCCATGCCGGTGAGTTGCAGGCGCTGCGGTCGGGCCAGCGAGCACCGCTGCGCCTGCTGGAAGAAGCGCGCTGGTATGCGCGTCAAACCCGTCGAGTCACCGCGTATGCCGGTCTGCGCAGCGAAAATGTCGCTTCGGCGGACAGTCGGCGTCTGGCATTGCACACGCTTCAGCAGTTGCCGGGTTGGCCTGACAACCTCCGTATCGAGGTTCGCGAGGATCATGATGCTGGCACGCTGCTTGACAGCATCGGCAGTGAAACAGCCAGCGAGAAAAAATACCTGATAAAAAAAGGTGCTCAGTTTCAGGCATTCAACGAGCGCGGTGAGGCACTCAACAGCCTGCCCGAACACGGCGACAATTTTTACCCATCGATCATGCACGCCCTGCCTGACGAGGCGCGCCGCAGCCTCGGTGTGCCAGCGGTCGGGCAGTCGGTCCAGCTGCGGGAAAAGATCATCCGCCACGCCGATCTGCACCAGGCCGAGGCGCCTGCGCTGCTGGAACCCCAGGTCAAATGGATCAAGCCGCCCGTTCGCGTCAGCGATACTCTGATTGGTTATCCTGCCAGCGGACGTGGCCCTGGATTGTCACCGAACCTGATAGCACGCACGCGTGATATTTATCCGCAGCTGACAAATGAACAGGCGCGCGGCTATCTCCTTGAACAGTATCGGGCGGGAAATGACGACAGAGACATTTTCCAGTTGCTGCTGTCGCGTCGACAGGAATGGGCGCAGCTTGAAGCGACGCTGGATGAGTGGTCGGGACTAACGAGAGTACCGGCTTGGGCCCGTTCCGAGTGGAACTATAAAGTACGTACCGCACAGGCGCTCAAGGACTGTTGGCGCAACGCACCGATCGCCGCCCATCTGCCCGGCGCCGATCAGCTTCATCTTGTCCTGTACGACCCGCTGCCAGCTCTGACAGCAAATTTTGATCACGTACGAGAACTTTCCATCGCTGGGGATGGCATCACGGACACCGATGCCGACGCGTTCCTGGAGCGGTTTGGCCGTCTCGAAAAGCTCTCGCTGGGCGAGCGTGGCAGTCTGTTTGGCAGTTATATGGGGCGCGAACAGTCATTGACGACATTGCCTCTGGCCGTCACTCGCATGCCGAGCCTGAAAAACCTCAAGTTCAGAACCACAGCGGCTGCGCTGGCGGCTGATCTGCCGACAAGATTGCGCATGCTGACTGCTGTAGAAGAGCTTCATCTTGATCTTTCGAGGGGCACCGGCGTCACGGCGAATCTTGACCTCACACCGCTCAGGCGATTGAGGAAACTCAGGATCGATGCGCCGGGAATGGTCCAATGGCCCGATTTTGTACAGGAGCTGCCTGAGCTGGAGCGCCTTGATCTGACGCAGACGGCCATCTCGTCCATTCCACAAGCACTCTACACAGGGCATGAGAAGTTGTGGGCGGGGCTGTCGCTCGACTGGTCGAATTTCGCGCATGAAAATTTCAAGCCCGCCTACGAGTACGTCAAAAATTACCGGGGCGTGTGGGGACATCTGCTGGATCTGGACCTGATGGTCCGCCAGTACTGCGCCGGCGAGCTGGAATTCCTGACTGGACGGCGCGGAAATATCAATCGCTTGCCTGAGCGCATCATGAGTCTGTGGAATACACCCGAGACCCGGCTCAAGGCTGTCGAGCTGCTGCGCCTGGAGCACGCCGGGATTTTCCGGCAGCTTTACCTTCCGACGACGTCCGATGGATTGCGCACCGCTACGCTTGCTCCGGTCTGGGAAACGTTGCCGAACCTTGCAGTGGTGCGTGAACTTGAGCACAACTGGGCGGCTGCCGTGCGCGAACGTTATGGCCTGCGCAGAGAAGCGCAGGTCCCCACTCCAGGGAATCCGAACGGGGTCGCCCCGCTGGAAAGTGGCGAAGTGTTCAAGTTATTCGATGATGGACACTTTGGCGACGAGCCATCCATAAGCGAGCTTCCGTCATTGCCGGCCGGTACGTTTTCTCATGTGAAAACCGTTTCCCTTGATCATCTGAACGTGCCTGCGGCACAGATGCGCGCGTTTCTTCAAGCATTCAGCGGTGCGCGTACGGTAGAAATCACAGGCTGCAATTTGACTGAGGTGCCGTTCAGCCCGAGCGACTTTGCGCAATTGACTCGACTGGATCTGTCACACAACCTGATCGGCACCACGCCAGAAGTCCAAAGCCAAATTGATGCACTTTATAAACTCGATTTCTTGGATTTGCGCGAAAACCAGCTGACTGATCTGAATGTCGCGGCTCTGAAGAAGCTTGAACTTCTGGACCTCAGTTCCAATCGTCTCCAGGCATGGCCGGCGGGTGCCGAAACGCTGCCAAGGTTGCAATGGCTTGATCTGCGCGAAAACCCAATCAGTACGTTACCTGAGCATGTGCTTGCCGATGACAGGGTGATGCTCAACACCAACCTGACGCAAAGCTCATTGAGTGCCGAAGGTGCGGCAGCCCTGAAAACTGCGCAGCGGCGTATCGAGACCGCAATCGGCTTGCCTGATGACACCCTCAAACAGTTTGAAATTTACCCCAGTGGCCCTCGAAGCGTGGGCGACGCGCGCGTACCGAGAACTGCACTGGCATTTGCGCACGAATTTCTGTTGCCGCTGCGTCCTCTGGCACCTGTCGCCGAAGGTGCCGCAGACATTGCAAGTCGCTTACAGGACGTCAATCCGCTTCTTTCTACAGAACAAGCGCAGCAATGTCTGGCGCGATTGCGCAGCGAGGGACTGAGCGATGCACAAATCGACGCCCGTCTGACCGTCTGGCGAGACAGCGACGAGGCCCTGACGCGTGAGTTGAACGGCTGGATCTTTACTCGGGCGATACCATGGAACAGAGGGGATAAATCCAAGCACCGATCGTTTCTGGCGATGAAGGTCAGAGATTGCTGGGCTGAGGGTCTGACACGCCATAGCGAACACTCAGGATCCACACTTGATCTCACGGGGTTGAACACCGGAGATCTGCCGCGGCTGTCGAAAGTGTTTTCCCCAGTCAGAACGCTGAATCTCACCGGCGTGGAATTTTCGGCACAAAGCTTCAACGAATTCTGTGCCGCTTTCCCTGAAGTCACCACCCTGGTACTCAACGGCAACGCCCTTGATACGCTGCCAGACGCCGTTGGCGGTCTGAGCGGGCTCGAGCGGCTGGAGCTGAGCGGGAATAAACTGGCCACCGGGGAGTCCCTGTACACCCAGGCGGGTGGAAATCGCCTGCGCTGGCTGGACCTCAGCCACAATCAACTGGAGGAGTTCAGTGCCAGCGCCTTCAGTCGGCTCGAAACCCTCAAGCTTGACCACAATGGCCTCGATTCCTGGCCGGACGGCGTGCTCGAACTGCCGCATCTGCGCGCACTCGATCTGACGGGCAACAACATCAGCGTGTTCCCGGACAGGCTCTTGGACGGTAGTCACAGGGAACTGGTCGCTGGCACGGTTCTGTCGGAAAACACCTTGACACTCAACAGCCTGCGACAACTGCGCGATTACAGCGCCGCCAATGCAAATCGTGACGTCATGGGCTATTCGCGGGCGCATCTCGATCGGGAGATTGACCTGCGCTTACGCGGAGCCGACAGTGAACCCGGCTCCGGCTCGGATGGCGACAGCGATGACAGTGACGGCTTCGGAGGCGGTGGTGTTGGCGGACGTGTGGATGTGCACGCACAGGTCGAGGCCATTGAGGCCATCGCTAACCCAGCGCAAAATGTCGCCGCGCCAGCCATGGAGACCTGGCTGACATTCACCCCGGCTGATGTACGTGCCGCCCGGCAGGCTTTGTGGGCGCAATTGGCCAGGCAGGCCAATCATGATGCGTTCTTTCATCTGCTCTCGACCTTGCCTGACACCCTCGAATTCAGATTGTCGGGGGCCGATCTCACCCATCGGGTCTGGCAAGTCATTCAGGCTGCCACGGAAAACGCCGAATTGCGCGAGCAGTTGTTTGTCAACGCCGAAACCCACGACACATGCCTTGATGGGCGGATCCTGTCGTTCAGCGAACTGGAAGCCCGCGTCTATGAATACAACACCCTGCGCGATATCCCGCAGCATCGCCCCGAGCAACGCGGCAGAGCCTTGCTCAATCTGACCCGCCGCCTGTTTCGCCTGGAGAGAGTTGACCGACTCGCTGAAGCTGCTGCGATAAACCAAGACCGTGCGGAGGTCCGACTGCAATACCGGATCGGCATGACCAGCGGCTGGCCGGATGGCCTGGAACTGCCGGGACAGCCGGCGCATATGCTGTACGGCACGCCTATTCGTGGGCAGGTATTGATCAACGCTCGCGCCTCGGTGCTTGCCGACGAGGCGTCGCCAGCGTTCCTGGAGGAGCTGATTTCACGCGACTATTGGGTCCGTTACCTGGAAGATCGCCACAGCGAGGTGTTCGAGGCGTTGAAACTCGAAGAATCGAGGCGACATGGTGCGGTAGAGGACGCCTATCCTGACCTGTCGAGCCCCGAGTATCTGGATGCCATGGGGGTGCTTGAGGTCGAGTTGCCGGCGACGCGTATGGAAAAGCTCAAAGAACTGTCCCGCACAGAGCTTGAGAGTCTTTCGTCGCCAGGTAGCGGCGCGCCGCAGCCACGCCCGTCGTCACCGCAGCCCGGCCCTTCGAGCCGCCCGTGAACGGATGAATGACCGTGCCCGAGAGCAAGATGCTCCCGGGCATGGTGCGGCTCAGCTGTCGTAACCCAGATTCGGCGCCAGCCAACGCTCGGTCACGCTCAGATCCTGACCTTTGCGCGCGGTGTAGCTCTGCACCTGATCCTTGTCGATCTTGCCCACGGCAAAGTACTGCGCCTGCGGATGGGCGAAGTACCAGCCGCTGACCGCTGCGGCGGGGAACATTGCGTAGTGCTCGGTGAGGAATACGCCACTGCGCCCGGCGCGCATTTCGGCAGCCTCTGGATCGAGCAGTGTGAACAGCGCGGCTTTCTCGGTGTGATCCGGGCAGGCCGGGTAGCCGGGCGCGGGGCGGATGCCACGGTATTGCTCTTTGATCAGCGCATCGTTGTCGAGGGTTTCGTCCTTGGCATAACCCCAGTGCTCTTTGCGCACTTGCTGGTGCAGCCATTCGGCGCAGGCCTCGGCCAAGCGGTCGGCGAGAGCCTTGACCATGATCGAGTTGTAGTCGTCGCCAGCGTCCTGATAAGCCTTGGCGACTTCTTCGGCGCCGATGCCAGCGGTGGTAATAAAGCCGCCGACATAGTCGGTCACTTCGCTGTCCTTCGGCGCCACGAAGTCGGCGAGGCAGAAGTTCGGCTTGCCGTCAGTCTTGATGATCTGCTGACGCAGGTGATGCAGCCTGGCTAGCGGCTTGCCGTTATCGTCGTACAGCTCGATGTCGTCTTCGTTGACCTGATTGGCCGGCCAGAAACCGAACACCGCACGGGCGCTGATCAGTTTTTCATCGATCAGCTTGGTGAGCATTTCCCGGGCGTCCTTGTACAGCGCAGTGGCGGCTTCACCGACCACTTCGTCTTCGAGGATGCGCGGGAACTTGCCGGCCAGGTCCCAGGAAATGAAGAACGGTGTCCAGTCGATGTATTCGGCCAGTACCTTCAAATCGATGTTGTCGAGCACCTTGCTGCCGGTGAAGGTCGGTTTCACTGGCTGGTAATTGGCCCAGTCGAACTGCGGCTTCTTCGCGATCGCGGCGGCGTAGCTCAGGCGTTCGGTGCGGGCGCTGCGATTGGACGTGCGTTCGCGCACGTCGATGTATTCAAGACGGGTCTTCTCGACGAAACCGGCTTTCAATTCCTTGGACAGCAACTGCGTCGCCACGCCCACGGCGCGTGAGGCGTCAGTCACGTAGACCACGGCATCGTTGCTGTACTTGGGCTCGATCTTCACGGCGGTGTGCGCTTTCGACGTCGTCGCGCCACCGATCATCAGTGGCAGGTGAAAGTCCTGACGCTGCATTTCACGGGCGACGTGGACCATCTCGTCCAGCGACGGTGTAATCAGGCCGGAAAGGCCGATGATGTCGCACTTTTCTTCTTTGGCGACCTGCAGGATCTTTTCGGCCGGAACCATCACGCCTAAGTCGACAATGTCATAGCCGTTGCAACCGAGCACCACGCCGACGATGTTCTTGCCGATGTCGTGCACGTCGCCCTTGACCGTGGCCATGAGGATCTTGCCCTTGGCTTCCGGCTTGTCGCCTTTCTCCAGTTCGATGAACGGGATCAAGTGCGCCACGGCCTGCTTCATTACCCGCGCGGATTTCACCACCTGCGGGAGGAACATTTTGCCGGCGCCGAACAGGTCGCCGACGATGTTCATGCCGGACATCAGCGGGCCTTCGATCACTTCGATCGGCCGCGCAAACGACTGGCGGGATTCTTCGGTGTCTTCAACGATGTGCGTGGTGATGCCCTTGACCAGTGCGTGTTCCAGACGCTTGTTGACGTCCCAGTTACGCCACTCTTCGGTCTCGGCTTCCTTGACGCTACCGTCGCCCTTGTACTTGTCGGCAATGGCGAGGAGGGCGTCGGTGCCGTCCGGGGTGCGGTTGAGGATCACGTCTTCGACGGCGTCGCGCAGCTCGACCGGGATCTGATCGTAGATCTCCAACTGGCCAGCGTTGACGATGCCCATGGTCAGCCCGGCGCGGATCGCGTAGAGCAGGAACACCGAGTGAATCGCCTCACGCACCGGGTTGTTGCCACGGAACGAGAACGACACGTTGGACACGCCGCCGGAGCTCAGCGCGTACGGCAGCTCATCGCGGATATAGGCGCAGGCATTGATGAAGTCGACGGCGTAGTTGTTGTGCTCTTCGATGCCGGTGGCGACGGCGAAAATGTTCGGGTCGAAAATGATGTCTTCCGGTGGGAAGCCGACTTCGTTGACCAGAATGTCGTAGGAGCGCTTGCAGATCTCTTTTTTGCGCGCTTCGGTGTCGGCCTGCCCAGCTTCGTCGAAGGCCATCACCACCACGGCGGCGCCGTAGCGTTTGCACAGTTTGGCGTGATGGATGAACTGCTCGACGCCTTCTTTCATGCTGATCGAGTTGACGATGCCCTTGCCCTGAATGCACTTGAGGCCGGCTTCGATGACCTCCCATTTCGACGAGTCGATCATGATCGGCACGCGCGAGATATCCGGTTCGCCGGCGATCAGATTGAGGAAGGTGACCATGGCCTTCTTCGAATCGAGCATGCCCTCGTCCATGTTGATGTCGATGATCTGCGCGCCGGCCTCGACCTGCTGCAGAGCGACTTCGAGGGCTTCGGTGTAATTGTCTTCGCGGATCAGGCGGGCGAATTTTGCCGAACCGGTGATGTTGGTGCGCTCGCCAACGTTGACGAACAGCGAGCTGCGATCGATGGTGAACGGCTCCAGACCCGAGAGGCGGCAGGCCTTGGGAATGTCCGGAATCTGACGTGGCGCGTAACCGGCCACGGCTTTGGCGATGGCTTCGATGTGGCCCGGCGTGGTACCGCAGCAACCGCCGACGATGTTGAGGAAACCGCTCTGGGCGAATTCCTCGATGACTTTGGCGGTTTGCGACGGCAGTTCGTCGTACTCGCCGAATTCATTCGGCAGACCGGCGTTCGGGTGCGCGGAAACGTGGGTACTGGCCTTGTTCGACAGCTCTTCCAGGTACGGGCGCAGTTCGCTGGCGCCGAGGGCGCAGTTGAGGCCAACGGAAATCGGCTTGGCGTGGGCCACCGAGTTCCAGAACGCTTCGGTGGTCTGGCCGGACAGGGTACGACCGGAGGCGTCGGTGATGGTCCCGGAAATCATGATCGGCAGTTCGATGTGCAGCTCCTCGAACACGCCCTGCACGGCAAAGATCGCCGCTTTGGCGTTGAGGGTGTCGAAGATCGTTTCGATCAGGATCAGATCGGCGCCGCCCTCGATCAGGCCTTTGGTGGCTTCGGTGTAGTTTTCCACCAGCTCATCGAAGGTCACGTTGCGGTAGCCGGGGTTGTTGACGTCGGGCGACAGCGAGCAGGTACGGCTGGTCGGGCCAAGCACGCCGGCAACGAAGCGTGGCTTGGCCGGGTTTTCGGCGGTCTTGGCGTCGGCAATCTTGCGCGCCAGACGTGCGCCTTCTACGTTTAACTCGTACGCCAGCTCTTCCATGCCGTAATCGGCCATGGAAATGCGCGTGGCGTTGAAAGTGTTGGTTTCGAGAATGTCGGCGCCGGCGTCCAGATAGGCTTTTTCGATGCCGCCGATCACGTCCGGACGGGTGATCACCAGCAGGTCGTTGTTGCCCTTGACGTCGCTTGGCCAGTCCGCGAAGCGTTTGCCGCGATAATCCTGCTCTTCGAGCTTGTAGCTCTGGATCATCGTGCCCATCCCGCCGTCGAGAATCAGGATGCGCTCTTTGAGGGCTTGCTTGAGAGCTTGAAGGCGGACGCTGCGATCGGACATGTGGACTACTCGAAAAGACCATTACGAAGGAGCGAGATCATAGCAAACCTGTGCGCTTTTAGAGCATGTGCAGCTTTTGCATGAATATCGCTCATGTTGGTACGGACGTCATAACGGTAGAATCGCAGCCTTTTTTTACCACCAGGATCAGCAGCATGCCTTACCGCTTCATCAGTTTATGGTTGCTGGTCCTGAGTGGGAGCGTCGCGGCGCAAGATCCCGCTGTTTCTTCTTCTATCTCCTATAGCCGAGATATCCAGCCGATCTTCACCGAGAAATGCGTGGCCTGCCATGCCTGTTATGACTCGGCGTGCCAATTGAATCTGGGCAGCGGCGAAGGCGCCGCCCGTGGCGCGAGCAAGATGCCGGTGTACGACGGCGAACGCACCCAGGCCGCACCAACCACGCGCTTGTTTTACGACGCCTTCGGCAAGCGCGCCTGGCAGCAGAAGGATTTCTATTCGGTGCTCGACGCGCAGGGCAGTCAGGCTGCGCTGATGGCACGGATGCTCGAACTTGGCCACAAGACGCCGCTGACGCCCAATGCCAAGCTGCCCGAAGACATTGTGCTGGGTCTCAATCGCAACAATCTTTGCGCAATGCCTGCCGAGTTCGACGGCTACGCCGGTGCGCACCCGAAAGAGGGTATGCCGCTGGCGGTCACCGGCCTGACCGATCAGCAATATCAGACGTTGCAACGCTGGCTGGCGTCCGGCGCGCCAATTGACGAGCAGAGCCTGGCGCCGAGTGCGCAAGAGGCGCTGCAGATCACGCAGTGGGAAAACCTGCTCAACGCTCCCGGCGCGCGGCAAAGTCTGGTCGGGCGCTGGCTGTTCGAGCATTGGTATCTGGCGCACATCTACTTCAAGGGCGGCGAGCCGGGGCATTACTTCCAGTGGGTGCGTTCGCGCACGCCGAGCGGCCAACCGATCGACCTGATCGCCACTCGCCGCCCCAACGACGACCCCGGCACGCAGGTGTATTACCGCTTGTGGCCGGTGCAGGGGGTGATCGTGCACAAGACGCACATCACCTACCCGCTGAGCGCGGCGAAAATGGCCCGGATCAAAAGCCTGTTCTACAGCGGCAACTGGCAGGTCAATGCGCTGCCGGGTTACGGGCCGCAGAGCCGTGCCAATCCGTTTGCCACCTTCGAGGCGATTCCGGCGCAGGCGCGCTATCAGTTCATGCTCGATAACGCTGAATACTTCGTCCGCACCTTTATTCGCGGGCCGGTGTGCCGTGGGCAGATCGCGACCGACGTGATCCGCGACAACTTCTGGGCGCTATTCCAGGCGCCGGAACATGACCTCTATATCACCGACCCGAACTACCGCGGTCAGGCCACGCCGCTGCTGGCGATGCCGGGGCAGAACGACGATGTCGGCAGCGTGCTGAGCCTGTGGCGCAACTATCGCGACAAGCGCAACGAATACGAAGCCCTGCGCCGCGACAGCTACGCCGATCTGCCGGCGCCGAGCTGGTCGACGCTGTGGGCCGGCAACGACAACGCCTTGCTGAGCATTTTCCGCCACTTCGACAGTGCTTCGGTGACCAAGGGTTTGATCGGTGAGGTGCCGCAGACGATGTGGCTGTTCGACTATCCACTGCTCGAGCGCACCTATTATCAGCTCGCGGTCAACTTCGACGTGTTCGGCAACGTCTCCCATCAGGCGCAGACCCGCCTGTATTTCGACCTGATCCGCAACGGCGCCGAGCAGAATTTCCTGCGCCTGATGCCCGCCGACTCGCGCGAGGATTACCTCAACGATTGGTACCAGGACGGCGGCCAGTTCAAGATGTGGCTCGATTACGAGGCGATCGACGACGACAAACCGACCGCGCTGAAACTCGACGAAAAAGACCCGAAACACGATTTCGCCATGCAGTTGCTGGCGCGCTACGGCGATCTGAATGCACGACCGGACCCGATCAACCGCTGCGACGGTGCTTATTGCTCACGGCCCAACATCGATCCGGCCCTGCAGAACGCCGAGCAGGCCTTGAGCCGTCTGGCCTCGCGACCGGCAGCGGGGCTCAAGGTTATCGACCAGTTGCCCGAAGCGACCTTGCTGCGTGTCGAAACCGCCGGTGGCAAGCGCGAGGTCTACAGCCTGCTGCGCAACCGCGCCCACAGCAACGTGGCGTTTTTGCTCGGTGAGTCGCGGCGCTATCAGCCAGGGCTTGACACCCTGACGATCTATCCGGGCGTGCTCAGCAGTTACCCGAACTTCATGTTCAACGTACCGGCCGAGCAGGTGCCGGCGTTTGTCGATGCGATGGAAAACGCCAGGGATGCCAGTCGGTTCGAAAAGATCGTCGAGCGCTGGGGCATTCGGCGCAGTCACCCGCAGTTCTGGCTGTATTTCCACGATCTGAGCCAATACATCCACGAAACCGACCCGGTGGAAGAGGGCGTGCTGGATATGAACCGGTACGAGAATCTGTGACCAGGCAAGAGCAGGCTGCGAGCCTTGAGCTGTGGGCTGCGTTGCCGCTGAGGATTGTTCATGTTGAATCGGGCGCCGACGGTTCCTTCCAGCGCCCGAGCCTCAGCGGTCCGGAGTACCGCGTTCAGGGCGTCAATGTTGGCCAATAAGCGGGGCCGTAATCAAGCAACAGCTCGGTGCCTGCCGGAATCTTTTCCCAGGCGACCAGAAAAACCATGTATTTGCCGACGTAAATCGCGCCGACGTTCTCAGTGCCTGTCCTGGCGGCACCGGGGACTTCGGGGGCGTTGATCATGCTCAAGATATTGCTGTTGCCATGACCACTGACAGTGGCGTTTTTGGTTCTGGTTCCATACGAAAATGTCCTGACTTGCAAATTGGATTTTTCGAGTATTTCTGCGTCTAGCGATCTGACGGTGCGGTGCAGTTTGCCGCTGTAGGGCCCCAGCACTTCATAAGGATTGATCTCGACTTTGGCGAACACTGACAAACCCCGTTCCGGGCCATCGACTGGCCGTCTGAGCTCGAAACGCTCGCTCAACCTGTGGTGATGCCGTCCCTCTTCCTCGATCCATTCGTGGATGTCCTCAGTCATGTCCCGGGCCAGAGTTTTGGCCCGGGTCTCTGAAAGGTGCGCGAAAAACCGGTTGCTATCGGTGATCTCGATTTTTTCGATAGCGCCTTCCAGCTTGTGCGTCAGACTGACTCTGAGGTCTGTCGGGTCTTGCAGAATGGGCGCGTTGTTATTGATCTTGTGCCCCAATGACGGTGTCAGATCTTCGCCTGCAGCATCGTCTGCAGGTGCATTTTCGATTCGGGCACGTTTGGAAGTACCAGCCGTAGCTTGCGATGCTGTCCTTGTGCTTTTGCGTGTTGTCGGCAGAGAAGACTGCACGGGGACGGATTTTATCGCTGTCCCGCGGGGAAGTGTTTTACGCGCGAGCAATACATCCGAGCCGGATAGCCCCATCAACGCCAGGCACTCGCTTACCGCACTGCGCAATACCCCGCGATCATTGACATAGGTCGACCAGAGCACTGGATTGAGATTGTTCTCTTCAATGAATGAGTTCATTGAGCTCGCAGACCGGGTTGCGTTGAAGCGCCTCTGCCATTGCTCAAGATGTCTGGGCTCCAAAGGAGTGAATACTTGGTTGCTTGCGTACTTTTCCAGTACTTTTCCTCGCGCTTTGAAACTGCCGTCGGTTTCAACGTGGGCGATGAATTCCTTGGGGTCCAGATTATGCTGTGCGGCAAACCCTTCCCGGGTAAGGCTGTCGCGGTCTTGCTGCGGCAGCGCACGCCAGCGGTCGAGGTTTTCGAAGGTAACCGCCGTCCTTGCAGTATCGGCCTGGTCCAGGACTTGTTGCCCGAGAGGCGTCAATTGCCCTTGCGCATGAACGTATTGCTGAAGATCAGCCCGATTCAACCGGTGCTGTTTCGCGAAATCCTCTATGGCTTTGCCCAGCGCCAGTTCGCTGAACTGCGACCATTGCTTGAGAATCAGCGGCGTTACTTCGCCTGGGCCGTCGGGCGCTCCGCCTCTCATCCTGATTTCGTTGGTGTACCAATGGCCGGGTCTGACTGACGACAGATTGATCGACAGGTCGCGGTTGTTCTTTGGATTGACCAACACGACAGAGAAGCTGTTTTCCCCGGTCTGCGCGGTTTCGCTGATAAATCCGTAGGAGTTTTCCCGTATCTGATAGACGGCGATGGTGCCTTGCTCATCGACGTTGCAGATGAATTTCTGGTTGTACTCCGGTCGAAAGAATATGCCCCGCGAATCAGCCTTCAGTCCGTGAATCCACTGCGGTTCGACGGCATAGCGGCGCAGCAGGGGGCTGTTGTTGCTTACCACCGTCAGCGGTTCGCGATAGCGCGGGCCAAAAGCCTGGCCTGACAACGCGTCGATCAGCCGATAATCCACCGCGTCGACGCTGCCGACGTTGCGCATGGGAATATTGGCGATCCCCTCGACTGTGCAAAGCCGGTCGCCAGGCTGGCGCGGTACCCAGCTGCTGGGGTCGACGGCCATCAGATGGTGCGCGGCAATCGTTCCATCACGCAGATGTGCCACCGCCCGGCGCGCCTGATGCATTGTCGCTGCGCCAATCTTGCGCAGGGTGAATCGGCCTAGCCTGAGCAGTGAGAGCACCGAATCCAGTGGATTGACTTCCTGAATCACCGAGATCACCAGAGTTCGGGTCAGGCTGGTGAACCTGGGCAGGGCCAGACGGATGCCGATCTTGCCAGCCTGGGTCGCCAAGCGGGTACAGCCGGCAATGTATTTGCCAATGGGCAGGGCAAAGGAAACGATGTCGGTGAACAGACCAAGGCCGCCGCTCTCGATGCGCTTGGGGTCGCCGGAGGTCAGATCGTCGATGGAACCCCAGAAGGGCACGAACATTTTTCCCCAGAACGTCAGATCCTCAAGGAAATCTCTGCCGATATCCATGCTGCGGGTGGCTTTGCGAGTCTGCTCGAGCAATGCCGATTCATCTTTGAAAAACAGCTCTCGGGCGATCATGCCGGCCAACGCGTCGGCCCGGGCAGAGGTGAGATTATTGGCAGCGAAAGGCCGGGTGCGTGCAGCCACGTCGGGGGAGCGTTGCTCAATGGGCACAGCGGCAAACGTGTCGCCGACCTGTTCCACAATCAACGTCGCATGCTGTTGGTCTCTGGGCTTCGAGCCGTCGCGATAGGCTTCCCAGTCAAATGGCAGTTCGGTACCTTTTCTGAACGAGCCTCGGCTGGTGCGGCTGCTGGAACCGATCTTTTCTACCTTGATCTCTCCGCCAATGCGCAGCGACTGGATGTCGCTGCGCAGGCGCACTACACCCGCGCGAGGGAAGACTTCGATGTAGCGGGATTTTGTCGGGTAGGTCGGATTGATCATTCGCAGAATGAACCCGCAGCGGGCACGAACCGCGTCGGTGTCTGCCTTGTTCTCATGTTCGACCTGCGTATCGTGAAGGGGCAGCCGCAACGAATAGACAGTCACCTCGTCCGTCTCAAGATGGCCGCGGCATGCGGGCAGGTATTGCGCCAACAATGCTTTGATCAGGGTTTTGTAAGCGGCGCGTGGAGTACTCAGCCAGGCATGAAACGCTTCATCGAACGCGGCTTCGGATTCATACCTGAAACGGCTCGGCGGGGTGAGCGCCAGATTTGTCGTGGCAGCAGCCATCGTTTGCTCATGCTGTTCCAGTGTGCTCAACGCGAGTTCTATTTCGCTGATCGGGTGGGCGTCGTGACGCATTCCGAACAAACCCATTGCTGCTGCCCATTGCACTGTCGGGCGGATTTTTGCGGCGGCGACCAGTCGCTGTTGCTCGACATCATCCGCATACGTTCGATGATGCTCCGCCGGCAGGTTGAGCAATTGTTCGAATGTCATGTGTCGGGATGAACCGGGCGCGATGGATTCGGCGAGGATAAAACCGCTTTTGAAATTGACCCATGTGCTGGATGTCGCGTACGGCAGATCGTCGGGAATATCCTGAACCCACGCTTCACAGGCGACATGACTTTTGAGGATGGCTACCGCCAACAGAGCAAGTGACTGGTCAACGGCAAGTGACCGCTGAAAGTGTTTGATCAGCGACTTGTGGATCGACGAATAAGCACAACCCGATTCGATCAGTATCTGCAATTCGTTCTGATAGATACCGTGCGGGTCTGGCTTCACGGTCAACCAGAGCGCGCGCCACAATAACTTCGTCAAGACGCTGGTCGGACAGTTCTGGTTTTGCTCTGCGCCGTACCAGTTCAGTCCTGTGGCAATCCGTTGAGCCAATTGCTGGTTGTTTGCCGATTGCAGAATGGTTTCCAGTAGCGCTATGGGTGTGGTTTTTGCGAAGGCTTCAAGTTTGGTATTGAGTGTCAGCGGTACGACATTGGCCAACAGACACCGTGACGTTTCGGCTTCGATCTGGCGGACAACCTGCATGATCGTTTCATCGCCAGCAGCTCCGAGCAAATGCTCAAGGTCACTGATATGCCCCTGATGCCCCAGCAGCCACAACGCACGGTGCTCGACGAGATTGTGCAGCAACCGCTGCCAATCGGCGAAAGCGGCGGGGCGCGAAGGGACAAGCGAGTAGTAGGCGAGAACCAGATCGAAACGCACGGAGCCGTCGCTTTTCAAGCCATTGCCGACCTTGCGGTGAATATCCAGCAAGACATCGACATCGATGGACCAATACGTCGGGACATCTCTTAACGTTACCGAATGCCCGGCAATGGTGAAGACTTCCGCCGGTACAGGGGTTGGTGTTCGGGTGGAACTGATCTGGAAGGACACGAAGTCGTAGAGAAAGTCGTTGCCCAAGGGCGAATGGTCAGGCTTCTTCGGTTTGCAAAGGTCGGTTATGAAGTCTTCATCTTCTTCCAGCTTTCGTAAAACACGAAACGCTTCCTTGCACTCGCGGCCCAATTCAGAGCCGACAGGCGGATGATAGTAGAGCTGGCTGGCATCAGTATTGAAGTTGTCGCCGATGAGCGCGTGCAGGTAATCGATCAGATGATTGAGATCCTGGAGTCTGCGCGGCGGTGTCTTGTTGTAGAACGTGGATAACCCTGTAGTCATTTGAGGCCTTTGAATGAGAGCGGCTGGCAAATAGTCGAAGGCAACGAATATAAGGAGGAGGGGAACAGGGGGAGATATACATATATATATGCCGCGGGTCGTCTGGTATCCGGTTGTTAACGCAGCATGGACGTCCAGGCGCAGTACCGGCGGGGCGGGAGAACGCCGTCCGAGGCGACAAGAAGGCCGTTTTCCGACAAAAATACTGGGACTTTGTCCCGCGCGCTGATTGGCGTAAACTGCGCCCAAGCCTGCGAGGAGTTTTTATGACCGCTATTACCATTACCGACGCCGCCCATGATTACCTGGCCGATCTGCTCTCCAAGCAGAACACCCCAGGCATCGGCATTCGCGTTTTCATCACCCAGCCTGGTACTCAGTACGCCGAAACCTGCATTGCCTACTGCAAACCGGGTGAAGAGAAGCCTGAAGATACGGCGCTGGGGCTGAAAAGCTTCACCGCGTACATCGACTCGTTCAGCGAAGCGTTTCTTGACGACGCCGTTGTCGACTATGCCACCGACCGCATGGGCGGCCAGCTGACCATCAAGGCACCGAATGCCAAAGTGCCGATGGTCAACGCCGACAGCCCGGTCAACGAGCGCATCAACTATTACCTGCAAACCGAGATCAACCCGGGGCTGGCCAGCCACGGCGGTCAGGTCAGCCTGATCGATGTGGTCGAGGACGGCATCGCTGTGTTGCAGTTTGGTGGTGGTTGCCAGGGCTGCGGCCAGGCTGACGTAACCTTGAAGGAAGGCATCGAGCGCACATTGCTCGAGCGCATTCCGGAGCTCAAGGGCGTTCGCGACGTGACCGACCACACGCAGAAAGAAAACGCTTACTACTAAGGCGTTCGCTGCGAATATGAAAAACGGCGCCCCGTGAGCGCCGTTTTTTTATGGGCAACTTTTGCCGCCCGATTCGCGAGCAGGCTCGCTCCCACAATGAAACGCAATCACCTGTGGGAGCCTGCTCGCGAAGGCGTCTTCAAGGGCGATAAAGATGCGCATGCCCGGCGCGATACAACGAAGACTCGCTGAACACCTCGCTGCCCAGCACCCGTCCGACCAGAATCAGCGCCGTGCGCCGAAACCCTTTGGCCTCGACCTTTGCGGCAATGTCCGCCAATGTTCCCACCACCCAATCCTGATCCGGCCACGTTGCCCGGTGAATCACCGCAATCGGACAATCCGCACCGTAATGCGGCAACAATTCAACCAGTATCTTTTGCAGATGATTGACCCCCAGATGAATCGCCATGGTCGCGCCATGCTGCGCCAGACTGGCCAGTTCCTCGCCGGCCGGCATGGCGGTCTTGTCGGCGTAACGGGTCAGGATCACGCTTTGCGAAATGTCCGGCAGGGTCAGCTCGGCACCCAGCAGCGCTGCGCATGCCGCTGTGGCCGTGACGCCCGGAACGATTTCGAAAGGAATGTCCAGCTCACGCAAATAGCGAATCTGCTCGCCAATCGCGCCATACAGACTTGGATCACCGGAATGCACGCGGGCGACATCCTGGCCTTTGGTATGGGCAGCCTTGATCAGATCGATGATCTGTTCCAAGTGCAGTTCAGCGCTGTTGAACACGATTTCGGCCTGGTGACCTTCCAGCACCGCTGCGGGTACCAGCGAACCGGCATAAATGATCACCGGGCAGCTGCGAATCAGCCGTTGGCCTTTGACGGTGATGAGTTCCGGATCGCCTGGGCCAGCGCCGATGAAGTAAACGGTCATCGTTGAATCCTTGTGAAGAGGCGCAGCCCCACTGCAGATGAAGCGTGCTCATGATCGATGGCGGGGATTATCGAGGTTTATGCAGCGCCGGCCAATGCCAGTGTGGCCTGCGCATATTTCTGCCGCGGAATCATTAGCTTCGCCGGCGCCTGAATCAGTAGCTCGGCCAGCGCCAGCGCGGCGCTTTCCGCCACGCCGTAGCAACCGGTGCGCTCAAAGGCGATCTGCGATTGATGGCTGAGGCGCTGCTGGAAGGGCGCCAGCTCTGCACTGTTGAAATACTGCAGGGGCAGGTTCAATTGTCTGGCCAGTTCCAGCAACCCCGGTTCGTCGCGCTTGAGGTCGATACTGGCCAAAGCCTTGACTGCTCGCAGTTCGATGCGGTGTGCCTGCAACGCCTGATCGAGTAGTGCACGCAGCGTACTGGCCGGGCAGCCACGCTGGCAGCCGAAGCCGACCACGAAGGTCGGCGCTGCGCGGTCATCGGTCATGCCTGATATTGCCCTGCGCTTTTACGGCGGAACAACCACGCACTGATCAGGCCAAGAGCCAGCCAGAACGCGACGTTGGTCAGCTGCGAAGCGATTTTGAACTGGGTTTCCAATGCCTCTGGAGCAAGCATGGAATGCACCTGCGGTTGCGGCGCGCCGATCACGTGCGGTACCGCAAGAATCGCGACACCGAGAAGCTTCATCAACCAGTGGCGGCTGAAGGCAATCAGTGCCAGGCCAACCGCGGTCGAAGCGGCGGTGCCGATCCACCAGATCTGCCGCGATGCCAGATCGGCAGCCGCAGTGCCCGGCAATTCAGGTGGCAGGCCCAAGGTCGGCGCGAGAACGAACGTCGCGTAACCGGCCAGACCCCAGAGCAGCCCTTGCGAGGTCTTGGTTGGCGCGCGCAGGGTATACAGGCCGGCGAGCATCAGGGCGAAACCCACCGCCACCACCAGATTACCGCCAGTGGTCGAGGCCACACGCTGCCAGCCATCTTCCGGCTCCCAGGCTTCGCCATCATGGCTGTGCGCCGCGGTGCCGGCAGCGTGTTGGTGAACTTCGGCGACCGGTTCGGATTTCTCGAAGGTTTCGGCCTGCAGAATCAGTGGCGAAACCCAGAAACTCTGCAGCAGGGTCAGGAGCAGTGCGGCCAGCAAGCCGGTGAAGCCTGCGGTTTGCGCGATACGCTTGATCATCTCGGCAGGCCTCAGTGGCACGGGAATGCGGCGCTGTGGCGGGTATCGTGAGCGGCGTTGTGCACCGCTTCGATGTGCGAGAAACCGGCGAACCAGACCAGACTGGCACCGAGGATCGAGGCGAAGAGGGCGGCGGCCACGCGTTGGCCCAAGGTGGTGCTGCTGGAAATGTGGTCAGTGTGGCTGACGGTATTGCTGGTGATCGACATAGCGCTTCCCTCTGAAATGTCAGCGGGTAAACAGAGCGCAGGAAAATCCCTGCGAGCCGGGCACGCAGGGATTTCGAACAGCGCCCGCCCACCGCGGGTTTGTTTGTGGTCAGCGACGCTTGCGCGCGCTGGGTGTTGCGGGCCGGTCTCCGGGCTTGCGAGGGGTTGGCACGAGGCCGACCTGCAAGCGTCACCTTCCCATGCCGGGGCACAGTGGATCTGACGCTTCGCTCGCTTACCGTTGCGGGGGCAGCACCGGACTGACATGGCTTTGAGTAAAGCACATGATTCACCGGTTTCCCGTTTCACCCTGTGAAGGGCACCCGTAACAAGGTGGGCAGGAGAACATGGGTTTGGGTTTTGAGTCAATTTCCAGCGAGTTTTCGGTGCTGCGGTGGGGGTGTTTTTCTGATGTTTTTGTGTGTATATCCGTTGCTGCGGGTGTTGCTGATTACGGTTTCGCCCTTAAGGCGAGGCACTTTTTCCAAACGCCGAAAAAGTACCCAAAAAGGCTTGCTCCTGCGTTCGGCCCTCGCAGGCTCGGGTTCCTTCGCTACGGGACTGATCCGCTCAGCCTTCCGACGTCGCCGGTGGATCAAGATCAAGGGCACTCGAGCTTGCGCTCATTGTTGAGTGGTGAAAAGCGTGTGGTCTGCTTTGGATCTGTGTTGGATTCGCCCCTCACCCCAGCCCTCTCCCGAGGGAGAGGGAGCCGATTTGCGGGCTTTTCAGAATCTGCATTCGACTCGATATCGCAAGTCGGCGTATTTCGCCTGAACACCTCACCCTAGCCCTCTCCCTCCGGGAGAGGGCTAGGGTGAGGGGCTTTTGCTCTGGCTCTTGATCTTTTGCCCCTTCGGCAGGCTTCGTTACGGGATCGGTCCCGTAACGAAGGTACCCCGAGCCCCAGCGAGCGGGCCGTACGCCGGGGCAAAGCCTTTTGGTTCCTTTTTGCTGGGCCGGCACTCCGGCGTTTGAAAAAGGGACTCGCTGTAAGAGCGAAACCATAGGAAGCCGTTACCGCAGCAACGGATATACCCCCAGTTCCAGACTCACCGACCATTGACCCACGACGGACCCATGCGTAGCCTTGCGCTTTCGAGGTTCTTCGGCACGCGCCGAAGCTAAGAAGGGAACGCGGTCAAAGCCGCGGCTGCCCCCGCAACTGTGAACGGTGATGTTCGTTGCCGCGCCACTGCCAGCTCAATCGATGAGCCAGCGGGAAGGCGCAATGAACGCCAGGCCCCACGCCTGAACGCCGTCAGCCAGGAGACCTGCCTCGTCACAGATTCTCACTACAACCGGGCGGGGTGATCCGGTGGCGAATGCTTCCGGCGTGCACGCGCGCTGCCGGTTCTCGTCCCGTATGCCCGCCGCTTGCCAAAGGGCATACCGATGAAAACACTGGCCAAACTCCCCGTCACCATCGTCACCGGTTTCCTCGGTTCGGGCAAAACCACGCTGCTGCGGCACATGCTCGACAACGCTCAGGGTCGGCGTATCGCGGTGATCGTCAACGAGTTTGGCGAGCTCGGTATCGACGGTGAGATCCTCAAGCAATGCACCATCGGCTGCACCGAAGAAGAGGCCAGCGGCCGTGTCTACGAACTGGCCAACGGCTGCCTGTGCTGCACGGTGCAGGAAGAATTCTTCCCGGTAATGCGCGAACTGGTTGCCCGTCGCGGCGATCTCGACCACATCCTTATTGAAACCTCGGGTCTGGCCCTGCCAAAACCGCTGGTGCAAGCCTTCCAGTGGCCGGAAATTCGCAGTGCCTGCACCGTTGATGCGGTGATCACCGTGGTCGACAGCCCGGCCGTCGCTGCTGGCACCTTCGCCGCGTTCCCGGATCAGGTCGACGCCCAGCGCAAACTCGATCCGAACCTTGATCACGAGTCGCCGCTGCACGAGTTGTTCGCCGATCAACTGGCCAGTGCTGACCTGGTCATCCTCAACAAGGCCGACCAGACCAGCGCGGAAGATCTGGCTCGCGTGCGCGCTGAAGTCGCCGAAGAGCTGCCGCCGGCAGTCAAAATCATCGAAGCCAGCAACGGTCGTCTGCCGCTTGACGTGTTGATCGGCCTCGGTGCCGGCTCCGAAGAGCATATCGACAGCCGCCACAGTCACCACGATCATCACCACGACGGTGATGACGACGATCACGATCACGACGCCTTCGATTCGATCTCCATCGAACTTCCGCAAGCCGACGAAAGCCTGCTGCTCGACGCGCTGACGCAATTGGTGGTGCAGCACGGCATCCTGCGGGTCAAAGGTTTCGCGGCGATTCCGAACAAGCCGATGCGCCTGTTGATCCAGGGCGTGGGCACGCGTTTCGACAAGCATTTCGACCGCCAGTGGGGCGCCGAAGAAGCGCGCGTCACGCGTCTGGTGCTGATCGGTCAGGAACTCGATGCCGCACAACTTGAAGCGCAATTGCGCGCTGCGCTCAGCGTTTAAGCCATGCACCTGCTCAGGACTCAGCCCGGCGGATTCGTCTCGGACGACAACATTGCCGACCTCGGACAAACCCCCGCCGAGCTGGTGATCCTGTGCAGTGGCGATTCCAGCCTGGCGCTGCTCGCCGAGGCTGCGCAGCAATTGCCGGATGACTACCCGAGCCTGCGCCTGGCCAATCCGATGCAGGTGCAGAATCATGCCTCGGTCGATCTGTATGTCGACGAAGTGCTGCGCCACGCCAAGGTCATTCTGATCTCGCTGCATGGCGGCATCGCCTATTGGCGCTACGGCGTCGAGCGGCTGGTCGAGTTGTCCGAACGCGGCGTGCAACTGATTCTGGTGCCCGGCGATGACCGCCCGGACCCCGAGCTCAGCGACTTGAGCACGGTCAGCGCCGAAGCACGCGATCGACTCTGGCAATTCCTGCGTCAGGGCGGCATGGGCAATGCACTGGATTTCTTCCGTTGCCTGGGCAACCAATGGTTCGCCCGCGATTACCCGTGGAGCGAGCCGCAAACCCTGCCGCGCACGGCGATTTATCACCCACAGAAAAACAGCGCCGCCCTGAGTGACTGGCAGGCCGAATGGCTGCCCGATCAACCCGTGGCGGCGCTGTTGTTTTATCGCTCGCATTTGCAGGCGGCGAACACCGCGTTCATCGATGTGTTCTGCCAGCGTTTGCAGGCAGCCGGACTCAATCCGCTGCCGATCGCGGTGGCCAGTCTGAAAGAACCCGGTTGTCTGTCGGTGGTCGAGGACTGGCTGGATGAAGTCGAGGCGGGGGTGATTCTCAACACCACCGGTTTTGCCCAATCGAGTCCCGAGGCGCCGCATCTGCGCCCGTTTCGCCGCAACATCCCGGTGATTCAAGCGATCTGCGCCCAGGACAACGAGCCTGGCTGGCGCGACAGCGAACAGGGCCTCGGGCCGCGTGATCTGGCGATGCACATTGCTTTGCCGGAGCTTGACGGGCGCATCATCAGCCGGCCGATCAGCTTCAAGGATCTGGCCTGGCGCAGCGAGCGCAGTCAGTCCGATGTGGTCTGCTATCGCGCCCAGCCCGAACGCATGGATTTCGTCGCCGAACTGGCGCGGCGCTGGGTAGCTTTGGCACGCGTGCCGAACGGCGAAAAACGCATCGCGCTGATCCTCGCCAACTACCCGACCCGCGACGGCCGCATCGGCAATGGCGTCGGCCTCGATACGCCGGCGGCGGCGCTGAATATCCTCCGCGCATTGCGTGCCGAAGGTTATCCGATCACGGCCGAGTTGCCCGACAGCGGCACCGAGCTGATCCAGCAATTGCTCGGCGGCGTCAGCAACGACCTCGATAGTCTCGACTTGCGCCCGTGCCAGCAGAGCCTGGCGATGGACGATTACCTGGCAATGTTCAATGCGCTGCCGCAGGCCAATCGCGCTGCGGTGGTCGAGCGTTGGGGATCGCCGCAAAACGATCCGATGTGCCGCGACGGTCGCTTGATGATCGCCGGTCTGCGTTTCGGTCTGACCTTTGTCGGCATCCAGCCGGCCCGGGGTTATCAGGTCGATCCGAGCGCGGTGTATCACGACCCGGACCTGGTTCCGCCGCATGGCTATCTGGCGTTCTATTTCTGGTTGCGCAACACCTACGGCGCCCACGGCGTGATCCACGTCGGCAAGCACGGCAATCTCGAATGGCTGCCGGGCAAGGGCGTTGGGCTATCGGAAAACTGCTGGCCGGATGCGTTGCTCGGCCCGCTGCCAAATATCTATCCGTTTATCGTCAACGATCCGGGCGAGGGCGCCCAGGCCAAGCGGCGCACGCAAGCGGTGATCATCGACCACCTGATGCCGCCACTGACCCGCGCCGAAACCTACGGACCGCTGCGCAATCTGGAGTTGCTGGCCGACGAGTATTACGAGGCGCAACTGCTCGATCCGCGCCGTGCCCGCGAGTTGCAGCGCGACATTTTGCAACTGGTGCGGGACACGCAGATCGACAGGGAACTGCAACTGGACGCAGCGCTGGACAGCGATGCCGATGCGGCGATCTGGTTGCCGCGTCTGGACACTTATCTGTGCGACCTCAAGGAATCGCAGATTCGCGATGGGTTGCACATTTTTGGCGAATCGCCGAGCGGGCGCTTGCGTATCGACACCTTGCTGGCGTTGCTGCGCATCCCGCGCGGTGACGGCAAGGGCGCGCAGTCGAGTCTGCTGCGAGCACTGGCCAAAGCGTTTGCTCTCGGTTTTGATCCGCTGGATTGCGCCTTGGCCGATCCGTGGAGCGGCCTGCGTCCGACCGAGTTGCAGGCCATCAGCGAAGAAGTCTGGCGCACCGCCGGCGACACCCGCGAACGCCTCGAATTGTTTGCCGCAGACCTGATCTCCCAAGCACTGAATGTCCCCTGTGGGAGCGAGCCTGCTCGCGAAAGCGGTGTGTCAGTAAAAGAACAGTTGTCTGACCCGACGCCTTCGCGAGCAGGCTCGCTCCCACAAGGGTCAGGGTGGGCTGAGGTTGATTCGATACTCGAGCATCTGCGCGAAGTCGTCGCCCCACGCCTCGACGCTTGTGGCCCGGCCGAAATGCGCGGTCTGCTCGACGCCCTCAGCGGTCGCTTCGTCCCCGCCGGGCCCAGCGGTGCTCCGAGCCGTGGTCGTCTCGATGTGTTGCCCACCGGTCGTAATTTCTATTCGGTGGACGTTCGCAACCTGCCGACCACCACCGCGTGGCGCATCGGATTCCAGTCGGCAACGCTGATTCTCGAACGACACTTGCAGGATCACGGCGATCACTTGCGCCAGCTCGGCCTGTCGGTCTGGGGCACCGCAACCATGCGCACCGGCGGCGACGACATCGCCCAAGCCATGGCGCTGATGGGCGTGCGTCCGGTCTGGGCCACGGGCAGTCAGCGTGTGGATGATTTCGAGATTCTGCCGCTGAGTCTGCTCGATCGTCCAAGAGTCGACGTGACGCTGCGGGTTTCGGGGTTTTTCCGTGATGCGTTTGCCAATCTCATCCGCCTGTTCGACGCCGCCGTGCAAGCGGTGGCCGCGCTGGACGAGCCGGACGACTTGAACCCATTGGCCGCCAAGGTGCGCGCCGAACGCCAGGCGCTGTTGCAGTCGGGCGTCGATGAAGATACCGCGCGGCGTCAGGCCGGGTGGCGCATCTTCGGCGCGAAACCGGGGGCGTATGGCGCCGGGGTGCAAGGCGCGATCGACGGGCGCCTGTGGCAGACCCGCGAAGACCTCGCCGAGGTCTACCTGAACTGGGGCGCCTACGCTTACGGCGGCGCCGACGAGGGCACGGCTGCCCGCGAGCAGTTCAGCCAGCGCCTGAGCCAGGTACAGGCAGTTCTGCAAAACCAGGACAATCGCGAGCATGACTTGCTCGATTCCAACGATTACTACCAGTTCCAGGGCGGCATGCTCGCTGCGGTGGAGACGCTGCGCGGCGAAGCGGCGGCCAGTTATCACGGCGATCACAGCCAGCCGGATCTGCCGAAGATTCGTACTTTGAAGGAAGAGCTCAATCGCGTGGTGCGCTCGCGCGCGGCGAATCCGAAGTGGATCGACGGAATCAAGCGTCACGGCTACAAAGGCGCGTTCGAACTGGCGGCGACTGTTGATAATCTGTTCGCCTTCGATGCGACTACGCAGTTGATTGATGACCATCAGTACGCGTTGCTGGCGGAGGCATATTTGCTCGATCCGGCGACCCGGGATTTTGTTCGTGAACATAATCCCCACGCGTTGCGCGACATGACCGAACGCATGCTCGAAGCGCAGCAGCGCGGGATGTGGCAGGAGCCTGGGGCTTATAAAGAGGCGCTGGAGAATTTGCTGTTGGATATCGAGGAAGATATGTAGCCGCTAAAAAGCTACCCTCACCCCAGCCCTCTTCCGGAGGGAGAGGGAGCCGATCTCTAGCGCTGTCGAAATTTGCGTCGACCCGATGCATCACGTCGACAGAACTCGAGAGGCCCTCACCCTAGCCCTCTCCCTCTGGGAGAGGGCTAGGGTGAGGGCAACAACTGACACACCACAACGTCATGACCATCCACGACCACGAAAGAGTAACCCATGACCGACACCCCGCATTTCCCACTCTCCGCCGTGGTCGGCGCCGATGACTTGAAGCTCGCCCTGTGCCTGACCGCAATCGACCCGAAAATCGGCGGCGTACTCATCGAAGGTCCGCGCGGCATGGCCAAGTCGACGCTGGCGAGGGGCCTGGCGGATCTGCTCGCCAGCGGCCAGTTTGTCACTTTGCCGTTGGGCGCTACCGAAGAGCGGCTGGTGGGCACCCTCGACCTCGACGCTGCCCTGAGCGACGGTCGCGCGCAGTTTTCGCCCGGTGTTCTGGCCAAGGCTGACGGTGGCGTTCTGTACGTCGACGAGGTCAATCTGCTGCCCGACCACTTGGTCGACCTGCTGCTCGATGTCGCCGCCAGTGGTATCAACCTGATTGAGCGTGACGGCATTTCCCATCGGCATTCGGCGAAATTCGTCCTGATCGGCACCATGAACCCCGAAGAGGGCGAGTTGCGGCCGCAACTGCTTGACCGTTTCGGTTTGAATGTCGCCCTCAACGGCCACACCGCGCCCGTCGAGCGCGGGCAGATCATTCGCCGGCGGCTGGATTTCGACAGCGATCCACAAGCCTTTTGCGGGCAATGGGCAAGCCAGCAACAGACATTGCGTTCGCGTTGTGAAAGCGCCCGC
Source organism: Pseudomonas sp. CFBP13508 (assembly GCF_005233515.1). Lineage (GTDB taxonomy): Bacteria > Pseudomonadota > Gammaproteobacteria > Pseudomonadales > Pseudomonadaceae > Aquipseudomonas > Aquipseudomonas mercuritolerans. The sequence continues at coordinate 336,770 of NZ_QFZZ01000001.1, forward strand.
GAGCGTTTGGCAGCCATCCCACTGGATGACGCGGCATTGGCGTTGATTACCGAGCGTTGTTTCGCTGCTGGCGTCGATGGCTTGCGTGCCGATCTGGTCTGGTTGCGCGCGGCCCGCGCCCATGCCGCGTGGCGTGGGGCGGATGCGATTGCTGAAGAGGACATCGACGCGGTGGCCGAATTTGCCCTGCGCCATCGCCGTCGCGAGCAGCCCTTGGCCGGCGCGGAGCCACAAGCGCAATCTCCGTCAGGCGCAGACAGCAAATCCGGTGAAGGGCAGGGCCAGTGGGGCGAGATGCCGGCGACGGCGCAAGCCACCGGTGCCCGCCGCGACGTTCCGAGCTGGCCGCCACTGGCAAAAAAGCCCTAGGCATTCGCCCCCGGTCCGACGCGGGGGCGAATGCCAGACCCCGTGCCGGACAACTCGATAATGGCCGTCAGGGCCAACGGCAGTCAGCCAGCGCCGGTGCGGTGAACTGGCCTGGCACGCTGCTCAATGGCCGCCCCCAGCGCCGCGCCGATCTGCTGTTTCAACAGCGCACCCGCTCGCCCCATGAAGTCTGGCTGGTGATCGTCGACGCGTCGGCTTCGACCCGTCGCCATCAGGCCTTGAGCGACGCCAAGGGCCTGCTCGCGCAGCTGTTCGACGATGCTTATCGCCAGCGGGCGCGGCTGGCGTTGCTGACCGCCAGCGGTTCTGCGCCGCAATGGCAAGTGCAAGGTTTGAAGGCCTCAAGCGGCCTGAGCGTCTGGCTCGACGGTCTGGGCGCCGGTGGCGGCACGCCGTTGCTCGCGGCACTGGAGCAGGCGCAGCAATGGCTGACGCTGCGACGCAAGCGCTTTTCTGCCGAACAGCAACGCTGCCTGATCGTGACCGATGGTCGCGTGAAAGAACTGTCGGCGTTGCCAGTGCTGGCGTGTCCGGGATTGCTGATCGACATTGAGCGCGGGCCGATTCGACTGGGCCGGGCGAAGGATCTGGCGACCGCGCTGCAAGCGCAGTATCAGCATATCGATGAGCTGGGTCTGCGCTGAAATCCGCCGCGCCGCTCAAACCTTGTGGGAGCGAGCCTGCTGGCGAAGGCTTCTTCAGCAACGCTGAAAGTCTGCGATCAAGGTCATTTATACAGATTTTGAAATGATTTACCGCTGTGGAGCAGGCCAGCCGACCCTGTACGCTCCAAGGCCATTTTTCATTCAGGATTTACATGAACACCCTCTCGGAGCCTCCCAGTCAGCACTCTCCAGCGCAACGTTGCGCGGTCTTGATTCTTTCGCAGCACCCCGTCTTCCGACTCCCGACTATGGTTGATAACGCGGCTCTTGAGCCTCCGCGTTGCACTTCGCCGTGTCTGGCCGCCTGAATTCACTGAAGAGAGATCGAGACGTTTTATGGAATGGTTAGCGGATCCCACGGCCTGGTTAGGCCTGTTGACTCTGATCGTGCTGGAACTGGTACTGGGTATCGACAACCTGGTGTTCATCGCAATTCTTGCCGACAAACTGCCGCCGCATCAGCGTGATCGCGCGCGGATCATCGGCCTGTCCCTGGCGCTGATCATGCGCCTGGGCCTGTTGGCGAGCATTTCCTGGCTGGTTACGCTCACGCAGCCGTTGTTCGAGGTGTTCGACAAGAGCTTCTCCGGCCGCGACCTGATCATGCTGTTCGGTGGTGTGTTCCTGTTGTTCAAGGCGACGATGGAGTTGCATGAGCGCCTCGAAGGCCACGTCGGCGAGCGCTCGACCAACACGACCTACGCATTGTTCTGGCCAATCGTGGCGCAGATTGTGGTGCTCGACGCGGTGTTCTCCCTCGACGCGGTGATTACCGCCGTGGGCATGGTCGATGAACTGGCGGTGATGATGATCGCCGTGATCATTTCCATCGGCCTGATGATCGTTGCCAGCAAGCCGCTGACCCGCTTCGTCAACGCGCATCCGACCGTGATCATGCTGTGTCTGGGCTTCCTGATGATGATCGGTTTTGCCCTGACCGCAGAAGGTCTGGGCTTCCATATCCCGAAAGGTTACCTGTACGCGGCTATCGGTTTCTCGATCCTCATCGAAGTCTTCAACCAGATCGCCCGGGCTCGGCGCAAGCGTTCGATGCAGGGCGTGCGCCCGATGCGCGAGCGCACAGCCCATGCGGTGATGCGTCTGCTCGGTGGCCGCAAGCTGGCGGTGGAGGAGGTCGGCGAGGAAATCTCCGACCTGCTGGACAACGGTGAAGCGCCGGTGGCCGAGCTGTTCGACCGTCGTGAACGGGTGATGATCAGCGGTGTGCTGCAACTGGCGGAGCGGCCGATTCGCAACCTGATGACGGTGCGCGCCGACGTTGACCTGATTGATCTTGCCGATGATGCCGAAACCATTCGCACCAAGCTGATGCATTCGTCGTACTCGCGCTTGCCGTTGATTCGCGATGGCGCGGTGGATGAGCCGCTGGGCTTCGTACACAAGAAGGAATTGCTCAAGGAGTATCTGGCCGGCAACGAGCCGAACCTGGAGCATCTGGCACGCAAGACCGTCAATCTGCTCGACAGTTACTCGATCCTCAATGCCCTGGAGCAGATGCGCGCGGCATCGACGCACATTGCCTTCGTGGTCAATGAGTTCGGCGATTTTGTCGGCGTGCTGACCATGACCGACATCCTCGAATCGATCGCCGGTGAGTTGCCCGATGCCAGTGAAATCGAAGGCCCTGATGTGGTCGAAGAGCGCGGCGGGTTTCTGGTCAGCGGCGCGCTGCCCTTGGCTCGTGTACGCCAGCGTACCGGCTTCGATGCCGAGCCGACCGAGGATTATCAGACCATGGCCGGGTTGGTCATGAGTCTGCTGGATCGGTTGCCGATGACCGGTGATCGGCTGGAATACGAGGGCTGGCAATTGACCGTCAAAGCGGTTGAAGAGCGACGGGTGACGCGGGTGTTGCTGGAGCGTGAGGTGGCTTGAGCATTCGCGGAATGGCGCAGCGGTCGCTGCGCTTGTTACTGATGAAAAGTGAAGCGGTCCTTGCCCGTATGCTTTGATTCGTACAACGCCGCATCCGCCTTGATCAGCGCCTGATTCAACGAGTCACCCTCAGCCACCCGGGTAATGCCGATGCTGATGGTGACCGGGTGCTGGGTGGGCTGTTCACGCACTGACTGGCACAGTTGCGTGGCAAGGCTTTCAACATCCTCGCGCCGCACTCCCGCCAGATAGATCGCGAACTCCTCACCGCCCATACGCGCGTAGTCAAACGCAACCATCACTGCCTTGATATCGGCCGCGACGCGAATGAGCACCTCATCACCGATGTCATGCCCGTAGGTATCGTTGACCTTCTTGAAGTTGTCGATGTCGATCATCATCAGGTAATGATCGCGCTCGCGCGGGCTTGCCAGCAGCCGTTGCCCTGCGTGGGTCATGAACGAGCGCCGGTTGGGAATCTGCGTCAGCGGGTCGTTATAGGCCTGCTCCAGCAGTAACCGCGACATCAGGTAGTTGTTCAGCTTGGCCTCACGGAACTTCAAAAAGGTGTACACCGTGAGTGCGCAGAGGAACACGCTGTAGCAGGCAGTCAGGACGCCGCGCAGTTCAGTGATTTCGGTAGTGGTGGCGAGAAACGGGTTGAGGATCACCCAGATCACAACTTGTACCGCAAAGAACGCCCAGCGCCGCAGCGGCAGTACCGACACGCTGTACAACATGCTCGCTGCTGCCAGCACCAGCCACAAGCTGTGCGAAGCAGGCGCGAGGCCGTCGACGATCATTCGCACACCGACGGTCAATCCCAGAACCAGAAGCAAGGTGAGCACATCGAAATGACTGGCTCTGCGAGTGAAGCCGAGCACCACCGTCAACAGCGCGAAACCAGCGAGAAACGCCATCGAGCGCCACGTGAAACCCTGGCCGCCGAGAAAACTGACGATCAGATCAAACAGTAGCCACATGAAAATGCTGACCACATAGATCAACAGGCTGAACGGTTTGAGCCGTTCGAATTCGCGCTGGAGAAACTCTTCCCTCAACTCGTCAGACGCGGTTTCCTTCAACGCTTGCGCTTCAATGGTTTCGAACATGCTTATCCCGCTGTCTGCGCCGATCCTGGCAACCACCCGAACCGGCGGGCGGCGCGCAATGTGTTCGCTCAACAGCAAAGCAGGCAGACCGCGGGTTGTCCAATCCCGGTCGGGTTCAGCGCAGAAGCCGGTGGCGCGAACGCGAGACCGTGCGCAATGAACTGAGCGTCCGCCTCAGCCATGCCAGATCATGGTGATGTTTGCGTGGCGCTGCGGGCGCCTTCGTTCTGCCGACATGCCGGGCCATATCCTTCGCCAGGGTTTCCTCGGTGCCGATACCTTTGAGCTTTTTCAGCAGCCTGCCGTTTTTATAGAACAGCACTGTTGGCGTGCCCGTGACGTTCGGGTGCTTGGGCGATTGGCTGGTGTTGAGCATATAGATGTTGGCGCGCAGTCGGTAAGGCTCGGCAATCTGCCGAAAGATCGGCCCGGCCCATTCGCAGGCGGGGCAGTGTTCATTGGCGAAATAAAGAATGACCGGACGCCAGGTTTTCAGGGCTTTGCGGTAAACCGGATCCAGCGCGGAAGTTGTGTTTGTCGCGTTCATCGAAGGGTCCTTTTCAACGAGCGGGTAGGCTCCTTGACGTTATAGGAGTAGGGGCGTCGCGGTCTACTGTCAGAAATTACAGGTGGGCTGCGTAAACACGAGAAGTGCTGTCGTGACGGTGATAGCCGTCGGGAAACGGCAGGGTGGGGATGTCTACAGGCAGGCGCTAAAGCGCTGATACCGGGTCTTGTTCAACTGTCACCCTGATTCGCACCACAACGGCGCGATCTGACCCAAGTTGGGAACGCATTTCCCCTTTAATGGCTGTGTCAGCTATTTTCTTCGTTCTAGTTCGGGCCAAACCCTTTGGTCCACGAACCATATCTTGTTGATTCCAATAGCATTCAAAGCAGTTACAGATTTCGCGAGATTCCTGTGGCACACTTTCTGCTGTCTATTCCGTAGTAATAAACCGTGTTCCGGTATAGCGGAATAAACACAATTATGGAGTGCTTGCCATGCATCGCCGTCCTTCGTTGTTCAAAGCGTGTGTTTTTGTTCTTGCGGCTTCTTCCTCGGTTATGGGCCTGGCCCAGGCTGCCGACAGCAAGCTCGACAGTGTTCTCGCCCGTGGCAAGTTGATCGTGGGCACCGGCAGCACCAATGCGCCGTGGCACTTTCAGGGCGCGGACGGCAAGTTGCAGGGTTTTGATATCGACATCGCCAGGATCGTGGCCAAAGGGCTGTTCAACGACCCGAGCAAGGTCGAGTTCGTGGTGCAGTCGTCCGATGCGCGGATTCCCAATCTGCTGACCGACAAGGTCGACATGAGCTGCCAGTTCATCACCGTCACCGCCAGCCGCGCACAGCAAGTCGCGTTCACCCTGCCGTACTACCGCGAAGGTGTTGGCCTGCTGTTGCCGAACAACAGCAAGTACAAGGAAATCGAAGACCTGCAGGCGGCGGGCGATGACGTCACCGTTGCGGTGCTGCAGAACGTCTACGCGGAAGAACTGGTGCATCAGGCATTGCCCAAGGCCAAGGTCGATCAGTACGACAGCGTTGACCTGATGTACCAGGCGGTGAACTCCGGTCGCGCCGATGCCGCCGCTACCGATCAGTCGTCGGTCAAATACCTGATGGTGCAGAACCCGGGCCGCTACCGCAGCCCAAGCTACGCCTGGAGCCCGCAGACTTACGCCTGCGCCGTCAAACGTGGCGATCAGGATTGGCTGAACTTCGTCAACACCGCGCTGCATGAAGCCATGACCGGGGTTGAATTCCCGACCTATGCCGCTTCGTTCAAACAATGGTTCGGTGTAGATCTGCCGTCGCCCGCGATCGGTTTCCCAGTCGAATTCAAATGATCCCGTGAGAGTGGGGCGATGACCGTCGCCCCGCTCAAGGTATTGCTGACCATGAACTATCAGTTGAACTTTGCCGCCGTGTGGCGCGATTTCGACACCTTGCTGGCGGGGCTCGGTCTGGGCTTGCAGCTGGCGCTGGTGTCGATCGCCATCGGCTGCGTGATCGGCCTGCTGATGGCGTTTGCCTTGCTGTCGAAGCATCGCGCCTTGCGGGTGCTGGCCTCGGTGTACGTCACGGTAGTGCGCAACACGCCAATTCTGGTTTTGATTCTGTTGATCTACTTTGCACTGCCGAGTCTCGGGATTCGTCTGGACAAGATCCCGTCGTTCATCATCACCCTGTCGCTGTATGCCGGCGCGTACCTGACCGAAGTGTTCCGTGGCGGCTTGTTGAGCATTCCCAAAGGCCAGCGCGAAGCCGGGCTGGCAATCGGTCTCGGTGAATGGCAGGTCAAGGCTTACGTCACCGTGCCGGTGATGCTGCGCAACGTGCTGCCGGCGTTGTCGAACAACTTCATTTCGCTGTTCAAGGACACCTCACTGGCGGCCGCGATTGCGGTGCCGGAGCTGACCTATTACGCGCGCAAGATCAACGTCGAAAGCTACCGGGTGATTGAAACCTGGCTGGTGACCACGGCGTTGTATGTCGCGGCCTGTTACCTCATTGCCATGCTGCTGCGTTACCTCGAGCAGCGTCTGGCGATCCGCCGATAGGAGGCTGCGATGTACGAATCTCCCAGTTGGTTACATGAATTGTGGGTCGCGCGCGAGCCGTTGTGGCAGGGCTTTCTGACCAGCGTGCAGGTCTCGGCGCTGGCTATTGTGTTGGGCACGCTGCTTGGTGTGGTCGCCGGTCTGGTGCTGACTTACGGCAAGTTCTGGATGCGCGCGCCGTTTCGGCTGTACGTCGATCTGATTCGCGGCACGCCAGTGTTTGTATTGGTGTTGGCCTGCTTTTATATGGCGCCGGCGCTCGGTTGGCAGATCAGCGCGTTTCAGGCCGGCGCCCTGGGCCTGACGCTGTTCTGCGGCTCGCACGTCGCCGAAATCGTCCGTGGCGCGCTGCAAGCCTTGCCGCGCGGGCAGATGGAGGCGGGGAAAGCCATCGGCCTGACGTTCTATCAATCCCTCGGCTACGTACTGTTGCCTCAGGCGCTGCGGCAGATTTTGCCGACCTGGGTCAACTCGTCCACCGAGATCGTCAAGGCTTCGACCTTGCTTTCGGTGATAGGCGTCGCCGAATTGCTGCTCAGCACGCAACAGATCATCGCCCGGAACTTCATGACCCTGGAGTTCTACCTGTTCGCCGGTTTTCTGTTCTTCGTCATCAACTACGGCATCGAATTACTCGGCCGGCACATTGAAAAGCGGGTGGCCCTGCCATGACTCAAGCTCAAGTTGCTTCACAGGATCAGGCATTGCTGGACATTCGCGGCCTGCACAAACAGTACGGCGCGGTGGAAGTGCTCAAGGGTGTCGACCTGAGCATGCAGCGCGGCAACGTCGTCACGCTGATCGGCTCCAGCGGTTCGGGCAAGACCACGCTGCTGCGTTGCGTGAACATGCTTGAAGAGTTTCAGGGCGGGCAGATCCTGCTCGACGGCGAGTCCATCGGCTACGACGAGGTCAACGGTAAACGTGTGCGCCATGCGGAAAAGGTTATTGCCCGCCATCGTGCGATGACCGGCATGGCCTTCCAGCAATTCAACCTGTTCCCGCACCTGACCGCTTTGCAGAACGTCACCTTGGGCCTGCTCAAGGTGAAAAAGATGCACAAGGATGAAGCCGTAGTGCTTGCGGAAAAATGGCTGGAGCGCGTCGGCCTGCTGGAGCGGCGCAATCACTTTCCCGGCCAGTTGTCCGGCGGTCAGCAACAGCGCGTGGCGATTGCCCGGGCCATTGCGATGAACCCGAGTTTGATGCTCTTCGACGAAGTCACCTCGGCCCTCGACCCGGAGCTGGTCGGCGAGGTGCTCAACGTGATCAAGGGCCTGGCCGAGGACGGCATGACCATGTTGCTGGTGACCCACGAAATGCGTTTCGCTTTCGAGGTCTCGGACAAGATCGTTTTCATGAATCAAGGGCGGATCGAAGAGCAGGGACCTCCCAAGGAACTGTTCGAACGCCCGCAATCGCCGCGTCTGGCGGAATTTCTCAAGAGCACGCGGTTTTGAATCTGTACTTTTGCAATCAGGAGAAACACCCATGAGCATTACGCGTTACGGCACCGGCAGCACCGCCGCCGGCGGCCAGCCTCGTCCATTCGCCCGCGCAGTTGAAGCGGATGGCTGGCTGCATGTGTCCGGCCAGGTTCCGGCGGTGGATGGCGAGATCATCGTTGGTGGCATTGTCGAACAGACCCACCAGACCATGAAGAACCTGATCGCGATTCTCGAAGAGGCTGGTTATGGTCTTGAAGATGTGGTCCGCGCCGGCGTCTGGCTGGACGATCCACGGGATTTCAGCAGTTTCAACAAGGTCTTCGCCGAGTATTTCAAACCCGAACACGCCCCGGCGCGGGCCTGTGTGCAGGCAAGCATGATGGTTGATTGCAAGGTTGAGATCGACTGCATTGCCTACAAGAAGATCTGAGTGAAGCTTTCCCCTCACCCTAGCCCTCTCCCGGAGGGAGAGGGAACTGATCTTTATCGATGCAGAGTCAGCGTTTATCAGTGATTTATGCATTGACACGATCAGGCGCCCTCTCCCTTTGGGAGAGGGCGGGGGGTGAGGGCAGCAATGTCACTGACATGGCATCAAGGGCCAGTTACCATCCGGCGACTTTGAATGGAAACCACTGACATGACCGAAGACACCATCAAGCGCCGGGCACGCGGTCTGGACCGGGCGTTCGATATCCTCGATTTTCTCAAGGAAATCGGCCAGCCCCTGCGCCCCAATGACATTGCCAACGGCATCGGCAGTCCGAAATCGACGGTCTACGAACTGGTCGCGTCCTTGCTGGAGCGACGGATTCTGGAGCCGGTGGGCAAGGATGGCCACGTCTACCTTGGCCGCCAGTTGTACTTCCTTGGTCAGGCGCATCTGCGGCATTTCGACCTCAGCCGCGAGGCCGATCACGCTTTGCAGGAGATCGTCAGCCAGACCCGTGAAACTGCGCAGATGTGCCTGCTCAACGGGCGCAAATACACCGTGGCGTTGATGAAAGAAGGCGAGCGGCATTTCCGCATCTCGTCCGACATCGGCGAAAACGCGCCGATCCCGTGGACAGCTTCCGGGCGTCTGCTGCTCGCGCATTTGAGCGATCAACAAATCATCGATTTGATCGACGAGGATGACTACATCCTGCCCGACGGCGAACGCCTGCCACTGGAGCGTTTTCTGGCGGAGATTCGTCAGGCCGGCAGCGATGGCTTCTTCTCCTTCGACAGCGTCGCCGACACCTTCACCCATTGCTTCGCCGCGCCGGTCAAAGACCCGCAAGGCGTGGCCATTTGTACCCTGTGCATCGTCGCCCCACGGGCCGATGCGAAAAACAATTACAACGACTATCGCCGGGTATTGATCGAGAGCGCCAACAGCCTCGCCCGGCGGATCAACGAATAACCGCGGCTGCCTGCGGCCGCGACTGTGAGGATTGGATCATGACCACTGCCATCAACTCTGCCGTAGAAAAAGGCGACGCCGCCATCGGCGCGCAACTGACCCGCGACGTCAGCCTGCCGGCGCTGGTGCTGCACCGCGAGGCGCTGGAGCACAACATTCGCTGGATGCAGACATTCGTCAGCGACAGCGGCGCCGAACTGGCGCCCCACGGCAAAACCAGCATGACCCCGGCATTGTTCAAACGACAGCTTGACGCCGGCGCCTGGGGTATCACCCTCGCCAGCGCTACCCAGACCGGCGCCGCTTATGCCCACGGCGTGCGCCGGGTATTGATGGCCAACCAGTTGGTCGGCACGCCGAACATGGCGTTGATTGCCGATCTGCTCGCCGATCCGACGTTCGATTTTTATTGCATGGTCGATCACCCCGACAACGTCGCCGACCTCGGGGCTTACTTCGCTTCACGTGGGGTGAAGCTCAACGTGATGATCGAATACGGCGTGGTTGGCGGCCGTTGCGGTTGCCGCAGCGAGCAGGAAGTCATCGAGCTGGCCAAGGCCATCGATGCGCAACCGGCGCTGGCCCTGACCGGCATCGAAGGTTACGAAGGCGTGATTCATGGCGATCATGCGGTCAGTGGCATTCGCGAGTTCGCCGCGTCGCTGGTGCGCCTGGCGGTGCAGTTGCAGGACAGCGGCGCCTTTGCCATCGCCAAACCGATCATCACTGCGTCAGGTTCGGCCTGGTATGACCTGATCGCCGAATCCTTCGAAACCCAGAACGCCGCTGGCCGTTTCCTCAGTGTGTTGCGCCCGGGCAGTTACGTGGCGCACGACCATGGTATCTACAAAGAGGCGCAGTGCTGCGTGCTCGACCGTCGCAGCGATCTGCACGAAGGCCTGCGCCCGGCGCTGGAAGTCTGGGCTCATGTGCAGTCGCTGCCGGAACCGGGTTTTGCGGTGATCGCCCTGGGCAAGCGCGACGTCGCCTTCGATGCCGGTTTGCCGGTGCCGTTGTTGCGCTACAAGGCCGGTGTGGTGCCGGCGGCGGGGGATGATATCGGTGCGTGCAAGGTCACGGCGGTGATGGATCAGCATGCGTTCATGAGCGTGGCGCCGGGGGTAGAGCTGCGGGTCGGCGACATCATTTCCTTCGGCACTTCGCACCCGTGCCTGACGTTCGACAAGTGGCGGGTAGGGTTACTGGTGGATGAGCAGCTGGCGGTCATCGAGACCATGGAGACTTGTTTCTAAGGCTTGAGATTGCGTTGCGGCGGCTATTCGCGAGCAGGCTCGCTCCCACAAGATCAATGCGTTCCATTGTGGGAGCGAGCCTGCTCGCGAAGACGCCCGCTTAGCCACCACCGAACCCCCAGAGATCCCACCCGATGAAAACCCCCCGCAACACCCCACGCATCGCCCTGATCGGCGAATGCATGATCGAACTGCAGCAACGCGCCGACGGCAGTCTGCAGCAAAGCTTCGGTGGCGACACCCTCAATACGGCGGTGTATCTGTCCCGTGCGCTGGACGACAAGGCGCAAGTCGACTACGTCACCGCACTGGGTGATGACAGTTTCAGTGACGCCATGTGCCAGATCTGGCGCAGCGAAGGCATCGGCCTCGATCTGGTGCAGCGCCTGCCCGGTCGGCTGCCTGGTTTGTATTGCATCCAGACCGACGCCAACGGCGAGCGGCGTTTCCTGTACTGGCGCAACGAAGCGGCGGTACGCGATTGCTTCACCACCCCTGCGGCCGAGCCGATCCTCGCGGCGTTGCCGCACTACGACGTGCTGTATTTCAGTGGGATCACCCTCGCGGTACTCGGCATGCAAGGCCGCGCCCGGTTGATCAAGACGTTGAGCGAAGCCCGACAACGCGATGCGCGCATTGTGTTCGACAACAACTACCGCCCACGCCTGTGGGCGTCGGTGGACGAGGCGCGAGCGGCGTATCGCAGCGTCTTGCCTTATGTTGATCTGGCGTTGCTGACCGTGGATGACGAACAGGCGCTGTTCGGTTTCGGCGATTGCGCCGAGGTGTTTGCGACGTATGCGCAGATTGGCACGCCAGAAGTGGTGCTCAAGCGTGGCGCCGAGGCGTGTCTGATTCGTTGCGACGGTGAGGCGTTTGAAGTGCCGGCGCAAAAGGTCGACAAGGTTGTCGACACCACGGCGGCAGGGGATTCGTTCAGCGCGGCGTACCTGGCCAGGCGCCTGCTCGGCGGCAGTCCGGCAGAGGCCGCGCAAGCAGGACATGAATTGGCCAGTCGGGTGATTCAAGTGCCCGGAGCGCTGATCCCCCGAACTTGAAATGCATTCCCCTGCACTCGTCAGCTCCTACACAGAAGCAGCAATCAATCCCGATAAAACACCTGCACCAGGTGATACCCAAACTTGCTCTTGATCGGCCCATGCACGGTACGCAGCGGTTTCTTGAAAATCACCGCATCAATCGCGCCGACCATCTGCCCCGGCCGCACTTCGCCCAGGTCGCCGCCGCGTTTGCCGGACGGGCAGGTGGAAAATTTCTTCGCCAGCACATCGAACGCTTCGCCCTTGGCAATGCGCTGTTTGAGTTGTTCGGCCTCTTCGGCGGTTTTCACCAGAATGTGGCGGGCTTGGGCTTTCATCGTGCAATACCTGATAACGGGGTGACAGCGGGGCGCGCGATTATGCCTCAAGTCGCGGGGTCGGGTTGCTCAACTTGCGAATCTTGCTCGCCAGCACTTCAAGGACAAAGGGCTTGGCGACCATGTCCATGCCCTCTTCAAGGAAGCCCTGACGCTCGGCAGCAATCTGCGCGTAACCGGTCATGAACAGCACTTTAAGCCCCGGACGATGCTGGCGAGCAATCTCCGCCAACTGCCGACCGTTCATGCCCGGCAGCCCGACATCAGTGACCAGCAGATCGACGCGTTGCACGGATTCGAGCACGGGCAAGGCGTTCGTGGCGTTTTCCGCTTCGAAGGTTGTGTAGCCCAGTTCCTTGAGCAGATCGAGCACCAGCATGCGCACTGCCGGATCATCCTCGACCACGATCGCGGTCTCGCCCGAAGATGAAGCGGCAATCGGTTCGGCTTTCTCCACAGACGAGGATTCGGGCGTCGGCTCAAGCAAACGCGGCAAGTACAGACGTACGCAAGTACCTTGCCCCGGCACACTGTCGAGGCTGACATGACCACCGGACTGCTGGGCGAATCCGTAAATCATCGACAGCCCAAGCCCGGTGCCTTGGCCGATCGGTTTGGTGGTAAAGAACGGATCGAACGCTTTGGAACGGATTGACGGCGTCATGCCGGTGCCGTTATCGCTGACCGCGAGCATCACGTATTCCCCGGCCTTCACCGGCTCGAGAATGGTGGTGTCGCTGCTGTCGAGATACACGTTCGCGGTCTGGATCAGCAACGTGCCGCCTTCGGGCATCGCATCGCGGGCATTGATCACCAAATTGAGCAGAGCATTTTCCAGCTGGCTGACGTCCGTACTCACCGGCCACAAGTCTTCTGGCAAGCGCAGTTGCAGCTCGATGGCATCGCCCTTGGTGCGGCGGATCAGGTCTTCCAGCGAGTGCACCAGTTCGTTGACGTGCAGTTGCTTGCGGTCCAGCGACTGACGCCGCGAAAACGCCAGCAAGCGATGGGTCAGCGCCGCCGCGCGATTGGCCGATGACACGGCCGCCTCGGTGAAACGGCCGATCTCGTCGGCGCGACCATTGGCAATGTAGCGCTGCATCAAGTCCAGACTGCCGATAATGCCGGTGAGCATGTTGTTGAAGTCATGGGCGATGCCGCCGGTAAGCTGGCCGACGGCTTCCATCTTCTGCGCGTGGCGCAAGGCATCTTCGGCGCGCTCGCGTTCGAACATTTCGTTCTGCAAGCGCTCGTTGGCCTGAGCCAGTTGCTCGGTGCGCGCGCTGACCCGCTCTTCAAGCGTCTCATTGAGATTGCGCAGGGCTTCTTCGGTTTTCTTGCGCTCGGTTTCGTCGATGACAAAGATGTAGAAGCCGTTGACTGCACCGTCCGCGCCATGCCGGGGCAGATAGTTCATCAGCGCATGACGGGTACTGCCATCGCGGTGCGGCGTGTAGAAACTGAAGGAACAGGAGCGTCCGGCCAGCGCTTCGGCGATATAAGGCGCGCGCAGGAAGTAGGCCTCTTCGCCGATGACTTCGCGGATCGTGCGCCCATACAGCTCCTGCGGCGTCAGGCCGTACCAGTCGAGATAGGCTGCGTTGTTCAGGCGGAAACGTTCCTCGGCGTCGACGTAGCTGATCAGGATCGGCATGGCGTTGATGATCAGTTGAAGTTCGGTCTGGCTCTGACGCAACGCCTGTTCGGTGTGTTTGCGTTCAGTCAGATCCAGCGCTGCGCCGAGGAAACGCATCGGCCGACCATGATGGTCCTTGTAGCAACGCCCTCGCGCGAAGATCCAGCGCAGCGTGCCGTCGGCCTGCAACAAGCGATATTCTTCAGCGTACTCGGTGCCGTGGGTGATGCAGTGCTTGATGCCGCGCGCAACCATGGCGCGGTCTTCGGGATGCACGCCGTGCAGGTAGTCGCTGATCGGCAACTGCCCGGCCCTGGCCGGATCCACGCCGTGCAACTCGGCAAAATGCGCATCGGCGATGAAACGGTCTTCGCCAATGTCCCAATCCCAGGTGCCGACGGCGTCGGTGGCGGCGAGGGCCAGTTGCAGACGCTCCTCGGACTGGCGCTGGGCCTTGAGGCTTTCTTCGGAACGACGCTGCAATTCCAGGGCAATGCGTCGGCGCTCGTTGGTTTCGATGGCGGTGATCAGAATCCCGGCCACCTGTGCGGTTTCATCGCGAATCGGGCTGTAGGTCAGATCCAGCCAGAAATCGGTTTTCTTGCCGTCGCGTTGCACGCTGAACCGCTGCTCGCTGAAGCTGCGCACCTGACCCTGCAGCACCGCCTGGTAAATCGGCTCGGAAAAGTCTCGTACTTCCGGCCAGACCTCATGCGTCGGTTGCCCGAACGCTTCGGGATGCTTGCTGCCAGCGAGCAGGGCGAAACCATTGTTGTAGATCTGCGTGAGTTGCGGGCCCCATAACAGCAGCATCGGCATCGGCGAATGAATCACGATGTCCACCGCTGTGCGCAGGCTCTGCGGCCAGGTGCCGGCAGCGCCCAGCGGGCTGCGGCTCCAGTCGGTGCGGGCAATCAGGGCCTGGGCGTCGTCAACGGCGGATACAGCGTTCATTACTTCAATCCTGAGCGTGGTTCGGTGAGACGGGGTCTATCATTGTTGCAGGAGCCGCGCCAAGCGTAGGCCAAATCTGCTCATTCAATGCTTCGCGGGTGCTTTCAGCCATGGAAATCGATGCACTGTTGTCAATATTGTCGCAAAAAAACGGCTCGGATCTGTTCCTCTCTACCGGCGCGCCCCCGAGCGCTCGCATTGACGGTGTGCTGACGGCGTTGCGCGAGCAGCCATTCAAGCCCGGTGAAACCGCAGCCATCGCCACCTCCCTGATGGACGCCGAGCAGCGCCGGGAGTTCGACCGGGATCTGGAAATGAACCTGGCAATCTCCCGAACGGGCGTCGGGCGATTCCGGGTGAACATTTTCAAGCAGCGCAATGACGTCTCGATCGTGATCCGCAACGTCAAGGTCGACATCCCGCGATTCGAAGACCTGAAGCTGCCGCCAGTGTTGCTGGAAACGGTGATGCTCAAACGTGGCCTGATTCTTTTTGTCGGCGCGACCAGTTCAGGCAAATCGACTTCGCTGGCGGCACTCATCGATCACCGCAACCGCCACAGTGCCGGGCACATCGTGACGATCGAAGACCCGATCGAATATATCCATCGGCACAAGCGCTCGATCATCAATCAGCGTGAAGTCGGCGTCGATACCCGAAGCTTTCATGCGGCTTTGAAGAACACTCTGCGCCAAGCTCCGGACGTCGTACTGATCGGTGAGATCCGTGATCGCGAAACCATGGAACATGCGCTGTCGTTTGCCGACACCGGCCATCTTGTCCTGTCGACGCTCCATGCGACGAACGCCAATCAGGCACTGGATCGCATCATCAATATGTTTCCCGAGGAAAAGCGCGATCAGCTCTTGCAGACATTGGGCAACAACTTGAAAGCCTGTGTTTCGCAGCGTCTGCTCCGCACTGTCGATGGGCAAAGGCGCGCGGCAGTTGAAATTCTTCTGGGTACGCCGACCATCGCTGACCTGGTCCGACGCGGCCAGTTCGAAGAACTCAAGCCGATGATGGAAAAGTCAGCCGAACTCGGTATGCAGACATTTGACGCGGCACTGTTTGCGTTGTATGCAGAAGGCGCAATCAGCGAGCAGGAAGCACTGAAGAATGCCGATTCGGTGAATAACCTGAAGTTGCGAATCAAACTTCAGGGCGATCAAAAAGGCGCGGGCGATTCAACTTCAGGAGAATGGGGTTTGATCGACTGACGAGTAGCTTGCAGGGATTCAAGTTGCATGTCGCAACACTGCTTTATATTTAACCTATGGATCGCTGGCGTTGAACTGGATAAAACCTCATCAGGCTGAATGGTCAGCCAGTTGGTTTGATGAGGCTTTTAATGATTGACTTGAAGAAAGACAAGATATTCCGCCCTGCAAAAGTTACTTTGGCAGGCTGGCAATATCAATCCGCAGCAGATGCGATGGAACGTGAACAGGTATTGGCTCATCTTGAGCAAGCGCTGGATGAATACAGCGACGATCAAATAATCAACTGGTATGCGCGTGAAGTAGAACTGCGGCCGGGCTCTTCACTTCACGATATCTATAACCCCGGCAGGCTTCTGCTTGCGGAGTTGCTCGAAACTGGCCCTGTCGTCGGCGCACTTGCCCGCGAAGAGGCGCGCGATCATGACGGACTGCTACGAGTGTCGCCAGAGGGCAAGATGGAAGTCCGCGCCGACAGAGGTTGGGTGGATCTGGTCGCGGCGCGTCACTTTGAATTCAGTCAGCCGACACGATCTGCGTTGATGGTGATTGCGGATATAGCAGATGTAGCCGGTGGTTTCATATGGCCTGATCTGGATGTCACTCTCGATCAATGGTTCAAGTTTCATGACATCGACTTGCCTGACAATAATGCCAAGGTCAGGAATCTGCTCGGTTTGTTCAGGTTTGCGCCTGAAGTAAAAGAGCCCGGGGATTACTGGGAGCACTTTCAAACGACCGATGATGTATTGGCAGCACTATCTGAAGAGCAGTTCTCGGGGATTCGCAAGGCCACGGCGAAGTTGATGCCCAAACGCAAATTACTGACCGCTCTGTACAACGTCTCCGGCCGCGCCGCTATATCCGCTGAAAACGCAGCGCAGCGCATTGCCGAATGCGTCGAACATCCAATCGCGCTGGCGCTCGCTGGCAGTTATTTGAAAGAACTGAATTGGTATGGCGTTAATGAGGGACAAGCGGTCTGCGCAAATACCCTTCACCAATTGTTGATAACCGCAGTGTTGCTTGATCTCGATCCATCCATTGGCAACAGTCACTCAATCAACCGCCGCGATCTGTATTCGCCCGGCAATCTTGAACGTCATCCTTCAGAAATTCGCGACGAGTACGTCGAGTTTGTTCGCAACAAGCGCTGGATTGATCCGGAGCTGTCGCCCCTGGTCGCCCATCTGCTTCTGGCTCGCAACGCGCCGGAGTTTCTGGTCATTGAAGTGCCGGCCACGGTTACGCTCGGCTCGATCGCCTGGATCAACCTTACTCGTGCGGTTGCGCTGGTTGAAGCGGCAAAGGCTGGAGCTTCGCGAGTCATGACCTATGCGCAGATCATTGCCTATGGCGAGCTGGAGGCAGTCAGTGAAGCGCAGAAACATCTGCGCGATCTGGCGATGATCGACCCGATTGTCGATTGGGCATTGCTGAACCGGATTATCGCCAGGACTGAGCTCGAACAATCAGAGGAGGCCAGTACACGGCTTGCACTTGATGCCTTCGAGCGACATTCGGAGCAATTCGCGCAGGTAGCCCGTGCGTTCTCGACCCCGTTGCCCAATCGTGCAGAAATAGCCCGGACTCAATTGAAAAAAGCCGCGCCAGGTTGCGACACCCTCGACGAGAAAGCGCTTTCCGAGCAAGGCGGGCAGCAAGTCATGTCAATGGTCGATCTGCATCAATCGGGAGACATGGCTACCGGTGAATGGGACAGACGCACCGTACGCCTGGTGAATCAAGGGCTTCTTCTTCCCGCCATTGATTACAATCCGTCGGGTATCAGCCTGTACACGCGTTATCCGGGATTACTCAAACTCGAATCCTGCGAGCTTGAGCTGGACCGGCAGTTGGCTGCGCATTTCAAGGCGTTGAACAGCGGCATGCTGTCCGCTGTAAAACTGGCCCTGGCGCAGATGCCGGAAGCCGATCTGCAGATATTCATGAATGCAGGCATCAACTTTTTCACTGTGCGCGAATCTGCCGTCTATGTCGTCACGCGTCGGGCCGGCGGCCCCCTCGGCATTGGCCTTGAACAAGAGACGCTGCAAAGCCGGGATGCCGCCACAGGACGTTTCGGCATAGTGATGTATGCGTCACATGAAAACGCCGAGCTCTGTTATGAGTTATTCACCTCGCGTGCAGAAACCCGAAAAAATGATGCGCTGGGAGCTCTCATCAAACGCGAGCGCAAGTTCCTGCAACGTTCGCGGATCAGT
Source organism: Pseudomonas sp. CFBP13508 (assembly GCF_005233515.1). Taxonomy (GTDB): domain Bacteria; phylum Pseudomonadota; class Gammaproteobacteria; order Pseudomonadales; family Pseudomonadaceae; genus Aquipseudomonas; species Aquipseudomonas mercuritolerans. Next base: position 354,920 of record NZ_QFZZ01000001.1, read on the forward strand.
GCCAGCGCCAACATGACGCTGCCCCTGACTCGCACCGCAACTCAACGCCTGCCGTTAAACATCAAACGCTATACCCATGCAGCGGCCGAAGACACTTCGGTTACCAGCAGCATGGCGATCATCGATTACTTCGGTGAACTTGCAGCGCCGATGCAGTCTTCGGAACTGAAGCCGGGCTTCTATCAGAAATTCAATGATCCGGCGATCGCGCGCATCGCTGAATTTCTGGTGAATAACCGTCCGTTTTTGAACAGGAGCGAACTAAGAGAACTCGTGCGCATACCGACTCCACTGGAACTTTCCAAAGAAGAGGGTGAGCGACTGCTGACTTACTTCATCGACCTGCTGGTTCCGTTCAAGAAATGCATCGAGGACATCGTTTCGGGCGACCACAACAAAATGGTCGACGGGTTTTACGGATGTCTGATGGATGGCATCGGTCTCGTGGGAACCGTCGCTGGCGCCAGCTCGAAGGCGCTGAGCATTTGCGCCAAGGCTATTTCCACGACGGCCAAAGCCGCGCGCTTCACCCGCCTGGCGCTGACTTCGGCCATTTCACTTTTCAATCCGTTCGACGGTGTGCCATCCGGCCTGCAAGCGGGCGGCAAACTGCTGCACAAAGGGTTGTTGCGGTTCAATAAAAACAGTCACGACCTGATCCTCAAAGCCAGTGGGCAGTTGCACAAGATCAGTGGCCGCCGGCAATCCTGGGATCTGCTGGAGGCTGCCGATAATGTGCAACTGGGGCTGGGGAGCTGGCGACCCCGCGCAACCGCTGATGCCGTTGGCGTACTTGCTGCCCGCCGTGGTGACAAATGGTACGCACTGAACCGACGCGGCAACCTCTGGGGCCAGCCCCTGGATGGTTTCGCGTATCACGCTCCGGTGCAGTTACCCTATTCGCCACGCACATTGCCGCTCAGCTATACGCGCAAGTTTATCGAGCGAAGTCTGCCGCGCGCGCGGGCCAAGATCGATAACGCGATCGAAGTCTTCAACCGTCATGATTTCAAACGCGATCGCGAGTCCCTGATGAAGATCGTGTTCGGCAGTGCCTCACAGATATCCACTGATCGCCTGGTGAACTACCTGCGTTTGATTCGTTTCGATTTCGCCGGTTTTTCCTTGAGCAACATGGTTCTGGACGGGCTCAAGATCAACGACACCCTGGCATCGTTCGATGCGGACAATTACCAACGCTGGAAAGACGCGGGGTCAGAACAAGGCGCCGACATCGCGTTTGTGCAGGTCTATACAAAAAACCTCAACAGACATTTCGTCAGCATGGGCTTCAACCACGACGTGGTTGCCGACGACCTGATTCATGAGCTGTTCCACGCCAGTGCGCAAACCGATGATGTCGGCTATGCCAGCGACGCCGTGCACACAAGTGACGATGGCCAGCGCCTGGACGTGACGGAACTGCTGAATCTGGCTGCCGGCTGCCTGCGTGAGTCGGACACCGGGGCAGACTGCCACGCGCCGTCCAGAGCCTTCGAAAACGCCGACTCGCTGGCCTTGGCAACCTCGCTGTTGAGTCAGTTGGCTACCGATAAAGCTACCTTCGATGAAAACATGACGATCCTGCGCGGCGCACTCGAGGCCAATGCAGGCAAGGCCATTGGCGAGCCAATCGTCATTACCCTGAACAAACCTCGCTGATGAAAAGCACTGCCGCCAACCTGTTGGATGGAGGCGCCAGTGCCGTTTTCAATCAACAAGCTCCGGCCGGTCCCGAAACTGTTCCAGCGCTTCGGGATTGGCCAGCGCATCAGTGTTCTTGACCTGTTCGCCGTGCACCACATTACGCACGGCCAGTTCCACGACTTTGCCGCTGATGGTGCGCGGTATGTCCGTCACTGCAACGATCCGCGCCGGGACATGCCTCGGCGTGGTATTGGCGCGGATCACCTCGCGAATTCGCTGCTCAAGCCCTTGATCGAGTTCGACGCCATCGCGCAAACGCACGAACAGCACGACACGCACATCATCCTGCCACTGCTGGCCGATGGCGACGCTGTCCAGCACTTCGCTGATTTTCTCGACCTGACGATAGATTTCCGCCGTGCCGATACGCACGCCGCCCGGGTTCAACACCGCATCCGAACGCCCATGGATCATCATCGCGCCGTGCGCCAACTGCTCGGCATAATCACCCTGCGCCCAGACGCCGGGAAACAGGCTGAAATAGGACTCGCGCAGTTTTGTGCCATCCGCGTCATTCCACAAACCGATCGGCATTGCCGGGAAATGCCGCGTGCACACCAGCTCACCTTTCTCACCGATCACCGGCCGGCCAGCGTCGTTCCAGACCTCGACGGCCATGCCCAGGCTTTTGCCGATGATTTCCCCGCGCCGTACCGCTGTCAGCGGATTGCCGTTGACGAAGCACGAGACGATGTCGGTGCCACCGGACATCGAGGCCAGGCACACGTCGGTTTTGACGTCGCGGTAAACGAAATCGTAGCTTTGTGGTGACAAAGCCGAGCCCGTGCACAGCAGCGTTTTTAAACTGCTCAACTCATGGCTTTGCCGTGGTTTGGCGCCGCTGCTTTCCAGCGTGGCGAGAAACTTGGGGCTGGTGCCGAACACACTGATGCGTTCGTCGTCGATCAGGTCGAGCAAACGCTGATGGTCCGGATGAAACGGCGAGCCGTCGTAGAGCACCACGGCGCTGCCAACCGCGAGCGCTGAAACCAGCCAATTCCACATCATCCAGCCGCAGGTCGTGTAGTAGAACAGGCGATCACCGGGGCCGAGGTCGCAATGCAACCCGTGCTCCTTGACATGTTGCAGGAGCACGCCGCCGGTGCTGTGGACGATGCATTTCGGCACGCCAGTGGTGCCGCTGGAGTACAGCACGTAGAGCGGATGATTGAACGGCACCGGGGTGAAATCCGGTTGGCCGCCAGGTTGATAGAAGTCTTCCCACAAGGCGACGTCGGCCTGGGTTTGATAATCCTCGATACGCGCTTGCGCACGGGCGTACGGCACAATGATCAACTGCTGCAGCGAGGGCAGCTGTGCCAGGATTTCGTTGAGCTTGGCAGTCTGATCGAGGGTTTTCCCGGCGTATTGATAACCGGCGCAGGTGAGCAGCACTTTCGGTTCGATCTGGCCGAAGCGATCGATCACGCCGTGGGTGCCGAAGTCTGGCGACGAGCATGACCAGATTGCGCCGAGACTGGTGGTAGCCAGCATCGCCACCAGGGTTTGCCAGGTGTTGGGCATGCACGCGGCTACACGATCGCCTTGAGCCACGCCGGCCGCGCGCAGGCTGGCCTGGAAACCGGCGACGTGCTCGGCCAGTTCGGCCCAGGTCAGTTGTTCGCGCTGGCCGTTCTCCGCCACAGCAACCACCGCTACGGCATCATCGCGACGGCGCAGCAGGTGTTCAGCAAAATTCAACGTCGCGCCGGGAAACCACTCGGCGCTGGGCATCTCTGCACCTTCACGCAAGACGGCGTCGGGCTGAGTGCGAAAGCGGATGTCGAAGAAATCGACGATCGCCTGCCAGAACGCCGGGCGCTGATTGATGCTCCATTGGTGCAGGGCGGGATAGTCGTCGAGGTGTAGCGAATGCCGCTGATTGATCTCGCGCCGGAAGACGTCCATACGAGAACGGGCGATACGCTGGGCGTCGGGTTGCCAGAGGATATCGGACATGGGTTTGCCTCTTCTTGTCTGATTCGTACAGGCCAGGGAGATCATCCCCGGTGGGAGCGAGCCTGCTCGCGAAAGCGTTGTGTCAGTATCCCGAACTGTGCCTGATACACCGCATTCGCGAGCAGGCTCGCTCCCACAATGGCCAGATGTTTATTGCGCCAACCACCCACCATCAATATTCCACGCCGCGCCGCGCACCTGGCTGCCGGACTCGCTGCACAGGAACAGCACCAGCTCACCCAGATGCTGCGGTGTGACGAACTCCAGCGACGGCTGTTTTTCCGCCAACAGATCATGCTGCGCCTGCTGCGGATCGACGCCCTTGGCGGCGCGATCATCGATCTGCTTCTGCACCAGCGGCGTCAACACCCAGCCAGGGCAGATCGCGTTACAAGTCACCTGACTGGTCGCAGTTTCCAGCCCGACCACTTTGGTCAGGCCGATCACGCCATGCTTGGCGGCGACGTACGCGGCTTTGCCGGTGGAGCCCACCTGCCCATGCACCGAAGCGATATTGATGATGCGTCCCCAGTTCTTGCGGCGCATTCCCGGCAGGCTCAAACGGGTGCTGTGGAATACCGATGACAGGTTGATCGCGATGATCGAATCCCAGCGCTCAACAGGAAACTCTTCTACCGCCGCAACGTGCTGAATCCCCGCGTTGTTGACCAGAATGTCGACCCCGCCAAACTCGCGCTCGGCGTAGGCGACCATGTCGGCAATCTGCGCCGGGTCGCTGACATCGGCGGGATGATGGCCAACCTTGCCGCCGTACTGAGCGACGTCGGCGATCACTTTCGAGGCGTCGCCGAAGCCATTGAGAATCAGGTTGGCGCCCGCTTTCGCGAGAGTCAGCGCGATGCCCAGGCCGATGCCACTGGTGGAGCCGGTTACCAAGGCTGTCTTGCCGGAAAGAGTGGTCATGAATACCTCACACAATGCCAGTGGCGTAGAAAGTGCCGATCACCACGAAAACCGCCAGGGTCTTGATCAGCGTAATACAGAAAATGTCTTTATAGGCTTCGCGGTGGGTCAGTCCGGTCACCGCCAGCAAGGTAATTACCGCGCCGTTGTGCGGCAGGGTGTCCATGCCGCCACTGGCCATCGCGGCCACGCGGTGCAGCACCTCCAGCGGAATATTCGCCGCGTGCGCCGCGCTGATGAACTGCTCGGACATCGCTGCCAGCGCAATGCTCATGCCGCCCGAGGCCGAACCGGTGATGCCCGCCAGCAGCGTCACGGTGATCGCTTCGTTGACCAACGGATTGGGAATCTGCTTGAGCCAGTCGGCCAGCACGAGGAAACCCGGCAGCGAAGCGATCACTGCACCAAAGCCGTATTCAGACGCGGTGTTCATGGCTGCGAGCAACGCACCGCTGACCGCGCTTTTGCTGCCTTCGGCGAGCTTGCTTTTGATCGCCTTAAAACCGAACGCCAGGACCATGAGGATGCCGACCAGCAACGCCGCCTGCACCGCCCAGATCGCCGTGAGCTTGGCGATTTCGGTAGTGACAGGCGCGGCCATGCCCGGCAGCGCGAGGCTGTGAGTCTTGCCGTACCACTGCGGAATCCACTGGGTGAAGAGCAGGTTCATGATGCCCACGGCCAGCAAAGGTGACAGGGCAATCCAAGGGTTGGGCAGCTTCAGGTCTTCGGCGGTTTCCGGTTCGTTGCGCAGTTGAGTGCCGTAACCTTCACCGGCACGCTGTGCCTTGTTGCGTTGGCGCTGGAGAAACAACATGCCGGCGCAGAACACGAAGATTGTGCCAATCACACCTAGCCACGGCGCCGCCCATGCGGTGGTGTTGAAGAAGGTGCTGGGGATGATGTTCTGGATCTGCGGCGTGCCGGGCAGGGCGTCCATGGTGAAGGAGAATGCACCCAGGGCAATGGTCGCCGGGATCAAGCGTTTGGGGATATTGCTCTGGCGGAACATCTCCGCTGCAAACGGGTAAACGGCGAAGACCACAACGAACAACGACACGCCGCCATACGTCAGCAGGGCGCAGACCAGTACGATCACCAGCATCGCTTGTCTGGTGCCAAGCAGGCGAATCGCAGCGGCGACGATCGAGCGCGAGAAACCGGACAATTCGATGAGCTTGCCGAACACCGCGCCGAGCAGGAATACCGGGAAATAGAGCTTGATGAAACCGACCATCTTATCCATGAACACCCCGGTGAACGCAGGGGCAACGGCGGACGGATCGGTGAGCAGGACCGCGCCGAGGGCGGCGATCGGGGCAAAGAGGATGACGCTGTAGCCACGGTAGGCGGCGAGCATCAGCAGCGTCAGGGCTGCCAAGGCAATGATCACACTCATGGTGTGTCTCTCCAGGATTGTTATTTTTGTGGGTGGAACGGGTGTGGAGAGGTGTTAGCGAGATTTGTGCCAGAAGCTCAAGTTATTGAAATATATGGATATTATTCTTCTCAAAGAGATGTTTGGATTGATATTGTCTCTAATCAGAGACTTTCGTTGCTGGAAGGGCGCTTTCGCGAGCAGGCTCGCTCCCACAGCTGACACCGGGTTCCCTGTGGGACCGAGCCTGCTCGCGAAGCTTTTGCTCTCGTCTTAAAAGAGAGATCGGCTGTCTCTTTATATAGACTCGGCAATCCCGAGCGCAGCCATTTTCTTGTACAGCGTCGACCGCCCAAGCCCCAACCGAACCGCCGCCTCCGGCACTTTCCCCGCGCATTGCGCCAGGGTCGACTCGATCAACTGCCGATCAAACCGCGCCCGCGCCTGTGCAAATGTTTCCCCAGCGGAGGCTTGCATGCTCGGCTCGGACGTTCGCTCAACCGGAGTAAACGTGCCAATCGCGCCGCGAATATCCTGCTCGGTCAGCATCAAGTCATCACTGAGCAACGCTGCCCGCTCCAGCACATTGCGCAACTCACGGATGTTGCCCGGCCAGGCATGCTGGCCTAACAGCGCCAGCGCATTGCGGTGCAGTTCATGCTGGCTGCGCAGTTCTTCGAGAATCGCCTCGCTCAGCGCCGGCAGATCATCGAGACGTTCGCGCAGCGGCGGCACCTGGATCGGCAGTACGTTGAGGCGGTAGTACAAATCGGCGCGAAATTCGCCACGCTTGATCGCAGCCTGCAAATCCGTCGAAGTCGCGGCGATTACCCGCACATCGCTCTGTATCACTTCGTTGGAGCCGACCGGTTCGAACTCCTTTTCCTGCAACACCCGCAGCAATTTGCTTTGCAGCGGCAGCGGCATGTCGCCGATCTCGTCGAGAAACAGCGTGCCGCCCTGAGCGATTTGTAATTTACCGGTGCGGCCCTTGCGATCAGCGCCGGTAAAGGCGCCGGGTGCCGTGCCAAAGAACTCGGCTTCCAGCAGCGCCTCGGGAATTGCCGCGCTGTTGATGCTGACGAAGGCTTTGTGCGCACGTGGCGAAGCGCTGTGAATGGCTTGTGCGAGTAGCTCCTTGCCCGTGCCGGTTTCTCCCAGCAGCAACACGGGCGAATCAGCGCTGGCGCTTCGTCGCGCACGTCGTTTGACTTCGAGGCTGGCAGCGCTGGTACCGATGAAGTGGGCGAAGTTGTATTTGGTCTGCCGCGCACGCAGCAGCGAGCGGGTCGAGGCGAGTTCTTCCTGCATGCTCAGGTAGCGCTTGAGCATCGGCGATAGCGTGCGCAACTCGTCGAACAGGGCAAAACCGATGGCGCCGATCACGCTGCCGGCATCGTCGTGGATCGGCAGGCGCATCACCACCAGCGGTTCCTTTGGCGTGTCCTGCATGTCCAGCAGAATCGGCCGACCGGTGCGTACCACCTCGCGCAGCAGGCTGCCGGGGATCACGCTTTCGCAGGGTTTGCCGATAGCGCCTGCCGCTGAATCGAGACCGAAGCGACGGGCGTAGCGTTCGTTCATCCAGACGATATTCGCATCGCGGTCAACAATCACCGTGCCTTCGCTGGATTGCTCGATGATCTCGAACAGCGAACGGATCGCCAGGGTGCGGACTCGTTGGTAGTCCTTGAGGCTTTCGGTGGTGTTCATGGAGGCTGATCCTGATTGTTTGTTGCCGGTACCGGTACCGGTACCGGTCCCTTCGCGAGCAGGCTCGCTCCCACAGGGGGCTGCATTCCAATGTGGGAGCGAGCCTGCTCGCGAATGCCGCGCCGCGAATTAACAGAAAAAAATCCACCCCGGATGCGCCGCCGCCAACAGCTCTTTGGTGTAGGGATGTTGCGGGTTGTCAAACACGTCGTGACTGGCACCACGCTCTACCACCTGGCCGTCCTTGATCACGATCATGTCGTGTGCCAACGCGCGCACCACCGCCAGATCATGGCTGATAAACAGGTAGGTCAAACCGTATTTTTCCTGCAAATCACGGAGCAGGGCGACCACTTGTTTCTGTACGGTGCGGTCGAGGGCCGAGGTCGGTTCATCGAGCAGGATCAGCGCCGGTTTCAGCACCAAGGCCCGGGCGATGGCGATGCGCTGGCGTTGGCCGCCGGAAAATTCATGCGGGTAGCGATGGCGGCTTTCCGGGTCGAGACCGACTTCCTTGAGCACGCGGATCACTTGCTCATCGCACTCATTGGCCGTCGACTCGCAGTGCACTTCCAGGCCTTCGCTGATGATCTGTGCCACCGACATGCGCGGGCTGAGGCTGCCGAACGGGTCCTGAAACACCACCTGCATCTGCCGGCGCCACGGGCGCAGTTGCTTCTGATTGAGGCCATCGAGCGCTTCGCCCTGAAAGCGAATGCTGCCCTCGGAATCCAGCAAACGCAGGATCGCCTGGCCCAGCGTTGACTTGCCCGAACCGGATTCGCCAACAATGCCCAAGGTCTTGCCGCGCTGAATATTCAGACTGATGCCATCGACAGCGCGCAGATACTGCTTGCGCCTGAACAACCCGCCGCCGACCTGGAAATCAACGCGCAGGTCAGCGACCTCCAGCACATTTTCGCGTTCGTCACGGGGCAGGGCTTCACCTTCCGGCTCTGCGTTCAACAGCACGCAGCTGTAAGGGTGTTTGGGTTCGGTAAACAGGGTTTCGCAGGGCGCCTGCTCGACGATCTCGCCAGCCTTCATCACGCATACGCGCTGCGCGATGCTGCGCACCAGATTGAGATCGTGACTGATCAGCAGCAGCGACATGCCGAGCCGCTGTTGCAGGGACTTGAGCAGCAAGAGAATCTTGCGCTGCACAGTCACATCCAGCGCCGTCGTTGGCTCGTCAGCGATCAGCAACTCCGGTTCGCAGGCCAGGGCCATGGCGATCATCACCCGTTGCCGTTGCCCGCCAGAGAGTTGATGCGGATAGGCTTTCAGACGTTCCTTGGGCTTTTGAATGCCGACCAGTCCGAGTAGTTCGAGAATGCGCTGCTGCGCTTGCTTGCCGCCGAGGCCACGGTGCAGCAACAGGGTTTCGCCAATCTGCTTTTCGATGGTGTGCAACGGATTGAGCGAAGTCATCGGCTCCTGAAAGATCATGGCGATGCGATTCCCGCGCAGTTCTCGCAAGACCTTCGGATCAGCACCGAGCAATTCTTGCCCGCGATAGCGGATGCTGCCACGGGTTTGCGCTTCACTCTCGGGCAGCAGCTGCAGGATCGAATGCGCGGTCACCGATTTCCCCGAGCCCGATTCGCCCACCAGTGCCAGGCACTCACCGGGGCGGATATCCAGGCACAGGTCACGCACCACGGTCTGGCCATGGAAGGCGACATTGAGGTTGCGGATTTCAATCAGGTTTTCAGTCATGGTCACGCTTCAGGATCGAGGGTCAAAAGCGTCGCGCAACGCTTCGCCGATGAATACCAGCAAGGAGAGGATCAGCGCCAGGGTAAAGAACGCGGTCAACCCGAGCCACGGCGCTTGCAGGTTCTGCTTGCCCTGACCGATCAGTTCGCCCAGCGAGGCACTGCCGGCCGGCATGCCGAAGCCGAGGAAATCCAGCGCGGTCAGCGTCGAAATCGCCCCGGTCAAAATGAACGGCAGGTAGCTCAGCGTCGCGTTCATTGCGTTGGGCAGGATGTGCCGGAAGATCACCTTGCGGTCAGTCAGGCCCAGGGCGCGTGCTGCCTTGACGTATTCCAGATTGCGCCCGCGCAGGAACTCGGCGCGCACCACGTCCACCAGCGCCAGCCAGGAAAACAGCGCCATGATCCCCAGCAGCCACCAGAAATTCGGCTCGACGAAACCGGACAGGATGATCAGCAGATACAGCACTGGCAGGCCCGACCAGACTTCCAGCAGGCGCTGACCGAGCAGATCGACCCAGCCGCCGTAGTAGCCCTGTAACGCGCCGGCGGCGATGCCGATCAGCGCACTGACAAATGTGAGCATCAGGGCAAACAGAATCGACACCCGAGCACCAAAGATGACCCGCGCCAGCACATCCCGCGCCTGATCGTCGGTGCCCAGCCAGTTGACCGAAGTCGGCGGGCTCGGCGCCGGTTTGTTCAAGTCGTAGTTGGGTGTGTCGGAGCTGAACGGAATCGGCGGGAACAGCAGCCAGCCACCGTCCTTGCGAATCAGGTTCTGCACGTATTCGCTGCGGTAATCGGCCTGAAACGGCAGTTGCCCGCCGAACTCCTGTTCGGTATGGCGCTTGAGCACCGGGAAATACCACTGGCCCTGATAACTGACCATCAACGGTTTGTCGTTGGCGATCAGTTCGCCACCCAGCGTCAGGATGAACAGGCCGATGAACAGCCACAGCGACCACCAGCCGCGCCGGTTTTTCTTGAAGCGTTCGAAGCGGCGACGACCCAAAGGCGAGAGCTTGAACATCAGGCATTCCTCGCGGCAAAGTCGATACGCGGGTCGACCAGGGTGTAGCAGAGGTCGCCGATCAGTTTTATCAGCAGGCCGAACAGGGTGAAGATGAACAGTGAACCGAACACCACCGGATAGTCCCGCGATACCGCTGCTTCGTAACTCATGCGTCCAAGGCCATCGAGGGAGAAGATCACTTCGATCAGCAGCGAGCCGGCAAAGAACACGCTGATGAACGCCTGAGGAATTCCCGAAACCACCAGCAGCATGGCGTTGCGAAATACATGTCCGTACAGCACACGGCGTTCGCTCAAGCCTTTGGCTCGGGCCGTAACGACGTACTGTCGGGTGATTTCATTGAGGAACGAGTTTTTTGTAAGGATCGTCAAGGTCGCGAATCCACCGATCACCAGCGCGGTGACCGGCAGCACCAGATGCCAGAAATAATCGGCGATCTTGCCCAGCGTCGATAGCGATTCGAAGTTGTCGGAGACCAGCCCGCGCACCGGAAACCAGTTCAGCGAAGTGCCGCCGGCGAATACCACGATCAGGAACATCGCGAACAGAAACGCCGGCATCGCATAGCCGATGATGATCGCCGTGCTGCTCCAGATATCGAAATGGCTGCCGTGGTGCACCGCCTTGCGGATGCCCAGCGGGATCGACACCAGATAGGTGATCAGCGTCGCCCACAGTCCGAGCGAAATGGTCACCGGCATCTTTTCCAGAATCAGGTCAGTGACTGTTGCGCCGCGAAAAAAGCTCTTGCCGAAGTCCAGTTGCGCGTAGTTCTTCAGCATCAGCCACAGGCGCTCATGAGCCGGTTTGTCGAAACCGTACTGTTTCTCGATGTCCTTGATCAGTTGCGGATCGAGGCCACGGCTGGCGCGCGAAGCGTTGCTCGATGTCTCGCTGGCACCACCGCTAACACCGGCGCCGCCAATGCCTTGCAGGTGGGCGATGGCTTGTTCGACCGGTCCGCCGGGCGCGGCTTGAATGATGACGAAATTGACCAGCAGGATGATCACCAGCGTCGGAATGATCAGCAGCAGGCGCCGCAGTATGTAACCCCACATCAGTGCGGTCCTCCTGGTCTGCCGCGACTGATTTTCTCAGCGGTCATCTGCTGATTGGTCAGTGGCGTGCGGCTGATTTCCCACCAGCTCTCGATGGCTTCGTCATTGCTCGCCTGCACCGTCGGAATGCCAAAGCGGTTCCACCATACGGTCGAGGTGCCCGGCGGGTAGTAATTGGGAATCCAGTAGTAATTCCATTGCAGGACCCGGTCCAGCGCATGGGCGTAATGCAGCATGTCCGATTGAGTAGAGGCGCGGATCAGCCCGTTGATCAAGGTGTCGACCGCCGGGTCCTTCAGCACCATGTAATTGTTCGCCCCCGGATCGTTGGCCGCAGCCGAGCCGAAATAGTTGAGCAATTCACCGCCCGGCGAAGTGGTGACGGGGTAGCCAGTGACGATCATGTCGTAGTCGCGGCTCATGAGGCGATTGACGTATTGCGAGGAGTCGATGCGGCGGATATTGAGCTCGATGCCGATCTGTTTCAGCGTGCGCTTGTAGGGCAGCAGCAGGCGATCCATGCCGTTCTGGCTGACCAGAAAAGTGAAACTCAGCGGCTCACCGGCGCTGTTGACCAGTTGATCGCCATCGGGCTTCCAGCCGGCCTGTTCGAGCAAGTCCAGGGCTTGCAATTGCTTGTCACGAATAATGCCGCTGCCATCGGTCTTCGGTGCCTCGAAAACCTTGCTGAATACTTCCTCAGGCACCTGACCGCGCAGCGGTTCAAGGATTTTCAATTCCTGCGCATCGGGCAACTGCCGGGCGGCGAGATCGGTATTGGAAAAGTAGCTCTGCTGGCGGATATAGACGTTACGCATCATCTGCCGGTTGCTCCATTCGAAGTCCCAAAGCATCGCCAGCGCCTGGCGCACGCGACGGTCCTGAAACATCGGCTTTTGCAGGTTGAATACAAAACCCTGGGCCGATTGCGGCGCTTCGGTGGCGAGGTGGGCTTTCTGCAAACGGCCATCGCTGAGGGCAGGGCTGTCGTAGCCGATCGAATAGCCGGTCGCGGAAAACTCGCGGTTGTAGTCATAGGCGCCGCCACGCAGCACCTGGCGGGCGACGTCGGTGTCGCCGAAGTACTCGATGCTGAAATGATCGAAGTTGTACAGGCCGCGACTGACCGGTAGGTCCTTGCCCCACCAGTCGCCATTGCGTTCAAAGGTGATGCTGCGCCCGGAGTCGACCTTGCCGACCCGGTACGGCCCGCTGCCCAACGGCGGTTCATAACCACCGCCGCCGGCGAAATCGCGGCTCTTCCACCAGTGTTCGGGGAACACCGGCAGGGTCGCGATATCCAGAGGCAGGGTGCGGTTTTCGTTGCTTTTGAAGTCGAAGCGCACGGTCAGCGGTGCCTCGATTTCGACGCCTTTGACGTCGGCAAACTGGGTGCGATAACGCAGGCTGCCTTGGGTCATCAGCAGGTTGTAGGTGTAGCGAACGTCCTCGGCGGTGATCGGTTTGCCATCGGCAAAACGCGCCTTCGGGTTGATGAAAAAGCGCAGCGACAGACCGTCTTCCGAGCGTTCCATTTTTTCCGCCACCAGACCGTACACCGTGTACGGCTCATCCAGCGAGCGCTGGGCCAGTGGCGAATACAGCAGACCGTCGATCTGCGTCACGCCGATGCCTTTGTCTATATAAGGCAGCAGATGATCGAAGTGGCCGATTTCGATTGCCGAGCGCCGCATCGTCCCACCCTTCGGCGCCTGCGGATTGGTGTAGTCGAAATGGCCGAAGCCGGCGGGGTATTTGGCCGGTTCGCCGTAAACGGTCAGTGCGTGTTGCGGGGCAGCGGTCGCACCGGCGGCACCCGTGAGCAGGGTGAGGGCGGTGAGCATCAGTGTGGGAAAAACCAGTCGCATCGTCAGCCTTGGAACGCAAAATCGATAAGCGCAAGTTGTACGCGAGCCGCGCGCCACTCGCCAGCCGTATATGTAACTGAAACACAACGGCCCACCAAAGGGTGGGCCGTTGTCAGCAATCGGACGACGAATCAGTCCTGACGGCTGGTGACTTCCAGCAGGTGATAACCGAACTGGGTTTTTACCGGGCCTTGCACGACGTTGATCGGCGCGCTGAACACCACGGTGTCGAATTCCTTGACCATCTGGCCTGGACCGAACGAACCCAGATCACCACCCTGACGGCTGGACGGGCAGCTGGAGTTGGCTTTGGCGACTTCAGCGAAATCGGCGCCGGCTTCGATCTGAGCCTTGAGTTCGTTGCACTTGTCTTCGCTGGAAACCAGGATGTGGCGGGCAGTGGCTTTAGCCATGGGAATTCTCCGAACTGTTTCAATAAAAGGTGAAGCCTACCGGAATCGGTGGGCGAATTCTCGGCAAAGTTCCATTCTGCGTCCCTGACGCTATTCAAAGATCTGCGATCCGCAGACGCCGGGCGTGCTCGACATACAGTTCAATCGGATCAGGCGATGGCCCGTTTGCGCAAGTGGTACGCCGCAGGCTCGCCAGATGATCCATTGGATAATCTGAGCAGATAACCTGGCCGAGATGGCTGCTGAAGCGTCCGACGAAACCGTCATTCTGCTGGGCTTCGGTGGTGAAGTATTGCGCCAGCACAGCGCATATACGCTGAACCGGATCCTGCGCTGGGTACATGGACTGCGGGACAATGCCGCTCCACGAGTAATAGCGCACGCCATTGACTTGCTCGGCGCCGTGGCCGCCCCAGGTTTGCGGCAAGCCCTGGGGAAACTTGTCATTGAATTGACCAACGCCGACTGTCGTCAGTGCGTTGAGTGCCGCCAATGCATTCTGCGGCAGTGCCACGCTGCCGCTGAGCAGCGACAGCAAGTCAGCAAATTGCGTCGCCACGTTCTGTGCTACAGCTTCGGGGAGCTTGCCCGGGATCAGCGCCTTGCGCAGGAAGTCGGCAAGCTCCGAGCCATGGTTCGGGCCGCTGACGGAGGTGACTGAAGCAACGACGTTTGGCGCAAGCGCCGCCGCATAGCGCGCAGCGAGTGCGCCTTGACTGTGTCCTATAAGGTTGACTTTCTTCGCGCCTGTGCCTCGCAGTACGCAGGCCAGCTGTGACAGCAGTTGCTCACCCCGCATTTCATTGTCGTGGGTGGCCGAAAGGTGTGGAACAAACAATCGACAGCCAGCCGCTTTCAGCGCGGACTTGACGTCATGGAACAGCTCGAAATGACCGATACGCTCGAACCCGAACAGACCGTGGACCAACAGGATGGGATAACGAGTTGTAGCATTCCGTTGCATGTTCTTACCTTTTTCGTAGAAGTTCATCGGGAAATCACCGAGCCACTCTAAAACACCCATATCGCCGAGGAAGTACGAAGAGGCTTCGCGTTGTGTTTGAAAATGGACTACGAGGCGTACGAAATTTCGGAGAGCTGTGAAATCCGAATCGGAAGTTCATAGGGTCGTTTGTCGTTGGGAACTCACCGTGAGGGTCCTTGCCTACTTCAGGCGGCGCGTTTGCCGCGTCATCGCGGTGTCTTGAGCTGACATCTAAATCGTGTGGAAAGATGCTCAATGTAGATGTCAGTGTCGTCATTCGGGGCGGCACGTTTTCCAGGGAGTGGAAACGAAAATGAATAGCCATGAAGTCGAGTTTTGCTGGCGCATGCGTCAGCCGATGGTTGCCGAGCTGTCCGTCGACCCTCTGATCGCGCCGACGATTGACGGGCTAAAAGGGAGCGTGTTGGATCCTTCGCTGGTCAGGGCGATCGTTCGCATTTCTCCTTATGCCAACATGAGCTGTGGCGATCAGCTGGTGCTGTACTGGGAGGGGCTGGATATCGAAGGCTTTGCCTATCAATACGAGAGCGTTCGATTCATCAGCCAGGCGCAGATTGGCAAAGACGTAATTTTCGTCATCAAAGGAATGCATGTGGCCGCGCTGGATGGAGGTTCGCTGGAGGTTTACTCGACACTTCGAACTGCGTCCGCACCCAAGGCAATGGAATCTGCTCGCCTGCAACTGTCTGTGGGCGATGTCCGTACGCAATTGTTGGCACCGCAGATAGAAGGCTCGGTAAACGGAGCGCTGGATCCGTCGCGAGTGGCCGAGGGCACCCTGGTAACTCTGCAGCCTTACGCGAGAATGTCTGCGGGAGATCGGGTGGCGGTGTCCTGGCACGGAGATACCTCGCCAGAGATCTTTACCGACTCGTTGAACATTGAGGCCTACGCCGTCGCCCAAAGCTTGTCGTTCTGGGTGCCGGGCAGCTATATCGAAGCGCATCGTGGTGGTGAAGTCGTCGTCGCTTATCGTGTCGAACAGCGTTGTGGAACGATTCGAACGTCGGAGCCTGCAACGGTTTTCCTCGGGCCTGCGGTGCGTGCGCAACTGACTGCGCCGGATGTCGTCGAGGCGGTTGAAAACGTGTTGTCACTGAAGGATTCGCTCGACGGCGTTTCCATTCGCATGGAAGAGGCGCAGGTGCAGGCGGATGAATTGGTCTATCTCAAGTGTGACGGCGAGTTTTTCAGCCATCGCGATGACCTGGAGATCACTCAAGAGACGGCGGGGCAACCGGTGCGTTTCATTGTTCCCCATCGGTTCTGGCGCGAGCATCACGGCACGACAGTCGATATTGCCTACACCATCGAACGTCTGGACGATGTCAGTCAGCAATCTGCTGTCAGGCGGATCAGCGTAGTGGCATAGCCTGGGCGGTCGGCCCTCCGCACTCTGTACGGAGAGGGAGGGCGATCTGATATCAGGCTCTGGCTTGTGCGAGGCGCTGCGCAGCGTCGGTCAGCAATTGTTCCGTTGCGGCGAATCCGAGGCATCCATCGGTGACCGATACGCCGTAGCGCAGAGAGGTGCTCAGCGGCTGGCAGCCTTCGAACAGGTGAGACTCCAGCATCATGCCGATCAGCGACTGGTTACCACGCAGGCGTTGTTCAAGCACATCGTTGAACACCGCTGGCTGACGCAATGGGTCTTTGCCGCTGTTGGCATGGCTGCAGTCGACCATGATCCGGCTGGGGATATTCAGTCGGCTGAGCTCGGCCCTGATTTTCGCTACGCTGGTTTCGTCGTAATTTGGCCCTTGATGGCCACCGCGCAGCACGATGTGGGTGTCAGCGTTGCCGGCTGTTTGCACGATCGCCGGATGCCCTTGGCTGTCAACGCCGAAGTGCCGATGCGGATGGGCTGCCGAGCGCATGGCGTCGACAGCGATGGCGGCGCCGCCGTCGGTGCCGTTCTTGAAGCCCACCGGCATGTTCAGGCCGCTGGCCATTTCTCGGTGAATCTGCGATTCGGTGGTGCGGGCACCAATGGCCACCCAGCTCAGCAGGTCATCAAAGTAGTTGGCGGCCATGGGTTGCAGGAGTTCGGTAGCGACCGGTAGCCCGAGCCGGATCATTTCCAGCATCAGTTCGCGCGACAGCGTCAGGCCGGCGGCCATGTCGTCAGTGCCATCCAGGTGTGGATCGTAGGCCAGCCCTTTCCAGCCGACCGTCGTACGCGGCTTTTCGACGTAGGCGCGCATGACCAGAAGCATTTCACTGCTGACATCCTCGGCCAGGCGAGCGAGTTTGCCGGCATATTCGATCGCCGATTGCGGATCATGGATAGAGCAGGGGCCAACGATGACCAGCAGGCGCGGGTCTTCACCGTTGAGGATGGCGCGCACCGCCTGGCGATGGGCATTGACCTGCTGATGCAGGGAATGGCTGAGCGGTAATTGCTGTTTGAGCTGCAACGAGCTGGGCAGGCGCAGGGTCAGCGCTTCGTTGGCAGAATCGAGGGTGGACAGCGGCAACGCGGAAACTGAAGAGTTCATGTTTGGTCTTCCTGGGCGGATGGCGGGTTTTTCCCGCGCACTCGGCCCTATTGGGGTGTTCGACAAATGGCCGTACTGGCTAGGCGTGTGTGTTTGCCACCTGTAGGTGACCGATCGGAGGCGGCAGGCTGTCCCGAGCGGAGGCTGGTAAATCGCCAGGCGCTAAAGCTGTCGTAACGGTAATAAGTGGCGTAGTTCATGGTGTATTCCTCGAAGTGTCTGGTGTGGTGCTGAAAATTGTGGGCCTGAAAAAACAAAACCCCCGGTCGGGAGGCCGACCGGGGGTTGAGAAATCTCTGGTAGGCGACCCGTTATCATGGGCGCCGTGTGGGTATCAGGCGCGCCAGTGGCTAAACCAATACCCAAAATAGAAATTGACCGGAGCGCAGGTGACATTCGCCCGGGCAGCCGCCACCGAGCGCGAGGCGCTGGCGATGCAAGACTGTGAAAGGGCGTTGAACATGGTCTGTCTCCGATGAATGCGCCGAGCTTACTCGACGCTGATACGCGTCAGCAATCAGAAAATGCTATTGCTCGCCGAGCAAAACGGCTATCAGTGGCAAACGATCCGGTTAAAGTACATTTTTGCGCTTGGAGAAGAGCTGAATGAGTTACCGAATTCGGCATGCCACCGATCATGATCTTGCTTTTGCACGGGACCTGACCTGTCGCACCATGCTGCGCTATTACATTGACCACGATCTGTTGTGGCAGGACGAGGCGTTCGACGCCGGCTGGCGGTATCGTGACAACTGGATGATTCTGGGGGATGAAACGCCGATCGGCTTTTTCAGTCTGAGCCAGGATTCGCGAGCGCTCTATATGCGCGAATTGCAGATTGATCATGCCAGGCAAGGGCAGGGCGCGGGTTCCTGGGCCATTGATCAGGTTATCGACATGGCTCGTCAGGCAAGACGACCGGCGCTACGGCTGACAGTGTTCGATAACAACCCGGCGCAGAAACTGTATGCACGCAAGGGACTGCGCATCGTGGGCAGGGATGAGTGTTTCCTCAGGATGCAGCTCGATTTAAGTACAGCTGTGCTCTGAAACCCACGGCCGGCAAGCCCTGAATGATGAATTGAAACTTTTTAAATGCGGCTTTCCGCTAGGTCTGTCGGGCACTTTTTGCTAAGGTGTCGGGCATCCCAATAAGACCATATCGCGAGGTGTCTGCTTGATTAGGGTGCTAGTGGTCGACGACCATGATCTCGTTCGCACAGGCATTACACGGATGCTGGCCGATATCGATGGCCTGCAGGTGGTGGGTCAGGCCGAGTCAGGTGAAGAGTCCCTGATCAAAGCCCGTGAGTTGAAGCCTGACGTTGTGCTCATGGACGTCAAGATGCCCGGCATCGGCGGCCTCGAAGCCACACGCAAACTGCTGCGCAGCCATCCGGATATCAAGGTGGTTGCCGTTACGGTGTGCGAGGAAGACCCTTTCCCGACGCGTTTGCTTCAGGCCGGCGCCGCCGGTTACCTGACCAAGGGCGCGGGTCTGCCGGAGATGGTTCAGGCCATTCGGCTGGTTTTCGCCGGGCAGCGTTACATCAGTCCGCAGATCGCTCAGCAGCTGGCGATCAAATCATTCCAGCCAACCAATGATTCGCCATTCGACGCGTTGTCCGAGCGGGAAATCCAGATTGCCTTGATGATTGTAGGCTGCCAGAAGGTCCAGATCATTTCCGACAAGTTGTGCCTGTCGCCGAAAACCGTGAACACCTACCGCTACCGCATTTTCGAGAAACTTTCGATCAGCAGCGACGTTGAGTTGACCCTGCTCGCGGTGCGTCACGGCATGGTGGATGCCAGCGCCTGACCATGACCGAGACATTCGATTCCAGTGCTTTCCTGTCGACCGTCAGCGGTCGGCCCGGCGTCTATCGCATGTTCGACAGCGAAGCGCGCCTGCTGTACGTGGGCAAAGCGAAAAACCTGAAGAAACGTCTGGCGAGCTACTTTCGCAAGACCGGGCTGGCGCCGAAAACGGCTGCATTGGTCGGGCGTATCGCTCAGATCGAGACGACCATCACCGCCAACGAAACCGAAGCGCTGCTGCTTGAGCAAACGCTGATCAAGGAGTGGCGCCCGCCGTACAACATCCTGCTGCGCGACGATAAGTCCTATCCGTACGTGTTCCTCTCCGACGGGCAGTTTCCGCGCCTGAGCATCCATCGCGGCGCCAAAAAGGCCAAGGGCAAGTATTTCGGGCCGTATCCGAGTGCCGGGGCCATTCGTGAAAGCCTGAGCATCCTGCAAAAAACCTTTTTCGTCCGTCAGTGCGAAGACAGTTATTACAAGAATCGCACTCGTCCATGCCTGCAATACCAGATCAAACGCTGCAAGGCACCATGCGTGGGTTTGGTCGAGCCTGACGTCTACGCCGAAGACGTGCGCCACTCGGTGATGTTCCTCGAAGGTCGCAGCCACGCGCTGACTAACGAGCTGTCCACCGCGATGGAAGAGGCAGCGATCAATCTCGAATTCGAACGCGCGGCCGAATTGCGCGACCAGATTGCCTTGCTGCGTCGGGTGCAGGACCAGCAAAGCATGGAAGGCGGAACCGGCGATATCGACGTTATTGCCGCATTCGTCAATCCCGGCGGCGCCTGTGTTCACTTGATCAGCGTGCGCGGTGGCCGAGTGCTGGGCAGCAAGAATTTCTTCCCGCAGGTGGGCATCGAGGAAGACGTTTCCGAGGTCATGGCAGCGTTCCTCGGCCAATACTACATCAGCAGCCCCGAACGCGATCTGCCGAGCGAACTGATCGTCAACGTGGTTCACGAAGACTTCCCGGCGTTGATCGAAGGGATTCACACATTGCGCGGCCGTGAGTTGGCTATCAGCCATCGGGTGCGCGGTACCCGTGCGCGCTGGCAGCAACTGGCCGTGACCAACGCTGAGCAAGCGTTGGGCGCGCGTCTCGCCAACCGTCAGCACACCGCCGCGCGATTCGACGCGCTGGCCGAAGTGCTGAATCTGGATGAACCGCCGCAACGCCTGGAATGCTATGACATCAGTCATTCCAGCGGCGAAGCCACGGTGGCCTCTTGCGTGGTGTTCGGGCCGGAAGGCGCGATCAAGTCGGATTACCGCCGCTACAACATCGAAGGCGTCACCGCCGGCGACGACTACGCGGCCATGCACCAGGCGTTGACTCGCCGCTTCAGCAAACTCAAGGACGGCGAGGGCAAGTTGCCGGACATCCTGCTGGTCGACGGTGGCAAAGGCCAATTGTCGATGGCCCGCGATGTGCTCAACGAACTGGCCGTACCGGATCTGATCCTGTTAGGCGTCGCCAAGGGCGCCACGCGCAAGGCCGGTTTCGAAACGTTGTATCTGAATGATGCGGCCCACGAGTTCACCTTGCGCGGCGATTCACCCGCCTTGCACCTGATTCAGCAGATCCGCGATGAGGCGCACCGCTTCGCAATTACGGGTCATCGCGCTCGTCGCGGCAAAACCCGCCGAACCTCAACGCTGGAAGGCGTGGCAGGGGTAGGGCCGACACGCCGCCGTGACCTGTTGAAACATTTTGGTGGATTGCAGGAGCTGTCTCGTGCAAGCATCGAAGAGATCGCCAAAGCCCCGGGGATCAGTAAAAAGCTCGCTGAGTCGATTTATGCGAACCTGCATAGTGAGTAGAATGCCCCTTCACCTCGTAGCCAGTTGTGCCGATGAATATCCCTAATCTGATTACCGTTCTACGCGTCCTGCTCATCCCGATCTTCATTTTGCTGTTCTATCTGCCTTACCAATGGAGTTACATGGCCTCCGCCTCGGTGTTTGCCTTTGCGGCCGCAACTGACTGGCTCGATGGTTACCTGGCGCGCCGACTGGAGCAGAGCACTCCGTTCGGGGCGTTTCTCGATCCGGTCGCCGACAAGCTCATGGTCGCTGTTGCCTTGGTCCTGCTGGTGCAGGAACACGGCAATCTTTGGCTCACGCTGCCAGCGGCGGTCATCATCGGTCGCGAGATCGTGATTTCGGCCCTGCGCGAATGGATGGCCGAACTCGGCGCCCGGGCACAGGTGGCTGTTTCCAATCTGGGCAAATGGAAAACCGCTGCGCAGATGCTCGCATTGGTGATTCTGCTGGCCCATCCAAAGGCTCTCAGCTTCTGGGTCGTGCTTGGTTACACATTGTTGATCGTGTCGGCAGGGCTGACCCTATGGTCGATGGTTCAATACCTTCGCGCCGCCTGGCCGCACCTGAAGACCGATGTCGAAAAGAAATAAAAGTTTTTTGAATCAAGGGGTTGACGGGGCATCTTAATTCTATAGAATGCGCCACACCAAGCGGGAATAGCTCAGTTGGTAGAGCACGACCTTGCCAAGGTCGGGGTCGCGAGTTCGAGTCTCGTTTCCCGCTCCAATTTGTACAGTGTTTGTTGTTGTGCTACTGACAGCAAAGACTTTGAGGCCGAGTAGCAAAATGGTTATGCAGTGGATTGCAAATCCACCTACGCCGGTTCGATTCCGACCTCGGCCTCCACTATCAAAAACCCCGTAGATCAATGATCTACGGGGTTTTTTGTTGTCTGCAGAAAAATGTGGTGCTCACCTGTTTGCGGAGGGTCAATCAGTCAAGCACGATCCGGTCTGGATGTGGCTGGCACCTTCCACCGTGAGATTCGAGAAAAAGATGCAGCCAATGAGCCGCGCGAACAGCGTCAATGTCTCTGCAAGATCGGGGTTGTCAAACAGAACAGCCCTTGAGTCCAGAGCACATAAGGCACCCCAGAGTCTCCCGTCCGGCAGGAAAACAGGCGCGCCTGCGTAGCTTTCAATCGAATATTGCTTCACCACAGGACGTGACGAAAGTCGTCCATCCTGGCTGATTTGTGGAAGGAAGAGGGCTTGCGGATTTCGTCGAAACTCACTGCAAAGGGTGGTTTCCAGATCCAGCGTATCGCCGACATTTATTCCCAGTTCAATCGGATCGTACGCCGAACAAACGATCCACTCTGTTTCAGTGAATTTTGCGATGCCGGCAAAGCGTGTACCGGTCAGACGGGTGACAAGTTGCAGGATATTGGTGGTCGCTTCGATCTCGGCGATCGCCGAGCGCTCCTCTTGGCTTAAAGACGCTTTTAGAACGGTGTCACTCATTTGCATGGAATCAAATCTCCTGATTGCTTGTACATCCCTGAGCACTGCTCTGGTGACGTTCTGTGAGGCGTGATCGTGGTTGAAGGGGGGGGCGTGCTGATTACCCTTTGATTATTGATTTCGGCGCCATCCTTTAGCGTAGACATCCCGTCCAGTCCTGGGTTGCCTGCTCATAATCTCAATCGATGAAACATCTGTCACCCGTGCAGCTAAGGTGATGGTGAGCGTCTGAATCTTTTGAGTTTATCGTCTCAATTTCCAGTCGGGTTGCTGCGATTTGCCAGTAACCTCGGCGTCTACTTCAAGCAAACTCCGTAGCTCCCTGATTTCTGAGGCTTTTTGATTTTCCTCGGTCAGCGATATTTAGTTCTCAAATCGCGCACTCCAAACTTGCTTCACCGGGACGTGATGTATATATTCCCCGCTCGGCTTTTCAAGCGGCCATCCTGTCAGGATCGCAACCGCAAGGCTGAGCAAAGCAACACCGCGCTACCGCCCGAATGGCGAAACTGGTAGACGCATGGGACTTAAAATCCCCCGCTCGTAAGGGCGTGCCGGTTCGATTCCGGCTTCGGGCACCATGAATATCAAGGGCTTGCATGACATACCTCATGCAAGCCCTTAGTTCTTTTTTCCGCAATCAAAAAATCTTTTCCGCAATTCGTGACCGTTAGTCACCTCGTAGGGGTGACCTTCATGCCCTTCCGCATACGGATGTACTGTTCTGTCATCCCTACGGTGGTGTGCCCAAGTTGGTCTCGAGCTTCTCTGATGTTCCCTGTTGACTCCTCTTTATCCGTGGCCGCTTTTGCTCGTAGGTCGCGCATCTGAAATTCTGCTTTTGGAATCCCGGCTGCTTCCCTGGCGTCATCGAACCTTTTTCTGAGCATGCTGGTCGTCATCGGCTGCCCAGAGTCGATTACTACCAGGCGTGTTGATCTGATTTTCTGTCCGGTCTTTCGCGCCATGATTCGATCTATTACGACTTTGAGCTCACCAATGATTTCGATCCTTCGTTTAGCCCCAGTTTTGCCTTGCTGGACGGAGAGCTTTCCGTCCTTTATGTCGCGCTCATCCATCTTCAATGTGTCAGCGACCCTCTGACCTGTTAGATAGAACAGGTCCAAAGCATCTCTTAATGGTTGATCGGCATGCTGGTATGATCGCAGCCACGTACCTATCCAAGAGCGCCTTCGCCGCACACATCGGCCGCTCACCGAGTTACATCACCTGGCTGAAGGAAAACGGTCGACTGGTCCTGTCCCCAATGGCAAGCAGGTCGACGTTCTGGCCACCGAAGCATTGATCCGCGATACCGCTGACCCGAGCAAGGCTGCCGTCGCTGCTCGCCACCAACAGGAGCGGCTTCAGCGTAATGTGTACAGCCACGTCGCTACACAATCCGAACCGACCAACATGGCTGCGCCGCCGCCCGTTGATCCCGCGCAAGGGCAGTCCCCGGACTTTCAGAAAGCGCGTGCACATCGCGAGCACTACTTGGCGCGGATGGCTGAGATGGAGTTTCGCAAGGCGCAGGGGGAGCTGGTGGAAATCAGCTTTGTGCAGAAAGCCGCTTTTGAAACGGCGCGATCGCTTAATCATTCGCTAATGAGCCTGTCGCCGCAATTGGCGCCACAACTCGCCGCGCTGTCGGATCCGTGGGTGGTGGAGAGGCAGCTAACGGCTGCGCTGCGCCAACGACTTAACGAAGCGGCACAAGTGTCAAGCGATGACTTTGGATTTGCGTTTAGCGAGTGCTAAGGATATCCGCTGATAGGCATTTTTCTGCTCGCATCGGAATTGATTGGCGCCTGCTTCCAGTCAGTATTAGCCGTCGGCGTAAAGTGTTATCACGCGCCTACCGATGCAGCAGGCAAGTGTAATTTTGAATCTACCACCGCATGCGTAGTCACCCATTTTGAGACCTGGATATGCAGGTTCTTGTCAGAGGGTTATCGCTCTACTGCGACGCACTTGATCTCCACGAGAAGGCCAGGTCGAGCTAATTCACTGACACCAATGCAGGTCCATGCACAAGTGCTTCTCGGAAATACTTTATCCTTTACGCGTCTGAAAATTGGCATGTGACGGTGCATGTCGACGTGGTAAGTTGTCATTTCTACGACATCTTCAAATTTACAGCCACCTGCCTCCAAGACGATCCGGAGATTGTCCCATGCAGCTAAAAACTGCTGCTCAGGTTCTTCAATGACGGATAATTCCGGCGTCCTGCCTACCTGACCCGCGCAGTAGAGAGTTTTTCCTACCTTTACTGCTGGTGCATAACCCGCGCGCTCGTAGATCAATCTCATGCCATCTGGAACAATGATCTGACGGTCAGTCATGATTGCGGAGCCCCAAGTTAGAACGGTTACGAAAGCTAACTCAGGGGCCAGAGCCGCGTCCACTCAGTTCACTTCTCATCTATTAATCAACCCCACAGGTGCTTTTAGCCGCTGCTGAGTCTTTTTGAACTCATTACCTAATGTGGCTACCTCGATCGATGCAAAAGGCGCGAGCCGGTAGCGTTACTGATCAGAAGCATTTCGATGGTTGGTTCGCTGCTAGGCTGGCTCGTCAGTTCGTGTCGTCATCACCTTGAAATATATCTGCGTAAAGTCGCGCGACTGTAGGGGTAAGGTTATGACCGGCAGGAATGAGAAAGTCGGCGTGTGGTGCGAGCCGTTTTACGTAGATGACTTCGTAAACCCTGCGCACGATTCCAGGTGCTGTTTCTTCCCGGTCCAAGCCAGGCATTATCCCTACCGCTTTGTAACCGGCTTGCTCCAGTGCTTGTTGCATATACGGCGTGCGGGTTGTTGCCATGCCATAGATCAGCCCCGCGCCCATGAACGTGCCGATTTTTTCTCCCAGGTCCTGGGCCGCAACGGCCAGTCTGGCTTGTCTGTGCGGTTTGGCTACCGCGCCGACCCGCCCGAAAATAACGTCAGCACCGTCAATTTTTTCCCACGTGGCGATAGCGACAATCTCATCGTTCTGGCGGACGACGGTAGCGAATATGCCTCGATCCGGATCGTCTTCGAGCACCACGTTGTCTGCGTAGAACTGCTGGTCCAGAAACGGGCTTGCCAACCCCACCGAAATGGAGGGAAACCATGTCCGGAAAAAATCTGTCGCGACATTGATCTCCTCACGTTTCAGGTAATCCCAACTGTAGCCATAGGGTAAATCGGTGAAGCTGCGAATTTGCTCGATCGTTGGCCATTTCATGCGGTTCTGCTCGTTTGTCTGATTGCTTCGATAAGTGGCGCCGGGGTCAGGCCCGAGGGTCAGGGTTATTGGCGGGTGCCGGGGCATGCCTGGCGGCGATCTGCCTGTGGCGCTCGACCACTTCGCCAATGACCAACTGCATCAGCCTCTGCACGATGGCCGTATCCAGCTCGGCCTCCTGAGCAAGTGCTGCCAGACGCTGGTATTGCTGCTGCTCTCTGGCCTCGTCTACCGCAGGCAACTGATATCGGGCCTTGAGCAATCCGACCTCATCGGTACAGCGAAACCGTTCCGCGAGCAGGTGGATGAGGGCGGCGTCGATATTGTCGATGGTTTTCCTGAATGTTGAGAGTTGACGCGCGATGTCGGAGTTTTCCATGAATGACCTCGTGACAGGTGTTCGAAAGAGCTTCTCAATGATTCGTCTGCTGAGCAAAAACCGACCAGTCCTTGTCGCCATCTCCCCTGGCTACCGCCGACGTCATTTTCAATCGCACGGCATCCGCCGCTGGCAACTCCAGCCCCTTGAGACGACCCGCATCGATCGCCAGATTCATATCCTTGAGGCCAAGCGACAGTTTGAATCCCGGTTCAAAATTGCTGCTGACGATGTTCTGCCCATAACGTTGATAACTGGGGCAGGCGAACAGGGTCTGGGTCATGAGCTTGATGAAAATCGAAGGGCTCAGTCCGTGGCGTTGAACGAGTCCGCTGGCTTCGCCCAGCGACTGGATGGCTTGGGTGATCATCATGTTGCCGGCGATTTTCGCGATACAGGCCTGTTCAGGTTGGTCGCCCAGATACCAGGTTTTTTTCCCGAGCAGGTCGAACAGCGGTTGGACGGTCGAGACAGCGGCCTGCGATCCGGCCGCCAGGATATTCAACTCGCCCTTGGCCGCCACGGCGGGCACGCCGAAGACCGGCGCCGCGATCAATGGCATGCCGACGGCTTCATGTTCGCGCTGCAACTCCAACATCAGCGAAGGCGACAAGGTCGACATCACGACATGCACGCAAGCTTTGTCTGCAGTTTCCAGAACAGCGCTGGAGAGCAGCACTTGCCTGACGGCGGCATCATCGGCCAGAAGAGTGATGACTACCTCTTGCTGGAACGCCGAGGCCGGCGTTTCGATAACGCTGATGCCTTCGAGATCCTTGATCGCCGCCTGACTGCGGTTCCATGCCGAGACGTGATGGCCAGCGCGGACGAGCAGTGGAATGATGGCTCTGCCCATGCATCCCACTCCGATAAAACCAATCTTCATTTGCAGTCTCCGGTTGGTATTCGACGACGGTGAATGCAGACAAGTATGTCGGGCACGGGATTGCTACGGCACTGCCATTGCTGCACTCTCACTGTTCATTTTTGTACGGGGGCGGAGCATGGACTGGAGTGATGTGCGGGTCTTTCTCGCGATTGCCCGCAGCGGGTCATTAGGGGCTGCCGCCAAGCTGTTGGGGGTCAGCCATCCGACCGTGGGGCGGCGCTTGCAGGTGCTGGAACAGTTCAGTGGCCAACCCGTTTTCCTGCGTACCAACCAAGGTCTCGTGTTGACCGACAGCGGCGAGAAGCTCCTCAGCCTCGCGCAGGAAATGGAGCAAAGTGCGTTGGCCATCGAAAGGCGCCTCGCGGGGGACAGCGCACAGCCCGAAGGTGTGCTGCGCATTTCCTGCGCTGACTGGTTCGCCTGTTATGTGCTGGCCCCGGTGCTGAGTGAACTGGGCCGGCGTTATCCATTGATCGTGCCCGAGGTCATTGCCGGGCATCGATTGTTTGATCTGGCTCGCCGCGACGCCGACATCGCGTTTCGAATCGTTCCGTTCACCGAACCCGATATCGTGCACCGCAAGCTGATCTCCCTGACTTACGGGTTA
Source organism: Pseudomonas sp. CFBP13508 (assembly GCF_005233515.1). Taxonomy (GTDB): domain Bacteria; phylum Pseudomonadota; class Gammaproteobacteria; order Pseudomonadales; family Pseudomonadaceae; genus Aquipseudomonas; species Aquipseudomonas mercuritolerans. The sequence continues at coordinate 382,415 of NZ_QFZZ01000001.1, forward strand.
TACGCAGCCGTTGGATCTGCTGACCCTGAGCCACAGGGCGCCGGGCTGGGTCTGATCACCATGAGTGTTGCCCAGTCTCATTATCCCGATGTGCAGTGGCTGCAGCAGCGTTACCCTCTGGCGCGTACCGTGTTTACCAGTAGCAGCCGCACAGTCCAGGCGCAAATGTGTGCGCAGGGGCAGGGCGTCGCGGTATTGCCCCGCGCTTTGGGCGACCAGTTGACGGCGCTGCGTCTGATCGATTCAGATGAACCGCCACCAGGCCGCGACATTTGGATGGGCTACCACCAGGACATGCGCCAGATGGACAGTCTGCGCGCGCTTGCCGACCTGGCCTCCGTCATGATTGGCACTCAGGCAGGCGGTTGATTCACTCTGCCGGCTGCATGGCCGCCGTTTGCAGCTCTGCAGCAGATTGGCGCGCCAGACTCAGGCTCAGTCCTGCGCCTACCACCAGACACGCAGCGATGCACAGTATGGCGACGGTGAAGGCGTGGGTGATGGCCGCCGCGTCCGTGTCCTTGCCCAGAAGCGTGTAAAAAATGCCACCGATGATCGCTACGCTCAGTGCCGTGCTGATTTGCAGTGTGGAACTGGTGATGCCCGCAATCATGCCGGAATACGCCGGTGCCACGCGTCCAGTGATCATGCGCATCAATGTCGGAAGGGCCAGTCCTTGTCCGAAACCGATCAGAAAGAGAATCACGGCAAGGGACAGCGCAGAGGGCGTGACGGCGGTTGGCGTGTGCGCCACGAGCCAGGCCAATAGCACGAACCCCAGCACTTCGAGTGCCATTCCGAAGGGATTCACATAAGACCCCAGCAAACGCCGGAATAGATGGGTGGCGAGCGGCCCCAGCAAGAAACCAGCGCCGAATGGCAGAAAGACCAGACCTGCACTGAGCGGGCTCGTATGCAGCGCTCCCTGTAAATAGATGGAAAAAAGCAGGAAGAACACGCCGATCGCGTAAAAAGTCAGCGCCACCAGCAATGCCCGGCCCAGCCCGGGCGCACGCAGTGCAGCAGGGTTCAGCAACGGCGCGCCTTGCGCTTGATACAAGCGGGCTTCGTAGCGCCAGAACAGCCAGGCCAGCAGTGGCACCGCCGCCAGCGACAGCCAGGCCCACCACGGCCAGCCCGCTTCACGTCCCTCGATCAGTGGAACGATCAGCGCCGCAAGCGTCACCATCGACAACAGCGTTCCACCCAGATCCAGCTTGCTGGTCTGGGGTGCGCGGGTTTCCTTGACCACGGGGATGGCGATCAGAATGACCAGCAACGCAATCGGTAGATTCACCAGAAATATCGACCGCCAGCCCAGGTTCATCAGGTTGAGCGAGATCAGAATCCCGCCAAGTGCCTGGCCGACTACCGACGCCAAACCAAACACCGCACCGTACAGGCTCAACGCCAAGGGTTTTTCCGACTCAGGGAATATCGCCTGCACTGAAGCGAGTGCCTGCGGCGCCATGACAGCGGCCGTCACGCCTTGCAGCGAGCGTCCGGCGATCAACACCCAGGGTGACTCGGCGACGCCGCAGATCAGTGAGGCGACGGCAAAGCCAATCAGGCCAACGAAGAACATTCTCATGCGGCCAAAGATGTCGCCAAGCCTTCCGCCGGTGATCAGTGTCACGGCATACAGCGCCGCGTAAGAAGAGATGATCAACTGTTCGGCAGAGGAGGCCGTGCCCAGCGATTGCTGAATCGAAGGCAGCGCTACGTTCACGATGAAGAAATCCAGCGGCGGCAAGAATGCACCGACCAACAGGATGGCGAACATCAGCCAGCGCCGCTGTTCCGGAAGGGCTACTATTTTCTCAGGCATAAGGTCTCCTTTCTGAAACCCTTCGGCTCCAGAATATTTTCGATTGCGAGTCATGCTTTGAATAAGCTGACTTCAATCTAAACGATCAAACCCTGGCTGACGCCTCACATAAATGAACGGCCAATGTTCATTTATGGCAGTGCCGCTGCGCCCCTGCCTCCTCGCAAAATGGCCGCACTGTGGTTCCAGTCGAGCCACACAACCGAAATCGAGGAGTCAGTTATGTCAGGTAAATTCGCTGATCAGGTCGCAGTCGTCACCGGCGCGTCCACCGGGATCGGATTTGCGATTGCACAGGGTTTGATTGCCGAGGGCGCCAGGCGCGTTTACATCACCGGGCGTTCTGCAGCCACGCTGGAGGCTGCGGTGGCCAAGCTTGGCGACAGGGCGGTCGCGGTCATTTCCGATGTCGCGCGCCAGGTTGATCTGGACGAGCTCAAGGCGACGATTGAGGCGCACGGCGATCAACTGGACTCAGTGTTTGCCAATGCGGGTATTTGTGAAAAGAACCCGCTGGGCGAGACCACCGAGGCCGCCTATTTCAACATGTTCGACATCAACGTAAAGGGAGTCTTTTTTACTGTACAGACGTTGATGCCATTGTTGAAAAATGGCGCTTCGATCGTGCTGACGGCCTCTATCTGTTCCAGCAATGGCATGGAAGGACTGAGCCTCTACAACGCCTCCAAAGCCGCGGTACGTTCCTTTGCCAGGACGTGGGCCAACGAACTCAAAGGTCGCAAGATCAGAGCGAATGTCCTGAGCCCTGGCTTCACCCGCACACCGCTGATGGATAACGGCTTGAAGATGAGCGAAACCGACGTCGCCGCGCTGCGTCAGCACGTCGAGCAGATCACGCCATTGGGGTACATGGCCGAGCCTGAGGAAATCGCCTCGTCGGCGCTGTTTCTTGCGTCTGCCGATGCGAAATATGTCAACGGTGTGGAGTTGATGGTCGACGGCGGCCTGTCGCAGATCTGACCACGTGCTCAACCGTAGCGCAGCCCTCGCGCAGGGCTGCCTTCCTCGCTTATGCGCAGCCCCTGCAGGAAACCTCATCATGAACAATGAACAACTGACAGCCCGACTGGACGCCCTGGAAAGTCGCGCCGCCATCGAGTCGCTGATCAGCGCCTACGCCAATGCTTTCGACCGCATCGACGCCTCGCTTCTTAGCTCAATCTGGCACGAAGAGTCGACACTGGATCTACCGGGTTTTGGCCAGGCTGGAAACCGTGACGAAATCCTGGCGATGGCGCAAAACAGCTGGCGCCAGATGCCCCATATGCACCACTGGATGGCCAACCCGCTTATTGAAATCGAGGGTGACAGCGCAGTGGGCACGGTAGCTGCGGATTGCCTGTTTCATGACATTGAAAAAGGCCCGGTGCAAGTCAGCGGTCTTTACCACGACAGGTTTGAACGTCGGGACGGAAAGTGGGCGTTCCTGTCACGTCGTTTTGAAATGCATTTCCTGACGCCGTTAAAAGATTGGGTACCCGCAGCGGGCGAAGAACAGTTTGCACCGTTCGAGCAGCTCAAGGGAACGACAGCGAAAAACGAATAGTCCCGGCCCTTGGCTGTTCGACACCCACGTGGCCGTCATGCAGTTGCATGATGGCCACGACAATGGCGAGGCCAAGCCCGTAGGAGTCGGAATTCTGGTGCCGAGACGCATCGCCACGGTAAAAGCGGTCGAAGAGTTTGCCCAGGGTTTCGTCGCCCAGCACCGGCCCTTGGTTCTCCACCTCAATCCGGGCACCTCCGTGGGTTTCCAATACCCGTATCAGAATCTCGGTGCCCTCGTAAGCGTAGCGAACAGCGTTCGCCACCAGGTTGCTCAACGCTCTGCGCAGCAGCAAGGGGTCAGCGAGCACGATACCATCGCCCGTTATTTGGAAGCTCATTCGCCGCTCTTCAGCCAAACCCTCAAAATACTCAGCGATGCGCTGTGATTCGTCATGCAGCGACAGTTGCTGGCGCTCCACTACGGCTTGCGCTTCATCGGCGCGCGCCAGAAATAGAATGCTTTCGACGATGCGCGAGATCCGTTCGAGTTCTTCAAGGTTCGAAGCGATCAGCGCCTGATATTCGTCCTCGCTACGGCGTTGGCGAAGGGCAACCTGACAATGTCCCATCAACGACCCGACCGGCGTGCGGATTTCATGGGCAAGGTCGGCGGAAAATTGCGTCAGTCGCTGATAACCCTGAGCAAGACGATCAAGCATCGCGTTATAGGCGTCACTCAGCTGTTGCAATTCAACCGGCGTATCGGCGCTGTCCATACGGCTGTGCAGACGCTCAGGCGTTATGGCTGCGGCATGGGCGGCCATTTTGCGCAGCGGACGCAGCCCGCGACGCAATAACAGATAACCCAGCAACGCGGTTGCCAGAAAGGCAAGGGCCACGGCCAGGTAGATGCGCTCGCGATACGCTGCAAGCATCGCCATTTCCTTGCCCATAAGGTGGGCGGCCGTCAATCGGACTACACGGCCACCCGACGTCGTGACTACGGAGGCGGCGCGCAGCCTTGTTCCCGAGTCGGTCACGCCGCTGCGCAGATCACTGACGCTCAGCTTTGTGTCCTGGCCGATCACCGGCAGTTCAGGCAACGTGACGTTGAGTGGATTGACCTGGATGACCGGTGGCTGCCCCGGCTCTTCAATGATGAAGATGTCGTCTTCGCTGTCGAGCATGTTCTTGAAAATCTGCGGGCTGTCGCGCAGCTTTTCGATGGCGAGTTCGTAATGCAGGAGCTTGCGAAAATGCTCCAGACGGCCCATCACCGCGTGATCGCTGTAGACCAATACCGAGGCCTTCATCGTCTGATACAGATAGAAGCCCGCGCCGGCCACGGCCAGCATCGCGACCATGGCAAACGCCACGGTCGATCGCAGCGTCAGCGAGGGTTGGCGTCGGGACCGCATGGCCTCACCTCGCAGACATAGCCGATACCGCGAATGGTATGGATCAGCTTGATCGGGTAGGGCTGGTCGACCTTGTTGCGCAGGCGCTTGACAGCGACGTCCACCACGTTGGTATCGCTGTCGAAATTCATGTCCCAGACTTCCGAAGCGATTTGTGTCCTGGACAACACATCGCCGGCTCGACGGAGAAACAGATGGAGCAGGGCGAACTCCTTGTTGGTCAGCACGATCACCTGTTGTTGGCGGGTCACGCGGCGCCGGACCAGATCCAGTTCGAGATCGGCAAGGTGGAAATGGTCGGCTTCGCGCACGACACCGCGGCGCAGAATAGTGCGGATGCGCAACAGCAGTTCGGTAAACGAAAAAGGTTTGATCAGGTAATCATCGGCGCCCAGTTCCAGACCGCGAATGCGGTCTTGCAACTGGTCGCGCGCGGTAAGGAACAGCACGGGTACGTCTTGTCTGGCGCGCAACAGCTCGATGATCTGAAACCCGTCAATCCCGGGCAACATCACGTCCAGCACGATCAGGTCATAGGTCGTATGCAAGGCCATGTGCAGGCCGTCAGCGCCATGCTGGGTCCAGTCGACGTTGTAACCGGACTCACCGAGCCCCTTTTTCAGGTACTCACCTGTTTTGGTGTCATCTTCGATCAGCAGGATATGCATCGTCAGGCGCGCTCGGGTTTCTTCATGACGGGATTCAGTCCGCGACATCGGTATCTCGGCTGTGCAGTGTAACGGGATGAGCGGGCGCAGTCGGTTACATTTCTGTCATTCATGGTCAGGGTTGGCGAATGACAAAATTGTCATTCGGCGGTCATCGTGACGTCCCGGTCTGCGGTCGAGGATGGCGACACATCAACCCATGAGGAATCGTCGCCATGCAACTCAAAAACGCCCTGTCTACCACGTTCGGTTTGGTGATGCTCAGCGCTGCCGTCATTGCCACCGCCGCCGACATGCCGGTCATCAAACCACTGCGCGGTACGGTGGAAAGCGTCAGCAACAAAACGCTGACCTTCACTGTCCGCTCTGGCGCGCAGCAGACGATCGGACTGACTGACAAGACCGGTATCAGCCGGGTATCGAAGGCCAATATCGACTCGATCAAATCCGACAGCTTCATCGGCTCGGCGGCCATCCCGCAGGCCAACGGAACCTTGAAGGCGCTTGAGGTCACGGTATTCGACGCCAGGCTCAAGGGCAGCGGCGAAGGTCATTACGGTTGGCAGAACGCAGACGGTAGCACTGGCACCATGACCAACGGCACCGTTGGCAAACTGTCCAAAACCGACGGCCGCACGTTGACCGTCAACTACCAGGGCGGCGAGAAACAAATCGTCGTGCCGGATGACGTGCCTATCGCCTACGTCGAGCCAGGCAAAGCCGATGAGCTGGTCAAAGGAACGAAAATCGTCGTGTTCCCCGCTGCAGATGGCACCGCACGCGGCATTGCAGTCGGCAAGGATGGCTTCCAGCCACCGATGTAATCATCTGAGAAAGCTTGAGCGTTGCCGTCTGGCAACGCTCCGCTACACGGAAGGCTTGCAAGGGGAACCACGTGAGACAGAAGAAACTGCATCCCTGGCCGGTTCGCCTCACCCATTGGCTCAATGCGGCCTGCATGGTCTGCATGTTCATGAGCGGTTGGGCTATCTACAACGCCTCGCCACTGTTCAGTTTCAGGTTTCCGGTGTCATTGACCGTGGGCGGTTGGCTGGGCGGGGCACTTGCCTGGCATTTTGCGTTCATGTGGCTGCTGCTGATCAACGGCGCAATCTATGTGCTGTACGGGTTGGCCAGTCGTCATTTCAAACGTGAGCTGCTGCCCATCGGCATTGCCGCATTGAAGCATGATCTGACCGATGCCTTGCGCTTTCGGCTGGTGCATGAAAAGGGTGTCTATAACGCAGTACAGCGCCTGATGTACTGGATCGTGCTGGCGGCAGGTGTACTGATCGTGATCTCGGGTGTAGCGATCTGGAAACCGGTTCAACTTCAAGAGCTGGTCGCGTTACTGGGCGGCTATGACGTTGCTCGTTACGTACATTTTGCGGCCATGGCGATGATTGCAGCGTTTGTAGTGATTCACCTGGTCTTGGTGATTCTGGTACCAAAAACCCTGGTGCCAATGATCACGGGTGGAGTGCGGACGCCTAATAACGAGAAAAATGGGTCATGACTGAATTTAAAATAACAACGCGTCAGCGCGTCAGGATTGAACCTGCGCAACAGCTTGAACTGGAAAACATTCAGCGCCGGCATTTTCTTCGGGCCGGCCTGACGGTTGGCGCGATGTCGATGCTGACCGGTTGCAACCTGCAGGACGGCGATCAGGTCGACAAAGTGCTTTGGGCCATGTCGCGTTGGAACGACCGGGTCCAGGCGTGGCTGTTCAGTGGACGGAAACTGGCGCCGACCTTCGCCCGCGCGCAGATCACCAAGCCGTTTCCGTTCAACGCTTTCTATGGTCAGGACGATATCCCTGAAGTAGACCTGACCAGTTACTCGCTCGCCGTCTCCGGCCGGATCAGGGACAAGGCGCCGTGGACACTCGAAAGCTTGCGCAAGCTGCCGCAACGCAGCGATATCACTCGGCTGATCTGTGTTGAGGGCTGGAGCGCGATCGGTCAATGGGGAGGTGTACCGCTGAAAACCTTCCTGGAACACATCGGCGCCGACACCACAGCGAAATTTGTCGGTTTCAAATGTGCCGATCGTTACTACTCCAGTCTGGACATGCCGACTGCCTTGCACCCGCAGACGCTGTTGGCACTGGATTACGCTGACGTGGCGCTGCCGCCCGAGTACGGCTATCCGCTGAGGGTTCGGGTCCCCACCAAACTGGGATTCAAAAACCCCAAGCATGTTGTCGAGATTTTCGTCAGCAACGACAACCCGGGCGGGTATTGGGAAGACCAGGGCTACAACTGGTTCAGCGGGATCTGATGAAGCAAAGAACGGAACTGTCACGCCAGGAACACTGGCGAGATTCATGACACCAAGCGTGATATGAGGCATGCCGATGACCGGTATTTCTGCAGTACCGCCAGCACCATCCGACTGGCCAACATCAGAACCCAGGATGCGGGCAACGAGTGATGGAGCAGATTTCCAATCTCTCTTGCAGGCTCAGTCCAGGCCACCTTTACAACAGTCAGATAAAGCTCGCACTCGGATGCTCTTTGATAATCTTGCCGCATGTACCTTCAATGGCGAAAAAAGGGCTATCTGCTCTGATGTTATCGGCACAGGGGGACTGAATGCGTTCGCCATTGCAGTGGCTCTTTCGCCGCTAACCGTCACCTGGGTACCGACCGAGATTGTTCGAGCGCCACTGCGTTCGCCTGGGATACGGACTTTTCGCCGTCGCAATCCCTCTTCAGCCGAGAGCTCCTTCCTCAACCGGTCAAGCTCGGAGGATAGGGGTTATGATTAGACGTGTCTCGAGAGCTTGCTCGCCGTAGGCCAGTATTATTAAGGGAGAAGCACATACCGCCAATTCTCACCTGTAGCGTTGAATGGTCTTTCGTTCGCCTGAAGTAGAAAGCCCGATGGCTTCTCTACCGTGGCGAAGGTGGTGTTATGAGGCAGCGTCGACTTACAGCCTATTTTTCCACCCCGCTGTCATCCCCCGTTTATTCTGAGCATCAGAGAATTATAGCCCGCCATCAGGGCTACTTTTGGCCGAAGGTAGTCGTTCGTGAACGGCCGCTTTCGGCCAAAAGCGGTCCCTTGCCGATACCCTTCAGGATGAGAAGTTAGCTATGAACATAGTACATGGGGATGGAGACGGCAGTTACTGTCGATGCACGCCTATACTGTGCGACTCAGCATCTGTAGCCCTACCGTCGAAAGCGTATTTGCCGCTCCGGTATGACCACTTTAACGCATTGATGAATTGAACTTATGAGATTCCATCCCGATGGCCCTGCGATACCAGATATCCTCCTCGAGCGCTGTGATGCTGGCCGCGTCGTATTTCTGTGCGGCGCCGGAGTTTCGTTACCATCTGGAATGCCTACTTTCGTCGGTCTTACTCGGCACGTCATTGATTTTTTTGATCCGCCAGCCGATTCAGAAATTATGGCCGCGTTTCGGCCATGGCTGGATGATCAATCTGCTGCGAATGTCCCACTCGACCAAATCTTCAACCTCCTCCACCTGGAATACGGTAAGGATGAAGTTAACGCACTGGTCACGGAGCGACTAAGTGCTCCTTTACAAATCAAAGATGTGGGACGTGAACACGATCTGATTAAGCGGATTTCTTCAAGTCAAAACGGCGTGCCGCAGATTGTCACGACGAACTTCGACCGATTGTTCGAAGTCGGGCATGTGGGAGGGCATCTGGTCCGGCACGTGCCGCCTGCTTTTCCCGATCTGAACTTCGGATCGAAAATTGAGGGGATCACTTATCTTCACGGGCGATTGGTGGAGGCGGCCTCTGAAACTCATCCCTACGTGCTTAGCAGCGCGGACTTCGGACGTGCGTACCTATCAGAAGGATGGGCTACCAACTTTATCAGGCACCTCCTAGAACGACATACCGTCGTTTTAGTCGGTTATCAGGCAGAAGACCCGCCCGTCAAATATCTTCTTCAGGGCCTTAACCATGACGGCCAGTATGATCGATCTCAACTCTATGCCTTTGACCGTGGGCTTCCTGAGGACATCGAAGCTAAATGGCGTGACCGAGGGGTTACAGCCATAGCCTATTCCGATCACTCGGACTTGTGGACGAGCATGGAAGCTTGGGCAGAGCGAGCTGATGATCCTCGTAGATGGCGTGCATCCGTAATCGCTCAATCCCAGCAGGATCCGAAAGTACTTGCCCCTCATGTGCGCGGCCAAGTTGCTCATGCCCTTCGCACGATACAGGGCGCTAGATTATTCTCGGAAGCTAATCCGACTCCACATCCTGAATGGATATGTGTGATGGATGCGTATGTGCGATCGGCTGAATCAGTACGTGACTATGGCATTGATGCAGAGACCTTTGATCCTCTGGTCGCATACGGACTTGATGACGATCTGAGCGATATCTCTGATGAAGATCGCAAGCAGGGCGTAAGCAACGACAATCTATTAATTTGGAGAGATGAAGACGACAATCCACACGAGTTTCATCGGCTCGGTGGTCGCCAAGCAGAAGGTTTCAAGGCGACGCCAATAAGGCTTGCTCACCTTATCACCTGGATCAGCAAGGCCATTGTAAGCCCTGTGCTGGCTTGGTGGGCGATCCGACAGAACGGTCTGCATCCGCGACTTCTTCAACAAATCGAGTGGCAATTGGATCACTCAAAAACTCTCGAAAAACGAGCGCGCCATATCTGGAATCTCATCCTCGAACACCATCGAGATCCTCGCAATCGTCAGTGGGATGGCGAATGGTTTAGCCTGAGGGAACGGATCAATGTGGAAGGATGGACGGCTAGTGTCCTAAGAGAATTCCGGAAGGTTACGACTCCGCGTTTGGAGATCAAGCGACCGATTGGTCTGGGGCAGTCCAAGCCTCCCTCAGCATCCTGGATGGACATTCACCTCGGCGACCTCGGTCAGTATGAAGTTATGTTCCTTGATAAGCACGACGAAGATTTAGACATTCCCGACGACCTACTACCGCAGGTATTTGGCATCCTTCAGGAGCAGCTTACTTTCGCCTCAGGGCTATTGGGGGATATCGAGACCATGTACTTCCGTACACCGACCTGCTATCCGGTACGCGAAGTCGACGGGGAAAAGTACATCACGAAACCCGCGGAGGCGGTGGTTTGGTTTGTTCAACTTTTCGATCAAATGATTGCCAAATGGCCGGTACTTGCAATAGCGCATGCGATGACTTGGCCCGCTACGGAGCGGTACTTCTTCCGAAAGCTCAAGCTTTATGCCTTCAATAAAGTCGACCTCTTCGAGGCCGACTCGATTGCCGAGCAAGTGTTACTTTTAGATCAAGAAGCTTTTTGGGACATTGATGTGGCCCGAGAGCTGCTTTTTCTGATCGTTGACCGATGGAAAGAACTCTCTGAGACGAGTCGTAATCAACTCATCGACCGCATCTTGACAGGCCCCGATCAGCAGGCCCACTGGTCTGACGAGGAGTTCCATCGGCTGCGAGGCGAGTTCGCGGCTAGATACGCGAGATATCTCGAACTTCAAGGTTGCGAACTTGCAGCTGCTCACAGTGAACGGCTTGCCGTGATGACTGAAGGTATTGCTGATTGGAACGACGGTTGGGCGACTTCAACGGTCATCGAGCACGGCTCATACACCGGCTGGGTCGGCACGGACGAAAAACCAGATGCAGTCTTGGATCTCCCCATAAACGAGGTAGTTTCGAAGGCAAAGGAAGAGTTGAAGCGTGATTTTGGCAGCTTTACTGAGAGGCGACCCTTCACTGGCTTGGTAAAAGTCAAACCGCGAAAGGCATTGTCTGCGCTGACGATTGCTGGAAAGGCTGGCGACTATCCAGAGGCACTCTGGTCTTCCATGATCAATGAATTCCCGGCAGAAACCACTCCCAGACTGAGGCGGGTATTCCTGACCCGAGTTGCACAGCTCCCACAAGCATTTATCGCCAAACTGAACCATACCTTGGGCCGATGGCTCCAGCAGAACCTGGTGACAATGCTTGAGTTTGATGCTGATCTCAGTTGGCGAGTATACGATCATATCGTCGAAGGTATCTTGAGCGGTGGAGCAGAGGCAGCGAAGAGTGGTCTTGGTAAAACCCATCAAGGTGGAAAACTGATTGAACAGTCTACGCGCACATATGGCCATGCAATCAATGGCCCGGTCGGCATGTGTACTGAGGCCCTTTTAAACGCAGTGCCTAGAGAGCTGCAGGAGGTAGCGGGTTCACTAATTCCAGACCACATCAAGTCTCGAATTGAACGTCTTTTAGCTGCGCCCGGTGAAGGCTCGGATCATGCCGTATCAATAGTAAGCAGGATGCTGAACTGGCTCGCGTTTATAGACCCGGAATGGGCTGAGGAACGATTTGTTCCAATGTTGGCGTTCGAACATCCAGCGTCTGAGCCCGCATGGAACGGATTTCTCTACAGTAACCAAGTGCCTAGACGATCGTTGCGAGAGATCATCAAACCGCTCCTGCTCAACCTATTCCCGTGGGTTGAAGGATTTTCATGGGATCGAGATCTCTCAGTCGGAGCCGCGCACTGGCTAGGCCACATGCGCATATTTGACACAAGTGAGCCTAGCGGGCTCTCCGAGGGAGAACTTCGTTTAGTCTTACGAGCTATGTCCGATGACACTCGAAACCGATTCATTTTTTGGTTGGGTCAAGTTGGGCAGAAAAACGAAAACGGCTGGATCAAGCACGTCATTCCTGTAATCAACAAAGACTGGCCCAGAGAACGCCGATACAGAACCTCAAAATCGATGAGAGCATGGATAGGCTTGCTTGATGACACCGGGGATAACTTTCCCGCAGTTTACGAAGCGGTAAAGAAGTTTTTGGTAGCGGTGGAGACAAATGACCATCCGTTCTACCGGTTCACTCGAGATTTAAACGATGAAAAGCCGATCACCGTTTTGTTTCCTGAGACAACGCTGGATTTAATTAACAGAGTTACACCCTTGGTTCTCATACGTCCTCCATACGAGTTGCCGAAGGTACTAGCTCTGATCGCGGAAACCAAACCTGACCTGAAATCAGACTCGCGTTATCTACGCCTTGTCGATCTTGTTGAGCGAAGCTAAATATTGTCCTTCCAAGACGAAACTCAACGATTCTCCTCGGACTTCCTGGGTAGCCGACGACTATTTTTTGACCGCACGAGCTCTAGTAGACCGTCCGCTAATGGCCGATAGCGGCCCTTGAAGACTGACAGGTGGAATTCCTGCCTATGTCAATTGGCCCCTACACCTAGCCCAAGCGTGGGCACCCTTTCTTGCCACCTCGGAAACCGGGCCCTTGTAAGCTGGGTACACCGATCCTTTCTGCCTAGCTAGATGGGGCGACAGTTACCAGTGATAGATTCATGTCGATCTGTAGCCTATCTACCACGTCCGGTCCGTCGTCCTTGGTCCACGCTCCGTACTGCTGACTGATCATCTTTCCATGAGTATGGCTCAACTGATCTGAGATCCAGTCGACCGGCGCACGGTGACGGCCAGGCCTCTCTACAGCCCGGTTTCTTTCCGCAATTTATTTTGAGGTACTGATTTTGCTGTCTTGGAACGGATAAGAAATGTGTGCGATGCGGAAAAATCATGTCCCTAAGCGGATGATTTAAAAGAAAAAAATTACGGACTTAAAATCCCCCGCTCGTAAGGGCGTGCCGGTTCGATTCCGGCTTCGGGCACCATAAATATCAAGGGCTTGCATGACATATGTCATGCAAGCCCTTATTTATTGTGCAATGGAAATGTTTTCCACGCTCCTGACTGGCCACTCCGTCACCGTCTGGTGTTTGGAAATCCACTCCTTTCTTCAGCGTCGACTGCATCCATCAGCGAGTAAGCGTTTCCGGCGCCACCACCCACACACTACAAGGCATTTTGTACAACAGATGCTCGACCGTACTGCCAACCAGTCGGGCGATTCCTCGATGGGTGACGCGGCCCATTACGATCACATCGATGTCGTAAGCATCGGCATAGCTGGAAAGCACCTTGGCGGGATCGCCCACAATCATGTGCTGGTTCTCTGCTGGAATGTTGTTACGTTCAGCCAACGCCTGGAAGGCTTCGCCTTGGGCCTCGAACAGTTTTTTGGCTGCGCTGGAAGAAAAGATCGCGGACGCGTTATTGAAGCCGAACTCGGCAGCGCTGATCGATGATAGGTCGTGGGCATAAATCACGTCCAGGCTGCCATTGCAGATACTGGCCAGTCTTGCTGCTTCGCGCAGGATGCGATCGTTGAGGCCCTGGTATTGGCCATCACGATGGAAGGGGTCGACCGCCGCGACGATTCGGCGTGGCAGAGCGTGTTGAACCTGGCTGACAAAATGCAGCGGCACCGGGCATTCGCGCAACAGATGGATGTCCAGCGGGGTGAACATCAGTCGCGACAGAACTGATTCGTGCTCCAGAGCCTTTATAAGGACAGCCATCGGCTGTTCCTTCAAATGAATGAGGATTTCCTTCAAAGGATTGTCCACCCAGACTACCTCGGTGGTGACGGTCACCCCGATCTTGCGCAGCGGCCGGGCCTGGTCTTCGAGCCATTGATGATGGCGTTCGACATAGCCCAGGCGCATCTGCTCCAGGGCTTGCTCGTTGACCATTCCTGCGGTCGCCAGGCCCTCCAGATAATCAAACGCGACAATATGCAGTGCGGCATCCGACGCTTTGGCCAGTGCGGCGGCGCGGTCGAACGCCGGACTGTTTTTCATCAGCGGCGACACGACCAGCATGAAACGCGATTGCTCAGACATGACAGAACTCCCGAGGTAGTCACCCAGGCATTGCGTGCATGCCTGGAATGAATAGTGGCGCATGCGCTTATCCTGGAGCGAGCCAGCAGGACGGGGTTGATATTTATCAACCATACATCAGCGCGTGGTCGTGAGCGGATGTACGGTCGAGCAAGACCACTGATCCTCGGATAGTTGACCATTATCAACTACGACCCTGCCGCCGCGGCTCAAGCTCTGCTCTGCACTCACCTGTCGGCGGAGGGAAAGCCATCATGGCCACCATGAAAGCCGCAATATTCGTTGAAAAAAACCGCATCGTGCTCGATGACAAGCCGATTCCCGAGGTCGGGCCGCTGGATGCGTTGATCCGCGTGACCACCACCACCATTTGCGGCACCGACGTGCATATCCTGCGCGGCGAATACCCAGTGGCCAGAGGACTGACCATCGGCCACGAACCGGTCGGCATCATTGAGCGATTGGGCTCGCAAGTACTCGGTTTTGTCGAAGGGCAGCGGGTGATCGCCGGGGCCATCACCCCCAGCGGGCACAGTTACGCGTGCCTGTGTGGCTGCGGCTCGCAGGACGGCCCCGACACCCGGCACGGCTTCAAGGCCATCGGCGGCTGGAAGTTTGGCAACACGATCGACGGTTGCCAGGCCGAGTACGTGTTGGTACCGGATGCACAGGCCAACCTGTGCCCGATCCCCGATCAGTTGAGCGATGAACAGGTGCTGATGTGCCCGGACATCATGTCCACCGGGTTCTCGGGGGCCGAGCGCGGCGAGATCGCCATCGGCGACGCTGTCGCGGTATTTGCATTGGGCCCGATCGGGCTCTGCGCCGTGGCCGGAGCACGCCTGAAGGGCGCCACCACGATTATCGGTGTCGACGCGGTGGCCGAACGCATGGCCATGGCGCACCGACTGGGCGCGACCCATACCGTCAATTTCAAGGACGGCAATGTGGTAGAGCAGATCATGGCATTGACCGATGGCCGTGGCGTGGATGTGTCCATCGAAGCGCTGGGCACCCAAGGCACGTTCGAGTCGGCATTGCGGGTGCTGCGCCCGGGCGGGCGCTTGTCCAGCCTCGGGGTGTATTCCAGCGATCTGCACATCCCGCTCGGCGCGTTTGCCGCCGGATTGGGCGATTACAGCATCGTTTCCACCCTGTGCCCGGGCGGCAAGGAACGCATGCGTCGACTGATGGCCGTGGTGCAGAGCGGCGCCGTCGATCTGTCACCGCTGGTGACTCACCGTTTCAGACTGGACGACATCGAGCAGGCGTATGAGTTGTTCGCTCATCAACGCGACGGAGTCATGAAAGTCGCAATCACTCCATGAAAGCACCTTGGCGTGCCGCTGAAACCGGGGTTTCCATGAACATCAAGATCACTGAAAAACACGCTCCCCACGGCTGGGTCGTGCACATGGATGACTGGGATGTGGGCTTCAGGAGCCTCAAGGCTGCGCAGGAATTTGTCGAGGTGCTTGAGGCCCGTATCAACGCCCCTCACGAGTGGCCGAATGCGTTTGCCCAGTCGTTGCCAGCAAGGCCGGCAACGGCTCGCCGCATCAGCGCAAGCGTTGAATGCTCGCCATAAGCCGAGCAGGGTGCGCAAACCCTGCGGGACGCTACCCATGAATGAGGTTTTTGATCTGTCCGGCGCCGCTGCGGCGTTGGGGATCGGCATGCTCATCGGTCTTGAGCGTGAACGGCACAAGGGTACTGGCGATGCGCGACACTGCGCCGGCTTGCGCACGTTCGCCATTACCGCGCTGCTGGGATATGTCGCGTTACTAGTCGGCGGCGGCCTGCTGCTGGGGATCATCGCCGGCTGTGTCACGTTGCTGACCAGCGTCGCGTACTGGCGCAGTCAGAGCGACGATCCCGGGGTGACCAGCGAGGTGGCGTTGATCGCGGTGCTGGTCCTGGGCGCGTTGTGCGCAACTGCGCCGGCGCTGGCCATTGCCCTTGGCGTGGTGATTGCGGGCCTTCTGGCGTATCGCCAGGCGCTGCATCACTTTGCCAACAGCCAGTTGTCCGAAACGGAAATGCGTGATGGCCTGATCCTGCTGATCGCAGCGCTGGTGATACTGCCTTTGGCACCGGACCGATATATCGGCCCGTACGCCGCGATCAATCTGCGCACCATTTGTACCGTGACGGTGTTGCTGATGCTGGTCGGCGCGTTCGGCCACATTGCCGTCCGCGCCCTGGGCTCGCGCTATGGCTACGTCATCAGCGCGATTGCATCCGGCTTCGCCTCCAGTACCGTGACGATCGCGACCATGGGCCAACGCCTTGCCCATGAGCCGGACAACATCCGCATCCTCAGCGCGGCGGCGATTTTTTCCAATCTCGCGACGGTGATACAGATCGGCCTGATCCTGACGATGGTTGATGCGGATCTGCTGAACAGTTTATGGGCGCCACTGCTCTTCGGCTTGATCGCTACGATGTTGTACGGCGCCTGCCTGATGTTCCCCGACCCCACGCGAGGGAGCCGCAGCAAGCCGGTCGACACGGCAGGAGCGTTCAATCTGAAACTCGCGGTCATCGTGACACTGACCCTTACCGGCATCACATTCGTCTCCTCGGCCATGCTCAGCCACTTTGGTCAGGCAGGCTTGTGGCTGACCGCAATGCTTTCGGGCTTTGCCGATGCGCACTCTGCAACAGCGTCCATCGCCAGCCTGGCCAAGGCGGGCCAGGTGCCTTATGACTCGATAGCGGTGCCAGCGCTGATTGCCGTCAGCAGTAACTCGGTGAGCAAATGCGTGGTGGCGTGGGTCAGCGGCGGCAGGCGTTTCTCTGCCTGCGTGATCCCGGGCCAGATATTGCTGACCTTGGCCATGTGGGCGGGCACTGTGCTGTTTTGAGCACAATCGGTGCTCTTGCTGATAAAGATCAAGCTGCCAATGGCCACAGCACTCACCCTGAAGTCTGTTTCTCCTGGCTGGCCGCCGAGGTATCCCATGTCACAGACTCCGCGTTTACTGTTGATCGCTCCTTCAGCCATGGAGCGCACGCCGGCGTTCGAGCGCGCGGCTGCACTGGCCCAGGCCATGCAGTTGCCGCTGCACATCGTGGCCTTCGACTACTTGCAGGCGCTGGCCGTGGCAGGGCTGTTTGCCCCCGAGCAGATCCGCCTCGCCCGCGATGGTTATCTGCGCACTCACCGGCAGTGGCTCGCAGAGCAGGCTTCATTGCTGGCGAGGCATCAGATCATGGTCACCAGCGAAGTGATGTGGGTCCAGGATCCCTTCGCCGAGATCCTGCAGTTCATCAACGAAATGCCGTTGCTATTGATCATCAAGGATGTGCAGCACGAGTCCGTGCTGGAGCGTATTTTCTACACCCCGCTGGACTGGCAACTGTTGCGCGATTGCCCGGTGCCGGTGCATCTGGTGACCGACGACACCCATCCGCGCCCACGCCGTGTGCTGGCCATCGTCGATGTCTTGCGCAGCGAAGAGCAGGACTGCGTGTTCAACGATCAGATCATCGATGCCGCCGCCCAACTCGCCGCGCAGTGCGATGCCAGTCTAGATGTGGTGCATGTTTACGACTGGACGGCGGTTTACGCCACGGACATGGGGTTCGGCGCATTGCCGCTGGCCACCGGGATTCATGAAGCGCTGGGCACTGCGCAGCATGAGGCATTTACGGCCTTGGCCGAGCGCCACGGCGTGCCGGTCTCATGCCGGCACTTCATCGAGGGCGCACCAGTGCGCAGTATCTGCGGGTTCGCCATCGACAAGCAGATTGACGTCATTGTCATGGGCACAGTGCAGCACCACGGCTTGAGCAAGTTGTTAGGCACCACCGCCGAACAGCTGCTGCATCGGGCACCTTGCAGTGTGTTGGCGATCAAGCCGCAACCCACACTGCAATCCTGAAACACGATCGCCCCGAGGTGCGTCGTTGGCCGACCCACCTCGGGGCGATTCATTTACAGGTCAAGACGATGAATGACCTGGCGTGCGTCGTCCGGATCATTGTGGGTTTCGCAGCCCAGGCTTTTGGCCAGATCGCGCATCGCCGCGTTACTGGCGGCATCGACCGAGTACATCTGGCGGAATCCGTTGCGGCGGGCTGCCTTGATCAGATGCTCCATCAGCAACGTGCCCAGCCCCAAGTGCTGCCATTCATCGGCGACCGTCACCGCGCACTCGCATTGATGGGCGCCTGTGCCGGCATAGCGGCTGATGCCGATTTCGATCAACTTGCCGTTCTCGTGAACCAGTGCAATGAAGGCGGTGCGCTGTTTGTTATCGGTGTCCATCAACTGGTCTAGCAGAGCGGTGCCGGGTTCGCTGATCTGGGCGAGAAAACGCATGTGCCTGGATTCGGGCGACAGGCGCTTGATGAAGTCGTATTCGCGCAGGCGATCCTTCTCCGTGAGGGGCCGGATCAATACATGGCGGCCGTCCTTGAGCGCCTCAATCCAGTATTGTCCGGCGACCGCCGCATAAGCGGCCACGGCCTGATCGTTGTGGTCTTTGACGGTGAGCATGGTCATTCTCCATCCGGTTCGAAAGGCTGGCGGACGGTGAAAAAGCGTCCGCTTGCCTTCCTTCTACGCGGTTGCCCACGGCGACATCTGATCTACATCAGACGCCTCTTTCATTGACCCGGGCTTGATGTAAATCAACGCCGGGCAAGGGCGAGCGGGCGCAGTCTTGAAGCCTGCCGGCCCACCGCGCCGGTGCCGAGCGGAGGTGTGTGATGGGCCAATATGAACGTCTGTTGCTGGTCGCCGACCAGACGCTGCATCAATCGGCGGCGATGCTGCGTGCCATCGCGCTGGCCAAGGCGAGCGGGGCGGCGCTGGATGTGCGGGCCTTTGTTTCGCCGGTGCCGATCACCCATCTGTGGGAGGAAAAAATCGATGACGTGGATGCTCAGCGCTATCAGCGGCGCTACCGGCGCTGGGTGGCCGATGAGCTCGAGCAGCTCAGCAACCAGGGGCTGGACGGCACCGTTGACGTGGTCTTCTCCAGCCATCCGCTGCTGGACATCCTCAAGACCGTCCATGTGCTCAAGCCCGACCTGTTGATCAAGGACGTGCGACTGGAACCGGCGCTCAAACGCGTGTTCATCACGCCGCTCGATTGCCACCTGCTGCGTGAGTGTCCGATCCCGGTGCATCTGGTCAATCAGATTCGCTATGCGTTGCCGCATCGTGTCGTGGCAGCCGTGGACCCGTTCGATCCGGATACCCAAATCAGTGGCTTGAACGACGTGATCATACGGTCGGCGAACGCTTTGGCGGTGCAATGCGACGTGCCGTTGCACCTGCTCTGCGCCTACGATTTGTCCGCCGCTTTCAACGGCGATGCACCAATGATCAACGGTGGCTGGAACGAAGATTTGGCCAACGAACTGCGTCAGACACTGCATCAGGCTTTTGTCGCCCTTGCCGATCGCCACGGCGTGCCCCCTGAGCGTCGACACTTCGTCATGGGCCATCCAGTGCAGGTCATCAATGAGTTCGTCGAGCAGTACCTGGCCGACGTGGTGGTGATGGGCACGGTTCATCGCGTGGGCATCGAACGCGTGATCGGCAGCACCACCGAGCGCGCCTTGTATTCGGTGCCGGGGAGCATTCTGGCGGTGAGGAAAGAGCCTGTGCGGTGAGCATGATCGCAGCGTAGCGAGCCGGCCTGTTCGCTGGCTCGCTAGGGTATTGCATAGATCCTGAAGAGCTTTTTGGCGGCACTGCTGGCGCCGCCCAGATGTTTGTCGAATGCCTGTTCAATTTCGCCGGATCGGTACATGTCACTCAGCGCAGTGTCGACCAGCAGACGAAAGTCCTCATCCTCTCGATCCACTGCCATCGCCGTCGGTGCGTACTCGAAAATCCGCTCCAGCAGCACCAGGTTGCCCGATGGATAATTTCTGGTCAGCAGATGTTTGAGCAGCATGCGTTCAGCGAAGAAGGCATCGGCTTTGCCATTGGCAACCAGATTCAGACCGGCTTCTGCGTTTTCTACGGTGACCAGCGTGGCTACTACACCCAGCAATCGCATCTGCTGTTGTATCCACGTCTCGGTGACACCACCAGCAATGGCGGCATAGGTCTGATTGGCCAGACCACGGTTCACCGTGGCTCGCCATGTTGGCCCGGTATGGGCCACTTTGCCATTCAGCACATTGAGCAAGGTTTCGGACGCATCCTGGCGCACCACAGCCGAGAGGCCAGCGGTGTAAATCGGCACCGAGTAGCTGACGATCCTGCGCCGCGCCAGCGTGGGTGGGGTCGGCGTACAAAGAATGTCGATCTTGCCGGAACTGACGGCGTTCATCTCGTCGTTGAGCGAGACCGCTTGGTACTGGATTTTCAACGCCGGCAGATTCAGATCGATCCTGACCTTGTCGGCTATTTTCAGACAGAGATCGATGGCATAACCGCTGGCTTTATCGGCGTCCTGATCACTGAACGGCATGAAGTCAGGCACGTAGCCAAGGATGATCGCTTGACTGGCACGGATGCGCTCCAGCGTGTTGCCATGGGTCACTACCGGTAGCAGCGCAAGGACGCAGGCGAGCAGCAGGTGGTGGGCTCTGATCAGTTTCACGTTCATGCGCGCGGTTCCTCGAATTCAGATATCTGTGCTGTACCGAAGACTTCGATCAAGGGTTATCAGGCCGGGGGCCGACAGGCGCAGGGGCATCGACAAAACGTTTGGCAAGGAAACCGTAAAGCAGGTAGCCGAACACCAAGACCAGGATGCCGCCGAACACCGCGTCCTTGCCGCAGGCATACAGCGCATACAACGAATAGGCCACGGCAACCACTAACAGCAGGGTATTGCGCGTGTATACGGCGGCGCTGACTCTGGCTTTGTACATCATCACCAGCAGCCCGGTGGCTGCCGTCACATAGGGAATCAGGTTGGTCACCGCCGCGAGGCTGACGAGTTTTCCAAACTGCGCGCTCGCGTTCGGCGAAATGGTCGACAGCGCCATACAGGTCTGCAGGACGCCGCAGACCAGCATCCCGACGATGGGGGCGTTGCGTGCGCTGACCTTGCAGAAAAACTTTGGAAACATGCCCTGATCAGCGGTCACTTTGGCAGTTTGCGCCAAGGTGAACTGCCAGCCCAGGAGCGAGCCGACACAGGCCATCACCGCGAGCGCCATGATGATGTTGCCGACCAGGGGATTGAACATGTGCGCATAAACGAGCGCGAAAGGCGCTGACGAGTTGGCCAGTTCGGCGTTGGGAATAATGCCCTGAATGACCGTCGTCGATAGCACATAGACCACCGCTGCGCCCAATGTGCCGAACAGACAGGCCAGCGGTACGGTGCGCTTGGGGTTTTCCACCGCATCTGAGGCCTGGGCTGCCGACTCCATGCCGAGAAACGCCCAGAGCGTGAGGGGAATCGCTTTGCTGATGGCCTCGGATATCGGTAGCTGATTCGGGTTCCAGGCGGCGATGATCAGCTCCGGTTTGAACCAGAACCAACCGATGATGCTCAAGCCCGCTACAGGAATGATCACCCCCCACACCGTAACCGCGCCAATCCTGCCGGTGATGCCTGGGCCGCCGAAATTCGCCACGGTGGTCAGCCAGAGCAGGCCGACCGTTCCAACGAATAAAGGAATGGCGCCGCTTCCCAGCCAGGGCATGAACGACGTCATGTAGCCCACTGCCGAAATGGCCACCGCCACGTTGGCGATGGCCAGCGACAGGAAGTACAGGTAAGAGCACAGAAAAAAGCCTGACTTTGCATGCGCCTCTTCGGTGTAGGCGGATAGCCCGCCTGAGCGCAGGCAGAAGATGCCGCATTGGGAAAAGCAGTACGCGATAGCCATCGAGCCGACAGCGGTGACGATCCATGACAGCAATGAAACAGCCCCGAGTTGGGCCATGCTCGTCGGCAGCATGATGATGCCTGAGCCCATCATGTTCACCGTCACCAGTGTGGTGAGCCCCATGAGGCTCATTTTCTTGCTTGAGTCGGCCATCGGAGTTCCCTCGATTTGCGCAACGCGTCACCGCTCAGCCATCGAACGCACTGGGAGACAGGCTCAGGCTGCCGACGAAAACGGCGACGGACTATCTGAGCAACTGCCTGAAAAGGCTCATGCGCCTGCCCATTCCTTGCGCTGTGAGGGTTGTTCGGGCAGAAGCTTGATCACGTCCCGTCACAACCCTAGTCGCGGCAGACGGTGGCATTTCTGACAATTATCAATTAATCCGATTTGCCAGCCGTGACACCCATGGATTGGCACTCAAGCCATGGAGCAGCACGCTGAGTAAAACGGTACAGGCCGCCACGGCTACCAACGTCCGACCGGTTTGCAGAGGGTAGTCCAAAATCATTATGGCGAAGACGATGCTGGCCAAACCTCGCGGGCCGAACCAGCCGATGAACAGGCGGGTTTCGAAATCGAAGCCGGTTCCCGCCAGGCTGACAAGTACCGGCACGATGCGAATCACGGTCAGACTGAGCAACGCATACAGCCAGACATCGACCGTGAAACTGCTCCAGACCGAAGGGATCACCAACGCGCCGAACACGACCCAGGTGATGATCGACAGCAGGCTGGCGAACTCTTCACTGGCCTTGAGCAGGTCATGTTTTTGTTCAGCAAACAGATAGCTGGCGAGCAGCCCGCCGACGAACGCGGCGATAAACCCGCTACCACCCAATGTTTGGGCGGTGGCAAAGCAAAGCACAGCCAATCCGGGCAGCGTCAGCTGCGACCACATCGGTGTCTGCCAGTGATGTTTTCCAGAGTAGCGCTGCATCAGCCAGGCCATGAAAGTCAGGGTGCCGCCGATGAGCGCGCCGATACCGAGCTCCTCGAAAAACAGCTCTATCGCCAGCGAGAGGGGGGACTGCGTGTGCTCTTCGATCAACAAGGCCAGGAACATCAACAACACCGGAACACAAATGCCGTCGTTGAGCCCGCTTTCCACGTTCAATCCCTCGCGCACGGGCGCCGCAACCTTGGGATTGCTCACGACAGCCTTGCCCAGCGCTGCGTCTGTGGGGGCCAGAAGGATTGCCAGTAATGCCAACTCGATCAAGGGCGCCTGCGGGAACAGCCAGATGCCCAGCAGCCAGCCACTCAGCATGGTCAGCGGCAGACCGATCAACAGCAAGCGCAGCGGTAATCCCTCGTGCGCCTTGAGCACCTTGAGATCAGCATTGGCTGCATCACTGAACAGGACGATCGCCAATGTCAGTTCTGCAAGAATCCTGAGCCCATGACTACCGATCCGAGGTTGCAGAATACCCAGAAACGCCGGGCCGAGAATCAGCCCCGCCAGCATGAACATCAGTGGTCCATTGAGCAGACGTGACTCGAAGCGCCCGGCAAATATGCTGTAGGTCAGAAGGAAAGCGGCAAGCAGGGCGAGGTTCTGATACATGACCGCTTGCCTGTTGTGATGGCTGCCACAGCCATGGCAGTACGGGCCTTCTCAGGCGAGCTTGGACGGGCTCAATGACTCTGGCGGTTGCAGCCCGACACCATCTGCTTGAGGCCGTCCATGTTGTGGATTCTCACGTCGCGCGCGGTGATTTCCACCAAGCCCTGATCGCGCAAGTGGGCAATGCCGCGGCAAATGGTTTCCAGACGCAGCCCAAGGTAGGAGCCGATTTCTTCGCGGCGCATTTTCAGCACGAACTCTTTCGAGGAATAGCCACGGGAGCTCAGGCGTTGCGAGAGGTTGAGCAGGAAAGCCGCCAGGCGCTCATCGGAGTTCATGTTGCCCATGAGCATCAACATGCTGTGATCGCGCACGATTTCCCGGCTCAGCAACTTGTTGAGGTTGTGCTGCAGGGAGGGAAGGCTTTGCGCGAGTTTTTCCAGTTGTGCGAAGTGAATCGGACAGACTTCGCTGTCTTCCAGCGCATACGCAGTACACGCGTGTTGATCGATGCTGATGGCGTCCAGCCCGAGCATTTCGCCGGGAATATGAAAACCGGTCACTTGCTCGCGCCCATCGACGGAGACCACGCTGGTCTTGAACGAACCTATCCGAACAGCGTACAGCGAGCGCAGCGGGTCCCCGGTCCGGTAGAGCGCGGCACCTTTCTTCACCTTGTATCGCTGCACGATCAGCGTGTCGAGCCGCTCGACCTCCGCGCCCGTCAAACCGAGCGGCAGGCATAACTCGACCACACTGCAGTTGGAACAGGCAGTTTTGAGAATCGGCGGGGGCGAGTGGGCTTCAAGCATGGATTAGCAGCCTCCAATGAGTGTGATAAGCATAGAAGTCTTCGCAGCGCACGTGCCTTTCGTTTGGGGTGTCGGCGTGATTACGGACGAACGGCGGGGAGGGGAATCACAGAGGCGTCGGGCTATTCGCCGCTCTTGTATTGCAGGGTTAATGGGGAGACTTGATGCATATCAAGCGTGGCGGTTGGCAGAGTTGCAGAATCGTCCAATGGCGCTGACTGGAAATACACGTGATGTTCAGGCTCAAACGCATTCTTTTGATCGCACCCGCCGAAATGACCCGCACCCCGGCGTTTGATCGCGCCCAGGCGCTCGCTCGGGCCAGTGGCGCGTTATTGCACATCGTGGCGTTCGATCATGTCCAGTCCCTGGCGTTGGCCGGCCTGATCGACCACGACGCCATGGCGCAAGCGCGTGAAGGCTATTTGCAGATGCATCGCCAGTGGCTGGAGCAGCAGGCCCGGTTTCAACGTGGCGCTGGCGTGCAAGTCAGCACCGAAGTGGTCTGGGCCAGGGCCACGCCGGCGCATGTACTTGAGTACATCAATGACTTTCATGTCGATCTGGTGATCAAGGATGCTCACCATGTTCCAGCGCTCACTCAAACGTTTCATACGCCATTGGACTGGCTATTGGTACGAGATTGTCCCGCCTGCGTGCATCTGGTCACCGAGGCCGCACATCCGAAACCCTTGAAGATACTGGCGGCCATTGACCTGTCGCATCTCGAGGATCTGACCCAAGGGCTCAACGACCGGATACTCGGCGTTGCATCGACATTGGCGTCGAAATGCGATGCATCGTTGCACTTGTTGAACGTCGCCAATTGGTCAGTGGTGGGTGATGCGGCGATGAGCGTGCCGAACTTGAGCCTGGACCACAGCTTGTGCGATGCGATCAACGACACTCAGCAGGAAGCCTTCGATACGCTGGCCGAGCGCTATGGTCTCGATGAACAGCACAGCCACATGCTCTCAGGTGTCCCTTACCGGGTGATCGAAGACTTCGCCCGGCAGCACGCGTTCGATCTGCTGGTGCTCGGCATCTGTCACCATCAAGCGCTGGACGGCTTTATCGGCGGCACGGCCGAATGCCTGATGAACCGGGCTCCATGCAGCTTGTTGATGGTCAAGGCAATGCCTGCCACAGCCTGACCGGTCATCGCAGCAGTTGATGGTAATCGGTTGGGGGTAATCCATCAGTGACTGCGCCCGCCGTGTGCGTATTGCCATTGTTGCCAGGCGTGCCGATATTTCTCATCGGCGCGTTTCCTCGCTTCAGTGAACTTGTGCATGGTGTCTGGAGAAAACGGCTCTTCAAGGACGGCATAGGCCCGTTCGCTGAGCCGATCGGCTTCGTGAAACAGTGCGCCACTGTCATCGATCGCGTCGGGGACATTGGCAGTTGTCATGGCTGGATCATTGATGACCATATCGTGAACCTCGCAAAGCAAGAATGAGGGTGGGTTGCGGACCTGTCACCCTGTGGCCGCATCTGTAACTTTCACGCGTTCGAGCAGCTTGTGACTGTCCCTGATCCGAGATGCGGGCGCAGCCGAGTCATGACTCTATTTCGATCCAGTTTGTCGTCGCAGCGATTGATCCAGATCAATGTCGCTCGCCAGTTTCATCGCCGCTTTGTCGGTTTTCCAGGCGCTTGCGCAAGGGTGGTGGACAAGCCTCGATATTCAGGTTTTTCAGGGAGAGGACGCGCACCAGGGGCCTTGCATATGACATTTATCAAGGAAGTCGCCGGGCTATGGCGCAACCTCGATTGGCGTTGTTGTCTGATTCTTTCGGCCCGGGTCAGCTGCGAGTGACATGAGCGCAGATGTCCATCTCTCTGGAGACAAACATGAGCCAATATCAACACTTGTTGCTGATCATCAACCCGGCCCTGCGCCATTCCCCTGGTGAACAACTGGACGGTTTCGGAACTGATGAATGCCCGGCGCAAGGAACTGCAAGCGCATTACTGCGCTTTGGCGGGGAAATTCGGTGTGACGGCCGAGCACAGGCATAGCAGGGAGGGACATCCCGTGGCGGCGATCAGTGAGTTTGCCGAAGAGCACGATGTGGACGTGATTGTGATGGGCAGGGTTCAACGTCACGGGCTGGAAAAACTGCTGGGAAGTACCACCGAACATATTCTGTACCAGGTTCCCTGCAGCGTACTGGCGGTCTAGAACGAACAACGGTGCGCCTTGCCGAACAGCCCCTTGCCGACTCGTCGACAAGGGGCAGCTGCTCGAAACTTACTCGCCTTTGATGGGCTGAGGTGATAACCCTTGCGCTTCTGTTCATGGATAATTTCGAGCGAAACAATCACGAGGCGTTTCCTATGATCCGCGACACCGCTGTAACCCGTTATGGAAAACTCTCAATCATCCTGCACTGGCTGATGCTGGCGTTGTTCGTCGGGGTGTATGCGTGCGTCGAAATCAAGGGCTACCTGCCCAAGGGCAGTGAGGGACGCGGCCTGCTGATGGGCCTGCATGGCCTGTTCGGCGCAAGCATCTTCGCGTTAGTGTGGATTCGCCTGATCGGCCGCCTGACCCCGCGTCCGCCGATCATCCCCAAGCCACCGGCGTGGCAGACCGCAATCGCGCACCTGACACACCTGGCGCTGTATGGATTGATGATTGTCACGCCTGTCCTGGCCTGGCTGATGCTCGCGGCGGGCGATAAGCCGTTTCCGTACTTCGGCTTCCATGTGCCGGCGCCGGTGGCTATTGACCCGGACTTGGCCAAACAACTCAAGTACTGGCACGAATGGATTGGCAGTGCCGGCTACTGGCTGATCGGCCTGCACGCGCTGGCGGGGCTGTTCCACCATTACTGGGTGAAGGACAACACGTTGCAGAGGATGTTGATTGAGCGTGCCCGCTCTTGAGGCAAGCATCTTGCGCTGTTCGTCGAAAGTAATGCTCGCCGCAAGCGCATGGCTGCGGTGGAGCTGAAAATCCGGAACTGCCAGCCCTCGCCGATGCCGAAATAGCATCGACAACGAGGGCAAAGCCATGACTGAAGAAA
Organism: Pseudomonas sp. CFBP13508; assembly: GCF_005233515.1. Lineage (GTDB taxonomy): Bacteria > Pseudomonadota > Gammaproteobacteria > Pseudomonadales > Pseudomonadaceae > Aquipseudomonas > Aquipseudomonas mercuritolerans. The sequence goes on from NZ_QFZZ01000001.1 coordinate 409,796, forward strand.
AAACCGAAGTGCCGCAAGAAGTACCGGATCAAACAACCCCGGCGCATTCCACCGAAGAAGAGCGCGAGCGCTTGAAGGACTTCAACAAGGACGGCATCCCGCCGGGCAGTTGCTGATCAGCGGTCACCGTGGCTGCGTCACCAGTTCCCCGCTGATCGCATCCATCATTGCCGGATGCTCCTCAGCGGCGACGCGCAAATCCTCGGTGACCCGCAACTCCGCACCCGTCGGCGAATAGGTGGCTGCCGCCGTGAACGGTGCGGGGTTGGCCGGCACCGGGCGTTTGCCACGGCGCCAGAAGAAAAAGCTGACCATGCTCAAATTGACCACTGCGAAGACCCAGAACAGGCCGTTGGCGCCGAACGAATTCATCACCGGCGAGATCATCATCGGGCTGATGGCCGAGCCCAGCGAGTTGATCAGCAGCAAACCCTGAATCATCGGCACCAGCGCTTCGGCCGGGGCGCGGTCGGCCGCGTGGCTGACGGCCACCGGGTACAGCGCGAAGACGCCGCCACCGAGCAGAAACAGCATTGCCGCGAGCATGTCCGAGGACAGCGGCAGCAGAACAATCACCAGCGACAAAGCGGTGCACGCCACCGTCAGCAGCGTCAGCACCTGCAAGCGATCAGTGCGATCGGACCAGCGTCCGACCGGATACTGCAGCAGCATCGCGCCGAGAATCGTCCAGGCCATCATGCTGCCGACTTCACCGACGTCCAGACCTCTGCGTTGCAGATACAGCGGCAACAAGGTGTAGATCGCCGCGATGGTCACCCCCGAACCGAAACAGCCGACCAGCCCGGTCGGCGTCACGCCCAGCAGTTGCCGGGGCTTGAGCGGCTCGACCTGATCGAGCAGCGGCGACACCCGCGGCAGGATCACGATCGGCAGCACCGACAAGGCGGCGAGCATCCCGGCGACCATGAACGGCGCGCTGTCGCTCATGCCGGTGATGGTCCCGAGCGTCGCCTGGCCCAGAACGCCAGCGCCATAAAGGACGATCATATACAGCGCGAGCAAGCGCCCGCGAATCTTCTCGTCACCCGCCAGCAGCAGCCAGCTTTCGATCACCAGAAACACACCGACCGTGGCCCAGCCGTTGATCAGGCGCAGGACCAGCCAGCCCCAAGTGTCATAGAACAAACCCTGCAACAGAATCGTCACCGCAATCAGCGAGGCGAAGCTGCCGTAGGCGCGTATATGGCCGATGCGCAGAATCAACCGGTCGTTGAACACCGCTCCCAGCGTCAGGCCGATGAAGTAGGCCGACGAAACAATTCCGATCATCGTCGCCGAGGCGCCGGCGGCGTCCAGGCGAAGGGTGGTCAGGGAAGACAGAAAACCATTGCCCAGAGCAATAATGAACAGCCCGAGCAGGGGCGCCAGCGCCATGGCCAGCAAACGCGGAGACATAAAAACCTCAAGGAATCGTACAGCGCAACGTGCGCCTCTGCGCATGCGGTTGCCAGGCTGGAACAGGTGTTGTGCAAATGTCTGCCGATCGGGCAGGGCGGTGGCGTCGGACGACATGGCCAGCCCTGCAAGTTCGCGTCTGTGACCAGACGCGCGCTTGCAAGAGCGCGCGGGATTCTACGGTTTGCGCAGGATTTGCCAATAGCCGAAGGCTGCGACGTTAGGACGCAGGCAATTTTGAAGTCGAAGAGGAGGCTGAAAACCCACCATCGAGCTCAGCTCTGACAAGGGCCTGCCAGCGAAGCTGACGCAGGCCCTTGCTCGTTTCAGCGCCTAGGTATGCGAAATCAACAAATCACTGATGATGCAGATCGAGCCATCCTCGGGCGGCGTGGCGTCGGTGTAGTCGATCTGGTTGTAGACCCCGCCGTGGAAATTGAACACCTGCGAGTTCCAGGTTGAATCGAGCTGCAGATCACCTGATGTGCCGACAACGCCGTTGTAATCGACGGTGACTCGGGCCACGCCGGCAGAGTTGGCGCGAATGGTGATCTTGAACTTCGCCCCCAGCGGTACGCCCTTGAGCACCGTGGTGTTGACCGGGGTGGGCTGGTTGAAGCTCTGGCGGAAGCCCATGGTGATGTTGCCTTTCTGCCAGAACACTTTGATGACCGGGCCGTCGTCGTTTTTCACATGCATCTGCGAGATAACGACTTTCTGCGCAGAGTTGACCTTGGTCACGGTCATTTCCTGATAGTTGAGGTGGTCAGCGGCGCTGCCCAGCGACCAGTAGAACGATTCCTTCCATTCGCAGCGGGTGCGGTGAGTGCTCTTGCTCGAGGCGCCTTTGGTCGGCGCGGACAGTTGCAGCGAACCGTCCGGTAGCACCGTGACGATGCTGGGGAACTGCGCAATGGCCTCGGCGCCGTTGAGCTCAAGTGCGACCGGATTGGTTGCCGAAACGGGTACCGGGGTGGAAAGGGTGAGATTGCTGATGTTTACGGCCATGGTTTGTACTCCTGACGATAAAAATCATTAGCGACCCAAGCCTTCGGTGGATTGGCACATCTGTCTGCGCGGACTTTCACCATCTCTTGGGCACATCACCATGGCGGCGCAAGCGGCCGCCGCGAAAACACTCAGGGCAAAGGTCACGCCCGTTGCCTCCAGCACTGCGCCGAAAATCGGCGTGCCGGCGGTTTGGCCGAGTGCCAGAAGCAGAAACGGTATGCCCAATCCCAAGTCCGGGCGATCCGCAAACAGGCGGATGCCTTGCAACAGATAAACGCCTGAAGAGACGATATAGGCCGCGCCAAACAGGCTCATCGCGGCGAGGCCGTAAATGGCAGAAGCGCCGGTGGCGGCAAGTCCCAGCGTGCCGACGGCGATCCCTGCAAGCGCCAGATGCTGCATGCGTACGACACCAAACCGGTCGGTCAGTACTCCGGTTGCGCAACCACTAATGCCCGCGGCCCCCAACACTATCCACGCCCCTGCAATCGACCGATCGGAGAACCCAGCCTCGCTGCGCAGAATGTCGGCACCAAATGTCCAGATCGCCGTGCTCGCCAACCCCATCAAAAAAGCACTGGCGCACAACGGCAGTACGCCCGGTCGACGCAACATTGCCAGAGAAAAATTCTGCCCGACGTCATGTACGACCCGGCGCGGTAGCGCAAACCAAAGCCAGAACGTGACGCCGATGCCGATCAAGCCGAACAGCGCGTAGAGTTGCCGCCACTGCCCGGCCGCCAATATCGCCGCCAGGCCGGAAAAAACGATACCCGCCGCCGTCCCGGCATTGATAAAGCCATTGGCGCGCGGACGGTCGGTATCATCAAGACGCGCCGCAACCGCGCTGGCCAACGGCGGCGAGGTCAGTCCCGTGCTCAATCCCGCGAGCGCCACGCCGCAACCCAACGCCAAACCGGATGAAGCGATGACAATCAACGCCATCCCGAGCGAAGCGGCGGCTCCGGCCATCACTGTCAACCCGCGCGGGCTGACCTTTGCGCCGAGCACGAATGTCGCAACGATGCCCAGACAATAAGCCGCAAAAGCACTGCCACCGATCCATCCCGCAGCGGACACACTCAGTGCCAGATCCTGACGAATCTGTGGCAGCAGCAATCCATAGGCGAAGCGCGCCAGTCCATAGGACAGCGCCGTCAGCGCGAAGGCCGCCAGTACCAGGTTTATGCCGCGCCTCACGAGACCTTTGCTCCGGCAGTCACGCGGCTTTCAAGACCGGTCATTTGGCCGCGGAGGTGTTTTTCTTGCGGGTTCTGGTGGTAGGAGCAGTGGTCGCAGCCTTGGCCTTTTTGCGTGGTGCCGGCGGCGCTACGCTGCTGGCTACCGAACCGGGCAAGCCATCGGAATCGAACGCATCGAGCTCGGCGCGCGCCTGCAACCAGTGCTCGAAATCATTACCGTGCGGCCGGCCTTGCTCTTCCCAGAGCCGATAGGCGATTTTGCGGATGGTTTCCTCGTCCATTTCATTTTCTCCTGCAGATGAAAAAATCAGTGCCTTCGGGCAAAGGGTCAAGGCGAAATCGGATCGCTGGCGGGAAACGTTTCCTCAACCGCTTGATCCAGTTTCGAGTCACTCACATTGCGCTCATCAGCCCCAAGGTTTTGCTCGCAATGACAGGAGGACGAGGGGCAGGGCTGGCCTTTTGGGTGAAGATCCGCGCAGGCCTGGCTGCAAAACTGCTTGCCGTCACGCTCGAAGGTTTGCTCGCCGCTGCATTTGCAGGTGCAGCCGGGGCAGGCGCAATCGGCTGTTGAAAGATCGTTAGCCATGGGTTTGCTCCAAGTAGTCTGTAGGTGCAGTCGTTACCGATTCTGATAACCCGCCCCGCACCTGCGTTTGATGATTCTCCCCGGCGCCCGATGAGCGGTAGAACGCGGAGGGCGAGGGCAACACAGCGTTCAACGACAGAGAGAGATTCAGCGCCAGGATCAGGACGATCGACACGCTGAACAAGCGCCGCGCCCAAGGCTTCGAGGTAGCGTTTCGCACCGGGCGCAATGCCAGATAAAACCAGTACCCGCCCAACCCGACAATCACCAGCGGATAGGAAGCATTGATATCCGCCACCCAGCCCAATATCGCCGCGCTGACCAGGAAGGCGACCATGTAGATATTGATCTCTCGTTTCGCCTCGCTGAGCGTCAACGTCGGCAATCCGGCGGCACGAAAGTCTTCATGGCGCATGACGGTGATCGCGTGGGAGTGGGGCATCTGCCAGCAGCAAAACACCACGATCAGCATCAGCGCCGTGGCATCGAAGCTGCCGGTCACGGCGCAATAACCGACCACCGGCGGCATGGCCCCGGACAGGCTGCCGACCAGCGTGCCCCAGTGCGAACGGCGTTTCATCAGGCAGGTGTAAACGCCCGCATAAACGATCAGACCGACTGCGGCCATGGCGCAGGCCAGTGCTGTGGTGCCGACCCACAGCAAACCGAAGCCGATCACACCCAGCACCGCCGCGTAGCAAAACGCACTGGGCAACGACACAGCGCGAACGGCCAGCGCCCGATGACAGGTGCGCACCATGCGCCGGTCGATATCGCGGTCGACGCAGTTATTGATCACGCATCCGCAAGCGATGACCAGTGCGGTGCCGAGCAGCGCGGCCAACAGGTGCGCCAGGGAGACCGGACGCCCGTCCGCAGCAAGCAGATAGCCACCGAACACCGAAGCCAGATTGCCGACGATGATGCCGGGCTTGGTCAGTTCCAGCCCGACATTCAGCGACAGCCGCCATTGCTTCAGTGCGCCAGCATGTTGTGGTGAATGCTGTCCATGATCCATAACGAAAGCCCAACCAGCAGAAGAATGATCACCACTGAAAAAATCAGCGCTCTGAGGTTCCAGCGCTGCTCCTTGGCAGTGTCCAGATGCAGGAAGTATTTGAGGTGGGCGAAAACCTGTACCACGCCGAGCGCGACCACCACCCAGGCAGTGACGCTACGCGGCAACGTCGGGTACATGACCAGGCCAAAGGGAATCACCGTCAGGATCACCGAAATGATGAAACCGACCATGTATGAACGACTGGTGCCATGGCTGGTGCCGGCACTGCTGTGAATCGGACTCTGGTTATACATGTCACACCACCCCCAGCAGATAAACCACGGTAAACACGCAGATCCACACCACATCGAGGAAGTGCCAGAACAGACTCAGGCAGCTCAGCCGCGTGGTGTTGGTATTGGTCAGGCCCCGGCTGCTTACTTGCAGCATCAACACCGCCATCCACACCAGACCACTGAGCACGTGCGCGCCGTGGGTGCCGACGAGGGTGAAGAACGCGGTGAGGAAACCGCTGCGATCCGGCCCGTAGCCTTCTGCGATCAGATGATGGAATTCGTTGATCTCCATGGCGATGAAGCCGCAACCCAGTACGAAGGTGACGCCGAGCCAGCGCAGCACATGGGCTTTGTCATTACGGTTCATCGCCAGCATCGCGTAGCCGTAAGTGATGCTGCTGAGCAGCAGCAACGCGGTTTCGGCAAGGACATAGGGCAGTTCGAAAATGTCGACGGTCGAAGGCCCGCCAGCCACGCTGTCTCGCAACACGGCATAGCCTGCGAACAGCGTCGCAAACAGGATGCAGTCGGTCATCAGGTAGATCCAGAAACCGAAAATGCGCATCGAGCCCGCGTCTTCATGGCCATGTTCATGGCTGTGGGCGATGTCTTTATCCAGAACGATATTGGACATGATCAGGCCTCCGCCAAGTCTTTGAGACGTGCTTTTTCAATCCGCGCCACTTCCTGCGCAGGGACGAAATAGTCGATGTCTTCGTCATAGCTGCGCACAATCATTGCCACTACCGAAGCGACCAGGCCGAAGATCGCCAGCCACCAGATATGCCAGACCAGGGCGAAGCTGCAGATCAGCGCGAAGACACTGATCACCAGGCCGGCGGAGGTGTTGCGCGGCATATGGATGGCGCGGTAGTCGGTGTGGCTGAGGGTGCTGACGCCGCGCTCCTTCATGCCCCAATAGGCGTCGAGGTCGTTGACTTTCGGTTGCTCGGCGAAGTTGTAGAACGGTGGCGGCGAGGCCGTGGCCCATTCCAGCGTACGGCCGTCCCACGGGTCGCCGGTGAGGTCGCGCAGTTTCGCGCGGTTGCGGATGCTTACGTAGAGCTGCAACGCCTGCGCCGACACGCCACAAAGAATGATGCCGACGCCAAACAGTTCCAGCAGCAGCCACGGTTGCCAGGCCGGGTTGTCGAAATGGTTCAGGCGCCGGGTCATGCCCATGAAACCGAGCACGTAAGACGGCATGAACGCGAAGTAGAAACCGACCAGCCAGCACCAGAACGCAATGCGCCCGAGGCGGTCGTTGAGGCGGAAACCGAACGCCTTGGGGAACCAGTAAGTCAGCCCGGCCATGTAGCCGAACACCGCGCCACCGATGATCACATTATGGAAGTGGGCGATCAGGAACAGGCTGTTGTGCAGCAGGAAGTCGGCCCCGGGCACCGCCAGCAGCACGCCGGTCATGCCGCCGATACTGAACGTGACGATAAAGCCCAGCGTCCACAGCATCGGCGTTTCGAAGCGCACGCGGCCGCGATACATGGTGAACAGCCAAGTGAAGATCTTCACCCCGGTCGGCACTGCAATGATCATCGTCATGATGCCGAAGAACGCGTTGACGTTGGCCCCCGCGCCCATGGTGAAGAAGTGGTGCAGCCAGACGATGAACGACAGAATCGTGATCGCAATCGTTGCCCACACCAGCGAGACATAGCCGAACAGGCGTTTGCTGCTGAAGGTCGCGGCGATTTCCGAGAAGATCCCGAACGCAGGAAGGATCAGGATGTACACCTCCGGATGGCCCCACGCCCAGATGAGGTTGACGTACATCATCGGGTTGCCGCCGGCCTCGTTGGTGAAGAAGTGCATGCCCAGATAACGGTCGAGCGTCAGCATCAGCAAGGTTGCGGTGAGGATCGGGAACGCAGCAAGAATCAGGATCGAGGTGCACAGTGCGTTCCAGGTGAACACCGGCATCTTGAACAGGGTCATGCCTTCGGTGCGCATTTTGAGGATGGTCACGAAGAAGTTGACCCCGGTTAACAGCGTCCCTATACCGGATATCTGTAATGACCAGATGTAGTAATCCACCCCGACCCCGGGGCTGTAGCCAAGTTCGGACAGGGGCGGGTAGGCGACCCAACCGGTGCGGGCAAATTCACCGACGCCCAGGGAAATATTCACCAGTGCCGCGCCAACCACGAACAGCCAGAAACTCAGCGCGTTGAGGAACGGGTAAGCGACGTCGCGAGCGCCGATCTGCAGTGGCACGACGATGTTCATCAGGCCGACCACGAACGGCATGGCCATGAAGAAAATCATGATCACGCCGTGGGCGGTGAAGATCTGGTCGTAATGTTCCGGCGGCAGGTAACCCGGGCCGCCACTGGATGCCATGGCCTGTTGGGTACGCATCATGATCGCGTCGGAGAAACCGCGCAGCAGCATGACCAGCGCGACGATGATGTACATGCAGCCGATTTTCTTGTGATCCACCGAAGTAAACCACTCGCGCCACAGGTAGCCCCACTTGCGCTTCCAGGTGACGGTACCGACCAGGGCAAAACCCATCAGGCCGACGATAGCCAGGGTGTACATGACAATCGGCTCGTGCAATGGAACCGCGTCCCATGAAAGTTTCCCGAACATGATTTAACGCTCCTCGGCCAGCAGACTCGGTTGTTGATTGACGCGCACATCGTCGCCGTTGCGTTGCACCTGGGTTTCCTTCTTGCGCGGTGCTTTGTTCATTCCTTCGTACTTGTCGACGATGTCGAGAAACAGTCGCTCCTGCACAGCCGAGTAATAAGTGATCTTGTGCGCCACTGAAGGCTTGGCCAACTCGGCGTAACTGGCTTGATCAAGTTGCCCGGGCGCCGCTTTGACTTTGTTGACCCACGCCTCGTAATCAGAGCCGCTGAGTGCCAGGGTGCTGAAGTGCATGTCGGAAAAACCGTGGCCGTTATAGTTCGCAGCAATCCCGCGATACTGGCCGATTTCATTGGCGATCAAGTGCAACTTGGTCTGCATGCCGGCCATGGCATATATCTGCCCACCGAGTGCCGGAATAAAGAATGAAGTCATGGCCGCGTCGGAAGTGACGGTGAAACTTACCGGCGTGTTCACCGGTATCGCCAGTTCATTGACCGAGGCAATGCCCAGATCGGGGTAAATGAATAGCCATTTCCAGTCCGTTGCCACCACTTGCACATTGAGGTGCGGCACGTCGGAGTCCAACGGGCGATAGGGATCGAGTGCATGGGTGGTTTCCCAGGTCACCCAGCCGAGTACGCAAATAATCAGGAACGGCACGCCCCAGACCACCGCTTCGATCTTGTGCGAACTGGCCCAACGCGGCGAATAACGGGCCTTCTTGTTGGTCGCGCGGTAGCGATAGGCGAACAGGAAGGTCATGACGATGACCGGGACCACCACCAACAGCATCAGGCCCGTGGCGAGAATGATCAGGTCGCGTTCATCGCGGGCAACATCGCCCTTGGGGTTGAACACCACCAGGTTGCAACCGGCGAGCAGAACGCTGGTAGCGAGATAGACCAGGCAATAGCTGATTGTTCGCTTCATACATGCTCCTGTTCTTTATATCGATCCTTGTTTTCTTCGGGCAACAGTTGGCCATGGACAGAAAACCCTGTTTCTGTACCGGCTAATCACACTGGGCTGAATAACGAGTTGTACTTGAGCTCGCCTGGGCCTCGAACTTTTTGAATGAGCATTCCGGCGTTGGTTTTACAGAATGTTACGCAAGCTGACGAACGGTTGAACTAGCGAAACGGCGGGCGCGAATCAACGCGCTATGCTGAAAATGCCTCTTGGCAATCCGTGGAATTATTCCGCCAAAGGAAAGATCTTTGACGTGAGCGAGTTGAGTTCAGGAGTACGACATGTTCAAACGCGGCGATACCTACAACAAATGGAAGGCGACGGAAAAGGCCGAAAAGTGCCATACCGAAGAGGTTGAAAACGGCTGTCATATAGAGGTACGGGCACGGGAAGCCGATGATGGCGACGTCGAAATGTTCATCAGCGTTTACACCGCGACCGGCGAGTGCGCCTACGAGCGCATCAGGACATTGCCCGGCGTGGAATGGGAAGTCGAGGACGCGCTCAAGCGTGGCATCGATCAGGCAGAACGAATCGCCGGCGGCGAGTCCGGACGATTGTCCTGTGCCGACGCGCACGGCCACGAGAACGAGTGACCGTGCGCAGCTTTCAATTGGCCTGGCGAACCTCAACCTGGCCGAGTTGATTGCACTGCCAGCGCCAGGCATCGGCGAGCATGCACGGCAGTGAACGGCTCGCCTGCCAGCCCAGTTCTTCGAGGGCTTTTTGCGGATCCGCCCAGCATCGCGCGATGTCGCCGGGGCGCCTTGCTTCAATCCGCAAAGGGATCTTGATACCGGTCACTTGCTCGAAGGCGCTGACTACCTCCAACACCGAATAGCCGCGTCCGGTGCCAAGGTTCCAGATGCTCATGCCATGACGATCGCGCAAGGCGTCGAGCGCGCAGACGTGCCCGAGCGCAAGGTCGACGACGTGCAGATAATCGCGAATGCCGGTGCCGTCCGGGGTCGGGTAATCGTTGCCGAACACTGACAGTTGCGCGCGCTGGCCACTGGCAACTTCCAGCAGATAGGGCAGCAGATTGTTGGGCGTGCTGGTGGGTGCCTCGCCGAGCAGGCCGGAAGGGTGCGCACCGATCGGATTGAAATAACGCAGCAAGCCGATCGACCAGCGCGGGTCGGAACTGACGACACTCTTCATGATGTTTTCCGACATCAGTTTCGACATGCCGTAAGGATTGGTCGGCTGGCCAGTGGCGCAGTTTTCGTTGATTGGCAGGGTAGCGCAGTCGCCATAAACAGTGGCCGATGAACTGAACACCAGATGGAAAACTCCGGCCTGGGCCATGGCCTGGCACAAAGTCAGGCTGCCGCCGACATTGGTGTCGAAATAGCGCAGGGGTTCACGCACGCTTTCGCCGACCGCTTTCAACCCGGCGCAATGCACCACGGCGTCGATCGGATAGTCCCGCAAAAGGTTGTCGAGCAGTCGTCGATTGCGTACATCGCCCTGGATGAACTCCGGTCGTTTTCCGGCCAGCGTACTGATGCGCTCGATCGCCGCGCGTTGGCTGTTGCACAAGTTGTCGAGGATCACCACATCCTCGCCGTTGCCCAGCCATTGCAGTGCGACATGCGCACCAATGTATCCCGCACCACCCGTAATCAAGATCATGCGCCCGCCCTCACAAGTGACGCCATCGGCGATGGCTTCGTAGATGGTTTCGATGCGCCTGTGCGGCGGCAAAAACCATGGTTGTTCTGGACGGTAGGGGCTGGATTGATCGGCAAGTTCAACCTTGTTTGCCAGCCGGTATGTGCAGTTCATCGGCTGTGTTCAAGGTTGGGCTGAACGTCGTGTGAACGCCGTGATTCCAACCTTCAAGAGCCTTACGGCCTCATCGAGAAATGCCCTGCACTTGCAGTGTCGACAAGTGTGACGGCCCGGTGGCTCGGCACTGAGTCGTCTTGTTTTTTTTGATGAGGAGCTGGCTATGAACCTGGCAGAACAACCCGAGGCCCTCGCACTGGCGAGTGCGCAAAATGCTCTCGACGCATCTCTTCAAGTGCGGCCCACACTGGTGTGCCTGTCGCATCTGCGCTGGGGATTTGTCTATCAACGGCCGCAGCACGTCATGTCGCGATTGGCCAAACACTACGACGTGGTGTTTTTCGAAGAGCCGGTATTTGCCGAACACGCCACGCCCAGACTCGAGCTTTCGAATCCGGCGGCGGGAATAGAAGTGGCGGTGCCGCAATTGCCGATCGGCATGAGTGGCGAGGCGATCGAGCAGGCGCAGAGACAATTGCTCGATGAGCACCTCGCCGGACGCGTTCAGGGCGATCTTTTGCTGTGGTATTTCACGCCGATGAGCCTGCTGTTTACCGAGCACCTCGACGCTCGGGTTACTGTCTATGACTGCATGGATGAACTGTCGGCGTTCATGGGCGCACCGGCGCGCTTGATCGACATGGAGCAGCAACTGCTCGCCCGAGCTGACGTGGTGTTTACCGGTGGCTTCAGTCTGTGGGAGGTCAAGCAGCGCCAGCACGGCAATGCTTATCCGGTACCGAGCAGCGTCGACATCGCGCATTTCGCGGCGGCGCGGCAGGCACTGCCGGAACCGCCCGATCAAGCATCCATAGCGCGGCCACGCCTGGGCTTTTTCGGCGTGATCGATGAACGCTTCGATATCGAACTGATAGATCGCGTGGCGGCAATGCGTCCCGACTGGCAAATCGTGCTCATCGGTCCGGTGGTGAAGATCGATCCGCAGACGCTACCGCAACGGCCGAACATTCATTATCTGGGCGGCAAGCAATATGCCGAGCTGCCGGACTACCTCGCTGGCTGGGACGTGGCACTGATGCCGTTCGCCCTCAACGCCTCCACGCGTTACATCAGCCCGACCAAGACTCCCGAATACCTCGCTGGCGGTTGCCCAGTGGTGTCGACGCCGATTCACGATGTGATCAGCGGCTACGGCCAGAGTGGTGCGGTGTTCATTGCCGACACCGCCGAGGCCTTCGTCGAGGCCATCGGAAAAGCCTTGCCGCTCAAAGGCACCATCGAATTTCTGCAGTGCGCCGATGCCGCCATCGCGGGCATGTCGTGGGACAACACCAGCCGCTTCATGCAGGAGCAGATCGAATGCCTACGATAAGCCTGGAGCACGCAAAGTCCGGCCAATCCTACGACTATCTGATCGTCGGTGCGGGATTCGCCGGCAGTGTCATCGCCGAGCGACTGGCCGAAGGATTGGGCCGCCGGGTATTGCTGATCGACCGGCGCCCGCACATCGCCGGCAATGCCTACGATCACTACGACGCCGCCGGCGTGCTGGTGCATCGTTATGGCCCGCACATCTTTCACACCAATGCCCAGCGCATTGTCGATTACCTGTCGCGCTTCACCGAATGGCGACCTTACGAGCATCGAGTCCTCGCTCGGGTCGACGGTCAACTGGTGCCGATTCCAATCAATCTGACCACATTGAATAAGCTCTACGGCTTGTCGATGTCCTCCGCGGAAGCCGAGGTTTTCCTCGCCGAACGCGCCGAACCGGTGGCGACCATCCGCACGTCCGAAGACGTCGTGGTCAATCAGATCGGCCGTGAACTCTACGAGAAATTTTTCCGTGGCTACACGCGCAAGCAATGGGGGCTGGATCCTTCGCAGCTGGACAAATCGGTGACGTCGCGCATCCCCACGCGGACCAGCGAAGACGACCGCTATTTCGGTGACACCTTCCAGATCATGCCCTCGGGCGGCTACACGCAAATGTTCGAACGCATGCTCGATCACCCGAACATCGATCTGCTGCTCAGTACCGATTTCAAGGCGGTGCGCGACGAGGTGCAGTACGCGCATCTGATCTACTGCGGCCCGATCGACGAATACTTCGATTTCCAGTTGGGCCGTTTGCCGTATCGGTCCTTGCGCTTCGAACACCAGACCCTCGAGCAGGAACACTATCAGCCAGTGGCGGTGGTGAATTATCCGCACGCGGATGTGCCGTACACGCGCATCACCGAATACAAGCACCTGACCGGGCAAACACACCCGTGCACCAGCATCACTTACGAATATCCGTGTGACGACGGCGACCCGTATTACCCGGTGCCGCGCGCGGAAAACGCTGAGCTGTACAAACGCTATCGCGCGCTCGCCGAGCAGATCCCGAACGTCACATTCCTTGGCCGACTGGGCACCTACAAGTATTACAACATGGATCAGGTGGTGGGCCAGGCGCTGGCCTTGTATCGGGATATCCAGGCCGCGCAGGCAGAAACCACGGCTGAAACCGAGGTCGATATTCCATGACCGCGCAGCCGAAAGGCGACGAGCCCGGCGCAGATGCTTCTTCGATCTTCAGCAGCTTCGTCATGGCCGGTTTCGAATGTTCCAGCCAGCGCCGCCAGGACGGTCGGCGCCTGGATCTGCTGGCCGACACCGGGCATGCGCGCTGGGTCGCCAAGGACTACCAGCGACTGAGCGGGTTGAAGATTCGTTGCGCCCGCGACGGCTTGCGCTGGCACCTGATCGAGCGCAGCCCCGGGCGCTATGACTGGAGCAGTTTTATGCCGATGCTCAAAGCGGCGCAAGCGCAGCAAGTGCAGGTGGTCTGGGATCTGTGCCATTACGGCTACCCGGATGATCTGGATATCTGGCGCCCCGCGTTCGTCGAGCGCTTCGCCCGTTTCGCCGCTGCTGCAGCGAAGCTGATGATGGACGAAGGCGTAAGCGTGCCGTTCTACTCGCCGATCAACGAGATTTCCTTCTGGAGTTGGGCGGGAGGCGAGGTGGCGTACTTCAACCCGAACGCACGCGGGCGCGCGCAGGAACTCAAGCATCAACTGGTGCGGGCGAGCATTGCTGCGATCGAAGCGATTCGCGAACAGGCGCCGAATGCGCGATTCGTCCAGTGCGACCCGTTGATCCATGTAATCGCTGGCTCCAGGCGCAGCGACGATATCGAAGCGGCGGAAGCCTATCGATTGTCGCAATTCCAGGCGTGGGATCTGCTCACCGGCCGCGAATGGCCGGGTCTGGGTGGGCAGGAGCATTACCTGGATATCGTCGGCGCCAATTTCTATGCGCATAACCAGTGGTATTTCCACGGCCGACGGATCCTTCGCGGCGAGCGCGACTTCCGGCCGTTGTCTGGCATGCTCAAGGAACTGCACCAGCGTTATCAACGGCCAGTGCTGATCGCCGAAACCGGTGCCGAAGATGAGGAACGCCTGCCGTGGCTGGCTTACATTGTCGAGCAGACGCTACTGGCGCTCGAACGCGGTGTGCCGGTGCAGGGGATTTGCTGGTACCCGTTTCTCGATTATCCCGGTTGGGATAACGGCCGTTATTGCCCCACCGGTGTGTTTGGCTACCCAGATGGCGAGGGCGAGCGCGCGGCGTTTCACCCGTTGCACGTCGAGTTGGCGCAAGTGCCCGAGCGGATTGACGCGTGTCTGCGCCGGGTCAATGGCCGGCGCGCTGAGGGGCAAGGGAGATGAACTTCCAGCGCATGCGTGATGAACCGTTGCCGGCGTCAGCCGCCGCGTTTCTATGGCGCTACATAAGAATTCGCCCGGCGCACTTCGTCGCCATGGTCGCACTGGTGATCGGCGCGGCTTGCTGTGCGGTAGTGGTGCAATACGGCATGAAACTGCTGATCGATGCCATGGCCGCCGGGTCGGCGGCGGAACAGGTCTGGCACGCGTTCGGCCTGTTCATGGCGTTGATCGTAATGGAAAACCTGTTGTGGCGCCTCGGCGGTTGGGTCGGTTGCCACACCATCGTGGGCAGTTGTGCGGATCTGCGCGTCGACCTGTTCCATCACCTGACTGGCCACCCGATGCGTTATTTCCGGCGGCATTTCTCCGGTTCGCTGGCCAATCGCGTCTCGGCGATCGGTGCCGCTGCCGACAAAGTGTATGGCGGGCTGACCTGGCGTATCGTGCCGCCATGCGTGGATTTCATCGGTGCCGTGGCCTTGCTGTTGGCGGTGCACGGTGCGATGGCGCTGGCGTTGGTCGGTTGCGTGATCGTTGTCGCCGCGCTGATTACCCTATTCGGCGTGCGCGGCCGCAGCCGCCACATCGCTTTCGCTTCGCAGTCGGCGCGGGTCGGTGGCGAGATTGTCGATCTGGTTTCCAACGTATGGACGATCAAGGCTTTTTCCGGGCGTGAACGCGAGCGCCTGCGCCTGGAGCGCGAGATCGGCATCGAGGCCGATTCGCACCGCAGCAGCTGGATGTACATGGAAAAAGCCCGGGTACTGCACGACATCTGCCTGACCGTTATGGCCGGCGGCATGCTCGGCTGGGCGATTCTGCTCTGGCGAGCGGGACAGGTGACGGCGGGGGATGTGGTGATGGTCAGCGCATTGACCTTCCGCATCCTGCACGGATCGCGCGAACTGGCGCTGGCCCTGGTGGAAACCAGCCAGCAGATGGGCGTCATCAGCGAAACCCTGGGCATCGTCGCCCAGCCCCACGAGCTCAGCGACGCCTTGGAGGAACTGGCACCGACCCGTGGGCATATCAAGATGCTCGACGTCAGTTACGCCTACCCGGATGGGCGCAAGGTCTTCGAGCATTTCTTTCTCGATATTCCGGCCGGGCAAAGCGTCGGCATTGCCGGCACCTCGGGCTCGGGAAAATCGACCTTGCTCGGTTTGCTGCAACGTCTGGATGATGTGCGCAGCGGGGTGATCCTGATCGACGACCGCGACATCCGCTCCGTCAGCCAGGACAGCCTGCGCCGGCAGATCGCGGTAGTGCCGCAGGAGCCAACGCTGTTCAATCGCAGCATTTTGGAAAACATCGGCTACGGCCAACCGCACGCCACCGAGCAGCAGATCATCGATGCGGCGCACCAAGCGTTTTGCGACGAGTTCGTCCAGGCGCTGCCGCAGGGTTATCACACGCCGGTCGGTGAGCGCGGGGTGACCTTGTCCGGTGGGCAGCGCCAGCGTCTCGGGCTGGCGCGGGCATTTTTGAAGGACGCACCGATCCTGATTCTCGACGAGGCGACCTCGGCACTGGATTCCGATTCCGAAGCGATCATCCAGCGCGCACTGAGCAACCTGATGCGCGGCCGCACGGTACTCGCCGTGGCCCACCGCCTCTCGACCATCGCCAATTTTGATCGGGTGCTGGTGCTCGAGGACGGTGAGATCGTCCAGGACGGCACTCCCGAAGAACTGCGCGAAAGCCAAGGGCGATTCCGCACGCTGTGGCAGATGCAGGCGATGGTGCACAACCGTTGAAGGCGCTGCTATTGCGCTGAGCGGGTCCAGACCCTGACGTAATCAATGCGGAACACCGACGGCAGGTCAGCATCGTCGACCACGCCGAACCAGTCCCACATCGCTTCGCTGTCGAAGACGATTTGCATGGGGAAGTGCCAGTAGTTGTTCTTCGCCTCCCGGACCAGCACGCCGTCGACGTACCAGCGCAAGGTCTCGGGTTGCCAGTCAAAGCCGTAGACATGAAAGGTATTGGCCAGCCGCCACGGTGCAATCCAGGTACTGCCGGAACTCAGGTGTTGATCATTCTGCGGTCTGGCCCAGACATGCGCGTTCATGTTGTACAGGCGATCAAAGGCTTCGTTGCGGGTCTTGCCGCCGATTTCAAAGATGTCGATTTCCGTGGCGTTGTCCGGCAGCCCGGTCCACGCCAGCCAGAACGCACTGGAACCGGCGGAATTCATCGGTTTCGCCCGCGCTTCGTAATAGCCGTACATCCCGCGCTCGTTGGTGCGCACCATCGCCGAGCTGTAGTCCTTGTAGCCCAAGGCGACGTATTTCTCCGGCAGAGTCTGCTTGCGGAAAGTGATGTTCAGATTGCCGCTGCCGACCTTGGCATTCTCCGGCAAAAACAGCGCCGGTTTGCGCCCGAGGGAATCAGTGCCGGTGGCGTTGTTGACGTGCCAGCGTTGGGCATCGAGCGCGCTGCCGTTGAATTCGTCGGACAGACGCGTATCGAGCTTCCAGCCGCCGGCATTGGCCTGATCCGACAACGGCAGGTCGGGGGTAACGTGAGTCGGGGTCGGGCCTAATGGGCCGACGCGGGTCCACGCATCGGCCTGTTGCGGAACGGTGACCGCCCATTTTTGCGCGAGGTAGTCGAACACGTTACGGCGTTCGTCCTGGTTGCTGAATGGGCGGTCATAAACCAGCACTTCGGCGATGTCGCCACGCAGGATCTCCGAGGTGCCAACCACATTGCGCGCCACCGCGAACGGGCCGATCGGCACGTCACTGGTTTCCAGCAACGCCAGCGCCGGTTCGTACGCGGTGGTTTGCTGCACGCTGATGCCGAAGTTCGGTGCGACGTTATCGTTATCCGCCAGTTGCGGCCGCGAGCTGAACAGTCGTTGCCAGGCCTTGCCGCCGGCCTGCTCCGGCAAGCGCCGCGAGACAACGAACACCGTCACCGGGCCTTTGCTCGTGCGGATCGCCTGGCCCATGAACGCCGCCGTGCCGCTGAAACGCACCACGCCGTGGCCGTTGAGCGCGTTGTCGACCCGCGTCGGCAAAGTCGTCGCCGCGCGATTGTCGACGACTACGTCGTTGCCCTTGCCGGATTTATCCAGCCAGCGCACGACCTGGTTTTGCCCCTCCAGTGTCATCGAGGCCGGATCATTGCCGTCCAGCCACAACACCAGTCCATTCGTGACCGGTCCTGGAATATTGGCGCTGGCGCCAGCGCTCAGCAGCAGCAAGACAAACAGCAAGCAACGTGATCTGTTCATGAGTCGTCCCTAACGTGGATTTGCCCCGGTTCAAGTGCCCACCGCCAGCAGCAGCGCCGGTTGCGGGCGGTAGCCCCATGGGTTGTTGGTCTGCCAGCGCCAGCTGTCGACGAGCATTTGCGTCAGTTCGCGTTGCGCCCGCCAGCCCAATTCGCGCCCGGCCTTGCTCGCGTCGGCGCGGCACTCGGCGATATCACCGGCGCGGCGCGGGGCGAAGCGATAGGGAATGCGCAGGCCGCTGACATCTTCGAAGGCGCTGATGATCTGCAACACGCTGTAGCCGGTGCCAGTGCCGAGGTTCCATACGTGCAGGCCATGCTCAGTGCCTTGCAAAACCTGCAGTGCCTTGAGATGACCTTCGGCCAGATCCAGCACATGGATGTAATCGCGGATACAGGTGCCGTCGACCGTTGGATAGTCGTTGCCATAAACGGTCAACGCCGCGCGCTGGCCGCTGGCAACTTCCGTCAGGCACGGCAGCAGGTTGTTCGGTCGACCATTGGGCGCTTCGCCGATCAGGCCGCTCTCGTGTGCGCCGATCGGGTTGAAGTAGCGCAGCACTGCGATGCTCCAGCGCGAGTCGGCAAGGGCGAGGTCGCTGAGCAGTTCTTCGATCACCAGCTTCGAGCGCCCGTACGGATTGGCCGGTTTGCCGGTGCCGTGGTCTTCGATGATGGGCATGCGGGCGGGCTCGCCGTACACCGTCGCCGAGGAACTGAACACCAGATTGAACACCTGCGCGCGGGCCATCGCCTGACACAGGTTCAGCGTGCCGACCACATTGTTGGCGTAGTAATCCATGGGGCGGCGCACGCTTTGCGCAACCGCTTTGAGCCCGGCGAAATGCAGCACCGCGTCGATCGCGTAGGTGCTGAAAATCTCCTCCAGCAGAGCTGCGTCGCGTATATCGCCTTCGATGAAGTCGATGTGCGAATGACTCAACAGTTCCAGCCGTGCGATGGCCTCACGGCTGCTGTTGCACAGATTGTCGAGGATCAGCACCGAGCGGCCCGACTCGATCAGTTGCAATGCCGTGTGCGAACCGATGTAGCCGGCACCGCCCGTGATCAACGTGGTTTTGCGCATGACGACGTGCTCCATTGCGAGGAAATCCGGCTCAGCGGGCGGTGAATACCAGCTTGAATTCTTGCGGCCAGCGCGGGTGCAGCAGGCTATAGGCCAAGGCGTAGGTCAGCGTGCCGATGGCAATGTCGCTGGCCAGGTGCGCGTAGCCGGACAGGCCGGTTTGGCGCGACGCCCACATCACCACGACGACCATCAGCAGCGAGGCGAACAGGCTGCGGTAACTGGACTGAAAGAAGCAGCGCCAGTCATAACCAATCGCGGCGTGCAGGCCGCGTACCTGCAACGGCGTAATCAGCAGCATGCGCAGCAGCAATGCCAGCGCCGCCGCCATGCCGCCGTAGGTCGCCCCGAGCAGATACACCAGCGCCAGCGCGAGCAAGGTGGTGGCGACTTCCGCCTTGAGGGTCAAGTGCGTGCGATTGACCGCCACCAGCGCGGTGGTCGCATACAGCGCCAGATTGCCCAGCGCCGCCGTGCAGGCGAGCACTTGCAGCAAGGGAATCGCTTCGGCCCATTTCGCACCGAAGATCAGCAGGATGATGTCTTTGGCGGTCAGGGCGATGCCGAAAAACAGCGGCGTGAGCACGAAGCCGCTGATCGCCGTGGAATCACCAATCACGCCGATCAGTCGCGCCGGTTCGGCACTGCGCCGGGCGAACACCGGCAAGGCATAACTCATCAAGCCGTTGTAGATTGCCGAGCGTGGCAGGTCGATGATGCGCATGGCCAGGTTGAACATGCCCACCGCATGGGCGCCAGCGGTGAGACCGAGAATCAGGTTGACGCCACGTTGCAGGGTCTGCGAACTCATGGCGTTGACGCAGACTGGCAGGCCGGCGCGCAGCACTTCGCCCAGCACCTGGCGGTCGATCAAAAAAGCAATGCGCCGACGCTCGCTGCGCATCAACACCAGCGTGGAAATACCGTCCATGATCAGCGCCTGCGCGACCACCGCCCACGGGCCGAAACCCAACAGCGCCACGGCCACGCCGCCGACCCCGCCAGCGACTTTGCCGAGCAACGTGCGCGAGGCCAGCAACTTGAAATTGCCGCTGCGGCGCATCTGCGCCACATACACCCGCGCCATCAGGGTGAAAAGGATTTTCACCGAGGCCACGGCGGTCATCCAGCGCAGCGCGGTGGACGGCGTATACAGCACCACCGCCAGCGTAATCAACGCAATCGACAACAGACTGACCAGCACGGAAAACCAGAACACGCTGCTGATGTGTTTGTCTTCCACACGTTGCAGGCGCACCAGCGGATCTTCCAGCATCGACGAGAACAGAATGCCGACCACTTCGACCACGGCGATGATCAGCGTGCCGATGCCCAGCTCCGTCGGCGTCAGCAGATGCGCGTAGACGACAAAGGTAATCATCGACAGAAAGATCAGGCCGAACTTCTCGGTGAAAATCCATACGAGGGTCATCAGGCGACGGTTGGCCATGGCGCGATCCCTGAAATTCAGCGGCTGTTGCCCAGGCTTTTAAAGCAGGCGTAGAGGTAGCGCAGGGTCGGTTTGCCCCGGGAGAACAACAGCGTCTGCCACGAATGCCCGAGCATCTGCTGGAACACCTCGATGACCCGGCGATGATCGCCGCGCCGGGAAAAGGCATTGAGAAATTCCACGTGGTTGGCGAGGACGAAATAGATCCGTTGCTGTTTGTTCAGCCGCGTGCCGTAACGCGCCAGGTACAGCTGGATGAAGCGCAGCTTGTGCGGGTAATACTTGTGCGGTTGCGCGGTGATGTTGGCGGCGTTGACGGCGCGCCAGTGCAGAATCTGCGGCACGCTGTGGATCTCGCTGATTTCCGCGATGCGCGTCCACAGCAGGCGATCCTCAGCAAAACGCAGGCTCTGATCGAAGCCGCCAATGGCGACGATGATCTCGCGCAGGGCGAGTACGCCGGAGGTGCCGTTGATGATGTTCTCGCGCATGAAATCGGCAAAGTGCTCGCCGTGTTTGCAGCGATCTTCCAATTGACGTTTGCCATCACTGAATTCACTCATCTGAAAGCAATCGATCAAACCGACTTTGCGTCCCTGTTGGCTCAGTTCGGCGTGCAGCGCCAGTTGCTTTTGCAGTTTTTCCGGATGCCAGCGGTCGTCGGCATCGAGGAAAGCGATAAAGGTTTCTTCGGCGCTGAACACGCCGCGATTGCGCGCACTGGCCGGGCCTTGATTGGGCTGCTGCAACAGCACGATGGGGAAGGGCGCGGCGTATTGCCTGACGATCTGCGGCCCGGCATCACTGGAGCCGTCATCGACGACAATCACTTTGTCCGGCAGGCGGGTCTGTGCGCACACCGAGTCGAGTGTGCGTTGGATGCTGGCGGCGGCGTTGTACAGCGGAATCACCACGCACACGGTGACGGCGGAGGGATCATTCAGCACGGGCGTTGCTCCCGGAAAGTGCCGCGCATTGGCCGAGCATTCGCCGCTGGCAGCGGCTGCGGACGGGCGATGAGGTGATGGCGGAAGGTCAGGCTGAGCACGCAGAAAATCAGGAACTCGCCCGAGCGATAGTTGGGGATCACGTAGGCGACGTAATTGGTCACCACGAACAGGCCGATGATCACCAGCGCACAGGCCTGATAGCGCGCCGACTGGTCGGCGGTGATTGCCCGGTAGCGCTTGCTCAGGGTCTGGGCAAACATCAGCAGCAGGGCGATCAACTGAATCAGGCCGCCATTGAGCAGGGTTTCGACGTAGCCACTGTGGGCATTGCCGATGTAGCCCCAGCGGGTAATGAACGCATCGGCATCGGCACTCGCCCAGAACGCACCGAAGCCGTAGCCCTTGAGGAACTGATCGTCAATCAGCGGCTGCAACAGTTCCCAGATCAGCGTGCGGTCGGTCAGCGACGGATCACGGCCGACGAGTTCCAGCAGCATCGCGTAGTTGGCGTAGAGCACACCACACAGAAGGAAGAACACAATCGTTGCCGCCGTGAACGCCAACAGTGAACGGTTGATGCGCAAGCGGATCAGCGTGATGAAGTAGGCGTAACTGGCGGTGCCGGCGACGATCAGCGTAATCGCCGTGGCCGACTGCGCCAGGCCAATGGCAATCAGCGCGAACAGTCCGTAGAGCATGGCCATCGGATTGCGCTGGCGGATCATCGGCAGCAGCAACAGGATCGCAATCGCGTTCAGGCGTGCGCCAGCGTTCTTTTCCGCGAACACCCCGCGAAAGGCACCGTCACGGATGCCGCCGGAAATAAAGGCGATATCCGGGCGAATCAAAGCGAAGATCAAGCCGACCAACGCCGCCGCGCCGATCACGCAGCCGAACAGAAACGCGATCCGTTCGATGCTGTAGCGCCAGGCGATGAAACCGGCAAAGAACACTACGCTGAGCAGCGCAACGAAACGCTTGAAGCTGAGCATCGGCTCGCTCGACCAACTGATCGACGCCGCCACGCAGCCCAGAAACAGCAGCAAAAACAGATTCTGCCGGTAGAAGGTCTTGCTAAGGAAAACCTTGTGGCGGATGAAGAAGAACAGCGGCACCAGCAAAGTCAGCAAGCCGCAGACCTGATTGGCCAGATTGCCTTCCAGATCCTGCTGGGCATCGTCCAGCGTGCTGACATTGCCCAGGCGCAGGAAGAAGCCGATCACTTGCGTATAGAACAGCACGCCAAACAGGGTGAAGGCGTCGGCCAGCGTCGAATAACGCACTTGCAGGCGGTTCATCTCAGCGCCTCCCGAGTAACGCCTTGAGGTAGGTCTGCACCGCGCGAGCGTTGACAAAGCGCGCGGCGGCCTCGATACGGCGCTGGCGATGCACGGCTCGCGGCGTGGCCATTTGTGCACTGATCGCGGCGGCGAGGGCGGCCGGATCGTCAACCTCGACCAAGGGCGCCACGGCGCCATCGGCGAGGATTTCCTGCGGGCCGTACGGGCAGCGGGTCGCCACGACCGGCGTGCCGGTCGACAAGGCTTCGACCAAGGCATTGGGGCTGCCCTCGAAACGCGACGACAAGACGAAACAGTCCGCTCGGGCAATCTCGGCGATAGGGTCACTGGCGTACCCCGGCAGATCACAACGCTCTGCGACGCCGAGCGCTGCCGCCTGGGCCAGCAGTTCGCCGCGCAAGGCGCCGTCGCCGAAGATGATCAGCCGCGCATCGCCTTGTGGCAGGCGGGCGAAGGCGTCGATCAGAGTGTCGAAGCCCTTTTGCTGCGCCAGGCGACCCACGGCGACGATCACCGGGGTGGTTTTGTTCTTCAGCCAGGGATGGCTGGGCGCGGCGGCAGGCTTGTCGCGAAAATCGTTGTCGAGCACCGGGTTGTCAGCGGTGGTCACATCGCGCGGGCGGGCGATGGTGGTGTCGACCAGATCCTCGGCGACGCCTTGCGACACGCAGATCACCGGGTTGGGAATCAGCCGGTACAGCCATGGCGCCAGCCAGTAGGCGAGCTTTACCGACAGCGCCGGGTTGACGTGCTTGTCCCGCGAAAAGGCATTGCGCTCGCTGACATGCAGCCGCGCCAAGGTACCGGACAACGCGGCGGCGGCAATCGCGACGACGTTGACATGAGTGAGCACCGCCAGTTGCGCGTCGTAGCGGTTGCTGCGCAAAAAGCGCATCAGCGCCGGCACGGCGGCGGCGCTGCGCGGGCTGTCGAGCAACACTTGCCTGACCCGAGGATCGAGCGCCGGTTGATTGATGCCGGCACCGGTGAGCATCAGCAATGTCACTTCATTACCGGCCTCGACCAAGGCACCGGCGAGGCGCACCATCATTTTCTCCGCGCCACCGGCGCCGAGGTCCTGGAGGATGATCAGCAGCTTTTTCATCGGTTCCACACCTGGTAATAAGCCTGCGCGGCGTACTGGCTGGTATAGGGCTGGATCGCTTCGCTGACTGAGCGTCGCGGCGGTGGCGCGGATTCGCGGCTGGCCAGGCTGTCGAGCAGCGCCTCGGCCAACGCCTGCGCATCATTAACGTTGACCAGGCGCCCGAGGCGTCCGTCGTCGAGCAACTCGCGCGGCCCGCTGCCGCAATCGGTGGAAATCACCGGCGTGCCCAGCGCCAGCGCCTCGACCAGTACCGTCGGCAAGCCTTCGTGCAATGAGCTGAGCACCAATAGCTGCGCATGGCGGATCAGCGGATAGGGATTGCGCAGATGCCCGGTGAAATGCACCAAGCGTTCGATGCCCAGCCGTTGTGCCTGCGCTTCAAGCTGCGCGCGCAAAGGGCCGTCGCCGGCAATTACCAGATAGGGCAGCGTGCGTTGTTGCGCCGCCAGCGCGTACGCCTCCAGCAGCAAATCGAAGCCTTTGGTTTCCACCAGCCGGCCGACCCCCAACCAGTAATGATGGGGCACGCCACCGGGCAGCGGCGCTTGTGCCGCGCGCAGTAGTTGCTCGGTGATGACCGCGTTCGGGCAATAACGGATGCGCGGTTGGCCCCAAGGCATCAACCCGGCAAGCGACTGGCGCAATCCCTGGGACACCGCGACCACCTTGCCGCTGCCGCACAGATACAGCGCGTACAACAGCCGCAGGCTGGCGCGCCCGGTGTTCTGCTCGGCACAATCCAGCGCGGCATGGCGGGTGTAGATGACTTTGCAGGCACTGCCCAGAGTGGCGAACCAGGTGCAGAGGTTGGCCTGCTCCTTGGCGCCAATCAGGTGCGTCACGCTTTCGCGGCGAATCAGCCGGCGCAACAGCACGATCGACTTCAGCCAGCCAGCGAGGCCGCCACCGCCACCGGCCATGCTCGGCGCACCGTCAACGTTGGGCGAGTCGCCGTTCATGACGAAAAAACTCACCCGCCGTCCGTCCGCCAGAAACTGCTCGGCGAGGCGTTGCTGCACGCACTCGACGCCGCCGCCAGTCTGGTAATCCTTGAGCGTGAACAGAATATGCATCGGCACAATCCTCATGGGGCAGTGACATTGATTGCCACTTGCTGGCGCAGAATCAGTTCGGTCAGGCGTAGGGCATTGCTCGGGTAGTCGAGCAGGTAACGCTTGATCGTGTGCGGCTCGCGATACATGCGGTAAAAGGCGCGCAGGTGCAGGCGATTGATCGCGTCGGGGTAGTAACGCTCGCTGGCATTGGCCTCCTGACGGATGAAACCGCCGCAGGTGAACGCCACGCCGCTGAAACCACCGCGCAGTGCTTCGAGGATAAAGCGCTCTTGCAGACCGGCGCCAAGGCCGACCAGTAGCAGATTGGTCCGCTGCCGGCAGATGTCAGCTTGGATTGCCGCACCTTGTTCGGCGTCGAAGTAACCGTTGCGCGCGCCGACCAATTGCAGGCGCGGGTACTGCGTGCCGAGCTTGTCGACGAAACGATCAAGCTCCGCCTGCTGCGCGCCGACCACATACACGCGCTTGCCGCGCTGCTCGGACTCGCGCAGCACCGGGTCGGCAATCGAGGTGAAATCGAAACTGACCCGCTGCACCGCGCGCCCGGTGATGCGCGACATGAAACCGGACATCAGCATGCCGTCGCAGAAATACGCCAGCGACGACGGCGGCTGGCGGATGAAACTGCCGATCGAGGCGAAGTTGAGAAAGGAAAACGCCCGGTTGGATTCCAGCAGGGCCGGCGAATAACGGTCGAGCAGCTCGAGGCGGATCATGATGCAAGATCCTGTGCTTCGGCGGCGCAGGTCGGCCGACCAACGCTGATGTAGGTGAAGCCGCGTGCACTGAGGCGTTGCGGATCGAAGAGGTTGCGGCCATCGAAGATCAGCGGATTTTTCAGTTGCCGCGCGAGCAGTTCGAAGTCCGGCGCGCGAAACGATTGCCATTCGGTGACGATCACCAGCGCGTCGGCATTTTTCAGCGCCGCCTCTTTGGTCCCGGCAAGCGTCAGGTCGTCGCGCGGGCCGTAAAGCTGCTGCGCCTGTTCCATGGCTTTCGGGTCGAATGCCTGCACGCTGGCGCCGGCTCGCCACAACGCTTCCATCAACACGCGGCTGGGGGCCTCGCGCATGTCGTCGGTGTTGGGCTTGAAGCTCAGGCCCCACAGCGCGAAGGTTTTGCCTTCCAGCGCGCCGTTGAAGTGCTCGGCGATCTTGTGAAACAGCGTGCTTTTCTGCTCGTTGTTGCGTGACTCCACCGCGCGGAGCAGGCGCGCATCGATGTCGACGCCGTGGGCGGCATGGATCAACGCCCGCACATCCTTGGGGAAACACGAACCGCCATAACCGATGCCGGGATAGATGAACTGGTAGCCGATGCGTGGATCCGAGCCGATGCCATGGCGGACCATTTCGATGTCGGCGCCAAGCTTTTCGGCGAGCCCGGCCATTTCGTTCATGAAGCTGATCTTCGTCGCGAGCATGCAGTTGGCCGCGTACTTGGTCAGCTCGGCGCTGCGCACATCCATGACGATGATTTTTTCGCGGTTGCGATTGAACGGTTCGTACAGCTCGCGCATCAGCGCTTCGGCACGCGGGCTGTCGGTGCCGATGATGATCCGGTCGGGGCGCATGCAGTCGTCGACCGCGCAACCTTCCTTGAGAAATTCCGGGTTGGAAACCACATCGAAGGTCAGCGCAGCGCGGCCGCTTTCGCCGAGGATTGCATTGATGCATTCGCGCACCCGATCCGCCGTGCCCACCGGCACCGTGGATTTGTCGACGATGATCTGCTCGCCGCGCAGGTGCTCGCCGATGGTGCGGGCGACGCTGAGCACATGCTTGAGATCGGCCGAGCCGTCCTCATCCGGCGGCGTGCCGACCGCGATCAGCAACACATCGCCGTGTTTTACCGCAGCGGCCAGATCGCTGCCGAATTGCAGGCGGCCGCTGTGATGATTGTCCCGCACCAGGCTTTTCAGCCCGGGTTCGTAGATGGGCAGGCTGCCGTCATTCAAGGCCTGCACCTTGGCCGCGTCGACATCCACACACAGCACGTTGTGGCCAACCTCGGCCAGCGCGGCGCCCTGGACCAGTCCGACATAACCGATACCGAATACACTCACATTCATGGGAAAACCTCATGCGTGGCGGGGTGGGCCAGAGCGCTGGCCGCTGTCAGTAGATGTTTTTCGAGAACAGGGTGAAGGGCGTCTTCAGCAGGATCTTGATGTCCAGCCACAGCGACCATTGATTGATGTAATTGAGGTCTTGAGCGACCCGGCGCTGCATCTTCTCCACGGTCTCGGTTTCGCCGCGATGCCCGGTGATCTGTGCCAGCCCGGTGATGCCAGGCTTGAGCCGATGCCGCGCCATGTAGGCGCGCACCTTGCCGGTGTAATAGATGTTGTGGGTCACCGCGTGGGGGCGCGGGCCGACCAGCGCCATGTGGCCGAACAGCACGTTGAACAGTTGCGGCAACTCATCGATCGAGCTGCGTCGCAGAAAGCGTCCCAGCGGTGTGACGCGGTCGTCGTCGCGGGTGGCCTGACGCACTTGCTGATCGTCGTGCACGCGCATTGAGCGAAACTTCCACACGCGGATCACTTCGCCGTCGCAGCCATGGCGGTTCTGCTTGAACAGCACCGGCCCCGGCGACGTCAGCTTGATCGCGATGGCCACGCCTAGCAGCAGCGGGCTGAGCAGAATCAGCGCCACCGCAGCGACGCTGCGTTCGAACAGGTCCTTGCAGAACAGGCTGCCGGGGTGCGAAGTGAGCAGGCTTTCGTTGAGATAGATCGCCGGCATCCGCTCGATCTCGGAGATCGAATGATTGAGCAGGACCATGCTGCCCAGATCCGGAATCCACACCACGTCGACGTTCATGTCGAGCAGGTTGATGTACAGCGCTTCGATGGTCGCTGCCTCGGCCATCGGCAGCACGATGTACACGCGCCGCGCCTGCAACCGCGTAATGATTTCGCG
This sequence comes from Pseudomonas sp. CFBP13508, assembly GCF_005233515.1. Classification (GTDB taxonomy): domain Bacteria; phylum Pseudomonadota; class Gammaproteobacteria; order Pseudomonadales; family Pseudomonadaceae; genus Aquipseudomonas; species Aquipseudomonas mercuritolerans. The sequence goes on from NZ_QFZZ01000001.1 coordinate 437,505, forward strand.
AATGTCCTCGACCTCACCGAGCAGCGGCAGGATGCTCGGCGCCGGGCCGCTGTCGGCTTTCGCCGCGACAAACCCGAGCAGCAGCGCGCGATCCGGGTCGAGCAGTTTGCGCGCCAGCTCATGGGCGGTCGGGCAGGTGCCGATGATCACCGCGCGGCGCTCGTTGCAGATCATCTTGGTGTACATGCGCACGAACAGATGCAGCGGCAGAAACGTCGCCGCCTGGGCGAGAAAACCCACCACCGCCCAGACAATCACCACCTGCCGGGAGAACAAAGCGCTGGTCTGGGTGACGAAGGCGATGCTCATCAGCAGCCCGAGCAGAATCAGCCAGCCGGCGAGCAAACGTCCGAGCCCGACCAGCAGACCATGGCGCTTGTGGTAGACCTGCACCAGGCCGTAGACCGGCATCGAGCCAAGCACGGTGAGGATGATCAGCAGCCGATATTCACTGGGCAACTCGCCGATGCGCCAGTGCACCAGCACAATCAGCAACAGGTTGACCAGGGTCATTGCGCACAGCCATTGCACCCAGAAGGTGAGGCCGCGACGGTGTGCCATTTGCGCGGAATATTGCGAGGTCATCGGCGCGATCTCCGATTCGTCGAACAGGGAAGGATTTGCTGTTGCCGGGCGGCACGGCCCGAAGGATCAGCGCGGGGCGAAGTCGTAGTCGTAGAAAGAACGGGAATGGCCATGGCCGTACTTGCGCGCCTTGCGCAGATCGACCTGATTGAGTACCACGCCGAATACCGGCGCCTGGCTCTGCTGCAACACGGCGATGCTTTTGCGCACCTGGCCGACCGGCGTGCTCTGCGCTTTGACCACGTAGATCACCGCATCGGAATGCTGGGCCAGCAACAGTGCGTCGCTGACGATTTCTGCCGGCGGTGAATCGATGATGATGTGCCGGTAGCGCGACTTGAGAATCTGCAACAGCCGACCGAGGCGCGGCGAACTGAGCAGATCCTGGGCGGGGGCCACGGCGCTGCTGGAATTGCTCGAGGATTTCAGTCGTGGTGCGTCGAACGGGTCCAGCATCGAGGGCGTGAGACAGCCGGCCGGGAGCATGTCGAGATTGCCGACACTGCGGATGCAGTCTTCCAGCCGCGCGGTGCCGGCCATGAGGTTGGCGAGGCCGGGGCTTTGGGGCGGGAAATCGAAGTTCAGCGACAGCGTCGGCTGTCGCATGTCAGCATCGATCAGCAGCACTCGCTCCAGCGGCGCCAACGACGAGGCGAGGTTGTTGGCGATGGTGCTCTTGCCTTCGCCGGACACCGAAGACGTGACCAGCACCACCTGCGTCGGGCGTTCGTTGTTTTGCAGCATCAGCCAGGTGCGCAGGTTGCGGATGGTTTCGCAGAAACGCGGGTGGTCGTTGTCCTCGAACAAACGCGCCAACTGCCGCCGGCTCTTTTTCATCACCAACGGCACGACGCTGAGCAGCGGCACATTGAGCAGGCTCTCGACGGTGTCGTCGGTCTTGAACGTGTTGCTCAACGTATCGAAGAGGAAGGCGAGGGCGACGCCGACCACCGCAGCCACCAGCGCGACGATGGCGAGGATCAGATTCTTGCGCGGTTTGCTCGCTTCCAGCGGCGCGATCGCCGGGTCGACGATGCGCGCCTTGGCCGAATCCATGTCCGAAGTGGCGGCGGTTTCCTTGAGGCGGGTGACGAAGGTTTCGTACAGCGCCCGGGTGCTGTCGACTTCACGCTGAAATTCGCGCAGCTGGAATTCCTTGCGCGAAATGTCCTGAATCTGCGCCTTGTTGCTGTTGAAGGATTTGCGCAACGCGTCTTCGCTGGCTACTGCCAGTTGATACTGGCGCTCGATACCGGCAACCACTTGCTGCACTTGCAGGCGCAGGCTGTTGGCCGCCGTACGTTGTTCGGAGCGGGCGGAAATCAGCGCCGGGTGCTTCGGCCCGTAGCGGCCCGACAACTCTTCGACTTTGGCCTGAGCCTTGGCGAGATCAGCCTGGAACTGCTGAATCAGCGGATTGCTCAACACTGCCGGCACGCTGGACAAACGGCTGATGTCGCCGTTGCTCAAGGATTGCGCCTGACGGAACTGGCTCTCCGCTTCAGCACGGTCGCGGCGCGCATCGATCATGCGGTTACCGGTCATCTGCAGTTCGTTGGCACTGATGGTGGCGACGCCGTCGACATCGACCAGACCCTGTTCTTCGCGATAGGCCTGCAACTTGTTTTCGGCAACGCGCAGGTTGTCGCGCAACTCGACCAGGCGGGTGTTCATCCAACTGGTGTTGTTTTGCGAAGACTTGAGGCTGGTGTCCTGCTGGCTGTCGATAAAGCCTTGGGCGAGGGCGTTGGCCACCGCCGCAGCGAGGGCCGGGTCAGGCAGTTCGACGTCGATTTCCAGCAACTGACTCTTGCCGACAAACTTGACGCTGGTGTGCAGCATCAGGTTTTGCGTGACGTCGTTGAACACCTGTTCTTCGGTCGCTGGCGGCTTCGGCGGCGGCAGCAGATCCAGCCATGGCAGCCACTGGTCACGATTGAGGTCGGCCAGCCATTGGCGCGGAGTGAACCAGCTCTGCGCCTGCTGGCGGGGATCGGTGATCGGATTGGTAGTCAGGCCAAGTTTGCGCACGGCGCGCTCGGCCAGTTCCCGCGATTGCAGCAACGCCTGCTGGGTCTGCAAATAATCAGTGGTGGTGGCGCCGCCGGATTCGGCGGCTTGCTGAAAACTCAACACCGGCGGCGTCTTGTCCTTGATCAGCAACGTGGCACTGCCGACGTACTGCGGCGTGATGAACGACAACACCGCGACGGCCAGCGCGCAACTGAGCAGCACCAGCCAGGCAATGTTCCACTTCGCCGACCAGACCACGCGCCACAGGTGCAGCAGATCAAGGGTGTCCGACTCATCGGCGGCTTGCGTTGGCAAGTGGCCCTGGAGCGGACGTTCGAGGTAGGTGCTTGGGCTGTTGTCCATGATCAGAAAAAGCCTTGTGCAATGGAAATGGTGTCGCCGGGGGCGATGACGGTGGTGCGCGAGATGTTCTCGGTGACCGGCGGGCCACCACTGCCGCGCAGAATCGTCACTCGTTTCATTGAGGCGCGTTCGGTCAGGCCGCCACCCAGGGCGATGGCTTTTTCCAGGGTCAGGCCGGGCTGAAACGGATAACTGCCGGGTTTCTGCACTTCGCCGTTGATGTAGAACGGGCGGTATTCGATCTGACTGAGGCTGACTTTCGGATCGACCAGATAGCCTTGCTTGAGGCCGTCGACGATCTTCTGTTCGACCTGATTGGGCGTCAGGCCCTTGGCAACGATTTCGCCGAGAAACGGGTAGGAGAAGGTGCCGGCGTCGTTGAGGCGGATCTTCTTGAAACTCAGTTCCGGCTCGCCGAACACGATGATGCGCAAGACATCGCCAGCGGCCAGGCGGTAATTGGTGTCGGTGTCCGCCGCCTCGACTGTGGGCACTGTCCAGAGCAGCAACAACAATAAAATCAGGCGCGTGTGCATGGCCCAACCCTCCTACAGACTGACGTCGAACGTGATCTGGAAAACATTGCGGGTGAAGCTTTCGTTGTCGGCATCGGAGTCGTTATCGCGGTGGCGGTAGGCGACTTCGACGTCCAGCCAGCGGCGCATTTCGTAATTCACGCCGAGTTTGTAATCCTGCAGGTCGTCGCTGCGGTCCTGGCCTTCGTAGACGTAATGGCCCATGCCGGCTTCGGCGACGGTGGTGATGCGCTCGGTCCAGCCGTGACGCCAACCGATCTGGGTGAAGGTGGCTTTCACCGCGTCGGACCCGTCGTCGCCTTCGGCCATGGCCTGGCGGGCGAGAAAGGTGAAGGTCGAGTAGGTGCGCGGTTTCCACGCCAGATCCACTTGCCAGGTAGGGTTGCTCAGGTCGTCGGAACCGCTCTGGTCGAAATTCTTGCGCTCGTAACCGACGCGCAATTTGCCGGTGGTTTTCGCTGTCATGTCCCACTCGGCCCCAGCCAGCACTGCGTCGGAGCGGCTGCTCCGCGGGCTGTTCGATTGCAGGTAGTCGAAGCGGGTGTGGTCGTATTCGAGCAAGCCACGGGTTTTGCTGCCGAGGCGGTGATACCAGGTGCTGGTCAGATTGCTGGTGTTGCGCTCCTTGTCATCGTTGATGCCATCGGAGTTGTCGTAGCGCAGCTGTGCGTAGCTGGCGCCGAGGTCGATCTGGTTCAGCGCACTGCGCGCGCCGAAGGTGTAGACGCCGCCGACGCGCTGGCTCTCGATCTTGTCGTTGATGCCGTCGACGGCGGTCGAGGTGGTGCGCTCGTATTTACGCGCCTCGGCTTCAAACTTCAGCCGGTGCCGATCGGTGAATTCCATGATGCTGTCGGCGCGCAGCCGCTGGGCGGTGTTCGAAGCGTCCGAAGCGCTGTGATAGATGTAGCGGGTCGGCTCCCAGATAACCCGCGTGGCGCTGTTGCGATCCTCGGCCTTGAGCTCGAAGGCCGGCGCCAAACGGGTGACCATGGTCGATTCGACATCGTGTTCGACTTCGCGAAAGTTGTCGTCGTAGCTTTCTGACAAAGCAAAGGTCGGGGTGAAATCGAAGCCGTAGACATTGATCGCTTGCGGCTCAACGCTCCAGGCAGCTTCGGGGGCACAGCAGGCGACGACTAAAACCAGGGAACAGCGAGGCTTCAGAGCCATGGATCACGCTCCTGATTAAGGGGGTCGGGGTCAGGGCGAAGCAGATCCGGACTATTGTCGCTGGCGTTCGAGGTAACTCAGCGGGACGCTGACGTGCTGTTGGCGGTTGAGGAAATTGAGCAGCATCATCACCCGCTCGTCGCCCTGCATCGACAGAAAAACGCCTTCAAGCGGGGAGAGTGGGCCTTGGACGATTTGCAGAGGTTCGCCGGGTTTGAGCTGCGGATCGGCAGGAAAGCCGAGCGACTCCTGGCTGCGCTCACGCAATTGCGCGATCACGTCTTCATCGACGCGGGCGGGCACATGGTTGAATTCGACGATGCGGCTGACACCACGGGTCGAGCGAATCGGTGCCCAGTTATCGTCGCGGCTCAGTTGAATGAACACGTAGCCGGGGAACAGCGATTCCAGGGTTCGTTGGCGTTTGCCACGAATACTGCGCTCGCTCATCAGTTGCGGCCGAAAGGTCGAATAGTTCTGTTGCTGCAGATTGAGTTGTGCCCGTTCATCCTGGCGGGGCTTGCACTGCAATAAATACCAGTTAGAACCGTTGCGGCAAACCGTTAGCATGCTGGAGTACTCCATACATAGCGATCGTTTAAGCAGGGCGGCCGATAGCGTGGGACGAGCCGTCATGCTTGCTAGTAGGTAGTAGGCTGATCAAGGCAAAGTGCCGAGCCAGATGCATCAATGTTTATTGGCAGAAGAAGTGTTTCAAAAATGAATCAACTTGGCTGGGTTATTGTTATATCCGTGGCCGTCTTGGCTATAACGAGTCCGCGCTTTTGTTCAAGCAAAGCTACCGCACGGTTCGCAGTTGCGACCTTCAGGATCCAATTACATAAGTAGCCTGAGAGCAAAAAGTGTGCGTCGGCGCGAGCTCATCGGGCAGTGATTAGTTATCGGCCAGTCTTTGCAAGCTGTCAATTGCTAACAGTCAAAAACATTACCTTTCATCCGCTGATGATGGCCATCTCACGTAAGTCATTGTTTGGTCAAGGCGGATTTTATTCGTCGGGTTTTTTAAACTTTTCGAAGTTGTTGAAGTCACGCGGGTTAGATGGCGCGCGTGATAGCAAATTAGTTTCAATCTTACATGTTTCGGTTCGTAAGAAGTTTTGATTTTAGATGCCTCGCGTCGGATGCTGCTGGCCCGAGTAACTAAGGTCGTCTATGAATAGTTACGGTCGTTCGCAGGTAAATGTTCGGGCTGCATATTTCTTGAAGTCAAACCGGTGAGCCGAGGCAATCATGAGTGTTCTGGTAACGGGTGCCGCAGGTTTTATCGGTTATCACACGGTCATGCGTTTATGTCGCGAAGGGCTAGAGGTTGTGGCGGTCGACAATCTCAGTCCTTATTACGACGTCAAACTCAAACAGGCGCGTTTGCAGAGATTGCAGACGCTGGCCAATTTCACGTTCCAGCGGCTGGACATTGTCGATCAGAGCGCTTTGACCGCGTTGTTCGAACACGGCCACTACAAACAGGTCATTCACCTCGCTGCGCAGGCCGGAGTGCGCTACTCGCTGGACAATCCTGATGCCTATGCGCAGTCGAATCTGGTCGGGTTTCTCAACGTTCTGGAAGCGTGCCGTCGTCACCCTCCAGAGCACTTGATCTATGCATCGAGCAGTTCGGTGTATGGCGCCAATACCAAGATGCCGTTTGCAGAAGACGATCCGGTCGATCAACCGGTCTCGTTGTACGCCGCGAGCAAACGCGCCAACGAACTGCTCGCGCACAGTTACTGCCATCTCTACGGCTTGCAGGCCACCGGCCTGCGCTTCTTTACCGTGTACGGCCCGTGGGGGCGACCGGACATGGCGCTGTTCAAATTCACCGAAGCGATGCTCAACGGGCGCGCCATCGACCTCTACAACCAAGGCGAAATGGCGCGGGACTTCACCTTTATCGACGACATCGTCGAAGCGATTTTCCGACTGCTCGACAAACCGCCCGCAATCAGCGCCGAGCGCGGCACCAATCGCCTGTTCAATATCGGTCGCGGCAGTCCGGTGGCGCTGATGAGCTTCGTCGAATGTCTGGAGCAGGCACTGGGCATCAAGGCTCAGCGCCGTTATTTGCCGATGCAGGAGGGCGACGTGCTGAAGACCTGGGCCGACGTATCGGCGCTGGCACGCTGCATTGACTTCAGCCCGCAGGTGCCGATCGAGCAGGGCGTGCAAGCGTTCGTGCAGTGGTATCGCGAGTTTTACCAGGTCTGATTCAGTGCAGGGTGACGGCCCTGCGACTTTCCCCGATGCGGATCCGGTCGAGGGCGCGGTTCAGCGCGTCCAGTGCATCGAGCAGCGCCTTGGCCTCGGCTTCACGCTCATCGCCCCAGAGGCGTTCGGCCATTTTGTTCAAGGCCAGAATGGCGCGTTCGATGTCGGCTGCGCTGGGGTTGCTGTCAGGGGGTGGTGGTTTTTTCGGCATTAAGGGTTCCTCGGCGGTCGGCAAACCACCATACCGCCAAGGCGCCGAGCTATACAGCCAGAAGTGTCGCCGATCAGCAGCGAATGCTGTCTGATCAGCAAGCCGCCCCAATCAACCCCGCCTCGATAAACCGCACCGAACTCTCCAGCGCCTGCTGCCCCTCGGCCAGCATGCCTGCGTAGAAATGCCAGGCGTGAAACATGCCGGGCCACACTTCGAGATTGACCCGGACGCGGTTTTCCGCCAGGTGATTGGCCAGACGCATGGCGTCACTGAGCATCAGTTCGTTTTCGCCGATCTGTACCAGAATCGGTGGCAGTCCGGTGACGTCGGCGAACACCGGCGACGCCAGCGGATGGTTGGCCAAGGTGTCGCCGAGAAAGGCTCGCGCGAGGATATCCAGCACGGGCTTGGAGTTCAGCGGATCAAGGCCTTCACGATTGCTCATGGAGACGCCGGTGTGTTCGAGGTTGGCCCATGGCGAGATGGACGAACCCACTGCGGGCAAGGGCAAGCCTTTGGATTTTGCCGCGACCATCACGCTGACCACCATCGCGCCACCCGCCGACTCGCCTGCGAAGGCAATCTTGCTGGCGGCGATGTTCTGCTCAAGCAACCACTCATAGGCGCGCAAAGTGTCATCGATGGGGGCGGGGAACTGATGCTCGGGTGCGAGGCGGTAATCCGGCATGTACACCCGCGCGCCGAGCATTTTTGCGTAGTTGCCGCCGATGCCGTGGTAGCCGTCAGGTCGACCGACGATGTAGGCACCGCCGTGGATGTACATCAGCACCGCGTCGGTCTTGAGTTCATCCGGAGTCACCAGCGTAGCGGGCACGCCGCCCATGTCGACTGCTTCAAACCTCACGCCAGCCGGTGGTTGATTCTGCCCTAGCATTTTTGCGTAGGCATCGCGGATGTCGCTCATCTTAGTGGTGGTATCGATACCCTTCAGCACGGGCACCAGATCGCTGAGGCTGTTGGCCCAGGTTTGTACAGCTGCTTTTACTTCAATGTTCATATGACCTCGATCAGACGTTAGTGATGGCTTAACTAATCGAAATGGTATGCTCATGATTGGGGAATAGGTTTCCCCATAACCGGTGCCAAGCCGCCTGAATGCCAAACCCGGAGGCCACATGGAACTGCATAACCTGAACGACATCGCCGCCTTCGTCGCCTCGGTGGATACTGGAAGTTTTACGGCGGCGGCCAGGCAACTCGGGCTGACCCGCTCGGCCGTCGGTAAATCGATCGTGCGGCTCGAATCGCGTCTGCAGGTCCGTCTGCTCAACCGCACCACCCGCAGCCTGAGCCTGACCGACGATGGTCGGGTGCTGTATGAGCGATGTGTGGGCATCTTGCAGGATCTGGACGAGGTCGAAGAGGCTTTGGCGTTCCGCCGTTCGACGCCCAGCGGCCGCTTGCGCATGAGCCTGCCGGTAGCACTGGGCCGGCTGCACGTTGTGCAGCACATCGAGCGCTGTCTGAGAGACTGGCCGTCGCTCGCCATCGACGCGACGTTTTCCGATCGGCTGGTCGACCTGATCGACGAGGGTTTCGATCTGGCGATTCGCATCGGTCCGCCCAAGGAAGACTCCGGGCTACTCACGCGCACGGTGGCTTACCAGCAAATGATCACCTGTGCCTCGCCCGATTATCTGAATGAACATCCGGCACCGCAGACACCCGAAGATCTCGCCGGGCATGCGTGCCTGCACTTCGTCAGCGGCGGCCGATTGCTGGCGTGGAATTTTCGCGTCAATGGTCAGCCTGTGCCGGTCATTCATGCCGGACGGCTGCAAATGGACAGCGCCGAAGCCTTGCATCAGGCGACTGCGGCGGGCCTCGGTATCGCGACGTTGCCATCCTATGTGGTCAACGATGACCTGCGCAGTGGCAAGCTTGTGCAGTTGCTCGCAGAGTACGCCGAGGCTGCCGAGCCGATCCGGGTGATTTACCCGAGCAAGCGACACCTGTCGCCGAAGATTCGGCTGTTTATCGACAGGCTGGTGGAAGCGTGGTCACCGGCGCCTTGGGAGTGATTGCCTGGTCATTGCAGCTGTTTTGCAAACTCCGATGTTATTGATGACGGCAATGTCCAAACTGTGCGCATTGAAAAGCCCTGAATCATCAGGGCTGAGTTCTGGCTGAGGGGGCGCAGAGTGACAAGTTCGCGGTCGGTCTACTTCGCGCTCGAAGAGCAAGCCAACCGATATTGCTCGTAGTTCAAACCCTCGACCTTTTCCGGCAGCTTGTATGGCACGGGGCAGCTTTTGCCCTGCCACTTGATGGTGATGACACCGTGATCTTTGGTCACCAGCGCCAGGGCCTTGCCTGTCGGATCTGACAATGCCAGTTGTTTGCCGTCGCTATCCAACAGCACCGCGCCGAATGGAATCGGCTGGCCATTGGCATCGTACAGTTCAAACTGGACGCGTCTGCCTTTGCTGCCTTCGAAGCGTGCAAGAACCACCGAACCTCGTCTTGGCACCAGTTGCTGGGTGGCATTGTCCAGCTCGATCTCACCGCCCAGGTTGCGCGTGTCCAGCGTTACCCAGTTGACGCGATACGGTTGCGCGTTAGGCAGAACCGCATAGCCGTTCAGGCCGGTTTTCACACCCGAATAGCTGCTGACTTCGACGCCCGACATGCCGGGGACTTCCACCAGGCCGAACGTTTCACCGACGGTCTGGCCCATATTGATGCCGCCGGCATGAGCCACGATCGATCCGGCCGCACTCAGGTTCTGCGACTCATAGCCGCTGCCTCGGCTGTAGCCAAAGCCCATATCGCCCATCGACGTACGGGTACTCAGACTGAGCGAGCCAGAGCGCTCGCCCTGGACGCTGCGCCCGGTCTGCACGGAATAGTAGGTGTCGCTGTCCTCGGTCAGATAACCATTGATCCCGGCTTGCGTGCTGGTACCGGCGTTCTGATGGTTACTGGAAACGTAGGCACGCGGTGCGCGTGGTGTCGATCCGAGCGGGAACGATATTGAAACGCTTAATTGCGTATCGTTGCTGGTGTCACCGCGTGCGCCGAATTCCTGGGTTTTGCTCAGGCTGATGTTGTAGTTCAGGTCGCGCCAATTGTTGTTGTAGCCGGCGGAAAAGCTGCGCGAGCCACCGCGATCCCAATAGCGCTGGTCACTGGCATTCAAATAAAGCGAGCCGAACTGGCGCGCTTCGCCAAGGGTCTGGTTGACCGTGAGATCTGTACGGGTTTTGGCATTGCCCGCGCGCCGCGTAGCGCCAGCGCTGGTGTCCTGCACATGGTCGGTCAGCGTGCGGTAACCCTCGGTCGAATAACGATAGGCGGCGAGAGTGAAGCTGGTATCGGTACCGGTGAAGGTCTTTGCATAGAGCGCGCGGACACTGCTGCCCTGGGTAGTTTTGCCGAATGCCTTGCTGGACGATTGCGTAACGTCCAGGGACATCGCGCCAATCGAGGTGTTCTTCGCCGCACCGATGGACAGCGCCTTGAAGCCGTTGCTCGCCTGAATGCCGGCAATGCCCGTCAGATTGCTGGTCAAGCCGTAGGCGAAAGTGCCCCCAAGGAAAGCCGGTTTGTCATAGCCCTCGCTGTTGTTGTTGAACTTGCCGCTCGACAGGCTGTACTTCAGTTGCCCCTCACGCACCATCGTCGGCAGGGCGGAGAACGCCTGCCGGGTTACCTTGCGCCGACCATCCGCTTCGACAATGGTGATCTCCAGGTCACCGTTGGAGCCCGATGGGTAGATATCACTGATCTCGAACGGACCCGGCGGTACATTGGTGGTGTAGAGAATGTAGTTGTCCTGGCGGACCTCGATCTTCGCATTGGTTTCCGCCACGCCACGAATGATCGGTGCATAACCGCGCTCACTGTCCGCACGCATGCCTTCATCAGAAGCGATCTTGACGCCTTGGTAGCGCACGCTGTCGAACAGATCCGAGTCGGAAAAGATTTCACCCGCGCTCAGTTGCCCCTTGATCGCCGTGAGGTCGCGCTGGATGAACGTGCGGTTGCTGACAAAACGGTTGGGCCGGCCGGTGGAGCTGCTCAGGTTGGATTCGTTGCGCAGACGCCAGGCACCAAAGTTGATGCCGTTGCGCAGCCCCAGGTTATTGGAGATTTGCGTGGTGTAATCGGTTTTGCTGCGGGTGCTGCTCAGCTGGTAGTTGATGAAACCGGCGGCCACACCTTGGTCCCAAAGCTCTGGATCTACATAGCCGCGCATGCCACGCGCCATGGCGACCTGCGGCACGCTGATATTGAGGCGCAGGCGGTTGGCATCGAAATTGAGACTCGCTTGCTCGATCATTGCAGGCAGGTCGTAGTGATCGGCAGGGTGTTGCTCGTCAACAAGACCCTGCTCACGCAGTTTGCGCATGTCCACACCCAGCTGCTGCAACAGTTCCAGGGTGATGCGTGGCTCGACTTTGCCGTTGACCGGGTTGGCCGCGAAATCGATATCGCGACGCCCGACCAGCGTGCCGTTGCTGAACACGTCGACGCGGTATTGGCCTGGCAAGACGCTGTTGGCATTCAGCAACGGTTGCAGATCGACCGCCGATGAACCTTCAAGGAACAGCGTATTGAAAGATTCACTCGCCACTGCGGCCGGGGCTTCGGCGCCCACGGCGAATCCGCAAATGGCCATGTTGATAGCAAAGCACAATGGATGCAGGCAGCCCAACGCCGCTTTGTTTTTCTGGCGCGCAACATGATGCATAACACAACTTTCAGATGTGTGGTGTTGGGAGGAAAACATGCAATTTGCCTTATCAGTCCGTGTTGCTTCAACCGGAGTCCGGAACTTTTGAATAGCTTGTAAGCTGGCAGGGTGGGGCGGGGGATTTACTGGGCGGAGGCATCTTTCACGCGCTCGGCATGGCTTTCGGCAACGCTTAGTGGTGCATCGAATCGTTGTTGTGCGCCGTAATCGTTAATTGCTGAAAAACTCAAATGCGAAGTGCCAGCTGGCAGATCTTTCAGATTGAATGAGCGAACTTCCCCTGGAACGATCATTGTCGAATCAATTACCAATTCCGCTTTTTTCCCTGCAACGACTTTCAGATCCGCCAGCGACACGTGGTAGTTGCTTTGGTTTTTTACTTTCAGCACCGACTTGCCAGCCTGAGTGACCAATTGCCATGCAAGTTGCTCCGGTGCCTTTGCGGCATCACCGGTGAGTCCGTCCGGGCGGAAGAAGACCTTGATACGCTGACGTACCGCCAATTGCAGCGTGTTGACATCGGCAGCACTGGCCTGGGGGATTTCCTGCACGTTCAGCCATACCACCGACTCCTTGTCCGCAGGCATGCCGCGGCCTTCATAAAGAATCCTCAGTAATTGCTGTTGATTGGGCTCAAGTTTGGCCAGTGGTGGAGTAACTGCGAAAGGCGGTGCGCTGCCAGCCGTGTCGCCGGCATCCAGCCACGATTGCGCCAGAATGGTTTGTCCGCCGTTGCGCACGGTGACATTCGCCTCTTTGTGCGCGCCATCGAAGATAATCCGGGTGGAGCTCAAGGAGATGCTGGCGAATGCCGAGTGCGTCATCAACACCCCGGCAAGCCCCAGGCAAAGCGGAAAGTAGCGACTTAACATAGATTTCACCGATTAATCTGGTCGGGAAGGACGAGGCACAGCGGCCCCGTCCAGGTATTGCGGGCTGCTTATTCGTATTCGAGAACGAACGGCAGAGTGGCGTTACCGGTACCGGCAGTAGCGGTGGTCTTGTCGCCGGTGGTGACGTAAGCGGCTGCGAACGACAGGGTGCCGTCACCGCCTGTGGTTGCGTCGCCAGTCAGGTTGGTCTGCACTTTGGCAGTGGCTTCGGAGCTCAGGTCGATCAACTGGCCATTGCTGTCCAGCAGTGCGATACCAACGCCTTTGGCCGCGTCTGCACCCTGTAGCTTGAGAACTTTCTTGCCATCAACCAGGCCCGAACCGCCGTTTACGGTTGGTTTGAACAGCATCGAAACCTTGGTGCCAGCGTTGCAGTTCACTTTCAGGTTGAAATCGTTGGCGGCCACACGACCGGCGCCCGGAGCGGAGTCGGTGCCCATGTCTTTGATCGACACGCTGCCCATGTCCACGGCAATCATCTTGTCGTTACCCAAGGCGCCATCTACCGAGCAAGCGTCGTTATTGATAACGCCGGTGAAGCTGATTTGACCGCTGCCGCCCTTGACAGCTTTGGCGGCTTCTTCAGCCACTGCACCAGTGGAGGCAGCCAGTACGGAAAGAGTGAGTACTGCGAAAGCGAACTTTTTCATGTTTATATCCGAAGTTATTGTGAAGTGCTGCATTGAAATGCCAGGCCATATTAGGTGTGCGGTGGTGGCGGGTCTTTGGGATTTGTCTTAAAGCGATAAAGGTGCGAGCCAGTCAGTAATATGGCCGTGGCGTATTTATATTTGCGGTAATGGTGCAGCGAACCAAATGAGACAATTCTCAAAGTCGTGCGGTCTTTGTCTGGTTAGTATTCGCGGATGCAGAAATTCTCAGTCAACGCAAAGTTTGTGAGCGGGCGTCCTGCTTGAAAGATTATTCAGACTTTCGCTATTAACGACTGATAGAAAGAGGTTCCAGGTTTGTGAACACGCTTCGTATATTGGTCTTGGAAGATCACGCCTTTCAGCGCACGGCGGCAGTCAGTGCGCTTAATAGTCTGGGGTACAAAAATATCTTTCAGGCGGCTGACGGCAAGGATGCGCTGGCTGTGATATCCCAGGCTGGAGGCGTGGACGTTGCATTGTGTGACTTGAGCATGGCCGGGATGGATGGTTTGACGTTCTTGCGCCTGGCGAGAGAAGCCGGTTTGATTCGTGCAGTGATCATCTGCAGTTCATTGCCTGAAGACTTGTTGCGCACGGTTGACCGGATTGTCACGTTGCAGGGGCTGGAATTGCTTGGCAGTGTCGGCAAGCCTCTGATGGTCGATGTGCTGGGGCCATTGTTGGCGCGTTATCGGCCGCACACTCCGGGCGATGCCAAAGTGGTGGAAAGTCATCTCGATCAGCCTTCGGAGAACGAAGTGCTCGAAGCGATACGCCGTCAGGAATTTCGCGCCTATTTCCAGCCCAAGTTTCATCTGCGCAGTGGTGAGGTGGATGGCGCCGAGGTGCTGGTGCGATGGCAGAGCCCCAGTCGCGGCTTGCTCTCGCCAGGCATGTTCTTGCCGACGATCGAGCGTTGCGGTCTGCTCGATGAGATGTTTTTCAGCCTGCTCACGCAAGGCTTGAGTCTGCAGCGCTTCGTCCAGTCTCACGGCAAGCCGTTCAAGCTGGCGTTCAATCTCGACGTGACGCAGATGGCCAATCCGAATCTTGTCGACCGGATCAAGGCGCTGTTGCGCATCCATGGCGCCTCGCCAGCTGGGCTCATTTTCGAGCTCACGGAAACCGGCCTGCTGCAGATGCCCGAGATCAGCATGGAAAACATGGTGCGTCTGCGCATGCTCGGCTTCAGTCTGGCAATCGATGATTTCGGTGTCGGCTATTCTTCACTTGAGCGGCTGTGCCAGATGCCGTTCAACGAAATCAAACTCGACGCCGGCTTCGTGCAGAATTTCCATCAGGCGCGCTACAGCGCGGTCATCCACGGGGCGTTGGCCCTGGCGCGGGAATTGGACATGCGCGTGGTGGCAGAGGGTATTGAAACCGCAGATCAGGTTCAGCATCTGGCGCGGCTTGGTTGTCAGTGGGGGCAGGGCTTCTTCTATGCTCGCCCGATGAATTGGGCGCATTTGGTCGACTGGCGTTTCGAGGGTCAGAAGTCATCCTGGCGCCGCGCAATAGGCACATCCGATCGTTGATGCAAGCGGCATTCTGACTTTTGGGACAAAGCCCTATTTCGTCACGCCTTTAAAACACTCATCATGTGCCGAGAAATCAATCAGATGCACCTGAATGCTTCGGTGATGCCCGGGATTTGCTGCGGTTGCCAAGTGCTGATGGTCCTCCAACACTCTTCATCATGGAGCTGTTCATGCATTGGTCAGTCGTGAATCCGTTACGCGTTGCCATCCTTGATGATCACTCGCTCATACGTCTGGCGATGAAGTCGCGGCTGACGCGCGAAGCCGAGTTCAGTGTCGTAGGTGTGTATGGCAGCAGCGCGCAGTTGCTCGCCGGATTGCGCGAAATCGACATCGACCTGCTGATACTCGATTACAAACTGCACGATGGGGAGCTGGACGGGCTCAATCTGATCCGCCTGCTGCGCAAGCAATATCCGGGCATGCGCATCCTCGTCTCTTCCTCAGAAGAGCGCCCGGCAGTTGTGAACATGGCGGTCGGGGCGGGCGTCAGTGGATTCTTCGGCAAGTCACAGTCGGTCGATGACCTGATTACTGCCATTCGCTGTGCAGCGTCCGGCCAGTTGTACCTGTCTCCAACCATGGCCTTTGAGCTTGACGTGTTGCCAGCATCGATCGAAGAGCCCGCCGGTGCCAAAGACGAGAGCGCGGCGCACAGCGACGATTTCCTCAGTAATCCTCTGCTGTCACCTAAAGAGAAAGAAGTCTTGCGCTGTTGTCTCGAGGGGATGGGGGTGACGCAGATTGCCTTGAAGTTCTCGCGCAGTCGCAAAACCATCAGTGGGCAAAAACAGGCCGCTTTCAAAAAGCTTGGCATTCGTGGTGACGCAGAGCTGTTCAAGTTGCAGCACAGCCTGACAGCCGACAACCAGGGATAACACGCTTATGTTTCATCTGTTGCGCGGTGTTTTGCTAATCAGTGTGCTTTTCGTATTCAGTAGTGGTGTGTTATTGGCAGCAGAGCCGCGCACCTTGCAGGTGTTCGGTCGCTCGGACTGCAAGGAGCTGCAAGTCGATCTGGCCAATGAAGACTGGAGTTGGCTGCGGCAAAAGCGCAGCCTGATATTGGGTTCTGCGCTTCCGGATTTCCCGCCTTATGTCATGACCGCCAGCGGTACGCGCTATGAGGGGATTGCCGCCGATATCGCCTGCATTATCGGTCAGGCACTGCATGTTGAGATTACCGTCAAGGCTTACCCTGACCGGCGTGACGCCATGGCCGCACTTGAGCGCGGTGACATCGACATGTTGGGCAGTTCCAACAGTTTCGAATTGATCGATGGCCTCGTCACGCTCAGCAAACCTTATGTCGAAGACGTGCCGGCGATGTTCATGCGCGGCGATGATCGACGACCGATGCCGGCCAATCTGGCCGGTTTGCGTATTGCGGTTGCCGACGATTACCTGCCTTCCAGTCAATTACACGCGTTATACCCCAACGCCGAATTCGTGCTTTTTCCATCGAACGAGTTGGCACTGGCTGCGCTGGCTTTTGGCAAGGTCGACCTGTTTCTCGGCGATACGGTGTCGAGCAATTACCTGATCAACCTCAACTACTTCAACTATGTGCGGCTGCACTCTTTCGTCAAAACCCAAACCAGCGGTTTCAGCTTTGCCTTGCGCCGGGGCAACGACCAATTGCTGCGTCTGATCGATTCGACCCTCGAGTCGCTGGGTGATGCGAAGATTGCCGAAATTACCAAGCGCTGGTCGGGCGGCGGCGGGGCGCTGACGCCCAAACGCATTGACCTGACACCCGGCGAAGCACGTTGGCTTGAGCTGCATCCGGTCGCGCGGTTCGTGATCAATGACGATCAGGCACCGTTTGCATTCTTTGATGGTGACGGCAACTTCGGCGGGATCGGCGCTGATCTGCTCGAGCTCATCCAGCGGCGTACCGGCTTGCAGATCAATGTCGAGCGCACCGACAGCTTTTCCAGTCTGAGCACGCGTCTGCTGGATGGCAGCGCGGATATTTCTCTGCTGACACCAACGGTCTCGCGGGAAGTCGGCATGCGTTTCACTCATCCGTTCCTTGCCAGCCCCTTTGTGATCGTCACCACCAAGGACGCAGGCGCGCCTTCAAGCCTGCAGGAGCTGCGCGGCAAGCGCGTCGCAGTGCCCGAAAGTTCGGCTGAGCGTGAGCTGCTCAAGGACTACCCCGACATCGAGATCGTTGATAACGAAACAGTTCTGGGCGCCTTGGCTGACGTGAAGGACGGTCGAGCGGACGCGATGATTACCACGTTGCACAGTGCGCGCTACTACATCGCCCACATCTACAGCGACAGCTTGCGTATCTCCAACATCGTCGGCATGAACAAAGGCTTCCTCGCTTTCGCCGCGCGGCGTGCCGATACCGAACTGGTCAGCATTCTGAACAAGGCGCTGCTGAGCATTCCGCCGGATGAGCTGGACGTAATTCTCAACAGGTGGCGTCCCATTGCAGCGTTTTCGGGGTTGTCGTGGCGCGATTACAAGGCGCTGATCTACCAGATCAGCGCTGGCGCGTTCCTGATTATCCTGGGATCGCTGGCGTGGAATTTCTATATTCGCCGGCAGATCCGCGAACGCAGCCGGGCAGAGCGCTTGCTGGGCGATCAGTTGAAGTTCATGGGCGCGTTGATCAACGGCACGCCGCATCCCATCTACGTACGTGATCGTGAAGGTCGGCTTGTCACCTGCAATAATAATTATCTGCAAACATTTGGCCTGCTGGAAAAGGACGTGATCGGCAAGACCGTGCTCGAAAGCGGCAAGCGCAATCGTCAGGAGGCGTTGCAATTTCACGACGACTACCTGCGCGTCATCGAGCAGGACGAACCTTACGAGGTGGATCGCACGCTGCATGTCGGTGATACGCGGCTGATCATTTACCACTGGATCCAGCCGTATCACGACACGGCGGGTGAAGTCAGAGGCGTGATCTGCGGCTGGATCGATATCAGCGAACGCCGTGAACTCATCGAGGAGTTGCGTTCGGCGAAAGAGCTGGCTGACGAGTCGAGCCGCGCCAAAACCACGTTCCTGGCGACCATGAGCCACGAAATCCGTACGCCGATGAGCGCCGTGATCGGCATGCTCGAACTTACCCTCAAGCGTGCCGAGCAGGGACACTTCGATCGGCCGGCGATTGAAGTGGCATACGACTCGGCAAAAGGTCTGCTGGAACTGATCGGCGATATCCTCGATGTGGTACGCATCGAATCGGGCCATGTCAGCCTTTCGCCGAAACGTGCCAACCTGCGCGAATTGGTCGAATCCGTGGCGCGGGTGTTCGACGGCTTGGCCAGGCAGAAGAGTCTGGTGCTGAAGCTCGACATCGACGCCACTGTCGGCTGTGACGTATTGGTTGATCCGATGCGCTTCCAGCAGGTGCTCTCGAACCTGGTGGGCAACGCGATCAAGTTTACCGACACCGGTCATGTCAGCGTCTCGATTCGCGGCCAACGTCTCGCTGACGAACGCTTACAGGTCGACCTCAAGGTCGAGGACACCGGCATCGGCATTTCCAGCGCCGATCTGCAGAATCTGTTCCAGCCGTTTTCCCAAGCCAATCATGGTCCCTCCAGCAGAGGCGGCACCGGTCTGGGACTGGCGATCTCCCGTTCATTGTGCGAATTGATGGGCGGGCGGCTGAACATTACCAGTACGCTTGGCAAAGGCACCTGCCTGGAAGTGTCGCTCTTCTTCAATATTCTCAGCCCGCTTGGCGGCAAAGTGCTGCCTGTTTCGGTTGTTCAGGACAAACCGGTACCGACACTCAGGATTCTCGTAGTCGATGACCAGAGCGCCAACCGCCTGCTGTTGACGCAGCAGCTGAGTTTCCTTGGCCAGGCGGTGCGTGATGCCGCCGACGGTGCCCAGGCATTGGCGCTGTGGCGCTCGGAGCCGTTCGACATTGTGATCACGGACTGCAACATGCCGGTCATGAACGGCTATGAGCTGGCCCGCACCATTCGCCAGGACGAACGCGAAAGTGGTGGATCGCCGTGCATCGTACTGGGCTTCACGGCCAACGCGCAGCCGGAAGAAAAAGTGAAATGCCGGGAGGCCGGGATGGATGATTGCCTGTTCAAACCGATCAGTCTCGGCACCTTGTCGATCATGCTTGCAGGCTGGGAAAAAAATGTTGAAACCCAGCCATTTGAAAGCCCGCCTGCGGCGACTATCAAGGAGCTGGGTTCGATTCGCGAGCGTCTTGACGAGCTCACCGGGGGCGATCTCGACATGATGAAAGAACTTCTGCGCGAGGCGCTGTCGAGTTGCGAAAAGGATCTGGAGGAGTTGCATTCGCTAATACCCGAAAGCGATCCCGGGCTGTTGGCTGACCTGGCGCACCGCATCAAGGGGGCGGCGCGCATTGTTGCCGAGCATCAGGTCATTGAGGCGTGTAACGAGCTTGAGGCCGAGTGCGAGGCGCCTGTTATCGATCCGCTGGACCTCAATCGCAGTGCATTGAAGCTGGAGCATGCACAGGCTGATCTGATCAAGAAAATCAAACGGATCGAGCTGTAAACGTATCGGCTCATGACCATCCGACTGGCCTTGCATTGAAGCTGACGTTAAAGATCATTTTGCAGCGGGCGATACCTTGGTTAATAACCATGGAGTTTCGCGATGATCATTCGACGTCCTTTATTGATTGCCTGCCTTTGCCTGCTCGGTTTTGACACCGTCAGCGCAGCCCAGTCTGCGCCGGTCAGCGGAGTGATTCGCTTCAGCGGTCGAATTGTCGAGGCAAGTTGCATTGCGAGTGGCGCCAGCCATTCTTCTGTCGAGTTGCTTGATTGCCCCCAGGCAAACACCGGGCAGATTTTTACCGTGAACAACGTCAGTGCGGCAGGGCGAGGTGAGTCGCGCCAGCAGGTGTTTGTGAAGGTGATTGCCGATACTCATGAGCAGGACGATTATTACGACCAGCGCTTGCTGCTCACGGACAACAAGGGTCACCAGATAACGAGCGGTAATTACGTAGTGACGATGACGCTGCCTTGATGGCTTGGAAAGAATGAGTCTGCGCCCCTTGTTTCAAGGTTACTGACAAAAAGGGGCGTTAATAATGAGAATTGTCTGGTTCGCACAGAACCGTCCCGCGCTTCTGGCTCGTCGCGACTCCCCTGCGTTGCAAAATCCCTCCTTCAACACTTTCTGAGCCAGACCATGCGCCGATCGCGTGGGCTGTCGTCAAGGTGTGGCTTTTTATCATCTATCCCTGCGTTCATTTTTGAGACAAGTCTCATATCAGGCAGGTTGGCCCTTGGTTATTTTCTTGAAAGGAAGAATGGAGCTGCCAAAGGTGTCCGATGTTTCTTGAAAATAACCGCAGTAGATCCTTGCGGATCCTGATCGCCGATAGCGATGTGCGCAGAGGTCAGTCAATCGAACAGCAGTTCAACAAGCTGGGCTGTCTCAGCGTCTTGAACGTTTGCACTTATCGTGACCTGAAAATACTGACGTATTACTGCCCTCAACGGTTGAGCCTGGTCGTCGTCAATGCTGAGTTGCTCAACGAAATGGCGATGGATCCGCTCGACTTTTTCGGGGAAAACCCGCTGATTCGTCATCTGCTGATTTTCAATCCCAACGATGATCACCAGTGGTCGAAGACCTTCTTCAACCCGCATCCGCAACGCTGGATGCGCCTGGTCTCGAAAATCAATCTGCCGCGACTGGCAGATTTTCTGATGCTGGCCGACCCGGCGCTCAAGGAAATTGCGGAGCCGGCCTCGACCAACTCCACACTCTCTCCGTGCGCCAACCGCTAGCTACCGCACCTTCCCGCGTTGATCCAGGTATGCGCCGAGGCGCTATACCGCAGCGCCGCTCTGCTGCCCACTCGTTTACCCCATTGTCTTGAATACACTCTAAGGTAAGGCATCATGCTGCTTCGTAAACTCAATCTCGCGCCGCGTTCGGCGCTGTGTTTCGGCTTGTTCTGTCTCATGATTATCGCGATCGGATTGATCGCTCTGCAGCAAGTCGACTTGCTCAACAAGGCAGAAACGTACGTCGAGACGACGATCGTGCCGAGTATCAAGCTGCTCGGCCAACTCGATCGCGAGTTCGTCGAAATCAAGGGCAACAACGCTCGCTTGCGCAATCCCATTGAAACGAGTGAGCGCAAAGCGCAGGCCCTGATTGACATCCAGCAGTCGCGTCAGATGATCAAAAATCATCAGCGTGCGCTCATTGACCTGCTGGCGACTGACGCCGGGCGCGAGGCGTTCGAGGAGTTTGCCAAAGCACAGAAGGTCAACGATCAGGCGCAAGATCAATACCTTGAAACAGTGGCGAACGGGCAGCTTGAAGCGGCCATTGCGCTGTCCAGGAATCAGATGCGTGCGGCGTCGGATGGCGTACAGGTCGCGCTCAAGAAGTTGATTGCTCTCAACGAGATAGAAGCTTATGAGGCGGGCAAGCAGGCCGACAATGTCTATGAGCACACGCTGTTGATCGTCAGTGTGTTCATTCTCATCGCGATCGGTGCTTCGTTGGCCCTGGCCGTGTTGTATACCCGCAGCCTGACGGTACCCATTGCAGGCTCGCTAAGGGTGGCCGAATGCATCGCCGCCAATGATCTGAGCGAAACCATTGCGCTGGATGGCTCCGATGAGGCGGCGCAAATGCTGTCGTCATTGGCGGCGATGCAAACCAGTCTGCGAGATGCCTTGATCATGATCCGTGATTCGTCCACGCAGTTGGCCGAGACCTCGGAGGTCATGCACGGCGTCACTGAAGATATCTCGCGTA
The DNA here is from genome assembly GCF_005233515.1 of Pseudomonas sp. CFBP13508. Classification (GTDB taxonomy): domain Bacteria; phylum Pseudomonadota; class Gammaproteobacteria; order Pseudomonadales; family Pseudomonadaceae; genus Aquipseudomonas; species Aquipseudomonas mercuritolerans. Next base: position 459,172 of record NZ_QFZZ01000001.1, read on the forward strand.
TCACTCAACGTCAGAGCCATGAAATCGAAATGGCCGCCACCGCCGTCACTGAAATGAGTGCAGCGGTGGAGCAGGTTGCAGACAACGCCGCATCGACCTCGCAGCTGACGTCGGAATCAAGCGCGGCAGCCATTGCCGGTCGAAGTCAGGTCAGCGACACGGTAGCCGCAATCAACCTGATGGTGTCCAGCGTGCACAGCACCTCGGCTGAGGTGCAGGCGCTATCGACCATGGCGAGCGATATCAGCAGCGTGCTGGACGTTATCCGAGAGGTTGCCGAACAAACCAATCTGCTTGCCTTGAACGCAGCGATCGAAGCGGCGCGGGCGGGGGAGGCGGGTCGCGGTTTTGCCGTGGTTGCCGATGAGGTGAGAGGGCTGGCGCAGCGTACTCAGAAGTCGACCGAGGACATCGAGTCCATGGTCAGCTCCATTCAGTCGGGCACCAGCCGCGCAGTTTCCTCCATGAGCCACACCCGCGCTCAGGCCGAGAGAACGCTCGAAATGGCCAATATCGCCGGCGAAGTGCTGACCGACATCACTGGCTCGCTGAATCTCATCAACGAGCGAAACCTGCTGATGGCAACCGCTGCAGAAGAGCAGGCTCAGGTTGCGCGTGAAGTGGATCGCAGCCTGATCAGCATTCGCGACCTTTCGTGTGAAACCGCAGAGGGATCGAAACAGACCGCAGTCGCATCGGCGGAGCTGTCGCAATTGGCGGCGTCGCTGAACAAATTGACCAAGGAATTCAAACTTTAATCAGTAAACGTAAAGCCCTGGCTACCAGGGCTTTTTGATCAGCGCTCGATCGGCGCAGCAAAGTCTTGCGCATGGGGTGCAGAGTCAGTTTGTGCTGGCGATGCGGTTTGTGCTGTCAACTGCTCAATGCAGCTGGCGAGTTGTTTTTCATAGCTTTCAAGTACCGCTTCGGCTTCAGCTTCGCGCTCATCACGCAGGCGGAAGAAATCGTCGCGATTGAGTTGGTCCGCAACAAGTCGGATGTTTTGCTCGATGATCGCGCACAGTGAATCTTCATCCTCTAACGCCGCGCTGGACAGGGCTGCCTGTCGGTTGTTTTCGAGTTCGGTTTTTGCGTGCTCAGCGGCCTTCGCCTGTTCCTTTGCGCTAAGCAGGTCGGCTTCCAAAACCTGTTTCTGTTCCGCCAGGCGCTTCAGTTCTGCGCTCATCGACTGGATTGCATCGGCGCGCTGGGTGAGTTGGACCTCCTGTTGTTGCACCACAGCCTTCAGTGGAAACAGTTCATTGAGTTGGTAGCCGGCGACCACAGTCATGGCGATCAGTGCCAGCGCAAGAATGGTCAGGCAGTAGATGGCGGCGTTGCTCTGGGGTTTTGAGCTATTGAGGGTATCGAGGGCTCTCACGGAATCGTTTCTCCTATCAAGAGTAGACAGTGTAATAACCTCGATTCGCTGGGCCTTTAAGACGAGTCTTAAATTGTGCTCTATTTGCGTATGTCGATAACGGCTAACATTTGTTAACGAATTCGCAGAAGGCTTCTTGTTTAAACCGACTATCTAAAGTTTCTTGTGGGTCCATGAGAATTGTCTTGTTTGCGAATAAATAAACTTTTTGCTCAAGCTCCTTTTTTTCATTATCGTCTGCTGCCGCTTTGGTGGCGTTTACTGCTGATAGTTCACGCAATCGTCCGCCATTCAAATGTTTGCAAACACGGCGAGTTCAGAGAGATTGCTATGAAGTTTTCCCATGTTTTAATTGTCGGTTTTTTGTATTTACTGCCATTTAACGCAATGGCTGCAGTTTGCGAATTTTATCCCGACCATTCCAAGGGCAGTGTCAGGGTGGTTCTTCCAGCCACGATCTCGGTGCCTCGTGACACGCCCAACGGCACGGTTATCTATGAAAGCCCGATCGTGACCCTGGGCGCCATACCCAGCTCATTCAGGTGCTCTGCGGTACACAACGAAGGTGTACGCAATACTGTCGGCGTTACTCAGCCGGGCGCGGAGATTTTTCCTATCGGAAATACCGGAATCGGCTGGCAATGGGTCCGACCGCCATCGGGGAAAGCGTGGAAAGGCTTTCCAGGAACTACCGACACTGCTGGCGGTTGGGGTTGGAATGGTTCTGAGCACATCTTGCGTTTTGTAAAGACGGGAACTATTTCCGGCAGTGCGACGATACCCTCAGGCCAACTTGGGACCTTCGTCGCTGCAGAGATCGAGCCTCTGGCAATGAATACAAATGGCACGCGGATCGTCTCGCAGTCTTGTGAAACACCTGATGTGAAAGTGGATATGGGCAGCTACACCATGAGCGATTTTTTGCAGAACGGTGATTATGCGAAGGAGAAATACTTCTTTCTTGATATGAAAAACTGTCCTCCCGGAATCAATAACTTCAGGTACTCCTTTTCGCCCACTGCGGGCAGCCCTGCATGGAGCGCTGATACCGGCGTGGTACACCTCAACAGTAATTCCACTGCCAAAGGGCTGGCATTGCAAATGCGCTTCAGTGACAGGACGATACTCAAGCTGAACCAGAATTACATAATGAAAGCGCCAACATCGAGCGGCGGTAATGCATCCGTTTCCTTGCAAGCCCGCTTCGTGCGCATCGAGCCTTCCAATGCGCAAATGCGAGCGGGCGATGCCAATGCCGAAATTGCCTTTGTCGTCGAGTATCTATGAGCCCAACAGCCTCTTCACCTCAGCCACAATCACCGCAATATCAAACGGCTTGGGCACTACCACATCAAACAGATCCGAGCGCTGCATGCCGATGTGCGCTTGCGCGCCACTCATGAGAATGATCGGCAAGTGTTTGACGGACGGCTGGGCACGCACGGCTTCGGCGAATTCGAGGCCGTCCATGACCGGCATCATGAAGTCAGTGATGACCAGGGCTGGACGTTCTCTTTCCAGCACTTCTAGAGCCTTCTTGCCATTGCTCGCGGTCACAGTCATGAAGCCCTCATCCTCAAGCGCAAAGCCAAGAATGTCAGCAATCAGATACTCGTCGTCGACTACCAGAATGGTGGTCATGTTATTTCAACCCGCTTGAAGACTTACGAAATTGAACCAGGCAATGACTCAGCTGCGACTGAAGGTTCATTTTTCAAAGCCTTTTCCAGGAACACATCTTGATCGCGTACAACCACCTCGAACCGCGACGGGTTGTAGGAGCTATCGCGTACCTTAAGAATGGAAAGCGTCCTGCGAAGTTCAGCGTGATTTTCAAAGAACCGCATGAGGATCAGGTTGTCGACAATACTGGACAGGTCAGAGTTCGGTGCGCTGACCTCGGAGCCGAACAAATCGCGCATTTCCCAGGAGGCAAAGACCGTCACGCCTCTGGACCGCAGTTCGTTCATCAGTGCACTGAAAAAGTCGGTGATGCGTTCCGGTGTGGTTGACACCCGTGTCATGCCGCTCAGGCTATCGATGAACAGGCGCTTGATGCCTCTCTCATCGACCAGGCTCAGCAGGCGTGCGCCGAGGCCATCGAGCAAACCCTCCGTTGTTGGCTGCCAGGCAATGCTCAATGCGCCGCTGTGTTCCATGTGTTCGATATCAATGCCCAGCGAACGGCCTTTCAGGCGCAGGCGCTGCGGGCTTTCATAGAAACCGAAATGCAGGCCAGGCGCTTCGACCGTCGATTGCGAGAGAAACTTCAGACCCAGCGTGGTCTTGCCGATGCCGGAAGGCCCCATGACCAGCGTGACGCTGGAGCTGTGCAAGCCGCCACCAAAGATCTCGTCAAGGGAAGCAATGCCGCTTGGAATGCGCGTCATGTCCGCGCTGTCGGGGGCGGAAGGGCGCTTGTAGAGACTTTCGAGGCGCGGGTAAACGACCAGGCCATTATCGGTGATTTCACATTCGTGAAGACCGGTCAACGCGCCGCTGCCGCGAGTCTTGCGCAGATGAATGCGACGCACCGAGCGGGTGCCGAACAGCTCTTCGCCCATTTCGATGACGCCGTCGACCATCGTATGCTCGGGGCTGCCGTCGTCCAGGCGCGAGCTGGTGAGAAACAGCACGGTGCAACCGGCAAAAGCTGCGTGGCCTTGCAGTTCGGAGATGAATTTTTTCGTGTCGATCGGCGAGTCGGCTTTGGAGCGTGCATTGAGCAGGCCGTCGACGACCATGACGGTCGCCTTCTGCCGAGTGATTTCGCGTCGCAGCAGCTTCACGACTTCATCGAGGCCTTCGTTTTCCAGCGTATCGAATGCGCTGACAAACTGAATTTCGGCGCCGACTCGCGAAGCGTCGAAGAAACTCATCGTCGACAGGAATTGGAACAGACGATCGTGGGACTCGGCCAGCAACGTAGCGACCAGAACACGACCACCGTTGCGGGCGTGATGAAACCCCAACTGATTGGCGAGGATGGTCTTGCCGGAACCCGGACGCCCTTGAATGATGTACGAAGCACCCGCCACCAGGCCGCCCTGAAGCAGCGCGTCGAGCCCTTCGATTCCGCTTTGAAGGCGTTTTAGCTTTTCCACAATGCGACCCTGATCTGAATAAACAGGCTTGTTAAGCCGGATGGATGAAATGCTAACGCCAATTTGAATTCGGGGCCATTGCGGTCAAGGCAAAGTAGCTTGGAAATTGACGGCTGGAGAGTGGCTGCGAGCGATCGAAGAATAGGGACAACCCGCAAACGGGAAGATTCGATTTTCAAACGCCAGAAACGACAAAGCCCTGAATAATCAGGGCTTTGTCGTACATAAGATGGCGGAGGCGATGGGATTCGAACTCATGGACCTGTTACAGTCGACGGTTTTCAAGACCGTTGCCTTAAACCACTCGGCCACACCTCCGTTTGCGTTGCGGGCGCCATAATACCTGAATGAAACACACTGTCAAACTCTCTGCATGGCTTGTTACAGAGCGTCTGTTATGATCTTTGCGACTGAACGTTTCAAACCAACAGGAGTGTCGCCATGCGCGAACAGGATTACGCAGTTAATAACAGCGTGCAGGCTGAGCAGCTAGAGGTTAGCCGCGTCCTGCGCAACACTTATGGTCTCTTGGCTCTGACCCTCGCATTCAGCGGTGTGATGGCCTTCGTAGCCCAGCAGATGCGTGTCGGCTACCCGAACATTTTCGTGGTGCTGATCGGCTTCTACGGGCTGTTCTTCCTCACCAACAAACTCCGTGATTCCGCGTGGGGCCTGGTGTCCGCCTTCGCGTTGACCGGTTTCATGGGTTTCCTGCTCGGCCCGATCCTCAACCGTTACCTGGGCATGCAGGGCGGCGCTGAAGTGGTCAGCTCGGCATTCGCCATGACCGCGCTGGTGTTCGGTGGTCTGTCGGCCTACGTGCTGATCACCCGCAAGGACATGAGCTTCCTTGGCGGCTTCATCACCGCAGGTTTCTTTGTCCTGCTGGGCGCTACGCTGGCGAGCTTCTTCTTCCAGATCAGCGGCCTGCAACTGGCGATCAGCGCCGGCTTCGTGCTGTTCTCGTCGGTCTGCATTCTGTTCCAGACCAGCGCGATCATCCACGGCGGCGAGCGCAACTACATCATGGCGACCATCAGCCTGTATGTATCGATCTACAACCTGTTCGTCAGCCTGCTGCAACTGTTCGGCATCATGAGCCGCGACGACTGATCGTAATGGCTGCAATAAAAAACCCGCTTCTGCGGGTTTTTTATTGTCTGGAAGAAAGTAGTCGTTCAGTTGATGACGATGCTGCCGTCCACTTGCTGACGATAGATCGTGTAGGGCAGGAGCAAGGTGTCGAGCGCGCCGGACACCACGGCGTCCACCAGCACCACCGGAATGGCCGCGTTGCGGTGGTCATCGGGATCGATGCCTGAGGCCAGCGGTGCGTTCAGCGTGCAGAAATCATAGGCGAGGCCGCTGTAGATTCTTGGTACCGCGCCGCAATAGCTTTTTTGCTCCTTGAGGCCGTTCACGGCAGCCTGATCACTACGCGCCACCGTCTGAATCGTGCCACAACCGCCGATCAGCAGGGCCGCCAGCAGCATTGCCTGAATTTTCATACCGCCATTCCTTAGCCGCGAAAAAACACAATCTACCCTGATCATTCCCAAAAGACATCTACGCCATCGGTGGTAGCCGCCGTTTCACCGGGGTCTTCTTGACGATCGCGGTGTTGGTTTCAGCCAACGTATTCAGTCGGTCGAGCAGGGTATCGAGCTGCTCCATCGAGCGCACATGCAGGCGGGCAATAAAGCAGTCGTCACCGGTGACCTTGTCGCACTCGGTGAACTCAGGGATCGACATGATCTGCCGCTCAACCTCCTGCAATTGCCCTGGCAGCGGCCGTACACGGACGATCGCCTGCAACTGATAGCCGAAGCACTTCGGATCGATCTCCACGGTGTAGCCCTTGAGCACGCCACGTTCCTCCAGGCGCCGCAACCGTTCGGCAACGCTTGGCGATGACAAACCGCTGATCTGCGCCAGCGCTTTCAGTGAGCGCCGCGAGTCTTCCATAAGCGCGCTGATGAGGATCTGATCGATATCGTCAGTCACATTCAAACTCCGGATTAGGCAAAGGGCGCAAATCACCCTCGATAAAAAAGGCGAAAACCAAGTTTAGCCTGCTTTATGCGCTGGAGCAGCCCGAGGCGCGCTTGGCATACTTTTGCCACGCTTCGCTCACAGCCTCAGGAGAACAATAATGGACAACCCAATTCGCCGCGGCTCGCTGGAAATGACCGCCGCCATGCTGATATCCGGGACGATCGGCTGGTTTGTGCTGGTGTCCGGGCAACCGGTACTGGACGTGGTGTTCTGGCGCTGCGTGTTCGGCGCCGGCACGTTGCTGTTGGTCTGCGCCGGGTTTGGCTTCCTGCGCCCAGGGATTCTCACCCGCACTACGTTTCTTCTCGCCGTGCTCAGTGGTGGGGCGATTGTCGGCAATTGGGTGCTGCTGTTCGCGTCCTATTCCCGCGCCTCGATTGCCATCGGCACCGCGGTCTATAACGTGCAGCCATTCATGCTGGTCGGTCTGGCGGCACTGTTTCTCGGCGAGAAAATTACCCTGCAGAAGCTGTTCTGGCTGGCGATTTCGTTCATGGGCATGCTGGCGATCGTCAGCGCCCATGGCACGCAAAGCGAGGAGGGTAACGATTACTTGATGGGGATTGCCCTGGCGTTGGGCGCGGCGTTTCTGTATGCGATCGCGGCACTGATCATCAAGCGCCTGACCGGCACGCCGCCACATCTGATCGCGCTGATTCAAGTCTGCACAGGTGTGTTGTTGCTCGCGCCGTTCGCGCATTTCGATGCGTTGCCGCAAGGCGTCGAAGCCTGGGCCAGTCTGCTGACTCTCGGGATCGTGCACACCGGTCTGATGTACGTCTTGCTTTACGGCGCGATTCAAAAGCTGCCGACGGCATTAACCGGCGCGCTGTCCTTTATCTATCCGATTGCGGCGATCTTCGTTGACTGGTTCGCCTTCGGCCATCGCCTCGAATTGCTGCAATGGATAGGCGTCGCAGCGATCCTGCTGGCCGCCGCCGGCATGCAACAAGGTTGGGGCTGGAAAGCCCGGCGGCTGGCGGCGCAATAAGGATCAGATGTTCCAGCGCGGTGCGGTTGCTGCCAGGCGCTGGCGCATCTCGCTGATGTTGGCCGCCAGTTGTCGGGTCAGCATCCGGTAGCCGTCGAGCGTATTGGCGACCGGCGCATCAGGGTCCCCTGCTGGCAGCTCCATCGGTCGCTCCAGCCGTTGCGAGGCCCCGGTTTTCAATGCGCGAGCCATGCCGATCAGCTGCACGCGAATCTGCCGGTGCTCAGCCCTCAGCGCCGTTTGCAGATGTGCCATGGCCTGTGGGTCGCTGAGGTTGGGGCGGATATTGCCGAGAATCTCCAGGGTGCTGATACACATGCGCAAGTTGCGCTGTATAGCGTCGAGCTCGGTCATGGAAATTTTCACTTCCTTGGACACCGACGGCATCAGCGAGCGCAACTGCACCATCACCGCACCCACCTTGCTCATCAGCCGCACATGCTCGTCGGCGCTGACCGCTTCACCGTTGATGATGCGCCCGTACACCGTGGCGCAATCGCGCAAGGCATCGGCGAGGTTGTAACGCCACGAGTAGACCGCATACAGCGGCAGGGCGAAGGAAAACGCCAGGGCGAGGGCGATGCCGATCAGGATGTCGACGCCGCGCCACAGACCATCGGTTATCGGGTTGTCGCCATGCCCGGCGACGATGAACACCGTGATCGCCGAGAGCAGGGCGGTGTAGCCGCCCTTGCCAATCGCGTGATACGAGAAAAAGCCGCACACCACGGCCATGGAAAAGTAGGTCAGCCACGGCATGCCCAGCCAGGCGTGTTGCGCGACCAACGCCAGGCCTACCCCCGCACCGATCAGGGTGCCGATGGCGCGCTCGGCGGCTTTTTTGCCGATGTTGCCGTGGTGCTGCAAACCGCCGATCACCACCAGCATGGTCACCGATGCCCATTCACCGTGGGGCAGGTTGATGCCAGTAGTCAGCAGAATCGTCGCCAGCAACCCCAGCGCCACCCGCACGGAATGGATCAGGCGGGCGTGACGGTAGCGCCGATACGGGTCCAGCAGCGGACGCAGGATACGGCGCAACAGCGGTGGCAGGCGGTGGGTGCTGTAAGTAGTCAGTGCGAACCTCGTACGTCAATCAAATCAATGGAAGGGGAAAATGTAATTCATCCAGGCCGACATGCGCAGCAGGATTTTGCGCATCGCGCCGATGTGATGAAAGTGCTGGCTGTACAGCGCCGCTTGCCCGTAGGCGCCGCCCGGCATGAGCGCGCTGTATTCGGCGAACGCCGGGTCAGTGATTTCAATGATCACCGGCACCCGTCCGGCCGGTGGCGAGCCGGTGTAGCTGATCAGCGTGCCGGAAGGTTGCACCTGGCCCTCGGCGATCACCCCGATAACGCTTTTCACTCGCCCCGCGAAGACTTTGCCGGGAATGCCATCGAAGGCGACTTCGGCCTCGTCGCCCACGGTCAGACGCAGCAGGCTGTTCTGACGCATCCAAGCGGCGAAGTACTGACCTTCCTGCGGAATAAACACCATCGACGGGCGCAGCGGCAGCTTGCTCGCCATCATCCCCGGGCGCAGCGAAACGTGGGTGACGAAGCCTTTGCTCGGTGCTCGAACCACGGTGTTGTCCAACTCGAACTGCGCATTGTCGAGTTGCGCCTGCAGATCGTCGGTGCGGGCAATGGCCGCGTCCAGTTCGCGCTGGGTGCCGAAATTGCGGCGAATCAGCTCGGTGATGCGGTAGCGGTCGCCTTTGGCTGCGACCAGTTGCGCCTTGAGCGATTTCAGGCGGTTCTGGAAAGGCGTGGGATCGATGCGGAACAGCACGTCGCCTTTTTCCAAGGGTTCGTTGCCCTTTACCGGCACGTCGATCACCTGGCCACTGATGATCGGAATGACCGGCACCGAGACAAAGTAGGAGCGCGCCACTTCGGAATAGGGATGGTTGTAGTTCATGGTGAAAATCAGCGCGCCGATGATCAGCACGCCACCCAGGACAGCGGTGGGCACCGTCCATTTGTTCAGCGGAATGCGGAAGATCTTGAAGATGGCGACGCAGAGTGCGGCGTACGTGAGGATGAGCAACAGATCCATGCTCAGATCCCCCCGCTGTCAGAGTGAGGCGCAACCGGCGACTGCGCTTCGAGTCGCTCGATCCGGGCTTGCAGCTCAATGACCTGCTGCTCGAGCCGGATGACATGGTTCTGAACGGGTTTGCCATCGCCGAAACCCCAACCGCGATCCTCGCGATAGGCCATAGCCCAGATCCACAGAAACGGCCAGAGCGCATGCAGGGTAAACAGGCTGACCCAGCCAGTGGCATGGATCGCGTCCTGATGCGGATGGTTGCGGTGAACGGCGATCTCGTACGGAATGTCATGCAGCACGATGATCCCGTAAAACAGCACGAGACCGACAAAAACCAGCAAACCCAACGCGAAGTAGTCGAGCATGGTCAGCCTCCCGGGCATCCAGCAATGCTGGGCTCAGTGTAGTCACTGAATCGCCGGGGGGCTGACGGATCGGCAGGATCATTCAATCCTGCCGATCACCCGTCAAAAGATGTAATCGGTGGTCAGGAAACTCGAATCCCGCCCGCGAATGATCTCGCTGATCAGATCCTTGTTGCTCTCCTGGAACTTGGTCGCCACCAGCGTACGGATCGAAAACACCCGCAATGCATCGTGAACCGAGAGCGTGCCTTCGGCGGAGTTCTTGCGACCGTTGAACGGGTAAGTGTCCGGGCCGCGCTGGCACTGGGCGTTGAGGTTGATCCGCCCGACCTGGTTGGCGAAAGTGTCGACCAGCCGGCCGACCGCCACCGGGTTGGTGCCGAAGATGCTCAACTGCTGGCCGAAGTCGGATTCCAGCACGTAGTCGATCACGGTATCGAGGTGGCGGTACGGCACGATGGGCACGACCGGGCCGAACTGTTCTTCCTGATACACGCGCATTTGCGGATTCACCGGATACAGCACTGCCGGGTAGAAGAACGACGCGTGGGATTCGCCACCATTCGGGTTGACCACCTGTGCGCCTTTGCTTTGCGCGTCAGCAACCAGACCGTGCAGATAATCGACCTTGCCCGACTCCGGCAGCGGCGTCAGCGCCACGCCGCTGTCCCACGGCATGCCCGGTTTCAGCGTGGCCAGTCTGGCATTGAATTTCTCGATGAAGCTGTCGACCACGTCTTCATGCACAAAAAGAATTTTCAGTGCGGTGCAGCGCTGACCATTGAACGACAGCGAGCCGGTGACCGCTTCGCTGACGGCGTTGTCGAGATCGACTTCGGGCAAAACGATGCCCGGGTTCTTGGCGTCCAGACCCAGAGCCGCGCGCAAGCGGTGTGGTTTCGGGTGCAGCTTCTTCAGGTCACTGGCAGCCTTGTTGGTGCCAATGAAAGCGAAGATGTCGATTTTGCCGCTGGCCATCAAAGCGCTGACGGTCTCGCGGCCGCTGCCGTAGATGACGTTGATCACGCCGCTGGGGAAGCTGTCGCGGAAGGCTTCGAGCAACGGGCGAATCAGCAGCACGCCGAGCTTGGCCGGTTTGAACACCACGGTGTTGCCCATGATCAGTGCCGGAATCAGCGTGGTGAAGGTTTCGTTCAGCGGGTAGTTGTAAGGCCCCATGCACAAGGCGACGCCGAGCGGCACGCGGCGAATCTGACCGAGGGTGTCCTGCTCCAGCTCAAAGCGGCTGGAACGGCGGTCGAGTTCTTTCAGGGCATTGATGGTGTCGACGATGTAATCGCAGGTGCGATCGAACTCTTTTTCCGAGTCCTTGAGGTTCTTGCCGATTTCCCACATCAGCAGCTTGACCACGGCCTCGCGCTGCTCGCGCATGCGGCCGAGAAACGCTTCGACATGCTGGATGCGCTCGGCCACGCGCATGGTCGGCCACAGGCCCTGGCCCCGGTCGTAAGCGCGAACGGCAGCGTCGAGAGCGGTGAGCGCGGTGTCGGCATCGAGCAGCGGCGTGCTGCCGAGGATCACCTGTTCTTCGCCGTTTTCGCCTTTCAGATAAACCGGGCTGCGCACCTGCGCGAGCGGGCCGTCCCAGCGGCGCAATTGACCATCGACCAGATATTCACGCTGCTCGACCTGAGCGTCGAGGCGATATTTTTCCGGGATGTCGCTGACCGAAGGGAACAGGTTGCCAAGGTTGTTTGCTGTGGTCATGTCACTACCCTGTGTTGAAGTCGGCGTGCCGATTGAAAGTCTTGTGAAGGTTATACGCCTGAACGGGCCGGGATTTAACCCCGTGAATGTCACGCGAATGTCACGCAACGGTGCAACCACAGTCCACCCTGTGGGAGCGAGCCTGCTCGCGAAGGCGGCGGCACATCCAACATCCTCATTGCCTGACGCAGCGCTTTCGCGAGCAGGCTCGCTCCCACGGTCGATCGTGCAAATTAGTCAGTCTGTCTTCGGTAATGAAGCTTTTATGACAAAAGTTCGGTAGCCCTTTGCCAGTCCGGTCATGCCTGTGTAACGCGCTTGAGGGGCCTTTCGGGGCGCACTTTGCGAGTCGGGGCGGGACGCCGGGAGTGAGGCAATGGGGACTATGGAACGTTATTCGAAAGTGGGCATGCAGGAGCTCGATCAACGCCTGTCGAAGATCGTCGAAGCCGCGCGCAAGAAGCCGGTTTCGGTGTATCGCTATGGCGCGCCGTGGGTCTGGATCGTCTCGCAGGATGACTGGCAGGGCGCTCTGAAAGAAGTGTCCAGCTACATTCCGCCGGGCCATTCGCTGGTGTTGCTGCGCCCGCAGATCGACGATCTGCTCGACGCCCATCAGGACCTGCTGCACGACCTCAATGCCGTGCCCGGCATGCTCATTCCCGCGCAGACGGTGATGCACATCCTGCTCCTGCAATTGCTCTATTCGGTGCCCAGCGAACAGCAGCTCTATGAACAGCTGAACTACAACCTGCTGTTCCGCTGGTTCGTCGGCCTCGGCCTGAACCAGAAAGTCTGGAGCTTCACCGCCCTCAGCCGTGACATCACCACGTTGCTCAACGAGCCGCGCGCGGTGCTGCTGATTCAGAAAATCATCGGCGAAGTGTTCTGCGGTGCCTTGCTGCAAATGCCCGAGTTCTCGCTGAACTTTGCGCTGTTGCACACCTGGCTGGGCAAGCACGCCTGCGCCACAACGATCAGCAATTGACGCAGCACACCGGGCGCTAACGCCCACAGGTCATCGCGAATTTCAGGGGGTAATGTGGAACGGATTTTCACGTCACGGCTGGCGCTGTGGGGCTGGCTGCTGGTGACGGCGGGCGCGCAGCCGGCGCTGGCCGAGGAGGGCACAGAAGCGCCCGCCGCGCAGCGTCTGGTCGACGTCAACGAATACTTCGTGCGCGGCAATACCGTGCTCGATGCCCGGGCGATCGAAGAAGCGGTGTACCCGTTTCTCGGCCCGCAGAAAGCCTTGAGCGACATCGAAGGCGCCCGCGATGCGTTGCAGAAGGCCTATCAGGAACGCGGCTATCAATCGGTGTTTGTCGAGCTGCCCGAGCAGGCCGTGGCCGATGGCATCGTTTATCTGCAAGTCAGTGAAACCAAAGTCGGCCGGGTGCGCGTGGTCGGCGCCAAACACTATTCGCCGCTGGACATCCGCGACAACGTACCGGCGCTGAAAGAAGGCGAGGTGCCGGACTTTGCCAAAGTCCAGGGCGAACTCGCGCAGCTCAATAAAACTCCCGGTCGCCAGGTCATGCCGCTGGTGCGCGAAGGTCAGCGCCCCGGCACCATGGATGTCGACTTGCAGGTCGAAGACCAGAACCCGTGGACGGCCAGCGTCGGTCTCAATAACGATTACAGTGCCGACACCGAAAAGCTGCGCAGCGTCACCAGCCTCGGTTACAACAACCTTTGGCAGCTCGGCCACAGCGTCAACCTGACGTTCTTCACCGCGCCCCAGGAAACCGACAACGCCAAGGTCTGGTCGGGCTCCTACACCGCGCCGCTGAGCGAGCGCTGGAGCGTGCAGTTCTCCGGTTACCAGTCCGACAGCAACGTTGCCACCATCGGCGGCAGCAACGTGCTCGGCAAGGGTCACAGCTACGGCGTCGCGGCGATTTACACATTGCCCTCGAGCGGCAATTGGTCGAACTCGCTGTCCGCCGGTATCGACTTCAAGGACTTCGACGAGCGCCTGAGCCTGTCCGGCGAAAGCGACAAGGTGCCGCTCAAATACGCGCCGTTCACCTTCGCCTACAACGGCTTTCGCTACAGCGAAAAGAGCCAGCTCGGCGTCGGCCTGAGTCTGGTGGCCGCCACGCGCAGCGTGTTCGGCTACGGCAGCGACGACGAAGACTTCGACTACAAACGCTATCGCGCCAAACCGAGTTTCGCCGTGCTCAAGGGCGACACCAACTACACCTGGACCTTCGACAGCGACTGGCAGAGCGCAAGCAAAGCCGCATTCCAACTCGCCTCGGGGCCGCTGGTTTCCAACGAACAATTCTCCGCCGGTGGCGCCACCTCGGTGCGCGGCTATCTCGCGGCTGAACGTACCGCTGATGACGGCTATTTGCTCAGCCAGGAATTGCGCACACCGTCGCTGGCGAAATTCGTCGGCACGTGGATGCAGGACTGGCGCTTCTATGCCTTCGCCGAGGGCGCGCAGTTGTATCTGCGCGACGAACTGCCGGACCAGGACGCCAATTACGCCTTGGCCAGCGTCGGCCTCGGCACCCGCGCCAGCCTCAGTAAATGGCTGTCCGGCAGCCTCGACTGGGGCTACCCGCTACTCGAAGGGCCGAACACCTCAAAGCAGGAATCGCGCCTGCACTTCAACCTTCAAGCCACTTTCTAACGGAGCACGTCCATGCAACGCCTCTTTCTTTCGTTGTTGATCTGCCTGGGCTTCGTGCTCCCGGCCACGGCTCAGGCCTGGTGGCAGGACGACTGGCATTACCGCAAACAGATTGCCGTCGACACCACGCCCCAAGGCGCGGCGATCAATCAGCCCCTCGGCCGCACCACGCTGCTGGTGCGCCTGCACACCGGCAACTTCACCTTCGACGGCGTGAAAGAGGACGGCTCCGATCTGCGCTTCGTCGCCGCCGATGACAAAACCGTGCTCAACCACCAGATCGAAAGTTTCGACGCGCTGATGGGCATGGCGCTGATCTGGGTTGATGTGCCGAATGTAGAGGGCGGTCAGCGTCAGGACATCTGGATGTACTACGGCAACCAGAAAGCCCCGGCTACCGGCAACGGCCAGTTGACCTTCGATCCGAGTTATACCGCGCTGTATCACTTCGACGGCGCCACCGGCACCCCGGCGAAAGACACCACGGCGTACGGCAACACCGCGCAAAGCGCGACCGGTGCCGCGATCGACGGCGTAGTGGGTCGCGCCTTGCAGTTCAGCGGTCAACCGTTGCTGCTGCCGGCCAGCCCATCGTTGCAACACAACGCCGGAAGCGCGTTTACCTTCAGTGCCTGGCTGCGTCTGGATCAGGCCAGTGGCGAGCAACTGATTCTCGCTCGCCGCGAAGGCACGCAAAGTTTGCTGGTCGGTGTCAGCCAAGGCCTGCCGTTTGTGGAGATCGACGGCCAGCGCGCCGCTGCCACACAAGCGCTGGCGCCGGGGCAATGGCAACACGTCGCGCTAACTGCCGAGGGCTCGAAAGTCACTCTGTACATCAACGGTCGCGAGAGTGCTGCGTTGGCCCAAGCGATGCCGGCATTCAACTCGGTCATGGCCATCGGCGCCGATCTGCAGGAAGGCGCGTTCCAGCCGTTCGCTGGCGCCATCGATGAACTGCGCCTGTCGAAAGTCGCCCGTCCGGCTGCGCTGCTGCTGGCCGACGCCACCTCGCAAGGCGCGGAATCGAAACTGGTGGCTTACGGCGTCGATGAGGAACAGTCCGGCTTTGGTTTCGGCAGTCTCGGCTTCCTGCTCAAAGCGGTGCCAATCGACGCCTGGGTGATCATCGCCGTGCTGGTACTGATGATGTTCCAGTCGTGGATCATCATGCTGCGCAAGAACCGCAGCCTCAGCCGCGTCACCGCTGCCAACGAAGATTTCCGCGCGCAATTCGCCAAGGTCGGCACACGTCTGGAGATGTTCGCCGACGACGCGCAACTCGCCCAACGCCTGCAGCATTCGTCGCTGTGGCGCCTGTATCTGGTGGCAGTCAAAGAGATTCGCACCCGCCGCGAGCAGGGCGCCGATACCTCCTCGGTTTCAGCGGCGACCATCGAAGCCATCCGCTGCTCGATGGACGGCGTGCGCACCCGCGAAAACCAGCAACTGAGTTCGAAACTCTCGACCCTGTCCAACGCCATCGCCGGCGGCCCGTACATCGGCCTGCTCGGCACGGTGCTGGGGATCATGGTGGTGTTCCTCGGCACGGCAATGGCCGGCGACGTCAACATCAACGCCATCGCTCCCGGTATGGCCGCCGCGCTGTTGGCCACGGCGATGGGCCTGTTCGTCGCGATCCCCGCGCTGTTCGGCTACAACCGCCTGATCACCCGCAACAAGGAAGTCAGCGCCGACATGCGCGTATTCGTCGACGAGTTCATTACCCGGCTGGCGGAAATGCACGGCGAGAGCCAGTTCAGTGAGGCGTCGCACCAGCGCGGCCATCACGCCAACCACTCCGTACCGGCCTGAGGAGCACTGTCATGGCGTCCGTAAATGCCTCTCATGACGATGATGACGATGCCGCCGTCGACAGCATCAACATCACCCCGCTGGTCGATGTGCTGATGGTGGTGCTGGTGATGTTCATCCTCACCGCCACCGCGCAGGTCTCCGGGATCCAGATCAACCTGCCCAAGGCCAGCGCGTCGGTGTCGCTGTCGGAAGCCAAGACCAAGGCGATCTCGGTCAACGACGGCGGCCAGGTGTTCCTCGATGCCTATCCCGTGACGCTGGCTGAGCTGGAAGAACGCCTGCGCATCGAGAAAGCGCAGAGCCCGGATTTCCCGGTGATCGTGCGTGGCGATGCGACGGTGCAGTACCAGAAAGTCATCGAAGTGCTCGACCTGCTGCGCCGGCTCGAACTGTCCCAGGTCGGTCTCGTTACCGGCAAACCGAGTCAGGGCTGAGTCATGACCGCACAACTCCCGATTGATCCGCCGCCCGTGAAAAAGTCGCCGTTGCGCTATGTGAAGTGGGGCGCCGGACTGCTGGTCGCCGCGCTCGCCGCGTGGTTCCTCTGGCAGTGGGCCAACGACATGGCCGGCGTGCGCCGCGAAGCGCCGAAGGTGCCGACGATCATTCCGTTGCCGCCACCGCCACCCCCGCCGCCGGAGAAACCGCCAGAGCCGGAAACGCCGGTGGAAGAAAAAATCGTCGAGCCCGAGCCAACGCCTGAGCCGGAGGAGGTCAAGCCTGAAGAAGCACCGCCATCGCCGGCGGACGATCTGGCCAACCCGATGCAAATGGACGGCGACGCGCAGGCCGGCAGCGACGCTTTCAACATCGGCGCGGGCAAGGGCGGCGGCATGGCCGGTGCCGGCGGTGGGCGTTTGGGCACGGGCACGTACAGCCAGTTTCTCGCGTTCACCTTCCAGCGCTTGCTGCGTGAGAACCCCGACCTGCGCAACCTCGCATTCTCGCTGCAGGCCGATGTCTGGCTGAGCAGCGTCGGCGAGATCACCCGTGTCGAGCTGATCAAGTCCAGCGGCAACCCGCAAATCGATACCCAGGTGCTGGCCGCATTACGTGGTGCGCCAGCCCTCAGCGAACGGCCTCCGGCCTCCATCACTTTGCCCGTGCGCCTGTCCCTGCAAGGGCGGCGTCCGGGTTAATTCACTTATTCAAGCTTCGGCAAAAGGAGTTGTGTGCAGATGATTTCCAACGTGAATCGATTGTCCCTGGCGGTCGGCATGGTCATTGCGACCCTGGTCGGTCAGGCCGTGGCAGCGCCCGCGCCCTCGGAGAACGCCACGATCAATCTGATCCGCTTGCTGGTCGAGCAGGGCATTCTCAAGCAGGACAAGGCCGACGCGCTGATCGCCCAGGCGCAGAACGAAGCGGCGCAGGCGAAACAGGCTGCCGCGTCCACCGCAGTCGCGGCCGGACCGGTCGCCGCGCCGGGGGATGTGCGCGTGCAGTACGTACCGGCAGCAGTGCGCGACCAGATCCGCGATCAGGTCAAAGCCGAGGTCATGGCCACCGCCAAACAGGAAAACTGGGCAGCGCCGAATACCTTCCCGGACTGGGCCTCGCGCATCAGCTTCGACGGTGACATTCGCCTGCGTGACGAATCGCGTTACTACTCGGGCAACAACAGCAACGAAATTGTCGACTTCGCCAAGCTCAACAACAATGGCCCGTACGACGTAAATCCCAACAGCAGCACCAGCCTGCCGCCGTTGCTCAACACCCGCGAAGACCGCGAAAACCTCTTTCGCCTGCGCGCTCGCCTGGGCATGAAAGCGGTGATTTCGGAGGAATGGACCGCCGGCATTCGCATCGGCACCGGTTCGGACAATAACCCGGTATCGACCACGCAGAACCTCGGCGGCGGCTTTGCCAAGAAGGACATCTGGCTCGATCAGGGCTACCTGACCTGGAAGCCAATGGACGAATTGACTCTGACCGGCGGGCGCTTCGCCAACCCGTTCATGTCCACCGACATGCTCTATTCCAACGACCTGAATTTCGACGGTGTGGCGGCGATTTTCGATCACAAGCTCAACCGCGATTGGGGCGTGTTCGGCACCGTCGGCGCGTTCCCGGTGGACTACACCAACGACACCTCCAGCAGTAACGGTTTCGACAAGGAAGAGAGCGACAACAAGTGGCTTTACGGCGCTCAGCTCGGCGCGAAATGGGCGATCAACAGCAACAACCGCCTCAAAGGCGCGCTGGCCTATTACCGCTTCGACGACATTCAGGGCCAGCGCTCCAGCCCCTGCGAACCGTGGGCCGGCGCGCCGGGCTGCGACAGCGACGGCACCCGCGCGGCGTTCATGCAGAAGGGCAACAGCGTGTTCCTGCTGCGTGACATCACGCCGAACCCGCTCAACCCGAGCGCCACGCCGCAGCCGCAATTCGTCGGGCTTGCGTCCGAGTTCAACCTGCTCGATCTCAACGTCGTGTGGGACGCCGACTTGCCGCAGGACTTCAAACTGCGCAGCCAGGGCAACTACATCCACAACCTCAGCTACGACGAAGGCGACATGCGCAAGCGTTCCGCCGGACAGATCGTCAATAACCTCGACAGCAACGGCGAGATCGAAAGCGGCGCCAATGCATGGATGGTGCAGTTCACCCTCGGCAACGCACTGGACCTCAAACGCAAGGGCGACTGGAACCTGTTCGCCGGCTACAAGTACATCCAGCCGGACGCCTTGCCGGACGGCTTCAACGACTCGTCGTTCCACCTCGGCGGCACCAACGCCAAGGGCTATTTCATGGGCGGCAACTACGGCCTGGCGAAGAACGTTTCCGCCACGGGTCGCTGGATGAGCACCGAAGCGGTGTACGGCGCGCCGTTCGACATCGACGTCTTGCAGCTTGAGATCAACACGCGCTTCTAAGGCGCCGGGAGAGCTTTATGAACACGCGTTTTCTCGCGCTGGGCCTGGGTTTGTTGATTGCCACCGGGGCGAACGGCGAAGGCATGGAAGAACGTTTGCGCACGCAATTGCGCAGCACCACCCAGCAATTGCAGGCCCTGCAAAGTCAGCAGGCCCAGGCCAGCGCCGCGCAACTGGCGGCGCAGAACGAAGCCAAGGCAGCGCAAGCGCAGATCAAGCAGCTGACTGCCGAACTGGCCAAAGCCAAAGGCCTCGCCGAGCAACTGGCCGGACAACAACAGAGCCTGCACAGCCAGGCGCAGGCACAAGTGGCGGCCAGTGCCGAGCAGACCGGCAAGTTCAAAAAAGCCTATGACGAATTGCTGGTCCTCGCTCGCGGCAAAGAAGCCGAACGCACGAAGCTGCAAGCGCAGCTGGCGGAACGTGACACACAAGTGCAGCAATGTTCAGCCAAGAATCAGCAAATGTACGGGGTCGCCAAACAGATCCTCAGTGCCTACGAAAACATCGACGTCGCCGAAGTGATGAAGATCCGCCAGCCCTTCGCCGCCAGCGCCCGGGTCAAGTTCGAAGAACTGGCGCAGGGCTTCGGCGACGAGCTGTACAAAACCCAATTCGACGCGCCGCAAGCGGCGATCGCTCACTGATAACAAGGAAGAAAGCCATGACTCAATTGATCACCCACGTTTCCCCGCAATCGCTGACCGACGTCCTGCAAGCCGCCGGTTACCGCGTCAACCAGAGCGAACAGAACGGCATCGTGCAATTGCACAGCGCCAGTCAGGGCATCGGCTACGCCGTGCGGTTCGGCAACCCGGCGCTGGAGCAGGGCAACTTTGTCGATTTCACCTTCAGCTGTGCCCTGCGCGTGCAAGGTGATTTGCCCCAGGGCGTCGCGGAGCAGTGGAACGCGACGCGGCGTTTTGCGCGCTTGTCGTTGCAGGGCGAGTTTCTGGTCATGGAAATGGACGTGGTGGTGGCTGCGGGCGTAAGCGACGAGCACCTGCGCGGCAATCTGGAGCTGTGGGATCGCCTGTTGCAGGAATTCATCGTTTACCTGCGCGATTTCAGCCAGACCGCTGCTTCGCAAACCGCAAAATCCGCTGTCGCCGAACAAGAGGAAGTCACGCTGTGAGAAAGCCTGCCATGGTGATCGGCGCCGGAGCGCTGGCGTTGTTGGTGGTGGCCGTGGCGCTGGTGCTGCGGCCGGGCAGTGATCCGGTCGCCGCTCAGCAGCCCTCGCCGGTGATGGCGGTTGCAGCCGGGCCAGCGGTCGCGCAGTTGGGCAATCAGCAGGTTTCGCCAGAGGAATTGCAGGCGCTGCTGGCCACCGTCCCGGCGCAAACCCGCGAACAGCTGCGCGGCAACCGTGAGGCGCTGGAACGCTGGATTCGTACGCGTCTGGCCGAAAAAGCCGTGCTGGAACAGGCTGACGCACAGGGTTGGGCGCAGCGGCCAGACGTCGCCCGGCAGACTCGCGCAGCGACTGAGCAAATCGTGTTTCGTGATTATTTGCGCTCGGTGAGTCAGGTGCCGGCGGAATATCCGAGCGCGGTTGAGTTGCAGCAGGCGTACGACGCGGGGAAGGCCAATTGGCAGACGCCGGCGCTGTACCGGGTCAGTCAGATTTTCCTTGGCGTCAGTGACGCAGCGAATGTGGAAACAGTGCGCAAACAAGCCGCTGAATTGAGCAAGAAGGCGCAGTCAGCACCGGCCGATTTTGCGGCGCTCGCTACGCAATATTCGCAGGATCGAGTGACTGCAGAGCGGGGCGGTGATACCGGCCTGCAACCGTTGCAGCAACTGGTGCCGGAAGTACGTAGCGCCGTGGCGCGGCTCAAGGTGGGCGCCGTGTCTGATCCGGTGCAAAGCGCGGCCGGTTTTCACGTGATTAAACTCACCGAACAACAACCGGCCCGCACCGCGACGCTGGAGGAACTGCGCGATCAACTGACCCAGGCCCTGCGCGCACAACGCCAGGAACAGATCGCCCAGGCGTATCTGGACGGCATGCTCAACACCGCCACCCTGAGCATCGACGGCGCCGAACTGAACAAAATTCTCGAGGAAAAACACTGACATCAGCCAAAACACCATTCACCCCTGTGGGAGCGAGCCTGCTCGCGAATGCGGTGGGTCAGTCAGCGAAGATGTTGAATGTGCCAACGTTTTCGCGAGCAGGCTCGCTCCCACAATGAGAATCCGGTGTATTCAGAGCAACCACATTAGATCGACAGGGAGTCATCAATGTCATTCACCGAACCCGCAGGACGCCCGGGCACCGCTGATTATCAATCGCCGCAATCCAGATCCGAGCCCTGGCTCAACCAGGCCGCGACCATCGAGAGCGAAGTCGCCCAATATTTCCTCGTCAGCGCCCGCTGCGGTTGCTTCATGCAAGCCGCGCGCAGCCTCAATGTGCGCTCGACGCTGCTGCGCAAACAACTCGCGCAACTCGAACAACAACTGCAACACAGCCTGTTCAGCTTCCAGGGCAGCGCCCTAACGCTCACCCGCGAAGGCCAACAGTTGCAGGCCCGACTCAGCACCCTGGCCCACGAACGCAAACTCCCTGTCATCGAACAACCACTGATCCGCCTCGCCATCGCCGAATCCATCCTCCACGACATCCTCGGCCGCGACCTCATCGCATTGCTGCGGCGCAATGCCAGCCTGCGTCTGGAAATTACTGCTCTGGATAGCGAACTGGCCCTGCGTGCGGTCAGCGCCGACATTGTCCTCTGGCTCGCTCCTGGCGATGCTCCAAACCTTGTTCCCACCTTCGCTACCAGCGAACCGCAACACCTCGCGCGAATTGAATATCTGCCGCACATCGCCAAGCGCTATTCGAGGGTGACAGCGCGACCGGAAACGCCGGAAGATCTGGCTGATTTCATGCTGGTGCACTGGCAGTGTGATCGACAGGTTGAGAGCTTTCGCCCGTGGAATGAGTTGGTCGAGCAGCGGTTGGCCGGAGTAGTGCAGATGCAATCTTATGAACTCATGCTGGAGATGATCCGCTGCAGCGCATGCATCGGTTTGCTGCCGACATACATGAGCCGCTTCGACCGAGGCCTCATCGCATTGCCCGGATTATTCGCCGAACCGATGCAGCTACACGCGTGGCTGGCGATCAACGCTGATTCAAAAAACGCACCCGAAACCCAAGCCCTCACCGACCTCATCCACCAAACTTTCAAAGAACGCCACGAATGGTTCCAGCCTTGACGCGCCCCCCTGTAGGAGTGAGCTTGCTCGCGATCACGCCTGCCCATACACCACGCCCGTAACTGAACAAACCGCATCAATAGTGGGAGCGAGCCTGCTCGCGAATGCAATCCGCCAGTCGAAGCTACAGTGACTGACAAACCGCATTCGCGAGCAAGCTCGCTCCCACAAATCCAGCGGTGTAACCGCAGCCGAGTGAGCGACACAAGTCCTGTGGGAGCGGGCTTGCCCGCGAAGGCGTCGGCACTGCCGGCGCCTTACTCAGAGCCTGTCGCGGGGCTCGCTACTGCGGCAACTCCAGATTATCCAGCACCCGATTCACCGCCAGTTCGCCGAGCATGATCAACTGCGCAATCCCCATCAGCGTCCGCCGTTGCGACGGTTTCACCAGTCCGGCGAATTCCTGGGCGATGGTTTTGGCCGAGGCGAGGGTTTCGCAGGCGTTGGCCAGCAGGTCTTCGTTTTTGGTGTCGGCGGTGACGGCGTACATGGCGCGGGCGCTGAAGGGCGGTGGGGTGGAACCGGGTGGGCAAAGGTAGTGGTCGAGGGCGCGGTCGGCGGCTTCGTGGAGTTTTTTGGAGTCGAGGGATTCGTAGGGGGAGGTGGGGTCGGTTTCGGGTGGGTTGGGTGTTGGTTTGATCATGGTGAGACTCCGTGGTTGATTTAGCCGCCACGGCTCATCGCTAAACAAGTAAAGGTGGCGGCTGTACGCAGGTTAGCGATCCGGGTCACAGAAACCCCGGGTAGACCCGAAGGTCTCCCACGCACAGCCACCATGACATCAAGTGCAGATCCGAAAAACCGCAATTGAAACTGGGCACTGGTGCGTCTGTAAGGTGTCGGATCGCTAAACCCGATCGCTGATTCGTCAGCGACCGGACCACAATAGAACCTGCCCCCAAGGCGCACAAGCCGGCGGATTCTGGCGTAGCTGTAGGCAAAGGCGCAAGGATTTGTAGCCTTGAGACCATGTCGGCGGGTGTCTTTTAAACGACTGAGTTTAAAAGTCGAAAGATTGGGTGGTTGTCGGAGCGCAAATATTGCTTACATCTGGGAATTCCGCCTTTTATTAGCGGGGGGGGGCGCCGTGCTTGGTTGGAAGTGCAAATAAATACGTCCAATTTTTTCATGCTTCGGCTCCGTTTTATATACTTTATTTGTATAATCGCACGTCGTCTATTTGAGTTTGAGTGCTGTAACCTGAGTTTGACCATTTGAACTGTATTTGGTTGAAACCGGCCGCAATTGGAAAGTCAAATTTTTTGGTGGTGCTACCGGTAATGTATGGATATTGGTAGCTGCCCACCATATCCTGATCGTTAAATAGTAGGATCTGAAGTGGAGCTGTAGAAAGGATAGTGTGCATTAGCAAAGTTATTCTTTTGTAATGGCTTTTTAAGGTCATTGTGCAGTTTTTGGGGTCTGTGCTTGAAAGCGTTAAACTTTTCCCAGGCTTTACGGGAAACGATTGCATTGTTGTACTGATAAATAATGCGCCATGAATGAACATGACTGGCGTTTCCGTTGCGTTTCCTTGAGGTAGTTGGTCGAAATTTTCATGGACATAATCAACGACAGTAAATGTCCTAGGTGGTGTTGATGAGGCCTCGCCGCCATATTGTGCTTTTGCAGTTATGCTATGACTTTTCAAATGTAAGGCAGCTATCTCCTGGCGCCACGTGCCGTTAGCTGAAACTAAAATAACGGGACCAATTTTGGTGTCTGAATCATATAGCTGTATTTCCCGATTATTACTGGCTTTGCCTGAGAATATGAGGGTTGTATCGGCCGTAGTTTCTCCATTGGCAATGTCATCCCTTATTGAATCCTTAATCTGAAGTATTTCTGGAACTATCTCGGCAAGTGCACTGATTTTATAGGCTCGAGACGGCAACCTTACCGCCTTCGTTTCGTCAAGGTTGCCGTCAAGACTGACCGCACATATCGCCTTCACCTCGCTCAGATCCTGAAGTTCTTCGAACCACTCAAGCGCTACATCAACCGAAAACCCTTCAGTCGACTTATTAGGCTCACCCGCTCGAACAACCAAGCTCACCGTTTTTCCATCTTTGTCGATCCCCACTAGTGTTAACCAAAGCGCTTGATCACGCTTTTGCAACGGCCATTGCGTTGATTCAACAAGAACAGGGTCAGTCAGTGCGCTCACTTCCAGCACGGGCCCTGTTACCCCAGCAATAGTCGGCGTGGGCAGTCGTGGGTCGTCTTCCTTGATAGGCAGAATGTCCAGCACCAGATCCGGCGACTCGCCAATCACATCATCACCGTCCATTAATTCCCAATACAATCCACACGGACCGCCACGCCGTTTCACCAGAAACGAGGTTTCAAGCTTGAAGTTGGCGCGGTGATTCTGGTTGAACTCTATCGGCGCAAACAGAGAAGAACCCGGTAACGGATATCGTTCGACTAACCGGGCTTTTTGACCCGGTATTGACGAGTCAAATTGAACACGTACCGTAACGACCTGCTCACCTTTCAGTAAATCAATTGGGTTAAGTGATGGATCTACCAAGAAAGGCGGAGACAGTGAGACTCTGTTCCAGTCCACATCAGCAGTCACAATATCCGACCATGTAGGCGGGCCGGATGGGTTTCTCACGTAGTCGACAACACGGAACTTGAACGGAAACGTTTTACTAACGCCGCCCTCGATCAACTTCATTTTTGGAATGTGGATCCGCAGCGGCGAGGGATCACCTGGTAAGCGCGTATGTTCGACAATAACGCCATTGCAACTGATGAAGATTTTGTCGTGATCCTGCGAGTTGTTGTAATCGACTGTGGCATACACATCATCCGCATTAGCTGCGTCGATTGTGCGGTGGTTCAGACTGAGGTTCATCACTGGCGGCGTGTCACCAGGCGGGGAGGTTTTATAAAACAGAACCAGTTCTGGCGTGGCTTCCTCGTTTCCGGAAATACGCTTGATCAAGATTCTTACTCGGTTCAGGCCTTTTCGTAAAAGGCCGGGCGCAAGATACAAAGGCGTATCCTCAGTTTCCTTGCCTTCCTTGACGGAGGTAGTGTCTTCGACAGTTCCGTTCACTTCCAGCCTCAGCTCGTCATTTTTGTCCTGTTTCAAATACGCGAGCATGAGAAATTGTAAATCGTCGGGTCCATTGGCCTTTTCAATCGACACGCCGCCGTGCACGTCCTGCATTGGCGGTACGAGTTTGATCATTTCAAGAACGTACGGGAGGGTCAGCTCAAAAGGCTCGACAAAGTTACGGATGCGGCTCATGACATTCTCCAGCTTTAATGGGAACTCCTCCGATCATCTAACGTGAGGTTGGCGAAGCCGTCACCTGTCAACTCTGACAGGTAAAGGGCCTTTTCCGATGAGTGGTCAAGCGTCTGAACACTGGCCAACCCGACAGTCGTCGGCTTAGAGTGGCGCAGACACTCAACGATCACGGACAGATCCCCCATGCCAGACCCAACCCCCATCATCCACCTCGTCCCCTCCTGCGAATCCCACCTCGAAGGCATCACCGCGCTCTATAACGATCCCGCCGTCGCACGGCAGGTGCTGCAGATGCCGTTCCAGTCCACCGAAGTCTGGCGTCAGCGTCTGCAGGCCGACAACGAGCGCGCGCTGAAACTGGTTGCCCTGCACCAACGCGTGGTGATCGGCAATCTGGGCCTGGAAGCTTATTCACGCATGCGCCGCGCCCACGCCGGCAGTTTCGGCATGGCAGTCGCGGTAGCCTGGCAGGGCAAAGGCGTGGGATCGATGTTGTTGGCGGCGGCGCTGGTCGTTGCCGACAACTGGATGAATCTGCACCGCGTCGAACTCACGGTGTACGCCGATAACGAAGCGGCCATCGGCCTCTACCGCAAATTCGGTTTCGAGGGCGAAGGCCTGTTTCGCGATTACGCGGTGCGCGACGGGCACTGGGTCAACACGTTGAGCATGGCCCGACTGCGCGGTTCGTCGAAACCCTGAGTCAGTCGCCCAGTGCGAACGCCACCGCTGACTGCGCATGCAGTTCGGTGGTGTCGAGCAGGGGCAGGGCGCTGTGTTCGGGTTTGATCAGCAGGCCGATTTCGGTGCAGCCGAGGATGATCGCCTGGGCGCCACGGGCGGTCAGGGATTCGATGACGTCTTGGTAGATTTCTCGCGATTGTTCGCTGATCACACCCACGCAGAGTTCGTCGTAGATGATCCGGTGCACCTCTTTGCGCTCGGCATCATCCGGCACCAGCACGGTCAGACCCTGGGCGATCAGGCGCTGCTTGAGGAAGTTCTGCTCCATGGTGAAAGCGGTGCCGAGCAGCCCGACCGTGCGCGCGTCGATTTCCAATGCCGCCTGCGCGGCGGGTTCGGCGATGTGCAGGAACGGAATGCTGATGGCGGCCTGAATCTGCCCGGCGACCTTGTGCATGGTGTTGGTACACAGCACCACGCAATCGGCGCCGCCGGCTTCGAGCCTGCGCGCGGCATCCACCAGAATCGCCGCTGCATCGTCCCAGCGCCCGGCGTGCTGGGCCTGTTCGACCGGGCCGAAGTCGACGCTGAACATCAGCAACTGCGCCGAACGCAAAGGGCCGAGGCGGTCGCGAACCTGTTGGTTGATCAGGCGATAGTATTCGGCGCTGGACTCCCAGCTCATGCCGCCGATAAGGCCGATGGTGCGCATTGGATTTCCTCAAGCAAATGTCAGTATCGAGCATTCAGGTCTGCCCGAAGTTACCTTCTGTTCAAGACCCGACGCCAGTACCGACTGACTGTACCGCCGATCTTTCCCGCAACTGTGCATCTGCAAGAACTAAACGTACGCCGCGCCGGGGATCTGCCACTATCACCCTTCGCAGGTCCTTTCCGAGGAACACCGCAATGAACGACGTACAGCAACTGGGCGAAATGCTTCGCCACTATGCCGAGAGCGAAGCGCACAAGAAGCAACTGTTCACCACGCAATCAGATGAATGGGCCACACGGATTGGCGCGCTGTTCGACCAGATCGAGCAATGGCTTGAACCGGTCAAGGCGCCGAATCTGCTGGAGGTCAGTCGCGAGGCGTATGTCGCGTCCGGGCCGAGCGTGCCGGTGGAGACCTCGACGTTCAAGACGGAAAAATTGAGCATTGTCATTGCCGGCAAGCCGGTGGAGTTTGTGCCAGATGTGATGGGCAGCGGCGGGCAGATTTCCTTGGCGGTGATGGGGCTGACGGCGGCGCGGTACGGGAGCATTTCCCTGGTTGGCCTGGCGGATGGCGCGTGGCAGTGGCGCAAGACCAATGGTTTGAAGGATCCGGATACGTTTGCGTTTGATGCGAATTTTCTGGCGCAGCAACTGCAAAGCCTGATTCCTCGCGATCGCAGCTGACTGCACGCGGGCTCACTCCTACAAGGGTTGAGGCGAGTACCGGGGAAACCCTTAGGTCCGGTGCCGATCCGGCATTTTCCCTTGGGTCACTGATGGCCTTTTGGTAGAGTCGCCGTCGCCAGCGGGTTTTCGGCTGGACGATGGAACCGAAGAAGGGAGTCTGATCAGTGAGTCCGGGCAAAAAAATCCTCGGTCTCACGGCGTCGCTTTTGCTGCTGACGCTGTGGGCCAGTTACTTTTATGTATTCAAGGAAAACCGCGACGGCCAGCTTGGCGGTGTCGGCGAAAGCACCGCGTGGTGCGGCACCCCACCGACCACGGAAGCGGCGTTGCTGGGCAAGGATCAACTGACCTTGCGCGTCACCAACAACCTGCGCGGCGAGTTCATGGTCGGCGGTTCGCTGGTGGTTTCCGAACGCACCTTCAACCGCTACGACCTGAGCCGCAACGAACTGCGCCTGCGTCTGGAACCGTTGCAGTGGTCGTTCGGCGTCACGCCGATCTTCCTCGAGCAGGTCAAGGTGCAGCCGCTGAGCCGCAACCTCTCGTCGACCAACAAAAGCGCCTTCGCCGAACTTGAGCCACGGCCGATCGGCGTGCACGCCCAGACCGCGGCGTTCCCCTTCGATACCTATCGCTACGGCTACAAACCGGTGCTGTATTACCTCAAGGGCAGCGAGCGCATCGACTTGCGCTTCAAGAACATCACCACGCTGATGGAGATGTCCAACACCTTCACGCCGATCCAGAAGTACAACCGCGCCGACTACATCAACGAGAAAAACTCGATGATCCGCGATGAGGACTACAAGCCGTACGGGGCGCATGAGTGCGCGTTCAGCGTCGAGCGCAAAGGCTCGTTCAAGGTGGTGGTGCTGTTGCTTCTGCTGGTGCTGTGCCTGCCGCTGATGCTGGTGTTTTACCGCGATGAACCGGGGATCGACTTTCTCGCGACGCTGGTGGGGATTGCAGTGGTGCGCACATTGCTGATCGGGCCGGTGGAAGATTTCCAGCTGTACAACATCGACTTTTTGTTTGGTGCGGCGATTTTGTTGGTGGGGACGGTGTCGCTGATCAAGGCGATGCGCGCCAATAGCCGGCGGGAAATGGCTTTGCGCAGTGGCGAAACATCGTCCTGGTGAAGCAAGCGCGGTGGTAGCCCTGTGGGAGCGAGCCTGCTCGCGAAAACGCTACGTCAGCCGACTGCGATGTCACTGACAGATTGCATTCGCGAGCAGGCTCGCTCCCACAGGTGATCGGGGGGGCATCCCATCGATCACTTGAGCGCCGGATCCCCCATATTCATTTTCTTCCAGCCCTGCAACAGGACCTGCGCCTTCGGTTCCTGGCCGCTATCGAGGTAGTACTGGATCAGCGACAGCCGCGCATTGCGGTTGGCCGGTTGTACCTTGAGCAAACTTTCCAGAATCGCGCACGCCTCATCAACCTTGCCGCTCTCATGCAGCGCCACCGCCAGTACATAGCCGTATTGCGCATTCTCCGGTTCCAGTTGCGCGGCTTTGCGCAGGTAGGACATGGCGTCGGCGGACTGGCCGGCACGGATCAGCGACAACCCGCGCGTGTGCTGCAACAGTGCCGCATCCGGATGCTGCTTGAGGCTGTCATCCAACAGCTTCTGCGCTTCGGTGGCGCGACCATTCGCTTCCAGCCACTGTGCCAGCGTGACCAGCGCCGGGTAGAAGTCCGGGTCACGTTGCAGGGCGCTGCGCAGCAACGGTTCGACCTCGGCACTGCGTCCGCTGGCCTGGTACAGCATCGCCAGATTGAGATTGGCTTCTGCACGTTCGAGCAAGCTTTTCTGCACGGCTTCATATTCGGCGATCGCCGCGTTCCAGCTGGCTTGCACCGCCCCCAGACCATTGTTGCGCGAGGCACCGAGCAGATCCCGCGCGGCGACGATGCGCACGGCTTTCACTGGATCATTGAGCAACGGTGCCAATAACGGCGCACGCTCCGGCGGTGGCAGGAATGCGCTGATTGCCCGCACCGCGCTGTCGCGCACCTGTGGCTCTGGATGTTTCAGATCCTGAGTGGCCAGTTTCAGCGCCTGTTCGCTCGGGTACAGCGGCAATTCCGCCAGCAACGTTGCGCGCTGGATCGCCGGCAGGTTGCTGCGCTGCAATTGCTGGTACAGCGCGTCGGCGGCGCCGGGCTGGCCATTGCGGATCAGCCACAGGCTTTCGTCATAGCGTGGCGCCTGCTGAGCCGGGGAGGCGGAGGCGTTCCACAATTTGAACTGCGCAGTGACCTTGTCGCCGGCCTTGCCCTGGTGACAGGTCAGGCAGGCGTCTGGCGTGCCGAGTTTTTGCGCACGCTCCGGGTTGGGAATACTGAAGCTGTGGTCATGCCGAAAGTCGTTGCCCATGTAGAACTTGCCAGGCATGTGGCAATCGACGCACTGCGAGCCGGGCTGGCCCATGGCGTGGCGGGTGTGTTCGATGGAGTCATAGTTCTTCGCTTGCAGGCCCTTGCCGTCGACGCCGGCGACCGAGGTCTTGCCCGCCGTGTTGTGGCATTGCAGACACACGGCGTTGCCCGGTGCCTTCAGTTCGTTGCTGTGCGGGTTATGGCAATTGCTGCAACGCACGCCCTTGTCGAACATCTTGCTTTGGAGGAACGAGCCATGTTCGAACACTTCGTCCTTGATTTTGCCGTCCAGCGCATAGAGTTCGCGGGTCAGGGCGCTGGGCAGGTAATCGTCCATCAGCCGCTTGCCGACGGTAAAGCCATCGCCCAGCGGCGCGCGGCGGGAATGGCAGCGCGCGCAGGTTTCGATTTCTACCGTGGCGTTCTTGTCCTTGAGATCGACGTCGAAGCCCTTATGGATCAAATCGTCTTTTTTCTGCGCCCACTCCAGGTGATTCGACGCCGGGCCATGACAGGCCTGACAGCCGACTCCGAGGCTGTTCCACTGACTGTTGAAGCTGTTGCTCTGCGCATCGAAATTGCGCTTGAAACCGGTGGTGTGGCATTCGACGCACATGAAATTGGCGTTCTGGCTCGGTTTGCTCCAGTGCAGCGGATTCTTGAAGTTCACGCCCTGGCCGGCGTACAGATGAAACCAGCGATTTTTCTCGGTATCCCACGCCACGCCGAGGGCTTGCAGACGCCCCTGACCGACCTCGATCAGATATTGCTGTAGCGGCGCGATGCCGAAGGTGTAGGCCACTTTGAAGTCGGCATTCTTGCCGTCGATGCCGGGCGCATTGACCCAGAATTCATCGCCCTTGCGGGTGAACTTTGTGGTCTCGTTCTCGGCCTTGAAGGTCACGTTGTTGAAGTCGCCGAGGGTGGTTTCGGCGGTCGCCGGCTGCATGGCCAATTGGTGATGCGAGCCTTGCCAGTCCTTGACCTGTTCGCTGTGGCAGCCCTGGCATTGCTGCTCATCGACCATGCTTGCCGGTTTGCTTGCCACTGGCGGTTGCGGCTTGGCTGGCGGTGCTACAGGCATGCTGATCGCTGCGGGTTTGACGGGGGCCGGCGCCGGGCTGAACAGGAACCAGCCAATGCCCGCCACTGCCGCCAGCAGCACACCGATGGTGATTGGAAACAGGTAACGCGAAAAAGAGGAGGGTGATGCGTCAGGTTCAGGTTGCACCGCTTTGTTTTTGTGCTTGGGCATTGCGACTTCCGTAGTCCGGTGCGTTGGCCTTCTGGCGTGCATACATCTGGATGCAGCTTTGCCGCATGCAGCGCGTCTGTCAAATAAGCGCTGTGACTTGCTGCGCAGCGCCGTGTGAATTTTGTAATTTGCAATCGCAATTGCTGCGGTTTTAGCTATACCTGTAACTCCCCCTATGCAAACGATTTGGCCTTCTGACAGGAGTTACAGCATGAAGCTAGCCGTAATGATGGGCACGCTGTGCATCGCCACCCTGGGTGTGGTGGGTTGTTCCAGCAAAACCGTCGAGCCAGACCAGTACTCCGGTTTCCTCAAGGATTACAGTCAACTGAAGGAGACCAAATCACCGTCGGGTGCCGAGGTGATGCGCTGGATGGACCCGAAACTCGATATCAACAAATTCAGCAGCGTCTACGTCGAGCCGAGTCAGCTGTATCCGAAGCCGCAAGCGACGGAAAAAATTCCCCAGCAGACGCTCAATGGCATCACCAGTTATTACGATCAGGCGCTCAAGCGTGAGCTGAGCAAGTCGTTGCCGCTGGCCACCGGCCCGGGACCAGGTGTGATTGTGGTGCGTCCGGCGATCACTGCAGTGAGCAGCAAGACCGAAGGCCTGCATGTGTATGAGGTGATTCCGATTGCGCTGGTTGCTGCTGCGGTGAGTACGGCCACTGGTATTCGCGATCAGGAAACCACGTTGGCCACCGAGGCGGTGTTCCTCGACGGCAGCAGTAACAAGGTAGTGGCTCAAGTGGTGCGCAAGGGCACCGGTCAGCCGCTGGAAAATTCCTCGCAGGTGATGAAAGCCACTGATGTCAAAGCGGTGATCGATGGTTGGGCGAGTGACATGCATCAGACGTATCTGAAGCTCAAGTCCGAGGCCAAGTGATGTCGTGAGGCTTGAGGCCTCTTTGTGAGCAGGCTGGCTCCCGCTATTTTGGTGGGGCCTGCCTCCTGGTTTTTTGGGTACATATCCGTTGCTGCGGGTGTTGCTGATTACGGTTTCGCCCTTACGGCGAGGCACTTTTTCCAAACGCCGAAAAAGTACCCAAAAAGGCTTGCTCCTACGTTCGGCCCTCGCAGGCTCGGGTTCCTTCGCTGCGGGATCGATCCGGGCGCAGCGGCTACGGTTTGCTTCGCTGCACCTCCTTCCGCTGTGTCTGGCTGCGCCAGACGGTCGCTGCGCTCCCACCCCCGGATCAATCCCTCCACTCAGCCTTCCGACGTCGCCGGTGAATCAAGATCAAAAGCACTCGAGCTTGCGCTCATTGTGTAGGAGCTGCCGAAGGCTGCGATCTTTTGCTTTTGCTTTTCTGTGGGAGCGAGCCTGCTCGCGAAGGCATTCTGTCAGCCCCGCCTTACTGCCCGACAAACCAGCGAAAATATGGGTTCGCCCGATCCCCTTGCATCACTTCCCGGATATCCCGACCCCAGGCGTCCCGATCGCCGTCGTAGGCGTGCAGGCTTGCCCGATAAAACTGCATCAACCGCTGCCGATGCGTTTCCATGCGTTCACTGAACCCGGCATCGGCACTGACCAGTGTAGGTGGCTGATACAAGTCAAGCAGCGCCGGTAGCACGCGGGTGATTTCCTTGCTGCGTACCCACGGCGCGTATTCGATGCGCGGCTGATCATCAGTCACTGCCGGTGCATCGGCGGCGAAGCGCTCCAGGCCGGTGCGATCGGTGACCCAGGTGGCCAGCAGCGCCGCCGCCGAGCCGATGCCGACGTCCTGCAAGGTGTTGCGTACGCTGTCCTGCTGGAAGCGCGCGGTGATTTTCGCGGCGTCCAGTTGCATCGGTTTCATTGAGCCAACCAGCAGCATTTCGTGGAACTCGCTGGTCCATAGCGAGGCATGCGGGAACACGTCGAGGAAGCTGCGCACCAGTGAGCGCGAGTCGTCGATATTCTGCGTCGGCAGCGGCAGCCACTGCGCAACGATGCCCTGGTCCTGCAAGCGACTGGCGGCCAGCTGGTAGAAGTCCCGCGAATACAAATTGACTACGCCTGCAGCGGAGGGCGGTGGCGGTTCCAGGGTGATAACGTCGTAGGTCTGTGCACTGCGCAGCAGTTCCTGGCGGCCGTCGCGCAGGCGAACGTCGACGCCGGGATCGCTGGCGGCATTGAAGTTGCCCTTGAACAACGGCGCTGCTTTCACCACCGATGGCAGCAATTCGGCGACCACGCGATGTTCCAGACCTGGATAGCGCAGCATGGCGCCTGCGGTGATGCCGGTGCCGAAGCCGATCACCAGGGTCGAGCGCGGTTCACCGTTGTGGATCAGCAGCGGCAGCAGTGCCTGAATGCGCATGTAGCGCAGCGACGGCATGGCATCGCCGGTGTTCGACACGCCCTGGATGTACAAACGGTGGAAGGTGTTTTCGCCACGTCCCTGAGTGACCACCGCGACCGTGCCGCCGCGTCCTTCCTCGTAGAAGGCCAGCGTGCCGTTGCGTGCGCCGGGCAACAGGCTGGCCAGTTTGTCGACGGGCGTCAGTACCGCCACTGCAACGCAAACCAGACCTAGTGCGACCACGGCCTGGCGCCGACCTTTCGCCACGCCATGGCCCTTGCGCACCGCCAGATAACCGATTGTCGCTGCGACGAGCGCCAGTAGGCCGAGGGTGCGCACAAGGCCCAGCAAGGGAATCAATACGAAGCCGCAAAGCATCACACCGATGATCCCGCCCAGGGTGTTGAACGCGACAACGGCGCCGACATCGCGGCCCACACGTTCGCTGCCGACACTCAGGCGCAACGCCAGAGGAAACGCCGCGCCGAGCAGCAGGGTCGGCACAAACACGATGCTCAGCGCCGCCACGGCAAAGCGCGCGCTCATACCGGCCAGCTCGCTGGCGCCCAGACTCAGCAGCCAGGTTTCCGCATGGCTCTGCGCGAGCACCAGCCAGCGGCCGAGCACGGCGATCTCCAGCAGCGCAAGCAGGCCTGCACCGGCAATCAACAAGCCGAATACGCCCCATGGGTCGCGAATGCGCTCGACGCGACGGGCGAGCAGGGCGCTGCCGATAAACAGCCCGGTCAGGTAAGTCGCCAGCACCACAGCAAACGCATAGGTGCGCGTGCTCATGAACTGCACGATCGATTGCGACCAGACCACCTCGTAACCCAACGCCACACCCCCGGCGATCGCGTAAAGCCACAACGCAGTGCGGTCGGGCGCTTTGGCGTTGCCGTGTTTGACCGGTGTGGCCAGCGCTACTGGCTGCTGGCGCTGCAACCACAGCGCACCGGCCGCAGCAAGCAGGTTGAGCATCGCGGCGAACAGCGCACTGCCGCGCACGCCGAGGCTGGCGATCAGTACGAACGCGGCGAGCAAAGTGCCGACGATCGCGCCCAGCGTATTCGCCGCATACAACTGACCGCCGGCCTTGCCCGGCTCAGCCGCCAGTGAGCGCACCAGCACCGGCAGCGTCCCGCCCATCAAGACCGCCGGAATGCCTACCAGCGCAAACGGCAGCAACCACGCGAGCACGCCGACATGACCTTGCAACCAGGCAAACGCACCGGCCGCCAGACTCATTGCCACTGTCGCGCCAACGCCGAGTATCGCCACCAGTACTTCCAGCCCGGCGTAGAGCAGAACCGGCTGTTGCAAGCGATCGGCCCAGCGCCCGAACAGCCAGCCGCC
Source organism: Pseudomonas sp. CFBP13508 (assembly GCF_005233515.1). Taxonomy (GTDB): domain Bacteria; phylum Pseudomonadota; class Gammaproteobacteria; order Pseudomonadales; family Pseudomonadaceae; genus Aquipseudomonas; species Aquipseudomonas mercuritolerans. Next base: position 494,054 of record NZ_QFZZ01000001.1, read on the forward strand.
GAGCGCGAGCCCGGCGAAAAACGCGCTGATGCCGGTGGTGATTGCGTAGACCTCGACGCCGACCACCAGCGACAGCTGTTTGATCCACAACACCTGATAGACCAACGCTGCCGCGCCGGAGATGCATAGCAGCAGGGCAGGGATCATTGAGGTGGTGGATGCGGCTTGCGGAACGGGTATGGCCGACGGCTTGCTGGCGATACGTGAGGACATGCGGTGAGCCTTGTTATGGATTGGCTGATGTTGATCGTTCCCACGCTCTGCGTGGGAATGCCTCACTGGACGCTCCGCGTCCGCTTCGGCATTGGACGCAGAGCGTCCCGGGCTGCGTTACCACGCAGAGCGTGGGAACGATCGCAGAAAACCTTGTGGGAGCGAGCCTGCTCGCGAACGAAACCGACCCGGTCGCTTGTTGAAAACAGGGCCGCCCGCCGATGAAGGCGAGCGGCGGTACAGCGCTATTACTGGGCTTTCTTCATTTTTTCTTCGATACGGCGGTCCACATCCTCGCGGATCTGGTCGATGCTGAAGCTCGCCGGACGCTGGCTAGGTGGATAGTCGACGAAGGTCTGCAGGAACTTCGCCGCGCGGCGGGTACCGTCGAAAATCAGATAGTCGTTTTTCGTCAGCCAGTCATAGTACTGGTCGGACACGACATCGGCGCGTTCGTACGGGTCCATGCGCAGGTTGAACATTTTCGGCACACGCAGGCAGGTGAACGGTTCGCTCCACACCTGCAGTCCGCCGGGCGCGCGCTGCTCACAGAACACCAGTTTCCAATCATTGAAACGCATGCTGACCAACGCACCGTCATCGTTGAAGTAGTAGAACTCCTTGCGCGCGCTCTTGTCGGTTTTACCCGTCAGGTAGTCCAGCTGGTTATAGCCGTCCAGGTGCACTTTGAAGTTCTTGCCGCCGATGTCGGCGCCCTTGAGCAAGCGGTCCTTGATGTCGGTGTCGCCCACGGCGGCCAACAGTGTCGGGAACCAGTCCAGACCGGAGAACATCTGCGTGGAGACTTCGCCTGCCTTGACTTTGCCCGGCCAGCGAATCATCGCCGGTACCCGGTATGCGCCTTCCCAGTTCGAGTTTTTCTCGTTGCGGAACGGCGTCGTTGCAGCGTCAGGCCACGACCATTGGTTCGGGCCGTTGTCGGTGGTGTAGACAACGATGGTGTTCTCGGTCAGCTTCAAGTCATCCAGTGTCTTGAGCAGCTTGCCGACGTCGCCGTCATGCTCGAGCATGCCATCGGCATATTCGTTGCCGACCATGCCGCTTTGGCCTTGCATGGATTCGCGCACGTGAGTGAAGGCATGCATGCGTGTGGTGTTCATCCAGACAAAGAACGGTTTGTCCGCCTTGGCCTGTTTCTCGATGAACGCTTGCGCTGCCGCAGTGGTTTCGTCGTCGATGGTCTCCATGCGTTTCTTGGTCAGCGCGCCGGTGTCTTCAATCTTGCCGTCGGCAAAACTGTGGATCACGCCACGAGGCGAGGCGGCCTTGACGAACTCGGCATCATCCTTGGGCCAGTACGGACGCTCCGGTTCCTCTTCGGCGTTGAGGTGATACAGGTTGCCGAAAAACTCGTCGAAACCATGGTTGGTCGGCAGATATTCGTCTTTGTCGCCCAAGTGGTTCTTGCCGAATTGACCCGTGGCATAGCCCTGGGCTTTCAGCGCTTGGGCAATGGTCACATCGCGTGGCTGCAAGCCCACCGGAACCCCCGGCATGCCGACTTTCGACAAGCCGGTACGCAAAGGCGTCTGCCCGGTAATGAACGATGAACGCCCAGCCGTGCAACTGTTCTCCGCGTAGTAATCGGTGAACATCATGCCTTCTTTGGCGATACGGTCGATATTCGGCGTCTTGTATCCGACCACGCCCATGGAATAGGCACTGATGTTGGTCTGCCCGATGTCGTCGCCGAAGATCACGAGAATGTTGGGTTTTTCAGCCGCTGTGGCGGTTGCCGACAGCGCCATCACCGAGGTTGCCACCAGGGCGAGTTTCGGTAGCCACTTGCGTATGCGAGTCATCTGACTTGCTCCTTTTGCACGGGGGTCGTTTTTTGCGACAAACGTTTACTGCTCTCCTGCATCACGCTTTCTTATTGCACTTGCTCGGTTGCCGGCGGATCGAACGGATAGATCCGGCGCCATTCCGACGCCATGTCCACCACCGTCCAGCCACGGGAATTCGCTTCATCGAGGGCCTTGTCGAGTCGGCCGATATTCGATTGCCGGTCATAAGCCCACTCGCGCTTGGCATCGGTGTGGTGCACCAGCCCCATCAGGCGCTTGCCCGGCCCGGCGGCGGTCCACTGCAGCATTTGCAGGTCGCCGTCGGAGTTGCCAAAGGCGAGGATCGGCCGCCGACCGATGACCGCATCGATGCTGACCGGTTTGCCCGGACCGTCATCGTTGTGCGCAACTTTCGGCGTGCGCACGATCGACGCTTTGCCGTCCTTGAACTGGTAAGAGGTGACGAACGTGGTACCGATCACCTGTTCCGGCGGGATGCCGTAGACCTTCTCGGCGAAGGCGCGCATGAAGCCGGTATCGCCGCCGGAAACGATGTAGGTCTTGAAGTTCTGGCTGCGCAGGTAGTCGAGCATTTCCAGCATCGGCTGGAAGATCATTTCCGTGTAGGGCTTGCCGGTTTTCGGGTGGCGGGCCTGGCTGAACCAGGTTTTCGCGTAGTCATCGAAGGCTTCGGTGGTCATGCCGCTGTGGGTGGCGCCGACGATCTTCAGCAAACCCTCCATGCCCGACGCGGCGAGGGCTTTGTGATCATTTTCCAGCACCGCTTTGAACGGCTGTGTGGTTTTCCATTCCGGGTGTTGTGCGGCGGTGCGCTTGACCTCGTCGAAGGCAAACAGCAATTCGAAGTACGCCGGTTGTTCGCTCCACAAGGTGCCGTCATTGTCGAACACGGCGATGCGATCGGCCGGTTTGACGAAGTCCTTGCTGCTCTGGTCGGTCACGGCCTGGACGAACTCGATGATGCTCTTTTTGGCCGGGCCCTCGTTCCATGACGGCAGCGGTTCATTCGCCTGTGCCAGCAGGGGCAGAACCAGTGTCAACAGCAGGGCGAAACCGAAACGTTGGCGACGCAGCAACGGGTTGATCATGTGAAGTCCTTCTCATGCACAGGGTTGAGCGGGCGCAGGGCCGGTGCGGGTTTCGCCTGTTGCCGGGCGACCTGACTTTGAAGCGTAGACAACGATTGGCGAAGCTGAACAAGTGTTTGATCGGCGGCAGACTGACGGCCGTAAAGCCCGCGTAACAATCCCTGCAAGCGCGGACCGGCGCCCGTGAGTTTCAAGCCCAGACGACTACGCCGCAGCCACAGGTACAGCGCGGTCAGTTGCGCCGGCCTGGCTTGCAGTTGCGGGGCGATCTGTTGCCAGGCGAAAGCGGGCGAATGCTGCCAGGCCAATTGCTTGGCCCGTTTATGTGCGAGCCAGCGTTGATGGGCGCGAGCGGCGACGGGCCGCAGCAAGTACACACCGACGGCGAGGCCGACCGCCAGCGCCAGCCAGAGCAGCCAGCGGCTGGAGAAGTGCAAGTGATTCTGTTGCAGTTGCCTGAGGTCTTCGGCGAGCGAAAACACCGGTTTATAGACGTTGTTGGCTGCGGCCTCGAAGCTCACAGACGGCACCTCAGCGCTACGGATCTGCCTCGCAGAGGCGTCCCACCATTTCACGCGGATCGCCGGCAGCGTGTAAGTACCGGCGCTGTCGATGCGATAGCTGGCGCTGTCGACGCGTTGACCGCCAAGGATATTGCCGCGACCGTCATCCAGCGCTTTGACTTGTGGCGTCTTCGCGTAGCGACTCAAGCCGTCGACATCACTGAAGGTCGGAATCGGCAGGGCCATCGCCAGCGCGCCATCGGCTTGCAGGGTGAGCTCACGGGTGACGCTGTCGCCGACTTTCAGCGGCGTGGCCGAATTGGTAACGATCTGTTTCAAGCGCAACCCACTGGCGACCAGAGGCGTCTCCCCGGGCGCGAAGCCGGGCGGCTGGGCGGCGCTGAAACTCAGCGGCTGGCTTTGTGCGCTGATTTCTTCAGTGGCCTGGCCCAGTCTGGCGCGTACGGTCAGCGCCGGGATATCGAAACTGCGAGCGACGTTGGGCGTGATCAGATAGCTATAGCGCAAGCCATTGAACGATTGGCCATCGATGGTCTGGTTCAGATGCTGCGCCTGGCCGTTCGGCGGCATCACCAGCGCACCGTCGAGTTGCAGATCAGGCAGGGTGGCGGCGCTGGTGAACCAGGTGTCGGTTAGCACGTCGAGTTGCAGTTCGACCAGACCGCCGACCATCGCGCCTTCACTGGGGTTGAGGTGAGCCTGGACTTTCAGTTGCGCTGGGGCGGCAAAAACATTCAGCGACAGCAGGCTGGTCAGCAGCAGTGCGCTAAGTTTTGCGCTGAGTGTCCGGGCCTCTTCGCGAGCAGGCTCGCTCCCACTTGGAGTCCACGGTTTTCCTGTGGGAGCGAGCCTGCTCGCGAAGGCCGCAATACGGTTCATGGCCGGTCTCCCTGCTGATCCTGCAAGCTGAACTTCTGCCTTAGAAACTTCGCCGGCGAGGTGGTCAGGTTCTCCAGCCACAGCGCGTCGGACGCCGCCTGCTGGGTCTCGACCTTTTTGCTCTGACCTTTACCGGGTGCCTTGTCGAATTTGACTTCATCGGGCTTGGTTTGCGGAGCGTTTTTCTCGGCGCTTTCGGTGTCCTTGAGCAGTGCCCGGGCCAAGGCCAGATTGGCGCTCGCTTCGGCAAATTGCGGCTGCAGTTTCAACGCCTGGCTGTAGGCGGCAATCGCCTGATCGAACTTGAAGCGGCGCACGTAAATATTGCCCAGGTAGAAATACGCCTGCGGCGTGTCCAGGCGGGCAAAGGTCGCCATAGCCAAGTCGTAATCGGCAGCGTGATAGGCCGCGACGCCTTTCCAGTACGGGTCGACGAACAGCGCCGCCGCCTCGGGCAGACGATCATGCTCAAACGCCCAGCGGCCTTGTTGGTCGCGGGTAAAAAACGCATCGGTGAGGGCGTTGGCCTGCGCCGGCGCCGCAGGCCAGCCCAACCCTACGGCCAAAAACAGCGCCGGCATCCAGTTTACGCTCCAGCCCTTGCGCACGCTGAACAGCGCCAGTAACAGCAATGGCCAGCAGAGCCAGTAACCGGCGTCCTTCCAGTGCAATTCGCGCTGTTCGGCGCTGGCACTCTGGAAGTGTTGGCGGGCGTGCAACTCGATCCACTTCAGGTCATCGTTATTGAGGGTCAGGCTGCCGAGCGGCGCGTCGACGGCCGAGGCCAATTGCTTGAGGGCCGCTTGATCGAAACTGCCGAGCACCGGTCGTCCGCGGCTGTCGATTTTCGGTTGGCCGCTGGCGGTAGTGATGACGCCCGCGTCTTCGCTGCCCACCGCCAGAACCAGAACCTGCAAGGCACTGCCGTCGAGGTGTTTTTGCAGATCATCGAGTTGCGTGGTATCGGCCCCATCAGTCATCAGCAGCAGACTGCCCGGGGTGTTCTCGGCGCTGAGCAAGCGTTTCGCTTGATCGATCACGGCGGCGACGTTCTTGCCGGGTTTGTCGATCAAGCCCGTGCCCAGGGCCTGGATGAAGCTGTCGAGCAGCGCCGGATCGTCGGTCGGTGGCAACACCAGATGCGCGCTGCCGGCATAGGCGATCAGTGCGGTCCGCGCGCCGGCGCGACGTTGCAGCAGCTCATGCAGCTTGTGCTTGACCGCCTCCAGCCGCGTCGGCTGCACATCGTTGGCGTCCATCGAGGGCGAAAGGTCGACGGCAACGATCAGTGGTGCGCGGTTCTCGAGAAAGTCCGGGCGATCCTGTTCCCACGTCGGCCCGGCCGCGGCGAGTGCGCCGAGGATCAGCAGCGCACAGAGCAGGTGCACCGGGCGCCAGCGCTGGTGATCCTGCGGGGTGATCAACAAGTGCGGCAGCAAGTGTTCGGCGATATTGCCGCGCAGGCGTTTTTGCAGGTCGCGGCTGCGACGCCAGATCAGTGGCAGCATTGCGCCGAACAGCGCAAGCAACAGCCACAGCGGGCGCAGAAAGTGGAAATCGCTCAGGTTGATCTCCATTTCAGGCCTCCTGCCGCTGCCGCGCAACCGTCAGGTTCGGGCGTAAAAGGGCGCCGAGCTGATACAGCGCCAACAGCAGCAATGCTGCGCCCAGCGGCCAGTAGAACAATTCCCGTTGCGGCTGATGGCTGAGGGTCTTCACCTGATGCGGAGTGAGCTGGTCGAGGGTGGTGTAGACCTGATCCAGTGCCGCGCGATCTTCGGCGCGGAAGAAGCGGCCGCCGGTGGTATTGGCGATCTGTTCGAGGCCTTGCAGATTGACCTTCGCTTCGCCGGAAGCGTCGGGGTCGCCGATGCCGATGGTATGAATGACCACGCCTTTGTTGGCCGCCATTTCGGCGGCGTGATCCGGGGTGATCGCGCTGCTGGTGTCGTTGCCATCGGTCAGCAGAATCAGGACTTTTTCCTGCTCATGGGCCTTGTCGAGCAATTTCAGGCTGAGCCCGATCGCATCGCCGATCGCTGTGTTGGGGCCGGCCATGCCGATCCCGGTATCCGCCAGCAACAACGACAGGCTGGCGTGATCGAGGGTCAGTGGAGCCTGTGGATAGGCACCGCTGCCAAATACGATCAGGCCGATGCGGTCGTCCTTGCGTTTGTCGATAAAGCCTTGCACCACGCCTTTGACCGCTGCCAGGCGATTGATTTTTTCGCCTTGGGCGTTAGTGAAGTCCTCGGTTTCCATCGACTGCGACAGGTCGATGGCGAGCATCAGGTCGCGCACCGGTTGCTGGCGTTCGATTGGCTTTTCGACATACACCGGACGTGACACGGCCAGCAGAATCAGCGCCCACACCAGCACATTGAGCAGCAGTTGCCAGCGATTGCGCCGACTGCCCGCGGTGCCTGGCGCTTCGCCGACCGCGCGGCTCATCGCGCCGAAAAACGGTACGCGCACGGCACTGCGGGCTTCGTTGTAAGCGGGCAAAAAACGGTAAGCGAGCCAGGGCAGCGGCAGCAGGAGTAACAACCAGGGGTAATCAAGCTGCCACATGGTGATGCTCCACCCAGTATTGGCAGCTGTCGAAAAGCATTTGCCGTTGCGCTGCGGGGAGGGCGCGCAATACGGGGTCCGGCGCGTAGGCGAGTTGGGCCAGTTGAGTGCTGAAGTCGGCGGGCATTCTGTTTTTGCAATGCCGTTGCAGAAACTCCTGCCAGTCATCTCTGCCGAGCGCCGCCGGCCCTTGTGGGAGCGAGCCTGCTGGCGAAAGCGCCGTGTCAGTGGATCGAGGTATTGCATGCGCTGACGTCTTCGCGAGCAGGCTCGCTCCCACAGGGGATGCACTCCAGCGCCACGATCGAGTGGGCATGGACAGGGCCGTGCGTTTGAGCAGCTCTGGCAATTCGCGCAGGGCATTGAGGTCGTCACTGCGGCCGCGCAACTGTGCCAGTCGGGCAAGAGCTTCACGGCGATAGCGGTCGCGGCGCCATTGCCAGTATCTGCGCAGGCCGAGCAACAGCGCGGCGAGTATCAGCACCGCCAGCAACAGCCACCAGCCCCACGTTTGCGGCGCATAGCTGACGGGCGCGGGCAGGGCCAACTCCTTGAGCTGATCGATGCTGGGGATATTCGGGTTCATCGCGCGCCCCCGGCGCTTTTGCCCAGTTCGGCGCGCAGTTGCCCATGGGCGTCCTCGGCGGTGCTGATCATCATCAGCGGCACCTGACTGCGGCGCAGCAGGGTGGCGACGTCCTTGAGCCGCCCGCTGAGAAAATCCCCCAGCGGCTGATGCACGTTACGTTTCTCGATCGCCAGTTCGACCTGCAACTCGCCCTGGGTGACCAGCAGGCGACCGTTGTTCGGCAGTTTCAGCGCCAGCGGATCATAGACCTGCAAGGCAATCACATCGTTGTGCGCCGACAGCTGCCGCATCAATTGCAAGGTGCGTTCACCGGCGCCGGCAAAGTCGCTGACGATGCAGATCAAGTGGTCGTGCCCGGCCACACCGAGGCAACGCTGCAAGGCCTTGTCCAATTGGTCTTCATCTTCGGCGTCGGGATTACCGGCGTTCAGCGCGCGGTTTTGCTGCACTACGCGGCTGAGCAGCGCTTCGACACGCTTGCGGCTGCGCAAAGGCGCGATGCTGTCGATACGCTGGTCGTTGAAGACCAGACCGCCAACCCGATCCCCGGCGTGAAAAACCATCCACGCCGCCAGCGCGGCGAGTTCGGCGGCGACTGCCGATTTGAAGCTGCGCTGCGAGCCGAAGAACATCGACATGCGCTGGTCGACCACGATCAGGGCCGGGCGGTCGCGTTCTTCGGTGAAAGTGCGCACCACCGGTTTGCCGGTACGCAACGAGGCGCGCCAGTCGAGGTGGCGCAGGTCATCGCCCGGTTGATAGCGGCGCAACTCGTCGAAATTCAGCCCGCGACCGCGCAGCCGCGAAGCGTGGTTGCCGGCGAGAATGCTGCCCTGCGGCTGCCGCGCAAGAAAACTCAGGTCACGGGCCTTGAACTCCAGCGCCATCAGTTGCGCGAGAGAGACGTAGACCAGACCTTCGTCGTTCATGCGGGAATCGCCACTTTGTCAAGAATCCGCTCGAGCACCTGATCGGCGCTGACGCCATCGGCAACCGCGTCGTAACTCAGCTGCAAACGATGGCGCAACACCGGATGGACCACGGCGCGGACGTTGTCCGGCGAAACGAAATCCTGCCCCTGCAGCCACGCATCGGCGCGGGCGCAGCGGTCCAGGCCAATGCCGCCTCGGGGACTGGCACCAATGGCGATCCAGCGTGCGAGGTCTTCGTCGTAGTCGGCTGGGTGGCGGGTGGCGTTGATCAGGTCGATCAGGTAAGTGTCGATGGCCGGTGAAACGTGCACCGCGCTGACTTCCTTGCGCGCGGCAAAAATCACCTCCTGCGGCAAAGTGAAATTCTTCACCGGCGTGGTGCTCGCACCTTGGGCAAACTCTTCGTTGCGCAGCAGGCGCAGCACCTGGCTTTCGTTTTCGGCGCTGGGGTAATCAAGCAGCACCTTCATCAGAAAACGGTCCATCTGCGCTTCCGGCAGTGGGTAGGTGCCTTCCTGCTCGATCGGGTTCTGCGTCGCAACGACGATGAACAGCTCCGGTAGCGCATGGCTGTTGCCGGCCACCGTGATCTGGCGCTCCTCCATGGCTTCGAGCAGCGCCGCCTGGACCTTGGCCGGGGCGCGGTTGATTTCGTCGGCGAGGATCAGATTGCCGAACAGCGGGCCGGGCTGGAATCGGATCTCGTTTTTGCCCTCGACCTGGTGCAGCACCTCGGCACCAGTGATGTCCGACGGTAACAGGTCGGGGGTGAACTGAATGCGGCTCATCTTGGCATCGAGGTGTTTGGCCAGTGCCTTGACCGTGCGCGTCTTGGCCAGCCCGGGCAGACTCTCCAGGAGCAAATGACCATTGGCCAACAGCCCGAGCAGAATCTGCCGGATGACTTGATCCTGGCCGAGCACCGCTTCGGCGATGCTGGCTTGCAGGGCGTTGAGGTCGGTGAGCGCTGTCATGGGCAGTCCTTTGTGTCCGGGTCTAGAAAAACGCCAGGGTCAGATTGACGCTGAAGCCATTGCCTTCGGGGCGGTTCTTGGTGTCGAACTCCGGCACCCAGCGCGCGCTGATATTGGCCTGGGCATCGGCGAATTTTCCGGCCCAGCCAATTACCGGGCCGGCGCCGACCGAACGGCCGCGATAGCCGTTGAAGACATCGGCGGTCTGGCCTTTGTCGTCAGTCAGTTGCCGCACGTAGCCAGCGGCAAGTCCGGCGTTCCAGCCATTGCCCAAGCCGTGAGTCCAGAGGGCGTCGAGGGTGAAGATGTTGCCGTTGCGATAATCGGTAGCGTCGTTCTCGGTGTAGAACTCCAGCCCGCTGGACAAAGTGAACTCGCCGCCCTTGCCGTCGAGATGGGTAAAGGCCACGGTCGGCATGAACGTGTAATTGTTCTGTCCGGGATTGGCCAGGCGATCCTTGTTATAGGCACCGGTCGGCACGTAGATCGGTAGCGACAGCGAGAGATGATTGAGTTCGTCGAAGTGATAACCGGCGGCGAGCGGGGTGATCAGCGCATCGGCAAACTGCGTGCCGGAATCGCTGTCACCCAACGTGCGCCCGCGCGGGCCGGTGATGCTCGCCTTGATGTCGGTGTATTGCACCGGCAGGCCCATTGCCGAAGCGAAATTCCAGCGGCCCTTGCCGGTGTTCCAGACATGAGTGAAGTTGGCCATGGTGTAGGAGACTTTCATGTCGATCCCGCCACTGATCGCGCCGGAAATCGGTGCGCCGTCGCTGCCCTTGAGCGAGCCGTCGTACCAGATGCTGGTCAACGACATTACCCAGCCCGGCTCCGGCGGCACGATGCCAGCATTGGCGAACACTTGCTGGCCGGTGATCGGCCGACCGACGCCACCTTCCGCAGCGAACAGCGATGGACTGACGCCCAGGCACAGAGAGAGGAGGAGACGCCCGCTCCGTGGCTTGAGCATGGCGAACGCCGCGCCACCCGGCCCCGGCAGAAATCCTCTATTCCCGGCTCGACTGCAGATCATTTCCCGATTCCATGGTGTTTTTCCGGACAACTGAGCACTGTCGCGCCGCTACTGCGTTATCCCTTTGCTTATCAAGCCTGTAGGACACGTCCTTCTGAAACTAGCAGCTAATCGGGGGTTAGCCAGTCGAAGGAATTAATTCGTTGGTGGAGGCGACGCGGTGCACATATCACACCTCTAATCGTCGGAGCCGGGCTGAATCGAAGGTGGTTGGGGCGGCACTGCAAACTCTGTGGAAGCGAGCCTGCTCGCGAAAGCGGTAGTCCAGTTGACACACGTTTCTGATATCGATACCTGATTTCGCGAGCAGGCTCGCTCCCACAGGACTTGTATACAATCTCGCAGCCGAGCGCCCAACAATTTCCAACGGGGCATAGGTCGTCAGCCGATTTCGTGGTTAACTTCCGCCTCTTGCATGCTTTCCAATCAAAAAACAGAAGGACTCAAGTCATGGCTCAAGTCACCCTCAAAGGCAATCCGGTTCAAGTCAACGGCCAGTTGCCACAAGCCGGTTCCAAGGCGCCAGCCTTTTCCCTGGTAGCCGGCAATCTGTCCGACGTCACCCTGAAAGACTTCGCCGGCAAGCGCAAAGTCCTCAACATCTTCCCAAGCGTCGACACCCCGACCTGCGCCACCTCCGTGCGCAAGTTCAACGCCCAGGCCAACGACATCAGCAACACCGTGGTGCTGTGCATCTCTGCTGACCTGCCGTTCGCCCAGGCGCGCTTCTGCGGCGCCGAAGGTCTGGAAAACGTACAGAACCTGTCGACCCTGCGCGGCAGCGAGTTCATCGAAAACTACGGCGTGGCGATTGCTGACGGTCCACTGAAAGGCCTGACCGCTCGCGCCGTTGTGGTGCTGGACGAAAACGACACCGTCCTGCACAGCGAACTGGTCAAGGAAATCGCCGAAGAGCCTAACTACGAAGCGGCACTGTCCGTTCTCAAGTAAGGCTTTTACAATTGTTAACGGCCTGGCCCTGTCCAGGCCGTTTTCATTTGTGTATCAGGGTTTTGCCTCACACCTTGAAACGTAAGTGGAAGGTAAATTGCCGGTAAAGCTGCTTTGCTTAAATCCACTCAGTGCTTATCGTTCAGCCTCCCGTAATAGAAGCCCACGCGCCCAATGGTCAATAACTCCATGCAATCGTCCCCCCGCAAATCCCGTCGCTGGCTGATCAGCCTGCTGGTCCTGTTGGTCATCGCCGTCCTGTGCTGGAAATTCTGGCCCGCCGGCTCTGCTGACAAGGCGGGCGGCGACAAAGCGGCCGCCGGCCATACCGGGCGCTCGGGGATGATGCGGCCGGGCTTCGGCGGCGGTACCGGGCCGATTCCGGTGCGTGTGGCGCCGGCGGTGAAGGGCGACTTCCCGCTGTATTACAAGGCACTGGGCACGGTCACCGCGCTCAATACCATCAACGTGCGCAGCCGGGTGGGCGGCGAACTGGTGAAGATTCATTTCGAAGAAGGGCAGATGGTCAAGGCGGGCGACCTGCTGGCCGAGATTGATCCGCGTCCTTACCAGAACGCTTTGCTCCAGGCCGAAGGCACACTGCTGCAGAATCAGGCGCAACTGAAAAACGCCCAGGTCGACGTCGAGCGCTACCGCGGTCTGTATAAAGAAGACAGCATCGCCAAACAGACCCTCGACACCGCCGAAGCGCTGGTCGGCCAATACTTGGGCACGGTCAAGACGAATCAGGCAGCGGTCAACGATGCCAAGCTCAATCTCGAATTCACCAAGATCCGCGCGCCGATTGCCGGTCGCGTCGGTCTGCGTCAGGTCGACGTCGGCAACCTCGTCGCCGCCAACGACACCACATTCCTCGCGGTGATCACCCAGACACAACCGATCAGCGTGGCCTTCACCTTGCCGGAGAACAGCCTCGACACCGTGCTGGCTCGTTACCGCAGCGGCGCCAAGTTGCCTGCCGAAGCGTGGGATCGCGGCGACACCAAGCTGCAAGCCACTGGCGTGCTGCAAAGCCTCGACAACCAGATCGACGTTGCAACCGGTACCCTGAAATTCAAGGCGCGTTACGATAACCGCGACCAGTCGCTGTTTCCCAACCAGTTCGTCAACGTCCATTTGCTGGCCGACACGCTCAAAGGTGTAGTGCTGGCACCGTCGGCAGCGATCCAGTTCGGTACCAACGGCACCTTCGTCTATGCGCTGGACGGCGACAGGAAAGTCACCATTCGCCAACTGAAAATCGGTGCCAGCGACGGTGACAACACCGTGGTCACCGAAGGCCTCGCCGCAGGTGATCGCGTGGTGCTCGAAGGCACCGATCGCCTCAAGGAAGGCAGCGAAGTCGAAGTGGTCAATGACAGCAGCGAAGTGCCGACCTCGCCGACCGAACACCTGCAAGGCAAATCTGCCGCCAATCCCGATGCGACCACAGCCGATAAGGCCAAGAAGGGCGCATGAACATTTCGCGGCTGTTCATCCTCCGTCCGGTAGCCACCACCCTGAGCATGCTGGCCATTGTCCTGGCCGGCCTGATCGCTTATCGCCTGCTGCCGGTTTCGGCCCTGCCGCAGGTCGATTATCCGACCATCCGCGTCATGACCCTGTACCCCGGCGCCAGTCCGGACGTGATGACCAGCGCCGTCACCGCGCCGCTTGAACGCCAGTTCGGGCAGATGCCGGGCCTGACGCAAATGGCGTCGACCAGCTCCGGCGGCGCTTCGGTGCTGACCCTGCGTTTCAGCCTCGACATCAACATGGACGTCGCCGAACAGCAGGTGCAAGCCGCGATCAACGCTGCGACCAACCTGCTGCCCACCGACCTGCCGGCGCCGCCGGTGTACAACAAGGTCAACCCGGCGGACACCCCGGTGCTGACCCTGGCCATCACTTCGAAAACCATGCTGCTGCCCAAGCTCAATGACTTGGTCGATACGCGCATGGCGCAGAAGATCGCCCAAATCAGCGGCGTCGGCATGGTCAGTATCGCTGGTGGCCAGCGTCAGGCGGTACGAATCAAGGTCAACCCCGAAGCGCTGGCGGCCAACAGCCTCAACCTGTCGGACGTGCGCACGCTGATCGGTGCCTCCAACGTCAACCAGCCGAAAGGCAACTTCGATGGCCCGACCCGGGTGTCGATGCTCGATGCCAACGATCAACTGACCTCGCCCGAGGACTACGCGAATCTGATCCTGACCTACAAGAACGGCGCGCCGTTGCGGCTCAAGGACGTCGCGGAAATCGTCGATGGCGCCGAGAACGAGCGTCTGGCCGCGTGGGCCAACCAGAATCAGGCGGTGTTGCTGAACATCCAGCGTCAGCCGGGCGCCAACGTTATCGAAGTGGTCGACCGCATCAAGGCCTTGCTGCCAAGTATCACCGACAACCTCCCGGCCGGCCTCGACGTCACTGTGCTCACAGACCGCACCCAGACCATCCGTGCCTCGGTCACCGACGTGCAACACGAACTGCTGATCGCTATCGCGCTGGTGGTCATGGTCACGTTCCTGTTTCTGCGCCGCGCCAGTGCGACGATCATTCCCTCGGTGGCCGTGCCGCTGTCGCTGATCGGCACCTTTGGCGTGATGTACCTCGCCGGGTTCTCGGTGAACAACCTGACGTTGATGGCGCTGACCATTGCCACCGGTTTCGTGGTCGACGATGCCATCGTCATGCTCGAGAACATTTCGCGCTTCATCGAAGAGGGTGACAGCCCGATGCAGGCCGCGCTCAAGGGCGCCAAGCAGATCGGCTTCACCCTGATTTCCCTGACGCTGTCGCTGATCGCCGTACTGATTCCGCTACTGTTCATGGCCGACGTGGTGGGGCGCCTGTTCCGCGAATTCGCCATCACCCTGGCGGTGGCGATCCTGATTTCCCTGGTGGTGTCGCTGACCCTGACGCCGATGATGTGCGCGCGCCTGCTCAAGCGTGAACCGCAGGAACACGAGCAAGGCCGTTTCTACCGCGCCAGCGGTGCGTTCATCGACTGGATGATCAAGGAATACGGGCGGATGCTGCGCTGGGTGCTCAAGCATCAGCCGCTGACCTTGCTGGTCGCCATCGGCACGCTGGCGTTGACCGTATTCCTTTACGTCATCGTGCCGAAGGGTTTCTTTCCGGTGCAGGACACCGGCGTGATTCAGGGTATTTCCGAAGCGCCGCAGTCGATCTCCTTCGCGGCGATGGGCGAGCGGCAGCAGCAACTGGCGAAGATCATTCTTGAAGATCCGGCGGTGCAGAGCCTGTCGTCCTACATTGGCGTCGACGGAGACAACGCCACGCTCAACAGCGGCCGCTTGCTGATCAACCTCAAGCCCCACGGCGAGCGCGATCTGACGGCCAGCGAAGTGATCGCACGCCTGCAACCACAACTGGACAAACTGGTCGGCATTCGGCTGTTCATGCAGCCGGTGCAGGACCTGACCATCGAGGATCGGGTCAGCCGCACGCAGTATCAGTTCAGCATGTCTTCGCCGGACTCCGAATTGCTCAGCCAGTGGAGCGGGCGTCTGGTCGAAGCCCTGGCGCAGCGTCCGGAGTTGACCGACGTGGCCAGTGATCTGCAGGACAAAGGCTTGCAGGTCTATCTGGTGATCGACCGCGACGCCACATCGCGCCTTGGCGTGTCGGTGGCGAATATCACCGATGCGCTGTACGACGCGTTCGGCCAGCGGCAGATTTCGACCATTTACACCCAGGCCAGCCAGTACCGCGTGGTGCTGCAAGCCCAAGCCGGGGAGAAGATCGGCCCGCAGGCGCTGGATCAGATTCACGTCAAGACCACCGACGGCGCGCAGGTACGCCTGTCGAGTCTGGCGCATGTCGAAGAACGTCAGGCGCAATTGGCGATCACCCACATCGGCCAGTTCCCGGCAGTGATGATGTCGTTCAACCTCGCGCCGGGCGTGGCGTTGGGGCATGCCGTGGACATTATCGAGCAAGTGCAGCAGGACATCGGCATGCCGGTCGGCGTGCAGACTCAGTTCCAGGGCGCGGCGCAAGCGTTCCAGGCTTCGCTGTCGAGTACCTTGCTGCTGATTCTGGCGGCGGTGGTGACCATGTACATCGTGCTGGGCGTGCTCTACGAGAGCTACATCCATCCGATCACCATTCTCTCGACCTTGCCATCGGCAGCGGTCGGCGCCTTGCTGGCGTTGCTGCTCAGTGGCAACGATCTGGGCATGATCGCGATCATCGGCATCATCCTGCTGATCGGTATCGTCAAGAAGAACGCGATCATGATGATCGACTTCGCCCTCGACGCCGAACGCACCCAGGGCATGGCCCCGGCAGAGGCGATCTATCAAGCGGCGCTGCTGCGCTTCCGGCCGATTCTGATGACCACGCTGGCGGCGTTGTTCGGCGCGGTGCCGCTGATGCTGGCCACTGGGTCGGGTGCTGAATTGCGTCAGCCGCTGGGTCTGGTGATGGTTGGCGGTTTGTTGGTGAGCCAGGTGTTGACGCTGTTCACCACGCCGGTGATTTACCTGTACTTCGACCGCCTCGGAAGGCGCTTTGGCAAAGCCAAAGCCGAAGGTGACGAGGTCGCGGTATGACGGTCGGAATATATCTTCCCTGTGGGAGCGAGCCTGCTCGCGAAAGCGGTAGGTCAGTCACTGCCAAAGTTGAAGGTAAGGACGCATTCGCGAGCAGGCTCGCTCCCACAGAGGTATGCGGGGAGAACAAGAGTCGATGAACCTCTCCGGACCTTTCATCAAACGCCCCGTGGCAACCATGCTGCTCTCCCTGGCAATCATGTTGCTCGGCGGCGTCAGCTTCGGTCTCTTGCCGGTATCGCCGCTGCCGCAAATGGATTTCCCGGTGATCGTCGTCCAGGCCAGTCTGCCGGGCGCAAGTCCCGAGGTGATGGCTTCGACAGTGGCGACGCCACTGGAGCGTTCGTTCGGTGCGATTGCCGGCGTCAACACCATGAGCAGCCGCTCCAGTCAGGGTTCGACGCGGGTGATTCTGCAATTTGACCTCGACCGCGACATCAACGGCGCGGCGCGGGAAGTGCAAGCGGCGATCAATGCCTCGCGCAACCTGCTGCCAAGCGGGATGCGCAGCATGCCGACGTATAAAAAGGTCAACCCGTCGCAGGCGCCGATCATGGTGCTGTCGCTGACCTCGGATGTGCTGGAAAAAGGCCAGCTCTACGACCTGGCCTCGACCATCCTTTCGCAAAGCCTGTCGCAAGTGCAGGGCGTTGGTGAAGTGCAGATCGGTGGCAGTTCGCTGCCGGCGGTGCGCATCGAACTCGAACCGCAGGCGCTGAACCAGTACGGCGTGGCCCTCGACGATGTGCGCAAGACCATCGCCGACGCCAACGTGCGCCGGCCCAAGGGCTCGGTCGAGGACGGCGAGCGCTTGTGGCAGATCCAGGCCAACGACCAGTTGGAGAAAGCCAAGGATTATGAGTCGCTGATCATTCACTACGCCGACGGTGCCGCGTTGCGTCTCAAGGATGTGGCGAAAGTCAGCGATGGCGTCGAAGACCGTTACAACAGCGGTTTCTTCAACGACGACGCGGCGGTGCTGCTGGTGATCAACCGCCAGGCCGGCGCCAACATCATCGAAACGGTCAACGAGATCAAGGCGCAGTTGCCCGCGCTGCAAGCGGTGCTGCCGGCCAGCGTCAAACTCAATCTGGCCATGGATCGCTCGCCGGTAATCAAGGCCACGCTGCACGAAGCCGAGATGACCTTGCTGATCGCCGTCGCCCTGGTGGTGCTGGTGGTCTACCTGTTTCTGGGTAACTTCCGCGCCTCGCTGATCCCGACGCTGGCGGTGCCGGTGTCGCTGGTCGGTACCTTTGCGGTGATGTACCTCTACGGGTTCTCGCTGAACAACCTGTCGCTGATGGCGCTGATTCTCGCCACCGGTCTGGTGGTGGACGACGCCATCGTGGTGCTGGAAAACATTTCCCGGCACATCGACGAGGGGGTGAAGCCAATGCAGGCCGCGTACCTCGGCGCTAAAGAAGTCGGCTTTACCCTGCTGTCGATGAACGTCTCGCTGGTGGCGGTGTTTCTGTCGATTCTGTTCATGGGCGGGCTGGTCGAAAGCCTGTTCCGCGAATTTTCCATCACCCTGGCGGCGGCAATCGTGGTGTCGCTGGTGGTGTCCCTGACGCTGACACCGATGCTCTGCGCGCGCTGGCTCAAGCCGCACACCCCGGGCCAGGAAAACCGCCTGCAACGCTGGAGCCACAAGACCAACGACTGGATGGTCGGCAAATACGCCACCAGCCTCGACTGGGTATTGCGTCATCGACGTCTGACCTTGCTCAGCCTGCTGCTCACCGTTGGCGTCAACATTGCGCTTTATGTGGTGGTGCCGAAAACCTTCCTGCCGCAGCAGGACACCGGCCAGTTGATCGGTTTCGTGCGTGGCGACGACGGTCTGTCGTTCAACGTCATGCAGCCGAAAATGGAAACCTTCCGCCGCGCCGTGCTCAAGGACGAAGCGGTGGAAAGCGTGGCCGGGTTCATCGGCGGCAACAACGGCACCAACAACGCCTTCATGATCGTGCGCCTGAAGCCGATCAAGGAGCGCCAGCTTTCAGCGCAGAAGGTCATAGAACGCCTGCGCAAGGAAATGCCCAAGGTGCCCGGGGCGCAGTTGATGCTGATGGCCGACCAGGACCTGCAATTTGGCGGCGGCCGCGAGCAGACCAGTTCGCAATACACCTACATTCTGCAAAGCGGCGATCTTGCCGAGCTGCGCAAGTGGTTCCCGAAAGTGGTCACCGCGCTGCGTGCGTTGCCCGAGCTGACTGCCATCGATGCCCGCGAAGGTGCCGGGGCGCAGCAGGTGACGCTGATTGTCGACCGGGATCAGGCCAAACGCCTGGGGGTCGACATGAACATGGTCACCGCCGTGCTCAACAACGCCTATAGCCAGCGGCAGATTTCGACGATCTACGACAGCCTCAACCAGTACCAGGTGGTGATGGAGGTCAATCCGAAATACGCCCAGGATCCGGTGACGCTCAAGCAGGTCGAAGTGATCACCGCTGACGGTGCGCGGGTGTCGCTGTCGACATTCGCCCATTACGAAAACAGTCTGGAAAACGACCGGGTCAGTCATGAAGGCCAGTTCGCGTCCGAAAGCATTTCCTTTGACATGGCTGAAGGCGTGACCGTGGAGCAGGGCAGTGCCGCCATCGAACGGGCGATCGCCAAGGTCGGCTTGCCGGAGGATGTGATCGCGAAAATGGCCGGCACCGCTGACGCCTTCGCCGCCACGCAGAAGAGCCAGCCGTTCATGATCCTCGGTGCGTTGCTGGCCGTGTATCTGGTGCTCGGTGTGCTGTATGAAAGCTACATCCACCCGCTGACCATTCTTTCGACCTTGCCCTCGGCCGGGGTTGGCGCGTTGCTGTCGATCTATGCACTGGGCGGCGAGTTCAGCCTGATTTCCCTGCTGGGGATATTCCTGCTGATCGGCGTGGTGAAAAAGAACGCCATTCTGATGATCGACCTTGCGCTGCAATTGGAGCGGCATGAGGGCCTGTCGCCGCTGGAGTCGATCCGCAGCGCCTGCCTGCAACGCTTGCGGCCGATTCTGATGACCACGCTGGCGGCGATCCTCGGCGCTTTGCCGTTGCTGCTCGGCCGCGCCGAGGGTGCGGAAATGCGCCAGCCGCTGGGCCTGACCATCATTGGCGGCCTGGTGTTCAGCCAGGTCCTGACCCTTTACACCACCCCGGTGGTTTACCTCTATCTCGACAAGCTGCGCCATCGTTTCAATAAATGGCGTGGCGTGCGCACTGACGCCGCTCTGGAAACTCCGCTATGACTGACCGTTCGCTTATCCAATTGGCCACCGTCCGCGGCTCGCGCCTGTTGAGCCTGTCGCTGTGCGTGGCGCTGCTCAGCGCTTGCGCAGTCGGCCCGGACTATCAGCGTCCGCAAACTGCCGAAATCGCTCAGTTCAAGGAAGCCGAAGGCTGGCGTCAGGCCAACCCCAGCGACTCGCTGGCCCGTGGCGCCTGGTGGGAGTTGTACGGCGATCGGCAGCTCAACGCCTTGGTGGAAAAACTCAACAGCTCCAACCAGACCGTTGCCCAGTCCGAAGCGCAGTTTCGTCAGGCGCAGGCTTTGGTGCGCAGCGCGCGTGGGGCGTTTTACCCCAGCGTCGACCTGAGTCTGGGCAAGACCCGCTCCAGCCAGGGCACCGGTAGCAGCAGTTCGAGCCTGAGCAGTTCCTCAAGCGGCATCCGCGACACCTACAACGCGCAACTGGGCGTCAGTTGGGAAGCGGACGTGTGGGGCAAGCTGCGCCGTGGACTGGAGGCGGATGAGGCCAACGCCCAGGCGAGTTTTGCCGATCTGGCGGCGATGCGTCTGAGTCAGCAATCGGAGCTGGTGCAGAACTACCTGCAACTGCGGGTCATCGATCAGCAGAAGCGTTTGCTCGAGGCCACCGTTGCCGCTTATGAACGCTCGCTGAAGATGACCCAGAACCAGTACCGCGCCGGAGTTTCCGGGCGTGATGCGGTGGCGCAGGCGCAAACCCAGTTGAAAAGCACCCAGGCCGATCTGGTCGACCTGATCTGGCAGCGTGCACAGTTTGAAAACGCCATCGCCGTACTGACCGGCGAAGCACCGGCCAACTTCAGCATTGCCGAAAGCCAGAGCATCCCGAATCTGCCGCAGGTACCGCTGAGCTTGCCTTCACAACTGCTGGAACGCCGTCCGGACATCGCTTCGGCCGAGCGCTCGGTGATCGCCGCCAACGCCAACATCGGCGTGGCGAAAGCCGCGTATTACCCGGACCTGACCCTGAGCCTGAGCGGCGGCTACAGCAGCAGTACCTCGAAAAACCTGATCAGCCTGCCGAACCGTTTCTGGTCGGTCGGCCCACAGCTGTCGTTGCCGCTGTTCGACGGTGGCATCCGTTCGGCCGAGGTCGAACGCAGCGAAGCGGCCTACGACGAAACCGTCGCGCGCTACCGGCAGACCGTGCTCGACGGTTTCCGCGAAGTGGAAAACTACCTGGTCCAGCTCAAGGTGTATGAAGACGAAGCGGCGGTACGCCAGGAAGCGCTGGATGCCGCCCGCGATTCCCTGCGCCTGACGGAAAACCAGTACAAGGCCGGGCTGATTGCCTATATCGACGTGGTGGTGGTGCAGGCCACGGCGCTGAGTAACGAACGTAGTGTGCTTAATATTCTGCAGAGTCGATTGATTGCCAGCGTGCAACTGATCGCCGCACTGGGCGGCGGCTGGGATGGGCAACTGGACGTCAGTGATAATCGCTGAACCTGTGGGAGCGCGCTTGCTCGTGAAAGCGGTGGGTCAGTCGAGCGAGATGTTGAATGTGCCGACGCATTCGCGAGCAAGCTCGCTCCCACAGGGATTCGCGTTCGAAGGGTGAAGTGTGGCTGGACGCTGAAAATTGTGCGAGCGAGCCTGCTCGCGAAAGCGGTGGGGCAGGCAACTACGATGGTGGCTGTGCCGGCGCCTTCGCGAGCAGGCTCGCTCCCACAGGGATTCGCGTTCGTATGATGAAGGGTGGCTGGACGCTGAAAATTGTGGGAGCGAGCTTGCTCGCGAAAGCGGTGGGTCAGGCAACTACGATGGTGGCTGTACCTGCGCCTTCGCGAGCAGGCTCGCTCCCACAGGGATTCGCGTTCGAAGGGTGAAGGGTGGCTGGACGCTGAAAATTGTGGGAGCGAGCCTGCTCGCGAAAGCGGTGGGTCAGGCAACTACGATGGTGGCTGTACCTGCGCCTTCGCGAGCAGGCTCGCTCCCACAGGGATTCGCGTTCGAAGGGTGAAGGGTGGCTGGACGCTGAAAATTGTGGGAGCGAGCTTGCTCGCGAAAGCGGTGGGTCAGGCAACTAAGATGGTGGCTGTACCTGCGCCTTCGCGAGCAGGCTCGCTCCCACAGGGATTCGCGTTCGAAGGGTGAAGTGTGGCTGGACGCTGAAAATTGTGGGAGCGAGCTTGCTCGCGAAAGCGGTGGGTCAGGCAACTCGATGGTGGCTGTGCCGGCGCCTTCGCGAGCAGGCTCGCTCCCACAGGGATTCGCGTTCGAATGGTGTAGGGTGGCTGGACGCTGAAAATAGTGGGAGCGAGCCTGCTCGCGAAAGCGGTGGGTCAGGCAACTCGATGGTGGCTGTGCCGGCGCCTTCGCGAGCAGGCTCGCTCCCACATGGATTTGTGTCTGGCGTGAGATCACTTTCACAAGGTGTGCTTAAAGCCCACCGCAGAGCCTTGTAGGACGATCGAACAAGCGTTTCATCGGCTTGATGGCAATTTGGTTACTTTGTCAGTGCGTTCTTCCGTGCAATCAGTACAATCGCCGCATTTGCCCGACCGAGAATGGAAGCAGTACGGTTTCGGCTTGTCACGAGAACGTCCATGCTCATCGGCAGCTACTCCTTCACTCTGGTTTTGATTTCGTTGTGCGTGGCCATTCTGGCCTCCTACACGGCGCTCGACCTGACCGGGCGCATCGCCACGGCGAAAGGCCGGGCCGTGCATTTCTGGACGGCGGGCGGGGCGTTGGCGATGGGCGTTGGCGTCTGGTCGATGCATTTCATCGGCATGCTCGCCTTCAAACTGCCGATCGACCTGGGCTATGACTTCGCCCTCACTGCGCTGTCGCTGCTGATCGCGGTGCTGTCCTGCGGTTTCGCCTTGTGGCTGGTCAGCCAGCCGAAGCTGCCCCTGGCGCAACTGGCCTTCGGTGCGCTGATCATGGGGGCGGGCATCAGCGCCATGCATTACACCGGCATGGCCGCGCTGCGCATGACCCCGGGCATCGATTACGACCCGACCCTGTTCAGCGCCTCCCTGCTGATTGCCGTCGGCGCCTCGGCAGCGGCGTTGTGGATTGCCTTTCGCCTGCGTCAGCAATCGCCCTATGTGCGGCTGATTCGTGCTGGCGCGGCGGTGATCATGGGGGTGGCGATTGTTGGCATGCATTACACCGGCATGGCGGCGGCGCAGTTTCCTGACGGCAGTTTCTGCGGCGCGACACTCAATGGCTTGAAGGGCAATGGCCTCGACAGTCTGGTCGTGGTCACCACGCTGGCGGTGCTGTCAATTGCCTTGTTGACCTCGATCCTCGACGCCCGCCTCGAAGCGCGCACCGCTGATCTGGCGCACTCGTTGACGGTGGCCAATCGCGAACTCACCCAACTGGCCCTGCACGACCCGCTGACCAGTCTGCCCAATCGCATGTTGCTCGACGACCGCATCAATCAGGCGATCAGAAAAGTTGAAGAGCAGGGCGGCTGCTTCGCCTTGATGTTCATCGACCTCGACGGCTTCAAACCGGTCAACGACGCATTCGGCCATCACATGGGCGACCAATTGCTGCGCGAAGTCGGCGCGCGTCTGCGTGAGGATTTGCGCAGCCAGGACACCCTGGCGCGAATCGGTGGCGATGAGTTCGTTCTGCTGGTGCGCTTGAGCGAGCCCAATGACGCCTTGAGCCTGGCCGCGCGTCAGGTCGGCCTGATCGGTCGCACGTTCCGCGTCGCCGAGCATGACCTGCAGATTTCCGCCAGCGTCGGCATCGCCCTGTATCCAGGCAACGGCGCCAACGCCCAGGAACTGCTGATGAACGCCGACGCCGCGATGTACCACGCCAAGGGCGGCGGCAAGAACGGCTACAGCTTCTTCGATGCATCGATGAACACCAACGCGCGCAAGCAATTGCAACTGTTGCAGGACCTGCGCGCGGCCATCGAGCACAACCAGTTCTGCCTGCATTACCAGCCCAAATTCGACGCCGCCAATGGCCGTCCGGTCGGTGCCGAAGCGCTGCTGCGTTGGAAGCATCCGCTGCATGGCATGTTGATGCCGGACAAGTTCATTGATCTGGCGGAGAAAACCGGGCTGATCATTCCGATGGGTGAATGGGTCCTGAACGAAGCCTGCCGGCAGATGCGCGAATGGTACGTGCTCGGTTACACCGACTGGCGCATTGCCGTAAACCTCTCGGCGTTGCAGTTTTGCCATGCCGGGCTGGTGCAAAGCGTGGCCAAGGCGCTGGCCACCCACCATTTGCCGGCCAACAGCCTGACTCTGGAAATCACTGAAACCACAGCCATGAGCGACGCCGACGCGAGCATGACCGTGCTGCAAGAGTTGTCGGACATGGGCGTCGACCTGTCGATCGACGACTTCGGCACCGGTTATTCCAGCCTGATGTACCTCAAGCGCCTGCCGGCCAATGAGCTGAAGATCGACCGCGGTTTCGTCCGTGATCTGGAGCACGACAGCGATGATGCGGCGATCGTCTCGGCGATTGTCGCGCTGGGGCAGGCGCTGGACTTGCGGATTGTCGCCGAGGGTGTCGAGACCGGCGCGCAACAGGATTTCCTCACCAAACTGGGCTGTGATTCGCTGCAGGGCTATCTGCTTGGCCACCCGATGCCGGCGGAGCGCTTCATGCAGGACATCGTGCGTGGGCAGCGATTGGCGGTGGTCTGAGAGACCGAGTCATCGTTCTTCGCGAGCAGGCTCGCTCCCACAGGTGATCGCATTCCCTTGTGGGAGCGAGCTTGCTCGCGAAGGCGTCCGGCCAGACGCCACAGACTCCATGCAAAACCCGCCAATCGCAGTTATTCTTCCCCCGACTGTTACGTGTGCACGTGGGGGAAGGCCAGCATGGATAAAGTCATTGTCATCACCGGTGGCGGGCGCGGAATCGGCGCGGCTACGGCATTGTTGGCAGCCGAACAGGGCTACCGGATCTGCATCAACTACCAGTCGGATGAGCAGGCCGCACACAGCGTACTCGAACAGGTTCGCGCCTTGGGCGCCCAGGCCATTGCGGTTCGCGCCGATGTCAGTATCGAAGACGAAGTGATCGCGATGTTTCAGCGTGTTGACAGCGAACTGGGCCGGGTTACTGCGCTGGTCAACAACGCCGGCACCGTCGGGCAAAAGTCGCGGGTCGATGAAATGTCCGAATTCCGCATCCTCAAAATCATGAAAACCAACGTGCTGGCGCCGATCCTCTGCGCCAAGCACGCGATCCTGCGCATGTCGCCCAAACACGGCGGGCAGGGCGGCAGCATCGTCAACGTCTCCTCGGTCGCGGCACGCCTCGGTTCGCCGAACGAGTACGTTGATTACGCCGCATCCAAAGGCGCGCTCGACACCTTCACTATCGGTCTGTCGAAAGAAGTGGCGGGCGAGGGCATTCGCGTCAATGCCGTGCGTCCGGGTTACATCTACACCGACTTCCATGCCCTGAGCGGCGACCCGGATCGGGTCAGCAAGCTCGAATCGGCGATTCCCATGGCCCGGGGCGGGCGGCCGGATGAAGTGGCGGAGGCGATTGTCTGGTTGCTGTCGGACAAGGCGTCGTATGCGACCGGGACGTTTGTTGACTTGGGGGGTGGGCGGTAAACCGGTGGATTTGCAGTGTTAAAGCCGGCCTCTTCGCGAGCAGGCTCGCTCCCACATTGGTTCTGTATTCACAAATCAACTGTGGGAGCGAGCCTGCTCGCGAAGGGGCCAGCCCAGACAACACCTATCCGTCAAAACGACCGCACAATCCGCCCCAACGTCTCCATGGCCTTTTCCGATTCCTCGGTCCACGGGCTGCCGTAATTCAAGCGAATGCAATTTCTGAAACGCTGGGTCGGCGAGAAAATCGGCCCCGGCGCGATGCTGATGCCTTGTGCCAGTGCCATCTGGAACAGCTTCAGCGAATCCATCTGCTCCGGCAACTCCAGCCACAGAAAGTAGCCCCCCGCCGGCTGGCTGACCCGGGTCTGCGCCGGAAAGTAACGGGCAATCGCCGCGAGCATCGCGCTCTGCTGTTCTTCCAGGGCATAACGCAGTTTGCGCAGATGCCGATCGTAGCCGCCGTGTTGCAGATAATCGGCAATTGCCGCTTGCGCCGGCATCGAAGCGCACAGCGAGGTCATCAGCTTCAGTCGCTCGATCTTCTGCGCGAAACGCCCGGCCGCCACCCAGCCGATGCGGTAGCCGGGGGCGAGACTTTTGGCGAACGAGCCGCAATGCATGACCAATCCTTCGGTATCAAAAGCCTTGGCCGGTTTTGGCGCCTGTTGCCCGTAATAAAGCTCGGCGTAGACGTCGTCCTCGATCAACGGCACCTGATGCTGACGCAGCAGTTCGACCAGTTCCTGTTTCTTCGCCTCGGGCACGGTCGCGCCCATCGGGTTCTGGAAACTGGTCATGCACCAGCAGGCCTTGATCGGATGGCGTTCCAGAGTTTGCGCGAGCACGCCGAGGTCGATGCCGTCACGCGGGTGCACGGGGATTTCCACGGCTTTGAGCTTCAGGCGCTCCAGCACTTGCAGGCAGGCATAAAACGCCGGGGCCTCGATGGCCACCAGATCGCCGGGCTCGGTCACTGCTTGCAGGCACAGGTTCAGCGCTTCGAGAGCGCCGTTGGTGATGAGCAATTCTTCCATCGGCAACATCAGCCCGCCGACCATGTAGCGCAGGGCAATCTGCCGCCGCAGTTGCGGGTTGCCCGGCGACATATCGGTGACGACCATGCGCGGATCCATCTCCCGCGCGGCGCTGGCCAAGGAGCGCGACAGGCGTTGTAGCGGGAACAGCGTCGGGCTGGGGAAGGCCGAGCCGAACGGTACGGTATTGGGGTCTTTGATCGAATCGAGTACCGAGAACACCAGTTCGCTGACGTCAACCTCGGTGGACTCGTTGACCTGACTGCTGATCACCGGCTCGGAGAATGTGCTTGGCGTATGGGCGTTGACGAAGTAACCGGAGCGCGGCCGGGCGCGGATCAGGCCGCGGCGTTCGAGCAGGTAATAGGCCTGGAATACGGTCGACGGGCTGACCCCGTAAGCCTGGCTGGCATAGCGCACCGACGGTACCCGCTGACCAGGGCCGAGGACGCCGGAGCGGATCAGTTCAGCGATGTCGTCGGCGAATTTTTCGTAGCGTTTCATCGGTGGGCCTTGGTGGACTTAATTTTGTGGGGTGTCAGGGAAGGAGCCCTCACCCTAGCCCTCTCCCAGAGGGAGAGGGGACTGATTGGGGGATGCTGATGAAATACGCCGACCTGACAGTGCTTTGCCGAATCCATAATCGACTCGGTCTTTCAGGTCGATGCATAGCGACAGACACCTCGGTCGGCTCCCTCTCCCTCCGGGAGAGGGCTGGGGTGAGGGCAGCAATGCCAGCTCCTCAGCGATTCATCGGCGCCACAAACCGGCTGTTCGCCACGCTGTATACCTGCGGCTCGTCACTGTCTTCAATCCTGAAACTCAATGTCTGCGAACTGCTCGCCGGCCGCTCAGTGGTCATCGCCACCGACACCGGCACATCGACAATCTCCCCGGGCGCCAGGCTCAATGCCGTTTTGCCCTGCAACTCAAACCCGTCGCCATCAACCAGACTCAACCGGTAATCCTGCCGTTGCTGAGTCTTGTTGATCACTTTCAGCGAATAAATATTCTCGATCTGCCCCTGAGCGTTCTCGCGGAACAACCCGCGATCCTTGGTTACGTCCAGCGACACCATCGGCCGCTCGATCAATGCTAATGCCAACGCTCCAATCATCACCAGCAACACCGCCGTATAGCCAATCAGGCGCGGACGCAGCAGGTGGGTCTTGCCGCCCTGCAATTCGCGCTCGGAACTGTAGCGGATCAGGCCGCGCGGGTAATGCATTTTGTCCATGATCGAATCGCAGGCGTCGATGCATGCTGCGCAGCCGATGCATTCCATT
Source organism: Pseudomonas sp. CFBP13508 (assembly GCF_005233515.1). Classification (GTDB taxonomy): domain Bacteria; phylum Pseudomonadota; class Gammaproteobacteria; order Pseudomonadales; family Pseudomonadaceae; genus Aquipseudomonas; species Aquipseudomonas mercuritolerans. Next base: position 521,359 of record NZ_QFZZ01000001.1, read on the forward strand.
TGCAAGCCATCGCGGATGTCGATGCCGGTCGGGCAGACCTGCACGCATAACTGGCAGTCGATGCAATCACCCAGGCCAGCTTCGACCGGGCGTACATCACGCTTGCGCGGGCCACGGTTTTCGCCTCGCGCGGCGTCGTAGGCGATGGTCAGCGTGTCCTTGTCGAACATCACGCTCTGGAACCGCGCATACGGGCACATATGCATGCACACCGCTTCACGCAGCCAACCGGCGTTGATATAGGTGGCGGCGGCAAAAAACAGCACCCAGAACAGGCTGACCCCACCGATCTGCAGGGTCAGCAGTTCTTCGGCCAGCGGCCGGATCGGCGTGAAATAGCCGACGAAGGTCAGGCCGGTGATTACGCTGATTGCCAGCCACAACGTGTGTTTGGCGGCGCGCCGCGCCAGTTTGTTCAGGCTCCATGGCGCGGCTTGCAGTTTGATTCGCTGGTTGCGCTCGCCTTCGGTGATCTTCTCGCACCACATGAAGATCCACGTCCACGAACTCTGCGGGCAGGTGTAACCGCACCAGACGCGACCGGCAAACACGGTGATGGCGAAGAGTCCGAACGCAGCAATGATCAGCAGGGCCGAGAGCAGAATGAAATCCTGCGGCCAGAACGTCGCGCCGAAGATATGGAATTTACTTTCCGCCAGATCCCACAGCACCGCCTGCCGACCGCCCCAGTTCAGCCACACGGTGCCGAAGAACAGCACAAACAGAAGTCCGGCACCGCTCATACGCAGGTTGCGGAACAGACCGGTGAAACTGCGAGTGTGGATCTGCTTGTCGGTGGATCCGGCGGTCGCTTTCAGTGGGCGCGCGGGTACGCTTTTTATCGTTGGCGATGCTTCTACGGTTCGGACGGGGATTTGCTCGCTCATGTTCGTTCGCTCATCAGCCTCCATCAGGCCGATGCACTATGAGCGGCGATCTGTTTGCAGAACAGACTCAGGTTTGGCAATAAAAAGCGGATCAGATGAGGTTTGACGCAATGCCTGCGACAACTTGAAGCAACCTGCCAGGCAAGGCGCAAACGCCTATTGCAGGCGTCTGCGTCGGGTGTTGATCGAGATCAATCAAACCACCGAATCACTGTCATCGGCCTTCAGATGTTTGCGCCCGTCCCTGGCCCCGGCGACGGTCAAGGCATCGGCTTCTGCTTCGGTGATGTAGGTGCGTTTGCCTTCGATTTCCACGAACGACATGGCTTTGTCGCTATCGGTCAGGACTTCGAGGGTGTCGCAGATGCGAATTTCCTCACCATGCTCGACGGTAAAAAAACACACTTTCTGCTCGGGGTTGGATTCATCGATTCGAACGGGCATGGCGGCAGTCCTTGTTCCAGGGAGGTCTGCATATTAGGAAGCGCAGCGCGCCGATCGTTCTGCGCAACCGATTAATGGTCGCTGTTGTCCATCGCTTATCAAGCCAATAACAAGGGAGGCACGATGGAAGACTGGTGGGATGAAGTGTGGGCCACGATGCAAGCCGAGTTCGCCGATATCGGTGATGCCTCGCAAATGACCCGGATCACCGTACGCCTGGTGATGGCGGCGATTCTTGGCGGGATTCTCGGTTTCGAGCGCGAACATAAAGGCAAGGCAGCAGGCGTGCGCACGCACATGCTGGTGGCGCTCGGCGCCGCACTATTCGTATTGGTGCCGCAGACCTCGGGTGCGGAATCCGATGCCATGAGTCGGGTATTGCAGGGCGTGATTGCCGGGATCGGCTTTCTCGGCGCTGGGACCATTCTGAAAAATCAGCAGGGCGACGAGGCCCATGTCAAAGGCCTGACCACGGCGGCGGGCTTATGGATGACGGCGGCGATCGGCGTGGCAGCCGGGCTGGGCAAGGAAGCGACGGCATTGCTCAGTACCATTCTGGCGCTGGCGATTTTCAGCGTGATGCCCTACGTGGTGAGAGTGTTCGAAAAGGATGTCGACAAGAACGACCACCTCTAGCTAATCACTCGGTCCCGTGTAGGAGCTGCCGAAGGCTGCGATCTTTTGATTTGCATTGCCGCGCGGCAAAGAGATCGCAGCCTTCGGCAGCTCCTACAGGGATGGCACGCAGACATGCCAATGTCAGACGATCACCGGCGGCATCGTGCTCGGTGGCTCTTCCTTCGGTGGTGGCGTGGTGCCTGGCGGCTCTTGCTCGGGCACCGGTGGAGGTTCGGTGTCCGGCAGGGTGGGTTTGTCGATGTTCGGATCGGGCGTTTCCGCCGGGATCGGGATGCTCATCAGGTGACCTCCGTATGGCACATGGCGTGGGACGTGCTTAAGTGAGTTGACCCGGCCACGGCAAATTCGATCCGCAGGTTTGTCTTGTTAATTTCATCTGAACTTTTCCCCGCGCCGGTTGCTCGGAACCTAAGTGAGTTCATGACAGGGCCGGCGCTTTCTCGCGAATACTGTTCCGGCACAAGAGCGTCCTTGGGGCGTTAAGGAGAGATGCTCAATGACTGCTGAAAGACCTTCAGAGCTGAGTTACAACCCGCACATGCCGCTGTCGCAGGCGTTGCTGCTGCCACGTATCGTCATCGAAAACACCATGCCGACCCTCGACGGTGGCCAATTCGCGGTCAAATCGATTGCCGGGCGCGAAGTAGTGGTGACCAGCAAAGTCTTTGCCGACGGCCATGACAAGCTCGCCGTGCGCATTCGCTGGCGCGAGGAAGGCCAGGAAACCTGGCAGACCGAGGTCATGTCCGATCAGGGCAACAACACCTGGCAAGGCCAGTTCCGCCCCGAGGAACAGGGCCGCTACCTGTATTGCATCGAAGCGTGGATCGACCATTTCGCCAGCTTCCAGTACGAACTGGAAAAGAAGCACAGCGCGGCGGTGCCGGTTTCTCTGGAGCTGCAGGAAGGCCGGACGATGGTGCAACAGGCCGCCGAACGCAGCGAAGGCCAGCTCAGCGAGCAGCTCGCGGCGCTGCACCATGAATTGTCGGGCCTGCTCGAAACCGAGCAGGTCGCCCTGTTTCTGCACTCGCGCAGTGCAGAGCTGATGGCTCAGGCCGATCACCGCGCCTATCTGAGCGTCAGCGCCGAATTCCCCATGGACGTCGAGCGCGAACTCGCCGAGTTCGCCAGTTGGTATGAGTTGTTTCCACGCTCGATCACCGACGATCCCCAGCGTCACGGCACGTTCAACGATGTGCACTCGCGTCTGCCGATGATTCAGGACATGGGTTTCGACGTGTTGTACTTCACGCCGATTCACCCGATCGGCCGCGCCCACCGCAAGGGCCGCAACAATTCCCTGACCGCTGGCCCAGACGATCCCGGCAGCCCGTACGCGATTGGTAGCGAAGAGGGCGGCCACGAAGCGATTCACTCGCAACTCGGCACCCGTGAAGATTTCCGCCGTTTGGTGGCCGCCGCCGCCGACCATGGCCTGGAAATCGCTCTCGACTTCGCCATCCAGTGTTCCCAGGACCACCCGTGGCTCAAGGAGCATCCGGGCTGGTTCAACTGGCGCCCGGACGGCACGATCAAATACGCCGAAAATCCGCCGAAGAAATACCAGGACATCGTCAACGTCGACTTCTATGCGCCGGACGCGATTCCGAGCCTGTGGGTCGAGTTGCGCGACATCGTCGTCGGCTGGGTCAGGGAAGGCGTGAAAATCTTCCGCGTTGACAACCCGCACACCAAACCGCTGCCGTTCTGGCAATGGCTGATCGCCGATGTGCGCACCCTGTACCCGGAAGTGATCTTTCTCGCCGAGGCCTTCACCACGCCGGCGATGATGGCCCGTCTGGGCAAGGTCGGTTATTCGCAGAGCTACACCTATTTCACCTGGCGCAATACCAAGGCCGAGCTGGCGGAATATTTCACCGAACTGAATCAGTCGCCGTGGCGCGAATGCTATCGGCCGAATTTCTTCGTCAATACTCCGGACATCAACCCGGCGTTCCTGCATGAGTCGGGGCGTCCCGGTTTCCTCATTCGCGCGGCGCTGGCGACTATGGGCTCGGGGCTGTGGGGCATGTATTCCGGTTTCGAATTGTGCGAATCGGCGCCAGTACCGGGCAAAGAGGAATATCTGGATTCGGAGAAATACGAAATCCGCGTCCGCGATTTCACCGCACCCGGCAACATCATTGCCGAGATCGCCCAGCTCAACCGCATCCGCCGGCAGAACCCGGCGCTGCATACGCATCTGGGCCTGAAAATCTACAACGCCTGGAACGACAACATTCTGTACTTCGGCAAGCGCAGCGCCGATGGCAGCAATTTCATTCTGGTCGCGGTCAGCCTCGATCCGCACAACGTGCAGGAAGCGAATTTCGAACTGCCGCTGTGGGAAATGGGCCTGCCGGACGACGCCACCACCCATGGTGAAGATCTGATGAATGGCCATCGCTGGGACTGGCACGGCAAATATCAGTTCATGCGCATCGACCCGGCGTATCAGCCGTTCGGGATTTGGCGGATTACAGCTTCGTAACATTTGAACCGCACTTGTGGCGAGGGGATTCATCCCCGCCGGGGCGCGCAGCGGCCCCTTTTTTCAAGCTGCACCGCGTTAATAATTTGCGACTGCTGCGCAGCCGAACGGGGATAAATCCCCTCGCCACAGGGGCTCACCAATGCGAGTCCCTCGGTGTATCAGAGAATTTTTCAGGAGTTCCACATGGCGAAGAAACCCAAGGCAGCCGCCTTCATCAAAGACCCGCTCTGGTACAAGGACGCGGTGATCTATCAGGTTCACGTCAAATCGTTTTTCGACTCCAACAATGACGGGATCGGCGACTTTCCCGGGCTTATCGCCAAACTCGATTACATTGCCGACCTCGGCGTCAACACCATCTGGCTGCTGCCGTTCTATCCCTCGCCACGCCGCGACGACGGTTACGACATCGCCGAATACCGTGGCGTGCACAGCGACTACGGGACCATGGCCGACGCCAAGCGCTTCATTGCCGAAGCGCACAAGCGCGGTCTGCGGGTGATTACCGAACTGGTCATCAACCACACCTCCGACCAGCACCCGTGGTTTCAGCGTGCGCGTAAAGCCAAGCCGGGTTCGGCGGCGCGGGATTTCTACGTCTGGTCCGATGATGACCAGAAATACGACGGCACGCGGATCATCTTCCTCGATACCGAGAAGTCCAACTGGACTTGGGACCCGGTCGCCGGCCAATACTTCTGGCACCGCTTCTATTCGCATCAGCCGGATCTGAACTTCGATAACCCGCAAGTCATGAAAGCCGTGTTGTCGGTGATGCGTTACTGGCTGGACATGGGCATCGACGGTCTGCGTCTCGATGCGATTCCGTACCTGATCGAGCGCGACGGCACCAACAACGAAAACCTGCCCGAGACCCATGACGTCCTCAAGCAGATCCGTGCCGAGATCGACGCCAACTACCCCGACCGCATGCTGCTGGCCGAGGCCAATCAGTGGCCGGAAGACACACAGCTGTATTTCGGTGACACCGATGCCGCTGGGGTCAATGGCGACGAATGCCACATGGCCTTCCACTTCCCGCTGATGCCGCGCATGTACATGGCGTTGGCGCAGGAAGATCGCTTCCCGATTACCGACATTCTCCGGCAGACCCCGGAAATTCCGGCGAATTGCCAATGGGCAATTTTCCTGCGCAACCACGATGAGCTGACCCTGGAAATGGTCACCGATCGTGAGCGCGATTACCTGTGGAACTACTACGCGGCTGACCGTCGCGCGCGAATCAACCTCGGTATTCGCCGCCGACTCGCGCCGCTGATGGAGCGCGACCGTCGCCGCATCGAACTGCTCAACAGCCTGCTGCTGTCGATGCCCGGCACGCCGACCCTGTATTACGGCGACGAAATCGGCATGGGCGACAATATCTACCTCGGCGACCGCGACGGCGTGCGTACTCCAATGCAGTGGTCGATCGACCGCAACGGCGGTTTCTCCCGCGCCGATCCGGCCAGTCTGGTACTGCCGCCGATCATGGATCCGCAGTATGGCTATCAGTCAGTCAACGTCGAAACCCAGTCCGGCGATCCGCATTCGCTGTTGAACTGGACGCGGCGCCTGCTGGCCGTGCGCAAGCAATCGAAAGCGTTCGGCCGTGGCACGTTGAAAATGCTCTCGCCGGCCAACCGACGCGTGCTGGCTTATACCCGCGAATACACCGATGCCGACGGCAAGCACGAAATCATTCTGTGCGTGGCCAACGTCTCGCGCAGTGCGCAAGCTGTGGAGCTGGATCTGTCGGCGTACGTCGGCATGGTGCCGGTGGAAATGCTCGGCGGTAACGCGTTCCCGCCGATCGGTCAGTTGAATTTCCTTCTGACCCTGGCGCCGTACGGTTTCTATTGGTTTGCGCTGGCGGCGGAAAACCAGATGCCGAGCTGGCACGTCGAGCCGGCACAGAGCCTGCCGGACTTCACCACACTGGTGCTGAAAAAACGCATGGAAGAGCTGCTCGAAGCGCCGTCGCGTACGACGCTGGAGCAAAGCATTCTGCCGAGCTGGCTGCAGAACCGTCGCTGGTTCGCCGGCAAGGACGCGGCGATCGAGAAGGTCAATCTCGCTTATGGCGTGCGCTTCGGCGATGCCCAGCATCCGGTGCTGCTCAGCGAAATCGAAGTCACCAGCGGTGGCCAGACCAATCGGTATCAACTGCCGTTCGGCTTCATCGCCGAAGACCATGTCGGCCCGCCGTTGCCGCAGCAATTGGCGCTATCGCGTGTTCGTCGTGTGCGTCAGGTCGGCCTGATTACCGATGCGTTCAGTCTGGAAACCTTCGTCCGCGCCGTTCTGCAAGGCATGCAGAACAACACCGTACTGGAGTCGATTGAAGGCGAAATCCGCTTCGAACAGACAGATCATCTGGAAAAACTCGGCCTCGGCGCCGAGTCGGATGTGCGCTACCTGTCGGCCGAGCAATCGAACAGCTCCGTGGTTGTCGGCAACAGCCTGGTGCTTAAGCTGATACGCAAAGTGGCTTCTGGCGTACACCCGGAACTGGAGATGAGCGCTTACCTGACCGAGGCCGGGTTTGCCAATATCTCTCCGCTGCTGGGTTCGGTGATTCGCCGCGATGCTCAAGGAGAAGACAATCTGCTGATGATCGCGCAGGGCTATCTGAGCAATCAGGGCGATGCATGGGAATGGACGCAGAACAACCTCGAACGGGCGTTGCGCGATGAACTGGCCGACGCCATGTCCGAGCAGGAGCAGCATTACAACGCGCTCGGCGAGCTGAGGGACTTCGCCGGCATGCTCGGTCAGCGTCTGGGCGAGATGCATCAGGTGCTCGCTGCGCCAACCGAGAACGCCGACTTTGCGCCGCAAGTGTCGTCGAGCAAGGACATGGCCGCGACGGCCAAGGATGTCACCGCCCAGGTCGAACATGCCTTGAAACTGCTCAAGCAGCATCAAGGCGAGTTGAACGCGGCGGATCAGAAACTCGTCAAGCGTCTGCTCGACGAGAAGAAAACCATTCTTGCCCATGTGCAGGATCTGGCGAAGAAAGCCACTGGCGGCTTGCGCATTCGGGTGCATGGCGACTTGCACCTGGGTCAGGTACTGGTGATCAAGGGCGATGCCTACCTGATCGACTTCGAGGGCGAACCGGCGCGGCCGTTGAGTGAGCGTCGCGGCAAGCACAGCCCGTACAAGGATGTCAGCGGCGTACTGCGTTCGTTCGATTACGCAGCGGCGATGACCATCAATGTGCATAACGTCGACAACAGCGTCGAAGCCGAAGCGGCGCGTAAACGTGTCGCCGAGCGTTATCTGCGCGAAGCACGCGAGGCATTTGTCCAGGCATACCGCGAGGCAGCAGCTAGTCTTGAGCATGCCTGGCAGGATCCTCAGGGTGCCGACGCCGCGCTGGCGTTGTTCGGCCTGGAAAAAGCCGCTTATGAAGTGGCCTACGAGGCGGAAAACCGCCCAACGTGGCTGCCCGTGCCATTGCACGGCTTGTATGGATTATTGACAGGGCTTAAACCCTTTTCCGATCTTGGTGGAGAGTAGTCATGAGTTTCTCGAACAAGGAACAGGGTGTGGTAAAGGAAGCATTATTACCCTCGGCGCGCGACATCGATGCGTTGGTGCGCGCTGAACATCAGGACCCGTTTTCCATTCTCGGCCCGCACGGCGATGGCGCTGGCGGACAATTCATCCGCGCTTATCTGCCGGGTGCGCTGAGTGTGGCGGTGCTGGACAAGGACAGCGGCGAAGAGCTTGGCCCGCTGGAGATGACCGAGACGCCGGGGCTGTTTGTCGGCCATTTCGATCAGGCGCGACCGTACCTGTTGCGCACGCGCTGGGCCGGTGGCGAGCAGGTCGCCGAAGATCCGTACAGCTTTGGCCAGCTGCTGGGCGAAATGGATTTGTATCTGTTTGCCGAAGGCAATCACCGTGACCTCAGCGCTTGCCTCGGTGCGCAGCTGAAAACCGTCGATGGTGTCGACGGTGTGCGCTTTGCCGTGTGGGCACCGAATGCCCGGCGTGTCTCGGTGGTCGGCGATTTCAACGTCTGGGACGGTCGTCGTCACCCGATGCGCCTGCGCCATCCTTCGGGCGTATGGGAGTTGTTCATCCCTCGCCTGCAAGCGGGGGAGTTGTACAAGTACGAAATCCTCGGCGCCCACGGCATTCTGCCGCTCAAGGCCGACCCGATGGCGCTGGCCACCAGCCTGCCACCGGACACCGCCTCGAAAGTCGCCTCGCCGTTGCAAATCGATTGGCAGGATCACGAGTGGATGAATTCCCGTCAGGATCGTCAGCAGCGCTCCAAACCTTTGTCGATCTATGAGTTGCACGCCGGCTCGTGGCAGTGCGAACTGGATGATCTCGGCGAGGTTGCGCGCCAGTACACCTGGCCGGAACTGGCCGAGCGGTTGATTCCTTATGTCAAAGAGCTGGGTTTCACCCACATCGAATTGATGCCGATCATGGAGCACCCGTTCGGCGGTTCCTGGGGCTATCAATTGCTCTCGCAGTTCGCGCCGAGCGCGCGTTACGGCACGCCGGATCAGTTCGCCGCGTTCGTCAACGCCTGTCACCAGGCCGACATCGGTGTGATTCTCGACTGGGTACCGGCGCATTTCCCCACCGATACCCATGGTCTGGCGCAGTTCGACGGCACCGCGCTGTACGAATACGGCAATCCGCTGGAAGGCTTCCATCAGGATTGGGACACGCTGATCTACAACCTCGGTCGCACTGAAGTGCACGGCTACATGCTGGCCTCGGCGCTGCACTGGCTGAAACACTTCCACATCGACGGCCTGCGTGTTGATGCCGTGGCGTCGATGCTGTATCGCGACTATTCGCGCAAGGCTGGCGAATGGGTGCCGAACCGCCACGGCGGTCGGGAGAACCTGGAGGCTATCGACTTCCTGCGTCATTTGAACGACGTGGTTGAACTGGAAGCGCCGGGTGCGCTGGTGATTGCCGAAGAATCCACCGCATGGCCGGGCGTCAGCCAGAGCACCCAGCAGGGCGGCCTGGGCTTTTCCTACAAATGGAACATGGGCTGGATGCACGATTCGCTGCACTACATCCAGCAGGACCCGGTGTACCGCGCCCATCACCACAACGAGTTGAGCTTTGGTCTGGTCTATGCCTGGTCGGAACGCTTCATCCTGCCGATTTCCCACGACGAAGTGGTGCACGGCAAGCACTCGCTGATCGACAAGATGCCCGGCGACCGCTGGCAGAAGTTCGCCAACCTGCGCGCCTATCTGAGCTTCATGTGGACGCATCCGGGCAAGAAGCTGTTGTTCATGGGCTGCGAGTTTGGCCAGTGGCGCGAGTGGAACCACGATCAGCAGCTGGACTGGTACCTGCTGCAGTATTCCGAGCACAAAGGTGTGCAGAAACTGGTTGGCGATCTCAACCGGCTGTATCGCGAAGAGCCGGCGCTGCATGATCAGGACGACGCGCCGCAAGGCTTCCAGTGGTTGATTGGCGATGATGCGATCAACAGCGTTTACGCATGGCTACGCTGGAGTAAGGACGGCTCGCCGGTGCTGGTGGTTGCCAACTTCACACCGGTACCGCGCCAGTCGTATCGGGTCGGCGTGCCGTTTGCCGGGCGCTGGACCGAGCTGTTCAACAGTGACGCCGACATTTACGCCGGCTCCAACTATGGCAATGGTGGCGGGGCATTGACCGATGAAGTACCGAGTCATGGTCAATCGTTGTCGCTGGAACTGAATCTTCCGCCGTTGGCGGTTTTGATTCTCAAGCCGCAGGGCTAGCAGCTGTGGGAGCGAGCCTGCTCGCGAAGGCGTCATGTCAGTCAACGATGATGTTGAAGGTGATACCGCTTTCGCGAGCAGGCTCGCTCCCACAAGGTTCTTCAGCGTTCAGCGTTCAGCGTTCAGCAGATCACCAGCGCATCCGCACGCCAAGGCTGCCGATGATCCCGTTCAGGTCATTGTCATCCACATCGCTGCTGTAATCGGCGCTCATGTACAGGCTTACCGCCGGTGTGACCCGCGCCACCAGGCCCAAACCCAACTCCACTGTTGAAGACTTGCGGCTGCTGCTGATCTTGTCGACCTGATCGAGCGTCACCGTGCTGCCGGTGTAAACGGTGTGCCAAAGGTTGGTGCGCACGTAGGGTTCGACAGGCAACCCGTTCAAGTCATAACTGCCTTTCAACCGCGCACCGACGCGGCCACTCCACGCGGTCAGGTCGGTGGAAGAGGCATTGCCCGAGCCGGCGTACGGAGCGTCGAGACTGATGCGCTGGTTGATCAGTTGTGCCTGCGGTTCGACCACCCAGTTTTCACTCAAGCCGATCGGGTAACCGCCTTCGACGGAAAAGGTCATCGCATTGCCTTCGGTGGCTTGCCGATTACCTTGCGCAGTGCGACTGAAGCCGCTGACCCGACCGCCGCTGGCCGACAGGTCGACGTGCCAGCCTTGCGCACCCACCAGACTGTAATAGGCGCCGAGGCTCTGGCCTTGCAGGTTGAGGCTGTCAGTGTTGCGGTCGGCGAGGGCACGTCGGGTCAGCGCACCATCGGCATTCAGCTGGACCTGATTGTCGCCACCTATAAGACCAAGGGTCTGAGTAGTCCCGTTAGCGCTTTTCAACGTGACCACGGCCGGACCTTTGAACTCGCCAGCGGCCATCGCATAACCGGATGAAAGTGCGTCGGTCTGTGCTTGCCGAGCGCTTTTACCGTACAGCTCGTCCCAGGCAGATGGGGCAAGATCCTCAGTGATCAGGCGCGAACTCTGCTGACTCAATGGCAGCGGTCCGAGTGTTATCACGGTTGCTGGCAGGGTCAGCACCGGAACGTCCGTGCGATACCACGCGGGTTCGTCCGCCGCAGATCCCGCATGCGCCTCCATGGACGAGCAGAGCAACAGCGAACCTGACACTGTGCAAAGGGTGATTTTCAGTTCGTGTGGGGTCAGTGAAGTTTTCATGGAGGTCTACCTTGCAAGCGCATGCGTCATCTCGTGTTTGGCGTCTCTCCTACCCCGAATGAGGGGCGACCGAATAGAGCGGGGCGAACCGCGGCTGCTCGATTTCGCGAGTGCCGGAAGGTCAGCCCCAGTAGTGATTCCGGGGGTAGTAAGGTAGAGATAAGAAGAGTGATGCCTGCGCGTCAAGAAAATGCACGATGAATGGTGCACTTAAATCGGCCTTTGCAAGCGTTTGTTTTTCTGCACATAACTAAGTGTTTGTTTGCATGGAAAAACGCTTGTAAGGCAGGCTGCTGACGGTTTTTTGCCGCCGACGAAAGGTCTTTCCTAGCGTCAGTTGCCGGGAAGGCCTGTCATTTAATTGCTGTCAAAAATGCACTTACAGATGCACTTCGACCGCCAGCGGGAGGTGATCGGAAAGATGCGTCCACGGCTTGTTGCCAAGAATGCGTGGGTCGTGGCTGCTGGCATTGCGCAAGTAGATCCGGTCAAGCCTCAGCAAGGGAAACCGCGCGGGATAGGTTTTCGCCGGGCGCCCATGATGGCGCTCAAAGGCTTCATGCAGATAATCGCGACGGGCGAGGGCGGCGTTGCCTTGCAACTGCCAGTCATTGAAATCGCCGGCGATGATCACCGGCGCATCGTCGGGTAGAGATTCAAGCAGCTGACAGAGCAGTTGCAACTGCAATTGCCGATGGCTTTCCAGCAGACTCAAATGCACACAGATTGCATGCACCTCGGCATGCCCGGGCACATCAAGAATGCAGTGCAACAGCCCGCGCCGTTCAGGCCCGGTGATCGACACGTCGAGGTTGCGATATTCGCGGATCGGGTATTTCGACAGCAGCGCGTTGCCGTGGTGGCCATCCGGGTAAACGGCGTTGCGCCCGTAGGCAAAATCGCTCCACATACTGTCGGCGAGAAATTCGTATTGCGAGGTCTGCGGCCAGTCGTTGTAGCGACTGGAATGGCGTTCGTGCTCACCCACCACTTCCTGCAGAAACACCAGATCGGCCGAGGTACTGCGCATCGCTTCGCGCAGTTCCGGGAGAACGAACCGCCGATTCAGTGCGGTGAAGCCCTTGTGGGTGTTGACCGTGAGTACCCGCAGGCGATGAATGACTGGCGCGTCGACCACTTGACGCTTGGGATCGCTGGACACGTTCACTCCTCTGAATTGGGCATGCCTGTTCATGCGACTGGTCTGAGGGGGTGGCAGTTCCTTCCGATGATTCACTGCTGGGCTAATGTGGGAGCGAGCCTGCTCGCGAAGACTTCATCACATTCAATACATCTGACACATGACACACCGCTTTCGCGAGCAGGCTCGCTCCCACAGGTATGTTGAGCTTCCGCCGTTCAGAAGAAGACAATTTCATACGGCAAGCGCATCCGCTCCAGCAGCACCGGTGGCAGCAGCGGGGCGATGCCGATGGCCGGTTCGCCCTTGAGCTGGCTGGCGTAAGCGTGGGTGGCGTGGCTCTTGCGCGCGACCGTCCAGGTATCAAGGCGCAGCTTGCGCGCGCGTTCCCAGGGAATCATTTGCTGCTCGCGCTCCGGCCAGTGCCAGGCCCACACCGGCACATCGTGGTAGGTCGCCCCGGCCTTCTGCGCCGCGTCGAAACTGGCCCGGCCAACCACTTCATGATCCGGCGGGCCATCCTTGCGCCAAGTGCTGAACACCACATCGCCCGGGCGTAGATAACGACCAATGAATTCTGTCAGTTGGCTTTGTTGATCACTCAGGGCGTTGTCGGTAAACCCGCCGCGCACCCATTTCAGGCTGTGCATCGGCAGGCCGAGGCGGCGCAGGGCTTCGACGCTTTCCTGCGGACGAAACACGCTCAGGCGTTGTTCCGACCATTGGCGCGAGCCAGGGTGGCTGGCGCTACCGTCGGTAATCGAGAGCAATTGCAGGGGATGGCCAAGGCTGGAGAGCAATTGCAGCAGACCGCCGCAAGTGACCACTTCGTCGCCCGGATGCGGGGCGATGACCACGGCGCGGGCGCCGGCGGGTACCAGGCTGTGGGTGTTGATGACGGGAATATTGTCGAGTTGCGGCGCGCTGTTCCAGATCTGTGCCGGCAGGCCGTGTTCGTTGAGCAATGACGATTTCATGAGTGCGACGTCCTTGTGGTATCTCGCCCTCAGTCGTGAGCAGCCAACGCTGATCGCGGCCCGTGAAGGCAAATGAATAGCAACGGTGCAGTGCTCCAACCCTTGGATTACTGCGAGGCAGAGTATTGCTCAAGACAGCCGATTCGTCGCGTCACAGATCCATCTGATCCGTAATTTTTTTTTCCAGCTGTGCCAGATTGCGCAGAAAGTCACCGAACCCGCCCTTGGCCCGACTATCGAGACGGGCGCTGGTGTGCACTTGCGGACGGTGACTCCAGGCGATATTGGCGCCGCTGCGCTCCAGCGCACGCACCAGTTGCACATCCTCGTCACAGGTCAGCGACTTGAAACCGCCGGCCAGACGATAAGCCTCGGCGCTGACACCGAGGTTGGCGCCGTGAATGTGTCGATGCCCCTCACGGGCCTGATAATGGCGGTGATAGCGAATCTGCGCCGCCTCATCGATCGATTCGTGCCAGTGTTCGACCGTTACCGTGCCGCACACTGCGTCAGCCTCCAGCCCCAGTTGCGCCGCCAGCCAGTCATCGGCGACGCGGCTGTCGGCGTCGGTGCAGGCGATCCAGCGGGCACCGCGCTCGAGCAGCAGGCGCGCACCGGTGGCGCGGGCTTCGCCAACGTTGCGTGCATCGATCTGCAAGCTGAGCACTGGATAAGCGCTGACGATCTGCGCCGAGCCATCGCTGCAACTGTCGAGCACGACCAGTATTTCCACCGGCTCGCCGGCCAGTTGTGCATGCTGGCTGGCACGCAACGCTGCACGCAGGCATTCATCAAGCAGCGCCTCTTCGTTGTGCGCCGGAATCACGATACCAATCAACGCAAGCCCTCCAGGGCCGCCACCGAGCGTGGCTCGCGGCTCCACAGTTCAAGAATGAAATCCGCTTCCTGATGCAGCACCAGACGCGGCAAAGCCAACTGATCGTGGATCTGATCGTGGACCTGACGCGCATTCAGCGGGCAGCCCTCGATCGGCGGGCGCCAGTGGCAGGCCAGCAATTGGCCGTCGGCGGTCAGTGACTCACTGATCCGGCGGATCATTTCTGTCAGATCTTTTTCGTCGAGGTAGTAGCCGATTTCGCTGAATACGATCAGGTCGAATTTTTCCTCGGGCCAGTCAGCCGGAAGGCGGCCCTGACGGACTTCGGCATGCTCGAACACGCTCAAGCGCGTACGCGCCAGCTTCACCGCCGCGCTCGCCGTGTCGCAGCACAACAGGCGGTCGCAGCGCGGAGCCAGCTCTGCACTCAGTTCGCCGTTGGCGCAGCCCGGTTCGAAAACCGACCTGTAGCGCGGACGGGGCAGGGCGGCGAGGGTGATCGCTCGCTTGCGCTGTTCGTACCAACGCTGGCGGAACGCCCATGGGTCGTCATTGCCCGCGAACAGGCCGTCGAAATAGCGGTCATCGACGCTCACAGGAACACCACTTCAAAAGGTTGCAGCAAACGATCGAGCACATAGGGCGCGAGCACCGGCCCGAGGCCGACGTCGCGGTCGCCTTCCAACTGGCTGGCGAACGCGTGCGCTGCGTGGCGTTTTCGTGCGATGTGCGTCGGTGAAAGGAGGATCTTGCGCGCACGCTCCCATGGCACTGTGGCGTCTTCCGGGGTTGCCCAGTGCCAGGTCCAGACCGGAAGTTCATGGCAGGTCGCACCAACGCGTCGCGCCGCTTCGACACTGGCGCGGCCGACGGCCTCGTGATCGCTGTGGCCGTCCTGGCGCCAGGTAGTGAAAACCACATCACTGGCGTGCAGATACCCGGCGATGAATTCGCTCAATTCGGTTTCCTGCGCCGCCACTTGGGTGTCGGTAAAACCGCCGCGCAGCCATTTCAGGCTATGCATCGGCAGACCGAGGCGCCGCAAGGCTTCGGCAGACTCCTGCGGACGCACCACACTCAAACGCTCGACTGTCCAGCGCTGCGAGCCGGGGTGACTGGCGCTGCCATCGGTGACCGAGATCAACTGCAATGGACGTCCGGCTGCCGCCAGCAACTGCATGATGCCGCCGCAACCGAGCACTTCGTCATCCGGGTGCGGCGCGATGATCACCGCTCGCGAGCCCAGCGGTACCAAGTCAAGAATATCGATGGCCGGCAGCTCGGCCAGACGCCGCGAAGCCTGCCATTGCTGCAATGAAGTGCCCTGGCCAACGATCGGGTTGGCTTTCATAACGCCCAGACCTCGCAGGACTGACCGGCAATCTGCTGGCCCAATGCAGCAAGGTCGCGTTCAGCGTGACTCTGGCGCAGAAACACCGGCAGGTCGGCGCTCAACCGGGCGAAATGCCGATCCTGACAAAACGGCCCGGCACCCAGCGCGCGACCTACTTCGCGCATCACCTGTTCAGCAGACTGTTCAACCACGGCGCGGGCGCGGCGGGCGAGCAATTCAGCGTCGGCCTCGGGCTGCGCATCGATTTGCAGCGCGCTGAAGCGCAACACATCGGCTGCCGCTTGCAGTGCTGTGTCAGTCGCACCGAGATGGGCGAGGGCGTGCGGTTCATCGCGTTGCGCGCAATGCTGACGCAGCCCTTCGGCAATCCGTCGTGAAGCGCCATACCAGCAAGCGGCGATACCGATCCCGCCCTGCCAGAACCCCGGCCGGTGCAGATAATCACCGGGGTTGCCAATGGCCTGCGCTTCGGCGTTGTCGAACAGCACTTCAACGCTGCCGGTCGCCGCCATGCCCACCGCTTGCCAGCCTTGATCGGTGATGGTCACGCCAGGTTGATCGAGTGCGACTGCAACCAATTGCTGCTGACCGTCCGCGTCCCACGCGGTGAGCAAGGCGTGGCTGAGCACCGCAGCGCCAGAGCACCAGGCCTTGCGCCCGTTCAGCGCCACCATGTGCCCGGCCGGCGTGACTTTCACCCGTGCCTGCGGCGGTTCGGCGGCCCACATGCCCCACGTGCTGCCGGGCGTTGGCGTACCGCCCAATTGCTCGATGATCGCCAGCGCATCCGTGTGGCCTTCATAGAGTTTGCACAGGCCTAAATCATGTCCGCCGACTTCCGAAAGACGCTGAAAGCGCTCTAGGGTGTGACCGCTGCCGGGCAACGGCAAGCGGTCGAGGCCGGCCTCGACCATTGCCCGCAGGCAACGGCCGAGGGCATTGGTGTCGGCGTAATCTGGCGGACGGCGGGCCAGATAATGTTGAAAGTCCATATCAATCTTCTTCGTCACGTTGCAGTTCGAACAACAGCAACGAGCGCCCGGTCACCGAGTATTCATTGCCGAAGTCGAAGCGTTCCTGGCCGCGAATCGACGGTTGATTGGTGTCGATCATGCAGGTCCAGAAGCCACCGTCCGGCACTTCCGGCAGGGTGAAGTTGACGATGTCGTGGTGCGCGTTGACCACTAGCAACAGGGTCGCATCGGCACCTTTGCGGCGGATGCCGGTTTCCTGCGCGCGACCATCGAGGAGCATGCCCAGGCAGCGATTGTGCGCATCGTGCCAGTGCTCGGTGGTCATCTCGGTAGCGTCCGGTGCCAGCCAGGTCACGTCCTTGACGCCGATGTCTTCGTTGTATTCGCCGACCAGGAAGCGTCCGCGACGCAGGATCGGATAAGTCAGGCGCAGCTTGATCAGGCGTTTGACGAACTTGAGCAGGGCCTTGCCGTCCTCGCTCAGGTCCCAGTTGACCCAACCAATCTCGCTGTCCTGGCAATAGGCGTTGTTGTTGCCGTCCTGGGTGCGGGCGAACTCGTCACCGGCAACGATCATCGGTGTGCCTTGGGCCAGCAGCAGAGTGGCGAAGAAATTGCGCATCTGCCGATGGCGCAGGGCATTGATTTCCGGATCGTCGGTCGGGCCTTCGACGCCGTGGTTCCAGGACAGGTTGTTGTTACTGCCGTCCTGGTTGTTCTCGTCGTTGGCTTCGTTGTGCTTGTCGTTGTACGAGACCAGATCGTTGAGGGTGAAACCGTCGTGGGCGGTGATGAAGTTCACCGACGAATACGGCCGGCGCCCGCGCTGGTTGAACATCTCGCCGGAAGCGGTCATGCGGCTGGCGAAATCGGCAAGCTGAGCGTCGTCACCTTTCCAGAACGCACGCACGGTGTCGCGGAACTTGTCGTTCCACTCAACCCAGCCCGGCGGAAAGTTGCCGACCTGATAACCGCCGGGGCCGCAGTCCCACGGCTCAGCGATCATTTTCACCTGACGCAGCACCGGGTCCTGACGGCAGGCGACGAGGAAGCTGTGGCGCTCGTCGAAACCATCGTGGTAGCGGCCAAGAATGGTTGCCAGGTCGAAGCGGAAACCGTCAACGTGCATCTCACTGGCCCAGTAGCGCAGGGAGTCGGTGACCATTTGCAGCACGCATGGGTGACTCAGGTCCAGGGTGTTACCGGTGCCGGAGTCGTTGATGTAGTAGCGCTTGTCGTCGGGCATCAAGCGGTAGTAGGAGGCGTTGTCGATACCGCGCATCGACAGGGTCGGGCCTTGCTCGTTGCCTTCGGCGGTGTGGTTGTAGACCACGTCGAGTATGACTTCGAGATTGGCATCGTGCAGATGCGCGACCATTTCCTTGAATTCGGCAATCTTGCCACTGGCAAGATAACGCGGGTCCGGGGCGAAGAACGCGATGCTGTTGTAGCCCCAGTAGTTGGTCATGCCCTTTTGCAGCAGATGCTGATCGTTGACGAAAGCATGGATCGGCAGCAGTTCGACAGAAGACACGCCGAGCTTGCGAATGTGCTCGAGCACGTCGTCGACCATCAGACCGCCGAAAGTGCCACGCAGGTTTTCCGGCACCGACGGGTGCCGCATGCTGATGCCGCGCACATGGGTTTCATAAATGATGGTCTTGTCCCACGGCACGCTGACGCGATGGTCGTTGCCCCAGGTGTGCGCCGGGTCGATGACCTTGCACTTGGGGACGAATGGCGCGCTGTCACGCTCGTCGAAACTGAGGTCGGCGTCGGGGTGGCCGATGGTGTAGCCGAACAGTGCTTCCGACCATTTCAGCTCGCCGACCAACTGCTTGGCGTACGGGTCGATCAGCAGTTTGTTGTGGTTGAAGCGGTGACCATTGGCCGGGTCATAAGGACCATAAACGCGGTAGCCGTAGATCAAGCCAGGATGCGCATCGGGCAGGTAGCCGTGGTAAATCTCATCGGTGTATTCCGGCAGCTCGATGCGTTCGAGCTCGACCTCGCCGGCATCGTCGAAAATGCACAGCTCGACCTTGGTGGCGTTGGCGGAAAACAGAGCAAAGTTCACCCCCAGACCATCCCAGGTCGCACCGAGCGGGAAGGGCAGGCCTTCACGGATTCTCGACGGCTCGGCGTGCGCAGCGGGTTCGGCTTTCTTTGGACGGGTCATGATTGCTCCTGCAAAAAAACGGGACAGTTCGGGCAATGAGATTTCCTGGTGGGAGCGAGCCTGCTCGCGAAAGCGTCGGTACATTCGACATTTTCACCAACTGACCTAGCGCTTTCGCGAGCAGGCTCGCTCCCACAGGGTTGTGTGTTTTTCCCAATAAGGGACTTTCTTCAGGGCGCAAGAACCCCTTGTGGCGAGCATGCTCGCCACACAGTCATTCAGTTCAAAAATGGATCGGGTCAGTTCGCCGGAGGCTTCTTCGCTGCTCGCGGCTTTTTCTCGGCAGCCTTTTCGCCCGGCGGGACTACTTTAGGCGTGGCCGCTGGCTTGGCCTTCGCTGCCGGTTTGGCTTTCGCGGCAGCCGGTGTCTTGCCGTCGGTGCTCTTCGCTGCTGCCGTTGTGGTCTTGCCAGCAACCTTGCTGCCAGCCGCTTTCGGTGGCTTCTTGGGTGCCAGCGCTTCGGCCTCGGCCAGCTTGCGCGCCATTTCCCAATGACGTTCTTCGTGGCCTTCAGGTTTCCCTTCCGATTCCCAAATCTGATAGGCGAATTCGCGAATGCGTTTATCGTCGGTGCTCATCGCAATGCTCCTGAACTGAACTCATGCTTGTGTTAAGTGTTGGATAAAGAGATTGACCGGGACATCCCCCAGCGCTTCGCTGACATTCAGCTCCCTGTTTGCTGTGACTACGCTGCTGGCAAAAAGTCCCTTCGGGTTTGTATCCGCACCGGCAGACGGTAGAACCACCCGCGTATCGCCCCAGTGCAGCGCATCGACCTGCGGCACGGCACTGTTTTCCAGCAACGTTGCGCAGCGCACCGGCACCACCACAATGGCCCGCACGCCCTCGTGTTCACGCGCGAATGCCAGCACGTTGTGCGCCTGGCTGCCCAGCACTTCCAATGGCTGGTAATCACCACGACGGAACAGCTCGCTGTGTTCCTTGCGCAGGTTCAACACCTCACTGATCAGCGCCTGTTTGATGCGCCCGTCACGCCAGTCCTTGAGCAGTTCGGTACCCGGCACGGATGCCTGCAACGCTTGCTCGCGGGCGGCGTAATCCACCGGGCGGCGGTTGTCCGGATCGACCAGACTGAAATCCCAGTACTCGTTGCCCTGGTACAGATCCGGCACACCCGGCACGGTCATGCGCAGCAAGGTTTGCGCCAGCCCGTTGAGCGCGCCGGCAGCGGCGATGCTGTTGACGGTCTTGCTCAGCGCCGCACGCAGCAACTCGCCTTCTTCACCGGTCAGGAGTTTTTCCGTGAAAGCCTGTGCTGCGTTTTCATAAGCTTCGTTCGGCGCGCTCCAGCTGCTTTGCAGCTTGGCTTCACGCAGGGCTTTCTGCTGCCATTGCCAGATGCGCTTGGCGTAATCGGCGAAACCGGCCTTGTCGTCGTCCCGCAGATCCAGCGGCCAGCTACCGAGCAACGCTTGGTACAGAATCAGTTCGTCACCAGCGGAAGGCGCGTCATCTTCGATACGTACCGGGCGGGCGAGGGCGCGCCACAGTTCAACCTGATCGGCGTACCAATGGCTGCGTTCACTGAGAACGGCCAGCCGTGCGCGAGTGTCTTCGCCCCGCTTGTGGTCGTGGGTCGCGGTGGCCAGCAGATTGTCGGGAAACTCCGCCATGCGCCGCTGATTGACCTCATGAAACTCGCTGACCGGCGCGCTGAATTGCTCGGTGTTGTAACCGACATCATTGCGCGACAGCAGCACCGCCGAGCGATACAGCGCGGTGTCTTCCACGGCTTTGGCAGCTGCCGGCGAAGTCAGTTGCTGGAAACGCACGCAGGCATGCTTGAGGATCTTGCGCGAGCGCCCCCGTGGCTTGCGGCGCCAAGGCGTGCCGCCGAGCCAGCTGGCGACCGAGTCGAGCACTGGCCAATCGGCTTCGCTGAGGGTTTGCCGCGCACCGTCCATG
Source organism: Pseudomonas sp. CFBP13508 (assembly GCF_005233515.1). GTDB lineage: Bacteria > Pseudomonadota > Gammaproteobacteria > Pseudomonadales > Pseudomonadaceae > Aquipseudomonas > Aquipseudomonas mercuritolerans. Next base: position 542,157 of record NZ_QFZZ01000001.1, read on the forward strand.
GCGTGCTGGAAAATCGCTTCGTCCGGCTCGGAACGGCCCATGGCGCTGATGTAAGTGCGATAAACCGGGAAGTGCACGATCAACGCGTGGAGCACGCGGCGAATCGCGCCCAAGGTCAGGTCGCGGGTCATCAGGTCATCCCGCGCGACTTGATGCAGGGCCTGAGCGACACTTTCGAAGTCGCTGGCCAGCGAGCCGTTGAGGATCTGCTGGCGGGCCAGTTGCGCTTCTTCCATGAACGCAGCCGGGCGCTCGGTGCGGCGCTGCCAGAGTTCGCCGAGCACATGTTCGCCGTCCGGGTCGTGTTGCAGCAGCGACAGCTGATTCATGAATTCGTAGCCGGTGGTGCCGTCGACGCTCCAGTCGCGGCGCAGGGTTTCGCCCTCACCAAGGATCTTTTCGACATAGATGGGCAGATGACGTCCCGGTGCCAAGTGATCGAGACGCCGACGCAGTTTGCGGCAGTAACCACGCGGATCGGCGAGGCCGTCGATGTGGTCGATGCGCAAGCCGTCGACCAGACCTTCTTCGACTAATTGGAAGATTTTGCCGTGGGTCGCTTCGAACACCGCCGGACGCTCGACGCGCAGGCCGCCAAGCTCGTTGATGTCGAAGAAGCGCCGCCAGTTGATGTCGTCCGCCGCCGTGCGCCAACTGGCCAGGCGATAGCTTTGCCGTTCCAGCAGTTCGTGAAGCTTGTGAAAGCCTTCCTCGGTGGTGGAATCGTACTGTGCGAGGCTGCCTTCGATAGTCGCCAGAACACGCGGATCGCTCGCCAGCTCGCGCAGCTCCTGCTTGAGCGGCATCGCCAGCGAATGTGCGTCGGTCTGGTAGCTGAGTGTGCTGAAGCGATCTGCCAGAGATTTCAGCGTGTCGTCGGACTTGAGCAGTTCGCCATAGTTGTTCGGGCAGATCGGGAAGTGGTGGTCGTAATGTTCGACATAGAAACTGCCAGTCTGCGCATTGAACTTGAGCTTGAGCGTACCTTCCTGCAACGCCACGCCGTAGTCGCTACCAAGAAACGGCAACAACAACTGACCTTCCATCAACGGATCGGGCGAGTGCCACTGAATGTCGAAGAACTCGCCGTACGGGCTCAGGCGTCCCCATTCCAGCAGGTCAAGCCACCACGGGTTGTCGTTGCCGCCGACGGCCATGTGGTTGGAAACGATGTCGAGGATCAGGCCCATGTTGTGTTCGCGCAGGGTGCTGACCAGTTGGCGCAATGCCGGCTCGCCGCCCAGCTCAGGGTTGACCTGGGTCGGGTCGACCACGTCGTAGCCATGCATGGAACCGGCGCGGGCTGCCAGCAGGGGCGAGGCATAGATATGGCTGATGCCGAGTCGGGCAAAGTACGGCACCAGTGGCACCGCTTGTTCGAGGGTAAAACCTTTATGAAACTGCAGGCGCAAGGTGGCGCGCAGTGGCTGGATTTGCTGTTGGTTCATTGGTCACGCTCAGAGGCTTGAAGGCGCGCGCAGGCCAGCAGTTCCAGGCGGCGGGCGGCATCGGGGCCGTCCAGCAACGCTTCGCTGGGACCGGGTAAACGTCGCGACCAGTTCGGATGTGAATCGGTGGTGCCAGGCAGATTCGGCTGCTCGTCGATACCCAGGGCATCTTCCAGCGGCAGCAGCACCAGCGGCGCGCGGGTGTGGCCGAGAAAACGCACACTGGCATCGACCACTTGATCGGCTTCGTGGGACTCTTCGCGGAAGTTCTGCGGATCCTGGCGCAGCGCATCGCGCAGGCCTTCGCGTTCACGCTCACGATGCCGACGCCAGTCGATTTCGCCGTTGGCATCGACCAGACCGAGGCGTGCATTCCAGTCGATGTCACGACCATGCCACCAACCATTAAGTGTCGGCAGGTCATGGGTGCTGGTGGTCGCCAGGGCATCATCCGGCCAGTCGAGAATCGGTTTGAAGCGGGTGTTGTCCTGTTCGAACAACAATACGCGCATGCCCAGAATCGAACGCGCGGCGAGTTTTTCCCGCAGGCCTTCCGGTACCGTGCCGAGGTCTTCACCGAGCACAATGGCCTGATGCCGATGGGATTCCAGGGTCAGCAGGCGCAACATGTCGTCGAACGGGTAATACAGATAGGCGCCATCGGCCGGAGCGGCGCCGTTGGGAATCACCCACAGGCGTTGCAGGCCCATGACATGGTCGATGCGCAAGCCACCGGCGTGGGCGAAGTTGGCGCGCAGCATGTCGATGAAGGCACGGAAACCGTTGCGGATCAGCCCTTCCGGCGAGAACGCGGAAATGCCCCAGCCCTGGCCGCTGCGATTGAGGATATCCGGCGGTGCGCCTACGGTCAGCGAGGCGAGCAATTCGTCCTGGAAACTCCAGGCCTGACTGCCAGCACCGTCAGCACCGACGGCGAGGTCGGCGATCAGACCGATGCCCATGCCGGCACTGCGCGCGGCAGTCTGTGCGCGCTCAAGGCAGCGATGGATCAGCCATTGGCAGAAGGCGAAATAGCCGATGCGCTCGGCGTATTCCTCGGCAAACGCGCCCAGCGCCGCGCCGCGCGGGTCGTGCCAGTGCTCCGGCCATTCGCGCCAGTCGAGGCTTTCGCCACGGGCGGCGCGCATTTCCTGAATGGCTTCAAAGCGGCAATGGTTTTCCAGCGCTTCGCCACCGGCATGGCGGAAACTGGCGAAGTCGGCGTGCAGCGGATGCTCACCAGCAACGAAGCCGTCATATAAAGCTTGCAGCAGTTTCTGCTTGGCTTCGGCAGCGGTCGGCCAGTCGATCAGCTTGAGATTTTCCAGCTGCTCGAACTGCGCGGCCAGGCCACTGGCATCAATTGCATCACGCAACGCGCGTTCGCCGAGAATGCTCCCCGGCGCGGCATACAGTGAATTGAGAAACAAACGGCTGGACGGCGAATAAGGGCTGTAGCGGCCATTGTCTGCGCTGAACATCGCGTGCATCGGACTGATCGCCAGCGCATCGGCGCCACGTTCGCCCGCGACACGAACCAGTTCCTCCAGCGCCTGGGTGTCGCCAAAACCACCGTCACCCGGACGGCGCAGCGAATACAACTGGGCGCTCAGACCCCAGGCGCGCGGGATCGGGCTATCGACCGCATCGGCGACGCTGAAGCAGCGTTCAGGCGCCACGGCGAGCGTGAAATACTGATCGGCGATATGCACTTGCTGGTAACCGACCGGAACCAAGCCGGGCAACATGGCTTCGTTGTCCAGCTTCAGGTTCATCTGCGAGCCGTCTTCAAGATGGATTTCGCAGGGGGTTTCCGGTGAGAAATAGCGACTAAGGTCGAGGGCGACGCCCACGTCGCAGGTCAGCAGGGGTGGCAAATGGCGGTCTTGCTGGACTTCTTGCAATTCCAGCAGGCTGGCATCGATTTCTTGCGCGGTGCTGGCGGGGTGGCCGAGTCCGATCAGGACATTGCGCAACACAGCAGGAGCGACTTTTTGCTGACGCCCGTTGGCGTCGATCCAGTCGACGGCAAGGCCGGCTCGACTGGCGAGTATTTCCAGTTGCGCATCGCTCATAGGCGCTCTCCATCCAGGGGGTGCAAAAGGGGTGCGGCCGTGAGGCTGACGAGCGCGGTGTACGCCGGCAGTTGGTTCGGGTCCGACAGTTCGACTGCGGCTGGCTGTTGAAACAACCACTCGGTATCAGTCTGTGCAGGGTTGACCACTGGCGTGTCACTGAGGTTCAGGTCAATTCGCAGCTCACTGCCGTTGCCCAGCCGCCAGCGTGCGCTGACCGCGCCATGGCCGAGCATTTGCGCGCCCAACGCTTGAGTTCCGGAGAGGTGGGGAATGATGTACTGGTGACGCAACTTCAGCAGTTGCCGGTAGAGCTCTTGCGTCTCCTGTTGTAACGGCGTGCCACTGCCAACCAGTTGTGGCTGCGAGGCGCGGAAGGTTTCTTCGGCATTCGGATCGGGGATCTGTTCGCGCTTGTGCGGATCGGTAAAGGCACTGAATGCGGCGAACTCGTTGCGCCGGCCTTCTCGCACCAGCTCTGCCAGTTCACCGTGGTGGCTGGTAAAAAACAGGAACGGTTGCTCGGCGGCAAACTCGTCGCCCATGAACATCAACGGAATCATCGGCGACAGCAGCAACAACACCGTCGCCGCCTGCACCGCACGTGGGTCGGCAAGCTGATGCAGACGTTCGCCAAACGCGCGGTTGCCGATCTGGTCATGGTTCTGCAGGAACAGCACGAAGGCGGTGGAGGGCAGATGTTCGCTCGGCTCGCCGCGAGGTTCGCCATGGCGAGTGATGTGGCCCTGGAACACGAAGCCCTGACTCAGACAGCGCACCAGTTGCTCGGTGGGCTGCGCGGCATAGTCGGCGTAATAGGCGTCGGTTTCGCCGGTCAGCAGCACGTGCAAAGCGTTATGGCCGTCATCGTTCCACTGCGCGTCGTAGTCGGTCTCAAGCAGGCTCGACTGGTTCAGCTCGTTCTCGACAGTCAGCCAGACGTGCCGGGTCGGGTCGATCTGCTGGCGAATGCGCCGGGCCAGATCGCTGAGGAAGTCCGGGTCTTCAATTGCGTGTACCGCGTCGAGGCGCAGGCCGTCGAAACGGTATTCGAGCAGCCACATCAGCGCGTTTTCAATGAAGAACTCGCGCACTTCCGGGCGACGGAAGTCGATCGCCGCGCCCCAAGGCGTGTGCTTGTCCTCGCGGAAAAAACCCTTGGCGTAACGATGCAGATAGTTGCCATCCGGGCCGAAGTGGTTGTAGACGACGTCGAGAATCACCGCCAGGCCATGGCCGTGGGCGGTGTCGATCAGGTGTTTGAGTTGTTCCGGTGTGCCGTAGGAGGCTTGCGGTGCATAGGGCAGTACGCCGTCATAGCCCCAGTTGCGATCACCGGGGAATTGCGCCAGCGGCATCAGTTCGATGGCGGTGATGCCCAGCGCCACCAGCCGCGCCAGATGCTGTTCGACTTCGGCAAAACCACCGAGCGCACCGACGTGCAGCTCGTAAATCACCGCTTCACTCCACGGCCGACCATTCCAGGTCGTGTGCCGCCATTGGTAGGCATGGGGATCGACCACCACACTGTGGCGGTCGAGGTCACCATCCTGCGCTCTGGAGGCCGGGTCCGGCACCTCCAGTTCGCCATCGATGCAGTAACGGTAGCGACTGCCCGCCGGGCAATTGGCCTTGATTACAAACCAACCGTCGCCCTGAGGCAGCATGGGCAACGATTTTCCATCTTCCAGTTCCACACTGACGTAGAACGCGTCAGGCGCCCACAACGCAAATTGCGTGTGCTCGGCATCCAGCATGATCGCGCCGTGGGGCCAGGTTTCTTGGGTCCTTGACGGCATTTTCTGCAACTCCCTGGTTATTTGTGGCTGGCTTTACCCAACGCCTTGGCGACCAGTTGTTCGTAAAGTTCGGCGTAGGGTTCAACCGCTTTGCTCCAGTTGAACGGTGCAGCCATGGCGCGGCAGCGCATGGCATTGAGCAATTCCGGGAAGGCGAAGACCTTGAACGCGCGGCTCAGGGCTTCCTTGTAGCTATCAACGGTGGACTCATCGAAGAGGAAACCGGTGACGCCGTTTTCAATGGTGTCGGCCAGACCGCCGGTGTTGCGCGCGACCGGCAACGAGCCGAAACGCTGGGCGTACATCTGGCTCAAGCCGCATGGTTCGTAACGCGACGGCATCAGCAGGAAATCGCTGCCGGCGAACATGCGCCGGGCATCGGTCTCGTTGAAGCCAATGCGTACGCCGATCTGGCCAGGAAAGCGCAGGGCCAGTTCACGCATGGCTTGCTCTTCTTCCGGCTCACCACGGCCGATGATCGCGATCTGGCCACCGTTCTGCACGATGTACTCGGACACCGCTTCGGTGAGGTCGAGACCTTTCTGATACACGAGACGCGAAACCACGGCGAACAACGGGCCAGTCGAATCGTTCAAGCCAAACAGCTCACGGACGTGCGCCGCGTTGATCGCTTTGCCTTCCCAGTCGCCGATGGCGAACGGGGCAAACAGGTGCGGGTCGGTCGCCGAATCCCAGCTCTCATCGATGCCGTTCGGGATGCCGCTGAGCAGGCCTTGCTGGGTCTTGGCGGCAAGGAAACCGTCGAGGCCACAGCCGAAGTCCGGGGTGGTGATCTCTTGCGCATACGTCGCGCTGACGGTGGTGATGTGGCTCGAATAGGCCATGCCGGCCTTGAGGAACGACATCTTGCCGTAGAACTCCATGCCTTCCTGTTGCAGGGCATGGGTGGGAATCCCCAGCTCCGGGCAGGAACCAAGGCTGGTCACGCCTTGATAGGCAAGGTTGTGAATGGTGAACAGCGTTGGCGTGCGCTGCCCGCGCCAGTGCATGTAAGCGGGCGCGAGGCCAGCCGGCCAGTCATGGGCGTGCACCAGATCCGGGCGCCAATGGATTTGCGCAAGATTGGCGGCGATGTCGGCAGCGGCGAGGCCGAGACGGGCGAAGCGGATATGGTTGTCCGGCCAGTCGCGACCGTTGTTGGCGCCGTAAGGGCCACCTTCACGCTCGTAGAGTTCAGGGCAGATCAACACGTAGATCACCAGGCCATCGGGCATGTCCATGCGCCCGATCTTGCAAGGTGGCAGCGCAGCGTGGCCACCCAGCTCGCCGATGATGTGAATCGGGTTTTCGCTGTGCACCACCTGCGGATAACCTGGGATCAGCACCCGCACATCATGCAGATGGGCCATGGCCCGGGGCAGGGCGGCAGAGACGTCACCGAGGCCGCCGGTCTTGACCAGATCGGCGATTTCCGAAGTCACGAACAACACTTTTTTCTTGTTGGGATTCTGGCTTGCTACCGGAGCAAGCGTCTTGGTGCCGGGTACGTTGATCTGTCGGCTGCCGGGAACACTGATGGTGCTCGATTCTCCAAGCGACTGGTGAGCACGCTCTCCCTGAATATCCAATGCCGCACTGATCATATGTATCTCCCGTGTGTGATCTGATTCTTGTCTCGAACAAGCTGTTTCGTGGCCAAGTCCTGTGGCCGGGCGCAAAGGCGCCACGCATCGGTGAGCAAATGCTGACCCAACACGCGCAAGCAGAATGGGTGGTGAGGCCGTTGCAAGGATTACACCAGTCGCTTTCGCCCAGTTGTTCTGATGACCTGTGGCGTGAAGCAAAAGTTTCGACTTTTTTTCGTCGGTATGACCGAGTGGTTTGGCCACTGAAAAATCAGTCTAGGCCAGATCCTAGAGCGGGCTGGGGCAAATGGGTAAATTGTTCGACAATCGGTTGTGTCGGGATGTAAGCGAGGGTTCAGGAGGGGAAACGCTCCGACGAAGGGCATGTTTTTCGGTGGGAGTGGGCCAAAACGGTGACTGAGCAGTCACGATTTTGTGCTAGGGGACGGGCCGGTTGCACCGTTGTGGTGCGAGGGTATTTCAGAGCGGTATCTGAGATGAGACCTTCGCGAGCAGGCTCGCTCCCACATTGGAACGCGTACAACCTGTGGGAGCGAGCCTGCTCGCGAAGAGGCCTGTTGCAGCAACTGAACTTTAAAGCGATGGAATCAATTCAACAGACGCACCGGCTCCCCAGCCGCCCAAGCCTGAATATCCTCGATCATCTGCCGGAAGAACTGCTCGTAATTCTGCCGACTGACATACCCCACATGCGGCGTGGCGAGCACGTTGTCCAGCGTGCGAAACGGGTGCAGGGCCGGCAAAGGCTCTTGCTCGAACACGTCCAGCGCCGCCCCGGCAATCCGCCGTTTCTGTAGCGCCTTGATCAACGCCGCTTCATCGACGATCGGCCCGCGAGCGGTGTTGACCAGCAGCGCAGTGGGTTTCATCCAGTCCAGCGCCTGGGCATCCACCAGACCGCGACTGCGCTCACTGAGCACCAGGTGCACCGACAGTACGTCGGCCTGTTCGAACAGTTGCTGCTTGCTGACGTACGTCACACCGGCCTGTCCAGCGCGTTCGGCCGTGAGGTTTTCGCTCCAGGCAATCACCCGCATGCCGAATACCTGGCCGAACTGCGCGACCCGCTGGCCGATGCTGCCCAAACCCAGGATTCCCAAGGTCTTGCCATGCAGGTCGCCGCCGAGTCCTTGTTGCCACAGGCCGGCGCGCAGGGCATTTGCTTCCTTCACCAGATCCCGGGTGGCAGCCATGATCAGCGCCCAGGTCAGTTCCGGCGCGGCGTGTTTATAGCTGTCGGTGCCGCAGACCTTGATGCCCAGCGCTGCTGCAGCCGGCATGTCCAGCGCGGCATTGCGCATGCCGCCGGTGACCAGCAACTTCAGATTGGGCAAGCGCCCGAGCAAGTCGGCGTCGAAACGCGTGCGTTCGCGCATGACGCAGATCACCTCGTACTGGCCGAGGCGCTCGGCCAGTGTCGCGTTGTCGGCCGGGTAATCATGCACAAAGGTCACTTCACCGATGCTCTCCAGCACGGACCAGTCGACCACGTCGCGAGCCACGTCCTGCCAGTCATCGATCACTGCAATCTGCACCGTCATCGGCTTACCTCATCATGGAGCGGAAGGAGTCTTGCCCAGCCAGCCGAGCAACGCCTGATGGAATTTCTCCGGTTCTTCCATCTGTGGCGCGTGGCCCATGCCCGGGAATTCGATCAGCGTCGACTGCGGAATCAGCTTGGCGACCTGTTTACCGAGCACCTCGTAATGACCGATTTTCGCTTTCACTTCCGGCGGTGCGAGGTCCTTGCCGATGGCCGTGGTGTCGGAGGTGCCGATCAGCAACAGGGTCGGCATCTTCAGATCCTTGAACTCGTAGTACACCGGCTGGGTGAAGATCATGTCGTAGATCAGCGCCGAGTTCCACGCGACCTGGGTCTTGCCCGGACCTTTGCTCAGACCTGCGAGCATGTCGACCCAACGATCGAATTCCGGCTTCCAGCGGCCATCGTAATAGGTGGTGCGCTCATAGTCGCGAATGCCCTTGGCCGTGACCTTCAACTCACGCTGATACCACTGATCGACGGTGCGATAGGGAACGCCGAGGGCTTTCCAGTCTTCCAGACCGATCGGGTTGACCATCGCCAATTGATCGACCTGCTCCGGGAACAGCAGCGCATAACGGGTGGCGAGCATGCCGCCGGTAGAGTGGCCGAGCAGGGTGGCTTTCTGGATACCCAGGGCTTTGAGCAGTTGCTGGGTGTTGGTGGCCAGTTGCTGGAAGCTGTACTGATAGTGCTCAGGTTTGCTGGAGGTGCAGAAGCCGATCTGGTCCGGCGCAATAACGCGGTAGCCGGCATCGCTCAAGGCCTTGATCGAGCTGTCCCAGGTCGCTGCGCAGAAATTCTTGCCGTGCATCAGCACCACGGTGCGGCCGTTGGCCTTGCCATTGGCGGCGACGTCCATGTAACCCATTTGCAGTTTCTGACCCTGGGATTCGAAGGCGAAGTGTTTAAGCGTGTAGGGATATTGGAAGCCTTGCAGCTCCGGGCCGTAGGCAGGCCCTTCGGCGGGGGCGGTTTCAGTGGCTGCGTGCGCCATTAATGGCAGGGCAGCGCTGAGGACGAGGCCGGGCAGCCAGCGGGAAAGCGTGACGGACATAAGCACAAACTCCTTGAAAATTGGCCGACTCTGGAAGGCGGGGATTACGCCGACGTTAAACAAAGGCAATCACACTGAGGGTTGGTTCAACCGAGCCAGCCCAGTGTCAGCAAGGCCAGCACGCCATAGCGCGCGCCTTTGGCCAGGGTGACGATCAACAGAAAGCGCCCGAGCGGTTCGCGCATGACGCCGGCTATCAAGGTCAGCGGATCGCCGATCACCGGCAGCCAACTGAGCAGCAGCGACCAATGCCCATAACGCTCGTAGTGCTTGCGTGCCTTGGCCATGTGCTTGGGATTGACCGGAAACCAGCGTCGATCCTGAAAGCGCTCGATGCCCCGTCCCAGCCACCAGTTGACCAGCGAACCGAGCACGTTGCCCAGCGTCGCTACCGCGAGCAAACCCCACAGCCAGTAACGCTCGCTGACGATCAGGCCGACCAGCAGCGCCTCGGACTGCAATGGCAACAAAGTTGCCGCACCAAACGCAGCAAAGAACAGGCCGAAGTAGGCTGCCCCCATCAATGGGCCGGGTAGTCCGCCACTACCACATCAGCGCCGTCCTTCTTCAGGCCGATCACTTGGTACGCATCGCTCATGCCGTCCATTTCCATGCCCGGCGAGCCCATTGGCATGCCCGGCGCAGCCACACCCAGCAGATCGTCGCGCTTGCTCAACGCAAGCACCTGATCGGCCGGCACATGGCCTTCGACGAATTTGCCATTGATGATCGCCGTGTGGCAGGACGCCAGACGCGGTGGTACGCCGTGCTGCTGTTTAAAGCTGCTCATGTCGCTTTCGACGTGGTCTTCGACTTTGAAACCATTGGCTTCGAGATGGCTGATCCACTTTTTGCAGCAGCCGCAATTGGCGTCGCGGTGCACTTCGATCGGGATCAGTTCGGCGGCTTGCGCCAGGGAGGAGATGAACAGGGCGCTCAGGGCGAGCAGACGCAGTTGGCTTCGCATGGGAATGGGCTCTCGACTCGGTGAAGGTCAGCAAGAACGCATTTTGACCGGTTTTTCCATCCCGGCATCAACTGAGTGTTTCCAGTTGCTACAAGACAGCCGAACCAATGTGGAAGCGAGCCTGCTCGCGAATGCGGTCGGCCAGCCGCAGCTACAGTGACTGAAAAATCGCTTTCGCGAGCAGGCTCGCTCCCACAGGGGATTGGCGTAAAGGCCAAAATCCCCGTGGTCGCGGTTGGCTTAACTGACCTTGAACCGCCCCATGATCGCGCTCACGCGGCTATTGGCTTCGAGCAATTGGCGGGTATTCAGCTCGCTGGCCTGGCCGCTCTGCACCAGTTCATCGACCATGTGGCGGATCTGCACCATGCTGCGGTTGATCTCTTCGGTCACTGCGCTTTGTTGTTCGGCGGCGGTGGCGATCTGCGTGCTGAGGCTGTTGATGTGGCTGACCGAACCGGCCATTTCGTCCAGCCCCGAGTTGACTCGGGCGGTGGCGTCAGCGGCGGACTGGCAACTGGCCTGGGTGTTTTCCATGGCACTGACCGAGGAACTCACGCCTTGGGTCAGACGGGTCAACATCTCGTTGATTTCCGAGGTGCTGGCCTGAGTGCGGGCGGCGAGGGCGCGGACTTCATCCGCCACTACTGCAAAGCCGCGACCCTGTTCACCGGCCCGGGCCGCTTCAATCGCCGCGTTGAGGGCGAGCAGGTTGGTTTGCCCGGCAATCGCTCCGATCACGCCGAGGATTTCGGTAATGCGCTGGGCGTCCTGCTGCATGTTTTCAACTTTGTGTGTAGCGCTGGCCACTTCGTCGATCAGCGCAACCACGCTGTTGGTCGCTTCACCCACCACGACGCGCGAGCGATCGGCGTTTTCATTGGCGCGCTGGGTGAACGCAGCGGTTTCAGCGGCATTCTGCGCCACGCTTTCAGCGGTGGAACTCATTTCGGTAATGGCGGTGACGGTCTGGTCGGTTTCCGAGGCGTGACGCAGCAGAATCTGGCTGGTGTGCGCCGAGGTGCGTTGCAGATTGTCGAGGCTGGAAGCCATGGCGCCGGTGGCCTGGGTGACTTCGCCGATCATGTTCTGCAGGTAGACGATGAAGGTGTTGACCGAATGGCCGATGGCACCCAGTTCGTCTTCGGCGCGAATGGTGATGCGGCGAGTCAGGTCGGCGTCGCCGCTGGACAGCGAATCGATGTTGGCTTTCAGAGCCTTCATGCGCTGTACCAGTTTGCGAATCGCGTAAACCTGCAACAGCACCAGCAGGATCACCAGTGGAATCTGGATCAGGCTGAGACTGTTGAGCACATCGTCACGCTGGGCGGTGAGCATCTTGGTCGGCAGGGCAGTGGCGAGGAACCACGGTGTGCCCTCGATAGGGCGCATGAAGAATGTGGCGTCTTCACCGTTGTTGTCGAACTCGACGCGTTGCGCTTTATCGCGGTTCTGCAGGCCGGTCTTGATCTGATTGACGAAGGTCGAGCTGGCCGCCAGTTCGCTGATGTTCTTCAACACGATCGGGCCGCTGATGCGCGAACTGTTGCTGATGATCTTGCCGTCAGCCTCGACGATAAGCATCTCGGCGTTGAGGTCTTTTTCCTTGCGTGCCACCAGGTCGTTGAAAAAGCCCAGGGTCACGTCGATGGTCGAGACGCCCCAGGCGCTGCCGTTCTTGTAGATCGCCATGGCGCAGTTGGTGCGCGGCTCGGCACTGGCGTCGTCCTTATAGGCAGCGGCCCACGCGCATTGGCCGCGCGGGGTGGCCATGCCGCCCTTGTGCCAGCTCTGGTCGTAGTAGTTGGGTGCGGCGTCGCTGTTCCAGAACGTATTGACCTTGAGCTGCCCCGAGGCATCGCGGTGCCAGAAGGTGCTGAACTTGTTGCGCCCGGCCTCGCGCTGGCCGGGCAACGGCCAGATACCGCCGCCAAAGACTTTCAGTTCGCCGTACTGATCCACCAGCCCGGGCAACACCACATCGATGGCGGCGCTGTCGAGCAGGGGGATGGTCTGGGTGATGCTGCGTTGCTGCGCCTGCACCTTGTTCAACTCGCCCTGAATCTGCACGGCGACTTCGGCGATGCGGTTGAGTACCACCTTCTCTTCGGTATCGCGCAGGGTCGGTGCGACCAACTGGCTGATGCCGACCACGGTCAGCACGGACAACAGCAGAATGAACAGAACCAGAAACAGCGTGTAGCGAGCCTGAATAGTGCGCAGTGCGGGCATGGAACTGATCCTTGAGCGGCGTTTTTTATTGGAAGGCAGGGTCAAAACAGGACGGGTATCACAGCGTATCGACTTAGCGCGCGGAAGCTTTAGGTACTTGCGTGCCTAAAGAACACAGGGCGATGACCGGTTGGTATCGGGATTGGTACATCCCTGGAAATCGACACGTTTGTTACATCCTGATGAACACTTTGAAGCAACGTTTGTGGGCTTTCGGCCCTGTCTCAGAATGTACGAGATTTGTAAAAAAGCGCACAAAAGGGTTGGTTGGATCAGGCGAAGCGGCCGATACTCGCGCCCATTCAAATCGTTGGACAAGGACATTTCATGCTCACTGCACAAGGAGTACTCGCATGACGATCGGCTATACCGGCGCCTGGGAAAGCAAGGCGGGCGTTCTGGTCCGTGATACCGGCGCGAAGAAGCAGGTTTCGCAGAGCGTCAAAGTGCAGCAGATGTTGACCCTGGTCGGTAACGATCCGAATGCACTGAATGTCGCGGAGATGGACAAACAGGGCTTGCGCAAGCAGATCAAGGGTTTCGACCCCGCCAACGTCTCCGTCAAGCAACTGGGCAACCTGAGCGAGTTTCTGCGCGGGCGCGGCCTGATTTCCGAGATCACCTCGATTACCTTGCTCAATGCCGGCGACAAGTTCGACCGGTTCGGCGTGCAGAAGGACCCGGAGGCTAAGTTCAACGCGCTGGAATATTTCGCCACGCAGCTCGATGCTATCCAGACCAACAGTCTCAATGGCAATTACTACGGCAAGAGCCTGATTCCCGAATTCAAGAAAGCCATTTACGTCCTGCAGAATCTCAAGACCTATGGTGAAGGCAACGCTGCCGTGCCATCCGACAAGGGCCTGACGGCCAAGGCATAAGCCCGCGCGCAGTTGAGCGGGCTCATGTCGTTTACTGGCGCTCGTTCAAACCGGCGGCAAATCACCACTGCCGATTTGCCGTCGTATCTGATCATGCAGCGTCTGCATGTGCGGGCAATGCAATGCCAGTTTGCGCGGACGGTAACCGCGATGGAACAACGCCAGCCATCCCCCGCAATTGTCATGCGCCGGCGCCAGGCCGGTGAAAGCGAAACCGATGGCGTTCAGGCTGTGCAGGTCCCCGGCAAAGTGTCGCGACAGCTGCAGATGAATCGAAATCAGCCAATGCCTGGGTAATGCTCTGAGCTGGCTGAGCAGTTCCGGGTCGAGTTTCTCCAGCAGCATTTCATGGCGATTGCCATGTTGTTCGACCTGGACCGAGGCCCCGCGCCAGCGTGTAGCGCCGGCCCCGACACCGAATACGTCCGCCAGTCTGTGCATGAACGTACGGCAGCTGGGGGGCCACACCTGCGCTGGCAGTGGTCGCTGATAACCATCGATGGCGCGAACGCCCACCACGATCGACTCTGGCATCTTGCAGCCGAAAGGTGAGCGGACGTAATCCGGGAGCAGTCCGGTGTTATGAAAACCGAGGTTGAGGGCCATGCGTTGGGTGTAAGGGTGATGGGTCACCTGTTTGATCGAAACGCTGCGACAGCCCAACGCCTGCGCGTGAGTGAGCAGTTGCTCGCCCAGCCGCGTGGCAATGTTCTGCCCGCGTGTGTCGGGATGTACGGCGCTCAACGCCAACTCGGCGTCGTGCGCTTTTTCGCTCTGCCGATACAAGGTCGCATGACCCCGGATCCGCTCGCCCTCGACTGCCACCAGTGAATGCCAGCGTTTATCCGCATGGTTCTGGTTGATCAGACAGGGCAGATACACGTCGATCTTCAGGTAACGGTCGCCATAAACCTCGCGAAACAGTTCGCTGACAGCAACCGCGTCGCTGTCACGGTAATTGCGCAGGACCAAAGATTCCATCAGACACCTCCCTGTCATTCCGGTCATAGCAGCGCAGATCAATCACCCGCAGTCGTTTGCCTGCGCGAGGATGACGTGCGAGATCCTCGAATTGGCAGCTTTGAATACGCAACGCCAGTAACCCTGCGGCCTGCAGGGGCAATATCCCGGGGTAGAGTTCGATCAGTCGCGCTTCAAGCTGGCCGAGCCTGCAGATCGAGCGTTCGTTGATCACGCATTTGAAGGTCAACACATCGCTGCCGTCGGCCTGCTCGATCAACAACTGCCAGTCGTTGCTGCCCGTGATGCATCGCACGGTTTCGCCGATTTCATCGGTTATCAGCGACAGAATGCCGACCCGAACACGCTGGCTGCTGGCGCTGCGGCCTTTCAAGGCGAATTTGCGTTGCGCGGTTCCAGCCGGTTCGCGCCAGCACGCCAGATCACCCACGGGATAGCGGATCAGCGGCATCAGGCGCCGATGCAGATTGGTCAACACCAGCAGACCTGTTTGCTCGCAGGCCTCGATCGTTGCGCCGCTGTGCTGATCGACAATCTCCAGCAGGACGTGGCCGTCGGGCGTGCGATGTTCGCCTTCCATGCAGTCACGATGACTGGCACCGATAAATCCACCGTCGACGCTGGCGTAACCGATCGAGGCAATGCGCGCGTTGGGCAGCACTTGCTCAAGGAGTTGGCGCTGTGAGGCAAACAGGCTCTCCCCGCCGTAAAGCACGGTATCAACCAACGGTAACGCAAGGTTGCGTTGCTTGAGCCAACTGGCGAAGGTCAATAGTTGCGCTGGCACGCCAGCCAGCACGTTGATCCGGTGCTGGGCGATGGCATCGGCCAACTTCAGCGGATCGACCTCACCGGTAAACGGAAACTCGGTGATCGCTGTTTCAACATGGGCCAGCGAATCATGGATAAACAGAAAACTGGCGTACAGGTCGCCAGCGAAAAACAGATTGGCGACACGGTCGCCAGGGCTGAATTGACCGCTCAGACTGCGGCCGAAATCTTCGACCGTGCGTTGCCATTCAGTGCGGGTATAGACCGAAAGCCTGCCGCCGCCGGTGGAGCCACCGGTCTTGAAGACCAAGGCGTGTTCAATGGGAGCTGTCAGTACCGGCCAGTGCGCCAGATCCGCACTGTCTTTCCAGAAATCTGCCGGATCAAGCAACGGTAATTCGCACAGCGAGTTTATTGCCTCGGGAACATCGGCGAGGCTGTTCTTGTAGTAGGGCGAATGCTCACGGGCATAACCCGTCAATTCGCTAATCGGGTCGGTTGTTTTCACGATGTATTCTTCTTGATTCGAATGAGCTGGCTCACGCTCGAACGTCAGCGGCGTGAGTCGATGACCAGCGGCGTTTTGCCGCTGTGTCTGTTTTGAATGAAATTCGCGGGCGAGCACTGCTCGATGCGCAGGACCAGCAGTCCGCTGTCGATGACGGTCATCAATGTCAGGTAATCGGCGAGACGGGTTTTAGCGATGTCTGCTGCGAGTTCGCAGCGCAGTTGCATGCGCTCGACGCCGTCAGCGCTGTGGTCCAGCTGCAACTGAAACGGAACTTGCAGCCGCGACGCCAATTCGCTCAGGGAGATAAAGTCAGTGCCGATACGCAGCAACCTGCCGTGGCGTTGCAACAGTTCGAAGCGAGGGGACTTCAGCCCACAGGCGCAGGCGCCCGGCAGCCAGCGCCCGGTGTCGCCAATCTCATAACGCTGCACGCGTTGGCCACCGTCGCGGGCGAGCGAGGTCACCAGCAGCCGCCCCACCTGATCACCCGCAACCGGCACATCTTCTTCGAACGCAACGATTTCCAACTGCTGGATATCGCTCATCAAATGGAAAACCCCATCGGCCGAAGCCTGGCAGGCATGGCCAAGTGGGCCGGCATCGACGCTGCCGTAGATCGCCGAGCGAATCGTCGATACGCCACAGCGGCGCAGCAATGCCCGGTTCTGCTCGCTCAGGTGCTCGCCACCCAAAAAGACTTTTTCGACCCCACCATAAATGCGCAGACACTCCTGCTCGTTGAGAAACAGGCGATGCAGCGTGGCTGGCATACCCACCAGCACGTTGACCCGCTGATCGATGATCAGCTGGGCAATCTCACGATAATCGTCATCTGTAGGAGCGGCCATGGGCAGGTGCGTCACCTCAAGCAGTTCCAGCGCTTTGCTGAAGCTGAGAAAACCGCCATACAGCCCGCCGCAGAAGAACAGGTTCATGACCCGATCCCGCGCCGGATCAAGGCCACCGGCGAACAGACCGTCTGCGGTTGCGCGCATTTGCCGATCGAAGTCGCGATAACTGTAGCCGGCCAGAGCAGGGGTGCCGCTGCTGCCTCCAGAACGGAAATACAACTGCGCCTGATCGTTGATGGGCTGGGCGACGAAGGCCTGTTTGTCCATGATCGCAGTGCATGGCTTCGCTGGTAACGGCGCTGAATCGAAACTGGCCTGATTCGACAGATGCGTGGCCTCCAGACACACCGATACGCGTCGACTCAGGCGTTGCAGCGCGTAGACGCCGTCATGGGGTTCGCCTGCGTAACCGTCGTGAATGCCGCTGATCGGTGCGATCCGCGTGACCCCGGCAGCGATCAGCGCATGGCAAAGCTCGACAATGCGCGGTTGAGCACACGCCAACGCACAACTTTGCAGCACATTGCGCCACGGCAGCAGGGTGGCGCTCAGCAGCGCCTGCGGCACTGGATGCAGCAGTACGCTGCGAAACAGCGGTGAAGGCGCAAGCTGCTGGTCGTGCGCCCAGATCACCCGCCAGCCCGCGCCGTTCCAGACTTGCCCGGTGTGACCGGCGAAACTCTGGCCGAGGCGGGCCATCTGCGTGTGCGTGGTAATTTGCGAGGCCTCCTGGATTGTCGGTACCAGTGCCGGCCATTGCGCGGCGCGTCGTTGCAGCGCCTGCGCCAGGCGTTCTCCGATATCGCGCAACACCTGCGGATCATCGCTGTCGACCAGCAGCCATTGCGGGCTCGAGCAGGCCTGCTGATCCAGTCGGCAGACTTCGTCGGCGACGGCATCGAGGGTTCGCGGCGTCGCAGTTTCTGCACAGAGATACACAAAGCTGATGCGATGCCCCCAATCGATCCAGCGACAACCCGGCGCCAGCTGTTGCCGAATCGCTTGCAACGCCGCTTCGCCACCCCATGCCGCAACACCGTTGGCGTGCTTGCACAATTGGCCGATCTGTTCGGTATCAGCCGGGACGACTGCGACGTAACCGGCCAGGTGTCCGCTCGGATCACAGTCCACCAATGCGCTGAGCAGTCGTGCCGTCAGGCCCTGATCGCTGCGGCTGGGGCGCAGCCAGTTGATGTTGCCGGCGAGCAGACTCTCGACCACCGCACAAAAGGCCAGCAACGGCGCGTTGGCGGGAGTGATGTGCACCACCAGCCCGAGTGGGCGCCACGCTTCGAAGCGCGGCTGGCGATAATCGATGCGACGCAGAGAGTCGGGATCGGCGCCAAGTTCGCGCTCGCGTTTAGAGATCAAGGCCTCGGGCCGGCAGAAATCCATCAGGGCCTGACGCTGCTCGTTGTCGAGGGGCAGATTCGTCGGTGCGCTACGCAGTCGGTCGGTAAACCTCGCCACTGCCTTGATGACCTGGCTGCTGTCGATTGCCGTCGCCAAGAGCTGCGGCAACTTTTGTTGCAACTCTTGCAGCGCTTGGTCGAGTTGGTAAACGTCGTGCAGTTGTCCATTGAGCAAATACATATCAGTGACTTCCCAATAATTCGGCGGCGGCCATTGCACAGCTCCTGCCCGCCGTGGTGCCGGCGCGGCCGTGCAGTTCGAACCAGTCGCTGGTCAATCCGCAGCCGCAGCTTGCGCCCGGGTGCAGCGTGGCCAGGTCGCTCATGACCACGGCGTGGGCCGGGCTGGAGGTGATATAGGGCGAGACGAAGCCGAGCAGGCCTGGTTGGCCATGGGGCAGCAGGGAAAAATCTACCGGGTCGCGAATCAGCACCCGCGAATACACCGGCACATGAAAGCGGTGCCGGGCGCATTCGATGTAAGGCACCGCGTGTTCGACAGCGCCATAACCGTCGCGGCAGCGGCCGGGTTCGATGCCCAGTTGCCGATGGATATGTGCGTAGAACTGCTGTTTGGGAATTTCCTGCGTGGTCTGGTTTTTCCAGCCACCGCCAAAAAACGCCAGTGAACCGGCGGGCAGTTGCAGGTCCTGCACAGCGGTAGCCTGCATGCGTTGCAGCGCCTGCCAGAGAAACGCCGGGAAGCCGAAAATCCTTACCGGCAAACCTTCTTCAGCGAATGACTGCAACGCGGCGATGACGCCGAACACGTCGAACTGATGGCCGCTACCGGTGCTGCGCAAGGCATAAACCACGCGATTGGCCGGGGCGAACTGACAGAGAAACTGGTCGGTGAACGACGTTCCCAGGGTAATGCGCCCCTCAGGCTCATAGCTGAGCAACAGGTAATTGCACGGCGTATCGGGAGTGTCCCAGCCGTAGTGGCGAAATATCTGCGCAACCATGAACTGCGCCCGAGCAAGACTGCGTTCGTCGTAACGCATGCGGCTTTTCTGCCCGCTGGTGCCTGATGAAGTCAGTTCGAGGGCGTCCGTCCCCGTGCTGCTCAGCAGCAGGTGTTGCTTGAAGAAACTGGCAAAGATCGGCGGCAGACGCGACCAGTCATCAAGGCTGTCGAGATCCTTCGGCGCCAGTCCATGAACGCTGAGCCAGTGGGCGTAACCCGGGGTGTGATCGCAGTGAAAGCGGCTGATTTCAGCCATCGCCCGATCAAACAGGTCAGCCGGGGCGGAATCAGCGCAATAGGGGGCCGTCAACGCGCAGAGCGCGTCGGCAAAGGGCAAGTCGATCATCAATGTTCCTTATTGAGGCGAGGCGACATCCGGCGTGGTGGTTTGCAGCAGTCGGTACACCATGGGCAGACACATCAACCCGCCGAACGCGGCCCAGAGAGCGAAGTATTCAAGACGGCTGCCGCCACCGATGGCCGCGATCAGCGAACCGCCAAGTCCCATGACGGCGATCGAGATCATGCCTGTCAGCGCCGACACCAGGCCTTTGCTGTCATCGCTGGAAAACAGCGCAATCCGATACACCGCCGCGTTGCTCATGCCCAGCCCGACGGCGTACAGCGCCAGGCTGGCGACCACCGGCCCAAGCCCCTCGCCGAGCAAGGCGCATGCCGCCAACAGCAGCAGGCCCAGACAGAACGGCCAGAGCGCCAGTTGAATCAATTGCTGCAATGTATGGGTGCGCAGCACGCGATCGAGAAGCAGGTTGCCGGCAATAACCGCGGCGAACACCGGAATCTGCCACAGGCCATATTCCAGCGGCGTCAGCTCCAGAACCCGTACCAACAGCAACGGTGCCAGGCCAATCCAGGCAATCAGCGGCAGACTCATAAGGCCCAGCGCCAGACTGGCGCAGAGAAAGCGCGGATTGCCCAACAGCGTGCCATAGCGTTGCGCAGTGAGACGCCAGGAGAAAGACACTGTCGGGTTTCGATGCCCGTCGCGGCGCTCGACGCCCACGGTTTCCGGCATCCACAGCAACAGGCCGAGCCAGACCAGCGCCGCTGCGAAACCAAGCAGCAGAAAGATCTCCCGCCAGTTCAGCCATTCCAGCAGCAGGATGCCAAGCAGCGGCCCGAGCAGCGGCGACAACAAGGCGATATTCCCCAGCAGGGCCATGAGCCTGACCGCGTCGGCTTCGCAGAACACTTCCTGAAGCGCCGGGTAACTCACCGCGACGACAAACCCCAGGCCCATGCCCTGCAACACACGTAACAGGTTGAAGGCTTCAATGCTGTCGCTGAAAAATGCTGCCACGCATGAACCACCGAACAGCGCGCTGCCGCTCAATAACAGTGGCCGGCGCCCGAATTGATCGGACAAAGGCCCGAGTAACCATTGCAGGCAAACACCGCCCAACAGATACAGATTGAACGCATTGGGCACATGCCGCGCGTGCGCCTCAAGTTCGCTCGTGACATCCAGCATCGCCGGCATGATCACGTCACTGCCCATATACGTGAGAAGTTCGAAAGTGGTCAGCGCCAGACAGAAACCTGCAGTCTGGCGGGGGCTGATGTTTATAAGTGTGCTCTGCATGAACATCCCTGTTTTAACAGCTGTGGAAAGTTCGCAGAGCCTAGGTGCAGACACGCGGCTCACCTAGCCGTTTGCTGCGTCAGCAGATTTCAAAAACTCTCGGCATGTTTACAGGGTCGGCGCAGCGCAAGAGGTGTTTGCAGTGGAGCGAGTGGTGGTGCCGTGCCTTGCGGTTGAGCCGCATGCAGCCAAAACGCTTCGGCGGCTGTAACATGACAGCCCGTTTGCAGCGACGCGTCCGCGCATCGGCAAGCGCATGAACATGCGCACAGATCTATTCCAACGTTTCAGGAAACCGCAATGACCCAGAAGCAACGCTTGATTTATTCGATTCTGATCGCCCTGTCCGTGTTGGCGATCATGCTGGGCCTGTCCTGGCTGCAAAATGCCGGGATGATCACCGAGAAGACCTTCCAGTACGTCGCCATCGGTGTCGCCGTGGTTGTGGTGGTGATCAATGGTGTGATGCGCCGCAAGGTCAAGCCGTAACGGCGGGCACCCAGGGCCTCATTCGTTGTTGAGGACTGCTGCAGCCTGTGGGTGCAGGCTGTAACTCTTGTCGGCGTTGAAGGTGATCACGCCTTCGGCGCACAAGCGTTTAAGCACTTCGCGCACGCTCAGAAAGGACAGCGGCACATCGAGATCGAGCAATTGACCATGCACACCGCGCACGCCCAGGCGACGATTGCTCTGTGCCGCCACCAGCAGGGCATCGATGACTTTCAGCCGAATCAGGCTGGTGCGCAGGCCGAAACTCTTCAATAACACGCGAATACGCTCATTGCCCGGACGCTCGCCGCGCTGAGGGAAACTGCCGGTGTGCGAACTCATGGATACGCCCTGTGGCGTCTGGCTACCGTCCGATGGTAGTTGCGAGTTGTACATGCGATTACTCCTTTTCAGAGCCAGATCGGGAAAGGTTTTGTTGCGCTCTCTAAACAAGACGTTTCAGCGCGACAAATCATGAAAGAAAAGATGTAGAAATTTCGTCGCTAATTCGTCTCGGCCGTGTGATGACGACTTTGCCTGGATGGAATGCTCGCTAAATTTTTTTCATCAGTTTCGTTTCTTCGACAGGCTCATTGCGCGTGGACGCGTGGGCAATTGACCTTTCGAGCAGGAGCGAGCGTGATCATTTCCAGGCAACTCACCGGGCTGGCCCTCGCCGGCACCCTATTCGGACTGAGCCTGTCGGCCCATGCACTGAGTCCGGCTGCACAAACGAGCGCGGACATTCGCCGCACCAGCTTCGGCGTGCCGCACATTCGCGCCGAAAACGAACGCGGGCTGGGTTTCGGCATCGGTTACGCCTACGCCCAGGACAACCTGTGTTTGCTGGCCAACGAAATTGTGACGGTCAACGGCGAGCGCTCACGTTACTTCGGCCCGGAACAGTTCACTGTCGAACAGCGGGAAAACCGCGTCAGTGATGTCTTCTTCACCTGGCTCAATACCCCTGAAGCGGTCGAGACCTTCTGGCAGGCGCAACCGGTGCAGGTCCGCGACCTGGTCGAAGGTTATGCCGCCGGGTACAACCGCTATCTGGGCGAACGTCGTCAGAAGGGGCTGCCGCAGCAATGTCAGGGTGAGTGGGTCCGTGATATCAGTGCCCGCGATCTGGTCAAACTGACGCGGCGCCTGTTGGTAGAAGGTGGGGTGGGACAGTTCGCTGAGGCTCTGGCCGGCGCCACGCCGCCGCGAGCCACCGCGCAAGTCGAGCGCAACGCCCAGGCGTTTCAACTGGCCGACGCACGTCAGCAGCGTTTCGCCCTGGATCGCGGCAGTAATGCCGTGGCGGTCGGCAGCGAGCGTTCATTCAATGGCCGTGGCATGTTGCTGGCCAACCCGCACTTCCCTTGGGTCGGGGGCATGCGTTTCTATCAGATGCACCTGACCATCCCCGGCAAGCTCGATGTGATGGGCGCTGCGTTGCCGGGCCTGCCGATGATCAACATCGGTTTCAACCAGCACCTGGCCTGGACCCATACCGTCGATTCGTCGAAACACTTCACGCTGTATCGCCTGCAACTCGATCCGCAGGATCCGACCCGGTATCTGCTTGACGGCAAGTCGCTGCCGCTGAATAAACAGACGGTCACCGTGCAGGTCAAGCAGGCTGACGGCCAGATCGTACCGGTGGCGCGCAACATTTATAGCTCGCAGTTCGGTCCGATCGTGCAATGGCCGGGCAAACTCGACTGGGACAAGCAGTACGCCTACAGCTTGCGCGATGCCAACCTCGATAACGATCGCGTACTCAAACAGTGGTATGCGATGAACCAGGCCCGCAATCTCCACGATCTGCAAGACGCGGTGCAGAAGATTCAGGGCATCCCGTGGGTCAACACCCTGGCAGCGGATGACAAGGGCCAGACGCTGTACATGAACCTGTCGGTGGTGCCGAACGTCAGCGCGGAAAAACTGGCCAAGTGCAGCGACCCGCGTCTTGGTCTGCGCATGATTGTGCTGGACGGTTCCAACAGCGGCTGTGCCTGGGATGTCGATCCGCAAGCGGCGCAGAAGGGCATTTTCGCCTCCAGCGAGTTGCCGCAACTGTTGCGCAAGGATTTCGTGCAGCATTCCAACGACTCGGCGTGGCTGGCCAACCCGGCGCAACCGCTCACCGGCTATTCGCCGCTGATCAGCCAGGAAGGACAGCCGCTGGGCCTGCGCTCGCGATTCGCGCTTGATCGTTTGGCTGAGCTGAGCAAAAAAGGCCCGTTGGCGGTCGGGGATCTGCAGCACATGGTGATGGACGATCAGGTGTACCTGGCGGCGCAGATCATGCCGGATCTGCTGAAGTTCTGCGGCGCCGATCTGGGGAGCGATGCGGCCACGCTGAAGCCGGTCTGCGCCAGCCTCAAAGCCTGGGACGGCCGCGCCAACCTGGATTCCGGACTCGGTCTGGTGCATTTCCAGAACATCATGCAGGCTCTGCTCGAGTCGCCGGACATCTGGCGCGTCGCGTTCAACCCGGCTGATGCGCAACACACTCCGCGCGGCCTTGCGGTCGAACAACCGGCTGTGGCCAAGGCGCTGCGTGAAGCGATGCTGGCTTCAGTCGCGCTGGCCGGCAAAATGGGCCTGGAGCCGGACATGCGCTGGGGTGACATCCAGGTGGTCAGCAGCGGCGGGCAACAAACGCCGATTCACGGTGGACCGGGTACGCTGGGCATCTACAACGCGATGCAGAGCATGCCCCGCGAGGACGGCAAACTCGAGGTGGTCAGTGGCACCAGCTACCTGCAAGTGGTGAGCTTCGACGAAAAAGGCCCTCACGCCCAAGGGCTGCTGGCATTTTCGTTATCCAGTGATCCGGCGTCGCAATATTCGCGTGACCAGACCGAGGCGTTTTCGAAGAAACAGTGGAGTGTGTTGCCTTTCACCGAGCAGCAGATTCAGGCGGATCCTCAATATCAGGTGCAGACGATCAAGCTGGATCAGGCAGGGAAGGTGGCAGCGCAGTAAACAGTCGTCGCCTGAAACAAACGAAGGCCGCCTCCCGCAAGGGACGCGGCCTTCAGCTTTTCGGCGGACGCTGCGGCATCGAGTTGATCACCGGATTGCCTTCCTTGTTGCGGGTCAGGTAGACCGGCAGCACTTTCGGCAGGGTGTTGGCGAGGTTGTTCATCTCTTTGATGTTGTAGACGCCGCCCACGCGGATCGCGCCGGTGCTGGTGTCGGCGAGCATCAACGGCTTGTCGAGGTAACGATTGATCAGCGGCAGGGCGTCGTGAAGCGCAAGGTTGTCGAGCACCAGTCTGCCGCTGCGCCACGCCAGTGAAGTGTCGCCTGGGTAGGTCTGGCTGATCTGCGGGGCGTAATCGCCATGTCGGTAGCGTGCCTGCATCGAGGGGCTCAGGCGCAGGCCGTCGCCCGGCAGATCGCGATTGCTGCTGACCAGCACCGAACCTTCGACCAGATTGACCCGCACCTGATCCTCATACATCCATACGTTGAACCGGGTGCCGGTCACGCGGATCTTGCCGTCGCCGGCACGCACTACGAATGGATGCCCGGTGTCGTGACTGACGTTGAAAAACGCTTCACCCTTGTTCAGGGTAACGCGACGTTCATGTTTGTAATTGCTGAAGGTCAGGTCGGTGTTGAGGTTGAGTTCCAGCTGGCTGCCGTCACCCAGCGTGACCCGACGCACACTGTCGGTGGCGGCGTAATGCTGATAACTGTTGGGCAGCCAGCCCAGACTCCAGCCGCTGTAAGCCGCCAGCGGCAGGGCGAGGGCGCATGCTGCGGCAATGACCGCGAACTTGCGCCACGGTCGCGAAGGCTTGCGTTGTGCGGCCAGCTCACCCGGCTCGGTTCGAGGCAGATCCCCGGCCACTTCCCAGATTTCCTGCATCGCTTCGTATTCAAAGGCATGCAACGGATGGGCTTCGTGCCAGGCTTCAAATGCGCGACGCTCCTCGTCCGTGCAGTCAGCGGCGTGCAGACGCATGCACCAATGCGCGGCGGCATCGGTGATCGCATCGTATTCGGCTTCCGAGAGAGTGTCTTGGGTCATTGACTCGTCCTGATTTCGCTCATTCTAACCTCGCCGGCAGGCTGCCGAGAACATCCGTCATGGCATTTACCCATCAACGTGGAACTTATTTTTCCCTGTGGCGCCCAAAAAAACAGGAAGCAACTGCCTACTATCCATAAATGGAGTGAAAAAATGATCAAAAAGACATTCGCAGCCCTGATTGCCACCGCCGGTTTGCTCAGCGCCGGTGCCGCCCTGGCCGACAAACCGGGCGCGGGCTGGATAACCATCGAGAAAGCCATCGAGGTCGCCAAGACCAAGGCCGGCTATGTCGAGGTCTATGAGATCGGCGCTGACAATGACGGTTACTGGGAAGGCGAAGGGCGCAAGGCCGATGGCAGCGTCTATGAGTTCCGTATCGATGGCGCTTCCGGCAATGTGCTGCGTGACCAGAAGGATTAAGCCTCCCATACAGATTGTTGGAAAAGGTGCGCCGGCGTTGAGCCGGCGCACCTTTTTTGTTTACGGCTCAGGTTGCGAGGATGCCGGTTGGCTTGGCACCGGTGCGGGCAGCGGTATGGGTGTCGGAAGGGGATCCAGATCCTTGCCCATTTCGCTGATGAGCAACGCGATCGAATCGGCGTTGGCCAGATGGACGTCGATGCGTGCCTCGCCCGAGAGAGGATTGCGAAACGCTTTGCGCGCGTCTGCGAGATTGGTGGTTTTGGTAAGGCTGAGTATTTTTTTGTATTCATCGGCGCGCGACGGAATCTGGTCCAGGTCAGTCCACACCGTGTCGCTGGTTTTCTCTGCGAAAAGGTGCGGGGCAGAACGCGACAATGAATTTCGCTGACGCTCAAGACTTTCCAAGGCAAGTTGACCCATGTCGGTTGTGGTGTCGATAAGGCTGGGAAATGGCCCGATTGCCTGTACCCAGACAAGATCTTCGCTGGCGCAGACCAGATGCGAAAGTTCGTGGATGAGCGTCACCGCGCGGGCGTGAGAATCGACGCCGAATCTGAAAGGTAAATGGGCGGTAACCATCCATCCCGGGATTAAAAAAAACTTCAGTAAGATGGATGATTCGCTTTTTGTCGTTTTTGAAAACAAAGGCGAGGATATTGCTGTCAACGTAGCCATTGAGGCCCGCGTAGAAACGTTCGGTAGAGAGCAAATCATCTCTGGGATCCATCAATTCGCGGCAAATCGGGATGGCCACGTCCTCGAATTTCCTCAGCAGTTCAGGCGTAACCTGAGTCACCTCAAAAAAGCTTTTCAGCAGCGTTTCCACCCTTGTGCCGCCCAGATTGTCGCGACTTATGACGAAGTTATGCAGGCACTTCAATGCGTACTCTCTCGCCCGAACCACCGCTTGCTGTATCACGTAGGCCCTCGCGGGGTAACGACGATTGATCTGAGCCATTCCTCTCGCCTGGATAAGCAATTCTATGCGTCGGTTTTTCTCGACATCCTGCTGCACGGGGTCACGGTGCGTGGACCTGGAGCAATGGGCCGGGTGGTCCGCGCTGGCGACTACCAGTCGCGAGTTTTTTACCTCGAGTGCTGGCCCCTGGCTGCCGTCTTTTTTGCGCAAATGCCAGGTTTTCTCGGCCTGGGCCACCGCATAGACCTTGCCGGCAATAGCCGCATACTTGTCAGTTGTCGAAGGGGCACTGTAGACCAGCTTTTGCGCGTCAAGCTTGAGGGTTTCCAGTGCGGTGCTGGTTTCATACGGCTGCAAATTGACGCGAGCGGCCGCAGTCGGCGGCATTTTCGCCCAGCGCGGGGCTGCTTTGACCGTTGTGGCGACACCGGATGAGGGCTGCGCGTGGGCGGCAAATTCAGTGGTCGCCGTTTCTGCTTCGTCTTCCCAGGACAAGCGTCCCAGACTGAACAGAGAGATGGCCCCTGCGATGAAACTCTTCACACCATTGGCCCAATGGTGGTCCTGAAGGTCTTCAGCGGATTGCTTGAAGTCCTCAAAGCTTTTCCAAAGGAACAGCAACGAGGCGAGTTTGCCTGGCAGCACGTGCGGAACCAGACGAACACCGTGACTGAAGAGAAACTTTGCCGCTTCCCAATCCGCCTGGGCATTGATCTGCGGCTGACTGCCGAGCATTTTCGGCAGAAGTCCGAGGGTGTCCTTGTGCAGCCGTTCAAGCACGTTGCCGCTGATAGCTTGACTTCCAACAGTGATCTCGCTGGATTTGCCAATCGTCGTTTTCAGCAAGTTTCTGAATACGGCCTGCTGCCCCTCCGGCAGACGCCGAATGATCAGATCCTGGAAATGCCCCGGAGTGTTCAGCGCATCAATCAATTGCGCTTGGTTTTCAAACTCGCGAAACACGAATCTGGAGTAGGGTGCATAGAGCACCCGTGGGCCGGTGTGCCCCGATCCTGGCCCGAAGACATACAGCCCGAGTGTGTCGACGGGATCAGCGCCACCGGTCTTGATCAATGACAGCGGGCAGACAATTGCCTGGGCGCCCTCGACCATGGCCCGAGCCATCCCGTCAGGCATGTCGAGCACTTGGCAAATGTAGTCGTAACCGTTCTCGGAGAGTTGCTGTTGCAGCTTCAACGCGTGTGCGTGTTGCATCAGTTGCCAAGGCACCTGACGGAGAAACCGCTGTTTGCTGATGCGTGCCGACTCACTGTCGCCGGACAGTGCGGCGGTCACTTTCCCTGCATAGGTCGTGGATACTTCCAGAGACTGCAGCAGCTGCTGCACCGCGGATTGACCAAAGTTTTTCGGTAGCGCCGTAGCTGTCTTCGCGGTCACTTTGAAACCGGTACCCTGCACGATGTTGTAGTGATGCAGGGCAAACTCCACAAGGTCGCAGGCTGTACCGGCCAGCGTCAGGTTCGGGGTGATCTGGATGTCCTGCGGTTTGAGGCGGTTGTTGGGGAATCTGGCGTCAAGCAGTGTCTTCAGTGTCTGCTCGACATGAGTGGCGAGTGCCGGAACGCCCTCGAGAAAATCCTTGCCTTCAAAAAATGCGTGGCGCAATTCATCCAGCAGTGCAAGTTGCGTGTGTTGCTCTTTCGCCGGGGCCATGCGCAACCAGTCCGGGTAGTCCAGATGGCCGGCAACGGCGCGAGCGAAATCAATGGCTCGGCGCA
Source organism: Pseudomonas sp. CFBP13508 (assembly GCF_005233515.1). Lineage (GTDB taxonomy): Bacteria > Pseudomonadota > Gammaproteobacteria > Pseudomonadales > Pseudomonadaceae > Aquipseudomonas > Aquipseudomonas mercuritolerans. Next base: position 570,468 of record NZ_QFZZ01000001.1, read on the forward strand.
GATTGGTATCGATGACGGTGGCTTTCATGTGGCCGAGGAACTTCGCCAGCGTGGCTTCGTCCTTGATGCACGTGCGGAACAGATCACACTCGTCCATGTAGTGCTCGATAGCCGATTGCATGCGATTGCTCGACACACTTTCTTCTATCAATTGGAACGTGCCGAGCGTGTACTGCTGGCCCATGCGCCGTTGCCTGGATGGCAGATTTTCCAGCAGGGCCTGGCTCCGGTTGTTGTTATTCAGCCGACCTTGCAGTTGTTTGCGCGCTGTTTCGATATCGGCGAACGATTCCAGGCCATCGGCTGGCGTCCACATAAGGGCGCGTCCGGAATGCGCGACGTCCATGCCACCGCGCTCGGTCAACAGCACGCAATGAGCAAGCGGCAACGCGTCATTCTGGCCATCGCATCTCACCGTCATTGACCAGGCATCCGGACGAAAACCATTGAGCGATTTGCGCTCGGCGCGCGTAGCGTTGCCTGTGTCGAACACGGTATCGACGATCTGTCGTTCGGCTTCCAGCCACGTACCACCGAGGTTTCTCAGCTGGGCTTCGCCGCGTATGGCCGCTTCGAAAGCCTGGGCCAGTTTCCAGCCAAGGCTTTCGACAAAGCCGCGCTGCTCACGACTGCTGGCAGTCGGCTGGTTCTTGAAGTCAGCGCTGAGGTTGTCCAGCGTTCGTTGCAGTTTTGTCAGCAATTGCGCAGCCTTGTCCGCCTGCACCACTGACGATGGCGGAGCGCTGGCAAACAATGGTCGGGTGCTCCAGCGCTGATTGACGTCAAGCTTGAGCAGGCGCTGATGAAGCATTGAACGGATATCCAGCGCCTTGTCGAACAGCGCGTGAATATCGCTGGTGCGTTCGCTCTGGCGAAACCGCTGCAGGACAAATTCGATGTTTTGCCGCTGCTTGGTGAGGATTGCCTCAAACAGGGTCGTCATGATATCGCCGCCGATGTTTTCGCCTGACACCTGAGCATTGGCAAAACCCAGGTAGCGATTGCGCTCTTCGAGGTTCATCAGCCCGTACAGCTCGTCTTCGTGCCCTGCAGCACCGAGCTTGGCGGTCAGCGTTTGTTTGAGGTCGGCGTAGTTTGTGAGCACTTGCACGCCCTCGCTCGGAGTGTAGAGATAAGCCTTGTCGTGGTTGATCATCAGCGAGCCGGCCAACTCGACTTGAGCAGTGCCCTCGCGCAGGCACACGGTTTCGTACGCAGGCCGCCGCACGGCCACGTTTGGCTCGCGGATCAGGCTGTGCAGGGCGTCGAACTCACTGGCTGAAAGAATCTCCGTTTCGCGCTTGATCATCAGGTCCGCGCGCGCCTGATCCTTCAGCGTCTGGGCGAAGAAGGTGCGTCGCGGCGAACCCTCGAATGAAGCGGCATTCCAGTAGCCCTCGAGCTGCCGAAACAACAGCATGGTGAGTTTGCCCGAGGCCAGGATGATTGCAGCTGCCCACGCTGATTGATCGCCAGCGCTGGATAGACGGGCCGGATGTGAAAATTCGACAGTCTGACCGTGTGCCCAGCCCTGACGGCGAAAATGCAGCAACAGCGCCTCAGGCAGTGAGCGCGAGTCGACCCACTGCTTGCCTGCGCCGGAAGAGGCAGGCGGCGCAGCGGCGTAAAAACCGACCTGGGTGAGCGACTGCTGCAGATCGCCAAAGTGAGGCTGGAGCTGTTCGTCGAGGATTTTCTCCAGTAGGGTGGTGAGCGACGGCAGGCGTTTCAGTTCGTCCAGCAAGTCACCGGCGCAACGCTCCTGAGAGCGTGTAATCGCGGTTTGTTGATCGTCGAATACATCTCCCTCGATGGTCTCGCGGGTGATGGTGATACCGCGTTTTTCCACCAGCTCCTTGCGCTGCGAAACGCGGAGAAACGCCAACAGGTCATCCTCTTCAGTGGCGTTGTCGAGCCGCGTTTGCAGGGCCAGCGTCAGCGCTTTGTCATCGCTGTATTTCTTCAGCCCATCGTAGGGGGTATAGAGAAAAACACCGTTGTCATCCGGCCCGGCACCGAGGATGAAACTGCCGGCCAGAGCAACGGCCGGTTGTTTGTCGGCGTTGAGCAGAATTCGCTCGGCGCGCATTGGCGGGGTTTGCGCGTTGCGCAGTTCGTGGCTCGCCAGCTGTACGTGCGCGAGCCAGGCGAAATCTTTGCTGTTGAAACCGTGAGCTGTCGCCAGCGCACGATGCAAACCTGGGAAATTCAGAATGTTGGGGAACAGGAGTGGTGCGGTCGAACTGGACATCATCAAAGCTCTGATCGGGGCGCCCTTGGGCCGGGACTCAACAGTAGAGGCGCGGCCCGCAGCACTTGCGGTAGAGAGTTACCGCACGTGCCGATGCGAAATGTGCGGCAGGACGGACGCGATCAATCGAAGGGTTGACAGCCGACAGCTTCGACGGGGTTAATCGGTGGGCAAACCGACCGTACGCTGTTGTTCCCTCCAATAATCATTCTGGAGCTTCAGATGTCTGCGCCACACGATCATGGCTCGTCCACAGTGCCCCTCGAAGCACTGACGCAACTGCTTGAAACGATTTTTCTGCGCCACGGCACCTCCACGGAAGTCGCCCGGGTGCTGGCCGCCAACTGCGCCAACGCCGAACGCGATGGCGCCCATAGCCACGGCGTCTTTCGCATTCCCGGCTATGTCTCGACGTTGAAAAGCGGCTGGGTCAATGGCCACGCCGTGCCTCAGGTCGAAGACGTCGCGCCCGGTTTTGTCCGTGTCGACGCTGGCAACGGTTTCGCTCAACCGGCGCTGGCCGCTGCACGATCACTGTTGGTGGAAAAGGCGCGCAATGCCGGGATCGCGGTGTTGGCGATTCGCAACTCGCATCATTTCGCCGCGTTGTGGCCGGATGTCGAGCCGTTTGCCGATGAAGGTCTGGTAGCCCTGAGCGTGGTCAACAGCATGACCTGCGTGGTGCCCCATGGCGCGGATCGGCCGTTGTTCGGCACCAATCCGATTGCCTTCGCCGCGCCAAGGGCCAACGCCGCGCCGATCGTTTTCGACCTCGCCACCAGCGCCATTGCCCATGGCGATGTGCAAATTGCCGCGCGCAAAGGTGAAAAACTCCCGGCCGGCATGGGCGTCGACAGCCTCGGCCAACCGACACAGGATCCCAAGGCGATTCTTGAAGGTGGCGCCTTGTTGCCGTTTGGCGGGCACAAAGGCTCAGCGTTGTCGATGATGGTCGAGCTGCTCGCGGCGGCGTTGACCGGCGGCAATTTCTCTTTCGAGTTCGACTGGTCCAACCATCCTGGCGCGAAGACTCCATGGACTGGCCAGCTATTGATCGTGATCGACCCGAGTAAAGCGGCGGGGCAGAGTTTCGCCCAGCGCAGTGAGGAACTGGTGCGGCAGATGCACGGGGTCGGTCTCAAGCGCTTGCCGGGGGATCGACGGCATTTGCAGCGCAGTCGGTCGATGGCGCAAGGGATTGCGCTGGATGAACAGACGTTGGGGCAGTTGCGGGAGTTGGCGGGGGAGTGAGTCTTTTGTTGTTCTGACGATTGCAGTGACAAGGTCAAAAGCCCCTCACCCTGGCCCTCTCCCAGGGGGAGAGGGGACTGACCGCGTGGTTTGGGCGAGATACGCGGACTTGGGATACCGAGGTGAATTCAGTAATGGAAAAGCAAAGCGGTGGGCATAAAAAAGGCGAACCCTGAGGTTCGCCTTTTTTTGTGCGCCTGACTCAGCGACGGCCGAGCAGCAGGCCCACCACCAGGCCGAAACCGGCGGAGATCGCTACGGTTTGCCATGGGTGGCCACCGATGTAATTTTCCGTGGCTTCAACGGCGGGTTTGGTGCGCTCGCGCACGCTCGACACTGAATCCAGTGCCTGCTGCAGTTTCAGGGCGATTTGTGCGCGCAGGGTTTCCGCTTCTTCGCCTACCAGTGAAGCGCTGCTCTTGAGCAGTTTGTCCGATTCCTCGATCAGCGACTGAAGCTCGCTGAAGGCCTGATCCTTGATTTGCTCTTCGGCGGCTTGCACCGCGGTTTTACGGGCCATTGGGTGACTCCTTGCAGGTGAATGGACAGTGACCAATGGAGTGTAGCGGCAGGCGAAAAGTTGCATGTCATTCGCGGACATGGGAAAAACCTGCACCGGAGATTTGTACCGAGCGTGTAAGATGTCGCCATTTTACGCAGCAGGATAAATCCCCATGAGTTTCAATCTGGCCGACAAATCCCTCGCAGAGCGCGCAGCACTGGAAGACGAGAAATCCCGTCTGTTCGAACTCTGGCAGAACAATCTGGGCAAAGCCAAAGGCGAAGCCGCGCGCCTGTTTGGGGAGCGCTCCAAGCGCAAGGGCAAATGGGCCGAGTGGGTCCGCGCCGAGCTGGACGGCATGTCGCCGCCGGAGTTCGCCAACATGGTGCGAAGTGAAGTCAATCGCCTGATGGCGGCGAACAAATAAACCGCTTCACACTTGGCTGAACGTGGCGGCAATCGCCTCGCGAACCTTGACCAGCACCGGATCGATCTGTGTGCTGGTGCGCCAGCCGAGTTCCACCGGATAGCGCGGTAAAGCCAGAGGGCAGGGCAGCAGCGCCAGCCCGCTTAGCGCCGCGATACTTTCAGCGGCGTGGGCCGGAATGGTCGCCACTGCCTGACTGCCCTTGAGCAAAAAGGGCAGTGCAGCAAAATGCGTGGTCGACGCGCAGACTCGCCGGCTCAAACCCACTGCCGCCAATCCCTCATCGGTAATGCCGATAAAGCCTCCCGACGACACCAGAATGTGCTCGCGCTCAACGAACTCCTGCAATTCGATGTGCTGCTGGCTTGGCGAGAGACTGGCCGGGTCGACGAGGCATGCATAGCCACCGTCGCCCAACACCTGACGGCTGAGCAGGCGCTCGGCAAATCCTCCGGCAGTGATCGCCAGATCGATGCTGCGCTCCATCAACGCGCGGGCGACGATCTGGCTGTGGGTCTGGCGAAATATCAACCGCAGTTTCGGCGCACGGCGGGCGATTTCCTCGATCAAGCGGCGACCGTAGGCAATTTCAAAATCATCTGACAGACCAATCGCCACCGAGCGACCGTCGTATTGATTGGCCGCAGGATCAAGCATGGCCAGACTTTGCCGGCATTTGTTCAGGGCATCGCTGATCACCGGTTTCAGCTGATTGGCTTGCAGCGTCGGTGCCAGACCGCGCCCGGTGCGCACGAACAACTGATCGCCATACACCTCGCGCAAACGACGCAATGCCGCGCTGACCGCCGACTGCGTTACGCCGAGGCGCAGGGCTGCGCGGCTGGCACTGGATTCCTCGTACAGCGCTTCGAAGACTTTCAACAGGTTCAGGTCGATGTCGGCGATATTCATTTGGCTCATATCATTCAGCAGTGGGCAGGGCTTTATTCATCATCGCGTGACGCTGGAGAATCAGCAACACCTGAACCTGATGGAGTAAACACGATGGCCAAATCAATAGTTGCGGCGTTGCAAATCGGTGCCTTACCCGGTGGCAAGGGCGAAACCCTTGAGCAGATTCTTGGCTGGGAAGACGCAATCCGCGAATCCGGCGCTGCGTTGGTGGTGATGCCGGAAGCCTTGCTCGGTGGTTATCCGAAAGGCGAGGGTTTCGGCACCCAATTGGGCTATCGACTGCCCGAGGGTCGAGAAGCTTTCGCCCGGTATTTCGCCAATGCCATCGATGTGCCGGGAGCGGAAACCGACGCCCTGGCCGGATTGTCAGCGCGCACCGGGGCCAATCTGGTGATCGGCGTGATCGAGCGCGCCGGCAGCACGTTGTATTGCACGGTGCTGTATTTCGATCCGCAGGCTGGGTTGATCGGCAAGCACCGCAAGCTCATGCCCACCGGCACCGAGCGCCTGATCTGGGGCAAGGGTGACGGCTCGACGCTGCCGGTGTTCGACACCCAGGTCGGCAAGCTTGGCGCGGTGGTGTGCTGGGAAAACATGATGCCGCTGCTGCGCACGGCGATGTATGCCAAGGGCGTGGAGGTCTGGTGCGCGCCGACCGTGGACGAGCGCGAAATGTGGCAGGTCAGCATGCGCCACATCGCCCATGAAGGCCGCTGCTTCGTGGTCAGCGCCTGTCAGGTACAGGCCTCGCCGCATGCGTTGGGTGTGGAGATTGCCAATTGGCCGGGTGATCGACCGTTGATTGCCGGTGGCAGCGTGATCGTCGGGCCGATGGGCGATGTGCTGGCGGGGCCGTTGCGCGGGGAAGCGGGCTTGCTTACGGCGCAGATCGACACCGATGAACTGATCCGCGCGCGATATGACTACGATGTGGTCGGCCACTATGCGCGGCCGGATGTCTTCGAGTTGACCGTTGATGAGCGCGCGAAGCCGGGGGTGCGGTTCAATACCTGACCTTGAAACTTGTAGAGAACCTGTGGGAGCGAGCCTGCTCGCGAAGACGTAGGCACCTGCAATATTGGAATTGCCTGAACTACCGCTATCGCGAGCAGGCTCGCTCCCACAGGGGTTGTGTGTTGTTCTGCCGATTGCGAGCGCTGTCTACCAAGTCGCCGCACTCGCTTTAGGCAGGCTCAACTTGCCGCTGTCGGTAAAGCGCATCGTGCCGAACAACCCGCCCGCCAGTTTGCCGCGCAGCACGTAGGGCAGGTTATCGAGGCTTTGCGTCTGGCTCAGGCCCAAGGTCTGGCGCAGGAACGAGAACGCCGAGACGCTGACCGGTACCGTGACAATGGCTTCAGAGAAACGCGGGATCGAGCCGCTCTGATCGCTCACACCGGACGCCAGCGAATGGCCATTGACCTCCAGATCCAGGGCGATGCCGTTGTAATCGATCGCCGTTTCATTGGGGTTCTGCACGCGCAGCTTGATCGCGAAGCGTACTTCCAGTTCCTGGCTGGGCAACGGTTCGAGGCCAACCACGTTGATGTTCACCGGGTCGCGATTGGGAAACAATGCGCAGGCACTGAGCGACAACAGCAGAAGCGACAGGATGACGGCGTGGACGCGGCGCATAAAAATCTCTCGACAAAAAAGGGCTGAACCGTTGCCGGTGCAGCCCTTTTTTTCGAGGCGTGACGTCAGCGGTTCAACTGTGCGACAGCCGCCGCTTGGCCGGGTTCACCTTTGGCGGCGACGTCGGGGTTTTCCATTACCTGCAGAATCGACGCTTCCGGGTCGAAATCATCTTCTTCCAGCTCAATGAATTCTTCCGGCAGGAAGATGTTCAGCACGATAGCGCACAACGCACCGACAGTGATTGGCGATTCGAAGATGTTGCGCAGCGCTTGCGGCAGTTCGCGCAGGACTTCCGGCACCGCCGCAATACCCAGGCCCATGCCCAGCGAGATCGCCACGATCAGCATGTTGCGTCGATGCAGGCCGGCCTCGGCGAGGATCTTGATCCCGGCCACGGCGACGGTACCGAACATCACCAGCTCGGCGCCGCCCAGCACCGGCTTCGGCATCAATTGCAGCACCGCGCCGATCATCGGGAACAAACCGAGCAACACCAGCAGCCCGGCGATGAAAAACGCTACGTAGCGGCTGGCCACACCGGTCAACTGGATCACGCCGTTGTTCTGCGCAAAGGTCACCATCGGCATGCTGTTGAACACTGCCGCCATGGCCGAGTTGAGACCATCGGCGAGCAGGCCGGATTTGATTCGGCGGATGTACAGCGGGCCTTTCACCGGTTGCCGCGAGATCATCGAATTGGCGGTCAGGTCACCGGCAGCTTCCAGTGGCGACACGAGGAAAATCACCGCCACCGGCACGAACGCCACCCAATCGAAGTTGAAGCCATACTTGAACGGCACCGGCACGCTGACCAGCGGCACGACGGGCATCGAGGCGAAATCCACTGTGCCCATCAGCCAGGCCACCACATAACCAAGAGTCAGGCCAATGACGATCGCGCCCAGGCGCAGGAACGGCACGTCGACGCGATTCAGCACGACGATAGTGCCGATCACCAGTGCCGCCAGAAATACATGGCTGGCGGCGCCGAGATCAGGCGCACCGAAGCCGCCAGCAATGTCGGTCATCGCTACTTTGATCAGCGACAGGCCCATCAGCGTAATGATGGTGCCGGTCACCACCGGGGTGATCAGCATGCGCAGTTTGCCGATGAACTGGCTGAGCACCACTTCGATGAACGCGGCGAAGAAGCACACGCCGAAGATCGTCGAGAGGATTTCGTCAGTGCCACCGCCACGCGCCTTGACCATGAACCCGGCGCTGAGAATCACGCTGATAAAGGAAAAACTGGTGCCTTGCAGACACAGCAGACCGGAACCCACCGGGCCGAATCGCTTGGCCTGGACAAAGGTGCCGAGGCCGGAGACGAACAGCGCCATGCTGATCAGGTAGGGGATTTCACTGTGCAGACCGAGGGCGCCGCCCATGATCAGGGTCGGGGTGATGATGCCGACGAAACTCGCCAGCACGTGTTGCAGCGCGGCGAACACCGTGGCGGTCAGGTGCGGACGGTCGTTGAGGCCGTAGATCAGGTCGTTGTTGCGCGGGGTTTTGTCAGAGGCGGTCATGGTGATGTGCGCGCCGCAAGGCGGGGCCGGGTCAGAAAATGGGTGCGCAGAATGCCGGAAGAGGGCGGCGAGGGCAACGAGCAATAACTGCCTGAAAGGTCAGGTTTTACTGCCTATGTGGGAGCGAGCCTGCTCGCGAAAGCGGTGGCTCAGTCTGCATCTTGGTGACTGACGAGCCGCCTTCGCGAGCAGGCTCGCTCCCACAATGATCGTCCACGCCCGTTAATCAGCAATGGCCAATCGCCCGTGGCATACTCCCGCGCATGACTTTCGACTCCCCCCTCAGTGCATGGCAATACGCAGTCGACCACAAGGGTTTCATCCAGGATGAAGCCCAGGAGCACGCGGTCTGGGCCTTGCAAAAATGCCATGAAGCCTTGCACGCCGGCGCCCGCTCGGTCGGCGGCGTGTACCTGTGGGGGCCGGTCGGGCGCGGCAAGACCTGGCTGATGGATCAGTTCTATCAGAGCCTGCGGGTGCCAGCGCGGCGTCAACACTTTCATCACTTCATGGGCTGGGTGCATCAGCGTTCGTTCCAACTCAGTGGCATCGCCGATCCCTTGCGCGCTTTGGCCAAAGAGCTGGCCGGCGAAGTGCGGGTGCTGTGTTTCGATGAGCTGTTCGTCAATGACATCGGCGACGCGATCATTCTCGGCCGGCTGTTTCAGGTGATGTTCGAGGAAGGTGTGGTGATCGTCTGCACCTCCAATCTGCCGCCCGATAATCTGTACGCCGATGGCTTCAACCGCGACCGTTTCACGCCGGCGATTGCGGCGATCAAGGCGCACATGACCGTGGTCGCGGTGAATGGCGCCGAGGATCATCGTTTGCATCCAGGGATGATCGAACAGCGCTATTTTGTTCGCGCGACAGGTTCGCCGAGCTCGCTGGATGCCGTGTTCAACACCTTGGGTTCAGGCGAGACACTTAGCGAAGAACCCGTCGCCGTGGGCCATCGAATGCTCAACGTGGTGCAGGCCAGTGAATCCGTGCTGTGGTGCCGCTACAGCGATCTGTGCGAGCAACCTTTCGCCGCCATGGACTTCATCGCCCTGTGTGATCGCTACCGGGCTATTCTGTTGAGCGAAGTGCCGAACCTCAGCGCACAGAAACGCGAAGGGCGCATCGCACGCGGCACCGAAGACGGCGCCGAGCGCGTAGTGGCCGGTGATCGCGAGTTGCCGCAGTTGTCGGTGCATGACGACGGCGTTCGCCGCTTTATCGCGCTGGTCGACGAATGCTACGACCGCAAGGTGCCGCTGTACGTCGAGGCGGCTGTACCGATGGACGCCTTGTACACCGAGGGCTATCTGGAATTCCCGTTCCGCCGCACCCTCAGCCGTTTGCAGGAGATGCAGTTGCAGCGTTTCGCCGAAGCTTGAAAGAAGAGGGCGCCGACATGACTCAACCGCTGTCCCATCATTTGCTGACCATGGCCTACCAGAATGCCTGGGCCAATCATCGTCTGGCCAAGGCCTGGAGCCAGCTCGACGCCGCCGAATTGGCCGCACCGAGAGTGAGCTTTTTCCCGAGCATCCGCCTCACGCTTAATCACATCCTCACCTGCGACTGGTTCTACGTCGACGCGCTGGAGCGCGAATTGCGCGGTGACGAGCCGCACCCGGATTGTTACGTGTTCTTCGATACAGACGAACCGTTTAGCGAAGCCGCCGCACTGCGCGAGGAACAGGCACGCGTCGATCGCCGGCTGATCGCTTATTGCGAGCAACTGCGCGATGCCGATCTGCCGAGAATCGTCACCATCGCCCGCGACACACCGCAACATGAAAGTCGACTGCGCATGCTCTCGCACCTGTTCGAACACCAGATCCATCATCGCGGCCAGGTGCACGCCATGCTCAGCGGCACGGCGGTAAAGCCACCGCAACTGGATGAGTTTTTCTGTGTCGGCGAAAGCGCATTGCGTGCCGAAGACTTCGCGGAATTGGGCTGGACGGAAGAACTTGTATGGGGCCACTGACGCGAAAGATCGCAGCCTCGTTGCACTCGTCAGCTCCTACACGTTTTGGGCTGTAGGAGCTGACGAGTGCAACGAGGCTGCGATCTTTTGATCTTGCTCTTCTGTTTTCCAGTTGCCCACCCATTCAAACCCAAGCTAATGTCCCCCTCAGCCTTCCAGCAAGCACCTCGCGCGCCGGGGCTTATGTATTTGGGGATGGAAATGGATTCCGCAGAAATACTCGTTCTTCAGGCCAGCTACACCAACCCGGTGCACGCCGAAGCCATCGGCATCGTGCTCAACCACTATGCCGAGGACCCCATGGGCGGCGGTCATTCCCTCGACCCCGACCTGCTGCGCCGTCTCCCCGAAGAACTCGCTCGCCGCCCGCATGCTTTCAGCGTGCTGGCCTTCGTCGGCGGCGAACCGGCGGGGTTGGTCAACTGCTTCGAAGGTTTCTCCACATTTGCCTGCAGACCGCTGGTGAATGTTCATGACGTCGCTGTGGTGGGCAAATTCCGAGGCCTTGGGCTTAGTCAGAAAATGCTGCAGAAGGTTGAGGAGATTGCCCGGCAGCGTGGTTGCTGCAAGATCACCCTGGAAGTGCTGGAAGGCAATGCTGTGGCGCAGGGTTCATATCGCAAATTCGGCTTTGCGCCGGGGATGTTCAATCCAGATCACGGGCGGATGCTGTTCTGGATAAAGGAATTGCAGGCTTGAAAAGCCCCTCACCCTAACCCTCTCCCGGAGGGAGAGGGGACTGACCGCAGTGACTGATCCAGATACGCCGACCTGAAATATCGAGCCGAACTCAGGTTTGAAGAGCCCACAATCGGCTTCCACTCCTCGGGGAGAGGGCTGGGGTGAGGGGGGAATTCACCGCAAATGAAAAGCCGGTCCCCATTTGCCCGCCATAAAAAAAGGCGCCCCAATCAGGGCGCCTCAACTGTCATCTCCCGGGCCAGAGCGGAGCCACGGAAGGTCCATCGGTTGCTCGGTAAAACTCAGTCGCGATAAGACTCGGTGACCTGCGCCGTTTGGTCAGCAGGGACGCGGATTTCTGTCGCGCCGGCGTCGGCCTTCTGCTCGCCTTGCGCGTGCTGGACCGGGAAATTGTCGTAGTAATAACGCATGCGTTCGGCGCCGCCTTCGGCGAAGGCGCTGGTGGAGCCGAGTGCGAGCAGGGTGGTGAAGATGAAGGTGGTGGTTTTCATGGTGCCTCCTACTGAACAAGTGGGAGTCGGTTCGTCCGTGAAGCAGACCGCAGAAAAGAGTCTGTGTCGCCGCCATTAACAATGGGTTAACGCTGGTTCAGCGCAAATATTGCGGCGTATTACGGAAACAACGCGGTCGATAGGCACAAAAAAGGGCCTTCTCGGCCCTTTGTCGTTTTACTTCTGCGCTACTTCCGCAGGATCGGGATGCTTGGGTTTCATCAAACTGAAGTCAATCAACGCCCGCCGCGGTGCCTGATACGGATCGCCAATCAGCAGCTTGCGCGGTACGAAGTTGTCGCTGACCAGGCTTTTGCTGCGATCCAGTTCATCGGAGCTCAGCCCGGCCAGGTCCGCCCAGGTGTGAATGAGCTGCGAGCTGCTGTATGGACGGCTGAGGTCGCCGGCGAAGTTCCAGTCGTGATTTTCCTTCCACTTCGGTGAAGCCCAGGCCATGAACGGGATGGTGTACATCGGCGCGGTCGGTTTGTTTTCGTTGCGGCCGAGAGTGCTGTGGCCGGCCGAGTCAAAGACGTCTTCGCCGTGGTCGGACAGGTACAGCAAAAAGCCGTTCGGGTCGGATTTGGCGTAGTCCTTGATCAGGCTCGAGACCACGAAGTCGTTGTACAGCACGGCATTGTCATAGCTGTTGTAAGTCGGTACCTGATCGTCACGCACGCCAGCCGGAACGCCTTGGCGATCCTTGAACTTGTCGAACGTCGGCGGATAACGGTACTGATAGCTCATGTGCGTACCGAGCAGGTGCACGACGATAAGTTTGCGTTCAGCCGGATCAGTCAGAGCCTTGTTGAACGGCTCGATGACGTCGCCATCGTATTGCGCCGAGTTCTGGTTGCGGTTGTTGTTCAGGTACACCTGCTCGTCAGCCTGTTCGGAGAAGGTCGTGAGCATGGTGTTGCGCTTGGTCATGGTCTGCTGGTTGGTGATCCAGAAGGTCTTGTAACCGGCCTGTTTCATCACGCTGACCAGCGATGGCGTCGACAGGTACAGATCCGGGTTCTGCTCATCGGCGAAGGTCAGCACTTGCTGCAGCGCCTCGATGGTGTACGGGCGCGGGGTAATGACGTTGTCGAAGATCGCCAGTTGATCCTTGAGCTTGTCCAGTTCCGGCGTGGTGTTGCGCGGATAACCGTAGAGGCTCATGCGTTGACGGTTGGTCGACTCACCGATGACCAGCACCAGCGTCGCCGGCTGACCGGCCGAGGCGTCCTTGAGGTTTTTCAGCGGCGCGATCTTGCTGGCACTGTCGAGCATGCCTTGCATGTCCTCCAGCGTTTCCAGATAGCGGTGATAGGCGACGGCCATCTGCCACGGCACGGCAGGCTCGATGCGGGTTTCGAATTTCTCGAAACCTTCGGCGAAATTGCCCATGCGCATCGTCTGTTTGATCAACGGGTAGCCAGCCACGGCGACCACGATCGCGGTCGCGGCAACCAGTGCGCGTCCGCGGGGCATGTACACCGGGCGCAGGCGTGTCCACAGAAAATAGGCGAACGCGGTATGGGCGAGGAACGCCGGGATCATCCACCAGGCGAAATACTGGGTCATGTACTCGCCGGCTTCCGACACGTTCGACTCGAACATGATGAAGATGACGCTCTGCGAAAATTCCTGCTGATAGATAAAGAAGTAACCCAGGCTGGCCATCGAGCAGGCCCACAGCACCACACCGATGATCGCCGCAAGCAGGCGAGTCTGTTTGGGGAACAGCAGCATCGGCGCCAGCCACAGCGCGCTCATCACGAATGCCTGACGAAATCCGGTGAAGCCGGACGTGCCAGTCAGCTGGATCAGCAGTTGGGTAATACCCGAGAAGTACCAGAAGAAGACGAACAGCCAGATGAATCCGGCCCAGTCGAACCCGGTCGCAGTCGTTTTGCTGCGTTTGAACAATGCCATTCAGCGCTCCAGCTCAATCATCAGACCCACGCCGGAAACGCTTCCATGACACCGACGAACAGAGGCCGTACGCGCAGGCACGGCCAGAATGGGGCGGAGTATCCCCAAGGGCTTGTGAAAGATTTGTTAAGCGCCGCGTTTGTTGAGTATCAAGCGGTCATAGGTGCAACGTGTCGGGAACGACGGGGGCCGTTCCCGAAGCTGGCGGGGATCAGGCGTGGGGTGCGCGCTGGACAACCGGACGCGGTTGCGGCTGCGAGCCCTGGGTCAATGCGCGCAATTGCGCCAATTCGTGCTTCAACTGGTCGCGCTCGTCTTTCAACTGGCGCAATTCATCGCGACGGATCGTAACGTAGAGGGTTTGTGGCGGCATTGCTGTGTGTACTGTGCCCATTGCTCACCTCGCAAATGGCGTGCATCAACTGTAAGTCACTCCTCGTTCCGAGGCGCTTGACTTACTATCGGCGCCAATTTTGATTTCTTTTGCCCTGGAAGGGAACTTTTTTATTTTTCATGGTCGGTGTGTCTTCGGCAGGATTCGGGGCGTTATCACTCTGGATCGGGCACAATGCCCGGAAACTTCATCGCAACGCTCTGGACTAACCTCCATCAGTCGCGTTGGGCTATAACCAATGACACACATTTATTTGTAGTAAGGAGCATCAGCACATGCAACTCGGGATTATTGGACTGGGCCGCATGGGCGGCAATATTGCGCGACGTCTGATGCTCAACGGGCACACCACCGTTGTTTACGATCGCAATACCGCTTTCATCGATAACCTGGTCGCCGAGGGCTCCACTGGCGTCGCTGACTTGCCAGCGCTGGTCGCCGGCCTCGACAAGCCGCGCGCGGTCTGGGTCATGCTGCCGGCCGGCGCACCGACCGAAGACACAATCAACACCCTGAGCGAACTGCTCGAACCCGGCGATACCATCATCGACGGCGGCAACACCAACTACAAGGACGACATTCGTCGCGCCAAGACGCTGAACGAGAAGGGCCTGCACTACATCGACGTCGGCACCTCCGGCGGCGTCTGGGGCCTGGAACGCGGCTATTGCATGATGATCGGTGGCGACGCCGAAACCGTGCAGCGTCTCGATCCGCTGTTCGCCGCACTGGCGCCGGGCATGGGCGACATTCCGCGCACCAAGGATCGCAAGTCCGATGACCACCGCGCCGAGCATGGCTACATCCACGCCGGTCCCGCAGGCGCCGGGCACTTCGTGAAGATGATCCACAACGGCATCGAGTACGGCATGATGGCCGCGTTCGCCGAGGGCTTCGACATCCTCAAGACCAAATCCAGCGAACGCCTGCCGGAAGATCAGCGTTTTGATCTCAACGTGGCGGACATCGCGGAAGTCTGGCGTCGTGGCAGCGTGGTTTCGTCGTGGCTGCTCGACCTGACTGCCGATGCGCTGGCCAGCGATCCGAAGCTCGACGGTTTCTCCGGCTCGGTAGCCGACAGCGGCGAAGGTCAATGGACCATCGAGGCGGCCATGGAGCAAGCCGTGCCGGTGCCAGTGCTGTCCAACTCGCTGTTCTCCCGTTACCGCTCGCGCGGGCAGGGCACCTTCGGTGACAAGATCCTGTCGGCACAACGCTTCGGCTTCGGCGGCCACGTGGAGACCGCGAAAAAATGACCCATACGATCCGCAGAAAATCCAAGGCAGAACCCGCACCACCGACGACGCTTTTCTTGTTCGGTGCCCACGGCGACCTGGTCAAGCGCTTGCTCATGCCGGCGCTGTACAACCTCAGCCGCGACGGCCTGCTCGACGAGAATCTGCGGATCGTCGGCGTTGATCACAACGCCATTACCGATGAAGCCTTCGCGCAAAAGCTTGAAGACTTCATCCGTACCGAAGTGGCGGCGAAGGTCGGCAAGGGCGATCAGATGCTTGATCCGGCCTTGTGGGCCAAGCTCGCCAAAGGTATCAGCTACGTCCAGGGCGATTTCCTCGACGACAGCACTTATTCAGCCCTGGCGGCGAAAATCGCCGACAGCGGCACCGGCAATGCGGTGTTCTACCTGGCCACCGCGCCGCGTTTCTTCAGTGAAGTGGTGCGCCGCCTCGGCAGCGCCGGTTTGCTCGAAGAAACTCCCGAAGCGTTCAGAAGGGTGGTGATCGAGAAGCCGTTCGGCTCCGACCTGCACACCGCCGAAGCCTTGAACGCGTGCCTGCTCAAGGTCATGAGCGAAAAGCAGATCTACCGGATCGACCACTATCTGGGCAAGGAAACCGTGCAGAACATCCTGGTCAGCCGGTTCTCCAACAGCCTGTTCGAAGCGTTCTGGAACAACCATTACATCGACCACGTGCAAATCACCGCGGCGGAAACCGTCGGCGTGGAAACCCGTGGCAGTTTTTACGAACACACCGGCGCATTGCGTGACATGGTGCCCAATCACCTGTTCCAGCTGCTGGCCATGGTCGCGATGGAGCCGCCGGCGGCTTTTGGCGCTGACGCGGTACGCGGCGAGAAGGCCAAAGTGGTCGGGGCGATTCGTCCCTGGTCCACCGAAGAAGCCCGGGCCAACTCGGTGCGCGGGCAGTACAGCGCTGGCGAGCGCGATGGCCAGCCATTGAAGGGTTATCGCGAAGAAGCCAACGTGTCTCCCGACAGCACCACGGAAACCTACGTGGCGCTGAAGGTGATGATCGATAACTGGCGCTGGGTCGGCGTGCCGTTCTATCTGCGCACCGGCAAGCGCATGAGCGTGCGCGACACCGAGATCGTCATCTGCTTCAAACCGGCGCCGTATGCGCAATTCCGCGACACGGAAGTCGACGAGTTGCAGCCGACTTACCTGCGTATCCAGATCCAGCCAAACGAAGGCATGTGGTTCGACCTGCTGGCCAAGCGGCCCGGGCCGGCGCTGAACATGGCCAATATCGAGCTGGGTTTTGCATATAAGGATTTCTTCGAGATGCAGCCTTCGACTGGCTACGAAACCTTGATCTACGACTGCCTGACCGGTGATCAGACGCTGTTCCAGCGTGCCGACAACATCGAGAACGGTTGGAGAGCGGTGCAGCCTTTCCTTGATGCGTGGCAGCAGGATGCCAGCGTCGAGTTGTATGCCGCTGGCGACGATGGCCCGCAGGCCGCCGAAGATCTGCTGACTCGCGATGGTCGCGTCTGGCACAGCCTGGGATGAGTGATTTGTCGAAACAACCCATACGTTTTCTGCTCAGCGACATGGACGGCACGCTGTTGTTGCCGGATCACACACTGAATCAACGCACCATTGACGCCGTGCGCTCGTTGCGCGAGGCCGGCGTGCTGTTCAGCCTCGCCAGCGGCCGCCCGCCGAAAGCCATGTTGCAGCAGATCGAGGCGCTGGGCGTTGATCTGCCGACAGCGGCGTTCAATGGCGGCACCATCGTCAAACCGGACGGCACACTGTTGGCTGCGCATTATTTGCCAGCGACGACCGCGCTGATTGCTTTGGCGCAGTTTGCCGATCAACCGGAGGTGGAAATCTGGGTGTTCAGCGGCGGTGACTGGCTGCTCAAGGATCCGCACGGGCCGATGGTCCCGCGTGAACAGAGCGGCCTCGGCTATCCGCCGGTGGTGGTGGAAAGTTTTGAACCGTATCTGGAGCGCATCGACAAGATCGTCGCCACCAGCAACAACACTGAGTTGTTGATCGAACTGGAGGCGCAGCTGTTGCCGAAGGTCAACGGCATGGCGCAAGTGTCGCGTTCACAGCCGGTGTATCTCGACGTCACTGCCCTGGAGGCCAACAAAGGCACCGCGTTGACGACGATTGCCGAATACCTCGGCGTGCCGCTGGAACAGACCGCCGTCATCGGCGACGGTGGCAACGACCCGGCAATGTTCAAATGCGCCGGTTTGTCGATAGCCATGGGCCAGGCGGAAGAGGCGGTGAAGCGTCAGGCTGATGTCGTTACAGCGTCAAACACCGAAGACGGCGTGGTCCTGGCGATAGAGAAATACATCCTCCCGCACTGACCCAACACAAAAACCAATGTGGGAGCGAGCCTGCTCGCGAAGGCGTCGGCACATTCAACACCTTCATTGCCTGACCCAACGCGTTCGCGAGCAGGCTCGCTCCCACAGGTTTATTCAGTGTTGCTTAGAGCCAGTAGCTCACCGCATACCAGCCCAACAGTCCCATTACCACGGTATACGGCACCGCCATCCAGACCATGCGCCCGTACGACAACCGCACCAGCGGCGCGATTGCTGAGGTCAGCAGGAACAGAAATGCTGCCTGACCATTCGGCGTCGCCACACTGGGCAAATTGGTGCCGGTGTTGATCGCAATCGCCAACGTTTCGAAGTGCTCGCGAGTCATGTGCCCGGCAAGGAAAGCCTGTTTCACTTCGGTGATGTAAATGGTTGCGACGAATACGTTGTCGCTGATCGCCGAGAGCAGGCCGTTGGCGATGAACAACATGCCCGGCTGCTGATCCATCGGCAATGCCAGAACCCACTGGATCAGCGGGGCGAACAGTTGCTGATCATGGATCACCGCCACCACGGCAAAAAACACCACCAGCAGCGCAGTAAACGGCATGGCGTCCTTGAACGCACTGCCGAGGCGATGCTCGTCGGTGATGCCGGTAAACGCAGTGATCAACACAATCACCATCAATCCGATCAGGCCGACTTCAGCCAGGTGAAACGCCAGGCAACCAATCAGAATCAGCGCCGCCGCACCTTGCACCAGCAGCGCCGCCGTCTGACGAGGCGTGCGTTTGGCGTTGTCCTCGGCGGCGTAGTTGGCCAAAACCGCGCGGACGTTGTCCGGCAGCAGCGTGCCGTATCCGAACCAGCGCAGCTTCTCCAGCAGCACGCACGTCACCAGACCCGCCACCAGTACCGGCAGCGACACCGGGGCAACTTTCTGGAAAAACTCGCCGAAATGCCAGCCCATCTCATGGCCGATCAACAGGTTCTGCGGCTCACCGACCAAGGTGCAGACCCCGCCCAGCGCCGTACCGACCGCGCCGTGCATCAGCAGGCTGCGCAGGAAGGCGCGGAACTGATTCAAGTCCTCATGGTGTCGCGACGGTAAATGCTGATCGTCACCGAATTCGCTGTCCTGACGCGGATCGTTGCCCGATGCGACACGGTGATACACCGAGTAAAAGCCGACAGCCGCACTGATGATCACCGCCGTCACGGTCAGCGCATCAAGAAACGCCGAAAGAAACGCCGACAAGAAGCAGAACATCAGCGCGAGAATGGCTTTCGAACGCACGCCCAACAGCAGCCGCGAGAAGAGAAACAGCAACAGATCCTTCATGAAGTAAATGCCGGCCACCATGAACATCAGCAGCAGAATCACCGGAAAGTTGTGCAGCAACTCATCGTAGAGCGCTTGCGGTGTGGTCATCTTCAGCAGCAACGCTTCAATCAACAACAAGCCGCCCGGCATCAACGGATAACACTTGAGCGCCATGGCCAGGGTGAAGATGAACTCGATCACCAGTAACCAGCCTGCGGCGACCGGGCTGATAGTGAACAGCACCACGGCATTGAGAATGAGAAAACCGACGATGGTCGCCTTGTACCAGCGCGGCGATTGCCCGAGGAAGTTGTGCGCGAACGCCTGGGCGATTGAACCGGACATCGGCTGCTCCTTTTATTTAGAAGCGCGAAAGTTGCCGGATGTTTCAGGGAAGATCAAGTCGCCGTTAACCTCGATCCTGTTCAATGCTCTATGGATTCAGATAACGCGCAACCATTGCCCGGTAGTTGCCATCCAGTGAATAGCCGCCCACAACAATGGCCCCGTCCGTTTGCACGGCCAGCGAACTGGCTGTGTCGAGACTTCGTCCCAGTCGCGTGCGTAACCAACCTTGGCCTTGGCCGAACGCTGGATCGAGACTGCCGTCAGCTTGATAACGGGCGACCATGAAGTCGGCTTCAACCCCGCCGATGGTGGCGCCTACGGCGACGATGCGGCCGTCGCTCATTGGCTGGGCGGCATTCCATTGGCAACCGCTGGGGCCGATGTCCAACACCTGTGGCTGGCCACGATGACAGTGCAGGTCCGGTCGACCGTTGGCGTGCAGGACAAATGTCAGGCAGCGGATCGGATCGCGGCTGCTGCCGAAGCAATAAAGCCTGTCGTCGGACTCGATGATCTGGCTGACCTGAGTGCTGTTGCCATGGGCCTTGAAGGCCATGAAACCGTCCACGGCGAAGCGCTCATCCAGGCTGCCATCGGGGCGATAGACTGCCAACAGGCCTTGCTGCGGAAAGTCGATCGAGCCTGCGACGACGATGCGCCCGTCCTGCTTCAACAGCAGGGTGCTCAGCCAGGTATTGAGCAGCAGGTGGCGGACCATCACGAATCCGCGTCCGTTGAAGGATTCGTCCAGTTGGCCGTCGGGCAGCAGACGAATCAGCATCCCGGCGTGGTCGGCGAGGCTGAAATGATGATTGGCGATCAGCAGAATGCGGCCGTCTTGCTGCACCGCAAAATCACAGGCTTCGACACCCGGCACGCCCGGCGGCAACCAGTTGTCGCGGGTTCCCATGGACAACTCGCCGGGCAGTTGCACGACCTGGAAGCCATCATCCCCGAAGGTGCGGTCTGGCTGGCCGTTGGTATCGAACAGGGCGAGGGCGGGGAAGGTGCGATGGGTGCCCTCATAATGCAGGCCACCCAGCAGAACCCTTCCGTCAGGCAGCACCTGGACCTTGCCGGCCCTGGCTTCGCAACCTTCGATGAAGCTGCCAATCACGCTGCCCTGAATGGCAAAGGACAAATCCGCCGAACCATCCGCCAGCAGTCGCGCCAGGCCAAATCGGCTTCCCTTTGGCGTACCGACTTTCGCGGCAACCAGAATCCGCCCCTGTGCATCGAGCGCTACATGCTGAGTCTGGCTCGATAGACTGCCGGCAAAGTACACCTGCGCAACACCGCCAATGGCGAATGCCGAGTCGAGCGAACCGGGGTTGTTCCATGCAGTAGGCAGCGCAAAAGTGTTCAGGGTGGACATGCACGCATCTCCTTGCGAGTGAACCGATACCCAGTGATTGGGCGGCTGACTGCACGAGCGAAACATTCAATCCCTGAACCGCGTGAAGCACAACTGGACGGATTAACAGAACGACGGTCGCACTGTGCCAGAACAGTGTCTTGTTGAACCAGTCGCAAGCGAGCCAAGTACTTTGGGTAAAACTGCGCTGAAAGTACCTGCTTGTTCGACTACGCATACAACAAGGGCGGATGACTTCAACGTCATCCGCCCTTGTGCGGTTATCAGTGTGGCATCGACCAGGATTGCAACTTGTGGCCGTCTTCGCTCAGTTCGGCGCGGGCCTGCTGCAGCAGTTGTTCAAGTTGCGCCGGGTCAGAGTAGGCGCTGCTCGGGATCTGTTTGCGACCGATGTGCGAGTTGGTGCGGTCGATGACGGTCAGGCTCAGTTCGCCGTTACCGTCTTGTGGCGCCCAGGCCACGCATTGGAAAGGCTTGAACGCGTGGTTGGCAATCAAAAGTGCTTCGTTGATACGCAGCGGGGCAGTCATGGGGTCTTCTCTCTATTGGCGCCCAATCAAATGATGTGCCGTCGGTTGGGCTTACCGTACGGCGGGTTACTTGTACTGATGCACGCAACCGGGGGGTGGGTCACACTTGAAACAAAGAAATTTCAAGTTCTTTACATAACGGCCGTTCGCTTCGGTAGTCCTGCACATGTCAGGACACCGCGCTGAATTCACCCCTCACCCCAGCCCTCTCCCCGAGGAGAGGGAGCCGACTTGTGGGCTTTTCAAACTTGGGTTCGGCTCGATAATTCAGGTCGGTGTAACTCGAACAAACACCACGGTCTTATCCCTCACCCCGAGGAGAGGGAGCCGACTTGTGGGCTTCTCAAACTTGGGTTCGGCTCGATAATTCAGGTCGGTGTAGCTCGAACAAACACCACGGTCAGTTCCCTCTCCCTGGGGAGAGGGCTAGGGTGAGGGGCCGCTCTCTGACACAACACAAATAGTCGATAGCTAACTAACAACCAGGTTTCTTATAACTCTTTCATCAAGCTTCATATAAGCAATCGATACAAGCCCCCGTCAAAATCTTGCTAGTGTTACAACCGGGTCTGCCAAATGACTGTTTTTACAATCATTTATAAAATTTGGCGCCAAGGAGCAGTCATGAGCGAAGCGCCCGCGTCGAGACGTTTACTGGTAGTCGATCCGTGTGACGACTGCCATCGCCTGTTGCCCGGATTGCGCGCCGTGGGTTGGGATGTCGACAGTTGTAATCTTGAAAACGCCGCATCCCGCGCCTGTGACGTAGGCCTGCTGCGTTTGCAGCCGTTCCATCTGGAACGTCCCGAAGCCGTTAAAGAGCTGATCAGCCGCAGCGGCACCGAGTGGATTGCGGTGCTCAATCAGGAAGTCCTGCGCTTGCAGAACGTCGGCGACTTCGTCTGCGAGTGGTTTTTCGATTTCCACACCTTGCCCTTCGACGTCTCCCGCGTGCAGGTCACCCTGGGCCGCGCCTTCGGCATGGCACGCCTGCGCGGGCAGGGCACGATTCATGTCGATCAGCCGGAGCACGAACTGCTCGGCGACAGCAAACCGATCCGCGAACTGCGCAAGCTGCTGAGCAAACTCGCACCGACCGAATCGCCAGTGCTGATTCGCGGCGAAAGCGGCACCGGCAAAGAGCTGGTCGCCCGCACCCTGCACCGGCAATCGCAACGCCACAGCAAACCGTTTGTGGCGATCAACTGCGGGGCGATCCCTGAGCATCTGATTCAGTCGGAATTGTTTGGCCACGAGAAAGGCGCGTTCACCGGCGCGCATCAGCGCAAGGTCGGGCGCATCGAAGCAGCCAATGGCGGCACATTGTTCCTCGATGAGATCGGCGACCTGCCGCTGGAATTGCAGGCCAATCTGCTGCGATTTCTTCAGGAAAAGCATATTGAGCGGGTAGGGGGCAGTCAGCCGATCCCCGTAGACGTGCGCGTGCTCGCGGCGACCCACGTTGACCTGGAAGCAGCCATCGAGAAGAAGCGTTTTCGTGAAGACCTGTATTACCGGCTCAACGTCCTGCAAGTCGTGACCGCGCCGTTGCGTGAACGCCATGGCGACTTATCCATGCTGGCCAACCATTTTTCGCACTTCTATAGCCATGAAACCGGGCGCCGGCCACGCAGCTTCAGCGAAGATGCGTTGATCGCCATGGGCAAGCACGACTGGCCGGGGAATGTGCGCGAGCTGGCGAATCGGGTACGGCGGGGGTTGGTGTTGGCGGAGGGCCGGCAGATCGAGGCGCGGGATCTCGGCTTGATCAGCCAGCACTCCATTGCCACGCCGATGGGTACCTTGGAGGATTACAAGACTCGCGCGGAACGGCAGGCGTTGTGTGATGTGTTGAATCGGCACAGTGATAATTTGAGTGTGGCCGCGAAGGTCCTAGGGGTTTCGCGGCCTACTTTTTATCGGTTGTTGCATAAGCATCAGATTAGGTGAGTTGAGTTTATCGTAAATCGGCGGTTGAAGGGCTCGTACGGACTCCCTATACGCTCTTGAAAGCTGGGATAGGTGGATGATGGTTTTCTTGTTCTATGCTTTCATGTAGTCCTCAGCTTTGCTTTATAATTATTTTATTTATGTAAAACGTTGAATCGGAGTAACCTGAGATGCTAATTTTTGTAGTTGTTGGAGTGTGCCAATCGATTCCAATCCAATCTTTGGTTATTGTTTGCCAGCCGGAGGTCGCAGGCAGCTCCGCGGTGAAAAACACTTTATCACCCTGCCAAAATTGCATTGTCGCTTTACCTCCCCTATAAACCATACTCACTACATACTTATGTCCGATCTTGAAATTTTGAAAAGTTTTGGCTATGGATGTGTATGGAACGCCGGAAGGGACCCCTAGGGCTGATTCTAAAAAATACTCGTCTCCTGTGTTTGATATTTTGTTCGTGTGAACAGTAACCCAACCGTTCCAGTCGAAGTTATCAAATGTAGTAACATCTCCGACATTGGTCTTATATATCCCTCTCTTACATTCGATCGAATCGGCCAGCGGGGCCTCATCAAAAAAACCCACTTTCAAAACAAGCTCCAACGTCGAATCCACCTCACACCCCCGCAACCACTCCACCTCCGCCAAATAACTAAGCCCCACCCCCTGATCATGCACCGCCCCCACAAACTGCTCCTTAACCCGCTCCCCACCACCCGCAAACGTCTCCACATACTTCAACCAAATCGGACATCCTTTCGCGCACTGCAACGGCCAAGCCTCACACAACACCTTCGTATCATCCTTGATCAACCCAACATCCAGCACATCCCCATCAAACCCCTCAAGTTTCGGCATCGGCATGCTCGACTGCAGCAACTCGCCAATCTTCAATTCCACACTCTGAACCGGTGTTCCCTGTCCGCTGCTGATAACCGAGTATTTCAAAACCACTGGAAGTTGCAGGTTCGCTCCGGTAATCGAGTAAGGGATCTTGAATTCAGTTTTCGTTTGCCCAGCCACTATGACCTTCTTCTGGGGCGGCACCGAACCATCTCCAGGTCGCCCGACCACCTCCAGTTCAATTTCGTCATTGGCATTCAACTTCAAGTTATCGAACACCACTGTGAAGCCGTTTTGATGCACATTCGGATCAAGCACCAGATTCGGCGCTTCGGTGACAGTCGGTGGCTCCAACTGGCTGACTTCACCGGTCACCTTGATGTCGACTTCACGGGATTGACGGGCAGGCAAGTCGCCTCGGATCAAGTCATAGCTGACCTTGGCCGAACCATTGCGGATGAGCAGGATCGCAGCGTTCGGGATCGTAAGATCGAGGATGTTGGGCAGGCTGAGAAGCTTCTTTTTCGCCGGTCCCACAATTACGGGCTGCCCCTGCGGCGGAGTACCCGTCCAGGTCAGGCTCAGCTCGTCATTGATCTGGAAATGCTGGTCTGTGAAGAATGCGCGGGCAACGGCATCGTGGCTGCCCAATTGCTTTAGGTCGATCGCCGAGACGATTTGTTCATCGACCATAACTAATGGCGCTGGCAACCGGTCGGTAAGGTCCACCGACACATTAGTAATTTTCGACCAAGGCGCCTCTGGATCCGGAAAATTGCCAACGCGGTCGACCACTTGAAAGGACACTTCGACAATGGGTTTGCTGCCTTCTTTTTTGATGACTTCTTCAGTGAAGGTGACGATGATCGGATTGTTTGCCGGATCAGCGACTTGTGCTTCAGTCACCGGGTAGTACGAAACCAGTTCGTCACCCCAGCGACAAAACATCCGATCATGAGTGGCAATATTCTTGTAAGGCTTCACCAGCATTTTGATCCCACCCCTGGCCATATCGGCATCCACACCCTTCGAAGGGTCGGGATCAAGGGTGTAGAGAAGGCCGGAATGTCCCGGTTCGCTGTCGGTGTCAACGTCGCCAGGGCGGGTGAGTTTGACCCATAACAGCAAGCTATCCGACTCGACCGGACCCTGATTCAATCGGGTAACTATGTAGAAGGCGTTGGCGCTGCCATTGGTGATCTGGCCTGCCGGGATATCGAACGTGAGCTGTTTATCAATGTTGTTTTCATCGATTTCTATGGTACGAACCGGGAAAAACGGGTTATCAAAGTAAAAAGCACACTTGTCCTTCAGAGCCATGTTAAGCCAAGGATCAACGACCCCGGTCAGGTAGCCACTTTTCACTGCTTCCAACGATATGCCACCATGATATTCCTCCGGCGTTTCCAGCTCGGTAGCCAAGGGAATTCGAGGACGAAACAAGTCTGCGGCGCTAAGTACAGTCACGGCTAAATGCTCCTGAACATGCTGATCACGGGCGACCAGACACTGCAAGTATCAGAAGTTAATTACGTGAAAAGCACACCTGTCATACCTGACAGGTGCGGGCATGTTTCCGATGAATGGTCGATGAGCAAAAAACCTGAAAATCAAAAGATCGCAGCCTTCGGCGGCCCCTGCATTTGGATTGCGTAATCCCTGTAGGAGCTGCCGGAGGCTGCTATCTTTTGCTTTGCTTTAGAAGTAATACGGGAATTTCAGGCTGAACGAAAAGTCCGGCGCATCATCAGTCATGCCGATCGACAAGTTCGGCACGATCGTCAGGTTGTCGGTTGCCGCAATCGTCATGCCGACGTTGAAGTAACCGGCGTTGGCATCACTGGAAACCACCGATTCCCAATCGCCCCCGTCCTGTTTCAGCTTGCTCTTGCGTTGCACCAGGTCGGAGACCGAGAACGACATACTCATCTTCTCGTTCAGCGCGAAGGCGATACCGGCGCCGATCTGGAAGCTGTCGCCAATCTTCACCTTGCCCGGGGTTTTCTGGTTGACCGTGGAGCTGATGTCGTCGAATGACTCCTCGAGGTTGTGGGTGTAGGAGAGGCTGCCGAACAGCACCGCCGGGTCAAACGTCTTGACCAGCGAGATGCCCGGGGTGATCGACCAGACGCCGTTGCCGGTGGGCAGGGTGTCGGGCACGAACAGGTTGGAGTTGGCGTCGGTCTGGCGCAGTTTGATGCCGAACGGGTCTTTGCCGGTCGGCGCCTTGACGCGCAGGGTGACCACGGCGTCCGGGGTGTTGACCGACTCGTCGAGGAACTTGTAGGCGATCCCGAAGTTGACGTCGCCAATGGTTGGATCCTTGGTCACGGTTTCTTCAGTCGTCACACCGGCCGCGCCCTGATTGCCGCCGCCGGACTGATACGTCGACTCGCGATACACCACCGGCACGTTCAGGTCGAACTGCCAGCGGTTGTCGAAGTTGTAGCGCCCGGTGAGGTCGAGGGTCCAGGTGTCGGCCTTGATCCGGTCGAGGTTGATGTTGCCGAGAAAGATCGAATCCAGCGCAAGGAAACCGTTGAGGATCAACTGGCGGGTGTCGTAGCGCGAATAGGTCAGGCCGGTTTCGACGCTGAACTTGCCGCCGCCAAAGAAACCGCTGGCTTCGTCATACAGATTGGAAACGCTCTGCGCCGGTTGCGAATCATCGGCCAGCGATTGACCGTAGGAAGCGCCACTGCCCCCGGCGGCGCCTCCCGATGCAGCGGCCGCACCGGTGCCCGTGGCGGCTCCGGTAGCGACGCGATTGCCTTTCATGTCGGACGGCGATTTGGCCAGCCGTTTTGGCGCTGGGGCGGCGGGTGTTTCTTCTACCTGGCGGACCCGTTGTTCAAGTACCGCCAGCGCTTGTTGTTGTTGTTCGTATCGTTGTTTCAGTTCCAGAAGTTCCCGTTTCAGGGCTTCTACATCGGCGTCGGGTGCTGCTTGCAGCATTGCCGCCGGGAGAAGGGTACTCAAACACACTGCGGCGCGCAGTGATACTGATCGATACATGAATAAGCCGTCCCTTTAAGCCCAATGATCGAGACTCAGCGTAGTTCAATATCCGATATTGCGTAGGGCGCCGAGTTGGGTCAGGTTGCAATCCAGTGCACCGGCGCTTCTGCCGTTATTGTTAAGTACGACGTTGAGTTGAGTGAGGTTGTTGACTACGTTGGCACTGCCCAGCAATCGCGTGTTCTGCAGCAGCCCGCCCTGGGCGACCTGTTGCAGCGCGGTGCCCTGATTGCCGCTGGCCTGAATCGCCATTTGCACGCCACCACCATTGGCCGAAACCGCGACGCTGCCGGCGCCGTTGCTGCCGGTGATGGTCTGCCCGGCGACAAGGGCCTGGCCTTGCGACGGCACCAGAGCCGGGGCCTGACTGGCCTCGCTGACGTTGATCGCGACGTTGTTGTTGGCGGTGTTGCCATCGCCGGCGGCGCGCACGCTTTGCGTCACGCCCTGGCTGCTGTTGAGGCCGGCGCCACCGATGACAGTGCCGGTACCCAATGTGGGAGCACTGCCATTGCCCGACTCCTTGATGGTCGAGACATAGAATTCCGGTTTGACCGTTGCGGCCTGGACCTGCATCGAGGTCGCAGCCCCGATCAAATCGCCGCTGGCGTTGCGCCAGGTGCTGCTCATGACAATGCCGAAGCTGATGATCCGCCCCGGCATGACGTAACGACCGCGCAGCTCGGCGAGCTCCTGGTCCTTGATTTCGATGGGTTTGAATCCGGCATGGGCTAAACCTGACGCACTCGCTGCCAGGCAGGCGGCGGCCAGCCAGTATGAGCTTTTCATCTGCTGCTCCCGGGACATCCAGTCCCATTTTCTAACTCGGCGATTAAAAGAAGTCGCTCTGAATGAACCCGAAATCCATCAGTTCCGCATCTTTGACCGGGTTGAAACTGTCCAGCGAGTTCTTCGCCGTCAGCGGCACGGGAGGGCTGCGCAAGGCGTTGGCCTTGTCGTAACCGGGGCCGACGATGGCAAAGACAATGCCGTTCCAACCTTTGACAAAGTCGTCGTGCTTGTAGCGCTTGTGGCCGAGAACCGGGTCACCGATGTAGACCCAATTCTTGTCCGAGCGCTGCAGGACGACGAAATGCTTGTAGCCGCGAATGTCCATCAGGACCACCACCGGAATGGTCACCGCTTCGAGTTTCTCGGGCGGGATCCGGTAGCCACGGGCACGCATGCCGATGCTTTCTACGTAGCGCTTCATGTCGAGCATGGAGAAACCCTGGGTTCGCACCAGGTCCTGGTCAGCGTTGACCAGCATGCCTTTGATGATGTGCTCCTCATCGACGTCGAGCCAATAGGCCTGGCGCAGAACCGTTGCCAGTGCGGCAGCGCCGCAGCTGAAATCGGTTTTCTGTTCGACGATGTCGGCAAACTTGCGCTCACGAATGCTTTGCACGTCCTTGTAGACCAGCACGCCACCCGGCAGGGCAGCCACGGGCATCTGCGCTGCCTGGGTCAGGCCGCACAGGCAAAGCAGAGCGAGGAGGGCAGGAGTCCGCATGATCGAATACGCCTTGTGGAACCTGGGAAAAAAGCCCCGTTGCCGGGGCTTTCGTTTCGATCGCGATTACATGCAGGCTTTGCAACCTGCGGCGATGGACAGCGAGTTGCTTTGTTGGTTGCCCACACCCGCCGAGACGTTGGCTCCGCCGTTGCCGGAGAAGTTGTTCATCGAGTTGGTCATGTTGGCGTTGTTGACGACTGGGGTTTTCCAGCCATCTTTGGTCAACACTTGTTGGGTGGTGACGCCAGCGAGGCCAAAAGTACCCACGGCTTCGAACTTGGCTTTCTGATCATCGTTGCCGCCATGGCCGCCGCCACGGTTGCCCCAACCGCCGTGGTTGTCGTCTTCGATGGTCGCGGTGCCTTTGGCTTTGAATGTGCCGGCAGCTGCATAAGTACCGGTGAGGGTGTCGGTTTTGTAAGCCTGCACGCCTTTGTTTTCCACGACCAGGCCAGTCGAGGACTGGTTGGCAGAGGCAGCAGCCTGCGCTACACGACCACCGGAAACGGCGATGGCGAGGTTGTTTTTCTGTTGGTTGAAGTTGCCCGAGCTCACGTTGATGCCGATGTTTCCGGAACCATTGTTGCCTGCATTGTTGAGCGTGGCGTTGTTGAAAGTGGACGAGTTTTTCACGTAGTTGTTGTTGTTCACCTGAGTCGCGCTCGAGGCTGCAACAGCGTTGCCGAAGATGAAGCTTTCGTCAGCGGTGGCCAGCGCAGCTGCGTTGTCCTGCTGGTTGCCGTCGCCGGCGGCAACGTTGGCGCCCATGTTGCCGTTGGAGCCGTTGAGCGAGTCGCTGGCATTGGCGTTGTTCAGGGTGCCCTGGTTTTTCACCACGTTGCCGTCGCTGTTTTGCGCGTCGAGTACAGCGGCGCCGGCGCCTGCGGTGATCTGCAGCAGTTGTTCAAGATTTGGACCTTGTGGCTGGCCGTGACCGTTGCCGTGTCCATTGCCATGCCCGTTACCATGACCGTTGTTGTCATCACGGCCGCCTGCCTGTGCTGCGATTGCCATCACTGCTGCGAGTGCGAAAACCAGTGGTTTGAGAGCCATTGTAGGTTTCATGGTGTTTCTCCGTCGTGCTTATTAGTTGGGTTAA
The DNA here is from genome assembly GCF_005233515.1 of Pseudomonas sp. CFBP13508. Classification (GTDB taxonomy): domain Bacteria; phylum Pseudomonadota; class Gammaproteobacteria; order Pseudomonadales; family Pseudomonadaceae; genus Aquipseudomonas; species Aquipseudomonas mercuritolerans. The sequence continues at coordinate 600,022 of NZ_QFZZ01000001.1, forward strand.
GTGTTGTTACTTTTCCAATTGCACTTTGTATGGGTCAGTCTGCGACCCGGATGCTCAGGGTGTTAGCCATTCGGTTCCCCACCCCGGCACTCTGGTTCACCTGGATTACCCCGCGGCTGCCGGTGAAGGCCTGATCACTTGTCGTGACCTGGCGACTGCCGATTGAGGTACCAGTTGCTCCTGAGCTCGGTAAAAACGCCACGTTCTGTTGTGAAAGGGCGCTGTCGTCAACGCTCTGCGGGCCGGCACTGATGCTGACGCGCGTCACGTTGGCCATTTGATTGTTGGCACCGGCGCCCTGGTTCACACCGAGGATGCCGTTGCCATTGCTGAAGGAGTTGCCGCCGATGTTGGCGCTCGCGTCGATGGCGCGGCTGGCGGGCGTGTCGATGGTCTGCCTGACGCTGGTGGTGGCATGGGCTTCGGTGCCGATGGCAATCGCCTTGGTGTTGGCTTGTTGCATCTGGTCACCGGCGGCCTGGTTGACGTTGAAGTTGCCGCGATACTGAGCGCCTGAATCCTGAATATCTGCCTTGTTGACTGAAGAAGAATCGGCCATGGCGCTGGTGCAGCCGAGCAGGGCGAGAAGCAGCAGGGTGCGATTCATGTCATTGGCCTCCGGCCATGCGAGTCAGCGGCGCCAGGCCGGTGCTCATCGCCCGGTTGACGGTGTTTGAGATGGAGGCGCCAGAACCCCCGCCGCTGCCAGTGCGCATACCGGGCAGGCCATTCTGGTTGGTCAGGGTGTTCATGCCGGGCAGGTTGGAGCTGGGCGTGGTCATGTTGCCGCGAATCGACGAGCCGCTGGCGACACTGGCGAAATCACCGTCAGTCAGTTCGGTACTGCTGAGGGTCTGGTTGATCCGCGCCGAAGGGTTGGCGTTGACCGTGGTCGGATACGGGTCTTTGCCGCCATTGCGGCCGATCGGGATGGGCTGAACGTCGCGGTTGAGGACGATCACCCCGTTGCCTTCGGCCTGGGCGCTGACGCTGATCAATGCGCTGGCGGCTGATCCGATCAGCAGGAGGCAGGTCAGGCTTTTATTGAAATTCCCCACGGCTGCAATTCCTTCTTCAGTGGGCTGGGTTATTCAGCGTTGTGAAGGAGAGAGCGAAAGCTGTGCCGGTTTTGGATTGTCTTGTTATTTCAATGGTTTGGCGGATATGAGCGGATGGCTCTGGTCGTTACTGTTTCACCGTTGATACACGCGGGGAGCCGGTTGAGTGCCAACTGACGTTACAAAGCTCTGGAACAAGGGTTTGCGCCAATGTGTTTCATCGGCGTAACAGGTCGCGTGACGGAGAGATGAACAGCGTTTGGACGGGGGCTTTGCGCGGTCAGGAGTGTTTCAAAAACGGACAGTTTTGCCCGAAATGCCGCCGTCGCGGCTCAAGTGGACAGCAAACGCTCGACCGCCGCAAAGGCTTGCGTCTGGCGTTCGGCCCAATTGCCTTCGATGATTTGCACAGGCTGTTGATGCTGGATCAACCAGTCGCGGGTGGCTCCGTAGAAGGCCATGCGATCCGCGAGATCCGGTTGGCAGCGCTGGCCGTCTTCCGCCCAGTCGACCTGTTGCGGCGACAGCAGCAGGTGCAGGTCGTAATGACGCGCAAGCAATTCGGTTTCCAGCCAGTCCGGACAGTCACCGAACAGGGTCTGGCTCCAGAGCATGTTGCTCAGCAGATGGGTGTCGAGGATCAGCAGCGCGGGCTGTTTCGCCCGTGCCTGATCTTCCCATTGCAACTGGCCCCGGGCGATATCGGGAATATCCGCGAGGCAAGTGTCGCGTGGGTTTTCTTCGATGAAGCGGCGAACATACTCATCAACGAGCACGCCGCCGAAACGCTGCTCCAAGCCTGCCGCCAGCCAGCTTTTGCCGGTGGATTCCGGGCCGGTGAGGACAACGACTTTCATGTGCGCAACGCCGGATCGGCGCGCCATTCCCGCCAGCCTTGCACGGCGAGCAGGGTGAACAGCGCATAGAGGCCGGCAGTCAGGTACAGGCCTTTATAGATGAACAGGCCGACAAAAATGACGTCGAGGACAAACCACAACGCCCAGCATTGCAGGCGCTTCTGCGCCATCCACAGTTGCGCGACCAGACTGAAACCGGTGAGCGCCGCATCGAGCCACGGCTGTGCGGCATCGGTCCAGTGCGCCATCGCGGCGCCCAGCAAGATGCTGCCGATTGCGCCGATACCGAGGCCGAGCAGAATCGAGCGTGTATCGAGGCGGGTGACTTCGCGACCGTCATGCATGGTTCCGGCGCGAGTCCACTGCCACCAGCCGTAGATCTGCAGCGCGGCGTAGATCACTTGCAGCAACATGTCCGAATACAGCTTCACCTCAAAGAAGATCCAGCTGTAGAGCAACACCATGACCAGCCCGATCGGCCAGCACCATGGATTCTGCTTGACCGTCAGCCACACGGCGATGACCCCGAGGGCAGCGGCAAACAGTTCAAGCCCGGACATGAGGGATCCTTGGGGAGTTAAAGAAGGGGGCGGATTGTACTGCATTAGTAAGATCAAAAGCCCCCTCACCCTAACCCTCTCCCGGAGGGAGAGGGGACTGACCGAGGTGTTTGGTCGAGGTACGCCGACTTTGGGACATCGAGTCGAATGTACAGACGGCAACATCAAAAGCCCCTCACCCTAACCCTCTCCCGGAGGGAGAGGGGACTGACCGAGGTGTTTGGTCGAGGTACGCCGACTTGGGGACAGCGAGTCGAATGTACAGACGGCAAACATCAAAAGCCCCCTCACCCTAACCCTCTCCCGGAGGGAGAGGGGACTGACCGAGGTGTTTGGTCGAGGTACGCCGACTTGGGGACATCGAGTCGAATGTACAGACGGCAACATCAAAAGCCCCTCACCCTAACCCTCTCCCGGAGGGAGAGGGGACTGACCGAGGTGTTTGGTCGAGGTACGCCGACTTGGGGACAGCGAGTCGAATGTACAGACGGCAACATCAAAAGCCCCTCACCCTAACCCTCTCCCGGAGGGAGAGGGGACTGATTGGGGGACGCTTTGGAGCAGCGTCGGTTTGAACGATTTTCGTTGAATCCATAATCGACTCGATTGCTCAGGTCGATGTATGACGCCAGACCCCTCGGTCGGCTCCCTCTCCTCGGGGAGAGGGCTGGGGTGAGGGGTGGGCTCACCTCGGTGACCGGTCAGACCCGGAACTGGCGCAGCAACCCGTTGAGCTGTTCGCTCAGTTGTCCAAGTCGCAGACTGGCTGCACTGGATTGTTCAGCCGCCAAAGCAGTGCTGTGCGAAAGCCCGGCCGCCTGGGTCACGTTCTGGTTGATGTCCTCGACCACATGCGCCTGTTGCAACGTGGCGCTGGCGATCGACGCATTCAGCCCATTCAGATTACGCAACGCCTGGCCAATCGCATTGAGACTCGCCCCGGCCAGTCCCGCCTGTTCAATGGTCAGTTGCGAGGCTTTGCTGCTGTCGCCAATCACCTTCACCGCAGCCTCCGAATGATTCTGCAGGCGCTCGATCATCGACTGAATCTCCGCCGTCGATTTCTGCGTACGTTGCGCCAGCAAGCGCACCTCATCGGCTACCACGGCGAACCCACGACCTTGCTCACCCGCACGTGCTGCTTCAATCGCCGCATTGAGCGCCAGCAGATTGGTCTGCTCGGCGATCGAGCGAATCACCTCCAGCACGCTGCCAATCTGCGTGCTCTCCGCCGCCAGGGTGCGGATCACTTCTACCGCCTGATCGATCGTGCCCGAAAGCTTGTCGATCTGCTGCAGGCTGCCGTCGATGTTGATCTGGCCCTGTTGCGCCTGCGCTTCGGCATCACGCATTTCAGCGGCGGCGTGTTCGGCGTTTTTCGCCACGTCCTGCACGCCGTAGGTGACTTCGTTGATTGCCGTGGCTACCAGTTCCATCTGCTGCGATTGCTGCTGACTGCGCTGCTGGGCCTGCGATGCGTCGTTGCCCAGCTCGCTGGACGACTGACCCAAGGCACTGGCCGACACCTGCAACTCACCAATCACCCGACGCAACTTGGCGGTGAAGGCATTGAAGTGATGGGCCAGTTCGGTGACTTCATCCTTGCCATAAGTATCGAGGCTGCGGGTCAGGTCGCTTTCGCCGCTGGCGATGTTGGCCATCGCATTCACGGTTTCCTGCAACGGACGGACGATGCTGCGTGCGATCAGGATCACCAGCAGCGCCATGATCAGCGCAATCGCCAGGCCGATTGCCGACGCCTTGATCATTTGTCCCTGAAATTCCGCCTGCACGTCGTCGACATACACGCCGGAACCGATCACCCAGCCCCACGGCTCGAACAGCTTCACATAGGAAGTCTTCGCCACCGGATCCGTCGCCCCCGGTTTCGGCCAGCGATAATTGACCATGCCAGCGCCCTTGGCCTTGGCAATGGCGACCATTTCGTTGAACACCGCAAAACCGTCCGGGTCGCGGATCGCCGAGAGGTTCTGGCCTTCGAGTTTGGGGTTGGTCGGGTGCATGACCATCACGGGGGTGAGGTCGTTGATCCAGAAGTAGTCGCTCTGGTCGTAGCGCAGGCCACGGATTGCGGTCAGCGCCTGTTTCTGCGCGGCATCCCTGGTCAAGGTGCCGGCGGTTTCCAGGCCGTGGTAGTAGGTGAGCAGGCCGCTGGCGGTCTGCACCACATGCTGGGTTTTCTGCGCCTTGGCGCTGTAGAGGTCGTCGTGGATCTGCTTGAGCATCAGCACGCCCAAGGTCAGCAACATGACCACCGCCACCACCAGGATGAGCCACAAGCGTCGGCTGATCGACACACTGCGCAAGCTGTTCATAACGCTGTCACTCCGGATTCTTGTTCTTGTAATAAACGATCGCCAGCATCCAGCCACAGCTGAGTGCTCGGGACTGCGCGATTCAAGCCTTTCAACGCGGGAAGCGCTATTAAGGCTTGTCTGTTAAGATTTCGGCCCCGCGCGTGAAAACCTGAATCCGGTTTTGAAATTTCACGGAATTTTTACCGTTTCGTGTGGATCCTGTGCGCGCGGAATCGGTACAGCTTCAACCAGCTACGCTGAACGCAGTGAACACTAGAAAATACTATCGGGGCATGCCGGTGTGCATCGCTCTCTGGGGGATTGATGGATCTTTGGACTGCCTTGCAGGCACTGATACTAGGCGTTGTAGAAGGGCTGACGGAGTTTTTGCCCATTTCGAGCACCGGACACCAGATCATCGTTGCCGACTTGCTGAACTTCGGCGGCGAACGGGCCATGGCGTTCAATATCATCATCCAGCTCGGCGCGATTCTCGCGGTAGTCTGGGAGTTTCGCCGCAAAATCCTCGACGTGGTGATCGGCCTGCCGACCCAGCCGAGTGCACGGCGTTTCACCGCCAACCTGCTGATCGCTTTCCTGCCAGCCGTAGTGCTCGGGGTGATTTTTGCCGATCTGATCCACGAATACCTGTTCAACCCGATTACCGTGGCCGCAGCGCTGGTCATCGGCGGAATCATCATGTTGTGGGCCGAACAGCGCCAGCATGAAGTGCATGCCGAAACCGTCGACGAGATCCGCTGGACCGACGCCTTGAAAATCGGCTTCGCGCAATGCCTGGCGATGATTCCCGGCACCTCGCGTTCCGGCTCGACAATTATTGGCGGCCTGCTGTTCGGCCTGTCACGCAAGACCGCCACCGAGTTCTCGTTCTTCCTCGCCATGCCAACCATGGTCGGTGCGGCGGTGTATTCGGGCTACAAATACCGCGACCTGTTCGTGCCGGCGGATTTCCCGGTGTTCGCGATTGGTTTCGTCACGGCATTCATTTTCGCCATGATCGCTGTGCGCGGCCTGCTCAAGTTCATCGGCAGCCACAGCTATGCAGCCTTTGCCTGGTACCGGATTGCCTTCGGCCTGTTCATCCTGGCGACGTGGCAGTTCGGCTGGGTGGACTGGTCGGCAGCGAAGGCATGAATGATTCCCGCGCGCGCCGCCCGGAAGGCCGGCCTGCGGGCGGGCGCGTTCAGCATTTGAAGTTGAAACTGCTGGTGCTGTTGTTCGTCTGCGCGCTGCCGTTGTTCGGCTCGCTGTCGATGTGGCTCAGCGGCATCTCGCCGGTGCCGCTGGCGGCGTACGGGATTGTCAGTGTGCTGGCGTTCTTTGTGTACTGGGCCGACAAACGCAAAGCTCGCGCCGACGCCTGGCGCACCCCGGAAAACATCCTGCATGCGTTAGAACTGGCGGGCGGCTGGCCGGGCGCCTTGGTCGCGCAGCAGGTGTTCCGGCACAAGACCCGCAAGGTGTCGTTTCAGATTCTGTTCTGGGCGATCGTGTTGTTGCATCAGGTGTTCTGGATTGACCAGATGTTTCTCGGATCGAACTTGCTGTCGCTGATCTGAGGAAAACACATTCCTCTGTAGCTGCCGAAGGCTGCGATCTTTTGATTGATCGTTCCCACGCTCTGCTTGGGAATGCAGCCAGGGACGCTCTGCGTCCCAAAAGATCGCAGCCTTCGGCAGCTCCTACACGGGATCGGTTTACAGCTTCAGGCCGATTTGGGTTTTCCTGGGCAACCTGCTCACCACCAGTTGATGCGATCGCTGCAACAAACCCCGCAATTCCTCGGCACCCAGCGGGTAGGGCGGATGCATGATGATCCACTGCGCCCGCGCCAGATACGGTGCCGGATGAATCCCGGGGCGGTCGCAATGGCCGAGAAACAGATCCTTGTCGACCTTGAACGCCAGCGAATCCCCACGCAGCCCCTGCAAGGCAAACATCTTGTTGCCGGCAATCGAAAATACCCGCACGCCGCCCCATTTGTAGTCTTCCCGCGCGCCGGGCAGCGCCAGACAAAATTCGGCAACCTCGGCTTCGCTCATTCTTCCTTGTTTCATAGAAATCTATCCCCGCAGGCATTGAACGATTCGACCAGGTGATCGATCCATGCGCGTACCGCCGGCATCACTCCGCGCCGGTGCGGATACACCGCTTGCAACCAGCCGCCGGGCAATGACCATTCCGGCAGAACCTGCACCAGTGTGCCGTTACGCAATTCCGTTTCGCAGAACATCATCGGCAGCACGGTAAAGCCCTGACCGGCCAGCACGCAGGCCTTGCGCACTACGAAGTCATCGATGCCCAACCGCGCTTCCATGCTTAGATCGACGCTCTTGCCCTGTTGATCAAGCAGACGCACATGCACCATGCGATCGGCTTCCAGCGCGCCGAGCACCGGCAGATTCTTCAGGTCCTGCGGATGATTGATGGTTTTGCCTTCCATGAAGGCCGGGCTGGCGATCACCACTGCTTGGGCCTGACGCAAGCGCCGGGTTACCAGCAACGGATCTTCATCGCCGTGATCGCGCACGCGCAAAGCGACATCGATGCCTTCGGTGACCAGATCGACCCGGCGATTGAGCAGTACGACCTCCAGCTGCACCTGCGGAAACTTGCCGAGAAAGTCGCTGATTACCGTCGGCAGCATTTCATGGGCCAGACCGGTAGGGCACGACACCCGCAAGCGCCCGCGCGGCTCGCTGGACATGCTTGCTACCGCTTCATCGGCCATTTCCGCTTCCAGCAACATCGCCTGACAGTGGCGCAAATAGCGTTCACCGACGGCAGTGAGATTGAGTTGGCGGGTGGTGCGTTGCAGCAGACGTGCGCCGAGGCGCTCTTCCAGTTCGGCGATCCTTCTTGAAAGCCGTGACTTGGGAATGCCGAGCAGGCGCCCGGCGGCGGCAAATCCGCCGGCTTCGACCACCTTGGCGAAATAGTAGAGATCGTTGAGGTCCTGCATGCGCGTTTCCAGTCGTTCTATCAATGGGACGAACTATCGCATCGTCGGCGACTAATCAGCTATTGGTTTGTTGCGTAGGATTGTCTCCATTCCGTCGCCGCCGGCGATTCTTTCAGGAGAACCCATATGAAACTGTTGCACATCGATTCGAGCATTCTCGGCGACAACTCGGCTTCCCGTCAGTTGAGCCGTCAGGTCGTCGAGGCCTGGCAAGCCGCCGAGCCGAGCGCTGTGGTCACCTACCGCGACCTGGCGGCCGATGCGATCAGCCACTTTTCGTCGACCACACTGGTTGCCGCCGGCACCACCGCCGAACTGCGCGACGCTGCGCAACAGCACGAAGCCGGGCTGAGTGCTTCGACCCTGGCCGAGTTCATCGCTGCCGACGCTGTGGTGATTGCCGCGCCGATGTACAACTTCACCGTGCCGACCCAGCTCAAAGCGTGGATCGACCGCATCGCCGTGGCCGGCCAGACTTTCCGCTACACCGAAGCCGGCCCGGAAGGCCTGTGCGGTGGCAAGAAAGTGGTGATCGTGTCGACTTCCGGTGGCATCCATGCCGGTCAGGCGAGCGGCATCGCTCACGAAGAATATCTGAAGCTGGTATTGGGCTTCCTCGGCATCACCGATATCGAGATCGTTCGCGCTGAAGGTCTGGCCTATGGTGAAGAAGTGCGCAACAACGCCATGAGCGCTGCACAAGCGAAGATCAGCGAGCAACTGTTCGCCGCTGCGTAAGGCTTGCGTAAAGAACAGCCGATGTTCAGGCAATCCCCAAAAAACTCTGTATTCTGGTTCCGCAAGGGCCGAATACGGAGTTTTTTGTTTCTGGCTGTTACATAATCTGGCCCGGGTTATGCAGTTTCAGCACATCCGACGATGTGGTCCGACAGGGTGGGGCATTCATGAGGCATCTTTGTGCAATGTTGCTGATTTGCCTGCTGGGCAGCCTGAATTCGGTGCAGGCCGCACCGGGGCGCCACCCTGTCTGGAGCGTCGGTTATCACGAGATGACCTTTCTCGACCCGCTCGATCTGCAACCGATGCGCGCCATCGCTTTTTATCCGTCCAGTGACCGTGAGCACCTGAGTTTGCTTGAGGGCTATTCCGTGGAGGCTGGTGAGGACACCAAGGTCGCCATCGGCCGCTTTCCCATGTTGATGCTCTCCCATGGCAATACCGGCACGCCGCTGGCCTTGCATGATCTGGCGACGTCGCTCGCGCGCAAGGGCTTTGTCGTGGTGGCGGTGATTCATCCCGGCGACAACTGGCGCGACCACAGCCGACTCGGCACCTTGAGCAATCTCTACGGGCGACCAATCCAGATTTCCCAAGCGATCACCGCGACCCTCGGCGACAGCATGCTCGCGCCGTTCGTCAATGCTGATCAGGTCGGTGTGATCGGTTACTCGGCAGGGGGCGAGACCGCGTTGATTCTTTCCGGGGCGCAACCGGATCTGGATCGTCTGCGCCGCTATTGTCAGGAACGCCCGGACGATCACGATGCCTGCAACACCCAGGGTGAGTTGATTGTCGATCGCGATGACTTGCAGCCGGTGGCCGATCCACGGGTTCACGCCTTATTGCTGATGGCGCCGCTGAGCCTGAAATTCGGCCGCCATACCCTCGCCGATGTGCATGTGCCGGTGCTGCTCTATAGCGGCGACGGCGACAAATTGGTGGCCTTCGATAAAAACGCTGCGGCTTTGGCGCGCAAACTGCCCACCGCGCCGGACTTCAAACTGCTGGCCGGGGCAGGGCACTTCGTGTTCATGGCGCCCTGCACCGAAGAGCAGATCCGCGCCATGCCGGCATTGTGCACCGATGCCGACGGGGTGGATCGCGAGGATATTCACCGCAACCTGATCTCCGAGGCCGGACGGTTTTTTGCCCATGCGTTGGGCAAATCGAGCAGGGCGGGAATGCAGACGGCGGATCAATAACTTCATCACCCCCACCAATTCCTGTAGAAGCTGACGAGTACAACGAGGCTGCAATCTTTTGACTTTGATTATTCAAGATCAAGAGGTCGCAGCCTCGTTGCACTCGTCAGCTCCTACAGGGGAACCGTGTGGTTTCAGGAGGTTGCGCGGCGCTTGAGAACGAGGGTCAGGCCCAACCCGGTCACCGACAACAATGCCGCGCTGAAGAAGATCCACGAATAGCCCAGATTCAACGCCACCGCGCCCATCACCGGACCGGCGATCGCCAACGCCAGATCAAAGAACACCGCATAAGCTCCCAGCCCCGATCCGCGACTGGAGCTCGGCACCTGCTTGATAGCCTCAACCCCCAACGCCGGATACACCAGTGACAGCCCGAACCCCGCCAGCCCCGCGCCAATCAGCGCGTACGCAGTGGAGGGCGCCAGCCACAACATCACCAGACCGACGGTTTCCACCGACATGCAGACGATGGCCGAGGCGAACCCGCCAAACCGGGCGATCGCCGAGATGAACAGCAATCGCGACAGAATGAAGCACACGCCAAACACGGTCAGGCAATAGGCCGCGCCGGTCCAGCCTCGGTTGAGGTAGTAAAGAGTGATGAAGGTGGTCAGCGTGCCGTAGCCGATCGAGGCGAGGGTCAGGCTGGTGCCGTACGGCGCAATCTTGCCGAACACCGCCCAGAATGACAGGCGCTCGCCACGAATCACCGGCACCGAAGGCTTGTTGCGGATCAACCACAGCGCACCTGCCGCCAACGCCGACAGCGCGAGGCCAAGGCTGACAAAGCCATATTCGGCAACCATCACCACGCCCAGAGGCGCACCAATTGCGATCGCGCCGTAAGAGGCGATGCCGTTCCAGCCGATTGATTTTGCCGTGTGCTCGACACCGACCTGACCCATGCACCAACTGATGGTGCCGACGCCGATCAGGCCTTGGGCGATACCGAGCAACAAGCGCCCGGCAATCAGGATCAACAGACTGGTCAGCGGAAAACTTTGCAGCAAGGTCGACAGCAACGTCAGCGCGCCACTGAGGACAATCCCCCACAAGCCATAAATGATCGCCCGCTTGGTCCCGAGCGTATCGGACATGCGCCCGGCCATTGGCCGGCTGAGCAGGGTGGCCAGATACTGCGAGCCGATCACCAGCCCGGCAATGACCGCGCTGAAACCCAGTTGCTCATGGACGTAACCGGGCAATACCGCAATCGGCAGGCCGATGCAGAGGAAGGCGATAAAGGTGTAGAAAACGATGGAGACGATCTGCAGGGTGATCGCCAGGGAGCTTTGCGGGGGCAGTGGCTGCGCAGACATGAGCACTCGTTCGCGGGCGGCGGTGGGAGAGTTGCCGACATCATGGCGCGGGGCCGGGATAAAAGAAAGCAGGCTAACTACTTTCCCTTGGGATTGATGGGGCTGCTGACGGCCCCTTCGCGAGCAGGCTCGCTCCCACATTTGAAATGCATTCCCCTGTGGGAGCGAGCCTGCTCGCGAATATCTGCGCACCGACAATTCCCAACCGCCGAATGCAAAAAGCCCCGTCACACGGACAGGGCTTTCAACTTGCAGCTTGAAACTAAAAGCTGCCCTTAGAAAACGACACCCTGGCTACGCAGGTAGTCGTCATAAGTGCCGCTGAAGTCGGTCACGCCGTTCGGGCTCAGCTCGATGATGCGTGTGGCCAGGGACGATACGAACTCACGGTCGTGGCTGACGAAAATCAGCGTGCCCGGATAGTTTTCCAGCGCCAGGTTCAGCGCCTCGATCGATTCCATGTCCAAGTGGTTGGTCGGTTCGTCCATGATCAGCACGTTGGGCTTTTGCAGGATCAGCTTGCCGAACAGCATGCGACCTTGTTCACCACCGGAGATGACCTTGACCGACTTGAGGATCTCGTCGTTGGAGAACAGCATGCGGCCCAAAGTACCGCGAATCATCTGCTCGCCCTGGGTCCACTGACCCATCCAGTCGAACAGGGTGACGTCGTCTTCGAAGTCGTGAGCGTGGTCCTGAGCGTAGTAACCCAGTTCAGCGGCGTCGGTCCATTTCACACTACCGGCGTCCGGGGTCAGTTCATTGACCAGGGTGCGCAGCAGGGTGGTCTTGCCGATACCGTTCGGGCCGATGATCGCGACGCGCTCGCCGGCTTCAACCTGGAAGCTGAAGTCCTTGAACAGTGGCTTGCCATCGAAACCCTTGGCCATTTTCTCGACCATGACCGCCTGACGATGCAGCTTTTTGTTCTGTTCGAATCGAATGAACGGGCTGACGCGGCTGGAAGGCTTGACCTCGGCCAGCTGGATCTTGTCGATCGCTTTGGCGCGGGAGGTGGCCTGCTTGGCTTTCGAGGCGTTGGCCGAGAAGCGGCTGACGAACGACTGCAGCTCGGAAATCTGCGCTTTCTTCTTGGCGTTGTCCGACAGCAGTTGCTCGCGGGACTGGGTCGCCACGGTCATGTATTCGTCGTAGTTGCCCGGGAACAGACGCAGCTCGCCGTAATCCAGGTCAGCCATGTGCGTGCACACGCTGTTCAGGAAGTGACGGTCGTGGGAGATGATGATCATCAGGCTGTTACGCTGAGTCAGGATGTTTTCCAGCCAGCGAATGGTGTTGATGTCCAGGTGGTTGGTCGGTTCGTCGAGCAACAGCACTTCCGGATCGGAGAACAGTGCCTGCGCCAGCAACACGCGCAGTTTCCAGCCTGGCGAAACTTCGCTCATCGGGCCGAAATGCTGTTCCAGCGGAATGCCCAGACCCAGCAACAGTTCGCCGGCGCGGGATTCGGCGGTGTAGCCGTCCATCTCGGCGAACTCGGTTTCCAGCTCGGCAACGGCCATGCCGTCTTCTTCGGACATTTCCGCCAGCGAGTAGATGCGATCGCGCTCGGCCTTGACCTTCCACAGCTCTTCGTGACCCATGATCACGGTGTCGATCACGGTGAATTCTTCGTAGGCGAACTGATCCTGGCGCAGCTTACCCAGACGCACGTTCGGCTCGAGCATGACCTGACCGCCGGACGGATCGAGATCGCCGCCGAGGATTTTCATGAAGGTCGACTTGCCGCAACCGTTGGCACCGATCAGGCCGTAGCGATTGCCTGCGCCGAATTTGACCGAAACGTTTTCGAACAGCGGCTTGGCGCCAAACTGCATCGTGATGTTAGCTGTGGAGATCAATTACCTTACCTATCAATGGGTTAGAGCTGGTCTGTGGTGCCTGGTACCGGACTTGAGTACCAATCTGGAGCTTTTCCAGCTCCCCCCAGTCTGTGCTTGAGTTGAGCCAACGCGCATAAGCCGTCCGCAACTGGGGCCGTTGAAGGCAAGCTGCTGAGCGACGAGTACGGGGTTCTTGTTGGACATTGGCGCGCATTGTCGCATAACTCAGACGGCAGTTATATGGCAGGCAAACGGACGTACGCATCGGCTCGTCCGAGAAGCGATCGATATCCGCTGATCAAAATCTCGAAAACCCGAATGAACTCACTCGACCATTTTCACTTCGGAAAGTGGAGCAGTAGCCATTTTCGTTCAAACGAGTGAGGACCAAGCCATGCGAGCAATGACCTATCACGGCGCCCATGACGTGCGCGTCGAAACCGTACCGGACCCGAAACTTGAAGCCGCCGACGACATCATCCTGCGCGTCACCGCTACCGCCATCTGCGGATCGGACCTGCACCTGTATCGAGGCAAAATACCCACCGTCGAGCACGGCGATATCTTTGGCCATGAGTTCATGGGCATCGTCGAAGAAACCGGCCCAGCCGTCACGGCCGTGCAGCGCGGCGACCGTGTGGTGATTCCGTTCGTGATCGCCTGTGGCGATTGCTTCTTCTGCCAGCAAGAGCTTTACGCCGCCTGCGAGACCACTAATGAAGGCCCCGGCGCGGCGCTGAACAAGAAAATGATTCCGCCGCCAGCAGCGCTGTTTGGCTACAGCCGTCTGTATGGCGGAATTCCCGGTGGCCAGGCGGAGCTGGTGCGCGTACCGAAAGCCAACACCGGGCCGTTCAAGGTGCCGGGCACGCTGTCGGACGAGAAAGTGCTGTTTCTCTCTGACATCCTGCCGACTGCCTGGCAGGCGGTGATCAACGCCGGCGTCAAACAGGGTTCGAGTCTGGCGATTTATGGTGCCGGGCCGGTCGGTCTGCTCACCGCAGCCTGCGCCAGGATGCTCGGTGCCGAGCTGATTTTCATGGTCGACCATCACCAGTACCGCCTCGATTACGCCCAGCGCACCTATGGCGTGATTCCGATCAACTTCGATGAAGACGATGACCCGGCCGACACTATTACCGGCCAGACTCCCGGCCATCGCGGCGTCGATGCCGTGGTCGATGCCGTGGGCCTTGAAGCCAAGGGCAGCACCACCGAAACGGTGATGGCTACACTCAAGCTTGAAGGCAGTAGCGGCAAGGCCTTGCGCCAGTGCATCGCCGCCGTCCGGCGCGGTGGTGTGGTCAGCGTTCCGGGCGTATATGCCGGGTTCATCCATGGCTTCATGTTCGGCGACGCTTTTGACAAGGGCCTGACCTTCAAAATGGGCCAGACTCACGTACAGCGTTTTCTGCCGGAGCTACTTGGCTACATCGAAACCGGCAAGTTGCAGCCCGAAGCGATCATCACTCACAGGCTGTCGCTGGAACAGGCGGCCGAGGGCTACAAGATCTTCAATAAAAAGCAGGAAGAATGCCGCAAGGTGATTCTGACCCCGGGTGGCAGCGATGTTCCGCTGGCGCAGCTGGATGAAACCACACCGTTCGCACCGGCCACCTGAAACCGAGGAGTTTTCATGGCGCTACCGTCATCTTCATTCGCAGCTCCCGTACGTGCATGGTTCGTCAGCCTGTCGCGTACGGGCTGGGGAGGGCGCATTTTCTGGCTGACCCTGGTCGGCGTCACCGTGTTGCTGTTGATCAGTGGCTACACCGGTTTGGTCAGTACGGGCCGCGACACCTTGCGCCTCGCCACACTGGGCGGACTGTCGGGTTTCGCGGCCACGGCAGTCGGTGCGTTATTGGCCCTGGCGCTGCGGGCGATTACTTCGCGAACCCAGGACACCATGCTCGGTTTCGCGGCGGGGATGATGCTGGCAGCCAGTTCCTTTTCACTGATCCTGCCGGGCATTGCGGCGGCGAAGGAGGCGGTGAGCAGTCCCATGCTCGCCGCTGCCGTCGTTGTGGCCGGCATGGCCTTGGGCGTGGCGTTGATGGTCGGCCTTGACCGCTTCGTCCCCCACGAACATGAAAAAAGCGGCCGGCGCGGGCCTGAAGCCAAGCGCTTCAATCGGGTCTGGCTGTTCGTGCTGGCGATCACCCTGCACAACCTGCCGGAAGGCATGGCGATCGGCGTCAGCTTCGCCACCGGCGACATGAAAATCGGCTTGCCGCTGACCACTGCGATCGCCATTCAGGATATTCCCGAAGGTCTGGCTGTGGCGTTGGCGCTGCGGGTGACCGGCATTTCCGCCGTGCGTGCAGCGTTGATTGCTGCCGCTTCAGGATTGATGGAACCGTTGGGCGCGATTATCGGATTGGGCATCACCAACAGTTTTGCGTTGGGCTTTCCGGTGGCGATGGGCCTGGCCGCCGGCGCGATGATTTTCGTGGTGTCCCACGAAGTTATTCCGGAAACTCACCGCA
Organism: Pseudomonas sp. CFBP13508; assembly: GCF_005233515.1. Classification (GTDB taxonomy): domain Bacteria; phylum Pseudomonadota; class Gammaproteobacteria; order Pseudomonadales; family Pseudomonadaceae; genus Aquipseudomonas; species Aquipseudomonas mercuritolerans. The sequence continues at coordinate 615,393 of NZ_QFZZ01000001.1, forward strand.
ACGGTCACGAAACGCCTGCCACGCTTGGGCTGATGCTCGGCTTCGGCGTGATGATGTTTCTCGACACGGCTTTGGGTTAGCCAACCGACGCACACCACTGAGCGCATCGCCCCGCACAAAAAAGGAATTTTTTTCAGCGCCAATCACTCTTTCGTTTATAGGCAATGCCAATAACGCAGGGGAATGAGTCATGTCGCTGATCGAAATCCCGACCAGGAAGTCTTCGGGTAAAACATCCACGCCGGCGGATACCGAGCGCCGGCTCTATGACCGATTGCTGGCGGAAGATTCCACGGTTGATCGCGCGGCACTGGACTTCCTGCGCCGGCAACTGAGCAAGGCGGCTGCGCTGTCGGATGATTTGCCGGCCAGCGCTGAAGAACTGCTGCAATGGTCGGAAACCCGCTGCGCCAGCGTGGCGGCCGAGTACGCCGATTACCTCGAGCAACGTCAGCAGGGCGCGCCGCGCCGCTATTTCCGTAACAAATCCCACGCGTTGTATTTCATTCTGCATGTGGCACCGACCAAAGAGGTCGATGGCGCATGGCTGGCCGGGTTACTACCGCAGTGGCAGGACCCGCGTTTCGACGATTTACTCGATACCTATCTTGAAGAGCTGGGCGAGGGCGTGCCACGGCAGAATCATGTGGTGATCTATCGCAAGCTGCTCGCTGAGCATGACTGCTCTGATCTGAGCGGTCTTGCCGACGAGTATTTTCTGCAAGGCGCGGTGCAGTTGGCACTGGGACGTTTCGGCGGGCAGTTTCTGCCTGAAGTTATCGGTTTCAATCTTGGCTACGAACAACTGCCGCTGCATCTGCTGATCAGTGCTTATGAATTGGCAGAGCTGGGCATCGATCCGCACTATTTCCGTCTGCATGTGACCATCGACAACGCCAGTACCGGGCACGCGCGCAAGGCTGTGCAATCAATGCTCGAACTGATGCCGCTGGGCGAAGAGCGCGATGAGTTCTATCGGCGCATGGCCGTCGGTTATCGCCTCAATGATGTCGGCAAAGGCACAACCGCCGTGATTACAGAGTTCGATCTGGACCACGAAGTCATCGCCATGCTTGAGCGCAAGGCTGTCTTTGGCCGGCACATGCATTCCGATTATTGCCGCATCGAAAACCGCACCATCAATCAATGGCTGGCCACGCCGGGGCAAATGGGCGAATTCCTCGCAGCTCTGGAGCGCAAGAGCTGGATCAAGCGCGGCGAGGCGGTGGAAGAAAGTCGCTTCTGGCGTTTGATCGACGGTAGCGATGCGGCGATGTTCGGGGTGTTCAACGGCTATGAGAAACAGCTGCTGCGCGACTGGATCACTCAGGATTGCCCGGCATCGCGCCCTCGGCCTTACGTACGCCGCGAAGCTGCGGTAGAGGAAACCTTTGACGATGATGCCGATCTGCTCAATCTGGAAGCGGCACTGGCCGACAAACCTGCTGCCGAGCAAATGGCGTTGTTGACGCCGTGGCTGCAACCGCAGCGACACTGGCGCCCGGCCGGACTTTTTGCGACGCGTCGCTTCATCCAACTGCGCGCCCGCTTGCGTTGAAACAAGGAGGCTTCATGTCGGCACAAGAAACATCCGATAGAGCGCTGTTCGAGCTGGGCAAGCGTTTGCTCGACAGCGGCTATCACTTCATCACCCCAACGCCGTTGACCCACGAACGATTTCTGCAGCGCTTTGCCACGCCGTTGGCGAAAGATCTGCGCGATGTGTTTGGTTGGTCGATGCCGTTTCCTGCTGAGCTGTTCAGCGCAGACGAACTGGCCACGCTGGAACAGGCCGGCGTAGTTGAACTCGATGGCGCAGTGTGGCGCAGTCATGTGCGCTGGTCGACGCTGAATGACCGGTTGTTCGCCCACTCGGCGTTTCCGACGACGGCGAGTGATGCGGTGTTCTTCGGCCCCGACACTTATCGTTTCGCCCAGGCCATCGAAGCGCAATTGCAGCAACGCTTTTCGCCGATCAGGCGCGCTTTGGACATCGGCTGCGGCAGCGGCGCCGGCGCGGTCGTCATGGCCAAGGCACGTCCTGATGCCGACGTGCTGGCGGTCGACATCAATCCGCGGGCGCTGCGCATGAGTGCGGTCAACGCCGAGCTGGCGGGCGCAAACAATGTGTCGGTGTATCACAGCGATCTGCTCGCCAGTGTCGAAGGGCAGTTCGATCTGATCATCGCCAATCCGCCGTACATGAACGACGAACAACAGCGCGCCTATCGCCACGGCGGCGGGGCGCTGGGTGAGGGTTTGTCGGTGCGGATCGTGCGTGAGGCGTTACCGCGTCTGGAAGTCGGCGGCACGTTGCTGGTGTACACCGGCGTGGCGATCGTCGCCGGGCAGGATCCGTTCCGCGAGGCTGTGGCGCCTCTGCTCAAGGGCGAGCGTTTCGGCTGGACCTATCGCGAGCTTGATCCGGACGTTTTCAGCGAGGAATTGCTCAAGCCTGAATACGAGCGCGCCGAGCGAATCGCCGTGGTCGCACTGACGGTAACCCGCGAGCAGTGACCGATAGTTGGGCCACTGCTCGCGCGGTGGCCTTCAGCGATTTCTGATGCGCGAAATGGTCAGCAGGCAAACCCCTACCAGCATTGCCGCACCGGCTACCAGCAGCGGCGAAGGGCGTATCGGCAGGCGCGAGATGCGCTCGACCCGCCCCTCAAACGAAGAACGCACCGCAGCGGCAGGTTCCGCCTGGTAGGGCGCTTCTTCGATCTCCAGGCGCAAGCCGTCCGGCATTTCCAGCGTCAGGCCCTCGATGGTCCCGGCAATCCTGTCCGGATACACCGGCTCACCGGTCGGGTCGAGCTGGTCGTAAAAAAATGTCTGCCCTTCAAGCCAGCCGATCGCGGTCTGCAATTCGGGTCCCAGGTAATACTTGCCATCGAGAAAAAAGCCAGAGAATTGCGGCGCGCGTTCGACACTTTCAATGCGATAGCGCTGACCTGGTTTCATACCGGTTTGTGGGGCGATCATGAGGGTTCCTCCCATTGTTGATAAGCGATAGAGGAGTGCGTGCGAAGCGTGGTTCCATCGAATTGAGCAATGGCCGTTGCGCCTGTTTTTCATGTACCGCAGCTATTACACAAAAGATCTGCAAGACAGTTTTTCACACTTGAGAGTTCACTACCGGTTACAAAGTGTGGCTAAAATGCCACCCTTCACCGAGCGCCCGGAAACGGCGCGGGCCAAGGACGCGCCCTGTGCATCAAGACCGCTGCATAAGACGCTGGGCTCAAGGCCGCCACGCGCGCAGTTTGTTCACTTTTGACGTGTGACTCTTTTCCGTGAAACTCATCATTGCCGCTGTTTATGTCATTTCAATTGCCTACGTCCACCTGCGTGGACGCGTGCGCCACAAACTGGGCCGGCAATTGAGTGACCATTCGACGTTTCTCGCCCCGATCAATTGCTTTCTCTATCTGTTTTCGAAGATTCCCAACAAGCCCTATCTGAACCCGGCAGACTTTCCCGACCTGAGCCCATTGCAGGCGCACTGGCAAGAGATTCGCGAGGAAGGCCAGAGTCTGCTGCGTGCCGGCGAGATCAAGCGCTCGAATCAGTATGACGATGTCGGCTTCAACTCTTTCTTCAAGACTGGCTGGAAGCGCTTCTACCTCAAGTGGTACGGCGACAGTCACCCCTCGGCGATGAAGCTGTGCCCGCGCACCACCGAACTGGTGCAAAGCATCGGCTCGATCAAGGCGGCAATGTTTGCCGAGCTGCCACCGGGTTCGAAACTGGTGCGCCATCGCGATCCGTACGCGGGTTCCTACCGTTATCACCTGGGCCTGGATACGCCGAACGATCCTGGCTGCTACATCAACGTCGACGGCGAGAACTATCACTGGCGCGATGGCGAAGCGGTGATGTTCGACGAGACGTTTATTCATTACGCCGAAAACACCACGGATCAGAACCGGATCATTCTGTTCTGTGACATTGAGCGGCCGCTGAAATACCGCTGGGCCGCGGCGTTCAATCGCTGGTTCAGCCGCACGGTGATGTCAGCGGCAGGCGCGCCGAATGATGCGGGGGACAAGACCGGTGGGATCAACCGCTTGTTTACGAAGATCTACAAGATTCGTTTGCGCGGCAAAGATCTGAAGAAGCGCAACCGTACGCGTTACTACTTGGAAAAATGGGCGATTTTTGCCGCGTTGTTGGCGATCTTTATTCTGATCTGAAGATTTCCGGAGTCAGTACCGCCTCTTCGCGAGCAAGCTCGCTCCCACATTTTGGAATGCGTACCCCTGTGGGAGCGAGCCTGCTCGCGAAGGCGGCTTCAATTCCAACATACCTCTATCTGGCCCAACGCTTACTCCCCAGACGCCTTCCGAGTCTTCTTCGCCGGCGCCGCCTTACTGGTTGATTTGGCCTTGGGCTTGGCCGGTGCCTTGCCACCGAGGCTGCGTTTGAGCAGCTCGGTCAAGTCGATAACATCGGCAGTCTTGCGTTCTTCCTCGCCAGTGGCGGTCTCGACGTCCTCGATCTTGCCTTCGTGGGCTTTCTTCTCGACCAGCGCCATGATCTTGTCTTCGAACTCGTCCTTGTAATCTTCCGGCGACCACTCCGAGGTCATGTCCTCAACCAGACGTTTGGCCATGTCCAGCTCACCCTTGGCCAACTGGGGCTTGGTCACTTCACTGCCCAGCGCCAGTTCATCAAGGCTGCGCACTTCCTGTGGCCAGCGCAGCTTCACCAGAACCAGCGCCGACTCCAGCGGCATCAACGCGGCCAGGTATTGGCGGGTATGCAGGACGACACGGGCGAGGGCGACCTTGTTGGTTTTGCTTAGCGTCTCGCGCAGCAACGCGTAAACCTTGCCACCGCGCTTGTCCGGCGCCAGGTAGTAGGGCGTATCGATGTTTTGCAGTGGAATCTGTTCGGCGTCGACGAAAGAAAAAATGTCGATGGTCTGCGTGGAAACGGGGTGCGCCGAGCGGATTTCTTCCTCGCTGAGCACCACGTATCGGCCCTTTTCGTAGGCCACGCCTTTGACGATGTGTTCTTTGGTGACTTCCTTGCCGGTGACCTTGTTGATGCGTTTATAGCCCACCGGGTCCATGCTGCGGCTGTCGAGCCAATCGAAGTCCACGCCTTGGGACGACGTCGCTGAAACCAGCGCCACGGGGATGTGTACCAGTCCAAAACTGATTGCGCCTTTCCAGATTGCCCGAGCCATGACTTGTCCTCCGAGTGATGATCAGGTGACCCGTGGCGCGGTGAGAAAGTTTCCAGTGATTGCGCGGCGTCCAGCGGTACGGTCAAGCCGTGTTACATGTTGTTTAAGACGCGAGGGTTAACAAATCCGAACCCACGGCGTAGCGTGGGCTCCAAGGCTCTAGTCCACGCACATCGAGAGGTATTCCTCATGAACCGCTTTCTGATTGGCATCGCCGTCCTGGCCCTCAGTGGCGGTCTGGTGCATGCCGATGTCGTGCTGGCGCAAAGCCCCACCGGCAACAGCAATAACCCTTACAACAGCCCGATCCGCCGGGCCAACCCCAACAGTATGCAGGGCACCCAGCCCAGTGCTCCGCCCCTTCGCGGGCCGAACACCGTTCCCGTGCCACGTCAGCCAACCGTTGAAAATCGCGGTATCGGCAATGGCCAGCCCATTCGCTCGGTGCCGAGCAATCCGCCAACCTTCATTCCCAACCCGCCCCCACGGGGCACCGGCAGCAACCGTTGAACGGCAGGACTGAGGTCCTGTCAGCCTTTCACACGAACAAAAGGAATCGTGCATGTTGCGTAAAACCCTTCTAGCCACCTGTTGCGCCGCCGCGCTGATCAGTGCCCCGGCCTTCGCCGCCGCGCCTAAAGAGCTGAAAAGCGAACAGGGCATTCTTGAAGTCACCACCATTGCCCAAGGTCTGGAACATCCGTGGGCGCTGGCATTTCTGCCTGATCAGAAGGGCATGCTGGTGACCGAACGCCCGGGGCATCTGCGCGTCGTGAGCAAGGACGGCAAACTGTCGGAGCCGATCAGTGGCGTGCCGCAAGTCTGGGCCAAAGGGCAGGGCGGTTTGCTTGATGTGGCACTGTCGCCAGACTTCAAGCAGGACCGTATGGTCTACCTGTCGTATGCCGAAGGCGGTGGCGAGGGCGGCAAGGCTGGTACGGCGGTAGGGCGCGGACGGCTTTCCGATGACCTGAAGACGCTGAAGGACTTCAATGTGATCTTCCGTCAGGAACCGAAACTATCGGTGAGCAACCACTTCGGTTCACGGCTGGTGTTCGATCGCGACGGGTATCTGTTCATCACCCTCGGCGAAAACAACGATCGGCCGACGGCGCAGGATCTCGACAAGCTGCAAGGCAAAGTCGTACGTATTTTCCCAGATGGCAAGGTGCCGGACGACAACCCTTTCGTTGGCCAATCCGGTGTCAGGCCTGAAATCTGGTCCTATGGCCTGCGCAACCCGCAGGGCGCGGCGCTCAACCCGTGGACCGGCACGCTGTGGGAGAACGAACACGGGCCACGTGGCGGTGATGAAGTGAACATCATCGAGCGCGGCAAAAACTACGGCTGGCCGTTGGCGACCCATGGCATCAATTACTCGATGCAGCCGATTCCGGAAGCCCAGGGCAAGACTGCTGAAGGCACCGTGGCGCCGCACCATGTCTGGGAAAAATCCCCCGGGGTTACCGGCATGGCGTTCTACGATGCCGATCGCTTCACGCCGTGGCAGCACAACGCGTTTATCGGCGCACTGGTGACCCAGGAACTGATTCGCCTGCAATTTGATGGCGACAAAGTCGTGCATGAGGAGCGTTTGCTGGGTGAGTTGAACAAGCGGATACGCGATGTGCGCCAAGGGCCGGATGGCTATCTGTATGTGCTGACGGACGAAGAGAATGGCTCGCTGTACAGGCTGGGGCTGAAATGATTGCGTGCGGTGAATGATCCGACGCCTTCGCGAGCAGGCTCGCTCCCACATTGAAATGCAGTCTCCCTGTGGGAGCGAGCCTGCTCGCGAAGAGGCCCGCATATTCCGCAGACTTGATCGTTCCCACGCTCTGCGTGGGAATGCAGCCCGGGACGCTCTGCGTCCCAAAAGATCGCAGCCTTCGGCAGCTCCTACATATGGGGGGCGCCAGTCAGTCCCGCATTTGGCCGAACCGCCGCCCCGTTGCCTTGTTATAGTTCGGGCCTTATTTCCCAGCCCGGTAAAGGATCACTGCCATGACTCAATACTCCGCCTTCAGCGTCGAACTGGCCGACAACATCGCGCATGTGCAAATCAATCGCCCGGAAAAGATCAACGCAATGAACGCGGCGTTCTGGGGCGAGATTGTCGAGATCTTCCAATGGATCGACGATACCGACGAAGTCCGCGTGGTAGTCCTCAGCGGTAACGGCAAGCATTTTTCCTCCGGCATTGACCTGATGATGCTTGCCGGTGTCGCCAATGAACTGGGCAAGGACGTGGGCCGCAATGCGCGCCTGCTGCGGCGCAAGATCCTTAATCTGCAAGCCTCGTTCAACGCCGTCGACAACTGCCGCAAACCGGTGCTTGCTGCGATTCAGGGCTATTGCCTGGGCGGGGCGATCGATCTGATCTCGGCTTGTGATATGCGTTATGCCGCCGAGGACGCGCAATTTTCCATCAAGGAAATTGACATCGGCATGGCCGCTGACGTCGGTACGCTGCAACGGTTGCCGCGAATCATCGGAGACGGCATGCTGCGTGAACTGGCATACACCGGTCGCACCTTTGGCGCCGAGGAAGCACGCAGCATGGGCCTGGTCAATCGCGTCTACAGTGACAAAGACACACTGCTCGAAGGCGTGTTCGGCATTGCCCGTGACATCGCGGCGAAGTCGCCGATTGCCGTGACCGGCACCAAGGAAATGATCAGCTACATGCGCGATCATCGCATCGACGATGGTCTCGAATACGTTGCCACCTGGAACGCCGCCATGCTGCAATCCACCGATCTGCGCGTGGCCATGGCCGCCCACATGAGCAAACAGAAACCCGAATTTCTGGATTGAGTTAACCATGACCTCTCGCTGGACCACTGCAGTACTCGACACCGATCAACCCGGCGGCTGGGCCGTAGCGCGCAGCCCGGAAGGCTTTCTGTTCGATGACAACGGCGCGCTGTTCCCGCGCGAATGGCTCAAGCGCCAAGACCTTTCAGTCCTCGCCGAGCATGGGATTGGTCATCTGGATGGCGAGCCGGTGTATCTGCTCGAGTTGCGCAGCGTCAGCGAAGTGCCCGGATGCGGCTGGAAAGGCTTGCGAGCGTTCATGCTCGAAGGCGATCACACGCTGTACAAAGTGCTCGGTTATGCCGCACAGATCGGCACTTGGGCTCGCGAGCATCGCTTCTGCGGCAACTGTGGCCAGCCGATGACACAAGTACCGCGTGAACGAGCGATGTATTGCCAGCCGTGCGAGCTGCGCAGTTATCCGCGCATTTCACCGAGCATGATCGTGCTGATCACCCGTGGCGACGAAATCCTTCTGGCGCGCTCGCCGCGTTTCGTCACCGGGGTTTACAGCACGCTGGCCGGCTTCGCCGAGCCGGGGGAATCGGCCGAGGAGTGCCTGATTCGCGAAGTTCGCGAGGAAGTGCAGATTGAAGTGAAGAACATCCAGTACATCGGCAGCCAGTGCTGGCCGTTCCCGCATTCGATGATGCTCGGCTTCCATGCCGAATACGCCGGTGGCGAGATTGTCTGTCAGGAAGACGAGATCGAAGACGCCCAGTGGTTCAACGTGCATGACTTGCCGCCGTTGCCAGCGTCGCGTTCGATTGCCCGTTACCTGATCGACGTCTATGTGGCGCGGCGCTTAGGCCACGCTGAACCAGTGTTGCCAGGCTAGGCGCACGGTCAGGCCGAGCACTACGGTGATGAATACCGGACGAATGAATTTGGCGCCGCCGCTGATCGCGGTGCGCGCGCCAAAGAAAGCCCCGACCATCACCGACAGGCCCATGCACAGGCCGATGATCCAGTCGACTTGTCCGGAGAAGATGAACACCGACAGCGCCGCGATGTTGCTGACGAAGTTCATGCTCCGCGCCACGCCGCTGGCCTTGACCAGATCGATCGGGTACAGCAGCAGACTGCTCACCGTCCAGAACGCCCCCGTGCCGGGTCCCGCCACGCCATCATAGAAGCCGAGGCTGAAGCCTTGGGTCGATTGCCATTTCTTTTTGATCGGCGCGTCGCTGTCCAGCGGCGCTTTCGGCGTGCCGCCAAACAGCAAATACAGGCCACAGGCGAAGACGATCACCGGCAGCATCTTGTTCAGCCACTCGGCCGGCAGGTAATGCGCAACCACCGCGCCGGTAAGCGCGCCAACCAGAGTGCCGACAATCGCGTGGGTCCATTGGCGTGGGTGAAACAGTTTGCGTTTGTAGAAGGTGAAGCTGGCGGTCGCCGAACCGAAGGTCGAACTCAGCTTGTTGGTGCCCAGCACCAGATGCGGCGGCAGGCCCGCCGTCAGCAGCGCCGGCGTGGTCAACAGACCGCCACCGCCAGCGATGGCATCGATGAAACCGGCAAGGAAGGCAACAGCAGCCAGAATGGCCAGGGTGGTGAGGTCAACGCTGAGTTCGAAAGGCATGGAGTCGGCTTATTCGGCAAGGCGCAGAACATGGGCTGCGGGGAGGGCGGCTATGTTACCTGTATCGAACTGTTGCGGCGAGCCAGAGCATGCCATTGCCGATTGCATTTGGAATGCGTTCCCGTGCAGGAGCTGCCGAAGGCTGCGATCTCCTGGGGCGCAGAGCGTCCCGGTTGTTGCGCGTGGGAGCGATCAAATCAAGATCAAAAGATCGCAGCCTTCGGCAGCTCCTACACGGGGTAGCCTTTAAAGACCGAGTTCACTTAGCCCCGGATGATCATCCGGCCGGCGGCCCAGCGGCCAGTGGAATTTGCGCTCGCTTTCCTTGATCGGCATGTCATTGATGCAGGCATAGCGCTGGAACATCAGGCCGTTGTCATCGAACTCCCAGTTCTCGTTACCGTACGAGCGGAACCAGTTGCCCGAATCGTCGTGCCATTCATAGGCATAACGCACCGCGATACGTGTATCAGAGTAGGCCCAGAGCTCTTTGATCAAGCGATAATCCAGCTCCTTCGCCCATTTGCGCGTCAGAAAAGCCTTGGCCTCTTCGCGATTGTTGGCGAACTCGGCGCGATTGCGCCATTTGGTGTCGAGAGTGTAAGCGAGCGAAACCTTTTCCGGATCACGGGTGTTCCAGCCATCTTCGGCCAGGCGTACTTTCTCGATTGCTGATGCATGGTTGAACGGCGGCAATGGCGGACGTACCTGGGTTGCAGTCGACATGTTCAATCTCCTGATTCATTTGATGTAAGAACAACAAGTCCGGCTTATTAACAGTTACAGGCCCAATAACTTTCGCGCCATGCATTGCGCATTATCGGCGGCACTGTGATCACCCATCACAAGCGCTACGGTAATGGCGCCTTCGATCAGGATCAGCAACTGTCTGGCCAGCAGTTGTGGATCCTCGGCGCCATATTCGGTACACAGCTCGCACACGTAGTCGAGCAGCTTCTGTTTGTGTTCTTTGGCCACCAGCCGCACCGGATCCTGCGGATCACCGGTTTCGCCGCTGGTGTTGATAAAGGCGCAGCCGCGAAAGCCTTCCGAGTCGAACCAGCCCTTGAGCACGGTAAACAGGTTGAGCAGGCGATCGGCCGGGGTTTCGGTCTGATCGACAGCATTTGTGAACCAGTGCATCCAGCGAATATCCCGTCGCTGAAGGGCTGCGACAACCAGTGCGTCCTTGTCGGCAAAGTAACGGTAAATGCTTTTTCTGGAGACGCCGGCGGTCTTCACCAGAAGATCCATGCTGGTGGCAGCGATACCACTTTTGTAGATCAACTTTTCGGTGACATCCAGAATGATGTCGCGTGTCTCATTGCTGATTGATTCGTTCATGTGGCGAACAGTAGAACGAGTGTTCTCCTTGGTCAAGCGAATTTCTTCGGCGTGTGTGAAAACGCTTTCGCGAGCACGCTCGCTCCCACAGGGGAATGCATTTCAACGGTGGGAGCGAGCCTGCTCGCGAAGGGGCCATTACGGACACTGACAAGACCCGGCGCAGACGATGGTGTAAGCTCTCAAACTCTTCGGAATCGAACCTTGCGAGCCTTATGCCGTTGCTTTTCAAACGTTCTCTGCTGCCCAAACTGCGCAGCTTCGCGCTGACCGCCGAGGCGGTGAGCATTCTGTCCAGTGCTGCCGAATTCCGACGCTGCCTGCTCGAGCAAATCGCCGCAGCGACCCAACGCATCTACATCGTCGCGCTGTATTTGCAGCAGGACGAAGCCGGTCAGGAAATCCTCGACGCTCTGCACGCGGCCAAGCTCAAGCGTCCCGAGCTGGAAATCGCCGTGGTGGTCGACTGGTTGCGCGCCCAGCGCGGTTTGATTGGCGCCGGTAAGCAGCCGGGCAACGCCGCCTGGTATCAGGACATGACCCGCACGCACCAGAGCGAAGTGCCGATCTACGGCGTGCCGGTACAGACCCGCGAGCTGTTCGGCGTGCTGCACCTCAAAGGCTTCGTGATTGACGACAAGGTGGTCTACAGCGGCGCCAGCCTCAACAACGTCTATCTGCACAAACTCGACAAGTACCGTTTCGACCGTTACCACGTGCTGCACAGTCGCGAGCTGGCGGATTCGATGCATCACCTGGTCAAGCATGGCCTGATCGAATCGAAAGCCGTGCACCGCCTCGACCTGCCCAACCTGCCGACTACCCGCAGCCTGCGCAACGACATCGGTGACCTGCGCAGCCGTCTCAAATACGCGACTTATGACACCGGCGCCGGCAGCACCAGCCGGGAAGGGCTGTCGGTCACGCCACTGCTCGGCGTCGGCAAGAACAACCCGCTGAACCGGGCGATTCTCGAGCTGATCGCCAGCGCGCAAAAGCAGCTGACTATCTGCACTCCGTACTTCAACCTGCCCCTGGGCGTGATCCGTGAGATCAATCGAGCGCTGGCCCGTGGCGTGAAGATCGATATCGTGGTCGGCGACAAGACCGCCAACGATTTCTACATTCCGCCGAGCGAGCCGTTCAAGGTGATCGCCGCGCTGCCGTATCTGTACGAAATCAGCCTGCGCCGCTTCGCCAAACGCCATCAGCACAGCATCGACAGTGGCCAGTTGAACCTGCACCTGTGGCGCGACGGCGACAACACCTATCACCTCAAGGGCATGTGGATCGATCAGCGCTACACCTTGCTGACCGGCAACAACCTCAATCCGCGCGCGTTCCGCCTCGATCTGGAAAACGCGCTGCTGATCGACGATCCGAAAGGCGAATGGCTGGAGCCAAGGGCGAACGAGCTGGAGAACATCTTCCGCCATACCACGCGGATCGATAACTTCCAGACGCTTGAAACGCTGCCGGATTACCCGGCAGGGGTGGCGAAGTTTCTCAAGCGGGTGAGTCGGGTGAGGATTGAGCGGTTGCTCTACCGGATTCTCTAGAGCGTCCGGAATTGCTTTCGCGAGCAGGCTCGCTCCCACAGGGAAATGCATTCCAACTGTGGGAGCGAGCCTGCTCGCGAAGGGGCCAGACCAGAGGCTAAAAAATCAGTTCAGCCCCAACTTCCCGCGCATCATCGACAAGTCCTCCGCCAGCGTATTCACCGGCCCGACCAGCGCCTTGCGGTCGTTGTCCTTGACCTTGTCATAGGTCTCAAATCCGCCATCCGCAGTCTTGTATTTGGCCAGAATCCCGTCGACCGTGGCGAAGTTCTTGTCGACTTTCGCTACGAACACCTTGTCCTGCTGTTCGATCTGCGGGCGGAACAGGTCGACGATTTTCTTCGCGCCGTCGATATTGCCCTGGAAGTCATACAGATCGGTGTGGCTGTAGCGGTCTTCCTCGCCGGAAATCTTCGTCGCCGCCACTTCTTCCAACAGCGCGGCAGCGCCGCCAACGACTTTCTCCGGCGGGAAGGTCAGACCGGCCACACGGGTTTGCAGATCCTGCACGTCTTTGTTCAAACCGTCGGCCAATGCATCCAGGCCCTTAGTGGATTTCTCCGCGAACAACGAATATTCGATCCGGTGAAAGCCAGTGAAGTCCTCGGCCTTAACGCCTTTTTCGTGATCGTCAACGCGAGAATCGATGGACGCATCGAGATCGCTGAACAGCTCGGCGATCGGCTCGATCGACTCGTAATACACCCGCGTCGGCGCGTAGAGCTTCTGCGCGGTCGCCAAGTCGCCCTTCTTCACTGCGTCGGTGAACTGCTGGGTGTGGCTGGCCAGTTCATCGAGCTTTTCGGTGACGTAGATCTTGTAGTCCGACACCGGCCCCACCAGATCCAGCGGCGCAGTCGCGGCGAACGCCGATAGCGGGGTGTTGAGCAAACCGAGGGTCAGCAATAGCGCGAGTGGCGTCTTTTTCATGGGGCGGCTCCAGTGTCGGTTGGGTGTCATGCGGTTTTGTTGTGGGAGGTGGCAGCCAGCAACGAGCGACCGATGAAATCGGCGTCGCCGGTCACGCCGGGCAGGGTGAAGAAGTACCCGCCGCCGACCGGTTTGAGGTATTCCTCAAGCGGCTCGCCATTGAGGCGGGTCTGCACGGTGATAAAGCCTTTTTCCAGGTCGGCCTGATAGCAGATGAACAGCAGGCCCATGTCGAGCTGGCCGTTCTTGTTGACGCCGTTGGAGTAGTTGAACGGCCGGCGCAGGATCAGATTGGCCTGGGTCGCGGCGGTGCGCGGGTTGGCCAGACGAATGTGCGCATCGAGCCTGGTCAGCTTGCCGGCCGGGTCCTTGCTGTAATCCGGCACTTCGCTTTCGCTGTGGCCACCGATCGGCGCGCCACTGCTCTTGACTCGGCCGAGAATGCTTTCCTGCTCCTGCAACGGCGTGCGATCCCAGCGCTCGACGAAGTTGCGGATGATGCGCACCGCTTGATAACTGCCGTGGGCAGCCCAGGCCGGTTCGTCACTGTCAGGTTGTACCCAGACGATATGCTCCATGGCCTTGGCGTCGTTGGAATCAGGGTTGGCCGAGCCATCGCGAAAACCGAGAAAGTTGCGCGCCGACTGCGCCGGCACACCGGGTTTGGCCGGGGCTTGTGGCGGGACGCTGCCTTCCTGTTTCCAGCGCACCAGAAGCAGGTCAGGCAGGTTTTTGACGATGTCGCGCAGGGCGTGAATGTTGGTGTCGGCGGTGTTGGCGCAGAACTGCAGACTGAGGTCGCCATGGCAGCAGTCGGCGTCCAACGCATCGTTGGGAAATCCGACCATACGTTGCAGCCGCTTGGGCTTTGCCGGCGCCAGACCGAAGCGCTCGTCGAACAGCGAATCGCCGACGGAAACGGTGATGGTCAGGTTGTCCGGGGTGACCACCGGGCCGAGTATGCCGGAATCCGGCGGCGGCAGTTTCGGGTCGATCTGCGCAACCGGGCCGCCCTTCATCAAAAACGCGATGCGTTCGTTGAGAGTGCGGAACAGCCGCTCAAGATCTTCGCGATCGCTGGCCAGCACATCGAACGCCACCAGCATGCCTGCGGCCGGGCGCGGGGTGACGATGCCGGCCTGGTGCACACCGTGGAAATCGTGGCGGTCTTCGGTCTTGTCGCTGCTCGGCGCTTCGGTGACTTGCGCAGGCTGCGCGGCCATGGCCGGGCAGCTCAGCGCCGATCCGGCAAGGGCGACACCGGCGGCGCCCATGCCCATCAGCACGCGACGTCGTTGCAGGTTGAGAGGTTCTGAATCGTTCATCTGTCGTGGTCTTCTGCTTACAGGCCGGAAAGGCCGAGGGCGGGGTCGATGCCATCCATTGCCGTCGCCAGAGCCTTGGCTTTGGCGGCGATCTGCTGGCGTTGCGCGGCGGTCACGGCGTCGTAACTGACGTAGCCATCAGCGGATTTGAACGCGTTGAGCTGGCTGTCGAAATCACTCATGGCCTGGTCGACATTCGCTAACACGTCAGCGGCGGATTTGCTCAGCATCGGGCGCAGCAGGTCGACGGCCTTGCGCGCGGTCTGCGCGTTGGCGGCGAAACCGTTGAGATCGCTGTGGCTGTAGCGCTCTTCCTCACCGCTGCCGGCGCGCACCTCGGCGAGGCTGTTGAGGTTGCGCACGACGATGCTGACCAGTTGCTCCGGCGGCAGCGACTGCGCGAGCAACTGTTGCTTGAGGGTGGTGACATCTGCGAGCAAGCGCTGGGCAATCGGCGCGACATCGTCGAGATTGCGCTGCTGGAACAGCGCGTATTCGAGGCGATGGAAACCGACGAACGCCGGATCCTGCTCGCACTTTTCGAAATAATCGGCGCGGGCATTGATCTGGTTGTCCAGCTCGGCCAGGCGCTGCGCCGCCGGCGCCAGACGCTGATAAGCGGCACGCGCCGGCAGGTACAGCGCTTGCGCCTGTTCCAGATCACCAGTGGCAATTGCCTGGTTCAGCGCCGTCGCCGCTTTGATCAGCGCGCTGCTCTGAACGGCCAGATACACGCGAAACTCCGACAGCGGCCCGACGAAAGCCACCATCGATGGCTTGGCCTTGGCGGCGGCATCGGAAGCGGCCGTCGGCGTCACATGCAAAGTCCCGCGCGGGTTGCTGAGCAAGCCGCAGGTGATCGCATAGTCGCCCGGTTGCAGGTTGGCGTTGATCACCTGGCTCAGGCCCGGCGCGATGTTTTCCCGCTCTTCGACCACCAGCACGCCGTCGAGAATTTCCCACTCGACCGCACGCTCGGAGCGGTTGACGATGCGGAAACTGGCGCGGCCGGCGGGCACGGTCAGGGCATTCGGCTCGCAACTGTGCGGATGGATGTTGACGACGATTTCGTCGTGGTTGTGCTGACGCTTGGCTGCGGCCATGTTCGAGGCGTACCAGAACAGCCCGCCAGCGGCGACCATCAGCAGCACCGAGCCGGCCAGCGCCCAACGCAGGGCCGGAGAGGTTTGGGTAGTAGACATGAAGGGCCTTATTGGCTGGAAACGGAAGTGGTTGGCGTCGCCTGGCGAGGCGCGGGCATGAAGAACATCACCAGTGCCAGCAGCAGATAAATCAGGTACGCGCCCAAGGTGCTGACGGTCGGCGCATCCTGATAACCGAACATGCCGGCCAGCACCGAGCCCAGCGGGCCGTCCATCGGCAGCGTCGCGCTGAAGTCGAACAGCACCGTTTGCAGGTGATTCCACAGCCCGGCTTCATGCAGCGCCTGCACCGAGTTGGCGAGAATCCCGGCGGCGACCACAAGGATGAACAATCCGGTCCACTTGAAGAACGCCGAAAGATTGAGGCGCATGCTGCCGCTGTAGATCAGGAAACCGACGATCACCGCCAGAATCAGGCCGAGCAGGGCGCCAATCGGCGCGCCCGGGCCTTCGCTTTGCTGGAACACGGCGAGCAGGAAGAACACCGTCTCCAGGCCTTCGCGAGCGACGGCGAAGAAGACCATGGCGATCAATGCAATCACCTGATGCCTGGATTGCGTCAGCGCCTGATCCAGCGAGGCTTGCAGCGAGTGCTTGATCGACCGCGCGACCTTGCGCATCCAGAACACCATCGAACTGAGAATGCCCACGGCGACCAGACCGACCACGCCTTCGAACAGCTCCTGCTGCTTTTGCGGGAATTCAGCGCTCACCAGCTCTAGACCGCCGCCAACCAGCAGGGCAAGGGCGGCGGCGAGGAAAACGCCGATCCACACCGCTGGCATCCATTGGCCACGGCCGGTCTGCTGCAAATAACTGGCGATAATGCCGACGATAAGCGCGGCCTCGATGCCTTCGCGCAACATGATCAAAAAGGGAACGAGCATTGGCGAGCCACAGCGATTTAGATAGGAGGCTAAGTTGTAACATAATGACACTCATTCCCAAATGGCATTCATTGACATTTAGCTGAACCTTAGCTGAACAACTGTGATTCCTGTGGGAGCGAGCCTGCTCGCGAATGCGGTATGCCTGTGACATTTCTTTATCTGACACACCGCGTTCGCGAGCAGGCTCGCTCCCACATTGGCCCTGCGGTGACTTCCGCAGCTGGGTTAAGATGCCCACCACCGAAAAACAACAAGGCTCACCTCGCTCCATGGCGGAAAAAGACACCATTGCCATTCAACTGGTGCGCGAAGCGCTGCTGCAAAGTTGCGCCCCGGGCGCGGCGACGGATGAGGCGTTGAGCAAGGTCGGCATCGAACCGGCTTTGTTAGCGGCCGATGAAGGCAGGGTGCCGGCCTCACAATACGCCAGACTATGGCGCCTGCTGGCACGACGCGGTGATGACGAGTTCTTTGGCATGGACCCACGCCCGCTCAAGTCCGGCAGCCTGGCATTTTTGTGTCGCAGCGCCATGGCGCAACCGACGCTGGCGGCGGCGCTGGATACCGGTCTGACGTTCCTGTCGCTGATGCTGGAAAAACTGCCGGCGCAACTGGTGCATCAGCAGAGCCTTGCGGAAATCGTCCTGCTCGAAGACGACGCCGAACCGCGCCGCGCCTTTACCTATTTCACTTACTGGATGATCGTGCACGGCGTCGCGTGCTGGCTGGCCGGGCGGCGGATTCCGATTCTGGCGATTGAACTGCGCTGCGCCGAACCGGATTTCACTGATGACTATCGGGTGATGTTTTCGGAAAACCTGCGGTTTGAGCGCCCGCGCACACGAATGATCTTTTCCGCTGATTGCCTCGATCTGCCGATCAAACGCAGTGCCGAAGAACTCAAGCGCTTCCTGGCCCAGGCGCCGGCGAACATTCTGGTCAAGTATCGCGACCCCGACAGCCTCGCCAGCCGGATCAAGCATGATCTGCGGCAAGTGCCCGCCGAGCATTGGCCGGAAACCGAGGCGCTGGCCCAGCAACTGTGCATGTCCGCGTCGACACTACGCCGCCGTCTGGCCGAGGAAGGGCAGACTTATCAGGGTCTCAAGGACAGTGTGCGCAAAGAGCTGGCGATCACCTGGCTGGCAGAGCCCTCGATCAGTTTCGTCGAGATTGCTGCACGCCTGGGTTTTGCGGATGCCAGTTCGTTCTACAAGGCGTTTCGCAAATGGTCCGGGTCGAACCCGGGGCATTACCGCACACTGATCCTCAATGAGGTGGTCTGACCCGACGCCTTCGCGAGCAGGCTCGCTCCCACCCTTTGAAATGCATTCCGCTGTAGGAGCTGACGAGTGCAACGAGGCTGCGATCTTTTGATTTTGATTTTCACAATCCAGATCAAGATCAAAAGATCGCAGCCTCGTTGCACTCGTCAGCTCCTACAGGGGACGCGGCCCCAACCTCTTGGCCAAACCAGTCAGCCACTTTGATAACTTTGACCATTGCCCCGAGCCCCGCGCGGCGCGACTATCCCTGTGTTGTTTACGGTTCCCAGCCTAATAAAAACACCGAGGGATTCTGGCAATGCGCGATTACTTGTCTGCTACCGAACAGTTCGATTATCAGCACACCGTCGACGCGGCACTCAGCGGCACGCTTGCTGCCCTCAACGCCTGCGTCGAATGTTGCGACCGCCATGCCTTGCCCGGGCGCATCGCGTTGTTCTGGGAAGGACGCGACGGATCGAGTGCGACTTACACCTTCACTGATCTGCTAGACAAAGCCGCGCGTTTCGCCAATTACCTCCTCGCCCAAGGCGTGCAAAAGGGCGACAAGGTCGCCGGCCTGCTGCCGCGCAACGTCGAATTACTCATCACCGTGCTCGCAACCTGGCGCATCGGCGCGGTGTACCAACCGCTATTCACCGCGTTCGGCCCCAAAGCCCTCGAACATCGCCTGAACAGTTCCGGGGCGAAAGTCGTGGTCACCGACGCGGTCAATCGGCCCAAGCTCAATGAAGTCAGCGCATGCCCGACCATCGTCACCGTTGGTGGCGCCAAAGGTCAGGGCATTGTTTGCGGTGATTTCAGTTTCTGGGCTGAGCTGGCCAACTATTCCAATGTTTGCGAGCCGGTATTGCTGACCGGCGAAGACCCGTTCCTGCTGATGTTTACCTCGGGCACCACGGGGCCGGCGAAAGCGCTGTCAGTACCGCTCAAAGCCATCGTCGCTTTCCAGAGCTACACCCGCGATGCGGTGGACCTGCGCCCTGAAGACGCGTTCTGGAACGTCGCCGATCCGGGCTGGGCGTACGGCATTTATTTCGGCGTGACCGGGCCGTTGGCGCTGGGCCACCCGATTACCTTTTACGATGGCCCGTTCACCCTCGAAAGCACCTGCCGGGTGATCAACAAATACGGCATTACCAATCTCACCGGCTCGCCGACTGCCTATCGCTTGCTGATAGCCGGGGGAGAGGAGTTCGCCAAATCGATCAAGGGCAAACTGCGCATCGTCAGCAGCGCCGGTGAGCCGCTGAACCCGGAAGTGATCCGCTGGTTCGCCGACAACCTCGACGTGGTCATCCACGACCATTACGGCCAGACCGAACTGGGCATGGTGCTGTGCAACCACCACGGCCTCGAGCACCCGGTGCATGTCGGCGCCGCCGGTTTCGCTTCGCCGGGCCATCGCATCGTCGTGCTCGATGAGCAATACAACGAACTCGGCGTCGGTCAGCCGGGCATTCTCGCCATCGACCGTCCGCAGTCGCCGATGTGCTGGTTCGGCGGCTACGAAGGCGCGCCGACCAAGGCCTTCGTCGGCAACTACTACCTGAGCGGCGACACCGTGGAATGGAACCCGGACGGCAGCATCAGCTTCGTCGGCCGCAGTGATGATGTGATCACCACTTCGGGCTACCGCGTCGGCCCGTTCGACGTGGAAAGTGCCCTGATCGAACACCCTGCCGTGGTCGAAGCGGCGGTCGTCGGCAAGCCCGACCCGGAACGCACCGAACTGGTCAAAGCCTTCGTCGTGCTGAGCGCGCAGTACCGCGCCGCGCCGGAGCTGGCCGAAGAACTGCGCCAACACGTACGCAAGCGTCTGGCCGCGCATTCGTACCCGCGTGAAATCGAATTTGTCAGCGAATTGCCCAAAACCCCGAGTGGCAAATTGCAGCGCTTTATCTTGCGCAACCAGGAAATCGCCAAGGCTCAAGAGGCCGCGGCGCACAACGTTTCAGCTTGAATCCAAGGAAACACCGTCATGCAGATCGAGAACAAGGTTTTTATCGTCACCGGCGGCGCATCAGGCCTCGGTGCCGCCAGCGCTGAATTGCTGGTCAGTGCCGGCGCCAAAGTCATGCTGGTCGACATGAACGCCGAAGCCGTCGCCGCTCAGGCTCAGCGCCTGGGTGCGCAAAGTGTGGTTGCCGACATCAGCAATGAAGCCGCCGCCGAAGCCGCTGTGCAGGCGACCGTTGCCGCGTTTGGCAGCGTCAATGGCCTGATCAACTGCGCCGGCATCGTCCGTGGCGAGAAGATCCTCGGCAAGAACGGCCCGCACGCACTCAGCAGTTTCGCGCAAGTGATCAACGTCAACCTGATCGGCAGTTTCAACATGCTGCGCCTCGCCGCTGCGGCGATTGCCGAAAGCGAAGCCAATGCTGACGGTGAGCGCGGAGTAATCATCAACACCGCCTCGGTCGCAGCGTTCGACGGCCAGATCGGCCAGGCTGCGTACTCGGCATCCAAAGGCGCAATCGCCAGCCTGACCCTGCCAGCCGCCCGCGAACTGGCGCGCTTCGGCATCCGCGTGATGACCATCGCCCCGGGCATCTTCGAAACGCCGATGATGGCCGGCATGACCCCGGAAGTGCGCGACTCGCTGGCCGCCGGCGTGCCATTCCCGCCGCGGCTGGGCAAGCCTGGCGAATACGCCGCGCTGGTGCGCCACATCATCGAAAACAGCATGCTCAATGGCGAGGTGATCCGTCTCGACGGCGCCTTGCGCATGGCCGCCAAGTAAAGAGGATTAGTCATGACTATTGCCAACGATCCAATTGTTATCGTCAGCGCTGTCCGCACACCGATGGGCGGTTTTCAGGGCGAGCTGAAAAGCCTTACCGCACCGCAACTCGGCGCGGCGGCGATCAAGGCTGCGGTCGAACGCGCCGGTGTCGCCTGCGACGCGGTTGATGAAGTGCTGTTCGGCTGCGTACTGCCTGCCGGCCTCGGCCAGGCACCGGCTCGCCAGGCTGCGCTGGGCGCCGGGCTGGATAAATCGACGCGCTGCTCCACCGTCAACAAGATGTGCGGCTCGGGCATGCAGACCACCATCATGGCCCACGACATGCTGCTCGCCGGCAGTGCCGACGTGGTGATCGCCGGCGGTATGGAAAGCATGTCCAACTCGCCGTACCTGCTCGATCGCGCCCGCGCCGGCTATCGCATGGGCCATGGCCGCGTGCTCGATTCGATGTTCCTCGACGGCCTCGAAGACGCCTACGACAAGGGCCGCCTGATGGGCACCTTCGCCGAGGATTGCGCCGAGGCCAACGGCTTCAGCCGCGAAGCGCAGGACGCTTTCGCCATTGCCTCGACCACCCGCGCGCAACAGGCGATCAAGGATGGCAGCTTCAAGGACGAAATCGTCCCGCTGACGGTGACCGTCGGCAAAGAGCAGGTGGTGATCAGCAACGATGAACAGCCGCCAAAAGCCAAACTCGACAAGGTTGCCTCGCTGAAACCGGCGTTCCGCGAGGGCGGCACGGTCACGGCGGCCAACTCCAGCTCGATTTCCGACGGCGCAGCGGCGCTGGTGCTGATGCGACAGTCCCACGCGCAGCAACTGGGCCTCAAGCCACTGGCGGTGATTCATGGCCACGCTGCGTTCGCTGATACCCCTGGGCTGTTTCCCACTGCACCGATTGGCGCGATCAAGAAACTGGTGAAGAAGACTGGTTGGACGCTGGATCAAGTGGATCTGTTTGAAGTGAACGAAGCGTTTGCCGTGGTCGGCATGGCGGCGATGACGCACCTAGAGATTCCCCACGACAAGCTCAACGTGCACGGCGGCGCTTGTGCGCTGGGCCACCCGATCGGCGCCTCGGGCGCGCGGATCCTGGTGACGTTGCTCGCGGCGCTGCGGCAGAAACAGCTCAAGCGCGGCATTGCAGCGATCTGCATTGGCGGCGGCGAAGCCACGGCCATGGCGGTGGAATGCGTTTACTGAAGGCATCGCCGATCAACTGTGGGAGCGAGCCTGCTCGCGAAGACGTCGTTTCAGCCGGCACATGCGTGACTGATACACCGCTTTCGCGAGCAGGCTCGCTCCCACAGGGTTCTATGTCGTACTCAGATTTGAAGGAATCACCATGATCCCCAACGAAGACCAAACCCAGATCCGCGACATGGCCCGGCAGTTTGCCGAGGGGCGGCTCAAGCCGTTCGCCGCCGAGTGGGATCGCGAGCACCGCTTCCCCAGGGAAGCCATCACCGAGATGGCCGAGCTGGGCTTCTTCGGCATGCTCGTGCCGGAGCAGTGGGGCGGCTGTGACACCGGCTACCTCGCGTACGCCATGGCCCTGGAAGAAATCGCCGCCGGCGACGGTGCGTGCTCGACGATCATGAGCGTGCACAACTCGGTCGGCTGCGTGCCGATTCTCAAGTTCGGCAATGACGACCAGCGCGAGCGCTTCCTCAAACCATTGGCCAGCGGCGCCATGCTCGGTGCGTTCGCGCTGACCGAACCGCAGGCCGGTTCCGATGCCAGCAGCCTGAAAACCCGCGCCCGCCTGGAAGGCGATCACTACGTGCTCAACGGTTGCAAGCAGTTCATCACCTCCGGGCAGAACGCCGGCATCGTGATCGTGTTTGCCGTGACTGACCCGAGCGCCGGCAAACGCGGGATCAGCGCGTTTATCGTGCCGACCGACTCGCCCGGCTACAAAGTCGCGCGGGTCGAAGACAAACTCGGCCAGCACGCGTCCGACACCTGCCAGATTCTTTTTGAAGATGTGAAAGTGCCGGTGGCCAATCGGCTGGGCGAGGAGGGCGAGGGCTACAAGATTGCCTTGGCCAACCTCGAAGGCGGCCGCGTCGGTATCGCCTCACAAGCCGTCGGCATGGCCCGCGCTGCGTTCGAGGCCGCGCGTGATTACGCCCGCGAGCGTGACACCTTCGGCAAGCCGATCATCGAGCATCAGGCCGTGGCGTTCCGCCTGGCGGACATGGCCACGCAAATTGCCGTCGCCCGGCAGATGGTGCATTACGCCGCAGCCTTGCGTGACAGCGGCCAACCGGCGCTGGTCGAGGCGTCGATGGCCAAGCTGTTCGCCTCGGAAATGGCCGAGAAGGTCTGTTCCATGGCCTTGCAAACCCTCGGCGGTTACGGTTACCTCAACGACTTCCCGCTGGAACGCATCTACCGCGACGTGCGCGTCTGCCAGATCTACGAAGGCACCAGCGACATTCAGCGCATGGTCATTTCGCGCAATCTCTGACAAGGAATTTTATTCATGACTTACGAAACGATTCTGCTGGAAACCCGCGACCGCGTCGGCCTGATCACCCTCAACCGGCCGCAGGCGCTGAACGCGCTGAACGCGCAACTGGTCAGCGAAGTGAACCACGCCCTCGATACGCTGGAAGCCGATGCGCACATTGGCTGCATCGTCCTCACCGGTTCGAAAAAAGCCTTCGCCGCTGGCGCGGACATCAAGGAAATGGCCGAACTGACCTATCCGCAGATCTACATGGACGATCTGTTCAGCGACAGCGATCGAGTGGCCAACCGACGCAAGCCGATCATCGCCGCGGTCAATGGTTTCGCCCTCGGCGGCGGCTGTGAACTGGCACTGATGTGCGACTTCATTCTGGCTGGCGACAACGCCAGATTCGGCCAGCCGGAAATCAACCTCGGCGTGCTGCCGGGCATGGGCGGCACCCAGCGCCTGACCCGCGCCGTGGGCAAAGCCAAAGCCATGGAAATGTGCCTGAGCGGGCGCATGATCGACGCGGTGGAAGCCGAGCGCTGCGGCATCGTCGCGCGGATCGTGCCGAGCGATGAGCTGCTTGATGAGGCGCTGAAAGTTGCAGCGGTGATCGCCGGCAAGTCATTGCCGATTGCGATGATGATCAAGGAGAGCGTCAACCGCGCGTTCGAGGTCAACCTGACCGAGGGCGTGCGCTTTGAGCGCCGGGTGTTCCATGCCGCGTTTGCGACGCAGGATCAGAAGGAAGGGATGGCGGCGTTTATTGCCAAGCGTGAGGCTGCATTCCAAGGCAAATAGATGCGGTGCCTAAGCTGACGCTTTCGCGAGCAGGCTCGCTCCCACTGGATCTGCACCGTCCAATGTGGGAGCGAGCCTGCTCGCGAAGCTTTTACAGCTGATAGTTCTTCAAATCCCGCGCAATCACCATCCGCTGTATCTCGCTCGACCCTTCATAGATCTGGGTAATCCGCGCGTCGCGGTAGTACTTCTCGACCGGGTAATCCTCCAGATAGCCATAGCCGCCATGAATCTGGATCGCCGATGAGCAGACCTTCTCGGCCATTTCCGACGCAAAAAGCTTGGCCTGTGACGCCTCGGACAAGCATGGTTTGCCCGCCGTCCTCAGACGCGCCGCATGCAGGATTAGCAACCGTGCGGCGTTGATTTGCATGTGCATGTCAGCCAGCAGGTTGGCAATGCTCTGGTGCTCGATGATCGGTTTGTCGAATTGCACCCGGTCTTTCGAATAGGCCAGCGCCGCTTCAAACGCTGCCCGAGCGATGCCCAACGCTTGCGCGGCGATGCCGATGCGTCCGCCTTCAAGGTTGGACAGGGCAATCGCCAGGCCCTTGCCGCGTTCGCCGAGCAGGTTGGCTTCGGGAATGCCGCAGTTGTTCAGCGTCACCGCGCAGGTGTCGGACGCTCGGATGCCCATTTTGTGTTCGGTGCGATCGACGATGAAACCCGGTGTGTCGGTCGGTACCAGAAACGCCGACAGGCCTTTCTTGCCCAAGTCCGGATCGGTTACCGCGAAGACGATCGCCAGTTTTGCCCGTTTGCCATTGCTGACAAATTGCTTGGCGCCGTTGATCACCCATTGACCATCACGCTGTTCGGCGCGGGTGCGCAGGTTGTGCGCTTCGGAGCCGGCCTGGGGTTCGGTCAGGCAGAAGCAACCGATGGTCTGCCCACTGGCCAGATCGGCCAGCCAGGTCTGTTTCTGTTCGGCGCTGCCGTAGTTGAGCACCGGGCCGCAGCCGACCGAGTTATGGATGCTCATGAACGCACCGGTGGCGCCATCGCCAGCGGAGATCTCCTCAACCGCCAGCGCATAGGCGACATAATCGACGTAAGTGCCGCCCCATTCCTCGGGCACAACCATGCCGAGCAGGCCCAGCTCACCCATCTTCGCCACCAGCGCGTCGTCGATCCAGCCAGCCTTTTCCCAGGCCTGGGCGTGGGGCGCGATTTCGCCACGGGCAAAATCCCGGGCCATGTCGCGGATCATCACTTGTTCTTCAGTCAGTTCGAGATCGTGCATGACTCAGCTCCCGCTCTCATCAAAACCATGGAAGAAGCTCGTCACCTGCGCAGCGTCCAGCTCAGCGACGGTTGGCGGGTTCCAGCGCGGTGACTTGTCCTTGTCGATCAGCAGGGCGCGCACGCCTTCGATCAGGTCACCACGGGCAAACCACTGGCGATCCAGATGCAGCTCCAGCGCAAAGCAGTGCTCCAGGCTCAAGTGCCTGCCGCGACGGAGCATTTCCAGGGTCACGGCCATGGCCAGCGGCGAGCGGGTTTCCAGCAGATCCGCCGTGGTGAGCGCCCATTCGTGGCTGTCGGCGACAGTGACGGCGCGCAATTGCTCGATCATGCTCGGCACGTCGGGCAAGGCGAAGAAGTGGTCGATGGCCGGGCGCAGTGCCTCGAGTGGTGCGTCCGACAGGGTTTGCACGGCGTGCTTGGCCAGCAGGTTTTGCAGCGACTTGAGCGGCGTGTCCTGCCACTCCATCTGATCGAGTTTCTCGTCGAGCAGCGCCAGTTTGCTGCTGTGCAGATACCAGTCGGCGAGGCCGCAGTAAAGCGCATCGGCGGCGCGAATCTGCACGCCGCTGACGCCCAGATAAATCCCCAGTTCACCGGGGATGCGTGGCAGGAAATAACTGCCGCCGACGTCAGGGAAATAACCGATGGCCACTTCCGGCATCGCCAGTCGGCTCTTCTCGGTGACCACGCGCAGATCGGCGCCTTGCACCAGGCCCATGCCGCCGCCGAGGACAAAACCGTCCATCAGGGCCAGCACCGGTTTGCGGTAGTGATGAATCGTCAGGTCGAGGGCGTATTCCTCGACGAAGAAATCTTCGTGCAGCGTGTCGCCGCTTTTGTAGCTGTCGTACAGCGAACGGATATCACCGCCGGCGCAGAAGGCCTTTTCGCCGGCACCGCGCAATACCACGGCGTGAACATTGGCGTCAGACGCCCAGGCATCGAGCTGCTGTTGCAGCAGACGCACCATGTCGAGAGTGATTGCATTGAGGCCCGCAGGGCGGTTGAGGGTCAGGTGGCCGATATGGTTGCGCACCTCGGCCAGCACGTCGTTTTTCATGGCATCCATGGACGGGGTCCGCCGGGATGAAGCCTGAGCTGTCATCTGTAACTCCCTGCTTTTATTGTCTTTATTCGAATAGCCCGCGCGCGGGCGTTAGCGGATCGTAACAGTGCAAATTTGTCGTGTACAACGGGGATATGTGCAGGGGGAATCTGCGTTTTTCTCTTAGCGCCGCTGTCCGTGTAGGAGCTGCCGAAGGCTGCGATCTTTTGATCTTGATCTTGATCTTGATCTTGATCTTGATCTTGAAAGCAAGATCAACAGATCGCAGCCTCGTTGCACTCGTCAGCTCCTACAAAGGGGTTATCTGAACGTTTCGGTAATGCTGCGGCGCTTGGCGTGCAGTTCGCTGGCGTGGATCAGGCGTTCGAGGTCTTCGGGGGTGACGTCGATGAAGGCTTCCATGTCGGCCAGCGCAAGTTTGAGGTCTTCGGCGGTGATCGCCTGGCGGTCGACCGGGACCACTGGCGGTGCCGGGTCAGCAGCGCGTTTCGGGTAGCGAATGCGAGTCAGGTTGTTATAGGCCAGCGCGCTGATGAGCATGCACAGGGCGCCGAGCATCACCGGCTCCATGGCTTTCCAGTCCATGGCGATGGTTGCGGGGTCGGCCAGTACCAGCGTCAGCGCCAATGCGCCGGCCGGCGGGTGCAGGCAACGCAGCCAGCACATCAGAATCACCGCCATGCCGGCGGCGAGGCAGGCGCTGCCCAGCGTACGGCCAAGCACATGGGCCACCAGCAAGGCGACCACGCCGGCACACAGGTAGCCGCCGAGAATCGACCACGGCTGGGCTAGGGCGCCGGAGGACACCGCGAACAGCAGCACCGCCGAAGCGCCGAGCGGGCCGACCAGGTGAAAGGCAACGTCATGGCCGAACACCTGCGCGCACATCCACACACTGAACAGCGTGCCCAGGCCCATGCCGATCGCGGCACGGCTCCATTCAGTGGGGCGGGTGTTGATGGCAGCGGGCAACCAGCGAGCAAGCATGTAGAACTGATCCTTTACAAAATCCGGGGCAAAAAAAAGGACTTGTCCGGCATATCCGGAAAGCCCTCGAAGCGTTCCAACATTGGGGGAGGAACGCGCGTAGTTTGCCGCGCAAATTCGATGCTGACAAATTCATATAAATGCAGTTTTAGTACACTAATTTTGCATTGAAGCAGTGCGGCGTGCGCTGACGAAGCACAGATAACCGCCCAGCGCTGCCAAGCCGCTCAAGGCATAGAACATGCTCGGCGCCGGCGTGTGCATCAGCAAAAACCCGCACAGCACCGGGCTCGCGCCGCCGCCAAGTGCCGCCAGGTTCTGCGCGCCGTAGTAGCTGCCGCGCAGTCTCTCCGGGGCCAGGGTGTCGACAAAGAGGAAGTCGGCCGGGTAGATGATCATTTCGCCCAGGGTGAAGATGAACATCGCGACGCACCAGCCGAGCAAACTGTCGGCCACGCTGAAACCGATCAAACCGACGATGAACAGCGCGGTACCGCCGGCAATCCAGTGACGCAGGTGCTCACGGCTGAGCCAGCGACCGACCTGGTATTGCAGGAGGATCACCGTGATTGCGTTGCAGGCGAGCAGGGCGGCCATGGTGTCCAGGGTCTGTTGCTGGGAGTGGGTGACCAGCAGGTATTGCGACAGGTACAGGGTGAAGCGCCCGTGCACCAATGTGCTGAGCAGGCAGCCAAGGGTGAACAGCACCATCGTTCTGTCGTTTTTCAGGATCATCAGCGTGTTGAGAAAACTCTGCGGCGCGCTGCCGGCGGATGGACTACGGGAATCCTTGGCCACACCGAGCAGCAGAAAAATACTGCCAATGGCGATCGCACCGGCAACGATGAAAGGTGCGGACGGCTGCACCCCGGCAATCACCACGCCAAGCATCGGGCCGACGGCGTAGCCGATATTGGTCAGCGTGTAATTGAGGGAAAACGCCTTGACCCGCTGGCCGACCGGCAGATTTTCACTGAGGATCGCCTTGGAGCCGATGAGGAACAGCGCCGACGCGGTTTCGCTGATGATCAGCACCACGGTGACCACATAAAGATTCTGCGCGAAGGTCAGCAGGATCAGACCGATACCGCTGGAGAGCATGGCCACAATCAGCAACTGGCGCTTGTCCAGCTTGTCGATGATGTAGCCGCCGTACAGCGACAACAGCGTGGCGCTGAACACGGCGATGCCGAGCAGCAAGCCGACATCCTGCGGATTGAGGCCGAGCTTATTGCTGAGGAACAGTGTCAGCAACGGACTGACCAAGGCGCGGCTGATGACCACGGTCAGCGAGCTGATCATCAACCGGCGAATGAACGGCGAATACATGGCCACGGAAGGGGAATGTCCTTATTCGGGAAGCCTGGGGCGAGCGCCATCCTCTCTGGGCAGCCGCCACCGGTCAAGCTGATATACCAGCGTCCCTGGGAACACATGATTTCCCTGTGGGAGCGAGCCTGCTCGCGAAGGCGGCGGACCAGTCACCTGCGATGTCGCTGACATACCGTATTCGCGAGCAGGCTCGCTCCCACAGGGTCTGTGTAGCTCACAATTTGCAATGACTCCCACAGGGCCAGTTCAAGCCACATCCGACTCCGCCGGCCTCTGCCGCAAGGTGATCGGCAACTTGCACGATTCACCGCGCCCCATCGGGAAATACTGGAAACCATTGCGCGCCAGACGCTCGGCATCGTACAAGTTGCGGCCGTCAAAGATCACCGGGCTATTGAGGCGCTGTTTGATCAGCTCGAAATCCGGCGCCTTGAACTGTTGCCATTCGGTGCAGATGATCAGCGCATCGGCGCCGGCCAGTACCGATTCCGGCGTGCCCATCAGCATCAGTTTTGATTCGTTTGGATAGAGATTCTGGGTTTCCACCATGGCCTCCGGATCGAACGCGCGCACGCTGGCCCCCGCAGCCCATAAATCTTCGAGCAGAACCCGGCTCGGCGCGTCGCGCATGTCGTCGGTGTTGGGCTTGAACGCCAGGCCCCACAGGGCAAAGGTCCTGCCGCGCAAATCGCCCCGGTAGAACGCGTTGATGCGCTCAAACAATTTGTGCTTCTGGCGCTGGTTGATCGCCTCGACCGCTTGCAGCAGATCACTGGAGCAATGCGCCTGTTCGGCACTGTGAATCAACGCGCGCATGTCTTTGGGAAAACACGAACCGCCGTAGCCGCAACCCGGATAGATAAAGTGATAGCCGATCCGCGTATCGGCACCGATGCCTTGGCGCACCGACTCGATGTCCGCACCCAGATGCTCGGCGAGTTCGGCGATCTGGTTGATGAAGCTGATCTTGGTCGCCAGCATGCAGTTAGCGGCGTATTTGGTCAGCTCGGCGCTGCGCAGGTCCATAAACATGATGCGGTCATGGTTGCGGTTGAACGGCGCGTACAGATCGCGCATCACATCGCGCACTTCAGCGCCTTCGCAACCGATGACGATGCGATCCGGCCGCCGGCAATCAGCAACCGCTGAACCTTCCTTGAGAAATTCCGGGTTGGAGACAATATCGAACTGCAGCAGGCGGCCAATCTTGAGCAGGGCTTTTTCGATGTGGCTGCGCAAAGCGTCGCCCGTGCCCACCGGCACTGTGGACTTTTCCACCACGATCAATGGCTGCTGACGATGCCGGGCAATCGCGTCGCCGACCGACAACACGTAGCGCAGGTCCGCCGAACCGTCCTCCCGTGACGGCGTGCCCACCGCGATAAACGCGACCCGCCCATGCAACACCGCGAGTCGCTCATCAGTGGTGAATTGCAGGCGTTTCGAATCCAGGCCCTCACGCACCAGGCTCGCCAGCCCCGGCTCGAAAATACTGACGTGGCCCTGACGCAACTGCTCGATTTTCTGCGCGTCGACATCCATGCACACAACGTCGTGACCGACCTCGGCCAGCACCGCCGCTTGCACCAGACCGACGTAACCACTGCCAAACACCGTGATCTTCATGCCGCACTCCTGCTTGCAGTTCCCTGCACTGAACATAAGAGCGCGATGTTTCAGTT
This sequence comes from Pseudomonas sp. CFBP13508, assembly GCF_005233515.1. Lineage (GTDB taxonomy): Bacteria > Pseudomonadota > Gammaproteobacteria > Pseudomonadales > Pseudomonadaceae > Aquipseudomonas > Aquipseudomonas mercuritolerans. Next base: position 645,809 of record NZ_QFZZ01000001.1, read on the forward strand.
CGCCTACCGTACTGAGGAAGCAGCAAACAGACCGTTCGGGGAATGCCCGATTGACTTTTACCGCCTCGAACGGCAGGTTGTCGGCCTTTCGCGGCAACCCCTTTCATTGAGTCATGCCGTTTTTTGCGTTTCATTTCATGCATTTATTGTTTTTGTTGAATCGTTTTTTATTTCAAGGCCGTTTCGTTTGAGTGATTTGTCGAGTACCCAACCCACACCGTCCAACAGCAATCCGCTGACCGTTTACCTGGCGCGACTGGCACCTTCCAGCCAGTTGACCATGCGCTATGTGCTGCAAGATGCCGCTGACCGCCTCGGTTTCGAGGACGTCGATATCGAAGAAATCCCCTGGCACGGCCTGCAACCGGAAGACGTGGTGGCGCTGGTCGCCGCTTTGCGTGCCGACGGTTATGCACCGAACACCTCGTCGCTGTACGTGAACGCCGTGCGCGGGGTGATGAACGAAGCGTGGCGCATGAGCCTGATCAGCCAGGATCACCTGTTGAAGATGCGTTCGGTCAAGGGCATAGCCGGCACACGGCTGTCCCAGGGGCGCAACCTCAAGCGCACGCTGATTCACGAACTGATGGAAGTCTGCGCTGCCGACCCGCGCCCGCAGGGTTTGCGTGATGCGGCGGTGATAGCGTTGCTGTACGGCACCGGCATGCGCAAGTCGGAATCGGTGGATCTGGATCTGAGTCAGGTCGACTTCAAAGAGCGCAGCCTGACGGTGACCGGTAAGGGCAACAAACAGCTGATCAAGTACGCGCCGGCCTGGGCCTTTGCCAAGCTTGATGCCTGGCTGGAACTGCGTCGTTCACAGCTCAAGGAAGGCGAGAGCGACGATGCTTTTCTGTTCAACCGCATTCGCCGGGGCAGCCACATCACCCGCGAGCGCATTACCAAACACGCGATTTACTACATCGCCCGCCAGCGCGGTACGCAGGTCGGGGTGAAAATCATGCCGCATGACTTCCGTCGTTCGTTCATCACCCGGGTGATCGAGGAACACGACCTGTCGATCGCCCAGAAACTGGCGCATCACAGCAATATCCAGACGACCGCCAACTATGATGTGCGCGATGACAACGAGCGACGGCGAGCGGTGGATCGCTTCGATTTGTAGGCTGAGTCAGTTTTGCACCGGGCAGCGCGAGCCGCTCGCAGCCTGAGTGATTTGCGCAGCAAGGCGTTTGACGTTGCTCTGCTGCGCCGTCACCAGTTCCTCGATGCTCGGCCCTGAAGGCGTCTGCAACACCGAGCGGCAGGTGAGCAGCGCCGCGTCCGTTGCATCCAGCGGGCGCACTCGCCATTTCACATCGATCAAGGCGTACTGGCCGGGAATCGAATCGAAGCGCTGCACATCGACGCGCACCGATGCTCGATGCTGGCCGACGCCGCCGCTCAATTGATCGGCCAGCGCACCGCGCAACTCATCGGCAAGCGTGGCGCTCCACCAGTCGGTATCGAGGATGGCCACGCCGCTGTTGCCCTGGCGAATCACAATCTGCGCGCGATCGACCTGCGGCGGCACGCTGATGCTTTCGATGGCGATGTCGGCGCCGTTGCGACTGGCGCCCGGTTGCGCCGGGACCAGCGTGTGAAAGCTGATCGGGTCGCTACGGCACGCAGTCAGCAGCACGAACGCAGCGAGCATGGTGATCTTCAACGGTAAAGCCATGGATGCAGCTCCTGTGCTCAATTGCGTGGCGGTCCTTTGAGGTCCAGCGGCGCGGCGTTGTCGGGACGCCCGCGAATCAGCGACTCAGGGTGGCGACCGAGGTAATCCGACAGCTCTCGCAACGAGCGCGACATGCGCCCGAGCTCGTCGAGGGTCTCGGTGAGTTGCTCGCGTTGCGGAGAGTCCTCGGCCAAAGTCGAATTGGCGGACTGCAACGTCTTGCTGACGTCGGCGAGGGTACTCTGCACCCCCGGCAGGGTCTTGGCATTGAACTGCTTAAGGCCCTTGCGCAGCTCGACCAGATTGCCGTCGAGGTTGCTGGCGATGCGTTCAACCGGCAATGCGTTGATCTTGTTGACCATCGCCTCGAGTTTTTCCTGCAACTGTTCGAGGCTGCCAGGGACGGTCGGAATGGTGACCGGCCGTGCCTTGGGGTCGAACGCGACTTTCGGCGCTTTGGGGTAGAAATCCAGCGAGATATACAACTGACCGGTGAGCAGATTGCCATTGCGGGCCTGGGCGCGCAGGCCATTTTCAATGAATGTGCCGATCAGGCGCGCGCCGGTGGCCTCGTCGTTTTCGTCGCCATGGTAGGTCTTCAGAATCTTCGCGTGGGCACGGCCGAGTCGCTGCGGATAAATGACGATGCCGACATTCACCGGAAAGGTGCGCTTGACCTCGTCGAAGTCGAGATTGACTGCCACCACCCGGCCGATTTCGATGCCGAGAAACTCGACAGGCGCATCGACCTTGAGCCCGCGCAAGGCCTGATCAAACCGCAGCGACAGGTATTGCGCCTTGCCGTCGGGCGGGGCGAGGGCGGCGGTCTGATTGGCGAACAGTTCGAAACTCTTGTCGTCGCTGGCCGGCTTATCGTCGGGGCTGTAGTCCGGGGCGCGGAATGCGATGCCGCCGACCAGCAGGGTCGACAGCGATTCGGTTTTCACGGCAAAGCCGTTGGCGCCGACATTGATGTCGATACCGCTGGCGTTCCAGAAGCGGGTATTTTCGGTGACGTAGACATCGTTGGGCGAATGCACGAACACTTCGATATTGACGCCTTTACCGTCCGGGTCCAGCGCGTAGGACACAACCTGGCCGACGGGAATCTTGCGGTAATAAACGGGCGAGCCGATGTCCAGCGAGCCAAGGTCGGCGGTATGCAGGGTGAAGCGCTTGCCCGGCTCGCCGTAAGTAATCGGCGGCGGATTCTCGAGACCCTTGAAGTTTTTCGAGCGGGTATTGGCCTGGCCAATGTCGGCGCCGATGTAATCGCCCGACAGCAGCGTATCGATGCCCGAGACACCGCCGGCGCCGATACGGGGACGCACGACCCAGAATTGCGAGTCCTCGCGGGTAAAGGCTTCGGCTTGCTTGGCCAGTTTGATCGTGGCGTTGACATGTCTATGGTCGTTGGCCAGTTCGACGTCGGAGACATGGCCAATGACCACGTTGCGGTATCTGACTTCGGTCTTGTTGGCGGTGAGGCCATCGCCAGTCTTGAAGGTGACGGTGATGACCGGGCCTTCCTGAAGGATGTTGTGAATCACCAGCGAAATGCCCACCAGCACCGCCACAATCGGCACGATCCATACCAGTGAAATAGCGAAACGGCGGGTTTTGATCGGCGCCTGGCCGGGTGCTCGCGGCTCATCGCTGGCTGACGACTTCATCCATGTCCTCCTCAATTAATCGGGCACTGAGCGTCAGGAACGCAAAAGCACTTCATCAATATAGAAGTGCTTGGCGATAGAGCAAATGTGTATAGCTGGCGTTGATCGTTCCCATGCGCAGCAAAGGAATGCCGCCGGGGACACTCTGCGTCCCAGAACAGATCAAAAGATCGCAGCCTTCGGCAGCTCCTACAGGGGGCCGGGGATGTGGCGGGTTCAGCCGAGCATTTCGCGCAGGCGATACCAGAACATGCCCAGCGCCAGCAGCGGCGAACGCAAGGCCGGGCCACCGGGGAAGGTCATGTGCGGCACGCCGCTGAACACGTCCATGCCCTGGCTGTGCCCGGCATGAATGGCTTCGCCCAACAACTTCGCGCACCAATGGGTGACGTTGAGGCCATGACCGGAATAACCCTGCGCGTAAAACACGTTCGGGTGCTGCTTGAGCCGGCCAACCTGAGGAAAACGGTTGGCGGTAATGCCGATCTTGCCGCCCCATTGGTAGTCGATGCGCACATCGGCCAGTTGCGGGAATATCTTCAGCATTTTCGGGCGCATGTAGGCAGCGATATCCGCCGGATCGCGCCCGGAATAATGACAAGCGCCGCCGAAAAGCAGCCGTCGATCAGCCGAGAGTCGGTAATAGTCCAGCCCGACTTTTTGATCGCACAGCGCCAGGTTCTGCGGAATCAACTGCGCGGCGCGGCTTTCGTCCAACGGCTCGGTGGCGATGATGTAACTGCCGGCGGGCAGCACTTTGCCGCTGAGTTTCGGCTCGAGGTCATCCAGATGCGCGTTGCAGCCGAGCACCAGGCTGCCGGCGCGTACTGAACCTGTGGCGCAGCGTACCTCGACGGTAGGGCCGTGGAGGATTTCCAGCACCGGGCTTTGCTCGAAGACACGCACGCCCAGCGATGCGGCAAGTCGCGCCTCACCTTGCACCAGATCCAGCGGATGCAAATGGCCCGAACCCATGTCGATCAATCCGCCGGCGTACACACCGGCGTCGACCACTTGCTCACGGATCTGCTGCGGGCCGACCAGCCTGGTTTCGTGGGCATAGTCGAGTTCGGCGAGACTGTCCTGTTCCTGCTTGAACGCGGCGAATTGCGCGGCGGTGTTGGCCAGTTCGCAAAAGCCCCAGCGCAGATCACAGTCGATGGCGTTTTCCGTGATGCGCTGGCGCACCAGCTCCACCGAATCGATGCCGGCGCGCTGCAGATAGCGCACGCCGTCCTGGCCAACGTAACGGGCGAACCCCGCGACTTCATGACCAATGCCGCGAATCAGCTGACCACCGTTGCGCCCGCTGGCGCCCCAGCCGATACGTCGCGCCTCGAGCAACACCACCGACAGACCGCGCTGGGCCAGTTCAATCGCGGTGTTGACGCCAGTGAAGCCGCCACCGATCACGCAGACGTCGGCAAGCAGATCACCATCAATCGCAGGGTAGGGCGTGGTCGCCCGCGCAGAAGCGGCGTAATAAGAGCCGGTGTGTTGTGCGCTGTGCTGGTTCATTTGTTCGACTTCACTTTGCTCCACGACCGGGTCATCAGACGCATGATCGCCTGGGGCGGGGTCGAGGAAATGTAGAGTTTGTCGAGCACCGACTGCGGCGGATAAACCTCAGGGTTGTTGACCAGTTCCTGATCCATGAACGGCTTGGCCGCCGGGTTCGGGTTGGCGTAGCCGACGGTAGCGCTGACTTTGGCGATCACTTGCGGATCGAGCAGGTAATTGATGAAGGCGTGCGCCTCTTCGGCGTTGCTCGCGTCGGCTGGGATCGCCAGCAGATCGAACCACAGGTTGGCGCCTTCCTTGGGGATGGCGTAAGCGATATTCACACCGTTCTTGGCTTCCTTGGCGCGGTTGGCCGCCTGGAACACATCGCCGGAGTAACCGAACGCGACGCAGATGTCGCCATTGGCCAGGTCCGATACGTATTTGGATGAATGGAAATAGGTGATGTACGGGCGGATGCTCAGCAGCTTGGCTTCGGCCTTTTTGTAGTCTTCAGGGTTTTCACTGCGCGGGTCCATGCCCATGTAGTTGAGGATGGCGGGGAAGACTTCGTCAGCGGAATCCATCATCGACACGCCGCACTGGCTCAGCTTCTTGAGGTTCTCGGGCTCGAACAGCACGGCCCAGGAATCGATGTGGTCGATGCCGAGCACTTGCTTGACCTTATCGACGTTATAACCAATGCCGTTGGTGCCCCACAGGTAAGGCACCGAGTGCGCATTGCCGGGATCATTTTTCTCAAGTAATTCAAGTAGTTTCGGGTCCAAGTTCTTCCAGTTCGGTAACTGTGAACGATCGAGCTTCATGAACGCCCCGGCCTTTACCTGACGGGCGAGGAAGTGGTTGGACGGCACCACCACGTCGTAACCGGTCCGGCCGGCGAGGAGTTTGCCTTCAAGGGTTTCGTTGGAGTCGAAGACGTCGTAGATCACCTTGATCCCGGTCTTGCTCTGGAAGTCAGCGAGGGTGGTTTCGCCGATGTAGTCGGTCCAGTTGTAAACGCTCACTTGGGGCTCGGCGTGGGCTGCTGCGCTGAACAGCACGCTCAGCGCGACCGGGAGTACGGATTTCAATAGACGCATATCGACACCTCTTGGATTTATTGGAATTCTCAGGCGCTGCACATTCGTCTGTGGTGTTATCACTTCTTGGATACATCACAGATCCAATGTGGGAGCGAGCCTGCTCGCGAAAGCGGTGTTTCAGTCGACATCTATGGTGAGTGTGCCGACGTCTTCGCGAGCAGGCTCGCTCCCACAGGGACAGCAGCGCGGTCAGACGCTGAGCAGCAGGAACTCACGCTCCCACGAGCTGATCACGCGCTTGAAGTTTTCATGCTCGGCGCGTTTGACCGCGACGTAACCGCGGACGAATTTGCTACCCAGGTATTCGGCCACTTTCGGGCACTCTTCCATCTGCGTCAGGGCTTCTTCGATGGTGATCGGCAGGCGCAGATTGCGGCGCTCGTAGGCCCGGCCTTCGACCGCCGCGCTCGGCTCGATCTTCTCGACCATGCCGATGTAGCCGCACAGCAGGCTTGCGGCAATCGCCAGATACGGGTTGGCGTCGGCGCCGGGCAAGCGGTTTTCCACGCGCATCGATTCAGGCCCCGAAGTCGGCACTCGCAGGCCGACCGTGCGGTTCTCTTCGCCCCATTCGACGTTGACCGGCGCCGAAGTGTCCGGCAGGAAGCGGCGGAACGAATTGACGTTGGGCGCGAACATCGGCAGGACTTTCGGGATGTACTTTTGGAGGCCACCGATGTGATGACGGAACAGCTCGCTCATGTTGCCCTCGGCGTCGGCAAAGATCGGCTGGCCCGTCGCGATCTCGACCACGCTCTGGTGCAGGTGCATGGCGCTGCCCGGCTCGTCGCCGATCGGCTTGGCCATGAACGTCGCGGTGACGTTGTGCTTGAGCGCCGCTTCGCGCAGGGTGCGTTTGAACACGGTGATCTGGTCAGCCAGATCCAGCGCATCGCCGTGGCGGAAGTTGATTTCCATCTGCGCCGGGCCGTCTTCGTGGATCAGCGTGTCGAGGTCCAGGCCTTGCAGTTCGCACCAGTCGTAGACGTCTTCGAACAGCGGATCGAATTCGTTGGCGGCATCGATCGAGAATGACTGGCGGCCGCTTTCCGCACGGCCCGAACGGCCCAGCGGTGCCTTGAGCGGCAGGTCCGGATCTTCACAGCGCTGGGTCAGGTAGAACTCCATTTCCGGCGCGACAATCGGCTTCCAGCCCTTGTCGGTGTAGAGCTGCAGAACTTTCTTCAGCACGTTGCGCGGCGACAGTTCGATCGGGTTGCCGAACTTGTCGAAGGTGTCGTGGATGACGATGGCGGTCGGCTCGATGGCCCACGGGATGACATACACGGCGTCGGAAACCGGTTTGCAGACCATGTCGATGTCGGCCGGGTCGAGCAGGTCGTAGTAGATGTCGTCGTCGACAAAATCCCCGGTTACCGTTTGCAGCAGCACGCTCTCCGGCAGGCGCATGCCGCGCTCATGCAGGAATTTGTTGGTCGGTGCAATCTTGCCGCGGGCGATGCCGGTCAGGTCGCTGACCACACATTCGACTTCGGTAATCTTGTGATCTTTCAGCCAGGTGAACAGCTGATCGAAAGGGGCGTTCATAAAGACCTCGTTATTGGTTTTGTAGACGCCGGGGAGGGCGGGTTTCATCTTCCGCCCCTTCCCCTGTGGCGCGTTGACGACTATCTTGGGCGCGGCTTGCGATTCCATCTATCCACTTTCAGCAGCACCAAAGCGCACCAAAAGAGTGCGCAAGGTCACCCCATGACAACGTGCAATCCGCTCCAGGTACAAGCGTTCAATACCGCCGACGTGGCCGAGCAAATCCGCGCCACACCGGGTTGGGTCCAGCATTACCAGCAGATGTCGCCGGGGCATTTCGCCGGGCAGATTCGTTATCTGGATCTGCAGGGCGTCGAGGTCTACGAAGAACAGATGAACACCCGGGTCGAGCAGAATTTCAGTGCGCCATCCGGTGCTCTGGCGTTCTGTTTCGATCGCAGCGACAACGCGCTGTACCTGCTCAATGAAGAGAGCCGAAACATCTGGATCACCCCGGAAAACTATCGGGAAATCGCCGTGGTGTTCGGGGCGGATTTTGTCCGCGAGCACGGCCTGCAAGTGGCCAAGCTCGAAGGGTTGTTCATGGCGCCGCTGAACTGCGGACAGAACGCTTTGTTCAGCGGCTGGTTAAGCTCGATTCTCACGAAGTTGTCGCAAGCTGCTGATCCACTTGATAAAGATCGCCTGACTCGGCAACTGCTCGAGGACTGTCTGTTCATCCTCGACAACGCTCAAACTCGTCTCGATCGCGGTGGATTGCAGCGGCGCCACGACGAACGCCAAATCATGAAACGAGTGGGGGAGTGGGCGGCAGATTCGCCGGAAGACACGGTCAATCTGCTCGAACTATCCGACGTCGCCGGTGTGCCGCTGCGCCAGTTGCAGCAGGCGTTCAAGGCCTACACCGGCATGACCCCGAGCCACTGGTTACGGCTGAGGCGGCTGAACAGTGCGCACCGTGAATTGCTCAAGCGCAAGCCCACGGAAACCACCGTTGCCGAAGTGGCGATGCGCTGGTCGTTTTGGCATCTGGGACGCTTTTCCAGCAGTTACCGCGCGCTGTTCAAGGAGCTGCCGAGCGAAACGCTCAAGCGCTGAGCAGAAAAAGGCTTTGTGTCCTTCGAGAAGTTAAATAGAATCAGTCTCATTTGAATCTACCTTCGCGCAGGGTCTCTTGAGATGTTTGAAGCCACGTCACCGTCGGAGCAGAGCCTGCAGCAGTTGTATCGCGAGCACCGCGGCTGGCTGGAAACCTGGCTGCGCCGGCGCATGGGCAATGCGTGGGATGCGGCGGACCTCAGTCAGGACACCTTTCTGCGCGTCCTGTGCAACGCGCCGCCACTGGCCGAATTGCGCGAGCCGCGCGCGTATCTGCTCACCGTCGGCAAACGCCTGCTGAGCAATTTCTACACGCGACGCCATCTGGAAAAAGCCTACCTCGACGCCTTGGCGCAAATGCCGGAAGTGTGCGCGCCGTCGCCGGAACAGCGCTGGTTGCTGCTGGAAACCTTGCAGGCGCTGGATGAATTGCTCGATGGCTTACCACGTGCGGTGCGACGGGCATTTCTCTGGAGTCAGCTTGAGGGCTTGGGTTACCGCGAGATTGCCGAGCGGTTGCAGGTTTCTGAACGCACGGTGAAACGCTACATGGCCCAGGCGTACGAGCATTGCTTGCTGGTGGAGCTGTGATGCGCGTTGCCCCGAGCGAGGAAACACGTGAAGTGGCACGGGCCGCAGCGCAATGGCTGGCCTTGCTCGAATCCGGCGGCGCCAGTGATGAAGATCACGCCCGATTGCAGTATTGGCGCGCCAGTGACAGTCGCCACGAAAACGCTTGGCAGAAAATCCAACAGCTTCGCCAGCGTTTCGCAGGTTTGCCGCCGACACTGGCCATGGCCACGCTGGATCGGCCGGATCCGGCGCGGCGCGCGGCACTCAAGCGTGCCTTGGGCGTGGCGGCGCTGGTGCCGGCGGCGTGGTTGATCAGTCGGGAGCTGCCGCTGGAGGTCTGGCGCTCCGATTTGCACACCAGCACTGGCGAGCGGCGCAAAGTGCAGTTGGCCCAGGATTCTTCATTGCAACTCAACACCGACAGCGCGGTGAATGTCGATCTGCCTGCACGTCAGCTGACACTGATTCGTGGCGAAATGGCGCTCAACGTGGCGGGCGATTCAGCCTTTATCGTCAACGCGCCTTATGGGCGAATGATCGTCAGTCACAGCGACATCTCGGTGCGCCTCAATGCGCGCGATTGCCAGGTCTGCGTATTGCGTGGTTCGGTGCAATTGCAGCCACTGCACGGCCCGGCGCTGGTATTGCAGCAGGGTCAGCAAGTCAGTCTGCAAGCTTCGGGCGTGGGGGCGGTGACGGCATTCGATGCGTTGATGCCCGGCTGGCGCGACGGCGTGTTGATGGCGCAAAACCAGGCGCTGGGTGATTTCCTCCGCGAGCTGAGTCGCTACCGCTCGGGCGTGCTGCGTTGGGATCCGGCGCTGGAATCACTGCGTATCACCGGCAGTTTCCGCCTCGACGATACCGATCAAGTGCTGGCACTGCTGGCAGCCAGTTTGCCCGTCGATGTGCATACGCGAACGCGATTTTGGGTGTCACTGGTACCGCGCGCAGAAAAAACTGGCTGAAGCCTGTCCCTTTTTTTCGCCTCGCTGGTCATTCCAGGCAAGTGAACAAAATCGAGAGCTTCTTCCAATGCCCGCAGTATTTCCAGGTCGTTTGCGTCCGTTGTTGCAGTTGAGTCTGTTGCTGAGCCTGAGTGCCAGCCCCGTGTTGATCCAATCGAGCTGGGCCGACGACGGCAGCCGCCGCAGTTATCAGGTGCCGGCCGGTAGCCTGAGTGCGGCGCTGACGCGGTTCGCCGGTCTCGCTGGAGTCAATCTTTCGGTGGATCCGGCGCTGGTCAGCGGCCGCAACAGCAGTGGGTTGTCCGGCGAATTCGGTGTGGAGGAGGGGTTTAGTCGGTTGTTGCTGGGCTCCGGTTTGCAGCTGCAACCGGTCGGTGATCAGGCTTATACGCTAGTGCCCGCAGCGCAAGGCAGCACCTTGCAACTGGCACCGACATCGATTCTCGGCGCGAGCGGTTCAGCGGATGCCGACGTGTTTGCTGGCGGTCAGGTTGCGCGGCGTGGCTCGCAAGGGCTGTTGGGCTCCAAGGATTTCATGGAAACCCCGTTCAGCATGACCACCTACACCAGCGAAACGGTGAAAAACCAACAGGCGCGCACCCTCGGCGACCTGATCGGCAGCGACCCTTCGGTACGCGCAACCAACCCGGCCGGTGGCCGCTACGAGCAATTCACCATCCGTGGTTTCAGCCTGTTCAACAGTGATGTTGCCTACAACGGCCTCTACGGTGTGTTGCCGACTTACACCATCGACATGGAAATGGCCGATCGCGTCGACATCCTCAAAGGCCCGAGCCAATTGATCAACGGGATTTCGCCACGGGGCAGTGTAGGAGGGGGGATCAACGTCGTGCCGAAACGCGCGGCTGACAAGCCGATTACCTCGCTGACGGCCAATTACGCCTCGAACAACCAGGTCGGCGGCGCGGTGGATGTCGGACGGCGTTTTGGTGACGAAAACCAATTCGGTCTGCGCTTCAACGGGGTTAAACAGTCCGGTGATACCGAATGGGATCATCAAAGTGTCGATCGCGACATGGCGGTCCTTGGTCTGGATTTCCGTGGTGAACGCTTGCGACTTTCCACCGATATCGGCCACACCGAACGCGACACCGACGCACCGCAGGAACGCGTACAAGTCGCGGCCAATGCCAAGGTGCCGAACGCCAATGATGTGCGCGATAACTATGCGCAACCCTGGAGCCGGGCGCGCACCAAAGACACTTTCGGCACGGTCAACGGCGAGCTCGATGTCAGCGACTCGGTCATGCTGTATGGCGGCGTCGGCGCACGCAAAAGCAATCATGACTTTTTGCGCCATGCGGTTTCGGTGACCAACGATGCCGGTGATTTCAGCGTCCAGCCGCGCGACTTCACTCGCGACGAGAACGTCCGCACGGCTACCGCTGGGGTGCGCAACTGGTTCCACACCGGGCCGGTCAGCCATGAAGTCAATCTGGCGGCCAACTACTTTTATATGGACTTCGAAAACGGCGGCGCCCGTTACGCGGCCGGGCGCAGCAACCTCTACGACCCGGTGGAAATCCCCAGGCCCGGCACGCCGACCCGCAATGACGCCAAGGTCTACACCGAGAACCGCTTCAGCGGCGTGGCGCTGTCCGACACGCTTGGCTTCTTCGACGATCGTCTGTTGCTGACTTTGGGGGCGCGCTGGCAGCGAGTCAAAGTTGATGACTGGAGCGACGGCATCAAGGGCGACACGGCTTACGATGAGGAAAAAGTCTCGCCATCGGGCGGGATCCTGTTCAAGGCGACGGACAAACTCTCGCTGTACGCCAACTACATGGAAGGCCTCAGCCAAGGCAAGATCGCGCCATCGACATCTATCAACGAAGACGAAATCTTCCCGCCATTCATCAGCCGCCAAGTTGAAGTCGGTGCCAAGTACGACGCCGGCGCATACGCGCTGACGGCAGCGGTGTTCCGTATCAAGCAACCAGCGTATGAGACCAACGCCGTTACGCGAGTCTTCGGGCCGAACGGCAAGCGCGAGAACAATGGCGTGGAACTCAGTGTATTCGGCGAACCGCTCAAGGGGTTCCGATTGCTCGGCGGTTTGATGTACATCGACAGCGAACTGACCCACACCACCAACGGCACATTCGACGGCAACCGCGCACCGGCGACGCCGAAATACAACGTCAACCTTGGTGCGGAGTGGGACGTGCCCATGGTGCAGGGTTTGACCTTGACCAGTCGCGGTATTTACTCAAGTTCGCAGTATCTGGACCAGTCGAACGACAAGGAAATCGACTCATGGGAACGGCTCTACGTAGGCACACGCTATGCTTTCAAGCTGGACGAGAAGACCATTACCTTGCGGGCCAATGTCGAGAATGTGTTGGATAAACGCTATTGGAGCTCGGCGGGTGCATCGGATGACAGTGAGCCGGGATTGACGCTTTCTACGCCGAGAACGTATCTGCTTTCGGCGACCGTGGATTTCTAGGATAGTAGGGTGATTGCATCGATCTTCGTCGATAATACGTTAACTACACTAAATGACCGTTTAGTTGAGCTAACAAAAAATCATTACCGATAACGGAGAAAACCATGATTCAGCGCAAGCCGAACGCATTTGATGTGATTGCTGCGCTGAATCTACAGCCTCATGTCGAGGGCGGTTATTACCGCAGAACCTATCAAGCCGATCACCGTGCCTGCCTCGAAACGCAGCAAGGCCCGCGTTATCTGCTGACCTCGATCTACTATCTGCTCACTGAGCAATCGCCGGCGGGCCAGTTTCATTTCAACCAGTCCGACATCCTGCATTATTTTCAGTTGGGCGACGCCATCGAATACAACCTGATCCACGCCGACGGCTCATTGCAAACGCTGGTGATGGGCAGCGATGTTTTGGCTGGTCAGCAACTGCAGTTGCACGTACCGGGTGGAATTTGGAAAGCCTCTCGATTACTGGAAGGCTCAAATGGCTTTGGCTTGATCAGCGAAGCGGTTTCGCCTGGGTTTGATTTCGCAGACATGGAAATCGGTAATCGCGCAAAACTCACGGCACAGTTTCCACAGCACGGAGCGCTGATTGAAAAGCTGACGCGTGATGATGGATGAGGGCTGTAGATTGGGAAGAATGCGGTTTGTAGGGAAAGCTGGTTTTGAAGCGGCCAACGCAGATTCAAATCTCCCGGGCAACCACGCTGACCTTGTAATACCTTGTTACGTGTAATGTATATTATGTTAAATCGTGTATGCGAATGGTCTCAGGCTTTAGATATCAGATCCACCACTCCTAACCTCTCAGTCTAAGCAACGCCGTTCGTTTGCAGCTTCAACAACCAATGTCTCTCGGTAGTCCATCCGAGAAAAACCCGAGCACCTTCGCTTGCTTGGCGAGCCCCGGTCAACGGTGCGCCAGAAGCCGCTACTCGCAATCCTCTAATCGCCGGCAGGAACCTTTCACGAAATGCACGAGGCTGAATCGCGAAATGAGCTTCGATGCGTTCAAGCGCAAATTGCATTTCTGCCTCATCGAGCATCGCTAGATAAAACACCATCTGCCGCCACGCGTACGCCGTATTTTTGATCATCACCAGGCTGGAGTGATAAAACTTCAACTTCATCTGCTGGCGCATGCATATCCATCTGAAGCATTCCTCGGCCATCGAAGCCAGGCGATGCTGCAACAGCCAGCTGTCGCTCGTACTCGGTCAGTGCACCGCCGGCCAAGAACTGCCCAGTGGCGAAACCTCCAGTGACGACTTCCAGCGTGACCCACTCAGGCACATCCGCGAATGGAGTCCGTGAGCCATACGACGCCGATCCCTGCAATATGTGCTCGATTACATTGCGCCAGCGCTCGATGCGCTTGCTCGTCTGTCCGTTATTGTCGAGGCCCGGTGCAGCGAGTGCTCGAGACAGTTGAAAAGCTGCATAGCCGGCACCTATGCCGGCATTAGCATTCGATTCCCTATCGTCCTTGGGCATGAGTCCTTCCGAGCCTGCGATGTTGTGGGTCCGGGGGCTGGATTCGAACCAGCGCCCACCCGGTTAAGAGCCGAGTGTTCTACCGCTGAACTACCCCGGAACAGAGCGCGGATTGTCCACGAGCGCTGAACGATTGTGAAGATCGGAAATATTGCCGCTTGTGAATATTGCACAGCCGAGATTCTAGCGAGCCCCATCATCGTGGATCGGCTCGACATCAATCTCACTCGACTCACCCAATGCGCGATATCGATCACGGAGCTTCCTCAGCTCGCGCGCCTCCATCTTCTCCAGACCCAGCGTGGCGTTCTGCGCTTCATTGGTGGCTCGGATCAGCTCATCGATCTTCAGATGCAGAATGTCGTTGTCGCGGTTCTGGGTGTTTTGAATGAGGAACACCATCAGGAACGTAATGATCGTGGTCGAGGTATTGATGATGAGTTGCCAAGTGTCGTTGTAGTGAAAGTACGGCCCTGTTCCAGCCCAGGCGACGATCAGAACGATCGCTGTCAAAAAGGTCTTCGGGCTACCTGCCCAGTTGGAAAGTGCCTGGCAAAAGCGTGCAAATTTCATCTTGAAACCTCTGAATAAACCTATCCACTTGACCTCGCTCGATCGTGAAATACTTTGTCATATTTGCGCCGCTCGTCGGTGCCGCAGATTCACCTGAGTGTTCAAGCGTCAGCTCGAGAAGCTACACCGGCGGCTTACCACCCGATTAATCTCCCCTACCACCCGCCCCGTCGCCTCCTCGATCGTTCCCTCATTCCGACACAAAAACCAACCCTGATCGGCAGCGGCCACCTCAAACGCCTCAGTACAAGCGACATGCTCCTCCAGACCGCGAAGTACAGTACTGCTCAAGCCCCGCCGTCGTGCCCCCGCCCTCTCCCACGAAATGTCCGCCGCTGTAACCACCCCGACATGCAGGTCTGGCACCTGTACGTTGCGGTCAATGTTCAATTGCAGGATTTCAGCAAACGGGACTATCCGGCGAAACGCGGCATCGGACGGGTACCAGCGATCGATGAGGATGATGCTGTCGGCGGGTTGTTTGGTCAGCACGTGCTGGGAAATCCAACTGCGGCTATCAGCCAGGCGTTGGCAAACTTCCAGTTCCAGATTCCGGTCGGGATGTCGGACGAGTCGATTCACCAGATGCATTGTCTCGCCCCTGAACGGGTCGCTTTTTTTCTCGCACAGTCGGATGACTTTCTGGTTGTTTGCCCTCAGGACTTCAGTGATGGCCTCCAATAGCGAGGTTTTGCCGACGCCTTTGGGGCCATCCAGAGCGACAAACAGCGGACGAGTCATTTTTCTCACAGGCTTTAACGGGGAGTAGCGCGCACTCTAACGGATTTTCAGGTTGAACCTCTGCTGCTCAGCAGGACTCCCAAACTCAAATCTAGGAGAAACCTATGACCCAGACAGCTCTAGTCGTGGGCGCCAGCGGCATTGTCGGCAGCGCCATCACCCAGTTACTCATCGACAACCAGTGGCACGTTGCCGCGCTGTCGAGACATCCATCGCAAGCGCACGGCGTGATTCCTGTCGCGGCAGACCTTCAGGATCCTGCTTCTCTGGAACATGCGCTAAGGGATGTGAAACCCACGCATGTGTTCATTACCACATGGTCGCGGCAAGCCACGGAGGCCGAAAACATTCGCGTCAATGCAGCCATGGTGCGCAACGTCCTCGCCACCATTCGCCCAGCCAAAAGCGTCAAACACGTAGCACTGGTTACCGGCCTGAAACACTACCTCGGCCCGTTCGAAGCCTACGGTAAGGGCAGTCTGCCGCAGACGCCGTTTCGCGAAGAACAGGGTCGTCTCGATGTCGAGAATTTCTATTACGCACAGGAAGACGAACTCTTCGCCGCAGCTGAAAAGGACGGCTTCACCTGGAGCGTGCATCGCCCGCATACCGTCACCGGGGTGGCCGTGGGCAATGCGATGAACATGGCAACCACCCTCGCCGTCTATGCCTCGATTTGCAAACACACCAATCGCCCCTTTGTGTTTCCCGGATCCAAGGTGCAGTGGGACAGCCTCACCGACATGACCGATGCGCGGCAGTTGGCGAAACAACAACTGTGGGCGGCCACCACTCCGGCTGCGGCCAACCAGGCGTTCAACGTCACTAATGGCGATGTATTCCGCTGGAAATGGATGTGGAGCCGAATTGCCGAATACTTCGACCTGCATGCTGCCGATTATCCCGCTTCAGCCTCACCCCTTGAAAAGCAGATGGCAGACGATCAAGCCGTTTGGACGCAAATAGTCGCGGAGCACGGTTTGAAAGAATCCGATATCGATCGCCTGATTTCTCCATGGCATACCGATGCCGACCTTGGTCGCCCCATCGAAGTGGTCACGGATATGTCGAAAAGCCGCCTGATGGGCTTCACTGCCTATCAGGCGAGCGATCAGGCATTTTTCGACGTGTTCGACAGGCTGCGGGAGATGCGCTTGATACCTTAGGCGGTTCCAGACAGATAAGGTGGGCATCTGGCGTGCCCACCTTATCCAACAGTACTTTCCACGCCTCGCCCCTCCCCCTCATCTGCGACGTTCATTCGCCCTGTGAAATCCTCCCGCCATTCACCGGCAGAACGCAGCCGATCGTATATCCCAACTCCAAAATAGCGCCCTCGACAGGCACTGCTCTGTATCCAAGTGTGTACGGACGCAAACACGTTACACAACATTGATCTTCCCGCCCCCTCAGACACAAGCGAGATACACCAGCACGATGAACTGCGCTCACGGCCAGCGCAGTGCTCCTGTGCCTGACACCTGTCATTGGAAGCACCTGAACGGCTTCCACTTTCTTGACGACGAGTCGGAGGATTAAACCAATGCAAACAAACGCGTTATCGGTCTTGAATCGGCTGCAACTTAATCTCGATCGCGCTGGGGACTGGATCGCCCCTTTGAGCCTGCGCGTTTTTCTGGCCTGGGAGTTTTTTGAAGCGGGATGGGAAAAGTGGAACGGTGAGAACTGGTTCCCAAGCATTCAAGGGGCCTTTCCTTTTCCCTTCAATCAGCTGCCGGCTACGTTCAATTGGCAGTTATCCATGTGGGCAGAACTGCTCTGTTCCATTGCTTTGCTTGTAGGCCTGGGAACACGCCTCTCGGCACTGATCCTCATAGTGGTCACCGTCGTGGCAACTGCCGCAGTTCACTGGCCAGCAGAGTGGTCGACGTTGAGCGAACTGGCTATGGGGTACTCCATCAGCAACAAAGGCTACGGCAATTTCAAGCTGCCGTTGATCTATCTCGTCGCACTTCTGCCACTGGTATTCACAGGCGCCGGCAAGCTGAGCCTGGATGCATTCATCGGTCGGTATCTCAAGCGTTTGAATGCACGCTGAGTGTTATCGCGTCACCGAGGTTATCGCTCTCAACCCCCGCTAGTTAATCAGGAGTTTCACCATGACCCATATTGATAAAGTGCTGTACACCGGCAAAGTCCATACCTCTTCGGGTGGTCGCAATGGCACCGCCCTCAGTGACGACGGCCGACTGGATATAAAGCTGTCATCGCCTGGCACTTCTGGCGCCGGTACCAACCCAGAGCAATTGTTCGCCGCAGGTTGGTCGGCTTGTTTTATCGGCGCGATGGGGCTTGCGGCGAGCAAGCTGAAAGTCACCCTCCCGGGTGACCTTGCTGTCGACGCCGAAGTCGATCTAGGCACAACCGATGGCGCTTATTTCCTCCAGGCTCGCCTCAATGTCTACCTTCCCGGGCTTGATCGAGAAGTCGCTCAAGACCTGATCGAAACCGCACACCAGACTTGCCCGTACTCCAAAGCGACGCGGAACAACATCAACGTAGTGATCAACCTCGTTTGAGCAGAACCGTGGCGGGTTTCAACCGCCCGATCAACGCCCACCCGGCTGCCAAAGGTGACCGTGGAGGTGGCGTGGATCGGGCGTTTCAGACGTCGAATCGGAGTATTGAGCTCATGCAAACGAACACTTCATCATCAACGCATTTAGATCCACAGATCCCCCTTGAGGGGACCGTCGGGCTGGGATTGCGCCGTGCGCTGCTTAACACGCTCCGTGACGCTCCAGTCGGGGATTTCGATTTTCTAGAGGTTGCTCCAGAGAACTGGATCGGCATCGGCGGCGCTCATGGTGAGGCCTTGCAGTTGCTGGCTGAACGCTACCCGCTGTCATGCCATGGTCTGTCACTGTCGCTGGGTGGCAGTGCGCCGCTGGACGAATCTTTTCTTGAGCAAGTCCGCGGGTTTCTTGATCGCTTCAACGTGCCGTTCTATAGCGAACACCTGAGTTACTGCAGTGACGATGGCCATTTATACGACCTGCTGCCATTGCCATTCACTGAGGAGGCCGTTCATCACGTTGCTGCGCGCATCCGCCGTGCACAGGACATTCTCGGTCGTCGTCTTGCTGTAGAAAACGTCTCCTACTACGCCGCTGCTCATCAGGACATGGACGAACTCACGTTCACCAATGCAGTGCTCCGCGAGGCGGATTGCGACCTGTTGCTCGACGTTAACAATGTGTACGTCAACTCAGTGAACCACCGCTTCGATCCAGCGGTTTTCCTCGCCGGCCTGGAACCAGAACGCGTAGTCGCCATGCATGTGGCTGGCCATTACGACGAAGCTGATGACCTGATCATCGACACCCATGGCGCCTCGGTCAAACCGGTAGTCTGGTCATTGCTGGGCCAGGCTTATGGCCTCTTTGGCGTGAAGCCAACCCTACTGGAGCGCGATTTCAACTTTCCGTCCTACGACGAACTGGTGGCTGAGCTGAACACCATCAGGCGCTTGCAACGCGACGCCATTGCTTTGGTGCGGGTGACCGTCGATGGCTGACTCCCCTTCAAGTTTGCCCAGTCAGCAGCTCGCGCTGACCCGGTACCTGCGTGACCCGGACAGTTATGCGCCGCCTGCGCAGATGAATCCTGCAAGAGCGCAGGTCTATCTCAACCTGGTGTTGAACAATCTGTTGGGGTTGCTGGGTGGAACGTTTCCGGTGCTGGTTGCCGTGCTGGGTGATGCCGGTTGGCGTGCACTGGTACGACGTTTTTTGCGTGACTACCGCGCGCAAACGCCACGCTTCGGAGAAATTGCTCGTGAGTTTGTAGAATTCGTAGCGAGCCTGGAGGACTCGCCTGATCACGAACACCCCTGGTACCCGTTCTTGCCAGAATTGGCCCATTACGAGTGGGTGGAAATGGCGCTGCAACAGTTGGACGCTGCGCCGTTAAAGGCTAGTGATGCAGAACAGTTACTCGATCGTCCCCTCAGGCTTTCACCACTCGTCTGGCCGCTGGCTTACACCTGGGCCGTACATCGTCTCGGGCCAGGTCATCTGCCTTCTGAACCGCCAGAACAACCAACGTTGCTGCTGATCAGCCGTGTGCCGAGTGGCCAAGTGCAATTCTCCCAGGTCAGCCCTCTCGCGTTCCGTTTGTTGCAGCGGATCGAGCAGTTCCCTGACATGGATGGTCGAGCGCAGTTGCACGCTTTGGCTGCGGAGGCTGGTGCTTCAGACGTGACCGGCTTCGTCGCTGACGCACTGGTGCTGCTGCGCCAGCTGCATGAGCAAGCTGTCGTCGGGATAGCAGCGACACCCGTTTTAAAGCTGTTGTCCTGAATGACGCGCAAAGGCTGAGGTCAGTTTTTGTATCTCTATGTACCCAAACGCTAAGTCTTGGGATTGGCTTACAAATGCTCCGCTCGCCGATACATCGCCGATACATGACTCCCGCTAAATAGGCCTACCCGAACAAGGACGCTGTATCGAAGTGGAAGACGCTTGTGCCTTTCGCCTCGAACTTCCTTGAGGGTCTATCCGCCCTGTGGCAAGAACCGCGGCCTGGCCGCGCAAAGCATCTGGAGAAGCACTATGTACCGTAAACCAATGTCGAACAAAACCAGTCTTGGCCTGGCCGCAATTGCTTTAGCCGGTGGCATGAGCCTGGCATCGTCTGCGGCTTTTGCTGTTGAGCCATTGCCCCAAGGCTACCAACTGGCATCGGCCGATAAAACCGGCGAGGGCAAGTGTGGCGAAGGCAAATGCGGCGCCAGCGAAGCCAGCGACAAGTCCGCTACTGCCGAGGGCAAGTGCGGTGAAGGCAAGTGTGGGGACGACTCTTTCGCTCGCACAGACACCGACCACGATGGCCTTGTTTCTCAAAAAGAACTGCTGACCGTGGCACCTCAGGGCGGTGAAGAATTCAAAGCGATGGACACCAACCACGATGGTTTTCTTTCGGAAGGTGAGGTCTACAAGTTCAGAACCAACCAGTACATTTCCAACGGCAAGAAAGTACCCACCGAGCTATTTACCCGCATGAGCAAAGCGCAGAACTGATTCCTCCCGCCGTAGCATTCGCCCTCCCCGCGCCTGCAGCCAGGGAGGGCGATTTACCTTCTGCAAAGCCCCCAGTTGTATTGATTACACCGCGTTATAAGTGATGTTCTCCGCCCCTGATTTATCCCCTGAACGCAACACTCTAAAGTCCATCCCACTGCTCCCCTTTTCATATCGATGGGGCGCCCACAGGAGACTTATCCCATGCCTTTCATCAGCGTTCGTATCACTCGCGACGGCGTTACCAAAGAACAGAAATCCCAAGTCATCGCCGAGATCACCAAAACCATGCAAACCGTCCTCAACAAGGACCCGCATCTCACCCATATCGTTATTGAAGAGGTCGACACCGACAACTGGGGCTATGCCGGAATTACCACCACCGAGTACCGCCAACAATTGACGGAGTCGAAGAAATGACGTTCCCCGTCAGTATCGACTTTGTGTCGGATGTCGTGTGCCCCTGGTGCGCACTCGGCGCCACGGCGCTGGAACAAGCCATCGCGAACGTTGCCGGCGAGGTTGCCGTGGAGCTGACCTTCAAGCCCTTCGAACTGAACCCGGACATGCCGGCCGAGGGCGAGCACGCCATCAAGCACATGATGCGCAAATACGGGCGCAGCGCCGAAGAAGTCGCCTCGCGCAATGAAATGATCATCGCGCGTGGCAAGGCCATCGGCTTTCAGTTCAACCTGGAAAAGCGCAGCCATTTCTACAACACCTTCGATGCCCATCGCCTTCTGCTCTGGGCCGTGCAGGAAGGCCGCCAGGTCGTGCTGAAGAAAATCCTGATCGAGGCTTATTTCACCAATGGCGAGAACCCCAGCGACCACGAAACACTGGTGCGCCTGGCCGGTGAAGCGGGACTTTCAACCACCCGCGCCCGCAAGATTTTGACTAGCGAGGCGTTCGCTATCGAAGTCCGTGAACTTGAAGGTTTCTACCTTGAACGCGGGATCAACTCGGTCCCGGCCATGGTGCTGAACGGTCGTCAGTTGGTGTCCGGATCGCTCTCAGTCACGGAATACGAACAAATCCTCAGGCAAGTGGCCCGCGAGTCCGCCACAGCCTGACAAAGCTATTGATCAGCACGATGCACGGGCAAGCCCACCGCATCGGTCACTCAACTTGCGTGGAGTACATCGTCATGTCGAACGCCTCTTATCCGCTGAACCGCACCGCTTATCTGCTGGTCGATCCGTACAACGATTTTCTCTCGGAAAACGGCAAGGTCTTCCCCTTGATCAAGCCGATTGCCGAACAGGTCGGGCTGCTCGACAACCTGCGAGCCCTCGATGGCGCTGTACGAGCGCAGAACATTCCGGTGGTCATCGTGCCGCACCACCGCTGGGAACATGGCGACTACGAAGGCTGGGATCATCCAACACCCACCCAGTGCAAAATCATGCACATGCACCACTTCGCACGCGGTGAATGGGGCGGCGAATGGCATCCCGATTTCGCACCGAAGGACGGCGACATTGTCGTGCAGGAACATTGGGGCGCCAGCGGCTTTGCCAATACCGACCTTGATTTTCGCCTGAAGCAGAAAGGCATCACCCACGTCATCATCGTCGGCCTGCTCGCCAACACCTGCATCGAAGCGACCGCCCGCTACGCCTCGGAATTGGGCTACCACGTCACGCTGGTGCGCGATGCGACCGCCGCTTTCCGCGCGGAAATGATGCACGCCGCCCACGAGTTGAACGGGCCGACTTTCGCTCACTCAATTGTCACCACCCAGGAATTGATTGAGGCGCTGGCAGCGCAGGTGTAATGGCGATGAACCCCACCGGTTTCGCCCGTTTGCCGAGGAGGTGCGTCAAGGCCGCTTTCTGCAATTGGCGATCGGCCCCCGTCAAAAATGCACCTTGAGCAAGAGACTCAACGCGTTCTGGTCGGTAGGGAATCCGCTTGTGTCTTCAATCCCGTATTTATTCGACCAGTAATCCCACTCAAGTCCCGCATAAAAACGTTTTTGCTGTTGCCCCAGCGCCTTGCCCACGTCGTATTTGACTTGTGGGTTGAAGTGAAAGCTCCTGGCCACATAGTTGGAGGTGCCTTTGTTGCCGACGTCGTTGACGTACCACTCCAGATAGCCGTCGAAAAGAATGTCGGAGCGACCCACCGGGAGGGTCATGGACCAGGTCGGGTTGATCTGCCATTGACCTGAGGCCTTACCGGTAATGCCGTCGGGTTTGCGGTAGTAGGTATTCAGGGAAAAGCGATCGAAGCCTGGAAGCACGAGGTCGACAGCGGGACCCAGCAGGTATTTGCGATTGCGGTTTTCACCGCGCTCGTAGGTGGCGGCGATGAGGACGTCCTTGACGATGCCATAGCTCAGGGAGCGGTCACTGATTTTGCCCAGCGACAGCCGTGGGGAGAATTCACCGTAATAGGAATGGCCGTCGGCACCCGAGAGTCCGCTGGACCATTTGTTGTCGACGAACATGAAGATATCGCCCCACGTCCAGCCGCTGGCGTGTTCGAAGCTCAGCGTTTGCTGAGTATCGTCGCCAGTGCCGTCGACTTTGAAATGCTGGCCGTAGAGGTAGCTCAAGCTGTTGTCGTTCCACAACAAAGGGCCGGCTTCGGCGCCGGCGCTGGCCAGAGCTAACAGCGGCGCCAGGCTGCGACGCAGCTGTGAAGGTGCAAGTAATGGAATACGCGATGCTTTCATGGGCTGCCCTTGTCAGGTGATTAGCGGATATCACCGGCAAGGCACGCCCGAGCTGCGGATCAAGCAGCTGCTCTGGCCCTCAAATCAACGAGGGGCGACCCTTGCCGGGTGCGCGGCGTAATGCCGCCAGAGCAATGCCCTGCACCTCGGGTTCTGTTGAGAGCCCTCTGTGCTGACCGCTTCTACTCGATTCCGGACTAAGCAGGGGTTGTGCCAACTGAGCGAATACAATCCTCAACCCTCATTCAGCACAATCCGCGCGTAAAACTGAATACTTTACAGCCATCGGCTGCGCACCAGATTGAGGCGCGCTCACCTGGATTCGCACCGTTGCGATTCGCGTGCCCACCTCCTGCTGATTGCCTCGCCCGCCGGATCCCGTGAGGGCGGGCCTGCGACGGCTTGGCACACTTTTGGCTACGACTACTTTTGAGTAGAAGCGGTCAGTGCCAGCAATGGCACCGGGCATTGCTCTTGCGCCCTTCCCTGTGGGGCGTACGTCCGATTGGATGCTTGAACGCGGCGCCAGCGCCCCGGGCAAGAGAGATGTGTCAGCCGTGTAACTACGCATACGCGCCCTCTCTCCTCCCTTGTTCTCTCCAATCGGTCCCTCGCTGGCGTGCCGATTGGCGCGCGGCGGTTTTCGAATCGTTGTGGAGAACACATCATGAAAATTCGCTTTGCCTTGGGTCAACCGCTTCGCTCGCTACTGGCCATGGCGCTTGTGCCCGCCGCCCTGATCGCGTCTCCACTGGCGTTGGCCAATGACAAGGTGGTGCTGCTCACTTCCTGGTATGCCCAAGCTGAACAGGGCGGTTTCTACCAGGCCCTGGCGGACGGACTGTATAAAAAAGAAGGCCTGGACGTGACCATCCGCATGGGTGGGCCGCAGGTCAATGGCATGCAGCTGCTGCTCAACAAGCAGGCCGATTTTATCGTCAACTACGACTTGCAGATTCTCAAAAGTGTGGAGCAAGGCCTGCCGGTGGTGGCCGTGGCCGCGCCCTTTCAAGGTGATCCTCAGGGTCTGCTGACCCATGCCGATGTGAGCGGCCTGGATGACTTGCAGAACAAGCAGGTGCTGGTTTCCACCTCCGGCCAGCAAACCTGGTGGCCTTGGCTCAAGGAAAAATATCAGCTCAAGGACAGCCAAGCCCGCCCCTACACCTTCAACCTGCAACCCTTCCTCGCGAACGCCAACACCACGCAGCAGGCCTATGCCAGCTCCGAGTTGTTCCAGGCGTTGAAGGCCGGGGAGAAAGCCAACTTCTTCCTGTTTGCCGACGCCGGTTACCCGCCCTACGGCTCGACGCTGGCCACTCGCCAGGACGTCATCGATCAGCATCCTGAGCGAGTCCAGCGCTTCGTTCGCGCCTCGATGGAGGGCTGGAAGCGCTACCTCGACAACCCGAGCGCCAACCACCTGATCAAGGCTGATAACCCGAACATGAGCGATGAATTGCTCGCCTGGGGCTTGTCGACGCTCAAGCAATATCGCCTGGTCACCGGCGGTGATGCCGCCACTCAAGGCATCGGCGTGATGAGCGATGCGCGCTGGCAGGCCACCCGCAATTTCATGGTCGACGCCGGCCTGCTCGGTGCCGATGCGCCTTGGCAGAAGGCCTACACCACGCGCTTCGTCGAGGACTTGAAGGTACTGCCTGGCGCCGAACAGTCCGCCAGCCGCTGAGCCTGATTGCAAGACTGCTGAACCCAGAGCCCGAGCCCAAGAGCCGGCTGAACGAATACCGTGAGGACACTTGTTATGTTGGTCACCAAACAACCTGTATTGCGCCGTTTCTGGTATGCCCTGCTGCCCATGACCTCGCTGGATGCCGGTCCGCAGCCCTTCACTTTACTCGGCGAGGCGCTGGTACTGTGGAAGCGCCCCGACGGCACCCCGGTGGCCATGCGCGACCGTTGCTGCCACCGCACCGCCAAGCTCTCGAAAGGTTTTATCAGCGAGGACGGCAACATCGCCTGCGGCTATCACGGCTGGGAATACGACTGCACCGGCACCTGCGTGAAGATCCCGCAAAACCCCGCTGGCATGATTCCGCCGGGCGCCTCGGTCCAGGCCTTTCACTGCCAGGAAAAATACGGCTACGCCTGGGTCGCCCTCGACGATCCTCTGCAACCAATCCCTGAGTTTCCCGAGGATGGCGCCCCGGGCTACCGGCGCATCTTCCAGTTTTATGAAGAGTGGAAAACCAGTCCGCTGCGGGTCATGGAAAACTCCTTTGACAACTCGCATTTTTCCTTCGTCCACAAAGCCAACTTCGGCCTTTTCGACCAGCCCGCGCCGGCCGGCTACGAGTTTCGCGAAACCGACTATGGTTTCGAGGCGGAGACCCGGGTGCCGATCCGCAATCCTGAGGAAAGCTATCGCATCACCGGCACCCGGGAGCCGATCACCCAGCGCCACCTGATCAACCGCTATTACCTGCCCTTCTCCCGGCGCTTTGGCTGCATGTACCCGGACAGCGGCATCCACCACATCATCTACAACTGCGCGACGCCCATGGAAGACGGGCGCCTGATGCTGGTCCAGTGGTTGTATCGCAATGACAGCGAAGAGCAATGCTCGACCCAGGAACTGATCGACTGGGACGCAGCGATCACCGCCGAAGACCGCGACATCCTCGAAGCCACCGATTACGACGCCTGTGTCGATACTCGCCGGCGAGTGGAACTGCACATGCCGTCGGACAAGCCTGGCCTGGTGATTCGCCGGCAATTGCTGGGCCTGCTCGAAGCTCACGGTGAAAGTGAAGTGTTCCTCAGCCATTGAAGTCAGCGCCCCGGTGTGCCGGGGCTTTACCGGACGCTCATGACCCAAGGGGAGAGCGCTATGTTGATGCAAACCATAACTGGGGCCAACGCCCTGCCACAGGCGTTGCCACGGGGCGACAGCGTCGGCGTGCAAACACCGCTGTTCGCCAATCAGGTGGAAAAAACCTACAGCAACGGCACCCAGGCCTTGAGCCGGGTGAAGCTGGCCATTCAGCGCGGCGAGTTCGTTTCATTGCTCGGCCCTTCGGGCTGCGGCAAGAGCACCCTGCTGAAAATGTTCGCCGGCCTCGAAAAACCCTCCGCCGGCCACGTGCGCTGGTGGGGCAAGGACAGCCCGGCCAGCCCGACCCAAGGGCAAAGCCTGGCGATGGTGTTCCAGGAGGCGACCCTGATGCCGTGGGCGAAGGTCAGCGACAACGTG
Organism: Pseudomonas sp. CFBP13508; assembly: GCF_005233515.1. Taxonomy (GTDB): domain Bacteria; phylum Pseudomonadota; class Gammaproteobacteria; order Pseudomonadales; family Pseudomonadaceae; genus Aquipseudomonas; species Aquipseudomonas mercuritolerans. The sequence continues at coordinate 672,130 of NZ_QFZZ01000001.1, forward strand.
CGCCTGCCGCTGGATCTGGCCAATGTGCCCAAAGCCCATAGCCAACCAAAGGTTGACGCCGCCCTTGCCCTTGTCGGCTTGGACCGCTTCAGCCAGGTGTACCCGCGGGAACTGTCCGGCGGCATGCAAATGCGCGCGTCCATCGCCCGGGCCTTGGCCACCGAGCCCAATCTGCTGCTGATGGACGAGCCCTTCGGCGCCCTGGATGAGTTCACCCGCAACAAGCTCGACAGCGACCTGCGTCAGCTGTGGGCTAGCCGCGACCTGACTGTGATATTCGTCACCCACAGCATTTTCGAGGCCGTCTACCTGTCATCGCGGGTGGTGGTGATGGGTGCGCGCCCGGGCCGAGTAATCGCCGACATCGAAATCGACGGCCCGTTGGAACGAGACGAGGCCTACCGCACCTCCCCGGCCTTTATCGCGCAGTGCGCACGCCTGTCCCGGCTGCTGGCCGAGGCCAATGGCGATTCTTGCTGACTTTATTGAGAGCCCGCTCATGAACCCGTCCTTTACTCCCTGGTTACGTCACCCCACGGTATTGCGCATCGTCTCGCCGCTGCTGCTCGGCGCGGTATTGCTGGGTCTGTGGCAATTGGCATGTGTGGCCTGGAAGGTGCCGGTGTATCTGGTGCCTTCCCCGGTCGATATCGGCCGTACCCTGATCAGCGATGGCCCGATGCTGTTCGGTGCATTGTGGATGACCTTGAAGATCACCTTTTTCTCGTTTGCCCTGGCGGTGCTTATCGGCACCCTGGCGGCCTTTGTGTTTGTGCAGAGCCGCGTGCTGGAAGCCAGCCTGTTTCCCTACGCCATCCTGTTGCAGGTGACGCCGGTGGTGGCCGTGGCACCGCTGATCATCATCTGGTGCAGCAACACCACGCTGGCGTTGGTTATTTGCGCGACCCTGGTGGCGATTTTCCCGATCATCGCCAACACCGTACTCGGCTTGCGCAGCGTCAACCCCGGCCTGCTCAATCTGTTCCGCCTGAACCGCGCCAGCCGCTGGCAGGTGCTGCTGCGCCTGCGCATTCCCAGCGCCCTGCCGTGTTTTTTTGCCGGGCTGCGCATTGCCAGCGGGCTGGCGTTGATCGGCGCGGTGGTGGCGGAGTTCGTTGCCGGCACCGGGGGCACCGGTGCCGGGCTGGCGTATCAGATCCTCCAGGCCGGCTTTCAACTGAATATTCCAAGGCTGTTCGCTGCCCTGCTGCTGATCGCCTTGACCGGTGTCGCGCTATTCAGCCTGATGGCCGTGCTGGCCCGGTTGAGCCTGCGCAACTGGCATGAAAGCGAACTCGGCTGAACCTTTTGACCCGCCGCAGGCGCGGCGCATGGAGCCTCACATGAAGCTTGAGAATAGCTGGCTGGTACGTAACGCCAGCGCGATCCTCACCGGTTTGTCCGGCGCGGCGGCGCGCCATGCCGGGCCTGATATCCGTATCGTCGACGGCCGCATCAGCGCCATCGGCGCCCTGCAACCCCAGCCCGGCGAGCGAGTGCTGGATGCCACCGATTGCGTGGTCTACCCGGCGTGGGTCAATACCCACCATCACCTGTTTCAGTCGCTGCTCAAAGGCATTCCCGCAGGTATCGACCAGAGCCTGGGAGCCTGGCTGGGTGCCGTGCCCTATCGCTATCGCGGCGCGTTTGACGAGCAAAGCTTTCGCCTCGCCGCACGCATTGGCCTGGTCGAATTGGCACGATCCGGCTGCGCCACCGTCGCAGACCATCATTACCTGTACTTGCCGGGCATGGACTTTGACAGTGCCGAGGTGCTGTTCGAGGAAGCCGAACGGCTGGGGCTGCGGTTTGTCCTCTGCCGTGGCGGTGCCACGCAAGCACGGCAAGCCGAAGGCAAGTCCGTGGCTGGGCCAGAGACCCTGGAGCAATATCTGGACGACGTCGAGCGTCTGGTGCGGCGCTACCACGACCCTGCCGCCGATGCCTGGCGGCGGGTGGTGATGGCGCCCACCAGCCCACCCTACTCCATGCCTGCCGAACACCTGCGCGAAACCGCCCGGGTCGCACGGCGACTGGGCATTCGCCTGCACAGCCATCTGAGCGAAACCGTCGAATATCAAAATGAGGTGCAGCAACGCCACGGCATGTCGCCAGTGGCGTTCTGTGCCGAGCACGAGTGGCTCGGGCCGGACGTGTGGTTCGCGCATTTGGTGAAACTCGACGCCGAGGAAATCCGCATGCTCGGGGCCAGCGGTACGGGCATTGCGCATTGCCCGCAAAGCAATGGCCGCTTGGGCAGTGGCATTGCCGATGTGGTGGCCATGGAGGCTGCGGGAATGCGGGTGTCGATTGGCGTGGATGGCGCCGCGTCCAACGAGGCCTGCGACATGATCAGCGAAACCCACGCCGCTTGGCTGATGCAACGGGCCAGACTTGGCGAACGGGCCCGCCCGCGTTATGCCGGCGGCGAAGAGGAAGGCGGTGCCAGCGCGGCCACGGTGGAAGACGTGGTGCGCTGGGGTACGTCTGGCGGGGCTCGGGTGCTGGGGCTGGACGCCGTGGGCAGCGTGCAAGTGGGCATGGCGGCCGACCTGGCGATCTACCGCCTGGACCAGCCGCGATACTTCGGCCTGCATGACCCGGCGATCGGGCCGGTGGTGGGCGGAGGACGCCCGACCTTGCGCGCCTTGCTGGTCGGTGGCCGGTTGACCGTACACGACGACCAGTTGCCTGATTTCGACCTGGCCGAACTCGGCGCCCAGGCCCGAGACGCGGTACGGCGGTTGCAGCAGGCCGCAGGCGTACGCTCATGAGCTGACCTCCCTGGCACGTGCTGCCGTGCCAATACTCGGCCGCATCAAATCTCTGGTAGATGGAAAAATACGGCAGTAATCGACTTGAGACTGTCATCAGACAGTTTTAGGGTCCCGGAGAAGAAAGCAGCGGACGGCTTATCACAAGGCGCTTCTACAACAATTGCTCGCGTAGAAAATCGATGAACGGCATTGTCCGCGCTGAACGTCGTCGCTCGCGGCTGAGTACGGCGCTGACAGGCAGCGCGCTGGTCTGATAGTTGTCGAGTACGGTACTCACCCTGCCCTGCTCGACGTCAGCTGTGAACAGCCATTGCGGTGAGAGGGAAATACCCAGGCCGGAAAGCACAATTTCGCGGATGGCCTCGCTGCTGTTGCTGGTGACGTTGCCTTGGATACCTACATCGAACGCCTGGCCGAGGTGCGTAAAGTGCCAACGGTCGTAATGCTCCAGCAACGTGAAGCCGATGCAGTTGTGTCCTGACAGTTCGCTGGGCTCTCGTGGCACGCCGTGCAGAGCCAGGTAACCGGGCGCGGCATAGACACGCCGTGGGCTATTGCCCAGTGGCAGTGCCACCAATCCCTCGCTCTTCACTACGCCAATGCGGATCGCCAGATCGATGTTTTCCTTGAGCAGGTCTTCATTGTGGTCACTCAGTCGCAGGTCAATCCTCACATCAGGATGGCGTTGCAGGAAAATCCCTATGAGCGGTGCGATGCATAACCTTCCATAACTGACCGGGGCGGCGACTCGTAAAGGGCCGGCGATCTGCTCCTGGCCACTGGTGAAGCTTCGCGTGGCAGTTTCGACGTGGCCGAGAATATCCTGGCAGTGGTCGTAGAAGCGTTGACCTTGGTCGGTCAGGGCCAAATGCCGAGTGCTGCGTGCGAACAGTGGCCCACCCAGGTACTGCTCCAGCGCGCGCACTTGTTTACTCACCGCCGGCTGCCCCATGTTCAGTTCACGGGCGACCGCCGAGAAAGACCCGCGCTCCACGACGCGGACAAAGACATGCATGCTATCGAACAGATCCATCGACGATTGGTTCTCTTTGGGGAATAAGTCATATGCAAATTGGGTTTCTTATCGGAATGATTAAAGCGCGGCAATCTGTAAGCGTCCATCCGAACACAGGTTCCCGTCATGAAACATTCCATGCTTGCCGCCATCGCCGAGTCCGCTCAATCCCCTCTGGCCATCCGTCACATCGATCGCCCTGTTGCCGGTAAGGGGCAAGTCCTGGTCAAGGTTCACGCCGCAGGGGTCAATCCGCTCGATACCAAAATTGCCGCCGGCGCAGGGGCCCACGCCCGCCAAACGCTGCCGGCCGTGCTCGGCCTTGACCTTGCCGGTACGGTGGTCGAAGTGGGCGAAGCGGTCGAGGGGTTCACCCCGGGCCAGGAAGTCTTCGGCATGCCCGGCGGGATCGGCGGTGCCCAAGGCACCATGGCCGAGTACATTGCCGTGGATGCCCGCCTGATCGCGGTCAAGCCACACACCCTCAGCATGCGTGAGGCGGCTGCATTGCCTTTGGTATTCATCACCGCGTGGGAAGGTCTGGTCGATCACGCCAATGTTCGCTCTGGTCAGCGTGTCCTGATTCATGGGGGCGCGGGTGGGGTCGGCCAAGTGGCTGTGCAACTGGCCAAGGCACGCGGTGCCGATGTCTACGCCACCGGTTCGGCGGGCAGTCTCGACTTCATACGCTCGCTGGGGGCTACAGCGATCGACTATCAGGCACAGAGCGTTGAGGATTATGTCGAGCACTACACCGCCGGCGAAGGGTTCGACATTGTCTACGACACCGTCGGCGGCAGCACGCTGGATGCATCATTCAAAGCTGTGAAAGCCTATACCGGGCACGTGCTGAGCTGCCTGGGCTGGGGCCAGCACAGCCTGGCACCGTTATCGTTCAAAAGTGCCACCTACTCGGGCGTCTTCACACTGGCGCCACTGCTCACCGGCAAAGGACGCGAACACCACGGCGCTATCCTGCGCGAGGCCGCTGCGCTGGCCAATGCGGGTCAACTGACGATCCGCGTGGATCAACAGCACTTTGCGCCGCAGGACGTCAACGAGGCATTTCGCCAAGTCGCCGTAGGCCGCGGCAAGGGCAAGACGGTCATCGAGTTTGTGGGTGCATAGTTCTTTGTAATCTCTTTAGAGCGCACTCGGCCAAAAGCGTGCGCAATGGTCCGCAACGTCCTCGCCGCCATTCTCCCAGCCAAAAGCGTCAAACACGTAGCACCCACGAGTTGAACGGGCCGACCTTCGCTCATTCAATCGTGACCACCCAAGAACTGATTGAGGCGCTGGCAGCGCAGGAGTAATGGCCGATGACCCTCATAGGATAGCTGATCGATCACCGGCCCATTTCTACACGGCCCAACAGGAGCAGCCCAAGGCACCAAAAAAACTTCGGGGGTCCGATACTGGAGCATTGGATCCCCATGCACCGGCATGATCGTGACCGTGCAGGCCGCAAAAGCTTGCGCAGCCGCACGAGGCCGCGACTTGGGCGCGCAGCGGAGCCAGCGAGTTTCTGCCTGCTCCGTCTGGGTCTCCCCAGGCGCCATAACCTTTAAAGGTACGCGTCGGCGACCAGTCAGGCATGGCGGGCGGTAGCGGGTTGTCGTCAAACCTGGCGAATTGGCCGGCCCCGTAAACCACGCGCCCGCCAACCACGGTCATATCGGCGGTAAGAAATGAAATCTCGTCTTCAGGCACAGAGAAGTAGTCCTTACTTGGCACAATCAGGTCAGCAAAGTGACCGGTCTGGATGCGACCACGTTTGCCCTCTTCGTTAGAAAACCAGGCGACATTCTCTGTCCACATCCGCAACGCCGCTTCGCGATCAAGCAGGTTTCGTTGAGGGTACAGATTCAGACCGCCCACCGTTTTACCGGTTACCATCCAGGATAGCGAAACCCAGGGGTTGTAGGAGGCAACCCGGGTGGCATCGGTGCCTGCAGACACTTTCACCCCTTTTTCCAGTATGCGCGCTACGGGCGGGGTCGCTTGCGCCGCACGGGCGCCGTAGCGCTCGACGAAGTACTCGCCCTGATAAGCCATACGATGTTGTACAGCGATGCCACCGCCGAGCGCGGCGACACGGTCGATCGATTTGTCCGAGATGGTTTCGGCATGATCAAAGAACCAATTGATGCCAGCGAGGGGGATGTCCTCGTTGACCTTCTCAAATACATCCAGCGCTCGGGTAATGGTTTCGTCGTAGGTGGCATGCAACCGCCACGGCCATCGGTTCTCTGCAAGGATGCGCACAACTTCCTCCAGTTCTCCCTCCATCTCGGGCTGCAGGTCCGGTCGCGGCTGGCGAAAATCTTCGAAGTCGGCAGCGGAAAACACCAACATTTCGCCCGCGCCGTTGTGACGGAAGTAGTCGTTTCCTTGCTTGTACTTAACGCTGGAGGTCCACTTGAGGAAGTCCTCCTTCTCTTCCTTGGGTTTCTGAGTGAACAGGTTGTAAGCCAACCTGACCGTCATTTGCCCATCGTTGTCCAACTTCTGGATCACTGCGTAATCGTCGGGATAGTTTTGGAAACCGCCGCCCGCATCAATAACCCCTGTCACACCCAAGCGATTGAGCTCGCGCATGAAATGGCGAGTGGAGTTGACCTGATAGTCGAAGGGCAACTTCGGTCCCTTGGCCAACGTGGCGTAAAGGATCGTCGCGTTGGGCGTGGCCAACAGCAGGCCCGTAGGCGCACCATTGGCATCGCGGTAAATTTTCCCGCCTGGTGGCTCGGGGGTATCTCGGGTGTAGCCGACCGCGCGCAAGGCCGCACCATTGAGCAAGGCCCGGTCATAGAGATGCAGAAGAAATACAGGTGTATCGGGCGCGATCGCATTGATCTCGGCTATGGTTGGCAAACGCTTTTCAACGAACTGGTGTTCAGTGAAGCCACCTACCACGCGAACCCACTGCGGTGCTGGTGTGTTAGCCACTTGGCGCTTGAGCATGTCCATGGCGTCAGCCAGTGAACGCACACCGTCCCAGCGCAATTCCAGATTGTAGTTAAGGCCGCCGCGGACCATGTGGGTATGGTTATCGACTAAGCCAGGGAGCACACAACGGCGCTTGAGGTCGACAACTTTTGTGGCTGAGCCAGCCAGCGCCATGACTTCCTGGTCTGACCCTACAGCCAGAAACTTGCCGTCTTTGATTGCAACGGCGTGGGCGACTGGGTTGGCGCGATCCAGTGTAGTGATCTCGCCATTGTGGAAAATGATGTCCGGAATTGAATCGGTCATATTGGGCCCTTCCCTACTTAGCGTTTCGGAAAAAGCGCTGCGTCCAAAGACACCCCCTAACGCTAAGGTGGAGGCGGCCTGGAGAAGTTTTCGGCGCGATGTCATAGGTAGAGGCCTCACAGATATAAAGCCCGTTTCCAGGGCCTTCAGGGAATAGCGAACCTTGCGAACCGGTTACTCACGTCTGACTGGACTTTTAAACTGCATACATCCTCATGCTCCACCTCGTGTTTTGGACAATAGCGCCGATGGGTGGAGCTATCGCGTCAGCCCTGCGCGACAGCTCTTGCATAACGGATTTATTTAGCAGGGTTTGGACCGATGTGCTCGCCATGTTGCACCCGCTCAGGCGCCTTATGCACCATGGTGTAGGCATAATCCACACCCATCCCGTAGGCGCCGGAATGTTCCTGCACGATCCCCATCACGGCTTCATAGGTCTCCTTGCGCGCCCAATCCCGCTGCCATTCGAGCAGCACCTGTTGCCAGGTAACCGGTACGATACCGGCCTGAATCATGCGGTCCATGGCGTAGTTGTGCGCGTCGACCGAGGTGCCACCCGAGGCGTCGGCAACCATATAGATTTCATAGTCTGTATCGCGTAGGCAGGACAGTGCGAAGGTCGTGTTGCAGACCTCGGTCCACAGGCCGGATACGACGATCTTCTTACGGCCGGCAATGGCGGACTCTGCCAAGGCATCACGAACGTTTTGGTCATCCCAGGAGTTCATTGAAGTACGTTCGAGGATTTTGTTCTGCGGATATACCGCTAGCAACTCAGGGTATGTATTGCCAGAGAAACCCTCGGTTTCCACAGTCGTGATGGTGGTAGGTATGCCGAACGCTTTGGCAGCCTTGGCCAACCCCACGACATTATTTTTCAGCACCTGCCGATCTATCGACTGCACACCAAAGGCCATTTGGGGCTGGTGGTCGATGAAAATCACTTGGCTGTTTTGCGGGGTCAGTATTTCTAAGTACTTGTTGGACATGGCGCATTTCCTTTGGTAAGTAGAGCAATACGAAAGCGGCGTTATGCGTGGCTGCGCAAGCAGAACGCTACCCGTCCTGGTAGGGTTAAAAGCCACTTTCCGGACGAGTTCAGGGGTGCCGAAAAGCCCCGTGAATTTACGAATGCAGCATTGTTCAGCCGCGTTCGCGGGGTTCAGTTAAATGCCCGAAAAACGCTTGCCAAGCTGCTTTTGCAAGTGCACATCATCTGCGGCTAATTCGCTCCCACCTTGAAGGGAAGTGCATCTTTGGATGTCTTCACGGTCCATGAACCGGACTGCCGGAACGAACTGGCAGACGCGTAGGTATCTTCCATGAACTGGAAATAGGTCATCTTTCCATCCTGAACTTTCGCATGGATGGAAAACGGTGATGTGAACAGATGTCCGACCGCCACGGAGCGGTAGGTGAACTTACCGAAAATCGCGACATCTTCGCCGGAAGCGATTTTGGTAGTAATCGTAAAGTCTTCGATTTTCCAGTAGTTTGAGACCTGCAAAAACAAAGAGCTAAAGGCTTTGGGACCTTTGTTTGTGCCGGTCCACGGCATGATTTTTCTGAGTTCTGGATTGTCAAAGTTTAGAGAAACATAGGTGGCGTCTGGAGCTGCCAACCTCATTGCCGCGGCTTCGACTTTATCGGGTGCGGTATTGGCCAGGAATTCCACGACAACCGCTAGTGAAGCAGCAGATTGCGCTTCAGTAGCTGACTGCGCCGACGCTGGAGTGATTGTTACTAACCATGAGGCGAGCGCCATTGCTGCAGTGATCAATTTGATGCTTCGAGTATTCATGAACTCTCCATTTATGAGTACGATTTTGCGATTCGCGGTCATCCAACCCATGTTGCAAATTGCTACGCGTCGAAAAGCGACAATTGGTACTGGAGCAAGGGCTATGCCAATTTTATAAAACTTATATAAATCGATATTTATCAATGACATATAACTTAATGTGATGTCGCGAGTATCGGGCTCGGAGTTTATCGAAGGGCTTGTTTGATCATTTGATGAAGTCTCGGCGAGGTTTTGTTGATTTGATCAATCCAGCTCAAGCGTGGTCCACGGTGAACCGCCAGGCGGCCACGCAAAGTCACTCAAGACTCTCGTCATGCAACAAGCCGCTTTTCTTCAGGCGATAGGCCAGTGCCGGCCGGGTCAAGCCGAGCATGCGAGCGGCTTGCGAGACGTTTTGGTGTGAAAGCTCCATGGCGCGGCGCATCAGCCGTTCTTCCACAGCATCCAGGCTGATGTTTTTATCAAAGATCTGCGTAACCCAATCGGGACAAGGTTCTTCACCGCCAGCCTGAACTAACGCGCCATCAGAGTTGAGACGATCACCGTGCGAATCGTCTGTTTTTGGGAAGACTGCAAAGAGTGCATCCTGGCCTATGGTCTCGTTGCTGTCGGTCAGGATGACGCCACGCTCAATCGTATTTTCCAATTCGCGAATATTCCCCGGCCAGGCGTAGCGGCGACACAATTCAAGAGCTTTGTCTGATAAACCCAGCGTTCGCTTGTGATATTGCAAGTGAAATTTGCTTATAAAGTGCTCGGCCAGCAGTGGCAGATCTTCAAGCCGCTCGCGCAGTGGGGGAATCTGCACCGGAAACACATTCAAGCGGTAATAAAGATCGGCGCGAAACCGGCCCGCTTCGACGGCGTCGGCGAGGCTTTCATTGGTAGCAGCGATGACTCGCACGTTGATCTTGCGGGTTCGGGAATCGCCTACCCGTTCCAGTTCACCCTCTTGCAGTACCCGAAGTAATGTCGCCTGCGCTCTGGGCGTCAGCTCCACCACCTCGTCTAGAAAAATCGTCCCTCCGTTGGCCCGTTCAAAGCGTCCTGGGCGGGTTTGATTGGCGCCGGTAAAAGCGCCTTTCTCAACACCAAACAATTCGGCTTCAATCAGGTCCTGAGGAATGGCAGCGCAGTTCACTGCGACAAACGCTTGCTCGGCGCGATCACTGCGCAGATGCACGCTCCGTGCGATGACCTCCTTGCCGACGCCAGTTTCTCCGAGCAGCAGGACGGAAATTTTTCCTTTGGCAGCCTTGTCGATCATCTTGCATACCTTCAAATAGGCAGGCGAGCGCCCTACTCCATAGAATTGAGCTTCCTGCTTCTCCAGGCTTCTACGCAGAGAGCTGATCTGTGATTGCAGTTCATACAGCTCCTCGATGATTGGGTCGGCTTGAAAGTACTGTCTGAATTCTGCGGCGTTCTCCCATTCCTCGGCAGGTTTACCAATAATGATGCAGCGCTCATCCCCGCATCCGCGACAGGTCGTTTCTTGGATGATGATTTCGCGTTTCATGAATGAAGAACTGTACGCACAGGCGTAGCCCAACAAAGACCAACAGACTGGTTCCTCCATCAGGCCGACTTCAGTCAGGCAAGTCTCGACCTCAAAGGAGTCAATCCATTCGAGCTCGCAATAAAAATGGCCGCTCTCCTGATCCAGCTCTAACTGAATGGGTTTCGCATTGACCATACCTTTGAGGGAATGCAGTTGCGGGCCGACCAGAAACATCTGCAACTGCGGACTGTCTGGTCTGAGCTTGCGGGCCATTTCCGCATCCTTGAGTCCAGACTGGTAGCCAAGGCGCAAGAAGAACCCCTTGGCGCGGTCGACGCCGAGGCTATTGATGAGTTCACGGCGAAAATTAGCCATCGCCGATACCTGCATCAACAACATGCGCTGCTCGCCAAACCAGATCTTGCCTTCCGTGCTTTGAAAACGAACCTGGTCGCTCAGGTCGTGAAAGCCGGAATAGTGGAGCTCAGGGTTGTAACTGACAGCCATTGAGAGAGACCTCGATTATTGTTTTGAGCGGTCTTGATCAAGCTGTGGCGCCGAGTGAAAGCACCGAAACAATCGATCGCGATATGAAGGGATTTTAGTGCATTGCTACGCAGAGCCAGCGGGCCTCCCGATGCAAAGACATGACGGTGCACGGGCTTCGCGGGCAGATGAAGGCAGTTACCAAGCGCCAAAGTCAGCCAGGCTTAATGTTGGTGATCTGGCCCGAGCCGGCCATGTGCTGTGTTGGACTAGGTATTGGTCATTCGCAATATCCCAGCAGATTGCGAATGCACGCCTTCAGTATCGGCCGTCGATGAACGCGGGAATGGGGCGCCTCCCTGGCAAAGCGGTACTTCACTGGCCCCTCACTCCCGTGCTGATCAACCTTCAGCGGGTACCGGCGTGTCGAGCAATTGCTGCTCCCACAGATAAGCAATGCCGCTACCTGCAGCATGCTGGAGAAGCACATCGGTTACAGCGCCTGCCGTATCGAGGCGTGCCCAGTCGCGTTGCCATTCAGCCATGACTGCCAACCAGGTCATGACATTTGCCCCGGCGCCGACCATGCGTTGGATGGCGACTTGATGGGCTTCGACCGAAACGCCACCGCACGCGTCGGTGACCACGGTAACGTCCCAGCCCTCGCCTAGTGCTTGAATCGCTGGCATGGCGACGCAGACCTCAGTCCACAGGCCAGCCAGGACCAATTGCTTGCGGCCTGTTGCCTTGACCGCGTCCACTACTTTCTTGTCTTCCCAAGTATTGATGAGCGTTCGGTCAATCACCTCCTGACCGGGGAAAACGTCGGTGATTTGCGGAAAGATCCAACCGCCACGCTCGGCAATCACACTGGTCAGAATGGTCGGGACGTTAAACGCCTTCGCAGCCTTCGCCAATGCTGTCGCACAGTTGACCGCTGCGTGCGGATCGTGGCTATTGAGATTGGTGAGTTGAAAAGGCTGGTGGTCGATCAACACAAGTACGGAGTCTTCTGGACGAAGAAGCGAAGCAAGACCGTTACGAAAAGCCATTAATCCATCCTCTTGTTGCCGTGGGTTGGCACGTTTATTTGCGGGATCAGTTTCCGTGCAGCGCGCCTTATGAGCGGCGATGCCTCATGCACTGTGCAGCGCCCTCAAACCTTCGGGTAGTAGCAGCGAATGACTAACTGTGTCGCGCAATGAGGAACGCCACGGTTTTTGCTGCCATTCTCTGGCGATGGCTTCACGGCTTCATGACGACGCGCCCCAGCGGTTTGCTTCGCTCCGCGAAGTCATGCGCAGCAGCCTGCGATAGGGTAAAGGCCCGTTCAATGACAACCCGTATACGCTCCCGCAATACATCCTGTAGCAGCTAGTCGACACTCGCACGCACTGCCGGCCGCTCGAAAAACGGCCCCATGTACGCACAGATCAGGACGTCCCCGGGAACCGCTATTGGCGCCAAGGCGCGAACAGATGTACGTTCTGGTAGTCGCATTCCGTGTGTAGCTGCGTGGCAAAAAAAGGAAAGTGGAAATGGATATAGAAGAGCTTGAAACCTTTGTAGAAGTGGCCGATGCCGGCGGCATTTCCCGTGCGGCAACGCGCCTGGGCATGTCGAAATCAATCGTCAGTCGCCGGCTTGCCCGCCTGGAAGCAGAGCTGGGCGTGCAACTGATGGCGCGTACCACCCGCGGTGCGGCCCTTACCGAAGCTGGGGCGACCTTCCGCGACTACGCCGCCAGAATATGCGCTGAGGCCGAGTCGGCACGCGATGCGATCTTGCCTTCCGGCGAGCTTCGTGGCCGCCTGCGGATCGCCGCGCCCCTTACTTTGGGGCCAATACATTTCGCGCCGATCCTCGCGGAAATGGCCAGGCGTCACCCACAGCTTCATGTGCAAACAAACTACACCGATCGTTTCGTTGACCTCATCGCCGAGGGGTATGACTGCGCGATACGGGTGGGCTACCTGCCCGATTCCAACATGATCGCCCGGTGTATCGGACCGATCTTTGGCCAATTGGTAGCAAGCCCCGTCTATATCAAGGCGAATGGAGCGCCCGAAACACCCGACGAAGTCGTCAGCCACCAAGCACTGATGCAAGGCAATGAATCGTGGTCATTCATGGATGGTGACACGATGGTTACGGTGCGCCCGCAGGGAACGTTCAAAGCCGACAATGGCACCGCATTGCTGGCCGCAGCTTTGGCCGGCATCGGCATTGCCTGGTTACCTGACTGGGTCACGCATGAGCATTTGGCGAGCGGCGCACTTGTAGCGATCATGACGGATTATCCGCCGCCTCCAGCAGGCGCTTATGTAGTTCGACCGCCAGGCCAGCACCTTGCGCGAAAGATAAGGGTGCTCACCGAATTGCTGCTTGAATACTGCGACCAGGCGGCACATATTCCTGAGTCGCCACAGAGCTGAAAGACCCGATTCCAAGCTCCCTTCGAGTGAGTCCTGAAAGCAAAGTATGGATACCAGGCTTACTTATTGATCCATCAGAGCTATCGCGGCTAATACGTCGAGTCCTGATCAGCGCACCCGAATATTTCTCCAAAGTTTCATTCCTCACTCGCGAATAACGCCAACACCCGGTTGGATGTTCCGATTTGTGCGACACAGTAATACAACCCACGAGACTACAAACCAAGGAACTGGATCCCTAATATCCGCCCCCGTATCGGCACGCTTGCACCATCCCTGGTGAATGCGCGCGGCCAAATAACTGCATGCCAGACAGGTGAGTAATGATCGATTTGGAAGGAAAACGGGCGTTGGTGACGGGAGGAGCTCGCGGGATCGGCGCCGCTATCGCAGTGGCACTGGCAGAGAATGGGGCCGATGTTGCGTTCACCTACCAGCAGTCGACGGAAAAAGCTGAGGCAGTGGCCAAATTCATCGCTGATAAAGGGCGTCGTGCTATCGCGATTCAAGCCGACAGTGCCAACCCGCAAGCCATTGAATGCGCAGTCGCGCAAGCCATCTCGACGCTGGGCGGCCTCGATATTCTCGTCAATAGCGCGGCTATCGGCTTTAACGGAATGATCGCTGACATTGATGTAGACGACTATCAAGCACTGATGGATATCAACGTGCGAGGCCCCGTCCTGTTCGCAAAGGCGGTCATCCCGCATCTGCCCGCTGGCGGAAGAATCATCTCAATTGGCTCGGGACTGGCAGAGCGGGTGCCCTTTGCGGGTGTTACAGCCTATGCAATGTCCAAGTCGGCGTTGCTCGCATTTACCCGGGGTTTGTCGCGTGAACTCGGCCCCACCGGCATAACCGTTAATCTTGTTCAGCCGGGATCGGTCGACACCGACGCAAATCCAGCCGACGGCCCCGCCGGCGACTTTCAGCGGAGCCTGTCGTCCCTGGGACGTTTTGGCGAGCCTCGCGAGGTTGCGAGTGCGGTGGTCTATCTGGCCAGTCCTGCCGCGAGCCTGATCACTGGCGCCATCCTCACCGTGGACGGCGGTGCGATCGCTTGACTAACGCTCAGGCAGCTGTCCGCAGTGGACGGCAGCCATGGACTGTTGGTCAGGGGTTGAAACGCACTAATGGCCATTTGCAGAGGCAGGAAGCAGTTGGATATTGATGATCTTCGAACCTTCGTCGAGGTAGCCGACGCGGGCGGTGTTTCGTCGGCGGCCCGGCGACTGGGTGTTGCGAAATCGATAATAAGCCGCAGGCTTCTAAAGCTGGAAACCCAACTGGGTGTGCAGCTATTGGCCAGGACAACCCGTGGTGCTGCTGTCACCGAAGCGGGAGCCGCCTTGCGAGAGTATGCGGCGCGGATCGTCGCTGAGTTTGACGCGGCCAGGGACGCCATTGTTCCAGATGGAGACCTTCGAGGCCGTTTCCGGATCGCAGCACCGATCTCGTACGGCCCGACACATATTGCCCCCGTGCTTGCTGAAATGGGGCGACGCCACCCTCTCCTGCACATTCATGCAAGTTACAGCGATCGTATCGTCGATCTGATTGGCGAGGGCTTCGATTGTGCTATTCGGGTCGGCCATTTACAGAGCTCCAATTTCATCGCAAAGCGTGTGGGCAGCATTCACGGCAAACTCGTGGCAAGCCCAGGCTATGTGAGTACACATGGAGCGCCGGAGGCTCCCCACGAGATTCTTGCGCATGAATCTCTTATGCAAGGTGCGGAAACCTGGCGGTTTATCGATGGCCAAAAGTCCATCATGGTTAATCCCCAAGGGCGCTTCAAGGCTGACAATCCTGTCGCGCTCGCCGCGGCAGCCGTTGCAGGTCTGGGTCTTGGGTACCTTTCTGACAGCGTCATCGACGAGCACATCAAATCTGGCGCATTGGTGTCCGTCATGCACAGATATCCCCCTGTTCCGGCGGGTATTTACATTGTTCGCCCCCAAAGCCAGCACCCTGCGCGAAAGATACGGGTGCTGACGGACATGCTGGTCGATTGGTTCGCAGATGTGAGCCCGGGCAACGTCCTCTCCCTTTAGAAGGCAAGCCACTCGGGACGGCGAGCGTTCAATCTATCCAATTTCCGGACGCATCTTCCACTCGTAGTTCCTGCACAACCATGCCATTCGCCTGCATGCAGGCGCTGAGCTGCGCATGTTTGCCTAAGATCAATCGCCTGAGTAGAATGCGATTCATTATCAATCATGTATGTCCCGGGATGCCGATGCGTAGCGACGAAACACTAGGTACTGCAGATCCAGGGCTGCTCTATCGCACCCACTTCTCGTGGTTACAGGGCTGGCTGATTCGGCGCATCGGCTGTCGCGACAACGCCGCAGATCTGGCGCAGGACACTTTCGTCCGTGTGCTCAAACACCGCCATCAGTCCGGCGCCCTGCGCGAGCCACGCGCCTATTTGAGCAGCATTGCCCGCGGTCTGATGATTGATCAGTATCGTCGTCGCGAACTGGAACGTGCCTACCTGGAAAGCATCACCTTGCTGCCGCAACACGAGGTTCCCTCGGAAGAACGCCGGCTGATGATTCTCGATGCGCTCGAGCGCATAGACCGTCTGCTTGACTCGCTTAAACCAAGAGTTCGCCAGGCGTTTTTATTTGCCCGACTCGACGGTCTGACCTGCGCCCAAATCGCCGAAAAGCTCGGAGTTTCCCGCGCGACGGTGGAGCGCGACCTGGCCACGGCCCTGCAACACTGCTATCGCTTGCGTTATGTCGAGGCCTGAGCCCGAGGCGCTGGATCCGGCCATTGTCGAGCAGGCGATCCAATGGCTGGTGCGCCTTCGCTTCAATCAAGCCGATGAACAGACACAGCGCACGTTCGAACACTGGCTGCAGCAGCGCCCGGAGCATGGATTGGCGTGGCAGCGTGTGGAAACGCTTGGCGATGAATTCGAAGGCGTGCCAGCTCAACTGGCTCGACAAACCCTTAAGGGCGCCCAGCAGGGAATGCGCCGGCGGGAAAGCCTGAAGCTACTGGGCGTATTGGTGACCGTCGGCACGGCAGCCTGGCTCGGCCGCGACTACACCCCCCTGCCCTCCATGCTTGCACAGCAGCGCAGCAGCACCGGCGAGCAACGACGTTTCCAACTCGATGATGGCAGCCTTATCCAGCTCAATAGCGATAGCGCCGTCGACAGCGATTTCGACGCCCAGCGGCGCCTGATCATCCTGCGCCGTGGTGAAATCATCGTGAATGTCGGTGCGGATCAACACTCGCCGCAAGCGCGACCGTTGTGGGTGCAATCACGCGACGGGATCATGCGAGCCCACAGCTCGCGCTTTCTGGTCCGCGAGCGTGACGACGGCACTCTGGTCGCAGCTCAGGAGGGATCAGTCACGGTTTTCCCCGGTTCCGGTGAAGCGTCTGCGAGTCGCAACGTCCTGGCAGGAAACCAACTGCTGTTCACCTCAAGTGACGCCCGAACGTTCAGGGACAACGGCCTCGATCTATGGGCTTGGGGTGACGGTGTGATCAGTGCGAACCATATGCGCCTTGGTGACTTTATCGCGGAGTTGTCGCGTTATCGCCCCGGAGTCTTGCGCTGCGCCGAAGAGGTCGCTGATCGACGCGTTTCCGGCACCTTCCAGCTCGCCGACAACGATCGGGTCCTGGCATTGATCGCACAGTCACTGCGCCTGCACATTGATTACCGAACCCGTTACTGGGTCACCGTAACCGCTGCCACCTGACTCCACCCGAATATTTTTTCGCCACCTGAAAAATAATGAGGTGGTTTCTCATTCTCGTTCGACCTGTAAGGAAGGCCGGAATACAGGCCAGTCTGCCGATGTCCTTTCTTGGAGCGAGAAAATGAGTTCGTCCCCGGTTTCACAGCGCCATCCATTAAGTCGTGCCATGCACGGTGCGATCCTGGGTTTGATCGTGAGCAGCTACGCATTGCCATCGCTGGCGCAAACCTCGGGCGCTGATCACAGCAATCAAGTCAAACAGTGGAATATCGCCCCCGGGCCACTGGCGCCAGCGCTTGACCGCTTTGCGCGCGAGGCTGGCATCAGCCTTTCCTTCGACGCCTCGAGTGTGGCGAACCGCACCACGGCTGGCGTGAATGGCACGCTCGATACATCGGCAGCGCTGTCATCCTTGCTTCAGGGAAGCGAATTGCAGGTCGAACAGCAAGGGCCGAATGCTTACCTGCTGACCCCTCAAGCAAAAACCGCCGGCCCGCTGGAACTCGACGCAACGGCCGTCGAGGACTACCGCCTCGCCCCGCTCATCATCAATGCCAAGGTCCGGGTCAGTGCCGACGACGACGCCAACTCGGTGGTTGCCAAGGAGCTCTGGGTGGGCGGCAAGGTGGCCACCAGCATTCTCAATACACCGGCATCGGTGTCGGTGGTGACCAACAAGGAAATGCAGCAACGCAGCGTCAGCACCACGGAAGAAGCGCTGCAATATACGCCGGGCGTGGTCAGTGACTTTTATGGTACGGATGATCGCAACGACTATTTCCAGATCCGCGGCTTCCAGGCCACCACCTACCGTGACGGCTTGACCCTCAGCTCAATGCGCGGCGTACGCGAAGACCCATTCGCCTATGAGCGCATCGAGATTCTGCGTGGCGCCAACTCCACCCTGTTTGGCCCTGCAGACCCGGGCGGTTCGGTAAATTTCGTGACCAAACAGCCGCGCTTCGAGAAGTTTGGCCAAGGCTATGTGACCTACGGTTCGTTTGACCATGTCGAGACCGGCATCGATGTCGGCGATGCGCTGAACGACGAGAAAACCCTGGCCGGCCGCTTTACTGCCAAAGGCCAGAACAGCGATCGCGAGTACGACCACTCGCAGGACGACAACCAGCTGTTTATGGGTGGCCTCACCTGGGCACCGACGGATTACACGTCGGCCACGATGATTCTGGACTACCTGAAAACCGAGAGTTCGCCCAACAGCGGCGGCTATCCACTGGATCGGGAATACGACCGCAGCAAGTTTTATGGCGAGCCCAGCTACAACTTCCACGATGTCGAGCGCACCAGCCTCAGCGGTAACGTCACCCATGATTTCGACAACGGTTTCGTGCTGCGCAGCAATCTGCGTTACAGCAAGTTGACCGATGATTTCGGCTACGTGTACCTCAGCGACAGTGCCGCACGTGTCGGTACTACCGTCGATCGATACCTGTTTGGCACGGACACTGACGCCGACCAGTTCAACGGCAATCTGATGCTGCAATACGATGCCCGCTTCGAGAACATCGACAGCAGCAGCCTGGTGGGCGTGGAGTACCTCGATTCGACCACCAAGGAAAGCTCGGTCTACGCCCTGACGACACCAATCGATATTGCCAACCCTGTGTTTACTGGCGTTCCACGCTCAGTCGCGCCGTATGCCGTCAACAAGCGAGACGCGACCACCAAGGCCGTCTTCCTTCAGCAGAACCTGTCGTTCTACGAGCGTTTCATCGTCACCGGAGGCGTGCGCAACGACTCGATGGACCTGACCAGCAAAGGCTTGCAATCCACCGACAAAGACACCTTCTCCGAAACATCCTACCGAGGTGCGTTGACCTATATCGTCAACGATGAAGTATCAACCTACGTGAGCATGGTCGAATCCGTCTCGCCGCCGCAGGTTGGCGTGACACCGCAGACAGGCAGGCAGTACGAAGTGGGCGTGAAGTATGCGCCGATGGGAATGGATGCACTGTTCTCCGCCGCCGTGTATGACCTGACCCAGGAAAACGTCACCATCGCCGTGGTGCTGCCGAGCGGCATCATCGAGCAGCAGACGGTGGGTGAATCACGTGCACGCGGCCTCGACCTGGAGGCCAAGGCGCAGGTGACGCAGAACCTCAGCCTGATCGGTGGCTATTCCTACATGGAGTCCGAAGTATTGCGCGGTTCGTTGTTCGACGGCAGTTCCCTGAAGGGTAACGAGTTCGCCACGGCACCCAAGCATTCCGCTTCGCTCTGGAGTTACTACGACGTACCCGCCACTGATGTCAGCGTGGGCCTGGGTGCGCGCTACGTCGGCGCGTATTACTTCGATGCAGCCAACTCCGGCAAGAGCGATGGCACTACCCTGTTCGACGCCGCCTTCAACTACAAGATCGCCAAAGGCACCGACCTGGCGGTGAACGTCAGCAACCTGCTGGACGAGCAGCATGTGGTCGGCTCCGGCACCGCGAACTTCTACAACCCGGGCCGCGAGATAACCGCCAAGCTGAGCTACAACTGGTAAACCGGCGGGTCAGCGTTTTTCCCCACACAGAAAACGGTGCCCGCGTTACCGCGGGCACCGTTAACTACGGGCATACCCAGGTTGATCTACGCTTGAATGAAATCTCGCGGAGAAACAGATCATGTCCCTCGCTCCCGGAAAGCTATTGGCCCTGGTTTTGGGTGTCTTCGTTTGCACATCCGTGCTGGGACAAGGGGCAGCAGACAGCGATTCTCCGCCGGCGATACTGCCCTTGGCATCCGAGAGTGCGCCGAAACTCATTGCCTACCCGCCGCTTGCCGAGCCGCTCGCCCGTGGAGTGGTCATCATCCAGTTTCGAACAGAGCACGCCAGGATCATGCCGGTATTTGGCAAGGTGGCTGCTGAGGTATCACCACGCTTAGGTCACCTTCACGTGACCGTCGATGACTGGAAAGGTACGTGGGCGCACACCAGTGAAGACCCGATTATCCTGGTCGGGCTAACGCCCGGTCCTCACAAGGTTCTCTTGGAAGTGGCCGATCCGACGCACCAGATCATCACCAGTACGACAGTGAGTTTTACAGTACCGGAGAAGAAACCGATGGACGCTCCCCGTACTGACGATCATCACGCGGTAAAACCATGAACGCCGTGCTATCACCGTAACAGGCAACGATCGGCGTCTCTGCCAACGACTGCCTGGCTCAATATCTCCAGAAAACCGGGGTCACGAGCACCAACACCGTCAGGATTTCCAACCTGCCTAGCAGCATGCCAACGGTGAGTAGCCATTTGGCCGCATCGGGCAGTGACGAGAAATTACCTGCCGGCCCGATGATTGTGCCCAGGCCGGGGCCGACGTTACACACCGCCGTAGCGGCGCCGCTCAGGGCGGTGATCCAATCAAGCCCGATCAGCGCCAGGCCCAAAGCGATGGCGGCAATCGTGATGGTGAAGAAAAACGAGAAGGTCAGCAGCGAACGGACGATTTCCTCGTCGATGGGATGGCCGTTGTATTTTTTCTGAATCACGGCCCGGGGATGGATCAACTGCTTCAAGCTGCTGACCAGAAGCGCGGCAGCCACCTGAAAACGGAAGATTTTCAGCCCGCCTGCCGTTGAGCCGGAACAGCCTCCGACGAAGGTCAAATAGAAAAACAACAACACAGCGAAGCTGCCCCACAGGGTGTAGTCGCCAACCGCAATTCCGGTGGTCGTGACGACCGAGGTCACATTGACCGCCACGATACGAAACGCATCCCACCATCCGTAGGCGCTGTGCAAATACAGCCAGGTACCTACCGCCAGTGATGTGACGAGCAGGAACCCAATAAACCCGCGCACCTGGTGGTCTTTGATCAGCGCACGCCGATTGCCCCGACATGTGGCGACATACAAGGTGAATGGCAGGCTGCCCAGGATCATGATGACTACCGCCACCCAGTGAATTGCTGGCTGCTCCCAGTGCCCGAGGGAGGAGTCCGACGTCGAGAACCCGCCGGTAGAGATCAACGACATTGCGTGGTTGATCGCTTCGAATGGGGTCATTCCTGCGAGCCAGAGCGCCAAAGTGCCGACACCCGTCAGGCCCAGATAGAGCAAAAGGATGTACTTGGCTGCGACATGAGAACGTGGTGTCACTTTCTCCGACCAGTCCGAGGACTCAGTCTGGAAAAGACGCATGCCGCCAACTCGCAAAAGCGGAAGAATCGCGACAGCCATGCCGATAAAACCGATGCCGCCTAACCAATGCAGCATGGAACGCCAGATCAACAAGCCGGGAGAGGCGCTATCCAGACCGGTGAGTACCGTCGAGCCAGTGGTTGTGATGCCCGACATCGTTTCAAAGAACGCATCGGTGTAGCTGATATCAGTGATGAAAACCATGGGTAACGCTGCGAAGGCGCACACAACAACCCAGCTCGCGGTAGTCAGCAGGTACATGTCCCTGGGTCGAAGATTGCCGGCGTCCGGACGCCCTCGCACGATCAACAGCAGACCACAGATGAAGGTAATCAGACTCGACCAGAGAAAGGCCGACAGATCGTCGCTATGCTCATAGACCACCAGTGTCATCATGGGTATAGCCATGCTTACCGCCAGGGTGATCAGAAAAATACCCAAGATAAAGCCGATAAGCCGAATTGCTGCGAGGGACATCACGATAGCGTTCCAAATTAGCGCCGCGCAGTATCGGATGCCCTCAATAAAGACTGCGTAAATTCTCCGTAAAATTTTTATCTGCAATCAGGCAGGCTGCGGGAGTCAAAGCGGGGCTATGAGTCAATTACAGGCCTTCGCAACAGGCCGGAAACGGCAGAAGCCGCCAGTACCAGCCCTCTTCGCATCAGACGAGTCCCGGCCTGACGCTGCATGTTGCGCGTAAAATCTGGCTGCAGCATGCAGCGCCCTGCAAACGGAAGTTGATCTGCGCTGATCGCTCATCAGGAGGAAACGAGTTTCTCGTAATCAGAGAAGGGCTTGAGCGCGCAGTACTGCACGTGTAGCAGATTCCCTTTGACGTAAGGCAGCGCCTCGATGTAATCACGCGCCTCTTCGAAGGTGGCGGATTCCAGTTCAAACGCGGCACCGGGACCAGCGGCCAGCCCATGAACTGCGCGCACGATACCGTCAGCGAAGCCTTGCCAAACGTGCAATACCTCCGGTTTCGCCAGCCGCTTGAAGTCTTCTGCCGCTCCATCAGCACGGCGAGTCAGAATCACGAAGGTTTTCATGTCACCTCCTCCGTTTTCAGCTGCTTGCGCTGGGTTGTTTCACCATAAGCGACGTGCGCCATTATGCCGCTCTGGCCCACGGCCACATGCGGTTCAAGCTCATTGCGGGAAGTGTAGTCCCCACCGTTTTGGGGCCGGAAAGGTATTGGCGCATCTGTGAACAAATCCTCGAGTCGGGTGCGCCAAGCCTCTTTGGCTGCGATGGCATCTGCGGCGGTCAAGTTGCCAGTGCCGTATATGGCGAACGTCGGCAGCACATCGAACCCAGGAAAGTAGAGCGAGCCGTGCGTGATCGGAAACAGCAATTGCTCGAGTGGTCCGTTGATGCCGCGCGGCGAGTAGTCTTCTGCGGGGCCGCCGACAGCGACTGACAACATGGCCCGCTTGCCTTTGAAAGCGCCGTCACCATAGCGGTAGGCGTTGCCAGCGTCCTTGTAGCCGTGGGCGAGTCCGGCTGCCCAGACGCGATCTATCCACCCCTTCATGATGGCCGGCATGCCGTACCACCAAAGCGGAAACTGGAAGATGACAACGTCTGCCGCTAGAACCTTGTCTTGCTCCGCCGCCACGTCAGGGCTTTGGCGGCGATGACGATAGGCGTGGGCGGACTCTGCTCCGAACGACAGCCGCTGAGGGTTGGCCCGCTGAGGAAAGTCGTGCTCGTCGAATATCGCTTTCCAGCCCATGGCGTATAGATCGGATTGCAGGACCTCGTGTCCTTGCGCAGTCAAGCATTCAACAGACACATCCACCAGTTGCCGCGTTAGCGACGAAGGCTCGGGATGGGCATAGATGATCAGTACTTTTTTCGACATGAAGGACGGCTCCGCTGTGATTTCGAAGGAGTGTCGCGGGGCTCGGGCCATCTGTGAAATCGCAAAATTTTGCTGCTAACATAAGATCGATGGATACCAGACGCCTTGATCTAAATCTGCTTGTGACGTTGGAGGCCCTTCTCATTGAGCAGAACGTGACCCGGGCTGCCGCCCGTCTGCATTTGAGCCAGCCAGCAGTCAGCGCTCAGTTGAGCCGTCTGCGCGACGTCTTCAACGACCCTCTTCTGATCCCCGCGCAGCGTGGAATGACGCCCACCGTCAAAGCCTTGGAGCTGCTCGTGCCGCTTCGCCAGGCACTTGACCAGGTAAGGGCGACCGTCACTACTCACCTGAATTTCGAGCCCGCGACGGCGAGCCTGACGGTATCAATCGCCTGCACGGATTACGTGCAGGCGGTTTTGATCAAACATCTCGTTGTCGCCATGCGACGCGAAGCGCCGGGTGTTCGCATCGCACTGCGCATCCTGGACGTACCACAGCTGGAGCTGCAGATGACCCGCGGCGAGGTGGATCTGGCCGTGATAAACATGAACGGGGTTCCGCCCGCACTGCACTCGCAGCACCTCTATGATGAGAGTTACGTGCTGATCGGGCGTCGTGGGCATCCCAGCATGCGCGCGGACCTGACCGTGGATGAGTTCGCGCAGCTGGAACATGTCGTGGTGTCACTGCGCGGCGGAGGCTTCTCTACCTCGGTGGATCACGCCTTGGTAGCGCGCGGGCTGCGGCGTAACGTCGTTCATTCAGCGTCGTCATTCCTTCCAGTACCGGAGTTGGTCGCGCAGTCGGATTGTGTGGCCCTGGTTCCAAGTCGTCTTGTAGACGGTCGCAGCGAGCAACTGCTGTGCGTAGCCCCTCCATTGCCGGTGGAAGGTTTTGCGATTGGCTTGTTCTGGCATGAGCGGTCGGATGGGCATGCCGGCTTCAAATGGGTACGTGAGTTCATCACTCGCGTGGCCGATTCTCGTGCATCCGATTATGGCAACCCAAGAACTCTGACAACCTCGAAACCCGTCCAGACAAGCTAGCGTGTCGAGTACTCGATAGGTCAAAGGCTCGCTGGTTGGCTCGCTCTTGCAAGCTCGTTGAGGCAATAAACTTCCATCCATCTCCTTACGGTCGATTATGGGTTTTTATCGGCATACCTGAATGACTGTTTTGGCCGAAAGCAGGCGGGTATTACCTTGTTTCAGCTTCGTCAGGAGGCCAGCTCTCATAGAAAGAGCCGCCTACAGGGATCGGGTTGCCATCCATATGGTATGCGGCCCATGCCAGTACGTGTGCCATGCGTTCGGCAGCAACTGGCGACAGTCCGCAAGATTCTCTGACTTCGTCTAGCCGTACTCGGCAAACATCGAGGTGGCGTCGAACCCCGGAAAATCCACCAAGATAGAGAAAGAACTCGTCGAGAAGGATACCCACGCCTGGAACACCATAGGTGCCGGCCACACCTGGTGCCTCCTCATATAAGGCCTTCACATCATGGCCTTCCAAGGCCGCGACAGCGGTGAGTACCTCGCAAAAAGTATCTTTCATGCTGTTGCTGACCCAGAGGTCATAGCTGTTGCCGATAATGATGGGCGCGCCCATGAGTCTTACTCTGATGTCGATAATGGAATGCTGAAGAAGAGGCGTATTCAGCCATGTAGCCAATTTTCAATAGGCCGTCTCCGCTCCGATTATTATCTTTTGGGGCTGAAAAAGGCCATGCGTGGACGGCTGCTTTTGGCCGGAAGCTGCCTCCCAGGCAGCGAACCGTGAATGGTCACTCGTCAAACAAGGTCCAGCCATGGCAAATGCCGGCAAAGTCTTTTGCCGTAAAAAATAATGTCAGTTCCTTTGGGTCAAATTCTTTGTAGAGCCAATGCCCAGGAATGGGGCCTCTCGTTATCGCGTATTCCAAGCGGTATTTTTGAACAGGTCCAATACCGAAGGAGCGTGAATTCAACTCAAACCTGTCACCTCTGTTGAGCGCCCATAGCTTTTCAACAAGGCAGTCATCAAGCACCACCTCTCCCGCTACCTCAACGAGATACTTTGAATGAAGTTTCTGTTGAAGCCTAACGCTTCTGGCCATGCATCAACCTACCTATGAACAGTCCGAGCCTCGGCACAATAATACTTGACCATGATGATGACCGCTTTGGGTTGAAAAAAGTGCGTTGGGCGTCCGCTTTTGGTCCAGGCTGTGTGAAAACGTCAGCGTCGATAGGGACGGGGCGTCTCTACGTGAAGTCCGTAGATATACGGAATCATCTTCACTGCTCTGGAGGTCAGTTCTTACGACGTTGGTTAAAGGATTTCTTGAGTTCATCGGTATCATTACTCTCGCCCCTCTCAAATCAGGTCATGCCATGAACCAAAACCCTATGGAATCCTGCCCCCGCTGTGGATCGGTCCAACACGTCAGACCAAAGGGAATCCTGATAGGAGCAGCAAGCCCAAAAAAACGCTTCAATGGGGAAGAAAAAGCAGGCTATCAACGCTTGGATCAGCTAGCAGTTGATGAATGCAAGCCTGCCCTTCTGAAAGCAGCGCCGCTGGAGCAGCTGGTTGATGGGTTTTATTGCGATCATTGCGGGGTGGGTTTTGTAACAAGCGAGATTGTACAAGGTGTCGACCGAACATCGCTCTAGAGACGATGACGGGGGTTGTTTAGATCGAAACGGCTTTTCATGACAGGCAGAAGTCGAGCACACCGGGTGAAAACGCCAGTGCTTGTCTAATCTTTTGATCGTCTAGATCGTATCGAGGACGATCATGAAGCGATTCATTGAAGGCGAGGCCCGGACGCAAGTGACTCTGCTGCCGGAGTGCCTGGACGATTACGTAACCGAAGAAAATCCAGTCCGAGTGGTCGACGTTTTCGTCGATGAACTCGACCTGGGCGCACTTGGGTTTGAGGGCGTCGATCCTGCTGCAACGGGTCGTCCGGCCTATCATCCAGCGGTCTTGCTAAAGATCTATATCTACGGCTATCTCAATCGGATTCAGTCCAGTCGCCGGCTTGAGCGTGAGGCCGAGCGCAACGTCGAGTTGATGTGGCTAACGGGGCGTTTGGCCCCGGACTTCAAAACCATTGCCGACTTTCGCAAAGACAACGGCAAAGCCATTCGCAGCGTATGCCGCCAGTTCGTAGTTCTTTGTCGCAACCTCAATCTCTTCTCCCAATCGATCATCGCCATCGACGGCAGCAAATTCAAAGCCGTCAATAATCGCGACCGCAACTTCACTCAGGGCAAGGTGAAGGCACGCATGCAGCAGATCGAGCAGAGCATTGATCGATATCTGGCGGCGATGGATTCGGCGGATCGGGCAACGCCCGAAGTGGCCGAGGCCAAAGCAGAGCGGCTTAAAGAAAAGATAGAAACACTGAAAAAGCAGATGCAGACACTCAAGGACATCGAGGCGCAGCTCCACGAAAGTCCAGACCAGCAGATCTCCCTCACAGGCCCAGACGCACGCTCAATGGCTACGAGCGGCCGAGGCACCGGAACGGTTGGCTGCAACGTACAAACAGCTGTCGACGACAAACACCATCTGATCGTTGCCCATGAGGTGCCAACGTTGGTAATGATCGTGGGCAACTGAGCAATATGGCGAAACAAGCGCGTGAAGAAATCGAGGCTGAATCGCTAACGGTGGTGGCCGACCGAGGCTATTACAAAGGTCTGGAAATCCTTGCTTGCGAGCAAGCCGGCATCACTACCTTCGTACCGAAACACCCCACATCTGGCAGCAAAGCCGAAGGCCGATTTGGTAAGCAGGACTTCATCTATCTTGCGGCGTCGGACGAGTATCGATGCCCTGCGGGACAGTTACTAACCAGGCGGCATTCGTCATGGAAGACGGCATGTTATTGCATTGTTACTACTTTTCGGGCTGCCAGTCCTGCTCAATGCAAAAGCAATGTACGACGGGTAAGGAGCGCCGTGTGAAGCGCTGGGAACATGAGGCTGTAGTCGACGCGATGCAGGTTCGGCTAGAACATGCCCCGGGGAAGATGAAGGTTCGCCGCCAGACTGTTGAACATCTTTTCGGAACGCTCGAGTACTGCATGGGAAGTACCCACTTCCTGACCAAAACCCTGCCGAGGGTGAGCACTGAGATGAGCCTTCATGTGCTCGCCTACAACCTCAAACGAATGATGAGCATCTTCGGCATCGCAGGACTGCTTGAGGCGATCAGGGCGTGAACCAAGCCGCTTGGCCGTTCGTGAGCGCCTGTTTGGGTCGCTGACGCGGCCCAAACGGCAATACGAACGCCTATGCAACTGATCAAGGAAATTCGCGCTTCCGTCCGCTGATTCCACTGGCACCATCGCGACTTTCAGTTTGCGACGTATTTTGTGCGTTTTCACACAGCCTGGGTCGATAGCTACCATCCGCCACCGGCAGCTATCAGCTGAGACGCCCGTACATCTGGCCCAAGCAAGCCACTCACCAAACCTGGCCCCATGTTTTTCCTGCCTGCAATCCCAAACCCGCACAAAAAAACCACCGATGCGTTGTCAGTTGATCCTTTTCAGCCTATCTTCAATAAAACCTATACAGCCAGCCTGTGTGCGTACAACCTTTTCGCCCGACAGCGTCCCTAACCCGCACCGCCACGAGTAGCCCGAATGAGCCCACTACTAGCCAGCCATTACCGTGAAATCCTCGTTGGCGTCGGTGAGAACCCGGAACGCGAGGGTTTGCTGGACACGCCCCAGCGCGCCGCAAAGGCGATGCAATACCTGTGCAACGGTTACGGGATGAGCCTGGAAGACGTCACCAACGGTGCGCTGTTCGAGTCGCAGAGCGATGAGATGGTGATCGTCAGCGACATCGAGCTCTATTCGCTGTGTGAGCACCATATGCTGCCGTTTATCGGCAAGGCGCATGTGGCGTATATCCCCACTGGCCGGGTGCTGGGGCTGTCCAAGGTGGCACGGGTGGTCGAC
This sequence comes from Pseudomonas sp. CFBP13508, assembly GCF_005233515.1. Lineage (GTDB taxonomy): Bacteria > Pseudomonadota > Gammaproteobacteria > Pseudomonadales > Pseudomonadaceae > Aquipseudomonas > Aquipseudomonas mercuritolerans. The sequence goes on from NZ_QFZZ01000001.1 coordinate 700,116, forward strand.
ATGTTCGCGCGGCGTCTGCAGATCCAGGAAAACCTTACTCGGCAGATTGCTCAGGCGATCCAGCAGATCACCGACGCTGCCGGTGTCGCGGTGGTTATTGAGGCCAGGCACATGTGCATGATGATGCGCGGCGTCGAGAAGCAGAATTCGATCATGACCTCCTCTGTCATGCTCGGTGCCTTTCGCGACAGCTCGACGACGCGGCAGGAATTTCTCCAGCTCATCGGCCGGCGCTAGGCCTATACACAGCCTGTTAACTGTACAAGCACAAGGAGTAGGAAGATGACCCGATTTCTGCTGCTGTTAGGACTGGCGCTCAGCATTGCAAGCTGCGGCAGTGTCGATGTTGCTCGTTATGCGGATCAGCAACCGGCATTGAGTCTGGAGCAGTTCTTCAGCCAGCCCGTCAAAGCCTGGGGAATGTTCCAGAAGCGCAACGGCGAAGTGGTCAAGCGTTTCGAGGTCGATATCGCCAGCCGTCGTGAAGGTGAAAACCTGATCCTCGACGAGCGCTTCCGTTACAGCGACGGCACCCGTGAACGCCGAGTCTGGACCCTCACTCCCGGGGGCAATGGTCAGTGGAGCGGTCGCGCGCATGATGTGGTCGGAGTTGCTCAGGGCCAGATCGCAGGCAACACCTTCCACTGGCGTTATCGCCTGAATCTGCCGGTCGACGACTCGACTTACGAGATGAGCATGGACGACTGGATGTACCTGGTCGACGAAGACACGTTGATCAACCGCACCCGTATGTCCAAGTGGGGTTTCGAAGTCGGTCAGGTGACGGTGTTCTTCCGGCGCCAGAACGCTGGAGCGAACCCATGAGCAGTGGGTTGACCCTGGCCTCGTTCGGCGACGGTTATCGCGCCTTGGTGATCGGTGCCAGTGGCGCCCTCGGCACGGCGTTCTGCCAACATTTGAACCAGGATCCACGCTGCGCCAGCGTCCGTGCGCTGGGACGCAAAACTGTGCCGAAGCTCGACCTCGAGCAGCCCGAAACGATCGCCAGCGCCGCCGCCGAACTGGCAGCCGAAGCGCCTTATCACCTGATCATTCACGCGGCCGGCCTGCTCCATCGCGGCCAACTCAAGCCGGAAAAAAGCTACAGCGCAATCGAAGCCGAGTCGCTGCAGGCCGTGTTTCAAGTCAACACCCTGGGGCCGGCATTGCTGCTGCGCGACTTTCTGCCATTGCTTGCGCCTCAAGGCGCGATGGCGATGCTTTCGGCAAAAGTCGGCAGCATCGGCGACAACCGTTTGGGCGGCTGGTACGCCTATCGCGCCTCCAAGGCTGCGCTGAACATGCTGATCAAGACCGCCGCCATCGAGCTTTCGCGCACTCGACCGCAGAGCCGCTTGCTCAGCCTGCACCCAGGCACGGTGGTCTCGCCGTTGTCGCAACCTTTTCGCGGAGCCGCAAGCGCCCGCCCGGCAGACATTGCCGCTGCGCAATTACTGAGTTTGATTGACACGCTGACGCCGGCCGATAGCGGCCATTTCTTCGCCTACGATGGAGAACGCCTGCCCTGGTAGGCAAGGAGTGAAGCATGAATCTGCAAACCCTCACCGAACGTGCGGCCAACAGTGAAGTTCGCGAACTGGAGCTGCTGTCACTCGAAGGTGGTTTTTATCTGGCGAGGATTCGCGTGGATCAAGGCCAGTTCACCTTGCTCGATGACGCGGCCAAGCCAATGCACCTGCGTTCGATCACCCACCTGCGCGACTTGCTGCAAACCGTGCCGGCGTTTCCCTGCGTGCTGGTGCAGCAATGCGTGCACGACGAAATGTGCGGCCGGGATTCAGGGCCGGTTGAAGAGCTGCGCATTCCATTTTCGCTGACCACGCCGTTATGACGCCGAAGCGAGGCAAGCGCTGCATGGCAGGCTGATAAGGCGCGCGTCGCCCACCGGCGACGCATTTATCGAACCCCTGCCCCGTCCACGGGTCTGCTTCACATCGATTCCCTGGAAGTAAACCCATGTCCACTCAACACACGCTTGTCCTGCTTGCCCGAGGCGGATACGCCGCGCGCGGCGTTCTGTATCTGATCATCGGCATCTTCGCGCTACTGGCGGCGCACGACTCCACCAAACCGAAAGACAGTCACAAAAGCCTTGAAGCATTGCTCAGCCAGCCGTTCGGCTACGTGCTGATCGGTGTTGTGGTCGCCGGCCTGCTGGCCTTCGCCGCCTGGCGTGCGCTGCAAGCGATCCGCGATGTCGACCACCACGGCAGCGAGTTCAAAGGCCTGGTCATTCGCGCAGGTCTGCTCGCCGGCGGTCTGGTCAATGCGGCGCTGGCCTTCTTTGCCTTGGGTCTGTTGGTGAGTGGTCTCAGGAGTTCGGGCGGCTCCGGCGATGGCAAGACCAAGGATCTGCTCGCGCAGCTGCTGTCGTTCGAGCATTCGAACCTGTTGATCTACCTGATCGCGCTGATCCCGCTGGGTGTCGGTATCGCCCACATCATCAAAGGCTGGAAGGCCACGTTCGAGAAATACTTCGAAGCGGATGACGAAGTGATGCGTTACGTGCGCCCGGTGTCGCGCTTTGGCTTGATCGCCCGAGGCGTGGTGTTTATCGAGATTGCGGTGTTGATGGCGGTCAGCGGCTCGGTTTACCAAGCGACCAATCCACCCGGCATGAAGGAAGCGCTGGATGCTTTGCAGAATCTGCCGGCAGGTGGGGTGCTGTTGATGCTGATGGCGTTGGGGCTGATCGCGTTTTCGGTGTACAGCTTTTCCGAAGCAGCCTGGCGCCGGATCGAAATGGATATGCCGCTGTAAGCGGCTATTCGAGGGGGCGTTTGCCCCCTCGACTGCTTCCCATCAAGTAAACAGATCAACGCCCAACTGGAACGCTACCCATAGCGCCAGACCCGTAGCAAACATCAGCGCGATGTTTTCAAACAGGTTGTTGCGGTATTGCTTGTCCAGCAGCGATTTCTGGTTGGACATGATCAGCAGGCCCAGGGAAATCACCGGCAAACCAATGATGTTCAATGCGCTGACACCAATGGTCAGGGTGACGAAATCCGGCATGCCCGGCATCGACCAGATCAGCGGCGTGACGAGGATGAACAGCATGAACCACTTGTGCATCGGGTCATGATGGAACTCTTTGCCGTACTTCTCGCGACGCTCAGGACGAACATGCTGGAAGGCATCGGTGATCAGCATCGGAAACGCCGTGGTCTTGCCTGAAATACTGGCGAACAGCGTCGCGAACACACCGATGAAGAACACGTACCAGCCGATCGGGCCGAAGAAGATTTCCAGCGCCTTGCCCAGATCGCCCAAGGTTTTCACCTCGATGCCGTTGGGCCGCAGGATTTCCGCGCCAACAATCCAGATCGCCAGGTTGATGATGATCCCGACGAACACCGCAAACAGCAGATCGTTACGTTGAATGCGCTTGTGCTGCGGCCCGGTCCAGCCTTTCTGGCGCATGACATACGGGTGCACGAAGTTGGCGATCGAGCCGGCGACCGCGCCGATCACCGAGACCGCCACCAGCAAGGCGCCATGCACGCCTTCGTCCGGCGGAATGCTGAAGCCGATGGTGCCTTTGATGATGCCGCTGACATCCGGGCCGGACATCACCGCCAGGGCGATGAACGCCAGGGTCATGATCGCCAGCAGCAGCTTCATCACGCCTTCGATCATCGTGTAGATGTTGCGCCCGACCAGCATCCACACCGCCAGCACCACCGCCACCGAGCACAGCAATGGCTGATCGATCTTGAACAGCATCGCCAGCGACTCCCCTGCCCCCTTGATCATGTAGGCGTTCATCAAGTGCCCCATCAACAAGGCATAAACCAGCATGAACCAGGCAAACACCGGGTTGAGCTGGGCGTAGCCCTGAAGAATGGTCATGCCCTGGTTATTGCACAGCTGGAAGCGGGCAATGATGTTGACGATCAGGTACCTGAGCAACAGCGAGACCGCCAGCACCCACATCATGGCGTAGCCGTAGTTCGCACCGGCCACTGAAGACGTGATGAGATCGCCCGCACCGAGCCACGACAGCACGGCGATAATGCCGGGGCCGAGCAGTTTCAGAGTACGCAGGAAAAGGTTTTGCGGTTTTGCAGCGGCCTGATGATCGAGTGGAGCCATGCTCGTCATAGGGGTATCTCCGTTATTGTTTTTGTGAGAGTTGTTGCAATGCGCACATTAGGTAGGATGTCGTACAACAACGCTAACGGGAGAGTATGTAAAAATGTGTCAAACCTCAATCACGACCACCCTCTCCGATCATTTCCGCTGATCAAAATCATCTAGAACAAGCATGTCAAATAAGCGTAGCGACGTTACAGGCCCCCGAAATAGCCATTGATGCCCCAGCCAATCACTCATAGGATGACTGATCACAACAACAATAAGGCTGGAAATGATGAAAGGAACGCTATTGATCGCTGCGCTCGCCTCCTCGTTGAGCGTGACGGCTAACGCCGCTACTTACGCTTACATCTCAAGCCCAGGCGACGGTCTGATCTCGCAATATCGCCTTGACCAGAGCAACGGCGCACTCACCCTCGTTGAGCAGATCCAGGCCGGCGACCAGGTCAATCCCATGGCCCTCACCCCGGACGGCAAAGTGCTGTTTGCAGCGTTGCGGGTCAAGCCTTTCCAGGTGCTGGGCTATCGGATCGACTCCAAAAGCGGTCATCTGACAAAGTTTACCCAAGCGCCCCTGGCAGAGAGCATGGCCTACCTGTCGACCGATCGAAAAGGTCGCTACCTGCTCGCGGCCTCCTACGGCGCCGATGCGCTCAGCGTTCAAAAGATCGGCGAGGATCATCAACCTTCCGCCAACATCCTGCGTTATCCGACCGGCCTGCACGCGCATTCGATTCGCACCGAGCCGAGCAATCGCTTTGCCTACGCCGGCAACCTGGGCACCGACAAGGTGCTGCAATATCGCCTGGATGCCAAGACTGGCGAGCTCAGCCCGATCGGCAGCGGCTCGGTCAGCGTCCCGGAGAAAACCGGGCCTCGGCACCTGGCGTTCTCGCCCAACGGCAAATTCCTTTACGTCGTTGGCGAGATGAGCGGCACTGTGACTGCGTTCTCAATCGACGAAACCAGCGGCGCGTTGACCGAAATCGCTGTGGCCAATGGCATTCCCGAACGCTTGCAACTGGCCCACGGCGAAGTCCGTGATGCGCGCAACAACGATTTGAAAGACGACCCGACCCCGCGCATCTGGGCTGCCGACCTGCGCATGTCGCCGGATGGAAAACTGCTGCTGATGAGTGAGCGCACCAGCAGCAGCGTTTCGGCATTTGCCGTGGATCCGGCAACAGGGGGACTGACGTTTCTCGACAACTACCCCGTGCAAGAACAGCAACCACGCAACATCGCCTTCTCCCCAGATGGCCGCTGGCTGCTGGTGACGGGCGAGAAAAGCGCCAAGGTCGGTACGTACGCGGTGAGCAAGGATGGCGCGCTGAAGCGTGTCGGTGAAGCGGCGTCCGGCAAAGGCGCATTGTGGATCGAGATACTGCAAACGCCTGACGCATGAATATCTGCGGAGCAGCAACTGCTCCGCAGCCCTGCAACTAATCCCCCGCCGCTTCGGTCATTAGGTTTGCCGAGGTCGATTCACTTACGCAGACCTCCCGTTCAAGAGACTGCCCAACGTGATCAGCCATCTCGATCGCCGCAACAACCGCTCGCTGGACAGTCTGAATTTCTTTCTCGCCGATGTCCGCGACGGCCTCGGGCCGTACCTCGCCATCTACTTGCTCGCCGTGCACCACTGGGACCCGGCCAGCATCGGTGTGGTCATGACTCTCGCCGGTATCGCCGCGCTGGTCACGCAGACGCCCGCTGGTGCGCTGGTTGACAGCAGCCGGGCGAAACGTGCGCTGGTCATCATCGCCGCGCTGTTGGTCACGGTGAGTTGTCTGCTCCTGCCGTTCATTTCGTCATTCAGTCTGGTGGCGTTGACCCAAGCCTTGAGCGCGGCGGCAGCATCTATTTTTGCCCCGGCTATTTCCGCGATCACCCTGGGCATCACCGGCCCGCGAGCATTCACCCGGCGTACAGGTCGCAACGAGACGTTCAACCATGCCGGCAACGCGTGCGCGGCGTTGTTGGCCGGTTTGTTTGCGTATCTGTTCGGTCCGGTGGCGGTGTTTTATCTGATGGCGGTCATGGCGCTGGCCAGTGTGATTGCCGTGCTGTTCGTTTCGGCAGAAGCGATAGATCACGACGTCGCGCGCGGTTTGCAGCCTGGCGATCAAAGTCATCAGCCGTCCGGATTCAAGGTACTGCTGAGCAATCGCCCGTTGCTGATGTTTGCCCTGTGCTGCGCGCTGTTTCACTTGGCCAACGCGGCGATGCTGCCGCTGGTGAGCCAGAAACTCGCCCAAGCCAACTTGCACATGGCCACGCCGCTGACGTCGGCGTGCATCGTCGCAGCCCAACTGGTGATGGTGCCGATGGCGCTGCTGGCCGGTGCGAAAGCCGATGTCTGGGGGCGCAAACCGTTATTGCTGGCGGGTTTTCTGATCCTGCCGCTGCGTGGTTTGCTCTACACCTTCTCGGATGATCCGTACTGGCTGGTCGCCGTGCAGCTGCTCGACGGCGTTGGCGCTGGGCTGTTCGGCGCGCTGTTCCCGGTGATGGTCAAGGATCTGACCCTCGGCTCCGGGCATTTCAATGTCAGCCTTGGCGCGCTGACCACAGCGTTTGGTCTGGGCGCGGCGCTGAGCAATGGGCTGGCCGGATTTGTCGTCGAGGCCGCCGGTTACAGCGCAGCGTTCCTGACTCTTGCCGGAGTTGCGGCGGCGGCGTTTCTGCTGCTGTTGATCGGTGTTCCGGAAACGCTGCAGCGGACTGACAAGTTCGAGTCCGCTGCACTGCTGAGCCAAAACTGAGCGGTTTGTATCAGCATGTAGCTTTTGCCGACACAGATACACACGCATGCGAAGTTCAGCCTTGCGCACACAGAACTGACACATTTAGCGCGCTAAATACCCCTGTCGCTTCCATTCCTACCTTAACCAATCGACAGGACATCACCATGAACAAAGTCTTCGCTACCCTCGCCCTCACCGCTGCCATGTTCGGCGCCACCGCTGCGTTCGCCGCACCGGTTAAACCTACCGTGGTGCTGGTGCACGGTGCCTTTGCCGATTCGAGCAGCTGGAACGGCGTGGTCAAGATTCTCGAGAAGGATGGCTACCCGGTGATCGCCGCCGCCAACCCGCTGCGCTCGGTCAAGGGTGATGCGCAATCGGTGGCGGATGTGCTGGCCAGCGTGAAAACTCCGGTGGTGTTGGTCGGGCACTCGTACGGTGGCCCGGTGATCAGCGAAGCCGCTTACGGCAATGCCAATGTCAAAGCGCTGGTGTACGTCGCCGCGTTCGCCCCGGAAAAGGGCGAAACCGCAGCCGAATTGTCCGGCCGTTTCCCTGGCAGCACCCTTGGCCCGACCCTGTCGGCCCCGGTTGAGCTGGCCGATGGTGGCAAGGATTTGTACATTCAGCAGGACAAATTCCATGAGCAGTTCGCAGCCGATGTTTCCCCCGCTGATGCGAAGCTGATGGCCGCCACCCAGCGCCCGGTGACCGTCGCCGCGCTCAACGAAGCCGCCACCGAGCCTGCATGGAAAACCGTGCCGTCGTACTTCGTCTACGGTGACCAGGACAAGAACATCCCGGCGCAAGCCCTGGCGTTCATGGCTGAGCGCGCGCACTCCAAGCAGACCGTCGTGGCCAAAGGCGCGTCGCACGTGGTGATGGTGTCCAACCCGAAAGCCGTCGCCAGCCTGATCGAAACCGCTGCGGCCGCGAAGTGATCCAGCGCTGAGTTGAGCCTTCAAGCCCTAGCCGTGAACCCTGTTCACGGCTTTCAGCGCTGGATGATGTTGTAGACGTTCCCTGAGGAAATCGACAAACGTGCGCACCTTCGCCGGTACGCGCGGATGTTTCAGATAGACCAGTTGCACAGGTAACGCCGGCGGCTCAAAGGCCTGCAACACCAATTCCAGTTCACCGGCCGCAACCTGGCTGGCGACTTGATAAGACAGCACCCGGGTAATGCCCCAACCGGAACTGGCGATGTTGATTGCCGCCTGATTCGCGGTGACCACCAGGCGCGGTTCGAAGCGAAAGCTCAACGGCCCGTCGGCATGGGCGAATTGCCAATCGCTGAGCAAATGACTGGCGGACGACATGACGATATTGGCGCGGCTCAGCTCGTTCGGATGTTGCGGTCGGCCATAGCGGGCGAAGTAATCGGGGGTGCCGCAGATCACTTGGCGGACCTCGCCGACCTTGATCGCATGCTGATTGTTTTCGTGCAGATGACCGATGCGCACGGCGACATCAATGCCCTCCTCGGCCATGTTCACCACCCGATCGACCAGCAAAGCCTTCAGATGCACCGAAGGAAACGCATCGACGTATTGCGCCAGCAACGGCGCGATGAACAGCTCGCCAAACAACACCGACGCGGTCACGCTCAAATGCCCGCACGGCACCCGATAACTGCCGGCGGCCGCCTCTTCGGCTTCGTCGACGTCGCACAGAATTCTTCGGCAATCATCCAGATAACGATGCCCGGCTTCGGTCAGGTGCAGGCTGCGCGTGGTGCGCGACAACAGGCGCGTGCCGATGCGTTGTTCCAGCGCGGCAATGGCGCGGGTGACGCTGGGGGGCGAGGTGTTCAAACGCCGGGCCGCCGCCGCAAAGCCACCCTCCTCGGCCACGGCCAGGAACATGCGCATTTCCTGAAAACGATCCATAGACGGGAACCTGTAAAAAACCTCGAAAACACAGTGAAATCATGTGGGAGCGAGCCTGCTCGCGAAGGCATTCTGTCAGTCAACATCACCGTTGAATGACACACCGCTTTCGCGAGCAGGCTCGCTCCCACAGGGGATGTGCATCGTTGTGAGTCAAGCTGTTTGCAGGCCCACCGCTGTACGCTGCATGCCGACGAACTTGGGCAGCGCCTCGACCCGTTCCAGCCACGCCCGCACATTCGGATAATCCTCAAGCGAAACATTGCCCTCCGGTGCGTGGGCGACGTAAGTGTAGGCGGCCACATCGGCAACGGTTGCTTTGTCGCCGGCGAGGAATGCGCTGTTGCCCAACTCGTCTTCCATCACTTGCAATAAAGCGTGGGAACGCTTGATCGCATCAGCCGCGTCGTAACCCGCGCCGAACACCGTGATCAAGCGCGCCGTCGCAGGACCCGAGCTGATCTGCCCGGCAGCCACCGATAACCAGCGCTGCACCTTGGCTTGCTCGACCGGATCGCTCGGCAGCCACTGGCCGTTGCCGTATTTGCTCGCCAGATAAACAAGAATGCCGTTGGAATCAGCGAGCACCGTACCGTTGTCATCAATCACCGGCACCTGGCCGAAACGATTGAGAGCAAGAAATTCAGGGGTTTTGTGCGCGCCCTTCATCAGGTCGACGAACACCAGTTCGGTCGGAACCTCCAGCAGGGACAGCATCAACTCGACGCGATGCGAGTGGCCGGACAACGGATGGCGGTACAGTTTGACGGCTGACTGGGACATGACGTGCTCCTGGATTATTTGAGGTCGACCCGCTGATCGTGTCGATGGGGCTCATCCTGCTCCCCTGCCGCAAATCGCGGAATCCTCAGCCAATACAATCGAGCATTTCAGCCAGTGAAATAATCACCCGCCTCCTTAGGCGCGCGCAGGGATCATTTCACCGGGTGAAACAGTGGATTGCAGTTTCTGGCCATTCCCTCGTAACCGGCCGGGGGCGAACATGAGCCCACTTGAGCTTCAGCCCCAGGCGGCTCACCGGCCCGTTTGTACCCGAGGAGAATCGAAATGGACACAGCGTCGAAACCGCAGCCCTCGCCCTGGCATGAAGGTGAGCTGACCCTGCAACGTGCCGTCGGCGCGGTGGAAATGATGGTCGGCGTCGGCCAGCGGCAACTGGCCCGCGACTGGATGCCGGACCAGCACCGCGAATTCTATGCGCAACTGCCCTTCGTCGTGCTCGGCGCCGTTGATGGCCAGGGCGATCCGTGGGCGACTCTGCGCACCGGTCAACCGGGGTTCATGGATTCGCCGTCACCACAGGTTCTGAAGATCAAACTCGACGCGCAGCCCAACGACCCGGCCAATCAAGGCCTGCAACCCGGCGATGCGATCGGCATGCTCGGCATCGAGCTGCACACCCGTCGGCGCAATCGCATGAACGGCAATATCAGCCGCCGCAAGGACGACAGCCTCGAGATCAGCGTGACCCAGGCTTACGGCAACTGCCCGCGCTATATCAACCTGCGCCATTACGCCTTCGTCGAAGAGACCACCGACAACGCGCTCGACTTGCCGGTCAGCGAACCCTTGGTGCGCGACATGATCACCGCCGCTGACTCGTTCTACGTGGCCACTTACGTGGTGCGCGACGGCGAGCGCCAAGTCGATGTGTCCCATCGCGGTGGCAAATCCGGCTTCGTGCATATGGACGAAGACGGCACCCTGACCATCCCGGATTTCTCCGGCAATCTGTTCTTCAACACCTTGGGCAACATCGTGCTCAACCCGCGCGCCGGGCTGACCTTTATCGATTTCGAAAGCGGCGATCTGTTGCAGATGACCGGCAGCGCAGAAGTGCTGCTCGACGATCCGCAAATCGCCGCGTTCCAGGGCGCCGAGCGGCTGTGGCGCTTCAAGCCGCAGCGCATCGTTTACCGTCAGGCCGCGCTGCCACTGCGCTGGGCCGAGCAGCCGGAAGGCGAATCGCCCAATTCGCAAATGACCGGCAGCTGGGAACAGACCCGTGAGCGTTTGCAGGCCGAGGCGCTGCGCAATCAATGGCGCGCGCTGCACGTCACGCGGGTGGTCGATGAGAGTCCGCAGATCCGCTCCTTTTACCTGCAAGCCAACGACGGCTTCGGCCTGCCGCGCTTTGAACCGGGCCAGCACTTGCCGATCAAGGTCTTGCTCGACGGCCAGGACGCCGCGTCGATCCGCACCTACAGCGTGTCCAGCGCGCCGTCGGACGAGTTTCTGCGCATCAGCGTCAAACGCGATGGCTCGGTATCCTCGCATCTGCATGATCGGGTCCAGGCACTGGACTTGATCGAAGCCCGTGCCCCGCAAGGCGACTTCACCGTCGACGCCACCGAACGCCGGCCACTGGTGCTGTTGGCCGCAGGGGTTGGGGTGACGCCGTTGCTGTCGATGCTGCGCGAGGTGGTCTATCAGGGCAAACGCATCAGCCGCATGCGCCCGACCTGGGTGGTGCAAAGCAGTCGCACCGTCGAGGATCTGGCCTTTCGCGAAGAAATCGACGCCTTGGCTGCACGCGCGGGTGACAAGGTCAAGGTTCTGCGCGTGGTCAGCCAGCCGCCGCTGGAAGCAACGGCGCAGGGTTACGACCATGCCGGGCGCATCGACATCGCCTTGCTGAAAAGCCTGCTGCCGCTGGATGACTACGATTTCTACCTGTGCGGCCCGGGCAGCTTCACTCAGGCGCTGTACGACGGCTTGCGCAAAATGCGCATTCCCGATGATCGCATCCACGCCGAAACCTTCGGCCCGTCGACGCTGATCCGCGATGTCGAAATCAGCACCCCGGCGCCGCCGCAAGTGCCGGTCGCGGAAGAACCGGTCAAGGTGTTGTTCGCCACGTCCGGCAAGGAAGCACGCTGGGAACCGGGCAGCGGCACCTTGCTGGAACTGGCCGAGGCACGTGGCTTGAATCCGGAGTTCAGCTGTCGCGGCGGCTCGTGCGGCACCTGCAAAACCCGCCTTACCAGCGGTCAGGTGCATTACCTCACCCCGCCGGCCATGCGCCTGGCGGACGACGAAGTGCTGATCTGCTGCGCCGCCCCGGCGCAGGGCAGCGAAACCCTGGTGCTGGACGTTTGAATCATGAGGAGGTGCGCCATGAAGCCGTTTGCCGAAACCAACGTGGTTTGGCCGCAAGAGAAAACCGGACTGTCCGCCAGTGAATGCGAACGCAGTTTTTTGCTGCCGCAACTGATGGGCTCGCTCGCCGGTGAAACCTGTGCGTTGACGGGCTCATCCAATCAACGTGAGCATCTGCCTTCGAGCCCGAACGGCTGGTTTTCCCGTGGGCTCAAGGCGTTGTTTGCTTAGGCTTTGCTAACAGCCGCCACCCTGCCCGCCGGCCGGTGCTGGCGGCTGGTGACCAGGCCAATGAACGAGATCAGTAGCGCCAGGCCAATGGTCGAAGTCACTTCAAGGCGATGTTCAGGGGTGATCATCATCACCGCCAGAGCCGCGCAGATAAAGGCGATGACCAGCCAGGTGAGCCAGGGAAACAGCCACATGCGCAAGGTCATTTCGACCTTTTCCCGTTCCAGTCGGCGGCGCATGCGCAACTGCGAAATGGCGATCACCAGATACACCAGCAAGGCAATTGCGCCGGAGCTGGCGAGCAGGAACTGGAACAGCCCGGCCGGCATGAAATAGCTGAGTAACGTCACACCCGCGCCGATCACCGTGCTGGCAATGACCGCCGCGCGTGGCACGCCAGCCGCCGAAGTCACCTTCAATGCCGGCGGCGCATCGCCGCGTCGGCCCAGCGAATACAGCATGCGCGAGGAAATGTAGATCGAGGAGTTCATGCAACTGGCCACCGCGATCAACACCACAACGTCGACGAGAAATTTGGCGTTGGGGATGTTCATCAGTTCCAGTGCGCGCTGGTAGGAACCGACCGAGGCAAGTTGCGGGTCGTTCCATGGCACCACGGAAATCACCACGAAGATCGACAGCAGATAGAAAATGCCGATGCGCCAGATCACCGAGCGCGTGGCCTTGGCGATGTTCTGCGCCGGATTGTTCGATTCTGCAGCGGCGATAGTCACCGCTTCGGTGCCGATGAAACTGAACATGATGGTGATGAACGCGCCGACCACCGCCGACATGCCGTTGGGCGCAAAGCCGCCGTGCTCGGCCATCAGCGTGCTCAAGCCACTGGCTTCACGCTCGGGAATCCAGCCCATCAGCACCGCAAAACCCAGGCCGATGAAACCGATGATCGCGATGACCTTGGCCATGGCGAACCAGAATTCGAACTCGCCGTATTTCGACACGCTGAACAGGTTGGTAATCACCAGCAGGACGATCGACAGCAAGGCGAACAACCACGCATCGACCTGGGGAAACCACTGATTGAGCACGTGCCCGGCGGCCAAGGCTTCGATGGGAATCACCAGCACCCAGAACCACCAGTAGAGCCAGCCGATAGTGAACCCGGCCCAGCGGCCGATGGCTTGATCGGCATAGGTGGAAAACGAGCCGGTGTCGGGATGCGCCACGGCCATTTCGCCGAGCATGCGCATGACCAGCACGACCAGCAGACCGGAGAACAGATAAGCGAGCAGCACCGCAGGTCCTGCGGCGGCGATAGCGTGGCCTGAGCCAACGAAAAGTCCTGCGCCGATGATGCCGGCAATGGAGAGCATGGTGACGTGACGCGGTTTGAAACCTTGCGCCAACTGACCGTTGGAGTCCTTGGGGTTCAGGCTAGTCATGGGTTCTTATTGTTCTCATGATCGACGTTTGGGCCACTGACTGAGCGTCAGGCGATCATCATTTCCGGTGTCGACATCAGGCGAAAGCTGCGACGCAGACGCTTTGCCGACGAAATGATGCTTCACCTTACGTGGCCCGACCGCCGCGCAACTAGCCTGAGTGCGGCATGCCGATGTCTGATTTCGACATGCCACTCTCAGGCCAGCATGGGTCGGCGGCAACCGCTGCGGAGATTTACAGCGTGTAGGAAATCCCCACCTGCACGGTTCGCGGCGCGCCCGGGTAGGCGTAGACGTTGCCGAAGGCGCCTTCTTCGTAGTCGCGATCGAAGATGTTTTTCACATCGAGATTGAGCCGCACCTTGTCGTTGATCTTGTAGAAGCTCAGCAGGTCGACCACGGTGTAACTGCCCATGGAAAACGCGGTGTTGGACGTCTGCCCGGCGCGCTCGTCGACGTATTTCAGGCCGGTGCCAAGGCCAAGGCCTTTGAGCGTGCCGTCCTGGAACTCGTACATGTTAAGCAGGCTGAAGCTGTTCTTCGGGATGTTCAGCAGGCGCGTGCCGGAGCGCAGCGTGTTGTCCTTGGTCACCTCGGCGTCAACGTAAGCGTAACCGCCGACCACTCGCCACTCGGGGGTGAGATTGCCGGTGACATTGACGTCGAAACCACGGCTGCGTACTTCACCGGCGGCGACGCTGAAGGTCGAATCCACCGGGTCGGTGGTCAGCACGTTGCGTTTTTCGATCTGGTAGATCGCTGCGTCGACGCTCAACTGCTGATCCAGCGCTTCCCACTTCCCGCCCATCTCGTAGGACTTGCCTTTTTCCGGAGCGAAGCCGCCGCCTTCGCGGCTGGCGCCGGTGTTGGGCTTGAACGAGCGCGCGGTGTTGGCGTACACCGCCAGGGTTTCGGTCAAATCGTAGGTCACGCCGATACGCGGGGTGACCGCGTTGTCGCTGGCCTGCCAGCTCTTCCCGCCGGGCACGTAGGTTTCGTAATCGTGCTCGAAGCGCTCGAAACGTGCGCCGGCCAGCACTTTCAGTTTGTCGGTCAGGGCGACCTGATCCTGCACGAACGCGGCGTAGGTCTTGAGGTTCTCTTTATCGTGGGTCGGTGTGCGGGTCAGCGCCGGGCGTGGCTGGCCGTAAACCGGATTGAAGATGTCGATCGGGTAGGCACTGACCGCGCCGCTGGAGCGCTGGATGATCGACTTGTAATCGTAATCTTCATACTCGATGCCGGTGAGCAAGGTGTGCTGCAGACCGCCAGTGTCGAAATGCCCGGTGAGGTTGAGCTGGGTGTCCTTGTCGGTCCATTCCAGCTTGCGGTAGTTGAAGTTGCGTCCCAGCGTGCGGCCGTCAGCGGCAATGCCGTTGGCCTCGATCGCGTTGCCCTGGAGCGAGCCGTCGAGCCACTGGAAACCACCGCCCAGGGTCCAGTCGTCGTTGAGCATGTGTTCGAAACGCAGTTGCGCCATGTTGTTGTCGTTGTGCAGCTTGCCGACGTCCTTCTCGCCAAAGAAGGTATCGCGCGAGGCGGTGCCGATCTGCGCCGGGTAGCGCGTCACGCCGCGATCGAGCGGCGCGTTGTTGCGCATGAAATCGCCTTCGAAAATCAGCTTGGTCGCGTCGGTGGCCTGCCAGCTCAGCACCGGCGTAATGCCGTAGCGCTCGGTCTCGACATGATCGCGGAAGGTGTCGCCGCCCTCGCCCACCACATTCAAGCGATAGGCCAGACGCCCTTCTTCATCGAGTGGCCCGGAAGCGTCGAGGGTGCCGCGCTTCATGCCTTGATCGTTCAACTGGCTGCCCAGAGTGACGGTGCGCTCGGGCAATGGCTGTTTCGACACCACGTTGAAGGTACCGCCGGGATCGCCACGGCCATAGAGCATGGTCGCCGGACCGCGCAGCACTTCCAGACGCTCGATGGTATTGGCGTCGGGCATATTCGGGTAGCCACGGTTGATCGGGAAACCGTTGCGGTAGAACTCACCGGTGGTAAAACCGCGCACGGTGAAGGTGGTCAGGCCCTGCCCGCCGAAGTTGTTCGCGCGCCCGACGCCGCCGGCGTAATCCAGCGCATCCTGCAAACGCGTGGCGCCGAGGTCTTCGACGGCATCCTTGGTCACCACGCTGATCGACTGCGGGGTTTCGTGAATCGAAGTGTCGGTGCGCGTGGCGCTGGCCGAACGGGTCGCGCGGTAGCCTTGAACCGGGCCGTCTGCCCTTTCGTAATCCGCTGTGCCGACCACATCGGTGGCTTCCAGCTCAAGCGTTGAAGAAGTCGGTTCGGCTGACTCAGCCCACGAGGAAGAAGACAACGCCTGCAGCACACAAATGGAAAGCAGAGTTCGACGCATGAGGTGAAAACCTTTACGAATAGGCCAGAACGAAGGGCAAAACCGCCAATGAAAACGCGGCGCATGGTATACGGTCGCATTAGTAATTGAAACGTATTCTTATTTGTCATGTTGATCAGGATTGGTGAGCGGGATTCATCACTCCATCCTGAAACCGCGCATTATCAGCAGCGCGTCGATGGCCTAGGCTCGTAGAGATCCGACGTCAATCGATGGCTGCGCCGCGCTACGTGGGCGTCGCCAGCCTGTCTGAAAGGAATTTGCAGATGAAATTCGACACCCCGGCCGGCTCCAATCCGATCGACCAGCTGAACGTCATCGGCCAACCTGCCGACCGCATCGACGGCAAGCTGAAAACCACCGGCACCGCCCCCTACGCCTACGAGCAAAACGCAGCGGTGCCGGACGCCGCCTATGGCTATATCGTCGGCGCCGGGATCGGCAAGGGGCACATTGCCTCGATCGATTCGACGCAAGCGCGGGAGGCGTCCGGGGTGATTGCCATCGTCACTTACGAAAACGCCGGGCCATTGGCCAAAGGCGAGTTTTACGTAGCCAGGGCCTTGGCCGGGCCGCAGGTCGATCACTATCACCAGGCCGTGGCGATTGTCGTCGCGGACACCTTCGAACAGGCCCGCGCGGCCGCCGGCTTGCTCGACATCCGCTACGTGGCCGAACCAGGTTCATTCGATCTGGCGGCTGCGAAAGACTCCGCAACCCCACCGCCACCGGCCGGCTTCGGCCCGCCGCCGCAGACCAGCGTCGGTGACTTCGAAGGCGCCTTCAACGCTGCGCCCGTGCAAATCGATCAGCACTACAGCACGCCTGACCAGGCCCACGCGATGATGGAACCGCACGCAACCATTGCCCGCTGGAGTGGCACGCAGTTGACCTTGTGGACATCGATCCAACAGATCAACTGGGGCGTGCGCGATCTGGCGAAAACCCTCGGCATCGCCAAGGAAGATGTGCGCCTGATCTCGCCGTATATCGGCGGTGGTTTCGGCGGCAAGGGCACGATTCTTTGCGACGCAGTGTTGGCATCCCTGGCCGCTCGACATGCCGGGCGACCGGTGAAAGTCGCGCTGCCGCGGCCGCTGATGTTCAACAACCTGACCCATCGTCCGGCGACGCTTCAGCGCCTGCGCATCGGTGCCAACCGTGACGGCGTGATCACCGCGATCGGCCACGAGAGCTGGTCGGGCAATCTGCGCGGCGGACGCGCCGAAGCGGCTACCGCGTCAACCCGATTGCTTTACGCCGGTGCCAATCGCATGACCCGTTTGAATCTCGCCGTGCTCGATCTCGCCGAGGGTTCGGCGATGCGCGCGCCGGGCGAGGCACCGGGGATGATGGCGCTGGAAATCGCCATGGATGAACTGGCCGAAAAGCTGCAGATGGATCCGCTGCAGTTGCGCATCCTCAACGATTCGCAGGTCGATCCGGAGCAACCGTCGCGGCCGTTCTCCAAACGGCAGTTGGTGGAATGCCTGAACACTGGGGCCGAACGCTTTGGCTGGCGTCAGCGCAACCCTCAACCCGCTCAGCGTCGTGAGGGCGGTTGGCTGATCGGCATCGGGCTGGCCTCGGCGATTCGCGGCGCACCGACGACCGCTTCGGCGGCGCGGGTGCGACTCGATCGTCAAGGCGTCATCACCGTGGAAACCGACATGACCGACATCGGCACCGGCAGTTACACCATCATCGCCCAGACCGCTGCCGAAATGATGGGCGTGCCGCTGGACCGTGTCGTGGTGCACTTGGGCGATTCGCGGTTTCCGGAATCGTCGGGCTCCGGCGGCCAGTGGGGCGCCGCCTCCTCCACTGCCGGCGTGTATGCCGCGTGCGTGAAACTGCGTGAGGCCGCCGCTCACGCCGTCGGGATCGGCCCGCAGCAAGCCGAGTTTGTCGACGGGCAAATTCGCGCAGGCTCGCAGCAGGTTGCCTTGGTTCAGGCTGCAGCCAATGGCGAGCTGACGGGCGAGGACCGCATGGAATACGGTGACCTTGCCCAGCGCTTCGCCCAGCAGACTTTCGGCGCGCATTTCGCCGAGGTCGCGGTCAATGCGGCGACCGGCGAAATTCGCCTGCGTCGGCAACTGGCCGTGTGCGCCGCCGGGCGCATCCTCAACCCGAAAACTGCGCGCAGCCAGATCATAGGCGGCATGACCATGGGCGCTGGTGCGGCATTGATGGAAGAGCTGGCGGTGGATCATCGAATCGGCTTTTTCGTCAATCACGATCTGGCCGGATACGAGGTGCCGGTGCACGCCGACATTCCCCATCAGGAAGTAGTATTTCTCGATGAAGTCGACCCGTATGCCACCCCGCTGAAGGCCAAAGGCGTCGGTGAGCTGGGTATCAGCGGCGCGGCGGCGGCCATCGCCAACGCGATCTATAACGCCTGTGGCGTACGGGTGCGCGATTATCCGATTACGCTGGATAAACTCATCGGCGAGTTGTCCTACCCGGTCTGAGACTGGATCACGCAGGATATCGTCCATGTACCCCACCACCCCCGATGGCCGCTATTTTGTGGTCAAGCAACAGCTATGGCGTTGCAGCAATCCATCACTGCCAGCCGCCGAGCGTGAGGCATTTGTAGCCGAACTCATGTCAGCGCGGCGTGCGGTCAAAGAGGCAAAGCGTGGCGACGATGCACAGGCGTTGAAGTCAGCCAGAGCTCGCGTCAACGACGCCAAAGTCGCGCTGGGTGAACGCGGGCCGGTGTGGTGGGATGACGGCAGCCCGGATTACAACCGATTCAAAGTGAGCAACACACCGTATGCGCAGTGGTTTGCCCAACTGCCTGAAGAGGAAAAATCCCCTGACTGAATGTTGAGTGGCCTGCTGATCTCCAATCCCACCAATCAACACAGATCTCCTGTGGGAGCGAGCCTGCTCGCGAATGCATTGGGTCAGGCAATGAAGATGTTGAATGTGCCGCCGCCATCGCGAGCAGGCTCGCTCCTACATCGGGTTTTGTGTGTTGCCGGGTTTTTGCATTCGCCGCGAAAACCTGTGGGAGCGAGCTTGCTCGCGAATGCATTGGGTCAGGCAATGAAGATGTTGAATGTGCAGCCCTCTTCGCGAGCAAGCTCGCTCCCACACTGGATTTTGCATGTCGCCGGGATTTGGCACACGCCGCGAAAACCTGTGGGAGCGAGCCTGCTCGCGAATGCATTGGGTCAGGCAATGAAGATGTTGAATGTGCCGCCCTCTTCGCGAGCAAGCTCGCTCCCACACTGGATTTTGCATGTCGCCGGGATTTGGCACACGCCGCGAAAACCTGTGGGAGCGAGCCTGCTCGCGAATGCATTGGGTCAGGCAATGAAGGTATTGAATGTCCCGCCGCCTTCGCGAGCAGGCTCGCTCCCACACTGGATTTTGCGTGTCGCCGGGATTTGGCACACGCCGCGAAAACCTGTGGGAGCGAGCTTGCTCGCGAAGGCGTTGGGTCAGGCAATGAAGATGTTGAATGTGCCGCCGTCTTCGCGAGCAGGCTCGCTCCTACACTGGATTTGCATGTCGCCGGGATTTGGCACACGCCGCGAAAACTTGTGGGAGCGAGCTTGCTCGCGAATGCATTGGGTCAGTTAAAGAAGATGTTGAATGTGCCGCCGTCTTCGCGAGCAGGCTCGCTCCCACAGGATTGGGATTGAATGAAGATCGATGGTTCGGCCCATAACAGTGTGGGAGCGAGCCTGCTCGCGAATGCATTCGGTCAGGCGATGAAGATGTTGAATGTGCCGCGCTCTTCGCGAGCAGGCTCACTCCCACACTGGGTTTTGCGTGTTGCCGGGGTTTTTGCATTCGCCGTGAAAACCTGTGGGAGCGAGCCTGCTCGCGAATGCATTCGGTCAGGCGATGAAGATGTTGAATGTGCCGCGCTCTTCGCGGGCAGGCTCACTCCTACAAGGGATCTGCGGCGAGGCTCAGGCTTGCAGCAACTGCCGGGTCATCGCCATAGAGGTCTGCAGCGACTGTCCGGTGCGCTGCAATTTGTTCAGCAGGCTGGCGCCGAGCCAGAGCTGATACAGCGTCTCTGCCAACTTCCGCGCATCGCCCTCGGGCAGGCTTTTGTCGGTCTGGCCTTGTTCGATGCATTCGGTGATGCGCGCGACTATGCGTTCAGCGCCGTCGCGCAGGGTCAGGCGCATTGACTCAGACAGGTCGGCCACTTCGGCGCTGAGTTTCACCACCAGGCATTCATCGCCGTGGCCTTCGAGGGTGCAGCGGTTCTGCCAGCCCTGCCAGTAATCCATCAAGCGCTCGAAGGCAGTCAGCCCAGGCAATGTCAGGCGGCGCTCCATGTCCGCGAGGTAGTCGACGAAGTAATCCTCGAGCAGCGCCTGGCCGTACAACTCCTTGGATTTGAAGTAGTGATAGAACGAGCCCTTGGGCACGCCGGCGGTCTGCAGGATCTCGTTGAGGCCGACGCTGGTGAAGCCCTTCTCGGCCATCATCCGGTGGCCGGTGTCGAGCAAGTGTTGGCGGGTGTCGTCAAAGGTCGGCTTCATGGTGCGCAAAATTCCAGACAATAGACCAGTCGTATAGTTTTCAGGACCGGGAGTTTGCCATAACCGACGGGCAAAAACATTTTCTGAAAAAATTACTAGACGACTGGTCTAATTGGAAACTATGCTGCGCCCCGACACACAAATTCATGCGGCACCGACAACAAGCGAATCCCTCGCCTTCTGCCGATGCCAGACCAACCCAAGGGTGCTCTATGAAAATCTTGATGGTTCTGACTTCCCACGATCAACTCGGCAACACCGGCAAGAAAACCGGCTTCTGGCTGGAAGAGTTCGCCGCGCCCTACTTTGCCTTCAAGGACGCCGGCGCCGACGTCACCCTGGTATCGCCTGCCGGCGGCCAGCCACCGCTCGATCCGAAAAGCGATGAGCCAAGCGCGCAGACTGCCGAAACCGATCGCTTCCGCGCCGATCCGGCCGCACAACAAGCACTGGCCACTACTGGCCGTCTGGCTGATGTGAAGGCCGAAGATTTCGATGCCGTGTTCTACCCAGGCGGCCACGGCCCGCTGTGGGATCTGGCCGAAGACAAGGCCTCGATTGCACTGATCGAAGCCTTCGACCGCGCCAACAAACCTCACGGTTTTGTCTGCCACGCACCCGGCGTGTTGCGTCATGTGGTGCGCGCTGACGGCCAGCCGATCGTCAAAGATCGCGACGTCACCGGTTTCACCAACGCCGAAGAAGCTGCTGTTGGTCTGACTGACGTGGTGCCGTTCCTCATCGAAGATGAGTTCCAGCGTCTGGGCGGGCGCTATTCGAAAGTCGCCGATTGGCAGGTGCATGTGGTGGCTGACGGTCAACTGGTCACCGGCCAGAACCCGGCCAGCTCTGCCGCCGTTGCCGAAAAGCTGTTGAAGATGCTCGGCTGAATCCCTCGCTCCAACCCGATCAACGCCGCGTGCGTACAGCCCGGCGTTGTTTTTTTGCCCAGTCACTAGTCGACTGGTCTAATCAGATTCCAGGCTTACTCCATGAATAACGCTTTCTTCACGCCTGCCAAATTGGGCGCACACACCCTGAAAAACCGCATCGTCCTGCCGCCCCTCACCCGCCAGCGCAGCACGCAGCCGGGCAATGTCGCCAACGAGTTGATGGCCGAGTATTACCAGCAGCGCGCCGGTGCCGGTTTGCTGGTCACCGAAGGCACGCAGATCGAACCGCGCGGTCAGGGTTATGCATGGACGCCGGGCATTCATACGCCGGAGCAGATCGCCGGTTGGCGCAAAGTCACCGAGGCGGTGCACGCCGTGGATG
The DNA here is from genome assembly GCF_005233515.1 of Pseudomonas sp. CFBP13508. Taxonomy (GTDB): domain Bacteria; phylum Pseudomonadota; class Gammaproteobacteria; order Pseudomonadales; family Pseudomonadaceae; genus Aquipseudomonas; species Aquipseudomonas mercuritolerans. Next base: position 721,782 of record NZ_QFZZ01000001.1, read on the forward strand.
GCGTGATCTTCGCCCAGCTCTGGCATGTCGGTCGGGTCTCGCACACGGCGTTGCAGCCCAACGGAGACGCGCCGGTGTCGGCCTCTGCGGTGGCGACGGACCGCGTCAGCGTGTTCATCGAAACCGCGCCCGGTGTCGGTGAACTGGTGCCGCCGTCCGCTCCGCGCGCGTTGAGCACCGATGAAGTGCAGGAACTGATTCAGCTGTACATCCAGGCCGCGCGCAACGCGATGGATGCGGGTTTCGACGGCATCGAACTGCATTGCGCCAACGGTTATCTGGTCAACCAGTTCATCTCCGCCCACAGCAACCTGCGCACCGACCAGTACGGCGGCTCGCTGGACAATCGCTTGCGCTTTTTGCGCGAAGTGGTGGCCGGCGTCGCCGAATGCATCGGCAAGGACAAGGTCGGTGTGCGGTTTGCGCCGCTGTTCACTACCACCGATGAAGCGCGGACGTATCTGGGCCTGGTCGAGGAAGATCCGCACACAACTTACATTGCCGCGATCAAGATTCTTGAAGACGTCGGCATCGCCTACCTGTCGATCGCCGAAGCCGACTGGGACAACGCCCCAGCGATGCCGCAGACCTTTCGCCAGGCCGTGCGCGACACGTTCAGCGGCGCGATCATTTATGCCGGTCGCTACACCGCCAAAACCGGCGCGCAATTGCTTGAGTCGGGGCTGGCGGATCTGGTCGCGTTTGGCCGACCGTTCATGGCCAACCCGGACCTGCCGGCGCGGATTGCCAATGACTGGCCGTTGAATCAGTTGAATCCGGCGACGGTGTATGGCGGCGGTGCCGAGGGTTATATCGACTATCCGACCTACCCCGCTTAAGAACCCCACCCAAATCCCTGTGGGAGCGAGCCTGCTCGCGAAGGCGGTGGGTCAGTCAGCATTTGTATTGACTTACAGGACCCTTTCGCGAGCAGGCTCGCTCCCACTACAGGATGTCAGTGGCCGCTAAAACCTATACATAGCAAACAATCTGTATAACTATTGGAGTTCGAATCGCCAACCGGACTTCGCTCCATGCCCCCTGCCCACCGCTTGCTCCTGATCCTCGGCGACCAGCTGTCATTCGACCTGGCCTCCCTGCAGCCACTCGATCCCCAGCAAGACCTGCTGCTGATGGTCGAGGTTATGGAGGAAGCGACCCACGTCGCCCATCATCCGCAAAAGATCGCCCTGATCTTCAGCGCCATGCGCCACTTTGCCGAGGCGTTGCGCGATAAAGGCTACCGCGTCCAGTACGTCAGCCTAGACGACCCGGACAACAGCGGCTCAATTCCCGGCGAACTACAGCGCTGGCAAACCCTCACTGGTGCCGACGAGATCCACATCACCGAATGCGGCGACTGGCGCCTTGAGCAATCAATCAAAGATTCGGGCTTGCCCGTGCACTGGCATTCAGACCGCCGTTTCCTCTGCTCCCGCGAAGAGTTCTCCAATTGGGCCAGCGGCAAGAAGCAACTGCGCATGGAGTTTTTCTACCGCGAGATGCGGCGCAAGAGTCGGCTGCTGCTCAATGGCGACGGCACGCCGGTCGGCGGTGCGTGGAATTTCGATGCGGAGAATCGCAAGGCGCTGCCCAAACACGCCAAACCGCCCTACCCGGCGCGTTTCGCCAATGACGCAATCACCCAAGAGGTTCTGGTATTGGTCGGCGAGCGCTTCGCCAGCCATTACGGCACGCTGGATGACTTCAATTACCCGGTGACCCACGCCGATGCCCAGGCCCTGTGGCAATACTTTCTCGACTACGCGCTGGCCGGCTTCGGTGATTACCAGGACGCCATGGCCAGCGACGAACCGTTCCTGTTTCACGCGCGGATCAGCGCGGCGCTGAACATCGGCCTGCTCGATTTGCGCCAGCTGTGCAGCGATGTCGAGGCGGCTTACTGGTCGGGGAGCATCGGCCTCAACGCGGCCGAAGGCTTCATTCGACAGTTGATCGGCTGGCGCGAATACGTGCGCGGTGTGTACTGGCTGAAGATGCCGGAATACGCCGAGGGCAATGTGTTCGGCAACACGCGCCCGCTGCCGGAGTTCTACTGGACGGGTGAAACGCAGATGAACTGCATGCGCCAGGCCATCGGCCAAAGCCTGCAACATGCCTACGCGCACCACATCCAGCGGCTGATGGTCACCGGCAACTTTGCCTTGCTCGCCGGGATTGCGCCGAAGGAAATCTGTGAGTGGTATCTGGCGATCTACATGGACGCCTTCGACTGGGTCGAACTACCCAACACCCTTGGCATGGTCATGCATGCCGACGGCGGTTATCTCGGCTCCAAGCCTTACTGCGCCAGCGGCCAGTACATCAATCGGATGTCGGATTACTGCGGCGACTGCGCCTACAAGGTCAAGGAAAGCAGCGCGGACGATGCCTGCCCGTTCAACGCGCTGTACTGGCATTTCCTCATGCGCCACGGCGATATCCTGCGCGGCAATCAGCGCATGGGCATGATGTACAAGAACCTCGACCGCATGCCGCTGGCCAAGCAGGATGCACTGTGGCAACGCGGACAAATGCTGTTGGCGAAACTGGATAGCGGCGAAGCTTTCTAGTGCGCCTCAGGCCTGCCCGGCCATCCCGTTGCGGCCCGCCGCTTTCGCGCGGTACAGCGCCTGATCGGCGGTCTGGATCAACGCCGGCAGCGAATCCAGCTGCGCGCCCGTCCCCACCGCCATACCGATACTCACCGTAATCCGAGCAAACGGACTGCCCGGGTGGGCGATGTTCGCCTGCTGCAAACGCTCGAGCATCAACTGCGCCACCACCGTCGCACCGGCGCTGTCGGTGGCCGGCATGATCACCGCAATTTCCTCGCCACCGTAGCGTGCGACCAGATCCGAGGGGCGTCGCACGCAGCCTTCAAGAATCTTGCTGACCGCCTGCAGGCAGGCATCGCCAGCAACGTGGCCCAAGGCATCGTTGAACAATTTGAAGTGATCGATATCGATCATCAGCAAGGCCAGCGAGGTGCCGTCACGCTGCGCCCGCCGCGCTTCCACCGCCAGGGTTTCATCGAAACAGCGGCGGTTGGCCAGGCCGGTCAGCGCATCTTTCAGCGCCAGTAATTCCAGTTGCCGATTGGACGCGAGCAACTGCTGCTGGGCATCGCGCAACGCCTCTTCAGCCTCAGTCCGGCGGCGGATATCAAGGATCAGGAACCAGCCGATCAACCCGGTCAGCCCGAGCAGTCCGGCCACCACTACCGCCGACAGCGCCGCTTCGATACGCCACGCCGCTAGCGCTTCATCCTTGCCCAGGGCCACGGTGGTGATCAGCGGCAGCGTTTCGCTTTTGCGGAACGCGTAGAGCCGCTCGACACCGTCGAGGCTGGAGGTGTACGAAGCAGTGCCAACCGAACGGTCGACGAGGTATTTGGCGTAGATCGGCGAACTGGAGAAATTGCGGCCCATGTCCTGCTCGCGGAACGGGTAGCGCACCAGCAGCGTGCCATCGGTGTAAGACAGACCGATCGCGCCGTCCTGGCCAACGTCGAGTTTGCCGAACACCCGCAGGAAGTTCTCCACCCCCAGCGTCACCGCTACCACGCCAGCGAACTGCCCGGCATCGTCGTTGAAGCGCCGACTGATGGTCACCACCCATTCGTGATTGGCACGGCTCTGGATCGGCGGGCCAATGAACGGCTCGCGGCTCGGGCTGTCACGGTGGTGGATGAAATAGGCGCGGTCGCTGCTGTTGGCGCCCTCGGGAATCGGTCGGTTGGAGGACATCAACCAATGCCCGTGCCGGTCATAAATCGTGATGCCGCTGAGCTGTGGCATCAGCGGCTGCTGGCGGTCGATCAGGCTCTGGATGCGCTGAATCTGCGCCGGGCCGTCGCCCTCGGTTTCCAGACGTTCGACCAGCCCGAGCAAGAGCAGCGAGCTTTGCCGGACGATGCCTTCGGTGTAGGTGTTGAGCGCCTGGGTCAGGTTCAGGCCATGCACATCGACCTCGGCCAGTGCACGCTCACGCGAAGACCAGACTTTCCAGATCGTCAGCGAAGTCAGGGAACAGCCGATCACCAGCAGCAGGAGCATTACAAGGCGAGTATCACGCTTCACGTCAGTACCTTAAGGAAGTCCGGTATCCATTCCAGCCATCATTCGAACGTCGGCACTCACGGCGGCCACGTGTTCCGGGGCGCAAGCATACAAGCAGTGTGCAGCGGCTGCAGCAACAGAGTGTGCAGCGCTATGCGGCGGGTTTGAGGATTTCCACGAGAAAATCGATGAACACGTTGATCCGGCTCGATCCACGGTGGTTGGGCAGGTACAGCGCGTTGATGCAACTGCTCGCGCTGCCGGGATTGACCTCGTAGTGCTCAAGCAAGCGCGTCAGGCGCCCGGCGGTGACGTCGTCGCGCACCAGCCAGTCGGCCAGCAGCGCCACACCGCCACCGCCAATCGCCGCTTCGCGAAGAATGTCGGCGTTGTTGCTTTGCAGGCGGCCCTGGACGTTGAGCTGAATCGGCTCTTCGTCGCCCTGAAAGGTCCAGTGATGATGGCTGCCGCCGTAGTCGAAGCGCAGGCATTGATGCTCGAGCAAATCCCGCGGATGCTCCAGCACAGCGCTGCGCGCCAGATAATCCGGGCTGGCAACAATCCAACGCTGAAACTGCCCGACGCGTTTGCTGACGATGTCCTCGCTGACCACCGTCGAGCCGAGCCGCACTGAAACGTCGATCTGCTCGCTGAGCAAATCGCTGACCTGATCGCTCAGCGACAGGCTGATCTCCAGCCCGGGATGGCGTTCAAGCAAGCGGCTCAGGTGCGGCGCGATCAGTCGCCGGCCAAACTCCACCGGCACGCTGATGCGCAAGCGGCCCTGGGCATCACTGCCACGATCGGCGACCACCGCATCGGCTTCGTCGATGGCATCGAGAATGGCCACGGCCTTCTCGAAATAGGTCTGGCCGGCGACGGTGACGCTGGTATTGCGCGTGGTGCGATTGAGCAGGCTGGCGCCCAACTCGTTTTCCAGGCCCGCCACTTGCCGTGTCACCGAAGACGTCGAAATCCCAAGCTTGCGCGCCGCCGAGGAATAGCCTCCGCAGCGCACGGTTTCAACAAACATCTTCAGTGCCAGCAACTTGTCCATAAGCGGGGTCCGGTGGTGAGGGAACGCCGCTGATTGTGCATCAGCGCTCGCCACACGTCTTGTATCGTCGTGCTTGCCGGGCCTCATCGCGACCTCAGACATCAGCCTTGCGACTCAGGAACAACGCCAGCGCCAACGCCGGCAAAACCGCCACGGCAACGGCCGAGAGGTTCCAGCCGAAGTGTTCGTACAGCGGGCTGGCGACCAGTGAACCGAGCGCGCCGCCGACGAAGATGCTGGTCATGTACACCGCATTCAGGCGTGCGCGGCTGTGCGGGTCGAGGGCGTAGACCTCACGCTGGCCGAGGACCATGTTCAGCTGCACGGCAAAATCCAGCAGCACCGCACACACCACCAGCCATACGTAACCACTGCCCGGCAGCGCGGCGATCAACAGCGACAGCGGCGCCAGCAGCAACGCCACCAAGGTACCGCGACGACCGTGCCCGGCATCGGCGAGACGCCCGGCAATCGGCGCGGCAATCGCACCCACCGCGCCGACCAGGGCAAAGATCGCCACCTGCGCCTGGCTGAAACCGTGGTGACGCATCAGCTCAATTGGCGCGAGCGTCCAGAACAGGCTGAAACTGGCGAACAGCAAACCCTGATACAGCGAACGCTGGCGCAACACAGGAAAGCGCCGGGCCAAGGCAAACACCGAACCAATCAACGCGACATAAGTGGCCTTATGCGTCGGCACCCGGCGCGGCAGTGCCACAGCGGTAATCAACGCGATCACCGCCATCAGTGCCGCCGCGCTGTAAAACACCCCGCGCCAGCCGAACACTTCGACCAACAGACTCGACAGCGGCCGCGACAGCAGAATCCCCAAGAGCAGGCCGCTCATGATATTGCCGACCACGCGCCCCCGGCTGGCTTCCGGCGCCAAATGCGCGGCCAGTGGCACGAGAATCTGCACCGCCACCGAGGTCAGGCCGATCAGCAAAGAGAGCAGCAGAAACAGCGACGGCGAATGAGTCAGGCCAGCACACAGCAGCGTCACGCTGGCAGCGAGGGTGAAGCCGACCACCAGACGGCGGTTCTCCATCAGGTCGGCCAGCGGCACCAGCAGCAACAAGCCCAGCGCGTAACCGAACTGGGTCAGCGACACGATCAGGCTGGCATTGGCGCTGGACAGGCCGATCTGCGGCGCGATCAGTTCGACGATGGGCTGCGCGTAATACAGGTTGGCGACGACCGCGCCGCAGCAGAAGGCCAGAAACGCGACCATCAGGCCGGAGAGTGAAGCAGGCTGTTCGGCCGGGGCCGCAACGGCAGGGTTGCCCGTAAGCATGGTGACACCTCGTTGAGTTCGGGAAAGTTGTGCCAAGGCTACGGTCAGCCGGCGGGGGCGAGAATCCATGCCACTGGCAACGCACTGATGCGTGGCGCGCAACGTTGCTTGTGGCGCAACGCGCTGTTGCGCGGGCCGGTGATTCTCCGCCGCAAGGGTCTTCTCTACGCTTTGGCCCTGGCGCTGACGTCCGCATCGGCGCCCTTCCCCGGCTGCTACAAGGAGCGTTTCCATGACCCGCACTGCACTCGTCCTGCCACTGTCCGCCGCGTTTTTCTGCCGACCATGAACAGCCATTTGCTCAAATCCAGAACCCTGTGGATCAGCGTCGCCGTGCTCGCGGTGCTCGGCCTGATCGTCGCCGTCGCGCTGATGTGGCGCCCGGCGATCGCACCAATCAAACGGCCGACGTCATTCGATACTGCGCAGTTGCAACGCGGCGCACGGGTGGTCGAGGCCGGCGACTGCGCGGTGTGCCATACCCGCCCCGGCGGCGAATACCTGGCTGGCGGGCTGCCGCTGGTGACGCCGTTCGGCACGCTGTACAGCACCAACATCACCCCGGATGCGCAGACCGGCATCGGCGAATGGTCACTGCCGGCCTTCGAGCGGGCGATGCGTGAAGGCATTGCCCGCGACGGCCACTTTCTCTACCCGGCGTTTCCTTACGTGCACTACCGACGCATGAGTGCAGCAGACATCGCCGACGCTTACGCCTACTTGATGAGCGGCCCCGCCGTACAAGCCCCGGCGCGGCAGAACCAGATGAACTTCCCGATGAACATCCGCCCGCTGGTGTCGTTCTGGAATCTGCTGTTTCTGCATGGCGAGCCACTGACGCCGCTGGCCGAACACAGCGCGGCATGGAATCGCGGACGCTATCTGGTCGACGGCCCGGGCCACTGCGCCGGCTGCCATTCGCCGCTGAACCTGATCGGCGCGGAGAAATCCTCGCAATACCTTCAGGGCGGCAGCGTCGATGGCTGGGAAGCGCCGACACTGGTCGGCCTCGGCCAACGCGCCAATCCATGGAATCGCGAGCAATTGGTCGGCTACCTGCGCGCCGATGTGGTCGATGGCCACGGTACGCCCGCCGGCCCGATGCGCCCGGTCAGCCTGAGTCTGGCGCGCTTGCCGGCCAGTGAAGCCGAGGCAATTGCCGACTACCTGCTGAGCCTGCAAAACCCGCACGCGGTGACCGAAACCACGGCGAAAAAGCAGCCAGGTATTCCAGCGGATCACACAACCGGCGCCCTGCTCTTCAGTAGCGCCTGCGCCGGATGTCACGCACCCGCCGCGCCGATGCGCGAAATCGACGGCCGCCCGGGCCTGCAAGGCACTTCGGCGCTGCAAGCGGCCAGCTCGCGCAACTTTCTCAAGACCGTGCTCGAAGGCGTGCCCGCCATTCCCGGCGCCCCCGGCCCGGTGATGCCGCCGTTCGCCGCCAGCCTCGACAACGCCCAGCTCGGCGCACTCGCCGCGTATCTGCGCGAACAAGCCCGCCCCGAACAGCCATGGGCCGACCTCTCTTCCACTATCGAAGCGTTACGTCAGGAGACGAAATGAGCCAGATCACTCTCACCGTCAATGGAGCCGGCCAAGCGCTGGAGCTGGAACCGGACATGCCGCTGCTGTATGCGCTGCGCAACCACTTGAACCTCAACGGCGCCAAGTACGGCTGCGGCCTGGGCCAGTGCGGCGCGTGCACGGTGATCGTCGACGACCAACCGGTGTTCGCCTGCCTCACGCCCTGCGCAGGCCTTGAAGGGAAAAAGATCCGCACCGTGGAAAGCCTCGGCAGCGCAGACAAACCCGGCCCGTTGCAAGCGGCATTTATCGACAAGCAGGCCGCGCAATGCGGTTACTGCATCGCCGGCATGCTGATGCGCGCGCAGGCGTTGCTCGAACGCGATCCGCACCCGGACGAACAAACCATCCGCGAACACATGGCCGGCAATCTGTGCCGTTGCGGCACCCATTTGCGCATCATCGAGGCGATCAAACAGGCGGCCGGGCACAACGGGAGCCGGACATGAGCGAAGCAAACGGCTTGAACCCCAGCCGCCGGGCCTTCCTGCGTGGCGGCGCGCTGCTGATGGCCTTCACCCTGATGCCGATAGCCCGGCGTGCCTTGGCCGACACCGAAGTCGACACCCTTGGCACTGTGGTGCTGGCCCCCGATCTGCCCGGCAGCCTGCGCACCAACCCATACCTCGACGCGTGGATTCGCATCGCCGCCGACGGCATCACCGTGTACACCGGCAAGGTCGAACTGGGCACCGGGGTGAAAACCGCGTTGCTGCAAATCGCTGCCGAACGTTTGCAGGTGCCGGCCAGCGCGATCAACTTGCTCACCGCCGACACCGCGCTGACGCCCAACGAAGGCTACACCGCCGGCAGCCACAGTATTTTCGACAGCGGCACCGCGCTGTACAACGCGGCCGCCCAGGTGCGGGAAATGCTCGTCGATGCCGCCGCGCGCAGCTGGCAAGTTGATGCGGCACAACTGAGCACTCGCGACGGCATCATCGAAGGGCCGAATGGTCAGCGCATGGCATATGCCGACGCGGTCAAGCATGTCGATGTGCACCAGTACGCCAAGGCGCAATCACCGGCGATGGCGGCGGCCGATTTCAAACTGATCGGCCACAACCTGCCGCGCCTGGATATTCCGGCCAAGGTCAGCGGCGGCGCGGCATTCGTCCAGGACATGCGCCTGCCGGGCATGCTGCACGCGCGTGTCATCCGCCCGCCGCGTCCCGGCTGCACGCTTCAGCCGTTCGATGCCGCGTCCATCGAGGCGTTGAACGGCGTGGTCAAAGTGATTCGCGACGGCAACTATCTGGCGGTGGTCGCCCATGATGAGTGGCAAGCGATCAAGGCCATGCGCGCCGGCATGGAAAGTGCCAAGTGGAGTGGCGGCGAGGCGATTCCCGAAGCCGCCGGGATTCACGATTTGCTCAAGCAATTGCCCTCCAAGCGCTATCCGATCAGCAACAACGGCAATGCCGGCGGCGCGACCGAAACGCGCTTCAAGGCGCGGGTGACCAAGCAGTATTTGATGCACGGCTCGATCGGCCCGTCCTGTGCGGTGGCCTGGTTCAACGATGGCGTGCTCACGGTGTGGACCCACACTCAGGGCGTCTATCCGCTGCGCGCCGGTATCGCCGAAATGCTGCGTCTGCCGCCGGAGCGTGTGCGCTGCATTCACACCGAAGGCTCGGGTTGCTACGGCCACAACGGCGCCGATGATGCCGCCGCCGATGCCGCGCTGATCGCCATGCGCCTGCCGGGCACGCCGGTCAGGGTGCAATGGATGCGCGAGCAGGAAAATCTCTGGGAGCCGTACAGTTCGGCGATGGTCACCGAAGTCGATGCCGGCCTCAGTCAGGGCCGTTTGCAGGACTGGAACTACGAGCTGTGGACCACGCCGCACAACGAACGCATCGTCAATGCCGGGCGCCTGCTGCCGGCACGCCTGTTGGCGAAACCCTTCACCTCGGCGCCCTCGGTGCCGATCGCCCAGCCCGAAGGTGATGGCGATCGCAACGCGGTGCCGCTGTACGAGCTGGGCGCGACGCGAATCAACATGAACTTCGTCACCACTATGCCGTTCCGCACCTCGGCCATGCGCTCGCTGGGTGCGCACATCAACATCTTCGCCATCGAGGCAGGTATTGATGAGTTGGCGATCAAGGCCGGGCTCGATCCGCTGGCGTTACGTCTGGCGCATCTGCGCGACCCACGTGCCCGGGCTGTGATTGAGCGCGTGCGCGACGAAATCGGCTGGCCACACAAGAGCAGCGAGCCCGGTGCTGGGATCGGTTTTGCCTTCGCCCGCTACAAAAACATCATGGGTTACTGCGCCCTTGCGGTGAAACTGCGGGTGCATCCGCAGACCGGCGAGATCCGTGTCGATCATGTGGTCACGGCGGTCGACGTCGGCCAGATCGTCAGCCCCGATGGCCTGCGCAATCAGGTCGAGGGCGGCATCGTCCAGTCGGCCAGCTGGACGCTCTACGAAAAAGTCGCCTACGACGCCGGCGGCATTCGCAGCTATGACTGGAGCGGTTATCCAATTCTGCGTTTCACGCAATTGCCGAAAAAAGTCGATGTGCATCTGCTCGATCAACCGGGCGAACCCTTCCTCGGTGCTGCCGAAATCGTCCAAGGGCCAATGGCTGCTGCGCTCGGCAACGCGGTCAGCAATGCCACCGGCCGGCGCTGGCTGCACCTGCCGCTGACTCGCTCGACCCAACCCGCCTGAACCACGCCCGCGCTCGTCATGGATGAGCGCGGGTGCCGTTGCGTTGCGCGCAAAGCTGCGTAGCGCCGGCCACGGATTATCAGCCCCGCCACCCCCGGTTAAGTTACCTGCACACCGCGCGGCACCTGGCTGCCGCACTTGAACCCTACTCATCGACATCCGGAGCTACCCATGACCCGTCGCCTGTTTCAACCCATCGCACTCGGCCCTTACACCCTTGCTCATCGTGTGGCGATGGCGCCCCTGACCCGCTCGCGCGCTGGCCAGCCGGGCGACGTGCCGACCGCAATGAACGCCGAGTACTACCGCCAACGCGCCAGTGCTGCGCTGATCATCACCGAAGCCACGCAGATTTCTCAGCAAGGCCAGGGCTATGCGTGGACGCCGGGGATCTACAGCGATGCGCAAGTCCACGCCTGGCGCGAAGTCAGCACGGCGGTGCACGCGGCCAACGGTCTGATCTTCATGCAGCTGTGGCACGTCGGCCGGGTCTCGCATCCCAGCTTCCAGCCGGACGCCGGTTTGCCGGTGGCGCCGAGCGCCCTGCCTGTGCCGGGCAAGACTTTTATCGTCGATGAACAAGGCAACGGCGTATGGGGCGATGTGCCGGTGCCGCGCGCCCTCGAAACAGCGGAAATCGCCGACATCGTCGAAGACTATCGCCGCGCTGCGCGCAACGCGTTGAACGCTGGTATGGACGGCGTGGAGATCCATGCCGGCAACGGTTATCTGCTCGACCAGTTCCTCAACAGCAACAGCAACCAGCGTGATGACGCCTATGGAGGCAGTGTGGAAAACCGTGCGCGGTTTCTGCTCGAAGTGGTCGCCGCCGTCGCTGATGAAGTCGGCGCCGAGCGCGTCGGCGTGCGTCTGACGCCAATGGGCCGCTTCATGGGCATGGGCGATGACACGCCTGAAGCGACCTTCGGTTATCTGGTCGAAGCGCTCAACCAGTGGAATCTGGCCTACCTGCACCTGGTCGAGCCGGCCATGGTCGGCACGGTCAAGGACGAAAACTTCGACCCGCGCTGGGACGCGATCATCGCCCAGTTGCGCCAGACCTGGAACGGCGTGCTGATCCTCGCTGGCGGTTACGACGCTGAATCCGCCGAACTGGCCTTGAGCGTCGATCGCGCCGACATCATTGCCTTTGGCCGGCCATTTTTGGCCAACCCGGACCTGCCGCGTCGGCTGCACGACGGGCTTGAGTTGAACACGCCGGATCCGAGCAGCTTCTTCGGCGGCGATCAGCGTGGTTACGTCGATTATCCGTTTCACGCCTGAGGCTTGGGCTTCATAACTTTTAAGGTTTGTTTAAGGACTTTAAATAAAGCCTGCGGCCAGACTTTGCCCATCGATCAGGAGAGCCGCCATGAACCCGCAATCGGTGAAGTCAGACCCTTCCTGCCACCTGGCTCGCCCACTGGGCGCACTGTCCGGCTGGCAGGAACGCCGCGCCAAGGCCTACATGCTGCACGATCTGAGCCGCAGCCTGCGCGTCAGCGAGATTGCCGAACATTGCAATCTTTCACGCAGCCACTTTTCCCGGGCGTTCAAGATCGTCACCGGCTGCTCGCCGCAGGAATGGATGCTGAAGATGAAGATCGACAAGGCCAAAGGGCTGTTGCTGACCTCGATGGCGATTACCGAGATTGTGTATGAATGCGGATTTTCCGATCACTCGCACTTCACCCGCACTTTCGGGCGCATGGTGGGGATGCCACCGAAGGTCTGGCGCCAACTGATGTGCGGAGCGCGGGTGGCGCTGGTGGATGCGGATGTGTGGCGGCTCAGCGATGGGTTGCTGAATTCGACGATGGGCCAGCGCTTGACGGAACTGCGGCCCTGAGTGGGACTTCAAAGGGTTTTGTTCACTCCTCCCTTTTGGCCGCGATTTTTCGCGGTTTTTTTTGGCAGCGAATTGGCGGTCGGCGTTGCGATCGCGGTGAATTCACCCCTCACCCCAGCCCTCTCCCTAGGGAGAGGGGGCCGATTTGTGGGCTTTTCCAATCCTGAGTTCAACTCGGACTTTCACGTCGGCGTATCTCCCCCAAACACCTCGGTCAGTCCCCTCTCCCTCCGGGAGAGGGCTAGGGTGAGGGGCTGTTGTTTTTGCCAAACCTGAATTCAACTCGGTATTGCAAGTCGGCGTACGTCGACCAAACACCTCGGTCAGTCCCCTCTCCCTCCGGGAGAGGGTTAGGGTGAGGGGCTGTTGTTTTTGCCAAACCTGAATTCAACTCGGTATTGCAAGTCGGCGTACGTCGACCAAACACCTAGGTCAGTCCCCTCTCCCTCCGGGAGAGGGCTAGGGTGAGGGGCTTTTGTTTTTGCCAAACCTGAATTCAACTCGGTATTGCAAGTCGGCGTACGTCGACCAAACACCTAGGTCAGTCCCCTCTCCCTCCGGGAGAGGGTTAGGGTGAGGGGCTTTTGATCCTGGCGTCCGGCGCAAGTGGCAGCCTGAAACAGATCCGCGCGCCCTCTTCGCTGTCTTCCACGCGCAACGTCCCGCCATGGGCGCCTATCACCGTTCGGCAAATCGCCAGGCCCATGCCCATGCCGCTGCCCTTGGTGGTGAAGAACGCATCGAAAATTTCTTCACGCTGATGCTCGGCGATCCCCGGCCCGTTGTCTTGAAAAGCCACGCAGACCTGCCCATCGGACAGCGTCGACTCAATCACCAGGCGCCCGTCAGTCACGCCCTGCCCAGCCATCGCTTCCAGCGCGTTGACGATCAGGTTGTAGATCACCTGCTGGATCTGCACCCGATCCCCCAGCACCGGGTCAGCAGCGTTGAGTTGCGTGCGCAAGCTCACCCCGCGATTGTGCACATCGCTCGCCGTCAGTTGCACGACCTCACCGATCAACGCGTCAATCGACACCGGCAATCGTTGCAACGGCGCCTGCCTGGCCAATGCGCGCAAGGCCTGGACGATCTCGGTGGCACGGGCGCTGTCGGAGCGGATGTCTTCCAGTCCCTGAATAGCCTCGTCGAGATCAGGCGTGTCGCGCTTGAGCCAGCGCAGACTGGCCGAGGCGTTCGATGAAATGCCCAGCAGCGGCTGGCTGATTTCGTGGGCGATCGAGGCCGACAGTTCGCCCATCATTTTCAGGTGCGAGTTGCGCGCCAGTTCCGCCCGCGAGCTGCGCAAGTCGGCTTCCATCTGCGCGCGCAAGCGGTTGTCTTCGACCAGTTGCGCATACAGCCGCGCGGTCTGCAGCGACACCGCTGCCTGCGAGGCGAGAATTTCCAGCATGGTCAGGCGTTCGGCGCTGAACAGCTTCGGTACCAGGCTGTTTTCCAGATACACCAGACCGATCAGCGCGCCCTGCTTGAGCAACGGCAGGCACATCAGCGAGCGCGTCTGCCGTTGCTGCAGATCAGCGCTGTAGGCTTGCGGGCAGTCGGCGCGGGCATCGTCAAGCACCAGCGGCGTGCGCGTGCGCATGGTCGAATTGAGCACTGAAACCGGCGCGATCTGCTCCAGCGAGCGATCGTTGTCCTGACTGACCCGCACGTTGCCCGCCTCGACATGCGCGGCAGCGGCCAAGTGCAACTCACCCTCGGCGACCAACAGCAGCGCGCCGCGATCGGCACCGGCCTGAATCATCAAGTGATTCATCAAGGTCTCCACCAGCCGATCGAGCAACACCTCTTGCGAGACCGCGCGTGCCGCTTCAATGCCGACTTCCAGGTCAAGGCGCACCCGCGTCACCGGCGTTCCCGCTTCCAGGGAATGCTCGTGGGCGAGAAACGGATGCTGCGCTTCGAGCTGGCGCGCCTTGGCTTCAGCGCCCCACAGCACATAGCAGTCGCGCGCCACACGCAGGTGATGATGCGTGCCGGAGACCAGGCCGTTGGTCAGGCAGACCTCGGCCAGTTGTTCATGGGCCAGTGCTTGCTCATGGATAAACCCGGCAGCGGCCGCCGCGATTTGCGCTTGGTCGAAGCAGCGAATGGCGGCCAGCCCTTCGCCGCGCACGCGGGCCATCGCGCCTTCGATCAGCAGCAGTTTGTTGCTGAAGGTCGAAGGATTGAGCTCGACCCATGGCAGAAAACGCTGCCGTTGCTGCTCCAGCTTCTGCAGTTTTTCGGCAACAGAGCCCGGCGCCTCGGGACTGGCCAGTGCCAAGCCGTAGAACAGGTAGTAATGCGCCAGATCAATGTGCGCCGGCAGCGACCAGGTCAACGCCTCGGCGTCTTCGAAACGGCGCAGCGCGTAACGCACTTCACCGAAATACAACGCCGACATGCCCGAATACAACCACATCCACACCAGCGTCGGCTGTGAAACGCGGTCGCGATGCAGCGGGCCGAAGCGGTCATGTTCCAAAGCATCCAGCATTGCGATCGAACGAGGCTCAGGCCCATTGCGCAAATCGCTGGCGAACGCCTGTTGCGCCACAAGAATGCGCTCGATGTCAATGTAGTGAAACTGCCGCACCCAACTCAGGCCGACGTCCAGCTCGTTCAACACGTTTGGCAGCGGCTCGCCCATGAACAGCAGATCGGAGCCTATGTGGTTGCAGGCGTAACACGACATGCCCAGATCGCCGCCGGCCTGACCGCACTCAAACGCGGCGAAAGCCTTCTGCCGCGCGTAGGCCATCGGCCGGGTCCACGCGCTGACCTGATCCAGCGCCACCAGCGTGCCGGTGCGCCCTGCCTCATAGCCGTGCAGATCAGTCAGTTCCAGCGCCAGTTCGGCGAAAGCAACACCGTCCAGATATTCGCCATAACGGTCGGCGATCATCACGCCGTACCAGGCAAAACCGTAGCCGCTGCTGGGCGTGGTGCCATGGAGCAAAGTCAGTTCGACCATCTTCGCCAGGTGCAGAAAAGCAATGTCGTCCTGCACGAAGAACGAGGCGATCAGCGTGCTCAGCAGCTCCATGGCCACTTCGATTCGCGGCTCGTTGGCTTTGGGCAACGCCGTCAACTCAGCGATCTGTCGCGCACCGACCAATTGCCGAACCCGTTCGAACGCTTCGCCCAGTTGCGCCTTCGATGGGTGTCGCTGCAGGTCGATATCGAGCAAGGCAAGACCGGCCAGCGCTTCGCCGATCGCGCCGTGGTAATCGGAATGCAAGGTGCGCAGGCTGGCGCGCAGGCGGTAGGTTTTCGCGCGGTCCAGCACGGTGGCAGCGTGTTCCAGGCAATCGTCGAGACGCTGTTGCGCGCCGGGCAGATCCGCCAGCAACATCGCGCAGTCGGCTGCCAGCCAGCGCGCCGCGAAGGCTTGCGGGTAGAGCTGCGTCCAGCCGTTGTCGCCGAGTAACACCTCGGCGCTGCGCAGATAATCCACGGCCTGCTCGACAGCGGCGCTATCGCGGGCGCGCTCGGCAGCTTCGAGCAATAACTGGATGAACTCAGCGCGTCGAGGCGCTTGCAGCGCATTGCCGGCGCTGCGCTGAATCTGACTGGCGATGTCGAAGACCCGCGCCTGCCGCTGCTCGCCGCTTTGATCGAGCATGGCGGCAGCGATGCGCGCATGCTCAGCCGAACGCCCGGCCGGTGGGGTCAGCGCAGCGGCGGCTTCCAACACCCGATCGTGGGGAAACACCAGTTGGCCCGGCTCGCGCAGAAGAAATCCGGCGCTGACCAGATAATCCACGTCACGCAGCAATTGCGCCGGATCGTCCCCCAGCAAATCGCCCAACAGCGTTTCGTCACAGCGGCCACCAACGTAACCCGCGGTGCGCAACACTTCACAGGCACTGACCGGCAGACGCTGCAAGCGTTGCACCATCAATTCGGCCACGTTGTCGGCGTAGCGATAGCCGTTCACTTCGGCCTGATTCCACACCCAGCGCCGCGTCGTCGCGTCGAAACGCAGCAGACGCTCGTCCACCAGAGCACGCGCCACCTGGCTGACGAACAAAGGATTGCCGGCGGTTTTGAAGTGCACGACGCGGGCCAGCGCCTCGAGGTTGTCGACGTCGGCATCGAGTTCGACCGCCATCAGTTGCGCAACGGCCTGCACCGACAGCGGCCCTAGTCCAAGGTCACTGACTGGCAGCGCGGGTGCTTTGCGCATCTCATCGAGCCAGCCGCCCGGATGCTCCGTCAGCTCGCCCTCGCGATACGCCAGAACCAGCAGCAAATGCCGCGTCGGTCTGGCGATAAAGGCTTTGAGAAACGCCTGCGTCGAGTCGTCAGCCCACTGCAAGTCGTCGATAAACAGCAGCAGCGGATGCCCCGGTTGCGCAAAGACTTCGAGCACATCGAGCAGCGCTCGATTGACCCGATCCAGGGCGTGGCGCGCCGGCATGTTCGGCAGTTCGGCGGTGGCGCCGATCAGCAGTTCGGCTTCCGGCGCCAAGTCCAGCAGCAAGCGGCCACGGCCCTTGAGGGTTTCGCGCAGTTGCTCGGCCAAGGCCTGCAAGGCCAGCGTGGGCTTGGTCAACACTTGGCTGATCAGCGACTGAAAAATCTGCGCCAGCGGCGCGAAGGGCCGGTCATTGTTCAGCAGTTCGATCTTGCCGCTGGCCCAATAACCGGGTGCCTGGCTACGCAGGACTTGCTGGATCAGCGTCGACTTCCCCGCTCCCGGTGCGCCGGCAACCATCAGCACGCGAGCGATGCCGTCGCTGCGCACGCGCTGGATCTGTTCAAGCAGTTGCTGACGTTCGTCGTCACGACCAAACAGCACATCGCCGCGCGTGGCCGTTGCGCGAGCATCGAATGCACCGAGGCGGAACGCTTCGATCTGGCCTTTTTTCTGCCATTGGCGCAGGCACCAGGTCAGATCGGCGGCCAGCGATTCGATGCTTTGATAGCGCGCGTCCGGCTCCTTGGTCAGGCCCTTGAGCAGCACATGACAAATGCCTTGCGGCAGGTCGGGTTGGTATTGCGCTGGCGACAAAGGCTGGACGGCGGCGTGCACATGCAACCATTGCGAGGCGTCGCGAGCGATCAGCGGCGGGCGCCCGGTCAGCGCCTCGTAGATGATTGCCGACAGCGCATAGACGTCGCTGCGCTCATCGGAATCGACGCCGTCGCCCTGCAGCTGTTCCGGCGCCAGATAAGGCCAGTGTTCCAGGCTCGGCAGTTCAGTCGCCGGCGTTTCCTGCGCGTGGGTGTGAAAGCCCATCAGCCTGACGCTGTCGTCAGCATCGACCAGCAGATGCCAAGGCAATAAAGAACACTGTGGGAGCGAGCCTGCTCGCGAAAGCGGTGGGTCAGTCAAGGGTGATGTCGGCTGGACTGACGCTTTCGCGAGCAGGCTCGCTCTCACAGGGTTTTGCGGTGTTTCCGGATGGCGAGAGTGGACCAGCGCATTGGCAGCGGCGACGGCGATATTCAGCACCCGTCCGAGTGGTAAGCCGGCGGCGTCGATCAGTCCAGCCAGTGGCGCGCCCCATTGCGGGTAGACCAGCACCGGCCCGTCCGCCGAACGTATCAGCGCGAGCGGGTTGAGCGCCCACTGCGAAGGCAACTGCAAATGGAAATCGCGCTCCAGCCGCTGGCACAGCGCCGGGCGCTGGATCGGCGCACGCACAGCGAACCAGCTCTGGCCCGAGTGGCTGTCTTCGAGGCTGAACCAGGTCAGTTCATGGTCACGGCGCAGCAAACTGAACCGACAGTTCTCCAGCCATGCTTCATCGAGTATCGGCGCATCGGCCGCGCAGGAAATTGCAGATGAAGATGGCTGGCCGGGCATACGCATTCACCGCTGGAAATGGGATTCAGGCTGGTGGCGAAGTATACCCAGCGTTTTTTTGCCAGAGGGCCAGCCGCTGCGCTGATGTCCGTCCGCAGCCTCAAGATGGCCGTCCAGAGCCTTGCGCTGCTGTTTCTTGCGCTATAGAAGCGCACGTCTTATCCCTCGGGATAATTGCTTTATGCCAGGCCGTCCCCTAGCGTACGAACCTGATAACCCGGCGCCCGCGCCCTGTCCTTCTCACCGCAACGCAGAGGCCCGCATGATCCGACTCGGCCAAGCCACGATTTCTTTGGAACGGCGCGAAGCCTTTCTCGATGGCCGGCCCTTGCGCATGGGCGGGCGGGCGTTCGAAATACTTTCGGTACTGATGCAGGCCGATGGGCGCATCGTCAGCAAGGACGAGCTGATCAATCAGGTGTGGCCGGACATCGTCGTCGAAGAGAACAATCTGCAAGTGCAGATTTCCTCGCTGCGCAAACTGCTCGGGGAAAAAGAAATCATCCAGACGGTTGCCCGTCGAGGTTACCGATTATTGAAAGACCGCGAACCCAAACTGCCCGTGTTCAACGCACTGGCCTCGGCGCCGATGGTGGCGCAGCCGCCGGCGGTCGATGCGCACTCGGTGCCGGTATTTATCGTCGACGATGAGGCCTGCGTGCGCAGCGCCTTGAGCCGTTTGTTGCGCGCCGAAGGCATCGAGCACCGGATTTTCCAGTCCGCCGAAGAACTGCTCGGGGCCGACATCGCCAGTGGCCCGGCGTGCCTGTTGCTCGACGTCAGCCTGCCCGAAACCACAGGCCTGCAATTGCAGGCAGCGCTGAACGAGCGCGGCTTGCCGTGGCCGGTGATCTTCATGACCGGCCACGGCACGATTCCGATGTCGGTGCAGGCGATGAAGGCCGGCGCGGTGGAGTTCCTGACCAAACCATTCAATGACGATGAACTGCTCGGCATTCTGCGCAGCACCCGTCAACACGCCGCGACCGCGTTCAATCAATGGCAACGGGTGCAGCACGTGCGGCAGTTGGCGGCGCAACTGACACCGCGTGAGCGCGAAGTGCTGCCGCTGATCGTCGGCGGTCTGTCGAACAAACAGATCGCCAACCAGTTGGGCACCAGTGAAGTGACCGCCAAGGTCCATCGCAAACACATCATGGCGAAGATGCAGACCCGCTCGCTGGTCAACCTCGTCGAACTCTACGGACTGATCAGCGCTGCGCCTTCGCCTGGCCCATCGAGCCTGTCGTGAGCGGCCCGGCGGGTCGCCCGACGGCGTTCGAGAACACTCGACCGACGATTGTCTGCATCGTCGATGACGATGCGTCGGTGCGCAAAAGCCTGTCGAACCTGCTGCGTTCGGTCGGTTATCGCGCGCAGGTGTATGCCAGTGGCGAAGCGTTTCTCGCCGAAGCAGACTTCGCCGAGATCGCCTGCCTGCTGCTAGATCTGCGCATGCCCGGCCTGTCCGGCATCGACGTGATGCGCCAACTGCCGCGACAGTTTCCGGTGATCTGCATGTCCGCCCATTGGGACGAGGCGGCGCTGGCTGAGTCCGGGCATTACCAGGCGTTTGAATGCCTGTGCAAACCCTTCGAAGAAGAGGTTTTGCTGGCGGCACTCGACAAGGCCCTGCACCGCCAGCACTGATCGCTTCAGCTGTCCTGCGTGGCTTCTTCCGCAGTTTCGATCACGGCCAGCGACGCAGTCATCGAAGCGTGACACACCGCCAGAATCTCATCGGCCAGCGCCGAATCATCCGGGCAGGCCCGCGACAGCATGATCGCCCCGACCGCGCGGGCCAGCAGGTCGATCATCCGGGTCCTGCCCTCACCTTGCGGTGCATCCGCTGCGGTGGGGTATTTCTCGCCGAGCGTCTGCAACGTGCGCTCGATGCCTTCAGCGAACGCCGCTTTCACGTCCCCGGACTGCCGCGCCGCATCGCCGCACAACGCTGCCATGGTGCAACCGGTGGAGCGGCCGTCGCGATGGTCTCGCGACACGTACACGTCGATGAAATCCTCCACGCTCATGCTTTCGGCGGCGGCCGTGGACTGCGCCAGGCTGTTGGCCGAGGCTTCGGCCATCAGGTCGGCCTTGGAGCCGAAGTGTTTGTAGAAACCGCCGTGAGTAAAACCGGCGGCTGCCATCAGGTCGGCCACGCCGACCCCGTCATAACCGCGCTCGCGGAACATCACTGATGCCGTTTCGACAATGTGCTCGCGATTGGCCTGAGCCTGGGCTTTGGATACGCGCATATTGAATACCTCCGGCGCTGAAAAATCATGCGCAGATGATACATAGATGTTGGCCATAATCAAAACCGTTGACAGGTTAGATTTCGATCATCATCCTAAAGGCCCGCAATCAGTCTTCAACTGACAAAGAGCCCACACCATGACTACTCGCCCTACTGTTCTGATTACTGGCGCCTCCACCGGCATCGGCGCGGTCTACGCCGCACGTTTCGCCCAGCGCGGTCACGATCTGGTGCTGGTCGCCCGTGACCAGGCGCGCCTGGACACCCTTGCTGCCGGTTTGCGCGCTGAGCACAACGTCAATGTCGAAGTGCTACAGGCCGACCTGACGCAACTGAGCGACCTGCAAAGCGTCGAGGCGCGTCTGCGTGATGACTCGCGCATCGGTATCCTCGTCAACAATGCCGGCGCCGCGCAATCCGGTACCTTCATCGAGCAGAGCACCGACAGCGTGGCGCAACTGGTCGCGCTCAACACCACCGCGCTGGTGCGTCTGGCCAGTGCTATCGCCCCGCGTCTGGCCAAGGCTGGCGACGGCGCAATCATCAATATCGGTTCGGTGGTGGGCCTGGCGCCGGAGTTCGGCATGTCGGTGTATGGCGCGACCAAGGCGTTCGTACTGTTCCTCTCCCAGGGTCTGAGCCTGGAACTGTCGCCACAAGGCGTGTACGTGCAAGCCGTGCTGCCTGCGGCCACCCGCACGGAAATCTGGGACCGCGCCGGTATCGACATCAACACCCTCACCGACATCATGGAAGTCGGCGATATGGTCGACGCCGCGCTGGTCGGTTTCGACCGTCGCGAAGTCGTGACCATCCCGCCGCTGCACGAAGGCGAGCGCTGGGATGCCTTGCAAGCGGCGCGTCAGGGGCTGTTGGGGCAGATCCGCCAGTCGGCTGTTGCGCAACGTTATCTGGCTCAGGCCTGACCTCATCCAGACCCGCCGCTATGCCGGCGGGTTTCTACCGACAAGAGCATCCGCAATGAAGGCATTTTTCATCGAGCGCTACGGCAAGCAGAACGGCCGGATCGGCGACATCCCGGAACCGCAGGTCGGCGCGCACGACGTGCTGATCGAAGTGCGCGCCAGCAGCGTCAACCCGCTGGATCTGAAGATTCGCAGCGGCGAATTCAAGATGATCCTGCCCTATCAAATGCCTTTGATATTGGGCAACGATGTCGCCGGCGTGGTGCTCAGCACCGGTGCGGCGGTCAAGCGTTTCAAGCCGGGCGATGAGGTTTATGCGCGTGTGCCTGATAACAGGATTGGCACGTTTGCCGAACGCATCGCTGTCGATGAAACAGCGATCGCGTTAAAACCCGCCAATCTCGCCATGACCGAGGCGGCTTGCATGCCGCTGGTGGCGTTGACGGCGTGGCAGGCACTGGTCGAAGTCGCCAACGTGCAAAAAGGCCAGAAGGTGCTGATTCACGCCGGCTCCGGTGGCGTTGGCACGGTCGCCATTCAACTGGCCAAACACCTCGGCGCTTTTGTTGCGACCACTACCAGCACGGCGAATGTCGAATGGGTCAAGGCGCTGGGCGCTGATGTGGTGATCGATTACAAGCAGCAGGATTTCGCCATTGAGCTGCGCGACTACGACGTGGTGCTCAACAGCCTCGGCGGCGATGTGCTGGAGAAATCGTTGAAGGTGTTGAAACCTGGCGGGCAACTGATTTCCCTGTCAGGGCCGCCGACTGCGCAGTTCGCTCGGGAGCAGGGTTTGTCCTGGCTGCTGGGGCTGGTCATGCGTCTGCTCAGCAGTGGCATTCGGCGCAAGGCGCGCAAGCGTGGGGTGGGTTATTCGTTTCTGTTCATGCGCGCCGATGGCGTTCAGTTGCAAAAAATCACTGCGTTGATTGAGGCCGGGGTGATCAAACCGGTGATCGATCGTACTTTTCCGTTCGATCAGATAGCTGACGCCTTGCACTACGTTGAACAAGGTCGGGCCAAGGGCAAGGTTGCCATCGCGGCCAACCCCAAAAGCCCCTCACCCTAGCCCTCTCCCGGAGGGAGAGGGAACTGACCGAGTTGTTTGATCGAGTGATTCCAACCTGCAATACCGAGGTGAACACAAGTTCTGAAAAGCCACCAATCGGCTCCCTCTCCTCGGGGAGAGGGCTGGGCGGGCGGCGTTCCGATGAGGGGTGAATTCAGCGCGGTGTCCAAGCATGTGCATTGCTTACCAAGCTCAATCCGCCCCTCCTGCTGAAACTTCGAGAAACCCCTCTCGACTTGCGTTTTCCTCAACCTGCCCCACGCTTGATTCACAGAAGTGCACGTTTTCATGGCAAAACTGCGATTAACTGAATGGTTAGTTACCGCTATAATCCCGCGCTTCATTCAAACGGGACTTTCAATGTGAACCACAGTCAACGCGTCTCAGGCGTTTCAACGTTCATTCTGGTCGGCCTTGGCGTGATCATCGCCCTGCTCGGTCTGGCGCTCGCGGTCGGCGGTGTGAAGCTGGTCAGCCTGGGCGGTTCCTGGTACTTCCTGGTCGGCGGTCTGGCGATGACCGTTTCCGGGGTGCTGATCGCACTGAAGAAAACTGCCGGCGCCTGGCTGTTCGCCGCATTTCTCGTGGCCACCGCGATCTGGGCCTTGGCTGACGCCGGGCTGGTGTTCTGGCCGGTGTTCTCGCGGCTGTTCATGTTCAGCGCCATCGGTATGGTCGTCGCTCTGGTCTACCCGCTGCTGGCGCGCGCCAATGGCCGCGTGGCCGGTCGTGGTGCGTATGCCGTGGCCGCTGTGCTGGCGGTCGGTGTGGCCGTTGCGGCGGGCAACATGTTCGTCGCCCACCCAACCGTTGCCGCCACTGGCACTGGCCCGGGCCTGACTCCGGTCGAGCCGGCCAAGGCGCAGAAAGACTGGGCGCACTACGGCAACACCGAAGGTGGCAGCCGCTTCGCCGCGCTCGATCAGATCAACCGCAACAACGTCGACAAATTGAAAGTCGCGTGGACCTACCACACCGGTGACGTCGCCGAGAGCGATGGCAACGGCGCCGAAGACCAGCTCACCCCGCTGCAGGTCGGCAACAAAGTCTTCATCTGCACCCCGCACAACAACCTGATCGCGCTGGACGCCGACACCGGCAAGGAAATCTGGAAAAACCAGATCAACGCCCAGTCGAAAGTCTGGCAGCGCTGCCGTGGCATGGCGTATTTCGATCGCACCGCTACCATCGCGCAGCCAGCCAATTCGCCGATCATCGAATCCAAACCCGAGCCGGCCGCCAACTGCCAGCGTCGTTTGCTGACCAACACCATCGATGCCCGCCTGATCGCGGTCGATGCTGACACCGGCGAGTTCTGCCAGGGTTTCGGCAACAACGGCCAGGTCGATCTGAAGGCCGGTCTGGGTGATGTGCCGGACAGCTACTATCAGTTGTCGTCCGCGCCATTGATGGCCGGCACCACCGTGGTGGTTGGCGGTCGTGTTGCCGACAACGTGCAAAGCGACATGCCGGGCGGTGTGATTCGCGGTTTTGACGTGATCACCGGCGCCATGCGCTGGGCGTTCGACCCGGGCAACCCGCAGGATCGCAACGCGCCGGCCGACGGCAAAACCTACGTGCGCAGCACGCCGAACAGCTGGGCGCCGATGTCCTACGACGCGGCGACCAACACGGTGTTCCTGCCGATGGGCAGCTCGTCCACCGACATCTATGGTGTCGAGCGCAGCGAACTGGACCACAAGTACGGCGCTTCGATCCTCGCGCTGGACGCCAGTACCGGTGAAGAACGCTGGGTGTTCCAGACTGTGCACAACGATCTGTGGGACTTCGACCTGCCGATGCAGCCGAGCCTGATCGACTTCGACAAGGACGGCCAAAGCGTTCCGGCGCTGGTCATCGGTACCAAGGCCGGGCAGATCTATGTGCTCGACCGCGCCACCGGCAAGCCGCTGACCGAGGTCAAGGAAGTACCGGTGAAAGCCGCGAACATCCCCAACGAGCCGTACTCGCCGACTCAGCCGAAATCCGTGGGCATGCCGCAGATCGGCGCGCAGCACCTGACCGAATCGGACATGTGGGGCGCCACGCCGTACGACCAGTTGCTGTGCCGCATCGACTTCAAGAGCATGCGCTACGACGGCCTGTACACCGCGCCGGGTACCGACAAATCGCTGAGCTTCCCGGGTTCGCTGGGCGGCATGAACTGGGGCAGCATCTCCACTGACCCGGTGCACGGTTTCATCTTCGTCAACGACATGCGCCTGGGTCTGTGGATCCAGATGATCCCGTCGCAGAACAAAGGCCAGGCCGCTGGCGGTGGTGAAGCACTGAACACCGGCATGGGCGCTGTGCCGCTCAAAGGCACGCCGTACGCGGTGAACAAGAACCGCTTCCTGTCGGTGGCCGGCATTCCGTGCCAGGCGCCGCCGTTCGGCACTTTGACCGCGATCGACATGAAGACCCAGAAAGTCGCGTGGCAGGTTCCGGTCGGCACCGTTGAAGACACCGGTCCCCTGGGCATCCGCATGCACCTGCCGATCAAGATCGGTCTGCCAACCCTCGGCGGCACCCTGTCGACCCAGGGCGGCCTGATCTTCATTGCCGGCACCCAGGACTTCTACCTGCGCGCCTTCAACAGCGGCAACGGTGAAGAAGTCTGGAAAGCCCGTCTGCCGGTCGGCAGCCAGGGCGGCCCGATGACGTACGTTTCGCCGAAGACCGGCAAGCAGTACATCGTCGTCACCGCTGGCGGCGCACGCCAGTCGACCGATCGTGGCGATTACGTGATGGCTTACGCCCTGCCGTAACTCGCTGCCGCACCACCAACCTCCTCCAAGCGCGCGGTGCCCCAAAGCACCGCGTCGCCGTTTTATTGCGTTAAAGATTTCAGCAGGAAGGATTCACATGTCATCGGCTGTTCGCTTTTCTCGTACCAAGCTTTCCACTGGCCTGTTGCTGGGCCTGAGCTGCACCACTGCCCTCCCCGCGCTGGCCGCCAGCGATTCCGATCTACTGACCCGCAGCACCTTGTCCGGTGACTGGGGCGGCTTGCGTCATCAACTCGATGAAGACGGCATCAAGTTCACTGGCGATTACAGCGGCGAAACCGCTTACAACGCCGACGGCGGCCTGCACCGTTCGGCGCGCTACTCGCAGAACATCAAGCTCGGCGTGCAGTTTGATCTGAGCAAACTCTACGGCGTCGACAACGCCGGCAAAGTGCAACTGACCATCAATGACCGGCGCGGCAACAGCGCTTCGGAAGATCTGGTCGGCAACCGCCTGCCGATTCAGGAAAACTACGGCGGTTTGTACACGCGCCTGACTGAACTGAGTTATGAGCGCAGCCTGTTCACCCCGGCGCTGAACGTGAAGCTCGGCTACATGGCCATGGGCAACGACCTCGGCGGCCTCGACAGCGGCATTCTGTGCAACTTCATGAACGCCGGTTTCTGCGGTCACCCGCTGAACATGTCCGGCGGCAGCGGCTGGACCAACTACCCCAACGCGCGTCTGGGCGTGCGGGTCAAATACGACCTGTCGCCGTCCTGGCAGCTGCGTGTGGCGGCGTTCAACGTCGATCCAGAAAGTAACGGCAATTCCAGCCGCGCCTGGCATCTGGGGCCGAAGCACACCACTGGCACCGTCGTGCCGATCGAGTTGGTGTACAAGCACGCCGGCGAGCTGCCGGGTGAGTACAAGCTCGGCTATTACTACGACAGCTCCGACGTCAAACGCATTGGCAGCGACGACGAGGTGTCCGGGCGTGGCGGGCACTATTTGCTGATCGATCAGGCAGTCTGGCGTTCGCCGACCTCCGAGGGCCGCAGCCTGCATGCATTCGGTCAGTATTCGGCGGCCAGTGAAGCCGCCTCGCCGTTCAGCAAGTGGTACGGCACCGGCGTGGTTTTGTACAAACCATTCGAAGGCCGTCCGCGTGACACCCTCGCTCTGGGCTATGGCCGCGCCGTGCCGAACCCGCGCAGCCGCGATGTGCAGCAGGATGCCGCGCTGGCCAATGGTGCTGCGTTTCCGAACCTCGACAGTGCCGAACAGTTGATTGAGTTGGGCTATGGCTATCAGGCCACCCCATGGCTGACCCTGCGCCCGAACCTGCAATACATCATCGAACCGGGGGCGTTTTCCGGGCAGGACATCGACAATGCGCTGGTGGTGGGGTTGCAGGTGAAGGCTGCGCTTTAAGCCTTGTGGTGAAAGGGCTGCCGTCATCGCGAGCAGGCTCACACCTACAGGATTGGCGGCGTGCGCAAAATCTCTGCAGAACACAAAACCACTGTGGGAGCGAGCCTGCTCGCGAAAGCGCCGGGTCAGGCGACTGCGATGTTGAATGTAGCGCCGACTTCGCGAGCAGGCTCGCTCCCACAGGGGGTTTGGATCAGGTCGGAGAGTTGGATTCGCCGCTGCCGTAGCGGGATGCAGAGGATTTGCGGCGGGCAGGAAATTAATTCCAGCCCATCGGTGAATTATTTCGTGTCCGCATGTATCTGAGCCAGAAGAGCCGGCGCCATCATGGAGATGGCATCGCAGCGGTAATCTGGATCAGCGAGCGGGAACAGCGCAATGAAATCACGCAAGAACACCGTCAAACCGATCGGTTTGAAAGACATCACCATTGTCGACGACGCCAAGATGCGCAAGGCGATCACCGCCGCCGCACTGGGCAACGCCATGGAATGGTTCGACTTTGGCGTCTACGGCTTTGTCGCCTATGTGCTCGGCAAGGTCTTCTTCCCCGGCGCCGATCCCGGCGTGCAAATGATCGCCGCGCTGGCGACCTTCTCCGTGCCCTTCCTCATCCGTCCGCTTGGCGGTTTGTTCTTCGGTGCGCTGGGCGACAAGTACGGACGGCAGAAAGTCCTCGCCGCGACCATCGTCATCATGTCCCTGAGCACCTTCGCCATCGGCCTGATTCCGTCCTATGCCTCGATCGGCATCTGGGCGCCGATCCTGCTGTTGCTGGCGAAAATGGCCCAAGGTTTCTCGGTCGGTGGCGAATACACCGGCGCCTCGATCTTCGTCGCTGAATACGCGCCCGACCGTAAGCGCGGCTTCCTCGGCAGTTGGCTGGATTTCGGCTCGATCGCCGGTTTCGTCTTCGGCGCCGGTGTCGTGGTGCTGATCTCGACGATTCTCGGTGAACAGCGCTTCGAAGAATGGGGCTGGCGGATTCCGTTCTTCCTCGCCCTGCCGCTGGGCATGATCGGCCTGTATCTGCGCCACGCCCTCGAAGAAACCCCGGCGTTCCAGCAGCACGTGGAAAAACTCGAACAAGGCGACCGCGAAGGCCTCGCTGGTGGCCCGAAGGTGTCGTTCAAGGAAGTCGCAACCAAACACTGGCGCAGCCTGATGACCTGCATCGGCGTAGTGGCGGCGACCAACGTCACCTATTACATGCTGCTCACCTACATGCCGAGTTACCTGACGCACAACCTGCACTACAGCGAAAACCACGGCGTGCTGATCATCATCGCGATCATGGTCGGCATGCTCTTCGTGCAGCCGCTGATCGGTTTCATCAGCGACAAGATCGGCCGCAAGCCTTTCATCGTCGTCGGCAGCATTGGCCTGTTCATTTTCGCCATTCCGGCATTCATGCTGATCAACAGTGGCAGCATCGGCCTGATCTTCTCCGGCCTGCTGATCCTCGCGGTGCTGCTCAACTTCTTCATCGGCGTGATGGCCTCGACCCTGCCGGCGATGTTCCCCACGCACATCCGCTACAGCGCGCTGGCCAGTGCCTTCAACGTCTCGGTGCTGATCGCCGGTCTGACCCCGACTGCCGTGGCCTGGCTGGTGGAAAGCACCAACGATCTGTACATGCCTGCGTATTACCTGATGGTCATCGCCGTGGTCGGTCTGGTCACTGGCGTGACCATGAAGGAAACCGCCAACAAGCCCCTGCGCGGCGCGGCCCCGGCGGCTTCGGACCTGGAAGAGGCCAAGGAGCTGTTGCAGGAACACCACGACAACATCGAGCAGAAAATCGAAGACATCGATGCCGAAATCGCCGCGCTGGAAGCCAAGCGCAAGGAACTGGCGCTCCAGCATCCGCGCATCGATTGATCAGTGCGGCGTCGGCAATCGGTCCGACGCCGCGCCAAGCTTGAGCTAGCCTTGAAACCGGATCGCATGCCACTCAAGGAGTCCACATGTTCAAGCTGATGAAAAGTTCGGTCGCTGGCGGATTGCTCTTCGCCAGCCTCCAGGCCGAAGCCGGCGGCATAATGATTTACGAGGCCGGCCACGAAGGCACAGGGCTGGCCAACGCCGGTTCTGCGGTCATGGCCAGCGACCCGAGCATTCTGATGACCAACCCGGCGGGCATCAGCCAACTGGCCGGCACTCAGATCAACTTCAACGCGCAGTTGATCCTCGGCGACGTCAGCTTCTCCCGCGACAACGCCAATACCTTCGGCGGCAACGAAGGTGGCAACGCCTTGAAGTACCTGCCCGGCTCCAGCTTTTTCATCAGCCATCAACTCGATGAGCGCTCCTCGATCGGCTTCGGCATGTACGGCAATTTCGGTCTGGCGGTGGATTACGACGATGACTGGGCCGGGCGCTATTTCACCCAGGAGTCGGCCATTCTCGGCGTGTCATTCCAGCCCACCTATGCCTACAAAATCACTGACGACCTGTCCGTCGGCCTCGGCCCGCGCTTCATGCTTGGCTACTTCCGCACCGAAGTGGCGGTCAACAATAACGTGCTCGGTCTGGGCAACGCCGAGGATGGTCAGTTGCGCTACAAGGACACCGACTGGGGCACGGGCGCCAACGTCGGCGTGCTCTACAACCTCAACGAGCGCACAAAGCTCGGGCTGGCCTGGACCAGCACGATCAAGCTCAAATTCGAAGACCAACCCGAGCTGAAGAAAATCACCAATCCGCTGCTGCGTCTGGCGCTCAACCGTCTCGACGCCGATCAGCTGAACGTCGACATGAACGTGCCGCAGACCGTCACCACCAGCGTGTCCTACCAGCTCGATCCGCAGTGGACGCTGCTCGGCAGCCTCGGCTGGCAGGACTGGAGCGATTTCGGCAAGGTCGGCGTGGAAGTCGATACCGACCTGGGCTCGACGTCCAGAACTGCGCAGCGGCAATACAAGGACACCTGGCATGCCTCGATCGGCGCGCAGCACCAGATCAACCCGAAACTGCGCTGGAACGTCGGCCTCGGTTACGACTCCTCGGCAGTGGACGACAAGGATCGCACCGTCGACAACCCGATGAACGAAGCGTGGCGCCTGGCGACCGGGGTCAGCTATGCATTGCAGGACGATGTCGATGTGCACATGAGCTACACGCTGATCTACCTCGGCGACATGGACGTGCAACAGACCAAAGCGCGCTCCGGTGGCTCGGTCTCCGGCGAATACAAAAACGCCGCCCTGCATGTGCTGGGCGGCGGCGTGGTCTGGCGTTTCTAGGGATCACTGATCCTTCGGTGCCTGCGCCGGTGCGGTGAACCACTGCTCCGGCGGCACGCGTTTTTCCTGCTGCGGATCGCCCAGGTAATGCGGCGACATGATCTGCACGCCATATTCGTTGAACACATCCTGAATATTGGCGTGGAGCATGCTCAGCAACACCGCACGCGGGCGCGGCTGGCTGGGGATGGCCTGGGCCACCAGGCGATACTCGGGATAGAAGTCCGACAACGCGGTCTGGAACACCTGCGCCGGCGGGTCTTCGAGCACGCCCGGCGTGCGTTTGGCCGCCTCCAGCAGCATCGCTTCGACCTGGCGCCATGGCGTGTCGTAGCCGATGGTCACCACCGTGTCGACCACGTAGCCCGGACCTTGCACGGTGCGCGAGTAGTTCTTGGTCACGGTGCCGGTGATCATCGAGTTGGGCAGCGTCAGCACTTCACCGAGGCCGGTGCGAATCCGCGTGGTGAACATGCCCAGCTCGGTGACGGTGCCTTCGTACTCGCCGATCCTGACAAACTCGCCGGGGCGCAGGGTCCGCGTGTAGGTCAGGATCAACCCGGCCGCCGCTTGCCCGACAACACTGGTGGCGCCGAGGGAAATCATCAAACCGATCAGCACCGACAAGCCTTTGAACGCATCGGTCCCGGCGCCCGGCAGATAGGGATAAGCCATCGCCAGCGCAAACAGCCAGACTGCCAGTGCGGTCAGGCGTTGCGTCGGTTGCAGGGTTTCATGGTTGAGCCAGTTGAACGTCCCCGGCGCGGCCATCCGGCGCAGGATGCGTCGGGTAAATGCGGTCACGCCCCGGGCGATGAAGAAAATCGCCAGCGCCACGCCCAGCCCCGGTATCGCATCAACGATGCCCTGCAACAGATAACTGGCCAGTTCAACGAGATAGTTGTTGAGGCTTTCGCCCCACGGCCGCGTATACGGGAAGCGTGACAGGACAAAACCCAGCCATTCGTAGGACAGCAGCAGGATCAGCAACCAACGCAGGAACAACAGACAGCGGCTGACCAACGGGTAGAGAAAATTCGAATCGATCAGTTGCACCCGCCCGACCTTCAGCGCCTTGGTGTGGCGATCCATCAGCGCCGGCAGTTTCGCCAACAGCTTGTGGCGCAGCCATGACAGGCACCAGAGCAGCGCCAGATAGATCAGCGTGGCCACCGCCACCAGCGCCAGCGAACGCACAACCATCTGCACGTTGCGCGCCTCGCGGGTCTCGTTGACCACCTGGCGCAGTTTTTCCGCTGCGCCCTCGGCGGCTTCCTGCACCGAGGAATAGGCCAGGCTGTCGACATCTTTCGGTGCAACGATGAACGCACGGGTATTGCCGATCAGCACCATGTAGCTGTTCTGGATCGAATCAGTGCTGATTTTCAGCTCAGGGTCTTCCTCCAGCGCTTCACTGATCACCCGCTTCGCCCGCTTGACCCGTGAGGCCGGCGCCTCGCCGAGGATCGTCGCGCGAAACAGCATGATGCTGCGGTTGGCCACCTTCAGTTCTACCGCTTCGTCCGTTGCTGTCGTGGTGTCTTCCAATGCCTGGCCGAGCCCGGACCACAGTGTTGCAGCCAGCAGCATCGCCAGCACCATCAGCCTGTTACGCATGCACCGTTCCTTATGGCTGATTGTCGTGAGAGGTTTCGTCCAGCACTTCGCTGACGTCGGCCGGTTGATAGACCCAGCCGATGAACAATTCATAACCGACCGCGAGAATCACCGGCCCGGTGAACAGGCCGATGATGCCGCTGGTGACCATGCCGCCCAGCGCGCCGATCAGCACCACCGGCATCGGCACGGCCACGCCACGCCCGAGCAACATCGGCTTGAGCACGTTGTCGGAAAGCCCGGCGATCACCATCCACACGGCGAATATGATCGTGCCGGGACCGACGCCGTCATGGGCAAAGACAAACACCACCACCGGCACGGTAACCAGCAGCACCGGCAGTTGCATGATGCCCAGCAGCAACACCATCAACGCCAGCACACCGGCAGCGGGCACGCCCATGATCACCAGTGCCACACCGATCAAGATCATCTGGATAAAAGCGATACCGACCACGCCCTGCGCCACCGCGCGAATGGTCGAGGTGCACAGTTGCGCGATCTGCGGGCCACGCACCGGCCCGGAAATACGCTGGGTAATCGCCACAGCCGTGCGATGGCCGCGTTCGCCGTGGGTCATGATCAGTCCGGCGACAATCAGCGCCACGACAAACACCACGATACCTGCGCCGACGCCGGCGGCCTGATGCAACAGCACCCGCCCCCAACTGGTCAGGTGCGGCGCCAGTTCCTTGAACACCCAGCTCAGGTCCTGCGAAGCGTGCATCCAGATGCCATACAACGGCGCACCGATCAGCGGCCAGTCGGCGACATTGGCGGGTGGCGGCGGAATCTCGAACTGCCCCGTTTCCACGGTTTGCATGCCCACCTTCACCGAATCGGCCACGGATGCGCCGAGCAGGCTCAGCGGCACCATCAGGATCACCAAGCCGAGCAACACCAGCACAATCGCCGCCCAACCGTAACGGTTGCCGAGTTTTGCGCCGAGTTTCTGGTTCAGCGGGTACAGCGTGACTGCGAGGATCAGCGCCCACAGCATCACATTGAGAAACGGATGGAAAATGTCGTAGCAGAACAGCACCAGGGTCGCGATCAACCCGGCGCGGATCAGTACGTCGAGCAAGGCTTTGGAACTGTTGAAGGCAATCAGTGGCTTCTCTTCCATGGGAACATTCCTGAGCGGCGCAGCATTCGGGATGCGCTGAGCCTAGAACATGTTGGGCTGGTCTTCCTGTGGGGCGCGGGATTATCGGTTTACACAACACATGTGGGAGCAAGCCTGCTGGCGAAAGCAGTATTTCAGGGCCAAGACCCTTTTGAATCTGCCGCACCTTCGCGAGCAGGCTCGCTCCCATCGGGCTTTGCGTTAATCCTCAATCTCAACCCGCCCACAAATCCAGTGTGGGAGCGAGCCTGCTCGCGAAAGCGCAAGGTCAGGCAGCACGGATGCTCAGGCCATCTACCAACAAAACCATCACCCCACCGATTACTCCGCCCGCCGCATGGTGTTAAATAGGCGCCAGTCCCGACCTTGTCGCTTCAAGCCGTGCCACGAGAACCGCTATGAAAACCCCTGCCCAGAACATCCACGCTCTACAGGTGACCCCATGATCGAAGTCACCGAAGTCTCCATCGCGCAACTGCGCGCCGCCCTCGAATCCGGCCAGACCACTGCCGTGGAGCTGGTGCAGGCCTATCTGGCGCGCATTGATGCCTACGATGGCGCCGACACCCCGACGGCACTCAACGCCGTCGTCGTGCGCAACCCCGAAGCGCTGAACGAAGCCCGCGCCTCCGACGCCCGCCGTGCCAACGGTGAAACCCTCGGCCCGCTCGATGGCATTCCCTACACCGCCAAGGACAGCTATCTGGTCAAGGGCCTGACCGCCGCCTCCGGCAGTCCGGCGTTCGCCGATCTGATCGCCCATCGCGACGCCTTCACCATCGAGCGCCTGCGCGCTGCCGGGGCGATTTGCCTGGGCAAGACCAACATGCCGCCGATGGCCAATGGCGGCATGCAACGCGGCGTTTATGGCCGCGCTGAAAGCCCGTACAACGCCGCTTACCTCACCGCACCGTTCGCCTCCGGCTCGTCCAACGGCGCTGGCACCGCGACCGCTGCGAGTTTCGCTGCGTTCGGTCTGGCCGAGGAAACCTGGTCGAGCGGTCGTGGCCCTGCGTCGAACAACGGCCTGTGCGCCTACACCCCGTCGCGCGGCGTAATCTCCGTGCGCGGCAACTGGCCGTTGACCCCGACCATGGACGTCGTCGTGCCGTTCGCGCGGACCATGGCCGACCTGCTCGAAGTGCTCGATGTGGTCGTCGCCGAAGATACCGATACCCGTGGCGACCTCTGGCGCTTGCAACCGTGGGTGCCGATCCCGCGCGTCAGCGAAGTGCGCCCGGCTGCATACAGCGAACTGGCCGCCGACGCCAAAGCGCTGGCGGGCAAACGCTTTGCCATCCCGCGCATGTACATCAATGCCGACCCGGACGCTGGCACCAGCGAAGCCCCCGGCATTGGCGGCCCGACTGGCCAGCGCATCAACACCCGCGCGTCCGTGATCGATTTGTGGAAACAGGCGCGTCAGGCCCTGGAAGCCGCTGGCGCCGAAGTCGTCGAAACCGATTTCCCGCTGGTCTCCAACTGCGAAGGCGACCGCCCTGGCGCGCCAACCGTGTTCACCCGTGGGCTGGTGTCGAAAGAGTTTCTGCACCATGAACTGTGGGATCTGACTGCCTGGGCGTTCGACGACTTCCTGCAGGCCAACGGTGACCCGAAGCTTAATCGTCTGGTCGATGTCGACGGGCCGAAGATCTTCCCGCACGACCCGGGCACCCTGCCCAACCGCGAAGGTGATCTGGCCGCCGGCATGGACGAGTACGTGCGCATGGCCGAGCGCGGCATCACGCCGTGGAATGAAATCTCAACCGTGCCTGATGGTTTGCGCGGTCTGGAGCAGACCCGACGCATCGACCTCGAAGACTGGATGGACAGCCTCGGCCTCGACGCCGTGCTGTTCCCGACCGTCGCCGACGTCGGCCCGGCGGATGCGGATGTCAATCCTGCTTCGGCCGACATCGCCTGGAGCAACGGCGTCTGGGTGGCCAACGGCAACCTCGCGATCCGCCACCTCGGCGTGCCAACCGTCACCGTGCCCATGGGCGTGATGGCCGACATCGGCATGCCCGTCGGCCTGACCTTCGCCGGCCGCGCCTACGACGACTCGAACCTGCTGCGCTTCGCCGCCGCTTTCGAATCCACCGGCAGCAAGCGCCAGATCCCACCGCGTACACCGCCGCTGGCTTAATGCACTGTGTCAGCTCCCACAAACCCTGTGGGAGCTGGCTTGCCAGCGATAGCGGCCGGACAAACGCCACAGTTCTACCTGACTACCCCGACTCAAACTGTGGGAGCGAGCCTGCTCGCGAATGCGGAGTGTCAGTTGACGAAAATGCTGACTGACACACCGCTTTCGCGAGCAGGCTCGCTCCTACAATATGCGCGGGTGATCGCCTCTGATGTGTACACCCGCAATCTCTGTGGGAGCTGGCTTGCCAGCGATGGCGGCCTGACAGCCGCCACAGTTCTACCTGACTACCCCGACTCAAACTTTGGGAGCGAGCCTGCTCGCGAATGCGGAGTGTCAGTTGACGAAAATGCTGACTGACACACCGCTTTCGCGAGCAGGCTCGCTCCTACAATATGCGCGGGTGATCGCCTCTGATGTGTACACCCACAATCTCTGTGGGAGCTGGCTTGCCAGCGATGGCGGCCTGACAGCCGCCACAGTTCTACCTGACTACCCCGACTCAAACTGTGGGAGCGAGCCTGCTCGCGAATGCGGAGTGTCAGTTGACGAAAATGCTGACTGACACACCGCTTTCGCGAGCAGGCTCGCTCCTACAATATGCGCGGGTGATCGCCTCTGATGTGTACACCCACAATCTCTGTGGGAGCTGGCTTGCCAGCGATGGCGGCCTGACAGCCGCCACAGTTCTACCTGACTACCCCGACTCAAACTGTGGGAGCGAGCCTGCTCGCGAATGCGGAGTGTCAGTTGACGAAAATGCTGACTGACACACCGCTTTCGCGAGCAGGCTCGCTCCTACAATATGCGCGGGTGATCGCCTCTGATGTGTACACCCACAATCTCTGTGGGAGCTGGCTTGCCAGCGATGGCGGCCTGACAGCCGCCACAGTTCTACCTGACTACCCCGACTCAAACTGTGGGAGCGAGCCTGCTCGCGAATGCGGAGTGTCAGTTGACGAAAATGCTGACTGACACACCGCTTTCGCGAGCAGGCTCGCTCCTACAATATGCGCGGGTGATCGCCTCTGATGTGTACACCCACAATCTCTGTGGGAGCTGGCTTGCCAGCGATGGCGGCCTGACAGCCGCCACAGTTCTACCTGACTACCCCGACTCAAACTGTGGGAGCGAGCCTGCTCGCGAATGCGGAGTGTCAGTTGACGAAAATGCTGACTGACACACCGCTTTCGCGAGCAGGCTCGCTCCTACAATATGCGCGGGTGATCGCCTCTGATGTGTACACCCACAAACCCTGTGGGAGCTGGCTTGCCAGCGATAGCGGCCGGACAAACGCCACATTTCTACCTGACTACCCCGACTCAAACTGTGGGAGCGAGCCTGCTCGCGAATGCGGAGTGTCAGTTAACGAAAATGCTGACTGACACACCGCTTTCGCGAGCAGGCTCGCTCCTAAAATATGCGCGGGTGATCGCCTCTGATGTGTACACCCGCAATCTCTGTGGGAGCTGGCTTGCCAGCGATGGCGGCCTGACAGCCGCCACAGTTCTACCTGACTACCCCGACTCAAACTGTGGGAGCGAGCCTGCTCGCGAATGCGGAGTGTCAGTTTAACGAAAATGCTGACTGACACACCGCTTTCGCGAGCCGGCTCGCTCCCACAGGGTTTGGTGTGAAGGCTGCCAACTCAGCACACCGGCCCAATCCTTTCCAGGCCAATCCGCCGATCATCAGCGCCATCCTGTTACCACCGGCCCTGACCATGATCAACCGCGCCCCCTCCCGCCTCACCCTGCTTGCCATGCTCTGCGGTCTGACCGGCACCGCCCACGCCAGCGGCTTTTTCGACGACGCCAAAAGCGATGTCCTGCTACGCAACTTCTACCTGAGCAACGACTACCGCTCGCCCACGCCCTCCGGAAAAAACTACAAACAGGAATGGGCACAGGGCTTTATCGGTAACTTCTCATCCGGGTTCACCGAGGGCACAGTCGGTTTCGGCATCGACGCCCACGCTTTCGCCGGCCTGAAACTCGACGGCGGCAAGGGCCATTCCGGCACCGGCCTGCTACCGGTCGACAGCGATGGCCGCAGCGAACGCGACTATTCCAGCGCGGGCGGTGCGCTCAAATTGAAAGCTTCGCGCACCACCCTCGCCTTCGGCGAAATGACCGTAGAAACCCCGGTCTTCGACACCTCCGACAAACGCCTGCAACCGGAATACGCCACAGGCTTTTTGCTCAACAGCGCCGAGTTCGAGAACATCAATCTGGTCGTCGGGCACTTCACCGCGTTCAAGAACCAGGACAGTTCCTCCGGCAAAGGCGACTTCTACGGCTACGGCGCGAACACCGAAGCGGGCGGCATCAGCTTCGTCGGCGCCGATCTATTCAGCTCAAGCCCGATCGGCGGCGCGTTGTATGCCTCGGAACTGAGCGACACCTGGCACCAGTATTACGGCAATCTGCACTTCAAACAGTCCGGCGTGCTGCTCGACGCCAACCTCTACCACACCCGCGACACCGGCCGCGCAGTGGCCGGCGAGATCGATAACACCGCCCTTAGCCTCTCCGGCAAATACAGCTTCGGCCCACACGCGGTGATGCTTGGCTGGCAGCGGATCAATGGCGACACGCCGTTCGATTTCGTCGGCGGCGACTCGATCTACCTCGCCAACTCGATCAAATACGCCGACTTCAACGGCGCCAACGAACGCTCCTGGCAAGCCCGCTACGACCTCGACCTCGGCGCCTTCGGCATCCCCGGCCTGAACTTCATGACCCGCTACGTCAGCGGCAGCCACATTGACGGCACCCACGCGCCGAGGGGCGGCGCCTACAACCCGTTCGACGCCGACAGCGGCGACTATCAACCGCAACAAGGCAGCGGCGGCAAGCACTGGGAACGCGATATCGACCTGAAATATGTCGTGCAATCCGGCACCGCAAAGGATCTGTCGCTGCAGCTGTCGCACGTCACCCACCGCGCCAACGAAGCGCAGGCTGGGGATGACATTGACCGGATTTACGTGGTCGTTCAGTACCCGTTGGGTTTTTGAGGTAAAACGATCAACCCGCCCACAGGTTCCTGCGTCGGCCACAAACCATGAGTTTGCTCCTTGAGATCAAAATCAAATGATTTCAGCGTACCGCAGCGCCTACAGCGGCTAGCCAAGTGCCATCACCTCGTTTATTCTGCGCCCCCGCATAAAAAGCCAAGCCAGGAAGGCATTGATTGACCTTCCTGTTTGTAGTCAATCAACGCAAGCAGATTCAGGGATGTACATGTTTCAGCTATTCAAACTCGGAGCGGCCGTCGTGCTCGCCGCGACGCTCAGCGGCTGCATTACCGAAAGCGCTTCCTGGGTCAGCGAACCCTTGCAACCCAAGGCAAGCGAGCCAGTCAGTTATCTCGTTGGCTCAATCGGGCCGCAATCACTCAAGCAATCAGCCGCTGACAACCAGCGAATCTTTTTCCGCAAACGCGGTTCCGAATACGGTGCGGCCGGCGTCTGGAAAATGGCCGGCGCTTACTCCACGCCGCAGGATGTTCAGGACGGTGTCGGCGCAGCGAGCGTATTCGTGCTTCCCCTGAAGCCGGGCGATTACGAGTTCTATGATTTCCAGTTCTTTTCCGCACGTTATCAACCTGGGCTAGGCACTGTTTTCACCTCGAGAGAGGCGCGGGAGAAATTCAACCTGCCGATGCGCCTGGAACCCGGCAAGGCCTATTACATCGGCGAGTTCCGCTCGTTCTGCCTGACAGCCGGTTTCTGCGCGTTCCGCTGGAGTGATCAGAACGCCCGCGATGCGCTGATTGCGCAACGTCTGGCGCCAGGATTGCCAACGCTGCAACCGCTGAAACTCGACCTGAACAGTGCTCAGCCCTACATCTTCACCGGCCCCATCCCGGGTATTGCCGTGGACGCCAAACCATGAAAAAAATCATCGCCCTCACCGCCGCCGCTCTGTTGACCGGTTGCGCGGCGACCAACACCTTGCCCGAGCGTACGCTTACGGACGCTCAGGATTATCTGCAGCCGATTCACGTTATGGTCGATGACCCGGAAAACGGCTCCAGCCTGCGCAACCACCTGCGTCAGACCGGTGTGTTCCGCACCATCGAAACCGGCAGCGGTAAAGCTGACGAGTACAACGTGCAGGTCAAACTCAATGTGGAACGTCACCTGCCGCCGTTTCCGGTGATTCTGCTGAGCACCGCGACGTTGTTCTTGCTGCCGCTGTCGAACGAATTCGATACGCAAACCGAATTCACCGTGTACCAGGGTGACAAGCGACTGAAGCAATACACCTATCGCAACATCACTCAAAAATACGTCTGGCTATTGGATCAGGGCGGCGAGATGCGCGAACAGAACCTCGGCCGCATCGCCCGCGCCTTCGCGCAGGATGTGCAGCAGGACCGGCTGATCCCGGCAGTCGCGCAATGAGCCGCGCGATGATAAAAGTCGCCGGCCTGCTCTGTGCCTCACTGATGCTGGGCGGCTGCGCCAACACCTTGCAGCCGCTCGATTACCATGCCGATCAGGCCTACGTGCCGGTCACGCTAGGCATGGGGCCGGCGTATACGCGCATCGACGAGCAGCATCAGCGCGAAACCGTCAGCGTCCTGAAAAAGACCGGCGCGTTCTCGATGCTCGACGGCGGTTACACCCGCAACGGCTACAGCCTGTTGATCACCGAACCCAGCGACGGCAAGGTCAACTGGCTGGCGCTGGTCAACGTTTTCACCCTGTTCACCTTCCCGATGCCCTACCACTACCAGGACAACCTGCGCGGCTCGGTCTTCAAGGATGGCCAACTGCTCAAAACCTACAACTACTCCCGCGAAGGCTGGAGCGTGATGACGTGGTATGTGCCGATTCCCGGGGTCGAGAACAAACGGCAGATGCTCGACCAGTTGTTGGTGGAAATGGACCGGGACAAGGTGATTCCGTATCAGCCGTGAGGCTGGGTGATGGGGGCTGGTGCGGTGGACTGCGGCGCAATGAATTGCAATGAGGGAGCGAGCCTGCTCGCGAAGAGGCCATCAGGTTCGGCGCAATTCTTTGATTTAAACGAAGCTGTTTAAAAGACACCTGCGGATACGGTCTCAAGGCTACAAATCCTTGCGCCGTTGCCTACAGCTACGCCAGAATCCGCCGGCTTGTGCGCCTTGAGGGCGGGTTCTATTGTGGTGCGGTCGCTGACGAATCAGCGATCGGGTTTAGCGACCCGGATCTTAATTAGGTGCATCAGCGGTCCATGCTTCGTCGCAGGTTCAATTCTGCGACTGCGCTATGGTGGCTGTATGCGGGAGACCTTCGGATCTGCCGGGTGCCTATAACCGGTTCGCTAACCTGCGTACAGCCGCCACCTACTGTTTAGCGACAGTGCCTGACGGCTCCACTTAATAGGAGCTTTATCATGATCAAACCAACACCCAACCCACCCGAAACCGATCCCACCTCCCCCTACGAATCCCTCGACTCCAAAAAACTCCACCAAGCCGCCGACCGCGCCCTCGACCACTACCTCTGCCCACCCGGCTCAACCCCACCGCCGTTCAGCCCCCGCGCCATGTACGCCGTCACCGCCGACACCAAAAACGAAGACCTGCTGGCCAACGCCTGCGAAACCCTCGCCTCGGCCAAAACCATCGCCCAGGAATTCGCCGGGCTGGTCAAGCCATCCCAGCGCCGGACGCTGATGGGGATTGCGCAACTGATCATGCTTTGGGAACTGGCGGTGAATCGGGTGCTGGATAATCTGGAGTTGCCGGGCTAATGCGGGCCGGCTGAGTTATGCGATGCCCGTGCCGGCCTCTTCGCGAGCAGGCTCGCTCCCACATTGATCCTGGTCGGACGCAAACTTTGCGACCACTGAAGGAACTTGGGGTAGCGAGCCTGCTCGCGATCACAAAGGGACGGATTTATTTAACCCGATGGATGTGCTCGGGCAGCAGATGCGGTTGCGGGTCTGAAAATGCAGCCTGCGGCAGTTCGAGCGATATACGCATGAGCTTCCGAAGGCTGTGATTCGTTCTTGTAACGGCTAGGCTTATACTCGTTAGCGCACCATTAGTATGATAATTTGCGCAAAGTTCCCCATCCGCAAAGGGCCCGATCATGGCTACCGTACGCAAAACCATAACCGTGACTGACCAGCAAGACCATTGGATCAAAGCTCAAATAGAAGCGGGACATTACACCAACGATAGCGAATATATCCGCGATTTGATCCGTCGAGAGCAAGAGCGAAACGCTGAACTGGAAACCGTCCGCGCAGCCCTTCGAGAAGGAGAATCCAGTGGTGCCCCCCGGCCTTTCGATGCTGATGCTTTCAAAAAGAAAATGTTGAGGGCGCATGGCTGAATACCGACTTACCCCCGCCGCCGAAGCGGATCTTGAGGCTATCTGGACCTATACAGCTCAACAATGGGGTTTGGATCAGGCCAATCGCTACATCGACATCCTGACTGAGTCTTTCGAGCAGTTGGCTGATCGTCCCAAAACAGCACCCGCATGCGACGCTATCCGCCCCGGTTACCGACGCTGCAGCGTGGAGAGTCACATGATTTATTTTCGAATCACCGCCTATGGGATCGCGATAATCAGAATCTTGCATGACCGGATGGAAGCGCAGCGCAATCTCTGACCTTCTCGTATCACCGAAAATCAAAAGATCGCAGCCTTCGTCAGCTCCTACAAATCGATGTAGGAGCTGCCAAAGGCTGCGATCTTTTGCTCTGGGGAAACTGGCGGAAGACAGCCGGAGTCGAACCTGCCCGGGAACGGATGCCGTCCCCAACCGGGTTTGAAGCCCGGCCGCGCCACCGGGCGCGATTGTCTTCCTGAACTCAGGGTGCGCAGGCGTTGGCCAGCGCGTTGTCTGGGCGGATCTGGCGGGATTCGCCGAGGCGGCGGGTCAGGCCGAGGCGGTCGAAATATTCCAGATACTGAATACAGCGTTTGCGTCCCAAGCCTAGCGCATCGCGGAAGGTTGTCACCTCAATCGCTGGATTTTCTTCGGCGAGTTTCAGCAGCAGCGCCGCCATTTGTCGCAGGACGATGTCGCTGATGAACAGGTCGCGCACCACTTGGTGCATCAGGCCCAGCCGGGCGAGTTTGCGCAGCAGCAGGCGAACGTTGGCGTCGTCTTCGCCGAGCATTTTCGCCGCGCCGCGCACCCAGGGCGGGTCGAAACCGGTCTGGTCGAACAACGGTTGTAATTGCTGCCAGAGGATTTCGTCGTCGGCATTCAGGCGCACCTGATGGTCGGGCAGGTGCAACCAGGGGCCGCTGGCGAGGATGGAGCCGGCGTTGAGCAGTTCGTCGAGCAGGCTGATGAACGTCGAGCGTTCCAGTGCCAGCGCGCTGAAGCGACGCAGGCGATCACGGTCCGGCCCCATCTGGTCGGGTTCCTGTTCGTGGAATCGCGCCAGTTGTTCGAGCAAGGTGAATTTCAACTGGCCCCAGCGCTGCACGTTGAATAGCAGCGGGCCTTGGCGGGTGTCGATCAGGCGGATGTTTTCCGCCAGCGTCCACTGCGCGCGCGGGCGGTTGAATTGGCGTTCGAGGCGTTGCGGGTCGAGGCCGCCGGGGCTGTGGTTGAGCAGCGCCGGCAGGGCTTGTTCGAGGCTGACGCTCAGAGCGAGGGTCTGCAGTTGCGCAAGGCGTTCCGGGCTGCGGCGCTGGCGGGACGGGGCGAACGGGTCGAGGACGACGCCGCCGCCGAGGGTGCGCTGGGCGCTGGCGTCGCGCAGGATCAGTCGATCGCCCCTTACCGCGTGCACCGGGGCGTTGATCAACAGTTGCGCGAACATGCGCTCGCCGGGGCTCAGGCGTGGGCCTTGCAACAAGGCGACGCGGGCGATGACATCCTGGGTGCCAAGGTGCAGATGCACCGGGTGAAAGTGTTCGAAGGTGCGCTCGCCGGGCAACAGTTGAAAGTCGATGTCGATGCGCTGGGTCAGGGCGTGCAGCCAGTCCGCCAGCAGCCAGTGACCACGGTGGATCTGCGCCAGTTCCAGACGATCACCGCTGAGGTTCAATGCCACGCGTTGGCCGGCGAACGCCTGTTCGGCGGCCTGGTTTTGCGCGTGCAGGCCACGGATACGCACCGATTTGCCCGCAGGCCCCAAGACAAGTTTGTCGCCCACCGCAACCGTGCCCGACAACGCCGTGCCCGTGACCACAATCCCAGCACCCGCGACGCTGAACGCCCGATCGATCGCCAGACGAAAGCCGCCCTCACAACCGCGCGCCTGCACCTCGTTCTGCGCCTGCAATAACGCCGCGCGCAACTCATCGACGCCCTGCCCGCTCACACTCGACACCGTAAAGAGAGGCGCATCAGCGAATGGCCCGGGCGCCAGCAGGTCGAGCACCTGACGCTGCACCTCTTCCACCCTGCCCGTTCCGGCCCGGTCGCATTTTGTGATCGCCACCAGCGCGCGGGGAATGCCGAGCAGTTCGACGATCGCCAGATGCTCGCGGGTCTGCGGCATCACGCCGTCGTCGGCCGCGACCACCAACAACACCAGATCGATGCCCTGCGCGCCGGCGAGCATGTTGTGGGTGAATTTTTCGTGACCGGGCACATCGATGAACCCGGTCAGCCCGGCGCCCGCTTCTAGCTCGGCGTAAAGGTAACCGAGGTCAATGGTCATGCCGCGTTCGCGCTCTTGCGGTCGGCGGTCGCCGGTTTGCCCGGTCAGCGCCTGCAACAGCGACGTCTTGCCATGGTCGATGTGCCCCGCCGTGCCGACGATCACCGGTCGACCTGCAATTGCGCCAGCTGCGCCAGCCACGCCGGCTCATCGTCGAGCTGACGCAGATCCAGCCACAGCGCATCGTCGTCGATCCGCCCAAGCACCGGGATCGGCAAGCCGCGTAACGCCGCTTCGAGATTGAGCAGATAGCGCCCGCGCCAGCGCTTGGACACTTGCGGGCGACAACACAGCGCTGCACTCGGCAAGCGCGCCACCGGTTGGCTGCCGCTGCCGATCATGCCCAACGCCTCGACTGCACTGACCTGCCAGGCTGGTCCCAGGATTTCGGCCAGCAAGGGTTGCAAGCGCACAGCCTGCGCATGGATGTCGGCTTGCGGGCGGGTCAGCAGACGCAGACTCGGCAGACGCTCGGCGAGGCGATCCGGATCGCGGTACAGACCGAGCACCGCTTCCAGCGCGGCCAAGGTCAATTTGTCGACCCGCAACGCGCGTTTCAGTGGATTCTTCTTGATCTTCGCGATCAGTTCCTTGCGTCCGACGATCAACCCGGCCTGCGGTCCGCCAAGCAATTTGTCGCCGCTGAAGGTAACGATGTCGGCACCATCGAGCAGCGCCTGCCGCACCGTCGGTTCCGCCGGCAAACCCCAGCGGGTCAGGTCGAGCAGACTGCCGCTGCCCAGATCTTCCAGCAACGGCAAGCCATGGGCGTGAGCCAACTCGGCCAGTTCAGCGGTTGGCACCCGCGCGGTAAAACCTTCGATGCTGTAGTTGCTGGCATGCACGCGCATGATCAAACCGCTGCGCGGACTGATTGCCGCTTGGTAATCGCGGGCATGGGTGCGGTTGGTGGTGCCGACTTCATGCAGGCGCACGCCGGCGCGGGCCATGATGTCGGGAATGCGGAAAGCGCCGCCGATTTCGATCAGCTCACCGCGCGAGATGATGCCTTCCTTGCGCGCGCCGAGGCTGTTGAGGGTCAGCAGCACGGCGGCGGCATTGTTATTGACCACGGTGACGGCTTCGGCGCCGGTCAGTTCGCGGATCAGGCCTTCGATCAGATCGTCCCGATCACCGCGCTTGCCGCTGGACAGATCGAACTCGAGATTGAGCGGATAGCGTGCGGCCATTTGCACTGCTTCGATGGCTTCTTCGGGCAGCAAGGCGCGACCGAGATTGGTGTGCAGCACCGTGCCGGTCAGATTGAATACCCGGCGCACCTGGCTGCGCTGCTGTTGCGCCAAGCGCTCGCCGACGCGCCCGGCGAGCACTTCGGGACCGATCTCCACAGCCGCCAATTGCCCGCTCAACACGCCGGGCCGCAGCTCATCGAG
Organism: Pseudomonas sp. CFBP13508; assembly: GCF_005233515.1. Taxonomy (GTDB): domain Bacteria; phylum Pseudomonadota; class Gammaproteobacteria; order Pseudomonadales; family Pseudomonadaceae; genus Aquipseudomonas; species Aquipseudomonas mercuritolerans. The sequence goes on from NZ_QFZZ01000001.1 coordinate 766,709, forward strand.
CAACTGACGCAGGCCCGTCAGCAAAGAATCCCGGCCGTAGCGCTCGGCCAACGGCACGCACGCCGGGTGACGCAACAAGCCATCAATGGACGGCAACCGCAGGGCAACGCTGGAAGACATCAGCCACTCCTGATTTCACTGAAACAATCCCTTTTGGTAGCAAGCTTGCTCCCGAAAGGGTTTCAGAAGTGTAGACGCACTGCCGGAGCTAGCCTGCTCGCGAAACCGGTGTGTCAGTTGGTGTGGTTGTCGCTGACCTGACGACTTCGCGAGCAGGCTCGCTCCCACAGGGGTTTTGTGGTCCGGCACAACATCTGTGGGAGCTGGCTTGCCAGCGATTGCGGTGGGTCAGTCAAAGAAGGCGGCGGATGTGCCGACCTAATCGCTGGCAAGCCAGCTCCCACAGGGTTCGGGGTGGAATGAACATTATTGGTCACCACCAATCCCTGTGGGAGCGAGCCTGCTCGCGAATGCGGTGTGTCAGTCAATGTGGATGTGGCTGACCTGACGCCTTCGCGAGCAGGCTCGCTCCCACAGGGAAATCGGGGGCTGACCGGGCTTTGTGATTCGGCACATAGACCTGTGGGAGCTGGCTTGCCAGCGATTGCGGTGGGTCAGTCAAAGAAGGCGGTGGATTTGCTGACCAATCGCTGGCAAGCCAGCTCCCACAGGGATTCGGGGAGGAATGAACATTGTTGGTCACCGCCAATCCCTGTGGGAGCGAGCCTGCTCGCGAAAGCGGTGTGTCAGTCAGTGTGGATGTGGCTGACCTGACGCCTTCGCGAGCAGGCTCGCTCCCACAGGGAAATCGGGGGCTGACCGGGCTTTGTGATTCGGCACATAGACCTGTGGGAGCACACCCCTCTCCCACAATTTTGCTCTGGTCAGTCGTCTCCCGGCGCCAGCAGCAGATTGGGCGCCAGACGCTGATAGCCGTCCTGGGCCAGACGCATGTCCAGCAGCAAACTGCCGAGATCTGCCGACAACGCCTCGGCTTCGGCATCGTTCTCCAAATAGAGCAATTTCAGGTAGCTGTTGCAGCTGGGGCAGACTTCGGCGCGCAGCGGGGCCTGTTCGGCGCTGTGCCGATCGTCTTCCTGGCTCAGGTACTCGAGGCCTTTGCTCTGCTCGCAATACACGCACTTGACCCGCACCACATGCCATTCGCAGGCGCACAGCGAACACACCAGATAGCGCAAACCGTTGTGCTTGCCGCGATGGCGAATGACCCCGGCCATGGCCGGCGAACCACAGGCCGGGCATTGGCTGAGGCTGTCGCCGGGTTTGAGTTGCAGCTGCGGCACGCTGAGCAGCCAGTGGCTCCACGCGGTTTGCAGCGCGGCGCCGAGAAACGGCACCAGCGCCACCGGCACCAGCGAATACTGACCGCTGACCAACGCCACCGCCCACGCGCGCAACTGGCCGGGACTGGCGGCGCGCAGCGTGTCCAGCGCGTCGATGACCGCCGGCTGATCGCCGGGCGCATAGCGCTGCAGCAAGGCATCCAGCCACGGCTGCCAGGCATCCTCGCGCACCAGGGTGTCTGCGGCGAACGGCGGCAGACCGTGCTGCTGACAGGCTTCGAAACGTTGCGCATCAAACGGCGCGGTCAGCGGCGGATCGTCGAAGACCTGCTGCTGCGCCCGGCACAAACCGGCCATCAGCCGCAGATAATCCGCCAACCCATTGCCCTCGGCCAGACGCTCAAGCCGCTCTGCACGCAGGGCAAACAGGTCACGCGGCGGCAGATACAGATACGGCGGCGAACTGGCCGCCGCCTCGATTTCCCCAGGTTCAAGAATGCTTGGCAAAAGTCAGCCCTTTTTCGTCAGCGGTCGCTCGGGCAGGTCCCGAGGCTGTTCGTCGCGGGTCACCTCGCGGTACCACAGTTCATGGTGTTTTTTCGCCCACGGCCGACTGACCCAGCCATGCAACATGGCGTCGACCGAACCCTTGATCCACAAACCGGCGTAGATGTGCACGATGATGCTCAGCACCAGCACGAACCCGGCCAGTGCATGCAACAGCATGGCCCAACGGATCACGCTGATGCCGAAATACGCGCTGAACCACGCGCGCCAGATCACCAGCCCGGTGAACAGCAACGCGAGCATGCACAGCAGTAAAGTCCAGAACAGCAGTTTCTGCCCGGCGTTATATTTGCCCACCGGCGGCACGCTTTCCTCGTCGTTGACCATCACCCGGTTGATCCGCCGCAACCACTGGCGGTCATTGGCGATGAAGAAATTGGTGCGCCAGAAGCTGAACACCAGGCCGAGGAACAGCACGAACATGGCGATGCCCATGTACGGGTGCAGGATCCGCGTCCAGGTGCCGCCGCCGAACAGGTTACTGAGCCAGAACAGCGACGGATGAAACAACGCCAGCCCGGACAACCCGGCCATGAAAAACAGGATCGCCACCAGCCAGTGATTGCTGCGCTGGTTGGCGCTGTAACGCAGGATCGTCTTGTTGCTCATGGCCGCTCCTCCCCGCGTGGATCGAAGGTGTGCACCGCCGGGTCGATCACGTGCACCGAGGTGTCGGGCGCTGGCGGAACTTCATCCTCCTCAACACGATTGGGGCCGATGCGCACGTAATGGAAGAATCCGGCCAGCACCGCCGCGCCCATCGCCAGCAGGCCGAGGGGTTTGCTGATGCCTTTCCACAAACCCACCAGCGGACTGATGGCCGGGTGATCCGGCAAGCCGGCGTAGATTTTTGGCGTGTCGGCGTGGTGCAGCACGTACATCACATGGGTGCCGCCGACCCCGGCCGGGTCGTACAGACCGGCGTTCTCAAAGCCACGGCTTTTCAGATCGACGATGCGCTCGGCGGCGTGCTCTTTCATGTCCTCCTTGGTGCCGAAGACGATGGCGCCGGTCGGGCAGGTTTTCACGCAGGCCGGCTCCAGCCCTACCGCCACGCGATCGGAACAGAGCGTGCATTTGTAGGCTTTGTGATCCTTCTGCGAAATGCGCGGGATGTTGAACGGGCAACCGGTGATGCAATAGCCGCAGCCGATGCAGTGGTCCTGATCGAAATCGACGATGCCGTTGGCGTGCTGAATGATCGCCCCGGGGCTCGGGCACGCGGCCAGACAACCAGGTTCGGCGCAGTGCATGCAGCCGTCCTTGCGGATCAGCCACTCAAGGTTGCCAGCGTCGGTTTCGTGCTCGGTGAAGCGCATCAGTGTCCACGAATCCGCCGTCAGATCCTGCGGATTGTCGTAGGTGCCGTGGTTGTGGCCGACCTCGTCGCGCAGCTCGTTCCATTCCGAGCAGGCGACCTGGCAGGCCTTGCAGCCGATGCATTTGGTCGTGTCGATCAGCTTGGCAACGCCCTGCTGAGTCCTCACCGACGGCGGCACGGTGGTGGTGGCCGAGCGGGCAATGATGTCTTGGCTGGCCATTTACAGTTTCTCCACGTTGACCAGGAATGACTTGGATTCCGGGGTCTGAGTGTTGCCATCGCCGAGGAACGGCACCAGGGTGTTGATCAGGTAACCGTGACGCGTCAGGCCGGTGAAACCCCAGTGCAGCGGGATGCCGATCTGATGCACGACCTGGCCGTTGACCTGCAGCGGCCGGATCCTTTTCGTCACCACCGCCACCGCTTCGATAAAGCCGCGCTTGCAGCTGACTCGCACGCGATCACCGGCAGCAATGCCCTTCTCGTTCGCCAGCACTTCGCCGATTTCCACGAACTGCTCAGGCTGGGCAATCGCGTTCAACTTGCAGTGCTTGCTCCAGAAGTGGAAATGCTCGGTGAGCCGGTAACTGGTGCCGGCGTAGGGGAAGTCCTTGGCCTCGCCGAGGGTTTCCCAGACCGAATCGAAGATCCGCGCCGCCGGGTTGCTGGTGGCCTTCTTGTTCTGCGGGTGCAGCGGGTTGATGCCGATCGGCGTTTCGAACGGCTCGTAGTGCTCAGGGAATGGCCCTTCGTTCATCTTGTCGACGGCGAAGAACCGCGCGACGCCTTCGGGGTTCATGATGAACGGGTTCATCCCGGCTTCCGGCGGCACGTCGGCCTTGTAATCCGGCACGTCGGTGCCGGTCCAGGCCTTGCCATTCCACCACACCAGCCGCTTTTTTGGGTCCCACGGTTTGCCCGCCGGGTCCGAAGAGGCGCGGTTGTAGAGGATTCGCCGATTGGCCGGCCATGCCCACGCCCAGCCTTGATGCTGGTGCATGCCAAATGGATCGGCGTTATCGCGCCGCGCCATTTGATTGCCGGCTTCGGTCCAGCTGCCGGCAAAAATCCAGCAACCGGACGCGGTGCTGCCGTCATCCTTGAGCAAACCGAAGCCGGCCAGTTGCGTACCGGCCTTGACCGTGACGCCGCTGGCATCGGTGAAATCGCTGACGGCGGTGCCGTTGATCTCCCGCGCCAGTTCTTCCGGCGACGGCTCGTCGGGGATCTTATATGGCCACGAAAGCTTGAGCAGCGGATCAGGAAACTTGCCGCCCTCGCTTTGATAACGCTGGCGCAGGCGCAGGAACAATTCGCTCATGATGCGAATGTCGGTCTGCGCTTCGCCGGGGCCGTCGGCGCCCTTCCAGTGCCATTGCAGCCAGCGGCTGCTGTTGACCAGCGAGCCGTCCTCCTCGGCAAAGCAAGTGGTCGGCAGGCGAATGACTTCGGTCTGGATTTCCTCGGTTTTCACATCGTTGTACGGCCCGACGTTCTGCCAGAACTCCGAGGTTTCGGTGGCCAGCGGGTCCATCACCACCAGCCACTTGAGCTTGGCCAATGCGCCCATCACGCGGTTCTTGTCCGGTAACGCCGCGATCGGATTGAAGCCTTGGCAGAAGTAACCGTTGACCTTGCCCTGGCTCATCAGGTCGAACATTTTCAGCACGTCATAGTTGGGGATGTCGAGCTTCGGCAAATGGTCGAACAGCCAGTTGTTCTCGGCGGTGGCGTTGGCGCCGTACCAGGATTTCATCAGGCTGACGTGGAATTTGCTGTAGTTCTGCCAATACGAAAGCTGCCCCGGTCTTAGCGGAACCTGCGTGCGCTTGAAGATGAACTGGCCGTAGTCCTGCTCGCTGTCGCTGGCCAGCGTGAGGTAGCCGGGCAAGGCGTTGGACAGCAGGCCGAGGTCGGTCAGGCCCTGGATGTTCGAGTGCCCGCGCAAAGCGTTGACGCCGCCGCCGGGCATGCCGACGTTGCCCAACAGCAGTTGCACCATCGCCGCGCTGCGGATGATCTGCGCGCCGATCGAGTGCTGCGTCCAGCCGAGGGCATAGAGAATCGTCATGGTCTTGCCCGGTGTCGAGCAGGTGGCAATCTCTTCCCAGATTTTCTGCATGGCGTCGACCGGCATGCCGCAGATCTGGCTCGCCAGGTCGATGTTGTAGCGGCTGTAATGCTGCTTCATCAGTTGATAGACGCAGCGCGGGTCTTGCAGGGTCGGGTCGACGCGGACGAAACCGTCCTCGGCGAATTCGTAACCCCAGCCGGACTTGTCGGTGTAGCTGCGTTTTTCCGCGTCATAGCCGCTGAACAGGCCGTCTTCGAAGCCATAACCGGCTTTGACGATGAACGACACGTCGGTGTAATTGCGCACGTATTCGTGCTGGATCTTGTCCTCGGTCAACAGGTAATTGATCAACCCGCCCATGAAGGCGATGTCGGTACCGGTGCGGATCGGCGCGTAATAGTCGGCCACCGAAGCGGTCCGGGTAAAACGCGGGTCGACCACGATCAGCCGCGCGGCGTTGTGCGCCTTGGCCTCGGTCACCCATTTGAAGCCGCACGGATGCGCTTCTGCTGCGTTGCCGCCCATCACCAGGATCAGATTCGCGTTGGCGATATCGGTCCAGGTGTTGGTCATGGCACCACGGCCGTACGTCGGGGCAAGACTTGCCACCGTCGGGCCGTGTCAGACACGCGCCTGGTTATCGAACCCCAGCAGGCCGAGGCTGCGAATCACCTTCTGAGTGATGTAGCCGGCTTCGTTGGATGCCGCCGATGCCGCGAGGAAACCGGTGGTCAGCCAGCGATTCACCGTCTGCCCGTTGGTATTTTTCTCGATGAAGTTGGCGTCGCGGTCGGCCTTCATCAGGTCGGCGATGCGATCGAGGGCTTCGTCCCAGCCGATGCGCGTCCATTCATTGCTGCCGGGCTTGCGCACCTGCGGATACTGCAAGCGGCCGGGGCTGTGAATGAAGTCGAGCAGGCCCGCGCCTTTCGGGCACAGGGTGCCGCGATTGACCGGGTGGTCGGAATCGCCTTCGATATGAATGATGTTTTGCGCCACGTTTTTGCCGGCATCGCCCTGGCTGTACATGATCAAACCGCAACCGACCGAGCAATACGGGCAGGTGTTACGGGTTTCACGGGTGTGGGCGAGCTTGAAGTGACGCACCTGCTCGGCGAAGGCCGCCGTCGGGGCCATCCCCAACGCGCCCAGGCTTGAGCCTGCAAGGCCGATACCGGCGACCTTGAAGAACTGACGACGGCTGAGATCCATCGTGCACTCCTGATCAGGTGGAACCCGGTACTTGTGCCGGGCTTTATCTGGACAATCACGGTTGCGACGCCTTGGCGCCGACTTTTTCACTGTAGACAAAGACCTTGCCGATTGTGTGAAAACCGACCGTCGGGTGTCTGGCCCGGATTTCCAGCCAGTGCACACCCCCCTGTGGGAGCGAGCCTGCTCGCGAAAGCGCTGGGTCATCCAACTCGATGCTGCCTGACCCGACGTATTCGCGAGCAGGCTCGCTCCCACACAGATGGTGTTGCGCATAGAATGTCCGGCAGAACCAACTCCGCCTTGACGAGACCGCGCATGACTTTCGATTTTGATCAGCTGTTCGACCGCCACCACACTGGCAGCACCAAGTGGAGCCGCTACCCGGCCGATGTGTTGCCGATGTGGGTTGCTGACATGGATTTTGCCGCGCCGCCGGTCATCGTCGAAGCCCTGCAACAGCGCCTGCTGCACCCGCTGCTCGGTTACAGCGTGGCCCAGGACAACCTGCGCGAAGCCATCGTCGCCGACCTGTGGAACAAGTACGCATGGCAGGTCAAACCGCAGGAGCTGATTTTCCTGCCGGGCGTGGAATCCGGCTTCAACATGGCGCTGAAGGCGTTGGTCCAGGCGCAGCAGAATGTCGTCGTGCAAGTGCCGAACTACCCGCCGCTGCGTCACGCACCAGGGCATTGGGGCCTGAACAAGGTCGAGCTGGAATTCAACGCCCAGGCCGATGGCACCTACGCCACGCCGCTGGACGCACTGCGCGAGTCGCTGAAAGGCGGCGGCGCCCTGCTGTTGAGCAACCCGCACAACCCGATCGGCAAGGTCTTCGATCGCGAAGAGTTGCAGGCAGTCGCGGATATCTGCGCAGCGCAGGACGCGTGGATCATCTCCGACGAGATTCACGCCGAACTGTGCTTCGACGGCCGCGTGCACATTCCCACCGCATCGCTGAGCCCCGAGATTTCCAAACGCACGATCACCCTGATGTCGGCGAGCAAGGCTTATAACATCGCCGGGCTCAAGACCTCGTTCATGATCATCCAGGACGCCGCCCTGCGTGAGCGCGTCAACCACGCCCGCTGCGGCATGGTCGACAGCGTCAACCCGCTGGGCATGGAAGCCACCCGCGTCGCCTACAGCGAAGCCGGGCCGTGGCTCGCCGAGCTGAAAACCTATTTGCAGGCCAACCGCGACTGGCTGGTAGATGCGGTGCGCACGCGCCTGCCGGGCGTGACCATCAATGTGCCGCAGGGCACGTATCTGGCGTGGCTCGATTGCACGGCGCTGGACCTGCCGGATCCGCAGCGGTTCTTCCTCGAACAGGGCAAGGTCGGGCTGAGTGCCGGGCTCGATTTTGGTGACCAGCATCAGCAGTTTGTGCGCTTGAACTTCGGTTGCCCGAGGGCGTTGCTGGAAGAAGGGATTGCGCGAATGGAGCGGGCGCTGGCCAGCCGCAATCTCTGATCCTGCCCCTAGATTCCCTTGTGTAAATGATCCCCTGTGGGAGCGAGCCTGCTCGCGAAAGCGTACTGTCAGTCGACATATTTATCGTCTGACACACCGCTTTCGCGAGCAGGCTCGCTCCCACATGAGATTTGTGGGGTTGTCGGGAATCTCAGTACAACCGAAAACCCTGTGGGAGTGAGCTTGCTCACGAATGCGGCCGGACAGGTAAATATCTGTATCTGACACACCGCCTTCGCGAGCAGGCTCGCTCCCACATTGGTTTTGCATAGCCAACCAAAATCCAGCGCAAATCCGATCGAACTCAAGGCAAACCCACCGGGTCAACCCGGAACACTGGCCTTGAAATCAGGAGACCCTGCGATGACTGACTACCCAAAACCACCCTTCCCGAAACAAGCCCAACCGGTGCCCGGCTCGCAACGCAAGATGGAGCCGTATCCAGACTGCGGCGAGCAAAGTTACGTCGGTTCCGGCCGCCTCGCCGGCAAGATTGCGTTGATCACTGGTGCCGACAGCGGCATCGGTCGCGCAGTGGCGATTGCCTTCGCCCGTGAAGGCGCCGATGTCGCCGTGGCGTACTTGAATGAACACGAAGACGCCAAGGAAACCGCACGCTGGGTCGAGCAAGCCGGGCGTCAGTGCATCCTGCTGCCGGGCGATATCGCCGAGAAAGCGCAGTGCCAAGCGCTGGTCGACAAGACTGTCGAGCGCTTCGGCCGCATCGACATTCTGGTCAACAACGCCGCGTTCCAGATGACCCACGAAAACTTCGAGGAAATCCCCGATGACGAATGGGTGATGACCTTCGATGTGAACATCACGGCCATGTTCAGGATCTGCCAGGCGGCGATCAAACACATGCGCCCCGGCTCGTCGATCATCAACACCAGCTCGGTCAACTCGGACATGCCCAAGCCGACCCTGCTGGCCTACGCCACCACCAAAGGCGCGATCGCCAACTTCACCGGTGGCCTGGCGCAAATGCTCGGGCCGAAGGAAATTCGCGTCAACAGCGTCGCCCCTGGCCCGATCTGGACGCCGCTGATCGTCTCGACCATGCCCGACGAAGAAGTACAGAACTTCGGCGGCAGCACCCCGCTCGGCCGTCCCGGCCAACCGGTGGAAGTCGCACCGATTTACGTGCTGCTGGCCTCCGACGAAGCCAGCTATATCACCGGCCAGCGCTACGGCGTGACCGGCGGCAAACCGATGCTGTAACCGTGCAGCAGAAAAACTGAACCCGAGCGGCATGGCATCCCTCCATACCTGTAAGCGCCTACGGGCCATCAGGAACAGGAGGTTGTCATGTCCGCCCCCCTCGTCAGACTCTTCACCCAACCCAACTTCGCCTGGACCGATATCCGCCGCGAAGAAGAAACCCACCCCCGCCACTATCTCGCGCATCTGCTGCTGCTCGCGCTGATTCCGGCCGTGTGCCTGTTCATCGGCACCACCCAAGTCGGTTGGAGCCTCGCCGTCGGTGAAAACGTGCGGTTGAGCACGGCCAGCGCCTTGCAACTGAGCGTGTTGCTGTACGTGACGATCGTCGCCGGTGTCGCGATTATCGGCGGGTTTATCAGATGGATGTCGCGATCATTCGATGCGCGGCCAACGCTCAATCAATGCATCGGTTTTGCCGCCTACACGGTGACGCCGTTTTTTCTCGCCGGGATTGCCGGGTTGTATCCGAGCCGCTGGCTGGCAATTCTGGTGCTCGGCGCAGCGTCGATTTATTCGACCTTCCTGCTGTTTGTCGGCCTGCCGACCTTCATGCATGAGCGCAAGGAACAAGGCCTGCTGTATTCGGCGTGCGTGTGGGGCGTTGGCCTGCTGGTGCTGGTGACCATGCTCGTGTCGATGATTCTGCTGTGGTTCAACGTGCTCATCCCCGAGTACCTGCGCACGACCGTGAGCTGAGCCGGTGCGCCTGTCCTTGGTAATTCACTGCAGTGAGCGGTCATGAGTTTCGGCGTATGGGTCGCGGTGCTCGGCGCCGTGCTGCTGACGCTGGCCCTGACATCGTCATGGTTGCGCTGGATGCCGGTCACCACCTCGGCGGTGTGCCTGCTGCTGGGCATCGCCATCGGCCCCAGCGGCCTCGACTTGCTGAAACTGTCGCTGGAAGAATCATCCTTGTGGATGGAGCACCTGACGGAAGTCGCGGTGCTGTTTTCCTTGTTCGTCTGCGGTTTGAAATTGCGCCTCCCGCTAGGCAACAAGACCTGGCGCATCGCTTTTGGTCTGGCCGGGCCGGTGATGATTCTGACGATTATCGGCGTGTGCCTGCTGTTGCACTGGGGCCTGCAATTGCCGTGGGGGCCTTCCTTGCTGATCGGCGCGATGCTGGCGCCAACCGACCCGGTCCTCGCCGCGCTGGTGCAGGTCAATGATGCGCAGGACGTCGATCGCGTGCGCTTCGGCCTCTCCGGTGAAGCCGGGCTCAACGATGGCGTGGCCTTCCCTTTCGTCATTCTCGGCCTGCTGTTGCTGCACGGTGACGGTAGCGCCGGCGAGTGGCAGCACTGGGTAATTCGCAGTCTGTTGTGGGCGGTGCCGGCGGGTTTGCTCACCGGTTACTGGATGGGTCGCGGCATCGGCCGGATCGCCCTGCTGCTGCGCATTCACAACGAGGACAGCACCCTCGGCCCGAACGATTACCTGACGCTGGCGCTGATCGCGCTGTCCTACGTGGTGGCCGACGCCATTGGCGGCTACGGCTTCCTCGCGGTCTTCGCTGCCGGCCTCGGCCTGCGTCAGGAAGAAGTGAAATCCACCGGCATCACTCAGGCCCCTGCCGAGCATCTGGTGCAGCCGGTGGTCGGCCATCAGAACATCGAACCTGAAAACGCCGTGCATGGCGACACCGAACAACTGGAAGACAGCCAGGTCGCGGCCGGGATCATGATGGGCGACATGCTCGCATTCGGCAGTCTGGTCGAGCGGGCGATGGAAGTGTTTCTGGTAACCCTGCTTGGTGTTGTGCTGATAGCGCATTGGGACTGGCGGGCCTTGTGGATCGGCGCGGTGCTGTTCTGCCTGATTCGCCCGCTGAGCGTGGCGCTGATGCCGTGGGGCAACCTGCTCAGCGGGCCGCAGCGTTTGTTGATCGGCTGGTTTGGCATTCGTGGCATCGGCAGCCTGTTCTATCTGTTCTTCGCCCTGAACCATGGCCTGGATTCCGACGTGGCCAAGGTCTGCACCGACGTCACTTTGTCGGTGGTGGCCCTGAGCATTCTGCTGCATGGCATCAGCACACAACCGATGCTGGCGCGCTATGAACGCCTGAAGCAACGAAAAAGCTGATTCTTCAGCCGCTGCGCTTGGCTGAAATTTATCGAAGATTTTTCTGCAAAAAAATGGATCGCCAGGCGCGACCCAACGGTCACAACTTTAACCGCGCCAATCATCAGCGCGGCCCGGCAGGTTCGGTTCCCCTGCGGTGAACAGCCTATTAAACGGAACCCCGACACAAACAAGGTCACGGTCATGAACGAATGCTCGACTCCTGCGCAAATCAAGGCTTGCAGAGCACTGGCTCTGGAACGCAATCGTCAACTGTTCGAAGAAGCCCACGAACTGAACCGAGCGGCCAATGCGCTGCTGGAACAGACGCCAACCGACTTCGAACGCTTTGAGCAATACCGGGCACTGCGCAAGAAAGCCGATGCGAAGTTTGAAGATGCGATTGATCATCTGTGTGTGCTGAATGAGGATTTCCCGCCGATTCCGGCGGCGGTGCAGAATGCTGTAACTGCGCGGCGTGAGCTGGAAACTGCGTAATAAAAGTCAAAAGCCCCTCACCCTAGCCCTCTCCCCGAGGGAGAGGGGACTGACCGGGGTGTTTTTCGTTATTCATCGACCTGAAAAATCGAGTCGAATACAAATTTTGAAAAGCGTGAAAATCTGCTCCCTTTCCCCCTCGCCCCTCTAGGGTAGAGGGGACTGACCGGTGTGTTTTTTCGTTATTCATCGACCTGAAAATCGAGTCGAATACAAATTTTGAAAAGCGTGAAAATCTGCTCCCTTTCCCCCTCGCCCCCCTTGGGGGGAGAGGGCTGGGGTGAGGGGGTAAAATCTCATTAACACCACAACATCCAGCACCTGTCCCGACCAATCCACCTCAAGGATTGGTCACCTGAATAAACACCGCATACACCCCCAACATCACCCAGAACGTGGCAAAAATCCAAGGCGTGCGCACCGAGAACAGCAGCGACTTGCGATAGCCCTTGTGGCTCGATTCCATTTCGCTGAAAAGTGGTGACTCGTCATACGCCGCGCCCATTACCGGCTCTGCGTGCAGCAACTGGCTCTGCTTGAAGTGCCAGTGATCAATGATGTCGTAAGCCGCGCGAATCCCCGGCCAGGCATTCAATGAACTGAGCACCCCGAGCAGCGCGAGAAACGGCGGCACGACGAGGGTGAACATCTTGCCCCACTCCGGATTGAGGTTGGCCATGCACGAGGCGAAAGCGATCACCAGGAACGACTGCGCCGCCAGGTAGGCGTCGGTGCGGTTGGCGAGGATGCTGGTTTCGTACTGGATTTCCCGGCGATAGAAATCCAGGCGCTCCTTGGGTGAGCCAAACATCTTGGCGTCGTGTTCGGCCAAGGCTTCTTCAACAGCGCTTGGCTGGGTCAATATGCGAGACAAGAGACGTGCCCTCCAAAAGTGAACAAGACCTTTGGAAAGGCACGCGTCAGCACTAGTTCAGCCGGATCGACCAGCGAGTCACTTCATCGATTGGGCGATGATCTGCACCAGACTCGCTTGGGTGAACGGTTTCGGCAGGCGCGGCAGTTGAGCGGCAAAACCCTCGAGGCGTTCGGCATATCCAGTGGAGAGAATGATCGGCAGATCCGGCTTGAGCATGCGCAACGCATGGGCCAGTTGCGCGCCGCTCATTTTTGGCATGGCCATGTCGGTGATGACCAGATCGATCACTTCGCCCTGATCGAACAGCGCCAGCGCCTGGGCGCCGGAAGTTGCGCCGATGACTCGATGGCCGAGATCTTCCAGCAGCAGACTGGTGCTGGTCAGCACCAGCGAATCGTCATCGACCACCAGCACACTGAGCCTCGGCACCGCAATGGGCGCGGAGTTGCTGTACGCCGGGCGACTGGCCGTACGCTCAAGCGCCACCGGAATCCACAGCTCGGCCGCCGTGCCCTCGCCCTTCTCGCTTTTCAGAATAAAGCGCCCGCCCAACTGCTCGATGAAGCCGTGCACCATCGACAAGCCCAGCCCGGTGCCTTTGCCCAAGCCTTTGGTGGTGAAGAACGGATCACGGGCGCAGGCCAGCGTGGCTTCGTCCATGCCTTCGCCGCTGTCGATCAGGCTCAGGCACACGTAACGCCCCGCCGCCAATGTCGAATGAGTTTGTTCCAGCACCACTTCGGCTTGCGCCTGAATGATCACCGTGCCGCCGTCGGGCATGGCATCGCGGGCATTGGTGGCGAGATTGAGGATCGCCAGTTCCAGCTGATTGCTGTCCGCCAGCACGGGCTGCAGATCTTCGGGAAAGCGCGTTTCGATGCGAATCCCCGGCCCGAGCGAACTGCGCAGCAGCCCGGTGATGCCTTGCACCAGTTGCGGGATATCCACCGACTCGGTCTTCAGCTCCTGACGACGGGCGAAGGCCAGCATGCGCTGGGTCAACGAGACACCGCGCAACGCACCCTGGGTGGCGTTTTCCAGCAGACGAGCGATTTTCGGCGCGTCGCCGATGCGTTTCTGCACGATCTCGAGGTTGCCGAGAATCACCGTCAGCAGGTTGTTGAAGTCATGGGCGATGCCGCCGCTGAGTTGGCCGATCGCCTGCATCTTCTGCGCCTGGAACAACGCCTCGCGGGTCTTTTCCAGGGCCTGCTGCGCCTCGTGCGCCTCGGTGACATCGCGGGTGATCTTGGCGAAGCCGAGCAACGTGCCGGTGTCGCCGCGAATTGCATCGACCACCACGTGGGCAAGAAAGCGCGTGCCGTCCTTGCGCATCCGCCAACTGCGGTTCTCGAAGCGGCCTTCGCGAGTGGCAATCTCCAGCGAGCGCTGCGGCTCGCCGAGTTCGCGGTCTTCGGGGGTGTAGAAAATCGAAAAATGCTGGCCGATGATCTCTTCCGGCAAATAGCCTTTGATGCGCTGCGCGCCCTGGTTCCAGTTGCTGACGCAGCCTTCGGGGCTGAGCATGTAGATCGCGTAGTCGGTGACGCCCTGCACCAGCAGGCGGAACTGCTGTTCGCTTTGCTTGAGGGTTTCCTCGGCCATTTTGCGGTCGGTGAGGTCGCGGGTGATCTTGGCGAACCCGAGCAGCTTGCCGTTGGGGTCGATGATCGGGTCGATCACCACGTGCGACCAGAAGTGCGTGCCGTCCTTGCGCACGCGCCAGCCCTCGCCTTCGAAGCGACCTTCGCGAATTGCCGTGTCGAGCGCCCGCTGCGGCATGCCGTTGGCGCGGTCTTCCGGGGTATAGAAGCGCGAGAAGTGCTCGCCGATGATCTCGGCTTCTTCATAACCTTTGAAACGTTTGGCGCCGGAGTTCCAACTGGTGATGGTACCGTCGGGGTCGATCATGTAGATCGCATAGTCGACAACCGCGTCGATCAGCAGCCGGAATCGGCTGTCTTCGATCGCTGCGGTTCTGTTGTTCTCACTCATCGCACTCACCAGCCACTGTCATGGGCTGAAGTATGCGTGAATCCGTCGATTTGAACAGCGCCGGTTCGCTTTTGATCGCCCACCAGCGCGGCAGCAGTTGTTTGATGCGGCTTTCGGCAAAGCGGTCGTCGATGAGCATGACCGTGCCGCGATCCTCACGGGTGCGAATCACCCGCCCGGCGGCTTGTACGACTTTTTGCATGCCCGGGTACAGATAGGTGTAGTCGTAGCCGGCGCCAAAAATGGCGGCCATGCGCCGTTTCATCTGCTCGTTGACCGGGTTGAGCTGCGCCAGCCCCAGCGTCGCGATGAACGCGCCGATCAGCCGCGCGCCGGGCAAATCGATGCCCTCGCCAAATGCGCCGCCCAACACCGCAAACCCCACACCCTGGCTGTCGGCGCTGAACTGGTCGAGAAACGCCTGCCGCGCGCCCTCGGCCATGCCCCGCGATTGTAGCCACTGGGTGATGTGCGGATGGCGCTCGGCCAATAAGGTTGCGACCTGTTGCAGGTAATCGAAACTGCTGAAGAACGCCAGATAATTGCCCGGGCGCTCGCTGAACTGGCGCGCGATCAGTTCGACGATGGGCTCCAGCGAGGCCTGGCGATGGTTAAAACGCGTGGAAATCTGGCTGACGATGTGCACCTGCAACTGCTCGGCGCTGAACGGCGATTCGACGTCGATACACACCGTATCGGCGGGCGTGCCGAGCAGGTCGGCGTAATAGTTGCGCGGGCTCAGCGTGGCCGAGAACAGCACGCTGCTGCGCGCCGCGCTCAGGCGCGGGCCGATGAACGCGGCCGGCACCACGTTGCGCAGGCAAAGTTGCGACAGTGGACGCTTGCGGTCGAGGTCGCGTTTGCTGATATCGAACAGGTAATGCTCGTCGTACAGCTCGGCGACCCGGGCGAATTGCAGCAAGTCGAAATAGAAATTCTGCAGGCCGCTGTCGAGGCCTTGCGGATGTTCGTTGAGGTAATCGCCGATGGCCGCACAACACAGGGAGATGGCTTGCAGGAGTTTGTCCGGCGCCTTGTCGTAGGCCTGATACGCCGCCAGTTGCGGCGCGTGCAGCGCGTTCCATTCGCGATTGACCCGTTGCAGCGAATTCTTCAGCGCGGCCGGCGCGGTTTTGCGCACGCTGGCGAGGGTGAACTGGTCGAGGCTGGCGCTGTACATCTGCCGGCCGCGCTCGACCAGGTTGTGCGCCTCGTCGGCGAGCACCGCGACTTTCCACTGATTGAGCTGGGCCAGACCGAACAGCAGCGCGCTGAAGTCGAAGTAATAGTTGTAGTCGGCAACCACCACATCCGCCCAGCGGGCCATTTCCTGACTCAGGTAGTACGGGCACACGCTGTGCTGCGCGGCGACTTCACGCATCGCCGCCTGATCGAGCAGGTTGATGCGGCTGGCGGCTCCGCGGGCGGCCGGCAAGCGATCATAAAAACCCTGGGCCAGCGGGCAGGATTCGCCATGACAGGCCTTGTCCGGATGTTCGCAGGCCTTGTCGCGGGCAACCATTTCCATCACCCGCAGCGGCAAGTCCGGCGTTTGCCTGAACAACACCTGGCTGGCATCCAGCGCCAGCTTGCGTCCGGGAGTCTTGGCGGTGAGAAAGAACACCTTGTCCAGTTGTTGCGGCGCCAAGGCCTTGAGCATCGGAAACAGCGTGCCAAGGGTTTTGCCGATGCCGGTCGGCGCCTGGGCCATGAGGCAGCGGCCGGTGCTGACGGCTTTGAACACTGATTCGGCCAGATGCCGTTGGCCGGGACGAAAATCCGCGTGCGGGAACGCCAGTTGCTGCGCGGCCAGATTGCGCGCCTCGCGGTGGGCCATTTCCTGCTCGGCCCATTGCAGGAACAAAGCGCACTGCTGCGCGAAAAACCCCTGGAGCGATTCGGCGCTGTGGGATTCGACCAGACAGGTTTCCTTTTCGCTGACGACGTCGAAATACACCAGCGCCAAATTGATCTGCTGCAGTTGCAGCTTCTGGCACATCAACCAGCCGTAGATTTTCGCCTGCGCCCAGTGCAACTGGCGGTGATTGGCCGGTTGCTTGCTCAGGTCGCCGCGATAGGTTTTGACTTCTTCCAGGCAGTTTTGCGCCGGATCGTAGCCATCCGCCCTGCCCTTGACCTTCAGCTCGCCGAATTCGCCTTGCAGTGCCACTTCGCTCTGGTACTGCTCGCTGCGCCGCGAGGCCACGGTACGATGGCCGACGATGCCTTCCAGCGCGGTTGGTGACGGGGTGAAGCGCAGGTCGAGGTCGCCGGTCTTGGCGGTGAACTCGCACAGTGCACGCACGGCAACGCTGTAACTCAAGCGCTCTGCTCCGCCCATTGCACGTAACACACGGCCACCGGCATCTGGTGCTCGTGGCAGAACTCCAGCCAGCGCAGTTGATTGTCCTGCAAGCGGTCGCCGGGGCCTTTGACTTCGATCATCCGGTAGGTCTTGTGCTGCGGCCAGAACTGGATCAGGTCCGGCATGCCGGCACGGTTGGACTTGATGTCGAGCAGCAGGCGGTTGAACCAGTGTTTCAGGTGCTCGGCGGGTAGACAGGCCAGCGCCTGCTCCAGCAAGGCTTCATTGAGCGCGCCCCAGAACACGAATGGCGACTGGATGCCCCATTTGTCGACGAAGCGCTGGCGGATCGTCTCGGCGTAGCGGCCGTCGTCGAGTTCGCCCAGGCAGGCCTGAAACAGTTCGGCGCGGCGCTCGAGGAAGTCTTCGCTGAGCAGATCCACCGGGCCGCGCTGGAACGGGTGAAAGAACGCACCCGGCAACGGCGCGAAGATCGCCGGCCAGCACAACAGGCCGAACAGTGAATTGATCAGGCTGTTCTCGACGTAATGCACCGGGCCGTCATCGGCGTGCAAGTGCGCTTGCACATGAAACTCCACCGACCGCGCCGGATCGATGCGCGGCAAGTGCAAATCGAGGCGCTCGACCTCTCTGGCCTTGGCACGCTTGAGCGGCGGGCCGCCGAGTTTACGGCGCAGACGCGGGACGATGCGCTGCAAGCCTTGTTGCTCGGCCGCGCTTTGCGGCGCCTGTTCGGCCAGCGTGCCGAGTTCCAGCGCCAATGCGTATTCGCCGCAACGTTCAAGCACGCGGATCATCCGCAGTCGTGCGCCCGGGTAGGCGCAGTCGCGGTAAACACTCAGGGCCAGGGCAAAGTCGCCGATGCGCTCGGCGTACTGGCCGATCTGGAACAACGCCTTGGCTTGCCGGCGGCGCAGCCACGGGTTGTCGAATTGCACGGCGTTGATCTGTTCGACGATCTCGTCCAGCGCTTCACCGGCTTCGAAGCGCAACTGGCATTGATGCAGGAACAGGCAGGCGTCGACGTCTTCGCGACTGCGCAGGCCTCGGGAATCGGCGCAGAACTCGACTTTTTCATAGGTAAAGATGCCCAGGTCGGCCAGCACGAACTCCGACCAGTCTTGATACAGATTGCCGAAGAACATCAGGCGCAGGCGATCGCACAGGTCCATCAGGGTCAGGCTGAACAGCCGCTCAGCCAGTTGCGGCGCCCAGGCGCGCAGGGTTTGCGCGTCGGTGAACTGTTCGGCCAGCACCGGCAGCCATTCATCCTTGCGCCCTTTCGGCTGTTCGATAGAGGCGCCGAATGCCTGCAAAAGCTCGGCCTTGAGCAAGACATCGAACAGTTCTGCCAGTGTCAAATCCGCCTGTTCATCGAGCCAGCCGCGATCGAGCAACGGCTGCGCCGCCTCGGCAATGTCGCCGATTTCCAGATAATTGAGTTTGCTCGCGCGAAAGTGAATGCCCTTGCGCATGACCATGCGTACCAGCAATCCCTGCGAGGTTTGCGGCAGCGTGTTGAAGTCGCGGATGAAGCCGTGCTCGCTTTCATTCATCACATCGGCATAGCGAAGCCCAAGCCAATCAAGCACTTGCCGGAAGTTGTTGAGGTAATAGAACGGATCGTCGAGAGGGTTGGAGGTCACGGGAATTCAAAGCCACGGCAAGCGAACACTGGTTATGCGTACAGATACCAGCTCAGCCCTGCCCGGCGCAAACGGAAAAAGATCAATGGCATTTTTTTGCGCCGCCATCGAACTTTTCCGCCGATGCTGGCACCAACCGCGTTACAGGGCCGACAATGCCCGCAATCACATTCAAGCAAGGAGTCAGAGGTGGGTATGAAAATCAAGATGCTGGGTATTCCTGTAGCGGTCGCAGCCCTGTTGGCGCTGGGCGGCTGTTCGACCCAGACCGTGGTGACGTTGCAGAACGGCACCCAGTACCTGACCGAGGACATGCCGAAGACCGAGACCGAAGACGGTTTCTATGAGTTCGAAGACATCTCCGGCGCCAGGGTCAAGGTTCGCGCTGATGAAGTAGCGACCGTGCGCAAGGAAGACTGACTTGGCTTGAATGATCGTTTTTCGCGAGCAGGCTCGCTCCCACACTGGATCTGCGTCGTCCACAAATCCCCTGTGGGAGCGAGCCTGCTCGCGAAGGGCCGCCAAAGGCCCCGCATCAACCTCAGGCGATAACAACCCCGTCGGCACTCAAACTCCCAAGCGCCACCCCTACCAACGTCACCGAATCCCCACCAAACGTCAGCACGGTATCCTGCCCGACCGCCGACGCATGGGCGCGCAAATCATCCCCCGGCAACACCCCCTGCACGCCAAGAAACACCAGTTTGTCATCGGCCGTATAGCCAACCACACGATCCTGGCCAAACGCGCCATTGAACAGAAACGTATCCGCTCCGCCGCCCGATTCCAGCAGATCATTGCCGGCGCCACCGACAAACACGTCATTGCCCGCGCCGCCGAGCAAATGATCGTTGCCCTCAAGGCCAAACAGCCAGTCGCCGCCGGTATGCGCCTTCAGTGTGTCAGCGCCGGCCGTTCCTCTAACGCTCGATTCATAAGCGGTGAGGTTACTGCCGACTTTCAAACCGCTGGCCGTGACGCTGTGTAGCACGTCGTCCTTGAACACGCCCCAGAGAAACCCCGGCTCTTTGCTGACGATGCTGCCAATGTCACGGGTGATGCTGATCCCGCCGTTGGCATCGCGGATGTACAGGTTGCCAGCGCCGTCGTTGGCAAAATCAAAGTTCTTTACCGTCTGCTGCAAGTCGAGGGTGTTGCTGCCCTGCCCACCCAAAATGATGTTGTACCCGCCGCTGTCGCGGAAGCTGTCATTTCCGGCGCGCCCCTCCAGATAGTCATTTCCGCTGCCGCCCTGGATCAGGTCGTTGCCGTCACTGCCGATGATGAACGTGCTGCCCTTGTGGGTTTCGGCGTTGCGGTTGAGGTCCTGCACCCAAGTGTTGGCCCGCGCCGGGTCGGACAGGTTGGCGACGATGATCGTCGAGTCGCGGCTGGTCAGGTCGTAGAACTTCGATTCCAGCACGCGGATCATGCCGTCGCCGTAACCGGTGGGCAGGTGCGAAATCCACGTCGGGATATTCAGGATCGAATACGGCAGCACGTTCCAGGCGTTCGAGGCGTAGTGATCGTTGAAGCTGACGATGTTGTCGGTGGTCGATGCGTGAGGCGCGTCGTGCACGCCCACCGAGGCACTGCTGAAGGTCGAACCGTCGAGGGCGCGAAACACCGGGTCGTTTTCGTAGCCGATATTCAGCACCTTGTCGCCGCTGCTTTGCGTCGGCGAGGCGTAGGCGATGTAGTTGGAATCAGCGAAAAACCCGCCCCACTTGCCGCCGCTCAGATCGGCCATGCTGTTCACCGCCAGACCGCCAAGGCTGTGACCGCTGACCAGCACGTCCTTGCCGCTGAGGCCGTTGGCCCGGGCGAATGCGACCACATCGTTGAGCAGATTGCCAAAGGCTTCACCGACGTAGTTTTTCGCGTAATCGGCCGGGCCGAACGCCGCGAGCAGATCGTTGATCACGTCGCCAATCGAATCACCGATGAGGATTTCGCGCGGGCCGCTGGTGCCGCGAAAGGCGATACCCAGTTCAGTCAGGTGACCCTGAGCGTCGTACTTGCCGAGGATTTCCACTTGTGCGCTGGTGTAGCCGGACTTCTCGCCGAAGAACGTCCCGCGTGCATCGGTCTTGCCTTCATAGCCCAATTGCGCGGCGCTGATCGGTGTCCAGCCGGCCTTTTGCACGGCCTCGAGGGCGAGTTTTTCCGAATCGGGATTCCACGGGATACCGGGGATCACCCCTTGCGAATCGGTGCCGCCAATCAGCGCGGTAACCAGCGTCGCCGGCAGACCGAGGCCGAAGCCGTTGTGCTGGTAACCGGCGGCGAAGCCGTTATCGAGGTTGTGATAGGAATACAGCGTGATCGCCATGGCATCGCTGAACAGCGCCGCGGAATCGGCTGTGCCGAAGTTCTTGTAATCGTATACACCCATTGCCATTGCCTCTCTTGTTGTTGGAATTGTCAGAGATAGCTCACAGCCAGAGCGCAGGGCTCCGGAGCATTTCATTTGTCGTTCAATGGTCCCTCAAATGTCATGTGTACGCCGTACCTGTGGGAGCGAGCCTGCTCGCGAAGGCGGCAGCACATTCAACATCACAATCGCCTGAACCAGCGCATTCGCGAGCAGGCTCGCTCCCACATTTGGATCTTCTGCACATTTGGATTTTTGTACTCGAACAATCCCATGAGCAGCGCTCCCTTTTCTTGAAAAACCGGCAGCCCGAGAAGCGCTGCCGGTTACGCCTCAGAACTGCCAGTCGAGCGTCAGACCGACTCCGTGATCTTTCTCGTTGGAGCCGATCAAACCGTTGTAGTCGAGGTTGACCCGCACGTCGCGATTGAGCGCCAGCCCGGCGCGCACGCCCACCACGGCAGCGTCACGATCCATCGACACGCTCTGCACCGTGAACGCGCTGTTGCCGTTGGCGAAGGCCAGATGGCTGTCGGCATCGACGCTGCTCAGGTTGTGCTGCCAGCCGAGGCTGGCGCCCAGTGCCAACTGATGCTTATCCGACAAGGCGAAGCTGCGCTTGGCGCGCACGCCGAGGGTGGAGAGCACCACGTCGCGGTTGTCTTCGCCACCCTTGAGCGCGGCAGCGTCACCCTTTTCGGTGAAGCTGTCGGTGTTGAGGTGCACGTAGGACAGATTGGCGAACGGCTCCAGGTTCATCGGTTGCAGGCCCAGGTCGTATGCGGCCTCGGTGAACAGTTGCGCGGTGGTCGCGTCACGTTTGGTTTTCTGTTTGCCGCTGACGTCGCCGAACTGCAGATCACGCTTCACATCGATGCGATGCCAGCTGTAGGCGCCGCCGACGGTCAGGCGCAACGCGTCGATTTCGTGGCCCAGGTACGCACCCAAATGGTAGCTGTCGACCGACGCCGAGGAATGCGTGCCGCTGCCCATGCTCAACGAACTGTCGCTGTAACCGGTGACGAAACCGAGACGGGTATCTTCAGCGATCAGCCCGTCGACACCGGCCAGCAGCCCACCGATGGAGCTGTTGGAGTCGGCATTGTCATGCCCGCCATCGCTTTCGCCCCACGATCCGAGGACCTTGACCCAGACGTTGCTGCGCTCATCAGTCGGCGCATCGGCGTTGAACAGATCACGCTCCCGCAGGCGCTCGCCGACGGCTTCGCGCAGGTAGCGGCTGTCGTTGATCAGCAGCGTGCCGATGGCCGGGTGAATCTCGCCGGACAACTGTTGAAAGGCCTGCTGCGCCGACGCCGCGTTGGGCGACAGCAACAGGGTTTCGAACAGCGCATTGCCCGCGCCCAAACTTTCGGCGGCGGCACCGACGGCGCGTTGGTTCGGTGTCAGACCGACGCTGGCAAACGATGCCTCATTACGCCCGACCGCCAGCTGGATGCCGCCCGCCGAGTAATCGAGGGTGCCGCCGAGGAACGCGTAATTCGGCAAGACCTGCCCGAAGCGCCCTTCAATGCCGCCCGCCGCTTGCAGAATGTTGTAGCGGGTGCCGAGCAGGCTTTGCACTTCGCCGGTGCTGAGCAAGGTCGGGCTGTTTTCCAGCGACAGGCTCACCGTGGCGCCGTCGATGACGGCTTTGCCGCCCGCGACGATCTGGTCGCTGCTGGTTGGCGACAGCTCTACGGCGTAGGTTGAGCCCGGCGCGAAGGTCACGTCCCCCGCCACATTCAGGGTGCCGATGGAGTTGCCCGGCGCCACCGTACCACCGCTGTTCACCGCCAGCGCGCCGATGCGGCCATTGCCGCCGAGGATGCCGCCGTTGTTGACGGTGACCGCCGATTGCAGCGAACCGTTGATGGCCAGACGGCCTTGATTGACCAGGGTCGAGCCGCTGTAAGTGTTGTTGCCGGTCAGCACCAAAGTGCCGATGCCTTGCTTGGTCAGACCGCCGTGGCCGCCGATGTCGTTGCGCCAGGTGTCGAGGCCGCACGTGATGTCGCTGCACACGCGTTCGGTCGGTTTGCCCTGATCGATGATCGCGCCGATGCCCGGCAGATCGGCGACAAACTGGCCGGAACCGTAAGCGCCCTGCACGCGGAACTCCTCGGGAATGTCCTGCTCAGTGACGAACATTGCCGGGCCGTCGATGGCCTTGCGCAGGTTGATCATGCCCCAGCCGTACAAGGCGTCGATGCCCGGTGCGCCGAGGTCGGTCGCAGTGGTGCGCAATACGCTGGCGACCTGATCGCCGGACATATACGGGAAGCGTTCCATCAACACCGCGATGGAACCGGCCACGTGTGGCGCGGCCATCGAGGTGCCGTTGTAGTTTTTGTAGCCGGTGGTCAGGTTGTCGGCGTTGGTACCTTCGATGATCGAGCTGTAGATCTTGGTGCCCGGCGCCGACACGCAATAACTCGCCGTATAGCCGCAACGCGAGGAGAACGTGCTGATCACGTAGGGATTGGCGCTGGCGGTGTCCGGGTTCTGCTGCAATGCGGCGACGGTGATCCAGTTCGGCGCGATGTCCGGAACGAAATAACCGAGGCCGGCAATGGCATCCGGGTTGTTCAGGTTGTAGTCGTTGCCGGCGGCAAAAATGGTGACGATGCCGCTGCGTGCGGCGGCAATCGCGCCGTCGTAGGCGCCGCCGGGTTTGGTGCCGAGCAGGGTGCGGATTTCGTTGAACTGCAACTGCGCGTCGTTGACGGTGAAGTGCGGATACGCCGGATCGCGGCCGCCGAGGTCGAAGCGGTCGGTGATGCCGATGCCCCAGCTGTTATTGATGATCCGCGCTCCGCTGGCGATCAGCGCATCCCAACCGGCCTTGTACACCGCGCCGTCGTTGCCGCGCACGATGCCATCTTCCGGGCCTGGGTCGCCGTTGTCGGCGCTGATGATCTGCGCCCCGAATGCGACGCCATGCATCACCCCGCCGTCGCGACTGCCCGCCGCGATACCGCCGACGTGGGTGCCATGGGCACCGAGCTTGCCGTCGGAGCCGACCGAGGGCGAACCGTCATAGCGGAACGCGTCGCCGGCTTTCACCGGAATATACGGGTCGGTGTATTCGCGGATACCGCTGGTGACCAGGGTGACGACTTTGTTACTGCCAGAGAACTCCGGATGCGCGGCGTAGACCGGCTGATCGAAGATGCCCAGTTTCACGCCTTTGCCGGTGTAGCCGGCGGCGTAGGCGTAATCCGCGCCGATCGCGCCCAGGCCCCAGTCGGCCTTGAATTCATTGCTGCGCCAGCTCGACGGATCGCCGCTGCGGCCGTTCTCAACGTAAGGCGCTGCCTGTGCCATCGCACTGGCACAGAGCATGGCGACTGTCAGGGTTTTCAGGGCAAAGCGGCCACCCGATTGCGCGGGGGTATTGTTGTTATCCATCCACGACCTTCCTTAGTGATGTTGCGAAAAATCCGGTTGTTTCAATAGCTGTGGCGAGAGGCACCTTTGTCCGCGGTAGCCAATGACAGACCGCACCTGTGGCGAGGGGATTCATCCCCGTTGGGTTGCGAAGCGACCCCCCCCGGCAATTTTTCCAACCTACGTAAACACAGGTTTTGCGACTGCTGCGCAGTCGAGCGGGGATAAATCCCCTCGCCACGTTGACTCAAACACATGCAATCAGAACTGCCAGTTCAGGCTCAGGCCAACGCCATGCAGCTTTTCGCGGCTGGCGAGTTGGCCGTTGTAATCGAGGTTGACCCGCACGTCCTTGCTCAACGCCAGACTGGCCTGCACGCCAACCAGTGCGGCATCGCGAACCAGCGCCGAACTCTCCACCGCGTACGGCGTACCGCCGCTGGCAAAGCGCAAATGTTGCTCCGATTCGATCTCGCTGAGGCTGTGCTGCCAGCCGAGACGGGCGCTGACGTCCAGCGCCTGCTGGTTGGAAAGGATGAAGGTTTTGCTCGCCCGCATGCCCAGAGTGCTCAACACCACGTCGCGCGTATCGCCCGAGCTTTTCAAGGCCGCGGCATCGCCCTTCTCGGTAAAGCCCTCGGTGTCGAGATGCAGGTAAGTCAGGTTGGCGAACGGTTCCAGCGCCAACGCTTGCAACTGCAAGCGATACGCCGCCTCGGCGAAAACCTGAGTGGTGGTCGCATCAAGCTTGGCTTTCTGCTTGGCGCTGACGTCGTCGTATTGCAGATCGCGCTTTACATCGCCGCGATGCCAGCTGTACGCCGCGCCGGTGCTCAAACGCCAGGCACCGAGGTCGTGGCCGGCGTAAGCGCCGAGGTGATAGCTGTCGACTTTCGCCGAGGAATGCGTGCCCGAGCCCATGCTCAAGGAGCTGTCGCTGTAGCCGGTGACCAGACCGATGCGGGTCTGCTCATCGAGCGCGCCGTCGACACCGGCCAACAGACCGCCGATCGAGGTGTTGTAGCCGGCCGTGTCGTGGCCCGAATCGGTGCTGCCCCAGGCCCCGAGGGCTTTGATCCAGCCATTGCTGCGGGTCGCCGATTCATCGTGCAGCCGCTCGCCAACCGCATCACGCAACTGTCGGCTGTCGTTGATCAGCATCGTGCCCAGCGCCGGATAAATCTCGCCGCTCAGTTGCTGAAAGGCTTGCTGCGCCGAAGCTTGAGTCGGTGCACGAAGCACACTTTCGTATACCGAATTGCCAGCGCCCAACGCTTCGACTGCCGCTGCCACCGAACGCTGGTTCGGGGTTTGCCCGACGCTGGCGAAGCTTGTGGCATTGCGCTGGATATTCAGTTGAATGCCGGTTGCGGCGTAGTCGAGGGCGCCGCCGATGAACAGATAGTTCGGCACCACCGCAGCGAACTGCCCCTGCACGCCGCCGGCCGCTTGCAGGATGTTGTACTGACGACCGAGCAGGCTTTGCGCTTCGGCGCTGCTGAGCAAGGTCGGGCTGTTTTCCAGCGCCAGGCTGACGCTGGCGCCGCTGACGGTTGCCGTGCCGCCGGCGACGATACGGTCGCTGCTGGTGGGCGACAGCTCAACGGCGTAAGTCGAGCCCGGATTGAATGTCACATCACCGGCGACGTTCAAGGTGCCGATGGAATTGCCCGGTGCCACCCGGCCGCCGCTGTTGGCGGTCAACGCGCCGATGCGTCCGGAGCCGCCGAGGGTGCCGCTGTTGTTGACGGTGACCGCTGAGGTCAGCGAACCGTTGACGGTCAGCAGACCGCCATTGACCGTGGTCGGACCGCGATAGGTGTTGTCGCCGCTGAGCAGCAATTGCCCGGCGCCGGACTTGATCAGGCTGCCCTGATAAACCCGCTTCGCCGCCGCTGCATCGCGGAGCATGCCGACGGCGTAATCGGTCTGGTCCTGCTGACTGGCGTCGGCCGCAACACCGTTCTGCCAGCCTTTGTCCTGCAGGGTTTGCTGCCAGGCACTGTGCTCGGCGAGGTCTTCGCGCTGGCGCTGGAGCAGCGCCTTGTCAGAAATGTCGTTGCTCCAGACATCGCGCTGCCCTGCCCCCAGACTGGCGTCGAACGCACCGAGCAATTGCCCCGGCCCGCGCATCGCCCGACTGAGATTGGCGACGCCCCAGCCGACGCGCTCGCTCGGCGCATCGGTGACCGAGCCATCGAGTTGCGTGGCGGTGGTCAGCAGCACTTCGAGCGCCTGCTGGTTGCTCATGTACGGATAGCGTTCCATCACCAGCGCCAGGGCGCCGGTCGCGTGCGGCGCCGCCATCGAGGTGCCGGATTTGATCGCGTAGCCGCCACCGGGAATGGTGCTGTCGATCTTCGCCCCCGGTGTGGTGATGCACCAGTATTTGGCGATGCCGCACTGGTTGTACTTCTGCTGATTGCTCTGATCGAGGCCGGACACTGCCAGCCAGTGGCCCTCCAGGTCCGGCTGAAAATACGGCAGCGCTGAACGTACGCTGGCGTTCGGGTAGCCGCTGTTGCCGGCGCTGAACACATTGATCACACCGCGCCGGGAGACATCGGCAGCAGCGTCGAGCCAGGTGCCCTTGTTCCAGTGCTGCGCGTAGGCGGCGTGCAGATCCGCGAGAGTGCGATAGCTGACATCCGGCGGCTGGCTGCCCCAACTGTTATTGATCGCCCGCACCCCGGCATCGGCGAGGCTGTCATAGACCGCTTTGAAATAACGCGGATCAGGGCTGGGGCCGAAGAGGAAACTGTCGTTCTTGTTGGTGTTGCCGACGTAGATCTGCGCGTTGTACGCCACGCCGTGCATGCCGTTGCCGTCACGGGTTGCGCCCATGGTGCCGACCACGTGGGTGCCGTGGGAATCGTTGTTGGGATTGAGCGTGCCGTCGACGTTGAACGCTGAGCCATCGACGTAGCTGCCGCTGGCCCTTACCGGGTGATAACGGTCGGCGGAGAATTCGGGATGGGCGGCATCGAAACCGGAATCGAGCGCGCCGATCTTCACGCCCTTGCCGGTGATGCCGGCGGCATAGGCCTGATCAGCCTGCATGCGTTCGAGGCCCCAGTCACGCAGGAACTCGGCGCTGCGCCAACTTGCCGGATTGCCGGGCTCGCCGGGTTCGAGGTATTGCGCCTGAGTCGCCGAGGTCACCAGCAAAAGCGTGCCGAGCCAAATCGGTTTGATGCGTACGTCCATGGTCATCACTCTCGTTTTTGTTGTTTTGTTCAGGGCTGAATTGCGTTGTCGCCTGTTCCCCTCACCCCAGCCCTCTCCCCGAGGAGAGGGAGCCGATTTGTGTTGATGTCAAAACCTGCGTCCGGCTCGGTGGTTCAGGTCGATGCAGCTATCGCAGGCCACTCGGTCAGTCCCCTCACCCTCTGGGAGAGGGTTAGGGTGAGGGCTGTTGCGCGACCACAAACGCTTCGTCCACCCGCACCAGATCCTGCTCATAACGTCTCGGTGCAAAGCCTCAGATCCTGCGGTGTCGCCCGTTCCCCTCACCCCAGCCCTCTCCCAAAGGGAGAGGGAGCCGACCGTGTTGTCTTCAGTCATTCAGCGACCTGAGAAAACCAGTCGATTACGGATTCAGCACAGCTCGTTCAAGTCGGTGCATCTCGCCAATCTCCCCGGATTGGTCCCCTCTCCCTGCAGGAGAGGGAGCCGATTTTTGTTGATGTCAAACCTGCGTCCAGCTCGGTGGTTCAGGTCGATGCAGCTATCGCAGGCCACTCGGTCAGTCCCCTCTCCCTCTGGGAGAGGGTTAGGGTGAGGGCTGTTGCGCGACCACAAATGCTTCGTCCACCCGCGCCAGATCCTGCTCATTCAGCGTCCCGGCGTAGTAATGCAATTTGGTCCAGGCCATCAGGTAGTCGTAGCGCGCTTGGGCCAAATCCCGGCGGGTGGTGAACAGTTGCTGCTCGGCGTTCAACGCATCGAGATTGGTGCGTTCGCCGCCCAGAATGCTTTGTCGGGTCGAGACCACCAGCGCTTCGGCCGACTTCAAGGCTTTCTGATAAGCGCGCAATTTGTTCACCCCAGAAAGGCAGGCGCTGAACTGGCGGCGCAGTTCGATCAAGGTTTCGCGGGTTTTGCCATCCAGTTCGTATTCGGCCTGTTCCATGGTGCGGCTGGCTTGCCGTGTGGAGGCGGACACCCCGCCGCCGGCGTACAGCGGCACGCTGACTTCCAGGCCGATGGTGTTGGTTTCGTAGCGCTGGTTATAGGTGTTGCCGCTTTCGGACTCGTTGTCGCGCATCGAGGCATAAGCACTGACTTTCGGCAGATGCCCGGCGCGGTTGCGCTCGACTTCGTAGCGCGCCACTTCCACGGCCTGACGCTGCGAAGCGAGGTTCGGGTTGTTGCTAATCGCCAGTTCATGCCAGGTGTCGAAGTTGGCCGGTTGCAGGGTGAAGGTCTGGAATTGCTGACCAAGCGGCGCCAGATCGCCGATATCCACCGTCGGCACGCCCACCAGCGCGCCCAGCTCGCGCAAAGCGGCATCCTGCTCGTTGCGCGCTTCGATCTCCTCGGCAGTCGCCAGCTCATAGCGCGACTCGGCTTCGAGAATATCGGTGCGCGTGCCCTCGCCCTGCTTGAACATGTGTTCGTTCTGCTGGAACTGCTGTTCGTAGGCCTTCTTCTTCGCCTGGGCGATGTCGATCTGGTCCTGGGCGAACAAGGCTTTGGTGTAGTTATCCAGCACGCGCACCAACAGCTCCTGACTCTTGCCGCGAAAGGCTTCGTCGGCGAACAACGACTGCGCGACGCCCTTGCGATACGCCGCGTAAGCCTCGTAATCGAGCAGCGGTTGCTGCACCGTGAGCGCCGAGCCGTAACTGCTGTAATTACGCTCATCGGTGCGGTTGCGCGCACGATCATCCAGAGACGTAGCCTTGGACGAGTTGCGGCCCTTGTTGTAGGTGTAGCCGATCCGTGGCAGCAACCCGGCGCGGCCAATCGCGCGGTTTTCCAGGCCGGCATCGCGCTCCTTGATCGCCCCCAGGAAAACCGGATCATTGCGCAACGCCTGTTCGTAAATCTCGAATGGACCCATGGCCGCGACTGCCGAGTGACTCGTGAGCAGCGTCATTGCGGCCCCCAGCATGCAAAGCTTTTTCATACAGCCGAACATCCTTATTCCTCGGTCAACGCAGAACCGGCGCGATCGAGCAGCGGTTTGAACAGGTAGTTGAGGAGTGAACGCTCACCGGTGCGCACGAACATTTCCGCCGGCATGCCGGGTTTGATCACCAGGCCGTTGAGCTTTTCCATGGCCTGATCGCTGACGCTGCTGCGCAACACGTAATACGGCATACCGGTTTTCTCATCGACCATCTGGTCGGCGGAGATCAGGCTGACTTCGCCGGGCACACGCGGGGTTTTGCTCTGGTTGAACGCGGTGAACAGGATGTCCACCGGCAAATGCGTGCCGACCTTGTCGATCAGGTTGGTCGGCAAGTGCCCTTCCACTTCCAGGGTGGTGCCCTGCGGAACGATCTCCAGCAAGGTTTCGCCCTGACGCACCACAGCGCCTTCGGTGTGCACACCGAGGTTGACTGCCACGCCATCGGCGGTGGCGAGGATTTCGCTGTGTTGCAGGTCAAAACCGGCGGAGGTCAGTTGCTCGGACAAGGTGACGCTTTTCAGCTGTGCGTCGGCCAGTTGCGTACGCACTTCCTTCTGATATTCCTCGCCGTGCTGCTGCAACTTCAGGCGCGACTCAAGGATGCCCTGCTCCACGCGCCCGCTTTCACCGGTGTTTTCTGCCAGTTGTTGCTGCACTTGCGACAGTTGCCGCTGGTAGTCCATCAAGCGGTTGCGCGGGATGTAGCCGTTGTCGGCCAGCGGTTGCAGATTGCTCAATTGTTGCTGCAAGGAACTGGCCTGAGCATTGAGGTCGCTGCGCGCGCGGCGCATGCCGGCCAGTTGTGCAGTGGCGCCTTCGATGTTGGCGCGCAGTGCCGCTTGCTCCCGGGAGAACGCTTCGCGGCGGCTGCTGAACAGTTGCCGCTGGCCTTCCAGCACCAGCGCCAGGCGCGGGTCCGGGTCGTTGCTCAATTCAGGCGGAAAGATCACTTGTTTGAGGTTGTCGCGCTCGGCCTGCCAGCGCGCGAGGCTGGCCCAAGCCATGCGGTACTGCGCCTGCAGCGATTGCACATCGGCGGCGACCTGCGTCTGATCGAGGCGGAACAGTGGCTGGCCCTGCTTCACGATCTGGCCTTCGCGCACCAGAATCCGGCTGACCACGCCGCTGCTCATCGACTGCACAGCCTTGCGTTTGCCCGACACCACCACGGTGCCCTGCACTGGAATGCCCTGATCCAGCGGCGCCAGCGCCGCCCAGGTGAAGAAACTGCCAGCGCCGACGATGGCCAGAATCCAGCCCATGCGCGCGAAGAATTTCGCGTCGCGTTCCGGGCGCTCGGTGAGGTAGGCGTGTTCCATGTTCGCTTCGCTTTCAGTGTTCATGCTGGCGCTGCTCATACACCCGAATTCCTTGTCGAGGGCTGATACTGCCGGCTCATGCTGAGCCCGCCCGGTGTTTGTGCGGCTTTTTCACGTTGCTGTTCGTGCTGACCGGAAAGTGCCTTGAGCACATCCTGACTCGGGCCGAACGCCTGCAAACGGCCGTCGTTGAGCACGAGCAATTTGTCAGCCTGAGCCAGCACCGAAGAACGATGGGTGACCAGAATCACCGTGGTGCCCTGAGCCTTGAGTTGCGCGATGGCGCTGGCCAGTGCCGCTTCGCCGACGGTATCGAGATTGGAATTGGGTTCATCCAGCACCACCAGACTTGGCGTGCCGTACAGCGCGCGGGCCAAGGCCACGCGTTGCTTCTGGCCACCGGACAAACCGCTGCCGTCCTCGCCCAGTTGCGTGTCGTAGCCTTGCGGCAGGCGCAGGATCATCTCGTGAACGCCGGCCTGCTGCGCGGCGGCTACGACTTTTTGCGGGTCGGCTTCGCTGAAGCGCGCGATGTTTTCGGCAATGGAGCCGCTGAACAGCTCGATGTCTTGCGGCAAATAACCGATATACGGGCCGAGCTGGTCGCGGTTCCAGCGGTGAATATCGGCACCGTCGAGGCGCACGGTGCCGCCCAGAACCGGCCACACGCCGACCAGCACCCGAGCCAGCGTCGACTTGCCGGAACCGGAGGCGCCGAGCACGCCGAGCACTTCACCAGCGCCCAGATTGAAATTGACCAGATGCAGCGTCGCCGCACGCTGCCCAGGCGGGCCGGCGCTGACTTGTTCGAAGGTGATCTGGCCTTTCGGTGCCGGCAGTGCCATCGCCTCGTCGCTTGGCGGAAACGCCTGCAACAGCGCATCCAGACGCCGGTAAGCCAGCTTCGCCCCGCTCCACTGCTTCCAAACGGCGATCAGCTGGTCGATCGGGCTCAGCACGCGGCCCATCAGGATCGAACCGGCGATCATCATCCCCGCCGTCATGTCGCCCTTGATCACCAGCAACGCGCCCAGGCCCAGCACCAGGGATTGCAGGCACAGGCGCAGGGTCTTGCTCAGCGAACTGATCACCGCGCCGGTGTCGCTGGCCTGGTTCTGCAAGCCGAGGAAGCGCGAATGCACCCCGAACCAGCGCTTGCGCAGCGAGCCGAGCATGCCCATCGCCTGAATGGTTTCGGCGTTGTGCAAGTGGCTGGTAGCCAACTGGCTCGACTGCTGGGAAAAACCGGCGGCTTCGCCCAGCGGTTTTTTGGTCATGTATTCGTTGAGGCAGGCCAGTGCAACCAGCAATAACGCGCCCGCCGTGGCCAGCACGCCGAGCCAGACATTGAACAAGTAGATGACAAACAGATAGACCGGGAACCACGGTGCGTCGAAGAAGGCGAACAGCGCCGGGCCGGTGACGAACTGGCGAATGTGGGTCAGGTCGCCCAGCGACTGCCCGGCGTTGCCTTCGCCCTTGAACAGATTGCGCTCGAACGCGGCTTGATAGACCCGCAGGTTGAAACGACGCTCCAACTGGCTGCCGATGCGGATGACGATAAAGCTGCGGAGCACTTCCAGCAGGCCGATGAAAGCGAAGAATCCGACCACCATCAACGACAGCATTGCCAGGGTGGTTTCGTTCTGCGACGAGAGCACCCGGTCATAGACTTGCAGCATGTAGATCGACGGTACCAGCATCAATACGTTGATCAACGCCGTAAAACAACCGACGCTGATCAAGATGCTCTTGTAGTCACCCAGTGCCTTGATTAACGGAGCGGTGGCCGGAGACTTCGCCATCTTCATTGATTCTTCCTGAATTCATGTTCTCGTCATTACGGACGAGCATTCCATTGATATTTCGCCTACCTGCCGAAGAGGACTTGCAAATAGTGCTTACAATTTCATAACAAGTTAACCAGTGGTCGCTTATTACTTATGATCACTGGTGCTTATCAACTTTCTGGGCATTGCTTATTGCCCCGCACGCTCTAGCGTGATGAGTAATCCGCCATCCAGGTTTTTTGTATATACGCTCTCGCGCTGGCGGCTGAAAAACGCAATTTTCGAACCTTTCTCGCCGATGATGGCAACGCCATCGGGCTCCGGAAACCAACTGATCGGCGCTTCGCCCAACCACGCGGCCAGACATTCAGTGCCCTCGCCCAAGGTCTGGTTCGGCGCAAGCTCGACCAGGCAAGTGTTCGAGGGCTTGTCTTGCAGCGACCGCGTTTCGGGTGTGTCGCTGTGACCGGTCAAAGTGGCCTGCCAGCGCCCGGCAAATGCCGAGGGGTCGTCGAGTCTGAGGCTGCTTGCCATGCTTGTCGCTCCGGTCATCATCAGCGTGACTGCCATCAGCCATGCCATCGTGGTGTAGGTGAAAACGTATCGACTCATAGGAAATTTCACTTCGGTCTGTAGCCTTGCCCAGCGATCAGGCCGATGCAAGCGAAGAAAGCGACGCACGAGGCGCCGCTTTCCTTTCACATCACGCCACGATGTCGCTGGTCGCTGCCTGGCCAACGGTGCTGACGATGAAGTCAGCCACGCCATGCCCGGAGAAATCCACCGACAACAGGCTGTTGCCGCCCGACGAGGTCAGCACTGCGTCGCCGGCAGAACCGGTGAAGCTGTTGACGAAGTGCAGGCCCGCGCCGTTGGTGATGCCGGTCAGGTCGATTTTGTCCAGACCGCTGACAAAATCGAGAATCTGATCGATCGCCCCCGGCTTGGAGTCCGAGCTGGCGGCGAACACGAAAGTGTCCGAACCGGCGCCGCCCCACAGCTTGTCGGCACCGCCAGCGCCGAAGAGGATGTCGTTGCCGGCACCACCCTTCAGTTCGTTGGCCACGCTGTTACCGATCAATAGATCACTGCCCGAACCACCAATCGCGTTCTCGATGACTGCGCCCTTGGCGATCGACACGTTGCCGACCATGCCGCCAACGTCGGAGAACGAAGCGCTATTGAGGTTGATTTTCTGGTTCTGGGTAAACCCGGAAAAGTCCAGGGTATCCTTGCCGCCGGCATCCCAGACCGAGAACACCACCTTGTCGCTCGACGACGACGCGCTGAGGAAATCGCGGCCGGCATTGGAGTTGAAGCCGTAGGTGGTGTCGCCGGTGCGGGTGGTGGTGTTGGCGCCGTAGAGTTTCTGGATGGCTGCGATGTCGTCCATCAGCGGGCCGGACGAATAGGCTTCGACGCCACCCTTGCTGAAGTTCTGGTTGGTGTTGCTTTCGCTCCAGTAACTCATGACGCTGTAGCCACGGGTGTCCTGGCCATAAGTCGCGTCGTTGTAAGTCGGGTTGCCATTGCCGGCGTTGTAGTCGCCAGGGTGAGCAAGGCCCAAGGTATGGCCGATTTCGTGGGTCAGGGTCTGACGCCCGTAGTTGTTCAGATCCGGGTTCTTGTTCTGCGTGTAACCGCTGTTGATCAGGTACCACGAAGTACCGTCATAACCAGCGCCGGTCCCCGGCAGATAGGCAAACGCCGCAGCGCCATCCTGACCACCGCTGTAGTTACCGAAGGTCATGTGCCCGTCACCGCCCGAGGCTTTCTCGGTAAAGGTGACATTGGCCACATCGGCCCACGACTGCATGGCGAGCTTGGCCTGCGCCTGCTGCTGCGCGCTGAACTGACTGAACCCGCTGATGCCGTGCTTGTTCATCGTGCTGTTCGAGGCCGAAGTCAGAAACGTATAGGTGAGGTCGATCTTGCCGCTGCCGTCCTTGTCCTGGTAGGCAGCGCCGTCACGCAGCAATTGCGTAGCCGCCTGGTCGACGGTGTACGAGGGTTTGCCATTGACCGTGAGGTTGCCGCCACGGTCGTACTGATGGCTGAAGCTATTGATCTGGTTGTACGCCGAGCTGAACGCGGCCAGTTGGAAAGCCTGTTCGGCGGAATCAACAGCATTGGTTTTAACTTTCGACATAAACACACTTCCTTGTTTAGCAATGGAACAGTTTTTGTCCGACAGGACGATCTTTGGCGAGATCGTCCTATCACTCGCCCAATGAGGCGTAACGAACCTGACACAATTTGAAATCTGTCGTAAAGAGTTTTTTTGCGATCCAATTTGGTGATATCAGGAAACTGCCGTAAACAAAGCGTGCGGGGAGAAAAGATTGTTTTTAGTTGCGGTGAGGGTGGAAATTGTCTGACGATTTTCTATTTAAATATTAAATATCGGTAAGTTTGAATTTGTTGGGCAAGTCACACTTTCAGTCAGGGGTGCCAGTGCTTTGATATCAACTCCGCGGCGATATTCGAACTGTAGGAGCTGTAGGAGCTGACGAGTGAAACGAGGCTGCGATCTCTTGATCTTGATCTTCAAAAAATCAAAATCAAAAGATCGCAGCCTCGTTGCACTCACCGATTCCTGTAGAGCGATTTATTGAGATAGAGAAGGACCACCCTGGTCAAAGATCACGTCGACCTCGTAGCTGTCGCCTCCAAGGGCTTCAGTGGTGAATTGCAATTTACCGTTAATGCGCTCCCCTGAATGCTGGAGCGTCACAAAGCCCGGCTTTTCCTTGTCTGCGTAAAAATGTCTGGGTTCAGTAGTCGCCCCAGAGCGGGTGTAAGCCACAAAAAGAACTCGCGCGTCCGTGAGCGGAATCTCTGTGCCGGCATCAGCCTTGTTGCTGAGATTCACTGCTATAGATGAAAGATGAAAGCTGCTATTGCCCTCCGGGTCGACCATCGTGCCATGAAATCTGAGCGTCCCTCCCTGCTCGTCGCGATGGGTTTCTCTGGCGAAGAACTTTAATTCCTTACCATTACGAAGGTTTGTCACCGCCCCCTTCAATACATTTTCAAGACCATTTTCATTGCTCATCATCAAAAATCCTCTGTAAGGAAAGGCGGAATTTCGCCCTCCTGCCGAGGCATTAAATCCAATTTCCAGCGAAGCTGGACCTGTCAACAATGACAGGTGCAAACTCTGTTTTTTCGTGCTAACTCTCGCTAACGCTATAACGCCGGGCGCTTTAGCGCCCGGAAGACCTCGATCAACTCCCCGTCCGAATCTTGTTCCAAACCCGCGTCCGGATCCGGTCGATATTCAGCGGCATCGCTTCCAGCGCAAACAGTTTGCCCATCATTTCCGCGCTCGGGTAAACCTTGGTGTCGTTCTTGATTGCCGGGTCGATCAGTTTGTCGGCTTGTTCGTTGCCATTGGCGTAATGCACGTAATTGGTGATGCCGGCCATGACATCGGGGCGCAGCAGGTAATTCATGAAGGCGTAGCCGGCCTTTTCGTCTGGTGCGTCGGCGGGCATGGCGACCATGTCGAACCAGATCGCCGCGCCTTCCTTGGGAATCGCATAACCGATCTCGACGCCGTTCTTGGCTTCCTTGGCGCGGTTCTCCGCTTGCAGGATGTCGCCGGAAAAGCCTACTGCTACGCAGATGTCGCCGTTGGCCAAATCACTGGTGTACTTGGAGGAATGGAAGTAGCTGACGTAAGGCCGCACTTTCATCAGCAGCGCTTCGGCTTTCTTGTAGTCTTCGGGATTTTTGCTGTGGTGCGGCAGGCCCAGGTAGTTGAGCGC
Source organism: Pseudomonas sp. CFBP13508 (assembly GCF_005233515.1). Classification (GTDB taxonomy): domain Bacteria; phylum Pseudomonadota; class Gammaproteobacteria; order Pseudomonadales; family Pseudomonadaceae; genus Aquipseudomonas; species Aquipseudomonas mercuritolerans. Next base: position 803,067 of record NZ_QFZZ01000001.1, read on the forward strand.
CGCAGGGAGCAATTCCGGGCCGTTGTCGAGGATCGCCACGCCGCACTTCTGCAGTTTCTCCATGTATTCGGGCTTGAAGATCAGATCCCAGGAATCCACCGGCGCGTTGTCGCCCAGCACCGCTTTGACCTTGGCAATGTTGTAGCCGATACCGGTGCTGCCCCACAGATAAGGGAAGCCGTGCTCGTTGTCAGGGTCGTTGGTTTGCAGGGCCTTGAGCAGCGCCGGGTTGAGGTTCTTCCAGTTCGGCAACTGACTCTTGTCGAGTTTCTTCAGCGCCCCGCCCTGAATTTGCCGCGCCATGAAGTGGTTCGACGGAAAAACCACGTCGTAACCGGATTTGCCGGTCATCAGCTTGCCGTCGAGGGTTTCGTTGCTGTCGTAGACGTCATAAGTGACGCCGATGCCCGTGTCTTTCTGGAAGTTCTTCGTGGTGTCCGGGGCGATGTAGTCGGACCAGTTGTAGACCTTGACCGTCTCGGCCGCGTGACTGACGGAAGCGGCCAGCAGCAGCAGCGGCGCCAATGCGAGGGTTTTCTGGATCATGAGGCGATTCCTGTATGGGCTTTTTTTGTTGGCAGGCAATCAAAGGATCAAACAATCAGAAAATCAGCACGTAGCTCTTGCGCACGGTTTCCTGGATATCCCAGACCCCGAGCCTGTTGGCTGGCAACATCAGTGCGTCGCCGCCTTGTATGTGCAGGGTTTCGCCGCCACCGTCAGGAGTGAACGTGCAACGCCCGGAAATGAAATGGCAGAACTCCTGCGCGGTGATCTGCCGCCGCCAGCGGCCCGGGGTGCATTCCCAGACGCCGGTTTCGACACCGTCGTCGCGCTCGACGCTGGTGGTCGAGGCAATTGCGACGGGTTCGCCGAGGGGCACGGCGACCGGGTTGGATTCTTCGAGCTCAAGCGTGGCGGTGTTCTTGAAGTGGGTGATGCTCATGGCGTGACCTGTTTATTGAGGGAAACGACGTTCAGTGCATGAAACCTTCCATGAACCCGGCAACCCGGCTGGCGAGCTTGCGCCGCCAGGGCGCGGTCGCGGGATTGGCCAGGGTCTGGTCTTCGTGCACGAAACTTTTGATGATCGCGTTGTAGCCGAGCCAGCGGCATGGCTCTGGCTCCCAGGCACGCAGCGCGTGAATGCCGCCGTCGGGCAGCACCCACGGTTGCTCGGTCAGTTCGCTGTCGCGCTCCAAAATAAGATCCGCCAGGGTGCGTCCGCCGAGGTTGCTGGCACCAACACCCTCCCCGCCGTATCCGCCGGACAACGCGATGCCGTTGGCGCGGTCGCAAAGCATGTGCGGCTTGAAATGCCGCGACATGCCGAGATTGCCGCCCCAGGCGTGGGTGATCTGCACATTTTTCAGCTGCGGGAACAGTTCGCCGAACAGATAGCGGCGCAACTCGACTTCATCGCGGGTGAGGTTGAAGTCATGGCGCAGCTTGCCGGCGAACTGATAACCGCCACGGGCGCCGAAGATCAGACGATTGTCGGCACTGCGCTGGCCGTAGGTGACCTGGCGGCTGAATTCACTGAAGGCCTGGCCGCGATTGAGGCCGATTTCGTCCCAGATCGCAGCGGACAGCGGCTCGGTGGCGACGATCAGGCTTTGCACCGGCAGCTGATAGCGGCCAAGTGGCGGCAGCGTCACCGAATACCCTTCTACCGCCGGGACGATCCAGCGGCTGCGCACGCTGGCCTTGGCGGTACGCAGACTGCCGGACTGCCAGTGGGTGACCGGACTGTTTTCGTAGATTTTCACGCCCATGTTCTGCACGGTCCGCGCCAGGCCACGCGCCAGTTTCGCCGGGTGAATGGTCGCGACATGGGGGGCGAAGATGCCGCCGTAGGGCTTGGCCACGCGGATCTGCTGGGCCAACTGCTCGGGACTGAGCCAGCGGTAATCGTCGTCAGTCAGACCTTGGGCATGCAGCTTGCTCAGGTAATCGCGCAGAACGGTTTCCTGCTCTGGATAGCGCGCAGCACAATAAAGCACCCCGCCCTTACGGTAATCGCAGTCGATGCCTTCGCGTTCGAGGACGATCTCCACTTCATCGGGGATGCTGTGCAGCAAATCAAACGACGCCCGCCGTTGCTGCGGCGATAAGCCTGCGAGCAAGCGATCCTCGCCCAGCAAATTACCCATCAGCCAGCCGCCGTTACGCCCGGAAGCACCGAACCCGGCGGTTTGCGCCTCGACGATGGCGATATCCAGGCCGGGCGCCTGTCTTTTCAGGTAGTACGCCGTCCACAGTCCGGTGTAACCGGCGCCGATGATGGCCACGTCGACGTCCAGATCGCGCTCAAGCGCAGGCCGCGCCAGCAGCGGCTCATCGAGCTGATCCATCCACAAACTGATCGTGCGCCACGCCGACATGCCAGACTCCGCCATTGAAAACTTTCGATGGCGTCGATCCTAGTGGCTGCCTTCAGTGGATGTCTTGCGCGCGTGCCCGCAGAGAAATTTGTTTGGCATAGGCCTTGGGCGACTGGCCGGTGTGCTCGCGAAAACATTTGTAGAACGCTGATAGCGAATTGAAGCCGGCGGCAAACGCCAGCTCGTCGACACGTAACGGCGGCGTGGCGCTGTCCAGCGCACGTAGCAAATGCTGCAGGCGCGCCTGATTGACGTAGCGATAGAAGCTTTGCCCCAGCACCTGATTGAGCAGATAGGAAATCTGATTGCGGCTGTACCCGCACTCCTTCGCCACCCGTTGCAGGTCAAGCTCAGGGTCCAGATAGGGCTGCTGCTTTTCAAAATACTGCTGCAGGTCTTCGGCCATGAAACTCAGTTGCCGCGGTGACAGACCCAGCCGACTGACCGCCGGACGCTGACTCTGTGCCGAACTGCCGTCGGCTTGCGTACGCACCAGCGAGGCGTACTCGTTGACGCGCCAGATCAAACCGTCCTTGACCGTGATCGCTTCGCTGGAGCGAAACGATACCAGGCCATCGCCGCCGCGCAAGGTCACCTCGTACTGAATGAACGCGGTGTTGCCGTCCACCCGGATTCGGTCGCAATGCTCGAGCAGTTCGTCGGATTCTCGCGGCATGCTCACGCGCACGTATCCGCGCAACTCGTTCAGACCAAGTACGCGATTCTGAAAGAAATCGTTGTATTGGATATCGGCGTGATAAAGCGCCATCACGCTGTCCAGATCCCGGTGTTTCCAGCTCAGGTGATAGCGCATGACCGTGGCGGCCGTGGCCTGGGTCTGTTCTGGGCCGTCGTCATCGGCGTGCATAAGCGGCTCGGCGAAAAAGAACCGAGCTTGCCCAACTTCCTCTGCCGCTTCAACGAAAAATCCATAGTGGCGTTTTGGCGATAATCGATGAGCCAGTGACTTACATCAAAAAATGCGAATCAATCGCTAAACGGACTGAAAAAACTCACAGTTTTTTCACACACGGATGCTACTTTTAAAGCTCAAGCACTGGTTGAGCCAATGAAGGCTCTTCCCACCTAACATGAGCAAAAGGAAGCGCTCGATGAAGCAGGCGGGCAACACCATGAATAAAGGGTTCAGCAAGGTCACTTTCCCCAACGCTTGCCAGCTGATGCGCTGGCATTTTCATCCAATGGGTTTCGAGGCAACGATGGATGCGCCGGGCAGCATGATCGCCCGTCTGTTTGATCGTGCCAGCGGCGAAACCATGATCGCCATCGCCGGCATTCCCTGCGCAACGGTGATGAACGCGGCGGACGTCGAGCGAATCATCGAAGCCATCGAGGATGAGCTGGAAGCTTTCACTCCTCCGGAATCTCTCAAGAACTACGCATAAGCGCCTGATTTAAAATAAAAAGCCCGCAGTGATGCGGGCTTTTTATTGATCAGGCGCTGGCCTTTTCGATCCGATGATCGACGAAGAAAGGCTTGCCCCTGGCAACTCGATCCGAGGCCCGCGGCATGTTTACCGCTTGGGTTTCCTGCGGTTCGACGTACCAGTAGCAATGACTGACGGCGCGTGTGATACCGACGTAGGCAAGGCGCAGGATTTCGTCCTTTTGTGCAGTGTCGTATGGCTCGCTGTCGCCGGCTTTGCCTAATCCGGCCATGCGATAGACCTGATTCTTGTATGGAGAACTGGTCAGATGCTGGCAATCACCCAGCAGGAATACCGCATCAGCCTGCAAGCCTTTGGCGCTGTGATAGGTCAGTTGTTTCAACCGCCGCGCGTCGTAGGGTAAGCTCGAATCTACATTAAGTACAGGCTGAATATGCTTCTCTATCAATAACTTATCGCTGCTTTTTCGATAAAGCATCAAGATTGAATCGCCGCGCCGGTAATGCTCAGCCAGGCGCTGACCCAATGCTTCATCATCACGCTCAAGCACGTTGACCGGGTGAAGCGGCTTGGGCTCACCACTGGCCTTGGCCTTCTTGCCCGCTATCGCTGGAGCGGCACGGACAATATGTTCGGCGGCGTCGATGATGTGCTGGTGGCTGCGGTAGTTGTCACTGAGCATGACCCGCGTGGTGCTCGGTGAAGGGAATTCCTTGTTGAACTCCATGAAGTAGCTCGGCGAACTGCCGCGCCAGCCGTAAATCGATTGCCAGTCATCGCCGACGCACAGCAGCGACGACCGCTGCGCCCCTCGCCCGACATGCATGGCCGGGCCACGGCTGCGGATTTCATTGAGGCTGGCACGAATCCACGAAACGATCTGCGGAGAGACGTCCTGGAATTCGTCGATCATCAAATGCGCCATCGGCCGCAGCAACTCATCGCTGAGCAGCTTGAGGTTTTCCGGCGAGTGCTCGCTGAACAGCGCGAACATGCGGTTGTAGGTCATCACTGGCGGCTTCTGATCCAGCAAGTGATCTTCAAATGCGCGCCAGAACAGGCTCAGGGCTTCAAAGAAAAAGCGATCGGGATCGTCCTTGGCGAAGCTCATCCGACTGACCGCGTCCGGTACATCCAGGCCGAGGTTTTCGATAAAGCCTGCTGCGGCGACAAAACAATCCAGCAATGGCGCCGATGCCAGCTCGCCTTTGACCTTGTAATCGAAGCCTGGACCGGCGCTGGCATCTCCGGCCAACGTCGCAAGAACGCGCCTGGATGACTCGTAACTATCCATCCATATCAATGGCTTACGGCAGAAAGCTTGAAACAGGGTGCGCTTGACGGCCCACTCTGCACGGACACTCAGCTTGGCGTTGGGTCGGGTCAGCTGGGCGTTTTCCCTGGGATCAAAGCCGAGCACCACCCAGGCATCGAGGCTGGGAATATAGCCGTGAGCGTGGAACTTCGAACCATTGATTTCGAAGGCCTGCCGATTCGGTTCGATGCCTTTGATCGGCCACGCCCCTGCGCGAAACCACAGATCCTCAATCACATCGCAGAGTTCTTCATCGCGCTTGGCTGCGAGTTCGGTGACCGCCATGCGCTTCTGCACATCGGGGTGATCGCGTTCCAGTTCCTTTAATTGCAAACCCGCGCGGGACAGCGGCTGGATCAACTGGCGGAAACGCTCATCGTCGGTGAACAGCCGGTGATAACAAGCATTAAGTTGCTGGCGCTGTGCGTCATTGATCCGCAGGTCAAACGGATTGCAGTCGACCTCCTCTGCGCCGCTTTGCGGGCGATCGCTGAGGTTCTCGAAGGCCTGCAAACGCTCGAAACCCGGCAGGCTGCGGACCATCGGCAGAATGCGTGAGTGGAAGGTTCTGACCAGCTCGCGGGCCTGCTTGAGGTTCAGCGGCTGGCCCCACAGCGTGAAGATTTCGATGAGTTTGTTGATGAAGTCCTTACGCGATTCGCGGGTGAAGGTCACCACGGTCATCGAATCCAGCTCAAAACCCAGATAATGGCTGAGCAACAGAATGCGCAGCACCAGCGTGGTCGACTTGCCGGCGCCGGCACCAGCCACCACCGAGGTGGACGGCGTATCGCTGAAGATCATTTTCCACTGCGCGGCGCTGGGCTGGGCGTGGGCCGGAAGCAAACGGGCGACGTCAGCTTTGATGCGCTTCTTCAGTTCCGCCGTCAGCGGCAGGCGCCAGTCATCGAACAGGTTGTTATCGACGCTGGGCGGCCGATGCTCGGTGTTGCGGCTGTCTCGAATGAGCAGAACCTGGCGGCCTTCCTCCAACCCCTCAAGCTTGCCCTCCTTGAAACCGTATTCGACGCCAGCGGTGTGGCCACTGCGAAATCCGTCGGCTTGCCCGTGCAGCCACGACGCCCGGTGCTGGGCGCGCAGCTTGGTCAGACCGTGACCAAAGAATCGCGCGGCCAGACGTTTGAACCAGGGCATCTCCGCCAGTGGACGAAGTTCAGGGGGAAGATCGGGGGTGTGTTGCGCCACGCTGACGGACTCCAGGGTGTGAGGCTGTGGCGGCTATGGTGTCTGGATTTGCTGATGAGTTCTAGCGAAATGCTTACAGGTCATCGGTTTAGGCGACGAATTGAAAGTCGGATGAGACGATTTCGAGGCGCATTCCCATCAAATAACCTGATCATGATGCGGCAGTTTTTGCGCTTTTTTTCGATGATTGCCTGATAGATGATCGTCGTCATCAACCACGGGGCTCGCCCCCTGACGACCCTTATTAGGAGACGATCATGCTTGAACTCAGACCCTTCAGCTCGCTGGGCGGCGCCCATCATGGCTGGCTGGACGCGCATCACCACTTTTCCTTTGCCGAATACTACGATCCGCAGCGGATGAGCTGGGGCAACCTGCGCGTGTGGAACGATGACATCATCGCTGCAGGCACCGGTTTCCCGCAGCATCCGCACCGCGACATGGAAATCATCACTTACGTGCGAGAGGGTGCCATCACGCACCGGGACAATCTGGGCAACAAGGGCCGTACCGAAGCGGGCGACGTACAAGTGATGAGCGCCGGCACCGGCATCGCTCACAGCGAGTACAACCTGGAGGACAAGGAAACCAAGATCTTCCAGATCTGGATTCTGCCGACCGAAACCGGTGCGCCGCCGTCGTGGGGTGCCAAGCCGTTTCCCAAAGGCGAGCGTGAGGGTTTTGTGACGTTGGCCAGCGGCAAGGACGGCGACGATGAGAGCTTGCACATTCGCGCCAATGCGCGTCTGGTCGCCGCGAACATCAAGGCCGGTGAAACCGCTGAGTACCGACTGGACGAGGGGCGTCGCGCCTATCTGGTTCCGGCCACCGGCGTGATCGAAGTCAATGGCTTGCGTGCCCAAGCGCGTGACGGCGTGGCGGTGGCACACGAGCAAGTGCTGACGGTCACGGCGATTGAAGACAGCGAGATCGTACTGGTCGACCTGGCTTGATCTGCAGGCAATAAAAAAGGGCAACCATTACGGTTGCCCTTTTTCATGTGCGCATTATTTGCTGGAAATGGCGCCATCCACCAAAGTTTGCGCTTCGGCCACCAGTTGTTTGAGGTGGTCGTCGCCGAGGAAGCTTTCGGCGTAGATCTTGTAGATATCCTCAGTGCCCGACGGACGCGCGGCGAACCAGCCGTTCTCGGTCATGACTTTCAGACCACCAATGGCCTGATCGTTGCCCGGTGCGTGGCTGAGGATGCTCTGGATCTTTTCGCCCGCCAGCTCGGTCGAGGTGACCTGCTCCGGCGCCAGCTTGCTCAGCAATGCCTTCTGCTCAGGGTTGGCCTTGGCATCGACGCGTACCGAGAACGGTTCGCCCAGTTCATCGGTCAGGGCGCGGTAGGCCTGGCTTGGATCGCGTCCGGTGCGCGCCGTCATTTCGGCGGCGAGCAAGGCTGGAATCAGGCCATCCTTGTCGGTGCTCCATACACCGCCATCCTTGCGCAGGAACGAAGCGCCAGCACTCTCTTCACCGCCAAAACCCAGCGAGCCATCAAACAGGCCATCGGCGAACCATTTGAAACCGACCGGCACTTCGTACAGGCGACGGCCCAGGCGCTTGGCCACGCGGTCGATCAAACCGCTGCTGACCACGGTTTTGCCGACAGCAGCATCAGCGCGCCATTGCGGACGGTTCTGGAACAGGTAGTCGATGGATACCGCCAGATAGTTGTTCGGCGCAAGCAAACCACCGGACGGCGTGACGATGCCGTGGCGGTCGTGGTCAGGATCGCAGGCAAACGCCACGTCGAAGCGCTCTTTCAGGCCGATCAGGCCCTGCATCGCGTGGCTGGACGACGGGTCCATACGGATTTGGCCGTCCCAATCGACGGTCATGAAACGGAACGTTGAATCGACCTGTTTATTCACCACTTCCAGGTCGAGACGGTAGTGTTCGGCGATGGCCGACCAGTAGCGCACCCCTGCTCCGCCCAACGGATCAACACCCAGACGCAGCTTGGCGTCGCGGATGGCATCGAAGTCGATGACGTTGATCAGGTCGGCGACATAGGTGTTCAAGTAATCGTGACGATGGGTGGTGCTGGCTTTGAGCGCTTGCTCGTAGCTGATGCGTTTGACCCCGGCCAGTTTGTTCGCCAGCAGCTCGTTGGCCTTGGCTTCGATCCACTTGGTGATGTGGGTATCGGCCGGGCCACCGTTGGTTGGGTTGTATTTGTAGCCACCGCTCTGTGGCGGGTTGTGCGACGGCGTGATGACGATACCGTCCGCCAGGCCAGAGGTACGGCCGCGGTTGTAGCAGAGAATGGCGTGGGAAACTGCCGGGGTCGGCGTGTACTCATCGCCTTCGGCGATCATCACGGTGACGCCGTTGGCGGCGAGGACTTCCAGCGCGCTGGCGCCGGCCGGGGTCGACAATGCATGGGTGTCGATGCCGACGAACAGCGGGCCGGTGATGCCCTGGGCTTCGCGATACAGGCAGATCGCCTGGCTGATGGCCAGAACATGCCATTCGTTGAAACTCAAATCGAACGAACTGCCGCGGTGGCCGGAAGTGCCGAACGCAACTCGCTGGGTAGAAATCGATGCATCAGGCTGGCCGGTGTAATAGGCCGTAACCAGTCGCGGGATATCGACCAACAGTTCTGCCGGTGCCGGTTTGCCCGCAAAAGGACTGAGTGTCATGCAAAAACCTCTGAAATCGGAGTGGTTCAGGAAATGCAGCGCAGTTTACTGGCAGTTTGACCACTGTGCGACGGGATGTATCCGAAACTCGCCCGATGTTTTTTAACGTTATTGACTGGGCGACAGGCGCAAGGCATCGCCGAGCAGGCCGATGACACTCGGCAAGTCGCGCTCGCCGTGGTTCAACGCGCTTAAACGCAGATGATCCGAGTGCAACCCTTGCAGACTGAACAGCTCGCCGGGCGCCACGATGATCTGTTGCTTGAGCAGGCGGTGGAACACGTTAGCCATGTCGACCGGCCGTAACGAACGCACCCACACCGTCGCCCCGCCCTGCGGCTCGATGACATGCAGGGCATCGCCCAGACGCTCGCGCATTACCTGGATCAACACCGCCCGCCGTTCGCCCAGCATTCGCCGCAACACGCATAAATGCTGATCAAGCCGCCCGCCATTCAACAGCCGGGCAATGGCCTTTTGGCGAATGGGTGACAATCGAAACGCGCGCAGCAGAAAATGGCGCTGCAACGCCTCGCGCCAGTGACGCGACAAGACAAAACCGAATGGCGCTTCAGCGCCGATGAATTTTTCGAAAGTGGAAAACACCAGCAGGCGATCAGGATCAAGCCAGGTTCGCAATCGCTGCGAACCATTGCGCTCGTCAAGCTCGCTGTAGCAGTCGTTTTCCAGCACCCAGACGCCATGTTGATTAAGCAACTGAGCGGTGGCCTGCTGATTTTCATGGGTGAGGCCGTTGCCTTGGGGCATGCTCAATACCGAAGACAACAGAATCAAACGCACCGGCTCGTTCTGCAACAGTGATTCCAGCGTCGACAGATCGAGCACGCCTTCGGCCAGCAATGACCACTCGATCACGCGTACGCCGGACGATTCGAGCAGGCGCAATATCACCCAGTCGCAAGGCGATTCGACGATCACGGTGGCCTGGCGCAATTCAAGGACCGAAATCAGGATCTCCAGAACCCCGCGCAGATCAGCTCCGATGTAGATGTCATCGGCGTGCCAGAAATGCTCTGTGGAGCTGGTGTACCGAGCCGCCAGCGCAACCCGCAATTCCAGCTCACCGCAAGGCTGTACGAATGTCTGTAGCTGACGCGGGTATTGACGCAAAAGCTCACGCTCCAATGTCAGCAACGGACTGTCCAGCGGCTGCAGCGAGGCCGGTTCGTCGGCGCTCAACACACACATCCCGGGACGTCTGGCGTTGACGTATACGGTCTCCAGCAAATCATTGCCGTTGCCGGGCGCATCCAGATGGAACAGCGCTTGCGCGTAATACCCGGATTTCGCTATGGAATAGACCCGGCCCTCCTTCTCCAGAAGCGAATAGGCGTACTGCACTGTCGAGATGGATACATTCAGCCGATCAGCCAGCTGACGCAGCGATGGCAGGCGCACCGTGGTGCTCCCCCCTGCATCATCAATCAGCATTGTCAGATATCGATAAACGGCTTGGTAAACGAAGTCATTGTCCCGCGCGCCTTTCACAACCTTGTTCCTGTACACAGCGGTTCACAACCCACCTCCTGGCTCACGGTCAGCGTTCCGTCGACCGCTCGAATGGCGAGGCGGAACCCACCTCATCCGATCCCGCATCTTCCAAGACGCATTCGGCGGGTGCTTGAATCTGTACGGGGCCCATCGCGTAGAGACGGATCACCAGCCTCACCGGCAAACCGCTGACTTCCGTCAGCCACTTCAACACTTGCTCTGGCGCGTGCAAGCCCTGCATGGCGCGGTGCAGGTCGGGCATGGCGACGAGCATGCCGGGGTGACAGTTGCGCAGGAACCGCTCGAGGCCTTTGCCGCTGTCGATGAATGGTGCGAACAACAGGCACGCCAACTGCGTTTCGTTCAATCCGAAACCATTGCTCAGGTAATCCTCGGCAAGCGTGCGCAGCTGCTCTGGTCCGCCGGCGTTGTCGTAGCTGGACAGCAAGTGCTCGCAGACAGGCTCGGCAACCTGCTTTCGCCGCATGTCGGCCAGCGTGTGCCGGACGTAGTCGTCGATGCCCGCCTCATAGGCGCGCCCTTCGATGAACCGGGCGTACAAACCTCGCACATGTGCCGAGATCAAAGGGTCAGCAAAAATCGCTTCGCCCTGGTACAGCGCCAGGTCGTCGGGTTCATAACCGAGAAATTCTCCCAGCAGTAGCCAACGATCTTCGATTTTGCCAACCATCATGTCGTTGATGTCGATAAAACTGGTACGTCGGCAGGCCTCGAACTCGCCTTCGGGGCACCAGGCAATGCGGTCACCTTCCGGGAGCAGCTCGCCATAGAAATTGTCACCAAGCCCGTCGAGCAGAGGAAACAGCGCTTCGAATCCGGCATTGACGTTGCCTGGCCCCGCTATCGCCACACGCTGCATGGCGCGGTTCAGACCCTCGAGAAATTGCTGCTGACTGCCTTTGTTTTCAGTGCTGATCATGGCGTCGACACCATTGTTCCAACGGGCAATCTGGCTGTAGTACTCGGCCGTCGCCAGATAGGCTTCATCCCATAATTCAGGGGTTTCAAGCCAGGTGCGACAGTGCCCGACCAGCAGCAGATTGACGCGACTGGCCTCACGCCCCTCATCGCTGACAGGCGTGCGATGGTCGAACGGCAGCACCTCGCGGTTATCGACCATCAGCACTTCGACCCGCGGATCGTCATAAAGAAACAGCGCGCTGTAGCTGCGATGCAGGTTCTGCAGGGCGACCGGGCTGTCGCCATTCCAGCGCAGGGAGGCCACGCGCAGCTGGAAAGTCGCCGGGGCGCGGCCGGCAATGGTCAGTTGCGCCGCCCGAAGCAGGGCCAGGGTGTAACAGCTGTCACGCAGGCCGGACTGATGCACCAGCACCTTGAACTGCCCGATGTTTTCCATGCCGCCAGCGGCCACCACCAGGCGCTGTATCAGCAACTGCAATGCCGTGCGCTCGGCTCGGGAAAAGAAACTCAGCAGACGCTGCAATACTTGCTGATAGACATAATTCATTGCCTGATCATGGATCGTGCTCATCGGTATTTACCCGGTATCAAAAGTTTCATGCCGCGCAGACATGACAATGAGCGCGCGACAATTGGATCAATAAGTAATAGACGCTGAAATGCTAACACTTACAAAGTTGTAGTTATTTGAAACACTTGACCTGAAAAAATTCTCCCAGATGCCAAGCGTGGCGCTCAACCGCCCGTAATCATTGACCTTTTGCCATCCACAAATGATCTGAGGAAACTTCCCACAACGTCCCACGACAAATCATTACAAGAAAAGGAGAAGCAACTTCCGAAACGCCCTACAGCAATTAAACAGAAATTGACGAAGCCAGCCGAGCCAGCCATTTGATATTGCCTTGGACAAATTGAATGCACAGCCATAGCTCATTCCTTGAGATGAAAGTAATCATTCAATTATCAGTGCTTATAGTGTGATTAGAAGATACAGATGGGGAGCAAAAACCAGTTCAGTTGCTGAATTGGTCAACGCTTCGTGGCGGGCAGGATCGGTTTGGGACGGGAAAATAAACAAAAGAGTCCGTGGGGCCACGGACTCTGTTTAGCTGGCTTACGCAGGTTCGACTTGCAGGGCGACCCGCTCGCGGCACGGGCATTCATCCATGTAGCGATGTGCTTCGACGAACTCGTTGAACGGGAATACACGAGTCTTGAGCGGCAGGAGCACGCGGTCAGCGGTCAACTGGTTGATGTCACGCAGAGCACGTTGCAGAGCGACGTGATCCTGGACAATGCCCAGCTCCGGCTTGCCGGTGAAGTTGCCGATGCAGTGCACGAAGAACTGGATGTTCTTCTGGAACGCTGCGCACGCCGGGAACGGAGTCTGATTGCCGCCCTGCAGGCCGTACAGAACCAGACTGCCGCGTGGCGCCAGCACATCGCCGAGCAACGACATCTGCGGACCGCCAAGACCATCGAATACCACATCGACGCCGCGGTTGTCGGTGATCTTGTTGATGCGCATCAACAGATCTTCCTCTTCGGTGACGATGACCTTCTCCGCACCAAGGGACAGCAGGTACTCGCGCTCCTCGGCCGACTTGGTCGCGGCGATCACTCGCACACCCAGCGCTTTACCAAGCTGGACAAACGACGGGCCGGCGCAGTGGCTGGCGTCAGTCACCAGCGCAAATTGACCGGGTTTGACCCGCGCCAGATCGGCATAGGCAAAGTAGGCGATCAGCAGCGGCGTGTAATGCACGCTCGCTTCGATCGGGCTGAGCACATCCGGGTAGCGGGTCAGCGCGGTGCGCGGCAGAACGATCGACTCGCCGTACACCGGATAATCGTTCGGACTTTCAGCCGGAAAACTGGCTACCTTGTCGCCGACGGACAGGTCGTCGACATCAGCGCCCACCGCAGTAACCACCCCAGCCATTTCATGACCGAGACCCGAAGGCAGACGTGCCTGGGACGACGCCAGATTCTGGCGCCACAGGGTGTCGTACCAACTGATGCCGATTGCCTCGACACGCACCTGCACTTCGCCAGGACCTGGCTGAGCAGCCGCATGCTCTTCGCATTTGAGCACCTCGGCCGGACCAAACTTGTGAAAACGGATCGTGCGGGACATCGCAAACCTCGTCAAAGTAACCTCTAATGCCATGAACTCTATCTGGGCTTTTGACCCAAGACCATCAGTGGCTATTAATAGTCGACATGCCTGTCATTGATTCCGCATCAAGGGCGGCATTGGCAAATTCCATGAAAAAAGGCCTGCCACCGTCGCAGTAAAGCTGAATTTTCCGGTGCAGAGTACCAGCCTTTCCCCGTAAGATTCATGCCGGCCATTGTTCTCATATGGCCGCCCTCGTCAAGTTTGATGACTCTGCCAGGACTCCAGATGAATCGTAATGACCTGCGTCGTGTCGACCTGAACCTGCTGATCGTGTTCGAAACATTGATGCACGAACGCAGTGTGACCCGGGCCGCGGAAAAATTGTTCCTCGGCCAACCGGCTATCAGTGCCGCTTTATCGCGCCTGCGCAGCCTGTTTGACGATCCCTTGTTTGTCCGCACCGGCCGCAGCATGGAACCCTCCGCGCGCGCGGTGGAAATCTTCGCCCTGCTCTCGCCTGCCCTCGATTCGATCTCGACCGCCGTCAGTCGTGCCGCCGATTTCGATCCGGCGACCAGCACGTCGGTGTTCCGCATTGGATTATCCGACGACGTCGAATTCGCCCTGCTGCCGATGCTGCTCAAGCGCCTGCGCGCCGAAGCACCAGGCATCGTCCTCGTGGTGCGACGGGTCAACTACATATTGATGCCGGGCCTGCTGGCCTCCGGCGAGATTTCGATCGGCGTCAGCTACACCACCGACCTGCCGGCGAACGCCAAGCGCAAGGTCCTGCGCCGCAGCGCACCGAAGCTGCTGCGCGCCGACACAGTACCGGGGCCGTTGAGCCTCGACGACTACTGCGCCCGACCGCACGCACTGGTGTCGTTCGCAGGCGACCTCAGTGGTTTTGTCGATGAAGAACTGGAAAAGCTCGGACGCAAACGGCACGTGGTGCTGGCCGTGCCGCAGTTCAACGGATTGGGCACGTTGCTGGCAGGCACCGATATTGTCGCGACCGTGCCGGATTACACAGCTGAGGCACTGACGGCGGCCGGCGGTCTGCGTGCTGAAGACCCGCCACTGCCTACGCGGACCTTTGAATTGCATATGGCCTGGCGCGGGTCGCAGGACAACGACCCGGGGGAGCGGTGGTTGAGGTCGCGGATTCAGATGTTCTTCGGCGACCCCGATAGCCTCTAGGAACTACTTGCCACCCGTCACATCCAGAAAAGTCCCGGTAACAAACGAGGCCTCCGCGCTGGCCAGCCACAAGATGGCCCGCGCCACCTCTTCCGGCTGTCCGCCTCGGCCCATCGGGATCGAGTCCTTCACGCGATCCACCCGCCCCGGCTCGCCGCCGCTGGCGTGCATGTCGGTATAGATGTGGCCCGGGCGAATGCAGTTGACCCGAATACCCTCGCGCGCGACTTCTTTGGCAAAGCCGATGGTGAAGGTTTCCAGCGCGCCTTTCGATGCTGCGTAGTCGACGTATTCATTGGGGCTGCCCAAGCGCGCCGAGGCAGAAGAAACGTTGATGACTGCCCCACCTGTGCCGCCGTGCCGATAAGCCATGCGCTTCACCGCTTGCTGCGCGCACAGGATCGGTCCCAGAGCATTGACCGCGAAGATGCGTTGCATGCGTTCGAAGCTCAGGTCCTCCATGCGTGACTGCTTCGCCAGCACGCCAGCGTTATTCACAAGAACATCGATGCGTCCGAACGAGCGATCGATGGCCGAGAACAGTTCAGCAACCTGCTCGGGGTCAGAACTGTCAGCACGCACCGCGAGGCCTTTGCGACCCATTGCTTCGACATCGGCCACCACCGCCAGCGCAGCGGACTCGTTGGCGACGTAGCTGATGGCAACGTCGTAGCCTTGTGCTGCGGCGAGTCGGGCGGTGGCCGCGCCGACTCCGCGACTGCCGCCGGTGATCAGAATCAGCGGGGCCTGCGAGACTTTGTCCATGCGACGTTCTCCTGAGCAGTTGGGCTGTGTCAGCCGATGATGATGGCGCCGCTGGCAATGACCACGCACGCCAGCATCCTGCGGACGGTGAGTTTTTCACCGAGGAACAAATAGCCGAGCAATGCCGCGAACAACACGCTGGTTTCGCGCAAGGCCGACACCGCGCCCAGTGGCGCTTCGTTCATGGCGTAGATAACGATTGCGTAGGCCAGCAACGAGACCAGTCCGCCGACCACAGTGGCGAGCATGCCGGGCCGTACGGAAAACAGACTGCGAGCATCGCGCAGGCCGATATACACCAGCGGCATCAGCACGCCCCACAGTGCGCTCATCCAAACCGTGTAAGCCAGCGGCGCCCCCGACAGTCTGGCGCCAATGCCATCGACCACGCTGTAGGCGGCAATAAAGCAACCGGTACCCAGCGCATACGGAAGGCTCGGCACCGACAGGCTGCGCCCGCGAAAGGCCAGGGAAATGATTCCGCCGGATACCAGACCGATGCCGAGCAGTTCGCCGGGGGTTATGGTTTCGCCGGCAAACAGCGCGGCGCCGAGGGTGATCAGCGCCGGTGACGAGCCGCGGGAAATCGGATAGATCTGCCCAAGGTCGCCGACCCGATAGCTGCGCACCAGAAACAGGTTGTAGCCGACATGCAGCAGTGCCGAGAGCAGCGCATACCCCCAGCTCTCAGGTGCAGGCGCGTCCATGAAAAAGGCGGCGATGACGCAGACGATGGCGATGGCCACGCACATCATCGTCATCGACCAGAGCCGGTCGGCGCCGCCGCGCAGCAGCGCGTTCCAGCTAGCGTGCAGGAGCGCGGCGAACAGAACAAGAAGTACGAGATGGATTGGCATGCGGCATTCTAGGCATCACTGGCATTGGCATTACAGCGAAGTTTCCTCATTGAAGCATGAGTAAAAGCTCATGCCTCAGCACTGGGCGCTCTGCACCTTCAACGCCTCACCCAGTAACCATTCACGAAAATTGACGATATGTGGCTGTGCTTCAATGCCTTTGGGACAGACGAAATAGTAGGCCAGCGGCGAAGTGAACGGCACATCGAACAGCCTCACCAGGCGGCCATCGGCGATTTCATTCTCGACATGGCCGCTGCGCACCAGCGCCACACCCTGGCCGAGCAACGCAGCTTCCACCGTCATATTGGTATCACCAAACCTGACGCCTTCGCGCAGCGGTAAAAACTCCAGCCCGACGGACTGAAACCACACCTCCCATTTCGGCGCCAACTCGGCGCCGTCGCGAATGAGTAACGGCATCTGCAGCAACTCGGCGGGACTGCCGGGCGTGCCGACGCGCTGCAGCAGTTCGGGACTTGCCACGGGAAACACCTGCTCGCCAAACAGGAACTCCGAATACAGACCGGGATAATTGCCTTTGCCCAAGCGGATCGCGACATCGGCTTCGCCATTGGCGAAGTGGATGATCTTGTCCGTGGTATCCAGCGACACCAACAGCTCCGGGTGTTGGCGTGACAGGTTCGGCAAGCGTGGCAGCAGCCACTTCAACGCGAACGAATAGGTGGTGCTGACAGACAGGCGAACCCTGTCCTTTTGCTCGCGCAGATCCTCCAGCGTTGCTTCAAGGCTCATGAAAAATTCGCGCACGATCGGCGCCAGCGTCGCCCCCGCTGCGGTGAGTCGTAACGCTTTACCGCGCTCGAACAATTGCAATCCCCAAAGTTCTTCAAGGTGCCGGAGCTGATGACTGACGGCGCTTTGGGTCACGTGCAGTTCTTGAGCGGCAGCCGTGAACGTCGGGTGCCGGGTGGCCACTTCGAAAGCCCGCAGGGTCGCGGTCGGGGGCAGGTCGCGCATAGATGAAAGTTCCGGGGTTGGCAGAAGCTGACGGCATGAATATCAGCTCATGTTAGAGCGGAATGCTTTCGCATGCCTCTCGCCCCAAGTGGATTTGGTGACGATCGGGTTTCGGTTTAGCCGCAGACCCACAAATCGAAAACCGAGAGCCGATGACAAACCTTATGGTAACGATTAGATTACCGCCGCCCCGCCAATGGAGAGTCGGGCATTCAGTCTCTCTGCTCTCGTTGGCGGCGATGTTTGCACCAACGAAAACACCGGGGCGTATCTGTCCCGTCTTTCGACTGACCATTTTTTAGGGAAAAAAATATGAGCCTGGTTTTCTGCCGTGGTTGCGCCAAGGAAATAAGTACACTGGCATTGGCATGCCCACAGTGCGGCGCACCTCAAGCGCCACTGCATTCGATTGCCAATGGCCCCGTCATGGCAAGCGGCAACCCGTACGTGGAAGCGCTGAAGAAATATGCCGTGTTCACCGGACGCGCCACGCGCCGTGAATACTGGATGTTCTTTCTGATCAACATGGGCATCGCTATTGTCATGAGCGTTTTCGACGCCATGCTCAAGACCGGTGGCGTTTTGCAGAGCCTGTACAACCTGGCAATGCTGTTGCCGAGCCTCGCTGTTGGCGTACGGCGCATGCACGACACTGACCGCAGCGGCTGGTGGATTCTGCTGCCTATCGTCAACATCGTGTTCCTGGCGCAGGACAGCCAACCCGGTCCCAACCGTTTTGGTGCGAATCGCAAAGGTTTCAACTGACCCTCAGCCGCATCGCGGATCGAAACGGCCTTTATGGCCGTTTCTTTGTTTTGGGTTATCGTTTTCGGGGCCGCGCTGGATCGTTGCGGTTCAGGCAACAAACTTTTGCCGGGGAACCAATTGATAGCCCCCTAACGAAAGGTGCATGCTAGAGGGCTGCCTCGGCCCTTATATCATTCCGAATGATAGTTACCTTTGCTTCATTCGATTCGTGCCATCACACCCGCGCCGAGCATCATCCGCCCATCTTCAACAATTCGGCGGATTGCATCCATGGAACAATCACTCAAACATTTGCGCTTCCCGTTGGCCATGCTGGCCGTACTGGTGATGAGCGCCTGCGGCAAAACCCCTGAGACTGCCGGCGCCCCGCCCGCTGCCAAAGTCAGCGTGGCGAAGGTTATCGAACAACCGGTCAACGAGTGGGACGAATTCACCGGGCGCCTCGAGGCGCCGGAAACCGTTGAAATCCGTCCACGGGTTTCTGGCCAGATTGATCAAGTCGCGTTCACCGAAGGCGCGCTGGTCAAGAAAGGTGACCTGCTGTTCCAGATCGACCCGCGTCCATTCCAGGCCGAGGTACGCCGCCTCGAAGCTCTGGTAGCCCAAGCCCGCGCCACCGCCACTCGCAGCGAAAACGAAGCCGCTCGCGGTGAACGTCTGCGTACCAGCAACGCCATTTCCGCTGAACTGGCCGACTCGCGCACCAGCGCCGCCCAAGAGGCCCGCGCCGCCGTTGGTGCCCTGCAGGCACAACTGGACCTGGCCAAACTGAATCTGAGCTTCACCCGCGTGACCGCACCGATCAGCGGCCGCGTCAGCCGCGCCGAAATCACTGCCGGCAACCTGGTGACCGCCGACACCACCGCGTTGACCAGCGTCGTCTCCACCGACAAGGTCTACGCCTACTTCGACGCCGACGAACGCGTGTTCCTCAAATACACGCAACTGGCCCGCAACGGTCAGCGCGGCGCCACCACGCCGGTGTACATGGGCCTGTCCAACGAAGACGGCAACCCGCACCTGGGCCAGATGAACTTCGTCGACAACCAGGTCAACCCGAAAACCGGCACCATCCGTGGCCGTGCCGTCTTCGACAACGCTGACGGCACCTACACCCCGGGCCTCTACGCTCGCTTGAAGCTGGTCGGCAGCGGCACCTACAACGCCATGCTGATCAATGACGAAGCCGTGGGCACTGACCTGGGCAAGAAGTTCGTGCTGGTGATGGATGGCGACAACAAGACTGCGTACCGCGCCGTCGAACTCGGTCCGAAAATCGAAGGCCTGCGCATCGTCCGCAACGGTCTGAACAAGGACGACACCATCATCGTCAAGGGTCTGCAACGGGTTCGTCCTGGTTCCCCGGTCACCCCTGAGGTGATTCAGATGGCCAGCGAGCAGACCCTCGCCGCCCTCGCTCAACAACGTCAAGCGCTGGAAGCCAGCAACCTGCCCAAAGTTGCCCCTGCCAAGGGCGCATCGGGTTCGGCTGCGAAGCTGGCTGCTACGACCCCACGCGGTTAAGGGACGACAACTCCGATGAATTTTTCCCAATTCTTCATTTCCCGGCCGATCTTCGCAGCGGTGCTGTCGCTGTTGATCCTGATCGCCGGTGCGATCTCGCTGTTCCAGTTGCCGATCAGCGAATACCCGGAAGTCGTGCCGCCGACCGTGGTCGTGCGTGCCAACTTCCCGGGCGCCAACCCCAAAGTCATCGGTGAAACCGTGGCCGCTCCTCTGGAGCAGGCGATCACCGGCGTCGAGAACATGCTGTACATGTCCTCGCAATCGACCGCCGACGGCAAGATCACCCTGACCATCACCTTCGCCCTGGGCACTGACCTGGACAACGCGCAGGTGCAGGTACAGAACCGGGTGACCCGGACCGAGCCCAAGCTTCCCGAGGAAGTGACGCGTATCGGTATCACCGTCGACAAGGCTTCGCCCGACCTGACCATGGTTGTGCACTTGACCTCGCCGGACAAACGCTACGACATGCTCTACCTGTCCAACTACGCGATCCTCAACATCAAGGATGAGCTTGCTCGCCTCGGTGGTGTCGGTGACGTGCAGTTGTTCGGTATGGGCGACTACTCGCTGCGCGTCTGGCTTGATCCGAACAAGACCGCTTCGCGCAATCTGACCGCGACCGATGTGGTCACGGCGATTCGCGAGCAGAACCGTCAGGTCGCCGCCGGTCAACTGGGCGCGCCCCCTGCCCCGACCGCGCAAAGCTTCCAGCTGTCGGTCAACACTCAAGGCCGTCTGGTCTCCGAGGAAGAGTTCGAGAACATCGTCATCCGCGCAGGCGACGACGGTGAGATCACTCGCCTGAAGGACATCGCGCGCATTGAACTGGGTTCCAGCCAATACGCCTTGCGTTCGCTGCTGAACAATCAGCCGGCGGTGGCGATCCCGATCTTCCAGCGTCCCGGCTCCAACGCCATCGACATTTCCAACGAAGTGCGCGGCAAGATGGAAGAGCTGAAGAAAGGCTTCCCGCAGGGCATGGACTACAGCATCGTGTATGACCCGACGATCTTCGTCCGTGGCTCGATCGAGGCGGTGGTTCATACCTTGTTCGAAGCGCTGATCCTCGTGGTGCTGGTGGTGATCCTGTTCCTGCAGACCTGGCGCGCCTCGATCATTCCGTTGGTGGCGGTGCCGGTATCGTTGATCGGTACGTTTGCGGTCATGCACCTGTTCGGCTTCTCGCTCAACGCCCTGTCGCTGTTCGGCCTGGTACTGGCCATCGGTATCGTGGTGGACGACGCCATCGTCGTGGTGGAGAACGTCGAACGGAACATCGAACTTGGACTGACGCCGGTCGAAGCGACCAAGCGCGCCATGCGTGAAGTGACCGGTCCTATCGTGGCCACGGCACTGGTGCTGTGTGCGGTGTTCATCCCGGCGGCGTTCATTTCCGGCCTCACCGGGCAGTTCTACAAACAGTTCGCGTTGACCATCGCGATCTCGACAGTGATCTCGGCATTCAACTCGCTGACCCTGTCGCCAGCGCTGGCTGCTGTGTTGCTGAAAAGTCACGACGCGCCGAAAGACCGCTTCTCGAAAGTGCTCGACAAGATCTTCGGTGGCTCGCTGTTCCGTCCGTTCAACCGCTTCTTCGATCGCGCCAGCCATGGCTACGTCGGCACCGTGCGCCGGGTCATCCGTAGCAGCGGCATCGCCCTGCTCGTGTATGCAGGCCTGATGGTGCTGACCTTCTTCGGTTTCTCCAGCACGCCGACCGGTTTCGTACCCGGCCAGGACAAGCAATACCTGGTGGCCTTCGCGCAATTGCCGGACGCCGCGAGCCTGGATCGCACCGAAGACGTGATCAAGCGCATGTCCGACCTCGCGCTGAAACAGCCAGGCGTGGAAAGCGCCGTAGCGTTCCCAGGGCTGTCGATCAACGGCTTCACCAACAGCCCGAACGCCGGCATCGTCTTCGTGACGCTGAAACCGTTCGACGAGCGTAAAGACCCGAGCATGTCCGCCGGTGCGATTGCCGGTGCCTTGAACGGCCAGTACGCGAACATTCAGGAAGCGTACATGGCGATCTTCCCGCCACCGCCGGTACAAGGCCTGGGCACCATTGGTGGTTTCCGCCTGCAGATCGAAGACCGGGGCAACCTCGGCTACGACGAGCTGTACAAAGAAACCATGAACATCATCAACAAGAGCCACAACGTGCCGGAACTGGCCGGCCTGTTCACCAGCTACACAGTGAACGTGCCGCAGGTCGATGCCGCCATCGACCGGGAAAAAGCCAAGACCCATGGCGTGGCCGTCAGCGACATCTTCGACACCCTGCAGATCTACCTGGGTTCGCTGTATGCCAACGACTTCAACCGCTTCGGGCGCACCTATCAGGTCAACGTTCAGGCCGAACAGCAGTTCCGTCTTGAGTCCGACCAGATCGGTCAGCTGAAAGTGCGCAACAACAAAGGCGAGATGATCCCGCTGGCAACCTTCATCAAGGTCAGCGACACCTCCGGGCCGGATCGCGTGATGCACTACAACGGCTTCATCACCGCTGAAATCAACGGTGCCGCAGCCCCGGGCTACAGCTCTGGCCAGGCAGAAAAAGCCATCGAGAAACTGCTCAAGGAAGAACTTCCGAACGGCATGACCTACGAGTGGACCGACCTGACCTACCAGCAGATTCTGTCCGGCAACACCGCGCTGTTCGTGTTCCCGCTCTGCGTACTGCTGGCGTTCCTGGTGCTCGCCGCACAATACGAAAGCTGGAGCCTGCCACTGGCGGTGATCCTGATCGTACCGATGACCCTGCTGTCGGCCATCACCGGTGTGATCATCTCCGGCGGTGACAACAACATCTTCACTCAGATCGGCTTGATCGTACTGGTGGGACTTGCCTGTAAAAACGCAATTCTGATCGTCGAGTTCGCCAAGGACAAACAGGAAGAAGGCCTCGATCCGCTCGCTGCGGTGCTGGAAGCCTGCCGGCTGCGTCTGCGTCCGATCCTGATGACCTCGTTCGCGTTCATCATGGGTGTGGTGCCACTGGTGTTCTCCAGCGGTGCCGGTGCCGAAATGCGTCACGCCATGGGTGTGGCAGTGTTCTCCGGGATGCTCGGGGTGACCTTCTTCGGTCTGCTGCTGACGCCAGTGTTCTACGTACTGATCCGTAACTTTGTCGAACGCGGCGAGCAGCGCAAAGCAGCCAAAGCCCTGCAATTGGAGGCGCAACAATGAGTCTGAAAGTCTTCCTGCCGAGTCTGCTGGTGCTGGCCCTCAGCGCCTGCGCCGTCGGCCCCGACTACAAGACCCCAGCCACGGAGGCGGCCAATATTACGACCGCCACCGACGGCGCCGCCGGGCAAAAAAACTTCGACCGTTCGAAATTCGAAGGCATCTGGTGGCAGCAATTCGACGATCCGACCCTCAACCAGTTGGTGACGCAATCGCTGCAAGGCAACCGTGAACTGCGTGTGGCGTTCGCCCGCTGGAAAGCCGCCCGGGCAATCCGCGACGACGCCAGCAACGACGCGATGCCAACCATCACCAGCCGCGCCAGCAGTGACCTGGGCAAAGGCCAGATTCCTGGCCAGACCACCGACCGGGTCAATAGCGAACGCTATGACCTCGGTCTGGACATGGCCTGGGAGCTTGACCTGTTCGGCCGCATCCAGCGCAACCTGGAAGCCAGTGATGCCGACCAGCAAGCCGCCGAAGCCGATCTGTACCAGCTGCAAGTCACCATGATTGCCGAACTGGTCGATGCCTACGGTCAACTGCGCGGCGCACAGTTGCGGGAAAAGATCGCCGTGGCCAACCTGAACAACCAGGAGGAGTCGCGCAAGATCACCATCAGCCTTCGTGACGCCGGTGTCGGTGATCAGCTCGATGTCGAGCGCGCCGATGCGCGTCTGGCCAACGTTGAAGCCACTGTGCCGCAGTTGCAGGCGGAACAGGTTCGGCAGAAAAACCGTATCGCCACCCTGCTCGGTGAGCGCCCGGACAAGCTGACCGTCGACCTGAGCCCGAAAGACCTGCCGGCCATCGCCAAGGCGCTGCCAATCGGTGATCCGGGTGAACTGCTGCAACGTCGTCCGGACATCCTCAGCGCCGAGCGGCAACTGGCTTCGGCCACTGCGCGCATCGGCGTGGCCAAGGCCGATTTGTTCCCCCGGGTCAGTCTCAGCGGTTTCCTCGGCTGGACGGCCGGACGTGGCTCGCAAATCGGTTCCTCGGCGGCCAACGCCTGGGCACTCGGCCCGAGCATCACTTGGGCCGCGTTTGACCTCGGCAGCGTCCGCGCTCGTTTGCGTGGCGCAGATGCTGACGCCGAGGGCGCGCTGGCCAACTACGAGCAACAGGTACTGCTGGCTCTCGAAGAATCGGAAAACGCCTTCAGCGATTACGGCAAGCGTCAGCAACGCCTGATCTCGCTGATCCGTCAGAGCGAATCGAGTCGCAAGGCTGCCGATCTGGCGGAAATCCGCTATCGCGAAGGCACCACCGACTTCCTTGTCCTGCTCGACGCCCAGCGTGAGCGCCTGAACGCCGAAGACACTCAGGCCCAGGCCGAAGTTGAGCTGTATCGCGGCATCGTCGCGATCTACAAGGCCCTCGGCGGTGGCTGGCAACCGGAGACAGTTGCCAGCAAGTAAAGATTGTTAAAGAGCTCCTTTGGTTGGCCGCAACCAACCAAATTTTTTGCCCCGCGTATCATTCGGTCGCGGGGTTTTTTTATGCCACTGAATCACCAATCCCGTGTAGGAGCTGCCGAGTGCAACGAGGCTGCGATCCTTGATGGGAATGTAGCCGGGGACGCTCTGCGTCCCAAGATCAAAAGATCGCAGCCTCGTTGCACTCGACAGCTCCTACAGGGGAATCAGGGTTCCAGGACGGTGACGGTGGCGGTGGTACCGGCGCGCAGGCGATGCTTGCCGGCAAAGTCGCCATCGATGCCGATACGCACCGGCACCCGTTGCGCCAGTTTCACCCAGGTGTAACTCGGGTTGATGTTCGCCAGCAGACGACTGCCCGGCGCGTTTTCGCGGTCGGCGATGGCGAAGGCGATGCTTTCTACCGTGCCGCCGAAACGCTCACCGCTCATCAATTGAATGCGTACCCGATCACCCTCCTCGATTCGCGGCAGCTTGGTTTCCTCGAAGTAACCACTGACATAGAACGAATCGCTGTCGACCAGCGCCAGCAGTGCCCCGCCCGCCTGTGCGTAATCACCCTGGCGGGTCAGCAGGTTGGTCACGTAACCGCTCACTGGCGATTCAACGCGGGTGCGCTGCAAGTCCAGTTCGGCTTGGGTCAGCGCGGCAATTGCCAGTTGCACATTGGCTTCGGCCAGCCCGAGGTTTGCCTGATTGCGCAGCAGATCCGCCTGGGCAACCGCTACGTCGGTACTGGCCTTCTCCCATTCTTCACCGGAAATCGCGAAGCCCTGTTTCAGCGTGCGGCGCCGGCGCTCCTCGCTTTGACGTTGTTTGAGCAACGCCTCACTGGCGACGATTGCCGCTTGCGATTGCCCCAGCGACGCCTTGGACACTTCCACCGAGCGCCGGGCATGCTCGACCGCCAGTTGATAGCGCGCCGGATCGATCTCCAGCAACAATTGGCCCTTGTCGACATGCTGGTTGTCCTGCACTGCCAGTTTGACGATTCGCCCCGAAACATCCGCCGACAGCGTCACCACATCCGCCCTCACCCGAGCATCCCGTGTCCACGGCGCGCGGGTGTAATACTCCCAAGCAAACCAGCCAAGGACGATCGCCAGGATCACCACTGCCACGGTCATCATTCGTGCAACTAGTGCTTTCAAGACATCAGGCTCCCATCAACAGAATCAGCGTGGCGCAGACACAGGCATACAGCGCGCCTTCGAACAGTGCTTCATGCCACACCAGGCGCAGCACGCCGAGGCGCCGCAGACACCAGTCCAGCAACATGAAAATCGGGATCGCCAGTAACAGCGCCTGGGCAATCGGCGGCAGATAGACCCCGCCAATCTCGAAATCAATGGGCAAGTTGCGGTTCTCCTTCCAGGCCTTGAGGTTGCAAATATTCGCCGTGCCGCTCGAGGAACGACACCACAATCAGCAGCGCCACGCGCATACGGAACACCGACCACAGATGTTCATGACTGGTGGCGTGCAGCTCGTCCAGCTCATCGCCGAGTTGGTGCAACGTGGCCAGCAGCGCCGCAAGCTGGACATCGTCGCGACCGGCAACCAAACGACCAGTCTTGCGCAACGCCGACGCCAGGCGTTGGCCGAACGCATCGGTGAGTAACCCATTGTTCTGCGCCTGCTGCCGCAGCTGATGCATGGCCACGCCCAAGGCCACGCATGCCAGGCTGATTTCATACAAGCGCTGCATGGCACGATCGTTCGCCGCTGGCAGCAGGCCGAGCATGCTGGTCAGGCGATCGGTCATCCGACTCTCGAAAGCGAATTGTTGTTCATCGGTCGCCGGCATTTTGCTCAGTTGGTACACCTGCTCCCGCGCTTCGCCGTACAGGCGGCGGATGCGCAAGGCCGGGCGGAACGGGAAGATCAGCGCATAAACGATCAGGGCCAGCATCGCTGCACTGACGTAGGCGCCGGCGAATTCGAACCATTGGATCGCCGTGTTCTGCCCAGTGCCGGTATTTTGCGGTCCGAGCATGAGGAAACTGGACAGGCCAAGGCCCATGCCGATACCGGCGGTGGCCGGACTGGAAATGCCCACAGCAATGGCATACAGCAGCGGCGCCAGCAGCAATGCCAGCAGCTCGAAATCACTGATCGCCGGCACCAGCATGAATTGGTACAACGCCGATACCACCAGTGCCAGGCCCAGTCCGCGCGCATAGCTTTGCGCAGCCATCAGCGGGCGCGGAAAAGTCGCCATCAGCGAGCAGAGAATCCCCACCAGAATCATCCCGCCACGCGCGCCATCCCACGCGGTTTCGATCCAGATCAGGCCGGACACCAACAGCGCGGTGAAGGCGCGAATGGCGTTCATTGAGGCCAGGGTGAAATCCAGATGCAAAGGACTGCTCTGGCCGCGATAGAGACAGCTGGCCGGGCGCCCTTCCTGAATCGCGTCGCTCAGTTCGAGGATCTGCTCAAGTTGCTGCAACAGGCGCGCCTGCTCCCAACGCAGCGCCCAGGCCAGTGAACGCAGGGTCGCGCTCATGTTCTCGGTCTGCTGCTCGGCCTTGTACGCCAACGCTTCGAACTGTTGCTGCAAGGTGACGAAACGCTGCCGATCGGCGCCAGACAGCGCGCGCCCCTGTTGCGCGAGCTGCTCCAGCAATGCCAATTCCTCGGCCCGCAACTGCTGAACCTCAAGCGGCAGATCGCCCTCCCAGCGTTCGATGAGCAATTCACGCTGATGACGCAGCGCGGTCAGTCGCGAGGTCAGCAGCATCAGTTGATTGCCGAGCAGCAATACCAGGTTGTCCGCGCTGCGCAACCGTGGCGCATCGAAATACAAATGACGGCGCAAACCTTCCAGCGCGCTGATTTCACCTAGCAGCTGCATTTGCCTACGCTGGAAATCGGCTTCGCTTTCTTCCGTGCGAAGCACCTCGGCGGCGTGGCTGGCGGCCAGTTTGATGACCTGATCGATTTTGGCGAAATAGCCCTTGGCGACAGCTTCAGGCCGTGCCGTGAGCAAACTGACCACGCAGACACAGGCCACCGCCAACAAGGTTTCGGTGACACGGGTAACCGCTAGCAGAAACGTGCCGTCCTGATCCGGAATCGCCAGCAAGGCCACGACCACTGCGGTGTAACCACTGAGCACGAACGCTTGGGAACTGGTGTAGCGCAGCAAGGTGCCGCCCGCCGTGCACAGCGCTAGCCACAACGCCAATGTGGTAATGAACGGCAGCGGCGCCTGAGGGAAAATCGCCATGATCAACACCGCCACCGCCGCCCCCACGGTGGTGCCGATCACCTGGCCGAAACTGCGCGCCAGTGCCATCCCCGCCAATGGCTGGCTGACAATCACCACGGCCATGATCGACCACTTCGGCTGTTCGAGATCGAAAATGAACGCCAGATACAGGGTCAACAGGCCAGCGGCGATAGTCCGCAGGGCAAACAGCAGAACAGCCTGACCGGGATGGATCAGAGCCTTGAAATAAGCAAACAGCGCTGGCATGGGCACACTCTTCAAAACGACTTCTGCAAGCGTAGACATTGCAGCAAAAGCCTGACGGATTTCACAGTCGACACGTGTTGTAGGACGATTCGCTGGCAACGGTTTGACTCACGCGCCAAGCTGAACGAAGCTTGCCGCTCTGCTCAAGTTCGAAGCTTTCGGAAACCCGCATGACTCAGTCCCGCCGCAACCTGCTGATCGGCCTAGGCCTCGTCCTGATCCTCGGCGTCGTCTGGCTGTCCTGGCGCAGCAATGCACCGACTATTCCCGATGCTATCAAACATGGCTACAGCGAAGCGCTGAACGCCGCGCGCACCGGTGAGCCCGGAGCGGCGCGCCAGTTGTACCAGCAATTGGGGCGCCCGGACATCTCGGTCAAGCGCCGCGTCTGGCTGCATGGCGAGCTGCCCAACTATCCCAGCCCGCAGGCACTGAAACTGGCTGACATCGACTTGCATCACGAAGCGCCGCAAGTGCGCGTCGCAGCGATCAAAAGCATCGTCGGCCTGGTGCCCGGCGGGCAACGCAGCCTGTTGCTCGGGCCGCTGCTCGACGATGAAGAACAAACTGTCCGTTTCGCTGCGATCAATGCCCTGCTCGGCCTAACCCCGGACGAGTTGGGCCTGTATTTCGCGCCGCTACAGCAAGCCATCGACGGGTGGCAGCAGACGCTCGAAAGCCAGCCGGAAAGCGCCGCCAACTATGCGCAACTGGCACGTCTCTATATTCATAACGCCGAATACAAACAGGCACAGCAAGCGCTGGACAACACGTTGCGCCTGGAGCCCGGCAACCTGTCGGCGCTGGTCATGCAGATCGATGTGCTCGACCGCCAGGGCCAGAGCGATGCGGCCCGCCAGTTACTTGCACAACAACTCAAGGCGCAGCCTGACTCGGCCTATCTGCAACATGCCCTGGGTCTGTGGCTGTTGCATCACGGCCAGCGCGAATATGCCCTGCTCGGCCTGTCCAAGGCGGTCGAGCTGGAGCCGGACAACAAGGATTATCGCTACGACCTCGCCACCACTCTGCACAGTGCGGAAGAACTGGAAGCGGCGCAGAAACAACTGCAGGAAATCGTTCAGCGCCATCCCGCCGACCGCAAGGCGCGAGTGCTGTTGATCAACTATTGGAAGGAAAGCGGCCAATTGCAGAATGTGCAGATCCTGCTGGCGCAACTGGAGCAACTGAATCCGGACGACCCGGCCCTGCAACAAGGTCTTTAATCAAGGCAAAGCGGGTGCAATCAACCACCTGTCGAAAGAAAAAGCGGAACCGTGAACATGCCCTGAGGTCAAGTTATTCAGGCGGCTCACTTAAGCCAGCCGCCGAATTACCCTAGTCATAAGAGGGCGTTTTTTGACTACATCAAACGAGTTGATCAGTGCAAAGGCCGCCGTCGGCATCGTAGGTCTGGACGACATCCTTGCCGGTGGCCTGTCTCGCGGCCATGTGTTTTTGCTCGAAGGGGAACCCGGGACCGGCAAAACCACCGTGGCTTTGCATTTCCTCCGCGCCGGTGCGCTGGCCGGGGAACGTTGCTTGTACATCACTCTCTCGGAAACCGAGAAAGAACTGCGTCAAGGTGCGCTCTCCCACGGCTGGGAGCTGAACGAAAACATCAAGATCTTCGAGCTGACACCGCCGGAAAGCCTGCTCAATGCCGAACATCAGCAAAGCCTGCTGTATTCCTCGGACCTTGAACTGGGCGAGGCGACCAGGCAGATTTTCGAAGTTGTCGAACGCTTCAAACCGACCCGCGTAGTGCTCGACAGCCTTTCGGAGATCCGTCTGCTGGCGCAGAGCTCGTTGCGCTATCGTCGGCAGATTCTGGCGATCAAGCACTACTTTGTGCGCTACGACGCCACCGTCCTGCTGCTTGACGACCTGACCACAGAATCCCTCGACAAGACCGTGCACAGTGTCGCCCACGGCGTGATTCGCCTTGAAGAGCTGACGCCAAGCTATGGCGCCGAGCGTCGTCGGGTACGAGTGGTCAAATATCGCGGGCAGAAATACCGTGGCGGTTTCCACGATTTCACCATCATGGGCGACGGCGTCCATGTTTTCCCACGCTTGGTAGCGGCGGAACATCGCGGCGACTACCCACGTCTGCAGCTGTCCAGCGGCATCCCGCAAATGGACGCCCTGCTCGGCGGCGGCATCGAGACCGGCTCAAGCACGCTGATTCTCGGCCCGGCCGGTACCGGCAAATCGATGATTTCGATGATCTTCGCCGCCGCAGCGGTGGCCCGAGGCGAAAAAGCCGCGCTGTTCATTTTCGATGAAGAGCTGGGCCTGCTGTTCGAACGCATGCGTCATCTCGGCATAGACCTCAAAGCCTTGCAGGCCACCGGTAACCTGCTGATCGAACAAGTAGACGCCGCCGAATTGTCTCCCGGTGAGTTGTCCCATCGCGTGCGTCGTTGCGTCGATGAGCTGGGTATCAAAACCGTGGTGATCGACAGCATTAACGGCTATCAAGCGGCGATGCCGGAAGAAAACGCGCTGGTGCTGCACATGCACGAGCTGCTGCTGTACCTTAACCGCAAAGGCGCGGCGACTTTCATGACGGTCGCCCAGCACGGTCTGGTGGGCGATATGCAGGCGCCGGTCGACATCACTTACCTGGCCGACACGGTGATTCTGTTGCGCTACTTCGAAGCCCTCGGCAAAGTCCGCCGGGCGATCTCGATTATCAAAAAACGTACCGGCAACCACGAGTCGACCATCCGTGAATACCGGATCTCCTCGCGTGGCATGACCATCGGCCAACCGCTGGAATCCTTCCAGGGCGTGCTGCGTGGCGTGCCGACCTACATGGGAGCGAGCAATCCATTGCTCGAGGATGAAAGCTTGTGACGGTCAACACGCCGTTGGCCGAGCGGGTGCTGGTTCTGGCGCCCATGGGCCGTGACAGCCAGATCGCGTTGATGATTCTCAACGAAGCCGGTTACGGCGGCATGGTGGCGCCGAATCTCGGTGCTCTGTGCACCGAGCTGGAGGTCGGCGCCGGGTTGCTGCTGATTGCTGCTGAAGCGTTGCGCGGACCGGAACTTGAAGGGCTTATCGCCTACCTTGACCAGCAGCCCGCGTGGTCGGACATGCCCATCGTGCTGCTGACTCATCATGGCGGCGATGAACAAGGGCCGCCGTCGCGTCTCAGCACCCTGCTCGGCAACGTGACTTTTCTCGAGCGCCCCTTCCATCCCGCGACGCTGGTCAGTCTGGTCTCCGCCGCCCTGCGCGGGCGGCGACGACAATATGAAGCGCGCGATCGGCTGATCGACCTGAGTGAAAGCGAACGACGCCTGCAATCGACGCTGGAAACCCTCGAACAACAGGTTGAAGAGCGCACCGCACAGCTTCGCCACAACGAAGAAGCGCTGCGCCAATCGCAGAAAATGGAAGCGGTCGGCCAACTTACTGGCGGCATTGCTCACGACTTCAACAATATGCTCACCGGCATCATCGGTAGCCTGGAACTGCTGCGCCGGCGTCTGGCCCGGGGCCGCACCGAAGACCTCGACAGTCTGATCGATCTAGGCGTGACCTCCGCCAACCGCGCCGCCGGGCTGACTCACCGCTTGTTGGCGTTCTCCCGCCGACAATCCCTCGACCCGAAAGCCGTGCAGATGAACACGCTGGTGCTGTCGATGGGCGAGCTGCTGCAACGCAGCCTTAATGAAAGCATTCATCTGGAAATGCGCCTGGACGACAACCTCTGGGTTGCCGAGGCCGATCCCAATCAACTGGAAAGCGCCCTGCTCAACCTGGTAATCAATGCCCGTGATGCGATGCCCGAGGGTGGCAAACTGGTGGTGGAAACCAGCAATCAGGTGCTGCATCGCGATTTCACCGCCGCTTACAGCAATCTGGAGCCGGGCGATTACGTGATGCTCAGCGTCACCGACAACGGCAGCGGCATGCCGCAAAGCGTGGTCAGCCGTGCGTTCGATCCGTTTTTTACTACCAAGCCAATCGGCCAGGGCACCGGCCTCGGACTGTCGATGATCTATGGCTTCAGCAAGCAATCACGCGGGCATGTGTCGATTGACAGTGAAGTCGATCAAGGCACCACGGTAAAACTCTACCTGCCGCGTTTCCGTGGTGAAGAAGTGGAAATTCCCGTCTCGGATTCGCAGCAGGCTCCGTATGCGATGGATGGCGAAACCGTACTCATCGTCGAAGACGATCCGGCTGTGCGCGTGTTGGTCAGCGCCGTGCTCAGTGAGTTGGGTTACGCGTTTGTGGAGGCCGGTGATGCCGATGGCGCCATGCCGATTCTAAATTCGACGCAACGTATTGATTTGCTGATCAGTGACGTTGGTCTGCCGGGGATGAACGGTCGGCAACTGGCGGAGGTCGGTCGGCAATACCGACCAGGTCTGAAAGTGTTGTTCATCACCGGTTATGCCGAACACGCGGCGGTGCGCGGCGGCTTCCTCGACTCGGGGATGCAGATGATCACCAAGCCTTTCACCTTTGATCTGCTCACCGCCAAGGTGCGCGAGATGATCAATAGCTAAAACAACGGGCGCCGTGATTGGGGTTACGGCGCCCGTCGTTTTAATCAGGCCAGCAATTCCTGAATCTTTTCCTGCAGCACATCCAAGTCGAACGGTTTCTCGAGGATCGGTGCCTTGCTGGTGATCGGGCTGCCGGTTTCACGGATTTCCTGCGGGTAGCCGCTGATGAAAATCACTTTCAGGTCCGGTCGCAGTTTCACTGCCGGCTCGGCGATCTGCACGCCGGAGATTCCGCCCGGCAGGCGGAAATCGGTAATCAGCATGTCCAGGTGAGGTTTGCTGGCGAGGATCTCGAAAGCCTGCTCGCCGTTTTCCGCTTGCAACACGCGATAGCCCTGCCCTGACAGGTAATCTGTCAGGACCATCAAGATAACCGGTTCGTCTTCGACGACGAGTACTACATCTTGCGCATCTACGCTCATGGGAAGCCTATGTTCGGTCAATAGCTGCTGATACGACCGTGTGGTCACTCAGAGGTTGCGTCGGATATGCCGTTTTCCTGGATCGGCAGACAAACGCGAAACAGGGCGCCTTCGTTGATTTCACTTTCGACGACGATGGAGCCGCCATGGGCGGCGACGATCTGCTCGGAAATGAACAGACCCAGCCCGAGCCCGGCCACCACCGTCTTGGCGGACACCCGTTCGAACTGCTGGAAAATACGCTTCTGGTTCTCGGCGCTGATGCCGATGCCGTGGTCCTGAACTTCGACCCGCGCCTCGTCACCTTCGCGATAGACGCGCACCTGAATCGGGCTGCGACCACCGTAACGCAAGGCGTTGGTCAGCAGATTGGATACCACTTGCTCGATGCGGAACTCGTCCCAGCAACCTTCGACCGGCTCGGGCGCTTCAAAGGAAACACTGGTCTCAGCCGCTTCCATTTGCGAGGCGAAGTTCTGCAACAGGTTGCCGACCAACTGCACCAGATCGAAACGACTCGGGCGGATCGAAAGTTTGCCGGTGCGGATTCGCGAAACATCGAGCATGTCTTCGATCAGGCGAATCAGGCTTTTGATCTGCCGCTCATCGCGGTCAACCATCGCCTGCATCTTGTCGAGCGTAAACGCCGAGGCGTTGTCCCGGGCCAGGTGCATCTTGCGCAGCTGGGTTTCGAGAATCAGCCCGTTGAGCGGCGTACGCACCTCATGTGCGACGATCGACATGAAGTCATCGCGCATGCGCACCGCTTGCTCGAGCTCAAGCTGAGTGCTTTGCAGTTGTTGCAGCAGCGCTTCCTGCTCGCGTCGGGCCTGCTCCAGCGCCTCGACCTGCTGCTTCATGGCTTTGCTTTGGCGATACAGATCGACGAAAACGTTGACCTTGCTCTTCACCGCATGAATGTCCAGCGGCTTGTGCAGAAAGTCCACCGCGCCGCTTTCGTAACCTTTGAACGCATAGTTCAGTTCACGGCCGGCGGCACTGACGAAGATGATCGGGATGTTCTTGGTCTTCTCGGTGCCGCGCATCAACTCGGCCAGTTCAAAGCCGTTCATGCCGGGCATCTGCACGTCGAGAATGGCCATGGCGAATTCGTGTTGCAGCAACAGCGACAGTGCTTCGTCCGCCGACAGAGCCTTGTAGACCGTGCGATCCTCGCGCTTGATCAGCGCTTCCAGCGCCAGCAGGTTTTCTGGCAGATCGTCAACGATCAACAGTTTGGCTTGGATATTACTCAGCATGCGATTCGTTCCAGCTCGACTAGCAGACGGCCGATGCCGTGAATGGGTAGGACATGATCCGGCTGCAGAACGTTCAGTGCAGCCTGGGGCATGGTGGCGACTTGTGCATCATCGGGGTCTTGAACAATGGTCAGACCGCCGCAGTGCTTGACGCAGGCCAACCCGCGCGCGCCATCGTGATTGGCGCCGGTCAGCAGCACGGCGGCGAGTGTCTCGCCGTAAACGTCAGCGGCCGATTCAAACAGGTAATCAATAGACGGCCGCGAATGATGCACGCGATCCTCCAGGCTCAGCGACAGGCTGCGATCAGCTTCGACCGACAAGTGATAACCGGGCGTGGCGAAATACACCGTGCCGGCTTCAATGTCCTGCTTGTCTTCAGCTTCCTTGACCGGCATCGCCACACGACGGGAGAACACTTCGGCCAGATGACTGCGGCGCTCTTCCGGCAGATGCAGAACGATGATGATCGGCAGCACATAGCCTTTGCGCAACGGCCCGAGCAGGGTCAGCAACGCCTCGACACCGCCTGCGGAGGCGCCGATCACGACGGCCTCGATGCGAGGCAGGCTCGGGGTGTCGTTCATGATTTGCGGTAGATCCGTTCTTGTTTGACCAACGGCTCGAACTGGTTCGAATAGTTGGAAAAATCCAGGGTTTCCTTGCTGCCCAACACCAGAAAACCGCGATGCGACAACGATTCATGGAACAGCCCGAACGCGCGGTCCTGAAGCTTCTTGTTGAAGTAGATCAGCACGTTGCGGCAAGAGATCAACTGGGTTTCGGAGAACACGCTGTCGGTGGCCAGACTGTGGTCGGCGAATGTCACGTTCTCGCACAGGCTCTTGTCGAAAATCGCGTAGCCGTAGGCTGCGGTGTAGTAATCGGCAAACGAACGCTGACCGCCGGCCTGCTGATAGTTGGCAGTGTAGGCGCGGACATTTTCCATGGAGAAAATCCCTTGCTTGGCCTTCTCCAGCGAGCGCGGGTTGATGTCGGTGGCGTAGATGATCGTGCGGTCGAGCAAGCCTTCTTCGCGCAGCAGAATCGCCATCGAATAGACCTCCTCGCCCGTGCTGCATCCGGCGATCCAGATCTTCAGCGACGGATAGGTACGCAGGAGCGGCACCACTTCGTTGCGGATCGCCAGGAAGTGCGACGGATCGCGGAACATCTCGCTGACCGGGATCGTCAGCAGTTGCAGCAGTTGCATGAACGCCGTCGGGTCGTGCAGGACTTTTTCCTGCAGGGCCGAAATGGTCGCGCATTCGAACTGACTCAGCGCGTGCTGCACCCGGCGCTTGATCGAAGCGCCGGAGTAGTCGCGAAAGTCATAGCTGTATTTCAGGTAGATCGCCTCGATCAACAAGCGTAATTCGATCTCGCTGTTGCGTTCGGCCGGACTGCTGCGTTCCACTAGATGCGTTCCATTTTCGGTAACCACACACGTATCAGCGAGAACAGACGATCGAGGTCGATGGGCTTGGCCAGGTAATCGTTGGCGCCCGCTTGCAGGCAGCGCTCCTGATCGTCCTTCATGGCCTTGGCCGTTACCGCGATGATCGGCAGCTTGCGCCAGCGCGGATCCTTGCGGATTTCCATGGTGGCTTCGAAGCCATCCATTTCCGGCATCATCACGTCCATCAGCACCAGGTCGATGTCCTCGACTTCATGAAGTTTCTCAATCGCTTCGCGGCCGTTACGGCCGATCACCACGACTGCGCCTTTGTGTTCCAGCGCGCTGGTCAGGGCGAAGATGTTGCGCACATCGTCGTCCACCAGTAGCACTTTGCGACCTTCAAAGACCTTGTCGCGGCTGCGCGCGGTCTTGAGCATCTTCTGCCGTTCATGGGACAGCTGCGATTCGACTTTGTGCAGAAAGAGTGTGACCTCATCGAGCAACCGCTCTGGCGAGCGCGCGCCCTTGATGATGATCGAGCGCGAATACTTGCGCAGTTCAGCCTCTTCGTCCCGGGTCAGGTTGCGGCCGGTGTAGACGATGACCGGCGGGAACGAGCAGATGTCTTCGGTGGACATGCGCTTGAGCAGATCGTTGCCGAGCATGTCCGGCAGCTTGAGATCGATGACCATGCAGTCGTAGATGGTCGTGCGCAGCAGCTCCAGCGCGTCCTGGGCCAGCCCGACGGCGGTGATTTCGATGTCTTCATCGCCGATCAGCCGCGCGATGCTTTCGCGTTGCAGATCGTCGTCTTCAACCAGCAGCACGCGTTTGACCTTCTGCGTCAGCTTGGCTTCGAGACGGGCGAAGACGTCCTTGAGCTCTTCGCGGGTGGTCGGTTTCACTGCGTAGCCGATGGCGCCCATGTGCATCGCCGCTTCGACGCGATCCTCGACGGAAATCACGTGCACTGGAATGTGCCGGGTTTCGGCGCGCTCTTTCAGGCGTTGCAGCACGGTCAGGCCGGAATGATCCGGCAGGCGCATGTCGAGCAGGATCGCATCCGGCACGAATTCGCGGGCCAGGTCGTAACCCTCGTCAGCACCGTGGGCGACCAGACACATGTAACCCAACTCATGGGCGAGGTCATAGAGGATGCGAGCGAAGTTGGGCTCGTCCTCCACCACCAGAATGCAACGAGTGGCAAACGGCGCCTTGTCGCGGTCATCGGCGAAGCGCGGGATGACCGCAGGAATCGCTGATGCCACCGGCACCGCAACCGCGACTGGCGCAGGCGTCACAGGTGTCGGGTGAAAGGTCAGCGGCGCGGCCGGCGTTTCGCCGAACTCGTGATACTGACGCGGCAACACCAGGGTGAACGTGCTGCCCTGCCCCGGTACGCTATCGACGCTGATCGAACCGCCCAGCAACGTCGCCAGATCCCGCGAGATCGACAGGCCAAGGCCGGTGCCACCGTACTTGCGGTTGGTAGTGCCATCCGCCTGGCGGAACGCCTCGAAAATACTTTCCTGCTGGTCGGCGGCGATACCGATGCCGGAATCCTTGACGCTGAAGGCGATGTGATCGTTCGGCTGCGCAGCAATCGTCAGGCTGACGGAGCCGTGCTCGGTAAACTTGATCGCGTTGGACAGCAGGTTCTTTATCACCTGTTCCAGGCGCTGACGGTCGGTGAACAGCAAGCCCGGTGCGTCCGGCTGAACCTCGACGCTGAAGGCGAGTTTCTTGTCCGCCGCCAACGGTTCGAACATCGAGCGCAAGCCGTCGACCAGTCGATCGACACGGGTGTTTTCGGCAATCACTTCAAGTTTGCCGGCCTCGACCTTGGAAATGTCGAGAATGTCGTTGATCAGGTTGAGCAGATCGTTGCCGGCCGAATAGATCGATTCGGCAAACTTGACCTGTTCCGCCGACAAATTCTGCTGCGGGTTTTCCGCCAGCAGCTTGGCCAGAATCAGTGAACTGTTCAGCGGCGTACGCAGCTCGTGGGACATGTTGGCGAGGAATTCGGACTTGTACTTGCTCGAGCGCTGCAGTTCTTCGGCACGCTCTTCGAGCTGAATCTGCGCTTGATTCAGCTCGGTGTTTTTCTTGTCCATCGCGTCGCGCTGCTCGGCGAGCTGCTCGTTGGTCTGCTCCAGTTCCACCTGCTGGGTTTCCAGATGCGCCTGGGATTCCTTGAGAATCCGCGACTGTTCTTCCAGCTCTTCGTTGGCGGTCTTCAGCTCTTCCTGCTGCACTTGCAGTTCTTCGTTGAGCTGCTGGGTTTCGGCGAGCACTTCCTGCAAACGCTGACGGTAGCGCGCCGCTTCGATCGAGGTGCCGATGTTGCCGGCAATCAGCTCCAGCAGTTCGATGTCGCGCTCGGACAGCGGACGCAGGAAACCCAATTCGATTACGCCATTGACCCGGTCGTCATCGCTGGTCGGCACCACCAGCACACTGTGCGGCAGGCCTGCGCCGAGGCCGGAGCTGACTTTGAAATAGTCGCCCGGTACTGCGTCGAGACGGATCAGCCGTGCCTGTTCTGCCACTTGGCCGACGATGCCTTCGCCGCTGTAGATCGTTTGATTGAGCTCTTCCTGCTCGCGGGAGAAACCATAAGTCGCCACGCGTTTGAGGCCGCCATGTTCTTCACGCACATAAAGCGCGGCGACGGCAGTGCCGAGGTATTGCGCGCAGAATTGCAGAATGTTGCGCCCCAGCAGGTTCAGCGTCAGTTGACCCAACACCTGCTCGGCCAGTTGCGTCTGGCCGTTGCGCAGCCACGCCTGCTTCTCGAGGCGTTCGGCGCTGGCCAGTTGGGCGGCGAGGTTGGCGCTGTAGTTGGTCGACAGGTTGA
Organism: Pseudomonas sp. CFBP13508; assembly: GCF_005233515.1. Lineage (GTDB taxonomy): Bacteria > Pseudomonadota > Gammaproteobacteria > Pseudomonadales > Pseudomonadaceae > Aquipseudomonas > Aquipseudomonas mercuritolerans. Next base: position 841,290 of record NZ_QFZZ01000001.1, read on the forward strand.
GCAGATCACGGCGGCCGATGTAGGCCAGCAACCCACTGATACCGACGATGAAAATCAGATAAAGGGTGATGCTCCAGATAGTGGTGCGGCGCACGTCTTCGTTACGCGTGGCGCGCAGCACCTGCTCGGTCTCGATGACGTCCTCGAACTGCTTGCGGATCTCATCGGTCAGGCGCTTGCCCCGCCCGGCCTTGACCGCGCCGCGATAGTCGCCACTGCTGCGCTGCAGATCGATCATCGACTGCGCGTAGTTGGCCCACTCCACCTGCAAGGCTTGCAAACGGCGCAGGCGATCGGTCTGCACCGGATTATCGGCGGTCAGCTCCAGCAACGTATTGAGAGCGACCTCGATACGCGGCTTGGCAACTTCGTACGGGTCGAGAAAGTGCTCGTCACCGCTGAGCAGATAGCCGCGCATGCCGGTTTCCAGATCAACGGTGAGCTTCACCGCTTCATTGGCGTTATTGATCACCCGGTCGGTGTGCTCGACCCATTGGATGACCGACAGCAAATAAGTGATCAGCGAGACGAAGAACACGGCACTGAGCACGCCAACACCCAGCGGCAGGCTGACGTTGCGACTCAGAAGTTTGCGAAACCGTTGTTCATCAACCGAGGACGGAGAGGACATGGGGCAGCCTTGTCGAACTGTTGAAAACCCGAGAGTTTGCCCCAAAACCCCGCCATGGATCCATTTTTCTCACACAAATGATGGCATTTTCCTACACGCGCCTGCGCATTGGGCGACGCCAACGGTTATCCTTGCCGCACCGCACTGAGCTGTTCTTTTTTGTATCAGCTCGGGAACTTGTGGCTATGCGCCACTTACTCATGCAAGAGTCCGGCAAAATTCACTTGCCCGGTATCCCCCGATTTCAATTTTTGAGAGTCCTGCCATGTCTGCCAATGCCTCCACTATCCTTGTCGTAGAAGATGACGACATCGTGCGCATGCTCATCGTGGATGTGCTGGAGGAGCTGGAATTCACCGTGTTGGAGGCTGAAGACGGCGGCAAGGCGCTTGCGATTCTTGCGGATTCTGGTAACGCCATCGATTTGATGATGACCGACCACGGCCTGCCTGGCATGGATGGCCGCGAACTCTCTCAAAGGGCACGTCAGCTGCGCCCTGCTCTGCCCATCCTGTTCGCCAGCGGTTATGCCGAGACTATTGATGTGCCCAGCGATATGCAGGTCATTGGCAAGCCCTTCTCTATTGACCAATTGCGCGACAAAGTTAAAAGCATTCTGAAATAAACCTGATAGCTGCCCGTCGCGGATGCAACTTGTCACATCCAAAAACAATCAGCAACTAACTAATACTGCCATCACTTAACCTGCCAGCTCTATCCTGAGTAATCCTTGGCCCCGTCATGCAAATAACGGAACGTTTGCCAAACACCATTCAATAAATTCAGGATAGAGCCCATGAAGTTCATTTCAGCCGACGTGGCTGTCACCGTCGACCGCAGCGCGTATGACAAACAGGAACGCGCGCTAATGGCCCGGGCACTGACCGAGGCGATTGCAGCAACCGAGCTTCACGTCTCCGTCGGCAGCTATGCGGCAAGCGCCTCGCGCCCCTCCAGTACAGTATTCAATGTGCAAGATCGTTTCATGCCTCGGGTCGTCGGCAGCAGCTTTGACGAACGTTGCGAACCAGCACGGAACGTCTTCAAAGAGATAATCAACGCGCCTGCTTTTTTACAATTACTGCGCAAACACTCATATGCCGATGACATGCAGCTGGGGGTCAACACCGAGTCCAGGCTATTTATTGTTTATGATTCGGAATTTGAATCCCATCGGTTCAGCGTTGCTTTTGATAGTGAAGAAACAAGCGTATTCAGCGAAGAGCTCGACATGCTCGCCGAGTTGGCAGAGGACACTGGCGGCGTTATTTATTCCGGTGAAGTGATCGGCATAGAGCAATGGTTGAATTTTCACGGTTATAACTTGCCGACAACGCTTGGCGAAACCAGGGTATTGATTGAGTGGCTTGTCTTCGAACTGCCTGAACCACCCATCCTGGGCGACTACCACGAGTTGCTCCACGCCGATCAATCCTCACCGTTTCATTTATCGATCGCAGAACGCCACGTCATCACCCAGACCGTGCATGAGCTGACCCGAGGTGCGACAAGCCTGTTGCAGGCAGTGGCGTTCGCCAACTTCAACCTGATCCCGGCGCAGGATATACGCGAGCATGCGGACAAGTTTCTGCAAAACTTCCTGCGTCGAAAGACTGCTCGCGCACTCGGGGTCACGTTGCACGAGCGGCTTGGCTGGCATCTGGAGGCCGATGATTCAGCCGTCCGCGATCGCCAGCTCGACGAGATAGTCCTGGCTGCGCTGATCATCGACATGCAATTGCGCTCCGATCAGCCGCTCCTCGCCGGCTATGACTTCTATCAACCGGCCAATAGCGCACGGAGCGCGGCCGAAGTACGCATCCTGTTCGAACAGCATCTGGTTGACGTCGGCCTGAGCGAGGCGCACAACGCGCCACTGGCAGCGCATCTGTTACTGGCGGGTGCGGCACCGGAGCTGCTGATTGCGCAAATCCCGCCCGGGCTGACGCTGGACAAGCCTGGCTGGGTAACAGCGCGCCAGACCGCTGCCGTCATCGAACACCTCGCGCCAGGCAGCTGCCGAGCAATGACGTTTGCGCAAATCAAGGCATTTTCCGAGCTGACAGGTGTTTCCACTGACCTCGACAAATTGTACGAAGCGGTGGCAATCCCGGCGGTGGTGGACTGGGCGGTTTTGAACGGAGTCATCTCTTACCGCAGTGCCAAAGACTACGACAACGCTGCGGTGATCAAGGCTACCGCTTATTTCTCGCGCTATATGCAGGCCCTTGCCCAGTCTGAAACCGGCTTGTCCGCTACGCCCCCCGACCGGCGCAAAATCGCCTTGCAAGCGCTGGAAAAGGTCATGCCCGCCGGCCCCTACCTTGAACAGAAAGCCTTCAAAATAAAGTATTTGAGCAGTTTCGAAGAGCGCAGCTGGCTGGAAGGTCTGAAGGCTGCGCATCCGGCGGGGATTCTCAGCGAGTTCTGGGATTTGCTCGCCAGCACCACCGGCAACAACGAATATGCAATCAACGGCCTGCTGCGCCTGCGCCTGTCGATTCTCGATCTGTACCTTTCCGGGGACCTGGTCGAAAACGGAAAACTCTCGGACAAATTCAAGCCCCGCGACAATTTCCGCGCTCCAGCCGGTGCCTTTGCCCGCCTCGGCGAACTGCAATCGCCGTCGCAACTGTTTGATCAGGCATTCGATGGTTACTACCGGAACGTGCGCGAGGGCTTGTCGTCCCTGATCAAAATGGCAATCACGCAAATGCCGGAGGACGATCGCCTCGCCTTGACCCGCGGCAAAACAACCCTCTACACCGTCCGCAAAGAAGTCAATCCGCTGAATCCGAATCAGGAAACGCAAATCCAGCGGGATGAAGCCCATGGGCGTTACGGGATCATTCTCTGCTGCGGCAACGGTGATCAAATCCGCGCTTACGAGCTGTTCACGTTGCGCGGCGTTTGTCGCGAGCGCCCCGATCTGGCGCTCAAGTTGCAAAGCACCGGCCTCATCCATCAACGTCCGACCCTCTCGTATACCGGTAGCAAGTACGACTTCCAGGACAAGAACAAAGCGAGCCAGTGGCCTCTTGATTACGCCGCCTATCGCGAGGGCAGCGAATCACGCCCGGGCATGACCTCCAAAGTGGTGGTGGAAAAGCTCTGGCAGTTGCAACTCGACGCGACTGATGTGCGGGCGGTCGCGCTGTTCTTTTCAGCGCAACTGGATGCGATCGCCGAGTGCGTACTGGACAACCATCCTGTCGCCAGCCGCGACGAGTTGTATGCAGCACTGGATGTGCGCAACGGCCTGGAAGAATGGCGCACCACCAGGGAAACCATCGAAAACCTGGCAATCAACGTCATCGTGCCATTCAAACAGTGCGTTGAAGACATCCGCTCCGGACGCACCGACCGCGTCTCCGAAGGTATTGGTGGCTGCGTTCTGGATGGCCTGTCGGTGATCGGACTGCTGGTTGGTCTTGGCGCGTCGGCAGCGAGCATCCTCGCCAAGACCGGGTCGACCACCCTTAAACTGCTGAAAGTCGCCAAAGCTGTCGCTCGTGCGGCGGTGTCGTTGGCCAACCCGCTCGATGGCGTGCCCGCCCTCGCCCGCAAAGGCTTTCAACTGGCCAGGCGCGGCGTCGTGTTTGCCGGAGCCAGCGCGCTCGATGCCGCGCACACCGCCAGCGTGCAATTGAAGAGATTGATGCATGGCGCCGACGGTCACGACTGGATCAGGCTCTCCCCCACCCGCGATGTGTATCAGGCGACGTGGCGAGGGGGCGATGCGCTTGGCGAGGGAGTCGATATCGCGGTGCTCGAGCGCAACCAGGACTGGCACGCGCTGAACATCCGCACCGGCGGTGCCTGGGGACCGCGCCTGAAACTGCTCGACCTGGGCAACTTCGCACCGTTGAAGCGTCTGTTCGGCCGCTTCAAGCCGTTCAGTTACACCCGTGGCTATCTGAAAAAAGCCATTCCCGTGGCGCGCAGCAAGCTGGACAATTCCATCAGCGCGCTGATGGAATTGTCCTCCAACGACGACATTCCCGCAGTGCTCAGGCATGTGTTCGGCAATGATTCCGATGAAGTGGTTGAACATGTGTCCAAGCACCTGCGCGCCATGCGCAGGGATCTGGAATCGATCAGTTTCAGCAACGTCACCTTCCGCCCGCATCAACCCGGCGTGATTGCATCGCTGTCGCCACCGGCCTACAAGCGCTGGAAGACGGCGCTGCGCACCGGCAAGACCATCGATGAATCCGCCGGCAAGTTTCTTTCGATCTACCCGGACAATCTCGATGAGTTCTACAAGTTGTCCCGCTACGACGACGGTAGCGTCGCCGACGTACTCATCCATGAAATGTCCCACGGTGGCCCGGACACCCTTGATCTGTATTACGGCCAGGTGTACCCCGATTTGTATCATGCGGAATTCGATGCGGTCGGTTTGCTGGAGCTGGCCCGAGATGCGCGAAAGGCTCACCCGGACAACCTGATCAATCCGCACCACGCGCTGGCGTACCGACCGGGTTTCGTCCAGTTCGACCAGATGAAGGCGGGTCTGCCGAAACTGGTCCAGGATCACCCCGCGCTGGCCAATGCGGAGTCCTACATGCTTGCGGTGTCCCTGCTCGATCAAGCGCACACCCGCCCGGCCATATTGAGCTTCAATATCAAGACTATCGAATATGCCGTGAGCAAGACCGCTGCTGGCAAGTTCCTGAAAGGGCCGCTGCTGCTAAATCTCGCCAAACCGGTCAGCTGAACGGGCAAACGATCGGCGGTGAAAGGGCTACAGGGTGCATTTCAATCACTTCGCTGTGGTTTAATTGCGCCCTTTTTTCCATGGGTCAGAGGATCAGTCGTGAGCCATTCGTGTACCACCAGAGTTCTGGTCATCGGCTACGTCTGGCCAGAACCGCGTTCGTCGGCGGCCAGCGGGCATGTCATGCAGATCCTCGAAACGTTTCTCGAGCAAGGCTGGGACATCACGTTCAGCAGCCCGGCCGGCCCGGGTGAACACAAGGCTGACCTCGTATCGCTGGGCATTCGCGAAGTACCGATCGAGCTCAACAACAGCAGTTTCGATACGTTCATCAGCGAGTTGGTACCGGATATCGTGCTGTTCGACCAGTTCATGATGGAAGAACAGTTTGGCTGGCGTGTGGAAAAAAACTGCCCGGATGCCCTTCGTATTCTGGAGACCTCCGATCTGCAAAGTCTGCGTCATGCGCGCCATCAGCGCCTGAAGGACCGGCTCAAAAGCAACGACGAACAGACTGATTTCAGCGAACTGTTTTCCCCGGCATTGCACGAAGAATTCCAGCTGATGGCGGGTACCGATCTGGCCAAACGGGAAATCGCCGCGCTGTATCGTTGCGACCTGAACCTGATGATTTCCGAAGTCGAAATCGATTTGCTGGTGCAGGAGTTCGGCGTGCCCCGCCAGATTCTGCACTGGTGTCCGTTGATGATAGATATTCCGGCCACGGCGCCGCGTGGTTTTGCCGAGCGCGCGCATTTCCTCAGCATCGGCAACTTCCGCCACGCGCCGAACTGGGATGCCGTGCTCTGGATGAAAACCACCCTCTGGCCGTTGATCCGCGCGCGCTTGCCACGCGCGCAACTGCACATCTACGGGGCCTACACGCCCCCCAAGGCGACTGCTTTGCACAACCCGGCTCAAGGTTTTCACATCATGAACTGGGCCGAAGATGCGCTTGAGGTGATGTCTGCAGCACGGGTCTGCCTCGCGCCACTGCGCTTCGGCGCGGGAATCAAGGGCAAACTGGTCGATGCCATGCTCTGCGGCACCCCGAGTGTGACCACACCGACTGGCGCCGAAGCCATGCACGGCGACAGTCCCTGGCCCGGAGCGGTTGTCCTTGACGCGAACACGTTCGCCGAACAGGCGGTGCAGTTGCACGAAGATCCGTCACGCTGGCAGCACGCGCAGGTTCTGGCTGAAGCACTGTTGCAACAACGCTACCAGCGCAATGTGCACGGCCCTCTTCTCATCAACAGGATCAACGATTGCCGACAACATTTGGCACAACTTAGAAACGACAACTTTACCGGTGCCATGTTGCGTCATCACACGCTCAAAAGTACCCAATACATGGCTCAATGGATTGAAGCCAAGAACCAGTTACATTCTACGGAGCGGTAGTTACAGCCCATACACGACTTGCATTGAAAGCAAACTATCGCGATAAACCGAATATGCCTATAACCATCCTGCGCGCAAAACTTTCATTAACGATCTGGCAGGATGTTCAACATGCAAGACCAAGATACTTTTCAAACTCATCAATGGATGGCTGATTCTCCACTACTCGACAAACTTTCGTTATTCGAGATGACCCTGCCCGGCGCACATAACGCCGGGTGTGACTGGGAAGCCTCCTACGCTTTGATTCCCGGCAAAAACTGGCTTGCCTGTCAGGACGTGTCCTTTTATTCGCAATTGAATCGCGGTGCTCGCGCACTTGACCTGCGCCTCATTTACAACAGCGAGGCAAACCATCTGGGGAGATTTCGCTTCCATCACAATGGCTATACCTCTTCGCGAACTCTTGAAGACCTCGTCAGGGATCTGAAGGGATTTCAGGAACGGAGCCGGAATGAATTTATCGTTCTCGACTTTCATGAACTTTCCAGCGTCAACGACCCATTCAATCATGCGCAATTCAAATCAGCTTTGCTGGAACAGCTTGGGGAGCGAATCATTCCCACCGAAAACCTGCATCTGACACTTGGCCAGCTCAAAGCCATCAATCCATTGCAACGCATCATGGTGGCCGCGCCGATGACCTGGGAAACGCAGGAATCCCGTTTCGAAAGTCCGATCCAGCACAAATGGATCGGGCAGACTCAAGTCAACACCACGGATCTGCATGGCTATATCAAAGGTGTTCTAAGCAACCCCGTCAGCACACGCCGCCCATGGTCATTATCGGCAACCAGCTTCACCCTCGGTGGACCTCAGCGAATCCTCGACAGCCTTGACGAATGGTTTGACCCAGGTAAGACCGACTGGGCGCGCAAGTGCAATATCATCAATTTCGATTTCATCAAAAACTCGAACATTGTGCGCTTTTGCCAAATGGCCAACTTGCAAAAGGCTCACGACAAGCCCAGCTAAGCGCGGTACCCAGCCACGATCAGGTGGAAGTGGCACAAATGTCGGAAAACGAGGCATCATCGCGCAGCAATAATAAAAAAGTGCCCCGTCATGACTCGAACCGCTCGCGTGACCGACCCCTCTTACGAGTTGATGGATGACCATAACGGTTTATCCATCATCTATCGCCAGCACGGCTTTCCGTGCCCGCTGGTGCGCTGGCATTTCCACAAGGAATACGAACTGCACCTGATCGTCGCCAGCTCCGGCAAGGTGTTCATCGGCGACTACATCGGTAATTTCTATCCCGAGACGCTGTTTCTGACCGGTCCGAACTTGCCGCACAACTGGATCAGTCAGGTCGCCGAAGACGAAGTGGTCGAGAAACGCGACATGCTGGTCAACTTCACCGACGAACTGTTCGAGAGCGGCCATCAGGTGTTTGCTGAGTTGAAAACCCTGGCGCCACTGCTCGAGCGTGCGCAGTACGGCATCGAATTCCGCTGCAAACGCACGATCCGTCAGGCCATGACGCTTATGCAGCGGATCGCCGACAGCACCGGCATCACTCGCCTCGGGCATTTTTTCATCCTGATGGAATTGCTCGCGGCCAGTGATGACTTCCAGTTGTTGTCCGGTGCGACCACGCCGCAATTGGCCGACGAACACAATATCGACCGCACCAACCGCGCGGTCGATTACATCTTCAGCCACTACGCGCGGGACATTTCACTGGAAGAAGTGGCCGAGCATCTGGGCATGACGCCGACTTACTTCAGCCGAGTGTTCAAACAGGCCACCGGACGCAACTTCATCGAATTCGTCAATCGCCTGCGCATCAGCAAATCCTGTGAGCTGCTGGCCGATGGCGACAAACCGGTGACCGAGGTGTGCTTCGAGTCGGGCTTCAACAATATTTCCAACTTCAATCGACGCTTTCAGCAACTCAAGGGCATGACGCCGTCGCACTATCGACGGCTGGCGGTGCAGCGGCTGACTGAACAGAACCATCTCTGACGACACTATCCCTGTGGGAGCGAGCCTGCTCGCGAAAGCGGTCTGTCAGTCAAGAACCCTGTGACAGGGATATCGTCTTCGCGAGCAGGCTCGCTCCCACAAAAAACCGTGCCCCGGCTGGCGAAATCTGTACGCATTCGCGAACGATCCTTCGCGCAAAAGCCCTTCCCTGCGCTCCCCCGCTCAAACCCCAGTGCAAAAAAGTATCAACAAAAGTGCTAGGGATGATTTGTCAGCCCTTCGATTGAGGGCTGTAATCAGCGCAGATTCTTCCTGCATTCGGAAGACACAAAAACAATAACTGTCCTTCTGCCCCGTCGGGTGTCAGAAAAGGAGTGCACGATGCAACCCACTGCAAAAGCTCTGCTCGCTCTCACCTGCATGACCCTCAGCAGCGTCAGCCTTGGCGCCCAGACCCTGACCATCGCCACCGTCAACAACAGCGACATGATCCGCATGCAGAAACTCTCGAAAACCTTCGAGAGCGAGCATCCGGACATCAAGCTCAATTGGGTGGTGCTGGAAGAAAACGTCCTGCGTCAGCGCCTGACCACCGACATCGCCACTCAGGGCGGCCAGTTCGACGTATTGACCATCGGCATGTACGAAGCCGCACTCTGGGGCGGCAAGGGTTGGCTGGAGCCGATGAAGGATCTGCCGGCCAGTTACGCCCTCGACGACGTCTTCCCGTCGGTGCGCGAAGGCCTGTCGGTGAAGGGTTCGCTGTATGCGCTGCCGTTCTACGCAGAGAGTTCGATCACCTATTACCGCACCGACCTGTTCAAGGCAGCCGGGCTGACCATGCCGGAGCGGCCGACCTGGGAAGAGATCGCCGGGTTTGCGGAAAAACTCACCCAGAAAGACAAAGAGCAATACGGCATCTGCCTGCGCGGCAAGGCCGGTTGGGGCGAGAACATGGCGCTGGTGACCACGGTTGCCAACGCTTACGGCGCGCGCTGGTTCGATGAGCAATGGAAACCGGAATTCAGCGGCCCGGAATGGAAAAATGCGCTGAATTTCTACGTCAACACCATGAAGAAATCCGGCCCGCCGGGCGCATCCAGCAACGGTTTCAACGAAAACCTGGCCCTGTTCAACAGCGGCAAATGCGCGATTTGGGTCGATGCAAGCGTGGCTGGTTCGTTCGTCACCGACAAGACCCAGAGCAAGGTCGCCGATAGCGTCGGTTTCACCTTCGCTCCGCATCAGGTCACGGATAAAGGCTCGGCGTGGCTGTATTCGTGGGCGCTGGCGATTCCGACCAGCTCCAAGGCCAAGGACGCAGCAAAAACCTTCAGCGCCTGGGCCACGTCCAAAGAGTACGGCGAACTGGTTGCCAAGACCGATGGCATCGCCAACGTGCCGCCGGGCACCCGCGCTTCGACCTACAGCGATGCGTACATGAGCGCAGCGCCGTTTGCCAAGGTGACGCTGGAATCGCTGAAGGCCGCTGACCCGAGCAAACCGACGCTGAAACCGGTGCCGTACATCGGCATTCAATTGGTGACCATTCCTGAATTCCAGGCTGTGGGCACCCAGGTCGGCAAGCTGTTTTCGGCAGCGCTGATCGGCCAGACCACGGTGGATCAGGCGCTGGCGGCGGCGCAGCAGACTACGGAACGCGAGATGAAGCGCGCGGGTTATCCCAAGTAAGCGCTGAACGACTTGCTCCTGCCTCTTGTGGGAGCGAGCCTGCTCGCGAAGGCGTCGTGTCAGCCAGTACACATGACACTGATCCGGCGCTTTCGCGAGCAGGCTCGCTCCCACATGGGGATCTCCATAGGTCTGTATGACTCGGTTGTGAATGCCATGAATACTTCAACTGCCAAAGCCCACATCGACCTGTCGCCACCCCAGCGCAAGCTGCGGGTGCGCAATCCCGGCTGGTTTCTGGTCAGCCCTTCGGTGGCGCTGTTGCTGCTGTGGATGATCGTGCCGCTGGGCATGACCCTGTACTTTTCGATGATCCGCTACAACCTGCTCTACCCCGGCGAAAACGAATTCGTCGGGCTGGAGAACTTCACTTACTTCCTCACCGACTCGGGTTTCATGCCCGGCGCGACCAATACGTTGTTGCTCGTTGGCAGCGTGCTGCTTATCAGCGTGGTCTTCGGTGTGTTGATCAGCGCGTTGCTGGAGGCCAGCGAATTCCTCGGTCGCGGCCTGGTGCGGGTGATGCTGATTTCGCCGTTCTTCATCATGCCCACCGTCGGTGCGCTGATCTGGAAGAACCTGATCTTCCACCCGGTCTCGGGAATCCTCGCCTACATCTGGAAGCTGTTCGGCGCGCAACCGGTGGACTGGCTGGCGCACTACCCGCTGCTGTCGATCATCATCATCGTTTCGTGGCAATGGCTGCCCTTCGCGATCCTGATTCTGATGACCGCCATGCAATCGCTGGATCAGGAACAGAAAGAAGCCGCGCGCCTGGACGGTGCCGGCCCGATCGCGATCTTCTGGCACCTGACCCTGCCGCACCTGGCGCGGCCGATTGCCGTGGTGGTGATGATTGAAACGATCTTCCTGCTCTCGGTGTTCGCCGAAATCTTCACCACCACCAACGGCGGCCCCGGCTACGCCTCGACCAACCTCGCCTATCTGATCTACAACCAGGCACTGGTGCAGTTCGACGTTGGCATGGCTTCGGCGGGCGGTTTGATTGCCGTGGTCATCGCCAACATCGCCGCGATCATTCTGGTGCGGATGATCGGCAAAAACCTGACTGACAAAGCGTGAGGCCTGCCATGACCCTCCAACAATCCCGCCGCCTGCAAAGCCTGCTGCTCGGCACCCTGGCCTGGGCCATCGCGATCGTGATTTTCTTCCCGATCTTCTGGATGGTGATGACCAGTTTCAAGAGCGAAATCGACGCTTTCGCCACGCCGCCGCAGTTCATCTTCACGCCAACGCTGGAGAACTACCTGCACATCAACGAGCGCAGCGATTACTTCAGTTTCGCCTGGAACTCGGTGGTGATCTCGTTCAGCGCCACGGCCCTGTGCCTGTTGATCGCGGTGCCTGCGGCGTACTCGATGGCGTTCTACGAAACCCAGCGCACCAAAGGCACGCTGCTGTGGATGCTCTCGACCAAGATGCTGCCGCCGGTGGGCGTGCTGATGCCGATCTACCTGCTGGCCAAGAGTTTCGGCCTGCTCGACACGCGCATCGCGCTGATCGTGATCTACACGCTGATCAACCTGCCGATCGTGGTCTGGATGGTTTACACCTACTTCAAGGACATCCCCAAAGACATCCTCGAAGCCGCCCGCCTCGACGGTGCGACGCTGTGGCAGGAAATGGTCCGCGTGCTGCTGCCGATCGCCAAGGGCGGCCTCGCCTCGACCGTGCTGCTGTCGCTGATCCTGTGCTGGAACGAGGCGTTCTGGTCGTTGAACCTGACCTCTTCGAATGCCGCACCACTGACCGCTTTGATCGCCTCTTATTCAAGTCCCGAAGGATTGTTCTGGGCCAAGTTATCGGCGGTCTCGACCCTGGCGTGTGCGCCGATTCTGATCTTTGGCTGGATCAGCCAGAAGCAACTGGTGCGCGGCCTGTCGTTTGGTGCCGTGAAATGAACTGAAAAGCAAAAGATCGCAGCCTTCGGCAGCTCCTACATGGAATGTCCAATCGGTATAAACCTCCTGTAGGAGCTGCCGCAGGCTGCGATCTTTTGATCTTGAAAAACAACAATGCGGAGGCCCATCTCATGGCCAACCTGAAAATCAAGAATCTGCAAAAAGGCTTCGAAGGCTTTTCCATCATCAAGGGCATCGACCTGGAAGTGAACGACAAGGAATTCGTAGTCTTCGTCGGCCCGTCGGGCTGCGGCAAATCCACCCTGCTGCGCCTGATCGCCGGCCTTGAAGAGGTCAGCGGCGGCACCATCGAACTCGATGGCCGCGACATCACCGAAGTCAGCCCGGCCAAGCGCGATCTGGCGATGGTGTTCCAGACCTACGCGCTGTACCCGCACATGACGGTGAAAAAGAACATGTCGTTCGCCCTCGATCTGGCCGGCGTGCCGAAAGCCGAGGTCGAGCGCAAGGTTGGCGAAGCGGCGCGGATTCTCGAGCTCGGGCCGATGCTCGAGCGCAAGCCGAAACAGCTTTCCGGCGGCCAGCGCCAGCGCGTGGCGATCGGCCGTGCCATCGTGCGCAACCCGAAGATTTTCTTGTTCGATGAACCGCTGTCCAACCTCGACGCGGCGTTGCGCGTGCAGATGCGTCTGGAGCTGCTGCGCCTGCACAAGGACCTGCAAGCAACGATGATCTACGTGACCCACGATCAGGTCGAAGCGATGACCATGGCCGACAAAGTCGTGGTGCTCAATGGCGGCAGAATCGAGCAGGTCGGCTCGCCGCTGGACCTCTATCACAACCCGGCCAACCTGTTTGTCGCAGGCTTTCTCGGCACGCCGAAAATGGGTTTTCTGAAAGGCAAGATTGCCCGCATCGACGGCGCCAGCTGCGAAGTTTCGCTGGACGCCGGCACGCGTATCACCCTGCCGTTCAACGCCGCCAACCTCAGCGTCGGTAGCGCGGTGACGTTGGGCATTCGTCCGGAACATCTAGAGCTGGCGCAACCCGGCGACTGCACGTTGCAAGTCACTGCCGACGTCAGCGAACGCCTTGGCAGCGACACCTTCTGCCACGTCACCACCAGCGCTGGTGAAGCGCTGACCATGCGCGTGCGCGGCGATCTGGCCAGCCGTTATGGCGAGCAATTGAGCCTGCGTCTGGACCCGACTCACTGCCATCTGTTCGACGCCGAAGGTGTGGCGCTGACCCGTCCACTGCGCGCTGCCGCCTGATTTCGAGACTATCCGATGAAACTCAACCAACAGAACCTCAACCGCCTCGCCGCCGAAGTGCAACTGCCGGCCTACGACCTCGGCGACACACGCCAGGGCATTGCTCACATCGGCGTCGGCGGTTTTCACCGTGCCCATCAGGCGTATTACACCGATGCCTTGATGAACACTGGCCAAGCGCTGGACTGGGCAATCTGCGGCGTCGGCCTGCGCCCGGAAGATCGCCGCGCCCGCGATGATCTGCGCGAGCAGGATTACCTGTTCACCCTGTTCGAACTGGGTGACAGCGATGACACCGAAGTGCGCGTCATCGGCGCGATCCGCGACATGCTGCTGGCCGAAGATGGCGCGCAAACGCTGATCGACAAACTCGCCGAACCGCAGATCCGCATCGTTTCGCTGACTATCACCGAGGGCGGCTACTGCATCGACGACAGTAACGGCGAATTCATGGCGCATCTGCCGCAGATTCAACACGACCTCGCCCATCCCGAAACGCCGGGCACCGTGTTCGGCTTCCTTTGCGCCGCGTTGGCCAAACGCCGTGCGGCGGGCGTTCCGGCATTCACTGTGATGTCCTGCGATAACCTGCCGCACAACGGCGCGGTCGCGCGCAAGACGCTGCTGGCCTTCGCAGCCCTGCGTGATCCGCAGTTGCGCGACTGGATCGAGCAGAACGTCAGTTTCCCCAACGCCATGGTCGACCGCATCACACCGATGACCAGCACCGCACATCGCCTGCAACTGGCCGACAAACACGGCGTCGACGATGCCTGGCCGGTGGTCTGCGAACCGTTTGTACAGTGGGTGCTGGAGGACAAATTCGTCAACGGTCGCCCGGCGTGGGAAAAGGTCGGCGTGCAGTTCACCGACGATGTGTCGCCGTACGAAGAGATGAAAATCAAACTGCTCAACGGCAGTCACCTGGCGCTGACGTATCTGGGCTTTCTCAAGGGCTATCGCTTCGTCCACGAGACCATGAACGATCCGCTGTTCGTGCGCTATATGCGCGCTTATATGGATCTGGATGTCACGCCGCAACTGGCACCGGTGCCGGGCATTGATCTGAGCGAATACAAGGACACGCTGGTCGCGCGGTTTTCCAATCAGGCGATTGCCGATCAACTGGAGCGCGTGTGTTCGGATGGCTCATCGAAGTTTCCCAAGTTCACCGTGCCGACGATCAATCGGCTGATCGCCGATGGCCGCGAGACCAAGCGTGCAGCGCTGGTCGTGGCAGCGTGGGCGTTGTATTTGAAGGGCGTGGATGAGAATGGCGATACGTATTCGATTCCGGACCCGCGAGCGGCGTTCTGTCAGGGATTGGTGGCGGACGATGAGTTGATCACCGAGCGCCTGTTGGGCGTGGAAGAAATTTTCGGCACGGCGATACCGAAGTCGGCGGAGTTTGTTGCGGCATTCGAGTGGTGCTGCCAGAGTCTGCGCGAGGTTGGGGTTTCGCGAACTCTGGAACGAGTTCTAGCCTGATCCTGCGGCGATGCGACTGACGTCTTCGCGAGCAGGCTCGCTCCCACAAGTGATGTTGGAACACTGACCTGTGGGAGCGAGCCTGCTCGCGAATAGCCGCCATACTCGGAAACACCCTGACATCCTGAGGACCTCATTGTGACCAGCCAACAACTCTTCCTGGGTATCGACTGCGGCACCCAAGGCACCAAAGCGATTATCCTCGATGCCGACAGCGGGCAGGTGCTCGGTCTGGGCGCGGCGCCGCACACGATGATCAGCGGCGCCAACGGCCGCCGCGAACAAGACGTTCAACAGTGGCTCGACGCATTCGTCAGCGCCACCCGCCAGGCCTTGCAAGCGGCGAACGTCGACGGCCAGGCGATCCGTGGCGTTGGCGTCTCCGGCCAGCAACACGGCTTGGTGCTGCTCGATGAGCAAGGCGCAGTGCTGCGTCCGGCCAAGCTCTGGTGCGACACCGAAACCACGCCGGAAAACGAGCGCTTGCTCGCACACCTGGGCGGAGAGAAAGGTTCGCTGGAACGCCTCGGCGTGGTCATTGCGCCGGGCTACACGGTGTCGAAACTGCTCTGGACCAAAGAGCAGCATCCCGACGTGTTCGCACGCATCGCCCGAATTCTGCTGCCTCACGACTACCTCAACTACTGGCTCACCGGCCGCGCCTGCAGCGAATACGGCGATGCGTCCGGCACCGGCTATTTCAACGTGCGCACGCGTCAGTGGGATGTGCAGATCCTGCGCGACATCGATGCCAGCGGCCGTTTGCAAACCGCGCTGCCGGAGCTGATCGACGCGCACGCCGCCGTCCGCACTCTCCTGCCGGCAATCGCCGAGCAACTCGGCATCAACCCCAACGCCGTGGTCTCGAGCGGCGGTGGCGACAACATGATGGGCGCCATTGGTACCGGCAATATC
Source organism: Pseudomonas sp. CFBP13508 (assembly GCF_005233515.1). Lineage (GTDB taxonomy): Bacteria > Pseudomonadota > Gammaproteobacteria > Pseudomonadales > Pseudomonadaceae > Aquipseudomonas > Aquipseudomonas mercuritolerans. Next base: position 857,229 of record NZ_QFZZ01000001.1, read on the forward strand.
CAGCCCGGCGCGATCACCATGAGCCTCGGTTCGTCCGGCACGGTCTACGCCTATTCGGAGGAGCCGAACGTCAGCGCCGATGCCTCGGTCGCGACGTTCTGCTCCTCCAGCGGCGGCTGGCTGCCGCTGATCTGCACCATGAATCTGACCAACGCGACCGGCGCGATTCGCGAGCTGTTCAAGCTCGATCTGCCGACCTTCAACGAACTGGTCGCGCAATCGCCGATCGGCGCCGAGGGCGTGAGCATGTTGCCGTTTCTCAATGGCGAACGCGTTCCCGCCCTGCCCCACGCCACCGGCAGTTTGCATGGCCTGACCATGGACAACCTGACCCAGGCCAATCTATGCCGCGCCGCCGTCGAAGGCACCACCTTCGGTTTGCGCTACGGGCTGGATTTGCTCCGCCAGAATGGTTTACAAAGCCTGCGCATCTGCCTGATCGGCGGCGGTTCGAAGAGTCCGGTGTGGCGGCAGATCGTCGCCGACATCATGAACGCCCCGGTGATCTGCACCGAACAAAGCGAAGCCGCCGCACTGGGTGCGGCGATTCAAGCGGCGTGGTGCGCGTCACGCTCGAACGGAGACGATGTCTCCCTGGCCGATCTGTGCGAGCGCTGCGTGAAACTCGACGCGGGCAGCGAAACCCTGCCGATCGCCGCCAATGTCGCGGCGTTCCAGCAGGCCTACGAACGCTATCAACAGCATGTCGCAACCCTATAACGAGCAAACAACTATGTACCTGGTGTGTGGCGAAGCCCTGTTTGATTTCTTCAGCGAAAACGATGCCAGCGGGCTGGCCTCGAAAGTCAATTTCAAGGCGATTGCCGGCGGCTCGCCGTTCAACGTCGCCGTCGGTCTGCGCCGCTTGGGCGTGGACTCGGCGCTATTCGGTGGGCTGTCCACCGACTACCTTGGCCGCCGCTTGCAGCAAGTGCTGCAGGACGAAGGTGTGCGCCCGGACTATCTGGTGGATTTCGCCGCGCCGACCACTCTGGCAATGGTCGCGGTAGGCGCCAATGGCTCGCCGCATTACAGCTTCCGTGGCGAAGGCTGCGCCGATCGGCAATTGAGCGAGGCGCATCTGCCAACACTTGGCGACGAGGTGCGCGGCCTGCACATCGGCTCGTTTTCGCTGGTAGTACAGCCGATCGGCGACACCTTGCTTAAGCTGGTTCAGCGCGAAAGCGGCAAACGCCTGATCAGCCTCGACCCCAACGTGCGCCTCAATCCCGAGCCGAACATCGATCTATGGCGCGAGCGCATCGCCACGCTGGTGCGCCTGGCCGATCTGATCAAAGTCAGCGACGAGGATCTGAGCCTGCTGTATCCCGAACAGAATCCGCAGCATGTGATTGAAGGCTGGCTCGAACATCGCTGCCAGATCGTCTTCCTGACTCGCGGCGGCGACGGCGCGACCGTGTTCAGTCGCGCCCATGGCTCGTGGTCGGTCCCGGCCAACCCGGTGAAAATTGCCGATACGGTAGGCGCTGGCGACACCTTCCAGGCCGCGCTGATCACCTGGCTGACCGAACATTCGCTGGACTCCGTCGAAGGCGTGCAGCAGCTCAGTCGAGAGCAAATCGACGGCATGCTCAGGTTCGCCGTGCAAGCCGCCGCGCTGACCTGCAGCAAAACCGGTCCGGATCTGCCCTATCGTCATCAATTGAGCTGAGCGCGTAGACTGTCGGCCTTTTTGCGCACGACGGAAAACAGCTCTTGAATCACAGGCACATCCTCGCCCTCCTGACCCTGGCCACTCTGCTGAGCGGTTGCGGCACCTCGCCGCCCCGCTCACCGGAAGACATCTGCGCAATCTTCCGCGAGAAAAGCGACTGGTACGACGCTGCGCAAGTCACCCAGAAACGCTGGGGCGTGCCGATCCAGGTGCCCTTCGCGATCATGTATCAGGAATCCGGCTATCGCTACGACGCCAAGACGCCACGCAAATACCTGCTCTGGGTAATTCCGTGGGGCCGCGTCTCCACCGCGTCCGGCTACGCGCAAGCCAAGGACGAAGTCTGGGCCGACTACCAGAAAAGCACCGGTCGCAACTGGGCCGACCGCGAAGACTTCGACGACGCCATCGACTTCGTCGGCTGGTACATGGACAAGACCACCTCGATCAACGGCGTGTACAAATACGACGCCTATAACCAATACCTGAACTACCACGAAGGCTGGGGCGGCTTCCGCAACAAGACCTACGCCAGCAAGGCCTGGCTACCGCCGACCGCGCGCAAGGTGCAGAACCGTTCGGATCTGTATGCGCAGCAGTATGCCGGCTGCAAGGAAGACCTCAATCGCGGGTTCTGGAGCCGGTTCTGGCATTGGTTGTAGAAGCCCTTCGCGAGCAGGCTCGCTCCCACAGGACCTTAGTGAACGCCGATTTTGTCTACACCCGAGAAACCTGTGGGAGCGGGCTTGCCCGCGATGGCAATCTCCCAAACACCATCAACGTCTATGAAAGGCCCGATTTCACTGGCCCAAACCGCCCTCCTAAGGGTTTTCCCTATGGCATCAAGGCCCCACACCTACGCCATTTGCGCCTTGAATGAGGCCGTCTAATCCTGCAACATCCATCACCTGCTTATTCAACGGACGGAATTCAAGGCATGCTGGACGCCAATGCAACCCACATCACCCTCTCGATCGAAGACGCCAACGCCGACCTGCAAGTCCTCAGCTTCACCGGTCGCGAAGCCCTCAACGAACCGTTCCGTTTCGACCTCGAACTGGTCAGCGCCCGCCCCGACCTGAAGCTCGAAGAGCTGCTGCACAAGCGCGCCTGCCTGACGTTCGGCGCCACCGGCGAAGGCAAGATTCACGGCCAGGTCTATCGCATCGAGCAGGGCGACTCCGGCAAGACCCTGACCCGCTACAGCATCAGCCTGATGCCGCAACTGGCCTATCTGCAGCACAACCATGATCAGCAGATCTTCCAGCAACTGACGGTGCCGAAAATCATCGCCCAGGTGCTGGAAGATCGCGGCATTCTCTCTGACGCCTACAGCTTCCAGCTCGGCGCCGAGTACCCGGAGCGTGAGTATTGCGTGCAATACGATGAGTCCGACCTGCACTTCATCCAGCGTCTGTGCGAAGAGGAAGGCATTCACTTTCACTTCCAGCACAGCAGCAGCGGCCACAAACTGGTGTTCGGCGACGATCAGACGGTGTTCCGCAAACTGAAGCCGGTCAGCTATCAGCAGGACTCCGGCATGGCTGCGGAGAAACCGGTGATCAAGCGCTTCAACCTGCGCCTGGAAACCCGCACCACCCGCGTCAGCCGTCGCGACTACGATTTCGAAAAACCCAAGCTGCTGCCCGAAGGCGCGGTCAAATCCGAATTCGCCCCGGACCTGGAAGACTACGATTACCCCGGCCGCTTCACCACCCGCGAGCGCGGCAAGTTCCTCTCGACCCGCGCCCTCGAACGCCATCGCAGCGACTACAAACTCGCCGAAGGCAAAGGTGATGAACCGACCCTCACCAGCGGCCATTTCCTCACGCTCGCCGAACACCCGCGCGCCGAGTGGAACGACCTGTGGCTGCTGCTGGAAGTCTTCCACGAAGGCAAACAACCGCAAGTGCTCGGCGAAAACGTCACCAGCGACGTCACCGACAACAAGAGCGATTTCCACCAGGGCTACCGCAACAGCTTCGTCGCCACCCCGTGGGACGCGCACTACCGCCCTGCCCTCGAACACCCGAAACCGAAAGTCCTCGGCAGCCAGACCGCAATCGTCACCGGCCCGCCCGGCGAAGAAATCCACTGCGACCAATACGGCCGCATCAAAGTCCAATTCCACTGGGACCGCGACGGCCAGTCCGACGATAAAACCACCTGCTGGATGCGCGTCGCCAGCGGCTGGGCCGGAGCAGCCTACGGCGGCATCGCCATCCCGCGCATCGGCATGGAAGTCCTCGTCACCTTCCTCGAAGGCGACCCCGACCAGCCCCTCGTCACCGGCTGCCTGTACCACAAGGAAAACGTCGTCCCCTACGACCTGCCGGCCAACAAGACCCGCAGCACCTTCAAAACCCTCAGCTCCCCGGGCGGCAAGGGTTACAACGAATTCCGCATCGAAGACAAGAAAGGCGCCGAACAGATCTACATCCACGCCCAGCGCGACTGGGACGAAAACATCGAACACGACCAGAAAATCCGCGTCGGCAACGAACGGCATGACACTGTTGAAGCTAACGTGTTGAGCGAGTTCAAGGTCGAAGAACACCGGATCACCCATCTGGACCGCATCAGTGAGATGCGCGCGGATGATCACCTGACGGTGGGTGTGACGCAGCATGTGAAGGTGGGGACTGGGCAGTTTGTTGAGGCTGGCAACGAAATACATTACTACGCCGGCCAGAGAGTCGTGGTCGAAGGCGCCATGGAACTGACCGCCAAGGCTGGCGGCAGCTTCGTCAAGGTAGATGCGGGTGGCGTGACCATCAGCGGCGCTGAGGTGAAGGTGAATACTGGTGGCTCGCCTGGGGTGGGCACGCCGGCGGCGCCGTTGCTGCCGGGGCCGATGAAGGTTGCGGATGCGGATAAGGCGGGGAAAGTCCCTGTCCCGCTGCCCAAACGTCTGAATGAGTCTGGAATAACGCCGTTGTGCGGCAAGCAAAGCAACGGCGCCTGCAGCCGTAAGGATTGCACATGCATGTGAAAGCGCTCAGCGCACTCCTCGAAGCTCCACGCCATGGGTTCGTTGATTTACCGAGAGAAAGCTCTGAATCAACAGTGTGTTTCATTATTGACCCGGTTCGACAGCCTGACGCGATGAGCCGCCTTTATCGTGTTGGCGAACCGGTGGTAGATGCACAGAGCCTGTTCCTCAAAACCGCCTTCGCTGAGATCGCCGCTGACGGTCCGCTCTGGATCACCGCGCCGTGGGGCAGTCGCCTTGCGGCTGAGGCAGCAAAGCTGTGCGAGGAAAATTTCTCTGGCATTGCCATTACCACAGCTGATTCTGACAAAGCGCTCGCCCATGCGCGCTGGCTCTTGCGCGCTAATGATGGCTCTGGCGGACAAAGCCTGCTGAGCTACCACAAGCCAAGCCTGTGGGCCGCGCTGGCCTATACCGCTGGCGACAACTCCCATCAGCTGTTCGGCCCTTGGCAGCACGTATACAGCCCAGCGCCGGTTCATTTTGGGCGCAATAAAGGTCCATGGCTCAGTTGGCGCGCCGTCTCGGAAGTCGAATGGCTGGGCGATACTTCAGTGTTCAGCCTGCCGCCATCCGCGGCGAACGTTCAAGAGCATTTGGGTTGGATTTATTGGGCAGATGAACATCACGCAGATTACGGCGAGCCGAGCGATGAGCATCTGCCCAACCTTGTGGCAAACCTCAATGTGCTGGTTGCCCACAATATTTACGAAGGCCGTCACTTGCTGAAGCTGGGGTCAATCACAAATGGCCCACTGCTTGAAACACAGCCACAGGCAATGGCCATCCTGCAATCCAGGGAAGAGTCGTTCATCAAAGTACAGCAGCTGCAGCAACTCACCACCAGCGTTGCTTGATGAACCCGTCCGTTAAGAATGAATGGAAGCGAAATGGATACTGAAATCTCAGAAGCAACAAAGGTAGATCGCGACAGCTCTGCGGCAACTGCCTCAGCCCCGTCGACACCGGTTGAAACGAAACCTGCCTTGGAGCTTGATCCTCAGCCTGTAATGCCTGCCAGTTGCCCCAACGCGTTCGACAAAGTGGAAACGGCTTGCTCGACAAGTTATGGCGAGGTGATTTACGCAACCAAGGAAAGAATGTTCTATCTGCTGCCTGAACGCGCTGCAAGCTCGATCAAAGAAGCGATGAATGAACTTGAGCAACATATCAGCGCAAGCAAGTCTCCTGAGGAACGTTTAAAGGGGATGAACACCGCGGGGTTGCTCGAGTACTTCCTCGAACCCAAGTTGTCAAACTTCCTGCAAGGTGAACAGAAAAGCCGAATGCTGGAAATCGAAGCTCAGGAGCCGGATATTGCGCAGCCAACCATGGCCATGCGCTTGAAATCCGTGAGCCGTGACGCCCGAAATTCAGCGGCGCTGGAGAAGTTGCCGGATCAGAGTGAGTACGCACGGAACCGGGCACTGGCCGGTCAGCAACAGGCTAGCCTGCTTGAGGCTAACTCCGAGGGGCAAAAGCTGCAACGACTCTACAACGAGTGGAAGAAGCTGAAGGCTGTAGCAATAGAGCAAGCCAAGATAGCTGGCTATATCTATGAAAGTGGCAACCTGTTTTCGCCCGGTGCTCTTGAGGCTAGAACTCGTGTTCAGACCTATCTGAAAGCCCGTGCGGCACTCACAGCCAGCGGCAAGCTGACTACTCTCAAAGAAGAAGATTTCAAGAAGAACAAGAAGGCGTATCTGGACGCCACAAACTGTGTGATCGATGGCAAGGCCCGGATGTGCGGTTATTTGAACGATGTAGCCAACGAACGCAAAAAAATCGAAAAAGACTTTGCTGCCTATATCGATTCGATTTTGAAAGTCGCCGACTATGGCTTGGCACTTCCTGAGTTTGCCCTCATTCCTGACACAGGCGAAATCAGCGCAGGTATCGAGAAATTCAAATCATATCTCGAGATGGAACAGCGGCAGGTCAAACTGGCTGAACAAATCCGCACCAAATACAAAGGCTGGATTGACGCCAGCGGCCAAAACGTAGCGGCACCAGCGGGCATCGTGCAGGCTGAAAAAACCGAGTGGCAGCGCATTCAACAAGAGCGCATGAAGCTTCGCGATGATGCAGAAGCCGCTGTAGCCGCAGCCCTACCACTGCGCCATCTGTTGTGGGAGCCAGAGCAATTTCAGCCGAAACCGGAAGAGCGCCTGGTCAAGGCTGGCTTTCCGTTGCGCGAAGTGGCGCTTTTCAATAGCCCCAACAGTCCGGTCAAGCATTTGAGTCTGCTTAATCTGGAAGGCATTGAAAAAGCCTTGAAAAAAGACGTAAGCGCGCTCGGTGCTACTGCAAGCAAAGACCTGCAGAAACTTCCCGGCAACAGCAACGGGAAAGCGCAAACTGACACAGACGATAACCCTTTCCATGAATGGCTACGCCTCGAAGGCGCGATGGCCATCAAGGATCAGGAAAGCAACTGGTTCGATGAAAAAGGCTGGTTCGATGTAGAACTCTTCCATTTCTATCTCAAGTCGAAAAAACTGACAGTGGATACTATTGAGGACGCAGGCGCCCGCAAAGACTGGGGGCTGCGCCTTCGGCAGCTGCTGTTCAAAGAAGAAGTTCGAAGTTCGTTGCGCCTGTTCGATAACAGTCCTCAAGCACAATTGGTTCGTTGCCTCACGCCACCACAGTCCTCCATCCACACTGGAACCAAGGTCACTGGTCCGAGCTTCAGCGTCACCGATAACTTCAAGGCCTCTGCCAAAGCCGAAGCCAGCCTTGGGATTGACTTGGCACGCGGTGAAGTTGAGTTGATGAAGATGGATCTGCCGGGTAAAGATCAAGCAAAAGACATCCTGATCCCGTACCTGGATTACGAGAAAAACCGCAAAAACCTGAATCTCGGCAGGTTTTCGATCCATTTGGGCGCTAGAGCGTGGGGCTACACAGGCGCTACCCTCCTCCTCTCCTCCAGCGTGCAGTTGGGACGTGCAAACGTACAAGGCGGCCTCAATCTTCCGGAAATCACCGATGCAAAACGTCCGGAGACCACCAATGCCGTAGCAACTACAACTAGAAGCGAACCTGTTCTGGCGGGCGACGCCGCGAAAGTACGGGTTGAAGATGGGGCTAAAGCCCAATTCAATCTCTTTGCAGGAGTTCAGGCTGGGATTCTACTGACAGGCGCCTTGAACTGGGCTCCGCCGAAAAATATCGCTGTGTTGCGCACCGCCCCTTCGCCCGGCATGGCGAACACCGTCAACAACGCGAAAGCTAGCCAATGGGCGAGCCTGGCCAGACTCACAGCAGGCTTTACTGCCGCGTATGGGCTGGGTACTACGGCAGATATTGGGATCTCCTTGCATGAAGGCCGCTTCATCATGCGGTTCAAGGCTTCCGTCATCGTCGGCGCTGGCGTCGGCGGCGAATTTCAATTTGAAGTAGGCTATGACGGTGTTACTGACTTGATTAACTTGCTGCGACGGGAAATGCATAAAAATCAGGATAAATCGCTAATTTTTGTGACGGACGAAGCCGCCGACTACATCGACAAACTAAACTTTCTTGGCGCTGCCGGGATGGAAGTGGCGATGACTTACATGCAAGGCGTTGATATGGTGATGTCGTTATATGAGGCGTTAACCGGGGGCGGCAGAGGAGCAATTATCGCTCATACGATTATGAATTATCATAATCAAGCTGAGTTAGACCAATGGATCTTGGCAGCGACTCCAGGTGCGCTTGGCCCAATGTTGATGACATTGATTTCCGCGCCGGAGAAATTTAAGATTTCGGAATATGGAGCGCCTAGTGCAAGCTCTAAAGCCACAGAAAAGTCTTATACAAAAGACCAGTGTCAACTGCTTCAGCAGCAGGCTGTTGAGCGCATACTAGGATTGATTGTCCGCCAAGCGGAAAAGCAAGGAACAATAACCCTTGCCCAAGCACAATTTGAAGAAGCATGCATGAGCATGAATCGGTTCGGAACCAAAGCCGCAGACGAAGCAGAACAGCTATATTGCGAGAATCGACTGCATATGGACAATTTCATGTCAGAAGCAATTCTGCGACTGCACGACGATGCGAACGACGAAATGCGTGCCCGGTATAAAGCGCACGTGAACCTTTTAGGCGCGAACCTAGATGGCTTTTGTCACAGAACCCGATACTACGGACAAACTTTTGTTCCTGGCGGAAAAGCAAAATATGTCCCTCCAGCTACATACATCAAGGGATAAAAAAATGTCGCGCACACTTATATATATAGCAACCGCAATTGCAACCCTCTTATCAAACAATGTACTTGCCGAGCTTACACCAACTCAGCAGGCCGCAAAAACTCGTGGGATAATGCTTTTCAATCAATACAAACCAGCAGAACTGGAACTTCGCATAGCAGCCGAAGCGGGCGATGCGGAAGCACAATTCTATTTAGCTGACGAGCTTCGTCAAAAAAAACAAGGAATGACTGTCGAAGCGCAAAAATGGTACGAGGCATCAGCATCACAGGGGGATTATTATGCGATGTTTAAACTCGCCACCGTATCGGAAGACCTGTGCTCGGTTGTCAACCAATGTCCTGCTAGTAGTAAAAAACCAAGTGACTGGCTAGATTTATTGATAAAAACTGCTACGCCTCGCGCTTTGGGTGGCGACGGCGAAGCGATGGCTGTGCTTTACAACGCGACTGCAGAGTTGGATTGGTTGCAGAAATCAGCAGCGGCTGGATATGCGCCGTCACAGTGGTTGCTCGCTAATCGTTACGCCGAGGGGGAAGGCACATTTTTGCTACCTTGGAAAAGAAAGACTGCCGAGGAGGAGTTGCTAAAGGCTGCTTCGGAAGGAGGTTACCCTCCTGCAATGATCGAATATATTTCGATTCTTTCCCAGCGAAATGATCTGGCAGGTGTTCGGCATTGGTGGGAAGAAGCGGCGAAAACCGGTTATCAAAATGCCGTCGCAACCTATGGTGCATATCTTTCCCACACGCCCGACAAAGTTGGCTACCCCGTCGATTTGATCAAGGGCTACGCACTGGTCTCTTTGCTTAAAGAATTGGATGGCGGTGGAAACGTTCAAGTCTATGTGGAAGGGAAGCTTCCTAAAATTGCTGCAAAAATGACATCGAACCAGATTGAGGAAGCGGAAAAATATGCAATTGAGTGGAAGGCCACCCACCCGCCCCTTTCTTTCTTTCCAAGGAAATTAGGTTTTTAATTAGTAATGAAGCAGAATGCAAGAAATAACCGGCACGAGGCTAATCTTCCCCAATTAGAACAATCGACAGCCTTGTCGTCCGCGCTCTGCCGTATCGTTTTCAAAAGTTTCACAAAGACCGATATACCAGCTAAACAACTGCAACCGAGAAACAACTTAGCACTTACACTACCAAAAGTGATCACCACTACGCTTATTTTATTAACGTTAGCGTCGCCCCAGTCACTGGCGCTTACGAACGAACAATCTCAGGCAAAAATCAAGGGCATTGAACTATACAATCAACACAAAGCCATCTCCGCAATTGAAACATTACAAATAGCAGCCGAAGGCGGTGATGATGAAGCACTTTACTATTTGGGAGAATCTATAAGAAAAAACAACAGATACATGACTCAAGAAGCGCGAAAGGCTTACGAGGAATCAGCAAAAAAAGGCAATATTTACTCTATGATTCGGCTCGGCGGCGCGGATCAAGATTTGTGCGTAACTATGAACAACTGTTCTTCCGCTGAGCAATCGCTTAAAGATTGGATGAACAAAGCCAAAAACCTTGCTACAGATCAGGCATCTCATGGTGACGCTGAGTCGATGTACCTACTATGGGAGATAACAGGAAACGATGAATGGCTTGAAAAGTCCGCAGAAAAAGGTTTTGCATTAGCGCAATTTCGTTTAGCGACCAAGTATCAAGAGGGGGGAGGCATGTTCCTACTACCCTCTAGCAGATCAGATGAAATCGAAAAATGGATGAAAGCCGCTGCAGAGAATGGTTATCCACCAGCCATGATGGGATTTGCCGCTACCAGGATTGAAAAAGCCGATTTTTCATCATTTAGAAAATGGAATGAAAAAGCTGCAGCCTCAGGCTATGCATCAGCAGTTTTTGGTTATGCGTCATATATTGGCGAAGCTGAACCAGAATACGGATTTGAATCAGACCCGGTGAAGTCATACGCACTATTGTCGAATCTACTGGAGCTCGATGGTGGTGGAAACGTAACAAACAACGTTAACGACGTATTGCCGGAAGTGGAAAAAAAGCTGTCAAAAGAGCAATTAGAAAAAGCAAAAGAACTCGCAAAAACGTGGAAGGCCACTCACCCACCGCTCTCGTTTTTTCCAGATAAGTTAGGGTACTGAAATTTAGCAGTACAGCCTTATCATTAATTTTTTCGAGCACGTCAAAGCCCGTACCCTAATGATTCATATCGCAAACGACAAATGCCCGAGGCAAGGGAAAAGCAACCGTAAATAACTCAGCTCATGTTCACATCGGTTAACTCAGCCTTAACGCCACAGTCAGAGACTCCATATCACCGCACACCCTCAGCCCTCCCCCGCTGACGCCCAGTGCGGCAGGCTCGCCCGGCTTCGTGCCGGGCGCCTACCCGCAACACTGGAGTCCTCTCATGAACATTCGTCCCCTCCTGCTCACCGCCACCCTCGCCTGCTGCTCATACGCCGCACTGGCCCAAGCCAACGACACCTCCGCCACATCGAATCAAACACCCTACCAATACGGCATGCCACTCCACGTGGCGAAGGTGCTTTCGCTAACCGAGCCGCCGACCCTCTAGTGCAAAGTCATCACCGCCGACATGAAATACATCGACAACACCGGCAAGCCCGCACAAATCAGCTACAGGAAATTATCTGACGCTTGCAGTCAACCGAACTGACAGACGCTTCTGATTTTCCGGTTGGCCATAGGCGTGGGATGGTTTCGACGGGTATGCTCGGGGCCTTCCCTACTGCCGCAAGGACTGGCCATGCAGTTGTCGTTCCGCACGTTGTCGAGCTTTACTTCCATCCTGTGTTTTTTGCTGGCGCTGGTCTGGGGATTTTTTCCGGAGGTGTTGCTGGCGATCTGGAGTATTGGCTATTCGGAGGGCACGGGCGTAGTCGCAAGGCGCAGCGCGGTGCTGTTTGCGGCGTTGGGGGTGATGTTTTATTTGTTGCGCAATGCTCCGCCGTCAGCGGCACGCAGTGCACTGAGCAATGGTTTTATCGTCGGCTGTTTCGGTTTGGCGGCGTTGGGTTTTGGCGAGTGGCTCAATGGCCATGCCGGCCCCGGGATTTTGCTCGCGGTGCTGGTCGAGTTCGCGCTGGGCCTTGGTTTCGTGAAGGCCCGGCGCGTGACGGTCGAACTGAGTGAAACGGTGGGTTAAACGGCTCGAGAACGAGCGCTGTTTTGATGTGTCGTGGTTTGTTGCGCGAGATCGGAACGCAGCCCTGCGACCAGGTTGTTGATCTCACGGCAGCTGTTCAAGCGGCTGGCGTCGATTCCACTGACGTAGAGCTCGGCCTGGTCGGTTCGATGGTCGCCAAATACTTTGACCGACATCGACAAGTCTGGTGTCAGCGTGCACTGGCAGCGTTTCGGCAGGAAGCTGCTTTCAATGATATTGCGTAATTCCAAGGCAGATAAAAACATGGCGAACCCTCTCCTTTCTGTGCGATTGCCAATCAAGTATTCACGCTGACCCTTTGCTGCGCCTTCACGGGTGTGCCCCCGCTGTTTCCTTGGTGCAGCAAGTGGTGGTACTGCGAAATGCCCATTGGAGTGTAGGCGCCCAAATCCGGTGCGCCTTACCGAAAGAACGCATAAAACGTGCCTTTGATCGGTTCGTTTTGCTTCTTTCAAAATCAAGCACTTGGAAAAGTGGCCAGTATCCTGCTATTTGCAAAATGCATGAACCGACCACCTGTCCCCTGCAATCTGCAATCTCCGGCTGAATTTGCTTTCGACGACCATGACGGCAAGAATGTCTCCCAATGCAATTCAACCCGCACGGAGGCTTCCATGAATCCCTTGAGTATTTGCGCGATCACCGGCCTGTTAATCGCCAACCTTTCCACCCTCGCCCACGCCGCCAAACTCGAAGACGTCGCGCCGTATCCCAAAGCCGAAGCCGGGTTTACCCGTCAAGTCATCCATCTGCCCAAACAAGAGCAGGAAGAGAATTTCCAGGTTGAAATTCTCGCCGGCAAAACTCTGGAAGTAGATTGCAACCGTCAACGTCTGGGCGGTGTTCTCGATGAAAAGAATCTGCAAGGCTGGGGCTATCCGTTCTATCGCCTGGAAAAGGTCATCGGCCCAATGAGCACGATGATGGCCTGCCCGCCTGGCAGTCAGAAAAAGCGCGCTTTCGTTCCGGTCGTCGGCGACGGCTTCATGTTGCGTTACAACAGCAAATTGCCGGTTGTGGTGTACGCGCCGTCGGACGTCGAAGTGCGTTATCGCATCTGGTCGGCGTCGGACAAAGTCGGCACCGCCCTGCAGGAATAACCCGAGCGCTTGTTACGCCGGCACGCCGCAAGCAGCGGCGCGCTCGGCGACATGGCGCAGGCTGTCGAAGTTGATGTTGGCCCCGGAGTCGATGGCGACGAATGTCTGATCGCGAACCCCACTGCGCGCCACGTACTGCTTGATCCCCGCCACGGCCAGCGCCCCCGACGGTTCAGTGATCGAACGGGTATCGTCGTAGATATTCTTGATCGCTGCGCAGAGCTCGTCATTGCTGACCGTAATCACCTCATCAACACAGAAGCGGCAAACCTCGAAGCCATACGCGCCGATCTGCGCCACCGCCACGCCATCGGCGAAAGTGCCCACGCTGGGAAGAATCACCCGCTCGTCCGCGCTCAGGGCCGCTTGCAGGCAGGCCGAATGTTCGGATTCGACGCCAATGATCCGCACCTCCGGGCGCAGGTATTTGACGTAGGCCGCGATACCGGCGATCAAGCCTCCGCCGCCGACCGGGATAAAGATCGCATCCAGCGCGCCTTGATGCTGGCGCAGTATTTCCATCGCCACGGTGCCTTGTCCGGCGATCACGTCAGGATCATCGAACGGTGAAACGAACGTGCGTCCGCTCTGCTCGGCCAAATGCAACGCGTGGGCCAGAGCAAACGGGAAACTCTCGCCATGCAGCAGTGCTTCGGCACCGCGACTGCGCACGCCGAGAACTTTGAGCTCAGGGGTGGTAGACGGCATGACGATCGTCGCGCAGATGCCCAACTCCCGTGCCGCCAGCGCTACACCCTGCGCGTGATTACCCGCCGACGCAGTGATCACTCCCCGCGCTCGCTGCTCATCGCTCAGTTGCACGAGTTTGTTGTAAGCACCACGGATCTTGAAAGAGAACGTCGGTTGCAGATCTTCGCGCTTGAGCAGGACCCGATTGCCCAGTGCTTGCGACAATGCCGGCGCAGGCTGCAACGGCGTGCGCACCGCAATGTCGTAAACCGGCGCGGCCAGAATCTTCTTTACGTAGTGCTCAAGCAGGGCTTGCTGGTCGGGGCTGTGCGGCATGGTCGTCTCCTGACATTTTTCAGAACCCCGGAGACAGAAAGTAAAAACCCGCCTCTGGGGCGGGTTGGGTGCTGCAGTCGTGAGCTAGCCCGCCAAATGAGGAATGGCGGTAATAATGCTTGGCTGGCAGCGCGATACGGTGAAAGTCATGGACTGGAAATTAGCCTGCCGGCGGATGACAAGTCAATGGCCGCTGCAGAACTTTGAATCTTGCACAGAACGGAACAGTCACTGCAAAGGAGAACAACAACTTCCGTTCCAAGCCGATGAAAGTGGAGATTGACCATGAACATTCGCCAAGTGCTGTTCGCCGTCCCGCTGCTGGTCGCCGCCCTGTCCAGCCCTGCTGTTTTCGCTGTAGATGAAAGCGACGCCGTCAAGAAACCCGAATGCCCGAAAGGCCAAGTCTGGGACAGCAAAACCCAGCAATGCTTGTTGCAGACCAGCGGCTGAACACAGCCCTGCTAAACTGGCAGAGGTTTTATTCCAAGGAGGATCGCCCTTTGCCAATTTCATCTCGCACTGCCTTGCTGGTCATCGATGTTCAGAACGACTTCATTCCCGGCGGCCAGTTACCGGTGCCTGAAGGTGACCGGATTGTGCCGCTGATCAACCGGCTCGCGCGTCAGTTCAGGCAAGTCGTTATTGCTCAGGACTGGCATCCCAGCGGGCATGTTTCGTTCGCATCCAGCCATCCGGGCCGGCAGCCCCACGACGTCATCGAGTTACCGTACGGCGCACAAACGTTGTGGCCGGATCATTGTGTGCAAGCCAGTGCCGGCGCCGCATTCCACCCGGAACTGGATTTGCCACACGCGCAATTGGTCATCCGCAAAGGCTGCAATCCCGACATCGACAGCTACTCGGCCTTTCTTGAAGCGGACCGACGCACCACTACGGGTCTTGCGGGTTATCTTAAAGAACGCGGCATCGACACCGTGTACATGGTCGGCCTGGCCTTGGATTTTTGTGTGATGTTTTCGGCGCTGGATGCGCGCGCGGCAGGCTTCAATGCCTTCGTAGTGATGGATGCTTGCCGGGCGATTGATCTGGACGGTTCGCTGGCAGCCGCGACTGCCCGGATGCAAGAGGCCGGCGTCGGCCTGATTCAGTCATCCGATATCCGTTAGACGTGTCAGGCGGTCGCAGGCAGCCATAATCTGAACCGCGCACCACCCAATGGCGAATCCTCAACTGTCAAAGTGCCGCCCTGCGCTTCCAGTGCGCGGCGGCTGATCGCCAGACCGAGGCCGAACCCACCCGTCGCGCGATCACGGCTGCGGTCGAGCCGGTAGAACGGTTCGAAAACCCGCTCGCGCTCATCGTCGGGAATGCCGATGCCATCATCATCGACCCAGATCTCACACCCGCCGGCAATGACTTGTACGCCAATCTGAATGCGCTTTTCGCAATAGCGCATGGCATTGCGCAACAGGTTCTGGATAGCCCGGGCGGTCAGACGCGGATCCAGCGCAAAGCGTTCGAGCTGACCGTGCAACAGAACATCAATGACGATCTCCGGCGATTCCAGTTCTTCGTCGACACTACCGAGAATGCTGTCGATGAACTCGTCCAGCGACACCTCGATGCGCTCGGGCGATTGCGCGGGATTCTGCAAGCGGCTGTAGGAAAGCAACTCCAGCACCAGTTCATCCAGTTCACGAATATGCGCGACCAGGCTCTGCAAGCGCTCGCGACTGGCGGCTGGCAAGTCTTCGGACAACGCCAAGGCCAGGCCGAAATCCAGACGCGTCAACGGCGTACGCAGTTCATGGGAAACATCGTTAAGCAGGTCGCGCTGCTGGTTGAGCAGGTTCTCGATATCGCCGGCCATGGTGTCGAACACGTTGGCGAGGCTGCCGATGTTCGAACTCGGGGCGATTCTGGTTCGCTCGCTCAAGTGGCCTTTGCCGAAGCGTTCGGCGGTGCCTTTCAGACGCTCCAGATCGCGCCAGTGTGGGCGCAGCCAAAGCAATAGACAACCGAGCAACATGGCGCCGATCAGGACGTTGATGCTCCAGTACAACAGATCGACGTCGACCGGATCCGGCGGCACGACCATGCGCACGGCCATTTCCGCATTCAACGGAGTGACCGCCAAGGTGCGCCAGCCCCAGTCGCCGATGCGTACGACGTTCTCACCACGGTGCAGTCGCTCCTGCTCAATGGGCGTGAACACTGGGTCGTCGATTGGCGTCAGGACGATGTGCAGGGGCTGGAATTCCTTGTCCATCGCCGCAGCAATCGCCGGCCACTGCTCTTGCGGCGCAGCATGAAACTGCTTGGTGATCAGCGATTGCAGACCTCGGGAAAAGTCCAGGTTGTAGGTGACGAAGCGATCCCGGAAGGCCATGACCACCAGATCAGGCACCAGATAGATCGCTGCGCTATAGGAGACGATCGTCACCAGATACAGGCGAAACAGGATACGAAACATCAGCTCAGCATTCCCATTCGGAGCGGCTGAACAGATAGCCCTTGCCCCACACGGTCTTGATCTTGCGCGCCTCGCCGGCGTGATCATCGAATTTGCGCCGCAGCTTGGAAATCGCCACATCCACCGAGCGATCGGTGCCATTGAATTCAATACCGCGCAGCCGCTGAAGGATCTGATCGCGACTCAGCACTTCGCCGGCGTGCCGGGCCAGCACCACCAGCAAATTGTATTCGCCGCTGGACAGCTCAACCGCTTGATCACGCCAGGTCACGGTGCGCTCGGACAGGTCAATGCACAGATTGCCCATGACGATCCGATCATTTACCGCCAAAGGCTCGCCGAGGCTGCTGCGCCGCAACAAGGTACGCACCCGCGCCAGCAGCACTCGTGGCTCGCAGGGTTTGGTGACGTAGTCGTCAGCGCCCATTTCCAGGCCCAGCACCTGATCATGACTGTCATCGCGGGCCGTGAGCATGAGGATCGGCAGTGTCGCCGAATCGGCCCGCAGCAAGCGGCACACCTGCAAGCCGTCGAGGCCCGGCAGCATGAGGTCGAGGATCACCAGATCCGGCGGACTGATCCGCGCCCGTTCGCGCACATGGTCGCCACGGCCGATGACGCTGACGGAATAACCGTTGCGCTCCAGGTAGCTGGAAATCAGTTCGGCGAGGGCGGTGTCGTCTTCGACCAGGAGGATATTGGGCATGGGGTGTTCCAGAAAATGCTGGGGCGACAGTCAGGACTCATTCGCTCGCACATTGAAATGCGATCTCCTGTGGGAGCGAGCCTGCTCGCGAAAGCGATCGAACTGTCGCAATAAATTTCAAGGTTTGCAGGATATACGCCCTCGCGCACCACCGAGCAAAACCCTTACACAATTTCACACAGCAACTACAAAGCTTCACCGCTAACCTCCCCGTCTGGCCGTAGGATGCGGCCTTCAATATTGGGGGTTGTACATGTCTGGAAAACTGCTGGCCGGGCTCGGCCTGATCGCATTGGCGCTGACGCTGAGCGCTTGTGATTCGTCATCGAACGCCGAAGAGCAGACGCCGCCGGCCACGGTGCGCATCGAGACCATCAAAACCCAGCCATTGTCGATCACCAGCGAACTGAGCGGCCGCATCGCCGCACCACGGATTGCCGAAGTGCGTGCACGGGTGGCCGGCGTAGTGTTGCAGCGCACCTATCGCGAAGGCAGCGACGTGAAAAAAGGCGATGTGCTGTTCCGCATCGATCCGGCGCCGTTCAAGGCCGATCTGGACAGTGCCGAAGCAGCGTTGCGCAAAGCCGAGGCGAACGCCTTTCAGGCGAAACTGCAAGAACAACGCTATGCGCAGTTGATCGATGACAAGGCCATCAGCGGCCAGGATTACGACAACGCCCGCGCCGCCGCCCGGCAAACGGCAGCTGATGTTGCCGCCAGCAAGGCAGCACTTGAACGAGCGAAACTCAACCTCGGTTATGCCACCGTCACCGCGCCGATTTCCGGGCGTATCGGTCGCGCGCTGGTCACCGAGGGTGCGCTGGTCGGACAGAACGAAACCACGCCACTGGCACTGATCCAGCAGCTCAACCCGATCCATGCCGACCTGACCCAGTCGACCCGCGAGCTCAATGAATTGCGTCGCGCATTTCGCTCCGGGCAGTTGCAGGAAGTCGGTCAGGATCAGGTCAAGGCCACGCTGATTCAGGATGACGGCAGCCTGTATCCATTTCCCGGCAAGCTGCTGTTCAGCGACATCACCGTTGATCCAGGCACTGGCCAGATCATCCTGCGCAGTGAATTCCCCAATCCGGATCTCGACCTGCTGCCGGGCAGTTTCATCCGCGTACGCCTTGAGCAGGCAACCATCCAGAACGGCATCACCGTGCCGCAACGCGCGGTGCAGCGTGACAGTGCCGGCATTGCCCAAGTGCTGACCGTCGATGAGCAGATGCGCGTGGCGCAGCAACCGGTGCAACTGGGTGCGGTGCAGAACAATCGGTGGATCGTCACCGGTGGCCTGAAGCCCGGCGACCGCATTGTCATCGAAGGCCTGCAACACGCCCGTCCCGGGGAAAAGGTACAGATCGACGAAACCCCTCTTCCACTTGTCCAGACCACTGGCCAGTAAGCAGGACGCTTCTATATGCCGCAGTTCTTTATTGACCGCCCCGTGTTTGCCTGGGTGGTCGCCCTGTTCATCCTGTTGGCCGGAGCGCTGGCCATTCCGCAGTTGCCGGTCGCGCAGTACCCGGACGTCGCACCGCCGCAGATCGAAATCTATGCCGTCTACCCAGGCGCCTCGGCGCAGACCGTCGATGAAAGCGTGGTCAGCCTGATCGAGGAGGAACTCAACGGCGCCGATCACCTGCTCTACTTCGAATCGCAGAGCAGCCTGGGCAGCGCGACGATCAAGGCAACTTTCCAGCCGGGCACCAACCCCGAGCTGGCGCAGGTCGATGTACAAAACCGCCTGAAGGTGGTCGAGTCGCGCCTGCCGCAAGCGGTCAATCAGCAGGGTTTGCAGGTGGAGAAGGTCTCTTCCGGTTTCCTCTTGCTGATTACCCTGACCTCCAGCGACGGTAAGCTCGATGACGTGGCGCTCAGCGATTATCTGGCGCGCAACGTGATGAACGAGATCAAGCGCCTGGACGGTGTCGGTAAGGCTCAGTTGTATGGTGCCGAGCGGGCCATGCGCATCTGGATCGATCCGCAGAAGCTCATCGCGTTCAACCTGACGCCGGCCGATGTCAACGAAGCCATTGTTGCGCAAAACGCCCAGGTTTCAGCAGGTAGCATCGGTGATCTGCCGTCACCTTCGACGCAGGAAATCACCGCGACGATTCTGGTCAAGGGCCAGTTGTCGACGCCGCAGGAATTCGCCGACATCGTGCTCAAGGCCAATCGCGATGGCTCCACGGTGCGCATCGGTGATGTAGCGCGAGTGGAGATCGGCAGTCAGGAATATCAATTCGGCACGCGCCTCAACGGCAAGCCGTCCACCGCCGTCGGCGTGCAGCTCTCTCCGGGTGCCAACGCGCTGAACACCGCGACGCTGGTGCGGGCGAAGATGGATGAACTGGCACGCTACTTCCCGGCCGGCGTGGAGTACAAGATTCCTTACGACACTTCGCCCTTCGTCAAAGTCTCGATCACCAAAGTGATTTACACCCTAGGCGAAGCGATGCTGCTGGTGTTTGCGGTGATGTTCCTGTTCCTGCAGAACGTGCGCTACACGCTGATCCCGACCCTGGTGGTGCCAGTGGCGCTGATGGGCACGTTCGCGACCATGCTCGCGCTGGGCTTCTCGATCAACGTGCTGACCATGTTCGGCATGGTGCTGGCCATCGGCATTCTGGTGGATGACGCCATCGTCGTGGTAGAGAACGTCGAGAGGATCATGGCCACCGAGGGCCTGTCGCCCAAGGAAGCCACGCGCAAGGCGATGACGCAGATCACTGGGGCGATCATCGGCATAACGCTGGTGTTGGTCGCGGTGTTTATTCCGATGGCGTTCATGCAGGGCTCGGTCGGCGTGATCTACCAACAGTTCTCGCTGTCCATGGCCACGTCGATTCTGTTCTCGGCGTTTCTCGCCCTGACGTTGACGCCGGCGTTGTGCGCAACATTGCTCAAGCCTGTCGCCAAGGGTGAGCATCACGAGAAGTCCGGATTTTTCGGCTGGTTCAATCGTCGCTTTGAACAACTGACCGACCGCTATCAGGGTTGGGTCGGCTACGCGCTCAAGCGCACTGGTCGCTATCTGTTGATCTACGTCGTGCTGCTGATTGGGCTCGGGTTTTGTTTTGCGCGCCTGCCCTCCTCGTTTCTGCCCACAGAAGATCAGGGTTACACCATTACCGATATCCAGCTGCCACCAGGCGCAACGAAGAACCGTACCGTACAAGTAGCCGAACAGCTCGAAGCGCACAACGCCGGTGAGCCGGGAATCAGTGACAGCGTAGTGATCCTGGGTTTCAGTTTCTCCGGTAGCGGGCAGAATGCGGCGCTGGCGTTTTCGACGCTCAAGGATTGGTCGGAACGTGGCAGTGACG
Organism: Pseudomonas sp. CFBP13508; assembly: GCF_005233515.1. Classification (GTDB taxonomy): domain Bacteria; phylum Pseudomonadota; class Gammaproteobacteria; order Pseudomonadales; family Pseudomonadaceae; genus Aquipseudomonas; species Aquipseudomonas mercuritolerans. Next base: position 877,870 of record NZ_QFZZ01000001.1, read on the forward strand.
ATGCCGCCAGCTCGATCGCTGACCGCGCGAACGCTGCTCTGAGCCAGATCAAGGACGCAATGGCGTTCTCGGTACTGCCGCCGCCAGTGGACGGTCTCGGCACATCGAGCGGTTTCGAGTTCCGCTTGCAGGATCGCGCTGGCCTGGGCCATGCGACATTGATGCAAGCGCGAACGGAACTGCTCGCCGCCGCCGAGAAAAGTCCGGTATTGATGAACGTCCGTGAAAGCGCGCTGGCGGAAGCGCCGCAAGTGCAATTGATCGTCGACCGCAGGCAAGCGAATGCCTTAGGCGTTTCGTTCGCCGATATCGGCAACGTACTGTCCACTGCGGTTGGTTCCAGCTACATCAACGACTTCCCGAATCAGGGGCGCATGCAGCGCGTGGTCGTGCAAGCTGAAGGTGATCAGCGCAGTCAGGTGGACGACTTGCTGAAAATGCACGTGCGCAACAACGCCGGAAACATGGTGCCGCTGTCGGCATTTGTCCAGGCCAACTGGATTCAAGGCCCGGCGCAGTTGACCCGGTACAACGGCTATCCAGCGATTGCCATCTCTGGCGAACCGTCGGCGGGGCACAGCACCGGCGAAGCGATGGCGGAAATCGAACGACTGGTAGCGCTGGGGCCGAAAGGTCTGGGCCAGGAATGGACCGGTCTGTCGTTGCAGGAACGCCTGTCAGGCAATCAGGCGCCGATGTTGCTCGGTTTGTCGCTACTGGTGGTGTTCCTGTGTCTGGCGGCGCTGTATGAGAGCTGGTCGATTCCGACGTCGGTGCTGCTCGTTGTCCCGCTGGGTGTGCTCGGCGCGGTGCTGGCGGTGACAATGCGCGGGATGCCTAACGACGTGTTCTTCAAGGTTGGACTGATCACCATCATTGGTCTGTCGGCGAAGAACGCGATCCTGATCATCGAGTTCGCCAAGAGCTTGTATGACGAAGGTCACGATCTGATCGATGCGACGTTGCAGGCCGCGCGTTTGCGTCTGCGGCCGATCGTGATGACATCGCTGGCGTTCATTCTTGGAGTGGTGCCGCTCGCGATTGCCACTGGCGCAAGCTCGGCGAGTCAGCAAGCGATCGGCACCGGCGTAATTGGCGGGATGATCACTGCCACGCTGGCGGTGATCTTCGTCCCAGTCTTTTTCGTCGTCGTCATCAAACTCGTACAACGCTTCACCAAACCCCACTGATCCAAATGTAGGAGCTGTCGAGTGCAACGAGGCTGCGATCTTTTGATCTTGAAAAGCTAAAGTCGAAAGATCGTCCGATCGCGGCCCGAGCCTTCGGCAGCTCTTACAAAAGCCGGATCGCCTGCGCTATGGTGCGCTAACAGTTCACCAACGTGAGTCCCCATGCGCTTCCTCGCCCGCACCCACCCTCGCCTATCCGCCGCCGCTCTGCTCGGCCTCGCCACCGGCCTGCTGGTCCCGGCCGACTCCATCGTCAGCAAAATCCTCATTGGCTGGAACGTCGGTGTCTGGACTTACCTGATCCTGATGTTCTGGCTGACCGTGCGTGCCAAGGCCCCGGACGTTCGACGCATCGCCGAAGTCGAAGATGAGAACGCCGGGCTGGTGCTGTTTGTGGTGTGCATTGCCGCATTGGCGAGCCTAGCCACCATCACCCTCGAACTGGCCGGCAGCAGAGACCTGGAAACCTCACGCAAACTGATGCACTACGGGTTCACAGCGCTGACGGTGGCCGGCTCGTGGCTGCTGATAGGAGTGATCTTTTGCGTGCACTACGCAAGGTTGTATTACACCTGGGATGGCAAAGAACCGGCGTTGCGCTTTGCCGAAGGGCTGACCACGCCCAACTATTGGGACTTCCTGTACTTCTCCTTCACCATCGGCGTGGCGGTACAGACAGCGGATGTCGGCGTGGCGACTCGGGATATCCGGAAAATCGTGCTGGCGCAGTCGTTGATCGGGTTTGTGTTCAACACCGCGATTTTGGGGTTTTCGATTAATATTGCGGCAGGGTTGTTTGGCTGAAACTCAGCGAATCTCCGAAACTGCAGAAATATAGTCGATTGGTTGTCTTTACTCAGGCGGCATTCGCTATCGCTGTTGCGTAATTGGATATTCAGGGAAATAACAGACATCAAGGATGTCTGTGTATGCGTTGATGCATCGCCATTCTGCAATCCATCAACGTTCCTGACAAATCATAAAAAACGCATTCTGTAAACTGTGAAGTCTGACAGTTTACAGACTCATCTAATCGCGCTCTGATGCAGTTCCCGTGGCTCGATTTGAATGCTGATCCGCTGGACCCACTTGCGACTTCAATGATGGAGACAAACTCATGAGTACAGCACGGAAACTGCGTACACCTATTACGAAGTACTCCCCTCTCGATAATAGCTTCAGCGCATCTATCGACAAATCGGAGCCTATTGATTTTCAGGCGACGTTTAAAAAGGTTATCTATCCACAGGAGGGGGAACCTCCTCGCTGGACGATTGAGGCACGTTATCGTGACTCGACAACCAACCAGATCCAGAGCATCAGGGTTATTTTTCTGAAGACTCCGGAAAATAACAAACCGGTCCTTGCAAATGAAAATCTGCGAATTCTCTACAGCAATACCGCAGAAGATCCACCTTCTGAGTACTCTACAAGCGCTGCGACAACGGCAATAGATTTTGATTCGGCGGCTGGTTCAGTGAGTGGCAATATCAGCGCAACTGTCAGTGACGGCTTGGAAACACCAAAGACTCATGAACTAACTATCGCTTTCAACTTGATCGCAGAGAATTGGGTAAAACGTATTAAATGACATTTGCAAGACAATAAGAAGGAGGCTTTCGCCTCCTTTTTTATAAGATATGCATTTAGAACGCAATGCTGAAGCCAGCGCTCACATTATAATCCTGACTGACCGTCTTGCTTTGACTCGACCCCGCTTCGGCAAAAATCTGTACTCCGTTCGGCAAAGCCCAATTGACACCACCAGCGAGCTCCATACTGGTTGTCGACGTGTCGTTATTGAAGCGGCTCTCGTTGACATTGACCTCATTGGACTTAATGAACTCATGGCCCATCGCTACACGAACTCTCGGCTGAATTTTCTGGCCATTGCCCAAATCGATCTGGCTACCCACATATATCCCCCCCTTGGTAACAAGGGTGCGTGTAAGTTGACTGTCGACCTCAAGCCCATTGTCCAGAGAGTAATGCTTACCAGAGATCACCGCGGCATTGACTTGAACAAACGGGGCCAGAAACAGATCAGCAGTCAAATCATATTGCTTACCCACTTCCAGCGATCCACTTAAACCATACGTGTTGTAGTCACCTTTGCTGCGTTCGCCATCGCTCATGCTGACATTCAACCTGTTGTCGAAGCTGTTGATCTTCACGATTGCATCGATGTAGAAACCGGACTGGGCATCAAACTTTGTCAGGTAGCCACCTACCGAATAGCTATCGACCGTGCCAGTACTACCATGTTTCAAATCGAGATCGGTTTTGCCATAGCCAACCATCGCCCCCACTAACCATTCGCTCTCCGCCAGACGGGTATCGGCTCCAATAACCAGCCCCTGTTGAGTCTGGCTATAACCATCACCGTATCCGTTCTGCACGCTGTAACGATTGCCATAGGTGCGCATCCAGAAGCCGCCGGCCCTGCCCGTCAACCGACGATCGCCCATTCGCGTATTGAGCAGCGTACGCTCCGCATCAATCACTGTAGGTGCAGTATTGGCGATGGCCAATACAGAGCGGGTACTGGTGCTGATTTGCGTATCAGGTCGAAGAAACCAGCCGTCGCCTTCCTCGAACAACTTGTAGATGAAAGCGCCTGCGTCTACCGAGCCGTTGTTCAACGCAAACTTCGCATCACCACTGGCCACCTTGACCAACTGAATCGGCTCGTCACTCGTGGGTTTGCTGCCAGTCGCTGTCACTGACAGCTGATAGTTGCCGTCTGCGCGGTTGGTGACATTGAGGAAATCCGTTTGTTGACTGCCAAAATCCGTGGCCATTTTTATTACGCCATTGCCAGACAAATTTTCGACATCCAGCTTGTAGAAGGTCTGCCCCGGAGCGAAATCGAGCGTGCCACCTGCCATTTCCAGATTGCCGACTTGATTGTTACCGGCCAGAACCCAGGCAGAATCATTAAGGGTAAAGCTCGTTACATTCTCGACATTCCCGGTAAACGTCGAACCGCTTTCGACTCTCACGCTTGAGCCATCCACTGCATTTCCTTTGAATAGCCCGTGAAACGCACTGTTGTTGCTGAGCTTTAATGCAGAGACATTCAACAGATCACCGGTTAAGGAAGCACTTTGATCCAACGAAACACTCACTGCACTGCCTGGCTGGACAGTGACATTGCCGTTCAGCTGGCTATTCGCGACACTGAAATCAACAGACGTACCTCCCGCGACTTCCAGAATCGAACCGTTACCCCCTGAAAGAGTAGAACCATTCAGCACTTGTATGACCAACGGCCCCAACGGATTGAGACCCAGGTCAGCGACAATCGCCGCGCCGGTTTTTCCTTCAATGCTCGACTTGTCCAATACCAGCTGGCTGAGTAGTTCATCCGAACCATCCAGCCCATAAATCACGCCGTTAAGATCACCGATTACCTTCGAGTTGGCACTCAAATTTGCAGAACCACCAGACAGTGACAAACCAAAGCTATCGCTACCAGTTCCCTCGACAGTGCTGTTACTCATGTCAAGGACACTATAAGAGGCCAAAAACGCCCCGCCCGCGGCTCCCTGAACAGTGCTGTCCTGCAAGTGAACAACCGAGCCAGTTTGGGTGCCCTGCTCCCGGACAGCCTGCAAACCAATAGCCAAACCTGATATCGTGGAACTCTCGATGTTTGCTGAGCTGTTAACCAGCGACAGCGTGATGGAGCCGCTTGTACCAGATATCGTCGCGCCATTCAGATTGACTAGAGTTCCCTCTGTAGCCTCTATTTCTCGGGTTTTGCCCGCGTTGACATTCAACGTCCCGCCGAAAGTAGAAATATCGTGAGTCTCTGCTCCGTTGACAGTCAAGGTAGAACCTGTACCGAAACTCCAGCTCTCGATCGGGGATGCGGGCGTAAGGGTTTCACTTTCACCAGGATTGAGTACTCGTGCTTGCGCGGCAGAGGAACAGAAAAATATCAACATCAAACCGGGCGACCACTTTCTGATAATTCTATGCTTGCTAAACGTCGACATAAGAGTTCACCGAACTTACCGAATATAAAGAATCGGCTCGACAACTCGCTATCAGAATGCCCAACCGAAGGGCGGCAAGATTATCGTCACACACGCACATTCGATGTAGGAAAAGTCTGATATGGTGAGGGTTTTATCCTCCTGAGGTGTCGGAAATTTTAACGCAACGATTCCCGCCACGACGTACAACCTGCTGTCGTGGCGGGAAACAACTAAAACGCTTTACTGATCCTCGCAGTACTCACCTTTCGGATTGACCAGGTATATCGGGCTATCGAACTCCACCGACGGATATTCCGTCGCGTTGATCTCCACCGTGTACCAGATCTTCCAATACCCACGGTAATCGCCGGGTGGAACGGGAATCGGATCAGGAGGTGGCACCGGAATATTTCTGATGTTTGGGTCATATGGCGTAATTGTCATATCGAATCCGGCAGCGCCTTCCCCTCCGGTTATTGGGTGTGGCGCAGACTCGAACGCTGTATTCGGAGACTCCTCAGTCATCGCCGCATCGCGATACCCTTGGGCGTAGAGAATCACAGTTCTACCGTCCAGCAGATGAGTTGCATTGCCCGGAATACCAACTTTCAGTCCGAAACCAGCTTCTGTGAGATCCTCACAATAAATAGTCGTGCCAGACTCTCGCGCAACGACTGGTGGATCCAGCTCAACCACAATCGCGTTATTGGTGACATCGGTAATCGGAGACGGATTTTCATTGACCCCACCGATATCGGATACGAAATATCGAAGTTTCTTGTTGATCCCCAGTCCACCAGCACTAATAACAGACCACGGCAGGGTCATTGTTACACTGGTATCCCCATCAGTCAGGAATTCAGGTCCGAAACGCACCCCCTCATACTCGCCGTGAATTTGTTGTCCAGTCTTCACCGGTTTGTCGACGTCCGTCCAGAGCTGGATAGTCACCGTGTGATCTTTGTCATAGTCCGCAGGTTCCAGGATGTCTGGTACTGCGGTACTCGTGATGTGTGGCTCTTCCAATAAATCATTGGGAGGAACAGGGTCGGTGGGGTTGACGGGACCTGGATAGTAGATATTTACACCAATTTCAAGCTCGGAATCACTGATGACTTCGGTGCCGCGCAAGAGAGTTGCAACAATAGTTACCGGCTTGTCCGTCGTGATATCCGCATCACCATCGTAGTACTCAGTGAAAATATCAGTAAAGGGCACTGGCACCGATAATGGGTCGTTAGTCCCGAATGCAAACTCGCCAAGGTTTTGGCCGCCCCACTCTACTCTGACTTCATCATCATCCAGTATATTATCTACTCTCCTCAACTTTACGGTGGTATTGGCTGAATCTTTAAGATCAATCAACTTATCAGTTTCCGCCAGATCAACAATAGGCGTTTCAAGCACTGGCAGTGGCGCAAACAGTACTTTCACTCCGGCGGCGAACGACAAATTACTGACATTCCCCACTTCATCAGTAATCGTGTAGTACGCATAGACAGCCAGAGGGTCAAGCAACCTGAACTTGTTGATACTGACATTAATAAGTGCTGCCGCAGGCCCCTCATAAATCGGTTCCTCCGTATTACTTGCAGAATAGACCCTGCTTATCCAAAAACGCAGAATGTCACCCGGCAAAGGATTTTGATAGTTATGGGTAAAATTAATAACAGCGTTTGGTGAGTTGCGCTCGATAAAATCTTCGTCGATCAGATTGCCAGGCGATAGGATAGGCAGCCTGCCAATTGTCGGACGAGCTTTCGCGCCACCCGGCACGGCTTGATAAGGCGCACGCCTGTCAATGATGATTGTTGTAATATCTGAGGAATATGGATTACCGGCCGGTTGCGGTTCTACACGGTATTGAAGTTCCCACGTGGTCGGTGTTTCGGGCGGATTGACCTCCAACAACAGATCCGAGTCAATGGAGATTTCATACTCTGAAGGTCTTCCATCAACAGCTTCAGCGTCGAAAGAGTTAACGATTGTCCATGCCGTAGTGCCTGCTTGGCGAATGCGCGTCACCACTTTGTCGTTAGGCATATCGATAGGCCATCTTGGCAACTTTACTGGGAGTTTTGCACCCGGCAAGAGTTTGTTTGCATATACACGTCGGTCCGCGGGGCTAATGATGTCGTCCACCACAGGCGGCGGGCCGGCCAAAGGCACATTCATTCTGCTCTCGACTGCCAACCGATCAACTTCGGAAAGCTCTTGCTTAGCATTCATTTGATTTTCTCCTCGCCCATTACCCAAATTCTCACAGATGAGAATTCAACGTTTACGCAACACCACAACCTCGCACGAACATTGATACAACCAATATTCAATTTCAGAGCGAATTAATATTTTTCTTCAAACCGGCCCACAGGGAATATCTTCACCCGGTATTATACGGTCGATTTTTGCCAACTCATCCCTGGATTGACCAATATAACGCCCATCCCTTTTGACTCTATATCGCGCGGTGATAGAGCATTTATCAATCAGCTGCTCCAAATACGGGGAAAACGGAATAGATGGCAATTCAAACCCGTCCCTGTTTCCTGCCTCAGCAAGACTCATAGTATGACTCAACTCTCCCGCCGAACCCTCTACATAGAATTCTTCACTATTAGTAAGCTCGGAAAAACCTCGCCATGAAAGTTCACAAACGTCGTTTTCTCTAAAGTTCTGGAAAGGCACTTTCACATACACACCTTCCCATATCGGTTTTTTGGTAGCGCAGTTCAAATAACCGTAAAAATCCACACCCGTAAAGCTCGGACTCAACAGAATCGGCAGTGGAATAACGCTGTGATCAATCGTTAACCTCTTTTCTTCGGAGGTTAATGGGTTACCAAATGGCTGAGGCGACACCCGATAATAAAGGAAGGCAACTCCATCATTCTGAAACAGCCCCTTATCGAGCGGGATCATAAACTCGGTTTCAGTAATTGGTCCTACTTTTGGGTCGTTGTAAATCCGGACTGCGACGCCACCATCTGGCCTCCAGAACACTTCCAGCAAATCGGTCTTTTCGGGAGCATCGGCATAGATTGGCCATCGAGGCACTCTTGCCACACCACCGTTGAGCAATACTTCTGCGGGTAACCGTCCATCAGGATCACTGTCCGGGACACCATCTACGGTCGGAGGATCAGCCAGTAATATGCCAGCGTTATCACTCTTGCGATGCATCGACATAGCGAAGTCCTTACAAGCCAGATAATTGCTCTAAATAGTGAATATCGGTGTGTAAGGATTAGAAGGCTCCGCGCGATGTTTGCCTACTGTCATATCTGACAGGTATTTGCACCGTTCGTCGGGTCAACTCAGGATTGCTGTTGATCCTGCGCTTGACGAAATCACATCACTGTCGTTCACTGAAACCGGTTTCAGCGCTACCCCAATAACAAAAAGGTCCGCAATGAACGACTTCTCCGCCGCCCAGCGCAGCCGCGTGACCATGCTCGACGTCGCCGAACGCGCTGGGGTGTCCAAGGCCAGTGTCTCGCGCTTCATCGGCGATGATCGCGCCCTGCTCTCCGACGCCATTGCCCTGCGCATCGAGTTGGCCATCAGCGAACTCGGCTACCGCCCCAACCAGATGGCTCGCGGCCTGAAGCGCGGGCGCACACGCCTGATCGGCATGCTTGTCGCCGATATCCGTAACCCCTATTCGATTGCCGTGATGCACGGGGTGGAAACCGCATGCCGGGCGCACGGCTACAGCCTGGTGGTTTGCAACACCGACCGCGATGACGAGCAGGAGCGCCAGCATCTGGCGCTGTTGCGCTCGTACAACATCGAAGGGCTGATCGTGAACACGCTGGGCCATCACCGTGACGAATTGCATGAGCTGCGCCGCGAGATGCCACTGGTGCTGGTCGATCGTAAGGTCGATGGGCTCGACAGTGATATGGTCGGGTTGAACAACTCGCAAGCAGTAGAGATGGCGCTCGCGCATCTCGAGCAACGCGGATATCGGGATCTTTTGCTGGTGACTGAACCGTATGACGGCACCAGCTCGCGGATCGAGCGGGTCAGCAGTTTTCAGGCGCAGATTGCTCAGCGCACGACTCTGAGTGGCGCGGTGCTGGAAACCGGTGATGATCTGAACGCGCGACTTCAAACCTTTTTAAACACACCCGGTGATGGCCCGAAAGCGCTGTTTTGCGCCAATGGTGTCGCAGCGCTTGCGGCAACGCATGCGCTGCGCGCGCTGGGCGTGCTTCTATTTGAAGATGTCGGGTTGATTGCCCTGGATGATCTGGATTGGTATCCGCTGGTGGGCAGCGGGATTACCGCGCTGGCACAGCCGACGCAAGAGATAGGCGCGCGGGCGTTTGAGTGTCTGCTCAAGCGCTTGCGCGGAGATGATGAGATGGCGCGGGTGCTGGATTTTGCGCCGGCGCTGGTTGAGCGTGGGTCGACCCGTGAGGTTGGCGGAGTCTGATCTGACGCCTTCGCGAGCAAGCTCGCTCCCACAGGTTGATCCCATTCCATTGTGGGAGCGAGCCTGCTCGCGAAACGGCCTGCAAAAACACTACAGAATCACCTGATTTTTTTTGAACAAAAATGAAACCGGTTTCAGAGGTCAATAACAATGAATAAACCAGCCGTTTCCATCAGTCTGTCCAGCTACGGTGCCGAGCTTGTGCGTCAGCGCGGACAGGATGCTTTCATCGATGTGCTGGCTGCGGCCGGCGCCAATCGCATCGAGTGGCGCGAAGAACTGCTTACCCGTGAAGACCCGGCGCAACTGGCTCAGGCTACCCAGGCGCAGGGCCTGCAAAGCATTTATTCCTCACCCACCGAACTCTGGCTCGCAGGGCAAGCGCAGCCAAATCCCGAACTGATTACCGCGCTGCAACAGGCCCAGGCATTCGGCTCGAAATGGCTGAAAGTGTCGCTGGGCTATTTCACTGACAACTCTGATTTGCAGGCACTGGCCGAGCGACTCAAGCAGAGCCCGGTGCAACTGCTGGTGGAAAACGACCAGACCTTGCACGGCGGGCGCATCGAGCCGTTCCAGCGTTTCTTCGCCGCCGTCGAGCAGCACAACCTGCCGATCAAGATGACTTTCGACATCGGTAACTGGCACTGGCAGGACCAATCTGCCGCCAGCGCCGCCCGCGCGCTTGGGCGTCATGTCGGTTACGTGCATTGCAAAGCCGTGGCGCGCCGCGACGACGGCAAACTGGTTGCCGTACCGCCGGCCATCAGCGATCTGCATTTGTGGGAACAACTGCTGCGGCACATGGACCAAGGCGTTATGCGCGCCGCCGAATACCCGCTGCAAGGCGATGATCTGGTGCAACTGACCCGTGAACACGTCGCCGCCCTCGCCCGCCTCGGTCAATCGCGCCTGGAGCCAGCCCATGTCTGAGATCGATATTCTTTCTTTCGGTGAAACCATGGCAATGCTGGTCGCCGAGCAGACCGGTGATCTGGCCAAGGTCGAGCAGTTTCACAAACGGATTGCCGGGGCCGACAGCAACGTCGCGATCGGCTTGTCGCGCTTGGGTTTCAACGTCGCGTGGCTGAGCCGGGTCGGTAACGATTCGCTCGGACGCTTTGTGGTCGAGACGCTGATCAAGGAAGGTCTGGATTGCAGCCACGTCGAAGTCGATAAAAACCAGCCAACGGGTTTCCAGTTCAAATCGCGCAACGACGATGGCAGCGACCCGCAGGTCGAATACTTCCGCCGTGGTTCGGCAGCCAGTCATTTGTCGCCGCACTCCATCAGCGACAACCTGCTGAGCGCCCGTCACTTGCACGCCACCGGTATTCCTCCAGCGCTATCCACCTCGGCGCGGGAAATGTCCGTCGAACTGATGACCCGCATGCGCGCCGCCGGACGCAGCGTTTCATTCGACCCGAATCTGCGTCCAAGCCTGTGGGCCAGCGAGGGCGAGATGATTCGCGAGATCAACCGCCTCGCCGCCCTCGCCCACTGGGTGCTGCCGGGGTTGAGCGAAGGCCGCTTGCTCACCGGTTGCGATGACCCGGCGGACATCGCTGCGTTTTACCTGGATCAAGGCGCCGAGGCGGTGGCGATCAAGCTCGGGCCTGAAGGCGCTTATTACCGCACGCAGCTGGATCAGGGTTTTGTCGCTGGCGTGCCGGTAAGCAACGTGGTCGATACCGTGGGCGCCGGTGATGGCTTTGCGGTCGGGATGATCAGCGCCCTGCTCGAGCAGCAGAGTTTTGCCGAGGCGGTGCAGCGGGCGAACTGGATTGGCAGTCGCGCGGTGCAGAGTCGTGGGGATATGGAAGGCCTCCCAACCCGTCAGGAGTTATCGGTTGAATTAAAGGCCGCCTTCGCGAGCAGGCTCGCTCCCACAGGTGAGTGCATTTCAAATGTGGGAGCGAGCCTGCTCGCGAAGAGGCCCGCCTGATCACCGCAAATCAATGAACCTGCTGCGACAAAAACAACAAGCTCAGGAGTCACACCGATGAAAACTGCAACCCTCGCCACCCGCCGCTGGTGGTACATCATGCCGATCGTGTTCATCACTTACAGCCTGGCCTATCTCGATCGCGCCAACTACGGCTTCGCCGCCGCGTCGGGCATGGCCGAAGACCTGATGATCACACCGGGCCTGTCCTCGCTGCTCGGTGCACTGTTCTTTCTCGGCTACTTTTTCTTCCAGGTCCCCGGCGCGATCTACGCGCAAAAGCACAGCGTGAAAAAGCTGATCTTCGTCAGCCTGATTCTTTGGGGCGGGCTCGCCACGCTGACTGGCGTGGTCTCCAACGCCTATTGGCTGATCGTCATTCGCTTCATGCTCGGCGTGGTCGAAGCGGCGGTGATGCCGGCCATGCTGGTGTATCTGTGCCATTGGTTCACCCGTGCCGAACGCTCGCGCGCCAACACTTTTCTGATCCTCGGCAACCCGGTGACCATGCTGTGGATGTCGGTGGTGTCGGGCTATCTGGTGCAGCATTTCAGCTGGCGCTGGATGTTCATCATCGAAGGTCTGCCTGCGGTGCTTTGGGCCTTTATTTGGTGGCGTCTGGCCGATGATCGCCCGGCCCAGGCGAAGTGGCTCAATGACCAGGAAAAGCACGATCTGGAAAGCGCCCTCGCCGCAGAGCAGGTCGGCATCAAGGCTGTGAAGAACTACGCCGAGGCTTTCCGTTCGCCGAAGGTGATCATCCTGGCGCTGCAGTTTTTCTGCTGGAGCATCGGCGTCTACGGTTTCGTGCTGTGGCTGCCATCGATCCTCAAGGCCGGCGCGCAAATGGACATGATCGAGGCCGGCTGGCTCTCGGCGCTGCCATATCTGGCGGCAGTGCTGGGCATGCTCGCGGTGTCGTGGGGTTCGGACAAGTTGCAAAAGCGCAAACGCTTTGTCTGGCCGCCACTGCTGATCGCCTCGATTGCGTTCTATGGCTCGTATGCCTTGGGCGCCGAACATTTCTGGTGGTCGTACACGCTGCTGGTGATTGCCGGCGCCTGCATGTACGCGCCGTACGGGCCGTTCTTCGCCATCGTTCCCGAGATCCTGCCGGCCAACGTTGCCGGTGGCGCCATGGCGCTGATCAACAGCATGGGCGCGCTCGGCTCGTTCGGCGGTTCGTATCTGGTCGGTTATCTGAACAGCTCCACCGGTTCGCCCGGCGCCTCCTACCTGTTGATGAGCGGAGCATTGCTGTTGTCGGTGGTGCTGACGATTTTCCTCAAGCCCGGCGCCAGTGATCGCGTCGTCGCCAAAGCCGCCGCCACGCCGCGTGTGCCGGCGCATTCCTGAAAGGACTTTTGCCATGAAAAAACAGGTCGTGCTGTACAAGAAACTTTCGCCCGCGCTGATGGCGCGCCTAAAAGAGCAATTTGACGTAACGCTGATCGAAAGCCTCGACGCCGATGGCCTCATGCAGCTGCGCGATGCCCTGCCCCGCGCCCACGGTTTGCTCGGTGCCAGCCTGAAACTCGATGCCGCGCTGCTCGATCTGGCGCCGCAGCTGGAGGCGATTGCCAGCGTCTCGGTGGGTGTCGACAACTACGACATCGAGTATCTGAGCCGGCGCAAGATCCTGCTGACCAACACCCCCGACGTGCTCACCGAAACCACCGCCGACACCGGTTTCGCCCTGATCCTCGCCGCCGCCCGCCGTGTAGTCGAACTGGCGAACATGGTCCGTGGCGGGCAGTGGAGCCGCAATATCGGCCCGGCGCATTTCGGTACCGATGTGCATGGCAAGACGCTGGGCATCATCGGCATGGGCCGCATCGGCGAGGCCCTGGCCCAGCGTGGGCATTTCGGTTTCGGCATGCCGGTGATCTACCACAGCCAGTCACGCAAACCGGCGGTCGAGGAGCGGTTCGCTGCGCAATATCGCAGTCTCGAAGAACTGCTCCAGCAGGCCGATTTCATTTGCCTGACCTTGCCTCTGACGGCGCAGACCGAACGCTTGATCGGCGCCGAGCAATTTGCGCTGATGCGGCCGGAGACCATCTTCATCAATATCTCGCGCGGTAAGGTGGTCGATGAGGCGGCGATGATCGAGGCGTTGCGCAGCAAGCGTATCCGCGCGGCGGGGCTGGATGTGTTCGAGCGCGAGCCGTTGAATCATGATTCGCCGTTGTTGCAGTTGAGCAATGTGGTGGCGACGCCGCATATGGGCTCGGCGACTCATGAGACGCGTGAGGCGATGGCGCGGTGTGCGGTGGAGAATCTGTTGGCGGCGCTGAATGGACAGCGGCCGGGGAATCTGGTGAATGCCTCTGCGTGGCAAAGCTGAGATCTCTGGCGCCAGTAAAGCCGCCTTCGCGAGCAGGCTCGCTCCCACAGAGAATGCATTTCAAAATGGGAGCAAGCCTGCTTCCACAGCAGAATGCATTCCACTGTGGGAGCGAGCCTGCTCGCGAAGAGGCCTTTACAAACTACGCAAATCCATCAGGCACTCCGCGCCTGCAACAGCTGCATCGCACACAAGGCAATCCGCGCGCAGGCATCCGCCAGTTTGACCCGATCCACCACCAGCCCGATGCGAATGTGCCCCGCCGCACTCGGCCCGAACGCTTCGCCGGCCAGCACCGACACGCCGTAACCTTCCAGCAAGCGCTCGGCAAACGCCTGAGCGCCGAGGCCGGTCTGGCGCACATCGACCATCACGAACATGCCGCCATCCGGGCAAATCGGCTGCAATCCAGGGCAACCGTACAAACGTTCGCAGACCAGATCGCGACGCAAGCGATACTCCTCGCGCATCTGCGTGACTTCCGGCAGATCGCTTTGCAGCGCCACTTGCGCGGCCTTCTGTACGAAATCCGGCAGACCGAACAGCATGCTCAGCGACAGATTCACCAGATGCTCGGCCAAAGGTTTCGGGCCGATCATCCAGCCGATGCGCCAACCGGTCATCGCATGGGATTTCGACAGGCTGTTGATCGTTGCGGTGCGCTCGGCCATGCCCGGCAGGCTTGCCGGGCTGATGTGCTCGCCTTCATATAAGAGCTCGCTGTACACCTCATCGCTGATCAGCCACAGATCATGACGAATGCACAGCGCCGCCAGTTCCTGCCAGATCAGCAAGGACAAACTGGCGCCGCTGGGATTGTTCGGGCTGTTAAGCAGCATGGCGCGAGTTCGCGGGGTAATGCGCGCAGCGACATCGGCGGGGTCGACACGAAAACCGTTCTCCGGGCGCACCGGCACCGCAATTACCTTGGCACCGCAAGCGCCAAACACGCCTTCGTAGGTGACGTACATCGGCTCGGCGACGATAACCTCGTCACCCGGATCGAGCAGACACTGCGCCACCGAGTACACCGCGCATTGCGCGCCGGGCAGGACAATCACCTGATCAGGATCAACACGCTGACCACTGCGCTGGCGATGACGCTCGGCAATCAGCCTGCGCAGCTCGAACCGCCCACGCACGTCGGCGTAATGGGTGTCGCCGGCCAGCAGGCTATCGATCGCGCCATGGACGATCGGCAACGGCGTATCGAAATCCGGATCGCCGACGCTCAACAACAATACATCAACGCCCTCGGCGCGCAGTTCCAGCGCTCGGTCGTGAATCTGCCAGGCAGCGGCACCCTCCCCGGCGATTCGTTGGGTCAAGGCTGAATAGCGCATGTACGTCTCCTGTTAGCGCGGTTTCCAGCCTTCACCGTATCTCAAATCACGAAACGCGCCACCATGGCATTCAAATCCACCGCCAGTCGCGACAGTTCGTGGGTCGCGGCGCTGGTCTGGTTGGCGCCGGCGGCCGATTGCGTGGCGAGGTCGCGGATGTTGACCAGGTTGCGATCGACTTCGCGCGAGACTTGCGCCTGTTCTTCCGAAGCGCTGGCGATAACCAGGTTGCGTTCGTTGATCTGGTGAATAGATTGCGTGATCTGCTCCAGCGCCACACCGGCCGCGCGGGCCATTTCCAGCGTGGACTGAGTGCGCTGGTTGCTTTGCTGCATCGACGAGACCGCTTCACCGGTGCCGTTCTGAATGCCGGCAACCATTTTTTCGATTTCCTGGGTCGACTGCGCGGTGCGATGGGCCAAGGCGCGCACTTCGTCAGCCACCACGGCAAAACCACGGCCAGCCTCGCCGGCACGCGCCGCTTCAATTGCAGCGTTGAGCGCCAAGAGGTTGGTCTGCTCGGCGATGGCCCGAATTACATCCAGCACCTTGCCGATGTCACGACCTTGCGCGGCGAGGCCTTCGATCATCTGCGCGGTGTTCTGCACGTCGTGGGTCATGGTCTGGATTGCGTCGACGGTTTTCACCACCTGATCGCGACCTTCGCGGGCGGCGTGGGTCGACTGGTTGGACGCCTCTGAAGTCGACACGGCATTGCGCGCCACTTCTTCCACCGCAGCGGTCATCTCGTTGACGGCAGTGGCGGCTTGTTCGATTTCGCTGTTCTGCTGCTGCAAGCCACGAGAGGCTTCTTCGGTAACGGCGCTGAGCTCTTCGGCAGCGGCGCCCAGTTGCGTGGCGGAACCAGCGATCTGCTCGATGGTTTTGCGCAGGTTGGTCTGCATCGCGGCCAAAGCTTCGAGCAGGCGCGCCGGTTCGTCCTTGCCGTCGTCTTCAATGGCTTTGCTGAGGTCGCCGTTGGCAATGGTTTGCGCGGCGAGCACGGCGCGGTTGAGCGGCGTGACGATGCTACGGGTCAGCAACCAGGCGAGCAACACGGTGGCCAGCGCCGCAATCACGGCGACGATGATGATCCCGGTGATGGCGCTGTCATAGTTTTCACCGGCCTTGGTCGCCGCCGCTCTGGCCCCGGCGGTGTTCATGCCGATCAACTTGTTGAGCTGCTCGCCCATTTGATCGGTGCCTTCCTTGATGCGCGTGTTGATCAACGCGCGCATCGCTTCCAGATCGCCCTTGCGCGATAGCTCGATCATCTGATTCTGCGCTTGCAGGTAATTATCGAGCGTCGTCGAAAACGTCTGGAAGACCGCGCGCTCTTCAGGACCTGCCGGCAACGCAGCGTAGTTGGCCTGTGCTTTGCGCACCTTGTCGACCAGCACCGCGATGCGGGTTTCTGCCTCTTGCAGGCTGGCCGGTTCGCGATTGACCAGCACACGGAACGAGAGAATGCGCATGCGCAGGACGTTTTCCGTGACCACGCTGAGGTGGGTCACGCTTGGCAACTGGTTGGTGTCCATATCGATCGACGCCTGACGTATGACCGTCATGCGGCTTACGGCGAACACGCCGAGGACAATCACCAGCAAGGCGATGAAGGCAAAACCGAGGAAAGCACGGGGCGCGATATTCAGATTACGCAGGGACATGGTCGGACTCTCGAAAGAAAGAAACTACGAGCATCCATGCCGTGAGCACTGGCCCATAGCGGGCGACAGTCCGGCGTCACTGGGTTTTGGTTTTGTGTGCGCCTGAACGTTGTATCGGCCAGGCTTGAGGAAGGTTTCGGGTCCGAAGTAAATATTTTTCGGGACGTTACAGCAATCAACCAAGGTCCGCTGCCTTGGGTAGGAGCTGTCGAGTGCAACGAGGCTGCGATCTTTTGACTTTTAAAAGCAGGATCAAAAGATCGCAGCCTCGTTGCACTCGACAGCTCCTACAGAGGCCAGCGGTTCAGCGTTTGGCGGCGAGCTGCCAGACCCGGGCGATGTCGGTAGCGCGTTCACGCAGCAGGCGCGGGGCTTCGGCGCACGCCTGTTCCAGAGTCATCGGCCCGCTGGTAACAGCAAACGCGGCGTCGATGCCGTGTTGATAGAGTTCCTGATAACCCTCGCCCAAGGTCCCGGCAATCACGATCACCGGCACAGCGTGTTGTTTGGCAACTCGCGCCACGCCGAACGGTGTTTTGCCACGCAGGGTTTGCGCATCGAAGCGGCCTTCTCCAGTAATCACCAGATCCGCACCTTTGACCGCCTCAGCGAGCCCGACCAGTTCCGCCACCACCTCGACGCCCGCCTGAAACTGCGCGCCGAGAAAAGCCTTGGCGGCAAAGCCCAGACCACCCGCCGCGCCGCTGCCCGGTTCATCGCGCACGTCCTTGCCCAATGCTTGCGCGCAAAGCTCGGCGAAGTGCCCCAGCGCCTGATCGAGCTGCTCAACCTGCGCAGGCGAAGCGCCCTTCTGCGGGCCGAAAATGGCCGAGGCACCATGGGCGCCGCAGAGCGGATTATTGACGTCGGCGGCAATGACGAAACGCACCTCGGCCAGACGCGGATCAAGCCCAGCCACATCGAGTCGCGCCAGTTGCGCCAAAGCCAGGCCGCCCGGCACCAACGATTGATTCTGCGCATCCAGCAACTTCACGCCCAACGCCTGCATCGCACCCGCACCGCCGTCATTGGTCGCGCTGCCGCCAATCGCCAGGATCACCCGTTGCGCGCCGGCATCCAGCGCTGCACGAATCAGTTCACCGGTGCCAAACGTGCTGCTGATGCAGGCATCGCGCTGCCCCGGCGGCACCAGTTGCAGACCGCTGGCCTCGGCCATTTCGATGATCGCGGTGTGGTTGTGCGGCAGCCAGCCCCATGCGGCTTCGACCGGCGCACCCAATGGACCGCGCACGCGGGTGCGGCGTAACTCACCTTCGCAGGCTGCAAGAATCGACTCGACCGTGCCTTCGCCGCCATCGGCCATCGGGCATTTGACCAGCGTCGCCTGCGGCCAGACCTGCGCCAGTCCGAGGGCAAGGGCTTCGGCAACGCCTTGGGCACTCAGGCTGTCCTTGAACGAGTCGGGGGCGATGACGATCTTCATGGGAATTCTCCGGTTGCAGTGGCGTTCATGCTGCCAGTCGGCCTGCGCCTTGACGCCGGTCGGCTGCACAAGTGGCGTCGGCGTTTATTGTTCATTTCCACAAAAGGCTGGCGCTGGATGTTCCGGCCTCTTCGCGAGCAGGCTCGCTCCCACATTTGAAATGCATGCCACTGTGGGAGCGAGCCTGCTCGCGAAGGAGCCCCGAAATACACCGATCAATTCGGATCAGTCTGCGGCAACAGCTGCACCCCCAGGTACAACGCCAGCATCCCGTCCAGCTTCAACGGATCAACCCCGCTCAACTCGGCAATCCGCTCCATGCGATAGCGCAGGCTGTTGCGATGGATGCCCAGCGCTTCGGCACAGGCCTGGCTCTGCCCGTCGTGCTCGCACCAACTGCGCAGCGTCGCCAGCAACTGGCCGTTGCTGTCCTTGGCGATAACCTTGCGCAGCGGCTTGAGCAGTTCGTCCAGCGCATCATCGTTGCGATGTCGCCATAGCATGACCGGCAAGCGATAACGATTGAGCGTCAGCAGCCGCGAATTCGGCAGCACGTCACGACCATAAGCGAGCAAATCGCCGACCCGTCGATAACAGCGACGCAACCCGGCCAGACCATCCGCCTGCCCACCGACGGCGATGCGCAGAATCTTCCAGCCGAGGCCATCGAGCTTTTCCAGCAGGCGATCGTGCTCGACGTTCTGGCTCGCCGGGCGACACCACAACAGCGACGACTTCGCCGAACTCACGCACCAACTGTCGGGATACCGCGAGGTCAGCCACGCACTCAGTGCCTCGACGGTTTGCCCCGGCCCGTGCTCAAGACCCAGCTCAAACAGATACGGCACCCGGGTCAATTGCGGCTTGAGCCCAAGCTGCTGCGCCTCATCGATCAGGCGCGGCGAATCCCCCGCCTCGCTCAACAGCAAAGCCAGCAGATCATCGCAACGCTGCCGTCGCCATTGCTGCTCGGCCTGCTGGTTGCGCTGGCCGACGAGCATTTCAGCGGTCATGCGCACCAGCTCGGCGTAGGTGCGCAATTGCTCCGGCTCGCCAGTGATGCCAAGCACGCCGATCAAGCGCTGATCGAGCAACAGCGGCAGGTTGATGCCCGGTTGCACGCCTTTGAGGTGCACCGCCGTCTGCGCATCGATTTCCACCACACGCCCGTTGGCCAGCACCAGTTGCGCGCCTTCATGCCGGGTGTTGATGCGCTCCGGTTCACCGCTGCCGAGGATCAGGCCCTGACTGTCCATGACGTTGACGTTGTACGGCAAAATGGCCATGGCCCGGTCGACGATGTCCTGGGCAAGGTCGTGATCGAGTTCGAACATAGCGGCGGCAATCCTTCATTTCAGGCACGGACGGTTGTTCAGCCGCACAGGGTCTGGCGGCAAACCCTGTGCTCAGGCACAAAGACAATCCGGCCAAAGGTGGCCGAGACTCTCAGGGCGATCAACGTTACCCTTTGCATCGCAAAAAATCATAATAAAGAGAGAGCCGCTATGTCGCAGAGCGCCGCAGCTACCCAGACCATCGACGACGGTAAAAACGCCGTCTACAAACGCATCACCCTGCGTTTGATTCCCTTCATTTTCATCTGCTATCTGTTCAACTACCTCGACCGGGTCAACGTTGGCTTCGCCAAACTGCAGATGCTCGACGCACTGAAATTCAGCGAAACGGTGTACGGCCTCGGCGCCGGCATCTTCTTCATCGGTTACGTGCTGTGCGGCGTGCCGAGCAACCTGGCACTGACCCGCTTCGGTCCACGGCGCTGGATTGCCCTGATGATGATCACCTGGGGCACGCTGTCGACCTGCCTGTTGTTCGTCACCACCCCGACCGAGTTCTACACCCTGCGCTTTTTCACCGGTGCGGCTGAGGCGGGTTTCTTCCCGGGCGTCGTGCTGTATCTCTCGCAGTGGTTCCCGACCTTCCGCCGTGGCCGGATCATGGCGTTGTTCATGTCGGCGATCCCCGTCTCCGGTCTGCTCGGCAGCCCGTTTTCCGGCTGGATCCTTAACCACTTCGCCGCCGGCCAAGGTGGCCTGGCCGGTTGGCAGTGGATGTTCCTGCTGCAAGGCATTCCGACGGTGATTCTCGGCGCACTGGCGTATTTCCTGTTGAGCGACAGCTTCGCCAACGCCAAATGGCTGACCGCCCACGAACGTTCGGTGCTCGAAGCCGACCACGCCGAAGACCTCGCCAACAAACCGAAAACCGCCACCGACTCACTGCTTGCGGTGTTCAAGAATCCTGCGATCTGGGCCTTCGGCCTGATCTATTTCTGCATCCAGAGCGGCGTGTACGCGATCAACTTCTGGCTGCCGTCGATCATCAAGAACCTCGGCTTCAGCGATAACCTGGTGATCGGCTGGCTGAGTGCGATTCCGTATCTGCTCGCGGCAGTGTTCATGCTGGTCGTCGGCCGCTCGGCGGATTTGCGCAAGGAGCGCCGCTGGCACTTGGTGGTGCCGATGCTGATGGGCGCTGTCGGGCTGGTGATCGCGGTGAATTTCGCGGCCAATCCGGCGATTGCGATTCTCGGCCTGACCATAGCGACCATGGGCGCACTGACTGGTCTGCCGATGTTCTGGCCGGTGCCGACCGCCATGCTGAGCGCGGGCGCGGCGGCTGGCGGTCTGGCGCTGATCAACTCGATGGGGCAGATAGCCGGGTTCCTCAGCCCGTACCTGGTAGGTTGGGTCAAGGACAGCACAGGCTCGACGGATGCGGCGCTCTATGTGCTGGCGGCGGTGATCGTCGGCGGTAGTCTGCTGGCGTTGCGGATGACGCGGACGTTGCGGGCTTAATCAGAGGCGCAGATCAAAAGATCGCAACCTTCGGCAGCTACTGTGGAATGCGTTCCCTGTAGGAACTGCCGAAGGTTGCGATCTTTTGCGTTTAAGCGATGCAATCATGCATAGCGCCAGCCGACGCAACATCTATGCTGAACCTGCCGGCCTCTTCGCGAGCAGGCTCGCTCCCACAGGTTCTGTGCTTGGCTCCGGGATGTGGGAAATAATGAGCGCCCGCTCAATATTCAGCACAAAAACCACGTATCCTGCGCGCCCCGTTCAACCATCACGTCGCGAGGACAGTTTGTCTAAAGGTATCGCTCTATCGGTTTCAGCCTCGGTGCTGTTTGCCGTCATGTATTACTACACGTCGCTGCTGACGCCTCTGAGCGGCGTGGAAATCTTCGGCTGGCGCATGCTCCTGACCGTGCCGTGCATGACCGTGTTCATGCTGGTTTCCGGGGAATGGCGGCGGGTGCTGGAGCTGGTTCGATTGATGGCGGCCAGGCCGAAGCTGGTTGCCGGGCTGCTGGTTTCTTCCGCCCTGCTCGGGTTACAGCTGTGGCTGTTCATGTGGGCACCACTCAATGATTACAGCCTGGATGTATCGCTGGGCTATTTCCTCTTGCCACTGGCGATGGTGCTGACGGGGCGGATTGCCTATGGCGAGAGCCTGTCTTACCTGCAGAAAATCGCGGTGTTTTTCGCCAGTCTGGGCGTGTTGAACGAGCTGTATCAGGTGGGTGGTTTTTCCTGGGCGACGCTGGTGGTCGTGGTTGGCTATCCGCTGTACTTCGTGCTGCGCAAATACCTGAAAACCGACAACCTCGGTGGCCTGTGGGTCGACATGACCCTGATGCTGCCGGTCGCCTACTGGTTTGTGCAGGGCGGCGAACAGGGCCTGGCCGTGTTCGATCAATATCCGGGACTGATGTGGCTGATTCCGCTGCTCGGCCTGATCAGTGCGTCCGCGCTGGTGGTGTACATCATCGCCAGCCGCTTGCTGCCGTTCAGTCTGTTTGGTTTGTTGAGTTATGTGGAACCGGTGTTGCTGCTTGCGGTGGCTTTGTTGCTCGGGGAAAGCATCAAGTCGGGCGAGTGGCTGACCTACATTCCGATCTGGCTGGCGGTGGTGGTGCTGGTTTTCGAAGGTTTCAAACACTTGACGCGCCAACGCCGCTCTTGAATCCAACACAAGACAAATGTGGGAGCGAGCCTGCTCGCGAAGTCATCAGACCAGTCAACATGACTGTTGAATGAAAGTCCGCATTCGCGAGCAGGCTCGCTCCCACAGGTTTTGTATGAAGCAAAAAAATCCCGGCCCTGCATCTCTGCCGGCCGGGATTTTCTCATTCCAGATTACTCGGTGGTCAGCACGCCACGACGCACCTGGTCGCGCTCGATCGATTCGAACAGGGCTTTGAAGTTACCTTCGCCGAAACCGTCGTCGCCCTTGCGCTGGATGAACTCAAAGAACACCGGGCCCATCAGGGTTTCCGAGAAGATCTGCAACAGCAGACGCTTGTCGCCCTGCTCCGACGCGCCATCGAGCAGGATGCCGCGCGATTGCAGTTGATCGACCGGCTCGCCGTGGTTCGGCAGGCGACCTTCAAGCATTTCGTAGTAGGTGTCCGGCGGCGCGGTCATGAAGCGCATGCCGATTTTCTTCAACTGATCCCAGGTCTTGATCAGGTCGTCGGTGAGGAATGCAACGTGCTGGATGCCTTCGCCGTTGAACTGCATCAGGAACTCTTCGATCTGCCCGGCGCCCTTGGACGACTCTTCGTTGAGCGGGATGCGGATCATGCCATCCGGTGCGGTCATGGCTTTTGAAGTCAGACCGGTGTACTCGCCTTTGATGTCGAAGTAACGGATTTCACGGAAGTTGAACAGCTTCTCGTAGAAGTTCGCCCAGTAGGCCATGCGACCGCGATACACGTTGTGGGTCAGGTGATCGATGATCTTCAGGCCGGCGCCAACCGGGTTGCGATCAACGCCTTCGATGAACACGAAGTCGATGTCGTAGATCGAGCTGCCTTCGCCGAAACGGTCGATCAGATACAGCGGCGCGCCACCGATGCCTTTGATCGCCGGCAGGTTAAGCTCCATCGGACCGGTTTCGATGTGGATCGGCTGAGCGCCGAGTTCGAGTGCGCGGGAATAGGCTTTTTGCGAATCCTTGACGCGAAACGCCATGCCGCAAACGGACGGGCCGTGCTCAGCCGCGAAGTACGAGGCGACGCTGTTGGGTTCGTTATTGAGGATCAGGTTGATCGCGCCCTGACGGTACAGGTGCACGTTCTTGGAACGGTGGGTCGCGACCTTGGTGAAGCCCATGATCTCGAAGATCGGCTCCAGCGTGCCAGGGGTCGGCGCTGCGAACTCGATGAACTCAAAGCCCATCAGGCCCATTGGGTTTTCGTATAAATCTGCCATGGTGACGCCTCATCATTTCTTATCAATTAACCAGGGTTATTTGTCAGGAAAGTGATGTAGTGGGAGGCGCACAGGAGATGCCACGCACGCTGCGAGCGAGGAAGTCTCCGTAGATCAGTTGAAACCCGAATATCTTCATTGTCGACCCAAGGCTCTTGCGGGCGAGGCTTCTGCTGCCAGAAGACGATTATTATTGTATGCGTAAACCGATTCTACACAGCGTAACCGACCCTGTCTGCCCTCTCTATAAAATCCTGTTTTTTGGATACGGCACAAGAGCCATCTGCCATCTATTCTCCCTCTGGCTCGATTGTTTACCGGGCCCGACTTCGAAGCCACAGGATGTGTCCATGCCGCTGACCCGCCGCCCCCGCCGCAAGCGCAGCACCCGCAAGGTTGTGACTTTGCTCAGCAGCCTGCTGCCAATCGTGCTGGGCAGTGTGATTCTCTATATGCAGGCAGAACGCACGTTGCAACAAAGCGCCGGAGAAACTGCCGAGCAAGCGTTGCGACAGTTCGACTTGATGCTCGATAACACCGCAGAAGCTGCCCGGATTCTGTTGCCGCTTGCCGGGAAAAATTGCGAAGAAGTGAAACTCGCCCTGCGCGAACAGGTGACCCGTCGCCCCTTCGTGCGCTCAACCAATCTGGTCTGGGACAACAATCTCTACTGTAGTTCGCTGTTCGGCCAGTTCAACGAAGCCGTCGATGCCGGAAACTACCACGACGGCAAACTGTGGCTGATGAATGGCAATCCGGTGACGCCCGACACGGCATTATTGATCTACCGTCTCAGCGACGGTCGTGGTGGCGCACTGACCACACTGGATGGCTATCACTTGAGTAACATCCTGCGCCTGATCGGCCGCCAGACATTACTGATGTTGCAAGTAGGCGATAACTGGCTGTCCGCCGACGGCAAAGTGCATCACGGATCACTGCCTGCCCTGCCGGTCGCGCACAGCCTGCTGGAATCCGAACGCTACGGTTTCAAGGTCTCCGCGGGGTTCCCCGAGGGCGAAATCCGACGTTACATGGCGGCTGAATATCCTCCGCTGTTCAGCCTGTTGATTTTCTTCGGTGCAGTCTCCGGTGCAATCGGCCACTTCGTCCAGAAGCGATCGACCTCGCCCAGCCATGAAATGCTGCGTGCGCTGGAAGCCGGGGAGTTCATCCCTTATTTCCAGCCCGTGGTTCACGGTGACAGCAAGCAATGGTCGGGTGCCGAAGTGCTGATGCGCTGGAATCATCCGAAAGAGGGCCTGGTACGGCCGGATCTGTTTATTCCATTTGCCGAGCACTCGGGCTTGATCGTGCCGATGACCCGCGCCCTGATGCAACAGACTGCGGTGCTGCTGGGGCCGCAATCCACAAGCTTCGCCAAACCTTTCCATATCGGCATCAATATCACCGCCAGCCATTGCCAGGATCTGGAGCTGGTCGAGGATTGTCGTGACCTCTTGGCTGCATTTGCGCCTGGCAGCATCGAACTGGTGTTGGAATTGACGGAGCGCCAGCTGGTCGAGCCGAATGACATCACCCTGCAGCTCTTCGAGCAGCTGCATGCACTGGGTGTGAAAATCGCAATCGACGACTTCGGTACCGGACATTCAAGCCTTGGTTATCTGCGCACCTTCAATGTCGACTTTCTAAAGATCGATCAGAGCTTCGTGGCCATGATCGGCATAGACGCGTTATCGAGGCATATCCTCGACTCCATTATCGAGCTGTCGGCCAAACTGGACTTGCGCATTGTTGCCGAAGGTGTCGAAACTCAGGTCCAGGCTGATTACCTGACCGAGCATAACGTTAATTTTTTGCAGGGCTATTTGTACGGTAGACCAATGCCTGGCGCTGAGTTCCTCGACGCATTAACTCATCATTAAGTCGCCGACATGGCCCGCCGAACAGCCGCACCAAATTGATACAAAAAGTCATTGTTGTTACATGACGACAACATCAGGATTTACTCTTGTCGCATTAACTACTACAATTTTTTCAACCTGAGCCAGACTGGCAGGTGAGCCAATTATCACCGAGTCGCTTCCAGGCTCTTGGCTTATAGCTTTGTTTGCGGTTGGTATCAGCCAAACACACTATTGGAGTAAAGATATTGTCCAGACTCGCCGAATTTCGCGCAGCTGAAAAGGCCCTTCAGGAACAGCTCAAACAGCTGGAATCGCTGAAGAACGATGCCGGGCTCAAGAAAGAAATCGAATTCGAAGAAAAGCTCCAGGGACTGATGAAAACCTATGGCAAAGGCCTGAAAGACATCATCGCCATCCTTGATCCAAACCCGGCAAAGTCCGGTCTCCAGCAGTCCGCAGCGCCCAAGACTCGCCGCGCTCGGGTGGTCAAGGTTTATCAGAACCCGCACACTGGCGAGCTGATCGAAACCAAGGGTGGCAACCATCGCGGTCTGAAAGCCTGGAAAGAGCAGTACGGTGCAGCCACCGTGGATTCATGGTTGCGCGGTTGATCTGACGCCAACAAAAAGCCCTGCTCGATGCAGGGCTTTTTTATTGACAATATCTAACAAATGAAATGATTTTCATCGAACAAGTTGGAAATTTGTGTAACGTTACTGAATCATCAGGCTAAACATTTTGCTGCGCAATGTTGCTAGGACACGCTGGATCAAACTTTGTGCTTAATCCTTTCCGGCATTCAAATCATTGCAAGTTAGTACGGACGTTTATAATTTCAGGCTGTTGCGCGCCGCCTCTATGTCGTCGGCGCTCGCCTTATAAACCTCGGCCTGACCGGCATATGAAAGTACGTAAGCCTTGTCTGTTTCCACAGCTGCCACCAACGTTTGTGATAATACGTGTCGACCGTTCTCGGTGACCGTGCACGTCGTCTCCAGCCCGGACAATGAGCCGAGCGCAGCCGGATGAATTCTGTTGCAAACGCTCTGATAACCACTGCGGAAGAAATCCTTCTGGATCGATTTGCGCATTTCCAGCAGCACGCCTTGCAAATTGACCTGATGCCCCGCCTCCACTTGCGTCATGGTCAACTCCATCACCATCACCTGATTGCCATCAGCATCGAGCTTCACCGCCCGCTGCCGCGAGACTGGTGGCGCGGTGTCCGGCAATGGTTCAACCTCCCAGCCCGTCGGCCAAGTGATACTTGGTTCGGCCATTACGGGTAAAACCACAGCCGACGACAAAGCAAAAAAAACAAACACGGATTTCAACAGTCGGATCATTGCCGGACGCACTCGTAGATAGAAGGCAAAGTCTGAGCCCCGCCCTCGCGCAGGGCAAGCCCGCCTTGCATTTGGCGATGCCGGCCGGCATGCGTATCATTGCGCCCATTCACTCGCCCATTTGTTATTGGAGGGCCCATGAGCCTCAACGAACTGAACACTTTTCCCGGCGTGACAGCTACGCCAGACAGCGCAACCCGCAACTTCGTGTTCAACCACACCATGCTGCGCGTGAAGGACATCACCAAGTCGCTGGATTTCTACACCCGTGTACTGGGTTTCTCGCTGGTCGAGAAGCGTGATTTCCCGGAAGCCGAGTTCAGCCTGTACTTCCTCGCGCTGGTCGATAAATCACAGATCCCGACCGACGCCGCCGCGCGTACCGAATGGATGAAATCGATCCCGGGCATTCTCGAACTGACCCACAACCACGGCACCGAAAACGATGCCGACTTCGCCTATCACAATGGCAACACCGACCCGCGCGGTTTCGGCCACATCTGCATCTCAGTGCCGGATATCGTTGCAGCATGTGCACGCTTTGAAGAGCTGGGTTGCGATTTCCAGAAGCGTCTGACCGATGGCCGGATGAAGAGCCTGGCGTTCATCAAGGATCCGGATGGCTACTGGGTCGAAATCATTCAGCCTGCGCCGCTGTAAAAGCTGAAAGCCCCTCACCCTAGCCCTCTCCCAGAGGGAGAGGGGACTGATTGGGGGATGTTGGAGAATTACGCCGACTTGAAAGATTGGCGGTGAATCCATAATCGACCGGCCCTCTCAGGTCTATGGATGACTTCAGACACCTCGGTCGGCTCCCTCTCCCTCGGGAGAGGGCTGGGGTGAGGGGTGGCTTTCCACGCGCAATAAAAAACCCATGATCGCTCATGGGTTTTTTCGTTTTCGACCTGGAAGTTACGCCGGGGCCGAAGTCCGGATCAAGTGATCGAACGCGCTCAGAGAAGCCTTGGCGCCCTCGCCCACTGCGATCACGATCTGCTTGTAAGGCACAGTCGTCACGTCGCCCGCTGCAAAGATCCCCTGAATCGAAGTCTCGCCACGATTATCGACGATGATCTCACCACGCGGCGACAGCTCGATGGTGCCCTTCAGCCAATCGGTGTTGGGCAGCAGACCGATCTGCACGAAGATGCCTTCCAGCTCAACCGTGCGCAGCTCATCTGTGGTGCGATCCTTGTAACGCAGACCGTTGACCTTCTCGCCATTGCCGGTGACTTCAGTGGTTTGCGCACTGGTGATCACGGTGACGTTCGGCAGACTGTGCAGTTTGCGTTGCAGAACGGCATCGGCACGCAGTTGCACGTCGAATTCAAGCAGCGTTACGTGCGACACGATACCGGCCAGGTCGATGGCCGCTTCAACGCCGGAGTTACCACCGCCGATCACCGCTACGCGCTTGCCTTTGAACAGCGGGCCGTCGCAGTGCGGGCAGTAAGCCACGCCCTTGTTGCGGTATTCCTGCTCGCCGGGGACGTTCATTTCGCGCCAGCGTGCGCCGGTCGCCAGGATTACGCTCTTGGCTTTCAGGGTTGCGCCACTGGCGAAGTGGACTTCGTGCAACTCGCCATTCTTGCCCGGGATCAACTTGTCGGCACGTTGCAGGTTCATGATGTCGACGTCGTACTGCTTGACGTGTTCTTCCAGAGCCGCGGCCAGTTTCGGCCCTTCGGTTTCCTGGACGGAAATGAAGTTCTCGATGGCCATGGTGTCCAGCACCTGACCGCCGAAGCGCTCAGCAGCGACACCGGTGCGGATGCCTTTACGTGCGGCATAGATGGCCGCCGAAGCACCGGCCGGGCCACCGCCGACGACCAGCACGTCAAAGGCTTCCTTGGCGCTGATTTTCTCGGCCTGACGCTCAATCGCGCCGGTGTCGAGTTTGGCGAGGATTTCCTCCAGGCCCATACGGCCCTGGCCGAAGTTTTCGCCGTTGAGGTAGATGCTCGGCACAGCCATGATCTTGCGATCGTCGACTTCGTCCTGGAACAGCGCGCCGTCGATGGCGACGTGGCGGATGTTCGGGTTGAGCACGGCCATCAGGTTCAGCGCCTGAACGACGTCCGGGCAGTTCTGGCAAGACAGCGAGAAGTAGGTCTCGAAGCTGAACTCGCCTTTTAGCGAACGAATCTGCTCGATGACTTCAACGCTGGCCTTCGACGGGTGGCCACCGACTTGCAGCAGCGCCAGCACCAGGGAGGTGAATTCGTGGCCCATCGGTATACCGGCAAAGCGCAGGCTGATGTCGGCTCCGGGGCGATTGATCGAGAACGATGGTTTGCGGGCATCGTCACCGCTGTCGATCAGGGTAATTTGGCTCGAAAGACTGGCAACGTCTTTCAGCAGTTCCAGCATTTCACGGGATTTCGCACCGTCGTCGAGGGATGCGACGATCTCGATCGGTTGGGTGACCCGTTCCAGGTACGATTTCAACTGGGCTTTAAGATTGGCGTCCAACATACGGGCGATTGCCTTTATTTGAGGCGAAAAAAAGCCCGAGCGAATCTCGCCCGGGCATTTTTATTGGGCGGTGCAGCTAACTTAAGAAGGTGCGGCGTGCCGCCCTGCGTTGCATGTCACAGACTTAGATCTTGCCGACCAGGTCCAGCGACGGAGCCAGAGTGGCCTCGCCTTCTTTCCACTTGGCCGGGCAAACTTCGCCTGGGTGTGCAGCGACGTACTGAGCAGCCTTGATCTTGCGCAGCAGCTCGGAAGCGTCACGGCCAACGCCGCCATCGTTCAGTTCAACGATTTTGATCTGGCCTTCAGGGTTGATCACGAAGGTGCCACGGTCAGCCAGACCAGCTTCTTCGATCAGCACGTCGAAGTTGCGCGAGATGACGTGGGTCGGGTCGCCGATCATGGTGTACTGGATTTTGCCGATGGCTGGCGAAGTGTTGTGCCAGGCAGCGTGAGCAAAGTGGGTGTCGGTCGAAACGCTGTAGATTTCCACGCCCAGCTTCTTGAACTCAGCGTAGTTGTCGGCCAGGTCTTCCAGCTCGGTTGGGCATACGAAGGTGAAGTCGGCTGGGTAGAAGAACACCACGGACCACTTGCCTTTCAAGTCAGCATCCGAGACTTGAACGAAGTCGCCGTTTTTGAACGCGGTAGCTTTGAACGGTTTTACTTGGCTGTTGATGATAGGCATCGATGACTCTCCGTCAGGGGTTATGAAGTTGATGGGTGAATCCTACCCACTCACTCGACGGAAGGCTCATTGGCAAACCTGATACTGCTGATTTGTTTTCGCTATTAGCTGACTGTATTAATAGAAGAAAACGATCTCTACGCTTGATCCGGCTTATCCATAATCCGAGCCATTCCCTGGAATGGGCTGACCTCAACATAGCGCATGGCGGATTTCATGTCCTTCCAGCCGACGTAACTCATCAGTGATTTCAGATCCCAGCCGCTTTGATGCGCCCAGGTTGCAAAGCCGCGTCGCAACGAGTGGCTGGTATAACCGGCGGCGGCAATCCCGGCACGTTGCAGAGCCTGTCTCAACAGCGGGATGATGCTGTTGGCGTGCAAACCCTCCTCGCTCAGATTGCCCCACCGATCAATGCTTCGGAAAACTGCGCCGCGTACCAGCGCGGCCTCGGTGATCCAGTCGATATAAGCCTGCACCGGACACAGCTTGAGCAGCGCTGGGGCCTGATAGGTCTGTCCGAGGTTTTCCCGGTCGCCCTTGCTGCGCGGCAGATACAAGGTGATTCCCTTGCCAGCACTGGCCTGCACATGCTCGATTTGCAAGCGGCACAACTCGTCGCTGCGAAAGCCCCGCCAGAAGCCCAACAGAATCAGCGCGCGATCCCGATAGGCCTTGAGCAAGGTCGGGCGGTCCTGTTCCTGGCGGGCGGATTGCGCCTCCTGTTCCAGCCAATCGATCACACGTTGCAAATCCTGCAGTTGCAATGGTTCGGCCTGTTTTTCCTGCGCCGGGTGCAAGGCGCGAATGCCCTTGAACACCTTACGCACCACTGGCGCCTTGGTCGGGTCGGCAAAACCCTGACTGTTGTGCCACTGCGCCAGCGCCGACAGGCGCAATTTCAGCGTGTTGATCGATAGAACCCCGGCGTGCTCCACCAGATAGCGCGCAACGCTATCTGCGGTGGCCGGGAGAAATCCGCCCCACGTCACCTCGAAATGCTCGATGGCCATGCGATAGCTGCGGCGGGTGTTGTCGCGGGTGGCGGCTTGCAGATATCGATCAATGTCACTCATGGGCGGTTTTCTCGCTGGTGTACGGGTTCAGGCATGCAAAAGCGCATTTTGCCGCCTGACATTGGGTAATACCAGTATATCCCGCCTGTTTTACATCAACGATTTACCTATATTTTCAGCATGGTACACTGCGTACTTTAGTGGCATGTACCACAGTACGTAAACGTAGGAGTTCACATGGCCCGTGGCGGCATTACCAAAGCACTGGTGCAAATCGCACGCACAGCAATCCTGGCCCGCGGCGAACACCCAAGCATCGATGCAGTACGCATCGAAATGGGCAACACCGGCTCGAAAACCACGATCCATCGTTATCTGAAAGAGCTGGATGACGGCGCCCAGCCAATAGAAGCGTCAGCAGAACCGATCGATGATGAGCTGACCGCCCTCGTCTCTCGCCTCGCCCAGCGCCTGAAAGAACAGGCGCAGGAGCCCATCGAGCAAGCCCGCGAACAGTTCGAGGAGCAACGCGAAGCACTGGAAACCGAGCTGAAACAGGTACGCCAGGCATTGGAAAAACTTGAACACGACCACGACATTCAGGGCGCCGCCCTGCAACGCGAATCCGAAGCGCTGAGCAACACCCGCTCGATGCTGCAAACCGAACAGACGCGCAACGCCGGCCTGAACCAGGCCTTGGCCGACTTCGAATTGCGTCTGCAGGACAAGGACGAGCAGATCCGCTCGCTGGAAGAAAAACACCTGCACGCCCGCGATGCGCTGGAGCATTACCGCAACGCCAGCAAGGAACAGCGCGAGCAGGAACAGGCCCGCCACGAAGGGCAGATCCAGCAGATTCAGGCCGAACTGCGTCAAGCCCAGCAGAGCGCGTTGGTGCGTCAGGATGAGATCACGCAGTTGCACCGCGACAACGAACGCCTGCTTACCGAAAACCGTGGCACCCAGCGCGAGCTGAACCTGGTGCAGGATCAACTCAAGCAGAGCAATCAGCGTCAGGATCAGTTGCTCGAGCAGGCGACGCGCATGGACAGCGAGCGCACCCTCCTCCAGGAACGTCTGCGCGTGGCGACACTGGAAAGCCAGGCGCTCAAACAGAGCGTCGACGAGCAGACGCAGCTCAATCAGTCACTGGAAAAGGAATTGCTCAAGGCTCAGGCGAGCCTTGAGGACAGCCAGCGTCTGGCGGCTACCGTTGCGGCAGCGCCAGAATCGACCAAAGCGAAGGATGCTTAAGCGCTGACCGGTGTGCGCATGGTGACGAACTCTTCGGCGGCCGTCGGGTGCACCCCGATGGTGTCGTCGAAGTCGCGCTTGGTCGCGCCCGCCTTTAAAGCAATCGCCAGTCCTTGCACGATCTCGCCAGCATCCGGGCCGACCATGTGGCAGCCAAGCACCTTGTCGGTCTTGGCGTCGACTACCAGCTTCATCAGGGTTTTCTCCTGACAGTCCGTCAGGGTCAGCTTCATCGGGCGGAAGCGGCTTTCGAAGATCACCACTTCGTGGCCACAATCGCGCGCTTCTTCTTCGCTCAAACCGACCGTGCCGATGTTCGGCAGGCTGAACACGGCGGTCGGGATCATCTTGTAGTCCACCGGGCGGTATTGCTCCGGCTTGAACAGACGCCGCGCCACGGCCATGCCTTCGGCGAGCGCAACCGGTGTCAGCTGCACGCGACCAATGACGTCGCCCAGCGCCAGAATCGACGGCTCGGTGGTTTGATACTCGTCGTCGACTTTGATAAAGCCCTTGTCGTCGAGCTGAACATCGGTGTTTTCCAGGCCCAGATTGTCCAGCATCGGACGGCGACCGGTGGCGTAGAACACGCAGTCGGCTTCGAGCACTCGACCATCCTTGAGCGTGGCCTTCAAGCTGCCATCAGCCTGCTTGTCGATGCGCGCAATGTCGGCGTTGAATTGCAGATCGAGGCCACGCTTGGTCAATTCTTCCTGCAGATGCTTGCGCACCGAACCGTCGAAACCGCGCAGGAACAGATCGCCGCGATACAGCAGCGTGGTGTTGGCACCGAGGCCATGGAAAATTCCGGCGAACTCGACCGCTATATAACCGCCGCCAACTACCAGCACACGCTTGGGCAGTTCTTTGAGAAAGAACGCTTCGTTCGAACCGATCGCATGCTCGTGCCCCGGGATTTCGGGGATCTGCGGCCAGCCGCCAGTGGCGATCAGGATGTTCTTCGCGGTGAAGCGCTCGCCGTTGACCTCGACCTCGTGCGGCCCGACGATTTTCGCGTGCGCCTCGTGAAGGGTCACGCCGCTGTTGACCAGCAGATTGCGATAAATGCCGTTGAGGCGATTGATCTCGCGATCCTTGTTGGCGATCAACGTGGCCCAGTCGAAGTTGGCCTCGCCCAGGTTCCAGCCGAAACCGGACGCTTGCTCGAAGTCCTCGGCAAAGTGCGCGCCGTACACAAGGAGTTTTTTCGGCACGCAGCCGACATTGACGCAGGTGCCGCCCAGATAACGGCTTTCGGCCACCGCCACTTTCGCCCCGAAGCCGGCGGCAAACCGCGCAGCCCGCACACCGCCGGAACCGGCACCAATCACATAAAGGTCAAAATCGTAGGCCATTTCTATCTCCTCGGCAGGCCATCAGCATACCCGCAGCCATTCATTGGGCAAGCACTGCCATCCATATAAGGGCGGAAAATGAAAAAGCCACCCGAAGGTGGCTTTCTCTTGCAGACGGGGCAAACGCTATCAGTAAGC
The DNA here is from genome assembly GCF_005233515.1 of Pseudomonas sp. CFBP13508. GTDB lineage: Bacteria > Pseudomonadota > Gammaproteobacteria > Pseudomonadales > Pseudomonadaceae > Aquipseudomonas > Aquipseudomonas mercuritolerans. Next base: position 911,604 of record NZ_QFZZ01000001.1, read on the forward strand.
TTTGCCAGTCTTGTAGAAGTTTTCGAAGCAGAAGTTGGTCGCGTCGATGTAGCCTTCAGCGCCACCGCAGTCGAAACGCTTGCCCTTGAACTTGTAGGCCATCACGCAGCCGTTCTGGGCTTGCTTCATCAGGGCGTCGGTGATCTGGATTTCGCCGCCCTTGCCTGGCTCGGTCTGCTCGATCAGGTCGAAGATGTCCGGGGTCAGGATGTAACGACCGATGATGGCCAGGTTCGACGGCGCGTCTTCCGGCTTTGGCTTCTCGACCATGCTGTGCACACGGTAAATGTCATCGCGGATCATTTCGCCAGCGATTACGCCGTACTTGTTGGTTTCCTGCGGATCGACTTCCTGGATAGCGACGATCGAGCAGCGGAACTGCTTGTACAGCTTGACCATCTGGGTCAGCACGCCGTCGCCGTCGATGTTGACGCACAGGTCGTCCGCCAGAACCACGGCGAACGGTTCGTCACCGATCAGCGGGCGGCCAGTCAGGATCGCGTGGCCCAGACCTTTCATTTCGGTCTGACGGGTGTAGGAGAACGAGCACTCGTCCAACAGCTTGCGGATACCGACCAGGTACTTTTCCTTGTCGGTGCCCTTGATCTGGTTTTCCAGCTCGTAACTGATGTCGAAGTGGTCTTCCAGAGCACGCTTGCCACGACCGGTGACGATGGAAATCTCAGTCAGGCCCGCGTCCAGTGCTTCTTCAACGCCGTACTGGATCAGTGGCTTGTTTACCACCGGCAGCATTTCTTTAGGCATGGCTTTGGTCGCTGGGAGGAAGCGAGTGCCGTAACCGGCTGCTGGAAACAAGCATTTCTTGATCATATAAGTCCTTGAAAAGGCTGTGTGTACGAGTTTCGGGGCAGTCTAATCAGGCGGCGTGCGCCTTACAATGCCCCGCGCTGGCTAACCGATGCCAACATAGAGAAATATTCGCGCGGATAGTTCCATCCCGGTGTTGCAGCGGCGAATTCAGCGTAGCTCAAGATCCGGGGAAACTGGATCACCATACGCTTATCGGTCCCCGAAGCGAGCATTTGCCGGTATCATGGCGCCTTTGAACCTGCGAACGAGTAAGACCAGATGGCTGCGGTAAAAATCATCAACGGGTATGTGATCGACAAGAAAGACGGCAAGTGGACGCTGACCACCACCAACGGCGAACACATCGCCGGGCCTTTCGACAGCGAGCAGATGGCGACGGATGTGGCCTCGGTGTTCACCGATACGCCTGCTTCTTCCAAGCGCCGTGGCAAGGATCAGGACTGACCTTGTCGCCACACGCTTCAAGCCCTGCCAGGACGCAGGGCTTTTTTGTGCCTTGTTGGCAAACAAGTGGCCAATCGCTATAACCTTTTCATCGCGGCGCTGTCAGAGCATCCAGTCCCCCACTTGAAGACCACGCAACCATGAACCTGAACAAACTGCATCTGATTTTCGCGGTGTTGGTACTGAGCGGCTGTGCCACCTCGCAGCCGACCTTTCTGAACAATGGCGAACAAGGCCTGAGCATCGACTGTTCAGGTGAGGCCAACTCCTGGGCGATGTGCTACGAGAAGGCAGATGCCTCCTGCGCCGGCACCGGTTATCGGATTGTCGGCACTGACGGCACACCGGCACCTGCGGAAGACGACAAAACCCTGGGCGTCGACGTCGGCAATTACAAAACCCGCAACGTCGTGGTTGTCTGCAAGTAAGCCTACATGTGGATTTCGGCGAACTTGATTCCGAGGCCACGGACGACCTCGATCAGATCGTCGAGCCGACTGAAGGACTCGACTTCATCATTGTCATCCACCAAAAAGTAGCTGCGCCCTGCACTCTTCTTGAAAAACACGATCCATTCACCGGGATTTGCCGGGTTCTGGATGACATGGGTGGCAGAGATAAGGCCCTCTGCATGGCGCTCCCGCACGTGCTCTCGCTTCATCGCGACTCCATAAATGACAATGCCGCCACAGCAGGACTGTGACGGCATCGGGTGCTGATGTCCGGTAGTCTATCAGCCGGAAATACAGGCGTTCGCGGCTTTCTGTACATCGTGAGGGCGAACCGGCACGTTTGACATGCGCTCATGCAGCTTGATGCTGCTGCCACCGGCGCGATCCTCGATATCAAACACTGCTGCTGGACCTGACGAAAGTTTGCCGGGGACGATCACTCGTACACCGTCCTTCTGCGGCTGAACCTGCAACGCGCCGCGACTGTCGGCGAGTTTTTCAGTCAGGCACTGCGCGTATTCCTGAGGCTTTTTGCCAGAGATAACGCTCATGGTCGGCAGGGTTTCATTGATTTCGGAAACATTTGCGCAACCGGCCATTGCCAGAATCAACGGCACACACACCACACCCCACTTCATATAAATCCTCCGTTAAAGACCGTCCGACAGCACAAATGCCGCTTTTCTCCGGGGCCTTGTGCATTTAACCCGCCGGCCATGGCGAAGTTCTGTTCAAAATTTGTCAAAGCAACGCCCGACGGCCAGATAATAACCCGTGCGGGCTGATAAACTGCGCCCATCGACAAGCTATCGTTTTGATTTAGTAGAAAAAGCCCTTCTGGAGGCGCCCATGAAATTCATTCACCAGCGCGAGCACCTCAACGAAGACGACATCGTCGTCATTCAATGCTCGCAGATGTGCAACATCCGTTTGATGAACGACGCCAACTTCCGCAGCTTCAAAAACGGCGGTCGTCACACCTACCACGGCGGCGCGTTCGACACCTTCCCAGCACGCATAACGGCGCCGAGCACCGGCTTCTGGAACATTACCATCGACACCGTCAACCGCCGTGCAATCAGCGTGACGCGCAAGCCGACCCTGACCCATTCGATCAAGATCATCCGTCGCTCCAGCACTAAACTGAGCTGATACGCGCAGCCTATTCTGAAAGGAAACCACTACCGTGGCGCAAAAAATCAAATACGTGATCAAGTACAAACTGGACGGTGAACAGCGTTTCGAATTCGCTGAACTGGAAACCGGCACTGACGAGGAAGCGAAAGCGGCGCTGAAGAAAATGCACGCTGACGAAGAACTCAGTGACATCAAGGTCAGCAAAGCGCTGTAACCGAATCATGCAACCAACCACGTTTGACCTGTTCGCCGACAACGAGCCCGTTCAGCAACTCCGCGCCGAGCAGATCGGCGAGCAATCGTGGGTGCTGCGCGGATTCGCCTTGTCTCGGGTCGAGCAACTGCTAACGGCGCTCGAAACCGTTCTCGCCGCCGCCCCGCTACGCCACATGGTCACGCCCGGCGGTTTCAGCATGTCGGTCGGCACCAGCAGTTGCGGACAGCTGGGCTGGATCACCGATCGCAGCGGTTACCGCTATTCCAGCGTCGACCCACTCAGCGGCTTGCCGTGGCCGTCGATGCCGGCGGTATTTGCCGAACTGGCGCACCAAGCGGCTGAGCGTGCCGGCTTTCCGGATTTTCAGGCCGACTCCTGCCTGATCAACCAATACGTCCCCGGCGCCAAGATGTCGTTGCATCAGGACAAGGACGAAAAGGGTTATGCCGCGCCCATCGTTTCGTTGTCGCTGGGTTTGCCGGCAATGTTTCTGTTTGGCGGTTTCGAACGCAGCGACAAGAGCCAGCGCATCCCGCTGTTGCACGGCGACATGGTGGTCTGGGGTGGTGTGGATCGCCTGCGCTATCACGGCGTGCTGCCAATCAAACCCGGCCATCACCCGCTCTTGGGCGAACGGCGCATCAACATCACCTTCCGCGTTGCTGGCGATCAGTAAAAGTTTGACCGCAAGGCGCGGAGTGTCGCGGGTTACGATGCTGGTTAACCTGACTCAAACAGGTCAACGGATTCCCTCTCATGGACACGCTTTCGAACACCATCAGTATTGAAGACGATCCCCGCTGGGCCGCCGTGGTTGCTCGCGACCCAAGTGCCGACGGACAATTTGTCTACGCGGTGAAAACCACCGGCGTCTATTGCCGACCGAGCAGCCTTGCGCGTCTGCCGAAACCGCAGAACGTCATATTTTTCGAAACCGCCGAACTGGCCGAAGCTGCCGGATATCGGCCGAGCAAACGGGCCAGCAAGGACCAGAATGACGCGCAACATGCGGCGATCATCGCAGCAGCCTGCCGGCAGATCGAAGCGTCCGAGACATTGCCCGCGCTCGACAGCCTTGCCGCCAGCGCCGGCCTTAGCCCTTTCCATTTTCATCGAGTATTCAAAGCCGCGACTGGCCTGACGCCCAAGGCTTACGCCACGGCGCATCGTTCACGCAAACTGCGTGCGCGTCTGGCGGATGGCGGCTCGGTGACCGACGCGCTGTATGACGCTGGCTTCAACTCCAACAGCCGTTTTTACGAATCAGCCGATCAACTGCTGGGCATGAAGCCCACCGACTACCGCGCCGCCGGGCAAAACAACGACATCCGCTTTGCCGTTGGCCAATGCTCGCTGGGGGCGATTCTGGTGGCGCAAAGCGAACGGGGGATCTGCGCAATTCTGCTCGGCGACGATCCGCATCAACTGGTCTGCGATCTGCAGGATCAGTTTCGCAAGGCCAATCTGATCGGCGCCGACCGCGAATTTGAACAGTTGATCGCCAGCGTCGTCGGTTTTGTCGAAGCGCCCGCGACAGGCCTGAACTTGCCGCTGGATATACGCGGCACCGCGTTTCAGGAGCGCGTCTGGCAGGCGCTGCGCGAGATACCCGCAGGCAGCACCGCCAGTTACGCCGAGATCGCGCAACGCATCGGCGCGCCGACTTCGATGCGTGCGGTGGCCCAGGCTTGCGGGGCCAACCGCCTGGCGGTGGCGATTCCCTGCCACCGCGTGGTGCGCAGCGATGGCAACCTTTCCGGCTACCGCTGGGGCGTCGAACGCAAACGCCAGTTGCTTGAGCGCGAACTCAACGATTGACGTCGACCACCACCCTGCCCCGCAGTTTCCCGGCGAGCAGTTTGGGCGCAGCCTCAAGCGCTTCGCTCAAACTGATTTCCTGACTGATCAATTGCAATAACGAGAAATCCAGATCCTTGGCCAGCCGGTTCCACGCCTCGATACGGCGCGCCTTGGGCTGGGTCACACTGTTGATCCCCGCCAACGTCACGCCGCGCAGAATAAATGGTGCTACCGAGGCCGGAAAGTCCATGCCTTGCGCCAACCCGCATGCCGCGACCACGCCTTCCGAGCGAGTGCTGGCGCAAGCGTTGGCCAATGTATGGCTGCCGACCGAATCGACCACCGCCGCCCAACGCTCCTTCGCCAACGGCTTGCCCGGTTCGGACAAGGTGGCGCGATCGATTATTTCTGCAGCGCCCAATTGCTCCAGGTATTCATGCTCGGACACCCGGCCCGTGGACGCCACCACGCGGTATCCCAACTTGCTGAGCAAAGCGATGGCAAAGCTACCGACTCCGCCATTGGCGCCAGTGACCAGCACTTCGCCCTGATCAGGGGTCACGCCATGGCGCTCCAGCGCCAGAATGCACAGCATCGCCGTGTAGCCCGCAGTGCCAATGGCCATGGCTTGCGCAGGGGTGAAAGCTTCGGGCAGTGGAATCAGCCAGTCACCGTTGAGCCGGGCCTTTTGCGCCAGTCCGCCCCAGTGGCTTTCCCCGACGCCCCAGCCGTTGAGCAGCACTCGGTCGCCCGCCTTGAAATCGGCATGCGAACTGGACTCGACAGTCCCCGTCAGGTCGATGCCCGGCACCATGGGAAACTTGCGTACTACCGGGCTGCTGCCGGTGATCGCCAGGCCATCCTTGAAATTCAGCGTGCTGTACGCGACGTTCACGCTGACGTTGCCCTCGGGCAGTTGCTGCTCATCGATTTGCTGCAGATTGGCGCGATAACCGCTGTCGTCTTTGTCGATCAGAATGGCGTTGAACATGACGGCCTCTCGAAAATGATTTGTAAAAGCATGCCTTGAAATAGCACATCGCAACACATTGCCACACTCGACTTTGCGCTGACTGCTCGATCAGCCGGGTAAATCCTCGGCGGGCGGCTATGCTTTTTCGACGGTTGTGTTTTCCCGGTTTTGCCTTGCGAACCGGTCTGTCGATGGAGCTGACGATGCCTTTGCTGCGCGCTTTACCCTGGTTGCTGATGTTATGTCTGCTGACACTTGGCAACGCCTGGGCAGCCGCCCCAGCGGCAAAGCCGGACGCGGCGCCAAGCGAGCCGAACTGGCCGCAGGTGATCAACAGCGGCAAGAGCAAACTGACGGTATATCAGCCGCAGCTCGACAGCTGGGACGGCTATACGCTCAATGCCCGCGCGGCGGTCGAAGCCACGGCTGCCGATGGCAAGTCCACCTACGGCATCGTCCAGTTCAGCGCTCACACCCTCGTCGATAAAGCCACCCGCTGGGTCGCGCTCGATCAGTACAACATCATCAAGGCCGATTTCCCCGCCGATGCCAAACAGGCCGACACGTGGCTAGCCGTCCTGGAAAAAGATGCCGAGAGCCGCAAGAAAACCATTTCACTGGATCAGCTGGAAGCAGCGGTTGGCGTGCTCAACGCTGAACAGAAAGCCGACAGCGCGCCCTTGGAAAACACACCGCCGACCATCATCAGCTCCGACAGCCCGGCAATCCTCGTGTACATCGACGGCGAAGCGGCTTACCGGCCGGTGGAAGGCACCGAGCTGCAACGGGTGATCAACACGCGCCCATTGCTGCTCAAGGACGTCCAGGGCAAACACTACCTGCACGTATTCGACGGCTGGATGGTCGCGGATCAAGTGGACGGCAACTACACGCGCCTCGCTGCACCGTCGCCCGAACTGGAAAAAGCCAAACAGGCGGCGATAAAGAGTCGCCAGGTGGATTTGCTCACCGGACAAAGCGATCCGAAGGACAAGATTCCCAGCCTGGCCAAGCCTCCGCAGCCAAAGATTTTCATCGCCACCACGCCAACGGAACTGTTGGTCACTGACGGCGCCGCGCAATGGCAACCGATTCAGGGCACCAGCCTGTTGTACGTGAGCAACACCACCGGGCACATCTTCAAGGAAATCGGCGATCAGAACAGTTATGTACTGATCTCCGGGCGCTGGTTCCGCGCCAGCGACATGAGCGGGCCATGGACCTTTGTCCCGGCAGACAAACTGCCGGCCGACTTTGCCAATATTCCTGACGACAGCGCCAAAGAGAACGTCAAGGCCTCGGTGGCCGGCACGCCACAGGCGCAGGAGGCGGCCATTGCCGCGACCATCCCGCAGACGTCGGCGATCAAGAAAAGCGCGGTGAAGATGACCACACCGCAATTTGACGGCGAGCCGCAGCTCAAAGCGATCAGCAATACGCCGCTGCAATACGTGGTCAACAGCGCCACACCGATCATTCGCGTCGACAACGACAGTTGGTGGGCCGTGGAGAACGGCATCTGGTTCAGCGCCACCTCGGTGAGCGGGCCGTGGAGTGTGGCCTCTTCAGTACCAGCGGTGATTTATTCGATTCCGCCCAGCTCGCCGATGCACTACCTCACATACGTCAAGGTTTACGAGGCCAGTGGCGATACCGTGGTGGTCGGCTACACACCGGGCTATCAAGGCTCGACGTTGGACCCGGCGACTGGCGTTGTGGTGTACGGCACCGGTTATCCGTATACGCCGTGGGTCGGCAGCGTCTGGTACGGGCCGCCGGTGACCTATGGTTTCGGCGTCGCGATTCGTTACACGCCGTGGACTGGCTGGTCCTTTGGCTTTGGATTCGGCTGGAGCTGGGGCGGCAGCACCGTCGCCATGGGCTGGGGTTGGGGCGCCTATCCGTGGTGGGGAAATTACGGCTGGGGCTACGCGTGGGGTCCGCGTCTGTACCCGGCGCCGCTGGCCTGGGGGGGCGCCGCTTACGGTTATCGCGGCGGCGCGGTGGCCTGGGGCCCGGGTGGCTGGGCCGGAACCACCGGCAATCTTTATCATCAGTGGGGTGATCGCGCGACGGTCAGCCGTTATGGCGCCGGTTACAACGCCTGGACCGGCAATCGCTGGGCCGGTCAGGTTGGCGCCTCGTACAACTCGCGTACCGGCATTGCCGCCGCCGGGCAACGTGGCGCGGTGCACAACGCCTACACCGGCAACTACGCTGCCGGGCGCAGCGGCGTGGCAGTCGGCCCGAACGGCGGTGCCATCGCCGGAGAGCGGGTTAGCGCTGGCAACGTCCGCAGCGGCACTCACGTCAGTGCCAATCGCGGCGCCGTTTACAACCCCAATACCGGCAACACCACGCAATACGGCGGTATCCATGGCCGCAACGGCGGCGCCGCGCGGGTCGGCGACAACGTTTATGCCGGGCGCGACGGCAACGTCTACAAGAGAACCGACAACGGCTGGCAGTCCGTGGCCGGCAGCGGTGCCAACCGGACCAGACCCGCGAACAACAATGCGCAGTTGCAAAATCTCAACCGCGAATCCGCCGCACGTAATCTCGGTAACCAGCGCACGCACAACTTCAACCATTCCTCACAAATGATGAACCGTTCGTTTGGCGGTGGCGGATTGCACCGACGCTGAAAAACTGCACGTGATGTTCAGAATTTCAGACTGGCCCCGCAACAGGTTTTGCTGCTAAAAACCGCCTGCCGTCCCTGCCCGTTTCATCGTCGGAGAATTGCTATATGAGCCAGTGGCCAGACACCCGCATCGTTGATCTTCTCGGTATCGAACTGCCGATCATCCAGGGCCCGATGGCCGGTGCGACCAATTCTTCGATGGTAATTGCCGTGTGCAACGCCGGCGGCCTCGGTTCAATGCCGGCAGCAATGCTGAGCATCGAACAACTGCGCGAAGAACTGAAAACGATTCGCCAGCACACCGCCAAATCGTTCAACGTCAATTTCTTCTGCCATCAGCCACCGGCGCCTGATGAACAGCGCGCCCGTGACTGGAAAAATCTGCTCGAACCCTACTACCGCGAACTGGGTGCCGATTTCGACGCGCCGACACCAGTGTCCAACCGCGCACCCTTTGACGAAGCCGCGTGTGCCGTGCTTGAGGAATTCCGCCCCGAGGTGGTGAGTTTTCATTTCGGGCTGCCGGAAAAAAACCTGCTTGATAGGGTCAAGGCCACCGGGGCGAAAATCCTTTCGTCTGCCACCACGGTCGAGGAAGCGATCTGGCTGGAGCAACACGGCTGCGATGCGATCATCGCTATGGGCTATGAGGCCGGTGGCCATCGCGGGATGTTTCTCAGCGAGGACCTGAGCACTCAGGTCGGCACCTTCGCCCTGGTGCCGCAGGTGGTCGACGCGGTGAAAGTGCCGGTGATCGCGGCGGGCGCGATCAGCGATGCCCGGGGTGTTGCCGCAGCTTTCATGCTCGGCGCCTCGGCGGTGCAAGTCGGCACGGCGTACCTGTTCACTCCGGAAGCCAAAGTCAGCGCATCGCACCACAAAGCCTTGCGCACTGCGAAAGAAAGCCAGACCGCCATCACCAATATTTTCACCGGCCGTCCGGCGCGGGGCATTGTCAATCGGGCGATGCGCGAGCTCGGGCCGATGTCGGCGCAGGCGCCGGCCTTCCCGTTGGCCGGCGGTGCGCTGATGCCGCTGCGGGCCAAGGATGACGCCGACTTTGCCAACCTCTGGGCCGGACAAGCGCTGACGTTGGGCAAGGATATCGACAGCGCTGAACTCACCCGGCAACTGGCCGAGGGCGCATTGGCGAAACTCAACCGTCACTGAATTAATGCGGCGAGCGGATTTATTCCCTCGCCACTTGGCGGCGTATCGCTATATATTTCCGTATACAGCGATTACGCCCATGTATCGGCGTTATCCCAACCAGAGCAATTACCGCCGCCGATGACGGAGCCTTTACATGACACTTGCTGCCACACGCTTCACCCCCGTCTGCTTCGCTTCATTCCTCGCACTGTTCAGCATGGGCGCCGCGCAGGCTGACGAAGTACAAGTGGCAGTTGCCGCCAATTTCACCGCGCCAATCCAGGCCATCGCTGCCGACTTCGAAAAAGACACCGGCCACAAACTGGTCGCTGCTTACGGCGCAACCGGCCAGTTCTACACCCAGATCAAGAACGGCGCGCCGTTCCAGGTATTCCTCGCCGCTGACGACACAACCCCGGAAAAGCTCGAAAAAGAAGGCGAAACCGTCAAAGGCTCACGCTTCACCTATGCCGTCGGCACCCTCGCGCTGTGGTCGGCAAAAGAAGGTTATGTCGATGCACAGGGTGATGTGCTGAAAACCAACCAATACCAGCACCTGTCCATCGCCAACCCGAAAGCCGCGCCGTACGGCCTGGCCGCCACTCAGGTGCTGGAAAAACTCCAGTTGAGCGAAGCCACGAAAAGCAAAATCGTCGAAGGCCAGAACATTACCCAGGCCTACCAGTTCGTCTCCACCGGCAACGCCGAACTGGGCTTTGTAGCGCTGTCGCAAATCTACAAGGACGGCAAGGTGAGCAGCGGCTCGGCATGGATTGTTCCGGCCACCCTGCATGATCCGATCAAACAGGACGCGGTGATCTTGAACAAAGGCAAGGACAGCGCCGCTGCCAAGGCCCTGGTCGATTACCTCAAGGGGCCGAAAGCCGCTGCGGTGATCAAATCCTTTGGATATGAACTGTAAATGTCGCTGACCGGTGCCGACTTCGCCGCGATCTGGCTGACCCTGAAACTGGCGTCGCTGACCACTGCGATCCTGCTGGTGATCGGCACGCCGATCGCGTTGTGGCTATCGCGCACATCGTCGTGGTTGCGCGGGCCCATCGGCGCCATCGTCGCCCTGCCGCTGGTGCTGCCGCCGACGGTGATCGGTTTTTACCTGCTACTGGCGCTGGGGCCGCACGGTTTTCTCGGTCAGTTCACTCAGTGGCTGGGGCTGGGCACGCTGACGTTCAGTTTCACCGGGCTGGTCATCGGCTCGGTGATCTACTCCATGCCGTTCGTGGTGCAACCGCTGCAAAACGCTTTCTCGGCGATTGGCACCCGCCCGCTGGAAGTCGCCGCGACCTTGCGCGCCAATCCCTGGGACACGTTCTTCAGCGTGATCCTGCCGCTGGCGCGCCCCGGCTTCATCACCGCAGCGATCCTCGGCTTTGCCCACACCGTGGGTGAGTTCGGTGTGGTACTGATGATCGGCGGCAACATTCCCGACAAGACCCGCGTGGTCTCGGTGCAGATCTACGACCACGTCGAAGCGCTGGAATATGCCCAGGCGCACTGGCTGTCCGCGGCGATGCTGGTGTTTTCGTTTCTGGTGTTGCTGGCGCTGTATTCCAGCCGCAAGACCCGCGCCGGCTGGAGCTGATCGATGATTGATGTACGCCTGAAACGCACTTATCCGGGGTTCGAACTGGATGTCGATCTGCAAGTGCCGGGCCGCGGCGTCACTGCGCTGTTTGGCGATTCCGGCTCGGGCAAAACCACTTGCCTGCGCTGCATCGCCGGGCTCGAGCGCGCCGAGCACGGTTTTGTGCAGATCAACGATGAGGTGTGGCAGGACAGTGCCAAGGGCATCTTCGTCCCGCCGCATAAACGTGCGCTTGGCTATGTGTTTCAGGAAGCCAGCCTGTTCCCGCATCTGTCGGTGCTGGCCAATCTGGAGTTTGGTCTAAAACGCATCGCCAGGTCGCAACGCCGGGTCGATATCAACCAAGCGACCGAACTGCTCGGCATCAGCCATCTGCTCGAGCGTCATCCAGAGCATCTGTCCGGCGGCGAACGGCAGCGCGTCGGCATCGCCCGCGCCCTGCTGACCAGCCCGAAACTGTTGCTGATGGACGAACCGCTGGCGGCTCTCGACAGCCGGCGCAAAAGCGAAATCTTGCCATACCTGCAGCGCCTGCACGACGAACTGGATATTCCGCTGCTGTACGTCAGCCATGCCCAGGACGAAGTCGCGCGTCTGGCCGATCATTTGGTATTGCTCCGTGATGGCAAAGCCCTCGCCAGCGGCCCAATCGGTGAAACCCTTGCGCGCCTGGATCTGCCTTTGGCGCTGGGCGATGACGCCGGGGTGATCATCGAAGGCCAGGTCAGCGCCTACGACGCCACCTATCAATTGCTCAGCCTGCAACTGCCGGCCACTGCAATGAACATTCGCGTCACCCATGCGCCGATGGCCGTGGGCCAGGCTCTGCGCTGCAAAGTGCACGCGCGCGACATCAGCCTGGCGCTGAACAATGATGCAGCCAGCAGCATTCTCAATCGTCTGCCCGTTACGGTCGTCAGCGAACAGGCCGCTGACAACAGTGCCCATGTGCTGATCCGCCTCGATGCCGGCGGCACGCCGCTGCTGGCGCGGATCACCCGCTTCTCGCGTGATCAACTGGGCGTGCACCCGGGCCAGCGCCTGTGGGCGCAGATCAAGGCGGTGGCGGTGCTCGCGTAAATCATTCGGCACGACGGCCGGTGCCTGCGGTCAATCAGTTACAGACTGCCGTATGACCGAAGGAAACCGCCATGCCCGATACCGTGCTGACAGATGCTCTGCCCGCCGACCTGCATTACGTCGATGACACTCAGCCTGGTATCACCCGGAAAAAACTGCGCGGCAAGTTCGTTTATTTCGAACCATCGGGCCAGCGCATCACCGACCCGGACGAAATCAAACGCATCAATGCCCTCGCGGTGCCGCCGGCTTACACCGATGTGTGGATCTGCGCCGACCCGTGCGGCCACCTGCAAGCCACCGGACGCGATGCGCGCGGGCGCAAGCAGTACCGTTATCACGCGCGCTGGCGCGAAGTGCGCGACGCCGACAAATACTCGCGCCTGCGCGACTTCGGCCTGGCCCTGCCGAAACTGCGGCGCAAGCTCGAGGCACTGCTTGATGAGCCGGGCTTCAGCCGTGACAAGGTCATGGCCACGGTGATCACCTTGCTCGATGCCACGCTGATCCGCGTCGGCAATACGCAATACGCGCGGGACAATCGCTCCTATGGCCTGACCACGTTGCGCAGTCGCCATGTCGAGGTCAACGGCAGCGCGATCCTGTTCCAGTTCCGTGGCAAGAGCGGCATCGAGCACCAGATCACCGTCAAGGATCGCCGCCTGGCGCGAATCATCAAGCGCTGCCTGGAGATACCGGGGCAGAATCTGTTCCAGTACCTCGATGAACACGGCGAACGGCACACCGTCACTTCTTCCGACGTAAACGCTTATCTGCAAAAGCTCACCGGCGCGGCCTTCACCGCCAAGGATTACCGCACCTGGGCGGGCAGCGCCCTGGCGTTGTCGGTGCTGCGCGAGTTGCAGCATGAGTCGGAGACCGAAGCCAAGCGCCACGTGGTCGAAGCGGTGAAGAACGTCGCGAAACAGCTGGGCAACACGCCGGCGGTGTGCCGCAAGTGCTACATCCACCCCGCCGTGCTCGAACATTTCATGCTCGGCGCCCTCGCCGAACTGCCGCGCCCGCGAGTGCGCAAAGGCCTGCGCGCCGAGGAAGTAGCCTTGGCCATGTTTCTCGAACGCATGTGTGAGATGACCGAGGCATGCTGATTTCCGGCACAACATCACTCCCCCGTAGGAGTGAGCCTGCTCGCGATAGCGCTCTGTCAGTCGACATCTTCATCAACTGACGCATCGCTATCGCGAGCAGGCTCACACTCCTACAGACGTTTGCCGACGAGTTGAGGCGGGTATTTTTTGCACGATCACGCAGGGCTTCTATAGTTGATCTGACACGAATCAACTGCGGTGGCGCCATGGAAGACATTTTCGTCGTGAAGCGTTGCACCAAGATAGTCATTCACGGCCGCCGCGCCGAAGACAGCCAGCAGGAACCCGCCGAAGCATCGGCATGGTTTCGTATCTGCGACACACGCACCGGCGGCTTTTTCGGCGATGGCTTTGACCAGCACGCGGATGCTCGAGCTGAATGTCAGCGCCTCAACGCAGCGAGTTCTCAACTACCGGCCCGCCTGCACTCCGGCTGATGCCCGGCGATAGCGGGTCTATACTGAAACCAGCTGATGGAGCAGCACCCCAACGGCAGAACGCTCGCAACATGCGGGCTTTTTGTTGCGGTTCAGCGGTTTCATAGAACGGAGGTGTTCCATGTCCGAAAAAGAGTCCATCACCACCCTCCTCACCTTGCTTGACGCCCGCCAGGCGCGCCTTGCAGCCGCCTGCAAAGAGATCGCCGACTGGGTCGATCATCAGGGCGGACACCCGACGGCACTGCGCATTCGCGATCGTCTGCATGACATCGAAAAAGATGCGCCGCTGATTCGCGACACGTTGTCGACACTCAAGCCGATTGACCGTCCGTTGCCACGGTTCAGATAGGCGTCAGCGTAGAAGTCCTCTCTGCACTGGCGCAGAGAGGACGGCGATTGGTGGACTCCGGCGTCTCAGTCACCCTTGCCCGTACGCGCACCGCCATGGCTGTGCTGCCCGCCGACGCGTGCCTTTTCCGCCCGATCGACTTTCACGTTGACCGAACTGCCGCCTTTCTTGCCGGCTTCCTTGATTTTTTGCGGATCCTCGGCAAACGGTTGTCCCTTGTGGTGATTGGTCATGTTCATGCCCTCGATATAGTTGTAGACATACACTCTCCAGACTCTAGTTGGGGCAAATTACAGTTCAACTTCCTGCCGACCAATGGTTATGAAATGCAAAGCGAAACGGCGACTTGACCCGACTCTTTTCATAACCGACCTCAATTATGAAAAGTTATACGAAGCGGCGCAGAAACTAACAGTCTGTATAAGTTTCATCACAAAATTACCGTTCATCGGGCTGGATAAAAATTTTCAAAACATTCTTCGCCGGCTCGTAATCGGAGTAGATGTCCGGTGCGACAACGGACATAACTAGCGAAACGTTAATTGATATCGGAGAGCTATCATGACCACAGGAAATAAAAATCCAGGTAACTTCGCAAACGATCGTGAAAAGGCATCTGAAGCCGGCAAGAAAGGCGGTCAGTCGTCCGGCGGCAACTTCGCCAACGACCGTGAAAAAGCATCCGAGGCTGGCCGCAAAGGCGGTCAAAACAGCCACGGCGGCGGTCGCAAGTCCTGAGCAAGCGGTACAAGGGCAGCCTCGCTGCCCTTTGAAATCAGCTGATGGAGCGCAATCATGAGCATGGCAACAGATTTCGCACGAGGCGAAGTGCAACGAAACAAGGGAGCAGAAGTTTATCCCGAAGCAGCGCGCAGTTCGCACGTGACGAAGTCGGATATACCACCGGTGTCACCTTGTGTTGAACGACAGCAGATCAGTCCCAGGCACAGGGAGAGCGTTCAGCAGGAATGTTATGAGCGCCGGGAATTGGCAGTGAATTCTGAAAACTCCCGAACACCGGATACAACGCCAACTTATGAGCGCTCTTCTTAGCACGAGGGTCAAACTTGTAGTTACAAGACAAGCCAGACCAACCAACGCAAACGACATCAGTAAACTTTATGAGCACTTGGCGAATAACGACGGCACGTAGTTTGTGCATCCTTGATTCGCCATGTGCCTATACAGAGAAATGAGGAAGTTTGAAATGGCACAAGATAAACAACAAGGCAGCATGTCAGTTAACGAAGCAGGAAAAAAAGGTGGTGAAGCCACTTCGGCTTCGCACGACAAAGAGTTCTATCAGGAAATCGGCAGTAAGGGCGGCCAGAACAGTGGCGGCAACTTCAAGAATGATCCTGAGCGCGCCTCCGAAGCCGGCAGCAAGGGTGGCCAGAACAGCGGTGGCAATTTTGCCAACGACCGGGACAGAGCGTCCGAAGCCGGCAGCAAGGGCGGCCAGAGCAGCGGCGGGAACTTCGCCAACGATCGGGAAAAAGCCTCTGAAGCCGGACACAAAGGTGGTCAAAACAGCCATGGTGGCGGGCGCAACAGTTAATGCGCCGGGTGCAGGGGAGCGTGGCTCCCCTGCCCACTTTCATTCAAGCGAAATTACAGCTATTGCTTAGGAGTCCTGACCAGCCGAGGGAATCGCCATGCCTGTTCATGTCATCAACTTCACCGGCCCGATCAATGCCTCGACGTGCGGCCAACTGATCGATAAAGCCTCGCTCGCCGTAAAGGAAGATGCACCCAGACTCATCGTCAACATCGCCACCATGGGCGGTGAGTGCAGTTACGGCTTCACCATGTACAACTTCCTGCTGGCCCTGCCAATTCCGGTGCACACGCACAATCTGGGAACGGTCGAGTCAATGGGCAATATCGTCTTTCTCGCCGGCCAGCGCCGCACCGCCTGTACCCACAGCAAGTTTCTGTTTCACCCATTTCATTGGCACCTGCAAGGTTCAGTCGATCACTCGCGCATGTCGGAATACGCCATGAGCCTGGATTATGACTTGCACCTCTACGCGCAGATCGTCGCCGAACGTACGACTAACGGGAAAAACGCGTTGGAGACAGAGAAGTACCTGACCGCAGCTCCACGCATCATCAATCCTGAAGAAGCCTTGCATTCAGGTCTGATCACTGCAGTTGAAAACACAGAGGTTCATGCCGACTTTGTCTGCTCGTGCATTTACTCCTGAACTCCGATTGAATAACGCGTCGTAGCGGGCGCGTTCCTGTCTCCACACTCTTCTAAGCGATCGATATTTCGACAGAACTTGTACAGCTTTAGCCCGCCGTACAGGCCCTCCAAGCGCCCAATCAGCCGGTCATCACGCCCGCATCAATTTCTCTGAATTATTCATTTCGCCAGATATCCCTCTTCTTAAGCAGCCGGAGGAAATGTATGAGCGGAGCGGATTTGTACGTGATCGAGTACCTGTTACATGGAAAGCCCAGGTCATTCGTCATTCGCACAAGAAACATGAACAATGCCGAAGCGTGGCAGTGGGCTAGTTGCGACGCGGGTATCGCACCCATTCCCCGCCCCGGTCGACCTCCGTTGAAACGTTTTTCCAAACCGATGGCGGAACGCTTTGGCGTGACCGAGGTGCAATGGCGAGAATCGGTACCTCTGGTCTGGGAGGAGGATCACGTGAAATGACAGAACACACATTGAAGTTCGGTTTCGGCCGATCCTGGGATGACGAGATGGCAGAAAACGCCGCGATGTTCCGCGAAGCCGATCTGCTCGAAGAAGCGGCTTACAGAATCATCGAGGACGACACGGACAATCCTGAAGCCTGGGCCCGTTTCAGCGAAGCCAAGGCTCTGGCCGACGCCAAGCGAACGGCGGCCTTTCAGGACTGGATGCGCATCAAGCGTGCGATGAGCAAACCGCGCTCCAAATAGCGGATTTGCGCATCATGGCTTGAGGATCAGCAGCGGTTCGCCTTTCGGCACGACGTAAGTGGCCAGTTCTACGCCTTTCTCGCTGCCAATGTTCTTCGCCACATGCGCGACGCCCGCCGGAATGAACAACGAATCGCCGGCCTTGAGTATCACCGGCGCTCGTCCTTCGAGCTGATATTCAAAGGTGCCACTGATGACGTAGGCGACCTCGACACCGGGGTGCGCATGCCGAGGCGAGGTGACGCCAGCGTCAAAATCGATACGCGCCTGGATCACTTCGCGATTGTCAGCGCCGAGATCCTGGCGAACCAGATCGGTGCGGCTCAAGCCTTTCTGCCAGCTCGTTGCCGGCGCATCCGCCGCATGGGCGAAGCCGGTCAGGGAGGCGAAGACAACGGCAGAAGCCAGAAACAGTGGACGATACATGGTGGTGCCCTCTCAAACGTCGTGTTGGTGTGAGGGCTACTTTGGGTTCGGCATGTAAGGTGGATGTGTCTCGAATGCCCGGTTTGGTGTTGCCGTGTGTATCCGCAGAGGGTTGATACACGCTTATACAAATGTGTCGCGGGCCGCAGCCACAAGCCACTTTCTGAAAGCGCTGATCTTTGTCGAGTCAGCGGTTTCATGGGGTGTGACAAGATAGAACCCGAGATCATCCTGCAGGCGCAGGTCGAACGGCGCGACCAATCGGCCCGCACGCAGATCGTCGTTCACGTAAGTCGAACGCCCGATACACACGCCCTGCCCGTCAATTGCCGCCTGCACCGCCATCATCGCCAGATCGAAGGTCAGCTTCGCGCCGTCGGCCAACTGCGCAGGCTGGCCGGCGGCGCTGAGCCAGGCCTGCCAGTCTATGGCGGTGACGCCACTGACTTGTACAAGGGTGTGACTGGCCAGATCTTGCGGCGTGTGCAATGTCGTCGCCAGTGCTGGACTGCACACGGGAAATACCTCATCGGCCATGAGAAAGTCCGCGCGCAGACCTTTCCAGTCGCCCCGCCCGTAGCGAATCGCCGCGTCGATGCCTCCTCGGCGAAAATCCACCAGATCGGTAGCGGCGCTGATGCGCACATCGATGTCCGGGAACGCCTGCTGAAATGCCGGAAGGCGCGGCAAGAGCCATTTCGACGCTACCGAAACCAGCGTGCTGATGGTCAACACGCTGGGCCCGCGCGACTCGAGTAATTGTTGCGTCGAATGGCGCAACGCTTGAAATGCAGAACGCACCCCCGGAAGGTAGGCCTGCCCGTCTTCGCTAAGCGCCAGGCCATCCTTGAGGCGCAGGAACAATGCCACGCCCAACTCGGCTTCGAGGCGCCTGATCTGGTGACTGATTGCTGTCTGCGTGACGTTCAACTCGGTCGCAGCGGTGGTAAAGCTCATATGCCGAGCCGCCGCTTCGAACGCGCGCAGGCCGTTGAGGGAAGGAAGTCTGGCAGTCATAAGGCTAAGCGCATGAGAATTTGTCATACGCTAGCACTGCAAATGACCTTTGCGGAAGTTTTGCCCGCAGGGGATCGTGGCGCCTCCAATTTCAAGGGACTTGCCATGAAACTGTACTTTGCACCGATGACCTGTTCGCTCTCCCCGCACATCGTCCTGCGCGAACTCGGCTTGTCGTTCGAAATGATCCGCGTCAACAACCAGACCAAACGCACCGCTGACGGCCGTGACTTCCGCGAGATCAATCCGAAAGGCTACGTGGCCGCGCTGCAACTGGATAACGGCGAAGTGCTCACTGAAGGCCCGGCGATCCTGCAGTTTCTCGCCGATCAATTCCCCGGGAACGACTTGGCACCTGCCGCTGGTACGTGGGATCGCACACGTTTGCAGGAGCATCTGAACTTCATCAGCTCGGAGATTCACGGTGCCAGCGCGCCATTGTTCAGCGGCGAATTTGCGGAACCGGTCAAAGCGATTTTTCGGCACAAACTGTACAAACGGCTGGATTACCTTGAGCAGACGCTCACGGGTCAGGACTACCTGATGAACACGTTCGGCGTTGCCGATGCGTATCTGTTCACTGTGCTGACCTGGTTGCCGACGTTCAACATCGATATTTGCGAATGGCCAACTCTGGCTGCGTACATGCAGCGCATCGGCGCGCGGCCCAGTGTGCTTGCGGCCATCGCCGCGGAAGCAGCGACTTCGCCAGTCTGAACGCGCGCGGGCCATGGCCGGAGGGAATCTGTAAACTGGCGCGATCTTCATTCACTCGAACAAGAGAAGCGCATGGCCAATCAAGACATCACCTTCACGCCCGATCCGGACACTGACTCGATTTCGTCCGACGTCGCCACCTTCGGCGGGATCATGGTCTCCACGCAGATCCCGACCCGCGCCGATGGCAGCCTGGAACTGGGCGGCATCACCGAGCAGAGCGAGTGCACGCTGCAAGCGCTGAAAGTCGCGCTGGAACGTGCCGGCAGTTCGATGGACCGGGTGCTGCACCTGACCATTTACCTCACCGACATGGGCGATCGCGCGGCTTTCAATGAAGTGTACAAACGCTACTTCGCCAAGCCCTGGCCGGTGCGGGCGGCGGTAGGCGTGGCCTCGCTGGCGGTTGAAGGGATGCGTGTGGAAGTGACGGCGATGGCCGCGAAAGGCTGATCGAATTTGCGGATGTCACTCAATGATTTTCGGATGACACACCGCTTTCGCGAGCAGGCTCGCTCCCACAGTGAATGTATTCCGGCCCGGATCTAACCCTGTGTGAGCGAGCCTGCTCGCGAAGAGGCCGACACATTCAACACAATAGCCTGCCGAACTGACTCGATCACCAGCCACCATCGGGCAGCACACACGTGCCCACCAAGCGTTTCACGGGTAGAATGCGCCCCTTGCCCGTGACCGCCTGACTAAAAAAACTATGTCCTTGCCCAAGCATCACCTGGAATTGCTCAGCCCTGCCCGCGATGTCGCCATTGCCCGCGAGGCCATCCTGCATGGCGCTGACGCCGTGTACATCGGCGGCCCGAGCTTCGGCGCGCGCCACAACGCCTGCAACGAAGTCAGCGAAATCGCTGAGCTGGTCGAATTCGCCCGCCGTTACCATGCGCGTATTTTCACCACCATCAACACCATCCTGCACGACAATGAACTGGAGCCGGCGCGCAAGCTGATCCATCAGTTGTACGACGCCGGTGTCGACGCGCTGATCGTCCAGGATCTGGGCGTGATGGAGCTGGACATCCCGCCGATCGAGCTGCACGCCTCGACCCAGACCGACATCCGCACCCTCGAGCGAGCGAAGTTCCTTGACCAGGCCGGTTTCTCGCAACTGGTACTGGCCCGCGAGCTGAATCTGAAAGAAATCCGCGCCATCGCCGATGAAACCGATGCCGCCATCGAGTTCTTCATTCACGGCGCGCTGTGCGTGGCCTTCTCCGGCCAGTGCAACATTTCCCACGCGCAAACCGGCCGTAGCGCCAACCGTGGCGACTGCTCGCAGGCGTGCCGCTTGCCGTACACCCTGAAGGACGAAAAGGGTGGCGTGATCGCCTACGAAAAACACCTGCTGTCGATGAAAGACAACAACCAGAGCGCCAACATCCGCGCGCTGGTCGAGGCCGGCGTGCGTTCATTCAAGATTGAAGGTCGCTACAAGGACATGGGCTATGTGAAGAACATCACTGCCTATTACCGCCAGCGCCTCGACGACGTGCTTGAAGACCGCCCGGACCTGGCCCGCGCTTCCAGCGGCCGTACTGTGCATTTCTTCCTGCCCGATCCGGAAAAGACCTTCCACCGTGGCAGCACCGATTATTTCGTGACCGATCGCAAGATCGACATCGGCGCCTTCGATTCGCCAACCTTCACCGGCCTGCCGGTCGGTACGGTGGAAAAAGTCGGCAAGCGTGACATGCAGGTTGTCACCCATGAGCCGCTGTCCAACGGTGACGGTCTGAACGTACTGGTCAAACGCGAAGTGGTGGGGTTCCGCGCCAACATCGCCGAGGCCAAAGGCGAGTTCGAAGAAGACGGCGAGAAGCGCTATCGCTACCGCGTCGAGCCGAACGAAATGCCCGAAGGCCTGTTCAAGCTGCGCCCAAGTCATCCGTTGAATCGCAACCTCGATCACAACTGGCAACAGGCGTTGCAGAAAACTTCTTCGGAACGTCGCGTGGCCCTGAGCTGGTTCGCCCGTCTGCGCGAAGAACAGCTGGAAGTGACCGCGACCAGCGAAGAAGGCATCAGCGCCAGCGTCACCCTCAATGGGCCGTTTGGTGTCGCCAACAAGCCTGAGCAAGCGCTGGAGCAATTGCGCGACCTGCTCGGCCAGCTCGGCACCACGCAGTACCACGCCACCGACATCAAGCTGGATGCGCCGCAAGCGTTCTTCATTCCCAACTCGCAGCTCAAGTCGCTGCGCCGCGAAGTGATCGAAGCGCTGACTGCGGCACGTGTCGCCGCGCATCCGCGTGGCAGCCGCAAGGCCGAAACCACGCCGCCGCCGGTGTACCCGGATTCGCACCTGACCTTCCTCGCCAACGTCTACAACCAGAAGGCCCGAGACTTCTACCACCGTCACGGCGTCAAGCTGATCGACGCGGCGTATGAGGCTCACGAAGAGCCAGGCGAGGTGCCGGTGATGATCACCAAGCATTGCCTGCGTTTCTCCTTCAACCTGTGCCCGAAACAGGCCAAAGGCGTGACCGGCGTGCGTACCAAGGTCGCGCCGATGCAGTTGATCCACGGCGATGAAGTGCTGACGCTGAAATTCGATTGCAAGCCGTGCGAGATGCACATCATCGGCAAGATGAAAGGCCACATCCTTAATCTGCCGCAGCCGGGCAGCGTGGTCGGCCACATCAGCCCTGAAGACCTGATGAAAACCATCCCGCGCGCACCGCACTGATTGACCGGCGTGCGCGGTGCTTCGGCGCCGCGCAATCCCGGCTGGCTCAAGCGCGGTAAATCGCAGGCATAAAAAAACGCCAACTTCTTGCGAAGTTGGCGTTTTTTCGTAGATGGCAGGGGCGGCTGGATTCGAACCAACGCATGGCAGGATCAAAACCTGCTGCCTTACCGCTTGGCGACGCCCCTGTAGCTCTGGTCAGCGGCTCCGTGAGGATCGCTGTGAGAACGGGGCGCAATTTAACAACATTCATTTCGTTTGGGAAGCCCGAGATGAAATATTTTTTGTTTTAAAACAGCCACTTATTATTTTCGCGCGAAAACAATGGGTTTCGCCTCTGTGTATCACACTGTGTACGCGCCCCGCCGCCATACACGCCCTTGCAAAACTGCCGTGCGGGGACACACAACGGATACCTCGCTACGCTTCAATGGCCCCAAGGTTTCAAGGGTTCATCCAGCCCCTTGGCCACAGGCTCGCAAAGGAGACGTCAGCATGAAACAGGCTCTGCACACTTCTAAAATCATCCACGCGCTCGGCTTGTCGGTCCTGGCGCTGTCGCTGTTCGGCGCTGTCGGCAGCGCTCAGGCGCAAACCACAGAACCGGCTGCCGTCAGCTATTCCGCGCCCTCGCCTTTCGGCCCGCTGAAGCACATCAAGGCTGGCTTGCTCGACGTGGCCTACGCCGAAACCGGTCCTGCCGATGGCCCGGTGGTGATTCTGCTGCACGGCTGGCCCTACGACATTCACAGCTACGACGAAGTCGCCCCACTGCTGGCTGCCAAGGGTTATCGCGTGCTGATGCCGTATGCACGGGGGTATGGCGACACGCATTTCCTGTCCAAAGACACTCTGCGCAACGGCCAACCGGCGGCGCTGGCCAGCGACGTGATCGACTTCATGGACGCGCTGAAGATCAAACAAGCGGTACTTGGCGGCTACGACTGGGGCGCGCGTTCGGCTGATATCGTCGCAGCGCTGTGGCCTGAACGTGTGAAAGCGCTGGTGGCAGTCAGCGGCTATCTGATCGGCAACCAGGCCGCAGGGCAAAACCCACTGCCGCCGAAAGCCGAGTTGCAGTGGTGGTACCAGTTCTACTTCGCCACCGAACGCGGCCGCGTTGGCTATGAAAAGAACACTCACGACTTCGCCAAACTGATCTGGCAACTGGCGTCGCCGCAGTGGAAATTCGACGACGCGACTTTTGATCTCAGTGCCAAGGCGTTGCAAAACCCCGATCACGTCGAGATCACCGTGTTCAACTACCGCTGGCGCTTGGGCCTGGTGCAGGGCGAGGCGAAATATGCCGCACTGGAAGAGAAGCTTGCGTCTGCACCGTCGATCAGCGTGCCGACGATTACCCTGGAAGGCGACGCCAATGGAGCGCCGCATCCCAAGCCTGAGGACTATGCCAAACGGTTTACCGGCAAGTATCAATTCAGGTTGATTGAAGGCGGTGTCGGGCATAATTTGCCGCAAGAGGATCCGAAGGCCTTCGCGCAGGCTGTGATTGACGCGGATCGCTTATAGGCGCAGCCCGGCTGCCGTTCCGTCTGTCGCAGGACTTGAACTAGAGGGGGCCATTTGCGTCTGAACTGATGCGATATCAACCCCCCCTACGGAAGCTATCATGCTTTTAAAAAACAAGAGTCTCGTTGCTGTCATGTCCTGCGCCATGATGCTCGCAGCCGCCCCACTTCTCCCTGCTGATCTGTCCCCCATGAATTCTGCCTATGCGAAAGATGGCGGTGGCGGTGGAAATGGTGGCGGTGGCGGTAATGGCGGCGGTGGCGGTAATGGCGGCGGCGGTGGAAATGGCGGCGGGAACGGCGGTGGCCACGGTGGCGGCACAGGCGGTGGTCACAGCGGATCGGATCACGGCAGCGCCAACAGCAACGGCCGAGGCAATGGACTCAGCAGTGATCATGCCGGCAAGGCTGTTCGCGACCGCGGTGAAAGCGGCAACCACTATGGCAGCGATCGCAATGGCGATAGCGGACACGGCTCAACGACCTCGGGCATCGCCCAGTCCAGAGATACGCGCGGCGTGACCAAAGCATCTGCCATCTCCACCTCGACGCCTGGGGATCACAATTCCAAAGGATTGAGCAACGCCACAACGTCGAACGCAAAGAAATCCCGCTGATCGGTTATAGATCAAGCACACAAGCACAAATAAAAAGGGCGCCTGACAAGGCGCCCTTTTTTACGCTTGGTTTTTGACCGGAGTCAGCGTAATTAACGGCTGGTCCTATTTAACCAGCCGCTTCTCCTTCGAAGGCCGATAACCGAAGTACGAGCTGTAGCACTTGCTGAAATGGCTCGGTGAGACAAACCCGCATGCCACCAGCACTTCCACCTGCGACAGTTCGGTGTGTTGCAGCAGGCGTCGTGCTTCGGTGATACGCAGTTCCAGGTAATAGCGCTGCGGCGTGGTGCCCAGCTGTTCCTTGAACAAGCGCTCGAGCTGGCGCCGTGAGCGGCCGGCGTAGACCGCCAGTTGTTCCAGTTCCAGCGGTTCTTCGAGGTTGGCGTCCATCAGTTTGATCACTTCACGCAGCGGCGCGCTGACGCAGATATTTTCATCGGGTTTGATCCGCCGATAGCGCGACTCCTCGAAAGCAAGGATGTCTTCGATGCCCTCGACCAAGGCCTTGCCGTGCAGGCCCTTGATCCAGTCCAGCGCCATGTGAAAGGCCCCGGAAGGGCTGGACGCAGTGAGGCGGTCGCGGTCGATCACATAGGGTTCGCTGCTGACATGGGTGCTCTTGGCGATTTCGGTCAGTGCCGGGCGATGTTCCGGGTGGATCGAGCAGCGATAGCCATCGAGCAAACCGGCGCGGCCGAGAAACCACGAGCCGTTCCACAATCCGGCCAGGCTCACGCCCCGCTCCGCCGCGGTCTTGAGCAAGCCGATGAATTCGTCACTGGCGCGCAGCTCGGTGCGATAACCACCGCACACTACCAGCAGGTCCAGCTCGTTAAGCGCAGCAGAATCCAGGCGCGCGTCGGGGCGGATGACCAGGCCCAGATCGCTGATCACCTCGCCATCTCCAAGGCCGAAGGTGCGCGACGAGAAAAGTCCCGGGCGTAGCAGGTTGGTGGTGACTACCGTGTCCAGCGCCTGGGTGAAGGCCGGCAGCGAAAAGTGTTCAAGCAAGAGAAAACCGGTGCGGGTCACGCCGGTGTTATCGGGGTTCTGTTCATTCAGATAGCGAAGGTTTTTGCCCTTCATGCCACCGCTGAATTGACGTCGTTCAATCAAGGTCGGGTCCATCGGTCGTTGTTATGCGCCGATAGTTGGCTTGATCCAGCAAAGAGTCAATCACGCCTGCGCAGCGCGTGATCGACTGCTACTCCGCTGTCGCTTCAGAGCACCGAGAAAACCCCGGCACCGAGTCGTCCTTCCAGACGGCCACACAGCACGTAATGTTGATAGCCGCTGCTGAACGAACCGTTGGAAACCGCCACCCTGACGTCGTCATTCAAGCGAAGGTATTGGGCTTCATCGAAGTCCTCGGCACTGACCTCACCCGCGCGGCCCAGTTGCAGGCTGTCGATGGCCAGCCCCTGACTGTTGAGGCGTTCGAAGTCGACGATGCGATTGACCGCATGCCGCTCCAGAACGCCCTGATTCGGAAACATCGAATAGATGTGCAGGCCTTTCGAGGCGCAGCGGTTGCACATATCGACACAGTTCTGCTGTGTGGATTTGCGCCGCGTCAGTTCATCGAGCGGCATGTCGAGGTACTTGCCGACCTGGTATTCGGTCTGGTTGAAGATGGTGCAACACAGGACGGTATTGCCATTGCAGTCGATCACCAGCCAGTCATCCTTGAGCATGCAGGCTTGCTTGGGATAATGCTGAACGACGTTGATCAGGTCATCGTAAGGCGGCAGTGCAAGGCGTGTCAGGGTCTCATGGTCGGTTGGCGTGACAGACGGATCGCGCTCGACAATCGCCAGGGCTTTCTCCAGCGGCATCATCACCGAATAGCCCGTGGTAAAGACAAAGCCGAGACGCTCACTGAACCCGCGCATCAAGGCTTCTTCGTCAATGTTGTCCAGATAACGGTGGTAATAGACATCGACCCGGGTCTTGAGCCCCAGCCGTTGCTTGATCTCGTGCAGGGCGAGCATGTTCTGCTTCACAACTTCGATATCGCCGCCGGCATGGCCCTTCTTGTAGGTTTCCTGATGAAACCCTGACAGCGAGATACGGAAATAGGCCGGCTCGGCCAACAGCGCCTTTTCCATATTTTTCGAAAGATTCAAATTGGTGCTGATGCCGCTGGCCATGCCGGCGGCATTGATGATCTCGATGAACTCGCCGATCTTCGGATGAACCAATGGCTCGGTCCAGTTATACAGGAAGATCGAACGCACGCCCTCTGCCTTGGCCTTCTCGACGATCTGGCGGAACATCTCCAGTTGCATCGATTTCTTGTAATTGAGGTTTTCCGAGTTGCCCATCGGACACGAAGGACAGCTCAGATTGCAGGCACCAACAATATCGATATACATGTTCATTGCAGGCGAAGCTCCTTGATGGGAACACCACGCATCTCATCACTGCATGGGTTCCGGCCGTCGCTTGTGTTGGAATTTTGACGGCTGTGCGGCACCAGCAAGCAATAACTGCACCATGTGAAGCTATGCCATCAAGTGCACGATCCAATCGATAAATACCCGCAGCTTGAGGCTCACGTGTCGATTGGGCGGATAGGCCAGATAAAGCGGCATCGATTCAAGTTGCCAGCCTTCAAACAATTGCACCAACTCGCCACGCGCCACATGGGCGTCAGACATATACGTTGGCAACCACAACACGCCCATGCCGGCCAGCCCCGCCGCCAGATAGGCGTTGCCGTCATCCACCGCAAGCACATGCCGGCCCTTGATGTGCAACTGCTCAGCACCGTTGTGCAAGGCGTAGGGCAAAGGTTTGCCGGTGCGCGCCCAGAGGAAAGCGACCACGCGGTGATGGGAGTCTTGCAGTTCCAGCGGATGCTCAGGCGTCCCTTCGCGGGCCAGATATGCCGGCGCGGCGAAAACACCCAAGGGCAGGTCGGCGATCTTGCGCGCCATCAACGATTGATCGAGCAGCTCGCCGCCGCGCACCACGCAATCGACGTTCTCATCGATGATGTCGACGATGCGGTCGCTGACGCCCATGTCGATCTGGATGTCCGGGTAGCGCGCATGAAAATCCGGCAAGGCCGGCACCAGAATCAGCCGCGCGAACGGGCTGGGTACGTCGATGCGCAAGCGTCCACGTGGCCGTGCAGCGGCGCCGGGCAGGCTGGTTTCGGCGTCGTCCATGTCGGCCAGCAGCTTGATCACCCGCTCGTAATACGCCGCGCCATCGGCGGTGACGTTGACCTTGCGCGTGGTGCGGTTGAGCAGCTTGACCCGCAGCCGCGCCTCCAGTTGCTGGACCAGTTGCGTCACCGTGGTCTTGCCCATGTGCAAGGTTTCGGCAGCCTTGGTGAAACTGCCCGCCTCGACCACCCGGGCAAAGGCCTGCATCGCATCGAACCGGTCCATCCGCGCCCCTCGATTGTTTGGAATCTGCAAACAGTGAACGCCAAGCTTGCGCGTTTATCCGCGCACTGCAAATACCTAAAGTCGTTCCCATCAACCCCTGATGGAGTCAGCCCCATGTCCAAGCGCGATGTAGTGTTCCCACCCGCCCGCCATGCCTTGTATGAGCGTCACCGTTACTCTCCGGCGATTCGCTCCAACGGTTTCCTGTTTGTCTCCGGACAAGTCGGCAGCCGTGAGGATGGCTCGCCCGAGGCCGATCTGCGCGATCAGGTGCGCACCGCCTTCAACAACCTCAACGCGATCCTCGCTGCGGCCGGTTGCAGCTTCGATGATGCGGTGGATGTCACCGTGTTCATGGTCGATCCGCACTCGACGTTCGAAACGATCTGGACTGTGGTGCCGGAGTTCTGGGGCGAAGCGCCGTTTCCGACCATCACAGCTGTCGGCGTGACCTGGCTGGCGGGTTTCGATTTCGAGATCAAGGTGATTGCCAGACTGCCCGAAGCGGCTTGACCGCAACCGCACATAAACAGACACAACGCGCCGGCACGGAGGCTGGCCAATCTCATCGCGAATGCGTATAACCTCGCCGTTTCGTCTACCCTGACGTGGCGCGCCGTTGACAACCGGTGGCCCTTCGAATGTTGACGCTTACGAAACGGAGAATTCTATGTTCAAGCGTACCCTCGCCCTCACCGCCGGTCTGGCCCTGTCCTTTTCTGCCCTGATAGCGCAAGCCGCAGATGTCCTGCGCGTCAGCGCGATTCCCGACGAAGCCCCGACCGAGTTGCTGCGCAAGTTCGAACCGCTGGGCGCCTACCTTGAGCAGCAGTTGGGCATGAAGGTGCAGTTTGTGCCTGTCGCCGACTACCCGGCCGTGGTTGAAGCCCTGGCCACCGATCGCCTCGACATGGCCTGGCTCGGCGGTTTCACTTTTGTGCAAGCTCGATTGAAGACCGACGCCACCACGCCAGTGATCCCACTGGTGCAGCGCGAGCAGGATGCGCAGTTCACCAGCAAATTCATCACCGCCGACCCGAACGTGAAAAGCCTCGCCGACCTTAAGGGCAAGACCTTCGCGTTCGGTTCGGTGTCGTCCACCTCCGGCAGCCTCATGCCGCGCTACTTCATGCTGAAAAACGACGGCATCAAACCTGAGGGCTTCTTCAGCCGCGTCGCCTACTCCGGCGCGCATGACGCCACCGTTGCCTGGGTGCAGGCCGGCAAGGTCGATGCCGGGGTGTTGAATGCCAGCGTCTGGCAGAAACTGGTCGACGCCGGCAAGGTCGACACCAGCAAAGTCAAAGTCTTCGCCACCACCCCTACCTACTTCGATTACAACTGGACCGTGCGCGGCACCCTTGATCCGAAGCTGGCCGCGAAGATCAAGCAAGCCTTCCTCGACCTCGACCCGGCCAATCCTGAGCAGAAGAAGATCCTCGATCTGCAGGCCGCCAGTCGCTTCATCGAGACCAAGCCCGAGAACTACAAGGGCATCGAGGAAGCCGCCCGCGCTGCCGAATTGCTGAAATGACCCTACGCCTCACCCAGGGCAGCCTGCGCCATGCCAATGGCGTCGATGCCCTTCGTAACATCGACGTGCAGATTGGCGCTGGCGAACAGGTGGCGATCATCGGCCCGTCCGGCGCGGGCAAGTCGAGCCTGCTCAATCTGCTGGCGACTGCGCTCAAGCCCAGCAGTGGCGACATCGAAGTGCTCGGCGAACGCGCCTGGCACTTGTCGGCTCACCAGCGTCAACGCCTGCGTGCGCGCATCGGTCTGGTGCATCAGGCGCCGCCGATTCCGCCGCGTCAGCGGGTGATTACGGCGGTGCTGGCCGGCAAGCTCGGTCAGTGGAGTCTGGGCAAAAGTCTGCTGAACCTGCTGCATCCGCTGGATGTGGCGGGCGCCCGCGCGGCGTTGGCGCGACTGGATCTGGGCGACAAGCTGTTCGCCCATTGCCAGCAATTGTCCGGCGGGCAATTGCAGCGCGTCGGCATTGCGCGGGTGCTGTATCAGGCGCCGGAAATATTGCTCGCCGACGAACCGGTTTCGGCGATGGACCCGGTGCTTGCCGGCCACACGCTGTCGATCCTGTCGCGCCATGCCCGGGAGCACAACGTCACGCTGGTGGCGAGTCTGCACGCGGTAGATCTGGCGCTGGCGCACTTTCCACGGATCATTGGCTTGCGCGACGGGCAGATTCTTTTTGATTGCCCATCCGATCAAGTCAGCCGCGACAAGCTCGATGCGCTGTACGCCAATGAACAACTGCAATCGCCAGCGCCAGCGGTCGCGCCTTTGATTGTGCAGATTCCGCGATGCTGAAGGCCGATGCACGGGACCCGGCGGCGTGGCCGCGACTGTTGCTGACGCTGCTGGCGCTGGCTTTGCTGTGGCCGGGCATTCAGCTCAGTGAGCTGGACCTGGGCGTGCTGTTTCAGGCCGATAGCCAGAACGAAATGGGCCGTTTTGTATCGGCATTCTGGCCACCGGCGCACGATCAGGCGTTCCTGCAACTGCTGCTCAAAGCCACCCTGCAAACCTTGGCGATTGCCACAGCGGGAATGGCCCTGGCGTTGCTGCTGGCAGTGCCGGCAAGTCTGATCGCCAGTCGCGCGCTGTCGCTCTCGGCGGCGTCCCGGGGCGGCGTGCCGAGCCTGCCCGGGCGTTTGCTGCGCTGGCCGATTCGCGGTTTGCTGATCTTTTTGCGCAGCGTGCCGGAGATCGTCTGGGCGCTGTTGTTTGTGCGCGCGGTCGGCCTCGGGCCGGCGGCGGGCGTGCTGGCCATCGCCATCACCTACAGCGGTATGCTCGGCAAGGTTTACGCGGAGATCTTCGAATCCACCGACCAACGCCCGGCGCACGCATTGTTGCAGGCCGGCAGCGGCCGACTGGCGGCATTTGCCTACGGCACGTTGCCGAATGTCGCCGCCGAACTGCTCTCGTACACGGTGTATCGCTGGGAGTGCGCAATCCGTGCCTCGGTGGTGATGGGCTTTGTCGGTGCCGGTGGACTGGGGCAGCAAATTGACCTGTCGATCCGCATGTTCGCCGGCGGTGAAGTCGCCAGCATGTTGCTGACGTTCCTGCTGCTGGTGCTGTGCGCCGATCAGCTCAGCCGCTTGCTGCGCTGGAGGCTGACATGAGGCGCCTGATCAACCTGCTGCTGATCGTCGTCATCGCATGTGCGGTGGTCGCGTCCTTTGCCTATCTGGAGCTGGATCTCGCCGAACTCGGCAGCGCCAATAGCCTCAAGCAGATGGGCAGTTATGTGCAGCGCTTTCTAAGTCCCGACTTGAGCGCCGGTTACCTGAAAGCCATCGCCCACGGTTCACTGGAAACCCTGGCCATGTCGGCCCTCGGCACCCTGCTCGCGGCACTGTTCGGCATTGTTCTGGCGCTGCCTGCCGCAGGGCGTTTCGGCTGGCCGCTGCAAAGTGCGGCGCGTCTGCTGCTCAACGGCTTGCGGGCGATTCCGGAGCTGGTCTGGGCGGCGCTGATGGTGCTTGCCGCCGGGCTCGGGCCGAACGCTGGCACCCTCGCCCTCGCCCTGCACACCACCGGCGTGCTCGGTCGGCTGTTCGCCGAAGCGCTGGAAAACACCCCGCCGCAACCCGCAGAAGCGATTCGCTTGCAGGGCGGCAATCCGCTTCTCGCGTTCTGCTACGGCACCCTGCCGAACCTCGCCCCGCAACTGCTCGCCTACTGCCTGTATCGCTGGGAAAACAACATCCGCATGGCCAGCGTGCTGGGTTTTGTTGGCGCCGGCGGGCTGGGCCAGATGCTGTATGTCAGTCTCAGTCTGTTCCAGGAAGCCCAGGCCAGTACGGTGATTCTGGCGATGCTGTTGCTGGTGTTTCTGGTTGATTGGTTGAGCGCCTGGAGCCGGCAGCGTTGGGTCAAAGCGTAGGCCGAGTGGATATCTGGCAAAAGCTGATTATGCTTCAGGAAACCTTGCAGCCCTGCGAGGCGGTCAGACTGTGCAAGCTTCACGCTAGAGCAACGGCGGCAGATGCCAACGGGCCAGAGTGCGACAGGCAGTAACGGGGGACTCCGGCCTACAACAATAAGCACGACGGAGAACACCCATGGCCACAATCGACACAGCATCCACCGGCACGCCACCGCGCAGCGGCGGCATCACCAGGGAGGAGCGCAAGGTCATCTTCGCCTCCTCGCTGGGCACGGTTTTCGAGTGGTACGACTTTTACCTCTACGGCTCACTGGCGGCGATCATCGCCAAGCACTTCTTCGCCGGCGTCAACGAAACCACCGCGTTCATCTTTGCCCTGCTGGCCTTCGCCGCCGGGTTTGCGGTGCGGCCGTTCGGCGCTATCGTCTTCGGGCGCTTGGGCGACATGATCGGGCGCAAGCACACGTTTCTGATCACCATCGTGATCATGGGCGTGTCGACGGCAATCGTCGGTTTGCTGCCCGGCTACGCGACCATTGGCGTCGCCGCCCCGGTCATCCTCATCACCCTGCGTCTGCTGCAAGGCCTGGCGCTGGGCGGGGAATACGGCGGCGCGGCGACCTACGTGGCCGAGCACGCACCACGTAATCGCCGTGGCTTTTTCACCTCGTGGATTCAAACTACCGCCACCCTCGGTCTGTTCATGTCGTTGCTGGTGATTCTTGCCTGCCGCACTGCGCTGGGCACAGAAGCGTTCGAGGCGTGGGGCTGGCGGATTCCGTTTCTGCTGTCGATCATTCTGCTGGCCGTGTCGGTGTACATCCGCCTGCAACTGAGCGAGTCGCCGGTATTCCAGAAAATGAAGGACGAAGGCAAGGCCTCGAAAGCGCCGCTGACCGAATCCTTCGCACGCTGGGACAACCTCAAAGTGGTGATCATGTCGCTGCTCGGCGGTACCGCAGGGCAAGCTGTGGTCTGGTAAACCGGGCAGTTCTATGCGCTGTTCTTCCTTCTGCAAACCCTGAAGATCGACGCGCAGACCGCCAACCTGCTGATCGCCGGTTCGCTGTTGATCGGCACACCGTTCTTCGTGATTTTCGGCAGCCTGTCCGATCGCATCGGGCGCAAGCCGATCATCATGGCTGGCTGCATTCTCGCGGCGCTGACTTACTTCCCGATCTTTACTGCGCTGACCCAGTACGGCAATCCGGACGTGTTCGTCGCGCAGGAAAAAAATCCGGTCAAGGTGATCGCCAACCCTGATCAGTGCTCGTTCCAGTTCGATCCGGTGGGCAAGGCCAGATTCACCAGCTCCTGCGACCTGGCGAAAACCCTGCTGGCGAAACGGGCGATCCCGTACGAGAACGTCGCCGCAGAACCGAACACGGTGGCGCAGGTGCGCATCGGTGACCGCGTGGTCGAGAGCTTCGAAGGCAGCGCCCTCCCCGCCGCCGACTTCAAGACCCGCAACGACGCCTTCACCGCCAATCTCGCCGCGGCGCTGAAAGACGCCGGTTACCCGGAAAAAGCCGACCCGGCGAAAATCAACTATCCGATGATGCTGCTTCTGCTGACCGTCCTGGTGATCTACGTGACCATGGTTTATGGCCCGATCGCCGCGTGGCTGGTCGAACTGTTCCCGACGCGCATCCGCTACACCTCGATGTCGCTGCCCTACCACATCGGCAACGGCTGGTTCGGCGGTTTCCTGCCGACCGTGGCGTTCGCCATGGTCGCCGCCACCGGCGATATCTATTACGGGCTGTGGTACCCGATCGTCATTGCAGTGGCGACGGCGATACTTGGCACGTTCTTCCTGCCGGAAACCAAGGATCGCGACATTCTCAAGGACTGAAGAACGCCACTGTGCCCTCTCCTGCGCGAGAGGGCACTGGCGCTGAAAAATTTCGAACGTCTGCCGCCGCGCTGTCTCCAATATGTACACCCACTGGAGGCCAGCACCATGAATACCAACGACGACAAAACTCCCAACGCCCCACCCACCGATGCCAGCGGCAAACCGGTGAACGTGGTCGAGCGCGATCTGCAGGACCGCGACGGCAAGACCGAAGGCGTGGACAAGGTCATCACGCCCTCTTCCACTCGGGTCAAAGAGCAGGAAGCGCAAGAGCTGCAGCGTAAGGTCGATGAGATCGAGCGTAAGGTGGCTGATGGTAATTAATGGATTTGGAGGAGATAGCAACAGCTTGAAGGACATCCCAGCCAGCCTTACTTGCCGGATCCTAGCCATATCGCTCAGCCGTGGTCGAAAGAGGCGGTCTCGAAATTCGACTGAGCGATACCCCCGAAGCCAAGGGCTATAGCACTATCACGCTAATCATTCTGTGGGACGTGGGCAAGAATCGGCCCCTCGACATCCATACAAAGCATCGTCCCTGCCGGTGAGTACGGTATTGATCGGCTGGCCATCACTAGCAACCGGCCGCCCGATTAACAGACATACCTGCACTGGACCGTTCGTCTGAATTATGCTTTCCCCTGTCAGATCTGACAGTAGTCAATGAGCAATGAAAGGGACTAGAAAGGAATTCCCGTTTTCATGCTCAGGCGGATCCCCCATGAACTCTTTCAAACTTTTTCTGTTCCCTCCTCGCGGAAATTTGTCCGTCGGGCTTTTAGAAGAATGGCCCATCTACTTCGCCGGCATGACTCGTCCTGTCGAGGATGCCGACGGCGGTATCAACCTGGGCACATATGAAGAATCCGAGGCTGGAATATTCACCGTTATCGATCCGTACATCGGTATGGGAGCGGGAGATGAAATCCAGATTTTCTGGAACAACAAAATCATCCACGAACTTAAAGTCAAAGCCGAAGAAGTCAATGAGCGACTGTTTTTCTTTCTCCCGACTGTTGAAATCGCCCCGGGTTACTCTGAGTGCTATTACCAGGTGACCCGGCTAGGTGAACCACTCCCTGACGACCCTTCGGTCGCATTGAAACTGTTAGTCAAATTGGATTTACCCGCTGGGGAGGATGAGGAGCAGCATCTTCCTTGGCACTCACACCTCGACCTGGTCGGGTTGCCAGAGGATGTCATCGACAATGGTGTCAGCAAGGATTGGGCGAACACCGGCGTCCCCATGACCATCAAGCACTATCGGGGAAGTCGGGCGCGCGATGTCATCTGGGTGCGCTGGGGGAGTACGCTTCTGGCCCCACACGTGGTGACTCAGGCCGAGGCCGAGGGTATCCAGGAGATTGTCATCACCGCATTGCCCGCCGACATCCTGACCGCTGGCGATAGCAGCTCGTTGCCGATCAGGTACGAAATCCATGACGAGGTCTGGAACTGGTGCGAGAAATGGTCGAAGGAAACCAGGATTCCGGTGGATGCCGGTGCTTCTCGCCTCTACCCGGCCTTCTTCGAAGATGCCGATGATGGCGAACTCCATCTCGATCAACTGGACCATCAGGCGACCAACCTGCTGATCCGGCTCGAAACCAATAAGGAGTTCACCACGGGCGACACGATCGTGATCAATGTCGCCGGTGTCGGGAGCACCGGAACAGCGCCTCGCACCCTGACCGAGGAAGTCACCGTCGGCAATCTTCCCTACATTCTCGAATTCCCGATCCCCTTCGCATTCGTCAGTCTCTTCGCCACCGGGACGCTCGATGGCTCCTATGTTTTGCGCAAGAAAGACGAAAGCCCTCTGCTCTACTCCAAGCGCACCTTCGTCAAAGTGATCGGCAATCCGGCATTGCTGCCCGCCCCGAAGATTGAAGAGGTTATCGGTGCGATTTTGCCTGGAGACAGCAAAACAGCGACCGTAAGAATTACCTACCCGAGCCTCAAAACCGGCGACACGATCAACATGATCTGGGACGGCACGAAATCAGACGGCAATGGCTATCTGTATGAGGAACCATATGACGTCAGCAACAACGATCAGCAGACGGGTTTTATCTACATCTACGTGATGAACGAGCACATCCTCGCCTTGATCAACGGCAGCCTCAAACTCTATTACCGGGTGTACAACGACGATCCAGCCGATTATGGACTCAGCGAGTCTGATTTTCTGCGGGTCGAGGTACGTGAAGTGCCCGGCACTTTACCCGCCCCTGACGTAGAAGAAGCCAAAGATGGCGTCATCGACCCGACCCTGGTTTATACCCAGGCGCATGTGCTGGTCAAACCGGTCAACTGGCTGAAGGACGATATCCTGACGTATCACTGGACCGGTTTCTCCGCTTTCAGCTCAACCAAAGGCAGCATCCCCATCACTACTTTGTCGATCGACAAGACCGCGCGTTTTCGGGTGGATGTCCAATACGTCTCGGGAAACATCGGCTATCCAGTCACTGTGCGTTACACCCTGCTGCATGTCGCGACTGGAAAGTTCAGCTATTCGGCGCCCTTCGAGGTGATGGTTGGCATCCCCGTAGGTTTTTTGCCTGCGCCCACTGTGTTGCAAGCCCCCAACGGTTCGTTGAACCCGATGGATGCCCTCGACGGTGTCGATATCGAGTGCAGTTATCTCAGCATGGACGAAGCACTCGACACCCTGGCGCTGAAATGGCGGGGAACACCCGGTGCCGGTACATCAGAGGATCGGGAACAACCCGCCGAATCTTCCGGCATCGTCACCTTTCACCTGCCCGCCTCTTTTGTGGGTGCCAATATTCGGCGCTCGGTTGACGTCAGTCACGACGTTCAGCGATACGCCTTGTGGACGTCGTCACAGGTGCTGCCGTTGCAGGTACTGGATTTTCAGGCCCCGGAAAAAGAGCTGCCACGGCCTGAGGTCCCGCAGGCAATAGACGCGGTGCTGGATTTGATGGAGATCGCCGGCGACGCCAGCGTGGTGGTTAAACCCTGGCCGTTCATTGCCAAAGGCCAGCTCGCCTCGATCTGGCTCGAAGGTCGCGCCAGCACAGGCAGCTACGTCATCAATGTGTTGAGCGGGCACTTGATTACCGACCAGCAAGTCATCCAAGGGCTGTACGAGCCTTTGCTCAGAAGCGAATTGCTGAAACTGCTGCACAGTTCTGCCGCCGTGGTGAAGTGCGCGGTTGTTTTTGATGGCAGCACAGACATGTCGGCAGCGATCGAGTTTCCCTCTCTGCCGCTGACCATCCGCACGCGTTATGACTACGTGACCCCTGTCATCACCAAAGTGTTGAACCCGCAAGGCCAGGACATTCCTGAAGCCGGGCTGACATACGATAAACGTGTGACGGTTCAGGGCACGGCGACGCGTGGCGAGAAGGTAGAGATCAGGATCAATGACGTACTGAAAGGCACACCCGAAGCCTCAGCACTCTGGACATGGGAGTGCCCTGCCGACAGCCTGACCGAAGGCCTTCAAAAAATCACTGTCGAAGCCTTGTACGACGCTGATGTCCCGGTCGGCAAGCCGAGAACATTCACCGTCGGCGTTGCTACCAAACCCAGCATCACAGCGGTCAATGACTCCAAGGGTTCCGTGGCGATGGATGGCACTACTTACGACTCTGTGGTGACAGTGGCGGTGAAGGCTGACCCAGATCAGTTGATCCAGCTTTACGACAGCGCCACGGCAATTGGTGCTCCCATCGAACTTGATGGCGAGGGCAATGGTTCGACCACGCTCACTGATTTGACTGTCAAAGGGTACGCCCTCAAGGCCAGAGCGCTTTATGGCCAACAACTTGAATCAGCGGTGCATAACTTTGCGGTCAAGGCTCATCTGGCAGTAACGCTGACGTCTGTCAGACACTCGGGAGGCGAACTACCAAATGGAGGTGCAACTACCGACTCCAGCGTCACGCTGAGCGGTACTGTGACACCCCGTTATGAAGTGCAGATTTATGACAACAACAATCCAGGCCCAAAGCTTACCGGGCATCCGAGCAATGGCAGCTGGACTACCACACTGGGCATAGGACTTGGCGGACATTCGGTCTATGCGAAAGCGCTGGCAACAGGACAGAACTCCAATACTCGGACCTTCCACCGGAACAATCCGATCCCTCCCCTGAACTTCAATCAGAATCCGGTAACGCTGGGTGGCAAAACATATATCTGTCGAGACTACCCAAACCTGTTCCCCGCAGCGAATGCAGGCAACTCGGTCCGACATCAGGCTTCGGGCGGCTCGGGATCGATCACCTACAGTTCCAGTAATCCAGCGGTAGCGCCAGTCGACGGGACAGGGTTTGTCAGGGCACGAAGCAGAGGCTCGGCAGTAATCACGGCCAGAGACGGTGTAGGGCAATCCAAGAGTTATACCGTTCATGTCACCAACGTCATCTTGTGCATTGGTCTGGGCAATGGCGGCTGGAGTGCCATGAATGCGAACGCATCGGTTAATGGCGCACGAATTCCGAGCATGGGAGAACTGAATGAAATTTCTGCGGCGTATGGCGGAAGCTGGCCTATGAGTAATCACCATTACTGGTCGACCGACAAAGGCAGCTCTTTTTGGCCATGGCCCAGCAGGAAAACCAAGTACATCGTGGGTGGAGGGTGGGCAGAGGCCAAAGAGAATGGGCACGCGTCTGATGGTGTCGGAATACGATAGCCTTGTTCATTATCGCCCGCACCGCCCGGTGCGGGCACCTCTAAAGCGTTCATACGCCTTTGTCTAACCAACTCGTGCTTCAGGGAGAAAGGAAGCACTACCACTCATCGGAAACATGCCTCTACCTGTCAGATCTGACAGGTGCGCAAATCACGAAACCGCGCCCTAATCACTCCGTCGTTCCCACATCAGACAGGAGTGCCCGTCATGCTCATCCAACCACGCAAAGAAATCTCTGTACTGTCCCTGCTCGACCCGGAAATTCCCGGCGGCCGGCTGCTGGATGACGGCACCTGGGGCATCAACCTCGCCGCCGCACAACTCAACTATCCGGACAAGGGGCTGAAGACCCAGATTCCCGCCTGGAACAGCATGAGCAAGAGCGATAACTGCAAGTTGTACCTGGGCACCACCATGGTCGCGCAAAAGACCATCACCGAAGACATCGAAGTGAACAAGCATGTCACCCTGTTCGTCCCGCCCGAGCGCTTGCTCAGCGGCCGCGCATGGGAGCTGTCCTACCAGATCACGCGGTTCGGTCAGCAGCCCGAGACGGGACCGACGATCAAGCTCTTCGTCAAACTCGAACTGCCCGCCGGCCAGGACACCAATCCCGACTATGGCCACTCCGAACTGACCATGGCCTTCGATCCGCCGGACGTGGTGCGCGACGGTGTCGACAAGGCCACCGCCGAGGCAGGTGTACTTGTCTACGCCAAACCCAAGCCCGGCGATGGCTTGCTCTACAAGAACGCCGCCGTCGGTGACGTACTCATCCTCGCCTGGGCCGGGAAAACCGTGGAATCCGAGCCCGTCATCCAGGAACAGCTCGACGATCCAGAGAATAATCCCATCGTGGTTCTGGCCGACAAGGCCACCATCCTCTCAGCCGGAGACTCCGACGGCATGTTGGTCAGCTACAAGATCCGCGACCGCGTGTACAACGAGTCCGAAGACTGGTGCGAGGCCGTGCGTATCGTCGTCGACACCCAAGGCTTGCGGCTGGGTGCGCCCATCCTCAAACAGGCCGACGGTCTCGTCGTGGATCTGGATGTGCTGGGGGACGAACCGCCGCTGGTGGAAGTCTGGGCGGAAGACGCGGATATCTTTAAAAAGAACGACGAGATCTACCTCAGCGTCATCGGTACCAACAACGACGGTGAAGAGATCAGCGAACTGGTAATTCAAGCTATTACAACCACGCCGCCGGTGCGGGTCTCGATCAAGCACAACAACAGCACCCTGCGTGCCTTGGCCGGACGCACGGTGGTGTACTCCTATCATGTCCGCCGCGGTGGCGTCGTGGTCGACAACTCCAGATCCAAGTCCCGGTCCTACAGCGTAATCGGCGAACCGACACGCCTGGCCGCACCGATCGCGATCGACCAGATCAGTGGCGCGCTCGACCCCGACGCACCCGAATACCGCATCCGCATCCCATACGATCTACTGATCACCCCGGACAATGCCATCGAACTGAAATGGTTCGGCACCCGGTCCGACCTCACGACTTACGACCCGGAACTGGAGTGGTATTTCCCCAGCGAAGACGAGGCCAATGATCCCGAGGGCTTCATCGTGACCGTCTCCGGCGAACACGGCAAAACCCTGAAGGGCGGCACGCTGGATCTGTCGTATTACCTGCTGAGCGACGAAAACGGCACCATCACCCGTCGCGCGTCGCTGCACGCTTCGCTGCTCAGCGTCGGCGAAGCGCAACGGGAACTGGTCAAACCCATCGTGCTGGGTGAAAAGGATGGCGTGCTGGAACCCAAGGACCTGCCCGGCGGCGCCAGCAAAATCACCGCCCCACGGCCAGTGGCTGTTCCGAGCGAGGCCAACGATATCGTGAAGTTTTTCTGGATCGTTGAAGGCAATGAGCCTGTTACCGACCTTAAAAAACTCAACGCACTATCCAAGGACAAGGACGTGGATTTCCCGCTGTACGCAGCGTTTGTAGCGCAGCACATCGAGCCTAACCGCGGGAAAAAAGTGCAGGTTCACAACGAGATCTTCCGCGCCGCCAGCAACACGACCAGCTATTCGAATGTGTTGGAATTTACGGTGGGGGAAGTCGCATCGATCAAATTGCCCGGCGCCACAATCGAAGAGGCAAATGCAGGCTATTTGAATCCTGACAAAGTAAATGATGGTGCCACCATTATTATTGACGCCTCTGCTCAGTTGAAGGATGGCGATGAAATCAACGTTACGGTGGACGGGAAAAACACCTACCCCCATCCAACCTACACCGTGAAGCCTGAAGAAGCTGATAAAGAACTGTCATCAATCAAAGTACCTCACAGCGTGATCAGCGCCGAAGAAGGCGGCAGCATCGCGCTGAGGTACAGCGTAAAACGCAACGCCGGAGGAACAGACGGCCCATCGGAAGCCACCGTTTATGAGGTATCCAGAGAAATCGTACCGATCGACTTGCCCGTTGCCGAAATCAACGAGGCGAACGGCGATCAGTTAAACCCTGACGATGTAACGAACGGTGCGACGATCATCATTGCCGACTCTGCAAAGCTGAAGGATGGCGACGAAATCAGCGTTACCGTGGAGGGGAAAAACACCTATCTCCATCCTGCCTATACCGTGAAACCTGAGGAAGCTGATAAAGAACTGTCATCAATTAAAGTACCTCACAGCGCGATCAGCGCCGAAGTGGGCGGCAGCATCGCGCTGAGGTACAGCGTAAAACGCAAGGCCGGAGGAGCGGACGGCCCATCGGAAGCCATAGTTTATGAAGTATCCAGAGAAATCGTACCGATCGACTTGCCCGTTGCCGAAATCAACGAGGCGAACGGCGATCAGTTAAACCCTGACGATGTAACGAACGGTGCGACGATCATCATTGCCGACTCTGCAAAGCTGAAGGATGGCGACGAAATCAGCGTTACCGTGGAGGGGAAAAACACCTATCTCCATCCTGCCCATACCGTGAAGCCTGAAGAAGCCGATAAAGAACTGTCGTCAATCAAACTGCCTCACAGGGTGATCAGCGACGAAGAAGGCGGCAGCATCGCGCTGAACTACACCGTCAAACGCAAAGCGGGAGGAACGGACGGCCCGTCCGCACCGGCTGTATACGATGTGCGCAAGGTGATCTCTCCCGGCAAGCTACGAGTCATGGGCGCTCGCTACAATCGCAGCGTATACCGGGCCGCCAGTACCAGCAGGTTACTGATGGCATTCGATGCAACTACCGCAAAACCGCTTCAGGCAGAGTGGAAATACGCTTCAGAAAGCAAATGGACGCAGGCGAGCACCTGGTTTGATACCGCCCCACAGGAGCACCTTCAAGTCCGTACAGCAGACGATCAAGTCACACTCAGCGAAGCGAACATCTTCGGCACCGGGAGCGACACGACCATTACCGGTCAAGCAGCATTTGTCGCGTTGCGCGATAAGAACGACATGACTGGTTGGGGCTACGGACCCAATGGTGGCGTCATTCCACCTACCATCATCACGATGAACGACATTGTTGAGGTAAGTGCCACGCGCAGCACCTTTGCGGCCCGGCGCACCAATAACACCACGATAGCCTGGAGTGCCACTGCCGGTGAGGGCAGCGACATGGGCACAGTCAGTCCGGTCGGATTCGTCCAGATCATCGGTAATATCGCTGCCTTCGCCGGTATAAGAGCCGGTGGGACGGTGGATGCCTGGGGCACCGCTGCCAACGGCGGCGTGCCCACCGCAGAAATCAAAGCCGTGATCAATGCTGTTGACATCATTCCTGCTGGGCAAGCCTTTGCCGTAAGACTTGCAACAGGGCACGTAAAGGCTTGGGGGCTGCCGGCAAATGTTGGAACCGTACCCGCGCCAATAGCTTCACTCGACGATATCGAAGACGTTATCGGCAATCCCTATGCCTTCGCAGCCTATAGGGCCAATGGAACACTTGTCGCTTGGGGTAACGCGACCTATGGCGGTACTGTACCTGGCCCTATCGCCGCCATGACGGATATTAAAAGGCTTGCCTGTGCCAATAAGTACAGTTTTGTCGCCCTGCGCAAAACCAATCAGATCGTCGCTTGGGGGCCTGTGGCACAAGGGGGAACTGTTCCCCAACTGATCTCGACACTGACAGATATCTTATGCGTAGTTGCCACTTGGAACTCGTTTGCGGCGCTACGCGAAAATGGTCATGTCGTTGCTTGGCCGGAAACCAGTGCCGACGGCAAGGTGCCCGATGCCATCGCTGCCCGGGATGATG
This sequence comes from Pseudomonas sp. CFBP13508, assembly GCF_005233515.1. Lineage (GTDB taxonomy): Bacteria > Pseudomonadota > Gammaproteobacteria > Pseudomonadales > Pseudomonadaceae > Aquipseudomonas > Aquipseudomonas mercuritolerans. Next base: position 953,836 of record NZ_QFZZ01000001.1, read on the forward strand.
TTGTCCAAGTGGCAGGGACGTCTCATGCTTTTGCCGTACTGTTCAAAGATGGGACGGTGGCAGCATGGGGTAATGCCACCGTGGGTGGAGACACAAAGCCGGTAGCGGATCAATTGACTGACGTCCGCGCGATTTACACCAATACTCACGGGTTTAGCGCGCTCACCGCTGACGGCCGGGTTGTAACCTGGGGTCAGCCTACGGGAGGGGGAAACAGTAGCACCGTGCAGGATCGACTAAAGGGAATGGTGTCGTACCTCGCTACACCGGCTTCTCGGGGTATTGCGCTCAAAGCGAGTCGTTTGGGTAAAACAGGTGCATCAGTCTGAAACAAGGCCGTGCTTTTCATGCGGCGCTCCTCTGGGCGCCGCATGGGCTGACGCTGCACTCATGAGCAACAACTGTCGCTTCATTTGCACTGCACCAAAAACTCAGCGCCGCGGCGCGGAGGCTTTCCTGGACATCGCATGGCCCGAGAACCAGAAACTGATTCCTTACAGATTCGAACTACTCCCCTGATCGACTTAACTCGCATCACAAGCGAAGCGTCTGACAGATCTGCATCGTCTGTTTGGAGATGATGAGTCCCTCGTCCCGCCAGTGACGACAACGAGCCCACATCCCCTTAGACTGCTTCACATTGATCATGGAGGTCATGATGAGCGCTGAACTTTCACTTATCGTTTCAGACTTCGAAACCGAAGAAGAGGCTGCGGAATACGACCTTTGGTATCGCGCCAAGGTACAAGCCGCACTTGATGACCCGCGCCCGCCTATTCCCCACGATGAGGCAATGGTGCTGCTAGGTCAGATGCTGGAAGAGAGACGCAAGAATCGACGCGCTGCCGGTTAGCTGGAGTAAACCGGCTCTTGGAGATCTGGCTGACATCATCGAATACGTAGAACAACGCAACACTGTCGCTTCAGTTGCACTGCACCAAAAGCTCAGCGCCGCAGCGCGAAGGCTTTCCTGGATACCGCATGGTTTCCGCTCCGGCCGAATACCGGGCACTCGCGAAATGGTCATTAACTCGAATTATTTACTGGTCTATCGGGTGACAGACCACATCAAAATTCTGACCGTTTTGCACGCCCGTAAAAAATATCCATAACCACTCATAAAAAAAGGCGGCCAACCGGCCGCCCAAACGTACTGCACGAGAGTCTTTTACAACGTCAGCTGCCCACGCTCCTCCTCGGTCAGCTGCTGTTTCGCCTGTTCATCCAACGCCCCGGCGCCCAGCACCTGCACCGGGCTGTCCGGGTTATAACCCGGCGCTGGCGCGCGACTGGCACCATCACGCGACGGTGCCAGTTGCTCGTTGCCGAAGCTGAGTACCTGCACGGTGAACACCGAGGCCTGGTTCTGCCGCGCCGCTGCCTGTTGCTGCCGCGCGACGTCTTCAGCCGCTTGTGTAGCGGAGGATGCCGCCGAACTGGCCGAGGTGATCGCGCCGGTGTTGACCGCCGATACCACCGGCACGCCGGTTGCCTTGCCCTGCACCGAAATGTTCGCGGCGTTGACCACCGTCAGCGCGGCGATGTTGACGTTGCCTGACACGCGAATCCCCGCTTCGCCGGCATCGATGGTGCCCAGTGGCGCGATCAGGTCGATGTTGCCCGGTGCCACTTCGGCAATCGGGTTGAGTGTGGCGATACCAGCGCCGGTGCTCGGCACCGACGGCGACAGCGTGACGTTGCCCCAGGTGTCGTAGACGCGTTTCGGCGGTGTGTAGACCACGGTGGTTTTCGAGCCGCGACCGGCGTTGATATCGCCCTCGGCGGACCAACCGAGAATCGAGCCGCCGAAGGTGGTCATGATCCGGCTCTGGCCGAGCAGGATGCTGCCTTGGGAGTACAGCTGAATGTCGCCCGAGCCTTGGGTGATGATCCCCGCTGTCGACGGCGGCGCCGCGCCTTCGATGCCGAACACCTGGCCACCGCCCGGTGTGAGCATCTGGATATCGCCGCCAAACAGCGTCTTGACCCCGGCGCCGCCGTACATCGTGATACCGCCGTCGTAGCGGATCGGATTACCGGCCACATCGGTGGTCGGGAACAGTGCCGCAATGGCGTTGCGACCGCGCAGGTAACTACCTGTGCGCGGACCACTGGCATCGGTGTATTCCAGGCCACCGGCGCGCAATTCGGCGAAGTACACCTGGCGGGCGAAGATCGCCTGCTCGGTACTCGGCAGTGCGGCGAAGAAGGCTTGCGCCTGTTGGTCGCTACCCTTGAAGCCATAACCGAGGCTCAGCCAACTCAGCAGTTCATCGACGTAGCTCTTGACCACTTTGCCCGGTTGCGCGCTGAGGGCCACCGCTGAATCCGCTACGTTTTGCGGGTTCAGATAACGCGCAATGAACCGTGAGTAATCCGGCCCCTGCACGCCTGCGCCGGCCTGCAACACGATGCTCGCCCCCGATCGGCTGTCTCCCGCCGCGATCGGTCCGAGGCTGGTAATAGCGGCCCGGTTCTCCATCAGGATGTTGCGCCCGGCATTGACATCCAAAAGGCCCGGACCGGCGATATCGAAGCTGCTGTAGAGAATGTCGCGCCCGGCAGATACGCGCGAGACATCCCGCGGGTCGTTGTGAATGAACAGGTTACCGGTCGAACTGACGCTTTGGCGGGTTCCGCCCAATTCCTCATTCGGCGCGATTGTCGGCTGCCCCAGGAAAGTACCGGACCCGACGATGTCGCGACCGGCCATCATCCACACCGGCCCCGCCGCTTCATACCAGGTTCGCGCGGACGGGGAAAAGCTCAGGGTTTCGCCGCTGCGTAGACCGACCAGATCACCGGTCAAGGCATAGAAACGCGCCGGACCCTGTACATCACTCGACCCCGAGAAGGTATCGGCGCCAAACGCAAACAGCGGATAACGCAGGTTTCTGCTCGGGATCACACCATCGGGGCTGTAGTTGCTGACCAACGGCACGTTTGCAGTGCTGGCTCCGTATCCGGAGAAGGAAGGCGCAAACGGGGTCGCGATGGCTCCCGGGCTCGCGCCGGACTGATTGATCGCATAGCCGCCGGCGTAGATGGAGTCACCAGCCAGCAACGACAATTGCCCGTTTGTCGAAGGCGCCAGCAATAGCGAGTACCCCACCGCCGGGAACAGATTGCTCGCTGCACCAAAAGCGGCCGACGGTCCCACGTAGATGGAACCCTTGGCTGCAACGGCCCGAAGAATCGAGGGATATACAAAGCGACCATCAGTCGGCGAGCTGTTCATTGCGCTGACGGGTTGAGACAACGTCGTGCTGACTTCAGCCATCTGTGTGCTCGGTGTGAGATTGCCCCCAGCGGAAAACAGATCTATGGCCGTGTGCCCGGTCCACAACGAGAAACCGCTCAGTCCGCCACCCGCATGGACCACACCACTGTCAGTGGTGAACGGCGTGGAGTTCTGCAGCCTTACCCGACCCGGGTCCGCCGCGCCCCCCATCACCAGGTCGCCGCGTGTACTGATGCGCATCCCCGAATCACCCGGTATCAATACCACGCCACCGCCCGCCGCTCCGGTGCTGGCACTGAACAAATCGTAGGCTCTGGTTTCCCGGGCGTCCTGCTGGAATTGCTCGACGCCATATTGCAGGTTGATTGCACCCGCAGCCGCGCCGGTCAGCTGTGCCGCACCCCGTAGATTGATCAGGGCGCCTTGAAGGTCGTGTCGCGGCGGTGTCGTGCCGTTTTGCCCCGACCTCGCCTGCAATGACGGATTGAGCATGCCACCGAGACGAATGTCCATGTCGCCACCGCCAGTCAACTGCAGGCTACCGTCAGCGCCAACGCGGCCGGTGCTGCCCACCGCCACGATCAGTCCCTGACTGCGGGGATTAAGCAACTGATCGCCCATGGGCCTGAGCATGCCTGCATCCGCGCCAGCGCGCAGGCTGATATTGCCGCCGCCCAATGTGCCGAAGCCGGTGAAGCCGACCAGGTATGACCCGGTGTCGGTGCTCTGGTCCGGCAAGGGCTGCGTGGCGTAGCTGCCGAAGTTGATCCACCAGGCCGTAGGCAGATCCGCCTTGCCATCACCCTGACGCCAGAGCCAGTTGCCCACAGCAACGCTGGATACCTGTTCGCGCAGTGGCGCGTTCATTACATAGCCGCGCCGCCCGAGCGTGTCCCCCGACACCGAGCCACCGGCACCGATGGTCAGGTTGCCGCCCATCTGCGGATACCACGCCTGATACAGGCTCTCCGAACCGCCATTGACCCATTTTTCGTAAGCACTGCCGGCGCTGCCCAGTATCGATCCATCGTCAGACAAGCGGCCGCGGGCCTGGTTGAAACGTGAATCGACATCGCTGGACTGAGTGCCCGCCGTATAAACGCCGAACGGTGAGTTCATGCTCAGATTGCCCGCGGCCATCAAATCCAGATCGCCAGTACCGGTGCGAAGCACGCTGAACATCTGCGAATGGGGACTGGCGTTTATCCCGCCCTTGTTGGCCAGGCAGTTCCCCGGGTCGATGTCGCACCAGAACAGATCGTCGTCACTGACCGGGGTTCCGGCGGGTATGCCCATCATGTTGCCATCCGCCCACAGGAACTTGGCCGGAGGGAGACAGACCCCGGGAATCAAATCGCACCAGAAACTATCCTCATCGCTGACAACGCTGCCCGCCGGATAACCCAGCGGGTTATCCGCCGACCAGGTGCTGTCGAGCTTTTTCTCAGTGACAAGAATCCCGAGGTGGGTGTCCGCCAGCCGCAAGTCACCGGTACTGGTGACGGGTTTCACCACCCGACTGTCAGCGGCTTGCAGGTCGGCACCCGCAACCATCCGCATCGACCACGATGCGCTGCCCGACGGCAACATGCTCGCGATCGCCCAGTTCGCGCCCTGGCGTGTACCGTTCAATGAACGAAGTTCGATAAAGGGTGTGTCGGCGGCCAGCACCACATCGGTCATCGACGGAATCAGGGAACCACGCAGCAGCGCCAGCGCCCCATTCAACTTCACACCCACCGAACGCTGCTGGTCATCCAGAACACTGGGCAACGGCACGCCTTTTGGCCAGAGCATGGCCTGCATCCCGGTAGCCTGACCGAGGCGGGTCCCGGCGCCGAGGCGGCTGCCGGCTGGCAATATCACACTGTCATTGAGCAGCGTTCCGGCGCCATACAGCAGGTTACCGGAGGCATCGTGTACGGCTGCGCTCAACACGGTGCCGGCCGGCAGAGTGTAGGGGCCGGCGAGCACGGCCTCGGTGGGCAACAGCGTACCGCTGGCGAGGACGGCGGCCTGGATCGGCAGGTCATAGTTCAGCTTGACGCCTGCTGGGAACAACGTGCCCTCGGCCAGCGTCACGCCTGCGCCCGGCACAATCAGATCGCCGCCAAACGGCTGGACGCCCGGTAGCAATTTCCATCCGGCATCGTCCACGGTTTCCGGTGGCGGCGCGAAACCATCGTTGATGCTGCCGTAGATATCCAGGTCCCCTCCGGCTCGAATCACCAGGCTCCCCGCCTCGCCAGAACCGTACACCGAAGTTTTGCCGGTGTTCGGGTTGAGACTGGCGTAGCGATAGCCGGACAAGTCCAGATCGCCCTGTACCACCAGATCGCCGTCGGCGGTTTTACTCGCAATCTCTACGCCTGGGCGCAAATGGAAGGCATCGGCATACCGCGCATTGTTCAACCCTGCCAGTTTGCGCTGCAACAGATCACTGTTGCCCAAGGCTGCATTGATGAACAGATCGTTGTCAGCGTGGATGCGGTTCAGGTAAGCCTGGTCGATGATTTGATAAGGCCGGCCGCTGGCCGCTGGATCCACCCCGTCGGCGGCATCGGTATAGCGGCGCACGGCATTGAGCCCGATGGACCGCGCGCCCTGGATGATCAACGCGCCAGGGGCGTCGATGGCGATGTCATCGGCGCCCAGTCGCGGTACGTTCAGCTCCAGCGTGCCGCGCAGGCGACCGTCATTCTGACCCGCCAGTGTGCCGACTGCCGCGTCCGTGCCATGGCGCAGGTCTATCCGCGCACCGGGAGCGAGTGTCAGCAGGCCGTCGCCGGAACTGAGTTCGACCATGGCCCGGTTGGGCGCGTCGATAATCTTGCCGTAACTGTCGACCCGCAGTACCCGACCGTGAGCATCCAGCACCGCACCGCCCGCCACATTCAGGCCATGGGCGGCGGACAGGCGAATGTTGCCGACCCGTTCGCCGCTGGCATCGACCAGGCCGTTCACCGTCAGGCTGCCGTTGTCTAGCGATACCGAGACCTCGCCCGCCCTGAGGCCATCGCCGACCACCAGATCGCCCTGTTTTAACTGGAAGCTGCGACTGCCGAAGACTTGGCCGACGTTCAAGCGTTGGTTGAGCGCAGCAAACTGTTCATTCAGTGCGCCACCCAAGTGTTGCGCGCGGATGTCCACGCCAGCGGATTTGTAAGGTACCCACGTGCCGCCGGCATCGTAATGCCCTGTACTGCTGCCACGGATCTCACCCTGCAGATCGACCTCGCCTGCGGTGTCTGACAGTGCCACGACACTCAGATTGCCGGCCTGATTGTTCTGCGCCGACAGATCGATGCGCGAGCCGCTCGCCTGACGAATATTGCCGTCGCGGCTGTACAACGCCACGTCGCCGCCCCAGCTGTACTGGTTGATATCGTTGAATGGCAAGGTGCGGCCCGCCAGGTCCAGGTTCGCCCCGCTCGTGAGGGTCAGATCGCCCTCGGCCTTGACCTGCAATTTGCCGCTGGCCAGCGCAATCCGGCCGTCGAGCACCACGGTACGCCCCGCCAGCGTCAGTTCGGCACCCAGTGCATCGGCGAGCGCCGTCCCGGCCGGTCCGCTCAATACCAGACTGCCGCCGGCCTTGAGCGCATTCACCGAGCCGGCCTCCCCGGTCAGCAGAGGTGTGCGCAGGTTCAGGTTGCCGCCGCTGTAGAGATAACCCTTGATCGGGTCGTAAGCCCCCTGCGTTTCATAAACCGCGAGGCTGCCCTTGTGGTTGGCGGTGATACGATCACTGGCGTTGAGGTTGACGTTGGCAAAGCCCAGCGCAAGACGAGCGTTCTGATCCAGGCCGTTGGGTTGGGAATAAGGGCCGTAGCCAAAATCGATGCGCTGAGCCTCAATGTCCAGCGTGCCGTGTCCGCTGCCCGCACCACCGCTGGCCACGGCCCCGGGCGCCTGAGTGGCGCCGTTCCAGATCAGGTTGGCTGTGCGGATGGTCGCCACGTCGCTCGTATCGCCCAGGCCGTACATCGCCGGCGTCGTGATGATCAAATTCTGCAACTTGCTGCGCCCGGTCTGAGGATCCACGGTGTCCAGCGCGACGCTGCCATAAAAGTTCAACGCGTCGCGAGCGGTCAGGCTGAGCGTTTCCAGGGCTGGCGCAGCAAACTGAGTATCGCCGCGCAGCAAGCGGTCCAGCACGCCCTGACTCAACGTCAGGCCGGCAGGCAGGCGACCGGCCGCCGCCAGTGTTTCAGCGGTACCGATGTTGACCGCACCCACAGCCAATGCCAGGTGACGGGTGCCGAAACGCACCGCTTCGGCCAGTTCGAACTGATTGTTGGTGGCCGCCGTAATGCTGCCATTGGAATAGAGCATCGCCGGATTGGCGCATGCCAGGTGATTACAGGTGCCGATGCGGATGCTGCCAGACGCAGTGCTGGCGTTGACCTCTGGCGCCAGCACATTCGTCCAGCCATTGGACACCACCAGCAGACTTGCGGCGCCGGGCTGATAGACAAAACCGTTGGAGGAGTCGTACGGCACCTCGCCGCGGCCCAGGGAATTGATGCCGGCACCGGCCTCAACCGTGATGGCACCGTTGCCATTGTTGGTCCAGAGCAGCACTTCCGGTGCTGAAAGCAGCGCACCTTCACGCAAGGTGATGTTGTAGGTACTGCCCGTGAAACTGACGATATTGCCGGCCGAGCCGTAATTCACCGTCGGGCTCGCACCGATCGCCAGACGAGAAGCGCCGAGCCGGTTGAGCGTATCGGCACTCAGCGAGACGCCGGCAAAGCCTTTCGTGGCTGACTGTCCGGGGCCGAGAATCTCGAAGTTGGCGCCACTGCCGCCACGAATCACAGCCGTCCCGGCCACGCCTCCCTTGGCGGCGGCGAAGGCGATCCGGCCATTGAAATCCAGCGCGGTATCGTGATTACCCCCCGCGATGACAAACAGGTTGAGCGCTTTGGCATCCATGGGCGCCAGCGCACGCGGAACACCCCGGCGCGCTGCATCGCTGACGATGAACTGCTCCAGTGTGGTTTCGTTGTATTGCGAGTAACGCCGTAACACATCCGCCGATGTCACGATGACCTGGCTGGCGAGACTTTCCCGCACGCCGGTATTGGCAATCGACATCCGCGCACTGCTTGTCCACGAGCCGTTGCGCATTGCAACCGCGCCGTTGCTGGCGCCGGGGGCGGCCTGGCCGTTGACTTCGACCCGAAACGCGCCGGGCAGCAACGTGAAGGTGGAAGGCAACAGTGTATAAGTGCCTGCCGCCAACCCTGGCACGCCGGTGTCCAGGGTGATCTGCTGGCCGATGCGCGGATCGACCGCTCCCGCTTCCCCCAGTATCGGTGCGTAGGCGCTCTGATCGCCCGGGACAATGGCGTACACCGGGTTGCTGGCCAGCCCCGGCAGACTGAACGTGCCATCGCTGGCATTACGCACCAACGGACTGAACCGCGCATCGGTGGAGCCACCGCGACCGGAGACAAACCCGGCACCGCGCAAATCTCCGCCGCCCGAGAGGTCGATCAACGCGCCGGACTGCACATCCACGTACTGCGAGCGCAGGTTCACCCCGGCGCTGTCGCCACTGATGCCTTTCAATATGATCGGTGCGCCGTTGTAAAGGTATTCGATACCGTCGGTGGTGCCACCATAAGGCATCACCAGACCGGCCGCACTGACCGACGTCGTACTGCCGGGCAACAGGCGCAGTTCCCGGGTTTTGATCAGCAGATCATCACCCAGACTGATCACGCCCAGAGGCGCACGCAGAACACCGCCCTGATGGATCCGGCTGGCGCTCATCGCCAGCGTGCCAAACACCGAGTACGGCAGCGCTGTCGGCGCCGTACCCTGGCCAGTAATGCGCAATGTCCGATGGGTATCGGCGAGAGAACTCTGACTCTGATAGCCGACCCGGACTTCGGCCGAGACCCCGCTCGCAGGGTAGATCTGCGCAGCGCGAAGATTCAGGTCCCCTGGTGTCCACAACTCTGACTTCACTTGGCCACTGACGGGCGCCAGAAACCGCACGTCCCCGGTGCTGGTCAGCGTTACCTGATCAAAGCCGCGACGGCTGACCTCAACCGGGGCGTCTTTGTTCTGCAAGATCGACCCATGCGCGCCGAACGACAGGCTGTTGGCAATATCCAGAACGTTGGCATTCACGTTGAACTGCGCCGGCGAAACTTGCGCAGTCGGACTGTTCAGGACCCGGGGGCGAATGGTGTCCACCACGCCGTAATAAGTCCCCACACCGGACAGCCGCACGGAAGGCGCTGATAGATCGACCCGCGTCGAGTCGCTGGAAGTCTGCGCCAGGGACAAGGCCCCAGCATAGAGATTCAGACTCTGATTCATGTGCAGGTCGACGTCGCCGTCAAATGACAAGAGGCCGTTGCTGAACACGCTCAGATTGTCGAATCCGCCCGACATCAACGTATCGGTGCTCAGGCGGGCATGGCCGTAACGAAGGTTGTCCGCGGCGTCACCGGGCTTGAGGTCCAGGGGCAACACTGCATCGTCCGGCCCCTGGCCAATAACGATTTCCCGAGCTCGCAGAACCTCGGCACTCGCCTTCTGCGTAGCGTACAGCGGGGTCTCCAGGGCTACCTCCAGCCGTCCGCCGGCAGCACCGCTGCCACCTGAAGCAGCGCGCAGCTGACCATTGATCCACAGGCCGTTATAGGAGCTCAGGCTGATACGTCCGCCATCCGAGGCAACGCGAGTCGGCCCCTGCCCGGAGATGTCCAGCACGGCCTGCGTTCCGGAGGCATCCAGACGTGCACCTTCGCGCACAATCACAAACGCATCGGCCGCCGTCGCCGTCGCTCGCTTGGGATCGATTTCGCCGCCGATGATAATGCTGCCGCCCTTGTCGACCTGACCGTAGACCCGACCCGACGCATCGACAGCCGTGTGGGCACGCCCCGCAACGTCCAGCTGCGCTTGCTCGCCGATCCAGATCGAGCGGTTGTGCGCCTTGCTGTCGGCTTGTTGCTGTGAAGTGGCGACGTCGATCGAACCGAACTGTTGCTGACGTATATCCAGGGTTCCGCCCCAGGCCTGCAGTTCGCCTTCGAGGGTGATCTGCCCGGTCCCGCGCAGATTGATCCGCTGTCCGGGATCGACGGTGATGCGCGATGCGCGGCCCAGCGTCAGGGTGCTGGCGGTGTCGAACCGGTCGAGTTCACTCGAGCCGGCCTGCAGCGCCAGACTCGCACCGGCGCGCTGGCTCAGTACGCCCTTGAGCGGGTCTTCCTGATACAGCGTGGGCGTCCACAGTTCCATCGCCTGGCTCGGTTCGACCCCGCTGCCCGGATTCAGCGTTGTGTCTGCAAAACGGTAGACCGGCATCGTCACATCGATTTGTGTGCCCGCTGTCACCTCCAGCCCGTTCAGGCCGGTGACCCGGTAGGCGGAGAAACCGTTGTCGAACAACTCGGGCGTCAGCTGCAAGGCATGTTCGGGCAGCGTATCTGCGGACGCACCGATCCGCACCCGGTTGGCCTGGATAGCCAGCGCACCGCCGCCCGTCACGCCATGCCCGAAGATGTCGCCGGCCATCGTCAGATGCGAATCGCCCAGCGCGGAAATCGCGCCGGACTCAAGACTCACGTCGCCACCCTTGCCACCCCGGGTCTTGCCATTGGCCAGAATCGCAGCACCGGACGACACATCGATCAAGCTGCCCGTCGCAACATCGATATCGCCACTGCTGCGGATCGAGATCCGGCCGCCGTTCAGGTAGCCGAGACTTGCCACATCGTCCGGATCGGTGCGCAGATTGCTCCAGAGACCACGGGTGTCGAGGCGTACGTCCCTGGCGATCGTTACCTGCACCGGATCACCCGCCGGTGCCGCAATCAGCATGTCATCAAGGGTGGTGCTGCGCAGTTGGTTCAACACGTTGCCCAGATTCAGACTGCCGCCGCGCGCCGTCAGGTTGGCCGCAACGCGGACATCCGGTGCGTACAGCGTGATGTCACCACCGGCGTCTACCTTGAGCGCGTCGTTCACTTCAATCCGCTCAAGCGCCGAGATCTTCAGTGCGCCGAGATCAAAACCATTGAGCTGGCCGGCGTTGAGCAACAACTTGCCCTGACGGTCTTGCGCGACGGCGCCGTTCAGCTCCTCGGTGAATTCCTCGTCCCGCCCTTCGCCGCCAATCAGGACCTGATCCAGCAGCGGATTGAGGGTGTAGCGCAATCCGCCTGACGCCGCCTGATAGCTCGGCAGATAACTGCCGACAATCAATTGCGCGCGCCGTGCCAGCGCAGTCTGGCTCTGCTCATAACCGTCGATGACCGCACGCGGAGCCTGGGTCTGTCGCTCACCCTGGAAAACCTCACCCAGCAGTTGCCCGCCCAGCACCGCGTTGACAGTGCTGACCAGCAGTTGCCCGGCATCGCGACCAACCGTGTACCCCGACTCTCTGCGACTCGACGGTGCAATCAGCGGGTTGTAGAACGTGCGGGTCTGGCCCCACCGCTCACTTTCATCCTCGTAGCCCTTGTACAAACCGGTGTAGAGCTGATCCCCCGGCGCACGCGAGACTTCATACAGGCGACCGTCTGCACCGCGCAGCCAGCTCTGCCGAATCTCACCGCTTTGCACATCGAGGGTACCGCCGGACAGGTTGATCAGTGATCCCTTACGAGTGACCACGTCGTTGCCGGCAAAACTCACTGTGCCGCCCTGCGCCATCCACTCGCCGATGCCATGCCCCTGGGTGCCCAGATAACCGCCGACTTCCAGCAGGCCACCGGCCGTGTACCAACGGTCCGTCGCATAGCCATTGGTGCCGGCCGGCACGTAGACCAGTTCACGCACATCGACCCAGACATCGTTACTGTTGAGCGCGCCGTTCTCGCGGTTGACCGACGCATCGCGCTGCTCGTTGCCCTGCACGTTGATCTTGATGTTGTTCGATTCCATCGCCACCTTGACGCCGACGGCGCCGGAAACGTCGATCACCGCGCCTTCGCCAACCAGGCTGCGACGCTGCGCGCTGACAGCGACCTGGCCGCCGGTGGCCAGGGTGATCGAACCGTTCTGGAAATCGACGCTGCCACCGCTCTGGAGATCGATACGCGACTGATCGCCGCGAATCCTGTTATTGAGGCTGACCCCGCTCAGGGCCGCCTGATGCTGACTGTCCAGCGCCGTCAGGTCGCTGCTGTCGAGCAGGACCGCCGTGACACTGCCGGGCGCCAGGGTCACGCTGCCGCTCGTGTCACTCGCCGGATTGAGCAAATGGATGGTCCCGCGAGTGGCGACCGAGGTGCTGCTCAGCAACACGCCGCCCTGCTCCACCTCATGCCCGGTCAGGGTGATGTCACCCGTGGCAGCCTGAATCAACCCGTTGTTGCTGACCCGCCCACCACTTTCCAAAGCCTTGAAGCCAGGCGTGACTTCGTTGCCGAAGGTTGTCGAAAACGTGTTGCCTTCCGTGCCTGAGCCTTTGCGGATGTAAAAACGATCACCGGCACCCAGCACGGTCTGGCCTTTGACGGTGTTGATGGTGCCGTCATTGATCACGTCTTTACCGAGCAACAGCGTATAGCCGCCGGCGTCGGTCGAGACGGCGGGCTTGTGGGTTTCAAGCACCGCACCGCGCTCCACCAGCACCTTGCCGGCGGCATCGGTGAACGTCGGTTGGCTGCCGTTGCTATCGAAATACAGACCACGATCCCGGAACTGGATATCGGTGATATTGGCGGCGGCGGCCACCAGGTTGCGCACGTTGACCTGGCTGCTGCCACTGAACACGATGCCGTTGCGGTTGATCAGCATCACTGTGCCATCGCCCCTGATCTGGCCCTGGATCTGACTGGCGCGTGCGTTCGGATCGTTGACACGGTTGAGCACGGCCCAATTGGACTGCTGAGCAAATTCGACAGTGGTATTTCGCCCGACGTTGAAGGTCTCCCAGTTGAGAATCGCCTTGTCGGCGGTTTGCTCGATCTTCACGTTGGTCTTGCCATCGGCTTGCGTCTGTTGCGGGCCTTTGGCGTTCAGCCAACCCTGGGTGAGGCTGTTGTCGACCTTCAAGCCGCCGTCGCCCAACCCGTCCGGCACGTTTTGCACACTGCCCAGGGCCACCGCACGCCCGGCCGCCTGCGCCGCCTGTTGCGCGGCAATCGCCGCCACGGTGTTGTTGAGCGTCTGCAATGAACGCTGCAATTGCTGATTGGCTTTTTGCTGCTGCGCCAATGGTGGCGTCATCCCCGGCAGCCCTCCCATACTTGGTCGAGCGGCCGTCGCTTGTTGCGCAGCGCCCTTGGCGGCAAACCAGCTCGAACTGAACGCCGTTTGCGCCTGCGCACTGCTTGCCACCAGACACAACGCCACCGCGTGCGCCAGGGGCTTGAGCAGCCACAACCCCGGGTCGTTGACCTCACGCTTGAGATTTTGAGCACGGGTACTGCGACGGGATGGGCGAGCGAGCATCACTACGAGATCCTTTTTGATTGCCACATAAGGCTGCAGGCCAGCGAAAACCTGCTGTTACGACATAGGCAGTTGGCGCGAGGCACGACCGAACGGATGTCACACAAACTTCATGATTGAGGTGTAGATCGGCCAAAAAAAATGGCAGCAGCCCGAAGGCTGCTGCCATTTCATTGCGCGTGTAGCAGGACTTACAAAGGACGACCCACGCCGTTGCAGACGCTGGCGTTGTTGATGTCCAGGTTGTTGCCGGTGGAGTTGGTGACGAAGTTGGCGGTCACAGCGTTTTTCCAGTTGGTTGGAACCGGAATGAAGCCGTGGGCAGCAGTAGCGGCAGCGTTGCCCGGAATGCTGTAGTGCTGGGTCAGGAAGGCCTTCACGTCAGCGGCAACCGCTGCGTCCTTGTAGCACTGGCCGAAGATGAAGTTGGTGTAGGCCGCCATGGCATAGCCGGTACTTGGGTTGGCTACGACCGGTACCCACTGCGCCGGGTTGGATGGGGTGGCTGGCAGAGCAGCCGACGACAAGGCAGCGTTGACGTTGGCGCTGGTAGGCTGAACACCGTTGATGCGCGCCACAACGGCGTTGCTCGAGGCGTTCACACCGTCCGGACCGACATAACCGATCGAACCGTCCACAGCGTTGACGGCAGTAGCAACTTCAGCGGTGTTGACCACACCTACCCAGTTGCCTGGCAGCGGAGAGCCACCCAGACGAGCGCTGGTAAAGGTAGTGCCGACGGCGAACTTGCCAGGGCACACCGAGTTCAGGTGACGGGTGAGAATTTCAGTGGTGCCGCTGGAAGCCGTGCGATAAACCACGCGGATCAGTGTCGGGTCGGTTTTGGCGTCGTTGTTGAGTAATTCACCCCAAGTGATCTTGGCACCGGACAATGCGTCGCACAGTTGCGTGCTGGTCAGGTTGAGGGTGGTGTTGCCAGTTTTTTTGTAAGGGATCGCCACCGAGGTCGCAACCGATGGCAACTGAATCAGCGGGCCGTAGGAAGTACCGAAGTTGGCGGTGTAGTTGCTGAGTTCGGTAGCGCTGAGAATCGAATCGCTGGCAGCAAAGTGCACTGTGCCGGTGGTGCCAAATTGCGAAGCGTTGTTGGTCAGGAAAGCACTTTTGCCAATGCCGCTACCGGTCACGGCGTAGCTGAAGTTGGCAGGCAGGATGCTGTTGGCAGAACCTTTGTACAGTGCGGCAGGCAGCGAGGCGCCACCACCGGTTACGGCCATGGCCTGGGCGGAAGCCAGAGCGGCGACGGTCAGTGAGGCGGCGATCAGAGTGCGCTTGAACATGAAGAATCTCCTTTTCAACTTGGTTTGGAACACAGGTTTCGGAAGGCTTGCATGACACCGGGAGGGTCCACCGTGGTGGAGCCGCAGAGAGAAATTCGCAGCTTCCGGTGACAGATAAAGGAAAAAACCTCGGGAGCTGCGGGGGGATTTTTGCGCGGATTTCTCGGGTGTTTGCGGGGTGTGGCAGCATGTCTGGATCGGGGGTTTGGCTGAATCGGGCTGGAGGCGTTGGCGGGTGGTTGCAGATGACAGAATGGAGAACCCGAGGATGGCGGGCTCGGGACTCGGGTGAGGGTCAGGCCGGTGCAAAATATTTGAGTTTTGTGTTGTCGGGACTGGCGCTTTCGCGAGCAGGCTCGCTCCCACAGTTGAAATGCGTTCCTCTGTGGGAGCGAGCCTGCTCGCGAAGAGGCCGGCCCGGCCGACATCAAACTGGGCTACTGCACCAACTGGTTGATCTCAATAATCGGCAACAACACCGCCATCACAATCACCAGAACCACCCCGCCCATCACCACAATCATCAGCGGTTCGAGCAAGGCGGTCATGCCCATCGCTCGCCGTTCGATATCCCGCGATAGAGTCTGTGCCGCGCGCTCGAGCATCGGTGGCAGTGAGCCGGTTTTCTCGCCGCTGGCGATCAGGTGAATCAGCACCGGCGGGAAGACATTCTCCACCCGCAGCGCGGCGGCGAGGTTGACGCCTTCGCGCACCTTTGCCGTGGCCTCGCTGACGCTCAGGCTCAAGCGGTCGTTGGACAGCGTCTGCCGCGCCGCTTCCAGCGCACGCAACAACGGCACCCCGGCGCCGCCGAGAATTGCCAGCGTAGACGCGAATCGCGCGGTGTTCAGCCCGAGAATGAAACGCCCGAACAGCGGCAACTTCAGCACCCGGTGATGCCAGCTCAACCGCGCCGCTGGATTGCGCAAATACAAACGCCAACTCCAGAACGTCCCGGCCATCACAGCCGCACACAACCAACCCCACGCGCGAATGAAATCACTGGCGGTGAGCATCGCCAGGGTCAGCCCCGGCAAATCCTGCCGCGCCTGGGAAAACGCGCTGACCACCTGCGGCACCACGTAGCTGAGCAGGAAAATCACAATGCCGATCGACACCAGCCCGACCACGCCCGGATAGATGAACGCGGTAAGAATCTTGCCGCGCAGGTTGTTGCGTTCCTCGATGTAATCGGCCAACCGTTCCATCACCTGGGCGAGATCTCCGGACTCCTCGCCAGCGGCAATCAGCGCGCGGTAAATCTCGGGAAAATCCCGTGGCCGCGACGCCAGCGATTCCGCCAGACGCATGCCGCTGCGCACATCGGCGCGCACGGCGCTGAGGGTCTGGGCGATGTGCTTTTTTTCGGCCTGCTCGACCGTCGCGCTCAGCGCTGCTTCCAATGGCAGGCTGGCGCCGAGCAGGCTCGCCAATTGCCGCGTGGCCCAGGCGAGGTCGTTGTCGGAGAGTCTGGCGCTGAACAAACCGCCGCCACCGTGGTGGGCGACGTTGCTTTCCTCGTGCACCGACAGCGCCGTCAGGCCACGCCCGCGCAAGGCACTGAACGCCGCGCTCTGGCTGTCCGCCTCAAGGTACCCGGATTCGATTTTTCCCGTGGCATCCGCCGCTTCAAAGCGATAGCGATTCATCAGGCGTCCCGTGTCACACGAAGGATTTCTTCCGGCGCGGTGGCACCGCTGCGAATCCAGCGCTCACCGTCCTCACGCAGGCTGAACATCCCCGCTTTCGACGCCGCCGCACGCAAGGCCTGCTCCCCTGCCCCTTGGTGAATCAGCGTGCGGATGTCGTCGTCGATGCAGAACAATTCGTGAATGCCGGTGCGGCCGCTGTAACCGGTGTGATTGCATGCCGCGCAACCGACCGGACGCCAGGTGCCGGGCGTGGCCGGATCTTCCTGTTTGCACTGATTGCACAGGCGCCGCACCAGACGTTGCGCGAGGACGCCGAGCATGGATGACGCGAGCAAGAACGGCTCAACGCCCATGTCGATCAGGCGATTGACTGCCGACACCGCGTCGTTGGTGTGCAGCGTCGCCAGCACCAAGTGCCCGGTGAGCGAAGCCTGCACGGCGATTTGCGCAGTCTCGAGATCGCGGATCTCGCCGATCATGATGATGTCCGGGTCCTGGCGCAGAATCGCCCGCAGCGCGAGGGCAAAGGTCATGTCGATCTTGGCGTTGACCTGAATCTGGCTGATCCCCGGCAAATCGTATTCCACCGGATCTTCCACGGTGAGGATGTTGCTGGTGCTTGCATCCAGCCGCGCCAGCGCCGCGTAGAGGCTGGTGGTTTTGCCGCTACCAGTCGGCCCAGTGACCAGGACGATGCCGTGGGGCTGGCGAATCAAATGGTCGAGTTTGGCCAACACCTGCGCATCCATGCCGAGGGTTTCCAGATGCAAGCGCCCGGCCTGTTTGTCGAGCAGGCGCATCACCACGCGTTCGCCATGGCCGGTGGGCACCGTCGACACCCGAATATCGATCGGCCGCCCCGCTACGCGCAAGGCGATACGCCCGTCCTGGGGCAAGCGTTTTTCGGCGATATCGAGCTGGGCCATGATCTTGATCCGCGACACCAGCGCACCGTGCAACGCCTTGCGCGGCGAGACCACATCCCGCAGGGTGCCGTCGACGCGATAGCGCACCACCGAATGGGTTTCGAACGGCTCGATGTGGATGTCACTGGCCTCGTCGCGCGCGGCTTGGGTGAGCAAGGCGTTGATCATGCGAATCACCGGCGCGCCGTCCTGGGTGTCGAGCAGGTCGGTGATTTCCGGCATGTCCTGCATCAGTCGATCGAGATCGACTTCGTTCTCGGCGGCACCGACCACCGCCGCCGCACTGCCGGTATCGGCGTAAGCGCTGGCGAGCAACCCGTCGAGCTCGTCATCACGCACCCGCTCAACCTGCGTCGCACCGAACTGCCGACGCACCTCGCTGATCGACCAGCCGGGCGTTGACGGGCACACCGTCAGCACGCCATCGCGCAACAGAATGCGCTGCGCCTTGGCCCAGGCGTAAGGCAACCGACTCATCGCCCACCCTCCCCACCATCCGCTGTGGCAATGCGATCTTCTGTGGCAATGCGATCCCCTGTGGCAATGCGATCCCGTGTGGCGAGGGGATTTATCCCCGTTGGGTTGCGCAGCAGACCCAAACCTTGAGAACCGGTTTCTACAGGCAAATCGCGTGTGCCGGTTTTACGACTGCTGCGCAGCCGAGCGGGGATAAATCCCCTCGCCACAGTCATCATTCCAGTCAAAACCGGGTGCTCCCTTCGATCGGTACCGTGGCAATGGAATTCCCTGTGGCAATGAGATCCCTTGTAGCAATGAGATCCCTTGTGGCAATGCGATCCCCTGTGGCAATGGGAACCTCAGTGGCGAGGGGATTTATCCCCGTTGGGCTGCGCAGCAGACCCAAAACCTGAGAACCGGTTTCTACAGGCAAATCGCATGTGCCCGGTTTACGACTGCTGCGCAGCCGAGCGGGGATAAATCCCCTCGCCACAATCATCACCTCAGTCAAAACCGCGTGCTCCCTTCGATCAGTGCCGTGGCAATGCGATCCTCTGTGGCAATGCGATCCCCTGTGGCGAGGGGATTTATCCCCGTTGGGCTGCGAAGCAGACCCAAACCTTGAGAACCGGTTTCTCCAGGCAAATCGCGTGTGCCCAATTTACGACTGCTGCGCAGCCGAGCGGGGATAAATCCCCTCACCACAATCATCATCTCAGTCAAAACCGGGTGCTCCCTTCGATCGGTACCGTGGCAAGGGGATCCCTTGTGGCAATGAGATTCTCTGTGGCCATGGGAACCTCAGTGGCGAGGGGATTTATCCCCGTTGGGCTGCGCAGCAGACCCAATCTTTGAGAACCGGTTTCTCCAGGCAAATCGCGTGTACCGGTTTTACGACTGCTGCGCAGCCGAGCGGGGATAAATCCCCTCGCCACAGTCATCATCTCAGTCAAAACCGGGTGCTCCCTTCGATCGGTACCGTGGCAATGGGATTCCCTGTGGCAATGGAGTCCTCAGTGGCAATGGGATCCCCTGTGGCGAGGGGATTTATCCCCGTTGGGCTGCGCAGCAGACCCAAACCTTGAGAACCGGTTTCTACAGGCAAATCCCGTGTACCGGTTTCACGACTGCTGCGCAGCCGAGCGGGGATGAATCCCCTCGCCACAATCATCATTCCATTCAAAACCGGGTGCTCCGTTCAATCGGTACGGCTTTGATCGTGGCCCGTGGGCCTGATGTTGGCCCCGGCGCTGGCACGCCTTGCGCGGCGCTTGGCAATTGCGGCGCCTGCATGTCCGGCATCGCCCAGCTGCGTTCCGGCTGCAAGCCGCCCTGGGCGCGGCGCATGAAATCGTAGCGGTTGAGGGTGATGCTGCGCCCCGCTTCGCTGTCGCGGATGATGTACGGGCGCAGGAACACCATCAGGTTGGTCTTGGTGATCGCCCGGCGTTCGTTGCGAAACAGCGCGCCGATGCCCGGCAGGCTGCCCAGCCACGGCACCGCATCATTGCTCTGGCTGTAGCCGTCCTGAAGCAACCCGCCGAGAACCATGATCTGCCCATCATCAAGGAGGATGCTGGTATCAATCGCGCGCTTGTTGGTGACGATGCCGGCGGCGGTCACGCTGTTGGACGCGCGCTCATCGATGCTGCTGACTTCCTGATAGATATCCAGCTTCACCGTGCCGCCCTCGGAGATCTGCGGACGCACGTTGAGCTTGAGGCCGACCTCTTCGCGGGTGACGGTCTGGAACGGGTTGTTGCTGGTGCCCCCGCCGCCGGTGACGTAGCTGCCGCTGACAAACGGGATGGTCTGGCCGACAAAAATGCTCGCCGCTTCGTTGTCCAGGGTCAGCAGGTTCGGTGTCGACAGCACGTTGGTGCCGCCCTTGCTCTTCAGCGCCCGCGCCAGCACTTTCAGGTCGAGAATCTTGCCGATGCCGGGGATGTCGACCGTGCCGTTGACGTAGCCAAGATTCAAACCCTGCGGCAGTACGTCGATGCTGTTCTTGGCCCCCGTGTTGAGACCCGCGCCGCCGAGATTGGCGCCACCGATCACGCCCTTGCCGCCGAGATTGCCGGTCTGCCATTGCACACCGAATTCGCTGGCATCGTCCTCGCCAACCTCGACAATCAGACTCTCGATCACCACCTGCGCACGGCGCTGATCCAGCAAATCGATAACCTCACGCAGATTGCGATACAGCGGTTCCGGCGCGGAAATCAGCAGCGTGTTGGTGGTGGCATCAGCCTGAATCGTCACGCCGCCAGCGCTGAACGCAACGTTCTGTTCGCTGCTTTGCGTACCGCCACTGCTGCTGCCACCACCACTACCCTGCGCATAACTGCCGCCGCTTGCGCCGCTGCCAGTCGTCGTTGAAGTGCCAGTGCTCGGCGTGCTGCTCTGGCCGTTCTGCCCGGCATTGCCGCCGGTGCTGCTGCCCATCGCGCTGAGCACCGACCGCGCCGCGTCGCTGCTGCCGCTGTCACTCTCGCCGGTGAGCAAACCGCGCAACGCCTGCGCGAGTTTCGCCGCTTGGGCGTTGCGCAGATAAACCACGTGCAGATTGCTCGGATTGCTCTGCGCGTTGTCGAGTTTGTAGATCAAATTGCGCGCCAGCTCGGTACGCTCGGGGCTGCCGGCGCGGATGATGATGGTGTTGGAGCGCGGGTCGCCGATCACGGCGATTTTCTGCGTCGGATCATTGCCCGGCGCATCGAGCAAGTCGGCGACCATCGGCGCGATATCAGCGGCGATGCCGTTCTGGATCTGCACCACATCGGTGTCGATTGCGCTCGGCGTATCGATGCTGTCGATCAACTGCGCGACGCGGGTGAGGTTCTCGGCGTAATCGGTGATGACCACGGTGTTGTTGCCGGGATAAGCGTTGATCGGATTGTTCGGCGAAACGATCGGGCGCAGCACCGGGATCAGGTTCACCGCGTTCTCGTATTGCAGGCGAAACGTGCGCGTGAGCATGCCGTTGCCGGCCGGTTTGTCGGCGCTGTAGATCGGCCCGCCGAGCAGTTTCGCGTCGGCCTCGGGAACCACCTGCGCCACGCCGCCGACATCGACCACGCTGAAGCCTTGCATACGCAACGCCGCGAGCAGCATGTCGTAAGCCTGACGGGCCGGCACCTGACCTTCCGAGACCAAGGTCAGATTGCCCTTGACCCGTGGATCGACAAGAAACTGCTGCCCGGTGGCCCGCGACAGCGCACGCACCACCGCCTGAATGTCCGCCTCGACAAAATTCAGCGTCACCGGTTGCTCGCCCAACGGATTGCGCGGGATCGCATTGCTCGGCGCAACACCAGCACTGCGCCCACGCTGACTGATGTTGTGCAACTGCTTGGGCACCGGCCGCGCCTGAGCCTGCGCCCGTTCGCGATCGGCCACCGCGTCGCCGCTGCGCTGGGTGTTGGCCAGCGGCCGCCCGAGTTCGCTGTCGACCAACAGCGGCGGCTGATGCTGCGGCGCCGTGGTGCTGTTGCACGCGCTCAATGCCATCAGCAACAACGGCAGCGCCAGACGTGCCGGTTTGCAGCGTGACTCCTTCATGAAGCTTCCTTAGCGCCCTGCGCCTGATCCATGCGAACGGTGCCTGACAATGTGCCGGCGGTGACATCGGTCGAGGTTTCGTTTGCGCGTCGCAACTGCGCCTCGACCACCTGCAGAGAAAGTTGTGATGGCTGGCTGAGCAGCCAGTCGAGCAGCGCATCGGCCGGCGCGGAATCGACATTCAGCTGCCACGCGTCACCCTCCGCTGCTTGCAATTGGTAATGCCCGGCCAGCCCCGCCGCTTGCAGGCTTTGCTCCAGCGACTGGCCAACGCTCTGCCCCTGCGGCCTCAGGTTGACGCTGCGCAACAGCACTTCCAACGCCTCGGTTTGCGCGCGCAACTTGGGCGTTTCGCTCTGCCAGAAAGTGATCCTGGCCAACGGCGGCTTGACCAGCGTCAGCCAGATCAGCAGACCGACAAGCACCAGCGCCATGCCGGCGACCATGCGTTTTTCACGCAGCGCCAACGGCTGCCAACGCGCCTGCAACTGGCTACTGAAGCGCTGCCAGCGCGCACGGTAAATCGCCAGCGTCGCCCTACTCATCGTCTGCTCCGCTGTCGTCGTCTTCGTTGGTGTTTGCGCTGGATTCATCGCTCGGCCGCAGCGTCCAGCCTTCGTCATCGGCAGTGACGCTGATGCCGGCCTGGGCCAAGGTGCTTTGCCAGTCCTTGTCGTTGCTGCCACGGTTCGCATCGCTTAGCAACGCCAGTTGCAAGACGCCGTCGCGATAGGTCAGGCGCTCGACACTGCCGGCAATGAACGGCATGCCCGTGCCGGCCTGCAACACCAGCCGATTGAAGTTCTGCGCCGGATCATCGACCGCGCCTTTTTGCCGCTGCTCCAGTTGCTGACGCGCCTGTTGCAGCGGGTTGAGAATCACCGGCAATTCAGGAAAGGCCTGCTTCACCCGCTGGCTCATCTGCGCCTTGAGCTGCTGGCCCTGCCGCGCTTCGCGGGCGGCGTACAGATTCAGGCCAATCACCCAAACGGCCACGGCCAAAGCCACACACCCGACAGCACGACCCCAGCCACGTTGCTCGCCGCCGCTTTGCTGCAGACCACCGTGTAAACCCCAACCGGGCAAAGGACCCATCCAGCGCTGTGTCGCACCAGCTGCGAACGATGCCTCATCAACTTCGTCACCGAGCAACGGCTCAACCTGCGCATTGTTCAAACTCTCGCGCCGGAGCAAATGTCCGTCCGCCACACAAGCGACAACACCGGGCGCCACTGGCAGGCTATACGGCGCTGGATACAAACCGCGCAGACTCAAACCCGCCTGCTTCAGCAACGCCGCCAATCGCTGCAAGTGCTGCCGCGACACCCAGGCGATCTGCACCTGCCCGCTCGCATCGCGGGGACTGTGGCCGATATGCATCTGGCTGCTGTCACCGAGCATCAACGCCTGCGCCGCGCACTGAACAGCGGCCGCCGTTTTGTTCGCGGGCAGCGGCGGCAGATCGATGCTGGCGAGCAGGCTGTCGGCCGGATGCAGAAAACACAGCAGCGTTGGTTGCTTCGGCCGTTGCCCCAACTGGCGCAGGGTGAGCCGCTCCTCACGGCTGACCTGCCCCTGACGATCCAGACAGGCGCAGCTCACTTCGCTGTGCAACTCCAGCTCCGCCAGCGGCGGCAACGCGACTCGCAACTGGCTCATGCGCCCACCCGCGACCAGATCACCTGCGGCAGCCGATCCTCGCTGCGATGCAGCAAAGCGTCGAGGCTGACCCGGCGCTGATCACGCCGCGCCTCACCGCGCAAACGAAACCAGTCACTGGTGATGCCGACTTTGACGCTGCTCACTTCCAGCTGCGGCATGCGCAAGCGGTTCACGAAATCGCCGCGATTGATAAACCAGCGCCCGGCGTCACGCTCGGCAATCAACGCCGTCGCCCGCTCCAGCGAAAGCCCCGGCACATACGCCGCCAGCACCTGCGCCGTGGCGGTGTTGCCGTTGATCCACGTCGTCGCCGGAATCACCGTCACGTACGGCGCCAGTTGGCCGATCAGCGCATCGGTCACGCCTTCGACGCTGCGCAAGTCATCGAGTGTGCGCAGCATCGGCACCTTCGGCGGTGACGGTTTGTGATCGGCATCCGGCGAAGTCGCGCGGCCGCTGTCGAAACCGGCTTTGCCCGTCGCATCAATCTGCGCATTCAGCAGATGCGGATAACCGGCAATCACCCGTTGACGGATGCGCTGGCCGACAACGGCGCTCACACCGATCAACTCGCACAAGCGCTCGAACGCCTGCACCTGCGCCTCATCGATGCGCTCATTGGCGACCAGATTGCGCAGGTTGAACTTGCCCTGCTCGTCCTCCAGCCGCCCGGCAAAACCCGCCGCCAACAACGGCTGCGCCCAAGGCTGATCACGCCGGGTCAACGGATCACGCAGGCGCGCATCCCACAGCAACTGCCGGCTGATCTCCAGACCACCCTGCGCGACCCAACGCCCCTGCACCCGCTGCTGATCGGCCTCCAGCGCACGGGTCGCCACGCTCTGCCGCGTCAACATCCCCGCCGCAATCACCGCCACCACGGCGGCAATTAACAACGCGCTGATAATCGCCATGCCCTGTTGCTTCGCCCCGTTGAGCGAACCTGTGTTCACGGCCGGCCTTACAACTGCCAGGAACCGATATCGGTATTCACGCCATCGCCGTCAGGCTGACCATCGGCGCCGAGGGAAAAGATATCGACCTCACCGTTCGCGCCCGGGTTGAGGTACTGATAAGGCCGGCCCCACGGGTCATTCGGCAAACGCTCCAGATACGAACGCCAGTTGCTGTTCTTCGCATCCGCCGGCCGCTCGACCAACACCTTCAGGCCCTGATTCATGCTCGGATACGTGCCGTGATCGAGGCGATACAACTTCAACGCCTGCATCAACCCGCCAATATCCTGCTTCGCCGCCGTCGCCCGCGCCTGATCCGGCCGGTCAAGCACCTTGGGCACCACCATCGCCGCCAGAATCCCCAGAATCACCACCACCACCATGATCTCGATCAAGGTAAAACCCTGCTGGCGACGCGGCATGCGCGGCGACTGACTGAGCGTGTTCAAAGGTGCGATATCCATCTCGACATTCCCTGGCTTGATCCGAATTCGACGCGCAGTGTTGCAAGAAGATATGTCAGGGATGTTGAAAATCCTCGGGTGTTTCCGTCGTCAAGCCGTCAAGGACGGGGGTTAGCGTCGAGGGCTGGGTTTTGCTTTTAGGCCATGTATGCGCGCGCGTTCGCGAGAGAAAGGATTCACCCTGATTGAAGTGCTGGTGGCACTGGCGATCATCGCCGTCGCCATGTCCGCCGCCGTGCGTGTGGCGGGGTTGATGACGCAGAGTAATGGGCTGCTGCGGGATCGATCGATTGCGCTGATTGCCGCGCAGAGCCGGATGGCTGAGCTACGGCTGGAAGGTCGATTGCCGAATGGGGTGAAGGCTGTTGAATGTGATCAAGGGCGGCTTATGTTGCGCTGTGAACAGGTGATTGCCAGCGCAGAGAATGGACGGCTGCTCAGGATTGGAATCCAAGTATTCGACCGCAATCAGGATGCGCCGCCGTTGGCCAGACTGGAGACCCTGTTGTCACGGCCAGGAAGCCCCTCACCCTAGCCCTCTCCCGAGGGAGAGGGAACCGATACGGGGATGTTCCAGAGATACGCCGACCTGAACGTATCGCTCTGAATCCATAATCAACGCGGTCGCTCAGGTCGATGTAAAACGCAAGACACCTCGGTCGGCCCCCTCTCCCTCCGGGAGAGGGCTGGGGTGAGGGGCTCTTCTGCCACGGTGCATAAGCATCAAAAATCCATAATCAACACGCTCGTCCAGGTCGATGCACAACGCAAGACACCTCGGTCGGCCCCCTCTCCCTCCGGGAGAGGGCTGGGGTGAGGGCCTCTTCTGCCGCACCTAAAATCCCAAGGCCCTGCGCCGGATCAAGGCCAACGACATCACCCCGCCACCTCCAAATTATCCATAACCCGATTCACCGCCAGCTCCCCCAACATGATCAGTTGAGCAACCCCCAACAACGCCCGCCGCTGCGGCGCCGGCAGCAAACTGGAAATGTCCTGAGCAATCGTCTTCGCCGAAGCAAGCGTTTCACTCGCATCAGCCAGCAGTTCTTCATTCTTGGTATCCGCCGTCACCGCATACATCCCACGCGCCTTACGTGGCGGAGGCAGGAGATTGTTTGGCGACAGGTAATGATCAAGCGCGCGGTCGGCGGCTTCGTGGAGTTTGTTTGAATCGGGGGATTCGTAGGGAGACGAGGGATCGATTACGGGTGGGTTGGGTGTGGGTTTGATCATGGTGAAGCTCCTTGATTATTGGAGCCGCCACGTTTCGCTGCGAAACGAAGAGAGGTGGCAGCTGTACGCAGGTTCGCAGACCGGGAATCAAGGAACCCGGCATACCCGAAGGTATCCCGCGCACAACCGCCATAAAGCATCATTGCCAAAAATGACAACGAACTGGAGCGCTGTGCGCCTTGATTGATCCGGGCTGCGAAACCCGATCGCTGATTCGTCAGCGACCGCACCACAATAGAACCCGCTCCCTAGGCGCACAAGCCGGCGGATTCTGGCGTAGCTGTAGGCAAAGGCGCAAGGATATGTAGCCTGGGAGCGTGACTGGAGATGTCTTTTTAAACATGGACGGTCGTCGAAAAATTACTGCCCCGCCCACCTCCTGAAAAGATCTGTCCCGTTACCCGAGAATTTTGCCCGCAAGAGCAAGTCGCGTAGGCTGCTGCTTTTGCACTAACAATATGCACCCGCAAGGACGCACAGGACTGCACATGAACACTACACAAGACTGGCTGGCTCGGTTGGCACGCAAGCAAGGACAGCTCTCCGATTATGAAAGCTATCGGCGCAACGAGGCGCTGGAGATACTCGCTCACTTCAATAACACCGGCACATGGGCAGACGTGAGCAATCACTCCAACGGCTTCGTCAGGGAAGTCGCGGTGCGAGAACTGTGCAGGCAACCGTCCCCCGAAGCATTAGCCGTGTTGATCGAACGTCTGAACGATTGGGTCCCTCAGGTTCGCGAATTGGCAGCGGACGGCCTGAAGCACTACCTGTCACCAGCTCACACCCAGGCATGGTTATCGGCACTGGAACCCTTGATGGCATTGGCAGCGCAACGCCGGGTCGACCACGCCCAGACACTGTCGGCGGTCCGAGCGATGCTGCAATCGGTGGACTGCTGGGATGAGGTCTACGCTGACTTCTTGAATCGCCAGGGCAAAGCCGCGCGCTACCTGTTTACGCTGTTGCTTGAAGCCCCCGACGCTCCCGTAACGCTGATACGCAGTGCGTTGGCTCATCGCGAGTTGACCGTACGGTTGATGGCGGTGTCGGCGAGCCTGAATCTACCGGCGACGCAGAGTCTGCCGTTGCTCCTTGAAGCCATGTCGTACCCCGGTGCCAAAATCCGCGTACGCGTGCTTTATGCGCTGCTGCCGCTGCTCGTCGATCCGAAACCTGTACTGCGCGAAGCGTTGATAGATGCTTCACCGGCAGTACGCAATCTGGCGCTTTGGGCTGCGGCTCGTAACGATGTTGATGCTCATACAGTGCTGACCGAGCGCCTACGTCAGCCTTTGCCCACATCAAAACAACATTGGCTGGGCGTGCTCGGGCTCGCCACAGAACTGGCTGTGGAGTTGCCAAAGCGATGGCATACACTTGCGCTGCGCTCGAGCTATGTGACTGTGCGACAAGCCGCAACACGCCTGCTTCGCGATGATCAACTTTCTGAGCTGTTCGAGGCGCTTGATGATCCTTCGGAGAAAGTATTTGCGGTGGTGATTGCGAAACTGGACAAAATACCGTGGTCCTTATTGCACATCAGATTGACGGCCAAACTTGATCAAGACTGGCATGAGCTTACTTCGAAACGGCGCAGCACCATTTTCCGACTTGTTCCGACGTGGCAACAACTCGGCTACTTGCTGAAACGCCTCGACACGGGGCACGCCGGCCAAACCTATTGGCTCGGCCAAATCGATGCGTGGTGTGACGGGCAGTATCACGCTTTCGATCCGATAACTCCCAAGACCGATCGCGCCGCATGGCAAGAAAAGCTCGTGAATTAAAGGCAAACGGACAGATCCGCTCGGGTGCGCGGTAGTCATGACTGGTTTTGTCGAACTACAAGTCAGCTGAAGGAACTATGAAATCAAAGCTTCGATCCTCGTACTTGTCGCACTGTATTGCACGGGTTTCAGCGCAGCGTTTGCCAATGGCTCACAGGCGTCAAACGACAAGCCCGGGCCAGCAGGCATCGTCGTCGGTGAGCGTTTGGCTGCGGCCAAATCCAAGCTCGTCAAACAAGGATGGAAGCCAACACCGATGCACACCACCGACGGGTATGAATACAGTGGCGTGGAGAAGGAGCTGGCTACACGCAATTACTTCGAACTGGACACCTGCTCGTTTGATAGCTCGCGCTGCATCTTGTACTACTCGAAGAAAGGCTCTTGCCTGCGCGTCGATACCATCGGTGAGCAGTTCAATGACATGACGGTGACGCGATGGACCGGTGAATGTCCTGAAGCGGCTGAATAATCACGCAAAACTAAACCGACCCGCTCCCACAGGTTTCAGCGACGAACACAACGTCCCTGATTAACACAAAACCCTGTGGGAGCCAGCCTGCTGGCGATAGCGGATTATCCGGCAGCAGAAACAGCGCATTTGCCATCGCTGCCATCCCTACTCCACATCAACCCGGCAATTCCAAATTATCCATCACCCGATTCACCGCCAGCTCCCCCAACATGATCAACTGCGCAACCCCCAACAACGCCCGCCGCTGCGGCGCCGGCAACAAACTGGAAATGTCCTGAGCAATCGTCTTCGCCGAAGCAAGCGTTTCACTCGCATCGGCCAGCAATTCTTCGTTTTTGGTATCAGCGGTAACGGCATACATCCCCCGCGCCTTACGCGGCGGAGGCAGGAGATTGTTTGGCGACAGGTAATGATCTAGCGCGCGGTCGGCGGCTTCGTG
The DNA here is from genome assembly GCF_005233515.1 of Pseudomonas sp. CFBP13508. GTDB lineage: Bacteria > Pseudomonadota > Gammaproteobacteria > Pseudomonadales > Pseudomonadaceae > Aquipseudomonas > Aquipseudomonas mercuritolerans. The sequence continues at coordinate 982,429 of NZ_QFZZ01000001.1, forward strand.
GAGTTTGTTGGAATCGAGGGATTCGTAGGGAGACGTGGGGTCGGTTTCGGGCGGGTTGGGTGTTGGTTTGATCATGAGTGAATCTCCAAATCATAGAAAAGGAGCCATCATCTTTTCGCTACCAAACGAAGGGGGTGGTGGCCATACGAAGGTTGGTAGACCGGTGACTTGGAAAACCGGCGCGCCCGAAGACGCCCTGCGCATGGCCACCATAAAGCAACAGCCCCAAAAGGACTGTATCCGGTGACGCTATGCGCCAAGTCTAAACCGGGCTACCAAACCCGATCGCTGATTCGTCAGCGACCCGACCACAATAGAACCCGCCACCAAGGCGCACAAGCCGGCGGATTCTGGCGTAGCTGTAGGCAAAGGCGCAAGGATGTGTAGCCTAGGAGAGTGTTTGGAGATGTCTTTTTAAACGTTGGTGTTTATCTAGACTTCATTCCGTCTCGGCCCCCCACGGCAGATCCGTCCTCTGCCCCAACAGACGAAGGAAAATGGCCGGGATTGCCAGTCGTAACTCACAACCTGGGCCATATAAATAGTGCTATTTCTTCCAGCACATATCGACGTCATCTTGAGTGCTCAGGTCTGTATCGATGCCCAACCGGTACCTACAGTAATCAATAATTCACCCCCGCGCCTCCGCCGTCAGGCGCTCCACCTTCCTGATCTCTCCATTATTGGCGTGGATGTTGTAGAAATTCATCTGAAGCGTGGGGTGTTTCTTGATGAAGGCAATGATCTGGATGTCTCCATCCTCAACGGCCTTGTAGTAGCCGACATAGAGCAAGGCCACCACGACGAGGATTGCCGCGATTAAAAGCTTTTTCATTTCTGTGGTGCCGGCGGCGGAGGCAGTTGGGTTTTCGCTCTGACATTTCTGACCAGCTCCATTCCAATATTGCCGGGACAGATTTTTGCTTGTCCTGGATATTCCCGATGTACACCAAAATTCTTGATAAAAAAACGTTTTTCAATGCGTCCATCAGCCCCCTTTTTTCTGGACGCACCTTCACAGCCAGATATCGGCGAAGCGGCTTAAGAAGGGGATCGATTGAAATAAACCAGCCCCCTTTTCCCCCGAGAAAAAAGCCATGATCCGGGCAGAGCGCTCCCGCAACGAATGCCGGCAGGCATCGGCGTTAGAGGATACTGATCACAATGGAGGCTCGTAATCAGGATCGAGCAGGTAAATGATCTCAGGCACATGAGGCGTCAAGATCTCGATTAGGCTAGCCCGCAGACGACGATCGACGTCCTTGTGCAGTCGGATCTTCCCGATCGCCAACGCCATCGCAAACTCCATGGCAGCCTCCCCGCGCTCCTGCCCATACCCTGCGGCAACACGCTGAATAATGTCCGCCATCGACAAGCTATGAGTTTCCTGAGCCCGATAATCAAGTTCCGTCGGCAGCGCGGCGCGCAAGAATGCCGCCTGGATTACGCCATCGTCGAAGCGCGAGAATACCTCTGGCGAGAGGAGAACCTGTTGAAGTTCCCCAGACTCCAGCCGCTTGGCATTCTGCACCTTATCGCTGTATCGAGCATTCTGCAGAATCCACAAAATGGTGAGGTATATGTCCGTCGACGACGCAGCTCTGACATCTTTCTTACCGTCAACAAACGCAAATCCTCGGCTTAGGGTCATCGGCAGACTGGTGCGGCTGCTCGGCCAGAATGGGTGCAAACCAAGACCTCCCGTGGCAGCGTTATCAAACACCTGCATGCGCTGAGTAACTGCCGACGAGAAGGTGCTTGCAAACGAGTTCAAGGAGCTGAGCACCCGTTGCTCTTCACCCCAGTGAGTCGTACACGCAAGCTCCGCAGCCGGGATCTCGATGAATGCCTTGAAGACGTACCGACTATGCCCCTTGGGTGGCTGTGTCAGGTTGCTCTGAAGCTCTTTCATAATCTGATAGCTACGCCCAAAGAGGGCCCCCGTTATGTAAAGGCGGGTGCCCGCTTGCTGGGCGGTACGCAGCCGACGGCTTACGCTCTGCAGACGCGAACCACGCTCGGCAACAGCTGCAATGACGATGACAGATCCGTCAAAATTTACGCTGGCATCGAAATTATCGAAGGACACCTTGTTCTCGACCGTGACACCACAAGACGCCAAGTATTTGATCGCACGGTCGGCCAAGGCTTCACTGGCCCCGTCGTCATCGTGGATGACCCACTTGGTCGACGCGACAGCCTCCTCCCGCAACACTCGCTCGTACCACACACCGAAATCATGGGCAGCCACCAGCTTATCTTTATCGACATGTACCGTCCGAGGCCTTAGCCCTGGCCGATCATGGGTATAGCAGCTGAACAAATCGGCACCCATGAATGAGTAGAACTTGGCTTGAAGCGCGTCTGGAGCATGATCAGTGCCAATGTTCAGCACCTTGGTTTCGCTGTGCTCGGCGACGAACCGTTCGCCATGGATGCGAATCAGACGAATCCCACCCGCTTCGCCCTCTCCAAGCACTTCGAAGTCGTCAGGTTGCTTGAGCGCATGCAAGACCGAGCAAGAATTCGATGCCTCATCAAAAGAAAGAAGGGTCGCAACACGCGTTGGCGAAGCGCTATTGACCTTCACCCACTGCTTTGCAAGACCACATTGGCTCGACGCAGAAATGAGGCACAGGGCAGAAACGGCCTTGGGCAAAGGCCCGTCCTTGATGAGGCCTTCGTGCGAATGGAATGACCGGATGTTCGCAAAGCCTGGCACCCCGAATCGTACAAGGTACATCTGCATCGCCATCGCCAGAGGTAACAAGGCGATCGTGTCCAAATACAACGTATCTGGCGCCGCCATGCCATCGTCCGTGGCTTTCTTGATGAAGGGCAGGCATGCAAACGCCAGGTAATGGGCGTGCAAAGTCTCGGACAGCAGGTCTTCCGCACGGATGAAATAGTTCGAAGCCCGAGACGACGGCTTTGAATAGAAAAAGCCTGGAGGCGCCTTCTTCAGTACGTCTGAGCAATCGACTAGGCGGTTCAGACCAGTTTTTGCAATTTCATTGGAATTGCCCTTGATGAGCGCCTCGAACCTCAGTTTCGGGCCAGAAATATGGACGTACTCGGTAATCGCACCGTTCACATCGTAGAAGGCACAGGCATAGGTGCGAGGCGAGCCTGGGCCTTTCCGGCTCAACTCCGCCTTTAGGGGTGATGTAGGCGCTGCCATCTGGGCGCGAAATTCGAGCAGGGTATAACCCGGCATCAAAAACACCATGAGATCAGGCATAACGTAGCCAGAAAGCTGATGCTGGAGGGCGTGCGCTGCTTGCGTGTCAGTGATTAGATCAGGTCCGGTGAAGAAAAACACTGCATTTATCGGCTTGCCGGCCTGGAGCAGCTCGACTTCAAAATCCATGAGATCGAACATGTCAGTTCACCGGAATGCAGATAGTGAAGACGGTGCCTTCCACAGCGGAGAGCACCCGGCCACCGTATCGAATAGACGGATCGAACTCCATAATCTCATCACTTCCTTGAAATGCCTGATGCAGTGAAAGCCGACCTGTTCGGACACGCACGAAGGCCTTGAGCTTGTTGAGCGCCTGAACGGCGTTATGCAGTCCCATACCGGAGTTCGGAGACTGCGGCTTGGAGGTAACGTGTTTTTTGAAGCAATCAAGCGTGGCCTGTAGTTCAGTTTCATGGCTCAGCTCCTCAAGCCTTTCTACTGGCCGCCCCTCTTTCGCTGTCAGCCACCGACGTGCCAAACCCGGGCCACTGTCAATGACCGAAATCTCCAAGAAGTCCAACACCTCGGCTGTCAGAAAACGCTTCAGTATGAACCTCGCCAATTCAGGCTCGTTGGCTGAATACTCAAGAGCATCTTGGCGACTCATGCGATTAAGCTTAATGGATGTCCCGCGCAGCGCCTTCTTGTACTTGTTTCCGTCCACATCTGTGACAGCGTGTTGGTCGGCATTGGAAATCAATTCCCATAGCACGCTGCCCAGTGCTGGTAGGCCTAACCTCAGGAGAATTCCCCGATCCCCCCGCGAGTTCATCAGCATCGAAGACTTCTCGACCAGCGTTGAGAACCAGGTCTTTGGCTGTACCTTGGGCTCGGCATGATCGAAGTAAAAAGGCTTGATGAACTCACGTTTGGCGTAGTTGACGCTGAACAAATTGATCACTGTAGGGCGGGCACCACGGGCGCCTGCTGTGTAACGCAGTTCGCCTTCAAACATCGCATCAACTAGAGGCCTGATGGCAATCAGCGCTGTGCGCTTGTCAATGACCTGATGATCTTGGGCATGGACTTCAGCGCACATGATCAACGCCGAGAACCCTGCGGCGCTCTGGGCCAACTGCGTGATTTGCCTCATCGCGTCGTCACCAGCAGCTGCGTGCAGGTGAAGGACAGCTTTTTCGCAAGCACGTGCCCAGGTCACGATGAACTGTGCCAAGGCCGCATCAACTCCCAATCCACCGCCGTGACTCATGCTGATGGGAAGTCGGAGGTTAGGATCCGTACCAAGCGATTGATAAAGATCCTCGATCTCGTAAAGGTTGAGCTTTCGGCTGATTTGCATTTACGTCCCTCACATTCCATCGTTGACTTGGCGATAACTGGAGTACCGAGCCGCCAACGCCTTGACCTACCTTAGCCGCCCCAAGCCTCATACCATCATGGTGGGTGAAGGCGGAGCACGCGGAAGACTCTACGCGTTGCAACAGATTTATGCGACGCCCTGAATAACTAAAGAAAGGAGACTGTTCTATTTTTAGAAATCAGATCAGCCCCTTTTTTAATATGCTAATTATCTTTTCGGCGGGATGCATTTCTTAGCGAGCGCTCTATTGCTAATCCTTGTAATTCACCTTAACCAAGACAGACGGCGGCTCAGAAAACTCGCAATTATCCAACCGCAACTTAGAGAAGCCCCGAAGTCGATTAACTTCTTTCATCACACGAGAATACTCCAACTTAAATTTTGGCTTTTCTTGATGATAACTGACAGTAGACAGCTTGCTTTTCTTTTTTGGATTTAACATTGGAGAAAAACTTCGCAGATACACCGGACGATAATGATCATCGCATCGGGCAAGCCAGCCCCCCATAAAACTAGCCAATGAGAGATCCTGTTCCTTTATTGCGAGATTAGAAGTGGAGCTTATATCACCCCAAGTTTCATGCTTGAACCCCTTCTGAACTCTTACCGAGTCGTAAACAACCCCATGAAGCCCCTCATAGTTAAAATATTTCTCATACACACGATTTATGACTTCGTAAAAATTACCATCCTCACTTTGAAACAGTGAGTTTATTAAATCCTTGGCCGTCGAACCCTTTACGTTAGCCTCTACAAAAAAAGCGTCAACTTTAAACGAGAAGTAACTATAGAGAAAGTAATCGCCTGGTTTAATGCCGCACTCCATTAGAGCCACATAAGGATGATCAGCCAAGTAAAGCTTACGCTCTCCACTGTAGTTAAAACGGCCAACAGAAGTGGGCGCAACGCTCTTCTTAGGAGGCAGAAATTCTTTAATTAATACTTTCCCAGAAAGAAAATGTTCAATATCGACTTCACGAATTGAACGAACTCTGGAAAAAATAGAGCCCATGGCATAAACTCTATTTACCATGCGTAAGCCAGCCAAATCTATACTTTCTGGGGCTGCATTCGGGTATAGGCTGTCATGTATTGCGCTGCAATAACCTTCAACACCGATTTCCGGATCAAATTGCTTAAAATTCAAAATAAACCCCTAAAACAAAATCAATAACCTTACATCATCTCGCAAAAACAATGCAACCAGGCAAAAGCACAATAAAAACAAAACAAAACAAGCGCAACCAGATTTATTCGCGACACCAACCACTACAATCAATAAAGAATGGGAGCGCGAGGAGTGATTGATCGCGTCAGCGAACACACCACATCAAACCAGCTTCCTCCGCATGAAGAGATCACAAAACTGACAATTTTTAGCACCCCTCACGCTTGCGATGCCGGACATTCAAAAATCATCCGACAAATCCGCAAGTTTAAATTTTTCCAATTCAAACCTATCAAAGACCCTGACTTTACTTGATTTTGAAACCACTTTAACCGCTGTAATTTCGTGAACCTCAATTGACTGAAGCTCCAATTTAAGAGCCGGTTGCCGGCGCACGGATGATTGCGGAAAATCAGGATTATCGTAATCAGCCTGAAAGAAAAACTGCGCATCAAATACAGGTTTTTCTTTTTCCGAAGGTGGTCTGATACTGATACTGTACTCAGGACACTCTATCGCAGAATCGAGATCATACTCAGTAAGCGCCGCTTCAATACGTACATCGTCAGGATATATCAAAGGCTCGACCAACGAAGCCTTATGGAAAAGTGCAACGTTTACTCCTACACCATCTTGTACCGATGGGAATAGAATTCCATCAATAGCAGGATGCTCCAAGCCAGCCAAATAATCCGCGACTGCTTGGGTGGTCAAGTATTCTCGATCTTTCTCGTTAGGCATGACCGGGATAGTTAATCGTTTAGTTAAAGTCCGGAGAAACTGCACGCGCTCAAACTCTTCAGTAAACGCGGGATCGAAGACACTTCCTGAACAACCTACTGATTCTAGCTTACGCAGGTCCAACAACCTAAGAGAACGAATAATAGTAAACATAGCCACGGCCACTTTACTACCTACAACTGGCCGGACCTCAGCTAAAGCCGAGTGCGCGTCCTCCGCCCCATAAAATACTGATATACCCGAAGCGTTCATACGGTTAGCTCTTGCCAAACGTCCAGGTGGAGGACCAAGCTCGCTCAGAGGGCTTTTAAGAGCTTTATAAAGTTCATCTTGAGACTGAAACTCTCTACCCCTGTACAGCGCAGTTAGTTCACTTCCCGGACCTGCAGTAACAATCGCAAACCCATCCCTGTACGAACGTGCAGTATCAAGATTGGCAAATACGGACTGAAGAACACTCATCACAGTTGGATTGGAGAATCTGCTCTCGTATTTAAGTGCATTTTCAAGCTTTAACCACTCCATTGACCAGTACAAAAGTGAAACTGGCTTTTCTTCATAGTGGGCATCTAAAGAAAACTCTCCCTCGCCTTCATCTGGATCGCCGGGATGAACAGTACCAAAGCGATCACTTAAGACTTCCAAAATATCAGATGCAACAGACTCCTCAGAGCCAAGAATTTCGGCAACCAAAGTCAGAATTGGGTCGCCCGCACGCTCCCACTCGTAACTAGACTCTCTGTCTCGCATTAAAGCTGACTCATAGTCATCCGGCTCAGGTGAGGTTCTGCAAAAGTGTTCACGGACAGCTTTTTCTACGTGACTGGCCAGTTCAGTTATAGATATACATGTCACACTCACAGATTCGCAATAGGAACAACTATGGTATTCTTTGCCTTTTATCAGAGCGCGCAGATACTCCTCCCCTATACATTCACCACATACGAACCTTCTAGAAACCTCTTCAAAAGAAGAAAACTCACCCATAAATTTTCCCTCGCATGCCAGCATAGCAAAAAAAATCGTTTGAGCTATACTTATGCCGCCCGGATCAACGACTTAGAAGGGAGCATTTTAGAGATGGCAGCACGATACATCCCCTCATAGTCTCCACCAACAACATCTATCACTACAACATTGATATCGAATGACTCCAGCAAACCTTTTTTCTGCTCATCAATATCACTAACATAAAAGAAAATATTATTATTGACAATTTTCTCTGTTGAAAACCGGGCGCGCTTATTCAAAATCCACCAAAGATCCGTCTCACTATAATCTAATGAAATACCGAGCATATGGACATTTGAACAGAAAAAAAGATCAACCCAAGAAGAATTACAAAAACTATCAGCTCTCAACTTATCCCTTATCGACTCAACCACCCTCTCTTTTCCATCTGCGAAATATTTGTAGTTACCTTTGACATAGGCATCTATTTTGCTAACCGAACCGCAATAATGATCTAACCCTAGCATTATTGATTTTGGGCTATCAATTTCACCATGAATATTCCATAGATATTTCGTACCCCCGTCTACTTCGTATGCACGACTCCTTCTTAGACTGTAAATTTCTTCAGTACTAAGCTTATTCGGAATACCACCAAGAGCCTTCTCAAACGCATAATCATAATTTGTAGTCAGGTAATGCTCGAACTCCATCCCGCCTAACAACTCATATACTTCATTAGACTCTTGCACTGCAAGTGACTCTGCAATTTTATTTTTTATAGCCAATTCATCCGCACGCTGACTCCTATTAGCTTTGTGCGCCCCCATAAATATTCTTTCATACACCATCGTATTGGGCAAAGAGCCATTGGAGAATGCATCCTCGCCTTTTAACTCATCAAGTAAGTCCTCCCAACTTATCGCATTGGCAGAAAGCCTATTTATTCCATTTCCAAAAAGAATAGTATTTTTCATTGCAAACTTTTCCATGAAAGTATTTTGGTAAGCAGCACCTGCATGAGTTGCAGATTATAGAGTCCAATCCCGACTGTATCTCGACGCGCTATAAAACCTTAACTCTATAGTAAATAGCGATATTCGATTACGCCAACTATGTTGAGATGGCGAGAGCGAATATGAATGAATAGAAAGCCACGTACATTTCAAGCCTCCTGGCGTTTGATGGCTCGATGCTATCTCTTACGACTATGCCTAGACAAGCAGTTTAAGGAAGCTTCTATCCCTATCTCAACATCCTCAGTTGCGTGGGGTGACTGTCAGTTATATTGCGCGCTCTCGGGTTACTCGAAGGTGGGCTGCCAAAATCAAAGCCCCTTCGGGCGTGCTTTTTTGAATCTCGGATAAATTTAATGACGAAGATTAGGTAACTCCACTCCCTCCCCCAACCTCTCAACCCCCAACCTCACCCTCTCCCCACCCCGCTCAATCACCACCCCATCCCCCTCAACCCCCACCAACCGCACCCCAACCCCAACCTTCTCTCCCACCAAAAAACTCCTCGGTGCTCCATCGTTCAAACTCAATATCGCCACCGTCCCACTCCCGCCTGCGATCACCCCGCTCACCTTGATATCCACCGGCGCGGTCTCATTGGAGAACCACTGCAACGCCGGGCTATCGCTCCTCGCCGCGAGCACTTGCGGGGCGGCTGCGGGGGTGTGGGATTCCGCCGTGGTTAGCAGCAGCGACGACCATGTCGCGACGCCCACCAGGGCGGCGAGCAGTGCCAGGGCCTGGACGGTTTGCGCCGGGGTGATCCGTGCGGTGAATTTCATGGGTTGTCGCTCCTTGTTGTCCCTGTTGCCAGCCTACGCGGCAATTCTCTCCGTTTTATTTCACATGCCTTACATGTTCGCCGGGCACGATGGGGTGGGACGCCAAGGAGCGCGTGGGTGATGAGCAGGCAGCAGGGTTTTACGTTGATCGAGTTGATGGTGGTGCTGGTGATTATTGGCATCGCCAGTGCGGCGATCAGTTTGAGTATCAAGCCTGATCCGTTGCAGTTGTTGCGCAAGGATGCCGAGCGGGTTGCGCAGTTGCTGCAGGTGGCGCAGGCGGAGGCTCGCGCCGATGGGCGGCCGATTGTGTGGGTGGCGGATGCCAAGGGGTTTCGCTTTGGGCGGCGTGGGGATGATGGCGTGGGGTTTGAGTCGTTCAAGGAGGATGCGCAGTTGCGCCCGCGTGCGTGGCAGAGCCCGAAGGTCGAGGTGCGTGTGGAGCCTCGGCAGACGGTGGTGCTGAATGCCGAGTGGATCAATCCGCCGTTGCGGCTGATTTTGTCGGATGGGGCCAATCGGCTGAGTGTGCTGCGCGATAGCAGTGGGCGGATCAGTATTCAATGAAGACTCAGCAAGGGTTCACTCTGATTGAGGTGATGGTGGCAATTCTGCTGATGGCGGTGGTGAGTCTGATTGCCTGGCGCGGGCTGGACAGTGTGACGCGGGCGGACAGTCATTTGCAGGCGAGCAGTGAGCAGAGCGATGGGTTGTTGCGGGTGTTGAATCAGTTGCAGCGGGATGTGGACATGCGCGCGGGGGTGGAGTTGAGCGAGCCGCGCAAGGTCGGGGCTGAGGATGAGGCGCCGACTGCGCCGCCGGCGGTGACGGTGCGCAGTAGTGATAGCAAGGGGTTTCGGCTGGACATTATTCGTAGCGCGGCGGATCAGCCGGGGGCGTTGCAGCGGGTGCGGTGGTGGGTCAAGGGGGATACGTTGTATCGGGCGGTGGCTGAGGCGCGCAGTCGCTATCCGTTGCCTGCGCCTGGGAAGGGGGTTGCAGTGTTGAGTGAGGTGAGTGATGCGCAGGTGCGGGTTTGGGAGGTGGACAAGGGCTGGCGGCAGCTGAGTGGGAATCGGCGGGAGGATCCGTTGGGGTTGGAGATATACCTGACCCGCCAAACACCCCAAGGGCCTGAAAAATACCGTCAAGTGATTGGTCAACTCCAATAAACCAGCATCACCGCACGAGCCCGAGGGAGCGGGTTCGGATTCCTCTCGCCCTTGGTCTTGGAAATGTCATTACGTTGACGGGCCGATGCAGACGGAGCTGGCTTTCATGGACTGACCGGCGTCGTAGGCGATTGCAGGATGCCGCTCAGCACTTCTTCCAAGCTTTCACCATCTGAGTTCTCAAAAAGACCGCCCTCACCAAACAACACCTGAATGTTCGCCTGTTTGAAGAAGTCCGCTGCTGCAAAATCGGGTGCTGTGCTCGCCGGCAGCACCAAGATGAGCTTGGTATCAGCATCTCCGAAACGATGCCGGTAGTAGGCAAGCTGGCCAAATCCAGCGTAGAGCTGTGCTGACATGGCGCTGCTGGTTTTTACTTCAAAAATTACCTTGGCCTTTTCTGTAGCTCTGCTAACTAGCGCCAAATCGACGCGGTTCTTGCCGACCTTGAGCTCGGAATTTCCCTTTACGAGCTCATCCAGCTTGCGATGGAGAGCATTACAGAGTGGGCCGTGTAGATACTGGTATTCACATTTGTCATGGCCAGGAGTATAGGACTTGCTGCCCTCAAACTCTTCCTGCTCCCGCCACTTAGCGCCCGATTTGTCTTCGTCGTCGGGGGCCGAATCTGAGTTCTGGGCATCATCTCCAAGCTCCGCCTTTCTTTGCTCCTTGAGCCGTTTCACCTTGAATAGGAACTCGGCAATGTCATTTGCGATACTCGGGGAGTTTGTTGAGGACACAGCGATTACGTCTGCGTTCCGATCGTCGTCTGCTACCTCTATCAACCAATCCTGAAAGTGCTCGAACGCGTCTCTGCGGGGCACCCGGCCACGAAATGCCGTGAAGGTACCACGATGACCGATTAGAGTTTCGCCGTCAGGACCAGCTATCAAAACCCCTGAGACCTTGCGGTTGAGGCCGTCAGGAATGTTGATCTCAGCGTCGGGAGAGAGTGTTCCGCCCTCAAAGCCTAGCTTGAACAGGTGTGCTTGTCTCCCATCCCAAGGCGGAGGAATAGCGAACAACATTTCCCCAAGATCGGTTTCCAATGCATAGGTAAGGCAGGGTGCTCTATCTCCACTCGGAAATGCCCACACTTCTTCCCCGCGTGGCTCTGCCTGATCGATCAGAGCCTTTTGAAAAGATTTAATGCCTCTACGAAGCCGAGCGTTCCCTGTAATGACCTGCACCAATCTCTCCCTTCGTTCACCTAGGAGGCCACCGGATCTTAGAAAGAATCAATGGCCCATATTCCGCGATGCTAGCACTTTGACACGCCTCTATGTTACCTGCTGCTGCACACCCCATAAGCCGTATTAAGCCTGTTCGCCTGCTCGAGAATAGGGCGGGCCCACTGATGACGGTATGACAGTACGGAAGCCTTCGCGAGCAAGCTCGCTCCCACAGGGTTGGGTGGTGCTGGCGGGACTGGGTTAGCTGAGAACGACCACGCCGCCCGGCAGCTCAGTGCATTTGACGCCGTAGGCGTCGCGGATCAGCAAGGCGACTCCGGCGAGTTGGTCGAGGTTGAAGCGGGCCTGGACGCGGCGTTGGCCGAGTTCGCGGTTGAGCAGCAGGAGCATGCCGGGGCGGTAGCGGTTGATTTCGTCGATCATCTGGCTGAGGGTCGCGCCGTTGAACACCAGCACTTGTTGGCGCCAGTTCATCACGGCGGCGGTGTCGACGGTTTGCACGTTGCCGATTTGCCGTGCGTTGTAGGTGACTTGCTGGCCCGCTTCGAGGCGCAGGTTGCGGCCTTCGAGGGCGACGTCGACTGCGCCGTCGAGGCAGGTCACGCAGACTTGCTGGTCGGTGTTGCGCAGGTTGAAGCGGGCCTGGCTGGCGCGCAACCACCCTGCCCCGGCCTGCATCGCCAGCGGCAGGCGTGCGGTTTGCACTTCGACTTCACCGCTGACCAGTTCAAAGCCCTGCACACCGTTTTCGACGCTGCGCTGATTGATGCGGGTCTGGGTGTTGAGTTCGAGGCTGACGCCTTGCGCCGGTTCGACCCGGCGCTGCTGGCCGACTTCGGTGATGTAGTCGGCGCCCAGCCCTTCGAAGCCGCCGGGAATCGTGCCGCGCACCAGCAGGAATGCGGCGGATGCGGCAATCGCACCGCCGAGAAAAGCCCGTCGACCGAAGCCGCGTCGGCCCTGCAACGCTTCGGCGGCCGGTTGCAGGTGATGCCATAGCCGCTTGGCTTCTTCGAAGGCCCGGGCATGTTCGCCGCTCTGCTCGCACCATTCGCGCAGGGCGCGGGCGTCGGCGACGGTGGCACGGCCCGAGGTCAGCAGGATCAGCCAGTCGTGGGCTTCGCTGTGCAGAGACTCGGTGGCCGAAGGCTCGGCGGGTTTCAGTCGAAAGATGTTCAAACGCGCAAATTCTCAACGGATTAATCGGGTCACTATTCGCTAGACGGTTTTCCGGCCCCGCGACCGAACCGCTGAAACACTTTTCTTTCCAGTTTCGCTGCGCAGAAGCCCAGCGCGGCTTTGATTTCCTTTTCGACCATGCGCGTGGAGATGCCGAAACGCTGGGAGATTTCCAGGTGTGGCGCCTCTTCCAGCCGCGCGGCGATAAAGATCCGCCGACGCCGTGCGGGGAGTTCGTACAAGGCGCTGAGCAGGGCCTGCATCTCCTTTTGCCCACCGACCACCCGCGCCGGGTCGAGGGCTTCGTCGCCCAGTTGCAGCAGTTCCTCGACTTCGGTGCCGGTGAGCAGGCGCGCATCGGCCTGACGGCGGTCGGCGGCGATGTTCAGGGCCATGCGATACAGGTAGGCGTTGGGCTTGAGCAGGTTCGGCGGAATTTCCATGCGATCGACCCGCAGCCAGGTCTCGTGCAGCACGTCGTTGGCCAGGTCCTCGGAACCGAGGCGGCGGCGCAGGCGCACGCGAAAATCCTCGTAGGAGCTGAGGAACAACTGGCCCATCACGCTTTGTCCGGCGTCTTTCATCCCCCGGAAACTCCTTCCCATCTCGTGCATTCCATGCGTTTCCCTGACGACTCCGGTAACAACAGCAACGTGACCGGCTGGCGCAAGGCGCTGGGCGTCGGCCGATCGATTGTGAGGTTGCGAAAACTTTCCACCAGCGCGTTATCGCGCCGTACATCGCCGGTCGAAGTGACCAACCGGTTGTGCTGCACCACGCCGTCGCGCCCGACCCACACCTGCAACACCGCGCGATAACTGCCCGGGCGGGTCAGCGGCGAACGGCACAGCTTGCGCTCGATCGCCGCTTGCACCGCCGTCGCGTAACTGCGGTTGACCGCGACAGCAGCCGGCGTGGGTTTGTCCGTCGGCACTGGCAGGTCTTCCACCTGCGCCGCTTGCAAGGTGAACGCGTCGGCGCGGGCGTAACGCGCCATCAACCCGGTGCCGCCGAGCAGATGGCGCAAGGCGTCGGCGGCGGTAAATTCGCCATCTACGGCGAGGGAGCGACGGCCCCGGCTCAACTGACTGTCGACCAACACCGCGACGCCCGTGGCGCGGCTGTATTGATCCAACGCCCGAGCGAGTTCCTGCGCGGGGATGTGCAAGGTCATGCGCATATCCGCCGCTGCCGGATCAGCATGGGCTGCGCTGGCCAGCAGACCGAGCAACCACCCCAGACCCGCGCGGCGCACAAGCGTCGCCGAGCGCTGAAGACTGATCCGCGAACTGCCTCGCTGCACGACTGGCGCACCCCTGAAAATCGCTATCCTGCGGGGCATTTATGACTCTGGTATGACGGGCGGTGCAAAAAAACCATCACGGGTTTTGCCCCGCGCTTGCACTAGACTCAAACCCATAGCGGCCCAATCGGGCGGGCCAGGAGGCGGACATGAAAACACGGTGGATGTGGGTCTTGCTGATGACGGTGGGCGCGGCGCAGGCGGAGGAGCCGCTGGGCTGTGTCGAGGTCACGGTCGGCGGTTACAAGGCGCCGAATTACGATTGCCTGAGCCAGCAGATGGGCAACAATCCCGACGGCGCGGCGGCGGCGCAGAAGAACATGGAAGCGTTAAATGTGCCGGTGCACAAGCGCGCGCCGAATCAGGTCGGGCTGGCGACCCCGGCCGCGACCAGTACGCGGATGGGCAATACATTTGGCACCTCGGTGAAACCGCAGCGGCCGGCGAATTAGGCAAGGTCAACATCAAAAGATCGCAGCCTTCGGCAGCTCCTACAGGGATATGCGCATGAGCCCATGTAGGAGCTGCCGAAGGCTGCGATCTTTTGATCTTCAGTCACTCGGGGTCTGGCGGAAACTCACTGCCAACCGATTCCAGCTGTTAATGGTGCTCACCGCAACCGTCAAATCCACCAGTTCGCCTTCATCAAATTGCTCGCGCGCCTGCTGGTAGACGTCATCCGGCACGTGGCTTTCGGCCAACAGCGTCACCGCCTCGGCCCAGGCCAGCGCCGCGCGTTCGCGGGGGTTGAAGAAGTTGCTGTCGCGCCACACCGCGACCGCGTAAAGGCGCCGATCACTCTCCCCGGCTCGCCGCGCGTCCACCGAGTGCATGTCGGTGCAGAACGCGCAGCCGTTGAGCTGCGAGGCGCGGATCCGAATCAGTTGCAGCAGCGACGCTTCGATACTCAGGTTGGCGGTCAGCGCCTCCATGGCAAGCATCGCTTTCATCGCCTTGGGCGACGCGTTGTAGTAATCCAGACGCAGGGACATGGCGCGGCTCTCGGCAGGCGGAATAATGAGTTCACGGTAAGGGCTGTGCGGGCTGTGTTACAGCCCCAATTCCACGAATTTCGGCTGCACCACTGAACCTCGGCCAAACGCAATACCTGTGGGAGCGAGCTTGCTCGCGAAAGCGGTTTCCCAGACAAATATTCATCCACTGCACCACCGCCATCGCTGGCTTGCCAGCGATAGCGGAGTGTCAGACAACGAATCTGTTCAATGACACACCGCCTTCGCGAGCAGGCTCGCTCCCACAGGGACTTGCGCCAATTTGCGGTTTTTACTCCACGCAACTACTGCCAAAAGCCCAACAACGCTAATCTGACCGACACTTCACTCAACACCCGGGAGCCTCGTCGGTATGGAACTTCATGTCGTGATCAACGGCCGCAAGGATCTTGCCGGTCAGTTGTATCAGCAGTTGCGCGCGGCGATTGAATCCGGGCGGTTGGCGGCGGGTACGCAGTTGCCGCCGAGCCGCTTGCTCGCCGAGCAATTGGGCATCTCGCGCAAGACCATTTCCGACACCTATGCGCAGCTGACCTACGAAAATTTCCTCACCGGGGTGATCGGCAAAGGCACCTATGTCAACGCCCGCCCGGCGCAGGTACAGCGCAAGCAGAGCCACACCGAGCTGGCCAGTGCCGAGGTGATCGAGAGTTGGCGCAATCTGCCGGTGTTCCTCCGTCACCCGACGCTGGAAGGTTCGCTGCGCTACGACTTCATCGGCGGCGCCACCAGCAAAGGCCAGTTCCCCCACGACGACTGGCGCCGCTGCGTCGCCCATGCGATGCGGCAGATGGCGCAGTCGAAAGGTTTCTACAGCGTCGCCGAAGGCTTGCCGGCGCTGCGCAATGCGATCGCCCGGCACATCGCCTTTTCCCGTGGCATCAATTGTCAGGACGAGGACATCGTCGTATGCAACGGCGCGCAACAAGCGCTGGACCTGATTGCCCGCGTACTGACCCGCCCCGGCAGTCTGGTAGCGATGGAAGATCCCGGCTATCCGCCCGCGCGCTTGTTGTTCGGCACGCACGGCGCCGAAGTGGTCGGGGTGCCGGTGGATGCCGAGGGTATTCAGGTCGAGCAGATTCCCGATGGCACGCGGCTGATTTACGTCACGCCATCGCATCAGTTTCCGCTGGGTATGGCGATGAGTCAGGCGCGCCGCGAGGCCCTGCTTGCCCGTGCCCACGAGCTCGGCGCGATCATCATCGAAGACGATTACGACAGCGAATTCCGCTACGAGGGCCGGCCCACCGATTCGCTGTACAACCTCGATCAGCGCGGTATCGTCGCCTACGTCGGCACCTTCTCGAAAACCCTGCTGCCGGAGTTGCGCCTGGGCTACGCGATCCTGCCGCCGTCGATCATCGAAGCGGTGATTCGCGCCAAACAGCTCACCGATTTGCACGCCTCGACCCTGCCGCAATGGGCGCTGGCCAAGTTCATCGCCGAGGGTTGCCTGCTCAAGCACATCCGCCGCTGCCACACGATCTATGCGCAACGTCGCGAACGGATCCTGGAGCGCATGGCGACGGATCTGGCGCCATGGCTGCAAGCCGTGCCGGCCAGTGCCGGGTTTCACATGGCGGTGTTCTGCAAGGTGCCGGTCGACTTGCCGCTGGTCATCGAGCTGGCAAAAAAGGTCGAGGTCGGCCTTTATGCGATCAGTGGTTTCTACTACCAGCAGCCGGCGAAAGAAGGCCTGTACTTCGGTTTCGGCGCCATCGAAACCCTCGACATCGACATTGCCCTCGATCGCCTGCGCGACATCCTCGAACAGCTGTCATGAGCCGTTGGTATAAGGCTTTTACCGCCGATTGGTTATTGGTGATTCATGGCGGCAGGCCTATTCTGCACAGGCGTTATCCCTCAATGAGCAGGATTCGTCCGGCCTGATTCAGGAGTGTGAGCAATGTCCAAAGAAGTGATCAACACGGTTGAGATCAAGGCTGTTGCGGGCCGCTCGGAAGAGCTGGGCAAGCAATTGCAAAAGATCGTCGACACCTTGCGCGAAACCCCGGGCTGCGATTCCTACCTGGTCGACCGCTGCCCCGAGGACAGCCACCGCTGGACGGTCAGCGCGCGCTGGCAGTCGGAAGCGGCGATGCAGGCGCATTTCAACCGGCCCGAGGCGCAGGGGTTTATCGACCTGATCGACAGCCGCCTGGCCAATAGCGTGGATTTCAACAGCTTTCCCATCGTCTGATATGCCCCATTCGCGAGCAGGCTCGCTCCCACATTGAAATGCGATCAACTGTGGGAGCGAGCCTGCTCGCGAAGGCGATTTGCGCCGCACCGAAATCCTTCCGAGGCCAATTGGTCACCCCATCTTCGCGAATATTGGCCGTTTGAACCGGCCACATTGCGGCCTACTGTGATTACACCCCAACCCTCACAGGTAACCCGCCATGAAAGCCCTGCCCCTCTTCGCCGCCGCCCTTGTCTTCACCCTTTCCGCTTCGGCAATGGCTCACGACCCATCCGAGAAAGTCACCGTTCTGCAGGAACAACTGCTGAAAAACGCCCCCGGCAAGAAAGCCATGATGATCGAAGTCGATTACAAGCCCGGCCAGTCTTCGATCGCACACAAACACGAGGGCACGGCGATGGCTTACGTGCTCGACGGCGAGGTGATTTCACAGGTGAAGGGCGAAAAAGCCATCACTTACAAGAAGGGCCAGTTCTGGTACGAGCCGGCCGGGTCCGAGCATCTGGTGTCGAAAAATGCCAGTTCGACCAAGCCGGCCAAGTTGCTGGTGTTCATGGTGCTGGCCCCGGATGAACAGGTGCTGATCCCGCTGGAAAACTGATGGCTGCGTGGCCAGCCATAAACGATAGGCGCGAATCGAGCATTTGCGCCTTTTTTATTGCCTTGGGGCATTACGTGCAAACGCTTAAAGCCAATAAAACTAACCGCGCAAAGGTTATTCAGCCAACGGTCAGGCCGGCAGGTTTACCCTGAATATCCGCCGATATCTTCGGCCCGTGCACACTCATCGACAGACCTTGTTTCACGGGAGAAACACCATGAAACCTGCGCTTCCCGCCCTGCTGGCGATTTCCGTTTTGCTGCTCTCTGCCTGCTCTGTTCCCACTGCCCCGCAAGCCGTCTCATCCCTCGACACGCTGCTGCCGCACCCGACCGGTCGCAGCGCTGCCACTTTGGTCAAGAGCGGTCCTGGCGTCTCGCTAGGCGCGATTTACAGCCCCGGCACCCAGGCCAATCGGCAATACCTGCGCGAGTACCAGACGAAGGCCGGCACCGGTTTTGGTCAGAGCCTGCTGGTGCAGCCGATCCAAGACGCCTACGTCGCCAGCTCCAGCCCGGATCGCGCGGTCGAGTGGGTCAACGCTTCGCTGCAACGCCAGTTCGGCTCGGTGACGGTGTACCCGGACATGCAAAGCCTGCGTGCCGCCAGGCCGGATGTGGTGGCGATCGTCGATACCCATAGCCAACTGATCACCTCGCGCAGCTCGGATATCCGCGCGGATGTCAGTGCCGATTTTTACGATGCGCAATTGAACTACATCGGCACAGCGAAGGGCTCGCAGGCGCGGGAACTGACCCCGGTGTGGGCGGACTTCAAGCGCTCGGAAGAGATCGTGGCGGATATCAATCAGCAGGAGGAATTGCAGCTGGCGGCGTTGCGGGAGTTTGATCGCTCGCTGAGTAATCTGGTTGTGCAGCCGGGGGAGAAAGTGTCGATGCTTGAGGGTAAACCAGCTCAAAAGTTGTATTGAATGTAAGTGCCTCTTCGCGAGCAGGCTCGCTCCAACATTTGGAATGCGATCAACTGTGGGAGCGAGCCTGCTCGCGAAGGCGCCAGACCAGACACCACAAAAACCCTCAGACATTAAATCCTCGCCAAGACTGGCCATCCCTTCTTCCAAATCCACAATCATCCCCCGTTGTCCACTGTCAGGTCTGACAGTGGACAACTTGGCCGCAACCTCCCCTAATACCAGCACTGCGTTGATTTGGCCGGTGCATATCGACTGATCGCTTTACGCAACAACTGCGTACTCGAGGAGCAGATCATGACTGGAGCCAAAACACCCGGCGTGCATAAACTGGACCCCACTTTCGGCCCGCAAAAAAATGGTCTCACCTGGTTCAAATTTCCCGAGCATGAAAATGGCTCGGCCGAGGGAATCACTGTCGCGCCTGACGGCAAGCTGTTAATCGCCGGCCATGTCGGTAACAAGTTCTCCATCGTGCGATTGAACGCAAATGGCAAACAGGACACTTCGTTTTCAAAGGACGGCGTGGCCAGCGGTATTTTCGCCCCTGGTTACAGATCCTTTGGCGGCAGTGTCACCATCCTTGGGAACAAGAACCTATTGCTTGACGGTTTCTTTTATCTACATGAAAAGGCACAGGCGCAGCGCGGCCTGGCAATGTTTCGCAGTGACGGAACGCCCGACACCCGATTTGGCGATAACGGCGTAAAACTCGTTGATCCGATTCCTTTGCCTGTCCTCATCCCTCCCGACATGCAACCGAGGCAAAACCGGACCACGGCAGCCGACTTGAGTGGCCGTTCCATCGAACTGGACAATGGAAAGCTGATGGTATTGAGCAACCATCGATACTCCGTCAATGACCAATGCGGCCTTTTGATCAGGCTGCAAAGCAACGGCGATCTGGATACTAGCTTTGGTAAAGGTAAGGGATACGTTGCGATTCGATACCTTGCGAACTTCACGTGGACAGGGCCAATGATCCGACTCCACGATGGCAGATTTGCCATCGCAGGAAACGTTTCAGGCAATTTCGGCTATCGCGCAATGATTGCCCTGTTCAGCGCCGAAGGTGAACCCGTCCTTGAGTTCGGCGACAAGGGTTATGCGCTGTTTGACGACCTGGACACCTTCAGCCAGATAAACGCGCTCGTCGAAATGCCTGACGGCAATATTGTGGGGATCGGCAGCGCTACCGACGAATCATATGTCAGCAAGGGTGTGCTTGTTTGCGTCAATCGCAAGGGAGACTTCGTTCAAGGCTTCAATCAAGGCAAGCCTGTCCAGACATCTTGGCCTAACGCCCGTTACGGCATCCAGTGGACTTCCGGCAAGCTGCGAGATGGCGGGCGCATCATAGTGCTTGCCAGCACACACGGCGAAGAAAACTCCGAAATTGTCATTGCTCAGTTCAAATCGGACGGACGTCCAGACGATTTTGCGGATAACGGTGTGCTTGTCATCAATCTGACCAACGTTCTCGACATGGGAGAATCCATAGCTCTCCAGAACAATCGGATTGTCGTATCCGGAACTTCATTGCCCTATCCTGACGGCGTGCGCTCCTTCGCCTTCCGCTGCGCTGATACGTTCTGAATGACAGACAAGAAAAAGCCCCGCCTCTTTCGAGAGCGGGGCTTTTTCATTCAGCCACTATTTACGCCAGTTCAAGCTCGGCATTCGCAGCAACCGCAGGCACGATGACTTGCCCGCTCAACGCCAGATCCAGCAGTTCGCGGTTGGCCACCGCGTACATGGCGTAGTCCGTACCGCTCGCAGCACGGATTTCCACCAGCATGGCGCGCCAGCGTTCGATCATGCTTTCGTGCTGGGCCATCCACAGCGCCAGGCGTGCTTCCACATCCTGGGAGCCGTCGCCCTGTTGCAGGACGGAGATGGTGATCGCCCGTTGCTGCCAGTCGACGTCATCACGGAACGCTTCACGGGCCAAGGCTTGCCAGTTGTTTTCCACCGGCAGCGCGCTGATCTGTTGCAGGTACCAGGTGATGTCCAGCGCAGAGCCGACGGCGAAGTAGGCCTTGGCCACTTCGGCCGGGTCCTGCCCGGTGACGTCGGCGGCTTCGATGATCGGCAGCAGCGTGTACAGGTGCGAAGTGCCCGCAACCATACGCGCCAGCAATTCCGGCACACCGGCTTCGACGTACGCCTGATAGCGCGACTGCCAGTTCTCGCGGATTTCGCCGCTGAGCAGTTCGTCGAGTTTCAGGCCCAGCTCTTTCAGGTGCGGACCGAAATGCGCGACGTCACGAGCAGCGTTCTGCTCGTTGCGGCGGGCACGCAGGAACCAGCGCGTGGCGCGACGGCCCAGACGCATCAGCTCGTCCATCAGTTCCAGCTGCACGTCAGCGGAAACCTGGTAGTCCAGCGCTTCGATCTGACGGAACCAGTGCGGGAGGTGGAAGATGTCGCGCACGATCACGTAGGCGCCCGCCACGTTCGCCGGGCTCATGCCGGTCGACTCTTTGAGTCGCTGCACGAAGGTGATGCCCATGTGGTTGACCAGATCGTTGGCGATCTGGGTGCTGACGATCTCGCGCTTCAGACGATGGCGACGCATGGCTTCGGAGAACTTGCTGACCAGGGTCGGCGGGAACGCCGTTTCCATGTCGCGGGTCAGGTAATCGTCGTCCGGCACCAGCGAGCCCAGCAGCTGCTCTTTCAGGTCGATCTTGCTGTAGGAGATCAGCACCGACAGCTCAGGACGGGTCAGGCCGTGGCCCTCAGCGACGCGCTCGGTCAGTTGCTCTTCGGTCGGCAGGAACTCGATGGCACGGTCCAGCTTGCCACGGCCTTCCAGATCGCTCATCAGACGCTTGTACTCAGCGATGCGCGCGTAGGCACGGCGCGCCGCCAGGGACAGGGCCTGAGTCTGCTTGTAGTTGTTGCCCAGCACCAGATTGCCGACTTCGTCGGTCATGCTCGCCAGCAACTGGTTGCGTTGCTTGTCGGTCATGTCACCGGCCTGAACCACTTCGTTCAGCAGGATCTTGATGTTCACTTCGTGGTCGGAGCAGTCCACGCCACCGGCGTTGTCGATGAAGTCGGTGTTGGAACCGCCGCCGTTCAAGCCGAATTCGACACGACCCAGTTGGGTCATGCCGAGGTTACCGCCCTCGCCCACGACCTTGCAGCGCAGCTCGTTACCGTTGACGCGCAGTGCATCGTTGGCCTTGTCGCCGACATCGGCGTGGCTTTCGGTGCTGGCCTTGACGTAGGTGCCGATACCGCCGTTCCACAACAGATCCACCGGCGCCTTGAGCAAGGCATTGAGCAGTTCGGTCGGGGTCAGCTTGTCAGCCTGGATGTCGAAGCGTTCTTTCATCTGCGGCGAGATCGCAATGCTCTTCGCGCTGCGCGAGAAGATACCGCCACCTTCGGACATGATGCTGGTGTCGTAGTCGGTCCAGGCCGAACGCGGCAGGTCGAACAGACGCTGACGCTCGACGAAACTGGTCGCCGGGTTCGGGTTCGGGTCGATGAAGATGTGCATGTGGTTGAACGCAGCGACCAGTTGCAGCTTGTCGGACATCAACAGGCCGTTACCGAACACGTCGCCGGCCATGTCGCCGACGCCAACCACGGTGATGCTGTCTTCCTGGACATTGATGCCGCGCTCGCGGAAGTGGCGCTGTACGCCGACCCACGCGCCCTTGGCGGTGATGCCCATTTTCTTGTGGTCGTAACCGGCCGAACCACCGGACGCAAACGCGTCACCCAGCCAGAAGCCGTAGTCGATGGCGATGCCGTTGGCGATGTCGGAGAAGGTTGCAGTGCCCTTGTCCGCCGCGACTACCAGGTACGGGTCATCGTCGTCATGACGCACGACATTGACCGGCGGCACCAGCGCGCCGTCCTTCAGGTTGTCGGTGATGTCCAACAGGCCGGAAATGAAGATGCGGTAGCAGGCGATGCCCTCGGCCGCGATCTCGTCACGGCTGCCGCCCAGTGGCAGGCGACGCGGCAGGAAGCCGCCCTTCGCGCCCACTGGCACGATGACCGAGTTCTTCACTTGCTGGGCTTTTACCAAACCGAGCACTTCGGTACGGAAGTCTTCTTCACGGTCGGACCAGCGCAGACCACCACGGGCAACGTTGCCGAAGCGCAGGTGCACACCTTCGACGCGTGGCGAGTAGACGAAGATTTCAAACTTCGGCACTGGCTTCGGCAGCTCAGGGATCGCATGCGGGTTGAACTTGAAGCTGAAGTACGACTTGTTCTGACCGTTGGCGTCAGTCTGATAGAAGTTGGTGCGCAGGGTGGCTTTGATCAGGTCCAGATAGCGACGCAGGATGCGGTCTTCGTTGAGCACCTGAACGTCGTCCAGTGCGGTCAGGATCGCTTGTTCCAGACGCAGTTGCTTGTCTTCCAGATCATCTTCGCTGAGTTTGCGCGCCAGATAGAAACGGGTCTTGAACAACCGGGTCAGTTCGCGAGCGATGTCGGTGTGGTTGTTCAAAGTGCTGGCGATGTAACCCAGGTCGAAGCCCAGACGAATCTGCTTCAGATAACGGGCGTAGGCACGCAGCAGCGCCACGTCGCGCCATGGCAGACCAGCGGTCAGCACCAGACGGTT
Source organism: Pseudomonas sp. CFBP13508 (assembly GCF_005233515.1). Taxonomy (GTDB): domain Bacteria; phylum Pseudomonadota; class Gammaproteobacteria; order Pseudomonadales; family Pseudomonadaceae; genus Aquipseudomonas; species Aquipseudomonas mercuritolerans. Next base: position 1,005,847 of record NZ_QFZZ01000001.1, read on the forward strand.
GAACGCATCGTTTTCGGCATCGCCACGCACGATGTGCACGAACGCGTCCTGCAGGGTGTCGTTGAGTTGCTGGATGTCGAGGTCCAGACCTTCAGCGGCGGTGAAAGCGAAATCGTGAATCCAGAACTCGCGGCCGTTGGTGTGACGCAGGCGATACGGGAATTCACCCAGTACGCGCAGGCCGAGGTTTTCCAGAATCGGCAGGACGTCGGACAGCGCCAGCGGCGTGTCGGCGTGATACAGCTTGCAATGCAGCTCGCGTTGGCCGGAGACCTGACCGAGCGGCTGATAGAAGCTCATTACCAGCGGATTTTTTTCGTTGAGGCTCAGCAGATGTTGCATGTCGACTACGGCCGAATGTGCGGCAAAACGCTCGCGGTAACCGGCCGGGAAGCCTTTCGGGAAGTCGGCCAGCACGTTGGTGCCGTGGGCTTCGCCGAAGCTTTCGACGGTCAGTGCGGCGTAGTCGTCCTGCCAGCTGCGGCAGGCCTGGACCACTTCTTTTTCCAGCAGCAGCGGGTCGATGTCGAGACGGTTCTTCGGATCGACGCGCAGGATCAGCTGCACGCGGGCCAGCACGGATTCCGAGAAGAACGTCCAGAACTCGCAGTCGGAGGCCTTCAGGCGCTCCATCAGCACTTGCTGGATCTTCTGGCGGACTTCGGTGGAGTAGATGTCGCGCGGCACGTAGGCCAGGCAGTAGCAGAAGCGACCATACGGGTCTTTGCGCAGGAACACGCGGATTTTGTTGCGCTCCTGGATCTGCACGATCGACATCACGGTGGTGAACAGTTCGTCGACCGGGGTCTGGAACAGGTCGTCACGCGGCAGCACTTCGAGGACCTGCGCCAGTTCCTTGCCCAGGTGAGCCTTGGACTGGAAGCCCGAGCGGCGCTCGATTTCTTCGACCTTGCGGCGGATGAACGGGATGACCCGCACGCTCTCGCCATACACCGAGGAGGTGTACAAGCCCATGAAGCGGTGTTCCTTGATGACTTTGCCGTCGGCGTCGATTTCGCGGATCGACACGTAGTCCGGGTAGGCCGGACGGTGTACGCGGCTCGGGTGCGCAGCCTTGGCGAACGACAGCAGGGTCGGTTCGCGCAGGTAGGACACGGCGTAGTCTTCGATGCGCAGGTCTTCGTAGGTCAGGCCGGTGCGCAGCAGTTTGGTCAGGCCGAGGAAGGAGCTCTGGTCGTACTCGATGTGGCCGCCATCGGCCTGATCGGTAACCACGAACTCTTCGTAGCCGAGGAAGGTGAAGTGGTTGCCCACCAGCCATTCCAGGAAGCTCTTGATTTCGCTCTTTTCGTCGGCATCGACCGGATAGGCGCTGTTGTCGAGCTGGGTGAGGATGTCCTGCACCTTGGCTTTCATCGGCTCGAAGTCAGCGACGGCGACGCGCACTTCACCGAGCACCTGCTCAAGCTCTTTGCTCAGTACGTTCAGCTCGGCCGCGTTGGCGCAACGGTCGATTTCCAGGTACATCAGCGATTCGTGCAGCACGCCTTCGCCGGTGCTGCCCTTTGGCAGGACTTCCAACAATTCGCCCTTGCTGCCACGACGGACGCTGAGCACGGTGGTCTGCAGGGTGTGAATGCTGTAGCCGCGACGGTTCAGCTCGGTACGTACCGAGTCGACCAGAAATGGCAGGTCGTGGTGCAGCACTTCGACCGCGGTGTGGGTTGACTGCCAGCCGTGGCGTTCGTAATCGGGGTTGTAGACACGCACTTGCGGTTGCGCGTGATCGAAGCGCTCAAGCAGGCGCCACGCAGAGAGAGTACAGCCAGCGAGGTCGGAGAGGCGACGTTGAGTCAGCTCGTCCAGGGAAATGATGCCGAAGAATTGTTCAGCGAACAGCGCCACTTGTGGCAGTGCCTGTTCACTGATGTGCTGCGCCAGTGCCGCTTGCAGTTGGTGCTGGAAGTCGGCTTTGCTGGCTGCGGTGAAGAACGCCATCTGTGGTACTCCGCTTAAGCTTGTTATTGATGGAAAGCGTCGCGTGCAACACCCCTTTCGGGGCTGGTGTCGCCCTGTTCCTGATTCTCGGGCAGAGGAAACAGGGAGACAGGTGGGTGAAGCTGGACGGGACACTCAGGTCACATTCACCTTCCATGAATGAGCATCTGCAAAAGCGACTGCCAGCGCTGCCAGCAATGCCTTTACGGGTGCTCATCCGTTGCGCAGCTTAATGGGTGCGACAATGTGTCTGCTTGCGGTGCTGCGACATATTCGGTCATTGGCACGTAAATGCAGGGTTTGGCCTGCATCAACACTAGCAGGCGTGCGCCGAAATGCAGGTTCGAAACCCCGGTTTCACGGGACTTTCGTGCCAGGTCGGTCGCCGAGGACGTTACATATCCGGAAACGAAAACGCCCAAGGCCCTGTTATCGACCCTGAGCGTGGCATCCGGTTCAGCGCCAGCGGTTGACGCGGATCAGTCCGGCAGTTCCTCAAAGGCTCTGAATTTGCTCACCGTGGCGCAGTCGTAGCACATCGTCTGCAGGATGTGCTTGTCCATGCTGGCGTCGATGTTGCTCGAATCGCATTCGCGGCAGAACAGGCGCAGATGGCTGAGCAAGTCGCTGTCGAACGCCACGGCGGAAAAGAATTGCGGGACCAGTTCGTCACGCCAGTACATGCCCGGCGATTTGGAAAATCCGGCGCCGCTGTCCTTGAGCACCACGTCGTAGAGCAAGCGCTGCAAGGCCGTTTGCGGTACTCGCGCATCGCGATGGGCGTTCTTGCGCCAGTTGCGCGCGAGCGCGTCCTGCGCCGTGCCCAGCATGTTGCGCGGAATGGTGTTGGAGGCGTGACTGCGCCCCTTGGAATTGCCGGTGGCATAGAAATGCGCGGCGTTTCTCACGGCCAGCCGGGCGAAGTAATACAGCTGACTGACCGAGAAGTCCTGCAGCAACTGCCCGACCACCTCCTCGGCACGGGCCTCGGCCGTGAAGGCAAAATCCACTTCAGCGGCCAGCACACGGATGTATTGAATGGACGCTTCGCGAGCGAGACTGAAGACCAGCGAATAGATTTCGCTCTTCCAGGCGGCTTTTACGCTGCCAGACAACTCCTGATACAGCACCCGGTACAAATTCTCGCGGGTACTGCGCGCCACGCCGTCGAACGTGACGCTGGGCAGCCAGCGCACCGCGCTGTACTCGCGGATATTGCAGCCCTCGCTGCGATCGAAGGCGTTGATGTCGGAATCGGTGGAAACTGCCAGCACTCCGGCTTCGTGCAGGCTTTTGAGCAACTCTTCACGGGCCTCGAACGTCAGGGCGAGCAGTTCTTCTCTGGATGGCGCATTCAACGGCGCAATCCATTCAACGGTCGCGCCGTAACCATCATCCAGCAAGGCGAGCAACGTCAGCTGCTGCACAAACCCCAGATTGGCGTAAGGCACTGCGGGGCATCGCGCGCCATATCGAGCTTCCAATTCCAGGCGATCACGCGCGGCCCGGGCGGCAAGCTGCTGATGGCGTAACTTGAAACACTCTGTGCAGCTGCAAGTCGTGTGGCGGGTATTGGTGCCGGGAAGGCTTTGCTGGTGCTCACAGCGTACGCATTTGAATGTACTGCGCAGCGAAAGCGGAGTACCTCTGGCGTGCCGGCGGATCCACATCGGCAATTTGCAATAAGGACAGCTGAGGTTGGCACTGATAACCGGGGGCAGAACCTTGAGCAGACTGCGCACCGTTGCAGGGATCTGAAATTCCGCCATCAGCGCGGCAGTTTTTTCGCCTTCGAGATAGCGCTTGTAGATTTCCTCGATCTGCTCATCGGACAGGTGGCGAATTTCTTCGGCGCGTTCGAAATATTGAGTCATGACAAAGGTCCTTTTTTGGGGTTTTGATAACGCACTCCGTTGCGCAAGAGCGGCGAAACTAACGGCAAAAAGGTGGCTATCACAAGGGAAAAATCGCAATTTCGGGACGATTTTGCGCATTCGGTAATTGCCTTACGCTGGCGTCGGATTTCCCCTTCTCGCTGCTCGGAGATGGGCGACGGAAATGTCCTGCTTTGCGACTTTTTGCCGATGCAGGCAGCGCAAATCGGTCGAGACTGGCAAAATCGCGCCTTCGAACAGACTCACCGCCGCCACTGCGCAGGATTTTCCCCATGCAAATGACCACCGCCCTACTGATCGTCAACCCGTGCGACGACGAAGAAGACAACATGGCCATGCTCTGCTGCCACAGCGACAAGGGCGAGATGTTCCTGATGAGCCGTTATCCGGATGAGGATGAGCTGGAGATCACCCTGGATGGCGAGCCGTCGACGCTTGACGGGGTAAAGGTCACGCTGACTTCGAACCTGCTGAAGATCGAGATCGCTGCGGCGGATGCCGATGCGTTGAATGGCGATGATGTGCTGGAGATCAGCTTCAACCCGGATATGGTGGATATGGATGAGGTTGTCGAGACTTTGAAGAACATTCTCGATGGGACCGGGACCTTTATCAGCGAGGTTTGATGTTGACCGGGCTGGCCCTTTCGCGAGCAGGCTCGCTCCCACATTGGAATGCGTACATCAGACCCTGTGGGAGCGAGCCTGCTCGCGAAGAGGCCGGAACTGCCATCCGATAAATTTCCTGCTGACGGAAGATCAAAAGATCGCAGCCTTCGGCAGCTCCTTGTATCTCGACTAACGCTCCGTCAGGAGCGATAGTTCTCGACTGATCATCGAG
>NZ_QFZZ01000002.1 GCF_005233515.1 Pseudomonas sp. CFBP13508
TCGTTTACGGAGTGCTCAAGTCAGGACTGCCATATGACCCGAAACTTGCGCTTGCCCGGTGAGGCTCAAGACGGTATCTACAGTTGACCGAGTCGCCACTCAGGTTGCGGGGCGAATGCTGTTAATCAACGACTGCAACGAATAACCCAACTGCGGCGCCAGCGCTTCGGCCCGCTGGGTCAGCGCCTGCATGTCCAGCGCCTGATCGAGATCCGCCGGAACGATCAGAATCACGTTGCCCTCCTTCACCGGCAATTCCCAGTAGTGCCGGTGATAGAGCCCGCGCAACAACGCCGCGCCCAGTGGCTTGCCATCGTCGGTGGCCCACTGGTTGATCACCAGCCAGCCGCCCGGATTCAGGCGCTTCTGACAATCGCCGAGAAAACTCCAGGCCAGATGCCCGACACCGGGACCGACATCGGTATAGAGGTCGACGAAAATCAGATCCGCCGGCTCGGCAGTCGGCAGCAATTCCAGCGCATCGCCGACGCGGATGTACAACCGCGGATCATCATCCAGACCGAGATACTCGATGGCCAGGCGCGGCACGTCCGGGCGCAGTTCGATGGCTTCGACGTCTTCGAGCGGCAGAAACTTCAGGCAAGCCTGGGTCAGCGTGCCCGCGCCCAAACCGAGAAACAGCGCACTCTCCGGCTGCTCGTGGCACAGCGCGCCGATCAGCATCGCGCGGGTGTAGTCGTACTCCAGCCAGCTCGGGTCGGCGGTGAACACGCAGCTCTGCTCGATCGCATCGCCGAATTCGAGAAAGCGGTAATCGGCCACTTCCAGCACGCGAATCACGCCGAACTCATCCTGTACTTCGGCGAGCAGATGCTCGACGCGCTCCTCAGTCATTTCGTCTCCTGATGGTCACCGGGCGCGGTGACGCGATGGCACCGCTGTGGCGCCGTGGCAAAGCGGCGATTGTCGGCGATGGGGCGGGAGCAGGTCACGCACTAATTGCTGCTAACATGGCGCTTCCCTGCGTACGAACTTCGAGACCGTGATGAGCCAACCGTGGAGCCCTGACAGCTGGCGCGCCCTGCCGATCCAGCAACAACCGCAATACCCCGACGCCGCGCACCTGCGCCAGGTCGAGCAGACACTGGCCAGCTATCCGCCGCTGGTGTTCGCCGGCGAAGCGCGCGAGCTGCGCCGGCAGTTCGCCGAAGTCACCCAGGGCCGCGCGTTTCTGTTGCAGGGCGGCGATTGCGCGGAAAGCTTCGCCGAATTCTCCGCCGCGAAGATCCGCGACACTTTTAAAGTCTTGCTGCAAATGGCGATCGTCATGACCTTCGCTGCCGGCTGCCCAGTGGTCAAGGTCGGGCGCATGGCCGGTCAGTTCGCCAAACCGCGTTCGGCCAACGACGAAACCATCGGCGGCGTGACCCTTCCGGCCTACCGTGGCGACATCGTCAATGGCATCGGCTTCGACGAAAAGAGCCGCGTGCCAGATCCGGAGCGATTGCTGCAGTCCTATCATCAATCCACAGCGACCTTGAACCTGTTGCGCGCTTTCGCCCAGGGCGGTTTTGCCGACCTGCATCAGGTGCACAAGTGGAACCTGGATTTCATCGCCAACTCGGCGCTGGCCGAGAAGTACAGCCACCTCGCCGACCGCATCGATGAAACCCTCGCGTTCATGCGCGCCTGCGGCATGGACAGCTCGCCGCAACTGCGCGAAACCAGTTTCTTCACCGCCCACGAAGCGTTGCTGCTGAACTACGAAGAAGCCTTCGTCCGCCGCGACAGCTTGACCAACGATTACTACGATTGCTCGGCGCACATGCTGTGGATCGGCGACCGCACCCGCCAGCTCGACGGCGCACATGTGGAATTCCTGCGCGGGGTGAACAACCCGATCGGCGTCAAAGTCGGCCCGAGCATGAACCCCGATGACCTGATTCGCCTGATCGACGTGCTCAACCCGGACAACGATCCGGGCCGCTTGAACCTGATCGCTCGGATGGGTGCGAACAAGGTCGGCGATCATCTGCCGGCACTGATCCGCGCGGTCCAGCGCGAAGGCAAGCAAGTGCTGTGGAGCTCCGACCCGATGCACGGCAACACCATCAAGGCCAGCAGCGGCTACAAGACCCGTGACTTCGCGCAGATCCTTGGCGAGGTGAAGCAGTTCTTCCAGGTGCACGAAGCGGAAGGCAGCTATGCCGGCGGCATCCATATCGAGATGACCGGGCAGAACGTCACCGAGTGCATCGGCGGCGCGCGACCGATTACCGAGGATGGCTTGTCCGACCGTTATCACACCCACTGCGATCCGCGAATGAACGCTGATCAGTCGCTGGAATTGGCTTTTTTGATTGCCGAAACTCTGAAGCAAGTCCGCCGCTAGACCGCGTCGCCCCGTTCGCGAGCAGGCTCGCTCCCACATTTGCAATGCGTTTCCCTGTGGGAGCGAGCCTGCTCGCGAAAGGGCCGGCTCAGGCAACCTCAATCCGCGCCAATGCCACCCGCAACCGCCCCGCACTCTCGCGCTGACAATTCAACTGCACCCGCTCAAGCCCCAGCCAACCCGACATCCGCCGCAAATTCAGCGCCAGCGCCAGCATGCCCTCCTCGTCCAGCCCCGGTTCTTCCTCGTGCACCGCATGCACCGCCAACTGCCCTGCCGCCCGTTCGGCGCGAAGGTCAACCCGCGCGGCGATCCGCTCGTTGTGCAAAAACGGCAGCACGTAATAGCCGTAAACGCGCTTGGGCTGCGGAGTGTAGATTTCCAGGCGATAGCGGAAATCGAACAAGCGCTCGGTGCGGCTGCGCTCCCAGATCAGCGAGTCGAACGGCGACAGCAGCGCACTGGCGATGACCTTGCGCGGCACTTTGGGCTCCGGCAGGCAATAGGCGATCTGCCGCCAGTCGGCGACTTCGCACATCTGCAATTGCCCCGCTTCAACCAACTCAGCCAGACGCGGGCGCGCATCCGCAGGGCTCAGGCGAAAGTAATCACGCAGGTCTTTTTCCGTACCAACGCCCAATGCTTGCGCCGCATGCAACAGCAAACCGCGTTGCGCCTCGGCCTCATCCGGCTCGGGCTGCTGCAGAATCGCAGCAGGAATCACCCGCTCGGGCAAATCGTACAAACGCTCGAAACCGCGTCGCCCCGCCACTGTGACTTCACCGGCGGCGAACAACCATTCCAGCGCGTGTTTCTCGGCACTCCAGTCCCACCATGGCCCGGCCTTGTCTTCGCGGGTCGACAGACTGCCGGCGCCGAGCGCGCCCCGCTCCTCAACCGCAGTCAGCACGCGGCGAATGGTTTCCTGTTGTTCGCGACCAAACCTCGCCAATTGCTGATAGATGTCTTCGCCACGCTTGGCGCGTTGCATGCGCCAGCCCAGCAACGGGTACATCGCCAGCGGCAACAGCGACGCTTCATGGCCCCAGTATTCGAACAGCGTGCGCCGACGCCCCGAACTCCAGGCAGCCTGGTCGAGCAAGTCAGAGGGATAGCAACCGAGACGGGAAAACAGCGGCAGGTAGTGCGAGCGCACCACGGCATTGACGGAATCGATTTGCAACAGGCCGAGGCGGTCGATCAGCCGGTTGAGATGGCCGGCAGTGACGGTCGGCGGCTGGCGCCCGTTGAACCCTTGGGCGGCCAGCGCCAGACGTCGCGCCTGTTTGAGGGAAAAGGACACTGTCGCGGGCATTTATTCCTCCATGTCTGCTCGCAACCTACCTCACCTGAAAGGGGTTTGTGTAGCGATAGCCTCATCATTTATGCATCGGGTCGTCCCAGAACGGCCGCACGGTTTCATGCTCGACATCGGCGCGGCTGATGCCGATGTCCTTCAGCGCCTCATCGCTCAGACCGGCGAGCATTTCCCGTTCGCGATGCAGCTCATACCAACGGCTGAATTTGTGCAGCAGATCGGACACGATATGGCCGTGGCCGGCCAGCTGTTCTTGGCTTGCATACTCTCTTTGACCTTTCATCGTCTTGCCTCCTTTTGTGGATGGCTCAAGTTTCGCGCTGGCGCTAAGATCAATCCAACGAATGTTTCTGATGGCATGCATCACGGAGATTCATCAATTGTCCGCCTACCCCAGTATCGATACCGATGTCCTGCGCACCTTTGTCGCGATTGCCGATCAGGGCGGTTTCACCCGTGCCGGCGAGATGGTCAACCGCACCCAGTCGGCGGTGAGCATGCAGATGAAACGCCTGGAAGAAGACGTGTTGCAGCGCCAGCTGTTCGAGCGCGATGGCCGTCAGGTGCGGCTGACAGCCGAAGGCCAGGTGCTGCTCGGTTACGCGCGGCGCATTCTCAAACTGCACAGTGAGGTGTTCAACACCCTGCGCGAGCCGCACATGGTCGGCACCGTGCGCATCGGTACGCCGGATGATTATGTGATGCGTTTTCTGCCGGGGATCCTGTCGCGGTTTGCGCAGTTCTATCCGCTGATCCAGATCGAGGTGCATTGCGAGTCGAGCAAGCAGTTGCTGCAACGCACTGATCTGGATTTGTCGATCGTCACCCGTGAGCCGGGCAACGAGATCGGCCAGTTGCTGCGCAAGGAGCGCTTTGTCTGGGCCGAGGCGCAGAACTTCAGCGCCCACGAACAGACGCCGCTGCCCCTGGCGATGTTCAACAGTGATTGTTTCTGCCGCCTGTGGGCGTGCAATGCGCTGGACGCGATGGGCCGCGATTACCGCATCGCCTACAACAGCAGCAGCCTGTCGGCGCTGATGGCTGTGGTCAGCGCCGGGCTGGCGATCACCGCGCAACTGGAGAGTCTGATCACCCCGGACATGCGCATCCTTGGCGCCGCCGAAGACCTGCCACTGTTGCCCGAGGCGAGCATCATGCTGATCCGCAATCTGAACAACCCGTCGCCGATCACCGAGTGCCTGGCCGAGCACATCGTCGAGGGCTTCAAACTTTAAACGCGAGCATCACCGCACACAGCACCAGAAAGCCGCAGAACATCCCGCGCAGGAGTTTTTCCGGCATGGCGTGGGCAATTTTCACGCCCCAACTGATGCTGAGCAGACCTCCGACCGCCAGAGGCAGGCCGATCATCCAGTCGACTTCGTGGTGCACCGCATAGGTCACCAGGGTAACGCCAGTGCTCGGCAGGGCCAGCGCCAGCGACAATCCTTGAGCAACCACTTGGCTGGTGCCGAACAGGCTGGTCAGCACCGGCGTCGCCACCACTGCGCCGCCGACGCCGAACAAACCGCCCATGGTCCCCGAGGCGGCGCCGAGCACGCCCAGCCACGGCCACGAATAGCGCATCTCGGCAGTCGGCGCTGGTCGTGGGCCGAACATCTTCAACAGGTTGTAGGCCGACAACGCCACCAGAAAGGCGACAAATCCGATGCGCATGGTCTGCGCGTCGATGCCCACCGCCCAGATAGAACCAAGCCAGGCAAAGCAGAAACCCATCACCGCCAACGGCAGCGCGTGGCGCAGTTCGATGCGATTGCGCTGGTGATAACGCCACAGCGCCAGCATCACGTTCGGTACCACCATCACCAGCGCCGTGCCTTGGGCGATCTGCTGATCAAGCCCAAACCACACGCCAAGCAACGGAATCGCAATCAAGCCACCGCCAATGCCAAAGATCCCGCCCAATGTGCCAAGGGCGGCGCCGAACAGCAGGTACAACAGAAATTCCATCACAACGGTAATCCTCTAACGACAGGCGGCCAATGCTACGCACTCGCGCCTAGCGGGGAAACGCATAGCAGCGCACAATGGCTATGCCGATTTTGCACAAGCGTGATTTCCATGAATCCCAACCAATTGACCGATCAGCTCGGCCTGTTTCTCGATGTGCTGGAGAGTGGCAGCTTTTCTGCCGCTTCGCGCCGCCATCCGCTGACGCCTTCCGCCGTAGCCCGGCGCATCGATAGCCTGGAAAGTGCCGTCGGCAGTCAGCTGTTCGTACGCAGCACCCATGCCGTGCTGCCGACTTCGGCCGGCCTGGCCTTTGCCGAGCGGGCGCGACGGATCATCGCCGAGTTGCAACTGGCGCGGGCCGAAGCGGTGTCGTTGAGCAGCGCACCGGAAGGCCTGATCCGCATCGATGCGCCAGCAGCCTTCGGGCGGCGGCATCTGGCGCCGGTGATTGCCGATTTTCTCCTGCTGTATCCGGGACTGGATGTGCAGATGCACCTGATCGACAGCTTCAGCGACATGGCCGGCAGCAGCCTGGGCAAGGTCGATCTGGTGCTGCGTACCGGCCAGTTGGCTGACTCGCGCCTGGTCGCCACGCCATTGGCGAGCATGGTCCGCGTCGCCTGCGCCAGCCCTGACTATCTCAAGCAGCGTGGCGTGCCAGATCACCCGGCGCAGTTGAGTGAACACGACGGGCTCGACTGGGAAGGCCTTGCGCCGCCCTTTGCCTGGAAATTCGAAGTGGACGGGCAAATGCAACTGCACCGGCCATCGCGGGTACGCCTGAGCGCCAACAATGCCGAAGCCCTGGCGTGTGGCGCGGCGGCGGGTCTGGGCGTCGCACACTTGCCGACCTGGCTGGCCAGCGAATACTTGCTGCGTGGCGAACTGGTGCCACTGTTCTGCGAAAACGGCCTGCCGCCGCCGGAGTCCACCGGTATTTACGCGCTGCGCATGGAACAGCAGGTCCATTCGCGCAGTCGGTTGTTGCTGGAATACCTGAAAACCCGCTTCAGCCCGGTGCCTCCATGGGATCTGGCGCTGCAACGGCAATTCGCCCGGCACTGACGCCGGACATATTTATCTGGCGCCTTAAAGATTCGAGCGCTAGATTAAAAAACGATCAACGATCAACGATCAAGGCTTTGACAATGACTTGCGAACGCGACAACTGCGACGACCTGCTGCTCGACAATCAGGCGTGCTTCGCCCTGCACTCGACCTCGCTGATGATGACCAAGGTCTACAAGCCGCTGTTGCAGGCGCTGGGCCTGACCTATCCGCAGTATCTGGCGATGATGGTGTTGTGGGAGAAGGACGGTCTGACTGTCGGAGAAATCAGCGCACGCCTGCTGACCGATCCGGGATCGCTGACGCCATTGCTCAAACGCCTGGAAGCCGAAGGCCTGCTCAGCCGCACCCGCAGTCGCGAAGATGAGCGAGTGGTGATTGTCGAACTGACCGCAGCGGGCCGCGCCTTGCGCGACAAGGCGCAGACCGTGCCGCAGTGCATTCTTGGCGCCAGTGGCTTCACCCTTGAACGTCTGCAGAAATTGCAGGCCGAGCTGCAAGCGCTGCGCGGACATCTGCAAGACAGCCTGAATTAAGCCCCGCTACATTCCCCTGTGGGAGCGAGCCTGCTCGCGAAAGCGTCCGATCAGACAGCGAGTCGTTGGATGTTCCACCGCCTTCGCGAGCAGGCTCGCTCCCACAGTGATTTCAGCGCCAACAAAAATATTTTTCCCGCCTGCATTCCCTCGTCAAGCGCTCTAAATCAAGCCTTACCCGCCCCTTCCACGCTATGCCCTTGAGCAAAACGCCCTTTTTTTCAAAAATTTATCTTGCGCGCAAAACATTATCGCTATACATTCTCCTCACACCTACTTAGCGCGCAAACAATTAGCGCACAAAACCACAACCAAAGAGGCTCACACCATGCAAACTCTCTACACCGCAATCGCAACTTCCACTGGCGGCCGTGACGGTCGTGCGATCTCCAGCGATAACGTTCTCGACGTCAAACTGGCCACCCCGAAAGAACTCGGCGGTGCTGGCGGTGCGGCGACCAACCCTGAGCAACTGTTCGCTGCCGGTTACTCGGCCTGCTTCATCGGCGCACTGAAATTCGTCGCCAGCCAGACCAAGCGCAAGATTCCTGACGACGCGTCGATCACCGCCCATGTCGGCATCGGCCAGATCCCCGGCGGTTTCGGTCTGGACATCGATTTGCACATCAGCCTGCCAGGCCTGGAGCAAGCCGATGCGCAGTCGCTGGTCGACGCCGCTCACCAGGTCTGCCCGTACTCCAACGCCACCCGTGGCAACGTCGATGTGCGCCTGCACGTGACCGTGTAATCACTCAACCCCCCGGCCCGAACAAGGAAAAATGAACATGAACACCTTCAGCAAAGTCTTGACCGGTACCCTTCTCGCCCTGTCGGTACACAGCGCTTTCGCCGGTGATGTCGAACACAACACCCAGGCATTTCTCGATGCGCTGAATTCAGGCAGCGGCAAGCCGATCGAGCAGCTGTCGCCCAAGGATGCCCGCGCCGTGCTGGTCGGCGCGCAGTCCGGGGTCAAGTTGACGTTGCCCAAAGCCGATGTCAGCGAGAAGACCATCCAGGTCGATGGTCAACCGCTGAGCCTGACCATCGTCCGGCCGGCCGGGGTCAAGGGTGAGCTGCCGGTGTTCATGTTCTTCCACGGCGGCGGCTGGGTGCTGGGGGACTTCCCGACTCACGAACGTCTGGTACGCGATCTGGTGGTCGGTTCGGGGGCGGCGGCGGTGTTCGTCAACTACACCCCTTCGCCGGAAGCGCATTACCCGGTGGCGATCAACCAGGCCTACGCTGCGACCAAATGGGTGGCGGAACACGGTAAAGAGATCAATGTCGACGGCAAGCGCCTGGCCGTGGCCGGCAACAGCGTCGGCGGCAACATGGCCGCAGTGGTTGCGCTGATGGCCAAGGACAAGGGCACCCCGGCGATCAAATTCCAGGTACTGCTGTGGCCGGTGACCGATGCCAACTTCGACACCGGTTCGTATAACCAGTACGCCGAAGGGCACTTCCTCACCCGCAACATGATGAAGTGGTTCTGGGACAACTACACCACCGACGCCAAGCAGCGCAACGAGATCTACGCTTCACCGCTGCGCGCTACTACCGCGCAACTCAAAGGTCTGCCACCTGCACTGGTGCAGACTGCCAGCGCCGACGTGTTGCGTGACGAAGGCGAAGCCTATGCGCGCAAACTCGACGAGGCCGGGGTTCCGGTAACGTCGGTGCGCTACAACGGCATGATTCACGATTACGGTTTGCTCAACGTGGTCAGCCAGGTACCGGCGGTGCGCTCGGCGATGTTGCAGGCGTCTGAAGAACTGAAGCAACATTTGAAGTAACCACCGTCCCATTGTGGGAGCGAGCCTGCTCGCGAAGGCGTCCTGTCAGACAACATGCCGTTGAATGACACACTGCTTTCGCGAGCAAGCTCGCTCCCACAGGGTTCCGAGCGTTTCTAACAGGCACAAAAAAACCCGACTCAATGGTCGGGTTTTTTCTTTCCGCAAAAAGCAGTGCTTACTTCGCACGACCTTTGTAGGAACCGCCTTCGCGGGTATCGATCTCGATCATGTCGCCGATTTCGATGAAGTCGGCAACCGACAGCTCGGTACCGTTCTTCAGTTTGGCAGGCTTCATCACCTTGCCGGAAGTGTCACCGCGAGCGGAGCCTTCGGTGTAGTCAACCTGACGCACGATGGTGGTCGGCAGTTCTACGGAAACCAGACGCTCTTCGAAGAACACGGCTTCGCAAACGTCGGTCATGCCTTCTTCAACGAAAGGCAGAACGCTTTCGATGTCTTCGGCGTTCAGCTCGTACATGGTGTAGTCAGTGGTGTCCATGAACGTGTAGGTGTCACCGCTGATGAACGACAGGGTGGCTTCTTTACGATCCAGAATCACGTCGTCCAGTTTGTCGTCCGCACCGTAAACGGTTTCGGTCTTGTAACCGGTCAGCAGGTTCTTCAGCTTGGTCTTCATGATCGCGCTGTTACGGCCCGACTTGGTGAATTCAGCTTTCTGAACCAGCCAAGGATCGTTGTCGATACGGATCACGGTACCGGGTTTGAGTTCTTTACCAGTTTTCATTGCGAATATCCGAATTTGGATGGGATTTACAAAAATCTAGGCCGCGTATCATATCCAATTTACATAAAACTGTACCAGCGCCGTGGCAAGATCCGCCTGCAAGGCCTGTTCCAGACACCATGCTTCGGCGTTCTCCTCGAGTTCCGGCCAATGATTTCGCACCGCCAGCCAGTGCTCGCCGATCGGTTGCCCGGCACTCCACGCTCGCCACAGACCGTTCATCGCCTGCGCCGCAGCGGGTGAAAGGCCGTGAGTGTAGAGCGCGAGAAAAGCATCGAGCTTGTCCAGATGGATGTCATCGTCCTGCTGATAGATGTGCCAGAGCATCGGCCGCCCCGCCCATTGCGCGCGAACGAATGAATCTTCACCGCGTACCGCGTTGAAATCGCAGCACCACAGCAGATGGTCATATTGGTCCTGCCGGACGAACGGCAGTACCTGCACGGTGAGCGAATCGCGCACATGAATCGCGCCGACCGTCAGGGTTTCCACATTCAGCCAGCGCGCCACATCGCCGAGAATCCGCCCTTCCGGCACCAGCAGGTGAGTCGGCCGCGCATCGGCCGCCAGCACATCCAGCCAACTGGCCAACCCGGGGTTTTCATAAGCAAACAGCGAGATCAGTTGCGCGTCCGGAGCAGGATCGATACCCAAGGCTTGCAGGAAATGTCGCTGAGCCGGCCGATCCTGCTGAAACTGCCGACGCTGTTCGAGCAGTCCGCGTTCGCGCAGCAGGCCACCGGTGCCCGGTTTGAAGCCTGGAAAGAAAAAGAACTTCTGCACCGTTTTGTATTTTACCGACGGCAAGCCGTGGCAGCCGGTGACCCAGTCTTCGGCGCTGAGATAATCGAGGTTGAGCCACAGCGGTGGCGTTTCCCGTGCGGCCATGCTGTCCATGTAGTCGGCGGGCAACTGACAGGCGAAGGCGGCGATGACTACGTCGGCCGCCTCGGCGTGCAGCCACTCGCTCGGCCACTGACGCACCTCGACGCCCTGCTGCCATTGCTGCACAACATCGACATCGATCTCAGGACAGAGGCGCTCGAACGCGCGCAGATCATCCACCCACAGGCGCACCGGCAAGGCATGTTCGGCCACCAGTTGCCTAGCCAGGCGCCAGGTCACGCCGATGTCACCGAAGTTATCGACCACGGTGCAGAAAATGTCCCAGCGGGGTTTCACTTCAGGCATGCCTTTCTCCCGTTGGCAAAAAACCTCGATTGTCCGCATAAATGCACTCGCGCAGAAGAGCCGACGGCGATTAATCTTCGTGCGACAATCGCCGCTTGCCCGCAACCATCCGCCAGGAGGCCGCCATGCCCTACCGTCCGAATCCGCGTCGACCCTTGCCCGTTCAGCTTAGCGCGCTGCATCTGACCGGCAGTATTGCGCTGGGCCTGTGGCTGGGGTTCCTGGCGATTGCGCTGACCTGCTGGCTGCTTTCGCGCTTTATCTTTCCCGAGCAACTGGCCCCTGTCGCGCAAGCGGTGCAGCAGCGCGTCAGTCCGCCGGCTGTGGCGCCCGTACAGGTACAGCCGGACATTCCACCGCAAAGTCCGCTGTTCCAACAGTACGAAGAAAACCTGCGCAAGAATGAACAGCAGGCCCGACTGGATCAGGCGCGCGCCAATTCGCGTAACGCGTCCAATCCGAAATGCCAGTTCTGGCTGCAGCAGGACCAGACCGCGCCGACCGAAAAGAGCCGCGCCAACGTTTTGCAATTCTGCGATTGATCATGAACAAACACAGCGTCCACCAGTTGATTCTCGACAAGCTGCGCATCGACCTCGACATTGCCGAACGCGCCGCGCAAACCGCTTACGAAACCGCGACCCACGAAGAAAACATCGCCGAAAACAAATACGACACGCTGGGGCTGGAGGCGTCGTATCTGGCGGCGGGTCAGGCGAAGCGGGTTGAGGAAATCCGTCAGTCACTGGCGCTGTGTCAGAACCTGACGTTGCGTGCCTACGATGAAAATCGCGGCATTGAAGTCGGCGCCCTGCTCGGTCTGGAGGACGAAAAGGGTCGCGAGCAATGGCTGTTTCTGGCGCCGGATGCGGCGGGGCTGAAAGTCGACGTGGTCGGTCAGCCGATCACCGTCATCACCCCACGCTCGCCGCTGGGCAAAAGTCTGCTGGGCAAGTTCGCGGGCGATGAGGTGGAGATTCTGGTGGCGGGCACCCGGCAACAATTTGCTGTCACCGAGGTGCTCTGAAGCGGGTGCTTAGTGAACGGGCAGTTCGACGCCGTCGAACAGCTCTTCGAGCTCTTGCTTGTTGTGGCACTGAATGGCCTTGGCCATGACTTCGCGGGTCAGGTGCGGGGCGAATTTCTCGATGAAGTCGCACATGAAGCCACGCAGGAAGGTGCCACGACGGAAACCGATCTTGGTGATGCTCGACTCGAACAGCTCGCTGGCATCCAGTACCACCAGGTCGTTATCGAGTTTGGTATCGACCGCCATTTTAGCCACGATGCCTACGCCCAGGCCCAGGCGCACGTAGGTTTTGATCACGTCGGCGTCAGCAGCAGTGAACACCACTTTCGGCGTCAGGCCACGATGGCTGAAGGCTTCGTCGAGCTTGGAACGGCCGGTGAAACCGAACACGTAAGTGACGATCGGATATTCGGCCAGCGCTTCGAGGGTCAGCTTCGGCAACTTGGTCAACGGGTGGCCGTGGGGTACGACCACGCAGCGGTTCCAGCGGTAGCACGGCATCATCACCAGGTCGCCGAACAGCTCCAGCGCTTCAGTGGCAATGGCGAAATCGACGGTGCCGTCAGCGGCCATTTCGGCGATCTGCATCGGCGAGCCCTGATGCATGTGCAAGGCCACATCCGGGTATTGCTTGATGAAATTACTGATCACCGGCGGCAGCGCATAACGCGCCTGGGTGTGGGTGGTAGCGATCGACAGGGTGCCCTTTTTCTCGTTGGAGAATTCCTGGGCGATCTGCTTGATGCTTTCGACTTTGCGCAGGATCTCGCCAGCGGTGGTGATGATGCGCTCGCCGGCCGGGGTGACGCGGGTCAGGTGCTTGCCACTGCGGGCGAAGACTTCGACGCCCAACTCGTCTTCCAGCAGGCGGATCTGCTTACTGATGCCCGGTTGCGAGGTGTACAGGCTTTGAGCGGTAGCGGAAACGTTGAGGTCGTGGTGCGCCACTTCCCAGATGTAGCGCAGTTGTTGAAGCTTCATATCAATCCCTCAAAGCAGGTAGACGCCACGGGCATCAGCGACGGTATATAACTATATTAATGGTTCGAAGAATAAATCTAGAACTTTTTTATCAAAACGCCATTATTCCTGCTTCAGCGATCCTCACGCCGCCGGCGTTCCATCAGCGGCACCAGATAGACCGGCACCTTGGCCAACTGCAGGACCCGCGCCGCCGTGCGCCCCAACGGTGTTTCCGCACCGACACCATGGCTGTGACTGCCGACGATCAGCAGATCGACCGAGAGCTTGTGCACCTGTTCGAGAATCACCTGCGACGGATCGCCCTGCAGCACGCGCACCGCGCGAATGCGCTGCAGATCCTGTTCGCCGTCGTCCCCCAGTTCTTCACGAAAGCTGTCGAGCACCCGTTGTTCGATATTGGCGATGACTGTTTTCAGACCCTGACTATGGAATTCGTTCAATGCCTGTTCGTCGAGATAGCTTTGCAGCACCGACTCGGCAAACAGGCCCATGGGTTCCACCGCATGTACTACATACAGATCGGCGTTGAAGGTGCGCGCCAAGGCCAGGGCATGCTGCATCACGAACGGTGCGTACAGACCGAGGTCGGTGGCATACAGCATTGAGCGAATCATGGGACCTCCTCGCGAGCCAACGATGGCGGAGATTGATTCAGCTTAGCAGTGCCTTGGCGAGTACGACGTGCGACGCAACGTCCTGAATGAAAAGGCTCTAGATCGGCTGTTCGTTGCTGATGCCGTGGGGCACGTGGCCGGTGGCGACCACTTCACGAGCCAGTTCGCAATGGCCGGTCTGGTCATCGAAGAACACGTCGGCGGCGAAGGCTTCGAGGAACGCCGATTTGGTCAGGCCACCGAGAAACAGCGACTCATCGAGACGAATATCCCATTCCCGCAAGGTGCGAATCACTCGCTCATGGGCCGGCGCCGAACGGGCGGTAACCAGCGCCGTGCGGATCGGGCAATCGTCATCGGGAAACTCGCGCTGCAACAGATTGAGCGCTGCCAGAAAGCCCTTGAACGGCCCACCGCGCAAAGGCTCGCGCGCTGATTCGCGTTCCTTGGCCTGAAACGCTTCAAGGCCGCCGGACTGATAGACGCGCTCGGACTCGTCGGAAAAGATCACCGCATCACCGTCAAAGGCGATACGTAATTCATCACTGGCCGCACGGCTCGCGCCTCCGGACAGAATCGTGGCGGCGGCGAACCCGGCGTCCAGCGCCGCACGCACGTCTTCGGCGTGGGTCGAGAGAAACAGGTCGCAGCCAAACGCTTTCAGATACGGATAAGGACTGCGCCCGCCAACGAACGCCGCACGAGAAATCGCCAGACCGTAATGATGAATCGAATTGAACACGCGCAGACCGGTGTCGGCGCTGTTGCGCGAGACCAGAATCACCTCGACCCGCGCGCGGCCGAGGCGACTGTTCAGGCTCAGGAGTTTTTCCACCAGCGGGAACGCATCGCCCGGCGCGAGGATTTCGTCTTCGTGCTCGATCTGATATTGCCGATAGGCTTCGACGCCGCTCGACAGGTAGACCTTGTGGCTTTCGCTCAGGTCGAACAAGGCGCGCGAGGAAATCGCCAGCACCAGTTTGTCATCGATGTTATTGGCCATGCCTTCCCCCAAGAACAACCGACTCAGGTATTGCGTCGGTCGATAAAACCCAAATGGCGATACAACGCCTCGATGCGCGGCAACTCGCAGCCCGCCGCTTTCGCCGCCGCCAATGGCCGGGCGTAGATCGCCTCAAGCTCCAGCGGGCGTTTGTGTGCAAAGTCGTGGTACATGCTCGGCCAGTAATCGGGCATTTTTTCCGTCATGGTGAACAGGTACTCGGCGTAACCGGGCGGGATCTCGTATCCACAGGCCCTGGCGCCCAGCACCACCTCGGCCATCAACGCCTGAATCGACACGCGGCTGTCAGCATCAGCCATCAGTGCTTGCGTTCCCGCGCCGAGCAATACTGACAGTCCGTTGTAGGGAATATTCCACACCAGTTTCTGCCAGCGCGCCTGATGCAGGTTGGCCATCGCTTGAGAGTCGATGCCGGCGGCACGGAACAGCCCGGCGCCCTCCTCGACAATCGCCATGCGCGCTACTTCATCGATGGCCGAGCCGCTGTGATAACCGACATTCACCGCGCCAAGGGCCTGATGGGTAATCTGCCCCGGACCCTCGCGGTGCACGCAAATCAGGCACAGACCACCGAGCAGATGCAGCGAATCCGGCAACAGTGGCCGCAGGCTGTCTTCGACATCCAGACCGTTCTGCAGCAACAGCACTTTTGCGTCAGGTTTGGCGGCCTGAATGATCGCCGGGGCCAGACCGGCGTTGCTGGTGGTCTTGGTGCCGCCCAGCAGCCAGTCACAGGGTGGCATGTCTTCGGCAGCGGAATAGGCATTGGCCGGATGCAGCGTCATCGGGCCGTGCACCGCACTGTTGATCTGCAAACCGCGCTCAGCCACTGCCGAGAATTCGCTGCGCAACAAGAAATGCACGTCGAAACCGGCACGCGCCAGCATCACCCCGTAAAACCCGCCGATCGCACCGGTGCCGATAATCCCCACCACCGGTTTGCTGACTGTCTCGCTCATGGCAACTCCTCTGCAATTCGACCCAGCGCCTGCGCCACAGCCTGGTTGAGCTCATCAACCGTCAGGCGGCTGTGCACTGCGCCAAAGAACTCGCCGTCGCGCACCACGAACAGCGCCGGCAAATGAAACACCTGATAACGCTCGACCAGCCCGCCGTTGTTGCCGGCGTCGATCCAGCACAGCTGGTCGATCATTAGCGGCAATTCCGGCAACACCTCGCGGGCATAACGACAACTGGCGCAGCCGACGCTGGTGAAAATCACAAGGGAAACCCCTTTCATCGCCAGCAGCCGCTGGTCGGCGTCGAAGTCGGTCAGCTCGGATTCGACCACTATACTGGGGGAAACAATGTCAGATGGCCGACACAGGGAGTCTGTGCTCATGGGACGTTTCATTCCTCATCCGGACGAAGTGCCGGTTGAATTGACGTTACTCAAGCCTGAATGCATTTCCAGACAACAGCTGCACACTATCAGCCTCGGCGGCATCGCTTGCAATTACCACCGCGCCTGGCGCCACGGCACTGCACTGCAAGTACGCATGCCGACGCTGAATGCCGACTTCTGTTGCCCGGGCTATGTGGCCTGGTGTCTGCGGCGTAAAAAAGGCTATCTGGTGGGCATCGCTTTCACTGATGAACAGACCCTGTTCAGCGCGCGAATGGGTGAGCAGGTGTGTCAGATCGAACGCTATTCACGCATGCAGGACAGCCACGACGATCTGCAGGATAGTCAGGCGCTGGCCCTGCAATGGGTCGAGGAGCACGCCGAAGAGTTCTCCCACGACAACCTGCGCAAGGCTTTTGCGCAGCCAGCGCTGGACTAAAGCACGGTTTGCCCATTGTCGAGCCGCCTCTGACGCGCTAAGGTTCGGCTCCCCCGACGCGCTAAATCTGCTGTGCTCCGCCGCGCGGGGATCGCTGGCGGCCGGCACCCGTGACCTGACGAGTAAACGATGGCTGATTTACCGATCAACGACCTAAACGTCGCCTCTAACGAGACCCTGATCACTCCCGATCAGCTCAAGCGTGATATCCCCCTGAGCGACGCCGCCCTGCGCACCGTCACCAAGGGCCGCGAAGTCATTCGCAACATTCTCGATGGCACCGACCACCGTCTGTTCGTCGTGATCGGCCCGTGCTCGATTCACGACATCAAGGCGGCCCACGAATACGCCGATCGCCTCAAGGTGCTGGCCGAGGAAGTCTCCGACACTCTGTATCTGGTCATGCGCGTGTATTTCGAGAAGCCGCGTACCACCGTCGGCTGGAAAGGTCTGATCAACGATCCGTACCTGGACGACTCGTTCAAGATCCAGGACGGCCTGCATATCGGTCGCCAGTTGCTGCTCGACCTGGCCGAGAAAGGCCTGCCGACCGCGACCGAAGCCCTCGACCCGATCTCCCCGCAGTATCTGCAGGATCTGATCAGCTGGTCGGCCATCGGCGCGCGTACCACCGAATCGCAGACTCACCGCGAAATGGCTTCCGGCCTGTCCTCGGCCGTCGGCTTCAAGAACGGCACCGATGGCGGCCTGACCGTGGCGATCAACGCCTTGCAGTCGGTGTCCAGCCCGCACCGTTTCCTCGGCATCAACCAGGAAGGTGGCGTGTCGATCGTCACCACCAAAGGCAACGCCTACGGTCACGTGGTGCTGCGTGGCGGCAATGGCAAGCCGAACTATGATTCGGTCAGCGTTGCGCTATGCGAGCAGGCGCTGAACAAGGCGAAGATCAAGCCGAACATCATGGTCGATTGCAGCCACGCCAACTCCAACAAGGACCCGGCCCTGCAACCGCTGGTGATGGAAAACGTCGCTAACCAGATCCTCGAGGGCAACCAGTCGATCATCGGCCTGATGGTCGAAAGCCACCTGAACTGGGGTTGCCAGGCAATCCCGAAAGATCTCGCCGACCTGCAATACGGCGTGTCGATCACCGATGCCTGCATCGATTGGTCCGCTACCGAAAACACCTTGCGCAGCATGCACGCCAAGCTCAAGGACGTATTGCCGAAGCGTCAGCGCACGTAAGCTGCGTTTTACGGGCATAAAAAAACGCCGGACATTGTCCGGCGTTTTTGTGTGTGCGGTTCAGATCTTCGCGGCGCGACGCTGATGGCGTTCCATGTAGCGCTCGACGTAAGAGCAAGACGGGATCACCGTGTAGCCCATTTCTTCGGCGTATTGCAGCGCGCGTTCAGTCAGCGCTGCGGCAATGCCACGGCCACGCAGGGCATTGGGCACGAAGGTGCGGTAGATATCCAGGGTCTGCTTGCCCAGATCCATGTAGGTCAGGTAAGCACGATGACCGTCCACAGTGGTCTCGAATTGATGACCAGCCTGGTCATGGTGGATGGACAACGCCTCGCTCATCACTACTCCTCGCGGGTCTTGAATTGTGACCCCTACCTTACCGATGTTTTCCCGGCGAAGGAACATCTACGCCACCCCGTGCCTGATGGACACCGAGAAGAGCCACACCGATCTCGCGCAACCTGACACCTACTGAATAGTAGGCACCATTGGCAATAATGCTCAAGGTACGCTCGTCATCGGACGGTTTGGGGGCAAAGGCTTCGATGCTCGCAGGTTCGGTCGCAGACCCTCTTTGCGCGCCGCTTGCCTGAACATTGCCGGAATGTTGAGACTTAAGACGTGCAAGCTTTTTTAAAGTCACCTGAACATCAACAAAGATACGCGAAGCGCTTCGCAGAACCTGAACAAAAGTGTGGACGAATTCATTTAGAAAGACTTTAGCCGAAGTCGCAAAAACAGCATGCGACGGTGGGAACTTTTTCCGTTTGAGTCGCTCACGCCGGGGCTTGCAGCTGGATATTTTTTATACAGCGCAGTTAAAAGTTGCTCGAAAAAGAATCAACGCCTACAATTTTTTTTGCTTCTTGCGCTACGTCAGTTTACTTACTACAAGTAATGGGTAGTATGTACGCCGGCTATTTCCTCAATCGTGAGGAGACAGCCACTTAATTTGAAAGTCCTTGAAGGGGAACACGATGAACAACGTTCTGAAATTCTCTGCTCTGGCTCTGGCCGCAGTTCTGGCTACCGGTTGCAGCAGCGCATCGAAAGAAACCGAAGCACGTCTGACCGCTACTGAAGACGCAGCTGCTCGCTCCCAGGCTCGTGCAGACGAAGCTTACCGTAAAGCTGATGAAGCTCTGGCTGCTGCTCAAAAAGCACAACAGACTGCTGACGAAGCTAACGAGCGTGCTCTGCGCATGCTGGAAAAAGCTAGCCGCAAGTAATAATCCCTCGGGATTGTTATCGAGCCGATCCGGTTTTCCGGGTCGGCTTTTTTGTGCCCGGTGCTTTTCTCCGGGCAATAAAAAACCCACCGACGCTGCACGCCTCGGCGGGTTTCCGATCAATGCCTATTGCTGCAGATCGATCGGTGCACTGCTGACCATTGGCGCCGAGGTATTCGGCACGGCGATCTCAACCGGCAGGCCGTCTTCGGCCGCAACCACATCACGCACCACATCCCAGTTCATGCGCAGGTTGCTGGTGATGTCTTCACGCTTGAGCATCGCGTTGATCACCGCGGTGTGCTTGTCGACCACCGACGGGTTGCCCTTGTCGTCGAGCGGCGTGTGCGCTTCCAGATAGACCTTGCCGCCACTGCGACCGAACTTGTACGGGTCGTTGATGATGCGCACCGAGGTGCCGACCGGGACCATGCCGGCCATTTCCAGCACGTTGTTGTTGAACATGCGGAAGCAGCCGTGGCTGGTGCGCATGCCGATGCCGAACTTCTTGTTCGAACCGTGGATCAGGTAGCCCGGTGTGCCGAGGGTGAACTTGAACGGCCCCAGCGGGTTATCAGGACCGGCCGGCACCACATTCGGCAGCGGATCACCGTCAGCAGCGTGTTCGGCCTTGATCGAAGCAGGAGGCGTCCACGTCGGGTTCGGCGTCTTGGCGATGATCGAAGTGTGCGCGATCGGCGAGCCCCAGCCTTCACGGCCGATGCCCAGCGGGAAGGTGTACACCACGTCGCGGCCTTTCGGGTAGTAATAAAGACGGTATTCGGCAAGGTTGATGACGATACCTTCACGCGGGCCCGGCGGCAGGATGAAGCGCGTCGGCAGGACGATCTCGGTACCGGCGCCCGGCAGCCAGGCATCGATGCCCGGGTTGGCCGCAACCATTTCCGAATAGCCCAGATCGTAGGTGGTGCCCAGATCGGCGAAGGTGTCTTCGTACTTGGCTTTGATCACCTGCACCTGGCCGACGATGTCCTCGCCGGGTGGTGGCAGGGGAAGCTCCAATGCAGCAACGGGACCGGCCACACACAGGGCGGCAAGTGACAGGCAGCGGGTGACGGCAGGAAAGCGCGGCAACATCCGGAAAATCCTTCGCATGATCATCAAGGGTATAAGGGCGCGATTGTACACCGCGGCCTGGGGATTCGGGAGACACGCCGATAGACCGTGTCGCGCCCTGAAAGATCGCAGCCTCGTTGCACTCGTCAGCTCCTGCATTTGCAACGCATTCCCCTGTAGGAGCTGACGAGTGCAACGAGGCTGCAATCTTTTGATCTTAAAGTTCGAATCGAAGCTCGGGCCAGATCGGCGACGTACCGCGTTTCTGCGATTCAAGAATCGCCCGGCACAGCGAGCACAGACGCTGATCCTGGAACACCCGGCGATCAACATTCGACCAGCGCGGTTGCGCCGGCAGCAGAGTGCCGCACAGCGTGCGATCAGCCGAGCCACCGAGTTCCAGCTGACGCGTCACCAGATGCACCCGCACTTCCTGGCAGGCGAACAGATCCAGCTGCTCGTCAGGCTCGATCAGTTGGTAGGCAAACAGGGACCAGGCAGGACGCGGCATCGGGGGCTCCAAATTAGGGGGCGCCACATTAGCCGAAAGCCTGCCACTAGAAAAGCCTCATAACAGCGGTTTTAGCGTCGGCCAGACATTTTCCAGCAACTTGCCCTGAGCCCCGGCGGCCGGGTGTAGACCGTCGGCTTGCATCAGGTCCGGGTGCCCACCGACACCTTCGAGAAAAAACGGCACCAACGGGATGTTTTTCTCTTCGGCGAGCTTGCCGTAAACCTCGGCGAACGAATCGGTGTAGCGCTTGCCATAATTGGGTGGCAACTGCATGCCGAGCAGCAGCACTTTCGCACCGCTCTGCCGCGAGCTGTCGATCATCGAGGCAAGATTTTGTTGCAATTGCGTTGGCGGCATCCCGCGCAGGCCGTCGTTGCCACCCAGCTCAAGGATTACCAGCTCAGGCTTATGCTCTGCAAGCAGCGCCGGCAGCCGCGCCTGGCCTCCGGCACTGGTGTCGCCACTGATCGAGGCGTTGACTACTTTATCGTCGAAACCCTCTTGTTTGAGCCGCTGCTCGAGCAGCGACACCCACCCCAGACGGGTATCCAGGCCGAAACCGGCGCTGATACTATCGCCAACGATCAGGACAGTACCCGCCGCTGCGTTCTGGGCCATGCACATCAAGGCCAGGCCAGCACTCAAAAACCATACACGCATCGGATTCTCCATGGGCGCAAGCATTCTCACCGCGAAGAACCTCAGCAAAGTGGTCCCTAGCGCGGAAGGTGAACTGACTATCCTGCACGAACTCAGCCTGGAACTGAACAAGGGCGACAGCCTGGCCATCGTCGGCGCGTCCGGTTCCGGCAAATCCACCCTCCTCGGCCTGCTCGCCGGCCTCGACCTGCCGAGCAGCGGCGAAGTCACCCTCGCCGGCCAGGGCCTGAGCAATCTCGACGAAGACCAGCGCGCACGAATCCGCGCCGAGCACGTCGGGTTTGTCTTCCAGTCATTTCAGTTGCTCGACAGTCTCAATGCGCTGGAAAACGTCATGCTGCCGCTCGAACTCGATGGCCGCAAAGATGCCCGCGAGCGCGCCACACAGTTGCTCCAGCGCGTCGGCCTCGGCCAGCGCCTGACCCACTCGCCGCGCCAGCTCTCCGGTGGTGAACAGCAGCGCGTGGCCATCGCCCGCGCCTTCGCTGCCGAACCGGACGTGCTGTTCGCCGACGAGCCGACCGGCAACCTCGACAGCCACACCGGCGAGCGCATCAGCGACTTGCTGTTCGAATTGAACAAGGAACGCGGCACCACCCTGGTGCTGGTGACCCACGACGAACGCCTGGCCCATCGCTGCCGGCGCCTGATCCGTCTTGAAGCCGGGCTGCTGGTCGCCCCTCTGGAGCCTTGATGGCACGTCTGCCGCTGTTGCGTCTGTTCAGTCTTGCCCTGCGCCAGCTCATGCGCGATGCCCGCGCCGGTGAGTTGCGCGTGTTGTTCTTTGCGCTGGTGGTGGCCGTCGCGGCGAGCACCGCGATCGGCTACTTCGGCGCCCGCCTCAACGGCGCAATGATGCTGCGCGCTACCGAGTTTCTCGGTGCCGATCTGGTCCTTGAAGGCAGCTCGCCGGCCCGCGAGGAGCAAATCCGCAGCGGCACCGAACTGCGCCTCAATCATGCACAAGTGGTGGAGTTTTCCAGCGTCATTGCCACCGACAACGGCATTCAGTTATCCAGCATCAAAGCCGTCGACCGCGCCTATCCACTGCGTGGCGAGCTGAAGAGCGCGCCCGCACCCTTTGCCCAGGAAGAAGTCGGCGGCGAACCGCAACCCGGTGAAGCCTGGGTCGAGGCGCGCCTGTTGACTGCGCTGGATCTGAAGATCGGCGACAGCATCGACGTCGGCATGAAGACGCTCAAGCTGACCCGCGTGCTGACCTACGAGCCGGATCGCGCTGGCAACTTCTACAGCCTGACGCCACGGGTGCTGATCAATCTTGACGACCTCACCGCCACCGGCGTGGTGCAACCCGGCAGCCGGGTGAGTTACCGCGAGCTCTGGCGCGGCGAACCGCAGACGCTGGAAACCTATCGTGAATTGATCAAACCGGGCCTCGCTGCAAACCAGCGAATCCAGGATGCCCGTGACGGTAACCGACAGATTGGCGGTGCGCTGGGCAAGGCCGAGCGCTATCTGAACATGGCCAGTCTGGTCGCGGTGTTGCTGGCCGGGGTGGCCGTGGCGTTGTCGGCCAACCGTTTCGCCAGTCGGCGTTTCGATGCCAGTGCCTTGCTGCGCTGCCTCGGCTTGTCGCGCCGGGAAACCATGGTGCTGTTCAGTCTGCAACTGACTGTGCTCGGCCTGATTGCCGCCATCAGTGGCGCGCTGCTCGGCTGGCTGGCGCAACTGGGGCTGTTCGCCCTGCTGCATGATTTACTGCCGAGCGATGTGCCGCCGGGTGGCCTGTTTCCGGCGATTGCCGGGATTGGCACCGGGCTGGTGGCGCTGGCCGGTTTTGCCTTGCCGCCATTGGCTGCACTGGGTCGCGTGCCGCCGCTGCGGGTGTTGCGCCGCGACATGCTGCCGATCCCCTCGAGTACGTGGATGGTCTACGGTGCGGCGCTGGGTGCGCTGGGCCTGATCATGTGGCGTCTGAGCCTCGACCTGCTGCTGACCTTCGCCCTGCTCGGCGGTGGCGTGGTCGCCGCGCTGGTGCTGGGCGGCCTGCTGCTGTTGTTGCTGCAAAGCCTGCGCCGCATGCTCGCCCGCGCCTCGTTGCCGTGGCGCCTGGGTCTTGGCCAGTTGTTGCGGCATCCATTGGCGGCAGCCGGGCAGTCGCTGGCGTTCGGTCTGATCCTGTTGTCGATGGCGCTGATCGCACTGCTGCGCGGCGAACTGCTCGACACCTGGCAAAACCAGCTACCGAAAAACGCGCCGAACTATTTCGCGCTGAATATTCTCCCGGCGGACAAACAGGCTTTCGCCGATCACCTGATCAAGGTGTCCGCGCAAGCGGCGCCGCTGTATCCGGTGGTGCCAGGGCGACTGATCAGCATCAATGGCGAGGCGGTACAGCAAATCGTCAGCAAGGACTCGGCCGGTGATCGCGCCATCCAGCGTGACTTGAGCCTGACCTGGGCGGCGGATCTGCCGGCCGGCAACAAGCTCACCGCCGGCTCGTGGTGGAGCGGCCAGCCGTCTGATGATGTGCCGGGGGTTTCGGTGGAAGGCAAGGTGGCCGAAAGCCTGAAACTCAAACTCGGCGATCACATGGTGTTCAGCGTTGGCGGGGTCAATCGGGAAGCGAAGGTCACCAGTCTGCGCGAGATCAACTGGGACAACTTCCAGCCGAACTTCTTCATGATCTTCCAGCCCGGCACCTTGAAAGATCTGCCGGCGACCTACCTGACCAGTTTCTATCTGGCGCCGGGGCATGATCAGCAGATCGTCGAGCTGTCGCGGACCTTCCCGGCGGTGACCATCCTGCAGGTCGAAGCGTTGCTCGAACAGCTGCGCAGCATCCTCGCTCAGGTCACCCTGGCGGTGGAATATGTGTTGTTGTTTGTTCTGGCTGCGGGGATGGCGGTGCTGTTCTCCGGCCTGCAAGCGACGCTGGATGAACGCATCCGCCAGGGTGCGCTGTTGCGCGCGCTGGGCGCCGAGCGGCAGTTGCTGATCAAGGCGCGGCGTATCGAATTCGGCTTGTTGGGCGCGGTAAGCGGCTTGCTCGCGGCGATCGGTTCGGAGGTTGTCAGTCTGGTGCTGTACCGCTTCGCCTTCGATCTGCCATGGCATCCGCATCCATGGCTGCTGGTGCTGCCGCTGATTGGCGCCGTGCTGATTGGTGGCGCCGGTGTGTTCGGCACTCGCCGGGCGCTGAACGCCAGCCCGCTGACAGTGTTGCGCGAGGGTTGATAGACTCAAGCCGTCTTAATCACAAGAAGTCGCCATGAGCCGTTATCGCCCTCCCCGCACCGCCGGCACCGCGCTGATCACCCCCGAGGGTGAAGCGCGGATGCGCGCCGAATTCCATGAGTTGTGGCATGTGCGTCGCCCGCAGGTCACCCAGGCGGTGAGTGAAGCGGCAGCGCAAGGTGATCGTTCGGAAAACGCCGAGTACACCTACGGGAAAAAGATGCTGCGGGAAATCGACAGCCGCGTGCGCTTTCTCACCAAACGCCTGGAAGCGCTCAAGGTGGTCAGCGAAAAACCCAGCGATCCGAACAAGGTCTATTTCGGCGCCTGGGTGACCATCGAAGACGAAGACGGCAAGCAATCGCGCTACCGCATCGTCGGCCCCGATGAACTGGACCTCAAACAGGGTTTGATAAGCATCGACTCGCCGCTGGCCCGCGCGCTGATCGGCAAGGCACTCGACGCGGAAGTGCGGGTGCAGACGCCGACCGGCGAGCAGTTCGTTTACATCGTTGCGATTGAATATCCGTAAGACCAATCAGCGCCGAGTGATCAGGCCCTGCCGCGCAACGCGGGTGAGTTGCTTGATCATTTCCGCCGCATCTTCTGCGCTCGGCGCCTGAATCACCGCCAGATCGAAGCTGTCCGTAGCGAAACGCGCCAGCGACTCGCCGTCATCGACAAACTGGATCAGGAACGCGGCAGGACCGCCGCTGCGACGTGGCCAGCCATCGAGATAACGCAACAGCGTCGGCTGGTGTTTACCGCCAAGAAGGATTTTCGGGTTGCGCTGGGTGACATGTGCCGTGATCGGCGCGGGACGTGCTGGAGGGCGTAGTGCGTTCATCGTGTCGTGTCTCTGCCTCAAAAGTCTGCATGGCAGGTGAGAGGCAACACCGAACCAGCGCTTTAGCGGTATTTCGAAGCCCTGTTCCGGCTTCTGACGGTAACTGTAGAAGTCACCTGGCGCCCCGCAAGTAGCTGTTTAAATCGGCGCATGGGCAACATCCTAGAGAACGTGACCGACCAGTGTCAAGAATCCCCCGCAACAAAAAAAGGCCCGCACAATGCGGGCCTTTGCCTTGAGCCAGAGCCTTCAACCGGCGATGGCGCGATCCGCCGAGAGCTTGCCGGCACCTTCGATCAGTACCGCGATGCTGCCGGCCAGCAGAGCCAGAGCAAACTCATAACCGTTGTTGGCCATGAACAGACCGTTGCCGATGTGCACCGAGAAGATCGCCACCAGCGAGAGGAACGCCAGACCCAGTGCCGCCGGGCGTACCAGCAGGCCGATGATCAGCGCCAGACCGGCGAAGAACTCGGTACCGCCGGCCAGCGAGGCCATCAGATAGCCCGGGGTCAGGCCGATGCTTTCCATCCATTGCGCAGTGCCGGCCAGGCCGTAACCACCGAACAGACCAAAGAGTTTCTGCGAACCGTGGGCGGCGAAGATCACGCCGACAGCAATGCGCAGGACAGTCAGGCCGTAACCGGCGCGGGTGAACAGAACCTTGTTGATCAGAGAGCTCATGGTGCATTCCTTGTTGTGCAGAAGTGTTTGTGTGTTTGGGTTGGTCGCTATATTAATCAGTTTATTTCATGTTTAAAGCGCAAAGATTTCGCCATAACAATCGAATTCTTAGATTATTTCCGTGTGACCACTTTCTGCTGCCGGGGCTCGAGCGACTCACGCTCCCGGTCGAATGCCAGGTAATACTTGTTCACGCTATTAACATAGCTGACGGCGCCCATCCCCACCTGCTCCATGGCAATGCGCTCGACCTGGAAGAACCACTGGTTGGGATTCAGGCCGCGGCGGCGGGCTTCGGCGCGCATGCCCTGCACGCGCTCGGGGCCGATGTTGTACGCGGCGAGGGTGAACGCCATGCGCTCACGCTCGTTGAGTTTCGGGCTGCTGAAGAACTTGCGGCGGATCATCGCCAGGTACTTGGCGCCGGCCTGCACATTCGCATCGAGATTCTGGATATTGCTCACGCCGACCCGCTGCGCGGCGGACGGGGTGATCTGCATCAGCCCGGTCGGGCCGCTGCCGCTGCGGGCGTTGGGCTGCAGACGCGACTCCTTGAACGCCAGCGCCGCCAGATTGAGCCAGTCCATGTTCTGCGCGTCGGCATGTTTCTGCAGGGTCGGACGGAGTTTTTCCAGACGCTGGCGATCGGCCTTGGCCAGCGGATTGTGTACTTGATACAGGCGTCGATAGATACGCAGAAACGCCGCGTCTTCGTCCGACGGTTTCTTGTAACCGGTGAGGAAGCGATCAATGCTCGCGCGCAACATCGACGCATCGCGACGCACGAACCAATGCTCCTCGCCCGGCTCGCCGAGGCTCAGTTGCCGATCGAGGCGCAGCTTCGGCAGGATCTTGCCCCAACGCTCGGCAATCGGTTGCTCGACGATGGTCAGGTGGAAAATCCCGCCCTGGACCATCTCCAGCACGTCTTCGACTGCCAGCGTCGGATCTACCCATTCGATATTGATCGGCGCCAGTTTGTGCAGCGCCAGTTTCTGGTTGAGCAGGCTGACCACCTCCCCCGCCGCACTGCCGGTGGGCAAGGCCAGGGTCTTGCCGGACAGTTGCTCGACCTTGGTGTAACGGCGCTGGCCCTTGATGCCGACCAGAACCAGCGGCACGTTGCTGGCAATCGGCTCACTGCTGGCCACCGCATAGCCCGATGGCAGATCGAGCAATTCACCGGGCGCGACCATATCGCCTTCGCCACGCTGCAAGGCGCCGAGCAATTGATCCTTGGCTTTGGGAATGATTTTGAGGGTAACGTCCTGGCCATCACGGGCATGGCCGTTGAGGTATTGCTCGAAGGCGCGCAGTCGGTGGTACTCGACACCAATGGCCTGGCCCTGGACTTCGCCGGAGCTGTTGCGGCTCTGATTGACCAGCACGCGCAGCACGCGGCTGCTGCGAATGTCCGAGAGGTCGCGAACCTTGGTCGCCGGCACGGTTTGCAGCGGCCCGGGCAGGCGCGCGACCGCCGTCATCGGCAGCAGTAACGCAGCACACAACAGCAGCAGAACCGAGGGACGATGCATCCACTCTCCGAAAAGAATACGGGGCGATCGCGTCGCAAAAGAGACGATATCACCGACGAAAACAGAGCGCTTTGTGCGCTGGTAAAGTGCGAGAGACTGGCACAGTGATGGCCTTGTCGCCACCCCGGAGTCCTTCGCGGCCTCAACAGACAGCCATAAGTCTTTGTAGTTCTTGGCTTTTCTTATAAATCTACAGCTCTGATATGCTTTCCGGCCTTCGGCCCGAGGTAGCACCATGCAACTCATCGATATCGGCGTCAACCTGACCAACCCCAGTTTCGCCGACAAACACCAGGCCGTGCTCGACCGCGCCTACGCCGCCGGCGTCTGCCAACTGGTGCTGACGGGCACCAGCGTCGAGGGCAGCGAGCAGGCGCTGGAACTGTGCCGGCAACTGGATGAAAGCGGCCAAAGGCTGTTCGCCACCGCCGGTATTCACCCCCATTCGGCCAGCGACTGGAACGCTGACAGCGCCCGTCGCCTGCGCAGTCTGTTGAACGAATCCAGTGTCGTCGCGGTGGGCGAATGCGGGCTGGATTTCAACCGCGATTTCTCCCCGCGCCCGCAACAGGAAAAGGTTCTCGAAGAACATCTGGCGCTGGCCGTCGAGTTGCAATTGCCGGTGTTCCTGCACGAGCGCGATGCCAGCCAGCGCCTGCTGGAGATCCTCAAGGACTTCCGCGATCAACTGCCGGCGGCGGTGGTGCACTGCTTCACTGGCGAGCAAAAGGCCTTGTTCAGCTACCTCGATCTGGATCTGCACATCGGCATCACTGGCTGGATCTGCGACGAACGTCGGGGCACGCATCTGCATCCGCTGGTCAAAGAGATCAAAGCGGGACGGCTGATGCTGGAAAGCGACGCACCGTATCTGCTGCCGCGCACGTTGCGGCCGAAGCCGAAAAACGGGCGCAACGAACCGGCGTATCTGACCGAAGTGTTGCGCGAAGTGGCGCTGCATCGCGGCGAGACCGAGGAAGCGCTGGCCGCGCATACCACCGCATGTGCCCGGGCGTATTTTAATCTCCCCATTCTCCCCTGACTGCACACGTCCCCTGTGGGAGCGAGCCTGCTCGCGAAGGCGTTGGATCAGCTACAAATGGGCTGAATGACGCAGCGCTTTCGCGAGCAGGCTCGCTCCCACAATAGATCTCGGCATCCGTTGATTCATATCAAAACTCCCGAATCTGCATAGCGGCACAATAATGGCACCTTGCCAAAACTGTTTCCGCTATCAGAGAAGACCTCCATGGGTGCCTGGCTTAGCAATATCTCGCTGAAATACAAATTCTGGGCGGTCAACGCGGTCGCCTTTGTCACCACCCTGCTGCTGGTGCTGTACGCCGTACATCTTGAACAACAGGCCCGCAACGAAGCCGCGCAGGCTTCCGCGCAGGCGCAGGCGCAGTTGCTCAAGGCCTGGCCGCCCGGGCAACCGTTGCCCAAATCCGCGCAAGTGTTGACCTTCAAGCGCGGTGAAGCGCCGCGTCTCAATGATCAACCGCTGCTGGAAATCAGCGGCAGCAACGGCTGGAACGCCATCAATGCAATGCCGCTGTTCGGCGACAGCCCGTTGATGGGCGCCGAAGTGTTCAGCCGTGCCGACGGCGAACAAGTAGCGGTCATCGCCTATGCCCCGAGCCTGAGTCAGGTGTTCAGCGAGCGTTTCGCCAACTATGCGCTGGCGGTCTTCGTCCTGATGCTGGCGATGCTCGGTGCCTCGCAATTGTTGATCCGCTTTTTGCTCAGCCAGCTGAACACGTTGAAAGACGTGATGCTGCACGTTGAAAAAACCGGCGATCTTTCGGCTCGTGTGCCGCTGGTGGGCAAGGACGAAGTCGGCCAGATGGCCAATGCCTTCAACGCCATGCAGGCCGGTTATCAACGCGTCGTGACCACCGTTGCCAGCACCGCGCGACAACTGGATGACGGCGCTGCGCGGCTGGCCTCGAGCATGAACGATGTGCGCCACGGCATGCTCGGCCAGCAAAGCGAAACCGATCAGGCCGCCACCGCGATCAACGAAATGACCGCCACCGTTTATCACATCGCGCAACACGCCGGCGCTACTCGTGACCTGTCGAAAACCGCCGATGGCCTCGCCGGCAGCGGTCAGCAAGTGGTGGCGCGGGTGCAGCAGTCGATTGCCGGCTTGTCCAGCGGCGTGCAGCAGACGGCAGAAATGATTCAACGCCTGGCCGAGGACAGCCAGAAGATCAACGGCGTGGTCAGCGTGATTCACAGCATTGCCGAACAGACCAATCTGCTCGCGCTCAACGCGGCGATCGAAGCGGCCCGCGCCGGGGAGATGGGTCGCGGCTTTGCCGTGGTTGCCGATGAAGTGCGCAACCTCGCCAAGCGCGTGCAGGCGTCGACTGACGAGATCACCGGCATGATCGCCGCGTTGCAGGCCGGCACCCGCGATGCGGTGGATTTCATGCAGGAGAGTTCATACAAGGCCGACGACTGCGTGCAGCAGGCCCAGGAGGCTGGCGCGGCGCTGGCGGAAATCACCGGAGCGGTGGCGCAGATGCGCGAAAGCAACACGCAGATTGCCGTCGCGGCGGAACAGCAGAGTCAGGTTGCCGAGGAGATGAACCGGGCGGTGGTGAGTATTCGTGATGTGACCGAGAACACCGTGCAGCAGACGGTGGATTCGGCGACGACGAGTAGTGAGTTGGCGACGTTGGCCGGGGCGTTGAACAAGGCGATAGGTCAGTTGAAATTGTGAGTCCGCTTTCGCGAGCAGGCTCGCTCCCACATGCACCATTGAATCAATGTGGGAGCGAGCCTGCTCGCGAAGGCGTCAGAGGCACCTACATCGAATCCTGCGATGACGGCTATCACTTCAATAGCCAACCTTGATTCGCCGCCCTCCGCGCCCGGGCCTATTCTTCAAGCATGTGTTCAACATGGATCGAGGAGTAGCAAACATGGGCAAACGTCAACCCAACCTTCCCGCGTGGCAATGGCGCGCGTACCCGGGCAATCATCAGCACCCGACCAATCTGGTCCTGCATCTGATTGCCGTGCCGCTGTTCATCGTGGCGTTTCTGCTGATCGTGTCGGGGGTGTTCAGCCTGAGTCTGGCCAGCGTCGCCATCGGCGTGATCGGGATTGTCGCGGCGCTGGGTCTGCAGCGCCACGGTCACGGCCTGGAGGCGCAAGCCTCCGAGCCGTTCAGTGATCGCAAAGATGCCGTGTCACGTTTGCTGGTCGAGCAGTTTCTGACCTTTCCGCGGTTCTTTCTCAGCGGTGGCTGGTGGCGCGCCTGGCGTGAGCGCCACCGTCGGCATTGAGTCACGCGAAAATCGTCACGGTCTGCCGACTCATGGCAATCAACTCTCCCTTCGCGTTCCACAGCTTCGCGGCGACATGGCCGTAGCCGTCGGCTGCGTATTCGATGTCGGCCAGGTATTGGCACCAGTCCAGCGTGCTCAAGTCGTGTAACGGCTGCACGAATTCTATGGTCCAGGTCAGCGTGCTACCCGGCGCCGGTTTCTTCAGATACGGCAACAGCGCCGGAGGCCAGGCATCCACCAGCGCCAGCAGATGCGCCTCGTTGACCGGCTCCTCTTTGACATCCCCACGCAACCGCACCCAGCCGCCCATCAAGCGCGATGCCGTGTTGGAGAACGGAATACCGCCGACGCTCCAGCGCATCGCCAGATGGCGCATGAATTCCGGGGTCACGCCTTTGATGTACGGCAGCTCCTGGCACTCGTCCCAGTGTTTCATGGTGGGCGCCGGATAGGCTTCGACGGCGACTTCCGAAGGCCGCGAGGCACCGAAGCTGCCCTGAATGATCGTCACCACCTGACCATTCTGCATGGCGCGGCCCAACACCTGGCTGACCGCTTTGCCTTCACGCAGCACATCGACTTCGAAAGTCACCGGCACTTCCGGCTCGACCGGGCCGACAAAGGTAATCGCCAGCGAACGCACCGGGCGCTCCGCCGGCACCCTGGCACGCATGACTTCAAATTGCAGCGCAGCCACCAGCCCGCCAAAACTGGCGCGGCCCTGCCCCCATTCGGCGGGGATGATCACTTCAGGTCGTTGGCGGACAGCATCGAGCAGATCGCAAAAGCGCATGGCAACCTCGGAAAGCGAAAAAAGGAATGCAGGGATCTTAACCAGCCAAGGACGGCGGCGCAGCGTCTATTCCGGTCAAATGCGCTGACAGATAGGCCTTGGCGCGTTTCAATTTCGCCACAAACCCTTGTAGGAGCTGTCGAGTGAAACGAGGCTGCGATCTTTGATCTTGATCTAAAAAAACAAGATCAAAAGATCGCAGCCTCGTTTCACTCGACAGCTCCTACAGGAGGACGTGGCGATATCAGGATTTGAAACACGTAGCGCTGAGCTTCTCCAGCACTTGATCGGCCTTCAGCTCTGCCTTGATCAACCCCGCCTGCCAGGTAGCCACGCACGGTTGCAGATCGGCTTCCTGCTCGGCGCGGGCCAGCCATTGCCAGCAATCGTGCCAATCGCCCAGTGCGCCTTGCGCCGATTTCAGGCGTTTGTAAGCCGGTTTCGGCAAGCGATCCAGCTCGGGATAGGCTTCGATGCCATAGCGCACGCGCTTGATCAGCAGGCGCAGACGATGGCGGTCATGGGCAGGATCGTGCAGCGCCGCGTCGAGCTTCTGCCATTGTTTGCCCAAGCGTTTTTCAATGCGTTTATCCAGATCCTTGAGCAGCCCCTGACGCTGGGACGCGCGCAAAAATCGTGGAAACGCGTCGAGAATCATCAGCAGCGAAGCCAGTTCCGCACTCGCCGCCAGCGCCGGATACGCCTCGGCCATTTGCGCCAGACGCCGCTGCGCAGCCTCAGGTTGGTCATGCTCAAGCAGATACGCCGCCAACACCTCGCGGTCACGCCACGGTGTGGTCAGATCGCCAACTGCCGAGGCCGCCGCCTCCAATTGCTCGACACCCGGCAAGCCGCGCAACGGCCGCAACAGGCTGCGCAGGCGCCGCACCGTAGTGCGCAAATCATGCAACGCCTCGGGATCAGTGCGCGCAGTCAAGCGCGCCTGACATGCCAGCAGCCGCACATCCAGGCTCAACACATGAGCCACCAAGCGATCGATCATGGGGGTCTACTCCGTAGACAGCTGCAAGCTTCAAGTTGCAAGCTGCAAGCTGAACGGGGTCGCTTTGAGCTTGCCGCTTGCAGCTTGAAACTCGCAGCTGCTGTTAGCGTCCTGCGCGGGATTCGCGGATGTAGAAGCGGGCTTTCTCGGCTTTCTTGCTGCAGCCTTCGAAGCCTTCGAATTGTTGCTGGGTCTTGGCGGCAGTCAGCAGCGACAGTGCTTTGGAATAGCTGACGGTGCCGGCGAAACCTTCAGCCTTGGCCAGGTCCAGCTCGTGCCAGGCCGCGTCGAGTTGGCTGCCGCAGCTGTCGCGGTACGCGGTTTTGCCGGCACAACCGGCCAGAACCAGAGCCATCAACGGTACACAGATCCAGGCTTTCATCACTCACACCTCAAGGTAGGTCAACAGTCGTGCAGGTAAGACGGCCAAGCGGCGAAAAAGTGCCTCGCAGACAGGTCAAACCACGTGGCGCAGAGCATAGCGCGCAAGCGTGCGTCGCGAGCGAAAAACGACGTCACCGCTTCGCGCAACGACCTTGGCGATTGAGCCGCTTGGCCGATGCGTGCATTGTGCAGGCTTGTCGGGAGGAAGTTTGATGAAAAAGCGTGTCGCACTGGTGCTGGGCTCCGGTGGCGCCCGGGGCTATGCCCATATCGGCGTTATCGAAGAAATTGAAAAACGCGGCTACGACATCGCCTGCATTGCCGGTTGTTCGATGGGCGCGGTGGTCGGCGGGATCTATGCCGCCGGCAAACTGGATGAGTACCGGCGCTGGATCGAAAGCCTTGATTACCTCGACGTGCTGCGCCTGGTCGATGTGAGTTTCCGTCTCGGCGCGATTCGCGGTGAAAAGGTCTTCGGGCAGATCCGCAAGATCGTCGGCGAGATCAACATCGAAGACCTGCGCATCCCCTACACCGCCGTCGCCGCCGACCTGACCAATCAGCAGGAAATCTGGTTTCAGGAGGGCTGCCTGCACCAGGCCATGCGCGCCTCGGCGGCGATTCCCAGCCTGTTTACCCCAGTGATGCAGGGCAACCGCATGCTGGTCGACGGCGGCATTCTCAATCCGTTGCCGATCGTTCCGGTGGTGTCGAGCCACTGCGACCTGATCATCGCGGTCAACCTCAACGCCACCAATCAGCGGCAGTACAAATTGCCGGTGATCGAGCGGCCAGCGGCGTTCCGTTCGCGCTTCGACAGTCTGATCAAATCCATGGGTTCGAAGTTGCCATTCCGGCGTAAACAGGCCGAGCAATTGTTGAAGCTGGAGCAGGAAGCCCTGCGCGCCGAGGCAGCGGAGATCAATCCGTGGCTCGAAGGCGTCGAACCGGAAAGCCAGCAACCGGCCGCCGCTCCGGAACGTGAAGGCGCACCGAAATCCGCCACTGGCTCGTTCATCATCGATAACGTCGGGCCAGCGTCGTTGCTGGATCTGATCAACCAGAGTTTCGAGGTGATGCAGACCTCACTGGCGCAGTACAAGATCGCCGGGTATCCGCCGGACATCCTGATCAACGTGCCGAAGCGGGTGTGCCGGTTTTTCGAGTTCTACAAGGCGCCGGAGTTGATTGCGCTGGGCAGACAGATTGCCAGTGATACGCTGGATCGGTATGAGCAGGAGCAGGGTTGAACTGATCCGGATTTTTCGGAGTATTTGATGGCCTCTTCGCGAGCAGGCTCGCTCCCACATTTGAAATGCATTCCCCTGTGGGAGCGAGCCTGCTCGCGAAGGCGTCAGATCAGCCAGCTTCACTCAACAACCGATACCCAACCCCCGCCTCAGTCACAATAAACCGTGGCCGGGTCGGGTCATCCGCCAGTTTCTGCCGCAGATGTCCGACCACGATGCGCAGGTAATGACTGTCCTCGGTGTGCGTCGGCCCCCAGATATCCTTGAGCAATTGCTGCTGGGTGATTACCCGCCCCGGATGCCGCGCCAGTTGCGCGAGCACCGCGTATTCCTTGCGGGTCAGGGCGACTTCGGCGCCGTCAAGCAGCACCCGCCGATAGGCCAGATCCACAGTCAACGGGCCGAAACTCAGCGCCGCCGGCTGCGCCTCGCCCGCCGGTGCCTGGCGCAACAACGCGCGGACCCGGGCGAGAAATTCCTGAATGCCGAACGGTTTGGTCACGTAGTCATTGGCGCCGCCATCCAGCGCTTCAACCTTCTGCCCTTCACTGGCGCGCACCGATAGCACCAGCACTGGCGTGCTCGCCCATTCGCGCAATTCGCGCAGGACCCGCTGACCGTCCATGTCCGGCAACCCGAGGTCGAGCACCACCAGGTCCGGTTTGCTCAGCGCGGCTTGTGCCAGGCCTTCAGCGCCGGTGCCGGCTTCAAGCACTTTGTAGCCTTGTGAAGCGAGGCTGATGCGCAGGAATTTGCGGATCTGCGGTTCGTCGTCGATGACCAAAATGGTCGCGGTCTGGCTCATGAATTCACATCAACACAAAAGAGTGGCAAGAGAGTAGCGCAGTCGACTTCAAGCTTCACCGTCCATCCCCGGCTGCGCCTGCAACGGCAAGTGCAAGGTAATGCAGGTGCCGCGCCCGTCGATGCCGTCAGCCACGGAAATACGCCCGCCGTGTGCGCCGACCATGCCCTGACAGATCGCCAGCCCCAGCCCCGTGCCCTGCCCGCCGCGATCACCGCGCGCGGCGGTGTAGAACATGTCGAAAATCTTCGCTCGGTCCTCTTCGGGAATCCCCGGGCCTTCATCGCTGACCGCAAAGAAAATCTCCTGCTCATCGGCGCCGGCACGCAATTGCAGGCGACCGTGGCTGGGCGAAAATCGCGCGGCGTTTTCCAGCACGTTAACCAGCGCCTGCTCGATCAACGCCGCGTGCACATAGAGCAACGGCAGCTCGGCCGGCACTTCGGTGCTGACCTGCAGCGGCGCCAGCACGGCGCGCAGGCGATTGAGCGAACTGCCGACGATATCGGCCGGCGATACCCAGTCCCGCGCCAGCTTCAAGGCGCCGTGGCCGAGGCGAGTCATGTCGAGCAGGTTCTGAATGTAGCGGTCGAGGCGTTCGGCTTCGTCGCGGGTGCCTTCGAGCAGCTCGCGGCGATCCTCCAGCGGAATCGCTTCGCCGAGGGCGAACAGGCTGTCGATGCTGCCGCGCATGGCCGTCAGCGGCGTGCGCAAATCGTGGGACACCGAAGCCAGCAAGGCGCTGCGCAACTGTTCGGTTTCGCCGTGCAGACGCGCCGCTTCGAGGTCATCGGCCAATTGCGCGCGGGCCAGGGCTTGCGCCAGCGGCTGGCTCAGCGCGGTGAGCAAACGTCGGCGCTGACCGCTCAAGCTCTGGCCTTCCTTGGCGCAAACACCGAGCAATGCCAGTGGCCCGTCCTCGACCGACAACGGCCACCACCACCAACGCCCCAGCGGCAACGTGCCGGTGCCCTTGCCCGCCGGTTGATCGTGTTGCCAGGCCCAATCGGCAGCGGCACGTTCGGCCTCGGTGAATTGCAGTGGCCCGCCGGTTTCGACTTTCCAGCCGCCCTGCCCGTCGCGGTTGAGCAGGCACAATTGCACATCGCTCCAGCCTTCGAGGTGCTGCGCGGCGGCGCTGACCACGGCTTGGCGATCAGTCGCGGCGGTGAGTTTGCGCGACAGGTCGAGCAGTTCGCTGGTCTCTTCCTGGGTATCGCGCAAGGCCTGCAACTGCCGACGCTGACGCGCCGCGAGGTTGCCGGTGAGGGCCGCCATCAACAGGAAGAACAGCAGCGTCAGCACGTCTTCTTCGCGCTGAATGCTGAACGAGAAATTCGGTGGGATAAACAGAAAATCGTAGGTGAGAAACGACAGCGCCGCACAGGCCAGCGCCGGGCCGAGGCTGCTGCGCACCGCCACCAGCAACACCGCCGCGAGAAACACCAGCGAGATGTTCGGCAGCGGCAACACGCTCGACACCGCCCAGGCCAACGCGCTGGCCAACAACGTCGCGATCAGCGCCAGCGCGTAGTCGAACCACACCAGCGTCACTGGATTGCGCGGGCGCGGTTGATGCTGTTCGTGGTCACTGTCGAGCACGTTGATTTCCAGACCGTGAGCCTGACGCAGCAGGCGCGCCGCCAGACCACCGCCGAACAGGCGACGGCGCAAGCGTGGCCGCGACTGGCCGACCAGCAACAGACTGGCGCGGCGCTCGGCGGCGTGTTGGATCAGGGTCTTCGCCACCTCGCCGGCACGCAACAGCACCACTTCGCCACCGAGGCGTTCGGCCAGTTGCTGGGCGCTTTGCAGGCGCAACCGCGATTGCTCATCCCGCGCACTGCCGTTGTCGACATGCACCAGACTCCACGGCAGATGCCGGCGCTGGGCGACGCGGCTGGCGTGACGCACCAGCCGTTCGGCCTGCGCATCGCCATCGATGCCGACCAACAAACGCCCGCGCACCGCCGGAGCGGCCTGGCCGAGTTGGCGATAGCCTTGGGCGAGATCGTTGTCGACCTGCGCGGCGGCGGTCTGCATCGCCAGTTCGCGCAGGGCGGTGAGATTGGTCTGGGTGAAAAAAGCGTCGATCGCAGCGCGGGCCTGTTCCGGCACGTAGACCTTGCCTTCGCGCAGACGCTCAAGCAATTCACGCGGCGGCAAGTCGATCAGCAGCAGCTCGAAAGCTTCCTGCAACACCCAGTCCGGCAGGGTTTCGCGCACCTGCACGCCAGTGATGCCGCGCACCTGATCATTCAGGCTTTCCAGGTGCTGGACGTTGACCGTGGTGAACACGTCGATGCCGGCGGCGAGCAGTTCCTGAATGTCTTGCCAGCGCTTGGCGTGACGACTGCCGGGGGCGTTGCTGTGGGCCAGTTCATCCACAAGCACAA
Organism: Pseudomonas sp. CFBP13508; assembly: GCF_005233515.1. GTDB lineage: Bacteria > Pseudomonadota > Gammaproteobacteria > Pseudomonadales > Pseudomonadaceae > Aquipseudomonas > Aquipseudomonas mercuritolerans. The sequence continues at coordinate 37,307 of NZ_QFZZ01000002.1, forward strand.
GCTTCGGCTTGGCGGCGAGAATGCCGTCTAGGTCCATTTCTTCGAGCAGCACGCCACGGTATTCGCTGCGCACCAGCGGTTGCTGTGGCAAGCCGCCGAGCAAGGCTTCGGTTTCGGCACGGCCATGGGTTTCGACCACGCCGGCGAGGACTTTCACGCCTTGGCGCAGCTGCGTGTGCGCGGCCTGAAGCATGGCGTAGGTCTTGCCGACCCCGGGCGCCGCGCCGAGAAAAACCTTGAGCCGGCCACGGCCATCGCGGGGCAGGTCTGCTAACAATGCGTCGGCGCGGCCGGAGTCGCTCATGCTGGGGATGCTCTCTTTCTTCTGATGTTTATGCGGTGATTGTCAGGGCGCCTTCGCGAGCAGGCTCGCTCCCACATGGATATGCATTCCAAAGGTGGGAGCGAGCCTGCTCGCGAATGGCCGCGCCGCCGATTACAGGTTTTGCAGTGCCAGGTTCAGCTCCAGCACATTCACCACCGGCGGCCCCACCAGCGGTTGTTCGATGTGCTTATCGAGCAATTGCTGCAAGGTCGACACCGGCAGGTTGCGCGCCGCCGCGACACGCGCCAGTTGATAGGCAATTGCCGCCGGTGGCAAGTGCGGATCGAGGCCGCTGGCGGAGGTGGTCAGCAAGGCCAATGGCACCGGCCCCTGCCCAGCGACTTGTTGTTTTTGCGCGTCTTCGATCACGCGGGTCGCCAGGGCCGGATTGCTTGGCGCGAGGTTGCTGGCGCCGCTGGCGACCGTGGCAAAAGCCCCGGCGGAGGGCCGTGGGTGGAACCAGTTGTCGCCGCTGAAATCCTGGGCGATCAGCGCCGAGCCGCGGACTTTGCCGTCGGCGTCGTGGATCAGGCTGCCGTTGGCCTGAGCCGGGAAAGCGACTTGGGCGATGCCGGTGACCGCGAGTGGGTAGGCGACGCCGGTGATCAGGGTCATCAGCGCCAACAGGGTCAGGGCCGGGCGTATCATTGTGGACATTTCAAGATCCTCGAATTCGTTGGACAAACTTTTGCGCGGTGTCAGGGAGATCTTTTCCCCCTCACCCCAGCCCTCTCCCCCAAGGGGGCGAGTGGGAAAGGGAGCCGATCTTCATGCTGTTCAAGACCTGAGTTCGGCTCGGAATTTCAGGTCGGCGAGCCTCGCACAAACACCTCGGTCAGTCCGCTACGGTGATTGGCTTTCCAATCGCGCATTCACCTCGGTATCCCAAGTCGGCGTACCTCTCGCAAACACCTCGGTCAGTCCCCTCTCCCTCTGGGAGAGGGTTAGGGTGAGGGGCTCTTTTCAGCCTTACACCAGATGCAACGCCATAAGCAGCATGTCGATCACCTTGATCCCCACGAACGGCACGACAATCCCGCCGACGCCATAGATCAGCAGATTGCGCCGCAGCAACGCCGCCGCACTCGCCGCCTGCACCCGCACGCCGCGCAATGCCAGTGGAATCAGCACAACGATGATCAGCGCGTTGAAGACGATGGCCGAGAGAATCGCGCTCTGCGGACTGCTCAGATGCATGATGTTCAGCACGCCCAACTGCGGGTAAATCGAGGCGAACAGCGCCGGCAGAATCGCGAAGTATTTGGCGATGTCGTTGGCGATGGAAAAGGTCGTCAGCGCGCAACGGGTCACCAGCAATTCCTTGCCGATCTGCACCACGTCGAGCAGCTTGGTCGGGTCGCTGTCGAGGTCGACCATATTCGCCGCCTCGCGCGCCGCTTGCGTGCCATCGTTCATCGCCATGCCAACGTCGGCCTGAGCCAGCGCCGGGGCATCGTTGGCGCCGTCGCCGCACATGGCGACCAGGCGACCGTCGTTCTGCTCGTGACGGATGCGCGCGAGTTTCTTCTCCGGCGTGGCTTCGGCGAGCACATCGTCGACGCCCGCTTCAGCGGCGATCGCAGCAGCGGTCAGCGGGTTGTCGCCGGTGACCATCACCGTGCGAATTCCCAGTTTGCGCAACTCGGCAAAACGCTCGCGGATGCCTGGCTTGACCACGTCCTTGAGATGGATCGCGCCAAGCAATCTGCCGTCAGCGCAGACCAGCAACGGCGTGCCGCCGCTCTGGGCAATCCTGTCGATCTCGCGCGCCAGCGCCGGGGCCAGATCGCTACGTTGCTGACCGAGAAACGCCAGCAGCGAATCCACCGCCCCTTTGCGATACACGCGGCCCTGATAATCGACGCCGGACAAGCGGGTTTCCGCGCTGAACGGCACGGCGGTCAGGGTTTCCGGGGCCGGCTCCGGTTGCGGATGCAGGCCACGAAGGAACTCGACGATCGACTTGCCTTCAGCGGTTTCGTCGGCCAGCGAAGCAAACAACGCGCCTTCGGCCAGCTCACGGCCGGTCACACCCGGCGCGGCATACACCGCGCTGCAACGACGGTTGCCGAAGGTGATGGTGCCGGTCTTGTCGAGTAACAGCACGTGCACGTCACCCGCCGCTTCCACTGCGCGACCGGATTTGGCGATCACGTTGAGACGCACCAGCCGATCCATCCCGGCGATACCGATGGCCGACAGCAGACCGCCGATGGTCGTCGGGATCAGCGTGACCAATAACGCCACGAGGAACACCAGCGGCAGGCTGCCGTTGGCGAAATGCGCGAACGGTTGCAGGGTGACGACCACCAGCAGAAAGATCAGGGTCAGGCCGATCAGCAGGATATCCAGCGCGACTTCGTTCGGGGTCTTCTGACGCTTGGCGCCTTCGACCAGGGCGATCATGCGGTCGAGGGTCGATTCACCGGGGTTGGTGGTGATCTTCACCACCAGCCAGTCGGAGACCAACCGCGTGTTGCCGGTGACGGCCGAGCGGTCGCCGCCGGACTCACGGATCACCGGCGCCGATTCGCCAGTGATCGCCGCTTCGTTGACCGCCGCAATACCTTCGATGACTTCGCCGTCACCGGGGATCATTTCCCCGGCTTCGACTCGCACCACATCGCCCTTGCGCAGATTGGCGGCGGGGACAATCTTGAAGCTGCCATCAGCCTGACGGCAGCGGGCGCTGAGGCCTTCGCTGCCGGCCTTGAGGCTGTCGGCGCGGGCCTTGCCACGACCTTCGGCCAGGGCCTCGGCGAAGTTGGCGAACAGCACGGTGAACCACAGCCACAGAGCGATTTGCGCGGCGACGAAGGTCGGCACGTCGGCATCCGGAAGGAAGCACAGCACGGTGGTGAAAATCGCCGTCAGTTCGACCACCAGCATCACTGGCGAACGTGCCAGTTGCCTTGGGTCGAGCTTGACGAAGGCTTGCACCAGCGCCGGGCGCCACAGGGCCGAGATCGCGGTTTTGGCTTGTTCCGGCGCTTTGACGGCGGCGGGTTTGATTGCAGGCATATTCATGATGGATTCCTTAGAAGCCCATACTTAAATGTTCGGCGACAGGACCGAGCGCCAGCGTCGGCAAGAACGTCAGGCCGCCCACCAGCAAAATGGTCACGGTCAACAGGGTCACGAACAGCGGGCCGTGAGTCGGGAAGCTGTTCTGGCCGACCGGTGCGCTTTTCTTCATCGCCAGGCTACCGGCCAGTGCCAGCACCGGCAGGATGTAGCCGAAGCGGCCGATCAACATGCCCAGGCCGAGCATCAGGTTGTGGAACGGCGTGTTCGCGCTGAGGCCACCGAATGCCGAGCCGTTGTTGGCGCTGGCCGAGGTGTAGGCGTAGAGCAACTGACTGAAACCGTGCGCGCCGGGGTTGCTGATGGTTGCCGCAGCGCTGGGAACCGTGGCGGCAATCGCGCCGAGCACCAGCACGCCGACGGGCATCACCAACAAGGTTACGACCAACAATTGCACCTCACGCGCTTGAAGCTTCTTGCCGAGGTATTCCGGCGTCCGACCGATCATCAGACCGGCGAGGAACACCGCGATCAGCACGTTGAGCAACATGCCGTAGAGCCCGGCGCCGACACCGCCGAAGATCACTTCGCCGACCATCATGTTGACCAGCGCGACCATGCCGCTCAGCGGGTTGAGGCTGTCGTGCATGCCGTTGACCGAACCGTTCGACGCCGCCGTGGTAGTCACCGACCACAGCACCGTCGCGGTAGTACCGAAGCGCGCTTCCTTGCCTTCCAGCGGTGCAGTCTGTTCAACGGCAGCGTTGTTCAGGGTCGGATTCGGCTGATATTCGGCCCACAACGACGTCGCGCCGCCGATCAGGAACAACGCCAACATGCAGGCGATGATCGCCCGGCTCTGACGCAGGTCCTTGACGTAGTGGCCGAAGGTGAACACCAGCGCCACCGGGATCAGGATGATCGAAGCGACTTCGAACAGGTTGCTCCACGCGGTCGGGTTCTCAAACGGATGCGCCGAGTTGACGCCGAAGAAACCACCACCGTTGGTGCCCAGCTGCTTGATCGCAATCTGGCTGGCGGCCGGGCCGAGCGGGATCACTTGATCGACACCCTGCAGCGTCACGGCATTCACATACTGCGCGAAGGTTTGCGGCACGCCCTGCCAGACCAGATACAGCGCCAGCAGCAGGCACAGCGGCAGCAGGCCATAGAGGGTGGCGCGGGTCATGTCGACCCAGAAGTTGCCGAGGGTCTGCGCCGACTTACGGCCAATGCCACGACACAGCGCGACCAGCACAGCGAGGCCGGTGGCGGCGCTGACGAAGTTCTGCACGGTGAGACCGACCATCTGGCTCAGATAGCTGAGGGTCGCTTCGCCACTGTAAGACTGCCAGTTGGTGTTGGTCATGAAACTGACCGCGGTATTGAACGCCTGGGTCCATTCCTGGCCCGGCAGGTTCTGCGGGTTCAGCGGCAGGTGATCCTGGAACAACAGGATGGCGAACAGCAGCAGGAAACCGGCAAGGTTGAACGCCAGCAGCGCCAGCGTGTACTTCTGCCAGCTCTGCTCTGCCTGCGCATCGACGCCGGCAAGACGATAGCAACCGCGCTCGACCGGGCCGAGAATCGGCGTCAGCCAGGTGCGCTGGCCCTCCATCACCTTGTAATAGAAGCGCCCAAGGAACGGCGCCGGCAGCAGGACCAGCGCAAAAAACCCGAGGATCAGCCAATAGTCATAACTGTGCATAGCCGCTCCTAGTTCCGGTCCGCGCGCAACAGCGCAACCAACAGATAAATGAACAGCCCCACTGCCAACAGCAGTGACACCCCATCCAGAACGCTCATGGAAGATCTCCGTGTAACGGCGTATTGCCGTGTGTGCAGCGATTGTCGGGAAGGAGGCTGTAAAGGAGCGAGAGCGAGGCGCGGTGTGGGTCATAAAGAAAGCGTAAAGAGTGGGTTTATGCGGGCTTTACGGCTGAGTTTCGTGGTGTTTGGGCTGGCGCCTTCGCGAGCAGGCTCGCTCCCACAGGGGCAACGCATTTCAAAATGTGGGAGCGAGCCTGCTCGCGAAGACGGCATCACCGACAACATCGCACCCAACTGGCGCACAAAAAGCAGCTATCCCCACACGAACATCCCCGATACGACAGCTTTGAACTCATTACGACTTGTTTCAGCGTAGTGGCACGCCCACTGCACACGCCCTCCCCGAGCTTTCCAACCATTGCGGGAGCAAGCGCATGAACACACAACTCAAACCCACGCTGGGCACGTTGCACCTGTGGGGCATTGCCGTGGGGCTGGTGATTTCCGGGGAATATTTCGGCTGGAGTTACGGCTGGGGTGTCGCCGGTACGCTGGGTTTCCTGGTGACCTCATTCATGGTCGCGACCATGTACACCTGCTTCATTTTCAGCTTCACCGAACTGACCACCGCCATTCCCCATGCCGGCGGGCCGTTTGCCTACAGCCGTCGCGCCTTTGGCGAAAAAGGTGGATTGATCGCAGGCCTCGCCACACTGATCGAATTCGTTTTCGCCCCGCCGGCGATTGCTTTAGCGATTGGCGCTTACTTGAATGTGCAGTTTCCGGCGCTCGACCCGAAACACGCAGCGGTCGGCGCGTATATCGTATTCATGGGCCTGAACATTCTCGGGGTGAAACTGGCCGCGACGTTCGAGCTGATCGTCTGCGTGCTGGCGGTGGCTGAGTTGCTGGTGTTCATGGGCGTGGTCGCACCGGCGTTCAGCTTCAGCAACTTCGCCCTGAATGGCTGGGCCGGTTCCGACGTCTTCGGCGCGCCGGCGATTGCCGGGATGTTCGCGGCGATTCCCTTCGCGATCTGGTTCTTCCTCGCCATCGAAGGCGCCGCCATGGCCGCCGAAGAAGCCAAGGACCCGAAACGCACGATCCCAAAAGCCTACATCAGCGGCATCCTGACCCTGGTGCTGTTGGCCATGGGCGTGATGTTCTTCGCGGGCGGCGTCGGCGACTGGCGCACCTTATCCAACATCAACGACCCACTGCCGCAGGCGATGAAAACCGTGGTCGGTGACAACTCCGGCTGGCTGCACATGCTGGTCTGGATCGGCCTGTTCGGCCTGGTCGCCAGTTTCCACGGCATCATCCTCGGCTACTCACGACAATTCTTCGCCCTCGCCCGCGCCGGTTACCTGCCCGCCTCATTGGCAAAACTGTCACGCTTCCAGACCCCGCACCGCGCAATCATCGCTGGCGGCCTGATCGGCATCGCCGCGATCTACAGCGACGGCCTGATCAACCTCGGCGGCATGACACTCACTGCCGCGATGATCACCATGGCCGTGTTCGGCGCGATCGTGATGTACATCATGAGCATGCTCAGCCTGTTCAAACTGCGTAAATCGGAACCGAATCTGGAACGTACTTTCCGCGCGCCTTGTTATCCGCTGGTTCCGCTGATCGCGTTGGTGCTGGCGGTGGTTTGCCTGGTGGCGATGGCGTGGTTCAACACGTTGATCGGGCTGATTTTCCTTGGCTTCATGGCGGTCGGGTTCTGTTACTTCATGCTGACTGGACAACTGCGCGCCGATGCGCCGGCGGATGCCATGCTCACAGGCCTGTAACGACCCGCCCCCTGTAGGAGCTGACGAGTGAAACGAGGCTGCGATCTTTGCTTTTCAAGATCAAAAGATCGCAGCCTTCGGCAGCGCCTACAGTAATTTCGGATGCACCGGCTGCAAGCGGCCTAGAATGGAACCACCGCGAAGTCGTTTCGCTCAAAGGTGGTATGCAGCATCGCACGGCGAAGTCCTCGCCCGTCGAGCTGCCATTAAGGAGAGCCGTTATGCCCTGGTATGCCTGGTTGATTCTGGTCGTTGCGATCGGCTCGATTGTCGGCGGATTGATGATGTTGCGCGACACCGCCAACAAGGTCGAACTGACCGATGAAGAACGCAAGCGCGTCGCACAGCGCAATGCCGAAGCGGATGCCAAGGATGCACAAGACCGCTGATACCAACCCCGCCGCAATGGCGGGGTTTGTTTTTTCAGCACAATCGGACTTACCCGCAGGCTGTTTAGATTTTAGAAGTACAGTCACCATTTAATCTTCCGTGGTTAAGATGGCAGCATCGTCGCGGAGAGCTCCACATGCGTTACTCGCCAGATCACAAAGCCCAGACCCATCAACGCATCATCAAGGAAGCTTCCGCCCGATTTCGCAAGGACGGTATCGGCGCCACCGGCTTGCAGCCTTTGATGAAAGCCCTGGGCTTGACCCATGGCGGTTTCTACTCGCACTTCAAATCCAAGGAAGAACTGGTCGAAAAAGCCCTGCAAGAGGCCGGCGAGCAAGTCGCGGGCCTGTGCGAAGAAATCTTCGCGCAGGAAAACCCTCTGCAAGTGTTCATCGACACCTACCTGTCAGAGTGGCATCAGACCTCGCCCCACGAAGGCTGCCCACTGCTGACCATTTCCTCCGAGCTGGGCCTGCGCGGCCAGCCAAGCCCTACCAGCGACGAAGTCCTCAATGCTCGCCTCGAACAAATTCAGGGCACGCTCAAAGGCGAGAACATCGGCGATCGCAGCATTGTCATCATGGCGACTCTGGCCGGTGCACTGCTGCTGTCACGCAGCGTCGCGGATGCTGACTTCGCCCAACGCATCCTCGACGTCACCCGCGAACATCTCAAGCAATCGAGCGATTAACCTTCCCAGCGCTTGAACAACACGCTCGCATTGACCCCGCCAAAACCGAAGCCGTTGGACAACGCATATTCGATCGCCATCGACCGCGCCTCGCCATGGACAATGTCCACCCCTTGGCTCGCTGGATCCGGGTTTTCAAAGTTGAGCGTTGGTGGCACCACCTGATCACGAATCGCCAGCAGCGTGAAAATCGCCTCCAGCCCACCGGCCGCGCCGAGCAAATGACCGGTAGCGGATTTGGTCGACGTTACGGCGATCTTGTTCTGCGTGCCAAACAACGCCTTGATCGCCGCCAACTCGCCCAGGTCACCGACCGGCGTCGACGTCGCATGTGCGTTGAGATGCTGCACCTGCTCCGGCGTCACACCGCCCTGAGCCAGTGCCAATTGCATCGCCCGGCGTGCGCCACTGCCGTCTTCCGGCCCGGCGGTCAGATGGTAGGCATCGGCGGTGGTGCCGTAGCCAACCAGTTCGGCCAACGGTTTCGCACCGCGTGCCAAGGCATGCTCCAGTGATTCGATGACCAACAGACCGGCGCCCTCGCCCATTACGAAGCCATCGCGCCCGCTATCGAAAGGACGTGAGGCTTTCTCAGGAGTGTCGTTGTAACCGCTGGACAGCGCCCGCGCGGCGGCGAAACCGGCGAGACTGACGCGATCGATCGAAGCTTCAGCACCGCCACATACGGCGATGTCCGCCTCCCCCGCCCTGATCAACCGTGCTGCATCGCCGATCGCCTGAACGCCAGCGGCACATGCGGTAACCGGTGCGCCCAACGGCCCTTTGAGACCATGCTGGATCGACACATGACCGGCCGCGAGATTGACCAGAAACGATGGAATGGTGAACGGCGACAACCGCCGAGGGCCACGGCTGTCGGTGGTACGCACCGCATCGGCAATCGCACCGAAACCGCCCACTCCCGAGCCGATGATCGTCGCAGTGCGCTCTTGGCTTTCAGCGTCCGCTGGATGCCAGCCGGCCTGCTCCAGCGCCTGCCGCGCCGCTTCCATGGCGAACATGATGAAGCGATCCATCTTCTTCTGTTCCTTGGGCGGCGTCGCACGATCCGGATCAAATCCGGCCTCGGCATCCTCCTCCGCCGTCGGCACACTGCCGCCGACCCGGGTCGGCAGATCAGCCACAACCGCATCTGGCAGGTTGCGCAACCCGGAACGACCGGCCAGCAAACGCTGCCAGACGATTTCAACATCACTGCCCAAGGGTGAAACCAGGCCCATGCCCGTGACGACGACTCGACGTTGGTTCATACCGTGGTTACCCCTTATCAATTCAAAATTCGACGTGCATCGGTGTGCTGCGATTCGGCTGCTGAATCAGTCCCGAACGAAATTATTATAGGCATAATCAAAGCACAATATGATACCCGTAATTTTCAGCGTTCAGGCATCCACCCGATCAGCACCCAATAAAAAGGCCGGTCAATGACCGGCCTCTCGGCGTTGAACTGTCAGCTTAGTTCACTTCCAGCTTTTCACGATTGCGATCCAGAATCGCCTTGCCAATCCCCTTCACTTCGAGCAACTCATCCACCGACGCAAACGGCCCGTTTGTATCCCGATACGCAACAATCGCCTGTGCCTTCGCCTCCCCCACACCCGCCAACTCCTTCTGCAACGTCGCCGCATCCGCGCCGTTGAGATCGACCTTGGCGGTCTGCGATGGCGTCGCTGCATCCATGAGTAAAGGCGTCTTGGTGGCCTCCGACGGCGCTACAGGGGCGGCAATCGCAGCGATCGAGGCGCTGGTGAGGAAGGCAAAGATCAGCGAGTAAAAATAACCGGTACGCATAAGTGACGCTCCTTGAGATAAGTCAGAAAGCAGCTTTCCTGAGCTGCTCCCTCAAACCTAGGCGATGTGAAGGTACTGTCAAAAATGTGTCTGTTGCAGGATGTGAATTTTTCGATCAGAACTGATCTGTCAGCCGGGCTATTGAGGGATAGCGTGCAGAGATTTGAAAAAGAGTCATTTACGCTTCCCGCCGCTCGGGGGATTTCAAAATCTTGACCGGTTCCTAGCGAACTTTGTGCATCACAGATGAACTACTTCAATGCGACGGGTCGAGCCGACTCGTGTCCATGCGGAGGATTCCGGCGACGCCTTGTGCAAGTTCACCAGATTGGCTGGTACTTATCAGGCGATCTGAAAGTAGCGCTAAAGCACCCTCGCTTGATTAGCCTGCGTGCTATCTGATAATGTCGCCAGTTCAAGAAATACTTTGAGCTGCGAATAAATTCGTAGGCGGGTCTATAGCTCGGGATACTCGGGCAGTCGCGAACTACCCAATGAGCACACTCCCCCACCATGGGTGGATAAACTTCGTCATCGCAGCCTCAAGGCTGTGCAACACAAGAAAAACATCGAAATGAATAAGCTACTAGATATTAACCGCCACACGCTGATGGGTTGTGTGGGGGTGCTTTTCATGGTGCTCTGGTTCTCTTTTAGTTTCAATCATGGGGAAAGAATTCAGCACAACAATGGACTGGGCTGGGATGGTGCAGCCTATGCCGACTGGGCGCAGCGCGACTCAATGGAGGTGCTCAGCAGCCGCAAGGTGTCTGAATATTATATCGGACGCTTGCTGCCCTCCATTATTGTCCATAACACGTCAAAATTATTTGGCTACGACATCAGCTCCACCCCTCGAGTAATACATGCCTTTTACTTACTGAATGTCAGCTTGCTTATCGTTGCAGCTGGACTGCTTATTTTGATCGGCCGACACTATCAATGGCGCACGCCCATTTATTTTCTGGGTTTTAGCGCGTTATTTTTCAATTATCCAGTATTAACCAACCTGTCCTATAATCCAACTTTGACGGACATGTCCGGATACGTTTTAGGCTTGGGGATTTTTTATGCTTACATTAAAAACCGCTTCGCGCTTTTAGTTGTACTCAGCTTTCTCTGCTGTTTTGTATGGCCCACCATGCTTTATGGAGCGTTGCCGATGATTATGCTGGGGCGGGCTCGCATCGCCAAACGCCCCCCCTCGCTGCATAGCCATATACTCGCTTTACTGGTTGGCGTTTCTCTACTTGTACTCGCAGCCTACCTCTATGCTAACGGCCTGCGGCAATCGGACGGCACCACGACTTTCAAAGCTGAGATCCTTCCACTTAGTGTGATTCTGTTTCTCACCTACATCTATCTGGCCTTGAGGCCGATGGTTGACGTGCCATCGTATTTGCAGGCATGCAGGCACATCAAGGTAATTCCCGTCATTGTGGGCATTCTGATGTACGTGTTTGTCAAAGTGATCGTCACGCACTTTTCCGACCAGACACCCGGTCCACTCACGATTACCAGTTACCTCGGCCTGTTTACTCAGGCATCCTTATCCAATCCGCTGATAAATGTTGTCGCACACACTATGCACTATGGCCCTTTTTATATGATCGCCATATTGCTCTGGCCACGGATTGCTGCGCAGGCAAAAGAGGAAGGCCTGGGTCTCTGTGTGTTCCTTGGATTGTTCGCATTTTTATCGATAGGCTCCGAATCACGTCAGTTCCTGAACGCCTGGCCCGCGCTTGCGATGCTGACATGTCAGACGCTGAACAAGTTGGGCGACGAACATAAGATCGACTGGTGGTTTACCTATATTATCGCCGGTATGGGACTCATCCTTTCCAGGTTCTGGCTGAGTATCAATGTCGGCCCTTGGACGGGTAACTTCCAGGCGTTTCCTGATCAAATGCTCTACATGTATTCTGGCCCCTGGATCTCTCACCAGATGTACGGCGTTTTTCTCGCAGTAACGCTCCTTTGCTTCATGACTTTACTGACATTACTACGCCAACCAACGGGCTCAGCCCTGTGCACACTGAAACAGGACGCATGAACCGATGAAAACACTGTCTATCGTAGTACCCGTCTATTTCAATGAAGGCTCGCTGCCAGATCTATTCAACAAGCTCCTATATATTGAGGACTTGCTAAAGCAACAAGACATGTTACTGGAATTGATATTTATCGATGATGGCTCTCAAGATAACTCCCTAATGTTGCTTAAGCAGTTTTTAATTGCACGCCCCGGTACGAAAGTCATCAAACTGAGCCGCAATTTCGGCGCCATCAGCGCAGTTAAAACCGGCCTTAACTATATAACCGGGGATTGTTTTCTGTTTTTAGCTGCGGACCTTCAAGATCCGCCTGAATTGATTCCAGAGATGATAAACCGCTGGAAAAACGGCACTAAATACATCATTTGCGAACGTACTGATCGACAAGACCCACTTGGGTCAAAGATTTTTTCGGCTATTTACTACAAGCTCTTGCGCAAATTTGTCATGGCCAGTTATCCGAAAAACGGTTTCGATCTGGCACTCATGGATGCGCAACTACTTCCTTACCTCAAGGATAGCGGCAAGCATATTAACTTCCCGCTCTTTCCCTATTGGCTGGGATTCACTCCGGAAAAGATACCTTACGTACGCGTCGCTCGCGAACACGGAAAGTCCAGATGGACGTTCGGTAAAAAATGGAAGCTTCTCATTGACTCCATCTTCTCTTTCTCCTTTGCTCCAGTAAGGCTCATTTCCGCAATAGGCTTGATCGTGTCGCTTGGTAGCTTTGCATACGGCACGGTAGTCGTGCTCAGCGCCTTGTTCGGCAAGGTCGACGTACCGGGCTTCGCAACCCTCGCTACACTCGTATCCTTCCTGCTGGGTCTGATCATCGTAATGCTCGGCGTGATGAGCGAATACATCTGGAGGATTTTCGATGAGGTCAACAGACACCCTCATGCAGTTATTGAAGAAGAAATTCTTTAACGTAGAGTTTATTAAATTTCTGATCGTCGGCTCGATCAATACTGGAGCCGGGTATATCTTCTATCTGGCGTTCATTCAGGTGATGGCATATACCTACGCGTATTCTCTCTCCTATGCGTTGAGCGTAGTCGTTTCATATGTGTTGAATGCTCGTATCGTTTTTAACGAACCGCTCTCGTTGAAAAAATTGCTCGCGTTTCCACTCGTGTATATCGTCCAGTACATAACTGGATTGTGTCTGGTATACATCGCTGTCGAAAAGCTCTCCGCCCCCCCTGTGCTGGCACCGCTCCTCGTTGTTATCGTGACTCTTCCCTTAACCTTCCTGATCGCACGACTGATTGTGAAATAGTGCCAAATTCAGTTTTCAGTAAAAAGCAAAAGGGGCCGGTAATCACCGGCCCCAAGTGCGAAGGTTTGTAGCTGACTTCGAAACGCTTATGCCAATCACTCCAGTGATGCGCCCAAGCCTGAAATTATGGATACGATCAAGGTTCGAGGCGACGCTGCTGATAAATCCAGTCGACTATTTCACCATCCGGGGTATAGCCACTTACAGTCTCGCGCAGCAGTTGGCGAACACGCGAATAGTCATCTTGTTCAACTGCTGACAGTAGATCCACCAAGCGAACCTTCAGCACATCCCAAGCAAGGTGATCCTCATCGGCGGTCATGATCATTGGGTGTGGAGTTACCGAAACATTTTCTCCGATCAGCAACTCTTCGTAGAGCTTCTCACCTGGACGCAAACCGGTGAACTCTATGGAGATATCACCGTGCGGATTTTTGTCCGAGCGGATGCTTAGCCCCGACAGATGGATCATCTTTTCCGCAAGCTCGACAATTCTCACCGGCTCGCCCATATCCAAAACAAATACGTCGCCTCCCTGCCCCATTGACCCGGCCTGTATCACCAGCTGAGCCGCTTCAGGGATGGTCATGAAGTAGCGAGTGATCCTGGGATGAGTAACAGTGAGCGGCCCCCCCGACTTGATCTGACTATGGAAGAGCGGAATTACCGAACCGGATGATCCCAAGACATTACCGAAACGAACCATAGTGAAGCGTGTTTTATTAACACGGGAAACATTGATCTTATCGCCAAACAAAACAGGCGCTATCTCGCGACTGAGCGCTTGAAGTATCAACTCGGCGAGTCGCTTGGTGCTCCCCATTACATTCGTCGGCCGCACAGCTTTGTCGGTGGATATCAAGACGAAGTTGGCGACTCCTGACTGCAACGCCGCTTGTGCAGTATTCAGGGTTCCTATCACATTATTCAACACGCCTTCAGCTATGTTGTGCTCAACCATTGGCACATGCTTGTAGGCTGCAGCGTGGTAGACCGTGTCAACCGACCAGGTACTCATTACGTCAAGCAGTTTTTCTTTATGACGGATAGACCCAAGGATCGGCAGTAACTGCACTGGTGATGACTCGCGATTACTGCGATGCTCGAGTTCAGACAGGATGCTATAGAGATTGAATTCACTGTGTTCGAATAGTAGCAGCGTAGTGGGACCAAGCGCGAAGATCTGTCGGCACAGTTCGGACCCGATCGAACCGCCAGCCCCTGTAACCATGACAGTCTTGCCACGAATACAGCGCTCCAACAGCTCCGGTTGAGCCGGCACAGAATCGCGCCCCAATAAGTCAGCGATGTCCACTTCGCGGATATCCTCGACTTTTACCCGACCGCTCGCCAAATCAGTAAAGTTGGGAACGCTGCGTACATGCAGGGGAAAACCTTCGAGGAGATTGAGAATTTCCCGCCGTCGCGCGCGGGTGGAGGAAGGCAAGGCAAGAAGTATCTCCTGAGCACCGGTAACATCAATCATCTGCTGAATACGTTTCGGCTTATAGACCTGCAAACCGGAAATCGAACGATCAGCAATGCTGGGATCATCGTCGATGAATGCAACCGGTCGCATGACTCGACCCATGCGCAATGCCGCGACCAGCTGGTTGCCTGCAACTCCAGCTCCGTAAATGGCAACCTTGGTCAAGCCGTCATCACGATTTGTAAACGGAACGTGTTGAGCAGCGGTGAACCAGTCACCCATGAAATATTGGCGCATAAACAAACGCAGACCACCAATGATGACCAGGCTGAGCCACCAGTAGTTGAAAATCACCGACCTTGGGACTACTGACTCATGATTGCTGTACCAGTAAACAATCAACGCCAAGATAAGCGAGGAAAGGCTGACCGCCTTGATGATCGCGATCAGTGCGTCATTGCCGAAATAACGCATGACCGCTCGGTACATGCCAAATCGTATAAAAAGGGGAATCGCAACCAAAGGTGCGCAGATAAACAGCCAGATATGGACTTTCAGCGGATTGATCATTTCATCAATCCCTAAACGCACCATAAACGCCATCCATAAGGCCACCCAAACAAGAATCACGTCCGTGAACACTTGGATCGACCGCTTCTGCCGACGCGGGAGCCCTAGCAAAAATTTTCTCAGCCTGACCACATAGCCTTGCTCCAAAGCGCCCTACTCCCTTGTTTGAACTCATTTGAGCCCATTGTACGTAGGTAGGCATCGTCCTAACAGGAAAAAACGATATAACTAATACCTGCGAACAGGCATGCCGCCGTGCTGCACCCGTGTGTGCGTACAGCGACTGCAACACGCTGTATACATAAGTGAGTGATGCAGCGTTGAACCGCAGGCCGCTCCGCGCCTAGTGCCCGCTAGAATCAGGGCACGGCGAAAAGCCAATAATCAAAGGCCGTTTCGGACGCCTCGCGGCGCGACGTTGGTGAGCCATCAGAAAGCTGGAATAGGGACGTTTGGGATTCCACGCGCAAAACAATGGGCGAGCATGCCCTTCATTCCGCCATCCGGCACACTGCATCCTTATGACGCACGGAAAATTGCGCCTTCCCGGCTAAGTACTGACCTGGTATCACGTGCAGGCTCCCACCCTAACACGCGCTGAGCATGCGAGCTGTCCACTTCCAGCGATCCACAGAGTTGCTGATAGAGCGCCTTCTTGCCCACAAGTGAACTCATGACTTTCAGCAATACTGGTGGAACAGGTAACTGCATGCATTGCTTACTCATGCCTTCCGCGAGAGCACGAACCATATCGTTCGTTGACAACACCGGCTCATCAGCTACGAGAAAAAGCTGCCCTGCCGCTTTTGGGTGCTCTGCCGCAAGCGCAATGAACTTACACAGGCTCGTTACACTGATAATACTGCGTCTGTTAGTAACGAGACCGAACGGCATGGGCATGCCTGTGGCGACCAGCTTCAATAAACGACGAAAATTGCCGGGCGCGTGGGCGCCATAAACGAGTGGCGGGCGAATCACCACCAGATCGGTGGGGGCATCTTCAAGTAGCGTGGTTAGTTCAAGCTCAGCCTCGTACTTGGCGATTGCGTAAGGAGCATGAGGTGCCGGCAGTGACAGCTCCGAGAAAGCCTCACCTCGAGTTTCGTTTCCGTTAACACCAATAGAGCTGATGAATATAAAGCGCTGAACACCTCGCAAAACGCAGGCCTCAGCCAAGTGCACAGAGGCATCTCGATTCACTTTACGGAAAGCTTCCAGAGGATCCTGCTCGTGCGAGTTTAAAACATGAGCCCTGCCCGCCAGATGGATAACACAATTCATTCCCGCGAGACGATCCGACCAGGCCTCAATATTGTCCAGATCTCCCAGCACGACGTCGCCGCAAGCGAAGTCTGGCGGCTTGCGATGCAGCGTCACCACCTCATGCCCATCACCCAATAGCATCATGCATAGATTTTTTCCAATGAAGCCGGAGGCCCCCGTTACAAAAATTTTCACACCCGCTCCTTAGCCAGGTTACGAATGCGCCATCACCGACGCATCGTTTCTCAGTCTTTACCTATTCGCCGCAGGCACGCAGCCAGCAAACCGACAAGCAGACCGGTGATCAAGCCCAAAACTATTACGGGGACCTGCCTTGGGAATACAGGACTGGAAGAGGGGTAGACCGAAACCAGTTGCGTTGGCACGTAACCCAATGCGTATTCGTATCGACGCAGGGCGGTCTCAATTTGGTTGATGGCTTCACGATGAGCAACGTACACAGCCACTTGCTCCGCTATGCCGCTCTCGCTGTGCAGCGCATCCAAGTGAGTCTGTCTTGACTTTTTAAGATCAGCCACCATCTGCGAAAGTCGCTCACGACCAGGCAGACTCAGGGCATCCTGTTGCTGTCGAATCATGTCGAAAACGCTCTCAGCGCACTTCGACGCAAGCTCTGCACTACGCCCCCGTACATTGACGGTCAAAAAGGCTGGTTGCCCCTCGGCTGTGTAGCGAGCTTCCTTGATCATCTTCAGTCTTGACTCAGGTGAGTCCTGGAGACCACACGCGCTCAACACTTCTCTGGAATATGCAGCAGGCGTATTCAGTCGAGCAATCACCAGCGTTGCAGACTCCACTTGGTTTGGAATAGGTATGCCATCACCATCGAGTCCGCGGTTTTCTGCCATCTTTACGATTGCTGACGCGTCATACTCAACCGGTGTGAGGGCAAGATAAGCAGCAGCGCTCAGCAGCCCCAGCACGATGCCTGCAGTGATAAACTTCCAGCCTTGCGCCAAAAATTTCATTAATGAAAGAAATGTAAAAGCTTCCGCATTATTTTTTACTTCGTGTTCATGCATACAAGGTCACTCGCATAAGTTTAAGTTGGGCCATATGCCCTTCACGATAAAAACTCGACTTCGCAAACCACTATTCGTAGTTCGCTGGACAACGAGCCTTACCGGCTTATTTTCAGAATTGGCTTCAGGGCTACTCGATAAGTAAATATTTGTATAAGTACGCAGAGAGCAATAAACCCCAGATTTGTCCAAGTGTACGCTTGGGGCGCGAAACCTGCCATTACGCAGGAGTAGCTGATGCGTAGAAAAATCAAAAAAGAAATGATATTCGGATTTTTTTTGAAAAAATAAACGGATGCGACCAACGATAGGTATAGAAACAGCGCCGCCCCCACCGCCCCCAAAGAACCCCACGCCATCAAAAATGGAAAGTACTCCGTACCGACGTTGATTACCGGCTCATCGAAAGGAATAGTGGACCCCAATGTTTCCACGCCACCGACCCCAGGAACCAATTGATTGATCAGAAAATCCGAGTCAATATAACCCTTTGCCATGATCGAGCTGAAGTTGTAGATACCAGCACCGATATAAAGCAAGATCCACTTCACTCCGGGAGAGGCTGCGCTATAAAAATCACTAAAAGGCAACGCAACCCAATCAAGACGCCCGGAACGAAATTGGCCCAGCTTGGCAAAAAGTAATAAGGCTCCAAACAAGCTCACAATCAGCATTTTCCACGGAATCTGACGTTTAGAGAAGAAGATCAAGGTTATCGCCAAACCATACACTGACGTAAAAAGACGATTTCGATCTAGAACGAGTACTGGAAACGCCAGTCCAACGGCGATAAAAATAAATTTCATGCGCTTATCTGCGTAGCACAGCAACCCTACTATCGGTAGCACCCAGCACATATTTGAAATATGTCGAACATGCGCTCGACCACCATCAAAGTTCGCGTAAATCTCTGGATTGCGTAGGGGCAAAGGAAATAATGTCAAATCGACTATGCATGCCCCCAAGATGATCCACGCCAAAAATTTTACCCAATAACACTCCGGCGACCGCTCAAAGGGTATTAGTTGCAGCTCTTTACGGGAAGGTAGGCGAATACCAAGAATTGTATCCAATACCAACGCCAAGGCTGCGACAACCATCAATATGGATATACCAACGGCATAACCACTCGGCAACTCAAACGTCAGCAATGCGATAAGGCAGCTACCGAATAAGGGCACCGAAAAGAACACTGCTGGGGAGCGCTGAAGATCTTTCACATGCCGCCCTTTTCAAATTGGATCATGCTTTAAATTTCCCAACAGCTGTGAGCACCATATAAGCCGTCATGTAAAAGCATGCCGTTAGCCATCGGCGCTTTAGAAACGCAATCTTCGCGCCTATCAAAAAACACTGCGCTTGAAGCATTCTCCTGTAAACACCTTTGAATTTTTTAACATGTTTCTGAGCAACTCGTCGTGACTCTTGAAGATTTTTGATCCTCGACAAAACATCCGATGTTCGACAAGTATTGCTGCTATGTACTCTGTAGGCGCAAACGGGCTCATCTATGAAACCCAGCGCGCCGTGCGCTGCGATGCGCAGGAAGAAATCCCAATCGTCAATGCGCAAGCCCTCATCCCAGCCTTCGCCAGTAGTGACATACGCTTTGCGTACCAAGGGAACCGGACCCGCTACTGCCCAATCTGAAATCACAGAGGCGATTATGCCATTTTCGGAAAGGTACTTTTGCTTGTCTGCTCGATGCAGATCTGTCATCCCGCTGTTGTGCACAACTTTGCCATTCTCGTCGACAACAATTGAATCGCCGATAACGGCAACCTTATCCGGTGAGCCCAATAGATAATTGACAAGCTTCTCACTACCGCCAGATAAAAAATAATCATCACTGGCACCCAATCGCAGGAACTCACCGGTCGCCATATTTGTAAGTTCATTTATAGTGGCAGTCACGCCCTTGTTGGCACGACTTCTATATAGGACCTTTATGCTATTGCCGTGAGCCGCAATCCATTGCTCAATGACCTTCGCAGTGTTGTCGCTGGAACCGTCGTCAATGATGACAATTTCTTTGTTGTCATAAATATCGGCCAAGATACTATCAAGACAACATTTTACGTATTGATCATGATTGTAAGCAGGTACGATGTAGGAAACTAAGGGAACCAATACCGCCTCCGGGCATTATTGCGACCGATATAAGGCGCATTAAAATAACTGCAATTTATATACTATCAACCGGGGTGAGTCAACCGCGCTCACCCCAGAACTCAAGAGTGCGTTTGCTCAGCATCGCCTTGTTGCGGCAGTAAAAGCTTCGAGACCGGCGCACCCTGAAGGACTCGAAAGCGAATAGCTGCGCGGTAACGTGCCGGCATCATTTCTCAACACTGGAGGTGCTGGCCGCCCGCTCAAGCTCACCTGCGTGAAACTTGATCGCCAAAACGAGCAAGGGCAAGTAAGCCAAAACCAAGCCGACCACACCATCCAGGCCGATCAAAACTACGCACAATGCGATTGGAATAAGCCAGAACGTATTTAGTGCCGCAACCCCAAGCGTTACCGGTAGATGTTTACCAAAATATCTGGCGGCGAATTGATAACCATGGCTGCGATGAGCCTCATAAATCTTATCACCGCGCAGACAGCGACGAATCAAGGTGAACGTTGCGTCTACTATGAACACACCAAGGAGAATCAATGTCGCCCAGAACAGGCTGGGTGACGTAGAAGCTGCGCTTATCGCAAAAATACCTAGAACCATTCCCAAGAATCCACTACCCGCATCGCCCATGAAAATTCTCGCAGGTGGGAAATTCCAGAACAAGAAACCTGCCGTTGCGCATGCCAGACATAGAGGAAGCCAAATCATTCCTTCAAAACCGCTGATCCAATAAAGCAACGCCAACCCGACGCACACGCAAATGGTCTCAACACTTGCTATGCCGTCAATACCGTCCATGAAGTTATACAGATTCAGCATCCACACGAGAAAAATTGCGGAGACCATGTAGCCGGCCCAACCTAAATCAATCGTGGCACCGAATACCTCAATTTCCGGCAAACCACCCATCCAGACCAATGCCCAAGCGGCTGCAGCGAAATGTCCCAATAACCGCCATCTGGCCGCTACGTGACCGTGATCGTCAATAAATCCAATGACTGCGATCAGCCCCCCCGCTCCAGCCACAGCGACCAGGAGAAATACCGGCACCAAATGCAGCCATGCCATGAGCGGCAGACTCAACAGAAAAACCAAAACGATCGCAACGCCCCCACCGCGCGGAGTAGGTATCGTATGCGAACTCCGGGAGTTCGGGACGTCGATAATTTTGCGAGCGAGTGCATATTGCCTTAACCACGCCGTCAACGCTAACGACAGAACACAAATAACGGGAAGGAACAACCACTGAACCATTAGATTACGCTCCATAAATTGTTACTGAGCGGCTCCGGCTTAACCGCCTCTACGGCTCATATGATGACTGAACGCCACCAAAACCGAAATTTACAAAAAATTGTTAGATACCCTCCAGACGCCGACGGAATTATACATAGCCGGAAAACTACGCTCAAAGCCTAAAATCGGCCATCATATCAAGCATTAACTTTTGTAGGGACTCAAGTTAAAAAACGCCTAGGACCACCATGACTAACAAGAAAATTCGATCGCGAAATCGGCGTCGCAATTTAGACCAATTCCGGATCAAAAAGGACCGGGAAATATCCCCTTCATTTGAAAGAGCATTTGGTAAGCCTTGCACTTTATCAGACAACAAATTTGAGATTTTATTAACTTCGGCGCGATACCAGCCGTTTCGCAATAAAGACAAACGACTGACAAGCGCCTTGAATCCAGAGTTCGCTCCAAATTGATTACTGTTATGTTGGCGATAGAGCATATGTGGTACGGCATCCATATACCAAGGCCGACCATTCGCCCTGAACCAGGCATACAAAAGCCAGTCGTGCAGCGACACCTCACCGACACGAGACCAATTTGCAACAATGAATCGTTTGAACTCGAGCGCGTCAGCGGTTTTTAGTACGTAGCTGCAACCTGGCCCGGCAGCTTCGAATAGAAAATCATATGTTCGCTGCGGCTGTACCTTGTTCAATAGAGCTTCGCGACCATCAGGCCAGAAGGCCATAACGTTGCCGGAATAAGCGCTGGCGCCTGATGAAGAAATTTTATCATGGGCGGCGGCCAGCTTATTTTCTAGCCAAATATCGTCCTGATCAGCAAGCGCCACGTAATCGAAATCGGAGAAATCCACATCCCGAATAAGCCTGAAAAAATTCCGCGCAGCTCCGCCAAAGCGCTCCCCGTAGGGAAGAATCTTGATTTGCGAATTGTCCAACGACAGCTGGCTAATAAACGCCTCAGTTCCATCAGAGGAGCTATCAACGCTGACGAAAATCGTTACCCGGACGTATTTCTGCTTCAGGATCGACTCCACCTGTGCCGGTAGCCACTGTACGCCGTTATAGGCAGCTAATAAGACAGCAATCTCAACCATATCCTGCAAAATCTCCTTTGGTTCTCACCGATCATCGGCAACGATGAATTGCAAAGCACTCACAATCGGCTGAAGTCATCCCGATCACCACCGTATGCCAACAGGATAGAGCATTTACCTACTAGCCACTTACATTGCTCGCTTTTCAAAGAGCGCGCGCCTACGCAATTTTTTATACAGACCACACAACCGCATCACTTCATTGTCGAAATGAACCGACGAGCTACCACAAAACAAAAAAGGAAATAGATCGCATAGTTTACAACAAATGCGTACATAGCTCCTACAAGACCGAAAGAATCAGTCAAAAAATAAGTCCAACCAATATATGTCATACTGAAAAAGACCTCTGAAAACACGAACAACCTGGTCATAGCCTTGGCGAGCATAATAAATGAAAGCACGAACGCCATAATTTTTATAACATCACCAAGCAATTGAGGAGCGTATAGATAAAGCGCACCTGCGAACTCATCCGAGAAAAGCACGTGAGTTATGACATCACGAAAAATATAAATACCTAAAGCTGACACCACAACCGCCGGAAACAAATACTGATAGGCAGATTTTATTTCGGCAACGAACAATTTACGATCGACAATCGACGATAGTTTCGGCAGATAATAAACAGTTATCGCCATGGTAATGAACAGAAGATAAGCCTCTGAGACTTTACTCACCGCTTGCCAATAACCGACCTGCTCCCAAGAAAACTTATCTGCCAGTATATTCCTCGTGGCAATTTGAACAACAGGAGCAAGAAGCGCTGATGTGAGAGTCATTAGTGCGAAGCGCGATAACTTTTTGACCGCCTCAACATCCCATCTCAGCAAAAAAAAGCTCCAGTCGAAATAGTTACTTCTCCTATAAAAAGCGAAACTCACCAGGAGCAAACTCGCCTGCGCGAGTAGAAACGCCAACAGTACACCATATAAATGAAAGTAATAACCCATTAACAATGGGGTCAGGACTCCAAGCGCTGCCCCGCCGACATGTACGGCCGCGAGACGCTTTACATCCATCATCCCGTTGATAATGGCAATGATAAGATTGTGTAAGGCTACAAAGATCTGAGCAAAAGCCAAGACAACGATCAGACTTTCATAGCGAGGATCACCGAGCAACCATAGTGCGATGCGTTCGCTAAATGCGAGAACAGCAACACACATAACAAAAGATGATACAAGAGAAAAGCAAAATGCTGAGTTGAGTAAGTTGTGTAGGGGAAGATTTTGCTCGCGATATTCAGCTACGTATTTAACTACACCGGCTCCAACTCCACCGCCTGAAAACACGACCAGCAGCGCTGTAAGGCTCATAAACTGGCCCAACTGTGCGACTCCTTCAGGGCCCGCCAAGACAGCCACAAACTTCATAACCAAGAAGCCCGATAATAAGCGGGCGACTGTGGCAACAGAGGTCAGCAGGCCGGTTCTTAGAATATTCAAAATCACAACCACTCAACGCAGCATTTAAATTAGATGCTTCAGCTCCTTTTGAAGCTGATGACCACCTATAACCAAATAGACCACAATATCAAGAGAAGGAATTCAGGCACTCGATTACCTGCCCCACCTCATCAGCCGACGTGACCGGACTTAATGGCAAGCTTAGAACCGTAGCGTGCAAAGAGTCAGTGATCGGGTGATGCTGAGAACCCAATTCTTTATAAGCATTTTGCTTATGCGGTGGAACGGGATAATGAATAAGCGTTTCAATACCATGACTGTGCAGATGGCTTTTCAGTTCATCGCGTTTCTCACTGCGCACGACAAATAGATGCCATACATGCTGCTCTTGGAGAGTCGGATGCGGCACCTTGATCAGAGGATTATTCAGGTGGGCGATGTACTGATTCGCCAAGGACCTTCTTACACTGATCTCATGATTCAGATATTGTAATTTTACCCGCAACATTGCTGCTTGGATTTCATCGAGACGGCTGTTGACGCCCTTATACTGGTTTTCATATTTCTTATAGCTTCCATAGTTCCCGAGAGCACGAACGACAGACGCTAGTTCTTGATCGTTTGTCGTGATAGCCCCTGCATCACCCAGAGCACCCAGATTTTTGCCTGGGTAGAAGCTGAACCCTGACGCATCGCCCCACGTTCCCGCACGACGACCATCAATACTTGCACCGTGAGCTTGAGCAGAATCTTCCAGCACCAGCAGGTCATGCTTCTTGGCCAATGCACATAGCAATGGCATATCTGCTAACTGCCCGTAAAGATGAACCGCCAATATGACTCTCGTTTTGCTGGTAATTGCAAGCTCGGCTAATCGAGCCGATAAGTTGAAGCTGTGTTCATCAGGCTCCACAAGTACTGGAACTAATCGATTCTCAGTGATGGCTAGAATACTGGCAATGTATGTGTTAGCAGGAACAATAACCTCATCGCCGTCCTGCAGCTTGCCCATTTCTCTCCAGGCCCTGAGCGTCAGATTCAAAGCGTCCAGGCCGTTAGCAACGCCAACACAGTATTTAGCACCGCAGAAGGCAGCGAATTCCTGCTCAAACTTTGTGAGCTCTTGGCCGCCAATATACCAACCGGAGTCAATAACCCTTGAACAAGCTTCCTTTAACTCACTGCCGTACGCCTGGTTTACTTTCTTCAAATCCAGAAAATTAATCATTAAGCACAATCTCATAAAAATCAATTATCATGGCGCGTGCGCCAAAGCTTTCTTTTTGAGCAAGTAAGCCAGAGTTGATATATTTGCCACCATCTTCAGTTGATACACCAAAGCTAAAATACTTGAACCCCTCGCTTGCACTCTCCTGGATACATGTCTCTATGAGGTGATCCAACGCACCTACTTCTTTACCCTCGGCGCTGGTCGCCAGATACTGGGTGTGAACAACCTCGCCGAATTTGAATAGCAAAGTCGCAGCCAAAATTTTCTCCTCAGCCACTACAACTCTGAGTGAAATATTATTAGGAAAAAGAGATGCCAATAATTCGAGTTCTTGCGAGGTATGCACCGGCGCAGCACCATGCTTTGCGAGCACGTCATGGAGTAACTCAATAAATCCTGTCCAGTCCTGCGAATCTGTAACAACGAGATTATTCTTTTTTGCACGCGCAATTAGCCATTTTCTTCCCTTGGAGAGCTTCAAGCGGTTATCCAGATATATAATACTAGACAGATCCCTACGAACTATTTCTGCTCCGACGCGAAATAAAGCATAGAGATCCTCTTGAGCCCCATGCCTAGAAAATATGTAAGGCATCGCCTTGTATACAATCTTGTCAAAGCCATTGTCTTTAGCGAAAAGCATTAAAGCCTGAACGCTTTCCAATACTGTTTCAGCCTTGACTTTCTGAGAAAGTACCAAACCGCCGTAGGTCAGACCACCATGACTTACCAGTACCTTTTCATTACGACTCCCTGGTAGTACAGCAACCAGAACCTTGTCCTCATAAATCATCAATGACGCGTCGACGAAACGATCAGCGTGATACTCCATGAAACTTCTTTTAAAAATGAACAACGGTGTTTTTGAGTCTAAAACGAAGCTATCCCACTCTTCTTTTCTAGCAGGCGTATAAAACTCGCACTCTACCATGCCAACAACTCCGCCACGCCAAAACCTTCAGCCCCCATATTATTTCCATTATAGAAGCAGTAAGTTTTATTACCTGCGCTAACCAGCCTTGGATAGCAAAGGTGCGTTGAATCAAACCCGCCTTCCGAAAGCTCCAGACCAAACTGCTCGTCCTGACGCTGCCATACTTTACCGTCGTCTGAAACAGCGACACCTGGGAAATAGTCGAGACCGGATGTCCCACCTTTTGTGTAAAACATGTAGTACTTATCTTCAAACTTGTACACGGACGGCCGGCCGATCCGGTACTCATCACCTTCGACATCAATACACAACAGTTCGTCTTGGTTGAATACTTGGCCGTCAACAGATTCGGTATACCAAATATTATAATCGGGATAATGCTGACCGTTGATCAACGTCCACGAGTCTCCCACGGCGAACCAGACTTTCCAGACATTGTCTTCAAATAAAACCGAATGAATTGCCCGAATTGTCGTTCCACCGTCGGCTCGGTCCATTACCGGCACCTCGGATACACGATGAAATGTTTCACCGCCATCGCTGCTTTCTGCGAGTCCTGTAAAGGCTAAAAACTTGGCCCGTTTGACTATCTGGAAGCCGACATAGTACATCCGCAGAACGTTGCCGCATCTGAGTACATCACCCAAAATAACGCCGTTATCGTCGAAACAGCCGTCCCGACCACGATCAAGGACTGGTGCATCGGATATCTTTAATACTTGTGTAGGGTCTTGGGCATCGACATCGACGTATCCGATTCGACTAATGCCTTCTGCATCTCTGAAACCTGCATAGACACGAATTACTTTTTCGTTCAGCAGAATCGGTGTAGGCGTCAACGCAGAACTTTTCTTCCAATCATTTGTCCCTGCTGGAGAAAAAACATGACCTAGTTTGCTCCACTTCATGACGCCTTCCCTTACAATTTAACACTTAATGAACTTTTTTTGGCGAGCTCTTTTGCTGGTGAGCCGTAGTAAATACGCTCTGGCTCTTTCAGGTCTTTCGATACTAATGAACCTGAAGCTACAATACAGTCTCGCGCGATAGTCACATGATCATTAAGCGTCGAATTGACCCCTAAGAAACAGGATTCGCCAATTCGGCAGTAGCCTGATACGACAACGTGCGAAGAAATAAAGCAGTTATCCTCGATTACCGAACGGTGCCCGATGTGATTGCCACTCCACAAAATCACATTGTCGCCAATCTCGACAAAAGGTTGAACCGTGTTATTTTCAAAAATAAAGCAATTTTCACCTATTTTTGCATTTCGCCATACAAAAGCACGCGAGCTTATGTACGTCGCACATCTATAGCCCTTGTCTTTAACAGCATGATACAGACGCGTTCTCAGGCGGTTAAGCTGGGAGGCTGGAATCGCCACAAATGCTTCATATTCTGCGGGCGGAAAGCGCTCTTGCATTTCTTCAAAAGGAACGATGGGCAAATCATATAACTCGGAGCTTTCGATGTATTCCCGCTCAACTGCGAAGCCGCACACTTCGTAACTGGAGTCATATGTAAAATATTCATAGGCGATCATTGCCAGCTCACCGGCACCTGCAATAACTACCTTCTTATTTTTTTCCATCATTCACCTCCTTGATAAATTTATCATAATCACGGATATAGTCAGATTCATCATAGTAATCGCTCGCCAACACGAGAAGAACGCAGTCACTACTGAATTCATGCATTTCACGCCAAATCATGTTACGAATCACCAATGCTTTATTGGCTGAATCCAAACGCATTTCTCGCCTGGTAATGCCATCATCGATGATCATCTTGCAACTGCCGGAAACGCAAATAGCCATCTGTTCCAGACGACGATGAGCATGGTAACCACGACCCACATCAGGTAGCGTACCGTAAATGTAATAAACCCGTTTAATCGCGAAAGGAATGTTCAAGCCCGGCTCCAGCGCAATCAAACTGCCGCGCTGATCGCCGATTACTTTCAAGTCTATCCATTCGGTGGTTCCGTGAAGATATCCGGAATAGAGATCGACATCTCTCAAAAGCGGTGCGGCGGCGTCTTCACTGCTCACAATTATCTGCGACAAATCGGGCCACTTCGCACCTGTTGCCGGATCGTCCCATTTGATGAGCCGCTCAGACTCTCCATTTCTTTCATGAGAAGTCTTGCAAAAAAGTTGCGTTTCATCTTCTAGCGCAAGAAACCCGTGCGCGAATCCCTCAGGGATCCATAGCGAGCGCTGGGCGTTGGCATCCAGCTCAACACTCACTGATTTTCCACATGTGGCGGAATCGCGACGCACGTCCAGAGCCACCACATAAGCCGCCCCTTTTATCACGCTGATGAGATTGCCTTGAGCATGGGGTTGCAGCTGATAACGCAGGCCGCGGAGTTCACCTTTCTTTAACTGCAGATGAATATCTTGCACCAGCGGCTGCGGCAATGTGAGACCCGCCGTTTTAAACGCATCGTGAAATGCACACTGATCAAAACTGTAAGTAGATAACCGGTCCGACCCCTCATGAGCCTCCGATTCCACTATAGCGACACCCGCTATCGAAGTTCGAAGCAGCTTCACGAGCGCCGACCTTCATCAAGAATCTTCTGCAAATATTGCCCGTAACCGGTCTTTTTCAATTTTTGGGCTTGTACTTGCAGCTCACCCGCCGCTATCCAACCGCTGTTAAAAGCAATTTCTTCCAGGCAAGCGACTTTGAGGCCTTGGCGTTTCTCGATCGTGTGCACAAAGTGACTGGCTTCCAACAGCGAGTCATGTGTGCCAGTGTCAAGCCAGGCGAACCCTCGCCCGAGCATTTCCACACTGAGCGCCTTGCGCTCCAGGTACGCTCGATTGACATCAGTTATTTCGAGCTCGCCGCGTTCAGAAGGTTTGATATTCTTGGCGATTTCTACAACATTGTTATCGTAAAAATACAACCCAGTAACCGCATAATTCGATTTCGGTTTTGTCGGTTTTTCCTCGATACTCAACGCCCGTCCCGAACTGTCGAATTCAACGACACCAAATCGCTCGGGATCTGAAACGTGGTAACCAAATACGGTTGCACCTTGCTCCTGCGCCATTGCAGTGCGCAAGTTGTCGGAGAAGTGCTGACCGTAAAAAATGTTATCGCCAAGGATCAAACAGCAAGGATCCTTACCAATGAATTCTTCAGCGATCAGAAAAGCCTGAGCCAAGCCGTCCGGACTCGGCTGTTCTTCATAAGTCAAACTGATACCGTATTGACTACCATCACCTAGCAACTTCTGAAAACAAGGCAGATCTTCGGGAGTTGAAATGATTAAAATGTCTCGCATGCCTGCGAGCATCAACACTGACAGCGGATAGAAGATCATCGGCTTGTCGTAGATGGGCAGCATCTGCTTAGACACGCCCAAGGTCAACGGGTGCAAGCGCGTGCCCGAGCCGCCGGCGAGGATGATGCCTTTACGATTTGTCGTGGTCATTTGTTCAGAACTTCCCTAAGCATTCGGGTTACACCACTTTGCCAATCCGGCAAGTGTAGAGAAAAATTGTGCCGTAGCTTCTGTGTATTCAATCTAGAATTCAGAGGGCGACGCGCGGGCGTTGGATAAGCAATTGTCTCGATCGGATTGACTGCCTGGACGGCAAGCTGCTCGCCATTGTCTTGAGCAAACTTGATGATATAGCTGGCATAACCGTGCCACGAAATTTCTCCACCAGCGGCCAGATGATACAAGCCGGACAACTCAGGCTCCTGCAAAACCTTGCGTATAGCCAAAGCGGTCACATCACCAACCAATTCAGCCCCCGTGGGCGCGCCTACCTGATCGGCAATTACATTCAATGTGTCGCGATCCTTCGCCAGACGCAGCATGGTCTTGGCGAAGTTATTACCTCGAGCGCTATAAATCCAACTCGTGCGAAAAATCAGGTGCTTGCAGCCAGAAGCAAAGATGGCCTGCTCACCTGCGAGCTTGCTTGCGCCATACTGATTTACCGGTGCAACGGAGTCTGTTTCCTGCCAAGGCGTCGTGCCTTGGCCGCTGAAGACGTAATCAGTTGAATAATGAATCAACCACGCACCCAGGGCTGCTGCTTCTTCGGCCATGAGCTGGATCGCTCTGGCGTTCACTCGATTAGCCAGCTCCGCTTCCGATTCAGCCTTGTCAACGGCCGTGTATGCGGCCGCATTGACAATAATCCTAGGTTTGATGTGCCGGATAGTCTTTCGCAGCGCATCCAGATCGGACAAATCGCCGCATAATCCATCGACTGCATGACGATCAAGAGCAACCAGCTCACCCAACGGCGCCAGTGAGCGCTGTAGCTCCCAGCCCACCTGACCGTTCTTGCCCAGCAGAAGAATTCTCATGCTTTGTTCGAACGATCCGTGTAGTTCTGATCAATCCACTGCTGGTAGCTACCGCTCTTCACGTGCTCGACCCACTCGGTGTTATTCAGATACCACTCGACAGTCTTGCGAATACCGGTTTCGAAAGTCTCTTCCGGAGTCCAGCCCAGTTCACGCTGGATCTTGCTCGCGTCGATTGCATAACGCACGTCATGACCAGGGCGATCCTGAACATAAGTAATCAGGCTGGCGTGAGGACGATGGGCAGAATCAGGACGCAATTCATCAAGCAACGCACACAAGGTATGCACCACTTCGATGTTTTGTTTTTCGTTATGGCCACCGATGTTGTAGGTCTCTCCGATTACGCCCTCGGTGACGACTTTGTACAGCGCACGTGCGTGATCTTCGACGTACAGCCAGTCACGAACCTGGTTGCCTTTGCCGTACACTGGCAGTGGCTTGCCTTCCAGTGCATTGAGAATGATCAGCGGGATCAGCTTCTCAGGGAAGTGGCATGGGCCGTAGTTGTTCGAGCAGTTGGTGACCAGTGTCGGCAGGCCATAAGTGCGCGCCCAAGCCCGGACCAAGTGGTCGGAGCTGGCCTTGCTGGCGGAGTATGGCGAGCTTGGCTGGTAAGGTGTGGTTTCGGTGAAGAGGTCTTCCGGACCTTCGAGGTCTCCGTAAACTTCGTCAGTCGAAATATGGTGGAAGCGGAAGCTGGCTTTGCGGGGGGCGTCCAGAGCAGCCCAGTAGTGGCGCGCCGCTTCGAGCAGCGTGTAGGTGCCAATAATGTTGGTCTGGATGAACTCGGACGGGCCGGAGATCGATCGGTCGACGTGGGATTCTGCGGCCAGGTGCATGATCGCATCAGGTTGGTGTTCACGCAGGACGCGGTCGATCTGGTCACGATCGCAGATATCGACGCGTTCGAAGGCGTAACGCGAATCCTGGCTGACTTCTGCCAGGGACTCCAGGTTACCGGCGTAAGTCAGCTTGTCGACGTTGACCACCGCATCGGAAGTGTTGGAGATGATGTGACGAATAACTGCCGAGCCAATGAAGCCGGCGCCGCCGGTAACTAGAATTTTCACGCGAAACGATACCCTTGAGCTGCGGACAGCGCTGCCAGCGAGCGCGGTCTAATCCATGAGTGCAGAGGCCACTTTCAGTTGGCATCCGTCAGAGTCAGTCTGAATCGACATGCATTGAGGCACGATCGAACAAGGGACGCATTTTACAGCTTAATGATGGTTTTACTAATGGATAAAGACAGGCTGAGGCGCAATTTCGACAGATGCCGTGCGCCTGCCGCTTTCAGACCAGTCGCTTGCGTGAGACTCTGGACGCACGCCCTAGAAACCAGCCCAATACCGGGCCGATCAGCATACCGACCAGCAAAGCCAAAACTGCAACAACCGACACCGGCAACTGCGGACCGTAGAATCCAAAAAACAAAAGCGATACTGACTGTTGATTTTCGAGCACAAACGCCAGAACAACCAGAACCATCAGCAGAATAAAAACACCTAACAGCATGCGTTTCAAATTACGCATTCACGCGCCCTCGAATTTGAATAGCGAAGATCAAGCGCCCTCCTCCTCTTCCTCATTCACGCGGTCACGCAATTCCTTGCCCGGTTTGAAATGCGGAACGAATTTACCGTCCAGACTTACCGACTGGCCGGTCTTTGGATTGCGGCCGACGCGCGGTGCGCGGTAGTGCAGGGAGAAGCTGCCAAATCCACGGATCTCGATACGATCACCGGTGGCGAGGCACTGAGACATTTGTTCAAGCATGGTCTTGATGGCCAGCTCCACATCCTTGGATGAGAGTAGCCCTTGATGGGTGACAATTCGTTCGATCAACTCCGACTTCGTCATATTTTTCCCTTCTTTTTCAAGCAGCTAGATCAGCGCTTGAAAGGTTTTAGCATGCCCGGAAGATTTTGAACAGCCCAGGGATTGACATATCTTTCCCGGCGTTAAAACGCCCATATTCAGGGCACTCCAGTGGCGAGTCGGATCGCCGCCGCCCTAACGACACATCACCAGCATGGTCCGGGTTACAAAGCCTGCCGGGTTGAAGCCAAACGGGTATTCGTCTTCATCTTTCGCATCATCAGAGCGGGTGATGACTTTGTAGCCTTTGCCTTTGCATTCCTTGGCCGCACGCTTCTGGCACTTCTCCCAACCGGAACCAAGCCCGGAGCAGTCGACCTCGATACCACTGACGCCGCGCACCGCATGGGTTTTCGCACTGGTGGTGCAACCTGCCAGCGCCAGGACCACTGCAACAACAAGTAACTTGTTCATCCACTTCCTTATGCCAGGCAAGCCTGACGACTAATGCTCAAGACCAAGCTTAGTCGCGAATAGGCGATTGATCCGATTAAAGAAACAGACCCGCAGGCGAAGCCATTGGTTTCATGCACGGACGTACAAGAACCAAATCGCAGGCACAAAAAAGGGCGACCGAAGTCGCCCTTTTTAATGATCAAGCAGAACTCAGTTCTGTTTGGCCATTGCTTGACGCAGCAGTGCCGCCATAGTGGTGTCGGCTGCTTCGCCTTCCGGAGCTGCTTTCAGGCTCTGGATGGCTTCTTTCTCTTCAGCGTCGTCTTTCGACTTGATCGAGAGCTGGATTACGCGGCTCTTGCGGTCAACGCTGATGATCTTGGCTTCAACTTCCTGGCCTTCTTTCAGAACGTTGCGCGCGTCTTCAACGCGGTCACGGCTGATTTCGGAGGCTTTCAGGGTAGCTTCGATGTCGTCGGCCAGAACGATGATGGCGCCTTTGGCGTCAACTTCTTTCACGGTACCGGTCACGATAGCGCCCTTGTCGTTAACCGAGACGTACTCGGAGAACGGATCGCTTTCCAGTTGCTTGATGCCCAGGGAGATGCGCTCGCGCTCTGGATCAACCGACAGGATGACGGTGTCCAGCTCGTCGCCCTTCTTGAAACGACGTACGGCTTCTTCGCCCACTTCGTTCCAGGAGATGTCGGACAGGTGAACCAGACCGTCGATGCCGCCGTCCAGACCAATGAAGATACCGAAATCGGTGATCGACTTGATGGTGCCGGAGATCTTGTCGCCCTTGTTGAACTGGCCAGAGAAGTCTTCCCATGGGTTCGACTTGCACTGCTTGATGCCCAGGGAGATACGACGACGCTCTTCGTCGATGTCCAGAACCATGACTTCCACTTCGTCGCCGACTTGTACGACTTTCGAAGGGTGGATGTTCTTGTTGGTCCAGTCCATTTCCGAAACGTGTACCAGACCTTCAACGCCTTCTTCCAGCTCAGCGAAGCAGCCGTAGTCGGTCAGGTTGGTTACACGAGCGGTAACGCGAGTGCCTTCTGGGTAACGGGCTTTGATAGCAACCCATGGATCTTCGCCCAGTTGCTTCAGGCCCAGGGAAACACGGTTGCGTTCGCGATCGTATTTCAGAACCTTGACGTCGATTTCGTCACCAACGTTGACGATCTCGGAAGGATGCTTGATGCGCTTCCAGGCCATGTCGGTGATGTGCAGCAGGCCGTCCACGCCACCCAGATCGACGAATGCGCCGTAATCGGTGAGGTTTTTGACGATACCTTTGACTTGCTGGCCTTCCTGCAGGGATTCCAGCAGAGCTTCACGCTCGGCGGAGTTCTCGGCTTCGAGGACGCTGCGACGGGAAACGACAACGTTGTTGCGCTTCTGGTCCAGCTTGATGACCTTGAATTCCAGCTCTTTGCCTTCCAGGTGCGTGGTGTCGCGCACTGGACGGACGTCAACCAGGGAACCTGGCAGGAACGCACGGATGCCGTTAACGTCGACAGTGAAGCCGCCTTTAACCTTACCGTTGATAACGCCCTTGACCACTTCCTCGGCTGCGAAGGCTGCTTCCAGAACGATCCAGCATTCAGCGCGCTTGGCTTTTTCACGGGACAGCTTGGTTTCGCCAAAGCCGTCTTCAACCGAATCCAGAGCAACGTGAACTTCATCACCAACGTTGATGTTCAGTTCGCCAGCATCGTTGTAGAACTGCTCAAGCGGGATGAGTGCTTCAGACTTCAGACCAGCGTGAACGGTTACCCAGCGAGCCTGGTAATCGATATCAACGATAACACCGGTGATGATGGAGCCTGCCTGAAGGTTCAGGGTTTTCAGGCTTTCTTCAAAGAGTTCCGCAAAGCTTTCGCTCATTTTAATTCCTGTAGATGAGGGCGAAGTAAACGCCCATCTCCACACCCCAGACGGTGTGGGTTAGTTTCATTTAAAAGAAGCACCGCAGGACTATGACTGGTCCCCTGCGACCCTCTTGGTCACCCGGCGATATCGCGAATGGCGATCTCGCTCATGATGCGTTCAAGCACCTGATCGATGGAAAGCTCCGTTGAATCCAGCTGAATCGCGTCGGCCGCCGGCTTGAGCGGGGCTACTGCGCGCTGGGTGTCACGCTCATCGCGTGCACGGATCTCATCTAGCAGACTCGACAGACTAACACCCTCGACTTTGCCCTTCAACTGCAAATATCGACGGCGCGCCCGCTCCTCGGCACTGGCGGTGAGGAAAATCTTCAGTGGTGCATCCGGAAAAACCACCGTGCCCATGTCGCGGCCGTCGGCCACCAGGCCTGGCGCTTCCTGGAAAGCACGCTGGCGCTGCAGCAGCGCCTCGCGCACAGCGGGCAGCGCAGCCACTTGCGAGGCGCCGGAACCGACGCTTTCGGTGCGGATGACATCACTGACTTCGTCGCCTTCCAGAATGATCCGCTGCAGCTGACCTTCGGTCGCGGCGATGAACTGCACATCCAGATGAGCGGCCAATGTCTTCAGCAGCTCTTCATTGGTCAGGTCGACGCCATGGTTGTGCGCAGCAAACGCGAGCAAGCGATAAAGCGCACCGGAATCCAGCAGGTTCCAGCCCAGACGCTTGGCCAGAATCCCGGCGACCGTGCCTTTGCCGGAGCCGCTTGGCCCATCGATGGTGATGACCGGTGCAATGTTTTTCACGACTGAGCCTCTTGTGCCACACGAATGCCGACTTGCCCGCACAGCGCGAGGAAGTTGGGGAACGAGGTCGCGACGTTGGCGCAATCATGGATGCGGATCGGTGCGGTAGCGCGCAACGAGGCAACGCTGAAGGCCATGGCGATACGGTGGTCGCCGTGCCCGTGCACTTCACCGCCGCCGATCTGGCCGCCGTCGATGATGATGCCGTCCGGGGTCGGTTCGCACTTGACGCCCAGCGCCAGCAAACCGTCCGCCATGACCTGAATCCGGTCGGATTCCTTGACCCGCAGCTCTTCGGCGCCGGTCAGCACGGTACGCCCTTCGGCGCACGCAGCCGCAACGAACAGGACCGGGAATTCGTCGATCGCCAGCGGCACCAGTTCTTGCGGAATCTCGATACCCTTGAGTTTAGCTGCCCGCACGCGCAAGTCAGCCACTGGCTCGCCGCCAACTTCACGCTGGTTTTCCAGAGTGATATCGGCCCCCATCAAACGCAGGATATCGATCACGCCAGTACGGGTCGGGTTGATGCCGACGTGCTCCAGCACCAGCTCCGAACCCTCGGCGATCGAGGCTGCAACCAGGAAGAACGCCGACGACGAGATATCGCCCGGCACTTCGATGTGAGTCGCGGTGAGCTTGCCGCCGGACTCGACCGAAGCCGTGGCGCCGTCGACGCTGACCGGGTAGCCGAAACCACGCAGCATGCGCTCGGTGTGATCGCGGGTTGGCGCAGGCTCGGTGACGGTGGTCTTGCCTTCGGCGTAGAGACCGGCGAGCAGCAGGCAGGATTTCACTTGGGCGCTGGCCATCGGCATGGTGTAGGTCAGACCTTTGAGCTTGTGACCACCGCGAATGGTCATCGGTGGACGACCTTCAGCAGCGGTTTCGATCACGGCGCCCATTTCTCGCAGAGGATTGGCCACGCGATTCATCGGACGCTTCGACAGCGATGCATCGCCGGTCAAGGTGCTGTCGAAGTTCTGCGCCGCCAGCAGGCCGGAGAGGAGACGCATCGACGTGCCGGAGTTGCCCAGATAGATCGGGCCAGGCGCAGGTTTCAGGCCGTGCAGGCCGACACCGTGAATGGTCACGCGGCCGTGGTGCGGGCCTTCGATGACTACGCCCATGTCGCGAAATGCCTGCAAGGTCGCCAGGGCGTCTTCGCCCTCGAGGAAGCCTTCGACTTCGGTGACGCCTTCGGCCAGCGAGCCGAGCATGATCGAACGGTGGGAAATCGATTTGTCGCCCGGTACGCGAATCCGACCGGACAGGCGGCCACCAGGTTGAGCCAGGAAGATCAGATCGTTGGAATTCATAGCGTCCACATAGGCCCTGCGGGCCAGGATTTTACTGAAATGCTCGCGGGCAACCCGGGCGCGCGTGAAAACGCCCAATAATTGGTGCCCATCCCCTGCATCGACCGCGTCGCGCAAGGCGTCGAGGTCGCTGCGAAATGTATCGAGTGTGCGCAGGACAGCCTCGCGGTTGGCGAGGAAGATGTCGTGCCACATCACCGGGTCGCTTCCGGCGATTCTTGTGAAGTCGCGAAAACCACCGGCAGCGTAACGGAAGATCTCCAGATTTTCATTGCGCTTGGCCAATGAATCGACCAGACCGAAGGCCAGCAGGTGCGGCAGATGGCTGGTCGCGGCGAGGACTTCGTCGTGACGCTCGACCTGCATGTGCTCGACATCGGCACCCAATTCACGCCACAGGCGATCGACCACCGCGAGCGCCGCAGGATCGGTCTGCTCGAGCGGCGTCAGGATCACCTTGTGCCGGCGGAATAGCTCGGCATTCGAGGCTTCCACCCCACTCTGCTCGGAACCGGCAATCGGGTGCCCGGGGACGAAGCGCGCCGGCATGCCGCCAAACGCCTCGGTCGCCGCGCGCACCACGTTGCCCTTGGCACTGCCGACATCCGTAAGAATCGCCTGCCCCAGATCCATGACAGCCAGGCGCGCGAGCAGCTTTTCCATTGCCAGAATCGGCACCGCCAGCTGAATCACATCGGCACCGACGCAAGCCGCCGCCAAGTCGTCTTCGCAGCGATCGACCACACCCAATTCGACCGCGAGCTTGCGCGATTGCGGATCCAGATCGACGCCGACCACTTCACGGCACAGGCCGCTTTCTCGCAAACCCTTGGCAAACGAACCACCGATCAACCCCAGACCGACCACCACGAGGCGACCGATCATAGGTGCAGCAGGTTGCAGCGCAGTGACATCAACCACGAGCCAGAACCTTGCGCAGCGCCTCGAGGAAACGGCTGTTTTCTGCCGGCAGACCGATGGTCACGCGCAAGTGGTTCGGCATGCCGTAATTGGCCACCGGACGCACGATCACGCCTTCGCGCAGCAAGCCTTGGAAGACCGGCGCCGCGACCTGGCCAAGATCGACGCAGATGAAGTTGCCTTTGGACTCGATCCAGCTCAGTCCCAGCTCACGGAAACCCGCCTGCAACTGCTGCATTCCGGATTCGTTGAGCTGACGGCTTTGCGCCAGATATTCCTCGTCCTTCAGCGCCGCACACGCCGCCGCCAGCGCGAGGCTGTTGACGTTGAATGGCTGACGAACGCGGTTCAGCACGTCCGCCACCACAGGCGTCGACAAGCCATAACCGACGCGCAGCGCGGCCAGGCCATAGGCCTTGGAGAAGGTGCGCGACACCAGCAGGTTCGGGTACGCCGCGAGGAAGTCGAGACCGTCCGGCAAATCACTGCCTTCGGCGTACTCGATGTAAGCCTCGTCGAGGACTACCAGCACATGCTCGGGAACATCTTGCAGGAACTCATCCAGCGCTTCAGCGCCGAACCAGGTGCCGGTCGGGTTGTTCGGGTTGGCGATGAACACCACGCGGGTGTTGGCATCGATGGCCGCAAGCATCGCCGGCAGGTCATGACCCCAGTCTTTGGCTGGAACGACTTTGGCCTGCGCACCGACAGCTTGGGTAGCAATCGGATATACGGCGAAAGCGTGCTCACTGAACACCGCATTCAGGCCCGGCGCCAGATAGGCACGCGCAACCAGTTCAAGAATATCGTTGGAGCCGTTGCCCAGCGTGACCTGATTCAGCTCGACGCGGCACTGCTCGGCCAGCAGCGATTTCAGAGCGAAACCATTGCCGTCGGGGTAACGGGTCAGCTCGGCCAGCTCTTCGCGAATCGCCGCCAGCGCCTTTGGACTGGCGCCCAGCGGGTTTTCGTTGCTCGCCAGTTTGACGATTTTTGCCGGATCCAGATCCAGCTCGCGCGCCAGTTCGTCCACAGGCTTGCCCGGAACGTACGGCGAAAGTTGTTGCACGCCCGGCTGTGCCAGAGCGAGGAAGTTGCCACTCATTTGCTACCGCCCCTTAGAGAACTGCTTTCGGGTAGGAACCCAGCACTTTGAGTGCTACTGCTTCCTGACTGATCTTTTCCAGCACACCTTTGATCAACGGATCGCGGTGGTGGCCGACGAAGTCGATGAAGAACACGTAGGTCCATTTGCCGCTGCGCGACGGTCGGGTTTCGATGCGGGTCAGGTCGATGCCATTGTCGTGGAACGGCACCAGCAGCTCATGAAGTGCGCCGGGCTTGTTGCTCATCGACACGATGATCGAGGTCTTGTCGTCGCCGGTCGGCGGCACTTCCTGGTTACCGATCATCAGGAAGCGCGTGGAGTTGTCCGGACGATCTTCGATCTTCTCGGCCAGGCGCGTCAGGCCGTACAGCCCCGCCGCCATGTCGCCAGCAATGGCCGCCGAATTCCACTCACCCTTGACCCGTTTGGCCGCTTCGGCGTTGCTCGACACCGCGACGCGTTCGACATTCGGGTAATGCGCGTCCAGCCACTTGCGGCACTGGGCCAGCGACTGCGCGTGGGAATAGATGCGACTGATGCTGTCGGTCTTGGTGTTTTCGCCGACCAGCAGATGATGGTGGATGCGCAGCTCGACTTCGCCACAGATCACCATGTCGTGTTCGAGAAAGCTGTCCAGCGTGTGGTTGACCGCGCCTTCGGTGGAGTTTTCCACCGGCACCACGCCGAAATTCACCGCACCGGCGGCGACTTCACGGAACACTTCGTCGATCGCCGCCATCGGCTTGCTGATCACCGCGTGACCGAAGTGTTTCATCGCTGCCGCTTGGGTGAAGGTACCTTCAGGGCCGAGGTACGCCACTTTCAGTGGCTGCTCCAGTGCCAGGCACGACGACATGATTTCGCGGAACAGCCGCGCCATCTCTTCGTTGCCCAGCGGCCCCTGGTTGCGCTCCATCACACGCTTGAGCACCTGAGCTTCGCGCTCGGGACGATAGAACACCGGCACTTCGCCTTCGGCCAGCGAGGCCATCTTCACGCGGGCGACTTCCTGGGCGCAACGCGCACGCTCACTGATCAGCTCGAGGACTTTGGTGTCCAGAGCGTCGATGCGAACGCGCAGTGCCTTGAGTTCTTGCTCGGACATCAGCCGTGTTCCTTCTCGAATTCCGCCATGTACGCCACCAGCGCGTTGACCGCGGTGATGTCGACGGCGTTGTAGATGGAGGCGCGCATGCCGCCCACCGAACGGTGGCCCTTGAGGTTGAGCAGGCCGCGCTCGTCGGCACCGGCGAGGAACGGCTTGTCCAGACGATCGTCAGCCAGACGGAACGGCACGTTCATCCACGAGCGATCCGACTTGTTGATCGGGTTGCTGTAGAGGCCGCTGGCATCGATGAAGTCGTACAGGGTGCGTTGCTTGACGTCGTTGAGTTTGGCAATCGCTTCGACGCCGCCCTGCTCTTTCAGCCACTGGAACACCAGACCGGACAAGTACCAGGCCAGCGTCGGCGGGGTGTTGTACATCGAACCGTTATCAGCCGCGACCTTGTAGTTGAGCATGGTCGGGCACAGCGAGCGGGCCTTGCCGAGCAGGTCTTCGCGGATGATGTTGACGACGATGCCGCTCGGGCCGATGTTCTTCTGCGCGCCGGCGTAGATCATGCCGAAACGCGAGATGTCGACCGGGCGCGAGAGGATGTCCGAAGACATATCGGCGACCAGCGGCACGTCACCGGTTTGCGGGATCCACTGGAATTCCAGACCGCCGATGGTTTCGTTCGGCGCGTAGTGAACGTAAGCGGCGTCTTTCGACAGGTTCCACTCGTTCTGGCCGGGGATGGCGAAATAGTCGTAAGGCTTGGCAGTGG
This sequence comes from Pseudomonas sp. CFBP13508, assembly GCF_005233515.1. Taxonomy (GTDB): domain Bacteria; phylum Pseudomonadota; class Gammaproteobacteria; order Pseudomonadales; family Pseudomonadaceae; genus Aquipseudomonas; species Aquipseudomonas mercuritolerans. The sequence continues at coordinate 77,320 of NZ_QFZZ01000002.1, forward strand.
CAGCAACGTTGACGTGGCCGTAGCGCGAGGCTTCTTCGATGGCTTTCTGCGACCAGATACCGGTGTCGATGTAGTCGGCCGAGCCGCCTTCCGGCAACAGGTTCAGCGGGATCTGCGCGAACTGTTGGCTGGCGCCACCCTGGAGGAACAGCACTTTGTAGTTCGACGGGATATTCAGCAGGTCACGCAGATCCTGCTCGGCCTGGGTGGCGATGGACACGAACTCATCGCTGCGATGGCTCATTTCCATGACCGACAGACCCTTGCCGTGCCAATCAAGGAGTTCACCCTGGGCGCGCTGCAGGACAGCTTCAGGCAGCGCCGCCGGACCGGCGCAGAAGTTATAGGCTCGCTTGCTCACATCCAATCTCGCTCTGATTTGGTGGTATCACGCAATAAATCACACTACCGATCAACATGGCCCTGTGGGAGCGAGCCTGCTCGCGAATGCATCACCGCGGTGCTTCAGAGGTACCGCAGCGCCTGCTTTCGCGAGCAGGCTCGCTCCCACAGGGGATCTCCATGATGTCGAAAATTCATACCGGACAAATAACAAGGGGGCGAATTCTCATCCGCCCCCTCGTTTGTCCGCTTATTCCTGCGGTTCTTCGTCTGCTGCGGCGTCGAGTTGCTGGTCGTCTGCGGCCTCGTCGATACCGACGGTGCCTGCGATTTCCTCGCCCTCTTCACCTTCGAGCTCTTCGCCTTCGATTTCCGAAGGCTCCTGAACCCGCTCCAGCCCGACCAGGGTTTCATCCTTGGCCAGCTTGATCAGCGTCACGCCCTGTGTGTTACGACCCAGGCTCGACACTTCGTCGACACGGGTACGCACCAGAGTGCCCTGATCGGAGATCAGCATGATTTCTTCGCCGTCGAGCACCTGCACCGCGCCGACCAGACGGCCGTTGCGCTCGTTGCTGACCATGGCGATCACGCCCTGACCGCCACGCTTGTACTCAGGGAACTCGGTGATCGCGGTGCGCTTGCCATAACCACGCGCCGAAGCGGTGAGGATCTGGCTGCCTTCTTCCGGGATCAGCATGGAAATCAGCTTCTGCCCTTCCGGCAGACGCATGCCGCGCACACCGCGAGCGGTACGGCCCATGGCACGCACGTCGGACTCTTTGAAACGGGTGACCTTGCCGCCGTCGGAGAACAGCATCACTTCGCGCTCACCATCGGTGATGGCCGCAGAGATCAGCACGTCGCCTTCGTCCAGTTCCAGCGCGATCAGACCGACGCTGCGCTGACGGCTGAAGGATTCCAGCGGGGTCTTCTTCACGGTGCCGTTGGCGGTGGCCATGAAGATGTAGTGACCTTCGGTGTATTCCTCGACCGGCAGCATGGTGGTGATGTATTCACCGTCATCCAGCGGCAGCAGATTGACCAGCGGACGACCACGGGCCGCGCGGGATGCTTCCGGAATCTCGTAGGTCTTGAGCCAGTACACCTTGCCCTTGCTGGAGAACAGCAGCAGCGTGGTGTGGCTGTTGGCGACCAGCAGGTGAGCGATGTAGTCCTCGTCCTTGACGCCGGTAGCCGATTTGCCTTTGCCGCCACGACGCTGAGCCTGGTACGCAGCCAGCGGCTGGGTCTTGGCGTAGCCACCGTGGGAGATGGTCACGACGCGCTCTTCTTCCGGGATCATGTCGCCCAGGGTCAGGTCGAGACGGGCATCGAGAATTTCGGTGCGGCGCACGTCGCCGTATTCGGCGCGGATCACTTCCAGCTCTTCGCGGATTACTTCCATCAGGCGCACAGCGCTGTTGAGGATGCGGATCAGCTCGCCGATCTGGTTGAGGATCTCTTGATACTCGGCCAGCAGCTTCTCGTGCTCCAGACCGGTCAGACGGTGCAGGCGCAATTCCAGAATCGCTTGCGCCTGTTCTGGCGAAAGGAAGTACTTGCCTTCGCGCAGGCCATATTGCGGATCGAGGTTTTCCGGACGGCACGAATCGGCACCGGCACGTTCAACCATCGCCACCACAGCCGAGGATTCCCAAGGCGTGCTGATCAGCGCTTCCTTGGCTTCCGACGGTGTTGGCGAAGCCTTGATCAGGGCGATTACCGGATCGATGTTCGACAGCGCAACAGCCTGACCTTCGAGAATGTGCCCGCGCTCGCGCGCCTTGCGCAGTTCGAACACGGTACGACGGGTGACCACTTCGCGACGGTGACGGACGAAGGCTTCCAGCAGATCCTTGAGGTTAAGGATGCGCGGGCGGCCGTCGATCAGCGCGACGATGTTGATGCCGAATACCGATTGCAGCTGGGTCTGGGCGTAGAGGTTGTTGAGGATCACCTCAGGCACTTCGCCGCGACGCAGTTCGATCACGACGCGCATACCGTCCTTGTCGGACTCGTCGCGCAGCTCAGTTATGCCTTCGAGCTTCTTCTCTTTGACCAGCTCGGCGATCTTCTCGATCAGACGCGCCTTGTTCAGCTGGTAAGGCAGCTCGGTGATGACGATCTGCTGACGGCCACCGACCTTGTCGATGTCTTCGATGATCGAGCGGGCACGCATGTAAATGCGCCCGCGACCGGTGCGGTAGGCTTCGATGATGCCGGCGCGACCGTTGATGATCGCAGCCGTCGGGAAGTCCGGACCGGGAATGTATTGCATCAGCTCATCGACGGTCAGCTCAGGGTTGTCGATGAGGGCCAGGCAACCGTCGATGACTTCACCGAGGTTGTGCGGCGGAATGTTGGTCGCCATGCCTACGGCGATACCGCTGGAACCGTTGACCAGCAGGTTCGGCACGCGGGTCGGCATGACTGCCGGGATCAGTTCGGTACCGTCGTAGTTCGGCACCCAGTCCACGGTTTCCTTGTGCAGGTCAGCCAGCAGCTCGTGCGCCAGCTTGGTCATGCGCACTTCGGTGTATCGCATGGCCGCAGCGTTGTCGCCGTCGACCGAACCGAAGTTGCCCTGACCGTCGACCAGCAGGTAGCGCAGGGAGAAAGGCTGGGCCATACGAACGATGGTGTCGTACACGGCAGTGTCACCGTGCGGGTGATACTTACCGATCACGTCGCCGACGACACGGGCAGATTTCTTGTACGGCTTGTTGTAGTCGTTGCCCAGCTCGCTCATCGCGAACAGTACGCGACGGTGCACGGGCTTGAGGCCATCGCGCGCATCCGGCAGTGCACGGCCGACGATCACGCTCATTGCGTAGTCGAGGTAGGACTGTTTCAGCTCGTCTTCGATATTGACCGGGAGGATTTCTTTGGCCAGTTCGCCCATGAGAAGCCTGATTCCTTTTTCTGGTGAAACTTCGTCATATCCATGTGGGAGCAACGAAGCTCGTCGGGGCCGGCCGAGTGCCATGCGCCGACTTACGACAAATCAACATTGGATCGCGGATTTGCGCAGTAAAGACAGCTCCGTGGAGCCGCCTCGGAAAACGCCGGATGTTATCACAAAGGCCGCCACGCACCTATCCCCCAGATGCGCATGGAGCATAGTTAGTTGACCGATGACAGGCTTGAGGGGGACGACAGAAGCTCAGAGCTTGGTTGAATGCAGAATTGAGGCTTGGTTTGGGGATGTTTATTGACTTTTAGGGCCTCAAACACCTGTAGGAGCTGCCGAAGGCTGCGATCTTTTGATCCTGACCTGTAAAAAGCAAGATCAAAAGATCGCAGCCTTCGGCAGCTCCTACATTGAGAATCACCGCATCAATGCAGGCGCTTGCGGCACATCAGCTGGGCCATTTTCGCGGTGTCCGGGCGTTCGACGATGCCTTTTTCGGTGACGATCGCATCGATCAGATCCGCCGGGGTGACATCAAACACCGGGTTGAACGCTTCAACATCGGCACCGACGCGTTTACCGCCGACTTCGAGCAGTTCGGCGCCATCACGTTCTTCGATCGGGATGTCATCGCCGCTGGCGAGGTTCATGTCGATGGTCGAACTTGGCGCCACGACCATGAAGCGCACGCCGTGGTGCATGGCGTTGACTGCCAGTTGGTAGGTGCCGATCTTGTTCGCCACGTCGCCATTGGCGGTGATGCGGTCGGCGCCGACGATCACCCAGGTCACGCCTTTGGTTTTCATGATGTGCGCGGCGGCGGAGTCGGCGTTCAGGGTCACCGGGATGCCTTCGTTGGCCAGTTCCCACGCGGTCAGGCGCGAGCCTTGCAGCCACGGCCGGGTTTCATCGGCGTAAACGCGCTCGACCATGCCTTCTATATAAGCAGCGCGGATCACCCCCAGCGCAGTACCGAACCCGCCGGTGGCCAGCGCGCCGGTATTGCAATGGGTCAGGATGGCTTGAGCGTTGCCCTGATGCTTGCGAATCAGATCGACACCAAGCTGCGCCATGGTCAGGTTGGCTTCGCGGTCGCTTTGGTGAATGGCGATGGCCTCGGCCTCCAGCGCGGCCAGCGGATCGGCCTTGCTTTTCAGGCGATCCAGGCGATCGTGCATGCGCCCCAGCGCCCAGAACAGATTGACCGCGGTCGGACGCGAATCGGCCAACAGCGCGAAATCCTCTTCCAGCGCCGCGTACCAGTCGCCGCCCTCGGCAATCCGCGCCCGCGCTGCGAGGACGATGCCATAGGCCGCGCTGATACCGATGGCCGGTGCGCCACGCACGACCATCGAGCGAATCGCTTCGGCCACACCAGCGGCGCTGGTGTAGGCGATCCAGGTTTCCTCGAACGGCAAAATACGCTGATCCAGCAGGTGCAGCGCGCCATCACGCCAATCGATGGCCTTTACTTTCTCCGCAGCCAACAGTCGATCGCGCATCCCACACCCCGCACTCATGAACAAAAGCCGCCGATTATAGCGATCCCCCCGCGAAGACGCTCGGGTATACTTCGCCATCCTTTACAAAAGCACTGGAACCGACCTTCGATGCCGAAACCTGCCATTGCGCTCGACCTGTTATTGCTGCCGACCTGGCTGGTCCCCGTCGAACCCGCAGGCGTGGTGCTCAAGGAGCACGGCCTGGGCATCCGTGACGGTTGCATCGTGTTTATCGGCCCGCGCGCCGAAGCGTTGAAGTGTAACGCGACAGAAATCCGTGAACTGCCAGATGTTCTGTTGGCGCCGGGACTGATCAATGCCCACGGCCACGCGGCGATGACGCTGTTCCGTGGTCTGGCCGACGATCTGCCGTTGATGACCTGGCTGGAAAACCACATCTGGCCGGCCGAAGGCAAATGGGTCGATGAGGATTTCGTCCGCGACGGCACCGATCTGGCCATCGCCGAGCAGATCAAGGGCGGCATCACCTGCTTCTCTGACATGTACTTTTTCCCGAAAGTCGCCAGCGAGCGTGTGCATAACAGCGGCATCCGCGCGCAAATCGCCATTCCTATCCTTGATTTCCCGATCCCCGGCGCCAACAGTGCCGACGAAGCCATTCGTCAGGGCGTCGAATTGTTCGGCGATCTCAAGCATCACGAGCGCATCAAGATTACTTTCGGCCCGCATGCACCCTACACCGTCGGCGATGAGAATCTGGAGAAAATCAGGGTGATCGCCGAGGAGCTTGACGCCTCGATCCACATGCATGTGCACGAAACGGCATTCGAAGTGCAGCAAGCCGTCGAGCAGACCGGCGAACGGCCACTGGCGCGCCTCGGCCGTCTTGGCCTGCTCGGCCCGCGCTTCCAGGCCGTGCACATGACCCAGATCAGCGATGACGACCTTGCGCTGCTGGTAGAAAGCAACAGCAGCGTGATCCACTGCCCGGAATCCAATCTGAAACTGGCCAGCGGCTTCTGCCCGGTCGAGCGTTTGTGGCAGGCTGGGGTCAATGTGGCTGTCGGTACCGACGGCGCGGCGAGCAACAATGATCTCGACCTGCTCGGCGAAACCCGCACCGCCGCCCTGCTGGCCAAAGCCGTCGCCGGTTCCGCCACCGCGCTGGACGCCCATCGCGCCTTGCGCATGGCCACTCTCAATGGTGCGCGCGCATTGGGGATCGAGGCGCAGGTTGGCTCGCTGGAGATCGGCAAAGCCGCGGACATCGTCGCTTTCGACCTGTCCGGCCTGGCGCAGCAACCGGTGTATGACCCGGTGTCGCAGCTGATTTATGCCACTGGGCGTGATTGCGTCAAACACCTCTGGGTCGCCGGCAAGCAACTGCTCGACGAGCGGCGCCTGACCCGCATGGACGAACAACAGCTGGGCGCAACCGCTCGCTACTGGGGCCAGCGCATCAGCGGCCACACCGAATCGTAAACACCGCGGCGCAATATCCGCGGCTACAGCCCTTTTCAGGTTTTTCGAGGAATTGAACATGAGCAACGTCGACCACGCCGAAATCGCCAAATTCGAGGCCCTGGCCCATCGCTGGTGGGACCGCGAAAGCGAATTCAAGCCGCTGCACGACATCAACCCGCTGCGGGTCAACTGGATCGACGAGCGAGTCAATCTGGCCGGCAAGAAAGTCCTCGACGTCGGTTGCGGCGGCGGCATCCTCAGCGAAGCCATGGCTCAGCGCGGCGCCACGGTGATGGGCATCGACATGGGCGAAGCGCCGCTGGCGGTTGCGCAACTGCATCAACTGGAATCCGGGGTCAGCGTCGAATACCGGCAGATCACCGCCGAAGCCCTCGCCGACGAAATGCCCGAGCAGTTCGACGTGGTCACCTGCCTGGAAATGCTCGAGCACGTGCCGGATCCATCCTCGGTAATCCGTGCCTGCTTCCGCATGGTCAAGCCGGGCGGCCAGGTATTCTTCTCGACCATCAACCGCAACCCGAAGGCGTACCTGTTCGCGATCATCGGCGCCGAATACATCATGAAGCTGCTGCCTCGCGGCACCCACGACTTCAAGAAATTCATCCGCCCATCCGAGCTCGGTGCGTGGAGCCGCATGGCTGGCCTGACCGTCAAGGACATCATCGGCCTGACCTACAACCCGCTGACCAAGCACTACAAGCTGGCCAACGACGTTGACGTCAACTACATGATTCAGACTCTGCGCGAGGAATAAGCCGATGGCCATCAGAGCGGTACTTTTCGACATGGACGGCACCCTGCTCGACACCGCGCCGGACTTCATCGCCATCTGCCAGGCGATGCGTGCCGATCGCGGTCTGCCGCCGATCAACGACAAGCACATCCGCGACGAGATTTCCGGCGGGGCCAAGGCCATGGTCGCGGTGACGTTCTCGATGGATCCGGAATCGCCCGGTTTCGAGGAGCTGCGCCAGGAGTTTCTCGAGCGCTATCTGGTCGGTTGCGCAGTGCACAGCAAACTGTTCGACGGCATGGGCGAACTGCTCGCCGACATCGAAAAGGCCAACCTGATCTGGGGCGTGGTCACCAACAAACCGCTGCGCTTCGCCGAGCCGATCATGCAACGCCTGGGGCTGGCCGAGCGTTCGGCGCTGCTGATCTGCCCGGATCATGTGAAGAACAGCAAGCCGGATCCAGAGCCGCTGACCCTCGCCTGCAAGATGCTTGATCTGGATCCGTCGACCGTGCTGTTCATCGGCGATGATCTGCGTGATATCGAGTCGGGCCGCGATGCCGGCACCAAAACCGCTGCGGTGACCTACGGCTACATCCACCCGGACGACAACCCACGGCACTGGGGCGCGGACGTGGTGGTGGATCATCCGCTGGAGTTGCGCAAGGTGCTCGACAGCGCGCTGTGCAGCTGCTGACCTGACTGTTGCAAGCTCCCTGTGTGGCGAGGGGATTTATCCCCGCTGGGCTGCGAAGCGGCCCCCGCTTTTATCCAGGCAATGTGACACTCAGGTTTTGCGACGGCTTCGCCGCCGAACGGGGATAAATCCCCTCCCCACAGGGGTGAAGCAGGTCTTCATGAAATGGATTATGAGGTTTTTATGTTTGATTACACCGCTCGCCCTGAATTGCTCAAGGATCGGGTCATTCTGGTCACCGGTGCCGGGCGCGGTATCGGCGCGGCTGCGGCGAAAACCTATGCCGCCCACGGTGCCACCGTGCTGCTGCTGGGCAAGACCGAAGCCAATCTGACCGAGGTCTACGACGTAATCGAAGCAGCGGGCCACCCGCAACCGGCGGTGATCCCGTTCAACCTCGAGACCGCCTTGCCCCATCAATATGATGCGCTGGCGGCGATGATCGAAACCGAGTTCGGCCATCTCGACGGCCTGCTGCACAACGCTTCGATCATCGGCCCGCGCACGCCGATCGAACAACTCTCCGGCGAAAACTTCATGCGTGTCATGCAGGTCAACGTCAACGCGATGTTCATGCTGACCAGCACCCTGCTGCCGCTGCTCAAGCTGTCCCAGGATGCTTCGGTGGTGTTCACCTCCAGCAGCGTCGGGCGCAAGGGTCGCGCGTACTGGGGCGCTTACGGTGTGTCGAAATTCGCCACCGAAGGCCTGATGCAAACCCTGGCCGATGAAGTCGACGGCGTCGCGCCGGTGCGCTCCAACAGCATCAACCCGGGCGGCACGCGCACCAGCATGCGCGCGCAGGCTTATCCGGGGGAAAACCCGCTGAACAACCCCACACCAGAAGAAATCATGCCGGTCTATCTTTATCTGATGGGTCCCGACAGCGCGGGCGTCAATGGCCAGGCTTTCAACGCCCAATAACGCCATACGTCGCATTTGTTGCCGCGGCAGAATGCTGTCGCGGCAAGCCGTTGCCGCTCATAACCGTCACAAAGCCGCCAATAACCCAGCGCGGCCGCCCGGCATCCATCAGCAAGTCTTTGATTCGAAAAGCTTTAAATAAAATCGAACCGAATGGCACGCGTTTCGCTCTAAATTCCCTCAAAACATGCCGTGTGATGGCCATGGGGCAACGCCGATTTCGATAGCTGACTGATCGTCTTGCGGCAGACTAAACTTACGCCAAACGTCCTACGGGACTGATGGATCAGTACGACGCGCAGCCCATAGCCGCTCTCACCCAGCCTGTAAGACAGACTTACTGCTTAGGGGCTCACGCCATATGAAATCTCCTTCCCAGACCCATGCAATTGACTTTGACAGTGCCAAATTGCAGCGCCTGGGCTTCGGTCAACTACCGGCGCTGATCGAGCGCCCGACCAGCCTGGCGCAACTGCGTCAGCAAATGAGCCTGCAACTGCAAACCAGCCTGGAGCCACAGCGCATCCTTGGCCTGTTCTTCCGCGAAATCCAGCGTCTGGTGCCGCTGGATGCCTTGAGCTATGTGCACAAGGCCAGCGACCTGCGCCTGGAGTTCGGCGCACGCGGCCACCATTCGGTCAGCTACACCCTGAGCCACGAAGGCGAGCACATGGGCGAGCTGGTCTTTCGCCGCAATCAACGCTTCAACGACAAGGAACAGGGCGACCTCGAGTCGCTGCTGTCCTGCCTGCTGTACCCGATGCGCAACGCCCTGCTCTACCGCGCCGCGACCCAAAGTGCCTTGCGCGACCCGTTGACCGGCGCCGGCAACCGGGTGGCCATGGAGCAGACCTTGCAGCGAGAGATAGACATGTCACGCCGGCATGTGCAGCCGTTGTCGGTGCTGATGCTCGACATCGACCACTTCAAACGGGTCAACGACGAACACGGCCATGGCGCTGGTGATGAAGTGCTCAGAGCCATTGCCGCGTCGATCAAGGCACAGCTGCGCAACGTCGACATGGTGTTCCGTTATGGTGGCGAGGAGTTTTTGATCCTGCTGTCCAACACCGGCCGCGAAGCGGCAGCAATGGTCGGCGAGCGCTTGCGCCAGGCGACGCAGGCGGAGGAATATTTCGCCGATGGCCAGTTGATCGAGATCACCGTGAGTCTGGGATGCTCGACGTTACTGCCGGGCGAGTCGGCAGACAGCTTGCTGCGCCGCGCCGACAGTGCGCTCTATGTCGCAAAACGCGAGGGGCGGAACCGGCTGGCGATGGCCGGCTAAAAATCATTGTGGGAGCGAGCCTGCTCGCGAAGAGGGAGTGTCAGACAACGATTCGTTGCATGACCCACCGCTTTCGCGAGCAGGCTCGCTCCCACAGTTCGATCAGCTCTCGGTTACGGTCCTGCGCTCGCGGTTGACCAGCAGGCGCTCCGAAGTCTCCAGCTGCATGCACCGCTCCAGGAACAGGAACATGTAGTCATAGCTCTTGCAGATCGCTTGTCGCAATTCCGCCTGCAACGCCTTGCTCGGGTTCATGCCGGCCAGGGTGCAGATGATTTCCAGCGCTTCCCACGGGTGGGCATCGTCGTACTGTGCGTGCATCTTCAACCACTTCATCGCGCGCTTGCGCTCCTCTTCCGGGAACGCCGCTGCATAGACCCCGGTCGAGCAGACCACCGCCGACCACTCCCCGGTCGCGCCCTCGATCGCATAGTTGGTCGCGGCAATCGCCACGATCAGCGAATCCGCCGAACTGGTGTGCCAGCACCAGTGACTCAGGGCGTGCAGCTCCGGCGGCACTTGCTGGGCCTGGAGATCTTCGAGGCTGACGCCATGAGCGCGACTCCAGTGCATCCAGTAGTCGGCGTGATTGAGTTCGACGCGAATGTTGCGCATCAGCCAGCGCCGCGCCATGTCTTCGCCGGGATGGCGGGCGAAGCGGGTCTTGGTGAGATTCTGCGCCATGTACAAGGCAAACTGCTCGACCACCGGCCAGCCACCGATCAGGTACTGGCGCATGGTTTTCGCGCTGAGTTTGTTGTCGCGCATGCGCTGATAAAGTTCATGCTCGACAACCCGGCGCTTGCTCTCGCTGCAATCCTTGATGAGCTGTTGCGCCCATACAGGATAACTTGCAGCTTCCATGAGGGGTCCGGTTCGGTTGAATGTGTCGATCACTGTTCGGCTCCTTTTGAGTTGTGATGGCAAGGATCGGCGAGAGACTTCAACGGAACGTGCCAGGCGCTTTGAACAACAACGGCTGCGGTCTGGCAGGGCGACTTTGCAAACTGTCACAGGTAAACAACTGCGGACGCTCGATGACATAACCCTGAGCGTAATCCACACCTATTTCAAGCAATGCCTGTTCGATCTGGTTAGTTTCAACAAACTCGGCAATTGTCTGCTTACCCATAACATGGCCGATGTGATTGATCACCTCGACCATTGCCCGATTAATCGGGTCGTCCAGCATATCCTTTACGAAACTCCCGTCGATCTTCAGGAAGTCTACAGGCAAATGTTTCAAGTAAGCGAATGAAGACATTCCGGCACAAAAGTCATCCAGGGAAAAATGACAACCTAAACCTTTGAGTTCATTGATAAAACGAATTGCACTGCCAAGATTTGCGATTGCACTGGTTTCAGTAATTTCAAAACAAATCATTTCAGGGGGTATAGCGTAGTTAACAAACTGTTCTCGCAGGAAGTGCAAAAACGCGTCATCTCCGATAGTAATGCCTGACAGATTAATCGCACACATCGCTAAAGGAAGTTCATGTTCCTGTTCAATACACTGAGCAATAACCTTGAAAACGTTCTGAACTACCCAGCGATCTAATTGGGTCATCAAACCGTACCGTTCCGCCGCCGGGATAAAGCTGTCAGGCAAAATCATCCGCCCGGATTCGTCATGCAAACGCAGGAGGATCTCGATGTGCCCGGCCTGGCCGGGTTGCGGCTTGAGCGGCGCAATCTGCTGGGCGTACAGGCAGAAGCGGTTTTCTTCCAGCGCCATGTGCAGCCGTTGCACCCAGGCCATTTCACCAAAGCGCATCGACAGTTCGGAATCGTCGGCGTGATAGACCTGCACGCGGTTGCGGCCCTTTTCCTTGGCCATGTAGCAGGCCATGTCGGCCGCACGCAGCGAGGCTTCGAGCGTGGTCGGATTCTGCGCCACATGCACCAGGCCGATGCTGATGGTGGTCAGGAACGGCCGCCCTTTCCAGACAAAATGCAGGTTCTGCACGGTCTGGCGCAGGCTCTCGGCAATCTTCTCCGCCACCTCCGGCGGGCAGTTCTCCAGCAGAATGCCGAACTCGTCGCCGCCCAGCCGCGCCAGCGTGTCGCCCTCGCGCAGGCCCGATTGCAGCAGCGTGCAGATATGCCGCAGCAATTCATCGCCCGCCGCGTGGCCGCAGGTGTCGTTGACCAGTTTGAATTGATCCAGATCGAGGAACATCAGCGCGTGCCGCCCGGGCTGACGCGTCAGCTTGTGCAAGGCCTGTTCGAGGCGATATTCGAATTCGCGGCGGTTGGCCAGCCCGGTCAGCGCATCGTGGGTGGCCTGCCAGGACAGATTGGCGATGTACTGCCGCTCCTGAGTCATGTCGTGCAGCACCAGCACCGTGCCACTGACGTTGCCGGCATTGCGGATCGGCGCACCGACCAGGGTTACCGACAGGGTGCTGCCATCCAGACGCTGGATCAGCTTGGAGTGTTCGCTGCCGCCACTGAGTTGACCACTGAGAATGTGCTCGATCAACGTCAGCCCTTCGGTCTGGGCGTTTTCGTCAAGCAGGTTGAACAGCGCCGAAAGCGGCAGGCCTGCCGCCTGCTCGGCTTTCCAGTGGGTCATCGCTTCGGCGGCCGGGTTCATGTAATCGATCGCGCCGTTGACGTCGGTGGTGATCACCCCATCGCCAATCGATTGCAAGGTGATATGCGCGCGATCCTTTTCCAGTTGCAGCGCCTGGGCAAACTCATGGCGCTGCTTGAGCAGTTTGTGCGTGCGCCACAGCGCCAGCACGATCAGACCCAGCGCGGTGGCCAGGTTGGTGAACAGCAACAGGCGCATGATCACCCGCGACCCTTCGCCCAAGGCATCGCTGAAGGCCTTCGCCGCTGGGGTCACGGCATCGTTGATCGCGAAGATCTGCACTTTCCAGCGCTGCACATCGCCGGGGCTGGACTGGTTGCGGGAAATACCCTGATGCATCTCCTGGGCAACTTCGTGCAAGCGGTCGAGATAGGCGTCGCCGATGGTCCAGCGATCAATCGCGGTTTCCAGATAACTGAAGTGGCGGAAATTGAGGTACAGCCAGATCAGGCTGGACACGTCGTCGGGATGATTGCCGCCCTTGAGAATACCTTCGCGCGCCGCTTGCAGGTCCGGCGGCTGACGATCCAGCGCCAGGCGCAATTGGTGGCCGCCCTGGGGCACCGCGATCGCCGTCAGGTATTTGCGGTAGATCGCCTCGTCACGGCTGTCGGCGTAGAGGTTGAGGTAATAGATGGCATCTTTCTGGCCCTTGGACCACAGGCTTTCGCCGGCCACGTAGCCACGCACGGCCGAGAGCACGTAAAGGCTCACGCCCCCGAGTAATGCCTGGAACACCACGACAGCAATAAAGGGCCAGACGATACCCAACAACCGTGGTGTTCCCAGAGTCTGCTTTTGCTTCATGAGATTCCTTGCATGAGCACTGCCCGCTCGCCTTCCGGGCGAATTCGCTATGACGAGACTAGGTGGGGTTCTCGTTCAAGGCAAGGCGCGGCTTTCACCGTGCGCAGAACGTCTGACAGGCAGGCGAGGGTTTCGATCAGTGCTGTTGCAAGTTGCCGTAGAGCTTGGCGTACAGACCGCCGTCGGCGATCAGTTGGCGATGGTCGCCATCCTCGGCGATCTGCCCGCCGTCGAACACCAGCACGCGGTCCGCCTGTTTCACCGCCGACAGGCGATGGGCAATGATCAGCGTGGTGCGGCCATGGAGAAACTTCGCCATCGCCTGGTGCAGGTTGTACTCGGTGGCGGCATCGAGGGCCGAGGTAGCTTCGTCGAGAATTACCACTTTCGGCTCGGCGAGAATCATCCGCGCAATCGCCAGACGCTGGCGCTGACCGCCGGACAAACGCACGCCGGAACGCCCGACGATGCTGTCGAGGCCAGCGGGCAGCGCGCGGATGGTCGCGGCCATCTGCGCGATTTCCAGCGCCTGCCAGCAGGCTTCGTCGCTGCGCATGCGGCCCATGGTCAGGTTGGCGCGCACGCTGTCGTTGAACAGCGCCGGATGCTGCAGCACCACCGCGACGTTCTCGCGCACGGTCTCCAGACCGATCTCCTGCTGGGTCGACCCGCCGAAGCGAATAGTCCCGGCCGCTGGCGTGTACAGTCCCAGCAGCAACTGCACCAAGGTACTTTTGCCGCCGCCGCTGGCGCCGACGATGGCGACTTTTTCACCGGGCAGGATCGACAGGTTCATTTGATCCAGCACCAGCTCGTCGCCGTAACCGAAGCTCAGGCCTTGCACCTCGATGCCGACGGTGTCGCGCCCCTTGAACGGATCGACACCGCCGGGATACTGCGGCTCGTCGGCACGCGCCAGCAGTTCATTGATACGCGCCAGCGCGCCGCCGGCCGCATAGTAGGCGTATTGCAGATTGAGCAACTGTTCGACCGGGCCGATCATGAACCACAGGTAACTGAACACCGCGAGCATCTGCCCGATCGACAGGTCGGAAAACAGCACGGTGAGCATCGCCGCCGCGCGGAAGATGTCGATGCCGAACTGGAACAGCAAACCACTGGCGCGGTTCGAGGCGTCGGTTTTCCACTGCGAGTTGACCGCATAGTTGCGCACTTCCTGCGCGCGCAAACCGAGGCGCCCGAGGAAATAGCCCTGACGATTGCCGGCGCGCACTTCCTGAATCGCGTCGAGGGTTTCACTCAGCGCCTGAGTGAAGCGCGAGGTGCTGTCGTTTTCCAGTTTCTTCAGGTGCTTGACGCGCTTGCCCAACTGCACCGTGGCGTAGATCACCAACGGGTTGAACAGCAGAATCAGCAGCGCCAGTTTCCAGTGCATCCACATCAGGATGCTGGCGGTGCCGACCAGGGTCAGCATGGCGACAAGGAAACGGCTGAGGGTTTCGCCGACGAATTTGTCGAGGGTATCCAGATCGGTGACCAAATGCGTGGTCACCGTGCCGCTGCCGAGGCTTTCGTATTCGCCGAGGGAGATGCGCTTGAGCCGCTCGATCAGGCGCACGCGAATGCGGTAGACGATGTCCTTGGCCAGCCGCGCGAACAGCCGCGACTGCAACACGCCAAAACACAGGGCGCTGCAACGCAAGGTCAGGGTCACCACCAGCATCAGGCCGATATAGCCCGCCGCCTGCTGCCACATGCTCGGCAGGAAATGGTTCATGACTTTCAGCGCGGCATCGCCGTGGCCGAGCAGCACTTCGTCGACCAGCAATGGCAGCAGCAACGGAATCGGCACGCTGCACAGCGTCGCCAGCACGGCCACGCCGTTGGCGATCCACAGGGATTTCTTGTGATGCAGTGCCAGACGACGGACTTCAGCCCAGCTCAGCCGGTCGACACGCTCTACGGCTGGCGTGTCATCGGCGCGGTCAGACACAGGCCGCGCGCTCCAGCCAGCGGCCGAGCAACGGCGACAGCTCGCTGAGCGGTTGATAGCCGTTGGTCAGCAGCGCCAGTTGGCCGTTGCGCTCGGCCAGCAGGGTCGGAAAACCGGCGATGCCCAAGTCCTGGACCCAGGTGAAATCGGCCTGGGTCGCCTTGTGCTGATCGGCATGATCGAACAATGCGGCGAATTCGATACGCGGCACACCGGCCTGCTCTGCCAGTTCGACCAGCACGCTGGCCTGGGTGACATCGCGCCCTTCGACGTAAAACGCCCGCTGGATCAACCCGACCAATGTCCACGCGCAATCCGGCGCCAGACTGCGTGCGGTGACAATCGCGCGACAGGCAGGCTCGGTGTCGTAGACAAAACCGTCGGGCAACGCGCAATCGAACTTGAACGGCTGGCCGGTGGCTTCGGTGACCGCTTGCCAGTGCTCAAGAATGTAGCGCCGCGTGGTCGGCTCCAGCGCCGAACCGCTGCCGGTGCGCAGACCGCCAACCACCAGATGCAGCTCGACCCCGGCTGCCTGCGCCTGCTCGACCAGTGCCTTGGCCACCGGAGCAAACCCCCAGCACCATGAACACATCGGATCCATCACGTAGAGCAGGCGCGCAGACATGGTTAAGCCTCGGTGGATGCTTGCTTATAGTTGTAGCCGATCGGGTGCGGCTGGTTGCGCGCCTTGGCCAGTTCGATCTGCTTTTGCCGATCGATGGCGCTGCGCCGGGTCTTCTCGCTGAGCTTGTCCCAGCAGTGCGGGCAGCTGATGCCGGCGACGTAGTGCTCGGAGGCGCGATCTTCAACGCTGACCGGCGTGCGGCAGGCATGACATTGATCGTAGTCGCCTTCAGTCAGGTCGTGACGCACGGTCACGCGGTTGTCGAACACGAAGCAGTCGCCGCGCCACTTGGTTTCTTCCTGCGGTACCTCTTCGAGGTACTTCAGAATGCCGCCCTTGAGGTGGTAAACCTCTTCGAAACCTTCGCCGAGCATGTAGCTCGAGGCTTTTTCACAGCGGATGCCGCCGGTGCAGAACATCGCGACCTTCTTGTGCACCGCCGGGTCGAAGTGTTCTTTGATGTAGTCGGGAAACTCGCGAAAACTTGTGGTTTTCGGATCGATGGCGCCTTCGAAGGTGCCGATCGACACTTCGTAATCGTTGCGCGTGTCGATCAGCAGCACTTCCGGGTCGCTGATCAGCGCGTTCCAGTCCTGCGGTTCGACGTAGGTGCCGACCTTCTTGTTCGGGTCAACGCCTTCGACGCCGAGGGTGACGATCTCTTTCTTCAGCTTGACCTTGGTGCGATAGAACGGCTGTTCGTCGCAGTACGATTCCTTGTGGTCGATGTCGACCATGCGCGGATCGTTCTTGAGCCAGGCGAGCAGGCCGTCGATGCCTTCGCGGCTGCCGGAAACCGTGCCGTTGATGCCTTCTTCGGCGATCAGCAGAGTGCCTTTGATGCCGTTGTCGACCATCGCTTGCAGCAGTGGCTCGCGCAGGTCAACGTAATCTTCGAGGGTGACGAACTTGTACAGTGCCGCCACGACAATCGGTTGTGTCATGGGTATTTCTCCAGGTGGCTACCCTCGCAAAGGGTGAACCGGATTCAAAAAAAACGCGCCGGCTAAGCGGCGCGTCGGGATTTTAGCAAAAAAGCAGCTACAAGCTCCAAGCTTAAAGCGGCAAGCCAAAACTCATCCGCCTTTAACTTGCAGCTTGCCGCTTGAAGCTTACCGCTGATCCCCTCCTGCACAGGTCGGCGACGCCGGGGCGCCGTCGATCTCTGCCCATTCCTGCGGGGTGTAGGTGTGCAGCGCCAACGCATGGAACTCGCCCATCAGCTCGCCGAGCGTGCCGTAGACTTTCTGGTGGCGCTTGACCCGGTTCAGGCCTTCGAACTGCGCGCTGACCACCACCGCCTTGTAGTGGGTCTGTAACCCACGGCTGTGCATGTGGCTTTCATCCAGCACTTGCAGGTGCTCAGGCTGTAACAGGGCCAGCGTCGATTCGATGCGTTGCTGCATGGTCATCACGAACTCCGCTTACTTCTTCTTGGCTGGCGCCGCGGCCGGGGCCAGCTCTTTGGTCATGTCGTCGAGCAGCTTGTTGACCACAGGCACCGCGCTTTCCAGTTTGCCCTGGGTCATCTGCGCCGATTGCTGGGTCAGCTGCGGCATTTTTTCCAGGACTTTCTTGCCCAGTGGCGACTGGTAGAAAGCAACCAGATCCTTGAGTTCGGATTCGCTGAAGTTGCTGGTGTAGAGCTTGACCATGTCGGGCTTGAGCTTGTTCCAGCCAATGGCCTGGTCCAGCGCAGCGTTGGCCTTGGCCTGATAGGTTTCGAGCACGGCTTTCTTCGACTCAGGGGCTTTGGTCTGTTCAAAGCGCTGGGCGAACATTTGCTGCACTTGCATGTACACCGGGGTACCCAGCTTGTCAGCGTGAGCCAGCGTCAGGAAAGCTTCGGCACTGGCGTTGTGGCTGGCGGTATCGGCAAGCACCTGGCCGCTGGCGCAAACCAGTGCAACCGCGGTACAGATGGCGCGAAGACGAGTCATCGAGTTTCCTTTAAGCAAAGCGAGGTCGAACCCCAAGGGCGACCATTCTGCGCCTAACAATCGCTGCGGCTCAACCCCCGAGCCTTGCCGCGCTTGATCGGCGGGGTTTTGCGGTCAACAATCGAGCCGATGGAACCACCCGGGCCGACGCCGGCCTAAATTGCGCCAACAGACCAACAGGAGTGTGCACGATGAGCCGTATCGAAACCGACAGCCTGGGCCAGATCGAGGTCCCGGACGACGCTTACTGGGGTGCTCAGACGCAACGCTCGCTGATCAACTTCGCCATCGGTCAGGAACGCATGCCGCTACCGGTGCTGCACGCCCTGGCCCTGATCAAGAAAGCCGCCGCGCGGGTCAACGACCGCAACGGCGACCTGCCCGCCGACATCGCCCGCCTGATCGAACAGGCCGCCGATGAAGTGCTCGCCGGCGAGCATGACGAGCAGTTCCCGCTGGTGGTCTGGCAGACCGGCAGCGGCACCCAGAGCAACATGAATGTCAACGAGGTGATCGCCGGTCGCGCCAACGAACTGGCCGGCAACCCGCGCGGCGGCAAGTCGCCGGTACACCCGAACGATCACGTCAATCGCTCGCAAAGTTCCAACGACTGCTTCCCCACCGCCATGAGCATCGCCACCGCGAAAGCGGTGCAGGAACAACTGCTGCCGGCGATTGCCGAGCTGTCCGGCGGCCTCGCTGAACTGGCGGCGCGGCACATGAAGCTGGTGAAGACCGGGCGCACGCACATGATGGACGCGACGCCGATCACCTTCGGTCAGGAACTGTCCGGCTTCATCGCGCAACTGGATTACGCCGAGCGCGCGATTCGCGCGGCGCTGCCGGCGGTCTGCGAGCTGGCGCAGGGCGGCACCGCGGTCGGCACCGGGTTGAATTCACCGCACGGCTTCGGTGAGGCGATTGCCGCCGAACTCGCTGCGCTGTCCGGCCTGCCGTTCGTCACCGCACCGAACAAATTCGCTGCACTGGCCGGCCATGAGCCGCTGGTCACCCTGTCCGGCGCGCTGAAAACCCTCGCCGTGGCGCTGATGAAAATCGCCAACGACTTGCGCCTGCTGGGCTCAGGTCCGCGTGCGGGTTTCGCTGAAGTGAAGCTGCCGGCCAACGAACCCGGCAGCTCGATCATGCCCGGCAAGGTCAACCCGACCCAGTGCGAAGCGCTGTCGATGCTCGCCTGTCAGGTGCTCGGCAACGACGTGGCGATCGGCTTTGCCGCGAGCCAAGGGCACTTGCAGTTGAACGTGTTCAAACCGGTAATCATCCACAACCTGCTGCAATCGATCCGTTTGCTCGGCGATGGCTGCAGTAACTTCCAGCAGCACTGCATTGCCGGGCTCGAGCCGGATGCCGAGGCCATGGCCAAGCATCTGGAACGTGGGCTGATGCTGGTGACCGCGCTGAACCCGCACATCGGTTATGACAAGTCGGCGGAAATCGCCAAGAAGGCTTACAGCGAAGGGCTGACTTTGCGTGAGGCGGCGTTGCAGCTGGGTTACCTGACGGATGAAGAGTTCGATGCGTGGGTGCGCCCGGAGAACATGATCGAGGCTGGCGCCAAGGGCTGAGTCATGTAGCGCCTGAAAGTCCGTCTTCGCGAACAGGCTCGCTCCCACAGTGGACCGCATTCTCATGCTGGAAATGCGCTCAAATGTGGGAGCGAGCCTGCTCGCGAATTCAGGCGCCGCCGATCATCAGCCAGGCACAACCCTGGCCCGCCGCGCCCTGAGCCCGGCAATCAACGACGGCCCCAACGCCACCAGCGCCGAACCCAGCACCACCAGCACCGCCCCGCCGTAGCCCAGCGCATTGATCTGCTCGGCATGCACGTAGTCCGGCCAGATCCGCGCCGCAATCGCCACCGCCACAAACGTCACCAGCGGCGTGATTGCCAATGTTGCGCTGACCCGCGATGCCTCCCAATGCGCCAGTGCTTCGGCGAATGCGCCGTAGGCGATCAGCGTATTCATGCAGCACGCCAATAGCAGCCAGCCCTGCAGCGGGCTCAGGTTCAGCGCTTCCAGCGGATGCACCCACGGCGTCAGCAGCAGCGCGCAGAACAGGTAGATCACCATCATCACCTGTAGCGAATTCCACACCGTGAGCAATTGCTTCTGGCCCAGCGCATAGAAGGTCCAGACCGTCGACGCCAGCAGCACCAAGAGCACGCCGGCGGTGTAGTCGGACAGCGAAGTCAGCAGCTCGGCCAGGCGCTGATTGAAGAACAGTCCGAAACCGATCAGCAGCACCAGCAAGCCGATGCCCTGGCCGATGCTGAAGCGTTCCTTGAACACGAACAGACTGGCGATCAGCAACATGATCGGGCCCATCTGCACCACCAATTGCGCGGTGCCGGGGCTGAGCAGGTTGAGACCCATCAGGTACAGCACGTAATTGCCGACCAGCCCCAGTACCGCCATCAGCACCAGCCAGCCGCCCTTGGGCCCGAGTACCTTGCGACTCGGCAGGCGTTTGACCGAAGCCAGATAGATGAACAGGCAACCGCCGGAAACCATCAGGCGAAACCAGGTCACCGTGACCGGGTCCATCACCTGCAATACCTGTTTGAGCTTGATCGGCAGGATGCCCCACAGAAACGCGGTCAGCAGCGCCAGGAACAGTCCATATACCCAGCGCCCCGATGAAATGTGCATGCGAACCCCAAAAGCCTGCTGACAAGAACACTCATTCTAGGCGCCCGACCGAGCACAACACAGGGACAGTTACCGGCAGGCCGCGAATGAAACTGTGCAGGTCGCAGCAGTAAACCGGCGCGCCGCCGTTGATCGGCCTGGCAGGCGCGCCAAGTGCTTCAGGCATAAGCTGATTGCAGACTTTTCAACGCATTGATCAGGGAGACCGACATGTACGCCATGCGCGCCGAGGACAGCGCCCCCGCCACCCGTTTTCGCAGCGACCGCGTGTGTCGGGTCAATGGCGAGCTGTATTTCAGCACCCGGGAAAATACCCTCGAAGGGCCGTATGACGGTCAGGTGATCGAGCGGGAGATTCAGGCTTATATAGCGCGGATGCAGGGGCAGGATTCTAGCCGCTGAACCGTGGCGCTGCCTTCGCGAGCAGGCTCGCTCCCACAGGATTTTGGTGAACATTGAAATTATGTACACCCTGAACCTGTGGGAGCGAGCCTGCTCGCGAAGGGGCCTGAACAGGCAACCAATCCTTTAGCGCACCGCCTCAAACAACCCACTCGCCCCCATCCCGCCACCCACGCACATGGTGACGATGCCGTAACGCAAATTGCGCCGCTGCAATTCCCGAATCAGATGCCCGACCTGACGCGAGCCGGTCATGCCGAACGGGTGGCCGATGGAAATCGAGCCGCCGTTGACGTTGTATTTGTCGTTGCCGATCTCCAGCCGGTCGCGGCTGTACAGGCACTGCGAAGCGAACGCCTCGTTCAATTCCCACAGATCGATATCCGCCACTTGCAAGCCCTTGGCCTTGAGCAGTTTCGGCACCGAGAACACCGGACCGATGCCCATTTCGTCCGGCTCGCAACCGGCCACGGTGAAGCCACGGAAAAACGCCTTCGGCTTGAGCCCCAGCTCCAGCGCTTTGTCCAGGCTCATCACCAGTGTCATCGACGCACCGTCGGACAGCTGCGATGAATTGCCCGCCGTCACCGAACCGTCGTCGGCGAACACCGGTTTCAAACCGGCAAGGCTTTCGTAGGTGGTGTCCGGGCGGTTGCAGTCGTCGCGCTCGACCACGCCGTCGACAATTTGTACTTTGCCGCTGTTCTTGTCCTCGACCCGGTATTTCACCGCCATCGGCACGATTTCATCATCGAACAAACCCGCAGCCTGGGCCTGGGCCGTGCGCAGCTGACTTTGCAGCGCATAACGATCCTGCGCCTCGCGGCTGACACCGTAACGGCGCGCCACCACTTCGGCGGTCTGGCCCATCGTGTAGTAGATGCCGGGGGTGTGTTGCTTGAGAAGCGGGTTGATCAGGTGATCAGTGTTGACGCTTTTCAGGGTCAGGCTGATCGACTCGACGCCGCCGGCAACGATGATGTCGCTGCAACCGGAGGCGATCTGGTTGGCGGCAATCGCAATCGCCTGCAAACCCGACGAGCAGAAACGGTTGAGGGTCATGCCGGCGGTGCCGGTGCCCAGGCGCGACAGTACCGCGACGTTGCGGCCGATGTTGTAGCCCTGCGCGCCCTCGTTGGAGCCGGCGCCAACGATGCAGTCCTCGACGCTGGCCGGGTCGATATCGTTGCGGGTCAGCAGGGCATTGACGCAGTGGGCCGCCATGTCATCGGGGCGGGTCTGGTTGAACTTGCCGCGAAAGGATTTGGCCAGGCCGGTCCGCACGCTGTCGACGATCACCACTTCACGCATGGCATACCTCATTGTTGTTGTCGGTTGAGAGTGGACCTGAGCATAAGTCCACCTTCTTGCCGACCGCGAGGATCATTCACCCGGCGTATGCGCGGCCATCGCTTCAGTCCTTGTGCTTTTTGGCCTTCTTGTCGGATTTCTCGAACGCGTCTTCCAGCGCGCGGTTGATCGTGCGCAACACTTTCACCCGCGCCCAGCGTTTGTCGTTGGCCTCGACCAGCGTCCACGGCGCGATCTCGGTGCTGGTGCGATCAACCATGTCGCCGACCGCCCGGCGATAGTCGTCCCACTTTTCGCGGTTGCGCCAGTCGTCTTCGGTGATCTTGAAGCGCTTGAAGGAAATCTCTTCGCGCTCCTGAAAGCGCTCCATCTGCGTGTCCTTGTCGATGGCCAGCCAGAACTTGACGACGATGACGCCGGCATCGGCCAGTTGCTCTTCGAAGTCATTGATTTCGCCGTAGGCGCGCAGCCAGTCGGCTGGGGTGCAGAAGCCTTCGATCCGCTCGACCAGCACCCGCCCGTACCAGGAGCGGTCGAACACGGTGAATTTGCCCCGCGCCGGAAGGTGTCGCCAGAACCGCCACAGGTACGGTTGCGCGCGCTCTTCTTCGGTGGGCGCGGCGATCGGCACGATGCTGTACTGACGCGGATCGAGCGCCGCTGCCACGCGGCGAATCGCCCCGCCCTTGCCCGCCGCGTCGTTACCCTCGAATACCGCCACCAGCGCATGGCGGCGCATGCGTTTGTCGCGCATCAGCCCGGACAGCCGCGCCTGCTCGGTGATCAGTTGTTCTTCGTAGTCTTTCTTGTCCAGACGCTGCGTCAGGTCGAGGCTGTCGAGCAGGTTCAACTGATCGACCGGCGTGCCCAGCGGCGCGGCACTGACTTCGTGGGGATTGACGTCGGCACGCTTGAGCGCACTTTGCAGGCCTTCGAGGAGAATCTTGCCCACCGCCAGGCTGCGGTAATTGGCATCGACGCCTTCGATGACATGCCACGGCGCGTAATCGCGACTGGTACGGCGCAGCACGCGCTCGCCGTATTTGACGAACTTGTCGTAGGTCTGCGACTGCTGCCAGTCCAGCGGGCTGATGCGCCAGCTGTGCAGCGGGTCGTCGGCCAGCGATTTGAGCCGCGCTTTCATTTGTTTCTTGGACAGGTGAAACCAGAACTTGAAGATCAACGCGCCTTCATCGCAGAGCATTTTTTCCAGACGCTCAGCGCCGGCGATGGCCTGGTCCAGACGCGGATCCTTGAACAGTCCGTGGACCCGGCCCTGGAGCATCTGGCTGTACCAGTTGCCGAAGAACACCCCCATCCGCCCCTTGGCCGGCAGCATGCGCCAGTAGCGCCACGCCGGTGGCCGCGCGAGTTCTTCATCGGTTTGCTGGTCGAAGGTGCGCACTTCGATCAGGCGCGGGTCCATCCATTCGTTGAGCAGTTTGACCGTCTCGCCCTTGCCCGCCCCTTCGATGCCGTTGATCAGGATGATCACCGGAAAGCGCTTCTGCTGCTGCAACTCGAACTGCGCTTCCAGCAAGGCTTCACGCAGCGCAGGGACCGCCGCCTCGTAAGTGTCTTTGTCGATGGCGTGACCGATTTCAGCGGATTCAAACATGGGACGGCTCCTTCCAGGGTTCAGCAAGACTAGCGGATGATTGCAGCACCTGAACAGATCGCAGCCTTCGGCAGCTCCTACATTTGCAATGCGTTTCCCTGTAGGAGCTGCCGAAGGCTGCGATCTTTTGAAATTTTCCCTGACACGCCCAAATCCCGTCTTGTGCTGGATCAGGCAGCTCGCGCGTGATCGGCTAGAATGGCCGCCTTGTGTTTGCCGAGCCTGCCATGAAAGCCGAAATGCCCCACGCCCAACTCGACTGGGACGACCACGGACGCCCACGTTCGCGGGTGTTCGATGACGTGTATTTTTCCGATCAGTCAGGGCTGGAGGAAACCCGTTACGTGTTTCTTGAACAGAACCGTCTGGCCGAGCGTTTCGCTGCGCTGCCGGCCGATGGACGGCTGGTCATTGGCGAAACCGGCTTCGGCACCGGGCTGAATTTTCTCTGTGCCTGGCAGCTGTTCGAACAGCACGCAGTGGCCGGCGCACGCCTGCATTTTGTCAGTGTGGAAAAGTACCCGCTGGCGCCTGCGGATCTGCGTCGGGCCTTGGCGCTGTGGCCGCAACTCAAGCCATTGGCCGATCAGTTGCTCAAACAGTACGTGGCGATTCATCAAGGTTTTCAGCGCATCACTCTGGCCGAAGGTCGAGTGACGCTGACCTTGCTGATCGGCGATGCGCTGGAGCAACTGCCGCAACTCGATGCACAGATCGACGCGTGGTTCCTCGATGGTTTCGCCCCGGCGAAAAATCCGGACATGTGGACTGCCGAGCTGTTCGTCGAACTGGCGCGCCTCGCCGCGCCGGGATCGACCATCAGCACCTTCACCAGCACCGGTTGGGTCCGCCGTTTGCTCAACGCTGCCGGGTTCAAGATGAAGCGCACACCGGGCATCGGCCACAAGTGGGAAATCCTGCGTGGCGAATTTCTCGGCTGGCCCGCCGAGGTGGCGGCGCCAATACCGGCGAAACCCTGGTTCGCCCGCCCTGCTCCGTTGCGCGGTGAGCGCCGGGCGCTGGTGATCGGCGCGGGCCTGGCCGGCTGCGCGACGGCGTCGAGTCTGGCGGCGCGCGGCTGGCAGGTGAGTCTGCTCGAGCGTCACGCGTCGGTGGCGCAGGAAGCTTCGGGGAATCCGCAAGGCGTGCTCTATCTCAAGTTGTCCGCCCATGGCACGGCGTTGTCGCAGTTGATCGTCAGTGGCTTCGGTTACACCCGGCGCCTGCTGGAAAGCCTGCAACGCGGCAGCGACTGGGATGACTGCGGCGTGCTGCAATTGGCGTTCAATGCCAAAGAAGCCGAGCGCCACGGGCAACTGGCGGCGGCGTTTCCCGAAGATCTATTGCAGTGGCTGGAACAGCCGCAAGCGCAGGCTCGCGCCGGTGTCGGCGTGGCTCATGGCGGCTTGTTCTACCCCGAGGGTGGCTGGGTGCATCCGCCGGCACTGTGTCAGGCCCAGGCGATGCACGCCAACATTGAATTGCTCAGCCATCAAGAAGCTTTGGAACTGCGCAACGTCGCTGACCATTGGCAAGCGTTCGATGGCGAGCGTTTGCTCGCCAGTGCGCCGGTGGTGATCCTGGCCGGAGCCGCCGAAATCAAACGTTTTGCCCAGAGTGCCGAATTGCCGCTCAAGCGTATTCGCGGGCAGATCACGCGTCTGGCTGAGACTGCAGACAGTCGTGCGCTGGCCACCGTGGTGTGCGCCGAGGGCTACGTCGCCCCGGCGCGTCTGGGCGAGCACACGCTGGGCGCCAGTTTCGACTTCAACAGCGACGACCTGACGCCCACGACTGCCGAGCACCAAGGCAATCTGGCGATGCTCGAAGAAATTTCCAGCGACCTGCTGACCCGCCTCAACATCAACGAGCAGCCACTGGAGAATCTTGAGGGCCGCGCCGCCTTTCGCTGCACCAGCCCCGATTACCTGCCGATTGTCGGTCCGCTCGCTGATTTGCAGACCTTCAATCAAACCTACGCAGCGTTGAGCAAGGACGCCCGGCAAGTGCCGGACATCGCCTGCCCGTGGCTCGATGGCCTGTACGTCAACAGCGGCCACGGTTCTCGCGGGCTGATCACCGCACCGCTGTCCGGCGAACTGCTCGCCGCGTGGCTGGACAACGAGCCGCTGCCGTTGCCACGCAGCGTCGCCGAAGCCTGCCATCCCAACCGTTTCGCATTACGTCAGCTGATTCGCGGCAAGTGATGCTTATGTGTCGGGTTTGGCGCAGATACCGAGTTCGACCTGACGTATCGCATCGTCGGTCAGCCGTTCAATCAGCTTTGCATCAGCCTGCTCTCGTTCAAGCGCGATAGCTTTACCCTGGCTGGTGTAATCGGCCGAGGAAAGCGTCTCTTTCTGCTCATCCAGCTCGGTCATGCGTGGTGCGTATGCTTCATAGACCTCGTCGAACTGACTTGGAAACGTCTGTTTCAGGTGGTCGCACCAGAAAGTTTGACGCAACATGAACTTCAGCCACTCGGGAGAAAGTTCGGCGCTGTAGATCTTGCTCTTGGCCAGTTGCAGGTCGGCTGCAGTGACTTTGCTGTTATCGAGGTATCGCATGTGTCGGGGCTGGCCGGGCAGGTCGAGTTCTTCGGCAAGGCCGACGCGATAGGCCAGGTTCATTTCCAGGTGTTCGACAGTCGGAAGCCTGCTGTGGTGCTCCCGGGCAATTTCGTCGATTTTTTCCAAGCGGAACAAGCTGCGGCCCAGCTTCAGCAAAGCGCCGGCGGTGACCTTGCCCCCATTGGCAGCGTGGGTCACCCGATCGACCTCGACGGCAACTTCCAGATGACTGAAATTCATCGCCGCACTGTCCGTACAGTTGATGGGGCTGGCAGCCAGATTCAGCAATTGATCACACAGAACGCTATCAGCGTCTGCCGCTTCCAGAACAGTCCAGACGCGCCGCGTCATGTCTGCGCTGCTGTGCGCCGCATCAGCGGTATCGCCCAACTGGGCGAGCAAGTGAAACAGGCCTTCAGCGCGAAAATCTTCGGTGAACGCCGTCCAGATTCGCGTCTTTTTCGTCCATTCCTCCCCGCCGGTTTCGGTAAACCAGAGCGAACGGGCCTGCTGTTCGTTCAACCGACCGATATCGTCTTCCGCATACCCCATGCCGATGCCGGAGTTGTTGCGATAGTTCTGCAGATGGGTCTTGGCGGTTTCCGAAAACGGGTTTCTCGCCATGTTGATCGCCCTGGCGAATTGGCGCGATGTCTGGAACAACCACTCCGGCAGCTCGCGCATTCTGTTTTCGCGCAGATCCATCCATTCGATATCGTGAAGATTGTCGAGGCCATCGGGCAGCTCGGTGATTCCGGTATCGCGCAGCATCAAACGGCGCAACCCGGACATTCCACCGACACTCGGCGTGGCGCCCAAGGGGTTATAGGACAGATTGAAGTAGCGCAGCGTGTGCAACCGGTTCAGCTTCGCCAGAGTCTGCTCGGTCAATTGGAGTTGATTGTTGGCCAGACTCAAGCGCCGCAGTTGTGGCATGAGCGAGATCACCTCCGGAAGCTGAGTAATGCTGTTCTTGTCGAGTTCCAGTGACGTCAGCTGTTTGAACGATTCAAGGAAGTGGGCAACGTCATCCTTCAGGGCCATGTTCCTCATCGACAATTGCTGGACGTGATCGAAATTCAATTGCGCGGGTAACGCCGGTAATTTGCCGACACGCATATTATCGAGTTTGAGCGTGCAGAGTGACTTACCCGCCTCATCCTCACTCTCGACCCATTCGAATCGTCTGAACGCTTCCTCGATCAGCTCCGCGGCCAATTTGCGGCTGCGCCGTGCTTGTGCCAGGTCAGTGCCCACGGTTTGCAGGGCAGCGGTGTCGTCGCTCCAGTCAGACAACACGTTGCGTAAGGTCTTCAAATGCTTGCGCAGTTCTTTGACCTTGAGCGCCCGGCTCAATGGATCATCGCCCAGACCGTCGAGCAATTGCGCGAGCTGCGCTTTGCTCAGGCGCGGATAAAGTTTGCGCACCTTACGCAGCAAGCCCCAGGGGTGAGCCGTCACGACATCCTCGTCACCCTGAACACACGCAGGTTCGACGGCCAGCCGTGCGCTCCGCTCACCCAGCATTGTCCGCGCCGTAGCGTCGCGCTCGTCCAGTGCAACATCGAGCAGCTTGCTGCGTAAGCGTTGCGCATCGGTGCTCGCAGAATCGGCAAATCCGGCGGCGGAACGCTGTCGCGGCGGCAGTGCCTTGAGAATCGCCGTGTAGAGCCCGTCGGGCGCCGAGGCCACTTTTGCCCGTAATACTCCCGCACCGTCGAAGGCTTCATAACCCTGCGCAGTCTTGACCAGCGAGCAGGTATTGTCGGTGGTCGCAGTCATATCGCCGATGGCCTCCAGAATCGGCCCTGTGAGCGTCTTGTCCCGCAGTTCCAGGCGCAGTTGGCTGTCCCAGCCGCTCAGGCGAGGCAGCAAGCGGATAGCCAGTGCGTCAGTGTCGGCGTTGGCAAGCCCGGGCCAGTGCAAGCCAGTCAGTGCGCGATCGAGCCGAACCCTGGCGAGTTCTTGCCTGGTTTGCTGCCCGAGCCGCAAAGGCACCCGCCCGGTCGAACTCAAGTACACGCGTTCGGTACTCCGCGCGCGGTCAATCAGCCGTTGCCCGTGGCGCGCGGGAATGCCGGCAAAGGCCTCGCGCAGTTTGCGCAGATCCTGCGCGTCACTCTGGTCATAGCGCTGGTACATGCGCTCGAATGCTGCACGATGATCGGCCTTGAGCGCAGCGCCGAGCTTTTTCGCCAGCGCGGATGTCTGCGTGCTTTTCGCGACATTGCCACCGAGCAGCGCATCGACTTCCTGCTGGTAGAGGCCATCGATGACGGTTGGCAGCAATCGCCCCAAGGCCAACTGGTTGCGGGTGACCGGCACACCCAGCGTATCGTCGAGCTGGCTGTTCGCAGGCCAGGTTGTTTCGACGTCGCCCTCATGACCAATGATCTCTATGTATCGGTCAGTCGGCCAGCCTGGCAGTTTCGTCAAGGCATGCATCTGCTCCTCCAGAGGTTGCTCGGAGTGGACCTCGCCGCTTTCCAGTTGCGTGATCAGCTCACGCAGCTTGCGCTCGATGCGCACGCGCTCGACCGTATCGCGCAGACGTACCGGCAAGCTCAGATTGTCGTTGAAGGTATCGAGCAAGGTCTGCTGCGAAGTGCCGCTGAGCCGGCGCATCATGTCCAGATCGGCGTCGACGAATTCGCTCAAGTGCGGGTCGATGCGCTTGAGGAGGTAGGCGCTACTGCTCCATTGCTCGGGGTCTTCGGCAGGCAGCCGCCAGCCCCCTTCGACGTGGCGGTTCAGCTCGGGCGCATAGGCTTGCGCGCGTTCGGCGTGTTCCAGACGCCAGCGCTGGGTATCGGGATCGAAGTCACCGGCGAACACACGATGGTCGACGCGACCGACGGTCTTGCGGCCAACCTGGTAGAACTCCTTGGAGCTGGCTTCGATGCTGAAGCCGGCGGGCAGAGAATGTTCATACGGGGCGAGGTCGGGTTTCCACAGGCGCGGCTTGCCGGCTCGATTGAGAATGGCGGTGAATTGCCCGAAGAACTGCGGATGTGAACGCAGCAATTTGCTCCCCAGTGCTCCCAGCGCTTTTTGCCCACCGGCGAACACGCCCATCAGCGCGATGTTCTCCACCACACTGAGCAGATGTGACAGCGCCTGCTGGTGATCGCCACGCCGCCAGTCCTCGACACCTTCGTAAACCTCACCGAGCAACTGGCCCACCGCGACGCCCATCATCAACTGGCCAAGCACGGGCACGAACAATCCGGCGACCGACGCTACCGCCACTCCCCGCTGGAGGAAGTCCAACAGGCGTTTCTGGCGCACTTCTTCATCGATATCAGCGGTGGGCACCGCCAGCTTGCGCGCATCGATCTGCAACTTGCCGACATGGCTTTGCACCATGAAATCGAACAGCGGCACGTTGATCGGCCACTGTTCGACGAACCCCAGATCAGGCTTTTCAGCGAGAGCCTTGAAGAAGTCAGCCTTGTCATCTTCATCAAGGCTGCGGGCAAAGTAATCCTGATAATCGCTGGCTTTGAGCTGTTCGGCGAGGTGGCGCTTGAACGCGTTGAAACTCGGGTATTCATACACCGCTCGCTGCGGCTCGCCGGGCATATACACCATGCATCCGTCCTCCGGATACTGTTGCACGGAGCGCTTGGAAAACACCACAACGCCCCACACGCAGCTGTCGAGGACCTTGATGCCCTGCATGATCATCGGGTCTTTGTCGTAGCGCAGGTTTTGCGCCGATGCCACGCCCTCGGCCAGCATCAGATCTTGCAGCATGCGCAAACCTGCCGCGGTGATATCACCCTTGAGCGCGGCCAGATGAGCGTCCAGTTCCAGCAGCGATTGCTTCAATGCAGCGATATCGCGGGTCATGGTACTGGTTGCCACAACCTTGCCGTTTTCATCGTGCAGGCCGAACACTTTCTGGAAATGTTCCTGGTATTTTTTGCCCAGATCGAGCTCGCGACAAAACGCGGCAAACGCTGCCGGAGTCAGCTCCTTCACGCCGTCAGGCACACTGTTGATGCGCACCAGACTGCCAGCGGGGAAGCCGTCGGCCTGCTCCTCGTCTTCGGTGAAGTTCTGCATCGCTGCCTGCAACAGAGTCTGCGAGGCGTGCTTGACCAGGTCGATGTCGGCCTGATCGGTCGCGGTCGCCTCGCAGCCACAATCGACGCCCGGAAGACTGAGCACATCGAGGCCGACGTCATAGAGCGCCGGCCATTTCTTGCTCAGCGCGCTGTCGAGCTCGCTGATACAGAAACTGTGCAACGGTTTGAGCCCGGCCAGATCCTTGTCGACCTTGAGTTGCTTGCTGTGCAGCTCACGATTGAGTTCATCGAGCCTGGCCAGTTCGGCGGGCGAAGCCTTGAGCAAATGCGCCGGCAGGCTTTTTTCCAGGGCTTCAGCGACGTCGAGGTCGCCGGTAGCGTCGAACAAGATGCTCAGGGTCGAGGCTTGAACCTGTGGTTTTTTCTTGTCTTGGGTGAGCATGGCAATAGTCCTTTATTGCGGTTTGAAGCCTTGACCCTAACGGTGCCGGGCAGCCAAAAACAGTTCAAATTCCTGCACAGAAACGAGGCCGATCAAGCACTTTTTGTCATCGATAAAATAGCCCTGTACCACCCGCGCGAGACGCCCATGTCCCACTGGGCTTATTCAGAAAAAGCGTAACGGCGTGATGAGCAATTCCGGCTCTGCATCAAGGCTGATAGCGTTACGGCACGGTGCTGCCACGGCGCCTTATAACTTATCGATCTAAAACTCCCCCTACCGTGACAGGTCAGTTTCTGAGTACCCGCGCTTTTCGCGTGGTACGGCTTGACCTTCCCCAACGGAAAAACCGGTAAGGACTTTATGTGCGGATTAGCTGGCGAGTTACGTTTTGATCAACAACCTGCAGACCTTGCAGCGATCGAGAGAATCACCCATCACCTGGCCCCTCGCGGCCCTGACGCGTGGGGCTTCCATGCCCAAGGGCCGATTGCCCTGGGTCATCGACGCCTGAAAATCATGGACCTGTCGGACGGCTCGGCGCAGCCGATGATCGACAGCCAACTGGGCCTGTCCCTGGCGTTCAACGGTGCGATCTACAACTTCCCGGAACTGCGCGCAGAGCTTGAAGCACTGGGTTACGCCTTCTACTCCGGCGGCGACACCGAAGTGCTGCTCAAGGGTTATCACGCTTGGGGCGAGGCGTTGCTGCCGAAGCTCAATGGCATGTTCGCTTTCGCCGTTTGGGAGCGTGATGCCCAGCGCCTGTTCATCGCCCGTGACCGTCTCGGCGTGAAGCCGCTGTACCTGTCGCGCACCGGCCAACGCCTGCGCTTTGCCTCGGCACTACCGGCGCTGCTCAAGGGTGGCGACATCAACCCGATCCTCGATCCGGTGGCGCTCAATCACTATCTGAACTTCCACGCGGTGGTGCCTGCGCCGCGCACGTTGCTGGCCGGTATCGAAAAACTGCCGCCTGCCACCTGGATGCGCGTTGAAGCCGATGGCCGCACCGAGCAGAAAACCTGGTGGACCCTGCCCTACGGCCCGAATGAAGACGAGAAAAACCTCAATCTGGAAGACTGGGTCGATCGCGTCCTCGACAGCACCCGCGAAGCGGTGGCGATTCGTCAGCGTGCGGCAGTGGATGTCGGTGTGTTGCTTTCGGGCGGTGTCGATTCGAGCATGCTCGTCGGCCTGTTGCGCGAAGTCGGCGTAGAGAATCTGTCGACCTTCTCCATCGGTTTCCAGGATGCCGGCGGCGAGCGCGGCGACGAATTCCAGTATTCGGACCTGATCGCCAAGCACTACGGCACGCGCCACCATCAGTTGCGCATCGACGAGAAAGAAATCATCGAGCAACTGCCCGCCGCCTTCCGCGCAATGAGCGAACCGATGGTCAGCCATGACTGCATCGCGTTCTATCTGTTGTCCCGCGAAGTGGCCAAGCACTGCAAAGTGGTGCAGAGCGGCCAAGGCGCGGACGAACTGTTTGCCGGTTACCACTGGTATCCGCAGGTCGACGGCGCGGCGGATCCATACGCGGCCTACCGCGATGCGTTCTTCGATCGCAGCTACGACGACTACGCGGCCACTGTGCAGCCGAAATGGCTGGTCGACCATGATGCGGCGGGCGATTTCGTCAAACAGCACTTTGCCCAGCCCGGCGCCGAGGCTGCCGTGGACAAGGCGCTGCGTCTGGACAGCACGGTGATGCTGGTCGATGACCCGGTCAAACGTGTCGACAACATGACCATGGCCTGGGGCCTGGAAGCGCGCACGCCGTTTCTCGACTATCGATTGGTCGAGCTGTCAGCCCGTGTGCCAGGTCAATTCAAGCTGCCCGATGGCGGCAAACAAGTGCTCAAAGAAGCTGCGCGTCGGGTCATTCCAAGCGAAGTGATCGACCGCAAGAAAGGCTACTTCCCGGTGCCGGGTCTCAAGCACTTGCAGGGCGACACGCTCAACTGGGTGCGCGAGCTGCTGCTGGATCCGAGCCAGGATCGCGGCCTGTTCAACCCGAGCATGCTCGACAAGCTTCTGACTGACCCGCAAGGCCAACTGACCCCGTTGCGCGGCTCGAAACTGTGGCAACTGGCGGCCCTGAACCTGTGGCTCAGTGAACAAGGAATCTGATTGATGAAACCCCATGCCACGTCCATCAACCAACGCCTGTTGCGTGGTCAGGCCCCCTCGTATGAACGTTTGCAGGCGCGCCTGGCCGAAGACGGCAGCGAGCCTGCCAGCGCCCCGATTGCTGTGCATTGCGGTTGGGGCCGGCTGCTGATCGGTCACACCTTTCCCGACCCGGCGTCGCTGGCGCAGGAGCTGCTCAACGAGCAGCCCGGCGAGCGCGATATCGCGCTGTATGTTGCCGCACCGCAGCAGATTCTCGGCCTGGAGCCGACGCAGCTGTTTCTCGATCCATCCGACACTCTGCGCCTGTGGTTCAGCGATTACCGGCAGGCCACGCGGGTGTTTCGCGGCTTCCGCATTCGTCGCGCGCAGAGCGAAACCGACTGGCAGGGCATCAACCGTTTGTACCAGGCCCGCGGCATGTTGCCGATCGATCCGGAGCTGCTCACCCCGCATCATCAGGGCGGCCCGGTGTACTGGCTGGCGGAAGACGAGGACAGCGGCGCGGTGATCGGCAGTGTCATGGGTCTCAATCATGAAAAAGCCTTCAACGACCCGGAACACGGCAGCAGCCTGTGGTGCCTGGCGGTCGACCCGCATTGTTCGCGGCCGGGCGTCGGTGAAGTGCTGGTGCGACATCTGGTCGAGCACTTCATGAGTCGCGGTCTGGCTTATCTGGATCTGTCGGTGCTGCACGACAATCGTCAGGCGAAAAACCTCTACGCCAAACTGGGTTTTCGCAACCTGCCGACCTTCGCCATCAAGCGCAAGAATGGCATCAACCAGCCGCTGTTCCTCGGCCCGGGCCCGGAGGCGAATTTCAATCCT
Source organism: Pseudomonas sp. CFBP13508 (assembly GCF_005233515.1). Taxonomy (GTDB): domain Bacteria; phylum Pseudomonadota; class Gammaproteobacteria; order Pseudomonadales; family Pseudomonadaceae; genus Aquipseudomonas; species Aquipseudomonas mercuritolerans. Next base: position 111,101 of record NZ_QFZZ01000002.1, read on the forward strand.
TACGCGCGGATCATCGTCGAAGAAGCGCATCGACGCGGCATCGACGTGCAAGTGGATGACGCCGACGCCGGGCTGTTCACCCTCAGCCACGGCGGCCGTCGCGTGCGCTGCCGCGAGTCGCTGAGCGACCTGACCAGCGCGATCAGCATGACCTTGTGCCAGGACAAAAGCCTGACCCACAAGGTGCTGAAAGCCGCCGGCCTGAAACTGCCGGCACAGCAACTGGCGGGCAATGCCGACGACAATCTGGCCTTCCTCGATGAACACCAACGGGTGGTGGTCAAACCCCTCGACGGTGAACAGGGCCATGGCGTCGCGGTGGATCTGCGCACCATCGAAGAAGTGCAGAAGGCCATCGAAACCGCCAAGCAGTTCGACAGTCGCGTGCTGTTGGAAAGCTTCCACGAAGGTCTCGATCTGCGCATTGTGGTGATCGGTTTTGAAGTGGTCGCGGCGGCGATTCGCAAGCCCGCCGAAGTGGTCGGCGATGGTCAGCATTCCATTGGTGCGCTGATCGAAGCGCAGAGCCGCCGCCGGCAAGCCGCCACCAGTGGCGAAAGCAAGATTCCGCTGGACCACGAAACCCAACGCACGCTGCATGCGGCCGGCTATGACTACAGCAGCATCCTGCCGGCCGGCGAGCATCTGTTCGTGCGGCGCACCGCCAATCTGCACACCGGCGGGACGCTGGAAGATGTGACCGACAGTCTTCATCCGACCCTGGTCGACGCGGCAGTGCGTGCGGCGCGCGCGCTGGACATTCCAATGGTCGGGCTCGATCTGATGGTGCCGGCGGCGGATCAGCCCGAGTACGTGTTCATCGAAGCCAACGAACGCGCCGGCCTCGCCAACCACGAACCGCAGCCGACGGCGGAACGCTTTGTCGATCTGTTGTTTCCGCATAGTCAGCCGGCTGTTTCGTGATTATGAAACGCCTCTACTGACGCCTTCGCGAGCAGGCTCGCTCCCACAGGGTGAATGCATTCCAAATGTGGGAGCGAGCCTGCTCGCGAAGAGGCCCTGAACGTCACCACCAATTTTCCTCATCGAAACCATCGATGTGCTCAACCCATCAGGAGTTTCCATGACCACACAAATCCCTGAACCGGATCTGGCTTACCTGCAAAAAGTCCTGCTGGAAATGCTCGCCATTCCCAGCCCTACAGGGTTCACCGACACCATCGTGCGCTACGTCGCCGAGCGTCTCGAAGAGCTGGGCATTCCGTTTGAAATGACCCGGCGCGGCACCATTCGCGCGACCTTGAAGGGCAAAAAGAGCAGCCCTGACCGCGCCGTGTCTGCGCACCTGGACACCATCGGCGCCGCCGTGCGTGCGGTGAAAGACAACGGTCGCCTGACCCTCGCCCCGGTCGGTTGCTGGTCGAGCCGCTTTGCCGAGGGCAGCCGGGTCAGCCTGTTTACCGACACCGGGGTGATTCGCGGCAGCGTGTTGCCGCTGATGGCGTCCGGGCACGCCTTCAACACCCAGGTCGATGAAATGCCGATCAGTTGGGACCATGTCGAGCTGCGTCTGGACGCCTACTGCGCGACCAAGGCCGATTGCGAATCGCTGGGCATTCATGTCGGTGACGTGGTGGCGTTCGATCCGCTGCCGGAGTTCACCGAAAGCGGCCATATCAGCGCCCGCCACCTCGACGACAAGGCCGGTGTTGCAGCATTGCTCGCTGCTCTGAAGGCGATTGTCGACAGCGGCCAGGAATTGAACATCGATTGCCATCCGCTGTTCACCATCACCGAAGAGACCGGAAGCGGTGCAGCGGCGGCATTGCCGTGGGACGTCAGCGAGTTTGTCGGCATCGACATCGCACCGGTCGCCCCCGGCCAGCACTCGAGCGAACACGCCGTGAGCGTGGCGATGCAGGATTCGGGCGGGCCGTATGACTATCACTTGTCGCGGCATCTGCTGCGTCTGGCCGATGAACACGAATTGCCGGTGCGCCGTGACATGTTCCGCTATTACTTCAGCGATGCGCACTCGGCGGTCACCGCCGGCCACGACATTCGCACCGCCCTGCTCGCCTTCGGCTGCGATGCCACCCACGGCTACGAACGCACGCACATCGACAGCCTGGCGGCGCTCAGTCGTTTGCTCGGCGCGTACATTCTCAGCCCGCCGGTGTTCGCCAGCGATGCGGCACCGGCCAATGCTTCACTGGATCGCTTCAGCCATCAGATCGAGCATGACACGCAGATGGAAAGCGAAACCCGCGTGCCGCCGGTGGACAGTCTGGTTGGGCAGCGTTCTGACAGTTGAGCCTTCGGTGAACAGATAACCGCCTTCGCGAGCAGGCTCGCTCCCACAGGGGATCGCTTTCAAATGTGGGAGCGAGCCTGCTCGCGAATGGGCCGGCAAGACCGATACAGAACTGGCAGACAAAACCCAATCCCCGTAGCATCCCGACATTGATTTGACCGAGGTGCCCATGCTCATTCCCCACGACGCGCTTGAAGTCGACACCCTCACCCGCCTGATCGAGGATTTCGTCACCCGCGACGGTACCGACAACGGCGATGACACCCCGCTGGAAACCCGCGTCCTGCGCGTGCGCCAGGCATTGACCAAGGGCCAGGCCCTGATCGTGTTCGACCCGGAAAGCGAACAGTGCCAGCTGATGCTCAAGCACGACGTACCCAAGCACCTGTTCGACTGAACCGTCAGCCAGCCTTCGCTGCGGCCTCCTTGCGCTTGATCCGGTCATAGACCTCGGCGCGGTGCACATGGACTTTCTTTGGCGCCTCGACGCCGAAGCGCACGCTGGAGCCGTTGACCGACAGAACACGCAGGGTGATGTCGTCTCCGATTGAAATCAACTCACCGACCACACGGCTGAGTACAAGCATGGGATTCATCCTTCAGGACTGGCAAACCCTGAAGATGCGCGGCTTACAGCGGCTGCACAATGCACGACGAGCAAATCAGTCTTGCCCTACACGCACCCACGCCCGCAGCTGTCAGACGCTTCGCACAGAAAATCAGGCGGCGGAAAAGCGCGGCCCGAACAGAATGATGCTGGCACCAACCAAGCACAGCGCCATGCCGATCCAGTCCGAGCCCAGCGGACGCACCCGCTCGACCACCGCCAGCCAGCCAATCGAAGCAACGATGTAGATCCCGCCATACGCCGCATATGCGCGCCCGGCGTAGGCCGCTTCAACACGGGTCAGCAATAGCGCGAACAGGGTCAGGCTGAGCAACGCGGGTATCACCCACAAAGCACTCTTGCCCTGGCGCAGCCACATGTAGAACGCAAAACAGCCGGCGATTTCAAACAGCGCCGCGAGGAAGAACCACAAGTAATTGAGCATGGAGGCATCTCGACAGGGTGACCGTTGGCGGCCACCCTAACGACGCGGCGGGCATCGAACAAGATCAAGCGTTGTTTTGTTTGGCCTTGGCGCGCATTTTCTCGGCCATGGAAGTCATTTCGTTGTAGAGCAGTTGCGGATTCTTCTGTTTCAGCGCCCAGGCCATGCGCCCTTGTTCGTGGGGCAGGATCATGAACTCGCCAGCGGCGACTTGCTGATAGATGTAGTCAGCGATGTCGGCTGCACTGATCGGCGAACTTTCCAGCAACTTGCCAACCTGGGCTTTCATTGCCGGCGTCGGCCCGCGGAAAGAGTCGAGCAAGTTGGTCTGGAAGAAGGACGGGCAAACCACATGCACCGCCACTTCCTGCTGTGCCAGTTCGATCAGCAGACTTTCCGACAACGCCACCACACCGGCCTTGGCCACGTTGTAGTTGCTCATCGCCGGGCCTTGCATCAACGCGGCCATGGAGGCGATGTTGATGATCTTGCCCTTGCTTTGTTCCAGCAGCGGCAGGAACGCCTTGCAGCCCTTGACCACACCCATCAGATTGATCGCGATCTGCCAGTCCCAGTCTTCCAGCGACAACTCGCTGAAGAATCCGCCCGAGGCGACCCCGGCATTGTTGACGATGATGTCGATGCCGCCGAGCTTCTCTTCGCAGGCCTGGGCGAAGGCGGTGAGCTGGCTGTAATCGCGCACGTCACAGCGCTGGATGAAGCCGTCACCGCCCGCCTCGCGCACCAGTTTCAGGGTTTCCTGCAGGCCGGGTTCACTGACATCGGACAAGGCCAGCCGCCAGCCTTCACGGGCCCAGCGCAGGGCGATTTCGCGACCCAGGCCTGAGCCTGCACCAGTGATCATCATGCGATTTTGCATAGCGGACAGCCTTGTTGTTCCGGGAGAGATGCGCCGAGTGTAGCGAAGGAACTTCGTTCGCCCACGCTCCATCCAGTTGCTGAATGGAGGATCAAAAGATTACTGCCGTCATCGTTTTCCGGTTGGCCTCATGCAGGGGCTGACGAGTGCAACGAGGCTGCGATCTTTTTGCTGGAAAGGAAATAACCGAGCAATCCAAATACATTAAAAAAACATTGAATTATTTTTCACTGACACAAGTCGGAACATGTAAGCCGGCTGGTATTTAGTTGCTCTCCAGCTGCCCACTGAGCATCAAGACTCTTCCAGACTCTGAACAAGGAAATCACCCATGGGCACAATTCTAATCATCATCCTGATCCTGTTGCTGATCGGTGGTCTGCCGGTCTTCCCGCACTCCAGAAGTTGGGGTTATGGCCCGTCGGGCATTATCGGCGTGGTGTTGGTCGTGCTGCTGGTGCTGTTGTTACTCGGCAAGATATGACGATTTGAAGCTGTAAAAAAAGAGGCCCTTTTGCAAGGGCCTCTTTTTTATTGCGTGGACTTTTTGTTAACCCGGCATCACTCCGGCGTGCCGTGAATCACACCGGCGGTATTGTCGAGCAGGCTCTTGGTCGCGGTTTGCAGGAACGCTTCAAGTTTGAGTCTGAGTTCGGCAGTACGCGGCGCATCCGGTACAACTTCGGCGTGCGGATTGGCGCCGAGCTGGTATTGCCAGATTTTCGGCCCCATGTCCTTGTCACGCGGCAGTACCAGAATCTGGTCGGCGGTGACGATGGCGGTGGTCTGCTCGCTGCCCGATGGCTTGATCACACCGAAACCGGTATCGCCCTGCGGCAGGTTGAGCAGGTCACGGCCCCAGCACTGGTGACGCACTTCACCACCGAGACGGCCCATGATGGTCGGCACGATGTCGATCTGCGTGCCCACGGTGTGGTCACGGGCACCGAACTTCTGCTGAATGCCCGGGGCGATCATCAGCATCGGCACGTTGAAGCGCCCCAGGTCCATTTCGGTGATCTGGCGCTCGTTGCCGAAGCCGTGGTCGCCGACGATGACGAATAGGGTTTCGTTGAAGTACTTCTCTTTGCGCGCCTTCTCGAAGAACTGGCCGAGCGCCCAGTCGGAGTAGCGCATGGCGGTCAGGTGTTCGTTGAGGCTGCCACGGTCAGTGACACGCTCGACCGGTAACGGCGTCGGCAAGGCGTACGGCGTGTGATTGGACAGGGTTTGCAGCAGCGCGTAGAACGGCTTGCCGTTTTCCCGCGCCTTCAGTTCCTGCAGGCCACGATCGAACATGTCCTGGTCGGAAACGCCCCAGGTCGGATCGGAGAACACCGGATTGACGAAGTCGTTGCGGCCAACGAAGTTGGTCATGCCCTGGTTGCTGAAGAAGCCCGACTGGTTGTCCCAGGCGAAATCGCCGTTGTAGACGTACACGTCGTCGTAGTCGCGGGCACTGAGCACCTGCGGCAGGCCGGACAGCTTGTGGCTGCCTTCCGGGGTCTGCATCAGGTATTCGAAGCCAGGCAGGTTCGGGAAGCAGGCCATGGTCGCGAACATGCCCTGGTGGGTGTGGGTGCCGTTGGAGAAGAAACGGTCGAACAGCAGGCCTTCCTTGGACAGCTTGTCCAGGTAAGGCGTGATGTTGCCCGGAGCACCCAAGGCGCCAACCGAGTGACCGGCCATGCTTTCCATCAGGATCACGACGACGTTCTTGATCGGCAGGGTCTTGTCGGCTGGCGGCGTGTAATCACGGCGCACGGCAGCAATATCGGCGTCGACCAGTTTGTCGTCAGGCATGAGCAGCATGTCACGGACGATTTTCTGCGCCTGTTCCTGCGGCAGCGTGGCCTTCCAGATATTGTCGCGATCCTCGCCCATGCGCGACTTGGCGGCTTCGATCAGCGACAGCGTGGCGTTGAGACCGAGCTGGTTGGCGAAGTTGGAATCAGTCGTGTACACGTCACCCCAGCGCATCGGCGGGCCTTGACGCAGGGTGCCACGGGCGGCAACCACACAGATCAACAGGCAGACCACGAACACCGCGAGACGGGTGTACCACGGCGCGATCTGACGGGTGCCGACGCTGCCACCGCTGAAAGGGCCGCGCGGGCGGGTGGCACGGTCAGCGCCTTTAAAGGCAAGTGTCAGGATCACGGTGCCGATCACCCACGCCAGCAGGTAGCGCACCACCGGAAAGCCGTACCAGAGCATGCTCATCACGGTTTTCGGGTCTTCCTTCACGTACTGGAATACCAGACCGTTGAGGCGCTGGTGGAACTCGCGGTAGAAGTCCATCTCCATCAGGCCGAGGAACAGGGCGATGCTCGATGCGATGGTCAGCCACAGGCGGAAGAAACCGCGCGCGGCCATGGCCCGGGCACTGAACAGCGCCAGCACCAGTGGAATGCACAGGTACACCACCAGGCGCAGGTCGAAACGCAGACCGTTGACGAACGCTTCGAGGAAGGTCGCTGCCGGCGTGTCGAGGATCATCTCGCGGTTGTAGACCAGCAGCGCAAGGCGCAGCGCGGAAAACATGACCATCATGACCAGTGCGCACAAAAGCGTGTAGGCCAGATGCGATTTGACGGTCGGTTGCAGCAGGCGAGCAGAAGATCGCTGCTGATTCAGGGCGTCCGGGTTTGCCATGTCGTTTTAGGACCCATTGGAAGTTGAAGTTGCAAAAATACAGCGGCGCCAGGCCCTCTATTGGTCATTCCAGACCCCGGGGCGTGCGCGGTGCGCAAATGTTGCACGATCGTTCACACCATTGCCATTGAATACTGCCTTGCTCTTCGAGACTTTCATGCAAAGGGCTGGCGGCACTATGGCAGGCAACAAGTGCGGGCGGATTGTCTTGGAGACTTTGTGAAAATTTCGTGCAACGAATATCTGGAAATACAATTTAGAGACAAAACAAAACGCCCCGAACCGGTCGGGGCGTTTTGCTTAGAGCGTGAAGGTTATTTCTCGGCGCGTTGTTTCAGCGCTTTCAGGGTATTGAATGGCGCATCGACAACAAACTTGTTGGCGACCATGGCCGGCACGCTGCCACCCGGCTCGGTGTGCACTTGATAAGTTACTTCAACCTGATCGCCTTTCGGCACGAACTTCCAGAAGCCTTTGACTTGCTGGACCCGGACGAAACCTTTTTCTTCCGGCAGGTAGGTCGGCACACCTTCAAGATTACGGGTCAGGCTGCCATCGGCGCCTTCAATAGTGGTGATCTTCAGCACCGAATCACGCGGGGTCACCGGCCATGGCGTGTTGAATTGCGAATAGGTCCAGCTCAGATCGCCTTCGTGCTTGAGCAGTTTCTGGCTCTTGCACTCGTGAATCCAGGCGCAGGCGCCAGAGACGTCTTCCTGCAAGGCGCGCAGTTTGGCGACGGTGGTCTTCATCAGCGCGACGCCCTGATAGGACTTGTAGTCCGAACCGGGTATTTCACTCAGGGAAACCTTGATGCCATCTTCGTTCTTGGCAACTTTCCAGTCTTCCGCCTGGGCGACCGAAGTGGCAAGTACGGCAGTCAGACCACACAACACAGCGATACGGTGCAGCGAACCCATAGTGTTATTCCTTATTGTTGAAGTTCCGTTGGTGAACACATCACGCCGCCGTCATCTGCTCCCACCAGCCGATCAATCTGATCGCTTCTTCCGAACTGCTGCCGCACACCTCGACATCCGCAGCGAAGCCCGAGCACACAGCCGGACGTTCCGGACGGCCGAAAATGCTGCACAGATTATCGACCGACAGTTGCACGCAACGTTCGCCGGCGGGTTTGCCATCGGGCATGCCGGGGATCGGCGAACTGATGGAGGGGGCAATGCAGCAAGCGCCACAGCCTTCGCGGCATTTCATGACGAACAGATCCTCGCGACGGGCGATGTGTAAAGAGACGGGAAACAGAGTAACCGCTAAAACGACTGTTTCAAATTGCTACGAGCGGCTTTTCAACGATAAGTAAAAGTGACCGGGCAGTCTCCGACGAAGCGTCTGCTCTGCGCGTTGCAGAGTGCTGCATCTATTGCTTGAATTCGAAATCCAGCGCCGCGCCTTCGACATCGCGCCGTGCTTCGTTGCGCAGTTGCAGCTGCATTTCGTTGCTGAGCAAGCGGCCGTTGAGCTGGAAGCCGTTGTCTTTCTCGCCAAACATCTGCGGCAGGATCGCCTCGCGCTTGGGCAGCTCCACGGCGCCCTCGGGCTTCAACTCTTCAACCATATCCTTGGGCAGGCTGAGATCGAGTTTTGCCGACGGCAATTTGGTCTTCGCTACTTCGCTGGCGGATTTCGATTTCGAAGCCACCGGGCGGCGCTTCTTCACCGTGGCGTTTTTTTTCGCCTGAGCTTTTTTTGCGGGAGTCGCGGACTTGGCTGCTTTGTTCGCCGTACTCGTCGCTGCCGGTTTTTCCTGGGCTGCGGCCGCCAGGACACCCGGTGCCTGACCGACCATCAGCAAACCCAGCAATACCCACGCGGCAGGAACAATCGCTTTCATGGACCCAACGAACTAACGGCAGAGGGCCACATGCTCGCCTGTTGTGCGTCACATGACAAGCATCACCTCCCTGCTCGTTCAGAATCCGCCAGCGGTTTCCTGACACAGTTGGGTGGCCAACAGGCCCAGCGTCATCAGCGCCCGCTCCGCCTCGCGGTTCCACGGAATGCCGCAATTGAGGCGGATACAGTGGTTGAACTGCTCGGTATTACTGAAGATCAGCCCCGGTGCGATGCTGATGCCTTGTTGCAGCGCGCGAACATGCAATTCCTGGGTGTTGACCCGCCCCGGCAAACTCACCCAGAGGATAAAACCGCCCGTGGGCCGGGACATTTGCGTGCCCTCGGGGAAGTGCTGCTGCACCGCCAGCTGAAACGCACTGAGGTTTTTCCGATATTCCTGGCGGATGTAGCGTAAATGCCGGTCATAACCGCCGTTTTCCAGATACGCGGCAATCGCCATCTGCGTGACGCTACACGCCGAATGGGTACTGAAGGTTTGCAGGCGCTGAATTTCCTGCTGGTACTTGCCGGCAATCATCCAGCCGATGCGTACACCCGGCGACAGGGTTTTGGAGAAGCTCGAGCAGTAGATCACCCGATCCAGACGATCGTAGGCCTTCAGTGCCTTGGTACGGCCCTGTTCGAACATCAGTTCGCCGTAGATATCGTCTTCGACAATCTGAATGTCGAAATCCGAGGCCAGCCGCAGCAACTGTTTCTGCCGCTCTTCCGGCATGGTCCCGCCGAGGGGATTGCTCAGGCGCGTGGTCAGCACCAGCGCCTTGATCGACCATTGGTTGGCGGCCAGTTGCAAGGCTTCCAGACTCATGCCAGTGGCGGGGTCACTGGGGATTTCGATGACTTTCAGGCCGAGCAGATCGGCCAGTTGCAGCAGGCCGTAATAAGTCGGCGATTCGGCAGCAATCAGATCGCCCGGCCGGGTCAGCACGCGCAACGACATCTGTAAAGCGTCGACACAGCCGTGGGTGATCACCACTTCCGATGGATCGACCACCACGCCAGCGTCACGCATGCGAATCGCCACTTGCCGGCGCAGCGGTTCGAAACCGGGGCTGAACATGTAGCTGAACGCCCGAGGGCTGTGGAACCGGGTGACCTTGGCCAATTGCTGATGCAGCGCGCGCACCGGCAGATAATCGACACTCGGCACCGCAGCGCCCAGCGGAAACACGCCTTCGCGGCGCGATTCGACCAATACCTGTTGAATGATGCTGCTGCGGGTGACCAGCCCCGGCCGTTCGACCCGGGCGATGTCCGGCGTCGGCGCGGTCAGCGCCGGGGTCTGGTGGACGTAATAACCCGATTGCGGACGGGCGCGGATCAGGCCCTGATCTTCAAGGTTGGCATACGCCTGCAACACCGTCGCATGGCTGACGTTGAGCTGCGAACTCATCTTGCGCACCGAAGGCACGCGCTCCCCCGGTTGATAGACACCACGGCGGATGTCTTCGGCCAGTTGCTGAGCAATACGTTGGTAGAGCAAGAGATTGGTCATGACGCAGCACTCGATTTCACGGGCGTTTTATTCTTGTCTGAAACAATACCGGAACAGTTTAGAAGTGTACTGGGACAGTTGCCAGATTACTCGACCGTACAGTGCGGTGTCTGCCCTATCTGTACGGTTTTGCGCGGCAATCGACAGACGTAAAAAAGCCCGGCACTGCATGACAGTCCGGGCTTCCCAGAGACGCAACCTCAGCGGGCGGCGCCGAGCTGGCCTTTTTCGTCGGAGAACACAATTTCCACACGGCGGTTCTGCGCCCGTCCACGCTCGGAGGCGTTGGCGTCGACCGGGAACTGATCGCCGTAACCTTCGACCTGAATGCGTTTTTCGTCGATACCCAGATCGACCAGCACGTCAGCCACCGACTGCGCACGATCACGGGACAGTTTGAGGTTTTCCTGCTTGCCACCGGTGCTGTCGGTGTAACCCTCGATGCGCACCACGCGCTTGGGGTTCAGTTGCAGGAACTGGACGATCTTCAGCACGACGCGGTTGGCCGAGTTTTTCAGTTCGGCCTGGCCGGTGTCGAACAACACGTCGCCTAGGGTCATGACCAGACCACGATCAGCCTGTGTAGTGGCCAGCGCCACGATCTGTTCCTCCAGCCACTTGCCCTGCTGCTGCACGCTAAGCAGCTTCGATTCGCGCAGGGCCAGTTGCAGACGTTGCCGCTCAAGCTCGAGCTTGGCTGCGCGCTCCTCATTGAGCGCCTGATTGGTGTGCTCGCGGGCGATTTCGCTGTAGCGCTGGCTCAGGTAGGCGTAATGCACCACGTCGGCACCGCTGCCCCAATAGGTCGACAGCCGATCGGCGCGAGCCAGGGATTCGCCAGCGCGGATCACGTCTTTCGGCGCGATGCGCAGCACGTTGGAATCTTCCTTGACCTTCTGGAAATCAGCGCCGGCCTGTTGCAGTGCCGCCTCGCTGTGCTGGCCGGCGCAGCCGTACAGGCTGGCGCAACCGGCAAGAAGCAGAATGCCCAGAGCGTTGGACTTGATGCTCATTGCGCTTCCCCCAGTTGCAGCTGCTTGCGCAGGCGGACAATGCGGGTATTGAGCACATTAAGCTGCTCTTCGCTTTTTTTCGTCAGCACCTTGGCTTCAGCCAGACGTGCATCCAGTTCAGCCTGCTCGGCACGCATGCGCGCGTTGCGATAGGACTCGTCCGCCATGTTGCCTTTGGCGCGGCTGTACTTGGTTTCGGCCAGTTGCATTTCCGGCACTTCGTCAGCGGTGGCGCCCACTGCCTTGGCCTGCACGATGGCTTGTTCGGTCAAACGCATTTGTTCAGTGGGTGCCGGATCGGATGCGCACCCGGCCAGGGCCAGAACGGCCACAGCCGCGAAAAGAGGTCGAATACTCACTAAGAATCCCTACTGTTTTGGGGCACTGACAGGTTGTGGCGGCTGCTGCTGTTGCGCCTTCCAGCGCTCGATGTTGCGTTGCAGCGCGGCTTCCGTCAGTCCGGATGCGGGCAATTCTGTCATCTTTTTGGCGAGCTGTCCGCGCAACCACGGATCGTTGCAGGCCGAGTTATGCGAAACCGCGAGGAACAGACCCGGCCGGTCGATGGGTTGTTCGAACGCCAGCAGATCGCTGGTCATGCCCAATGTCTGCGCGGCGGCCAGGCCTGAGTAACGTCCGGCGAGGACATATTCCACCTCGCCCAACAGCAATTTCTGTAGTGCCTCGGTAAGGTTTGCTGTGCGGGTCAGGGTCAGATTCTGTTCAGCGAAAGTGCCGAATGCCTGGGTCATTCGAGACTTTTCCGACACCGCACCGGCGTGGCCTTTCAGGTCGATCGCCTCGCCGTAGGTCAGCGTCGAACCTTTGCGGGTCCACACCAGGTAATCGTTTTCCAACAGTGGCGGATGGATGTAGTCGAGGTTCTCCAGCTCATTCACAGTCAGCGGCGCGTCGGCGAGCATGTCCATGCGCCCGCTGCGCACTTCATCAAGGGCCTGTGAGCGTTTGCCGGCATACAGCAGATCGACTTTGATGCCCAGATCCTTGGCCACTTGCTGCAACAGATCGGCACTGGCGCCGATCAAGCGCTTGGGGTTTTGCGGGTCCTGCCACAGGTACGGCGGCGCGTCAGGGCTGCCGGTGACGACCAGGCGCTCGCACTTGCCAGCGGCCATGGCCAAACCTGGCAACAGCATAAATCCCAACAACCATCCGCAGCGCAGATCCATGGCAAAACGCTCCCCACTCAAATTCGAGACAAAAAAAAGCCCGACCAACAGGCCGGGCTCTTTATAAGTGAAGCCGCCGGATTAGACCAGCTTCTCCAGCTCAGGTACTGCTTCGAACAGATCCGCCACCAGACCGTAATCGGCCACCTGGAAGATCGGTGCTTCTTCGTCCTTGTTGATCGCAACGATCACCTTGGAATCTTTCATGCCGGCCAGATGCTGGATCGCGCCGGAGATACCGACGGCGATGTACAGCTGTGGCGCAACGATCTTGCCGGTCTGACCGACCTGCATGTCGTTCGGTACAAAACCTGCGTCGACCGCAGCGCGCGAAGCGCCAACAGCAGCGCCAAGCTTGTCGGCCAGGGCGTACAGGTGTTTGAAGTTGTCACCGTTCTGCATGCCGCGGCCGCCAGAGACGACGATCTTGGCAGCGGTCAGCTCAGGACGATCGGACTTGGCCAGCTCTTCGCTGACGAAGCTCGAAGTACCGGCGTCGTGGGCAGCGCCAACGGTTTCAACGGCAGCCGACCCACCTTCAGCAGCAACCGGATCGAAACCGGTGGCACGCACGGTGATCACTTTGATCGCGGCGGTCGATTGCACGGTAGCGATGGCGTTACCGGCGTAGATCGGGCGCTTGAAGGTGTCAGCGCTTTCAACCGAGATGATCTCGGAGATCTGGTCAACGTCCAGCGCAGCAGCAACGCGCGGCAGGATGTTTTTGCCGTTGGAAGTGGCGGCAGCCAGAATGTGGCTGTAACCCTTGCCCAACTCTGCAACCAGAGGAGCAACGTTTTCCGGCAGCTGATGCGCGTAAGCGGCGTTGTCAGCATTCAGGGCTTTGCTCACCCCAGCGATCTTCGCAGCGGCTTCGGCCACCGGGCCTGCGCCCTGACCTGCTACCAGAACGTGGATGTCGCCGCCGATTTTGGCAGCCGCAGCCACGGTGTTCAGCGTGGCCGGGGCCAGCACTTTGTTGTCGTGTTCAGCAATAACCAAGATAGTCATTTAGATTACCTTCGCTTCGTTTTTCAGTTTCTCGACCAGTTCAGCCACCGACTTGACCTTGATACCCGCGCTGCGTGCAGCCGGCGCTTCGACTTTCAGGGTCTTGTTGGTGGAGGCGGTGGAAACGCCCAAAGCGTCCGGAGTCAGCACTTCGAGAGGCTTCTTCTTGGCTTTCATGATGTTTGGCAGGGACGCATAGCGCGGCTCGTTCAAACGCAGGTCGGTGGTGACGATGGCCGGCAGTTTCAGCGAAACGGTCTGTGCGCCGCCGTCGATTTCGCGAGTCACGGCAACGCTGTCGCCGGAGACTTCGACTTTCGACGCGAACGTGCCCTGACCGTAGCCGCTCAATGCCGCGAGCATCTGGCCGGTCTGGTTGTTGTCGCTGTCGATCGCCTGTTTGCCAAGGATCACCAGCTGCGGCTGTTCCTTGTCGACGACAGCCTTGAGCAGCTTGGCCACGGCCAGCGAGGTCAGGTCTTCAGCGGATTCGACGAGGATGGCGCGATCGGCACCCAGAGCCAGTGCGGTACGCAGCTGTTCCTGAGCGGTGGTCGGGCCGATGGAGACGACGACGATTTCAGTCGCAACGCCCTTCTCTTTCAGGCGTACGGCTTCTTCCACGGCGATTTCGCAGAATGGGTTCATCGACATCTTGACGTTGGCGAGGTCGACGCCGGAATTGTCCGCCTTGACGCGGACCTTGACGTTGTAATCCACAACGCGTTTGACAGCTACAAGAACCTTCATGGATTCCTCGTTACTCTCCGGTGAAAAGAAAGTCGCCTAGGCGAACCTGGCGGATGATGCTCATCGGGCGACAAGGGCACCTCTAAAAACGCCGGCTTGAATGTGAGGTGATTCACTTCGCGAAGGGAGGTGACCGTTCGTCAGGGGTGACTGTCGGGTCATTCATTCTCACGCTGTGTAAACTGCGCGCCGGACTTGCGCTGCGCATCACCGTCTACTGCCTGTGCCCTGTCTTTAGAGGTGCTCTTGAAACCGCCAGTCTGCCTACGGCGAGCGCAAAACCGCCCGTATCTTGACCGGAACGCCCATTCTGGTCAATACGCCAAAATGCCCTGTCATAAGCCGCGCTTCTTTGATTTATCAGGGCTGGAGGCGATTCAAACAAACGTTTGTATTGGACGCTGAGAGTGGTGTAGATATAATGCGCCGCCTAGAGAGAAAGGTGGATTCGCCAATATTCCCTTTGACGTTAACGTAAAGGCAATATGGATGCGAGATCAAACCTCCATATTAGAAAAAAAACTGTTGAGCCTTGAGTAGGAGATAGCCTGTGGAACGCGAATACATGGAATTCGACGTCGTCATCGTCGGTGCCGGCCCCGCTGGTCTGTCCGCCGCCTGCCGCTTGAAGCAGAAGGCCGCTGACGCCGGTAAGGAAATCAGCGTCTGCGTGGTCGAAAAAGGCTCCGAAGTCGGCGCGCATATCCTCTCCGGTGCGGTGTTCGAACCCCGCGCCCTGAACGAATTGTTCCCGGACTGGAAAGAACTCGGCGCGCCGCTGAACACGCCCGTCACACGCGATGACATTTTCGTGCTGAAAAACGCCGACAGTGCGCAGAAGATTCCTGACTTCTTTGTGCCCAAGACCATGCACAACGAAGGCAATTACATTATCTCCCTCGGCAACCTGTGCCGCTGGCTGGCTCAGCAGGCTGAAAATCTGGGTGTAGAAATCTACCCGGGCTTCGCCGCTCAGGAAGCGTTGATCGATGAAAACGGCGTAGTGCGCGGGATCATCACCGGTGATCTGGGCGTCGACCGCGAAGGCAACCCGAAAGAAGGCCTGTACACCCCGGGCATGGAACTGCGTGGCAAATACACGCTGTTCGCCGAAGGCTGCCGTGGCCACATCGGCAAGCAACTGATCAAGCGCTACAACCTCGACAGCGATGCCGACGTCCAGCATTACGGCATCGGCCTGAAAGAAATCTGGGAAATCGACCCGGCCAAGCATCAGCCAGGCCTGGTGGTGCACACCGCCGGCTGGCCGCTGGACATCATGGGCACCGAGAACACCGGCGGCTCGTTCCTCTATCACCTGGAAAACAATCAGGTGGTGGTCGGTCTGATCGTCGACCTGTCCTACAGCAACACTTACCTGTCGCCGTTCGATGAGTTCCAGCGCCTCAAGCATCACCCGGTGCTCAAGCAATATCTGGAAGGCGGCAAGCGCGTCAGCTACGGCGCCCGCGCCATCGCCAAGGGCGGCCTGAACTCGCTGCCGAAAATGGTCTTCAAGGGCGGAGCGCTGATCGGTTGCGACCTCGGCACCCTGAACTTCGCCAAGATCAAAGGCAGCCACACGGCGATGAAATCCGGCATGCTCGCGGCAGAATCGGTAGCCGATGCGCTGTTCGCCGAGCAGGATTGCACCGTCGAACTGACCACTTACGTCGACGCATTCAAGAACAGCTGGCTGCACGAAGAACTGTTCGCCAGCCGCAATTTCGGCCCGGCGATTCACAAATACGGCGCGATCATCGGCGGTGGTTTCAACTGGCTGGACCAGAACATCTTCGGCGGCAAACTGCCGTTCACCCTGCGCGACACCAAGCCGGATTACGCCTGCCTGAAGCTCGCGGCCGACTGCAAGAAGATCGACTACCCGAAACCTGACGGCAAACTGAGTTTCGACAAACTCAGCTCGGTGTTCATCTCCGGTACCAACCACGAAGAAGAGCAGCCGTGCCACTTGAAGCTGACCGATCCGAGCATCCCGATCAGCAAGAACCTGCCGCTGTACGACGAACCGGCGCAGCGTTACTGCCCGGCCGGCGTATACGAAGTGATCACCAAGGAAGACGGCGAGAAGCGCTTCCAGATCAACGCCCAGAACTGCGTGCACTGCAAGACCTGTGACATCAAGGACCCTGCGCAGAACATCACCTGGGTGGCACCGGAAGGTGCCGGCGGCCCGACTTACCCGAACATGTAAGTCGAAACGCTGAACAACAAGGCTCCCGAAATGGGGGCCTTTTTGTTGCCCAAAATTCCTCTGCCACCACAAAACAACTGTGGGAGCGAGCCTGCTCGCGAAAGCGGTGTGTCATATAAAGATGATGTCGACTGATCCAGCGCCTTCGCGAGCAGGCTCGCTCCCACAGGGGATTATCGGCGGATCAGGCAGCGCGCTCTTCCCCCGGACTGCGTTCGAAGTAACGCTTGTATTCGCGACTGAATTGCGACGTGCTCTGATACCCCACCCGATGCGCCACCTGCGCCACGCCCAGCCCCTCCGCCACCAGCAGCGTCTGCGCCTTCAACAAACGTAAACGCTTCAGATACTGCACCGGCGACAACAGCGTGCTGCGCTTGAAATGCTCATGAAAGGTCGACACGCTCATGTTCGCGCAACCGGCCAGGGTTTCGACATTCAGCGGCTCGGTGTAATGCGCATGCAGATGGCTGATCGACGCCGCCACCCGGGCGAATTGCCCTTGTTGCTCGACCAACGCCCGCAACACATCCGCTTGCGGCCCGCGCAGCGCGACGAACAATAATTCGCGAACCCGCGCCGGGCCGAGAATCTGGCATTCCAGCGGATCGTGCAGACAGCTGAGCAGCCGCTCGACACAACCGCGCATGCCATCGTCGAGCACCACCGAGGTCATCGACTCCGGCGTCTGCGCCGGAATATGCCGACCCGGCGCCAGCCCCATGGCCAGCACCAGTTCGCCGAGCAGGACGCGATCGATCGCCACCGACACACCGAGCAATGGCGCATCGGGCAAGGCAAAGGTTTCGCATTCGAACGGCACCGGCAGCGCCTGGATCAGATAATGCCCGGCGCCGTACTCCATGGTTCGTGGGCCGAGGAACGCCAGTTTACTGCCCTGGGCGATGATCATCAGGCTCGGCTCGTAGATATGCGGGCCACGGGCGACGTCGCAACTGGCGCGCAAAATCTGCACACCGGGCAGACCGGTCTGGCTGTAGCCATCGCGCAGCGCCAGCGGTTCGATCAGCGAAACCAGCCGGGCATTGGCATCAAGATGACGGGTCAACTGCATCGAATAGGTCTTCGTAAAATTCACGGAAAAGGGGATGAAAACATCATCGCAGATCCGCTGGCCAATGCGATCGCCGAAACCCGCATGCCGGAGGATTAGGCATGAGACCCGGAGAAATCGTCATGGCCGCCTCCGCCTCTGGCGCCCAGAATTCACCGTCTCACTTGTCACTGTTTTTGCGAGGTCACCCATGTACACCGCCATCGGCTATGCCGCCCAATCGGCCACCACGCCCCTCGCCCCGATGAAATTCGAACGCCGTAGCCCGCGCGCCGACGACGTAGCGATCGAAATTCTCTACTGCGGCGTCTGCCATTCCGACATCCATCAGGCACGCAACGAATGGGGCATCGCCGTTTATCCGCTGATGCCCGGCCATGAGATCGTCGGAAAAGTCACCGCTGTCGGTGCGAATGTCACCCGTCACAAGGTAGGCGATCTGGTTGGCGTCGGCTGCATGGTCGATTCCTGCCGCAGCTGCGAAGCCTGCCAGGCGAACCTCGAGCAATATTGCCTCGAAGGCCCGACCATGACTTACGCCACCCCGGACCGGGTCGATGGCAGCAACACCATGGGCGGTTATTCCGACAGCATCGTGGTCAGTGAGCACTTCGTTGTGCGCATTCCCGAGAAACTGGCTCTGGCCAGCGCCGCACCGATTCTCTGTGCCGGTATCACCACCTACTCGCCGCTCAAGCACTACGGCGTCAAGGCCGGTGACAAGGTCGGGATTCTCGGCATGGGCGGCCTCGGCCATATGGGGATCAAGTTCGCCAAGGCCATGGGCGCGGAAGTCACGCTGTTCACCCGCTCGGCGAGCAAGGCTGAAGAAGGCCGCCGTCAGGGCGCCGATCACGTCATCGTCTCCACCGATGCCGAGCAGATGAAGGCCGCGGCCGGCTACTTCGACTTCCTGCTCGACACCATTCCGGTGCAGCACGATTTGAACCCGTACCTCGACACCCTGCGTTTCGACGGCGTGCACATTCTGGTCGGGCTGATCGAGCCGGTGAACCCGCCCGTGCACGCCGGCAAACTGGTGATGAGCCGCCGCGTACTGGCCGGCTCCTTGATCGGAGGTATCGCCGAGACCCAGGAAGTGCTGGATTTCTGCGCCGAGCACAACATCACCTGCGACATCGAAATGCTCGACATCCGCCAGATCAACGAAGCCTACGCTCGGATGATTGCCGGTGACGTCAAGTACCGCTTCGTCATCGACATGGCGACGCTGAAGGCTTAAACCTTCACGGCTTACACCTTCAAGCCCAGCTCCGCCGACAGCCGGGTTGTGACCCCTTTGAGCAGGGGGATCAACTCGGCCATTTTTTCCAGCGGCATGTACGGCACGGTGCTGGCGATACTGATCGCCGCGACAATGCCCTTGCTCGCGTCACGAATCGGCGCCGCCACGCAGCGGATCGACGGTTCGTTGTCTTCCAGATCGAACGCGTAGCCACCGGCGACGTATTCGCCCATGCGCTGCTCAAGCTGTTCCCACGACTGCTGGGGATGCTGCGGCCAGAACTGACTTTTGCCACCCGCCGGCAGGCTGATGTCGTACAGCCGCCGCCAATCCTGCGGCGAATCATCGAGCATCAAGGCCTTGCCGATACCGGTGCGCACCAGCGGCATGCGATGGCCAACCCGCGAGCGCATTTCCGGGCCGTTGCGTCCGGGATTCTTCAATAGATACAGCACTTCGTCGCCTTCGCGAATGCCCAAGTGCACGGTATCGCCGGTCAGGGCCGAGAGCTCGTCCAGATACGGCCCGGCCAACGTCACCAGCGGCAACTCTTCGCGGGCCTGAAAGCCCAGTTCGATCAGTTTCGGCCCAAGTAGATAACCGATCTGCGGCACCACGCGCAGATAACGCTCGTCGACCAGACAGCTGGCCAGACGATGGGTGGTGCTGCGCGTGGTGCCGATCAGCCGGGCGATCTCCTTGAGATCACGCGCGCCACTGGCCACTGCCTGCACCACACCGAGGCCGCGCAGCAGCGTCTGGGTGCCGGTGGGCGCGGCGTCCTTGGTTTTTTCCGGGGCGTCTTCCTGCATATCCAGCCTTTTACCGTTGAGCGAAGGAACGGGCGGCATTATGGTCGCCCGACGCAGAGCACTACAACTCGATACGCTCGACCTTGCCGACCAGCAGCACGTAGGACAAGGCGCCAACCAGCGCGAGCACGGCGATGTAGGTGATCGCCGGGGCGAACGAATCGCCGCTGGCGAGGAAGCCGATCACAATCGGCGTAGCAATAGCCGAGAGGTTGCCGATGAAGTTGAACACGCCACCGGTCAGGCCGAGCAAACGCGCCGGTGCCAGCGTCGACACCAGCGACCAGGTGATCGACGCCAGACCGTTGCCGAAAAATGCCAGGGCGAGGAAGGCAATCACCAGCGGCGTCGACTCGACAAAGTTGGCGCCGATGATCGAAGTCGAAATCAGCAGCCCGCCAATGATCGGCAATTTGCGCGCGAAGCCCACGGTGTAGCCACGCCGGATCAGGAAGTCGGAAAAGAATCCCGAGCACAACACACCGACGAACGCGGCAAGAAATGGCAGCGATGCGAGCAGGCCGGACTTGATGAAGTCCATGCCGCGATATTTCACCAGATAGGTCGGAAACCAGGTGAGGAAGAACCACAGCGTCGAGTTCAGGCAGAACTGGCCAAGGTAAATGCCCCACAACTTGCGCTTGCTGAGGACGATACTGAGATCGGTCCAGCTGAACTTGGCTTTGACCTTGGCCGTCTCGGCCTGGATATCCACCAGCCCGCCACCTTCGCGGATCAGGTCGATTTCCGCCTGGTTGGTGCCTTTGAAATCGCGCGGCTCGCGATACACCGCGTACCAGATCAGCGCCCAGAGAATGCCCACCGCGCCGGTGGCGACGAACACCATGTGCCAGCCGAATGCATGTTGCAGCCACGCCAGCACCGGGGTCAGGAAAGCCAGACCGACAAACTGTCCGGAGGTGTAGAAACCGATCGCCGTGGCGCGCTCGCGCTCAGGGAACCAGGTGGTGACCACGCGGCTGTTGATCGGATAGGCGGGCGCTTCCAGCGCACCGACGGCCATGCGCAGCACGAACAGGGCGATGAAGCTGCTGACGAAACCGAGCATTACCGTGGCCACCGACCACAGCAGCAGCGCGACGCTGTAAAGGATGCGCGGCGGCACCCGATCGACCAGCCAGCCGCCGGGGATCTGCATGGCAGCGTAGGTCCAGCCGAACGCGGAGAAGATCAGACCGACATGAACCGGATCGATGCCCAGCTCACTGGTCAGCGCCGGCGCGGCAATCGACAGATTGCTGCGGTCGAGGTAGTTGATGACCACGGTGATGAACAGCAACACCATGATGAAAAATCGCTTGCGGCTAGGCGTGACTAAAGACGCCTGCCCGGAGAGGGTGTGCGTTTGCATGAGAGATGCCTCTTTTTATGTTTGTTTGAGGACAGTCTTGAGACTTGAACAGAATCCTGTGGGAGCGAGCTTGCTCGCGAAGACGGCGGCACATCCGGCATCGATGTGACTGACCTGCCGCATTCGCGAGCAAGCTCGCTCCCACAAGGGATTGGTGGTGTGTCAGGCAGTACTCACCACTCGGCAAAGCTGCCATCGGCATGACGCCAGATCGGGTTGCGCCAGCGGTGGCCGACTGCCGCACGCTCGATCACGTACTCCTCGTTGATCTCGATGCCCAGCCCCGGGCCGTTCGGGATCTTGACGAAGCCTTGGTCGTAGTCGAAGACGCGCGGATCCTTCACATAGTCGAGCAAGTCGTTGCTCTCGTTGTAATGGATGCCGAGGCTCTGCTCCTGGATAAACGCGTTGTAACAAGCCGCGTCGAGTTGCAAACACGCCGCCAGGGCGATCGGGCCTAGCGGGCAATGCAGCGCCAGCGCGACGTCGTAGGCTTCGGCCATGTTGGCGATCTTGCGGGTTTCGGTGATGCCGCCGGCGTGGGAGGCATCCGGCTGGATAATGTCGACGTAGCCTTCGCTCAACACCCGTTTAAAGTCCCAGCGCGAGAACAGCCGCTCGCCGAGGGCAATCGGCGTGCTGGTCAGCGGCGCCAGTTCTTTCAATGCTTCGTAGTTTTCGCTGAGCACCGGTTCTTCGATGAACATCAGTTTGTACGGGTCGAGCTCCTTCATCAGCACCTTGGCCATCGGCTTGTGCACGCGGCCGTGGAAGTCGACGCCGATACCGACGTTCGGCCCGACCGCATCACGCACGGCGGCAACGTTGGCCAGGGCAAGGTCGACTTTCTCGAAAGTGTCGAGGAACTGCAGTTCTTCGGTGCCGTTCATTTTCACCGCCGTGAAACCACGGCTCACTGCTTCTTTCGCCGCACGCGCGGTGTCGGCCGGCCGGTCGCCGCCGATCCACGAATAGACACGAATCTTGTCGCGCACCTGGCCACCGAGCAGATCGCTGACCGAGACGCCGAGGGCCTTGCCCTTGATGTCCCACAGTGCCTGGTCGATACCGGCCAGTGCGCTCATGTGGATCGCGCCGCCACGGTAGAAGCCGCCGCGATAGAGCACGGTCCAGATGTCTTCGATATTGCGTGGGTCTTTGCCGATCAGGTAGTCGGACAACTCTTCCACCGCAGCAGCTACGGTATGCGCGCGTCCTTCAACCACAGGCTCGCCCCAACCGGTCACGCCCTCGTCGGTTTCGACCTTGAGGAAGCACCAGCGCGGCGGAACGATGAAGGTCGTGAGTTTGGTGATTTTCATCTCTGCTCTCTTTTGTAAATGCAGCTTTTATTAGATGCAGCGCGCACAGCGCCAAAAAGTCTTAACGCAGGGCTTTCCAGGCAGCCACATAGGCCTTGGCATTGACCGCCACCTGCTCGGGCGTCATGCCCGGTTTGAACAGGCCGGAACCGAGACCGAAACCTTTCACACCGGCATCGATAAAGGCCTGCATGTTGTCCGGTGTGATCCCGCCGACCGGCGCCAGCACCGTGCCGGCTGGCAACACCGCTAGCCAGGCCTTGACGACCGCCGGGTTCATTTGTTCGGCCGGAAACAGCTTGAGAATGTCCGCGCCCTCGGCCAATGCGGCGAAGGCTTCGGTCGGCGTGGCCACGCCCGGCGACAGGTACAGCCCCGCCGCTTTCGCCGCGCGCAACACTTTGGCATCGCTGTGCGGCATGACGATCACTTGGCCGCCAGCCGCTTTGACCTGCTCGACCTGCTCGGGGCTGAGCACCGTGCCGGCACCGATCAGGCAATCGGCGGGCAGCGCATCACGCAGGATGCGGATACTTTCGTACGGCGATGGAGAATTGAGCGGTACTTCGATGACGCGAAATCCGGCGGAATACAGGACTTCTCCGACAGCCGCCGCTTCCTGCGGTTGCAGGCCACGCAGAATCGCGATCAGACCGTTTTGTGCCAGTGCTTGCTTGAGCATGTCAGGCCTCCAGTCAGGTTAACGGGATGAGGAATCGATCAGTCCGGCGGCGCGCGCCAGTTGCCACAAGCCACGCTCGGTGGCCTGCTCGGCCAACGTCACCTGAGCAAAGCCGCAGGCGTCGAGGGCACGGCGATATCGCGTGCACAGTTGCGCATTGCCGATGAGCACGATCGATGGAAGATTTGCTTGATTGCGCCGGCGCCGCTGCACATTGGCGAGCGCGGCCAGCTCATGGCCGATCATCAGGCCGGACAGATAATCCGCCTGAGCAGTCGGGCTCAGTTCACCGGTGAGGCCGAGGGTGCGGGCGCTGAACAAGGTCGACAGCACGCCGAGCTCAGCATCTGTCGACAGCGCAATTTGCACGCCGCGATCGAACGCCTGCGCATCGAAGGTCGGGCTCGGCTGCTGAGTACGGCCGAGAATGCTGTGCTCGCTGAGCACGGCGAAGACTTCGCCAGTCATGAACGTGTCGAAATGAGTGATGCGGCCATCGACCACTTCCACCCATTTCGAGTGGCTGCCGGGCAGGCCGATCAGCAGATCGCTACCCGCCTCGGCCGGCAGACTCTGCAGCACGCCGAGGACTTGGGTTTCTTCGCCACGCATTACATTCGGCAGACGCGAACGCTGGATCACGCCCGGGACGATATGCACCGGCGTACCGCGCAAGCTGACAACGGTTTGTAGGGAATTTCCGAGATGGGCGACGTCGGCCGGCGTCTCGCAGTAAGCCGCTTCGCGCCAGCCCTGCGCACTGCCGAGCATGCCGCAAGCGATTACCGGCAGATCCGGCTGCGCATCGAGCCAGTCACCACAGGCCTCGTCGAAGGCCAGTTCAAACCCATCGGCGCATTCACGGCCGTGGATGATTCGCGGGGTCTTGGGCAACTGCATGATCCCGGACGACAGCGCACGCTGCTCCAGCACCACACCGTCCGCCGCGAGTTTGTAAGCACGTAATGAGGTCGTCCCCCAATCGAGCGCGATCAATTGCGCCTGCATCGCTTCACCTGTTTTGTTTTTGGCAGTGAGTGCGATGGACTATAAACCCGAAGGATGTGAAATCTCAATATATAAATATCAATCCCATATTATGGGACGCGTCGACAGTAACGGTATCACCTCGCTCAAAACGCCCCCCCGGCTGCAAGGATGGCGATCGAATGCCGCGAAAGGCCAAGTCAGGCTTGCACGGACAAAATGCAAGGTTCGCCATGCCACTGCGGTCGGGAAATATTCAGGTAGAGCGGCCCTCGAAAGAGGCAAGGCCGGACGGGATATCTTTCATTTTGCATGGCCAGTTGTCAGCAAATCCGCGCTAGGTACCTGCATAATCTTGGAAAAATACGTCTTGTATGTAGTGGAATGGACTCTATACACACAGGAAAAGGAATCTCTGGCTTTTAAAAGGGGATCAAGTGTTTCCCCTTTCAGGCGCCTTTCTCCCCCCTCATCGTCTACCGACTCGTCAAAAATGACATCTGCCCTATAAATTAACGAGTCAGGTGAAACCCTCTCGATAAACCCGAAGCCGGACTGTTTAATTCGGTGTGCCTGAGAAAAATCAAGATCACTTGTCAACGAGCAGACCAGCCCACGCCCTATAGACGACTTGAACAGGCCGAGAAGTTCCACGTCGGACTTGAAATAAACTTGATAAATTCCGGTAGTACGAAGCCGCTCTGTCTTTTCGTATTTAAGGTTAGCAATGGGCCGGCCATGATTCAAAGAACAAGCCGAGAGCACCGATATACATATTGCCAAGATCAAAACCTTCATAGGCGGTTACCCCTTGATCCATTTGAATATTGACTCCGCTACAATCTGTCGCGCTGACTTTCCACCGGGCAAGGCATGAGCATACATAAAGTTGGCATCTGCGTGATTGATATCGAGCCGCCCCATGACATTCGGCCCTTCGGAGATCTCCCATTGCTCACCGAGGTCTGCAACCAGATCTGACAGGTTCCAATCGACCGCAGCGGCCCTGATATTTACCCAATACTGCGCTTTAGGCTTGGGAACCTGACGATATATTTTCGAAATACCATATACGATTTTGCCGTGTCCTACGGGATCCAGGGTCACCAAAATTTTTATTTTGAAACCGCGCTCGGTTAAAACGGCAGACAAATGAGCATCGTTCCAGCCACCCAAACTGTGGCCGATGATATAAATCGCAGTATTGCAACTTGGAATTTTTCGAATAACGTTACGCTCCAGATCCTCCTCACTCATAAATGAGTTATAACCAAGGGGCAACGTCGTACAAGATTTCTGTATCTCCAGCGCTTCGATGTCCGCGTCGACCATGTCTCGCACATAGTCGACATTGTGATTGGGACCATCAACGTAATACCGTTCCTGATCGCCAGCTCCACCAACAAGAAAAACCATTGCATCGCGGATGCTTACTGTTACTTGCTTGACCGATTGATCTGTCTTGCAAGTAAGTGTATGACTCACGGGATCCCTTTTCGCCATTGCCGGTGGTGGAGCCTCCGCTGTTGCACTTCCATTTGCCATCTCTAATTACTCCACAAATAATTTAATCGTCTCAGCCAGGTGCGAACTGACGGTATGGGTAAATCCCGCCGCATCCGTCACGCCAGACTCTTCACTGCCGTCACCCCGCTGAATGATGTAAGGGTGATAAGAGACCGGCTCTCCGGTGTCCTGATTGACTACTTGCAACCTGTCAGTGAAATGCACCGGCATCGGCAGCAACCCGCTAAACGCGGCCCCTCCCCCGCTCTGGCCGATAATCACCGTGCCTGAGCCACCGATCACGACATTGCCATGCCCACCAGTGCTGTCGAGCATCGCGGCATTCAGGCCGTTAATGAAAACGGTGCCGGAGACCGCTCCGGTGATAGGGCTGCCACACGCTCATTTATCGGTCATGCGTGCAGCAGCGAGGCAATCGAAAAACACGTCCGGCGAGCCGGAGACAATCGCGTTGGTGCCGTGACCTGGCAGTGGGCAGGCGGTTGGGTCGGTG
The DNA here is from genome assembly GCF_005233515.1 of Pseudomonas sp. CFBP13508. GTDB lineage: Bacteria > Pseudomonadota > Gammaproteobacteria > Pseudomonadales > Pseudomonadaceae > Aquipseudomonas > Aquipseudomonas mercuritolerans. The sequence goes on from NZ_QFZZ01000002.1 coordinate 137,028, forward strand.
ACGCGAGCTGCGGGTTTACCACTCAATTCAAAGCTCCTTGCTTAAGGGATGCCGGGGATGGCTGATAGATGTCGATGTCGGTCGCGGCAAAGCGCCAGCGATTGTCGACCGGGTCGAACAGAGCATGACAATGCTCACGGCTTACAGGTGATGTGGCGGTTTGTATGGCACGCCAGGCTTCGTTGGCTTGCCACCTCAACTCGGCAGGCGTTGCATCATCAAGTTCGTTGAGCCAGGCGTTGTAGTTGCGCAGGTGATTGCGCTCGAAAGTCGATTGCAGCAAGTCGCCCATTTCCACGCCAAGGTCCAGATGATGTCTGGAGGTCCAGCGCCCCACTTCGGAGTAGACGTGCCAGCCCATCGGGATCAACGCACCGTTTTTCAACAGAGAATGGCCGGCGAGAGCGACGAAGCCGCAACAGATGTGCAGCATCAGCCAGCCTTGATGAGCGTCGATAATCGCTGTGGGATCAAAGGTTCTCAGCGCTTCCACACGGTATTCGCCGAGGCCGGCGCTGCGCGACATCAACTCAGCGTCGAGCCGCGACACGAAAGCCCGTATAGCCACGCCGCCAGTGCGCTGGGCCATGCAGAGAATTTCGACAACCTGTCGATTCGGGTCGTCAGAAGAGCCGGTAGTTTTCACCAGACCATACAGACGCATGGACGCCTGCAGTCCGCTCATAGCTGGTCACTCATTGACGCAGCGAGGGCTCCACAGGCGCGGAGAAATTTTGCCAGATACATTGCAGGTGTCGTCCGTGAGCGCGCAAAAATGGCGCACAGAATGCCGGACTAGAGCAGTGGCGACAACCGAATCAGCAGTAGATTGCCATCATTGTGCTCAGCCCTCGGCAAATTCGCGCAACACCTTGCCATCCATGCGATACCGCACCCATTCCTCCTGCGGTTGCGCACCGAGCGACTTGTAGAATTCGATGGCCGGGGTGTTCCATTCCAGCACGCTCCATTCGAAGCGGCCGCAGTCGTTGGCGCAGGCGATTTTTGCCAGGTGGCGCAGCAGGGTTTTGCCGGCGCCGCCGCCGCGTTGTTCGGGGGTGATGTAGAGGTCTTCGAGGTACAGGCAATTGCTGCCCAGCCACGTTGAATAACTGAAGAAGAACACCGCGAAGCCGATCGGCAAGCCGTCGCGCAGGCAGATCAGGCCATGGGCGGTGGCGCCTTCGCCGAACAGGCTGCGTTCGATGTCAGCGACGCTGGCGATGACTTCGTGACGGGCCTTCTCGAAATCTGCCAGTTCGGTGATGAAGGTGAGGATTTGCGGCGAATCGCTGGGGGTCGCCGGGCGGATTTCGATCGTCATGGACGGGCCTTGTGTGCAAATTAAAGCGCCATACTAAGGCGCGCAGCGGCGCTCGTCACATGGCAAACATACTGACCTGCCCAATTTGCTGAACACTGTTGCCCTTGTGGGAGCGAGCCTGCTCGCGGAAGCATTCTGTCAGTTGAATCAACGTCTGACTGAAATGACGCTTTCGCGAGCAGGCTCGCTCCCACAGTTGATACCGCACATTCTGAAAGGATGCTTATGACCGTTAACTGTTTTGCGCCGATGGAAGCACTGGCGTCAGCGCTACTCTCACATGCACTGGAACCCTCGGATGACGGCGCCCACGACCTCGCCCACCTGCAACGGGTCTGGCATAACGCCCGCACCCTGCATGCAACCGAAGGCGGCGATCTCGAAGTCTTGCTGGCAGCCGTGCTGCTGCACGACTGCGTAGCGGTCGAAAAAAACTCACCATTGCGCGCGCAGGCTTCGCGTCTGGCAGCGGACAAAGCCTCATCCGTGCTGAAGGAAATGAATTGGCCCAACGAGAAAATCAGCAACGTCGCCCACGCCATCGAAGCCCACAGTTTCTCTGCCAACATCACCCCAATCACGCTCGAAGCGAAAATCGTCCAGGACGCCGATCGCCTCGACTCGCTGGGCATGCTCGGTGTTGCCCGAACCTTCTATGTGGCCGGGCGCATGGGCTCGGCGCTGTACGACCCAGAGGATCCCGAAGCGCTTGAGCGCGAGTACGACGACACGCGTTTTTGCCTCGATCATTTCCAGACCAAACTGCTACATCTGGCCGACGGTTTTCAAACGGTGACCGGTCAGCGCCTGGCGCACATTCGTCATCAACGACTGAAGGGTTTCATGGAGCAGTTCAAGGAAGAGATCGGCATCGTCTGAACAGCAGAGACGTGACCCCGGCGAAGACCGTTCGTCGATCATCGGGCACCAATCCGTCACCAGGGCTGACCAACCCAGTGTAAGGATTCCAATCACTGGAGAAGCCCTATGATCCCGTCAAGGTTGACCGCTTTCGTCTTCAGCGCCCTGCTCTGCCCTGCGGTGTTCGCCGCCTCGTCCACGGCAGCGGGCACTGGCCCTACCGATCCGACCCCGCCACGCGCGCCTGCTATCAACAGTGCCCCCGGAATGAATACCGATGGCTCCGGTGTGCCGCTGATCAATCAGCCACCCGCCACCGGGACCGACCCGCGCACCCAGGGCAGCGATCCGGGGCGTCAGGGCGGCATGAACACGCCTGACTCTCCTGCCACGGCGCCTGACAATGCAGGCCCCGGTGTCGGCTCGAAAACCACCACCGGTGGCTCCGGTTCCGAAGGTGCCGGTCAGTAGTTCGCCGACGCGAGCGCCCTATTCACTCCCATGAAGAGGTAACCATGAACGTCGACAAAGACCTGGAAAAAGAAGTTCTCACCCGCCTGCTGCACGCCCATCCCAACGGCCTGGGCAAGGAGGTGCTGGACAATTACCGGGGCGAGAAAGTCGTGGCCAGCGCCCTCGCCTCGCTGCAGGATCGCGGGCTGATTCACCATGGTCATGTGACCTTGAGCGAAGCGGGCGAACACTCGCTGAACCTGCCGATCAAGCTCAGCGCGGCTGGCGTAGAAGCCGCACAGAAACTCGATCAGCAATAGTTCCGAAGCCGCTCGCTGCAGGCGTAGCGAGCGGTTGAATCTGCACACAGGAGGAGAAATCCCATGCCTCGTGGAAGCAAAGACAAATACACCAGCGAACAGAAGCGCAAAGCCGAGCACATCGAAGACAGCTACGAGAAAAAGGGCGTGTCGAAAGATGAGGCTGAGGCTCGCGCCTGGGCGACGGTCAACAAACAATCCGGCGGCGGCGAGAAGTCCGGTGGCTCGGGGCGCAAGAAGCCCGCCAGTGCCAAGTCGGAAGATCGCAAAGAGTCATCGCGCCGCGCGGTGGCCAGCCGCAAGGGCCATTCACGCAACAGCGAGACTTCGAAGGATACGCAGACTGTCGATAGCCTGATGAAGGAAGCCCGAGCGAAGAATATTCCGGGGCGCTCGTCGATGCGCAAGCAGGAGTTGATTGAGGCGTTGCGCAAGGCGGGCTAGAACGACGCCCACTGTAGGAGCTGCCGAAGGCTGCGATCTTTTGCTTTTCAAGATCAAAAGATCGCAGCCTTCGGCAGCTCCGACAGGAGATTTGTGTAAGACACAGATTCAATGTGGGAGTGAGCCTGCTCGCGATAGCCATTTATCAGCCGCCGCAGGACTCGCGGATAAACGCATCCACCTCCGCCGTACCCGGCGATGTCGCCGGTCCCCAGCGAGTCACCGCCAGTGCCGCTGCCGCATTGGCCCGCCGCGCCGCTTCCGGTGCCTCCAACACCTGCGCCAATCCAGCAACAAACACCCCGGCATGCGCATCACCGGCGCCATTGCTGTCCACTGCTTTGACAGCAAACCCCGGCACTTGTCGACGCTCGCCACGCTGCTGAATCCAGCAACCCTGCGGCCCGTCGCGCACCACCATCAGCACATTTTCCGGCAGCAATTTCGCAAGACGATCCATCGCCGCGCCAATCTCATCAGCCCCGGTAAACCGCAGCGCCTCGACGCTGTTGCTGGTCCACACATCAATGCGCGGCAGCAACGTCTGCATCATTGGCGCATCGGGCGACTCCACCAACGGCCCCGGGTCGAACACCACATTGACCGACGCCGGCAGCGCCAGCGTCCAGTCGAGCAACGCCTGCGCCTTGCCCTCATGCAGCAGACTGTAACCGCTGAGATAAACGTAATCGCCGGGCTCGACAGCCACGCTGTTCAAATCGTCCTCGGTCACCTCACCTTCAGCGCCGATATAGGAAATGAAACTGCGCTCAGCCGAGGCATCGGTCAGCGCCACGCACAGACCGGTATCGCGCTCGGCCGGTTCGCGGATGCCGATGCCGATACCTTCCGCCTGCATCGCTTGGCGCGCCAGGTCACCGAAACGTCCTGTGCCATGGCGACCGAGATAGACCACCGGCAGGCCGTTGCGCACCGCAGCGGCCATCACGTTGAAACCGCCGCCGGCTTCGAAACCCGCCGACTGCGCCAGCACATCGCCGCCAACCTGCGGCAGTTTATCCACGGCCATGACCAGGTCGATGATGACCTGGCCGGTGTGCAACATCTTAGGCATGAGCATTCTCGGGTTGCGCGGCGCGGCGATCTTTCGCACCGCCAAGTACCAGGTAAATGCCACCGGCGACGACGAACGTCACGATCCAGCCGAGGCCGTTGTGGCCCAGCCAAGAGTCGGACAGAAAGCCCTTGAACCAGACATTTTCTGCCGTGGTGCCGATGGTGGTGAAACTGAAACCAAGGACAATGGCGATCGCCCAGGCGCCAAACGCGCGCCACTCGATGCCGCCGCGATACCAATAGGCGCTGCTCGGGCTGACGTCGAGCAGGTCTTTGGGGCTGTAGTAGTGACGGTGAATCAGATCGACCACGAAGATCCCGACCCAGGCAGTGATCGGCACTGCCAGCAGGGAAATGAAGGTAATGAACGGGCCGTAGAAACTGTCGGCGATCAGCATGAAGTAGATCGAGCCGGCGAAGATCGCGACGATATCCACCACTACCGCGTAGACGCGTTTGACCTTCAGGCCCAGGGTCAGCGTGGTCAGGCCGGCGGAGTACACCGACAGGTTGTTCGACAGCAGCAGGCCACCGAACGCGGTGATCAGGTACGGCACGGCCATCCACGTCGGCAACATGTCGCGGATCGCCACGATCGGGTCAGTCGCCGACGCCAGGTCATTGTTGCCCACCGACAACAAGCCGCCGAGGGTGATCAGCAGTACCAGCGGAATCCCTGCGCCGAACGCCGCCGACGCCACCAGGCGCACAGCCTTGACGCTGCGATGCTGATAGCGCGACATATCCGCACCGGCGTTGGCCCAACCGATACCAGTGCCGGCGGCCATGGTGCCGATGCCGATGATCATTGCGCTCAGCGGTGCTGGCGTGGCGTTGAACACCGCACTCCAGTCGATGGTCGCGCAGAGGAAACCACCGACGAGAATGTTCAGCGCACCGAACACGTACGTCGCCCACTTCTGGATCACCAGCAAAGTCGCGTGGCCGAGGCCGGACACTGACAAGGTCAGCAGGACGAAGATGGCGATAAAGATCAGCGTCAGTACCGGCGCACTTTTCGCCTCGACCGGCGAGCCGAACAGGATCGAACACAGCGACAGCAGCACGAACGCCGCGGTGGTGGTGTTGACGGTTTCCCAACCCAGACGCGACATCAGCGAGACCAGCGTCGGGCCGATGTTGCCGCGCACGCCGAAAATTGCCCGGGAGAGCGTCAGGCTCGGCGCGCGGCCACGACGCCCGGCAATCGAAATGATCCCGACCACGGCAAACGAACCGGCGGCACCAAGAATCGCGACGATGATCGCCTGCCAGATCGCCAGCCCGCGAAACGCCACCAGCGTGGCGCCCAGCGGCAGGCCGAGGATGGAAATATTCGCCGCAAACCAGACCCAGAACAGTTGCAGCGGATGACCGTTGCACTCCGCCTCCGGCACCGGCTCGATGCCCCGGGTTTCCAATTGCCCGACGCTTTGCCCGGCGGTTGATGAACTCATGAAGATGCTCCTGTTTGCCTTTTTTGTGGTTGTGGCAATGATGCAAAACGACAAGACAACCGGCCTTCCGAGGCCTGTCTGTGCGATCCATTGCTGTGTGAATTCTTTAGAAATGCGCCGCCCCTTTCGCGAGCAGGCTCGCTCCCACAAGGAAATGCATTCCAATTGTGGGAGCGAGCCTGCTCGCGAAGAGGCCAGCCAGTCAACGCAAGGCCAACAGCCCCTGCACCAAAGGTTCAAGCTCCAGCTGATTAACAGTTTTCACCGTCTCGATCATCTGCTCCGGCCAGCATTCAAGCCCCAGGCAAGCCCCGAGCATGGCGCCGAGAATCGCCGCGATGGTATCCGTGTCGCCGCCTAGGCTGGCAGCCATGCATAACGCTTCGAATGCCGTCATTTCACCGATGGCCACTTGCTGGGCCAGGGCGAATGAAACCACCACCGACTCCTGCGAAGCCACCGATGTGCCGATTACGTCGTAGAGCAGATCCGCCAGCAGCGCCTTGTCGCTGTCGACACTGATGCTGCGCGCCCAGCTGATGCGCGAGGCGATGCGCCCGCCGGCCACCCAATGCCCGTGCGCTTCGGCTTGCTGAGCGATCTGCTGGCCAAGGTTCAGCGCCTCGCCGAGATCGACGTCATTGATGCCAGCGGAGACCACCGCCGCCACCGCCGCCGCACTGGAAATCCCCAGCGTGGTGTTATGCGTCACTTGGCAAGCCTGCACGACCGCCGCGATGAAGCGCTGCGGATCGGCCACGTTCGCGGCAATGCCCACCGGGGTGATGCGCATCGCTGCGCCGTTGGTGGTGCCGTAGCGCCCGGCTTCTTCCGGGGAATGCCCGGCGAGGATCATTTCAATGGCGCGTTTGGTCGACGGGCCAAGCAAGTCCTGCGAGCCTTTGGCCTGCATCTCGGCTTCCCATTCGATCAAGCGTTGGGCGAGGACCGCCGGCTCGATGCGGCCGTGACCTTCGACCAACAACTCGCCGACCAGAATCGCCTGTTCGGTGTCATCAGTGATCGAGCCTTTGGGCATGTTCGCGGCGATCGGTTGCAGTGGGCCAGCGTCTTGCAGATCAGTGATCTGGCCGAAGCGCGCCTTGATCGTTTCACGATCAAGCGACTGCGTCGGCATGCCCAGCGCGTCACCCAGGGCCAGACCATAGAAAGCGCCAAGCGCACGGTTGAGCGCGGTCATTTCGATTCTCCGAATTGCAGGTGCAGACGAAAGTGCACCGGGTCGAGCAGGCTTTCGACCTGCTCCATGAAACGGTTCTGCCGGTCGTAGGTGGTGCGCAGGGCTTTGAGAAACACCGTGCCGACCGGACGGCCGAGCAGCTCGGCGTCTTCGGCATTCAGCGGCTCGGCGCCGATCCACTGATCGCCGCGCTCGCCGATATAGCCGTAGGCGGCCAGGGTGATGGTCAGGGAATTGTCGATCAAACCGACGCGAGGCAGGCTTTCCAGGCCGCCGTTGGCCGGCATCAAGGATCGTTCGAGAGACACCAGCGTACCGTCGGTGGCGCGCCGGCGACGGTCGAGGGTGATGAATTGATCGGTGCCGAAACGCACCAGCAGATCCGGGCGAGTCACCGCCTCGAGACGCAACACTTCGGTATTGATCAGCGCCCCGCTGTCGGCCAACGCCTGCGCCCAGCCGCTGCGCTGATCCAGCGCGACGCCGTCGAAAGTGACGATGGAACCGACACCGCTCTGCGTGGCGATGTAATTACGCCGCTTCAGTTCGGCCAGCGCCTCACGCAAGGTGCCACGGCTGACCTGGAATTCCTGAGCCAACTGATGTTCGCCGGGCAACAGAAAGCCGTCCTCCATGAGGCCGCTTTCGATGCGTCGGACGAGCTCGTCGACCACCCTTTGTTTCTTGTCGAATCGTACCTGTCTAATCATGTACAAATTGATAACCGAAACGGTGCGTGGCGGGCAACAAAAATTTGAGGGAGGTGACCGATGGGAAGAGCAAAATCAAAAGCCCCTCACCCTAGCCCTCTCCCGGAGGGAGAGGGAACTGATTGGGGAGTGCTCAGGAAATGCGCCGAACTGATGTTGCTTTAGCGAATCCACAATCGACCCGATATTTCAGGTCGATGTAGAACGCAGACACCTCGGTCGGCCCCCTCTCCCTCCGGGGAGAGAGAGGGAACTGATTGGGGAGTGCTCAGGAAATGCGCCGAACTGATGTTGCTTTAGAGAATCCACAATCGACCCGATATTTCAGGTCGATGTAGAACGCAAGACACTTCGGTCGGCCCCCTCTCCCTCCGGGGAGAGAGAGGGAACTGATTGGGGAGTGCTCAGGAAATGCGCAGAACTGGTGTTGCTTTAGCGAACCCACAATCGACCCGATCTTTCAGGTCGATGTAGAACGCAAGACACCTCGGTCGGCCCCCTCTCCCTCCGGGGAGAGAGAGGGAACTGATTGGGGAGTGCTCAGGAAATGCGCCGAACTGATGTTGCTTTAGCGAACCCACAATCGACCCGATCTTTCAGGTCGATGTAGAACGCAAGACACCTCGGTCGGCCCCCTCTCCCTTTGGGAGAGGGCTGGGGTGAGGGGTAGCTTTTGACGTTAGCGCTGTTTCAAGCGGTCGATGACCACGGCCAGCAACAGAATCGAACCACGAATCACATACTGATAAAACGTATCGATGTTCTTCAGGTTCATCGCGTTTTCGATGATCGCCAGAATCAACACCCCGGCAATTACATGACGAATCATGCCGATGCCGCCACTCAACGAAACCCCGCCCAGCACGCAAGCCGAGATCACCGTCAGTTCAAAACCCTGACCAATCATCGGCTGCCCGGAAGTCATCCGCGAGGCCAGAATCACACCCGCCAGCGCACCGATCAAACCATGCACGGCGAAGATGATGATCTTGGTCCGGTCAACGTTGACACCCGCCAGCAGCGCCGCTTCCTGGTTGCCACCGATGGCCATGGTGTTGCGCCCGTAGGTGGTGTAGTTCAGCAGCCAGCCGAAGAACAGGAAGCAGACAATGGTGATCAGGATCGGCACCGGCACACCGAAAAGCTGGCCGTTACCGAAGACGAAGAACGATTCCTGCGAAACACCGACCGCTTTGCCGTTGGCAAAGATATAGGCCAGACCGCGCACGATCTGCATGGTCGCCAGCGTCGTGATCAAGGCATTGACGCGCAACTTGGCAATCACGATGCCGTTGATCAGACCAACGATCAGGCCCATCACCAGTGCTGCGCTGACCCCGAGAAACACGCTGTTGGTGTCACGCATCACCACCGCCGCGACCACGCCGGCACAGGCGATCACTGAGCCGACCGAGAGGTCGAAGTGCCCGGACGCCAGGCAATAAAGCATGGTGCACGCAGCGATGCCGGTGGTGGAAATCGCCAGACCCAGACCGCGCATGTTCAGCGGCGAGAGGAAGTTGTCGATCAGCAAGGTGCAGGCGACAAAGATGCCGATCGCCGCCAGCAGCATGACCCAGTCATCGAGGAAGCGCCGCAGGTCCAGCGGTTTGCGCTCGGTCGGCAGGGTTTCGTTTTGCGTAGTCATCATAGTCACCTCTCAGTTCGCCACGCCGTCAGCGCGGTGGCGTGGCAAAGCCAGTTGCAGCAGGTTGGATTCATTGGCCTGGTCGCGGCTGACTTCGCCGCGCAGGGCGCCTTCGCACAGCACCAGGATGCGGTCGGAAATGCCCATCACTTCCATCAGATCGCTGGACACCACGATCACCGAAATACCGTCGGCGGCGAGGTTATGAATGATCTGGTAGATCTCGGCCTTGGCGCCGATATCGATGCCACGGGTCGGTTCGTCGAGCAGCAGGACTTTCATCGGCATCGACAGCCAGCGACCGAGAATGGCCTTTTGCTGATTGCCGCCGGAAAGGAACTTGATCTGCTGGCCGGCGTGCGGGGTTTTTACTTTCAGGGCCTTGATCTGCTTGTCGGCGTTGCCCTTTTCCCACAGACCGCGGATCAGGCAGCCGAGCCCGGAATGCGCACCACGGGCACTGATGTTGATGTTCTCGGCGACACTGGCCAGGGGGATGATGCCTTCCTTCTTGCGGTCTTCAGGACAGAGCAGAATGCCGGCGGCAATCGCGTCACGCGGCGAGCGCAGCTTCAGCTCATGGCCGCGCAATTCGAGACGGCCGGCGGTGTTGCGTTCCAGGCCGCTGAGCAGGCGAAACAGCTCGGTGCGCCCTGCTCCGACCAGGCCGAACAGGCCAAGGATTTCGCCCTTGTGCGCTTCGAAACTGATCGGCTCGCGCAGACCCGGGCCGAGCAGGCCGTCGACTTTCAACGCCACGGCGCCACGCGGGCGATGGCGGTAATCGTAGATGTCCTGAATATCGCGGCCGACCATGCAGGTCACCAGTTGATCGTGAGTCAACTGGCTCATGTCGTCGAAGGTACGCACGTAGCGGCCGTCCTTGAACACGGTGACGGCGTCGCAAATGCGGAAGACTTCTTCCATGCGATGGGAAACGTAGAGCACCACTTTGCCCTCGTCGCGCAGACGACCGATGATCGCCATCAAGCGATCGATCTCGCGTGCCGATAGGCTGCTGGTCGGTTCGTCGAAAGCGATAACGTGAGCGCCGCGCGACAGCGCCTTGGCGATCTCCACCAACTGCCGCTGACCCAGCGACAAGCGTCCGACCTTGGTTTGCGGATCGATTTCGTCGGCCAGGCCTTTCAGGCAATTCAAGGCTTTCTGCCGCAGTTCACTGCGATTGATCAGGCCGAAACTGGCCGGCAGATGGCCAAGAAACAGGTTCTCGGCCACGGTCATTTCCGGGACCAGATGCAGTTCCTGGTGAATCACCGCCACGCCGCTGCCAATGCTGTCAGCGGTGGACTTGAACGCCATCGCCTGCTCGCCGATCTGCAGCTCGCCGCTGCTCGGAATGTAAGCGCCACCGAGGATCTTCAGCAGGGTCGATTTGCCCGCGCCGTTCTCGCCCATCAAGGCATGAACCTGGCCGGGGTGGGCGACGAAGCTGATGCCGTCGAGCGCTTTCACGCCGGGAAAGGTCTTGCCGATCCCGTTGAAGCGCAGGCTGCCGCTGGCGCCGTGTTGTTCTTGTGTCTGTACTTGCGCGTGCATAAAGCCACCTCTTCACACCGAAAAACGGCCCGGCTGCCCGGGCCGTCGCTGCCTCAGTTCCACAAGCCGATTTTTTCCAGCTCTTGCTTGAAGTTTTCGCGGGTGATCAGGGTGACGTCATCCATGGCGGTGTACTTCGGCGGCTCTTTGCCGGCGGTGATCCACTCGTACATCATCTCGGCGGTTTTGTAGCCTTCGATGTGCGGGCTTGGCAGCATCGAACCGAAGAAGCCGCTGTTAGGCTTTTTCAATTCGCCGATGGCGTCGGTGCCGTTGATGCCGATGCCGATCACGTTGCTCGCGGCAAACCCGGCCGCTTCGGTGGCGCGCACGCCGCCGAGCACGGTGTTGTCGTTCATGCCGCCGATGATCAGGTTTTTCGCCGCCCTCGGCAGTTTCACCAGCGCCGAGTTAGTGGCGTCCATGCTGCCCGGTACGTCGAGGGTTTTCAGCGCGGCGAAGAGGATGTGGTCCTCCGGCATGCCGGCCTTCTTCAGGGCATCGACCGAACCGTCGGTGCGCTTCTTGCCGGTGTCGAGTTCGTTGTAGGTGTTGACCACCGCGTAGGTGTCTTTCCAGTCCCAGTTGCGCTTCTTCGCTTCGGCGGCCATGGCGGCGCCCTGCTTCTGGCCGACTTCAAACGCGGCCATGCCCAGGTACGGCACGTCTTCCATGAACTTGCCGTTGGCATCGACAAAACGGTCGTCGACGGCAATCACTTTCAGATCGTTGATCTTGGCTTTGGCCATGATCGCCGGGCCGAGGGACACGTCCGGCGGGCAGATCACAAAACCCTTGGCGCCGTTGGCGGCCAGACTATCGATGGCCGAGAGGGTCTTCTCGCCATCCGGTACGGCAATCTTGATCAGTTCAAAGCCTTTGTCCTTGGCGGCTTTTTCGGCAAAAGCCCATTCGGTCTGGAACCACGGTTCTTCGGCCTGCTTGACCAGAAAACCGATCTTCACCGCGTCGGCGGCGAGCAGCGCACTGCTCAGGCTGAACGCAGTGACCGCCAGGGCAGTGCTGCACAGGGTACGAATCCCGAAACGACGTTTCATCAGATGACTCCTTGTTATTTTTTTTGAGCAAGGTTTGAAAAGCGTTGAAGCGTGTTCTCAGTGAAGCTGTTTGAAAATAGTCATATCGTATGATGATTGGATTTCAAGCGTAGTTCAGCGCTGGAAATCCGTTTTATTCAGTCGTGGTACATCACCGAGCGACCACCATCGATGGTGATGCACGAAGCATTGATAAACGGTGCCTCATCGCTGGCCAGAAACACTGCGGTCATTGCCACTTCGATCGGCTGGCCGATGCGCTTGGGCGGATGCAGGTCGAAGGCGCGCTGCCGTTCGGCGTGTGGGTCGGCAAAGCCGTTCCAGTAATCGACGTTCAGCTGCGTTTCGATGTAGCCCGGCGCGATGGCGTTGACGCGAATGCCCTTGGCCGCGTATTCGATGCCGAGTGCACGGGTCAGGCCGAGCAAGCCGTGCTTGGCTACCGGGTACGGAAAGCAGCCGGGAATGATGTGGCTGGAATGAGTCGAGGCGATGTTGATGATGCTGCCCACGCCCTGCTCGATCATCTGCGGCAGCACCGCTTTGCAGCCGTACCAGGCGCCGTCCAGATCAATGGCGAAGCAGCGGCGCCAGTCCTCTTCGGTCATCTGCAAAGGATCGCGGAACACATTGACCCCGGCACAGTTGACCAACACATCGATGCGGCCATGCAATTCCACGGCGCGTCGGGCCAGGGCATGCAGATCCTGCTGATTCGATACGTCGACCTTGAGCGCCTGTACGTCATGGCCCTGATCGCGCCAGTGAGCGGCGACCTGCTCGACCTTGTCGGCCTGGATATCGCTGATGAGTAATCTAGCTTGCTGCGAGGCGAACGCGGCAACGATGGCTTCGCCGATGCCCTGAGCGGCCCCGGTCAGCAGCACGACCTTGTTTTTCAGGCGCTCGCCTTTCGGCGGCGCCGGCATTTGCGGCAATGTCAGCGCTTCAGCCATGGCTCAGGCCTCCTGCACGCAGGCGCAAAAAACCGGGCATCGGTCGATGTCCGGTTCTGACGGCTGGGGAAAACAAACAGGCAAGCGTCGCCGCCGGCATCAAGCCGTGACGAAAGGCGGATCCCGCTTGCGCGGGCGACAAGAATTCGCTGCATCACTTCACCTGTTTTGTTCTTTTTAAGTGTGAGTGCGTGTTACTGCTGGAGCCGACTATAAACCCGACCGCCAAATAATCTCAATATATAATTTTGCATCCCATATTTTGGGATTTAACCAGCAAAACGCGTACAGAGTTTTCCTGCAACATCAACGCGCATGCTCAGCACCGCACCGTCCAGAGGATGATTCAGCGGGCTCTTGGCACTGGTGATGAACAGGGTTTTCAGGTCTTCACCACCGAACACACAACTGGTCGGGCGACTGACAGGCAAATCGATTTTACGATCGACCTGCCCGTCCGGCGTCAGGCGCAACAGACAACTGCCGTCCCAACGCGCGTTCCACACGTAGCCTTCGGTGTCCATCGCGGAGCCATCGGGACCGCCGTATTGATCGGACGAGTAAAACACCTGCGGCGCATCAAGACTGCCGTCGGTGCGGATGAAATATCGATTGAGCGTGCTGTCGAGGCTTTCACCAAACAACAGCGTGGTGCCGTCGTCACTCCACAGCAGGGTGTTGGGAATGCCCAGACCGAGCAGCAGCGGTGTCACGCGCTGATCGGGATCGATACGGAACAGGCCTCCGGAACGGCGTACGAGCGGCAGATCCTCGCCGTACTCACCAATGTTGTTCTGCATGGTGCCCAACCACAACCGGCCCAAGGCATCGCAACGGGCTTCGTTGGGGCGGTTGCCCGGTTGCGGGTCGGCGACGCAGAACAACGTCAAGCGTGGCTCGAGGCCGGGCGAATCGAGATCCAGCCGATAGACACCGCTGCTGAGCGTGACCAACGCATCGCCGCTGGCGCAAGGAATGAAGGCGGAGATGTGCTCGGGCATCTGCCAGATCTGCACGTTCTGACCGATCAGGCGCAACGCTTGTTTACCGGCGATATCGACCCAGTACAACGCTTGGGTCGGCGCATCCCAGAACGGGCCTTCGCCGAGTTGCGCGCGGTGTTGGGTCAGGGCGGTGAACGGCATATCAAGTCCTTCTGAGTTGTTGTTTTACTGTGGGAGCGAGCTTGCTCGCGAAGGCGGAGTGTCAGTCAATGATGATTTATCTGACCTGACGCATTCGCGAGCAAGCTCGCTCCCACAGGATGTCTCGACATTTTCAGCTAGCTTTTTTACTGGCCATGACTTTCGGGTAAAAGCGTTTTATCGCCAGGTCGGCGTTGTCGATCAAGGTCATGCACGCCCACACGCCACGGGTCGAATCGCGCGCGGCGATGGCATCGGCCATGTCTTTATGGATCGGCAAGGTGCGGCGCAGTTCATCGGGGTCGGCGGCGGAGACTTCGAATGACACCGCCAGCAACGCGCCGAGGGCCGGGACCATTTGTTCGATGAACTGATTATGGCTGGCGGCCAGGATGCATTCGTGGAAAGCCTGGTCGGCACGGTTGTAATCGATGCCACTGTCAACGGCACGTTCCAGTGCGTTGAAAGCCAATTGCACCGCTTCGATCTGCTCCGGCGTTGCGCGCTCACAGGCCCAGCGCACCGCCATCGGCTCGATGGTGCGGCGCAAATCCAGCAGGTCATCGACGAAGTTTTCCGGCAAGCCGTTGCGCGATAGCCAACCGACCACTTGCGGATCGAACAGATTCCAGCGCCGGACCGGCAACACTCGCGTGCCGACTTTCGGCCCGACTTCGAGCATGCCTTTGGCGACGAGGGTTTTGATGGCTTCGCGAATCACCGTGCGGCTGACACCAAGCTGCTCGCCCAGATCCGCCTCGACCTTGATGGTCTGCCCCGGCTTGACCTGACCGGCAGCAATCCAGCTGCCCAGCCAGTCAACGGTCGACGCATGAAAGCTGCTGGACATGAACACCTCAAGGCGAATCGCGATGGGTGCCTACGCTAATCATCATACGATTAACAGTCAATCGGATTTTTTCAGCTTGCACAAACCATTGTGGGAGCGAGCCTGCTCGCGAAAGCGCCGTGTCAGTCAACATTGCTGGCGACTGATACAGCGCGTTCGCGAGCAGGCTCGCTCCCACATTTTGATGTTGAGTCAGGGCTCCAGGCCGATGCGAAAGAATTCGCCGCCACTCCACACGCCCAACCAGCGCTGACCATCGATCTCGCGGCTCACCGCCAGTTCCACCAACTGGTAAAACACATTGCGGTGAATCAGCGCTTCAAGGTTGCTGCGCACATGCACATAGGGCGCAGGCTCCTGGGTCTCAGGATCGATCTCCACGCGGATGGGATGTTCAGCCCCCGCCTCGATGGTCTCCTCGACGTTGCTGGTAAAGCGCAAAACCTGCGCCTCGCCCTCGCCTTGCACTTCCACGGCAACCGCCACGAACGGCGCGTCATCGACCTTGATGCCGACCTTCTCGACCGGAGTGATCAGGAAATAATCATCGCCGTCGCGGCGGATGATGGTGGAGAACAGTTTGACCATTGGCTTGCGCCCGATCGGCGTGCCCAGGTAGTACCAGGTGCCGTCGCGGGCGATGCGCATGTCGATGTCGCCGCAGAAATCCGGGTTCCACAAATGCACCGGTGGCAGGCCTTTGGTCTTGGGGATCTGCCCCAGCAGGTCATTGGCTGTTTGCGGGTCACTCATGGCGTACTCCTTGATTACTGGTCGCCGATCCCCAGCAGGCTGCGTGCGTATTGCGCCAGTGGCGGACCGATGAGGTCTTCGGGTTTGGAGTCATGGAACGTCAGTAAACCGCCACGACTCTTGATCCGTGCAGTATCAATCAAATACTGGGTGCTGGTCTCGATCAACATGATCTGAATCACGCCGCCATCGATACCGAGGCGATCCACGGCTTCTTGATCCAGCCACTCGTCAGAGTTGCCGATGCGGTCGTCAGCCTTGGCGAAACGTGTGTACAGCAGATAATGCGCGCCGGCATCACGGGCTTCGCCCATGGCCTGGTCGAGGCCTTCCGGCGCACGGGCGCGGCGGACCATCGGGAAATATTCGACAAAGCCCTTGAAGGCTTCTTCGGCGACCACGTTTGGCCGTGGATAAGAACCACCTGGCGGTGCGAACGCGCCCTGGGCGATGAAGATGAACGAGTCCGGCTGGATGCGGAGGTTGTTCACCCGGCGGCTGTCGCTGTGGTCCAGAAGCCCCGCATCGCTCATGTGATAGCGAGTGCCTTCGGCCATATCGCTGACATTCATGCAGCCGCCAAGCGCCAAAACGGCCAGCAGCAAAACCAGGCTACGCATCCTATTCCTCCAGAAGCCGGTGTCGGAAAACCGGCGAATGGCCGTTGGATGCAGCTTTTGCGCCAGCTCGGCAAATTCAGTAAAAGGCTTTCCCCTGTGGGAGCGAGCCTGCTCGCGAAAGCGGCCGATCAGCCGCCAATAATCTTCATGACAGTAGCGCCGCCAGAGAACGCCACCTCCTGCTTGTCACCCAACGCCTTGACCAGCAAACGTTGCAGCGCTGGCAATGCCTGATGGCGCGGCTTGTCGAGCAGATCGCCGACATAGTGGCGGTTGCTCGACGACAGGCAGCCATGCAGCCAACCGGTCGATGACAGGCGCAAACGCGAGCAGGTGCGGCAGAACGGCACGCTTTCGTTGGCGATCACCCCGAAATTGCCGCGACCGGGAATCGCATAGCGCACGGCAGTGGCGTCCACCGGTGCGTCGGTCTGGGCGTATTCATAACGTTCGCCGATCAGGCCGAGCAACTGCTCAAGGCTGACGAACTGCTGCAGGAAGGCATTGGAATCCTTAGCCAGGTGGCCCATGCGCATCAGCTCGATGAAACGCAGTTCGAAGCCGCGCTCCAGACAGTAATCAAGCAGCGGCATGACCTGATCGAGGTTCTGCCCGCGCAACGGCACCATGTTGACCTTGATCTTCATCCCGGCGGCGGCAGCCTGATCCATGCCATCGAGCACGCTGGCCAGATCACCTCCACGGGCGATGCTGCGAAACGCAGCGGCATCAAGAGTATCAAGGGAAACGTTGATTCGACGCAGACCGGCGTCGACCAGCAGCGGCAGTTTTTTCGCGAGGAGTTGACCGTTGGTGGTCAGGCTGATGTCGTCGAGGCCCATCTGGCCGACGGCAGTCATGAACGATTCGAGTTTGGGGGTGACCAGTGGCTCGCCGCCGGTGATGCGCAGGCGCTCGATGCCGGCGGCTTCGATCAGGTATTCGACGCCGCGTGCCATGGCTTCGGCCGACAGTTCATCCTGCGCAGCGACCAACCGCTTGCCGTTGGGCACGCAGTAGGTACAGGCGTAATTGCAGGCAGAGGTCAGGCTGATGCGCAGATTGCGAAAACGCCTGCCTTGACGGTCAACGATCATGAAACACTCCGGCGAAAGAAAATCGAGCGAGCAAAACTTGACTGAGAAATCAGGTTTTAGCAAGCCCTATGCCTGAGTATATTCCTGCGCTATTGCGCCATGTTGTGAAAACACGGCGCAATCAGCCCGCTGAATGACTTATGTGCTCGGGGTTTCCGGGTCGCGCTTGCGCTTGTTGCCCATGCGCACGCCGATGTCCATCAGGAACTGGAAGAAGCCTTCCTGATCTTCCAGCACATTGCTCCAGAACGGCGAGTGATACAGCGCCACCGCGCCGTGCACCAACGCCCAGGATGCGCAGTAGTGGAAGTACGGCGGCACGTCTTCGAGCTTGCCTTCGCTGATGCGACCCTTGATCAGCAGCGTCAGGCGTTCGAAGTTCGAGGCACGGATCTTGTGCAGCTCCTCGACCATCTCCGGCACCTGATTGCCCTTGACCACTTTCTCTTCGAGGCGGTCGAACAGGCGATAGCGCTGCGGGTCGCGCATGCGGAATTCGAAGTAGGCGCGCGACAGAGCTTCCTTGTCCTTGTCGACATCCGCCGAATGCAGCAGCTCGTTCAGATCGCGCTCGTAGTCGAGCATCAGGCGCAAGTAGATCTCCGCCTTGGATTTGAAGTGCTTGTAGATCGTGCCTTTGCCGATACCCACGGCATCAGCAATCATCTCGACGGTGACACTGTCTTCACCCTGGTCGAGGAACAGCTTGAGCGCGGTATCGAGAATTTCCTGCTCGCGGCGACGAAATTCACGGACCTTACGAGGTTCTTTATGCATAAGAAAAAGGTCTGAAGGGTCAAAATTCGAAGCCGCGTATTATGCCTAACTTGCGCAAAAAAGCACGGTTCATCGACCAAATCTGTGTTTCTTGTTCATTTCGAGAACGATTCAGGTGCAATGAGAACTCAACTGAAGCAAACGTATTCCAAATTTGTTTAAAAACCCCGACCGGCTCACTGGACTGCACGCCAGACTGATCAATACTTGAACTGTCGGGCGACATCTCCCCCAAGTGTCGCGCCGGTAAAGGTACCAACGGACCGCGTGCCTTTGTTTTACTCCTAATGGTCTTAACCCGGATTCACCCCCCAGAACCCGGGTTTTTTTTGCCTGCGATTTGGCCTGCCGTCACAGCGCAGATTTAACACTCGCCAGCGGGAACAGACGCTTGAAGTTCTCTGTGGTCTGCTCGGCAAAGCGCTCGTAGTTCTCACCACGCAGCATCGCCAGAAACTCCGCGACTTCGCGCACGTACTGGGGCAGGTTCGGCTTGCCGCGATACGGGATCGGCGCCAGGTACGGCGAGTCGGTTTCCACCAGCAGGCGATCGGCCGGCACTTTGCTCGCCACGTCACGCAAGGCATCGGCGTTGCGGAACGTGACGATTCCCGACAGGGAAATGTAATAGCCCATGTCCAGTGCCGCCTTGGCCATGTCCCAGTCTTCGGTGAAGCAATGCAACACGCCCGCCTGGGGCAGCGCCGCTTCGCGCAGCAGTTCGAGGGTGTCGGCACGGGCGCCACGGGTGTGGATGATCACCGGTTTGCCGGTCTGCTGCGCCGCTTGCAGGTGCAGGCGAAACGACTCTTGCTGCAACTCGGCGGCTTCCGGCTCGTAGTGATAGTCGAGACCGGTTTCGCCGATCGCCACCACTTTCGGATGATTGAGTTCGTGCAGCAGCCAGTCCAGTGCTGGCGCCGCGCCCGGTTGTACATCGAGCGGATGCACGCCGACCGAACAATCGACATCGGCATACCGCTCGGCGAGAGCTTTGACGTCGGCGGCGTTGTCGGCGCTGACGCCGATGCACAGAAAGTGTCCGACCCCACGCTCGCGGGCCGCAGCGAGTGCGGCATCCAGTGAGCCGTCATGGGCGGCGAGGTCGAGACGATCAAGGTGACAATGGGAATCTACGAGCATAAAAAGGACTGCAACTTACATCGTATGAGTGGGACGGTCGGATTTCAGCGCTCCGGCCAGATGAGTTTCGATGCGACTGCGCGCAGTGTCGTCGCCGTCATTGAACTGCACGCCGACACCGGCGGCGCGATTGCCTTGTGCACCTTTGGGGGTGATCCAGGCGACTTTGCCGGCGACGGGAATTTTTTCCGCTTCATCCATCAGGTGCAACAGCATGAACACCTCGTCGCCCAACCGGTAGCTTTTGTTGGTCGGGATGAACAGGCCACCATTCTTGATGAACGGCATGTAGGCGGCGTAAAGGACCGACTTGTCCTTGATGGTCAGGGACAAGATGCCGTTACGCGGCCCCGGGCTGACAGGTTCAATCATGTTCACCTCCACTGCTGATCTTCAGAGTCTAGGTACACATTCTTATCTTTGACCAGGCAATCCCACCCATTGCACCAACAATGCTTCCAGCAACAGGGCCGGATTGAGGTTGGCCTTGCTCAACACTTTCTGCCGTTGGGCGAGAATCCAGTCCTGAATATCCAGCACTTTGCCCTGCGCGCTTTTCTGCGCCAGGTACTGCACGACCTTGCGCATATCTGCCAGGCCGAGGCCGGTTTCGTCCTGAGTCAGTTGATAGCGCAGGATCAGGCTCGACCAGTCGCAGAACCAGTCGAACAGACGCAACATCGGAATGCTTTTCCACTCTTCCGCCAGTTGCGTCGGCGATTGCTGGCCCTTGAGCAACTTCTTCACGCCTTCGACAACTTGCGCGCGCTGTTCACGCACACCTTGCGATTGCAGGCTGACGGCCATCAGCGGCGACCCGGCGGCCAGCGTCAGCAGTTCGACGCGTTCTTCTTCCGAGCAATCCGGCAGCGCCTGGGCCAGCCATTGCAGGCTCATCGCCTCGCCCGGCAGCGGGCAGGCCTGCTGCACGCAACGGCTCTTGATGGTTGGCAACAAACGGCTCGGCTGGTGGCTGACCAACAGCAGCACCGTATCGCCGGACGGCTCTTCAAGGCTTTTGAGCAAGGCGTTGGCAGCGTTGATGTTCATCGACTCGACCGGCTCGATCAACACTACTTTGCGCCCGCCGAGCTGCGCGGTCTGCACGACGAAACTGACCAGATCACGAACCTGATCGACCTTGATCGCCTTGTCCGCCTCTTCCGGTTCGAGAATGTAATTGTCCGGATGGCTGCCGGCCCTGAGCAGGAGGCAGGATTTGCACTCGCCACACGCCTCGGGCGTCGGGCGCTGACACAGCAGACTGGCCATCAAACGCTCGGCGAGCGCACGCTTGCCGATCCCGGCCGGACCGTGCAGCAGATACGCGTGGGCATGCTGACTGCGTCCGGCCAGTTGCTGCCAGAGGCTGTCCTGCCATGGATAGGCCTCAGCCACGGGCCAGCTCCAGCAAATTCGGCAGCAAGGTGTCCAGCGATTGCTGGACCTTGGCCAATGGCTGACCGGCATCGATGCGCACGTAACGCGACGGGTCGGCTTCGGCGCGCTTCAGGAACGCATTGCGCACGTTCTCGAAAAACGCCCGGCCTTCGAGTTCGAAACGGTCCAGTCGGCCACGGGCACTGGCGCGGGCCAGACCGATCTCTACGGGCAGATCGAAAATAAGTGTCAAATCGGGCCGCAAGTCGCCCTGCACGAAAGTTTCCAGGGTGGCGATGCGCTCAAGCGACAAACCGCGACCGCCGCCCTGGTAGGCGTATGTCGAGTCGGTGAAACGATCGCACAGCACCACAGCGCCACGGGCCAGCGCCGGGCGAATCACCTCTGCCAGATGCTGGGCGCGGGCGGCGAACACCAGCAGCAGCTCGGCGTCCGGATGCATCACTTCGTCGGCCGGGGTCAGCAATACGTCACGAATCCGCTCGGCCAGCGGCGTACCGCCAGGCTCACGGGTGAGCAGCACTTCGATACCGGCGGCGCGCAGGCGCTCGGCGAGGTATTCGCGGTTGGTGCTCTTGCCCGCGCCTTCCGGGCCTTCCAGGGTAATAAACAAGCCAGTCACAGGCAGTCCTTCATCAAAGTCATTGCGCGTTCTGTGGTGCAGCGGCGTTCGGTTCCGGGGCTGGCGCAGGTTCTTGCGGCGGCACTTGCGGCAGCGCCTCGGGCGCGGTGTTCGGCGATGCCGCCGGAATCGCCTCATCGGTGGCCGGCGCGGTTACTGGTGCCGGGCTGGAACGGTAATCGGCGCGGCGCTTGAGCTGGTATTCGCGCACCGCGTTGTTGTGCGCATCCAGATCATCGGAGAACACATGGCTGCCATCGCCACGGGCGACGAAATACAGGCTGCTGCCTTCCACCGGGTTGAGCGCAGCATGAATCGCTTCGCGCCCGACCATCGCAATCGGCGTCGGTGGCAAACCGGGAATCACATAGGTGTTATAGGGTGTCGGTTCTTTCAGATGCGCGCGGGTCAGCTTGCCGGTGTAACGATCGCCGAGGCCATAGATCACTGTCGGATCGGTCTGCAACTGCATGCCCAGCGCCATGCGCCGTACGAACACTCCGGCAATCTGCCCGCGCTCCTGCGGAACGCCAGTCTCTTTCTCGACCAGCGAGGCCATGATCAGCGCTTGATAAGGTTCGCTGTAAGGCACATCGGCAGATCGCTGCGCCCACTCTTTGGCAAGCACTTCGTCGAGGCGGTCAAAGGCCTTCTTCAGCAGCTCGGCATCGGACATGCCGCGCACGAACCGATAGGTGTCCGGGAAGAACCGGCCTTCAGGGAACAAGCCCTTGTGGCCAATCTTGGCCATGACGTCGCCGTCGCTCAGACCGTTGAGGGTCTGCTCGAGCTTGTCGTCCTTGGCCAGGGCGGCGCGCACTTGATGGAAAGTCCAGCCTTCGACCAGGGTCAGGCTGTACTGAACCACGTCGCCGCGCTTCCACGAATCGATCAGACCGTTGACGGTCATGCCCGGCTGCATGCGGTACTCGCCGCTGTGAATCGGCGTGCCAGCAAGATTGAAGCGCCAGTAGACGCGCAGCCAGAACGCGTCCTTGATGACGCCATCGGTTTCGAGTTCAAGGAAGGTACGGGTCGGTGTAGAGCCTTTCGGCACATCCAGCATTTGTTCCTGCGGGATGTTCAGGGGCTGTTCCAGCGCCGAATGAATCTTCCAGGCGCTGGCGCCCAACAGCAGCCCTGCCAGAACCAGTCCGGTTTCCAGCAGCAGCAGAAATTTACGTCTCACGAATCAAGCATCCAGTAGCGCGCGGGCAATGGTTTGCAGTTTACGGGTGAGCGGGCCAACCGGCCAGCTCAGTGCAGCACAGGCGCGTACCGGCCAGACGCCATAAACGCTGTTGCAGACAAACACTTCATCAGCCCATTGCAGCTGTTCGAGGCTGATATCGGCGATTTGCGTGGGGATGGCCAGTGACTCGGCCTGAAACAATATTTCCGCGCGCATCACCCCAGCGACGCCGCAGCGCTTCAAGTCGGGCGTGATCAAGCCACCGTCGCGCACCAGGAAAATATTGCTGAACACGCCCTCAACGACGCGCCCGGCCTGATCAAGCATCAAGCCTTCGGCATGCTCGCTGTCCTGCCATTCGGCGCGGGCGAGTACCTGCTCCAGTCGATTCAGATGTTTGAGCCCGGCCAACAACGGCTGCGTAGATAAACGCGTGTTGCAGGGAAACAGGCGGATGCCGTGCTCGGCATGGGCAGCAGGATAAGCCG
This sequence comes from Pseudomonas sp. CFBP13508, assembly GCF_005233515.1. GTDB lineage: Bacteria > Pseudomonadota > Gammaproteobacteria > Pseudomonadales > Pseudomonadaceae > Aquipseudomonas > Aquipseudomonas mercuritolerans. The sequence goes on from NZ_QFZZ01000002.1 coordinate 160,185, forward strand.
CCGGCGGATTGCCTTGCAGAATGCGTCGGCCCTGCGCCGCAGGATCGGGCGCATAACCGCGCAAGCCGTCGCCACGCGTGAGGATGAGCTTGAGCACGCCCTCGCCCATCGCAGCGGCATAGCTGAGCAGCTCATGGCGAACCAGCTCGAGATCGGTCGCAATGGCCAGACGCGCGCAGCCATCAGCCAGACGCGTCAGGTGTCGATCCAGCAGGACCGGCTGTCCACTGCGCACGGCAATGGTCTCGAACAGACCATCGCCGTAAGCCAGGCCGCGATCTTTCAGCGACAGCGCGTCAGCCGGTTGACCGTCGACCCAGCTGTCCATCAGCCTGCGAACCGGCGGAACGCCAGCGTGCCGTTGGTGCCGCCAAAACCGAAGGAGTTGGACAGCACGACATCGATGTCCATGTTACGCGCGGTGTGCGCGACGAAATCGAGATCGCAGCCGTCGTCCGGCTCATCAAGGTTGATGGTCGGCGGCGCCACTTGGCTGTTGATCGCCAGCACACTGAAGATCGCTTCGACCGCGCCCGCCGCACCCAAGAGGTGGCCAGTCATCGACTTGGTCGAGCTGACGGCCAGTTTGTAGGCGTGATCGCCGAACACCGACTTGATCGCATTGGCTTCGGCAAGGTCGCCGGCCGGGGTCGAGGTGCCGTGGGCGTTGATGTACTGCACCTGGTCGACGTTGATTTTCGCATCGCGCAGGGCATTGGTGATGCAGCGCGCGGCACCGGCACCATCGGCGGGTGGCGAGGTCATGTGGAACGCATCGCCACTGGTGCCGAAACCGATCAGCTCGGCGTAGATCGTCGCGCCACGGGCCTTGGCGTGTTCGAGCTCTTCGAGGACCAGCGCACCGGCGCCGTCGGACAGGACAAATCCGTCACGCCCCTTGTCCCACGGACGGCTGGCGCGGGTCGGCTCGTCGTTGCGGGTCGACAGCGCACGGGACGCGCCGAAGCCGCCCATGCCCAGACCGCAGGCAGCCATTTCCGCACCGCCGGCAATCATCACGTCGGCTTCGTCGTACATGATGTTGCGCGCCGCCATGCCGATGCAGTGCGTACCGGTGGTGCACGCGGTGGCGATGGCGTAGTTGGGTCCCTGTGCGCCCAGATGGATCGACAGGAAACCGGAAATCATATTGATGATCGAGCCAGGCACAAAGAACGGCGAGATCCGCCGTGGGCCGGTCTCGTGCAGGGTGCGGCTGGTCTCTTCGATGTTGGTCAGACCGCCGATACCCGAACCCATGGCCACGCCAATGCGTTCACGGTTGGCATCAGTGACTTCCAGACCGGCGTTGCGCACGGCTTGAAAGCCTGCGGCGAGGCCGTACTGAATGAACAGGTCGAGCTTGCGCGCTTCCTTGACCGACAGGTATTCCTCGACATTGAAGCCTTTGACCGAACCGCCAAAGCGGGTCGAATAGGCAGAAAGGTCGGTGTGTTCGATCAGACCAATGCCACTGCGGCCAGCCAGAATGCCCTGCCAACTGCTCGGCACATCCGTGCCCAGTGGCGACAACATACCCATACCGGTGACTACGACGCGTCTACGCGACACAGCACTCTCCTTTTTCAAATGACGACTTTGCATCAGGCCTAAAGAAAAAACCGCACGCCATGATGGCAGTGCGGTTTTTCCATGACAGCAAGCAACGATTACAAACTGTTACGCCTGGTGGCTGGTAACGTAGTCGATTGCAGCTTGTACAGTAGTGATCTTTTCAGCTTCTTCGTCAGGGATTTCGGTCTCGAATTCCTCTTCCAGAGCCATCACCAGCTCAACGGTGTCAAGGGAGTCGGCACCCAGGTCTTCTACGAAGGAAGCGGTGTTGACCACTTCTTCTTCCTTAACACCCAGTTGCTCGGCAACGATTTTCTTGACGCGCTCTTCGATGGTGCTCATACCTTGTTTTCACTCCTAATGGACAAATTCAGGCAGCTGGCCAGTGGGTAAGTGTATAGAAAGCCTTTTCAGTTTTTCAACTGAAAGCTTCACTCCTCAAACCCTGCGACCCTCTGCCTATAAATAGATTGCAGCTTTATAACGGATTTTAGACAGCTCGTATGACATTTTTTTGAAACGATCCGTCACATTTTACTTACATGTACATCCCACCGTTCACCGGGATTGTAGCCCCGGTAACGTATGCCGCACCGTCGGATGCAAGAAAAGCGACCACGGACGCGATCTCTTGAGCTTGCCCCAGACGACCCAGCGGAATCTGCGTCTGCAAGGCTTCACGCTGTGCTTCAGGCAGCTCGCGGGTCATATCGGTGTCGATGAACCCAGGGGTTACCGAGTTGACCGTAATCGAACGCGAACCGACTTCACGCGCCATCGCCCGACTGAAACCTTCCAGACCGGCCTTGGCGGCTGCATAGTTTACTTGGCCGGCGTTGCCCATGGCACCCACCACCGAGCCAATACTGATAATTCGACCCCAGCGCGCCTTGGTCATGCCACGCAAAACGCCCTTGGACAGGCGATACAGACTGTTCAGATTGGTATCGATCACGTCGTACCATTCGTCGTCTTTCATGCGCATCATCAGGTTATCGCGGGTGATACCGGCATTATTGACCAGAATCGCCACCGGCGCACCGAACTGCTCCTGAATGCCTGCCAGCACGGCACTGACCGATTCGTCGCTGGTGACATTGAGCTCGAAACCGGCGCCCTGGATACCGTTTTCCTTCAGGGTCGCGGCAATGCGCTCGGCGCCCGACGCGGAGGTCGCGGTGCCAATCACGATGGCGCCCTGACGACCCAGTTCCAGCGCGATGGCCTGGCCGATGCCGCGGCTTGCACCGGTAACCAGTGCAACTTTACCTTGCAGACTCATGCAAGTTTCTCCTGATTCAGGCCTGCGCTGCGCGAGCGGCAGCGAAGGCATCTGGGGTATTGAGGTTGGAAGTCGAAACGCCTTCGGCGCAACGCTTGTTCAGGCCGGCAAGGACCTTGCCCGGGCCACATTCGACCAGATTGGTGGCGCCCTTAGCGGCGAGGGTCTGCACCGATTCAACCCAGCGCACCGGCTTGTAGAGTTGTTCGAGCAGATCACGCTTGAGGGTTTCCAGATCGGCCGGCACTTGCGCGCTGACGTTCTGCACCACCGGGATCTGCGGCGCCTGCCAGTCGATGGCGGCGATGGATTCGGCGAAGCGCTCGGCAGCCGGACGCATCAGTTCGCAGTGCGACGGCACGCTCACCGGCAACGGCATGGCGCGTTTGGCGCCACGGGCCTTGCAGCCTTCTATGGCGCGCTCGACGGCGGCCTTGGCACCGGCGATCACCACTTGGCCCGGCGAGTTGAAATTCACCGCGCTGACGACTTCGCCTTGCGCCGCTTCGGCGCAGGCAGCCAGCACGTCGGCATCTTCCAGGCCGAGGATCGCGGCCATGCCGCCCTGCCCGGCCGGCACCGCTTCCTGCATCAACTGACCACGGCGCTCGACGAGCTTGACCGCGTCAGCCAGGCTCAGGCTGCCGGCAGCAACCAGCGCGCTGTATTCACCCAGGCTGTGGCCGGCGACAAACGCCGGACGCGCGCCGCCTTCTGCCAGCCACAGACGCCACAGGGCGATCGAAGCGGTCAGAATGGCCGGTTGGGTTTTGTCGGTTTGATTGAGCAGCTCTTCCGGGCCCTGCTGGGTCAGTGCCCACAGGTCGTAGCCCAGCGCAGCAGAGGCTTCTTGAAAGGTTTCGAGGATCAGCGGATGTTGCGCGCCCAGCTCGGCCAGCATGCCGAGGGACTGCGAACCCTGTCCTGGAAAGACGAATGCGAGGGAAGCAGACATGTAACAAGCCCCTAATGATCTTGTCGTCGGAAAATAACGCCCCGTCGGGGACGCCAGAAACTGACAGTTTGGATGGCCCTTTGAACCGGGCGGTCACATTTAAGCATTGTCCGACGAAAACGCCTAAGACAACAGCTCCTCCAGACGACCGTGGAGACGCTCGGGCAGGTTCTCCTGAATCTCGATCAACGCCCGTTGAATGGCACTCTGAAAGCCCTGCACCCCGGCCGATCCGTGGCTTTTCACGACGATGCCCTGCAGTCCGAGAAAGCTTGCGCCATTATGTCGCGCCGGGGCCAGATCAGCCTGCAGACGTTTCATCAACGGCAACGCAAGAGCGCCGACAGCGCGCGAAGCGAAGTTTTTCTTGAACAACGCCTCGATGCGCGCCGCAATCATCGTCGCCAGGCCTTCGCTGGATTTGAGCAGGATGTTGCCGACGAAGCCGTCACACACCACCACGTCGGCCTCACCGCGATACAAGCCGTCGCCTTCGATAAACCCGATGTAGTTGATCCCACGCGCAGCCTGCAACAGCGTGGCGGCCAGTTTGACCTGCTGATTGCCCTTGATGTCTTCGGTGCCGATGTTCAGCAGTGCCACACGCGGACGGGCGATACCCAGGGTCTGCGCGGCCACCGAACCCATCACCGCGAACTGCAACAGGTGCTCGGCACTGCAATCGACGTTGGCGCCCAGATCGAGCAACTGGCAATAACCGGTCTGCGTCGGAATCGCCGCGACCATGGCCGGACGATCAATGCCGGGCAATGTCTTCAGGACGAATCGCGACAAGGCCATCAACGCGCCGGTATTGCCAGCACTGACACAGGCCTGCACCTTGCCATCGCGCAGCAGTTCGAGGGCCACACGCATCGACGAATCCGGCTTGCCACGCAGAGCCTGGGCAGGTTTTTCGTCCATGGTGATGACTTCGCTGGCCGCAACAATCGTCAGGCGCGCGCGATCGGCAGCCGACTGGCCGTGGATCAGTTCTTCAAGAAGGGAGGGTTGACCGACGAGGGTCAGGTGCAGCGAGGGGGTAGCAGACAGGCAAGCGAGACTGGCCTGAACAATGCTGCGGGGACCGAAGTCCCCGCCCATTGCGTCAATCGCGATGACTTGAGCAGACAAGTGATTACTCGTCAGCGCCCTTGTCGATCACTTTACGGCCACGGTATACGCCTTCTGGCGATACGTGGTGACGCAGGTGAACTTCACCAGTGGTTTTTTCTACAGACAGGGTGCTAGCCTCGAGAGCGTCGTGCGAACGGCGCATGTCACGGGCAGAGCGGGATTTTTTGTTCTGCTGAACAGCCATAATTGATTAACTCCTAAACGTTTGGGTCACGCTTTAACTGCGCCAATACACTGAACGGGTTGGACCGCGTTACCTCGTCCTCGCTCGGTTCGGGCTCATCTGCTCCCGCCGGCTGCTGGCATTCTTCCGGATGATGAGCAGGCACAATGGGCAAGGCGAGCAGAAGCTCCTCCTCGATCAGTGACTGCAGATCCAATGGATCTTCGCCCAGTTCCAGCACGTCATAACCTTTCGGCAACGACTGGGTATTCGCACCCTCCTTCACCACCGCGTAACTGCATTCGCTGTGGATCGGCAGGGTGACCAGCTCAAGACAACGCTGGCAAACCATTTTGACTTCGGTGTCGATAAAGCTGTGGATGACCACAGACTTACGTTCATCTCGTTCAAAAACGAATTTGGCCTGCACCGTACCGACATCGTCGGAAAGCGGGTCGCAGAGTCTCTTCAAATCGGCCAGCAGCAGTTCACCTTGAAGGGTGGTGCCACGGTCAGCCAATTTGCGCGGGTCAACGTGAGGTGGAATCGGGTCATTCAACATAGGCGCAGCATTATAGGGATGCACCCACCCATGTCAAAGGAAATTGTGCCCTGTCCGTCACTTGCGCGCCTCCGCTAGAATCCGCACCTGCCTCAGGAGACGTCCATGCTGCCTTTATTACTCGCTTCAAGCTCGACTTATCGCCGCGAATTGCTCGCCCGCCTGCACCTGCCGTTCGTCTGCAGCTCGCCGGACATCGACGAAAGCCACCGCCCGGGCGAATCCGCGATCGATCTGGTCAAACGCCTCGCCGAAGAAAAAACCCGTGCCCTGGCGGACAGCCACCCTGCTCATCTGATCATTGGCTCGGATCAGGTCGCCGTCCTGGGCGAACAGATCATCGGCAAGCCGCACACCTTCGAAAAGGCTCGCGAGCAATTGGTGGCGGCCAGCGGCGCGAGCGTGACCTTCCTCACCGGCCTGGCACTGCTCAACAGCCAGACCGGGCAATGCCAGGTCGACTGCGTGCCGTTTACCGTGCACATGCGTCAGCTGGATCAGGCGCGTATCGAACGCTACCTGCGCATCGAGCAGCCGTACGACTGCGCCGGCAGCTTCAAGGCCGAAGGACTGGGCGTGAGCCTGTTTCAATCGACCGAAGGTCCGGACGCCACCAGCTTGGTCGGCCTGCCGCTCATTCGCCTGATCGATATGTTGCTGACCGAAGGTGTGCAAATCCCTTAAAAGCAAAAGATCGCAGCCTTCGGCAGCTCCTACACCGATTGTGCAAGAGCTGCCGTTGACCTGCGATCTTTTGACCTTGAAACAATTTACCGCAACGAAGGCCCGTGGAAACCCATCCACATCGCCAACTGCTCGGCCACGCTGGCGCCTAGCTTTTTCGAGAAGCGATCGAACGGCGATTCCTGCACGGTGAAGTCCACCAGCTCCTTCTCGCCAATCACATCACGCGCCACCAAACTGGCACTGCCCAAGCCGTCGATCAGGCCCAGCGGCAGCGCCTGCTCACCCGACCAGACCAGCCCGGAAAACAGCTCCGGATGCTCTTTGTCCTTCAGGCGATCACCACGCCCCTGCTTGACGCTGTTGATGAACTGCTTGTGCGTGGTGTCGAGCACGCTTTGCCAGAATGCGGTTTCTTCGGGCTTTTGCGGCTGGAACGGATCCAGGAATGCCTTGTGCTCGCCCGAGGTGTAGGTGCGACGCTCAACCCCGAGCTTTTCCATGGTGCCGACGAAACCGTAACCCGCCGCCGTCACGCCGATCGAGCCGACCAGACTGGCCTTGTCGGCGTAGATCTGATCCGCCGCGCTGGCGATGTAATAGGCACCTGAAGCACCAAGATCAGAAATTACTGCGTAGAGCTTGATCTCCGGGTGCAAAGCACGCAGACGCTTGATCTCGTCATAGACATAACCGGACTGCACCGGACTGCCGCCCGGGCTGTTGATGCGCAGGACTACGCCCTTGACCTTTTTGTCTTCGAACGCCGCACGCAGGCTGCCAACGATATTGTCGGCGCTGGCCGGTTCCTTGTCGGCGATCACGCCGTCGATCTCGATCAACGCCGTGTAGTTCGGACCGCGGGTGGCGCTTTTTTCCATGTCCATCAGCGGCGTGAACAGCAGCAGCGCAACGAAAAGATAAACAAACGTCAGCAGCTTGAAGAAAATCCCCCAGCGCCGCGAACGGCGTTGTTCCTGCACGCCGGCCAGCAAAGTCTTTTCCAACAGCTTCCAGCTTTTCGCGTCACCGTCGTCGGCACTTGCCTTGGCCGGTGCTTTCCATTCGTCGGTCATGCCATCTACCCCAGCAAAAACGTATTAAGCCCGCTGACCCAGCCAGGCGTGCAATTCAGAAAAACGGTCGATCGACAGGCGCGGCTCGAACTGTTGCAGGGACTCGATCGATTGCGCGCCATAACTGACCGCCACCGAATCCATCCCCGCGTTGCGCGCCATCAGCAGATCGAACGACGAATCACCGACCATCAACGCCTGCTCCGGGCGTACGCCACAGTGGCTGACGATCTGCTCAAGCATCAGAGGGTGCGGCTTGCTGGCAGTTTCATCGGCGGCGCGGGTGATATCGAAATAATCTTCCCAGCCATTGGCCTTGAGCACCCGATCCAGTCCGCGACGATTCTTGCCCGTCGCTACCGCCAGGTGATAACCCTGCTCACGAAACGATGCCATCGACTCGACCACGCCCTCGAACAGCGGCGAAGGCACGGCTTCGGCAGCGATGTAGTGATCGGCGTAGTACTCGCGAAACGCGAGCATTTCTGCATCGCTGATTTCCGGATACAGCGTACGAATCGCTTCCGGCAAGCCGAGACCGATAATGCCTTTGACGGCGAAGTCATCGCGCAGCTCGAAACCGGAACGCCCGGACGCCGAGTGCATGGCCTCGACGATCCGATGGATGGAATCGGCGAGAGTGCCGTCCCAGTCGAAAATCAGCAGTTTGTAATCAGATGGGCGCACTCAATCGCTCCACGGTCTTGGCCCACATTTCATCGACGGGCGCTTGCAGATTCAGCTTGCCGCCGTCGGGTAGCGGCACGGTCAGCATGTAGGCGTGCAGGAACAAGCGCTTGCCACCCAGATCGCGGATTTCCTTGGTGAAATCCTCGTCGCCATATTTGCTGTCACCGGCAATGCAATGGCCAGCATGCAAGGTGTGCACGCGAATCTGGTGGGTACGACCGGTAACCGGTTTCGCCTCGACCATGGTGGCAAAATCACCGAAGCGGCGCAGCACCTTGAACAGCGTCAGGGCTTCTTTGCCCTCGTCATTGACTTCGACCATCCGCTCGCCGGAGCGCAGGTTGCTCTTGAGCAACGGTGCGCGAACCTGCTTGATCGAGGTTGCCCAGTTGCCACGGACCAGCGCCATGTAGCGCTTGTCGACGCCATCGCCGCGCAGTTGCTCGTGCAGGTGGCGCAACATGCTGCGTTTTTTGGCGATCATCAGCAGGCCGGAGGTGTCACGGTCGAGACGGTGAACCAGCTCCAGCTCCTTGGCGTCGGGACGCAACTGACGAAAGGCTTCGATCACGCCGAAATTCAGCCCGCTGCCGCCATGAACCGCAATGCCGGCGGGCTTGTTGATCACGATCAGGGCCTTGTCTTCGAAGACGATCGAAGCTTCCAGGCGTTGCAACAACCCCTGGGCCAGCGGCACCGGTTCGTCGCGCTCAGGCACACGAACCGGCGGCACGCGCACGATATCGCCGGCCTGCAGCTTGTATTCGGGCTTGATCCGACCCTTGTTCACACGCACTTCGCCTTTGCGCAAAATGCGGTAAATCAAGGTCTTGGGCACGCCTTTGAGCCGGGCGAGGAGAAAGTTGTCGATTCGTTGGCCGGCATACTCCGGCGAGACTTCAAGCAGTTGAACGCCTGGAGTCGAAGGGGCAGTAGTTGTCATGCCGCGGATGATAACAATTTTTATGGAATTGAAGCACTTAATCATTGCTGCTATAGTCGCGAACGCCGCCAAAAGCGGCCTGGACAGCGGAACCACGGTCAAAGACCGGCCCTGACCAACGCAATTCACCAGGGCGCGAGGCCGTCCTACGGGGCTTTCGCTACGTAACGGTGGAGTTTGCGGTTGTAACGAGCGCAGGTGACATGAGGCCTGAATTACACCGCCGTGCAGAGTTCTGACTCGCCCGGCAGGCAACATTCAAGGCCAGTTCACAAAGTGCAGTCGACTGCGAATGACCCCGAGCGATTGCTTCGGAAACATCGCCTGAATTAGCCATGATGCGTGACCTCCCCTTTCGGAGCTCACGGTAAATGCCAACCCGCTGCGGATTCTGCGCGCGGCAGCACCCGAATTATCAGGGATACGTGTAGGGTGGAGATGCACAACCGCCGGACTGTGTAGCAACAAGCTTTGATCAAGACGCTTCATCTCGTCCACAGCCGCTGGTTGATTCCTCCTCCTGACTGAGTGCTTAAGTAGCCACAGCAAGCAGGACGCGTACGTCGCGGTATCGGCCCAATTGGCCGCACATCGCTGGACACGGGAATGGCCAACCACTCCCGACGCACCTGACACCGACCGTGAGAAGTCGTGTGTGCCGAACGCCGTTTCCGGCAGCCCGGAAACCGACGGTACTACATGAAAAGAATGCTGATTAACGCAACTCAACCCGAAGAGTTGCGTGTTGCACTGGTAGATGGCCAGCGCCTCTACGACCTGGACATCGAATCCGGTGCACGCGAGCAGAAGAAGGCCAACATCTATAAAGGCCGCATCACTCGCATCGAACCAAGCCTTGAGGCTGCCTTTGTCGATTTCGGCTCCGAGCGCCACGGCTTCCTGCCCCTCAAAGAAATCTCCCGCGAATACTTCAAGAAAGCCCCCGAAGGCCGCGTCAACATCAAGGACGTCCTGAGCGAAGGCCAGGAAGTCATCGTTCAGGTCGAGAAAGAAGAACGTGGCAACAAGGGCGCCGCCCTGACCACCTTCATCAGCCTGGCCGGTCGTTACCTCGTACTGATGCCGAACAACCCGCGTGCCGGCGGCATCTCCCGTCGCATCGAAGGCGAAGAGCGCAACGAACTGCGTGAAGCGCTGAACGGTCTGGTCGCTCCGGCCGACATGGGCCTGATCGTGCGCACTGCCGGCCTGGGCCGCAGCAGCGAAGAAATGCAGTGGGACCTCGACTACCTGCTGCAACTGTGGACCGCCATCAAAGAAGCCTCGCTGGATCGCTCCGCGCCATTCCTGATCTACCAGGAAAGCAACGTGATCATCCGCGCCATCCGCGATTACCTGCGCCAGGACATCGGCGAAGTGCTGATCGACAGCGTTGAAGCCCAGGACGAAGCCCTGACCTTCATCCGCCAGGTGATGCCGCAGTACGCCAGCAAGATCAAGCTGTACGAAGACAGCGTGCCGCTGTTCAACCGTTTCCAGATCGAAAGCCAGATCGAGACCGCGTTCCAGCGCGTCGTCGAACTGCCTTCCGGCGGCTCCATCGTCATCGATCCGACCGAGGCCCTGGTGTCCATCGACATCAACTCGGCGCGCGCCACCAAAGGCAGCGACATCGAAGAAACCGCTCTGCAGACCAACCTTGAAGCCGCCGAAGAAATCGCCCGTCAGTTGCGCCTGCGCGACATCGGCGGCCTGATCGTCATCGACTTCATCGACATGACCCCGGCCAAGAACCAGCGCGCCGTGGAAGAGAAAGTCCGCGAATGCCTGGAAGCTGACCGCGCCCGAGTGCAGATCGGTCGCATCTCGCGTTTCGGCCTGCTGGAAATGTCCCGTCAGCGCCTGCGTCCATCGCTGGGCGAAAGCAGCGGCATCGTCTGCCCGCGTTGCAACGGCACCGGCATCATCCGTGACGTTGAATCGCTGTCGCTGGCCATCCTGCGCCTGATCGAAGAAGAAGCCCTGAAAGACCGTACTGCCGAAGTTCGCGCGCAAGTGCCGATCCCGGTCGCTGCGTTCCTGCTCAACGAAAAACGCAACTCGATCACCAAGATCGAACTGCGCACCCGTGCCCGCATCGTCATTCTGCCGAACGATCACCTCGAGACGCCGCACTTTGAAGTTCAGCGCCTGCGTGACGACAGCCCGGAAGCCGCGACCAACCAGTCCAGCTACGAAATCGCTGCGGCCGCTGCCGAAGTCGAAGAAGTCCAGCCAGCCGCTGCGACCCGTACTCTGGTTCGCCAGGAAGCTGCAGTGAAGACTGCGCCGGCCCGTGCCAACGCACCGGTGCCGACTGAAGTTGCCCCTGCCGCACCTGCTCCTGCACCGGTTGCCGCACCTGAGCCAAGCCTGTTCAAGGGCCTGGTGAAGTCGCTGGTCAGCCTGTTCGCCACCAAGGAAGAGCCAGCCGCACCGGTCGCGGTTGCGAAACCGGCTGCCACCGAGCGTCCTGCCCGCAACGAAGAGCGCCGCAACGGTCGTCAGCAGAGCCGCAACCGTAACGGTCGCCGCGATGAAGAACGCAAGCCGCGCGAAGAACGTGCTCCACGTGAAGAGCGTGCACCACGCGAGCCGCGCGAAGAGCGCCAGCCACGTGAAGCCCGCGAGCCGCGTGAAACCCGCAGCGAAGCGCCGGTAGCCCGCGAAGAGCGCGCACCACGTGCCCCGCGTGAAGAACGTGCACCGCGTGCACCACGTGAAGATCGCAAGCCGCGTGGCGAGCGTGAAGAACGCGTGCGTGAACTGCGCGAGCCGCTGGACGCCGCGCCAGCCGCAGCCGCAGCTGTTGCTGCCGTGACCGCTGAAGAGCGTCCGGCGCGTCAGCCACGCGAAGAACGCGCTCCGCGTCCACCGCGTGAAGAGCGTCAACCGCGTGCCGAGCAGGCCGCTGCTGCCGTCGCTGAAGAAGAAGTGAACAGCAGCAACGAAGAGCAACTGCCGGAAGACGGTCAGGACAACGCCGAAGGCGATCGTCCACGTCGTCGCTCCCGTGGCCAGCGTCGTCGCAGCAACCGTCGCGAGCGTCAACGTGATGCCAACGGCAACGTGATCGAAGGTTCGGAAGAATCAGAGTCCGCTGAAAACGCTGGCGAGCCAAGCACTGCCGATCTGGCCGCTGGCCTGGCCGTCACCGCCGCCGTTGCCAGCAGCACCATCAGCGCTCCGGCAGAAGCCCAAGCCCACGAGCAGGCTGAACGCGCCACCGCCGCCACACTGGAAACTGCTCCAGTCGAAGCGCCGGTTGTCGAAGCCACCACTCCAGTGGAAGTGACTGCTGCACCGGAAATCGAAGTCGCTTCGGTCCGCGAAGCTCAGCCTCAGGTTGAAGCAACTGCCGAACCGGAAGCTGTCGTCGAAGCACCAGCGGCCATCACTGAGCCAGCGGTAGAAACCGTCAGCGAAAACGTGACCAAAACCGTGCGTGAAGTTCGCGAAGAGCAGACTGCGTTCAACTGGGTTGCCGAGCCAGCCGTCACCGAAGCACCAGCACCAGTCGCTGAAGCCGAAGTGCCGCAAGCCATGGTTTCCGAGCCAGTAGTTGCAGCAGCAGAGCCAGCGCCGACACCAGTGGTTGAAGCTCCGGTTGCCGAAGCTCAGGTTGAAGAAGCGCCAGCCGCAGTCGAAGCGCCAGCCCCTGTGGTTGAAGCTCCGGCTCCGGTCAGCGCCCTGACGCCAAACGGCCGCGCGCCAAACGATCCGCGTGAAGTGCGTCGTCGCAAGCGTGAAGCCGAGCGTCTGCAGAAGGAAGCCGAACTGGCTGCTGCTGCGGCTCCAGTCGCAGCCGAACCAGCCCCTGCAGCTGAAGTGACCGAGGCAGCCCCTACCCCGGTCGCGGAAGAAGCATCGGTAGAAGCGGTGATCGCTGAAGCACCACGCTCCGTTCAGGACGCGGTTGAACAGCGCGAAGAGGCCCAGGAAAAAGAGCACGAGCCTAAACCACTCGTGTAATTCCTGAAGTCAATAAAAAGCCCCGCCTGGTGAAAGCCTGGCGGGGCTTTTTTATGCCTGAAATTCCAGCATCATCCGGAATCTTTGTGGGAGCGAGCCTGCTCGCGAAAACGCTGGGGCAGACACTATTCATGTAACTGAACCAGCGCATTCGCGAGCAGGCTCGCTCCCACAAGGAATTTCAACACGGCTCAGGGCTGAGGAAATACCAAAGATTCAGGCACATCGATATCCCACAACACCCCTGGATCATCCACCGCCACTTCCACCACCCTACCCTGCGCAAACAACGGCCGTGCGCCACGATCGCCGGTCAGCGCCTGCAATTGCGCGCCAAACGAACGACCAAACCCCACGGGATGGCCAAATTCGCCATCCAGCACCGGCACGCTCACCGCGTCATCAGCCATCGCCGCAACCACTCGCTCGATACTCGAAGGCAAGATAAACGGCATATCGCCGAGCACAATCAACCAGCCATCCGCCTCCGGGCAAGCGGCAACACCTGCGGCAATGCTGTCGCCCATGCCGGCCGATTCGATCGACGCCACGTCGCAGCCATAAGCCTGGGCCATGCGCATCGCCTGCGGTCGAGCCTCGGTGGTGACCAGCACGCGCTTGGCGAGACTGGCCGGCAGGTTCACCAGCACCTGCTCGATGACCGAGCGCACGGCGCCATCACGCCCAGTGCAGTCAGCGAGCAATTTGTCTTTGTCGGGGCCGGCGATCTGGCGAAAGCGTTTGCCCTCGCCCGCCGCCAGCACAATCACTGCGATGGATTGGCTCATGCACCCTCCAGCGGTTTTTTCTGTTTCAGCTCCACACCGTTCTTGATCGCGACAATTTCCGCCAGCAACGACAAGGCGATCTCTGCCGGCGAATGACTGCCGATGTGCAGGCCGATCGGCCCGTGCAAGCGATCAATCGATGCTTGCGACAAGCCTAGCTGAGCCAGATTTTCCCGGCGCTTCTGGCTGTTGACTCGCGAACCGAGCGCGCCGACGTAGAACGCCGGCGAATCGAGCGCAGTGAGCAAGGCCATGTCGTCCAGGCGTGGATCGTGGGTCAAGGCGACGATCGCCGTGCGCTCGTCGGTGTGGATGTTCAACACCGCCTCGTCCGGCATGCCGGGGACGAAACGGCCATGCTGCTCTTCCCAGCCGTAAACGAACTCGGTGCGCGGATCGCAGATCAGCACTTCGAAATCCAGCAGCCGCGCCATGTCGGCGACGTAGCGCGACAACTGCCCGGCACCGATCAGCAACAAGCGCCAGCGCGGGCCGTAAATCGCCCGCAAAACCTTGCCGTCGAACACCAGCGAATCGGTTTTATTCGCCGGAGCCAGTCGCACCTCGCCGGTTTCGATGTTCAGTTCTCGGGCAACGATTTCATGGTTTTCGCAACGCTGCAGCAGCTCGGCGACCCACGCCGGGTCACCGATGCGCTCTTCGGTCAGGCGCAAAGTACCGCCGCAAGGCAGGCCGAAACGCGCGGCCTCCTCGCGGGTCACGCCGTAGGTAATCATCTGCACTGGCGGACCATCGGTGGCGATGCGGCCGTCGTGCAGCCGCGCGATCAGGTCATCTTCGACACAGCCGCCCGACACCGAGCCGATCACCACGCCGTCCTCGCGCAAGGCGAGCATGGCGCCGGGCGAGCGCGGCGCGGTGCCCCAGGTCTGCACCACGCTGAACAGCACCACCCGCTGCCCTGCGCGGCGCCACTCGAGGACGCTGCGCAGGACGTTGAGATCGACGCTATCCATTACGCTTGCGCCTTCTGCCAGCCTTGCAACTGATACCGCACCGGCAGATTGCGGATGCGCTTGCCGGTCGCGGCGAAGATCGCATTGCACAGCGCCGGGGCAATCGGCGGCACACCCGGCTCACCGACGCCACCCAACGGCACCTCACCCGGCGGCGTGACCAGATGCACAGCGACTTCCTTGGGCGCCAGCGACATGCGCGCGACCTCGTACATATGGAAGTTGTCCTGCTGGACCTTGCCGTCCTTGAAGCTGATTTCACCGAGCACGGCGTTGCCCAGGCCCATGACGCACGCGCCTTCGAACTGCGAACGGATGCGCTCAGGGTTGATCTGCGGCCCGCAGTCCACGGCGATGTCGGCCTTGTGCACGATCAGCGAACCATCGTCCTTGACCTCGACTTCAATCACCGCCGCGACATAGGTGACGAAGCTGTAATGCACCGCCAGACCGAGGCCGCGGCCCTTGGGCAGTTTGCGCCCCCAACCGGCGGCCTTGGCGGCAGTTTCCAGCACCGTGCGCATGCGCCCGGTGTCGATCGGATAACGCTCGGGCGATTCGCCGTAGTTCCACTCTTCGCTCAAGGTACGTGGATCGATCTGCCGGTCCGGGCCGAGCAATTTGATCTGGTACTTGAGCGGATCTTCCCCGGCCTTGTGCGCCAGTTCATCGACGAAACTCTGAATCGCGAAGCCGTGGGGAATGTTCGACACTGAGCGATACCAGCCGACCCGCGTGTGTACCTTGGCTTCGGGGTTTTCCAGGCGCACGTTGGGAATCACGTAGGCCATGTTGGTAAAGCCCATGCCCAGCTCGAACGCCGCCTCATGGTTCATGTCCGGCGCAAACAGCGCGGTGATGCTTGGCGCCACGGTGCGATGCAGCCACCCGGACGGCATACCGTTTTTGTCGATACCCGCCTTGAGATATTCCGCCGACACAGTGTGGAAATACGAATTGTGGATGTCGTCTTCGCGGGTCCACTGCACCCGTACAGCCTTGCCCGGAAATTCCTTGGCGAGAATCGCCGCTTCGACGACGAAGTCCGGTTTCGACTTGCGCCCGAAACCACCGCCCAGCAGCGTTACGTTGAAGGTGACCTTTTCGAACGGCACACCCAGGCGCTCGGCGATGCGCTCGCGGGTGACCTGCGGTGCCTGACTCGGCGCCCAGGCTTCGCAGACGCCGTCCTTGTAACGGGCGATAGCAACCATCGGTTCCATCGGTGCCTGCGCCAGGTGCGGCAGGTAATACGAGGCTTCGAGAGTGCTGGCGGCGCCGCTCAAGGCCTTGTCGATGTCACCGGTGTTGCGCACCACTTTGCCGGCCTTCAGCGACGCGGCTTCAAGTTCTTTGCGATAGGCAATCGAGTCATAACTGGCATTCGGTCCGTCATCCCACTCGATCTTCAGCGCCTCGCGGCCCTTGATCGCCGCCCAGGTGTTGCTGGCCACAACCGCGACGCCGCCCAATGGCTGGAACTCTGACGGCAACGGCCGACCTTCGATCTGCATGACTTTTAGCACGCCAGGGACTTTCAGCGCGGCGCTGTCATCGAGGCTTTTGACCTTGCCGCCGTACACTGCCGGGCGAGCGATAGTGGCGTAGAGCATGCCGTCGAAATGCACGTCGGCGCCGTACACTGCGCGGCCATTGACGATGTCGGCACCGTCGATGGCCTTGGTGCCTTCCTTACCGATGTAGCGAAACTCCGACGGCTGCTTGAGACGCAGGCTGTCACGCGCCGGTACTGCCAGCGCACTGGCGGCAGCGGCGAGTTCGCCGTAGCCCAGTTCGCGGCCGGACGGTTTGTGAATGACCTTGTGCAGTTGCGCATGGCATTCGCCAACCGGCACTTTCCACTGCGCAGCGGCCGCCTGTTCGAGCATGGTCCGCGCGGCGGCGCCGCAACGACGCATCGGTTCGTACCAGTGACGCATGCTGCGCGAACCATCGGTGTCCTGGTTGCCGAAGCGCACTTCGTCACCCGGCGCCTGCTGCACTTTGACCTGAGCCCAATCGGCCTCGAGTTCATCGGCCACTACCATGCTCAGACTGGTGCGCACGCCCTGGCCCATTTCCGAACGGTTGCACACCACGGTGACACTGCCATCGGCAGCAATGCTCACGTAGACCTTGGGATCGTCGATCCAGCCATTGGGCATGCCATCGGCGCCAAACTTCTTCGCAGCGTCATCGGCCAGCGCATCCTGCCAGCCCCAGCTCGCGGCGAGGACCAGCGCACCAGTGGCACCGACGCCTTTGAGAAAACCACGGCGGCTGAGGTTGCTCAGGGCGAAATCATTCGGGACACGGCTCATGCCTTCACCTCCTTCAGGTGGGTGGAGGCCTGGCGGATCGCGGTTTTGATCCGGTTGTAGGTGCCGCAGCGGCAGATGTTGCCGACCATGGCTTCTTCGATCTGCTCGTCGCTCGGGTTCGGGTTGGTTTTCAGCAGAGCGGTGGCCGACATGATCTGCCCGCCCTGGCAATAACCACATTGAGCCACGGCGCTGTCGAGCCAGGCTTGCTGCACGACCTTGCCTACCGGGTCGGCGTGGAGATTGTCGATGGTGGTGACGTTCTGGCCGATTACCGAGCCGATCGGCGTGATGCAACTGCGTGCCGGCAAGCCGTCGATATGGATGGTGCAGGCGCCGCACAGGCCCATGCCGCAACCGAATTTGGTGCCGTTGTAACCGGCGACGTCACGAATCGCCCACAACAGCGGCATGTCTTCGGTGACATCGAGGGAGTGGTCTTGACCGTTGAGTTTCAGGGTAATCATGGGCACGCCCGCATATTTTTTAGTGGTTATGGGTAACATCTTAGCGGCAAGCTTCGAGCTGCAAGCTACAAGTGAAGGCGTGTCTGATTCGCTTGCAGCTTGCAGCTCGCAACCGCGTCTTGGGTAGAGCAAATGATCGGTATCGTTAGGTGGCTAAGTTAACCCAGCATTAACAAAAAAGCCCTGCTTATACAGGGCTTTTTAGCTGCAAGTTTCTAGCTACAAGCTGCAAGCAAGAGCGGCAGATAGCTCATGACGCAGTGCAGCTTGCCGCTCGAAGCTTGAAACTTGCAGCTGCTTCAATACCGATTGGGCTCCATTTCCAGTTCGACATGAAACCGTTCGGCGATGTCTTTCTGGATACGTTGCGCCAGGTCGAGCAGTTGCAGGCCGGTGGCCGTGCCGTAGTTGACCAGCACCAGCGCCTGCAACTTGTGCACGCCGGCATCGCCATCGCGAAAACCCTTCCAGCCGGCGCGTTCGATCAGCCAGCCAGCGGCCAGTTTCATCTGCCCATCGGCTTGCGGGTAAGCCACCAGATCCGGGTGCTGCGCTTGGATCTGCGTGACCACAGCGGCAGGCACCAGCGGATTCTTGAAAAAGCTGCCGGCATTGCCGAGCACCGCCGGGTCCGGCAGTTTTTCGCTGCGGATGCTGCAGATGGCGCGGCTGACGTCGCTGGGCGTCGGCTGCTCGATGCCCTGCTCGCTCAGGCGCTGACGCACCGGACCGTATTCCAGATGCAGGTGCGCGGCGCGATCAAGCTTGAAGCGCACCCGCAGGATCAGCCAACGTCCCGGCTGCTGCTTGAACACACTGTCGCGGTAGCCGAAGTTGCACTGTTCCAGGCTGAAATCCCGCAGCTCGCCGCTCTCGCGATCCAGCGCAGTCAGGCCGGCAAACACGTCCTTGATCTCGACACCATAGGCGCCGATGTTCTGCATCGGCGCGGCGCCGACGGTGCCGGGAATCAGGCTGAGGTTTTCCAGCCCGGCAAAACCCTGGGCCAGCGTGTGCTGCACGAACGGATGCCACGGTTCGCCCGCTTCGGCTTCGATCACCACGCGATTGCCATCATCGCTGAGCACGCGGATGCCGCGCGTGGCCATGCGCAATACCAACGCCGGAATATCCGCCGTCAGCAGCAAGTTGCTGCCGCCGCCGATCACCAGCAACGGCACGTCATGGGACGCGGCATAGGCCAGCGCTTCGCGGACATCGTCATCACTGTGGGCTTCGGCAAACAGCTGCGCGCGCACATCGACGCCAAACGTATTGAAGGCCTGCAAAGATACTTGCGGTTGCACCTGCAAACTCATAAACGGCCCTTCACTTCGATCAGCAACTGGTCGCAGGCCGCTTCGATCAGATCCAGCACCTGCTCGAAACCCTGATCACCGTCGTAATACGGGTCCGGCACTTCATCGAGCAGCCCGGCATAACGACGCAAAAACAGATCCAGCTCGGCCCTGCCGGTGGACGGCTGCAAGGCCTTGAGGTTGCGCAGGTTGCTGTTGTCCATGGCGAGAATCAGGTCGTAGCTGGCGAAATCGGCCCGGCTGACCTGCTGCGCGCGTTGCGTCGACAAGTCATAACCGCGCAGTTTCGCCGCCGCTTGGCTGCGCTTGTCCGGCGGGTTGCCGACGTGCCAGTCACCGGTGCCCGCGGAGGCCACTTCGACCACATCCGCCAGCCCGGCTTCACGCAACTTGTGGCGCAACACGCCTTCAGCGGTGGGAGAACGGCAAATGTTGCCCAGGCACACAAACAGAACGCGCATCAGGCCCCCAGCAGGCGACGAACCCGCTCAAGGTCTTCAACGGTGTCGACACCGGTCGGCGGCGCGATCAGCGCGTCGGCAACATGGATGCGCACGCCATGCCACAAGGCACGCAGTTGTTCGAGGGATTCGGTGTTTTCCAGCCAGCACGGCCCCCAGCTCACGAAGTCGTGGAGGAACCCGGCGCGATAGGCATAAATACCGATGTGGCGACGATAGGGCACACCTTGCGGCAGCTGCTCGCGGCTCTTGGCAAATGCATCGCGTGCCCATGGCAAGGTTGCACGACTGAACGTCAGGGCCAGACCGTTGATATCGCTGGAAACCTTCACAACGTTGGGGTTGAACAGGGTCTCCACGTCTTCGATCGGCTCAGCCAGCGTGGCCATGCGCGCTTCGGTGTGGGCAGCAAGGTTGGCGGCGACCTGGTCGATCACGCTTGGCGGAATCAGCGGCTCATCGCCCTGGACGTTGACCACGATCGCGTCAGGCGCAAGGCCCAGTTTAGCCGCGACCTCGGCCAGACGATCGGTGCCGGAGTTGTGATCTTCACGGGTCAGCACCACTTCGGCACCAAAGCTTTTGCACGCCTCGACGATGCGCGCGTCATCGGTGGCAACCACGACGCGGGTCGCGCTGCTTTTGCTCGCCTGTTCCCAGACATGCTGGATCATCGGCTTGCCGGCAATATCCAGCAACGGCTTGCCCGGCAGACGGGTCGAGGCGAATCGCGACGGGATGACAACGGTGAAGGCTGTGGTCATTTATCCAGACGCTCGTCGGTGGTCAGGGTGCGCGCTTCGCTTTCCAGCATCACCGGGATGCCGTCGCGGATCGGGTACGCCAGGCCGGCGCCCTTGCTGATCAGTTCGGTCTTGTCGGCGCTGAGCTTGAGCGGGCCTTTGCACACGGGGCAAGCGAGGATGTCGAGCAGTTTGGTGTCCATGAACATTCCCAGAAATAAAAGAGTTAAGGCAGCAGACGATCCGGCAACAGGCGCATCAGTTGAGTGTCGAACCAGGCCACAAAGGCTGGCGACGGCACGGCATCGACCGCCAGATACCACCAGTCGGCAGCAGCAAAGGCACGGCACTTCACCGCGTCCTTTTCGGTCATCACCAACGGCAATGACGGGGTGAAATTCAACGCCTGCACGCTGTACTCGGCGTGGTCGGCAAATGCATGGGCGATCGGCCGCCAGTCTAGCGCTTCGAGGGTATTGAAGAAACGTTGCGGATTGCCGATCCCGGCCACCGCGTGCAGCGCTTGCCCGGCCGGGAAATGCTCAAGCGACTGACGCTCGCCGCTGCGCAGATTGACCAGCGCCGTAGGTTGCAGGCGAAAAGCGAAACCATCGTCGCGATCATCAAGGGCACCGTTGAACAGCACGCCATCGACACTTTGCAGGCGCTCGACCGGCTCACGCAAAGGCCCGGCCGGCAGACAGCGCTGGTTGCCCAGGCCACGTGCAGCGTCGATCAGCACCAGTTCCAGATCCCGCGCCAGACGATAATGCTGCATGCCGTCGTCAGACAGAATCAGATCCAGTGGCTCACTGGCAATCAAGGCTTTGACCGCGGCGCTGCGATCAGGGTCGATCATCAGCGGCACGCCAGTGCGCTGGACGATCAGCAGCGGCTCGTCACCGGCAATCTCGGCGCTGTGCTCGGCCTCGACGCGCCACGGCAGTTGCGGCGGTTTGGCGCCGTAACCGCGACTGACCACGCCGACGCGCAGTCCACGGCGTCGGCAATGTTCGATCAGCCAGAGAATCATCGGCGTCTTGCCCGTGCCGCCAACGGTGATATTGCCGACCACGATCAGCGGCACGGGCGATTGGTAGATCTCTCCGTCACCGTCGAGAAAGCGCTGACGCTTGTTGATCACCACGCGGCGATACAGCATTTCCAGCGGTCGCAGCAGCGTCAGGGCCGGATGCCCCTGATACCACGCGGCGAGCAGGCGATCGGACAGGCTCATCAGGATTTCGGCGCCGCCTCGACCGTGGTCATGCGCAGATGGCTGAAACCGAGCTTGCCGGCCGCATCCATGGCGGTGATCACCGATTGATGCTGGGCCTTGCCATCGGCACTGATCGACAGCGGCATGTTGGTGTCGCCGTTGGATTCTTTCTGCATGGCTTCCATCAGCGTCGGCAGGTCATTCTTCGGCAGAATCTTGTTGTTCACTGAGAACACGCCTTCGGCACTGATCGCGACGTCCAACTGTTTGACCTGCTGATCTTCGGCAGGCGAGCCGCTGACCGCTTCCGGCAGATCCACGCGCAACTGGGTTTCCCGAGTGAAAGTGGTAGTGACCACGAAAAACAGCAGCAGGATAAACACCACGTCGATCAGCGACGCGAGGTTGATGTCTACGGTTTCCCGGGGCTTGCGACGGAATTTCACGCTTTGCCCTCGGCCAGATCGACATCACGGTCGCCCTGCACCACTTCCACCAGTTTGATCGCTTCCTGCTCCATACCGACCACCAGCTCGTCGATGCGGCGCTGCAAAAACCGGTGGAAGAACACCGCTGGAATCCCGACCATCAGGCCCGCTGCGGTCGTGATCAGCGCTTTGGAAATACCGCCGGCCAGTACCGAAGCATTTGTGGTCATGCCGGAACCGGTGAAGGCACTGAAAATATCGATCATGCCCAACACAGTACCGAGCAGGCCGAGCAACGGCGCCATCGCGGCGATGGTGCCTAGAGCGTTGATGTAGCGTTCGAGTTCATGAATGACCCGCGCGGCGGCCTCTTCGATGCACTCTTTCATGATCTCGCGACCATGCTTGGAATTGGCCAGGCCTGCGGCGAGGATTTCCCCCAGCGGCGAGTTGGCGCGCAATTCCTTGAGTTTTTCCTTGTTGAGCTGCTTGTCCTTGATCCAGACCCAGACCTGACCCAGCAGATGCTCGGGGGTGACGCGACTGGCGCGCAGCGTCCACAGGCGCTCGGCGACGATCGCCATGGCCGCGATGGAACTCAGAATGATCGGCAACATCATCCAGCCGCCGGATTTGACCAATTCCCACACAGTGACAGTCCCCTCGAAAAAGTGCGCCACTTTACCATACCGATCCACGATTAAGAGCCGCCGCCCCGACGACCGTGAGGTGGCACTCATGCTGGCACCGATCAACGGCCAGCCACCGGTGGATCGCGCCAGAAACGCCGCTGTTGATGCATCGTCCACGGCGGTTTGAAGCTGCCCAGTTGCAGATGAATGGCACCGTGCTCGGCGCTGTCGTAGATGCGCAGGCCCTGTTTGCGATAGCGCGCCAGCACGGTCGGATGCGGATGACCGAAGGAGTTGCCGTGGCCACGGGAGATCAGCACCGCTTCGGGCTGCAAGGCTTTGAGCAGGACCATCGATGATGAACTGCGGCTGCCGTGATGTGGCGATTGCAGCCACTGCGTCGGCACGGCCAGCGGGCTGTCGAGCAGAACACGCTCGGCGCGAATGTCGATGTCGCCGGTGAGCAGCAGGCGTTCGCCGTTGGCCTCGATCTGCAAGACACAGGAGCGCTGGTTGCTGTCATCGGCTGCCGACCATTGCCAGAGCTGGAACTGCACGCCGTCCCACTGCCACTGTTCGCCACTCGCGCAGGCTTCGGCGCTCAACTCGGGCGGCAGGTTTGGCGGATCGCCGCTGACAACGCGCTGCACCCTCAATCCCCGCATCACCGCCAGAGCACCGCCAGCGTGATCGGCGTCAGCGTGGCTGAGCAGCATCAGGTCTAGCGCTTGCACATTGAATTTACGTAACGCTGGCAATACCACTCGCTCGCCGAGATCGAACTCGCCGAAACGTGGGCCGGCGTCATAGAGAAGCGCGTGATGGCGGGTGCGGATGAGGATGGCCAGGCCTTGGCCGACATCGAGTTGCCAGACATCGGCCCGCCCTTCTTCCATGCGCTCTCGGGGCGGCAACACCAAGAGCAAGAGCAGCGGCCAGCCCAACGGACGCAGCGGCACACCACGGGGCAACAACAATAAAATCACGCCAAGGCTGCCCAGTATCAACGCCCAAAATGGAATGGCGGCAGGTATCCATGCTGGCCATTGCCCGGCAATCAGCGCCAGCCCGTTAAACAGCCAGTCGATCAAACCACCGGCCAGCCACAACAGCCCTTCGCCGACATAAGGCACGGGCAGCAATAGCGTGCCGAGCAATGCCGGCGGCAGCACCACGAGGCTGACCCACGGCACCGCCAACAGATTTGCGACGGGGCCGCTGACGCTGATCGGCAAGCTCAGCGCCAGCAACACCGGACACAAGCCGATTGCGATCAGCCACTGCGCGCGGGTCCATGTCTGCCACCAGCGCCAGGCCCCCAGCCGCCCGCCGAAAGTGAAGATCAACACTGCCACCGCCGCGAAGGACAGCCAGAAGCCGGGACGCAAACTGGCCAGTGGATCAAACAGCAGCACGCCATTGAACGCCAGCAATAACGGCCACCACGCACCAAGATGGCGAAAACGCAGGCGCCACAGCAGCACCAGCGCCACCATCACGCAGGCGCGCTGCACTGGCACATCGAAGCCTGCGAGCAAGCCGTAACCCAGCGCCGCCGCGAAGGCCAGACCACAGGCCCACGGCAACCATGGCCAGCGCAATGGCCAGATTCCGAAACGCGCCAGCCCGGCGACCAGCATATACATCACCGCCGCCAGCAAACCGATGTGCTGGCCGGAGATCACCAGCAAATGCACGGTGCCGGTGTCTTGCAGCACCTGCCAATCCTCGCGACTGAGGCCTGAACCGTCACCAAGCACCAGCGCCGCCAGCGCGCCCTCACGTCCTTGCGCATCCACCGCCAGCAGGCGTTGGCGAACACCGTCGCGCCATGCATACCGGGCCTCAGCCAGGCGCTGGCCATCCTTGATCGTGCCGGTCGCACCGATCCGTTGCGCCAACAGCCAGGCCTCGTAATCGAAGGCGTCCGGGTTGAGCAAGCCACTCGGGCGCTTCAATTTCACCGCCAGACGCCAACGCTCACCACTATTGACCGGCGGCCCGGCGTACCAGGCCAGGCGCAGCAGCGATGGCAGTTTTTCATGGCGTGAACAGGCATCAGCCAGCTCGAAACGCACCACGCCATCGCTGTGCTGCGGCAAGCCGACCACACGCCCTTCGAGCCAACGGGTTTCTCCGTCCAGACTCGGTGGCAAGCGGTCATTCAGCGCCCACTGCGCGCCAACGCAGGCCCAGGTAAAGCCAAACAGCAAACATGCCAATGGATAGCTGCGAAACGGCAGCAGCATCAGCGCCACCACTGGCAGCACTACCAACAAGCCGACCGGCGGCAAGGCCGGCAAAAAAACCGGGGCCAGCAGACCGACTGCCAGCGCCATCATCCCTGTGCGCATATGCCCGTCCTTGAGAGTCCCCTCCTTAGGCATAGCGGGTCTGCGGCACCACTGTCGTCAACAATTGTCACAAAGTCTGAATGGGCGGTTCGTAGAATCCAGACATACTTGCCGCCTTAACCGACCGAGAAGCCTTATGCCCCGGCGCTTATTCAAACGTTACATGCCCGACCCGACGAGCATCAGGGAACACAAATCCTTACGCTTTCTCGGCACGTTGCTGCATGACCCGAACCTCTGGCATCTCAACCGCCACTCGGTCGCCCGGGCGATGGCGGTCGGCCTGTTTGCGGCGTTCCTGCCGATACCTGCGCAGATGCTGGTCGCGGCGGCATTGGCGGTGATGGTGCGCGGCAATATGCCGATCGCGGTGAGTCTGGTCTGGCTGACCAATCCGATCACCATGCCGGCGGTGTTTTTCTGCACCTACCAGGCCGGGGCGTTCCTGATGGATGTGCCGGCGCGGCATCTGCCGGACGAGCTGACCTGGGAATGGATCAGCGGTGAGCTGTCGACGTTGTGGCAGCCGTTTTTATTGGGCTCGGTGGTCGTCGGCCTGGTGCTGGGCGTCCTCGCCTACTTTCTGGTGATGCTGTACTGGCGCTGGTGGGTGGCGCGGCAATGGCGGAGGCGCAAGAAAAGCCGGCAGAAATGAATGCAAAACGGCCTCCGCGATGGGAGGCCGTTTTTTGTTGTGTCTGCGCTGGCCCCTTCGCGAGCAGGCTCGCTCCCACAGAGAACATCATTCCAGTGTGGGAGCGAGCCTGCTCGCGAAGAAAGCGACGCGGTCGGATCAGGTACGCATCCCGCGCCCGCTCACCAGCAACCGCGCACAGCCGAGATACAGCACCACGGTCGCCACCAGCATGAAGGTGATGGCGATGCCGATACGGATATCCGAGACACCAAGGATGCCGTAGCGGAAGGCGTTGACCATGTGCAGCACCGGGTTGGCCAGCGACACGGTCTGCCAGAACGGTGGCAGCAAAGTGATCGAGTAGAACACGCCGCCCAGGTAAGTCAGCGGGGTCAGCACAAAGGTCGGAATGATCGAAATATCATCGAAGTTGCGCGCAAACACCGCGTTGATGAAGCCCAGCAGCGAGAAGATTGTCGCGGTCAGCACTACCACCAGAATGGTCACGCCGAGGTGATGCACCTGCAGATGGGTGAAGAACAGCGACAGGATCGTCACGATCAGCCCCACCGCCAGACCGCGCAATACCCCACCAATGGTGAAGCCGATCAGGATCGTGTGCGGTGACACCGGCGAGACCATCAGCTCTTCGATCGAGCGCTGGAACTTGCTGCCGAAGAAGCTCGAGACCACGTTGCCGTAGGAGTTGGTGATCACCGACATCATGATCAGCCCCGGCACGATGTACTCCATGTAAGTGAAGCCACCCATGTCGCCGATCTGCCGGCCGATCAGGTTGCCGAAGATCACGAAGTACAGAACCATGGTGATCGCCGGCGGCAGCAGCGTCTGCGGCCAGATCCGCATGAAGCGTTTGACCTCGCGGTAGACGATGGTTTGCAGGGCGACGAGGTTGGGCCCGAACTCGGAACTCATACCGCCACCTTCGACAGATTTTTCTCCACCAGGGACACGAACAACTCCTCGAGGCGATTGGTTTTGTTACGCAGGCTCAGCACTTCGATGTTCTGCTGCGCCAACTGGGTGAACAACGCCGTGATGCCCATGGATTTGTCGACCTGCACCTCCAGCGTGTGGCCGTCGAGCAATCGGGCCGGGTAGCCGAGCAATTGCGGCGCCGCGCTCAAGTCGTTCTTCAGGTCAAGCAAAAAGGTCTCCACATGCAACTGGCCCAGCAACTGTTTCATGCTGGTGTTTTCGACGATGGTGCCGTGGTCGATGATGCCGATGTTGCGGCACAGCTGCTCGGCCTCTTCCAGGTAATGCGTGGTCAGGATGATGGTGATGCCCTTCTGATTCAGCTCGGTGAGGAAGGTCCACATCGAACGGCGCAGTTCGATATCGACGCCCGCAGTCGGCTCATCGAGGATCAGCAGACGCGGTTCATGCACCAGCGCACGGGCAATCATCAAACGCCGTTTCATGCCGCCGGACAGCGAACGCGACGGCACATCACGCTTGTCCCACAGGCCGAGCTGGGTCAGGTACTGCTCGGCGCGTTCCTTGGCGACTTTCGCCGGAATGCCGTAGTAACCGGCCTGGGTTACGACGATGTCGAAGGTCTTTTCGAACTGGTTGAAGTTGAATTCCTGCGGCACCACGCCGATCGAGCGTTTGAGCGCCGCCGGGCTCTTGTCCAGGTCATTGCCGAAAATATTCACGGTGCCGCTGGTCTTGTTGACCAGGGTCGAGAGAATGCCGATGGTGGTGGATTTGCCGGCGCCGTTGGGGCCGAGCAAGGCGAAAAAGTCACCTTCGGCGACGTCCAGATCGATACCACTCAAGGCCTGGAACCCGTTGCCGTAGGTTTTGGTTAGCTGCCGGATGGACAGAGCGGAACTCATATCGGATTTACGCACCAAGAAGGAAGGAAAGAAGTAAATAAGGGCGGGCGGCGAGGGAAACAACCGCGGCGCAAGTTCGCAATGGTGCTTGCCCCCGCCGCACAAGTACAGTCAAGTGTGTCGATAGTAATTATCAAGTCAACGCGGTCATGACCGCCTTCTGATAGGCCGCACGCTGCTTCAAACGTTCATACCAGGCCTGCAGATGCGGTTGCGGAGCGCGCTCGATGGGCATTTCGAACCAGGCGTAAATGAAGCTGCCCAGCGGAATGTCGCCCATGCCGATGTCATTGCCGGAAAGATAGGGCTGGCTGATCAAGGCGTGGTCGGCCATGTTCAGCAATTCATCGCATTCCTTGATCGCGGCGTTGATCGCCTTCCAGTCCTGCTTCTCCGCAGGCGTGCGCAGCACACCCCAGAACACCGTGCGAAACGGCCCGGCGAAACTCGACGTGGTCCAGTCCATCCATTTGTCCGCCGTGGCGCGGGCTTGCGCATCCGCCGGATACCAGGCGCTGTCCGGGGCGTGTTTGGCCAGCAGATAGCGAACGATGGCGTTGGATTCCCACAGCACGAAACCGTCATCCTCGATCACCGGCACCCGGCCATTCGGGTTCATCGCGCGGTACTCGGGCGTGTCGACCACACCGAACGCGCCGCCGGCGTCGATGGCCTCGTACGCCAGGCCCAACTCTTCAGCAGCCCACAATGGCTTTCTGACGTTCGATGAATTTTTCCGTCCCCAGATCTTCAGCATGACCGCCTCTTTGCAAGTGAGTGGACGGCCAGCATACGCCGGATCAGGTGCGACTCAAATCGGCCTGCATATCGCCCAGCAGCACCGGCAGTTGCTCACTGAACAGATGCGGATAGCACTTTTGCAGGTGCTCGAAGAAGAAGGTTTCCGGCACATCGGTGAATTGGCCGTGATCGAGCAGATACTCCATCAACTGCGCGCCGTCACGGTTGAACGGATGGAAAACGCTGTCATTGATGCCATCGAACTCCAGCGCTGCGACGTTGAACAACTCGCACAATTGCTGGTTGAACGCTGGCGTCGCCTTGACCCAGCGGCCGTCGAGAAACAGCTCGGTGTAGCCATGCATGGCAAACACATCGCTTTTCAGCAACTCGAGCAGACGTGGCGTCGACAGGTGATTGCGCACATCGGCCAGACCGATGCGCGCCGGGATCCCGCAATGCCGCGCACAACCGGCAAGCAGCGTGGCTTTCGGCACGCAGTAACTCTCCCCTGCTGCGAGTGCGTAACTGCCGCGCAGGGTTTGCGGATCACGGCTGAAGGTGTACGGGTTGTAGCGCACCGCCTCGCGCACGGCGTAATAAAGACTGATCGCCTGCTCACGCGGATCATTACTGGCACCGCGATGCTGCTCGGCGAACTCCACCACTGCCGGGTGGTCACTATCGATGAAGCGGCCGGGGCTCAGATACTCGTGCATGACGGCAATCTCCTGGATGAGCCACGAGTCTAGCGACAGCCTGAGCACAGAGATAACGACGTTTCGGCCAAACCTGAAAGCAAAGCTGCGCAGCAACGAACGATTTCCCACACGTGTTGCCCACCGAACCTACGAAAACCATCCGGGGTTTCCCACGATTTCAATCACCATGCTCTGACCACCCTTATTTGCAGATGCCGTCTAAGCTCTGGAGGGTCGATTTGCCTTGGTTCACGGAGGACTGAATATGCTGTTGTTGTGGATACTGGTTTTGATCGTCGGCGTGGCGTATCTCGCCCATCGACGCATCGCCCCGCTGCCCGCGTTGGGCATCGTGGCGGCCTATCTGGTCGCCATGGGGATTTTCAGTCACGCGCCGGGCTGGCTGCTGTTTGTCTTATGGGTCCTGTTGGCGGTGGTCGCCGCGCCATTGTTGCTGCCTGACCTGCGCCGCAAGCACTTCACCGCGCCGCTGTTCAACTGGTTCCAGAAAACCCTGCCGCCGATGTCGCAGACCGAACGCGACGCGATCGATGCCGGCACCGTATGGTGGGACGGCGAGCTGTTCAGCGGCCGTCCGGACTGGGACAAACTGCTGTCCTATCCAAAAGTGCAACTGAGCGAAGAAGAACAAGCCTTCATCGACGGGCCGACCGAAGAGCTCTGCGCGATGGTCAGCGACTGGCAGATCGGCCAGTCCATGGACCTGCCGCCCGAGGCCTGGACGCACATCAAGGAACACGGCTTTTTCGCCCTGATCATTCCCAAGGAATACGGTGGCAAAGGCTTCTCTGCCTACGCTCACTCGCAAGTGGCAATGAAACTGGCCACGCGCAGCGGTGACCTCGCCTCAACCGTGATGGTCCCGAACTCCCTCGGCCCGGCCGAATTGCTGCTGCATTACGGCACCGATGAACAACGTAATCACTACCTGCCGCGCCTGGCCCGTGGCGACGATATCCCGTGCTTCGCCCTCACCGGCCCGCTGGCCGGTTCCGACGCCGGCGCGATGCCCGACACCGGGATCATCTGTAAAGGCCAGTGGGAAGGACAGGAAGTCATCGGCCTGCGCCTGAACTGGGAAAAGCGCTACATCACCCTCGGCCCGGTCGCTACCCTGCTTGGCCTGGCGTTCAAGGCTTATGACCCGGATCACCTGCTCGGTGAAGAGGAAGACCTCGGCATCAGCCTGGCGCTGATCCCGACCGATACCGCAGGTGTGGAAATCGGTCGTCGTCACCTGCCGCTGGGCGCCGCGTTCATGAACGGTCCGAACTCCGGCAAGGACGTATTCATTCCGCTGGACTACCTCATCGGTGGTCAGGAAATGCTCGGCAAAGGCTGGATGATGCTGATGAACTGCCTGTCGGTCGGGCGTTCAATCTCGCTGCCAGCCGTCGGTACCGGTGCGGCCAAGTTCACCAGTCTGGTCACCGGCCAGTACGCGCAGATTCGCGAGCAATTCAATGTACCGCTGTCCGCTTTCGAAGGCATCCAGGAAGCCATGGCGCGCATCGGCGGTAACGCGTGGATGATGGACGCCGCCCGCATGCTCACCGCCAACGCGGTGGATCTCGGGGAAAAACCCTCGGTGCTGTCGGCGATCCTCAAATACCACCTCACTGAACGCGGCCGCGAATGCATCAGCCACGCCATGGATGTGCACGGCGGCAAAGCAATCATCATGGGGCCGAACAACTACCTCGGCCGCAGCTGGAACGGCGCGCCGATCTTCATCACCGTCGAAGGCGCGAACATCCTGTCGCGCAACCTGATGATCTTTGGTCAGGGCGCGATCCGTTGCCATCCGTTCGTACTCAAGGAAATGGCCCTGGCCGGTCGCCAGGATAAAGACCAGGCACTCAAGGAATTCGATGGCCTGTTGCTCAAGCACATCGGTTTTGCCGTGAGTAATGCCGCCAGCACACTGGTGCTGAACCTCGGGCTCGGTCATTTCGAACCTGCGCCGGGTGACAGGATCAGCCAAGGCTACTTCCGCGCGCTCAACCGTCAAGCCGCCGCATTCGCCATGCTCGCCGACTTCAGCATGATGCTCCTGGGTGGCGAACTGAAACGCCGCGAACGTCTGTCGGCTCGCCTTGGCGATGTACTGAGCAACCTGTATCTGGCCTCCGCCGCGCTCAAGCGTTATCACGACCTGGATTCGCCGGCGTACATGGAGCCGCTGTTCCGCTGGGCCATGGAAGAAAGCCTCGGCCAGTCGGAGCGTGCGCTGGATGAACTGCTGAGCAACTTCCCGAACAAAGTCTTCGGCTGCCTGCTCCGGGTCATCGTCTTCCCGTTTGGTCGCCGTCACAAAGGCCCATCGGACAAACTCGGCGCTGAAGTCGCTGCGGTCATCGGTCGCGCCAAGGGCGATCCGGCGCTGGAAGAACTGCTCGCCGGCTGCTACCGCCCGCAATCGGCGGACGATGCCGTGGGCGCGCTGCAACACGCCAGTGACCTGCTCAATGCCGCGCAACCGCTGCACAAAAAACTGCACACCGCACTGAAGAGCGGGCAGGTCAAACCGGCAGCCGGCGAACATGCCATCGATGCCGCGCTGGAAGCCGGCGTGCTGCAAGCCGTCGAAGCGCAAAGCCTGCGCGACGCCGAAGCGGCCCGCCGCAAGGTGATCGACGTCGATGATTTCGCCAAAGAGGAACTGACCCAGGCAGCGGGCAAAGTCCGCTGATCCCGGTTTATGTGAAAAAACGGCGCGAGGGCTTTATACTCCCGCGCCCGTTTTGCTCTTGAGGACTTATCTCGTGTCCAACGTCGTTGCCGATCATCTCGTGTTGCTCGACCACCTGCGCAGTATCCTGGTCGCCGTAGGTGAGGCCGAACAAGTGCCCGAAGAAAGCCATGCCCTGTTCCTCGAGCGCTTCGACGAACTGCTGGCCTCCCTGCCGATCGACCCTATCGAAAGCCAATACCTGGGCCAGGACATCCTCACCCAAGTCATCAGCCGCTACCCGCAAATCGCCCACCTGATCCCGCGCGACCTGCTGTGGTTCTTCGCCGGCGACTGCCTGCACTACCTCTCCGACGAAGAAATCGACCTCTACCAGGCCCTCGAAGAACGCCGCTACGAAGCCGAACAGAACGACGAACCGTTCGACTGGAACCAGGAAAAACAACTGCTGGCCATGTCTGCGCAGGACAGCAAGCACTGATATTCAAACGGAAATGAAAAGGCCCGCATGGAAATTCCATGCGGGCCTTTTTTTCAAGATCAAAAACACCCTCACCCTAGCCCTCTCCCGGAGGGAGAGGGGACTGACCGCGCTGTTTGGACGAGGTAAGTCGACCTGAATTACCGAGTCGAATGAGATTTCGAAAAGCCAAAAAATCGGCTCCCTCTCCCTGGGGAGAGGGCTGGGGTGAGGGGAAAATCCACTACAAAACCAAAGCCAGACACCTCCCGCTCCTAACCACTCAAAACAATGAGCGCAAGCTCGAGTACCGCTCTTGATCTTGATTCACAGGCGACGTCGGAAGGCTGAGCGGAGGGATTGATCCGGGGGTGGGAGCGCAGCGACCGTCTGGCGCAGCCAGACACAGCGGAAGGAGGTGCAGCGAAGCAAACCGTAGCCGCTGCGCCCGGATCAGTCCCGGAGCGAAGGAACCCGAGCCTGCGAGGGCCGAACGCAGGAGCAAGCGTTTTGGTTACTTTTTGGCGTCTGAAAAAGTGACTCGCCGTAAGGGCGAAACCGCCAGAAGCAACAACCGAAGCAACGGATATTCACCCAAACCACCAGAGCATGGTCGGCCCAAAGGCCGCCAAGTCCCACCAAAAAAACCTCAAAGCAACCCCTCACTCTCCGGCAGCTCATACGCCACAGCCGCATTGCTCCCACTGGCAGATTTCCCGGGCCTACCCAACGTCGGCTCCTTCTGCAAACACTCCACCAGATAATCAATAAACACCCGCAACTTCGGCGGCAAATACCGTGTCGGCGAATGCAGCAGCCACAACCCGCCATGATAGGAAGCAAGAAACGTCCAGTCCGGCAACACCTGCACAATCAACTTCTGTTCCAGCGCATAACGCGCCGTGAAATACGGCAGACTGCCAATGCCGATGTGCTGCAACACCGCCCCCAAGCGCACGCCCGTGTGGTTCGCGGCATAACGCCCACGCACTCCGACCGTCACCGCCTTGCTGCCCTTCTTGAATTTCCAGCGTGCATCGCTCGGCGTTTCGCCCAGATAAATACAACTGTGGTTGAGCAAATCGTGAGGATGCGTCGGCGTGCCGTGTTCGGCCAGGTATTGCGGCGTGGCGCAAAGCAAATGATCGATGGTCAGCAACTGCCGCCCGACCAGACCCGCCGGCGGACGATCAGTGATGCGTATCGCCAGATCAACGTGATCATCGATCAGATCGACCTGACGATCTTCCAGCAACAACTCGACATCGACCTTGGGATAGCGGCGCAGAAACTCCGGCATGTGCGGATGAATCACAAAGCGCCCCACCGCTTTCGGCACGCTGACCCGTACCAGACCTTCGGCTTCGTGGGTGAACTGGCCGCTGATTTCCATCACCGACCTGGCCGCACTGACCATTTCCTGGCAACGCTTGAACACCTCTTCGCCGCCATCGCTCAAGCGCAGTTTGCGTGTGGTGCGTTGCAGCAAGCGCGTGGCCAACGCCTTTTCCAATCGGGAAATACTGCGACTGACCGCCGAGGGTGAGGAACCCATCTGCCGGGCCGCTTCAGAGAAGCTGCCGGTCTCGACAACCTTGACGAAAATCGCCATTTCACCCAGCAGCGGCAGCGGAAGATTGATGCTCACAACGCACAAGTCCTTTGATGTTCGAATGGATTATCACGTTATTGCACGATTCATATAATAAAAACAGAACTTCGATCAGGGCATGGAATATGACGCTTCGCCTGTTTTTTCACAGTGACGACCTCAAGGCGAATGTCGAAGTCCTCGACTGCACACCCCACGAGAACGAATTCGCCGTAGTGCTGCGCGCGACCCTGTTTCACCCCCAGGGCGGTGGACAGCCTAGCGATACCGGCTGGATCGGTGAAAGCCGGGTGTCGCGAGTGGTACAAGAGCCGGAGTGCATTGTGCATTTCGTCGACCGACCGCTGCCGCTGGGCATGACCGTCATCCGCATCGATGAAGAACGCCGCCGCTTCAACACACGCATGCACTCGGCCGGGCACCTGATCGGTCATTTCATTCAGGCCATGGGCTGGATGCCGATCAAGGCGCACCACTGGCCGGACGAAGGCCGGGTGCAATTCAAGCCGGGCGATGGCGCAGAAGAAGTCGATGCGCCAACCGTGCAAACCGGCATCGAGCAGTGGATCGAACACGATCTGCCGCGTCTGACTTCACTGCGCGAGGGCGCGCGGGAAATCAGTTTCGGTGAGCTGCCAGCCTATGGCTGCGGTGGCACCCACGTACGCAGCCTGAAGGATTTGGGCACAGTCACGATCGCGTCCCTTTCGCAGAAGAAAGGCACGTTGTCCGTCCACTACAGCGTGGATTGAGCATTTCGGACGTTGCCATCGCGCAGCGTCCGACGCCGGGGAACCGCACTCGCCGGTTCCGTTGACTATCGATAGATGGACCTAAAACAAATGATGCTAGACGTCGAGCGTCTCGATGAGACGTGCATAAAAAAACTGGCCAACGAAGAAGTCCTCGCCATCCGCGTCAAACGCTTTCTGCCCGAGCCGCTGGCGATCGAGATCGGCGACAAGATCCTCGCCCCGGGCTTTGAAGGCTACATCAACGCGCCGAGTATCGGCCGTATCGGCATGGCCTTTTACGAGGCGGAAAACCAGCCGCTGCTGATCGAGGACTACTTCGAACGCGCCACCCGCAACATCGACGAACTGCGCCAGCGCTGCGCGCCCTACTCTTCGCCGATCGACACGTTGCGCTGCATGCTCGACGAATCCTGGCCCGCGGGCGCGCATCTGGAAAACCTCTACGGACGCAAGATGTATGTCGGCTTGTCGCGGGTGGTCAAACCCGGCGTGTGCTTTCTTGCCCATCACGACATCTTCGCCAAGGACGCCCCGGACAGTTTTCAGGCGCGCAGCCTCGAGGCGCAATTTGCCTGCAACGTCTACCTGAACATGCCCACCGAGGGTGGCGCCTTGCAGATGTGGAATGACCACATCACCCCGGATCAATTCGACGAAATGCGCGGCGACAGTTATGGCATCGAGCCGTCGCTGCTGGGGCCGCCGGCGCTGGAAGTACGACCGCAGCCCGGCGATTTCATCATGTTCAATTCGCGGCGCATGCACTCGGTGACCCCGGGTGTGGCGGATCCGCGTTTGAGCCTGTCGTTCTTTGTCGGCTATCGCGGCAATGCCTCCCCTCTGACTTTCTGGAGCTGACATGCTTTCCAATTACCTGGGCGAATTTCTCGCATTGGCGACCATCCACTTTCTCGCCGTGGTGGCGCCCGGTCCGGACTTCGCCGTGACCATCCGCCAGAGCGTGCGCTTCGGCCGGCTCGTCGGCATCTGCACTGCGCTGGGCATCGGCGCGGGAATCTCCGTGCACGTGCTGTATACCCTGCTCGGCGTCGGCGCCTTGATGCACACCACGCCGTGGCTGCTGACTGTGGCCAAAGTGGTCGGTGGGGCTTACATCCTCTATCTGGGCGTCAGCCTGATCCGCAGCAAACCCAAGAGCAGCGTCGAAGGCGAAAAAACCGCCGATGAGCCACTGGTTGAACAGTCACTGTTCAAGGCATTCAGCACCGGTTTTCTGACCAACGCGACCAACCCCAAGGCCACGCTGTTTTTCCTGGCCATCTTCACCACGATCATCAGTGCCAGCACACCGCTGCAGATCCAGGCGTTCTATGGTTTGTGGATGTGCTTCGTCAACGCGCTGTGGTTCGTGATCGTCGCGCTGTTTTTCTCCAGCAACAAAGTGCGCCTGCTGTTCATGCGCCTTGGACACTGGTTCGAGCGCAGCATGGGCGTCATCCTCATTCTATTTGCCGGACGCCTGATGCTGTCGATGTAACTCGCACAAAAAAAGTCCCGGCATCAGTTGCCGGGATTTTTTCATTTGTGCGCCTCTTTTGCATTTCTGTGCGACAGATCAAGTTTGTGACTCCCTCTTCACCTGCTCATGGTGGTAGGTTGCAAAATGTTTCTGCCGCAAGCGTCAGACATATTCTCCCAATCTCTAGCAAAGGAATGCCTGTTACATGGTCTTTTCCCTGAAAAAACTGGCCGCTGCCACGCTCGTCATGGCCAGCCTCACCGCGTTTACCAGCGCCGCACAAGCCAACATCACTGCCGAGCAAAGTGCAGCGATTCTGAAATCCTTCGATGGCAAGAACCTGACGGACTTCCGTAGCTTCCTTGGCAGCCTGGCGAAAAGTGATCTGGCCAAGACGGATAAGCTCAACCCGTCCATCAGCGCCTTTCTCGACAACAAGACCCTGAACGCCGAACAGCAGAATGAAATTCATCGCTTGCTGGGCATTTATACCCGCGTGAAATATGGCAGGGCCGCGCTGGAAACCCTGCGCCAACTCGTCGAGATCCCGACCTTCCGCAAGGACGGCGTGGAGCAACACGACAACCCGGAATTCATCAAGATTGCCGGCGAGATCCAGAAACTCGCCGAATCTTTCGGTCTGAAATTCCGCAATGTCGATAACCGTGTCTACGAAATTTCTCTGGAAGGCAAAGGCGACGAAGTCGTCGGTATTCACGCGCACGCCGATGTGGTGCCGGTGACGCCGGAAAACTGGGTGCTGAAGGACGGCACCAAACTCGACCCGTTCAAAGTCACGCTGATCGGTGATCGCATGTACGGCCGAGGCACTGAAGACGACAAGAACGCGATCGTCGTAGCGCTGTATGCCATGAAAGTGATCAAGGACGAGAAACTGCCCCTGGCGCGCAACTTCAAGTTGCTGGTCGACACCACCGAAGAAACCAGCGGCGACGCCATTCCTTATTACTTCGAACGCAACCCGACGCCGAACTACAACATGGCGCTGGACGGCGGTTATCCGGTGGTGATCGCCGAAAAAGGTTACGGCACCGTCATGGCCAACTTTGCCAAACGCAAAGCTGAAGGCACCGGCGCGGAAATCGTTTCGATGACTGGCGGCAAAGCGACCAACCAGATCCCATCGGCTTCGGTGGTCACACTGGTAACCGACAAGCCAGCCGAGCTCGCCGCCAGTCTGCAAAAAGCCGGCGACGCTTATGCCAAGGCCAACGGCAGCGACTTCGAAGTCGCGGCGAAGGTTGATGGCAAGGACGTCAAACTGACCGTTACCGGCGTTTCTGCGCACTCCTCCGAGCCTGAGTCCGGCGTCAACCCGGTCGCGCGCATGTTGAGTTTCCTCAACAGCCTGAACGGCCAAATCGCGCTCAAGCACAACCAGTTCACCGACGCGGCGCGCTATGCCGATGACAACTGGGGCCTGGATTATCTGGGCAAAAAACTTGGCGTTGGCTTCTCTGATTCGTTCATGGGACCACTGACCACCTCGCTGACCTACGTCGGTGAGGATGACAAAACCTTCAAGCTGGCGGTGAATCTGCGCGTACCGAAGGGCAAGTCTCCGGAAAAGCTCAAGGCCGAGATCGCAGAAAAACTCGACGCCTGGAGCAAAAAGACTGACGTCGCGGTAGCCTTCGACTATTCAGTGGCTGAACCGATGTATCGCAACCCCGAGGGTGAGTGGGTCAAGGCGCTGCTTGCCGTAGCCAGCGAAAACCTCGGCATGAAGTCGCAATTTGGTACTTCCGCTGGCGCGACTTCGGTTCACGAATTGCCGAACGGCGTGCAATTCGGCCTGGCGCGACCTGAGGCCAAATACACCGGCCACACCGATGGCGAATTCAAAACCGTCGACCAGTTCCTGCTGGATCTGCAGATCGTCACGGAAATGATGGGGCGTGTCGGGCAGTTGCCGAAGCTTTGAATATCGGTTCAACCCGGTGGTAAAGAAAGGCCCGAGGGTATGCACCCTCGGGCCTTTTCGTTCATTGCGTGACCGTGGTCGCTTCCCGGCTGCGGTGGACGAAGCGCCATCCCATCAACACCGTCGCCAACGTTAACGCAGTGATGAGCCCTGCCCATATCCCTTGCGGCCCCCAGCCCATACCAAATGCCATCAGGCATCCCAACGGTAGACCTATTCCCCAGTAACAGAAAATCGCCAGCCACATGGGGATTCGCGTGTCCTGCAAACCGCGCAACGCTCCCGCCGCGAGCATCTGCATGCCATCTGGGAACTGCAAAGCCGCAGCGTAGAGGAGCAGCGTCGAGGCCAGCGCGGTGACCGCGAGATCCGAGCTGTACCAGCCGGCAATCATCTGATTGCCCAAAAGCATGGCCAACATCGAAAAACTCTGGGCGACAACAACGATGACACAACCCGCATACGCCGCCCGCCGCACCGCCCTGAAGTCGCCTCGGCCCAGCGCGTGACCGACCCGCACGGTTGTCGCCTCGGCGACGGCGACCGGAATCATGAAACACAGCTGCGCGAGATTGACTGCGATCTGATGCGCCGCGAGAAAGGTCGAACCGAGTCGGCCGATGAGTAACGAGGTAACGATGAAAAGACTGCCCTGGGTCAGAATCGCAATACCGATTGGCATTCCGACCTTCAGCAAATCGAGGATGCCAGCGCGACACGGCAGATCAAACCGGGAAAACAGCTGCAAATGCGCCAACCGTTTGCCGCGCCACAGGTAACAGGCGAACAGCAGCGCCTGCAGCCACATCAACGATGCCGAGGCAATGCCCAGGCCTTGAGCACCCAGTTCCGGAAACCCAAGCTTGCCGTTGGTCAGCACGTAACCCATTGGCGCCAGCAACAGCAACCCACCAAAACTTAGAATCATGGTCGGGCGCATCCAGTGCATTCCTTCGCACAGATAACGCATGCAGAAAAACAGCGTCAGCGCCGGACTGCCCCATCGCACGGCGTGCAAAAAGTCTCGTGCGCCGGGAATCATTTGCGGCGCAATTCCTGCCGGCGCCAGTAATGCCGGCGCGAGGCTGAGAAAAGCGAACATCACGCCCCCCATGAACAGCGCCAACCAGAGTGCCTGGCGGAACACCGGACCGATCTCGCTTATTCGATCCGCGCCGTGCAAACGTGCGACCGAAGCGGTCAGCGCAATCAGCGTACCGATCGGCACCAGCATCGGCAGCCACAACAAGGCAGTGCCCAAAGTCACCGCCGCCAGGGTATCGGTGCCATGGTTGCCGGCGATCAGGTTATCAACGAAGGCGATAAGCCCGGCACTGACATGCCCGATGACCAACGGCAACGCCAGCCAGGCGGTGGCCCGTATTTCTCGCAAAGCATCAACAGTGGCAGTTTTTTGAAACATTGAATGAGATCCTCAGAATCGACTGGCCGATGCTGGCGTCATAGCCAGGAACGGCGTCGTTATCTCAGAATTGCCCATGCGCTGGCTGTCGGCTGCTTCCGAGTTTCACGGGATCGCTGTAGGAAAGTTGTAACAGAGCGCGGCAGGTACAAAACGCGCACAAACAAAAACGCCGATCATCACTGATCGGCGTTTTTATGAAATTGGAGCGGGAAACGAGACTCGAACTCGCGACCCCGACCTTGGCAAGGTCGTGCTCTACCAACTGAGCTATTCCCGCAAATGGCGTCCCCTAGGGGACTCGAACCCCTGTTACCGCCGTGAAAGGGCGGTGTCCTAGGCCACTAGACGAAGGGGACACGCTACCCGGAACACATGGTGTGTGTTTCGGTGTCCAGATCCGCATCCGAAGACTTGGTTCTGGTTTCACTCAGCACCGCCCGAAAGCACTGCTGTTTAAAATTGGAGCGGGAAACGAGACTCGAACTCGCGACCCCGACCTTGGCAAGGTCGTGCTCTACCAACTGAGCTATTCCCGCATTGGCGTCCCCTAGGGGACTCGAACCCCTGTTACCGCCGTGAAAGGGCGGTGTCCTAGGCCACTAGACGAAGGGGACACACTACAACATTCACTCCCTGCCGCGTTTCGCTGTGTGCTTTACGCTGCAAGTGGCGCGCATTCTATGGATGGATTGAGGGGTCGTCAACCCCCTGATATAAATTTATTTAAATCAATGACTTCGACCTGGATTACGGGCCGCGTAGGGCTTTTCCGTCGTCCGAAACCTGACGCCTATATTCCGCCACTCGCCAAGACGTTATAGTCACCGCACAGTGATGGCAATCTGCACATCAAGCGCCAGCATTCATCTATACAGCCGGCGGCCGATACAGATTGCAGCAGCCGATCAAACCCGTCGAGCGGCGCTAGGCGCGTAAATGCCCAGCCACTACACTCGCATGCGAACCCTATAAAGAGGTCTTACCGGTGACACCACTCATGATCACCCTGCTAGTCGTAGCCGGGATCGCAATTCTGATCGCCATTGGCTACATGAACCATGTGGTGGAAAACAACAAACTGGAGAAGGCCCGCACCAAAGTCGAACTCAACGACCGCCTGCGCCGATGCGGCGAACTGACCGAAACCTTCCCTGGCCAGTTCATGACCCCGGCGCTGAAACTGCTGCTGACCCGCCTGGAACTCAACGTCTGCCAGCGCCTGCTCAATCTGGAAAAGACCAGCGCAACCACCAAGGCCCGGATCACCGAACTCAGCGCCCTCGTTGCCCAGGGCGAATCGATCCCGGTGAACAACCCGCCCGCGCCGATCCTGACCGAAGCCAAGGCCAAAGACGTGCGCTTCCTCCTCGAAGCCCTGCACGGCCAGATCACCCGCGCCGCCCACGACGGTTTCCTGCCTCCGAACGAAGCCAAACAATGGATTCGCGAAGTGCGCCATATCCTCGTGCTGCTGCACATCGAATTCTTCAACAACCTCGGCCAACAGTCCCTGCAACAAAACCAACCCGGCCAGGCCCGCCTCGCCTTCGAACGCGGCGTGCAATATCTGCGCAAACAGCAGGATCCGCAGATGTATGCCGAGCAACTGCAATATCTGGAAAAACTCCTCGCCCGAGCCAACGCCCAGGTCATGGACAAGATCGCCCCGGTGGAAGGTGAAGAAAACCAACTGACCGCCGGCTTGAAAGATGCCGAAGCGGATGCCGACTGGAAGAAGAAAGTGATTTACGACTGAGTCGCGAATGCTGGGGAGAAAAGCCACCGTTATTGGTGGCTTTTTTGTGGGCGACTTGGAAGAGAATGTGAATTGAAGACCGCTTTCGCGAGCAGGCTCACTCCCACATTGGGAAGCAGTGTTCTCAGGTAAAAATCGGTCGGCTGTCAGGCCGCCTTCGCTGGCAAGTCAGCTCCCACAGAACAGCAAAAGCAAACCCGGGCCATCCCCACGCGGCGAAGCCGAGAGCCTGGCCGGCCCAAAGGTCGCCAAGGCTCAAAGCCGAAAATGCCCAACCATCGAGCGTAACTCCCCCCCCAACTGCGCCAGCTCAACACTCGAAGCCGCATTCCCGCGCATGGCCACGGAAGAGTGATCCGCACTCGCACGAATCTGCGTGACACTGCGATTGATCTCCTCCGCCACCGAACTCTGCTCCTCCGCCGCCGCCGCGATCTGCTGATTCATCTGCTGAATCATCGACACCGCCGCCGCAATACTCCCCAGCGCACTTTCGGTCTGCAACGCATCACTGACCGCCAGCTTCACCAGTTCACCACTGCTGCGGATCTGCTGCACCGACGACTGCGCCGCCGCCCGCAAGGCACTCACCAAGCGTTCGATCTCCTCGGTTGACTGTTGCGTACGCCGCGCAAGTGCGCGGACTTCATCGGCCACCACGGCAAATCCCCTGCCCTGCTCGCCGGCCCGCGCCGCTTCGATCGCCGCGTTCAGCGCCAACAGATTGGTCTGCTCGGCCACGCTCTTGATCACCTCCAGCACCGTGCCGATATTCTGAATCTCGGCGCTGAGGCTCTCGATGCTGGAACTGGCCGAGGTCGCTGAATCCGCCAACTGCTCGATCCGCGCCATGCTTTGGCGCACCACCTGCTGTCCGCTCTCGACCTTGTCATCCGCCGTCTGCGCCGCCAGCGCCGCCTCTTCGGCATTGCGCGCAACGTCATGCACGGTGGCGGTCATCTGGTTCATGGCCGTGGCGACCTGCTCGGTTTCCTCCTTCTGGCTGTTGACCTCCAGATTGGTCTGCTCGGTCACCGCCGACAGTGCTTGCGCGGAACCGGCCAAGCGCTCGATCCCCGACTGCAAGCCGCTGACAATCGTGCCGAGACCGGCAGCCATCTGCTGCATCGCCAACATCAGCTGGCCCATTTCATCACGGCGTGTCACCTCGACCTTTGCCGTGAGATCACCCGCAGCAATCTGCTGCGCCACACGAATCACACTGCGCAACGGTGCCACGATCAGACGCGTGATCACCCATGCAGCGAGCAATCCGACCAACAAGGCCAGCGCCGAAGAACCAATGATCAATACGGTGTTCTTTTTCAGCTCCGTCTGCATCGATGCGTCTTCGGCGACATAGGCTTGATTGACCCGGTCCACCACCTGCGCAGCACGCTGATGCAATTGGTCATAAACCGTTTTCTCTTGCGCCAGCAAACCGGTGTACTCCGCCAGTTTCTCGTTGAATCCGGCGATATGCCCCGAGACTTCATTGAGCACAGTCAGATAGCCCTCATCCTTGACCGTGCTTTTCAACGCCTCGGCCTGCTCCTGCGCTTGCGCGGCCTGCTCGATGTTGCCTTGCCCGGCATTGTCGGAATCGCCCTTGCGGCTTTGGTCCAGCCGCACCCGCGCTTCGTTCATCGCCTGCAGCATAAGTCGCGAGACCTGACTGACCTGATTCGCCTGTTCGATGAACTGGGCGCCGTCCTTGCCCTCGGTGTCTTTCAACGTATAAGCGCCATCATCGGCCAGCCCGCTCTGCAACACGTCGAGGTTATTGGCCACGCTGGACACCGACCAACTGGCCATCTCCAGCGCAAGGTCCTTGGCCTGGCTCAGCGAGACGAACTCATCGAAGGCCTTGCGATACGCGCCCAGGGCTTGCTCGACATCGCTCATCACCGGCACATTGGCCGGGGAATGTGCCTTGAGCTCGCCGGCAAGAACAATCAGCCCATCGACGCCTTCGCGCAAGGCATCGGCGGTCTTCGGATTGCCGCGCAGCGCGTACTCCTGCTCGAGCAGGCGCACCTTGAGCAGGCCGCTGTTGAGCGCGGACATCTGCTTCAAGCCGTCGAAACGCAGACTGATGGTTTGCAGCGACCAGACGCCGATCGCCGCGACCAGTGCAGTCAGCAGCAAGACCAGCACGAATCCGATACCCAGTTTTTTCGCCATACCGAGGTTGGCAAAACGTCCTTGCACGGCCGAAATCATTGCGCGTAGTCCCCTGCCAAAGTCTGTGAACGAAGATTCGCAACGGGCTCGAACCAGCACAAGACTCTGGCGTCGGAATAATGGCAAAAAGCTACGCCCGCGTCGTTTTCAGAATGCTTGAGGTCGATCCGCGCAAGTATTGCGAAAAAACTGCCGAGCCCGAGGGTCGCAGGCACAGGCCACATTGATGCGCTGCCAGTCACCGCACTCACCGCTGGGACTGAAGGCGTCCGCTGCTGATAACTCCAGCCCGCAACGCTGGGCCTGCCTGCGCACCGACGTCTGATCCTTCAACCGTGCACGCGCCCAGATGAAAAGCCCGCCAACCGGCTTGCCGAACACTTCCCACTCGGCATCTTCCAGAGCCTGCAAGGCCGCCGCGCGATCGGCATTCAAGCGCTGGCGCTGGCGCTGCACCAGTTTGCGATAGGCGCCGGTCGCCATCAG
Organism: Pseudomonas sp. CFBP13508; assembly: GCF_005233515.1. GTDB lineage: Bacteria > Pseudomonadota > Gammaproteobacteria > Pseudomonadales > Pseudomonadaceae > Aquipseudomonas > Aquipseudomonas mercuritolerans. Next base: position 203,694 of record NZ_QFZZ01000002.1, read on the forward strand.
CCTGGCCAGCACCGCTTCGGCCAGCCTCGAACAGCCCAGGCCGCTGATCATCTTGACCTCAGCCAGCCGCGTCAGCAGCTCGCTGTCCGCCAGGACAAAACCGACCCGCAACGAACTGCTCAGTGTCTTGGAGAAGCTGCCCACATAAGCGACCCGTCCCTCATGATCCAGCGCTGCCAGCCGCGTACCGTTGCCAGTGTGCAGATCAGCATAGACGTCATCTTCGATCACGCGCAGGTCGTAGATCTTGCTCAACTGCACGATGCGCTGGGCAACGGCGGGCGTCAGGCAACTGCCGGTGGGATTGTGGTGATGACTGCCGATGAACAAGGCAGCGGGACGAAACTGACGCAGCACCGACTCGAGCATTTCGGTGTCCGGCCCGCTCGGCGTGCGACGAACTTCGAGCATGCGTACGCCGTGCAGACGCAGCAGGTCAAACAACGGTGCATATCCGGGCGTTTCCACCACCACGCAATCGCCGGCCTTGAACAGGGTGCGCACGATCAGATCCAGCGCATGACTGGCACCGCTGGTGCTCATCACCCGGGTACTGCAGGCGTCGATATTCAGCAGTTTGAGGCGCTTGGCAATCTGCTCGCGCAACGCTGGCAGCCCCAGCGGCGAGCTGTAATTGAACAGACTCGCCATGTCGGTGCGTGCCACCTCGCGCAACGCGTAGCTGAGGTCGTCGGGCTCGCGCCAGCTCGACGGCAGGCTTCCCTGGCCCAATATCAAGCGATTCGTTGAGGCGTTCACCTCATCACACCATGCCTGGCGACCCTCGAACGTTGCCAGTTCCGAGTCCGCTTCGCGCAACGACGGCGCGGCCGCGACGATGAATCCGGCGCCCTGACGCGCAGTCAACACACCTTGCGAAACCAGGCGCTCGCAGGCTTCGACGACGCACGACTGGCTGAGCAGATTACCCCGGGCGATTTGCCGTACGGAGGGCAACCGGGTGGCCGGCGGGATACCGCTTTGCACGATCCAGTCAGTCATTCCATCGACAATCTGCTGCACGACCGGCACCATTGCCTGTCGGTCAATTCTCAGTTCCATGAGCTCGCAAACTCCTGTCAGTTTTGCTGGCAGCAGTAAATCACAGCCGCGCCGCCGAGGCTGTGCGACAACGCCGCCAAATGCGGCAGTTCTAACGGTTTGATACACATTGTTTAACTGTATTCACATCCCAGGACGCGAGACGCAAAAAAGCCCGCACGCAGGCGGGCTCTTTGTATAACGACAACATTCAGAACGCCGTCACGCCGCCGTCCACCGCCAGCGAGTGCCCGGTGGTGAACGCCGCGCCATCGCTGCACAGATACAGCACCGCGCTGGCGATTTCCTCGACCTTGCCGATGCGCCCGACCGGGTGCATGGCGTTGGCGAATTCGCCCTTCTTCGGATCGGCTTCGTAGGCGCGGCGGAACATGTCCGTATCGATCACTGCCGGGCACACTGCGTTGACCCGGATTTTCTTCTTCGCGTATTCGATCGCCGCCGACTTGGTCAGGCCGATCACCGCATGTTTCGACGCCGCATAGATGCTCATTTTCGGCGCTGCGCCCAGCCCGGCTACCGACGCCGTGTTGACGATCGCGCCACCGCCCTGCGCCAACAACAGCGGCAACTGATACTTCATGCACAGCCAGACGCCTTTGACGTTGACGCCCATGATCGCGTCGAACTCGTCCAGCGAACCGTCGGCGAGTTTGCCTTTCTCAATTTCGATCCCGGCGTTGTTGAAGGCGTAGTCGAGACGACCGTAGGTATTGATTACCTCATCCATCAGATTTTTTACATCGCTTTCCAGCGTCACGTCGCAGCGCACGAAGGACGCTTCGCCACCGGCGGTACGAATCAGCGCCACAGTGCCTTCACCGCCGGCAGCGTCCAGGTCAGCCACCACCACTTTCAGGCCCTCGGCGGCAAACGCCAGGGCTGTCGCGCGGCCGATGCCGTGGGCGGCTCCCGTGATTACAACCACCTGACCGGAAAACGTCATGCTCATGGGTATGTCCTCGAACGCAAAAACTGGGGGATGTTGGCGTCGCAGCATAGCCAAGCGCAGCGAACGCGCGTCAGCACTATGCAATCGCTGTTTACCGGCGCATGCGCCGCAGTGATAAAACCCGCGCCGTAACCATCACTGCACTGGATCGACCTGCATTCGCCGCGTCGGCCAACCTTGCGACATCGCCGCCGAAGGGCTATCAACAAGGCTTCATTCCGTTCGAGTGCCTGTCATGACCAACCAGACCAATCGCCAGTTCCTGCTCGCCAAACGCCCGGTGGGCGCCGCAACCCGCGAGACCTTCACTTACCAGGAAGTACCGGTCGGCGAGCCACAGGCAGGACAGATTCTGGTGAAAAACGAATACTTGTCCCTCGACCCGGCCATGCGCGGCTGGATGAACGAAGGCAAGTCCTACATCCCGCCGGTCGGGATCGGTGAAGTCATGCGCGCACTGGGCGTGGGAAAAGTCATCGCTTCGAACAATCCCGGCTTCGCCGTCGGCGATTACGTCAACGGCGCGCTCGGTGTGCAGGATTACTTCCTCGGCGAGCCGCGCGGCTTCTACAAGGTCGACCCGAAACTTGCGCCATTGCCACGCTATCTGTCTGCGCTGGGCATGACCGGCATGACCGCCTACTTCGCCCTGCTCGACGTGGGCGCACCGAAAGCCGGTGAAACCGTGGTGCTGTCCGGCGCGGCCGGTGCGGTGGGCAGCGTGGCCGGGCAGATTGCCAAGATCAAAGGCTGCCGCGTCGTCGGCATTGCCGGCGGGGCCGACAAGTGCAAATTCCTCATCGACGAATTGGGTTTTGACGGCGCCATCGACTACAAGGCCGAAGACGTCGTGGCCGGCCTGAAGCGCGAATGCCCGAAAGGCGTGGACGTGTACTTCGATAACGTTGGCGGCGACATTCTCGACGCGGTGCTGAGCCGCTTGAACATGAAGGCGCGAGTGGTGATCTGCGGCGCGATCAGCCAGTACAACAATAAAGAAGCGGTCAAAGGCCCGGCCAATTACCTGTCACTGCTGGTCAATCGGGCGCGCATGGAAGGCTTTGTGGTGATGGACTACGCCGCGCAGTTCGCCAGCGCCGCGCAGGAGATGGCCGGCTGGATGGCCAACGGGCAGCTCAAGAGCAAGGAAGATGTGGTTGAAGGGCTCGAGACGTTCCCGGAGACGCTGATGAAACTGTTCAACGGCGAGAACTTTGGCAAGTTGGTGTTGAAGGTTTAAGGCCAGCCTGAAACCAATGTGGGAGCGAGCCTGCTCGCGAAAGCGGTGGATCAGTCGGTAATGATGCCGACTGACACGCCCTCTTCGCGAGCAGGCTCGCTCCCACAGTTGGATCTTCAATAAGCTTTAGGAAATTTCGGCTACGACTGCGGCCAACGCTTGCGCCGGATCTGCCGCCTGGCTGATCGGACGGCCGATTACCAGGTAATCGGAACCGGCATCCAGTGCCTGACGCGGGGTCAGAATGCGCCGTTGATCGTCTTGCGCGCTGCCCGCCGGGCGAATCCCCGGGGTCACCAGTTGCAGCGACGGGTGCGCGGCTTTCAGCGCCGACGCTTCCAGCGCCGAACACACCAGACCATCCATCCCGGCCTTCTCGGCCAGTGCCGCCAGACGCAGCACTTGTTCCTGCGGCTCGATATCCAGACCGATACCGGCCAGATCCTCGCGCTCCATGCTGGTCAGCACGGTCACACCAATCAACAACGGTTGTGGACCACTGCGCTTGTCCAGCTCTTCGCGGCAGGCCGCCATCATGCGCAGACCGCCGGAGCAGTGCACGTTGACCATCCACACGCCCATCTCGGCAGCGGCTTTCACGGCCATTGCGGTGGTGTTGGGAATGTCGTGGAATTTCAGGTCCAGGAACACTTCGAAACCCTTGTCACGCAGGGTGCCGACGATTTCCGCCGCGCAACTGGTGAACAGTTCCTTGCCCACTTTGACCCGGCACAGTTTCGGGTCCAACTGGTCGGCCAGCTTCAGTGCGGCGTCACGGGTGGGGAAATCCAGGGCGACGATGATAGGAGTCTGGCAGGCGGACATGGATGGGCTCTCAGGCTGGTCGAAAACGGCGCGCATTGTAGCGGAACCGGCGGCGGCGCGGCACCCGATGATCGGTAAATCGTCGCGCCGAACGTGATCAGCTTAGCCGCCGCGGCCATTGTGTCGACTCCGATACACAGCCGACACGCCGACAACACGCACCCGGGTTAGCCTCGCCCGGCGCAACACGTCCTTACAACAGCACTTCCCGCCTCCCGGCCGGACGCCTATGCTGAAACCACCACTGGCAGCGAACAGCCCCATGCACAACACCCCGACAACCGTGACGGACGAAAGCAAAGACGACAAGCGCTGGAGCATCCGCGCGCTGATCGTCGACGATGACGTGCCGATCCGCGAGCTGATGATCGATTACCTCGCCCGCTTCAATATCCACGCCAGCGGCGTCACCGACGGCGCGGCAATGCGCCAGGCGCTGCAGGGTGAACATTTCGACGTCATCGTCCTCGACCTGATGCTCCCCGGCGAAGACGGCCTATCGCTGTGCCGCTGGCTGCGCGCCGAATCGGACATCCCGATCCTGATGCTCACCGCCCGCTGCGAACCCACCGACCGCATCATCGGCCTGGAACTGGGCGCCGACGATTACATGGCCAAACCGTTCGAACCACGCGAACTGGTCGCCCGTATCCAGACCATCCTGCGCCGCGTGCGCGACGACCGCAGCGAACAGCGCGCGAACATTCGCTTCGACAACTGGCGCCTGAACAGCGTCCTGCGCCAGGTGGTCGCCGACAATGGCCTGGTAGTGCCCTTGTCCAACGCCGAATTCCGCCTGCTCTGGGTCTTCATCGAACGCCCGCGCCGCGTGCTCAGCCGCGAACAACTGCTCGACGCCGCTCGCGGTCGCTCGATCGAGGCTTTCGACCGCAGCATCGACCTGCTGGTCTCGCGCCTGCGACAGAAACTCGGCGACGACCCGAAAGCCCCGCAATTGATCAAGACCGTGCGCGGCGAGGGTTACCTGTTCGACGCGCGGGACATTGGCTGATGCGGGCGCGCTTCGACACGTTGTTCGGCCGGCTGTTCGGGGTGCTGTTTGTGGCGATCGTCCTGGCGCACCTGCTGGCCTTCGCCTGGTTCAGGCTCTATGGCCCTCCTCCGCCGCCTCCGCCCGAATTTTCAACAAATATTGACGGTCAACCGCCGCTGCATGATTCCGCTTATCCACCGAGGCAAGCACGCCCCTGGTTCGGTGGCCCGGTGGTGCCGCTGACCTTTCAGTTCATCACGCTGATGATTGCCGCATGGTACGGCGCCAAACTGCTCAGCCGTCCGATCCAGCGCCTGAGCGACGCCGCCGAGCGCCTGAGCGAAGACCTCGACAGCGACCCCCTCGACGAATCCGGCCCGCGCGAAGCGCGGCAAGCGGCGCACACCTTCAACCTCATGCAACGACGCATCCGCGAACAGGTACAGCAACGCGCGCGCATGCTAGGCGCCGTCTCCCACGACCTGCGCACGCCACTGTCACGGTTGAAACTGCGTCTGGAAAACATCAGCGACGACAAACTGCAAAGCCAGATGCGCCAGGATCTGGACGACATGATCGGCATGCTCGACGCCACCCTCACCTATCTGCACGAACAACGCACCAGCGAAGCCTTGCAGTTGCTGGACGTGCAGGCGCTGGTCGAATCGCTGTGCGAAAACGCCCAGGACCAGGGCGCCGATGTACAGGTCAGCGGCCACTGCGCGCCTTTGCCAGTACAACCGATGGCGCTGCGCTCGTGCATCAACAACCTGCTGGACAACGCCCTGCGCTACGCCGGACAGGCACGGATTGAACTGCTGGAACAGCGTGAGGAATTGCTGATTCGGGTGATTGATCACGGACCGGGGATTGCTGAGGACCAGCGTGAAGCCGTGTTTGAACCGTTCTACCGACTGGAAGGCTCGCGTAACCGCAACTCCGGCGGCGTAGGACTGGGCATGACCATCGCCCGCGAAGCCACGCAGCGGCTGGGTGGGGGGTTGGATCTGGAAGAAACACCGGGTGGCGGGCTGACCGCCGTTGTCCGGTTGCCACGGGGCTGAGGCTCAGCCGACTTGAAGTGTGAGCGAGCCTGCTCGCGAAAGCCTCTGATGATTCAATGCATCTGTTGAATGTATCGGCCTCTTCGCGAGCAAGCTCGCTCCCACAATGAAACTGAGTGTATTCGGTAGATATTGGTTGGATGTGGAGGCGCTATCGCTGGCAAGCCAGCTCCCACAGGGATCTAGTGGTTTCAGAGAGAGATGGGTTGGCTGCCAGGCCGCCTTCGCGAGCAGGCTCGCTCCCACAATGAAACTGCGTGTATTCGGTAGATATTGGTTGGATGTGAGGGCGCTATCGCTGGCAAGCCACTCCCACAGGGATCGAGTGGTTTCAGAGAGAGATGGGTTGGCTGCCAGGCCGCCTTCGCGAGCAGGCTCGCTCCCACAATGAAACTGAGTGTATTCGGTAGATATTGGTTGGATGTGAGGGCGCTATCGCTGGCAAGCCAGCTCCCACAGGGATCGAGTGGTCTCAGAGAGAGATGGGTTGGCTGCCAGGCCGCCTTCGCGAGCAGGCTCGCTCCCACAATGAAACTGAGTGTATTCGGCAGATATTGGTTGGATGTGGTGGCGCTATCGCTGGCAAGCCAGCTCCCACAGGGATCGAGTGGTTTCAGAGAGAGATGGGTTGGCTTTGAGGGCGCTATCGCTAGCAGGCTCACTCCTACAGTTTGATCGAGCGCGTCCAGCAAGAAATGGGTCGGCTGTCAGGCCGCCTTCGCGAGCAGGCTCGTTCCCACAAAAGCAAAAGCAAAAGCAAAATCAAAGCAGCGCAGCTGCCCGCGGCGAAGCCGCCCCACTCAACAATGAGCGCAAGCTCGAGTACCGCTTTTGATCTTGATTCACAGGCGACGTCGGAAGGCTGAGTGGAGGGATTGATCCGGGCGTGGGAGCGCAGCGACCGTCTGGCGCAGCCAGACACAGCGGAAGGAGGTGCAGCGAAGCAAACCGTAGCCGCTGCGTCCGGATCGATCCCGCAGCGAAGGAACCCGAGCCTGCGAGGGCCGAACGCAGGAGCTAGCGTTTTTTGCTTACTTTTTTTGGCGCTTGTAAAAAAGTAAGTCGCCGTCAGGCGAAACCGCCAGCCGCCGCAGCGAAACATTCGGATATTCACACCAGACAAACCCAAGCATGGTCGGCCCAAAGGCCGCCAAGCCCCCCCCTAGACCCGAGCCTGACTCTTACTCCAATCCGTCAAAAGACTATAAGCCACCGCCAACAAAGTAGGCCCAATAAACAACCCGATAAAGCCAAACGCAATCAACCCGCCAAACACCCCGAGCAACACAATCACCAACGGCAGATTCCCGCCACGACTGATCAGATACGGCTTGAGCACATTGTCCACGCCACTGATGATGAACGTCCCCCAGATCCCGAGAAAGATCGCCATCCCGTACTCACCCTTCCACACCAGCCAAGCCGTGGCCGGCACCCACACCAGCGGTGGCCCCATCGGAATCAGACTCAACATAAACGTGACGATCCCCAGCACCAGCGCCCCAGGAACCCCGGCAATGAAAAAGCCGATCAACGCCAGCACCGCCTGCGCCGCCGCCGTACCAATCACACCGTTGACTACGCGCTGCACCGTGCCCGCCACCAATTCGATGTAATAGCCGGCACGATCACCAATCAAGCGCTCCAACAGACTGTGCACAAACGCCGCCAGTCGCGGCCCGTCACGGTAGAAGAAGAACACAAACACCAGGCTCAGCGTCAGCTCGAGAATCCCGCCGCCGATCTGCGCACTGCGTGCCAGCAGCCAATTGCCGACCTGGCCCAGATATGGCTTGATCGAGACCATTAACGCCGCGCCCTGCTGGTCGATGCTGTCCCACATCGCCACCAGCCGCTCACCAACCAAAGGCACACTGCCAAGCCAGGTGGGCGCTTCCGGCAAACCGTCGACCTGCACGTCCTTGATGAATGCCGTGGCATCGCGCACATGATCGGCAAGATTGAAACCCAGCCATACCAGCGGCGCCGCCACCAGCAACATCCAGCCGAGGGTCAGGATCAACGCGGCCAGCGATTCGCGGCCATTGAGCGCACGGGTCAGCAACCGCATCAGCGGCCAACTGGCGAACGCCAGCACCGCGCCCCAGAACAGCGCCGACCAGAACGGCGCCATCACCCACAGACTGGCACCAAACAACACCAGCAGCAGAATCTGCACCAGCAGGCGATCGTTATTGAGCATGGAAAGTCCCGGCAAAGTCAGTCAGCGAAAGAGTAGGCGAACACTGCGTGCGTGCTCCCCCGGCACAGCTTATCGCAACAGGTCGATGCGCAGGCCAGAGCCTTCGAGATTGCCGGTTTCCATCCGGGCCGCCCGCACACCCTGAGTCATCAACGCCTGGCGCCAGGCTTCGGCCTTGGGCCCGGAAACCGTGACCCGCAAGGTCGTGTCGAGATTCAGGCCACGGGAAATCAGGCGCAGCCAGGTAGCATCCGGCTCATCGACCAGTTTCGGCAAATCCAGCTCGCCGGTGCTTTTCAGCTGGCGCAGCAGGGTCGCCGAGGTCGGCAGCAGTTCGCCCAACGGCGCAGTCGCCTCGAACTGCTCGACATGCAGATAGGCTTTACGATTGCCTCGAGTGATGCTGTAGAGCGCCACCAGCGTGTTGTCCTTTGGCACCGCCAGCCTGAGCAACAGATAGGCCTGCTGCTCGTCAGAGCCATACAGCTTGGCGTTGCCGAACACTTCGTTGGCCCACAGGCTGCTTTCGCCGCAATCGCGGGCCTGGCACCAGAACAGCAACTCGGCGTCCTGCTGTTGCAGGGCTTCGCGGGCGGCGGTGAAAGCTTCGGTGGCGGAATGTTCAGGCGGCAACTCGTAGGTCACCGAGGTGGTCTGGCCGCGGGCGGTGACCTGGCCGTCATAACGCAACTGGCCGCTGATCTTGCGGATCGAACCCAGCGGGTAGATGCGCTCCAGCTCGGCGGCCGGGCGATAGTCGACAATCTGAGCATCGGCCAGACGCGGCACGATTTGCAGATCCTGGCTGCCCGGCACATCGGCAGCGAAGGACAAGGAGCTGAAGCAGCACAGCGCGAATAGACTGAGTGGCCGCATAGTCAGGCTCACCGGACGGTCATGGCTGGGCGGGTCGGGGTCGCAGCGGTATAGAAATCCATCGAGTTTGTCTCCTGTTTCAACCCGCCCAGCCTCGGCAGTTGCCGGTAGCAAGTCAAGGCATGGCGAAGAAGCGATTGAAACAGTCTGCTACAAGACCTGCGCCAGCCTCGTCATTCAGGTGCAGATGATGCCCGCCCGGCAACTGTTCGTGACTGAAGGGTAGACGCTGGAGCAACTCAGGATGCCTGGCCAGCATGCCATCCGCCGCGACCACCAGATGGGCCGGGCAACCGACGCGCGAGGCAAACGCCATCGCCTGTTCTTCAGTCAGGCGCAGCGGCGACGGCAGGGTCAGGCGATTGTCGGTGCGCCAGGTGTAACCGCCCGGCACTGGCATCAAGCCGCGCTGGGCCAACAGTTCGGCAGCCTCACGACTGACTGCCACCAGGCCTTTCATCCGCGCCTCGATGGCACGCTCAAGGGTGGTATAAACCGGTTTGCGTTTTTCGCGCAGATCAAGTTGCGCCTGCAGGGCCATGCCCATGCGTTCGGCGGCGTTTTCGCCTTTGTCTGTCGGAGGAATCACGCCATCAATGAGCGCCAGATGGCTGATGCGTTCAGGCAGCGAACCGGCCAGCACCATCGAGACAATCGCGCCCATTGAATGTCCGAGCAGGCCGAAACGCTTCCAGCCCAGCTGCTCGGCGACTTGCAGCACATCATGGGCGTAGTCCCACAGGGCATAACCGGCGCCGTTCGGCCGATGCGCGGAATGACCGTGGCCGGCCATGTCCAGCGCGACGATACGCAAACCGTGGAGCTTGGGCGCCAGCCGCGCGAAGCTGTTGGCGTTGTCGAGCCAACCGTGCAACGCGATCACTGGCAAGCCGTCCTCGGGGCCGAACAGATGCGCGGCCAACTCGATGTGCGGCAGGTTCAGACGCACTTCTTCGCAGGTCGGGCTCATGCGCAATCCTTGTTCTGGCGCTGCTCCCAGCGCATGAACAGACTCTTGAGCAGCCGTGCCGTATCTTGCGGGCGCTCAAGCGGGAACATATGCCCCCCGGGCATGCTCAGCGCCTCACCCTGGGGCAGACGCGAGACGAAACGTGTGTGATGGCGCATGACCACTCGGCTCTTGTGCCCGCGCACCATGGCCAGTGGCACCTGCAACTGGCGGGTGCGCCCCGGACTGGTGTGCGGCACGCCGCGATAAATGCTGATTTCCGTGGCCGGGTCGAAACGCAGACGCAGCTTGTCGTCGACCTGATGCAAACCGTGTTGCAGGTAGGCATCGAAACAATCCGGATCGAAGCCGCGAAACAGGGTTTTGCCGGAAAAGTAGCTGCGTGCACTGTCGAGATCGGCGAACTCTTCACGGCGTCCGAGGGTGCGCCCGGCCGGGGTCAGCCGGTCGATGAAACCAAAGCGCTTGGCCGCGCGGATCACCCACTGATCGGTGCGGGTCAGCACCGGCGAGTCGAGCATGACCACGCCGCGATACAGCTCGGGACAACGCAACGCCGCATGCAGGTGCAGCAGACCGCCAAAGGAATGGCCGACGCCCCACACCGGCTGTTCCTGCTGCTCGAGGTGATGGATCAGTTCGTCGACGAGGTTGTACCAGTTATCGTCCGCCGGAAAACGCGGGTCATGGGCGTGCTGCTCCAGATGCGCGACCCGATACTCCGGCGCCAGCGCCGCGAACAACTTGCCATAGGTCCCCGAAGGGAAGCCGTTGGCGTGGGCGAAAAAGATCGGTTGCGACATGCGGGCAAATCCATGAGCGGGAATCGTGACGTTGATTGTCCGCAAGAGCCGGCGTCGCAGCAATGACTGTAAGTGCCAGGAATGATGACAGTCCGGTCAGGGTGATGTGTATCAGCGAGACCGCTGCCCCCTCACCCCAGCCCTCTCCCCCAAGGGGGCGAGGGGGAAAGGGAGCGGATCGGGGGAGTGTCCGGGACCTGAGCTCGACTCGAATTATCAGGTCGACGAGGATCGCGAAAACCACACGGTAGGCCCCCTCTCCCTATGGGAGAGGGCTGGGGTGAGGGCTCGTCCTGACGGAACCCGATAAATGTCAACGCAGCGGCGGCTGTTCCCCCAGCGGCACCACCGCCATGGTCAGGCGCGACACGCAACTGGCCTTGCCTTCATCGCTGGTCAAACGGATGTCCCAGACATGCGTGGTGCGCCCGATATGGATCGGCGTGGCCACCGCCGTCACCCGCCCACTGCGCAACCCGCGCAAATGGTTGGCGTTGATCTCCAGGCCCACGCAATAGAACTTGCTGGCATCGATGCACAGATAACTGGCCATCGAACCCACGGTTTCCGCCAGCACCACCGAGGCGCCGCCATGCAGCAGACCGTAAGGCTGATGGGTGCGATGGTCGATGACCATGCTCGCGGTCAGCGACTGTTCGTCGAAGGCTTCGAAGCGAATATCCAGCACTTCGCCAATGGTGTTCTTCTGGATTGCGTTCAACTGTTCGATGTCGGGAGTAGTACGCCACAAGCTCATCGCAGACTTCCTTTGTTGTTGTAATCGATGCTCAATCCTGCCACAGCACCGCCTCGCTGCGCGCGCTCCATTCTTCGAAGCGTGCGCCGTAGCGGTCTTCGATGACGTTGCGTTTGATTTTCAGAGTCGGCGTGAGGAAGCCGTTATCCACCGCCCAGTTGTCCTTGACCACCACCAGCCGGCGCAGGCGTTCGTGCTTGTCGAGGACGGCGTTGACCTCTTCCAGCAGCTTTTCCAGGCTCGCGTGCAGACTGGCACGAGGCTCTTGCTGATTGGTCGTCGACAGCACGCACAACCCCAGCGGTGCACTCAGGCCATCGCCGACCACGCACACTTGTTCGATGCGTGAATGCACGGCCAGGCGGTTTTCGATCGGTGCCGGCGCGACGTATTTGCCCTTGCTGGTCTTGAAGATTTCCTTGAGCCGGCCGGTCAGGCGCAGACGCCCTTCGCTGTCCTGCTCGCCCTTGTCGCCGGTGCGCAGAAAGCCGTCGGCGGTCAGCGTCTCGGCGGTTTTCTGCGGTTCCTTGAAATAGCCGAGCATGTTGGCCTGGCTGCGCACCTGCACTTCGCCGGACTCATCGATGCGCACCTCGACTTCCGGGCACGGCTGGCCAATCCAGCCTTGCTTGTATCGCCCCGGCAGGCAGATATGCGAATAGCCGCAGCCCTCGGTCATGCCGTACACCTCCAGCACATCGAGGCCGAGTTTCTGATACCAGGCGAGCAAGGTCTGCGGTACCGGCGCGGCGCCGGACAACGCCACGCGCAAGGCATCCAGACCAAGCCCGGCCAGCACTTTGTGGCCGATCCGTTTGCCGATGAAGGGTAGCCCGAGAAGAAAATCCAGGCGCTTCGCCGGGATCTTGCTGTACACGCCCATCTGGAATTTGGTCCAGATACGCGGCACGCCGAACATAGCGGTCGGCCGCGCGCGCTGCAGATCAGTGATGAAGGTGTCGAGGCTTTCAGCGAAGAACACCGTCTGCCCGGTGTAGATCGACGCCAGTTCGACAAACATGCGCTCGGCGACGTGGCACAGCGGTAGATACGACAGCAGCCGATCATTCTCATTGAGCCCGAACAGCTGCGTGCCACGACTGGTGGCGAAACCGAGATTGGCGAAACTGTGCATCACGCCTTTGGGCAGGCCGGTGGTGCCGGAGGTGTAGATGATCGTCGCCAGTTGTTCGGCGGCGGGGCGTGGATCGTCCTGGATTGGCGAACAGCTCTGCAGGTCCGCCCAGCTGTAATCGAACTCGCCGGGCGGATGCAGCGGCAGGCTGATGGTCGGCAAACCCGTCGGCACGCCTTGCGCCATGCCTGCCCAATCATCGAGCTTACCGATGAACGCCAGCGCACTTTCCGAGTGAGTCAGCACTTGCGCAACGGATTCAGCGGTGAGATTGGGGTACAGCGGCACGGACACATGCCCGGCCATCCAGATCGCCAGATCAGCGATGATCCAGTGCGCGCAGTTTTTCGAGATCAGGGCGATATGGCTGCCGGGCCGCAACTCCCGCGCCCGCAACCAGTGCGCCGCGCAGCGGGCCTGATGGCCGACATCGGCCCACGTCAGCGTCTCGACCTGGCCACCGCCGATCGGCTGCACCAGAAAGCGCTGGCGCGGGTGCCGGGCTTCCCGTTCGTAGAACACGTCCAGCGGCAAACGGAAGGCGGCAGACATGCGACTCGCTCCTGTTTTTTTGGTCTGGAGCAAGCGTAGTCAACCAAGCAAGTGCTTGGTTGTAATTTTCAAACAAATAATTTCATGGGGTGGCAGAAACCAATGTGGGAGCGAGCCTGCTCGCGAATGCGGTATGTCAGCCCCAAAAAGGGTGAATGACACGCCGCCTTCGCGAGCAGGCTCGCTCCCACAGGGATATGGCGTTAAGGGTGCTTGAGGCTATTGAGCTTCATCGAGCCAATCAGCAGTTCACTGTGCTCAAGCTCCGCCAGCCCCGCCGTACTCACCCGCTCCGGCGGATGCCCGGCGCCGTGCTGCAGATAGCTGAGCAGATTACCCACCAACGGGTTGTGGCTGACCAGCAGCACATTGCTCACCGACACCAATTGCTCGGCGACCTTGTCCGGATCGCTCTCCGGCGTCAGCCACTCGACCGTACGGATCTCCGGCTCGAACCCCAGCGCCTCGCGCACGATCTGCGCGGTCTGCTGCGCGCGCAGATAAGGGCTGGCGTAAATCGCCGTCAGCGGCTGGCCCATCAGATGCGCCGCGCTGCTCAGGACTTCTTTACGACCATGCTCGGTCAGCTCGCGCTCGGAATCGATTTTCGAACCGTGAGGCACCGCCTCACCGTGACGCAATACCCACAGTTTCATAGTTTGGGCTCCTCATCGCGCACCGGGTGCGCGGCCGGGGCGACGGTGTGCGGCGCTTCCCCTTCCGGGGTGCGCGGCGCCGGCCAGTCGGCGAACGGCCAGGGCTTCTGGTCACTGTGGAACGTGCCGAACCGGCCAATCTGCGCGAGGAACTGGCTGAGGCTGTCGCCAAAATTCATCAGGCTGGCGCTCGGTGCGCCGTAGATCAGGCGGTAGATCAGTTGCACCAATACCACCGCGCCGAGGATGAACTGCGCGACTTGCCAGACCAGCAGATAAACGATCATCCACAACACCCGCAGGAGGATGGATTCGTACTGGGTTTCGCTTTTCGGATCGTTCATGGCTTGCTTCCTGTCCGTGTAACAGCTGAATCAGTTGAAACCGCTGGTGGAAATAAAGTCGACGTCGGTTTTCGGCTCGGCACGCATCAGTAGACCGATCACCTGCTCCAGCGTGCGTCCTTCGAACAGGATCGCGTGCAGCCCGGCGACCAGCGGCATGTACACGCCGACTTCCTGGGACTTGGCCTTGAGCACCTTGAGGGTGTTGACCCCTTCGGCGACCTCGCCGAGACGCGACACCGCTTCGTCGAGGCTCAAGCCCTGACCGAGGGCGAAGCCGACCTGGTAGTTGCGGCTCTTGGGTGACGAACAGGTGACGATCAGATCGCCAACCCCGGCCAGACCAAGGAAGGTCATCGGGTTGGCGCCCTGATTCACCGCAAAGCGGGTCATCTCGGCCAAGGCGCGAGTGATCAGCATGCTCTTGGTGTTCTCGCCCATCTCCAGCGCCACCGCCATGCCGGCGATGATCGCGTAAACGTTTTTCAACGCCCCTCCCAGCTCGACACCGAAACGGTCGGCGCTGGCGTAGACGCGGAAGGTGCGCCCGTGCAGGGCGGCTTGCACCGCTTTGCACAGTTCTTCGTCTTCACTGGCGACCACCGTGGCGGTCAGTGCGTGCTCGGCGATTTCCCGCGCCAGGTTCGGACCGGACAACACGCCAATGCGCGCCTGCGGGGCGATCTCTTCGAGAATCTGGCTCATCAGCTTGAAGGTCTGCGCTTCGATGCCTTTGGTCAGGCTGACCAGCATCTTGCCGCTCAAGCGCTCGGCGTGGGCGGCGAGTACCGTGCGCAACGCGCTGGATGGCAACGCGACAAAGCACAGATCACAAGCGTCGAGAGTGGCCTGCAGGTCGGTGACAGCGGTCACCCCCGGCAGAATCTTGATGCCTTTGAGGTAACGCGGGTTTTCGCGGTTGACCCGGATGGCCTCGGCCTGCTTGGGGTCACGCATCCACTGAAGGACTTGATGGCCGTTCTCGGCCAGCAGATTGGCCACGGCGGTACCAAAACTTCCGCCTCCCAGGACCGCAATCGGGCGCTGTTCAGTCATATGCAATCCGTTAATCCATACCAGTGGCGATGCCGGGCATTATACGGGGCGACCCGGTTGCGGCCAGCCCCAGCAACAATTACCGACATTTGTAGGAAGAAGACCAATAAAACCTAGGAAAATGCCTGCAACGTCACTGGAAAAGTCGCCGCCCTCGGTTAACATGCGCGCCAATTCCTCTCTCTGCAGGCTGTGTCGTGTTTTCTGGCCCTCCTCCCCCGCGCTCGCCGCTGCTACTGGCGCTGCTGTTCAGCCCGCTGGTGCTGGCGGACGACCTGTTCGTCGACAGCCAGACGCTGCCGCAGGTACTCACAGCCACGCGGCTGAAACAGACGCCAGCGGAAGTGCCCGGGAGCATGACCGTTCTCGACAGCGAATTGATCAGCGCCAGCGGTGCCCGCGACATCAGCGAGCTATTGCGACTGGTGCCGGGGATGATGGTTGGCAGCATCAACGGCAATCAGCCGGCGGTGAATTACCACGGCACCAACGCCAGCGAAGCACGGCGCATGCAGGTGTTGATCGATGGCCGCTCGGTGTATCGCGCAGGCCTGGCGACGGTGGACTGGAGTGATATCCCGGTAGCGATGGAAGACATCGAGCGGATCGAGGTGTTTCGTGGCCCGAACACCGTCAGCTACGGCGCCAACGCGTTGATGGCGGTGATCAACATCATCACTCGCCACCCGGCCGACAGCCACGGCACGCGTTTGAAGATCACTCGCGGCCAGCGTGGCATCAACGACTTTTATGCCAGCCAGGGCACCGGTTGGGATGGCGGCGATCTGCGCCTGTCGCTGTCCGGTCAGGAAGACGACGGTTTCGACAGCGACCGCAACGGCGCCGATTATCGCGACAGTCGACGCTTGAATCGTCTGAGCCTGGCGGTCAGCCACGACCTCAATGAAGGGCAAAGCCTCGACTGGCAGCTCAACGCCAAGGACGGCAGCAATCAGCGACCTTATACCTACCGCCCGGTGTTCTCGGGGATTACCGACGCCGGGAACAATTCCGACGTGGTGGCCAAGGATTACGCCGGTTCGGTACGCTGGAACCTCGATATCAATCCCGAACATAGCCTTTATGTGCAAGGTTCGGCGCAGCACTGGGATCGCCAGCAAGTCTGGCGCGCCTGCGATGCCGAGGTGTCGTTCAGCCCCGAGCTGGCGCAGCTGTGGCAGCTCAACCCGAATTACACCGAACGGCTGGCGCGCAACATCAACCAGTTCACCGGCCCCGGCGCGGCACCCGGCACGCCGCAGGAAATGGCGCTGGCCAATCAAGTGCTCGAACAATGGCGCAACGGCGCCAGCCAGACCTTGTGCGGCGATATCGACCAGAGCGCCCGCGAATCGCGCTACGACCTCGAACTGCAGGACACCCTCAGCCTGTCCGACAGCCTGCGCCTGGTCAGCGGCCTCAACTACCGCTACGACCGTGCCGATTCCGAGACCTATTTCAACGGCACCCTCGACGACACCACCTGGCGCGCTTTCGGCCAACTGGAATGGCGCGCCACCGAGCACTGGCTGGTGCAGGGCGGCGCGATGTTCGAAGACACGCAACTGATCGGCAGTTCGCTGACCCCGCGCTTCGCGGTCAACTACCTGATCAACCCGCGTCATGGCCTGCGCGCGGTGTACTCGGAGGCGATCCGTTCGCCGGACATGTTCGAGAACAACGTCAATTGGAGCTATCAGGTCAGCAACCTGCGACCCTCGGCCTACGGCCAGTCGTCGGCGCGCTATTTCGTCAAGACCCGTGGCCCCGGCGATCTCGATCAGGAGCACATGCGTTCTCGCGAATTGGGCTACAACGGTTATTTCGCCGAACTCGGTCTGGCCGTGGACGTGAAGCTGTTCTACGACGAAATCACCGGCATGATCAGCGAGCCGCTGCGCAACAACCAATACATCGCCAGCAATGCCAACAGCTCGCGCTTTCGTGGCACCGAAACGCAACTCGACTGGCACCTCAGCAGCGCCGACCGCTTGCGTTTGACCTACGCCTTCGTCGACGCCGAGGCGAGCAATCCGCTGGACCAGCAGTTGACCTCGCGCAACAGCGGTTCCGCCGGTTGGCTGCGCAATTGGGGGCATGGCTGGAACAGCGCCCTCTTTTATTACGGCGACAACGCGCTCAACGGCTATCGCTTCGAACGCGTCGACACGCACATCGCCAAACGCATCGCCATTGGCAAAGCTCAGCTGCAATTGGCCGGCGTGCTGCAACAGCGTCTCGACCATCAGCCGAACACCTTCGTCGACAATAATTACGACGAATGCCGGGTGATGTATTTCAGTGCCGAGCTGGAGTTCTAGGATGCGCACCGGCCCGTCACGGAAGACGCCCACCCTGGGCCACTGGCTGGCCGGGCTCTGCCTGTTCATGACCGCGTGGCTGCACGGCGTCGCGGTGCAAGCGGCGGATATTCTGTTGACCGGCGCCGAGGAAAGCCCCGGCGTGCAGGCCTTCGTGCAAGCGCTGAGTGAACTGCGCCCGACCGACAATGTGCGGTTCCAGCCGCTGGCCAGTTTGCCGGCTCCGGGCAAACTGCCGGCCAGTCTGCGCTTGATCCTGCTCGATCTGCCCAGCCTCGACTGGCGTCTGCAAGACTCACAAGGCCCGTCGACGCTGGTGTTGCGCATCAGCCGCTTGCAGGCGCGCCAGCGTTTCGCCGATGCCCAACCGGCGCGCCTGAGCCTGCTCTGGAGCGACCCGCCGCTGAGCCGGCAACTGCAACTGATCCGGCGAATCCTGCCGCAAGCCCGGCGCGTCGGCGTGCTGTTCGATGAGCACGGCGAGTTCCTCCTCGACGAATTGCGCGTGGCTGCGCGGCCATTGAATCTGCAGATTGTCAGCCAGCGCTGGGACAACATTCACGACAGCCGTCCGCTGCAAGCGGTGCTGAAAAGCAGCGACGTCTTGCTCGGCCTCGATGACCCCGATCTGTACAACTCGCAAACGGCGAAAAACCTCCTGCTCAGCAGCTACTCGCGGCAGGTTGCGCTGATCGGCCCCAACATTGCATTCGTTCGCGCGGGCAGCCTCGCCAGTACCTACAGCGACCAGAGCGACTGGCTGGCGATTCTCGACCATTTGCTCGATCAGCCCACCAGCGCCTGGCCGCGAACGCTTTACCCCGCTCGTTTCAAAGTCTCAAGTAATGCGCAGGTGGCTCGTTCCTTAGGCATCGAACCGCTGAATGAAGCATCTGTCGCCAGTGCCTTGGCCGAAGGAGAGCGCCGCCCATGAATTTCCGTCGCCGTTGGGACATCAACACCCGCACGCAGTTGATCAGCCTCGGGCCGGCGCTGTTGCTGACGTTGCTGTTGATCAGCTTCTTCACCTTTGTGCGCATCCAGGATTTGCGTCAGGAGCTGAACCACACCGGCCAGTTGATCGCCAATCAACTGGCCCCGGCCACGGAATACGGGGTTATCTCCGGCAACAACGAAGTGCTGGAAAGCCTGCTCAAGGCAACCCTGGCCACGCCCAACGTGCGCTTTCTCGAAGTGCAGGACAGCGCCAACCGGATTCTGGTGTATGTCGAACAACCGGCTGATAGCCACAGCCGCCCGCATCAGGTCGAAGTCTTTCAGGCACCGGTGCGTTTGCAGCGGATCGCCTTGCACAACGACTTCTTTCAGGACGGCAAAGTCAGCAACAGCGCCGCCGGCGAGGATTATCTCGGGCGAGTGATCGTCGGGCTGTCCAACGATGCTTTCAGTCAGCGCCAGCAGGAGATCCTGTTCAAGGCCGGGATTCTCGCGCTGTTCGCCCTGCTCTTCACTTTTGTCGTCGCCCGTCGTTTGGCCGGCAGTCTTTCGCAACCGATCCGCGATATCGGCGATGCGGTCAAAGCGATTCAGGAAGGCGACTACAAAACCCCGCTGCCGATTGTCGATGACACTGAATTGGGTGCGCTGTCGCAGCACATCAATAACCTCGCCCAGGCGCTGGAACAGGCCAGCCGCGAGCAGCAGCAGGCGATGGCGCAGCTGATCCAGACCCGCGAAGAGGCGGAAAAGGCCAACAACGCCAAATCGGATTTTCTGGCGATGATGAGCCATGAACTGCGCACGCCCATGAACGGCGTGCTGGGCATGTTGCAGTTGCTTGAAACCACCGAGATGACCGAGGAGCAGGTCGAATACGCCGCGCTTGCTTCGGAGTCGACCGAACATCTGCTCAAGGTCATCAATGACATTCTCGACTTCTCGCGAATCGAACGTTCGGAGCTGGAGCTTGAGCACATCCCATTCAACCTCGCCGAGCTGATCGGCGCCTGCGCGCAGTCGTTCCAGCACAGCGCGGTGCAGCGCGGCCTGGCGCTGAATCTGCGCATCCCCGACGACATGCGCGGCTTGCAGGTGCAGGGCGATCCGACGCGGATCCGGCAGATTCTGGTCAACCTGGTCGGCAATGCCTTGAAGTTCACCGAGCAGGGCCGGGTCAGCATCGAGGCGCAATGGCAGTCGCTGGATCACGAACTGCTGTGGTTCACCTGCTCGGTGCGTGACAGCGGCATCGGTATTTCTTCTGAGAGTCTGGAGCTGATGTTCAACGCCTTCCAGCAGGCCGACAGTTCGATCTCCCGTCGTTACGGTGGCACCGGGCTTGGTCTGCCGATCGCGCGGACTTTGGCCGAACGTATGGGCGGCACCTTGCGCGCGCAGAGTGAGGAAGGACGCGGTTCGGTATTCACTCTGGAAATTCCATTGGCGCTATATAAGCAGGCAATGCCAGCGCTGGCCGCGCCGCGCACCCTGAACGGCAGTGGTCAGGGCGAGGGACGCCATGTGTTGCTGGTCGAAGACAATCCGGTCAACCAGACCGTGATCGAGGCAATGCTGCGCAGCCTGGGCTTCGCGGTCAGCGTGGCGACCGATGGCGCACAAGCGGTGCGCAGTGCCGAGGGCGGCGAATTCGAAGTGATTCTGATGGATTGCCGGCTGCCGATCATCGACGGCTACGAGGCCACGCGACAGATCCGCGACCTGCCCGGACGCCGCGATGTGCCGATCATCGCGCTGACCGCCAACGCCTTGCAGGGCGATCGCGAAACCTGTCTGGCAGCGGGGATGAACGATTACCTGGCCAAGCCGTTCAAACGCAATGACCTGCAGCAGATTTTGCAGCGCTGGGTGTCGTAGTGTGGGCCTTTCGACCATCTGCGACTGGCGTGAAAAGCGAAAGTGCGGCAGTCTTAGGCACCCGAACGAGCCCCAAAAGGGGCTTGATTAAAAATTTCAGTGCACAAGTGTACATTCATGTCCTTGGTGCTGTGACTTTCACCACAACGCAATAGTCTATGAGTAGGCTGCCGGTTCGAGGCATGAACGCCTTGAACGGTCGGGAAGATCTGCCCCACCTGCCGCATGGGATTATTGAGGAGCTCGCATGACCAAACAAAACGCCTTTACTCGGGAAGACCTGCTGCGCTGCAGTCGCGGTGAGCTGTTCGGCCCAGGTAACGCGCAACTGCCCGCCCCGAACATGCTGATGGTGGATCGCATCACCCATATCAGCGAAGAAGGCGGCAAGTACGGCAAAGGTGAATTGGTCGCCGAGCTGGATATCAACCCTGACCTGTGGTTCTTCGCCTGCCATTTCGAAGGCGATCCGGTAATGCCGGGCTGCCTGGGTCTGGATGCCATGTGGCAACTGGTCGGTTTCTTCCTGGGCTGGCAAGGCCTGCCGGGCCGCGGCCGTGCGCTGGGTTCGGGCGAAGTGAAATTCTTCGGTCAGGTGCTGCCGACCGCGAAGAAAGTCACCTATAACATTCATATCAAACGCGTCCTCAAGGGCAAGCTGAACATGGCCATCGCCGATGGTTCGGTCAGTGTCGACGGACGCGAAATCTACACCGCCGAAGGCCTGCGCGTCGGCGTGTTCACCTCCACTGACAACTTCTAAGGGTTATTCGCATGCGCCGCGTCGTTATCACTGGTCTGGGCATCGTTTCGTGCCTGGGCAATGACAAAGAGACCGTCTCCGCTAACCTGCGTGCAAGCCGCCCTGGCATCCGGTTCAACCCGGAATATGCTGAAATGGGTCTGCGTAGCCAGGTTTCCGGCTCCATCGACCTCAACCTTGAAGAGCTGATCGATCGCAAGATCTATCGCTTCGTCGGCCATGCAGCGGCTTACGCCTACCTGGCCATGAAAGATGCCATCACTGACTCCGGCCTGACCGAAGAGCAAGTGTCCAATCCGCGTACCGGCCTGATCGCTGGTTCCGGTGGTGCTTCCACGCTGAACCAGATGGAAGCGCTGGACATCCTCCGTGAGAAAGGCGTGAAGCGCGTTGGCCCGTACCGCGTCACGCGGACCATGAGCAGCACCGTTTCCGCTTGCCTGGCCACGCCGTTCAAGATCAAGGGCCTGAACTACTCCATCGCTTCTGCCTGCGCCACCAGTGCTCACTGCATCGGTACCGCCATGGAACAGATCCAGATGGGCAAGCAGGACATCGTCTTCGCCGGTGGCGGTGAAGAAGAGCACTGGAGCCAGTCGTTCCTGTTCGACGCGATGGGCGCCCTGTCCAGCAAGCGCAACGACACCCCGGAACAAGCTTCCCGCGCCTACGACAAGGACCGCGACGGTTTCGTCATCGCTGGCGGCGGCGGCATGGTTGTCGTCGAAGAGCTGGAACACGCTCTGGCCCGTGGCGCGAAGATCTACGCCGAGATCGTTGGCTACGGCGCAACGTCCGATGGCTACGACATGGTTGCCCCGAGCGGCGAAGGCGCGATCCGCTGCATGCAGCAGGCGCTGTCCACCGTCGACACCCCGATCGACTACCTGAACACCCACGGCACTTCGACTCCGGTCGGCGACGTCGCGGAAATGAAAGGTGTGCGTGAAGTGTTCGGCGACAAGGCTCCAGCGATCAGCTCGACCAAGAGCCTGTCCGGTCACTCCCTGGGCGCCGCCGGCGTGCACGAAGCGATCTATTGCATGCTGATGATGGAAGGCAACTTCATCGCCGGCTCCGCCAACATCGACGAGCTCGACCCGGAAGTGGCCGATCTGCCGGTGCTGACCAAGACCCGCGAGAACGCCACTATCAACACCGTGATGAGCAACAGCTTCGGCTTCGGCGGCACCAACGCCACGCTGGTACTGAAGCGCTGGGAAGGCAAGTAATTCCCCGCTGCTGAGCCGCACATGAAAACGCCCCGACTGGTTCGGGGCGTTTTTTTTCGTCTGCAGAAAATAGCAGGTACACCGCAAAACCCTGTGGGAGCGAGCCTGCTCGCGAATGCGATACTCCAGTCACCCTATCGTCGTCTGACTCACCGAATTCGCGAGCAGGCTCGCTCCCACAGTGGGTTTCCGGGGTCTCGGGAGATGAAACTTCTGTCATGAAACTTACCACCCTGCGACCGAATGTCGCGGTTTACGCGGCCTGCAGCTTTGTTGCGAAATCCGCAACAACACCTTGCGCCAATCGGCAGTTTACTTAGCTGACTAACAAATCCTATAACAGAGTCCTGCACACGCCTTGGTGCAGTAACTTGAGATCTGGAGCTAGCAGATGACTGTAAAAGTAACTGAACGCGACGATTCACACATGTCCCACGAAGGCCTGGCCGCCGGCATCCGTATCTGGGATGTGCATCAACAAGACTTGCTGGTCGGCATGTTCCACAACGAAATAGATGCGCATAACTACAAGGCCGAACTGGAAGTGCAGGAACAGCAAAGAGAACTGAAGTCCGCCTGAAACAACACAGCATTTGAAAACGACAAACCCCGCCATGAGCGGGGTTCGTCGTTGTTACAGCCGTGGATTTACCACATCAGATCGTCAGGGATCTGGTACGCCGCGTACGGATCGTCCTCGGCGTTGACCTCTTCGGTCTGCACGTTGAGCTGGACGATGCGCTGCGGGTCGCGCTCCTGGATCTTCAGCGCCGCTTCACGGGGAATCACTTCATAACCGCCGTTGTGGTGCACGATCGCCAGCGAACCGCTGCTGAGCTTGTTGCGCATCAGCGTGTTGACCGAGATGCGCTTGACCTTCTTGTCGTCGACGAAGTTGTAGTAGTCCTCGGTGGTCAGCTTGGGCAGACGCGAGACTTCGATCAACTGCTTGACCTGCGCGGCGCGGGCCTTGGCCTCGGCCTTCTCCTGCTGCTGACGGTTCAGCTCCTGGTCGCGCTTGACCTTCTCGGCCATGGCTTCCTGGGCGGCGCGCTGCTGCGAATCGTCGAGCTCAGCCTGGCCTTTGTGGGCCAGACGCTGTTGCTTCTGCTTGTCTTTGCTGACCTGCTTGGCCTGCTTTTGGTTGACCAGGCCTGCTTTGAGCAACTGGTCGCGAAGGGAAAGGCTCATCAATGCTTACTCACTTGGGCAACGGCTCAGCCGCAGCTGGGCTCATTCTTTTCCTGGCGTTTGGCTTCGCCCCACAGGGCGTCCAACTCTTCGAGGGTGCAATCTTCCATGGGACGGTGGGTGTCGCGCAATGCCTGTTCGATAAAACGGAAACGTCGTTCAAACTTGCCATTGGCGCCGCGCAGGGCGGTTTCCGGATCGACCTTCAGATGCCGGGCCAGATTGACCACGGAAAACAGCAGATCGCCGATCTCGTCGGCCACCGCCACAGGATCATTTTCCGACATGGCTTCGAGCACTTCATCGAGCTCTTCGCGCACCTTGTCGAGCACTGGCAAGGCATCCGGCCAGTCGAAACCGACCTGCCCGGCGCGCTTCTGCAACTTGGCCGAGCGCGACAGTGCCGGCAACGTGGCCGGCACGTCGTCGAGCAAGGACAACTGCTCGGGCGCCGAGGCTTTCTCGGCGCGCTCTTCGGCCTTGATCTCTTCCCAGCGCTGCTTGACCTGCTCTTCGCTCAAGCGCGGCACGTCGAGCGGCGCGTACAGATCGCCCGTCGGGAACACATGCGGATGACGACGGATCAGTTTGCGCGTGATGCTGTCGATCACCCCGGCAAATTCGAACCGCCCTTCCTCCTTGGCCAACTGGCTGTAATAAACCACCTGAAACAGCAGATCACCCAACTCGCCCTGCAAGTGATCGAGATCGCCACGTTCGATGGCGTCGGCCACTTCATAGGCTTCTTCGAGGGTGTGCGGGACGATGGTCGCGTAGGTTTGCTTGATGTCCCACGGGCAACCGAACTGCGGATCGCGCAGACGGGACATCAGGTGGAGCAGGTCTTCGAGGCTGTACATCATTTTTCTGTCTCACCACAGAACCATTGTGGGAGCGAGCCTGCTCGCGAAAGCGCTGTGTCTGCAACAAAGATGTCGACTGACACGCCCTCTTCGCGAGCAGGCTCGCTCCCACAGAGAAACCACATCACGGAGTACGGTTACGCCGCGTTTCGATGATGTTCGGCAATTGCGAAATCCGCCCCAGCAGCCGTCCCAGCGCATCCAGTCCGGGGATCTCGATGGTCAGCGACATCAGCGCAGTGTTGTCTTCCTTGTTCGAACGGGTGTTGACCGCCAGCACGTTGATGCGCTCGTTGAGCAGCACCTGCGAGACGTCACGCAGCAGCCCGGAACGGTCGTAGGCGCGGATGATGATGTCCACCGGATAGGTGAGCACCGGCACCGGCCCCCAGCTGACCTGAATGATCCGCTCCGGCTCGCGCCCGCCCAGTTGCAGCACCGAGGCGCAGTCCTGGCGGTGAATGCTCACGCCCCGGCCCTGGGTGATGTAACCGACGATCGCATCGCCCGGCAGTGGCTGGCAGCAACCGGCCATTTGCGTCATCAGATTGCCGACGCCCTGGATCTGGATATCGCCGCGCTTGCCCGGCTTGTAACCGGTCGCCTTGCGCGGGATCAGTTCCAGTTGCTCGTTGCCACGCTCCGGTTCAACCAGTTGCTGCGCAAGGTTGACCAGATGCGCCTGACGCAGGTCGCCGGCACCGAGGGCGGCGAACATGTCTTCAGCGGTTTTCATATTGGCCTTTTCAGCCAGCTTGTCGAAATCCACCGCCGGCAGGCCGAGGCGATTGAGTTCGCGCTCGATCAGGGTTTTACCGGCCGCAACGTTCTGATCGCGAGCCTGCAATTTGAACCAGTGAACGATCTTCGCCCGCGCCCGCGAGGTGGTGACGTAACCGAGGTTCGGGTTCAGCCAGTCGCGGCTCGGCGTGCCGTGCTTGCTGGTGATGATCTCGACCTGCTCGCCGGTCTGCAGGCTGTAGTTCAGCGGCACGATACGGCCGTTGATCTTCGCGCCCCGGCAGTTGTGGCCGATTTCGGTGTGTACGCGATAGGCGAAATCCAGCGGCGTCGCGCCTTTCGGCAAATCGATGGCGTGACCGTCGGGAGTGAAGATGTAAACCCGATCAGGCTCGATATCGACGCGCAGCTGCTCGGCCAGACCGCCGATGTCACCCAGCTCTTCGTGCCATTCGAGGACCTGACGCAGCCAGGAAATTTTCTCTTCGTAATGGTTCGAGCCGGATTTGACGTCGGTACCCTTGTAGCGCCAGTGCGCGCAGACGCCGAGTTCGGCTTCTTCGTGCATGGAATGGGTGCGGATCTGCACTTCGAGGACCTTGCCTTCCGGGCCGATCACCGCCGTGTGCAGCGAGCGGTAGCCGTTCTCTTTCGGGTTGGCGATGTAGTCGTCGAATTCTTTCGGGATGTGCCGCCACAGGGTGTGGACGATGCCGAGCGCGGTGTAGCAGTCGCGCATTTCCGGCACCAGCACGCGCACGGCGCGAACGTCGTAGATCTGGCTGAATTCCAGACCCTTGCGCTGCATTTTGCGCCAGATCGAGTAGATGTGTTTGGCCCGGCCGCTGATGTCGGCGTCGACGCCGGTGGCCTGCAGTTCGTCCTTGAGCTGGGTCATCACGTCGCTGATGAAACGCTCGCGGTCCAGCCGCCGCTCGTGGAGCAACTTGGCGATCTGCTTGTATTGATCGGGTTCGAGATAGCGGAAGGACAAGTCCTCCAGCTCCCATTTGATGTGACCGATGCCGAGGCGATGCGCCAGTGGCGCATAGATGTCGAAGACTTCGCGAGCGACGCGGTTGCGCTTTTCATCGTCGGCGGTTTTCACCGCACGGATGGCGCAGGTGCGTTCGGCCAGTTTGATCAGCGCAACGCGTACGTCATCGACCATGGCCACGAGCATTTTGCGCAGGTTCTCGACCTGCCCTTGCGTGCCCATGACCATCGATTGCCGTGGGCTGAGGCTGGCGCTGATGGCCGCCATGCGCTGCACGCCGTCGATCAGCTTGGCCACTACCGGACCGAAGCGCTGGCCGATGGCCGCCAGCTCTATCTGGCCTTCACGCACGCCACGATACAAAACGGCGGCGACCAGTGAATCCTGATCGAGCTTGAGGTCGGCGAGGATCTCGGCGATCTCAAGGCCAGTGCTGAAACTGCCGGAGCCTTCGGCCCACAGGTTCTTCTTCGCATTGGACTGCTGTTCGGCCTCGCGAGCGAACTCGCAGGCTTCTTTCAAGGCCTCGCGATCCAGTGCCAGATCGACACTGACCGCGTGATCGAGCCAGGCCTCGAGATTGATACTGCCGTCGGTGTTGATCGGCTGGTGTGCTCTCACCTGTACCATGCTGCTTTACCTTCCCTACGACGCAGATTCAATGCGTCAAATCGCTGATCCTCAGTGTCCGTTCGCGCTCGCGGGGCTCAGGCGAGCGCTGCGCGGACAGATCAGACGGATTCAGACGAGCCGTCCTGGCTCGCTTCAAATAACGCCATGGCCTCGACATGTGCCGTCTGAGGAAACATATCGAGAATCCCGGCACGTTTTAACCGGTAGCCCTGCTTGATCAATTCCTGCGTGTCGCGCGCCAGCGTGGCCGGGTTGCACGACACATATACCAACCGCTTGGCACCCAGGGTCGCGAGCTTGCGCACCACCTCGAAAGCACCGTCACGCGGTGGGTCCAAGAGTACCGCAGAAAAGCCGTTTCCGATCCACTGGGCATCGCTCAAAGGCTGGGATAAATCGGCTTGAAAAAACTTTGTGTTATGCAAATTGTTACTGACGGCGTTGGCAGCGGCCCGCTCGACCATGGTCTGCACGCCCTCCACAGCCACCACTTCATGCACGCTTTTGGCCAGCGGTAGCGCAAAATTTCCCAACCCGCAAAACAGGTCGAGCACGCGTTCTTCAGCCGTCGGTTTCAGCCAGTCCAGCGCCTGGGCGATCATCGCTTCGTTGACCCCGGCGTTGACCTGAACGAAATCTCCCGGCCGATAAGCCAGCTCGAGATCCCACTGTTCCAGGCGATAACCGAGGCTCTGACCGGCCTCGACCGGTTGCGGTTCACCTTCGCCATGCAGCCACAACTGCGCCTCGTGGAACTGGCAGAAATCCTTGAGGATGCTCAGATCCGCTTCGGACAACGGCGCCATGTGCCGCAGCAATAGCGCCAGTGATGAGCCGCTGAACAGCTCGACATGGCCCAGCGCCTGCGGTTTGCTCAAGCGCCGCAGCATCTCCGGCAAGCGGGTCATGATCGGTTGCAAGGGCTGTACCAGCACCGGGCATTCGCTGATCGCGACGATGTCCTGACTGCCGGCAGCGCGGAAACCCACTTCGAGTTTTTTTGCCTTCATGTCCCAGCGCACGGCGATGCGCGCGCGCCGACGGTAGCCGAATTCCGGGCCGGTCAGCGGCGCTGCCCACTCTTCAGGTTCGACACCGGCCACCCGCGACAATTGCTCGGCGAGCATGCGCTGTTTCAGGGCGAGCTGTTCGTCGTGGGGCAAGTGCTGAACGCTGCAACCGCCACAGCGGCCGAAGTGCGCGCACGCAGCCGGGCGGCGCAATTCGCTGGCAGTGAACACCCGTTCGGTGCGCGCTTCGACCACTTTGCCGTGGGCGCCGAGCACCCGTGCTTCGACCTCTTCACCGGCAAGGGCGCCGAGGACGAACCAGGTCTTGCCTTCGAAAAACGCGATACCGCGACCGTCATTGGCCAGGCGCTCGATACTCAAGCGCTGCTTCTTGCCGGTCGGGATCTGCGGCGCCTTGCTGCCGCCGGTAGGCTGGAAGCGCAGGCCTCTCTCGTGTTTGGCCATCAGTTCGGCGCGTCGAAAATGCCGGTCGACAGGTAACGGTCGCCACGGTCGCAGATGATCGCGACGATCACCGCGTTTTCAACTTCTTTGGACAAGCGCAGCATCGCTGCAACCGCGCCGCCCGAGGACACGCCGCAGAAGATGCCTTCTTCGCGGGCCAGGCGCCGGGTGACGTCTTCGGCTTCGCTTTGCGCCATGTCGACGATGCGGTCGACGCGGTCAGCCTGATAGATCTTCGGCAGGTATTCCTGCGGCCAGCGGCGGATGCCGGGAATGGCCGAGCCTTCCATCGGTTGCAGGCCGACGATCTGCACGCTGTCGCTCTGCTCTTTGAGGTAGCGCGACACGCCCATGATGGTGCCGGTGGTGCCCATCGAACTGACGAAATGAGTGATGCTGCCCTGGGTCTGACGCCAGATTTCCGGGCCGGTGGTGGTGTAGTGCGCTTCCGGGTTGTCGCCATTGGCGAACTGGTCGAGCACCTTGCCACGGCCTTCGGCTTCCATACGCTGGGCCAGATCGCGGGCGCCTTCCATGCCCTCTTCCTGAGTCACCAGGATCAGCTCGGCACCGTAAGCGGTCATCGCCGCTTTGCGCTCGGCGCTGGAGTTGTCCGGCATGATCAGGATCATCTTGTAACCCTTGATCGCAGCGGCCATCGCCAGAGCGATACCGGTATTGCCAGAGGTCGCCTCGATCAGCGTATCGCCGGGATTGATCTGCCCGCGCAACTCGGCGCGAGTGATCATCGACAACGCCGGGCGGTCCTTGACCGAACCCGCCGGGTTGTTCCCTTCGAGCTTGAGCAAAAGGGTGTTGCTGGTGGCGCCGGGCAGGCGCTGCAAACGCACCAGCGGCGTGTTGCCGACGCAATCGGCGATGGTTGGGTACTGCAGGGTCATGGCGTATTCGCAATCCAGACGTGCGGGGGCGCCTATCATACCGGCAAACCCGCGCAGGCCATATCACGCAAAGTGCGGTGCTTATGGTTTATGGGAATAAGCAAATAAAAGTCGCGCCAGTGGTGCGACTTTTACTTGAGCAACACTCAGTTCTCGTGGTGATGCTTGGAATTCGCGAGCAGGCTCGCTCCCACAGGATTTAGTGTCAGCAGTGATGACACTATTAACGGTAGATCACACAGCCTGCGGCGAACCGCGCTCCATTGTGGGAGCGAGCCTGCTCGCGAAGGCGTCCGCATGGGCGACGCCGTCATCCGCCAACAAGCGCAAATTCAACCGCAGCCCCGCCCCGGTATTTTCCGCCCAGAGCAACCCGCCCTGGCGCTGCACCGCATTGCGCGCAATGCTCAATCCCAGCCCAAAGCCACCATCCCCGGGCCTTGATCCGTCCAGTCGAATGAACGGCGAAAAGATTCGCTGCAGATCTTCGTCAGCCACGCCGCCGCCCTGATCCTCCAGCCACAAATGCCAATACTCGCCATCGCGCCGTGCATCGAGACGCACAATCCCGCCCTCGGGCGAGTGACGAATGGCGTTGCGCAAGATGTTTTCCAGCGCTTGCGCCAGGGTATTGAGGTTGCCGCGCACCCAGCACGATGCCTCGACCGAGCATTGCAGTTGCAGACTCGGCCAGCCGCTTTCATAGCAGGCGTTGTCGGTGAGCATTTCCCACAGCGCCTGAATCTGGATCGCTTCATCCGGCAACGGTGAGCGGTCGGTGTCGAGCCAGGCCAGTTGCAGGGTGTCTTCGACCAAACGTTGCATGCCGTCGACCTCGCGGCCGATGCGCTCGCGTAGCTGCGGCAGACCCTGTTCGCTTTCGCTGGCCACACGCAGACGGCTCAGCGGCGTGCGCATTTCGTGGGACAAGTCACGCAATAACTGCTGCTGCAAGGCGACTGTGCTTTGCAGGCGCTCGGACATGGAATCGAAGGCCCGCGCCAGCTCACCGAGCTCATCCGGGCGCTGGGTGATGCCGCTCGACAGGCGCACATTCAACTGGTCGGCGCGCCAGGCGTTGGCCTGTTCGCGCAGGTTGTTCAGCGGCACCACCAACAGGCGATACAGGCCGACGCACAGCAACAGAGTGAACAGCCCGGGAATCACACCGTTGGTGATCACCCGCCAGAACACCCGGTACTTGCCTGGCACAAAACGTTCAGGCAGCTCGATGACGAGGATGCCGGCGGCCGGATCCTGAGGGAACGGTACCCTCAGCCAAGGTCGGCCCTTCTTGTGGATCGGCCAGTCGAGGCCGCGCAAAAAGGTCAGGTGCTGCACCTCTGCCGCGTTCAACGGCTGGCTGCTCAGCGACTGCAAATCAGCGCCGATCACGCCGACCCAACTGGCCTCGCGCAATTCCATGCTCTGCAACCAGTCATCGACGCCATTGCGCCCGCCGCGCTGCCACGCCTGTTCGGCTTGCGCGGCATAACGGCTGAGCGTGCTGCGCGCGTCACTGGAGAGGAACTGATTGCGCTCCTCCATGTAGCGGCCCCACGACCAGCTCAGCCAGATCATCAGCAGACAGAACGCCACCAGCAGGCACGCCAGTTTCCAGAACAGTGAATGCCGACCCGGCAGCTCAGACAGTTTCATCGGCGCCGCTCAAGACATAGCCCTTGCCCCACACCGTGCGCACTTCGCGCTCGGTGTAACCGATGGCTTTGAGTTTGCGGCGGATCTGACTGATGTGCATGTCGAGGCTGCGGTCGTGCGCCGCAAAGCCGCGTTGCAGGACGTGCTGATAAAGGAAGGCCTTGCTCAGCACTTCCTCGTTGTTGCGGTGCAGGGTTTCCAGCAGACGGAATTCGCTGCGGGTCAGCCCGGCCGCCTGCTCGCGGAAAAACACGTCGCAGTGTTCGTCATCGAAACGCAGGGTGCCGCTGACCACCGCATCGTTAATAGCAGGCGGGCGCCGATCCAGCGCCACGCGGCGCAGGATCGCTTCGATGCGCACATGCAACTCGGCCATGCTGAACGGCTTGGGCAGATAGTCATCGGCACCGAGGCGGAAACCGCTGATGCGATCGGCCTCGGCACCCAGCGCCGACATCAGCAACACCGGCGTCGAATGGCTCTGACGCAATTGCGTCAACAACTGTAGACCATCGAGCCCCGGCAGCAGAATATCCATCAGCACCACGTCGAAAGGCTGGCACTGGGCGATGTTCAGACCTTCCTGGCCGTTCTGGCACCAGGTCACCTGAAAACCGCTGCGGCCCAAATGCTCGTGCACATAGGCGCCGAGGACCGGATCGTCTTCAATGGAAAGGATGCGTGGCTGGCAAACGGAAACAGGAGTCATGAGTATCTGCAAGTAATTCTCAGTTGGCGGATTATTCAAGATTGTCCGACAGCGGGCAACACAAGCTTGGCCTGTCGGACGAACGAGTGCGTGGGCGGCGCTGCATTTTCCGCAAGATTGCCCGCCTGCAAATCGCTACACTGCGCCCATGTCGCGTGCCGGATGCACGCATGTGTCAACAGATCAGCGGGATGCGGGAGATAGGCGTGCTCAAGAAACTGGGAATCAAAGGTCGCGTGCTGTTGCTGACCTTGTTGCCGACCAGCCTGATGGCGCTGGTGCTGGGTGGCTATTTCACCTGGACGCAGCAGACCGACCTGCACAGCCAATTGATGCAGCGCGGCGAAATGATCGCCGAGCAACTGGCGCCGCTGGTGGCGCCGGCAATGGGTCACGGCGACGCCGATCTGCTTGAACGCATCGCCACCCAGTCCCTTGAACAACCCGACGTGCGCGCGGTGACCTTCCTCGCGGCGGACCGCTCGCCACTGGCCCACGCCGGCCCGACCATGCTCAATCAAGCGCCAAGCGGCGACAGCGCGCTGCTGCAACGACGCAGCGGCAATGACGCGACGCGCTACCTGATGCCGGTGTTCGGCAAGCACCGCAACCTCGCCGGCGAAATCATTCCCGAAGAATCCGAACGCCTGCTCGGCTGGGTCGAGCTGGAGCTGTCGCACAACGGCATGTTGCTGCGCGGCTATCGCAGCCTGTTCGCCAGCCTGCTGCTGATCGCCGCCGGACTTGCTGGCGCCGCCCTCCTCGCGTTGCGCATGGGCCGCACCATCAACCGTCCGCTGAGCCAGATCAAACAAGCGGTCGCGCAACTCAAGGACGGTCATCTGGAAACCCGCTTGCCGCCCCTCGGCAGTCAGGAACTGGATGAACTGGCCTCGGGTATCAACCGCATGGCCGGCACCCTGCAGAACGCTCGTGAAGAATTGCAGCACAGCGTCGATCAGGCCACCGAGGACGTGCGGCAGAACCTGGAAACCATCGAGATCCAGAACATCGAGCTGGACCTGGCGCGCAAAGAAGCGCTGGAAGCCAGCCGGATCAAATCCGAATTCCTCGCCAACATGAGCCACGAGATCCGCACGCCGCTCAACGGCATTCTCGGCTTCACTCACCTGTTGCAGAAAAGCGAACTGACCCCGCGCCAGCTCGACTATCTGGGCACCATCGAAAAGTCCGCCGACAGCCTGTTGGGAATCATCAACGAGATTCTCGATTTCTCGAAGATCGAGGCCGGCAAACTGGTGCTCGACCACATTCCGTTCAACCTGCGTGACCTGTTGCAGGACACCCTGACCATCCTCGCCCCGGCCGCGCACGCCAAGCAGCTCGAGCTGGTCAGTCTGGTCTATCGCGACACGCCGCTGTCGCTGGTCGGCGATCCGCTGCGTCTGAAGCAGATCCTCACCAACCTGGTCAGCAACGCGATCAAGTTCACCCGCGAAGGCACCATCGTCGCCCGGGCGATGCTCGAAGACGAACACGAAGACAGCGTGCAACTGCGCATCAGCATTCAGGACACCGGCATCGGTCTGTCGAGTCAGGATGTCCGCGCGCTGTTCCAGGCTTTCAGTCAGGCCGACAATTCGCTGTCGCGCCAACCCGGCGGCACCGGGCTGGGGCTGGTGATTTCCAAGCGTCTGATCGAGCAGATGGGCGGCGAGATCGGCGTCGACAGCACGCCGGGCGAAGGTTCGGAATTCTGGATCAGCCTGAGCCTGCCCAAGACTCGCGACGACGCCGAAGACCTGCCCGCCGCGCCATTGCTCGGACGCCGCGTGGCGGTGCTGGAAAACCACGAACTGGCGCGTCAGGCCTTGCAACATCAGCTGGAAGACTGCGGACTGCAAGTGACGCCGTTCAATACTCTGGAGAGCCTGAGCAATGGCGTCACCGGCGCGCATCAGACCGATCAGGCGATCGATCTGGCGGTGATCGGTATCACCAGCAACGACATGCTCCCGGAGCGTTTGAACCAGCACATCTGGGACCTCGAACACCTGGGCTGCAAAGTGCTGGTGCTGTGCCCGACCACCGAACAGACGCTGTTTCACCTGTCGGTGCCCAACCCGCACAGCCAGCTTCAGGCCAAACCGGCGTGTACGCGCAAATTGCGCCGGGCGCTGTCCGATCTGGTCAATCCGCGCCAGACCCGCAGCGAACCGGGCGAGCCGCTGTCCAGCCGTGCGCCGCGCGTGCTGTGTGTCGACGACAACCCGGCCAATCTGCTGCTGGTGCAGACCCTGCTCGAAGACATGGGCGCTCGAGTGCTCGCGGTGGAAAGCGGCTACGCAGCAGTCAAAGCGGTGCAGAGCGAATCTTTCGATCTGGTGTTGATGGACGTGCAGATGCCCGGCATGGACGGTCGCCAGACCACTGAAACCATTCGCCAGTGGGAAAGCGAGCGGCATTGCACGCCGCTGCCGATCGTTGCCCTCACCGCCCACGCCATGGCCAACGAAAAACGCGCGCTGCTGCAAAGCGGCATGGACGACTACCTGACCAAACCGATCAGCGAGCGGCAACTGGCGCAGGTGGTGTTGAAGTGGACCGGACTGGCTCTGCGCAATCAGGCGCCGGAGCGCAACGGCGACAGCGCGGCGAGTCAGCAGGAACTGCCGGTGCTCGATCACGAAGAAGGCTTGCGTCTGGCGGCGGGCAAGGCGGATCTGGCGGCGGACATGCTCGCTATGCTGCTGGCCTCGCTGGAAGCCGACCGCGAAGCGATACGCGCCGCGCGTGACAGCCACGACCAGAATGCCCTGCTCGAACGCGTGCACCGTTTGCATGGCGCGACCCGTTATTGCGGCGTGCCGCAACTGCGCGCCGCCTGCCAGCGCAGCGAAACCCTGCTCAAGCAGGACGATCCGAAAGCCGCCGCCGCACTGGATGAACTGGAGCGCTCGATCAATCGACTCGCGGCGCAGGCGCGCATCAGCGCCTGACCTGCGGCAAGGCACGGCGCGCGCAAAGCGCTACAGTTGTCGCGGGCCGTTGCGGCCCGCGTCGATGTTCCAGGAGGATTCATGCGCACAATCATTTTCAGCAGCCAGACCTACGACCGCGACAGCTTTCTCGGCGCCGACTGCCCGGCCGGGCTTGAACTGCATTTTCAAGCGGCGCGGCTCAGCCTCGATACGGCGGCGCTGGCCGAGCAACACGAAGTGGTCTGCGCGTTCATCAATGACGACCTCAGCACCCCGGTGCTCGAACGCCTCGCTGCCGGTGGCACGCGGCTGATTGCCCTGCGTTCGGCGGGTTACAACCATGTCGACCTGCCGGCGGCGAAACGCCTCGGCCTGGCCGTGGTTCGTGTGCCGGCCTACTCGCCGCACGCCGTGGCCGAACATGCCGTGGCGCTGATCCTCGCCCTCAATCGTCGTTTGCACCGTGCCTACAACCGCACCCGCGAAGGTGATTTCAGCCTGCATGGCCTGACCGGTTTCGATCTGGTCGGCAAGACCGTCGGCATCGTCGGCACCGGACAGATCGGCGCAACGTTCGCGAAAATCATGCACGGCTTCGGCTGTGAACTGCTGGCCTACGATCCGTATCCCAATCCCGAGGTGCTGGCCTTGGGCGCACGTTATCTGAGCCTGCCGGAATTGCTCGCGCAGTCGCGGATCATCAGCCTGCATTGCCCACTCAACGAGCAGAGCAAGCACCTGATCAATCGCGACTCACTGGCGCACATGCAGGCCGGGGCGATGCTGATCAACACCGGGCGTGGCGGGCTGGTGGACACGCCGGCGCTGATCGACGCGCTGAAGGACGGCCAACTCGGTTATCTGGGGCTGGATGTTTACGAAGAAGAGGCGCAGCTGTTTTTCGAGGATCGCTCCGACCTGCCGTTGCAGGACGATGTGCTGGCGCGTCTGCTGACGTTTCCCAACGTGATCATCACTGCGCATCAGGCGTTTCTGACCCGCGAGGCGCTGGGCGCGATTGCCGCGACCACCCTGCACAACATCGCGACCTGGGCGGCAGGTGCGCCGCAGAACCAGGTCGAGGGTTGAACGGTTTTACTTGGACAGCGAAGACGCCAGGATCAGCAAGCCCAGCCAGCCGAAACCGAGCAGGCGCTGCTTGCTGGAATGGCCGTTGCGCAGCAGGAACCAGACGAAAAACGCCGGCAACAGAAACACCATGATTTTCAGCCAGCCTTCCACCGGGCGACTGCCATCGGGATTGAGCGGTTGCTGCTCCTCGCGGGCCTGATCTGCGGCCTGCTGACGACGGCGACGCCCCGCCGCTGCCGGCATCACTTTGGGTAAAGGCTCGGACACTGGCGGCGCAACCGCCTCGGGCACTGCGTTGTTGCGTGGCAGGCTGCCGAAGGAAATCGTCGAGGCTTGCACCGGTGCCGCCGTCGATTGCGCCTGCATGGCGGCGTGTTCAGCCATCGGCGCGCCGCAGTGAATGCACACCAGCGCTTCGGAACTGATGCTCCGCTTGCATTCATAACATTCGATCAGCGCCATGTTCCGTTCCTTCAGATTCGGGGGCCGGCAGTTTGCCATGACTGTCGGCGCATTTGAACCGGATCGAAGGTCGCACGCGTGCATCATTCTGCAATCGAGCCCGTGCTAGCATGTCGCGCATATTTGGAGGACCCATGGTCGAACACGATTTCCGCTACACCCTGATGAACCCGCAACACACCCTCACCGAATGCCGCGCCCTGGTTCCGGGCCGCTATCAGGTGACCGGCAACGGTGGCTCGATCCGTATCGGTGATGCCCTGTTGGTCACGCTCAAAGGCAGCAAGGATTTGTCCATGCGCCTGACCGTCGACACTGTGCGCCACCTGATCAATCCGCCAGGCCAATGGACCGCGATGACCACAGGCCCGGTGTTCGGCGAACTGGCCATTCACACCTGGCAGGTCAACTGCGACAGCTGCGCGAAAGAGCTGAGCTTCGAATTCGCCGTGGATGCCAAACTCGGCAAGACCGCCGAGAAACCTGCCGCCACCGCGCGCATCGCCGAGCTGGGCTGGAAAGCCGTCGGCGACAAGCATCTGTGCCCGAAATGCCAGGAGCCTGCGTGATGAAACGCCTCGCCCTGACCGCACTGATCGGTGTCGGCCTGGTTGGTTGCGCCGCAGAGCCGGTGCAACTGCAGCACAACCGCAGCTACATTCTGGAATGGATCGGCGAGCGGCCACTGATGGATTACAGCCACCTGACCGTGACCCTCGGCGATGACGGCCGCGCCTACGGCAACGGCGGCTGCAACCATTGGTTCGCGCCTTACACGCAGGACGGCGACAAGCTGAGCTTCGGCAAGATCGGCAAGACCCGCAAGCTCTGCGCCCCGGCGGTGATGGAGCAGGAACAGCGCTTCTTGCAGGCGCTGGAAAAAGTCGAGCGCTGGGACATTTCGCCGATCGAGCAGATACGCTTCTGGCCTGCTCAAGGCAAACCGTTGCGCTGGTGGCTGGAAGAGGGTTGATCCGCCCTGGACCGCCAAGGCCCTCACCCTAGCCCTCTCCCAGAGGGAGAGGGGACTGATTGGGGGATATTGAAGAGTTATGTCGACGTGGTAATTCTTCGCCGAATCCATAATCGACTGGATCCTGTCTGACGGGACCATAATCAACTCGGTGTCTCAGGTCGATGTACGACGAAAGACACCTCGGTCGGCCCCCTCTCCCCCGGGAGAGGGCTGGGGTGAGGGGCTTCTGGCGGTTTACTTCGTAGCCTGCAACGCCTCCAGCTTCGCCATTACCCCCGCCGCCGTCTGCTCACCGAGCAACTGTTCACGCACCTTGCCCTTGTCATCAATGATGAAGGTCACCGGCAGCGCCTCACTGCGCGGCAGGTCGAACAGCTCGGCGGGATCCTGCGCGAGCACGGTGAACTTGATGCCAAGCTTTTCGCTGGCTTCTTTCAGCTCCGCGCCCTGCACGTTGTCGAAGTTGACCCCGAACACCCCGACATTCTTGCTCTTGAGCTCATCAGCCAAATGATTCAGCTCGGGAATTTCCGTGCGGCACGGGCCACACCATTCGGCCCAGTAGTTAAGCACCACCCATTGTTTGTCCAGACGTTCGGACGCGACCTTCTGGCCGTTCTGGTCGATCCCGTAATCATTGCCGCAGCCCCCCAGCATCAACGCCCCGAGAATCGTCAATGCCGCTGCCAATCGCCGTGTCATGTCGTGTTCCTTGTGAAAATTCGAAAGCGCCTGCGACCCATCGCCTCTGACGGTTCTGGATTGCGCGCCGCACAGTTAGAATAGCCGCCACTTTACGCCAGAAGCGACCCGCCATGACCGATCTGACGCTTTATCACAATCCGCGCTGCTCGAAATCCCGCGGCGCACTGGAACTGCTCGAAGCCCGCGGCGTGCATCCGACTGTCGTGCGCTACCTGGAAACGCCGCTCAGCGCCACGCAGATCAAGGCCCTGCTCGGCAAGCTCGGGATCAGCGCGCGGCAGCTGCTGCGCAGCGGTGAAGAGGAATACAAAACCCTGAACCTGGCCGACGCCAGCCTCAGCGAGCAGCACCTGATCGACGCCATCGCCGCACACCCGAAACTCATGGAGCGGCCGATTCTGGAAGTCGGCGACAAGGCCGTCATCGGTCGCCCACCGGAAAACGTGCTGGAGTTGTTGCCATGAGCACGCCGTACATTCTGGTTCTTTATTACAGCCGCAGCGGTTCGACCAACGAGATGGCCCGGCAAATCGCCCGTGGCGTCGAGCAGGCCGGAATGGAGGCGCGTTTGCGTACGGTGCCGGCGATTTCCACAGAGTGCGAAGCGGTGGCGGCAGACATTCCCGATGAAGGCGCGCTCTACGCCAGCCTCGACGATTTGAAGAACTGCGCCGGCCTCGCCTTGGGCAGTCCGACGCGTTTCGGCAACATGGCCGCGCCGCTCAAGTACTTCCTCGACGGCACCAGCAACCTCTGGCTGACTGGCGCGCTGGTCGGCAAACCGGCCGGCGTGTTCACCTCCACCGCCAGCCTGCACGGCGGTCAGGAAACCACGCTGTTGTCGATGATGTTGCCGCTGTTGCATCACGGCATGTTGATCACCGGCCTGCCCTACAGCGAATCGGCGCTGCTCGAAACCGAAGGTGGCGGCACGCCGTACGGGGCCAGCCATCACGCCGGTGCCGACGGCAAGAACGGTCTTGATCAGCATGAAGTGGCGCTGTGTCGCGCACTCGGTCTGCGGCTGGCGAAAACCGCGCAGAAGCTGGTGGGCTGATGGCGAAGAAGCCGAAAGTCCTGCCCTCGATAGAGTGGCTTGAGCCACGGGTGACGGCGATGCGCGTGCTCAGCCTGCTGAGCTTTTTCGCCCTCGCCGGTTTGCTCGCTGTTTATTACCTGGTGTTCGCCGACCTGCATGGCGCGCGGCCTTGGGTGATTCTGCTGGTCGAGCTGATCCCGTGGCTGGTGCTCGCCCCGGCGATGATCATGGGCAGCGCCCGTGGCCATTCGTGGATGTGTTTTGTGGTGAACCTGTATTTCATCAAAGGCGCCCTGGCGGCATACGACCCCAACCGGCAGCTGTTCGGCGTGCTGGAAATGGCCGCGAGCCTGGCGGTGTTCTGCTCGGCGCTGTTGTATGTGCGCTGGCGCTATCAGTTGAATCGCAAATTGGCGGGTGAAGGCGAGATCAGCGTCGCCTGACCGATCGCTTTCGCGAGCAGGCTCGCTCCCACAGGGGAATGCATTCCAGATGTGGGAGCGAGCCTGCTCGCGAATGCAGCGACGCGGTTTTAATGGTTGACGGTATAGGCGAGCATCATCGAAATCTGGCTCATCGGCCGTCCGCCGCTCTGTTCGTGCCATTGGTTGAACGCGTTTTGCACCGTCGCCAGATCACGCTGGCTGGTCGGCACTTTGTCGACGATCTTCTGTGCATTCAGCGCCGCGACCACGTCGTAGCTCGGCACGAACGTGTCCTTGCCGACCATGCGCAAAAAGCGCGGCGCCGACAGCCCGCCGAGTTGGTGGCCGTGCTTTTTCAGGTAGGTCCACAGGCCGACGATATCGGTCACTGGCCAGTCGGCGATCAGCGCGCCGAAGCTGCCCTTGTCCTTTTCCACATCGAGGATGAACTGCGCATTGCGCGGCACGCTTTTCAGTTTGCCGAGGTGACGGATGATCCGTGCGTCCTGCATCAGCCGCTCGAGGTGTTCGGCGCTCATCAGCACGACTTTTTCCGGATCGAACTTGAAGAACACCTCTTCGAACGCCGGCCACTTGGCGTCGACCAGGCTGTGCTTGAGCCCGGCGCGAAAAACCCGCAGGGCCATGGTCGAGAGGTAGCGGTCGTCGCGGATCTTGCGCAGTTGTGCGGGGGTCTTGGGAACGGGCAGATGGGCTTCCAGTTCAGCCGCCGAACCGAAACGGTTCAGACAGTATTCGTGCAGCCACTTGTAATCGCGCATGCCCTCTCCTGAGGTTTGGAAATGAATAACACCTGTAGAAGCAGGCCCCTGTGGCGAGGGGATTCATCCCCGCTGGGCTGCGCAGCAGACCCCGAGATTTTGGGGCCGCTTCGCGTCCCAGCGGGGATGAATCCCCTCAACCACAGGTCCTGCTTCTACAGGGTGGGTTTACAGATTGACGACATTGACGAAACGCGAAGCCGCGGTCTCGTCGATCTTCAGGCTGGTGAAGTCGAACAGGTTGCGGTCGGCCAGTTGCGACGGCACCACGTTCTGCAGGCTGCGGAAAATCGATTCGGTGCGGCCCGGGGTCTTGCGGTCCCAGTCCTGGAGCATTTCCTTGACCACCTGGCGCTGCAGGTTTTCCTGCGAGCCGCAGAGGTTGCACGGGATGATCGGGAATTGCTTCAAGTCCGAGTAGGCCTGAATGTCCTTCTCGTTGCAGTACGCCAGCGGGCGGATCACCACGTTGCGGCCATCGTCGGCGCGCAGCTTCGGCGGCATCGCTTTCAGGGTGCCGTTGAAGAACATGTTGAGGAAGAACGTTTCGACGATGTCGTCGCGGTGATGACCGAGGGCCATTTTCGTCGCGCCGATTTCGTCAGCGAAGGTGTACAGCGTGCCGCGACGCAGGCGCGAGCACAGCGAACAGGTGGTCTTGCCTTCCGGCACCAGTTCCTTGACCACCGAGTAAGTGTCTTTCTCGACGATGTGATACTCGATGCCCAGTTCTTTCAGGTAGGCCGGCAGCACGTGCTCGGGAAAGCCCGGCTGTTTCTGGTCCATGTTCACCGCGACGATGTCGAACTTGATCGGTGCAACCTTCTGCAGGTGCATCAGCACGTCAAGCATGGTGTAGCTGTCCTTGCCCCCGGACAGGCAGACCATGACCTTGTCGCCGTCTTCGATCATGTTGAAATCGGCGACCGCTTCGCCGGCCAGGCGGCGCAGGCGCTTTTGCAGTTTGTTCTGGTTGACCGTAAGAGTGCCCATGACGCGAAATCCGTGAGGTGTGACGAAAGG
Organism: Pseudomonas sp. CFBP13508; assembly: GCF_005233515.1. Lineage (GTDB taxonomy): Bacteria > Pseudomonadota > Gammaproteobacteria > Pseudomonadales > Pseudomonadaceae > Aquipseudomonas > Aquipseudomonas mercuritolerans. The sequence goes on from NZ_QFZZ01000002.1 coordinate 244,950, forward strand.
CCGGCATTTTACGCAAAAACCCCGGTAGCGCGAAGCATCTGTGGCGAGGGGATTTATCCCCGCTGGGTTGCGAAGCAGCCCCAAAACCCGAGAACTCGTAATGCCTGACACTGCGCGCTGAATGGCCTGGCGGCTGCTGCGCAAGCCGAACGGGGATGAATCCCCTCGCCACAAAAGTGTTTCAACCCCAAAAATTCCTTCCCCGCAAGACCCCGAGGCGATTATCCATCCCGTTTACAGCGCGATTTGCTCTAAGCCCGGCATACCGGTGCGCTGGAGTCCTTTCTATACTGCGACATAAGGTCGCACACATCTGAAGACCTGTATTTGCTCGGCCATCTTGGCCCGTAGGCGCTCCGTTGGGGGGCGATGGCAATGACAAGAGGAGTGAATGGCATGATCCATCACGTAGTGGGACTGTTTACCCACCCCGATCAGGAATGGAAGGAGATCCGTGGCGACCAAGAGGAAAGCATCAGCCACATGTACCTGACGCACACGCTGATTCTGGCGGCGATCCCCGCTGTCTCGGCGTTTATCGGCACTACCCAGGTCGGCTGGGTGATCGGCAATCGCGCGCCGGTGATGCTCACGTTCGAAAGCGCCTTGTGGATGACCATCATGTCGTACCTGGCGATGCTCGGCGGGGTCGCGGTGATGGGCGCCTTCGTGCACTGGATGGCCCGCACCTATGACGCCAATCCAAGCCTGGCCCGTTGCGTGGCGTTTGCCACTTACACGGCGACACCTTTGTTTGTCGGCGGTCTGGCGGCGCTGTATCCGCACATGTGGCTGGGGATGATCGTCGGCACAGCGGCCATCTGCTACACGGTGTATCTGTTGTATGTCGGCCTGCCGACTTTCATGAACATCCCTTCGGATGAAGGTTTCCTGTTTTCCAGCTCGGTGCTTGCCGTCGGCCTGGTGGTGCTGGTGGCGATCATGGCGTTCACCGTGATTGTCTGGGGCCTGGGTGTCGGCCCGGTCTATACCAACTGACCTGTTTCCTGCCTGAGAAAAACAACATCTGCCAATACAGGCCGCCGCAAGGCGGCCTTCTCGTTGGGCGACGACCATTCGGCAGGTCAGCGATTCGCAAGTCGCCGGGGTTGCGGCATACTCGGCGTCTCTGGAGATCCATCAAGCATGCCCGAGCAACTCAATACCCGCGTCGAAGATTGTTACCAACTCGCTGAATCCTTTTTCAAACGCTCCTTCAAACGCCCCGTCGTCAGCCTCAAGCTGCGCGGGCAGAAAGCCGGTGTCGCGCATCTGCACGAGAACCTGCTGCGCTTCAATCCGCAGCTGTACCGGGAAAACACCGAGCACTTCCTCAAGCAGACCGTGGCACACGAAGTCGCTCACCTGATCGCTCATCAACTGTTCGGCGACCGCATCCAGCCCCATGGCGAGGAGTGGCAACTGATCATGCGCGGCGTCTACGAACTGCCGCCGGACCGCTGCCACACCTATGAAATCAAGCGGCGCAGCGTGACCCGCTATATCTACAAATGCCCGTGCCCCGACAGTGATTTCCCGTTTACCGCCCAGCGCCATGGCCTGGTGCGGCAAGGGCGGCGGTATCTGTGCCGGCGCTGCCGCAGTACGCTGGTGTTCAGTGGTGAGATGCGGGTGGAATAGTCAGTTCTGCGGTGCCCTGACTGGCCCCTTCGCGAGCAGGCTCGCTCCCACAGGGGAATGCATTTCAATGTGGGAGCGAGCCTGCTCGCGAAGGCGGCGGCATGAGCGCTACAGAATCACCTTGGCCGAACGCAACTCGGCAATTCTCCCACAGGGGAATGCATTTCAATGTGGGAGCGAGCCTGCTCGCGAAGGCGGCGGCATGAGCGCTACAGAATCACCTTGGCCGAACGCAACTCGGCGATCCGCTCAGCACTCAACCCCAACTCCCCCAACACCTCATCCGTATGCTGCCCCAACCCCGCGCCAACATGCCTTGGCGTCGGCAATGCTTGAGAGAATTTCAACGGACAGGCCATCTGCGCCTGCGTCGTGCCATCGCCGCGCGGTACCTGGGTCACCAGCTTCCGCGCCTGCATTTGCGGATGGCGCAGCGCCTCGCCCAAACTCAACACCGGCTCGACACAGGCATCTACCCCGGCGAACAACTCACACAGTTCTGCAAAATCATGCCGTTCGAACTCGACGCGCAACGCCTCTTTCAAGGCCTGTTGTTGCTCAGGCCTGGGCGACAACCCTTGCGCCGCCAGTTCCGGCCGGCCCAGCGCCGTGCACAAGTGCTGCATGAACGCTGGCTCCAGACTCCCCACCGACATCCAGCGCCCATCCCGGGTGCGGTAATAATCGTAAAAGCTGCCGCCATTGAGCATCTGGTCTTCCCGACCCGGTTCCACGCCGCAGGCCAGATAACCCGCGCCGGCCATGGCGTTCAGGCTGAACGCGCAATCGGTCATGCTCACATCCAGATGGGTGCCCTGCCCGGTTTGCTGGCGGGCAATCACCGCTGCCAGCAAGCCGATCACTCCGTGTAGCGAGCCGCCCGCCACGTCCGCCACCTGCATGCCCAACGGCAACGGCCCGCTGTCGGCGCGCCCGGTATAGCTGGCAAGCCCGGCCAGCGCGAGATAGTTGATGTCATGCCCGGCGCGTTCCTTGTACGGCCCGGTCTGGCCGTAACCGCTGATCGACACATAAATCAGCTTTGGATTGATCGCTTTCAACGCTTCATAACCCAGGCCCAGACGCTCCATCACCCCGGGGCGAAACTGCTCGAGGACGATGTCGTACTCGCCCAGCAGTTGCTTGATAATCTCCAACGCTTCGGGCTGTTTGAGATCCAGCGCCAGACTGCGCTTGTTGCGGTTCAGATAAGCGTGGCTGGCCGAGACCCCGCCATCATGCGGCGGCAGCACCCGCAGCAGATCCATACGGGTTGGCGATTCGATGCGCAGCACCTCGGCGCCCATGTCCGCCAGCAGCAACGAGGCGAACGGCCCCGGCAACAAGGTGGAGAAATCGAGAATCTTCAATGAGGCCAGCGGTGCGGACATGAGCGAACTCCTTGGGCGATGCACTCAGCCTAGGCAGCCATTGTCGATGCGGCAATCACCGCAAATGTCAGCAGGTGTGACCGTTACGCTCAAACGCTGCGTTTAATCGCGCGCTCAAATCGCAGACAAGAAAAAACCCGCCGAAGCGGGTTTTTCTGTGCAAGCGATGCTTACTTCACATTGCTCGGGGTTGGGCCTTCAGCCACACCCAGGTCATCTTCTTCACGCTCGTCGGAAATACCGCGACCGCCAGAAGCCAGCTCGGTTTGCAGTTGATCGGTGTCCAGTTCCTTGACCCACTTGGCCACAACGATGGTCGCAACAGCGTTACCGACCAGGTTGGTCAGTGCGCGGGCTTCGGACATGAAGCGGTCGATACCGAGGATCAGCGCCAGACCGGCAACCGGCAGGTGACCTACCGCCGACAGTGTCGCGGCCAGAACGATGAAGCCCGAACCGGTCACACCCGCCGCGCCTTTGGAGGACAGCAGCAGTACCAGCAGCAGAGTGATCTGGTGGGTGATGTCCATGTGCGTATCGGTCGCCTGGGCGATGAACACGGCGGCCATGGTCAGGTAGATCGAAGTACCGTCGAGGTTGAACGAGTAACCGGTCGGGATCACCAGACCAACAACCGATTTCTTCGCGCCCAGACGCTCCATCTTGATCAGCATGCGTGGCAATGCCGATTCCGACGAGGACGTACCCAGTACGATCAACAGCTCTTCACGGATGTAACGCACCAGTTTGAACACGCTGAAACCGTGAGCCCGGCAGATCGCACCCAGCACCAGCACGACGAACAGGACGCAGGTGATGTAGAAGCAGATCATCAACTGGCCCAGTTGCACCAGCGAGCCGACACCGTAGGCACCGATGGTGAACGCCATGGCACCGAACGCACCCAGTGGCGCCAGTTTCATGATCATGTTGATGATGTTGAACATCACGTGGGCGAAGCGATCGATCATGTCCAGCAGCGGACGGCCGTACGAGCCGAGGCGATGCAGGGCGTAGCCGAAGATCACCGAGAACATCAGCACTTGCAGGATGTCACCGGTGGCGAACGCGCCGACGATGGTGTTCGGGATCACATTGAGGAGGAAACCGACAATGCTCTGGTCTTTACTGGCCGTCACGTAGGTGGCGATTTTCGAGGCGTCGAGGGTGGTGACGTCGATGTGCATGCCGGCGCCCGGTTGCACAACGTTGACCACGACCAGACCGATCAGCAGGGCAATGGTGGAAACGATTTCGAAGTACAACAGCGCGTAGCCGCCGGTCTTGCCTACCGATTTCATGTTCTGCATGCCGGCGATGCCGCTGACAACAGTACAGAAGATGATAGGGGCGATGACCATTTTGATCAGCTTGATGAAGCCGTCACCCAGTGGCTTGAGGGCCACACCGGTCTGCGGATAGAAGTGACCAAGCAGGATGCCGATAGCGATGGCAACGATCACCTGGAAATACAGGGATTTGTACAGTGGCTGACGAGTCGTCATTGCAGGTTTCCTCAAGCGTCCAGCGGCAACATCCATCTGTCGAGCGCTGAACCTTAATTGCGAACCCTCCTGCACTGGAGGGATTTGTTGTTGGAACGGCATCTCTCCGGCGGGGAGAAATGCACGCTTCTGTCGCTTGTATCGCAAACGTCGTGCCAGATTGGTGCGAATGGCAGCAAGCCTTTTGATATCAGGGCCTGCGGGATTTTCCTGTCACCAATCAGTGACTTGGGGCATGGCGGATTTCCGCCAACTGAGCGCTCAGTGTCCTGCAATTTGGCGGAAATCCGCCTTGTTGCGTTGCCTGCCCGCCGTTACGATCGGTGCCTGAACAAGGATTGCCGCTTATGCGCGAACGCACCATCGCCAGCCATTTCGCCCGTGCCGCCCTTGGCGGTGCACGCCGGCGCGGCCTGGATTATTCAGGCCTGTTGCAGCAACTTGGGATCAGCGCGGAATTGCTCGACGAGCCCCGCGCGCGCATTGCTCCTGAGCAGTTCACCCGGCTGATTCAGGGCTTGTGGCTGGCGCTGGACGACGAATACCTGGGTTTCGGTAACGCCCCGAGCAAGCCCGGCAGCTTCGCCATGATGTGCCACGCCTCGATTCACTGCCGCAACCTGGAGAAGGCTCTGCAACGTGGCTTGTTGTTCTACAGCCTGTTCCCCGACGCCCCACGCCTGACCCTGCGTCGCGAAGACGACTGGGTGCGTTTGAGCCTGGACGACGCGCAGTGGTGGGACCCGGATCATTTTCTCAGCGAGAGTCTGTTGGTGATCTGGCACCGCCTCGGCAGTTGGCTGATCGGCCAGCGGATACGCCTTGACCAGGCAACCTTCAGCTATCCGCGCCCCGCGCACGGCAGCGAATATGACCTGCTGTTCCCCTGCCCGCTGACCTTTGATGCCGAGCAAAGCAGCCTGCTGTTTCACAGTCGCTATCTGGCCATGCCGCTGTTGCAGGACGAACGCACGCTCAAGCATTTTCTCGAACGCTCCCCCGCCGACCTGCTCTCACGCCCGGACGACGGCGACAGCCTGAGCAGCCGCCTGCGCCGCTTGCTCAGCCGCGACGCTGCGCACTGGCCTGATCTGGACGGTGTCGCGGCGCATCTGCATATCAGCCCGCAAACCTTGCGGCGGCATTTGCGTGAGGATGGCACGAGTTTTCAGGAGCTCAAGGATCAGCTGCGGCGGGATATCGCCATCTACCATCTGGGGCGGGCGGATTTGTCGTTGCAGCAGATTGCCGAGCAGCTCGGATTTTCCGAGCCATCGGCGTTTCACCGGGCGTTCAAAAAATGGACAGGGCTGACACCGGGGGCTTATCGGGCGCAGGAACAGTGGGATTACCCCTGATTGAATCGCCATTCTATTTTGTCGATCACTATGCCGTGATCCGGTCCAGGATCTGAGACCCTCACCTCGAAGGAGGCACAAGGTCGTGTTCCTCTATAAACACAGAGTGCCAGGAAGCCCTCAGTGAGAAACTGGCGCTCTATTTCAACATGTTCCGTATCAAAGAAAACGACAGTATTGCTTGGGTTTTGCGATTGTCCATATGCAAAGCTGATGAAATTAGCGATATCCCCCAGCTCAAACCGAACCGAGATATTCGAACCGGAAACCAAATACTTGCTGCCGTAACCGCTTTGATCCGCAACAGTGATATAAGCCGCTTGAGTGATATTTGCACCGGTCGGGATGACCGTGAGCCCGCTCTTCAATCGTGTAGGGCTATTGTTCGGCAATGCTCTTGGAGCCTCACTCTCCCAATCTTCAACTCCAACGCCACCAACGACCCGCGCAAGGGCAGGTAGGGAGGCGCCGATGGTTTGCCCATCCCTTTTCAATTCAAATGAAACAGAAATCTGACTGCCCGAAATCACCTGCACATTGGGGACCTCAATGAGGGACTGCAGGCGGCCCAAACTGTCTCTCTCAACCTTGCCAAGTACGGAAAATTCAGCGCTAGGTTGACTCGAGATATACGTTACTACAACGTCATCGTTCAATTGATAAGGCGCTTTGTCCGCCAGAACAACCACATACAGTGGCCGACCACCCAACTTGTCACGATCAATGATATTTGGATCATCACTGGAATCATCGAGGTTTTCACGCAAAATCGGTTTTTCCAAGGTGACGCGCTGCGAATTGACATCCGCCTCGATCACTTTCGACCAGCGCCGTTTATCCGTCGGATTGTTCACCTGATCGACCACGGTGTATGAGATGGGAAACTGCGCATTATTGCCGGCCTGTTCAAACATGTCTCGGGTTACGGTCATTACAAAAGGGATGCCTTGCTGACCGGGTTGTACGGTAAAGGGAAAACGTTCGCGATTGAGCTCAAGGGTGATCCGATCGTATGCCCTCATAAACGGGTAAGACACCGTCACCGCAACACCTCGATCCGCTTCTTCCTTGCCGATATGCGGCGGGTCACCCAACTCAGCCGGCAGGCTGATCGCCAGGTCAGGATGGTCGCCCGTGCCGGGCACATCGTTGCCGCCGGGAAGGTCACGATGATACAGCGCCCACGACTCGATGGACGGCCCAGTGTTGCCGCTTACTCGCTCCACTTCATAGGTGAAAACATGCACACCGTCGCGGAGCAACGACTGATAGACGTCGAAATACACCGGATCATTCTGCTGGGTAGGTGGCACCGGCTTGCGCTCGATCAACTGCGGCTGCGTATCCCAGGAGCTTTTCATGTAAAGCGCAATATTCAGATAACTGCCACCCAAGGGAGGATCGACCACCCCTTGCACCGCGCCTTCACGGCTACCGTCGCGGCTGTTCACCTCCCGGAAGCTCGCCTGTGGCAACCCCTCCACCGGCACTCCTGCGGGAGGCGCGGGGCTGACAATGACGTCCGGGGTGGCACCGGCGAATTTGATCGGATAATTGGCCAGCACACCGCCGTTTGACTGATCGCCTTTCATGACGCACCTTCCCTGTCGATTAGGCCAACGAACGTCGGCCTGGATGTAGCTCATCAAACACCCGGCGAAGCCAAGGGGATACTGTCAGGTCTGACAGGTCAAAAGGGTTTACGACGAACGGTACTGTTGTATCAGCCGTTATGGCTAGGGCCGAAGCCCCGCGCCCTAGGTGTGTAAGGATTTCGAGAACCGTGCTCAACCAGGTGGATCCACATTATCCAGTACCCGACTCACCGCCCAGTTCCCTCAGCATCGCAACCCGCGCAATCCCCATGTCGTGTTGCGATATGGCACGCCCAGAGGGCCGGCGAAATCATTGAATCACACTCACCCAGGCGAACGACTCGCAGGCGTTTACCAATGGTTTAGTTATCGATGTCGGGATCGACGAGGTAGATCGTGCTGGGTTTGCGGGCGTCATGTGGCGAGGGTGGTTTGAAGTACTGGTCGAGGGCGCGGTCGGCGGTTTCTATGTGTTGACCGCACCGACGGCGGCGCCAGCAAGCTGGCTTCTACAGGGGCTCTGTTAACACCACAGCTCCAAGGTGGGAGCGAGCCTGCTCGCGAAGAGGCTGGCACTGCCAACCTTTACACCGCCGGAAAATGAATCCTGAACGCCGCCCCGCCCATCGGTGAATCGCCCAAAGCCAAACGCGCGTTGTAGCTTTCGATGATGTCCTTGACCACCGCCAGCCCGATGCCCTGCCCCGGATGCTGGGCGTCCAGGCGTTCACCGCGTTCGAGAATCCGCGCACGCTGATCGAGTGGAACACCCGGGCCATCGTCCTCGACGCACAATTCGATCCCGGCCAAGGACTCGCGCACGCTGACCCGCACTTCGCCGAGGCACAGGCGATAGGCGTTTTCCAGCAGGTTGCCGAGCATTTCCAGCAGGGCGCCCTGTTCGATCGGTACATAGCAATGCTCGGGCAGATCAAAGGTCACGCGCACGTGTTTGTCGCGGTAGACCTTGTCCAGCGTGTCGCACAGGCTTTTGAGCACCGGTTGCAGGCGCACCTGATGGCGCACCAGACCGCTTTTGCGCAGGCTGGCCCGCTGCAGTTGGTAGCCGATCTGCTGGCTCATGCGTTCGATCTGGCTTTGCAGGACCCAGGCTTGATCACGGTCGTCGGGGCGCTGGGCCATGTCTTCGCTGACGCCTTGCAGCACCGCCAATGGGGTCTTCAGGCTGTGGGCGAGGTCGTCGAGAGAATCGCGGTAGCGGCTGCGTTGCTGGCGTTCGCTGAGCAGCAAGCGGTTGAGCGAGCCGGTCAGGCGCAGCAGTTCACGCGGGTGCTTTTCCGTCAGGCTTTCGCGGGTGCCGCTTTCGATCTCGTCGAGTTCCTGGCTCAAGCGGCGCAAGGCCTTGAGGCCCCAGGTCAGGCCGATCCATAACAACGCCAGCAAAACCAGCAATGCCGCGCCGAAGCCCAGATAGAGGTTTTCGCGCAGGCCTTCGAGGGTGGTTTCGTATTCGCGAACCGGTTGCAGAGCGACGATGCTGAACGCTGCGCTCTTGCCGCCGAGCAATTTGACTTCGACGTCGTAGACGAAGAACTCCTGACCGCTGGCTTCACGAATCCGCGCGAACTCGTTACCGAGGCCGTCGTAACGCGGTTTGTAGTTGATCTGTTCTTCCTGGGTGGCCTTCGAGCGCCACACCAGTTTGCCGTCGCGGTCGTAGATATAGCCGAGCAAACGGAAATCGGTGAGGTTGAAGCGCTCGTCGGGCAATTGCGACGGCATCACCAGCCGACCGTTTTCCACCCGCGCGGCGGAGATCAATGTGGTGACGTCGGAGGCCAGGCGTTGCTCGATCGAGTCCTGCAAGGCAAGGCTGAAGGCGCCCTGCATCGCCGGCAGCAAGGCAAGCATGAACAACACCGCCAACGTGGTGGCGGCGAGCATCAAGCGAACGCGAAGGGAACGGATCAAGTGCAGCGCTCATTGAACAGGTAGCCAAGGCCGCGCACGGTGTCGATCGGTTTGAACCCAGCCGGGCCTTCGAGCTTGCGGCGCAGACGGCCGACCAGCACTTCGATGACATTCGGATCGCGCTCGTCGTCATCCGGATACAGCTGCTCCATCAAGCGATCCTTGGGCACCACTTGCTGGTGATGGCGCATGAGGTATTCGAGGATGCGGTATTCGTAAGCGGTCAGCGCCAGCGGTTGTTCATCGAGGCTGGCCTGTTTGCGATTGAGGTCGAGCAGCAACGGCCCGGCAACGATGGTCGACTGGGTGAAGCCGCTGGAGCGGCGCAGCAATGCGTTCAGGCGTGCGTCGAGTTCTTCGAACTGGAACGGCTTGACCACGTAATCGTCGGCACCGGCGGCGAGTCCTTCGACCTTGTCCTGCCAGTTGCCGCGCGCGGTGAGGATCAGGATCGGGAAGGTCTTGCCGCCCGAGCGCAACTGGCGGATCAGGTCGAGGCCGCCCATGCCCGGCAGGCCGAGATCAATCACCGCCAGATCGAAGTTGTACTGGCCGGTCTGGTACAGCGCCTCCTCGGCATTGGCCACGGACTCGACCACGTGACCGCTTTCCGTCAGGCGGGTTTGCAGGTGATGACGCAACAGCGCCTCGTCTTCGACGACCAACAGTTTCATGCCTTTCTCCCCATCACTTGAACACTCCAGACACAACCTGTGGGAGCGAGCCTGCTCGCGAAAGCGGTGGATCAGCCAAGCAAGTGTCGGCTGATACACCTTTCGCGAGCAGGCTCGCTCCCACATTCAATCGACGGCAACCGCTTAGAAATAGTAGTTGGCCGACAGATAGGTCTGCGCGCTGCTGGTCAAGTCCAGCGAGCCCTGTTTGCTGCCGCCGCTATCTTTCATTTCGGTGCTGGCGTTGCTGCGCAGGTAACGGTAACCGAGTTCTATCGAGGTGTTCTGCGAAACTTGCTGCAACACACCCACCTGGCCACCGATGGCGTAACCGATGTCGCTGTCACGGCTGAAGCCTGGCGAATCCTGCGTCAGCTTGGTCAGACCGGCCGTGGCGCCACCGAACAACTTGGTGCTGCCGCCCACCGGGTAGAACAGGTCATAGCTGCCGAGCAGGTTTTCCTGGCGCAGTTTAACGCCATTGTGCGAGCCGGAAACGTTGTCGTAAGTGGCGTAGTAGCGGCCCTGGCTGTTTTGCTGACCGAGGCGCAAGCCGTAGGTGTTGTTGCCGTCGATGGCCCCGGTAACGTTGGGGTTGCCGAGATTGTTGTTGAGCGCATGGGACTTGTCGATCTTGTCGCTGGTCTGGCCGAACGTCAGGCCGGCGAAGTTGCTGGTGTCGTCGGCGTTGGCCGCGATGCTGGAGCCTAACAGGGTAAAAGCCAGCAGCAATTTGTTTAAACGAGTCATGGGTATTTCCTCTTTCACAGTGCTGTTTGGGTATGACGCAAGATTACTGAGCCACCCCTGTACGGCCCCTGAACCGTCTCTGAACCTGACCTGAACCAGATCGACTAGGCTGTTCTGACCACTTTCATCAAGGAGACCCGACCATGCGCCTGTTCCTCGCCCTCACTTTGCTGGCAGTCAGCAGCTTCACCCAGGCTGCGATCAAGACTGAAGAAATTCCCTACCAAAGCGCCGACGGCAGCCAACTGATCGGCTACTACGCCTATGACGACGCGATCAAAGGCCCACGCCCCGGCGTTGTCGTGGTTCACGAATGGTGGGGGCTGAACGATTACGCCAAGCGCCGCGCGCGGGATCTTGCCGAACTCGGCTACAGCGCGCTGGCCATCGATATGTACGGCGACGGCAAGAACACCGAGCACCCGAAAGACGCCATGGCCTTCATGCAGGCAGCGACCAAGGACGCCGATGCCGCCAGTAAACGCTTCGCCGCCGGACTCGATCTGTTGAAGAAGCAAAAGCAGACCGACCCGAACAAAATCGCCGCCATCGGCTATTGCTTCGGTGGCGGCGTGGTGCTGAATGCCGCGCGTCAGGGTGTGCCGCTGGCCGGTGTGGTGAGTTTCCATGGCGCGCTGGCAACCAAGACCCCGGCGACTCCGGGCAGTGTGAAGGCGAAAATCCTCGTCGAGCACGGCGCGCTGGACAGCATGGTCACTCAGGACCACGTCACCGCGTTCAAGTCGGAGATGGATAAGGCCGGGGCGGATTACCGGTTCGTCAGTCTGGATGGCGCCAAGCATGGTTTCAGCAATCCGGATGCCGATCGTTTGAGCCATGGCGAGCATGGCGGGCCGGATATTGCTTACAACAAGGCGGCAGATGAAAAATCCTGGGCGGATATGCAGGCGTTCTTCAAGAAGATTTTCGGCTGAGTCAGTAGCGACCGAGGCGCGGCCTTCCGCGAGCAGGCTCGCTCCCACATTGGATCCCTGTCGCACAGGAGATCCCCTGTGGGAGCGAGCCTGCTCGCGAAGGCTTCACCGCCGATCTCGACCTCGCCCCGACTAACCGGCAAAATGCCCGCCATGCATACCACCCCCGCCCTGCCCGCCTGCTGCACTGCGCTCGACGGCCATTGGCCGTTGCCGACGGTCCTGGCCGATACCGTGCTGCTCAGTACCCACTTCGACCCGGCACGCCTGCTCGGCGATGACTTTCAGCGCAGCGCTGTGCTGGCGCCACCGAGCATCCAGCGTTCGGTGGCCAAGCGTCAGGCCGAGTTTCTTGCAGGACGCATTTGCGCCCGTGCCGCGCTGCACCAACTCGAAGGCCTGAATATCGTCCCGCCGATTGGCGAAGACCGCGCCCCGGTGTGGCCGGCGCATATCTGCGGCTCGATCACCCACAGCACCGGCCGTGCGGCAGCAATCGTCGCCAACAAGCAACACTGGCGTGGCTTGGGCATGGATCTGGAAAACCTGTTGAGCCACGAGCGCGCCGAAAGGCTGGCCGGGGAAATTCTCACCCCGGCGGAATTGCAGCGCATGGCGGCGGGTTCTCAGGAGCAACTGGCGCTGCGGGTGACCCTGACGTTTTCGGTCAAAGAGAGTTTGTTCAAGGCGCTGTACCCGATCGTGCAGCAGCGCTTTTATTTCGAGCATGCCGAAGTGCTGGAATGGACTGCGGCGGGTCAGGTCAGGCTGCGGTTGTTGACGGATCTGTCCTGCGAATGGCGCAACGGATCGGAGCTGGAGGCGCAGTTTGCAGTGCAGGATGGGCAGTTGTTGAGTCTGGTCAGTATTCAGGCCTGAAGTTTTGCATTGCCTGTTATGGCGCCTTCGCGAGCAGGCTCGCTCCCACAGGGGATTGCATTTCAAATGTGGGAGCGAGCCTGCTCGCGAAGGCGGTATCCCGCATCTCAGCGGCGCTCCTGATTCCTCGGCCAGCTCAGACTGAAACACGCCCCACCCAGACTCTTGCTCTTGCCAATGATCGCGCGGCCGTCGTGCCAGTGAATGATCCGCCGCACAATCGACAACCCCAGACCATGCCCGCCCGAGGCCCGCGTGCGGCTGTCGTCGAGGCGCAGAAACGGCGTGAAGATCCGCTCCCACGCCACTTCCGGCACCCCCGGCCCGTCATCCTCGACGTCGATCCGGCAACGCAACTGGCCGACCTGATAACTCACCGTCACTTGTGAATGCGCATGGCGCATCGCGTTGCCCACCAGATTCTGCAGCGCCCGATGCAGATAACGCGGCTCGGCCTCGACCCAGGCGCCGTCGTTGTCGGCCGATGACAGACACAAACCGCGCTGTACCGTGACCTCGGCGCGCAGCGGCGCCAATTCTTCGATCACCTGATTGACCAGCGCATCCAGGTCGATGCGCTGGAAGGTCAGCGCCGGTGAGCCTTGCTCCAGTCGTGCGTAAGTGAGCATTTCGTCGACCAGCTTATCGAGGTCTTCGATGTCGTGATCCATGCCTTCGCGGTATTTCTCCAGCGCCTGCGGGGTGGTCGCCGTACCGATCATCTCCAGACCGAAACGCAGCCGCGCCACCGGCGTACGCAGTTCATGGGACACCGCGCGCACCAGTTCACGCTGGATCGCCAGCAGTTGCTGCAAATGCTCGGCCATGCCATTGAACGCCAACGCCAGCCGCCCGACCGAGTCGGCACCGCGCGCTGGCACGCGGGTTTCCAGGCTGCCCTTGGCGATCCGCGTGGCCGCCGCTTCGAGGCCGCGCAAACGTCGCTCGAGCTGACGCACCAACAGATAAACGATAAGGCCGATCAGGGTCAGGCCCAGCGCGGCAATCAGTACCAGCCATTCCGGCGGGTACGGATTCATCTGATACAGCGGGCCGATTTCCAGCACCCACGGCGTGCCGACCATACCGGCAAACACGCGAATCGAATCGCCACCCTTGCCCAGTGCCATCACCGTATCGCCCTCGGCCACGCGGCGACTCTGGTCTTCGTCCATGTCGGCGTCATTTACCGTGACCAGACGCAGATCGAAGCCGAAGCCTTTTTCCTGCTTTATCTGCGCCAGACGCTTGGGCTGTTCGCCGACCGGTACCCGCACCAGTTCATCGGCCAGCAGATAGATGGTCGCCCGCGCCAGTTGCTCGCTGATTTGCTGTACCTCGCCCACTAGCATCATTTGCTCTTTTTCGCTGATCAGCCGATAGACCTTGGCCGCATGTGGCCCGGTCTGCTCGACCAGCGCCTGACCGCGCAGCACACGGGTGCGCTGGGCCAGATCGAGGTCGGTTTCAGAGAATTTCTTCAGCGTCAGCGGTATACCGAGCAGCCGCTCCCACACCAGGAGCGCGCGATGGCGCTCGGTCTGGTTCATCGGTTGCAGATTGTCGGCCATCAGCGAAAAAGTGCCGTGGGCCAGGCGCTCGCGGTATTGCTCGCTGCGCACCTGATTGAGCAGGTTAAGCGCCAGCACGCCGAGCACCGCCACCAGAATCAGCGCGGCGCACATGCCGCCGTAGATGCGCAGGAAGATCGAATTCACAGCGCCAGGTCTGCGCAGGCTTCAGGGACGAACAGATAGCCTTTGCTGCGGATGGTCTTGATCAGGCGCGGATGGTCGGGGTCGTCACCGATTTTCGGGCGGATGCGCGAGATGCGCACGTCGATCGAACGGTCTTGGCCGTCGTAGCCGATGCCGCGCAATGCGGTGAAAATTTCTTCCCGGGAAAGAATCCGCCCGGCATTGGACACCAGCAGCCAGAGCAGGTCGAACTCGGCGCTGGTCAGCTCGATGCCGTTGTCGCTCAGCCAGGCTTCGCGTAACGCGTTGTCGACCACCAGCGGACCGAATTGCAACCGCCGGGATTTTTCCGCGACCGGCTCTGGTGTGTCACTGCGACGCAGCAATGCCTGGATGCGCGCCAGCAACAAGCGCGGGCGCACCGGTTTGCACACATAGTCGTCGGCACCGAGGTCGAGGCCGTGGATCTGATCGGCATCGTCGGTGCGCGCGGTGAGCATCAGGATCGGCCCGTCATACTGGCTGCGCACTTTGCGGCAGATGCTCAGGCCATCCTCGCCGGGCAGCATCAGATCGAGGATCACCAGGTCGGGTTGCTCCTTGATGATCCGCGCCGCCGCCAGCGCACCGTTGCCTTCGATCTCCACGCGCAGGCCATTGGCTTGCAGGTAATCGCGGGTGAGCTCGGCCAGTCGCTGGTCATCCTCGACGATCAATACCTGCCAGTTTTGTTGCTCCACCGGTGACCTCTGCTTGCTGTTTTTATTGATATGAGAAGGCTGTGCTGAATGAACGCGGCCCCTGTAGGAGCTGACGAGTGAAACGAGGCTGCGATCTTTTGATTGTGGTTTTCAAGAGCAAGATCAAAAGATCGCAGCCTCGTTGCACTCGTCAGCTCCTACAGGAGTCCTCCCGATCATCTGTCATGTTTCAGGAGGATAAAAATGCCCATGCACCCAGCGATTGTATAAACGCCGCTCACCCGGAAAACAAGTCGGTAAATGCGTTCGGACAAGGCGGAATTCTGTGATAGGGTTCGCGCCCTTAAAAAACCGCTGAAGCGTTTTTCCAGGCAAAAAAACAGTGACAAACGGTCTGGCTCAGCAGGTTCGCGGCCTACACGCGTTTTCCCTGTTTCTTACACAAATTACGCACAGGCTTATCCACAGGTAGTACGTTGCAATCCCCCCCTGAAACGCATTATCTTGTAGCACGGCGAAAACAGAGACCCTACATATAGGGTTTTCACCTAAAACGCCCAACCACATTTCAGACCTGAAACTCAAGTGCTTTATGGCCAGTTTCCGGTAGAACAAGCGAGTTTTTACAAGCCCAAACCGCACTGGCGGATGGCACCGTTTTATTTGGTCCGAAACGGACGAAACGGTATGGGTGTTGCAGTCATGACTGCCACCCGCGAAGGAATCCGGTAGCGAGCTTGTGCTTGCGACCAAAACTTCGGCAAGGACGCGGCGTTGCAGCCTTTTTCCTACTGTTCCGAAGTTTGTAATGCCGACGCCCGTCGGTTGCAGTGCTTCGGTACAGAACGGTGAGCACCATGACGGTGCCAAACAAACATAGAGAATGTGGAGACCACCCCCCATGCAAACCGACACAACTCGCGAGAACCCGCAGGGCACCTTGCCGCAGGCCGCCGATTCGACTTCGGATCTGGCAGCCACCGCGCCTGGCCAGCTGCGCGTGATCAAGCGTAATGGCACTGTCGTTCCTTACACCGATGACAAGATCACCGTCGCTATCACCAAAGCGTTCCTCGCAGTTGAAGGCGGCACCGCTGCCGCCTCGTCGCGAATCCACGACACCGTTGCGCGCCTGACCGAACAGGTCACCGCGACCTTCAAGCGTCGCATGCCGTCGGGCGGCACTATCCACATCGAAGAAATCCAGGACCAGGTCGAACTGGCCCTGATGCGTGCCGGCGAGCAGAAAGTTGCACGCGACTACGTGATCTACCGTGACGGCCGTTCGAAAGAACGCGCTGCTCACGCTCCGGCCGAAGAAGCCGTCAACGCGCATCCGTCGATCCGCATCACCCGCGCCGACGGCAGCCTGGCGCCGCTGGACATGGGTCGCTTGAACACCATCGTCACCGAAGCGTGCGAAGGCCTGGAAGAAGTCGATGGCGACCTGATCCAGCGCGAAACCCTGAAGAACCTGTACGACGGCGTGGCCCTGACCGACGTCAACACCGCCCTGGTGATGACCGCCCGTACCCTGGTCGAGCGCGAGCCGAACTACTCGTTCGTCACCGCCCGCCTGCTGATGGACACCCTGCGTGCCGAAGGCCTGAACTTCCTCGAAGTCGCCGAAAGCGCCACCCATCACGAAATGGCCGACCTGTACGCCAAGGCACTGCCGGCCTACATCGCCAAAGGTATCGAGTTCGAACTGCTGAACCCTGTGCTGGCCACCTTCGACCTGGAAAAACTGGGCAAGGCGATCAACCACGAGCGCGATCAGCAATTCACCTACCTGGGCCTGCAGACCCTGTACGACCGCTACTTCATCCACAAGGATGGCGTGCGTTTCGAACTGCCGCAGATCTTCTTCATGCGCGTGGCCATGGGCCTTGCGATCGAAGAGAAGCAGAAAGAAGACCGTGCGATCGAGTTCTACAACCTGCTGTCCTCGTTCGACTACATGGCTTCGACCCCGACCCTGTTCAACGCCGGTACCCTGCGTCCACAGCTGTCGAGCTGCTACCTGACCACCGTGCCGGATGACCTGTCGGGCATCTATCACGCGATCCACGACAACGCCATGCTGTCGAAATTTGCCGGCGGCCTGGGCAACGACTGGACGCCTGTTCGTGCGCTGGGTTCGTACATCAAGGGCACCAACGGCAAGTCGCAAGGCGTGGTGCCGTTCCTCAAAGTAGTGAACGACACCGCTGTGGCCGTGAACCAAGGTGGCAAGCGCAAAGGCGCTGTGTGTGCCTACCTGGAAACCTGGCACATGGACATCGAAGAGTTCATCGAGCTGCGCAAGAACACCGGTGACGATCGTCGTCGTACCCACGACATGAATACCGCCAACTGGATCCCTGACCTGTTCATGAAGCGTGTCTTCGATGACGGCAAGTGGACCCTGTTCTCGCCATCCGAAGTACCTGACCTGCACGACCTGACCGGTAAAGCCTTCGAAGAGCGCTACGAGTACTACGAAGCGCTGACCGAGTACCCGGGCAAGGTCAAGCTGTTCAAGACCATCCAGGCCAAAGACCTGTGGCGCAAGATGCTGTCCATGCTCTTCGAAACCGGCCACCCATGGCTGACTTTCAAAGACCCGTGCAACCTGCGCAGCCCGCAGCAGCACGTCGGCGTGGTCCACAGCTCGAACCTGTGCACCGAGATCACCTTGAACACCAACAAGGACGAAATCGCCGTTTGCAACCTGGGCTCGATCAACCTGCCGAACCACATCGTCGACGGCAAGCTCGATACCGCCAAGCTGCAACGCACAGTGAACACCGCCGTGCGCATGCTCGATAACGTGATCGACATCAACTACTACTCGGTGCCGCAAGCGAAGAACTCCAACTTCCGCCACCGTCCGGTCGGTCTTGGCATCATGGGCTTCCAGGACGCGCTGTACCTGCAGCACATCGCCTACGGCTCCGACGCTGCCGTCGAGTTCGCCGACAAGTCGATGGAAGCGGTCAGCTACTACGCGATCCAGGCTTCCTGCGACCTGGCCGACGAGCGCGGCGCCTACGAGACGTTCAACGGTTCGCTGTGGTCCAAGGGCATCCTGCCACTGGATTCGCAACAGATCCTGATCGAACAGCGTGGCGAGAAGTACATCGACGTCGACCTGAAGGAAACCCTCGACTGGGCACCGGTTCGCGCCCGTGTACAGAAAGGCATCCGTAACTCGAACATCATGGCCATCGCACCGACCGCGACCATCGCCAACATCACTGGCGTTTCGCAGTCGATCGAACCGACTTACCAGAACCTGTACGTGAAATCGAACCTGTCGGGCGAATTCACCGTGATCAACCCGTACCTGGTTCGCGACCTGAAGGCTCGCGGTCTGTGGGACTCGGTCATGATCAACGACCTGAAGTACTACGACGGTTCGGTGCAGCAGATCGAGCGAATCCCGCAAGAACTCAAAGAGCTCTACGCGACCGCGTTCGAAGTGGACACCAAGTGGATCGTTGACGCCGCCAGCCGTCGTCAGAAGTGGATCGACCAGGCCCAGTCGCTGAACCTGTACATCGCCGGCGCATCGGGCAAGAAGCTCGACGTGACCTACCGCATGGCCTGGTACCGTGGTCTGAAAACCACCTACTACCTCCGTGCCCTGGCCGCGACCAGCACCGAGAAGTCGACCATCAACACCGGTAAGCTGAACGCTGTTTCCAGCGGCGGCAACCACGGCGACGATTCGGTCCTGGCCGCTCCGGCAGGTCCGGCGCCAGTGCCAAAGGCCTGCGCGATTGACGAGCCGGATTGCGAAGCTTGCCAATAAACTGAGCTGAGATCAGGCGTTGCGAGACGCCTGAAATCTCAAGGCAAAAGAAAACCCCCGACAGACTTCAGGTTTGTTGGGGGTTTTGTTTTTTGAAGGGCCTTGGCGGCCTTTGGGCCGACCGGGCTCTTGAGGTTTTGGGTGTATATCCGTTGCTGCGGGTGTTGCCGCTGGCGGTTTCGCTCTTACAGCGAGTCACCTTTTTCAGACGCCAAAAAGGTAACCCAAAAGGCTTTGCCCCGGCGTACGGCCCGCTCGCTAAAGCTCGGGGTACCTTCGTTACGGGACCGATCCGGGCGCAGCGGCTACGGTTTGCTTCGCTGCACCTCCTTCCGCTGTGTACGACTGCGTCGTACGGTCGCTGCGCTCCCACACCCGGATCGATCCCGTAACGAAGCCTGCCGAAGGGGCAAAAGATCAAGAGCCGGATCAAAAGCCAAAACAAAAGCAAAAGCCAGATCAAAAGATCGCAGCCTTCGGCAGCTCCTACAGTTGGATCGAGTGTTACCTCAAGACCAGGTCGGCCGCCAGGCCGCCTTCGCGAGCAGGCTCGCTCCCACAAAAGCAAAAGCAAAGCAGCGCAGCTGCCGCGGCGAAGCCGCCCCACTCAACAATGAGCGCAAGCTCGAGTGCTTTTGATCTACGGGCGACGTCGGAAGGCTGAGTGGAGGGATTGATCCGGGCGTGGGAGCGCAGCGACCGTCTGGCGCAGCCAGACACAGCGGAAGGAGGTGCAGCGAAGCAAACCGTAGCCGCTGCGTCCGGATCGATCCCGCAGCGAAGGAACCCGAGCCTGCGAGGGCCGAACGCAGGAGCAAGCGTTTTGGGTTACCTTTTTGGCGTTTGAAAAAGGTGACCCGCCGTAAGGGCGGAACCGTAATCAGCAACACCCGCAAAAACGGATATTCACCCAAAACCCCAAAAGCCTGGTCGGCCCAAAGGCCGCCACGGCCCAAAAAAAAGCCCCTCAAAACCGAGGGGCCCAAAAAACCAGCTCAGAAACCCAATCAGGTCATCTGAATAATGGTCTGCATAATCGTGCTCTGCGTCGAAATGGTCTTGGCGTTCGCCTGATAGTTGCTCTGACCCTTGATCAGATCAACCAGCTCATT
The DNA here is from genome assembly GCF_005233515.1 of Pseudomonas sp. CFBP13508. Classification (GTDB taxonomy): domain Bacteria; phylum Pseudomonadota; class Gammaproteobacteria; order Pseudomonadales; family Pseudomonadaceae; genus Aquipseudomonas; species Aquipseudomonas mercuritolerans. The sequence goes on from NZ_QFZZ01000002.1 coordinate 264,916, forward strand.
GGTCAGGTTAACGTTCGACTCTTCCAGCGAGTTGGACACCACCTCACCCAACGTACCGGTCTTCGGCGCATCGTAACCCGGAATACCCGAAGCGAAAGTCTCTTTCCAGCTGGTGCCACCGACAGCCTGCAAGCCCTGTTCGTTGGTGAAGCTGGCCAGCGCGACCTGGCCGATCGCCTTGCTCTGGTTGTTGCTGAAGTTGGCAAACAGCGTACCGGTGCCGTCGATGGTCAGGTTGGTGATCTGGCCAGTGGCGTAGCCATCCTGAGTCGGAATCGTACGCGAGGTATCAGCGTTGTACTGAGTGGTCTTGGCCATCGAAATGGTCACGCCATTCGGGTTCGCTGCCGCGCCGTTAGGCGTGAACACACCATTGGTCACAGTGCCCGGTACCCAGCCCGTCAACTTCAGATCGCTGCTGATGATCGGGTTGGCTGGATCCGCCGGGTTAGGCGTGCTCACCTGAACCAATTTACCGGAGCTATCGAACGACAATGTCGAAGCAACCGGCGCGGTGGTCACCGGGTTGCTACCGGTAGCATCCGGGTTGCGACCATCGACCAGGGTGTAAACCTTCCAGGTGTTCTCGCCGGTCTTGACCATGTACTGGTCCATGACGTGGGAGTTGCCCTGGGTGTCATAGATCGGCGTGCTGAACGACTTGGTGTAAGTCTCAGGCTTCGACGGATCAAACTTGACGGCGCTGGCGCCGGTATCAACGATCACTGGCGCCGACGAGTTGAGGTTGATGCTCGAAGTCACCGAAGAAGACGACTTCGGCGCCAGGTTCGAGGTGTCGATCTTCAGATCGGTCAACACGCCGTTGATGATTTTGCCGTTGGCATCCACACCGTAACCCTGCAGACGCGAGGTGTAGTCGGTGTTGGTGATGTAACCGGCGTTGTCGACCTTGAACGTACCGGCACGGGTGTACGAGATCGAGCCGTTGTTGCTCATGGTGAAGAAGCCGGAACCGTTGATACCCATGTCCAGCACGTTACCGGTGTTGTTGATGTCACCCTGGGTGAACTGCTGGGACACGTTGGCCAGGCGCACACCGTTGCCAATCACTTTGCTGCCGCTGCCCAGACGAGTCGACGAATAGACGTCTTCGAATTCTGCGCGCGAGGATTTGAACCCGGCGGTGGCGACGTTGGCGATGTTGTTGCCGGTGACGTCGAGTTGTTTGTTGGCGGCATAGAGACCGCTAAGGCCGATGTTAAAAGACATGTTCCACTCCTTCGTGCCGGGTTAGTCGGCTCTATATACCAATGGTTTGTACTTTGGACAGGGCTACGGTGCCCTTGCCGGCCAGGTTGAGCATCAGCTCGCCACCGGTCTGGCTGATCGTCACGCTGTTGACGGTCGCTGGCAGGTAGGTCGCCAGATCGGTCGCGGTGCCGTTGATCGGTGCGTTGGCCTTGAACGTGTAAGTGCCGACTGGCACCACGGTGCCGGCAGTGTCCTTGCCGTCCCAAGTGAAGCTGGCATCGCCGGCAGCGCGGCTGCCGAGGTCGATGGTGCGCACGGCTTTGCCGTCCTTGTCGGTAATGGTCACGGTGCCGCCGGCAATCGACGAAGGCACGGTGACCGAACCGGTCAGGCCTTTGCTCGGGTCATCGAGCTGGGCGGTGTTGGTCTGCACGATCACGTTGCGACCGACCAGCGACGACGCCTGCAGCGCCTGCGACGAGTTGTAGTTGCCGGCAAGGCCACTGACGGTGGAGTTCAGCGTGGTGATGCCTTCAAGGCTGCTGAACTGCGCCAGTTGCGCAACGAACGCGCTGTTGTCCTGCGGGTCGAGCGGGTTCTGGTTTTTCAGCTGGGTGACCAGCAACTGCAAGAAAGCATCCTTGCCCAGCGCCTGGCCGCCGGTGGCACTGTTGGTCGCCGAAGCGATGCCGCCCGACGTGGTGCTGCTGGCCTTCTTCGACGAGTTGGCCAGGATGTCGTTCATGCTCAGGCTGCTGGTGGTATCCGTAACGCTCATGGCAGTCGCCCCTTATTACTGACCGAGGGTCAGTACCTTCTGCATCATGGTTTTGGCGGTGTTCATCATTTCCGCGTTGGTCTGGAACGAGCGGCTCGCGGAAATCATGTCAGCCATTTCTTCCACCACGTTGACGTTCGGGTAGTAGACGTAGCCCTTGGCGTCGGCGGCCGGATGGTTCGGCTCGTAGCGCGCTTCGAGGTTGCTCTGGTCTTCGACGACGCCGAGCACCTGCACGCCCTGCCCGGCCGCGTCCTGGTTCTGGAACAGCGAATCGCTGCCGCCGGCCTGGCCGCCCTGGAACATGGTGGCGAATACCGGATGGCGCGCGCGGTAGGTCTGGTCGATGCTCGACGAAACGGTTTCGGCGTTGGCGATGTTCGAGGCCACGGTGTTCAGGCGTGTGGTCTGCGCGCTCATGCCGCTGCCGGCAATGTTGAAAACGCTGGACAGGGACATGGATTATTCTCCGCGCAGGGCTGACACCAGCCCTTTGAATTTGCTGTTGAGCAAGGTGAAGCTGGCCTGGAAGCCGACGGCGTTTTCCGCGTAGTTCGACTGTTCCAGTTGAGCGTCGACGGTGTTCTGGTCGATCGAAGGCTGCATCGGCGTGCGATACATCAGCGACTCGTCGCCGTTGCCCAGCCCTTCAGCCTCGATGTGCCGGCTGTTGGTCATGTTCAGGGCAAAGTGGCCGCCGGTCTTGGTCTTCTCGGTCTGTGCTTCGAGCACTTTGGAGAAGTCCAGATCCCGCGCCTTGTAGTTCGGGGTGTCGGCGTTGGCGATGTTGTTGGCCAGCACTTCGGCACGCTGGGCGCGGAAGCCCAATGCCTTTTCGTGGATGCCCAGCGCTTTGTCGAAGCTGATGCTCATGTCGGGAACCTTCAGGTGACCGGTTTTTCGTATCTGAGCTTTAGCAAGCGCCGTGCCAAATGAACAAAGCCCCGTATTCCGGGGCTTTGAGCCGAACAGGCTAAGCGGCAATGCCAGAAAAGCGGCAACCGGTTACCGCCGGATGCCGCTTTTCTGCCGCTTGCCGTCGTTGCCAGGTCAGCGCAGATCCCTGTGGGAGCGAGCCTGCTCGCGAAGGCGGCGTGTCAGGCGCCAACTGTCTTACGGACAGACCGCTTTCGCGAGCAGGCTCGCTCCCACAGGGGGTTCGTGGAAAATAATTCGGGCATAAAAAAACGGCAGGCCTTTGCGGGCCTCCCGTTTTTTGTATCAGCGCAAACCGCTTATTTCGCCTTGTAGATAATCCCCGGGCTGCACTGAACCATCTGGTAATGATCCGGCAAACCATTCAGCGCTTCGGACGCGCCAAGGAACAGGTACCCGCCCGGCTTCAACGTACTGTGAATGCGCAACAGGATGTCCTTCTTCACTTCGGCAGAGAAGTAGATCAACACGTTGCGGCAGAACACGATGTCGAACTTGCCCAGCGCCGCGTAGCTGTCGAGCAGGTTGAACGAGCGGAACTCCACCCGGCTCTTGATCGGCGCCTTGACCACCCAGCGCCCCGGCCCTTTCGGGTCGAAGTAGCGTTGCAGGCGTTCCGGCGACAGACCGCGACCGATCGCCAGGCTGTCGTACTCGCCGGTCTTGCAGTTGTTGAGCATCAGGCCCGACAGATCGGTGGCAACGATCTGCACGCCCATCTTCAACTGACCCAGGTTGCTGCGCTCGAACTCGTCGATCGACATCGACAGCGAGTACGGTTCCTGTCCCGACGAGCAGGCCGCCGACCAGATCCGCAGACGCTGGTTGGGGCTGGCCTTGATCGCTTCCGGCAGTACCTTGTTCTTCAAGACTTCAAACGGATAGGTGTCGCGAAACCATAGGGTTTCGTTAGTCGTCATGGCATCGACCACCTGCTCGCGCAAACCGCTGCGCGGCTGGGTCTGGATGCGCTGTACCAGCTCACCCAGGGACTTGATGCCTTGCTGCTCCATCAGTTTGTTGAGACGGCTCGAGACCAGATACTGCTTGTTTTCACCGAGCAGAATGCCACAGGCTTTTTCCAGGAAGACCCGGAACTGTTCGAAATCCAAATTACCCGTAGACAATGATGCCGCCTCTTAAATCGTGTTGACCGCCAGGGGCAGAAGGCCCCTAGCTGATATCTGCTGCTTTGATCCGGTCGACTACCCGGGATGCGAGGTCATCAGGACGGAATTTGGCCAGGAAGTCATCAGCACCGACTTTCTTAACCATCGCCTGATTGAATACCCCCGACAACGAAGTATGCAGGATGATATGGAGCTTTTGCATGCGTGCGTCGCCGCGGATTTCCGCCGTCAGGGTGTACCCGTCCATCTCCGGCATCTCGATGTCGGAAATCATCATCAGGAACTCTTCTTCCGGCTTCTTGCCCTCGTCGACCAGCTTGCGCAGGTAATCCAGCGCCTGCTTGCCGTCGTTCAGCGCCACCACTTCGACACCGATGGTCTGCAGACAACGCGTGACCTGCTTGCGCGCCACCGACGAGTCATCGACCGTCAGCACCCGAAGCGACAACGCCTTGGTCTGCGTCTCGACATCGACCACGCCCACCGAAATCGCTTCCGGCGTCGGCGCGACTTCGGCCAGCACCTTCTCGACGTCGATGATTTCGACCAACTGGTTGTCGACCCGCGTCACAGCGGTCAGGTAGTGATCGCGACCGGTACCCTTGGGTGGCGGATGGATCTCTTCCCAGTTCATGTTGACGATGCGCTCCACCGAGCGGACCAGGAAACCCTGGGTCTTGGTGTTGTACTCCGTGATGATCACGAACGGACTGTTCTTGTCTTTCAACGCACCGGAGCCCGTTGCCATTGCCAGATCCAGGATCGGAATGGTCGCTCCCCGTATATTCGCTACCCCGCACACGACAGGACTGGATTTGGGCATCAACGTCAGGGACGGGCATTGCAACACTTCCCGTACCTTGAACACGTTGATCCCGTAGAGCTGCGGCCCGTCGAGACGGAACAGCAGCAGCTCGAGGCGATTCTGCCCTACCAGTTGCGTGCGCTGGTTCACCGAATCCATTACACCAGCCATGCCCAGACTCCTACACCAACGCCAAGTGTTGTTGCGACGCACATTCATTGCTAAACGGCACGGCGCTTGCTTTTTAACTCGTATGAACGCTCAAACGACATTTTCCCGACGCCTGACATCTACCCTTCGCAAAGGGCTTTGCGCGGTGGCCGCCGTTTGCTGCTCGCTTGCTGGCAGTCCTGCCCATGCAGATGCGGTTACCTTGCCTGATATGCTTATCGGCGTGACTCAGGGCTTTCTTGAATTCACCGTAGAAGACTATTTGGCTTCCAGTCAAACCGAAGGCCGCTACGAAATCGAAGTCAACCAGCTCGACCCGCGCATGCGCATGCCCATGTGCGACAAGGAATTGACAGCCACACTGGAGAGCCCGGCACGCCCGCTGGGCCGCGTCACGGTGAAGGTTCGCTGCGAAGGCAGTTCGCCCTGGACGGTGTTCGTACCCGCTCAAGTCCGCCTGTTTCGCGAGATCGTGACGACCACTCGTCCGCTGAAACGCGCCGGCATTATCGAGCCGCAGGATGTGACCTTGCGCGAGCGCGACGTCAGCACGATCAACCAGGGTTTCCTGACCTCCGTCGACGAAGCGATCGGGCAGAAACTTACCCGACCAACGGTCGCCGATCAGGTCATCACACTGGTGCATCTGGAACAGGCCGAAGTGGTGCGCAAGGGTGACCAGGTGGTGATCACTGCGCGCAGCGGCACCCTTGCCGTACGCATGCCGGGGGAAGCGCTCTCCAATGGCGGCATGAAAGAACAGATTCGAGTAAAAAACCTTAACTCTCAAAGAGTTATCAAGGCGCAGGTGATTGCGCCGGGACAGGTCGAAGTGGCCATGTAAAAGCCTCGTGGAGAAAACTGGCGCCGATCCCGTCGCTTCCCTAAACTGTGCCGCAGCAGGTCTCGCAACGGCGCATGCAAGCTTATGGTTGATTGGGCCTAAAGTTTTTCAGGGGATAGCCGAAAACATGGCAAGCGTCCAAATTCCCAGAGGTTTTTTATCATGGTTATCGATTTCAACCGATTGAACAGTTCCTCGTCACTAACCGGCAGCACACGTACCAGCAACGCCAAGGAAAGCGCTGAAAACAGCCCCTCCGCACCGCTGAATACTCAGGCCGAACCGGCCAGTGCCGCCAAAAGCGGGGAATCGGTACACCTCAGCAATGAGGCTCAACAGTTGCAGAAGGTCACTGACAAGCTGCGCGATCAGCCTGCTGTCGACAAAGCCCGTGTGGCCGAGTTGAAAGCCGCGATTGCCGATGGCAGCTATAAAGTCGACAGCAACCGTGTAGCCAGCAAACTGCTCAACTTCGAAGCCCAGCGCTAGGCTTTTGCCGGCGCCAGGCTTTTGGACGCTTAAACCCCAAGGCCAGCCATGCACGACACTAACTTATTGCAACTGATCAACGACGACTTTGCTCCAGCGCAACAATTGCTGGAGTTATTGCAAACCGAATCCCTCGCTTTGCATGGTCGTGACATGCCGTTGCTGGAAGAAATTCTGGCGACCAAGCAAGCGTTGATCATTCTGCTCGAGCAGCATGGCCGCAAGCGCAGCGAAATCCTCGCCAGCCTCAACCTGCCGACCGATCGCACAGGTCTCGAGCAACTGGCCAGCCAGTCGAGCATTGGCGACCAGTTGCTAACCCAGGGCGACGCCCTGACCGCGCTGATCGCCCAGTGCCAGGCTGCCAACGTCAAGAATGGCCAGTCGATCCAGATCCAGCAGGCGACCACGGCCAATCAGTTGAAGATCCTCACCGGCGGCGAGCCGCCAGCGCTGTACGACGCCAGCGGGACCTTTGCCAAACCGGTCAAGCCGCGAACGCTCAGCCAGGCATGAGCCATTCGCTGGCCCTGCACTATCCACTTGCGCAACATGCTGGCAAAATACTGGCCAGTCGTCTTATTTTGTCTGGAGATTGAAGAACCGTGTCCAACACCCTAAGCGCGGATGATGCTCCGCAGCCTCCGAAGGTGCTCACCACGCCACTGGAAATCTCCAGCAACCTGCGCCAGCTGCAAGACAGCCACGATCCGCTGATCATCACCTTCCATGAACGCAGCCAGCGTTTTCAGAGTTACCTGATCAAGGTCGACCGCGAAACCGCAACGATTGCGCTGGACGAAATGATCCCGCGCGATGGCGAGCGCTTCCTCCAGGCTGGCGAACCGTTCAAGGTCGAAGGCTTTCATGACGGCGTGCGCATCGCCTGGGAATGCAACGGCACTCTCAACATCGAAGAATCCGACGGCGACCGTTTCTACACCGGCGATCTGCCGAGCGAAGTGGTCTACCACCAGCGCCGTAACGCCTTCCGCGCTGCGTTGAAGCTCACCGATCTGGTCAGCGTTGAACTGGGCGGCGAAAAGCTGAAGGCGCCTATCCACGGCAAGCTGCTGGATATTTCCGCGACCGGTTGCAAGTTCCGCTTCGAAGGCGACATCACTGATCGCCTGCAACTGGGCCAGGTCTACGATCGTCTGATCGCCCCGCCGCTGTTCGGCAATCAGCCAACGTCGGTCGAGCTGCGCTACCTGCACTTCGAAGAAAAACTCAACATCACCTTCGCCGGTCTGCGCTTCCACAACATCAGTGGCCAGGCTGCGCGCAACGTCGAGCGTTTTGTTTACCAGTTGCAACGTGAAGCACGGCGTTTTGACAAAGACGATCTCTGAGTCGCAGCGATCAAAAAAAAGGGCAGTCCCGCACAGGGCTGCCCTTTTTTATGCGCCGGTGTTTACCTTCGATTCAGGGCCTGCCACCGCTGATATCCGGCGCAGGCTTATCGTCATTGCCGCTGTCCAGTTCGGTTTCAACGACTGCTTCCGGCTGCGCTTCAGGCTCAGGCTCAGGAGTAACCGGCGCCGGGTCTTGGACCATCTGCTCCTGCACCACCTGCTCATCGACACGCGGGTCAAGCGCCGCCACCAGCGGCGAGCTCGACATGCTGTCCGGCATTGCCACGTGATGCAGCGGTGCGTCGTCGACCTGGTGCAGGTTGGTCACTGCTTTCGGACGAATCCGCCAGACCAGCACCAACGCGAAGAAACTGAAGAACGCATACAGGCTCTGACTGCCGAGAAACTTCATCAATACACCCGCCAGCAGCGGCCCAATGCTCGCGCCGACGCCGTAAGTCACCAGCAGCATGGCGGTCAGCGACACCCGGCGATCGCCTTCGACGTGGTCGTTGGAAAACGCCACCGCCAGCGGATACAGGCAGAATTGCACCAGCGAACAGAAGAAACCGACGACGAACAGCACCTCCAGCGGCACCTGCGGCATGATCGCCAACGGCAACGCCGCCACCGCCAGAAACCCGGCAAAGCAGCGAATCAGCAGCGCGCGGTCGTAGCGGTCGGACAACCAGCCCAACGGCCACTGCACCAGCAGACCGGCAAAAATGCAGCTACCCATGAACAGACCGACCTGCTCGGTCGACAGCCCTTGCTGCGAGGCGTACAGCGGTGCCAGACCATAAAACGAACCAATGATCAGACCGGCGCCGAGCACCGTGCTCAGCGATTGCGGCACACGCTTGATGAAGAAGCGCGGCTCCATCGGCGCGGGGTGCAGAGGCGCCGGGTGAATCCGTCGGGTCAGCGTCACCGGCACCAGACACAGGGCAAAGCACAGCGCCACCAGCATCAGCAGTTCCAGGCCGAGGCCGGGGTGCATGACCAGAATCAGCTGGCCCAGCACCAGGCCCAGGTACGAGGCGATCATGTAACCGCTGAACACCAGCCCGCGCTGATTGGCATCGGCCTGCTCGTTGAGCCAGCTCTCGATGACCATGTACTGACACATCATGCCCAGACCGACGATCGTCCGCAGCACCAGCCACGCCGGCAGCCAGTCCACCAGACCATGGCCGAGCACCGCCGCGCCGACGATCCCCGCACACGCCGAGTAGGCACGGATATGCCCGACCCGGGCGATCAGGCGATGGCCGATCTTGCCGCCCAGCACCAGACCGAAATAGTTGGCCGCCATCAGCGCACCGACCCACAGCCCGTCGACGTTGTCGGCAGCCAGACGCAAAGCCAGATAAGTAGAAAGAAGGCCTGAGCCGATCAACATCATCAGCGAGGCGAAATACAGCGCTCGAAAGGATTTCCAGATTTGGCGCATCGGCGTTCCGAGCGGCTCCTTGCAGTAAATACCGGGCGGTCAGAACGACAGCCCGGCAGCAGCGATACGTCAGGCCTGGGCGGCCAGCACACGGCGCTCCCAGGGAGTAATTTCATCAAAGAAGCTGGTCAACTCCATGGTCTTCGAAGCGATGTAGCCTTCGATGAACTCCGACCCGAACAGTTCCCTCGCCAACTGGCTACGTTTCAGACGCTCCAGCGCGGCGTGCAAGGTACACGGCAAGGCCAGATTATCCGGCACGGCGAACTCACCCTGGATTGCCGCGCTCGGCTCCAGTTCCTGCTCGATGCCATGCAAACCCGCAGCCAGACTGGCGGCGATGGCCAGATAAGGGTTGGCGTCGGCGCCCGGCAGACGATTTTCGACCCGACGTGCGACCGGCGAGCTGGCGGGAATACGCAAGCCAGCGGCGCGATTGTCATGGGACCAACAGGCATTGTTCGGCGACGCGTACGGATGACACAGGCGCTGATAGGAATTCACGTTGGGCGCAAACAGTGCGGTGAAATCGGCGAGGCCTGCCTGTTGCCCGCCGATGAAGTGGCGGAACATCGACGTCGGCTCGCCGTTCGAGTCAGTGAAAACATTCTTGCCGCTGCCGATCTCAACGATGCTCTGGTGAATATGCATCGAACTGCCCGGCGTATGCGCCAGCGGTTTGGCCATGCACACCACGCTCAGGCCATGCTTGAGCGCGACTTCCTTGAGCAAGTGCTTGAACAGGAACGTCTGATCGGCCAGCAGCAGCGGGTCGCCGTGCAGCAGATTGATCTCGAACTGGCTGACGCCCATTTCATGCATGAAGGTGTCGCGCGGCAGGCCGAGGGCGGCCATGCATTTATACACTTCGCTGAAGAACGGCCGCAGACCGTTGTTGGAACTGACGCTGAACGCCGACAAACCGTCCTCGCGGCGGCCGTCGAGGCCTACCGGCGGACGGAACGGCTGGGTCGGATCGGTATTGGGTGCGAAGACAAAAAATTCCAGCTCGGTCGCCACCACCGGCGCCAGACCGTGCGCGGCGTAACGGGCGATGACCGCTTTGAGCTGGCCACGGGTCGAGAGACTTGAGCTCCCCCCGCTCAGTTCGTCAGCGTCGCAAATCGCCATGGCGCGCGGCTCGTCGCTCCAGGGCAAGCGGTGAATCTGCGCAGGATCGGCGACCAGCGCCAGATCGCCGTCATCGCTGCCGTAGAACCGCGCCGGCGGATAGCCGCCCATGATGCATTGCAGCAGCACACCCCGCGCCAACTGCAAACGCCGCCCCTCGAGGAAACCCTCGGCGGTCATCACCTTGCCCCGTGGCACACCGTTCAGATCCGGGGTGACACATTCAATCTCATCAATGCCGGTCAATCGCTGCGCGAGTGAACCCTGGCCATCGGTTGTCATGACGCAATCCTTGTTATTGTGCGAGCCGCGAACGGCGACCCGGACAAAATAGGCTTCGCCTGTTCGGAATATCAAGCAGCCCCCACAAATATCCCTATCCTGCAGAACCCGTAGGAGCTGCGTAGGAGCTGACGAGTGCAACGAGGCTGCGATCTTTTGATCTTGAAAAAATCAAAGGCAAAAGATCGCAGCCTCGTTGCACTCGTCAGCTCCTACAGGTCATGTCAGGGCAAGTAGAGGCTGAACACCCCACCACCCAACGGCCCGCCATTGCTGATTTCGGTGCGCCCTTCCACGCCGTTGCGCTGATGCAGCGCGGCGATGCGATTGGCGAAATACAGACCCAGCCCGGTGCTGCCGCTGCTGTGATTGATGCCCTGCACGTAATCGGCCTGACGCTCGAGCATCTGCGCCGGATAACCGTCGCCGTCGTCGTTGATGCTCAATACCAGTTGCCCGGCTTCGTCGCTGACGGTAATCAGCAGCGACTCGCGGGCGTAACGGATCGCATTGTTGATGCAGTTGCCGAGCACCGAGGCGATCAGCTCGCGATCGAAGAAACCCAGCGGGCTCAACGGATCGACTTCATAGGTGGCGATGATGCCGCGACTGGCAAACACTTCCTGATGCGCGGCCAGTTGCGCCTCGATGAAATCGTCGAGTTCGTGATACGCCGGCTGCAGCGGCAACTGATTCACGCCGAGTTTGTACAGCCCGAGCAACTGCACCAGCATGCCGTTGAGGTGGGCGAACTCGAAGTCGATCACGCCCTGCTCCGAGCCGTCGCGCAGCTCTTTCGGCAGACGCGCCAGCCACTGGCTGTGCGCCTGCATCAGCATGGCCAGGGAGTTCTTCATGTCGTGGACGGTGGAGGCAATCACCGTGGAAAAATCCAGCGCCGGATCAATTGGGTTCATTCGCCAAACGCCTTGCTTTTCAGCTTCTGATAACGCGCAAACCGCGCGTCGGTGTCGGGCATCAGGCCCACCAGTTTCAGGCAGGCCCGACATTCTTCCAGCTCCGCCGACGGCACACTGGTGTCGGTGCCGTGCAGCAGCGACTGGGCCAGGTTCAGCGCAATACTGATGTTTTTCGGTTGCAGCTTGAGCGCCTTGCGGAAGACCTCGCGGGCCTCGACCAGATTGCCGGTCTTGTACACGCGCACGCCCTGGCGGTTGAGATCGGCCGCAGCGTTGCTCGAACTGAGAATGGTCGGATCGTCGGTGAGCTTGGCAATGTCTTTCATGACCGCCGGGTCATCACCGTAGATCTCTGCGCAGCTCTTGAGCATCGAAGTGCCCGCCTCGGCCTGACCGAGCATCTGCAACTGCTTGGCCACCAGCAACGCCGCCTCGGGGCTCATGAATTGCTCCATGCCATCGAGGCGCATCAGCGCTTGTTCGGTGAGTTTGTCAGCGGTTTCGGCGTCGTTAAGCAGCAGGCTGGTGGCTTTCATTAGACGCGCACGGATTTGCAGGCCAGGATCGCTCGGGTTCTCCTTGGCCACGGCACTGAGCGTAGTGTTGATCTCCAGCCGCGTGCGCGTGTCGAGGCCGCGATCGCTGCCCTTGCTGATCAACGCGTGCGCCAGGCCGAGATTGCTTTCCGGGTCCTTGAAACGCGACTGCGCGCCCTGCGCCACGGCCTGACGATAAGCGCGCGAGGCGGTTTCGAAATCTTCGTTGGCCATGGCCAATTTGCCGAGCAAAGCCTGACGGCGCACCGCCAGCGGCGACAGCCGGATCGCTTCTTCCAGCACCCGCTGCGCGCCTTTGCTGTCGCCTTCGGCCACCAGCACATCAGCCATGCCGTCATACAGCGCCGGCATCATCGGGAACACTTTCAAGGCCTTTTCATAGACCTCTTTGGCCTGCGAGACCTGCCCGCGCTTGAACAATAATTTGCCCAATCCGGCGAAGGCCCACGGCAACGGCCGGTCGGCAATGATGCCGTCGTAGAGCCGCTCCAGCGCTTCGTTCTGGTTCATGTCGCGCAGGGCGTCGGCGCGGTAACGCAGGCACAGCGGCGAATAGCGGATGTCCTGTTTGCACAGGGCAATACAGGCATTGAGCACCTCGACCGGCTTACCTCGATCGAGGGCTTGCAGAATCGGTTTGAGCAACGTCTTGCGTTGTTCCAGACGCTCAAGGCGCTGGGCCAGTCCGGAACGGTTGAACGGCTTGGTCAGGTACGCATCCGGCTCATGCTCCAGCGCACTGAGCACCATCGCCTGACTGGTCTCAGCGGTGACCATGACGAAAACGGCTTCGTGGCTGATGAGCTTTTCCGACATCAGGTCTTCGAGCACCTGCTGGCCGTTCTTCTTGCCGTCGCCGAGATGGAAGTCCTGAAGAATGAAATCGTAGGACTTCTGCGAGCACATCTTCAGCGCCTGCTCGCCAGTGTCGGCAGTATCGACATCCTTGACGCCGAGCTCACGCAACATCGAACGCACGGAACTGCGGAAATCGGAAAAATCATCGACGATCAGAAAGCTTTTTTGGTGATACGACGACATCGAGGATTTCCAGGCAATTGAAGAAAACGAACCGAGGCGATTTCAGGCGCGCAGATGATAGCTGGAGGCCATGCGCCATCAAGCGATTTCGCTGGAGTCTGAACTCACCGTTCGGGTTATCGGCCAAAAATGCCCGGGCCTGAGGGTGGTGCTTCAAGAATGTTGCCTGGAGTATTACTCTGCGCGCCTGGCTCAAGGATTTTCATAGGGACTGAATCGTGTACATCAAGGGACGCTACATCCTGTCGGCCTTTTTGCTGCTGTTTATCCAGCCAATGCGTGCGGCGGCAATGGACTGCACCAAAGCGGCGAACGACGTGGAAAACACGATTTGCGCGAATAAAGCGCTTTATGAGCTCGACGCGCAAATGGGCACGCAGTATCGCCAACTGATGACAACTGCCACAGCGACGCAACCTGAGCTCAAGCGCACCCAGCGCGCCTGGCTAAAAACCCGCAATGCCTGCGCAGTCGATGTCGCTTGCCTGGATGGCAGCTACCGCCAGCGCCTGCAAGCATTGCAGGCACAGTGGACGCAAGCCGCAATGTGGCAGCCGGACGCCGTGGATCTTCAGGCGATGAACGATCTGCAGGAAAGCATTCGTGCCGAGAGCAAAAACCACACGGAATTTGCGCTGGAACATGCCTTGGCCGCACGGGCTTTCGAGTCTTCGCAGACATCGTTCGCGGGCGATCCAGTCGACAGTTATGGCGAGCAAACCCACTTCCCCAAGTCGCGCCCCAAAGGCGTGAGCGAGGACGAATGGAAAGCATTGAACGCCTCACGCATTGAAGGCGCCGCCGAGACCGGACGGACTTCCTACGCACTGCTGGATCTGGACGATGATGGCCAACGCGACCTTATCGTCGACACATACGCAGGCGGCACTGGCCTGTTCACCTACGTGGAAACCTGGCACCGAACGGGCGAGCGGTTTGTCAAAAGATCGGTGGAGCCGGAAAGTTCGCTGTTCTACACCAACGACCGTGGCGCCAATCAGGCAGTCAGCTGGATCAGGCTTCACGACAGAATTTATGCCGCTTACCGAAACGGCGCCTATGGTGTCGATAATCTGTACCTGCTCAATCCGCTGAAGATCAACCGTCAGGTACCGACGGTGTCCGTGCGTTACGCTTACTCCCTGCAAGTGCCAACCACGCAACATAAAGAAGACGGCACCAGCACCTATGACCTCGAAGCGGATTTGCACGCGGCACTCGACCACGCCGTCACTCAAGCGATGAAAGCCGCCCCCGACTCAACCAATAACTCGCCCCTTTGCCCAATTCCTCCCACGGGTACCGGAGACGGCGATTACTACAGCTACGGCCCAACGCACTATGCCATCGAAAAGATCACCGACCTGCCGGTAATGATTGGCGGCGAATGCTACATCGGGGCGCTGGTCAACTGGTTCGGCAGCTACAGCGAAAAGGCTGGGTTATTCGCCCAACTGGCCGTGCGCAAGCCGGGCGTCGAGGCCAGCGGGACTAGCTACGAAGTCTACGGCCGCCGGCATGTTACCGAGGTCAGCGGGAGCCTTGGCAAAGTCGAAATCAACGACGACTGACCACCGATCATCACACCGGCAAAATAATCGGCACGGTTGCCAATCGCCGGAGGTCAAAGACACAGACAGCACATTTGTCCTTCAAAAATGCAGGCAGATCCCCAAATGAGGTTTATTCTGCTCAATTACCTGCGCCCCCGGACGTCCGCGATACGCTTGTACCGCCACAAAAAAAGGCCGAAGTGATGACCTCGAAAACCCCTGCCTCGCCCTCTGCGCCCGAGCGCAAGGATGTGACCCCCAGCCACCTGAATTTCCCGGTGGTGGGCATCGGCGCCTCGGCGGGCGGCCTGCAAGCGATCAAGCTGTTTTTCGAGCATATGCCGAAGGACAGTGGCATGGCGTTCGTGATCATTTTGCACCTGTCGCCCGATCACCAAAGCATCGCCGACCAGATCATTCAGGAATCGACGCGCATGCCGGTGCTGCAAGTGACGCAGCCGGTGCCGATCGAAAAGAACTGTGTGTACGTGATCTCGCCAGCGCATTCGCTGTCGATGAACGACGGCTATCTGCGGGTCAGCACGGCCGGTTCGCCGCAGGCGCGCCACACGGCCATCGACCTGTTCTTTCGCGATCTGGCCGATGTGCACCGTGAGCGGGCGTTCTGCGTGGTGTTGTCAGGCACCGGCTCCGATGGTGCGGTGGGTTTGTCGCGAATCAAGGAACAGGGCGGCGTGACGCTGGTGCAAGTGCCGGAAGACGCCGAGTTCGACGGCATGCCGCGCGCCGCCATCGAGACGCGCATGGTCGATCTGGTGCTGCCAGTGGTCGAGATGCCGCAGAAACTGATGGAGCTCTGGCGCAACTCCCAGAACATCAAATTACCCAGCGCCAATGATCCCGACTTGAAAGCCTTGAAGCCTGCAAACGAACACGAGGCGTCGATCGCCGAACAACGCCTGCATGAAATCCTGTTGTACCTGCGCAGCAGCACCGGTCACGATTTCAAACACTACAAGCGCGCCACCGTGCTGCGGCGTATCGAGCGGCGCATGCAGGTCACCAGCCAGTCTGACCTCGGCGCCTATTACGACTACCTGCAAAATACCCCGGAAGAATCCAAGGCCCTGCTCGGCGACATGCTTATCGGCGTGACCAACTTCTTCCGTGACCGCGAAGCCTTCGAAGCCCTTGAGCGCGATGTGCTGCCGCAACTGGTGCAATCGGTTGCCGACTCGTCGGAAAAAGAAGAATTGCGCGTCTGGTCTGCCGGCTGCTCGACCGGCGAAGAAGCCTACAGCCTGGCGATCCTGCTCGATGATCAGATGCAGGTACAAAGCAGCAAGGCCAACCTGCAAGTGTTCGCCACCGATATCGACGAACGCGCGATCACCACCGGCCGCGCCGGCACCTATCCGCAAGCCATCGTCACCGACGTACCGCCAACGCGCCTTCGGCATTATTTCGTCAAGGACAATGAGCATTACCGGATTCGCAAGGAAATCCGCGAGAAAGTGCTGTTCGCCAAGCACAGCCTGTTGTCCGATCCGCCGTTCTCGCAGATCGACCTGATCGTTTGCCGCAATCTGCTGATTTACCTGGATCGCGAGGTGCAGCGGGAAATCCTGCAGATGTTCCACTTTGCCCTGCGACCGGGCGGTTTCCTGTTTCTCGGCACCTCTGAAAGCGCCGATGCCTGCCATGAATTGTTCGCGCCAGTGGACAAGCGCAACCGCATCTTCCGCGCCAAGACCGGTACCCCGAACAGCCGTCGCACCCCGACCATGCCACGTGGCGGTTACATGCGCACCAGCGTTTCCCGACCGCCATCGAAAGCCATCGAGCCCGTCAAGCTGTCGTTTGCCGATATCCACCGCCGCGCCATAGAACGCTTCGCCCCGCCGAGCATCATCGTCGACACCAATGCCGATATTCTTCACATGAGCGAAGCCGCCGGGCGTTTCCTGCGGCATGTCGGCGGCGAGCTGTCACGCAACTTGCTGACGCTGATCCTGCCGGAACTGCGCCTGGAAATTCGCACGACACTGTTCCAGGTGCAGCAAAGCAACCTCACTGTGTGCTCGCGTGAAGTGCTGCTCAAGCGCGAGGAGCGCCAGTACCGCATCACGCTGATTGCGCAGCCGTACAAGGACGACGACTTCGACAGCGAGTGCGTGCTGGTGACCTTCGATGAAACGGAGATCGACGCGCACGAGCAGGCGCTGACCACGGTGCTGCAGACTGAAAGCCAAGTGCTCTCGAACCTGGAACGTGAGCTGCAACGCACCAAATTGCATTTGCAGGACACCATCGAACAGTCGGAAATCTCCAGCGAAGAGCTCAAGGCTTCCAACGAGGAGATGCAGGCGATCAACGAAGAATTGCGCTCGGCCACCGAAGAGCTCGAGACCAGCAAGGAAGAGT
Organism: Pseudomonas sp. CFBP13508; assembly: GCF_005233515.1. Taxonomy (GTDB): domain Bacteria; phylum Pseudomonadota; class Gammaproteobacteria; order Pseudomonadales; family Pseudomonadaceae; genus Aquipseudomonas; species Aquipseudomonas mercuritolerans. Next base: position 281,958 of record NZ_QFZZ01000002.1, read on the forward strand.
TGCAGTCGATCAATGAAGAGCTGTTGACGGTCAATTACGAGCTGAAGACCAAAGTCGAAGAAACCGACAAGATCAACGATTATCTGACCAATCTGATCGCTTCTACCGACATTGCTACGGTGTTCGTCGATCGCAGCATGCGCATCAAATGGTTCACGCCGCGCGCCACCGACATCTTCAGCATGTTGCCGGTAGACACCGGCCGTTCACTGCTGGATATCACCCATCGCCTGAATTACCCGGCGATGACCGAGGACGCGGCGCAAGTGTTCGAATCGCTGAACATGATCGAACGCGAGGTCAACAGTACCGATAACCGCTGGTACATCGCCCGCTTGCTGCCTTATCGCTCCAGCGAAGACCACATCGACGGCACCGTGTTGACCTTCATCGACATCAGCAAACGCCGCGAAGCCGAGGAAGAGCTGCGCCTGGGCGAAGAACGCATGCGTCTGGTCGCTGAGAGTACGCGTGACTACGCGATTATCATCCTCGATGAAATGGGTGCGATCACCAGTTGGAACAAAGGCGCTGAACTGATCTTTGGCCACAGCAAAAACGAGGCCGAAGGTCAGTACTACGATTTCATCTTCACAGCCGAAGACCGTGCTGCCGGCATGGCTGAAAGCGAATTGTCCACCGCCCGCCAGCACGGCCGCTCTGAGGATGAGCGCTGGCATGTGCGCAAGGATGGCAGCCGATTCTTCTGCAGCGGCGAGGTCACCAGGCTCAGCGGCGACCGCTTGCAGGGCTATGTAAAAATCGCCCGCGACCTGACCGGACACAAGCGCCAGCAGGATGAACAGAGCAAGGAACTGGCGCAGACGCGCAATACCGTGTCCCTGCGTGATGAGTTCTTCGCGGTCATGTCCCATGAACTCAAGCACCCGCTCAACCTGATCCAGCTCAACGCCGAACTGCTGCGGCGCCTGCCGATGATCCGTACTGCCGGCCCGGCGACCAAAGCGGTCAATACCATCTGCGATGCCGTGAACAGTCAGGCGCGGATCATCGACGACCTGCTTGATGTAGCACGGGTGCGCACCGGCAAGCTCAAACTGCAATTGGCGCGTGTCGATCTGAGCGCGGTTCTGCGCGACATTCACACCGTGGTGCTCAATGAGCAACACGCCACGCGCATCGACCTGCAATTGCCTGAAGCACCGTTGATCATTCATGCCGACCCGACACGGGTCGAGCAGATCATCTGGAATCTGGTCAACAATTCGCTGAAGTTCACCCCACCGAGCGGGCGCATTGAGTTGATCGCCAGCAAGAGCGGGAAAATGGCGCAACTGGACGTCAAGGATAACGGCGTCGGCATCGCTGCGGAAAACCTCGAACACGTCTTCGATCTGTTCGGCCAGGCAGAAAAACAGCACACCAACCATCAACGTGAAGGCTTGGGCATAGGCCTGTCACTGGTGCGGCAACTGACCGAAGCCCAGCACGGCACGGTGAAGGTTGCTTCGCCGGGGCTCGGCGCCGGTTGTACCTTTACCGTTCGCCTGCCGCTGTCGACTGATGTCGAAGAAACCGCTGCAACAGCCGAGGTTGAACCGGTTTCCGGCAAGCTCGATGGCTTGAGCATTCTGCTGGTCGACGACTCGCCGGAAGTGCTGGAGACCTTGAAGCTGCTGCTGGAGATGGAAGACGCCGACGTAACGGCCTTCGATCATCCGGTGGCAGCGCTGAAAGCCGCTGAGAGCACGCGCTTCGATCTGATCATCTCCGACCTCGGCATGCCGGTCATGACCGGCTATGAACTGATGGCTGCCCTGCGCAAACTGCCGCTGGTGAAAAACGTACCAGCGATCGCCCTCACCGGGTATGGCACTCAGAGCGACATGCAGAAATCCCGGGAAGCCGGGTTCGATCAGCATCTGGGCAAACCGGTGGCGTACGACGACCTGATTGAAACCATCGAGGCGTTGCGCCGCTCGGAGTTGCTGTAGAGCTCGCCAGCGCTCCAACGCAAAAAGCCCCGCCGCACGAGTAAGTGCGACGGGGCTTTTTGTTTATTGAAGAGGTGGTGTCCCAGGCGGGGTTCGAACCTGCAACCTTCCCCTTAGGAGGGGGATGCTCTATCCAATTGAGCTACTGAGACACTGATTGACGCGGGCTGTATGCGACGCGACAGACGGCGTGCATGTTAACGGCCGGCCCTTGTTTTGTCATGTCGTCCGTAGGGCTTTTTAAGTGTAGGCAAGCGCCCTGGAAGATTGCGGGAACTTTTACCGGGCAAATTGCACTACGCGGAAATGCGGTCATTGCAGATTGCAATCAGCGTCGCCGGAAAAAACATACCAAACCCTTGTTTTTAAAGGACTTATCAGCCGTTACACTGTTGGCACGGCGGCTGCTATGCCTGTTCTATCAAAAAGAACAATTTGGAGCGTCGTGCCATGAACAGCACCCTCTTGCTTGCAAACGCAGCGGCATTGGCTTTCTTGCTCGGATCGCATTTTTTTCCCAAGGCTGACGTTGAGCAGCCAGTGGCGCAGCGCATGCCGCATTACCTGCAAGTGCAGAAAGCGCCGCAGTGGGCAGTGTTGAGTGAACGCAGCGACGCTTCTACACAAATGGTCAGCGAGCCTGAGCAAGCCTCGGCGCCAATCACCGAACGTCTGGTTTTTTGAAATATCTTCAGGAGTACAACATGTCCAAATCGGCGACAGGATTTCTGATCCTCGCTTTACTGAGTGGCGTTACCCATCTGGCGCTGTTCGAGGAGACGGAAGTCACCTTGCCTCTGGTTGGCTGTGGCGTGTTTGCGGTGCTGTTCGTGTTGGCTCTGATTGCAGGGCGCAAGATCAAGTTCGATCCGGTTCTGCGTTGAGCCGGATCACCTCGAGTAATGCAGAGACAGCTTCAGCAAGATCAGCAGAATTGTCGACCTGATGAACGGGGCTGTCGCTGGATCTTCGGTCTTTGAACAGTGCGTTGCGAGCCAGCCTCGCATCGATTTGCTCAGGGGTCTCCCGACCACGGCTGAGCAAGCGCTTGCGCAGGACATCATCGTTGACTGTCAGCAGAATCGGCACCAGGGTTGGATACCTCTCCATTGCTTGACGCAGGTTCGCTCTTGACCCGTTAACCAGTACGTGCCGGCCCGCTTGCAACCATTCATCCATTTCCCTTGGAATGCCGTAGGAGAGGCCGTTGGCTTGCCAGGCCAAGGAAAAAGCGCCGGCGTGCTGTCGCCGCTCGAACTCTTCAGGCGTCACGCCAATTGCATCTTCGCCGACGGACTCCGCCGAGCGGGTAATCACCCGGCGCATTACTTCACAGTTCAACGCCCGCAGTGGCTCACGTGATGCATCAATCAGGCTGTCCTTGCCCGAACCAGACGGCCCCATCAGGTAAAAAAGCTTGCCATCCATCCCGAAAACGCCCTCCGACGGGTCCTGCCTCTAGTAAATCGGCAAATTGCCACTATCCTGTACACATAGGGATCAAGAATAGCGAGCCGCATAGCATGCACGCTCCGAAGTCTTCGGACATCAACAGATGTGCATTCAAAAGCGGGCAGCGATACGGAAGGATGGAAAGTTTTCCAACCAGTCCGCATTTCTGACAACTGGTGCTGGCATTACGCCTTTACCCGGCTCAATATTTGTCACAGAATTGACGCCAATGATCTGGCAATTTTGAGGCATGATGCCGGCCTCTTAACAATTCAGGTTGAACCAATTGGTCCGGATGCTTGTCCTACCACACATCCTGCGGCCAATCCCGAGAACCGCTCCCCTGAACTAACCGGTTAAATATATGCGCCCATTGAAACAGGCAATTTATTCCAGCCGTACGGCTGACAAGTTTGTCGTACGTCTGCCAGACGGAATGCGTGAACGCATTGCCGAGGTGGCTCGCAATCATCATCGCAGCATGAACTCCGAGATCATTGCGCGCCTTGAGCAGAGTCTTATTCAGGAAGGCGCACTGGGCGAAGAGCTGAGCATGCGCCTGGACAGCCCGGAGCTGTCGCTGCACGAGCGCGAGCTGTTGCAACGCTTCCGTCAGCTGTCGCACCGTCAGCAGAACGCCCTGGTGTCGCTGATCGCACACGACGCAGAAATGGCCGCAGACGCGTCCTGAGTTATACCGAACATATTGAAGCCAGCATGATTGCTGGCTTTTTTTTGCCCGCAATATGACAGATGGCCGCTTGGCAATTGAGTGTGGCAGGCACAAAAAAGCCCGTCGATTTGACGGGCTTTTCATTGCACAAGGTCAGAGGAGGAAAATGGTCGCCAACCCGAGAAAGATGAAGAAGCCACCGCTGTCGGTCATTGCCGTGATCATGACGCTGGCGCCCATCGCCGGATCGCGACCCATTTTCGCCAGCGTCATCGGGATCAACACGCCCATCAACGCCGCCAGCAACAGATTGAGCGTCATCGCCGCCGTCATGACCACGCCGAGTGACCAACTGCCGTAGAGCATGTACGCGACCACACCGATCACCCCGCCCCAGACCAGACCGTTAATCAAACCGACCGCCAGCTCTTTGCGCATCAAGCGCGAGGTGTTGCCGGTGCTGACCTGATCCAGCGCCATGGCGCGCACGATCATGGTGATGGTCTGGTTACCGGAGTTGCCACCGATACCCGCCACGATCGGCATCAGCGCCGCCAGTGCCACGAGCTTCTCGATCGAACCTTCGAACAGACCGATCACCCGTGATGCGACAAATGCAGTGATCAGGTTCACCGCCAGCCACGCCCAACGGTTACGCAGGGATTTCCACACCGAGGCGAAGATATCTTCCTCTTCGCGCAGACCGGCCATGTTGAGGACTTCGCTCTCGCTTTCCTCACGGATCAGGTCGACCATTTCGTCGATGGTCAGACGGCCGATCAGTTTGCCGTTCTTGTCGACCACCGGCGCCGAGATCAAGTCGTAACGCTCGAATGCCTGAGCGGCGTCGTAGGCATCTTCGTCCGGGTGGAAACTGACCGGATCGCTGGCCATGACTTCCGCGACCTGCTTCTCCGGATCGTTGACCAGCAGACGCTTGATCGGCAGCACGCCCTTGAGCACGCCGTCGTAATCGACCACGAACAGTTTGTCGGTGTGACCGGGAAGCTCTTTGAGGCGACGCAGGTAACGCAGCACCACTTCGAGGCTGACGTCCTCACGGATCGTCACCATTTCGAAGTCCATCAGCGCACCGACCTGGTCCTCGTCGTAGGACAGGGCCGAGCGCACGCGTTCGCGCTGCTGGTTATCGAGACTTTCCATCAGCTCATGGACAACGTCTCGCGGCAGCTCGGAGGCCAGGTCAGCGAGTTCGTCGGCGTCCATGTCCTTGGCCGCAGCCAGGAGCTCGTGATCGTCCATGTCGGCGATCAGCGTCTCACGGACGGAATCGGATACTTCGAGAAGGATATCGCCGTCGCGATCGGCCTTGACCAGTTGCCAGAGCGTCAGACGATCGTCCAGCGGCAAGGCTTCAAGAATGTAGGCGACGTCGGCGGAGTGCAGATCATCGAGTTTGCGTTGCAGCTCGACGAGGTTTTGCCGGTGAACCAGGTTTTCCACGCGGTCGTGGTGCGGACCTTCCTGGCGATGAGTCAGGTCTTCAACGACACGCTGGCGCTGCAGCAACTCGATGACCTGAGCCAGGCGGTCCTGCAGGCTTTCCTGTGTTTTCTTTACTTCGATTTCGGACATAGGCGAACTCCACTCCCAGCAGCGGGGCACGCCGGAAGGATCAATCAGTCAATTCATGATTGGTGAAACGGTTTACTGAACAACTACTGGGTAAGTCCATGGAGGTTTTCCATAAGCCCCGGCGGGGCTGACGGGCGCAATGATACACGCCTGACGGTTTAAAACGTTGAAAAAATCACGGCTGAAACAAGCGCTTGCGAAACAAACCTGAGCACCTGCCTGACCCGTGCAAATGCGACGACTCATCTTGAAAAGAAAACACACCGGCAATGCAAAAAGCAGCGACTACCCTTGAGCGTAGATCGTCACGGAGGACATCGAATGCCATCAAAACCCGCGCTATATCTACTGACCGCCCTGTTCCACACCACGCCTGCCAGCGCCACCACACTTCATCGTTGCCAGGCCGCTGACGGCAGCATCACCTTCACATCGATGAGCTGCGCAACTGGCGAGCAGCTCTCAATTCAGGAAGTTCACCCCTACTCGCCTGGCTGGGTCGCGATCATGCCGGAGTTCAATCACGAAGCCGTGACCGGCATGAAAGACAGCGGACGCGAACCGGGCATCGTCGGCGGCACCGAACACAAATGTGGAACCCTGATCGATAACAGGCAGCGGCGCGAAGCGATCATCAATCGGCGAGTGATTGCCGGCATGAGTCAGCGCGATGTCGAAAGCGCACTGGGCAAGCCGGACAAGATCAACACGCGCACTTCGACCACGAGCTATCGTTACGACCTCAAGCGAGGCCGCAGTGCTCAAATTGATTTTGATGAAAGAGGCTGTGTGAAGGGAAAAGCCAAATCCCGGACAGCAAAAAGCCCGCGTTAAACGCGGGCTTCTTGGTATATGGTGCACTCGACAGGATTCGAACCTGTGACCGCTCGGTTCGTAGCCGAGTACTCTATCCAGCTGAGCTACGAGTGCATTTTGTGTTTTTAAACCAGACCACAACTGGCTGAAGCCGAGTTACTCACCTTACAGCAAATAACTCTTAAATGGTGCACTCGACAGGATTCGAACCTGTGACCGCTCGGTTCGTAGCCGAGTACTCTATCCAGCTGAGCTACGAGTGCATTTGTTGCCGCGCATTATAGGCCGTCTAATCTCTATGTCAAACACTTTTTCTAGTAATTTCAACAACTTACAGAAGAAGCCAGATTACGACGTACTAAGCAAATAATGGCGGAGAACGGGGGATTCGAACCCCCGACACCCTTTTGAGGTGTACTCCCTTAGCAGGGGAGCGCCTTCGGCCACTCGGCCAGCTCTCCGCAACACGGGGCGTATATTAACCAGCTTCTTCCCCGTTTGCAAACATAAAAATCGATAAAAATTAATGGCTTGGTTCTTCGTCCTTCTCTTTCTTTATACGCAGGTAAATTTCCTCACGGTGCACCGCAACCTCTTTCGGAGCGTTGACGCCGATACGCACCTGGTTTCCTTTGACGCCGAGCACGGTCACGGTGATTTCGCCGTCACCGATAATCAGGCTTTCCGCGCACCGACGAGTCAGAATCAGCATACCTTTCTCCTTACGCCATTCATTTCAGGGACAACAGTCTGCAAAAAAAAGGCACCCGACCTACAACCGCAGCGATCGTAGCCCTACATGCCTGAGTATTGACCAGCGCGAGCAAAAGAACAGTTCCGGGGCTCGCGCCATTCAAAAATAAAGGGCGCGGTCAGACCGCGCCCTTCACAGAAGCGGATTACTCGCCCTGACGGGCCGGAGCATCCAGTTCGAAAGCCGTGTGCAGCGCGCGCACGGCCAGTTCCAGGTATTTCTCTTCGATCACTACGGACACCTTGATTTCCGAAGTCGAGATCATCTGGATGTTGATGCTTTCTTTCGCCAGCGATTCGAACATGCGGCTGGCCACGCCTGCGTGGGAACGCATGCCGACGCCGACGATCGAGACCTTGGCGATCTTGGTGTCGCCAACGACTTCACGGGCACCGATCTCGCGAGCGGTGTTTTCCAGCACGGTCTGTGCAGCCTGGTAGTCGTTGCGGTGCACGGTGAAGGTGAAGTCGGTGGTGTTATCGTGCGCGACGTTCTGCACGATCATGTCGACTTCGATGTTCGCGGCACTGATCGGGCCGAGAATCTTGAACGCCACGCCCGGGGTGTCTGGCACGCCACGGATGGTCAGCTTGGCTTCATCGCGATTGAAAGCGATGCCGGAAATGATCGGCTGTTCCATGGTTTCCTCTTCATCAATAGTAATGAGGGTGCCCGGACCCTCCTTGAAGCTGTGCAGTACGCGCAGCGGAACGTTGTACTTGCCGGCGAACTCCACCGCACGGATCTGCAGCACCTTGGAACCGAGGCTGGCCATTTCCAGCATCTCTTCGAAGGTGATCTTGTCCAGACGCTGAGCGACCGGCACCACACGCGGGTCGGTGGTGTAGACACCGTCGACGTCGGTGTAGATCTGGCATTCATCCGCCTTCAACGCTGCAGCCAGTGCCACACCAGTGGTATCGGAACCGCCGCGACCGAGGGTGGTGATGTTGCCGTGCTCGTCGACGCCCTGGAAACCGGCGACAACTACCACGCGGCCGGCCTTCAGATCACCGCGAATCTTCTGGTCATCAATCTGCAAGATACGCGCTTTATTGTGCGCACTGTCAGTCAGGATCCGCACCTGATTACCGGTGTACGACACCGCCGGCACACCGCGCTTGATCAGCGCCATGGCCAACAGGGCAATCGTCACCTGCTCACCGGTGGACACGATCACGTCCAGCTCGCGCGGAACCGGTTGCGCCTCGCCACTGATTTGCTTGGCCAGATCGATCAGACGGTTGGTTTCGCCGCTCATTGCAGACAGCACAACCACCAGGTCATCGCCGGCATCGCGGAATTTCTTAACCTTGTCGGCGACCTGCTCGATTCTCTCGACAGTGCCGACCGAGGTGCCTCCAAATTTCTGTACGATCAAAGCCATTTCAAAGCCGCCTCTGCCCATGAAGGGCGCCCAATAATCTTTCGAACAGTCGCCAGGCCCGCCACTAGACTGCGAGCCCGGCGAGCCGTCTTATAAAGCCTGCTCGACGAATGGAACGGTCAGCGCCAGTGCGCCATCCAGCGCAGCGGCATCGACACCGCCGCCCTGCGCCATGTCCGGACGACCACCGCCCTTCCCGCCCACTGCCGCAGCAGCCTGTTTCATCAAATCACCGGCTTTGAGTTGGCCAGTCAGGTCCTTGGTTACACCTGCAACCAGTACGACCTTTTCCTCATGGACACCGCCGAGCAGGATCACTGCGCGGCCGAGTTTGTTTTTCAGCTGATCGACCAGCGCCAGCAGCGCCTTGCCATCCTGACCGTCCAGACGGGCGGCCAGCACCTTCACGTCCTTGACGTCCATTGCCGAGGCCGACAGATCGTCGCCCGCCGCGCTGGCTGCCTTGGCCTGCAACTGCTCGAGTTGTTTCTCCAGCAGACGGTTGCGCTCCAGTACCGCCGAGAGCTTGTCGATCAGGTTGTCGCGGCTGCCCTTGACCAGGCTGGCCGCTTCCTTGAGTTGTTCTTCCGCCGCGTTCAAGTAGGCCAGCGCCGCAGCACCGGTGACTGCCTCGATACGACGCACGCCCGATGCCACACCGCCTTCGCTGATGATTTTCAGCAGGCCGATGTCGCCGGTACGGTTGGCGTGGATACCGCCACACAGTTCAACTGAGAAGTCGCCCATGCTCAGCACGCGCACGCTGTCGCCGTACTTCTCGCCGAACAGCGCCATGGCGCCTTTGTTCTTCGCGGTTTCGATGTCGGTTTCTTCGGTTTCAACGGCGGAGTTCTTGCGAATCTCGGCGTTGACGATGTCTTCCAGCTGCTTGATCTGCTCAGGCTTGATCGCTTCGAAGTGGCTGAAGTCGAAACGCAGGCGCTGACTGTCGACCAACGAACCTTTCTGCTGCACATGCTCGCCGAGCACCTGACGCAACGCGGCGTGCAGCAAGTGCGTAGCCGAGTGGTTCAGCGCGGTGGCGTGACGCACTTCGGCGTCGACGTGGGTTTCCACCGGTGCGCCAATGGTCAGACTGCCCGCGGCCAGCACGCCGTGGTGGAGGAATGCGCCGCCGGTCTTGGTGGTGTCGCGCACGTCGAAGCGGCTGCTGCCGGCCTGAATGAAACCGCAGTCGCCGATCTGGCCACCGGATTCGGCGTAGAACGGCGTCTGGTTGAGCACGATCACGCCTTCCTGACCTTCGCTCAGCACGTCGACCGACTGGCCATCCTTATAGATGGCAACGATTTTCGCCGAGCCGCTGGTGGCGGCGTAACCGGTGAACTCGGTGGCCACGTCGACCTTGACCAGGGTGTTGTAGTCCAGACCGAACGAGCTGGCCGAACGCGCGCGAACACGCTGCGCTTCCATCTCGCGCTCGAAACCGGCTTCGTCGACGGTCAGGCCGCGCTCGCGGGCGATGTCGGCGGTCAGGTCCATCGGGAAACCGTAGGTGTCGTAGAGTTTGAACACCACGTCGCCTGGCACCACGGTGCCTTTGAGCTCGGCCAGATCCTGCTCGAGGATTTTCAGGCCGTGCTCCAGGGTCTTGGAGAACTGCTCTTCTTCAGCCTTGAGCACGCGCTCGATGTTGCTTTGCTGCTTCTGCAGTTCCGGGAAGGCTTCGCCCATCTCGGCGACCAGCGCCGCGACGATCTTGTAGAAGAAGCTGCCGGTAGCGCCGAGCTTGTTGCCGTGACGGCAGGCGCGACGGATGATCCGGCGCAGCACGTAACCGCGACCTTCGTTGGAAGGCAGCACGCCATCGGCAATCAGGAAACCGCAGGAACGAATGTGGTCGGAGACGACTTTGAGCGACGACTGATCGCCGTTTTCGCAGCCGATCGCTTCAGCCGAAGCCTTGAGCAGATTCTTGAACAGGTCGATGTCGTAGTTGGAGTTGACGTGCTGCATCACCGCACTGATCCGCTCCAGGCCCATGCCGGTGTCCACCGACGGCGCTGGCAACGGATGCAACACGCCGTCGGCGGTGCGGTTGAACTGCATGAACACGTTGTTCCAGATTTCGATGTAGCGGTCGCCATCTTCTTCCGGCGAGCCCGGCGGGCCGCCCCAGATGTGCTCGCCGTGGTCGTAGAAAATCTCGGTGCACGGGCCGCACGGGCCGGTATCGCCCATGGTCCAGAAGTTGTCGGAAGCGTAAGGCGCGCCCTTGTTGTCGCCGATGCGGATCATGCGCTCGGCGGGCACACCGATTTTCTGTGTCCAGATGTCATACGCTTCGTCGTCGGTGGCGTAGACAGTGACCCAGAGCTTTTCCTTCGGCAGCTTGAGCACGCCAGTCAGGAAGGTCCAGGCGAAGGTGATCGCGTCGTGCTTGAAGTAGTCGCCGAAGCTGAAGTTACCGAGCATTTCGAAGAACGTGTGGTGACGCGCGGTATAACCGACGTTTTCCAGGTCACTGTTCTTGCCGCCGGCGCGCACGCATTTCTGGCTGCTGGTGGCACGGGTGTACGCACGTTTTTCCTGGCCCAGGAAGCAGTCCTTGAACTGGTTCATCCCCGCGTTGGTGAACAGCAGGGTTGGGTCGTTGCCCGGAATCAAAGAGCTGGAGGCTACACGGGTGTGGCCTTGCTCTTCGAAGAAGCGAAGGAAGGCTTCACGGATTTCTGCGCTTTTCATTAGGTTCTTCCACGGAGGCTGCGGCCAAAGGCCTGTTCGAAACGTCATGAGACGAAGCGACGGCAAAGGGCCGCATTATATCGGCCCTGCGCGCGGGGTACAGCGTGTTTATACGATAGAAACGGTCAATTGGACGGCTGACGCTGTCACTTGCGTGAAAACTCGACGAATGTCGCGATCACTTGTTCGATTTGCGCGCGGCTGACGTCCATGTGCGTGACCATGCGCAAGCGCGCGGCGGCGCTGAGCCTGATTCCGCGTTCGCCGGCAAAGTCCTTGAGTGCTGCGGCCTTGTCGCCCATTTGCACATACACCATGTTGGTTTGCACGGGTTCGACGACGAAACCGGCCTCACGCAGACCCTCGGCGAGCAACTGGGCGTTGGCGTGGTCGTCGGCCAGCCGTTCGACGTGATGATCCAGCGCGTACAAGCCAGCCGCCGCCAGCAACCCGGCCTGACGCATGCCGCCGCCGACCATTTTGCGCAAACGCCGCGCCTTGCCGATCAGTTGCTCGGAGCCGCACAGCACCGAGCCGACCGGCGCGCCGAGGCCTTTGGACAGGCACACCGACACCGAATCGAAATGCTGAGTGATTTCCCGGGCATCGACGCCAAGCCTGACCGCCGCGTTGTACAACCGCGCGCCGTCCAAGTGCAATAGCAGGCCATGCTCTTGAGTAAAGCGTCGGGCTCGGGCCAGATACTCCAGCGGCAGCACCTTGCCCTGCATAGTGTTTTCCAGCGCCAGCAAACGGCTGCGGGCGAAATGGAAATCGTCCGGCTTGATCGCCGCCGCGACCTGATCCAGATCCAGTGAACCGTCGGCCTGCACTTCCAGCGGCTGCGGCTGAATCGAACCGAGCACCGCCGCCCCGCCACCTTCGTACTTATAGGTGTGCGCCTGCTGACCAACGATGTACTCGTCGCCCCGCTCGCAGTGCGCCATCAGGCCGAGCAGGTTGCTCATGGTCCCGGTCGGCACGAATAGCGCGGCGGCAAAGCCCAGGCGTTTGGCCAGTTCGGCCTCGAGGTGATTGACCGTCGGATCTTCGCCATACACGTCGTCTCCGGTGTCCGCTGCGGTCATCGCCTCGAGCATGGCGGGAGTCGGTTGGGTGACGGTGTCGCTGCGAAGATCGATAACACTCATGAACCTGGCCTCTGGTCAGCAGGGGGAATCCCTTTGTGAAGTGGGATTACTGCGGTCATCGCGCAGATTAATCAACCCTCGACCGAGCAAAAATCCCATTCTTTCTCGAGGAGACAAAGCCCATGTGGGAGCGAGCCTGCTCGCGAAAGCGCAGTAACAGTCAGCATATTCGTTGAATGTGAAGGCGCTTTCGCGAGCAGGCTCGCTCCAACAGTGTCATGTGCATGGCCGGGAAATATGTGTTACAAACTTGCCGCCGCCCGCCTATGGGCGGCACAAACGTTCTCAGGGCGGGGTGCAATTCCCCACCGGCGGTAATTGCGCGCAATGCGCATAGCCCGCGAGCGCTTGGCGTTGCACACGACTTGAGTCGGGGTGCGTCGGCAAGGTCAGCAGACCCGGTGTGATCCCGGGGCCGACGGTCATAGTCCGGATGAAGAGAGAACGGGATCGACGCCAAAGGGCCGTCCGCGTGCATCCGTGCCTGCGTTCGCACCCTTGCATCCCTTTCGATTCATAACGCCCTGTTTTTCACACAAACAGGAGTCAGAACATGCAACCCACCGCTATCGACAGCAAAAGCAAACATCCACAGGGCGAGCGCGTCGCGTTCATCCAGGCCTGCTGGCACAAGGAAATCGTCGACCAGAGCCGTAAAGGCTTCGTCGCTGAAATGCTGGTGCAGGGCTATCAGGAATCGGACATCGATTTCTTCGAAGTCGGCGGCGCCTTTGAGATGCCGCTGCACGCCAAGCTGCTGGCCAAATCCGGCCGTTACACCGGCATCGTCGCCGCCGCCCTGGTGGTGGACGGCGGCATTTACCGTCACGAGTTCGTTGCGCAATCGGTGGTCAGCGGCCTGATGCAGGTGCAGCTGGAAACCGAAGTGCCGGTGTTCTCGGTGTCGCTGACCCCGCATCACTTCCATTCGGGCGAAGAGCATCAGAAGTTCTTCTTCGAGCACTTTGTGCACAAGGGTCAGGAAGCAGCGCGGACTTGCGCGGACACGCTGCAGAAAGTTCGTGCGCTGCGTCGTACAGAGCCGCGTGCGGTAGCCGTGTAACGTCGAGTGAGTTTTTGACCTCACTCAAATCAAATGTGGGAGCGAGCCTGCTCGCGAAGAGGGACTGCCAGCCGACGACAAGTTGACTGGTAGACCGCTTTCGCGAGCAGGCTCGCTCCCACATTGGTTTTGTGCCGATTCAGATGTCGCTATCAGGCGAGGTTTTCGTCAGTGGCCGGGACGATCAGGATGCCGGCGCGCAGGCCGTTCTTGACCTTGGGGTTGGGGAAGATGATCCGCGCGCCCTGCTCTTCGATCACCCAGCGGGTATTGGCCAGGTCTTCGGCCAGCACATAACCCGGTTCCAGCTCGGAAAAGTTCTCGATGTCCGCCGGCAGGTTCAGGCGGAACGCGTCGCTGTGCTTGATGATTTCCCGCGCCACGCTGAACAACTGCAAGCCGTCCAGCCCTTCTTCTGTCTCCGGCTCAGTGCCTTCGATGATCTGCTTCAGACGGGTTTCCAGCAGTGAAACGTTAACGCCGTCGTTCTGCCCGAACGGCCGCGCCTTGCCCAGTTCCAGGGTGAAAGCCTCGGCGTCGAGTTTGTCGTAGGTGTACGAACTGAAGACGATGGATGGCTTGTTCTGCAACAGCACTGCTTCCATGCCGGCGGCGCGCAGGCGCGCCAGTTCGCGACGGGAATGCTGGCGCCCTTCCTTCCACGGGTACAAGGCGAACTGTTCGATTTTCGAGCCACGAATCGCCGTGTGCAGGTCGTAGTGCAGACGCTGGCGATCGGGCTTGCTGAAGAAACTCGCCGCCAGCCGTTCCAGCTCACAGGCGCGCAACGCTTCCGAGCCGCTGCTTTGTTCGTGGCGGCCGTTGAACAGCCGATTGACATCCTGCTCGACGAAACGCTCGCCCTTGCGGATCGCTTCCGGGTTGCCGAACAGGAACAGAATGCGTGCGCGCGGCTTGAGATCGCCGCGTGCAATGTCGTGCAGCAACCGATCGAGCAACTCGATCGGTGCGGTTTCATTGCCATGGATGCCTGCCGACAGCAGCAGGTCGAGGCCATTGTCGCGCGCTTCCGGGGGCCGGACTTCCAGCGCCCCTTCGCTCAACCAGCGCATGCGCACGCCTTCGACAGTCAGTTGAGTCTTCTCCGCCGGTTCGCGGCCGGCGAGGGTCAGTTCAAGCAGTTTGCCGAGGGCGAGCATAGAGCGGTTTCCTTAGTGGTCGTGGTTGCAATCCGGGCCGTGTACGTGATCCTCGTCAGCGCCGAGGTCAGCCGGTTCCATTTCCAGTTGCAGACTTACCAGATTAGTCGCCAATGGGCGCAGCAGCAGGTTGGCGTACTCTTCGTCACCTTCCTCGACGTCCACGCCGATCAGCAGCTGGCCACGGCCGTCCTGCTGGATCCACAGCTCTTTGCCTTGCCACATCACCGCGACGCGGGTGCACGAGGTTTGCAATTGCGTGCCGTCGGTGTCTTCAAGGATCAGCTGCAGGGAATCGCTCATGTTTTTACTCTCTTGGGGTGACACGCCGCGCGCCGCGTTCAGGCAGCGCGCCGGCGATCAATTGATCTGGAAGGGATAAACCGCGCCCAGTTTAAGGATTTGCGTCAGTTCATCCAGTGCCGTCCGGCATTCAAGCAGCAACTGCGGGTCCGCCAGATCGGTTTCGCTCAGGCGGTCGCGGTAGTGCTTTTCAACCCATGCGGTCAACGAACCGTATAACGGGGCCGTCATGATAACGCCTGGGTTGACCGCCGCCAGTTCGGTTTCATTCAGCGCCACACGTAGACGCAGGCACGCCGGGCCACCGCCGTTCTGCATGCTCTGCTTGAGATCGAAGACCTTCACTTCGCGGATCAGCCCGCCGGAACTGGTCAGGCTTTGCAGATAAGCCCAAACGCGTTCGTTGGCCTGGCATTCCTGCGGCACGATCAGCAGCATCGAACCATCGGCACGCGACAGCAACTGGCTGTTGAACAGGTAGGAACGCACCGCGTCATCGACGCTGACTGCCGAACGCGGCACACACACCGACTGGAAGTTGCCACCAACCTTGGCCAGCTTGCCTTGCAGTTCGGCGAGCATCTTGTCGGTCTCGAGGAACGCGTCCTCGTGATAGAACAGCACTTCACCGTTGCCCACGGCGATCACGTCGTTGTGGAACACGCCCTGATCGATGACGTTGGGATTCTGCTGCGCATAGACCACGCCTTCGTCACGCAGACCGTGCAGACGCGCCACGGCTTGCGAGGCTTCGAGGGTCTGGCGTGCAGGGTATTTCTGCGGCGCCGGGAAACGGTTGTCGAACGCACTGCGGCCGAACACGAAAAACTCGACGCCCGCCTCGCCGTACTCACGGCAGAAACGCGTGTGGTTGGCCGCGCCTTCGTCGCCGAACTGCGCCACTGCCGGCAATGCGGCGTGATGGGCGAAGTGCTGTTGATTGGCGAACATCGCCCCGAGCACGCGGCTGGTGGTCGGGTGTTCGATGCTGCGGTGATATTTGCAATTGAGGTTGGCAGCGGTGAAGTGCACGCGGCCGTCAGCGGTGTCGGCACTCGGGCTGACCGTGGCGGCGTTGGCCACCCACATGCTCGACGCCGAGCAACTGGCGACCAGCAGCGGCATCGCTTCTTTGGCGGCGCGTTCGATCACTTGCGCGTCAGTGCCGCTGAAGCCCAGACGGCGCAGCGCGGCCACGTCGGGACGTTCCTGCGGAGCCAGCACGCCTTGCTGAAAGCCCATGTCCATCAGCGCTTTCATCTTCGCCAGACCTTGCAGCGCCGCTTCCTTCGGATTCGAGGATTGCTGACTGTTGCTCTGCGAGGCGACGTTGCCGTAGGACAGACCACCGTAGTTATGGGTCGGCCCCACTAGACCGTCAAAATTGACTTCATAGGATTTCATCAGCGAGGCTCCACGAGAATCTGTTGTTATAGGCTTCAGTAACTATTCTTTAAGACCGAGGCGCGGCCTTCGCGAGCAGGCTCGCTCCCACACTGGAATGCATTTCCCTGTGGGAGCGAGCCTGCTCGCGAATGGGCGCTACGCCATTTTCACGCCAGGCGTCAGGGCCGATGGCAACACCAGGCTCGGGGTTTCCAGCGAGGCCACCGGGTACGCGCAGTAATCCGCTGCGTAATAGGCGCTGGCCCGGTGGTTGCCCGAGGCGCCGACGCCGCCGAATGGCGCGCTGCTCGCGGCGCCGGTCAGCTGTTTGTTCCAGTTGACGATGCCGGCGCGGCTTTCCAGCCAGAACTGCTGGTAACGCGCTTCGGAATCGGAGAGCAAACCGGCGGCCAGTCCATAAGCGGTGTTGTTGGCTTCAGTGATCGCCGCGCCGAAATCGGCATAGCGGATCACTTGCAGCAGCGGCCCGAACAGTTCTTCGTCCGGACGCTCGGCCACGGCCGTCACATCGACAATGCCCGGGGTCAGCAAAGCCGATTGCGCTTGCGGCTGAGTCATTTCCAGCAACGCCACCGCGCCGTTGGCCAGCAGTTGTTCCTGCGCATCCATCAAGGCTTTGGCCGCGCCGAGGGAAATCACCGAGCCCATGAACGGTGCCGGTTGCTGATCGAAGGCACCGACTTCAATGGTCGAACTGACTTCAACCAGACGCTTGAGCAGGCTGTCGCCCCACGCGCCTTGCGGCACCAGCAGACGGCGGGCGCAGGTGCAGCGCTGGCCGGCAGAGATGAATGCCGACTGAATGATCGTGTACACCGCCGCGTCCAGATCAGCGACCTGATCGACCACCAGCGGGTTATTGCCGCCCATCTCCAGCGCAAGAATCTTGTCCGGGCGACCGGCGAATTGCTGGTGCAGGTGATTGCCGGTGCGGCTGGAACCGGTGAAGAACAGACCGTCGATACCCGCGTTCGCCGCCAGCGCGATACCGGTTTCCCGCGCGCCTTGCAGCAGGTTCAACACGCCTGCCGGCAAACCGGCTTCGATCCAGCACTTGACCGTCAACTCGGCGACTTTCGGCGTCAGTTCGCTGGGTTTGAACAACACACTGTTACCGGCCAGCAGCGCCGGGACGATATGACCGTTAGGCAGGTGACCGGGGAAGTTGTAAGGGCCGAACACCGCAACCACGCCGTGGGGCTTGTGGCGCAACACGGCGGTGGCGTCGCCCAACGGGCCGCTCTTCTCACCGGTGCGCTCGCGGTAGCTCTGCACCGAAATCGCGATCTTGTTGACCATGCTGGTGACTTCGGTCGCGGACTCCCACAGCGGCTTACCGGTTTCTTCGCCGATGGTGCGAGCCAGTTCGTCAGCGTGGTTTTTCAACGCAGCAGCAAAAGCTTCGAGGACGCTGATGCGCTCCTCGAGGGTGCGACGTGCCCACTGAGGAAATGCCTGGCGAGCAGCCTGAACCGCCGATTCGACCTGCGCGGCAGTGGCGCCCTCGCCCGCCCACAGCACTTGCTGGGTCACCGGGTTCAGCGATTGAAAGGCCTCGCCCTGACCGGCCAGCCACTCACCTGCGATGTATAGCGAATTCATTATTTCGACTCCCGTGCAGCGGACAGCGCCACGGCGCGAACCTGATCGCCGGCGCTGAGTTGAAGACGTTTCGCGGTCTGTGGATCGACCACCAGGGTGCCCGCAGCCAGACGCGCTGGCGCAGCCGTGATGCGGCAATCCTCGCGCTTGCGGTTGTGGATGATGAACGGCGTGGCGTCATCGCCCGGCGTGCCGACGGCCAGCACCAGCGCTTCGCTGTCACGCACCGCGCGGATCTTGCTGGTTTCGCATTCGATGGCAGGGCCGGCGTCGAAGATGTCGACGTAACCCTGATAGCTGAAGCCTTCGCTCTTGAGCATCGCCAGTGCCGGTTCGGTGTCCGGGTGCACCTGGCCGATGACGTTGCGCGCGTCCGGCGAAAGGAAGCAGGTGTACAGCGGGAATTTCGGCATCAGTTCGGCGATGAACGCCTTGTTGCCGACGCCGGTCAGGTAATCGGCCTGGCTGAATTCCATCTTGAAGAAGTGTCGCCCCAGGCTTTCCCAGAACGGCGAGCGCCCGGCGTCGTCGGACACACCGCGCATTTCGGCGATGATCTTGTTGCCGAACAGCTCCGGGAACTCGGCGATGAACAGCATGCGCGCCTTGGACAGCATCCGGCCGTTGAGGCCGTTGCGGTAATCGGCGTGGAGGAACAGCGAGCACAGCTCGGAATTGCCGGTCAGGTCGTTGGCCAGAAACAGCGTCGGAATTTCGCGGTAGATGTTCAGCTCTTGCGAAGCGCTGACGGTCAGACCGACGCGGAAGTTGTACCAGGGCTCGCGCAGGCCGACCGCACCGGCGATGGCGGAAATGCCCACCACGCGGCCGTCATCGTCTTCGAGCACGAACAGATAGTCGGCATCGCCACGCCCGGCTTCGCCGCGAAAGGTCTTCTCGGCCCAGCCGACCCGGTGGGTCAGGCGCTCTTCGTTGGCCGGCAAGGTAGTCAGGCCGGTGCCGGTGCTGCGGGCCAGGTCGATCAGCGCGGATAAATCGCTGCTGCGTACGGGACGAACAATCATGCTATCTCCTCAAACGGGCCGCTCGCGCCACCCGTGAAACTCGCTAAGGCGTTAAACCGCCACCAGGCGCACGCTGGCACCTTCACCGACGCCCAGGGCTTCGGCTGCTTCCATATCCAGCGTCACCGGTTTGCCCGGCGCGTAATCCAGCTCCAGCAACACCGCGCGGTAATCCTGCAACTGTGCGTTGGCCACCAGGTACTGGCGTCCGGCGCCTTTGACCGGCTCGCCGATCTTCACCGGCACCACGCGGCTCTGGGCGATCGAACGGATCCCGGAAACCCGCGCATGCAGGGTCGGGCCGCCGTCGAAGATGTCGATGTAGTGATCGGTCTCGAAGCCTTCGCGCATCAGGATGTCGAAGGTGATCTGCGCCCGTGGGTGCACCTGGCCCATCGCCTCTTGGGCGGAATCCGGCAGCAGCGGCACGTAGATCGGGTAATGCGGCATCAGTTCGGCGAGGAAGGTGCGGCTTTTCAGCCCGCACAGGCGCTCGGCTTCGGCGTAGTTGAGGTCGAAGAAGTTGCGCCCGATCGCATCCCAGAACGGCGAGTCGCCATTCTCGTCGCTGTAACCGACGATCTCGGTCACCACCGAATCGGCAAAACGCTCCGGGTGGCTGGCGACGAACAGCAGGCGGCCACGGGAATTGAGTTCGGCCCACGGCGATCCGACCAGTTCGCGCTGCACGTAGAAACTGGTCAGCAAGCTGTTGCCCGTCAGGTCGTGGCACTGCGAAAGCACGTGGATCTTGTTGTGGATCTTCAGCTCGCGGGAGGCGTGGACGAAAGTCTCGTTGCGGAAGCTGTAGAACGGCTCCGAATAACCGGCGGAAGCGACGATGGCCGAGCAGCCGACCAGTTTGCCGGTGCTCGAGTCTTCGAGGACAAAGAAGTAACTCTCTTCACCGTTGAAGCTCACTTCGGCGGCGAACGAAGCTTCGCTCGCGGCGATCTTGTCGCTCAGACGTTCCACGTCATCCGGCAAGGAAGTGACACCAATCGGGCTGTCCGCAGCCAGACGCTGTACCTCGCCCAGATCAGCCATTTGCGCGGGGCGCATCACCAGCATGGTGTCACTCCTTTCTCTTCAATATTCACAGAAAAAACCGGGCCCACATAAAGATCGATGCAGGAATGGGACTTGTGGCGAGGGATTTATCCCCGCTGGGGGGCGAAGCACCCCCAAAAATATGGGGCCGCTGCGCAGCCCATCGGGGATAAATCCCCTCACCACAGGTTCAATCCAACAGGTGAATGTGCCCGGTATCAAAAATTGGTTCGGCGCCGGAAAAACTCCAGGCGCCGAAAGGTCCATCAGGCTTGCGTCAACTTCGCCGCAGCACGTTCGAAGCGGTCGAGACCTGCGTCGATATCGGCATCTTCCACCACCAGGCTCGGGGCGAAACGGATCACGTCCGGGCCGGCCTGGAGAATCATCAGGCCTTCCTGCTCGGCGGCGTTGAAGATGTCCTTGGCCTTGCCTTTCCAGACGTCGCTCAGCACGCAACCGATCAGCAGACCGAGACCGCGTACCTGAGTGAACAGGCCGTATTTCTCGCCGATCTGTTGCAGGCGGGTCTTGAACTTGTCGTGCTTGGCGTTCACGCCGTTCAACACTTCAGGGGTGTTGACCACGTCGATCACCGCTTCGGCAACGGCGCAGGCCAGCGGGTTGCCGCCGTAAGTGGTGCCGTGGGTGCCGACGACCAGATGTTTGGCCAGCGCTTCGGTGGTCATCATCGCCGCGATCGGGAAACCGCCCCCCAGGCTCTTGGCGCTGGTGAGGATGTCCGGCGTCACGCCGTAATGCTGGTAAGCGAACAGCTTGCCGCTGCGGCCCATGCCGGTCTGCACTTCGTCGAACACCAGCAGCGCGTTGTTCGCGTCGCACAGTTCGCGGGCACCTTGCAGGTAAGCCAGCTCGGCCGGCAGTACGCCGCCCTCGCCCTGGATCGGCTCGAGCACGACCGCGCAGGTCTTCTCGGACACCGCGGCTTTCAGTGCGGCCAGATCGTTGTAGGGAACGTGGGTGATGCCAGTGATTTTCGGGCCGAAACCGTCGGAATACTTCGACTGGCCACCGACGTTGACGGTGAACAGGGTACGGCCGTGGAAGCTGTTCAGCGCGGCGATGATTTCGTATTTCTCGGTGCCGAAACGGTCGAATGCGACACGACGGGCCAGCTTGAACGCGGCCTCGTTGGCTTCGGCGCCGGAGTTGCAGAAGAACACACGCTCGGCAAACGTGGCGTCGATCAGCTTGTGCGCCAGACGCAGGGCCGGTTCGTTGGTG
Source organism: Pseudomonas sp. CFBP13508 (assembly GCF_005233515.1). Classification (GTDB taxonomy): domain Bacteria; phylum Pseudomonadota; class Gammaproteobacteria; order Pseudomonadales; family Pseudomonadaceae; genus Aquipseudomonas; species Aquipseudomonas mercuritolerans. Next base: position 303,303 of record NZ_QFZZ01000002.1, read on the forward strand.
AACACGTTGGACACGTGCCACAGCTTGTTCGCCTGTTCGGTCAACGCACCGACCAGCGCCGGATGCGCGTGGCCCAATACGTTGACGGCAATCCCGCCGGCGAAGTCGATCAGCTCGCGGCCGGCCTGATCCCAGACCCGGGAACCGGCGCCACGCACCGGAATGAAAGCGGCAGGCGCGTAGTTGGGAACCATTACCTGGTCGAAATCGGCGCGTTGTACCGCAGCGTGCTCAACGGACATCGGAGTCTCCTGAAGAGGAACACCCGCCTGGAACTGGCGAGCGATGAGGGGATTGTAAGGACAGTTGGGTGCCCGGCCTTGTCGCCAAGCGACAACTTCTTATAGCGCAAACCCCGGATTTTCCCGGGTTTACGGCAATGCGACATATAGCGTCGCAAAGGCGCAGTTTACCGGGCGCGGCCGATTTGCGGCAGGCCGCGCAGAATACCAAGTCAGCCTCGCGGCAGAGACATAAATATGTACCGCACGAGGTGCGCTGGCTGCTGATTTGCTGAGGGCTCTTCCCAACGCCAAGGAATGGCCATGCACCTGTCTGAAGGACACCCACCGGCAACCCCGACTGTCGCCAACGACGCGCGACATCCCGCTGAGCATTACCAACCGCTGAAAAAGGCGATCCCCGACTGGCTGGGCGACATCTCGGCCACACGGCGAGACGCACTGAAGAAGAGCGTCCCGCAACTGCCCGAACCGCTCAAGACCGCTCCAGCCGAGCAGCATGCGCAGATGAAAAGTCTGAATGCCGCGCACATCAGTGCCCAGAGTGAAGTGGATAAAAGCCTGGAGCATTTGCAGGACGCGGCAGCGTTCGCCGAGCCCCTGCTCAAGGCAGAACTGAAACGCGCTTTCGATCTGGATCTGGATGTCAGAAACACCTATGTGCGTTTGTACATCCCTGCCACCACTCCCTGGTTCCCTATCAAGACCGGCGCAAGGGTGTGGAGCATTTCGCTGCTCGACGCCGCATTGCATAACTTTGAAGACAAGGAAACCCGCACCGACGCCTTCGAAGCCGAGTCAACTTTCACCACGCCACCGACCACGACGGGACAGTTCGACACCTTGCCCGCGATCAAATCAACGATGAGCATCGCCGCGTTCACCCAGTTGTGTCGCCGACTGGATGTCGGCGCGAAGTATCAAGCCAGCCTGGAAGAAAATCTCGGCTACTCCGATCCCATGATCGCCTCGGTATTGCGCAGCAAGCTGGACGCCAGCGAGAAGGCTGCCATGAAAGCCTCTTTGCAATGGGCACGGATGAACCGCGATGTGTCGGAGAACGCAGTGCGCCTGGTCGAGGCCCTGCTCGATGGCATGAAAGGCATCTACATCCATGGTGCGCCCTTGTTGTGCCATGACGTGACGATGCTCTGCGCGCCACTGACCGGCATCGTTGTCTTCGGGCCGGACTTGACCGTGTCGCGAACCAACGCGCGGATCGTGGCCTATGTGCCGGACGATCCCGAGCACCCGTTCAAGGAATATGCCTCGCCGCTGGAAATGGTCGTTGAACTGACGCGCCAGTTGCGCTCCAAGGAGTACCAGCGGTTCTTCAGCCGCTTCGTCAATCATGAACAGCGCGGATTTTTCTTCGGCACCCTCAACAGCCGCCTCAGCGAAATCAAGTGGCATCCCCACGAACCCGGCAGCTCCCTGCCGGCCTGGCGCGAGGCGCCTGTGGAGCGACCCGATCTGCAGACTGCGCTGGTGCCGTTTCAGGACGACCTGTGGCAGCACCTCTATCAGACGAAACTGAACAAGATTTTCAATGACGGCCGCAGCATCGCCGTGCCCACCGCAGCAGTCGACCAGAAGGCACGCTGGGCGTTCTGGGACTCGGTGGTCGACATCATTTCCACGATCGCCCAGACCGCCGCACTGATCGTCGCCCCCTTCGTACCGGTGTTGGGCGAAGTCATGATGGGGTACATGGCTTACCAGATGCTCGACGAAGCGTTCGAAGGCATCATCGAATGGGCGCAGGGCCGCACCACCGAAGCCTTCGAACATCTGATGGGCACCGTGGAATCGCTGATCCAGTTGGGCATGTTTGCGGTTGGAGGTGCGATTGCCTCGGCTGAGTTTCGCAACGTCTTGCCCAAGGAAGTCGTAGCGTTTATCGACCGTTTCAAACCGGTAAAACTCGCCAATGGTGAAACCCGCTACTGGCAACCCGATCTCGAGCGCTACGAATACCCGGCCCGGCCCGAACCGGATTCGCAACCGACCGCACTGGGCCTGCATCCACATCAGGACAAACAGTTGCTGCCTCTCGAAGATGCGCATTTTTCCGTGCAGGAACACACAGTGCCCGGCCAGTACCGCATCGAACATCCGACTCGCCCCGACGCTTATCAGCCTGTGGTACGGCACAACGGCGACGGGGCCTGGCACACCGAGCTCGAACGCCCCGTGGAATGGGACGGCGAGACCGCACTGCGGCGCATCGGCCCGGCGGTAGAGAGCTTTACCCCGGCCGAGCGCAAAACCATTCTTCAGGTCAGCGGCAGCAGCGAAGATGCCGTGCGCAAAATGCATGTGAATCAGGAGAAAGTCCCGCCGCTGCTGGCCGACAGCATCCAGCGCTTCAAGCTTGACCAGCAGTTGCAGCGCTTCATCGATCAACTCGACAGCGACGTTGCGCAAGAATTTCTGCGCGCCGACCAGGTCACTCAACTGCAATTGCTCAGCGAACATGGCCGCTGGCCGAGCAACCAGCGCCTGCGCCTGATCGATCGCAAGGGCGAGCTGCTCTGGCAGTCCAGCGCAGACGAAAGCCTGCCGTTGACGGAGTTGCGTCAGGACCAATTGATCGGCGGCGACCTGCTCAAAAGCCTGCTTTCGGTTCTCGATCAAGCACAGATCAAGGCACTGCTCGCCGAACCCTTCACCGCGACACCGCCACTGGACGTGCGCTGCCAGACCCTGCGCAAGCAAGTGGTCGAGCTCGCCAGAACGCACCGAAGCACACTGTTCGAATCCCGCTATCGAGCCTTGCAGCACCTCGACGATCCGCTGGCGCAACAGCTCAAGACTCACAACCCCGAATTACCAGCGAGCGTCACCCGCGAGCTGCTCGACACTGCCACAGGGGGTGAACTGCTACAGATCAGCGATGGACAGCTGCCACCGCGCCAACAGGAACTGATGCAATTGGCCAGCCAGGAAGTGCGCATCACCCGGGCCTACGAGGGGCTCGAACTGGACTCGGTGAAAAATTCCGATTCCGACTCGCTGTCGCTGCACAGCCTGAAATTCCTGCCGGGCTGGAGCGGCGATGTGCGGATCGAAATCCGCGACGGTCGCTACGAGGGTCCGGTGGTCGACAGCATCGGGCGCGAGGACGCGCCTGAACAAAAGGTACTGGTCAGGCGCGATGACGGGCGCTATCAGCCCTTCGACGACCGCGGCCAGGCACTGCACTCATTCGGCGATTTCCATTCCAGCCTGTTGTACGCATTGCCCGACAGTGAGCGCAGCAGTCTCAATATCAGGGTGGGCCAGGGCAACGTGCTGAAAGCCGCCATCCGCGAACGCGCCATGGAACGTGAAGAGCTGCGCGTCGTGCTACAGGAGACGCCGATTCGGCCACCGGTCTTCGATACGCTAAGGCTGCTGGGCAGCGACGGTTATTCCCGAGTTGAACAAAGCGATGAGGAAATTCTGGAAGGCTACCGGCAGGACATCCGCGCGCTTTACCCGAAGCTGACCGACCTGCAGATCAGCACAGTGGAGCAGAACATGCGCGCCAGTCCGCTGGGCCAGCGCGCTGAGATCCAGCGGCTGCAGGATGAATACCTGCAATTACAGAACGAGCTGCATGTCTGGGCCAACAACCCGCCCCTCAGTCATCCCGATACCGGCATTGCACTCACCCCGGTGCAGAAACGCGCGGAGATCCAGAACCGACGATTGCTCAGGGAAGAAATCCTCAAAGGCTGGCGTCGGGAGTACCCTACCGACCTCGATGATTACGCCATGGCATCAGGTCACGCCATGAAGCTTGTGCACCCGATCATCGGCGACCTGCCCACGCTGTCGGCTGACCTCAGGCATATCACCACCCTGATCCTTGATGGCGGCGCCACGCCGGGCTCACTGGACAGTTTTCTGCGACAGTTTCCGCGATTACGGATTCTCGATGCACAAAACCTGAGGCTGCCGTCGCTGCCTCAGGCACTCACACACATGCCTTATCTGCGCGAACTGAAAATGCGCAAATGCGGGCTGAGCCTTACGATCACCACGCAGGCTGTGCTCGCCTCCATGCCACAGCTGACCATCCTCGATCTGCAGGGCAACGCCCTTGGTTTGCCACCCGACCTGCACGCGTTGCCCTCGTTGCGTTACGTCAATTTGTCGCGGACCGGCATACATAGTCTGCCAGATGACCTGTTGGATCATCCTCGACTGAGTTCCGGCCAGTTCGATGGCAATCGCCTGACAGCGGTGCCCGAAGGGTTCTTCAATTTGCCCCCCTCCTTGAGCGATAACTTCACCTTCGCTGACAACCCGCTGACCCCAGCGGCGCGCGAACGCGTGAAAAACTTCCATGAATATTCCGGCCGACACTTCGACATTCGTCCGGAGAGCGCAGATCTGCAGCGCACCATCGCACTGTTCCCTGACCTCAACGAGGAGCAAGCCACCAAAGTGTTCTACCGCTTGCCCGGAACACTGACTGAGGCCCGTGTCCAGTTGGCGCTCTGGGAAGCCGAGGTCAGCCAGTTGAACCTGGAACTCAGCCAATGGATCAACCAGGCGGCCACGTTTCACCCTGAAACAGGTGAACGCCTGCCGATCGCCGAACAGACGCGTGAGCTGGATGCCAGGCGGAGCTTCGCGCAACAACTTGAGCAGTTCTGGCGCAGCAGATCCGTGTCCACTCGCGAGGGCAGTCTTGAGGCCAGCGCTGCGTTCAGTGGTGACATGCCCGTGCTCAGCGCAAACTTCGAGCACGTTTACGATATGACCCTGACTGGCAATCGGCAGATTTCGGCGATCGCGCCGTTTCTGGAGTGCTTCCCCCAACTGACCAGGCTCAAGCTGAACAACTTCGAACTCGAACCGAAGGCGTTGCCGATGAATACGCTGACTCGTCTGTTCGAACTGCAGATGAAAAACTGCGGCGTGCTGTTGACTCCGGAGAATCAGGCGGCGCTGCTGTCTTTCGACCATCTGCACCAACTGGATCTGAGCGATAACCCGTTGGGAACCTTCCCCGACCTCAACCTGTTGCCCCGGCTGTGGGACATTGACCTGTCCAACAGCGGCCTCAGCGTTGTCCCGGATGGACTGGCCAGCCACCCGAATCTGCGCTCCGCAATTCTGTCCGGCAATCGCATCACGCAATTACCGGACGCCCTGTTCGATCTGCCTGCCGAGCGCAGCGGCAGCATTGATCTTTCCGACAATCCCTTGTCGACCGAGGCGCGCGACAACGTCCAGACCTACTATCGCAGCCATCGCAAGGACTTCCATGTCATGGCCGCCGACGAGGACATTGGCCTGGCGCAGGAATTGTTCACCAATCTCGATCAGCAGAAGGCCAGCGGCATGATCTACGATCTGCCGGGCAATCTGGCCGACAGCCGCGCACAACTGCTTCGCTGGAAAGCGGAGCTGGCGCAGATGCAACTGGATCTCGAGCGCTGGGTGCAGGAAACGCCGTCCACGCATCCGGTCACAGGCCGTGAGCTTTCGGAAATGGAGCAGGCGCAACAGCATTCGGCACGGACCGCATTCAAGCAAGACCTGGAGGCTTTCTGGCGCCAGCGGTCCAAAGTGGACGGCAAGCGCAGCACGGCCCTTGTGACCGATCTGAAATTCGTCGGCCAGATGCCTCGCCTGAACGTCGACTTCAGCCATGTCTCAACCCTGAAGCTGACGGGCAATGCAGCGATCACCGGCATAGACACGTTCGTGGAGTCCTTTGCCGAGCTGCGGGTGCTGCAAATGAAGAAATTCGCGCTGAATGAAATTCCGCCCTTCATCGCCAACCTGAACAATATCGAACAGCTGCGCCTGGACGGCTGCGCCATCAACTACACCTCCGCCGGACATGATGTGCTCGTGTCGCTGAGCAAGCTCAAGCGTCTGGACCTGAGCAACAATCCACTGACCGTGACACCCGATCTACAGACGATGCCGGCATTGCAGGACGCTTTTCTGACCCGTTGCAATCTCTCGTCTCTGCCCGAAGGTATTGCCGAACACCCGGCTTTGCAGTCCCTGTATCTCAACGACAACAAGATCACACAGTTGCCGGAAGCATTGTTCAGCGCAAATCCGAATCGCACCGCCGGCGTGCGGCTGGCCGGCAATCCGCTGTCTCTGGCTGCTCGCGAGCGAATCAAGACCTACCATGCCGAACACAATCGCCACTTCGGCATACTGCCCGCCCCGAATGACGTTGCGATGGCGCGCAGAGTGTTCCCGCACTTGAGAGACGATATGGCCATCGACATGATCTATCGCCTCCCCGGCACATTGCAGGCAGGTACGGCGCAACTGATGAGCTGGGATGCCGAAGTGACCCGACTGCTCAGCGACCTCGAAGCGTGGCAGCAGCGCGTACCGAGTCATGATCCGACAACGGGCCAACTCTGGACCGCGCAGCAAAGAGCAGCGCAACTTGAGGCGCGAAACCAGTTCAGCGAAAGTCTTGAGGATCTCTGGCGCGGCAGTCGTATCGACATGCCGGATCTGCGCCTGGAAGTCTTGACTACCGAGGCTCCATTCGTCGGCGAACTGCCACAACTGAGCGCCGATTTCAGCCAGATCACGCACCTGAAAATCCAGGGCAATCCACAGCTGAGTATTGCCGATGGCTTTCTCGATTGCTTCACTGGGCTGGAGGGACTGGAATTGCCTGGTTTCGCACTGGGCCGAATCCCGCAAGCGCTGGAGCGCATGCCTTCGCTTGAAACGCTCATGCTCAGCCGATGCAATATCACCCTCGATACTGCCGGACAAGCCACGTTGTCGACCCTGAGTCGCCTGACGGCGCTGGATCTGTTCGGTAATCCGCTGGGCCAGACGCCCGATGTATCGACGCTTGCCAACCTGACCTTCATCGATCTGATCCGCACGGGAATCGAGCGTGTGCCCGCCGGGCTGGATCGACCTGCGCGCCTGAAAACGGCGCTGCTGGGCGAAAACAACATCATCGGATTACCTGAGGATCTCACGGTTTTCGCCAACCGCGGCGTGGATCTGGCTGCCAATCCACTGTCTGCCACCTCGCGCGAACAGATCAAGGCGTGCTACCTGCTCAAGGACGACAATTTCGGTGTCTGGGCCGAACAGGCGGATCTCGATCTGGCCCAGACGCTGTACCCGGGGTTGACTGCCTTCGATGCCAATGACCTGGTCTATCGCCTGCCCGGTTCAATGGCGGACGGACGCAGCGAACTGCTGCGTCGGCAGACCGAGCTCACCTCGTTACTCGGCAGTCTTGATGCCTGGGTCAATGCAACGCCCACTGATTCGGTTAACCAGGGCGTGCCGGAAAATGAAGCGTGGCGCGAGCAAGTCGTCCAGCGCCAACGCTTCAAGGACAACCTGGAAAAACGCCTGCGGCACTTCCCGGTCAACCCCATGGACGGCGAGTTCGTCTGCGACCTTTCGTTCACCGGCGAGCTGCCGCCGCTGTCTGGGCGTTTCGATTACATCGACCAATTGCGGCTGACCAGCACGGCGAGCACTCCTCCTCCCGTCGATCGCTTGCTGGAGCTGTTTCCCCGGCTCAGGGTGCTGGATATCCGCAATTACCCGTTACGTCGGGTTCCTGCGCCGGTCTTTGGCCTCGAAACCCTGAGTAGCCTGAACCTCTCGGGCTGTGAGATCGCAATGACTGCCCGCACGGCAGAGGCTTTCGCACCGCTGAAAAATCTCGGTTCTCTGGATTTGAGTAACAACCCACTGGGGCACAGCCCCGATCTGATCCACTTTCCCGACCTTCAGTTGCTGGACCTGAGCAACACCGGCCTGACCATGCCGCCCGCTGGCTTGTTCCGGCTGACTCAGTTGCGCAAGGCTGACCTGTCCAACAACAGAATCAGGGCGTTGCCGTCCGGGTTTCCGTCCCGTCCCGACATCATGATGACCGAGTACGATTTCAGCGCAAATCCGCTGCAAGCGGAAAGTCAGCAACGTCTGGACAGGTACAACACGGCCCTTGGCGCGCACGACATCGAGACGCGGGCATCGAGTACTCCCGCCTGGAATGAATTTGACGATTTCATGGATTCGGATTTTTCCGATGGCGAGGAGCGACCGTTACCGCCGAGCGACCCTGACTGACGCGCTGTCAGCCGCGCTCCGGCGGTACTGACGACAATTCGAACGGGCTGCTGCTGCGCCGCTGGTTGCGATCTTCGCGCGGCGTGGCACCGAAGAAATTGCGATAGGCGCTGGAAAAATGCGGCCCCGAGGAGAAGCCACAGGACAGGCCGATCTGGATGATCGACTTGCTGGTCTGCATCAACATCTGCCGGGCCTTGTTCAGGCGCAATTCCAGGTAGTACTGGCTCGGCACGCGGTTGAGGTATTGCTTGAAGATCCGCTCCAACTGCCGACGGGATACGCACACATGCTGGGCGATTTCGTCGGTGGTCAGCGGCTCTTCGATGTTGGCTTCCATCAGCAACACCGCTTGGGTCAGCTTCGGATGGCTGGAGCCGAGGCGATTCTGCAACGGAATGCGCTGACGCTCACCACCCTCGCGGATGCGCTCGACCACCAGTTCTTCCGACACCGCACCGGCCAGCTCGGCGCCGTGATCACGGGCCAGCACCGCCAGCAACAGATCGAGCACGGACATGCCGCCGCACGCGGTCAGGCGATCGCGGTCCCAATCGAACAGATGACTGGTGGCGATGACTTTCGGGAAGCGCTCAGCAAAATCGTCCTGCCAGCGCCAGTGCACGGCGGCGCGATAACCGTCGAGCAAACCGAGCTGGGCCAAGGGATAGACACCGGCCGACAGCCCACCGATCACGCAACCGGCACGCACCAGTTGCTTGAGCGCACTGCTCAGCGCCGGCGCCAGGGTGGTCGGTGGCTCGTCAGCGAGCAGGAACAGTTTCTGGAAATTCTCGAGCTTGCCGGCCCAGGGTTCGCCGGGCAATTGCCAGGCCCCTTCGCTCTGCGGCTCGGCCTGCAGGAACGACAGTTCGTAAACCACGTCCGGGTGCACCCGCTGCGCAACACGCAAGGCCTCCTCCGCCAGCGCCAGCGTCAACGCTTTAGTGCTGGGCCAAATCAGGAAACCAATTCGATGGGCAGTCATGGGCGGGCAATCCGAAACGAACAACGGTGATGAAGGCATGGGCCAATGCTAGCCCGGAAATGAATACAAATCCTGAGTCCGACACAGATCCATGTAGGAGCTGCCGAAGGCTGCGATCTTTTGATTTTCGAAAAACAAGATCAAAAGATCGCAGCCTCGTTGCACTCGGCAGCTCCTACAGGGGATCTGGGTCAGGCTTCAGGTCGCGAAGCATGACCTAATCTGGTGCACAACGGCAGTCCTGATTTATTTCAGGCTGCCCGACAGAAACTGCTGCAAGCGCTCCGACTGCGGGTTGACCAGCACTTCGCGCGGGTTGCCGCTTTCTTCGACGACGCCTTTGTGCAGGAACACCAACTGGTTCGACACTTCACGGGCAAAGCCCATTTCGTGGGTCACCACGACCATGGTGCGACCTTCCTGCGCCAGCGCCTGCATCACCTTCAGCACATCGCCGACCAGTTCCGGGTCGAGGGCCGAGGTCGGTTCGTCGAACAGCATCACTTCCGGCTCCATCGCCAGCGCACGGGCGATCGCCACGCGCTGCTGCTCGCCGCCGGACATGTGCCCCGGGAACGCGTCCTTGCGATGGGCCACGCCGACCTTGTTCAGGTAATGCTCGGCCTTTTCGCGGGCTTCGGCCTTGGACACACCGAGCACATGCACCGGCGCTTCCATGATGTTTTCCAGCGCGGTCATGTGCGACCACAGGTTGAAATGCTGGAACACCATCGACAGGCGCGAACGCATGCGCTGCAGCTGCTTCGGGTCAGCGGCTTTCAGCGCGCCGTCCTTGTTCGCCACCAGTTTCAACTCTTCGTTGTTGAGCAGGATCTTGCCCGCGTGCGGCTGCTCGAGCAGGTTGATGCAGCGCAGGAAAGTACTTTTGCCGGAGCCACTGGAGCCGATGATGCTGATCACATCGCCGGCGGCGGCTTTCAGGGACACACCCTTGAGCACTTCGTGACTGCCATAGCGTTTATGCAGGTCTTGGACTTCAAGTTTGTACATGCGGTCGGTTCTCACAAAAACAGTCAGTCAGTCGTTGAGCAAGCGCCCGTGACGCAGCGCTTCGCGCCCCGCCACCTTGGCCAGCCAGAAACCGGGTTGGGCATAGCGCAGCCGTTCAATGGCAAACAGCACCCCGGACGTACCAGCACATACCGTGCTGACCCGATCGGACACAGGGTCGATCACTTGAAAAATCTCGTCGCCCGCCTCGACCCATTCGCCGGGCTTGCGGGAAAAACTCACCACACCGGGGTGCGGCGCGAACAACAATTCGGTGCCTTCGAAAGGCATGCCTTCGCACGCTTCGTGTATCGGGTTCGGCCACTCGCCAGTGATCAGGCCTTGCTCGGCAAGGAACGCCAGAATGCCTTCGGCGTAAGCCTCGGCTTCGACGCGGCCGGTGTCGGCCTGCCCGCCAAGCTCGATGGTCGTCGCCAGACACGCCAGCGGAATCTGCGCATCGGGGAACTGCCGCGACAGGCGCAGCCACGGCAAGGAGCAGGCTTCATCGAACGAGCTGCCGCCGGAATCTTCCGCGAGCAAACCAACCTTGACGTTCAGGTGCGCCGACAGCGAACGCCACTGCGGCCAGTGCTGCGGCAGCGCGTACATGTGCAGCGCGGCTTCGGCATCGCAGTGCAGATCCAGCACCACATCGGCGGTGCAGGCGTGGCTGAGCAGCACACGCTGCATCCCCTGCAACTGGCTGCTCGCTTCAGGCAGGCCGGCCAAGTGGTCGGCCATTGCCTGGCGGATCAGGCGCACGTTGGCGTGCGGATCATCACCGAGTTTTTCGCCCAGCGCCGTCGCGACCGGCGCGCTGAGCTCGACGAAGTCACGGTTGAAATTCTTGCCGCTGCCCGCCTCGAAACGGCCCTGGAAATTGCCTTGCAGCAACTGCCCGAGACCGATCGGATTGGCCACCGGCACCAGCTCGATCACGCCGTTGAGCAAGCCTTGGGCTTCGAGTTCGCCGAGGCGCTTTTTCAGCTCCCAGGCAGTGCGCATGCCCGGCAGTTCATCGGCGTGCAGGCTGGCCTGGATGTAGGCCTTGCGCTCGCCGCTGCCGAAACGGAAAACCGAAACCTTGCGCTCGCTGCCCAGGTGGCTCCACGGCAATACGTGGTCGATGCGTTGCATATCAGTGCTTCCGTGGCGCGAGGTAGCTCAACCAGCGACGCTCGGCCAGTTTGAACAGCTTGACCAGAATGAAGGTCAGGCACAGGTAGAACACGCCCGCGGTGATGTACGCCTCGAACGGCAGGTAGAACTGCGCGTTGACGGTGCGCGCCGCGCCAGTGATGTCGATCAGGGTCACGATCGACGCCAGACTGGTGGTCTGCAGCATCATGATCACTTCGTTGCTGTACTGCGGCAGCGCGCGGCGCAGGGCCGACGGCAGCAGAATGCGCTTGTACAGTTTGAAGCGCGACATGCCCATGGCCTTGGCCGCTTCGATCTCACCGTTCGGCGTGGCCTTGAGGCTGCCGGCAATGATTTCCGCGGTGTAGGCGCTGGTGTTGACCGCAAAAGCCAGGCAGGCACAGAACGTTGCGCTCGACAGCCACGGCCACAGGAAGCTTTCGCGTACCGCTTCGAACTGGGCCAGACCGTAGTAGATCAGGAACAGCTGAACCAGCATTGGAGTGCCGCGAATCACGTAGGTGTACAGCCACGCGGCGCCGTTGACGAGCGGGTTTTTCGAGACGCGCATCAGCCCCAGCGGCAACGCCGCGAGCAAACCGAAGAACAGCGACAGCGCGAGCAGTTTGAGGGTGGTCAGCAGGCCGCCGAAGTACAGCGGCAGTGCCTCCCAGATGACGTTGTAGTCGAAGATCATAGATCAGCCGCCCTTACGCCTACCGAGTAGCGCTTCTCAAGGTGACGCAATGCCAGCAACGAGACACTGGTGATCACCAGGTACATCGCCGCCACTGCGAGGAAGAAGGTGAAAGGCTCGCGCGTGGCATCTGCCGCCTGCTTGGCCTTGAACATCATGTCTTGCAGACCGACCACGGAAATCAGCGCGGTGGCCTTGGTCAGTACCAGCCAGTTGTTGGTGAAGCCGGGAATCGCCAGACGAATCATCTGCGGCACCATCACCCGGAAGAACACCTGAAAACTGCTCATGCCGTACGCCATGCCCGCTTCGGCCTGGCCTTTGGGGATCGCCATGAACGCGCCACGGAAGGTCTCCGAGAGGTACGCCCCGAAGATGAAACCGAGGGTGCCGATACCGGCGGCCAGCGGGTTCAGGTCGATGTAGTCGTCATAGCCGAGCATCGGCGCGACGCGGTTGAGCAGGTCCTGACCGCCGTAGAAGATCAGCAGGATCAGCACCAGGTCGGGAATGCCGCGGATCACCGTCGAATACAGGTCGCCCAGCCACGCCAGCCAGCGCACCGGCGACAGGCGCAACGCGACACCGATCAGCCCGAGAACGATGGCCAGAGCCATGGACGACAAGGCGAGCTGAAGCGTCAGCCATGCGCCATCGAGGATGACAGCCCCGTAGCCTTTCAACATGATTCAGGTCCTCGAAAGTTGGGATGAAAAAATGGCGCAAACCGCAGAGATTCTGTTGCTTGCGCCATTTCGGACTTGTCGCAGAGACGTCTTACTTGCCGTAGATGTCGAAGGCGAAGTACTTGTCCTGGATTGCTTTGTATTTGCCGTTTTCGCGGATGGCCGCGATGGCAGTGTTGATCTTGTCTTTCAGGGCGTCGCCCTTGCGCACCGCAATACCTACGCCGTCGCCGAAGTATTTGACATCGGTGAAGGCCGGGCCAACGAATGCGAAGCCTTTGCCGGCGTCGGTTTTCAGGAAACCATCGTCCAGCAGGGTGGCGTCAGCCACGGTACCGTCGAGGCGACCGGCAGCCACGTCGAGGTAGATTTCGTTCTGCGAGCCGTACGGCTTGATCTCGGCGCCCAATGGAGCCAGAACTTCGCGGGCGAAACGCTCGTGGATCGAGCCACGCTGTACGCCGATGTTCTTGCCTTTCAGCTCAGCCAGACCTTCGCTGACCTGAGTACCGGCCTTCATGACCAGACGCGCCGGGGTGTTGTAGTACTTGTTGGTGAAGTCGACCGACTTCTTGCGATCTTCGGTGATCGACATCGACGACAGGATGGCGTCGATCTTGCGCACTTTCAGTGCCGGGATCAGACCGTCGAACTCTTGCTCGACCCACACGCACTTGACCTTCATCTCTTCGCACAGCGCGTTGCCGATGTCGTAGTCGAAACCGACGATGCTGCCGTCCGGTGCTTTCGAAGCGAATGGAGGGTAAGCCGCTTCGATGCCGATCTTCACAGGTTTTTCGTCAGCGACGGCATTCAGCGACAGCACGGACAGTGCCAGGGCGCCAAGCAGCACAAGTTTCTTCATCTTGGGACTCCATCGGTAAAGGGCAAAAACGGCAGAGTGAGCGACAGCCCAATATGCGAATGGGTGAATCGGAAATCGGTTGCGCATCGGCGGAAATTTCCCGTTGAAACCGCAGGCGATTTCAACGTCAGCCACGATGAGCGAGTGATCGGCATTCTAACGACAGGCCCGAAGCCGATATTTCTTCAATGCGACAACTAATTACAGATGCACCGAGAAAGCGGTTTGAGCTCATTGACAGCCCTGCAAATTCATGCAAGAGCGAAAGACAGTGAACCGATACATATTGCAAGTTGCGGGCCTATTATTCGTAAACCCTTCTAATCCGGCAAGCGCAGCGTTATGTCTTATTTTTCCGCGGGGCTTTGGCGGCTCTAAAACGGCGCACCGCGTTTCCCTTCGCCCCGGTTTGGCGCGGGCGGTTACACATTGGGTTGTGGCGGGTAACAGCGGGAAAGGTCTGACGGTGCAGATCGATAATTATTGGTAGGGGTGTTGCGGGTTCCTACAGCTGACTACTGCGGTGTCTGACAGATCGCCTTCGCGAGCAGGCTCGCTCCCACATTTAAAATGCGCCCGTTTCCTTGTGGGAGCGAGCCCGCTCGCGAAGAGGCCAGCCCGATCAACACAAATCCACCAGGCACAAAAAAGCCCCATCCGGCATCACCGGACAGGGCTCCTATGCTTCTAACGCTTAAGCAACATTCATGGTCTTGTGCGTATCAATCAAATGCTGCACCACACCCGGATCCGCCAGGGTCGAGATGTCGCCCAGCCCATCGTATTCCGCCGTGGCGATCTTGCGCAGGATGCGGCGCATGATCTTGCCCGAACGGGTTTTCGGCAGCCCCGGTGCCCACTGGATCACGTCCGGCGAAGCAATCGGGCCGATCTCCTTGCGCACCCAGTTCTTCAGCTCCAGACGCAACTGCTCGGTCGGCTCCTCGCCGTTCTTCAAGGTCACATAGACATAAATGCCCTGCCCCTTGATGTCATGCGGCACACCCACCACCGCAGCTTCGGCCACCTTCGGATGCGCGACCATCGCGCTCTCGATCTCGGCGGTGCCCATGCGGTGGCCGGACACGTTGAGCACGTCGTCCACGCGCCCGGTGATCCAGTAGTAACCGTCCGCATCGCGACGCGCGCCGTCACCGGTGAAGTACATGCCACGGAAGGTCTTGAAGTAGGTATCGACGAAACGATCGTGATCGCCGTACAGCGTACGCGCCTGACCCGGCCACGAATCGAGAATCACCAGATTGCCCTCGGCCTCGCCCTCGATGATGTTGCCGAGGTTGTCGACCAGCGCCGGCACCACGCCGAAGAACGGACGCGCCGCCGAACCCGGCTTCAGCGCGTGAGCACCCGGCAACGGGCTCATCATGTTGCCGCCCGTCTCGGTCTGCCACCAGGTATCGACGATCGGGCAACGCGACTTGCCGACATTCTTGTAGTACCAGTCCCAGGCCTCCGGGTTGATCGGCTCACCGACCGAACCGAGCAGGCGCAGGCTGCTGCCATCGGCGCCTTCCACGGCGGCCTGACCCGAGGCCATCATCGCGCGGATCGCGGTCGGCGCGGTGTAGAGGATGTTGACCTTGTGCTTGTCGATGATCTTCGCCACCCGGGTGATGTCCGGGTAGTTCGGCACACCTTCGAACAGCACGGTGGTCGCGCCGTTGGCCAGCGGGCCGTAGACGATGTAACTGTGGCCGGTGACCCAGCCGACGTCGGCGGTGCACCAGTAGATTTCGCCCGGGCGGTAGTCGAACACGCGCTCGTGGGTCATCGCCGCATACAGCAGATAACCGCCGGTGGTGTGTTGCACGCCCTTCGGCTTGCCGGTCGAGCCGGAGGTATAAAGGATGAACAGCGCTTCTTCGGCGCCCATCTCTTTCGGCGCGCACACAGTGCCCGCGACTTTCATCAGGTCTTCGTACCAGATGTCGCGATGCTGGTTCCACTTGATGTCGCCACCGGTGCGCTTGCACACGATGACTTTCTGGATGCTGCTGGTTTCCGGGTTGGTCAGGGCGTCGTCGACGTTGGCCTTGAGGGAAATCTTCTTGCCGGCGCGGATGCCTTCGTCAGCGGTGATCACCACTTTCGATTTGCAGTCGATGATGCGACCGGCCAGGGCTTCCGGCGAGAAACCGCCGAACACCACCGAGTGAATCGCGCCGATCCGGGTGCAGGCCAGCATGGCGACCACGGCTTCGGGGATCATCGGCATGTAAATGGTCACCACATCGCCACGGTGCACGTCCTGACCACGCAGGGCGTTGGCCAGTTTGCACACTTGCTCGTGCAGTTCGCGGTAGGTGATGTTGCGGCTTTCGGAAGGATCGTCGCCTTCCCAGATGATCGCGACTTGGTCGCCGCGCTCGGCCAGATGGCGGTCAAGGCAGTTATAGGACACGTTCAGGGTGCCGTCGGCAAACCACTTGATGTCGACATGGTGATCGTCGAACGAGGTCTGTTTCACCGTGGTGAAGGGCTTGATCCAGTCCAGACGCTTGGCTTGCTCGCGCCAGAAGCCGTCAGGGTTGACGACCGACTGCTGGTACATGGCTTTGTAGGTCGCCTCGTCAGTCAGCGTGTTTGCCAGAACCTCGGGACGAACGGGATACAGAGAAGCCGCACTCATCTTTCCTACCTCGGTGTAATAGTTGTTTTTGTATGACCCCGTTGTAGCCGGGTGGGCCCCATAGAACCATTCGACGATGGTTGTAGGAGCTGCCGCAGGCTGCGATCTTTTGATCTTCAAAGCAAGATCAAAAGATCGCAGCCTCGTTGCACTCGACAGCTCCTACAGGGGCCGCGCGAGGGATTGTTACCAAATATGCCAAAAGTGTTTATCAAAACCCGCTCTGTTTACCCCGGCCCCACCGCCCTAAAATTCACCTCGCCAACAAGGCAACCGCGATTAACAACGTTACAGCCCCCACGAAGGCCGTTAATCCAGCTCTCCAAGTAACGCATCAACTACTCAAGCTCCACACGCAACCCTAAAAAGGTTGCGTGACCCCACTCGACCTCAAAAAGGTGAATTAGAAATGAAAGCTTTATTGGTTCTGGCCCTCAGCAGTCTGTGCGCAACCGCCATGGCAAACGAGGGTCCGACTGATGTCGCACAGCAACAACCGGTCATCGAGGAATACACTTACTCCACACACCTGGACATCGCCAAAGTTGTATCGATGAGCGAAATTCCAAATGTCTGCGAAGTAGTACCGGCAAAAATGGAATACGACGACTCCAAAGGCCAACGCCACATCCTGCGCTACAGCATCATGGGCAACGGCTGCACGAACTGAATCAGACTGCACCGAATCGGATCGCTCAGCGCTACATTGAGGGTCGATTCCAGCCCGACTTCGGTCGGGCTCAGTTGTGTCTGGAACCGCGAAAAAGGCTTGCAAAACACTAGATATAGTGAAAAACGCGCTTTTCTGGCTATTTTTTAAACAGAAAATCACCCGCCAAAAATTTAACGAAAAAAAATCTGCCGGCCTCGACTCCGCGCAAAGCCCTGTAATCCCTCGGTCGGACCGAAATCCGCCCCCTCCTCGGCCTCGCCATGAGCCGATTCGCCGCACCACGCCGGTAAAAATTTCCCTATAATGCCGCCCTATACGGGTCAGCAATATTCCCTTACAGGGAGCAAAAGCCATTCTGAAGCCCCGCAACAGTGCCCGACGCTGATTGCGCCCATCAGAGGCTCTCGGAACCCGTCAAAATTTCTGTTTATTTGCCTGCGTGCATCGCTGCAAAAAACGACATCCAACGCGGCTTGTTTGGCCGTGTGAAAAACCAACCCTTCAGGTTTCACACGGGCACAAGCCCTCACGCAGGAGACGACACGTCATGCTGAGCTGGGACGAATTCGATAAAGAAGACAGTGAAGTCGCAACCGTGAAAGGCGCCAACGCCGGCCACGCAAGCGAAGCCAACATGGACCGCCTCGACAACGCCGGCGGCGCCGCAGCGCTGGAAGCCCGCGCCGTCACCGCCGACGACTCGGCCGCCGTGGCCCGCGCCAAGGCTGCACTGAACTCCCTCGACGTCGCCGAAGGCCTCGCCGAACTCGAAGGCGCCTCCGCCCGTGTCGCCGTTGACGAAAAGCGCATGATCAACTGCCGCGCCGACCTCAACCAACTCGTGCCATTCAAGTACGACTGGGCCTGGCAGAAGTATCTGGACGGTTGCGCAAACCACTGGATGCCGCAAGAAGTCAACATGACCGCCGACATCGCCCTCTGGAAAAACCCGGAAGGCCTGACCGACGACGAGCGCCGCATCGTCATGCGCAACCTCGGCTTCTTCTCCACCGCCGACTCCCTGGTTGCCAACAACCTGGTCCTGGCCGTGTACCGCCTGATCACCAACCCGGAATGCCGCCAGTACATCCTGCGCCAGGCTTTCGAAGAAGCGATCCACACCCACGCCTACCAGTACTGCATCGAATCGCTGGCCATGGATGAAGGCGAAATCTTCAACATGTACCACGAGATCCCATCGGTCGCGAAAAAAGCAGCCTGGGGCCTGAAGTACACCCGCTCGATCTCCGATCCAAAGTTCGAAACCGGCACCCCGGAAACCGACAAAGAGTTGCTGCGCAACCTGATCGCCTACTACTGCGTTCTGGAAGGCATCTTCTTCTACTGCGGCTTCACCCAGATCCTCTCCATGGGCCGCCGCAACAAAATGACCGGCGTCGCCGAGCAGTTCCAATACATCCTGCGCGACGAATCCATGCACCTGAACTTCGGCATCGACGTGATCAACCAGATCAAAATCGAAAACCCGCATTTGTGGGATGCTGAGATGAAGGAAGAAGCGACCCAGATGATTCTGCAGGGTACGCAGCTGGAGATCGAATACGCACGTGACACCATGCCTCGCGGGGTGTTGGGTATGAACGCGGCGATGATGGAGGACTACCTGAAGTTCATCGCTAACCGTCGTTTGTCGCAGATTGGTTTGAAGGAAGAGTATCCAGGGACGACTAACCCGTTCCCTTGGATGAGCGAGATTATGGACTTGAAGAAAGAGAAGAATTTCTTTGAGACTCGGGTTATTGAGTATCAGACTGGTGGGGCGTTGAGCTGGGATTAAACTCCGCACAACTTTATGAAAAAGGCTGCCATGAGGCAGCCTTTTTCTTTTTCCAAAAACAACATTTCCGCGAGGTGGCTATTTACATGATCCAACTCCGCCTTAGGAAAAGCTCGCTAGGCACGCGATAGAACAAAATTCAACACATTGTTATTATCAAAGCCAATTAACATACAATCCCCAGGAGCAGCCATCGCCATAACTGGATTGGTTTGAAAGTAAAGTCTATGCTCAGATCTATTCGGGTCTCTTTCACGGGAATCGTACCAAGTAATATTAACCTCACTAACAGCACTACCTCCCAGCAAAGAAAACCTTGCGGGAATCGTACGACGATCTAAGCCGAGCAAACTCTTCAGCTCGACAGTTCCATTAAACTCATGCTGCCCCGAAACGTTCGTATCTACTTCAACAGGCGCCAATATTTTAGAGTAAGGCACATGCGAAAATATACTATGAATACTCATACAGCATCCTTTTCTGAAAGATTCAACATTCAAACATTATTGGGTACGGGCGGAATGAGTAGATCAAGCGGAAGATCCTCACTTCTCCGAGCGCTCCCCAGCGCACCATCTCGATTCAAAGATGAAAAAATAGCATCTTTTACGACACACAAAAATTCAACTGACGCCTCAAGAACTTTTTGAAGCTCCATAAACGTAATTTTTGTGCCAACACTATGCGCCACGTCATGCCTGCTATTAATCGCATTACTATAAAGACTGACTGTTTCATCAGCAATATGAGTATTCAAATAGTTTTTGGCTTCCGTACTAAAAAAACCCAGAAAGCCTGAAACTTCATTTTTTCCGACACTTCGCAAACATCTTTTACCCGTAGCGATTGCAAAGTTCTTCAACTCAATATCGCCCGCACCGTCAAGACGCGACTCCAATATCTGATAAATCGACTGCTGAATATCCGCACACAAAACTATCAAAACATGTTGAGTCAAATACGACTCTATCTCGCTATTCCACGAGTCGGTAGCACTTAAGTGTGCTTCACACTCATCGAGTGCGGCTTTCGTCCTTAAAAGCATAGAATTTATCTCCGCACATATTCAAATGCCTTAGCAATCCGGGTTTGCAGCGACTTATCATCACTCGTGCTCATTGAAATAGCGTCTACATAGCTCTTGTCGCCCAACAAACTCCGGTACCTTCTATCCAGAGAACCATCTGACTCTTGCAAGCTCGACACCGCAACAAACATCGAATCTAAAACAGCAAAGTTTAACGGCCCCCTAATATGAAAAGGCTTGGGGCCTAGCTCGTCATCTATCAATGATATTGTTCTGCAAAAATCGGACTCGACCTTTTGAAAGAAACTCGTCTTTGACTCCCCTTCCAATTTATTAACCTGAGCCATAAAAGAACTCAAAAAGTTCTTCATTGGTTTCTCATAATTATTCCATCTATATTGGAGAGTTACCAGACGCAAGATAAGCTCTACATCACGAAGTCTCTTATCTTCTTTTGGCTTGCCTATTACGGCACGCCAAGCAGGAAAGTTATTTAAATGCTGAAGCAGATCCGCAAACTCACCATTATAGACACACCGGCGAATTTCCATGGCATTCAAGTTTATACCGCCCGTATTGAGGCGCTCAAAAATATGATAAATACTTGAATCATCTTCCGGATCCAACTGCTGAATAACAGTAGCCCTTAAAACAGTATCATCTAGTAAAAAACGATCAGACTCATCCAGTTCATCGTAGGTCTTGTTCTTCCATTTTGGAAGGACATTCGTTAAGCGAAATATTTTTTCATCAAAACGATTACTGAAAAATCGAATAGCTGACATTATGCGTTGCTGCCCATCAACTATTGATAATTTATTTGTTCCTCTGACTTTATAAAGAAACACACCGGGAACAGGGAGTCCTAGCATAAAGGACTCGATCAGCTTGCTGGCTTTTCTTTGATCCCAAACATAGTTTCTCTGAAACTCTGGAATTACAAGCTGCCCACTTTTAAACTTATCGAAATACCCCCGAAGCGTTAAATCAGCAGGGTAATTAGAAATTTGGTATACCGATTGATCCTCGTCCTCATCAGTATCAGGCTCGCCAACATCAACTTCCCAGTCGTCAATTTCTGTCTTTTCCATCAGAACGCTCTACACAATAGGTATCATTAATCCCAAAGCGGGCTTTGAGCTTGGCACTGTGCCATCATGCACATTCGCAAACCTATCACATGAAGCAAGGAGCATGGAATACCAATTATCGGAAAAACCTGCTCATTTCTTGCCACCTTCAGACTATTGCAAAAAAAATCATTTTATGTAAGAGCGCCTCACCCTCCTGGAGTGTAGATCGCTATCAATATGGAGATTCAAATAACGAATTCCAAATAGAGGACTTAACGCTCAGGACTTTGATGAAGCTTTTACAACATCAATAAAATCTTCAAGTCCTAGCAGCCAACCTTGCTGTTCAATTGAATAGGTTTCTTGCAACCTACTTGGAACCACCAGTTGAACTCCGCTAGATTTCATTTCAATTGTTTGCCTCTTACTAATCGCGGCCTCCATTGTAATCAGATGCTTCCTAGAAATCTGATGAGCCTCACTCAAAACTTGGCGCCAACGATCTTTACAAGAGGTCTTTGCTCCAAGCATAAATAATTTTCCCCTTGGAAACTCTGGATCATGATACTCAGCGAACCCAGGAAATAAAAAGTCTGGTCGAGAGCGATTTTCTGTTACTTGACTCTTGCCTCGCCCCTGTTCAAAACGTAAGCCATGCAATTTAAAAATTTTGTCGAGATGGCCTTCAAATGCATGTCCAACTCTAGACTTACGGCGATTTTGTACACTCAACGAGAAACTTATGAACGCCTCGACGTCATCACCCTTCGTACCAAATCCCAAACGGAGGCGTTGCTGAACTAAAAACCGCTCATAAATACGAAATAATTTTTCTTCATGCTCCATCCAATTAAGTATGGCGTCATCAGGAAATCTTATAGGGTCAATAGAACTTTCGATCGACTTTCTTGCGTAGCTTGAAAATGAAGAGGTTGTTGGAAAGTTCTTTCCACCGAAAATGTCGATAAGTCTTCCTAGCCAGACATCATCACCACTCTCAACTCGACTGACCTCTACCCCTAGTTCTTCGAGCATTAGACGTAGAGGCAAAAGTAACTGAACAGAATCTAATGTTCCCGATGTAAATGTTTCGTTTACATTGTGCAATCCAAACAGCAGTCGTAACTGACTTTCAATTGTGCTCCCAGCAGGCGTGAATATCATTAACAAAGTGCCGTCACGCATCTTCGCCACGAGAAAAAAATCTCCCGCAGCAAGCAGCTCTGTCACAGCATTTCGATTGTAATAAAGACGGAATTCAGGACTTCGATGTGGTTGATTTCGCCGACAGTCATACCATGTTACTGCGCTATCATTGATATCCGGAGCATCAGACTCATCAGTAAAATAAACTTGCTTGGCGTTGAATCGAAACTCCTCGGTTTTTCCTGGACTACCCAAATATTGCTTAAACCCGGCAGCGGGCAGACCTCCAATTTCATGTTGATTAGACCTGCCAGGATCTGCGTCCACGGCACTTAGGTATTTGGCGGCTACGCCTTCGAAATAGTCACTTATGCGGTCGGAGAACATATTCTTTCGTCTATCTGTAAATATTCATTACCATTTATCAGCCAATTTGCTATCTGGTCAATCAATAGGGGAGATTTTTTTCTACTCATTGACCTAATCGCACATTCCCAAACGATGAGCACTCGCCATCCATCGCTCAAGAGCGCAGCCTCCTGAGATCGATCTCTCGTCTGATTTTTTTTAATTTTATCTAACCAGAAATCTGGACGCGTTTGGGGTATTTTGAAGTATCGACAGGTATGCCCATGCCAGAAGCAGCCGTGGACGAACACCACAGCTTTGTATTTTGGTAGTACCAGATCAGGTTTACCGGGAAGATTATTGGCGTGTATGCGGTAACGAAACCCACGGGCATGTAAAGCCTTTCGGATCAAAACCTCTGGCCTGGTATTTTTACCTTTAATACCAGACATCATTCGGGATCGGGTTGCGGCATCTACAACATCGACCAAGCATCACCTCCATGCACTCGATAACTCAATTCCTTTGTATACCCTTGGGGACTCCAAACTCAAGGGTCGCGTTGAGCTATCTAATGCATTGGTGGAGGGAGTCGACGAGAAAAAATTACTCCAAACCTTGGATGGAGATGCCTCTCCTTACTCAGGAAGAGCAAACTCCAACTGCGGTCGTTCCTCTTCTGCGTTTTTTTCCTTCGCGGCCAATATCCGATCCTTCATCAACCGAGCTACAGCCTCAAAAACTGGGACTGCCACTGAGTTACCAAACTGTCGATACGCTTGGGTGTCGGATACAGGAATTACAAATTTGCTTTCCCCCGGCTTGTCAAAACCCATCAGGCGCGAGCACTCATGCGGAGTCAATCGGCGTGGGCGATTAAGCTGATTCAATTCACTGTTGAAATCCAAGGTATCCATAAACCCGCGGTCGACCAGGATTTCCGAACCATCCTTGTGGTACCTCGCCGACAGCGTACGGGCGACATCGTTTGGACGAGTCAAACCAAAGCCAAAGCCATTACCCTTCTCACGATGCTTCTCGGCATACCGGTAAAGATAGTCCCAAAGCTTCGGGGTGAGGATGTACTTCTCGTCCACGTCCTTATCGAGCAGATCACCGAAGCTAGGTCGCTGTTTTGGTATGAGCTTGCTGATGTCGCGCAGGGTGAATCCTTGGTGAACATTGAGATCACGGCGGAAACCGACGAGCACGATTCGCTCACGATGCTGCGGCACGAAGTGTCTGGCATCGATGACCTTGGGATCTGAGCCTTTTGGCGCATTGACATCTGCAACCTCGTAGCCCAGTTCATCCAACGCTTCGCAGATGATCCGGAACGTATTGCCCTTGTCATGGCTTTTCAGGTTTTTCACGTTTTCAAGCAAGAATGCAGCCGGGCGTTTCGCGGCAATTATCCGAGCCACGTCGAAAAACAGAGTGCCTTGGGTCTCGCACTCAAAGCCGTGCTTACGGCCCAAGGAATTCTTCTTGGAAACACCTGCAAGCGAAAAGGGCTGGCAGGGGAAGCCCGCTAACAGAACATCGTGATCAGGAATTTCGCGATCGATGTTCTTGTAGGCTTCCTCGTCACTGATTTCGGGCTTATCAGAAAGCGTGACCGAGCGGATATCGAGATTGAACCTATGGCGAGCAGGATCGCAGTAGTGGTTCGCCTTGTACGTTTTAACGGCGTACTTGTTCCATTCGGATGTGAACAAGCACTCGCCACCGATGGCTTCAAATCCCTTCCTGATACCGCCAATGCCGGCAAAGAGATCAATAAAGGTGAATGAAGGTTTGTGGTTCAAGCGCTTGGGCAGCAAATCCTTGAGACGTGTGAACTCAATATGGGAGAGCTTCGGCGACGCCTTTTCCTTGATCCAGCGATTGATGGTTTCACGGCACCAGTGGCCGGGACTTACATCGTTGAGAATCTCAGCCAACTGCCCTTGATCGTAGATCTCCAGCAGCTTGTGCAGCAGCGCTAGGTCAGTTGCGGGATGGGTCTCAGGCTCGTACGAACCCGAGGTTGATTCGCTCAAGGATTCAAAAGAAGGTGTTTCAAAAAGATTCATGAGCCCGAAATTCCTCTGGGTCAAAACTGTGACGAATGGTCACCATTCTATCCCGCGGAACTTCAAAGTAAATGAAATTTCCTGGATTCCGTGAGATGAGTCTTGGCGACACGGATATGGCAGCTGCGGGATTCAACGGCAATCAAGCACTGGATATAAACACAGCATAATTTACTCTGCATCTTTGTCCAGGTTTCCTTCCGCCTCATTACCAGTAGGAAAAGTCGCTGGTTGACGACCATCCCTGATGCCCCTACCCTCAGCTCCGAGCCTAAGAAACTCTACAAACCAGAGCGGTCCTCCGCACCCGACAGTCATGCGGTTTTTTTTCGTCTGCGGTTTCTCTACGCCTGCGAAAAATCCCGTTATGTCGGGAGTGGGCGAATACAAGACCCGAAAGGGGAATATGTCCGGCCCGTCTCTGGTGGGTTTCTTAGCTCCCGACACCCTAACGAATGCCCTAAGAAAGCAGCCAGAGGTAAATGGAAATGCCTGAATATCAAACCTTCATGATGAAGGTGAATTGCTGTACCCATAGAACGCCCTCGCTGCTTCCGACTCCGGAGGCCTGTCATGTCTGAGCCACTATTACCGACTCGATTTACTCGCAACAAAACCCACCTGCACGCCCTTCTGGTCGAGAACCAGGCGTGGTTCTGCGTCCATGAGCTGGGCCGGTTGATGGGCAAACATCTTGATGAACGTCAGTTGCGCAAACTCGACACTGATCAGCGGCAGATGATGCGCGTAGAGACCTATGGCGAAGCTGAGGACCACATGATGGTGAGTGAGTCGGGTGTGTATGCGCTGCTGATCTATCACTACTGTCCTGAGTATCGGCAGCTTCGTGAGTGGCTGACGCATCAAGTTGTGCCTGCTCTGCGTGACGCTCGTCCGGCGCGCTCGGTTGAGCGTCCGACATTGAGTGTTCTGAGCTGGCCGCAGATGTCGCTGAGTACGTTGCACTGGCAGGATGAGCCGTGGATTCGGTTGCGGGATATGCCGTGTTTGCTCGCAGATGATTCGTTCAATCGCCATGAGTCCTGGTGGCGCAAGGCTTCGCGATTGTTGCGTGGAGGCTGATGGTTTCAGAAATCCGCTGTTTGAGTTTTCCAGCAGCGGATTTTTTGTGGCCAAAAATCCTTGGGGCAGCTTCGCTGCCCATCGGGGATAAATCCCCTCACCACGATTGAAATGTGTTGCTGCCGGCCGGGAGTCGGGATTGGGTATTGAGTCGATGCCGAGAATCGCCAGCAGACTGCCTCCCACAGATTCCGCCTCACCCTGAAAACAATCAGTGCAACCCGCGCCGCCTCCCGCTATTAATACCCCTCCCCCACTCAAGGATCCGAGCCCCACCATGAAATTCGATCTCGCCTACTGCCTCAGCCTCGACGACAAGTTGTCGATCTATGACGTTCGCGATCTCAATTTCGATGAAACGGTGGCGTTTGACTCGGCGAAGGAACACTTCCAGTGCCCCAACGATGCCTGTCGTGCGGCGTTCGAGGCTTCCAACGAGTTGGGTACGTTCAACGCGAAGAATGTGAATTACGTGCGCACGCCGCACTTCAAGAATCTGCCGACCACGCAGCATGTGGCGGGTTGTCCGTATGTGAGTTTGAAGGCTTCAGCGTCTGGCGTTGAAACGGCGCATGGCGAGGTGGATGACGGGCGTGAGGAGCATTTCCCGTCGGAGTTATTGCTGACCCGGCGTGAGTATGTGCGCAAGCCTGCCACGCCAGCGGGGGCGGCGGATGTGTTGCGGGATGATCCGGTGCGGGTGGCGGCGGACGCTGGTAAAGAGTCGGCGAGTCGTGAGTCGGCGCCGGACAAGACCAGTGTGTTTGCGCATCCGGTGGAGTGTTTTGTTTCCAACTTCGCCGACAAGGATTTGCTCAAGCGCATGCCGTTGAAGATTGGCGAGCATACGGCGCCGTACAGTTCGTTCTTCAAGAAGATTGAATATCTGACGGACAACAAGGGGCTGATTTATTGGGGGCGGATCAAGAAGATCGAGGACTTCCATAGCGGCGCCAGTTTTCGCATCGATTTCGTAGACAAGGTCTGGTTCAAGAAGCCCGAGGATAGTAAGAAGAAGCCGTATCCGGTCAGCGTTTATCTGAACAAGAAGCTGATCGACAACTACCGCAAGCGCAAGGCGTTTTTGGAGGAGATCAAGCACGCTGTGGATAGCGACAAGGCGTTGTTCTGTTTCTTCTATGGGGTGACGCCGGAGTTGAAGCAGGTGCCCGGCAAGAAGAACCCCGAAAAGCCTTTCGAGGTCTTCAATGCCAATATGGAGAACCTGGATCACTTCATTATTCGTGAAGCGCCGGGGTTGGAGTGACGCTCAGTTGATGCGTGCCCCTTCTTCAAACGCTCGAATCTCCCGCTCCGCCTCCCTGCGTCGCTCAAGTGGAGCCTGAACGCCCAGATCTTCCACTCCGCAATACTGGCGCAGCCAATGAGCGAGCATTTCTTCATCAGGGCGAAAGTAATCTTTTCGGTCCTTGGTGTTTCGAATTTGCGAATTCATCCGCGCATCGAAACCGATAGCTGCACGTTCGCCTTGGGGCAAACAGCCCCACTCTGCCGTGCAATCCTCGAAAAACCAGGCGATTTGTTCGATGTGCTTTTGTGCGCTGCGATGGCCACGGCGATAAAAACGATACTCGCGACTCAGCTCGAGACGATCGGTCATTGTCCCCGCATCAACCCATTGCATGAGGTCATGATTGATTGCATCGCGGATCAGACCTTCGCGCCAACGCTCGTTAAACCACGCTACAAACCCTTCGGCGTCGGCCTTTTTGGCATCGGCCAGGATCACGCAATAGCGGGTTTTGATGTGCAGCACCAACAACACATGTTTGCGCTGCACAGTGATCGCATGAACCAGCCACTGTTCGTCCGCGCCGTTCAGCTCATCATCCTCAATAACTGATGACGGCGGTTTGGTGTCCACCGGCGTGATCGTTTTGCCTTTATGGACACGGCTGAAGAACTTGCTGGCGGCTTCGGTGCAATTAAAGATCAACATTCAGGTTCTCTTGGAAGCGCGGGTGACATTGGGTCAGTCATCTCGAACGATCTCTTCGACCCACTCAATTTCATATCGCTGACGTTCGATATCAGAGATACGCGTCTGTACTTCATCGCTCAGAATCGACAATTCCGCATCGGTCAATAAATCATGCGAAATCATGAGGGTCAGCTTCCACATTGCGGAGGAACGAGACAGTCCATCGAACATGCGAGCCATGTCGTGGTTTCGATCGTTGATCAAGCCATAGATCATGCCGTAACGGGCATGGGCGGACAGCGCACCGTGCTGAGTGATTGTCTTGGTATCGGCGAGCACGCCTTGGCAAAAACGGTCGAGCGCGACTTTGCGCAGTTGCTTGAATTTCTTCCAGTCACTTTCACTGATCGACATGACGTTCCCCGTGTGTTCTGTTTGACCTCAGCAAGATTAACCCGGTTAACCGCATTAGCTCATCTCGTCCACATACCCAGCATCACTAGCATAAGTAAGCCAACATAGATTTGGGCATGCATTCTATCCGGTATCCGCCCAATCCACCGCGCAGCCAATCTGATCCCCAGCAACGAACCAACCGTCAGCAGCGCAAATGCCAGCACATCGACATACCCGACATACCAAACACCCAGATCAGCACCGGTGAAACCGGCCAGCGCCATGTACGTCAACGTCCCGGCCAACGCTACCGGCACGCTGAGCGGATTGGCCATCGATGTGGCTTGCGACATGCTCAACCCGCAACGGCGCAGCAGCGGCACGGTCATGACGCTTCCTCCTACACCTAGGAAGGTCGCGATGGCGCCGATGCCTACGCCGCCGGCCGATGTTTCCGTCGTGGTCAGCCGCCGTGGGAATGTGGTTTGGGACTGTGTGAGAAATCCTCGGCGCAGCAGGCAATCGACGATGGTCACGCCCAGGTAGGCGATGAAGGCGTAGCGGATCACTTGGCCGCTGACCCACATCGCAGCGATGGCGCCGACGACCGCGCCCACGCCGATAAACCCGCCCAATGGCCAGAGGTAGTCCCGGAGCAGATTGCCCGCGCGCTGGTGTTTGCGCGTGGCGATCAGGGCGTTGACGATCATCACGCAGGTCGAGGTGGCCACGGCGATGTGCATGGCCGACTGGGCGATGGGGTCGTCGGCTGCGTAGCTGGCGGTGAGCATGCGATAGAGCAGCGGCACAATGACGAAGCCGCCGCCGAAACCGAAGAGCACGGCGCTAATGCCGGTGAGGCAGCCGAACAATGTAAGCAGGAGGTAGAACATGGTGGGCGTCCAGGATCGGGGGAGCCCAGGACATTAGAGCGTGATGCACTGGCCGGCTTCAGTAGTTGGGCCAATAATGTTCGCGTTTACGCCAATCGCCGGAACACGCCTGATGCGCAATATTTCGATCAATCAGCTCGATCACACGCCTCGCCCGGTCGTGGCCATCGGTACCGATTATTCCCACGGCCACCTACTCCCGTTTCATACGCATCGCCGTGGGCAATTGCTCTACGGCGCCACCGGCGTGATGCAAGTCAGCACCCGGAACGGTAATTGGGTGGTCCCGCCGCAGCGCGCGGTGTGGATTCCGCCGGGCGTGGCCCACGAGGTATTAATGCTCGGAGTGAGCACGCGCAGCCTCTACATCGAGCCGGGCAACGTGGAATTGGGGCCGGACTGCCAAGTGCTCAACGTGTCGCCGCTGCTGCGGCATCTACTGATGGAAGCGGTGGACGTGCCACTGATGTACGACCAGGCCGGACGCGACGGTATGCTGATCAACTTGCTGTTGCATGAACTGGCACGCAGCGCGCCCCTTGCCCTACACATTCCCATGCCCGCCGAAGGAAAGCTCCTCAGTCTGTGTCAGACCTTTCTGAACATGCCCAACACCCATCAATCCCCGCAGGATTGGGCCGATCAGTTACACATAAGCTTGCGTACCTTTAACAGATTGTTTCGGCAGCAGACCGGGCTCAGCTTTCGTCAGTGGCGCCAGCAGGCGTGCGTCGTGCAGGCGTTGGCACGGTTGGCAGCAGGGGAAGCGGTGACGCGGATTGCCCTGGACTTTGGCTACGAGAGCCCGGCGGCGTTTTCGACGATGTTTCGGCGTGTGCTGGGACAGGCACCGTCCGTCTGGTTGGAGCCGACGAACTAGGCAAATTCGAAAAATGCGTTTGATCCCGGCCGAAAACAACTGTACAAAAACACAGTACATTTTCAATCAGCACTTTTGAGCCCGGAGCACACCATGGCCTCTCTTGCGATGAACCACGTCCTCGAACGCATTGCCCTTTTCCAGTTCACCCCGACCCACTGCGTCCAGGCCCGCGCCATCCTGGGCTGGAGCGTTGAGCAACTGTCGCGCGAAGCCGAGGTGGCGGTGGCAGATATCCAGCGGTTCGAAGCGCAGCAGGACGTGGCGGACGCCGCAAGACTGGCACTGGCTTATCGGTTTGAAGCGCAGGGGTTGGTGTTCTTCCCGGGGTTTGCACCGGGGCGCAGTGTCAGGGCGCAGGGTATGGCGGGGGAATCGGTGGGGCGTGGGGATTTTGCGATGGCTGACTGAAATGGCAATTTGATAATTATTCCAAAATAGGTATATTTCGCATGAGTGCAAGGAAGCCGCTTATGTGGGTCTGCAGTAGTAAAAAAGATCTCAAGCAGATGCCCACAGGGGTACAAGACGTTTTTGGTCACGCACTGGATCTGGCTCAATGTGGCCTGAAGTATTCAGATGCAAAACCATTGAAAGGGTTCGGAGGCGCAGGTGTCCTGGAGTTGATAGAAGACTTCGACACCGACACCTACCGCGCCATTTATACGGTTCGTTTTGGCAGTGCAATTTACGTTTTGCACTGCTTTCAGAAAAAGTCGAAAAGCGGGATTAAAACCGCCCAGTCGGACATTGATCTGATCAGAAACAGACTTCGAGCCGCCCAGGAACATGCGAAAGGATCAGAAAACCATGGAGATTGAAGTAGGTAGCGGAAACGTCTATCACGATCTGGACTTACCCAATGCAAGTGAAATGCAGGTGAAGTCGCAGCTCGCAGCGAAAATTGGCGCAATCATTAAGGCGCGTCATCTCACTCAGATTCAGGCGTCAGAAATCTTGGGACTATCACAACCCAAGCTTTCCGAAATGTTGCGTGGCAAATTTCGCGGAATCAGTGAGGCCAAAATGATGGAATGCCTTTCACGTCTCGGGCGAGATGTGCAAATTGTAGTCAAATCGGCCCCCCGATCACGGAAAGAGGGCCGTATTGAGGTGGTATTCGCTTGAGGCGAACGCGTCAGGCATTCTGAGCAAGCGCCTCCCCCTCCTCTTCAACCGCCATCCACCACGCACTCCCCCGTTGTGGATGCGCAAGGTTGAACGCCTCCCCCATCCGCGGTGTGGTAATCGCAATACTGCGTTCCCATGCAAGCGCAAGGATGCGGTCGAACGGTTCATGCCAGGCGTGCATGGCCAGGTCGAAGGTGCCGTTGTGGATCGGGAAGAGCCAGCGGCCCTTGAGGTCGATGTGGGCTTGCAGGGTTTCTTCCGGTTGCATGTGCACGTGGGGCCATTCGACGTTGTAGGCGCCGGTTTCCATCAGGGTCAGGTCGAACGGGCCGTATTGTTCGCCGATGCGTTTGAAGCCGTCGAAGTAACCGCTGTCGCCGCTGAAGAAGATTCGTGTGTCGGCATCGATCATCACCCATGACGCCCACAGCGTGCTGTTGCCGTCGAACAGGCCACGGCCGGAGAAGTGCTGCGATGGGGTGGCGATGAAGCGGATACCGGCGATTTCGGTGCCCTGCCACCAGTCGTACTGGCGCACCTTGCTGGCGTCGATGCCCCATTTGATCAGGGTGTCGCCCACGCCCAGCGGAGTCAGGAAGTAAGTGGTTTTGGCGGCGAGTTTGAGCACCGCTTCGTAGTCGAGATGGTCGTAATGATTGTGCGAGAGTATCACCGCTTCGATCGGCGGTAGCTCGTCGATGCTGATCGGTGGCTGATGGAAACGTTTCGGGCCAGCCCATTGCACCGGCGAGGCGCGCTCGGCGAAGACCGGATCGGTGATCCAGAATTTGTCGCGCAGCTTCAGCAACAGCGTCGAGTGCCCCAAACGGTAAACGCTGTGATTGGGCGCTGCGAGCAGATCTTCACGGGTCAACGGTTGCACAGGAATGGCGGCGCTCGGACGGGTGTCGCGCGGTTTGTGGAAAATCATGTTCCACATGATCCGCAGCATTTTGCGCAGGCCTTCGCGCTGAACCGGCGCATGATTGCGAAACAGCCCTTGATCCTGGCGCGAGGCTTCAGGCGTGGGTGTGTTGTCCGGGAGAGAGACTGGATTGGCCATGGCTGAACGACTCCGAAAAACCGTGTGCTGCACGGTATTCCACGGGAAATGAAAATGGCCAAGCTGCACGCAAAGGCCAAACGCTCTGGTTTGTAAGGTGCGAGGATTAACGCAACATTACACTGAGCGGTGTAGTTTCTAGGTTGCATCAAAGCCGGCGCCAAGTAAACTGCCGAGTGTAATTTCCGCCCCTTCTCTGCCGAAGTCCGCTCATGACCGCTCCACAACGCCTCACCGATCGCAAACGCGAAGCCATCATCCAGGCGGCGATCGCCGAATTCCGTGCCCACGGGTTCGAAATCACCAGCATGGACAAGATCGCCGCCACGGCCGGGGTGTCGAAGCGGACGGTGTACAACCACTTCCCGAGCAAGGAAGAGCTGTTCGCCGAAATCCTTAATCAGTTGTGGGCGCGGATCATTGCCGAGCCATCGGTGAGCTACGACCGCGAGCAACCGCTGCATGAGCAGCTGCGCCTGATGCTGCGAGAAAAAGTGCAGATGATGGCTGACGAGAATTTTCTCACCCTCGCCCGAGTGGCAATTGCCGCAACCATTCATTCCCCTGAGCGTGCGCAGAACATGATCGAGCGCATGGGCGAACGCGAGGAAGGCCTGACCGTCTGGATACGCGCAGCGCAAGCCGACGGACGGCTCAAACCGGTGGATCCAGAATTTGCCGCGCATCAAGTACAAGGTTTGCTCAAGGCATTCGCGTTCTGGCCGCAGATCTCGCTGGGTCGCGCGGCCCTTGATCCAGACGCGCAGAATGCAGTTGCCGAGTCGGCGCTGGAGATGTTCCTGGCACTGTATCAGCGGTGAATCACTGACGCGTCGAGCCGCGTACAACTAATCTCGCAAAAAGTTATACAAACTCGTGAAAAATTCCTTTCTTGTACAACTTTATTAAGTTTTGTATAAGTAGCCATCTGCCAGTAACGGAACGCTGGCATTGAGCAGTCACCACCGAATGCCGTCTGTGCATTTCGGTCTGCCGGCGCAGGAATAGGCACTGAATCCTTTTGATTTTCCCCAATCCCGAGTATCGCAAGCATGTTTTTCAATCGCCAGAAAGCCGCCCTCGCTGAACTGCAACACACCGTTTTTGACCAAGCTGCGATGCTCGAAGCGATCAACCGTTCGATGGCGTTGATCGAGTTCGATCTTGATGGCGTGGTGTTACGTGCCAATGACAATTTCCTCAAGACCATGGGTTACACGGCTGCCCAGGCGATCGGCCAGCCGCACCGGCATTTCTGTACACCGGAATTCGGTCGCAGTGCCCAATACACTGAATTGTGGTCGCGCCTGAAGAATGGCCAGTTCCAGTCCGGCACTTTTGAACGGGTCAACAGCAAAGGCCAGCCGGTCTGGCTCGAGGCCAGTTACAACCCGATCAAGGATGCGTCGGGACGGGTGATCAAAGTGGTCAAGTACGCCATGGATGTCACCGCCAAGGTGCAGCAGGAGAACGAGGCCAACGCCAAGCTGCAGGCGATTGATCGGGCGATGGCGGTGATCGAGTTCGATCTCGACGGCAACATTCTTACCGCCAACCAGAATTTTCTTACGCGCATGGGTTACAACCTCGCCGAGCTCAAGGGCCAGCATCACCGTTTGTTCTGCACCCCTGCGCTGGTCAACAGCAGCGCCTATCAGGATTTCTGGCGCCGCCTGAATCAGGGCGAGTTCTTCCACGGGCAGTTCGAGCGCGTGGATAAACGCGGTCAGACCGTCTGGCTGGAGGCCAACTACAACCCGGTCTACGACGCTTCGGGGCGTTTGTACAAAGTCGTGAAGTTCGCGTCTGACGTTACCGCCCGTGTCGAGCAACACGAGCAGGACGCGCGCAGTGCCAGCACCGCTTATCACATCTCGGTAGCGACGCGAAAAGTCGCCGAGCAAGGTACGCAGGTGATTCAACAGGCTGCCAGCGAAATGCGCGAAATCGCCGAGGACATCAGCCAGTCCTCAACGCTGATCGCGCAACTGGGCGACCGCTCCGAGCAGATCACCGCCATCGTCAACACCATCCGCGCGATCGCCGATCAGACCAACCTGCTCGCCCTCAACGCCGCCATCGAAGCCGCGCGCGCCGGTGAACAGGGCCGCGGCTTTGCCGTGGTGGCCGATGAAGTACGGCAACTGGCGGCGCGCACCAGCGGTTCCACCGCCGAGATCTCCACCATGATCAGCCTGATCCAGAGCGAAACACGGCAGGCGATCAAGAGCATGCAAGGCACCCGCGACCGCGCCGCAGAAGGCGTGGAACTGGCCAATCAGGCCGGCACGGTGATTCTGCAGATTCGCGATGGCGCCAGTGAGGCGGTGGATGCGGTGAGCATGTTTGCCAATGAGCGGGCGCCGAATTGAGGTTTGTGCAGGGTCGATAGAACGAGTCGCGATCTTCGCGGCAAGCCCGCGAAGATCGGCCACCACAACGCAGAGCTATAGTGACGACACGTCCCAAGCCCCGCCGAGTGCCCCATGAATAGCGAAAAACCCGAAGTATCCAACGCCCCGATTGATCACCTGCGCTTTCACCGCCCCCACGCCCACCTGAATACGACCTTCGGCAACGATGCTTTTGCCCTGCGCGCCGAAGCCTTTGCGCGGTTCTTCGGCACGCCGCTGTTCCTTGGAGCGCAAACCTTGATCGTTGCGGTATGGATCGGCCTCAACGTATGGGGCGTGACTCAATTCGACGTCTACCCGTTCATCCTGCTGAACCTAGCCTTCAGTCTGCAGGCGGCCTACGCCGCGCCATTGATCCTGCTTGCACAAACCCGTCAGGCCGCGCGCGATAAAGCGCAGGCCGACGCCGATGCGCAGCACCGCGAAGCGCTGGCACTGGCCAATACCGAACGTCAGGCTGAGGCGGCGAAGAATTCCGCGCAATTGCTGGCATTGCTGGAACAAAACACGCGCCTTACCGAAATGACGAAAACCCTCACCGAGCGCATCGAAGGCCTGACCAGCGAGTTACACGCTCACGTGTGCCAGAACTAAGGCCGCCTTCGCGAGCAGGCTCGCTCCCACATTGGATCTGTGGCGTTCACAAAATCCCTGTGGGAGCGAGCCTGCTCGCGAAGAGGCCCGCAACCACACAGCAAAACCTCAACCGCGCACCAGACTCCGCACCGCAACAATCTCCGGCACTTCAACCTTGCTCATGTAAACCCGCAACGGCTCAGTGATGTTGATGCGCTCGTCGATATGTTGATCGAGCAGCAGCTGAATCAACTCGCGCTTGAGCGTCATGGCGGTGTCCGACAGCGGTGCCCAGACGAATTCATTGACCGGGATGATGCCGTCGTCGGCCACGTCCATGCCGAACGAATCTTCGCTGAAACGCACGATGTACTGGCCGGTCTTGCGGTTGAGGCCGACGAAGCCTTTGAGATCGTCGGCAGCCTGGCAGATGAGTTGGGAGGTGATGCGCATGGTAAACCTCACGAAAGATGATCGATGGTTTACACGCAGGGCAACGCAGCGGCGCGCCCTCTGCCGGAGCGTCTGCCGAGGGCAAGCGTACTGCAAACAGCGCCACAAAAGTGCAGGAAATTTCCGTTTTGCGCGGTTTATGTCGGTCTGGCGATAGCCCTGCGGCGCTTCAATTGTTAAAAGGTACGTCTCGAAAAAAACCTGCGAAAGGAACTCGACCATGCCTGCCACTTTTACCCGAAGCGCTCTGGTGCTGAGTCTGTTGTTCGGCCTCGGTCAGGCGCACGCCGACAGCCACCCGGAGCCCAAGGCAATCGCTGCCGCCCACGGCATTCCGCATCCAGCGGTGATCGCCCACCGTGGCGCGTCGTTCGATGCCCCGGAATCCACCGCTGCGGCCTACAAACTGGCGCGCGACCTCGGCGCCGATTACCTGGAAATGGATTTGCAGCGCAGCAAGGACGGCGTGCTCTTCGCCCTGCACGACGACAACCTGCAACGCACCACCGACGTCGCCAGCAAATTCCCCGAGCGCAAGGACAGCCCGGCCACTGCGTTCACCATGGCCGAACTGAAAACCCTCGATGCCGGCAGCTGGTTCAACACCAAGTACCCGGATCGCGCGCGCCCCTCCTACGCCGGGCTTAAGATTCTTACCCTCGATGAAATCATCGACATCGCCCGCGCCAACCCGCAGCACAAGCCGGGCCTGTACATCGAGACCAAGGAGCCGCAGCTGTTTCCCGGCATCGAACATGACCTCAAGGAAAAACTGCAGGATCGCGGCTGGCTCAGTCCGGCCGGTTCGAAACTGGCGAAAAGTGCGCTGGGCGTCGGTCAGGGCAAAGGCAAGGTGATCCTGCAGACGTTCGACAAATCCAGCCTTGAACTGCTGGAGAAAGAAATGCCGCAAGTGCCGAAGATCCTGCTGTTGTGGGTCGGTGAAGGCAGCATCGAGCCGAAATCCGCCGTGACGTTTGCCGCGTCCGGCGAGAAAGACAAAAACGTGTTCTACGGCAAGCAGGAGCCAAAATCCGAAGCTGAATTCAAGCAATGGGTCGATTACGCCAAGGCGCAGGGCGCGATCGGCACCGGC
The DNA here is from genome assembly GCF_005233515.1 of Pseudomonas sp. CFBP13508. Classification (GTDB taxonomy): domain Bacteria; phylum Pseudomonadota; class Gammaproteobacteria; order Pseudomonadales; family Pseudomonadaceae; genus Aquipseudomonas; species Aquipseudomonas mercuritolerans. The sequence goes on from NZ_QFZZ01000002.1 coordinate 339,737, forward strand.
CCGTCGGCGAAGCTGACCCATGGTGGTGATCAGAGTTATTCCGACCTGGTGCAACCGTGGATGAATCAGTACACCCACGATCAGGGCATGCTGGTGCATGTTTATACGGTCGACGAGGCGGTGGACTACGAGAAAGTCATGGCAGCGGGGGTTGATGGCATCTTCACCAACCGCGCCAGTGAACTGTTGAAGTTTTACAAGCGTCCGGCTGTTGGCAGTGTTGATGAGGTTCTGAAGAAGAACGGTTTCTAAGTTGTTATCGAGTCGCCTGCTTCGCGAGCAGGCTCGCTCCTACAAAGAGCAGTTTTATCGCGAGGCAGAGATTTAAGGGTGAGTTAAGTTGCGCTGGTTAATCTGAACCCACTTACACAGATCAACCACTTCAACGCACTGCCAAGGAATGAACCGATGAAAACTTTGACTGCCCTGTTTACCGCCGCTGCCCTGACCCTCACCGCTGGCCTGGCTCAGGCCGATGTTCGCATCGACCAGATCCCGCAACTGGTCAAGGACGGCAAGATCAAGTCGCTGGAATCGATGAACGCCGAAGCACTGAAACTGCACCCGGGTGCAACGATTACCGACACCGACCTGGATAACCACTTCAACGGTTATGAGTATGAAGTTGAACTGAAGACTGCTGATGGTAAAGAGTTCGACGTGGACTTTGATGCCACCACCGGTAAAGTGCTGAGCGACAAGCAAGACACTTGATAGACCATTGTTAAAGAGCCGCACGATTTAAGGTCGTGCGGTTTTTTTATGATTTGCGTTTGGCTTTATTGATGAGTTGTCAGTGAAAACTTTACCCCCTCACCCCAGCCCTCTCCTCCAAGGGGGCGAGGGGGAAAGGGAGCAGATCGGGGAAATTTCGGAGCCTGAGTTCGCCTCAAAATCCAAAAGCCATCACAAACGACTACCAGCCTGAGTTTACCTCGACATCTCAGGTCGGCGTATCTCGAACAATCAGCACGGTCAGTCCCCTCTCCCTCCGGGAGAGGGCTAGGGTGAGGGGCCAAAGCCATCACGCCGAAAACACTGACAAACCGTTACCCAACAAATCAAGCACTGAGCCGCGCCGTCACCTCATTCAACTGCCCCGACAACCCATGCAGATTCTGACTGGCACTCTCGGTGCGCTGAACGTTGTCGAGGTTGGTGCTGGCGATCGCGGTGATTTCAGTCAGGTTGCGCGAGATATCCTCGGCCACCGACGTCTGCTCCTCAGCGGCCGTGGCGATCTGCCGGTTCATGTCGCGAATCGCCTCCACCGCCAAGGTGATGCGCTCCAGCATCGCGCCAGCCTGGGTCACTTGCTCGACACTTTCATCACTGCGTGCCTGGCCGCTCTCGATAGCCTGCGCGGCATCGACAGCGCCGGTCTGCACGTTCTGGATGATCTGGTTGATCTCGATGATCGACTCCGCCGTGCGCTGAGCGAGGTTGCGCACCTCATCGGCGACGACGGCAAAACCACGCCCGGCCTCGCCCGCCCGCGCCGCTTCGATGGCTGCGTTGAGCGCCAGCAGGTTGGTCTGTTCGGCGATGCCACGAATCACCTCCAGCACCTTGCCGATACGACCGCTGTCGGTTTCCAGACGACGAATCACCGTGGCGGTGTTGGCGATTTCGCCGCGCATCTGCGTGATCGAGTGAATGGTGGTTTGCATGACCTTTTCACCCTGCTGCGCCGACTGATCGGCATCGTCGGCAGCACGCGCGGCATCAGCGGCGTGACGGGCGACTTCCTGGGCCGTGGCGGACATTTCATTCATCGCCGTGGCCACTTGGTCAGTGCGATTGAATTGCTCGCTGGTGCCGCCGGCCATGGTCGTGGCGATGGCGTTCAACTCACCGCTGGCGCTGTCCAGATCACCGGCGCTGCGTTGCAAGCGAGTGAAGGTGTCCGCCAGAAAATCGCGCAGAGTGTTCGCTGCGGCGGCAAGGTTGCCCAGTTCATCGCGACGCTCGCTGACTACGCGCTCCGCCAACTGCCCACGGCTCAAGCGAGTGACGTAATCGATGAGGTTGCGGATCGGCTCGATCAGGTTGCGGCTGACCAGCCACAGGCTCAGCAGACCGATCAGCAAGCCTGACGCGAGCATCACCAACAGGCCCAGCCACACGGTGCGATCAGCGCTGGCACTGATCAATGCCGATTGCGCGGTGCCCTGCTCGCGCAGCTCGGCAACCAACGCGCTCATCTGCTCGCTGGTGGCGCGGTCGAGGCCTTTGACAGCGGCGTCGCCGGCGCTCGCATCACCACCGGTAGCCACGTAGGCATCACGGCCCTTCTGGTAGGCCGCGCCCAACTGGCGATGCTCCTCGCGCAAGCGTTCGATGCGGGATTTGAGATTGGCCTCGATGCCTTTCTGGCTGGCCAGTTCGCCGAGAATATTCTGCACATCGCGCTGACGCTCTTCGAACTGGCTCCAGTATTTCGCCAGATCCGCCGGTTGCTTGCCGCGCAGCAGAACGTTTTTCCATTCCTGCACCTGCACTTTGAATTGCAGGTTGGCTTCATCGATCAATTGCGAAGTGTGCAGCGGGCCGGCGATCAATTGGCTATAGCTTTGCACGCCGTTGGAGAGGAAATGAAAGCAGGCCAGGGCGATCAACAGCATCGCCAGCAGACTGCCGCTCAGCAGGGCGAGAATTTGCGCTCTCAGGGATTTTTGCAGCATTGCGAGGTACTCGAAGCAGGGATGAGGCACGCCCGAACGGACGTGAAAATTGGCCGGACTTCCCTGTCGTCGCACCGTGGCAAAACGCCAATGGCGCGCAACCTGACTCACCTGAGATCGGCGCGCCAGAGCCTTCCTTGAGAAACTTCCGACAGCCGGTAACGCATTGATTTGACGTCATTTTGCTGTCACAAAACGGTCATGTGAGCTTGCGATGATGCCGCTCAGGTGAACCTGAAAATCCCGCACCAAAGACCCTCCTCGCAGCGAGCCGCCATGAACCACAGCCTCGATATCAGCCATCGCGACCCGGACCTGTTCGGCTTGCTCTACGGCTTTCGTTTTCTGCCCGGTGAGCGCGGTCGGGAGATCGATTCGGCGACGGCATTGCGCTGTTTGCAGGACGACAGCGACAGCGGCGAATTCCTCTGGCTGCACCTGAACCTGGCCCATGCCGCGTGCGAGCGCTGGATGAAAAGTCATCTGCAATTACCCGAGGAGTTTTTCGAAGCGCTGCACGAAGGTTCGCGTTCGACGCGCATCGAGCATGTCGATTCGGCGCTGCTGGCGGTGGTCAACGATGTGGTGTTCAACCTCAGCAGCATGGTCTCCTCCGATGTGTCGACGCTGTGGGTCTGCGTGCGCAGCAAACTGATCGTCAGCGCACGCCTGCAACCGCTGCACTCGGTGGACAAGTTGCGCTCGTCGGTGAAGGCCGGCGAATGCTTTCGCTCGCCCTCGGAACTGCTCGTGCATCTGCTGCGCGATCAGGGCGAAGTGCTGACGCAGATCGTGCGCAAGACCAGCCTGAGTGTTGATCAGGTCGAGGACGAGTTGCTCTCATCACGCCTGTCGACCAATCGCGCCGAACTCGGTGCCAATCGCCGCGTACTGGTGCGTCTGCAAAGGCTGCTGGCGCTGGAGCCGGGTTCGCTGCTGCGCCTGCTCAACCGCCCGCCGCCTTGGTTGCAGAAGGAGGACGTCAAGGAGTTGCGCAAATCCACCGAGGAGTTTGCGCTGATCATCAACGACCTGACTGCCCTCGGCGAGCGGATCAAATTGTTGCAGGAAGAGATCGCCGCCAACCTCAACGAACAGAGCAACCGCACGCTGTTCACCCTGACGGTGGTGACGGTGCTGGCCTTGCCGATCAACATCATCGCCGGTTTTTTCGGGATGAATGTGGGGGGTGTGCCGCTGTCCCAGGATCCGCACGGGTTTTGGGTACTGGTTGCGCTGGTGGCGACGTTCACCGTGATTGCCGGGCGCTGGGCATTTCGCAAGCGTGGGGATTATTGAGCGCAAATCCCACACACAAGACAATCGTCTCTGTGGGAGCGAGCCTGCTCGCGAAGTCGGTGTGTCAGATAAATCAATGTTGAATGACATGGCGCTTTCGCGAGCAGGCTCGCTCCCACAGGTTTCTTTTTCAGCCTTCAGATCAGCGGCGGGCTTGAACGCCCAAACACTGACCTGACGCAGTCTCTCTGTAACATTCTGCAACGATCATGGGCGACATTCCTTCCCTCGCTCAGGATTGTCCGCCATGGCTACGCCCTCACTGACCGCCAGCCCCGCGTCCGCCGCCGGCGGCAGACCGGCGCTCGACAAGAAACCCGGTCCGTTTACCTACGTGATCTTTTTCGCCGTGCTGGCCATGGGCATGTTGTTCACCGCCTACAGTCTGATGCACGACATGCACGAACTCGGCACGGTGGTCACCACCTGGACGCCGTTTCTGCTGCTCGGCGTGGCACTGTTGATTGCGTTGGGTTTCGAGTTCGTCAACGGTTTCCACGACACAGCCAACGCCGTGGCGACGGTGATCTACACCCACTCGCTGCCGCCGAATGTCGCGGTGGTCTGGTCGGGCTTCTTCAATTTCCTCGGTGTGCTGCTGTCCAGCGGTGCGGTGGCGTTCGGCATCATCGCGCTGTTACCGGTGGAGCTGATTCTGCAGGTCGGCTCGTCCGCCGGGTTTGCGATGATCTTCGCCCTGTTGATCGCGGCGATCCTGTGGAACCTCGGCACCTGGTGGCTGGGTTTGCCAGCCTCTTCTTCGCACACTCTGATCGGCTCGATCATCGGCGTCGGCGTGGCCAATGCCCTGATGCACGGCCGCGATGGCACCAGCGGTGTCGACTGGGCGCAGGCAACCAAGATCGGTTATGCCTTGCTGCTGTCGCCGCTGGTGGGCTTCGGCTGTGCGGCGCTGTTGCTGCTGGCGTTGCGCGCGTTCGTCAAAAACCGTGCGCTGTACAAGGCGCCCGAAGGCAACGCCCCGCCGCCGTGGTGGATTCGCGGTTTGCTGATTGCCACCTGCACCGGTGTGTCATTCGCTCACGGCTCCAACGACGGCCAGAAAGGCATGGGCCTGATCATGCTGATTCTGGTCGGCACACTGCCGATGGCCTATGCACTGAACCGCACCATGCCGGAAGAACAATCGCTGCAATTCGCCGCCGTGGCCCAAGTCACCCAGCAAGCGCTGGTGAAAAACGCGCCACTGCCGGCACCGGCCGATCCGCGTCCGATTCTTTCGGACTACATGCGCAGCAAGGAACCGACGCCGCAACTGATCCCCGCCCTCGCCGCCCTGACCGGGCACATCGGCGAGGAAGTCAGAGGCTACGGCTCGCTGGCAAAAGTCCCGGCCGAAGCCATGGGCAACGTGCGCAACGACATGTATCTGGCCAGCGAAAGCATCCGCCTGATGGAGAAGAACAAGGTCGGCAATTTCGATGCCGACACCAGCAGCAAACTGCAGCTGTTCAAACAACAGATCGACAACGCCACGCGGTTTATTCCGCTGTGGGTGAAGATCGCCGTGGCCATCGCGCTGGGGCTCGGCACCATGGTCGGCTGGAAGCGCATCGTGGTGACCGTCGGCGAGAAGATCGGCAAGACTCACTTGACCTACGCCCAGGGCGCCTCGGCGGAAACCGTGGCGATGCTGACCATCGGCGCGGCGGACATGTTCGGTTTGCCGGTGTCGACCACCCATGTGCTGTCATCGGGCGTGGCCGGGACCATGGTTGCCAATGGCGCCGGATTGCAGATGCGCACAATCCGCAATCTGCTCATGGCCTGGGTGTTGACCCTGCCAGCGGCCATCCTGCTGTCGGGCAGCCTTTACTGGCTGTTCACCCAAATCTTCTGACCCTGTGCAAATCTCTGTGGGAGCGAGCCTGCTCGCGAAAGCGCTGGGTCAGACAACTCTGCATGAACTGACACGCCCTCTTCGCGAGCAGGCTCGCTCCCACAGTTCGGTCGAAGGTGATCTGTCAGAGCGTCGAACGAACCACATCGCCGAGCCAATCCATAAACACCCGCACCCGCAGCGGCAAATGCCGTTGCCTTGCATACAACAAGGAAATCGCCATTGGCGGTGCGGTGTACTGCGGCAGTACCGTCAGTAGTTCGCCATTTTCCAGATGCGGTTGCATGCCGGTGCGCGGTACCTGCGTCAGGCCGAAGCCGCCCAGGCACGCAGCTTCATAGGCATCGGTGCTGTTGACCGTGACACTGCCGGCCATCGCCACACGCCGCACCTCGCCGTTTTCCTCATAGACGAACCCCTCCGAACGCGAGCCCAGTACGCCGACGTAATGCACCAGCCGATGCTGCGCCAGATCCTCGATGGTCTGCGGCACGCCGTAGCGTTGCAGATAAGCAGGACTGGCGCAGTTGACCATCGGGAAGTCGCCAAGATGCCGGGCGACCACCGACTGATCCGGCTGCGCGCCGATGCGCAATACGCAGTCGAAACCTTCGCTGAGCAGATCGACGCGGCGGTCGGTGCTGCTGATTTCCATCTGCAGATTCGGGTGGCGATCCATGAATTCCGGCAGGCGCGGCATGATCAAGCGTCGCGCGAGGATGTTCGGCATATCGACGCGGATGCGCCCGGTCAGCGAAGCCTCGTCCTGACGGAACAGCCCTTCGATCTCATCCATGTGCGAAAGCAGATCCTTGCTGCGCTCGTACAGCACCAGACCATCCTGTGTGGCCTGCACCTTGCGCGTGGTGCGCTGCAACAGCCGCGTGCCGAGCAAGGCTTCGAGCGCCTGCACCTGCTCGGACACCGTCGAGCGCGGCAGGCCGAGGCTTTCACCGGCGAGGGTGAAACTCGACAGTTCGCTGACCCGAACGAAGGTACGCAGCAGTTCCAGTTTGTTCATGACAAGCCCCGGTGATTGTTCGGCTGAGCCGATCAGTGATTCCGCTTTTGCCGTGTTTATCACCTCAGGGCGGATAAATAAACTTCTTCCATCACCACTCAACGCAATCGAGGAAGTCCGCATGAATCGCAAAATCGCACTGATCACTGGCGCCAGTCGTGGCTTGGGCCGCAGCGCCGCCGTGCACCTTGCCGCGCAGGGCATCGACATCATCGGCACCTACAACAGCCGCGCCGACGAGGCCCAGGCGCTGGTCACTGAATTGCAGGCGCTCGGCGCGAAAGCGGCGATGCTGCAACTGGACGTCGGCCGCAGCGAGAATTTCGCCGCGTTTGCCGCGCAGGTTGAACAGGTATTGGGGCAAACCTTTGAGCGTCAGCGCTTTGATTTCCTGATCAACAACGCCGGGGTCGGCGTGCATGCGCTGTTCAGCGAAACCACCCCGGAGCAATTCGATCTGCTGATGAACGTGCAGTTGAAAGGGCCGTTCTTTCTGACCCAGCAACTGCTGCCACTGATCAATGACGGTGGGCGCATCGTCAATACTTCGAGCGGCCTGACCCGCTTCAGCCTGCCGGGTTACGGCGCTTATGCGGCAATGAAAGGTGCGATGGAAGTGCTGACGCGGTATCAGGCGAAAGAGCTTGGCGCGCGGCAGATTGGCGTGAACGTTCTGGCGCCGGGTGCGATTGAAACCGATTTTGGCGGTGGCACGGTGCGCGACAACAGCGCTGTCAACGCGATGGTCGCCAGCAATACCGCGCTGGGTCGTGTGGGGCTGCCGGATGATATTGGCGGTGCACTGGCGCTGCTGCTGTCAGAGGGTGGGCAGTGGATCAACGGTCAGCGGGTCGAGGCGTCTGGCGGCATGTTTCTCTGAACTCAACCAACAGACTGTTTGTGGCGAGGGGATTTATCCCCGCTGGGCTGCGTAGCAGACCGATTTTGGGGCCGCTGCGCAGCCCAACGGGGATAAATCCCCTCGCCACAGGTTTAGCTCAGCTTTCATACGTGCGGCGGGTCATGAAGCGCTCGCGCAGTACGTCATAGCCCCAGTGATAGACGTAGGTGTACGGCAGGAAAAACAGCAGTACGCCGATGTCGAGCAACAACGCCTGCCACAGGCTGACCGACAGCCACCAGGCAATCAGCGGCACACCCATCACGATCAGTCCACCTTCGAAGAGCAAGGCGTGAACCACGCGGACCCAGGCGTTGTGCGCCATGTTCATCCGCGCCAGAGCACGGTCGAAAAAACGGTTGAACACCACGTTCCACGCCAGCGCCAACAGCGCAATCAACACGGTCACCGCGCCCATGTCGAGCAGCGGCTTTTGCATGATCCAGGCAAGCAGCGGTGTGCAGATCAGGATGGCAAGAAACTCGAAACCAACAGCCTGGAAAACACGTTCGGTAATGGACTTGTGGGCAGTCATGGCCTGACTCCTTGTTTGACGATGGTTGCCATGATCCAACTGAATACCGATACTTCATAACCAATAACCATCGATCAAGGCGATAGTTCATGGCTTCGCAGGAAGTGCTGCTGGCGTTTGTCCAGGCAGCGACGCAAGGCTCATTTTCCGCAGCGGCGCGCAAACTGGGGCGCAGTCAGTCGACCATTAGCGCGGCAGTGGCAAGCCTGGAGATCGATCTGGATCTGCAGCTGTTCGATCGCAGCAGCCGCAAGCCCACGCTCACCCCCGCCGGCCACGTCATGCTGCAGAAAGCCGAGGCGATTCTGGCCGCCACCAGTCGCCTGGAGATGAGCGCACGGCAATTGGCCCAGGGCGTGGAACCGAAGCTGACCGTGGCGATTTCCGATACCTATCAGTCGTACCGTTTCGAGGCGGCGCTGGTAGATTTCGAGCAGCGTTATCCGGAGCTTGAGCTGGAATGCCTGATTGCCGAATGCGATGACCTGATCGAACTGGTCCAGCGCGGCCGGGCGCATCTGGCCTTCGCGGAAATGCAGGACAACTACCCGCCGGATCTGGTGACTTCGACCGTGGCCGAGCGCACCGAGATTGCCCTGTTCGTCAGCCGTGAGCATGCGTTGGCGAAGCTTGAGCATGTCGATCAGCAGATTCTTGAGCAACATCGCGAGCTGCGTCTGGCGACCATCGTCAATCCGTATGACAGTCGCGGCAAAGGCCGGGTGTGGTCGGCGCCGAGTTACCTGATGCTGCTGGAAATGGCGGAAAAAGGCTTTGGCTGGGCACCGCTGCCGAGGTGGCTGGTGCAGCGTTATGCCAATGATTTGCTGATAGAGCTCGACGTGCGCGGCTGGCCGAAACCGGTGTTTGTCGACGCCTTGTGGTCGCGCTTGTATCCGCCGGGGCCGGCAGGGAGCTGGTTGCTCAGCAAGATGCTTGAATAAGCGCTTGAGATCAAAAGCCCCTCACCCCAGCCCTCTCCCGGAGGGAGAGGGGGCCGACCGAGGTGTCTGGCGTTATGCATCGACCTGAAAACCTTATCGATCATGGATTCAAGACAATTCGTTCAAGTCGGTGAATCCCTCCAATATCCCCCAATCAGTCCCCTCTCCCTTTGGGAGAGGGGGCCGACCGAAGTGTCTGGCGTTATGCATCGACCTGAAAAAACTTATCGGTTATGGATTCAAGACAATTCGTTCAAGTCGGTGAATCCCTCCAATATCCCCCAATCAGCCCCTCTCCCTTTGGGAGAGGGGGCCGACCGAAGTGTCTGGCGTTATGCATCGACCTGAAAATCTTATCGATTATGGATTCAAGACAATTCGTTCAAGTCGGTGAATCCCTCCAATATCCCCCAATCAGTCCCCTCTCCCTTTGGGAGAGGGTTAGGGTGAGGGCAATCCACAGGCTGCCCACAATCGCCAGAGCACCAAGGTCAGAGCATTTCCAGCGCCATGATACGTGCTCGAATAAACCGCCGCTCCGGCTCCTGCCGCGTCAGCTCCAGCGCCCGCTGATACGCTGCCCGCGCCTGCTCCACCCGGCCCAACTGCCGACAAAACTCCGCCCGCGCCGAATGCGCCAAGTGGTAATCCTGCAACTCCCCACGCGCCAAAATCCCTTCTACCAACAACAACCCGGCCAACGCTCCATCCCGTTTGGCTACCGCGACCGCGCGGTTCAGCTCGATCACCGGCGACGGCACCGCGCGCAGCAATACGTCATACAGACCGACAATCTGCTGCCAGTCCGTTTCCGCCGCCGACAGTGCTTCCGCATGCACCGCTGCAATCGCCGCTTGCAGACAATATGGCCCGGACCGCCGCGTACTCAGCGCGCGCTCGACCAGCGCGCAGCCTTCGGCCATCAGCCCGGCGTCCCACAACGAGCGATCCTGATCGTCGAGCAACACCAGTTCACCGCTCGGCGAAGTGCGTGCCGGTCGACGTGATTCGTGCAGCAGCATCAGCGCCAGCAGACCCATGACTTCCGGCTCCGGCAGCAACTCCATCAACAAGCGCCCCAGCCGAATCGCTTCGCGCGTCAGATCCTCGCGGGTCAGCTCAGTGCCGACCGAGGCCGAATAGCCTTCGTTGAACACCAGATAAATCACCCGCAACACGCTGTCGAGGCGCTCGGGCAATTCGTTCAGCGTGGGTACTTGATAGGGGATTTTCGCGTCGCGGATCTTGGCCTTGGCGCGCACGATGCGCTGGGCAATCGCCGCCGGCGCCGAGAGAAAAGCACGGGCGATTTCCTCGGTGGTGAGGTCGCAGACTTCACGCAAGGTCAGCGGCACTTGCGCATCTGCCGCCAGTGCCGGGTGGCAGCAGGTGAAGATCAGCCGCAAGCGATCGTCTTCCACGTCTTCGCCACTCCAGTCAGCCTGTTCCAGCTCATCGAGCTGCGCCAGCAGCAACGGTTGCGACGCCTTGAACCGTGCGCGCCGGCGCAGCACATCGATGGCTTTGAAACGTCCGGTGGAGACCAGCCAGGTGCGCGGGTTGTCCGGCACGCCGTCGCGTTGCCAGCGCTCGACCGCGACGAAGAACGCCTCGTGCAAGGCTTCTTCGGCGAGGTCGAAATCACCGAGCAGGCGGATCAGCGTGGCCAGGATCCGCCGCGACTCCTCGCGGTAGACCTGCTCGACCCGCGCCCTGACGTCAGACATTCAACTGCCGCACCGGACGCACTTCAACGCTGCCGACCCGCGCTGCCGGAATGTTGCCGGCCACCTGAATCGCTTCGTTGAGATCCTTGGCGTCGATCAGGTAGAAACCGGCCAGTTGCTCCTTGGTTTCAGCAAAAGGCCCATCGGTGATCGACAACTTGCCGTTGCGCATGCGTACCGTGGTGGCGGTCTCCACCGATTCCAGCGCTTCGGCGGCGATCATCCGCCCGCTGCCCTGAATCGACTCGGCGTAGGCCCAGCATTCGGCGTCTTCCGGGCTGTCGGGCGAGGTGTGCAGCAGGCGTTCATCGCTGTAGACCAGGCATAGGTATTTCATGGCGATCTCCTGATTCGAACGGATCAACTATGGCTGAAGATCAGGGGGTTACATCGAACAGCGTCGCGCCGCTCATCGGATCGAACGGTGCCGACCAGTGTTCGTGGGCAATCTTCCACGCCCCGCCGACCTGCCGATAACAGGCGGTCACGCGCATCCAGCAACTCTGGGTCTCGCCCTTGTCGTTGGTGCCGCCGCAATTGGCCACCCAGTGGGCGAAAGCGATGTTGTCGGCGCTTTCGATGGCGATTTCGTGGAACTCGAAGATGTGCGGGCCGGGGCACATTTCCATGCACTCGACCCAGTGCGCGCGGTACGCCGCTTTGCCTTTGAATTGCAGCGCCTTGATCGCATCGAACGAGACGATGTCGTCGGCGTACAGGGCCATGACTTTCTCGACGTCCTTGGCCATTACCGCTTCGCGGTAGGTGTTGATCAGAGTCTGGATTTCGCTTTGTGCGCTCATGGTGTTCTCCGTGGTTTTTGTTGTGAAGACACCCTTAGTCGTTTGCCCTTTGCGCAGATCGACAGGGCAAACAAAAAAAATTCGCCGACAACAATGTCGCTAGAATCCGAGCTTCAATCCTTGTAGGAAAAAGGAAATTCCCGTGTCAGCCCAACTCGTGCCTTACGACAGCCTCAGCCCTTTGCAGCGTGAGCAAGTCGAGTCGATTGAAATCCATCCCGAGCAGATCAAGTTCTCCGGCGACATCCACGGTGCCCTGCACACCCTGCTGTCGAAACCCGGCCCCGGCGTGAAAGGTTTTGCCCTGCTGGCGGACGACGTACCGGTGGCGTTTCTGCTGCTCAAGCGCCCGCCGGTATTGCCCGACTGGGCCGACGAACACAGCGCCACGTTGCATGCGCTGCAGGTCGATCGGCGCGCGCAGGGCAAGGGTTACGGCAAGGCTTGCCTGCAAGCGCTGCCCACCGTCGCGCTTGGAGCCTGGCCGGAAATCAAAGGGCTGGAGCTGTCGGTAGACGCCGACAACGAAGCGGCCATCGCGCTGTACGCCAAACACGGCTACGTCGACAGCGGCGAAGCCTACAAGGGCCGAATCGGTTACGAGCGGCGTATGGGGCTGTTTTTCTAGATCGTAGAGGGATGCACGATGATCGATTCAATCGAAGCACTGGAAGCTATTTACGGATTGCCCCACGAACGTGCGGTGCGCAAGCAGATCGGCTTTCTCAACGAGGATTATCAGGCGATGGTGTGCCTGTCACCGCTCGTGATTGTCAGCTCGGTGGGGACCGATGGCCTCGATAACTCGCCGCGCGGTGATGCGCCGGGATTTGTTCGGATCATTGATCAAAACACGTTGGCCCTGCCGGATCGCCCGGGCAACAACCGCATCGATACCTTGCGCAATGTGCTGCACGATCCGCGAGTGTCGCTGCTGTTCATCATTCCCGGGATCGGCGAGACGTTGCGGGTCAATGGTACGGCGCAGATCAGCGCGGAACCGGGGTTGCTCGAGAGTTTCGCGGTAAACGGCAAAGCGGCGAAAACGGTGTTGCTGATTACGGTGGAAGCGGCGTTTTTCCATTGCTCGAAAGCATTCGTCCGCGCCGACGCCTGGAACCCGGAAACCCACCTGCCGCGTTCGGCATTACCGAGTGCCGGCGCGTTTCACAAGCGTCTGAATGATGGCCAGTTCGATGCTGAAACCTATGACCGGGAAGCGCCAAAACGGGTGCGCGATACCCTCTACTAAACGCGGAACTCAAAACGCCACAACCCCCCTGTGGGAGCGAGCCTGCTCGCGAAAGCGTCATATCAGTCAACAAATTGGTTGGCTGACACGGCCTCTTCGCGAGCAGGCTCGCTCCCACAGTTTTGATTAAGGCTTAGAGGGTCAGCATCATCTCGTGCCACGCCATGCCGCCGTGGTCGGACTCGGACGGCTTGATGTAGGCAAAGCCAAAGCCGGCATACAGCGCAATGTGCTGCTCTTTGCACATCAGATGAATTGTCGCTTTGTCCATGGCGCGCATGCGCTCGATGAATTCTGCGAGCAGGCGCTTGGCCAGGCCCTGCCCTTGGTAATCCGGGTGCACCACCACCGACATGATCACCACGTTCGGGCCTTTCGGGTCGTGGCCGATCAGTTCCTTGAAGGCTTCGTCGGACATCTGCACGTCGAACGCCGCGCCGGAATTGATGAAACCGGCGACCACGCCATCCACCTCGGCGACGATGAAGCCGTCAGGCCAGGTGTCGATGCGCGTGGCGATCTTCTCGCGGGTCGCGGCTTCGTCGCCTTCGTAGGCGACGGTTTCGATGGCGTAGCAGCGGTCGAGGTCGGCGGCGCTGACGTTGCGGATCACGGTGTTCATGGCAACTCGGAAATCATTGGAATTGAGGTCGCCAAGCATAAAGCAGATCAACCGGGGCGGACATGATCCGCCTCGATTGGTTGCTTTCAGGGTTTGAGTGGCAACCAGATTTCCAGCGTACCGGTGTGCAGTTTCGGATTGAAATCTGCGCTGTAACGCTCGAATTCCGGGGCATCTGCTGCTTCACGGCCTGATTGCGGCAGCCAGGTGTTCCAGATGTACTGAAAAGTCTGCGGCAGTTGCTTCAATGGCCTGTTGTGCTCAAAGACCGCGTAATGCTGCGGCTGGATTTCAACCCAGCGGTACTTTTCCGGCAGGTCGTCGAGCTTGTCGATCTGCACCCCGGCGATGTATTCGAAACCGCCCTCGCCGTCCGCATTGCAGCAAACGCCGTAGGTCACTTCGTTGACTTGCGCGGGGATTTTTCCCAAGTGCGGGATCAGTTTTTCCCACAACGCGGGAATGTCTTCGGTGGTCTCCTGAGTGAATCGCCCGCCGAAACCGGCAATCAGCAGAAATTGCCCGTGTTCGAAGCGAGGCTCGGTTATCTCGACGCGTTGTTGTTCATCCATGACGCGACTCCTCAGAACGCAAAAGTGGATTCGGCTGGGAGTATAGAAAGCCCGACCCGTTTCGCACGTTCACAGCGAGTGCAACTGCTCGACGGCACCTGAACCGACAAACTCGTTGTAGCCGGAAACGATCACGTACACCGCGAAATAACAAAAGATCGCCGCCGATGCCAGATAGGAGTAGCGCAGAAGCTTGTCGCCCAGCAGTTTGCCGCCGTGGCTTGCAGCGAAGCACAGACCGGCCGACCACAGCAGCCCGGCGCAGAGAAAACCACCGAGAAACAGCGCCGAACTCAACGGACCACCGCCACCGGACCGGGCGATCAACGTACCGCCGACGGCAGCAAACCAGAGAATCGCACTCGGCGATGACATGGCTAGAAAGATCCCCCGGAAAAACTCCTTGCGATGGGAGTTCTGCCCCACTTCCGCCGTTTCCGCCAGCAGCGCTTCGTGGTGAATCGCCGAGTAAATCATCTTCGCCGCGAAGTAGATCAGCAGCGCCGAACCGCCAATCCACAGGACCCAGCGCACGGTTTCGTACTGGAGCAAAACGGTCATGCCGGCCAGTGCCAGCACCGCGTAGATCAGGTCGCCGACGCAGGTGCCCAGGCCCAGGGCGAAGCCCTGAAAGTAGCCGCGCTGCATGGCCAGGGTGATCATCGCGATGTTGGCTACGCCGATATCCAGGCACAGCGAAAGGCTCAGCAAGAAGCCGCTGGTGAATTCCATTGACCGATTTTCCTTGAAAAAAATGTTTACAACCGCGCTGGACAGTATGCCATCACTGCCCTTATCTTCCGCCACAGGTCACCGCAGTGACCAGCGTCGCTCGGACGGTTCCGGGCGCTTACGTTATCCGAGGCAACAATGGCCGAACAAGGTTCGCCGCGCCGCTTTGCGCGCATAGATCGACTCCCCCCTTACGTTTTCAACATCACCGCCGAGCTGAAAATGGCCGCTCGCCGCCGTGGTGAAGACATCATCGACCTGAGCATGGGCAATCCCGACGGCGCCACGCCGCCGCACATTGTCGAAAAACTGGTGCAGGTCGCCCAACGTGAAGACACCCACGGTTACTCGACCTCCAAAGGCATTCCACGCCTGCGCCGGGCGATTTCCAACTGGTACAAGCAGCGCTACGAAGTCGATATCGACCCGGAAAGCGAAGCCATCGTCACCATCGGTTCCAAGGAAGGCCTGGCGCATTTGATGCTGGCGACACTGGACCAGGGCGACACGGTGCTGGTGCCGAACCCGAGCTATCCGATTCACATCTACGGTGCGGTGATCGCTGGCGCTCAAGTGCGTTCGGTGCCGTTGGTGCCGGGGGTGGATTTCTTCGATGAGCTGGAGCGCGCCATCCGTGGTTCGATCCCCAAGCCGAAAATGATGATTCTTGGCTTCCCGTCGAACCCGACCTCGCAGTGCGTGGAGCTGGATTTCTTCGAACGGGTGATTGCCCTCGCCAAGCAATACGACGTGTTGGTCATCCACGACCTGGCGTACGCCGACATCGTCTACGACGGCTGGAAAGCGCCGTCGATCATGCAGGTGCCCGGGGCCAAGGACATTGCGGTGGAGTTTTTCACCCTGTCCAAGAGCTACAACATGGCCGGCTGGCGTATCGGTTTCATGGTCGGCAATCCGGAACTGGTCAGCGCTCTGGCGCGGATCAAGAGCTACCACGACTACGGCACCTTCACTCCGCTGCAAGTGGCGGCGATTGCCGCGCTGGAAGGCGATCAGCAATGCGTGCGCGACATCGCCGAGCAGTATCGTCAGCGTCGTAATGTGCTGGTCAAGGGCCTGCATGAGCTGGGCTGGATGGTCGAGAATCCGAAGGCTTCGATGTACGTCTGGGCGAAGATTCCCGAGGCTTATGCACATCTGGGTTCGCTGGAGTTCGCCAAGAAACTGCTGGCCGAGGCCAAGGTCTGCGTCTCGCCGGGGGTGGGCTTTGGCGAGTACGGCGATGACCACGTGCGCTTCGCGCTGATCGAAAACCAGGATCGGATTCGCCAGGCCGTGCGCGGGATTCGCGGGATGTTCCGCGCGGATGGTTTCAATCCGAAATCCCCTGCCTGACACCTGTCCCCTGTGGGAGCGAGCCTGCTCGCGAAAGCGGTGGGTCAGTCAGCATAGATGCAGCTGACACGACGCTTTCGCGAGCAGGCTCGCTCCCACAATGGCTTTCAGTGAACCGTGAAATCAGGACACAAAAAAACCGCATCGCTGCGGTTTTTTTGTGCCTGCAAACTGCCGCTTAAACGAACAGCGACAACAGCAGGATAAAGCCCAGGCCCACCACCGACAGAATGGTTTCCATCGCAGTCCAGGTCTTGAAGGTTTCGGCCACGGTCATGTTGAAGTACTGCTTGACCAGCCAGAAACCGGCGTCGTTGACGTGGGACAGGATCAGCGAACCGGCGCCGGTGGCCAGCACCAGCAGTTCACGGTTGACGCCCGGAATCATGCCGACAACCGGCACCACAATGCCAGCGCCAGTGATGGTCGCCACAGTGGCCGAACCAGTCGCGATACGAATTACCGCCGCCACCAGCCACGCCAGCAGGATCGGCGAGATCTGCGCGCTGACCGCCATGTGGCCGATCACGTCACCCACGCCGCTGGTCACCAGCATCTGCTTGAAGCCACCGCCCGCACCGATGATCAGGATGATCGCAGCGGTTGGCGCCAGACTCGCGTCGAGCCACTTGAGCATCTGGTTGGAACCGATGCCCTGCTTGTAGCCGAAGGTGTACAGCGACAGCAACAGCGCCAGCAGCAGTGCGGAGATCGGGTGACCGATCATGTCCATCCAGATGCGGAAGAAGTTGCCGTCCGGCAGCGCCACGTCAGCGAAGGTTTTCAGCAGCATCAGGAACACCGGCAGCAGCACGGTGACCAGGGTGATGCTGAAGCTTGGCAGGTTGGCCGAATCGTTTTCCCGGGCCAGTTGATCGACCAGCTCCTGATTCGGGTGACCCGGGATGTGTTTGGCGATGAAGGTACCGAAGATCGGACCGGCAATGATGGCGGTCGGCAGCGCGACGATCAGACCGTACAGAATGGTCTTGCCGATGTCAGCGCCGAACACGCCGATGGCCAGCAGCGGACCCGGGTGCGGCGGCACCAGACCGTGCACGGCAGAGAGGCCGGCGAGCAGCGGGATACCGATTTTGATGATCGATACGCCAGTGCGACGCGCAACGATGAACACCAGCGGAATCAGCAGCACGAAGCCGATTTCGAAGAACAGCGGGATGCCCACCAGGAACGCGGCGAACATCATTGCCCATTGGACTTTGTCCTTGCCGAAGGCGCGGATCAGGGTCTGGGCGATCTGATCGGCGCCGCCGGATTCGGCCATCATTTTGCCGAGCATGGTGCCCAGGGCGAGGATGATGCCGACGAAACCGAGCACGCCACCGAAGCCGTCCTGGAACGCCTTGATGATGGTGTTGATCGGCATGCCGGAAGTCAGGCCAAGAAATGCGGCGGCGATGGTCAGGGCTATGAACGGGTGAATCTTGAATTTGGTGATCAGGATAATCAGGCCGATTACCGTGACCACCGCATCGAGCAGCAGGAACGTCTCGTGGGACATGCCAAACATGGGGGGTGTCTCCTGGATTGTTGTTGTTATTAAAGCGGGTTGAACAGAAGTCGGGAGGACAGCGCTGTCTTTTTCAACATACTCATACCGCCTGTTTCAGACCGTTGGCCTGCCACCAGACGTGAGCCTGCAGGGCCAGCTCTTCGACGCTGTGAATCGAAGCATTAAGCGGCAGAGTCAGCGGCTCGCCCTTGGGCGATTCGAGGGTGGCGAACTGGCTTTCGATCAACGTCGCCGGCATGAAGTGGCCCGGGCGGTGCGATACGCGCTCGGCGGCGACTTCCGGAGTCAATTCAAGAAACACGAAACCGAGGCCCGGCAAGGCACTGCGCAGACGTTCGCGATAGCTGTGTTTTAGGGCGGAGCAGGTCAATACCGGGCGCTGGCCTTGGGCATCGACGCGACGCAGTTCATCGCACAGGCTGTCGAGCCAGCCGGCGCGGTCTTCGTCGTTCAGGGGGATCCCCGCGCTCATCTTTTCGATGTTCGCGGCCGGATGAAAAGTATCGCCTTCAATGGCAGTGGCGCCGCTCAATTGGCACAGGGCCTGGCTGACGCACGTCTTGCCGCAACCGGCAACGCCCATGATGACCAGGGCGGTGATGGGATGACTCATATAACACCTCAGCGCGCAGACAGCGCTACCTTTGCTAGCTATGACTCTAGTGCACAGGCAGAAGTTGCCGACGCCTTCTTGTCGTTTTTTTGGGTTGCAGCAGGTTTGTTCCCAACGCCAAAGAGCACTGATCAGGCAGGACCGCGCTCACGCATTTGCAGCTGCATCAGGACAGCGCTACCTTAGTGCCTTGATTTTTGTTTGGCAAGCCGCCCGATGACCTCCCCCAAGAACGATAAAAATACCCGCACCACCGGCCGTCCGACCCTCAACGAAGTAGCCCGCCTGGCCGGCGTCAGCCCGATCACTGCCTCGCGCGCGTTGCGCGGGGTGAGCACGGTAGCCACCGAACTGGTGGAAAAAGTGCAGAAAGCCGCGCTCGAACTCAACTATGTGGTCAACCCCGCCGCCCGTGCTTTGGCCTCGGCGCAGAGCCATTCGGTTGTCGTACTGGTGCCATCGCTGTCCAACCTGCTGTTCATCGACACGCTGGAAGCCATTCATCGGGTGCTGACGCCCAAGGGCTTCGAAGTGCTGATCGGCAACTTTCACTATTCGCGCGATGAAGAAGAAAACCTGCTGCGCAACTACATGGCCTATCAGCCGCGCGGCTTTTTGCTGACCGGGTTTGATCGCACGGAAAGTTCGCGGCGGATGATCGAGGCCAGCAACATTCCTTGCGTGTACATGATGGAGCTGGACAGCGCCGCCGGGGTCAATTGCGTGGGTTTCTCGCAGTTGAGCGCCGGGGAAACTGCCGCCGAACACCTTCTGTCTCGCGGACGCAAGCGCTTGGCCTACATTGGTGCGCAGCTGGATCAGCGCACGTTGTTGCGCGGTGAAGGCTTCCGCAAGGCGTTGCAGAAGGCGGGCCGCTACGACCCGGATCTGGAAGTGCTGACGCCACGTGCTTCGTCGGTGGGCTTGGGTGGCGAGTTGTTCCTGCAATTGCTGGCGGCGCATCCGGATGTTGATGCGATTTTCTTCGGCAACGATGACCTGGCCCAAGGCGCGCTGCTGGAAGCCTTGCGTAACGGCATCAAGATTCCCGAGCAAGTGGCGATTCTCGGTTTCAACGATTTGCCGATGTCTGAACACATGGTGCCGCGCCTGAGCAGCATCAATACCCCGCGTGAGGCAATAGGCCGGCGCGCGGCGGAGCAGATGCTGACGTTGATGGCGGGTAACAAAGTGGCGCGGCCGGTGGAGGATATGGGGTTTGAGTTGAAGGTGCGCGAGAGTACCTGACCCTTCACAAATGCTGAGTTGAAACACAACCCTTGTGGGAGCGAGCCTGCTCGCGAAAGCGGTGGGTCAGTCAGCATTGATGCAACTGACACGACGCATTCGCGAGCAGGCTCGCTCCCACAGGGGATCTCTATCAAATTTAATGGATGAGCAGGTCAACCAGAGCCTGCGCACCCTTTTGCAAGGGCTGGCTCTTGAGCCACACCGCGTGCACCGGCAACACCAGGCCATTTTCGATGTTGCGAAAATTCAGCCGCTTCAAGCGTCCCGCGTCCAGCCACGGCTGCACCACCGACAGCGGGAAATTACCCCAGCCCAATCCCGCTTCAACCATCTCCATTGCCGTCTCGAGATTGTCCGTACGCCAGTAAGACTCAGCCACCAACGGCCGCGTTTCGCTGATCGGCAAGTCGCGGCTGGCGACAATGATCTGCCGTACCTGCACCAGATCTTCGAGAAACACATCACGCCCCTGCAGCAACGGACTGTCCGCCGCCAGCGTGGCGATCATGCGTTCGCTGCCGACGAACTGAAACCGCTCCAGCGCAGTGACGCTCAACCCGGCGAAGGCCAGACACACGCTGATCCGGCCACTGTGCAACATCGCCAGCACATCATCCTGCGGCGCAGTCAGCACTTCGATGTCGAGCAGCGGATGACGCTCGGCAATCACTTTGATTGCTGCCAGCAAGCGCCGTCGATCAAGGTCCGCAACCGCGCCAATCGACAACCTGCTTTCCAGTCCCAACGACAGCTCCACCGCGTGCACTTGCAGCTGCTTGAGCTGCTCGGCGATCAGTCGCGCGTGGGGCACCAACGACTGCGCCATCGCCGTGGGTTGCGGCTCACGATGGCTGCGGTCGAACAACGGGTAACCGAGTTCCGCTTCAAGATTGGCAATGCCCATGCTCACCGCCGACGGCACCTTGCCCAATTGCCGGGCAGCGGCGGAAAACGAGCCGCGCTCGATGACCGCGAGAAACAATTCGATGCTGTCGCTGTTGAAATTCAACCCGCCCACCTATCAATAAAACTGAAAACTACCGACTTTTTCTGTCAGGTCTATTGAAGCTATCTTTCGCCGCCTTCGCCAGCCCTGCTGGCCAACATTAGCCAAGAAAGAGGCAAATCTGCATGCAAGGCGTGAAACGTAAACTGGTCTATGTGTCGCTCTATGAAGTGATCGGCATGACCTTCTCGGCCCTCGGTCTGGCCCTGTTGTCGGGCACTTCGCCGGGCAGCACAGGACCACTGGCAGTGATCATCACCAGCATCGCCGTGACCTGGAATTTCATCTACACCTCGTTGTTCGAACTCTGGGAAAGCCGCCAGATCTCGCGCACCCGCACCGTCAAACGGCGCATCGCCCACGCCGTCGGCTTTCAACTGACGCTGATCGTGTTCCTGATTCCGCTGATCGCGTGGTGGATGAACATCAGCCTGGTGCAGGCGTTCCTGCTGGATCTGGCGCTGATCATTTTCATCCCGTGCTACACCTTCGTGTTCAACTGGCTGTTCGACCGGATCTTCGGTTTGCCAACGTCGGCACTGCCCGACTCAGCAACAAGCGCGTGACGCGCCAGTAACATATTGATCGCGATGTTGACCATTGGCTGATTCGGCCCGCGCACGCGTAATCTGGCACTGGAGAATATTGCCCATCGTTGACGGCCAACACAGGACTCACCTGTGGGAGCGAGCCTGCTCGCGAAGGCGTCGTGTCAGTGACTATGTGCTTGACTGACACAACGCTTTCGCGAGCAGGCTCGCTCCCACATTGGTTATTGGTGACGTTGAAACAGCTCAGTTCAATTGCAGGGTTTCATTGAACTGGCTGATCGCATCCACCACATGCCGGGAGCCCTGCTGGATCTCCAGAATCACCTCGCCCGCCTCGTTCGCCAGCTCCACGCCCAACCCGGTTCGGCTCAGGCTCGACTGCATGCTCGATACCGCGCTCAGCGACAGGTCGTGGTTCTTGCGCACCACGTCGACAATTTCCAGAGTGGCCTGACTGGTCCGTGCGGCGAGGCTACGCACCTCATCGGCGACGACGGCAAAACCGCGTCCATGCTCACCGGCGCGCGCCGCTTCGATCGCTGCATTGAGTGCCAGCAGGTTGGTCTGGTCGGCAATGCCGCGAATGGTCTGGACGATGGTGCCGATGATGTCCGACTGTTTGCTTACCGCATCGATGCTCACCGCGGCTTCGTTCAGGTCGCGGGAAATGTCCTGAATGATCTGCACGGTCTGCTGCACCACCTGTGAGCCTTTTTGCGCGCAGGCGTCGTTTTGTACCGAGGTGCTGTGGGCCGATTCCGCAGCGTTCTGCAGGGTGGTCATCTGCTTGGTAATGTCGCTGGCGAACTTGACCACTTTGTACAAGCGGCCCTTGGCATCGAACAGCGGGTTATACGATGCCTCCAGATACACCATCTGCCCGGACTTGTTCTTGCGCTCGAAGCGGTGCGAGTGATATTCGCCGCGATTGAGCGAAGCCCAGAATGCCTTGTACTGCGCAGATTCCGCTTCGGCGCGGTGACAGAACAGGCTGTGGTGCTGGCCGACAATTTCAGGGTGCGCGTACTGCATGGTCTGCAGGAAGTTGTCGTTGGCGCGGATGACATTGCCTTCGGGGGTGAACTCGATCACCGCCATGGAACGGCCGATCGCCGCCAGCATGGCTTCTTCTTCATGTTCTTTGTTGATGCGCGCAGTGATGTCCGCCGCAACCTTGATGACACTTCTGACCTGTTTGTCTGGCCCGAACACCGGCATGTAACTGGCTTCAAGCCAGATCTCCCGACCGCTCTTGTTCAGGCGCAGGAACGTGCCGCTGAGCGGTTCACCACGGGCCAGGTCGCGCCACAACTTTGCGTAGTCCTCGCTGCGATAAAAGCTTTCTTCGCAGAAGATCCGATGGTGTTTGCCGCGCACTTCTTCGGCGCTGTAGCCCATGGTCTTGCAGAAGTTCTCGTTGGCGTCGAGGACGATGCCTTCCGGGGTGAATTCGATCATGGCCATCGAGCGGCTGATGGCTTCGATTTTCGCGTTGGCCTCGGTCAGCGCACAGCTGAAACGCTCGATTTCCCGCAGGTCAGCCTTGTGATGTAGGTTGAACATGGTTGTATCACCTTCCGCGCGTTCTTTTGATTTGATGAAAGTTCAGGTCTTGCAAGATCCATCACTACGTTCCACAGAACAGGCACACGCCTTCCTCCACGGGAGGAAGTTGTCAGGTGATAAATGATGATCAATCGGAGGGTTCGTGCAGCGACGCTCTGATCAAGACATCCTTTTCTTGATAGCCCGCAAGCGGGCCAGCCCTAACGCGTAGAAGAACTTCCATTTAGATGACGCTCCTTGTTGGTTCAGTGTCGGTGCCTTGGGTTGCGCACTCTGGCAGCATGAATCACGGACCAACCGGTGCCGTCGGCCGGTTGGCATGACGGTCGACATGGTTAGTTACCTGCAAGCGTAGCCAGCCCGACGCCGGGCGCAAGGCCACTAGTCGGCCAGTATCTGGCATTTTTTGCACAAGAAACGGTTCAGCGCGGGGAACGGCGTGGTGAGAACGGACGTTTTCGCCAGCGAAGCGGAAGCCCGCGAACCGGGCTCCCGTAGGGTTTGCTCAATGGCCGAAGATGTCGACCTTCTTGGCTTTCTTCTCGGCGCGTTTTTCAATCGCAGTCTTGGCCGGCTTCTTCTTCGCGGCTTTCTTTGAATCCATACCTTTGGACATGATCGATACTCCACTCACAGGGGATGTGAGTTCAGGTATACACCTATCCCGAGGCGCGCGTTCTTTTATAATCGGCGCTTTTCGCAGTGACAGCCGAACTCATGTCCGACATCCACTACAGCCAGCTCGACGAATCGTTGTGGCCGCTGATGAACAAGTTCTACCGCAGCCACCAATCGTCGATGAAAGCCGTGCGCGAGGCGCAGTTGTGGGTGGCAAGGCGCGGTGAAATCGTTGCGGCGCTGTGCCTGCGTCCGGTAGCGGGCGGGCATTGGCTGACGGGGTTGTTTGTCGATCCGGGGTGTCGCGAGCAGGGAATTGCTGCGCAACTGATCGCGGCGGCGGTTGCTAAGGTGGACGAGCCGGTGTGGCTGTTCTGCCATCCGGATCTGCGCGGGTTTTATGAGCGGCGTGGGTTCAGTTTCGATCCGCTGCTGCCGCAGGCGATGGCCGAGCGGTTGAGCCGGTACGCGCGGAGCAAGCCGATGATTGCGATGGGGCTTAATCCCGCAGATTTACGCTGAAACCCCGTGGGAGCGAGCCTGCTCGCGAATGCGGTGTGTCAGCGCCGAATCTGGTTCTGATACTCCGCGTTCGCGAGCAGGCTCGCTCCCACAGGGATTGATGGTGTTCTGACAATCAGTCGTCAGCGTTGGGATCAAGGTCCGGGAACAGCACTTCGGTAAAGCCGAACTTGCTGAAATCGGTAATCCGTGACGGGTACAGCCGGCCGATCAGGTGATCGCATTCATGCTGCACCACTCGCGCATGAAACCCCGAGGCTACGCGCACGATCGGCTCGCCCTTGGGATCAAAGCCTTCGTAGCGAATCTGCTGATAGCGCTCCACCGCACCGCGCAGGCCCGGCACCGACAGACAGCCTTCGAAGCCCTCTTCCATCAACGGATTCAACGGCGTGATCAGCGGATTGATCAGGATCGTCTGCGGCACTGCTTCAGCATCCGGGTAACGCTCGCTGTGTTCGAAGCCGAAGATCACCAGTTGCAGGTCGACGCCGATCTGCGGCGCCGCGAGGCCAACGCCGCCGACGCTTTCCATGGTCTGGAACATGTCGTCGATCAGTTGCCACAGCTCGGCGCTGTTGAACATCTCAGGCGGTACCGGCGCGGCGATGCGCAACAGGCGCTCATCACCCATTTTCAGAATTTCACGAATCATGGTCGGGCTTCATCAGTGTCCGGCTTGAGCGAGTGATCGCGGCCCAGGCCGGAGACGTGTTGTTTGGTGGATTCGTCGGGCTCGCCAGGGGCTTTTTCGCCCTTGTCCTTGCCTTCGGCGGACATGTGCTCGATCACCGCATTCATTTCTGCGCCGAGCAACAGCACCGCGGCGGAAATGTAGAAATACAGCAACAGCACGATGATCGCCCCGATGCTGCCATACATCGCGTTGTAGTTGGCGAAGGTTTTTACGTAGAAGGCAAAGCCCAGTGAAGCGAGAATCCACACCACCACGGCCAGCACCGAACCTGGGGTGATAAAACGGAAGTCCTGTTTGACGTCAGGCATCACGTAATAGATCAGCGCTACCGCGACCATCATCAGAATCACGATCACCGGCCAGCGCGCGATAGTCCACACCGTGACGATGAAGTCTTCCAGCCCCACTTGTGCGGCAATCCAGCCCATCACCTGCGGCCCGAGCACCATCAGCGCGGCGGCAATCAGCAGCATGCCGGCAATGCCAACGGTGTAGACGATCGACAAGGGAAAACGCTTCCAGACCGGTCGGCCTTCGACCACGTCGTAAGCGGCATTCATCGCGCTCATCATCAGGCGCACGCCGGCGGACGCGGTGTACAGGGCGATCACGATACCGATGGACAGCAGGCCACCCTTGGATTGCTGCAACTGGTCGATCACCGGATTGACCTGCTCCAGCGCCTGCGGCGGCAGGACCAGTTCAGATTGCAGGCGCAGCCAGGAGAAAAAGTCCGGCAGGTGCAGGAAACCGATCAGGGCAATCAGGAAAAGAATGAACGGGAAGAGCGAGAACAGCATCTGGTAGGCCAGCGCCGAGGCGTAGGTCGACATTTCGTCATCGACGAATTCAGTGACCGTGCGCACCATCACCCGGTGCAGGGGCAGACCTTTCATGTCCGGGAATATCATTCGCGTCTCCTTGCGCCGCAAAAGGTTGAAGTCGTGGCGACTCAGGGGCCGTTTTTTACCTCAAGGTAGCCTACTTGGCGATCCTTCGGCGGATGACCGCAGGGTTCTGATACAAAAACGGCCATCCTTGGATGGCCGCTCGTGTGATTCGTTCAAGGCTCACTTACGCCTTGTCGACGCCTTTTTTCACAGCGTCCTTGGCGTTGCCGACCGCTTGCTGGGCTTCGCCTTTTTTCTCTTGAACTTTGCCTTCCGCGCGCAGCTTGTCGTTGTCAGTAGCTTTGCCGACGCCTTGCTTGACGTTACCGACGGCTTCGTTGGCCATGCCTTTTACTTTATCGCCTGTGCTACTCATGGTGTTTCTCCGTGAAGCATAAAGGGAAGAAAAGTCATTACGTAACGATTGACCGGTGCGCTTTGCGCCGAGTTTCATTTATTTTGCCGGCATTTCGTCGTGGCATGCAGGTTGCGCTTTATGTTTGCCGGCGTTGCCCCGAGAATGCTCAGCCTACGGGCGCTGAGCCCGGCACACCGATTCGCAGGAATGTCATGAAGCTCAATAAAACCCAGGCCATCGCCCGTCGCAACCAGGAACTGGGCGGCGCCGTGCTCGGCACCAACAACTGCCACTTCGCCGAACTGAACCGTAACCGCAACATCTGGTGGTTCGACCTGCCGGTGTCGCGCTTGGCCATCGGTCAGTACGAGTGGATTCACTTGCTGCTGCACACCCCGGCCACCGATGAGTTGCTGCACCTGAAAGTGCCGACGGTGTTCCTGCGCGAAAAGCTCGAAGGCCTGGTGATTCGCAACGAAGGCAAACGCAAGGCGGCGCTGAGCCTGGAATTGAGTGCGGACAAGGATTCGTATCTGCAGGACATGCGTCCGGCGGGGACCAATGTGAATTTTGCGCCGTTTCGCCAGTAGTATCGGCGGCGCGGCCCGTTCCCCTCACCCTGGCCCTCTCCCAGAGGGAGAGGGGACTGACCGAGTTGCTCTCGCGGAATATGCCGACCTGAAATATCCAGCCGAACTCAAGATCCGAATTATCCCTGATCGGCTCCCTCTCCCTCTGGGAGAGGGCTGGGGTGAGGGGCAGTCTCGAAGCATGACTCAAGCCCTACTCGGCACCAACAAAAAGCCCCGCATCTGCGGGGCTTTTTATTTACGCGGCAGACTTGGCCTTGATCTTCTTCAGTTCTTCATCTCGCAATTCGCGGCGCAGGATCTTGCCGACGTTGGTGGTCGGCAGCGCATCGCGGAACTCCACCGAACGCGGCACTTTGTAGCCGGTAACGTTGGCGCGCATGTGGTCCATGACCTGTTCTTTGGTCAGGGTCACTCCCGGTTTGGCGACGATGAAAATCTTGATCGCCTCACCCGACTTCTCGTCCGGCACGCCGATCGCCGCGCACTGCAATACGCCCGGCAAAGTCGCCAGCACGTCTTCCAGTTCGTTCGGATAGACGTTGAAGCCAGACACCAGAATCATGTCCTTCTTGCGATCGACAATGCGCATGTAGCCGTCCGGCTGGATCAGCGCGATGTCACCGGTTTTCAGCCAGCCGTCGCTGTCGAGCATTTCATCGGTGGCTTCCTGACGCTGCCAGTAACCCTTCATCACTTGCGGGCCCTTGACGCACAGCTCGCCGATTTCACCCAGCGGCTGCTCGACACCGGCATCGTCGATGACTTTGCACAGGGTCGACGGTACCGGAATGCCAATGGTGCCGATCTGGATGTGCTGGATCGGGTTGACCGTGGCCACCGGGCTGGTTTCGGTCATGCCGTAGCCTTCGCAGATGGCGCAACCGGTCACGGCTTTCCAGCGCTCGGCTGCCGCCAGTTGCAGGGCCATGCCGCCGGACAGGGTGACTTTCAGCGCGGAGAAATCCAGTTTGCGGAAACCTTCGTTGTTGCACAGCGCCACGAACAGCGTGTTCAGACCGACAAAACCGCTGAACTTCCACTTCGACAGCTCCTTGACCATCGCCGGCAGGTCGCGCGGGTTGCTGATCAGGATGTTGTGGTTGCCGATCAGCATCATCGCCATGCAATGAAAGGTGAACGCATAGATGTGATACAGCGGCAGCGGCGTGATCAGGATCTCGCAGCCTTCGTTGAGGTTGGAGCCCATCAGCGCCTTGCATTGCAGCATGTTGGCGACCAGGTTGCGGTGCGTCAGCATCGCACCCTTGGCCACGCCGGTGGTACCGCCGGTGTATTGCAGCACCGCGACATCGCCGCTGTCCGGATTGGCTTCGGCCACTGGCTGGCCGTGGCCCTTGCTCAGGACGTCGTTGAATTTGATGGCTTTGGGCAAGTGATAGGCCGGGACCATTTTCTTCACGTACTTGATGACGCTGTTGATCAGCAGGCGCTTGATCGGCGGCAGCAGGTCGGCGACTTCGGTGACGATGACATGCTTGACGCCAGTCTTCGGCACCACGGCTTCGGCCAGGTGCGCCATGTTCGCCAGGCACACCAGGGCTTTGGCGCCGGAGTCGTTGAATTGGTGTTCCATTTCCCGCGCGGTGTACAACGGGTTGGTGTTGACCACGATCAGCCCGGCGCGAATGGCACCGAAGACCGCGACCGGATACTGCAGGACGTTGGGCAGTTGCACGGCGATTCGATCACCGGGCTGCAAGTCGGTATGCTGTTGCAGATACGCGGCAAAGGCACCGGACAGCTCGTACAGCTCACCGTAGGTGATTGTCTTGCCCAGGTTGCTGAAAGCCGGTTTGTTGGCGAAGCGTTGGCAGGATTGCTTCAACACTGCCTGAATGTTCGGATACTCGTCTGGATTGATCTCGGCTGCGATTCCAGCCGGGTACTTATCCTTCCAAAAGTCTTCGATCATGGAAGCCCACTCCTCAGCAACGCGAATTCTTCACCGCATTTGATGCGATTATTATTGGTGTGTGTTTTGTATTGGTGAATCCGGCGTTTTACAGGCCGAGAAGTCACAAAGCGCGCCGAGAGTAGCAGCTTTGCCAAGGGTCGACCAGAGCCAAACGTGGGCCCTACAGTCATATTGATGACTCAAGACTTGCCAGCGGTCATTTTAGAGCAAAAATCCTATTAAACCGTGAAAGCCCCGTAGTCATGGGGTGTAAAAGCAAAAGATCGCAGCCTTCGGCAGCTCCTACATTTGGAATGCGTATCCTGTAGGAGCTGCCGAAGGCTGCGATCTTTTGCTTGTAACCTTTATGCGATATCCCGCAACTCGCGCCGCAGAATTTTCCCTACAGGCGTCATCGGCAACGACTCACGCAACACGATGTGTTTCGGCACCTTGTAGGCCGTGAAGTGTTCTTTGCAGTAGGCCTTCAGCTCTTCCAGGCTGACCCCGCTCTCCCGCGCTACCACAAACAGCTTCACCGCCTCTCCCGAACGCTCGTCCGGCACGCCGATGACCGCGCAGTTGGCGACTTTCGGGTGGGCCATGACCACGTCTTCGATTTCGTTGGGGTACACGTTGAAGCCGGAGACGATGATCATGTCCTTCTTGCGATCGACGATGCGCACGAAACCGTCCGGGTCGATCACGGCGATATCGCCAGACTTGAACCAGCCCTCGGCATCCAGCACTTCGGCGGTAGCTTCGGGTTTGTTCCAGTAGCCCTTCATGATCTGCGGGCCTTTGATGCATAGCTCGCCGCGCTCGCCCAGTGGCTGCTCAACGCCGTCATCGTTGATGATTTTCACCAGCGTGCCCGGCACCGGCAGGCCGACAGTGCCCAGCCGCGACTGATCGCCGTAAGGGTTGGTGCAGGCTACTGGCGAGGTTTCGGTCAGGCCGTAGCCTTCAGTGATACGGCAACCGGTCATCTGCTCCCAGCGCTCGGCGGTGGCCTTGACCAGCGCGGTGCCGCCGGAGTTGGTCAGCTTCAGGCTGGAGAAATCCAGGGTCTTGAAATCCGGGTGGTCCATCAGCGCGACGAACAAGGTGTTCAGACCCAGCAGCGCCGAGAAGCGCCAGTTTTTCAGTTCCTTGATGAAGCCGGCAATGTCGCGCGGATTGGAGATCAGCACGTTGTGGTTGCCCGAGACCATCATGCACATGCAATTCGCGGTGAAGGCATAGATGTGGTACAGCGGCAGCGGCGCGATCATCACCTCTTGGCCTTCGCGCAACAGAGGTTGACCGTCCGGGCCGAGCTGAGCCAGACACGCGCGCACCTGCTGCATGTTCGCCACCAGATTGCCGTGGGTGAGCATCGCGCCCTTGGCCAGGCCGGTGGTGCCGCCGGTGTATTGCAGCACGGCGATGTCGTCGAGGCCGACGTTCAGCGGCTTGATACCCTGACCGCGGCCCATGCGCAGCGCGCTTTTGAACGAGGTGGCTTGCGGCAGCGAATACTCGGGAACCAGTTTCTTCACTTTGCTGACCACGGTGTTGACCAGCCAGCCTTTGGCGGTGGGCATCAGGTCGCCCATCTTCGCTTCGATCAAATATTGGATGTCGGTGTCGGGCAACACTTCCTGGACTTTCTGCCCGAACAGATTCAGGTAGACCAGCGCGCGTGCGCCGGAATCCTTGAACTGGTGGCGCATTTCCCGCGGTGTGTACAGCGGGTTGGTGTTGACCACGATCAGCCCGGCGCGCAGCGCGCCGAACACGGCAATCGGATAATGCAGAACGTTGGGCATCTGCACCGCAATGCGATCCCCCGGCACCAGATCGGTATGGGCCTGCAGATAACCGGCGAACGCCGCGCTCTGGCGTTCGAGTTCGGCGTAGGTCAGGGTGATGCCCATGCTGCTGAACGCCGGGCGGTCGGCGAATTTCTTGCAGGAACGCTCAAACACTTCGATGACCGACTTGAATTCACCCATGTCGATGTCCAGCGGTACGCCGGCTGGGCGCTTGTCATTCCAGAAATCAGGTTGCATTGTTCTTGTCCTCTTTACCTGAGCCGATCCGGGAGCCGCTTTCTGTCGTTTCTGCTTCGTCCATTGAAGGCGAAAAGCACAAAGCGGAGCTTCACGGACACTAGCAGCTATGGCCATTGAGGCAAATATGACGCAAGCCCTCATTGATCCCGTGAATCTTCCTGCCATGGCGTGAGCTGATCAGACGCGCTATACACTGTGGCGATGCTGAGCAAAGGAATCGCCATGACACACGACACCTTCTGGCTGGACGCGAATGACCGCAGCCGCCTGTACGTCAACCGCTGGCTGCCGGCCACGCCATTGAAAGCGGTGGTTCTGCTGGCCCATGGCATGGCCGAACACAGTGCTCGCTACGCCCGCCTCGCCGACACGTTTTGCGACAAAGACTATGGCGTCTACGCCCCGGATCTGCGCGGCCATGGCCGCACAGCCGACAACGGCACCCTCGGCCACTTCGCCGATGACGATGGCTGGTGCAAGGTCGTCGGCGATCTGGCCAGCCTCAACCAGCACATCGGCCAGCAACACCCCGGCGTGCCGATCATCCTGCTCGGCCACAGCATGGGCAGCTACATCGCCCAGGCCTATCTGCTGCATCACAGCGCCAGTCTGCACGGGGCGATTCTCAGCGGCTCGAATTTCCAGCCAGTGGCGCTGTATCGCGCTGCGCGGCAGATTGCCCGGCTGGAAAAACTGCGTCAGGGCGGCAAGGGCCGCAGTGCGTTGATCGAGTGGCTGTCGTTCGGCTCGTTCAACAATAAATTCAAACCGGTGCGCACCCGTTTCGACTGGCTGAGCCGCGACCCGGCGGAGGTCGACAAGTACGCCGCCGACCCGTTGTGTGGCTTTCGCTGTACCAATCAGTTCTGGATCGACCTGCTCGGCGGCTTGCAGCAAATCAGCAAAGCGTCCAATCTCGCGCAGATCGATCCGGGCCTGCCACTGCTGGTGATTGGCGGCGAATGTGATCCGGTGAGCGAGGGCAAGCGTCTGACAGATCTGGCCAATGCCTTGCGCAGGGCCGGCAGCCAGCATCTGCAACTGAAGATCTACCCGCAGGCCCGGCACGAATTGTTCAATGAAAGCAATCGCGACGAAGTGACTACCGATGTGCTCGCCTGGATCGACCAGGCCCTGAGCCATCGGCGCCCGCAGCGTAGCGAATAATTTTTTGTGGATTCACTGAAATCCGTCACAGGAATCGAAACCGATGACCCAGGTTACCAACATCCCTTACGAAGCCCTTGAAGTCGGCCAGACCGCCAGCTACAGCAAGACTGTCGAAGAGCGCGACATTCAGCTGTTCGCCGCGATGTCGGGCGACCACAACCCGGTGCACCTGGACGCCGAGTTTGCCGCCGCCAGCATGTTCAAGGAACGCATCGCCCACGGCATGTTCAGCGGTGCGCTGATCAGCGCAGCGGTGGCCTGTGAATTGCCTGGGCCGGGCACCATTTATATCGGCCAGCAGATGAGCTTTCAGAAGCCTGTGAAGATCGGCGACACGCTGACGGTGCGCCTGGAAATTCTGGAGAAACTACCGAAATTCCGCGTGCGTATTGCCACTCGCGTGTTCAATCAGCGTGATGAGTTGGTGGTGGATGGCGAGGCGGAGATTCTCGCGCCGCGTAAACAGCAGACGGTAACGTTGCCGACATTGCCGGCGATCAGTATCGGCTGATGGATTTTAGGGTGTCAGGTAGATTGCTGCCCCCTCACCCCAACCCTCTCCCCCAAGGGGGCGAGGAGGAAAGGGAGCTGATCTGCATCGGATTCAAATCCTGCGCTCGGCGCGGGCGATCTTCAAGACCTTCCAGAACCAGAGTTCAACTCAGATCGCTCAAGTCGGCGTAACTCCGGCATTCACCTCGGTCAGTCCCCTCTCCCTCCGGGAGAGGGCTAGGGTGAGGGGCTTTTCCTGCGGGCACAAAAAAACGCCAGACGAGCTGGCGTTTTTTATCAGCCGACTAACTCTTACGAGTTGGCACGAGCCTGGTTGCGCAGGGCTTTCACCTGGTCGTGGTTGCGTTGTACGCCGTGGTACTGACGCTCAACCAGATCCTTGATGCCCACCAGATTGTGCTTGTTGATCTTCTCGATCGCTTCACGATAAGCCTTCAGCGCATGGTCTTCACCGCGCTCGGCTTCGTTCAGCACAGCCTCTTCATCTTTACCGGTGAACATGGATTTCACGTCGACCCAGCGACGGTGCAGATCACCGGCGACGCTGGTCGAAGTTTCCGGATCACCGCCCAGCGAACGTACCTGAGCCTGCAGCTCGGCTGCTGCGGTGGCGCAATCGGCGGAGCGCTGCACGAACAGGGTTTTCAGTTCTGGGTGCTTAATGTCTTCGGCGCAAGTCTTGAACCCTTCCTGACCGTCCTTGCAGGTTTCAATCAGGTCGTTGAGTACAGAAATGGCTTCTTTATTCATGTCGGTCATTTTTCAATTCCTTGCGATGGGTTGAAGATGCAAGGGATATTGCAGCGTGCGTGCCAGCTTCGCTTCAGGTAGAAATATCTTTGTTTTCAGTGACTTAAGAAAGATTGAACCATCTGTATGCTGGTTTTTTGCATGATCTGTCATTTGGCCTGCATGCAGAATGCCTGTATTTTCCAGGCTGTTATGTGAATCGATGAAGCGTGCTGATGAATCCGGAAAAACTCGAACTGTTGATCACCCGCGAGATGCCCTTCGGCAAATACAAAGGGCGGATCATTGCCGACTTGCCTGGCCCCTATCTGAACTGGTTCGCCCGCGAAGGTTTTCCCCACGGCGAACTCGGTGGCCTGTTGGCGTTGATGCAGGAGATCGACCACAACGGCTTGTCCGACCTGCTCGAGCCGCTACGCGCCAAACATGGCAAACCCGCCCCGCGCCACTGACGCGCCCTCCTCTCTTGAGCCTTGTCGACCATGCCTGACAACACCCGCCGCGCCCGTGACGAAGCCTTCTGGCAAACCTTTGCCGACCGATACGATGTGCAGCCCGGCCCGGTCAATCTGGAAAACGGTTACTTCGGGCGCATGTCGCGCACGGTGATCGAGGAGTACCAGCGCAACATCGAGCTGATCAACACCAGCAACTCGGTTTATGCGCGGCAACGCTTCGAGCAGCACGGCAACCTCGAAATCCGCGCGCAACTGGCAGAACTGATTGGCGTACGCGCGCAAAGCGTGGCGCTGACGCGCAATGCCACCGAAGGCCTGCAATCGCTGATCCGCAATTACAATCGCCTGCAACCGGGCGATCAGGTGCTGATCTGCGACCTCGAGTACGACACGGTCAAGGGCGCCATGCGCTGGCTGGCGAAACACCGTGGCGTTGAGGTTATCGAAATATCCCACCGCCACCCGGCCAGTTTCGACAGCCTGCTGGAAAGCTACCGCGAAGCTTTCACCCGCCACCCGAAACTTAAACTGATGGCGCTGACCCATGTCACCCATCGCACCGGCCTGGTCATGCCGGTACAAGCCATCGCCGCGCTGGCCAAAGAGCACGGCGTAGACATCATCCTCGACGGTGCCCACGCCCTCGGCCAGATTGAATTTGACCTGCAAGCGCTGGGCATCGCCTTCGCCGGTTACAATCTGCACAAATGGATCGGCGCGCCGCTGACCCTCGGCTTCATTTATATCGCCCCGCAGCGTCTGGCCGACATTGATCCGGACATGGGCGAGATGCATTACCCGGTCACCGATATTCGCGCGCGCACCTCGTACAGCACGCCGAACATCCCGGCGCTGATGACCTTGCCGCTGGTGTTCGAAGAGCACGACGCCCTCGGTGGCGCCGCAGCCAAAAGCCCACGTCTGAATTACCTGCGCAACCTGTGGGTCAACGCCGTGCGGCATCTGCCAGGCATCGAGGTACTGACGCCGGACGATCCGCAACTGTATTGCGGGATCACCGCTATGCGCTTCACCCGGCATGCCGATCAGCAGGCCATGGCCGAGCGTCTGCTCAGCGAATTCAACCTGTTCACCGTGGTGCGCACCGGCGCCGCGTGCGGGCCATGCATTCGCATCACACCGGGGCTGACCACCACGGCTGGCGAGATGGAGCAGTTGGTCCACGCATTGAACCAGCTGCGCTAGAACGGCGCTCCGGAGTTTTTTTCGTAGCCTTCAAGACCCAACTGCGACGACACGGCGAACGTGTCGATGCCGAGGGTCTGGCAAGCGAAGGCACCGTCTTCAAGATCGGCGCCGGCGATCGGCTGCAATACCAACTGCATGGCGTCCTCGGCGGCAGCTTCACAGCCGCAGTGGCCGGGCAAATGCAAGGTGCCGGCCCAGGCCTCGTGGTGAGCTTGCGCTCCTGCTTCGTCGCCGGGAATGAATACGCTCAGCTTCAGGCAAGCAGCGCCGTGCACCGCTCGATCCGGATAGACACTGGTGAAACGGACGATGCCATGGCTGTCGGTCGATTGAATGCCGCACAGGCTGGTGTCGGTATCAATCGTCTGCCGAATGAGCACCAGCGCGCCGATAACCGGCTCGCTGGTCATCGCATCGACCAGCGAAAGACGCAGGATCAGCGGCAGGCCTTCGACGCCCTGGCTGATATTGCGCACATGGGATTCGGCTGCGGGCCGATCAGGGCGGTCGAGGGGAAGTTGCTTCGGTTGATAAGGGGATTGTGGCGCAAGGGTCAGAGACTGAAAGTCGTCCATGAGGCGTTCTCTCTTCCATAAGATGAACGCAGGTTAACTCCGTGAAAAAGACAGCGTGCAGTAACTATGTATCGCGACATGTACCGGCACTTTTTTCAGCGCAAAAAAAAGGTGCGCCGACCAAGCGCACCATAAAGCCGTAAAGCACACAACGAGGTGTCGGGTGACAATCAGTCCAGCAACGCCAGGGCCTCGGCGGTGCATTCCTGAATGCGGGCCCAGTCGCCGTTCTTGATCCACTCCGGATCAAGCATCCAGCTACCGCCCACGCACATGACGTTTTTCAGCGCCATGTAGCTCTTGATATTGGCCGGGCCGACGCCGCCAGTCGGGCAGAATTTCACTTCGCCGAACGGGCCGCCGAGCGCCTTGATTGCCGCCACGCCACCGCTGACTTCCGCCGGGAACAGCTTGAAGCGGCGATAGCCCAGACCGTAGCCTTCCATGATCCCCGAGGCATTGCTGATGCCCGGCAACAGCGGAATCGGGCTGTCGACGCTGGCTTCGAGCAGGTCGCGGGTGATGCCCGGGGTGACGATGAATTGCGAGCCGGCCGCTTCCGCCGCTGCGAGCATGTTGCGGTCGAGCACGGTGCCGGCACCGGTCATCAGTTCCGGGCGCTGTTCGCGCAGGATCTGAATGGCCTTGAGGCCGAACTGCGAACGCAGGGTCACTTCCAGCGCGGTCAGGCCACCGGCGGCGAGGGCGTCGGCCAGTGGCAGCACGTCCTGTTCGCGGGCGATGGTGATTACCGGCAGGATCCGCGCCTTGGCGCAGAGACTGTCGATC
This sequence comes from Pseudomonas sp. CFBP13508, assembly GCF_005233515.1. GTDB lineage: Bacteria > Pseudomonadota > Gammaproteobacteria > Pseudomonadales > Pseudomonadaceae > Aquipseudomonas > Aquipseudomonas mercuritolerans. The sequence goes on from NZ_QFZZ01000002.1 coordinate 375,681, forward strand.
AGGGCAACTTTGTCCGCCATGGAAACGGTCGGGGATGGGGTTGTCATAGCGGCTGTTCCTTGGCTCATGGGCACCAGTAAATCTCTAACGTAGGTTGCAGAAACGCGCGCACCGGCATGGCCGCTACGTCATCGGATGCCAGCGCGGCATTCAGGGTGGTCAGTTTCGATTGACCGGAAATCGACAGAATCTTGTGCTTGGCCGAGGCCAGCAGCGCACGGCTCATGGTCAGGCGCTGACGTGGCACGCTCGGCGCCAGCATCGGCCAGCAACGGCGCGTGCCATCGGCTTGCAGCGCTTCGGCGAGGTTCGGGCTGTCGGGGAACAGCGACGCGGTGTGGCCGTCATCGCCCATGCCCAGCACCAGCACATCAATCGGCGGCAATTCGGCAAGCAAGCGATCAGCCTGTTCCGCAGCCTGCTCGACGTTGGCCGCCGCGCTGTAGAGGCTGAGGAACTGCGCCTTGGCTGCCGGGCCTTTGAGCAGATACTGCTTGAGCAGGCCGGCATTGCTGTCGGCATGTTCCACCGGCACCCAACGCTCGTCGGCCAGGGTCACAACGACCTTCGACCAGTCCAGCTCCTGCTTGGCCAGGTGCTGGAAGAACGCGACCGGGCTGCGCCCGCCAGACACCACCAGCACCGCGTTGCCGCGTGCCGCAATGGCGTCGCTCAGTTGCTTGGCAACGTTCAGCGCCAGGCCTTCGGCGAGCAGCACCGGGCTGGTGAATTCGCGGGCAGTCACGCCCGTCGGCAGTTGCACATCAGATATCGCCATACCACGACCTCCCGTCCCGCGTGATCAAAGCAATGGAGCTCATCGGCCCCCACGACCCGGCCGCATACGGCTTGGGCGCGTCACCGGATTTCTTCCACCCGGCGATCAGCTGGTCACACCACTTCCACGCGGCTTCGATTTCATCTTTACGGACAAACAGGTTCTGATTGCCGTTCATCACTTCCAGCAACAACCGCTCGTAGGCATCGGGGATCCGCGCGCTACGCCAGGTGTCGGAGAAATTCAGTTGCAGCGGCCCGCTGCGCAGTTGCATGCCCTTGTCCAGGCCTTGCTCCTTGGTCATCACGCGCAAGGAAATGCCTTCGTCCGGTTGCAGGCGGATGATCAGTTTGTTGCTGATCTGCAGACGCTGCTCCGGGGCGAAAATGTAGTGCGACGGTTCCTTGAAGTGGATAACGATCTGCGACAGCTTCTGCGGCATGCGCTTGCCAGTACGCAGGTAGAACGGCACGCCGGCCCAGCGCCAGTTGCGGATGTCGGCACGCAGGGCGACGAAGGTTTCGGTGTCGCTCTGGGTGTTGGAATTCGGTTCTTCGAGGTAACCCGGAACGGATTTCCCCTCGCTGTGGCCGGCGATGTACTGGCCGCGCACGACCTGAGTGGTCAGGCCTTCCGGGCTGATCGGCGCGAGCGCCTTGAGCACTTTCACCTTCTCGTCACGGATGCTGTCGGCGGACAGGTCGGCCGGCGGGTCCATGGCGATCAGGCAGAGCAGCTGCAACAGGTGATTCTGGATCATGTCGCGCAGCTGGCCGGCCTTGTCGAAATAGCCCCAACGGCCTTCGATGCCGACCTTCTCGGCCACGGTGATTTCCACGTGGGAGATGTAATTCTGGTTCCACTGGGTTTCGAACAGGCTGTTGGCGAAACGCAGGGCGATCAGGTTCTGAACGGTCTCTTTGCCCAGATAGTGGTCGATACGGTAGGTGCGGTCTTCCGGGAAGAACTGCGCTACTGCGTCGTTGACCTTGCGCGACGACTCCAGGTCAGAGCCGATCGGCTTTTCCAGCACCACCCGAGTGTTTTCGGCCAGACCGACTTTCTCGAGGTTCTCGCAGATTGCGCCGTACACCGCCGCCGGGGTGGCGAAGTAGGCAATCATGCGCTGGCTGCTGCCGGCCAGTTCCGCCAGCGCCACGTAATCCTCAGCCTTGAGGAAGTCGACGTGCAGATAGGTCAGGCGCGCGAGAAAGCGCTCGGCTACGGTTTCGTTCAGCTCTTTGCCGACGTAACGGCGCAATTCGGCGGCGATGAACGCCATGTGCTGCTGCTCGCTGCCGGGCTCACGGGCCAGCGCGATGATGCGCGTGTCCTCGTGCAGCAGGTCGGCACCGTCAAGGTGATACAGGGCAGGAAACAGCTTGCGCAGGGCCAGATCGCCAAGCGCGCCGAACAAGGCAAAGGTGCACGGTTCAACCGTAATGGAAGGCATGATGTTTGTTCTTTTATCAAGTTAAGCTACAAATACCTTTTTTCAAGGCATCACTCAAGGGAAAATGTAGTAATAACCACAACATTTTCGCAGAATACTCAATCCGAGTGGTGGTCGCCCGGACGCATCAGTAGGATAGGCCACCGTCACGGGCCATATCAAAGGCCCAATTTGCATAGCCCGACGCAACTCTGCGTCGGTGAATCAGGAATTCCATATGGACCGCGTGCGAAATTTACTGGAACAGATCCAGAGTCGCCTTGAAGAGCTGAACAAGGCCGAACGTAAGGTCGCCGAGGTGATCCTGCTCAATCCGCAGCAGGCCACCCGCTTCAGCATCGCCGCCCTCGCCCAGGCCGCCTCGGTGAGCGAACCGACGGTCAACCGTTTCTGCCGCTCGTTCGGTGTCAGCGGTTATCCCGAACTCAAGCTGCAATTGGCCCAGAGCCTGGCCAGTGGTGCGGCGTATGTCAGCCGCGCGGTCGAGGCTGACGACAATCCCGAGGCGTACACGCAGAAGATTTTCGGCAGCGCCATCGCCTCCCTGGACAGCGCTTGCCAGGCGCTGGACCCGAACCTGATCAGCCGCGCCGTCGACCTGTTGATCCAGGCGCGGCAGATCCATTTTTTCGGCCTCGGCGCTTCAGCCCCGGTTGCGCTGGATGCGCAGCACAAGTTCTTCCGCTTCAACCTCGCGGTCACCGCGCATGCCGATGTGCTGATGCAGCGGATGATTGCCTCGGTGGCGCATACCGGCGAGCTGTTTGTGATCATTTCCTACACCGGACGTACCCGCGAGCTGGTGGAAGTGGCGCGGATCGCCCGGGAGAACGGCGCTTCGGTTTTGGGCCTGACGGCGGAGAATTCGCCGCTGGCCAAGGCCAGTACTTTGAGCCTGAACATTCCGTTGCCGGAAGACACCGACATTTACATGCCGATGACGTCGCGGATCATTCAGTTGACCGTGCTGGATGTGCTGGCGACGGGGATGACCTTGCGCCGTGGCGTGGATTTCCAGCCGCATTTGCGCAAGATCAAAGAGAGTTTGAATGCCAGCCGGTATCCAGTGGGTGACGAGTTCAACTAAAGATCAAAAGCCCCTCACCCCAGCCCTCTCCCAGAGGGAGAGGGGGCCGACCGAGGTGTCTTGCGCGGAACATCGACCTGAAACACTGAGTCGATTATGGATTCACCGACATTCATTCAGGTCGGCGAATCTCTCGAATATCCCCCATTCGGTCCCCTCTCCCCCGGGAGAGGGCTAGGGTGAGGGGCTACGATGTGGCTGACACACTCAAGCAGCCGCCCACGCCTGCAAACTCAAATGCGCCTTCTCCCCCGGCGCCAAGTGCAGGCTGTCCGTGCCGCCCGCCGCTGCCTCCACACAGACGAATTCGGAAATCTCGTCCCAACTCACCCCCAGCAACGGCCGCGCGCCGGGATGCCAGACGACAGTGTCGCCGCTGTCACCGGTATCGATGCACAACTCGCGCTGCCAAGCGTGATCCTTGAGCTGTAATTCGCCGTCATGCTGGAACACCCGCTGACACCCGCCATCAACGCGCAACTCACCTTCCTGCTGACAAATCTGACGGTTCAACTGGTCATAACCCTGTGCGCCTTCGAGCCCAGACAGCGCTATCTCACCGACATCGCCAATACGCCAGTAAGCGTGCAAAGCCTGGCTCAACTGGCACGGCATGTCGTCCTGATGCTCGGTGCTCAGGCGTAACTCCATGCGTTCGCCCAGATGCGCGTGCAGGTCGACCTGCCAATCGCACAGCTGCAATTGCCAGTGCAGACGCACGCCATCCTCGGCGCTGCTGCTGTCGAGCAGTTTCCAGTCGAGCAATCGCGCCCAACCGTGCGACGGCCACGCGTTTTCGCTCGGATGACGGCCATACCACGGCCAGCACACCGGCACGCCACCGCGAATCGCGCCGACATGCGGCCACTTCGCCGCGCACCACAACCACGGCTTTTGCCCGCGCGGTTGAAAGTGCAGCAACTGCGCGCCCTGGCGACTGAACACCGCCTGACACAGCGGATGATCGATCACCAGCACGTCGCGCATCTGATAGCGCTCCCAGGCGAACACCGGTCGCTCGCGCAGGGACTTGAAGAAGCGTTGCAGCGGATGCTCATGCATTGGCTACGGTCCTGAAGATCATGGGGGTACTTATCAATCCAAAAGCCTTGCATAGCACTTTGTGGCGAGGGGATTTATCCCCGCTGGGTCGCGAAGCGGCCCTGGAAACCATTCACCGAGGTGTATCAGCCAGATTGTGCTTATAGGATTTGGGGCCGCTTCGCAGCCCAGCGGGGATAAATCCCCTCGCCACAAAAAACTCTCCAGCCACAAAAAATCATCAAGCATCACATCTGACCTGTGTCACAAAAAAAAGCGGACAGCCTTGGCTGTCCGCAAAATGCGCACATAGAGAGGAGCTTATCGCAGACGCGTCAGAACGTTGACTGAATTTTCAGGCCAGCGACCAAAGCGTTATCGACTTCATCCACACCGCCCGGATGGGTGATGTATTGCAGGTTGGGACGCACGGTCAGCCAGTTGGTGACATGGATGCCGTAGTTGAGTTCGTAGTTGTATTCGGTTTCACGAATCGGCGAGAACGCGGCGTTGTCGTAGTCGGACACACCGTTCGCAGCGTTCAGCAGTTCAGCGTTGCGCTTGACGTCCTTGTTGACGTGGATACGCGCCGCGCCGATACCGATGTCATCCTTCGGACGCGCATCGAACGGGCCTTTGTAGACAAACATCACCGACTGGTAGTTGTCGATGAAGTTGGTGTCCTTGTCGTGGAAAGTCGCGTTGGCAGCGATGTTCAGACCGCGAGTCGCATCACCGTTGTGGCTGGTGAGTTGCTGTTGCGCAACGAACCAGTAACCGCTTTTGCTGTTGTGCGACTTGTAGTCATCACCGGTCGTTGCCGCATCGAGACCGTTGACGTCTTCGCGAACGTCGTCGGCATCCGCCGTGCTCTTGTAGTAACCGACGCGGTATTCGCCCGGCAGGCTGTTGACCTTCGGCGACCAGACCAACTCAACCGGCAGCACGGTACCCTTGGTGCCACTGCCGCTGAGCTTGAAGCCGTTGCCGTGTTCCAGCTGCGACGGGTTCTGGTTGTACGCACCGATTTGCGCGTAGAGCTCGTCGTTGATGTTGTACTTCACACGGATCGCAGCCTGGCTGACTGGCCAGTTGTACCAGATGTTGGTCGCCCAGTTACCCACTTGCGAACCGCAGAACGCCAGGTTCTGAAAGTCGCACGGGAAGGTGTTGAAATCTTCGCCTTCGCCGAAGTAACCGGCCTTGACGTCGAGCTTGTTGTCGAAGAACTGGTGCTGAATCCACAGTTGGGTCAGACGCACCATGTGGCCACGGCCGTAGACTTCCTGCGAGGAGCTGAGGGTGCCGGCACGCGGATCGCCAACGCGGTCGTTGGAGATGTTGTAGCCGTTACGATTGGTCAGCTGGATCTTCGCTTGGGTGTTGTCCCAGCCCCACAGCTTCTGCAGGTCAAGGGCCACGCCCAGACCGAACTGGTCAGCGTAACGCGCAGTCTTGTCGTCGTTGTAGCCGCCGTTCAGGTTGGCGCCCATCTCGCCAACGTAGTCGGCCTTGATGTCGATACCCTGCTCGATCAGCTTGGTGCGCTCGCCGCCCCAGTCGCCGGTCATCCATTTGGAGTCGGAGCTGAAGGCATCCGCCGCCATCGCATTACCGGCCAGCACCAGTGCAGCTGCCGCAGAAACCTGGCAGATCAACCGGGCATTGACGTGTTTCTTTTTCATCCCTACATCCTCGTCTTTATTGTTATTAACTGTTTTTATCTAACGCGGTTTACATAAAGTGCAGTGCTCGACAGGCCGGGCACTGCTTGCCCCCTGTGGGAGCGAGCCTGCTCGCGAATGCGGTGGAACAGGCGACATCAATGCTGGATGTCAGACCGCTTTCGCGAGCAGGCTCGCTCCCACATTTTGTACTTCAGCGGCCTTTGAATTGCGCCACATTCGCCGACCGGGTCTCTGTCTGCACCTGGCCCGCAACGCCCAGACGCTCGCCGGTATTGGCATCGAACAACAACACTTTCGATGGATCGAACTGCAGCGTCAGGCTTTCGCCTACCTGCGGTGCCACGTCCGGCGCCAGTCGGCAGCAGACCTTGGTGTCGTTCAAGTTGACGAACACCAGGGTGTCCGGACCGGTCGGTTCAGTGACCTGCACTTCGGCGCGGATGCTCGGCAGACCATTGCCCTCGCCATTCGCCAGAACAATCTGCTCCGGGCGCAGGCCGAGAATCACTTCGCGATCTTCAAGCCCGGCGTCCTGCATGCTCATCGGCAATTCGCAGCGCGCCTGGCCGCTGTCGAGCAGCGCCAGCAGACGACCGTCCTTGCGCTGCAAACGCAGGGGAATGAAGTTCATCGGCGGCGAACCGATAAAGCTCGCCACGAACAGGTTGGCCGGGTTGTTGTAGATGTCTTTCGGCGTACCGAATTGCTGAATGATGCCGTCCTTCATCACCGCGACCTTGTCGCCCAGAGTCATCGCTTCGATCTGGTCGTGGGTCACGTAGACCGTGGTGGTTTTCAGGCGCTGGTGCATCAGTTTCATTTCGGTGCGCATCTCGACGCGCAGCTTGGCGTCGAGGTTCGACAGCGGTTCGTCGAACAGGTAGATCTTCGGCCGCCGCGCCAGAGCACGGCCCATCGCCACGCGCTGTTGCTGACCACCGGAGAGCTGGCCCGGCTTGCGATTGAGCAGGTGTTCGATCTGCAACAGCTTGGCCACACGGGCGACTTCTTCGTCGATCGCTGCCTGCGGCATCTTGCGGATCTTCAGGCCGAACTCGATGTTCTCGCGCACGCTCATGGTCGGGTACAGCGCGTAGGACTGGAACACCATGGCGATGTCGCGATCCTTGGGGCTCATGCCGCTGACGTCCTGATCACCGATCATGATCGCGCCGCCGGTGATGGTTTCCAGACCGGCGATGCAGTTCATCAGGGTCGATTTGCCGCAGCCCGACGGGCCGACGAGGATCAGGAATTCACCGTCCTTGATCGACAGTTCGATGTTCTTCAGGGTGTCCGGCAGGCCGGCCCCGTAGGTCTTGTTTACGTTGCGAAGTTCAAGCGTAGCCATGATTACCCCTTGACCGCGCCGGCCGTCAGCCCGCGCACGAAATACTTGCCTGCGACCACATAGACCAGCAGGGTCGGCAGGCCGGCGATCATCGCCGCTGCCATATCCACGTTGTATTCCTTGGCGCCGGTGCTGGTGTTGACCAGGTTGTTCAGCGCCACGGTGATCGGTTGCGAATCACCGCTGGAGAACACCACACCGAACAGGAAGTCGTTCCAGATCTGGGTGAACTGCCAGATCAGGCAGACCATGATGATCGGCGTCGACATCGGCAGGATGATGCGGCGGAAAATCGTGAAGAACCCCGCGCCATCCAGCCGCGCAGCCTTGACCAGCGCATCGGGGATGCTCACGTAGTAGTTGCGGAAAAAAAGCGTGGTGAACGCCAGACCGTAGACCACGTGGACGAAGACCAGGCCGGTGGTGGTGCTCGCCAGGCCCATCTTGCCGAGGGTGAACGAGGCCGGCAGCAGCACGGTCTGGAACGGCAGGAAGCAGCCGAACAGCAGCAGACCGAAGAACAATTGCGAACCACGGAAGCGCCACATCGACAGCACGTAACCGTTCAACGCACCGATGGCGGTGGAGATGATTACCGCCGGTACGGTGATCTTGATCGAGTTCCAGAAGTAGCCGTCAACCGTGGCCCAGGCCTTGACCCAGCCAATGCCGCTGACCACGGTCGGCCAGCTCAGCAGGTTGCCGGTGCTGATGTCTTCCGGGGTCTTGAAGCTGGTCAGCAACATCACCACCAACGGCACCAGATAGAGGAACACCGCAAGGATCAGCACCGCGTAGATCGCGATGCGACTGAAGCTGATCGCAGGTTTGGCAGCAAGACTAGTCATGACGCTTGGTCCTCAGCTCGGAGTACAGGTAAGGCACGATGATCGCGAGGATCGCACCGAGCATCAGAATCGCACTGGCCGAGCCCATGCCCATCTGGCCGCGACTGAAGGTGAAGGAATACATGAACATCGCTGGCAGGTCGGAGGAATAACCCGGGCCGCCGGCGGTCATTGCCGCAACGAGGTCGAAGCTCTTGATCGCGATGTGCGCGAGGATCATCACCGCACTGAAGAACACCGGACGCAGGCTTGGCAGCACGACTTTCCAGTAGATGCGCGGCATGCTCGCGCCGTCGATCTGGGCGGCACGGATGATCGATTGGTCGACGCCACGCAGGCCGGCGAGGAACATCGCCATGATGAAGCCCGAGGCTTGCCACACAGCGGCGATCACCAGGCAGTAGACCACGCGATCAGGGTCGATCAGCCAGTCCAGACGGAAGCCTTCCCAGCCCCAGTCACGCAACAATTTGTCCAGGCCCATGCCCGGATTGAGCAGCCATTTCCACGCGGTACCAGTGACGATCATCGAGAGCGCCATCGGGTACAGGTAAATGGTGCGGATAAAGCCTTCGCGACGGATGCGCTGGTCGAGGAACACCGCCAGCAACACGCCGATCACCAGGGTAATGCCGATGAACATGCCGCCGAACACGGCGAGGTTCTTGCTCGCCACCCACCAGCGATCGTTGTCGAACAACCGCGCGTATTGCGCCAGACCGGCCCACTTGTAGTTGGGCAGGAAGGTCGAGGTGGTGAACGACAGAATGAACGTCCACAGGATGTAGCCATAGAAGCCCACCAGCACGATGAACATGCTCGGCGCCAGCACCAGTTTCGGTAGCCAGCGCTGCAATGCATCGAACGGCGAGGCCTTGCTGAACACAGCAACAGAACTCATGGGGAAATCCACAAAAAAAGATAAAAACAGCTTCAAGCTTCAAGCTACAAGCTGAGCAGAGCAGTGCTCTAACTTGCAGCTTGCAGCTTGCCGCTTGCAGCTACGGCTTATTTAGCTGACTGAACCGCCGCGCCGAGTTTCTTCGCCGCATCGGCCGGGTCGGCTTTCGGGTCGTTGATGTAGTTGGTGACTACGTCAAAGAACGCGCCCTGCACGGCCAGCGTGGTCGCCATGTTGTGCGCCATGCTCGGTTGCAGGCCGCCGGACTTGGCGTCCGCGAGGAAGTCCTTGGCAGCGGTCTGCGCGCAGGAATCGAAGCCGAGCTTGTCCATGTTGTTCAACATGTCGTTGCGCACCGGGATCGAGCCTTTGTTGATGCTGAAGACTTTCTGGAAGTTCTCACCCAGCACGACTTTGGCGATGTCCTGCTGACCGGCCGCAGTGCCTGCGTCCTTCTGCTTGAACACGGCCAGCGAGTCGATGTTGTAGGTGAACGCCTTGTCGGTGCCCGGGAACGCTACGCACTCGTAGTCCTTGCCGGCGACTTTCTTGGCGGCGGTCCATTCGGACTTGGCCCAGTCACCCATGATCTGCATGCCGGCCTTGCCGTTGATCACCTTGGCCGCTTCGAGGTTCCAGTCCTGGCCTTTGCCGTCAGCGTCCATGTAGGTCGCGACTTTCTTCAGCTCAGTGAGCGCCTTGACCATTTCCGGGCCGGTCAGCGCTTTGTTGTCGAGATCGACCAGGGCTTTCTTGTAGCCATCCACGCCCATGACCGAGAGCACCACGGCTTCGAACACAGTGCTGTCCTGCCAAGGCTGACCGCCGTGGGCGAGCGGAATGAAGCCCGCCGCTTTCAGCTTGTCGCCGGCTGCGTAGAACTCTTCGAGGGTGGTTGGATTCTTGGTGATGCCGGCTTTCTTGAAGACTTCCGGGTTGATCCACAGCCAGTTCACGCGGTGAATGTTCACCGGCACGGCCACGTAATCACCGTCGTACTTCACGGTATCGGAGACTTTCTTGTCGAGCAGACTGTCCCACTTTTCCGACTTGGCGACGTCTTTCAAAACGTCGGTGTCGAGCAGGCCGGTCGACGCCCATTCCTGGATGTCCGGGCCTTTGATCTGGGCAACGCCTGGCGGGTTGCCGGCAACGGCACGGCTTTTCAGCACGGTCATGGCAGTCGCACCGCCACCACCGGCGACAGCGCCGTCTTTCCAGGTGAAACCGTCTTTTTCGACTTGGGCCTTGAGCACATCGACAGCGGCTTTTTCGCCACCGGAGGTCCACCAGTGCACGACTTCGACCGAACCTTTGGAATCGGCAGCGGAGACACTGAGCGGCAGGATTGCGAGCGGGAACAGGGAGGCGACAGAAATGACAGTAGCGAGGCGAGAAATCGCATTCATTCGAAATGTACCTTTCTTGTTGTTATGCATTGCAAGTCTGGTGCTTGCGCTGCACGGAGTTTAAACAGAGCGTTTCGCTTCGCAGGTAACGAAGGGACGCGTAAATGTCACGACATGGTTACACAGGAACAGGCCGGGACAACCGCGCCAAAGCCGTGGCCATGCTCGGCGCCAGCGGCAATCGCGGAATCAGCACAGCCTGCCAGGCGTGATACAGATCGGGCTTGCCCGGCCAGATATCGGCACTCGGGACATTCTGCGGATTGAGTTCGTGGTGCCAGCTGCCGTTGCAGCGGTCGATGAAATTGGTCTCGCAGAATTCCCAGAACAGTCGGTACCAGGTTTCGTATTGCGCGTCGCCGGTGCGTTTGAGCAAGGCGCTGGCGGCAGCGCTGGCTTCGGCGTGCGTCCAGTGCAGGCGATGGCGGACCACGGCTTTGTTGTGCCAGTCGAGGGTGTAGACAATGCCCGGCGCGCCATCGACATCCCAGCCGTGCCGGCAGTTGTTTTCGAAGAGTTTTTGCGCATCCAGGGCCAGCCAGCCCGGTGTAAGCATGCCGGCCTGCACCCGCGCGGCTTCAAGGTGCAGGAGCAAGCGCGCCCACTCGAAACCGTGACCCGGCGTGGTGCCGAAAGGACGGAAACCGTCAGCCGGATTGTCGTGGTTGTATTCGCGCAGCGGTTGCCAATCGCGATCGAAGTGTTCGATGACCATGTAGTCGTTGGCTGCAGCGTGACCATGGATGACCCGCTCGACGATGCGCTGGGCGCGCACCAGCCAGCGCGGATCTTCAGTGACATCGGCCAGCGCGAGGAACGCTTCGGTTGCGTGCATGTTGCTGTTGGCGCCGCGATAGGCTTCTTCTTCGCTCCAGTCGCGGTTGAAGAATTCGCGCATGGCGCCCTCTTCTTCGCTCCAGAAATAAGTGTCGATGATGTCGATGGCGTCATCGAGCAAGGCCTGGGCGCCGGGACGTTGCGCGACCACTGCGGAACTGGCGGCGAGTGCGACAAAGGCATGCAGATAGGCGTTCTTGCCGGTGTTGTCGTCGCGATGTTCGGCGACGGCAAACCAGCCGCCGTGCAACGCATCACGCAGTGGCCCGCGCAACGCGGCGATACCGTGGTCGACCAGTTCGGCAAACCCCGGCAGGCCCTGAATGTGGGCCATGGCGAAGCTGTGGGTCATGCGCGCGGTGTTCATGGTTTCGGCTTGCGCGTGCGCCTGCAAACGGCCGCGCTCGTCGAGATTGCCGAAGCCTTCGGGCAGCTTCGCAGCCTTGGCGAAATCCAGCAGACGCAGGCCTTCAGCGGCGAGCCATTGCTGGTGGGCAGGGGCGTTCAGCCAACTGCTGAAGTCAGGATGAAAGGTGTCCATGGCGTGACCCTTTTTTGTTGTTAGGACTGCGGGCAGTCTAAACAACGGGCCGGGGCGGGCTTGTAACGAAGGGGACGGTATTTGTCACTGGCCTGTGACATTTGGATTGATGCGTCTGACGTCTTCGCGAGCGGGCTCGCTCCCACAGGCGAACGCATTCCAACCGTCACAACGCGGGCGAATTTGGGAGCGAGCCTGCTCGCGAAGAACGATAACGCGGTCTGACTAATCAACACTGCGCGGCAACTGCAACGTCACCCGCAGCCCACCTTCACGCAGGTTCTGCAACGTCACCTCGCCGCCATGGCTATGGGCAATGTTGCGCGCAATACCCAGACCGAGTCCGTATCCCTGCTGCTGCCCCGCCAAGCGGAAGTGCGGCTCGAACACTTGCTCCAGCCGCTGCTGCGGCACGCCCGGCCCTTCATCATCGACATGCAGAACAAACGCGCTGTCATCGTCATCGATGTGCAGATGCGCGTTCTGCCCGTACTTCAAGGCGTTGTCGATCAGGTTGCCGATGCAGCGCTTGAGCGCCAGCGGCTTGCCCGGATACGCCGACAGCGCGCGCCCATGCTGGGTGACGCGGCCATTGCCGTTCGGCGCCAGATACGGCTCGACCAGGCAATCGAGCACATGGTTGAGATCCACCGGCTCGATGTTCTCGTGGATGTCGGTGTCTTTCACGCATTGCAACGCGCCTTTGACCAGCAGCTCCAGCTCATCCAGATCGCGGCCGAATTTGGCTTGCAGCTGTTCGTCTTCGAGCAGTTCGACGCGCAAACGCAAACGGGTGATCGGCGTGCGCAAGTCGTGGGAAATCGCGCTGAACAACTGGCTGCGTTCGGTCAGGTAGCGGCTGATGCGTTCGCGCATGGTATTGAACGCTCGGCCCACCTCCACCACTTCACTGCCGCCGCCCTCCGCCACCGGCTCGACGTCGGCGCCCAGCGACAGATCCCGCGCCGCCCGCGCCAGGCGCTTGAGCGGCCGGCTCTGCCAGTGCACCAGCAGGCCGATGAACAACAGCAAGAAGCCGCTGGTGAGGACGATAAACCACACCTGCTGCGCCGGCAGGCCTTGCTCTTCGAGGCTGGTGTACGGCTCGGGCAGCAACGAGGCGATGTACAGCCATTCCCCCGGAGCCATTTGAATCTGCGTGACCAGCACCGGCGGATTCACCGGTTCCAGGGTCAACGCGTAATGCGCCCAGGAGCGCGGCAATTCATCAAGTTTCAGTCCGGCGTTGAAAATGCGCAGGTCTTCGGGGCTGACGAAGGTCACCGAAATATCCGTGTCACGGCCCAGAGACTGGCGCAGCACCTCGTCCACAGCTTGCATCACCGCAGCCTTGCGCGGCGTCACCGGCAGCACGTCCATGCCCAGCGGCTTGTCGTTAAGGGTCACGACAAATCGGGTGCCGCCCATGCTGCGCAGTTGATCGAGCACCAGCGGCCGATAGGCGACCGGCAAGGAACGGAAATAGCTGACGCTGGCGGTCATCGAATGCGCCAGGCTGCGGGCACTGGTGACCAGGCCTTCGAGCTGGGTGGCGCGCAGTTGCGAAACCCAGATCACGCTCGACAGCGTCTGCGCGAACAGCACCGCCAGCAGAGTCAGCAGCAGCATCCGCCCGAGCAGCGAGCGCGGCACCGGTATGCGACTGGCGAACTTGCGCAGCGCCTCAATGAGCATTGCCGGCAACCACATTGGCTGCCAACTGATAACCGCTGCCACGCACGGTGCGGATCAACCGTGGTGGTTTTTCGGTGTCGCGCAGGCGTTGGCGCAAACGGCTGACGGCCATGTCGACGATGCGATCGAGCGGCATCAGATCGCGGCCACGGGTGGCGTTGCCGATGGTGTCGCGGTCGAGGATTTGCTGCGGATGATCGAGGAACAGTTTCAGCAGGGCGAAATCGGCGCCGGAAAGGATCACTTCCTCGCCGTCAGTGTGGAACAGCCGATGGCTGACCGTGTCCAGGCGCCAGTCGTCGAAGACCAGCACTTCGCTGCCGCTGCGTTCGTGGGCGAACTGTGCGCGGCGCAGCAGGGCCTTGATCCGCGCTTGCAGTTCGCGCGGGCTGAACGGTTTGCCGAGGTAGTCATCAGCGCCAAGTTCGAGACCGATCACCCGGTCGGCTTCGTCGGAACTGGCGGTCAGCATGATGATCGGCACCTGCGCCTGACGCGGATGCTGGCGCACCCAGCGGCACAGGCTGAAACCGTCTTCGTCGGGCAGCATCACATCGAGGATCACCAGATCGCTCGGCGCCTCGTTGAGCGCCTGACGAAAACCGGCACCATCGGCGGTGGCCCGCACCTGAAACCCGGCGCGGGTCAGGTAGGTTTCCAGCAACTCGCGTATTTCCTGGTCGTCATCGACCAACAATATCGACTTGTTGACTGAGCTCACTTCGAAGGCATCCTTGTTGTTGGAGTTGGGGCGGATTATGCCTTAAGCGCTGATTTTACAAACACCACAAAACCACTGTGGAAAACAAACCTGTGGTGAGGGGATTATGCCTGCTGGGTTGCGCAGCAGCCCTGGGCTTTTTGGGGCTGCTTCGCAGCCCAGCGGGGATAAATCCCCTCGCCACAGATAAATCCTCTCACCAAGAGGTGACTGCAGTTCAGGGTCGAATTGCTTGATCCAGCGCCACACCGGCGCCCACCAGGCCGGAATACGGCGCGGTCACCAGCCAGACCGGGATGCCTTTGAAGTAATCGCTCATGCAGCCTTTGTCGGCGAAGCAGCGGGCGAAGCCGCTGGCGAGGAAGAAATCGGCGAAGCGTGGAATCACCCCGCCAACGATAAACACGCCGCCGCGCGCGCCGGTGGTGAGCACGTTGTTGCCGGCAACGCGGCCGAGCCAGCAGCAGAATTGCTCGAGCACTTCCAAAGCAATCGGATCACCGGCGAGGCCGGCGGCGGTAATCGCTTCCGGCGTCTCAAGCTTCGGCTCATGGCCATCCACCGCGCAGATCGCCCGGTACAGCCGCGGCAGGCCGCCGCCGCTCAACGCGGTTTCCGCGCTGACATGGCCGATCTCGTTGTAGATGTGCTGCCACAATTGCGTTTCCCGCGGGCTGCTCAGCGGCAGGTCGACGTGGCCGCCCTCGCCCGGCAACGCGGCAAAGCGTCCTTCGCCGAGATCGAGCAAGGTGCCGACACCCAGGCCAGTGCCCGGGCCGATCACCACCGCCGGGCGCAACGGCTCCGGCGTGCCTTCGCAAACCACGCGGAATTCGCCGGGCTGCAAGCGGGTCATGCCCAGCGCCATCGCCGAGAAGTCGTTGGTCAGCAACAACTGCTCGACCTGCAAGGTCTTGCAGAACGCGCTGCGACTCAGCCGCCAGTGATTGTTGGTGAACTTGAATTCATCGCCACTCACCGGACCCGCCACCGACAGGCATACCGAGCCGATCGAGCCCGGCGCCAGACCGAGCCCGCTCAGGTACAGAGCGATTGCCTCTTCCGGGCTGGCAAAGTCGGCCGTGGCCAGCACCTGAACCGATTGCAGTTGCTGGTTTTGCCACAACGCGAACCGCGCGTTGGTGCCTCCGATGTCACCGACCAAAGCCAGTTTCAATTAAGCGTCTCCAGGGCAGAAGTGAAGGCGCTGGCGCCCTGCTCCGCCGAGCTGAAGGCCATGCGCATGAAGCCAAACAGCTCGCGGCCGCTGCCAATGTTGTTGCCCAACAGGCCTTTGGCAGGTTCGCGCGCTGCAAATTCGGCGGCGTCGACCTTCAGTTCCAAGGTGCCTTTGACGCCATCGACGCGGATGATATCGCCCTCTTGCACGCGCGCCAAAGCACCACCGACATAAGCTTCCGGGCTGACGTGAATCGCTGCGGGGATTTTCCCCGACGCGCCGGACATGCGCCCGTCAGTCACCAATGCCACTTTGAAGCCGCGATCCTGCAGTACGCCGAGGAACGGCGTCATCTTGTGCAGCTCCGGCATGCCGTTGGAGCGCGGGCCCTGGAAGCGCATCACGGCGACAAAATCCTTCTCCAGCAGACCGGCCTTGAATGCGTCCGCCAGGTCCTGCTGATCCTGGAACACCATCGCCGGTGCTTCGACGATCTGGTTTTCCAGCGCAACCGCAGAAACCTTCATCACCCCGCGACCGAGATTGCCCTCCATTACGCGCAGACCACCCTCCGCCGAGAACGCACGCGCCACTGGACGCAGGATGTTTTCGTCGAGGCTGTTGGTCGGGCCTTCGCGCCAGACCAGCTCACCGTTATCGAGGAACGGCTCCTTGGTGTACTGGCTCAGGCCATGGCCGAGCACAGTGTTGACGTCTTCATGCAGCAGGCCGGCGCCGAGCAGTTCGCGGATCAGAAACGACATGCCGCCCGCTGCCTGGAAGTGGTTGATGTCGGCTTTGCCGTTCGGGTAGACGTGGCTCAGGGTCGGCACGACTTCGGAGAGGTCGGCCATGTCCTGCCAGGTCAGTTGAATGCCAGCGGCCATGGCGATGGCCGGCATGTGCAGGGTGTGGTTGGTCGAGCCGCCGGTGGCGTGCAGGGCAACGATGGAGTTGACCAGCGCCTTCTCGTCGACGATTTCGCCGATCGGCATGAAGTTGCCGTTCTGCTTGGTCAGGCGTGTGACCTGATGCGCGGCTTCGCGGGTCAGGGCGTCGCGCAGCGGCGTGTTCGGGTTGACGAAAGAGGCGCCCGGCAAGTGCAGGCCCATGACTTCCATCAGCAACTGGTTGGTGTTGGCGGTGCCGTAGAACGTGCAGGTGCCCGGGCTGTGGTAGGACTTCATCTCCGATTCCAGCAGCTCTTCGCGGGTCGCCTTGCCTTCGGCGTACTTCTGGCGGACGTCGGCTTTTTCCTTGTTGGAAATCCCCGAAACCATCGGCCCGCCCGGTACGAAGATCGTTGGCAGATGACCGAAACGCAGCGAACCCATCATCAGGCCCGGGACGATCTTGTCGCAGATGCCGAGCATCAGCGCGCCGTCGAACATGTTGTGCGACAGCGCCACGGCGGTCGACATCGCGATCACTTCGCGGCTCGGCAGGCTCAGTTCCATGCCCGGCTCGCCCTGGGTCACGCCATCGCACATGGCCGGAGTGCCGCCGGCGAACTGGCCGACCGAGCCGATCTCGCGCAGGGCATTCTTGATTTGTTGGGGGAAAACTTCGTACGGCTGGTGCGCCGAAAGCATGTCGTTATACGAAGACACAATGGCGATGTTCGCCGAGTTCATCATCCGCAGGCTGTGCTTGTCTTCAGTGCCGCACCCGGCCACGCCGTGGGCGAAGTTGGCGCATTGCAGCTTGCCGCGCATCGGGCCGTCGGTGGCCGCGCCGCGAATCAATGCAAGGTAAGCCTGACGCGTGGCGCGGCTGCGGGCGATAAGCCGTTCGGTGACCTCAAGAACGCGGGGATGCATGTGTAGAACTCCAGGCTAACGGATGTGGCGACCTGATTGTCTATGCTGATCAAACGCCGTTGTTGTTGGAATGACAGACGGCTTTTTTGACCATTCGGACCAGTTGATTCAGGTCACTCGTTGTAGATAAAACAAAATATTGCCACTAAAAAGGCTTGTTTTCTATTTTTATGCGAATAATCTTGTAATTCCAACAACAAAACGACGGCGGCGCTGTTCCATGACTCTTCGAATTGCAATCAATGGTTTCGGCCGCATCGGCCGTAATGTCCTGCGCGCACTGTATACCCAAGGCTATCGTCAAGACCTGCAGATCGTCGCGATCAACGATCTGGGTGACAGCTCGATCAATGCCCATCTGCTCAAATACGACACCGTCCACGGCACCTTCGACGCCGAAGTGGCGCACGATAACGAAAGCCTGACGGTCAATGGCGACCGCATTGCGGTCAGCGCCATTCGCAACCCGGCCGACCTGCCGTGGGCCGCAGAAAAAATCGACGTAGTGTTCGAATGCACCGGTCTGTTCACCGACCGTGCCAAAGCCGCCGCGCATATCAGCGCCGGCGCCCGCAAGGTGATCATTTCTGCCCCGGCCAAAGGCGCCGACGCCACCGTCGTCTACGGCGTCAACCACGACATTCTGCGTCAGTCGCACCAGATCATTTCCAACGCTTCGTGCACCACCAACTGCCTCGCACCAGTGGCGCAGGTGCTGCATCGCGAGTTGGGCATCGAAAGCGGCCTGATGACCACCATCCACGCCTACACCAATGACCAGAACCTCACCGACGTCTATCACAGCGACCCGTACCGTGCCCGGTCGGCCACGCAGAACATGATCCCGAGCAAGACTGGCGCAGCCGAAGCGGTAGGCCTGGTGTTGCCGGAACTGGCCGGCAAACTGACCGGCATGGCCGTGCGTGTGCCGGTGATCAACGTGTCGCTGGTCGACCTCACCGTGCAACTGAAGAAAGAAGCCAGTGCCGACGAAGTCAACGCCCTGCTGAAAGCGGCGAGCCAGCATTCGAAGATTCTCGGCTACAACACCTTGCCGCTGGTTTCCAGCGACTTCAACCACAACCCGCTGTCTTCGATTTTCGACGCCAACCACACCAAAGTCAGCGGCAAGTTGCTCAAGGTGCTGGCCTGGTACGACAACGAATGGGGCTTCTCCAACCGCATGCTGGATAACTGCCTGGCGTTGTGTAACGCGGAATAATCCCGGCCGGTCCCCAATCCCTGTGGGAGCGAGCCTGCTCGCGAAAGCTATATCTGTCAGTCAATATGGAGCTGACTGACACGATGCCTTCGCGAGCAGGCTCGCTCCCACACGAGATCCGATTTCAATTCGAAATCAGCACTTGACCATTCAGTTGGATGATAAGCATTATCATTCGCTCAAAATGGATCAGGTCCTCCCGTGAGTCAATCGCGCTTCAACCACGTCTTCCTCGCCCAGCGTACTTCCCTGCTGCGCACGCTGGAACGGATGGTCAACAATCACAGCACCGCTGAAGACCTGTTGCAGGAGACCTACCTGCGCGTGACCCGGGCGTTGAGCGAGCGGGCCATCGATCACCTTGAACCCTTTGTGTTCCAGACCGCGCGCAATCTGGCGCTGGATCATTTGCGTGCGCGCAAGATTCATGCGCGGACCATGGTCGACGATGTACCACAGGACGTGGTGCAGAGCATCGCCGCGCCGGCCAGCAGCGCTGAAGACGCCGCCCATGCCGAACAATTGCTGGAGCGTTTGAACGTGAGCCTCAGCCAACTCAGCCCACGCCAGCAGCAGATTTTCATCCTCAGCCGCCTGCATGGGCACAGCTATCAGGAAATCGCTGATGAACTTGATGTTTCGCTGAGCACCGTGCAGAAGGAACTGAAACTGATCATGTCGATCTGCATCGGCGTTGCCGAACGACATAACGGCAGCGGCAAGTTTTGAGCTGCACGCTACAAGTAAAAACAAAAAGCAGTATTGCATCCGGCTTGCAGCTTGCAGCTTGAAGCTAGAAACTGCTTCGCCAGAAGCCCTGAGGAACCACCGTGACGGACACCCACCGCCCGCCTTCGCCCGATTCGGCGCGGGACGCTGCAGCTGCAATGGACCAGGCGCTGGACTGGCTCATCGTGCTCGGCAGCCCGGATGAGGAACAGACCCGGCAATTTCATGCCTGGCTGGCGGCTGATCCTTTGAACGCCGAGGCGTTCGCCAAGGCCCAGGCCATCTGGGATGGCCCGCAAGTCGCACTGTGCGCCGAAGCCCTGGCGGCAAAACCGGTAAAAATCACTTTTCTCAAACGCTTGCGCCCGCACTGGAAACCGCTGGCCACCGCTGCGGTGTTGATCCTCGGGCTGTTCAGTTTCAGTAATTTGCCGATGCGCATTCAAGCGGATCACCTCACCGTGGTCGGCGAGCGTCAGCGCTTGCAACTGGAGGACGGCTCGAAGGTCCTGCTCAATACCAATTCGGCATTTTCCAGCACCATCAACGATCAACAACGTGTGGCCCGGCTGTTTCAGGGCGAGGCGTTTTTCGAGATTGCCAGCGGGCGCAGTCAGCCGCTGGAGATCGACGCAGGCCCGGTGCAGGCAAGCGTGCACGACACCGCATTTGCCGTGCGTTATCTCGACGGGGTCGCGCAGGTCAACGTGCAGCGTGGTGATGTCGATCTGCGCGCCACGCACAACGATGCCCGGGTGCGCCTGCGCGCCGGGGAAAGCATTCGCATCGGCCCCAATGGATTTGATCGCCCGGCCAAGCTCGACGCCAATGCCGACCTCGCGTGGGTTGAAGGCCGACTGGTGTTCGAGAACTGCCCGCTGAATCAGGTGCTGGCCGAGCTGCGCCGCTACTACCCGGGCTGGATCATCAACAACAACGAGCAACTGGCCGACGTCGCCGTCACCGGCAATTACCGTCTCGACCAGCCGCTCGACGTGGTCCGCTCCCTCGCCCACATCACCTCGGCGCGCCTGCAGGAATTCCCTGCACTGGTGATCCTGAACTGAATGAGAATTATTTTTACTCGATAGCTCGCGGTAGTACGTCTCGTTATAGCCAATGCAATTGATTCGCATCTAACCATGCCGATCAGCACCTATAAAGATTCGTGCGACACGGAGCGCTATCGATGTCCTCACGCCTTACCCGCCAGACTGCTTCCCCTTCCCGCGTACTGTCACTGCTGACTGCGGCCATCCTCATGGCTGGCACCGCACCGCTGCTGGCGGCCACCGAGCAACCGACACGCAACATGGGCGATTACGCCTTCGCCATCGGCCAGCAACCGCTGGTTTCGGCACTGAATGCCTTTACCGCCGTGACCGGTTGGCAGGTCGGCTTGCCGGCAGAGCTGGGGCAGAACGTCTCGTCGCCGGGCGTGCGCGGTTCGCTACCGCCGGAGAAAGCCCTCGAGCGCCTGTTGGTGGGGACCAACCTGAGCTTTCGCAAGCTGAGCAACAACAATGTCGTGCTGGAAAAACGCAACAGCAGCGGCACCCTCAATCTCGATCAGGTGACCATCAGCGCCACTCGCCAGGAACAGTCGGTCAACAGCGTGCCCTCGACGGTCAGCGTGCAGGATCGCCAAGCGCTTGACCGCAACAACGTCAATACCATCAAGGATCTGGTGCGCTACGAGCCAGGCGTTTCCGTTGGCGGTGCCGGTCAGCGCGGCGGCATCAGTGGCTACAACATTCGCGGTATCGACGGCGACCGCATCCTGACTCAAGTCGATGGCGTGGAAATCCCCAACGGCTTCTTCAACGGCCCGTATGCCAAGAGCCAGCGCAACTACGTCGACCCGGAAATCGTCAAGCGCGTGGAAATCCTGCGCGGCCCGGCCTCGGTGCTGTACGGCAGCAACGCCATCGGCGGCGCGGTCAGCTACTACACGCTGGACGCCGACGACATCATCAAACCGGGCAAGGACGTCGGCGCGCGCCTGAAAAGCGGTTACAGCTCCGCCGATGACAGCTGGCTGAAGTCCGCCACCGTCGCCGGGCGCAGCGGTGAGTTCGACGGTCTGCTGCATTACAGCCAGCGAGACGGACACGAAACCGAGTCCTTCGGCGGCAACAACGGCACCGGCCTTGCGCGCACTGCCGCCAACCCGGAAGACGTGCGCGCAACCAACGTCCTGGCCAAGCTCGGCTGGAACTACAACGACGATTCGCGCCTGGGCCTGACCTACGAAAAGTACAAGGACGATCGCGACACCGACCAGAAAAGTGCCTACGGCGGCCCGTACGCCAATGGTGCGCCGACCATCCCGAGCAGCGTCCTGCCCGGCGGTATGTACCAATGGCGCACCGGTAACGACACCATCACTCGCGAGCGTTTCGGCATCGAACACTCGTTCGCCCTCGACAGCCTGCTGGTCGATAACGTTAAGTGGAGCCTCAACCACCAGATCGCCAAGACCGACCAGAGCACCGAAGAGTTCTACTACCCCATCACTCGTAAAGTGCTGCGTACCCGCGACACGATCTACGAAGAAAAACAGTGGGTGTTCGACGCGCAACTGGACAAGGCCTTTGCCATCGGTGACACCGATCACCTGCTGACTTACGGCACCACGATCAAACAGCAGAAAGTCACCGGTTCACGCAGCGGCGACGGCACATGCCTGGCGGTCGGCCGTGGCTGCACGGCGATTGGCGCGACCAGTGCGGCGGATGTACTGGCCAAGGCCTCTGATTTCCCCGATCCGACCATCAACACCTACAGCCTGTTCGCCCAGGATCAGATCAGCTGGAACGACTGGACCTTCCTGCCGGGCCTGCGCTACGACTACACCCAGCTCAAGCCGCACATCACCCGGGAATTCCTCAACACCGTAAATGCCGATGGCAAAGGCACGGTCAGCGACAAGAACAAGACCTGGCACAAAGTCTCGCCGAAATTCGGCCTGACCTATGCGCTGACGGACAACTACACCTGGTACGGCCAGTACGCCGAAGGCTTCCGCACGCCTACGGCAAAATCGCTGTACGGGCGTTTCGAGAACAGCGCCACCGGCTATACCGTTGCGCCAAATTCTGGCCTCGAGCCGGAGAAAAGCAAAGGCTTCGAAACCGGCCTGCGCGGGAATTTCGAGCAGGGTTCGTTCGACGTCGCGGTGTTCTATAACAAGTACCGCGATTTCATCAACGAGGACGCGGTCAAGCCGGGCGATGATCGGTTGACCTTCCAGAGCAACAACATCAAGCGCGCCACGATCAAGGGCGCGGAAGTCAAAGGTCGCTTGAATCTGGACGCGTTCGGCGCGCCGCAAGGCCTGTATACCCAAGGTTCGATCGCCTACGCCTACGGGCGCAACAGCGACAACGGCGAGCCGATCAACAGCGTCAACCCGCTCACCGGCGTGTTCGGCCTCGGTTACGACCAGGACAACTATGGCGGTCTGCTGAGCTGGACCGTGGTGAAGAAAAAGGATCGCGTCGACGACAGCAACTTCAAGTCGCCGGACGGCGTCAGCAGCCAGTTCAAGACCCCGGGCTTCGGCATTCTCGATCTGGCCGGCTATTACAAAGTCAGCGACGACGTCACCGTCAGCGGCGGCGTCTACAACCTGACCGACAAGAAGTATTGGCTGTGGGATGACGTGCGCGGTTACGACAGCGTTGGCGAAGCCTCGGTGACGCAACCGGCCAACCTCGATCGCCTGACCCAACCGGGACGCAACTTCGCGATCAACCTGATCTGGGACATCTGATCCGCCCGGCCTCACTGCGCGTGTTCGCGCCGCGCAGTGGGTTTTTTTTACTGTCCGGCGTCCGCCCGTACGTCTTGTTATCAAGCGCCTCATTTATCAAGGACACCCCATGACTGCCTCGGAAAAAACCCTGCGTTCGCAACGCCTGAACCAGATCACCCATGAGCCGCACAGCAAACTCGATGCGCTGGTCAAAGCCCACGCACCCTTCGAAACCCGCGCCAGCTTCGCCCGTTTCGTCGTCGCGCAATACCTGTTCCAGGCGGAACTGGTCGAGCTGTACAACGATGCCGAACTGACCGAAATCGTCCCGGATCTGCCGGCCCGTTGCCGCGCCGAAGCCGCCAGGGCTGACCTCGCCGACCTCGACACCGAAGTCCCGGCGCCTGTGGCCGGCGCGCTGAAAAACCCGAGCAAGGCGCGGGCGCTGGGCTGGATCTTTGTTTCCGAGGGTTCCAAGCTCGGCGCGGCGTTTTTGATCAAGCGTGCGGTGGCACTGGAGCTGAGCGAAACCTTCGGTGCCCGGCATCTGGCTGAACCGCAAGGTGGCCGCGCCGAGGGCTGGAAAAGCTTTGTGCGCACCCTCGATGCGTTGCCGTTTACCGCTGAGGAAGAGGCGGAAGTTGAGCAAGGTGCACTGGATGCGTTCAACCGCTTTACCGTGCTGCTGGAACGGGCTTATGCCATAGAAGCCGAAGTGGCCTGAAGCAACTCGTATCCCTTGTGGGAGCGAGCCTGCTCGCGAAGACGGCAGCACATTCAACATCAATGTGCCTGATCAACCGCTTTCGCGAGCAGGCTCGCTCCCACAGGGCTCACCACAAATCTGTAAGATCCCCGTTCCGCTTCAGAAGCCGCCGCTGAGCCCATGCCCACACCCGCCGCCTCAAAACTCGCCCGTCTGCTGTTCGGCCTGCTGGCCTATGTCAGTCTCGGCATCGGCCTGATCGCCATTGTCGTGCCCGGCCTGCCGACCACCGAGTTCATCCTCCTTGCCGCGTGGGCCGCGACCCGCAGTTCGCCGCGCTTGAGTGCGTGGCTGGAAAATCACCGCCTGTTTGGGCCGATCCTCAGTAACTGGCGCAACGGCAGGATCATCGCGCGCAAGGCCAAGCTCAGTGCCACCGTCAGCATGCTGCTGTGCGCCACTTTGATGCTGGTGATGCTCGATCACGGCTGGCCGATCTATCTGGCGATTGCCGGCATGGCCATGGGCAACCTGTGGATCTGGTCGCGCCCGGAGACGTCCGTCGCGGTAGTGAAACATTCCTGTAATTAAAGACTTTTCAGCACTTTCCCCTGCGCAAACGTTTAGCGGCGACCGTCCGTCGGCAAGCGCCTCATGCCGTTTCGCTTAACGCCGATGAGCATTGAATGGCGCTGAATGGATTTGGCAAACCGGGCTCCCGGCCCAGCCACCTGTTTATTCCATTCGCGAGATCGCCCCATGTTCGACTCTCTGTCCATTCGCCTGAAAATCGTCCTGCTCTCCGGCCTGTGCCTGCTCGGAGTGGTGGTGCTGATCGTCAGCATGAACATCTACCAGACCAATCAGAACGACGCGCTGGTCAGTCAATCCAGCAACCAGTTGCTCACCGCCAGCGTGCAGAACCTGCTACAGGCCAAGGCCGCCGAACAAGCGGTGCGGGTGCAGAAAACCTTTGGCGAAAGCCTGCTGGTGGTCACCGCCCTCGCCGACCAGATCAAGGATCTGCGGACGATGGCCGCCAAGCGTTCACTCGAAGCCGGTGCCGTTCGGGAAGAGTTGAACCAGAATCTGAAAACCTCTTTCGAGCGCAACGATAAAGTCCTTGGCATCTGGCTGGCCTTCGAACCCAACGGCCTCGACGGCAAGGACAGCGAATTTGCCAACGATGCCGCGCGGCAGTCCAACGAAGCCGGGCGCTTCGCCTCGTACTGGAGCCGTGCCGCCGGCGCCGCGCTGAATACAATCATGGTCGAAGATGACCTGACCAAGACCACCCTCAGCGTCAGCGGCACGCCGTACAACAGTTGGTACACCTGCCCTCGCGACAACAAGCGCACCTGCCTGCTCGACCCGTATGCCGACACCGTCGGTGGCAAGGAAATGCTCATGACGACCATTTCCGTTCCGCTGCTGGTTGATGGCAAAGCGATCGGCGTGGTCGGTGTCGACATCGCGCTCGATGCCTTGCAAGCCGCCGCCGTCGACTCGCAGCGCAGCCTGTTCAACAACGCCGGGCACATGCTGATCGTCTCCGGCAGCGGTGTGCTGGCGGCCGACAGTGCTGACGCGACGCGGGTCGGCAAAAAAATCAGCGACACCCTCGGCGCCGATGGCAAAGACGTATTGCAACTGGTCGGCAGCGGTACGGCAAAAATCCTCGAACAGGGCGACCTGATTCGCGCGGTTTACCCGGTCGACCCGATCGGCAATTCGCGCGCCTGGGGCGTGGTCATCGACCTGCCCGAGCAGGTGCTGCTGGCCGACTCGGTGAAGCTGCAAACGGTACTGGATGATGCGCAAAAAACCGGCGTGATCACTGCGCTGCTGGTAGCGGGCGTGGCCGGTCTGGTCGGCCTGCTGCTGATCTGGCTCACCGCCTCCGGCGTCACCCGTCCGATCAACAGCGTCGCCGACATGCTGAAGAACATTGCCAGCGGCGAAGGCGATCTGACCCAGCGCCTGAACTACAGCAAGAAAGACGAGCTCGGCGAACTGGTGAACTGGTTCAACCGCTTCCTCGACAAGCTTCAGCCGACCATCGCGCAGATCAAACAGAGCATCACCGAAGCACGTGGCACGGCTGATCAGTCATCAGAAATTGCCCGCCAGACCAGCGAAGGCATGCAGGTGCAGTTCCGCGAAATCGATCAGGTCGCCACCGCGTCCAACGAAATGAGCGCCACCGCCCACGACGTTGCCAACAGTGCCTCGAATGCGGCAAACGCCGCCAAGGGTGCCGATCAGTCGGCGAAGGACGGCATGGCGATCATCGAGCGCAGCACCCGCGACATCAATCAACTCGCCGATGAGGTCAGCAAAGCAGTGACCGAGGTCGAAGCGCTGGCAGTCAACAGCGAGCAGATCGGCTCGGTGCTGGAGGTGATCCGCAGCATCGCCGAACAGACCAACCTGCTGGCTCTCAACGCCGCCATCGAAGCCGCCCGCGCCGGCGAAAGCGGTCGCGGTTTTGCCGTGGTCGCCGACGAGGTGCGCAACCTCGCCAAACGCACGCAGGATTCGGTGGAAGAAATCCGCATCGTCATCGAGCGCATCCAGACCGGCACCCGTGGCGTGGTCGCGACCATGCACTCAAGCCAGACCCAGGCGCACAACAACGCCGGGCAGATTCGTCAGGCCGTTGATGCCCTGGGCAAGATCAGCGACGCGGTGACGGTGATCAGCGACATGAACCTGCAGATCGCCAGCGCCGCCGAAGAACAGAGCGCGGTGGCCGAAGAGGTCAACCGCAACGTCTCGGCGATCCGCACCGTCACCGAAACCCTGACCGAACAGGCCACGGAATCGGCAGCGATCAGCAGCCAGCTCAACAGCCTGGCGAGCCAGCAGATGAAATTGATGGATCAGTTTCGCGTGTAACAATCCAGCATAAATCCCTGTGGGAGCGAGCCTGCTCGCGAAGAGGTCGTCATATCCAACATCGGTGTTGACTGACACGACGCCTTCGCGAGCAGGCTCGCTCCCACAGGGGAAACGGGTTCACACCCTGGTTTCATCTGAACCGCGATTCTTTTGCACTATCATCACCCTCTCGCTCCGGAGGGCCTTCGATGACTGATCTGCTCACGTCCATCCAAACCGCACTCGGCCTGCCTCACACGCCAATACCCTTCACCGGTGACGGCGCCCTGCCCTCGGCGTTCGCGGTCACCGAACTGGCCTGCGCCAGCATCGCCGCTGCCGGGCAAGCGCTCAGCGAATTGCTCCACCAGCAAACCGGGCACTTGCCTGCGGTTGCAGTCGACCGCCGTCTGGCCTCGTTGTGGTTTTCCACCTCGCTTCGGCCGATCGGCTGGCAGGTGCCGCCGCTGTGGGATCCCGTCGCCGGCGACTATGCGACCCGGGACGGCTGGATCCGTCTGCACACCAACGCCCCGCATCACCGCGTCGCCGCTGAACGCGTGCTCGGCGCCTGCGCCGATCGTGCCGCAATGGCGGCGAAAGTCGCACAGTGGGCGAGCGCGGAGCTTGAGCAGGCGGTGGTCGATGCCAAGGGCTGCGCCGCCGAAATGCGCAGTTGGACGCAGTGGCAGCAACATCCGCAGGGGCTGGCGGTGAATGCCGAAGCGCTGGTGCAATTCATCGAGCAGACGGACGAGAACCGCAGCCCATGGCAAGGCTCGATCGCACGGCCTCTGGCAGGGATCAAGGTGCTCGACCTGACCCGCGTCCTCGCCGGCCCCACCGCCAGCCGCTTCCTCGCAGGGCTGGGCGCCAACGTCTTGCGCATCGATCCACCGAGCTGGAACGAACCCGGCGTCGTTCCGGAGATGACCGTGGGCAAACGCTGCGCGCGGCTGGATCTGCAAGTGCCAGCGGATCGCGCAGTGTTCGAAGGTTTATTGCAAGACGCCGACATTCTGCTGCACGGCTACCGCGCCGATGCGCTGGAACATCTGGGGTTTGGTATTGAACGTCGAAGGCAACTGGCACCGGGGCTGATCGACGTCTGCCTCAATGCCTACGGCTGGAGCGGCCCCTGGCAGAACCGCCGGGGCTTCGACAGCCTGGTGCAGATGAGCAGCGGCATCGCCGAGGCCGGACAGCATTGGAAGCACAGCGATAAACCGACGCCGCTGCCGGTGCAGGCGCTGGATCATGCGACCGGGTATCTGCTGGCGGCGAGTGCGATCAGATTGCTGACTGAACGACTGGCCAACGGTCGCGGGGGTTCGGCGCGGTTGTCGCTGGCACGGACGGCGAAGCTGTTGCTCGAGCATGGGCCGGCGACGCATGACCCGCTGCGGGCCGAAGATGCGCTGGATCAGGATCCGGCGATTGAACACACCGCGTGGGGCCCGGCGCGCAGATTGCGCGTGCCGGTGCAGGTCAGCGGGACGGTGGTGCGGTGGGATTGGCCGACGACGGAGTTGGGCTCGCATCCTCCGTGTTGGCCCATGAGAAGCCCCTCACCCTAGCCCTCTCCCAGAGGGAGAGGGGACTGATTGGGGGGTATTGGAGAGTTACGCCGACGTGAAAGATTTTCGTCGAATCCATAATCGACTCGATCGCTCAGGTCGATGTATAGCGCCAGACACCTCGGTCGGCCCCCTCTCCCTCTGGGAGAGGGCTGGGGTGAGGGGCGGCTTTTCAGATCACAACGACAACACTCCGCTATACAACCCATACGCCGCCAGCCCCGCCCCGATCACCACGCAGGCAAAAATTCCTTTCTCCACCGTAGTGAAAACCGGCTGGCCCTGTTCACGCTTGGCCTTGGCAAACAGAATCACCCCCGGCGCATACAGCAGCGCCGATAGCAGCAGATATTTCACCCCGCCGGCATACAACAGCCACACCGCGTAAACCAGGGCGATGCCGCCAATCAGCAGATCCTTGGTGCGCTCGGCCGACGCGTGCTCGTAGGTTTCGCCGCGCCCGCTGAGCAGTACCGCGTAGGCCGCTGACCACAGGTACGGCACCAGAATCATTGACGAGGCCAGGTAAATCAGACTGGTGTAAGTGCCCGCCGAAAAAAGCGTGATCAGCAGGAAAATCTGGATCATCACATTGGTCAGCCACAGCGCGTTGACCGGCACGTGATTGTTGTTTTCCTTCTTGAGGAACGCCGGCATGGTCTTGTCCTTGGCCGTGGCGAAGAGGATCTCCGCGCAGAGCAAAGCCCATGACAACAACGCGCCCAACAGGGAAATCGCCAGCCCGACGCTGATCAGCAACGCGCCCCACGGCCCGACGATGTGCTCGAGCACCGCCGCCAGTGAAGGGTTCTGCAGGTTGGCCAGTTCCGGCTGGCTCATGATCCCCAGCGACAGCACGTTGACCAGCACCAGCAGCGCCAGCACGCCGAGAAACCCGATCACCGTGGCGCGGCCGACGTCGCTGCGTTTCTCCGCGCGGGCCGAGTAGACGCTGGCGCCTTCGATGCCGATGAAGACGAACACGGTGACCAGCATCATGTTGCGCACCTGATCCATCACCCCGCCGAAGTTCGGATTGCTGCGACCCCAGATATCGCGGGTGAAGATGTCAGCCTTGAACGCGACGGCCGCGATGACGATGAACATGATCAGCGGCACGACCTTGGCCACGGTGGTCAACTGGTTGATCAGCGCCGCCTCCTTGATCCCGCGCATCACCAGAAAATGCACCGCCCACAACAGCACCGAGGCGCAGCCGATGGCGATCGGCGTATTACCCTGGCCGAACACTGGAAAGAAATAGCCGAGGGTGCTGAACAGCAAAACGAAATAACCGACGTTGCCCAGCCATGCACTTATCCAGTAACCCCAGGCCGACGAAAACCCCATGTAGTCGCCAAACCCGGCCTTGGCGTAGGCGTAGACGCCCGAGTCCAGCTCCGGCTTGCGATTGGCCAGGGTCTGAAAGACGAACGCCAGGGTCAGCATGCCGATCGCAGTGATGCCCCAGCCGATCAGGATCGCCCCTGCATCGGCGCGCGCAGCCATGTTCTGCGGCAACGAGAAAATCCCCCCGCCGATCATCGACCCCACCACCAGCGCGATCAACGCACCAAGGCGCAGCTTTTGCGTCGGTTGCGACATGCAGATCTCCTTGAAAGAGTCGTTGTTGTTTATTTGTAACAACACCCGACTAAAAGCCTAAGGGTAGATGACGTTTATCAGGTAATGCCGAATCTCGCAGGGTTATATATAGCCGACCACGATAAGGCGTAGCACATTAAGTCAGTTTTGTGCACCGATCTTGATTATTCGATTCTGTGCTGAAAACAGATGACCGACATTTGCCAATCGCTGAAAAGCAACTAGCGTCATAGTTCGAAAGCATTAATAGCTATTCCCAAATGCGTCAGCGAAACGTCTCTGGAACGGGCCTTTGAGGCTACAGCGTCATGCCCCGCAACGAGTGGATAAGTCATTCATTAACAATGGAATGTGACCATGCACTGATCCATGTCAGCTGTTCGAACAGACAACAGTACTAGGCTGTGAGCTCTCCTTTCCTGCAATGGAGTCATGCAAATGTCTGAAGCGCCCGGAAAACTAAGACTCGGTGCACTGGTTGCACTGGTAGTCGGTTCAATGATTGGCGGCGGGATATTTTCGTTGCCACAAAACATGGCCGCCAGCGCCGACGTCGGTGCAGTGCTGATCGGCTGGGCCATCACCGCAGTCGGCATGCTCACCCTCGCATTTGTCTTTCAGACCCTCGCCAATCGCAAGCCTGACCTGGACGGCGGTGTCTACGCCTACGCCAAGGCCGGATTCGGCGACTACATGGGTTTCTCATCGGCCTGGGGCTACTGGATCAGCGCCTGGCTGGGCAACGTCGGCTACTTCGTTCTGCTGTTCAGCACCCTCGGCTATTTCTTTCCGATCTTCGGCGAAGGCAATACCCCGGCGGCGGTGATCGGCGCGTCCTTGCTGCTGTGGGGCGTGCATTTTCTGGTGTTGCGCGGGATCAAGGAAGCGGCGTTCATCAACCTGGTGACCACCGTCGCCAAGGTCGTGCCGCTGCTGCTGTTCGTGTTGATCGCGGTGTTCGCCTTCAAACTGGACATCTTCACCGCCGACATCTGGGGCGTGAAAAACCCTGATCTGGGCAGTGTGATGAACCAGGTGCGCAACATGATGCTGGTCACCGTCTGGGTGTTCATCGGCATCGAAGGCGCGAGCATCTTCTCCGCCCGCGCCGAGAAACGCTCGGACGTCGGCAAGGCCACCGTGATCGGCTTCATCACCGTGCTGCTGTTTCTGGTGCTGGTGAACGTGCTGTCGCTGGGCATCATGACCCAGCCGGAACTGGCGAAACTGCAGAACCCGTCAATGGCCGCCGTGCTTGAGCACGTGGTCGGTCACTGGGGTGCGGTGCTGATCAGCGTCGGCCTGATCATCTCGCTGCTCGGCGCGCTGCTGTCGTGGGTGCTGCTGTGTGCCGAGATCATGTTCGCCGCCGCCAAAGACCACACCATGCCGGAGTTCCTGCGCAAGGAAAACGCCAACCATGTGCCGGTCAACGCCCTGTGGCTGACCAACGCGATGGTGCAGGTGTTCCTGATCATCACCCTGTTCTCGGCCAGCACTTACCTGTCACTGATCTACCTCGCCACCTCGATGATTCTGGTGCCGTACCTGTGGTCGGCGGCCTATGCCCTACTGCTGGCGGTGCGCGGCGAGAGCTACGAAGGCTTTGCCGCCGAGCGGCGCAAGGATCTGATCATCGGCGGTATCGCCCTGATCTATGCGGTGTGGTTGTTGTACGCCGGCGGGGTCAAGTACCTGCTGCTGTCGGCCCTGCTCTATGCGCCCGGCGCGATCCTGTTCGCCAAGGCCAAGCTGGAACTCAAACAACCGGTTTTCACCAACGTCGAGAAGCTGATTTTCGCCGCAGTGGTCGTGGGCGCCGTGGTGGCGGCCTACGGTCTCTACGATGGCTTCCTGACGCTGTAACCCCTGATTGAATTGTCATCTGGAGGAACACAGAAATGACCACGGAAAAAGTGAAGTACGGCGTCCACTCCGAAGCCGGGAAACTGCGCAAAGTCATGGTTTGCTCCCCAGGTCTGGCCCATCAGCGGCTGACCCCGAACAACTGCGATGAACTGCTGTTCGATGACGTGCTGTGGGTGGCGCAGGCCAAGCGCGACCACTTCGACTTCGTCACCAAAATGCGCGAGCGCGGCATCGACGTGGTGGAAATGCACAACCTGCTGACCGACATCGTCGCCATTCCCGAAGCGCTGGACTGGATTCTTGAGCGCAAGGTGACCGCCGACTCGGTGGGCCTGGGCCTGATCAGCGAAGTGAAATCCTGGCTGAAAAGCCTCGAGCCACGGCACATCGCCGAATTCCTGATTGGCGGCGTGTCGGCCGATGATCTGCCGGACAGCTTCGGTGGCAAGACCATCCAGATGTTCCGCGATTTCCTCGGCCACTCCAGCTTCATCCTGCCGCCGCTGCCCAACACCCAGTTCACCCGCGATACCACCTGCTGGATCTACGGTGGTGTGACGCTGAACCCGATGTACTGGCCGGCGCGCCGTCAGGAAACCCTGCTGACCACCGCCATCTATAAATTCCATCCGCAATTCACCAATGCCGAATTCGAGATCTGGTACGGCGACCCGGACAAGGATCACGGCAACTCGACGCTTGAGGGCGGCGACGTCATGCCGATCGGCAACGGCGTCGTACTGATCGGCATGGGCGAGCGTTCATCGCGTCAGGCCATCGGCCAACTGGCGCTGAACCTGTTCAACAACAAGGCGGTGGAAAAAGTCATCGTCGCCGGCCTGCCGAAGTCCCGCGCGGCAATGCACCTGGACACCGTGTTCAGCTTCTGCGACCGCGACCTGGTGACGATTTTCCCGGAAGTGGTCAACCAGATCGTCGCCTTCACCCTGCGCCCAGACGAAAGCAAACAGGGCGGCATCGACATCCGCCGCGAAGAAGGCAGCTTCCTCGACACCGTCGCTGCGGCGCTGAATCTGCCGAAACTGCGCGTGGTGGAAACCGGCGGCAACAGCTTTGCCGCCGAACGCGAGCAATGGGACGACGGCAACAACGTGGTGGCCATGGAACCGGGCGTGGTCATCGGCTACGACCGCAACACCTACACCAACACCCTGCTGCGCAAGGCTGGCGTGGAGGTCATCACCATCAGCGCCGGCGAACTTGGTCGCGGCCGTGGCGGCGGCCACTGCATGACCTGCCCGATCATCCGCGACCCGATCGATTACTAATCTTTGAGCCTTCGCCGCGACTTATCGAGCGCGGCCAAGGGGATAACCGAAACCCAAGGAGATCCATCATGGCTTTTAACATTCACAACCGTAACCTGCTCAGCCTGGAACACCACACCCCACGTGAGCTGCGTTACCTGCTCGACCTGTCCCGCGATCTGAAACGCGCGAAATACACCGGCACCGAGCAACAGCATCTGAAGGGCAACAACATCGCCCTGATCTTTGAAAAAACCTCGACCCGCACCCGTTGCGCCTTCGAAGTGGCGGCCTATGACCAAGGCGCCAACGTCACTTACATCGACCCGAACTCGTCGCAGATCGGCCATAAAGAGAGCATGAAAGACACCGCCCGCGTGCTCGGGCGCATGTACGACGCCATTGAGTACCGTGGCTTCAAACAGGAAATCGTCGAAGAGCTGGCCAAGTTCGCCGGCGTGCCGGTGTTCAACGGCCTGACCGATGAATATCACCCGACCCAGATGATCGCCGACGTGCTGACCATGCGTGAACACGCTGACAAGCCGATCCACGAAATCAGCTACGCCTACCTGGGCGACGCGCGCAACAACATGGGCAACTCGCTGCTGCTGATCGGCGCCAAGCTCGGCATGGACGTGCGCATCTGCGCGCCAAAAGCACTGTGGCCGCTGGACGATCTGGTGGCGCGCTGCAAAAAATACGGTGAGGAAAGCGGCGCACGCATCACCCTCACCGAAGATCCGAAAGAAGCGGTCAAAGGCGTCGACTTCATTCACACCGATGTCTGGGTATCGATGGGCGAACCGGTGGAAGCCTGGGCCGAGCGTATCCAGCAACTGCTGCCGTATCAGGTCAACGCCGACCTGATGAAAGCCACCGGCAACCCGCGTACCAAGTTCATGCACTGCCTGCCGGCCTTCCACAACAGCGACACCAAGGTCGGCAAACAGATCGCCGAACAATATCCGCACCTGAAAAACGGCATCGAAGTGACCGACGACGTGTTCGAGTCGCCAGCCTGCATCGCCTTCGAGCAAGCGGAAAACCGTATGCACACGATCAAGGCGATTCTGGTCTCGACCCTGGCTGATCTCTGACGCCACAGCGCTCCCACTGAAGGAACCGGAAACCCAATGTGGGAGCGAGCCTGCTCGCGAAAGCGTCAGATCAGACAACATCACTGTTGAATGACATACCGCATTCGCGAGCAGGCTCGCTCCCACAGGGATTCCGGTTCCGACAGGGGGATCGAATCGTTTGTCATTCCTCTGCTTAGAAGGATTGCACCATGCGTATCGTCGTAGCCCTGGGCGGTAACGCCCTGCTCCGCCGTGGTGAGCCGATGACCGCTGACAATCAGCGCGCCAACATCCGCATCGCCACCGAGCAAATCGCCAAGATCCATCCCGGCAACCAACTGGTCATCGCCCACGGCAATGGCCCGCAAGTCGGTCTGCTGTCGCTGCAAGCGGCGGCCTACACCTCTGTCACTCCCTACCCGCTGGACGTGCTCGGCGCCGAAACCGAAGGCATGATCGGCTATATCATCGAACAGGAACTGGGCAATCTGCTCGACTTCGAAGTGCCGTTCGCCACCCTGCTGACCCAGGTCGAAGTCGACGCCAACGACCCGGCCTTCAAGAATCCGACCAAACCGATCGGCCCGGTGTACGAGAAAGCCGAAGCGGAAAAACTCGCCGCCGAAAAAGGCTGGGCGATTGCCCCGGATGGCGACAAATTCCGCCGCGTGGTCGCCAGTCCACGGCCGAAGCGCATCTTCGAAATCCGCCCGATCAAGTGGCTGCTGGACAAGGGCAGCATCGTCATCTGCGCCGGTGGCGGCGGCATTCCGACCATGTACGACGAGCAACGCAACCTCAAAGGCATCGAGGCGGTGATCGACAAGGATCTGTGTTCGTCGTTGCTTGCCGAGCAACTGGAAGCCGACCTGCTGGTGATCGCCACGGACGTCAATGCAGCCTTCATCGATTACGGCAAACCAACCCAGAAAGCCATCGCCGAAGCGCACCCGGACGAACTCGAACGCCTCGGCTTCGCCGCCGGCTCCATGGGACCGAAGGTGCAGGCAGCCTGCGAATTCGCGCGCCATACTGGCAAGGTCGCGGTGATCGGTTCGCTGGCCGATATCGAAGCCATCGTCCAGGGCACCGCCGGTACGCGGGTCAGCACGGCGAAGCCGGGGATCAGCTACCGATAACAATAAACGCCGGGGCAGGCTCAAGGCCTGCCCCGCCTCCATGCCTTGAAAGGAGTAGCTCAATGGCCCAGTTCGAACCCGGTCACCTGCACATCGAGCGGCACGCGTTGACCGACGATGACGTCAATTACAACGTGCATCTGGACTATGAAGTGTTCACCGATCCGCAGAAAGGCAAAGGTATTCAGTTCACCCTGCACGGCAGCATGCAGGGCAAGGACATGAAGGAGACGTTTTTCCTGCCCAAGGAAGAAGCCTACAACTTCGCCCGCGATGTCACGCGGATCGCCGAGAAGTACGGAATTCCCAAGACCCACAGCCAGATCGGCTCGGTGCACAAGCATTACGATCTGATGTTTGAAGACATTCGGCAGAAGTTGAATATGCAGTCGGGGGATCCGGTGAACCTCGAGCATTTCGAATAAAAATCAAAAGCCCCTCACCCTAGCCCTCTCCCGGAGGGAGAGGGAACCGATTGGGGATGCTGCAGCATTGCGTCGACCTGATCCTGCATCACTGAATCCATAATCGCCCGGTACTTTCAGGTCGATGCATAACCCCAGACACCTCGGTCGGCTCCCTCTCCCTCCGGGAGAGGGCTGGGGTGAGGGGGCGGCGCTGGCGACATTTCAAAAAGCGTCCCGATCCGGCTTTACCGAATCCATAGCCGCCCGGTACTTTCAGGTCGATGCATAACCCCAGACACCTCGGTCGGCTCCCTCTCCCTCCGGGAGAGGGCTGGGGTGAGGGGGCTTTTGATTTAAGGCATACTTGCCCCCCTCCGCTCTGCAGATCACTGAACCGCCCCATGCGTATTCACGTCAGTTTCATCGACCGCGTCGGCATCACCCAGGAAGTCCTGGCTATCCTCGGTGGGCGCAATCTCAATCTGGATGCGGTGGAGATGATCCCGCCGAACGTCTACATCGACGCGCCGACCCTCAGCCCGCAAGTGCTCGAAGAACTCAAAGACGCGCTGTTTCGCGTGCTCGGCGTGGAAGCGGTGACCGTGGTCGATATCCTGCCCGGCCAGCGTCGGCATCTGCAGCTAGATGCCTTGCTCGCAGCGATGACCGACCCGGTGCTGGCCCTCGACAGCGCCGGCAAGGTGCTGCTGGCCAACCCGGCGCTGATTGCCCTGTACGGTCGCGAACCGGCCGGCGAAAGTGTCTCGGCGTTGTTCAACGATCCCGGTCTGCTCGACACCCTGCTGGAAAACGGCTTTCGCCTGCCGCTGCGCGAGATCACCGTCAACGGCCAAACCCTGCTGCTCGACGCCACGCCGATCACCGACGCCGGCGCCCTGCTGACCCTGTATCAACCGAACCGCATCGGCGAACAACTCTCGGCACTGCATCACGATCACGCCGAAGGCTTCGACGCGTTGCTCGGCGAGTCTCCGGCGATTCGCACACTCAAGGCCCGCGCGCAACGCGTCGCCGCCCTTGATGCACCGTTGCTGATTCAAGGCGAAACCGGTACCGGCAAAGAATTGGTGGCCCGTGCCTGTCACGCGATCAGTGCGCGGCACAGTGCTCCTTTTCTGGCGTTGAACTGCGCAGCGCTGCCGGAAAACCTCGCCGAAAGCGAACTGTTCGGCTACGCCCCCGGCGCCTTCACCGGTGCGGCGCGTGGCGGTAAACCGGGGCTGATGGAACTGGCCAACCAGGGCACGGTGTTTCTCGATGAAATCGGCGAGATGTCGCCGTACTTGCAGGCCAAACTCCTGCGTTTTCTCAACGACGGCAGCTTCCGCCGTGTGGGCGGCGATCGCGAAGTGAAGGTCAACGTGCGCATCCTCAGCGCGACCCACCGCGACCTGGAAAAAATGGTCAGCGAAGGGCTGTTCCGCGAAGACCTGTTCTATCGCCTCAACGTGCTCAACGTCGAAGTGCCGCCGCTGCGTGAACGCGGTCAGGACATCCTGCTGCTGGCGCGCTACTTCATGCAGCAGGCCTGCGCGCAAATCCAGCGCCCGGTTTGCCGCCTGGCGCCGGGGACTTACCCCGCCCTGCTCGGCAATCGCTGGCCGGGCAACGTACGGCAATTGCAGAACGTGATTTTCCGCGCAGCGGCGATTTGCGAGAGCAGCCTGGTCGATATCGGCGACCTCGACATCGCCGGCACTTCAGTGGCGCGCCAGGCCGATACCGACGTCGACAGCCTCGAGCAAGCGGTCGAATCGTTCGAAAGAGAGCTGCTCGAGAAGCTCTACGTCAGCTATCCCTCGACCCGGCAACTGGCGAGCCGCTTGCAGACCTCGCATACCGCCATTGCCCATCGCCTGCGCAAATACGGCATTCCCAATAAACCCTGACTCACCGCGCATCCCTTTTGAAGGAAATTCCCCATGTGGGAGCGAGCCTGCTCGCGAAAGCGGTCTATCAGCAAAATGGCTGGCGCCTGACACACCGTATTCGCGAGCAGGCTCGCTCCCACAGGATTTATGGCGGATTCGAAATCCGTCCAAAAACGACCTCCACCTGTACCGAAAGCGCTACAGCGGAACGATATCGATACACCCGCCTGTGACCAGCGCTGCGCAACGCTTTGATCCCGTTCAGCTTTTCTCCTCGCCCCAAGCTGTAGCGATTTCGCTACAACAGCAACATCCCAACAAACATCAAAACAACACAAGCCATTGATTTATATAGATAAATTAACCTTGGCCGCATTCTTGCTACCTGCCTCCTCATCTATTAAGGGCTTCCCCGCCCCAAGCTTTCCACCGCGTCCACCAGACGAGTCTGGCCCCTGAGGAGTTTCCATGAGCGAGTTGCGTTTTACTGAAGATCACGAATGGCTGCGCACCGAAGCCGACGGCAGTGTCACTGTCGGCATCACCGCATTCGCGCAGAACGCCTTGGGCGACGTGGTGTTCGTGCAACTGCCTGAGCTGCAGGCTTACGAAAAAGGCGCTGAAGCCGCCACCGTGGAATCGGTGAAAGCCGCCAGCGGCGTGTACATGCCGCTCGATGGCGACGTGCTGGAAGTCAACCCGGCGCTGCAAGACGCTCCTGAGCTGGTCAACGAAGATCCCCTGGGCGAAGGCTGGTTCTTCCGCTTTCAGCCAAGCGACGCCGCCGCTGTCGGCAAACTGCTCGATCAGGACGCTTACGACCGTCTGATCAAAGCCCAAGCCGAAGCCTGAGGAATTACCCCATGACCGCTATCAATCTCGGCACCGCCAACGAATTCATCGCCCGTCACATCGGCCCGCGCGCCGGTGACGAGCAAGCCATGCTCAACAGCCTCGGCTTCGACTCGCTCGAAGCCCTGAGCGCCAGCGTCATCCCGGAAAGCATCAAGGGCACCAGCGTGCTGGGCATGGACGACGGCCTCAGCGAGGCCGACGCCCTGGCGATGATCAAATCCATCGCTGGCAAAAACCAACTGTTCAAAACCTACATCGGCCAGGGCTACTACAACTGCCACACGCCGTCGCCGATCCTGCGCAACCTGCTGGAAAACCCGGCCTGGTACACCGCTTACACCCCGTACCAGCCAGAAATATCCCAGGGCCGTCTCGAAGCGCTGCTGAACTTCCAGACCATGATCAGCGACCTCACCGGCCTGCCGATCGCCAACGCCTCCCTGCTCGACGAAGCCACCGCCGCTGCCGAAGCCATGACCTTCTGCAAACGCCTGAGCAAGAACAAGGGCAGCCACCAGTTCTTCGCCTCGATCCACAGCCATCCGCAAACCCTCGACGTGCTGCGCACCCGTGCCGAGCCGCTGGGTATTGACGTGGTCGTGGGCGATGAGCGCGAACTGACTGACGTGACGCCATTCTTCGGCGCGCTGCTGCAATACCCGGCGAGCAACGGTGATGTGTTCGACTACCGCGAGCTGACCGAGCGCTTCCACGCCGCCAACGCTTTGGTCGCTGTTGCCGCTGATTTGCTGGCCCTGACGCTGCTGACGGCACCGGGCGAATTCGGTGCCGACGTCGCCATCGGTTCGGCGCAACGCTTCGGCGTGCCGCTGGGCTTCGGTGGCCCGCACGCTGCTTACTTCTCCACTAAAGATGCATTCAAGCGTGACATGCCGGGCCGTCTGGTGGGTGTCTCGGTTGACCGTTTCGGCAAACCGGCGCTGCGTCTGGCGATGCAGACCCGCGAGCAACATATCCGCCGCGAAAAGGCCACCTCGAACATCTGCACCGCGCAAGTGCTGCTGGCCAACATCGCCAGCATGTACGCCGTCTACCACGGCCCGAAAGGCCTGACCCAGATCGCCAACCGCGTGCATCAACTGACCGCGATTCTGGCCAAGGGCCTGACCGCGCTGGGCGCTCAAATCGAGCAGGCAAACTTCTTCGACACCCTGACCGTTGCTACCGGCGCACACACCGCCGCGCTGCACGACAAGGCGCACGCTCAGCAGATCAACCTGCGTGTGATCGACGCTGCACGTCTGGGCCTGTCGGTCGACGAAACCACCACGCAGGCTGATATCGAAACCCTGTGGGGCTTGTTCGCCGACGGCAAGACCCTGCCGGACTTCGCTGCGCTGGCCGCCTCGGTGCAGAGCACCATTCCTGCTGAGCTGGTGCGCCAGTCGCCGATCCTCAGCCACCCGGTGTTCAACCGTTATCACTCGGAAACCGAGCTGATGCGCTACCTGCGCAAACTGGCGGACAAGGACCTGGCGCTGGATCGCACGATGATCCCGCTGGGCTCGTGCACCATGAAACTCAACGCCGCCAGCGAAATGATCCCGGTGACCTGGGCCGAATTCGGTGCACTGCACCCGTTCGCCCCGGCCGCACAAAGCGCCGGTTATCAGCAACTGACCGATGAGCTGGAAGCGATGCTCTGCGCCGCCACCGGTTACGACTCGATCTCGCTGCAACCGAACGCCGGTTCGCAAGGTGAATACGCAGGTCTCCTGGCGATCCGCGCCTACCACCAGAGCCGAGGCGATGAGCGCCGCGACATCTGCCTGATCCCGTCGTCGGCCCACGGCACCAACCCGGCCACCGCACAAATGGCCGGTATGCGCGTAGTCGTCACCGCATGCGATGCCCGTGGCAACGTCGACATTGAAGACCTGCGCGCCAAGGCCATCGAGCACCGCGAACACCTCGCCGCGCTGATGATCACCTACCCGTCGACCCATGGTGTGTTCGAAGAAGGCATCCGCGAGATCTGCGCGATCATTCACGACAACGGCGGCCAGGTGTATATCGACGGCGCCAACATGAACGCCATGGTCGGCCTCTGCGCACCGGGCAAGTTCGGCGGCGACGTTTCGCACCTGAACCTGCACAAAACCTTCTGCATCCCGCACGGCGGTGGCGGCCCGGGCGTCGGCCCGATCGGCGTCAAATCGCACCTGACCCCGTTCCTGCCCGGCCACGGCCAGATGGAACGCAAGGAAGGCGCGGTCTGCGCGGCGCCGTTCGGCAGCGCAAGCATTCTGCCGATCACCTGGATGTACATCCGCATGATGGGTGGCGCCGGTCTGAAGCGCGCTTCGCAACTGGCGATCCTCAATGCCAACTACATTTCCCGTCGCCTCGAAGAGCATTACCCAGTGCTGTACACCGGCAGCAACGGCCTGGTGGCGCACGAGTGCATTCTTGATCTGCGTCCATTGAAAGACAGCAGCGGCATCAGCGTCGATGACGTCGCCAAACGCCTGATCGATTTCGGTTTCCACGCGCCGACCATGTCGTTCCCGGTCGCCGGCACGCTGATGATCGAGCCGACCGAAAGCGAATCCAAGGAAGAACTCGATCGCTTCTGCGACGCGATGATCCGCATCCGCGAAGAAATCCGCGCAGTGGAAAACGGCACCCTGGACAAGGAAGACAACCCACTGAAAAACGCCCCGCACACCGCAGCGGAACTGGTTGGCGAATGGACCCACCCGTACAGCCGCGAGCAAGCGGTGTACCCGGTCGCGTCGCTGATCGAAGGCAAATACTGGCCGCCGGTCGGCCGTGTCGACAACGTCTTCGGCGATCGCAACCTCGTCTGCGCCTGCCCGTCGATCGAAAGCTACGCTTAAAGGAATGAAGGGGCTGAATATCGGCCCCGATTTCAGCAACATCCTAGATCCCCCTGTGGGAGCGAGCCTGCTCGCGAAGGCGCCATTTCAGTCAACGTAAATGGTGGCTGGTCCGACGCTTTCGCGAGCAGGCTCGCTCCCACGAGGTATCTACACCGATTTCAAAAACTGCGCCAATCCCCATAACAAGAAACCGGAGAACCACTCATGTCGTTAAGCGTGTTCGACCTGTTCAAGATTGGCATCGGTCCCTCCAGTTCCCACACCGTCGGCCCGATGCGCGCCGCTGCGCGCTTCGCCGAGGGCTTGCGCCGTGAAAACCTGCTGACCAGCACCGCCAGCGTGCGCGTCGAGCTGTACGGTTCGCTTGGCGCCACGGGTAAAGGTCACGGCAGCGACAAAGCCGTGCTGCTCGGCCTCGAAGGCGAACATCCGGACACTGTCGACACCGAAACCGTCGCGGCGAGGCTGCAAGAGATTCGCGGCAATGGCCGACTGAATCTGCTCGGTGAACACAGCATCGCGTTCAACGAGAAAGAACACCTGGCGATGATCCGCAAACCGTTGGCCTACCACCCCAACGGCATGATCTTTCGCGCCTTCGATGCGGCGGGGATTCAGATCCGCAGTCGCGAGTACTACTCGGTCGGCGGTGGTTTCGTTGTCGATGAAGATGCTGCCGGCGCCGATCGCATCGTCGAAGACGCCACGCCGCTGACCTTCCCGTTCAAAAGTGCCAAGGATTTGCTCGGTCATTGCGCCACCTATGGGCTGTCGATCAGCCAGGTGATGCTGACCAACGAGAGCGCCTGGCGCCCGGAAGCCGAAACCCGTGCCGGCCTGCTGAAAATATGGCAGGTGATGCAGGACTGCGTTGCTGCCGGCTGCCGAAACGAGGGGATTTTGCCGGGCGGTTTGAAGGTCAAGCGCCGGGCGGCGGCGCTGCATCGGCAGCTGTGCAAGAACCCGGAATCGGCGCTGCGCGATCCGCTGTCGGTGCTCGACTGGGTCAATCTTTATGCACTGGCGGTCAACGAAGAAAACGCCAACGGCGGGCGCGTGGTCACCGCTCCCACCAATGGCGCGGCGGGCATCATTCCGGCGGTGCTGCATTACTACATGCGTTTTATTCCCGGGGCGAATGACGACGGCGTCGTGCGTTTTTTGCTGACCGCTGCCGCGATCGGCATTCTTTACAAGGAAAACGCTTCGATCTCCGGCGCCGAAGTCGGTTGTCAGGGTGAAGTCGGTGTGGCCTGCTCAATGGCGGCCGGCGCTCTGTGCGAAGTGCTCGGCGGCAGCGTGCAACAAGTCGAGAACGCCGCGGAAATCGGCATGGAACACAACCTCGGCCTGACCTGCGACCCGATCGGCGGTCTGGTGCAGGTGCCCTGCATCGAGCGCAACGCGATGGGTTCGGTGAAAGCCATCAACGCGGTGCGCATGGCCATGCGTGGCGACGGTCAGCATTTCGTCTCCCTCGACAAAGTCATCCGCACCATGCGCCAGACCGGCGCCGACATGAAAAGCAAATACAAGGAAACCGCCCGCGGCGGCCTGGCGGTCAACATTATCGAATGCTGATTACGAACTCAGCCAAACGTAACTAGCTCCCTCTCCCTCCGGGAGAGGGCTGGGGTGAGGGGCTCTTGATCTTGCCTCTCACCCGCAACCCAAATTCAAAGGAGCCACGCATGTCCACCGAAACCTTGTCGAAAACCCCGCTACACGCACTGCACCTCGAACTCGGCGCGCGCATGGTGCCGTTCGCCGGCTACGACATGCCCGTGCAATACCCGCTCGGCGTGATGAAAGAACACCAGCACACCCGTGAGCAAGCCGGGTTGTTCGACGTATCGCACATGGGCCAGATTCGTCTGACCGGCGCCAATGCGGCCAAAGCCCTGGAAACCCTGGTGCCGGTGGACATCATCGACCTGCCGGTGGGCATGCAGCGTTACGCGATGTTCACCAACGAAAGCGGCGGCATCCTCGATGACCTGATGGTTGCCAACCTCGGTAACGACGAGTTGTTCCTGGTGGTCAACGCCGCGTGCAAGGATCAGGATCTCGCGCATCTGCAAAAACACATCGGCGATCAGTGCACCATTACGGCGCTGTTCGAAGAGCGCGCCCTGCTCGCCCTGCAAGGTCCGGCAGCCGTCACCGTGCTGGCGCGTCTTGCGCCGGACGTGGCGAAGATGACTTTCATGCAGTTCAAGCGTGTGTCATTGCTCGGCGTGGACTGCTTTGTCAGCCGTTCGGGCTACACCGGTGAAGACGGGTTCGAAATCTCCGTCCCGGCCGCCGAAGCGGAAAAACTCGCCCGCGCCCTGCTCGCCGAACCAGAGGTCCAGGCCATTGGCCTCGGTGCGCGTGATTCGCTGCGTCTGGAAGCCGGCCTGTGCCTGTACGGTCACGACATGAACACCGAGACCACACCAATTGAAGCCAGCCTGCTCTGGGCGATCTCCAAGCCACGCCGCCCTGACGGCGCACGGGCCGGGGGTTTCCCGGGCGCCGAGCAAATTTTCGCGCAGCAACAAAATGGCGTCGCACGCAAACGCGTCGGCCTGCTGCCACAGGAGCGCACCCCGGTGCGTGAAGGCGCAGAAATC
The DNA here is from genome assembly GCF_005233515.1 of Pseudomonas sp. CFBP13508. Classification (GTDB taxonomy): domain Bacteria; phylum Pseudomonadota; class Gammaproteobacteria; order Pseudomonadales; family Pseudomonadaceae; genus Aquipseudomonas; species Aquipseudomonas mercuritolerans. The sequence continues at coordinate 419,498 of NZ_QFZZ01000002.1, forward strand.
GTCAACGAGGCCGGCGAGATCATCGGCAGCGTCTGCAGCGGCGGCTTCGGTCCGACCTTGGGCGGGCCATTGGCGATGGGTTACCTTGACAGCGCTTACGTCGCGCTCGATACACCTGTGTGGGCCATCGTCCGTGGGAAAAAGGTGCAAATGCTTGTAAGCAAAATGCCATTTGTTGCACAACGCTACTATCGCGGTTGATCGACTGTTTCTATAAGTAACGCGATTGCGTTATACGTGCACTAATGTGTAACGCAATCGCCATAAAACAGTGCGTTTTTTAACATCCGTTTCGAATATGAACGTTGCTTATAACGTTTGCTGAAAATAGAACCAGACAATCGTCTAAGACTGAACTAGTGTGCTGACGAACTGCCACGAAGAGCAGTAAAACCGGGGCCTTCGCAGGGCTTGTTTTTTCTCCCGTAGTTGGCGTAGAGTTTGTCCACTGTGTTTGCATGGGTCAGCTTGGAATCGTGACCTGGGCAGTAGCCTACAAGTTAGCTACATCCCGCTCGACGTCTTCTTACTCCTTGCAACCAGCTCCAGTACTCTTTCATGTGAAAGGGGCTGTCATCAATTTATGCGTCAAAGGAAATAAGAAATGTCCACACGTCAGAGCGGTACCGTCAAGTGGTTTAACGACGAGAAAGGTTTTGGTTTTATCACTCCAGAAAGCGGTCCGGATCTGTTCGTACATTTCCGCGCCATTCAGGGCAACGGCTTCAAGAGCCTGAAAGAAGGCCAGAAAGTGACTTTCGTTGCTGTGCAAGGCCAAAAAGGCATGCAGGCTGACGAAGTACAAGCAGAAGCCTGATCTTCTGATACGAAAAAGCCCCTGATATTGATATCAGGGGCTTTTTTGTGCGCGCCAATCCGTAAAATGGCGCTTCCATTCGCGTCCCGAGGCTGCCATGTCGAAACACCTGCTCACGCCGCAAGGGGACTTTCCTCCCGTTGCTCTCGGTCGTCGTCTGGCGGCAATGTTCTACGACTTCCTGCTGTGCACCGCCCTGCTGATCGTCACCGGCTTCATCTATAAGTTGATCCAGGCCGCGATCATTGGCGAAGAACGGCTGCGGGTGATGACCGACGCCGGCCAGCTCGATGGTGATCCGCTGTATTCCACGGTGCTGCTGTTGGTATTGTTCGGCTTCTTCGCCAAGTTCTGGACCCATGGCGGGCAGACACTGGGCATGCAGGTGTGGGGCATCCGCGTGCAGAACGCCAACGGCACGGCCATCAGCCTGTGGCAGGCGCTGTTGCGCTTTATGGTGTCGATAGCGTCGTGGTTGTGTATCGGGTTGGGGTTCTTCTGGTCGCTGTTCGACAAGCACAAGCGCACCTGGCATGACATCTATTCGGATACGCGCGTGGTGCGAATTCCAAAGAAGAACAAATAATTTCCATACTCAGGAGTCCCCCCTGTGGCGAGGGGATTTATCCCCGTTGGGTGGCGAAGCCGCCCCAAAATCAACCACCACGGTGTATCAGACACGCCGCGTGCGCTGCTTAACGACCGCTACGCAGCCGAACGGGGATAAATTCCCTCACCACAGGGCTCACTCCTACAAATGGTACTCAGGCGTTACCGGCCAGCTTCATCCGCGCTGCCTGGGTGAAGTCCAGCATGCGCTTCAACGGGCGGATCGCCTGGGGAATCAGCGCCGGATCGACAAAGATCTCGTTGGTGCCTTCCTTCAAGCTCTTGAGCGTGCGCTCCAGGGTGTTCATGGCCATCCATGGGCAATGCGCGCAACTGCGGCACGCCGCGCCGTTACCGGCGGTTGGCGCTTCGATGAAGACCTTGTCCGGGCACAGCTGCTGCATCTTGTAGAAGATGCCACGGTCGGTGGCGACGATCAGGGTCTTGTTCGGCAGGCTTTGCGCGGCAGCAATCAACTGACTGGTGGAACCGACGGCATCCGCCAGTTCGATCACCGAAGTTGGCGATTCCGGATGCACCAGAATCGCCGCGTCCGGATACAGCGCTTTCATGTCTTCGAGCTGCTTGGACTTGAACTCTTCGTGAACGATGCAGGCACCGTCCCAAAGCAGCATATCGGCGCCGGTCTTGCGCTGAATGTAAGTGCCCAGGTGCTTGTCCGGACCCCAGATAATCGTCTCGCCGTTGTCCATCAGGCTTTCGACGATCTCCAGTGCGCAGCTCGAAGTCACCACCCAGTCAGCCCGAGCCTTCACGGCGGCGGAAGTGTTGGCATACACCACCACGGTACGTTCCGGGTGCTGGTCGCAGAACGCCGAGAACTCATCGACCGGGCAACCCAGGTCCAGCGAGCAGGTCGCCTCCAGGGTCGGCATCAGCACGCGTTTTTCCGGGTTGAGAATCTTTGCCGTCTCGCCCATGAACTTGACGCCGGCGACCACCACGGTCTTGGCCGGGTGCGCGTTGCCGAAGCGGGCCATTTCAAGGGAGTCGGAAACACAGCCGCCGGTTTCTTCGGCCAGGGCCTGAATCACCGGATCGCAATAAAAGTGGGCAACCAGCACCGCGTCCTGAGCCTTGAGCTCGGCGGCGATGGCGGAACGGTAATAAGCCTCCTCTTCTGCCGTCAGCGGTTTGGGCTGTTTGGCGTCGAGGTGGGCTTGAACCAGAAGGCGTTCGGAAATCTGCGTCATGTTCGCAAGACCTGCAGGCGCATTCGCGCGAAAGTCGAGTATACACCCGGCTCCGGACCGCTAGAGGGTACCGCCGGGAGAGTGAGTATCATCAGGCACGGGACAGCGTTGAAGCTGCGCAAGGCTACAGAATATCCCGTTGATACAAAAGATGATTCTGACCTGTGTCAGGTCGGGTCGCACTGAAACATCGAACGCCCGAATTGCAGGCAAAAAAAAACCCGGAAATCCTCACTTTCGTGGGCCTTCCGGATTTTCTAAACCGCCAAATATGGTGGGTCGTGTGGGATTCGAACCTACGACCAATTGGTTAAAAGCCAACTGCTCTACCAACTGAGCTAACGACCCGCTGTGTGGTGGCGCGTATAATACTGATTTTTAAGGACTATTCAACACCTTTTTTGAAAAAATCAAAAATAAGGGGTTGGATCGTCCACACCAGCTGCCGCGAAGCCTTCTGCACGCAGGCGGCAGCTGTCGCATTTGCCGCAGGCGCGGCCGTCATCGTCGGCCTGATAGCAGGAAACGGTCAGCCCGTAATCAACGCCGAGCTTCACGCCCGCCTGGACGATCTGCGCCTTGCTCAGGTTCTGCAGCGGAGCCTGGATGCGGAAGCCATTGCCTTCCACGCCAGCCTTGGTCGCCAGATTGGCCATGCGCTCAAACGACTCGATGAATTCAGGACGGCAATCCGGGTAACCGGAATAATCCACCGCGTTGACGCCGATAAAGATATCGCGGGCGCCGAGCACTTCGGCCCAACCCAGTGCCAACGACAGGAACACCGTGTTGCGCGCCGGCACGTAAGTCACCGGAATGCCTTCGCCCAGCTCTTCCGGAATGTCGATGCTGGTGTCGGTCAGCGCCGAGCCGCCCATGCCATTGAGGTTCAGTCCGATGACCTTGTGCTCGACCACACCCAGATCGCGAGCAACGCGGGCGGCGGCGTGCAATTCAGCATGCGAGCGCTGGCCGTAATCGAAGCTCATGGTGTAGCAAGCGTAGCCTTCGGCGCGCGCCATCGCGACGACGGTGGCCGAGTCGAGGCCGCCCGAAAGCAGGATAACGGCACGTTTTTCGGTAGTGTTCAGTTGTTCAATCATCTCAGCGCCCCGGCTCATCATTCCATAGATATTTATGCAACTGCAGTTGCAGCCGCACTGGCAGGTTGTCTGCCACCACCCAATCCGCCAGATCCCTGGCATTGAGGTCATGATGACTTGGGGAGAACAGCACTTCACCCGCACGTCGATCAAGCCCGTACTGGATCAGTTTCGATACCGCCCAGTCATAGTCTTCCCGCGAGCAGATGACAAACTTCACCTGATCGTTGCGGGTCAGCAGTTCGATGTTCTCGTAACGATTGCGATGGGCTTCTTTCGAGCCCGGCGTTTTCAGATCGACGACGCGACTGACACGCGGATCGACAGCGGATACGTCAAGGGCGCCGCTGGTTTCCAGCGACACCTCGTAACCGGCATCACACAAGCGTTCAAGCAAAGGAATGGCGTTCGGCTGGGCCAACGGCTCACCGCCGGTGACACAGACGTAGCGCGGACGATATCCGGCCACTTGCTCAAGAATGTCGTCGAGGGTGCGGACGGTGCCGCCGCTGAACGCATAAGCGCTGTCGCAGTACTGGCAACGCAACGGGCAACCGGTCAGGCGCACGAAAACCGTGGGCAGCCCGGCAGTCCGAGTTTCCCCCTGCAACGAGTAGAAAACTTCGGTGATTCTCAATGTGTCTTGCATAGTCGCCACGGGCGTAACAGCTAAACAGGCTGTCCGCCTCCGTCAGGCACTTCAGGCAATCCCGCCAACGCGTAGACCACAAGAAGCGTGTTTCAGAAAAAGGGCGTGAATTCTAACGAAAAAACCCGCGACAAGCGCGGGTTTCTTCAAAACACGGATAAACAGGCTTACATGCGCTGCAAATCACGCTGGGCCAGCTGCGCGGCGGAAGTGCCCGGATATTGGGACACCACCTGCTGCAGAATGCCTTTGACCTTGTCGGTGTGACCGAGGCGGCGCTCTACGTCAGCCAGCTTGTACAGCGAGTCCGGCACTTTGTTGTGCTTGGGATACAGCTGCGAAACCTTGGCAAAGGCCTGACCTGCACCTTGCAGATCCCCCTTGGCCAGGTTCACTTCGCCCAACCAGTACTGGGCGTTGCCCGCGTACTGGCTGTTGGGGTATTTGCGCAGGAAAGCGGCAAAGGCCTGGCTGGCCTTGTCGAAATCCTTGGCTTTGATCAGGTCGAAAGCGGCATCGTAATACAGCTTTTCTTTCGCCGGATCAGCCGGTTCGCTACCCGCGGCAGGGGCCTGGGCTGCCGCAGCAGCACCCGCGCCTGCGGCAGCACCGGCAGCAGCACTTGCATCGCCACCGGCAGAAGAATTCTCGGGAGTCGCGGCTGGTGCAACGCCGGATCCTATGCGCCGATCAAGATCCTGGTATCGCTCCAGGGATTCCTGCTTCATGCGCGCAACCTGATTCTGCAGTTCTTCGATCACGCCCTGTTGGCGCGAGATCTGATCCTGCATCTGTTGCAATTGGTTGAACAGCATGCCTTGTGCCGAGGCAGGGGCCGAAGCCGCTCCCCCGGCATAGGCGCCGTTCGTACCGTAACCCGCAGGCGGATAACTGCTCCCGCTATTGTTATAACCGGAGTTGTCATCGACCACAGGAACCGCAGCCCACGCCGCAAGCGGCGCGAGGCTGAGAGCCAGAACAGTTACAGCACGACGGCACGTTCGCATATCGAATTACTTACGCAGTTCGACGCGACGGTTCTGGGCCCAGGACTGCTCGTCGTTGCCGGTAGCAACTGGACGCTCTTCGCCGTAGGAAACCAGTTCCAGCTGAGCTGGGGAAACACCTTGCAGTACCAGGTAGCGCTGAACGGCTTTCGCACGACGCTCGCCCAGTGCCATGTTGTACTCACGAGTACCACGTTCGTCGGTGTTGCCTTCCAGAACAACGCGAGCGCCGTTTGCTTTCAGGTCTTTGGCGTGAACGTCCAGAGCGCGCATGGCTTCTGGCTTCAGGTCCGAGCTGTCGTATTCGAAGTAGAAGGTGGTGATTGCGCGCAGAGCAGCTTCTTCGCTCAGGGAACCGTCAACGGCACCAGTGTTTGCGCCGTAACCAGCGTTTGGATCAACAGCGCCTTCACCGGCGTTGTCGCCGCCTTTGGACGAGCAACCTACAGCTACAGCCATGGCCAGAGCCAGCGCAGCAAATTTACCAAACTTCAGCATTTCCATCGTGAAACTCCTAATGAACCCCAGTGTGTTAAGTAAAACGTGTAGCGCCCGCTCACTTCAGGTAAGGGGACCAGGACGGTTCTCTGACTTCGCCTTGAGCGGTAGGAAGCGGGAGCCTCACGCGCCCATTAATGGACACGAGCATCAAGACTCCCCGGCCCTGTTGGCGGGTGGCGTAGATTACCATGGTGCCGTTGGGCGCAACAGTAGGTGACTCGTCCAGAGTGCTATCAGTGAGGATCTTTACACTACCCCGCTGCAGATCCTGAGCTGCCACCTTGAAATTGGTGAAGCCATCCTGACGATGAATCATCACCAAAGTCTTTTCATCAGCCGACAGTTTCGGGTTGGCGTTGTAGTTGCCAACGAACGTCACACGCTCGGCACCACCGCCACTGGCGCTGGTTTTGTAGATCTGCGGCTTGCCGCCACGGTCCGAAGTGAAGTAGATGGTCGAACCATCCTTGCCCCAGAACGGCTCGGTGTTAATGCCTGGGCCGGACGTCACACGGGTGATCTGACGCGAACCGAGGTTCATCACGTAGATGTCCGGGTTACCGTCTTTGGACAGCACGAACGCCAGGCGATTGCCATCCGGCGACCAGGCTGGCGCGCCGTTGAGGCCTTCGAAGTTGGTGATCTGCTCACGGCGACCGGTGTCGATGTTCTGCATGAAGATGCGCGGACGCTTCTGCTCGAACGATACGTAGGCGATACGCTTGCCGTCCGGTGCAAAACGTGGCGACAGAATCGGCTCGCGCGATTGCAGCAGAGTCACTGCGCGGGCGCCGTCATAGTCGGAACGCTGCAGGGTGTAGCGCGTGTTCTTCTCGGAGAAACGCTCGGCCGTCACGTACAGCAGACGTGTCGAGAACGCGCCGTCGATACCGGTCAGTTTCTGGAACGACTGATCGGAAATGAAGTGCGCCATATCACGGATCTGGTCGGTCGTGCCGGAAACACTGCCGTCAGCCACTTTCTGTTCGGTAGCGACGTTGAACAGTGCCCACTGCACCTGCAGGCGACCGCCCGCCGGGGCGATGCTGCCGACCATCATGTATTGAGCACCTACCGCCTTCCAGTCACGGAAGATGATTTCGCTCGGCTGGCTTGGCTGGCTGATCATGTTGGCTTTCGGAATCGGCGAGTAGTAGCCCGAGTTGCGCAAGTCGTTGCCAATGATTTCAGCCATGTCGTCTGGCAGCACGGCGCCGCCCTGCATGCCGAACGGTACGACGGCGATCGGAGTAGCCCGATCGCTGCCGCTGGTGACCAGAATGTTCTTTTCATCTGCCGCCGCGATCCCTGCCATGCAGCAGATCACGACCAGCATTCCTCGAAGAAGGTTTCTCACAAGGCTAGATCCTCAGGTGTGAATGTCATCTTGAATGAACGATACGGAGCGAAATCGCTCGGCTTCATTCCCTGCATTTCTGTCAAACGTCCAATATTCTTCACTGCCGCGACTGCCGAAGCATCGAACGGACCGTCACCACTGGACTTGGATACGGTGACCGAAGTCACGGTACCGTCCGGCAACATGCCAATTTGCAGCACGACCGTCATGCCTTTGCGCGCCGAAGGAGGACGAGCCCAGCCTTCTGCTGCGCGAGCGCGAATCAGATCATCGAAACTGCCGGCGACTTCGTCACCCTGCTCATCGGCCAGGGCCTGCTGGCGCTGCGGCGTGTCGGAAAGCAGATCTGCCAGGGCCTGAGCCTTTTTGTCTTCGGCGGATTTGCGTGCCGCTTCCTGCGCTTTCTTCTTCGCAGCGTCGGCAGCAGCTTTCTTCTTCGCGTCTTCGGCGACTTTCTTTTTCGCCTCTTCAGCTTCAGCTTTCTTCTTGGCGTCTTCGGCGGCTTTCTTTTTCGCGTCTTCGACGATCTTTTTCTTGGCTTCTTCGGCAGCGGCTTTCTTCGCCTCTTCCTCAGCAGCCTTCTTCGCTTCGTCTTCGGCCTTCTTCTTGGCTATATCAGCCAATTGTTTCTCTTCGGCCTTTTTCGCTTCGGCTTTCTTCGCGTCGTCGGCTTTCTTGGCTTCATCAGCCTTTTTCGCTTCGTCCGCTTTTTTCGCCTCGTCGGCCTTCTTGGCTTCCTCGGCCTTTTGAGCCGCTTCCTCTTTCTTTTGTTCCGCCGCCTTCACCGCTTCCTGTTCGATCTTTTTCTGCTCCATCTGCTCGACTTCGGTCTGGCGCGCGGCGGATTTCTTCGCCTCACCCGCAATCTTCTGATTGGTCTGGGTGGTCGCCTGACTTTTCGATTTCAGCTGGTACAGAGTCGCCTGGACAATCGGCTTGGCCGGCGGCAGCTCGGGCGTGAAGGCAAAACTGACGAACAGCATGCCGAACACCAGCACGTGCAGGACAATTGCCAGAACACTAGGCCAGAAGTAGCTTTCCGAGGCGGACGGCTCTCGCTGTTGCTGCATCAGGGGGCCTCGGTAATCAGACCAACGTTACCGACCCCGGCTTTCTGCAACCCGCCCATGGCACCCATGACGGCGCCGTAGTCGACAGTCTTGTCGCCACGAATGAACACCTGGGTGCGTTTGCCGCCCTCGGTGCCGGCGCGGATGATCTTGGTCACCGCGTCGGTCATTTGCGGCAGGGTCATGGCCCTGTCCTGTTGCTTCTCGGTGTCGACTTCGCTGCCAAGGTTCCAGTAGTAGGTCTTGTCAGCCTTGATCGAAATGGTCAGGACCTGGGTGTTGTTGTCCTGCGGCAAGGCTTCGCTGGAAACCTTGGGCAGATCAACTTTCACGCCCTGATTGAGCATCGGCGCGGTCACCATGAAGATGACCAGCAGCACCAACATCACGTCGATGTAGGGCACCACGTTCATCTCGGCGACCGGCTTGCGCTTTTTGCGGGCTCGAGCGATTAAAGCCATCGGGAAATACCTGCTTATTCTTCGCTGGTGTGCACTTTGCGGTGCAGGATCGCCTGGAATTCATCGGCGAAGGTGTAGTAGCGGCCCAGCAAGGTTTCGCTGCGCGCAGCAAAACGGTTGTAAGCGATGACCGCCGGGATCGCAGCGAACAGGCCGATCGCGGTGGCGATCAGGGCTTCGGCGATACCCGGAGCAACGGTGGCGAGGGTCGCTTGCTGGGCGCTGGCCAGGCCGCGGAAGGAGTTCATGATCCCCCACACGGTACCGAACAGACCGATGTACGGGCTGACCGAACCGACGGTGGCGAGGAACGGCAGGCTCTGCTCGAGTTTCTCTTCTTCGCGCGAGATGGCCACGCGCATGGCACGGGCGACACCTTCCATCACCGCTTCTGGATCGACCCCTGGCTGCTGACGCAGACGGGAGAACTCCTTGAAGCCGGCACGGAAGATCTGCTCCACGCCCGAATCCGGATCAGGGTTGCTGCCAGCCTGACGGTACAGTTTGGACAGGTCGATACCCGACCAGAAGCGCTCTTCGAAGCTCTCCAGGGCGCGTCGACCGGCACGCAGCAAATTGCTGCGCTGAAAGATCATGATCCATGAGGTCACCGATGCGGCCACCAGGGTCAACATTACCAACTGCACCACGATGCTGGCATTGCTGACCAGGCTCCACATGGAGGAATGGTCGACGACGTTAGCTTCCACGCTTTATCTCCTGCTTTGAGTGTGTACCCGGGCCGACCGCGTCGGCGAAGGCCGCACGCAGGTCTTCGGGAAGGGCCCGGGGTTTCAAACTGTCGGTGCGCACGCAGGCCACCAAAAACTGCCCTTCGCAGAGCAGCACATTATCCGTGGCCCGCCTGACCTGCTGTTTGAAGCGCAGGCTGGCACGGTTCAATTCGATTACATCAGCGCTTACCAGCAGCTCGTCATCCAGTCGCGCCGGCGCGTGGTAGCGCGCTTCGCTGGAATGCACGACGAACAACAGGTCCTCTCCGGCAAGCTGCGATTGGGCAAAGCCCAGTTCCCGTAGCCGCTCGGTTCGAGCCCGTTCCATAAACTTGAGGTAATTAACGTAATACACGATGCCGCCCGCATCGGTGTCCTCGTAATAAACGCGACAACGATGTGCGAACGGCTCAAGCCCGTTTTGCGCGCGCATACTCTAGTGCTTACTCCTCAGGTTGCCAATCCGGCCAGACAACTGTTTTTCGTGGTTTCAACGCTTTAACGCAAAAGTACCGTCGTCTGACAGTACAAACCCTGAATAAATCACCAGCAAATGTGTATCAATCGTCGACGGCGTCGAGAAACTCGTCTGCCACGGGCATCTCGCCCATGCGTGACGGAACATTCAAACCGAAATGCAGATAGGCATGCCGCGTCACCACCCTGCCCCGTGGCGTGCGCATGATATAGCCCTGCTGGATCAGGTACGGCTCGAGCACGTCTTCAATGGTGTGGCGTTCTTCACTGATCGCCGCCGCCAGACTGTCGATACCGACCGGGCCGCCGTCGAACTTCTCGATCATGGTCAGCAGCAGGCGTCGATCCTGATGATCGAAACCGTGCTCGTCGACATCCAGCAGATTGAGCGCCAGATCCGCCACCGCTTTGGTGATGTGGCCCTTGGCGCGGACTTCGGCGAAGTCGCGCACCCGACGCAGCAGACGGTTGGCAATTCGCGGCGTGCCACGGGCGCGACGGGCGATCTCGAACGAACCTTCCGGATCCAGCGGCAGACCGAGAATGGCTGCCGAACGACTGACGATCGTAGCCAGATCCGCCGTGCTGTAGAACTCCAGGCGCTGGACGATACCGAAGCGATCACGCAGCGGGTTGGTCAGCATGCCGGCGCGGGTGGTGGCGCCGACCAGAGTGAACGGCGGCAGATCGAGTTTGATCGAGCGCGCCGCCGGCCCCTCGCCAATCATGATGTCGAGCTGGAAATCTTCCATCGCCGGATACAGCACTTCTTCAACGATCGGCGACAGACGATGGATTTCGTCGATGAACAACACATCGTGCGGCTCGAGATTGGTCAGCAACGCGGCCAGATCACCCGGGCGCTCCAGCACTGGCCCGGAGGTGCTCTTGATCGACACACCCATTTCCTGGGCAATGATGTTCGCCAGCGTGGTCTTGCCCAGCCCGGGCGGACCGAAGATCAGCGTGTGGTCGAGGGATTCGCTGCGGCCACGGGCGGCCTGGATGAACAGTTCCATCTGCTCGCGCACGGTCGGCTGGCCAATGTAGTCGGCCAGGCTGACCGGGCGGATGGCCCGGTCCTGGACTTCTTCGCGCTCGCGCGGGCTGTGCGCGGCGGCGATCAGACGATCAGCTTCAATCACTTAAATCATTCCCTTCAGAGCGCGGCGGATCAGGTCTTCGCTGCTCAGGTTCTTGTCTTTGATCGCGGAAATCGCCTTGCTCGCTTCCTGCGGCTTGTAGCCCAGGGAGATCAACGCGCTGACCGCATCGGTCTCGGCGCTGTTGACCGGCGCCGGGCCGTCCGGCTGATTGGGCACCAGCGCGAACATCGCCGGCGAGGTTTCCCAGGCCTTGAAGCGATCCTTCAATTCCACCAGCAGACGCTCGGCGGTCTTCTTGCCAACCCCCGGCACCTTGGTCAACGCCGAAGTGTCCTGAGACTGCACGCAGCGCACCAGCTCATCGACTTCCAGGCTCGACATCAACGCCAGCGCCAGTTTCGGTCCGACCCCGTTGAGCCGGATCAGCTCGCGAAAGAAGTCTCGCTCACGCTTGCCGGCAAAACCATAGAGCAATTGCGCATCTTCGCGTACGACCAAATGGGTGTGCAGGGTCAGCGGTTCACCGACCGACGGCAGCCGATACAGGGTGGTCATCGGCACTTCCACCTCATAGCCGAGGCCATTCACATCGAGAATCAGGTGCGGCGGCTGTTTCTCAGCCAGGGTGCCGCGCAAGCGTCCAATCACGTTTTGAATCCTTGAGCGCTGGCCAGCCGTGGGCTGGCGACGATTGAAGGTGGCTTGCACGCCGGCAACACAGGCACCGCAAAGCCACTTTCAGGAAAATTGATGCTGATGCTATCAGAGACGCAGGCGCCCGCCACGACTGCGTGCGGTTCCCAGCCCGTGCGGCAGCAGGCTTGAGCGCGTGTGCGCATGGCAAATGGCGATCGCGAGGGCGTCGGAGGCGTCGATCTGCGGCTTGCTGGTCAACTTGAGCATGTGCATGACCATCATCTGCACCTGCTCCTTATTGGCCGCACCGGTGCCGACCACGGCCTGTTTGACTTGCGTGGCGGTGTACTCGGCGATTTCCAGACACTCTTCGGCGCCGGCGACAATCGCAGCGCCCCGCGCCTGTCCGAGCTTCAGCGCCGAGTCGGCGTTTTTCGCCATGAACACCTTTTCGATGCCCATGGTCACCGGGCCGTAGGTCTTGATGATTTCGCGCACGCCGCGATAGACGATTTGCAGACGTTCATGAAGCTCGCCGGAGCCGGTGCGAATGCAGCCCGAAGCCACATAAATGCAGCCGCCCCGCCCGGTATCGCGAACGATCCCGTAACCGGTAATGCGCGAACCGGGGTCGATACCAAGAATTAGAGTCATAACGCCTGCAGATTCATAAAAACGATTTACCTGACAGCCAATAGCAAATGTGGGAGCGAGCCTGCTCGCGAAGGCGGTATGTCAGCACATACAGGTGCTGAATGACACACCGCTTTCGCGAGCAGGCTCGCTCCCACAGGGAAGACTAGTCGCTTATCAGCCAAGCTGAGCGGCGACGTCTTCCGGGATATCCGCGTTGGAGTAGACGTTCTGCACGTCATCCAGATCCTCAAGCATATCGATCAGCTTGAGCACCTTCTCCGCACCTTCCAGATCCAGCTCGGCACTGGTGGTCGGCTGCATGACGATTTCCGCGTCGTCACCCTTGAACCCGGCCGCTTCCAGCGCGTTACGCACCGCATAGAAGCTGGTGAACGAGGTGAACACGTCGATCGAACCATCTTCGTGGGTGACCACGTCATCAGCGTCGGCTTCAAGCGCCGCTTCGGTCAGTGCGTCTTCATCGACGCCCGGGGCGAAGCTGATCTGGCCCTTGCGCTCGAACAGATACGCCACCGAACCGTCGGTGCCGAGGTTGCCGCCGCACTTGCTGAACGCGTGGCGCACCGCTGCGGCGGTACGGTTGCGGTTGTCGGTCATGCACTCGACCATCACCGCCACGCCGCCCGGGCCGTAGCCTTCATAGGTCAGTTCTTCAACGTTGTCCGCTTCAGTGGCACCGGCACCGCGCGCGACGGCACGGTCGATGATGTCGCGGCTCATGTTGGCGCTCAACGCCTTGTCCAGAGCCAGGCGCAAACGCGGGTTGGAACCCGGATCGCCGCCACCCTGACGGGCCGCAACGGTCAGTTCACGGATCCACTTGGTGAAGATCTTGCCCCTCTTGGCATCCTGACGTTCTTTGCGGTGCTTGATGTTTGCCCACTTGGAATGACCTGCCATAACTTGCTCCGAATGCTCTTTGAAACCTTGCCCGCCCTGCCAAGGCAGCGGCCGGCAATTGAAAAATTCGACCTGAGAAAGAAAAAAGGCGCATCCGAAGATGCGCCTTCAGGCCCGTCTTACTCAGCCTTTGGCGTTTCGCGCAGGCGAATGTGCAGCTCGCGCAGTGCCTTGGCATCCACTACGCCCGGAGCCTGCGTCATCACGTCGGCAGCACTCTGGGTTTTCGGGAAGGCGATCACTTCACGGATCGACTGGGCGCCGGTCATCAGCATCACCAGACGGTCCAGACCGAAGGCCAGACCACCGTGCGGCGGTGCACCGTACTTCAGCGCGTCGAGCAGGAAGCCGAATTTCTCTTCCTGTTCCGCTTCGTTGATGCCCAGCAGACGGAATACCGCTTGCTGCATTTCCTTGCGGTGGATACGGATCGAGCCGCCGCCCAGCTCGGTGCCGTTCAACACCATGTCGTACGCACGGGACAGTGCGCCGGCCGGGTTGGCTTCGAGTTCCTGCGGGGTGCACTTCGGTGCGGTGAACGGGTGGTGCAGCGCCGAGAAGCTGCCGTCGTCGTTCTCTTCGAACATCGGGAAGTCGACGACCCACATTGGCGCCCACTCGCAGGTCAGCAGCTTCAAGTCGTGACCGAGCTTGATCCGCAGCGCGCCCAGGGCTTCGCTGACGATCTTGGCCTTGTCGGCACCGAAGAACACGATGTCGCCATCGACTGCGCCAACGCGATCGAGGATCACGTTGAGTTTGTCTTCCGGGATGTTTTTCACAATCGGCGATTGCAGACCTTCAACACCGGCAGCGCGCTCGTTGACCTTGATGTACGCCAGGCCCTTGGCACCGTAGATGCCGACGAACTTGGTGTAATCGTCGATCTGCTTGCGCGGCATGCTCGCCCCGCCTGGAACACGCAGTGCGGCGATGCGGCACTTCGGATCGTTGGCCGGGCCGCTGAACACCTTGAAATCGACTTCCTTGAGCTGGTCGGCAACGTCGACCAGTTCCAGCGGAATACGCAGGTCCGGCTTGTCCGAACCGTAGCGGCGCATGGCTTCTTCGAAGGTCATGTGCGGGAATTCGCCGAATTCCAGATTCAGCACTTCCTTGAACAGATTGCGGATCATCTGCTCGGTCAGGCCCATGATCTCTTTTTCATCGAGGAAGCTGGTCTCGATGTCGATCTGGGTGAATTCCGGCTGACGGTCGGCACGCAGGTCCTCGTCGCGGAAGCACTTGGCAATCTGGTAGTAACGGTCGAAGCCGGCCACCATCAGCAGTTGCTTGAACAGCTGCGGTGATTGCGGCAGGGCGAAGAACGAACCGGCGTGGGTACGACTCGGCACCAGATAGTCACGCGCGCCTTCCGGGGTGGCCCGGGTCAGGATCGGCGTTTCGACGTCAAGGAAGCCATTTTCGTCGAGGAAGCGACGGATGCTGGTGGTCATGCGCGAACGCAGACGCAGCTTCTCGGCCATTTCCGGACGACGCAGGTCGAGGAAGCGATAGCGCAGGCGGGTTTCTTCGCCGACGTCGGAGAACTCGTTGAGCGGGAACGGCGGGGTTTCCGACTCGTTCAGCACTTCCAGTTCGTAACCGAGCACTTCGATCATGCCCGAAGCCATGTTGGCGTTGGTCGCACCGGCCGGACGCAGACGTACCTTGCCGGTGATCTTCACGACGTATTCGCTGCGCACGCGATCGGCGGCGGCGAAGCTCTCGGCGCGATCCGGGTCGAACACCACCTGGGCCAGACCATCACGATCACGGATATCGAGGAAAATCACCCCGCCGTGGTCGCGGCGACGGTGCACCCATCCGCAAAGGGTAATTTCCTGGCCTTCCAGGCTTTCGTTCAGTTGGCCGCAATAGTGGCTGCGCATCATGGTGTGGTTCGCTTCTCGTAATTCGAAATTCGGTGGAGTAACCGTCGCCTTCAAGCAAGGCGGCAACTCACGCGTGTCGTTCGTTCAGGGTTGGTACCCTAGTCAGCTTTGTCGCCACCGGCCAGATTCTTCTTGGCTCCGGTCTTGAAATCGGTCTCGTACCAACCGTTGCCGCTGAGGCGAAAACCCGGCATGGACAGCTGCTTCTTCAGTTCGGGCGCCTGGCAGGCAGGGCAGTCGACCAACGGTGCGTCGCTGATCTTCTGAATGGCTTCCAACTGATGACCACAGGAAGCACATTGGTAATCGTACATTGGCATGGGGGTGTCTCGGCGATCAGATTGCTGCCGCGCGCAGGGCTTTGCGGCGAAAGCGCGGGATTATATCGATTAAATGCGGGCTGTGCAGCCGTAACACTGCACAGCCCGCAACCTCGTTGCAACCGCCGTTTCAGCGCGAAACGGTGGGTGCGAGGTCTTTGATCCCGTTCATGACGCAAACCACCCGCACCAACGCACTGAAATTCTTCACCCCGCCGTGACGCAGATGCACCTCGCGGTCGACATGGGATAACAGTGTGCTGATCGAACAGTGGTTATCCTCGGCCATGCCGCCGAGGATATTCCAGTAGACCTGCTCCAGGCGCAGACAGGTCGCAAATCCGTTGAGGCGAATCGATCGCGACAACGGCCGGATCAGATTCATGTCGAACTCGCTGACAAACGGGTCGACTTTTATTACGTGCCGCGAAGCCGACATCCTGTCGCTTCGCCTGTCTTCTTCTACCATAGCGTTGACACTCCTTTGCCATGACTGCTGATTTATAAGGCAACATCCTTGCGCCTTCATAAAAACCCAGTGACAAAGTCAGCGCCATACGATTTGTTGACCAGCCTCGTAGGATAAGCCAACGCCAACGGTAAGAGTCTGGACAGCACGCGGACGACCTCAAGCCGTCCGCAGCGGCCGGATCATTCCTCGAGCAGCGCGCGCAGCATCCACGCGGTTTTTTCATGCACCTGCATACGCTGGGTCAGCAGATCGGCGGTCGGCTCGTCGCTGACCTTGTCCAGCAACGGGAAGATGCCGCGGGCGGTCCGGGTCACTGCCTCCTGGCCTTCGACCAATTGCTTGATCATGTCTTCGGCGCTCGGCACACCGACTTCTTCCTTGATAGAAGAAAGACGCGCGTAGGTCGCGTAGGCCCCCGGTGCCGGGAAGCCCAGCGCACGAATCCGCTCGGCGATCGAATCGACGGCCAGCGCCAGCTCGTTGTATTGCTCTTCGAACATCAGGTGCAGCGTGCGGAACATCGGGCCGGTGACGTTCCAGTGAAAGTTATGGGTTTTCAGATACAGCACATAGGTGTCGGACAGCAGTCGCGACAACCCTTCGACGATGGATTTGCGGTCTTCTTCGCTGATACCGATATCAATTGCCATGCTTACCCCCTAACAGTGATTGGATTCATCCAGCAGGTTCAGCCCCACTTTAGCAAGGCAAGCGCCAGCTCGCAGCTATCAATCCGTGATCAGGCTGCGACAAATCGACCGTTTCTCTGCCGCTGGCCGGGCTGATTTGAGTAGCCGCAGGCTTTGCTGTTAAATAGGCAGTGTGTCGCCATGCCCCATTTTCCGGGGGTGTTGCGCATAGGCTGATCCGTGTACGTGTCCACCGCCTCTTATTTCGTCCTGAAGCGAACCGTGCGCCTTCAGCTCTTCCTTGTGAGCCGTCATAACGTGAGCCAATCAAAATGTTGAAAATCGTCCACCTGCTAATGGGCGCAGCAGCCTTGCTGCTGTCGTTCATACCCAGCCTGAAAGCCGAAGCCGTTCCTTATCTGCAACAACCCGATGCACTTTACCTGGCCTTTTTCGGCCTGCTGAACCTGGTCATCGCTCCAGTGATCCCCTACTGGAACAAAGGCCCGCGCCAGCATCTGCAAAATCTGGTCAGCGCCCTGCTCGTGCTGACTGTCGTCCTGCAAACCTTGACCCTGATCGCGCCGATGCCGGTCATCGCTGGCCAGCCGGCGGTGTTGTTCAGCCTGGTGATCGCCCTGGTTGCCGTGGTGCTGCACCTGGCCGTCAGCTTCTACAAATCGTCACCAGCCGCTGCGCCAACCAGCTATGACATGAGCAATCGCGATACCGGCACCGTGAAGTGGTTCAACACTTCCAAGGGTTTCGGCTTTATCTCCCGGGACTCCGGTGATGATATTTTCGTGCACTTTCGCGCCATTCGTGGCGAAGGCCACCGTGTTCTGGTCGAAGGCCAGCGCGTCGAGTTCTCGGTGATGAACCGCGACAAAGGCCTGCAAGCCGAGGACGTGATCGCCGCTCTGCCGCGTCGCTGATCCAAAGCAAAAAAACCGCGAACAGCCTGGCTGTCCGCGGTTTTTTTATGCCTGGCGAATGGTTCAATAATGCGGTGGCGGCGCGTCTTCTTCAAAGGCACCGAACTGCCCGACCATTTCTTCGTGACGCTTGATCAGCGCCTCCATCTGCAATTGCAGGCGCTCGATGACTCTCTGCTGGGCCACCAGCACATCGTTCAATGCCTGAATAGTGTCATCCTGAAAGGCCAGACGGCTTTCCAGATCGGTTACGCGCTCTTCAAGGCTCATGACTCAGCCCTCCACAAAGGTGAATTCTTCGGTCAGCACCAGACGCAAGCGCTCGCGAATGGCTGCTACCTGTTCCGCGCTGTACGGCCTAGCCGGATGCTTGCCCCAGACCGGCGCCGGCCACGCAGCATCGTCACGTTTACGTACGATCACATGCATGTGCAACTGACTGACAACGTTACCCAGGGTTGCCACATTCAGCTTGTCGGCGTCGAAGGAATCCTTGAGCAACTCGGCCAGGGTGGTGGTTTCCCGCCAGAGCTGGTGCTGGTCGGCGACATCCAACTGAAACAACTCGCTTATATCCTCGCGACGAGGCACCAGGATGAACCACGGGTAATTGCTGTCGTTGGACAGCAACAGCCGGCACAACGGAAAGTCGCCGATGACCAGGGTGTCCTGTTGAAGTCGTGAATCCAAAGCAAACACTGTGAGTACTCCCGCTGATCCTATAACTCAGCTTAGCGGCCGCCCCTAGAAGCAGCGCGCCAAGCGACAGAACGGCAGCATACCTGCGAATGCAGCGGGCTTCACGCGTCCCCTCGGCGGTAATTCAGCAAGCGCGCCGACATGAGACATTTATCTCGCCGACGCACCAATACAGCCCCGGACATGAGCCTTGACGTGAAGGGCCGCATGAAAATCCTTGATCTGTCGACCCTCGAATCGCGCGGCGCCAGATTTACTTGCGTCCAGTGGTGATTTTTTTGCACCAAAACTGCACAACACGTCTACGCTCACTGGGTCGGGCATCCGCCAAATACTCACTGCGGGGTGAACCGGTAACGTTTTTGGTTGTCTTGCGCACCTTTGGTGCGTTGCAACACCATTGGGAGAATGTCGTCAAGCCTGCAACAAAACCGGCCCGAGGCCCCGTTTTCACAAGGTTTTCACATATGCGGGCGCATTGCAGAAAAATAACCGCAGCGATTTTGCGGTTTGTGCACGCTTGTTGCATTCGTAACGTTATGGACTATAAGCGCACCACGGGAAGTGGTCGCCTGAAGCCAATAAAAACAGTGGCAGGGTTGCCCGATGGAGATTCAAGTGTTTTGCCAGGGACTCTTTTTTAGCGATGCAAAAAGGCCCGGAAACAGCGATAAAGTTGTCAGTCCGGCTGCATCGGTACTGTGAATTTGCGACATCCAGCGCTCCTTTTGCGACAACGCCGTAAAGAAGCTGAAAGGTTGGTTTCGCAAGTATCGCCAACATTGTCGGCGTGATATAAGTTTGCGCCGACACAAAAAGAAAGAGCCGCCCAGATAATAAAACAGGTGGGACGGCAGTACTCTTCTAAAACCAAAGGAGCAAATCACGATGCGCGTGATGAAGTGGAGCATGATCGCACTGGCAGTTGCTGCAGCAGCCAGTACTCAAATGGCTACGGCCGCCCCGTTTGTAAGTGACCAGGCTGAAGCCAAAGGTTTCGTTGAAGACGCCAAGCTCGACCTGCTGGTACGTAACTATTACTTCAACCGCGACAACAAGAACCGTAATGCTGACGTAAAAGACTGGACTCAAGGTCTGCTGGGCAACTTCAGCTCTGGCTACACCCAAGGTACTGTTGGTGTCGGTATCGATGCATTCGGTTATCTGGCCATCAAACTTGACGGCGGTGACGGTACCTCCGGTTCGGGCAACATGAGCCGTAGCGACACCGTTGACCCGCTCAACGGCTCCCGTGACGTCAATGACAGCCAGGGCAAAGCCGGTGCAGCGGTCAAATTCCGCGTTTCCAAAACCGAGCTGAAATTCGGCGACATGCAGCCTAGCACCGCACCAGTGTTCGCTGTGGGCGGCTCGCGCATCATTCCTCAGTCTGCCAGCGGTTTCCAGCTGCAGAGCAGCGAAATCCAGAACCTTGACCTCGAAGCCGGCCACTTCTACTCGTCGACCAGCCAGGACAAGAACTCCCGTGATGGCGAGCTGTACTCCAACTACTCAGGCATCGATTCCGACTCCATCGACTATTTCGGCGGCAAGTACGGCATCACCGACAACCTGAGCGCATCGCTGTACGGTGCCAAGCTGGAAGACATCTGGAACCAGTACTACGCGAACGTGAACCTCACCACACCATTCGGTGGTGACACGTCGTTGAACACTGACTTCAACATCTACCGCACCACCGATACCGGTGACAAGAAGGTAGGCGACATCAGTAACACCACATTCTCCCTGGCAACTGCGCTCTCGTTCCTGAAGGCACACACCATCACTATTGCCTTCCAGAAGGTCAACGGCGACACACCATTCGACTACATCGGTGTGGGCAAGAACAACCGTGGTGGCGATTCGATTTTCCTTGCCAACTCGATTCAGTACTCTGACTTCAACGGTCCAAACGAGAAATCCGCGCAGATTCGTTATGACCTGAAGATGGCTGAATATGGCGTTCCGGGTCTGAGCTTCATGACTCGCTACGTTAAAGGCTGGGACATTGACGGCTCTGGCTTGGCAGCTAACAGTCAATACCGCGACAGCCTAGGAAATCCGCTCTACGGTGATGATGGCAAGCACCACGAGACTAACCTGGAAGTCAAATACGTAGTTCAGAATGGTCCGGCCAAGGATCTTTCGTTCCGTGTTCGTCAGGCTTGGCATACTGCCAACGCAGACCAGAGTGAAGGCGATGTCAAAGAGTTCCGCCTGATCGTCGACTACCCACTGTCGATCTTGTAATCGCCAACAGTTAGTTTGCGATAATAAAAAAGGGCCCATCTTCGGATGGGCCCTTTTTATTGGTGCTTCATTCAACTAATGCCTTGCCAACAATTCAGGCACTTAGTTAGCAACCTATCATTGCGTCGCCGATTCCTGCACTACGCGTATAACCCGCTGCGGAAATGGAATATCAATCCCGGCAGCCTTCAAACGATCCCGCGCCTGTTCATTGAACATGAACATCACATCCCAATAATCCGCAGTTTTAACCCATACGCGCAGGGAAACAGTGATCGAACTGTCGCCCAATGTCGAAATCACTGCCTGTGGCTCCGGGTCCTGCATGACGCGGGGATCCTTGGCCAGATCCAGCAGTACCTGACGGGCCTTCTGCAGATCCGCTTCGTAATCAACGCCGACATCAAAAACGACTTTACGGGTTGGCTGACGATTGGTGTTGGTGATGATGCCGTTCGACAGGTTGCCGTTGGGCACGATGATGGTCTTGTTGTCGCCGGTACGCAGCACGGTGTGGAAAATCTGAATGCTGTCGACGGTACCCGCTACACCTTGGGCTTCGATCCAGTCACCGATGCGGAACGGGCGGAACAGCAGAATCAGCACGCCGCCCGCGAAGTTCGCCAGGCTGCCCTGCAAGGCCAAGCCAATCGCCAGACCCGCAGCACCGATAGCCGCAACGAACGAGGTGGTTTCGACGCCGATCATCGACGCGACGCTGACAATCAGCAGCACCTTGAGAATGATGTTGGCCAGGCTGCTGATAAAGCCTTGCAGCGCGAGGTCGGCATTGCGCAGAGCCAGCAGACCGCCGAGTTTTTGCGTGACCTTGTTGATCAGCCACCAGCCGATCGCCAGGGTAATCACTGCCAGCAGTACACGGCTGCCGTATTCCATGATCATCGGGATCCACGCCTGGGACGCCTTGACCAGGTGGTCCACTTCAGCATTCAAATCCATGTTCTATCTCCTGATTTCCGGCTTCCCGGGGTGTACACAAAAAATGTGGGAGCGAGCTTGCTCGCGAAAGCGGTTTGTCAGTCAACTCATCGCTGAATGAAACACCGCATTCGCGAGCAGGCTCGCTCCCACATAGCCTTCAGACCAAGCTTAGTCGCGGAAGTTGTTGAACTGCAGCGGCATGCCGAATTCCTTGGCACGCAGGGCCGCGATGGCTTCCTGCAGGTCGTCGCGTTTCTTGCCGGTGACACGCACCTGCTCGCCCTGAATGGCGGCCTGGACCTTGAGCTTGGCTTCCTTGATGTGGCCAACGATCTTCTTCGCCAGCTCTTTGTCGATGCCTTCCTTGAGGATGGCGTCCTGCTTCATCAGTTTGCCCGAAGCGTAAGCGTCCTTGACCTCGAGGCACTGCACGTCGATCTTGCGCTTGGTCAGCGCCAGCTTGAGGATTTCGATCATCGCTTCGAGCTGGAACGCGGCTTCGGCGGTGAGGCTGACGGTCAGGTCCTTTTCCTTGAACTCAAAGCTGCCCTTGCCTTTCAGGTCATAACGACGATCGAGTTCCTTCACGGCGTTCTCGACCGCGTTGGTGAGTTCGTGTTTGTCCAGTTCGGATACCACGTCGAACGACGGCATGTAATCTCTCCAATAAAAAGGCGCGCTCGATGTGCATGGAGCGCGCTTGGCTTGCGGTTAAAATCGGGCTCATTATAACGGGTCTTTCCTACCGATACGGCGAGCCGCACATGCCTGCAAGCAATCGAGCAAAAAACTGATGTCGACCACCTGGCACGTACTTGGCGCCGGCAGCCTCGGCACACTCTGGGCGACACGTCTGGCCCGCGCCGGCTTGCCGGTGCGGCTGATCCTGCGCGATGCGGCGCGTTTGCAAAGCTATGCGGCAGTGGGCGGCTTGACCCTGGTAGAAAACGGACAAGCTCATGCCTATGCAGTTCCCGGCGAAACCCCGGACAGCACCGAGCCGATTCGCCGATTGCTGGTCGCGTGCAAGGCCTATGACGCCGAAGAGGCCGTCGCCCGCCTCGCTTCCCGCCTCGCGCCGGACGCCGAACTGATCCTCCTGCAGAACGGCCTCGGCAGTCAGGACGCCGTCGCCGCGCGGGTGCCACAGGCGCGCTGCATCAGCGCCTCCAGCACCGAGGGCGCGTTCCGCGATGGCGATTGGCGCGTGGTGTTTGCCGGTCACGGCTTCAACTGGCTGGGCGATGGCGCGAATCCGCTGGCGCCGGTCTGGCTGGACGATCTGCAAGCGGCGAACATTCCCCATGAATGGAGCGCTGACATCCTCACTCGGTTGTGGCGCAAACTGGCGCTGAACTGCGCGATCAACCCGTTGACCGTGCTCCACAATTGCCGTAACGGCGGGCTGAGCGAGCATCACTGCGAAGTCGCCACACTCTGCGCCGAACTGGCTGAACTGCTCGAACGCTGCGGCCAACCGGCTGCGGCGGACAATCTGCAAGCGGAAGTCGAACGAGTGATCCACGCCACCGCCGCCAATTACTCTTCGATGTTTCAGGACGTCGCCAACCAGCGCCGCACCGAGATCAGCTATCTGTTGGGCTACGCCTGCAAAGTTGCCGAGCGGCATCAGTTGAACCTGCCGCATCTGCACCAGTTGCAGCAACGTCTGATCGCTCATCTGCACAAGCGTGGATTGCCCAGCGACTGAGCAGCCGCTAGGCTGACGACTTGTTCCCCTGCTGCGATAAACCTGATGCCATTGCGCCAGCGCCTTGAAAACCTGCCGGTCGGCCAGAAACTGCTGGCCGCCCTGCTGGTGTTGTTGACCACGGTTCTGCTGGTCGCCAACCTGACCTTTATCAGCGCCGCCTATTACATTTCTCAGGAAAGCATGGCGCCACAGGCCTTGCAGACCATCGGCCGGCTGATCGCCAACCCGAGTCTGGTCAGCGATGCGCTGGAGTCTCCGCGCAGCGCCGAGCGCCTGCTCAAGGAACTCGACAGTTATTCACCGCTGCGCGCCGCCGCCCTGTACGACGGCAAGGGCGAACGCCTGGCGCAAGTGCAGCGCGGCGAAAAACTCAGTCTCCCCGAGCGTTACCGCCACGTCGAAGCGTGGCAACTCACCGAGTTTCGCAGCAATCAACTGATCACCCTGCCCCGCCCCGGCGCCGCACCTGGGCATCTGCTGCTGGTGGCCAGCAGCGAACTGCCGATGGCGTTCTACACCGGCACCCTGACCGCCAGCCTCGGTATCCTGATCTTCAGCGTACTGCTGTGGCTGGTGATTGCCCGGCAGATCAAGCGCCTGATCACCCGGCCGATTCATCAGCTTGAGGAATTGTCCCGGCAGGTCACCCGCGAAGAGAATTACGCCCTGCGCGCTGCACGCGGCAACCATGACGAAATCGGCAGTCTGGCCGAGGCGTTCAACACCATGCTTTCGCGCATCGAAGCGCGCGAGCAGCAGCTCAAACGCGCCCGCGACGACTCGCAGGCCGCCTACGATCAGGCGCAGGGGCTGGCCGAGGAAACCCGCCACACCAACCGCAAACTGGAGCTGGAAGTCCAGGTGCGCAGCAAGATCGAGAAGAAACTCACCGGCTTCCAGAATTATCTCAACAGCATCATCGACTCGATGCCGTCGGCGCTGATCGCTCTCGACGAGCAGCTTTACGTCACCCAGTGGAACCAAGAGGCCAGCGCGCTCTCCGGCACGCGCCTGGACGAGGCGCTGAATCAGCCGATCTTCCTCGCCTTCGAACCGCTCAAGCCGTTTTTGCCGCAGCTCAAGGCCACCGTCGAACAGCACACCGTGGCCAAAGTCGATCGGGTGACCTGGTTCAAGGACGATGAACCCAAGCATTACGCCCTGACGTTTTATCCGCTGATGGGCGGTGCCGGGCGTGGCGTGGTGATCCGTATCGATGACATCACCCAGCGTCTGTCGCTGGAAGAAATGATGGTGCAGTCGGAGAAGATGCTCTCGGTCGGTGGCCTTGCGGCCGGCATGGCCCATGAAATCAACAACCCGCTTGGCGCGATACTGCACAACGTGCAGAACATTCGTCGGCGTCTGTCGGCGGATCTGCCGAAGAACATCGAAACTGCCGAACAACTGGGCATCGAACTGGACACTGTGAACCGCTACCTGCAAGGCCGCGAAGTCCCGCAACTGCTCGACGGCATTCAGCAGGCCGGCGCCCGCGCGGCGAAAATCGTCACGCACATGCTCAGCTTCAGCCGCCGCAGCACCCGGCAAATGGCGCCGTGCGATCTGCCAGCATTGATTGATCAAGCCGTGGAAATCGCCGGCAACGACTTCGACCTGGCCATCGGCTTCGACTTCAAGGGCCAGGCGATCATTCGTCAGTTCGACCCTGCCCTCGGTCCGGTGCCGGGCACCGCCAACGAGCTGGAACAGGTGTTGCTCAATCTGCTGAAAAACGCCGCGCAGGCCATTCATCAGCGCGAAGACGACAGCGAGCCGGGCCGGATCATTCTGCGCACCCGGCTCAATCCGCCGTGGGCCGAGATTCAGGTCGAGGACAACGGCATCGGCATGAGCGAGAACGTGCGCAAGCGTACCTTCGAGCCGTTCTTCACCACCAAGGAAATCGGCCAAGGCACCGGGCTTGGCCTGTCGGTGTCCTATTTCATCATCACCAATAACCATAAAGGCCAGATGGAAGTGCAGTCGGCGCCCGGCCAGGGCACTTGCTTCACCCTGCGTCTGCCGCTGGCGCAACCTGCGCCGTTGACCACCGAAACCAATTCACTACCGAGGTAACCCATGGGCTTTCGCTTGTCGAAGATCTACACCCGCACCGGCGACAAAGGCGAAACCGGCCTCGGTGACGGCCGCCGCGTTCCCAAGGATCACCCGCGCATCGAGGCGATCGGCGAGGTCGATACGCTGAACAGTCAGGTCGGCGTACTGCTGGCCGGTTTGATCGCCGAGCGAGAGTTGCATCCGGGGCTGAATGAAATCATTGAGGTGTTGGCGCCGTGTCAGCATCGCTTGTTCGACCTGGGCGGCGAGTTGGCGATGCCTGAATATCAGGCACTGAACGAGGCTGAAATCGAGCGTCTGGAAGCGGCGATTGATGTGTGGAATGAAGAGCTGGGGCCGCTGGAGAACTTCATCTTGCCAGGTGGTTCGATGTTGATTGCGCAGGCACATGTCTGCCGCAGTCTGGCGCGCAGTGCCGAGCGCCGCTGTCAGCATTTGAACTCGATTGAGCCATTGGCCGGGGTTGGCCTGGCGTATATCAATCGGTTGTCGGATTTGCTGTTTGTTGTGGCGCGGTTGATTGCGCGGCGGCAGGGAGTCGCGGAGATTCTCTGGCAGCCGGCTGCGAAACCTGAAGGAAAGTAGCGCCTGTCAGGACGCTTCGCGAGCAGGCTCGCCCCCACATTTGACTGCGTTCTGACTGAAGAAATGCAATCCACTGTGGGAGCGAGCCTGCTCGCGAAGAGGCCGCTAGCCTCAATCTAGAATCAAGCTTCCGGCCAAAACGCCCGAATCCCCGCCACACCCTGAGCCCCAACACCCCAAGCCTTCTCGCGTTCCGCCGGCCCTACTCCACCGAGCAGAAACACCGGTTTACTGAAATCGTCGATCAACGCCTGCGCCTGCTCCCACCCCAACGGCTGTGCATCCGGGTGCGTCAGCGTCGGCTGCACCGGCGACAGGGTGACAAAGTCGACGCCCATCTGCTCGGCCAGCGCCAGCTCTTCAGCGTTATGGCACGACGCCGCGAGCCAGCGCTCCGCCGGCAACGGACGCCCTGCCGCTGCGTATTTACGCAGTTGCGCAGCGGTGATGTGCCAACCAGCAGACGGGAAATCGCCGAGCCATTCGAACGGCCCTTTGATCATCAACTGTGCCTTGCCCGCACACAGGCCCACCGCATCGACCGCCAGATCACGGTATTTCGGGTCGTAGCCGTTGGGTGCGCGCAGCTGGATCAATTTGATGCCGCCGGCGATCGCCTTCTGGATGCCGCGCAACAAGGCGGGGCCTTCCAGATCCTCCGGAGTGATCAGGTATTCGGCAGGCAAACGCGCCGCCGCGACGATCGGCTGGTTGGCCGCCGGGAACTCATAGTTGATCAACTCCTTGGCGCTGACCCAGGCCAGTGGCTGGCCTTCCGCACCGTGGGGTTCGCCGCTGAATGCCGAGACTTCCCAGACATCCAGCAACACCTGTTTGTCCGGGTAATCGTGGCGAACCTTGATCAGCGGACGCGCAGCATCAACGACGATGCCCAGCTCTTCGTGCAGCTCACGAGCCAGTGCCGATTCGACCGACTCGTCAGCCTCGACCTTGCCACCGGGAAATTCCCACAAGCCGCCCTGATGCTGGGTGTCGGCACGGCGGGCGATAAGGATTTTGCCGGCGCCGTCACGAATGACGGCAGCGGCGACGTGGACGCGTTTCACGGGTTCAATTCCTCCAGTCCAGCCTTTTGCCACGCTTTGAAGGCGGGCCATTGGTAGACGGTTTCAACATAAGCTTCGTCGACTGCCGGCAACTTCACCTGATAGGTGCGCAGGCGCACGGCGATCGGCGCGAAAAAAGCGTCGGCGAGGCTGACACGACCGAACAGGTAAGGCCCCTCTTCCGTCGCTGCCGCGCGGCATTCGGCCCACAGCGCGAGCATGCGTTCGATATCGACCTTCACTTCTGGCGGCACCGGGTTCAGCGGTGCGTCCTGGCTGAGGTTGAACGGCATGTGGTTACGCATGGCGAAGAAGCCGCTGTGCATCTGTGCGCAGGCCGAGCGGGCCTGGGCGCGGGCGAAGGTATCGCTCGGCCAGAGTTGCTCGGACGGAAACTGTTCGGCGAGGTATTCGGCGATGGCCAGCGAATCGGCGATGGTGCCACGGGCGGTTTGCAGCAGCGGCACCTTGCCGGTCGGCGAGTGCTTGAGCAGACGCTCGCGGGTGTCGGGCTTGCCGAGCTTGATCAGCTCTTCGCTGTAGGGTGCGCCGGTCAGTTCAAGCGCCAGTGCCGCACGCAGGGACCAGGAGGAAAGCAGTTTGTCGCCGATGATCAGGTGCAGGGACATGGTGTGGCGCCTTTTCGTCAGAGGAAACTTCAAGATTTATTGTGTCGCAACCTCCGCTTTCGCGAGCAAGCTCGCTCCCACAGGTTCTGAGGTGTACACAACATTTGCGAACGGCCGTAACCACTGTGGGAGCGAGCTTGCTCGCGAAGAGGCCGGCAGCCCACTCCCACACCTTGAATCAAGTACGGTATTCAGCGTTGATCTTCACGTATTCATGCGACAGGTCGGTGGTCCAGATGGTTTCGCTGCAATCGCCGCGACCCAGTTCGATACGAATGGTGATTTCTTCCTGCTGCATCACCGCCGAGCCCTGGGCTTCAGTGTAGGTCGCGGCGCGGGCGCCACGGCTGGCGATGCACACGTCGCCGAGGAATACATCAATCTTGCTCACGTCCAGGTCCGGGACACCGGCACGGCCGACGGCGGCAAGGATGCGGCCCCAGTTCGGGTCGGAGGCAAACAGTGCGGTCTTGATCAGCGGCGAGTGGGCCACGGTGTAACCGACGTCCAGGCATTCCTGGTGGTTGGCGCCGCCATTCACTTCAACGGTAACGAACTTGGTCGCGCCTTCGCCGTCACGCACGATGGCCTGGGCGACGTCCATGCACACTTCGAACACCGCTTGCTTCAGCTTGGCGAACAGCTCGCCTTCAGCGCGGGTGATCTCAGGCAGCGCGGCCTTGCCAGTGGCGATCAGCATGCAGCAATCGTTGGTCGAGGTGTCGCCGTCTATGGTGATGCGGTTGAACGACTTGTTCGCACCGTCGAGCATCAGGTTGTGCAGCACGTCGCGGGAGACTTTGGCGTCAGTGGCGATGTAACCGAGCATGGTCGCCATGTTCGGGCGAATCATGCCGGCGCCTTTGCTGATGCCGGTGACAGTGATGGTCACGCCGTCATGCTCGAACTGGCGGCTGGCGCCCTTCGGCAGCGTGTCGGTGGTCATGATGCCAGTGGCGGCGGCTTCCCAGTTATTCTCCGACAGATCATCCAGCGCAGCTTGCAGCGCGCCTTCGATCTTCTCGACCGGCAGCGGCTCGCCGATCACGCCAGTGGAGTACGGCAGAATCTGGCTGGCATCGACGCCGGTCAGCTCAGCCAATTTAGCGGTGGTGCGCTCGGCGGCAGCCAGGCCCGGTTCGCCGGTGCCGGCGTTGGCATTGCCGGTGTTGGTCAGCAAGTAACGCACGGCGTTCTGTACGCGCTTTTTCGCCAGGATCACCGGCGCGGCGCAGAACGCGTTCAGGGTGAACACGCCAGCCACGGTCGAACCTTCAGCACATCGCATCACTACCACATCCTTGCGCCCCGGACGCTTGATGCCGGCCGAGGCGATACCGAGTTCAAAACCGGCAACCGGGTGCAACGTTGGCAAAGGACCAAGACCAACAGCCATGAATGCGCTCCTTACTCAATGATGTCAGCACCGCCACGGGAAAGGACGGTGGGATAAATGGCAAAACGCCGCGACGGCAGGAGCCGGTCGCGGCGCGGGGTGTTCAGCGATTGAAACGGGTTTTACTGGATCTGCCCGTGGCAATGCTTGTATTTCTTGCCCGAACCGCAGTAGCACAGTTCGTTGCGGCCCAGCTTCTGCTCGTTGCGAACCGGGGCAGCGGCGGTGGCCAGTGCCACATCGACCTCTTCACCCAACGCTTCCGGCTGATCCAGCCCAGGCGCTTCGGCGTGTTCGAACTGCATGCGCGCAGCCAGTGCTTCGGCTTCCTGACGCAGGCGTTGCTCTTCGGCTTCCGGATCTTCGCGACGCACCTGAACGTGCGAGAGCACGCGGATCGAGTCGCGCTTGATCGAATCGAGCAGCTCGGAGAACAGCGTGAAGGATTCGCGCTTGTATTCCTGCTTCGGGTTCTTCTGCGCATAGCCACGCAGGTGAATGCCGTGACGCAGGTGATCCATGGTCGACAGGTGGTCTTTCCACAGGTCGTCGAGTACGCGCAGGACGATCTGCTTCTCGAACGAGCGCAGCGCCTCGGCACCGGCCTGGTCTTCTTTCTCGTTGTACGCCGCCATCAGCTCGGTCATGAGCTTTTCGCGCAGGGTTTCTTCGTACAGGTGATCGTCTTCGTCGAGCCATTGCTGGATCGGCAGTTTCACGCCGAAATCGCTTTCGATCGACGCTTCCAGACCGGCAACGTCCCACTGTTCTGGCAGCGATTGCGGCGGAATGTGCGCGCTGACGGTAGCGTTGAGCACGTCCTGACGGAAATCGGCGATGGTCTCACCGATGTTGTCGGCGGCCAGCAACGTGTTACGCATGTGATAGATCACTTTACGCTGTTCGTTGTTGACGTCGTCGAACTCGAGCAGTTGCTTGCGGATGTCGAAGTTGCGGCCTTCAACCTTGCGCTGCGCCTTCTCGATCGCGTTGGTCACCATGCGGTGTTCGATCGCTTCGCCCGGCTGCATGCCCAGGGCTTTCATGAAGTTCTTCACGCGGTCAGACGCGAAGATGCGCATCAGGCTGTCTTCCAGCGACAGGTAGAAGCGGCTCGAACCGGCATCGCCCTGACGGCCGGCACGGCCACGCAGCTGGTTGTCGATACGGCGCGATTCGTGACGCTCGGAAGCGATGACCTGCAAGCCGCCGGACTCCAGCACTTGCTGGTGACGCTTCTGCCAGTCGGCCTTGATCTGGGCGATCTGCTCAGGGGTAGGGTTTTCCAGCGAAGCGACTTCCACTTCCCAGTTGCCGCCCAACAGGATGTCGGTACCACGACCGGCCATGTTGGTGGCGATGGTCAGCGCACCCGGACGACCGGCCTGAGCGATGATTTCAGCTTCTTTTTCGTGGAACTTGGCGTTAAGAACCTTGTGTTCGATGCCTTCTTTGACGAGCAATGCGGACATGTGCTCGGAGGTCTCGATGGTCGCTGTACCCACCAGCACCGGACGACCGGCCGCCATGCTTTCCTTGATGTCGGCCACGATCGCCGCGTATTTCTCTTCGGCGGTGAGGAACACCAGGTCGTTGTAGTCTTTACGCGCCAACGGCTTGTTCGGCGGAATGACCATGACTTCCAGACCATAGATCTGGTGGAATTCGAACGCTTCGGTGTCGGCGGTACCGGTCATGCCGGACAGCTTGGTGTACAGACGGAAGTAGTTCTGGAAGGTGGTCGAGGCCAGGGTCTGGCTCTCAGCCTGGATGTTCAGACCTTCCTTGGCTTCGATGGCCTGGTGCAGGCCTTCGGACAGACGACGACCCGGCATGGTACGACCGGTGTGTTCGTCGACCAGTACGACCTGACCGTCCTGGACGATGTATTCGATGTTGCGGTTGAACAGTTTGTGCGCACGCAGACCGGCGTAGACATGGGTCAGCAGACCGAGGTTGTGCGCCGAGTACAGGCTCTCGCCTTCGGCCAGCAGGCCTACGCGGGTGAGCATTTCTTCGATGAACTGGTGACCGGCTTCGTTGAGTTCGACCTGACGGGTCTTTTCGTCAACGGTGTAGTGACCGGCCTTGGTGACCTGGCCTTCGACTTCCTCGACGTGCAGTTCCAGCTGCGGGATCAGTTTGTTGATCTCGGTGTACAGCTTGGAGCTGTCCTCGGCCTGACCGGAAATGATCAGCGGGGTACGCGCTTCGTCGATGAGGATGGAGTCGACTTCGTCGATCACGGCAAAGTTGAGTTCGCGCTGGAATTTTTCATCCATGCTGAACGCCATGTTGTCGCGCAGGTAGTCGAAACCGAATTCGTTGTTGGTGCCGTAGGTGATGTCGGCGGCGTAGGCGGCGCGCTTCTCTTCCGGCGGCTGGAACGGCGTCACGACGCCGACGGTCAGGCCGAGGAATTCATACAGCGGGCGCATCCAGTTGGCGTCACGGCGGGCCAGGTAGTCGTTCACGGTCACAACGTGCACGCCCTTGCCGGACAGTGCGTTGAGGTAAACACCCAGGGTGGCCACGAGGGTCTTGCCCTCACCGGTGCGCATTTCGGCAATCTTGCCTTCGTGCAGGGTCATGCCGCCGACGAGTTGCACGTCGAAGTGGCGCATGCCCATCACACGCTTGCCGGCCTCGCGGGCTACGGCGAAGGCTTCCGGCAACAGCTTGTCGAGGGTTTCCCCTTTGGCAATACGGGCCTTGAACTCGGCGGTCTTGGCGCGCAATTGATCGTCCGAAAGGGCCACCATTTGCTCTTCGAAGGCATTGACGAGCTGCACCGTCTTGAGCATGCGTTTGACTTCACGCTCGTTCTTGCTTCCAAAAAGTTTCTTTAACAAAGGCGCAAACATATCGGCAGGATCTTCCACACTAAAGGGATGGAGGGCGGCCCCGTGAGTCGCCCGTGCAGCCCTCATGGCCGCATGCGAACGAGCATTCTACCCGGAAACGGTGGTGAGGAAAGTGGCGATGTTCCACGATGCTGGCACTGCGCTTTGACGGGGCTCACTTAAAATAGGGGCGTTTTGCTCAACTTCAACCCGTCGGGGGAAAGAAGTCAGGCGTTGATTTAATGAGCAAATCAGGGACAAAAGCAATGGCCCAGAGGTTCCGCAGCTTTCTGCTAACATGGCGCCTCTGTTATCTCAGGTGTTCAATCATGGCGTTTCGCCCTCTCACGGCCAGAGCACCCGCCGTTCTGTTACGTGAAGCCAAACCGCTCAAAGCCATCCTCGGCCATGCCCAGCGCCTGGAGCATTTGCAGCGCCTGCTCGAAAGCCAGCTGCAACCGGCCGCCCGCGAGCATTGCCGGGTGGCCAAATGGCGCGAAGGCGAGCTGTCGCTGGTGGTCACTGACGGCCATTGGGCGACGCGCCTGCGCTATCAGCAGAAACGCCTGCAACGGCAGCTGCAATTGTTCGAAGAGTTCGCCAACCTGACGCGGATCAAATTCAGCGTGCGCCCGCCGATCATTCAGCACCGGGCGGTTGGGCACACGATGGATCTGTCGAGCAGTGCGGCGGAGACGATTCAGTCGACGGCCGACGGGATCAGCGATCCGGGATTGCGCGCGGCGCTGGAGCGGCTGGCGGCGCATGCCAAAGGTAAAGCCTGAAGTAAAAGCAAAAGATCGCAGCCTTCGGCAGCTCCTACAGAATGAATGCATTTCAACTGTAGGAGCTGCCGCAGGCTGCGATCTTTGCTTTTAGCGGCGCTTGCTGCCTCCGAGCAGGGAACCCATCAACCCGCGCACCAACTGCTTGCCGAGATTATTGGCCGCCTGACGCATCGCCGATTTCAACGCCTGCCCTGCCGCCGTGCCGAGGAATTCTCCCGCACGATCAGCCAGGCTCGGCTCTTCGGCTGCGGCTTTGCCTGCCTGTGTTTCGGCCTCGGGCGCCAGCCCTTTGCGTCCCATCAAGATCTCATAGGCCGACTCACGATCGATCGGCTTGTCATAGCGCCCCTTGAACGGCGAGCCGGCGATCAGCACGGTGCGCTCGGTTTCGGTCAGCGGACCGATCCGCGATTGCGGCGGTGCCACCAGCACGCGCTGAACCATTTCCGGCGTGCCCTTCTCGGTCAGCGTGCCGACCAGCGCCTCACCAATACCTAACTCAGTCAGCACCGACAGACTGTCGAACGCCGGATTCGGCCGAAAGCCATCCGCCACTGCCCGCAGGGATTTCTGCTCTTTGGCGGTGAACGCACGCAGGCCGTGTTGAATGCGCAAGCCCAACTGCGCCAGCACGTCATCCGGCAGATCCGCCGGCGACTGGGTGACGAAATACACGCCAACACCCTTGGAACGAATCAAACGCACCACTTGCTCCAGGCGTTCCTGCAACGCCTTGGGCGTGTCGCCGAAGAGCAAGTGCGCTTCATCGAAGAACAGCGCCAGCAGCGGCTTGTCAGCATCGCCGCGCTCGGGCAGTTGCTCGAACAACTCGGCCAGCAGCCACAGCAGGAACGTTGCGTAAACCTTTGGCGCCTCGTGCACCAGCCGACTGGCGTCGAGCAGATGGATGCGTCCACGCCCATCGGCGGTGGGTTGCAGAATGTCTTCGAGTTGCAGCGCCGGCTCGCCGAACAGGGCTTCGGCGCCCTGCTGTTCCAGTGTCGCCAAGCGGCGCAGCAGCGCCTGGCTGGAACCGGTGGTCATCAGCGCCGCGTCTTCGCCCAGCAGCTGCGGATTGTCCTTGAGGTGATTGAGCAGCGCTTTCAGATCCTTGAGATCCAGCAACAGCAAGCCTTCGCGATCCGCCACCTTGAAAGCCGCGTACAACGCCGACTGCTGACTGTCGGTCAGCTCGAGCAGGCTGCCGATCAGCAGCGGGCCCATTTCGCTCAGGGTGGTGCGCAGCGGATGTCCGGACTCACCGTGGATGTCCCACAGAGTCACGGGATAAGCCTGCGGCGTGTGACCGAGCCAGGGCATGCCGGCGATGCGCTCGGCCACTTTGCCCTGCGGGTTGCCGGCAGCACCTAGGCCGCACAGGTCGCCTTTGATGTCAGCGGCGAACACCGCGACACCGGCGTCGCTGAACGCTTCGGCCAGACGCTGCAATGTCACGGTCTTACCGGTGCCGGTAGCGCCGGCGATCAGCCCGTGGCGGTTGGCGAGGCGCATGGCCTGAGCGATGGGTTGCGCGGCCGGATCAGCGCCGATAACGAGTTGCAAGGAGTCAGGCATTTTCTCACCCAATGGTTAATCTTTGATGACACATGGCCGATACATAAATTGGATAGACCCGTCAGAAAATCGGGTCGGACATTTCCCTAAGGAGAGCCGGAAATATCAGTTTTTCAACCTTGCCCATAGTGCGCGTCTCTATCAAAGCACGCCCAGGACATTAAGACCTTAGCGGAACCCCAAGCCATGAACAAAAACCTGCGCTTCAGCCATAAGATTTTGCTTGCCGCCGCGCTCATCGTCATTGCCGCTTTCGCCTCGTTCACGTTGTACAACGACTGGCTGCAGCGCAATGCGATCCGCGATGATCTGAACAACTACCTCAATGAAATGGGCGAGGTCACCGCCGGCAACATCCAGACCTGGCTCAGCGGGCGCATCCTGCTGATCGAGAACGCCGCGCAGAACATCGCCATCAACCCGGAACCTGCCACGGTCGCCAGCCTGCTCGAACAGAAAAGCCTGACTTCGACGTTCATGGCCACCTATCTGGGCGATGCCACCGGGCACTTCACCATCCGCCCGGACGTGAAAATGCCGGACGGTTTCGATCCGCGCGTACGCCCTTGGTATAAAGGCGCCGAAAGCAGCAGCACTTCAACCCTGACCGAACCCTACATCGATGCGGCCACCGGCCAGTTGATCATCTCCATCGCCACCGCGTCGAAAAAGGCCGGGCAGAGCGTCGGCGTGGTCGGCGGCGACCTCAGCCTGCAATCGCTGGTCGACACCCTCGCCGCACGGGATTTCGATGGCATGGGCTACGTGTTCCTGGTCAGCGCTGACGGCAAGATCCTCGTTCATCCGGACAAGGCCCTGGTGATGAAGTCGCTCAAAGAAGCCTACCCGCAGGACACCCCGCGCATCAGCAGCGATTTCAGCGAAGTGACGGTTGATGGCAAAACCCGCATCGTCACCTTCGCCCCGATCAAGGGCCTGCCGTCGGTGAACTGGTACATCGGTCTGTCGATCGACAAGGATCAGGCCTACTCGATGCTCAGCGAATTCCGCACCTCGGCGGTGATCGCGACCATTATTGCCGTGGCGATCATCATTGCCCTGCTCGGCATGCTCATCCGCCTGCTGATTCAGCCGCTGCACGTGATGACCCGCGCCATGGAAGACATCGCCGACGGCGAGGGCGACCTGACCAAACGCCTGAAAATCGTCAATAACGACGAATTCGGCATCCTTGGCACCGCATTCAACCGCTTCGTCGAGCGTATTCACGGCTCGATCCGCGAAGTGTCCTCGGCCACCGGCCAGGTCAACGAAGTCGCCCTGCGCGTGGTCGCGGCGTCGAACTCGTCGATGTACAACTCCGATCAGCAAGCCTCGCGCACCAGCAGTGTTGCCGCCGCGATCAATCAGCTCGGCGCTGCCGCCCAGGAAATCGCCCGCAACGCCGCGCAAGCGTCGAATCAGGCCAGCGATGCCAGGGGTCTGGCCGAAGATGGCCAGCAGGTGGTCGAGCGCAGCATCAAAGCGATGAACCAACTGTCGAGCATGCTCAGCGCGTCGAGCACCAACATCGAGTCGCTGAACAGCAAGACCGTCAACATCGGCCAGATTCTCGAGGTGATCACCAGTATTTCCCAGCAGACCAACCTGTTGGCGCTGAACGCGGCGATCGAAGCGGCGCGTGCCGGTGAGGCCGGTCGCGGTTTTGCCGTGGTGGCCGATGAAGTGCGCAATCTGGCGCACCGCACGCAGGAATCGGCACAGCAGGTGCAGACCATGATCGAGGAGCTGCAAGTCGGCGCCCGAGAATCGGTGAGCACCATGAGCGACAGCCAGCGCCACAGTCAGGACAGCGTGGAAATCGCCAACCTTGCCGGCGAGCGCCTGAACAGCGTGACCCTGCGCATTGGCGAGATCGACGGAATGAACCAGTCGGTGGCGACCGCGACCGAAGAGCAGACTGCGGTGGTCGAGTCGATCAACGTCGACATTACCGAGATCAATACGCTTAACCAGGAAGGCGTGGAGAACCTGCACGCGACGTTGCGCGCGTGTTCGGATCTGGAGCAGCAGGCTTCGCGTCTCAAGCAACTGGTGGGCAGCTTCAGGATTTAAGCTGCGGCGACTGGCCACTTCGCGAGCAGGCTCGCTCCCACAGGGAAAATGCATTCCATTGTGGGAGCGAGCCTGCTCGCGAATATCTACCTTTCAACGAAACCCGACTGACACCCCACCGCGCAATCCCGACCGAACATCTATTCTGGATAACGGTCAACCAAGGGAGAACAACACAGCGGAGGGTTGCTCACCGTGCATATCGCCGACATCACCATGTTCTACGCCCCGGCCAGCGGAGGCGTACGGACTTATCTGGATGCCAAACACCGTCGCCTCGGCGACCGCAACGCCATTCGTCACAGCCTGCTGATCCCCGGCGCACGACTGGGTGAACATGACGGCATTTACACGGTTCCAGCGCCCGCGCTGCCCTTCGGCAAAGGCTATCGCTTCCCGCTGCGCCTGGCGCCATGGCGCAATGTCCTGCAGGATTTGCAGCCGGACCTGATTGAAGTCGGCGATCCCTACCTCACCGCGTGGGCGGCCCTGGATGCGCGGCGGCAGCTGGATGTGCCGGTGATCGGCTTTTATCACTCTGATCTGCCGCTGCTGGCGGGCAATCGCATGGGCCATTGGGTCACGCCGAATGTCGAGGCCTACGTCACCCGTCTCTATGGCAATTTTGATCGTGTCCTTGCCCCGAGTCAGGTTATGGCCGACAAGCTCATTGGGCTTGGCGTGCGCAACGTGCATGTGCAGCCGCTGGGCGTCGATCTGCACACTTTCCATCCCGACGCCCGCGACCCCGGCCTGCGTGCCGAGCTGGGAATCGCTGAAGACACCCGCCTGCTAATCTTTGCCGGGCGCGGTTCCAAGGAGAAAAACCTGCCGGTGCTGCTCAAGTGCATGCAGCGCCTCGGTCCGCGCTATCACTTGTTGTTAGTCGGCTCGTCGATGCCCGCAGCGGTGCCGGACAACGTCAGCGTCATCGACGAATTCTGCCCGGCGCCGAAAGTCGCGCGGCTGATGGCCAGCGCCGATGCGCTGCTGCATGCCGGCGACCAGGAAACCTTCGGACTGGTCATCCTTGAGGCCATGGCCTGCGGCATTCCCGTGGTGGCGGTGGCGGCCGGGGCGTTTGAAGAAATCGTCAACGATTCCTGCGGCCTGCTCTGCGCGCCGAACAATCCCCAGGCCATGGCCAACGCCGTGCGTGAGCTGTTCAGTCGCGGCTGCGCCCGCCTCGGTCAACAGGCGCGCCAGCACGTCGAACGGTATTACGCCTGGGACACCGTGGTCGACAGTCTGCTCAGCCACTATCACGCGGTGCTCGGCCATACGCTGCCACGGGTGGCCAATGGTTGAAGAAATGAAAGCTGTTTGCCTGGTGTTGCATGATGTGGCGCCCTCGACCTGGGCGGATTACCAGCCCTTCGTCGAGGCTGTCGATGCCTTGGGTGATGTGCCGATGACGTGGCTGGTGGTGCCGGACTTCCATCGCCACGATGCCCTTGATGCCAACCCTGCCTTCCGGCGAGTGCTCGATGCCAGGGTCGCCCGAGGCGATGAACTGGCGCTGCACGGTTACTACCACGACGATCAGGAACCCATGCCAAACACCCCGCGCGACTGGTTCATGCGCCGGGTCTACACCCATGAAGGTGAGTTCTATCGCTTGTCCCGCGAAGCAGCCTTGGCCCGCCTGCATGCGGGTCTGAAAATGTTTCAGCGCTACGACTGGCCGGTGCACGGCTTCGTCGCCCCGGCCTGGCTGATGAGCGACGGCACGCGCCAGGCTTTGCGCGAATTACCGCTCAGCTACACCAGCGATCCGCAGCATCTTTATCGCTTGCCCGACTTCAGCGCCATAGATGCACCGGGGCTGGTGTGGAGTTCGCGCAGTGCCTGGCGTCGTGGCTTGTCGAAAATCGTCAGCGACCAGTGTGAACAGCGCTGGCGCGAGGCATCGGTGATTCGCCTGGGCCTGCATCCGGTGGACATGCGTCACCGTTTTTCTCGCGATTACTGGTTGCACACGCTGCAACGCCTGCTGGCGGAGGGACGCGTGCCGCTGACCAAAATCGACTGGCTGGCCCGACAGCGCGGACAACTGGAACGCGCAGCATGAAGCGCAGCCTGTTGTTGCTGATCGGCCTGCTGGCAGCGGTGCTGATTCCGGTGCTGCTCGGCGGCGGCGAAACCTGGTCGCGCCTGCGCAGTTTTCCGCTGAACTGGCTGTTGATCATGTTCGGCATGATCCTGCTGTGCTGGGGCATCAATACGTTGCGCCTGCGTTTGTTGCTTGGCGATCAGCGTGAAAAGGTCGCGCCGTTGAAAAGCCTCGGCGTAGTGATGGCGGCCGAGTTCGCTTACTGCGCCACGCCTGGCGGAAGCGGCGGACCGCTAACCATCATGGCGTTGCTCGCGCGTTGCGGCGTGCGTCCGGCGCGGGGCAGCGCAGTGTTTGCCATGGATCAGCTCAGCGATCTGCTGTTCTTTCTCTGCGCCCTGAGCGGGATTCTGATTTACGCGCTGTTCCAGCACCTGAGCGATCGCCTTGAATGGTTGCTGACGGTCAGCGCCGTTTCGCTGTTCGGCGGCTTGTTCAGTTGCGTATTGATTGCGCGTTATCACCGCGCATTGATCCGCCTGAGCGGGCGGCTGTTGGCGGGAATGAATGTCACGGCGCGCACTCGCCGACGCTGGGCGCGCAAGTTGCTGCACTTTCTCGCGGCGTTTACCGATACCTTGAAGTTGCCTTGGCAGACGCTGGTTCAGGTGTTTGCCCTGACCTGCGTGCACTGGCTGCTGCGCTACAGCGTCTTGTATCTGGCCTTGCGTGGGCTCGGTGCCGACTTGCAGTGGGCATGGAGTTTTCTGGTGCAGATGCTCTCGCTGGGCGCCGGCCAGTTCAGTTTGTTACCCGGCGGCGCGGGAGCGGCGGAATTGACCTCGGCCGCGTTGCTCGCGCCGATGGTGGGCAAATCCACCGCAGCGGCGGCGATCCTGATCTGGCGCGTGGTGACGTATTACTTCTATCTGCTGGTTGGCGGGCCGGTGTTCGTGTTGATGCTGGGCAAGCCGTTGCTGAAGAAGCTGATGAACGTCAGGCAGGCTTCTTAGGTTCGTCCTGCTCTTGCTGGAGTTGCTCCCAAAGCTCGGCGGCGCCGGGGAATTCGGTGCCGTCGTCCGGGCTCATGTCCTCCGGGTCGTAACGACTCAGGCAACCTTCACCAAGGGTGGCGGGCGCTTTTGAAGTGGCTTTGTCCAGTGGATCGCTCATGGCTTTTCCTCGGGCTCAAATGACAAGGGCCTGGACGATTCAACGCCCAGGCCCTTGGTTTTTCAAGCGTGGCGTGCTCGATCAGAACACAACCGTCTTGTTGCCGTGCACCAGCACGCGGTCTTCCAGGTGATAACGCAGGCCGCGGGCCAGCACCATCTTCTCGACGTCACGGCCGAAACGCACCATGTCTTCGATGCTGTCACTGTGGCTGACACGCACCACGTCCTGCTCGATGATCGGGCCGGCGTCCAGCTCTTCGGTCACGTAATGGCAGGTTGCGCCGATCAGCTTGACGCCGCGCAGGGACGCCTGGTGATACGGCTTGGCGCCGACGAACGAAGGCAGGAAGCTGTGGTGAATGTTGATGACCTTGTGCGCGTATTCGCGGCACATGTCCGGCGGCAGGATCTGCATGTAGCGCGCCAGCACCACCACTTCGGCGTCATGCTGCTTGACCAGCCGCGACACTTCGTCAAATGCAGGCTGCTTGTCCTGCGGATTGACCGGCACATGGTAGTAAGGGATGCCGTGCCACTCGACCATGCTGCGCAGGTCGTCGTGGTTGGAGATCACGCAGGAGATTTCGCAATCCAGTTCGTCGCTGTGCCAGCGGTGCAGCAAGTCGGCCAGGCAGTGGGATTCGCGGCTGGCCATCAGCACCACGCGCTTTTTCTGCTCGGTGTCGGTGATGCGCCAGTCCATCGAGAACTCTTCGGCGATCGGCGCGAACTTCTCGCGCAACTCTTCGATACCGAACGGCAGGGAATCGGCACGGATTTCGTGACGCATGAAGAACCAGCCCACTTGATTGTCAGAGTGGTGGCTCGCTTCGGTGATCCAGCCGTTATGAGAGGCCAGAAAATTACTGACTTTGGCAACGATGCCAACGCGGTCCGGGCAAGATATCACCAGCCGAAAAGTGCGCATGAGGGGGAAACTCCAGAACTTCACAAAGGCCGCCATTCTAGCGACTGCGCAGGAAAACTGCAGTACGCATGCGCGCCGGGCGCAACGAAGCTCGGCGAAACGGCTTTCTGACGCGGGCCTTCGTCAAGACCGTGACGCTTTAGCGAGGCTTTTGTCAGACAACTGTAAATATCTGTGCTGACTGCATCACATTATTTAACTGAACATTCAATTGACGGCTAACTCCTGTAACTCATTTAAATAAAAAGCCGATCTAAATGTTTACTTGATGAAACAGCCTGACTATTATTGCGGCACTGTCCCCTGTCATTCAGCATTCTACAAAAGGTAGTACTCATGTCCTTGATCAACGAATATCGCGCCACCGAAGAAGCTATCAAAGAGCTGCAAGCCCGTCTGAAGAACCTGTCCGAAGACGACAAACTGCAAGCCGAACTGGAATTCGAAGGCAAACTGCGCACGCTGATGGGTGAATACTCCAAGTCGCTGCGTGACATCATCGCGCTGCTGGATCCTGAAGCCAAATCCAAGGCTCCACGTGGCGGCGCAGTAAAAACTACCGGCACCAAGCGCGCGCGCAAAGTTAAGCAATACAAAAACCCGCACAACGGTGAAGTGATCGAAACCAAAGGTGGCAACCACAAGACTCTGAAAGAGTGGAAAGCCAAGTGGGGCGGCGACGTGGTTGAAGGCTGGGCTACCCTGCTGGGCTAAGCCGCAACATTTCGCCGAGCGATCCGCGAACAAAAGAACGCCAGCTTGCGCTGGCGTTTTTTTATGCCCGTAAATTAATTCCGGGTATGTTCGATTTCAAAGATTCAAACGTTTGCGTAATGCCTGGACATAGTTCTGCCAGTCATTGAGTACCTCTCTCTGCATTGGCGTCGCATTAAGCGACCATTGCTCGGCGGCTTCGATAAATGACTGCACGGTATTCGGCGCACCTGCCTCGGGTTGCGTCAGGCGCTGGCGACAAAATAATTTCCAGCGTTCCTGCTCGGCCACATCCAGGGTGTCTGGAAAGTTGCGCGCTCGATATCGAAAAAGTAGTTCGGGCAAACGTTCATCATCGAAAGGCCACTGTTCTTGCGCCAACTGCGCAGGATCGGCCGTTCGAACTTGTTCGCATAGACGCCGATCACGATCACCGATAAATCCATCGTACAACTGCTGCTCGGGATCTTCGCTGGGAGTGAAATCTTCGCTGGCATAAATTGCCGCGATTTTATCTTTCCAGACTTGTTGTGCGTCAGTTAGTCGCACTGTCCGCTCCTGATATAGCGCCATGTCCAGCCCAAGGCGCTGCTGGTCTTGTGCGCGCAATACCGCCAGCGGCGCTACAACCGGGCATCGATTGATGTGAATCAGCTTGAGCGGCACCGGCAGTTCACCTTCGGCCAAGTCATCGCGACGGGTATACAAGCGCTGGCGCAGAGTTTGCGCATCGAGGTCCAGCAGCCCCTGCGGATCGAGATGCAAGTCACAGACGATCAAGGCGTTGCGATTCTTCGGGTGCCAGGCCAGCGGCAGCACCACGCCGACATAACTGCGTGCCGCCGAGAAACGCCCGGACACATGCACCAATGGCTGCAACAGGCGGATCTGGTCCATCACCTTCTGTTTGCTGCGCAACTGGAACAGCCACTCGTAGAGCTTGGGTTGTTTCTCGCGAATCAACCGCGCCAGCGCGATGGTGGCGCGCACATCCGACAGGGCTTCGTGAGCGTGCCCATGATCGATATTGTTGGCCGCTGTCAGGCGTTCGAGCTTGAGGGTCACGCGGCCTTCATCATCGGTCGGCCAGACCAGACCGTCCGGGCGCAATGCGTAAGCGGCGCGCACCACATCAATCAGATCCCAGCGACTGTTGCCACCCTGCCATTCACGGGCATAGGGGTCGAAGAAATTGCGATACAGGCTGTAGCGGGTCATCTCGTCGTCGAAACGCAAGGTGTTGTAACCGGCGCCACAGGTGCCCGGTGCGGCCAGTTGCGCATGCACGCGAGTCATGAAATCGGCTTCGCTCAGACCTTTTTCAGCGAGCTGACCGGGGGTGATGCCAGTGATCGCGCATGCCGCCGGGTGCGGCAGGATGTCTTCGCTGGGCTGGCAATAGAGGTTGACCGGCTCGTCGATCTCGTTGAGCGCATGGTCGGTGCGAATCCCGGCCACTTGCAGCGGTCGGTCGTTGCGCGGATTGATGCCAGTGGTTTCGTAGTCGTACCAGAAGATTGAAGTCACGGGCGAATCCTGAACAGAAGATCGGCGAAGTCTAGGCGTTTCAGGGTTGCCACGGCCAGCCTGGTCGCCCTCGAACAGCAATTTCTCCAGATTCCTACAGGTGAATCGCATTTTCCCTGTGGGAGCGAGCCTGCTCGCGAAAGCTTTCTATCAGTTGCAAATGCGCTGACTGACCCACCACATTCGCGAGCAGGCTCGCTCCCACACCCGAGAGGCTGCTAGCATCAGGCGCACTTGCACCCCGAACAGGCGAACATCAGGTAGCCCATGCTCGAGCCCACAGCACCGCGAAGGAAAGCACCGCTGGATACGCGCCATCAGGTCGAAACACCGGAAGGCATCGACCTGCCGTTGCGCCCTGCCGGATTGATGGTGCGCGCCGTGGCGTTTGCCATCGATCTGGGCGTTCGCGGCTTGATCCTCGGCGTGCTGTTTATCGCACTGGCGTTTCTCGGCAAGCTCGGCATGGGCCTCGGTTCCTTGCTGCTGTTTGCCATCAGCTGGTGGTACATGGTGCTGTTCGAGGTGCTGCGTCAGGGCCGCTCGCCGGGGAAGCAATGGCTGGGTTTGCGCGTCGTGCACGATGACGGCACGCCGATCGGCTGGTCGGCCTCGCTATTGCGCAACCTGCTGCGCTTTGTCGATCTACTACCCTTCGGCTATTTCCTCGGTGCGCTCAGTTGCCTGCAACACCCGACTTTCAAACGCCTCGGCGATATTGCCGCTGGCACCCTGGTCGTCCACAGCGAACGCCTGCTGAGCCGACCGCAATTGCCTGATGCAGAACCTCGTCGCTGCCCTGTCCCACTCACCCTGAGCGAACAACGCGCCGTGCTCGGCTTCGCCGAACGTCAGGCCGAGCTGTCTCCCGCACGGGTCAATGAGTTGGCGGCGTTGCTGGCCCAGCCGCTGCATATTTCGGCACCCAAAGCGGTGTCCGAACTCAACGGCATCGCGCGCGGTTTGTTGGGGCCGACCCCATGAAGCAGAGCCTGTTCGAAAGTCGCCACAAGGCGGAATGGGAGCACTTCGCCTTGGCGCTCGCACGCCTTGAACAGGGCAAGGACACCGCGCAAGTGGCGGCTTTCCCCAAGGCTTATCGTCGCCTCTGCCAACATCTGGCCCTGGCCCAGGAGCGCGGCTACAGCAGTTTTCTGATTGATTCACTGCAGCAGCAAGTGCTGCGCGGCCACCAACAGCTGTACCGGCATCGCAGCCGCCTCGGCGCGCAAATCCTTGCGTTCATCCTCGCCGACTTCCCGCGTCTGGTGCGTGAAGAGTGGCGCTTCGTAGCTGTCGCCAGCCTTCTGTTCTTCGCCAGCCTGATCGGTTTCGCCGTTGTGGTTTATCTGTTCCCGGAACTGATCTACAACCTGATCCCTGCCGAACAGGTGCGCGAAATGCAAGGGATGTACGACCCCGTTGCCGGCCACCTCGGACGCTCGGCCGAGCGGGCGGCGAGCGAAGACTGGGTGATGTTCGGCTATTACGTGATGCACAACACAGGCATCGCCTTCCAGACGTTCGCCAGCGGTTTGCTGATGGGTGTGGGCAGTGCATTTTTCCTGCTTTACAACGGCATGATCATCGGCGCGGTGGCGGGGC
The DNA here is from genome assembly GCF_005233515.1 of Pseudomonas sp. CFBP13508. Lineage (GTDB taxonomy): Bacteria > Pseudomonadota > Gammaproteobacteria > Pseudomonadales > Pseudomonadaceae > Aquipseudomonas > Aquipseudomonas mercuritolerans. The sequence continues at coordinate 463,701 of NZ_QFZZ01000002.1, forward strand.
ATCTCAGCGAAATCGGTTTTGGCCAGACCTTCTGGTCGTTCGTCATCGGTCACGGCGCATTCGAACTAACGGCGATTGCCCTCGCCGGAGCGGCGGGCCTCAAATTGGGCTGGGCGCTGATCGCACCGGGCTGCCTGACACGCGGCGAGGCACTCCGGCTGGCTGCGCGCAAGAGCGTGTTGCTGGTGTGCGGGGTCATGCTGTTCCTGCTGATCGCCGCTTTTATCGAGGCTTACTGGTCGTCGAAAACCAGTGTCACGCCGCTGACCAAATACGCCGTCGGCACCGCGCTGTGGCTGGCCGTCGCGGTGTATCTGCTGTTTGCCGGAAGGACCCGCCATGCGCCTGAGTGACGCCAGCGTAGTGATCCGCCCGCGCACGACCTGGGAAGCCATGGACCTGGGCGTATTGATGAGCCAGCAGCATCGGCGATTGTTGATGAGCAGTTGGGCGATCGTCACCCTGCCGCTGTTCTCCCTGCTCAGCCTGTTGCTGTGGGATTCGCCATCGCTGGCGGTGTTCATTTTCTGGTGGCTGAAACCGGCCTTCGAACGCCTGCCGTTGTACATTCTCTCCAAAGCGCTGTTCGGCGAAACCCCGACGCTCAAACAAGCCCTGCGTGAATGGCCGCGCCTGCTCAGGCCGCAACTGTTGGCCAGTCTGACCTGGCGGCGACTGAGTCTGAGTCGCAGCTTTGTACTGCCGGTGACGCAACTCGAAGGCCTCGACGGCGAGGCCCGACAACAACGTCTGCAGGTGCTGCTGCAACGCAACGGCGGCGCCGCGCAATGGCTGACGATTATCGGCGTGCATCTGGAGACCGCACTGTGGATCGGCTTGATGCTGCTGTTCTACATGCTCTTGCCGCAGCAGATCGAAACCGACTGGGACTGGCAATCGCTGCTGCTCGCCGCCGATCAGGACTGGCGTTGGCTGGAGCACCTGACCAACGCTTTTTATGCGCTGATCCTGGTGGTCTGGGAGCCGGTTTATGTTGCCTGCGGCTTCAGCCTCTACCTGAACCGCCGCACACAACTGGAAGCCTGGGACATCGAGTTGGTCTTTCGCCGTTTGCGCCAGCGCTTGAACAAAGGCGTGCTCGGCATGTTGCTGGCGGCGTGTCTGCTGCTGCCGAATCTGCAACCGGTGTGGGCCAGCGATGCGCCGGATGCTCCTCGGTTGTTGAATCAGCCGCTGACCAGTCAGGCGTCGCGCGACAGCATCCAGTCGCTGCTCGAACAACCGCCGTTCAAGAACAAGGAAAGCGTCACCCGCTATCGCTTTGGCGACGACCCGGCAAGTCCGGCCAAAGACGCGCAAGCGGGTGAGGCACCGCAGTGGCTGAAAACCCTTCTCGGTTGGCTCGATGGTCGACACCTTGATGCCTTGGCGAACGTGATTGAGGTGCTGTTGTGGGGCGCGTTGATCGCGGCGCTGGGCTGGCTGGTCTGGCGTTATCGCGAGTTTCTCCGGGCCTTCGTCAGCCGCCGACCGAGCCTGCCAGCGCGCAGCAAACCGCCGGCGTCGCCGCAAGTCTTCGGCCTGGATCTCAACCGTGAAACCCTGCCGGATGACATTGCCAGCAGCGCCGAACGCTTGTGGCTGAACGAACCTCGCGCCGCGCTGGGCCTGCTCTATCGAGGCCTGCTCAGCCATTTGCTGCACGATTTCGACCTGACGCTGAAAACCGCCGACACCGAAAACCAGATCCTCGAACGCATCGAGCAATTGCAACGCCCGGACCTGCTCGTCTACAGCCGCACCCTTACGGTTCACTGGCAGAACATGGCCTACGGACACCGGATTCCACCGGCTCATTTACAAGCGCAGTTGTGCAACGGCTGGCGTGAATTGTTCGGCAAAGGATCCGCCCATTGAACCGGCGCCTCGGCTGGTCGTTGGCTACGCTGGCGCTTCTGCTGCTGGGCGGCTTGAGCCTGTTCCTCTACCTCAAGGCCCGGCCGTATCAGGAAACCGTCGATCACGGCCCCTCGCCTGCCGCGCAAGCCAATCCTTATCTGGCGGCAGAGATGTTCCTGCGCGAACGCGGTCTTGTGGTCAACCACGCCGAGACGCTGGCGGTGCTGCCACACACCGAGCCGCACGGTCATACGCTGCTGTTGTTCGGCGAGCGCGCGCGGATGACGCCGCGTGAAGTCGATCAGGTGTTGAACTGGACTCGCGCCGGCGGACGCCTGGTGTTTGTCGCCGAGTCGCTGTGGGATGCGCAGACCGGGCAAAGCAACGATCTGCTGCTCGACCGGGTGCAACTGCACCAATCGCTGAGCAAGGACCTGAAAGATCCTGCGCAAACAGTTGAAAAGGACCGCTACCCGGAACTGACCAAGCTGTATCTGGAGGACGAAGAGGCGCCGGCCTACGCCGGTTTCGACACCGACTTCCACCTCGACGACCCGAACAATGTCGCGCAAGCCTGGGCCAACAGCGCCAAAGCCACGCACATGATGCAACGGGTGTACGGCCTCGGCACGATCACCGTAGTCACTGATGCGGAGCTGTGGAAAACCCCGGCCATCGGCAAATACGACAACGCCTGGCTGCTCTGGTACCTGAGCGCCGACACCGACGTCACGCTGATTTACAACACGACGCACGATGGTTTGTGGACCTTGCTCTGGCGCTACTTCCCGCAGGCCATCGTCGCCCTGCTCGCCTTGATCGCTCTGTGGCTGTGGCAGGCCGGCGTGCGCCACGGCCCGGTGCAAATGCCAGCGCCAGCAGGTCGCCGCCAACTGCTGGAGCATCTGCGTGCCAGCGCCGATTTCCTCCTGCGTCACAACGGCCAGCAGGCGCTGCTGCAAGCCTTGCAACAAGACATCCTGCGCCGCGCCCGCCGCCGCCATCCCGGTTTCGATCAATTGAATGTGGCCGAGCAATGGCTGGCGTTATCGCGCCTGACCCGGCAACCCACCCGCGCCATCAGCCAGGCCCTGAGCCCACGTCCGAACCAGCGTTTGTCCAGCGCCGAATTCAGCCGTCAGGTCGCTCATCTGCAAACCTTGAGGAACGCGTTATGACTGAACAGATCGAGCCCGGCAGCGTGACTCACGCTGCCCAGCAACGCCAGCGCGCCAGCCAGTTGGCGCAGGCAGTGCGCAATGAACTGAACAAGGCGCTGATCGGCCAGGAAGCGGTGGTCGACGATGTCCTGACCGCGCTGATCGCCGGCGGCCACGTGCTGCTCGAAGGTCTGCCCGGGCTGGGCAAGACCTTGCTGGTGCGCGCTTTGGCGCGTTGTTTCGGCGGCGAGTTTGCGCGCATCCAGTTCACCCCGGACCTGATGCCCAGCGACGTCACCGGTCACGCCGTGTATGACCTGCAGACCGAGCAGTTCAAGCTGCGCAAAGGCCCGCTGTTCACCAACCTGCTGCTGGCCGACGAGATCAACCGCGCGCCGGCAAAAACCCAGGCGGCGTTGCTCGAAGCCATGCAGGAGCGCCAGGTGACGCTCGAAGGGCGCGCGCTGCCGATCGCGCAACCGTTCATGGTGCTGGCGACGCAGAATCCGATCGAACAGGAAGGCACCTATCCGCTGCCGGAAGCCGAGCTCGACCGCTTCATGCTCAAGGTGCGCATGGATTATCCCGACGCCGATCAGGAGTTGAACATGGTCCGCCAGGTCTGTCGTTCGACCCGCGCCGACATGCTCGACGTGCAACCGCTGCGCACGGTGTTGCAGGCCAAGGATGTGCAAGCGTTGCAACGTATCGCCAGTGACTTGCCGCTGGACGATCAGGTGCTCGATTACGCCGTGCGCCTGGCGCGCAGCACGCGCACCTGGCCGGGGCTGACCCTAGGCGCCGGGCCGCGCGCCTCGATCGCGCTGGTGCGTTGCGCCCGTGCCCGCGCCTTGTTGCGCGGCGGTGAGTTCGTGATTCCGGATGACATCAAGGGCTGCGCGCTGGCGGTGCTGCGCCATCGCGTGCGCATCGCGCCGGAACTGGATATCGAAGGCCTGCAAGTCGATCACGTGCTTGCGCAGTTGCTCGATCAAGTGCCGGCGCCGCGCCTGTGAAACCTTCGCGTCTGCTGCTGATCTGGCTGGCCCTGCTGGTGGTCATCAGCATCGTGCTCGGCGCCCTGCAGGCGTTGCAGACCGACATCCCGTCCAGCCTGATTTCGGTCAACCGGGGGTTACTGCTGGCGCTGTTGGCCTTGGCGGTTATCGACGCTGTGCGCCTCAGACGCCTGCCCTCGCCACGCATCAAGCGGCAGATGCCTGGCAGCCTGGCACTCGGGCGCTGGGGAGAGATAAATCTGCAAGTTGCCCATGAGTTTGCCGAGCCACTGAAGGTCAATCTCTTCGACCACGTCCCCGACGGCCTCGCGTTTGAACATCTGCCGCTGACCGTTGAGCTTCAACCTGGGCATGTCAGCCACATCAGCTACCGCCTGCGCCCCACCAGACGCGGGCATTTCAGCTTCGATCAGTGCGAAGTCAACCTGCCGAGTCCGCTAGGTTTCTGGTCAGGCAAACGCCTGCTCGGAGTCGTCGATCAGACCCGCGTCTACCCCGACTTCGCCCGACTCTACGGCGGTGAGCTGCGCGCCGTCGACAACTGGCTCAGTCAGCTCGGCATACGCCAGCGCCAACGTCGCGGTCAGGGTCAGGAATTTCATCAGCTGCGCGAATTTCGCGAGGGCGACAGCCTGCGCCAGATCGACTGGAAAGCCACCGCCCGCCAGCGCACGCCGATTGCCCGCGAGTACGAAGACGAGCGCGATCAACGGATCATCTTCCTGCTTGATTGCGGCCGGCAGATGCGCAGTCGGGACGGTGAGCTATCGCACTTCGACCATGCGCTCAATGCTTGTCTGCTGCTCGGTTATATAGCGCTGCGTCAGGGCGATGCGGTGGGGCTGAATACCTTTGCCGGTGATCAGCCGCGACACGTGGCGCCGGTCAAAGGAGGCGGCCAACTGAACGTCTTGCTCAACGCTGTTCATGACCTGGAGAGCACGCAACGTCCTGCCGATTATCAAGCTGCCGCCAGCCAGTTATTGGCTCGCCAACAGCGCCGGGCGCTGGTGGTGCTGGTGACCAATTTGCGCGATGAAGATGATCAACTGCTGGGCGCGGTCAAGCGCCTGAGCGTGCACCATCGGGTATTGGTGGCGAGCCTGCGGGAAGAAGCGCTGGATACACTGCGCCAGACCGCGGTGCAAACGCTGCCCGAAGCATTGGCCTACTGCGGCACGGTAGATTATTTGAATGAACGGGCCGAACTCCATGAGCGGTTGAATGCTCATGGAGTAGCAGTGATGGATGTTCGGTCCGCGCAATTCGGGGCCGCGCTGGTGACCCGCTACCTTGACTGGAAAAAATCCGCCACGCTCTAGCGCGACCGCTGGCTCAGACTACGACCAGAGTCAATGAACTTTCGGCTGTACCTACAGGGTTATTCACGCTTGCCCTGACAATGACCGAGCCAGTTTCAACCGGTGCAAAAACCACCTTCGACCATCCCTTGTCATCGCTGACAGTCCCTCTCAACGGAACATCATCAACGGTCCAGAGCACGCTCATATCGACCACTGGCTCAGCCAGATTTTTTACCACTTGCACCGCGATCGTCACAGGCTTGCCCATTTGGCCGATGAGGGGCACTGCATAAATGGAACGCAAGATGACGCTGGGTCGGGCAACCACGTTGATCCTTGCCAGCGCAACCGCGCCCGAATTCAGCGAAGCCACCAGATCAAACTGGCCGACCTCAGTAGGCTGGAATTTTACCGGCGCGATTCCTAGCTCGTCGGAAACCGACGACGGCAGCGATTTGCCAGCGAATTGCCAATCGACGGGCAGGTTTGTTACGGGTGTGCCTTGCGGGTTGGCTTTCACTACGGCCCAGGCGTTCACCTCATCTGCACGATAAACAATTGTCCTGTCGCAACTGAGCGATTCAATCACCGGCGCTTGCCCGGTATAGGTCAATACAGCCATATCCCAACCGGCCAGCCCTCCTTCAACGGTCGCTGACAGAACGCCATCACTCAAACCCATGAAAGTCCAGTCAGCAATACCCTCGTTATCGGTCACAGAGCGCTCTAGCTGCCCGTTGAATTCCCACGTCACGGGCACGCCGGCCAAGGCCTGTCCGGTCAATGCAGAAGTCACTCTGGCTTTCGCATGCACTCTGTCGTCGTCGGGAGGCTGCCGGGCGTCGGACGGCTCATAAAGCTCTGCGATCTGTCTCGGTTGGGCGAGAACCAGATCCATCGCTATCGAAGCCCAATTGTCCGCATCGCCAACGGTTGCGATGACCTGACTGGAACCTGGCGTTGTAGGAACAAAGCATACTTTCGCCCTCCCGTAAAAATCGGTCTCGGCGTTCAGAACGCCAAGGTCAGGGTGTGTAAATGTCACCAGCACTCCTGCCATCGGTTTTGCACTGATGGACGAAACGACCTGGATCGCCTCTTCAAAGACATCTCCCCAAAGAAGCTGCGAACCGGCATGGCTGGCCGCCGAGCTGATCCTCATCACCTGCGAGCCTGAACCCTGCGACATCGCGTTGGCCGGCGACAGCCGTGCCAGCCGTTCGGCGCAGAGCCGCAACGCAAAACTGCCGTCCGTGAAATCTCCCGCGCGCAACGCGAACCTTGCCATTCCATTCGTGACAACCTGCGCCATGCCCAACTCTGGCTCATAGTGATTGCCCAATACCGTGGGCGCAGTGCCGGTATGCCCCATACGTACGGTCTGCCCGTTAAATTCTTCCGGGAAAAACGCCACGATACTGTGCCTGCCTTTGCGACGCGGGAAACCGGTGGTCCCGCCCCAGTCCTGACTGGTCTGACCATCGAAACTGACCTTGACTCGCGGCCAGAGATCTTCTGCCAACGGTTTGAAGGTAGCGCTTCTGTGCTCTGAGGTATTGTCGTAGAGACTGAACAATGTCGCCTGCACTGTCTGCATGTCGGTGCTCACGGGAAGCACGGCGAAGCCGGAGTTACCATCGCTGTCAGTATTGACCGCTACAGGGTCGCCGCCGGAACGCCAGGTGACCGGCACATCGGCAACTGCCTCTGCGGTAAAACGCGACACCACATTAGCCCATGTCCAGGCCTGATCGAGATCGACTACCGGATCCACCGGTGACTCGAGTATGAAATTGAAACTCAAGGCGTTATGTCCCAACTCCATTGGTGTGACGGGTGCGACGAATACCAATTGAGGCAGGTTTACAGCGAGCGCAAAGTTGCCCGCCCTTGTGCTGCTGCCGAAACCGAGTTGCCAGAAAGCGCCCTCTGCACCCAGCGGTTGCGATTGCTTCAAGGGCGGACTCACGATCGCATTCAGTTCCTCGGCAGGCGTTCCCGACCACTCCAGCGCTGCTGACAGGCCCACCAGCGGGCTTAGCTCATTGAGGCAGACGGTAAACTGATGATCCGCACCGAGGCAGGGATATAGCTTCTGCCCATCGAGTGCTGCCGTTACTCGATCCAGCCTGACGCCAACTTCCCGAGCCAGGTCCGGATTGACGAATCGCCCGCACAACTCGCGATCATCTGCAACAGCATCAGCCCGCAAACGCAACTCGAAGGGTCTGCTCAGACTTTCGTCGGCGTTGGAAGACAGGTTCCATGTCAATCCATCAGCCCCCAGCGGGAAAGAAACGCCGAGATAAGCCGGGTTCAGACCGATCAGTGGATCGCCCTCTCGCCAATCCAGACTGATGCGTTTGCTGCCGATCCACGGGCTGGCGGCAGCAGGGCTGACCTTCAGCACGTGTGTCTGGCCATGCCGGCAAACCAATCCGATGGTCTGATGATCGATTGCCTGACCATCCAGAGTGATCGTCACATGCTCATTCCAGACACTGGTCGCAATCGCCTTGACGACGAATTCCATCTCGCTCGGCTCGGCTTCTTCGTGAGCCTTGATGGTGGCAATCACGCGATGGTCCCCCGCAGCTGCGGGTTGATGCCCATGACTGGACCAGCCTCCCGCGCCTGTCAGGGTCCTGGTCACGCTCCCGTCCGGCTCGTTCCAGAAAACCAGCGCTCCCTCTACCGGGCCACCGGTTCCTGATGCTGTCCTGTGCAGCACCTGCACCCACATTCGTGCGCTGTGGTTTTCATCCACCACGCAAATCCTGTCCGGTCCTCGCACCTCACCGGGCATGACCACATTGCGTGCCAGCGACATGGGTTTGGCCGGCGAACTTTCCAACAGATGCGCAGAGGTCAACCGCAGAGAAAACTGGCCATCCTGCCTGTCCTCGTTAGCAAATCGATACTCAAGCAGTCCATCCGGACCTATACGCGCGGCTGTTTCAAGCGGCGGCGTGACAGTAACTCCCAGCTTCTCGGCAGAGTCACCACTCCAGTGCAATGTCACGTCTGTGTCCCACAGCACCTGGGGAAACCGGACTTGCAAACGATAGGTCGTTCCGCGATTGGGATAGTCTTTCTGCTCCCACGGCCGCTCGTCTCCAGCGGCCATGATCGTGCGGACCTCTTGCAAAGGGTCGGTCGCCAGCACCTTGACTTCAAAGGCCTGACTCACCACGCCGCTGGCGTAGTAAAGGCTTTCGACCGAAGCTTGAATCTGCACATCGCCGGCCGCGCTCGGTTGTTGTTCAAACCAGGCCCAGCCCTCACGATCGGTCGGCGTCGTGGTTCCTGCGTCAGTGCCGTCTACCGTCCAGGTGACTGTTATTCCCTCCAGCACCTTGTCGGTGTAATACGAACCGACGCAGACGCCAACCCTGATGGATTGGCCGTGCTCCATCACCACGTAATGCGCTGCCTCTTTCAGTTGAATGAACTTCAGGCGGTGGTCGCCGAGTGATACCGGGATATCCAGTTCCGGGGCGTTGAACTCGTTCAATAACTGCAGGTTGAAAAGATAGGGAGGTTCGCCGTCAAGTTCCGGGCAAACCAGACTCCAGGAATCATCCAGCGGTTTATCCCTGCCCCAATCCGGATCGGCGACAATTGCGCCCTGTGGGTTGCTTTTGATGTTCAACGACGCCCGTGTACCCTGCCAGGTATCATCCTGCGCATGGATGCATTTGAAGCGGTGCGCTGCCGAACCAAGCGCGCCCAGACAAAGAGGCACGGCACGGCCCACTGGCAATTGCTGCCCGTCCAGTTGCAGGGTCAACACCCGCGCCGCCGGCAAGTGCAACTGAAGATTGATCCGGGTGATCCGCAACGAAGAGAAGTAGTCGCCCTCTTTGTTGACCGGACTGATGGCGTGGACTTTGAGAATGTCGGTATCCACAAGCGGCAATGTCACATCCACTATGTACGAGCGCGGTCGGAACATTCGAGGCAGGCCATCGCGCTGGCGCAGAAGATCGGCCGTTCGATCGCGGCGAGCGCCCACGAGCAAGGGAATTTTCTGCGTATCAGGCAGCCCGGCCAAACTGAGCTCCAGCAGGCCCTCCTCATCGTGGTTCATTTCACAAAGAAAGCTGATGACATACCTGACGTCGTTACTGGAACTTTTGAATAGGCTGATCTCCTGATAAGCCGAAGAACCGTCCATGGCAGAGAGGATATTCATGCGCTCGCCACTTTCCAATTGATCGGACCTGGTCACGACATAAGCCGGGTTGACCGGCCCCCTTTTCCACTGCGCGAGGCTCTGGGAGAAGTCGCCATTGAGGATCAGATTGCGCTCGGCCTGAATATCGGGATCAAGCATGATGACGGCTCCGTTCGGCGTTGCGTTTCAAAGCCTTCGCTGCGGCTTCTGTCACCAGATTTTCCACTGCCAGTATGAAGGTCGGCTCACCGGCCTTGGCCGTATAGCGGATAGTGATGATGAGGTCGGTAATGGATGCAAGCACGGCAGACTGAGCCGGCTCGCCCCACCACGGAAAATGGATTTCCCAACAGGAAACCGCCCCCGAACATTCAAAAGCGCGAAGCAACCCCGGATCCTCATCCTCCATGACGCGCCCATCATCAGCAACGCCTTGGGAAATGCCGATTTGCTGGCCCGAGCGGGTGTTGAACACCACATCGGCAGGCGCTGGCTTGCTGTCGGGGTCATGCAGATATTCCACCGCCTGTGGCACTGGCCGGACGACGGTACGACTGCCAGTCTGGGTCAATGTTGCCCTGAGGTTTTCATAGGGTCCGAGCAACGCCGGGCAGTCAAATTCAACCGAGCGGATCAACCGGCAGTATTCACCGGGATGGTCGCGATTGAAGTTCAGCTCACTCACGCAAAAGGCGAGCCGTCCGTCAGCCTGCAGGTTTTCAAGCGCCGTCGCCCAGTCGGGGGCATCAGGCTGAGGCTCGACGGTATCAGCGAAGAGCTGACGCAAGGAAACGGTCTTGACCCGCTCGATACGTCGCTCGAAGCTTTGCAAGTGATCGCGCTGCTCACGCATCACAAAGCCAACCAACTGCTGACCAGCCAACAAACCGTGATGCTTCTCGGACCATGCCTGGGGCAAAACCGTCTGTGAATCGTAATCACCGGTTTGTGCAATGCGCGATGCCTGGGCACTGATGCACAGACTGTAAGTTGCATCATAAGCCTGGTAGTACAACGCCTTGAGTTGTCCCAGCAACCAATCATAAAGCTGGCTGTGGGCAGTGCGTTTGTGCAGAAAGTCGTACACCGCCAAAGACTGACGATTGGTTTGCAAGACCAATTGCAAACTGGCCTGGGCAGCCTCTACGGCAATTACCTGCGCATTGATCTGCTCGTCCAGCGCCAGCAGTTCGGCGAGCGCCAGGTTGCGTTGCAAACCCCATTCGCGGCGTCGCAGACGATAGCCCTCGGTCACCGCTCTTTTTTCCGCGTCGGCCTGTTTGCCCATGGAAGCAATCTGCAAGCCATGGGCGATGGCATGTAGAACACCTTCAGGAAAGGCATTGCCGTTGGCCATGCCAAAGACTTTGGGAATGACCGAAATCGCTCCCGCTGCAGCCTGAACAGCCACCGAGCCCTGATTCAGTTCCTTGGCAGCGTGCAGGTCATCCATGACCTTGTATTCCTCTGCCGTGACGTTTTCGTCAAACCACGCGGCGTACTCATCGGCGCGTTGCTTGACGGCGGCGTGACTTTGGCGCAAAGCCGTCAGCGTCACATTCATCTGAGCGAGGGATTTTTCCTGAATGGCTTTCGTCCATTCGGCTTGTTCCAGCAGATGCCTTTGTTGCAACTCCACCTGTTGCGCTGTGTCGCGCTGTTCCATGAAGCGCAGCAGTTCACTGCCGAGGTTTTGCAGCTCCTGCGCAGACCGCAGGGCAAATTCGCTGGTCACTCGCCAGCCATAACCATTTATGACTGGGCGCCCGCCCATTCGCCGTGGCCCGGCGTTGTTTCCTGCTGCCAGGTCACGTAACAGTTGCGCAGGATCACCCGGCGGTTCATACAGCGGCAATTCGAGCGGTTTGCCATCAATGGTCAACCAGTGACGCAAGTTGTGAAGGCGCTGCCGAGGCAATTGGATCAGCGCCAGCAAGCGATCATTGGTCGGCAATTTGAAGGGTGGTGTCGCCAGCAGCCCCATCGCGGGTGCGAAATCAGCCGAGGGCGGTACGTCGGCAAGGGAATACACATGCGTTCTCTCGAACGCTTCCAGCGTCGGGCGCTCGCTCTGGTCAATCAGCGCTCCGAGAGTCTGTGTCTGCCAATCGGTCACCGAGCGCGCCGAAGGCGGGTCGCCCATCAGGTCCTGCGCCTGCTGATAACACTCCTTGGCCAGCACCAGACTGTCCCGCGTCTGCTGACGGTAATACCAGTCCCCCTCCTCGACCAGATTCTTGACGAACTCCATGAAGGTGAGGATCTGAAAGTGCTGCGGCGCCGCGTAACTGATGGCGTACGGATCATCCTCTACCAGACACTCGGGGCCGGCATTGCCGGGACTCACCAACGGCCGGCAGCGCCAGTAATCCGGCTTGTCGCCTGGCTGCGGGGGATCTGAAACCTGCGCGGTCGCTTGCGGATCGAACACCCTGCGCCACCAGGCTTCAGCCTCGCGATAACGATTTTCGTCGCGAAAGCGGATAGCCACCAGATGAATCAGATGGAAGAACAACTCCCAGAAATAAAGGCCATTGGCACCATTGAAGGCTCCGTTGGGCTCATCGACCGGCCCGGCTTCCGAGGGCGGTTCAACCAGAAACTGCGTCGGCCAGGCGAGCACCGCATCAATGGAAATATTGGCGAGCCCGACCAACTGCGGACCGAACAGCGAATTGAGGCGTACCCGTGCCAATGTTTGCGGATTGTTGAAGGCCAGAAACTGCGCCGCGTCATGCTGATTCTTTTCCAGTACTGCGGGGTCGAAACCCGCGATGCCGGTCATTGTCAGCACGAATTCTTTACGGCCATAGGGTGCAGAGGCATCAGTAGCGCCGAAAGTGAAGGTGATGGGACTGGTGAAGCCGCCTGAACCACGCTTGTAGGCAAGCCAGTCGGTGGCCCATCCGCCAGCTATTGAACGCTCCCCACTGGTTTGCTTCGGATCCCCGTCCGAGGGTTCGCTGGTCAGCATCAAATCGAAACCAGCGCAAACACTCGTGCTTGCCACCACCTCTGGGGCATTTGACCTGCAAATCCCCCTGACAACCAGGATGTCTCCCGTGGAGTGAGCAAGCAGAAAAGCATCCAGTTCGTAGAAGGCAGTCAGTGTCCCGGGCGTCGCGATCGTCGTAACTATTTTTGGACGCATCTGCTCGGTCAGCGAATGCTGGACAGTGAGAAAACTGTCGAAACGTTGCGCCAGCATTTCCAGCCAACTGCCTTCATATTCCGGCCGAGAGCGAAACAGTGCATCGCGCACCACAGGCGTATGCGCTACTTCACCATTGAAAAACAGGATGCCAAGAACGCCATTGGGATGACTTTCGCTAACACGGACAGTGGCAATCAAGCGGCTACCGACTGCAGGATGGGCCGCGAGATCCGGAATGCTTTGCAGATTTGTTGCCGGCGACCAGTCACCGTTCTGCGATCTGAACGCTATGTTGATGCTCACCTTGTAGGGAACATAGCCGTCCTTGCCTTTCTCGCCGAGTTTGTCTGCAAGCTCGGCCCAGACCAGACACGGCCTGCCGTTCCAGAATACCGGGCGCACATCCAGCACGGTTCCGGTCGCCCCGACATCGATCAATTCCCACTCGTTCCACGCTGCCGGATTGACGCAGGTACAGGTCGGCGTCAGTTCAATCTGCGCTTCGCGCCAAAAGTATCGGTAAGGCGCCACGCGCTCGCGGCCGACAATGAAATAGCGCCCATCCACGGCCGAGGTGCCATGCATAAAAGCACTGACGACTTCCAGGTTGCAGGTTTCTTCAAAGGACTTCAGATAGTTGCGCAAAGCGATCAATACCGAATCGGTGCTTAACCGCGTCTGGTTCAGATCGGTCATCAGCGCCTGGAACAAACGAGTCGTGCGCGGCCGCGCGAACGGCGTCATGTAGTTTTCCGGGTAAACGAGGAGCGACATCAACGCCGACCAGTCCGAATAGTTTCTGTACAGCTCCCAGCGTTTCAGATCCTCTTCAGGGAACTCTGTCTTCGAATACCCCGGCTCAAGCTTGCGGTAGGCAGCATTGATGAATTTCTGCGCGCAGCTGATCGCCTCGGCACCCAGTGCACTGGGCACTTTTTGCGTGTCGAGCGAGTCCAGACGCAGCAATTCATTCAGATGGTCTGCGTTCTTCATGATGCTGAACCGGCCACCGCTCTCGCCAAAGTGGCCCAGGCAATACTCCGTCAGTGCAGTGCGACGTTGTTCCAGCAAATCGTTGATGATGCTTTGGCTCATGATCTTCACCTTCTGGCGGGGCGGCGCAAATGTCATGCTTCATCTGGAAGGGGGAGAGGCGCGAACTCAATCAATGCAAAATCCACAGCCTTCTCGCTGGTTTCCGAGAGCACGGTGCAAATGAATGTGCCTCCCGTCGGACTTGAGATAACCGCTCGGGCAACGCCTTGCTGAGTGGTCTGGCCCTGCTGGGGTCGAATCACCGCCTCAACCGCCAGTAAAGGCTCGTCACCAATAGCGGTGGCGGACCAACGCACCCAGCGGTTTTTGCCCAGATTGCCGAAGCGATCCATGAGAACGGCCGATAACTCGACCGCTTTTCCCACTGGCACGACGCTGGTGGGCACTCTGGACATGAAAGGCGCGGGGAAATCCAGGTTCATGCCGTCGTCGGTCAACTGGATGAGCGGCCCCTCCTGCGGCGTGATCAAGGGCACCCAGAACAGCGGACGCTCAGCCCCCATGATCTTTCCTGGCGTGTAGGTTGCCGTGGCGACACCCGTTCCTGGCTGGGTTTGGCCGATGATCAGCGTGCCAAGACTGGCCTGTCCGCGAATGGACACACCGCTGAGCGCGTGGCCGTCCTGGTCCGTCAGCGTGATGGTGAAGATGATTTTTTCCGCACTTCCGGCAATCACCTCAGAGCTGTTCGGCACGATCTTCATGTTAATGAGTGGCGCCCGCAGCTCGGCGGATGGGCTAACCGCTGGCGCCGTTTCCCCAAGACTCAACGAGGCATGCTCGGCAGCGTCTTTGTAAACCGGCTTGTCGACGGTTTCAGGCAGCGTTCCCAGCAGAAAAATGGTCAGCGCATCCATGTTGGTGTGGGTGGCCAGTTCGCGTATCCGGACCAACAGATCCAGTTGCCTGAGATTTTTCAAGAGCCTGTATTGCGGGTCGATTCGCCCGATGCATTCGTGCACGTCCTGCTCGCTCCAGTCGAAAAACCGGGCCAGCCAGACCTCCGACGCCTGCTGTGCGAGGCGCAGCGCGTCGGCGGACAACTTCTCTGGATCTCCCAATTCGTGGATCTGCCTCAAGTACTCAAGCAACTCGGTATGAGGCTGCTTGCTGATCTCGAAGGCATGAGTCAGAACCGTCAGGTAGTACAGGGTAGCGACGGTGAAGACTTGAGAGCCGTCCTGCTCCCACCAATTGTTGAGCCCGTGATCGAGCAGCGCATCAAGGGTTTCGAGGCTGATGTCCAGTTCGGCCACGACGGCACTGAGCCGACGTATGTCAGCCAGCAGAACGAACAGGGGATCAAGAGGTTCCTCGCGCAGGGTGCGTGACAGCGCCCAGTCTTCACCCATCTGCTCGACGATTCTGACCAACAGCTCGTAGACGCTCGAATTCGCCCAGTTCAAAGTCTTCAGCGCCCGTTCTGCATCCAGCCCGGTATAAACAGCCAGACATTCCCGAGCGACTGAAAGCTGAGCGGCACGCGCCTGCAGCAGAACCGTGAGCATGATTTCGACGATGGGAGCACGCACACTGCTGTCATCTTCATCCAGCCCCTCCCTGACCGCCTTGTCGAGTTCCTCTCTGGCGAAGACAACGTATTGGTCTTCTGTGCCCTCGCGAGATTTCACCAGACCCAGCGGATCAGTCAGCGAAGACAGCAGATCTTTCCAGTCACGGCCCACCAGCGGCGGCACACCGGCGGTCACGAATCCGATATGAGTCAATAATGCCTCGCCCAACAAATTGCGGACCTGCTCGAACAAGCGCAGTTCTGGCTCGGTCGCAACATTGGATACCTGAAGATCGGCCACCTGTTGCAGCATCCACAGCACGGGCAAATTGCGCGTACGACACCAGTAGCGGCATGCAGCCAGTGCCGAAATGAGGTTCAACACGTCGGGGACAGTGTCGCCGGCCGTGGGTTTTCCCTTGATCACCGGAACGCCCGCCAGACCGTCAGCCCACGCCTCCCCGCCAAGCACCATGAGCATCAACAGCCCCTCTACAGGTGTCATGCCCAACAAGCGGGGCAATTTCACCAGGCGGTAAAACGCCGACAGAACCTGCGGGCTGCGCTCGAGCGTGTCGGTTCGGCCATGGGCACGGGCGATCGCCAGCGCCAGATACTGGTAGGTCTGCAGGTCGATTTCCAGTGCGCTGCAGATTCGGCTGACGGTGAATTCGGGCACACCCTGCGCCGGTAGCAAAGGAAACACAGCGTTATCAAGGAGCAATGGATCGCGGTAGTCTCCCTGGACATTATTGAAGATCTGATCAAATTGTGACGCTACCTGCCCGCGGCCATAGATTGAGAACGCGTCGATAAACACCACGAAATCCGCAGCCTTGCAGCTGAAGCCTTCACGCAAGGTCTGGAACAACCCCAACGCATGCACGGTATGGTCGGTAACCCGGATGGCCGGTTTCAGAGGTTTTTCAGAGCCATCGGGGATGCCAGCCCACTCGGCGTTGACCGCAGCAACCAGCAGCGAATCGACCTCCTCGGGAGGCAGCTTCAGCCATAGATCCAGGCGCCGCTTGCGGTTCATCCGATCGTATCGTCCCGGGTTCATGGGGGATTGGCTCAATCGGTGCAGCAGATTCTCGTAATTGACACTGACGGCGGGTGATTCGCCGCCATTGATAAAGACTGAACCGCAACGCTCGCTTTCCTGCGCAGCGAAAGGCGCATAAACAAGCACGTTGGCCGACCGTGTTGGTGCGTAACGGCGAATTGACAGAAAAGCTTCCAGGCCTTCGGCATCCAGCTTGGTGCGCTGAGCGAAAAACTCCACTTGATTGAGGTTCTGCCAGTCCACCCCGGTTGTACCGTAATTCTTTAAGTAGAATGCCTCTTTGGTGTCCGTGTCGGCGTCGTCGGGAATGAGCTGCTCGGTCAACAACTCTCGCTGGAACGGTCCCAGCCGCGAGGCATGGGCCAGCGCACGACCGGCATCGTCATCCCAAGCCTCGGGAAGCAGAAAGTTGGGGTATTCGATATCTGTCCAGCGGGCAAAATGCCCCACTGACAGACTGTGATGAGCAACCACCGCATTGATGGTTGCCCAATGCTTGTAGTAGGGCAAACCATTCGGATAACGCCGCAGGATCATGGCATCTTCCAGCTCCGGCTCGGTTCTGCCGCTAAACCTTTCCAATACCTTGAGAGTGATATTTACTGCAGAAACGGTCTGGTGCATCGCGTTGTGGTCGATGAACAGTTCCCTGATATCGGCCCGACGCGTGCGGATAGGAATCTTCCCGGTTACCTCATCGGCATCACCGTGTTTTTCGATATTGTCCCCGGCCCACTTCCACATCTGTACCAGATAAGCGACAACTCCCGTGGCATCTTCAAGCGCGCCAACCGGTGCGAACTGGTCAAATGCCGGGCGGAACAGGAGTTCGTAACTGGGCCCGGTGTTGAACCCACCCGCCGCGTACGGTGGCGGTTTCGGCTCGCCGGTCAATGACTGCTCGATGAACTGCCGTCGCAGGTAAACCGCCAGCCCATTCAATCGACGCAGAAACCTCCTGGCCTCCTCGACATTGATGTCGAAGTCTTTCGCCAGGCCCTCGGCGCCCTTCTCCACCAAGGGAAAAATCGACTCGCCACGCTCCAGCCAGGATCTCAGACCGGCAAACTTTTCCAGGCTCTGCTGCTCGCCAAAGACCTGCTCGAACAACTCCAGGCTGGGTTTTTTTGCCGTACTCTTACTGGCCATGCTGTCAGTCCCTGAACAGTTGATGTGCGCTGGCGGGGAACCTTGCCGGCATCGGTTGATACAGACCATTCAGCGCTTCGAAACAGATAGAGTCCACTGTCATAAATGACAGTTTTTACGACCGTTCATCGGAACTGCGTTCAAGAGTTGTCTGGCGACTCGACACGCACATCAAAACGTCCACTTTCTGCATCGTCTGATATTGGCGTCCCTGTGCTGGATATTTGCCGGAAACGGCACCACTGGGCGCCACTGTGCAACGGCATCGTCGGAGTGGCCGTCCAGCCTGCGTCAGTGACGGTAATGGGGCCGGCAAGCACGACATCCGGGCTGTACCAGCTCATGAGCGTGCCGATGCCCGGTATGCCCGAACCTGTGAAGGCCGCCACGGGAGAAACCCAACGGCCTGGCCCTGGATATATGAATTGCGGAAGAAAGAGCCTTAGCTGACATTCCCACTCGCTGGGGGCCGAGTGGTATCCACCGTTGGAGGCCACAACGCTCAATGTGACAGCCCCATCGGGTGGCTCCAGCGTTGCGGGGATTGACCAGCTTGCGTCGTCTAGCACCGAGGCCGTGCCCAATACGGATTCCCCGCGCTTGAGCGTGATCCGGTCGCCAGAAACGCCGAACCCGGACACCGTCACTGTAGCGCCAAGGAATTCTTCGGGAGTGGGCGATTCAGGGGTCACCGCGACGGGTACGACCCGACACGGCAGATCGAGGCTTGGTTTTGAGGTTCTGCTCTCGAACGTCTGAGTTGCCCAAAGGATTTCGTCTCCGACCTCCAACGAAACGCCGGCATCCCACACACCGTCCACACCGATCTGGACATCGCGCAACAATGGCTCATCGAGCCCGCGGCGCCAAACCGTAACCAACCCCTCTCCCCGCCCCGTACCCGAGAGAGTTGCCCTGCGCGCCAGATCGCCTCCAGGTTGCGGGTGCATAAACTCGGGTGGCATCACCACGACGTCGAACTCGCGCACCTCACTGTCCTTCGACGCCCGACCGTTGAGGGTCTGCTGCGCGGTGATGAACCACGTCTTGATGGCAAGTCCGGTGAGAGGTACCGACCAGGGACCGTCCTGCCCGAGAACCACTGGATCGCCCAAGCGCTTTCCTTCCTGTAGATCCCACAGCTGCATCGAAGCGCCTGCCATGCCGAAGTCACCGGTCACCGTCAGATCGCTGTCGGTTTCCTGTTTGGGCAGCGGCGTTCTGATCGCGGGCTGGAGCCGCTCCAGGTAAACCTTGAATTCCAGGGAGCCTGGCTTCGATGCAAGTCCGACGACGGTCTGCGTCGCTTCGATGGTGTAGAGCACTCCATCCGTAAACGGAGTCGGGCGCTGAAAGGTCCATTTATCCCCGATCACCTGCGCTGCAAATGAGCAACCGCTATCGCTGAACGTAATATTCACCAGTGCGTCTGGCCAGCACATGCCGCTGAAGATCGGCGTTAGCCCATCCTCGGGAGGAACATCGAGACCGGGTTCGCGAGGCGCAATGCTGACGTGATAATCCAGCCAGCTTTCAAAGCCGTTGAGTATTTGCTGGATGAATACTTTCTGATTGTTCGTCGGACCCCAAAGGGTCGATGCTTGCGTCGACCATCGCCGATTACTGACCGGAGCATCAGGCGCAGCGAGCTCACTTTGAGCCAGCCATATTTTGACGGTAGCGTCGGTGATGCCTGCACCGCTGAAGGTAGGTTGGTAGTCGTCGGTGTGAGTTACATTGCTGACGGGGGACAGCTTCTTTTCGACGTCGAATTCAAAAGGCAACGAGTCGATCCAGCCTCCGGTATTGTCGGCAATCTGTTGAATCGCCACGAGTGTACGGCGGCCCAATTCCCAGCCCGTTGCGGTGGTAGCCCACGTACCGTCGTTTTGCACCATGGCAACAGCTGGCGCATTCCCCTCGCCTGTTTTCACTGTGAACTGGATTCGCGTAGGGAAGTCGGGATCGTAGTGGCCCTTGCCTGAGAACGTCACCGTTGAATTGTCTGGAAAACCGATCACTGGTAACTCAGGTTTGGGAGGGCGAATCCTGAAGGCTCGCCATGCACCGCGACCGAGAATAGAGTCTTCGACAACCAGGCTGATGGGGCCTGGGCGAATGTCCTTGACCGCCACCGTCCACGGCTGGTGACCTGGCGGCACAGTCGCGGTTCCGTAGACGGGGCCCGCTGCCAAATCCTCATATACCTTCAACACGGCACCAGCCCGACCTCTTTCGCCGTCCAATGAAAAAGCTTGCTCTTGCAATGGCGCAGGTCCGGTAATGATCGGGGGACCCGAAAATGTAAACTCGTAGATGAAACTTACTTTTGAGCTGACACCGCGTAAAACCTGAATAGCAATAAACATGGTCTTTTTGGGTTCAAAGCGATGTGCGCTTGTACTCCAGGTACCATCGGGGTTAACCGTGGCATGAAGCACCACGTCGCCCAAGTCCAATCCGTAGACTTCGACTGTAGCGTCCGGCAGTGCTCCACTACCGTGAATGGTTGCACCTTCGACGCTTGTCGAGCCCTCGCGTATTGAAGTTATCTGGACGCGATCAATCACGGAGAAAGCAACAATATCCGAGTCAAGATCCCCAGGTAGACAGGGAACTACCCGCTCTCTGACAAAAATCCGGTAGTTGCCTTGTGAAAGTTGACCCAAGGGTATGTTGAACCGACCGCCTTGTACGTTCTGGACGGGTGAACTCAGTGGCGTTTCCGGTGCATCAAAAACCCGGAGAGTTGATGCCCCTGCACTGATGGTACCGCTGACGGTCACATCGCCTGCCTTGATTACACTGTTATTAACAGGAAAGGCGATAAATGGTGCATCGAACATATAAAACCAGCCGGAGTCGTACCAGTCACTCCAACCCCCATTCCTGTATATAGCGTAATGAATAGCGGTGCTGCCAGCTCTGCGGCGTACATCAGGAGGAAGAGTTATAACACCCGAGCCAACCGCCCATTCCTCTTCTATATAATTGTTACTGTTGCCATCCTTATAATGAACTTTGAGCTTTTCTGCAGGACCAGACAGTGTGGTGATGAAACGTTTCTTCAAATCCCCGACCGCTCCACTTCGGGGGTAGCTGAACTCTCGGACCGTTAGCAGGGCGCCAGGGTTTTCTTCTTTATCAGCTCTATCGGATTGCCCCTGAGCTTTGATCGATTCTTCACCCGGCAGGTTATGTTCATCATTCGAATGGTCATCCATCATCGTCAACCTCGGGCAAGTGGATTGTGTTATTCCTCACTTAGTTGAATCGATCCTTATGGAAAGGCACACCTGTCAACTCTGACAGTCCCGACTAACGGTAACTTTTTCCGCACTGCAACCTCCTGACGCCCTTCAGCCGAAGATGCACCGCTACAGCGGACTGCGCCGTTACCTGCGAGATGGGGTTATTGCTGGCGGAGAAGGCGCTGGATCAGGAGCGGGCAATCGCGGTGGCATGACGTCAAGATCAAAAGATCGCAGCCTTCGGCAGCTCCTACAGGGGGAACGCATTCCAAATGCAGGAGCTGCCGAAGGCTGCGATCTTTTGCTGTTCAGGCAGAAGCCGGCAATGGCTGAAAACTGAAGTATTGCTTTAACGCCAGCACCAGCTCGCCGAACTCCGCCGGCGCACGCCGCAGGATGAAACCGGCGTCGTAGTGCAACGGCGTGGCGTCTTCATGGCACCACATGCAACAAGCGCTGAAATCGATGACTTGCTGACTGCCATCGCGGGCGGGGACTTTGAGGCGTAACTGAAAATCTGCGCCAACCATCATCGGCAACTGGCTGATCAGCATCAGCCCGTCCACCGACACGTTGCCGAGAAAGCCGACGGGTTTGTCGGTGATGCTATTGAACACTCTGAGGTAATACGGCAACTGGTGCCGTTCGATCCGGCGGTCGGTAAACATGATGTGCTGTACGCCATGCAGGGCTCCGCAAGGAGCCGCACCTGTGCTTCGGAACGAGCCTGTAGGCAGGCCCGCTCTCCCCGCTTCCGGTGTGACGGTCGCAACAATCACCGTCACTTTTACCACTGCCAGTCGCAGGTGTTGCGCCGCCATCGAGACAAGCCTCGCAAGCGGTTTCCTTGACTATAGCGGAGCTTGTACAGACGGCCAGATTTTGTACGACGGTACCGTCAGAAGCGTGTCGGCCGTACCACCGCAGCAGCGCTGCGTGTCGGGTAATGGCCCAGGCTCTGCAGGGTTTCCAGACGCGCGCGGGCACGGTAGGCGTATTCGCTGTTGGGGTACGAAGCAATGATGAACTGGTAGGTCTGCACTGCGTCGATGTACAGCTTCTGCCGTTCCAGGCACTGGCCGCGCATCATCGACACTTCCGGCCACACGTACGGGCGGGCGCGGCTGGCGCGCTCTACTTTGGACAGTTCAAGCATGACCTGCTCGCAATTGCCACGTTCATAGGCGCTGTAGGCGTTGTTCAAATGATGGTTCATCGACCAACGGGTGCAGCCCGTCGCGGCGAGGACGCTGAGGGCAAGGGCGGCAATGGGCAACAATCGCATGGGGGTTCTCCTGTCTTGTGCTCTGTATCGACCCCTGGTCGAAAATCTTCAGGCGCGTTTGTCCCGAAGTTGCCACGTTCAATAAAGAAAACGATAAGTAGTGCATTCGAACAATGACTACACCCTTCGAGCATAGTAGCCTCTGCCTGCGCTTGAACTCAGGAGTCTTTGCATGTCCGTCCGTCGTACCAAAATCGTCGCTACCCTTGGCCCGGCCAGTAACTCGCCGGAAGTTCTCGAACAGCTGATTCTGGCTGGTCTGGACGTTGCCCGTCTGAACTTCTCCCACGGCACCCCCGACGAGCACAAGGCTCGCGCGAAACTGGTGCGTGACCTCGCTGCCAAGCACGGCCGCTTCGTCGCCCTGCTCGGCGACCTGCAAGGCCCGAAAATCCGTATCGCCAAATTCGCCAACAAGAAGATCGAGCTGAAGATCGGTGACAAGTTCACCTTCTCCACCAGCCATCCGTTGACCGAAGGCAACCAGCAAGTGGTCGGCATCGACTACCCGGATCTGGTCAAGGACTGCGGCGTGGGCGACGAGCTGCTGCTCGACGACGGCCGCGTGGTGATGCGTGTTGAAACCGCCACTGCCACCGAGCTGCATTGCGTGGTGACCATCGGCGGCCCGCTGTCCGACCACAAAGGCATCAACCGTCGCGGTGGTGGTCTGACTGCCCCGGCGCTGACTGAAAAAGACAAGGCCGACATCAAGCTCGCCGCCGAAATGGAAGTCGACTACCTCGCGGTGTCCTTCCCGCGTGACGCCGCCGACATGGAATACGCCCGTCAACTGCGTGACGAAGCCGGCGGCACTGCCTGGCTGGTGGCGAAGATCGAACGCGCCGAAGCAGTGGCCGACGACGAAACCCTCGATGGCCTGATCAAGGCCTCCGACGCAGTGATGGTTGCCCGTGGCGACCTCGGTGTGGAAATCGGCGATGCCGAGCTGGTGGGCATTCAGAAGAAAATCATCCTGCACGCACGTCGCCACAACAAAGCGGTGATCGTCGCGACGCAGATGATGGAGTCGATGATCCAGAACCCGATGCCGACCCGCGCCGAAGTGTCCGACGTGGCCAACGCCGTGCTCGACTACACCGACGCCGTGATGCTCTCGGCCGAGTCCGCCGCTGGCCTCTACCCGCTGGAAGCCGTACAGGCGATGGCGCGCATCTGCGTCGGCGCCGAGAAGCACCCGACCGGCAAGACCTCCAGCCACCGCATCGGCAAGGAATTCAGCCGTTGCGACGAAAGCATCGCGCTGGCGACCATGTACACCGCCAACCACTTCCCGGGGGTCAAAGCGATCATCGCCCTGACTGAAAGCGGCTTCACCCCGCTGATCATGTCGCGGATCCGCTCCTCGGTGCCGATCTACGCGTTCACCCCGCACCGCGAAGCCCAGGCCCGCGCGGCGATGTTCCGTGGCGTCTACACCATCCCGTTCGACCCGGCCTCGCTGGAACCGCACGAAGTCAGCCAGAAAGCCATCGACGAGCTGACCAAGCGCGGCGTTGTGGAAAAAGGCGACTGGGTCATCCTGACCAAGGGCGACAGCTACCACACCACCGGCGGTACCAACGGCATGAAGATCCTGCATGTCGGTGATCCGCAGGTCTGAGTGACCGGCAGCTGAAACGCAAAAGCCCCGCCATGTGAATGGCGGGGCTTTTTTGCTTGAGATTCAACAGATACTTTGTCTGGTAAGGCCCTTTCGCGAGCAGGCTCGCTCCCACAGGAGATTGCATTTCAAATGTGGGAGCGAGCCTGCTCGCGAAAGCGTCTCAAGATTCAGCGAAAAAAACCGCTCAACGCCGCCACCGCCTCCGGCGAACGCAACCGCTGGGTGAACAACGCGCCCTCCTCCTCGATCACTTTTCGCAGCAACTCGCGATCCGGCGCTCGCATCAATTGCTTGCTGATGCGCACCGCTTCGGCCGGCAGTTCATCGAAACGCAGGGCCACTTCCCGAGCCTTGCTCAAGGCCGCTTCACCGCTGTCCAGCGCTTGGGTGGCAATCCCCCACTGCGCTGCCTGCTCACCACTGAAGCCTTCACCCAGCAACAGTAACTCAGCCGCTTTCGCCTGCCCAAGCAAGCGCGGCAGGATCAGGCTGGAACCGAATTCGGGACACAATCCGAGGTTGACGAACGGCATGCGCAGCCGCGCGTCGCGGCTGACATAGACCAGATCGCAGTGCAACAACATCGTCGTTCCGATGCCTACCGCTGCGCCAGCCACGGCGGCGATCACTGGTTTGCGACATTCGAGCAGGTTGAGCATGAAGTGGAACACCGGGCTGTCGAGGTCGCTCGGCGGTTGTTCGATGAAGTCGGCGATGTCATTCCCAGCGGTGAAACACTCGGCACTGCCAGTGATCAGCACGGCATTGATTTCCGGGTCGCTGTCAGCCTGTTTCAATGCTTCGGCGAGGCGGCCGTACATGGCGCGGGTCAGGGCGTTTTTCTTGTCCGGGCGGTTGAGGCGCAGGGTCAGCAAACCGCGTTCGCGTTCCAGCAGGATGGCTTCGGTCATGGCGTGTCTCGCGTCTGAAAATCAGCGCTCAACCACGGCTGACAAACACGTCGGCCAGCAGTTGATTGCGCGGCAATCCGGCCAGATACAGACGCTTGGCGAACGCGTCGACACTGGCTGTCGAGCCGCAGACTAAGGCCAGGGTTTGCCGAGAAACAAGGCGCAGTTGCGCCAAAGCGGCGGCTGAGTCGGTCGCTGTCCACAGCTCGACGCTGAGGTTTTCACGCTGCGCGGCCAGCGCGGCAAGGGGTTTGGCCAGATAGTGCTCGCGCTCGTCATGGGCCAGGTGAATGACACGGATGGCGCCTTGGTGATCCTGCCGCAAGGCTTCGCGCAGCACACCGAACAACGGGCCTAAACCGGTACCGGCGGCCAGCAGCCACAGTGGCCGGGCGTGCCAGTCCGCATCGTAATGCAAGGCGCCGCCGCGCAGTTCGCCAAGGCGGATCGCGTCGCCGATCTGCAGCCGGCGTGCGGCATCGATGAATTCGCCGGGCTGACGGCAATCGAGGTGAAACTCGAGGAAGCGGTCTTCTTGCGGCAGGCTCGCCAGTGAATACGGACGAGCAATGTGGCCGATCCACAGCACCAGATGCTGGCCGGCGCTGTAGCGCAGTGGCCGCCGCGGGGTCAGGCGCAGGCGCAGAACGCTGTCGCTGAGCCAGTCCAGCGCCTCGACCACGGCCGGGAGGCCGTCGGTAAGCGGATCGAAGGTGTGCACCTGCAAGTCTTCGCTCACCTGGCATTGGCAGGCCAGCCGCCAACCCTGCTGGCGCTGTTCGGCACTCAAGGCGTCCGGACGATTGTCAGTGGGCAGGCCTTGCACGCATTGCACCAGACAGGCGTGGCAACTGCCGGCGCGACAGCTGTAGGGCACGGCAACGCCGTTCTGATTGAGGGCATCAAGCAGATTGCTGCCCGGCTCAACCGTCCACTGCCGCTCACCGACACGCAATTCAGGCATCGACGTTCTCCCACGCGGCGGCACAGCGATTGCGCCCGTCACGCTTGGCCCGGTACAACGCCTGATCGGCGCGCTGCAACGCTTCGTCCAGATCATCGCCTACGGCCAGCAGGGTCATGCCCGCCGACAGGCTCAGGTTGCGCACTTGCAGGCCCATCAACTCCACCTCGCTGAAGGCGATGCGCAAACGCTCGCAACACGCGGTCAGGCGTTCGGCATCACAGTCGGGCACCAGCACCACGAATTCCTCGCCACCATAGCGCGCCAGCACATCGCCGTCGCGCAGGCAGGCTTGCGCCACACCGGCAAACGCCTGCAATACCTGATCGCCGGCGGCGTGGCCGTGCAGGTCGTTGATGCGTTTGAAGTGGTCCAGATCGATCAGCGCCAGCCCGTGCATTACGTCGCCATCCAACGCGTTGAGCTCGCGGGAGGCGATGCGCAGGAAATGCCGGCGATTGAACAGCCCGGTCAACTCGTCGGTGGCGACCAGGTCTTCAAGCTGGCGCATCATCCCGCGCAGGGTGTCCTGATGCGCCTGCAAGGCAAACCGGCGCTGACGCTGACGTTGCCGCGAGACCTGAACGAAGCGTGCGTAAAGCACCAGCCACGCCAGCACCATCGCCAGAATGCACACCTGCAACGCCGCGAGCGCAGGCTCGGCGAGGCGAAAGTGATAAGCGTCCCACAGGGTAATCGCAGAAAAACTGAAGAACACCAGCAGCGCGCAACGGATAAACACACGTCGAGTGAGATGGAACAGGCCGAACAGCAGGATCAGCACATAGAACACCAGAAACGCACCGCGTGCCTCGTCGACATGGGCGATCAGCCAAGTCTGCCAGCCGAGGCCCATCAGCACTTGCGCTTCGGTCAGGCTGGGGTCGGCGAAGCGCTGGTTGCGCCCGCTCCAGAACAGCCCGAACAGGGTCGCCTGGCTGATGACCACCAGGGCGCTGCCGATGGTCACACCACTCAGAGATTGCTGGTAATGCCCGGTGAAAAACGCCAGCCACAGCAGCAGCAAAGCCAATCCGTAGGTGGCCGCAGCGAGGGCGAAGCGTTTGAGCAGAAGGCGTTGAATGGCGTTATGGGTCAATCGTTGACTCACCGTGCGATAGGAGGCTGACCGAGTGTCCTACTCTACAGACCGGATGCCACTTTAGAGGGCCGGTCGCTAAATGACCACCGATTTTCGGGCTCGAAAATTGACGTCAAATGCATGACCTGATTGAGCTGCATTGATGCCCGCACCAGGTCCCTGTGGTGAGTGGATTTATCTTCGATGGGCTGCGAAGTGGCCCCTTGCAATCTTTCATTCACGCCAAGCGCAGAGGTTTTACGGCTGCTGCGCAGCCGAGCGGGGATAAATCCCCTCGCCCCGGGGCATCCGACCAAAAGCCAATGTGTGCCCACCACCGAGCCGCGGTATACTGCCGCGCCTTTTTAGCGTCGCGCCACAAAGGGACAGCCGCAAGCCTCAAGCGGCAAGCTCAAGCTGTCCGCGTAATGCTTAACTTGCCGCTCGAAGCTAGAAGCTTGTAGCTGCCCCATCGTGTTTTAGAGGAGCGCGACTCATGACCGTGATCAAGCAAGATGACCTGATTCAGAGCGTTGCCGACGCCCTGCAGTTCATTTCCTATTACCACCCCGTGGATTTCATCCAGGCGATGCACGAAGCCTACCTGCGCGAAGAATCGCCAGCGGCCCGTGATTCGATGGCGCAGATCCTGATCAACTCGCGCATGTGCGCCACCGGCCACCGCCCGATCTGCCAGGACACCGGTATCGTCACCGTGTTTGTCCGTGTCGGCATGGACGTGCGCTGGGATGGCGCCACCATGGGCCTGGACGACATGATCAACGAAGGCGTGCGTCGCGCCTACAACCTGCCGGAAAACGTCCTGCGTGCCTCGATCCTCGCCGACCCGGCGGGTGCTCGCAAGAACACCAAGGACAACACCCCGGCCGTTATCCACTACTCCATCGTCCCGGGCAACACCGTGGAAGTGGACGTGGCGGCCAAGGGCGGCGGTTCCGAGAACAAGTCGAAAATGGCCATGCTCAACCCGTCCGACTCGATCGTCGACTGGGTATTGAAGACCGTGCCGACCATGGGCGCCGGCTGGTGCCCACCGGGCATGCTGGGTATCGGCATCGGCGGCACCGCCGAGAAAGCCGCGGTGATGGCCAAGGAAGTGTTGATGGAATCCATCGACATTCACGAGCTCAAGGCCCGTGGCCCGCAGAACCGCATCGAAGAAATGCGTCTGGAGCTGTTCGAGAAGGTCAACCAGTTGGGCATCGGCGCCCAGGGCCTTGGTGGCCTGACCACCGTGCTCGACGTGAAGATCATGGATTATCCGACCCACGCCGCTTCCCTGCCGGTGTGCATGATCCCCAACTGCGCTGCCACCCGTCACGCACACTTCGTGCTCGACGGTTCCGGCCCGGCCTCGCTGGAAGCGCCACCGCTGGACGCCTATCCGGAAATCGTCTGGGAAGCCGGCCCGTCGGCGCGTCGCGTCAACCTCGACACCCTGACCCCGGAAGACGTGCAGAGCTGGAAACCGGGCGAAACCGTGCTGCTCAACGGCAAGATGCTCACCGGTCGCGACGCCGCGCACAAGCGCATGGTCGAGATGCTCAACAAGGGTGAAACCCTGCCGGTCGACCTCAAGGGTCGCTTCATCTACTACGTCGGCCCGGTTGATCCGGTCGGTGACGAAGTGGTTGGCCCGGCCGGCCCGACCACCGCAACGCGGATGGACAAGTTCACCCGCCAGATCCTCGAGCAGACAGGCCTGCTGGGCATGATCGGCAAGTCCGAGCGCGGCCCTACCGCGATCGAAGCGATCAAGGACAACAAAGCCGTGTACCTGATGGCCGTCGGCGGCGCTGCTTACCTGGTGGCGCAAGCAATCAAGAAGTCCAAGGTGCTGGCATTTGCCGAGCTGGGCATGGAAGCGATCTACGAGTTCGAGGTCAAGGACATGCCGGTCACCGTTGCGGTGGACAGCAAAGGTGAGTCGGTACACATCACTGGCCCGGCGATCTGGCAGCAGAAGATCAGCGAAAGCCTGGCGGTGGAAGTGCAGTAAGCCCTTCGCTTGCATGAAACGGCCGGCCATCCGCAGCGATGGACCGGCCGTTTTCACAAGTGCAAACCGATCGCGATAAAAAAGCTGCCGGTGCATACAAAATGATCTTGTGCACCTGTCAGATCTGACAGGTTCATCTTTGGCCTTTTCTTGTTAGCGTCGATCCAACACGCCCACGCTGCGCGCTATGGATTCGACCATGCCCGATCAAGATTTGAGCATCACTGCTCCGTCCATCGCCAAAAGTTCATCGATCGCGACGATCGGCAAGAGCTGGAGCGCTGTAGGGCCCACGGGCACAGCGGGGTTCGAACTGCCGATCCCTGCGAGCGTTGGGCGCGGTTTTGATCCGCAAATGACGCTTTCGTGCAGCAGCCAGAGCGGTAACAGCGCGTTTGGCCTGGGCTGGAATCTCGGTCTGAGTCAAATCAGCAGACGCACCAACAAGGGCGTACCGCGCTACAGCGAGCACGACGAAATCATCGGTCACGACGGTGAAGTGTGGATGCCCGAGCTGGATGATGACGGGAAGCTGAAATCGCGCAGGGAGCAAACCTACCGGGATGTCGTCATTGCTGCCCATGATGTCGTGTCTTACCGGGCGCGTATCGAGGGTGATTTCTCGCTACGCGAACGCTGGCAACCGGCTGACGGTGGAGCGCCCTTCTGGCTGGTACACGGCGCCGACGGCACATTGCACGTCTACGGCAAAACCACCGCCTCACGCCGTGCCGACCCCGACGACGAATCGCGCATCAGCAATTGGCTGCTGTGTGAAAGCATGAACGCCCATGGCGAACACATCTGCTACGAATACAAACCCGACGATCAGCCTGACGAACAAGACCCGATTCACGACTATCGCGCCCAGCGTTATCTGCGACGGGTGTGTTACGGCAATGCCACGGCGAGCGATCACCTTTACAGCTGGGACACTGACCGACCGACGGATCTGCCATGGCATTTTCAACTGGTGTTCGATTACGGCGAACGCAGCAATTCGCTGACGGAGATTCCGAGCTACGAGGAAGTGAACCGCTGGCGGCTGCGACCGGATCCGTTTTCCAGCTATGGGCAGGGTTTTGAGCTGAGCACCCGCAGGCTCTGCCAGCAAGTGTTGATGTTTCATCACTTCCCCGGGGGCCTGGCGACAGAGGCAAAACTTGCACGTCGCCTGCTGCTGGAATATCGACCGTTCCAGAACATTGCGCAGTGGGCTTACAGCCAGATCACTGCAGCGCACTATCAGGCGTTCGATGGCCAAGGCAATGTCGAACACACTCCACCGGTGGAATTCGACTACTCGCCTTTCGAGATCAATAAAACCCCTGCCCGGCTGTTGGAAAACGAGACTCAACCGGGCATCGAAGACGGCGGGTTCTATCAATGCGTCGATCTGTATGGCGAGGGCGTGCCGGGCTTTCTCTGCCGCTACGACAACGCCTGGTATTACCGAGAACCGCGACGCGCGGCACCTGGTACCGAACTGATCGGTTACGACCCATGGGTTTTGCTGGACAGGATCCCGGTGGCAGATCGCAACCGCGCCGTGGCGCAACTGCTTGACCTGACCGGTGACGGCCGCCTGGATCTGATCATTGCCCGGTTGGGTTACTGCGGTTTTCATGCGTTGAATGCGCAGCGGCAATTCGAACTGTTCAGCGCGTTCGACACGTTTCCCCGGGAACACCAGGATCTGACTTTGACCATGGGGGATTTCAGCGGGGACGGGCTGATGTCAGCGGCCAGCATCAGCCCCGACCGCGTACGTCTTTATGCCAGCCTGCGCGAAAAAGGCTTCGCCGCCGCACAGGAAATCCCCCATGAATACGCAGACGATCGTCTGCCGGTGTTCAGCAACTCGCGAAGCGAACTGGTGCTTCTGGGCAATCTGCTTGGCAGCGACATGCCCGAGCTGTGCCGCATCCGCCATGACGAGGTCCGCTGCTGGCCGAATCTTGGTCACGGCAAATTCGGCAAAGGTCGCAAGATCAGCGACCTGCCCTTCACCCATGAAGAATTCGACGCCTCGCGAGTACGTCTGGCCGATCTCGATGGCTCCGGCGCGCCCGCGCTGATCTATCTCAAATCCGATGGGTTCGACATCTACCTGAACCGGGGCGGCAACGGCCTGGAGCAGATTCCCGTCAGCGTGCCGTGGCCTGAAGACGTGCGCTATGACCGTTTGTGCCAGGTCAGTTTCGCCGACCTGCAAGGCCTCGGTTGCGCCAGCCTGATTCTGACGGTGCCGCATATCCAGCCGCGGCATTGGCGCTACGATTTTGTTGCAGCCAAGCCCTACCTGCTGGTCAACAGTAACAACAACATGGGCTGTTCCAGCAGCGTGACTTATCGCAGCTCGGCTCAGGAATGGCTGGATGAAAAGGAGCGGCTGCTGGCACTTGAGCGTGCACCGGTATGTCATCTGCCATTTCCGCTGGCCGTGGTGAAGAAGCAGGAGCAACACGACGAGATCACCGGCAACCGGTTGACCCAGTCGTTCACTTGGCGCGAAGGGTTCTACGACGGCAAGGATAGGGAATTTCGTGGGTTCGGCTACTTGCAGCAACTTGACTGCGAGGTTGGAGCCGATCCTTCAGAGCCCGGCTTCAGCGAGCCAGTGCAAACATGCACCTGGTTTCACAACGGTCAGGAAATCAATCGCTCCCGCGACGATTATTTCAGCGCGGACGCGGACGCCTGCCCGTTGGGCGAAACCCTGTTCAGTCGTTACCACCCCAAAGGTGAAATCGATGAGCCCGTCACTCCGGAGGGGTCCGACAGTCGCTATCGGATTGCGCAGGCACTGGTTGGCTCGGTCGCTCGAACAGAAATTTTCCCCTACCGCGCCGATGCGCAGGCGCCCGGTGCAGCCGCGCTGTACTCGGTAGAAGAGAAGCGCTATCTGGTTCGCGAGGTACGACCGCAGGGGCAATATGCCGCAGCCGTGCTGCTACCCCTTCAGGCCGAAGCAATCAGTTATCAGTACGACGGCTTTATCAATGACCCGCTGTGCCGCCACGATGTCATCCTGCGCTGGGACGCTTACGGCGCCGCGACCCACGCACTTACGGTGAGCTATGCGCGCAGGTTGACCGCCCAGAGCCCGCCCCCCTTCACCGAAGACCATCTGAATCAATGGTGGTCCGACGCTCACGACGAAGCGCAGCAATACTTTTACATCAGTGAAACCCGTGCACGCCGGATCAATCTGGTCGACTCGCAACAGTGGCGATTGGGCCTGCCCTATCAGGATCAGGGCAATGCCTTGAAGTTGGCCAAGGGCGATCTGCCGGTCGGGCTCAACCCGGGACAGGTATCGTTCGAGTTTCTGCGAGAGCACCAGGATTCCACGCAATGGCATAGCGAACGGGTGCTGACTTCCCAATCGATCCAGCGCTATGTGAGCGTGGACGGTATCGAACTGGATGACGGTGTCGCCGGGTTCGAAGCCCTGGCGCATTCTCTGGAGCTGGCGCTACTGGACAAGACCGCGCTGGACGCTTACAGCGTTGTGCCAGGCCTGGTCATCCGTGAAGCCCTGCTGGATATTGGCTATGCGCCCATGCCGCCGTTGTTCGAAGCGGCGCCGAGTGACGAACAGAATCTCTGGTCGTCGCGCTTCAATTTTTCTCGCTACGGCAACCTGCCAGCGTTCTACAACGTGCTCGCATTCAACGAAACGCCAAGCCATGGCATAACCACGGCGGTTTACGACAGTCATTACCTGACGATCATGCGGATGGAGTTGCCGGACGGTTGTGCCGTGCGCGTCGCGGAATTCGATTACCACGCGCTGAAACCCCTGCGAGTCATCGACGCCAACGACAATCTCGAAGAAGTTATCTACGAGCCTTCCGGTCAGCCATTGGTCACAAGTTTCCAGGGTACGGAAAATGGCAAACCCGCCGGCTTCCATGCCCTGAGCGACTATCGGCCGTTGCCCGACACTCATCCGGAATGGGCCATCGCCAATCCGGCGCAGGCCGTCCAGGGCGCAGCGAGTACCCTGCACAAAAACCTGTTCAGCTGGATGGCAGCCATTCCTGCTTCGGCGCTTGGGCGCCAAGGGATCAAACAAGGCGACCTGCTGCCCGGCGGACACATTCGCGCCAGCACACGTCGCCGGCTGACCCTTGCCCGGACATTGACGCTCGATGATCAGCGGATGCTCGAGGCCATCAGCTCAGCGTGTCGAGAACCTGTACACACCGTGATACTCAGCGCCGACCGCTATCCCGACGATGCGATCGATGCGCAGATCCAGATCGTCAAAGCCTGTGTCGACGGTTTTGGTCGTGCATTGCAAACCCTGCAATTGGTCGACCCGGGGCCGGCGCATGACGTGGACCCGAACACTGGCGAGTTGCTTGCCGAAAACGCTGAGTTGCCTGCCGATCCACGCTGGCGCGTCAGCGAACGGGTCGAATACAACAACAAGGGTTTGCCCATACGCCAGTACCGGCCGTTCTTTGCCAACAGGCACTGCTACGTCAATGATCAATCGCTGCACAGACTCGGGCTGTTCGACCAATTGTTCTATGACGCGCAGGGGCGTCCGATCAAGCTGGTCAACGCCAAAGGCGACTTTTCCCGCCAGACTTACCATCCCTGGTATCACACCAGCGAAGATTTCAACGACACCGCCGAAGAGCAAGAGTCCGCTCGCGAGTCAGGCTCATGACCTCCTCCCTGCATTGGCGCACGCCGTCACTGGCGGTCATCGACGGCCGCGGCCTGCCGATCCGACAGGTCGCTTACTTGCGCTCAGCAGTCGGTGCCACACCCAGCGCTCTGGTGACGACCCGGCAGCACGATCTGGCAGCGCGCCACGTGGCGCAGCAGGATCCGCGCTTGCCAATGGCGAACGCCACCACCACTTACATGCTCAATGGCACAACGCTGTTCACCGATAGTGTCGATTCGGGCTGGCGCCTGGTCCTGCCAGGCATGGCCGGCGAGCCTTTACAGCGCTGGGATGAGCTTGGCCATCACTGGGAATCGACATTTGACCCGCTGCTTCGCGTGAAAACTCTCAGGGAACACGGCGAGGACCTGGGCGAGAGTTTCACCTATGGCAAGAGTGATGCCGATGCAAGCCATAACCTGCGGGGGCAGTTGAACAAGCAGACAGATGCTTCAGGTTTACTGGAGATCACCGGCTACTCCCTCTCCGGCCAGACGCTCGTGGAAACCCGAACCTTCCATGATGACGAGCCGTTCACCACGCGCCAGATGATCAGCCCCGTCGGTGCTGTCCTGGAGCAAACCGACGCCGGCGGTCATCGCCGAGCATCACGCCATGGTCTTGCCGGGCAGCTCAGGCAAGTGGATCTTGAGATCAAGGGGCACTCCGTCAAGCGAGTGATGCTCGATGCACAGTACAACGCCAACAATCAGATCATCGCGCAACTGGCCGGCAAC
This sequence comes from Pseudomonas sp. CFBP13508, assembly GCF_005233515.1. Taxonomy (GTDB): domain Bacteria; phylum Pseudomonadota; class Gammaproteobacteria; order Pseudomonadales; family Pseudomonadaceae; genus Aquipseudomonas; species Aquipseudomonas mercuritolerans. The sequence goes on from NZ_QFZZ01000002.1 coordinate 497,722, forward strand.
GGCGTGCTCAGCCAATGGACATACGACCCGGCCGACGGGCGTTTGCACACGCAAACAAGTCACAAACCCGGTGAAGACAGGCTGCAGGATCTCGAATATTTCTACGACCGCGTCGGCAACGTCATTCGTATCGAAGATCACGCTTTCGAGCCGACCTGGTCCGCCAACCAGCGGGTCGATGGCCATCGCGAATTCAGCTACGACTCGCTGTACCGGTTGATCCGTGCCACGGGTCACGACGACGCCCTGCCCCCGGACACCCACGGTCTGCCGCAACCGCCCACCGAAAAAAACCGCCTCAACTATACCCAGACGTACAGCTACGACGATGGCGGCAACCTGATCGAACTGCGTCATCAGCGCGACGGTGCCAGTCGCACCCGGCGCATGTACATCGACGATCAAAGCAATCGCGGTGTGCGCCGGGAAACGGGCGATGATGAACCGGACTTCAGCAACTGGTTCGACCTGCACGGCAATCAGCGCAGGCTGCGGCACGGCCCGACCTTGCACTGGAACAAGCGTGACGAGCTGGAGCACATCGATCTGGTGGTGCGGCCGGACAGCGCCAACGACGCCGAATACTACCGCTACAGCCAGGGCGTGCGAGTGTTCAAGCGCCACGAAACCTTTGCTCCGGGTGCCAACCATTTTCATCAGGTCCGCTACCTGCCCGGTCTGGAAATCCGCAGCAAGGACAACGGCGAAGAACTGCACGTCATCAGCCTCGGCAATGCACGCTGCCTGCACTGGGTGACCAATCCACCTGCCGAAAACAACCAGGTGCGTTACACCCTGGACGACCATCTCGGCTCTTGCGTGATGGAACTGAACGAAGAGGCGACAGTTACCAGCGAAGAAGGCTACTACCCCTTCGGCGAAACCGCGTGGATGGCGCCGGAATCGGAAATCGAATACCGCTTCATCCGGTATTCCGGCAAGGAAATGGACGTCAGCGGGTTGTATTACTACGGCGCCCGTTATTACGCGCCGTGGTTGCAGCGCTGGATCAGTGCCGATCCGGCGGGGGATGTGGATGGGTTGAACCTGTATGGGTTCGTCGGGAACAACCCGCTGACTTTTGTGGATGTGCATGGCAACAGCCAAGACAGATTCGATATCGTCAATTTCTCAAGGTTTGCAACGGTACTCGGCAACCACGCTGCTATGACGCAGGACAAGATGCTGAAAATTTCACAAAGAAAATACGGGGGGGATCTGCTCAAGAGCGGATTTGCAGAAGCACTTATAGGCACTGCCGGCTTCTTTGCAGGTTACTTCGGCGGCACATTCGTTGGTTCAGAACTTACCGCCGGTATGCCAGAGGCCGTCAAATACCTGGTCGATATGGTTGCCACGCACATCAACGGCGACATTGCCGAGTCGATCGTCGCTCAATTCACGTCCTTTGCAAATATGACAAGCCCATTGATTCCACAAACTTCGGTCATGAGCGTCGAAGCCATTGATCAAAAGATCGCTGGCACGGCGAGTTCATCGAGTTTTACGCCAGCTGATGCGTCCACCATCCTGATGAGCCGTGGCGTCGGATCATATGTTCCAGGCACGGGTGCGGCACTTAACCTGGGTTCGCGAGTGCAGGAAGTGGTGGACATACAAAATGGTCTGGATCCGGTCAAGATTGGAAAAATCGAAACAATGCTCGCCGACTGGCATCAAGCCCTTACTTCGCGAATGACCCATATTGAGAAGGCCTTCAGACGAACAGGACAAAACACGATCAATTCGGCTGACGTGCTATCTGACAAGAGCCGCTTGAAGGATGCCAAAATCATTCGGCTAGATACCTTGCGAGAGCAGACCACTGAGATCCTTGGATTTATCGAAACCACCCAGACCATGATGAAGTGGTACAAGGAAGATTTACTTACAGACAATGTTTTCCTGCGCAAAGAAGCGAAACCGAGGACCGGGTTCAGGGCGAAATTTCAGGCTTTTGTCGAGCGTTTCACCAGACATGTCTACCCACCCCAATGAAGTACGATACCGTCCATTCGCGCACTCCTGCGTTGACGGTCATCGACGCACGTGGTCTGCCAATCCGACAGATCGCTTACCTGCACTCGGTAGCCGCTGATCCGCCAAGCGCTCTGGTATCTTGCCAGCACCACGATGTAGCCGGGCGCCTGGCGGCACAGTACGACCCGCGCCTGCCGGTGGCGAACGCCACCAACGTCTATGCGCTCGACGGCACTGTGCTGTACACCGATAGCGCCGATTCGGGCTTGCGCCTGGTGCTGCCGGGACTGGCCGGCGAACCACTGCATCGCTGGGACAAACGTGATCATCATTGGCAATCGACCTTTGACATGCTGCTACGCGTAAAAACGCTAAAGGAAGCCAGCGGGGATCAGATCGACAGTTTCAGCTATGGTGAAAGTTCCGCCGATGGAGACTGCAACCTGCGCGGCCAGTTGATCGAACAGACGGATTTTTCAGGATCGCTGAAAATCACCGGTTATGCCCTCACCGGCCAGGCGATTGCAGAAACCCGCACCTTTCGCGATGGCGAGCCGTTCACCACGCGCCAGATGATCAGCCCCGTCGGTGCTGTCCTGGAGCAAACCGACGCCGGCGGTCATCGCCGAGCATCACGCCATGGTCTTGCCGGGCAGCTCAGGCAAGTGGATCTTGAGATCAAGGGGCACTCCGTCAAGCGAGTGATGCTCGATGCACAGTACAACGCCAACAATCAGATCATCGCGCAACTGGCCGGCAACGGCGTGCTCAGCCAATGGACATACGACCCGGCCGACGGGCGTTTGCACACGCAAACAAGTCACAAACCCGGTGAAGACAGGCTGCAGGATCTCGCCTATTTCTACGACCGCGTCGGCAACATCATTCGCATTGAAGACCACGCCTTCGAACCCACCTGGTTTGCCAACCAGCGGGTCGATGGCCATCGCGAATTCATCTACGACTCCTTGTACCGGTTGATTCGCGCAACCGGTTACGACGACGCCCTACCCCCGGACATCCCCGGCCTGCCGCAACCGACCGATCCGAAAAACCGCCGCAACTACACCCAGACTTACACTTACGACAAGGGAGGAAACCTGATCGAGTTGTGCCATCAGCGCGACGAGGGTTGTCGCACCAGGCGTATGCACATCGACAGTGAAAGCAATCGCGCAGTACGCCGGGAAACCGGCGATGACGAACCGGACTTTGGCAACTGGTTCGACCTGCACGGCAATCAATCCAGGCTGCGGCACGGCCCGACATTGCACTGGAACAATCGTGACGAGCTGGAACATATAGATCTGGTCATTCGCAAGGACAGCGCCAACGACACCGAGAATTACCGCTACAGCCAGGGCGTGCGGGTACTCAAATATCGCGAAACGGTCGCCAGGGGGGTCAGTCACATCGATAAAGTGCGCTACCTGCCCGGCCTGGAAATCCGCAGCAAAGACAACGGCGAAGAGCTGCACATCATCAGCGTCGGCAACGCGCGGTGTCTGCATTGGGTGAGCAATCCGCCTGCCGCCAACACCCAACTGCGCTATACCCTCGAAGACCATCTCGGCTCTTGTGTGATGGAGCTCAATGAAGAGGCCGTCATCACCAGCGAAGAAGGCTATTACCCGTTCGGCGAAACCGCGTGGATGGCCCCGGAATCGGAAATCGAATACCGCTTCATCCGTTACTCCGGCAAGGAAATGGATGCCAGTGGTTTGTATTACTACGGCGCGCGTTATTACGCGCCGTGGTTGCAACGTTGGGTCAGTGCGGATCCGGCGGGGGACGTGGATGGGTTGAATCTGTATGCGTTTGTAAGCAACAACCCCGTCGGTTATATAGACGCCGACGGTCAAGGCAAATTACTGCCGACAAAAGCGGACTATGACGCCGCCTGGAGCAGGCACTTTTCGCGGGAAAACGCCAGCTATGCAAAAAGAGGTCAGGGAATGGCTTCTGATCGCCTGCGCAGCACTCTGGCGAATCAGATACTCAAGCACGTGAATATTCTGGGAATCACCCAACTGCGATCCAACAATGTGCAGCAGCAGATGCTCAACCAGAATTCAACTTCCCATTTTGCGAAAGCAACAGCCCGTAGAACAGCCGTCCATGTGACGAATCAGGCCCTCAGTTATGGCGCAGGAATAGTGGTTGGGCTGGGTGCCCAAGCGTTAGGGGTAGCCGCTCCTGGCGTGGGAAATGTGGTTGGTGTCGGCATGGGGATTGCCACCAAAACCGCCGTCAGCTTCGCTATCGACTATGTCGCCGAAAAATCCGGGCTGAGCACCTCGGTCAAGCTCAAAGCAAGTGCTCTTGATCCTGACAAAATCATCCGGCAGGCAGAGTACAAGTCCATGAACCTACTGAATTACCTGGGCGCCAAGGGCATCAAGAATTTTGACGTTCGAAAAACCAAAGGCCAGGTAGGTACCGGAAAACTTGCTGCCGCTTTTGGGCTCAAGTTTTTTGCACCAAACGTTGCTTCTGAAGCCGGTGCAGGGCTTTCCTTAGCGATTGGAGCAGTAGAAATCGTTAAAGAAGTCAGCGACGCCAGTTCTGAAATATCCGACGAGAAATACGGCAGGCTGTTCACATATATCCCGGCATTGGTCCAGCAGATCAACGATAACCTGCAAACCACCAGAGAGTACTTCGCTGCGCTTTCCATTGATTCGCTGGCAGGAGTCAAACTTGCCGACCTCGAAACGGAAACGGCAAGAATTACCGGACACCTGCAAGAAACGATGAACAGGGCAATATCCTATTCGAAGAAACCCAGGGCGGCATGACCCCCATGGATCTCAAGTAGCAGGCAAGGGGTGATGGCATGCTATCGTGCCCCTCCTCCTACCATCCGTTAGACCAGCATGCTGCCGACTTCCCGTACCCTGCGTCTGTCGTTGTATTCCCTGCTGATCATCGCCGGCACGGTCGTGGCCGCGACACTCGCGATGCGCCACGCCGAGCGTCAGGCGCTGGAAGAAGACGCGGCCCGCGCCAATCAGCAACTGGGGTTGTACGCCAACTCATTGCACACCCTCATTGATCGCTATCGCGCCCTGCCCGCCGTACTGGCGCTGGACCCGCAATTGCGTTCGGCACTGGCCGGCCCGGTCGATGCCGCGCAGCAAGCGGCACTGAATCTGAAGCTGGAAAAGATCAACGGCGCGGCGCAGTCCTCGACCCTGGAATTGCTGGATCGAACAGGGCTGGCGGTGGCGGCGAGCAACTGGCGGCTGCCGAGCAGTTATGTCGGCCACAATTATGGTTTTCGCCCGTACTTCAGCCAGACCCGCACTCAGGGCACCGGACGTTTCTACGCGGTGGGCGTGACCAGCGGCATTCCCGGCTATTTCCTTTCCAGCGCGGTGCTCGGTGACCACGACGAGTTCCTCGGCGCCATGGTCGTCAAACTGGAATTCCCGGAGCTGGAGCGCGAATGGAGCCAGGGCAGCGACACGCTGCTGGTCAGCGATGCGCGCGGGATTATCTTCATCGCCAACCAGCCGGGCTGGCGTTATCGCGCCTTGCGGCCGTTGAGCGCCGATGATCTGGTCGAGATCAAAAGCACGCGTCAGTACGACAAGCAATCGCTGCTGCCGCTGACCCATTTGCCGCTACGGCGCTTCGATGACAACAGCGATCTGCGCCGGGTCGAAGGTCCGCAGGGCACGGCGGATTATTTGTGGGAATCGCTGCCGCTGACGACCGAAGGCTGGACCCTGCACCTGTTGCGCCGCCCGCAAGTAGCCTTCGAGGATTTGCGCAACGCCGCGCTGGCCGCCGCTGGCGTGTGGCTGGCGCTGGTGTTTCTGTTGCTGTTTCTCAATCAGCGCTGGCGGCTGGCCAAGGTCCGTCAGCGCAATCGTGAAGAGCTTGAGCGTCTGGTCGAGGAGCGCACCCGCGACTTGCGCACGGCGCAGGAAGGCCTGGTGCAGTCGGCCAAACTCGCCGCGCTGGGGCAGATGTCCGCCGCGCTGGCCCACGAAATCAATCAACCGCTGACCGCCCAGCGCATGCAACTGGCAACCTTGCGCCTGCTGCTCGAACATGGCCGCGTCGATGACGCCTACAAGGCGCTGAAACCGGTGGACGATATGCTCACGCGCATGGCTGCCCTCACCGGCCACCTCAAGACTTTCGCCCGAAAAAGCCCGAGCGGCCTGCGCGAACGTCTGGACCTGGCGACGGTGGTCGATCAATCACTGCAACTGCTCGATGCGCGACTGCGTGACGAACAGGTCAGTCTGGTCCTGCATCTGACCCGTCCGGCGTGGGTGCGCGGTGATGCGATTCGTCTCGAACAGGTGTTGATCAACCTGTTGCGCAATGCGCTGGATGCAATGCAAGGCAAAGCCTGCAAGCGCCTGGAAATCCGTCTGGAGGCCGATGAGCAATTGTGGCGGCTCAGCGTCAGCGACAACGGCGGCGGGATTGCCGAGGAACATCTGGGCCAGGTGTTCGATCCGTTCTTTACCACCAAACCGGTGGGTGACGGTCTGGGCCTGGGGCTGGCAGTATCCTTCGCCATCGTGCATGAATCCGGCGGGCGCTTGAGCGTGGAGAATGGCGACCACGGCGCAGTGTTCAGCCTGACCCTGCCAATCGATCTGGAGGCACATATCTGATGCTCAATTCGGTGATGGTGGTCGACGACGAAAGCAGCATTCGCGACGCCGTTGAACAGTGGCTGAGCCTGTCTGGGTTTCAGGTGCAATTGTTCAGCCGTGCCGAAGAATGCCTCGCCGCGCTCCCGGAACATTTTGCCGGGGTGATCCTCAGCGACGTGCGCATGCCCGGCATGGACGGTTTGCAATTGCTCGCCGAAGTGCAACAGCGCGACGCCGATCTGCCGGTGATTCTGCTCACCGGCCATGGCGACGTGCCGATGGCGGTCGAGGCGATGCGCGACGGCGCCTACGACTTTCTGGAAAAACCGTTCAGCCCGGAAACCCTGCTCGGTAGCCTGCGCCGAGCGCTGGACAAACGCCGCCTAGTCCTGGAAAACCGTGCCCTGCACGAACTGGCTGACAACCGCGCTAGGCTGGATGCGACGTTGCTCGGCGTGTCCCGCGGCTTGCAGACATTGCGTCGGCAGGTGCTGGATCTGGCGACGTTGCCGGTCAACGTGCTGATCCGTGGTGAAACCGGCAGCGGCAAGGAACTGGTCGCGCGTTGCCTGCATGATTTCGGCCCGCGCGCCGGTAAGCCCTTTGTAGCGCTCAATTGCGCGGCGATCCCGGAGCAACTGTTCGAGGCCGAGCTGTTCGGCCATGAGAGCGGCGCGTTTACCGGCGCCTCGGGCAAGCGCATCGGCAAGCTGGAATATGCCGATGGCGGCACGCTGTTTCTCGATGAGATCGAAAGCATGCCGCTGGCCCAGCAGGTGAAATTGCTGCGGGTCTTTCAGGAACAAAAGCTCGAACGGCTGGGTTCGAACCAAAGCATTCGCGTTGATTTGCGTATCGTCGCGGCAACCAAACCGGACCTGCTCGACGAAGCCCGCGCCGGGCGTTTTCGTGAGGACCTGGCGTATCGCCTGAACGTCGCCGAACTGCGCTTGCCGCCGCTGCGCGATCGCCGCGAAGACATTCCGTTGCTGTTCGAGACCTTTGCGCACAACGCCGCCCAGCGTCTGGGCCGGACCTTTCCGCCGTTGACCGGTGCGCAGCTCAGTCACCTGCTCAGCCATGACTGGCCGGGCAATGTTCGCGAACTGGCCAACGTTGCTGAGCGTCAGGTGTTGGGGCTGGATGAACCGGTCGCCGGAATCGATCCGGGGCAATCGCTGGCGGCGCAGCAGGAAGCCTTCGAAGCACAATGCCTGCGCGCGGCGTTGACCCGGCACAAAGGTGATGTCAAAGCCGTGCTCGAAGAACTGCAACTGCCGCGCCGCACCTTCAATGAAAAGATGCAACGGCATGGGTTGAGTCGGGAGATGTTTCTGGCGGAGTGAGGCAGAGATTTGTGGTGTAGCTGAAATCCATCCCCCTCACCCCAGCCCTCTCCCCCAGGGGGCGAGGGGGAAGGGAGCCGATCTCCATGCTTTCCCGAATCTGTATTCGACTCGATATTGCAGTTCGATGTAACCCACAAGAACACCTCGGTCAGTCCCCTCTCCCTCTGGGAGAGGGCTAGGGTGAGGGGCTTTTGATCTTCACGCGGTAAGCGGAAATCCGCTCACTCAGCCCAATAAGTCGGCACAAATCCGCTCAGTCTTCCCCGCCACCCCCTCTAAACCGGCCCCTCACCCCTTGGCACACCTCCTGCTATAGCCCCAGCAGGCTGCGTTCCGACGCGCTCCACAAAAACAATTAAACGAAGGATCCTTCAATGGATAACTCCAACGCCCTGCCCCTTGGGTCGGCTGCCGTGCCGGCCAAACCAAGAACCACCGCGAGCCGGATCAAATCGATCTTCAGCGGTTCTGTCGGCAACATGGTCGAGTGGTACGACTGGTACGTGTATGCCGCCTTCTCCCTGTACTTCGCGAAAACCTTTTTCCCCGCCGGTTCCACCACCGCGCAACTGATGAACACCGCTGCGATCTTCGCCGTGGGCTTCCTGATGCGCCCGATCGGTGGCTGGCTGATGGGCATGTACGCCGACAAGGTCGGGCGCAAGAAAGCGCTGATGGCCTCGGTGTACCTGATGTGCTTCGGCTCGCTGCTGATCGCCCTGAGCCCGAACTATGAAACCATCGGCATCGGCGCGCCGATCCTGCTGGTGTTCGCCCGCCTGCTGCAAGGCCTTTCGGTTGGCGGCGAATACGGCACCTCGGCGACTTATCTGTCCGAGATGGCGACCAAGGAACGTCGCGGCTTCTTCTCCAGCTTCCAGTACGTGACCCTGATCTCCGGCCAGCTCATCGCCCTCGGCGTATTGATCGTGCTGCAAAACACCCTGACCACCGAACAGCTGTACGCGTGGGGCTGGCGCATTCCGTTCGCCATCGGCGCGCTCTGCGCAGTGGTAGCGCTGTACCTGCGTCGCGGCATGGAAGAAACCGAATCGTTCACCAAGAAAGAGAAGTCCAAGGAAAGCGCGATGCGCACCTTGATGCGCCACCCGAAAGAGCTGTTGACCGTGGTCGGCCTGACCATGGGCGGCACCCTGGCGTTCTACACCTACACCACCTACATGCAGAAATACCTGGTGAACACGGTCGGCATGAGCATCTCCGACTCGACCACCATTTCCGCCGCCACGCTGTTCCTGTTCATGTGCCTGCAACCGATCATCGGTGGCCTGTCGGACAAGATCGGCCGGCGCCCGATCCTGATCGCCTTCGGTGTGCTCGGTACGATCTTCACCGTGCCGATCCTGATGACCCTGCACACCATCCAGACCTGGTGGGGCGCGTTCTTCCTGATCATGGCCGCGCTGATCATCGTCAGCGGCTACACCTCGATCAATGCGGTGGTGAAAGCCGAATTGTTCCCGACCGAAATCCGCGCCCTGGGCGTCGGCCTGCCGTACGCACTGACCGTGTCGATCTTCGGCGGCACCGCCGAATACATCGCGCTGTGGTTCAAGAGCATCGGCATGGAAACCGGTTACTACTGGTACGTCACCGCGTGCATTGCCGTGTCGCTGCTGGTGTACATCACCATGAAAGACACCCAGAAACATTCGCGGATCGTCACTGACTGACGGGGCTACATCGCTGGCAGGCCACAAAATCTGTGTCCTGCCACGAACCCTACGGGGTCTCGCGTCTGGCTGGAAATATGCGCTGGGTCCTTGCACTATGGCGGCATCCGAATGCAGCTCAGGAATCCGCTCCCCATGCCCGATGACATCCACTTCTACGAACCCGCCAACGGCCACGGCCTGCCTCACGATCCGTTCAACGCCATCGTCGGCCCGCGCCCCATCGGCTGGATTTCTTCGCAGGATGCCGAAGGCCGGCTCAATCTCGCGCCGTACAGTTTCTTCAACGCCTTCAACTACGTGCCGCCGATCATTGGCTTTTCCAGTGTCGGGCGCAAAGACAGTCTGAACAACATCGAGCAGACCGGGGAGTTCGTCTGGAACCTCGCCACGCGCCCGTTGGCCGAGCAGATGAACCAGAGCTGCGCGATGGTCGCGCCTGAGGTCAACGAGTTTGAACTGGCGGGGCTGACGACCGTGGCGTCGAAGGTGATTTCGGTTCCACGGGTCGCCGAAAGTCCAGTGTCCTTCGAGTGCAAGGTCACGCAGATCATCCAGCTGCAACGCGCCGATGGCGAAACCGTACCGAGCTGGCTGATCCTCGGCGAGGTCGTCGCCGTGCACATCGCCAAATGGCTGCTGAAAGACGGCATCTACGACACCGCCGCCGCACAACCGATTCTGCGTGGCGGCGGGCCGGCGGATTATTTTCAGCTGGGGCCTGAAGCACTGTTCAAAATGTGGCGCCCGGGGGCGCAGAAGTAATTACCAGATCAGCTCGGCGTCATCAGTGACGCCCTTGAGCTTGTCCAGCTCGTTGATGGCCGCATCATCGGCAGCGATGGCGCCGGGGAACACCTGCTCGTTGAGCAATTTGTGAAAGCGCGGTGCGCCGCCATCGACCAAAGCCTTGACCGCGATGGCCGCGTAATAACCCTTGTTGCCGCCCAGCTCGACGGGGACGACTGCGGAAACTGCTTCGAAGCGTTCAAACTCTTTACGTGCCATGTCGCGGATCCTGGCTCAATCAAATAAGCCGGACATTAAACCCTCAACCGGCGAGTTTGTGTATCGGCGCCGCGCATTGACCGAGGGCCTGCGCGGCGGAAACGTCCCTGAAGGTGTGGAAGTCGAGGCTGTTGACCACCAGGTCCTGGACCAGCTCGGCAAAGACTTCCATCGACGGACTGTTGAAATACGCCGTCATCATCTGTTGGCTGCTCCAGTAGCCGCTGACCAGCCACAGGTCGGCATCGCACTGCGACTGTTGCAAGGAAAAACTCAGGCAGCCGGGCGCCGCGCGCGAGACCTCGATCAACGCGCTGAGGCGCACACCGAGTTCCGCCGAACGCCCGGGCTGGGCACGAACGAAGGCCATATGACTGACAGGCATCTGCTTGGACATGATCAACCCTCCATGAAATCGCGTGGCAGCCGGGAGACGGGCTGCGACTGGAGCAAAGATTAAGGTCCGCGGCGGCAGCGCCGTTAGTCGATTCCTGCCTTCGCGTTGCACAATCCTGCGAGACTGTGCAGACGACCTGTAACAACCTGTAAACCTGCGCAACACGTGTGTCATACGCGTTTTGTGTAGGAGCTGCCGAAGGCTGCGATCTGTTGATTTTGCCTTGAAGATCAACGGATCGCAGCCTTCGGCAGCTCCTACAGGATCGTATGGCGGAAGACATGTGCGCACCTCAGGGCAGAATCAGGCAAGCATTTGGCAGAATGTGTCTACCGCCGCTGCTTGCACAAACATATGCTCTGCTGCATTCCCCCTCACTTGCCGAGGATGCCGTGTATGACGTCATTCGATCGTTTTCAAGCCGAACCCAGCGCCGACATGGAAAAGCAGCGCGCGGAGCTGGCGGCGATCATCCGCCGCAACACCAGCGACGATGGCAGCTACCAGACCGCGATCGGTTCGCTGGTGATGTCGCGCCACACCCAGTCCCATGATTTTGCCCCGGTGCTCGCGCAGCCGGCGCTGTGCATCATGGCGCAGGGGCGCAAAGAGGTGCGCCTGGCCGATGAGTTCTTCAACTACGACCCGCTGAATTATCTGGTGGTGTCGGTTTCGATGCCGCTCAGCGGCCGGGTGGTCAATGTCTCGCCGGAAGAACCGATCCTCGCCGTGCGCCTCGACATTGATCCGACCGAAATCACCGCGCTGATCGCCGACGCCGGCCCGATGGGCGTACCGACCCGGCCGACCGGACGTGGCCTGTACGTGGAAAAAATCGACAGCGCCATGCTCGATGCAGTGTTGCGTCTGGCCCGGCTGCTCGACGCGCCGAAAGACATCGCCATGCTCGCGCCGCTGATTCGCCGGGAGATTCTCTACCGCTTGCTGCGCAGCCCGCAGGGTCATCGTTTGTATGAGATCGCGATTGCCAACAGCCAGAGCCATCGCATCAGCCAGGCAATCAAATGGCTCAACGGCAATTTCGAGCAGCCGCTGCGCATCGATGATCTGGCGCGGGAAGTGAACCTCAGCGTGTCGACGTTGCATCACCGTTTCAAGGCGATGACCGCGATGAGTCCGTTGCAATATCAGAAGCAACTGCGCCTGCAAGAAGCGCGGCGGCTGATGTTGACCGAAGGCCTGGAAGCCTCGGCGGCGGGGTATCGGGTGGGCTATGAAAGTCCGTCGCAGTTCAGCCGCGAATACAGCCGCCTGTTTGGCGCGCCGCCGTTGCGGGATCTGGCGCGGTTGCGGCTTTCGGTCTGATCCAGTATCTGAGGTGGGGCTTATGGCGCTTTCGCGAGCAGGCTCGCTCCCATAAGGAAATGCATTCCAATGTGGGAGCGAGCCTGCTCGCGAAGGGGTCAGTCCAGGCGCTACATATCTATGATCAGACCGCGCGGATCACATGCTTGATCTCCTGAAACGCCGCCAACCCCCAAGGCCCCAGTTCGCGGCCGACGCTGCTCTGCTTGTAACCGCCCCAAGCCGTCTGCGGGAAGATCACCTGCGGAGCATTGATCCACACCAGCCCTGCCTGCAAGGCATTGGCCACGCGATCCGCCGTTGCAGCATCGCGCGTCGCCACACTCGCGACCAGGCCGAACTGCGTGTCGTTGGCCAGCGCAATCGCCTCGCTCTCGCTGGCGAAACTGCGCACACACACCACCGGGCCGAAAATCTCTTCACGCCATAACGCGCTGTCCAGCGGCACGTCGGTGAACACCGTCGGTTGGAGAAAATAACCGCGCGGCAAATGCGCCGGACGATTGCCGCCGCACACCAACCTCGCCCCGGCGCTCAAACCGCGATCAATATGCCCAAGCACCCGCTGGTACTGCGCCTGATTGACCAGCGCGCCCATCTCCACATCCGCATCAAACGGATCAGCGACTCGGATCGCCTCCGCACGTTTTTGCAGGCGCTGAAGAAATTCATCCATCAATGCCTCGGCCACCAGCACCCGACTGGTGGCCGAGCACATTTGCCCGGCGTTGAAGAATCCGCCACCACAGGCCAATTCCACCGCCAGTTCCAGGTCGGCATCCGCCAGCACCAGCAAAGAAGATTTGCCACCCAATTCCAGGCTGACACCCTTCACGGTTTCTGCGGCGCGCTGCATCACCTGCACGCCAACCGCATTGCTGCCGGTGAAGGAGATCTTGGCGATACGTGGATCCGCCGACAACGGCGCGCCCACCGCCAGCCCGGTGCCGCAGACCAGATTGAACACGCCGTCGGGCAACCCGCATTCAGCGATGATCGCGGCCAGTTCCAGCTCCGGCAGCGGCGTCACTTCAGAGGGTTTCAGTACCACGCAGCAACCGGCGGCGAGCGCCGGGGCGAGTTTCCACGCGGTGGTGACCATCGGGAAATTCCACGGCACGATCAGCCCGACCACACCGCATGGCTCACGCCGCAAGCGTGCGCTGAAATCCTCGCTGGGCAGCGGCACGTTGCTGTCCTGACCGGCGTCGAAGCCTTCGGCGAGTTCGGCGTAATAGTCGAAAGTGGCGATCACGTCATCGACGTCGATCGCCGCTTCGAACACCGGTTTGCCGTTGTTGCTCGACTGCAGGTTCATCAAGTGCTCGCGAGCGTTGCGCACGCCGTTGGCAATGTTGCGCAGGATCGCAGCGCGTTCGGCGCCGGTGGTTTTCGACCAATGTTCGAACGCCTCGGTCGCCGCGCTGATCGCCTGGTCGACGGCGTGTTCGTCACCGCCATTGACGGTGGTCAGCAGCGCTTCGGTAGCGGGGTTGATCACCCGTAGATGTTCGCGGCCCGACGACCATTGACCGTTGATGTAGAGCCCGTCGAGTGTGGTTGGAAAACTGATCATTGGGCCACCGCCTGCATCCACTGGTTCTGGTCGATTTCAATCAGCGTCGGGCCTTGCCGGTCCGTCGCCTCGCGCAGCGCTGCGCGCAATTCGTCGATGCTGCTGATGGCTTGCGCGGCGCAACCGAGGCCCTTGGCCACGGCGACGAAATCCGGGGTGTAGATGTCCACGCCGACCGGTTCGATGGCGCGGTTGACCATGTACTTTTTGATCTCCTCGTAACCCTGGTTATTCCACAGCAGCACGATTACCGGCACCCGCGCTTCAACGGCGCTGGCCAGTTCCGGCAGGGTGAATTGCAAGCCGCCGTCACCGATCAGGCACACCACCGGCGGGCGCGCGCCGTTATCGAGTTGTCCACCGAGCCACGCACCAATCGCCGCCGGCAACGCATAGCCGAGGGTGCCGTAACCGGTGGATGCGTTGAACCAGCGACGCGGACGCTCGGGGTTGAACGTGAGGTTGCCGGTGTACACCGGTTGCGTGGAATCGCCGACGAACACCGCGCCAGGCAGCTCATGCAGCACGGTTTCGAGGAAACGCGTCTGCGCCAGCGTCGGCGCATCCCAGCTCGCCGCCAATTCTTTACGCAGACGCGCGGCGCGGACCTGGCCCCAATCATTGCGGCGTTCGACCAGCGGTTGGTGCGACAAGGCGCTGAGCAATGCTTGCGCGGCATTGCGCGAATCAGCGACCAGTGCGACGTGCGGCGGGTAGTTGCGCACGGTCTGATCGGCATCGATGTCGATGCGCAACAGCTTGCCGGGAATCTCGAAGCCGCCGGCGAAGGTCACGTCGTAATCAGTCTCGGCCAGCTCCGTGCCGATCGCCAGCACCACGTCGGCTTCAGCGACCAGTGCGCGGGTGGCGACCAGGCTCTGCGTCGAACCGATCAACAACGGATGGCTGGTCGGCAGCATGCCTTTGGCGTTGATGGTCAGCGCCACTGGAGCGTCGAGCAATTCGGCGAGTCGGGTCAGCTGCGGCGCTGCGTCGATAGCACCGCCGCCGGCGAGAATCAGTGGACGTTGCGCCGTGGCGAGCAGTTCGCTCATGCGGGCCACGGCAGCCGGTGCGGCGCCGGCGCGATCGATATTCACCGGCAGGCTGGCGAGCAACTCATCGGCCTCTTCCACCAGCACGTCCAACGGAATTTCGATGTGCACCGGACGCGGTCGTCCGGCCTGGAACAGCGCGAAAGCGCGAGCAAGCACCACCGGCAGTTCGGCAGCGGACATCAGCGTGTGCGAGAACGCTGCGACGCCGCCGACCAGTGCGCTCTGGTTCGGCAGTTCATGCAACTTGCCGCGGCCACCGCCCAACTGACTGCGCGACTGCACGCTGGAGATCAGCAGCATCGGAATCGAATCGGCGTAAGCCTGGCCCATGGCCGTGGTGATATTGGTCATGCCCGGGCCGGTGATGATGAAGCACACGCCGGGTTTGCCGCTGGTGCGCGCGTAGCCGTCAGCCATGAACCCGGCGCCCTGTTCGTGACGAGGCGTGACGTGGTTGATGCTTGAACGCGCGAGGCCTCGGTACAGCTCAACGGTGTGTACACCGGGAATGCCGAACACCTGCTCGACCCCGTAATTCTCCAACAGCTTGACCAGTACTTCGCCGCACGTTGCCATGTTGATTGCCCTTTCATTCACTGAACACTCCCTGTGGGAGCGAGCCTGCTCGCGAATAAGCGGTCCAGCCAACATCCGTGTCGAACCTTGAACCGTCTTCGCGAGCAGGCTCGCTCCCACAGGGTCCGTGGAGTGATCATTGGAACGGTGCGCAACTGGCAGCAACAATCGATTAAAAGTCATACTAGCCATGTCCCCACGTCATACCTCGGATCGCCATGAAACGCCTGCCACCCCTTCCCGCTCTGCATACGTTCTGGATCACCGCGCAATGCTGCAATTTCACTCGCGCCGCCGAGCAGTTGCACATCACTCAGGGCGCGGTGAGCCGGCAGATCGCCGGGCTCGAAGAACAGCTCGGTTATCCGCTGTTCATTCGTCTGGCCCGAGGTCTGGCGCTGACGGCCGAAGGCCGCGAATGGCTGCCGCGAGTGGAAAAGGTCTTCGGGCTGATCAGTGAAGCGACCGAGCAGATCGGTCTGACGCGGCAAACCTTGCAACTCAAGGCCCCGAGCTGCGTGATGCGCTGGCTGCTGCCGCGTCTGCTGCAATGGCAGAAGGAACGCCCGGACGTGCCGGTGAAACTGACGGCCTCGCTGCAACACGGCGTGGACTTTCAGCGCGAGCAATTCGATGCCGCGGTGATCTACGGCCCGCCGCCGGACAATTCGCCAGGCGCACTGCATCTGTTCGACGAGCAACTGACACCGGTCTGCTCGCCGCAACTGCTCAAGGGCTCGCCGGCGCTGAATTCACCGCAGGATTTGCAAGAGCATCTATTGTTGCACCCGACCCACGACATTCAGGACTGGTCGGTATGGCTCGATGCGGCGGGTTTGCAACTGGGCAGTCTGCGCAGCGGTCAGCATTTCGAAACGCTGGATCAGGCGATGTCGATGGCGTCGCACGGGACGGGGGTGGCGATCGGGGACTGGTCGCTGATTGGCGATGATCTGAACGCAGGACGGCTGGTGATGCCGTTTGCGTTGAAGGTGAAGACGGGGTTGGCGTATTACGTGGTGGTGCCTGCTGGAGCCGAACCCTCGCCGCAACTTGAGGAGCTGATGCTCTGGCTGGTTGAGCAGGCTCATTTGCGCTGAAGCCTCTCCCCTCACCCTAGCCCTCTCCCCAGGGAGAGGGAACCGAGCGTGTTGTTTGATCTGCCTGCACCGACCTGCAATAGCAAGTCGAACTCAGGTCTGGAAAAGCATGGAGATCGGCTCCCTTTCCCCCTCTCCCCCTTGGGGGAGAGGGTTGGGGTGAGGGGGGAAAATTCTGAAGTCAGACCAATCCCTCCGCATCGACGCGGTCAATACCCGACCGTATAACGCTGCCGCAAATGCTCCGGCGTTTCCACTTCGTCAATCAGCGCAATCGCGTAATCGGCAAAGGTGATCCAGCTACGCCCTTCGGCACTGACCAACAGATGATCCTTGCCGACGCGATACTGGCCGCTGCGTTCACCCTCGACAAACTCCGCCGACGGCGAGAGGAAAGTCCAGTCCAGTTCCTGCTCCTGACGCAACGCATCAAGAAACGCCGCCCCCGCGCTCGCCTCGGCTTTGTATTCAGCCGGGAAACCGGCACTGTCGATCACCCGCGTGTCATCCGGCAGCAACAGCGAACCGGCGCCGCCGACCACCAGCAAGCGCTTCACGCCCGCCTGTTTTACCGGTCCGACAATCGCCGAGGCCGGGACGGTGGCGAAATGCGCTGCGCTGATCACCACGTCGTGACCGGCCACTGCTGCTTGCAGCGCCGCCGAATCCAGCACGTCGAGGCTCTTGCTGACGACACCGGCGCGATCACCGACCTTTGAGGTATCGCGGGCAATGGCGGTGACGCTGTGGCCGCGACGCAGGGCCTCTTCCAGCAGTTGGCTACCGGCACGGCCGGTGGCACCAATGATTGCGATCTTGCTCATGACATTCTCCAGTTGGCTTGAAAATGCTGCGTGTTCAGGTTCGGCTTACCACTGCATCTCGCCCTTGGCGACTTTCGCGCTGAGCTCCAGCGAACTTTCTTCGCCCAGCTGCGGGTAGCGTTTTTTCATCGCTGCGATCAGTGCAGCAGAGTCTTTGGCCTTGGCGGTTTCGGCATCGAAGGCCTTGATGTAATCGGCGGTGAATTTCACGCTGGCCAGCGAGCGGCTGCTGTCACCCAGGTAATGGCCGGGCACCACGGTTTGCGGTTTCAGGCTTTCGATGGTGTGCAGGGTGTGCAGCCAGTCGGCGTGGGATTGCGCGGTCTGGGTGTCGGCCATCCACACATGAATGTTCTCCGCGACCACTACGCCACCGACCACTGCTTTGAGCGACGGGATCCATACGAAGCTGCGATCCGGTTGCTTGCCGTCGAGGCCGATCACCTGCAATTGCTTGCCTTCGAGGGTCAGGCTGTCGCCCTTGAGCACGTCCGGGACGATGGTTTTCGTCGGCACATCGGCGCCCATTTTTGGCCCCCAGTAGGCCAGTTTGCCGTCGACGGTGTGCTTGATGTGATCGACAGTCGGCTGCGAAGCCAGCACTTTCGCCTGCGGGAATGCTTTGGTCAGGGTGTCGAGGCCGAAGTAGTAATCCGGGTCACCGTGGCTGATGTAGATGGTGGTCAATTGCTTGCCACTGGCGCGGATCTTCTCCACCACCTGCTCGGCCTGGGATTTGCCGAATTGCGCATCGACCAGAATCGCTTCTTTCTCACCGCTGACCAGCACCGAGCTGACCGGGAAAATCGCCTGGGTGCCCGGGTTGTAGACATCGAGGCTCAGCTCGGCGGCGGATGCATGGGCGGCAAAGCCGAAAAATGCTGCGGCGAGCAGAACGCGCTTGAAAGGGGTGAAGCCGATCATTTGTTGCTCCGGATTGCGAATGCCAGTCTGGCGATGCAATAGAGCTTAGTTGCCAGACTCAGTACAAAAAATGCGATGCTTGGACATAGTTTGTTTCTGAAAGCGGGCAAATCATGGATCGGCTTCAAGCAATGCGGGTATTCATCACGGTCGTGGACCTCGGCAGCCAGTCGGCGGCGGCCGATCACCTCGACCTGTCGCGGCCGGTAGTGTCGCGCTATCTGGCGGAGCTGGAAGACTGGGTCGGCGCGCGGCTGATGCACCGCACCACGCGCAAATTGAGCCTGACCGCCGCCGGCAGTGAAATCCTCCCGCGCTGCCGGCAGATGATCGACCTGTCGCACGACATGCAGGCCGCCGTCAGCGAACCCGATGACGCGCCGCGCGGATTGCTGCGGATCAGCGTCAGCACCTCGTTTGGCCAGGCGCAACTGGCCGATGCGGTCGCGGCGTACGTCAGGTTTTACCCCGGCGTGAGTATCGATCTGCAAATGCTCGACCGCACGGTGAATCTGGTCGATGAACGCATCGATCTGGCGATTCGCACCAGCAATGATCTTGATCCGAATCTGATCGCCCGGCGCCTGACCGTGTGCCGCTCGGTGGTCTGCGCAGCGCCGGCTTATCTGCTTGAGCAGCCGGCGCCGCAGACGGTTGAGGATTTGAGCCGACATAACTGCCTGACCCATTCCTATTTCGGCAAGAGCCTGTGGCATTTTGAAGAGGATGGCGAACCGGTTTCGGTACCGGTGCAGGGCAATATCAGCGCCAACGAGGCCAGCACCCTTCTGCGCGCAACCCTGGCCGGCGCGGGCGTGGCGATGCTGCCGACCTACCAGGCTGGCGTGCATATTCACAACGGCGAGCTGCTGCGTTTGCTGCCACACGCAGAACCGCGCCAAATGAATATCTACGCGGTGTACGCCTCACGTAAACACATGCCGGCGGCACTGCGCAGCATGCTCGACTTCCTCGTGCAGCGCTTTCCCGAGGCCCCGGCCTGGGATGCCGACCTGTAAACCCGATCCCTTGTGGGAGCGAGCCTGCTCGCGAAGAGGCCAATACTTTCAACATTGATGTCGCTTGCACCACCGCCTTCGCGAGCAGGCTCGCTCCCACATGGGCATCAATTCGCTGAATGGCCGGCTAAATCCTCAAGCGCACTCGCTGGCAAGTGCGCGCCGCTGACCTATGCTCAAAGTAATACCGCAAGGTAGACGTTCAGAGGTCGAACACCATGAACATCAAAACAAAAAGATACGCCGCCATCTTCATCACCTGCGCCGCCACGCTGGCGCTGTACGGCACCGCTGCCTGGCGGGTCGAGCAGTTGCGCCAGCTGCCGCGCGAGTACGCGAGCTGCAACTATGAGCGGTGTATTCCGCACAATGCCACGTTGAACGCATTGCGCTGATAGACCTGAGCTGGAATGCAACTCTGTGGGAGCGAGCCTGCTCGCGAATGCGCGGTGTCAGCCAGCATCGTTGCTGAGTGAAAGAGCGTATTCGCGAGCAGGCTCGCTCCCACAGGGCTCATCAGCACATCAGGATTGTTGCTCGGCCTTCAAGCGGTCGCGGAATGCCTTTGGTGAAATCCCCACGCGGCGGCGGAACAGGCGCGTGAAATTGGTCGGATCGGAAAACCCCAGCAACTCCGACATCTCGTAGATCGTCATGCTGGTGTAGGTCAGCAGGCGTTTGGCTTCCAGCAACTGACGCTCGTGCATGATCTGCAACGCCGGTTGCCCGGCCAGTTCACGGCAGGTGCCGTTGAGGTGCGACACGGAGATGCCCAGGCGATGGGCGAGGTCTTCGACCTTGACGTGCTGGCGGTAAGTCTCTTCCACCAACTGAATGAAACCGTTGAGGTATTCGCGTTGGCGCTGCGGGCGCTGGCTGGCCTTATGCCGAACGATCGCCTGGCGGCTGACCCAGACCATGATCACGCTGACCAGCGAATGCATGAGCATTTCCCGCGCCGGTTGATGGCCGTTGTACTCGGCCTGCAACGCTGAAAACAGGCTGTTGAGATAATCGCCATCCTTGCCGGCCGGGTAGTTTTCCGCTCGGGCCAACGCGTGTACCGAATCGCCCAATTGCGCCTGCAAATGATTGATCAGCGGCGTGGCCAAGGTGACGATGAAGCCTTCAACATCCTCGGAAAAACGAAAGCCGTGCACCGACAACGGTGGCAGCACTTGTATCGCCGGGGTCTCGAGCTGCGTGCGCTGGCCTTCGATTTCAAGCTCTGCCTGACCTTTGAAAACGAACAGCAGCTGGCACAGATCTGCGTGGCGGTGAGGTTTGATTTCCCATTGATGTTCGCGACTGCGCGAGGAAATGGTTTCACAGTGCAGCAAGTCCGGGGTCGGCCAGTCCAGGCTTTCACCGTAGAGCTTGAACACCGGAATAGAAGGCAGGGCAGGCTTGTTCATACTTCAATCCAGGCCTCTGGTTTTTGGGCGATAATCGCACCGATTGGCAGAATGTACAGGTATCGGCTCAGTTTTCACCTTCAATTGACAGACCCGCAAGGGAAAAATGCAAGCACTCGATCCATAAAATCATTCACCGGCTGTTGCTGTGTGAAGCTTGCGAGTCATAAAAACAATGAAAACTCTGAAAACCCAAGTCGCCATTATCGGCGCCGGTCCTTCCGGACTGCTCCTCGGCCAGTTGCTGCACAACGCTGGCATCGACACCCTGATCCTCGAACGCCAGACGCCCGATTACATTCTTGGGCGCATCCGCGCCGGTGTGCTTGAGCAAGGCATGGTAGAGCTGCTGCGTGAGGCCGGCGTCGGTCAGCGAATGGATGCCGAAGGTCTGGTTCATGGCGGCTTCGATCTGGCGCTGGACGGGCGTCAGGTGCACATCGACCTGCACGCGCTGACCGGCGGCAAAACAGTAATGGTCTACGGCCAGACCGAGGTCACCCGCGACCTGATGGCCGCTCGTCGGGACGCAGGGGCGCCAACAATTTATCAAGCGAGCAATGTCGTTCCCCATGGCATGAAAAGCGACGAAGCTTTTGTCACCTTCGAAAAGGACGGTGAAAGCTGGCGCGTCGATTGCGATTACATCGCCGGTTGCGATGGTTTCCACGGCGTCGCGCGGCAGTCGATTCCGGCCGATTGCCTGAAGATTTTCGAGCGGGTCTACCCGTTCGGCTGGCTGGGGATTCTCGCCGACACACCGCCGGTCCACGACGAATTGGTCTACGCCCGCCATGAGCGCGGCTTCGCTTTGTGCAGCATGCGTTCGGCCACCCGCACCCGCTATTACCTGCAAGTGCCGGCAGATGAAAACGTCGATGACTGGAGTGATCAGCGTTTCTGGGATGAGCTGAAAAAACGCCTGCCGGTAGCGCTGGCGGAAAAACTGGTGACCGGCCCTTCGATCGAAAAAAGCATCGCGCCGCTGCGCAGTTTTGTTGTCGAGCCAATGCAGTACGGGCGCATGTTTCTCGTCGGCGACGCCGCACATATCGTACCGCCGACTGGCGCCAAGGGCTTGAACCTGGCGGCCAGCGATGTCAGCACGTTGTTCAATATTCTGCTGAAGGTCTATCGCGAAGGCCGCACCGATCTGCTGGAAAAATACTCGGAAATCTGCCTGCGCCGAGTATGGAAAGCCGAACGATTTTCCTGGTGGATGACGTCGATGCTGCATCGCTTCGACGAGCATGATGAATTCAGCCAACGCATCAGCGCGTCGGAACTGGACTATTTTGTCAGCTCGCAAGCCGGGCAAAAAACCATTGCAGAAAATTACGTCGGGCTTCCGTACGAGGCTATCGAATAGCCTGCTATCGACTTACACTGGCGAGCACTTACCCGCTCGCCTTGTCCATGCGGGTCAATCACTGCCCGCAGGTTTTCCGTGACCACTCTCAATCAGCCTGAAACGCCCAAACCGGCCATTCGCAGCGTGCTGGTCGCCTTGATGATGGCGATCTTCCTCGGTGCGCTGGACCAGACCATCGTCGCCGTGTCGATGCCGGCGATCTCCGCGCAATTCAAGGACGTCAGCCTGCTGGCCTGGGTGATTTCCGGTTACATGGTGGCGATGACCGTGGCGGTGCCGATCTACGGCAAGCTTGGTGACCTTTACGGGCGGCGCAAACTGATGCTGTTCGGTATGGGCCTGTTCACCCTCGCCTCGCTGTTCTGCGGCATGGCGCAGAGCATGGAGCAGTTGGTGCTGGCGCGAATCCTTCAAGGCATCGGCGCCGGCGGCATGATCTCGGTGAGTCAGGCGATCATCGGCGACATCGTCCCTCCACGTGAACGCGGGCGCTATCAGGGTTATTTCAGCAGCATGTACGCCGTGGCCAGCGTTGCCGGTCCGGTGCTTGGCGGCTACATGACCGAATACCTGTCGTGGCGCTGGGTGTTTCTGATCAACCTGCCGCTGGGCCTCGGCGCCTGGTGGGTGGCTCGGCGCAATCTGCGCGGCTTGCCGATTCCACAGCGCAAACCGGTGATCGATTATCTCGGCACGGTGCTGATGATCATCGGCCTGACCGCGTTGTTGCTCGGTATCACCGAAGTCGGCCAGGGTCATTCATGGCGCAGCAGCGAAGTGCTCGGCCTGTTCGGTTGTGCCGTGGTGGTGCTGGCGCTGTTCGTCTGGCATGAACGCCGGGCGCGGGAGCCGTTGCTGCCGATGCACCTGTTCGCCAACCGCAATGCCCTGCTGTGCTGGTGCACGATCTTCTTCACCAGTTTCCAGGCCATCTCGCTGATCGTGCTGATGCCGCTGCGCTTCCAAAGCGTCACCGGCGCTGGCGCCGACAGCGCGGCGTTGCACTTGCTGCCACTGGCGATGGGCTTGCCGATCGGTGCCTATTTCGCCGGCCGCCGCACCTCGATCACCGGACGCTACAAACCGCAGATTCTCACCGGGGCGATCCTCATGCCGATCTCGATTCTCGGCATGGCCTTCAGTTCGCCACAAGCGACACTGCTCAGCGGTCTGTTCATGCTGCTCAGCGGCATCGCCGGCGGCATGCAGTTCCCGACCTCGCTGGTCGGCACGCAGAACTCGGTGGAACAACGCGACATCGGCGTCGCCACCAGCACCACCAACCTGTTCCGCTCACTGGGCGGCGCGGTGGGCGTGGCGTTGATGTCGGCGCTGCTGCTGGCGTTATTGCACGACTCCAGTTTCGCCCATCTGGCGAACAGTTCGCTGATCAGCGAAGGGCATTCGGGCAACGTCCTGCTCGATGGCCTGAACGCAGCACCCGGCGAAGCGCAGAACGCTTTGCGCGCGGAGCTGCTGGTGACCTTCCGCCACTTGCTCTGGGTCAGCACGGCAGTGTCGCTGCTGGGGCTGGCAGCGGCGATTGCCATGCCGAACAACCTGCTGCGCGGACGGGAGCACGGCGCGAAATAATTGCCGCAACAAATACCACTGTGGGAGCGAGCCTGCTCGCGAAGGCGCGGTGTCAGCCGGCACATAGCTGAATGACACACCGCTTCGCGAGCAGGCTCGCTCCCACAAGGGAACGGTGTTCGCTCAAGGGCTGTAGTAACCCACCGCGACGAGGAAATGCCCGACCTTTTTCAGGTACGCATGCTTGTCCTCGATCTTGCCGGTCACCGGGTTTTTCCAGCGGTATTCGTATTCGCCTTCTTCCTGCTTGCCGATCAGCGCCAGAATCGGCTCGCCCACCGGTTTGCCTTCCGGATCCTTGACCTTGCCAAAATCAGTGTTGATCAAACGCAGATTGGTGCCGTGGGCGACATAGCGTTGATTGTTCAGATCGACCACGAAGACATACAGGTCATCCTGCAGATATCCGCCCTTGAGCGAGTTGATCGCCACCAACGTGCCCTTCTCGTCCTTGCTCAGATCCGTCGCGGCTTTTTCCAGCAGGGCCTTGGCCTGCTCAGCTGAGGCCCGTGGCAGGTAGTAACCCACCGCGAGAATGCGCTGCCCGACGCGCTGATAGAACACATGCTTGCGCTCGACCTTGCCGTCGGCCCAGTTCTGCCAGCGATATTCGGCCTGCTGGATGCCATTGCCTTCCGGCACTTTCAGCGCATCCTTGAACGCCTTCTGCAGATCCGGCCCGAGCACTTCGCTGACATCACGGCCGATCAGCGCCGATGACGGCCCGCCACTGGCAAGCATGACGCCTTTGGTGTCGAGGACGAACACGTAGCGATCCTTGTCGACGAACTCACCCTGGCGGCTGAAGGCGGCAAACGCCTTGTCGCCATTGTCGTGGTAATAGGCCAAGGCTTTTTCCAGCAGGGCGATGGCGGCCTGACTGTCATCCTTGGCGGCGGTGGCGGCGCTGGCCTGACCGAAACCGGCCAACAGAATCAGGCCGAGCCAGGCCACTTTATGCAAAAACCCCATAGCGCATCCCTCGTTCTTTTTGGTGTCTCAAGAGCGTAGACGGCTTGGGCTGATGTACGAGTATTCAGAATGATGCAGGGGATTACAGGCCCCTGTGGTAAGGGGACAAAGCCCTCCGGGCAACAGATCAGTCGCTACGGGCGAGAATTGATCTGCTGCTGGAGATTCTGGATCTGCGCCTGCAAGGTATTCAGGTTGCGGGTCATCTGCGCGCGGAACGCATCGAACTCGGCGGTGTTGCCGCCACCCTGTGGCGCTGCCGGGCGGTTGTCCTGCTGACTTTTCAGCACCACGATGTCCTGCTCCAGACGGTCGATCGCCGCGCTCGGATTGCCCTGTTTCTTCAGCGCGGCGATATCGGCGCCGAGGCTTTTGAACTGGGCGTCGAAGGCTTTCAACTGGCCATCGACCTTGCTGGTATCGGCCGGGGTGCTTTTAATGGTCGCCAGCTCGGCGCTCAAGGCTTTGACCTGCGCCTGCAACTGCGTATTGGCGTTCTGTTGTTCGGTGGTCTGCGCGGTCATCTGCGCCAGACGCTTGTCCAGTTCGCTGGCCTGACCAGCCACGCCTTGCTGCTGCTTGCTCTGGTCGAGCAGCTTGCCTTCGAGTTGCTTGATTTGCAGCTTCAGCGCTTCGCTGTCGCTGCTGACGTTGCTCTGGCTGGCGACGACCTTGCCGGAAATATCCTGCAGGCGCCCTGCCGCTTCTTCGCTGATGCGGGCGAAGCTTTCCTGGGTGGCGACCAGTTGCTGCTCCATCAGCGAGATCTGCTGGAAGCTCCACCAGGCCAGACCGATGAAGGCGAAAAACAACGCGCCGACCAGCGCCCACAGCGGCCCAGTGCTGGCGGCCTTGACCTTGACCACTGGCGCGCTGCGCGAATGCACGGATGTACGGGGGCTGGGGGCGATGTCATCGTCGTCGAACGGATCGGCGCGCAGGCTTGGCACGTTATCGAAATCGTCGTCGTGGGCATCGTTTCGCATGGACATTGAGGCAACCTTTGGCAAACGCGGTGATGGCTAAATGCTGCGAAGTATAACCGCCGCAGCCGCAGGCATTGACCCTCAACCCGCAAGGCGGTTCATTGCCGCCCGGCCGAATCGTTTCAACGGATGTCCTGGGCTTTCCACCACGCACAGAACTCATCGAGGGCCGCCCACAGGCTGACTTTCGGATCGTAGTCGAGATAATGCCGGGCGCGGCTGATGTCGAGGGTGAAATTTTTTTTCATGACCTGCATGCCCAGGCGCGACAGGGTCGGCTCCGGGCGTCCCGGCCAGAGCATGCACGCGCCTTCGTTGAGCGCCGCGACGCTGTAGGCCAGACCGTAGGAGCGGTATTTGCGCACCTGATCGACTTCCATCCGCCGCATCACGTAATTGACCACGTCCCACAGCGGCACCGGCGTGCCGTTGCTGATGTTGTAGGCCTTGCCCAGCGCCGAACCTTGCGCCAACAGGCTGCTGAGCATGGCTTCGTTGAGGTTTTGCACGCTGGTGAAATCGACCTTGTTCAAGCCGTCGCCGATGATCGCCAGCCGGCCCTTGCGCTGCATCTTCAGCAGGCGCGGGAAGATGCTCATGTCGCCGGCACCGGTGACGAAACGCGGGCGCAGGGCGATGGTTTCCAGACCGAACTCCTGGGCACCGAAGACTTTCTGCTCGGCCAGATATTTGGTCGCGGCGTAGGGATGCTTGAAGCGTTTGGGCACTTGCTCTTCGGTCAGACCGAGATGGTCGCGGCCATCGAAATAGATCGACGGCGACGACAGATGCACCAGCCGCCGCACCCGCTGCTTGAGGCACGCTTCGACGACGTTTTCGGTGACTTCGACGTTGCCCTGATGAAAGTCCTGATAACGCCCCCACACACCGACAGCACCGGCGCAATGCACCACGGCTTCGACATCGTTGCACAGATCCCGCACCAGATCGGCGTCGCTCAGATCGCCCGGCACGAACTCCGCGCCCCGGCGCACCAGATGCTCGACGCTCTCGGCCCGGCGACCGTTGACCCGCACTTCAAGGCCCTGCTCCAGGGCGAAACGCGCAAAGCGCCCGCCAATAAAGCCGCTGGCGCCGGTAACCAAAATCTTCATCAAAAACTCCAGGGAAGCAGCTGCAAGCTTCGAGCTTTCAGCTGCAAGTTGAAACGGTGCGTGTTCTTGCAGCTTGACGCTTGTTGCTGCGCTCAAGCCACTAGCCATTGCTTTGCGGAGCGCAGCAGTTGTTCGGTCAGTAGATTGAGCAACTGGCCGCCATTGCGCCAATGATGCCAGTACAGCGGCACGTCTATCGGTTTATCTGGCAGCAATTCGCGCAGCACCCCGCGTTGCAATTGCTCGCGCACCTGCAGCTCTGGCACCAGGCCCCAGCCCAGACCGGCTTCGGTCAGGCGAATGAAGCCTTCGGAAGACGGGCATAAGTGATGTTCAAAAGCGCCGTCGACGCCCAACAGCGCCAGATAGCGATGCTGAAGGAAATCGTCCGGGCCGAAAACCAGCGCCGGGGTGCGCGGCAGCTGTTCGGCGCGCACCCCATCGGGAAAATGCCGAGCGATGAACGCTGGACTGGCTAGCGCCCGATAGCGCATGGCGCCGAGCAATACGCTGCGGGCACCTGCCACCGGCCGTTCGCTGGCACACAGGCATGCGGCCACTTCACCGGCACGCATACGCTTGAGGCCGACGGTCTGGTCTTCGACGATCAGGTCGAGCAACAAATGCTGCTCGGCGCAGAAATCGCCGACGGCCTCGGCCCACCAAGTGGCGAGGCTGTCGGCGTTGAGGGCGATGCGCAGGCGATCGGGCAAGCCTTCTTCGTCCAGCGCCGGCACCACTGATTGCAAGTCGCGCTCGAGCAGACGCACCTGCTGCACATGGTTGAGCAAGCGTCGGCCGATCTCGGTCGGCGCTGGCGGTGTTCCGCGCACCAGCACTGGCTGGCCGACCCGCGCCTCGAGCAATTTGATGCGCTGGGAGATCGCCGACTGCGACAGGCCCAGCACTTGTGCGGCGCGATCGAATCCGGCCTGCTCGACCACAGCGGCGAGCGCGGAAAGCAATTTATAGTCGAACATCAGTTTTCCTAATGGGCGATCAGCACTATTGGTTTTTCTTATACAGCGTCACACCGGAGAATAGCCAGCAAGCACTCTCTTTCAAAGGATCTCTCCCATGTGGCAAAGCTACGTAAACGGCCTGTTGGTGGCGTTCGGCCTGATCATGGCGATCGGCACGCAGAACGCTTTTGTCTTGGCGCAAAGCCTGCGCCGTGAACACCATTTGCCGGTGGCGGCATTGTGCGTGGTGTGTGACGCAATTCTGGTCGCGGCCGGGGTGTTCGGCCTGGCGACGATTCTGGCGCAGAACCCGACCCTGCTGGCGATCGCCCGTTGGGGCGGTGCGACGTTCCTGATCTGGTACGGCAGCCAGGCGCTGCGCCGGGCCTGCTCGAAACAGAGCCTTGAGCAAGGCGAGAACCAGACCGTGCGTTCGCTGCGCGCAGTGATGCTCAGCGCGCTGGCGGTGACCTTGCTCAACCCCCACGTTTATCTCGATACGGTACTGCTGATCGGCTCACTGGGCGCGCAGCAATCGGTGCCGGGCGCTTATGTGGTCGGCGCGGCGAGTGCATCGTTGTTGTGGTTTTTCACCCTGGCCCTCGGCGCGGCGTGGCTGGCACCGTGGCTGGCCCGCCCGAGCACGTGGCGCATTCTCGATTTGGTGGTGGCGTTGATGATGTTCGCCGTCGCCGCGCAGTTGATCATCGCCGGATGAATAATTGCCAAAGGCTCTGGAACCTCTATCCCACACAGTTGTTGCGTGGTTAAGGCGCGACCCCGGTGCTATGATCCGAACCCTGCGCCGCAAAGAGTAAAAACTCGCCGGTGCATTTCCGGCCGCCCGTGATCGGCCTTGCGCTCACCGCAACAGACCTGATTAGGAGAATCATCATGGCTTTCGAATTGCCGCCGCTGCCTTACGCACACGATGCCCTGCAGCCGCACATCTCCAAGGAAACCCTGGAGTTCCACCACGACAAGCACCACAACACCTACGTCGTGAACCTGAACAACCTGGTGCCAGGCACCGAGTTTGAAGGCAAGACCCTGGAAGAAATCGTCAAGACTTCTTCGGGCGGCATCTTCAACAACGCCGCTCAGGTCTGGAACCACACTTTCTACTGGAACTGCCTGGCGCCAAACGCCGGCGGTCAACCAACCGGCGCTCTGGCAGATGCCATCAACGCAGCGTTCGGTTCGTTCGACAAGTTCAAGGAAGAATTCAGCAAAACCTCGATCGGCACCTTCGGTTCCGGCTGGGGCTGGCTGGTGAAAAAGGCTGACGGTTCCCTGGCCCTCGCCAGCACCATCGGCGCCGGCAACCCGCTGACCAGCGGCGACACCCCGCTGCTGACCTGCGACGTCTGGGAACACGCTTACTACATCGACTACCGCAACCTGCGTCCGAAGTACGTTGAAGCGTTCTGGAACCTGGTCAACTGGAAGTTCGTGGCCGAGCAGTTCGAAGGCAAAACCTTCACCGCTTAAGCTGCGCGCCAGACAAGAAACCCGGCTTCGGCCGGGTTTTTTTATGCCCGGCGCATGGCGTTTCTCGCACGGTAAAAGCAGCTTCACGCCGTTTGCCGCCAGCCCTCAGCCGTCTACCATCACAGACAGGAAAAAATCTTTGGCCCAGTGCTCAAGTTGAAGGCAATTGCAACCGACACAGTTAATTCAGAGCTATTACTCAAATGACGACATTGCGGCCAGGATCACGGCGACTTTTCCCGTGCCCGATTGTCCCTTTGACTGCCAACCCGGGATTGCCAATACTCATGGCAACTTGACGCTACCCGCACGGAACAAGGAATAACCCTTTGAAGCTGGAACTCAAGAACAGCTTGTCGGTGAAGTTGCTCCGGGTCGTGCTCCTGTCGGCATTGATCGTAGGCGTAGTCTTGAGCTGCGCGCAGATTGTCTTCGATGCCTACAAGACCCGTCAGGCAGTGGCCGGCGACGCCGAACGGATCCTCGACATGTTCCGCGATCCATCGACCCAGGCCGTGTACAGCCTGGATCGGGAAATGGGCATGCAGGTGATCGAAGGGCTGTTCCAGGACGACGCCGTGCGTCAGGCCTCCATCGGCCACCCCAACGAAGCCATGCTCGCGCAGAAATCCCGCGAGCTGCAGCATTCCAACAGCCGTTGGCTGACCGACCTGATTCTCGGCCAGGAACGCACCTTCACCACGCAACTGGTCGGCCGTGGCCCTTACAGCGAATACTACGGCGACCTGAGCATCACCCTCGATACCGCCACTTATGGCGAAGGGTTCATTGTCAGCTCGGTGATCATTTTCATTTCCGGGGTGTTGCGCGCACTGGCGTTGGGCCTGGTGCTGTATCTGGTCTATCACTGGCTGCTGACCAAACCGCTGTCGCGAATCATTGAGCACCTCACCGAGATCAATCCGGATCGTCCCAGCGCGCACAAGATTCCGCAGATCAAGGGCCACGAAAAAAACGAACTGGGCCTTTGGATCAACACCGCCAACCAGTTACTCGAGTCCATCGAACGCAACACCCATCTGCGCCACGAAGCGGAAAACAGCCTGCTGCGCATGGCCCAGTACGATTTCCTCACCGGTCTGCCGAACCGCCAGCAATTACAGCAGCAACTGGACAAGATTCTCGTCGATGCCGGCAAATTGCAGCGCCGCGTCGCGGTGTTGTGCGTCGGCCTGGATGACTTCAAGGGCATCAACGAGCAATTCAGCTACCAGACCGGCGACCAATTGCTGCTGGCCCTGGCCGATCGTTTACGTGCCCACAGCGGTCGTCTCGGCGCCCTCGCTCGACTGGGCGGCGATCAGTTCGCGCTGGTGCAGGCCGACATTGAACAGCCTTACGAAGCAGCAGAACTGGCGCAAAGCATTCTCGATGACCTCGAGGCGCCCTTCGCCCTCGACGATCAGGAGATCCGCCTGCGCGCGACCATCGGCATCACCCTGTTTCCGGAGGACGGCGACAGCACCGAGAAGCTGTTGCAGAAAGCCGAGCAGACCATGACCCTGGCCAAGACCCGCTCGCGCAATCGTTATCAGTTCTACATCGCCAGCGTCGACAGCGAGATGCGCCGTCGTCGCGAGCTGGAAAAAGACCTGCGTGACGCGCTGATCCGCGACCAGTTCTACCTCGTCTATCAGCCGCAGATCAGCTACCGCGATCACCGCGTGGTCGGCGTCGAAGCGCTGATTCGCTGGCAACATCCGGAACACGGCCTGGTGCCGCCGGACCTGTTCATTCCGCTGGCCGAACAGAACGGCACGATCATCGCCATCGGCGAGTGGGTGCTCGATCAGGCCTGCAAGCAATTGCGCGAGTGGCACGATCAGGGTTTTGCCGATCTGCGCATGGCGGTCAATCTGTCCACCGTGCAACTGCACCACGCCGAGCTGCCACGGGTGGTCAACAACCTGTTGCAGATGTACCGCTTGCCGCCGCGCAGTCTGGAACTGGAAGTCACCGAAACCGGCCTGATGGAAGACATCACCACCGCCGCCCAGCATCTGCTGAGCCTACGCCGCTCCGGTGCGCTGATCGCGATCGACGACTTCGGCACCGGCTATTCATCGCTCAGTTATCTGAAAAGCCTGCCGCTGGACAAGATCAAGATCGACAAGAGCTTCGTTCAGGACCTGCTCGATGACGACGATGACGCGACCATCGTTCGCGCGATCATTCAACTGGGCAAGAGCCTGGGCATGCAGGTGATTGCCGAGGGCGTGGAAACCGCCGAGCAGGAGACGTACATCATTTCCGAGGGCTGCCACGAAGGTCAGGGCTACCACTACAGCAAACCGCTGCCGGCGCGGGAGCTGGGGATTTACCTCAAGCAGGCGCAACGCAGTAACGCGGCGATTCTTTAAAGATCAAAGATCGCAGCCTCAAAGATCAAAAGATCAAAAGATCGCAGCCTCGTTGCACTCGTCAGCTCCTACAGTGCAACGAGGCTGCGATCTTTTGATCTTCTTGCGCAAATAAGAAATATTTCCAGGCACGCCTTTACACATAATGCGAAAGATTTGCATTATGTCGCAGTTTTGCGCGCCCCCGGCGCCAGTCCACTCAACTACCGAAGCAGGATGTTCGCCATGATTCGTATGCCTCTGGCTACCGCCAGTCTGCTGGCCATCGCTATTTCCCTCGCCGGTTGCGGCGAAGGCAAGGACAAAGAAAAAGCCTCCGAGATGACTCCGGCTTCCAGCAGCGCTGCTCCAGCCCCGGCGCCGGCCGCTGCACCCGCTCCTGCTGCCGGTAAAGTTGACGACGCCGCCGCCAAGGCTGTGGTCGCGCACTATGCCGACATGGTCTTCGCCGTTTACAGCGATGCCGAATCCACCGCGAAAACCCTGCAAACCGCCGTCGACGCGTTCCTCGCCAAGCCGAACGCCGACACCCTGAAAGCCGCCAAGGCTGCCTGGGTCGCCGCGCGCGTGCCGTACCTGCAGAGCGAAGTATTCCGCTTCGGCAACACCATCATCGACGACTGGGAAGGTCAGGTTAACGCCTGGCCCCTGGACGAAGGCCTGATCGACTACGTCGACAAATCCTACGAGCACGCACTGGGTAACCCGGGCGCCACCGCCAACATCATCGCCAACACCGAAGTGCAGGTCGGCGAAGACAAGGTCGACGTGAAAGAGATCACCCCGGAAAAACTCGCCAGCCTCAACGAGCTGGGCGGTTCCGAGGCGAACGTTGCCACCGGCTACCACGCGATCGAATTCCTGCTCTGGGGCCAGGATCTGAACGGCACCGGCCCGGGCGCTGGCAACCGTCCGGCCTCGGACTACATGGAAGGCGCCGGCGCCACCGGTGGTCACAACGAGCGTCGTCGTGCCTACCTGAAAGCCGTGACCCAACTGCTGGTCAGCGATCTGGAAGAAATGGTCGGCAACTGGAAGCCGAACGTGGCCGACAACTACCGCGCCACCCTGGAAGCGGAGCCAGGCGAAACCGGCCTGCGCAAAATGCTCTTCGGCATGGGCAGCCTGTCCCTGGGTGAACTGGCGGGCGAACGCATGAAGGTTTCCCTGGAAGCCAACTCCCCGGAAGACGAGCAGGATTGCTTCAGCGACAACACCCACTACTCGCACTTCTACGACGCCAAAGGCGTGCGTAACGTTTACCTGGGCGAGTACACCCGTGTTGACGGCACCAAGCTGACCGGCGCCAGCCTGTCGTCGCTGGTGGCCAAGGCCGATCCGGCTGCCGACACCGCGCTGAAAGCCGATCTGGCCGCGACCGAAGCGAAGATCCAGGTCATGGTCGATCACGCCAACAAGGGTGAGCACTACGACCAGTTGATCGCTGCCGGCAACACCGCTGGCAACCAGGTGGTTCGCGACGCCATCGCCGCGCTGGTCAAGCAGACCGGTTCGATCGAAGCCGCTGCTGGCAAACTGGGCATCAGCGACCTGAACCCGGACAACGCCGATCACGAATTCTGATCACAGCGTCCGCGTCAAAAAGAGGCGACCTTCGGGTCGCCTTTTTCATTATTGGCACACCACTATCCCTGTGGGAGCGAGCCTGCTCGCGAAGGCTTGATCCGGCGCAGCATTTTCAGCGCGTCGGGCGCCGCTTTCGCGAGCAGGCTCGCTCCCACAGTGTTGGCGTGCGCTACACGGCTTGCGCGATATCCAAGCAAACGATAATTCCTCTTATTCAAACTCCCCCGCCCTGTTAGACTTTGCGCCTTTGTTTTCGCCCGTTTGCAGGATGTCTGATGCCGTCGTTGCCGCTTCGCTTGTCCGCACTGTTGCTGGCCCTGGGCCTGAGTGCCTGCGATGACGCCCCGCGTTTCACCAAGGCCGAGCCGGGGGAAGCGCGTTCGGGCGGTGCGGCGACTGTACGCAAGAGCGATCAGAACGCCTTTTCCCTGCCATCGGCCAACCTGCCGCCGTCGCGGCGGGTGGATTTCAGTGTCGGCAACAGTTTCTTTCGCAGCCCGTGGGTGATCGCGCCGTCGACCACCACGGCGCGCGACGGCCTCGGCCCGTTGTTCAATACCAACGCCTGCCAGAACTGCCATATCAAGGACGGTCGCGGTCATCCGCCGGCACCTGATGCAACCAATGCAGTGTCGATGCTGGTGCGCCTGTCGATTCCCGACGCGCCGCCCTACGCCACAGTCATCGAACAGCTCGGCGTGGTGCCGGAGCCGGTGTATGGCGGGCAGTTCCAGGACATGGCCGTGCCCGGCGTCGCCCCGGAAGGCAAGGTGCGCGTCGACTACACACCGGTGCCCGTACGCTTCAAGGACGGCACCGAGGTCGAGTTGCGCAAACCGACCCTGCAGATCACTCAACTCGGTTACGGCCCGATGCACCCGGACACGCGTTTTTCCGCGCGGGTGGCGCCGCCGATGATTGGTCTGGGCCTGCTCGAAGCGATCCCTGAGCAAGCGATCCTCGCCAACGCAGCCGCCCAGGCGAAAGAGAACAACGGCATCAACGGCCGGCCCAACCGGGTCTGGGATGACCAGTTGCAGAAGACCGTTATCGGCCGGTTCGGCTGGAAGGCCGGGCAACCGAACCTCAATCAACAGAACGTTCACGCGTTTTCCGGTGACATGGGCCTGACCACCAGCCTGCGACCGTTCGACGATTGCACCGAGGCGCAGACTGCCTGCAAACAGGCGCCGAACGGTAATGGCCCGGACGGTGAACCGGAGGTGAGCGACAACATTCTGCGCCTGGTGCTGTTCTACAGCCGCAACCTGGCAGTGCCGGCGCGCCGTGGCATTAACGACCCACAGGTGCTGGCCGGCAAGAATCTGTTTTTCCAGGCCGGTTGCCAGTCGTGCCACACGCCGAAATACACCACCGCCGCCGATGCCGCCGAACCGGAATTGGCCAATCAGGTGATTCGTCCGTACAGCGACTTGCTGCTGCATGACATGGGCGAAGGCTTGGCGGACAACCGCACGGAATTTCAGGCCTCCGGCCGCGACTGGCGCACGCCGCCGTTGTGGGGGATTGGTCTGACGCAAGCGGTCAGCGGTCACACCCAGTTTTTGCATGACGGCCGCGCACGCAACCTGCTCGAAGCGGTGCTCTGGCATGGCGGCGAAGCGACGGCGGCGCAGCAACAGGTTTTGTCTTTCAATGCCGAGCAGCGCGCTGCGTTGCTGGCGTTTCTGAACTCACTTTAAATACTGAAAAAACATCGGGAGCCCGACATGTTCCGTCCCAAGTTACTGTTCACCAGCCTCGCCGCGCTCGCCCTCGGCGCCTGCTCGCCGCAGGACCCGCAAGCGGTCACTTCGGCGGCGATCGCCAAATCGGTGATCCTGCCGACCTACACTCGCTGGGTCGAAGCCGACAAGCAACTGGCGGTCAGCGCCCTCGCCTACTGCCAGGGCAAGGAAAGCCTGGAAACTGCCCGTGCCGATTTCCTCCACGCGCAGAAAGCCTGGGCCGAGTTGCAGCCGCTGCTGATCGGTCCGCTGGCCGAGGGCAACCGTTCGTGGCAAGTGCAGTTCTGGCCGGACAAGAAAAACCTCGTCGGCCGTCAGGTCGAGCAACTGGTCGTCGCCCAGCCGCAGATCGATGCCGCCGCATTGGCCAAATCCAGCGTCGTGGTGCAAGGCCTGTCGGCTTACGAATACATCCTCTTCGACGCCAAGCCTGACGTCGCCAACGATGCGCAGAAAGCCAAATACTGCCCGCTGCTGATCGCCATCGGCGAGCGCCAGAAGCAACTGGCCGAAGAGATACTGCAGGGCTGGAACAACACCGATGGCATGCTCGCGCAGATGAGCAAGTTCCCTAACCAGCGCTACGCCGACTCCCACGAAGCGATCGCCGATCTGCTGCGCGTCCAAGTGACGGCTCTGGATACCCTGAAGAAAAAACTCGGCACGCCGATGGGCCGTCAGAGCAAGGGCGTGCCGCAGCCGTTCCAGGCTGATGCGTGGCGCAGCCAGTCGTCGCTGACCGCACTGGAAGCCAGCCTAGCCGCCGCCAAAACCGTCTGGGAAGGCGTCGACAACAAAGGCCTGCGTGGTCTGCTGCCGGCCGAGCAGAAACCGTTGGCGGACAAGATCGATGCCGCCTATGCCGCTTCGCTGAAGCTGTTCGACAGCACCCAGCGCTCGCTGGGCGAAATGCTCGAAGACGACGCTGGTCGCCAACAACTCAACGATATCTACGACAGCCTTAACGTCGTCCATCGCCTGCATGAAGGCGAGCTGGCCAAGGCGCTGGGCATCCAACTGGGCTTCAACGCCAACGACGGTGACTGATGAGGGCGAGTGCCATGCTGCGACGTCAGGTTCTGACTTTAGGTAGTGCACTGCTGGGAGCAGTGACGCTGGGCGGCTGGACGCTGTTCAAACGCAAGGATCAGAGCCCGCTGCTGCTGTCGGCGCGCGACGACACCGATGGCAAGCATTACGCGGTCGGTTATCGCCTCGACGGTACGCGGGTGTTCGCCACCCACGTCGGCCAGCGTTGCCACGACATCATCAACCACCCGACGCAGCCGCTGGCGCTGTTCGTTGCACGGCGTCCGGGTACCGAGAGTTACCTGATCGACCTGCGCGACGGCAAGCTACTGCAGACCGTGACCTCCCAGCCGAACCGGCACTTTTACGGCCACGCCGTGGTGCACAAGGATGGTGAATACCTGTACGCCACCGAGAACGACACGAGCGATCCCGGACGTGGCCTGCTCGGCGTGTACAAGTTCGAGGGCGAACGGCTGGTGCATTCGGGCGAGATCTCCACCCACGGCCTCGGCCCGCATCAGGTGTCATGGATGCCCGACGGCGAGACGCTGGTGGTGGCCAACGGCGGGATTCGCACCGAGGCGGAAAGCCGCGTCGACATGAACCTCAACGCCATGGAACCGAGCCTGGTACTGATGCAGCGCGACGGCACATTGCTGAGCAAGGAAACCCTCGCCCAGCAGATGAACAGCGTGCGCCACCTGGGCATCGCCAGTGACGGCACAATCGTTGCCGGCCAGCAATTCATGGGGCCGTCCCACGAGCGCTCGGAGCTGTTGGCGATCAAGCGCCCCGGGCAAGCGTTCGTGGCGTTCCCGGTAGCGGAAGAGCAGTTGCAGGCGATGGGTCACTACACCGCCAGCGTCGCCGTGCACAGCGATCTGCGTCTGGTCGCGTTGACAGCGCCGCGCGGCAATCGCTTCTTTATCTGGGATCTGGACAGCGGCGAACTGCGCCTCGATGCGCCTTTGCCTGATTGCGCCGGGGTCGGAGCGGTGAAGGATGGCTTTGTCGTGACCTCGGGTCAGGGCCGTTGCCGCTACTACGATTGCCGCCAGGAACAGCTGCTGGCCAAGCCGCTGGAATTGCCGGCGGGGCTCTGGGACAACCATCTTCATCTGATGGCGTAGAACGCCCTTAAAAGATCGCAGCCTTCGGCAGCTCCTACTTTGGAATGCAATCCCCTGTAGGAGCTGCCGAAGGCTGCGATCTTTTGCTGTGTTGGCAGTTGGATTCCCTGCCACTCTCGGAGTAATGTTCGGGCCTGTCTCACCTGATTTATCCAAGGAAATGGAAATATGCTGCGTCGCCGCATGCTGATCATGTTGGGTGTTGTTTTGCTGATCGTCCTGGTACTGGGCGGATACAAAGCCTTTTCGATCTACACGATGATCCAGGGCTTTTCCAGGCCCAAGCCGCCGATCAGTGTCGCCGTGGCGACTGCCGGCGAACAGCCGTGGCAGATGCGCCTGCCCACCGTCGGCACGCTCAAGGCGCTGCAAGGTGTCGACTTGAGTCTGGAAGTCGCCGGCACCGTCACTGAACTCAAATTCGAATCCGGGCAGAAGGTCAAGGCCGGACAGCCGTTGCTGCAACTCGACAGCGCCGTCGAAACCGCTCTGCTGGAAACCGCCCGCGCCGACCTCGGCCTGGCGCAACTGGACTTCGGCCGTGGCGCGCAACTGGTCGACAGCCGCGCGATCTCCAAAGGCGAGTACGACCGCCTCTCCGCCGTGCTGCAGAAGAACAAGGCCACGGTCAATCAGCTCAATGCTTCGCTGGCGAAAAAGCGCATCCTCGCGCCATTCAGCGGCACCATCGGCATCCGCCAGGTCGACGTCGGCGACTACCTCGCCAGCGGTACCAAAATCGCTACGTTGCAGGATTTGAGCAGCCTTTACGCTGACTTCTATGTGCCGGAACAAGCGGTGCCGAAACTCGCTATCGGTCAGCCCGTGCAGTTCACCGTCGCCGCTTATCCGGGGCAGAACTTTGCCGGCAAGATCAGCGCGATCAACCCGATCGTCGAAAGCACCACGCGAAACATCCTCGTCCGCGCCACCCTGGCCAACCCCGACGGCAAGCTGCTGCCGGGCATGTTCGCCAGCCTTGAAGTGCTGCTGCCTGATCCGCAAAAGCACATCGTGGTGCCGGAGAGCGCGATCACCTACACCCTGTACGGCAACTCGGTTTATGTGGTCGGGCAGAAGAAGGCCGAGGACGGCAGCGTCGCCAAGGATGACAACGGCCAACCGCTGCTGATCGCCGAACGTCGTTTCGTCGAGACCGGT
The DNA here is from genome assembly GCF_005233515.1 of Pseudomonas sp. CFBP13508. Classification (GTDB taxonomy): domain Bacteria; phylum Pseudomonadota; class Gammaproteobacteria; order Pseudomonadales; family Pseudomonadaceae; genus Aquipseudomonas; species Aquipseudomonas mercuritolerans. The sequence goes on from NZ_QFZZ01000002.1 coordinate 536,117, forward strand.
GAACGCCGCGATGGCCTGGTGATGATCAACAAGGGCGTGCAGAGCGGCGAACAAGTGGTAACGGCGGGCCAGATCAAACTGGACAACGGTGCCCACATCGCCATCAGCGACGACAAGACCCTCGGCGAGCAGAACAGTCCGCCTCGCGCCGACTGATCAAGGAATCCCCATGGCTTTTACCGATCCGTTCATCCGCCGCCCGGTGCTCGCCACCGTGGTCAGCCTGCTGATTGTGCTGCTGGGCTTCCAGGCCTGGAGCAAGCTGCCCCTGCGCCAGTATCCGCAAATGGAAAACGCCCTGATCACGGTGACCACGGCTTATCCCGGGGCCAACGCCGAAACCATTCAGGGCTACATCACCCAGCCGATGCAACAGAGTCTGGCCAGCGCCGAAGGCATCGATTACATGACCTCGGTCAGCCGGCAGAACTTCTCGGTGATTTCAATTTATGCGCGCATCGGTGCCAACACCGACCGCTTGTTCACCGAACTGCTGGCCAAGGCCAACGAGGTGAAGAACAAGCTGCCGCAGGACGCCGAAGACCCGGTGCTGAGCAAGGAATCCGCCGACGCTTCGGCGCTGATGTACATCAGTTTCTTCAGCAAGGACCTGAGCAACCCGCAAATCACCGACTACCTGTCGCGGGTCATCCAGCCAAAACTGGCGACGCTGCCGGGCATGGCCGAAGCGGAAATTCTCGGCAATCAGGTGTTCGCCATGCGTCTGTGGCTCGACCCGGTGAAACTCGCCGGCTTCGGCCTCAGCGCCGCCGACGTGACCGCCGCAGTGCGCCAGTACAACTTTCTCTCCGCCGCCGGCGAAGTGAAAGGCGAGTACACCGTCACCAGCATCAACGCCAACACCGAACTGAAATCCGCCGAGGCCTTCGCGGCGATTCCGCTCAAGGTCGATGGTGACAGCCGCGTGCTGCTGCGCGATGTCGCACGGGTGGAAATGGGCGCGGAAAACTACGACTCGATCAGTTCGTTCGGCGGCACGCCGTCGGTGTACATCGGCATCAAGGCCACCCCCGGCGCCAACCCGCTGGACGTGATCAAGGAAGTGCGCAAGCTGATGCCCGAGCTGGAAGCGCAGCTGCCGCCGAACCTGAAAAGCGAGATCGCCTACGACGCGACATTGTTCATTCAGGCCTCCATCGATGAGGTAGTGAAAACCCTGTTCGAAGCGGTGCTGATCGTTATCGTCGTGGTGTTCCTGTTCCTCGGCGCTCTGCGTTCGGTAGTGATCCCGGTGGTGACCATTCCGCTGTCGATGATCGGCGTGATGTTCTTCATGCAGATGATGGGTTACTCGATGAACCTGCTGACGCTGCTGGCGATGGTGCTGGCCATCGGTCTGGTGGTGGACGACGCGATTGTCGTGGTGGAAAACATCCACCGGCACATCGAGGAAGGCAAGACGCCGTTCGATGCAGCGCTGGAAGGCGCGCGGGAAATTGCCATGCCGGTGGTGTCGATGACCATCACTCTGGCGGCGGTGTATGCGCCGATCGGATTCCTCACCGGGCTGACCGGGGCGCTGTTCAAGGAGTTCGCCCTGACTCTGGCCGGTGCGGTGGTAATTTCTGGCGTCGTCGCCTTGACCCTGTCGCCGATGATGTGCGCGTTTCTGCTGCGTCACGAAGAGAATCCCAGCGGCCTGGCCCATCGTCTCGATCGTGTTTTCGAAGGGCTCAAGCGCCGTTATCAAAGCATGCTGCACGGCACGCTCAACACCCGGCCGGTGGTGCTGGTGTTCGCGGTGATCGTGCTGTGCCTGATTCCGGTGTTTCTCAAGTTCACCAAGTCAGAACTGGCCCCGGACGAGGACCAAGGCATCATTTTCATGATGGCCAGCGCGCCGCAGCCGACCAACCTCGACTACCTGAGCACCTATACCGACGAATTCATCACCATCTTCAAAGAGTTTCCCGAGTACTACTCTTCGTTCCAGATCAACGGCTACAACGGCGTGCAGGCCGGTATCGGCGGTTTCCTGCTCAAGCCGTGGAACGAGCGCAGCCGCACGCAGATGGAAATCCTCCCCGAGGTGCAGGGCAAACTGGAGAGCATTCCCGGCTTGCAGATCTTCGGTTTCAACCTGCCTTCCCTGCCCGGCACCGGTGAAGGGCTGCCCTTCGAGTTCGTGGTCAACACCGCCAATGACTACGAGCTGCTGCTGCAAGTCGCCGACCGCATCAAGAAGCGCGCGATGGAGTCGGGCAAGTTCGCTTTCGTCGACCTTGATCTGGCGTTCGACAAGCCGGAAGTAGTCGTGGATATCGACCGCGACAAGGCCGCGCAGATGGGCGTGTCGATGCTCGACCTCGGCGGCACGCTGGCGACCTTGCTTGGCGAAGCGGAGATCAACCGCTTTACCATCGACGGGCGCAGCTACAAGGTCATCGCCCAGGTTGAACGGGCCTACCGCGACAACCCGGACTGGCTGAACAATTACTACGTGAAAAACACCCAGGGCGAATTGTTGCCGCTGTCGACCTTGATCAAGGTCAGTGATCGCGCGCGACCGCGTCAGCTCAATCAGTTCCAGCAGCTCAATGCGGCGAAGATTTCCGGCTTTCCGCTGGTGAGCATGGGCGAAGCCATCGACGCCGTGCTGCAGATTGCCCGCGAAGAAGCACCGGCCGGGTTTGCCTTTGACTACGGCGGCGCCTCGCGGCAGTACGTGCAGGAAGGCAGCGCATTGTGGGTAACTTTCGCTCTGGCATTGGCGATCATCTTTCTGGTGCTGGCTGCGCAGTTCGAAAGCTTCCGTGATCCGCTGGTGATTCTGGTGACAGTGCCGCTGTCGATTTGCGGTGCGCTGATCCCGTTGTTCCTCGGCTGGTCGAGCATGAACATCTACACCCAGGTCGGGCTGGTGACGCTGATCGGCCTGATCAGCAAGCACGGGATCCTGATCGTCGAGTTCGCCAACCAGTTGCGCAAGGACAAGGGCCTGAGCGCCCGTGAGGCCGTCGAGGAAGCGGCGGCGATTCGCTTGCGTCCGGTGCTGATGACCACGGCGGCGATGGTGTTCGGCATGGTGCCGCTGATTTTGGCGACCGGTGCGGGAGCGGTGAGCCGCTTTGATATCGGCCTGGTGATTGCCACGGGGATGTCGATCGGCACGTTGTTCACATTGTTCGTGCTGCCGTGTGTTTATACCTTCCTTGCTAAGCCAGATGCCAGATAAGCCCATTTCCCTGTGGGAGCGAGCCTGCTCGCGAATGCGGCAGTTCAGCTGCATTGATGTCGACTGACACACCTTCGCGAGCAGGCTCGCTCCCACAGAGGGCGATATGTATCTTGAAAGTTGTGGAATAAAAAAAGGCCTCGCATCTGCGAGGCCTTTTATTTGGGCTTCAATCGTTTCAACTGGCTGGCCTCATTCCCTGGGACAGGCCGAACATGAACAACAGCAAATCATGATCGGGCTGGGTCGCCACGGAGGCCTTGGCCACCCGTGGAACCGAGCAGTGAGCGTCGTTCCCGGACGCTCCTATGACCTGCATGCGCGGCTGCTCCCAGGCAGCCACCGCCAGTGAAGCAACTGCCAAGGCCCCAACCAGGAACAAACCTCGTGCAATTTCGAGTTTCATCGCTATAAACCTTTGATAGCGCTGCCAAACGCCGTCTCATAAAAGTAGACGAGTTTTTTCCAGTCGGCATCGCGGAACGACGAATGGCGACGCAGTTGCTTCATGTCATGCCGGGCGGCGCGATAGGCGGTCAGACGCTGACGGCACTTCTCCAGATCGATCAACGCCACTTCAACCTGCGCCGCTTCGCCTTCACCGGTCACCCGGACGAAGACATGCTTGATGTAGATGCAGCTGTGTTGCCAGCGGCCCTTGTGCATGCGGGCCAGGTTTTCGGCGAGGTCCTTGAGGACTCGCTCGTAAACCACGTTGTCACATTGATCGCGACCACCGACGGCGGCCAGCCAGTGCTCCAGTTCCTGGAAGCCGTCCAGCGACTTCGTCACCAGCAATGCGCGCCACTTGTGCTGAGGATCGGGCTGGGCGCCGCAGAAAACGATTTGCGGTACGCGGACACCGAGCTTGCTCACGCCGGTCAGCGCGTCGAGCTCACGCAATACGGTGGGGCGTCCGAACGGGTGAAGCCAGCTGCGATAGATGTGCCCGGTCTGGCGCTTGGCGTACAACAGCTGACCGTCACGGTCGACGATGCGCTGCACCCCGCTTTCGCCACCACGGCGCACATTGGGCTCTTCAACCCATTCGCCGCGCTGGTTCCAGTAATGATCGAAACGATCCTGGGGAGCGACATTCGCTTCAACCGCTGCTTGCACTGCCATCCTCTACCTCTTGCGTAATACGTAAACTCGCCACATCGCATAGAGCGGTATGAAGTCCAGTTGTTCCTGAATGCGGAAACCCGCCTGTTCGAATTCTTTCTCGATCGTCGCCGCCGGAATCAGAAAACGATTCTGATAGTCATGGCTCGCCCGTTCCCGCTCGGCGCGCTTGCGCTTCCAGGCCTTGAAATTGCCGTCGACCCACAACGAAACAATCACACTGTCACGGGTCACCCGCTCGAACTCGCGCAGGATCACCCGGCGGTGCTCGGCCTCGCCGATGTGGTGCAGCAGACGCATGCAAAAGATGCTGTCGACCGAGTTATCCGGCAGAGCGATGTCGAATGCCGAGGTGTGCAGTGGTTGCACGCGCTTGACCACTTCGGCCGGTTGCCCTCGCAACGCGGTCTTGATCATCGATTCGGAATTGTCCGCACCGATGATTACCCGGTTGGGCTTTTCCGCAAGCATTGGCCAGAAACGCCCGGCACCACATGGCAGATCCAGCACCAGTCCGGGGTCACCCGCGAGCGCCAGGGCCTTGCGACCCACTTGCTCGTCGCGCCAGTGCGACAGGCGGCGACCAAGGCTTTCCTGATGCTTGCGCAGATATCGTTGTGCGTGTTGGTCGTCGTACTTTTCGGAAAAATCGAGCTTGATCGGGCCGGCCATCATCTGGACTCCTGAGTTCTGATGACGCCACCTTAAGCAGCGACCTGTCAGCGTCAGGTCATCCAATTGTGAAAATTCTGTCAGGTAAATGCGCAAATTATTACAACGTTATACAGGATTCAGACAGCTGTACGGGAGTAGCCTCGAGCCACTATTTGCCGGCATTCACGCCAAGATCCACCTCGAATCGGCAGCCATTGGGCTCCATCGTGCTCAGGCTCACCGTCCATCCCTGGTTTTCACAGATGCGTTGCACCAGCGACAAGCCCAGGCCGAGACCTTCTCCACGTTTCTCGCTGCCGCGTACAAAGGGCTCGAACATCGCCTCGCGTTTTTCCTCGGGAATGCCCACGCCCGAATCCTCGACAACAAAACCGTTGGCGGTGAGGGTCAGGCGAATGAAGCCCTGTTCGGTGTAGTGCAGCGCGTTACGCAGAAGATTGCCCATGACCGCGTTCAGCAAGGTCGCGTTGTAGCGAGTGTCCGGTGGGTTGCCCGGCTCGAACATCAGCGTCAGGCCCTTGCGCTCGATCGGCTCACGCCACAGGCACAACAGGCTTTCGGCGACTTGCGTGAGATTCTGCTGCGGCGCCGCCGCGGCTTCTTCGTTCTGTGTGCGTGCCAGCATCAGGAAAGTCTGTACCAGTTCGCGCATCTCTTCGCTGGCCCGGGCAATGCGCTCGACCTGCGCGCGACCGCGCTGATCGATACCGGGGTTTTCCAGCAACAGTTCGCAGGAACTGGCGAGGACCATCAGTGGCGTGCGCAACTCATGGCTGACGTCACTGGTGAACAGGCGTTCACGGGTCAGCGCCTGACGCAAGCGCCCCAGCGTGGCATCGAATGCCACCGCCAGCTCACCGACTTCATCCGCTGCGTAATCCGGCGCCAAGGGTGGCGCCAGGCCGAGCAACTGGTCGCGATGACGGACCTGCCGCGCCAGGCGCACCACCGGCGCCATCACTTTGCGGGCGAGCACCCAGCCAAGGAACACCGCCAGCGCCAGACTGAGCACGAAGCCGACCAGCACCACAGCAAACAGCACGCGCTCGCGCTCTTCGAAATCGCTTTGATCCTGCAGCAAAACATAACGCCGACCATCCACCACTTCGACCATGGCGTGATAGGACAGTTGTTCGCGAAATACCTCATGGAAACCTGCATCGAGGTGACGCAGATCCTTGGGCAGGTCGAAATCCCCTGGCCCGCCGCTGAAATAGAACAGCTGATCCGGCTCGGGCCGGTGGCTCCAGTCGGAGACGTTGTCCATCAGCAGCAGACGTTGCAGGTCGCCGCCCAGCCCCGCAGAAATCAGTTTCTCTTCCACCAGGTGCACCGTCGCGACGATGCCCATGGCGAAGGCGCCAGCCACCAGCGCACTCATCAGTGCAAAGGCGATGATGATCCGCTGGGAAAGACTCTGCTTAAACTCCATCTCGCCCCTCGGCCAAGCGATAACCGACACCGTGCACGGTGTGCAGCAGTGGCTTGGCGAATGGCTTGTCGATCACCTGGCGCAATTGGTGAACATGGCTGCGCAGGCTGTCGCTGTCCGGGCAATCATCGCCCCACAGCGCCTCCTCAAGAATTTCCCGACGCAACACATGCGGGCTCTTCTGCATCAACACCGCGAGCAGCTTGAGACCGACCGGGTTGAGCTTGAGCAACTTGCCTTCGCGGGTCACTTCGAGAGTGTCGAGGTCGTAGCTCAGGTCGCCGACCTGCAATGCCCGGCGACCGCCGCCCTGAGCACGGCGCATGACCGCTTCGACGCGCGCCGCCAGTTCGGACAGAGCGAACGGTTTGATCAGGTAGTCGTCGGCGCCGGACTTGAAGCCCTGCAGCCGGTCGTCGAGTTGATCGCGGGCGGTGAGCATGATCACCGGCGTGTCGCGCCGGGCATCTTCACGCAGGCGTTTGCACAAGGTGTAGCCGTCGATGCCGGGCAGCATGATGTCGAGCACGATCAGGTCGTAATGCTCGGTCGCCGCCAGATGCAGACCGGACAGGCCGTCTTGTGCGCAATCGACGGTATAGCCTTTCATGCCCAGGTAATCGGCCAGATTGGCCAGGATGTCACGGTTGTCTTCGACCAGCAGAATTCGCATGGACATCTCCTCCGAACGGGGTAACGGCCGTCTTGGCCCGCGCAGCTTACGGCCAAGTGGGGCTCAGGGCTAGGGGCGTTTTTCGATAAACCTGCACTGCGCGCGCTGCGACGTTTTTTTCACTTTCGGTTAACAAATCGCCGACGCCAGCGCGCGCAGACTCCGCGCGATTGCGCCTTCACTCTCTCTTCATCGACCAAGGAACCTGCCATGGTGTCGACCTCTGCCCTTCCCGCTTCAAGACCGCTGAACTGGTGGTTGTGTCTGGGCATTCCCGCAGCGGCGGCGATCATTCTGCTGTTGCTCGAACTGACCGATCTGGACATGGTTCTGGCGCAGATGTTCTACGACCCGGTGGCCGGGGACTTCATCGGGCGGCACAGCTATTTTCTTGAAGACATCCTGCATGACCGGGCGAAACAGCTGGTGATCGGCTTCTCGGTGTTTGCCATCCTCGGTTTCATCGGCGCGTTTTTCATCGAAAGACTGAAACCGTTCAAGCGCGAACTGGGCTGCCTGGTGCTGTCGCTGGGGCTGGCGACTTCGTTTGTCACCCCGGTCAAAGCCGTCACCGCCGTGCAATGCCCGTGGAGCCTGGAGCAATTCGGCGGTCACGAGACCTACAGCAAACTGATGGAGCATCGCCCCGCCACTGATAAGCCGGGACGTTGCTGGCCGGGTGGCCATGCGGCGACCGGGTTTACGCTGTTTGCTTTGTTCTTCGTGTTGCGCGACCGCCGCCCGCGACTGGCGCGGCAGGCATTTGTGTTTGCCTTTGCGCTGGGCTCGGTGTTCTCGATCAGCCGCATGATGCAGGGCGCGCACTTCTTTTCGCACAACGTGTGGACGGCGATTTTTTGCTGGCTGATTTGTCTGGGGGCTTATTACTGGGTGCTGTATCGCCCGGCTGCCAAGACTTCGACGGCGATGAACACACAGCCGATCAATGCCTGAAATAAACAACCTGTGGGAGCGAGCCTGCTCGCGAATTGTCGGCTCAACTGGCTTGCATGTCGGATGACAGACCGCTTTCGCGAGCAGGCTCGCTCCCACAGGGGATACCAGTGAGCTTCGAAATTGGGGCAATAAAAAACCCCGCTGACTTTCGCCAGCGGGGTTTTTCGTTACAGGGCCAGGGCTGGCTTACATCATGCCGCCCATGCCACCCATGCCGCCCATGTCTGGCATACCGCCGCCAGCTGCACCTTCTTTCTTCGGTGCGTCGGCAACAGCTGCTTCGGTGGTCAGGATCAGACCGCCGATGGAGGCTGCAGCTTGCAGAGCCGAACGGGTTACCTTGGTTGGGTCCAGGATGCCCATTTCGATCATGTCGCCGTATTCGCCGGAAGCAGCGTTGTAACCGAAGTTACCTTTGCCGTTCTTCACTTCGTTGACGACAACGCTTGGCTCGTCACCGGAGTTGGCAGCGATCTGACGCAGCGGCGCTTCAACAGCGCGACGCAGCACAGCGATACCGACGTTCTGGTCAGCGTTGTCGCCGGTCAGCTCGGTCAGTGCTTCCAGAGCACGGATCAGCGCCACGCCACCGCCAGGTACCACGCCTTCTTCAACGGCTGCGCGGGTTGCGTGCAGGGCGTCTTCAACGCGGGCTTTCTTCTCTTTCATTTCAACTTCGGAACCAGCGCCAACCTTGATCACTGCAACGCCGCCGGACAGCTTGGCCAGACGCTCTTGCAGTTTTTCACGGTCGTAGTCCGAGGAAGTTTCGGCAACCTGGGCGCGGATCTGAGCGATACGGCCTTCGATGTCTGCCTGCACGCCAGCACCGTCAACGATGATGGTGTTTTCCTTGGACAGGGTGACGCGCTTGGCGTTACCCAGGTGCTCCAGGGTGGTGCTTTCCAGGCTCAGACCGATCTCTTCGGAGATGACGGTACCGCCGGTCAGAACAGCGATGTCCTGCAGCATGGCCTTGCGACGGTCGCCGAAGCCCGGTGCCTTGACGGCAGCGACTTTGACGATGCCACGCATGTTGTTCACAACCAGAGTCGCCAGGGCTTCGCCTTCAACGTCTTCGGCCACGATCAGCAGTGGACGGCCGGCTTTGGCAACGGCTTCCAGCACTGGCAGCATTTCGCGGATGTTGGAGATCTTCTTGTCGACCAGCAGGATCAGCGGGCCGTCGAGCTCGGCAACCATGGTGTCCGGCTTGTTGACGAAGTATGGCGACAGGTAGCCACGGTCGAACTGCATGCCTTCAACAACCGACAGTTCGTTTTCCAGGCCCGAGCCTTCTTCAACGGTGATCACGCCTTCTTTACCGACTTTTTCCATGGCTTCGGCAATGATGTCGCCGATGGAGTTGTCGGAGTTGGCCGAGATGGTGCCGACCTGAGCGATGGCTTTGAAATCAGCGCATGGCTTGGACAGGGCTTTGAGCTCTTTGACAATGGCGATGGTCGCCTTGTCGATGCCGCGCTTGAGGTCCATCGGGTTCATGCCGGCAGCGACGGCTTTCAGGCCTTCGTTGACGATCGACTGAGCCAGAACGGTAGCGGTGGTAGTACCGTCACCAGCGTCATCGTTGGCACGGGAGGCAACGTCTTTGACCAGCTGCGCGCCCATGTTTTCGAAGCGATCTTCGAGTTCGATCTCTTTGGCGACGGAAACGCCGTCCTTGGTGATGGTCGGAGCGCCGAAGCTCTTCTCGAGGATCACGTTACGGCCTTTCGGGCCCAGGGTCGCTTTTACCGCGTCAGCCAGAACGTTGACGCCTTTGAGCATCTTGGAGCGGGCGGCATCGCCGAACTTAACTTCTTTAGCAGCCATGATCGATATTCCTTAAATACTTTGTAGTAGCGGGAAAATGAACGGGGATATCAGCCTTCGATAACCGCGAGGATTTCGTTCTCGCTCATTACCAGCAGGTCTTCGCCATCGACTTTCACAGTGTTGCTGCCGGAGTAAGGACCGAACACAACCTTGTCGCCTTCCTTCACGGACAGTGCACGCACTTCACCGTTTTCCAGAGCTTTGCCCGGGCCTACAGCGAGAATCACACCGTGGTTGGCTTTTTCAGCAGCCGAACCTGGCAGGACGATACCGCCAGCGGTTTTCTTTTCTTCTTCGCTGCGACGGATGACGACGCGGTCATGCAGAGGACGAAGCTTCATTGTCGATCTCTCCTAATTGTGGTTTTCATCGGCCGGTGTAGTCCCGGCGGGTTTAACGAATCCGGCCTGCGCCGGTTGCGGTCCGTCGAGCGAACCGCGCAAGTCTGTCCGGTTTGAATACCGGAAACCTTTCGGTGACCGATACATAGGGGCGCACAAGCCGATTACAAGGGCTGATGGAAAAAATTTTTCATCGCCACACAGCAAAAAAGCGCCATAAACGAGCACGGCACCCGAAGGTGCCGTGTCGATGCTGATGTCACTTGTTGTCGCGATGTTCGAACTCGCCTTCGATCACATTCGGCTCTCGACCGAGCGGCTCGCGCGGGGCCGGGCCGCCGCGGGGTTGCAGGTCGTCGGCGAAGGCGCGCTGGCGCATGGCCTGGTCTTCGGCGCGCTGGCGCATCTTGTTCGCCAGCAGACGCCGGGTGACCGGCAACAGCATCACCAGACCGACCACGTCACTGATGAAACCGGGAATGATCAACAGGCCACCGGCCAACGCCAGCATCAGGCCTTCGAGCATGGTCTGCGCGGGCAATTCGCCGCGATTCAGACTTTCCCGGGCACGCAATGCGGTGGCCAGACCGGCGACGCGCAGGACGAACACACCGAACGCCGAGCCGAGAATGATCAGCAGCAGGGCCGGGAAGAACCCGATAGAGCCTGCCACTTTGACGAATACGAACAGCTCCAGCACTGGAAACAGCAGAAAGAGCAACAGAAAAGGGCGCATCAAAGTTTCCTCAACGCAAGAAATGCCTTGCAGTAAGCCTTAGATGACGTCGCCCTTGCGTGAATTCAAGCTTAACTTTGCGCTTTTTTCGGCCAGGAATGGGCGTGAGCCAGAGAAACCAAGGCCTCGCGCACTTGTGTCGGCGTATTACATGGCGCCGCGAAGGGCAACCAGTAGACGGCCTGACCGATGCGCAGATGCATGCCTTCGCTGTCGATCCCTGCCAGTTGCGCCGGCGTGCTGTCAGGCAGCCCGGCGAGCTCGACGTAATGGGCGATGGCCTTGGCGTGATCGCTGTTCATGTGCTCGACCATGCTGATTTCAGCCTTGCCGGCGAACGGGTTGGCCAAGGTCAGATCGTCGATCCAGTGGATCGCACCAAAGCCGCCGATGTAACGATGGCGCACCGGATCGAGCACCCAGAAATCGAAATCGTGGGCCTGGTGATAATTCTGCGAGTCAGGGAAATAGCGGTAATAACGCTCGGCGGCGGCCTCGATGGCTGCCGGGTCTTCGAGTTTCTGCGCTTGGGCCAGATAAGTCAGCCGCCCGACCGCCTGCACATCGTCGGCCACGCGCTCGCCCACCAGCATCGAACACTTCGGATCTTTCTGCAGGTTATGCGTGTGCTGGGCGATGCGGCTGATCAGGATCAGCGGCCGGCCCTGCTCGTCCAGGCAATACGGCACAACCGAACCAAAGGGAAAACCCGGCATCGATTTGGAGTGGGTCGACAGCACTCCACGGTATTCCTTGAGAAGCAATTCTCGGGCATTCTTCGCCACTTCAGCGCTCAATTTGTGACTCCTTAAATGGGTTCCGTCTAGAAAACGGACAGGCGCGCAGCGAAAAGTAACCGGCGCGCATCGGGCAAATGTTCGTGTGCAACCAGGCCTGACCGGTACCGATCGAGCGTTGCCGACAACAAAAACAACTCAGACCTGCCAGCGGGACATGCGAATGCAACTCAACGACAAAGTAATCATTATCACTGGCGGTTGCCAGGGTTTGGGCCGTTCCATGGCCGAGTATTTCGCCGGCAAGGGCGCGAAACTGGCCCTGGTCGATCTGAATCAGGAAAAACTCGACGCCGCCGTGGCTGCGTGCAAAGCCAAGGGTGTCGAAGCGCGCAGCTACCTGTGCAACGTCGCCAGTGAAGAACAGGTCGAGCACATGGTCGCGCAAGTGGCCGAAGACTTCGGCGCCATCCACGGCCTGATCAACAACGCCGGGATCCTGCGCGATGGTCTGCTGCTGAAGGTCAAGGACGGCGAGATGACCAAGATGAGCCTGGCGCAGTGGCAGGCAGTGATCGACGTCAACCTGACCGGCGTGTTTCTTTGCACCCGAGAAGTCGCGGCGAAGATGGTCGAGCTGAAGAACAGCGGCGCGATCATCAATATTTCCTCGATCTCCCGTGCGGGCAACGTCGGCCAGACCAACTATTCCGCCGCCAAGGCTGGCGTAGCGGCAGCGACCGTAACCTGGGCGAAGGAACTGGCGCGTTACGGCATTCGCGTCGCGGGCATTGCGCCGGGCTTCATCGAAACCGAAATGACTTTGGGCATGAAGCCGGAAGCGCTGGAGAAGATGACGTCGGGCATTCCGCTCAAGCGCATGGGCAAGCCGGAAGAGATCGCCCATTCGGCGGCGTATATCTTCGAAAACGACTACTACACCGGGCGGATTCTGGAGATGGATGGCGGGTTGCGCATCTGACTGTCACCCTGAAACAAATGTGGGAGCGAGCCTGCTCGCGAATGCGGTGTGTCATTCAACCCATTGGTTGTCTGATCTACCGCTTTCGCGAGCAGGCTCGCTCCCACAGGTTTTTCAGCGCTGCTGATGGATCAATCGTCGCTGATGGTGATGTTCGGCATCGCCGGCGTGGCCGCTTCCTGCAAGACGATGCGCGCGCCGACGTGGCGGGCCAGTTCCTGATAGACCATGGCGATCTGGCTGTCCGGCTCGGCGATCACGGTTGGCTTGCCGCCATCGGCCTGTTCGCGGATCAGCATCGACAGCGGCAGCGAGGCCAGCAATTCGACGCCGTACTGGGTGGCCAGTTTTTCGCCGCCACCTTCACCGAACAGATGCTCGGCATGCCCGCAGTTCGAGCAAATGTGCACGGCCATGTTTTCCACCACGCCCAGCACCGGAATGTTGACCTTGCGGAACATTTCCACGCCTTTGCGTGCGTCGAGCAACGCCAGATCCTGCGGCGTAGTGACGATCACCGCGCCGGCCACCGGGACTTTCTGCGCCAGGGTCAACTGGATGTCGCCGGTGCCTGGCGGCATGTCGATGACCAGATAATCCAGATCGCCCCAGGCAGTTTGCGTGACCAGTTGCAGCAGCGCCCCGGAAACCATCGGCCCGCGCCAGACCATCGGCGTGTTGTCGTCGGTCAGGAACGCCATCGACATGACTTCCACGCCGTGGGCCTTGAGCGGCACGAACCATTTCTGATCCTTGACCTCAGGACGGGTGCGCTCGGGAATGCCGAACATGATGCCTTGGCTCGGGCCGTAGATATCGGCGTCGAGGATGCCGACTTTGGCGCCTTCACGGGCCAGCGCCAGCGCGAGGTTGGCAGCGGTAGTGGATTTGCCCACGCCGCCCTTGCCGGACGCGACGGCGACGACGTTCTTGACGTTGGCCAGCCCCGGGATCTGCGCCTGGGCCTTGTGCGCGGCGATCACGCTGGTGATCTCGACTTTAGCCGCAGTGACACCTTCGAGGTTTTCGATAGCCAGTTGCAGCATTTGCGCCCAACCGCTCTTGAACAGGCCGGCGGCGTAGCCGATTTCCAGCTGCACATTGACGCGGTCACCGATGATCTCGATGTTTTTCACGCAACCGGCGCTGACCGGGTCCTGGTTCAGGTAAGGGTCGGTGTATTGGCTGAGGACGGCTTCCACCGCTGCGCGAGTGACGGCGCTCATGGGCAACTCCGATAACAAGACTGGAAAGGATGGCGGGTATCGTACGCTGGACACCGATTTGAGGCGAACAGATTACTTGCGCTGAAAAGCCACCGTGGTGAGGGGATTTATCCCCGTTGGGCTGCGCAGCAGTCGTAAAGACATTGCACTCGGACTATCTGATACATCGAAGTTTGCGGTTTTGAGGCGGCCTCGCCACCCAGCGGGGATAAATCCCCTCACCACACGAGCTCTCAAAGTACCCGGTGGCGCAGGGGTGAAAAATATGCGCCAGCGCTTTATAGTGGCCGACCTCCGTTTCATCAAGTAGCGAAGCCCCATGTCCGAGCCACGCAAGATCCTCGTCACCAGCGCCCTGCCCTACGCCAATGGTTCGATCCACCTTGGCCACATGCTGGAATACATCCAGACCGATATGTGGGTGCGCTTCCAGAAGCATCGCGGCAACCAATGCATCTATGTCTGCGCCGACGACGCCCACGGTTCGGCGATCATGCTGCGCGCGGAAAAGGAAGGCATCACCCCGGAACAACTGATCGCCAACGTACAGGCTGAACACAGCGCCGACTTTGCCGACTTCCTCGTCGATTTCGACAATTTCCACTCCACTCACGCCGAAGAAAACCGTGAGCTGTCGAGCCAGATCTACCTCAAGCTGCGTGACGCCGGGCACATCGCCCAGCGCTCGATCACCCAGTATTTCGACCCGGAAAAGAAAATGTTCCTGGCCGACCGCTTCATCAAGGGCACCTGCCCGAAATGCGGCACCGAAGACCAGTACGGCGACAACTGCGAAAAATGCGGCGCGACCTACGCACCGACTGACCTGAAGGATCCGAAGTCGGCGATCTCCGGCGCCACCCCGGTGCTCAAGGATTCCCAGCACTTCTTCTTCAAGCTGCCGGATTTCCAGGACATGCTGCAGGCCTGGACCCGAAGCGGCACCCTGCAGGACGCCGTGGCCAACAAGATCGCCGAATGGCTGGACGCCGGCCTGCAGCAGTGGGACATCTCCCGCGATGCGCCGTATTTCGGTTTCGAGATTCCGGGCGAACCGGGCAAGTATTTCTACGTGTGGCTGGATGCGCCGATCGGTTACATGGCCAGCTTCAAGAACCTCTGCAACCGCACGCCGGAGCTGGACTTCGACGCGTTCTGGGGCAAGGATTCGACTGCCGAGCTGTACCACTTCATCGGCAAGGACATCGTCAATTTCCATGCGCTGTTCTGGCCAGCCATGCTCGAAGGCGCCGGCTACCGCAAGCCGACCGGCATCAACGTGCACGGCTACCTGACCGTCAACGGCCAGAAAATGTCCAAGTCGCGCGGCACGTTCATCAAGGCCCGCACTTATCTGGATCACCTGTCGCCGGAATACCTGCGCTATTACTACGCGGCCAAGCTCGGCCGTGGCGTCGATGACCTTGACTTGAACCTCGAAGACTTCGTGCAGAAGGTCAACTCCGACCTGGTCGGCAAAGTGGTCAACATCGCCAGCCGTTGCGCCGGATTTATCCACAAAGGCAACGGCGGCCTGATGGTCGACAACAATGCCGCGCCGGAGCTGACCGAGGCCTTCCTCGCCGCCGCGCCAAGCATTGCCGACGCCTACGAGGCCCGCGATTTTGCCCGCGCCATGCGTGAAATCATGGCCCTGGCTGACCGCGCCAACGCGTGGATCGCCGACAAGGCGCCGTGGTCGCTGAACAAGCAGGAAGACAAGCAGGATGAAGTCCAGGCGATCTGCGCCACCGGCATCAACCTGTTCCGCCAGTTGGTGATCTTCCTCAAACCGGTGCTGCCGCTGCTGGCCGCCGATGCCGAGGCGTTCCTCAACGTCGCGCCGCTGACCTGGAATGACCACACCACCTTGCTGGCCAACCACCAGCTCAACGAATTCAAACCGTTGATGACCCGCATCGACCCGGTAAAAGTGCAAGCCATGACCGACGCCTCCAAGGAAGACCTGACCGCCAGCCAGACCGACACCGGCGCTGCGGCACCTACGGGTAACGGCGAACTGGCCAAGGATCCGCTGTCGCCGGAAATCGATTTCGACGCCTTTGCTGCCATCGATTTGCGCGTCGCTCTGATCGTCAAGGCCGAACACGTCGAAGGCGCCGACAAGCTGCTGCGCCTGACCCTCGACATCGGTGACGAGCAACGCAACGTGTTCTCCGGGATCAAGAGCGCCTACCCGGACCCGTCCAAGCTCGACGGTCGCCTGACCATGATGATCGCCAACCTCAAGCCACGGAAAATGAAGTTCGGTATTTCCGAAGGCATGGTGATGGCGGCAGGTCCCGGCGGTGAAGAGATCTACCTGCTGAGCCCTGACAGCGGCGCCAAGCCGGGTCAGCGCATCAAGTAAGACGTTGCCGTAAAGCGATCCCACCGACGTGCGCTGCATGCCGGTGGGATTTTTCATATCTGGCCCGATAGTGCCTACCCTTAAGAGACACCCGCCCGTTTCGCTGGCAGAACCATGACCGAACTCGTGTTAACGCTGATCAGTGCTGCGCTGCTCAACAATTTCGTGTTGCACTGGCCGCTGGGCGTCGCTCCGCTGCTGGCGGGCAACCGACGCCAGGTGCATGCGCTGGGGTTGGCGACGTTGTGCCTGATGGTGGTGGTCGGCGTTATCGGTCAGGCGATCTGGCAGTGGATACTGCTGCCGTTGCAGCTTGAAGCGCTGCGCCTGTTCGTGTTTCTGCCGTCGAGTGTGTTGTTGATCACGCCGCTGCTGAAACTGCTGGCGCGCGGGCTGCCGGATTGGCCGTTCGACGGATTGTGGCCGCTGCTGCTCGGCAATGCCGGCGTACTCGGGCTGGCGTTGATCAATGCGCAAAATGATCAAGGCCTGCTGCACGCGACAGCATTGAGTTTCGGCGCCGGGCTGGGTTTCTGGCTGGTGTTGAGTGTGTTCTGCGACCTGCGCGAGCGCACGGCCGACAACGATATTCCCCTGCCCTTTCGCGGCCTGCCGATCGACCTGATCAGCGCCGGACTGATCGCAGTGATTTTTCTCGGATTCAGTGGATTGATCAAAACATGAGTCTGCTTCAACGCATCGATGCCCTGCTGCCGCAGAACCAATGCGGCAAGTGCGGACATCCCGGATGCAAACCCTATGCACAAGGCATTGTTGACGGCGAGCCGATCAACAAGTGCCCGCCGGGCGGCGAAGAAACCATCGCTGCCCTGGCCGAGCTGTTGAAAATACCGGTCCTGGAACTGGACATCAGCCGTGGCCCGGCACCGCCGCAAGTCGCCTTCATCCGCGAGGCCGAATGCATCGGCTGCACCAAGTGCATTCAGGCCTGCCCGGTCGACGCCATCGTCGGCGCGGCAAAACTCATGCACACGGTGCTGATCGACGAGTGCACCGGTTGTGATCTGTGCGTTGCGCCGTGCCCGGTCGACTGCATCGAAATGCATCCTTTGCCTGCGAACACGACTGCCGTGGTTGGCGGTCTTGCGTTCGGTCTTGAAGAACAGCGCGCCCGCGCAATCAAGCGTGACCACGCGCGCCAGCGTTTCGAGCGCCGCAACCAGCGCCTGCTGCGCGAAGAACAGCAAAAGCAGGCCGAACGTGAAGCGCGAGCGCAGCGTGCGGCACAGCCGCAAGTGTCGACCGCCGACCCGGTGCAGGCTGCGCTGGAGCGGGTGCGGGCACAAAAAGCCGCGAGCGCCGATGCGGCGCTGAAGAAAGCCAAGGTCGATGTGGCGATGAGTCGCGCTCAATTGCATAAATCGCTGAAAGCCTTCGGCCATCCGCCGACGTTCGAACAGCAGTCGCAATTGATCGTCCTGCAGCAACAATTCGAAGCCGCCGAGCAAGCGCTGGCGAATCTGGAAAGCAGCCAACCGGCAATTCCCGCCGTTCCCGCACCGACCAACGACGCCGAACTGAAGCGAGCCAAGATCCAGTTGGCCATGCGCCGCGCCGAGCTGAAAAAAGCCCAAGCAGCGGAGGCTGCGCCGGAGCAGATCGCAGCACTGGAGCAAGCCGTGACTGACGCCGAGCGCCAGGTGCAAGACCATGCCACCCCTTGAGGCAGCGGACGATCGCCTGCAACAGGCGATGAATACCGTGCTGCTCGCAGCGCTGCCGGGGCTGCTCGCTTTGTTCTGGCTGTATGGCTGGGGCGTGTTGATCAATCTGCTGCTGGCGGTCATCAGCGCTTTGCTCGTCGAAGCTGGGGTCGCAAGCCTGCGTCGACAAGCCGTGCAACCGACGCTGCGCGATCGCAGTGCACTGGTCAGTGCGATGTTGCTGGCCGTCGCGCTGCCGGCTTATTGCCCTTGGTGGCTGACCGTCACGGCGACCGCTTCAGGCTTGTTGTTCGGCAAGCATCTGTATGGTGGCGTCGGCAAAAACCCTTTCAATCCGGCGATGCTTGGCTTTGCCCTGAGCATGGTGCTGTTTCCGCAAGCGATGACCCATTGGCCCGGTCATGGCCTCGATTTCCCCTCGGCGTTGCAACAGGTTTTCAACCCGGCTCCAGCACCGGACGCCTGGGCGCAAGCCACGGCACTGGACAGTCTGCGCATCAATAAAAGCCTGACCATCGATGAGCTGTTCGTCAGCAACCCGGCCTTCGGCCGTTTCGGCGGGCGCGGTGTGGAATGGGTGAATCTGGCGTTCCTGCTCGGCGGCCTGTGGCTGTTGCAGCGGCGGATCTTTTCCTGGCACGCACCGGTGGGGATGCTCGCCAGCCTGTTCGTCATCAGCTTGTTGTGCTGGAACGGCTCGGGTTCGGATTCCCACGGTTCGCCGCTGTTTCATCTGCTCAGCGGCGCGACCATGCTCGGTGCATTTTTTATCGTGACCGAACCGGTGTCCGGCGCGAAAAGCGCCCTCGCCCGCCTGCTGTTCGGCATTGGCGTCGGCTTGCTCACCTATCTGATTCGCACTTGGGGTGGTTACCCCGACGGCGTCGCGTTTGCGGTATTGCTGATGAATCTGCTGGTGCCGACGCTGGAGCGCTTCGCCGCCAGCCACCAGTTGAAGGTGAACGCGTGAACCGCTCGGCGAGCGTCGTGACGGTCGTGCTGCTGGCACTCTTTGGCGTGAGCGCAACATACGTGCTGCAGCGCAGCAGTGCACCGCAGATTGCCAGCGAGCAGCGTTTGCTCGACAGCCGCAAATTGCTTGATGTGCTTCCTTCGGGGTACTACGACAATCAGCCGCTGGAACAACCGCTGACGAAGCTCGCCGAGCCTGTTTTGCGCCATAGCACGCTGTCGGGCGGCTATCGAGCGACCCGCTCCGGACAGACAGTCGCGGTGCTGTTGCGCAGTCGCAGCGAAGGTTACGCAGGAGCACTGGAACTGCTGATTGCCATTGATGCAAATGGCAAACTCCTCGGCGTGAAAACCCTTGAGCAGCGCGAAACGCCAGGATTGGGTGGTGACATCGGAGAATGGCCGAACTCCTGGCTTCAGGCCTTCATCGGCAAATCCCGTACAGAGCCGACAGACGCCGGTTGGGCGCTGAAAAAGGATCAGGGGCAGTTCGATCAAATCGCTGGTGCGACCATAACTTCCCGTGCCGCCATCAACGCGATTCATGACGCACTGCGTTATTTCGATGAGCATCGGGCGCTGCTGCTGGGGAATGGCCAATGAGACGCACGGTGAGTTTATTGATGCTGGTGCCGCTACTCGGCGCCACACAAACGTTGAGCGCTGCGCTGGGGATGACCTTGATGCTCGGCATAGTGCTAGGCGCTTTTGCCATCTGCATGTCACCGCTGCGCGAGCGCCTGACGGGCACCCATACGTTGCTCGCCAGCCTGACACTTGCTGCCACATTGACCAGTTGCGCGGATATTGTGGCGCAACGCTGGTTTTTGCCATGGCAGCAGGCGTCTGCGCTCTATATAGGGCTGCTTGCCTTGCAGTGCGTCGCTCTTGAATACAGTGGCCTCTTTCGCGAGCCCATCGCTGCCATTTTCAAACGCTGCACCCTGTTCGCCGCGCTCATGCTGTTGATCGGCGGGCTGCGTGAAATCCTTGGCCATGGCTCCCTTGGCCGAGGGCTGTCGGCGTCCTGGCAAGGTCTGGTTGTCTTCCCCGAGGGATTGCATCTGTTTACGCTGGTCCCCGGCGCTTTGGTTTTAACGGGCGTGCTTCTCGCCGCACGTCAGGCGTGGACACGCCGCCACTCTGTCATCAAGGAAACGCATCGCCCATGAATGCTGCAAAACGTCTTGAGATATTTCGCCGACTGCACGAAGACAATCCCGAGCCGAAAACCGAGCTGGCCTACTCTTCGCCGTTCGAGCTGCTGATTGCGGTGATTCTTTCAGCGCAGTCCACCGATGTCGGCGTCAACAAGGCCACCGCCAAACTCTTCCCCGTCGCCAATACGCCCGCCGCTATTCACGCGCTGGGGGTCGAAGGCCTGTCCGAGTACATCAAGACCATCGGCCTGTACAACAGCAAGGCGAAGAACGTCATTGAAACCTGTCGCTTGCTGGTTGAACGCCATGGCGGGGAAGTGCCGCAAACCCGCGAAGAACTCGAAGCCCTGCCCGGCGTCGGGCGCAAGACTGCCAATGTGGTGCTAAATACCGCTTTCCGGCAATTGACCATGGCGGTCGACACGCACATCTTCCGCGTCAGCAATCGCACCGGCATCGCGCCGGGGAAAAATGTGGTGGAAGTTGAAATGAAATTGATGAAGTTTGTACCGAAAGAATTCCTGCTCGACTCACACCACTGGTTGATTCTGCACGGCCGTTATGTGTGCCTGGCACGCAAACCGCGCTGCGGCAGCTGCCGCATCGAAGATTTGTGCGAATACAAACACAAAACTTCTGACGATTGAGCCATCATCAGTTTTCCGTATCCATCGATTGAAAAAATCTTTTTTACCCGCCGCACTAATGTCGATATAAGGAGCGCCAAAGGCAGTCTTAGCCGGGAGTCGACTTCATGAGTACCGATAAAGAACAACTGGATGTGGAAGAAGATTTTATTGTCGCTGATGCCGATGACGCGGAGCCGGTGGTGGAAGTGGCTAAAACCAACCTCAGCAAGCGTCGCACAATCGACAACCTGCTTGAGGAGCGCCGATTGCAAAGACAATTGGCCGACTACGATTTTGATCTCTGATACCTGAAGGCCTCCCTGAACGGAGGCTTTTCAATTTCTGCGACAACCGAGCTTGATCGGCCCATGACGGTCTCAGCTGTCGAATCGTTCAAACCAGGCCATTGCGCTGCGCCAACTCGATGAGATCAACCAGAGACCGCGCATTGAGTTTCAGCAACAGACGAGTCTTGTAAGTGCTCACAGTCTTGTTGCTCAAAAACATGCCGTCTGCGATCTCCTTGTTGGTCTTGCCGCGGGCCAATTGCTGCAACACCATCATCTCCCGTCCGGACAGTCGATCAACCATGTCCGCTTCACTCGCATTGCCCAGACTGGTTCGCACGGTATGCAGCGCCTGATTAGGGAAATAGCTGTAGCCGGACAGAACAGCCTTGATCGCACTGAGCAATTCGGTGAGATCCTGTTGCTTGCATACATAACCCGCTGCGCCGGACTGCATACAGCGCATCGAAAAATGTCCCGGAGCCTGGGAAGTCAGCACCAGAACTTTCACCGGCATGGCAGTGGAAGTCAGGCGAGCAATAACTTCCAGGCCATCAAGTTTTGGTATGCCTATATCGAGAATGACAAGGTCCGGCAGTTGTTCACGAGCAATTTGTAGTGCATCAACGCCATTATCCGTTTCTGCAATGACTTCGTAGCCATGCCGTTCCATCAGCATACGTACCGCAAGTCGAATGACGGGATGGTCATCCACGATCAGCACTTTATTCATGGGCAAGTCCAGTTTTCGCTGTTCGAATTTTTAGAACACGCACGATATCCCAGTCACTTGCTTCAAGGCATGGCAACTTTTACACGCACTTGCATCGAGAGACATTCCCTACAAGCATCGAGGATAATTCCCACAAATCGGCCATTCTCGACCCGTCATAACCTCCTTCCTGCCTTCCTTATGGCGGCGAAACCTGGATTGCCGTGCAGGCAAATCCTACGCATCGCTGGTCCTGCGTGACGTCCCTGCTCACAATCAATTGGACATATAAGGTAACGAACCGGCAACAAGACACGTTCGACACCACATCATTGATTCTATAAAACTTGGAAATAAACACTTGCTACTTGCATGAACGTTTTTGCTGTAAATGGAAACATTGAACTTTCAACTAAACACAGAAGATGGAACTCAACCCATGCTGAAGATAAAAAACCAGATCACCAACCCCATGACAGTCATTGCCATATTTGCGATTCTTTCGGAAACTTCCGCCGCGGTCTCGCTGCCTTTTCTGGACAACAAGGACCGGGAAATTTACGTGTGGTTTCTGATCAGCTTTCCCTTTTATTTGTTATTTCTGTTTTTTATCACGCTCAACTTCAATCACCGGTCGCTTTATTCGCCATCCGACTTTGGCAAAGACAAAAGCTTTTTGAAGACGACAGAGCATCAGGAGCGAGACGACAAACGCAACGCACTGCTTCGCGAAACAGGCGAGCATTGCGCTTTCGAGCTGACCAGTTGCATCGTGTCAGCCAAAACCGGCCCTGGCCGATTCCCGCGTCCATGCAGAATTCACAACGCGCCAGACCCTCCACCCGGCACCAGGCGAAGAACCGATCCGGTTGTGCAGAACATCAAGCTGTCACCCTCGGTAGGCGAACTGACCATCATCGACGCGCGAGGTATCGATGCATCAAGGGAATTCGATGCGATCCTCGAAGCGCTCAAAAACGCAGAGAGGAAACATGCGCGCGTTCTCGTATTCCTGTGCAATCACGCCTCGGATTCGCTGGCCCACTGCGCACTGCAACAGATCAGGCAGGCGAAGAAAGGCCCAGGCGCCACACTTTGCATCGTGTACAACCTGTGTTCGCAGACTGTGACATTGCTCGGCAGAACCAGCTGACACCGCGACCACGCCTGTGTACAGACAGAACAAGGACCGGCCTGATGAACCCTACTGAAAATCCGAAAAAAAAGGCGGCCCTGAACAGGCCGCCTTTTTTAATGCGCGTCGGTCAGAGTCGCTCAGAACAACTTGCGACCCTTGTTAGCAGCAATACGCATGCGCAGCGCATTGAGCTTGATGAAGCCTGCCGCGTCGGCCTGGTTGTAAGCGCCGCCGTCTTCTTCAAAGGTCGCGATGTTGGCGTCGAACAGTGAGTCGTCGGACTTGCGGCCAGTAACGATGACGTTGCCTTTGTACAACTTCAGGCGCACTACGCCGTTCACGTTGACCTGCGAAGCGTCGATCATCTGTTGCAGCATCAGACGCTCAGGGCTCCACCAGTAGCCGGTGTAGATCAGGCTGGCGTACTTGGGCATCAACTCGTCTTTGAGGTGAGCGACTTCGCGGTCCAGAGTGATCGACTCGATGGCGCGGTGGGCGCGCAGCATGATGGTGCCGCCCGGGGTTTCGTAGCAGCCACGGGACTTCATGCCGACATAACGGTTTTCGACGATGTCGAGACGACCGATGCCGTGCTCGCCGCCGATCTTGTTCAGCGTCGCCAGTACGGTGGCCGGGGTCATTTCGACGCCGTCCAGCGCGACGATGTCGCCGTTGCGGTAGGTCAGTTCCAGGTATTGCGGGGTGTCGGGAGCCTTCTCCGGGGAGACGGTCCAGCGCCACATGTCTTCTTCGTGTTCGGTCCAGGTGTCTTCCAGCACGCCGCCTTCATAGGAGATGTGCAGCAGGTTGGCGTCCATCGAGTACGGAGATTTTTTCTTGCCGTGGCGTTCGATCGGGATCGCGTGCTTCTCGGCGTAGTCCATCAGCTTCTCGCGGGACAGCAGGTCCCACTCGCGCCAAGGGGCGATCACTTTCACGCCTGGCTTGAGCGCGTAGGCGCCCAGTTCGAAGCGCACCTGGTCGTTGCCCTTGCCGGTGGCGCCATGGGAAATGGCGTCGGCGCCGGTTTCGTTGGCGATTTCGATCAGGCGCTTGGCGATCAGCGGACGGGCGATGGAAGTACCCAGCAGGTACTCGCCTTCGTAAACGGTGTTGGCGCGGAACATCGGGAACACGAAATCACGCACGAATTCTTCGCGCAGGTCGTCGATGTAGATTTCTTTGACGCCCATGGCCTGAGCCTTGGCGCGGGCCGGCTCGACCTCTTCGCCTTGACCGAGATCAGCGGTGAAGGTCACCACTTCACAGTTATAAGTATCCTGCAGCCACTTGAGGATCACCGAAGTGTCCAGGCCGCCGGAATACGCCAGAACGACCTTGTTTACGTCCGCCATGCCATCACTCCACGGGGTTCTACGGAAAGCCGGGGAGTCTACCGCTCAAACGCAATAATTTACAGAGGCGCGACAGCTTAAGACGACAAAGCGACAGAATCTGTCGAGAGCGCGACGATGACCGGCGGGTCAGGAAGTCGCTGCGGCCGTGGCCGGCGTACTCGCTTGCGGCGCCGGCGCAGGAGCCGTGGTGGGTGCCACGCGCGACAGTTTCACGTTGACCCGACGGTTCTTCGCACGATTGGCCTTGCTGGTGTTCGGCACGATCGGATATTGCTCGCCGTGGAAACGCACGGTGATCTGCGATTCCTGAATGCCGTTGGCCTTGAAGAAATCCACCACCGCCAGCGCGCGGCGGCGCGACAATTCGCGGTTGGTCAGACGATTGCCGCTGTTGTCGGAATGACCGTCGAGGTCAATGTGGTTCACCGTCGGGTCGGCCTTCATGTATTCGAGCATCACTTGCAGCTTGGCCTTGGCAGCCGGGTCCAGCTCAACCCCTTCGCCGGGGAAGCCGATTTGCGACTGCTTGATCTGGTCGAAATTCTGCGGCAGCAATTTCGCCACACAGCCTTGATAGTCGTTGAACGCCTTGCTGAATTTCACCGGCAACAAACGCACTTCGGAGACGCGGCCATCGCCAGACGCACGGCGTACCACCGGGCTGCGACCGTCCAGCAGACCGCTGATCAATCCCCCGGCCTGGGATTGCGAGCTGTTGAACAACACATTGCCGCTGCCCAGACGCACAGAGCCCAGATTGATGTCGCCACGCCCCGGCTGCCAGGGTGCAGCGGCAGCGAGCAAGGTCGCCGAACCACCACCGAGCATGGCGTTATAGGCATTCAGGCGAAAGATCGCCTGCTCACCGGCCTTGCGCACGAACTCGCCCGAGCCGAAATCGGTGATCGGCTGGGTCAGGCGGCATTCGAACTGGTCGCCGGCGACCGTCCACTCAATGTTCTCCAGACGGGTCTGGTAAGTCAGCGCCATCGCGGGAAGGCTGGCAAACACACTGAGCAGGGCTAAATAACGCTGGCGCACGGGAGGCTCCATTGGCTTGTGAAACACAAACACCGATTCACACAATGTTTACGGCATACCTTCGGGATATCGGACGCGTGTGGCAAAACTTGATAGCGGGTGCCTGCAAGAGTCTTTTCCGGTAGCATTCGCCTCAGTTTGACCCGCCTGGAATCCCCTCATGTCCGACCGCCTGACCCTGCTGCGTCCCGACGACTGGCACATTCATCTTCGCGATGGTGCCGTGTTGACCAATACCGTTGCCGATGTGGCCCGCACCTTCGGGCGCGCGATCATCATGCCGAACCTGGTACCGCCGGTGCGCAACGCCGCTGAAGCCGACGGCTATCGCCAGCGCATTCTCGCTGCCCGCCCGGCCGGCAGTCAGTTCGAGCCGTTGATGGTGCTGTACCTCACCGATCGCACCCAACCGGAAGAAATTCGTCAGGCCAAGGCCAGCGGTTTCGTCTACGCCGCCAAGCTGTACCCGGCCGGCGCGACCACCAACTCCGATTCCGGCGTGACCAGCATCGACAAGATCTTCCCGGCGCTGGAAGCCATGGCCGAAGTCGGCATGCCGCTGTTGATCCACGGTGAAGTCACCCGTGGCGACGTCGATGTGTTCGATCGCGAAAAGATTTTCATCGACGAGCACATGCGCCGCGTGGTCGAGCGTTTCCCGACGCTGAAAGTGGTGTTCGAACACATCACCACCGGCGACGCCGTGCAGTTCGTCAACGAGGCTTCGGCCAACGTCGGCGCGACCATCACCGCGCATCACCTGCTGTACAACCGCAACCACATGCTGGTCGGGGGGATTCGGCCGCACTTCTACTGCTTGCCGATTCTCAAGCGCAACACCCACCAGGAAGCCTTGCTCGACGCGGCCACCAGTGGCAGCACCAAGTTCTTCCTCGGCACCGACTCGGCGCCCCACGCCCAGCATGCCAAGGAAGCCGCCTGCGGTTGCGCCGGTTGCTACACCGCCTACGCCGCCATCGAGATGTATGCCGAAGCGTTCGAACAGCGTAACGCGCTGGATAAACTCGAAGCCTTCGCCAGCCTCAACGGTCCACGTTTCTACGGCCTGCCGGCTAACACCGATCACATCACCCTGGTCCGTGAAGAATGGACTGCCCCGACCAGCCTGCCGTTTGGCGAGCTGACCGTTATCCCGCTGCGCGCCGGTGAAAAACTGCGCTGGCGCCTGCTGGAGGAACACGCGTGAGTGAAGACAATTTCGACGATGAACTGGACGGTCAAGGTGGCGGCGGCGGTTCCCGTCATCCGATGGCAGCGCGTTTTCGCGGCTACCTGCCGGTTGTCGTCGACGTAGAAACTGGTGGCTTCAACGCAGCCACCGATGCCTTGCTGGAGATTGCCGCGACCACCATCGCCATGGATGAAAAGGGTTTCGTCTACCCGGATCACACCTACTTCTTCCGCGTCGAGCCATTCGAAGGCGCCAACGTCGAAGCGGCAGCGCTGGAGTTCACCGGGATCAAGCTCGATCATCCGCTACGCATGGCCGTCAGCGAAGAAACCGCGCTGACCGACATCTTCCGTGGCATTCGCAAGGCGCTGAAAGCCAACGGCTGCAAGCGGGCAATTCTGGTCGGGCACAACAGCAGTTTCGACCTGGGCTTCCTCAACGCAGCAGTTGCGCGCCTGGACATGAAGCGCAACCCGTTCCACCCGTTCTCCAGTTTCGACACCGCGACCCTGGCGGGTCTGGCGTATGGTCAGACCGTGCTGGCGAAAGCCTGTCAGGCCGCGGGCATCGATTTCGACGGTCGTGAAGCGCACTCGGCGCGTTACGACACCGAAAAGACCGCTGAGCTGTTCTGCGGCATCGTCAATCGCTGGAAGCAGATGGGCGGCTGGGAAGACTTCGACGACTGATCCCCTGCGAACAAATCCCGCGCATGAAAAAACCGGCCCACATGGGCCGGTTTTTTTGTACCTCGACGTTGCGCCTTACAGGGCCGCAGCGTTCTCGGTCAGGTAAGCCGCAACGCCTTCC
This sequence comes from Pseudomonas sp. CFBP13508, assembly GCF_005233515.1. Taxonomy (GTDB): domain Bacteria; phylum Pseudomonadota; class Gammaproteobacteria; order Pseudomonadales; family Pseudomonadaceae; genus Aquipseudomonas; species Aquipseudomonas mercuritolerans. The sequence continues at coordinate 563,388 of NZ_QFZZ01000002.1, forward strand.
GGCGAAGCGTTCATGCCTTTGTCGCCTTTCTTCCAGTTGGCCGGGCAGACTTCGCCGTGCTCTTCGTGGAATTGCAGCGCGTCGACCAGACGGATCAGCTCTTCCATGTTACGGCCCAGCGGCAGGTCGTTGATGATCTGCGAGCGAACCACGCCTTTGTCGTCGATCAGGAACGCGCCACGGAAAGCCACGCCGCCTTCGGATTCAACGTCGTATGCCTTGGCGATGTCGTGCTTCATGTCGGCAGCCATGGTGTATTTCACCTGGCCGATGCCGCCATTGTTGACCGGGGTGTTGCGCCAGGCGTTGTGGGTGAAGTGCGAGTCGATCGACACGGCGATCACTTCAACGTTGCGTGCCTTGAAGTCAGCCATGCGGTTGTCCAGAGCGATCAGCTCGGACGGGCAGACGAAGGTGAAGTCCAGTGGGTAGAAGAACACCAGGCCGTATTTGCCTTTGATGGCCGAGGACAGGGTGAAGCTGTCAACGATCTCGCCATTGCCGAGTACGGCCGGGACGGTGAAGTCTGGGGCTTGTTTGCCTACGAGTACGCTCATTGATATCTCCTGGTGTAGAAACTTGAAGTTCAAGGTCCGGGCCAGCCTGCCACCCTCAGGCGACAGCCCTGTGACACGAACCCTCTTCGCAAGGGACGACCATCATACACTGCGTATTTGGCCTGTCCGTAACGGATTTTCCCTGTTCGGTTATCCACTGCGTATTCATGGGGTCAGACGCGCATTTGGAAAATACCGTTCGTCAGTCGCCGGCAAATAGGCTGCGAAGCGTTCCGAAAGCACTTTGACAATCATTCTCGTTAACATTAAGATCCATCGCAATTGAGTCACAACCAGCGACGGTTCTTACTTATGTATGTTTGCCTCTGCACTGGCGTCACCGACGGACAGATCCGCGAAGCGATCTATGAAGGTTGCTGTAGCTACAAAGAAGTTCGCCAGGCCACCGGCGTCGCCAGCCAGTGTGGAAAATGCGCCTGCCTTGCCAAGGAAGTGGTGCGCGAAACCCTGACCAAGCTGCAAACCGCCCAGGCCGCGATCCCTTACCCGGTAGAATTTACTGCTGCGTAAATGCCCCATTTCAAAGAACCGGACTAGATGTCCGGTTTTTTTATGCCTGAAAATCAATTGCTTAGCGTCCAGACGCGGAACACAAACATTCTTATTCCGATTAATTTTCATTTATTATTCAATAACTTAGGTTTGACACTTATAAATACCAAGCTCAAACTCCGCCTTATATACGGTTAATACAGGGCAGGACTCCGATCATGAAAGGCGACATTACAGTCATCCAGCATCTCAACAAGATCCTCGCCAATGAGCTGGTCGCGATCAATCAATACTTTCTGCATGCACGCATGTATGAAGATTGGGGTCTGAACAAGCTCGGCAAGCACGAATACCACGAATCCATCGACGAGATGAAACACGCGGACAAGCTGATCAAGCGCATCCTGTTCCTTGAAGGCCTGCCGAATGTGCAGGACTTGGGCAAGCTGCACATCGGCGAGCACACCCGCGAGATGCTCGAATGCGACTTGCGCATCGAAAAGACCGGCCATGCCGATCTGAAAGCCGCCATCGCCCACTGCGAAACCGTTGGCGACTTCGGTAGCCGTGAACTGCTCGAAGACATTCTCGAGTCGGAAGAAGAACACATCGACTGGCTGGAAACCCAGCTCGGCCTGATCGACAAGATCGGTCTGGAAAACTATCTGCAGTCGCAGATGGGCGAAGAGTAGGAGCTGTCGGGTGAAACGAGGCTGCGATCTTTATCGATTTCAGCTTTAACTTCGCAAGACCTATGTAAACGCCAACAAAAAAGCCCCGCCCTCTTTCGAGGTGCGGGGCTTTTTTGTTGGCCGAAGATCAAAAGATCGCAGCCTCGTTTCACTCGACAGCTCCTACAGGAGACGCGTCGTCGAGCGAAACTCCATGAACGCAGAATCAGGCTTCGGACTTGTTCGCCGCTGCCGCTTCGACAGCCGCCTTGATGGTGCTTTGCAGCGAACCGTCTGCAGCCATCTCGGTCATGATGTCGCTGCCGCCGACCAGCTCACCACCGACCCACAGTTGCGGGAAAGTCGGCCAGTTGGCGTACTTTGGCAGATTGGCGCGGATTTCCGGGTTCTGCAGGATGTCCACGTACGCGAACTTTTCACCACAGGCCATCACGGCTTGCGCAGCTTTTGCGGAGAAGCCGCACTGCGGGGCATTCGGCGAGCCTTTCATGTAAAGCAGAATGGTGTTGTTGGCAATCTGCTCTTTAATCGTTTCGATGATATCCATGGAGCACCTCGGCTGAACTTTCCGACTCAGAGGTCGGCACGGTGGCGCATTGTAACGGAATCCCGAGCGCCATGCTCGGTCTCCCCGACAGACCCGCTCAAGCCGCCGCCACGGTCACCGGCACACCGTTCAACGCCGCGTTACCCGACAGTTCGTCGAGCTGGCACTCGTCGGTCAGGTCGTTGGCGCTCGATCCCGGCTGGCCACTGGCGATTGCCATCTGCACGCCCGGGCGCGCATGGCCCCAACCGTGGGGCAGGCTGACCACGCCTTTCATCATGTCGAGACTGGCGAGCACTTCCACCTCGATCTGCCCGACCCGCGAACTCACCCGAACCCGCTGCCCATCGGCCAGACCACGGCTGGCCAGGTCATCCGGATGCATCAGCAACTGATGCCGCGGCTTGCCCTTCACCAGCCGATGAAAATTGTGCATCCACGAATTATTGCTGCGTACATGGCGGCGGCCGATCATCAACAATTCATCGGCTGCCGGCGCCTGCAACGCGGCAAAGCGTGCGAGGTCGGCGAGAATTTCCGGCGGTGCGGCCTGGATACGCTGATTCGGCGTTTTCAGACGTGACGCCAGATTCGGCTTCAGCGCCCCCAGATCAATGCCGTGCGGATGATCGAACAGCGTCACCAGCGACAGCTTGTGCTCGGACCCATCGCCGTAGCGGCCCATGCGCAGGCCCATGTCGATCATCTTCGCCGGCGGCATCGTCGGTTTCAGCTCCTTGCCGGTTTTCTCGGCGAAGGCTTTGGCCAAGCCGACGAAGATCTCCCAGTCGTGCAGCGCACCCTCGGGCTTGGCGAGAATCGCGCGATTGAAGCGGGTGACGTTACGCACCGCAAACAGGTTGAAAGTGGTGTCGTAGTGATCGTTTTCCAGCGCCGAGGTCGACGGCAGGATCAGATCGGCATAGCGCGTGGTTTCGTTGATGTACAGGTCGATGCTGAGCATGAAGTCGAGGCCGTCCAGAGCCTGCTCCAACTGCCGGCCGTTGGGCGTCGACAGCACCGGGTTGCCGGCGACGGTGATCAGCGCGCGGATCTGCCCCTCGCCTTCCGTGAGCACTTCTTCAGCGAGCACCGAGACCGGCAACTCGCCGCCGTATTCCGGACGACCGGAAACCCGGCTCTGCCATTTGTTGAAATGCCCGCCCGAGGTCGACGCCACCAGATCCACCGCCGGCTCGGTGCACAGTGCACCGCCAACGCGATCGAGATTGCCGGTGACCAGATTGATCAACTGCACCACCCAATGACAGAGGGTGCCGAAGGCCTGGGTCGAGACGCCCATGCGTCCATAGCAGACCGCACTCGGCGCAGCAGCGAAGTCGCGCGCCAGTTGGCGAATCTGTTCGGCAGGCACTGCGCAGAGCGGGCTCATCGCTTCGGCACTAAACGCAGCCACGGCGTTGCGCACCTCGTCGAGGCCATCGACCTGCAAATGGCTGTCGCGGGTCAGGCCTTCGCTGAACAGCGTATTGAGCATGCCGAACAGCAACGCCGCATCGCCACCGGGGCGGACGAAAACGTGTTGATCGGCCATCGCTGCGGTTTCGCTGCGGCGCGGATCGACCACCACCACTTTGCCGCCGCGCGCCTGAATCGCCTTCAGGCGCTTCTCGACGTCCGGCACGGTCATGATGCTGCCGTTCGACGCCAACGGATTGCCGCCGAGGATCAGCATGAAATCGGTGTGATCGATGTCCGGAATCGGCAACAGCAGACCGTGGCCGTACATCAGATAGCTGCTGAGGTGGTGCGGCAGTTGATCGACCGACGTTGCCGAGTAGCGATTGCGGGTTTTCAGCAACCCCAGGAAGTAATTGCTGTGGGTCATCAGGCCGTAGTTGTGCACGCTCGGATTGCCCTGATACACCGCAACGGCGTTCTGCCCGTGACGTTCCTGAATCGCCGCCAGTTTCTCGGCCACCAGCGCAAACGCCTCGTCCCATTCGATCGGCAGCCATTCGCTGCCGACGCGGCGCATCGGCTGACGCAGGCGATCCGGATCATTCTGAATATCTTGCAGGGCCACGGCTTTCGGGCAGATATGGCCGCGGCTGAAGGTGTCGAGGGCATCACCCTTGATCGAGGTGATCGCGACGTTGCCATCGGTTTCCGTGGTTTCGATGGTCAGGCCGCAAATGGCTTCGCACAGGTGGCATGCACGGTGGTGAAGAGTCTTGGTCATGGCCAGTCTCTGTCTTGTTCGGGAGCAGGCAATCACGCCCGCGGGAACAAAACTATGGCCCGTGCGCAGAGGCGGCGCCAGCGACGTTCGTCTTGTGAATCGACGGTTATCAGGACAGCCGATAAATCGCCGCGATCAGTTCGGCGGCAACTGCGGCGGTGCCGCCAACTGGATTTCCTGGATGGTTTCGATCTGCTCGTGGGCGACGTGCACGCCGGTGAGCTCGCCGATCAACCGCCAGTGCTCATCGAGCCCGGCGCTGATGGTGGCCATGCGATCGATCATGTGTCGACCGGCGGATTTGACCACTTCATCGTCACTGCGCAGCAACTCGAAAGACATCGAGGTGACGGACGCGGTGAGATGGGTCAGGGAGCGAGCCGTGTGGCCCAGCAGTTCCATTAACAGTTGTTCTTTCGATTCCATGCGGAGGCTTCCTGCGTCGCTCGAAACTTATTTATAACCCAGCACTTTGCTTTAGCAAATGTTTCAGTCTGAACATCCGACCAAGCGAATCCGTGGCGCGATGGTCGTAAAGCGACCAAAGCCGCGCCGATGCCCCGCGGCGGATTGCCAAGCGCGGCGGGGCCAGTGTACAAAGAGGCTCGCTGCTGCACTGGACCCGGCTTCAAAATGCGCACCGATATCACTCGGTCCGCGCTCCGAATCCCGCTGAAAAAGTAGCCTATTGGCATAACGCGACATTTAATGTCAATATCGCGCCTCCCCCTATTTCGTCGCCCCGTGCGGCTTACGCCGCAGGTCTCGCCCGTTGTTCCGTTAAACAAGGCTTTGAGCATCTGCGGTCTGTAGCAAAAAGGTAGTCAATGATGAGCGCAAGGCACTTTCTCTCCCTGATGGATTGCACGCCCGAAGAGCTGGTCAGCGTGATCCGTCGAGGCGTTGAGCTCAAGGACCTGCGTAACCGCGGCGTACTGTTCGAGCCTCTGAAAAACCGCGTGCTGGGGATGATCTTCGAAAAATCCTCGACCCGTACCCGGATCTCCTTCGAGGCCGGCATGATCCAGCTCGGCGGCCAGGCGATTTTCTTGTCCCCGCGCGACACCCAACTGGGCCGTGGCGAGCCGATCAGCGACTGCGCCATCGTCATGTCGAGCATGCTCGATGCGGTGATGATCCGCACCTTCGCCCACAGCACCCTCACCGAATTCGCCGCCAACTCGCGGGTGCCGGTGATCAACGGCCTGTCCGATGATCTGCACCCTTGCCAGTTGCTCGCCGACATGCAGACCTTTCTTGAGCACCGTGGCTCGATCCAGGGCAAGACCGTGGCCTGGATCGGTGACGGCAACAACATGTGCAACAGCTATATAGAAGCGGCGATCCAGTTCGACTTCCAATTGCGCGTTGCCTGCCCGGAAGGCTACGAGCCGAACCCGGAATTCGTCGCCCAGGCTGGTGATCGCGTGACCATCGTCCGCGATCCGCAAGACGCCGTGCGTGGCGCGCATCTGGTCAGCACCGACGTCTGGACTTCGATGGGTCAGGAAGAGGAAACTGCCAAGCGCCTCAAGCTGTTCGCGCCGTTCCAGGTCAACCGTGCCCTGCTCGACCTCGCTGCCGAGGACGTGCTGTTCATGCACTGCCTGCCGGCGCACCGTGGCGAAGAAATCAGTCTCGACCTGCTCGATGACCCGCGCTCCGTCGCCTGGGATCAGGCAGAAAACCGTCTCCACGCACAGAAGGCCCTGCTCGAGTTCCTCGTCGAACCGGCATATCACCACGCATGAGCCATGAATTACTGCTGAACCTGCGCAACCTCGCTTGCGGCTATCAAGATCAACGCGTGGTGCAGAACCTCAATCTGCACCTCAACGCCGGCGACATCGGCTGCCTGCTCGGCTCGTCCGGCTGCGGCAAGACCACCACCCTGCGCGCGATCGCCGGTTTCGAACCGGTGCACGAAGGCGAAATCACCCTCGGTGGCGAAACCCTCTCCAGTGCCGGTTTCACCCTGGCGCCGGAGAAACGCCGGATCGGCATGGTGTTTCAGGACTACGCGCTGTTCCCGCACCTGAGTGTGGCCGACAACATCGCTTTCGGCATTCGCAAGCACCCTAACAAGGCGCGCGTGGTCGAAGAGCTGCTGGAACTGGTCAACCTGAAAAACCTCGGCAAACGCTTCCCCCACGAGTTGTCCGGCGGTCAGCAACAGCGTGTCGCCCTCGCCCGCGCCCTGGCGCCGGAACCGCAGCTGTTGCTGCTCGACGAGCCGTTTTCCAACCTCGATGGCGAGTTGCGCCGCAAGCTCAGCCATGAGGTGCGCGACATCCTCAAGGCCCGTGGCACCAGTGCGATCCTGGTGACCCACGATCAGGAAGAAGCCTTTGCCGTCAGCGACCACGTTGGTGTGTTCAAGGAAGGTCGGCTCGAGCAGTGGGACACGCCTTACAACCTCTACCACGAACCGGCGACGCCTTATGTCGCCAGTTTCATCGGTCAGGGTTATTTCATTCGCGGTCAGCTCGTCACCCCGGAATCGGTGCAGACCGAGCTGGGTGAACTGCGCGGCAACCGTGCTTACACCTGGCCGATTGGCGGCGCGGTGGACGTGCTGTTGCGTCCGGATGACATTGTTTATGCGCCGGATAGCTCACTGAAGGCGCAGATTGTCGGCAAGACATTCCTCGGCGCGGCGACCTTGTATCGCCTGCAACTGCCGACCGGTGCGCAACTGGAATCGATCTTCCCCAGCCATGCCGATCATCTGGTTGGCGCGCAGGTCGGGATTCGCGTAGCGGCGGATCATTTGGTGCTGTTCCAGGCTTCGGGGAGCACTGCGGCACAGATTCCGGCGGTGGAAAACGGCGTCCGTCGATTCAGCACCAGCCTTTAATCCGCACTGGATAAAAATTGTGGGAGCGAGCCTGCTCGCGAATGCGGTGTTTCAGTCACCGAAGATGTTGACTGAAAGAGCGCTTTCGCGAGCAGGCTCGCTCCCACAGTTGGTATTGCCTCAGCCTAAAAACAGGGTGCCGCTGGCCACCAGCGTCGCATTGCCGCCAATCTTCACCCGCTCACCTTCCAACCGACAGAACAACTCCCCGCCCCGCGCCGAGCGCTGGCACGCGGTCAGGTTCGATTTGCCCAGACGTTTGGCCCAGTACGGAATCAGGCTGCAATGGGTCGAGCCGGTCACCGGGTCTTCATTGATACCGATGGCCGGGGCGAAATAGCGCGAGACGAAGTCATGCTGGTTGCCACGCGCAGTAACGATCGCGCCCAGCCATGGCAGTTTCGCCAGCGCTGCCATGTCCGGTTGGCAGTCGAGCACGGCCTGTTCCGAGTCCAGCACCACGAACAGCTCGTTGGAGCCGAGCACATCAACCGCCTCGACACCGAGCGCCCGCTCGACGTCCAGCGTCACGCCGATTTCCGATGGCACGATGGTCGGGAAGTCCAGCCATAGCCGGTCGCCTTCGCGGCTGACACTCAGCGGGCCGGACTTGCAAGTGAAGTCGATGCGCTCGGCCCCTTCCTTATAGATTTCGAACAATACAAATGCGCTGGCCAAAGTCGCATGCCCGCACAGTGGCACTTCAGTTGTCGGGGTGAACCAGCGGATATGCCAGGCCTGGCCTTCGCGCACCAGAAACGCAGTCTCCGCCAGGTTGTGTTCGGCGGCGATCTTCTGCATCAAGTCATCGGCCAGCCAGCTGTCGAGCCGATAGACCATCGCCGGGTTGCCACTGAACGGCCGATCACTGAACGCGTCGACCTGATGAAACGCAAGCTGCATGATTTTCTCCCTGAATTGGTCGACCGAGCATGCAACGGCGGGCCGGATCAGTGCCAGTGACAGAAGCGCAATTTTTTCTTCATACAGCCGGCGCGACTATTACACCCGGCCGATATCGGCGAACTGCGCCTGGGTGTGCTCGGCCAGCACCGCCGGTGCCAGTTCCACTTCCAGTCCTCGCCGCCCGGCGCTCACATAGATAGTCGCAAACTCCTGAGCGGAATTGTCGATGAAGGTGCGCAGGCGTTTCTTCTGCCCGAGCGGGCTGATGCCGCCCAACAGGTAGCCGGTGGAGCGTTGCGCGGCGGCGGGATCAGCCATTTCGGCTTTCTTCACTCCGGCGGCGTGTGCCAGTCCCTTGAGGTCGAGCGTTCCGACGACCGGCACCACAGCCACCAGCAGTTCGCCTTTTTCACTGGCGGCCAGCAGGGTTTTGAACACTTGCGCCGGTGCGAGCCCGAGCTTCTCCGCCGCCTCCAGCCCGTAGGACGCGGCCTTCGGATCATGTTCGTAACTGTGTACGCGATGTTCGGCACGAACTTTTTTCAACAAGTCCAACGCTGGGGTCATGGCAGCTCCGGGTTCGGCAGTCTTTGAAAAACCTGCGGCGGATTCTAGGTCATCGTTGGGCAAAAGGCTCTATTCCAGGCCGCGAATCCCGTGGCTTCGCGCTGCATTCAAGCTGATCGCCGCGCTGATCATTCACACGACGAATAGTTTTATTGTGACCGACGGTTCACTTTCGACCTTTGACAGGTTTGTTTCTTGTCTATATTTTTTCGAATCTGAATAATGTAAGAATCATGCTCCGCGCAGTACCCAGCAGTAACCCGGGAACCGAATGGGGATTCCGACCCGGTGAAGATCGCGCCCTGCTCCGTTGGCAAGGCGCTACACAAGAAAAAGAACCGAGGTTTTCAATGACAGCTGCTTTACCGCAACCATCGCTTTCCGGCCAATGCATGGCCGAATTCCTGGGCACCGCCCTTCTGATCTTCTTCGGCACCGGTTGTGTCGCCGCGCTCAAAGTCGCGGGCGCCAGCTTCGGCCTGTGGGAAATCAGCATCATCTGGGGCGTCGGCGTGAGCATGGCGATCTACCTCACCGCCGGGGTTTCCGGCGCGCACCTGAACCCGGCCGTGAGCATCGCTCTGGCAATCTTCGCTGATTTCGAAAAGCGCAAACTGCCGTTCTATATCCTTTCGCAAATCGCTGGCGCCTTCTGCGGCGCGTTGCTGGTGTACACGCTGTACAGCAATCTGTTCTTCGATTACGAACAAACCCACCAGATGGTTCGTGGCTCGGCTGCCAGCCTGGAATTAGCCTCGGTGTTCTCCACCTACCCGAACCCTGTGCTGTCGACGGCCCAGGCGTTTCTGGTCGAGATGATCATCACCGCGATCCTGATGGGCGTGATCATGGCCCTGACCGATGACAACAACGGCCTGCCACGCGGCCCGATGGCGCCGCTGCTGATCGGTTTGCTGATTGCCGTGATCGGCAGTGCGATGGGCCCGCTGACCGGTTTCGCCATGAACCCTGCGCGTGACTTCGGTCCGAAACTGATGACTTTCCTTACCGGTTGGGGTGAAATTTCCTTCACCGGTGGTCGTGATATTCCGTATTTCCTGATTCCGATTTTTGCACCGATTGTCGGTGCCTGCCTCGGCGCTGCCGGGTATCGCGGGCTGATTGCCCGTCACCTGACCGGCGCCACACCTGCTACAAAGGATGCAGAACCGGCCATTGACGGCAAACCAAGAACTTCTTGAAACAGTCGGCGCCGGCTCCTGCCAAACCGAGCCTGCGCCACGGCCCACTCTCCCTTATTTCGTCCAAGGCAATCGACATGACCGACATTCAGAACAAGAACTACATCATTGCCCTTGATCAGGGTACGACCAGCTCCCGCGCGATCATCTTCGACCGCGACGCGAACGTGGTCTGCACCGCGCAGCGAGAATTCGTTCAGCATTACCCGCAAGCCGGTTGGGTCGAGCATGACCCGATGGAAATTTTCGCCACCCAGAGCGCGGTGATGGTTGAAGCGCTAGCCCAGGCCGGCCTGCATCATGACCAGGTCGCCGCGATCGGTATCACCAACCAGCGGGAAACCACCGTGGTCTGGGACAAGACCACTGGCCGCCCGGTGTATAACGCGATCGTCTGGCAGTGCCGCCGCAGCACCGAGATCTGCCAGCAGCTCAAGCGCGATGGTCACGAAGACTACATCCGTGACACCACCGGTCTGGTCACCGACCCGTACTTCTCCGGCACCAAACTGAAGTGGATCCTCGACAACGTCGAAGGCAGCCGCGAGCGTGCGCGCAACGGCGAACTGCTGTTCGGCACCGTCGATAGCTGGCTGATCTGGAAATTCACCGGCGGCAAGGTGCACGTCACCGACTACACCAACGCCTCGCGCACCATGCTCTTCAATATCCATTCGCTGGAGTGGGACTCGAAGATGCTGGAGATCCTCGACATCCCGCGCGAGATGCTCCCGGAAGTCAAAGCCTCCTCGGAAATCTACGGTCGCACCAAGAGCGGCATCGCCATCGGCGGTATCGCCGGCGACCAGCAAGCGGCGCTGTTCGGCCAGATGTGCGTAGAGCCGGGCCAAGCGAAAAACACCTACGGCACCGGTTGCTTCCTGCTGATGAACACCGGCGACAAAGCGGTGAAATCCCAGCACGGCATGCTCACCACCATCGCTTGCGGCCCGCGCGGCGAAGTGGCTTATGCTCTGGAAGGCGCCGTGTTCAACGGCGGTTCGACCGTGCAATGGCTGCGCGATGAACTGAAAATCGTCAACGACGCCCACGACACCGAATACTTTGCCAACAAGGTCAAGGACAGCAACGGTGTGTATCTGGTGCCGGCGTTTACCGGTCTCGGCGCACCGTACTGGGACCCGTATGCCCGTGGCGCGCTGTTCGGCCTGACGCGCGGCGTACGCGTCGATCACATCATCCGCGCCGCGCTGGAATCGATCGCCTACCAGACCCGCGACGTACTCGACGCGATGCAACAGGACTCCGGCGAACGCCTCAAGGCCCTGCGTGTGGACGGCGGTGCGGTGGCGAACAACTTCCTCATGCAATTCCAGGCCGACATCCTCGGCACTCAGGTGGAGCGTCCGCAAATGCGCGAAACCACCGCACTCGGCGCTGCCTATCTGGCCGGCCTGGCCTGCGGCTTCTGGGGCAGCCTGGAAGAACTGCGCGGCAAAGCAGTGATCGAGCGCGAGTTCGAACCGAGCCTTGACGAAACCGAGAAAGAGAAACTCTACAAAGGCTGGAAAAAAGCCGTCAGCCGCACCCGTGACTGGGCGCGTGAGGACGCCGAATAAGCCAACGTGCAGTTCCAGAAGGGTATCTAACTGGTAGGGAGCAGATTCCTGCGGCATCATGGGCAAATTTTGCACGGCAGCCCAAAGGAAGCCCCATGAATCTGCCTCCCCGTCAGCAGCAAATCCTCGAGCTGGTCCGCGAACGCGGCTATGTGAGCATCGAGGAAATGGCCACGCTGTTCGTTGTCACCCCGCAAACCATCCGCCGCGACATCAATCAGCTCGCGGAAGCCAATCTGCTGCGTCGCTACCACGGTGGCGCCGCGTACGATTCCAGTGTCGAAAACACCGCGTATGCGATGCGCGCCGATCAGATGCGCGACGAAAAGCAACGCATCGGCGAAGCCATCGCCGCACAAATCCCCGATCACGCCTCGCTGTTCATTAATATCGGTACCACCACCGAATCGATCGCGCGCGCCCTGCTCAATCACAGTCACCTGAAGATCATCACCAACAACCTGCACGTCGCCTCGATGCTCAGCGCCAAGGATGATTTCGATGTGCTGCTGACTGGCGGTAACGTGCGGCGTGACGGCGGTGTGGTCGGTCAGGCGAGTGTGGATTTCATCAATCAGTTCAAGGTCGATTTCGCCTTGGTCGGGATCAGCGGCATCGATGAGGACGGCAGCCTGCTCGACTTCGATTATCAGGAAGTGCGGGTCAGCCAGGCGATCATTGCCAATGCGCGGCAGGTGATTCTGGCGGCGGACTCAAGCAAGTTCGGGCGTAACGCGATGATTCGACTGGGGCCGATCAGCCTGATCGATTGCCTGGTCACCGATCAGCAGCCGGTACCAGCGCTGGCGCAATTGTTGAGTCAGCACAAAATTCGTCTGGAAGTCGTTTAACCCGCAAAATCAAAAGATCGCAGCCTTCGGCAGCTCCTACATCTGGAATGCATTCCTCCTGTAGGAGCTGCCGAAGGCTGCGATCTTTTGCTTTTAATGTTCGGATATTTTCCTTTCTCGGCCCTTCGATGAGTTTTTTCAATCGAACGCGACTGGCTGCGCGCGTGTTTATGGGCTACCATTTTCGCAAATGAACATTAATGTTCGATTTCCAAGACATAAAACCAAAAGAACCGAGGCCAGCCGATGTCCACCTCTACCTTGCGTACGCCCCCTCTCTCCGAGATCTATGACGTTGCCGTAATTGGCGGCGGGATCAATGGCGTGGGGATCGCAGCGGATGCCGCCGGTCGCGGTCTTTCGGTGTTCCTTTGCGAAAAAGATGACTTGGCCAGCCACACCTCGTCGGCCAGCAGCAAGCTGATCCACGGTGGCCTGCGCTACCTCGAGCATTACGAATTCCGTCTAGTGCGCGAAGCGCTGGCTGAGCGCGAAGTGCTGCTGGCGAAAGCGCCGCACATCGTCAAACCGATGCGTTTCGTCCTGCCACACCGTCCGCACCTGCGTCCGGCGTGGATGATTCGTGCCGGCCTGTTCCTTTATGACAACCTCGGCAAGCGCGAGAAGCTGCCGGGTTCGAAAAGCCTGAAGTTCGGCGCCGACAGCGCGCTGAAAAGCGAAATCAAGAAAGGCTTCGAATACTCTGACTGCTGGGTAGATGACGCGCGCCTTGTGGTCTTGAACGCCATGGCCGCCCGGGAAAAAGGTGCGCATGTGCACACCCAGACCCGCTGTGTCAGTGCCCGCCGCACCAAAGGTTTGTGGCATCTGCATCTGGAGCGCGCCGACGGCAGCGTGTTTTCGATCACCGCCAAAGCCCTGGTCAACGCCGCCGGTCCGTGGGTGGCGAAGTTCATTCGTGACGACCTGAAAATGGAATCGCCGTATGGCATCCGTCTGATCCAGGGCAGCCACATCATCGTGCCGAAACTGTATGAAGGCGAGCACGCGCACATTCTGCAAAACGAAGACCAGCGCATCGTTTTCACTATTCCGTACCTGAACCACTTCACCCTGATCGGCACCACCGACCGCGAGTACACCGGCGACCCGGCGAAAGTGGCGATCACCGAAGGCGAAACCGATTACGTGCTGAAAGTGGTCAACGCCCACTTCAAGAAGCAGCTGAGCCGCGAAGACATTGTGCACAGCTACTCGGGCGTTCGCCCGCTGTGCAACGACGAATCCGACAATCCGTCGGCAGTGACCCGCGATTACACCCTGGCGCTGTCGGGCAACGCCGAAGAAGCGCCGCTGCTGTCGGTGTTCGGTGGCAAGCTCACCACTTACCGCAAACTCGCCGAGTCGGCGATGGCGCAGTTGATGCCGTTTTTCACCCAGATGCGCCCGAGCTGGACTGCCACCGCCACCCTGCCCGGCGGCGAAGACATGACCACGCCAGAAGCACTGAGCGCGCGAATTCGCGACAAATTCGACTTCGTGCCGACTGAAATCGCCCGACGCTGGGCCGTCACCTACGGCAGCCGCACCTGGCGCATGCTCGAAGGCGTAGAAAGCCTGGCCGACATGGGCGAGCACATCGGCGGCGGGCTCTACACCCGCGAAGTCGATTACCTGTGCAGCGAAGAGTGGGCGACCACGGCGCACGATATCCTGTGGCGCCGCACCAAGCTTGGCTTGTTCACCACAGCGGAGGAACAGCAGGAGCTCGCGACGTATCTGGGCAAGGTTGAGCAGAATCGGAAGATCGAGGCGGCTTGATCTCACCATTCAAACGAAAGCCCCTGCATCGAGAGATTCAGGGGCTTTTTGTTATGTGGACTTTGTTGAACCTGATTGGGGCAGTTAGATCTTTTCCCCCTCACCCCAGCCCTCTCCCCCAAGGGGTAGAGGGGGAAAGGGAGCCGATCTCCGTGGGTTCCAAAGTCCGAGGTCGACTCGGTATCTCACGTCGCCGTAACTCGACCATCCACCGCAGTCAGTCCCCTCTCCCTCCGGGAGAGGGTTAGGGTGAGGGGCTTTTGATCGTTCGGTTTTCCGAACGCGACTCCACAGTCGATTCGGTTAACCGGATCTCACCCTCAAAAAATTACCGCCACAAAACTTTAATAACGTTATAAAACAACTGGTTAACCGACTGTGACTGGTCTGGCACGAGTCATGCTCTACACTCTCTCGACGAATGCCTGCTGTGCCGACACTTCAGGAGCCGTCAGGCATTCGAAGCACAAAAAGGGCCGACAAACTGGCTCCATAAAAAAAACAATGTCGAGGAAAATTTGATGCGCATCGTTCCCCATATCCTGGGCGCAGCCATTGCTGCCGCTCTGATCAGCACGCCAGTTTTCGCCGCCGAGCTCACCGGCACCCTGAAGAAAATCAAAGAGTCCGGTGTCATCACCCTGGGCCACCGTGACGCCTCCATTCCGTTCTCCTACATCGCTGATGCGTCCGGCAAGCCGGTTGGCTACTCGCACGACATCCAGCTGGCCATCGTCGAAGCGATCAAGAAAGACCTCGACCTGCCGAACCTGCAAGTCAAATACAACCTCGTCACCTCGCAGACCCGTATCCCGCTGGTGCAGAACGGCACCGTGGACGTCGAGTGCGGTTCGACCACCAACAACGTCGAGCGTCAGCAGCAGGTCGACTTTTCCGTCGGCATCTTCGAAATCGGTACCCGTCTGCTGTCCAAGAAAGACTCCAAGTACAAGGATTTCGACGATCTGAAAGGCAAGAACGTCGTAACCACCGCCGGCACCACCTCCGAGCGCATCCTCAAGGCGATGAACGCCGACAAGCAGATGGGCATGAACGTCATCTCCGCCAAAGACCACGGCGAGTCCTTCCAGATGCTGGAATCGGGCCGTGCCGTTGCGTTCATGATGGATGACGCGCTGCTGGCCGGCGAAGCCGCCAAGGCCAAGAAAGCCGCCGATTGGGAAGTGACCGGCACGCCACAGTCGTATGAAATCTACGGCTGCATGATGCGCAAAGGCGACGAGCCGTTCAAAAAGGCTGTGGATGACGCGATCAAGGCCACTTACGCTTCGGGCGAAATCAACAAGATCTACGAGAAGTGGTTCATGCAGCCGATTCCGCCAAAAGGCCTGAACCTGAACTTCCCGATGAGCGACGAGCTCAAGACCCTGATCGCCAATCCGACCGACAAAGCGGCTGACGACAAGAAGTCCTGATTTTCTGACTAACCTTATCCCCTGAGGAGGCGCCTGCCTTTTCAGGGGATGGTCACTCCCTGCTGGCATTTTTCTGGAAACACTCGAACCGGTGGCTGTCGAGCCGATCGCGTGTGCCCGGTCTTTGAAAAAAGACTGGGGAGGGAACGGAGTTCCCCAGGCGGGCACTTGTACATCGATCGAATCGAGGGGAGACCCTAATGAATTACAACTGGGACTGGGGCGTGTTCTTCAAGTCCACCGGCGTGGGCAGCGAGACCTATCTCGACTGGTTCATCTCCGGTCTGGGCTGGACCATCGCCATCGCCGTCGTGGCGTGGATCATCGCCCTGCTGCTCGGCTCGCTGCTGGGCATCATGCGCACCGTGCCGAACCGCATCGTATCGGGCATTGCGACCTGCTACGTCGAGCTGTTCCGTAACGTGCCGCTGCTGGTGCAGCTGTTCATCTGGTACTTCCTGGTGCCCGATCTGCTGCCGCCGGATCTGCAGGAGTGGTACAAGCAGGACCTCAACCCGACCACCTCGGCCTACCTGAGCGTTGTCGTCTGCCTCGGTCTGTTCACCGCCGCCCGTGTCTGCGAGCAAGTGCGCACCGGTATCCAGGCGCTGCCTCGTGGCCAGGAATCCGCCGCCCGCGCGATGGGTTTCAAACTGCCGCAGATCTACTGGAACGTGCTGCTGCCCCAGGCCTACCGGATCATCATTCCGCCGCTCACCTCGGAATTTTTGAACGTGTTCAAGAACTCCTCCGTGGCGTCCCTGATCGGTTTGATGGAGTTGCTGGCGCAGACCAAACAGACCGCCGAGTTCTCGGCCAACCTGTTCGAAGCCTTCACCCTGGCAACCCTGATCTATTTCACCCTCAACATGAGCCTGATGCTGCTGATGCGCCTGGTCGAGAAGAAAGTCGCAGTGCCCGGCCTGATCTCCGTGGGGGGTAAATAATGGAATTCGATTTCAGTGGCATCGTCCCGGCCATTCCCGGTTTGTGGAACGGCATGGTGATGACCCTCAAGCTGATGGCCATGGGCGTGATCGGCGGGATGATTCTCGGCACGATCCTCGCGCTGTGCCGTCTGTCGCACAACAAGCTGCTGTCGAGCATTGCTGGCGCCTACGTCAACTATTTCCGCTCGATTCCGCTGCTGCTGGTGATCACCTGGTTCTACCTGGCGGTGCCGTTCGTGCTGCGCTGGATCACCGGCGAAGACACGCCGATCGGTGCGTTCACCTCGTGCGTCGTGGCATTCATGATGTTCGAAGCGGCGTACTTCTGCGAAATCGTCCGTGCCGGTGTGCAGTCGATTTCCAAGGGCCAGATGGGTGCCGCGCAAGCGCTGGGCATGAATTACGGGCAGATGATGCGCCTGATCATCCTGCCGCAGGCGTTCCGCAAGATGACCCCGCTGCTGCTGCAGCAGAGCATCATCCTGTTCCAGGACACCTCGCTGGTCTACACCGTGGGCCTGGTGGACTTCCTCAACGCCTCGCGCGCCAGCGGCGACATCATCGGCCGCTCCAATGAGTTCCTGATTTTCGCCGGTCTCGTGTACTTCATCATCAGCTTCGCCGCCTCGCGGTTGGTCAAGCGTCTGCAAAAAAGGTTCGCCGTATGATCTCTATCAAAAACATCAACAAGTGGTATGGGGACTTCCAGGTGCTGACTGATTGCAGCACCGAGGTCAAGAAAGGCGAAGTGATCGTGGTCTGCGGCCCGTCGGGTTCCGGCAAGTCGACGCTGATCAAGTGCGTCAACGCCCTGGAACCGTTCCAGAAAGGCGACGTTGTGGTTGACGGCACGTCGATCGCCGATCCGAAAACCAACCTGCCGAAACTGCGTTCGCGCGTGGGCATGGTGTTCCAGCATTTCGAGCTGTTCCCGCACCTGACCATCACCGAAAACCTGACCATCGCGCAGATCAAGGTGCTCGGCCGCAGCAAGGAAGAGGCGACCAAAAAGGGTCTGCAACTGCTCGAGCGCGTAGGGTTGTCGGCGCACGCCCACAAGCATCCGGGGCAACTGTCCGGCGGTCAGCAACAGCGTGTGGCGATTGCCCGTGCGCTGGCGATGGACCCGATCGTCATGCTGTTCGACGAACCGACCTCGGCGCTCGACCCGGAAATGGTCAACGAAGTGCTCGACGTCATGGTGCAGCTGGCCCACGAAGGCATGACCATGATGTGCGTGACCCACGAAATGGGCTTCGCCCGTAAAGTGGCCGACCGGGTGATCTTCATGGACCAGGGCAAGATCATCGAAGACTGCCCGAAAGAGGAATTCTTCGGCGACATCAGCGCCCGCTCCGAACGCGCGCAGCACTTCCTCGAGAAAATCCTGCAGCACTAAAAAACCACGCAGAACCCTGTGGTGTGGCGAGCTTCTGTGGCGAGGGGATTTATCCCCGTTCGGCTGCGAAGCAGTCGTCGAACCGTTAAATCCGGTTTGACCATGAAATGCCGGGGCCGCTTCGCAGCCCAACGGGGATAAATCCCCTCGCCACAGGGTTCACCTCAAACCAATGGTGATGCACAACAAGTGTTGTGGTTGACCCAAGGCATCTGTGATGAAATGCGACCCCACTCTTTATCGCGCTGCAGAGCCATCACTTGCCGTGAAGCCCCGTCTGATCCGTCATCTGTTCCTGCCGCCACTGATCATCGCCCTGATGGTCGGACTGGGTTTCATCGGCTTCTGGACCAGTGAGCACTTCGGCATCCGCAGCCTCGGCGAGAACGGCCAGCGTCAGCTGGAACTGCACGCCCGCGCGGTCGAAAGCGAGATCAGCAAATACACCTACCTGCCCAGCCTGCTGGAACTCGAAACGAGTGTGCCGCAGTTGCTGGCCGACCCGACCCCGGAGCACCGGCAGACGGTCAACGATTACCTCGAAGGCCTGAACCGCCGTAGCCGCAGCCGGGCCATCTACGTGATGGACACCACCGGCCGGGTCATGGCCACCAGCAACTGGCGCGATGTCGACAGTTATCTGGGTGAAGACCTGTCCTTCCGCGCCTATTTCAAGGACGCCGTGCGCGGCCAGCCCGGGCGTTTCTATGGCATCGGCAGCACCAATGGCGAACCCGGTTATTACCTCGCCCATGGCCTCGAAGAGCACGGCAAGATCATCGGTGTGGCGGTGGTCAAGGTGCGTCTGGAAGCCATGGAAGAACGCTGGCAACGGGCGCGTCTGGAAGCCTTCGTCAGCGACGAGAACGGCATAATCATTCTCTCCAGCGATCCGGCGCGACGGCTGAAATCGGTGATCCCGCTCAGCGACGAGGTCAAGGAAAAACTCGCTCGCAGCCTGCAGTACTACTGGTTTCCACTCAACGAACTGCAACCGCTGGCCCGCGAGACACTGGCCGAAGGCGTGGAGAAACTGACCTTCCCGGCCAACAGCGAATTGCAGCCCGACGAAGACGACATCAGCTATCTGGCGCAAACCCGACTGCTGAGCGACACGCCGTGGAATTTCACCCTGCTCACGCCGTTGCAGGACCTGCGCCGCGAAGCGATCAACCAAGGCATTCTGGTGGCCGTTGCGTTTGCCCTGTTCGCCTTCCTGCTGATTGCCTGGAACGAGCGCCGCAAAGTCCTCGCCACCCGCCTCGCCGCCCGCGAAGCGTTGCAGGAAGCCAATAGCCAACTCGAACGTCGGATTACCGAACGCACCGCCGATCTGCGCGCCAGCAACGAACGCCTGAAGAGTCAGATCCGCGAGCGCCGCCAGGCCGAGGAGACTTTGCGCCGCGCTCAGGATGAACTGGTGCAGGCCGGCAAACTTGCGGCCATCGGCCAGATGTCGACCAGCATTGCCCATGAATTGAACCAGCCGCTGGCGGCGATGCGCACGCTGTCGGGCAACACCGTGCGCTTTCTCGAGCGCGGCCAGCTCGACGTCGCCAGCACCAACCTCAAGACCATCAACGATCTGATCGACCGCATGGGCCGAATCACCGCCAGCCTGCGTTCGTTTGCCCGGCGCGGCGACAACAAGGGTCAGGCCAGTCTCGGCAAAGCCGTCGACGCCGCGTTGCAAGTGCTCGGCGCGCGTGTGGAAAACACCGCGCTGCAGATTCACCGGCAGTTTGCCGATGTGCAGTTGCTGATCGATCAGACCCGTCTCGAACAGATTCTCGTCAACCTGATCGGCAACGCCCTCGACGCCATGCACGCGCAACCGCAGCCGCAACTGTGGCTGGAGGGTGAAGAATTCAACGGCAAGTATCGCTTGCGGGTGCGTGATAACGGCCACGGCATCGACGCCGAAGCGCGCAAGCATTTGTTCGAACCGTTCTTCACCACCAAACCCGGCGAGCAAGGCCTGGGCCTGGGCCTGACCCTGTCCGCCAGCCTCGCCGCCGCCACCGGCGGGCACCTGGGTGTTGAACACCCGGCCGGCGGTGGCACCACTTTCGTCCTCAGTTTACCGTTGGTAAGCCCTCTTTCTGCCGAGCCAATATGAACCCCGAACTCAGTGTGCTGATTGTCGAAGACGACCCCCATGTGCTGCTCGGCTGCCAACAGGCGTTGACCCTCGAGGACATCCCCTGCATCGGCGTCGGCAGTGCCGAAGAGGCGCTGGCGCAGGTCGGCGACAACTTTGCCGGCATCGTCATCAGCGACATCCGCCTGCCGGGCATCGATGGCCTGGAATTGCTCACCCGCCTCAAGCAGCGTGATCGCAGCCTGCCGGTGGTGCTGATCACCGGCCACGGCGACATTTCCATGGCCGTCGGCGCGATGCAGAAAGGCGCCTACGATTTCATGGAAAAACCTTTCTCGCCGGAACGCTTGGTCGATGTCGCGCGACGGGCGCTGGAGCAACGCAGCCTCGCCCGCGAAGTTTCCTCGTTGCGTCGACAACTGGCTGAACGCGACTCCCTTGAAGGGCGGATCATCGGCCGTTCACCAGCGATGCAGAACCTGCGCGAACTGATTGCCAACGTCGCCGACACTTCGGCCAACGTCTTGATCGAAGGCGAGACCGGCACGGGCAAGGAACTGGTCGCCCGTTGCCTGCACGATTTCAGTCGGCGCCACAGCAAACAGTTCGTCGCGCTGAACTGCGGCGGTCTGCCGGAAAACCTTTTTGAAAGCGAGATCTTCGGCCACGAAGCCAATGCCTTCACCGGCGCCGGCAAACGCCGCATCGGCAAGATCGAGCACGCCGACGGCGGCACGCTGTTTCTCGACGAAGTGGAAAGCATGCCGCTGCCGTTGCAGATCAAGTTGCTGCGCGTATTGCAGGAACGCACCCTCGAACGCCTCGGCTCGAACCAGAGCGTGGCGGTGGATTGCCGGGTGATCGCGGCAACCAAATCCGACCTCGATGAGTCGAGCAAGGCCGGCGAGTTTCGCAGCGACTTGTACTACCGCCTCAACGTCGTGACCCTGGAATTGCCACCGCTGCGCGAACGCCGCGAAGACATCCTGCAACTGTTCGAACACTTCACCCAGCAATCGGCGCTGCGCTTCGACCGCGCGCTGCCGGAGCTGGATAACCAGACCCTGTCGAACCTGATGAGCCACGACTGGCCGGGCAACGTGCGTGAACTGCGCAACGTCGCCGAACGCTTCGCCCTCGGCCTGCCGGCCTTCAAGAAGTCCGGCGCCAGCGCCGGCCAGGGTCTGGCGTTTGCCGAAGCGGTGGAAGCTTTCGAGCGCAATCTGCTGGTCGACGCCTTGCAACGCAGCGGCGGCAACCTGACCCAGGCCAGCCAGGAACTGGGCATGGCCAAGACCACGCTGTTCGATAAAGTCAAAAAGTACGGGCTGAGCCACTGATGGATCTGATTCTCAAAGCCGCCATCGGCGCCGCAGTGGTGCTGATCCTCGCGGCACTGTCCAAAACCAGAAACTATTACATCGCCGGCCTGGTGCCGCTGTTTCCGACCTTTGCCCTGATCGCGCATTACATCGTCGGCAAGGGCCGCTCGGTCGACGATCTGAAAACCACGATCGTGTTTGGGATGTGGTCGATCATTCCCTACTTCGTGTATCTGGCGACGCTGTACGTGATGGTCGACCGCATGCGCCTGGAAGCGTCGTTGGCCGTGGCGGCGGTGGCCTGGTTGATGGCGGCGACCGTGTTGGTAACGGTCTGGGTGCGTTTGCACAGCTAAGATCAAAAGCCCCTCACCCCAGCCCTCTCCCCGAGGGAGAGGGAGCCGACCGAGGTGTCCTGCGAGGTACATCGACGTGAGACACCGAGTCGACTATGGATCGGTGAAAACCGAGTCGGTTATGGTGGTGTCAACGTGAACGCATTCACCGAATTCATAATCGACTCGGTCATTCAGATCGGCGTAGAGCACAAGACACCTCGGTCAGTCCCCTCTCCCTCTGGGAGAGGGTTAGGGTGAGGGGACTCTTTCTGGCTCACAGCAGATTCCTGCCCACCACCGGCTCGATCTGTGCCCAGTGCGAAGTATCCTCACGATGCGCTTGCAGATAAGGCAGCACCGCCGCCAGCAACGGTTCCTTGAACGCCTCCTGAAAGCGATGCGCCAGCCCCGGAATCAGCTTCAACTGACTGCCCTGAATGTGCGCCGCCAGATGTACGCCGTGCATCACCGGCAGCAGCGGATCAGCCGTGCCATGCACCACCAGCGTGGGCACACGCAATTGATTGAGCAAAGCCACGCGACTGGGTTCAGCAAGGATCGCCATGATCTGCCGTTTGACGCCTTCGGGGTTGAACGCGCGGTCGTAGGACGCTGCCGCCTGTTGCAGCAACGCTTGGCGATCATCAGTCACCGCCGGGCTGCCGAGTGCCGCGAGCAGATCGGCCTGCTGCTCCAGCGCCACTTGACGGTTCGGCGCGCCCCGCCGTGAAAGCAATTGCACCAGCGCCGCACTCGGTGCCGGCAGGCCTTCAGCGCCGGAAGTGGTCATGATCAGCGTCAGGCTTTCCACCCGCTGCGGCGCCATCGCCGCCATGTGCTGGGCGATCATTCCACCCATGCTCGCGCCGAGCACGTGGAATTGCTCGACCTTCAACGCCGTCATCAAACCCAGCGCATCGTCGGCCATGTCGGTCAGGCTGTACGGGGCCGAGACCGGCAAACCGAGCTTGTAGCGCAGCACTTCGAAGGTCAGATTGGCCTCGATGGGCGCCTGCCGCCAGGTCGAGAGGCCGACGTCGCGGTTGTCATAGCGGATCACCCGGAAACCCTGCTGACACAGCGCGACTACCACCTCATCCGGCCAATGAATCAACTGGCCCCCCAGGCCCATGACCAGCAACAGCGCCGGGTCTGATGCACGACCGATGCTCTGATAGGCAAGGCTGACCGCAGGCAGATCGGCGTGCTCGGTCGGCACGTTCACATCGCAGCGCCCGGCTGCCAACGAGCCGGCCCCGAACACAAGCGCGGCCAACGCGGCCGCGACTGAAATAAATCTCTTGAACATGAAAAACACCAAAACGCAGCACCCCAGTAGAGCGCGAGTCTGATGAAGTTCGTGCGAGCGCGCTGCCACACTTGCATGACAGTTTGATGAAGAGTGCCGAGCGGTCATGCAGGCGCTGCAAACAATATCCCTGTACCGCCATGCTCCGGCGCAAATTCTTTTGAATGACTTGAACAGGAGCGGATGCCCCGCTCCCCCCTTGCGAGTCATCCACCATGCTCGAACCCCTTACCCTGGATTTGCCGCCAGCGCCCCCGGAGTCGTTCGCTACCTCCCTGGCGCTGCCTCAGACCATCGACGAAAGTCTTTTGTTACGGGCCAATCAGCACTGGCGCGACAGCAGGAGTGGCCTGCGTGAACTGTTTGCGAGCAGCCCCGCGCTGCGCGATACGATCAACGCTTCGCTGCGACAACACCTGCAACTGGACGGCGAAAAAACCGGATTCGGCTTCATTGCCACCCAAACCCAGCCGGAGCATTTTGTCAGTCTTACCGACGCCTGCGCTTTTGTCGTACAACATCCGGCGCTGGAAACCACGTTGGACCAGCACTGCCACGTTATCGGCCTGAAGCCTGATCACCCGCTGTACACCCTGAAGCCGCTGCAACTGCTGGCCAAACTCAAGCCGCTCGACCCGCAGAGCGTCCACGCCACCCGCTGGGCCGAGTTCTGGGAAGCACGTGCGCCCGGCACCCCGGTTTCGCGACGCACACGCGCCACCGAGCTATACCGATCACATTTCGAAGCGAGCGCTGACGCCGCTTACGCCAGTAAAGTCATCAACGCCGAACAGCGCGACCTGCTGCAGCAAATCGTTGATTCAGGTTCCACCCCAGCGATGTTCAAGGGGCAGTCCGTTCACCTGGAAAAACCGGCACTGGTGCTGAGCAATCACAGCAAAGTCAAACTGCCGGGGGCTTGGGTGATCAGCACGGGGGACCGGGCAACGGCGCGAGCGCTGCTCTATCTGCCCTGCCGCCCAGCGTGCATTCAGGCGTTCGACAATCGAGTGGATCTGCAGACGTGGCTCGCCGGTCAGGTACAGATCCCTGGCGGCCTGCCACGCCAGATCCAGCGCTTCGATTACAGCGCAGCGACAGATCCGATGATCACCGGCGCCAGCGATCTGTTCGCCGACCGGCAGCAGGCGCAGATCAATGCCTTGCGCAACACCAACCGGGGCAAACCCGGGTTGCGCGAACACGCTGCGCAAGCGCTGTTGCATGTCGATCTGATTGACCATCAGCGCAGCACAGCGATCATCGTTGCAACACCGGCCAAAGCGCTCATTGCGCAAGAACCCATCGCAAGTGACGCCCCTCCGTTGTTCGGCAGCCTGTCCGCTGGCATTCCGCTGGCCCTGAGACATGCCTCGCTCAACCGCGAGCGCGATGCACTTGAACACTTGCTGTCCAACGACCCGGACGGCACACGCTTGCAACAATGCCAGGACGCCCTGAAAGCGCTGGAAAGTGCCGAGCAAGCCTGCGAAAAGGCCAGCACCTCGTTGTTCGACAACGCCCCCGTCTCCGACACGGCGTTCGCTGCGATTTGTCAGGCTCACAAGGATGGCTTGTACGCCGAGGCGAAGCTGCAAGCGCTACTCGGGCAAATCGACAGCGCCGAACACGACCTGCTCAAAGCCGTTCTGGACAAGCCTGTGGCCAGTGCACGCGATGCAGACTGGATCGCCGCCAGCCTGACACTTTCGCTGAGCGAAACCCGCGACACGATCACTACGGTGCAGCGCGAAACGCTCAAGGGTGTACTGGTATTCACTCGGCAAGCTGCGCTGGCGGACCGCGCCTCCAACACGAGTCTGCTGTTGTATTGCCCAGGCAGCGGCGGTGGTCTGCGACGCTTTCCCGATCGCCGTACCTTGGCACTCGATTTTTTCAAGATCAGCGAGCAGGACAGCGAATCGGCCTTGCAACTCGACGCCATCGCCTCGGACCCGCTGCGTCATTGCCTCAACGCACTGATCGTCGATTGCGAGACGCGGACCGCCACCCTGCGCGATCAGTCCGGGCATGCCGATGCACTGGAAATTCTCCGCCAGGATTGCACAGCCGCTCTGCAAGTGCCGGTCAGCGCCGCCAGGAGTCTGATGTTCGCGCACGAGCAAGAGCAGCAGCGCAGCGGTGTTCTGGCCACTCATCTGCCGAGCTGGCTGGTGCGTTTGCAGAAAAGCGAGCGGGCTGCGCTCAAAGAGCGCATCAAGGCGTATATCGAGGCGATGCGCAAAAGCCACGCGCTGATGACACTGGCACTGGAACCGCGCGACGACTTCACCCGTAAACATCTGTACGCGCGCCTGCGCAAGGACTTTGCCACCGAGGGCTATTTTTCCGTGCAGGTCGAATTGCCCGATTCCACCAAAACCGAAACCGTAGTGGAAGCCACCCCCACCGGCCCGCGGCGTAAAACGGTGATCGTGCCCGGCGCCACGCGCAGCACGATGTCACTGGAAGACCTCGCCCAGTTGAACATCGACAACGTTCAGTCAGTGCTCAATGACTCACTGTCGCAACGCCTGATTTTCATGCGGGTGAAGGTCAGTGCCGCGCGCCAACAGGATCGCAACCGTCTGCTCAACGGCATCAACCTGAGCTATCTGCGTAAAGTCCTGCCGGAGCTGGACCTGCCCAAGGCCTATGAGCGCAGGATCCTCGAAGCCTTTAATGGCGCGCCCGGCGAAGCGCTGTTCGTCAGACAGCATCGGCGCGAAGGCCTGATCGAACCCTGGCGCCTGCTGCTGAAGATCCAGAGTGAAAATGCGCGTGCACAGAAACACCTCGACCGCAATGAGGCTGAGGTGGTGAACATCGCAATCGATGCCGATACCGCTGAAGCCTGGCGCGCTCAAGGCAAGCGCATCGTTCTGCTGCCGGTCGCGCTTAAAACTGGCGGCAAAGACACCCCGCGCGAAGGTCCAGTGACCTTGTCCGGCGTGACCTTCATTGAAGAGCAGATCAGCGGCACTACACTGCTCTACCTGCCGGACAGTCCGGATCAACAATTTTTCCGCCGTTACGACAGTCTCGAATCAGCGCGCAAAGGGCTGTTCACACTGTGCGCAAGTGACCGCTGGATCGAATACCTGGCGGGCAAGGCCTTGCAGGGCAATATTCGCGCGCATGTCAGCCGCATCGGTCAGGCGCATGAAAAAAACTTCGACGCCATTATCGAAGTCGGCGCACGCTGGCCGGCAAGCACTTCGCTGGCCGCGCACCTGCTCGATGCGCACATGGGTCGCTTGCTCGAAGCCCATCGCGGCAGCTCGCGCTCCAACGATGCGCTGTTCTTCGAACGCTATGCACTCAAAGGCCCACGGGCGTTCAACTACATAAAAATGGCGATTGGCATGGTCCCCTTTGTCGGCACCGTCCTCGCGCTTTACGATGCGTGGAACGCAGCCAATCAGGCCGTGGCAGCGTTTTTGCGCGGCGACGTGGCAGACGGGCTGGCGGAGCTCGAGTCAATGTTTCTCTCATTGATCGACGCGCTCATGGATCTGCTTCCGGGCGAAGCGGTGGCCTCGACTCTTGCGCGGTCCACCCGCGCCCTGACACGTGCGCGCCAGTTGCATGCGCTGCTGGGCAACGTTTCGGCCTTGCACGGTAAAACCCAGCGGCGGGCCCGGCATGTACTCGCCCGCTTTCAGGATTACGACTACGAACTACCGCTGTCCCTGGCCGGGATCGAGCCAGCCAGCCACGGGTTGTACCGTGGCGTTTACCGGCATGCCGACGGCGATTTCATCCAGCGTCAGGGGCGCATCTACCAGGTGGAGCTGGGCACGGGCTCACGCAACTGGCGCCTGGTCGGCAATTCGCGCAAGTCTTACAAGCAACCGGTCGCCCTGGATGAAACCGGCCAGTGGGACACTTGGTTCGGTGTCTATGGAACCGCCGCTGAGGCTGGCTTGCGTGGCGGCGGTAACGTCGCCGGGCATCTGGCCGATGCGCTGGACCCTTATTGGCCTCCGGTGATTCGCCAGCGCTTGCCGCGCTGGTGGGCAGAGCGTACGTTTCGCCGGCATCAGCAGTTGGAACTGGAGACGGAACGCCTGGGATACGTTATCGATAGCGGGGTCGAGGCGCGCAAGAGGGCGATACTGGCTTTCCAGGACGCCAGCCCCGCCGACCAGCGGGCCTTGTTGCCGGCAGCCGAAACCGCATGTCTGGAAGAAATCCGCCTGTGCGCTCAACGCTATCAGGGGGTGGCGGAGTTGAGGCCGCTCACCAGCGGCAATAAACAAGCGGCCGTCAACCGCGTACAAAGCTCCCTCGCTTTACGCCTGACCTCGCGATATGCCATGCGCGCCGGCCAAGTGTCAGCAGGCACAATCATGGTGCTGGAAGACATCCGGCGGCTGACACGCATGCACAGTGGTCTGCCGCCGAGCGCACGGTCACAGCGATTGGCCTTGCGTGCCCGGATTCGCGATCTGGAACTCGGTTACGTAAAAAAATTCGAGGAACTGGAAAGCACGAGATTCCAGCTCAATCAGTGGTACGAGCGCATCACCTTGAGATCCGACAAGGTCGGCCAGATCGAAACTGTCAATCTGGTCAATCGTCAGTTCAGCGATACCCGTCTGCTCTTTCACAAAACCTACATGCGCCTGGAGCTGGTCAAGAACTACGGCTATGACAATGACGTTTCCTGGATGTACTTCAACGAGCAAACGGACGGACTCTGGACACAGGCCAGACAGGCGGTGACCACCCAGTACGACCTGCCGAATCTGCAAACCACTGCGCAGAATCGCAGCCGCATGCTGACGCAATGTCTGGATGCCTATATCCGCTTCCGCCGACACATCACAGTCTGGATGACGGCCTACCCTGAGCACTTTCACCGGGATGCCATCGAACCGCTGCTCGACGGCCTGGAGCAGATGGCCGAACGTGCCCGCCGAGGCGTGATTGATCCACCGGCTCCGAGAACTCCCGGCCAGCCTGCCCAGCGGGTCTTTACCACTGAGGACGGCAACCTGCTGTACGGCACGGAAAAATTTGACTCAAGGTCGCAACGTCGGGTTTATGAACGCCGCCTCAGGGATGGCGAAGTGCAACTCTGGGAACAGGGTCCAGACGGCCGTTCGCGGCAGATCAGCCCTCAGGCTCCAGCCCCCCAGGCGCCGTCCGTAAGTCTCGCCGCGCTGGTCAATGACGCCGGACAGCGCCTGGACAGCATCCCGGCCTACCGGGCGACCGTGCAGAGCAATGCCGAGCGCGGCATGCTGCCGGTCGATCTGCAACACATGATGGACACCCAGGCCGCTGAGCTGAACACCCGAGCCGAGCGTATCGCCGCCAGTTCTGCGCAGCATCCGCTCATCCAGCGCTTGCGCGATGCAGCCGCCGAGCTGACCGTTGCCGGACGCACCCTGCGCACCGAACGCTCACTCACCAGCCAGAAGCCCACCGATGGCATGCTCGATGACCTGATCGGGCAAGGCGCCGTTGCAATACGCAGAACGCAACCGATCAGATTGCTCGGCCGGCGTGGCGGCCACCCGGACTATATGCAGGAGTACGAGATCTGGAACATTACGACCGAACCCCAGCAGTTGCTGTGGTACGCGCACTTTCACTACCGCAACGCGACGCCGGTGTTCAACCGCTTCGAAACCGCGCATTTGAAATTGCCGCAGCACCGCTTCCTGACCCATGCCGATGATGCGACGTTGCCTTACGCGAAAATCGGCAGTAAATCTCTGGTCCTTGGGCATTTCGAGCGGGTCTGACTACTGGCGCCCGACCTTGCTCTCAGCCAGCGAATGGCAGGGAGCAAGGACGAATTGTTCTGCCCTCAAAGTGCGATGGTCGACAACCGGATGACCATGAGACAAACTCAACAGATCCTCGCTGATCACAAGTTTTGTTCATGGAGCCCCGCCGGTGCTTGAAATCCGTCACCTGAAAACCCTGCATGCCCTGCGCGAAGCCGACAGTCTGGTCGATGCCGCTGACCGCCTGCATCTGACGCAGTCAGCCTTGTCGCACCAGTTCAAGGAACTGGAAGAACGCATGGGCATGCAGTTGTTCGTGCGCAAGACCAAACCGGTGCGCTTCACCAGTGCCGGTTTGCGCCTGTTGCAACTGGCCGATGCCACCCTGCCGCTGCTGCGCGCGGCTGAAAGGGACATCGCTCGTCTGGCCGGTGGCACCGCCGGTCGTTTGCACATGGCCATCGAATGCCACAGCTGCTTTCAGTGGCTGATGCCGACCATCGACCAGTTCCGCGATGCCTGGCCGGAGGTCGAGCTGGACCTGGCCTCGGGCTTCGCGTTCGCGCCGCTGCCGGCACTGGCCAGGGGCGATCTCGATCTGGTGGTGACCTCCGATCCGCTGGAGATTGCCGGTATCACTTACGTGCCGCTGTTCACCTACGAAGCCATGCTCGCGGTGGCCAACCAGCATGCGCTGGCGAGCAAGCCGTACATCGTTCCCGAAGACCTGCTGACGGAAACGTTGATCACCTACCCGGTCGAGCGCGATCGTCTGGACATCTTCACGCGCTTCCTCGAACCGGCCGACATCGAACCGGCGCAGGTGCGCACTTCCGAGCTGACAGTGATGATGATGCAACTGGTCGCCAGCGGCCGTGGTGTCTGCGGCATGCCGCATTGGGCGCTGCACGAATACAGCTCGCGCGGCTATGTGAAGGGCAAACGGTTGGGTGAAAAGGGCTTGTTTGCGACGCTGTACGCGGCGATTCGCACCGACATGCTCGATGCGCCGTACATGCGTGATTTCCTGCTGACCGCCAAGGACACCTCGTTTTCGACCCTCGATGGCGTCAGCGCCGTACGCTGATTCTCCAGATCAAGAGATCTCCCTGTGGGAGCGAGCCTGCTCGCGAATCGCCGTGTCAGTCGCCGAACATGTTTGCTGATAAAGCGCTTTCGCGAGCAGGCTCGCTCCCACAAGGATTTCGTGGTGGATCAGAGCTGGCGCCACATGTGGATCTTGTCGAAGTAGTCTTCGCCCACCCGCACCGCCAGCGGTTCGAGGCCGTACTGGATAAAGCCACAACGCTGGTAAAGCTGAAAAGCCGCGTCGTTGCCAGCAGTCACGGTGAGCTGCAGCAGTTTCAGCGCCGGATGTTTTTGCGCTTCGGCCAGAGCCGCCTGGACCAGATCAAAGCCCAGCCCTTTGCGACGAAAATCCGCCGAGACATACATGCCGAACAGCGTGGCTTTGTGGCGCGCCTTCTCGCGCGGCTCGAAGGCCAGGCCGACAATCCCTGCCAAAGTGCCGTCGTCGAACGCGCCCAGAACCACATCGAGCTTGTTGGTCAGGCGCGCTTCCCACCAGCTCAACGGCATCACCGCGCGTTCGCGCACGCTGGAAGTGAAGGCCTGCGGATGCCGGTCATAGGCTTCCAGCATCAGTTCGCGGTAAGCCAGGGCATGGCTGGCATCCAGCCGTTCGATCCACACCTCAGGCGGTCCGCCGTTGTTCGAACATCAGCAATGCGGCGGCGGCAAAGATCAGAAGGTCTTGCAACGGGATCATGGCAACGTCCTTTGCGGGAATGATCAGGCGAGTGCCGTCAGTGAACGGCGATAAAACGGCAGGATGTGTTCGCGTGTCAATGGCGCCAGCTCGAGCGCCGGATCAATGGCCGGATCGACCCAGATGACTTCCTCGATTTCCGCCGCCGGACAGACGTCAGTGTCGATGGTCAGTTGAAAGATTTCCGCATGCACGATGTAGCCCGGCTCGTTGGCGGCAGTGGCGGAGAAGCTGTTGAGGAAAATCGCCTGCGCCGGGTCGATCTGCAGGCCCAATTCTTCTTCCAGTTCTCGGGCCAGGGCGTGGATCGGCAGCTCATGGGCCTCGATCTTGCCGCCCGGTTGCATGAACGCCGTGGTGCCGCGCTTGCGCACCAGCAGGGTCTGGCCTTGCGGGTTGAGCAGCAGCGCAGCGGCGATATGGAGAGTGCGGGGCGCAGCGTGAGAAGTCAGCGGCATGATCGAGGAAAATCCCTGAGGCAAAAACCCAAGGATCCCATGCCCGCCCCCCTGCCGTCATGCCCGTTCGCCCTGCACCTGGAGCGCGGCCTCTGGCTCCTCGGGCTCTTTGACGAAGACCCGGTACTTGCCGCCTTCCATGGCTTCGAAGGCAATCAGTTTTTCGATCAGCGGGCCGCTCAGCACCTTGCCGGTGTTGAGCAGGAGCATGCCGTTATCAGCATTGAGATTGCGCGCCAGCAGCATGCCGGCGGCCAGTTCGCGGGTGCTCAACACTTTGACCTGCGGATCAATCAGGGCGATATCGTTGAGGAACGTCACACACACCTCGATAAACGCCTCGACCAGCTCCGGATCGTACAGCCGGCCACTGTACTGGCGCAGGTACAGCAGCGCTTCGTCGTTATTCATCTGGCGCTCGAGAATCAACCCGCGTTGCAGTTCGACGAAATCCACCGCCAGCTTCAGCAGCCGCGAGCCAAACGGGATCGCATCGCCCTCGAGCCGGTCGGGAAAGCCACTGCCATCCCAGTGTTCCTGATGATGCAGGATCAACCGGGCGGCATCTTTCATCGGGTCAAGGGTCATCAACAGCGATTCGCTCTGCTTCGGATAGCCGCGATAACGCTCGCGCTCTGCGGAATGCAGCAGATCCGACGGTGTGACCATCATCGAGTCCGGCCAGCTCAGTTTGCCGATGTTGTAGAGCGCGGCGGCCATGGTCAGGTCACGACTGGACGCTTCATCCAGGCCATGGACCTTGCTGTAGCCGCGCACCAGTTCGATGATTTGCCGGTTGGTCTGCTTGGAGGGCGGCAAGCGCAGGTTCGCCAGCAGCGAGAACACCTCTGTGCCGGTGACATAGCTGTGTTTGAGTTCTTCGTACGCCAGATCGAGCATGTCAGCGGTCTGCTGCAACTCGGCGGTCCGCGCCGCGACGTGTTTTTCCAGCGCGCTGTTGAGCTGTTTCAGTTGCGCATTCTGCGCGCGGGCAAGCCGCTCCAGGCGCTGGCGTTCGCGTTCCGAATGCTGATGCTCGAGCGCCTGACGCAGGATCAGCAGCAGCTCTTCGTCGTTCCACGGTTTGCTGATGTAACGATGGATCTGCCCGTCGTTGATCGCCTTGATGATGGCGCTCGGGTCAGCGTACCCGGTGAGCATGATCCGCAAAGTGCCCGGATGCCGTTCGCGCACCTGCGCCAGCAAGGTCGCGCCGTCCATGCCGGGCATACGCGCATCGCTTATCACCAGATCCACCGGTTGCTGCGCCAGCAGGTCCAGCGCCTGGGCACCGCTGGTGGCCAGCAGAACGTCATAGGGTTGGCTGCGCAGCAGGCGGCGCAGACTGTTGAGAATCGATTCCTCGTCGTCGACCAGCAGCACTCTGGAGCGCTGACTGGACGGTGTGGATTGTTCTTCCATGGGATGGCCTCAAGTGCAACAGTGAACATGAACGATGCGGCGCTGTGCCCCCCGCACCGATCCGCATCTGCCATGAAGGCTAGATGATTTTGCCGATTGCCCACACTAAACTTCTGCCGTGCTGCGCAGGCAAGCTGACGAACGGCCGACTACTCTCAATACGATGAGCGGTCATGGCCGCCGACGAACCCGAGGATGAGGGAAAGGGATGCTCTCGACGAAAACTGCGTACGAAAACCCGGGCAGCGCGGCATGAACACAGCCTTGTGCGGTAGCGCCCCGTGAATCTGCCAACAGCTTTTCTGCGCCTGGTCCTGACGCTGCTGCTGTGCGGCGGCGCTATCGCCGAACCGCTGAACGAGCCGCTCAAACCACTGCCAGAGTTGCCCCGCCAGGATGCCGGGCGCGTGGCTCTGGGGCGGCAACTGTTCCATGACCCCAGGTTATCGGTAAATAACACCCTGTCCTGCGCCAGTTGCCATCAACTGGACAGGAATGGTGCCGACAACCGCGCGCTGTCTCTGGGGTTCGACGGCAAGCCGGTGGCGATCAATACGCCCACGGTGCTCAACGCCAGCCTGAACTTTCGCCAGTTTTGGGACGGCCGCGTCGAGACGCTCGAAGAGCAGAGCGATGTGGTCGTCACCAGCCCTCATGAAATGGGCAGCGACTGGGACACGGTCCTCAAACGCATCGGCGAGGACCCCGACTACCGTCGCAGCTTCTCCGCGATCTACCCGGACGGTCTCACCAAGGTCAATGTTCAGCGGGCGCTCGCAGCCTTCGAGCGCACCTTGTTGACCCCCGGTTCCCGGTTCGATCAGTACCTGCTGGGCGATACCGCCATCCTCAGCTACGAAGAAAAACAGGGCTACCAACGGTTCAAGGAGTACGGCTGCATTGCCTGTCATCAAGGGGTGAACATTGGCGGCAACATGTTCCAGAAATTCGGTGTGTTCGGCGACTACATTGCCGATCGCGGCCAGGCGACAAAGGCCGACCTGGGGCGCTTCAATGTTACCGGCGACGAAGCCGATCGTGCGGTGTTCAAGGTTCCCAGCCTGCGCAACGTCGCACTGACCGCGCCGTATTTCCACGACGGCTCGGCGGCGACCCTCGAACAGGCGGTGGACATCATGTTCCAGTATCAACTGGGGCGCATGCCGGGCAACGAAGACAAAACCCTGATCATTCAGTTTCTCAAGACCCTGACCGGCCAGTGGGAAGGCAAGCCATGATGAACATTTCGCGGCGCCGCAGCCTGCTGCTCTTGTCGTTGATCGCATTCGCGCTGGCTTCGGTGCTGCTGTTTCTGTACTTCAAGTCCAGCTCTGACCAGACGATGACATACACCGAATCGCGGGACCTCATCCGGCAGATCAAACAGCAGGATTCGCTATGGGAAAACGAGATCCTCAAGGCCAGGGTGGCGATCTCGCACAACTACGACCCGCTGGTATCGCCAATGAACGCGATGAATCAGCTCTGGGAGCGTTTTACCGACATCGAATCGGGGCATGGGCGCAACGAAGCGGCGCAATGGCACCAGGCGCATGTCGATTTTCTGCAGGCGATGAAAGAGAAATCCCGACTGGTCGAGCAGTTCAAATCC
Organism: Pseudomonas sp. CFBP13508; assembly: GCF_005233515.1. Lineage (GTDB taxonomy): Bacteria > Pseudomonadota > Gammaproteobacteria > Pseudomonadales > Pseudomonadaceae > Aquipseudomonas > Aquipseudomonas mercuritolerans. The sequence continues at coordinate 597,522 of NZ_QFZZ01000002.1, forward strand.
CACAATGCCTTGCTGCGCAATTCGCTGGCGTTCCTGCCAACCGCCGAGGATGACATTCAGCAGCAACTGGCCAACCTGCCCGACTTCGACAAATCGCAGTTGCAGAACATCACCACCGACACCTACGACCTGCTGCTCAGTGCACTGGAATTTGCCCAGGTCACCAGCGCCGAGCGCGCCGCCGAAATCGAGGTGGGGCTGAACAAACTCGCGGTCAATGCACAACGGCTGCCGGAAGAATTCCAGGCACCGATCAGGATTCTGAGCAATCACATAGCCCTGATTGCCCGTGAACAACCGCAGGTCAATCAATTGCTCGAAAGCATCGAAGCGATCCCCGTCGCCGAACGCCTGGACACCATGACCACCCTGCTTGATCGCGATCAGCAGCGGGCCGACAGGATCGACCGCCAATACCATTTCTACATGCTGCTGTTTTCCGTATTGCTGGTGCTGTCGCTGGTGGGCCTGACGATCCGCCTGATCGGCAGTTTCGCCGAAATCAACCGGGTCAATGCGGCGCTGCAGACCGCCAATGATGTGCTGGAACAGCGGGTCGATGAGCGCACCCGCGAACTGAAAAACGCACAGAGCGAACTGCTCGATGCCGCACGTCAGGCCGGCATGGCGGAAATCGCCACCAACGTTCTGCACAACGTCGGCAACGTGCTCAACAGCGTGAATATTTCTTCCGATCTGATTGCGCGAAAATTGCGCAACAGCAAGACCCAGGGTCTGGCCAAGGCGATGCAGTTGATCAACGAGCACCCGGACGACCTCGGCGTATTTTTGCGCGAAGACGCCAAAGGCAAATTGCTCCCCGCCTACCTCAACCAACTGGTCACTGCCATAGCTCAGGAACAACAGGAAATGGCCGATGAGCTGATGCAAATGAGCAAAAGCGTCGACCACATCAAGGACATCGTCGCCACCCAGCAATCCTATGCCGGCGCCAGCAGCATGACCGAGCCGCTGTTCATCGATGAATTGCTCGAAGACGCCTTGCGCATGAACGCCGGTGCCCTGACCCGCCATCACGTCACGGTGGTCAGGGACTATGGCGACGTGCCGCAAGTGATGGGCGACAAACACCGCCTGCTGCTGATCCTGATCAACCTCATCAGCAACGCCAAGTACGCAATGTCCGACCTCAACAACCGCCCGCGGACCATGACTCTGGCAGTGAAAACTGTCGATGACAGCATTTTGCAGATCAGCGTCAAGGACGATGGCGAGGGCATCGCAGCGGAAAATATGGCACGGATCTTTGCCCACGGATTCACCACCCGCAAGGAAGGCCACGGCTTCGGCCTGCACAGTTGCGCCCTGGCCGCGATCGAGATGAACGGCCATCTCAGCGCCCACAGCGACGGACCGGGCAAGGGCGCGCTGTTCACCCTGCAGTTACCGCTGATTACCGTAACGGAGCACGCATGAGCGAATTGTCGAACCGCCGCATTCTGCTGATCGACGATATGCCGTCGATTCATGAAGACTTTCGCAAGATTCTCACGCCGGTCACGGCGCAATCGGTTGAGCTGGACGAAATGGAGGCCGCACTGTTCGGGGCGCAGGTTCGTCCCCAGCGCCCATTGCTGGAACTGGATTCGGCCTACGGTGGCGAGGAAGGGCTGGGCAAGCTGATCCAGGCTTTGCAGGAGCAACGTCCGTACGCACTGGCCTTTGTCGACATGCGCATGCCCGACGGCTGGGACGGTGCAAAAACCATCGAACACCTCTGGCAGCACGACCCGCAATTGCAGGTCGTGGTCTGCACCGCGTATTCGGACTATTCCTGGGATGAATTGCTGGACCGATTGCAGGCGCACGACCGCTTGCTGATCCTGAAAAAGCCGTTCGACAATATTGAAGTGCAGCAGATGGCCAATACCCTGCTGACCAAATGGCAGATGACCGAAAGGGCCTCGTTGCAAATGCACCATCTGGAACATCTGGTGGATCAGCGCACCCTGGAATTCAAGCAGGCCAGCGAAGCCCTGCAACGGGAAATCGACGAGCGCAAGCAACTGGAAAGCCAATTGGTGCAGTCTGAAAAGCTCGCGTCACTGGGACAGATGGCTGCGGGCGTCGCGCACGAAATCAACAACCCGATCGGTTTCATTTCCTCCAATCTTGGTTCTCTCGACGGCTATTTCAAACAGTTGCTGGCCCTGCTCGAGGCGTATCAGAGCTATCTGCCTGGGCTCGACAGCGAAGCGGCAGCCAGATTGCAGCGCCTGCGTGAAGAGACCGAGCTGGATTTTCTCCTCGACGACATTCCGCTGTTGATTCGCGAGTCCAAGGAAGGCATCGGCCGGGTCGGTCAGATCGTCAAAGACCTGAAGGATTTTTCCCGCGTCGATAACAGTCAGCAATGGCAGTGGGCCAATTTGCAGCAAGGCATCGAGTCGACTTTGAACATCGTTGCCAGCGAGCTCAAGTACAAAGCCGACGTGATCAGGGAGTACCAGCCGTTACCGGACATCGAGTGCCTGCCGTCGCAAATCAATCAAGTGATCATGAACCTGGTGGTCAATGCCGCACAGGCCATGGGGCCCGAGCGTGGCACCATCACCTTGCGCACCGGTGTGCAGCAAGACATCGCCTGGGTTGAGGTCGCCGACACTGGCTCGGGCATTGCCCCGGACACCTTGCAGAAAATCTTCGACCCGTTTTTCACCACCAAACCGGTCGGCCAGGGCACCGGCCTCGGCCTGTCGCTGTCCTACGGCATCGTGAAAAAACATGGCGGAGACATTCGGGTGCGCAGCGAACCGGGCGTGGGCACGACGTTCCGTGTCGAACTGCCCATGCGCCAGAACAGCCCGGCCGCTTGAGACACCTTCAGCCGGCTTCCTGAAAATCCAGTTCCGGCGGCTGACGGCGGAAACCGCTGGTGAGCACGGCGAGGTAAACCACGCCAATCGCCAACCAGCTCAGCCCCAGCCACACCGCCAGATGATCGAGACTGACCATCAGCCACAGGTCGGCCACCAGACCGATCAGCGGGCAGAGCAAAAACAGCAGCAGCTCGCGCGGGCCTTTTTTCTCGCCGCCGATCCAGTAATGGAAGATCACCGACAGGTTGACCAGGCTGAACGCGAGAAACGCGCCGAAGTTGATGAATGAGGTCGAGGTGGTGACGTCGAGTTTCAGCGCCAGCAACGCCACCGCCGCGCACAACAGAATGCTGTTGACCGGGGTGCCGAAGCGCGCGTGCAAGGTGCCGAAAAATGACTTCGGCAAGACGCCGTCGCGGCCCATGGCGAACAGCAGTCGCGAACCGCTGGCCTGGGCCGACAGCCCCGAGGCGAACTGGCCGACGATCAGGCCGATCAGGAAGATCGACACGAACAGGTCGCCACCGATATTGCGCGCGATTTCATAGGCAGCCGAGTCGACGCTGTCGAACTGGAACGATGGATGAGCGATCTGCACGAAGTACGAAACGCCAACGAAGATCAGGCCACCGATCAAGGTGATCAGCATGATCGCCCGGGGAATGGTGCGGCGTGGATCGCGGGTCTCTTCGGTCAGGGTGCTGACTGCGTCGAAGCCAAGGAATGAATAGCAGGCAATCGCCGCGCCGCTCATGATCAGCGGCATCTGCATGTCGCCGTTGAAGAACGGTTTGACTGACCACAGCGGCGTGCTCGCATCGCCGCCGATGTAGTGCACGCACAGCGCAACGAAGGCGATCAACACGAGAAACTGCACCAGCATCAGCAAGGCATTGATGCCGTTGGCCAGTTTCAGCCCGACGACGTTGATCGCACTGGTGATGCCGATGAACGCCAGCACCCAGATCCATTGCGGGATCGACGGGAACGCCGAGGCCAGATAAGCCGCGCCGATCAGCCAGATCGCCATCGGCAGGAACAGGTAATCGAGCAACACCGCCCAGCCGGCAATGAAACCGAGTTTCGGGCTGATTGCCTTGCGCACGTAGCTGTACGCCGAGCCGGCCACCGGGAAAGCGGCGGCCATGCGTCCGTAACTCATGGCGGTGAAGAACATCGCCACCAGCGCCGCCAGGTAGGCGGCCGGCACCATGCCAGCGGTGGACTGGGCGAGGATGCCGAAAGTGCCGAGGACAATGATCGGCGTCATGTAGGCGATGCCGAACAGCACCACCGACCCTAGCGAAAGGGTGCGTTGCAAACGAGCCATGGGCGACTTACTCCGAATGTTATTGGATTTATGGCAGAGCCGGGTTCGGCGAAAATTTCGGGTGTGGCTGATTGTTTTTGTTCGACTGAAGATCGTTACCCCTCACCCCAGCCCTCTCCCCCAAAGGGGGCGAGGGGGAAAAGGAGCCGATCTATGTGGACTTCAATATCTGAGTTCGACTCGGTATCTCAGGTCGATGTATCTCGAAAGTACACCTCGGTCAGTCCCCTCTCCCTCCAGGAGAGGGCTAGGGTGAGGGCAGCGGTTATCGGTGTGGAATAAATAGCTCGCGAACACCGCAAGCCTGCTCCACCACCTCTCCCGGCAACTTCAAACGCTGATCATCCAGATAGCGATAATCCTTGCGCGCAATCTCCAGTTGCGTGAAATCCAGCTCGACCCTGAACTGCCCTTCTTCGCGCCCGGCCTCGAACAGCAGCGCCCCCAGCGGATCGACCAGCGCGCTGCCGCCGGCAAACACCAGACCGTCATCGCCCGCCTCGACACGATTGACCATCAGCGCAAACGCCTGGTTTTCCTGGGCGCGGGCCATGATCGCGGTGCGGTGGGTCGGGCCGTACGGGTCCATGTTGCCGTTGGTGACGATGAGCAATTCCACGCCCAGTTGCGCCAGGGCGCGGGCGGTTTCCGGGAACTCGATGTCGTAGCAGATCAACAGGCCCACGCGCACGCCGTTCCACGCACAGGTGGTGTAGCGGTCGCCGGCCCCGAACACGCCGCGATCCGACGCCCACAGATGGGTCTTGCGGTATTTCAGGGCGATGCCTTCGGGTGTGATCAACAACGTCGTGTTGTAGAAGCGGCCGTTGTCGTTCTCGGCCATGCCCACCACCACGGCGATGTCATGCTCACGCGCCGCCGCGAGCACGGCGCTGACGGTCGGGCCGTCGAGCGGTTCGGCGATCTGCGCCACGGTTTCGGCGTTGGGGAAGCCCATCAGGTGGGTTTCCGGGAACACGATCATTTGCGTGTCGGCCGCGCAGGCAGCAATCGCCGCCAGTGCGCGTTCGAGGTTGTAAGCCGTGTCGTTGTCACGGCCCGCCAGTTGGGCGAGTTCGACTTTCATGGTTATCCCTTGTTATGTGGCCCGGCCCGGAAAGATTGCCCGGTGCCTGTCTGTGGGCCAGTATGCGCAGCAAGCAACCGGCCAGGGAATCACGCGGCCGGGGTAACCCGATAGGGGTAGATCGATGACACTTTCGTTGAATGACATCACTTGGCACCGCGCCGTCGGGCAATTGATCGACGCGCTCGACAAGCCGAATTTCTGGGCGCAACTGGTGCGTCTGCTTGAGCAGTACGTGGCGTTCGATAGCTGGGTGGTGCTGCTGTTCAGCACCGATCAGCATCCGCAAGTCTTCGCCGAATGCCCCGGCGAGGACGGCAGTCCGGACCCGTTGTTCCAGGATTATCTGCGCGGGCTGTATCTGCTCGATCCGTTCTACATCGCCTGCCGCGAGCAATCGCGCACCGGTCTGTATCGCCTCTCGGAAGTCGCGCCGGAGCATTTCGAGCTGACCGAGTATTACCAGCGATACTTTCGTCTGAATGTGGTGGCCGACGAAATCCAGTTCAATTGCCAGCTCGAAGGCGAGCGCACGCTGTGCCTGTCGCTGGGCAGTGAAAAACGTTTCACTGGCGAACAGATCGCTTTGCTGTCTTTGATTCAACCATGGGTGCTGGGCCTGTTGCGCCAACGTCTGCCGTACGAAATCAACGAAACCGTGGCCCTCGCCGTCGCACCTGCGCAGGCAGACTGGCGGGTGCAACTGGAAGCGTCGGTGCAACAGCTCAAGGGCGCCCAATTGACCGCGCGGGAACTGGACGTCGGGCGTTTGATGCTCAGCGGTTGTTCCAGTAAGGAAATCGCCCGTAAGCTGGAAATCTCCGTGGAAACCGTAAAAGTCCATAAGAAACACATGTACAGCAAGCTGGGGATCAAATCCCAGTCCGAGCTGTTTTCGATTTTTCTGCAGGCGCAGAACGCCTGAAACAATGTGACTAACGCTTTTTGTGGGAGTGAGCCTGCTCGCGAAGAGGCCCTCATGGCCGACATCAAGGTTGGCTGGTCCGCCGTCTTCGCGAGCAGGCTCGCTCTCACAGAAATGCGTGTCGTTGCACAAAATTGAGTCCGAACCAGGGAAACCGTATGAGCCTGTCTTTGCTGAGCCGCTACGCCTTCTTTGCCGTCTGTGTGATTTTCACCCTCGCCAGCCTGCCCTTTCTCGAACATGACTGGCTGTGGCCGATCACCGCCGTCACCGCAGTGCTGAGCCTGCTCGGCGTGTTCGACTTGTTGCAGACGCGCCACGCAGTGCGCCGCAATTACCCGATTCTGGGCAATATCCGTTATCTGGTCGAAGGCATCCGCCCGGAGATTCGCCAGTATCTGCTCGAATCCGACAGCGACGCCCTGCCCTTCTCCCGCGCGCAGCGTTCGCTGGTGTACTCGCGAGCGAAAAACGAAACCGCCGACAAACCGTTCGGCACGCTGATCGACGTCTACCAGTCCGGCTTCGAATTCATCGGCCACTCGATGCGCCCGGCGCCGTTGAGCGACCCGAATGGTTTCCGCGTCACTGTCGGCGGGCCGCAGTGCACGCAGCCGTATTCAGCGTCGATCTTCAATATCTCGGCGATGAGCTTCGGCTCGCTCAGCGCCAATGCCATTCGCGCCTTGAACCAGGGCGCGAAACTCGGCAACTTTGCCCACGACACTGGCGAAGGCAGTATCAGCCCGTATCACCGCGAACACGGCGGCGACCTGACCTGGGAGCTGGGCAGCGGCTACTTTGGCTGCCGCACCAGCGACGGCCGCTTCGACCCGGAACGCTTCGCCGTGCAGGCGCAGAATCCGCAAGTGCGCATGATCGAAATCAAGATGAGCCAGGGCGCCAAACCCGGCCATGGCGGGATCTTGCCCAAGCACAAGGTCACCAGGGAAATCGCTGAAACCCGTGGCATCCTGATGGGCGAGGACTGCGTTTCGCCGTCGCGCCACAGTGCGTTTTCCACGCCAATCGAGATGATGCAATTCATCCAGCAACTGCGCGAACTGTCCGGTGGCAAACCGGTGGGCTTCAAATTCTGCCTCGGCCATCCGTGGGAATTCATGGGCATTGCCAAGGCCATGCTGGAAACCGGCATTCTTCCCGACTTCATCGTCGTCGATGGCAAGGAAGGCGGCACTGGCGCAGCGCCTGTCGAGTTCACCGACCACATCGGCGTGCCGATGCGCGAAGGCCTGTTGTTCGTGCATAACACGCTGGTCGGCTTGAACCTGCGCGACAAGATCAAACTCGGCGCCAGCGGCAAGATCGTCAGCGCCTTCGACATCGCCAGCGTGCTGGCCATCGGCGCCGACTGGGCCAACTCCGCGCGCGGCTTCATGTTCGCCATCGGCTGCATCCAGTCGCAGTCGTGCCACACCAACAAATGCCCGACCGGCGTCGCCACCCAGGACGCCCTGCGCCAGCGCGCTCTGGTGGTCCCAGACAAAGCCCAGCGCGTCTACAACTTCCATCGCAGCACGCTCAAAGCGTTGGCGGAGATGCTCGCTGCCGCCGGGCTCGATCATCCATCGCAACTGTCGGCCAAGCATCTGGTGCGACGCATGTCGGCGACCGAGATCAAACTGTTCTCGCAGCTGCATGTATTTCTGAAACCCGGGGAATTGCTCACTGGGGAAGTGAACGGCGAGTTTTATTCGCGGATGTGGCAGATGGCGCGGGCGGACAGTTTTGAACCTTTGGAAGTGGCTGCCGCGTAACTGCAAAGCGCCAATCCGCACGACGGATTGGCGCTCGACATCCGTTACATCACGCGGCAGTAGCACCTTCAACAACCGGCACCGGCCTGGTGACTGTTTTAATCACGCCGGGGTTGGGATAAACGCTGACCAGTGTGTCCGGTTGCGTTATCCAGCCAGGTTTCTCCGATGAATATTTTATGATCGTGCCCGCACCTTCACTGGCCTGGAAATGCAACTTCCAGGATTGCGCCGCGCGGTCGTATTTCATAAACGCAAAACCCAACAGCCGCGAGTCCGCCTGACCGTTTGCATTCACACGCAGCCCATAGTCGGGATATTCCATGGACGCGCTGAGACCCAGACCGTGCTCATGCGTGGCGAGGCCATTGTACTGAGCGAGTTCCTTGCCACCCTCGACATGCCTGACCCGCAGGCGACTGGCGTCGAGTTGATCGACCACCAGCGAGCAGCCACTGAAGCCAGGCGTAAACAAATGATCGGGCTCGCCCCACTTGGGGTGGACCGGAATATCGACATAACCTCCCTGCGCGGCCCAGTAACCGACCACGGCATCTGACGACTGCGGAAGCTTGTCGATTTTCGGGTCATGGATTTTCAATGCATTGAATTGCGTCCGGACCGAGTTGGCAGGCTGAACGCGCTCCATGACAAAGACGAAACTTGCCCCGCCCTCCTGATTGGCCAGTTGTGACGCGATCTCGGCGCTGTAATTGACGCGCCCCGGTTGCAACAATTCGGTGGCCACCGGTAACCGGCTTAATTGCGCCGGCGACAAGGCTTCATGAATGCCGGTGCGCTGCAGCGAATAACGCGTCAGGGAAGGCAGACCACAATCGTACGCAAGGTGTGCAACCTCACTGTTAGCAACGACTTCGATGACCGGTTCCCATAAACCGTTGGGCAGCCGATGGCGCATAAATGCCGAGCCCGGACGTAGCGGATTGCTTGAGGTGTACACAAGCTGATGGCTGAGACGGGTACTTTCATCGACAGTCGCCCCCACCGGCACGTCTGTTGCACCTTGCGGCAGCTCACCGCCACGCAGCGAAACCGGCTGCCATTGATCCGGCGCAACTTGCCAGAGTCTGGCGCCGTGCGTGCGGTTCGTCGCCGGGTCAACAATCACCACGTCGGTGAAATCGTCTGCCAGATTGAAATCATTCCTGATTCCATACACCGCTTCCTTGCCAGCGGCGTCGATATTGCGGATATAAAAGCGTTGGCCGTCCGCGCTGCGGAAAATACCCCGGGCATTGCTCTCAAGACCGACGAGTACCGAGGGCTTGATGGCGAAGCGGTTGAAATCGCTGTTAGTGAATCCGTTCACTCCAAGGATTTCAGGCTTGGGCCGGAAATCGCCCGGTGCGCCGTAAAGCCGATTGTTCAGCGGGTTGTAGTGATGCCACTGCTGGTCTTTCAGCACGCCGATGCCATCGACACTTTGCTGGTTTATCTTCCAGGTACCTATCAGTGCGGGCCCGTGTTCTTTGCGCAGTAACCGCAATAACTCGCTGGGGTCTGACACTCTGCGCAATGCCATGATCTGCCGCAGGCCTTGCTCGCCGAGAAATCTGAGGCCTTGACCAAGCAGCCGGGTCGCCCCCACGCCCACGTCACGCAGGGCGATCAACGGATTGAGTTCGGTGATGACCACCGCACCGATTATCTTCGCCGCCTTGAGTGTCTTGCTGATGGCTGACGCCGTGGAAACACCAATCCTGGCCAGTTTTCCGGCAACACTTGCACCGGCAGTAACAAAGCCCAATACATCAAAAAACAGGTCCACTGCGCCGTCGGCATAGTTGCCGTCGACGAAGTTGGCGATCGCCGTCTTGAACGGGATCAGGTCGACCACGAAATCGATGACCCTCTGCACGAACGCGTTTTCCCCGTCTTGCGTGGTCTGGCCCTTTGCTGCCTGCAAAATGTCCTCGTTGTCCAGATCCAGATGTTGCACAAAGGCTTGAGCAATCAGCTCGGTGCGCTCGCTCGAATAACTGACGGGCACTGAAGAGCTTTTTGCGCTTTTTGGCAGGAGCTTAGCGGCTTGCGACTGGTCAGCCAGCAGCAATGGCTCGATGGTGTGCTTGATGCTCGGAACAGATGCATTTGTGCGCTCGGACGCTTCTGCTGGATCGTAGGACCGGGTCCGGATAACCCCTTGTTTCAGATCGATATCATAAAGCTTCGATTCCTGGCCCAGATCAACCTTCACCCTGAGGATGGCGCTTGTAGATATCAGGTTTCTGCCGACAATATTCAGACTCAAGCGGTAGGTCTTGTATTGGTAAAACGAGACGTGGCCGTGTTCCAGGTTTTTCCTGTCCTGCAGCGGCAACTCGGCGATCAGATGTTTTACAAACAGCAGTGCGCCTTGCTTGAGGTTGCCGATAGCATTTTCAAATTGTGCCTGGAAGGCATCTGCCGCGCCAAGTTCCAGCGGTGCATTGATCTGGTCAAGCAGCGGAAGCAAGCGCGGATCGCGGGTCGTCCATTGATAGTAGGGCGGCCCGCCCATCATGACGATGTCGAGCAGCGAGTATCGGCCGTTGAGGGTCGGGTACAACAAGAGCCCGTCGCCTCCGGCAACCTTGGGCTGCTCCAGCAGGCGCTCTTCAAACGGTATGTCGCCTTTGAACTTTTTCTGCAGTCTGTCCAGCGCGATGGCTTTGCGGCTTGGCAATTGGCTGTTCAACAAAATCGAGGTGTTGAGACGACCGGCCAGTTGCAGGTTGAAGTGTGTCTTGGCGCGCTCCAGTTCGTCACGGGTGTAATGTTCACCGTGGTTCTTTTGCACCACGCCGTTGACTACGCCCCAATCTGCCAGCGCGGCGGCCTGAACGTGCTGAAAAACCTGCGAGTCGATCAACGAAGCGCTTTCTGCGCTGGCCATAACTTGAGCAAAGGTCATATAGGCGACTTTCCCGGGTGTGTAGGCCTCGATCGTTCGCGCCGCGACGTTCAGGTTGAACCATGCCGTGGTGCCGTATTTCAAGTCGGGGGGAAATTTCTTGATGAGAAACTCGGGCGCCTTGCGAACCAGCAACAGAGCGGCGGTCAATCCGGCCAGTCGGCGGCTGCTCAAGCGTTCCTTGATCAAGTAAGCCACCAGGTTATCGAATACCTGCAAAGGGGGTTTGCCCCAGAGTTTCTCTCCGGCTAGATCGAAGCCAGCAACTTTGCTGCGTGACGGCTGATCAATATCGCCCTGATGCAGACTCAAATGAATGCCGGCCATTGCGTACTCGGCGGCGCTGACATCGGTGGCGATGCCGTTCAAGCGGGTCTGGATTGCAAGACCCAGAGCCTGCCCGCGAGGACTGTTGATGAGTCTTGCCAATGCCGACAGCGGATCACTCAGCGCCTCATTCGCAAGCCGCTCGTCTACGTCCAGATAGTCCAGCACTCCGGCACCCGGTAGCGCAATGAAATCAAGGCTATCCAGAAAAACACTGGTGGCGTGCAAGGCTTCTTTTTGTTGCGCAACAGTCAATGGAATTGACCAGGACAATGCACCGGCAAAGTCACCAAACGGATGGGAATTTACTTTTGCGATTTCCAGGCTGGCCGCGAGGTGCTCAAACTGATTATTCTCAGGTGCCGATACTTCACCAACGAGGTCCATGTTGGATTCAGACATTTTATTTTCCTTCAACGGATTAAATAGAATCCGAAGTAGGCGATAGAACACGCTTTAATTTGAAGGCCAGAAGTATTACCAATAAATCATATCAGAGCCGCCAGACACCATTTAAATACCAAACTTATCAAGAATATGACCGATTGAATGTTGCCAAACAATAGACCAACCAAAGTCAGCCATACCCATTCACTCTAAAACCGGCATCAGGCGTGGAAACTTACAACATGAAAATACTTGCAAAGCTGCCTCTTGAAATTACAAACGGGAGCCTCACGATTACTGTTACAACAAAAAAAGATCGCTTTCTGCAACAATATCCACATTACTTACCATGTAGAAACTCCTGCAGGCAGCGACCTTTTCCGGAGGTCTTGCGCGTTTAATAACTTACGACGCGGAACGCACGGCATCTCGCGATAAGTTATTCGGCTGCAACTTGAACACGTAAAACAACACCGTCAGCAACACCAGAAACGCAGGCCCGACATACAGCGCCACGCGGGTATCCGGGAAGTACGCCATCAGGCCGACCACCAGCACCAGAAATGCCAATGCAAAGTACGAACTGACCGGGTACAGCCACATCTTGTACTTGAGGCCGGCACGTTCGCTGGCGCTCAGGCCTTTGCGGAATTTCAGCTGGGCGAGAAGGATCATCACCCAGGTCCAGATCGCACCGAAGGTGGCAATCGAGGTGACCCAGACGAAGACTTTTTCCGGCACCAGATAGTTGAGCACTACACCCAGCAGCAACACCGCAATCGACAGCAACAGCGCCCGGCGTGGCACGCCGTTGTTCGAGGTCTTGGCGAAACCGGCCGGGGCCTGGCCGTTCTGCGCCAGGCTGTAGAGCATGCGCCCGGTGCTGAAGATGCCGCCGTTGCACGACGACAGCGCCGCAGTAATCACCACGAAGTTGATGATACCGGCGGCGGTCTTGATGCCCAGCCGCTCGAAGGTCATCACAAACGGGCTGCCTTGGGTGCCGATTTCGTTCCACGGGTAGATCGACAGGATCACGAACAGCGCGCCGACGTAGAACAGCAGAATCCGCCAGAACACCGAGCCGATCGCGTCGGGAATGGTCTTCTGTGGGTTTTTCGCTTCACCGGCGGTGAGGCCGATCATCTCGACGCCGAGGTAGGCGAACATGACCATCTGCAGCGACATCAGCACACCGGTCACGCCGTTGGGCATGAAACCGCCATGGGCCCAGAGATTGGAAATGCCCAGCGCCACGCCATCGTTACCGAAACCGAAAGCGATGATGCCGACGCCGCCAATGACCATGGCGATGATGGTGACGATCTTGATCAGGGCGAACCAGAATTCGAATTCGCCGAAGGCTTTGACTGCGATCAGGTTGATCGAGCCCATGCTGATCAGCGCTGCCAAGGCCCAGATCCAGCGCGGCACATCGGGGAACCAGATGCCCATGTACACGGCCACGGCGGTGATTTCCGCGACGCAGGTCACCAGCCACAGAAACCAGTAATTCCAGCCGGTGAGAAAGCCGGCCAGCGGACCGAGATAATCCTGCGCGTAGCGGCTGAACGAGCCGGCCACCGGGTTGTGCACGGCCATTTCGCCGAGCGCGCGCATGATCACCAGGATCGCCAGACCACCAAGGATGTAAGAGAGCATGATCGCCGGGCCAGCCATTTCGATAGCCTTGGCCGAACCGAGAAACAGACCGACGCCGATACAGGCACCGAGCGCCATCAGGCGGATATGCCGTTCGCCGAGTTCACGTTTGAGCGGACCGCCCGAAGCGGTGTCGCCGTGCGGCAGAGGATTGCCAACTGGCATAGGGGTACAACCTCGTCTTGTTATTGGATATGACCACCGGGTTTCGAAGCGTCGGCCGATAGGCCTTGGCTGGGCAGGAAACCGCGTCAGCTTCGTGGGCAGACGCGTCTTGCAGGGCGGGCCTGAAAGATCAGCGGGGCGTGCAGTATAAAAAGCTCAGGGCAGGATTTTTCACTCTAAAAGTCACAACATTCAGCGACAACTCTCGGCAATAGTGGGTTCTTCGGAGAGGCATTACCTGCACTACGTAGGAAAAGCGTCACTGAAAAAGCCGCGAAGTATTGCATAGACATGGTGCAGCGTCATGTTCCAGCCCGGGTGCATTTGATTCACTGCGCGATGTCTCTCCTCGCGATTGATCACGGATAAATGGCCGGCGGATTCAGAAATTTCTCTCAACGATTGCGGCGTCGACAGGGACAGGCAGCCACTAACCTTTGAAGAAGCCATGAACAAGCAAGGAAGCTCACATGCCAGTCCGTCCCAATTCCCACCGTCTGCGCCAAAATCGCTTCTCGGAAAACGGTCGTGCCTACTTCATCACCTCTGTCATCCACGAACGCCAGCCCGTATTTGCAGATTGGCAGACAGGCCGATTATTGGTTGCCGAACTGCGCCGGGCTCATGAGCAAGGAGTCGCGCAATCCATCGCCTGGGTTGTCATGCCTGACCACTTTCATTGGCTGATGCAATTGCAACGCGGCTCACTTGGCGAAGTCATTGGTGGTGTAAAGGCCCGCTGTACGCATGCGGTGAACAGAAAAACCGGACGTCACGGACCGCTGTGGCAAACCGGCTACCACGACCGTGCGATCCGTGACGGCGAGGACCTGGAGCCCATCGCCCGCTATATCATCAATAATCCCCTGCGAGCCGGGCTGGTCGATAACCTCGGTGACTATCCGCTCTGGGATGCCTACTGGCTCTGAGCGCGCCAGTTCTATGGAATAGGTGTATCAATTGTGGCGAGGGGATTTATCCCCGCTCGGCTGCGCAGCAGTCGCAACTCGCTGACACGCGGTGGGCCTGCATAAACCGTGTTGGCCGGTTTTGGGGCCGCTTCGCAGCCCAACGGGGATGAATCCCCTCGCCACAGGGAATCCCTGCATGACTGATAAATCTGCTAGCCACCTGAATCCTTTCCTCACACAGACAACATGCCCCGATGTGAACAGCCTCTTTGTGGCGAGGGGATTTATCCCCGCTCGGCTGCGCAGCAGTCGCAACTCGCTGACACGCGGTGTACCTGTAGAAACCTTGCCGGCAGGTGTTGGGGCCGCTTCGCAGCCCAACGGGGATGAATCCGATCACCACAGGGAATCCCTGCATGACTGATAAATCTCTAGCCACAGGGAGTCCATTGCTCGCACAGACACATCATGGGGATATGAACAGCATCCTTTGTGGCGAGGGGATTTATCCCCGCTCGGCTGCGCAGCAGTCGCAACCTCCATACACGCGGTGTACCTGTAGAAACCGTGCCAGCAGCTTTTGGGGCCGCTTCGCAGCCCAACGGGGATGAATCCCCTCGCCACAGGGAATCCCTGCATGACTGATAAATCTGCTAGCCACAGGGAGTCCATTGCTCGCACAGACACATCATGGGGATATGAACAGCATCCTTTGTGGCGAGGGGATTTATCCCCGCTCGGCTGCGCAGCAGTCGCAATTTCCATACACGCGCAGTACCTGTAGAAACCGTGCCAGCAGCTTTTGGGGCCGCTTCGCAGCCCAACGGGGATGAATCCCCTCGCCACAGGGTGTGTTCCAGTTTTATTCAGGCAATCCGCATCCTCCGCTCTTCACATTTTTTTCACCGGCTCCAACCACCGTCTAAGCTTCAGACAAGTCCGATCAATCTGCGTGAATGGATCAGTCGACTATGGGCGCTTTGTGGCAAACCGATTCGAGTAAAACCGTGGTTCAGACTGAAAGTGTGAATGAAGCGCCTGTCCCTGAAAAACCCCGTCGCCAGCGGCACGGGTGGAAGGCTTTCTGGTTGCTGTTTTTGATCATTGCGGTGGTGGTGGGACTCGCCGCGTCCAAGGAAATGCGCACCTCGCGCTTCCAGGCCCGGGAGCTGAGCCAGTACGCCGCTTCGCTGACCTACAAGCTTGAACCCGGCCCCAGTGAAGCGATTCGTTATCCGGGCAACGGCCCGTTCGATCTGCGCCTGGGTTACAGCTCGCTCGATGAATTCCTGCCGCGCCTGCTCAAGCGCAATTATGTGATTACCGAGCAGACGCGCTTCTCCCCCGCCCTGCTCGGTTACACCGATAAAGGCCTGTTCGTGCCCTATTCGGAGAAGATCCAGGCCGGGCTGTCGATCACCGATTGCCGAGGCGCGCCGCTGTATCGATACAACTATCCGCAGCAACTGTATGCCGACTTCGCGGCGATTCCGCCGGTGGTGGTCAGCAGCCTGCTGTTCATCGAAAACCGCTTTCTCCTCGACCCGAAACAACCGCTGGCCAACCCGGCGGTGGACTGGCCGCGCTTCGGTATGGCGGCATGGTCGCAAGTGGCCAAGCTGCTGCGCCTGCCCGGGCAATCGGCCGGCGGCAGCACCCTGGCGACGCAACTGGAAAAGTATCGCCACTCGCCCGATGGCCTGACCGTGTCCGGCGCGGAGAAGATCCGCCAGATGATTTCCGCCAGCGTGCGCGCCTACCAGGATGGCCCAGAGACTCTAGGTTCGCGGCAGAACATCGTGCGTGACTATCTCAACAGCGTGCCGCTCTCGGCGGTACCTGGCCACGGTGAAGTGCACGGCATGGCCGAAGGTTTGCGGGTCTGGTACGGCAGCGATTTCAACAAGGCCAACGAGCAACTGAACAGCGCGAAGACCGACCCGCAGACCATGGCCGCCAAAGGCCTGGCCTTGCGCGAAATGCTCTCGCTGATGATCGCCCAGCGCCGCCCTTCGCATTACCTGACCAAGGGCCGCGAGGAACTGGCCAACCTTACCGACAGCCATCTGCGCCTGCTCAAGCAGAATGGCGTGATCGATAGCGCCCTCGCCGACGCTGCGCTGGCGAGCACCGTGACGTATCGCGACTGGCAGACCCAACCGACCATGCAGCCGATCGAAACCAACAAAGGCATCAGTGTCGCCCGCAGTCGTCTGGCGAGCATGCTCAATCGCCCGCTGTACGACCTCGATCGCCTCGACCTGTCGGCCACAAGCACCCTGCAGGGCGATCTGCAAACGCAGGCCACGGCTTATCTGAAAAAACTCGCCGACCCGGCCTATGCCGCAGAAATCGGGCTGCTCGGAGAACGCCTGCTGACGCCGACCAGCACCACGCAAGTACGCTACAGCTTCACCCTGTTCGAACTGACCCCGGACGGCTCGCGCGTACGCGTGCAGACCGACAGCACCGACCAGCCGTTCGACATCAACGAAGGCAGCAAGCTCGAACTCGGCTCGACGGCGAAAATGCGTGTGCTGACCACGTACCTGCAAATCGTCGCCGAGCTGCACGACAAATACGGCGCGATGAGCGGACCGGAACTGAAAAAAGTCGAAGTGCCGGATCAGGATCGCCTCAGCCGCTGGGTCATCGACTACCTGATCCAGAACAAGGACCACGACCTGTCGAAGCTGCTCGGCGCGGCGCTGGACCGCAAATATTCGGCGAGCCCCGGCGAGGCGTTTTTTACCGGCGGTGGGCTGCACACCTTTCACAACTTTCGCAAAGAGGACAACGGTCGCCTGCCGACCCTGCGCGATTCGTTGCGCGAGTCGATCAACCTGCCGTTCATTCGGCTGATGCGCGACATCGTCCGCTACACCACCTACTCAGGACCCAACGCCGAATTGCTCAAGGATGATCGCGATCCGCGCCGTCAGGAGTATCTGGCCAGTTTCGCTGACCGCGAAGGCACCTCGTTCCTGCTCAAGTTCTGGAAGAAGTACCGCAACAAGGATACCCAGGCGCGTCTCGATACCTTCCTCGACAGCATGCGCCCGACGCCTATTCGCATGGCCGCCGTGCATCGCTATCTGTTGCCCGAGGCAAGCCAGGAAGACTTCAACCGCTTCGTGCGCTCGCACCTCAAGGGCACCAAGCTCAACGAAAAACTCACAGACGACCGTTTGATCCGCCTCTACGATTCCTATGGCCCCGGCAGTTACGATTTGCCCGACCAGGGCTTCATCGCCAAGGTGCATCCGCTGGACTTGTGGATGATGGGTTATCTGCTGCATCACCCGGAAGCGACCTTCAGCGAGATCGTCAAGGCCAGCCATTTCGAGCGCCAGGAAGTCTACAGCTGGCTGTTCAAGAGCCGGCACAAAGGCGCGCGCGACAGCCGCATTCGTACCATGCTCGAGATCGAAGCATTCCTCGACATTCATCAGCGCTGGCAGAAAGTCGGCTATCCGTTCGATCACTTGGTGCCGTCACTGGCCACCGCTATTGGCAGTTCCGGTGACCGTCCCGCAGCGCTCGCCGAGCTGATCGGCACCATCCTCAACGACGGCGTACGCATGCCGACGCTGCGCATCGACAGCCTGCACTTCGCTGCCGGTACACCCTATGAAACCAGGCTGATCAACGACCCGCACGTGGGCAAACGGGTGATGCCGGTGGAAGTGGCCCGGGCCATGCGCGAGGCGCTGTCGCAAGTGGTCGATGCCGGCACCGCCAAACGCCTGTCGGGCAGTTTCAAATTGCCCGACGGCACACCCCTGGCCATGGGCGGCAAAACCGGCACCGGCGACAACCGCATCGCGGCGATCGGTTCCGGCGGGCGGATCATCAGTTCGAAGTCGATCAACCGCACGGCGACCTTTGTGTTCTACATCGGCGATCACCATTTCGGCACCCTCACCGCGTTCGTGCCCGGGCGCTCGGCGGAGAACTTCAAGTTCACCTCGGCCCTGCCCACACAAGTGCTCAAGGGCATGGCGCCGATTCTCACGCCGTATCTGCAACCGGGCAGCGATTCGCAGTGCCGACCGGTGCAAACCGCCAGCGTGGCCATGGCCGAGAACGCGATGCCCGAGCTCAAGTAACCAATCATTTCAGGCGGCGTACGGCTCAGGATGCCGTTTTCCATCAGCGCCGGGTGGTACTGATGTATTTTTTCCATTCGATTTTTGGTCGGATCCGACGTCAACTGCGGCGATAGCTCCCGATCTTTGAACTTTTGTTTTGCTCATGCGGCAGTAGGCTGAATACTCCCCAACAATCAAGGATGATTGGCCATGCCTACTGCTTCCCTGCCCGCCGAACCAACGGACAAAGGGCAACACTACGAGTTCATCAAATCTGCCGTCAGCGAACCGTTCAAAAACGCCACCGTCAGTCGGGGCCAAGCCCTGGCGGCAACACCTCTTAACGTCGAGCCCTGGTACACGAACGTGGGCGCAGGCTCGATGGAGAAGCTTGCTGCCGCCAACCTCAAGGCCTGGACATCACAGAACAGCGTCGATCATGCACTGGCGAAAACCGACCTCTACGCATTTGCCGAGCCGTTGTTGAAAGCGCTGATCAAACAACGCCACGGCATCGAGCCGGATGTGCGCAATACGTACCTTCTTCTGTATCAATCAAAAAAGCTGCCCTGGTACACGATCAATATTTCCGAAGGCACCACTGGTCGGACCGTGTCGTTGCTGGATGCTGCCCTGCACAATTTTGCCAGCCATGAACAAGTCGAACAGGGTTCGGCGTATATCAGCAAACCCGATGCCCGAGGACTTTTCGATGTGCTGCCCATCGCCAACAAGATGTCCATCGCCCGGTTCCAGACGTTATGCCGCGATCTGGACCTCGGTGGACAGTACAAAACCCATCTCGAGCAATTGCTGTTGCCCACCGAGCCGCTCGCGCAAGGTGTTCTGCAAGCACGGGTGCTGGCCGCCCAAAAAGATGCCCTCGCCGCTGCCGCGCTGATGGCCATGCTCAGGCAGGACATTCAGTACGATGCTTACGAGATGATTCTGAAGCTGATCGATGGCGATTCGCGGGCGTTGCTCGATGGTATCCCGATTCGCTGCTGCGACCTGTCCATGCTTGAAACGCCATTGACCGGCGTACTGTTGATGGTGCACGGCGCTCGTGCCTCCCAGGGTCAGCGAAGGCTTATCGTCTACGTTCCGCATGACCCTGATCATCCGCTCAAGGACTACGACTCGCTGGGTGCCTTCAGGGACGAGTTGACCCGCCAATTGCGTGAAGACCGCTACAGTCACGCAACCCGGCAGACCTACCGGCAATTCTTCAGCCAGTTCGTCGACCAACAGCAGCGCGGGCATTTCTTTGCGTTGCTCGAGCAACGCCTGTTCACTATCAGCTATCACCCGCGAACGGCCCCGAACGATCAGCGCCCACCCTGGCGCAAAACGCCTGTTGCCAAGCCCAGGCTGCAATTCAATCATCTGCCGGTGCGAGGCAATTACTGGCGCCATGCGTACGAGCAAAAGCTCAACAAAATCCTCAATGACGCCAGGGAAGTTGCCGTGTCCACGGCGGTGGCCGACAGCAAGGCGCGCTGGGAATGGTGGGAAAATTTCAAGAAAATCGTCTCGGACATCTTCAATGTTGCGCTGTTGATCGCCACCCCGTTCGTGCCCGGGCTTGGCGAGTTGATGATGGCCTACACCGCTTATCAATTGACCACCGAAGTCATCGAGGGCGTTGTCGATCTCGCCGAAGGCCTGTGGCAGGAAGCGGCGGACCATGTCATTGGCGTGGTCACCAGCGTCATCGAACTGGCTGCGTTCGGCGCCGCAGGGCAAATCGGCAGCGCCTTCAAAATCAAGCTGTCGCCGCTGGTCGAAGGCATGCGGCCGGTCGAGTTGCCGGATGGCAGACCGAGCCTGTGGCATCGCGATCTGAGCCCGTATGCGCGCAACGACCTGGCCCTGGAGCCGCAATCCAGACCCGATCGACACGGCCTGCATCAGCACCCGAGCGGAAAGGTCCTGCCGCTGGAAGGCAAGCTGTATGTCGTTGACAAGGCGTCGACCGACCCGGCTGTCAACACGCATCGCATCCAGCACCCGCGCCGTGCCAATGCTTATCAGCCGCAGGTCGAACACAATGGTCATGGCGCGTGGGTGCACGAAGCGGAGAACCCACTGGACTGGCCGGACGCCAGACTGATGCCCCGCCTGGGTCACAGCGTCGACAATTTCACGCCGACGCAACTGGAACAGATTCAGCGCACCAGCGGCACCTCCCACGGCGAACTGCGGCGCATGCATCTGGACAACAATCCGCCACCGCCATTGCTGGCCGATACGGTCAAACGCTTCAGCGCTCGAGAGCAGGTGCGAAACGCCACAGCGAGCATACGCAACGGTCAGGCAATTGACGCCGACTCGGTGTGGCTGGAGCCGATACTGACCAGCCTGCCGGGCTGGCCACCGGCGCGCGCACTGGAAGTATTCGCCAACCAGGAGCTGACCGGTTACTCGCGCAAATACGGCAACCCGCTTGCCCAGCAGAGCGACACCCTGCGCATCAGCCTCGCCGACCTCAACGCCGGTGAGTTGCCGGAACGGGTCACGGCTTTTCTACGCGAGGAGGAACTGAACAGTCTGCTGGGGCCAATGCTCACCCCGGAACAACGCGTGCCAGCGTTGCGCAATCAACTCGCGGACGCGGTCAAAAAACGCCGCAACGACGTAGCCCGGCATGTTTATCAGGCGGGCGAGCGCGGCACGAGCGATGAGCTGCGCACGGTCAAACAGGTGTTTCCCGAACTGCCGCTGCCGCTGGCAGAAAAAGTCGTGGCCCGTGCCCGTCCTGCCGAGCTGCAGACAATCCGTGAGGAGCACCGCTTGCCGCTGCGCTTGAAAACCGAGGCCCGTGAACTGGATTTCGAGGCCTCGACCAGCCGCGCTTATGAGGGCTTTTATGGCGACGGGCCGACGACGGCGCAAAGCGAACGCTTGGCACTCAACACCTTGAAAATCAATAGCGACAGTTTTGCCGATCTGCATATCGAGGTGCGTGACGGCAGCCCTGAAGGACCACTGCGCTGCAGTGCCGGACCGCAAGACGCGACAAACGTGCGGCGCCTGATCCGCGATGAGAAGGGCCGCTACGAAGTACTCGACGGTGACGGCCGCAGCGTCCACGCCAACGCTGATTTTTACGAATCGCTGCTGCAGGCGCTGCCGGACGAAGCCCTGGCGAGCATCGAACTTCGGCGCGGCCAGGGCGAGGGCTTCAAGCTATGGATCATGGACCGTTGCGCACTGCCGAGCCAACGGCGTATCGCGCTGGCCGAGCCGCCCATCCGCCCGGTAATACCCCATGAAACCGAACGATTGGTGCGTGGCTGGCCACGTTTCCTTGGTAGCCCGACACCGGAGCAACGAATCAGTGAACTCTACCCGTTGATGAACGAGAGGGAGGTCACTGCGTTTGTCGAAACACTCACGCGCCGAGGCAAACACCTGGAAGCTATCGACCAACTCGAAAGCGAACGCAACCAATTACAGAGCGAGCTGCGTAACTGGCGTGACGGCTACAGCGAACGCGACGGCGAAACAGGGCACCCTCATCTGTCAATAGAATTCCAGCGCGAAGGTGGGCAGTTTATTCTGGATCGGTTGACCGAATGTTTTGATCGAAACAGCGAGATTTTCGGTGAGCGCAGCGTCCACCCCGACCAGGGCTACACCCTGGATCTGTCGTCCGACCTTCAAAATCACAAGCTGGAAAACTGGTGGAATGACCTGCGCAGACGTCCAAAAATGAAGCCCTATTTCGATCGCATTACCGCACTGAAAATCGATCGGGCAAGGCTGCCGCCAGACCCCAGCATCCTGCTTAGCACCTTCCCCAATTTGCGCCAGTTGAGTGCGCGCCAATGCGAGCTCAAGGAGCTGCCTTCGATTCTTGGGCTGATGCGACAAATGGAACAACTCGATCTGGCCGACAACGCTATCCGGCTGACCACCGAGTCGCGCCAGGACCTGGGCGCGCTGGACCGACTGCGCACCCTCAATCTGAACGGCAACCGCCTGCAAATACCGCCTGACGTCAGCCGGATGGATCATTTGACGAACTTGCATCTGCGAGATACCCGTCTCAAGGCCTGGCCCGAAGGGTTGTTCGAAGTTGGCAGCACGCCGAAACAACGACCGCGCAGCTTCACGCTGGACATGCGCGGAACCAACGTCGACACGTTGCCGGAAGTCGCCGCCAAGTCCGATCAGGAGTTAATTCTGAGCCGGTCACGCCTGGACCCGTCATCGCTCACGCCCGACGACCGCATTCGCTACGGCAAATACCGTGAGTCCGCAGGTTTCAGTGCCGTACAGGATTACCTGCCGGCCGCCAGCGACGAGCTCCTCCATTGGAAGACATTTCCGCGAAATTCCATCGACTTCAGCCCGTCAGGTTCACTGAGCAGGTACCGCGAGGAGTCGTGGCACGATCTGATGGCCGAGCCCGATTCCGCTGGTTTTTTCAGCGTGATCCGCAAACAGCGCGAAAGCGCCGATTACCACACGGATGAAGGACGCCGGCGCCTGACCCAGCGCGTCTGGGAAATGGTCGACGCGGCCGCTGTCGACGCCAAATTGCGCGAGGCCCTGTTCAAGCAGATCGTCTCCCCCGAGGACCGCGGTGATCTGGGCGCGCAATTGTTCAACTCGCTGGGAATGAAAGTGCTGGTTTCAAAGGCCTACACGGAGTCGACCTCACCGGCCATGCTGGAGGACAGGCTCGTACGCCTGGCCCGTGGTGCGGCTCGTCTGAACAAAGTGGCCGATGAAGCCGCTTTCGAATACAAGACCCAGGAGGCGTTGAACGCCAGCGACCCGAAGAATCTGGCGCCCGACGAAGTCGAGGTTCACATGGTGTACGAGACTGCTCTGGCGGGACGGCTGCAGTTGCCATGGCAGTCGGACCAGATGCTGTACCGCCCGCGTTCCGGCGTTACCGTGGAAAAGGTCGACGCGAGTTACGCAAGAATCATCCAGGGTGAACAAGGCGATGGCCTGGTCAACGCCATGCTCGATCTGAACTCGGACAACTTTTGGGCTGACCACCTGCGCAAGACGTACCCGGAACTCTACGAACTCAATGATCGGACTTTCGAGCCCATGGAAGGCCTGCTCGATGAGCTGCGCGAGGCCAAAGCCGAATGGGCTGACCCGAACGGGCAAGCCAATCCGCATACACTTGCCGCAAAGATGCAGAAACTCGCCGATCAGCTGGACATTGCCGATGAACCCGGGCTGTTCGACGAAGTCCCGATGAGCCAGCAACGTTACCAGGAACTTTTGAACGGAATCGGCTACAAGCGCAACGAGCTGTCACGCCGCCTGACCCGCGAAGCGATGGCCAGAGCCGGCCTGTAAAACCGCACATATCCGACCGACCAGCCTTCGAAGGCTGGCCGGTCTGATCCATCTAGTCCACCTCTGAATCCCAGATCACCGTGATATTGCCTCTGAAGGGTCGGCCTTTGGCATTGATGATCAACCAGTTGGTGGACGTGGGCCCTACTTCGAAATGCAGCGTTCCCGGCTTGCGATCCAGATAAATGCCCGGTTGAAACGCGGCACTGGCCTGGCGTTTGAGCGGGTACCGATTGACCGGTTGACCGGTACTATCGGTCAGGCCGCTGGGCAGACTGACACTGACGTCTACCGCGCCGGCGTAACCCGACTCGCGGTCGACGATGCCGCAGCCGGAGCCAAACCCAAGGTCGTGCTCACACTCGATACTCATGCTGAATCTGGACGACGCGGAAATCAGGAAGGTCTGATCGCGAAACAGCCGCACAGGCTTGCGACCGCTGTCCAGCCATGACTGCCATCCACCCTGGGGTTGCAGCACAACCTGATTGCCGCCAGGCGGAATGTCGACTTTGAGGGTGTGCTGTACGTCGAGTACGAAATCCAGCGTGACGCGATCATCGTCCGGCTGAAATTGCGATCCGAAGCTGAAATCGCCACTGGGCCCCATGCTGTAGGTCAATGAACCGGTATACAGGCCCGAAGACATACCCAGGGGATTGGGCGTGCGCAATTCGTAAGCGAAGTCGAGGGTGTCGAAATACATCGACGGAATGGTGGCCGTGGTCGCCTTGGTACACAGCGCTTCGACAGGCGTTTTCCAGAAAAACCGGTAACTGTTCGGCGAGAAGAAACCGACACCGCTGTAGCGGCAGGGCGAGGGTGCGTACACCCAACTGCTGCCGCTCCACAGCAATTGATGGCCACGCAGCACGTCGCTCACACCAACCAGCTCGTGTGCCGGCTGACTCAGGACATACGTGGAGCCGATGCCGGTAATACGCACCTCAACGGTTTCGGTCTCCATCGTTTCGGCGTTGGTCACGGTCAATCGGCGCCAGTTGGCCGGCACCTTTATGCCCACACCCCAGCCAGGCGGGAGACTGGACTTTGAGTCGAATCGAACCGGCAACTGAATACTGAACACCGAGTTTTCCGCACATTGACCAGGATAACTCGCGCAATAACCGCTATTCGGAGTCTTGTTCACGAACACGTTCTTGCTCGGTTGCGCAGGGTCGGGTTGAAACAGCGCGCGGATCTCCTGGTTCACCGCCTGCGCCTGCCCCATGCTCAACGCAAGCGTCAGGCCCAAACCGTAAATCGCAGGCCTTGACAGCGGTTTGATTGGTTTTGCAGTCATGTTCATTACTCAGCGCCTGGCGTACTGGCACTGAACATCAGCAGTACGTTGCCGTAATAGTTCCCTGAACGGTATCCGCCTACGGGCTCGACCGGCTCGATCTTCAGCGCGACGCGCTTGCCGGCGGCGGCCTCCTCCCGGGAGAGCACTTGTCGCGGAAGGACGTGAGAGCTCAACTCCACATTGTTGAACGTGACCCGCAATTGGATAATCTCTCCCGGCCTGCCGTTTTCCAGAAAAGGATCAAGCAGCAGGCGGGCATCAATGGCGCTGCTGTCATGGCGTGCATCGAAATTCTTCTCCAGGCTGCCCAGCGTGGCTTTCGGATAATCCCAGAACAGTTGCTGGGGCCGGTGAATCCAGTCCGGCTCTGCTGGAATCACATAGAACGGGCGGCTGGGAATGGTCAGCGACACTTCGAAGGTGTGCTCTTCTCGCGCTCCCCAGGCCTCGCTGCCGCTCAGGCTGGCGGCGGCCAGCAGCACGAGCGCGGTAGATTGCTTGATCATTTTGGTTACCCGGTGCGTCATTGGAAAACCGTGTTAGCGGCTGGCGATCTTCATGGTCTTTTTGGCGTTGCCTTCAATCAGGAAGAAGCGGTACTCGCGACCCTTCTCCTTGTCGAAGGCGAACGTCTTGCCAGCCAGAACGTGATGTTTGGTGGTCGCCCCGCAGTCGCTTTCCTTGCTCAGCGAGCAGCTTTTGAACTCGTCGACGATGACCACGGTGTTGCCGTTGTTGCGCAGTTCGTAGCGGTTCTCGGTGTCATTGACTGCCGTGTCGAAACGCGCATCCCTGGGCCGCACGAAGAAGATCGTGCCGAACCCGGTCATGACGTTGACGCCCGCCGAGAGTGATTTCCTGTATTCGTCGCGCTCTTCGCCGCTGACCACGAAGTCGTCTTCCTTTTCCGGTACCACCGGTACGAAGCGCACGCGAAAATAACGCTCTTTATCGCGAGCGCCCATGTACAGCAGACGCGTGCCCTGCATGCCCTGCGCCGGCACGATCAGCCGTGCCGGGCTGGCCATCAGGCCGTTTCGCGAGGCGCCATCGGCAGCGTTCACCACCGGAATTTCCTGCGGCGTACCGTCGGCGCCGTAAACGATTTCCAGGACATTGATCTTGACGAACGCCGTGGCGTCGCCGCTGTTGAAGACCCGTTTGAGATAGGTGCTTTTATCGGCATCGAGATAGTCGTACACCGTGCCGACATTGATCTGCGGCCCGGCCTGCGCCGTCAGGCAAAACACGCTGAGCACGCTCAGCAGCAAACTGCGATTCATTGTTTCAACTCCACTGGATTGGAAAAGGCCCTGTCTGACGTGCTCATACATCCGAATCCCATATAACGGTCACGTTGCCGCGCAGCCTGTCGGCGACGCCGGGTCTGAGCAGAAAATCGATGGCGAATGGGGTCATGTCGAAATGCAGAGTGCCGGGCTTGCGGTCGACATACAGACCTGGCTGGAACGGACCGGCCCACGTGTTGAAGTTCAAACGATGACGGGTGACCGTCTGGCCGGGACTGCCAGGACCACTGATGCCGGGAGGCAACGACATCCAGACCTGGATATCTGTGGTGTTGCCCTCAGCACTGCCCAATCTGCACGTGTTCCCTCCGGGAGAGTTGCACAGCATCATGACCTTGAAGCGCGACGACGCTGAGATGTAGAACAGCTGATCGCGAAAAACCTGCGTCGGTTTGCGCCCACTGTCCAGCCAGGACGCCCAGCCGCCCGCCGGCTCCAGGGTTACGTTGTTGGCGCCAGGCGGAAGATCGATCTTCAGGGTGTGCTGTACGTCGAGTACGAAGTCGAGATTGAGGCTGGCATCGTCCGGGCGCAGCACCGAGCCGAAATCGAAGTCGCCAGCGGGTCCGATGCTGTAGGCCATCGAACCGGTATACAAACCTGAAGACATGTTCAGCGGATTCGGCGTACGCAACTCGTAGGCAAAATCCAGAGTTTCGAACGATATGGTCGGAATCATGAACGCCGTATATTTGGTGCAGCGCGCTTCTACCGGTGTTTTCCAGAAAAAACCGTAGTGGCTGGGACCGTAGGGCAGATTTCCGCTGAAGAGGCAAGGCGCGGCGGCGTTCACCCAACTGCTGGTTGTCCACAGCGCACGGTGTCCTTCGAGGTCATCGTCAGCCCCCGTCAGTTCTTTGGCCGGTTGACTCAGGCGATAGGTGGATCCGATACCGGTAATGCGGATTTCGACAGTCTCCACCTCCTGGGTATCGGCATTGGTCACCGTCAGCCGCCGCCAATTGGCAGGTGCCTTCACCGGTATGCCCTCGCCAGGCAGGAGAAAACGACTGGCGTTGAAATTCACCGGCACGCGAATGCTGAACATGACATTTTCCGCGCACTGGTTCGGGTAATTCGCGCAGTAACCACTGTTCGGCGTTTTGTTGACGAATACGTTTTTCGTCGGCTGGGCGGGATCCGGGCGAAACATTGCGCGAATTTCCTGGCTCGCGCCGTGAGCGGTGGATATCCCCAACGCCAGTGCCAGTGCGCAACCCTGTGCTAAAAGCTTCATCATCAGCCCGCCTTCTGTGCAGTGGAGGTAACGTCCGCCAGGGTGTCCGGCGTGCAGCGCAGATCGCCGATCATCAACACGTTGTTTTCGCTGCGATGGTCGGCCTCGTTGAGGCGGAACTGGCACAGCAGTTGGTTGCCCTGACGCACTTCCAGGGTCGGCGAGCCGGCATTCATTTCCATCGAGAAGAAGCCGTCGACTTCGGTCACGCCCCGGCTGGCATGGTTGATCACGTGGTGACCCTTGAGGGGCTGCCCGCGTCCATCGACCAGGCGACCGAGCACGGTCAGGGTTTTCATCACGCGAATCTTGCGGTACTCGACCCCGCCCTTGTTCAGGTGATAGCGAGTGCGCGCCGGTTCGATGGTGGCAGCCGGGACGGCGTTGCCTTCGAAATCGAAACTCACCGAGCTGTTCTGGTAGGCGGTGATCGGAATGAAATTGCGCCCCGGTTTCAACGCCGTGCCGCTGCCGCTGTAATCGTCGGCACGCAGGACGATGTCCTCGATATCCGACTCCACATCAACGATCATCCCGGCGCCGCGCACTTCGCTCTGGCTGGTCATGAGCATTTGCTCACCGCCAACCACCAGGGTGCTGTCAACGTTGAGGCCGCCGGTGAAATTGCCGTTGTACGACGAACGCTGGATGAAGCCGTCGCCGTTGATCGAGTCGGTGCGGAAGTTGGCCAGGCTGGAAACACCCAGGCCATAGGTGTCGGTCAGCGCGGTCACCGACACGCTCTGCAGCACGTGATCCTTCAGTTCCTTGCGCCAGCCGAGTGAGGCATTGTTGTCACGTTTGCCATCGCGAGCGGTGCGTGAACCGATGCTGCCGGTGAGTTGCTGGCCAGGCGCGCCGAGTGCCAGGTTGATGCTCAGATCGACGCCGCGGTTGCGCGCATCGCCGCTGCTGTAACTGCCGGGCCGATCGAAAATCGACAGGCGCCAGCTGGCATCGCTGCCCAACAGCACGGTGCGCTGGGTCCAGCCCAGATCGACGCCCATACCTTCGACATTGCCTTCGCTGTGCGAGACCCGAGCGTTGAGCGAACTCTTGCTGCTCACGCGGTGGTTGAGCGCCAGCGATGAATTGCTGGTCTGGCCAACGAAGACGTTACGCGGACGAATACGAGTGCCGTCAGGCAATGTGTCATAGGTGTTGGTGGTGTCGAGCCAGCTGCGGTTGTGGCTGATCACCAGACTGCCCGAGCCATAGTTGTAAAGGCTTTGCAGGTCCAGACCGGTGCCGTAGTCCTCGGTCTTGTAGACGTTGGCGTACAGGCTGAGGTGGTTGGCCAGGGTCCAGTCAATCGACGTGCCGTACTGCAGTTTTTCGCGGATCTGGCGCGCCGAAGCGCCGATAATCACCCGCGGGTGCAGCAGATAGTTCACCGCCGCGCCGGCGGTGGGACTGCCGCTCGACTGCGTGTCCCAGTTGCTCAGCAGTTTGCTTTCTTCGCCGGCGAACAGGTTATAGCGCCAGCGCTCGTCGAGGTTGCGCCAGTTGTTGGGCTTGTACACCAACTCCTGAGTCGTCGAGGTGATCTGGCCGTCTTCGATCAGGCGCACCTCCACTTCATAGATGCCGCCGGGCAAAGGTCGAGTGTCGAGCGTCTGCAACCCGGCCGGCACCGATTGCGTATTGATCAGCAGACCGTCGCGCCAGATCTCCACCGACCCCTGACGATTGGCCGTTACATAGATCGGGTAAACGCTGGGCATCGGGCTGTTGATGGCGAGGCTGTCGGAGCTGCCGTACATGACACCGACTGCCGTATCGGGGCTGGTACCAAACGTACGCGGCTGACGCGTCAGTCCTTCGGAATTGGGGGTGAAATAGCCCAGGCGGAAGAAACTGCCTTGCAGTTCGCGCTGGGTGTGCAGCTCGTGCACGGCGTGGTACAGCTTATCGTCGGGGCCGCCGAGCCGGGCAACTTGCAGGTTGAGCGTCTGGCTCCAGTTGCCCAGGCTGGAACTGGCTTCCAGGCCAAAACGTCCACCCAGGTCCTGATCCTGACCACCGTTGAGATTGAGCTGGTTGCGCACCATCAGGCCGCTGCTGCCCCCGCTCGGCTGTTCGTAATAACGCTTGGCCGCTACGTCGCGTTCGGCGTTTTCGGTGGCGATCGAGACCAGCGAGTTCTCCAGGTTGTAATGCACCGCCAGAAACTGGTCCGGGCACGAGCCGCTGCACGCCCCCAGAGGCACGCCGGGCTTGAAAAAACTCGCCCATTTTTCCCGCTCGGCAGGGCCGAAGCGGTTTTCGCTGGTGTCGGTGAATTCGAGAAGCGTAATGCGATCATCGCGAGACAAGACCACCATGGCCTCACCCAGCGGCTGCTGATCGACTTCGACCCGCACCGCCAGCGGTACATCGAAGAAATGCTCCTCGAAATCCGCGGGCAAACCTTTTGCCTGCGCCAGCAGACTGCGTGGTGTGGTACCGGCGGTGTTGGATGCGACGGCTGCGCTGGCACAAAACAACAGCGCAAGCGCAGCCGCGATGGGGGTCATCGGGAACATGAACTTGTACTCAGATTTTTTCTAACGAAGGAAAATCCGGCGGGGCGGACACGGGTGTACGCCCCACTGGTCAGTGTTCTGCATGAACGAGAACACTTAGCGCCTGATCATGGGATCAAGGTGCTGGCGGAACGGCGTCGAAGATCATCGCCACGGAACCGGTGTAATCACCTGGCTGGAAGCTGTTGCCCTTGGCGGAGATTTTCAGCGGTGCGCGGTAGTTGACGTCAGACTCGGCTTCACCCACGACCAATTGCGGAGTCAGTGTCAGTTCCTTGTTGTTGAGCATTACTTGCAGGTCGATCGAACTGCTGCCGGAAACCAGTTTCGGCTGGCTTTCGAGGCTGGCATGAACCGAGCCATTGTTATTGCGCACATCGAAGAAACCATTGACTTCGGCCATTTTGCCGGTGCTTGGCTGATAGCTCATGTCCTGGTCCTTGTTGACCAGATCCGGGTCGGTCGGTACGACATAGAAACCATTGGTTGGCACGTGAGCGATCAGACTGATGGAGTGCGACGCTTCGCCCGCAGCGAAGGCGGTCGAGGACATTGCCAGAAGAGCCAGTGGAGCAGCGATTGCGATTTTCTTGAACATCGTTCAGTACCTGTTTGCTTTATATAGGGGGGTGTCATTGAAAGTTCACAAACGCTTTTGCTCATCGACCGCCGGAGCAACTTGAACTTTCAATGGCGGGCATCATCGACTGTTGCCTCTGGAATGTAAGCAGGCAACTTCCGACAAACTCGTAGTTAAACAACCCCACACCCCGCCAGAAAAAAGAACAAAAAACAGATACTTGCAACATTCACTGTAAGTTGCGCCCTACACACAGTTACAGGCAAAAAACCATACAGCAACTTAGCCGCTTTAAAGCGGCAACTTGCGAGGAATTAGAATATATACTCAACTACAACTAGAGCGATAACTTTAACTTTAAGGTCACCGCTTTGATTTCTGCATGAAAAAGCGTTTTCCGGCTATTTTTTGCCTTCACCGCTCGTCCGCCCAAGCCAAAGCGAGGTCAAAAACGTCTTGCGCAGGCCTTAAGATATATCTTAAGTTGTATCTAAATACGACGAGAGAGAAAGCATAAATGAGAGACCATCATTCCCCACACCGCGAGCACGGCGATGGCCGCGACGGCTTCGAGAAGCGCCCCGGTCGCGAACGCGGCGGCCGTGGCCCGCGCGTCTTCGCCCCCGGTGACCTGAAATTGCTGTTGCTGGCGCTGATCGCCGAGCAGCCCTGCCACGGCTACGACCTGATCCGGCAGATCGAAGGCATGTTCGACGGCGCTTACAGCCCCAGCCCCGGGGTGATCTACCCGACCCTGACCTTTCTGGAAGAGAGCGATCTGATCGCCGGTGATGCCGAGGCTGGCAAAAAGCGTTACAGCGTCACCGACGCCGGTCGTCTGTCTTTAAGTGAACAAGCGGTGGCGCTCGACGGCGTCCGCATGCGCATCGACGTCAGCAAGCGCTCGCTGCGCGGCCATGATCGTCCGGCGGAAATCCACGAAGCCGTGCATAACCTGCGCCATGCCTTGCAGCTGCACCACGGCCGCTGGAGCGCCGAAGAAATCCTGCGGGTGCGCGACCTGCTCAACGACACCGCCAAAGCCATCGTCGACGGCCCTGCCGTTCAACCTGCCTCGGAGAAAGCCGAATGACTGCAGTCGATACTCAAACCATTCACCGCGTGATGCACGAAATCAAACGGCGCAAACTTGAAGTGCTGCGCGTCACCGACCTGACCCCGCGCATGCGCCGCATCACCCTTGGCGGGCCGGAACTGGCCGGGTTCATCAGCCTCGGGACGGACGATCACGTCAAACTGCTGTTCCCGCAGAATGCCGAACAGGCCGCCGCGCTGGAAACCCTGCAACTCGGCGCCGGCAAGGACAACGGCCCGCTGCCGCAGATGCGCGACTACACCCCGCGTCGTTACGACCTGGAAAAAATGGAGCTGGACATCGATTTCGTCCTGCACGGCGACGGCCCTGCCTCGACCTGGGCGGAGCAGGCGCAACCGGGGCAGTTCCTGCATATCGGCGGGCCGCGCGGTTCGATGATCGTGCCGGACATCTTCGACAGCTACCTGCTGATCGGCGACGAAACCGCCCTCCCCGCCATCGCCCGCCGCCTCGAAAACCTCGCGGCGAATCGCAAGGCGCTGGTGGTGATCGAAGTGGAAAACGGTGCCGAGCAGCAAGTGCTGGAGAGCGCGGCGCAGTTCAATGTGATCTGGGTGCTGCGCGAAGATGGCAGGGACAATCTGCTGACTACCGTCAAGCAACTGCAAGTGCCCAAGGGCAATCTGTACGCCTGGGTGGCCACCGAGACAAAGGTCTCGCGGCAGATCCGCCGGGTGCTGATCGATGAGCATGGGCTCGATGAACAGTTCATCAAGGCGGTTGGCTACTGGCGGGCGGAAGGCTCTGACGAGGAGTGATTTTCCTCTGACCACAATTCCCCTGTGGGAGCGAGCTTGCTCGCGAAAGCGGTGTGTCAGTCAACATCCATGCAAACTGATACACCGCATTCGCGAGCAAGCTCGCTCCCACACTGGATCTCAACTTCGTGCGGACAATCTGCGGTCGAGACCGATAATCAGCAACCCCACCAGCACAAACCCCACCAAGATCCCGCCGGCATTCGCCAGCACCTGTGGATAACCCAGCACCGCCACATCAATGAACGGATACGCATAGGCGCCGAGCAGATGTCCGCGCAGCAAGGCGTAAATGAAATACACCAAGGGGTAGATCAGCCACAGCGGCAGGTGCCACAGGCGCAACGTGCCTTTGGGGACGCAGCGCCACCAATAGCCGAGAAACAGCAATGGCATGACGTCGTGGAGCAATTCATCGGCAACAAACTGCCAGCCTTCGGGATGCCACAAGTGCCGCAGCAGGATGCTGTAGGCCAGAGCGACGACGGCGATGCTCACAGCGATCCCGCTGCTGACCCACGGTTGCAGAAACCAGCGCCGCGCTGCGGATTCGCGCTCGGTGGCAGCGCAGGTCAATACCGTCGCCACCAGGGTGTTGGTCAATATGGTGAAGTAGCTGAAGAAACTCACCAGCCCGCCCAGCAGGCTGGCGCCGATGCTCAATCGTGCGAAGAGAATCAGGTACAGCTGAATTGCCAGCCCCGCCCAGCCCAACACGGCCAGGCCGGTGATCAGGCGTCGGCGCCTCGCGCTGTCCATCTCAAAGCGGTCGCTTGGTGCGCATCAGCTTCACGTACAGGCGTTCGACCTTCTCCCGCGCCCATGGGGTTTTACGCAGGAAGGTCAGGCTCGACTTGATGCTCGGATCGCTCTTGAAGCAACGGATGTCGATACGCTCGGCCAGCCCCGACCACTCGTAGTGAGCAACCAGTGCATTGAGGATCTGTTCGAGGGTCACGCCGTGCAGCGGATCGGGGGATTGTTCGTTCATGCCGGGCCTTTGGGCGAAGTGTTATGCAGAAGCCGCGCACCTTAGCCGAGGGGCCGGGCGGGTGGAAGGCCTTCCTTTCAAATGTAGGTCAAGGTCAAAAGATCGCAGCGTTCCGCAGCTCCTACAGGTACGCATTTCAACACGAGAGCTGCCGAAGGCTGCGACCCTTTTCGTACTGTTACCAAATCCGAAAGGATGCATGTTCATAAAAGGCCTTTGTCTTTTTGTAACAGATCATTATCCTGCCGCCCTTCCGCTGAAACGCTTCACTGCCTGCGACAATCTGAAGCGCTCGGCCTGCACTTGAAAAACATCAAAAAAAGACTTCTACATGCCTGACTTTTCCTTCTCCCGGGACAGCGCTATCTCTGCCCTGCGCACCCTTGGCGGCTGCACTGCCCTCGGCCTTGCCACCTGCGTCCACGCAGCTCCCGCGTTCGACAGTGAATCACCGTACATGCTCGGTGACTGGAACGGCACGCGCACGGAACTTGCGGAAAAAGGCTACGACTTCAAACTCGATTACACCGGCGAAATGGGCAGCAATCTGCACGGCGGTTACGATCACGACCGCACTGCGCGCTACAGCGACCAGTTCGGCCTCGGCACGCATCTGGACCTGCAGAAGATTCTCGGCTGGGACGACGCCGAGTTTCAGTTGACCATCACCAAACGAAGCGGCAACAACATCAGCAACGACCGCATCAACGACCCGCGCGTTGGCGGCTTCACTTCCGCCCAGGAAGTCTGGGGCCGTGGCCAGACCACGCGCCTGACGCAGATGTGGTATCAGCAGAAATTCTTCGATCAGAAACTCGATATCAAGGTCGGCCGCTTCGGCGAAGGCGAAGACTTCAACAGCTTTCCCTGCGACTTCCAGAACCTGGCCTTCTGCGGCTCGCAGGTCGGCAACTGGGTCGGCGGCATCTGGTACAACTGGCCGGTCAGCCAGTGGGCGCTGCGGGTCAAATATCACCTGACGCCAGAGCTGTATGCGCAGGTCGGCGCCTATGAGCAGAACCCGTCGAACCTCGATCGCGGCAACGGTTTCAAACTCAGCGGCAGCGGCACCCAGGGCGCGATCCTGCCGATCGAACTGGTGTGGACGCCGAAGCTCAACGGCCTGCCGGGCGAATACCGCGCCGGTTACTACTACAGCAATGCCAAGGCCTCTGACGTTTATAAAGACCAGAACGGCCAACCGGCAGCGCTGAGCGGCGAAGCCTACCGCAGCGCGTCGAGCAAGCACGGCGTGTGGCTGGGCGTGCAGCAGCAGGTGACCAGTATCGCCAGCGACCACTCGCGCGGCTTGAGCCTGTTCGCCAACGCGACGATGCATGACAAGAAAACCAATTCCATCGACAACTACGTGCAGGCCGGCCTGACCTACAAAGGTCCGTTCGATGCCCGCGCCAAGGATGACATCGGTTTCGCCCTCGCTCGTGTGCACGTCAACCCGGCCTATCGCAAGAACGCCGAAATGACTAACCGCGCCAACGCCGTCTACGACTACGACAATCCGGCGTTCCTGCCACCACAGGACACCGAATACAGCGCCGAGCTGTATTACGGCGTGCACGTGACCAACTGGCTGACCGTGCGCCCGAACCTGCAATACATCCGCCACCCCGGTGGCGTGAATGACGTCGACGACGCCCTGATCGGCGGGATCAAGATCCAGTCGTCGTTCTAAAGATCACAGTTAGCCCCTGTGGGAGCGAGCCTGCTCGCGAAGGCGGCCTGTCAGTCGCTGCAGTGGTGCCTGATACACCGCTTTCGCGAGCAGGCTCGCTCCCACAGGAATGCATTTCGTTAGCCGAACAAGTTTTTATCTGAACCATGCCTGCGCCGAATCGTCATCTAAAGTGACTACAGCGCGGGACTACATAAACGTCACGGAGAATCACACTATGAGCACCGAAAGTGCTTCGAGCCGGGGTCGGTTGCTACCCGCCCTGCTCGGCATCCTGCTTCTACTGATGGGCCTGGCCATGCTGGCCGGGGGAATCAAGCTGAGCACGCTTGGCGGCTCGCTGTACTACCTGCTGGCCGGTATCGGCATCGCATTGACCGGCGTTCTGCTGCTGATGCGCCGCCGCGCGGCACTGGGCCTGTACGCCATCGTGCTGTTTGCCAGCACGGTGTGGGCATTGTGGGAAGTCGGTCTGGACTGGTGGCAACTGGTGCCACGTCTGGCGCTGTGGTTTGTCCTCGGCTTCGTGATGCTGCTGCCGTGGTTCCGTCGTCCGCTGCTGCTCAACGGCCCGGCGAAAATCGGCACTGGCGGTCTGACCGTCGCGGTAATTCTGGCCGGCGTAACCGCTCTGGCCAGCCTGTTCACGCATCCGGGCGAAACCTTCGGCGAACTGGGCCGCGACACCGCAGACATGACCAGCACCGCACCGGCCATGCCGGACGGCGACTGGCAGGCCTACGGTCGTACCGAGTTCGGTGACCGTTACTCGCCGCTCAAGCAGATCACCCCGGAAAACGTCGGCAAGCTGCAGGAAGCCTGGCGCATCCAGACCGGCGACCTGCCAACTGCGGATGACCCGGTCGAGCTGACCAACGAAAACACCCCGCTCAAAGCCAACGGTATGGTCTACGCCTGCACCGCGCACAGCAAAGTGCTGGCACTGGACCCGGACACCGGCAAGGAAATCTGGCGCTTCGATCCACAGATCAAGAGCCCGGTTGGCTTCAAGGGCTTCGCCCACATGACCTGCCGTGGCGTGTCGTACTACGACGAAGCCGCCTATGCCAAGTCTGAAAACGCCGGTTCCGCTGTCATCTCCGAAGCCGGCCAGGCCGTTGCCCAGGCCTGCCCGCGTCGTCTGTACCTGCCAACCGCTGATGCCCGCCTGATCGCGTTGAACGCCGACACCGGCAAGATCTGCGAAGGCTTTGGTAACAAGGGCGTAGTCGACCTGACCCAAGGCATCGGCCCGTTCACTGCTGGTGGCTACTACTCCACCTCGCCAGCGGCGATCACCCGTGATCTGGTGATCATGGGCGGTCACGTCACCGACAACGAATCGACCAACGAGCCATCGGGCGTGATCCGCGCCTTCGACGTGCGCGACGGTCACCTGGTGTGGAACTGGGACAGCGACAAGCCGGACGCCACCGAGCCTCTGGCCCCGGGCGAAACCTACAGCCGCAACTCGGCGAACATGTGGTCGCTGGCCAGCGTCGATGAAAAACTCGGCATGGTTTACCTGCCACTGGGCAACCAGACTCCAGACCAATGGGGTGGCAACCGCACCCCGGGCGCCGAGAAATTCAGCGCCGGCCTCGTCGCCCTGGACCTGGCCACCGGTAAAGTGCGCTGGAACTACCAGTTCACCCACCATGACCTGTGGGACATGGACGTCGGCAGCCAGCCAACCCTGCTCGACATGAAAACCGCCGACGGCGTGAAACCTGCGCTGATCGCTCCGACCAAGCAGGGCAGCCTGTACGTTCTCGATCGTCGTGACGGCACGCCCATCATTCCGATCAAGGAAATCCCGGTACCGCAAGGCGCCGTGAAAGGCGACCACACCGCACCGACCCAGGCCCGTTCGGACCTCAACCTACTGGCCCCGGAACTGACCGAAAAAGCCATGTGGGGCGCCAGCCCGTTCGACCAGATGCTGTGCCGCATCCAATTCAAGGAACTGCGTTACGAAGGCCAGTACA
This sequence comes from Pseudomonas sp. CFBP13508, assembly GCF_005233515.1. GTDB lineage: Bacteria > Pseudomonadota > Gammaproteobacteria > Pseudomonadales > Pseudomonadaceae > Aquipseudomonas > Aquipseudomonas mercuritolerans. Next base: position 634,772 of record NZ_QFZZ01000002.1, read on the forward strand.
CCCCGCCGTCGGAACAAGGCAGCCTGATCTATCCGGGTAACGTCGGCGTGTTCAACTGGGGCGGCGTCTCGGTCGATCCGGTTCGCCAGCTGCTGTTCACCAGCCCGAACTACATGGCCTTCGTCTCGAAAATGGTGCCACGCGAGCAAGTCGAAGCCGGCAGCAAACGCGAGAGCGAAACTTCGGGCGTGCAGCCAAACACCGGCGCGCCATACGCGGTGATCATGCACCCGTTCATGTCGCCACTGGGCGTACCGTGCCAGGCCCCGGCCTGGGGCTACGTCGCCGGTATCGACCTGACCACCGGCAAAGTCGTGTGGAAACGCAAGAACGGCACCAGCCGCGACAGCTCGCCAATCCCGATCGGCTTCACCCTCGGCGTACCGAGCATGGGCGGTTCGATCGTGACTGCCGGCGGCGTCGGCTTCCTCAGCGGCACCCTCGACCAGTACCTGCGCGCCTATGACGTGAATACCGGTAAAGAACTGTGGAAATCGCGTCTGCCAGCCGGCGGCCAAGCGACCCCGATGACCTACACCGGCAAGGACGGCAAGCAATACGTGCTGCTCGTTGTTGGTGGCCACGGCTCGCTGGGCACCAAGATGGGTGACTACATCATTGCGTACAAACTGCCGGATTAAGCGTTAGCGGGTGGTAATGAAAAGGCGATGTCCCATGGGGGCATCGCCTTTTTTTGTGTGCGCATTTTGGCAAGCACCGCGAATACCTGTGGGAGCGAGCCTGCTCGCGAAGGCGTCGGCACATTCGGCAGTAATGGTGCCTGACACACCGCATTCGCGAGCAGGCTCGCTCCCACAAGGAAACCGAATGCATCCGTTAGATGGTCGACTGCCAGGTCGCCATCGCGAGCAGGCTCACTCCTACAATTGGAATGGGTGTAGGCAAAGAGAAATCGGTCGGCTGTCAGGCCGCATTCGCGAGCAGGCTCGCTCCCACAGAAAAGCAAAGCAGCGCAGCTGCCCGCGGCGAAGCCGCCCCACTCAACAATGAGCGCAAGCTCGAGTAACGCTCTTGATCTTGCTTTTGATCCACCGGCGACGTCGGAAGGCTGAGCGGAGGGATTGATCCGGGCGTGGGAGCGCAGCGACCGTCTGGCGCAGCCAGACACAGCGGAAGGAGGTGCAGCGAAGCAAACCGGAGCCGCTGCGCCCGGATCGATCCCGCAGCGAAGGAACCCGAGCCTGCGAGGGCCGAACGCAGGAGCAAGCCTTTTCGGTTACCTTTTTGGCGTTTGAAAAAGGTGACCCGCCGTAAGGGCGGAACCGTAACCAGCAACACCCGCAGAAACGGATATTCACCCAGACCACCCAGAGCATGGCCGGCCCGAAGGCCGCCAAGGTCAAAAAACCTGTCCCCCCCTGAACACACAAGCAGAAACACACCCGCCCCATTGAAACCACCCCACCCCTGCCCCATCTAACACCCCATACCCCATTGCGCAGGTGCCCCATGACCGACCAGCAAGATCGCCCGGACAACCACGACGATTACGAAACCGACCACATCGAACACACCTCCTCCGGCACCGGCCTGGCGCTGCCCGGGCAAAACCTGCCGGACAAGGTCTACATCATCCCGATCCACAACCGTCCGTTCTTCCCGGCCCAGGTCCTGCCGGTCATCGTCAACGAAGAACCGTGGGCCGAAACCCTCGAACTGGTCAGCAAATCCGAACACCACTCCCTGGCCCTGTTCTTCATGGACACGCCCCAGGAAGACCCTCGCCACTTCGACACCGGCGCCCTCCCCGAATACGGCACGCTGGTCAAGGTCCACCACGCCAGCCGCGAAAACGGCAAACTGCAATTTGTCGCCCAGGGCCTGAGCCGTGTGCGCATCAAGACCTGGCTCAAGCACCATCGCCCGCCGTACCTGGTCGAAGTCGAATACCCGCACCAGCCCACCGAGCCGACCGACGAGGTCAAGGCCTACGGCATGGCGCTGATCAACGCGATCAAGGAACTGCTGCCGCTCAACCCGCTGTACAGCGAAGAGCTGAAGAACTACCTCAACCGCTTCAGCCCCAACGACCCATCGCCGCTGACCGACTTCGCCGCCGCCCTGACCTCCGCCACCGGCCCCGAGCTGCAAGAAGTGCTCGACTGCGTGCCGATGCTCAAGCGCATGGAGAAAGTCCTGCCGATGTTGCGCAAGGAAGTCGAAGTCGCGCGCCTGCAAAAGGAGATTTCGGCAGAAGTTAACCGCAAGATCGGCGAGCATCAGCGCGAATTCTTTCTCAAGGAGCAACTCAAGGTCATCCAGCAGGAACTTGGCCTGACCAAGGACGACCGCAGCGCCGACCTCGAACAGTTCCAACAGCGCCTCGAAGGCAAAACCCTGCCGGCGCAGGTGCAAAAACGCCTCGAAGAAGAAACCCACAAACTGTCGATTCTTGAAACCGGCTCGCCGGAATACGCGGTCACGCGCAATTATCTGGACTGGGCAACATCGGTACCGTGGGGCGTGTACGGCGAGGACAAACTCGACCTCAAGCACGCGCGCAAAATTCTCGACAAACACCATGCGGGCCTCGACGACATCAAGGATCGCATTCTCGAATTCCTCGCCGTCGGTGCGTACAAAGGCGAGATCAGCGGCTCGATCGTGCTGCTGGTCGGCCCGCCGGGTGTGGGTAAAACCAGCGTTGGAAAATCCATCGCCGAATCCCTCGGCCGGCCGTTCTACCGCTTCAGCGTCGGCGGCATGCGCGACGAAGCCGAAATCAAGGGCCACCGCCGCACCTACATTGGCGCGCAGCCGGGCAAACTGGTGCAAGCGTTGAAAGACGTCGAGGTGATGAACCCAGTGATCATGCTCGACGAGATCGACAAGATGGGCCAGAGCTACCAGGGCGACCCGGCCTCGGCGCTGCTGGAAACCCTCGACCCGGAACAGAACGTCGAATTCCTCGACCACTACCTCGACCTGCGCATGGATCTGTCGAAGGTGCTGTTCGTCTGCACCGCCAACACCCTCGACTCGATCCCCGGCCCGTTGCTGGACCGGATGGAAGTGATTCGCCTGTCCGGCTACATCACCGAAGAAAAAGTCGCCATCGCCAAGCGTCACCTGTGGCCGAAACTGCTGGAAAAGGCCGGCGTATCAAAAGGCAGCCTGAGCATCAGCGACACCGCGCTCAAAGCCCTGATCGACGGTTACGCCCGTGAAGCCGGCGTGCGTCAGCTGGAAAAGCAAATGGGCAAACTGGTGCGCAAAGCGGTGATGAAGCTGATCGACGATCCGAAAGCGGTGATCAAACTCGGGCCGAAAGACCTCGAAGCCTCGCTCGGCCATCCGGTGTTCCGTAATGAACAAGTGCTGTCCGGCACCGGCGTGATTACCGGTCTGGCGTGGACCAGCATGGGCGGCGCCACCCTGCCGATCGAAGCCACGCGGATTCATACCTTGAATCGTGGGTTCAAGCTCACCGGGCAACTCGGCGATGTGATGAAGGAATCGGCGGAGATTGCCTACAGCTACGTCAGCTCGCACCTCAAGCAGTTTGGTGGTGACGCGAAGTTCTTCGACGAAGCCTTCGTCCACCTGCACGTACCCGAAGGCGCGACGCCAAAGGACGGCCCGAGCGCCGGCGTGACCATGGCCAGCGCCCTGCTCTCGCTCGCGCGCAATCAGCCGCCGAAAAAAGGCGTGGCAATGACCGGCGAACTGACCCTGACCGGGCATGTACTGCCGATCGGCGGCGTGCGCGAGAAGGTGATCGCGGCGCGGCGGCAGAAGATTTTCGAGCTGATTCTGCCGGAGCCGAACCGGGGTAATTTTGAAGAACTGCCGGATTATCTGAAGGAAGGGATAACCGTGCACTTTGCCAAGCGGTTTGCGGATGTGGCGAAGGTGTTGTTTTGACCGGTAGCCCGTAGCCCCTCACCCCAGCCCTCTCCCTAGGGAGAGGGAGCCGACCGAGTTGGCTTGCGCTATTCATCGACCTGAAATACCTAGGCGATTATGGATGCGCTGACGCGCGCTCAGGTCGGCATACCTCGCCAATATCCCGCGGTCAGTCCCCTCTTCCTCTGGGAGAGGGCTAGGGTGAGGGCTTGGCGTTAGTCCAGTAAACGCGGCACCCGGCTGTCACACTTTGTCTCATCTTCAGTTATGCTCGCCGTTCGTCGTAACCGCCGGAGCTGCTGACCCCATGTCCCCCATTCGCCTGTTTCTCCCCCTCGCCCTTTCCTTGCTGGCCGCCTGCGCCACGCAACCGAAACACAACGTGACCGTGGAAAAACAAAGCGAATGCCCCGTACGGCTCAATGTCGGGCAAAACCTGATCATCAGCCTGCCAAGCAACCCGACCACCGGCTACCGCTGGGCGATTCAGGATTCGGCTGGCGGCGTGTTGCGCGCGCTCAGCCCGGAGGTTTACAGCAATCCGGAAGATGCCGGCGTGGTGGGCGCAGCGGGGGTTTCGACCTGGCGCTTCCAGGCCTTCGCGGCCGGCACCGGGCGTTTGCGCCTGACTTCGCAACAACCGTGGGCACCGGAAGTGCTGCCAGTGGAAACCTTTGACTGCGCCATTTCGGTAAATTGATCGTGTGCTGGCTGATTCTGGCGCTGATGGGCGCGGTGACGTTTCTCTACGGTGTCAGCACCCATGCGGCGTTGCTGTGCCTGTTGGTCATACCATTGCCGTTGCTGGCGCTGCTCGGCTGGCTGCACGATGCGCCGCCCAGCGACTATCGGCGCTGGATCAGCCTGGTCCAGCTACCGGCTGGACCAGTAGGGCATCGCCGCTTCGGCGTTTAATAACGATGAAAAACTTAACCAAAGTTCATAACCATAAACTGCTCAACGTATCTCGAAACGTTATAAAAACCTGTCAGTTCTGACAGTAGCCGGTATATTCCTGCCTGCTTAGTATTCCTTGGGTTAACTCATCACCAATCTAACCAAGGAAGAACACCATGAGCTTTTTCAAGAAGAAAACTTCTGCACATCAGTTGGATCCTTTTATCTCCGTCAACTGCGATCTCAAGGCCAAAATTTCCAACCGAGTAGAGCTTTATACTCAAAACTTTGAATTCGCTCAGGACAGCAACAGCGATTCGATTGCACTGCTTGGGCGTGCCTATGAAAACGGCTTTGGCAGTTCAAAAAAAGGGATGAGCTTCGTTTTTTCCCGCAATATTCAATCAGACACTTATACCCCTGGCGCAGCGTTCCCGTTTCAAGAACTCTATTATTTCGAGTCTGGCGCCAATGACGATTTCTTGACTTTCTACACTTACAAACCTGAAAGCGGGAGTGTTTCCGTTGAGGTCGTGGCAAACAGCTCTGAACAGTTGAGCTACATTTTGAACTTTGACTTTAAAGGCAAGGACGATAGGACCGAAACTCTGCGAGTCGTTGGTGAAGCAAAATTCAATGTGTTTATGCGTAGTCGGTAATTCACCCTGATGATGAATGACCAAGTCTCGCTCCTCGACTTGGTCATTCATTGCTCCTTCCCGCCATCCGCTGCACGCGCTGCCTGGCAGAGCAATATCCCCGCGCTTTATCAGACAACCCAAGCATCCGCGTCCCACTTTGGCTAAAATGCCGGCCTTTTCCATCGACACCGCCGGACGCCGCCGTGAGCAAAGAACCCGATCGCCTATTCGCCCAGCCCTTGGCCCAGGTGCCTGACTTCGCCTTCAATGAAGACGTGGTGCGGGTGTTCCCGGACATGATCAAGCGCTCGGTGCCGGGTTACCCGACCATCGTCGAAAACCTCGGCGTGCTCGCCGCGCAATTCGCCCAGCCCAACAGCGTGCTCTACGACCTCGGTTCGTCGCTCGGCGCAGTCACTCAAGCCCTGCGCCGTCATGTACGCACCGACGGTTGCCGGGTCATCGCGGTGGATAACTCGGCGGCGATGGTCGAGCGCTGTCGCGAATACCTCAACGGTCAGGATTCGATGTTTCAGGAACTGCTGCCGGTGGAGGTAATTGAGGGCGATATCCTCGCGCTGCAATTTGAGCCCGCCTCCGTAGTCGCGCTGAACTTCACCCTGCAATTCATCGCCCCGGACCAGCGCACCGCGTTGCTCTCGCGGATTCGCCAATCGTTGTTGCCCGGCGGCGCGCTGATTCTCTCGGAAAAGCTGCGCTTCAACGATGCCGAAGAGCACGCGCTGCTCACCGACCTGCACGTAGCGTTCAAACGCGCCAACGGCTACAGCGAACTGGAAATCGCCCAGAAGCGCAGCGCCATCGAAAACGTCATGAAGCCCGACAGCCTCGAAGAACACCGCGAACGCCTGCTGGCCGCCGGGTTCTCGAAAGTCGTGCCGTGGTTCCAGTGTCTTAACTTTGCCTCGTTGATTGCCTTGCCATGATTGATCTGTCCCCCCTCGCCCGCCGTCTGGCCGGTACACCGCTGGCCGAATGGGCCAACACCCTGCAAGCGCAACTCGACAAGAAAATGGACAAAGGCCACGGCGATCTGGAGCGCTGGCAAAGTGCGCTGGACGCCTTGCCGAAGATCCAGCCAAGCGAAGTCGACCTGCTCAACGGCCTGAAACTCGACACCGATTGCGACGACGACACTCGCGCACAGATGCGCACCGCGCTGATGGGCCTCTCGCCGTGGCGCAAAGGGCCGTTCGATCTGTTCGGTGTGCATGTCGACACCGAATGGCGTTCGGACTGGAAGTGGTCGCGGGTCTCCCCGCACCTCGACCTGAAGGGCAAACGCATCCTCGATGTCGGCTGCGGCAACGGCTACTACATGTGGCGCATGCTCGGCGCCGGTGCCGACAGCGTGATCGGTGTCGACCCCAACTGGCTGTTCTTCTGCCAGTTCCAGGCCGTGCAACGCTACCTGTCCGAGCCGAATGCCTGGCACCTGCCATTCCCGTTCGAAGACCTGCCGCCGAATCTGGAAGGCTTCGACACGGTGTTTTCCATGGGCGTGTTCTATCACCGTCGCTCGCCGATCGAGCATTTGCTGGCGCTGAAGGATTGCCTGGTCAAGGGCGGCGAACTGGTGCTGGAAACCCTGGTGGTCAAAGGCGACAAGCATCAGGTGCTGGTGCCGGAAGATCGCTACGCGCAGATGCGCAACGTGTGGTTTTTACCGTCGGTGCCGGCGCTTGAGCTGTGGCTGCGGCGGGCGGGTTTCAGCGATATTCGTTGCGTGGATGTCAGCACAACCACGGTGGAGGAACAGCGCGGGACGGAGTGGATGAAGTATCAATCGCTGAGCGATTTTCTGGATCCCGAGGATCACAGCAAAACCATTGAAGGGCTGCCGGCGCCGATGCGGGCGGTTATCGTCGCCAGGAAGTAAGCGTATTTTCCCATGACCGCGGTGGGCCTACCCCTCACCCCAGCCCTCTCCCCAGGGAGAGGGAGCTGATTGTTGAGCTATTCAAAACTTGCGTCCGACTCGGTATTTCAGGTCGGCGGATTTGGTCCATCCAACTCGGTCGGTCCCCTCTCCCTCTGGGAGAGGGTTAGGGTGAGGGGCTTTTGGTGCGTCTGGCGCGGAAAAATTCGGTCAGCACCGCGCCACATTCTTCAGCCAGCACCCCGCCCTCATACAACACCCGGTGATTCAAAAAGCCCTGGGTAAAAAACTGCCCCTGGCTCTGCACAATTCCCGCCTTGGGTTCCAGCGCGCCATACACCACCCGCGCCACCCGCGAATGCACGATCAACCCGGCGCACATGCTGCACGGTTCCAGCGTCACGTACAGCGTACTGCCCGGCAGGCGATAGTTATCCACTGCCTGCGCAGCGGCGCGGATCGCGACCATTTCCGCATGGGCACTCGGATCGCTGGTGCTGATCGGGCAATTGAAGCCGCGACCGATGACCACGCCATCCTGCACCAGCACCGCGCCCACCGGCACCTCACCGAGGGCGGCGCCCTGTGCGGCGAGGGTCAGGGCTTCGCGCATGAAATCGCGGTCGCGGCTGCGGTCGATGATCGCCGCCGGGCGGATCTGGCGCATCACTTCACCTCGATCGCGGCCATCAGGCCGGTTTCCATGTGGTCGATGACATGGCAGTGGAACATCCACACCCCCGGGTTATCCGCCACCAGCGCCACTTGCGCACGCTCGTTCTTGCCCAGCAGATAAGTGTCGGTGAAATACGGTACGACTTTGTGCCGGTTCGACGCGATCACCTTGAAGCTCATACCGTGCAGGTGGATCGGGTGCTGGTACTGGGTCATGTTCTTCAATTCGAAAATATAGCTCTGGCCCAGTTTCAGGCTGGCAATCGGTCGATCAGCACAGGTCTTGTCGGTGATGTCCCAGGCCTTGCCGTTGATCTGCCAGAGGCTCGGCGGCTTGCCGTTTTCGGTGTTCACCGAGACCGAACCGACCCATTCGAAATTGAAGTTGAGTTTCTCCGCATTGGCCAGATCCGGCTCGGCCACCGGGTTGGCCGGCAGGGCTTTCGGCCAGTCCGTCGGCGCATCGGTGTTGGCCACTGACCGCAGCGTGCCCAGGCGCACCGGGCCGTTGCGCAGCGACAACTCTTCACCGGCCGCCGGCGCCTTGATCGCCAGGCAAATGCGCATGCCGGGGCCGAGCCAGTATTCCTTGCCCAGTGGCCGAGGCTCGACCGGGTTGCCATCGAGTGCGTAGATTTTCGCTTCGACCCCAGGAATATTGATGCGATAGGTCAGGGTGTTGTCGAGGTTGAGCAAACGCACCCGGGTGATCTGCCCGGCCGGCAGATCAATCACCGGCAACGGCACGCCATTGATCGTCGACAGCCGCCCGGCGGTACCGCCACGGGCTGCTTCGCGGGGGATGCTGAATTCGACGAACTGACCTTGCTCATCGATGTGCCAGTTCTTCAGGCTCAGGGTTTTCTCGTACTTGAAGCCGGTGGGTTCGCGCTCTTCGATGATCAGCGGCCCGACCAGCCCGCGACCCAGTTCCTCGCTGCTGCTGACATGCGGGTGATACCAGTAGCTGCCGGCGTCCGGCACGCGGAACTTGTAGTCGAAGTATTCGCCCGGCAATACCGGCAGTTGCGACACATAAGGCACGCCGTCCATCTCCAGCGGCAGGCGAATGCCGTGCCAGTGAATGGTGGTCGCCACCGGCAGGTGATTGATGAAGCGCACCCGCAGCCATTCACCCTGGCGCACGCGCAACTCGGTGCCCGGCGCCGAAGGGCCGAACGCCCAGGCCTCGGTCTTGTGCCCCGGCACCAGCTCGACGTCGAGCGGCGCGGCGATCAGTTCATAATCGTGGCCGGCCTCGGCGTCGGCCATCTTGCCCAGCCAGTAACGCGACGCGCCTCCCGCGCCCACGCCAACGACAACAAGACCGGCCAGGCCACCGAGGATTTGGCGACGGGTAAAGGACATGAACTCAACTACCTCACGTATCAGCGACAGACCCCGAGGGATCCGCAAAAAGGCGAATACGATACACCCGCAGTTGAGAAACAGTAAGGGCGACCTACGGCCGCACGTCTTGTCGGCCCTTATGCGCGCAGCCCGGTAATCAGGTGCAGCACGCCGCCCTCAAGCGGCATGACGCCCGCCACACCGGCCACACTCAGGGCCTGACGGTCGACACGGGCCTCGTCATGCAGCGCCACGCGCACCCGGGTCAGCGCCAGCGGTTGCTGCGACTTGAGGTTATCCACACCCCCCAGCGCCGCAACAATCTCAGCGCTCAAGCCGGCAACCGGTTCGGCGACGGCTTTCACCTCATCCGGGACCAGATCCGGCGTCAGTGCTTTCCAGAATGCCTGCTGCAATTTGTCGAACATGTTCAATTCTCCATAACCGGCGAGGCAGCGATGTTGGCCTCATGAAAGCGCTGCAAGGCTTCGCGCACATCGCCAGCGCTTTCCAGGTTCGAGACCTGTTCGGCGATGATGCGACAGTCGGCCAGATTCACCTCGCGCACGGCCGACTTGATCGCCGGAATCAACGGCACGCTTACCGAAAGCTCATCCACACCCAGCCCCAGCAGCAACGGCACTGCAAGGCGTTCAGACGCCATGGCGCCGCAGACGCCGACCCATTTGCCGTGGGCATGGGCCGCCTTCACCGTCATGGCAATCAGGCGCAGCACCGCAGGGTGAAAGCTGTCCGCCTGGCTGGCCAGACGCGGATGATCACGGTCCATGGCCAGGGTGTATTGGGTGAGATCGTTGGTGCCGATGGAGAAAAAGTCCACGTGCGGTGCCAGCACATCGGCCATCAGCGCAGCGGCAGGCACTTCGATCATGATCCCCAGTTTCGGCAAGTGCATCAGTCCCAGCACCCGCGCCTCCTGCTCGAGGATCTGCCTGGCCGAACGCAGCTCGGCAAGATTGCTGACCATCGGCAACATGATGTGCAGACGCGTCAGCTCCGAGCAGGCCAGCACGGCGCGAAATTGCTCACGCAACAGTTGCGGTCGCTCAAGGCACAGACGAATGCCGCGCAGGCCGAGGAAAGGATTGGTTTCGCTGTCCATCGGCACATATGCCAGCGGTTTGTCGCCACCGACATCGAGGGTGCGCACCACCAGATTGTGCGCCGGCCCGATGGTGCGGGCGATGGCGCTGTAAGTGGCCACCTGTTCGTCATGGCTTGGCGCTTGCTGGCGACCCAGGTAGAGAAATTCCGAACGTAGCAGCCCCACGCCATTCGCGCCCAGCTCCATGGCCTGAGCGGTTTCGCCCTGCGAGGCAACGTTGGCGGTGACTTCGATGTGCTGACCGTCACGGGTACAGGCCGCCTCGCTGGCCTGGGCCAGTTCCTGCTGATGACGCTGGCGCTGTTGCGCATGCCGCGTGCGCAATTGATCAATGGACTCGGCGTCCGGGTGCAACTGCAATTCGCCTTTGTCGGCATCGAGCAGCACCCGCGTGCCGTTGCCGAGCCCGAGCATTTGCAATGGCATGCCACAGATCGCCGGCAAACCGCAGGCTCGCGCGAGGATCGCGACATGGCTGGTGGCGCCGCCGCCGACGGTGGCAAACCCGAGCACCTTGCGCGTATCGAGCCCGGCAGTTTGTGAAGGAGTCAGTTGATCGGCGATCAGAATGGTGTCGTTCGGCAACTCCAGCGTCTGCTCGTGAACACCGAGGATCAGCTTCAGCACGCGCTGGCCGACATCATCCAGATCCGCCGCGCGTTCGGCCAACAAGGCATTGCCCAGCGAGCGAAACATCGCCGCCGTTGCATCGGTGCTGGTTTTCCAGGCAAACGCTGCGCTTTTGCCTTCATCGATCAAGGCATGGGCCTGATCCAGCAGGCTCGGGTCGGCCAGCAGTTCCTGATGCGCCTTGAAGATCTCCGCCTGCGCCTGGCCGCTGGCGGTGTCGCGCAGATGTTGCAGGGCCATGTCGGCTTCGATCAGGGCCTGGCTCAATGCCTCAAGTTCGATCGGAGGTTCGGCGCCGTACTCGTTGACCATCAACGACGTTTCAACGATCTGCATGATCTGGCCCAATGCCGAACCGGGCGAGGCGCAGACACCGCGCAGGATGTTCGGCATTTCTGCTGCATCGGCTTCGACCGGTGCGGGCGCTGTCACCGCTTCGCCGCAGCCTTCGCTCAGCAAGCGTGTCAGCGCATCGACGGCGGCTACGGCATCTTCACCTTCGGCGCTGACCTGCACACTGTCGCCATGGGCCGTTTGCAAAGCCATGATTGCCACCAATGATTTGCCGTTGGCTTGCGCTTGCAGCTTGTGCAGATGGATGGCCGCTGAAAATGCTTTGGCCGCTTGGGCAAATACTGCCGCCGGCCGAGCGTGCAGACCGTTGGGATTGGGCAAGTTGATCGGCTGCGAGAACACCGCATCGCCCGGCACCGGCGCTGTGTTTTCGCTGGCGGCTGCGCCGACCACGACGTCCAGCACTGGCTGGCCCACCTCGACCAACCCGGTTGAGCCAACGAGCGAATCGAACGGCTCGCCGCTGACCACCAGCATCAAGGTCAACAAACTGCGCGCGTGCAGGGCAATGTAGTCAGCATCGAAGTCGATCAGCGCCTGCCCCGCTTCGACCCGCTGCCCCGCTTCAACGCGACGGGTGAAACCTTTGCCGGCGAGATTCACCGTGTCCAGGCCGATATGCATCAACACCTGCACACCCGCGTCACTGGTGATGGTGAGCGCGTGCCCGCTGGCCTGCACATCGCTGACCACACCGGCCAACGGTGCGCAGAGCGTTGACGAAGTCGGGTCGATGCACAAACCGTCGCCGATGATCCGCCCGGCAAACACCGGGTCGGGCACCTGGTCCAGCGCCATCAGCACGCCGGATAAAGGAGCCAGCAGCTGCAATTGTTGGGGTGTGGCCATGACATCACCTGAGCTTGTATTGATTGAATGAGCGGTCGCAGCCGCTTTGCTTATTTCCACCAGTATTCAACCTGCAAGCCGACATTGGCGCCGTGCCGCGCGTTGCCGAAGGTGCCCGTGTCGGAGAGTGCCGAGCCTTTGGCCAACAGGTTGGCGGCACGCTTGGCTGCCTGGTTCCAGCTGGCATAGGTGTAATACAGACGCACCTCGGGCCGCGCCCAGAATTCCGGGCCTTTGGGTGACCAGGTCGGCGCGAAGGTGAACTTGCTCAGCTTGCGCGTGCCGTCCGCCGCCTCGACCTGATCGTGCCCCAGTTCGGTCACCAGTTTGAACTGCTCGCTCAGCGCATAGGCCGGGCGCACGCCGAGTGACAGCCAGTTCTGGCCGGCGCCGCCCTGACGAATATCCTTCTGATACACCGCCTGCAATTGTCCGCCAAAACGTGGCGTCAGTTGCCAGTCGAAAAACTCGACGATGCGATAGCTCTTGTTGCGGTCATCAAGCCTGACGTTACCGGTATAGCCCAATCCGGTGCCCGGCCCTTCGCCGTATTGCAGCGCCAGTTTGTTCTTGCCACCGAAAAAGTCCTGCTGCACGTGCTGGGTGGTGATCGCCCAGCCACGGTGAGCATCGCGGCTGTCGGGCTTGTCGATGTAGCTCAGGCCGAACTCCAGTTCACCGCCCGGGTTACTGTTGAAACCGCCGACATTGAAGTCATGGCGGTTGATGTAATCCTTTTGGTAAAGGTTGTCCTTGCGCGAAAACGCGTAGCTGTATTTCAAGCCACCGAGCAACACATCTTCAATGCCTGCCCCGGTGGCGCTCTGGTTCCAGTAATAGAAATCGGAAATATGGATGTCGTTACGTTTGTAGTAGCGCCGCCCTGCCCACAGCGAACCGCCGTTGAGCGCGGGCATCGCCGACCATTGCGCATACGCCTGCGGCAAACGAATCGAGCCGTTGTCTTCCTTGAACGTCAGGCTGCGGTCGTAGCGGTTATACAGCGAGGCCATGCCGTCGACGCTCAGCACCGAGCCGTCGTCGAGGGTGTACAGATCCTGGCGCAGCTCGAGCTCACCGTACTGCTCGCACTCGTTACCGAGGCGATATTTGGTCTGCGCGCCGGGCAACTGGAAACACGACTGGCTGCTGCTATTGACCGATGTACCGACACCGCTGCGCAGATAGCCGCCGAACTCCAGCGCATGTGATGACGTGGGCATTGCCAGACAAATCCCCGCGACTGCCAGACTGTAATTTATGGTTGCTCTCATATATGCCACCCGTTGTTTTTATTGTGTGGTTGCAGGAATTCAGCGCGCACAAATCCCCCGCGCAGCGTTCTGCGTGTTTTTTCAAAGGTTGTTATTCAGTTAAAAATCAGGGGTCGGTCAGGTGCAGCACGAAGGATTCGTAAGGTCGCAACTGCAGTAACCGCGTGCGTTGCGGACAGTCCGGGTAGTTGCTGATCAACAAGCGCTGCTCCTGGGCTTCGTCGATCAGCGCCGGTAGCTCGACCTCACAGGCAGTGCCATAGAAGTTGTTCACCACTAACAAGCGTTCTCCCGTCCCCTCGCGCAGGTACGCCCAGACCTGTGGATGCTCCGGCAACAACTGGCGATAGATGCCATCGGAGATCAACGCTTCAGTGCGGCGCAAAGCGATCAGGCGCCGATAGTGATGCAGTACCGATTCCGGGTCGTGCAACTGATGCGCGACGTTGATCTGCGCGGCATTGGCCGGCACGCCGATCCACGGTTCGCCGCGAGTGAAACCGGCGTTGTGCCCGGCGTGCCAGTGCATCGGCGTGCGCCCGTTGTCGCGGGACTTCTGCATGATCGCCGCCATGTTGTTGAGGTCGCTTGCCCCGGCTTCACGCTTGAGGCGAAAGATATTCAGGGTCTCGACATCACGGTATTGCTCGATGCTCTTGAACCCCGGATTGGTCATTCCCAATTCTTCGCCCTGATAAACGAAGGGCGTGCCCTGTAGAAAATGCAACGCGGTGCCGAGCATCTTCGCCGACAGCTCGCGGTATTCGCCGTCATTGCCGAACCGCGAGACCACGCGAGGCTGATCGTGGTTACACCAGAACAGCGCATTCCAGCCGCCGCCCGCCTGCATGCCGGTCTGCCAGTCGGAGAGAATCTGCTTGAGCTGGAGGAAGTCGAAATCAGCGCGGACCCACTTCTGCAGGTTCGGGTAATCGACCTTCAAGTGATGAAAGTTGAAGGTCATCGACAATTCTTTCGACTGCGGATTGGAGTAGCGGATGCAGTGTTCGAGGCGGGTCGAGGACATCTCGCCGACGTTGATCAGCTCATGCCCTTCGAAGACTTCACGGTGCATCTCCTGCAAGTACGCATGCACGTTAGGCCCATCGGTGTAGAAGCGCCGACCATCGCTGTCGTCCTCGGGGAAATCCGCCGGTTTCGAGATCAGGTTGATCACGTCCAGACGAAAGCCACCCACACCCTTGTCGCGCCAGAAACGCATCATCTTGAACACTTCGTCGCGGACTGTGGGGTTGTCCCAATTGAGGTCGGCCTGGGTGTGGTCGAACAGGTGCAGGTAATACTGGCCGGTCTGCGCTTCGTACTCCCAGGCGGAACCGCCGAATTTGGATTCCCAGTTGTTCGGCTGGTCGCGCCAGATATAGAAGTCGCGGTAAGGATTGTCGAGGCTGCTGCGCGCCTGCTGGAACCAGACGTGCTCGATCGAGGTGTGGTTGACCACGATGTCGAGCATCAACTTGATCCCGCGTTTGCCCGCTTCGGCAATCAGCAGCTCACAGTCGGCCATGCTGCCGTAGCTAGGATCGACCGCGTAGTAGTCGCTGATGTCGTAGCCGTTATCGCGCTGCGGCGAGCGCAGAAATGGCGTGACCCACACGTAATCGACCCCCAGCCATTGCAGGTAATCGAGCTTGGCGACGATGCCGAGCAGATCGCCAGTGGCGTTGCCCGCATGGCTGTGAAAGCTCTTCGGGTAGATCTGATAGATCACCGAACGTTGCCAGTCTTGCATGGCGGATTTTCCTCTTGAATTTTACGATGTCGGTAGGAGCTGCCGGAGGCTGCGATCTTTCGATTTTGAAAGGCAGGATCAAAAGATCGTCCGATCGCGGCCCGAGCCTCCGGCAGCTCCTGCAGTTCGACTTCACGCGACCCGGTAACCCGGACGGACAATCTTCATGCTCAGCACGCAGGTCAGGGCAAACGGCACGAGCATGGCGATCAGCATCCCGATGACGAACATCGGGATGAACTGCGGAATGATCGAGATGAAACCGGGCAGGCCACCGACGCCAATGGCCGAAGCCTGGATCTTGTTCAGCGAGAGGAACATGCAACCTAGCGCCGAACCGGCCAGCGCGGCGTAAAACGGAAATTTGTAGCGCAAATTGACGCCGAACATCGCCGGCTCAGTGATGCCGAAATACGCAGAAATTGCCGAGGTCGAAGCCATGCTCTTGTCCCGCGCATTGCGCGTCATCCAGAAAACCGCCAGTGCCGCACTGCCCTGCGCCAGATTGGACATGACAATCATCGGCCAGATGAAAGTGCCGCCCTGGCTCGAGATCAATTGCAGGTCCACGGCGAGGAACATGTGGTGCATGCCGGTGATCACCAGGGGCGCATAAAGCAGGCCGAAAATCAGACCGCCCACCAACGGCGCCAGATCGAACAGCATCACCAGCCCTTCGGTGATATAGATGCCGATATGCCGGGTCACCGGGCCGATGATCGCCAGCGCCAGCACGCCAGTGACAACGATGGTGGTGATCGGCACCACCAGCAACTGCACCGCGTTGGGCACGCGTGCGCGCAGCCATTTTTCGATCACGCTCATTACGTACGCCGCCAGCAGGATCGGCAGGATCTGCCCCTGGTAACCGACCTTTTCCACCTGGAACAGGCCGAGGATGTCGAAGTACGGCAGCTGCTGCCCATCCAGCCCGGCCACCGCCTTGCCGTAATTCCAGGCGTTGAGCAGGTCCGGGTGCACCAGCATCAGACCGAGGACGATGCCGAGGATTTCGCTGCCGCCGAAACGCTTGGCCGCCGACCAGCCCACCAGCGCCGGCAGGAACACGAACGAGGTGTTGGCCATCAGATTGATCAGGCTCCACAACCCGTCGAGGTTGGGATAGGCATCCAGCAGGGTCTGGCCATCGATGAACATGCCCTTGGCGCCGAGCAGGTTGTTGATGCCCATCAACAGGCCGGCAATGATCAGCGCCGGCAGGATCGGCATGAACACATCGGAAAACACCCGCACCAGCCGCTGCATGGCGTTTATCTTCTCGGCGCTTTTCTGTTTAACGTCGGCGATGGTCGACGCCGCCAGGCCAGTCTGCTGGCGCAGTTCGGCATAAACCTTTTCAACATCACCCGGGCCGATGACCACCTGATACAACCCGCCGGTGAAGAACGAACCCTTGACCAGATCGACGCCGTTGAGGGCGGCCACATTCACCAGCGCGGGGTTCTTCAGCGCCAGACGCAAGCGCGTCACGCAATGCGCCGCCTGCTCGATGTTGTCACGGCCACCAAGGCTTTCCAGCAGCTCCTTGGCGATGTTCGGATAGTCATGGCTCATGCTTGTTCTTCCATCGTGGATTGTTGTTATTGGCAGCACGCCGAGAGGAAAAATACTCGTCTGTACGAGTTAATGCAACAACTCGTCTGTACGAGTTTGCATCCGTGGATGAACGTCAGAAAAATGCGGATTCTTCCTACTCTGACCTAAGATGTTTTCCTTCGTCCGCATGGACAAACCCCTACCCTGCCCTTAAGGTTCGGGGTTTTGAGCACCGTCGGCACAGAGTCCAGCCATGAGCAAATACAACCAGATCTACAGCGATTTGCTTGCCAGCATCACTACCCAGCGCCTGGAGCGCGGCGCCCGGCTGCCTTCCGAAACCGAACTGATGGACACCTATCAGGCCAGCCGCGGCACGGTGCGCAAGGCCATCGACCAGTTGCAAGAGCGCGGTTTCGCTCAGAAGATTCATGGCAAAGGCGCGTTCGTGCTGTCGACCAACCCGATCGAATTCCAGCTCGGCGGCATCGTCAGCTTCCAGGAGACCCACCCGCGACTGGGCAACGACGTCAGCACCGAAGTGGTCGAGATGTGTCAGGTGCCGCTGGAAGGTGCATTGCTTGAACATATCAATGCCGAACCCGGCAGCCCGATCACCCGGATCAAGCGGGTACGGCGCATCGACGGCAAACGCGTCATCCTCGACATCAACCACTTCGTCAGCGATGTCATCCCCGATCTGTCAGCAGACATCGCCGAACATTCGATCTACGCCCACATCGAACAGACCCTGCAACTGCAGATCGCCTACGCTCAGCGCACCATCGAAGCCGTGCCGTCCAGCAAGGACGACCAACAACACCTGGACCTCGACGGCCAGAGCCATGTCATCGTGGTCAGCAACCAGACCTTCCTGCAGGACGGCCGCCAGTTCGAATACACCGAATCGCGGCATACGCTGGACAAGTTCTATTTTTCGGATGTGGCGCGGCGGTAATAGCCGCTGGCAAGCGAGCCCGTTTCAAAATATGTGGTTGGCTGACAAGCCGCTATGACCTCCGGTAGTATGCCGCCGTGGCTATGGAACACCTTCCTTCTATCCTCCATGAACTAGGGGTTCCGCTCTCCACATTGCGCCTGCTTATTGCAGGCGTTTTCGTATCGATTGCACAGGTGGGCTTCAGCTCACTGGAAACGGCGACCAAGGAAGAAATCATGATGAATCAGGAGCTGTTCCTGCGGCGCCGTATAAAACTTCACGTCCCTGCCGGCTCTGGCGGAGCCACACGCGCGCAGATCGCATCAGCGGTCAAAGAAGTCGCGGCGTTCCGATGTGTACTTTCCGAGTCGCTGATCGAGCAGATCGGCTTGCTCTCTGCGGTAGAACTCAAGAATTGGCTGCGTGAAGTCATTCGCGTCCTGCGGCGTCGCAGCGGTGCTCATGTACATCACCGACCGTTTTATCCTGACTTCCCCAATCAAGTCCTCGAAGCAACAGAGGCGGAGTTGTATCTCAACGCCGTCATTCACTACCACACACTTCGGCGCCTGCCACCCAGCGAACAGGTTCGGCCAGCCATGCTTGAAGGCAACTTCATCCATTGGGTTATCGAACCGGGAAGTGTCAGCGAGTTCGAGGCATTGCTCGAGCCGCTGGTCTCATCGCGTACCTCGCTGTCCGAAGAGGAAGCCGCGGATGTCACTTGGTTTATCCGAACTTACAGAAACGACGTGTTCCGTCTGCTGCCCGATACCATCCCGTTCCGCGAGATTCGCGCGCTGGTCGGCGGCGCGCTGATCCTGCATATCGGTGACGATGCCCGGGTCGAGGAATTCCTTGAGCAAAATGTCGAAACGGCAACCGACGTGCTGCGCGTGGCGATCGCACTGCATGGCGGAGACGTATCGCTGGCAACGGCTCTGACGCGCTTTAGCAAAATGAAACGTTCGATGCGTCGCAAGCTGTTGCGCCTGCTCGACCGCATGCCCAACGCTACCGAGGATGTGATGCGCCAGGCCGAGCGCTGGAAACGTCTGGCCGAAGTCCTGCATCCAGGCGATTACGCTGAGAAGTATCCGCGAGCATTTGCGGCCATCACTGCGGCGCGACGCAACGATCCGCCGGCATCGTTCGGGTCGCGTGTGGAAACCATGCTTGCCCAACGCCAGATCGCCGCGCTTACGCCGGTGCTGCAGGATCGTCCCGGAGAATTCGCGCGCCGTCTGGACGTGATGTTACGGCGTGCCACAGAACCGGACGCTGTGCTCGACGCTTTTGCGGCTGTCGCGGCGCAAGTGTCCTCACCTGTGTTGCTGCAATTGCTGTCCCATGTAAATGCCCCGCGCCCCCTGCCCTTGCGGGCGTTCACACCTAAAGGAGCGCTGGCAAAAGTCTTCGGCACTGCTGATCGTCGAGAGTCGATCGCACCGCAGGTATTGGCACGTGCCGCACAGATTTGCGAGAACGCCCTGATCGCGCGTTTCACGTTGCTGCCACCACTGGGGCGTTGTTTCATCGATCCGGCTTTGCGCGAATACCGTGTGCCACTGGCACAGCGCGCCGCAGCGAAGTCGCTGCGCACGCTGGTGCGCGGCAGTCGACTGCCGATGCCCGACACGCGATTCATCCGCCTGTTCCTCTGGTGGAAGAATGGTCGTGACCGCACGGACATCGACTTGTCCGCCGCCTTCTTCGACACTGACTTCGTCTTCCAGGGAACGGTCGCCTATTACAACCTCAAAGGTTATGGCGGTTACCACAGCGGGGACATCGTCGACGCGCCCAACGGCGCCTCCGAATTCATCGACCTCGACCTTGATGTTCTCGTCAAAAAGGGCGTCCGCTATGTCGTCACGTCCCTCAATTCGTTTACCTGGCAGCCATATTGCGACCTTCCTGAATGCTTCGCGGGCTGGATGGCCCGCGCCGATACGGCATCTGGCGAAGTGTTCGAGCCTCGCTCCGTGGTCGACCGCATCGATATCGCCTCCGACACGAGTATCTGCCTGCCATTCGTGATGGACCTGGAGGAGCGACGCATGATCTGGGCCGATCTGGGGCTGACTTCATCGCCCCGCTGGAACAACGTCGACAACAACCTCAGCGGAGTTTCGTTGATGCTACGCGCCCTGGTGCATACACCAAGGCCGGATCTGCACACGCTTTTCGATTTACATGTGCGGGCACGAGGCGAACGAGTGGGCTCTGCAGAGCAGGCGCAGAGGGTGTTCGCACCTGAACAAGGTCTGACGCCGTTCGATACGGATCTGATTCGGTCCGAATATCTTTGAAAACCTGCGTCTGCATTCGCTGCCCCTCAACGGGACAACCAACATGCAGTAACCGGGTAACACCCTCGCCTTGAGCGCGTCGGTCATCCTCGACCTTTGCCTCAAGGATGAACACCCGCATGACCATTCCCGAACGCCGTCTGCTGCCGAACGCAGCGGACAAAACCGCCCTCAAGGCCATCGCCACCAGCATCGTGCAGACCTGCCCGAGCCTGCTCGACGCGGCCCGGCAAGTCGCGATCGAACTGCTGACGGACAAAGGGCTATCCGGCCTTGATCCCGACGAGGTTTATTTCCATCGTTTCAAAACGGCGCAAAGCAGCACGCTGACCTTCACCGGTTGGGAACACTTGCTGGAAAAGCCTTATGAAACGCTCACCCTCACGCAGTTGGTGATCCATCGCTTTCGTGCAACCGATCAAGACAACGCAGATTTGCTGGGCCTTTACTGTGGCTTCTACTCGGATGGCCCGGACGCGGAGAATTTCAATCAGGACAACGAAGTGCGACTGCTTGGCAGCGACGTGCTGAAGGCGTTCTGGGCCGTCGATTTCAGCACGCGCTACACCGGTCAGTTGACCAAATTCTGGCAAACCTCGTCGGAAGATTTCCGCGCCCTGGCCAAGTGCAACTTCCTCAGTCAGGCCGTGCAGGCGCTGCAAGAGGGTGATGTTGACGGCAATGACTTCCAACGCATCGTCACCTCGCTGATCGGCCCGATTACCTGGCCCATTACCCTGCAAATGTTGCGAGCCACATACCCGGTCGGCGCGCAAGTGCGCACGCTTGATCTGGACGGCCATGTCGCCACCAACGTCCTGCGTCTGGTCGAAGACAGTGGCCGGCAGACCCTTTACCTGCCGGGAGAACCTCAGGCCTTTCGACTGATGGACACTGCAGCGGATCTGCACTGGTGGTTGCTCGATCAGATGAATTCAGAGCAGAAACGCCCCTTGTTTCTGAAGCACTTCTCGCTGGCTGACAGCAATCACATCACCGAGAACCTCACCGATCTGATGAACCGTTTGGTGAGCACCTGGGGCCACAGCGATCATCGGATGATCAACCGCAGCAACGTTGCGATCAGCGGTGACGCCTTCACTTGGTTAAGCGAGTCGACCCGTGCGGGCATGGCTGCCGAGGCGCATCTGGTGCTCACATCCAACAGTGACCTGCGCAAGAAACTCTGGACCGGGTATCTGAGCGCCGGCCTGAAGGTGTTCGGCCCGATGGCGGCCGTGGGCTGGCCGGTGGCTTTGCCGTTGATTGGCGCCGGTATCGCGAACATGGGGCTGAACATCGATCAGGCGATCAACGGCATTACGGCAGCCGAGCGTAGAGCCGGGGTCATCGGTGCAGTGCTCAGCGCGATCGAAACCGTATTCAATGTGCCGTTCCTGATCGGTACTGGCGCGCAGCTGGAAGTTGGCCCACAGGTCGAGTATGCCGAGGCTGAAGAGATGCTCGGGCTGATCGAGCTTTCCTCGGCTGACACGCCATCATTGCCGCCCGTGGATCCGCCACCGGTCACCGGGACGGAAGCAGCTACCAGCGAGTTGACCAACGAGATCCCCGAAGAAGCGACATCCGTTACCGCCACTGAGCTCTTGACCATGACTGCCACACGGCACGGTCCGATTTTTCCAGAGGTTCCTGCCAGCTATCGATGCAACGAGTTGCTTGCGCAACATTCAGTAGAGGCGACGCCGGGAAAATATGAAGGCATTTACCGTCTCGACAAGGAGCCCGGTTACGCCATCGAAATGGATGGCCAGGCCTACTACGTACGTTACTTCGCCGACTCTCAGGACAGTGGCAACTGGGCAATCGTCAATCCCGAGCGCCCCAATCAATTCGCCTATTCGTTGCCGGTTCGCTTTGGGAGCGCCGGCAAATGGGAGCGTATGCCTGCGCTGCGGCTGCGGGGTGGTGGCCAGTGTGCGGGCAAGGCGTGTGCGCCGGAGACTGAAGTGAGCTCGTCCGGGGGCACGCCATCGGTGGAAATGCGATGCCTCGAACCGCTTCCAGGCGTTCCCTGTCCGCTGCGCCTGGTTACGAAGCTCAAAGGCGTTTCAGAAAAGGAAAAGCCAGGAATGAGAAGATGGGCAATGAACCTGCCCAGCGCATCGGCCGAGTCAGCAGGCGCTCGACGCCGCTTTTTATCAACGACCGAGCGGTACGTGGAACATTTCAGCGAAGAACGCAGGGCTCTGCTGAACAAGGCAGAAAAATTCCACCGGGAGTTGAAATGGATCAACCTGCCCGAGCGTCCGGACATTCCGCAAATCAGTCCCCAGATGCAGGTCGATGACCTGATTGATCGCATCTTTGCCAATACCGATGGGCTGGCGGTCGGTGAAACCCTTGATCGCATCGCCAGCATGCGCTTCATGATCGAAAACATGCCAGCGTTCGCGCGGCATATTCAAACCCTTTATGTGCGTGGGCTGCTGAGCGATTTTGCCCAGAATGATCTCAACCAGTTCTTCCTGTCGGGGGACATGTCAGAGGACCTGCGAACTTATCTGTCCGGGCTGGGTACCGATCCCGAGAACAGGTTCAACGTTCTCGAATTGGTCAAGACTGCCCAAGCCAATGGCATCCGGGTACACGGACTCGATGCAGCGCACACCTACACGCTGAAACGACCGCTCCTTTCGATCGAAGAACAGATGATCAAGACTCGCCTCTCAACAACAATCATAGAGAGTGACAAGCTTCTCAACAGAACGAAGAAGTGGGTAGCCTTGGTCGATGCAACGAATATCAATATGTTCAGAGATCTGCCAGGCATAAGCGAACTCAGGGGCGGCATCGGTTTGCGCATTGAAGAAGTCTGGCCCGAGGAGACCGCAGACATCAGCATTGACCCGGGGGTGGAAGTCGCCCGCGGTCCGTTTTACAACTGGGCAATGACCAGCAACGATTTCGACGTTCTGTTCGCTGACCTGCGATTGCAGATCAAGTGCCCCATGCCGCAATGGAATGCGGCAGCGCTGGAAAAGCTTCTGCATCGTAACGGCATGTTCGTGATTCAGAAGACCGAACCCGACATATACACACTGGTTCGCCGCAACAGCGACAGCGACATTGTGCGAACAAGGGTGCATTGCACAACCGCGGGCCGGTTTTATATCTGGGACCTGTCAATGCCTCGCATCACCGGCAGGAATTTCCACGACATCGCCGCAGTAGCGGAGCGCCTGATCGAGCTCGGCTTCACCCTGCAAAGTCGTTTACCCACCTGACCTGTTTTCAGGGGCCTGAAACGAAAAAACCCTTGGCTTCACGCCAAGGGTTTTACGTTACTCGAACCGCAGCGGGATTATTCCCACTCAATCGTCGCCGGCGGCTTGCTCGATACGTCATAAGTGACGCGCGAGATGCCTTCGATTTCGTTGATGATGCGGCCGGAGACGGTTTCCAGCAGTTCGTAAGGCAGGTGTGCCCAACGTGCGGTCATGAAGTCGATGGTTTCCACGGCACGCAGGGCCACGACCCAGGCGTAACGACGGCCGTCGCCTACCACGCCGACCGATTTGACTGGCTGGAACACCACGAACGCCTGGCTGACCTTGTGGTACCAGTCGGCTTTGCGCAGTTCTTCGATGAAGATGTGGTCGGCGCGACGCAGCAGGTCGGCGTATTCCTTTTTCACTTCACCGAGGATGCGCACGCCCAGGCCCGGGCCCGGGAACGGGTGACGGTAGACCATGTCGTACGGCAGGCCGAGTTCCAGGCCCAGACGACGGACTTCGTCCTTGAACAGTTCGCGCAGGGGCTCGACCAGTTTCAGGTTCATTTCTTCCGGCAGGCCGCCCACGTTGTGGTGCGACTTGATCACGTGGGCCTTGCCGCTTTTCGCGCCAGCCGACTCGATCACGTCCGGGTAGATGGTGCCCTGAGCGAGATATTTGATGTTGTCCAGCTTGCAGGATTCGGCATCGAACACGTCGATGAAAGTGCGGCCGATGATCTTGCGCTTCTTCTCCGGGTCGGCTTCGCCGGCCAGGTTGTTGAGGAACTGCTCCTCAGCGTTGGCGCGGATCACCTTGACGCCCATGTTCTCGGCGAACATGGCCATCACTTGCTCGCCTTCGTGCAGACGCAGCAGACCGTTGTCGACGAAGACGCAGGTCAGTTGATCGCCGATGGCTTTGTGCAGCAGTGCGGCAACCACCGAGGAGTCAACGCCACCGGACAGGCCCAGCAGCACGTTGTCGGTGCCGACCTGGGCGCGGATGTTGGCGATGGCGTCTTCAGCGATCTTCGACGGCGTCCACAAGGCTTCACAACCGCAGATGTCGAGCACGAAACGCGAGAGGATGCGCCCGCCCTGCTTGGTGTGGGTCACTTCCGGGTGGAACTGCACGCCGTAGTAAGCGCGGTCGTCGTTGAACATACCGGCGATCGGGCAGCTCGGGGTACTGGCGAGGATGTGGAAGTCTTCCGGCATCTTGGTGACTTTGTCACCGTGGCTCATCCACACGTCGAGGCCGAACAGGCCGTCGGCGTCGATGTGGTCTTCGATGCCGTCGAGCAGGCGGCTCTTGCCGACCACGTCCACGCGGGCGTAACCGAACTCACGCAGTTCGGAACCTTCAACCTTGCCGCCCAGTTGCTCGGCCATGGTCTGCATGCCGTAGCAGATGCCGAATACCGGAACGCCCAGATCGAACACCGCCTGCGGGCAGCGCGGGCTGTTGGCTTCGTGCACGGACTCGGGGCCGCCGGCGAGGATGACGCCTTTAGGGGCGAATTCGCGGATCGCATCTTCGTCCATGTCGAACGGGTGCAGTTCGCAGTACACGCCGATCTCGCGCACGCGGCGGGCAATCAGCTGGGTGTATTGCGAACCGAAGTCGAGGATCAGGATGCGGTGAGCGTGAATGTCGAGGGCCATGACTCATTCTCATGTAGTGAATCAGAAACAACTCGGGGCTGAATGAACAGCCCCGGTGATTTAACGTTTTGCTGGAAGCCTCAACCTACGCGGTAGTTCGGCGCTTCCTTGGTGATCTGCACGTCGTGAACGTGGGACTCGGCCATGCCGGCACCGGTGATCCGCACGAACTCGGGCTTGGTGCGCATTTCTTCGATGTTGGCGCTGCCGGTGTAACCCATCGAGGAACGCAGACCGCCCATCAACTGGTGAATGATCGCGCTCAGGGTGCCTTTGTACGGCACACGGCCTTCGATGCCTTCCGGAACCAGTTTCTCGGCGCCTGCCGAGGAGTCCTGGAAGTAACGGTCGGACGAGCCCTGGGCCTGGGACATGGCGCCCAGCGAACCCATGCCGCGATAAGCCTTGTACGAACGACCTTGGAACAGTTCGATCTCGCCCGGGGCCTCTTCGGTACCGGCGAACATCGAGCCCATCATCACGCAGGACGCACCGGCCACGATGGCCTTGGACAGGTCACCGGAGAAACGGATACCACCGTCGGCGATCAACGGCACGCCGGTGCCTTCAAGGGCGGCGGCGACGTTGGCGATGGCACTGATTTGCGGTACACCGACACCAGCGACGATACGGGTGGTGCAGATCGAGCCAGGGCCGATACCGACCTTGACTGCGTCGGCGCCCGCTTCGGCCAGGGCCTTGGCGGCAGCGCCGGTGGCGATGTTGCCGCCGATCACCTGCACTTCAGGGAAGTTCTCCTTGACCCAGCGTACGCGGTCGATCACGCCTTTGGAGTGACCGTGCGCGGTATCGACCACCACCACGTCCACGCCGGCGTTGACCAGTGCAGTCACGCGATCACCAGTATCTTTACCGGTGCCGACCGCAGCGCCGACGCGCAGACGACCTTGGTCGTCCTTGCTGGCCAGCGGGTAGGCTTTGGCTTTTTCGATGTCGTTGACGGTCATCATGCCTTTGAGGGCGAATTTGTCGTCGACGATCAGCACGCGCTCGATGCGGTGCTTGTGCAGCAGTTCACGGACGTCGTTCTTGTCGGCGCCTTCCTTGACCGTGACCAGACGCTCTTTAGGCGTCATCACTTCGCGGACAGTGGCTTCCAGACGGTTTTCGAAACGTACGTCGCGGGAGGTGACGATGCCGACCAGGTCGCCATCGTGCAGGACCGGAACGCCGGAAATGTTGTGCAGACGGGTCAGTTCGAACAGATCACGCACCGTGGCATCGGCCTCGATGGTGATGGGATCCTTGACCACACCGGCTTCGAACTTCTTGACCTTGCGCACTTCGGCAGCTTGCTGCTCGATGGTCATGTTCTTGTGGATAATGCCGATGCCACCTTCCTGAGCCATGGCGATTGCCAGACGGGCTTCAGTAACGGTGTCCATGGCGGCAGAAACCAGAGGAATATTCAGTTCGATGCCACGGGTAAGACGGGTCTTGAGACTGACTTCGTTGGGAAGCACCTCGGAATAACCGGGCACTAGGAGAATGTCGTCGAATGTCAGAGCTTCTTGGCTGATACGCAGCATCGCGGGGGCTCCCGAGCGGGAAAATGGAAGCGCGCCATTATAGTCAGACACCCCCTGCTGTTCAATGTAAAACTCAGCCTAATTGATAGATGGAAAAGCCCGCTTTTTGTAGGAGCTGCCGAAGGCTGCGATCTTTTGATCCTGTCTTTGAAAAGCAAAGTCAAAGGATCGCAGCCTTCGGCAGCTCCTACAGGGGTCAGAGCTCGACCTTTACCCAACTTACAGGTTGATCGAGCCAATCGGCGAACTCGTCGATAAAGCTCTGCTTGAACCCCGCCTCCAGCCAATTGTTGAAAATGAAGCCGAGGTTGGAAAACGCGCATTCCTGCAAAAACAGGAAGCCGTTGATGTCGTCCTCGTGCCCGCATTCCGGGCAGGTGAAATTGTCGGTGCGCCCTGGAAACCAGTCTTCAAGACTTTCGAACAGCGCCTCACCCACTTCGCGGCGGCACTCGGCGCAACCGGCCTCTTCGAGAAAGCCCTTGGCCGGGGTGTAGATACAGCGCTTGGTGACGATCTCCAGGCCATTGATCGGCTCGCCGAACGGCAGCGCTTCGGGGTACAGCACCACGGCGCGCGCACCATCAGCGATGGCGTGCGCCATACGGTTGCCGGTGCGGCCGCAGGTGGTCAGCTGCTCTTCGATGATGTTCTTGCGCACCAGCCAGCGCACGATCGCCCGCGCCCGGGGCTCGTGCACCGGCAGGGTGGAGATTTTCGGGACGATGATGCTTTGCGAGTTCATGGTGGAGCCTGCTGCCAATATTGAAGATTTCCAATGTGGGAGCGAGCCTGCTCGCGAAAGCGCAGTGTCAGGCTGCATTTTTGTTGCTGACCCACCGCATTCGCGAGCAGGCTCGCTCCCACAAGGAACTGCGGCCGGCAGCTTAATCCCTGACGAAATCCGGTCAAGTGCTGAAATAGCGCACGATCAACGCGATGCCGCTGGCCAGCACCAGCCAAGTCACCAGCCGCACAAACGCCTCGCGCGACAATCTCATGGTAAGCCGCCGGCCGATCCACAAGCCCAGCGCCATGGCCGGCAACAGACACAGCGCCAGCATCAACAAGGGTAGCTCGGCATACACACCGGCGATGACAAACAGACTCAAGCGCACCACGGTGCTGCAACTGATCAACGCACTTTGCGTAGCCCGCGCCGCGTCCTTGGGCAGGCGGCTGTTCAGATAGATCGCGTAAAGAAAGCCGCCGCTGCCAAACAACGCGCCGAACAAGCCGCCCACCGTGCCCATCGGCACCGCCCACGCCGCCGACAACTGTGCCGGCCGCGCTTTCACCCACAGGCTGTAAACCGCATAGGCGCTGATAAACAGCCCCATCAACAGCAGCAACAGATCGGATTTCAGATTCAGCAGGAAGATCACCCCCACCGTGCAGCCGATCGCCATGCACGGCAGCAGCCTGAGCAACTCCGGCCTGGCCACGTCCCGCCGCGAGGGCAGCAGATTGCCGAACGCGGCGACGAAATCCAGCAACACCAGTAGCGGCACGATTTTCGACAGTGGCATGAACAGGATCAGAATCGGCCCCGCGACCAGCGCCGTGCCGAAACCGGCGATGCCGAATACGATGTAGGCCAAGGCGATGGCCAGCCCGATGACCGCCCAACCGCCCGCGCTCCACGACCACGCCCCCAACAGTTCCATCACGCTCATCAATTCATTTCCTTATTAAGTCGCCAATACTCCGCTGTAGGAGCTGCCGAAGGCTGCGATCTTTTGATCTTGATCCTGAAAAAACAAGATCAAAAGCTCGCAGCCTCGTTGCACTCGACAGCTCGTACAGGGTTCGTGCAATGAGCAGAAGAATGCCTTTAAACTGCGCCCCATGATTAAAGATCCCTTTGCAAGACTCGGCCTGGACCGTGAAGTCCTGACCGTCAGCCAGCTCAACGGCCGCGCGCGGGTGTTGCTCGAAGATGTGTTCAGCAACATCTGGGTCGAAGGCGAGATCTCCAACCTCGCGCGTCCGGCGTCCGGCCACGTCTACTTCACCCTCAAGGACAGCGGCGCCCAAGTGCGTTGCGCGTTGTTCCGGCAGAACGCCGCGCGCGTGCGCCAAGCGTTGAAGGACGGTCTGGCGGTCAAGGTGCGTGGCAAGGTTTCGCTGTTCGAAGGCCGTGGCGACTATCAGCTGATCCTCGACACCGTGGAACCGGCCGGTGACGGCGCGCTGCGTCTGGCCTTCGATGCACTGAAGGAAAAGCTCAGCGCCGAAGGCCTGTTCAGTGCCGAACGCAAAGTGCCGCTGCCCGCGCATCCGCAGCGCATCGGCATAATCAGCTCGCCGACCGGCGCGGTGATTCGCGACATCATCAGCGTGTTCCGCCGCCGAGCGCCGCAGGTGCAACTGACCCTGATTCCGACCGCCGTGCAGGGCCGCGAGGCTACCGCGCAAATCGTCCGCGCGCTGAAAATGGCCGATGCCCGAGGCTTCGATGCGCTGATCCTCGCCCGTGGCGGAGGCTCGCTGGAAGACCTCTGGTGCTTCAACGAAGAAGCCGTGGCGCGCGCGGTCGATGCCTGTGTCACGCCGATCGTCAGCGCCGTCGGCCATGAAACCGATGTTTCGATCAGCGATTTTGTCGCCGACGTCCGCGCCCCCACGCCCTCGGCCGCCGCTGAACTGCTCGCCCCGGATTCCAGCCATCTGCTCCGTCAGGTCGAGAGCCTGCACCGGCGTCTGGTGATGCGCATGCGTGACCGCTTGATGCGCGATCGCCTGCGTCTCGAAGGCATGGCCCGACGGTTGCGCCATCCCGGCGAACGTCTGCGCCAGCAGGCGCAACGTCTGGATGATCTGGACATGCGCATGCGCCGCGCTTTCGAGCGCAGCCTCAATACCCGCCGCGAACGCCTGATCCGTCTGGAAACCCGCCTCGCCGGGCAACACCCGGGACGCCAACTGGCCATGCTTCGCCAGCGCCTCGACAGTCTTGCCGAACGCCTGCCCCGGGCCATGCGCGATGCTTTGAAACAACGCCGGCAGCAATTGCACAGTCAGATGCAGACGCTGCACGTGGTCAGTCCATTGGCGACCCTCGGTCGCGGTTACAGCATCCTGCTCGACGAGCGTGGCCATGCGATCCGCAACGCCGCGCAGACCCACACCGGCCAGCGCCTGAAAGCCAAACTCGGCGAAGGCGAACTGCAAGTGCGCGTCGAGGACAATCACCTGACGCCCGTCACCCTCTCTTTACTGGACTGATCCATGCCGCGTTTTCTCGCTCCGCTGCTGTTGCTCTGCCTGACCTTCAATGCCCACGCCGACAGTTACATCACCCGACTGCTGAACAAACCGGTGCCGGGCGGCGTCGCCGTGGTGGATCTGGGCACCGCCGCGCAGGCGCCGAAAGCCACTTATCAAGGCAAACCGGTATTGGTGGTCAAAGAGCAGAACAACTGGTTGGCGATCGTTGGCGTGCCGCTGACGGTCAAGCCCGGCACGCAGCAGATCAGCAGTGGCGGGCGCAATCTGCCCTTCACCGTGGGCAGCAAGAAATACCCGGAACAGCACATCACCCTGAAGAACAAACAGCAGGTCAATCCGAACGCCGACAACCTCAAGCGCATCGAGGGTGAACTGGCGGAACAGATCGCGGCTTACCGCAGTTTCAGCCCGAACACGCCGAGCAATCTGCTGCTGGACAAACCGGTCAACGGGCCGCTGTCGAGCAAGTTTGGTGTGCGCCGTTTCTTCAATGGCGAAGAACGTAATCCTCATGCCGGTCTCGATTTCGCAGTGCCCGCGGGCACGCCGATCAAGACCCCGGCGGCGGGCAAGGTGATTCTGATCGGCAATTACTTCTTCAACGGCAACACGGTGTTTGTTGACCATGGCCAGGGCTTTATCAGCATGTTCTGCCACATGTCGAAGATCGATGTGAAAAACGGCCAGCAACTGGCGCGCGGCGCGGTGGTCGGCAAAGTCGGCGCAACCGGCCGGGCAACCGGGCCGCATATGCACTGGAACGTCAGCCTGAATGACGCGCGGGTGGATCCGGCGATTTTCATTGGTGCCTTCCAACCTTGAGTATGTGTTGAGGCGACCGGCCTCTTCGCGAGCAGGCTCGCTCCCACACTGGATCTTATTCACAACAAAGATCCCCTGTGGGAGCGGGCCTGCTCGCGAAGGCGGCCTGTAAAACACCGCCATACTCGATGAATCTCCAAAAACTCAATTGCGCCCCAATCAAGCCTTACGCAAACATCAACAACTTCCACCGCCTTAAGCGCAATAAATTCCCGCAAAATCCCGCTTTCCGGGTATTCCTCTCAATTTTTTCCGACTGCTTGCCATCCTTTCCCCTCGCGGTTAGGGTTGAAGCCATGAAAACCTCTCACACCCTCATTCAGCTTCGCCAGCACCGCAGCCTGTGCCTCGTCAGCGCACGACTGCCAGGCTGAATCGCTGCGCCTCGTCCCACGCTTTTCCAAGAACATTCGTTCAACCGGCAGGCCGCCTCTTTTCGGCCCAGACAACAAGGAATTTCCCGATGAGCATGCTCAAAGACCCGTCTTCGAAATACCGCGCGTTTCCCGTCATCAACCTGCCGGATCGCACCTGGCCGTCGAAGACCATCGATGCAGCGCCGATCTGGTGCAGCTCCGACCTGCGTGACGGCAACCAGTCGCTGATCGAGCCAATGGACGCGGCGAAGAAGCTGCGCTTCTGGAAAACCCTGGTGCAAGTCGGTGTGAAGGAAATCGAAGCGTCGTTCCCCGCCGCGTCGCAAACCGACTTCGACTTCGTGCGTACCCTGATCGAAGAAGGCCACATCCCCGACGACACTACCATTCAGGTGCTGACCCAGGGCCGTGAAGACCTGATCGAGCGCACTTTCGAATCCCTGCGCGGGGCGAAGAAAGCCATCGTTCACCTGTACAACGCCACCTCGCCTTCTTTCCGTCGCATCGTCTTCAACCAGGACAAGGACGGCATCAAGGCCATCGCCGTCAACGCTGCCAAGCTGTTCGTCAAATACGCAGCCATGCAGCCAGAGACAGAGTGGACCTTCGAATACTCGCCGGAAACCTTCAGCGCCACCGAGCTGGAATTCGCCAAGGAAGTCTGCGACGCAGTGATCGAGGTGTGGAACCCGACGCCTGAGCACAAGATGATCCTCAACCTGCCGGCCACGGTTGAATGCGCGACGCCGAACGTTTACGCCGACCAGATCGAGTGGTTCGGCCGCAACATCAATCGTCGTGACAGCGTGATCATCAGCCTGCACACCCACAACGACCGTGGCACTGGCGTGGCCGCTACCGAGCTGGGCCTGATGGCCGGCGCCGACCGCGTCGAAGGCTGCCTGTTCGGCAACGGCGAACGCACCGGTAACGTCGACCTCGTCACCGTCGCGCTGAACATGTACACCCAGGGCGTCGACCCTGAGCTGGACTTCTCCGACATCGACGGCGTGCGCAAAGTCGTCGAAGAATGCAACCAGATCCAGGTGCATCCGCGTCACCCATACGTTGGCGATCTGGTGCATACCGCGTTCTCCGGCTCGCACCAGGATGCGATCCGCAAAGGCTTCGCCCAGCAGAAACCGGACACCCTGTGGGAAGTGCCATACCTGCCGATCGACCCGGCCGACATCGGTCGCAGCTACGAGGCAGTGATCCGCGTCAACAGCCAGTCGGGCAAGGGCGGCATCGCTTATTTGCTGGAGCAGGAATACGGCATCAGCCTGCCACGTCGCATGCAGATCGAGTTCAGCCAGGTCGTACAGCGTGAGACCGATCGCCTGGGCCTGGAGATGACCGCCAAGCAGATTCACTCGCTGTTGATCAGCGAATACCTGCAGGCCAACACCCCGTACGCGCTGGTCAGCCATCGTCTGCAGGAAGAGAACGGCAACAGCGCCGTCGAAGTCGAAGTGGCGAGCAAAGGTCAGGGCGAAACCAACCTGCACTGGCGCGGCAAGGGCAACGGCGCACTGGAAGCACTGGTCGCCGGCCTGCCGATTCCGGTGGAAATCATGGACTACAACGAACACGCGATCGGCGCGGGCACCAATGCCAAGGCTGCGGCCTACATCGAACTGCGGGTGAACGGTGAACGTGCGGTGCACGGCGTGGGTATCGATGAAAACATCACCACCGCCAGCTTCAAGGCATTGTTCAGCGCACTGAACCGCTCGCTGAGCCAGCCAGAGGCAAAAGCAGCGTAATCGACCGCTGAAATGCGAAAGGCCCCGGAGTGCGAACTCCGGGGCCTTTTTTTGCCTACAGGTTTCTGGCTGACTTTTATGGCCCCTTCGCGAGCAGGCTCGCTCCCACATTTGGAATACATTTCCCTGTGGGAGCGAGCCTGCTCGCGAAGGCGTCCTGACAGGCGCTGGGAGTATCAGGTGAACTCAAAGGTGTCGGCATCCAGGTTCGCCGGAAAGCGCTCGCGATACGCCGCCAACGGCGCAGCTTCCAGCACCACCTTGAACACACCATCCGCCTCCCCCGCCGCCAGCAACGTCTCGCCCTGGAAATCCAGGACCTGACTGTCGCCGGTATACGCGAAGCCCTTGCCATCGCTGCCCACGCGATTCACCGCCGCCACATAGCAGAGGTTTTCAATCGCTCGCGCCGGCAGCAGGCGGTTCCAGTGCAGACGCCGTGCGCCCGGCCAGTTGGCGGTGTACAGCAGCAGATCGGTGTCCTGCGCGTCGCGGCTCCACACCGGGAAACGCAGGTCGTAGCAGATCAGCGGACGAATCCGCCACCCCTTGAGCTCGAACTGCACCTGCCGCTCGCCCGGCGTGTAATGGTTGTGCTCGCCGGCCATGCGGAACAGGTGACGCTTGTCGTAATGCAGCGCTTCGCCGTCCGGCCGCGCCCACAGCAAGCGGTTGCGATGGCTGCCGTCAGCCGCCTGAATGATCACGCTGCCAGTGATGACCGCATTGAACTTCGCCGCCTGCGCCCGCAGCCATTTGCTGGTCGGGCCGTTTTCGGCTTCGGCGAGGGTTTCCGATTCCATCGAGAATCCGGTGGTGAACATCTCCGGCAGGATGATCAGATCGGCGCCACGGGCCTGTTCCAGCAACAGCTCGAAATGCTCAAGGTTGGCCTGCCGGTCGTGCCAGGCCAGGCTGGTCTGGATCAGCGCCAGAGTCAGGTCTGGCAATGCACTCAGATCACGCATAGTTTCGCCGCCGCTTCACGCAGCGTCTCCTCGCGTTTGGCAAAGCACAGGCGTATCAGGCGCTGGCCTTGCGGTGGATTCTGGTAGAACACCGACACCGGAATGCTCGCGACACCGTGCTCGCGAGTCATCCACATGGCCATCTCAACGTCGTTCAGATCCGGACGGATCTGCGAATAATCGACCAATTGGAAATAGGTGCCGGTGACTCGGGTAAAACTGAAGCGCGACGGCGCGAGCAGATCGCAGAACAGATCGCGCTTGGCCTGATAGAAACCCGGCAGCTCTTCAACGTGCTCCGGGTGCTCGGCCATGTAATCGGCCAGCGCGTATTGCAGCGGCGTGACGCCACAGAAACTGACGTACTGATGCACCTTGCGCAATTCGGCTGTCAGCGCTGGCGGGGCGACGACGTAGCCGGTTTTCCAGCCGGTGACGTGGTACGTCTTGCCGAACGAACTGACCACGAACGCGCGCTGATACAGCTCTTCATGGGCCAGCACGCTGACATGCGGCACGCCGTCGAAGACCAGGTGTTCGTAGACTTCGTCGCTGATCAGATAGATGTCGCGATCACGGATCAACGCCGCCAGTTGATCGAGCTCGGCGCGGCTGATCAATGCGCCGCTCGGGTTGTGCGGGGTGTTGATGACGATCATTTTCGTCCGCGGGCTCAGGGCCGCGGCGAGCTGATCGAAGTCGATGGAGAAATCGACCGGATTCAGCTGCACATGCACGCAACGACCACCCGCCAGCTCCGTCGCCGGTGCGTAGCTGTCGTAGCACGGATCGAACACGATGACTTCATCGCCGCTGTGGATAACGGCCTGAATCGCGCAGAAGATCGCCTGGGTCGCGCCGGGCGTTACGGTCACTTCATGATCGGCATCGACAGTCACGCCGTAGCTGCGGGCGATCTTGGCCGCGATCTGCTGACGCAACGCCGGCAAACCGGTCATCGGCGAATACTGGTTATGGCCACTGGCGATATGCCGCCCGACCGCATCACGCAACGACTGCGGGCCGTCGAAATCCGGGAAACCCTGGGACAGGTTAATCGCGCCGGTCTGCGCCGCGAGCTGAGACATCTGCGTGAAAATAGTGATGCCGACATTCGGCAGCTTGCTGGTGATCATCGGAGGCCCCTTGCAGGTGAAACGCAAGTTTCAAGCCTCAAGCTGCTAGCTGCAAGCAAAAACCCGCGCCCACAAAAAAGGGCTTCATACGAAGCCCTCTCTGCTTTTACTTGAAGCTCGCAGCTTGCAACTTGAAGCTGCTGTTTTATTTCTTGTCGCGGCGCTTCTTGCTGGCTTTCTTGTTGTGCGACATCAAGCGACGCTTCTTGTTGACCTGGCGGTCGGTCAGCGTGTTCTTGTTGCCTTCGTACGGGTTCTCGCCGCCCTTGAACTCGATGCGGATCGGCGTACCGACCAGCTTCAGTACACGACGGTAAGTGTTTTCCAGATAGCGCACATAAGACTTCGGCACTTTCTCGATCTGGTTACCGTGGATCACGATGATCGGCGGGTTCGCACCACCCAAGTGGGCGTAGCGCAGCTTGATCCGGCGGTTGTTGACCATCGGTGGCGCGTGCTCGCCTACCGCATCTTCGAGAATCTGGGTCAGACGGTTGGTCGGCCAGCGGGTCACAGCGGACTTGAACGAGTTCTGCACCGAAGCGTAGAGGTTGCCCACGCCCGTGCCGTGCAGTGCCGAGATGAAGTGAATGTCGGCGTAGTCGACGAAGAACAGTCGGCGTTGCAGCTCGACTTTGACGAAGTCGCGCTCGCTCGGCGTCATGCCGTCCCACTTGTTGATCGCGATGACCAGCGCACGACCGGATTCGATCGCGAAGCCCAGCAGGTTCAGGTCGTGATCGACCACACCCTCGCGGGCGTCCATGACGAAGATCACCACGTTGGCGTCTTTGATCGCCTGCAGGGTTTTGACCACGGAAAACTTTTCGACTTCTTCGTGGATCTTGCCGCGCTTGCGCACACCGGCGGTGTCGATCAGCGTGTACTTCTCTTCATTGCGCTCGAACGGAATGTAGATGCTGTCGCGGGTGGTGCCAGGCTGGTCATACACGATGACGCGGTCTTCACCGAGCATGCGGTTGACCAGGGTCGATTTGCCGACGTTCGGACGACCGATGATGGCGATCTTGATCCCGTCTTTTTCGCTCGGGCCAGGAATGCGCTTGGCTTCCTCGCCTTCGGCAACGACTTCTTCCTCTTCGCCTTCAGCCGGCTCGTCATCATCGCGCGGGAACTCGCTCAGGGCGGCTTCCAGCAATTGCGTGATGCCACGGCCGTGGGCGCCCGCGATCGGGATCGCGTGGCCCATGCCCAGCGGGGCGAATTCGGCGCGGGCCATTTCCGGGTCGATATTGTCGACCTTGTTGGCAACCACGTGGGAACGCTTGTTACGTTTGCGCAAATGCTCGGCGATCATCTGGTCGGCAGCGGTAAAACCGGCCTTGGCATCTACCAGAAACAGCACCACATCGGCTTCTTCGATGGCCAGCAGCGACTGCTCGGCCATTTTTTCGTCCATACCATGTTCGTCACCGGAGATACCGCCGGTGTCGATCAGAATGTAGGAACGCCCTTGCCACTTGGCCTCACCGTACTGGCGATCACGGGTCAGACCGGACAGGTCGCCGACGATGGCGTCACGAGTCCTGGTCAGGCGGTTGAACAAGGTGGACTTGCCGACGTTCGGTCGGCCCACCAGGGCGATTACGGGAACCATGCGGCTCTCCACTTCGTTATTTCAGAAAATACAAAAGCCGCTGCGAGGCAGCGGCTGGTGCTCGGGGCAACACCCGGGGGCGCTGCAAACCCTGCTGATGCAGGGCCGCTTGGGGATGAACCCCAAGCATAGTTGTTACTTGATGGTCAGGGCTTCCAGTTTGCCGCTGTTGCCATACACATAAATCGTGTCGCCCACCACCAGCGGACGGGCACGCAGGCCGTCGCTGTCGATGCGCTCACGGCCGACGAAACGACCGTCGACCTGACTCAGCAGATGCAGATAACCTTCCAGGTCACCCACAGCTACGTAGCTGGAGAACACTTCCGGTGCCGACAGTTGACGGCGAGCCAGCGAGTCGTTGCTCCAGAGTGCGGTGGTGGAACGCTCGTCGACGCCTTCAACGGTGCCCGAGGACAGGCTCACGTAGACGCTGCCGAAACCCTGAGCGATACCGGCGTAGCTCGACGCATCGCGCTGCCACAGTTGACGGCCGCTTTCCAGGTCCAGTGCCGCAACGCGCCCCTGATAACTGGCCACATACAGCGTGCCGCCGGACAGCAGCAGACCGCCGTCGATGTCGACCACGCGCTCCAGTTCCGAACGACCCTGTGGAATGGCAATGCGTTGTTCCCACACCGGCACGCCGTTGGAGATGTCCAGCGCGACTACTTTACCGGTCGACAGGCCAGCTACCGCCAGACGGTTGGTCACCAGCGGAGCACTGGTGCCACGCAGGGTCAGGACCGCCGGGGTGCTGTCATACACCCAGCGCTGGTTGCCGGTGGCAGCGTCCAGACCGATCAGACGATCGTCCTGGGTCTGCACAACGACCACGTCGCCATTGTTAGCGGGCGGCGCGAGGACTTCACTGTTGACGCGGGCACGCCACTTCTCTTCACCGTTGCTGGTGTCCAGAGCGACGACTTCGCCACGCAGGGTACCGATCAGTACCAGACCGTAACCCACGCCAACGGCGCCGGAGACAGGCAGTTCCAGATCCTGGTCCCACTTCACGTCGCCGTTGCTGCGATCCAGCGCCATCACCACACCGGTCACATCAGCGGCGTAGATGGTGTCACCGTCGATCGCCGGCACCAGCATGTTGTAGGTTTCGCCCTGACCGTCACCGATCGAGCGGCTCCACTGCTTCTGCAGAACCACTTCTTCTTTGAAGTCGGTCAGTTCGGCCGGTGGCAATTCTTTCTTGCTGTTGCTGCTGCAACCCGCGGCCAGAAGGGCCAGAGCCAGCAATGCTGCATGCTTCCAACGGATCACGTCACGCATCCCCTTTGGCCAGGTCGTCGAGCTTGATTTGAAGGCCACCGACCGCCGCTTCATCCGACAGTGCCGCCTTGGCTTTTTGATACGCCTTGTTCGCGTCATCGGTACGGCCCAAGCGCACCAGCAGGTCGCCCTTGAGTTCTTCGCGAGTGGCCAGGAACGCTTTGTCGGCATCGCCGTCGAGCAGTTTCAGGGCGTCTTCGGCCTTGTCCTGCGCGCCCAGTACCTGCGCCAGACGCTGACGGGCGATCTCGCCCAGCGCCGGGTTGGCCGGTTTGTCGACGATGGCTTTGAGTTCGGTTGCCGCGTCGTCCAGCTTGCCGCTGTCGACCGCTACTTTGGCGACGAACAGGCTGCCGTACTGCGCGTAGGCGGACCCGCCGTATTCGCTGTTGAGCTTGCCGGCCAGATCCGCAACGCGGGCGGCATCAGGCTTGCCGTCAGGCGTCAGCGTGGTTTCCAGCAATTGCTGATAGAGCACCGAGGCGCCTTGCGACTGGTTGCTCTGGTATTTGTGATATGCCTGCCAGCCGAACACGATGACCAGCGCCAACAGGCCGCCGGTGACCAGAGGTTTGCCGTTGCGTGTCCACCAGTCCTTCAAATCCGCCAACTGTTCGTCTTCGGTACTCGACACCCCAATACTCCTTAATCGCTAAATCGGCTGTTAAGACAGCTTCAACCCTGCACGACGCAGGTGGCCAGGTGAGCGGCGAGCGCATCCCAGGCAATGCTTTGTTGTTCGCCCTGGCCACGCAGGGGTTTGAAACCTACCACTTGCTGGGCCATTTCGTCGTCACCGAGGATCAATGCGTACAGCGCACCGCTCTTGTCGGCCTTCTTGAACTGGCTTTTGAAACTGCCGGCGCCGGCATTGACTTGCAGGCGCAGGTTTGGAAGTTCATCGCGAATCCGTTCGGCCAGAGCCAGACCGGCCAGCTCGGCTTCTTCACCGAAGGCGCAGAGGTAGACGTCGACCTGACGGGAAATTTCCTGCGGGATCTGCTCAAGGGTTTCGAGCATCAATACCAGACGCTCGATGCCCATGGCGAAACCGACGCCCGGGGTTGGCTTGCCGCCCATCTGCTCGACCAGCCCGTCGTAACGGCCGCCCGCGCACACGGTGCCCTGGGCGCCGAGCTTGTCGGTGACCCATTCGAAAACGGTTTTGCTGTAGTAATCGAGGCCACGCACCAGTTTCGGGTTGAGCACGTAAGGAATGCCAACGGCATCCAGACGCGCCTTCAGGCCTTCGAAGTGAGCGCGGGACTCGTCGTCGAGGTAGTCGGCCATTTTCGGTGCATCGAACAGCACGGCCTGGGTGTCGGCATTTTTTGTGTCGAGCACGCGCAGCGGGTTGGTTTTCAGGCGACGCTGGCTGTCTTCATCGAGTTTGTCGTGGCGCGCCGAGAGGTACTCGACCAGCGCTTCACGATAGCGACCACGGGATTCGCTGGTGCCGAGGCTGTTGAGCTCGAGCTTGACCGCATCACGAATGCCCAGCTCGCCCCACAGGCGCCAGGTCATGATAATCAGCTCGGCGTCGATGTCCGGACCGTCGAGGTTGAACACTTCCAGACCGATCTGGTGGAACTGGCGATAACGGCCTTTCTGCGGACGCTCGTGGCGGAACATCGGGCCGATGTACCAGAGTTTCTGCACCTGACCACCGCCGGTGATGCCGTGTTCGAGCACTGCACGTACGCAGGCCGCAGTGCCTTCCGGACGCAGGGTCAGGGAGTCACCGTTGCGGTCTTCGAAGGTGTACATCTCTTTTTCGACGATATCGGTCACTTCGCCGATCGAGCGCTTGAACAGCTCGGTGAACTCGACGATCGGCATGCGGATCTGCTTGTAACCGTAGTTATCCAGCAGACGCGCCACAGTGCCTTCGAAATAACGCCACAGCGGGGTCTGTTCGGGCAGGATGTCGTTCATGCCACGAATGGCTTGCAGAGACTTGCTCACAAAATTTCCTTAATTCGTTCGATCAGCCGCGCGCAATAACGGCAGCGTCAGCTTCGACCTTCTCGGCCGCTTTCTGGCGGATCAGCTTTTCCAGCTCGTCCACCAGATTGTCATTCGTCAGCTTCTGCGACGGTTTGCCGTCGATGTAAATCAGGTTGGGCGTGCCGCCGGTCAAGCCGATATGGGCTTCCTTGGCTTCGCCGGGGCCGTTGACCACGCAACCGATGACCGCGACATCCAGCGGCACCAGCAGGTCTTCAAGGCGCCCTTCCAGCTCGTTCATGGTTTTCACCACATCGAAGTTCTGCCGCGAGCAGCTCGGGCAGGCGATGAAGTTGATGCCACGGGAACGCAGATGCAAAGACTTGAGAATGTCGTAACCGACCTTCACTTCCTCGACCGGGTCGGCCGCCAGCGAGATGCGGATAGTATCGCCAATCCCTTCGGCGAGCAGCATACCTAGGCCCACGGCGGATTTCACCGTGCCCGAACGCAAACCACCAGCTTCGGTGATGCCCAAGTGCAGCGGCTGAACGATTTCTTTCGCCAGCAAACGGTAGGCTTCGACGGCCATGAACACGTCGGAGGCTTTCACGCTGACCTTGAAGTCCTGGAAATTCAGGCGTTCGAGGTGCTCGACGTGGCGCAGCGCGGATTCGACGAGCGCCGCCGGGGTCGGCTCGCCGTATTTCTTCTGCAGGTCTTTTTCCAGGGAACCGGCGTTGACGCCAATGCGGATCGGAATGCCGCGATCACGCGCAGCATCGACCACGGCACGCACGCGGTCTTCGCGACCGATGTTGCCCGGATTGATACGCAGGCAATCCACACCCAGTTCGGCCACGCGCAAGGCGATTTTGTAGTCGAAGTGGATGTCAGCCACCAACGGCACTTTGACCAGTTGCTTGATCTTGCCGAACGCCTCGGCGGCGTCCATGTCCGGCACCGAGACGCGAACGATGTCGACGCCGGCGGCTTCCAGACGATTGATCTGCGCCACGGTCGCAGCGACATCATTGGTATCGCTGTTGGTCATGCTCTGCACAGCGATCGGCGCATCGCCGCCCACCGGTACGTTGCCGACCCAGATCTTGCGCGATTCGCGACGTTTGATTGGAGATTCGCCGTGCATGACTTATTGACCCAACTTCAGGCGAGCAGTCTCGCCACTGGTGAACGGAGCGATGTCGACCGGTTGGCCGTTGTAGCTGACCTGTGCCGCGCGAGCGACGCCCAGACGTACGGCGAGCGGCGGCTTGCCGGAAACACTCACGCTGTCGCCTTTATGCTTCAGACCACTGAAAATCACTTTGCCACGGCCATCGGTCACCTGTGCCCAGCAATCGCCGGTGAACTGCAATTGCACCTGGCCTTCGCCGGCAACCGGCGCAGCTGCTTCAGCGCTTGGCGCTTGAGCAACCGGCGCGGTCGGGGCCGGTGACGCAGGGACATTCGGCGCTGGAGTGGCCGGAGCCGCCACCACTGGCGCAGGCGTCTGTGCCGGAGCGCTTGGCGCAACTGCCGGGGCAGCCGGCTCGGTTGCTGGCGCTGCGGACTCGGCGCCGGTGGATTCAGCACTGGTTTCCGACTGCGGCAAGGCCAGCGATGTCGAATTGTCAGCCTGATTTTCGGCGACAGCCTGGTCTTCCGGCTCGTCGATCGGGTGGATCTGCGTGGTGCCGTCAGCGCCTTCGACTTCGACGTGCTCCGGTGCCAGGCTGGTCAGATCGCGGGTGCGCTGCGAAGTCTGATCCTGCCACCAGACGAAACCGCCGCCGATGACCGCAATCAGCAACAACAGGCTGACGATACGCAAAATGGTGTGGGAAATCCGCACCGGCTCTTCGATACGACCGAGGGCGTGAACATTGCTGCCCTGGGAGTCGGTGCCAGTGGACTGGTCGAACTGCTGAACCAAAACGGTCTGGTCCATGCCGAGCAATTTGGCATAGGCGCGAATGTAACCGCGAGCGAAGGTATGCCCCGGCAGCTTGTCGAAAGCGCCGGCTTCAAGATTGCTCAGGGATGTCACGGTGAGGTTGAGCTTGAGGGCCACTTCGGCCAGCGACCAGCCATTGCTTTCGCGGGCCTGGCGCAGGGTCTCACCGGGATTAACGCGATTCGCTGCTACAACTTCGGGATGCGCCGCTTTCATCATTGCTCCGACAGGTATTGCTGATATTCCGGCGTACCGGGATAGAGTCGTTTTAATTGCAGACCGTAACTGGCTGCCTTGTCGCGATCTTCAAACACTTTTGCCAGCCGAACGCCGAGCAATAGACTACGTGCATTCTGTTCGGTGAGCTGGCTGAAACGGTCGTAATAGTCACGCGCGGGCACATAATGCCTGTCTTCGAAGGACAACTCAGCCATTTCCAGCAATGCGCGTGGTTGTTGGCGATTCAGGCGCAGGGCTTTTTCCAGCTGTTGCTGGGCCAGATCACGCTGGCCAAGCTTGGCGGCGGTCATGCCGAGGTTTTCGAAGACCCGCGAGCGCTCAGGATACAGGGTATCGGCGGCCGCTTGTTCAAAACGCTCGTAGGCTTCCTTGTAGCGCTGTTCTTCGTAGAGAAAACTGCCGTAGTTGTTGAGGATGCGTGCATCGGTGGGACGTGAGGACAGGGCCTTGCGAAAGTGCTCGTCGGCCAGTGCCGGCTCCATTTCAGCCTGGAACACCAGACCGAGGGCCGCATTGGCATCGGGGTCGGAACCGTCCAGCTCCAGCGCTTTCTTCAATGGCACCTTGGCGCGCTCGGTCATGCCTTGCTGCAGATAGCCCAGCCCCAACTGCACGTAGGCAGCCCGCGCTTCATCGCGGCCCTTGCTGGTCTTCATCGGGTTATAGTCACCCGACAGGACACAGCCAGCGCACAGGCTGGCCAACAGCAACAGCAGCGCAAAGCGCAGGGACATAGAGATCCTCTCTTAGTTAGTGTTCGCGGCGTTCTGTGCCAGATCGCTGTCGGCGCTCAACTCGCGCACGGCGATGTAACGTTCGCTGCGACGGGTGCGATCCAGCACCTGCCCTACCAATTGACCACATGCGGCGTCGATGTCTTCACCACGAGTGGTGCGCACAGTGACGTTGAAACCGGCCTGATGCAACTGATCCTGGAAGCGGCGGATGGCGTTGTTGCTCGGCCGCTCGTACCCGGAGTGCGGGAACGGGTTGAACGGGATCAGGTTGATCTTGCACGGGATATCTTTAAGCAACTCGATCATTTCCACCGCGTGCTCAAGCTTGTCGTTGACGTCCTTGAGCAAGGTGTACTCGATGGTCAGCACACGTTTCTCGCCAAGGGCGGACATGTAGCGCTGGCACGACTCGAGCAGCATCTTAAGTGGATATTTCTTGTTGATCGGCACCAATTGGTTACGCAATGCGTCATTCGGTGCGTGCAGGGACAACGCCAGGGACACGTCGATGTGCTTGGCCAGCTCATCGATCATCGGCACCACACCCGAGGTGGACAGGGTCACGCGGCGCTTGGAGATCCCGTAGCCGAGGTCATCCATCATCAGATGCATGGCGGCGACGACGTTGTCGAAGTTCAGCAACGGCTCGCCCATGCCCATCATCACCACGTTGGTGATGGCGCGGTCGACGGTGGCCGGGACGCTGCCGAAAGATTTGTTGGCAATCCACACCTGACCGATGACTTCGGCGGCGGTGAGGTTGCTGTTGAAGCCTTGCTTGCCGGTGGAGCAGAAACTGCAATCCAGGGCACAGCCTGCCTGGGACGAAACGCACAGAGTGCCGCGCTTGCCCTGGGGAATGTACACGGTCTCGACGCAGCTGCCGGACGCCACGCGCACCACCCATTTACGGGTGCCGTCGCTGGAGATGTCCTCGCTGACCACTTCCGGACCACGCACTTCAGCAATGGCCTTGAGCTTGTCGCGCAAGGCTTTGCTGACGTTCGTCATGGCGTCGAAATCATCGACGCCAAAGTGGTGAATCCATTTCATTACCTGACCGGCACGGAAACGCTTCTCCCCGATTGAGTCGAAGAATTTTTCCATTTCCGGCTGGGTCAGACCCAGCAGGTTTGTTTTAACAGTCGATGTAGTCATGGATTCACCTTCACTCTGCAAGCAATGCTTAGCGAGTGGTTACTTCAGTAGCTGCGAAGAAGTAAGCGATTTCGCGAGCGGCAGCAGCTTCGGAGTCCGAACCGTGAACGGCGTTGGCGTCGATCGATTCAGCGAAGTCAGCACGGATGGTGCCTGGAGCAGCTTCTTTAGGATTGGTAGCGCCCATCAGCTCACGGTTGCGAGCGATAGCGTTTTCACCTTCCAGAACCTGAACGACAACCGGACCGGAAGTCATGAAAGCAACCAGGTCACCGAAGAAACCGCGCTCGCTGTGCTCAGCGTAGAAGCCTTCGGCTTCGGCTTTGGACAGTTGCTTCAGTTTCGAAGCTACAACGCGCAGGCCAGCGTCTTCGAAGCGAGTGGTGATCTTGCCGATCACGTTTTTAGCAACGGCGTCAGGCTTGATGATGGAGAAAGTACGTTGAAC
This sequence comes from Pseudomonas sp. CFBP13508, assembly GCF_005233515.1. GTDB lineage: Bacteria > Pseudomonadota > Gammaproteobacteria > Pseudomonadales > Pseudomonadaceae > Aquipseudomonas > Aquipseudomonas mercuritolerans. The sequence goes on from NZ_QFZZ01000002.1 coordinate 679,042, forward strand.
AGCCATGGTGTAACTCCAGAAACGGTAATTTGCGAAAAATTAAACCCGCGAATTATACGCGGGTTCTTGGGTATTGCCTAACCTGCGAGACGATCAGTCCAATTCTGCGGCCCAGAGCTCCTGAACCGCTTCGAGCACCTTCTCGCCGACCCGGCCAGAAGTAGCATCGAAGTCAGGCAGTTCAAGAATCATCTGCTGCAAACGGACAAAACCTACAGAGTACGGGTCGAGTCCCTCATGGGCCTCGGCCAGCTCTTCTGCAATGCGTTGAACATCATTCCAACCGTAGCTCATGACAGTCTTACCAGTCAGTGCGGCGCTTCAGCCGCATGGTTAAGCGAATATTTCGGGATCTCGACGGTGATGTCTTCTTCACCGACGATGGCCTGACAGGCCAGACGCGATTGCGCCTCAAGGCCCCAGGCACGATCGAGGAAGTCTTCTTCCAGCTCGTCGGCCTCTTCCAGCGAGTCGAAACCCTCGCGGATGATGCAATGGCACGTGGTGCAGGCGCAGACGCCGCCGCATGCGCTTTCCATCTCGATATGGTGTTCGTGGGCCAGCTCGAGAATAGAGGTGCCGGGCGCAGCCTCGACCACCATGCCTTCAGGGCAAAACTTCTCGTGGGGCAGAAAAATGACCTGCGGCATCAGATATCCTCGATTTCATTCAGGTTGCGCCCCGACAGAGCGGCTTTCACCGTCAGATCCATGCGGCGGGCAGCAAAAGCATCGGTCACTTGCGACAGACGCTTGGTCTGCTGCTCGATGGCGTAACCATCGGTACCTTTCATCAGTTCGGCCAGTTCCTGCATTTGCAGTTCGATGACCATGCGCTCTTCGGCGTCGAGCAAACGCTCGCCATCGGCCTCCAGAGCGCCCTGCACCGCTTCGAGCAGGCGCTGGGCATCGACTTGCTGCTCACGCAGAACGCGGGCGACCTTGTCGTCATTGGCATGCTGGAACGAATCCTTGAGCATCTTGGCGATTTCGCCATCGGTCAGACCATAGGAAGGCTTGACCTGAATGCTCGCCTCAACGCCCGAGCCCAATTCACGGGCAGACACGCTGAGCAGACCGTCGGCATCGACCTGGAAGGTCACGCGAATTTTCGCCGCACCGGCCACCATCGCCGGAATGCCGCGCAATTCGAAGCGAGCCAGAGAGCGGCAATCGCTGATCAGCTCGCGCTCACCCTGCAACACGTGGATCGCCATGGCCGACTGGCCGTCTTTATAGGTGGTGAAATCCTGAGCGCGGGCGACGGGAATGGTAGTGTTGCGCGGAATCACCTTTTCCATCAGACCACCCATGGTTTCCAAACCAAGGGAAAGCGGAATCACGTCGAGCAGCAGCAGTTCGCCGCCATCGCGCTTGTTGCCAGCCAGGGTGTCGGCCTGGATCGCGGCCCCGATGGCCACCACTTGATCCGGGTCGATTTCCGTCAATGGCTGACGACCGAACGCTTCGGCAACGGCTTCACGCACACGTGGAACGCGGGTCGAACCGCCGACCATGACCACGGCGTGGACGTCTTCCAGTTCAATACCGGAATCGCGGACGGCGCGGCGGCAGGCTTTCAGGCTGCGCGCGACCATCGGCTCTATCAGCGCATCGAAGGCTTCGCGGGTCAGTTGTGCTTTCCAGTCGCCGTAAGCCACTTCAACGCTGGCAGCGTCGGTCAAAGCTTCTTTGGCCGCACAGGCGATTTGCAGCAGATTGCGTTGTGCACCCGGGTCGAGATCGGCGGACAGGCCAGCGCTCTCGATGATCCAGCCGGCAATCGCGTGATCGAAGTCATCGCCGCCCAGCGCGCTGTCGCCGCCAGTGGCCAGAACTTCAAAGACGCCGCCGGTCAGACGCAGAATGGAGATATCGAAAGTACCGCCGCCCAAGTCGTAGATCGCCACCAGACCTTCGGCGTGCTGATCCAGACCGTACGCCACCGCAGCGGCAGTCGGCTCGTTGAGCAGACGCAACACGTTGAGACCGGCGAGCTTGGCCGCGTCTTTGGTGGCCTGACGCTGCGCATCGTCGAAGTAGGCAGGAACGGTGATTACCGCGCCAACCAGTTCGCCACCCAAGGTCGCTTCAGCGCGCTGACGCAGGACCTTGAGGATATCGGCGGAGACTTCAACCGGGCTTTTCGGGCCTTGCACGGTATCGATAAACGGCATGTGCGATTCGCCGCCGACAAAGCGGTACGGCAGTTGCTCGCCCAATTGCTTGACGTCGGACAGACCACGACCCATCAAGCGCTTGACCGAGAGCACGGTGTTCAGAGGATCAGAGGCTGCCGCCAGCTTGGCGGACTCACCGACTTCAACGCGGTCGGCGTGATAACGCACGGCGGACGGCAGGATGACCTGCCCGCTGGCGTCGGCCAGCGGTTCGGAAAGACCACTGCGCAGCGCAGCGACCAGCGAATTGGTAGTACCCAAGTCGATGCCCACAGCCAGGCGACGCTGGTGCGGTTGAGGACTTTGGCCGGGTTCGGCGATCTGCAGTAGAGCCATGGTGATCAGGTCTTGTCTGTCTGTCAGCGTGCAATCAGGGCAGCACTGGGTTAATCGTCGAGGCGCTCTTCCAGCTGGCGCACTTCGTAGGTGAGCTTGTCGAGGAACTGCATGCGCCGCATCAGGCGTTCGGCCTGCTCGCGTTGCGCTGCATCATCCCAACAGGCTGCGAAGCTTTCGTTGAGCTGCTCCTGAGCCGCCTTCAAGCGACGCTTGAACACGGCAACACCGTCGAGGTCGGCGCTGTCCTGCAGATCTTCGAGCTCTTCGCGCCATTGCATCTGCTGCAGAAGGAATTCGGGATCGTGGACAGTGACTTCCATCGGCACTTCATGCCCGCTGATTTTCAGCAGGTAGCGTGCGCGCTGGGCCGGACTCTTGAGCGTCTGGTAGGCGTCGTTGAGCCGCGCCGATTGCTCGAGCGCCGAGCGCTGCTCGCGTTCGGATGCATCGGCAAAACGGTCAGGATGGACGCCGCGCGCCAACTCACGGTAGCGCGTGGCCAACTGCTCGAGATCCAGGCGGAAGCTCGGTTGCAGCTCGAATAAAGCGAAATGACAAGGAATACCCACGACCAGCCTCAGATGTTGAAGCTTTCGCCGCAGCCACATTCACCGCGGACGTTGGGGTTGTTGAACTTGAAGCCTTCGTTCAACCCTTCCTTGACGAAGTCGAGCTCGGTGCCGTCCAGGTAGGCCAGGCTCTTCGGGTCGATGATCACTTTTTCGCCGTGACTCTCGAACACCTGATCTTCCGCCACTACCTCGTCGACAAACTCCAGCACGTAGGCAAGGCCGGAACAGCCTGTGGTGCGAACACCCAGACGAATCCCTTCACCTTTGCCGCGCCCGTCGAGGGAGCGCCGCACGTGTCGAGCAGCCGCTTCTGTCATGCTGATAGCCATCGTTGACTCCTTACTCGTCGCCGAATCTTGAAATTCAGATCAAGCCTTTCTTCTGCTTGTAGTCGCGAACTGCCGCTTTGATAGCGTCTTCTGCGAGCACGGAGCAGTGGATTTTCACTGGCGGCAGGGCCAGTTCTTCGGCCAGCTGAGTGTTCTTGATGGTTTCGGCTTCGTCCAGGGTCTTGCCCTTCATCCACTCGGTGGCGAGGGAGCTGGAGGCGATTGCCGAACCGCAACCGTAGGTCTTGAACTTGGCGTCTTCGATAACGCCCTGATCGTTGACCTTGATCTGCAGACGCATCACGTCGCCGCACGCCGGAGCGCCGACCATGCCGGTGCCGACATCAGGATCTTCCGCGTTCATCTTGCCGACGTTGCGCGGGTTTTCGTAGTGGTCGATGACCTTTTCGCTGTAAGCCATGATTCTCAATCCTCACTCATCAGGGCCGCTCTTGAGACCCTGCAACTGCGCTGCGTTAACGCCGCGTCGCTACAGGATCTGTATCCGGCGGCTTCTATAGTTAGTGTGCCGCCCACTCGATTTTCGAGATATCGACGCCGTCTTTGTACATGTCCCACAGCGGCGACAGAGCGCGCAGCTTGGTAACGGCCTCGCAGACCTTCTGCGCGGCGTAGTCGATTTCTTCTTCGGTGGTGAAACGGCCGAAGGTAAAGCGGATCGAGCTGTGTGCCAGTTCGTCGTTGCGGCCCAGGGCGCGCAATACGTACGAAGGCTCCAGCGACGCCGAGGTGCAGGCCGAACCGGACGATACCGCCAGATCCTTGAGCGCCATGATCAGCGACTCGCCTTCAACGTAGTTGAAGCTCAGATTCAGGTTGTGCGGAACGCGGGCGGTCAGGCTGCCGTTGACGTACAGCTCTTCCAGATGCTCGACCTGCTTGTAGAAGCGATCGCTCAAGGCTTTGATGCGCACGTTTTCAGCGGCCATGTCTTCCTTGGCTACGCGGAACGCTTCGCCCATGCCGACGATCTGGTGGGTCGCCAGGGTGCCGGAACGCATGCCGCGCTCGTGACCGCCGCCGTGCATGGTCGCTTCGATGCGCACACGCGGCTTGCGGCTGACGTACAGCGCGCCGATGCCTTTAGGGCCATAAGTCTTGTGGGCGGAGAACGACATCATGTCGACTTTCAGCTTCTGCAGATCGATTTCGACCTTGCCGGTGGACTGAGCAGCGTCGACATGGAACAGCACGCCTTTGGCGCGCAGCATCTCGCCGATGGCGGCGATGTCGTTGATGGTGCCGATTTCGTTGTTGACGTGCATCACCGACACCAGAATGGTGTCTTCGCGCAGTGCGGCGTCAATCATTGCCGGGGTGATCAGACCGTCTTCGGTAGGCTCGAGGTAGGTCACTTCGAAACCTTCACGCTCCAGCTGGCGCATGGTGTCGAGGACAGCCTTGTGCTCGATCTTGCTGGTGATCAGGTGCTTGCCCTTGGAGGCGTAGAAATGTGCCGCGCCCTTGATCGCCAGGTTGTCGGATTCGGTGGCACCGGAGGTCCAGACGATTTCGCGCGGGTCGGCATTGACCAGATCGGCCACCTGACGACGAGCGTTTTCGACGGACTCTTCAGCCTTCCAGCCGAACACGTGGGAGCGGGACGCCGGGTTACCGAAGTTTCCGTCGACCAGCAGGCATTCACTCATTTTCTGCGCAACGCGCGGATCAACCGGGGTGGTTGCAGAGTAATCAAGGTAAATCGGCAATTTCATGGACTATCTCCTAAATCAGGGCTGGCGTGCCGCGGGTAGCTCTTCGGCTGTCATTCGACGGCGGACGCTTCAATCTTGTCCAGGCGTGGCGCCTTGCTGCTGCAACGGCGCTGGTCCTGACGCTGGGCCACTTCTTGTACCTCACGGCGAGTCACAAGGTCGGCCAAGCTGATACCGCTCAGAAATTCGTGAATCTGCAGGCTCAAATCGCACCACAGATGATGGGTCAGACAGGTATCGCCGGAATGGCAATCGCCCTGGCCCTGGCACTTGGTGGCATCGACCGATTCGTTCACCGCATCGATCACTTGGGCGACCTGAATGCCCTGCATGTCGCGGGACAACTGGTAGCCACCACCCGGACCGCGAACGCTGGAAACCAGGTTGCTGCGGCGCAGCTTGGCGAACAGCTGTTCGAGGTAGGACAGGGAGATGCCTTGGCGCTCGGAGATATCGGCCAGAGACACCGGCCCGTGCTGCGCGTGCAACGCCAGGTCAAGCATGGCGGTCACGGCGTATCGGCCTTTTGTAGTCAGTCGCATGGACAGTTACCACGGAGTTCGGAATGGGCGGGAGTATGCAATTCCCGAGCATTTAAGTCAACTATAAGACCTAGTGCTTTAGTCGGGTTTACCCGCAAAAGAGCGCGCGCACTATAGCAAAGACGGGGCGCGGACAGCCAGCGCAACCGCGTGATCGTTCTTCGCGAGCAGGCTCGCTCCCACATTGGAATGCATTCATCTGTGGGAGCGAGCCTGCTCGCGAAAAGCAGCGCCGCGGTTCAGCCGGCTTTGGATTCGTCCTTGCCCTTCACGCAGGCGAAATCTTCTTCACGCAGCTCAGGCAGATCTTTCGCACAGTAATTGCTGCCCAGATCCTTCAGCGCCCCGCACATACCCTCCAGACGCCCGTCCACCGCTTGCAGATGGTCGAGCAACTGGCCGATGGCGCGCGCCACCGGGTCGGGCATGTCTTCGCTGACACCATAAGCGTCGAAACCGATCTTTTCCGCCATGGCTTTGCGCTTGGCGTCCTGCTCTTCATCGGTCTTGACGATGATCCGCCCCGGAATTCCCACCACGGTGGCGCCCGGCGGCACTTCCTTGGTCACAACAGCGTTGGAGCCGACTTTGGCGCCGGCCCCCACCGTGAACGGGCCGAGAACTTTGGCACCGGCGCCGACCACCACGCCATCACCCAGCGTCGGGTGACGCTTGCCTTTGTTCCAACTGGTGCCGCCAAGGGTCACGCCTTGATAGATGGTGACGTCGTCGCCGATCTCGGCGGTCTCGCCAATGACGATGCCCATGCCGTGGTCGATGAAGAAACGCCGACCGACCTTGGCGCCCGGGTGAATCTCGATCCCGGTCAGCCAGCGACCGAAGTTCGACACCAGTCGCGCCAGCCATTTCAGTTCGTTGCGCCAGAGCATGCCGGCCAAACGATGAATCCAGATCGCATGCATGCCGGGGTAGCAGGTCAGAACTTCAAAAGCGTTACGCGCCGCCGGGTCTCGATGGAATACGCTTTGGATATCTTCACGCAAACGCTCAAACATCATTTAATCCTTCCGCTTTAGAAGCTCGCCACGGGCCGCTTTCTGGGTTTCCGTGAGGATGCCACGCAAAATATTCATTTCCGCCCGGCTGACCGAGCTGCGTCCGTACAACCGGCGCAGGCGCGCCATCAAGTGCCGTGGTTTTTCCGGATCGAGGAACTCGATGGCGACCAGCGTCTGCTCCAGGTGCTCATAGAATCGCTCCAGCTCATCCATGGTCGCCAGCTCGGCACTTTTCACCGAGGCCACTTCTTCTTTCTCGACTTTGCTCGGCTGACCCTGTGCGGCCAGCCAGGCCATGCGCACTTCATAACTCAACACCTGCACCGCCGCCCCGAGGTTCAGCGAACTGAACGTCGGGTCAGAAGGGATGTGCACATGAAAGTGACATCGCTGCAGCTCTTCATTGGTCAGGCCGGAGTCTTCACGACCGAACACCAAAGCGATCTCGGCGCCCTGCCCGGCTTCCTCGACCACTTTGTTGCCGCATTCGCGCGGATCGAGCAGCGGCCAGGGAATACGCCGGTCGCGGGCGCTGGTGCCGAGCACCAGATTGCAACCGACCAAAGCGTCTTCCAAGGTGGCGACGACTTGCGCGTTTTCAAGAATGTCGCCGGCACCGGAGGCGCGGGCGTCGGCCTCGTGGTGCGGGAAGACCCTCGGTTCGACCAGCACCAGTCGCGACAGACCCATGTTTTTCATGGCGCGCGCGGCCCCGCCGATATTGCCGGGGTGGCTGGTGTTGACCAGGACGACACGAATGTTCTGCAGCAAGGGAGGCGCTCTCGGACACAGGAAAGGGGGGCAAATCTTACAGAACAGCCTACCGTTAAGCTATGAAAGCGAACAGCGTCCTTCACCTGAAGAAAAGTTCTGATAGAATGCGCGGCTTTCTTTAACAACCTTAGGTGACACATCCATGCAGCCCATGCTGAATATCGCGCTGCGCGCCGCCCGCAGCGCCAGTGAACTGATCTTCCGCTCCATCGAGCGCCTGGATACCATCAAGGTCGACGAAAAAGACGCCAAGGATTACGTATCCGAGGTCGATCGCGCCGCTGAACAGAAAATCATCGATGCCCTGCGCAAGGCTTACCCGAATCACTCGATTCAGGGTGAAGAAACCGGCCTGCACGCTGGCACCGGCATCGAAGGCGAAGAGTACCTGTGGATCATCGATCCGCTGGACGGCACAACCAACTTCCTCCGTGGCATTCCGCACTTTGCAGTGAGCATTGCCTGCAAATATCGTGGTCGTCTGGAACACGCAGTGGTTCTGGACCCGGTCCGCCAGGAAGAATTCACCGCCAGCCGTGGTCGCGGCGCTCAACTGAACGGTCGTCGTCTGCGCGTAAGCGGTCGCACCAGCCTCGACGGCGCTCTGCTCGGCACTGGCTTCCCGTTCCGTGACGATCAGATGGACAACCTCGACAACTACCTGGGCATGTTCCGCGCCCTGGTTGGCCAGACTGCCGGCATCCGCCGCGCCGGTTCGGCGAGCCTCGACCTGGCTTACGTAGCTGCCGGTCGTTTCGATGCGTTCTGGGAATCGGGCCTGTCCGAGTGGGACATGGCTGCAGGCGCCCTGCTGATTCAAGAAGCCGGCGGCCTGGTGAGCGACTTCACCGGCGGTCACGACTTCCTGGAAAAAGGCCACATCGTTGCCGGCAACACCAAATGCTTCAAGGCAGTGCTGACGGCGATCCAGCCGCACCTGCCGGCCTCGCTGAAGCGCTAAGCTTTACGCGAAACCAAAAAGCACCCTTCGGGGTGCTTTTTTTATGCCTGCAATTCCAAACAGCACAATTCCCTGTGGGAGCGAGCCTGCTCGCGAATGGGCGTGTCAACAAAGGAAATATCAACTGTTGGACCATATTCGCGAGCAGGCTCGCTCCCACAGGTGAGAATCGCGCGCTGCCCTGAATCGCGGGTATAAAAAAAGCACCCCGCAGGGTGCTTCTTTTCACATCCGTAAATCCTTACTGAGCCGGCTCATTCTGCGACAGGATCAGCTTGCCTTCCTTGTCGACCGGAATCTGGTTACCCGGATCGCGATCCATCCGCACTTTGCCTTCCTTGCCATCAAGCGAGTAACGCACGTCGTAACCGACGACCTTGTCGCTGATGTCATTGACCGTGTTGCAGCGAGTTTGCGTAGTGGTGTAGGTGTCACGCTCCTGCATGCCCTCCTGCACCTTGTTGCCCGCGTAACCGCCACCGACCGCACCGGCCACCGTGGCAATCTTCTTGCCGGTACCGCCGCCAATCTGGTTACCCAGCAAACCACCGGCCAGCGCGCCGACCACGGTACCGGCGATCTGGTGTTGATCTTTTACCGGTGCCTGACGGGTCACCGTTACATCCTTGCATACTTCACGTGGAGTCTTGATCTGTGTCTTGACCGGCTCAACGGCTAATACTTGCGCATACTCAGGGCCGCTTTTAACCAGGCTGTAGGTGGCAACAGCACCCCCGGCTGTGACACCGACAGCACCCAATACCGCACCAACCAGCAACGACTTGTTCACATGAACCTCCTGACCATCACATGCGGGACGCGCCCGCGCTTCTCCCAGCCTTGGAGCACAAAAAAAGGCGCGAGTTCAACTCGCGCCTTTTGTTGGCTGACAGCCGGGAAATCGTGGCCGTTATGGACGGTCGTCGACTTCCTTATCGCTGTTGGCCGGAGGAATCAGATCCTCGGTGGTCAGGTTCAGCCAGATCAGCACCACGTTGGCGATGTAGATCGACGAGTAGGTACCCGCCAGTACACCGATGAACAGTGCGATGGAGAAGCCGAACAGGTTGTCGCCACCGAAGAACAGCAGCGCCGCGATCGCCAGCAGAGTGGAGATCGAGGTCGCCATGGTGCGCAGCAGGGTCTGGGTGGTCGAGATGTTGATGTTCTCGATCAGCGTCGCCTTGCGCAGCACGCGGAAGTTTTCACGCACCCGGTCGAAAACCACGATGGTGTCGTTCAGCGAGTAACCGATGATCGCCAGCACCGCCGCCAGCACCGTCAGATCGAAGGTGATCTGGAAGTACGAGAGGATACCCACGGTCACGATCACGTCGTGGATCAGCGACACAATGGCGCCGACCGCAAACTTCCACTGAAAGCGGAACGCCAGGTAGATCAGGATGCCGCCGAGCGCCAGCAGCATGCCGAGGCCGCCCTGGTCGCGCAGCTCTTCACCGACCTGCGGGCCGACGAACTCGACACGCTTGACCGTCGCCGGGTTGTCACCGCCGACCTTTTGAAGCGCTTCCGCTACTTGATGGCCCAACTGCGGGTCTTCACCCGGCATACGCACGAGCAGGTCGGTGGTCGCACCGAAGTTCTGCACCACGGCTTCGTGATAACCGGAAGTCGCCAGTTGCTCGCGCACCTTGGTGACGTCGGCCGGACGCTCGTAGGTCAGCTCGATGAGCGTACCGCCGGTGAAGTCCAGGCCCCAGTTCATGCCCTTGGTGGCGACACTGAACAAGGCAATGACGGTAAGCAGCAATGTGACGCCGAACGCGAAGTTGCGAACGCCCATGAAGTTGATTGTACGTAACATGGCAGCCCCTTAAATCCACAACTTCTTGAAGTCACGTCCGCCAAAGATCAGGTTGACCATTGCGCGGGTCACCATGATGGCCGTGAACATCGAGGTAAAGATCCCGAGGGACATCGTCACTGCGAAACCCTTCACCGGGCCGGTGCCCATGGCGAAGAGAATGCCGCCGACCAGCAAGGTGGTCAGGTTGGCGTCGAGAATCGCAGTAAATGCCCGGCCGAAGCCTTCGTTGATTGCCCGCTGCACAGTCATGCCGGCGGCGATCTCTTCACGAATCCGCGAGAAGATCAGTACGTTGGCGTCGACCGCCATACCCATGGTCAAGACGATACCGGCGATACCCGGCAGGGTCAGCGTGGCGCCCAGCAACGACATCAACGCCAGCAGCAGCACCATGTTCACCGCCAGCGCGACGGTGGCGATGACGCCGAAGAAGCGGTAGATGGCGATGATGAACAGCGATACGAACAGCATGCCCCACAGGGAAGCGTCGATACCTTTTGTGATGTTGTCAGCACCCAGGCTCGGACCGATTGTGCGCTCTTCAGCGAAGTACATCGGTGCAGCCAGACCACCGGCACGCAGCAGCAGCGCCAGTTCGGACGACTCGCCCTGACCGTTCAGGCCAGTGATGCGGAATTGCGCACCCAGCGGCGACTGAATGGTCGCCAGGCTGATGATCTTCTTCTCTTCCTTGAACGTCTGCACCGCAACGTCTTTCTCGACGCCATCAACCACTTGCTTGGTGTAAGTGGTGACCGGACGCTGTTCGATGAAGATCACCGCCATGCTGCGACCGACGTTGGAACGGGTCGCGCGGCTCATCAGCTCGCCACCATGACCATCCAGACGGATGTTCACTTCAGGCGTACCGTGCTCGCCGAAACCGGCCTTGGCGTCGGTGACCTGGTCACCGGTAATGATCAGACCACGCTCGATCTGTGCTGGCGGACGGTTGCCTTCACGGAATTCGAACGATTCGGAAGTGGCTTTCGAAGCGCCCGGCTCGGCGGCCAGACGGAACTCAAGGTTGGCCGTCTTGCCGAGAATACGCTTGGCTTCGGCAGTGTCCTGCACGCCCGGCAGCTCAACCACGATGCGGTTGGCGCCCTGACGCTGCACGATCGGTTCGGCAACACCCAGCTCGTTGACGCGGTTACGTACCGTGGTCAGGTTCTGCTTGATGGAGTATTCACGGATTTCCGCCAGCTTGGCCGGGGTCATCGCCAGACGCAGCACCGGTTGACCGTTGAGGTCGGCCGGAACAATGTCGAAATCGTTGAAGTTCTTGCGGATCAGCGCACGGGCCTGTTCGCGGGAGTCTTCATCGCTGAAGCCCAACTGAATGGCACCGCCCAGTTGCGGCAGGCTGCGATAGCGCAGCTTCTCTTTGCGCAGCAGGCTCTTGACGTCGCCTTCGTAGACTTTCAGGCGCGCATCGAGGGCTTTGTCCATGTCCACTTCGAGCAGGAAGTGCACACCACCGGACAAGTCCAGACCCAGCTTCATCGGGTGCGCACCGAGGTTGCGCAGCCATTGCGGGGTGGTCTGTGCCAGGTTCAGCGCGACGACGTAGTCATCACCCAATGCCTTGCGCACAACGTCCTTGGCCGGCAGCTGGTCTTCAGCCTTGCTCAGACGGATCAGACCGCCCTTGCCGCCCGCCGTCAGCGTAGCCGCCTTGACGTTGATGCCGGACTCTTTCAGCGCTGTGCTGACGCGAGCCAGATCGGCGTCATTGACCTGCAGAGCCGTGCTGGCGCCGCTGATCTGAATCGCCGGGTCATCGGGGTAAAGATTGGGAGCGGAATAAATCAGACCGATCGCCAGCACCGCCAGGATCAGAATGTATTTCCACAGAGGGTATTTGTTCAGCATCACGCCGCCCGTTATGAACGCGGGGCGCCTTGCGCGCCCCGTCGATTGAGTAGAAGTTGTTGCTCTTAGATCGCTTTCAGCGTGCCTTTTGGCAGCGTGGCGGCGATGGCGCCTTTCTGGAACTTCATTTCCACGGTGTCGGACACTTCCAGAACCACGAAGTCATCGGCAACCTTGGTGATCTTGCCGGCGATGCCGCCAGTGGTCACGACTTCGTCGCCCTTCTGCAGGCTGCTCAGCAGGTTCTTCTGCTCTTTGGCGCGCTTGGCCTGTGGACGCCAGATCATCAGGTAGAAGATGACCAGGAAGCCGACCAGGAAAATCCACTCGAAGCCGCCGCCCATTGGGCTTGCAGCAGCCGGTGCAGCTGCGTCAGCCATGGCGTTAGAGATAAAAAAGCTCATTTAGCACTCCAGTTGCAAATGTTGAATCTTGGGGTCAGAAAACTCAGTCCAAAGGCGGGACGGGAAGTCCGCGTTTGGCGTAGAAGGCATCGACAAAGGCGGCCAATGTACCCTGTTGAATAGCCTCGCGCAAACCAGCCATCAGCACCTGATAATGGCGCAAGTTATGGATGGTATTGAGCATGCTGCCGAGCATTTCGCCGCACTTGTCCAGGTGATGCAGATAAGCGCGCGAGAAGTTCTGGCAGGTGTAGCAATCGCAGGTCGGATCCAGCGGCGATTCATCATGGCGATGGAACGCGTTACGGATCTTCAGCACACCGGTATCGATGAACAGATGCCCATTGCGGGCATTACGGGTTGGCATCACGCAATCGAACATGTCCACCCCGCGGCGCACACCCTCAACCAGATCCTCCGGTTTGCCAACGCCCATAAGGTAACGAGGTTTGTCAGCGGGCATCTGGCCCGGCAGATAATCCAGCACCTTGATCATTTCGTGCTTCGGTTCGCCCACCGACAGACCGCCGATGGCGAGGCCGTCGAAGCCGATCTTGTCGAGGCCTTCGAGCGAGCGCATGCGCAGGTTTTCATGCATGCCGCCCTGGACGATACCGAACAGCGCTGCGGTGTTGTCGCCGTGCGCATTCTTCGAACGCTGCGCCCAACGCAACGACAGCTCCATCGATACGCGCGCGACGTCTTCGTCAGCCGGATACGGCGTGCATTCGTCGAAGATCATCACAATGTCGGAACCGAGATCGCGCTGCACCTGCATCGACTCTTCCGGGCCCATGAACACTTTGGCGCCGTCGACCGGAGAAGCGAAGGTCACGCCCTCCTCCTTGATCTTGCGCATCGCGCCGAGGCTGAACACCTGGAAGCCGCCGGAGTCGGTGAGGATCGGGCCTTTCCACTGCATGAAATCGTGCAGGTCGCCGTGTTCCTTGATCACTTGAGTGCCGGGACGCAGCCACAGGTGAAAGGTGTTGCCCAGAATGATTTCCGCGCCCGTGGCGACGATGTCGCGCGGTAGCATGCCCTTGACCGTGCCATAGGTGCCGACCGGCATGAACGCCGGGGTCTCGACGGTGCCACGGGGGAAGGTCAGGCGACCACGACGAGCCTTGCCATCGGTGGCCAGCAGCTCAAAGGACATTCGACATTCGCGACTCATTCTGTTTCCTCTGGGCCTGTCTGTTCAGGGGCAGTTGGAGCGGGATTGCGGGTGATGAACATCGCATCCCCGTAACTGAAAAAGCGGTATCCGTTTTCCACGGCGGCCTTGTAGGCGGCCATGGTTTCGGGATAACCGGCAAACGCGGAAACCAGCATCAACAGCGTGGATTCCGGCAAATGGAAATTGGTCACCAGGGCATCGACCACATGAAACGGCCGGCCCGGATAGATAAAGATGTCGGTGTCGCCACTGAACGGCTTGAGCACACCATCGCGCGCCGCACTTTCCAGCGAACGCACGCTGGTGGTGCCGACCGCAATCACCCGACCGCCACGCGCACGGCACGCAGCGACCGCATCGACCACATCCTGGCCGACTTCCAGCCACTCGCTGTGCATGTGGTGATCTTCGATCTTCTCGACACGCACCGGCTGAAACGTCCCCGCGCCGACGTGCAACGTCACGAACGCAGTCTCGACGCCCTTGGCGGCAATCGCCTGCATCAGCGGCTCATCGAAATGCAGCCCCGCCGTCGGCGCTGCGACCGCACCCAGACGCTGGGCATACACGGTCTGATAACGCTCGCGATCCGAGCCTTCATCCGGGCGGTCTATATAAGGAGGCAACGGCATGTGCCCGACGCGATCGAGCAGCGGCAACACTTCCTCGGCAAACCCCAGCTCGAACAACGCATCATGACGCGCGAGCATCTCGGCTTCGCCACCGCCGTCGATAAGGATCTTCGAACCCGGCTTCGGCGACTTGCTGGAGCGCACATGCGCCACCACGCGGTGCGCATCGAGCATGCGCTCGATGAGAATTTCCAGCTTGCCGCCGGACGCTTTCTGCCCGAACAGCCGCGCCGGAATCACCCGGGTATTGTTGAACACCATTAAATCGCCCGGGCGCAAATGCTCAAGCAAATCAGTGAATTGACGGTGTGCCAGGGCGCCGCTCGGCCCATCAAGGGTCAGCAGGCGACTACCGCGACGCTCGGCCAACGGATGGCGGGCGATCAGCGAATCAGGAAGCTCGAAAGTAAAGTCAGCAACGCGCATGATGGGGTTCGTCTAGCAGGGCCGGAAAGTCTAGCGGAAATATCAAAAATTGACCATGAAACGTGATTGACCAACGGTAATCACCTCTCTATACTTCGCCGCCATTGAGCCCTGATGGCGGAATTGGTAGACGCGGCGGATTCAAAATCCGTTTTCGAAAGGAGTGGGAGTTCGAGTCTCCCTCGGGGCACCATATAGCAGTATCTGAAAGTCTCTACCAGACTTTCAGACCCAGAGAAACCGGCCACTTGGCCGGTTTTTTTGTGCCTGTCTGTTTATCCCTACTCCTATCTCCCCCGCGCTCGTCAAAGGCTGGCGCGCAGGCCAGTTCGCAGAGTTGTCGGCGTGATGACTTCGGCAAAGACGTGCTCGTTCCATTGTAGACGTGAGTTTGCGCCTCGCCGGCAGTCGTTCGGGACGCAATGCACGCAACGACTTGCAGAGTTACCTCGGCGGTTTCGACAGTGCACAACGTGCGCGTCTGGTCACTCGTTTAGGCTGGCATGACAGCGCCTTTCTCCTGCCCGAGCAGCAGGTGGGCACGCACAGCGAGCACCTGCATTTCTACGAAGCGGGTGCGCAGCTTCCGCCGATCAGCGAAGCAGGCACATTGGAACAATGGCAACAGCAGATCGGCGCGTTGTGCGTCGGCAACCACCGCTTGGCGTTTGTCGTCGGCGTGGCCTTCGCGGGTCCGCTTCTGCACATGCTCGGCCATGAGTCGGGTGGCTTTCACCTCTACGGCGATAGCTCTGGCGGCAAGACCACTCACCTGCAAGTTGCGGCCTCGGTCTACGGCGGACCACGCTTGGTGCGATCGTGGCGATCGACCGATAACGCGCTGGAATCTATCGCAGCAGCACATTCGGACGGTCTCCTGGTACTCGATGAAATCGGCATGTGCGATCCGCGCATAATCGGCGAGACGGTTTACATGCTCGGCAATGGCACCGGTAAAGCTCGCGCCAATGATCGAGGCCAAGCAGGCCGACAGGTGCAGGAGTGGCGTTTGCTGTTTTTGTCCACGGGCGAGAAGACCTTGGCGCAGCACATGGCCGAAGCCAACAAGGAGCTAAAAGCGGGCATGGAGGTCCGCATGCTCGCCGTCCCGGCCGATGCCAGCAAAGGCCTCGGCATGTTCGACACGCTCAACGGTTTCGAAGACGCGGCAGCACTGTCCGACGCGCTCAAAGCCCGCGTGGCGAACTACTACGGCACGCCGCTCACCGCGTTCTTGACCGCGCTGTGCGAACCCGGCAAGCGCCACGGATGGGCGGCAATCCTGCGCCGCACGCTGGAAGGGTTTATTGCCCAGGCGCTGCCCGCCTCTGCGAGTGGACAGGCACACCGTGCCGCGGCGCGCTTTGGTCTCGCGGCTGCTGCGGGCGAGCTGGCCACCGCTATGGGCATCACCGGCTGGCCGGACGGGACCGCCACCACTGCTGCTCGCGTTTGCTTGAACGCTTGGCTCAACGAGCGAGGCGGCGCCGGCAACTTCGAAGGCGATGCGATCTTGGCGCGTCTGCGGCAAGTCATCGAGCGATTTGGTGAAAGCCGCTTCACACGGTGGGAATCGGCGGCGGCCAAGATTGATGAACACGGCCCTCGTACCATCGACCGCCTCGGCTTTCGCAAAACGCTGGAGCACGGTATGGGCGACACCATGCACACCACCAACACCTATTACGTGCTGCCTGAGGCGTGGCGCTCCGAGATCTTCCGGGGCATGAACATCAACGCCGTGAACAAGGAGCTGTTGCAGCGCGGAGTGCTGGAACCAGCCAGCGACGGCAAGGCATCGAGTTTGGTCCGGTTGCCCGGTTTGGGGCCACAGCGCTGTTACATCGTGAAGACGATTCCCGGAACGGATGACCGCGAGGCTCGGGCTGCCTGAGTGCATCTCTGCTGATCGAGGTAGCGCCGGCTTATTCCCGGCCTCGCCAGCCGTCATTCAACCCAAACCCAATTTGAAGGAACAAGAGAGATGAAAGAATTCCAAGCTTCTACCGAACAACATGAACTGCTAGCCAGCGAACTGGGCTGCAGCGAGGCCATCTTACTTTCACTGCCGAATTCGGATAGCACTCTCGCAGCCGCTGACTGCGAGAAGAAGCAACGGTTGATCAATGAGATCGACCAACTGACCACCCGCCGTGATAAATACCTGAGGGCGGCTGAAGAGCAATACGCCGAGATGGCACCTTTGGAAGCATTACTGGAGGGCGACGAAGAATTAGACGCGAATCGTCTGCGTGAAGTCCGCAGTGAGTACAACACGCTGAAACTTCCTTACGACTCAAATAAACACCATGCCTGGATCTTAGATGCTCAGATCACTCGACGCGAGCAACTGCTCAATCATGAAACCTTGATGGCGGGTTACACCGATTCGATAGCGAACTGGAAAGCCGACGAACTGGAGCTCAACGAAAAACGCGACAGCCTTAGCACGCGCTTGGTACAGGTCCAGCAGCAAGCAGAAGAGGATATGGCCAAGGCCCGGCAAGCCGAAACCGATGCCGCCACCGCTTATGCGCAGGCAGTGGCCTGGGGCGACACCGAGGGCGAAAAGAACGCCAATACAGACGCGCAAAAGGCTGCGAAAAACCTCGCGACTGCCATCGAGCACAATCGACGCCAGCACCTAATCATTAACGCGCTGGAGCAGGAGCTGGTCATCGTCGACCAGCACATTGCCGAGGCGCAAAGGGAACACACTGCCATCCAAAGAACGGCCTTGTTGCTGGCCGAAAAGGTACTGGAAGAGCAGTGGAACGAACAAGCTCAGGCACTGATGGATATGGGCGCCAAGCTATGGGCTGCTCAACGTTGCTGGGGGGCGAACACCTCAGCCTGATGAAGCTGGTGCTTCCAAAAGAAGGTGAAGATTTCCACAGCTGGAATTGGCACGAGCTGGCGGATCGATCCGGCCAGTACAGCGTGCAAGACATCCTAGCGCTTTAACCAACTTAGCCACTTCAAACAGCCTGCACATGCAGGCTGCTTGAAACCCCTGTCGAGCCTTTAGATCATGATTACTCAATTTGAAATTAATGCTGGCGCAAATACGAATGACGTTATTAAATCGAGGATAAGCCATTTGAAATGGTTTGCTTGATATTTTAGATATAAAAACCGAAAAAATAACGAGATTCCAGACGATGACTGTCGATCTTATCAAGGCAGAAATAAGCCGTATAGAAGGCCGTCTAAAAAAATAGTTGTTGGCGCTGGACATGTACGGGATACGACCATTCAAACTACCACAACCCAAGCATATGAAGCAGAATTCTTAAATCTTCCCATCATATAAAGGGAGACAGTAACAAAAAGCAAAAATAATCAAATGCCAAATATCATTCAAATTTTTCTCAGACTTGACTGACCAAGAAAACAATATAAGAGGGTTTAATACAGCCCTCTTATCCCCCATAAAAAAAACACATGCAAATCCCAATTCATACAGCTATCGATATAGTCCGCAACAATGCAAAATCACCTCAAGCCAAATCTGCACAACTGCATCCTGATGCCGCTGTATTTATGTAGTGTGGCTGGTCCCCATATCAATTGTGAGCCAAGCGTCAGCCCGCTCTTCCCCAGAGAAGAATGCACGAACCGAAGATCGAGGCTCTCTGTCGGCATTTTTTGAGAATTTTCTTCCTACCATGCAATAATTATTAGATTAAGCTGATTCCTGTCTAAGGACGCGGCCCGGGAAATAGCCGCCACCAGAAGGAATTGCCTATGCCGATCTCTGACCAGTCAACAGTCCTCGTCCCTGCTCAATCCACCCTGGCTCAAGAATCACCTTATCGCCTAAGGATATCTAGGCTAACGGTCGACAAATTGGGTGTAAAACTCTACGACAAGGCAAGTGCGGTGGTGGCTGAGCTCATCGCTAACGGATATGACGCAGACGCCGAAACGGTCACCGTACGCCTACCTCTAAACATTCAGCTAGCATCGCAATCCGGCGGCGTGCTGGCTGATCTAGGACATGTGATAGATGTGGAGGATGACGGCCACGGGATGTCGCCAGAAGAAGCGAACGATTTTTTTCTAAGGGTTGGCGCCGACCGGAGAGCCAGGCTCGGCCAAGATGGAGGCAAATCAAGACAGAAGAAACGCCCTGTAATGGGGCGAAAGGGTATAGGAAAATTAGCACCTTTCGGAATTTGCAGGAAAATTGAAGTGTGGTCTGCGGGTGGGGAAAAGACACCAAAAGGCTACGCCATAACCCATTTCCACATGGATTTCGACAAAATTGTCACAGACGAGGATGATGCTGTACCGTTGGAAATTGGCGACGAGGATCGAAAATGGAGTCCTAAATCCGGCACGCGGATTCGGATGACATCCTTTTTAGCTAAGCGTGTCCCAGATCAAAAAACCTTCCTGCGACAGCTATCTGTGAGATTCACCTTTGCCAAGCCAGACTTCAGAATTGTAATCGTTGATAAAAACAAGCCAGAAGATGAACCCGTTACGGTGGACCCATTAGATATTCCGCTTCTCCCAGGTACCCGTGTCGATGTATCTAGTAGGCCAGTTATTGCCGATGACGGTACTATGCTCGCAGTTACAGGTTGGCTGGGAATGGCCAAAGAAGCGTATAAAAACGAAGAGATGATGGGCGTGAGAATTTACGCACGGGGAAAAATTGCGGGGGTCACTCGTGATTTCAATCAACCGGCGGGCTTCACTGGCGAATTTGCAATGCGCTCATATCTTGTCGGGCAAGTGGAGGCAGAGTGGCTCGATCTTGACAAAGGAGAAGATCTGGTTCGAACCGATCGTCAAGATATACTGTGGGACTCCGATTATGGCCAGCTACTTCGTAAGTGGGGTGCTGAGCTTATCAAGGAAATAGCCCGCACTTCTCGAGAGCCTCGCCGAATTCGAATTAGAGATGAATTCCTCAAGAAATCCGGCATTGAAAGTAAAGCCAAAGAGCGTTTCGGAGATAGAGAAGTCGCGCGTGTAGCGATTGAGCTTGCAAAAAAATTCGGTGGATTTGCAGCTGAAGATGAACTCAACGATGAAACTTATGTCGAGGACCTGTCTCAAATTATTCTCTCTGTTGCGCCGCATCAAGCCTTAATGGAAGCTTTTCACGAATTCACCAATCAGGCGATCAAAGGTGAAGCCTCGTTGGATCAAATGCTAGACATATTTAATAAGGCTCAAATTGCTGAACTTGCGTCATATGCGCAGATAGCAGCTCAACGTGTACGAGTAATAAAAGACCTAGAACGCATCATCGATGAATCCATGGATGAGAATCAATTTCAGGCTCTTATTGCCAAAGCTCCCTGGCTTATCGAGCCATCTTGGACCGTCATCACAAAAAATCAAAGTTTGAAAAACTTCAAACATGCATTTGAAGCATTTTGGAAGAAACAGCATGGAACTGTAATAAGTTTAGCTATCGGATACGAAGACAAACGCCCAGACTTTACACTTGTTACTATCGACGGGCTTTTGCACATTGTCGAAATAAAAAAAGCGTCACATACACTGGATGATAGCGACTTTGAACGACTTATAAACTATCACGATGCGTTCAAACAATTCTTTGAAGAAAACAAAATCACAGTATCTGAGTTTTATCGAGAGTGGCGAATAGACTTGGTAGCGGATGGCGAAAACTTAAAAAAAAGCGCGAACAAGCATACCTATGAAAGTTTCGAAAACAGTGGAAGAATGAAACGCGTAACATGGCGAGATTTCCTTAGTCGCGCAAAAAAAGTCCATGAACAATTTTTGGATGTCTACGAGCTAGGCAAAGAAAAAAGACAAGGCAACACAATATGAAAAAGCTGCGAGCAGTAAGCTTATTCTCTAACTGCGGAGCTGGCGATGTCGGCTATCGGAAAGCAGGGTTTGAATTTGAAGTAATGGCCGAACTAGATCCGCGAAGACTAGAGGTTTGCCTATTAAATCATGACGGAGCCGAAGGAGTAGCAGGGGACTTAAGAGTTACTTGGCCAACCGTCATAAAAAAGTATAGATCTAGAGCTGGAAAAGCTCGTCCAGCTCTTCTGTGCGCCTGTCCTCCGTGCCAAGGAATGAGTTCAGCACGCTCCGGAAAGGGAAGCCATGACGATCCCGAAGCAGGTTCAAAAGATGAGCGTAACCTCCTTGTCACCATTGTCGCGAAAGTCGCCCTAGAGCTACAGCCGGGAATTTTGGTTGTAGAAAACGTACCGGCCTTCTTTTCACGCAAGGTGCACCACCCCGAGGATAAAGAGCCTGTCTCTGCTGCGAATTATCTAATAAGTACGCTTGCTGAAAACTATGTCGCCTTTCCCATTATTACTGATTTATGTGACTTTGGTATTCCTCAATCTCGTAATCGAGCGTTTCTCACACTAGTTCGCAAAGACCTACCTGGCTTAAAGGACATGTTAAAAATTGGACGTGCTCCTTTTCCTAGAGCTACACACGCCCTAGATGTCGGCAATAGCCGGCCCGTTACAATCATGGAGGCTCTCGATAGTTTTGGCTTACCAGAGCTAGATGCAGCCACATCAACTTCAGCAACTGCTGTGGAGTACGCGGGCTTTCATTCCGTTCCTGTTTGGAACGAGCGGATATATGCAATGGTAGCTGCGATACCTAAATCATCAGGTAAAAGCGCTTGGGAAAATGAAAGATGTATCGATTGCGGCCCCGTCAATGTTAACGCTGAATCAATTGTGTGCCCAATTTGCAGGTCGCCTCTATTGAGACCTATCGTCCAGGACGAAGGGGCCTATCGCTTTGTAAAGGGGTTCAAGAGCAGCTACCGTCGAATGCATGCCGAACGACCAGCAGCCACAGTGACCACCGCAAGCGGCCATATTGGTAGCGACTATACAATTCATCCAACGCAGAATCGCCTACTCAGTCCTATCGAATGCGCCCTTTTACAAACTTTTCCCTCTGATTTTAAATGGGGAAACACACTGAGTAAGTACGGACATTCAAACGTTCGAGAAATGATTGGTGAGGCGGTTCCACCGGCTTTTACAAAAATGCACGGACAAGTGCTACGGAGCATTTTCTTGAGAAAATGGGAAATCGCACCTATGCCTCAAAGTGACGAGCGCGTTAAAAAAGGCTGGGATAAATTAGCCGCAGCTGCTCGCAAAGACGGGCGTACTGACCCTAGAACCTTTTTCGACCTAAACACTTTTCAGAAACTGAATAAAGAAAAAAACACATCCTCAACTTTCAAAGCATCTGAATGTAATCTTTGATCATTCCGACAATTTAGCTGCGCGAATGTACTATTCGCGCAGCTGCTCACCCTCGAATCACTTAGGTGAACCCGGTACAGGCTTGAGCCTGGTTACCAAGTCGCGCAACAGCGGCTCTCTTTCACTCATTTGAGTCAGGAAATCTTGCACAGCTTGCCCACCCAATTCACAAACCTGCTGTACTCGGGAATCATCACCATATGGGTCCGTACCGACCAAGAGGGCACTAAGCAAATCCATATGCCCACGGCGCGACCGAAGCAAAACATTATCCCAAGTTTCAAACTTAATCACTTCGGACTCAAGCCTCGATATATAAGGAGCATGTGAACCTGCTACTAGAAGCCCAGTTACAGTAGCGGTTTGAAACCGTGAAGACAAATATAAAACATATGAATGAAGCTGTTGATATTCTTCATTTTCCGCTACATCGCCTGGCCCCTTCAGCTCCACAATCAGTATGTCTCTATCTTCCGGAGTTCCAAAAAAAACAAAGTCGGGCAGCGTTCTATCTGCCGGCATTGCCGGAAAAGGATTTCGTTTATCAATAAGATGCGCTTCATCTTTAACAATGGTTGCTAACGCTTTACGATAGACGTATTTTTCGTATTTTGTGTTTAGAATCCAAGGAAAACTTTCGATCAACTGCTGAAGCTGGGTTTCTTGACCTTTGAGGATATGCCCGTGAAGTTGCGTTAACGCAAACACCCGCAAAGAGAATGCTACCGCCAGCGAAAGGCTTTCTGGGACAAGCTCATCGTTTAGCCTATTAATTGAGCCTACAAATCCGTCCGGCTCGAACGTAGTCACTTCCTTCCAAAGCTCTTTAATAAGCTTACGGGCAGGCTCGTGGACCCACGCTTTGGCAGCGGCCTCAATCAATCGGATTTTTGCTTCCTGATCCTTACCGAGACGCGGAGAAACGTCACTTATCAATGATGCGAGATGAGTTTTTTCTGATGCACGCAATTTAATATTAGGCGACTTTTCAATAACGCGATTTATTAACTCTTGATCTTCCTTATCGGAAATTTCTCTACGTTTTTTCTCGTATTCTTTAATCCAAGACAAAACTGATTTTGCCCCCCACTCATGAAGAGACTCTAAGTCAGGATCCTCCCAATTAACGCTAGTACGATCTGTCGAAATTGTGTCTTGCTGCAATTCATCTATCCAATCAGCCTCGACAACGGCGTACATATATCGAGAAAAGATCTCACGACCTTTGACACCGAAAAAGAAAGGTCTGTCTTGGCCAATTTTCCCGTGAGCATAGACACCCACCCCAGCCTCTTCTTGTGACCATGTCGCCGACTTTACGAACCCAACCCAGTATTTTATCTTTTTCTCGCCTTGGGGAGTACTCAGAGACTGCTCTAACATACCTTCTGAAGGTATACGCAACTCCCACTCGGGGAAAGCGTCGCTTTCACCGAGAACGTCCCCATTGATATGAACTTTAAAATCAGGTCTAGTGAGGGTGACAGTAAAGCGCCTTCCTAAAGACTCACGCAATTGAGTTACCGGAATAGAGCGCTTTGAAGTTAGCTCTGTTGCGAAAATTAAAGTTCCAGACTTAGTAACCTCAATAGCTTTAACAAATCTGGCAAGCGTCTTTTCCATCTCTGGAAATTCGTTATTTTTCAATTCCGCCAACGGCACCTGATCTGCCAAAATTCTCGGTGCGTATATTGCAGTCGCCGAAACGTCTTCATTTTCCGACTGCAACATCAGGTTGTAATCGAATCTTAGCCACATCACTGACCCTTCGTGGACTGTAACCACATGGACAATACGTGCGACGCCGAACGGTGCAAGCTTTCCAATTCCTTTGCGGCCCATGGGATAACGCGATTCGACCTTCTTAACATCTTCTGGTCTAGGCTTGGGTCTTCCCACTACCAAATAATTGCTAACCAATAACGCTTTGCTCATTCCTACGCCATCATCAAACACACTGATCGCGTCAGGTATACCAATATCATTGGTTAACAAATCAACATAAACATTTTTGGCCATTGCATCCCAAGAATTGGACACAAGCTCGGCTAAAACATTCGTAGGCTTATTCTGATATAGCTTTAGGCCTAAATGCTCAATCACATTATGCGCAAATCTAAGGGTGAGGGGCACATTCTCTAGGGGGTCAGTCACTATATCCAGCCTTCCATTCCGTGCTCGCGCTTTGTCCAGGTCTACATGACCATCCCTGCGCTTTGTGGGTTAGTGGGTTAGTGGCCACTAGAATGCCACGCTCTACCTGCGATTGCAGCTTAAGACATCATCGCTGTATCTGCTGGAACCATTCTGGGACATATGATCCAGCCTTGAGGCACCATGCTTCTGTTACACCGCTCGTAGATGTAACCTCGTACCCCAAGGCTACGAAAAAGAATGTTACCAGCAGAAAACCTATATAAATCAATAACTTAAAGAACCTGTAACTTTCGTAACACCTGTAACCTCCTATAACCCCACTCCCCGGTGAGCAATGGTCATCCGGCGAGTATAGGCGTCGATTTAGACTTAGGCCGTGCGCTCCTTGCCTGCTGGGACCCCTGTTAGTGTAGAAAACATACGGGGTCGGAAACCCGCAGGACCTTGTTAGCGGGAGAATTCCCAGCTTAGTGAACAGGTGAACCGGGTGAACTGCCGGTTCACCTGTGCAATTGCCCTATGAAATGGCCTATCTGAGGTGACCATTACCGAAACGGTAATGGTGGCTGTTTTTCGATGTGTTTCTTTCAATTTCAATGATTGAAATTCAGTAACCCCTGAGTCCTCCCACTAACGAAGCCCCGCGGGTTTCCGACCCCGTGTGGGACGAAAAGCGCCAGGGGCCCCGGCGCTTTTCCGCTCAGAAAACGGTAACTCATCAAGGATCTGACCTATGGAGCTAAGCTGCGGGGGGACCTCATCATTAAGTGATCAAACAGTACTGCAGACCACGCTATGATCGCCCCAGCAATGAAGCTAGACGGAATAAGGAAGGTGCGACTTGAGAGATACATCAACAGACAAAAACTTGGTTGATCATCCTAGCTTGGTTGTTCTTTTCCCCCACATGCACAGCTACTGCGAAAAAGGTCTAAGCAATCATCTTGAAGGCAAAGATCGCTTTCAGGTTTCAGCCATTGAGACCTACGCCACCGGAGTCTTTTCACGGGTCGATGAGCTTGATACCGCGTTGGTCTCCTTGCGCTTAGCGTGCAGATTTGTAACTGAGCTTGGTTCCGAGCCAAGTCCGAGCCCAGCTATCTATCGTTACCACTACGAAAACTTCGTGCTTCGTGTAATAGGCCTGGTGGATCGGGCACATCGACTGGTGGGGGCTTCTCTGCTCCTGCCCTCAGAGAAATATGAGGCGATGGGAGGAAATAGCTTTGTTCAGAAAGCCACAAAAACAAAGCATCCTAAATTGTTTAGTGCTTTGGGCGCGGTAGCGAACGCCGTGAATAGCTACCGTGGACCTAGAAATGAGCTGATCCACTCAAGTGCTTACTCTAGTCGTGAGCTGGGGATATTCGTGGGGATAGAGCAGTTCAACGTGGATACCGGTTCGGTAGACGTGAACGAGCTTAAACGTGAGTACTCGTCGGCAGGAGCTGCCGAAATCGAGCGAACGATTCGACAGCTGATGGCAACCCTAACCGCGTTACTAGACGAGTTAGGCCCGGCCTTTTCCATAGCGCATAAATTCAACGCATCACAAACGAATTGATACAGGCGGCGCTTACCGTTAATTTCTATACCAATGCTCTTCTAGAATTGAGCAGCGTGTATCCCCATGTGTATCCCAGCATGTAGAATCTCGCTACAAGACACGGTTTATATGGAACGCTCGAGTCTCCCTCGGGCACCAACACAGAGAAAAAGGTCTTGCGAAAGCAGGGCCTTTTTTCTTCTTGAGGGAAGTGGTTTACATGCTGACCTGTTCATCAACAGCTTTTTTAGATGCAGGTGCAGCTATCAAAGTCGGAAAGCAATCTCCTTCCAGATATAGGCGTAGTTGTATTTCAGCCAGCGAACCAGAATTTTGTCGAATTGCCTCCGGCACCAATTCCTTTCTCTAGCTGATAGCCTCTGCTCTATCGACTGTCTCAGTAGGTCGGGATCGAACCCCGTCCATACCGGTGGCACTGCGGCCACGAGATTTGTGAAACACACCGGTGCGACCTCTGAATACAGGATTTCGTACAACATTTCCGGGTCGAAACCTCTGAGCTTGCTCGCTACAAATTCATATTCGACGGGAAAATCATTGAATGGCTCTGAGAGCGCGGCTCTGACTTCAGTCAGTTGTGGTTCAGCCAGACGACATGTCAAATGCGTAATTCCTTCAGCTATTCATAACGAATACAAAGACGGACTCATCAGCCATTGCCGAGACTGCACATGCCATCCAGCCGAGCCTCGAGTGTCAGTTTTACCGAGGGTTCCATCACCTCCATCTTCCCATCGAGTCTAGCGTCTGCGGCAGAAGGGCTAAACCCGATATTGCGCAATGTGGTTCAAGGAAAACACATTGCCATTCAGGTCATGGTAGGTGGCGAGAACGTGGCGATTCCCTATCGAATACACCACGAGGGGCGTGAGCAAAGCCGCTACCAGCTTACCGAGCTGCAAAGCGTCATGTACTCCTGCATCATGACTAGACATCATGATGGGCACGTCCGGCAACGTCAGTTGAAGCAAATCATCACTGTGTCTCAGCCATGGGTAGTCCCATTCGTGATTCAACTGGCCGGTGAATATGTCGTGGAGATACTCGATACCTGTGAAGATCATCTCGTGATGCTCGATCCGGTGCTATACGGCAACTTCATCAGGGATAACCCAGCGTATTTTCGTACTCAGCAGGATCGGATGATCAGTTACTGGGATTGTTACTACCGGCACCTTTACAAGCATCGTCAGGACTATGTGGGGTTCAGGCTGTTCGGGCACTTTTGTGAGTTAGCCAAGGGAAGGATCTGAGGTATTTCTGTACCGGGTAGGCTCCCATCAAACGGCTCCGTAAGGGATGAGCTTTTATTTCATCGGTTAGTTTAAAATGCGCCGCGCTCCGAATACCGCGATCCCCGAACGCCTCCAAGGATTTGCCATGGAAACCTCACTGGAAACCGTCGCCCTCTTCTCCCTCAAACTTGCCTACGAAGAAGAGGGCCTGAGCCCCATCCTGCGCGATGACATGGTCATGGGCGATTATCAGAAAGACGTTTTCGACTTACTGGTGAAGCGCGGCGATGTCGAGGCCATTCAGTTCAAGATGAACGAATGCCTGAACCTGGCGCTGGATGCTTTGGGCGGGGTCGAGAAGCCGTTGGGGCGGGAGTTGCGCAAGTTGTCGGCGGAGTTGGCTCAGGCGCGGTCGGTGGAGCAGCTGGGTCAGCCGCTGCTCGCGCTGAAGGGGTATCTGCGCGACATTCTTTGAGTGCCGCGCTAGAGCCATGCCGTTATCTCGTCCGATCAGCGACGAGCTTTCAGTACTCGAATATCCATTGGAAAGCCGTCAGCGCCAGCCAGTATTTTCCAGCCCATGTATTGAAACTCACCATTGGGATCGATGTAGTCGCCCTTCTCTGGCTGCCCGCCGCCAACTATCGCAACACGCTTCACTTCGCCGCAGCCGCCATCCGATGGTCGCACGGTATAGATCACATACGGCTTCACGTATTGCGTGGCGCGGAAGTATTGGCCGCAGATTTCGTCGACGGTGATGAGCATGGTTTTCAGGCGGGCTTCGCCGTCGGTGTCTTCGTGCAGTTTCAGGAAGGAGATGTCGCCGACGTCGCTGTAGCCGAGGGAACGGGCGCGTTGGTAGGCGGGGGAGTTCTGGTGCGCAATACGGCCCTCCTCCACACCCCGTTGCATTTGCGCGGCGAACTCGGCTTTGCCTTGGGCCAGGGTTGCCTCGGCGTGGGCCGCGACGTTTTCGCAGTGGGCGTACTCGCTGGAGTCGAGGTGTTGCGGTAGCAGGTTGAGGCGGCGCTCGTTCATGGAGGCGAGGCTGTCTTGCAGGCCGGACGTTAGTGCATAGGCAGCGGAGACGCGACCGCTCTGGACGTCGGCGATTGTCTCCTGCATCCGCTGGCAATTGGCGAGGTAGTAATCCCAGCTGGCTTGCGGGTGTTCTTGCGCGAAGCTGAAGGTCGGGGTGATGACGGCGACAAGGGTGAGGACGCCGAGCAGTTGCGGCAAACGGGTTGTGGAAAACATGGGTAGTCCATTACAGAGAAGGCATGGCGCGACGCTACTATTTTGCTATCGTGCCGTCCACTCTCAACAGGCGAACAAGTTGTCGCCTCTGTCTCGTAGCCAGGAAAGAAATCCGATGGATGCTGTGTTGTGTTTGGTAGTCATGGCTGCAATGTGGTTCTGGGTGGTGCGACAGCGCGGGCAATGGAATCTGTTGTTGGCGAACCTTGCCGGAGCGGGTAGCGCTGTGGTGGTCGGCATTGTCTTCACACTGCTTTATGACGCGCTGTTCGGCACCACCATGGCAGCGCCCGGACTGCATAACAGCCTGGTGGTGTTCATGACCAGCGCGGGCGTTCTGGCGGGTGTTTGGCTGTGGATCGCCAAGCGTCGTCAGCCGGCGCATCCGGTTGCCCGTCAACTGCTCGCGGGGGTCTGTGGCTTTGCCGCCGGGATGGTCACGTTGATTTTTCTGGCGGCGAATTATTTTCCGCAGCCGTAGCCGGACGGCGCGTCTATTTTGCTATCTTGCCGCGCATCGTCGGGGCTCGCTGATCGTCTCGCGCCGCGTTTGGATTGTTGAAAGGTAAGGAAAGGATCAAATGGAGTTTCTGCGTTTTCTGGCGTTCGTCGCTGTCTGGGGTTTCATGTGGCGCTGGGTGGTGAAGAACCGCGGTAGCTGGAATATTTTCTACGGCAATATCGTTGGCGCGGCGGGTGGGTTCATTGTCGGGCTGGTGATGTTGTCGATCACGTTCTCGCTGTTTCCTTCGTCGTTCGATCACGAGGCGCAGGCGCAAAACACGCCAGTCGTCGAATCGACCTCTGTGTTGCCTGAAGCCGAGGCTGTCACGCCCGCCACCGAGCTGAAAGATGCGCCGGTTTTTGCCGCCATTGAGGCGGACGACAAGCCTTCTCCCCCGGACTCCGCACTGTTGCCGAATAACGTCAGCCGAGCGCCGAAATCAATGGCGGTACAGACGGTGCTGAATCAGAGCGACTACGAGGGTCGCATGGCCCTGGCCGCACTGAACAAGAAGTTGCGCGGCGACGCACAGGCCGACAAGTCGATGATCGCGTATGTCATGTGCAGCCCGTTTGTCACCAGCACCCTGCGTTATCCCGCTTCGGCGCGTTTTGCTGACAGCAAAGCGCTGGTCAGTCATCGCTACAAGGATCAGGTCTACAGCTTCAGCAACAGCGTCACTGCGCGCAACATGAATGGCGACGATGTCACCTACCGTTTCGATTGCTCCGTGCAGGAATTGCCACGGGTTGATGCGACGGCTGGGGAGTGGCGTTTGCTGGCGCTGAAACTGCAAAAAGCCGACTCTTAAGGCTGATTTAAGGGATCAAGGCGCCGGCTGCGCTATTATCGCCGGCCTGTGCGCCTTGAGCTTTGCCCTCGATGTTTTCAACACCTGATGACCTTACCTCGCTGCCTCCTGTACTGGCCGGCCCGCTGCTGCGGCGGCTGGAGCCGACGCGCGTGGTGCTGTGGCTGGTGGGCTCGCGTGAACTGACGCTGACCTTGCGCCTGCAAGGTGTAGGAGATATCCCGCTCGACTCAGCGAAATGCACGGTCATTGCCGTAGGCCGTCATGCGTTCGTGCATCTGATCGACGTCCAACTTGAATGCGCCCTGCCCTGCGACACGTTTATCGATTACGACCTGCTGATCGATGACGCCATCGGTATGGCTGAGTGGGCGCCTCATCTGCTTTACCCCGGCGCTACCTGCGCGAACCTCGTCGTGCGTTCGCGGATCGACCAATTGCTCCACGGCTCCTGCCGCAAGCCGCATCATCCGGCAACCGATGGTTTGCTCTGCGTCGATCAATTGCTGGCCGACGAAGCCGATGCGCAACGACGTCCGGCGTTGCTGATGATGAGTGGTGATCAGGTCTATGCCGACGACGTCGCCGGGCCGATGCTGCGGGCGATTCATGCCTTGATCGAGCGTCTGGGTCTGTTCGATGAGCACCTTGACGGTGCCGTGGTCAGCGACAGCGCCAAGCTCTATGAGCACCCGGCCAGCTACTACCACCGCGCGGATTTGTTACCGGCGCTGGAGAGCAACGAGACCTTGCGCGAGCGATTTTTCGGTGGCGCGCGTAAGCCGATTTTCACCAGCAGCAGTGCCGACAATCACCTGGTGACGTTCGCCGAAGTCATGGCCATGTACATGCTGGTGTGGTCGCCGACGCCGTGGTCGCTGATCAATCCGAGCGCGCCGACGCTGACGCCGGAACGCCGCAAGCGCTACCACCTCGAGCAGACGCGCATCGATGCCTTCAAGGCGGGCCTGGGCAACGTCGCGCGGGCGCTGGCGCATCTGCCGAGCCTGATGATTTTCGATGATCACGACATCACCGACGACTGGAATCTTTCTGCGCAGTGGGAGGAAACCGCCTACGGCCATCCGTTCTCCAAGCGCATCATCGGCAATGCGCTGATTGCTTATCTGTTGTGTCAGGGCTGGGGCAACAACCCGGACGCTTTCAAAGGAATGCTGGAGCAGACCGCACAACTGAGCGCCAGTGGCGACGACGGCTATCTGGACATGCCAGTGCAGGACGATCTGATTGATCAGTTGCTGCGCTTTCAGCAGTGGCATTTCGTGCTGCCGAGCAGTCCGGCGCTGGTGGTGATCGACACGCGTACGCGGCGCTGGCGCAGCGAGATGGCACTCAAGCAGCCGTCGGGCCTGCTCGACTGGGAAGCCTTGAGCGAACTGCAGCAGGAACTGCTCGATCACCCTTCGGCAATCATCGTGTCGCCGGCGCCGATCTTCGGCGTGAAGCTGATTGAAACCGTGCAGAAAGTGTTCAGCTGGTGCGGTTATCCGCTGCTGGTCGACGCGGAAAACTGGATGGCCCATCGCGGCGCGGCCCAGGTGATCCTGAACATTTTCCGACACTCGCGCACACCGGGGAACTACGTGGTGCTGTCCGGCGATGTGCATTATTCCTTCGTCTACGAAGTGCTGATCCGCCACCGCAAGGCCGGCCCACGGATCTGGCAGATCACCAGCAGCGGCATCAAGAACGAATTCCCGCCAACGCTGCTGGAATGGTTCGACCGCCTCAACCGCTGGCTCTACTCCCCGCGCTCGCCGTTGAACTGGTTCACCAAACGCCGCTTGATGCGCATCGTCCCGTATACGCCGGAACATGCCGAGGCCGGGGAGCGGCTGTGGAATTCGGCGGGGATCGGACAGGTGTTTTTCAATGAACAGGGGCAGCCGAGCGAGATTGTTCAGCACAACTCGAATGGGGCGGAGAAGACGAGGATGCTGGCGCCGGAGTTTGCAAATGCGCCGGACTAAAGCCATGCGCTGATCTGTGGGAGCGAGCCTGCTCGCGAAGGCGCAATTTCAGTCGACATCTACTGTGAATAGTCGACCGCTTTCGCGAGCAGGCTCGCTCCCACAGGGTTTTGCGCAGACCAATCAATGTGCGGCTAGAGCCCGCCCAACCCCTCTGACGATCATCCCCACCTCGCGCTCATCAATCGTCAGCGGCGGCAGCAACCTGATGGTCTTGCCACGAGTCACGTTGATCAACAAGCCGTGATCCCGCGCGGCGATCAGCGTCAGATCGCGCACCGGTTGTTTCAGTTCGATACCGATCATGAGGCCCTGCCCCCGGATTGCCAGCACGTTCGGGTTGTCTGCCAATTCGGCGCGCAAGCGTTCCAGCAGCCGTGCGCCCTGCACCCGCGCATTCTCCAGCAGGCCTTGCTCTTCGATGATGTCCAGCACCGTGCAGCCAACCCGACAGGCCAGCGGATTGCCGCCGAAAGTGCTGCCGTGGCTGCCCGGGGTGAACAGGTCCGCCGCGCGGCCACGGGCCAGGCAGGCGCCGATCGGCACGCCATTGCCAAGGCCTTTGGCCAGGGTCATGACGTCGGGAACGATGCCTTCGTGCTGGAAGGCGAACCACTGCCCGGTGCGGCCGATACCGGTCTGGATTTCATCGAGCATCAGCAGCCACGAGTGGCGATTGCACAGGTCGCGCAGGGCTTTGAGATAACCTGGCGGTGCGACTTGTACGCCACCTTCGCCCTGAATCGGCTCGACCAGAATCGCCACGATGCGCGCGCCGTGTTTGCGCTGTATTTGCTCCAGCGCGGCGAGATCGCCGAACGGCACTTTGACGAAGTCCCCCGGCAGTTCGTTGAAGCCCAGGCGCACCGCCGGGCCATCGCTGGCAGACAGCGTGCCGAGGGTGCGGCCATGAAACGCGTTGGCCATGACCACCACCAGCGGCTGCTCGATGCCTTTGCGCCAGCCGTACAGGCGCGCCAGTTTCAGTGCCGTCTCGTTCGCTTCGGCGCCGGAGTTGTTGAAAAACGCGCGCTCCATCCCCGACAACACAGTCAGCCGCTTGGCCAGTTGTTGTTGCCAATCGATGCTGTACAGGTTGGAGGTGTGCAGCAGCAATCCCGCCTGCTCGCTGATCGCCGAGACAATGCGCGGATGCGAGTGGCCGACATTGGTCACTGCCACGCCGGCAACAGCGTCCAGATATTCGCGCCCCGCCTGATCCCACAGGCGCGTGCCCAGGCCCTTGGTGAAACTCAGGGCCAGTGGTTGGTAGGTATTCATCAGGGCGGCGGTCATGACGTGAAACTCCATTGCAGGTCGGTGTTTTTGCAGTATGGTTAGCCACCTGAGCTGGATAAACTCGGAAAAACTTCAATCATTTAAAAGCTGAGCTTGATAATGGATTTGTTCCAGTCGATGGGCGTGTACGTCAAAGTGGTCGAAACCGGGAGCATGACGGCCGCCGCCGCTAAGTGCGAAATGTCGACGACGATGGTGGGCAATCATCTGCGCGCGCTGGAGCAACGGCTCGGCGTGCAACTGCTGCAACGCACCACGCGCCGCCAGCGCCTGACCGAATTCGGCAGCGTCTATTATCAGCGCTGCCTGGAAGTGCTCGGCCTGGTGGCCGACTCCGAACGCCTGGCCGAACAAGCTTCGGACGAGCCGCGCGGTTTGCTGCGTATCACCGCGCCGCTGACCTTCGGCGTCGAACGACTGACCCCGGCCCTCAGCGAATACTCCTTGCTCTATCCGCAAGTGAAGCTCGACGTGGTGCTGACCAACAGCCGTCCGGATCTGCTGGAGAACGGCCTCGATGTCGCGTTCCGCCTGGGCAATTTCGACCAATCCAACCTGATCGCCCGGCCTTTGATCGACTACACCCTGACGGTCTGCGCTTCCCCCGAATACATCGCGCGGCGCGGCATGCCGCACACGCCACAGGATTTGCAGCAACACGAATGTCTGTCCTTCGCCTACCCGGCTGGGGATGACTGGCAATCGGTGGAAAAACGCTGGCGTCTCAGCGGCCCGGAAGGTGAAGTCCTCGTTGACGTCAGCGGGCCGATGCTGATCAACAGCTCCGCCGGACTGCATCAAGCGGCGCGCAACGGCATGGGCATCATGATGCTGCCCGATGCGCTGGTGGAGCAGGATCTGCGCGACGGCAAACTGGTCAGGGTAATGACGGACTACCAACCGCCGAGCAGGCCGATGCATCTGTTGTATGCGCAGGATCGCTATCGACTGCCGAAGCTGAGAAGGTTTGTCGAGTTTGCGATGCGTACGTGGGGGAAACCCGCTGACGCCATGCTCGGAAAATAACGCACGCCGGGAAAAATCCCGACCACCATACCGTTGCTCCGTGACAACGCCGCCCCGCTCCCCTAAATTAGTCGGCCTGAAAAAGACCTCGTGCTTTCTCGCCTCAACTCAAGTTAAAAAAGTAGTGAAATTTCAATGTCCGATTTCAACACCGCTGAATCCGTAGTCACCCAGTCGTCCAAAGCGGAATACGAAAACTCCATCAATCTTTCACAACACCTGCCACAAGCCAAAATCATCAGCGAGATGGTCCTGGACGCGTTCCAGTCGACCCGCGAAAGCGACCAGATCCGTGAATTGCGTGCGGCGATCCGTCAGGCGCATGACAGCTTTGATGACGACAAGGCGTACGAGCTGATGGGCGAACTCAAGCGCCTGAAAGACGCCGAGGCAGCGGACATCGCCGCGCTGGAAGACCTGAGCAGCAGGTTCTCGATCGGGCGCATTCTGTCCAGCTTCAAGGACGATCCGGCGTTTCAGGAAATCGTTTATGGTCTGGCGCTGAAGGTGCTGAATCAGACCCACCAGGCGATCAGCAACCCGAGCGGCGGCAAGAGCAAGGCCGCCAAAAAGAAAGAAGTGGAAATCTTCACCATCAGCAAGGACGGCGCCAGCGTAACCCTGCCAATGCGCACGCCGCGTTCGCGCCTGAATGTTGATCGTGAGGCACTGGAATTCCTCGGTTTCACCTTCGTGGGTGAAGGCGATGAAGCCGAGCTGGAGAGCGAAACCTTCGTCGATAACGCCGGCACGGAACAGGCGGTGAACCGCAAGAACATCATCACTGCCCTGCAGCAGCAGACGGCGTTTGACGGGTATAGCATCGCGGCGCAGTAATCTGCAAAGCGCTTGCGAAAAAGCCCCGCACTGAGATTCAGGCGGGGCTTTTTGTTGTCCGGCTTGTGATTCGTGAGGAGGCGAAAATCGTCGCCCCTCATCGGAACGCCGCCCGCCCAGCCCTCTCCCGAGGGAGAGGGAGCCGACTTGTGTGATTTTCAAACCTGAGTTCGGCTCGGTATTTCAGGTCGGCGTATATCTTGAGAGCCCCTCAGTCAGTCCCCTCTCCCTCCGGGAGAGGGTTAGGGTGAGGGCAAACCGCTACCCCCCTCAAGCCGAAGGATGCAACGCCGCAATCATGTCCACTTCAATCGCCGCATTCTTCGGCAACTGATACACGCCGATGGTCGTGCGCGTATGCCGCCCGGCATCACCCAGCACATGGCTGAAGACATCCGAAGCGCCGTTGGCCACTTCGCTCAGGTCGACAAAGTCAGCAGTCGACTTCACATACACCGTGACACGCAACAACGCGCGAATCTTGTCCAGCGAACCGACCGCATCGACGATCAGCGCCAGGCAACGCATGGCGCTGATGCTTGCGGCGGCTTGCGCATCCTTGAGGTTCAATTCCAGCCCCACGCGACCGGGATACAGGACCTTGCCATTGACCCGCGGCACCATGCCGCTGATGTACAGCTCATCGTGATGACGGATCAGCGGCGCGTAATTGCCACCGGCGGTGTTCTCGCCATAGATGTCGTAGTTGAGTTCTTTGGCCAGGGCGATAAAGCGCTCATCGCAGGTCATCCGTTCGGTCATTGCGCCCAGCCTTTTTGAGTTAAGCCAATTTGTTTAGCCAGATGAGGGCCGCATCAGACTCACTGGCATGCCGTTGACATATTTGGATCCAAATCTAGGTCTTTTACTTGAACTGCGCAACCAGCCAATACAAAGGCCAGTTTCAAAGCACTTCGGCTCTCCCGCCACACTAATGCCAGTCGGCGGGGCATATCGCTACGATTGTGTCCATCCGATAGCAAACCTAATGTCCTGGAAAAGCGACAGACAATCCAACCCGTGGCTAAGCACTTAGCTACTTATTTGCGGTTATAGGTGCTTTCCGCTATAACCATGAATAATTCCGTATGAGATCTAGCTGTGGACAAGAATACCAACCCCTTCAACCCCGGAGCAGGTGTTTCCCCACCCGAATTAGCGGGCCGATCGGAAGTACTCGAAACGGCAGAGACTGCATTGGCTCGCACAAAGCGCGGCAAGCACGCAAAATCCTTGATGATATTGGGCCTACGCGGTGTCGGAAAAACGGTACTTCTGAATCAGATCAAAGATCGAGCTTTGGCATTGGGTTATCTCGCCGAAATGCAGGAGGCCCATGACGGTGCGGAGTTGAAACAGCTCTTGATTCCGGTGTTACGCCGCGTGCTGTTGCGTTTGGATCGAGTGCAGAACACGGTCGAGACGGTCAAAAGAGGGATACGCATACTTCGTAGCTTTATCGGCAATATCACCATCGCGGCGGGCGGGGCCGAAGTTACGCTTGGCGGAGACTCCGAAGCCGGCTATGCCGACAGTGGCAATCTGGAAGATGATCTCCGTGACGTTCTGATAGCAACAGCGGAGGCCGCGAGGGACGCAGGGAAACCAGTCGCCATTTTGATTGATGAATTACAGTATCTTTCCAAAGATGAGCTTGGCGCGCTTATCCGCGGCATCCACGCGGTCAACCAGGCAGCTCTCCCTCTGATTCTTTTTGGCGCGGGTCTTCCACAGCTTGCGGGCCAAGCAGGCGATGCGAAAAGTTATGCGGAGCGACTATTCGAATTTCCTCGTCTGGGCGCTCTCTTAGAGACAGATGCCTGGAAAGCCTTGCGTGATCCTGTTGAAGAAGAAGGCGCCAGTATCTCTGACGACGCATTGCGTGAGATTTTTGAAAAAACCCACGGCTATCCCTATTTTTTGCAGGAGTGGGGCTATACCGCTTGGAACATTGCCAAAGCACCGACCATAACCGAGGCCGATGCGCAGGCAGCGACAGAGGAAAGCATCCGTAAACTTGACGAGTCGTTTTTCAGGGTCCGCTTTGATCGCACCACGCCGGCTGAAAGGGACTACATGCGTTGCCTTGCCGAGTTGGGAGAGGGACCGCAACGCTCTGCTGACGTAGCCAAAGCGCTGGGGCGAAACGCTACGAGCCTGGGCCCCGTACGCGATAGCCTGATCAAAAAGGGCATGATCTACAGTCCCGAGTACGCACTGATAGCATTCACCGTTCCGTTGTTCGATGAATTTATGAGGCGTGTGACTGCCTCACCACTTACATAAACGTCGCATTAGTCACACACCCCTCAAGCCGCCACCACAAGCTGTTGGGCCAAGGAGCAGGCAAATCGGCACACTCCAGGCCAGCCAACAAAAAACCCCGCACATCTCTCAACGTGCGGGGTTTTTCCTGAAGCTTGCGAACCTTACGGCGCGTACGTCAGCAGCAGCTCTGTCGGTACCTTGAAGTCCAGGGACATCATGACGCTCAACGCAGTGATGGTGAAGATCGAGAACACGAACAGCTTGCGTGCCCAGACGGTGTCATCAACTGCCTTGTAGCCGGTCCAGGCCATGTACAGCCAGTACATGCCCATGGCGGCGGCGACGGCGAGGTAGCTCATGCCGGCGTAGCCGCTGAAGGTCAGCATCAAGGTCGCCACGAGGAACGCCAGGATGTAGAGCAGGATGTGCTTCTTGGCCACTTGAATGCCGCGTTTCACTGGCAGCACCGGAATCGATGCGGCCAGGTAATCGTTGAAACGGAAAATCGCGATGGCGTAGGAATGCGGCATCTGCCACAGGCTGAACATCACCAGCAGGGTCAGTGCGGCCATGTCGAAGCTGTTGGTCACGGCAACGTAACCGATCACTGGCGGCATGGCGCCCGACAGACTGCCCACCAGCGTGCCGTGAACCGACTTGCGCTTGAGGTACAGGCTGTAGAAGCCGACGTAGATGATGAAGCCGATTACTGCGAACAAGGCAGCCAACGGGTTGGCCACCTTGTACAACAAGGCAACGCCGAAAACACCCAGAATGGTCGCGTAAACCAGGGCCAGTTTCAGGGAGATGAGGCCCTGGACCAGCACACGGTTCTTGGTGCGTTCCATCTTCAGGTCGATGTCGCGGTCGATGCAGTTGTTGAACACGCAACCGGAGGCCACGACCAGGGAAGTACCGATCATGGCGGCCAGAAACACCGCCAGATCGACATGCCCTTTCGAGGCCAGGAAGAACCCGCCTGCCACAGAAAGCACGTTACCGAAAATGATCCCCGGTTTGGTGATTTGGATAAAGTGCTTGAGCGACATCGGGTCTACCTCACTTCGCCATCATGTACGTGTGGATGCTGAACATGATCCACAGCGACAGGCCAACCAGCAGCACGATCACGATCGCCGTAAAGACGAATGCGATCACGTTGTTACGCTGTGCAATGGAACGGTCCAGGTGCAGGAAGTAATACAGGTGAACGATCACCTGGATCACTGCGAACAGCAGAACGATTGCCAGCGTCGTCGACTTCGGCAGGGTCGGGTACATCACCAGACCGAACGGAATGACGGTCAGGATTACCGACAGGATGAAGCCGATGGCGTACGACTTGACGCTGCCGTGGCCAGCATCGTGGCTGTCATGGGAGTGTGCATTAGCCATTACAGAGTCCCCATCAGGTAAACAACGGTGAAGACGCAAATCCAGACCACGTCCAGGAAGTGCCAGAACAGGCTCAGGCAGCTCAGACGGGTCTTGTTGGTCGACGTCAGGCCATGCTTGTTGACCTGATACATCATGATGCCCATCCAGATCAGACCGGCCGAAACGTGCAGACCGTGGGTACCGACCAGGGTGAAGAACGCCGACAGGAAGCCCGAACGGCTAGGACCGAAGCCCTCGGAGATCAGCAGGTGGAACTCGTTGATCTCCATGGCGATGAAGCCCGCGCCGAGCAGGAAGGTCATGAACAACCAGCCCAGGACCGCCTGCTTCTTGCCTTTGTACAACGCCAGCATGGCGAAGCCGTAGGTGATCGAACTGAACAACAGCAGAGCGGTTTCGCCCAGCACGTATGGCAGTTCGAAGATGTCGTGGCCCGACGGGCCACCGGCAACGTTGTTTACCAGTACTGCGTACACCGCGAAGATCGACGCAAACAGAATGCAGTCGGTCATCAGGTAGAGCCAGAAACCGTATACGGTCATCTCGCCCGAGTCGTGGTGATGGTCATCGTGCCCATGGTCACCATGGGCGTGTCCAACATTGGTCACTAAGTTCGACATGGTTTAAGCCTGTTCCAACGAGGTTTCAACACGGGTGGCATTGGCCGGGATTTTCCCTGCCGCGACCAGACGCTTGTGCTGCTCGGCTTCGATACGCTCGATCGTTTCAACCGGAACCATATAGCCCTGGTCGTCACGTGCAGCGTGGATCACGAAGTAAACGACGGTGCCCACCAGGCTCGCGATCGCCAGCCACCAGATGTGCCAGATCATCGCGAAACCGAAGACGGTCAACAGCGCGCCCATCACCACGCCAGTGGCGGTGTTGTTCGGCATGTGGATCGGCTCGTACTTGGCCGGACGCTGGTACGCAGTACCGTTTTCCTTGGCTTCGGTGAACGGGTCGATGCAGTCAGCCTTAGGCAGCACAGCGAAGTTGTAGAACGGTGGTGGCGACGAGGTCGACCATTCCAGGGTGTGTGCATTCCACGGGTCACCGTGATCGCAAACGTTCTCTGGCTTGTTGCGGTCACGCACACTGACGTACAGCTGGATCAGCTGGCAGGCGATACCGGCAGCAATCATCACCGCACCGAACATGGCAACGTACAGATACGGTACCCACTCAGGGTTGGTGGTGGCGTTCAGACGACGGGTCATGCCCATGAAGCCCAGTGCATAGAGCGGCATGAACGCGACGAAGAAGCCCGAGATCCAGAACCAGAACGCTGCTTTACCCCAGCCTTCGTGCAGCTTGAAGCCGAACGCTTTCGGGAAGTAGAACGCGAAGCCAGCGATGTAACCGAATACCGCACCGCCGATGATCACGTTGTGGAAGTGCGCGATCACGAACAGGCTGTTGTGCAGCACGAAGTCAGCACCCGGGATGGCCAGCAGTACGCCGGTCATGCCGCCGATGGCGAAGGTCACCATGAAGCCCAGAGTCCACATTACCTGGCTGGTGAAGCGCAGACGGCCCTGGTAGATGGTGAACAGCCAGTTGAACAGCTTCACACCCGTCGGGATGGAAATCAGCATCGTCGCCAGACCGAAGAAGGCGTTGACGCTTGCACCCGAACCCATGGTGAAGAAGTGGTGCAGCCAGACCATGAAGCCCAGTACCGAGATCGCGCCCGAGGCGTAGATCATCGAGTGGTGGCCGAACAGTTTCTTGCCGGTGAAGGCCGAGATCACTTCCGAGAAGATGCCGAAGGCCGGCAGGATCAGGATGTAAACCTCAGGGTGGCCCCAGGCCCAGAACAGGTTGACGTACATCATCGGATTGCCACCAAGTTCATTGGTGAAAATGTGGAAATCCATGTAACGGTCAAGGGTCAGCAGTGCCAGGGTAGCGGTCAGGATCGGGAATGAAGCCACGATCAGAACGTTTGCCCAGGTGCAGGTCCAGGTGAAGATCGGCATGTCCATCAGTTTCATGCCAGGGGTACGCATTTTCAGTACGGTCGCGAGGAAGTTGACCCCGGTTAACGTCGTACCCAATCCGGATAGCTGTAGCGCCCAGATGTAGTAATCCATACCCACGCCAGGACTGTATTGCAGACCCGACAGCGGCGGATACGCAACCCAACCGGTCTTGGCGAATTCACCGATACCCAGCGACAGGTTGATCAGCACAACGCCGGACACCAGCAGCCAGAAGCTCAGGGAGTTCAGGAACGGGAACGCAACGTCACGCGCGCCGATCTGCAGCGGCACTGCAAGGTTCATCAGGCCGGTGAAGAATGGCATCGCCATGAAGATGATCATGATCACACCGT
Source organism: Pseudomonas sp. CFBP13508 (assembly GCF_005233515.1). Lineage (GTDB taxonomy): Bacteria > Pseudomonadota > Gammaproteobacteria > Pseudomonadales > Pseudomonadaceae > Aquipseudomonas > Aquipseudomonas mercuritolerans. Next base: position 719,774 of record NZ_QFZZ01000002.1, read on the forward strand.
GAGCGGTGAAGATCTGGTCATAGTGTTCAGGTGGCAGGTAGCCAGGCGAACCCTCGGTGGCCATGGCCAACTGGGTACGCATCATGATCGCATCGGCAAAGCCGCGCAACAGCATGACCATGGCGACGATGATGTACATCACGCCGATTTTCTTGTGGTCGACCGAAGTCAGCCACTCGGTCCACAGGTACGTCCACTTCTTGAAGTAAGTGATCGCAGCGAACAGCGCCAGACCGCCGAGGGCGATCATGGCGATGGTCACCATCACGATCGGCTCGTGGAATGGGACTGCTTCCCAACTTAATTTACCAAACATCGTTTACTCCTCTGCCCCGGCAGCTGAATGCGAACCCGCGTCAATATCCGTGGCCGCCACTTCTTTCTCTTTCTTCTCGTGCTTCAGCGGCTTGCCCGGCTTCATACCTTCGTACTTGTCGACGATGATCTGGAACTGGTTCGGCGTGACCGACGAGTAGAGTTCGACTGGGTTGTTCTGGCTCGGTTTGGCCAGGGCCGCGTATTCAGCCTGATCAAGCTGTTTAGGCGACTTCTTGACTTCACTTACCCAGGCGTCGAAATCTTCCTGAGTGGTGGAGATAGCCTTGAATTTCATACCGGTGAAACCGGCACCGCTGTAGTTGGCGGAGATACCGTCCATCTCAGCGTTGCGGTCAGCGATCAGGTGCAGCTTGGTCTGCATGCCCGCCATCGCGTAGATCTGGCCGCCCAGGCCCGGGATGAAGAACGAGTTCATCACGGCATCGGAGGTGATCTTGAAGTTGATTGGCGTGTGCGCCGGGAACACGATCTTGTTGACCGTGGCAATGCCTTGTTCCGGGTAGATGAACAGCCACTTCCAGTCCAGCGCGACGACTTCGATGGTCACCGGCTTGACGTCAGACTCGATCGGACGATACGGGTCCAGCTCGTGAGTCGAGATGTAAGTGATGTAGCCCAGGGCGATGATGATCAGCACCGGGATGGTCCATACGGCCACTTCGATCTTGGTCGAGTGCGACCACTTCGGCGTGTAGACGGCGTTCTTGTTCGAAGCGCGGTACTTCCAGGCAAACAGGAAGGTCATGACGATGACCGGCACGACGACCAACAGCATCAGCAGCGTGGCGGTGATGATCAGGTTGCGCTGTTCCAGGCCGACCTGGCCCGTTGGATTGAGCAAGGTCATGTTGCAGCCTCCCAGCAACAACGTGCCGAGCAGCGGCACTAGGCCTAGTAATCTGGGGTACCTGTTTTTACTCATCTCACGACCTCTAAAGCAGCTTGCGCAATGCAGTTGGGTTTTGATCGCCAACACTTCACCCTGCCAAGGGTTGGCATTTTCTTTGGATTGAATAAGGGCCGCCCGTCGCGCGTACACGCTCGACAAAACCTTGGGACAGCGTTCAGTTCTTATTCGAATTCGTGGTCAAAGGCCTTGTTACAGACCAATTCCATTTGGTGCGGAAAGTTGGAAAGGCACCGACACCTGGGTGTCTCGAAAGCCTCGCGGCTTGCTCGACACCCGACCTCCTGATCAGTTCCTTGATAAGGGCTGAACAGCGCCGGGAATTCAGTGCGGGCGATTGTAGATAGGTAGCGCCCTATACACCATGTCTTATCCCGAAATAATTTTTATCACTCAGAGCAACAATCCATCGCCATTTTTGCAAAAGTTGCGCAAGTTATCGAAAGCGTTTCTCAATAAAAGCAGCAAAATCCGCCAACGTAACCGCCTCAAATCAGACAGCTCTGCACCCGATCTACAAACGCTGGAGCGGCGCAAAGCCCGATGTTCCAAGGGCTTCGCCCATCTGCCGGCGCCTGTTAAAACTGCCTGCTCTGGTACGCCCGTGCTGAAGCCCGAAAACGCTGAAACTGGCCAATGTTTTTATGTAACAGGCGGCCAATCCGCCGTATCCCGAGTCCCTGCGACAGCCCCTGTGTGACAACATGTCGCACATTTGCCGCACGCTTCATTGCCGTTCGTCACGGTGTTTTCACAAACGCTCTGAAATGCAAAACGCCCCGATTTTCATCAGCGAAAATCGGGGCGTTTTGTTTATCGGCAGGTGCGCGCAGAAGTTGACTCAGCGCAGCGTTTTTCGATTTCGCGAAGTCAGCAGCGGCACCAGAATCACCACCAGCACGAACGCCACCAGCGCCCATTGCGCCAGCGACAGACCGAGGATCGGTGGATACGGCGTCGAGCAGAAACCGTCGACCTGGAAGCCCAGCGGGAAGATTTTTGCCAGCGGCAGATCATCGACAATCGGCTGCAGCACATCGACGCCACAGCTCACCGCCGGATAGAACTGCGTATAGACGTGATGCCCGGCCACACCGGCCCCGGCAATCGCACAGATCACTACCAGCGTCTCGAACACGGTGATGCTGCGACGGCTGCGCATGCCCGCACCGATGAAGGCGAACAGGGCGATCAACAACAGTGCATAGCGCTGCAGAATGCACAGCGGGCAAGGTGCTTCGCCGAGCACGACCTGCATGTAAAGTGCGCCGCCGATCAACGCCAGGCAGATGATCCCCAGCAACACCAGATAGCGCCGCTCACGCCCCAACCGCATCGTTTCCTCGCTCATTGCCTTTCCTTTGTAAGTCCATGGTCCAGCCGGCCGGCGGCTGAAATTGTCGCAAGTCTACACCGGGGCAATAAACGATAGAGCGGTTAAGGAATGATTAACCAACATGGCTTTTGCGGCGCGCAGAAGATTCGCGAGCAGGCTCGCTCCCACAATGGATCTGCGTCGAACGCAAATCCGGTGGGCGCGAGCCTGCTCGCGAACGACACAACTCGGTCTCGGATCACTCCAGAGCAGCAGCCGGCCCGAAGAACTCGTAACGGCTCTGCTTCTCCGGCACGCCCAACGCTTTCAGGTGCCGTTTGATCGCGCCCATGAACCCTTTAGGCCCGAGGAAGTACGCATCGACATCGCGCTGCGCCGGCAGCCACTGGCCGAGCAGTTCTTCGCTGAGCAGGCCGACCTTGTCCGCCGCCGGGCTGACGCCATCCTCTTCGGCGTAGCAATAGAAGCGCTTGAGTTGCGGATGGCGCGCCGCCAGCCCATCGACCCAGTCGCGGAACGCGTGGACGCTGCCGTTGCGCGCGCAGTGGATAAAGTGCACCGGGCGTTCGGTGGCCAGCGCAGCTTCCAGCATCGCCAGCGTCGGGGTGATGCCGACGCCGCCGCTGATCAGCACCAGCGGCTTGTCGCTGGCCGCCAGGGTGAATTCGCCCGACGGCGGGAACAGTTGGATGCTCGAGCCGACGTGCAGTTGATCATGCAGATAGTTGGACGCGCGGCCATTCGGTTCACGCTTGACGCTGATGCGGTACTGACCGTTATTGGCCAGTGACGACAGCGAATAGTTGCGACGGATTTCTTCGCCGTCGAGGATCAGCTTCATGCCGATGTACTGACCCGGTTCGGCCGCAAGAATCGGCCCTTTGTCTGCCGGTTCGAAGTAGAACGAGGTGATTTCCGCGCTCTCCTGCACCTTCGCCGCGACGATGAATCCCCGCGCACCGCGCCAGCCGCCGACGGCGTGTTCCTTCTGGTCGTAGATCGCGGTCTCCGCGCCGATGAGAATGTCGGCCAGTTGCCCGTATGCCGCTCCCCAGGCACTCATCACCTCAGGCGTGGCGATCTCTTCGCCGAGCACTTCGGAAATGGCGCGCAGCAGGCAGGTGCCGACGATCGGATAGTGCTCTGGCAGAATCTGCAGGGCGACGTGCTTGTTGATGATCTTCGCCACCAGATCGCCCAACTGGTCGAGCTGATCGATGTGCCGGGCGTACATCAGCACGCCGTTGGCCAAGGCACGCGGCTGATCGCCACTGGCCTGGTGCGCCTGGTTGAACAACGGCCGCACCTCTGGGTATTCGGAAAGCATCATGCGGTAGAAATGCGTGATCAACGCCTCGCCGCCGCTTTCCAGCAGAGGCACGGTGGATTTGATGATGGCACGATCCTGGACGCTAAGCATAAAGTGACTCCTGCGCTTTCTTGAAAGATTGCCTTGGGGTTATCAGCTTTCGTGCCAACTAATTAATCCTTTATTTTCAATAGTTTGGGATCAACCTAGTCATTTCGACACAAATGAACGTATAGTCATCACGACTACACCTTGTCTCTTTGACTACATAATCATGATCGCCAAATCCCTGCTTACCGCCCTGCTGCCTCTGGTCGCCGACCTGTCCCGCGAACTGCCCGAAGGTGAGCGCTACCGGCGCCTCCTCGAGGCCATGCGCGCCTTGTTGCCCTGCGATGCCGCCGCGTTGTTGCGTCTGGATGGCGAATCATTGGTGCCGCTGGCGGTGGACGGTCTAAGCACCGACACTCTCGGCCGGCGCTTCAAGGTCAGCGAGCACCCGCGTTTTGAAATACTGCTGGCCGGCGCCGGGCCGACGCGCTTCGCTGCCGACAGCGACTTGCCCGATCCTTACGACGGATTGGTCGATGGCCTCGACGATCATCTTGAAGTTCACGACTGCCTCGGCTGTCCTTTATTCGTCGATGAAAAACTCTGGGGCCTGATCACCCTCGACGCACTGGACCCGGAGCGTTTCGAGCCGATCGAACTCGACGCCCTGCAAGCCTTCGCCAGCCTCGCCTCGGCCACGGTCAATGCGGCCGAACGCATCGAACGTCTGGCCACCCGCGCCGAAGACGAGCATCAGCGCGCCGAGGTTTACCGTCAGGCCAGCGGTCAGCAGAACCGCGAAATGATCGGCCAGAGCAAGGCGCATAAACGTCTGGTGGAAGAAATCAATCTGGTCGGCGGCAGTGATCTGACCGTTCTGATCACCGGCGAAACCGGGGTCGGCAAAGAGCTGGTAGCCCAAGCGATCCACGCCGCCTCCGCGCGCGCCGACAAACCGATGATCAGCCTCAACTGCGCCGCCCTCCCCGACACGCTGGTGGAAAGCGAACTGTTCGGCCACGTGCGCGGCGCCTTCACCGGCGCCACCAGCGACCGGCGCGGCAAGTTCGAACTGGCCAATGGCGGCACGCTGTTTCTTGATGAAGTCGGCGAGCTGTCGCTGACAGTCCAGGCGAAGTTGCTGCGCGTATTGCAGAGCGGTCAATTGCAGCGCCTGGGCTCGGACAAGGAGCACCAGGTCGACGTGCGTCTGATTGCCGCGACCAATCGCGATCTGGCCGAAGAAGTGCGCAGCGGTCGCTACCGTGCCGACTTCTATCACCGTTTGAGCGTGTATCCGCTGCGAGTGCCGGCGCTGCGTGATCGCGGGCGCGACGTGTTGCTGCTCAGTGGTTTCTTTCTCGAGCAGAACCGCTCGCGCATGGGCCTCAATAGCCTGCGCTTGAACAGTGATGCTCAGGAAGCGCTGCTGGCCTACACCTGGCCGGGGAATGTCCGGGAGCTGGAGCATTTGATCGGGCGCAGTGCGCTGAAGGCGTTGGGCAATTGCAAGGTCAGGCCGAAGATTTTGAGTCTGAGCGCGGCGGATCTGGATCTGCCCCGTGAGGTTGTGGATAACGTGGTTGCGCCTTCTAATGCAGACTTGGCCAATGCAATGCCGATGATCGGTGGTGATTTGCGCAGTGCCACCGATGAGTTTCAGCGGCGCCTGATCAGCGCAGCGCTGGAGCGTCATCAGGATAACTGGGCGAGTGCGGCGCGGGAGTTGGGGGTGGATCGGGCGAATCTGGGGCGGATGGCTAAGCGTTTGGGGATGAAAGATTGATAGATGACGGCCAAGAGCCAAATGCCCCTCACCCCAGCCCTCTCCCAAAGGGAGAGGGAGCCGATTGGGGGATATTGGAGAACTCTGTCGACCTGAACGTGATTTACCGAATCCATAACCTGACAGGCTCCTGTGCGCTAGTCGATTCAAGCTCTTCGAATCCATAATCGACTCGTTTTTTCAGGTCAATGTATGACGCGCGACACCTCGGTCGGCCCCCCTCTACCTCCGGGAGAGGGCTGGGGTGAGGGGCTTTTGATCTGTGACGACAAACTAAAGCCCACCCCATTCAAGCCGATAACCCGGCATCAAAGGTTTCTGGCGATTTCCACTCTCGCCCATCCACAGAAGGTTCTTATGTCCTCCACCAAAGCCCGCGCAGATTCACTTTCGCTTCTGCTGTTTACCTTGCGCAGCGGCAAGCTGATGGCGATCAACCTGCTGAAAGTCAGTGAAATCATCCCCTGCCCGCCGCTGACCAAGCTGCCGGAGTCGCACCCGCACGTCAAAGGCATCGCCTCCCTGCGCGGTGCATCGCTGTCGGTGATCGACCTCAGCCGCGCGATCGGCGAGCGGCCGCTGGAAGATCCCAACGGTGGCTGCCTGATCGTCACCGATGTCAGCCGTTCCAAGCAGGGTCTGCATGTGCAGGCGGTGAGCAAGATCGTCCATTGCCTGACCACCGACATCAAGCCGCCACCGTTCGGCTCCGGCGGCTCGCGCGCCTACATCACCGGCGTGACCTCGGTGGACGGTACGCTGGTGCAGGTGCTGGATATCGAAAAAGTCATCCACAGCATCGCCCCGGCGCAGATCGAAATGGCGCCCACCGACCTGACCATGGAAGACGCCGAAGTGCTCGGCAACGCGCGCATTCTGGTGGTCGATGACAGCCAGGTGGCCCTGCAGCAATCGGTGCACACCCTGCGCAACCTCGGCCTGCAATGCCACACCGCGCGCAGTGCCAAGGAGGCCATCGACTGCCTGCTCGACCTGCAAGGCACCGCGCAGCAGATCAACCTGATCGTCTCCGACATCGAGATGTCCGAGATGGACGGCTACGCCTTCACCCGCACCCTGCGCGAGACCCCGGACTTTGCGCACTTGTACGTCTTGCTGCACACCTCCCTCGACAGCGCGATGAACAGTGAAAAGGCGCGGCTGGCCGGTGCCAATGCGGTGCTGACCAAGTTCTCCTCGCCGGAGCTGACCCAACGCCTGATCGAAGCGGCCAAGCACGTCGCGGCCAACGGGCACTGAGTCTTGACCGAAACGTTTTGCTTTCTGCTGCGGCGCGACTTGAGTGAAGCGGTGCCGGATGCGCAGTGGCCGGACGGGGTTGAGCTGTCCGTCTACCGCGAGGAGCTGGCGCCGGCGGTGCATCAGTTGATGCAGCTTGGACATCTGAAAGGTGGCGGTCGAGTGCCGTCACTGGACGACTGGCGTCAGCGCTTTGCCAGCGACCCTGAATACGATCCAGCATTGTGTTTCGTGGCCTGCGATGCCGAGGGCGTGGTGGGCGTGGCGCAGTGCTGGACCAGTGCGTATATCAAGAATCTGGTGGTGCATCCGCGAATGCAGGGCCGGGGGCTTGGGCGGGCGTTGTTGCTGCATGCCTTCAGCGTCTTTCAACAGCGGCGTGAAGGGTTTGTCGATTTGCGGGTTCTGGAGGACAACCTGCGGGCGCGGCGGTTGTATGAAAGTGTCGGGATGTATGTGGTCCGCCGGGAATTGGTGCCGGACTGATTAAGTCAAAAGATCGCAGCCTTCGGCAGCTCCTACAGGAGGGCGCACATCCATGAAGGAGCCGCCGAAGGCTGCGATCTTTTAGCGGTGCCCCAGGCAACAAAACTCTTCAGGCAGACTCCAACCTTGGCCACCCACGACCAAGGAAGCCCAATTTGAAAATCCTCACCGCAATCCTGCTCAGCCTCACCGCCCTCGCCTCCCAGGCCCACGCCTCCAGCCCCGACGCCTGGGCCGCCTACGACAAGACCGTGCTCGCCAGTTGCACCAAGGCCAGCGGTCTGAAAAACGTCAAACCGGTCGGCACACCTGCGCAATTCGATGACCGCGTCGGTTACACCGCCGTTCTGCTGCAAGGCCAATACCCGCAAAAACACATGAAAGGCCAGCAAGGCAGCGAGCTGTGTCTGTACAACAAACAGTCGAAAACCGCGTACGTCACCGAGTGGGATTCGATTCGCCCGACCGCCAACCCCCAGTGAATGGCGCACTACTTGCTTCGACCCGGCCCTGTGCGGTGGTTTTCCGCCACCGTTTCACACCCTGATTGAAGACAGATCGCTCAATGAATACGACGTTTTCCTGCGTAGGTTGCGGCAAATGCTGCACCGACCACCATGTCCCGCTGACGCTCGCCGAAGCCCGCATGTGGGCGGCCGATGGCGGTCAGGTGATCGTGCTGGTCGAGGCGTTTCTTGGCAATGGCCTGGGCCTGCCGGCGCAGCAGCGCGAACATGCCGAGCGCCGTTCGGCAGTGGTCCGCAGTGGCACTGCCGATGCTCATGTGGCGATCACCTTTGCCGCCTACAACGTCGGCCCCTGCCGGAATCTTGACGACGACAAGCGCTGCCGGATCTACGAGCGGCGCCCGCTGGTGTGCCGGATTTACCCGGCGGAAATCAATCCGCACATCCCGCTCAATCCTGCTGCCAAGGATTGCCCACCGGAGTCCTGGGAACAGGGACCGGAGCTGATCGTGGGCGGCGAGTTGGTTGATCGGGAACTGCTGGAGTTGATTCAGCGTTCGCGTCAGGCGGATCGGGATGACATCAGACTCAAGGATGCGATCTGCGCAACGTTGGGGATTCGCACCACGGCGCTCAAGGGCGACGGGTTCACCGCGTACTTGCCGAACATGGATGCCTTTGCGGCAGTGATCGACCAAGTGAGCGCGCAACCGCTGGCGGCGCGAACCAGTGAATGGCTGTTTCATTTGTCTGGCGATGACGTAGCCGGACAGGTACTGGCTGCGGGTGGGCAGGTGGTGACCGAGCCGGCGCAGACTTATGCGTTCATTTCATTGCGCGCGGCTTGATCTGACATTTGTGGTGTAGCGGCTGTCGCATTCGCGAGCAGGCTCGCTCCCACATTGGATCTGCGCCAAACACAAAACCTGTGGGAGCGAGCCTGCTCGCGAAGAGGCCAGCACCATAACTTTCCGATGTCAGCGCTTGCCCATCGACCGACGCGTACCCGGCGGCGCCATGCCCGGGGTTTTGGTGTGGCCATTCTTCGCGCCATTCTTGTACCACGGCTGATTCGAGCCTTTCGCCGAGGCAAGCTCGCCCGGCTTGAACGGGAACTTGAACGGCGGAATCTCGGCCTTGGTTTCGCTGGCATCAGCCACTTCAGCCGGGACGTCGCTCACAGCGTCGTCAACCGGCGGTTGGGTCGGGGAAGTCATAAAAGCTCCGGGAACAAAAAGTCGGCCCGATCAGAGAGCCGCAAAGGCGCGCAGTATACCTGTGCGCTCTGGCTCGGCATCTGAAGATTTGCACCGTGCGCTGAACGGGTTTCCCTTCACCCTAACCCACTCCCGAGGGAGAGGGGACAGACCGAGGTTTTTACTCAAGGTTCGCCGACAAGGGATACCGAGTCGAACTCAGGTTTGAAAAGCCCACAAATCGGCTCCCTCTCCTTGGGGAGAGGGCTGGGCGGGCGGCGTTCCGATGAGGGGCGAATCCAACACAAGACCATCGCCGCACACTGCTACTCCCCAGCTATCCAAACGAAACTGACAATCCTGACAGCCAGCCGTCACCCTGCCGACCGCCTGACCGGTTTATAACTGGTCAATCTGCCCAAACTCCAGACTTCGGCGCCGCGCATGTCCATCCAGAAAAACAAAATCCTGCTGGCCACTTTCCTCATTCTGCTGGCAGCCGCCGGCCTGTGGTTCGCGTTGAAACCGGCGCCGGCCAAACTGGCTACACCGACTGCCATCCCGGTGCGGGTGGTGACGGTCAGCGCCAAAGACGTGCCGCGTTACACCAGCGGCATCGGCTCGGTGCTGTCGCTGCACAGCGTGGTGGTGCGCCCGCAGATCGACGGCATTCTGACGAAGATCCTGGTCAAGGAAGGTCAACTGGTCAAAGCAGGCGACCTGCTCGCCACCATCGACGACCGCTCGATCCGCGCCAGCCTCGACCAGGCCCGGGCGCAGTTGGGCGAGAGTCAGGCGCAGTTGCAGGTCGCGCTGGTCAATCTCAAGCGCTACAAACTGCTCAGCGTCGACGACGGCGTGTCGAAGCAGACCTTCGATCAGCAACAGGCACTGGTCAACCAGCTCAAAGCCACGGCACAAGGCAATCAGGCCTCGATTGATGCAGCGCAAGTGCAACTGTCCTACACGCAGATTCGCTCCCCGGTCACCGGGCGCGTCGGTATTCGTACGGTCGATGAAGGCAACTTCCTGCGCATGACCGACACCCAAGGCCTGTTCACCGTCACGCAGATCGACCCGATCGCCGTCGAGTTCTCCCTGCCGCAGCAGATGCTGCCGACCCTGCAGAGCCTGATCAGCGATCCGCAACGCGCCCCGGTCAAGGCGTACATCGGAGCCGATACTGATGGCGAAACCGGCAATCTGCTCGGCGAAGGTCAGCTGACCCTGATCGACAATCAGATCAACGCCAACACTGGCACCATCCGCGCCAAGGCCGAATTCGCCAATGCCAGCCAGAAGCTCTGGCCGGGTTTGCTGGTGACGGTAAAAATTCAGACGGCTGTGGATAAAGATGCGCTGGTGGTTCCGCCCACCGTCGTACAGCGTGGCCTCGAACAACACTTTGTTTACCGCGTGAAGGACGACAAGGTCGAGGCGGTGCCGGTGCAAATGGTTTATCAGGGCAGCGGCCAGGACATCATCAAAGGTGTCAACGCTGGTGACGTGCTGGTGACCGACGGCCAGTCGCGACTCAAACCTGGCTCGAGCGTGCAAGTCATGAGCGAGCCAGCGCAAGTGGTGCAGGCGGAGCCCAAGCCATGAACTCGCACAAGGGCATCTCGACCTGGTGCATCGATCACCCGGTGGCGACGATTTTGCTGACGTTCGCTTTGGTACTGGTCGGCGTAATTGCCTTCCCGCGCTTGCCGATTGCGCCACTGCCGGAAGCGGAGTTTCCTACGATCCAGGTCTCGGCACAGTTGCCCGGCGCCAGCCCGGACACCATGGCTTCCTCAGTGGCGACGCCGCTGGAGGTGCAATTCAGCGCCATCCCCGGCATGACCCAGATGACCTCCAGCAGCGCGCTGGGCTCAACCCTGCTGACCCTGCAATTTACCCTCGATAAAAGCATCGACACCGCCGCCCAGGAAGTACAGGCGGCGATCAACACCGCCGCCGGCAAGTTGCCCAAAGACATGCCGACGCTGCCCACATGGAAGAAGGTCAACCCGGCCGACAGCCCGGTGCTGATCCTCAGTGTCAGCTCGACACAGATGCCCGGCACCGAGCTCAGCGACCTGGTGGAAACCCTTCTCTCGCGTCAGATCAGCCAGATCGACGGCGTCGGCCAGATCAACATCACCGGTCAGCAACGCCCGGCGATTCGCGTGCAGGCTTCGGCGGACAAACTCGCGGCGATTGGCCTGACCCTCGCCGATATCAGACTGGCGATCCAGCAGACCAGCCTTAATCTGGCTAAAGGTGCGCTGTACGGCGAATCAAGCATCTCCACGCTCTCGACCAACGATCAGTTGTTCCACCCCGAGGACTACAGCCAGCTCATCGTTTCCTACAAGGACGGCGCCCCGGTTCACCTGCGCGATGTCGCCAAAGTCGTCAACGGTGCGGAAGATGCCTACGTGCAGGCCTGGGCCGGTGATCGGCCGGGAGTGAACCTGGTGATCTCGCGCCAGCCCGGCGCCAACATTGTTGAAACCGTCGACCGCATTCAAGCCGCCCTGCCCGGCCTCGAAGCGATGCTGCCGGCCTCGGTGCAGGTGAAAACCCTGATCGACCGCACGCAGACCATTCGCGCCTCGCTGCATGAAGTCGAGATCACTTTGCTGATCGCAATCCTGCTGGTGGTCGCAGTGATGGCGCTGTTCCTGCGCCAGTTATCGGCGACGCTGATTGTCTCGGCGGTGCTCGGTGTCTCGCTGATCGCCAGTTTCGCCCTGATGTACGTCCTCGGTTTCAGCCTGAACAACCTGACGCTGGTGGCGATCGTCGTCGCGGTCGGCTTCGTCGTGGACGATGCGATTGTGGTGGTGGAAAACATCCATCGCCATCTCGAGGCCGGCGACGATATGCGCGAGGCGGCGATCAAGGGGGCTGGCGAGATTGGCTTCACCGTCGTTTCGATCAGCTTCTCGCTGGTGGCGGCGTTTATTCCGTTGCTGTTCATGGGCGGTGTGGTCGGGCGACTCTTCAAGGAATTCGCCCTGACCGCGACTTCGACGATCATGATTTCCGTGGTGGTGTCGCTGACGCTGGCGCCAACCCTTGCCGCGCTGTTTATGCGTAAGCCGGTACATCACGCCAATGCCAAACCCGGCTTTAGTGAACGCTTGCTCGGCTGGTACGAAAAAGGCCTGCGTCGCGCTCTCGATCATCAGAAATTGATGATCGGCGTGTTCGGTCTCTCGCTGGCGTTGGCGGTCGCCGGGTACATTTTCATTCCCAAGGGGTTCTTCCCGGTGCAGGACACCGGGTTCGTCCTCGGCACCACCGAAGCCGCTGCGGACATTTCCTACGGAGATATGGTGAAAAAACACTTGGCCATGGCCGAAATCGTCGCGGCCGATCCGGCGGTGCAGGCGTTTTCTCATTCGGTCGGGGTTTCCGGCAGCAACCAGACTATCGCCAACGGGCGCTTCTGGATCGCCCTGAAAAAACGTGGCGATCGCGATGTCAGCGCCAGCCAGTTCATCGATCGCATCCGCCCGCAGCTGATGAAAGTCCCCGGCATCGTCCTGTATCTGCGCGCCGGGCAGGACATCAACCTAAGCTCCGGCCCCAGCCGTGCGCAGTACCAATACGTACTCAAGAGCAACGACGGCGCGACCCTCGCCACCTGGACCCAGCGCCTGACCGAAAAACTGCGCAGCAATCCGGCATTCCGCGACATATCCAATGACCTGCAACTGGGCGGCAGCATCACTCACATCAGCATCGACCGCAGCGCCGCCGCGCGCTTCGGCCTGACCGCCAGCGATGTCGACGAGGCGCTGTACGATGCATTCGGCCAACGGCAGATCAATGAATTCCAGACCCAGGTCAACCAATACAACGTGATTCTCGAGCTGGACACCAAACAGCGCGGCAAGGCCGAAAGCCTCAACTATTTCTACCTGCGCTCACCACTGAGCGGCGAGATGGTGCCGCTGTCGGCGCTGGCAAGGTTTGACGCGCCAACCATCGGCCCGCTGTCGATTGCTCACGACGGCATGTTCCCCGCCGCCAACATGTCATTCAACCTCGCCCCTGGCGTGGCATTGGGCGATGCGGTGATTCAGCTCAACCAGGCCAAGGCCGAGATCGGCATGCCCACCGCGATCAGCGGCAATTTCCAGGGTGCGGCGCAAGCGTTCCAGAGTTCGCTGGCCAGCCAGCCGTGGCTGATTCTGGCGGCGCTGGTGGCGGTGTACATCATTCTCGGCGTGCTTTATGAAAGCTTCGTGCATCCGCTGACGATCATTTCGACCCTGCCGGCGGCAGGTCTGGGCGCGGTGATCATGCTGTGGATCTGCGGCCAGGACTTTTCGATCATGGCGTTGATCGGCCTGGTGCTGCTGATCGGCATCGTCAAGAAGAACGGCATCCTGATGATCGATTTCGCGCTCGAGGCGCAGCGCCAGCGCGGACTGTCGCCGCAGGAGGCGATTTTCGAAGCGTGCATCACCCGGTTCCGGCCGATCATCATGACCACCCTCGCCGCGCTGCTCGGCGCATTGCCGCTGATGCTCGGCTACGGCACCGGCGCCGAATTGCGCCAGCCGCTGGGGATTGCCGTAGTCGGCGGTTTGCTGGTCAGCCAGATGCTGACGCTGTTCACCACGCCGGTCATATACTTATGGCTCGAGCGGCTGTTTCACCGGCACTCACACCCACTAGCCCCAACGCCCGCAACGGCACTGGCGACCACAGACTGAGGCGGTCATGCGCGTTCTGATTATCGAAGACGAAGAAAAAACCGCGGACTATCTGCACCGTGGCCTGACCGAACAGGGCTACACCGTCGACCTTGCCCGCGACGGTGTCGAAGGCCTGCATCTGGCGCTGGAATGCGACTACGCGGTGATCGTCCTCGACGTGATGTTGCCGGGGCTCGACGGCTTCGGCGTACTGCGCGCGTTGCGTGCGCGCAAGCAGACCCCGGTGATCATGCTCACCGCCCGCGAGCGCGTCGAAGATCGCATCAAGGGCCTGCGCGACGGCGCCGACGATTACCTCGGCAAACCGTTTTCCTTTCTCGAACTGGTTGCCCGCCTGCAAGCCCTGACCCGCCGTAGCGGCAGCCACGAACCGGTGCAAGTGACCATCGCCGACCTGTGGATCGACCTGATCAGCCGCAAGGCCACCCGCAACGGCACGCGCCTGGATCTGACCGCGAAAGAGTTTTCCCTGCTCAGCGTGCTCGCCCGACGCCAGGGCGAAATCCTCTCGAAAACCGCCATCGCCGAGATGGTCTGGGACATCAATTTCGACAGTGACGCGAACGTCGTCGAAGTCGCAATCAAACGCCTTCGCGCCAAACTCGACGGGCCGTTCGACGAGAAATTGCTGCACACCATTCGCGGCATGGGTTATGTGCTGGAGAGCCGTGGTGTCCAGTAATTCGATTGCTCTGCGCCTGAGCGGCATGTTCACGCTGGTCGCGCTACTGGTGTTTCTGTTGATCGGCGGTGCGCTTTATCAACAGGTGGACAAGGGCTTGGGATTGTTGCCCGAAGCCGAGCTGGATGCGCGCTACAGCGTGCTCGAATCGGCGCTCAATCGCTTCGGTACACCGGAACATTGGGTGAAGATCAACGCCAAGCTGAAGCTGCTCGGCGAAGAAGACAAGCGCATCCGTTTCTGGGTGGTCAGTGGTGATCCGGGTTACGAATATGGTCAACCCGATGCCGTCATTCGGGCCTTCGCTCAAGGTCCGCCAGGCATGCATGATCTGCATTTGGCCGACCATCCTTATCCGCTGAAAGTGCTGCTGACCGAGTTGCCGGCCAAGGATCAGCGCCCGCCGCTGCGCTTCATGATCGGCATCGATACCGAAACCTTCCATGAGACGCAGCACAATCTGCTGATCGCGTTGATCGGTCTGGCGATCGCCGGTGTGCTGATGGCTTCGGCGCTGGGCTATTGGGTGGCGCGCATCGGCCTCAAACCGTTGATCAGACTGTCGCAGGAAGCCCAACGGTTGGCGCCCCCGCTAAGAGCCGGACGCTTGCGTCTGTCGCCGCTGCCGCCGGAACTGGAGCAGTTTGTCGAGTCGTTCAATTCGACGCTGGAGCGAGTCGAACTGGCCTATTCGCGGCTGGAATCGTTCAACGCCGACGTAGCCCACGAATTGCGTTCGCCGCTGACCAACCTGATCGGCCAGACTCAAGTCGCGCTGACTCGCGGGCGCTCGGCCGAACACTATTTCGAAGTACTGCAATCCAATCTTGAAGAGCTGGAACGGCTGCGCTCGATCATCAACGACATGCTGTTTCTGGCCAGCGCCGATCAGGGCAACAAGGCGACCAAACTGACCTCGACGTCACTGGCTGATGAGGTGGCGACGACGCTGGACTATCTGGATTTCATCCTTGAAGACGCGCAGGTTGAAGTGCAGGTCAGCGGCGATGCGCAGGTGCAGATCGAGGTCGCGCATTTGCGCCGGGCGCTGATCAATTTGCTCAGCAACGCGGTGCAGCACACCAAACCGGGTCAGGTGATCGAGGTGCGCATCGAGGTTGAAGAGCATCTGGTGAGCATCGGTGTGGCCAACCCCGGATCGCCAATTGCCAGCGAGCATCTGCCGAGGTTGTTCGAACGGTTTTATCGGGTCGATGCCTCGCGCAGCAACAGTGGCAACAACCATGGGTTGGGGCTGGCGATCGTCAAGGCGATTGCGCTGATGCATGGCGGGGATGTGTTTGTGCGCAGCGATCAGGGCATGAACACCTTTGGCATCAACCTCCCGGTCTGAATGCTCAGCCAAGCCCTGTGGCGAGGGGATTTATCCCCGCTCGGCTGCGCAGCAGTCGCAAATCCTGTGCACAACCTCTAAGAATCTTTGAGGCTGGAATTCTTGGGGCCGCTTCGCAGCCCAACGGGGATAAATCCCCTCGCCACAGGCCGCCATCACGCACAGACCGGGTTGTTACCCGTGCCGATCTTTGCTTTTGCTGTAACAGTCATTTATGAAAATCACGCTGTTTCCCAACCCTCGGCAACCTTATCTTTGCCCGCACCAAACAGCACTCGCCAAGCGAGAAGGTTTTCAAGATGTCCAACAGTATGGGTATTGCCAGCGCATTCGTTTTGTCCTCATTGATCCTGTCGCCGATGGCGATGGCTGAAGAATCGCAAACGTTCGTCGCGCAAAAAGTCGCTCGCGCACAGGCATTCGATCAGCATCAGGCCGAAGTGATGGCCAAGGCTCAAGACGCGACGCAATCCCCACAGGCCGCTACTTCCCAGGCTCAAGCGCTCGAGAAAGACAGCTGAGTCGCACCGCGAAAGATTTCCCTCGACGCGGTTGTTTGGCTCTTCCCGTTCAACCGTCGTCACTCCAGGCCGCTGCCATTCAGCGGCCTTTTTTCGTTGTGGTCTGAAAGCCGTCTGCTGCGTCTGTAACAACAAGAAACATCAAGCCGCTCAAGAACCAGAGCGGCCCGCTGACCCAAGGAGCCCCACCGCACGTGTTTTACCCTGTCCGCCTCACCCCGCTGTTCATTGCAATTGCCGCAACGATTGCCCCCGCTGTCCACGCCGATGAGTCTGCCCAACAGGGCTTCGTCGCAGGCTCGAGCCTCAACCTCAACGCCCGCAACTACTACATGAATCGCAACCGCTTGCAGAAGGCCGACGACAATATCGAGTGGGGTCAGGGTTTTCTCGGCGTGTTCCAGTCCGGCTACACCGAAGGCACGGTCGGCTTCGGCGTCGATGCCCACGCCATGCTCGGTTTGAAACTCGACGGTGGTGGCGGGACCGACGGTTCGAGCATCCTGCCGATCAGCGATGGCAACGGCAAAGCGCCGGGCTCGTTCTCCACCGCAGGCGGGACGTTGAAGTTGCGCGCCTTCGATACCGAGTTGAAGGCCGGTGATCTGTTCCTCACCAACCCGGTGATTGCCGGCGGCGACACGCGGATGCTACCGCAGACCTTTCGTGGCATCAGCCTGAGCAACCACAGCTTCGACGGCTGGTTGATCGAAGGTGGCCAGGCCAGTTTCACCAAGCCCTATAACCAGAGCGGTCATACCCGCATCGGAACGTCGTACGGTTCGCTCGCCGACGGTGACGAAAGCCAGCACCTGAACTGGGCCGGTGTGGCCTGGAGCGGAGTTGAGGGCCTGACCAGCAGTCTTTACGCCTCCGAGCTCAAGGACATCTGGAACCAGTACTACTACGACCTCGACTACACCTGGCAACTGAACGATCTGGTCAGCCTCAACCCGGGCCTGCATTTCTATCACACGCAAGACACCGGTGATGCGCTGCTGGGCAACATCGACAACAACACCTGGAGCACGCATCTCACCGTCGGCATCGGCAACCACAGCGTCACCGCCGCCTACCAGCGGGTCAACGGCAACACACCATTCGACTACATCAGCCAGGGCGACAGCGTTTACCTGGACAACTCGCAGCAGTATTCGGACTTCAACGGCCCGAACGAACGCTCGTGGAAGCTCAAGTACGCTTATGACTTCACCGGTGTCGGCATGCCCGGCCTGACTTCGGCGCTGTCATATTCGCGCGGCACGGTGGACCTGACCAAAGCCGACCCTAACAGCGCAGGCTATTCGAGCTGGTACAGCGCCGATGGCCGCAACGCCAAACATTGGGAACGCGATATCGATTTGCAGTACGTCGTGCAAAGCGGCCAGGCCAAGGATCTCGCGGTGCGCCTGCAATGGGCCACCAACCGTGGCGGCAACGGCTACGGCGCGATTGATTCGGATACAGATGAATACCGCGTGATCATCGACTACCCGGTCAACGTCTTCTAAGATCGGCGCTGCGTTTTTCAGATCCTCTGATCTACCCTGTGGGAGCGAGCCTGCTCGCGAAAGCGGTGTGTCATTCAACACAGATGTTGACTGACAATCAGCTTTCGCGAGCAGGCTCGCTCCCACAGGTTCGTCCGGCGTCAGCCCAACTAAGCTTATGAAACCACTCCAACCGGCTCCTCATCATGATCGCCAGCCGCAAGCCTTCCACCACAGGCCTTACCGGTCGCCCCGAGCGCCTGCTGATCCTCGGCAGCCTGCTGACCGTGATTGCGATGGTGTGCATCGTCACCTTCCTGCTGATTCGCGAGTACGCCAGTGCGCAGGAAGCCGCCACGCGCCGCGCCACGACCATCGCGCAATTGATCGATGCCGATGTGCTGCGCACCGTCGAGCTGTACGACCTGACGCTGCAAGGGCTAATCGCCGCCGCCCAGCGTGACGACCTGCAGAACGTCTCGCCGCAGATCCGTCATCTGGCACTGTTCGATCGCTCTGCCACCGCGCGCTTCAAGGGCGACATCCTCCTGCTCGACAAGCATGGCGAGGTGATCGCCGACTCCTCGCGCATCGAAGCGAAACCGGGCAATTTCGCCGATCGCGATTATTTCCTCGCCCACGCATTCAACCGCGACATCGGCATGTTCATCAGCCGACCGTTCAAGACCCGCTGCGATTGCGAAGAGGCCGATCAGTGGCGCATCAGCTTCAGCCGGCGCATCTCCTCGCAGACCGATGAATTCCTCGGCGTTGCCGTCGCTTCGTTGAAACTCGACTACTTCGACGACCTGTTCAAAAGCCTCGACATCGGCACCGACAGCACACTGAACATCATCAACAGCGATGGCGTGCTGCTCGCGCAGAAGCCCTATTTGCAAAGCGATTCGGTGGGCAAAAGTTTCGGCAACCGGCCCAACGTCGTGCGGATTCTCAACGATCGCGATGGCAGCGGCAGTTTCACCAGTACCTCGAGCATGGATAAACAACGCCGGCTCTATACCTACTCGCGGGTCGGCAATCTGCCGTTGACCGTGATGGTGGCGCTGTCCAGCGAGGAAGTGTTCGGCACCTGGCGGCGCACGGCGATCCTGATCAGCGGCGCCACCGGCGTGTTGTGCCTGGGCCTGTTGTGGCTGACCTGGCTGCTGGCCCGGGAACTGCGTTTGCGCCATCGCGCCGAACGCGAACTGGCGCAACTGGCTGCCACCGATGACCTGACCGGTGTGGCCAACCGGCGCATGCTCGATCAGACCCTGCGCCACGAATGGTTCCGCGCCCAGCGCTCGGGCCAGCCGCTGTCGGTGATGATGATCGATGCCGACCACTTCAAGGCCTTCAATGATCGTCATGGCCATCAAGCTGGGGATCAGGTCTTGCGTGAATTGGCCAAGGTAATCACCGCGAACGTGCGACGCCCGGCAGATCTGGTCGCGCGGTATGGCGGTGAAGAGTTTTCGGTGATTCTCGCCGAGACCGACAGCGCAGGAGCGCAGCAGATCGCCGAGCAGATTCGCCAGGCTGTGGAAGATTTGCCCTGGGTTGAAGGCGCTGAGCGGGCGATGACCGTGAGTATCGGCATCGCCACCTGGACATCGGCGAGCGAGATGACACTGGAGCAGTTGTTGTTTGCAGCGGACAAGGCGTTGTATCAGGCCAAGGAAGGCGGGCGTAATCGCGTTGTAGTGTCAGTTTAAAGTCAAAAGATCGCAGCCTTCGGCAGCTCCTACATCTGGAATGCGGTATCCCTGTAGGAGCTGCCGAAGGCTGCGATCTTTTGATCGTATAAAGGGCATAAAAAAAGGCCATCCGAGGATGGCCTTCAAAAAACTAGAGAGGTTTTTTACTTACACCGCCGCAACCGGGCGCATGTAAGAGATTGGTGCGGTGCTGGCGTCTTCGAACGTCACCACTTCCCAAGCGTCTGTCTGCTCAATCAATTTGCGCAGCAGCTGGTTGTTCAGTGCATGACCGGACTTGAAGCCTTTGAACTCACCAATAAGGCTGTTGCCCAGCAGGTACAGGTCGCCAATCGCGTCGAGGATCTTGTGTTTGACGAATTCGTCTTCATAACGAAGACCGTCTTCGTTCAACACGCCATCAGCGTCGACCACGATCGCGTTTTCCACGCTGCCGCCGAGTGCGAGGTTATGCTTGCGCAGGTACTCGATGTCACTCATGAAACCAAAGGTACGGGCGCGGCTGACTTCTTTTACGAACGAAGTGCTGGAAAAATCCACGCTTGCACTCTGGGTGCGGTCCCGGAATACCGGGTGATCGAAATCGATCTCGAAGCTCACCTTGAAGCCTTCGAAAGGGACGAAAGTGGCGCGCTTGTCGCCGTCTTCCACTGTCACTTCACGCAGGATGCGGATGAATTTCTTGGCGGCGTCCTGTTCTTCCAGGCCTGCCGATTGAATCAGGAATACGAAGGGTCCAGCGCTGCCATCCATGATCGGGACTTCGGACGCGGAGAGCTCGACGTAGGCGTTATCGATGCCCAGGCCAGCCATGGCCGAGAGCAAGTGCTCTACCGTGTCCACTTTGACGTCGCCATTGATCAGCGTCGTCGACATAGTGGTTTCACCGACGTTTTCCGCGCGGGCAGGAATCTGCACCACAGGGTCGAGGTCAGCGCGACAAAACACAATGCCAGTGTCGACAGGCGCAGGCTTGAGGGTCAGATAGACCTTCTCACCGGAGTGCAGGCCTACACCTGTGGCACGGATAATATTTTTCAGTGTGCGTTGTTTAATCATGGCTTGGGCCGCTTCAGCGCAAATTGCGAACTGGTATCAACAAAGGCTGGCGATGATAGCAGACCATGCCTTTGCTGAACACCAATCACCTTCATAGCCCTGATACATTCCATCAATCGGCCTGACGACGCAGGAATGCCGGAATGTCCAGGTAGTCCAGGTCATCCTGCGGATTCATCTTCGCGGCAGCCGCAGCACCGGCCTGAGCCTGGTTGCGCATGACGGTCGGACGGTCCAGATCACGGTAGTTCACCGCTGGCTGCTCCTGACGGGCCGGAGCCGGTTGTTGCACCTGCGCCGAAGCCATCGAGGTGTGAACGGTGTTGTCGATAACCTTTACAGGCTTCTCGATTTTCGCGCCCAGACCGGTGGCAACCACGGTTACGTGCAGCTCGTCGCGCATGTCCGGATCGATAACGGTACCGACCTTGACCATCGCGTGCTCGGAAGCAAAGGCTTCGATGATCGAACCAACGTCGGAGTACTCACCCAGGGACAGGTCAGGACCGGCGGTGATGTTCACCAGAATGCCGCGCGCGCCTTGCAGGTTGACGTCTTCCAGCAGCGGGTTGCGGATTGCCGCTTCGGTAGCTTCACGTGCACGGTTCGGACCGCTGGCGCAGCCAGTGCCCATCATCGCCATGCCCATTTCGCTCATCACGGTACGCACGTCGGCGAAGTCGACGTTGATCATGCCCGGACGCTTGATGATGTCGGAGATACCGCGAACGGCACCGGCCAGTACATCGTCAGCCTTGGCGAAAGCCGACAACAGGCTTGCGTCTTTGCCGAGGATGGTCAGCAGTTTTTCGTTCGGAATGGTGATCAGCGAGTCGACGCTCTCCGAAAGCATGCGGATGCCTTCGTCGGCAATCTGCATACGCTTGCGGCCTTCGAACGGGAACGGACGGGTCACGACCGCAACGGTCAGAATGCCCATTTCCTTGGCCACTTCAGCGATGATCGGCGCTGCACCGGTACCGGTTCCGCCGCCCATGCCGGTGGTGATGAACACCATGTTGGTGCCGGCCAGCACTTCAGCGATGCGCTCGCGGTCTTCCAGAGCGGCTTGACGGCCGACCTCAGGATTGGCGCCGGCGCCCAGGCCTTTGGTCACGCCGGTGCCCAGTTGCAGAATGGTCCGCGCGCCGATGTTTTTCAGCGCTTGAGCATCGGTGTTGGCGCAGATGAACTCAACGCCTTCGATGTTGCTCTTGACCATGTGATTGACAGCGTTGCCGCCGCCACCGCCGACACCGATAACTTTGATTACCGGGCTTGCGGGGATGTTGTCTACGAGTTCGAACATTTTCCCTCTCCTTACATTCTCTAGTTTTTTCGCCTACTGCTGTTTGTAGCGGTGTATCTACTGCAGTTGCTTGCCGCTTGAAGCTTGTCGCTCCAGGCTGCTTTTAAAAATTGCCCTGAACCCACTTTTTCAGTCGGTCCAGCAGCGGCGCCTGAGGCTCTTCGCTGCTGTAGCTGTCGCGGCTGCCGATGCCGGAGAACGAAACTCCATCGGACTGCTTCTGCAGGCCGTACATCAACAAACCGACGCCAGTGGAATAAATCGGGTTGCGCACCACGTCATCCAGACCTTTCACGCCATGCGGCACACCAAGGCGCACCGGCATGTGGAAGATCTCTTCGGCCAGTTCAGTGGCGCCTTCCATTTTCGACGTACCGCCGGTGAGCACGATGCCCGCCGGAATCAGGTCTTCGTAGCCGCTGCGACGCAGCTCGGCCTGGATCAGGGTGAACAGTTCGTCGTAACGCGGCTCGACCACTTCGGCCAGGGCCTGACGCGACAGCTCACGCGGTGGACGGTCGCCAACGCTCGGCACCTTGATGGTTTCACCGGCACCGGCCAGTTTGGCCAGGGCGCAGGCGTAACGGATCTTGATCTCTTCGGCGTACTGGGTCGGAGTGCGCAACGCCATGGCGATGTCGTTGGTCACTTGATCACCGGCAATCGGGATCACCGCGGTGTGACGGATCGCGCCTTCGGTGAAGATCGCGATGTCGGTGGTGCCGCCACCAATGTCGACCAGGCACACGCCCAGTTCTTTTTCGTCGTCGGTCAGCACCGAGTAGGCCGAGGCCAGTTGCTCGAGGATGATGTCGTCGATTTCCAGACCGCAGCGACGCACGCATTTTTCAATGTTCTGTGCAGCGTTGACCGCGCAGGTGACCACGTGAACCTTGGCTTCCAGACGCACGCCGGACATGCCCAGCGGCTCGCGCACGCCTTCCTGGTTATCGATCACGTAATCCTGCGGCAGGGTGTGCAGCACGCGCTGGTCAGCCGGGATCGCCACGGCCTGGGCGGCGTCGAGTACACGCTCAAGGTCCGCCGAGCTGACTTCGCGATCACGGATCGCGACGATGCCGTGGGAGTTCAGGCTGCGGATGTGATTGCCGGCCACGCCGACGAACGCCGAGTGAATGCGGCAGCCGGCCATCAGTTGGGCTTCTTCGATCGCGCGCTGGATCGACTGCACGGTGGATTCGATGTTGACCACCACGCCCTTCTTCAGGCCGCGGGACGGATGCGTGCCGATCCCGACGATTTCCAGCTGGCCGTCGTCCGCGACCTCGCCTACCAGCGCCACCACTTTGGAGGTGCCGATATCCAGACCGACGATCATTTTGCCGCTTTGCACGTTTGCCATGGGTCCTGCCTCTTCTTAATTCTTTGCGACAGCGGGTTGGGCTGTCGTCGGCGCTACGGGTTCCCGCCAGCCAACAGCGAGGCCGTTGGCGTAGCGCAGATCGATGCGCGCAATGTTCGTAATCTGCTCTTTCAGCGTCTTGTCATAGATGGCGATGAAGCGGCGCATCTTTTCCACCAGGTTGCCGCGTCCCAGCAGCAACTCGATGCCGGGGCCGGAACTGCCGGCACCGGTGGTCAGGAACCAGCTGCCGCGTTCACGCAATTCCAGGCGTGCAATCGAAAAACCCAGCGGCCGCAGCATCTGGCTCAGCACCTGATACTGCTGCATCACCTGCTGCTGAGCCCGTTGTGGGCCGAACAGCTGCGGCAGGTGTTCGTAGTTCGCCAGTTCCTTGGGCGTGAACGCCTGGCCCTGGTTGTTGAGCAACGACTCGTCGCCCCAACGCGCCACCGGCAATTGCTCTTCGAGGCGGATCACTACCTGATCCGGCCACACCCGACGCACTTCGGCGTGGGCGATCCAGGGCATCTGCTCGAGCTCGGTACGCATACCGGCGAGGTCGATGGTGAAGAAGCTCGACGCCACGAACGGCGCGATCCGCTGCTGCACCGCCTGCTGGCTGATGTAGCTCAAGTCGCCCTGCACCGCGATCTTGCTGATCGGCCGGTCGGCGTACGGCAGCAAACGCTGCGCGCCTTCGTAGGTACCAAAGCCCAGCGCCACCAGCAGCACCGGCCAGAACAGGCTTTTCAGAAAGCCGAAATTGGCTTTCGGCAGGCGCGCGGACATCGGCTCTTTCGCCACCATTCGGCTGGCACCCCGCGGCACCGGCTTGCGGCCGGGTGCGGGTGGCTGATGTCTGAGATGAGCGCCTTGCATGGTCTTAACCTCGCGCCTCTGTTGCGCCTGCGTTTTCAACGCTGGCGGCCAGAATGGCCAGAACCAGTTGCTGGAAATCCAGACCGGCAGCCCGCGCCGCCATCGGCACCAGGCTGTGATCGGTCATGCCCGGTGCGGTATTGACTTCGAGGAACCAGAACTGCCCGTCGGCGTCCTGCATTACGTCCGCCCGGCCCCAACCGGCGATACCCAGCGCCTCACAGGCCTTGGCCGTGAGTTCCATGAGTTCCTGTTCCTTGGCCGCGTCGAGCCCGCACGGAATGCGGTATTGGGTATCGTTGGCGATGTACTTGGCGTCGTAGTCGTAGAACGTGTGCGGTGTACCCAGGGCGATAGGAGGCAACACCTGGTCACGCAGGGTGGCGATGGTGAACTCCGGACCTTGAATCCATTGCTCGACCAACACTTGCGAATCGTAGGTACTGGCCGCTTTCCATGCGTCGATCAACTCGGACGCAGAATTCACTTTGGCCATCCCGATACTTGAACCTTCATGCGCCGGTTTGACGATCAAAGGCAAGCCCAGTTCCGTCGCCGCCGAAATACAATCGGCTTCGCTGCACAGCACGGCGTGACGCGGCGTCGGAATCCCGAGGCTGTGCCAGACCTGTTTGGTACGCAGCTTGTCCATCGCCAGTGCCGAGGCGAGGATGCCGCTGCCGGTGTACGGAATGCCGGCGCATTCGAGCAGGCCCTGCATGCTGCCGTCTTCACCGCCGCGACCGTGGAGAATGATGAACGCGCGGTCGATCTTTTCGCTGAGCAGACGCTGCAGGAAGTCTTCGCCCACATCGATGCCGAACGCGTCGACGCCAGCGCTTTGCAGCGCTTCGAGCACGGCGTTGCCGGATTTCAGCGAAACCTCACGCTCGGCACTCAGGCCGCCGAAGAGCACGGCGACGCGGCCGAAGTCTTTCGGCGCGATGGTGGAGAACAGCTTGGCGTAGGCAGCAGTCATTTCAACTTCCCCTCGACCGGCGCCGCCACGGCGCCGGCGAACAATTCACTTTTCAACAGCTTCGGCGCGAGACCGCCGATATCACCCGCGCCCTGGCACAGCAGAATGTCGCCGGCGCGCAGCAGCGGCTTGACCAGCGGTGCCAGGTCAACGCCACGCTCGATGTAGATCGGGTCGAGCTGACCGCGCTGACGGATGCTGTTGCACAGCTTGCGGCTGTCGGCGCCCGGGATCGGCTCTTCGCCGGCCGGATAGACTTCCATCAGCAGCAGCACGTTGGCGTCGGCCAGGACATTGACGAAGTCGTCGTACAGATCACGGGTGCGGCTGTAGCGATGCGGCTGGTAGACCATCACCAGACGACGCTCCGGCCAGCCACCGCGCACGGCTTTGATCACCGCAGCGACCTCGGTCGGGTGGTGACCGTAGTCGTCGACCAGCATCACGTTGCCGCCGTCTACCGGCAGTTCGCCGTAGACCTGGAAGCGTCGACCGACGCCCTGGAAGCCCGACAGGCCCTGAACGATGGCTTCATCGCTGACGCCTTCATCGGTGGCGATGCAGATGGTCGCCAGCGAGTTGAGCACGTTGTGGTTGCCGGGCATGTTCACCGACACGTCCAGCGGCTCGCGATCCGGGCGCAGCACGGTAAAGAAGGTCTGCATGCCCTGCTGGCGCACATTGATGGCGCGTACGTCGGCGTCTTCGCTGAAGCCGTAGGTCACGGTCGGACGTTTCACCAGCGGCAGGATTTCGCGCACCACCGGATCGTCCAGGCACATCACCGCCAGACCGTAGAACGGCAGGTTGTGCAGGAATTCGACGAAGGTTTTCTTCAGTTTGTTGAAGTCACCGTCGTAGGTCGCCATGTGGTCGGCGTCGATGTTGGTGACCACGGCCACCAGCGGCTGCAGATGCAGGAAGCTCGCATCGCTTTCGTCGGCTTCGGCGATCAGGTAACGGCTGGTGCCGAGCTGGGCATTGGTGCCCGCTGCGTTCAGACGACCACCAATCACGAATGTCGGGTCCAGACCACCGGCCGCGAACACCGAAGCGATCAGGCTGGTGGTGGTGGTTTTGCCATGGGTACCGGCGACGGCGATGCCGTGGCGATAGCGCATCAGCTCGGCGAGCATTTCTGCGCGCGGCACTACCGGAATACGACGCTCAAGGGCAGTCGCCACTTCCGGGTTGGAGGTGTTCACCGCGCTCGACACCACCAGCACATCGGCAGTAGCGGCGTTCTCGGCACGGTGACCGATGAAGATCTGCGCGCCAAACGATTCCAGGCGCTCGGTGACCGGCGACGCTTTCAGGTCGGAACCGGAGACTTGATAGCCCAGGTTCAACAATACTTCAGCGATGCCGCACATGCCCACGCCGCCGATGCCGACGAAGTGGATGCGACGGATGCGGCGCATTTCCGGTTGTGGCATGGCTTTCTGATTCTCAACCATGGGCCACCTCCAGACAGGTATCGACCACGCTACGGGTGGCATCGGGTTTGGCCAGTCGGCGGGCCGCTTGGGCCATTGCTTCGAGTCGTTGCGGTTGCATCAAGACCTCTGTCAGGCGCGCGGCAAGATCCGCGGCACCAGTCGTTCTTTGCGGCATCAGGAAGGCAGCGCCTTCGCGGGCCAAATAATCGGCGTTGCGGGTCTGGTGATCGTCGATCGCGTGGGGCAAAGGCACCAGCATCGAGGGCAGACCGGCGGCCGCCAGCTCACTGATGGTCAACGCGCCAGCGCGGCACACCACCAGGTCAGCCCAGCCATAGGCCTGGGCCATGTCTTTGATGAACGGCTGCACCTGCGCTTCCACACCCACGGCGCGGTAACGCTCGGCAGTCACTTCATCGTGATTTTTGCCGGCCTGATGAAACACTTCCGGGCGCAGGTCGGCAGCGACTTGGGCCAGGGCTTCAGGCAGCAACTTGTTCAACGGTTCTGCGCCCAGGCTGCCGCCAAGGATCAGCAAACGCGCTTTGCGTCCGGCCAGCGCCGGTCGCGATGTGTCGAGGAACAGCTCGCTGCGCACCGGATTACCGGTGGTACGGCGGCTGTCCGACAGAGTAAAGGTGTCGGGGAACGCTTCACACACTCGGGCGGCGAACGGCACCAGCAACCGATTGGCGGTGCCGGCGACAGCGTTCTGCTCGTGAACGATCACCGGCACGCCGGCCAGTTTCGCGGCAAGACCACCAGGACCAGTCACATAACCGCCGAAGCCGACCACGCACACAGGCTTCAGGCGGCGCATGATCGCCCGCGCCTGCCACACCGATTTCAGCAGCATCAGCGGCGCCTTGAGCAGCGACAGCTTGCCCTTGCCGCGCAGACCGCTGGCGTTGATCCGGTGCAGTTCAAGCCCAGCCGCCGGAACCAGTTCGTTTTCGATCCCGCGTGGCGTGCCGAGCCAGTGCACGGTATAGCCGCGCGCCTGAAACTCGCGGGCACAGGCCAGCGCCGGGAACACGTGGCCGCCGGTACCGCCGGCCATGATCAATACATTAGCGCCCATGAGTCGGCTCCTCGGCGAAGTCGCTCTCCTGGAATTCCATCTCTTCGCTGCCCAGGTGGGTTCGACTCTCCCACTCGATGCGCAGCAACAGGCCGAGACAGGCGCAGCAGATCACCAGCGAGCTGCCGCCGTAACTGAGGAACGGCAAGGTCAGACCTTTGGTCGGCAGCAGGCCGACGTTCACACCGATGTTGATCAGGAACTGACCAATCCACAGGAACGACAAACCGTAAGCCACGTAAGCGGCAAAGAACTGCTTGGCCTTCTCCGCCCACAGGCCGATGTACATGCCGCGAATACATACGAACACGAACAGCGCGACGGTGCACAGCGAACCGACCGCACCGAGTTCTTCGGCGAGTACCGAGAACACGAAGTCGGTGTGCGCTTCCGGCAGGTAGAACTGTTTCTGCACGCTGTTGCCCAGGCCAACGCCCAGCCACTCGCCGCGACCGAAAGCGATCAAGGCCTGCGACAACTGATAACCGGCGCCGAACTGGTCGGCCCACGGGTCGGCGAAGTTGGTCAGACGCGCCATTCGATAGGGCTGCATCTGGATCAGCAGAACCACCGCGCCAACCGCCAGCACCACCATCAGCGAGAAACGGAACAGTCCGACCCCGCCAAGAAACAGCATCGCCGCCGCGGCGCCCATCATTACCACGGTGGCACCGAAGTCCGGCTCCATCAGCAACAGACCGGCCATCGGCAGCAGGACGATGAACGGCTTGAAAAAGCCCATCCAGCTCTCGCGCACTTCTTTCTGCCGGCGCACCAGATAACCGGCGAGGTAGATCACCACGAACACCTTGGCGATTTCCGACGGCTGCACGTTGAAGAAGCTGAAACCGATCCAGCGCATCGAACCGTTCACTTCGCGGCCGATGCCGGGGATGATCACCATCACCAACAGGCCGAACGCACCGATCAGCATCATCCAGCCGAGGCGCTGCCAAGTGGCGATCGGGATCATCATGGTGACGATGCACGCGCCCAGGCCCAGCACCACATAGATAAGGTGGCGAATCATGTAATACAGCGGACTGCCCGACTGCGCCGCCGCCACTTCGGTGGACGCCGAGGCGATCATGATCAGGCCGAGACCGAGCAGCGCCAGGCAACCGGCGAGCATCGGGAAGTCGAGGTCGATGCCACGCCCGGTGATCAGCGGCGACGGGTACGGCTTGATGATGTTTCTCAGGTTCATGCCAGTTCCTCCACAGCGCGGACGAACTGGTGACCACGGTCTTCGTAATTCTTGAACATGTCGAAACTGGCGCAGGCCGGAGACAGCAGCACCACGTCACCCGGCTGGGCAGCGGCGCGGCATTGCTCAACGGCGTCAACCAGCGAGGTCGCGCGAATCAGCGGCACGGCATCACCGATGGCTGCGCCGATCTTGTCGGAGTCGCGGCCCATCAGCACCACAGCGCGGCAGTTCGCCGCCACCGGATCGCGCAAATCATTGAATTCGGCGCCCTTGCCGTCACCGCCGGCGATCAGAATGACCTTGCCGTCGATGTCCGTACCGAGGCCTTCGATCGCGGCCAGAGCGGCGCCAACGTTGGTGGCTTTGGAATCGTTGTAATAGGCCACGCCGTCGAGATCGCGCACCCACTGGCAACGATGCTCGAGGCCGGCAAACGTGCGCAACGCCGCGAGCATGGCGTCGAACGGCAGGCCCACCGCGTGACCCAGTGCCAAGGCGGCGAGCGCGTTGGACTGGTTGTGTGCGCCGCGAATCTTCAGTTCACGCACCGGCATCAGGTTCTGGAATTCGAAGGCGAGGTACTTCTCGCCGTCTTCTTCGCGAATGCCGAACGCTTTGAAATCCGGTTTGCTCAGGCCAAAGGTCCAGCATGGCTGGCCTTCGCCGATCAATGGACGGCTCAGGGCGTCCTGACGGTTGACCACAAACTGCTTCGCGCCCCGGAAGATCCGGTGCTTGGCCAGGTGATAGGCCGGCAGACCGCTGTAGCGATCCATGTGGTCTTCGCTGATGTTCAGTACGGTGGCGACTTCGGCGTTGAGCTGGTCGGTGGTTTCCAGCTGGAAACTCGACAACTCCATGACGTACAGCTCGACGTCATCGCTGAGCAGATCCAGCGCCGGCGTGCCTAGGTTGCCGCCAACGGCGACGCGCTTGCCGGCCGCAGCCGCCATCTCGCCGACCAACGTGGTGACGGTGCTTTTCGCGTTGGAACCGGTGATCGCGACGATCGGCGCCCGCGCGTTACGCGCGAACAACTCGATGTCGCCGGACATTTTCACGCCACGGGCCGCAGCGGCTTGCAGGGCCGGAGTCGCCAGAGCCAGGCCGGGGCTCACGTAGAGCTCGTCGGCACGGCAGAGGAATTCGACGTCCAGCTCGCCACAACGCACTTCCACGTGCGGATAGTCACGCTTGAGCGTGGCCAGTTCCGGTGGATTTTCCCGCGTGTCGGCCACAGCAAACGACGTGCCCCGGTTCGCCAGGAAGCGAACCAGGGACATGCCGCTCTTGCCGAGGCCGACAACGATGCGGAAGTGGTCAGAAGCGATCAGAGACACTCGTTCTACCTCAGCTTCAGGGTGGCAAGGCCGACCAGGACCAGAATCACGGTAATGATCCAGAAACGGACGATCACGCGCGGCTCGGGCCAGCCCTTGAGTTCAAAGTGGTGGTGAATCGGCGCCATGCGGAACACACGGCGACCGGTGAGCTTAAAGGAGGCAACCTGAATGACCACTGACAGGGTTTCCATCACGAACACGCCGCCCATGATGAACAGGACGATTTCCTGACGGACGATAACCGCGATGGTGCCCAGTGCCGCGCCGAGTGCCAGGGCACCGACGTCGCCCATGAACACTTGCGCCGGATAGGTGTTGAACCAGAGGAAACCGAGGCCGGCACCGATCAGCGCACCGCAGAACACAATCAGCTCGCCCGCGCCCGGCACGTAAGGAATCAGCAGGTATTCGGCGAATTTCACGTTACCCGACAGGTAGCAGAAAATCCCCAGGCCGCCGCCGACCATCACGGTTGGCATGATCGCCAGGCCGTCGAGGCCGTCAGTCAGGTTGACCGCGTTGCTCGAACCGACAATCACAAAGTAGGTCAGCACGATGAAACCGGCGCCCAGCGGGATGCTGTAGTCCTTGAGCATCGGCAGGATCAGCGTGGTTTCCACCGGCGTCGCGGCAGTCATATAAAGGAAGATCGCTGCGCCGAGGCCGAACACCGACTGCCAGAAGTATTTCCAGCGGCTCGGCAGGCCACGGGAGTTTTTCTCGATGACTTTGCGGTAATCGTCGACCCAGCCGATGGCGCCGAACAGCAGGGTCACCAGCAGCACCACCCAGACGTAGCGGTTGCTCAGGTCAGCCCAGAGCAGCGTGCTGACGCCGATCGACGACAGGATCAACGCGCCACCCATGGTCGGCGTACCGGATTTGGACAGGTGCGATTGCGGGCCGTCGTTACGTACCGATTGGCCGATCTGACGGTTCTGCAGAGTACGGATCATCCACGGGCCATAGCACAGCGACAAGACCAGCGCGGTCAGCACACCGAGAATCCCGCGCAGGGTCAGGTACTGGAAGACCGCGAAGCCTTTGTAGAACTGTTGCAGATACTCCGCTAGCAGCAGCAGCATTAATGTTTCTCCAGACTGGACCCGCACAGAGCCGCAACGATGTTTTCCATCGCTGCGCTGCGCGAACCCTTGATCAAAATGGTGGTGTTTGTGTCCTGCTCGGCGGCGAGGGCCTGGATCAGCTCGGCCTGGGTGCCGAAGTGCTGCGCCTGCTCACCGAAAGCGTTTACCGCGTGGACCATGTTCGGCCCGACCGCGTAAAGCGCGGAAACCTTGCCTCGGGCGTACTCGCCCACGTCGCGGTGCCCCTGCTCCGCCCAGTCGCCCAACTCGCCGATATCCCCGAGCACCAGGACGGTGCGGCCGGAAAAGCCGGCGAGTATATCAACGGCCGCGCACATCGAGGTGGGGTTTGCGTTGTAGGTGTCGTCGATCACGCGCATGCCGTTTTTCGCCAGTTGCGCGACAGTGCGACCCTTGACCGGTTGCACCGCGCCGAGGCCGGTGGCGATGCCGAACAGCGACACGCCCAAGGCATGGGCAGCAGCAGCGGCAGCCAGGGCATTGGCGACGTTATGGGTACCGAGCAGGTTCAGTTGCACGCGCTCACTGCCTTCAGGCGTGTGCAGATTGAACGCCGGGCAACCACGGGCATCAGTGGCCAGATCGCTGGCATGGAAATTCGCCTCGCTGTTGCTCAGGGCGAAGGTCAGCACCTGACGACCGGCAGCGCGGGTCTTCCAGATACCGAAAGCCTTGTCATCGAGGTTGAGCACGGCGATGCCATCGGCGGCCAGACCCTCGATGATTTCGCCTTTGGCTTCGACGATTTTTTCCGGACCGCCGAACTCACCGACGTGAGCGGTGCCGGCGTTGTTCAGGATCGCTACGTGCGGCTTGGTCAGCCCGACGGTGTAGGCGATTTCACCGAGACGCGAGGCGCCCAGTTCGATCACGGCCGAGGTGTGCTCCGGCGCCAGTTCGATCAGGGTCAGCGGGACGCCGAGGTCGTTGTTCAGGTTGCCACGGGTCGCCAGCACCGGACCGCGCGTGCGCAGGATGCTCGCGAGCATTTCCTTGACCGTGGTCTTGCCACTGGAACCGGTCACCGCCGCCACTGGCTGGGTGAACGCAGCACGGTTCAACGCGCCGAGTTGGCCCAGCGCCTGACGGGTGTCCTTGACCAGCAATTGCGGCAACGCGCTGTCGGCGACTTCGCGCTCGACCAGTGCCGCCACGGCGCCTTTACCGGCAACGTCGTTCAGATAATCATGACCGTCGAAACGCGGGCCGGTCAGGGCGATGAACAACTGGCCGGGCTGAATGGCGCGGCTGTCGATGCTGACGCCGTCGAAACTCGCGTCAGCGCCGATCAAACGGGCTTCGAGTGCGTTGGTCAGTTCGCTGAGTGTCAGGGCCTTAAGCATGGGCCACCTCCCACGCGGTCAGGGCGCGATCGGCCTCGACCAGATCGGAAAACGCATGGCGCACGCCGTTGATTTCCTGATAGTCCTCATGACCTTTGCCGGCCAGCACAATGACGTCATCAGCGGTTGCGCCAGCAATCAATTGCGCAATGGCCTGGCCGCGACCGGCGACGAAAGTGACTTTATCCACAGCGCTGAAACCGGCGCGGATGTCGTCGAAAATCACCGCAGGATCTTCGGTGCGCGGGTTGTCGTCGGTCACCAGCACTTGGTCGGCCAGACGCTCGACCACTTCGGCCATCAACGGACGTTTGCCGCGATCGCGATCACCGCCGCAGCCGAACAGGCACAGCAATTGGCCTTTGACGTGCGGGCGCAGTGCGGTAAGAACTTTTTCCAGCGCATCGGGCGTGTGGGCGTAATCGACCACCACCAGCGGTTGCGTACCACCACCCAGACGCTGCATGCGTCCGGCCGGGCCTTCGAGCTTGGGCAGCACTTTGAGAATTTCGTCGAGGGCGTAATCCAGACCGAGCAAGGCGCCGACTGCGGCCAGCACGTTGCTCAGGTTGAAACGGCCGAGCAGCGTACTGCGCAGGTGATGTTCGCCCTGCGGCGTGACCAGCGTGGCGCGCACGCCGTGGTCGTCGAACTGCGCTTCGCGGCAGAACAGGTACGCGCTGCTGTCGAGCAGGCTGTAGGTGATCAAGCGCGAATCGCGTTTTTCCGCCGCCAGTTGCCGACCGAAATCGTCGTCGAGGTTGACCACGCGGCACTTCAAATCATTCCAGGCAAACAGCTTGGCCTTGGCCTCGGCGTAGGCCTGCATGGTGCCGTGGTAATCCAGGTGATCGCGGGACAGGTTGGTCATCACCGCCACGTCGAACGCCAGCGCGGTGACCCGGCCCTGATCCAGACCGTGGGACGACACTTCCATGGCCACGGCTTTCGCGCCGGCCTTTTTCAGATCACCCAGGGTCGCTTGCACCGCAATCGGATTCGGCGTGGTGTGCAGGCCACTTTCCAGCGCGCCGTAGAAACCGGAACCCAGCGTGCCGACGATGCCGCAATGCTGGCCGAGCAGATCCAGCGCCTGCGCGACCAGTTGGGTCACGCTGGTCTTGCCATTGGTGCCGGTGACACCGATCAGATTCAGGTGATGACTCGGCTCACCGTAAAAACGCCCGGCGATGTCCGACAGCTGCGCCGCCAGACCCTTGACCGGAATCAGCGGCACGTCAGTGATCGGCAGCACGGTGGCGCCTTCGACTTCATAAGCCACGGCAGCCGCGCCGCGTTGCAAGGCATCGGCGATGTGCGCACGGCCATCGAAGCGGCCACCGGGCACGGCGAGAAACAGATCGCCGGCGCGCACGTTGCGGCTGTCCAGCGCCAGTTCACGGATCAACAGATCATGGCCGGCGTGGGGAAATATCTTGTTCAGACTTAATGACATCAGCCGCGCCCTCCATTGGCTTTCAGCGGAACGACCGGGGTGGCGTTGGCCTGTTGGGTGGTCGGCAGGTTGTCCGGGGTCACGTTCATCAGGCGCAGGGTGCCGGACATCACACGGCTGAACACCGGCGCGGACACCAGACCACCGAAGTACCCGGCCTTGGTCGGTTCATCGATCACCACAACAATCGCGTAACGCGGATCGCTCATCGGGCCGAAACCGGCGAACAGCGAACGGTAGGAGTTTTCTGCGTAGCCCTTGGTGCCAACCGAAGTCTTGCGCGCCGTACCCGACTTGCCGCCGACGTGATAAGCCGGCACTTGCGCACGGAACACGCCGCGCGGTGCTTCGATCACTTGCTGCAACATGCCCTGCATGGTTTTCGCCACGGCTTCCGGCAGCACTTGCGTGGTCTGCGGCATCTTGTCGGTTTTGATCAGGGTCAGCGGCGCGAGGCGACCGTTGTTGGCCAGTGCCGAGAACGCATGCACCAACTGGATCGCGGTCACGGAAATACCGTAGCCGTAAGACAAGGTTGCAGTTTCAGCCTTGCGCCATTCGCGATAGTTCGGCAGATTGCCGACACGTTCGCCGGGGAAGCCCAAACCGGTGTCCTGACCGAGGCCGACTTTCTGCGCGAGGCGGAAAATGGTTTCGCCGCCAATATCGAAGGCGACTTTACTCATGCCGACGTTACTGGAATTGATCAGGATGCCGGTCAGGTCGAGCACCGGCCCTTCGGTCTTCGACACGTCTTTGATGGTGTATTTGCCGATCTGCAACGAGCCCGGATACACCTCGACGGTGTCACTCGGTTTCCAGCGGCCGGTTTCGATCGCCGCGCTCATGGAAATGGCTTTCATGGTCGAACCCGGCTCGAACACGTCGATCATGGCGCGGTTGCGCATCATCGCCGGTTGCAGGTTGCGACGGTTGTTCGGGTTGTAGGTCGGCTGGTTGACCATGGCCAGAATCTCGCCGGTCTTCACATCCATGATCACCAGACTGCCGGCCTTGGCGCCGTTCTCGATGATCGCGTTGCGCAGTTCGCGGTTGGCCAGGTATTGCAGACGCAGATCAATCGACAACGCCAAGGGCTTGCCGGCCTTGGCGTTTTTGGTGACCTGAACATCCTTGATCAGCCGGCCACGGCGATCCTTGATGACTTGTCGTTTGCCCGGCACCCCGGCCAGCCATTCGTCATAGGCCAGCTCGACGCCTTCGCGACCGTGATCGTCGATGTCGGTAAAGCCGACCATGTGCGCGGTGACTTCCCCGGCCGGATAGAAACGACGGAATTCTTCGATGCCATAAACGCCCGGCACTTTCAGATCGAGCACAGCCTGGCCCTGCTCGGGGGTCAGCCCGCGCACCAGATAGATGAATTCTTTGTTGGCCTGGGCTTCGAGGCGTTCGCTCAGGGCTTTCGGGTCCTGACCCAACGCGGCAGCGAGTGCCGGCCACTTCTCTTTGGCCGACTGCATTTCCTTGGCGTTGGCCCACAGCGTGGTCACCGGCGTACTGACGGCCAGAGGCTCGCCATTGCGGTCGGTGATCAGGCCACGGTGCGCCGGAATCGGAATGTGCCGCAGGCTGCGCGCATCGCCCTGGCCCTTGAGGAAGTCACGGTCGACCACTTGCAGGTCGATGATGCGCCAGCAGATCGCCGCGACCATCAGGCCGAGCAGCGCCACCATCAGGCGGAAGCGCCACGGGAACAGTGCGCCTTCGAGTTTCATCATGGCGCCACCATCTTCACGTCAGCCGCGCCAGGGATGTGCATTTTCAGTTGTTCGGTGGCCAGCACTTCGATGCGACTGTGCGCGGTCCAGGTGCTCTGCTCGAGAATCAAGCGGCCCCACTCGGCCTGCGCCTTGTCGCGCACGCTGAGTTCGTTATAAAGAGTGTTGAGCAACTGCCGGTTCCAGTGCGCGCTGTACGACACGGCAATGGCCGAAAACAGCACGCCAATAAAGAGCAGCAGCATCAGAAAGCTGCCGCCGGGCAGTGGTTTGGCGAAAAGCTTGCTCACCGCAACTTCTCCGCGACACGCATGACGGCGCTACGGGAACGTGGGTTGACTTTGAGTTCGGCGTCGGAGGCCGTCTGCGCTTTGCCGTGGATTTTGATTTTCGGTTCGAAGGCGACGTGGCGAACCGGCAGGTTGCGCGGCAGGTTGTCGGCTTCGCCTTTCACCAGCTTGCGCATGAACAGTTTGACGATGCGGTCTTCCAGCGAGTGGAAGCTGATGACCACCAGACGGCCGCCAACTTCCAGCGCTTCCAGCGCGGCGTCGAGACCGGCTTCCAGATCGCCGAGTTCGTTATTGACGTGAATGCGCAAACCCTGGAACGCGCGGGTAGCCGGGTTCTTGCCCTTTTCCCACGCCGGGTTGGCGACTTTCAGCACTTCGGCCAGATCGGCGGTGCGCTCGAACGGTTTGATGTCACGACGCTCGGCGACGGCGCGGGCCATGCGCCCGGAGAAACGTTCTTCGCCGTATTCCTTGAACACCCGGGCGATTTCTTCCACCGGCGCGGTGTTGACGAATTCGGCAGCGCTGATGCCGCGGGACGGGTCCATGCGCATGTCCAGCGGACCGTCATTGAGGAAACTGAAGCCGCGCTCAGCGTCGTCAAGCTGCGGCGACGACACGCCGAGGTCGAGCAGAATGCCGCTGACCTTGCCGGTCAGGCCTTGCTCGGCAACCACCGAACCGAGCTCGGCAAAGCTGCGCTGCACAACGACAAAGCGGCCGTCTTCGGCCGCTAGCGTTTGCCCGGTGGCAATCGCTTGAGGATCCTTGTCGAATCCGATGAGTCGACCGTCCGGCCCGAGCTGGCTGAGGATCAACCGACTGTGCCCGCCGCGCCCGAACGTGCCATCCAGATAGCAGCCATCAGGACGTACGGCGAGAGCCTCGACGGCTTCGTCAAGCAGTACGGTGATGTGGTTAAAGCCGCTATCAATAGTCACAGGATCAAATCACGCAGTTCATCAGGCATCGCGCCCGGTTGTTGAATAGCAGCAAGGTCAGCGGCAGATACCGCGTTCCATGCATCCTCGTCCCACAATTGGAACTTGTTCAGCTGGCCGACCAGCATCGCGCGCTTATCGAGCTTGGCGTATTCGCGCAAACGCGGCGGAACCAGGAAACGACCACTGCCATCGAGTTCGAGGTCGACGGCATTACCAATCAATAAACGTTGCAGGCGACGGTTCTCTTCGCGAAGCGAAGGGAGTGCGCGCAACTTGGTTTCAATAATTTCCCACTCATCGAGCGGATAGACACACAGGCATGGATCAACGGCATCAATGGTCACGATCAATTGGCCGGAACTGCGCGAATCGAGCTCGTCACGGTACCGGCTCGGCATGGCGAGACGGCCCTTTGCATCGAGACTGATAGCGTTAGCTCCGCGAAACACGTCAGCGTTTCTCCAATTTTTATCGTTTTGAGCTCAAAAAACCCACTTCATGCCACTTTCCGCCACTTGCGCACACTATAGGAATGCGCCCACCACACCGTCAAGGCGCGGATTAAAGGAAAAGCCTTACAGAACGGAGATTTAGCGACGTAAAAGGAGGCTCAACGAGAATCTGACGTGAAGTTTCGACCAATAACTTGATGCAGCACTGACAGCTGCGCTCGAAAGTTAAAGTAGTTTGTTAAGAGTAAGATTTTTTCGGTATTACAAAGGCGCTTCGGCTGTTGATTGAAGCAGGGTGGGAAAAGGCTATTACCGCGTTTGCCGCTGCCGGAGTTTCAGACCAGGCCGGCTGATATTACACAGCCGCGTCTTTTTTGTTTCAAGCAGGGAAAGAAAAAGGTGGAGAGTCGATCTGTAAGCCGGGTTCTGTCTTGAACAGTCATTCGTCTACGATGGCCATCACTGGACATCTTTAGCAACCTACCCGGTCCCAGCGCGGGCCACGCCTTGGGACCCTATTTGGTCTTGCTCCAAGTGGGGTTTACCTAGCCACGAACTGTTGCCAGACGTGCGGTGCGCTCTTACCGCACCTTTTCACCCTTACCGGCGCTTGCGCGCTTAGGCGGTTATTTTCTGTGGCACTTTCCGTAGGCTCACGCCTCCCAGGCATTACCTGGCACTTCGCCCTATGGAGCCCGGACTTTCCTCCCCCCCCTAATTTTCATAGAGGGCAGCGACTGTCCGATCGACTCTCCGCCGCGAAGGTTAACGGCAGAGCGCCGGAAGAACAAGCGCTAAAACCCTCAAGAACGCCATGGGCGACGGCTTACACGCCTTTCTGTTTATCCAGCGCTACCTGATACAAGACGTTTTTGCGCTCGCCGGTGATTTGCGCTGCCAGTGCGGCGGCGCGCTTGAGCGGCATTTCCTCCAGAAGCAGATCGAGGATGCGCATGGCTTCGCTGCTGACCGCGTCCTCCGACTCCGGCGCGGTCCAGCCGGCCACCAGCACCACGCACTCGCCGCGCTGCTGATTACTGTCGGACTCGACGAACGCACGCAGCTCGCTGAGCGGCAGGCCTTTGAGGGTTTCGAAGGTCTTGGTGATTTCCCGCGCCAGCAGAGCCTGACGCTCGCCGCCAAACACCGCTTCCATATCCTGCAGGCATTCGAGAATGCGATGCGGCGCTTCATAGAAAATCAATGTGCGCGGCTCTTCTTTAACCGCTTCCAGACGCGCCTTGCGCCCGACCGACTTGGCCGGCAGGAAACCTTCGAAGATAAAACGGTCGGACGGCAATCCTGCCGCCGACAGCGCCGCAATCAACGCGCAGGCACCCGGCACCGGCACCACGTTGATGCCGACCGCACGGGCCTGACGCACCAGGTGATAACCCGGATCGGAGATCAGCGGCGTGCCGGCATCGGAGATCAGTGCGACGTTGTCGCCCGCCAGCAACCGGGTAATAAAGCGGCTACCCTCATCCCGTTCGTTGTGTTCGTGGCATGCGGCCAAAGGCGTGCCGATGCCGAAGTGCTGCATCAGGCGCGCCGAATGCCGCGTGTCTTCCGCTGCAATCAGGGCCACTTCACGGAGGATTTTCAAGGCCCGGGCGCTGATGTCGTCCAGGTTGCCGATGGGCGTCGCCACCACATAAAGCGAGCCAGCAGCGGAATTCAAAGGACCTGGAGCAGTCAAAGCGCACACCTCGTGATCGGTAAAAGCGGCCATTGTAGCGCGTCATGAGGCTTGCGATGCGCTCCGGCCGAGTGCGGTTTTTCGCCCGGTTGTGCGCTGCCGCAACATTTACTCCAGCTAAATTGACCGATTCACGCCAGTAACATCGCGCCCCGGCCAGTGCTTGGGTACAATTCCACGCTAATTTGATCGAGTATCAGGAACACTTACATGATCGCTTGCCTGCGGCTGCTCACTGCCCTCTGCCTCGCTGCCTTGTTGGCCGCGTGTGCCAGCTCCCCTTCCTCCAGCCTTGGCGAACTTCCACGGACTCCGGACGCCAGCATCGAGCAACTGCTCGAACAGGCTGCGCAGGCTAAAACCCCGGAACAAGCCGCCCTGCTGCGCCTGAGCGCGGCGGACCAGGCCTACCGCCAAGGCAATGCCGGCCAGTCCGCGCAGATCCTGCAACAAGTGCCGGTTGAGCAACTCAAGCCAGGCCAGCAGATTTTTGCCAACACGCTGTCCGCAGAGCTGGCCATGACGCGCAATCAGCCGAAAGCTGCGCTGACTGCCCTGAGCCATCCAAGCTTCCAGAAGCTCAGCGAAATGCCGGAAGAGCAGCAAGTGCGCACCGGCACTGTTCACGCCCGCGCCCTTGAAGCCGATGGCCAGACGCTGGCCGCTGCCCGCGAGCGCGTGTTCATCGCACCGATGCTGGAAGGCGAAGCGGCGAGCAAGAACCACGAAGCGATCTGGACCCTGATCGCGTCGCTGCCAACCGATCAATTGCAACCGAACAACACCGACGATCTCGGCGGCTGGATGGCGCTAGCGCAAGCGGTGAAAACCGCAGGCACGCTGGAGCAGCAGCAAGCCGCAATCGACAACTGGCGTGCGCAGAATCCAAAGCACCCGGCGGCGGTCAACCTGCCGCTGCCGCTGACCAAACTCAAGGAACTGGCCAGCCAGCCACTGAGCAAAATCGCCCTGCTGCTGCCCCAGGACGGCCAATTGGCGTCGGTCGGCAAAGCGCTGCGTGAAGGTTTCATGGCCGCGCATTATCAGGCGCAACAGGCCGGCCAGAACCCACCTGCCATCGAGTTCTACGACAGCTCGAAGCTGACTTCGATGGACGAGTTCTATCGCAAGGCCCAGGCTGACGGCGTGCAACTGGTAGTCGGCCCGCTGGAAAAACCACTGGTCAAGCAACTGAGCACTCGCCCGCAACTGCCAATCACCACCCTTGCGCTGAACTACAGCGAAGGCGAGCAAGGCCCGGCGCAACTGTTCCAGTTCGGCCTCGCTGCTGAAGATGAAGCTCGCGAAGTTTCCCGACGCGCCCGCGCCGATGGCCTGCATCGCGCCGCGATCATGGTGCCGAAGGGCGAATGGGGCGATCGCGTTCTGCGTGCCTTCAGCCAGGACTGGCAAGCCAATGGCGGCAGCATCGTTGCCACCGAACGTGTCGATCAGCCGGTGCAACTGGCCCAGCAGATCGCCGACATGTTCCAGCTGCGTCAGAGCGAAGCTCGCGCCAAGAGCCTGCAGAATGTTGCCGGCACCAATGTCGCCGCGCAGCCTTCGCGTCGTCAGGACATCGAATTCATCTTCCTGGCCGCCACGCCGCAACAGGCCCAGCAGATCAAGCCGACCCTGAACTTCCAGTACGCCGGCGACGTTCCCGTCTACGCGACCTCCCATGTGTACAGCGCCAGCGGCGACGTCAATCAGTACAACGACATGAACGGCATTCGCTTCTGCGAAACCCCATGGCTGCTGGAAACCAGCGATCCGCTGCGCCAGCAAGTAGCTGCGCAATGGCCGCAAGCCAATGGCAGCCTCGGTCGCCTGTACGCCATGGGCGCCGACGCCTATCGCCTCGCCCCGCGCCTGGGCCAGCTCAAGGCCCTGCCGGACAGCCGCATCGAAGGTCAGTCGGGCAGCCTCGGCATGACCCAGACCCAACGCGTAGTGCGCCAGTTGCCATGGGCACAGTTCGTCAGCGGTCAGGTGCAGCGCCTGCCGGACACACCGCGCTGATGCCCGACAGGTCACGCTCGCAAAGCGGCAAGGATGCCGAGCGCCAGGCGCTCGAACATCTGCAACAACAAGGGCTGCGCCTGCTGGCGCAGAACTGGTTATGCAAACGCGGCGAGCTTGATCTGGTCATGCTTGATGGCGATACAGTAGTATTCGTTGAAGTTCGCTACAGAAAAAACACTCAATGGGGTGGCGCGCTCGCCAGTATCGACGAGCGCAAGCAGCAGAAACTGATCTTTGCAGCACAGTATTTTCTTCAGCGCGAGTCGCGTTGGGCCAATTCCCCCTGCCGCTTCGATGTGGTGGCGATCGACAGCCACCCGAATCAGCTGAACTGGTTGCAGAATGCTTTCGACAGTTGATCGCCTGCACCCTGCCCCGTTTTCGTCCGACACATTTTGCTCTTTGCTTTGCGGGCTGCACATTCACGTGCCGAACAGCCGCGCCACTTAAGGTCACACAGATGGACATGCAATCCCGAATTCGCCAGCTTTTCCAGGCCAGTATCGACACCAAGCAACAGGCGATGGACGTACTTGCACCGCACATCGAGCAAGCCAGCCAGATCATGGTCAACGCCCTGCTCAACGAAGGCAAAATGCTCTCGTGCGGCAACGGTGGTTCGGCCGGCGACGCCCAGCATTTTTCTTCGGAGCTGCTCAACCGCTTCGAGCGCGAGCGTCCGAGCCTGCCGGCGATTGCGCTGACTACCGACACTTCGACGATCACCTCGATCGCCAACGATTACAGCTACAACGAAGTGTTCTCCAAGCAGATCCGCGCGCTCGGCCAGCCGGGCGATGTGTTGCTGGCGATTTCGACCAGCGGCAACTCGGCGAACATTATTCAAGCGATCCAGGCCGCACATGATCGCGAAATGATTGTCGTAGCTTTGACCGGACGCGATGGCGGCGGCATGGCGTCGCTGCTGTTGCCCGAGGACGTCGAGATTCGCGTACCGGCCAACGTCACTGCACGTATTCAGGAAGTCCACTTGCTGGCGATCCATTGCCTTTGCGATCTGATCGACAGCCAACTGTTCGGGAGTGAAGAATGACCCCTAATCGCCTTGGCCTTCTGGCCTTGACCCTGTGCCTCGGCATCAGCGGCTGCACCTCGGTGGTGAATGCCAGCCGTGAAGCGCCGATCGAAGACGACCGTGGCACGCGCACCTTCGGCAGCAAGATCGACGACTCGCTGATCGAGACCAAAGCGGGCGTGAACATCGCCAAGGCCGACCCGGCCCTGGACAACGATTCGCACATCGTCATCACCAGCTTCAACGGCGTGGTCCTGCTCGCCGGCCAAACGCCACGTGAAGACCTCAAGGCCAAAGCCGAACAGGCCGCCGCCAACGTCCAGCGCGTGAAGAAAGTGCACAACGAACTGCAAGTGCTGCAACCGTCCTCCCTGCTCGCGCGCCAGAACGACGCGTGGCTGACCACCAAGATCAAGACCCAGATGCTCACCGACGCCAGCATTCCTGGCTCGCGCATCAAAGTCGTCACCGAGAACGGCATCGTCTACCTGCTGGGCCTGCTGACCAAACAGGAAGCCACTCAGGCAACCAATCTGGTTCAGGGTGTGTCCGGTGTGCAGAAGATCGTGAAGCTGTTCGAATACATCGACTGACGCAAGCGCAGGAGCGTGTAGGAGCTGACGAGTGCAACGAGGCTGCGATCTCTTGATCTTGCTTCTAAAGATCAACAGATCAAAAGATCGCAGCCTCCGGCAGCCCCTACACCGCCAACGCAGGCACAAAAAAGGCGATCCATCCGGATCGCCTTTTTTTTATTTCACAACCTTCAAACTTGGCCGGCCACTCGGGCGTGGCGGCTCGCTGCCCGGTGGCGGCGAGTCGTCATCCGGATCGATGTCTTCCTCGTCGTCCATCGGCAACTCGAGGTCAAACACCATGCCCTGGCCGTTCTCCCGCGCATAAATGCCCAGGATCGCGCTGATCGGCACGTAGAGACTGTGCGGAACACCGCCGAAGCGGCCTTCGAACGTCACCACGTCGTTATCCATGTGCAGATGACGCACGGCACTCGGCGAGATGTTCAGGACGATCTGGCCGTCACTGGCAAAACCCTGTGGCACCTGCACCGCCGGGTACTCGGAGTTAACCAGCATGTGCGGGGTGCAATCGTTATCCACAATCCACTCGTAGAGCGCGCGGACCAGATAAGGTCGACTGGAGTTCATAGCGGCTCCTTAAGCCTTAGCGCATATCGCGTTCGACACCAGACAGACTCGCCTGGAAAGCCTCACGCGCAAACTGACGCTCCATATAATCAAGCAGCGGCTTGGCCGGCCGCGGCAGTTCAATACCCAGAATCGGCAAACGCCAGAGTATGGGTAATAGGCAGCAATCCACCAGACTTTGTTCCTCACTGAGGAAGAACGGCTTGTCGGCGAACAGCGGCGAAACGCCGGTCAGGCTTTCGCGCAGTTCCTTGCGCGCCACGACCCGTGCAGCCTCTTTGCTCTTGGGATCCAGAATCAGATCCACCAGCCCGCACCAGTCACGCTGAATCCTGTGGATCAGCAGACGGCTGTTGGCCCGCGCCACCGGATAAACCGGCATCAGCGGCGGGTGCGGGTAACGCTCATCCAGATACTCCATCACCACGGTCGACTCCCACAACGCCAGGTCACGATCGACCAGCGTCGGCAGACTGCCGTAAGGGTTCACCTCAATCAGTTTAGGCGGCTGGCGGCCCGCTTCCACGTAAATGATTTCGGCGCTGACACCCTTCTCTGCAAGCACGATGCGCACTCGGTGGGAATAGTGGTCGGCGGGGTCGGAGTAACAGGCCAACCGATTGGTCACGCCCATGGCGATCCTCCTCGCTTGTTGAATTTGTCGGAACCGGAAAAACGCGCGCGCCCAGAGGGCACCTCCCGCAGGGTCTGACTGAGCAGATCCTGCTTTAGCGGAGGCGCCCTTGGGCGCGCGCGATTAACAGCAATGCTTGAAGCGTATCAGTGCACGTCTTTCCAGTATTCACGCTTGAGCAGGTAGGCGAACACAAAGAAGAACGCCAGGTACAGCAAGACGTAAGTACCGATGCGCTGATGTTGCAGCTTAACCGGGTTAGCCGAGTAAGCCAGGAAGGTTACCAGATTCTTGACCTTCTCATCGAACTGCTCTTCGTTCAGAGCACCGGACTTCGGCACGATGGTCAACTGATCGCACGCTTCATGGGTCAGCGGCGTGCCGGTCAGCGGATCGTATTGCTTCTTGCCGTCCTCGACGA
Source organism: Pseudomonas sp. CFBP13508 (assembly GCF_005233515.1). Lineage (GTDB taxonomy): Bacteria > Pseudomonadota > Gammaproteobacteria > Pseudomonadales > Pseudomonadaceae > Aquipseudomonas > Aquipseudomonas mercuritolerans. Next base: position 764,379 of record NZ_QFZZ01000002.1, read on the forward strand.
TCTGCACCTGTTTGCAGCCGACGACCTGACGACCTTGCAGGCCGACCAGCACGTTAGGCATGCCGACGTTCGGGAAGACCTTGTTGTTCACGCCCCATGGACGCGCCGGATCTTCGTAGAACGACTTCAGGTAACCGTAGAGCCAGTCGGTGCCGCGTACTCGCGCTACCAGAGTCAGGTCCGGCGGCGCTGCGCCGAACCAGGTCTTGGCGTCGGCCGGCTGCATGCCGATGTTCATGTGGTCGCCAATCTTGGCACCGGTGAACACCAGCTTCTCCAGCATCAACTCGTGCGGGATGCCGAGGTCATCGGCGACGCGCTCGTAACGCTGGAACTTGGCACTGTGGCAACCCATGCAATAGTTGGCAAAGGTCCGCGCACCATCCTGCAGAGCGGCTTTGTCGGAGACGTCGATATCGACACTTTCCAGTTCCGGACCATGACCCTCGGCAGCAAAAACCAAGGAAGGCAGCGCAGCAAAAATCAGAGCAAGAAATAACTTTTTCATCAGCCAGTCACCCTTTCCGGAACCGGTTTGGTCTTCTCGAGCCGGGTGTAGAACGGCATCAGAATGAAGTAGGCGAAATACAGGAAGGTGCAGACCTGCGACAGCAACGTGCGCCCCGGCGTCGGCGCCAGAACGCCAAGGATGCCAAGAATCACGAAGGAGATGCAGAACACCACCAGCCAGATTTTGCTCAGCCAGCCCTTGTAGCGCATCGATCTCACCGGACTGCGATCCAGCCAAGGCAGCACGAACAGCACCGCAATCGCCGCACCCATGGCGATAACGCCCAGGAGTTTGTCCGGCACCGCACGCAGGATTGCGTAGAACGGAGTGAAGTACCAGACCGGAGCAATATGCTCAGGCGTCTTGAACGGGTTGGCCGGCTCGAAGTTTGGTTTTTCGAGGAAGTAGCCGCCCATTTCCGGGAAGAAGAACACAATGAAGCAGAAGATGAACAGGAACACCACAACGCCGACAATGTCCTTCACCGTGTAGTACGGGTGGAACGCAATGCCGTCCAGCGGGATGCCGTTTTCGTCTTTGTGCTTCTTGATATCGACGCCGTCAGGGTTGTTCGAACCGACTTCGTGCAGCGCCAGAATGTGCAAGACCACCAGACCGAGAATCACGATCGGCAGCGCGACCACGTGCAAGGCGAAGAAGCGGTTCAGGGTGATTCCGGAGATCAGGTAGTCACCACGAATCCACTGGGTCAGGTCATCGCCGATCAGCGGAATCGCACCGAACAGCGAGATGATCACCTGGGCTCCCCAGTAGGACATCTGGCCCCACGGTAGCAGGTAACCCATGAACGCTTCGGCCATCAGTGCCAGGTAAATCAGCATGCCGAACACCCAGACCAGCTCGCGCGGTTTTTGGTACGAACCGTAGAGCAGGCCGCGGAACATGTGCAGATAGACGACGATGAAAAACGCCGAAGCGCCGGTCGAGTGCAGCAGACGCAGGATCGAGCCGTACTCGACGTCGCGCATGATGTATTCAACGGAAGCAAAGGCCTCTTCTGCCGACGGCGTGTAACTCATCGTCAGCCAGACGCCGGTGACGATCTGGTTGACCAGCACCAGCAGTGCCAGCGAGCCGAAGAAATAGAAGAAGTTGAAGTTTTTTGGTGCGTAATATTTGCTGAGATGGTCTTCCCACATTTTGGTCGCGGGAAAGCGCGCATCAACCCAATCCATGAACTTGCTCATCACGCTTTCTCCGTATCGACGCCAATGACAATCAGGTCATCGGTCTCATAGGAATGCGGGGGAACTGGCAGGTTCAAAGGCGCAGGTTGCGACTTGTAGACGCGGCCAGCCAGATCGTAGTGGGAACCGTGGCACGGGCAGAAATAGCCGCCTACCCAGTCCTTGCCCAGATCCGCAGGTGCCACTTCGGGACGGAAGGTCGGTGAACAACCCAGGTGGGTACAGATCCCGATCAGCAGGAGAATTTCCGGCTTGATCGAGCGTACTTCCGGGTCGACATAAGTGGGTTGCGTGGAGTTTTTGGAGGTCGGATCGGAGAGCTGACCCTCGATCTTCTTGAGATTCCCCAGGATTTCCTCGGTACGGCGGACAATGAACACCGGCTGGCCGCGCCATTCAGCAATCATTTGCTGGCCTGGCTCGATTTTGCTGACATTCACTTTCACCGGTGCACCGGCGGCCTTCGCCTTGGCACTGGGAAACCATGACCCCACGAACGGGACCGCAGCCCCCACCGCTCCTGCAGCACCCACTACGGATGTGGCTGCCACCAGGAAGCGACGCCGGCCTGCATTCACGCCGTCATTGCTCATTCAGTCCTCTCCCATCAGCTTTTTTGGCCTGTTAAATCAGGCGTCTACTAAATAAATCAAATGTTACTTATAAAAATTTTGCCCGAATGGTAATGAAAACCCCCAATTCTGACAAGGTTAATTCCCCGGGGCTCAGCCCCTTAAGCCTTGGAGTATAGGGGGTCTACGGCTGTGGCAAGTTGTCACAACGCAATTCTTTGATAAATCGCAGGCATAAAAAAACGCCCGCTTCCGTGAGGAGGCGGGCGTTCTTTTTTGAACGTGGAAGCGGAATTAACGCTTCGAGTACTGCGGACGCTTACGCGCTTTACGCAGACCAACTTTCTTACGTTCAACTTCACGGGCGTCGCGGGTAACGAAGCCAGCTTTGCGCAGAGCGCTACGCAGGGTTTCGTCGTAGTCCATCAGTGCGCGAGTGATGCCGTGGCGGATTGCGCCAGCCTGACCACTTACACCACCGCCGATCACGGTGACGTAGATGTCGAACTTCTCGACAGTCTCGGTCAGCTCCAGCGGCTGACGAACTACCATGCGGGCAGTTTCGCGGCCGAAGAAGTTATCCAGCGAACGGTTGTTGATGGAGATGTTACCAGTACCCGGACGCAGGAAAACGCGTGCGGTTGCGGTCTTGCGACGGCCAGTGCCGTAATTTTGAGTCGCCGACATAATGTACTATTCCGTTAAAACTTCAGTTCTTGGGGCTGCTGAGCAGTATGAGGGTGAGCAGCGCCCGCATAGACTTTCAGCTTACGGTACATGTCGCGACCCAGTGGGTTTTTAGGCAGCATGCCTTTAACCGCGGTCTCGATCACGCGCTCAGGGGCCTTGGCGATCAACTTTTCAAAGTTGATCGACTTGATGCCGCCCGGGAAACCGGAGTGGGAGTAGTACATTTTGTCAGTGGTTTTAGCGCCGGTAACACGGATCTGCTCGGCGTTGATGACGACGATGTAGTCGCCGGTGTCAACGTGAGGAGTGTACTCAGGCTTGTGCTTGCCACGCAGACGGCTCGCGATTTCGGTGGCCAGACGACCCAGGGTCTGACCAGCAGCGTCGACGACAAACCAGTCGCGCTTTACTGTTTCCGGTTTAGCAGTAAAAGTTTTCATTCTTTATAGCCTCAGGGGCCGCCTGTAAATAAGACGGCGGATCTTACTGAATAGTGCGTACTTTGACAAGTCAAAGGCAGCCGGATACAGACGCTTTCGGGGGCTCGGGTCGGCGCGTCCGTTCAACGGCAAGATTCTTCGGCGGCGGCGCATCACTTCCACTGCAGAAAGAGGTCGGCAATTATGCAGATTGCGAAAATTTTTTCAACCTGCTTTTATGATTGTTTTGCCCAAGGAGCACCCGATGGACTATCGCCAGCTAGGCCGTACCGACCTGAACGTGAGTGCAATCTGCCTCGGCACCATGACTTGGGGCGAGCAAAACACTGAGGCTGAAGCCTTCGCCCAGATCGAGCGGGCGAAAGAAGCGGGGATCAATTTCCTCGACACCGCCGAAATGTACCCGGTGCCGCCCAAAGCCGAAACCTATGCCACCACCGAGCGCTACATCGGCAATTACTTCAAGAGTCGCGGTGACCGTTCCGACTGGATCCTCGCCAGCAAGATCGCCGGCCCCGGCAACACCATCGACTACATCCGCGACAAGAACCTGCGCCACAACCGCCAGCACATCACCGAAGCACTGGACGGCAGCCTCAAGCGCCTGCAGACCGATTACATCGATCTGTATCAATTGCACTGGCCGGAACGCAGCACCAACTTTTTCGGGCAGCTGGGCTACAAGCACAAGATCGAAGCCAACCTGACGCCGCTGGAAGACACCCTCGAAGCCCTCGACGAGCAGGTTAAGGCCGGCAAGATCCGCCACATTGGTCTGTCCAACGAAACGCCGTGGGGCACCATGCGCTTTCTGGCTCTGGCCGAAGCGCGTGGCTGGCCGCGTGCGGTATCGATCCAGAACCCGTACAACCTGCTCAACCGCAGCTTTGAAGTCGGCCTGGCCGAGATCGCCATCCGCGAACAGTGCGGCCTGCTCGCCTATTCGCCGCTGGCGTTCGGCTTCCTCTCCGGCAAGTACGAAGGCGGCGCCCGTCCACCGAAAGGCCGCCTTAGCCTCTACAGCCGCTTCAGCCGCTATTTCAACCCGCAATCGGAGGCGGCGTGCAGCCGTTACGTAGCCCTGGCCCGTGAACACGGTCTGGACCCGGCACAAATGGCCCTGGCCTTCGTGACCCAGCAACCGTTCGTCACCAGCAACATCATTGGCGCGACGACGCTTGAGCAACTGGACAGCAACATTGCCAGTTTTGATCTGAAACTGTCCGATGAAGTGCTGGCCGGGATCGAGGCGATTCACAAGGATCACCCGAACCCCGCGCCATAACTGACCGCCAAAAGCTTCGCGAGCAGGCTCGCTCCCACAGGTACGGTGATCCCCTGGGGGAGCGAGCCTGCTCGCGAAGAGGCCAGTCGGATTACCTCAACAGCGGAACGCGGAGCGTCCCCGGCGGCATTCCTTTGCTGCGCGTGGGAACGATCATCACAGCGACCGCGCAATAATCTCCTTCATGATTTCATTGGTGCCGGCATAAATCCGCTGCACCCGCGCATCCGCCCACGCCCGGGCCACCGGGTATTCCCACATGAAGCCGTAGCCACCATGCAGTTGCACGCACTCGTCGAGCACCTTGCATTGCAGATCGGTGCCCCAGTATTTGGCCATCGCAGCGGTCGGCACATCGAGTTTGCCCTGCAGATGCAGCTCCAGGCAGCGATCGACGAAGACCCGGCCGATCTGGATCTCGGTGGCCATTTCGGCCAGTTTGAAGCGGGTGTTCTGGAAATCGGCGATCGACTTGCCGAACGCCTTGCGATCACGGGTGTAATCCAGCGTCCATTGCAACGCTGCTTCAGCCGAGGCCAGACCGCCAATCGCCACGGTCAGGCGCTCCTGCGGCAACTCCTGCATCAGATAGGCAAACCCGGCACCCGCCTGGCCGAGAAGGTTTTCCTTCGGCACGCGCACGTCCTGGAAGAACAGTTCCGAGGTGTCCTGCGCCTTCATGCCGACCTTCTCCAGGCGCTTGCCCTTTTCGAAGCCCGGCGTATTCGCCTCCACCAGAAACAGACTGGTGCCCTTGGCCCCAGCCTTGGGGTCGGTCTTGGCCACCACTATCACCAGGTCAGCCAGAAAGCCGTTGGTGATAAAGGTCTTCGAACCGTTGATCACATATTCGTCACCGTCGAGCACCGCCGTGGTTTTCACCCCTTGCAGGTCGGAACCGGCGCCAGGCTCGGTCATGGCAATCGCCGTGACCATTTCGCCCGAGACCAGTTTCGGCAGGTATTTGTGTTTCAGCGCCTCGCTGCCGTAATGCAGGATGTAGGGCGCGACGATGTCCGAGTGCAGCGAAAAGCCGATGCCGGTCAGGCCCAGACGCCCGACTTCTTCGATCACTACGGTGCTGTAGAGGAAATCCGCGCCCAGGCCGCCGTACTCTTCCGGCAGATGCGAACAGAGCATCCCCGCCTCTCCCGCCTTGTTCCACAGTGCGCGATCAATGTGCCCCTGCTTCTCCCACTGCGCGTGATACGGCACGGCCTCTTTTTCGAGGAAAGTTCGCACGCTGTCGCGGAACAATTCGTGCTCGGAACTGAACAGGGTTCTGGGGATCATGCGGCACCTTTCTATGTTGTTGGAGGGATTCGGCTCTCAGAGACTAAGCCCGACTTCTGCTACGGGACACTGGACACATCCGACAAAAAATAAGACGATCCAGCCGTCTGGTGACCACTTTCCCTTATAAAAACAAAACAAAAGTTGAATTATGTCTAAGCACGTCTCCCCGCCCTTGCGGCGCGTCAGCATCCTGGCCATCGACCGGGTTTTCGCTTACACCCTCATGCAGGCCAAGGATTTTTTCCATGTGGCCAGCCTGCGTTACGGCAAACAACTGGGCCACGGTCTGACACCGGCGTTCGAAACTCGCCTGGTCAGCCCGGATGGCAAACCGGTAAAAAGCTTCAGCGACGTGGTCATGCCGGTCGACGGCGGCCTGGAAAACGCCGACGTGATCATCCTTCCGGCGTTCTGGGACGATTTCGACACGCTGTGCAGCCGTTACCCGCAAATCATGCCGTGGCTGCGCGAACAGCATGCACGCGGCGCGGTGTTATGCGGCGAAGCCACCGGAGTGTTCTGGCTCGCCGAAGCCGGGCTGCTCAACGGCAAGGAAGCGACTACCTACTGGCGCTTCTTCAACGCCTTCGCCGAGCGTTTCCCCAAGGTCTATCTGAATCAGGACAAGCACCTGACCGACGCCGACAATCTCTATTGCGCCGGCGGCACGACCTCGGCCTGCGATCTCTACATCTATCTGATCGAACGCTTCTGCGGCGCGAACGTGGCGCAAGCCGTGGCCCGTGACATCCTTTACGAAGTGCAGCGCAGCTACTCACCGGGACGTATCGGTTTCGGCGGGCAGAAGCTACATCAGGACGTGATCATCCTGCAGATCCAGCAGTGGCTCGAAGAACATTTTGCCGACAAGTTCCGCTTCGAAGACGTCGCCCGCGAGCACGGCATGAGCATCCGCAACTTCATGCGCCGCTTCCAGACCGCCACCGGCGACAAACCGCTGCACTACTTGCAGCGCCTGCGCATCGAGACAGCCAAGGGCCTGCTCTCGGGCACACGCAAGAGCATCAAGACCATCAGTTACGAGGTCGGTTACGACGATGCAAGCTTCTTCGCGCGACTGTTCCGCCAGCACACTGAACTGTCGCCTAACCAGTACCGGCAGCAGTTTCAGCAGGCTGCGTAACCCTCCGCCAGACTGACGTCCCTGTGGGTGTAGTCCTTCCACGGGGACCGGCTTGTAAGTTGTGATTCGTCCGACACAAATGAACGAAAACAGAACAACGTCTGGCTGTGTTTTACGACTGTTCAGACGCGGCTGCGCCGAGCAGACTACTTCCCAAGCACATCGCATCAGGGAAGATCAACAGTGACCATCGGCTCCAGCTACAACTATCCCTCGCAGGCTCCCGGCCTTGAAAAACGCAAAAAACGTTCGCCACAGGACAAATGGAAAGCCCGTTTCCCCAATCCACCGGACCTGTGTTTTGACTACCGCGCGTTACTGGAGCAGCCAGGCGGAATCGCCCGAGCGACTGATTCCAGCCATCGAATCTGCATCATCGGCGCAGGCATCACAGGCCTGACGGCAGCAAGAGAATTGCTGCGCTGCGGCTTCACCCAGATCACTCTGATCGAACAGTCCTCGCGAATCGGCGGCAGGCACCTGACCGTTCCCGGCAGCCCCCAATCCAAGGCCAGCCATACCCCATTCGAAATGGGCGCAATGCGCATGCCTTTGTTCAATCGCGAAGGAGAATCGCCGAAGGACGGTCGCTCGCTGATGGCCTACTACGCGACGATTTTCGACCTGGCACTGTCAGACTTTGCCAATCCCGGCAGCCAATGGGTCAAATCCACTGGCATTTATCTGCGCGAGGGCAGCCTGTCAAAGCAGACTTCGCCGCAAATGCTCATCTGGAAAAACGCCGACGGTCAGACCCGCCCTCCTGGCGAGGACCTGCAAGCGGTATATGCAAAATGGAGAGGATTCGCCGACCGCATGACCCGACACGTTTGCGACAGTTATGCGAGCGAGGAATGGGAGTCAGTGTGGGCAGCTATTGTCTGCAGGTATCACGCCGTTTCCTTCCGTGATCTGGTGAGTATGCCGGCGTTACAACAGTGGGAAAAAGAAGCCCCGGGGGATTTTGGCGGGATGGGAATGTCGCCAGAGGAATCGGCAATTTTTTATGCCATCGGCATTGGCGACGGCAGCTGGGGCGCATTTTATGACGTCTGTGCGCTGTACCCGCTGCGCACTGCCATATTCGGGTTCAGCAGTCACTTGCAACTGGTGCTGGGTCGGGTAGATGAAAAAGGCGATCCCCTGCCTGACTCACCGCATATCCGCAGCAATGCGGTTTTCGATTCAACCGGGCTGCAGTTCGAAGGCCCGCGCTACCTCGGTCTCGCGGCGCTGAGTGAAAGCCTTATGTTCATCAAACCTGATGAAACAGCGATGTCTTTCCACGAGCACAGCCTGCAATACCGCGAAGGTTTGCTGACTGATAGCTCCGTCACTCGGCTGAAAAAGCTCGACAGCGGTAAAACCCGTGTCTACTACAACTGGAAGCAAAGTCGCTCCCAGCAGACTCAGGAACATTTCAGCGATTATGACTCCGTGATCATGACGCTGCCTTCGTGGTTGATCGAAACACGAATCAGGCTTGAAAACTTCACGGTACAAATGCTGCCGTTCGAAACGATCAATGCGTACAAGACTGCGCATTGGGAAACCAGCTGCAAAGTGTTCGCGCCGCTGAAGAAATCCTTCCTGTCCGGCAATACCGCCATCCCCCAAGCGATCGTCACGGACAGTTTTATCCACGATGTTTATACCTACCGCTATAACGATCACTACAGCTATGACTGCATTCTTCTCAGTTATACCTGGGAGGATGACGCTACCAAACTCTGCTGTTTCAGCGACAAGGAGCTGGTCGCCAAATGTGCCGAAGAACTTGATCGAATCCTGATGAACTGCAGCAATATCGGGCAGCGCATCTCGCCCTTCATTGGCCTGAATCAGGCCGTCGTACAGCGCTGGATCACCGACAAGAACTCGCTTGGGTGCGCCAAACTTTACCGCCCCGGCGCCTACTACGACGCTGTAAGCCTGATGAAATACAACCGCGACTATTCCAGTGTTTCCGGGCTGTATCTTTCTGGCGAGTCGTTTTCAGTGGATGCCGGCTGGACCGAGCCCTGCTTTCGCGGCGCTATCGATGCGGTGATTCATATTTGCGAAAAAACCTCGGCGCAGTTCAATGGCGGCTTCCAGATAACCGACTATCCACACTACCAGGCCGGACCATGAAGCTTTCAGTCATGCAATTCGGCATCCTGAGCGTGCACCGTCGATATGCGTTTAATCGTCCTAGGAGGCGTACTACAACCTAACCGGAAAGCGCCGACTTACCTTCCACTGCTGACTCGACTCTTATGTTCCCCGCCACCCGATGGCGTGAAAACAACAATAAGGGATCATGAAAAATGAGCGAGTCAACAAGCCCTGTTCGTATTGCGGTTGTGCAATGTGATCCGCAGGTCGGTACGCAAAATCGTGCAGCGAATCTGAGCAACAGCCTGGAGTTGTCACTGCAGGCGGTCAATGGTGGTGCCAACCTCATCGTTTTGCCCGAGCTGACAAACACTGGTTATTTCTTTCGCACTCGACAGGATGCGTTCGATCACGCCGAATCGGTTCCGGATGGGCCGAGCGTGAGCCGATGGGAGGATTTTGCCCGCCAGCATCAGGTGTATCTGGTGGCAGGGCTGACCGAGCGCGAAGGGGCACGGTTGTACAACACAGCCGTGTTGTTGGGACCTGACGGTTTCATCGGCAAATATCGCAAGGCGCACCTGTGGAATCTGGAGAAGCTCTGGTTCACTGCAGGCGATAGCGGTTTCCCGGTGTTCGAAACGCCGATCGGTCGCATCGGTCTGCTGATCTGCTGGGACATCTGGTTTCCCGAAGTCCCGAGAATCCTCAGCCAGCAGGGCGCGGACATTATCTGCAGCCTGAACAATTGGGTCTGGACGCCACCGCCACTGTTCGACGAGGCCGGCAAATGCATGGCCTCGTACCTGACCATGACCGCAGCGCATGTCAACAATGTGTTTATCGCGGCGGCGAGCAGAATCGGCGAAGAGCGCGGTGCTCGCTACCTTGGATGCTCTTTGATTGCCGGCACCAACGGCTGGCCGATTGGCCGGGTTGCATCCGCCGATCAGCAGGAGATTCTCTACGCCGATATCGATTTGACCAGCTCGCGCAGTGCGCCGATCTGGAATGACCTGAACGACCTGCACCGTGATCGGCGGTGTGATGTCTACGATCGAATGCTCGGTTACACCCAGCATCCGTGCCTGCCGCGTTAACCGGAGGCCGGGCTATGGACATTCACGCAAAGCAACGCAAAACAATCGTGGCCAGAACCGCGATGGATAGCACCATTATCGGCCTGATTCTGGGTGCGACGGTTTTGATTGGCTGGCTATCGCTCACCCATCATTCGTTGTGGTCGGCGCGCTGGCCGGACTACAGCCATATGGTTTCGAGCTTTCCCGACGCTGCTGCCTGGCTGCGCTGGGTGCTCGGGGATATCAGCGAGGTAGCATTCTATAAACATGAGTTTGCCTCGATCGGCCTGCTGGCTGGTGCATATCTGGGCTATTGGGCGAATCGAACGGGAAAAGCCTGGCAAGGCTTCACCATCTGTTACGGCAGCGGGCTCTGGCCGTGGCTGGTCACAAGCTCATTGCTGGGCCTGGTGCTGAGCAATCTGCTATGGGGCTGGACTGTCACCGCCACCAGTTGGCAGCCAACCTTTGCGGCATTCGTGTCGTTGCCTGCGGCCATGGTGCTCATGTTCGGTGCCGGCTGGAAAGTTGCCATTAACGGCGCAATCATGGGCGCACTGTGCGTGACACCGCTGTGCCTGCTGATGGTCAATTACGTATGTAACCCACTCGGTCTGCCCGTGGTGATTGGCAATGTTTCGGGCATGGCCATCGCCAGCATCGGCGCCTTCGTGCTTTGTCGCTACGTGCCAAGCCTGGTGAAATCAGCGCAGCCCGATCCGGCTGCCGAGGAATTCAGCGTCACCGTGTCCGGCAGGGCGCCGGATTATGGCGTGGTATGGAGCATGCGCCGGGTCTTGGCGGATTTCTCCGAAGCACCTTTCTTCGGCAATGAGTGGGCGAGCCTGGGACTGATTGTCGGCGCGTTGCTCGCATTTACACTCAACCCAATGAGCCCGGTCTACGGCACCGGTCTGCTGCCGCAACTGCTGGCCGGTCAGGCGTTGACGTCGGCACTGGGCGTGGTGATCTGGCGCAAGCAGTGGATGGCGCGTGGCTGGTACCCGACCTACGTACCGCTGGTGTCCGTGGTTCCGGCTGCGATCCTCACCTACGGCGGCGAATGGCAAGTGATCATTTCCAGTGCGCTGCTCGGCGCCCTGATCGCTCCGCCATTGGCCTGCGCGCTCGCGCAGAGGCTGCCAGGCTTTATGCATGGCTTTATCGGCAATGTGTTGTCGATGGCCCTCAGTACGCTTTTGATCCTGCCAATCGTTGGATGGCTCGCCAGCCACTGACTTTATCCCTGCCCCGGCTGGCTTCTGGATCGTCTCCAGAACAGCCGGTTATTCGCGAGGTATCACATGGAACTGCCAAAACTGGCCATTGCCGCTCTCGGCGGCACTGTCAGCATGCAATCGACGCAAGACGGCCAAGGCGTCGTTCCGGCGGTGTCCGGCGAAGCGTTGCTGAACACCGTGCCGGAGTTGAATGTGCTCGCACGAGCAACCGTCGAGACTTTCGGTCTGTTACCCAGCGCTTCGCTGGATTTCGCCTACCTCTTGAACGTATTGGCCTGGGCTAACGCGCAGATCAGTCAAGGCGTGGCCGCAGTCATCATCATCCAGGGCACAGACACTCTGGAGGAATCCGCTGTTTTCTTCGATTACCTGTGGGCGCACGACGAGCCACTGGTGCTGACTGGTGCCATGCGCTCTGCCATGCAAGCGGGCGCTGACGGCCCGGCAAACCTGTTGGATGCCGGTCGCGTTGCATTGGCGGCATGCAGTCATAGGCGCGGAGCACAGGTGGTTATCAACGGCGAGATTCACCGCGCCAATAGCGTGCGCAAGGTCGATTCAATGGCCATGCACGCCTTCGCCTCGCCCTTGACCGGCCCTGCCGGCTTGTTAGTCGAAGGCGCACCGCGCTACTTCCATCCCCCGATTGCGCGCCATGTTTTGCCGATGCCGCAAAACACCCGCCAGAATATTGCTTTGCTGGAAGCTTCGCTCGGTGCAGACAGTCTGCTGTTAGAGAAAGTTGTGGAGCTGGGTTACGCCGGCCTGGTGATCGCTGGCTTCGGCGCCGGTCATGTCTCAGCGAACTGGGCCAACGTCATCGAAGGGATTGCCCGGCATATTCCGGTGATCATCGCCACCCGCACCGGTTGTGGCGCGACGGCGCAAGCGACCTATGGCTTCGTCGGCAGTGAAATCGATATGACGCGCAAAGGTGCCCTGATGGCTGGGTTCCTATGCCCGCGCAAAGCGAGAATTCTGCTGTGGCTTCTGGTTGGCTGCCAACAGCAATCAACGTTGGAAACCTGCCTCGCTGAACTGGCCCCATAAAAAAAGGCCTGCAATCGCAGGCCCTTTTCCTTGCCGAAACTCCGCTTAAGGCTTGTGCGCCCGCGACAGGAATTCGTGGGATTGCATCTCCAGCAGTCGGCTCAGCGTGCGCTGAAACTCGAAGGTCAGGCGTCCGCCGGTGTACAGATCCTTCAACTCGACTTCGGCAGAAATGATCAGCTTGACGTTGCGATCGTAGAACTCGTCGACCATGTTGATGAAGCGGCGGGCGATGTCGTCGGTGGTGACGCTCATCTGCTCGACGCCGCTGAGCAGCACGGCGTGGAAGATCTTGCCCAGTTCGATGTAGTCGTTCTGGCTGCGCGGGCCGTCGCACAGTTCACGGAAGTCGAACCAGGCCACGTCGTCGCAGGTGCGCAGAGCGCGGATTTCGCGGTTCTCGATGATCAGCACATCGTTTTCCACCGCCGCCGTGCACTCCGGTGTCAGTGCCTTGAAGCTCTTGCGCAGGCTTTCGTGCGCGGCTTCATCGAGCGGATAGTGGAACAGCTCGGCTTGCTCGAGGTGACGCAGACGATAATCGACGCCGCTGTCGACGTTGACGATCTCGGTGTTCTGCTTGATCAGCGCGATGGCCGGGAGGAAACGTGCACGTTGCAGGCCATCCTTGTACAGACCGTCCGGAACGATGTTGGACGTCGCGACCAGGGTCACGCCGTTCTTGAACAACTCTTCCATCAGCGTGCCGAGGATCATCGCGTCGGTGATGTCGGAGACAAAGAATTCATCGAAGCAGATCACCCGCGACTCGGCCGCGAAGCGCTTGGCGATGATGGTCAGCGGGTTCTTCTCGCCGCCCAGGGTCTTCATTTCTTCGTGCACGCGCTTCATGAAGCGGTGGAAGTGCGTGCGGGTCTTTTCCTTGAACGGCAGCGCTTCGAAGAAGGTGTCGACCAGGTATGTCTTGCCGCGACCGACGCCGCCCCAGAAATACAGGCCCTTGACCGGCGCCTGATCCTTTTTGCCAAACAGCTTGCCGAGCAGACCCGGCTTGTTCTGGTCAGCGGCGATCAAGTCGTCGTATAGACGCTGCAAGTGACGCACGGCAGTTTCCTGCGCGGCGTCATGGAAGAAGTCCGGGCGTTTCAGATCAGCTTGATATCGTTCTAGGGGCGTCATAATTCGTTAGCAAGGCAACAAAAACGGGCCGTCACTGTAGCGACGGCCTGTGGGAATGGCAATCGGCCCTTGGTCGGGTCGTGCCGCCGATCAGTCCTGAGCCGGGGTCAGCGCGACGCGCAACGCCTCGATGGCGGCGTCCCGCGCACCGATGTCGGCAAACGCCGGGCTGTCGCCCACGCACTCACCGGCCAGCCAGACGCTGAAGCTCAATTCTTCAGTACGCACGTCCAGCGGCTCGCCGGACTGCAACTGTTTGGTCGCCTGGCCGGCAGTTTTGCCGTCGGCGAAGTTGCGCGACAACAGCAGTTGCTCGCCATCGGCTGCCAGCAGACGGAAACGGAAACTGCCGTCGTCCTCGCGGAAGCTGACGAAACGCGCGGCCTTCGCGGCTTTTTTCTTGGTAGTCGCGGCGACCTGAACCTGATTGACGAAAGAACGCAGGCCGACAGCTTCGCGCAATTCGTTGAGAAATGGCGTCGCAACCGCACGAGCCTTCTTCGCACCGATCTGCAGAATGTCTTCCAGATCCGCAGGACGCTCGATCAACTGGTGATACTTCTCGCGCGCCTCGCCCAGCTCGTTGTCGAGCAACTGGAACAGGCGATTCTTCGCTTCACCCCAGCCCAGACCACCGAGCAGTTCGCTGCGGAATTCGTCGGCCTGCGCCCGTGTGGCGAAGGCCTGGAACAGGGTGAACAGGTGCGAGTTGTCCGGATCTTTCGCTTCGCCCGGGGCCTTGGAGTCGGTGACGATCCGCGAGATCGCGTCCTTCATTTCCTTGGCGCTGGAGAACAGCGGAATGGTGTTGTCGTAGCTCTTCGACATCTTGCGACCGTCGAGGCCCGGCAAGGTGGCCACGCTTTCTTCGATCAGCGCTTCGGGCATGGTGAAAAACTCTTTGCCCTGACCGAACAGATGGTTGAAACGCTGGCCGATATCGCGGGCCATTTCCACATGCTGAATCTGATCGCGACCGACCGGCACCTTGTGCGCGTTGAACATCAGAATGTCCGCCGCCATCAGCACCGGATAGCTGTACAGGCCCATGGTGATGCCGGCATCCGGGTCTTCACCGGTTTCAACGTTCTTGTCCACCGAGGCCTTGTAGGCGTGCGCACGGTTGAGCAGGCCCTTGGCGGCGACGCAGGTCAGCAGCCAGGTCAGCTCGGGGATTTCCGGGATGTCGGACTGGCGGTAGAAGGTCACGCGGTCAACATCGAGGCCGCCGGCCAGCCAGGTCGCGGCGATTTCCAGACGCGAGCGCTGGATGCGCACCGGGTCATCGCATTTGATCAAGGCGTGGTAGTCGGCCAGGAAATAGAACGAATCGGCCTGGCTGTCGCGGCTGGCGAGGATTGCCGGGCGGATGGCGCCAGCGTAGTTGCCCAGATGCGGCGTGCCGGTGGTGGTGATGCCGGTGAGAATGCGGGTACGGTTGGTCATGGGTAATCGCTTGTCAGACTGCAATCAATTCGAGAGACGCGGCAGCAGCAGATCCTTGAGATCGGTCAGCTTGCCGTGAAAAAAGTGTCCGCATTCTGCCACTTTCAGCAGCTCATGGGGGCGCTGGAGTTGTTCCGACCATTGGTAGACCAGTTGCGGATCGATGACTTCATCGGTTTCCGGCTGGATCACGGTCAACCCGCCGTGCTGCGGCAGTTGATCCTGCTCGCCCAGACGCATCACCGCCGGGGCAACCATGAACAGGTGGGCAAGCTGGACGCCTTGGGCTTCGAGACGGCCGCCGAGACTTGCTGCAACAAATCCGCCGAAGGAGAAACCGAACAGGGTCAGCGGCAGATTCGGGTGTTTTTCCCGCAGCCATGTGGCGGCGGCCTGGGCGTCGTCGACTTCACCGGTGCCCATGTCATGCGTGCCCTGGCTGGCGCCGACGCCGCGATAGTTGAAACGCAAGGTGATCAGGCCTGCGTCACGCGCGGTGCGCTGCAGGGTCGAGACGACCTTGTTGAGCATGGTGCCGCCCTGTACCGGGTTCGGATGGCAGATCAGCGCGATGCCGCGTGGCTGCTCGTTATCCAGGTAAAGGCTTTCCAATTGACCCACCGGGCCGTCAATCACTACAGGGGTTTCACGCATCAGCAAGGGAGGAACTCCGTGACCTCGAATCGGGTCGACTCGTCTAGCAAATTGTCTGTGCCAATCTATTGCGAGTGAATCGCGGTATACAGCGCAGGTTCGAGCCGTTAACGTAAAGCAAAGCCGTTTATAGAGGAAGGACTCGTGGAACACTCGCTCTTAGTTTGGTTGTTACCGACTCTTGCCCTGGTTGTGGGTGTCGCCATTGGATTCCTGATCGCGCGCGTTGCGCCGAACGCCGCACCGAGCCGCACGCAGCGTCAACTGGATGATATCCAGGAGCGTTTCGACAGTTACCAGAACGAAGTGGTCACCCACTTCAACAGCACCGCGATGCTGGTCAAGAAGCTCACTCAGAGCTATCAGGAAGTGCAGGATCATCTCGCCGAGGGCGCCAATCGCCTGGCCCTGGACGAGCAGACCCGCCAGCGCCTGATCGCCGCCCTGCACGCCGACGCAGCGCAGGCACCACGTGAACGCCTGACGCCACCGCGCGATCAGGAGCCACCGCGTGATTACGCACCGAAGAGCCCGAATTCGCCGGGCATGCTTGATGAGCATTATGGTCTGAAGAAGTAATCGGGTTTCGCTGCGAACAAAAAGCCCCCGGACAGTGATGTGTCCGGGGGCTTTTTTGTATCTGCAATCTTCGCTGCGCTTGCCGGCCTCTTCGCGAGCAGGCTCGCTCCCACAAGGGGAATGCATTTCAAATGTGGGAGCGAGCCTGCTCGCGAAAGGGCCGCTACAGGCGACACAAAAAAATGCCCGATCACAAGACCGGGCATTTCTTCATCCAGGCAATCGCTTACGGATACTGCTGCACCGTACCCGGCTGTTGTTGCTGACCACCATACTGCTGACCCGGAATTGCTTTCAGGTTGACCTCGACCCGGCGATTCTGCGCGCGGCCGTTGACGTCACCGTTACTGGCAATCGGGTTATCCGGGCCGGCGCCACGGGCCGACAGGTTGGCACCGCTGACGCCTTGCGAGGTCAGGTAGGTCGCGACGCTCTGCGCACGACGCTGGGACAGGTCCATGTTGTGCTGGCGGCTGCCGGTGCTGTCGGTGTAGCCGACGATTTCGATCTGGTTCTGGTTGAACTCTTTCAGCGAGTTGGCCAGGTTGTTCAGCGGTTGATAGAAGCTGGAAGCGATGTTCGCCGAATCGGTGGCGAATGTGATGTTGCCCGGCATGATCAGCTTGATCTGATCGCCCTGACGCTGCACTTCAACGCCAGTGTTGGCCATGCTCGCGCGCAGTTTCTTTTCCTGCTGGTCGGCGTAGTAGCCGTAGCCTGCTGCGGAAGCACCGACGACAGCAGCGCCGATCAAGGCGCCCTTGCCACGGTTGTCGTGACCGATGGCGGCACCGGCAAGTGCACCGGCCAGCGCACCGAGGCCACCGTATTTGGCGGTTTTGCTCATGCCTTGCGAGCCACCGTCGGCCTGACCCTGATTGTCATACGGATTAGGCGAGGCGCAGCCGGACAGCACGGCCACGGCAGTAGCGACAATAATCAAACGACGCGTGGTGAACATGGAGAGCTCCTGGTTTTTTGCATTCTGTGGTGCAGCGGCCACTGATCAATCAATGGACCTGCGCGGGCGTTGGATCATGACAATGCCTAAAAATTCCGCCCGCTGCCCGTGACAAAAAATTCAGGCACGTACAAACGGGTTCTCGCGCATCTCATCACCCAGACGCGTGTCCGGACCGTGCCCGGTGACAACCGTCGCGTCCTCGTCCAGCGTATACAGCCGCTGCTTGATCGAACGCACGATGGTCGCCTGATCGCCGCCCCACAAATCCGTGCGCCCAACCCCGCGACGAAACAGCGTGTCGCCGGCTATCAACAGCTTAGCCTCGGAAAACCAAAAGCTCATGGAACCGGGGGTATGACCCGGCGTGTGCAAAGCCACGCCGCAACCGCAGGCCAGCTCTTCGTCATCGCTCAACCAGCGATCCGGCGATGGCACCGGGGTGTAAGGCACGCCGAACATCTGGCATTGCATCTCCAGATTGTCCCAGAGGAACTGGTCTTCCTTGTGCAGATGCAAAGGCGCCGGTCTTCACCTTCATTTGGCCGGAAGCCAGGAAGTGATCGAGATGGGCGTGGGTGTGGATGATGCTGACGACTTTCAGGCCATGGGCATCGAGACGCGCCATGATCAGGTCGGGGTTGCCGCCCGGGTCGACGACGATGGCTTTCTTGGTGATCGGGTCGCCGATGATCGTGCAGTTGCACTGGAGCGGGCCGACGGGGAAGGTTTCGCGGATGAGGGAAACATTCATTAAACAGTCCTTCAAGAAAGATCACCATTTTTCATATTCTAATGTCCCACCTAGCTAAAGACCCAGGCCTTGGCACTCTATCGTTTTATCTGCTACAGAGAACGTTACACTCACGTGATCACTTTCAAACAACGAGTTCACACCGCCCATAACACCCGCCGGAACATTATGCATAAAATGCTGAATCACCTTATCGGGTTCTTCAATTGGCAGGACGCTTGCTGCATTCCATTGCTCAGGAGTAGTCTGGCTATGCCCATGTATAACCTGTCCTTTTTTTAATAAATTTCTAAGAGTATTCCATTCATATGAAACAACGCCTGACGGCCAAACACAAAAATCAAAGTTTGTAACATTGTGTATAAGCAAAAATGATGAGTTATCTGAATTGCACGACAAGCCTGCCTCGCCAAGCCAATCGTTCAATGATCCACATTCCAGCGCTTGCCGGGCACCGTCCAATTGCATCAGACCCTTTGATAGTTTATTAGTCCGAACATAATCTAAATCGCCAGCGAGATAAGCCTTCCCCCCCGCACGCAAATACTTCACTTGCACAAAGAAAAAATGCTTGCGGGACAAGTCTTCAATAATCATATCCACATCAAGATCGAATGCATCACCCGCTTTCATATCCCATGACAACCCGGGATGAACTACGTAACAACCAGAAAGTTCCTCACAATCGAAATATCTGGCGATGTAATGCTTTTCAAAAAACATCCCCAACAACTCATTCAGGCGGGCATCGGACAGCTTACTGGCAACGTCATGAAAAATACTACGCAATTGCACTGTAACTGTCGGGTTATCTATACGAACGCCATTATTACCAAAAATAAAAACTCGATCCGGCAGCGCTCTATCTTTCAGAAAATCTTTCAACCAATCGATATCCGCCTTGCATAAAGAGATCTTATCCAAGTACTCAAATGGCATTTCAATCATTTCATTTTTAATCTGACACCACATAATAAGGGCTGTTAAGTCACATAGCTTATTTATCCACTTTACTGATTCCAGCCTGGCGAGCCTACCGGGCAATTCCCCGGCTGGTATTGCAAAAATCTTGTCCCGCAGATTTTGTCCGAGCAAAGAAATGACCTTTCCAAACTCGGGACTATTCTGGAAACCTTTTACGACTGGATCAAATAACGCGAGACTGGATATCGCACTGGTTTGCTCCAGATAATTGGCGAACCACTTCCTGTGCAACTGAGCGACCACCTCCTGATCAGCGGCTATCACTCGTACGCTGTCCGATGTGAACGTTACATGCGCCACACCCGTTAAAACCAAGAATAAAACTTCACTTAACAAATAAAAAGAGAGAACTTTAGAAAGTCCTTGGGCATTAAAATCCTCACCGCAACACTGAAAAACCTCAAACGATTCCAACATCCTGTCGAGTTGGAGGTTTACCGAATCACAAGCTCGAACCGCCAATGCGCAAGAGATTTCTTTTGTCGCTGCCCCGCCTTTAATTTCATGAAGAAATGGCAACACAGCGGATGCAACATCATGCACATTAGCTTTCCTGGTTTGCTCCAAAGCGTTGACGACACCACTGACCTTAGGATATATCGACATCTTCTCCTGATCAAACAGCAATGCCAGTTGAAATACTTGCGGATTGGCAATCACATATTCCGGCTTAAACGTCCGCTCTACATAACTGACCGCATTAAATGACAAGGGAGTATTCAGAAGATCCCTAATAGCCAGGAGCGCTCCTCGCTCAAGTCCATACCACCGCATACACAATCTCGACTATCAATAAACAAAAGACTTCACCAGCCAATTATAGCGAAACAGTTTCCGCTGGTAGAACCCGTGTTAGTGCAAAACCCCTAGCTCCTTTGCCCGAGCGACGGCCTGCGTACGCCGCTCAACCCCGAGCTTGCTATTGATATGGCTGGCGTGGGTTTTCACCGTGTGCAGGGAAATGAACAACTGCTCGCTGATTTCCTGATTGGAACAGCCTTGAGCGATCAGGCGCAGCACGGCCAATTCCCGGCTGCTGAGTTGTTCGGTCGTTGAATTTTCTACGCTCGGTCGCGGCGCGGCTGTTGGGAAATGCGTGAGCAATTGCTGGCTGACCGCGTTGCAGGAGAGTGCCTGCAATTGCCCGCGCATCCAGTCGGCATGGCTTTTCAGCAGCGCATCGAAGGGCTGGAAGACGCCGCCGGCAGCGGCTTCCAGAGCTTGGCTCAACGTTTTGCGGGCTTCCGGTTCGCGCCCATTCGACAGCAACAGCGTCACCTTCTGCGTCAACGCCATCACGCTTAGCAACTGCCGCCCGGTCCGCTGGCCGTTTTCATGCAACACGTTCAAGCGCCCTTCGGCCAGCATCGGTTGGCCCTGAATTACATCGAGCAGCGCCTGTTGCAGCTCCACATGCAGCGGCAGCTGCGGATGAAACTCCGGCGGTGCAGCGGCGTGTTCGCCGGTGTAGGTCTGGCCCAGGCGCGCAAGCCACGCCTCGGCGAGATCGATGCGGCCCTGGGCCAGCCACAGCTCGCATTTGACCAGGGTGATCATCGCCAGGTAGTAGATCGGCGGCACGTCCCAGATGTGCATCAGGCGTTCGGCTTCGGCGAGTTCGGCGAAGGCCTTGGCGAACTCGCCGCTGGCGCCGTCGAGGCGGGCAATCACGCAGTGGCCGATCAGCACGCTGAT
This sequence comes from Pseudomonas sp. CFBP13508, assembly GCF_005233515.1. Classification (GTDB taxonomy): domain Bacteria; phylum Pseudomonadota; class Gammaproteobacteria; order Pseudomonadales; family Pseudomonadaceae; genus Aquipseudomonas; species Aquipseudomonas mercuritolerans. Next base: position 785,208 of record NZ_QFZZ01000002.1, read on the forward strand.
GTCGCGACAGGCCCGCGCCTCGCCAATGCCGGCCAGCAGGCGTACGCGTGCGGCTTGCGGCTGCAAACGCATCGCCAGCAGGAAACCTTCGTACAACGTCAGCCGCGCGCGCACGGCGTACAGGCGTTGCGGCGACAGACCGCGCAAGCGCTCCAGGCCCTGATGCACTTCATTCAGCGCGCGCTGAATCTCGCCCCGCGATTGCAGAACCCGCGCCCTGTCGTAATGCGCCAACGCTTCAAATAACGGATTGCCGACCCGCTGCGCCAGCTCAAGCGATTCGCGGTTCAGGCCACGGGCGCGCCACAGATCACCGTCGGCGATCGCCAGATTGGACAAGGTCGACAGGCACATCAGGCGCTGGCCGTAACGCTTGGCCGGCAGGCTCTCCAGCGCTTCGCTGCAATAGCGCAGGGTCAGTTCGCGATGGCCGCGCCCGCGAGCGATGATCCCGCTAAGCGCCAGCCATTGCGCCAGCATGGATTTCTGCGCCGTGGCCGAAGGCGCCGGCAGGAAGCGGCTCAAATGGCTGGCCAGCTCTTCAGCGGCGTCGAGCTGACAGGCCAGCCCCAGCGCCCAGCTGTAGAGCACGATCAGCCGTGGCGTGCTGATCAGCAGGCTGTCGGGCAAGTCCATTTTCCAGCGCAGCAGCATGCCGACGTTCTGCTCGGCGAGCAGCTGTTCTTCGGACAGGTTCTGTACGAGATTTGCCGCGACATCGAGATGCCCGGCACGCAACGCCTGCTCCACCGCTTCGTCGAGCAAACCCTGTGCGTTGAACCAGCGGCAGGCGCGCAAATGCAGGGTGGCGTTGGGCACCATCGCCTGGGCGATTGGCCGGCTGCGCAACAAGTCAGAAAACAAATGGTGATAGCGATACCAGTGACCGTGCTCGTCCAGCGGCACCAGAAATACCTGGTGGGCGAGCAGAAAGCGCAGGATCTCGGCGCTGTCATGGGCTTCGCGGACCGCGTCGCACAGCTCGCTGCAAAAGCGTTCCTGCGGTGCGGTTTCGTAGAGGAAGGATTGCACTTCGGTTGGCAAGCAATCGATGACTTCTTCGAGCAGATAATCGCGTATCAGCCCTTCACCGCCATTCAGCGCTTGCGGAAGCGCGGCATCGTTGCCCGCCTCGGCCACCGCCAGCAGCCAGAAGCGCAGACCGGCGACCCAGCCTTCGCTGCGCTGGATCAGGCTTTCCAGTGCTTCGCCGCGCAGTGAGCTGCTGTGGCGGTCGAGCAAAGTCAGGGCTTCGTCGTGGGTCAGGCGCAAGTCCTGTTCGTGCAGCTCAAGCAACTGCCGCGACAGGCGCAGACGCGCCAGATGCCAGTCCGGGCGCTGACGACTGGTGACCATCACCAGCAAGCCATCGGGCAGATGATTGAGGAAGAATTGCAGGCACCGGTCCAGCACCGGCCCCTGGGCGAGGTGGTAGTCATCGAGTACCAGCAGCAACGGTGCGGCTGGATCGAGGTGCAGCGCCAGCTCATCGAGCAGACCGTCGAGCCACTCTTCGAACGCGAATGGTTGATGGCGCTGACGCATTTTCAACAGGCCGAGGGCACCAGCGCCCAACGCAGGAAAATAGTCTTGCAGACCTTCGAGCAAGCGCTCGAGAAAACGTCCGGGATCGCTGTCACGCGGACTCAAGCCCAGCCAGAGACTTTGCCAATGCGCCGGCAGGCTCTGACAGAACTCCACCGCCAGCGAGCTCTTGCCGAACCCGGCCGGGGCGCTGACCAACAGTAACCGACCATCGAGCCCGGCCTGCAGACGCTGGCAAAGGCGCGGCCGCAGGACATAGCCGTCAGGCAGCGGTGGGCGAAAAAAACGCCCGTCCAGTGCTGCGACGGTGATGCTTGCGGGACCCGGAAGTGGGGACAGATCAGTCATGGCCGGCTCTTGTTCGAAGGCGATTGGCGGCGTTGCAGATGTCCGCAGCCTAGCCTTAAACGAAGAGGTAATGAAGGTCACTGCTACAAATGGCTACAAAAAGGCTACACAGCGCCGCCAAAATCCGGCATCACCGACCAATCGCGACCACGATGAATCCGTGTAGGAGCTGCCGAAGGCTGCGATCTCTTGACTTTGCTTTTTCCAGAATCAAAAACAGGATCAAAAGATCGCAGCCTTCGGCAGCTCCTACATGAGCGGTGCGGCGTAAACCGCACGCAAAAAAACGCCCCGAACCGGTCGGGGCGTTTTCACGAGGGTGCGGCCTCGGGTTTACGCAGGTTTAGCGAACACCATCCTGACGCAGAGCGGCCGGGGTGAAGTCGCTGGTGGTGGCGGTGAAGCCGAAGTCATACGCCTGCTTCTCTTCGTTCTTCATGCCCAGTGCCAGATAACGGCCGGACTGCAGGTCGTAGAGGGTTTCGAGGGCGTACCACGGCACTTGCTTGTCGTAGTAGTTCTCGGCATGTGCCTCGGCTACACGCCACAGTTGGCCACGACCGTCGTAGTGGTCGATGACCGCTGCCTGCCAGGTGTCCTCGTCGATGTAGAAGTCACGCTTGGCGTAGATGTGGCGCTGGCCTTCCTTCAGGGTCGCGACCACGTGCCAGACGCGGCGCAGCTCGTAGCGAGCCAGGTCCTGGTTGATGTGACCGGCCTTGATGATGTCCGAGTACTTCAGTTTCGGATCGTCGAGCTTGTAGCTGTCGGAGGCGATGTACATCTCTTTCTTGCCTTCGAGCTTCCAGTCGTAACGATCCGGCGCACCGTTGTACATGTCGAGGTTGTCCGAGGTACGCAGGCCGTCGGCGGCAGTACCCGGGCCGTCATACGACACTTGCGGTGCACGGCGCACACGACGCTGCCCGGCGTTGTAGACCCACGCCGAACGCGGCTCCTTGACCTGATCGAGCGTCTCGTGCACCAGCAGTACGCCACCGGCCAGACGCGCCGGCGCGGTCACTTTCTGCTTGAAGTAGAACAGGATGTTGCCCGGGTTCGCCGGATCGTAGTCCTTCATCTTGTCGCGGAACACGAACTGATCCTGGAAGTACACCAGGCTGTACGAGCCGTTCGGTTGCGGCGTGGCCTGGGTCACCAGACGGGTCACGCTGCCGCCGCGATAGCGGGTGATGTGGTTCCAGATCACTTCCACGCCGGTTTTCGGGATCGGGAACGGCACGGCGGTATCGAAGTTTTCCAGACCGTTGCCGCCGGACACCAGGTTGGTGCTGGTGGCGTTCTTCTTGATCGCAGCGAATACGTCATCCGGCACGGTGGCACCGCGATGGGACGGATAGACCGGCATCTTGAAGGTTTCCGGGTAGCGCTTGAACATCGCGTACTGGCCCGGGGCAAGCTTGTCCTTGTACTTGTCGACATCCTTGGCAGTGATGGTGAACAGCGGCTGCTCACTGGCGTAAGGGTTGGACAGGAAGCCTTTGCTGTCGACACTGCCGGCGTTTTTTGGCATTGGTTTCCAGGCCGGGATCGAGCCGTCGGCATTGCCAGCCATTTCCGCGCCCATCGGCGTCAGGCTCTTGCCCAGTTTATCCGCTTCGGCAGCAGGCACCGCCGCCATGACACTGGTCGCCAGCAGCGACAGGCCCAGAACACCGGCGTGGAACAGACTCTTTGTTATTTTCATAAATTCGTTCGTCCTGAAATGCAGTGCTTAGAAGTTCACGCCGAAGCTGAGCGCCACGAAGTCGCGGTCGTCCACGGTGGTGTACTTGCCGTCGAAGAAATTGGTGTAGGCCAGGCTCGCGGTGTAGGTGTTCTGGTATTCGGCATCGACACCCAGGCTGACCGCTTTGCGACCTTCCTCGAAGTTGCCGCCAGGGCCTGGCGAGTAACCGCTGACGTCGTGGGACCAGGCCACGTTCGGCTTGAGGTTCACACCGGCAAACACGTCGTTGTATTCCCAGATCGCCCGACCACGGTAGCCCCACGACATCGACGTGGTGAAACCGTCGTTTTCGCAATTGCGGCTGCGGTTGTTCTGCGGCGAACCGGGACCGGCGCCGTTGATGGTGCTGTTGTTGAGGATGTTGGCGCAGGTATCGACTGTGCCAGTGGCCGGCAACTCACCCGGACCGTAGACCGGGTCACGGCCATAACGCTTGTCGGAGCGGCTTTCCAGGCCACCGACGTAGGTCGCGCCGACTTCACCGACGAGGGTCAGACGACTGGCACCCATGACCTGATCGAAGAAGTGCGTGAACGTCGTCTGGATCTGGGTGATTTCCTTGCGCTCATAGCCATGCAGATCCTGACCCGGCACGCCAGTGAGCAGCGAAGCGTTGGTCAGCGCGCCGCCCAGTGGACGCACGCCGGCAAACAGGATGTCGGTGGAGTTCAGTTGTACCGGCGCGTTCGGACGGTAGCTGATCTCACCGCTCCACGCCGTACCGGTAGGCAGGGTGGTGGAGAAGCTCAGACCGTAGAGACGAATGTCTTCCGGGTATTCGATGAAGTAATTGGAGTTGCCCGCAACCAGCAGCGGTGCGAGTGCGGCAAACGGCCCCGGCAACCCGGCAGCGGTGTTGTAGACCGATTGCGGGGCACCGGTGGCGCTGAAGATCGGCGCACGGCTGTGGTAGTTCATGAAGTAGGCGCCGAACTCGGTGTCGAGTGGCTCGAACATGTATTTGAGGGATGCGCCCCACTGACCGCTGTCGCGCGCGTCACGGTCCGGGCCACGGCGCACCAGCACGCCTTCTTCGTCGACGTTGACACCGTTGGCGGCCAACGGCCCCAAAGCGACGGCCGGAATCTGCGAACGCTTGTTCAGTACGCGCAGATTGCTGTCGCAACCGTCGGCAACGATGTCCGGCTGGGAGAAGAAGGTGCCGCAGTTATCGACGACGGTCTGGTCCCACTCCAGTTGGTAGAACGCTTCGGCGGAGAGGTTATCGGTGAGGCTCTGCGACACATAGAACATGTTGACCGGAATCAGGCCTTCCTTGATCTCGGCGCCAGGACGACGGAATGCGGAAACGTCGATCGGGTTGATCGAGTTGATACCGCCGCCGATGAAGGTACTTTCACCCCAGCTCACTACCTGCTTGCCCAGACGCACGGAACCCGGCTGATCGGCAATCGCGTAGTTGTGGTAGACGAAGGCGTCGAGGATCTGCCCGCCGGAGGACTTGGCGCCCTCTTTGCGGTTGCTGTCGCTGATGTCCTTGAATTCGCGGCTCTCGTCCTTCAGTTCGAAGTCGTACCAGTATTTGCCACGGACGAACACGCCGGTGTCGCCGTATTTCAATTCAAGGTCATGGATACCCTTGAAGATCTTCGAAAAGGTTTCGCCGCTCTTGAAGTTGGCGTGCCCGTCATCGGAAGTCTGCGACAGGCCGCGGCCGCCGTTGTTGACGCCGATGAGGTTCTTGTTCGGGCTCTGAGTAGACCAACTGGCACCGATCGACAGGGACGAGTCGAACTGGCCTTCGATTTCACCGACGTTGAAACTGACGCCGAATGCAGGCCCGGCGAGCGAGGAGGCAAGACTGACCGCCAGAGGCAGTTTCGCCCGGCGCCAGAACTGGTTTGCTGAGGTCATCGACGCTACTCCATGTGCATTATTGTTATGGCAGTGAGTACTTTTAAAAACGCTGTGGAGGACCGGGCGCCAGGGCTGTCCGAAATCGCTCCAGAGTTGCTCGCCCCGTTCAGTGCGTGTGCTCCGTTTCTAAAAAGTCCTTGAGCGGACTATATCCAGCGGGTGGTAGTGCTTGATCCCTCTAAAGTGTGATTTGCAGCCGCCAACCACTCTGGAACAGTCCTTTCGCCAGTCCGACACAAGTCGGCACGGCAAGGATGGCTGATTTTTTCGATTTCACAAGCCAAGCGCTTGCTTGGTGGGTCTGGCGCGCCGGTTTCGGCGCGCCAGCAGGCACTTAAAGTGTCGAGAGGAAGGTGCTGTTGTTGGCCTGCCATTCGGTGATGTCGAGGCGGATGCGCTTCTTGTCGAGCTTGCCGACACTGGTCTTGGGAATTTCGGTAACAAGGGCGATCTGACTGGGGATCGCCCACTTGCTCAGGTGCCCCAGCTCGACAAACGGTTTGAGGTGTTCCTTCAGTTCCCGTGCGCCGATCACCTGCCCTTCGCGGACCACCAGCAAGGCAAACGGGCGCTCGCCCCACTGCGGATCGGCAATGCCCACCACTGCTACTTCGCGTACCGCCGCATGCCGGCTGATGAGGTCTTCAAGGTCGAGGGAGGAGATCCACTCGCCGCCGGTCTTGATCACGTCCTTGATGCGATCACGAATATCGATCACGCCCATGCTGTCGAGCGTGGCGACGTCACCGGTGTGCAACCAGCCACCGGCCCACAGCTCGGAGCCCTTCTGCGGTTCGTTGAAATAGCCTTCGGTCAGCCACGGCGCGCGCAGCACCAGTTCGCCCTGGGTTTCGCCGTCGGCCGGAAGGAAATTGCCCTCGCCGTCGACAATCGCCGCTTCGACCAACGGTCCCGGCACGCCGGCCTTGATCCGGTAAGTGGTGCGCTCGTCTTCGCTGCCGGCCATCAGTTCGTCGTTGAGGTGCGCACAGGACACCAGCGGCCCGGTTTCCGACATGCCGTACGCGGCCGTCAGCTGAATGCCACGGGCCTTGGCGTTTTCATACAGGCTGCGGTTGAGCGCGCTGCCGCCGATGACGATTTTCCAGCCGCCAAAATCCGCACCTTGCGCGGCTTTGGCGTTGAGCAGCATCTGCAGGATGGTCGGCACGCAATGGGAAAAGGTGACCTTCTCCTTGCGCCACAACTCCACCAGATACTCCGGATCGTAACGGCCCGGGTAGACCTGCTTGAGCCCGAGCATGGTCGCCACGTACGGCAAACCCCAGGCGTGGACGTGGAACATCGGCGTGATCGGCATGTACACATCGTTGGTGCCGAGCAGGCGTACGCTGTCGATCGAACCCATGATCGTCGCCACGCCGATGGTGTGCAGCACCAATTGCCGGTGAGTGAAATACACGCCTTTCGGATTGCCCGTGGTGCCGGTGGTGTAGAACGTGGTGGCCACCGAGTTTTCGTCGAAGTCCTGGAAATCGTACTGCGCACTCGCAGCGGCCAGCAGTTGCTCGTATTCGCCGACGAGGTTCGGCAGCTCTGCGGTTTTCTCCGGAAGATCGGTCAGCAGCAGGGTTTTCTCGACCGTGGTCAGTTGCGGCGCAATCGCCTGATACAGCCCGACGAACTCGCTGTTGACCAGGACGAAGCGGTCCTCGGCGTGGTTCATCGTGTAGAGGATCTGCTCCGGCGACAGACGCACATTGATGGTGTGAATCACCGCGCCGATCATCGGAATGGCGAACATGCATTCCAGGTAACGGTGACTGTCCCAGTCCATCACCGCCACGGTGTCACCAGCCTTGACGCCGGCAGCCGTCAGCACATTGGCCAGCCGCGCAACCCGCTCGATCAGGGTCGGATAGCTGTAGCGCAACTGGTCGCGGTAGATGATTTCGCGGGTTTTCTCGTAACGGGCGCCGGACATCAGCAGCCGTTTGATCAGCAATGGATACTGGTAGGCCCCATCGGCCGGCGGAATGACCCGAGTCTGCAACATAAGAATCCCTTTTCTGACTGCACGGTGTTGGCGGAGAGATTCGTACTCTAGTGCGCCTGCATGACAGTCAAATCAGCCAAAGGAATGATTTGCAGAGCTGTACAAATGCTAGCTTTGCGCCAGCATCCCAGACATCGAGAAAATGGATATGGCACCTGTAGGAGCTGCCGAAGGCTGCGATCTTTTGATCTTGATCCTGAAACAAGATCAAAAGATCGCAGCCTCGTTGCACTCGTCAGCTCCTGCGAGGGAAAAATGCCGACCGGTCAGTGCATCTCGGTGAACGCGATTTTCACGCCGAGAGCAATCAGTACCGCGCCCATGGTGCGGTCGAACCAGTGGCCCATGCGGGCGAAGCCGGCGCGCACCCGTTGCTGGCTGAACAGCATCGCCACCAGGCAGAACCAGATCGCCGTCGCCACCGCCAGGTACACCCCGTAACCGGCCTGCACGGCCAGCGGTGTGTGCGGGTTGATCACCACGGTGAACAGCGAGAGGAAAAACAGCGTGGCTTTCGGGTTCAGACCGTTGGTGACGAAGCCCGAGGTAAACGCGCCCCGCGCGGTGCGTACGCCGGTTTCCCGGTGCAAGTCATCGTTGACGGTTTTCGCCGGTTGCGCGCGCAAGGCCTTGAAGCCGATGTAAAGCAGATACGCGGCGGCGGCCCACTTCAGCGCGTTGAACAGCACGATCGACTGCGACACGATCAGACCGATGCCGAGCAACGAATAGCCGACATGCAGGAAAATCGCCGAGCCCACGCCCAGCGCGGTCCAGGTGCCGGCGCGGCGGCCATGGGTCACGCTTTCGCGCACCACCACGGCAAAGTCCGGGCCGGGGCTGGCGACGGCCAGAAGATGGATCAGGGCAACGGTCAAGAACTCGGTCCAGTACATGGGCGCTCCTCAGGATTCGAATGTTCACACTGGGCTCATTGCCGAATGCTTTCCCTGTGAGAGCGAGCCTGCTCGCGAAAGCGCTGGGTCAGCCAACAGAGATGTTGAATGGGCCAGAGCTTTCGCGAGCAGGCTCGCTCCCACAGGTGGTTCAGGGCATTTCGGTGTCGAGTAACCAATTGTTTCATCTGGTAGGCTCGGCAGAGTACGCCCTCCGCTCACAGCACAAAAGGTACAGTTGATGACGAACACGCGCCGCGCGGTATTCCTTGATCACCCTTCGCTGGATCTCGGCGATCTGGACCTCGGTCCGTTGCGCGAATGCTTCAGCGACTTGCAGCTGTTCGCCCAGACTCTGCCGGAACAGGTCAGCGAACGCCTGCACGGCGCCAGTGTGGCGATCACCAACAAAGTCGTGATCGACGCGGCCGCGATGGCTGCCAACCCGCAACTGAAACTGATCCTGATCAGCGCCACCGGCACCAACAATGTCGACCTCACTGCCGCCCGCGCTCACGACATCACCGTGTGCAATTGCCAGGCTTACGGCACGCCGTCGGTGGCGCAACACACGATCATGCTGTTGCTCAACCTCGCCACGCGCCTGGCCGACTATCAGCAAGCAGTGGGCGCAGGCCGCTGGCAACAGGCGAAACAGTTCTGTCTGCTCGACTACCCGATCGTCGAACTGCAAGGCAAAACCCTCGGCCTGCTCGGCCATGGCGAACTCGGTGGCGCCGTGGCGCGGTTGGCCGAAGCGTTTGGCATGCGCGTGTTGCTTGGGCAGATTCCCGGGCGCCCGGCTCGGCCGGATCGCCTGCCGCTGGAAGAACTGCTGCCGCAGATCGACGCCCTGACCCTGCACTGCCCGCTCAACGAGCACACCCGGAACTTCATCGGCGCCGGCGAGCTGGCCGCGATGAAGCCCGGCGCATTCGTGGTCAATACCGCTCGTGGCGGCTTGATCGACGAGCAAGCGCTGGCCGACGCTTTGCGTAGCGGCCACCTCGGCGGTGCGGCGACCGATGTGTTGAGTGTCGAGCCACCGACCCAGGGCAATCCGCTGCTCGCCGCCGATATCCCGCGCCTGATCGTCACCCCGCATAACGCTTGGGGCAGTCGCGAGGCGCGCCAGCGTATCGTCGGGCAATTGAGCGAAAACGCCCAGGCGTTCTTCAGCGGTGAGGCGCTGCGGGTCGTCAGTTGATAAACTGCGGCACTTTTTTTCAAGGAGCAGTTATGGATCCGCGCAGTGAAGTACTGCTTCGTCAGGCCGAGTTATTCCAGGGTTCGCTGCTGTTGGCCGGCCTGCCTGCCGACGACTTGCTCGGGCGTCTGCCGAATGCGTTCGGCTGGTGCTGGCACGCTGGCGACCAAGCCGCACTGGACGCACGTTTCGAAGGCCGCAGCCAGTTCGGCGTGAACGTGCCCGAGCGTGAGTTCGACAGCGCTGTGGTGTTCCTGCCCAAGTCCAAGGACCTCACCGACTACATCCTCAACGCCGTGGCGTCGCGTCTGGCCGGGCGTGAGGTGTTTCTGGTCGGGGAAAAACGCAGCGGCATCGAAGGCGCATCCAAACAGCTCAACCCGTTCGGCAAGCCGCGCAAACTCGACAGCGCCCGCCACTGCCAGCTCTGGCAAGTCACCGTGGCCAATGCACCTGAAGCGAAACCGCTGGAAAGCCTGGCGCAGACGTACGAACTGCCGCTGGCCGAAGGGCCGTTGAAAGTCATCAGCCTGCCGGGCGTGTTCAGCCACGGTCGCCTGGATCGCGGCAGTGCCCTGCTGCTGGAGCATCTGGACAAACTGCCGAGCGGCCATCTGCTTGATTTCGGTTGCGGCGCCGGCGTGCTCGGGGCTGCGGTGAAACGTCGCTATCCGCACAATCAGGTGACGTTGCTGGATGTCGACGCGTTCGCCGCCGCCAGTAGCCGTCTGACCTTGGCCGCCAATGGCCTGGAAGCCGAAGTGCTGACCGGCGACGGCATCGACGCCGCGCCGATGGGTTTGAGCGCGATTCTGAGCAATCCGCCATTCCATGTCGGCGTGCACACCGATTATTTTGCTACGGAGAACCTGCTGCGAAAAGCGGCGAAACATCTGAAAAACGGTGGCGAACTGCGCCTTGTGGCGAACAGCTTCCTCAAGTATCAGCCGCTGATCGAGGAGCACCTGGGCGTGTGTGCGATCAAGGCTGAAGGCAATGGTTTCCGGATCTACCGGGCCAAGCGCGGCTGAAAATTTGTTCTTGCCCAATCGTATTTGCCTAGGCAGAATCCGCTCCGTCCTAGGGGAGTAGTCTCCCACGAGCGCCAAGCTCGTCCGGCATACGTCAACATACTTGATCCTCAGATCATGGCGTATGCGACCCAAGCGTCCGCACCAGACGGATCGCAGGGTTTGACAAGACCTATGACACGCACACCTTACCCGGGGCGGGAAGGCTGTACGTGTCATAGCCGTGTCGACCCGCCCCTTAGGAAATCCCTGATGCTGGACTCGCTACTCGTTCCCACCGCTATCGTTGCCTTGGCCGAAATCGGCGACAAGACGCAACTGCTCGCGCTGATTCTCGCCGCTCGCTTCCGCAAACCCTGGCCGATCATCGCCGGGATTGTCGCCGCGACCCTGGCCAACCACGCAGCAGCCGGTGCGGTAGGTGCCTGGGTCGGCAGTTTCTTCTCCGACGCCGTCCTGCACTGGATCCTCGCCGCCAGCTTCGCCGCCACGGCGCTGTGGACTCTGGTCCCGGACAAAATGGATGACGACGAAGCCAGCACGGCGCGCAAGTTCGGGCCGTTCCTGACCACGCTGATCGCGTTCTTCCTGGCGGAAATCGGCGACAAGACGCAGATCGCCACGGTGATGCTCGCCGCGCAATATCCGGAACTGTGGCTGGTGATTATCGGCACCACGGTGGGTATGCTGATTGCCAATGTGCCGGTGGTGCTGGCGGGTAACTTTGCCGCGGACAAGTTGCCGCTGACCCTGATCCGCCGCCTCGCGGCTTCGGCGTTCATGATTCTGGCGATTGTTGCGGTTTATAAAGCGATGCAGAGCAGCGGCTGGGTTTGAAGCAGCTGCAAGCTGCAAGCTGCAAGTAAAAAGCTGCAAGCCACGCACATCTGCTTTAGCTTGCAGCTTGCAGCTTATCGCTTGCTGCTGTTGTAGAGCGGCATCACCTTCGGAATCGCTGCCTGCAACGCAGCAATGCGGCTGCTCGATGCCGGGTGGGTGCTCATGAATTCCGGTGGCGCGCCTTCGGAAGCCTTGCTCATCTTGTCCCACAGGGTGATCGCCGCGTTCGGGTTGTAACCGGCGCGGGCGGCCAGTTCCAGGCCGATCAGGTCGGCTTCGTTTTCGTTGGCGCGGCTGTTGGGCAAGGTCATGCCGTAGTTGGCCACGGTGTCGGCCAGCGCCAGGCTGTCCTGACCCAGACCGAACAAGGCACCGGCGCCCTGCTTCGCCATCTCCATACCGTAAGCCTTGGACATCGCTTCACGACCGTGCTCGCGCAGAGCGTGGGCGATTTCATGGCCCATGACCGCAGCGATTTCATCGTCGGTGAGTTTCAGACTGTCGATCAGCCCGGTGTAGAAGATGATCTTGCCGCCGGGACCGCAGTTGGCGTTGAGCTCATCGCTCTTGATCAGATTGACTTCCCATTGCCACTGCGCCGCGTCCGGGCGGAATGTTGGCGCCTGGGCGATCAAGCGGTTGGCGATGGTCTGCACGCGCTTGGCTTCAGGGCTGGTCTTGTCCAGCACACCTTTGCTCGACGCCTCGCCGACAGTCTTCTGATACGACTGCGCGTACATCTGATCGACCTCTTGCGAGGACAGCATGCTGAACATGTACTGCTTGCGCTCCACGCCCACGGCGCCGCCGCTGGTGGTGTTGACCGACTGACAACCGGCCAGCAACAGCGCTGCGCTCAAAGCACTTACCACTAATGTCTTGTTCATTCAAAAGCTCCCTGAAAACCTGAGGCGTATCCTAGGCGGCTAATTGTATCGGCGCCAGATACAACGGACGCATTGCGCGTACATTCACCTATGGCCGCAAGACCTCGTGGAAATTCCTCAAGCGCATTGAATCCGCCGCGCACCGATCCATCAGCGACATCGCGGGCCGATTCCGACCAACGTCTCTCATGGCCCTGCACACCCCGCCGATAAATCCCTCGCAGATTGTCCTCTTGCGTGCGGAGCTCCCATGAAGTTCAAGTCGATCCAGTTTTCCGTCGCCGCTCTGGCCGGCGCCATCGTTCTAAGCGTGGTCGCGGCGCTGGTGCTGTACGCGCTGTTCTCCGGCGCTCGCACTCAAGACATGGTGCAACAGCGCACCCAGGCGCAGTTCGAGCAAGTCATCGAACAGCGCCTGACCTCGCTCGCGCAGACCCAGGTCAGCCAGATCCAGCGCGAACTCGAAGCGCCGCTGTTGATTGCCGGCGGTCTGGTACGCGTGAACGCCCTGCTCGGCGCGACCGGCGCCGACGGCCAGCCGCGCCTGAGCGTCAGCCGCGAACAACTGATCAGCCTGATCAAGGAAAACGTCGAAAAGAACCCGAAGATTCTCGGCACCTACATCGGCTGGGAAAAAAACGCACTGGACCACAATGACGCGGCCTACATCGGCAGCTCTGTAGTTGGTATCGATCCGGCCAACGGCCGCTTTTTGCCGTGGTGGTTCCGCAATACCGACGGCAGCCTGGGCGTGGACAAACTGGCCGATGTCGACGATCAGAAAACCCTGTCCACCGGCATACGCGCCAGCGAGTACTACCTGTGCTCGAAAGAGACGAAGAAAGCCTGCGTGATCGACCCGGCACCGTACAAGGTCGGTGACAAGATCGTCATGCTCGCCTCGTTCATCGAACCGATCATGGTCAACGGCGCATTCCAGGGCATCGTCGGTGCCGACCTCTCGGTCAATTTCATTCAGGACATGCTGCTCGCCGCCAACCAGAAGCTTTACAGCGGCGCCGGTGAAATGGCGCTGGTCGGCGGCAACGGGAGGATCGTTGCCTACACCAAGGACTCGAGCAAATTCGGTGAAAAAGTCAGCGACATCCTCGACGCCGAACAGGCCAGCAATCTGGCCAACCTCAAGCGCGACGAGGTCACCTATTCGGTGAATCAGGCCAAGGGCCGCATCGAACTGTACCTGCCGTTCGGCATCGGCCAGACCGACGCACGCTGGACACTGATGCTGCAATTGCCGCTCAACGCGGTCATGGCCGATCTGCAAAACCTCCAGGCCGACCTTGATGCCCAACGCAAATCCGACACCTTCGGCATGGCCATGGTCGGCCTGATCATCGCTGGCATCGGCCTGCTGGTGATCTGGCTGGTGGGGCATGGCATCGCGCGGCCACTCAAGCAAATGGTCGCCATGCTCGATGACATCGCTCAGGGCGAAGGCGATCTGACCCGGCGTTTGAGCAGCGACCGCAGCGATGAACTGGGCTCGATTGCCAAAGGCTTCAACACCTTCCTCGCCAAGTTGCAGGCGATGATCACGCAAGTGGTGACCTCGGTGCAGAGCGTCAGCGATTCCTCGGAACACACCGCCGACATCGCCATTCGCACCAACATCGGCGTGCAGAAACAAATGGCCGAAATCGATCAGGTGGCGACTGCGGTGCAGGAAATGACCGCCACCGCCCAGGACGTGGCGCGCAACGCCACCCAGGCCGCACAAGCGGCAAGCCACGCCGACCAGGCCGCCAGCCAGGGCATGCAGATCGTCCGCGACACCTCGAATTCGATTGGCGTGCTGGCGGTGGAAATCGGCAAGGCTGTCGAGGTGGTGCAGACGCTGGCCAAGGACAGCGAAAACATTAATGCCATCCTCACCGCCATTCGCGGCATCGCTGAACAGACCAATCTGCTGGCACTGAACGCGGCAATCGAAGCCGCCCGGGCCGGCGAGCAGGGTCGCGGTTTTGCCGTGGTTGCGGATGAAGTGCGCAATCTGGCGCAGAAAACCCAGAAGGCCACTGAAGAAATCCAGAGCATGATCCAGCAGTTGCAACAGGGCACCCGCGATGTGGTGCGTGTGATGGAAGACAGCCAGAACCGCACCGACGAAAGCGTGCAGCACGCGGCGAAAGCGGCCGAGGCGCTGGAGACGATTACCCAGGCCGTGTCGGTGATCAACGACATGAACACGCAAATCGCCAGTGCGGCAGAAGAGCAAAGCGCAGTGGCCGACGACATCAACCGCAATGTGATCAATATCGGTCAGGTGGCGAATGAAGTGGCGGGCGGTGCGGATGAGTCGAGTTCGGCGAGCGCCGGGTTGACCAAACTGGCGGAACAGCAGCGGCGGTTGATCAATCAGTTCAAGGTCTGAAAGATCAAGAGCCCCTCACCCTAGCCCTCTCCCGGAGGGAGAGGGAACCGATTGGGGGATGCTTCAAAAGTTCGTCGATCTGCAGGTCCTCGCTGAATCCATAATCGACTGGTTCTTTCAGATCGATGTCTGACGCGAGACACCTCGGTCGGCTCCCTCTCCCTCCGGGAGAGGGCTGGGGTGAGGGGCTTTTGATCCACGCAAATCAAGCCGGGGTCAAACACTCCGGCCCGTTCAACTTCGGATCATTCACCAGATTCGCCAACACCCGCTCGCGCAGCGCCGCCGGTTCACTGGCGAGCAAACCCTGCAACACATGCAGCGGCGTCTCGGGATCGAGCCATGCCGCCTGCCCCGCTTCATCAAGAATCAACGGCCGCCGCTGACTCGCCGCCGACTGAGTAATCACCGCCGTGCTCAGCCAGACCTGCTCCTGCACCGGATACGCTTCCCAGATCGCCGCGAAAAACAACGACGAGCCCTCCCCCGGCGTTAACCAGTACGGCCGCTTGCGCTGGGTGCCGCGCCATTCGTAAAAGCCGTTGGCCGGCAGCAGGCAGCGACGCAAGCGCAAGGCCTCACGAAACATCGGCTGTTCTGCGACGGTTTCGGCGCGGGCATGGGCCGGGGTCTTCGACAGATCGGTCAGCCACGGCGGCGTCAGCCCCCAGCGCGCACGGGCCAAGGTGCGCTGGCCGTCTTCTTCGGCACGCAGCATCAGCACCGAGTCATTCGGGGAAATGTTCCACTGCGCCTGTTGATCGGCGGGAAAACCTGGCAGGGCCGCGAAGTCGCGGTTCCAGCGAAACAGGGCATAACGTCCACACATGGGGCAACACGACTCTGAATAAAACGAAGGCCAGCCTAACAGACCAGCGTGCCGGGAAAGCTTTCCGGTTCGTCGCCGGGCAGCGGCAGCGCGGCATTGTACGCGGTGATCAACTCGCGGGCGTATTCGGCCTGATCGTTATCCACCGACAGCCAGAGCAGGCCGAAGATCGGCAATTCACCCGCACCGCCCACCAGATCACGGCCGATCAGATGCGCCTCGATCCCCTCAGTGGCAAGCATGCCCTTGAGCATTTCGCCCTCCATCAGGTTCGCCGGTTCGTAGATGCGCTGCATACGCGGCCCTCACTCGTTTTCGCTGAAGACTTCCAAGTGCCACTCTTCTTCATGTACCTGCAGGACAAAGGTGATCGGACGACAGCACACCTGGCAGTCTTCGATATACGTTTGATCGCCGCCGGACAAATCCAGCGTGGTCTCGACTTCCTCACCGCAATACGGACATTCATAGCGTGCATTTTCCAGCATCGCGGTCTCCCCAGTGACTTGTGCGTATAATCGCCGGTCTATTTGCAGGGCTATTTTTGTCTGGCTACTTTTCAGACCGTGCCCCGCGGGTTTTCGATCAAACCCTTTACTTACCCTAGCCGTTTCCAACAAGAGAGCATGATGGGCGAATTCGATGCCATCCGACCTTACGACGACAGCGAAGTACCTGCGGTACTGGCAAGGCTGCTCGGCGACAAGGCGTTTCTAGATATCCTCACCCACTTCCGCTTCCCGCGTTTTGCCGGTGCCTTCGGCTGGATGCTCAAACCTCTTATAGCCCATCGGCTGCGTCGTGAGTTTGCCGACGTGAATTCCGTGGCTACCTTACAGGACAAAGTCGAGTTCTACGTCGACCACACCATCGAGCGCGCCACCGACGGCGTGACCTATACCGGTGTCGAGCAATTCAAGTCCGGCAGCGCCTACCTGTTCATCGCCAACCACCGCGATATCGTCATGGACCCGGCCTTCGTCAACTACGCCGTGTACCACGCCGGCCTGCCGACACCGCGCATCGCGATTGGCGACAACCTGCTGCAGAAGCCGTTTGTCAGTGACCTGATGCGCTTGAACAAGAGCTTTATCGTCCACCGCTCGATCACCGGCCGTCGCGAGAAAATGGCTGCTTATCAGTTGCTGTCGGCGTACATCAACCACTCGATCCGCAACGATTGCGCGTCGATCTGGATTGCTCAGGCGGAAGGTCGGGCGAAGGACGGCGACGACCGCACCGAGTCGGCGATCCTCAAGATGTTTCACATGAGCCGCAAGGACGAGCCGTTCGGCGAAGTGATTCGTTCGTTGAACGTTACCCCGGTGTCGATCAGCTATGAATACGACCCGTGTGACCAGGCCAAGGCCCGCGAACTGTACATCCGCGCCACCACCGGCACCTACGCCAAGGCGCCGGGCGAGGATGACGTGAGCATCGCGAAGGGCATCACCGGTTACAAGGGTCGGGTCCACGTGAATTTTGCCGCGCCGATCACCGAGGTGTTTGAAGACACCAAGCAATTGGCGATCGAAATGGACAAGCAGATTCTCGGCGGCTACCGGTTGTTCCCGGTGCATTACCTGGCGTACGCGCAGTGGGCGGATGCCGATCCGCAACTGAATGTGCCGAAAGCGGCCGAGGTGTTCCCGGCTGACGAACTGGCCAAGGCGCAGGATGAGTGGCAAAGCCGATTGGATGCCTGCCCAGCTGAGCATCGGCCGTACCTGGTGCTGCAATATGCGACGCCGGTGCGTAATCAATACCGGGTCAAGGCTGGGTTGCCGCTGTAAAGCAACAGCAAGATCAAAAGATCGCAGCCTTCGGCAGCTCCTACATGGGAATGATGTACATCCTGTAGGAGCTGCCGAAGGCTGCGATCTTTTGCTTTCAGAAGCGCGTGCTGATCCAGGAGACGATCAGAGCAAGCCCCAGGCAGGCAAAACCAAAACGATAGAAGAATCGGTTCATGCGCAACGTCGCCCAATCGAGGATCGGCTCGGCATTCGGCTGCGCCTGGCGCTGGGCGGCGAGACTGGCCTGGGCGCGTTGCTCACGGCGGCGGGTCGCGTGCAGCAGCCAGCTGCCCGGAAAGGCCAGCAGCAAGGCCAGCAGGTTGATCAACTTGGCGGGATGGGCGGCAAACAGCGTCATCAAGTGCAGCGACATCACAGACCTCGAACTTAACCGGTGTGGCAGACGCCAGACCGACGACCGCGGCGCGGATTCTACCCAAACCGGCCCACCCTGCCCCAGCCTTTGCGACAAATAACCTGACAATCGACCGATGGCTGTCCTGTGTCATGGCATCGTCACGTGGATGCTTCACCCTGCGCGCCTCGAAACCCGAATGGAATGCGACATGCTGCACGCGGAAAACCAGGATCGCCTGTACCTCATCACCCCTTACGACGACCAGCAAAGCCTGGTCGGCAGCCTTGCCTTCAACGTGCAGGATCGACACTGGCTGGTGTATTGCGCGCTGGGCGGGCATCAGCACGCGGACTTGCCCGAGACCGATTTGTTGACTGGCGTGAGTGTGCTCGATTTCTATTCCCAGGCTGCCTGAACGTCAAAAGCACCCTCACCCTAGCCCTCTCCCAGAGGGAGAGGGGACTGACCGAGGTGTTTGCGGTAGATACGCCGACTTAAGATACCGCGCCGAACTCAGGTTTTTGACGCACACGCGATCGGCTCCCTCTCCCTCCGGAGAGGGGACTGACCGAGGTGTTTGCGGTAGATACGCCGACATGAGATACCGCGCCGAACTCAGGTTTTGAAGCACACGCGATCAGCTCCCTCTCCCTCCGGAGAGGGGACTGACCGAGGTGTTTGCGGTAGATACGCCGACATGAGATACCGCGCCGAACTCAGGTTTCGAAGCACACGCGATCAGCTCCCTCTCCCTCGGGAGAGGGGACTGACCGAGGTGTTTGCGGTAGATACGCCGACTTAAGATACCGCGCCGAACTCAGGTTTCGAAGCACACGCGATCGGCTCCCTCTCCCTCGGGAGAGGGCTGGGGTGAGGGGAATCGATTTCCCATACGACACAAATCCCAGATCCAAAAAAAGCCCGGAACCATCACTGGCCCCGGGCTTTTTCACATTCGCTGCAAACTTACTCAGCGAGCACCTGACCCACGGTCGGGTCCTTGAACAGACGCGTCAGCGCATCGCTCAATACATCGCTGACCAGTTTGGTGTTGGTTTCCTGATTTGGCGCCATGCCGAAGCGCTGGTCCAGCGACGCACCGTAACGACCGCTGTAGCGGCGGTTGGCGTTCTGCACGTCAGAGCGGAAGGTTGCGCCGATGGTTGCTTCGGTCACGTACATGCCTTCTTTCGGCGACTGATATTTCAACTCGGCCAGGGTCACGGTCAGCTGCGGCGCGTTGGGTGCGTTAGTGGTCGGGGTGAAGCCGAGCAGACGCACGGCGGCTTCGGCCTGGGCCTGCAGCTTGGGCAGGATCTGCTCGCGCTGCACGGTGATGGCGCTGGTTTCCGGGTACAGACCGCCACGGGTGCCCAGGGTTGGCGACGGACGACCATCGACCACACGCACGATGACAGGCTGGCCACGACCGACCGCTGGCAGTTGCGTGGTCAGCTTCGGCTCCGGATTCAGTTGTTGCGGGCTGTGGGCGCAGCCGGCCAGGGTCAAACCGGCGACAGTGATCAAACCGAACAACAGGCGTTGCAACATGCTCTTCTCTCCAGAATCAGGCACAAACAGGCCGGCAGTATAGCGGTGGGCCACTGCGCGTAACCAGCGCCGCGCAGTGAATACTGAAATGTCTGACAAACCCCGCCGAAAGCGGTTCCTGTCACACATTCTTCACCGTCCATACACCGCGGCGTCATGCCTCGCCGACAAGCTTCAAAGCAGTCCTCCTTCAAGGAACTCTGCCATGCGTTATCTGATCTCGCTGTTCGCCCCTCGCCCGCTGCATCGCAGCTTCGCCCTGCTCGACCGCAACGGTCATTGCCAGGCTTTCAAGCAGTGCAGCCTGCAACCGATGGGCGACGGCTGGGTGGAAATCGAAGAAATCCGCCTGACCTGGTTGAACCAGCCGCTGCCCGCCAGCGCCCGGGTCGTAACGCGACAAATGCGCGCACGGGCTCAGGTGCAGTTGAGCATCTGACCGGATGCCTAATAAAAGTCATTAAACACGAGCAACTGCGCGCATTTCTTCGCTACAATCTCCCCCCGATTATAAGGACGTCTCCTGATCGGGCCCCGCAACAGCGTCAATGCGCATGCATCGACATCAAAATCGCCCACAGAGAGCCGCCCACACAGATCGAGTGAAGTTGGCGCGCTTGCCTGTTCTTCCGGCAAAAACCCGCTTTTCGCGAATCTGCAGAGCTGTCATTCGCTCGGCCACCGCGTTGTTTTGCCCTTGCGGGCAGGTGCCAGGCCAAGGCAGCCCTTTTTTGAGGTTCACGTCTTCAAAAGAGCGTGAAAAAAACGGGTTTTCACAACTTCACAAGAGTGTGGCGAGCAAATGAATAGTTTTGCGTCTGAACATGCACCATTAGCGTCCGAAACAGCCCAACGACACAGGACCGGGTATACCTCGAACATCGGAGCCTGAAGCCTGTCCGCTACGGATTTGGTTGCACGAAAACGGATGTCTCGACCATAAGTCGAATTGCCAGCCCTGCGTGAAAATGCGTTCATGGAACGCTTGAAACCAGGCCGCACGCATCCGTCGAAGTTGCGAAAAATTGCGAAGATTCGGACATGGCCAACCTGACCACGGATAGCCCGGGCCCACTGATCTGCCCTGGAACGCCTGGCAGCCATGCCGACAATTTGGTGCTGCAGATTTGGGAGACGCGTTAAATGGCGCATAACGAAGCAGTCGACGTAGTTCTGGTAGGGGCCGGCATCATGAGTGCCACCCTGGCCGTACTGCTCAAAGAGCTCGACCCCGCGATCAAGCTGGAAGTCGTTGAGCTGATGGATTCCGGTGCTGCCGAGAGTTCCAATCCGTGGAACAACGCCGGTACCGGTCACGCCGGCCTGTGCGAGCTGAACTACACGCCGCAGGCTGCCGATGGCAGCGTCGACATCAAGAAAGCCGTGCACATCAACACCCAGTTCGAGGTGTCGAAGCAGTTCTGGTCGTACCTGACCAAGAAGGGCACGTTCGGCTCGTGCAAATCCTTCATCAGCCCGGTTCCGCACCTGAGTTTCGTTCAGGGCGAGAGCGGTGTGTCGTTCCTCAAGGAACGCTTCAACGTGTTGAGCAAGCACCACGCGTTTGCCGACATGGAGTACACCGAAGACAAAGGCAAGATGGCCGAGTGGATGCCGCTGATGATGCCGGGCCGCTCGCCCGACGAAGTCCTGGCTGCCACCCGAGTGATGAACGGCACCGACGTCAACTTCGGCGCCCTGACCAATCAGTTGCTCAAGCACTTGAGCAGCGCCCCGGACACCCAGGTCAAATACTGCAAGCGCGTGACCGGCCTCAAGCGTAACGGCGCCGGCTGGACCGTCAGCATCAAGGACGTCAACAACGGCAACACCCGCGAAGTCGACGCAAAGTTTGTCTTCCTCGGTGCCGGTGGCGCGGCCCTGCCGTTGCTGCAGGCTTCGGGCATCGAAGAAAGCAAAGGCTTCGGCGGCTTCCCGATCAGTGGCCAGTGGCTGCGTTGCGATAACCCGGAAGTAGTCAAGCACCACCAGGCCAAGGTCTATAGCCAGGCGGCCGTGGGTTCGCCACCGATGTCGGTGCCGCACCTCGATACCCGCGTAGTCGATGGCAAGAAATCCCTTCTGTTCGGGCCGTACGCCGGTTTCACCACCAAGTTCCTCAAGCACGGCTCCTTCATGGACCTGCCGATGTCGGTGCGCGCCGGCAACATCGGGCCGATGCTGGCGGTGGCGAAAAACAACATGGACCTGACCAAGTACCTCGTCAGCGAAGTGATGCAGTCGATGGAACAGCGTCTGGAATCGCTGCGGCGTTTCTACCCGCAGGCGAAAGCCGAAGACTGGCGCCTGGAAGTGGCCGGCCAACGGGTGCAGATCATCAAGAAGGACCCGAAAAAGGGCGGCATCCTGCAGTTCGGTACCGAACTGGTCGCAGCGAAGGACGGCTCCCTCGCTGCCCTGCTCGGCGCATCGCCAGGTGCGTCGGTGACCGTTTCGATCATGCTCGAGCTGATCGAGAAGTGCTTCCCGGCCAAGGCGTCCGGCGAGTGGGCAAGCAAACTGGCGGAGATCTTCCCGGCCCGTGAAAAGGTTCTGGAAACCGATGCTGCGCTGTATCGCAAGATCAACACGCAGAACAACATCGCCCTGGAACTGGTTGAAGAAAGCAGCGAGACACCAAGCTTCGCTTGATCTTGCGGCATGAAAAAACGCCCCAATCGGGGCGTTTTTTATGGACGCCAGAATCAAAAGATCGCAGCCTTCGGCAGCTCCTACAGGGCCAACATAAATCCCATGTAGGAGCTGCCGAAGGCTGCGATCTGTTGATCTTGTCTTTTGCCCTTAACCGCGGGACTTTTCGATCAGTTCAATGTATTCCGGGGCGTTGCGCTGATCGGCGATCAGGTCAACGAAGGTCTGGCCCTGCTCATCCTTGCCATCAACGTCATAACCCGCCGCAACGAAGAAGCCCAGAAAGCGCTCGAAATCATCGATGCGCAAACCACGATAGGCCTTGATCAGTTTGTGCAGCGACGGCGAAGTGGCGTCGACCGGCTCAAAATCGAGGAACAGCTTGATCTGCTCATCGCCGATCTCGTCACCAACCACTTGTTTCTTATCTTTACGCATTGCCGACTCCAGCTCGCAGACATGACACGGGGCGGGCAGTTTACCCCTGCCCGACCGCCCGGCTCAACGCGGACGAATCGCCCCGGTGTGCAAATCCGCCCAGATGTGGCCGTTGGCATAACTGAGGAACTGCACATACACCGTGTCGTTGCGCAGCAGATCCATCACCACGCGGTATTGCGCCAATGGATAGAACAGCGTCAGGGTTTTGCTTTTGTCATCGTAGGCCGGCTTTTTCAGGCTTTTGCTTTCGCCGTCAAAACTCACCAGCACCTGGCTGATCGTCGCGCCCTTGTTCAGCGACTTGCCTTTGAGGCGGATCAACAAGGATGAGGTGACCGGAATCGGCTGCTGATTGGACTGGCGCTGCGCACCGACCACCACCGAATACTCGCTGACCTGCAGCAGTTGCTGCTGCTCGGGGTCAGCATCACGCAGGGTCAGATCGTCCGGCGGCAGGAACTGGCTGTGCATCGGCGCAGCGGACAACGGCAGGCAGAGGGTCAGCAACAGGGCGGCGAGACTGCGGATCAAGAGGCGCATGACAGACTCCGGAGGGCGGGGCCAAGAACTCTAGCATGCACCTGCGCAAATCAATGCGCCGATTCAATCGAACTGCTTGCGCATCCAGGCCTGATAGTCAGCGACACCGGGCTCGCCATCACGCGGTGCCCATGGGGCGAGTTCGCCTTCACCGACCGGGCGATAGGGTCCGGCCTTGCATTCGAACATCAGGCTGTCGGCTTCCAGTACGACCAGTCCGTGAAAGACGTTCGTCGGCAGATCCACACCGACACAGTCCCCGCCGGCCTGCAGAACCTGCTTTTTCAACACGCTACCGTTTTCGTCGAAAATCAGCAGCCCCAGCCGCCCCTTGAGCACCAGCAACGTTTCAGCCTTGTTATCACCCAGATGACGATGAGGCTGGATGTAGGTGTGCGGTTGCAGCCCCACCGCCATGCGATGACAGGCTTCTTCCATCTGATGGAAGTTGTGATGCTGGCGTCCGCGGGGATTGTGCGCGGCTTTCTCGGCCAACTCAGCGAACAGCGTTTGATCAAGAAAGCCAGGCGTACCCATCGCTTTACATTCCTTTAACCGCGTAAATCCCGTTGGCGTTGCGCCAGTAGCCCTTGTAGTCCATGCCGTAGCCGAAGATGTAGCGGTCGATGCACGGCAGGCCGACGAAATCGGCTTTCAGGTCCGGGCGCGCCTTGCGGTCGTGGTCCTTGTCGATCAGCACGGCGGTGTGCACTTTGCGTGCGCCGGCGTGTTTGCAGAAGTCGATAATCGCGCCCAGGGTATGACCTTCATCGAGAATGTCGTCGATGATCAGCACGTCGCGGTCGATAAACGAAACTTCCGGCTTGGCTTTCCAGAACAGATCGCCGCCGCTGGTTTCGTTGCGATAACGGGTCGCGTGCAGGTAGGACGCTTCCAGCGGGAATTGCAGATGCGTCAGCAGTTTGCCGGAGAAGATCAGGCCGCCGTTCATCACGCAGAACACCACCGGATTGCTGTCAGCCAGTTGTTCGTTGATTTGTGCACCGACGCGGGCGATGGCCGCCTCGACTTCAGACTCGGTGTACAGGCAGTCAGCCTCTCGCATGATTTGACGGATATGCTCAAGATCAGCGGACATGGCGCTCTCCAGGGGTTGGCGGAATTGGAAAAGCGGGCAAAGGTACGCATCCCGCGAGGTCGAATCAAGCTCTTATGGACTAACGTACAGAATGTCCTATAGGACATCACCCTCGGATAGATTAATCTAGGCCGGTTTTTTTGCCCGCCGCCGGAGCCTTTCCCATGCCCATCCTCGAGATCCGCCATCCGCTGATCCGTCATAAACTCGGCCTGATGCGCCGCGCTGACATCAGCACCAAGAATTTCCGCGAGCTCGCTCAGGAAGTCGGCGCCCTGTTGACCTATGAAGCTACAAAAGACCTGCCGCTCGAATCCTACGACATTGCCGGCTGGTGCGGCACCGTGTCGGTGGAGAAGATCGCCGGCAAGAAGATCACCGTCGTGCCGATCCTGCGTGCCGGCATCGGCATGCTTGAAGGCGTGCTCAGCCTGATCCCGGGCGCCAAGGTTTCTGCTGTGGGCGTTGCCCGCAACGAAGAAACCCTGCAAGCGCACACCTACCTGGAAAAACTGGTACCGGAAATCGACGAACGCCTGGCGATGATCATTGACCCGATGCTCGCCACCGGCAGTTCCATGGTTGCCACCATCGACCTGCTGAAAAAGGCCGGTTGCCGCGACATCCGCGCCATGGTCCTGGTGGCCGCGCCGGAAGGCATTGCTGCCGTAGAAAAGGCGCACCCGGACGTGACCATCTACACCGCGTCCATCGATGAACGTTTGAACGAGCACGGCTACATCATTCCTGGGCTTGGCGACGCCGGTGACAAGATCTTCGGCACCAAGCAGAAGGACGCGTAACCATGCAGCAAGAGTTCAACGATCCGCTCTGGCGCACGGTACTGTCCGGCGCGCAGATGCTGTTCGTGGCCTTCGGCGCCTTGGTGCTGATGCCGCTGATCACCGGCCTGGACCCCAACGTGGCACTGTTCACCGCGGGTCTGGGGACGATCCTGTTCCAGATCGTCACCGGGAGACAGGTGCCGGTGTTCCTCGCGTCGAGCTTCGCTTTCATCACACCGATCATTCTCGCCAAGGGCCAGTTCGGCCTCGCCGCGACCATGGGCGGGGTGATGGCGGCCGGTTTCGTCTACACCTTCCTCGGCCTCGCCGTGAAGATCAAAGGCACGGGCTTCATTGACCGTTTGCTGCCACCGGTGGTGATTGGTCCGGTGATCATTTCCATCGGCCTGGCCATGGCGCCGATTGCCGCGAACATGGCGATGGGCAAGGCCGGCGACGGCACCGAGCTGATTCACTATCAAACAGCGATGATGATTTCCATGCCGGCGCTGCTGACCACGCTGATCGTGGCAGTGTTCGGCAAGGGCATTTTCCGTCTGGTGCCGATCATTTCCGGGGTGCTGGTGGGCTTTGCCATGTCGTTCTATTTCGGCGTGGTCGACACCGCGAAAATTGCTGCAGCGCCGTGGTTCGCCCTGCCGCACTTCACCGCGCCGGAGTTCAACTGGCAGGCGATTCTGTTCATCGTTCCGGTGGCACTGGCCCCGGCGATCGAGCACATCGGCGGCGTGATTGCCGTGGGCAGCGTGACCGGTCGCGATTACCTGAAGAAGCCGGGCCTGCATCGCACCCTGCTCGGTGACGGCATCGCCACCACTGCTGCCGGCCTGTTCGGCGGCCCGCCCAACACCACTTACGCCGAAGTGACCGGCGCGGTGATGCTGACCAAGAACTACAACCCGAAAATCATGACCTGGGCGGCGATCTTCGCCATCACCCTGGCGTTCATCGGCAAATTCGGCGCGCTGCTGCAGAGCATTCCGGTGCCGGTGATGGGTGGGATTCTGTGCCTGTTGTTCGGTTCGATTGCGGCGGTGGGCATGAACACCCTGATCCGCCACAAGATCGACCTGGGCGAAGCGCGCAACCTGGTGATTGTTTCGGTGACGCTGGTGTTCGGTATCGGCGGTGTGCTGGTCGGAACCGGCACCGGCCCGGATGACTTCGGCCTCAAAGGCATCGCGCTGTGCGCGGTGGTGGCGATTGCGCTGAACCTGATCCTGCCGGGCAATGATGGCTGGAAGCAGAAGAAGGCGGATGAGCCGCTGATCTAAGGCTTTCAGATCTTCATCGCCTGACAGATAGCATTCGCGAGCAGGCTCGCTCCCACAGATTGGAATGTATTTCCCCTGTGGGAGCGAGCCTGCTCGCGAAGCTTTTAAAGGGCCAGCGGCGCTCTTTCGCAGAGGGTCGCCAGCGCCTTGGCCCATTGCGGGTCGTCGTTCAGGCACGGCACCAGTACCAGTTCCTCGCCCCCCGCTTCGCGGAACTGTTCCCTACCGCGATCGCCAATCTCTTCCAGCGTCTCGATGCAGTCAGCGACGAACGCCGGGCACATCACCAGAATCTTTTTCACCCCGCTTTTCGCCAGTTCATCCAGCCGCGCTTCGGTATACGGCTCGATCCATTTCGCCCGGCCCAGGCGTGACTGAAACGACACCGACCATTTGCCGTCCGGCAGGCCCATGGTTTTGGCGAAGGCGGCGGCGGTACGGAAACACTGCGCGCGGTAACAGGTTGCCAATACCGCCGGCGAGGCGGTCTGGCAGCAATCGGCGCCCTTGAGGCAGTGATTGCCCGTCGGGTCGAGTTTGCTCAGATGCCGCTCCGGCAAGCCGTGAAAGCTCAGCAGCAGATGATCGTAATCCTGCTGCAGATGCGGACGCGCGCTGGCGGCCAGTGCTTCGATGTATTCCGGCTGATCGTAGAACGGTTGCAGGATCGACAACTGCACATCGAGCTTCTTCTCGCGCAGTACGCGCCGGGCTTCTTCGATCACGGTGGTCGTGGTGCTGTCGGCGAACTGCGGATACAGCGGCGCCAGCGTGATCTTCTTATGTCCCGCTTTGACCAGACGCAGCAGACAGGTTTCGATCGACGGCTCGCCATAACGCATCGCCAGATCCACCGGGCCGTGTTTCCACGTCCGGGTCATCTGCTCCTGCAAGCGGCGGCTGAGCACCACCAGCGGCGAGCCCTCCTCCCACCAGATCGAGGCGTAGGCATGGGCCGATTGCTCGGGGCGCTTGATCAGGATCAGCGACACCAGCAACCGCCGCAGCGGCCATGGCAGGTCGATCACGTACGGGTCCATAAGAAATTGATTGAGGTAGCTGCGCACATCGGCCACCGAGGTGGAGGCCGGAGAGCCCAGGTTGACCAGAAGCAAAGCGTGATCGGTCATGCAACGTCCTATTTCAGAGGCGGCTGGAGAGATCATCCAGAGCCGCGCGTAAATCCGTAAAGCGGAAAGCGAACCCCGCTTCGAGCAAGCGTGCCGGCGTGGCGCGCTGGCCGCCGAGCAATAACAGTGACAGTTCGCCGAGCATGACCTTCAGCGCCAGGGTCGGCATCGGCATGAACGCCGGGCGGTGCAACACACTGCCCAGCGTCTTGGCAAATTCGCGGTTGCGCACAGGTTTCGGCGCGCAGGCATTATAAGGACCGCTCGCCTGATTCCGGTGCAGAAGAAAATCAATCAGGGCGATTTGATCGTCGATGTGAATCCATGGCATCCACTGCCGACCATTGCCCAAAGGCCCGCCCAGCCCGAGCTTGAACGGCAGCAACAGCCGCGACAAAAAGCCGCCCTCGGCCGACAGCACCAGACCGGTTCGCACCAGCACCACACGGATGCCGAGATTCTCGGCACGCAGCGCGGTTTCTTCCCAGGCGATGCACAACTGACTGGCGAAGTCGTCGATGCCGGGCGGCGATTCTTCAGTCAACTCGCGTTCGCCAGCGTCGCCGTACCAGCCGATCGCCGAGCCGGAAATCAGCAGCGCCGGTTTCTGCGCGCGGGTTTCCAGCCACGCCAGCAGCGTTTCCGTCAGGGTGATGCGGCTGCTCCACAGCAACGCCTTGCGTCGATGGGTCCAGGGGCGGTCGGCAATCGGCGCGCCGGCGAGATTGACGATCGCATCCAGCGGCTCTTCGCCGAGGTCTTCCAGACGGGCAATCCCGCGCACTTGCGCGCCGCAGATCTGCGCGACTTTTTCCGCGCGGCGACTCCACACCGTCAGGCGATGGCCCTGCTCCAGCCAGTGCCGGCAGAGCTGACGTCCGATCAAACCAGTACCGCCGGTCAGCAATATGTGCATGACATCTTCCTCGCGTGGCGTTTAACCCGGATCACTAGTCTATTTTTATAGGCAGGGATCTTTTCTATCGGGCAGGCTCTATGGTTTAACAATAGGCCAAGCTGTCAGAACGAGAACGCTAGAAGTTATACCAAAAAACAGAATTGTACAGGTTTGATCGACGGCGTAGTCTGTACAGAAAGGTAAACGAGGCCCCTATGACTGTACCTATCGCAATCATCGGCACCGGCATCGCCGGGCTCTCCGCCGCCCAGGCTCTGACAGAGACCGGGCATACCGTTCAACTGTTCGATAAAAGCCGCGGCAGCGGCGGGCGCATGTCGAGCAAGCGCAGCGACGCTGGCTCGCTGGACATGGGCGCTCAATACTTCACCGCGCGCGACAGGCGCTTCGTCACCGAGGTGCAGCGCTGGCAGAGCCAGGGCTGGGCCGCCGAATGGACGCCGCAGTTGTACACCTTCCAGGGCGGGCAACTGAACATGTCGCCGGACGAGCAGACCCGCTGGGTCGGCACGCCGCGGATGAGCGCCATCACCCGTGGCCTGCTCGATGGTCTGGATGTGCAGTTCGCCTGCCGCATCACCGAAGTCTATCGCGGTGAAGAACACTGGCATCTGCAGGACGCCGACGGCTGCACCCACGGCCCCTTCAGCCATGTGGTGATCGCCACACCGGCACCGCAAGCCACCGCGTTGCTGGCCGCCGCACCGAAACTTGCCGGCGTCGCAGCCGGGGTGAAAATGGAGCCGACCTGGGCCGTCGCCCTCGCCTTCGAAACTCCACTCGATACGCCGATAGAAGGCTGCTTCGTGCAGGACAGCCCGCTCGACTGGCTGGCGCGCAACCGCAGCAAACCCGGGCGCGACAGCACTCTCGACACCTGGGTGCTGCATGCAACCAGCGCCTGGAGCCGGCAACATATCGATCTGTCCAAGGAAGCAGTGATCGAGCATTTGCACGGTGCTTTCGCCGAACTGCTGCACAGCGCCATGCCTGCGCCGACCTTCAGCCTCGCCCACCGCTGGCTCTACGCCCGCCCCGCTACCGGCCATGAATGGACCACGCTGGCCGATGTCGATCTGGGCCTGTACGCCTGTGGCGACTGGTGCCTGTCGGGCCGCGTTGAAGGCGCCTGGCTGAGCGGTCAGGAGGCTGCACGTCGCTTGCACGAACACCTGCAATGAATCGCATCAATCCGCGCAAATTGCTGCTGTCGAAGTGGACAGCAGCCCAGCCGCAAAACCGCGAAAAACATTTTTTGGTGACCGAACTGATCCGCGACGAGGAAGGTACGGTGCTGGAAGTTGAATTGCAGGCGGTGCTGACCCAGCGTAGCGAGCGACTGGATTGGCAGGTGCTGAAAGACAGCGAAAACTGGTTACTCGGCTGGAAATAGATTTCCCTTGTGGGAGCGAGCCTGCTCGCAAATGCGCTGTGCCAGATGCGGATTCACTGACTGACACACCGCTTCGCGAGCAGGCTCGCTCCCACAGTGTTCTTGGTGAACCCAAAAAAGTTATACAAATCATTTGACTTGTACATCCATCGATCTATGCTGAGGAAAAGTTGTACAGAGATAACTCTCTGTACAGGTATAGATTCGAGGTGCTCATGTCTACTGCTTCCCTGTCCAAGCCGAAGATCGCCATCAGCGCCTGCCTGTTGGGCGAAGAAGTGCGCTACAACGGTGGGCACAAGGAATCGCGGCTGTGCAGCCGTACCCTCACCGAATATTTCGATTTCGTCCCGCTGTGCCCGGAAGTCGCCATCGGCATGGGCATTCCCCGTGAGCCGATCCGGCTGGTCGGCGACCCGGAGCAACCCGAGGCCGTCGGTACCGTCGACCGCACTATCAACGTCACCAGGCCGCTGGCCGAGTACGGCGAGAAAATGGCCGCCGAGTTGCAGGACCTGTCCGGCTACATCTTCATGCAGCAGTCGCCCTCCTGCGGGCTGGAACGGGTCAAGGTCTATCACGACAACGGCGCGCCAGTGAATGGTGGCGGACGCGGCATCTATGCGCAGGCATTCTGTGCACAGCATCCGGATCTGCCGGTGGAAGAAGCCGGGCGCCTCAACGATCCGGTGCTGCGGGAAAACTTCATCACTCGCGTGTTGGCCTACAGCGCCTGGCAGCAAGTGCTCGCCGAGGGCCTGAGCCGCCGCGCCCTCACCGAATTCCATTCGCGCTACAAGTACCTGCTGATGGCGCACAACCCGCTGCAATACAAAAACCTCGGCAAGATGCTCGGCAATATGGCTGACAGCGATCCCGCCGAACTCGGCCCACGCTACTTCAGCGAACTGATGGCCGCGCTGAAGAAATGCGCCACGCGCGGCACCCATTGCAACGTGCTGCTGCACCTCAGCGGTTATTTGAAACAATCGCTGAGCGCCGAAGACAAACAGGAAATGCAGCAGATCATCGGCCAGTACCGCCAGGGCATCGTGCCGCTGGTGGTGCCGTTGACGCTGCTCAAACACCATTTTCGACTCCATCCGGACCCGTACATCGCGCAGCAGGTTTACCTGCAGCCGCATCCGGAAAACCTCAGTCTGCGAAACGCGATCTAATGAACGATAAAACCGACAGCAGCGCCCGGGAAGACCTCGGCGCCGACTTCAAGAAAGCCCTCGACGAGGGCTGGTTGCCGATTCGCGAAGTCGCGCGGCAGACCGGCGTCAACGCCATCACCCTGCGCGCGTGGGAACGTCGCTACGGCCTGGTGGTGCCCCAGCGCACGCCCAAGGGTCATCGGCTCTACAGCGCTGAACATGTGCAGCGGATCATGGCCATCCTCACTTGGCTCAACCGTGGGGTGGCGGTCAGCCAGGTCAAGCCACTGCTCGACGCGCCGCAAGCCTTCACCGAAACCGTGGAGAACGACTGGCAGCGTCTGCGCCAGACTTTGCTCTCGGCAGTCACCGCACTGAATGAGCGCACGCTGGATGACAGTGTCAATCAGGCCATCGCCCTGTACCCGCCACGGACCTTGTGCGAGCAATTGCTGATGCCGTTGCTGGCCGAGCTCGAACAGCGCTGGCAGGGCCAGTTCGGCGCGCAGATGGAGCGCACGTTTTTCTATTCCTGGCTGCGCAGCAAGTTCGGCGCACGCATCTACCATAACAACCGCCAGCTGCATTCGGCGCCGCTGCTGTTGATCAATAATTCCGACCTGCCGCTGGAGCCGCATCTGTGGCTGTGCGCGTGGCTGATCAGCAGTGCCGATTGCCCGGTGCAAGTGTTCGACTGGCCGCTGCCTGCCGGTGAGCTGGCGCTGACCGTCGAGCATCTGCAAGCCCGTGGTGTGCTGTTGTATTCGAGCAAAGCCATGCAATTGGCGCAGTTGCCCAAGCTGTTGGCGAACGTCAATTGCCCGACCCTGATTGCCGGCCCCACGGTG
Organism: Pseudomonas sp. CFBP13508; assembly: GCF_005233515.1. Taxonomy (GTDB): domain Bacteria; phylum Pseudomonadota; class Gammaproteobacteria; order Pseudomonadales; family Pseudomonadaceae; genus Aquipseudomonas; species Aquipseudomonas mercuritolerans. Next base: position 816,795 of record NZ_QFZZ01000002.1, read on the forward strand.
CATATCCACCACGCCGAGCTGTCAGCACGCACCGCCCAAGCCACCGATCTGTTCCTGGCCGAAGATCCGCTAGCAGCCCATCAGGCGCTGCTCGAGCGCGGATTGATTTGATGATGGGTTTAATCACATGCAATTGATCTGGCTGCGCAGCGACTTGCGCCAACATGACAACACTGCCCTCGCGGCCGCCGCAGCGCGCGGCCCGACGGTGGCGGTGTATCTGTTGAGTCCGCAGCAGTGGCTGGAACACGATGATGCACCGTGCAAGGTGGATTTCTGGCTGCGCAACCTGCGCGAACTGAGCCAGAGCCTCGGCACGCTGAATATCCCGTTGTTGATTCGCAGCGCGCCGCACTGGGATCAGGCACCGGCAGAGTTGCTCAAGCTCTGTCGGCAATTGAAGATCGAAGCAGTGCATGTCAACGAGGAATACGGCGTTCACGAAAGCCGCCGCGATGAAGCCGTGGCCGACACGTTGCGAGCCGAGAGCATTGAGTTCCACAGCTATCTGGATCAGTTGCTGTTCAAACCCGGGACGGTGCTGACCAAGACCGGCACCTATTTCCAGGTGTTCAGTCAGTTCCGCAAGGTCTGCTACGAGCGCCTGCATCGCTCGATGCCGGCCTTGGTCAAAGCACCGGGCAAACAGGCCGCCCTGGATATTGCCAGCGATGCGATTCCCGAGGCTGTCAAAGGCTTCGCCACACCGAGCGAATCCCTGCGCGCCTTGTGGCCGGCCGGCGAGCAAGAAGCGCGGCGCCGGCTCGACACCTTCACCGATGCGCAGATCGATTATTACCGCAGCGAGCGCGACTTCCCGGCCAAACCGGGCACCAGCCAACTGTCGGCGTACCTCGCCGCGGGGGTGATCTCGCCACGCCAGTGCCTGCACGCCGCACTGCAAAGCAATCAGGGCGAGTTCGAAAGCGGCAAGGTCGGCGCGGTCACATGGATCAACGAGTTGCTGTGGCGCGAGTTCTATAAACACATTCTGGTCGGCTACCCACGCGTCTCCCGGCATCGCGCCTTCCGCCCGGAAACCGAAGCGCTGGCCTGGCGCGATGCGCCGGAAGAACTCAAGGCCTGGCAGGAGGCACGCACCGGACTGCCGATCATCGACGCTGCGATGCGCCAATTGCTGGAAACCGGCTGGATGCACAATCGCCTGCGCATGGTCGTGGCGATGTTCCTGACCAAAAATCTGTTGATCGACTGGCGCGAGGGTGAACGCTTTTTCATGCGTCACCTGATCGATGGTGACCTGGCGGCGAACAATGGCGGCTGGCAATGGAGCTCGTCCACAGGCACCGACTCGGCGCCGTACTTCCGCATTTTCAACCCGCTGAGCCAGTCGGAAAAATTCGATGCCGAAGGCGTGTTCATCAAGCACTGGTTGCCGGAACTGGCCGGGCTCAACAAGAAGGAAGTGCACAACCCAGCGGCAGCCGGAGGACTGTTCGGCGTGGCCGATTATCCGGCCCCGATCGTCAACCTCAGCGCTTCACGCGAGCGCGCGCTGACGGCGTTCAAGAACCTGCCGTCGCGCCAGCCAGTGGGCGGCAGCGATGAGTGACTTCCTGCGCAGCTTCGCCCGCGAGTTTTCCGGGTTGAACAAAGACAACCTGCATCGCCTCGGCGAGCTGTACAGCGACGACATTCATTTCACCGATCCGCTGCACGAAGTTCAGGGCCTGGCACAGCTGCAGGTTTACTTCAGTGAGCTGTACGCCAACGTCAGCGATCTGCGTTTCGATTTTCACGGCTTTGACCAGATCCGCGAAGGTGAGGGTTACCTGCGCTGGGTCATGAGTTATCGCCATCCGCGCCTGGCCAAGGGGCGGGAAATCAGGGTCGGTGGCTGTTCGCACCTGCTCTGGCGCGACAAGGTTTATCGCCATCGGGATTATTTCGATGCCGGGGCGCTGCTGTATGAACACTTGCCAATATTGGGCCGGGTGATTGCCTGGCTGAAAAGGAGAATGGGATGAGTCGTACACCTCCACGGCGGTATTGGTTGACCGGCGCCAGCAGTGGCATCGGTGCAGCATTGTGTGAGGACATCTTGAAAAGCGGCGCGCATCTGGCGGTCAGCTCGCGCTCGACTGCGCCGCTGAAAGTCTTGTCCCAGCGTTATCCGGGACAGGTGCTGGTGGTGCCCGGCGATCTGACCAACAGTCAGACCGTGCGCGAAATCGGTGAGCAGATCGGCGCGGCCTGGGGTTCGCTGGACAGCGTGATTCTCAACGCCGGCACCTGTGAATATGTCGACGCGCGCCAGTTCGATTCGTCGATCATCGAGCATGTGGTGCGCACCAATCTGCTCGCCAGCAGCTATTGCATCGAAGCCGCCTTGCCGCTGCTGCGCAAAGGCACCGCGCCGCACCTGGTCGGCATGGCCAGCTCGGTGACCTACCTGCCGCTGCCACGGGCCGAAGCCTATGGCGCATCGAAGGCCGGGCTGCGTTACCTGTTCGAATCGCTGCGCATCGATCTGGCGGATGAAGGCATTGAAGTCACCATCATCAGCCCGGGTTTTGTCGAAACGCCGCTGACCGAGAGGAACGATTTCCCGATGCCGCTGAGCTGGCCTGCGGATAAAGCGGCGCGGCACATCTTCGCCAAACTCAAGGACCGTCCGCTGGAAATTGCCTTCCCGGGGCTGTTCATGGCCGCGCTGTGGCCGCTGTCGAAACTGCCCGCCCGCGCGCAACTGGCGATCGGCAAACGCATGGTGCGCAAGAACCCTCCGCAGCGGGACCCGATATGAAAATCGCCGTAATTGGCAGCGGTATCGCCGGGCTCACCTGCGCCTACCTGCTGAACCGCCGCCACGACATCACCGTGTTCGAAGCGAGTGACTGGGTCGGCGGCCATACCCACACCGTACCGGTCAGCGTGGCCGGGCAGTCGTTCGCCATCGACACCGGTTTCATCGTGTTCAACGACTGGACCTACCCGAACTTCATTCGTTTGCTCAACCAGCTTGGCGTGGCGTTCAAGCCGACCGAAATGAGCTTTTCGGTAACCGATCCGGACACCGGCGTGGAATACAACGGCAACAACCTCAACAGCCTGTTCGCCCAGCGCAGCAATCTGTTGTCGCCGGGGTTCTGGGGCATGCTGCGCGACATTCTGCGCTTCAACAAAGAAGCCCAGCGCGACCTGATGGAACTACGGATTGCCGCCGACACCACCCTCGACGATTACCTCAAGGCCGGCGGCTACGGCGAGCGTTTCGTCCTGCATTACATCGTGCCGATGGGCGCGGCGATCTGGTCGATGCCGATGGCGGAAATGCTCAACTTCCCGCTGCAATTCTTCCTGCGCTTCTTCAAGAATCATGGCCTGCTTTCAGTCAGCGATCGTCCGCAGTGGCAGGTCATTGAAGGCGGTTCCAGTGCCTATGTGGCGCCGCTGACCGCTTCGTTCAGCGACAGGATCCGCCTGAACTGCCCGGTCAAGCGCGTCGAGCGCAACCAGCACGGCGTGGTTATCCACAGCCCGGCCGGCCTCGAACATTTCGACAAAGTGGTGTTCGCCTGTCACAGCGATCAGGCGCTGAACCTGCTGGCCAACCCGAGCGACGCCGAGCGTTCGATTCTCGGTGCCCTGCTCTACGCCGACAACGACGTCGTGCTGCACACCGACACGCGCCTGCTGCCAACGCGCAAACTGGCCTGGGCCAGCTGGAACTATCGCCTCGGCGGCGCCGGCCATACGCGCGCGGCGGTCACCTACAACATGAACATCCTGCAAGGCATCGAAAGCGACACCACGTTTTGCGTCAGCCTCAACCAGACCGCCGGCATCAGCCCCGATAAAGTGCTGGCCCGTTACACCTATGCCCACCCGCAATACACGCTCGCCGCAGCGGCCGCGCAAAACCGTTGGGGCGAACTCGATGGCGAGCAGCACACGTATTATTGCGGCGCCTACTGGGCCAACGGCTTTCATGAAGATGGCGTGGTCAGCGGGCTGCGCGTGGCCGCCGCGTTCGGTGAAACCCTGTGAACAGCGCTCTGTACAGCGGCGTCATCGGCCACCGACGTTTTGCCCCGCGCCGCCACGAATTCCGCTACCGCATCGGCCTGCTCTATCTCGACCTGAGCGAACAGGACGCCGTACTGGCCCTGTCGCCACTGGCGGGGCGCAGCCGCTTTGCGCCGTTCTCGTTTCGCGAAACCGATTACCTCAAAGCCTTCACCGGCAAGGGCATGCGCCTGATCGACGCCGTGCGCCAGCAGGTCGGCGCAGCTATCGGTCATGAGCCACAAGGCGCGGTGTGCCTGCTGACCCAGCCGCGCAGCTGGGGGCTGTCGTTCAATCCGGTGAGTTTCTTCTATTGCCATGAAGCCGACGGACAACTGGCGGCGATCGTTTGTGAAGTAACCAATACGCCCTGGCGCGAGCGTTATCACTATGTGCTGCCGGCGCAGGTGCCGACCAGCCTGGTGGATTTCCATCAGCATTTCGCTGTGGCCAAGGCGTTTCACGTCTCGCCGTTTCTGCCCCGCGACCTCGAATACCGCATGAGCTTCAGCCCCGCTGCGCAAAGCCTTGGCGTGCACATGGCCGATTGGCAGGGCAACGAGAAACTGTTCGACGCCACGCTGAATCTGCGCCGCGAGCCGCTCGATCGGCGCAGCCTGCACCGCTACCTGCGGCGCTTCCCGTGGATGACCGCAAAAACCGCTTTGGCGATTTATTGGCAAGCACTGCGACTGCTACTCAAGCGCGCGCCGATCTTCGCTCACCAGGCTGCCGACGGCAGCTTTCAAACCGCCACTGTGCCTCCGAAGGAGCCGCACCATGAAATCCTCTAGCCTGCCGCTCGGTCGCTTCAGCACCAACGGTTTGACCGGCTCGCTGCTGCGCCGTGGCGTGTTGCGCCAGTTGGCGCAGCTCAAACACGGACAATTGATGGTCGTCGAGGATGGCGAACAAATGCTCTTCGGCACGCCGGGCAGCGCCCTGCTCGGCGAAGTCCATGTACTCGACCCGGCCCTGTGGGGCATGGTCGCCGGCAACGGCTCGATCGGCGCCGGCGAAGCATTCATCCACGGCTACTGGAGTTCGCCGGACCTGACGGCTGTGGTGCGCGTATTCGTCAGCAATCTCGATGTGCTCGATGCAATGGAGGGTGGCCTGGCGCGACTCGGCCGCCCCTTTGTGCAAGGGCTGCACTGGCTCAATCGCAACACGCGCAAGGGTTCGCAGAAAAACATCGCCGCGCATTACGACCTCGGCAATGAACTGTTCGAACAGTTTCTCGACCCGACCATGATGTATTCCGCCGCCCAGTTCCTTTCGCCGAGCGACACCCTGGAACAGGCGCAATTGAACAAACTCGAGCGCATCTGCCAGAAACTCGCGCTCAAGCCCAGCGACCACCTGCTGGAAATCGGCACCGGTTGGGGCAGCATGGCCCTGTACGCAGCGCAGCATTACGGTTGCCGCGTGACCACTACGACGCTGTCGAAAGAGCAGTTCGCGTTCACTGCCAAGCGCATCGAACAACTTGGCTTGCAGGATCGCGTCACCCTGCTGCTCAAGGACTACCGCGACCTCAGCGGCGAGTACGACAAACTGGTGTCGATCGAGATGATCGAAGCGGTCGGCCATCGGTTCCTGCCCACCTACTTCAAACAATGCGCGCAGTTGCTCAAGAGCAATGGCCTGATGCTGCTCCAGGCGATCACCATTCGCGAGCAACGCTACGAACAGGCCAAACGCAGCGTCGACTTTATCCAGCGCTACATCTTCCCCGGCGGCGCCCTGCCCTCGGTGCACAAGATGCTCGATGTGGTCAGCCGCGAAACCGACATGAACCTGCTGCACATGGAGGATTTCGGCCTGCATTACGCCAAGACCCTGCGCCTGTGGCACGAGAACTTTCGCCTCGCCCATGGTCGCCTGAGCGAACTGGGCTACGACGATTATTTCCTGCGTTTGTGGGAGTTCTATCTGTGCTACTGCGAGGGCGGATTCCTCGAACGCACCATCGGCACCGCGCAATTGCTGCTGGCCAAACCGGCGGCGATGACCGCGCCGCTGCTCGGTCGCTTCGATGCGTGAACGTGTCGCCAACGCCGTGCTGTTTCAGCTCGGCTGGCTGGCCTGCGTGCTCGGCGGCAACAGTTTGTGGCTGCTGCTGGCACTGGCGGCACTGGTGATTCATCTGCGCTGGATCAGCAGTTGGGCGGCAGAAGGTCGTTTGATTCTGTGCGTAGTGATTGTCGGCACGGCGGTGGACAGTGTCTTGCGTTACCTCGGCGTGTTCCGCTTTGCAGACGCCTCACCGCTGATTCCGCTGTGGCTGATGCTGCTGTGGGCGCTGCTCGCCACCACGTTGCGCCACTGCCTGGCCTGGAGCGCGCGGCCATGGTGGCTGGCCAGCGGGCTTGGCGCAATCGGTGGCGCATTGTCGTACTACGCTGGCGGACGCCTGGCCGGCGTGCAATTTCCCTATGGCGAGGCGGCGACGCTGATCGTCATCGGGCTGCTCTGGGCAGGGCTGTTCCCACTGTTGCATTTGATGGCGCGGCGTCTGGCACCATGAGCGTCCGTCAGCGCTTTCACACCCACAGCGATCACTGCCTTACACTGCCACGATGAAAACCATCCCCCACACCCAAATCGCCGAACCGGCGGTCACCTGCTCGACCTGTGCGGCGTGCTGCTGCCAGCTCGAAGTGATGCTGATCACGGACACCGGCGTGCCTGATCGCTTTATCGATACCGATGAATGGGGCGGTGAAGTGATGCTGCGTCTGGACGACGGCTGGTGCGCGGCGCTGGATCGCGACAGCATGATGTGCACGATCTATGAACGACGCCCGCTGATTTGCCGCGAGTTTGAAATGGGCGCGCCGGAGTGCATCGAAGAGCGCCGGGGTATTGCGACAGCCTACCGCTGATTCTTTGACAACGCAGAAACAACTGTGGGAGCGAGCCTGCTCGCGAAGCGGTGTGTCAGCCACCATTTGAATTGACTGACACTCAGCTTTCGCGAGCAGGCTCGCTCCCACGTTGGTTCCGCGTAGCGGCGTGTTACAACGGCATTGTGTAATGCAGCGCGTAGCTTTCTACACCATCGTTGTCGCTGGACAGGCCGGCGTTGGAGTAGTGCGTGGCGCGGATGCCGACTTCGTGGCCGCCGTTGAAGCGCAGGCCGAAACCGATACGGTCTTCGAACTGGAAGGAACCGCCCAGCTTGTTGCTCTCATATTCGGTGTTGGAGAAGAACGCCGCGCCGATACCCGCTTCAACGTACGGTTTGACCGACTGACCGGCAAATTCGTAAACGAAGACAGGCGAGAACGACAGGCTGTTGTTGCTGGAAGTCTTGTCACCTTCCCAATACGTGTAGGCACCGCTCCAGTAGCCGGTCAGGCGACCAACGTCGCTCTGCAGCCAGCTCTTGTCCCAGTCGAAATTCATGCCCAAGCGATACGTCATTGTCGAATCGCTGGTACCGCCGACGGCGAATTCAACGCCAGCGGCTTGTGCAGAAATGCTTTGCCCCATCAGTGCGGCCGCAATCGCGGCCAAGCAGAATAGTCGCTTCACTTTGAAACTTCCTTTTCCGGAACGATCGTTTGGTTTTTAGTTGCTGCTGTCGCTATAGAAATCCGCGCTTGGTCAGAAGTTCAGCGTTTTTTCAGTTATTTCACATTTTTTTTACAAGTCGAAGTTTTGCACATTCGACGCAGTTTGGCCCAGCAACGGTAGGATTTTTCTGAGGGATTGCGGATCGCCGCTGGTCCAGAACTTCACAGGCTGGCTCGGACGTTGCGCCAGCAGATCACGCTCGGCGAGCAAGCGCTGCAACTGCCGGGCCACGGCAGCTCCGGTATCGATCAGGCTGACATCGTCGGCGATCATCGACCTGAGTAACGGCTTGAGGAAGGGATAATGGGTGCAGCCAAGAATGATTGTGTCGCAGTTTTGCGCCAGCAATGGAGCGACGTAACCTTGCAATAAAGTGCGTAATTCGGCGCTGTGCAGATCACCCGTTTCGATCAGTTCGACCAGTCCCGGACAGGGCTGGGTGATGACTTTTATGTCAGCCGCGAAACGATCGAGCAACGCGGCAAACTTTGCGCTCTGCAACGTGCCGGTCGTGGCCAGAACGCCAACCACGCCGCTTCGCGTGGCCGCTGCGGCCGGTTTCACCGCCGGCTCCATGCCGACAATCGGCCAGTCCGGGAAATCACGACGCAGGTCGGCAACAGCGGCCACGGTCGCGGTATTGCATGCCAGTACCAAAGCCTTGGCACCCTGCTCGCGAAAAAATCCTGCCATCGCACTGCAACGCTGGCGGATGAATTCCGGGGTTTTCTCGCCGTAAGGAATGTGCCCGCAATCGGCGACGTAAAGCAGCGATTCGTTGGGCAGCAAGCGCTGGATTTCGCCGAGGACCGACAAGCCGCCGACCCCGGAATCGAACACGCCGATCGGCGCTTCACGCATGGCGCGCGCCACAGACGCTGCAGCCCGGATCACGCTTGACCCGTAATTCACGGAAGCGCGAGCCCAAGGCGTCGATCAACAACAGTCGCCCCACCAAGGGTTCGCCAAAGCCGACCAGCACCTTCAACGCTTCCAGCGCCTGCAAGCTGCCGACCAGACCGACCAATGGCCCGACCACGCCGGCCTCGCTGCAGGTCAGTTCGGCTTCGCTGCCGTGTCCGTACAGGCAGTGGTAGCAAGGGCTTTCGGCACGCCGTGGATCGAACACCGACAGCTGCCCTTCCAGACGAATCGCCGCGCCGCTGACCAATGGCTTGCGCGCAATAACACAGGCGGCGTTGACCGCCTCACGCGTAGAGAAATTGTCCGAGCAATCGAGCACCAGATCCACCGCCGCCACCGCTGCGGCGAGGCAATCCTCGTCCAGCGCCTGTCGGTGAGCGACCAGTTCAATTTCGGGATTGATCGCGCCCAGGCGCTTGAGCGCCGAGTCGACCTTGGACATGCCGACACTGTCGGTGTCGTGAATGATCTGCCGTTGCAGGTTGGTCAGGTCGACCGTGTCGAAATCCGCCAGATGCAACTCGCCGACGCCCGCTGCCGCCAGATACAACGCCACCGGCGCGCCGAGACCGCCGAGGCCGACGATCAGCACGCGGCTGGCCTTGAGCTTCAGTTGCCCGTCGATATCGATGTGTTGCAGCAGAATCTGCCGGCTGTAGCGCAGCAATTCCTGATCATTCAGCACGGCAGGCGCCCCAGACTGATGCGTTGATGGCCGCCCAGATCGGTGCGGCTATGGACTTCTTCAAAGCCACGAGTCAGCAGCAGATCACGCACGGCTTCGGCCTGATCATAGCCGTGTTCGAGCATCAGCCAGCCTCCGGCATCAAGATGATCCGGCGCCTGCGCAACAATCAGGCGCAGATCGTCGAGGCCATCTTCACCGGCGACCAGCGCACTGGCCGGTTCGAAGCGTACATCGCCCTCGACCAGATGCGGATCGGCGGCGGCAATGTACGGCGGGTTGCTGATGATCAGATGGAAGCGCTGGCCTGCAAGTGCGCTGAACCAATGGCTGCTCAGCACCGTAGCGTTGTTCAGGTGCAGACGCTGGCGATTGCGTTCGGCCAGTGCCACGGCTTCAAGCACACGATCCACGGCGGTGACTTTCCAGGCCGGGCGCTCGCTGGCCAAAGCCAAAGCAATCGCGCCACTGCCGGTGCCCAAGTCGAGCACCTTGGCCGGGGTTGCCGGCAGCAGCTCAAGGGCTGCCTCCACCAGCAATTCGGTGTCCGGGCGCGGAATCAGCGTGTGCGGCGCGACTTCCAGATCGAGTTTCCAGAATCCCTGCTGGCCGAGAATGTAGGCCACCGGCTCGCCACTGCGGCGGCGTTGCAAATACTCGGCAAAGGTCAGCGCAGCCTCGCTCGGCACGATGCGCTCGGGCCAGGTGTGCAGAAAGCTGCGCGACTTGCCCAGTGCGGCGGCGAGGAGCAATTCAGCGTCCAGACGCGCAGTCGGCGAGTCCGGCAACTCGGCAGCGCGCAACAGGCTGGCGATGATGGTCATTTATTCACCTATCGCTGCGAGTTGGTCAGCCTGATATTCGGCCAGCAACGGCTCGATCACGGCTTCGACGCCACCGGCGAGAATTTCATCCAGGGAATACAGGGTCAGGTTGACGCGATGGTCGGTGACCCGGCCCTGGGCATAGTTGTAGGTGCGGATACGCTCGGATCGATCACCGGAGCCGACCAGCAACTTGCGCTCACTGGCAATCGCGTTGGCCGCCGCTGCGTTCTGCTGATCGTTGAGTTTCGCCGACAGCCACGCCATCGCCCGGGCGCGGTTCTTGTGCTGGGAACGCTCTTCCTGACACTCGACGACGGTGCCGGTCGGGATGTGGGTAATGCGGATCGCCGAATCGGTGGTGTTGACGTGCTGACCACCGGCCCCGGAGGAACGGTAAGTGTCGACACGCAGATCCGCCGGGTTGATCTCGATGGCTTCGCGCTCGTCCGGCTCGGGCAACACCGCCACGGTGCAGGCCGACGTATGGATCCGGCCCTGGGATTCGGTGGCGGGTACGCGCTGGACGCGGTGTGCGCCGGACTCGAATTTCAACTTGCCGTAAACGTTGTCGCCTTCAATGCGCGCTATGACTTCTTTATAGCCGCCGTGTTCGCCTTCGTTTTCCGAGAGGATCTCGACGCGCCAGCCACGCCGCTCGGCATAGCGCGAGTACATGCGGAACAGGTCGCCGGAGAAGATGGCCGCCTCGTCGCCACCGGTGCCGGCGCGGATTTCGAGGAACACGTTACGCCCGTCATTCGGATCTTTAGGCAGCAGCATGCGCTGCAGATCGGATTCCAGCGTGACCAGCAACTCCTTGGCTTCGCGAACTTCTTCCACGGCCATTTCGCGCATGTCCGGGTCGTTGTCCTTGAGCAGCGCCTGCGCGCCTTCAAGATCGCTTTGTACGCCGAGCAGCTTTTTATAGGCGGCCACTACCGGCTCGAGTTCGGCGTACTCCTTGGAATAGGCGCGGAATTTGGCCTGATCGGCAATGACTTCACCGTCGCCGAGCAGCGCGGTCAGTTCCTCGAAACGGTCCTGGAGAATGTCCAGCTTGTTGAGCAGTGACGCTTTCATTGCGGTTTTTTATCCGAAAAACTATCCGGTGAGCCCTCAAGGGCAAAGAGTTCCTGGGCCATGGCCAGCGCATCGAGGCGGCCTTCGGCAGACAGCTTTTTCAACTGCACGCTGGGCGCATGCAAGAGTTTGTTGGTCAGGCCACGGGCCAGTTGTCCGAGCACGTCTTCGGCGTTGCCGCCGTTGGCCAACAGACGCAGGGCCTTCTGCAATTCTTCGTCTCGCAAGCGTTCGCTCTGTTGACGATAGGCCTTGAGCACATCGACTGCCGCCAGTTCGCGCAGGCGCACCATGAAATCGTCGGCGCCGACCGAGACCATCTCCTCCGCTGCCTGGGCTGCACCCTGGCGGCTCTTGAGGTTCTCGGCGACCACTTCGTGGAGATCGTCGACGCTGTACAGATAAACGTCGTCCAACTCGCCGACTTCCGGCTCGATATCGCGCGGTACCGCAATGTCGACCATGAAGATCGGCTTGTGCTTGCGCAGCTTCAGCGCACTTTCCACCGCACCCTTGCCGAGGATTGGCAACTGGCTGGCGGTCGAACTGATGACGATATCGCTGCGCACCAGCTCCGCCGGAATGTCCGAGAGCAGCACCGCGTGAGCGCCGAACTGCTCGGCCAACTGACTGGCGCGCTCCAGCGTGCGGTTGGCAACGACGATGCGCTTGACCCCCAGCTCATGCAAATGGCGCGCGACTAAAGTAATCGTCTCACCGGCACCGATCAGCAGCGCCTGGCTGCGTTGCAGATCGCTGAAAATCTGTTTCGCCAGGCTCACTGCGGCAAACGCCACCGACACCGGGTTCTCGCCAATCGCAGTATCGGTACGCACCTGCTTGGCGGCATTGAACGTTGCCTGGAACAGCCGCCCCAGCAACGGACCGATGGTGCCGGCCTCGCGGGCCACGGCGTAGGCCGATTTCATCTGACCGAGAATCTGTGGTTCGCCCAGCACCAGCGAGTCGAGCCCGGAAGCGACGCGCATCATGTGACGAACAGCCGCATCGTCTTCATGCACATAGGCACTGGCGCGCAGCTCGTCGAGGCTCAGATGGTGATAATCGGCCAGCCAGCGCAGCACGACATCGGCCGACAGCTGATCCTGTTCTATATAAAGCTCACTGCGATTGCAGGTGGAGAGGATCGCGGCTTCGCGGCTGTCGGTCAGTCGGCAGAGCTGCTGCAAGGCCTCCACCAGCTGCTCAGGGGTAAAGGCCACGCGCTCGCGGACGTCTACTGAAGCAGTCTTGTGGTTGATACCGAGTGCAAGGAAGGCCATTCAAGGTCGCTGGTGGTGACGTGAAGCCGGCAATTGTCCTACTTCGAAAGATTCAGAACAACTACCGCTGACTATTGTCCCAATCGTCAGCCCCTATAATGGCCACAATTGAGTCTCGGTTATGTTTGGCCGAAGGCTTGTGTCATGATGATCCGACCGCAGGTTAGTCGTCCTCTTCCTATATGAATAGATCTTCCGCGTTGCTCCTCGCTTTTGTCTTCCTCAGCGGCTGCCAGGCCATGGCGCCCGTTGCGCCGGACGGCACCCCACCGGTCGAAGACACCACGCCCGCCCCTGAAAAGCCCAAGGTTTACGGCTCGTTCAGCGAGGAAACCGTGTTCAGCCTGCTGAGCGCCGAACTCGCCGGCCAGCGCAATCGTTTCGACATTGCCCTGGACAATTACGTGACCCAAGCGATCAACACCCAGGATCCGGGCGTCTCCGAGCGCGCTTTTCGCATTGCCGAATATCTGGGCGCCGATCAACCGGCCCTCGACACCGCGCTGATCTGGGCGCGCAACGCGCCGGACGATCTCGAAGCGCAACGCGCCGCCGCCGTGCAACTGGCCCGCGCCGGGCGCTACGACGACTCCATGGTCTATATGGAGAAAGTCCTGCAGGGCAAGGGCGACACCCATTTCGATTTCCTTGCGCTGTCGGCCGCCGACACCGATCAGGAAACCCGCAACGGTCTGATGAAAAGCTTTGACCGTTTGCTCCAGCGCCACCCGAACAACAATCAGCTGATTTTCGGCAAGGCTCTGCTGCTCCAGCAAGACGGCGACAATCAAGGCGCGCTGACTCTGCTCGAAGACAACCCACCGGAAGACGGCGAAATCGCACCGATCCTGCTGCGTGCGCGCCTGCTTCAATTGCTCAACCGTGGCGACGAAGCGCTGCCGCTATTGCAGAAAAGCATCAGGAAATACCCGGAAGACAAGCGCCTGCGCCTGACTTACGCGCGCATGCTGGTCGAACAGGACCGCATGGACGACGCCAAGGCCGAATTCTCCACCCTCGTTCAGCAATACCCGGAAGACGACGAACTGCGTTATTCGCTGGCGCTGGTGTGCCTGGAAGCCAAGGCGTGGGATGAGGCCAAGGGTTATCTGGAAGACCTGATCGCCCGCGAAAGCCACGTCGATTCAGCGCATCTGAACCTTGGCCGGATTGCCGAAGAGCGCAATGACCCGCAAGGCGCGCTCATCGAATACGCCCAGGTCGGCCCGGGCAATGACTATCTGCCGGCACAGCTGCGTCAGGCCGATATCCTGATGAGCAACGGCAAGACCGCCGAAGCGCAGAGCAAGCTGGCCGCCGAGCGTGACGAGCAACCGGATTACGCGATTCAGCTGTATCTGATCGAATCGGAAAGCCTGTCGGCCAACAAACAGGACGACAAGGCCTGGAAGGTTCTGCAACAAGCGCTGCAGAAGTATCCGGACGATCTCAATCTGCTTTACACCCGCGCCATGCTCGCGGAAAAACGCAATGACCTGGCGCAGATGGAGAAAGACCTGCGTCTGATCATCAAGCGCGACCCGGACAACGCCATGGCGCTGAATGCGCTGGGCTACACCTTGTCCGATCGCACCACCCGCTACGCTGAAGCGAAAACGCTGATCGAGCAGGCGCACCAGATCAATCCGGAAGACCCGGCGGTTCTCGACAGCCTCGGCTGGGTCAATTATCGCCTGGGCAATCTGGACGACGCGGAGAAATACCTGCGCCAGGCGCTCGAGCGTTTCCCCGACCACGAAGTCGCCGCGCACCTTGGCGAAGTCCTCTGGGCCAAGGGCAATCAACGCGAAGCCAAACAAGTGTGGGGCAAGTTCCTCAAGGATCAGCCCGACAGCACCATTCTGCGCAGCACCATCAAGCGCCTGACCGGATCCGAGAATCTTTAAACCATGCTTTTGCGCCACGTTATTGTTTTCAGCTTCATCGCCCTGCTCGCCGGCTGTTCGGGTTTCGGCACTCGCGAATCGGTCGAGGGTCACGGCAGCCCGGCCCAGTGGGCGGCAAACAAACAGCGACTGACCGGCCTTGATGGCTGGCAGATCGACGGCAAGATCGGCATCCGCGCGCCGAAGGATTCCGGCAGCGGCACGCTGTTCTGGCTGCAGCGTCAGGACTATTACGACATTCGCCTGTCCGGCCCGCTGGGCCGTGGCGCGGCACGCTTGACCGGGCGTCCGGGCAAGGTGTCGCTGGAAGTCGCCAACCAGGGCCGCTACGAATCGCAATCTCCTGAAGCCTTGCTCGAAGAGCAACTGGGCTGGAAATTGCCGGTGTCGAATCTGGCCTGGTGGGTTCGCGGCCTGCCCGCTCCGGAAAGCAAGAGTCGCTTGAACCTGGACGCCGACAGCCGCCTGGCCAGCCTTGAGCAGGACGGCTGGAAAGTCGAATACACCGCCTACACCGAACAGAATGGTTACTGGCTCCCCGAGCGCATCAAGCTGCACGGCACCGACCTCGACGTGACGCTGGTGATCAAGACCTGGCAACCGCGCAAGTTGGGGCAATAACGCATGACCGCTGCACGCCTGACCCTGCCCTCGCCGGCCAAACTCAACTTGATGCTGCACATTCTCGGTCGCCGTGAAGACGGTTATCACGAATTGCAGACGCTGTTTCAGTTCCTCGATTACGGCGATGAAATCACTTTCGCCGTGCGCGATGACGGCGTGATCCGGCTGCATACCGAGTTTCCCGGCGTGCCCCACGACAGCAACCTGATCGTGCGCGCGGCGAAAATGTTGCAGCAACAATCCGGCTGCGCGCTCGGCATCGACATCTGGATCGACAAAATCCTGCCCATGGGCGGCGGCATTGGTGGCGGCAGTTCGAATGCGGCGACGACTTTGCTCGGCCTCAATCATTTGTGGCAACTGGGCTGGGATGAAGATCGTCTCGCCGCACTGGGCCTGTCACTCGGTGCCGACGTACCGGTGTTCGTCCGTGGCCATGCGGCATTTGCCGAGGGTGTTGGCGAGAAACTGACCCCGGTCGACCCCGAAGAACCGTGGTATCTGGTGCTCGTGCCGCAAGTCGCTGTTAGTACGGCAGAAATTTTTTCCGATCCTTTGTTGACACGTAACACACCGCCCATTAAAGTGCGCCCCGTTCCCGAGGGAAACAGTCGAAATGACTGCTTGCCGGTGGTAGCAAGGCGTTATCCAGAGGTACGTAACGCATTGGATTTGTTAGGTAAATTTACCGAAGCAAAGCTCACCGGAACTGGAAGTTGTGTGTTTGGGGGCTTCCCAAGCAAAGCTGAAGCTGATAAAGTCTCGGCCCTTCTGACAGAGACCCTTACAGGGTTTGTAGCGAAAGGAAGCAACGTTTCGATGTTGCATCGCAAGCTGCAAAGTCTGCTCTAAAGGAATCAAGTGCCCGGCACTTGAAAGCAACAGATACAGGGGCGTCGCCAAGCGGTAAGGCAGCAGGTTTTGATCCTGCCATGCGTTGGTTCGAATCCAGCCGCCCCTGCCATTTTCTCTACTCATCCAGGTTACCCTCAGCCTCTAGGTACTGCGCGTGTCCAAGATGATGGTCTTTACGGGGAATGCCAACCCCGATCTGGCTCGGCGTGTCGTACGTCAGCTGCATATCCCTCTCGGTGACATCTCTGTCGGCAAGTTTTCCGACGGCGAAATCACAGCCGAGATCAATGAAAACGTTCGCGGTAAAGACGTCTTCATTATTCAGCCGACCTGCGCTCCGACCAACGATAACCTGATGGAACTGGTAGTGATGGCTGACGCCTTCCGCCGCTCCTCGGCTACTCGTATCACTGCTGTTATTCCTTATTTTGGTTATGCCCGTCAGGATCGCCGTCCGCGTTCCGCACGTGTGGCTATCAGCGCGAAAGTCGTTGCTGACATGCTTACCGTAGTCGGCATCGACCGTGTTCTCACGGTTGATCTGCATGCTGACCAGATTCAGGGTTTCTTCGATATTCCGGTAGATAACATCTACGGCTCCCCGGTTCTGGTGGATGACATCGAAGATCAGCGCTTCGAAAACCTGATGATCGTGTCCCCGGACATTGGTGGCGTCGTGCGTGCACGGGCTGTTGCCAAGTCGCTGGGCGTCGATCTTGGGATCATCGACAAACGCCGTGAGAAAGCCAATCACTCTGAAGTGATGCATATCATCGGTGATGTCGAAGGGCGTACCTGTATTCTCGTCGATGACATGGTCGATACCGCCGGCACCCTGTGCCACGCGGCCAAGGCCCTGAAAGAGCATGGCGCAGCCAAGGTCTTTGCCTACTGCACACACCCTGTGCTGTCGGGCCGGGCCATCGAGAATATCGAAAATTCCGTGCTGGACGAGCTGGTGGTGACCAACACCATCCCGCTGTCCGCTGCAGCACAAGCCTGTGCACGTATCCGCCAACTGGATATCGCACCGGTTGTTGCCGAAGCGGTTCGCCGCATCAGCAATGAAGAATCGATCAGCGCGATGTTCCGTTAAGGGCCCTGCCCTTCGCGAAATGTCTCGTTGACGAAAAGCGCCCCGCCCCGGCATTCCTGTCGGGGCGGGGCTTTTTTGCCCATACCGTGTTCGGCGCTGGTCGCAAACGCCACTCGGTCATGGCTATTTTGGAGATACAAAATGAACGATTTTACTCTGAATGCTGAAGTGCGTTCCGACCTGGGGAAAGGTGCGAGCCGCCGCCTGCGTCGTCTCGCAAGCCTGGTTCCAGCTGTAGTTTACGGTGGCGACAAAGCCCCTGAATCCATCAGCATGCTGGCCAAAGAAGTTGCCAAACTGCTCGAAAACGAAGCGGCTTACAGCCACATCATCGAGCTGAACGTTGGTGGCACCAAGCAGAACGTCATCATCAAGGCTCTGCAGCGTCACCCGGCCAAAGGCCACGTGATGCACGCTGACTTCGTACGCGTTGTTGCCGGCCAGAAACTGACCGCCATCGTGCCTGTACACTTTGTTGGCGAAGAAGCTCCAGTGAAGAAAGGCGGCGAAGTTTCGCACGTTGTTGCTGAAATCGAAGTGACCTGCCTGCCAAAAGATCTGCCTGAGTTCATCGAAGTCGACCTGTCGAAAGCAGAAATCGGCACCATCATCCACCTGTCGGACCTCAAAGCTCCTAAAGGTGTTGAGTTCGTTGCTCTGGCACACGGCGATGACAAGGCTGTTGCCAACGTCCACGCTCCACGTGTAGCTGCAGAACCTACCGAAGAAGGCGCAGCAGAGTAATTCACTCTGTCATGCCGGAGTGAGCAAGTAACATCGCGGACTGGAACGTAGCGAGAAAGCGGGCGAGAACGCGGAGTTTACATCCATGGTAAATGAGCATTTTTCGTCCACTTTCGCCGCTTTCCCCGATCGCGGCGATGTTATCAACCACTCCAAGGAAGGGCCCCTATCGTGACTGCCATCAAACTGATCGTTGGCCTGGGAAATCCAGGCGCTGAATACGAACAGACCCGGCATAACGCAGGGGCCCTTTTTGTTGAGCGCATCGCCCACGCACAGAATGTGAATCTTGTGGCCGATCGCAAATATTTCGGCCTGACCGGGCGCTACTCGCATCAGGGTCAGGATGTTCGTCTGCTGATTCCCACCACCTACATGAACCGCAGCGGCCAGGCCGTGGCGGCACTCGCCGGTTTCTTCCGCATCAAGCCTGAAGAAATCCTCGTGGCGCATGACGAACTCGACTTGCCTCCGGGCGTTGCCAAGCTCAAGCAGGGCGGCGGCCATGGCGGTCACAACGGGTTGCGCGACATCATTGCGCAACTGGGCAATCAGAATACGTTCTACCGCCTGCGGCTTGGCATCGGCCACCCGGGCGTTGCCAGTATGGTTTCAAATTTCGTCCTGGGTCGTGCGCCACGCGCCGAACAGGAAAAACTCGATGCCAGCATCGACTTTGCCCTCGGCGTGCTGCCGGATATCCTCGCCGGGGAATGGAACCGCGCGATGAAAAACCTGCACAGCCAGAAGGCCTGACTTTTACCCGAGGGGAAACACCATGGGATTCAATTGCGGCATCGTCGGCCTGCCTAACGTCGGCAAGTCCACCCTGTTCAACGCCCTGACCAAATCCGGTATCGCGGCCGAGAACTTCCCCTTCTGCACCATCGAGCCGAACAGCGGCATCGTGCCGATGCCGGATCCGCGCCTGGAAGCTCTGGCGGCCATCGTCAATCCGAAGCGCATCCTGCCGACCACCATGGAATTCGTCGACATCGCCGGCCTCGTTGCCGGTGCCTCGAAAGGTGAAGGCCTGGGCAACAAGTTCCTGGCCAACATCCGCGAAACCGATGCTATCGCTCACGTGGTGCGCTGCTTCGAAGACGACAACGTGATTCACGTGTCCAACAGCGTCGACCCGAAACGCGACATCGAAATCATCGACCTGGAACTGATCTTCGCCGACCTCGACAGCTGCGAGAAGCAACTGCAGAAAGTCGCGCGCAACGCCAAGGGCGGTGACAAGGACGCCGTGGTTCAGAAGGCTCTGCTCGAGCAACTGATCGCGCACTTCACCGAAGCCAAGCCGGCGCGCAGCCTGATGAAGAACATGAGCGCGGATGAGAAAGCCGTGATCAAGGGCTTCCACCTGCTGACCACCAAACCGGTCATGTACATCGC
Source organism: Pseudomonas sp. CFBP13508 (assembly GCF_005233515.1). Lineage (GTDB taxonomy): Bacteria > Pseudomonadota > Gammaproteobacteria > Pseudomonadales > Pseudomonadaceae > Aquipseudomonas > Aquipseudomonas mercuritolerans. The sequence goes on from NZ_QFZZ01000002.1 coordinate 835,832, forward strand.
CAACGTGGCTGAAGACGGCTTCGAGAACAACCCGCACCTGGACGTGGTCAAGGCCATTGCCGAAGAAGAAGGCGCCATGGTCGTTCCGGTGTGCAACAAGATCGAAGCGGAAATCGCCGAGCTCGACGACGGCGAGGAGAAGGACATGTTCCTCGAGGCCCTGGGCCTGGAAGAACCTGGCCTGAACCGCGTGATCCGCGCCGGCTACGAAATGCTCCACCTGCAGACCTACTTCACCGCCGGTGTCGAAGAAGTCCGCGCCTGGACCGTCAAGGTCGGTGCCACCGCACCACAGGCCGCTGGCGTGATCCACACCGACTTCGAAAAAGGCTTCATCCGCGCCGAAGTCATCGCCTACAACGACTTCATCCAGTACAAGGGCGAAGCCGGCGCCAAAGAAGCCGGCAAATGGCGTCTGGAAGGCAAGGATTACATCGTCAAGGACGGCGACGTAATGCACTTCCGCTTCAACGTCTAAGCAACAGCCGCACACGAAAAAGCCGCGTTTGATACGCGGCTTTTTTGTGCCTGAAATTCAGTGACTGAGTACATTTCCCTGTGGGAGCGAGCCTGCTCGCGAATGCGGCGTGTCAGCTAAGCATTCGTCAACTGACACACCCATTCGCGAGCAGGCTCGCTCCCACAGTTCGATTCGTCTGTTCAGGCCTTTCTGGTACGCGGTAAAAAGATCGCCAACACACCAAACAACGGCAGGAAGGAGCACAGGAAATACACATACTCAATCCCGTGCACATCCGCCAGATGCCCAAGCAGCGCCGCGCCAATTCCGCCAAAACCAAACATCAGACCGAAGAAGATCCCGGCAATCATCCCGACATTGCCCGGCACCAGTTCCTGCGCGTACACCACAATCGCCGAGAATGCCGACGCCAGAATGAAGCCGATCACCACGCTGAGAATGCTGGTCCAGAACAGATCGACATGCGGCAGGATCAGGGTGAAAGGCGCCACCCCCAGGATTGAAAACCAAATCACAGCCTTGCGCCCGATCTTGTCGCCAATCGGTCCGCCGAAGAATGTTCCCGCCGCCACTGCGCCCAGGAAAAGGAACAAGTGCAGCTGCGAGCTGGCCACCGACAGGTCGAACTTCTCGATCAGGTAGAAAGTGAAGTAACTGGTGAAACTGGCCATATAGAAATACTTGGAGAACACCAGCAGCCCCAGCACCACCAGCGCACTGGTCACCCTGCCCTTCGACAAGCCGTGCGTCGCCGCCTGGCCGGCCTTGAGTTTGAACAGGTTGAGGTGATTGGCGTACCAAAGGCTGATGCGGTACAGCACGAACAGCGCAAACACTGCGAACAGACCGAACCACGCTACATTGCCCTGGCCGAAGGGAATGATGATCGCCGCCGCCAGCAACGGGCCGAACGCGGAACCGGCATTGCCGCCGACCTGAAAGGTCGATTGCGCCAGACCAAAGCGGCCGCCCGAGGCAAGTCGTGCAACACGCGAGGCTTCCGGGTGAAAGGTCGACGAGCCGATACCAATCAGCGCCGCCGCCAGCAGAATCAATGGGAAGCTGCCGACCACCGACATCATCAGAATGCCGATCAAGGTACACACCGTGCCCGCCGGCAGCAGCCACGGTTTGGGGTGGCGATCAGTGTGATAACCGACCCACGGCTGCAACAGCGACGCGGTCAACTGGAAGGTCAAGGTGATCAGGCCGACCTGGGTGAAGGTCAGGCCATAGTTGGCCTTGAGCATCGGGTAGATCGACGGCAGAACCGACTGGATCAGGTCGTTGATCAAATGCGCCAGCGCCACCGCGCCGATGATGCGCATCACCAAGGGGCTGCTTTGCGGAGCAGCGGTCGCCGAGGCAGCGGCGGTCTGAACGTTGCTGATAGCCATGGAAAATTCCGGACAGCAGATGGGTGCCCGCAGGCAGGTGCGTCAATGTGCCATTTTTCGGTGCGCTCGCGCTATCCCCTTAGGCAGCTAACTAAGTTATTGGACACACCACCGTGTAGGAGCTGCCGAAGGCTGCGATCTTTTGATCTTGCTTTTAACCATCAAAGTCAAAAGATCGCAGCCTTCGGCAGCTCCTACAGGGGATCGTTGGCAGCGAAGGTGATAGCGCAACGCCATGGTCTGAATCTTGCCTTGCTTCTGCCCTTGAACACGATCGCCTTACAAAGGCGCTCGACAATGGGAAGTTTCGCTACAGAGCCGGCCTACAGAGCGGGCATGGGTGAACTTTCGAGGCCTTTTAGAGGGCACAGGTCGCAGCCGAAAGGTTCGCGATGCACGCCAATGGTGCGTGGTGTCCAGAGGAGTCATGAGGCATGCAGGCTTTCCTTTCACCGGGGATCAAATTGCTGGGGCGGTTTGGCTTCGCAGGTAAATTCCAATTGTTGTTTCTGCTGTTCATTCTGCCGCTGGCCGGCAGCCTGTTGATGATCGGCCATGACTATCGCGAGAAGCTCAATCTGATCGCCGGCGAACGTGCCGGTGTGCGTCAATTGCTCGCGCTGGATGCGCTGGACAACCTGCTCGCCGCGCAACGCGACCGCGCCGCCCGCTGGCGCGCCACCGAGACCAATCGTCAGCCGACACCGGCCACCCTCGCCGCCATGGCTGCCTTCGACGGCGTGCAACCGGCGGTACTGCAAGCCACCACGGAGCTGGGCAATGCCCTGAACCAGCAAGGCGCCGACGGCGCAATCCTCGAACGCTTTCAGGCGCTGCAAACCGCACTCAATGGCCTGGATACGAAAAGCCTCAGCAATGTCGGCTGGTGGCCGGACGGTTATGACCGCTTCACCAATGCCCTGGGCGCGCTGCAAGCCTTGCGCGAGCAGATCGTCATGGACAATCGCCTGACCCTCGCGCCGTGGTTGGAAACCTACCTGCTGACGCAGATTTCCACGCAGCACGCACCGGACCTGATCGAGCGGGTCGGCCGTCTCGCCGCGGTCGGCCAGGCTTCGGTGGTCTCCGGGCAGTTCACCCTGCAGAGCCGCCTGCAGTTGCGCGACCTGCGCAGTCGCATCGGCGACGCCCGCGAGCAACTGGTGAAAACCGCCGGCCTGCTGGAGGCGCGTCTGCCAGCCGAGCTGCAAGCCTGGGCCGGTCAGTATCACGACAGCCTGAAACACCTCGACAGCGGCCTGAAAGTCCTCGACGACGGTGTGTTTGGCGGCAGCATCAACCTCAAGCCAGAGGACTTCGAACGCAGCCTCGACGCGCTGCTCACCGACCTCGCTTCCCTGCGCCAGCAATCCCTGGTGGCGCTGGATCAGCGGCTCGATGCGTATTACAGCTCGGCGATCCGCCAGTTCATTGTTGTCGCCGCAATCTTCGGTTGCCTGCTGCTGGCCGCGTTGTACCTGTTCGTCTGCCTGCAAGCCTCGATCCGCCGCAGTGCCAGCGGCATCACCTTGCTCGCTGAGGCCTTGCGCGACGGTAACCTGAGCCTGCAAGTGCCAGTGGTGGGGCGCGATGAGCTGGCGGCGATCAGCACCGCGCTCAACGTCGCCGTGGTGCAACTGCGCAGCAGCATGCTCGGCGTCGACCACGAGACCTCGCAGTTGAGCAACGCGGTACGCAGCCTCAACCAACACTCCAGCGGCGCCCTGAGTGAAGTCGAGGCGCAGCAGTTGCAGATCAGCCAGATCGCCGCTGCCGCCACGCAATTGGCCGCCACCTCGCAAGGCGTCGCGCAGAGTTGCGAACAGGCCTCGGGCAGCGCCCAGCAGACCCGGCGCATCGCCGCCGACAGCAGCCGCGACAGCCAGCGCACCACGGCCAGCATTCAGCAGCTCAATCAGCGCCTGAACGACACTGCCGCCGCACTCGGCCGGGTCAGCGAGCAAGGCCAGCAGATTCAACTGGTCGTGGACACCATTCGCGGCGTCGCCGAGCAGACCAACCTGCTCGCGCTCAACGCCGCCATCGAAGCCGCCCGCGCCGGCGAACAGGGTCGCGGCTTTGCCGTGGTCGCCGACGAGGTGCGCAGCCTCTCGCAACGCACGCAATCGTCCACCGCGCAGATCGCCGGCACCGTCGACAGCCTGCGCGCCACGGTCAACGAAGCGGTGAGCCTGATGGAAGCCGCCTGCGGCCAGGCGCAATCGGATGCCGAGGCGGTCACCGGACTCGGCGAACGCCTGGGAGAAATCGCCAGCGCCGTACAGAGCGTCACCGACACCTTGGCGCAAATCGCCACGGCGGTTGAAGAACAGGCCAGCACCGCCGACGAAGTCAGCGGCAATATCCAGCAGGTCGATCAAGCGGCGGTGCGTTTGCTTGAAGGCGCACGCGCGGTGAACCTCGCGGCCGACACCTTGAGCCAGGGTAGCGAAGCCCTGAGCGCCAATACCGCCAGATTCCAACTGCGCTGACGCCCTCCCCGGCCCCGATTTTCGGGGCTGGAGGATAAGCGGTTGAAAACAGGAAGAAATATTTTCGATTTACGCTTGACGCTTTGCCATTTCAGGGGAATAATGCGCGCCACTTGGCTACATAGCTCAGTTGGTTAGAGCATAGCATTCATAATGCTGGGGTCCGGGGTTCAAGTCCCTGTGTAGCCACCAAGTACTAAAAACGGCTTACCGAAAGGTAGGCCGTTTTTTTATGCCTTGAGAAAAGTTGCGCTCTGCTTCACTCGCAACCTACCGCTTAATGTCAGCGGATCAATTCCACGTGCCCCATCAGAGAAATGCCGCAGGGAAAAAATCAGAAAGCCCGACATCGAGCCGGGCTTCTTATTACCACGGTGGATCACGCTGCTGTGTGAAGTCCGGTTGCGTTGGAGACAGCGGCAAAACCGCCTCTCGCTTCCACCACACGTCGCACCGCGGTGAGAAACACAGACTCACCGCCCTCTTCATCAATTTCTTCCAATGCTGCAACGAGATATTCGAGAGCGAAATTCTCGTCCGTGCGCAGCATTTCGAGAACACTGTCCTCGTGATTGCTTACGCTTTTCATTGAGCTACCTCTTCAGCGCCTTCCAGATTTCTTTTGATTGATCGATGTCGTGTTGCTGCCTTTGTTTTGTTCCACCGCCCAGCAAAAGTGAAGCCCCTCCTGGCAACCGTACAGAAAACATCCTCAGGCAACGCCGCGTAGGCTGTCGACCTGAATAATCTGTACGAGAAATCCGGCGTAATCAGCCATTCAAACGAAAAGACTACAGCCGCGACCGACGACAATTTCGCCTGAACCAGGCGCAAGACCTCTGGACTGAGATAGCCCTGTAGGAAGCAGGCTTTGCTCACGTAAGAACTGGATTTTTCATTACTTCAAGCACCCGCCGCTCTCTCCCTGAATTGCCCTTCGACCGACAAGCTCCCCTGGCTCGATTCAGCGCCATGCAGGGAGTGGGCATGCCTCAATACAAATACCTTCTCGACGATGACTGGTTATTAAATCCGTATAGCGGTGGCAGGGCCTGGTTTACTTTGCTTCCACCGAAAGCGCCGGAGCCGGTGTACATCGAGAAGGATGAGTGGCCTGCGCCCAAGCCACGCGAAGACAGGGTCTTTGCCAAATCCTGCACGCCGGACAACTGGTGTCGCACGGACGCTGGCACTGCCGAGGAGCCAGCCAGCAACTTCGGCAAGATCATGGTCGCCGGCGCCATGCTCATGCCATCCGCCAGTACCGCTGTCGCGACGGCAATAGGCGCCGACCTGGCTTTGGGGCGTCTGGCCGGCGGCGGGATTTTGCAACAGCGCCTGAACTGGGCCATCCGCGGCGCCGGCGGGCCGGCCAGCGTGTTCGTGCTGGGAATGCTGCCGAGCAAAATGGCCGACGGCACGCTTCACACCGACGAAGAACTACGCCGCATGAGCCGTGCCACCACGCGCGTGCGCTTCCAGTTTCGTCGTGATGCCGAAGGTGTTCTGCGGGTCTACGGCATCCACTCCGGCGCCTCTGGCGACGACGCCGTACGCACGGTGAACGTCAAGTGGAACGCCGACAAGACCGCCATGGAGGCCAAGCTCAACGGCATCACCATTCTCTGGACGCCGCAACGCGGGCCGTTGGGGTCGATGCCTCCGCTGGTTTATCCCGACCACGGTGAGGCACTCGACCCGATCCTCGTCCACCCGATTCCGGAGAACACCGATAGCCAGATTGAGGGTCTGCCGGGCGAGGATGTAACAGCCGAGGATTGTATTCTGGTGTTCCCGGCGGACACCGGGCTGAAGTCGTTGTATGTGGTTTATTCGAGGCCGGCGAGGCAGACGCCGGGGATCGTTACGGGGGTGGGTGAGGATGTGTCGGGGATATGGCTTGCGGGGGCTGATTCGGGCGTGGGGGTTCCGATTCCAACAGACGTTGCCAACTCTCTACGAGGACGAGAATTCAAAAACTTCGACTCATTCAGAGCAACCTTTTGGAAAACGGTTGCAGAGTCAGCATCGGGGGGTGAGTTGATTGAACAGAATGTTGGTCGCATGCGTAAGGGTAAGGCGCCACGTGTGCGTAAAGCCGATAGAGTCGGCGGTAGAAAGTCTTATGAAATTCACCATCTCGAAAAAATATCCAAGGGCGGTGGCGTATATGACCTAGATAACCTTCGAGTAAATACTCCTCGGAACCATATAGATATACACCGGCGTGAATAGGCAAATATGAAAGACACCTTATTAAAAGCCAGCATTTCTGAGTACACAGAGGCCGAATTCGTCGCGCTACTACAAGAGCTCGCGAAAGAGGATGAAGAGGCTGAAAACGATGATCGTGCTGATTTACTGTTGGCACACTTCGAGACAATCAGCGAGCATCCAGCAGGATCGGACTTGATCTACTACCCGGAGCCTGGTGCTGATAACTCGCCTGTGGGGGTAATGCAAAGTGTCAGGGACTGGCGAGCAGCACAGGGATTATCCGGGTTCAAAGACTCTTGATAAGTCGTGTCGTTGAGGGTTCGAGCCATCGAGTTAACTTTGGCTCTCACGATTTATTGCGTCTCAACACATCCAAGATTCGTGCATGAGATAGGCAATGGCAACGGAATTCCTTATTAAAGACGAATTGTCAGATTACACCGAGCAAGAATTCATCAACCTCCTTGAGCGCATTGTCGGAAATGAGGGGAGCGAGAAAGAAGAAAGCAAGCTCGTTCTTCACTTCAATTTGATTTGTGGACATCCAAGAGGATCCGATTTGATTTTTTACCCTGAAAATGGCGCCGATGACTCGGCACAGGGAATCATTGAGTCATTGAAGAAATGGCGTAGTGACCATGGGCTGTCGGGCTTCAAGCAATGATAAGAAAACGCACCAAGCAAAGCATAGCTGACTACACAGAATCAGAATTCATCTGTTTCGTGAAAAATATAAGAGCAGTCAACAGAAGTGGGTCTGACAAGGAGCTTGGCAGATTGCTGGCGGAATTCAGGGCTTTGACCGGCCACCCCGCTGGAACAGACCTGATCTTCTACCCCGAGCCCGGAGCAGATACAACATCTGCCGGAATAGCTCGTACAGTCATGGCATGGCGCGAAGCGAATCGACTACCCGGATTCAAGACATGAATCCAGCCGCCCGTTTCATTTGAACTGTGGAACTACAACTTGGGAATGTCATGACTAACATATCCGACTACATCGAAGCAGAATTCTTGAAATTTGTGCAATCTGTTCTTGCAGCCAACACAAGCCCAGACGAGATTCTCGATCCGCTGTTGTTTGAATTTGTACGTCTGTGTGAGCACCCAGCGGGCACTGACCTTATCTATTGGCCCGAGGACATGAAACAACAAACAGCCGAGAGCATTACCGAAATCGTGAAAAAGTGGCGCTCTACCCATGGTCTACCCGGCTTCAAGCAATAAGTTTCTGACTCACTAACCCCTGCATAACTCTCAAGAAGATCGCATCGCCTGAGTTACCCCTTTCGCGAGCAGGCTCGCTCCCACAAGGGCATCGTTTTCGGCCAATCGATTGGCGCGGCCGCTGAGCGGGAGGGCTGTAATCCTCACGCAGTTTGCACCCCGCCGGCCCGCTCGATAAAGTCCCCGAAGACTTCTACCCCCACGGACGGAGAGCCCGCGTGTTTCCAGCCCAGCCCTTGAAGCGCTTTCGCCTGCCAGCCCTGACACTGCTTGTCAGCGCTCTGACCCTCACCGCATGCAACGCCCCGCCCTCTTCTTCGTTGCCGCTGGCACCGGAAGCCGCTTCCGGTTACCGCACTGATCTGCAAACCCGACACGCCAATAAACACATGGCCGCTGCTGCCAATCCACTCGCGGCCGAAGCCGGGCGGGAGATGTTGCGTCAGGGTGGTTCGGCGATTGATGCGGCGATTGCGATGCAGGCGGTGTTGACGCTGGTTGAGCCGCAGTCTTCCGGGATCGGTGGCGGGGCGATGATTGTGTTGTGGGATGGCAAGCAGGTGCGCACCTATGACGGCCGCGAAACGGCGCCGGCCGGGGCCACTGAGAAGCTGTTCCTGAAGGCTGACGGTAAACCGATGGCTTTCACGCAAGCGCAGATCGGCGGGCGCTCGGTCGGTACGCCCGGGGTATTGCGCGCGCTGGAGCTGTCGCATCGACAACACGGTCGCTTGCCATGGGCGAAGCTGTTTGAGCCAGCGATCAAACTGGCCGAGCAAGGCTTTGCGATTTCCCCGCGCCTGCATTCGCTGCTGACTGCCGATCCACTGATACGCCAGTCGCCAGACATGGCTGCGTACTTCCTGAATGACGATGGCAGCGTCAAAGCCGTCGGCACGCGCCTGCAAAACCCGAAGTTGGCCGCCGTGTTCAAACGCATCGCCAGCGAAGGTGCCGATGCGCTGTACAACGGTCCGATCGCCGAAGAGATCGTCGCCAAGGTTCAACAGCACGCCAACCCCGGCAGCCTGTCGCTGAACGATTTGCAGCGTTATCAGGCCAAGGAGCGCGCGCCGCTGTGTACCGACTACAAGCGTTGGCAGGTCTGCGGCATGCCGCCACCGTCGTCAGGCGGGATCGCCGTGGCGCAGATTCTCGGCACGTTGCAGGCGCTGGAGACTCGCGATCCACGCCTGTCGCTGACCCCGCTCAAACCAGTGAACAGCAATAGGCCGGCCGGCATAGAACCGGCGCCGCAAGCGGTGCATCTGATCGCCGAGGCTGAACGTCTGGCCTATGCCGACCGTGCGCAATACGTGGCCGACACCGACTTCGTCCCGGTGCCGGTCAAAGGGTTGCTCGATCCTGCCTATCTGGCCAGCCGCGCCAGCCTGATCGGCGAGCGCAGCATGGGCAGCGCCAAACCGGGCACACCACCGGGCGTGCAGGTTGCCTACGCACCGGACCGCTCGCCGTTGCGCATCTCGACCTCGCAAGTGGTCGCGGTGGATGATCTCGGCGGCGCCGTGTCGATGACCACCACCATCGAAGCCGCGTTCGGCTCGCACCTGATGGTTCAGGGTTTTCTGCTGAACAACCAGATGACCGACTTCTCGTTCATCCCCGAAGAGAACGGGCAGAAAGTCGCGAACCGCGTCGAACCGGGCAAACGCCCACGCTCGTCGATGGCGCCGACGCTGATCTTTGATCGCAACACCGGTGAATTTGTCGCCACGGTCGGCTCCCCCGGCGGCTCGCAGATCATCGAATACGTGGCGAAAACCACCATCGGCCTGCTCGACTGGAACCTCGATGCACAAAGTGCGATCAACCTGCCCAACTTCGGCAGCCGCAATGGCCCGACCGAACTGGAACAGGGGCAGTTCAGCCCGGCGCTGATTCAGGCGTTGAAAGACAAAGGGCATGCGGTGAATGAAATCGATATGACCAGCGGCACCCAAGCAATCGTGCGGGTGAAGGATGCGCAGGGCAAAGCGACATTGACGGGGGGTGCCGATCCTCGGCGTGAGGGAGAGGCGTTGGGGGATTGAGTATTACGAAGTGGGCAGAAAAGGCTTACCGGGAGGTAGGCCTTTTTTTTCGGCGATTGGCTCTGTTCATATGTCCCTAGTCGCCTTTTCCTACCCCGAAAAATAGTTGCTTGGCTTAAATTCAATCAGCAAAGATCGTAAGAAAATGGAGCAACCATTAATCCGAGCCCGATCCATACCGAAGAAGATTACAGACTGGCACTCAAAAAGGTTTCTGCGCTGTTCGACAGTGAGCCGGAACCTGGCACCTCTGAGGGTGATTATTTCAACGAAATGATTAACCTCATCGAAGCCTATGAAGCCCGGCAATGTCAGCGATTCGCCACCAAATGCACCCCAAACAACAAATAGCACCCACCTGCCAATCGATCCAGCCACTGGCGTGACCGCTCGTAGACACTAGCAACCCGGCGGCTGGCGAAGAACAGAGCGACGCTGCAATACCAGCTGAACGACAGCGTGGCCATGGTCAGCACGGCCAGCGCCAGCAGGAGCGGCGGTACGTGGGGCGGCATGGCGGTGGCGAAGATGGTGGCGACAAAGAGTGCCGATTTCGGGTTGGTCATGTTGCCGAGGAAACCGCGAGCGTAGACGCCGGAATAAGTCTGCCGGGGCGCAGCCGGTGTACGGGGGGCAACCGTAGCCTTGCGCTTGAATTGTTTCAGCCCCAGATAAATCAGGTAGCAACCGCCGACAATCTTGAAGCCCAGATAGAGGGTCGGCGCGGCGCTGAACAGCGTCTTGATTCCCAAGCCGCCGGCAAGGCCCCACAGCACCGTGCCGGTGGCCACGCCCAGCGCAGCCACCACGCCATGTCGGCGCGAGTGACTGGCCGCGAGTTGCGCAATGTTGAAGAAATTTGGCCCGGGCGTGACCACCGCCACCGTCCACAACAGCGCCAGCGACAGCAACGGGGCAAGATAACCGGCAACAGAAACGTCCATGAGCGTTGCGCCTGAGCAGTGAAATGAAGCCTCTACCTTGCTACATCCGCTGACGGTTTTCCATCAACGTCATTTAAACCGCCAACGTCTTGCCATCCACCCCATCCCCAATCTTCAGGAAATGCCCGCCCGCAACGTGATGCAGCGTGCGCAATCCATCCTGCCCTTCGAAATGCCAGCGCCCATCGCTGAACACACGCTCATCGGCCTGGGCAGCAATGACTTCGGCAAGGAACAGGTCGTATTGCTCGTGATTGCGCGGCTCCGGCAGCAGGCGGCATTCGAGCCAGGCGACACAGCCGTCGAGCAGCGGCGCTTCAACCTGTTCGCCAGCGAAGGTGTGTAGGCCGTACGCCTGAAACTTGTCCCGGCCCTGGTTGCGGGTGATTTCCAGGCCGGAGGTGTTGCCGACGGTTTGCACGATATCGGCCTGATTGACGCAAGGCACGTTCAACACAAAAGTGCCGGAGGCTTCGAGCAACTGGCGGGTCCAGGTGGATTTGTCGAGGACGACGGCGACTTTTGGTGGTTCGAAATCCAGCGGCATGGCCCAGGCGGCGGCCATGATGTTGCGCTGGCCGTCGTGAGCGGCGCTGACCAGCACGGTCGGCCCGTGGTTGAGCAGGCGGTAGGCTTTGTTCAGGGGCACCGGACGGCGGTGGGAGACGCTCATGGGAATCTGCTCCGGAGGAAAAGGAGCCGATTGTAGCGTTGTCACTGGCGAAACACAGAACCTGTGGGAGCGAGCCTGCTCGCGAAAGCGGCGTGTCAGCCAACATTAATGTTGAATCGCCTTCGCGAGCAGGCTCGCTCCCACAGTTGATCAGTGTCGATCAGTGAGACAGCTGATTGGCAAACTGCCCCACCGCATCCACCACTTTCTGCGCACCGTCCTGAATCTCGACGATCACCGTGCCCGCCTCCGCCGCCAGCGCCAGGCCCTGTTCAGCCTGAAGCTTGCCGTCGGTCATCAGGGCCACGGCGTTGCGGGCCATTTCCTGGTTCTGTCGTACCACGCCGACGATTTCGTCCGTCGCCTGGCTGGTGCGCGAGGCCAGTTGCCGGACCTCGTCCGCGACCACGGCAAAACCACGGCCCTGCTCGCCGGCCCGGGCGGCTTCGATCGCGGCGTTGAGCGCCAGCAGGTTGGTCTGTTCGGCAATGCCGCTGATGGTTTTGACGATCGTGCCGATCACCAACGACTGCTCGTTGAGCGCCTCGATACCTTCGCCAGCGGCTTGCATGTGCCGCGACAAATCACGCATCACGTTCACCGCTTCGGTGACGACCGTGGTGCCCCGTTGTGCGGTGCTGTCGGTCTGTTGCGAGGTGCTGTAAGCGATGCTGGCCGCGTCGGCAACCGCCTGCTCGCGGTTGACCTGATCGGTGATCACCGTGGCGAACTTCACCACTTTGTACAGTTTGTCGTTGGCATCGACCACCGGGTTGTAGGACGCTTCCAGCCACACCGTACGACCATGGCTGTCGATACGCTTGAAGCGGCCAGCGACGAATTCGCCGCTGTTCAAGCGCCGCCAGAAATTCTGGTACTCGGCGCTGTTGTACTCTTCCGGGGCGCAGAACGTGCGGTGATGTTTGCCTTTGATCTGCGCCAGGCTGTAACCCATGCCGTTGAGGAAGCGATCATTGGCACTGAGCACATTGCCGTTGAGATCGAACTCGATCACGGCGGTAGAGCGCACCAGCGCGCCGATCAGGTTCTCATGCTCGCGGGAGGCTTCGATGGTGCGGGTCAGGTCGCTGGCGTAGAAGGAAATGTGTCTGATCCGGCCATCGGACGAGCGCACCGGTTGCACGATGGAACGCAGCCACGCCTCGTCGCCATTGCCGCGCAACAGGCGCACGGCGCCGGCGAAGTGCTCACCACGGCTCATCGAGTTTTTGAAGCGCTGATGGAATTCGTCGGTTTTGACGTGGGCCGGCACGATGTCTTCAATTGCCCGGCCGACCAGGTCCTGGCTCTTGTAGAGCATTTCATCGAGAAAATTCTGGTTGACCGAACGAATCCGCCCGTCGGGCTCAAGGGTCAGCGCGAGCATTTCGCTTTCCAGGCTTTCCTTCACTTGTACAAGGCTGGAGAGTTCTTCGCGCAGAGCGGCCAGCTCTTGTTTCAAGCGTTTATTGAACATGGGAAAGCACCGATGGCAGGGTAGTTAGCGGATACAACCTAGCCATCGGCCTTGCGCAGCTTTTCTGAAGCCAGCGCCAGATCCGTCAGTCGAAAATAATCCGGCGCTTGCGGCTCAGGCAGCGCCGGCAGCCTGACACGGTCCGGTACGTGGCATGCGCGCACCGAAATACGCCGCTGTCAGAACTCCCACCGCGCCCATCACTGCACAGAAGATTACGCAGACCCACGGGCTCCACGGCATCAGACCAATCAGCAACAGCGGCGTGATACTCGCCCACGCCGCGTAGGCAATGTTGTAGGTGAAGGAAATGCCCGACACGCGAATCCGCGCCGGGAACAACCCGACCATCACCGAAGGCACCGCACCCACTACCCCACAAGCGAGACCGGCGACCGCATAGGCCATGCCGATCCAATGCCCGCCCATGATCAGACAGCCATACAACACGCCAATGCCCAATGGCAGCAACAGGCTGTAGAGCATGACCGTGCGCCAGGCGCCGATGCGATCGACCAGCAGCCCCGCGATCACGCAGCCAATGTTGAGAAAGACGATGCCCAAGGCACTGAGGCCGAAGGTGTGGCTGGCGGTCATGCCGAAGGTTTTCTGCATCATGGTCGGGGTAATGACCACGAAGACCACCACCGCCGAGGTGAGTACGCAGGTGAGCAACATGGCCGGCAGCATGGCCAGACGATGTTCACGCAGCACCGTGCGCAGCGGCAGCTCGACCCGCGCCTCGCGTTGCGCTTCCATGGCCATGAACACCGGGGTTTCGCTGAGCCAGCGGCGCAGGTAAACGCCCACCACGCCGAACACGCCACCGAGCAGAAACGGATAGCGCCAGGCGTAATCGAGAATTTCGCCAGGCGTGAACACCTGCGCGAGGAAGGTCGCGGTGAGTGCGCCGATCAAGTAACCGAAGGTCAGGCCGGCCTGCAGAAAGCCCAAGGCGTAGCCGCGATGGCCGGTCGGTGCATGCTCGGCGACGAACACCCAGGCACTCGGCACTTCACCACCCACCGCCGCGCCTTGCAGAATGCGCAGCGCCAACAACAATAACGGGGCGAAATAGCCGATCTGTGCGTAGGTCGGCATGATCCCGATCAGCAGGCACGGCAGCGCCATCATCAGGATGCTCAGGCTGAACACCTTTTTGCGGCCCAGACGGTCGGCGAAATGCGCCATCAGAATCCCGCCCAGCGGCCGCGCCAGATAACCGGTGACGAAGATGCCGAAACTCTGCAGCAAACGCAGCCACTCGGGCATTTCCGGGGGGAAGAACAACTGACTCAGGGTCAGTGCGAAGAATACGAAAATGATGAAATCGTAGATTTCCAGCGCCCCGCCGAGCGCCGCAAGGCCGAGGGTCTTGTAATCGGCACGGCTGAACGGCGCCGGTCGGGCTGGAGAATTGGCAGTCATGACAAGGAACTCAGGCATCGGCAAAAACCAAGGCGCTCATGGTCTACGCAAAAGCGCGGATCGACAACCCGTCAGACCATAGTCTCGGTTTGCGAAAACCTGCTCAACAAAAGGGCGGCGCTTGATTTACTGTTAGCGCCTGTCCAAGGGACCACGCCAACACCGACCAGCCGCCCATGTGGGAGCGAGCCTGCTCGCGAAAGCGTCAGTTCAGACAACCTGATGCTGAATGTGCCGACGTCTTCGCGAGCAGGCTCGCTCCCACAGGGGATCTCTGTGGCTGTCGAGCCGGGCGACTGCTCCCACGGATCAAAATAACCATAAAAAATCCGAGGTACTTCCCGTGGCCGTTGATATCGAAGATAGCCGCTCCGCGCGCTTTGCCCTGCGCTGTTCCAGTTTTGCCGAACGCTGGTTTCCCGACTCCTGGGTATTCGCCGCGTTGGCCGTGATCATCGTTGCGCTGGCCACTTTGGCCATGGGCGCCAAACCCACCGCTGCAGCGATGGCCTTCGGCGACGGCTTCTGGAGCCTGATCCCGTTCACCATGCAGATGGCCTTCGTGGTGATCGGCGGCTACGTCGTCGCTAGCTCTCCGCCCGCAGTCAAGCTGATCGACAAACTGGCACGCATCCCGAAAAACGGCCGCTCCGCCGTGGCTTGGGTAGCGTTGATCTCAATGGTCGCCTCGCTGCTCAATTGGGGTCTGTCGCTGGTATTCGGCGGACTGCTGGTACGCGCCCTCGCCCGGCGCACTGACCTGAAAATGGATTACCGCGCGGCCGGTGCTGCGGCATATTTGGGACTTGGCGCGGTGTGGGCGCTGGGCTTGTCATCGTCAGCCGCACAGTTGCAGGCCAACCCGGGCAGCCTGCCGCCGTCGATCCTGTCGATCACTGGCGTAATCCCGTTCACCGAAACCATTTTTCTCTGGCAGTCCGGGGTCATGCTGCTGGCGCTGATCGTGATTTCGATCATCATCGCCTACGCCACCGCGCCCGGGCCGAATTCGGCACGCGACGCCAAGGCCTGCGGCATCGACCCGGCGTTCAACCTGCCGCCGCTGCAACCGCGCACGCGCCCCGGCGAATGGCTGGAACACAGCCCTTTGCTGATCATCGTGTTGGTGCTGCTGGCGGCGGGATGGCTGTTTCACGAGTTTTCGACCAAACCGGCGATTACCGCGATTTCCGGCCTGAACACCTACAACTTCCTGTTCATCATGCTTGGCGCGCTGCTGCACTGGCGCCCGCGCAGCTTCCTTGATGCGGTGGCCCGTGCGGTGCCGACCACCACTGGCGTGTTGATCCAGTTCCCGCTGTACGGCTCGATCGCCGCGCTGATGACCACGGTCAAAGGCGCCGATGCGCAAACCCTCGCGCATCACATCTCGACCTTCTTCGTCAGCATCGCCTCCCACGATACCTACGCGCTGCTGATGGGCGTGTATTCGGCGATCCTCGGTTTCTTCATCCCGTCCGGCGGCGGCAAATGGATCATCGAAGCGCCCTACGTGATGCAAGTCGCCAATGACTTGCAATACCACCTTGGCTGGGCGGTGCAGATCTACAACGCCGCCGAAGCACTGCCGAACCTGATCAACCCGTTCTACATGCTGCCGCTGCTGGGCGTGCTCGGGTTGAAGGCGCGGGATCTGATCGGCTTCTCGTTCGTGCAACTGCTGGTGCACACGCCACTGGTGCTGCTGCTGTTGTGGGCGCTGGGGACGACATTGGCGTATACGCCGCCGGTGATGCCGTAAGTCGATAAAAACGCACCTGCTCAAGGGCAGGTGCTCTTAAAACTTGGTTTGATCGCTGCTTTAGACGGGTCGCGCCTGATCAAGCACCTGCTGACGAAATTTCACTGGCAGGTCGCCGGGGGTCAGCACCTCGACCGCAACACCCAGCAGGTCTTCAAGCTCAACCTGAAGCCCGCCCAGATCAAAAAGCGTCGTGCCGGGCAGCGGGTCAACCAGCAGATCGAGATCGCTACCGTCCAGATCCGTCCCCAGCAATGCTGAACCAAATACACGCGGGTTGGCCACACGAAAGCGCCCGATCACTTCGCGGACGGCGGACCTTTGCATGTCGAGAGCAGTAGAAGGCTTCATGACTCACCCTTGGAAAATTCGATGTCGCTGCAGTCTAGCAGTGCGGACGCGCACCAGGCAGCGTGCTTGTTGGCACAGCCGTAACAATATGTGCGCTGCTTGGGTCATACCGCATTCAGGCAAGAATCCACACTCAACCGCTTTTCTGTCAAACACCACTGATCCAATATGAAGCGCCCCCAAATCGAGGGAAACCCACGCTGAAAAGGATCTGAGCATGTTCAAACTCGCAGGACTTACCCTCGTTGCACTGACGCTAAGCGCCGCCGCTCACGCCGATGTCGACGTGAAACTGGGCAGCACCGAGCGCGTCACCCGGCTCTTCGCCTACCCCAACAATTGCAGCGTGATCTGCTTCCGCAACTGGACGCTGGAGCAGACCGTCGCTCATTACTTGAGCCAGAGCGTCCAACGCGACGGTTACACCGATGCCAAGGTGCTGGTGAAGACCGACAACGATCAGCTCTACGCCGAGATCACCGGAGTGCCGGACGGCTATGACAGGTCATTGTCCGCGCTGCTCGACGCCGGGGATCTGGCTTATGCCGGCGCCAGCAAGCTCAATGCCGATGGCAAGTGGGCCTACAGTTGGTATCTGTTCCTGCCACTGGGCATGGCGCTGGAGAATCGCAAGAGCGTCGAGTTGCTGCACTTCCCGCCTGACTACTCGCTGACCCAGGCGCAGGATTATCTGCGCTCGAACACCACCGACCGCTGGGCGACTTTGCTGACCGATAACGGCATCCCTGCCGGGCAGACGCCGGCTTATCAGACCATCATCGACATCGCGCCGATCGCCGCGCCGTCCAACGCCGGCGGGGATCTGGAGGACGTCTATGACTACTTCAAGGATTACCAGACCACGCTGGTCAAGCAGTTCAGTAAGACCGCCAGCGGCACGACGCTGCCGATGGTTGCGTTCGGGGCGCCGGTGCGCAACTGGATCAAGGAACAGTATGGGCCGACGGTGGGCGTATTGGGTCTGGCAAGCATCAGTCCGAGCGAAGGGGTGAACGTGCCGGTGCTCGGTTCCAACCATCCGAGCTATATCTGGTACGCCGCCGATCCGAAGAGCTATACCGGCGACGATGCCCAGGCCAAGGCTGACGCGGCGGGCCTGAAAGTCATGGGTCAGGATCTGAGCGCGGCCTGCTGGCAGGCCGGGATGGGCAGCAAACCGGGCAGCGATGCGCAGGCCACGCTGAACAGTTGCACGCAAACATGGCAAGTGATGCAAAAGGTCAAAACCTGCGAGTTGTTCTATACCTCGATTCGCGATCTCAGCGCCGAACAAGCCGCTGCCAAGTGCGCAACGCCACCGGTCAAGACGCAACTGCAACAGCTGAAAGCGCCACTGCCTGCGGCCGCCGTGCCCGCACCTGCTTTGTAATCGTTGCCGCAGTAACCCCGTGTCAGCCAATGCTGACGCGGGATAACGGCGATCGCGCCTGTCAGGTTTGACAGTAGACCAGTAGTTTCAATTGCGCGACGCTTGGATCCAATCATGCATCGCCAGGCGAGGCATGGGCACAACCCGGAGGCAATACCCACCGACAAGGACTGTTATGAACAATCAAGCCATGGGCCGGCACTCGCCGCGCGACACCGAAGGCATCTATCCCTTCGCCGGACTTCCCGTGCGGCTGGGCTTTCCATCCTGCGCCGACTTCCAGATCATCCACAACGAACGAGGCGTTGCCACGGCGGTGGTCGCGCGTCGCGAATTTCTGCGCATCAGCCGAATGTGCCGGGTTTCCGGGCAATTGCTGCCCTATCGCTGTCGACAGACCCGCCAGTTGCAAACCGGCATCCACGTTTACGATCCGCGCTTTTGCGGGGTGCTGGAACACGCCTGCGACCCGAATGTATTTCTCGACATGAGCGAGTTGTGGCTGTGGGCGTTGAAAGATATCCATAGCGGCGAACATCTGAGCATCGATTACGCATCGACCGAAGACAAACTGCTACGCCAGTTCGCCTGCGATTGCGGTTCGTCGCGTTGCCGTGGCTGGATCACCGGTTACGACGAACCACCCACGCCTGAAGGCCAGCGCTTTTTACAGCGCTGGCGTCACGCGGGGCGAGGTTGAAGTGACGGTTATGGCGCGCCGACAGGGCGCAAACGATATTGCGGCGGCAACTGTTCGAAACCACTGATGGTGGTATTGAGACTTTTCCAGCGGCCATCCTTGATCCCGTAGATGCAGCCGTGGATCGACAGGGGCTGGCCGCGATGCCAGGCGTTCTGGATGATGCTGGTGTGCGCGACGTTGGCCACTTGCTGGATCACGTTGAGTTCGCACATGCGATCGACCTGCTCTTCTTCGGTCGCCAGCTTGGCCAGCTCTTCGCGTTTCTCGTAATACAGATCGCGGATCGAGCGCAGCCAGCCGTCAATCAGGCCAAACTGGCGATCCTGCATCGACGCACGCACACCGCCGCAGCCGTAGTGGCCGGTGACGAGGATGTGTTTGACCTTGAGCACATCCACCGCGTACTGGATCACGGACAGGCAGTTGAGGTCGGTGTGCAGCACGACGTTGGCCACGTTGCGGTGCACGAACAGATCGCCCGGCAGCATGCCGACGATTTCATTGGCCGGTACGCGTGCGTCGGAGCAACCGATCCATAGATATTCCGGAGTCTGCTGGCGCGCCAGTTTGGCGAAGAAATCCGGGTCTTCCTTGGTGATCGCGTCAGCCCAACGCTCGTTGTTATCAATCAGGTCTTGTAGATCGTGCATGGATAAGGCCTCAAGAAAGATGCGCAGGTTTGATAGACGACCACCCGTCGAAGTCACGCCGCCAGCGCAAAGTGTTTTCGTTGGAATTCTCGCGCGCCCGGTGAGTCCACTCAGTAAGGCCCACACTATGAGGAATTGCCATGACTGATTCACGACGCCCTTATGATGCGGTGCAACCGGAACCCATCGATGATAACGAAGACCGCATGGGCTCGGTGCACGAGCTGGACTTTGACGACGAAGAGCCCAGCGCGAAGATCGGCGATGAGCTGCCCGAGCGTGAACGTGAACAATTGATGCCTGCTGAGCGAGTGCGTGAGGCGGGTATGACCGGGGCCTCGGTGGACGATCACCAGCCGACTGATGATGACCTGAGCCCTGAGACTTTGATTCGCGAGGATGGTGCGCGCGATGCCGAGGAAGTCGGCGACGGCGATCAGACGGATTGGGATTTGAGCGTGGTCGATAAAAATGACATCGGCGGCGGCGACGGGCTGGATGAGGCGGAACTGGCGGATCTGGATCCGCTGGATGGCAAGCGGAGATAAGAGGCGCCTGATCTGACGCGTTCGCGAGCAGGCTCGCTCCCACAGGGTTCAGGGATGGTTACAGAATCAAATGTGGGAGCGAGCCTGCTCGCGAAGCTTTCAAGGTCGATCAGTCAACCAGGGTACAGGCCATCACCACCGCATCCTCACGCCCGCCCACCGCCGGATAATAATCGCGACGCCGGCCGATCTCGTTGAAGCCATAACGCTCATACAACCTGAACGCAGCAGTATTACTGTCGCGCACTTCGAGAAAACATTCGCGAGCCTCGGCCGCATACGCCCGCGACATCAAATGCTCAAGCAACGTCAGGCCCAACCCGCGCCCCTGATTTTCCGGCTTGACGGTGATATTGAGCAGGTGCGCCTCATCAAGAATGATCTGCACCACACCGTGGCCCACCTGCTGCTGCCCTTCGAACATCAGCCAGATCTGGTATTTGCCCAGGCCATCGAGAAAAATCCCCCGCGTCCACGGATGGCTGTACGCGGCGTATTCGATCTTCAACACAGCGTCCAGGTCCGCCTCGGTCATCGGGCGAAAGGTTACAGCCTCACTCATCGGATTGTTTCCAGCGCGCCATCAGCCGACGCATGGCTTGCCACACAGCGGCCTTGCGCTGTGGCTCTTCCATTAACAGTTCCAGACCGGGAATCGCCCAAGCCAGGCCCAGACCTTCGATCTGCAATTCACTATTGAACGCTTCGGCGTCCGCTTCCCCGGCAAATTTCACCGCCGGCAGGCCGATCAGCCACAGACAGGCGCAGGGCGCCGCTTCCATCTGCACCGAGAGGAAGCCTTGCACGAAGTCGCGCGCCGCTTCCGGGCCTTGATCCAGCGTGCCGCGATTGAGCCACGGCCAGCGCACAGGTTCGCCGACGATTTGCGGCGCATCCGGCAGACCGGCGGCGCGCAGCATGTCCTTGAGCAGCAGGTAGGCCGGATCGCGACTCTGAAACGCTTCGCCTGTGGGTAACTCGACCAGCAGCAGGCAACGCCCGGCGCGCAGCAGTTGCAGGGCGAAACGCGGCGGCGGCACTGGCGCAGGCTTGACCACCACCGGCGTGTCGTCGACTTCCTCCACCGGTTTGGCGCCGTTGCGGGTACTGGCCAGCGACGGACGCGGCACCTCGATTTTCGGTCGCTCGGCCTGACGCGCGGCAGGCTGCGCCGGTGCTTCGGCCTGAGGCGCCGGAACAACCGGTACCTCAAGCTCAGGCTCGGGCATCTCCAGCAGCTCGGGCCGCGACGGTGCGGCGAAAGGCAGTTCGGTGCGCGGCAGCCAGTTGACCACCTGCATGGCGTTCAAATAGGCGCGGCGGCGGGACTCGATAAGCAAAGGTCGGCCACTTGTGGATAACGGAAAGTGCGCTGATTCTACCGCCCTTCGCACAAGATCGCTCGCTGTTGATCGATACCCCGCGCTGCGCTGCGCCGCTGCCCTTTGGGCAAAGAATGCGACAGCCCGTCCCGAGAGTGAATCGCCGCGCCTGTGATGCAGTACAATCGCCGCTTTTAATCGCCAACCAGCCGGCCATTCCGATGATCGAACCCAAGCGCGTCTTGCGCGCCCTCGCTGAACACTGGGCACTTCTGGAGCCACTGTGCGAGCACTTCGACCAAGGCACCCTGAGCCTCAACGAACTGCGCACGCAACTGGCCGCCCAACAACTCGACAGCACGCCGCAGGACATCACCAGCCTGCTCGACGTGTGGATTCGCCTCGACATCCTGGTTCCGGTGGCGAAAAGCCCGAACCGTTTCGAGCTCAACGCGCAGATCCACGACTTCCTCGCCTACCTGCGCCGCGAACACCGCCTCGGTCTGTGCCTGGAAATCGAAGCCTATTTGCGTCACTTGGAGCGTCTGGCCGGTTATATCCAGGACGCTTTCGACGTTCGTGACGGCAACGATCTGGCGCGCCAGCTGCGCTTGCTCGACATGCGCGTGCGTGACGTACTGAAGAAACTCGACAACGACGAACAGGCGCTGGTGGCCGTCGCCGAACGGGCGAAGACCAGCGACCGGCAGATTCCGCTGCGTCAGCGTTACGCCGAAGTCCTGGCGACGTGGGACGAATACGTCGAGCCGATGATTGATCTGGTCAACGCCGACGGCGCCTTCGAACAAGGCGTGCGCAAGGTCGAAACGGTGCTGCTGAAGATGCTCAGCGAACAGCAGCGCCTCGGCCATCTGGTCGATGACGACATGCTCCTGCGCACCCACGCGCGCATCCTCGAAATGCAGACCAGCGCCCAGCTGACCTTGCGTCATGCCCGCGAACTGCTGCTGCCGTTGCGTGAAGAAGCGCGTCGGCACAACGCCGTGACCCGTGGCGCCGCATTGGCGCTGGCGGCGATCCGGCGTAAAGGCATCGACGCCGTGCCGCAAGCGGCGATGCCGCTGTTCACTCGTCCGCAAAGCACCTTCCTCGGCAGCGCCAGTCAGGTCGAAGCCTACGTCTACGCGCTGGCGCGTTTCGAGCCGAAACCGGCGCGCTTCCCCAAGGCGCACAAAACCCAGAAGGCGGGCGACGCTCCACGAGCGCCGCGCACCGTGCGCGAGATGGTCGATCGTTGCGAAGAATCGCTGCCGATGCCGGACCTGATGACCTGGCTGCTGGAGCAGGAACCGGACGGCGCCACCGACGAATTGCTTTACTGGTTCTCGCGCCTGTCGCGGGAAAAACGCTTCAAGCGCGAGCGTCTGGAACGCCGCGAATACCACACTCACGAGCATCAGGTCAGCCTGCGCTCCTTCGCCCTGCTCTCGGCCAGCGACACCGCCGCCGAGGATTCTGCGAGCATCCCAAATGCATCTTGATCTTTCCGAACTGTCGCAACTGGCGCCGATCTTCCGCGAGTTGTTCAAGGGTTACCACGTCAGCCGCCGTGATCCCGAGCTGTACGCGCAATTGTCGAATTTCCAGGACCAGTACCGCACGCTGTTCAAGGCGTTGGGCTTTGAACTGGTCTGCGACACCCGTGGTTTCTACTACTTCGTGCCGGATATGGCCGCCGCAGCGGTGAACAAGACCGCCCAGCGGCTGGCGCTGTTCACCTTCATCCTCGTCGAGCACCTGGCCGACCAGGGCCGCGACCCGATTGCCGTGCTCGACGGCGGCAGCCTCGGCCGCGAAGAATTGCCGTCGCTGCTGGATAAATACCGCGACCTGTTCATCCAGGCCGAAGTGCAGACCGTCGAAGAACTCGAAGAAAAAATCATGCGCCGCATGACCCAGCTCGGTTTTGCCGGCGAAGAAAACGGTGTCTACCGCTTCCTGCCGCCGATGCACCGTTTCCTCGACGTGTGTCTGTCGGTACAGCAGGACCGCGACCTCGCAGCCAGCGTCCACAGCGTTCTGCCGCTGCCGGCACCGGTGCTGATCGACGAAGAAGCCGAAGCGAAATTCCTCGAAACCGACGATCCGCTCGATCTTTCCGAATTTGAAGAAGAAAGCGAAGAAGACGCACTGGCCCGCGCCATTGCCGAAGAACAGGAGTCCGATGCATGAGCCAGGAACGCTACGGCATCCGCCGCTTTGCCCTTTTGAACACCGCCGGTTACAGCCTCGGTCTGTTCCCGCTGGAAGAACCGCTGTCGGTTTACGGCGCGAACAACCTCGGCAAGTCAGCGTCGATCAACGCCTTGCAGTTCCCGATTCTGGCGCGCATGTCCGACATGAGCTTCGGCAAGTACAGCCTGGAACAATCGCGGCGCTTCTACTTCGCTTCCGACACCAGTTACATCCTCGTTGAAGTCAATCTGCCCCACGGCCCCCACGTGATCGGCGTGGTCGGTCGCGGCCCGGGCGGCGGTTTCGGGCACCAGTTCTTCGCCTACGCCGGCAAGCTCGATCTGGCCCACTACCAGAAAAACGACACGTGCCTGCGTCAGAAAGAGCTGTTCAGCAATCTCGAAAAAGAAGGCCTGAAGGCTTACGAGCTCAAGCCCGACGAACTGCGCCGTTTGCTGGTTGGCGGCCACACGTCGATCCCGCTCGACCTGACGCTGATCCCGCTGCGCTCCACCAGCGAGCAGAGCCTGAAGACCTTCCGCGCG
This sequence comes from Pseudomonas sp. CFBP13508, assembly GCF_005233515.1. Taxonomy (GTDB): domain Bacteria; phylum Pseudomonadota; class Gammaproteobacteria; order Pseudomonadales; family Pseudomonadaceae; genus Aquipseudomonas; species Aquipseudomonas mercuritolerans. The sequence goes on from NZ_QFZZ01000002.1 coordinate 859,688, forward strand.
CTGTTCATCAACCTGCTGCACATGCGCGAAATCACCGCGGCCAAGCTCAAGCAGCTGTTCCTCGATGCCTTCGAACACAGCCTGCGTTCGGGCAGCGTCGATTACATCGCCGCGTGCGAAGAAGCCTTCCGCGACGTGCGGCGCATGGAGCAGGACTACAACTCGCTGGTCGCCGCCGGCCCATTGGTTGAAGCGCTGGCCAACGGCGTGAAACAGCGCGATGTGCTGCGCGGCAAACTGCATCGCCTGTCGCCGCTGCTCGATTCCTTGCTCGGCACCTGGTCGGACTACGCCACGGCGCGCAAGGAAGAGCTGACCATCCAGGCCGAGCACTACCGTCGCGAGCAGGACGATCTGCAAAACGATCAGCGCGGCGGCACCCAGGAACTGATGCGTCTGGAGCGGGAAATTTCCGGTATCCAGCGCTGGCTCGGCGAGCTGTCGGTGCTGAAGAACCGCTTCGCCCTGGTCGATGACGTCAAAGTGCTCGAGCAACAATTGCTCGCCGCCAAGGATGCCCACGATGAATTGGCCGGTGCCTTGGCGCAGTCGCGTCAGTTCAGCGCCGAAGACCTCGAAGAGCGTCTGCGCGATCTGGAAAAACGCCTGAAGTCGGTGAAGCAACAACTCGATCACGCCGACAACAACAGCTATGCCCGCCTGCGCGAAGAGTTCTCGCAACAGGACGTCGAGCGCCTGATGCGTCTGTTCAATAGCGCGTTGTTCAGCCTGCCGCTGGGCGAACATGGCATCACCCTCGACGAGAACGGTGAGTGGGTCAAATCGGTCGAGCTGATTCTTGACGGCTTCAAAGGCGAGCGCTTCGAAGTGCCGGGCCTGTCGATCGACATCTCGCACATCGAGCCGCCGGCCCTGCAAGCGCTGGCCGACCGCGCCGCGTTGCGCGATCAGAAAGAGCGTCTGGAAAAAGAGCTCAAGCAATTGAAAACCCAGCAGGCCGTGGCCGCCGACCGCGCCGCGAGCAAGACCCAGACCGAAGCGCTTTACCAGCAGGTGCTGGACGCGCAGAAGGCGCTGGAAGATTTCCGTCGCACCCAGACCCTGAGCGCCGAAGAAGGCGACAAACTCGAACAACTGGCGCAGATGGAAGCCGCGCAGGACGAACTCAAGCGCTCCAGCGATGCCTTCACTGAGCGCGTCCAGCAACTGTCGGCCAAGCTGCAACTGGTCGGCCGGCAGATCGCCGACATGGAAGCCAAGCAACGCACCCTCGACGATGCCTTGCGTCGTCGTCAGTTGCTGCCAGCGGATCTGCCGTTCGGCACGCCGTTCATGGATCCGGTCGATGATTCGATGGACAACCTGCTGCCGCTGCTCAACGACTATCAGGACAGCTGGCAGGGTCTGCTGCGCGCCGATGGGCAGATCGAGGCGCTGTATGCGCAGGTGCGTCTGAAAGGCGTGGCCAAGTTCGACAGCGAAGACGACATGGAGCGGCGTCTGTCGCTGCTGATCAACGCTTACGCACACCGCACCGATGAAGCGCTAACCTTAGGCAAGGCGCGGCGCGCGGCGGTCACCGACATCGCCCGCACCCTGCGCAACATTCGCAGCGATTACGACAGCCTCGAGCATCAACTGGCGCTGTTCAACCGCGAGATCAACAAGCGCCAGGTTTCCAACCTGCAGAGCTTCCGCATCGTCCTCGCGCCGAACAAGGAAGCGCTCAAGCACATCGACCAGATCATCCACAGCGCCGGCCAGTATGAGGAAGGCGAAACACTGTCGGTGTTTGACCTCAGCCAGAGCGCCGAGCAGGACAACAAGAACGAAGAGGCTAAGGAATACCTCGCGCGGCTGGTGGCGGCGAACCACAACCAGCTCGGCCTCAAGGATTTGTTCGAACTGGCCTTCGAGATCACCAAGGTCAACGGCCAACCGGTGATCCACACCGATATCGATGGCGCAGCGTCCAACGGTACGACCATGACCATCAAAGCACTGACCAACATGTACTTGTTGCTGCATTTGATGGATCGCGATCTGGCCGGCCGCGTGCGTCTGCCGTACTACCTCGACGAGGCGGCGGACATCGACGAGAAGAACCAGGCGGCGCTGCTGGAAACCAGTCTGCAACTAGGCTTCGTGCCGATTCTGGCGAGTGTGAAGCCGCAAGTCTGCGCCAGTGTCGCGATCGACCTGGAAGGCGGCAGCGGCCCGGCGGGGATCTACATCGATGAGGCGGACTGGAAGTACATCCGCCGCCATGATGTGGTCAAGGCCACGCTGAATGTGCAGGCGGACGAGCCGGAGCTGGATGCGGTTTGATCGGCTTTAGCTGAAGGCAAAAAAAGGGCCGCGATCTGATGGGATCGCGGCCCTTTTTTATGGTCTGGATTTTGTGTTGATGTGGCTGGCCCCTTCGCGAGCAGGCTCGCTCCCACAATTGGAACGCGTTCCCCTGTGGGAGCGAGCCTGCTCGCGAAGGCTATTCGACAAACGCCACTATTTACCAAGCTGAATCTTCGGCGCCCAGGTCAGCCATTCATCCTCGAATTTGTCGAACAACGGGAACGTCTGCTCGGCCCGCGCCGGGTTGCCCATGCGCTCGCCATCCGGGGTGGCGAAGGCAATCCCGCCCTGAATCAGCGTCTCCAGCGATTCGGTCCGAACCGTCACGCCTTTGAACAACCCATAATCGAAGCCCACGCCGCTGGTGTTCCAGAAGCGGCTGCCGCTGCGCACCAGTGGCGCGTACTTCGGCTCGATCAGGATGTGGACCAATACACGGTCAGCGGTCTGGCCCAATTCATAACCGGTCACCTTTCCGACGGTGATTTCACGATAGGTCACTGGCACGCCGGGCTTCAGCGAACCACGACGTGCGGCGCTCAACACCAGACTCAGACCCGCTTCCTGTTTGGTGACTTCCGGCGCCTCGGCCAAGGCAACGAAGTTCTTCTGCGGGCCGAGATTCTTCGCTGCCGGCTGGACTTCGATGTATTTACCGGTGACCAGCGTCTCCAGGTTCTGCGTCTTGATCAGGCCCAGCTCCGGCTTGACCACCCAGAACTGACTGCCGACCCGCGCAATCTTCTCCGGCACTTCAGTGATGCGAGCGGTGAGGATCACCGACTGCATGTCATCGGTCAAATCAACGCTTTCAATCTTGCCGACATCGAGCCCCTTGAAACGTACCGGCGTACCGCTGCTCAAGCCGTCAGCGCGATCGACTTTGATGGTCACTACTGAGCCTTTCTTGTTCGCCTCATCGTGATCGGCAAACAGACGGAAGCGCGGGATACGTTTCTTCAACGGCGCATTGGCCTGCGGCGTTTCGAAGGCGATACCGCCGGCCATCAGGGTTTGCAGGGATTCACTCTTGACCTGAATGCCGCCGGTAAAGCCACCGGTGAGGGTGATGCCGCTGACGTTCCAGAAGCGCGTCGAGGCATTGACCAGGTTTTCGTATTCCTTCTCGATGTGCACGCCGATAACCAGCTGCTTCTTGGTTCGGGAGAACTGGTAGCTCTGCACCGAACCGACCTTGACCTGCTTGTACAGAATCGGACTGCCGACATCGATCGAACCCAGCGAATCGGTAAACAACACCAGATGCAGGCCCGGCGAACGCAGATCCAGCGGCGGTGCTTTCGGTCGCGCTTCGAACTCGCGTTTCGGCGCAGCGCCTTTGTCGCCCGGACGCACGGCGATGTAGTTACCTTTCACCAGCGCTTCCAGGCCGGTAATACCCGCCAGGGAAATCGACGGTTTGACCACCCAGAACTGCGTGCCCTCAACCAGATAGTCTTCGGCCAACGGATCAAGGGTCAGCTCGGCGGTTGCACTGTTCAGGTCCGGATCGACTTTGAGCGCTTTCAGGTTGCCGACCTGAATGCCTTTGTACATGACCGGAGTGCGACCCGCCTGCAGGCCCTCGAAATCACTGAGTTTGACCTTCACGCGAATCCCGGCAGCGGCGGCGTCGAAGTCTTCATAGAGACGGAACGGCAGGCTCGGATCGGTCGCTGGGCTGTCCTTGCGATTCTCCGGCGTAGCGAAGGCGATGCCCCCAGCGACGATGCTGGCCAAGGACTCGCTACGGACTTTCACACCGGACAGGTTAGCGTCGATGCTGATGCCGCTGGCGTTCCAGAAACGTGTGTGTTTGCGCACCAGTTTGGCGTAGGTCGGCTCGATGAACACCTTCAGTTCAACGGTGCTCTGGTCCTCGGAAAGCACATAGCTTTTGACCTGGCCGACTTTGATCTGCTTGTAGAACACCGGGCTGCCGCGATTCAACGAGCCGAGGCGATCGGCCTTGATGGTCAGGTGCAGACCGGGCTTGGCGTCGGACAGCGGTGGCTCTTCGGCCAATGCCTTGAACTTGCGCACGGGCTCGCCTTCACCGGGACTGATCGCAACATAGTTACCCGAGACCAGCGTTTCCAGACCAGTGATACCGGCCAAGGTCACGCTCGGTTTGACCAGCCAGAACCGTGTGCTGGTCTTCAGGTACTGCTCGACGTCCTTGTTCATTTCGATGGTGGCGATCACGCCTTTGGAGTTGCCTTCATCGTCGAGCTTGAGCGTCTTGACCTTGCCGACCGGCATGCCTTTGTAAACCACTTCGGTCTTGTTGGCCTGGATCCCTTCGCCGCTTTCGAAGCGCACCTGTATTTCGATGCCGGTTTCCGACCAGGCACGCCAGCCGAGCCAGCCGCCGATGATCAGCGCGATCAGAGGCAGCACCCAAATGGCCGACCAGTTCGAAGCCGGTCGGGTTTTCGCTACAGGCAAATCAGTCATGGTCGTCGTCCGACTCCGTGTTATCCCAAATCAGTCGGGGATCGAAAGTTACTGCGGCGAGCATCGTCAGAATCACCACAGAGGCGAAGGCGACGGCGCCCAGATTGGCTTCGACACTGGCTATCCGGCCGAAGTTGACGACCGCCACGAGAATGGCGATCACGAAAATATCGAGCATCGACCAGCGGCCAATGAACTCGATGAATCGGTACATCCAGATGCGCTGACGGGCCGACAATGGCTGCCGGCGCTGCACGGAAAACAGCAGCAGCGCGATGCCGACCAGTTTGAACGTGGGCACCAGAATACTGGCGATGAACACCACGCTTGCGATCGGAATCATGCCGTGCTGCACCAGTTCAATCACCCCGGACATGATGGTGCTCGGTTCACCCTGGCCCAGGGAGCTGACCGTCATGATCGGCAAGACGTTGGCCGGAATATAGATAATGGCTGCCGTGATCAACAGCGCCCAGGTGCGGGTCAGGCTGTTGGGGCGGCGAGCGTGCACCTGCGCGCCGCAGCGGGTACAGCTTTGCTCATCGACGTCAGCTTCCTGCTTGTTCAGTTCGTGGCATTCGGTGCACACCAGAATGCCCGCATCAATCGCCCGCATGGGCATCCTCTCCTGATAATGCCTGCCAGATCTGATGCGGTGACATCACCACCTCCAGCCAGACTTGTACCAACAACAAGCCAATGAAACATGCCAGCCCGAGGCCGACGGTGATTGCTGCCATATCCGCCAGCTTCACGATCGCGACGAGGACGCCCATGAGGTAGACCTCGAGCATGCCCCAGTCTCTGAGGTGGTGGTAAATACGATAGAGCAACAAGCCATAACTACGGCCGACATTGAAGCGGATCGTCAGTAGGACAAACAGCTGGCACAACAACTTGAGTAACGGTATGGCCATGCTGCAAAGGAAGACGACAATCGACACACCTTGCATGTCGGTGTTGAACAGGCCGACTACGCCACTCCAGACCGTATCCTGCGAAGATTGCCCGAGGATATTGAGTTGCATGATGGGTAAAAAGTTTGCCGGTACGTAAAGTAATAACGCGGCGATTACCAGCGCGAGGCTGCGCTGCACCACGTTATGGCGGTGCGCATATAACTCGTAGCCGCAGCGCGGGCAGAGAGCCTTCTCACCATGGGCAAGTGTCGGCTTGCGCATCAGCAGGTCGCACTCGTGACAGGCTATCAAGTCTTCCAGCGGTAAATCTGACAGCCCGGGGGCGTCAACCGATTCTGACATACAGGCTCTGGCTCCGATAAAGATGGGGCTATTCTAGTGTTCTGCTTCGAAAATAACTGTGCAATTTTGTTCGCTTCGGTTCTTAAAACTTTCCCGCAGGCAAAACAAAACCCCAACTGCTTTCGCAATTGGGGTTTCGGAATTTAATCTTGACGATGACCTACTCTCAC
>NZ_QFZZ01000003.1 GCF_005233515.1 Pseudomonas sp. CFBP13508
AGCGGGAGGCGAATTCTACAGCGTTAATCGCTGCTGTCAACACCTCTTTTTCTCCGCTTTCGACCGAGAAGATCGAACCGTTAAAAGAGCCAAACATCACCGCTCTTTCAACTCCTTCCAGGCCTCGATGATCTGAAGCAAGCCACTGCCGAAAACTGCGTAACTCTTTGAATCTCAAGGAGTTTTCCGTTTCGACTGCGCCGGAAGTGGGGCGAATTATAGACTTCTAGAATTCGCCGTCAACCCCCAATTTCAACTTTATTCAGATTTCAGCGTAATACGTGCAAAAGCTTTCTTGCCGGCTTGGCAAACGTGAGTCGTGCCCAGTACATATATAAAGGAGCGATCAACCACCTCACCATCGACACGCACCCCGCCAGCCGCCAACAGATCTCGCGCCGCCGCTGAGTTCTTCACCAAGCCTGCCTTATTAAGGACGGCAGCGATTGGCATATCCTCAACCGAAGACAGCTCGATCTCAGGCAAGTCATCTGGAAGTTCGCCATCCTTCATGCGGTTGCCAGCGCCTCGGTGAGCGTTCGCCGCAGCCTCTTCACCATGGAAACGCGCAACGATCTCTTCAGCGAGTTTGATTTTGATATCACGTGGATTCGCCCCAGCTTCGACGTCAGCCCGGAATGCGTTGATATCATCCATCGAACGGAAGCTGAGCAACTCGAAGTAACGCCACATCAGCGCATCCGGGATGGAAACCAGCTTGCTGTACATGACGCCCGGCGCTTCCTGGATACCGACATAGTTACCCAGCGACTTGGACATCTTCTTCACGCCATCCAGACCTTCCAGCAATGGCATGGTCAGAATGCACTGTGCCTCCTGACCATACCCACGCTGCAACTCGCGACCCATCAGCAAGTTGAATTTCTGATCGGTACCGCCCAGCTCGACATCGGCGCGCAGCGCGACCGAGTCATAACCCTGAACCAGCGGATAGAGGAACTCGTGAATAGCGATCGGCTGGTAGGTGGTATAGCGCTTGTCGAAGTCATCGCGCTCGAGCATGCGAGCGACGGTGTATTGCGAAGTCAGGCGAATGAAATCCGCCGGCCCCATCTTGTCCATCCAGGTGGAGTTGAAGGCAACTTCGGTTTTCGCCGGATCAAGGATTTTGAAAACCTGAGTCTTGTAGGTCTCGGCATTTTCCAGAACCTGCTCACGCGTCAGTGGCGGACGCGTGGCGCTCTTGCCACTCGGATCACCGATCATCCCGGTGAAGTCACCTATAAGGAAGATCACTTGGTGCCCCAGTTCCTGGAACTGACGCAGCTTATTAATAAGCACGGTATGACCAAGATGCAGATCCGGAGCGGTAGGGTCGAAACCAGCCTTGATACGCAGCGGTTGGCCGCGCTTGAGCTTCTCGACCAGCTCGGACTCGACCAATAGTTCTTCCGCACCACGTTTAATCAGCGCTAGCTGCTCTTCAACCGACTTCATAACAGACCCGCAAGGCTCAGATTCAAAGGGAACCAACCATACAAGAACGCGCACCAATTACAAGTTTTGCCCGGCGCACGGACACCAATCCACAGACCCGAGGTCTGTAGACTTGCTTCAGCGATGATTTGGTTATATTTTATACAGTTATTTCATCTTCATCATGTCATTCATCTTTTCCAATTCATCTATTTCAAAGTCAAAAATTACCTATGACCACAGAACCGTCTAAAGCGCCCCCGCTTTACCCGAAGACCCACCTGCTCGCCGCAAGTGGAATCGCCGCCCTTCTCAGCCTGGCGCTGCTGGTATTTCCCTCCAGCGATGTTGAAGCCAAAAAGACGACTCTGAGTCTTGAACTGGAAAGTCCTGCTGAACAACTGACACAAGATCAAGACGCTGCTGATGCGGCTCAAGCCACAAACGAGCCGGTAGCTTCGCCGTTCGCACAAATCGAAAACAGCGACGAAAATGCCGCGCAAACCGCTGAAACCGCGCCAGCACCTGTAGCCCCTGCTGAGAAACCAAAAGAGCCTGGGCACCGCGAGGTCGTGGTTTCCAAAGGCGATACGCTGTCTACCCTGTTTGAAAAAGTCGGCCTACCGGCAGCCTCCGTGCACGAAATACTGGCAAGCGACAAGCAAGCCAAGCAGTTCAGCCAACTCAAGCGCGGTCAGAAACTCGAATTCGAACTCAGCCCGGAAGGCCAGTTGACCAGCCTGCACAGCAAGGTCAGCGACGTTGAAACCATCACCCTGACCAAGAATGACAAGGGTTATTCGTTCAACCGAGTGACTGCCAAGCCAACCGTTCGCACTGCCTACGTCCACGGTGTCATCAACAGCTCACTGTCGCAGTCCGCAGCCCGCGCCGGCCTTTCTCACAGCATGACCATGGACATGGCCAGCGTCTTTGGCTACGACATCGATTTCGCGCAGGACATTCGTCAGGGTGATGAATTCGATGTGATCTACGAGCAGAAAGTCATCAACGGCAAGGCTGTCGGCACCGGCCCGATCCTGTCGGCGCGCTTCACCAACCGCGGGAAGACTTACACCGCTGTTCGCTACACCAACAAACAAGGCAACAGCAGCTATTACACTGCCGATGGCAACAGCATGCGCAAGGCCTTCATCCGTACGCCGGTTGACTTCGCCCGCATCAGCTCGAAGTTCTCCATGGGCCGCAAACACCCGATCCTCAACAAGATCCGCGCGCACAAAGGTGTCGACTATGCAGCGCCGCGAGGCACGCCGATCAAGGCTGCCGGTGACGGCAAAGTGTTGCTGGCCGGTCGTCGTGGTGGTTACGGCAACACTGTGATCATTCAGCACGGCAACACTTACCGTACGCTCTATGGCCATATGCAGGGCTTTGCCAAAGGCGTGAAAACCGGTGGCAGCGTCAAGCAAGGTCAAGTCATTGGCTATATCGGTACAACCGGCCTTTCCACCGGCCCGCATTTGCACTATGAGTTCCAGGTCAACGGCGTTCACGTCGATCCGCTGGGCCAGAAGCTGCCGATGGCCGATCCGATCGCCAAGTCCGAACGCGCGCGCTTCCTCGCGCAGAGCCAGCCGTTGATGGCGCGCATGGATCAAGAGAAGGCCACCATGTTGGCTTCGAGCAAGCGCTAAGCCATGGCCCTGTATATCGGTGTGATGTCCGGAACCAGTCTCGACGGGCTGGACATCGCCCTGATCGAACAGACCTCGGCGATCAAACTGATCGCCACCCACTACCTGCCAATGCCTGAACCCCTGCGCGCCGAGCTGCTTGGCTTGTGCGCCAGCGGCCCCGACGAGATCGCCCGTTCGGCGATTGCCCAGCAACACTGGGTCGAACTTGCTGCGTCAGGCATCCACGCCCTCCTCGCGCAACAACAGCTTGAGCCCGAAGCCATCCGCGCCATCGGCAGCCACGGTCAGACCATTCGCCATGAGCCGGCGCGCGGGTTTACCGTGCAGATCGGTAATCCAGCCCTGCTGACTGAGTTGACCGGTATTACCGTCGTCAGCGATTTCCGCAGTCGCGATGTCGCAGCGGGTGGCCAAGGTGCGCCTCTGGTGCCAGCCTTTCACGAAGCGTTGTTTGAAGAGCGTACTGGTAACCAGGCAGTCTTGAATGTCGGCGGATTCAGCAATCTCAGCCTGATTGAGCCGAACAAACCTGTATCCGGTTTCGACTGCGGGCCGGGGAATGTTCTGATGGACGCCTGGATTAGCCGGCAACGGGGCGAGAACTATGACCGGGACGGCAAATGGGCTGCGACCGGCAAGGTTGAACCAACCCTGCTCAAGGCACTGCTCAGCGACCCGTTCTTCGTCGCCAAAGGCCCGAAAAGTACCGGCCGCGAAGTCTTCAATCTGCCATGGCTGGAACAGCATCTTTCGAACCTGCCAACCTTCGCAGCCGAAGACGTTCAGGCCACGCTGCTCGAACTGACGGCGCTGACCATCGTCGAGTCGCTACAAAGCGCTCAATCGGACACTCAGGAACTGCTGGTTTGTGGCGGCGGCGCGCACAACGCCACGCTGATGAGACGTCTGGCGGATCTGCTGCCAAATACCCAAGTCGCCAGCACCGCAACTCACGGCGTTGACCCTGACTGGGTAGAAGCCATGGCCTTCGCCTGGCTGGCGCATTGCTGCCTCGAAGGCATCGCCGCCAACCGGCCAAGCGTCACCGGCGCTCGCGGCCTGCGCGTACTCGGCGCCATCTACCCGGCATAAACTTCAGATACAAAAACGCCGCAGAACCGAAAGGCTCTGCGGCGTTTTGTTGTGTGCGCTGAAGCGCGATCAGATCGAGAACGACGAACCACAACCACAAGTCGTTGTGGCATTCGGGTTCTTGATCACGAAGCGCGAACCTTCCAGACCTTCCTGATAATCCACCTCGGCACCGGCCAAGTACTGGAAGCTCATCGGATCGACCACCAGGCTCACGCCTTCGCGCTCGACGATGGTGTCGTCATCGGCCACGTCCTCATCGAAGGTGAAACCGTATTGAAACCCTGAACAACCGCCGCCCGTAACAAATACGCGCAGCTTCAAGCGATCATTCCCCTCTTCATCGACCAGGCTCTTCACCTTGTGCGCAGCACCTTGAGTGAATTGCAAAGCCGTGGGGGTGAAGGATTCGACGCTCATGCTGACTATCTCCCGGCGTTACGCCGCCATAATGCGTGATGACGCGCATTATCCGCTTGTCCTAGAAAATTGGTCAACTATTAGAGGAGCAGCGGCAAGCTTCAAGCGGTGAGCTTCAAGCCTGCCTCTGATCTCTTGTAGCTTGTGGCTTGAAGCTCGTAGCTGCTTTTAAGGCAGCATGCCGGCGTGTGACAGGCCGAAGCGCTCGTCCAGTCCGAAGAGGATGTTCATGTTCTGCACCGCCTGACCCGAGGCGCCCTTCACCAGATTGTCGATCACCGAGAGCACGACCACCAGATCGCCATCCTGCGGACGATGCACAGCAATGCGGCAGACGTTGGCGCCACGTACGCTACGGGTTTCCGGATGGCTGCCGGCTGGCATTACATCGACGAACGGTTCGCTGGCGTATCGCTTTTCGAACAGCGCCTGCAGATTCACCGAACGATCGACCACAGTCGCGTAGAGCGTGGAGTGAATACCGCGAATCATCGGCGTCAAATGCGGGACGAAGGTCAGGCCGACATCCTTGCCCGCCGCGCGACGCAGGCCCTGGCGAATTTCCGGCAAATGACGATGACCTTTTACCGCATAGGCCTTCATGCTTTCCGACGTCTCGGAGTAAAGCGAGCCTACAGCCGCTCCGCGGCCAGCACCGCTGACGCCGGATTTGCAGTCGGCGATCAAACGCGATGCGTCGGCCAGACCTGCTTCCAGCAACGGCAGGAAACCCAATTGCGTTGCGGTCGGATAGCAACCCGGCACCGCGATCAGGCGCGCTTTCTTGATCTGCTCGCGATTGACTTCCGGCAGACCATAGACCGCTTCGTCCAGCAGTTCCGGCGCGCCGTGTGGCTGGCCGTACCATTTGGCCCATTCATCAGCATCTTGCAAACGGAAGTCGGCGGACAAGTCGATGACCTTGGTACCCGCCGCCAGCAATTCGCCCGCCAGTGCGTGAGCCACACCGTGCGGCGTGGCGAAGAACACCACATCGCAAGCGCCGAGGGTTTTGATGTCCGGCACGCTGAACGCCAGCCCGTCATAGTGACCGCGCAGGTTCGGGTACATGTCAGCCACGGCCAGACCGGCCTCGGATCGGGAAGTGATGACGACCACTTCTGCCTGCGGATGCTGTGCCAACAGACGCAGCAGTTCGACACCGGTGTAACCCGTGCCGCCGACGATACCGACCTTGACCATAAACCTGCCCTCAACGAACCCACTGGAAAGCCGTCGATAATAGGGGCCGCGCGCGCCTGCGACAACCGCCAAGGTGACGCGCGGACGCTCAAGCCTCTACTATCTGGCTACCGTGAATGAGGGAATAACCAAAAATGCTCTATCTATGGCTCAAAGCGTTTCACATTGTCAGCGTCGTCTGCTGGTTTGCCGGGCTGTTCTACTTGCCGCGCCTGTTCGTTTACCACGCGCAAAGCGCAGACACGATCAGCCAGGAACGCTTCAGCGTCATGGAGCGCAAGCTGTATCGCGGCATCATGGGCCCGGCGATGATCGCCACGCTGATCTTCGGTGGCTGGCTGATCTACCTCAACCCAAGCCTTTTCAGCCAGGGCGGCTGGATTCACGCAAAACTGACTCTGGTCGTGCTGCTGATCGGTTACCACCATATGTGCGGCGCGCAGGTCAAACGCTTCGCCCGTGGCGAAAACACCCGCAGCCATGTCTTTTATCGCTGGTTCAATGAAGTGCCGGTTCTGATATTGCTGGCTATCGTAATTCTGGTCGTGGTCAAGCCGTTCTAACTTCAATCGATAAAAATCTTCGGGGGTTCACAATGTCGCTGCCCGCTGTGTTCGAACAACGTCTGCGTCTGCCCGTGGTTGCGGCGCCGATGTTTCTGATCTCCAATCCGGAACTGGTGCTCGCCTGCTGCCGCAACGGCGTGGTCGGCAGCTTTCCGGCTCTTAACCAACGCGAAAGCAGTGGGTTCAAGGCCTGGCTGGAACAGATCGAAGCGGGCCTGGCGACGCTGGATAATCCGGCCCCTTACGCAGTGAACCTGATTGTTCATCACAGCAACCCGCGTCTGCAGGCGGATCTGGACATTTGCGTCGAGCACAAGGTGCCGATCGTTATCACCAGCCTCGGCGCGGTGAAGGAACTGGTCGACGCGGTGCACAGCTACGGCGGTCTGGTGTTTCACGACGTGACCACGCGGCGCCATGCCGAGAAAGCCGCTGAAGCCGGTGTCGACGGGCTGATTGCCGTCGCGGCCGGTGCCGGCGGGCATGCCGGCACCTGGAGCCCGTTTGCGCTGATTGCCGAGATCCGTGAGTTCTTCGACAAGACACTCTTGCTTGCAGGATGTCTGAACCACGGCCATGAGATTCTCGCCGCGCAGCTGCTCGGTGCGGATTTGGCCTACTTCGGTACGCGATTTATCGGCACAACAGAAAGTCACGCGCCTGACGCCTACAAAGACATGCTGCTGACAGCCAAGGCTGCCGACATCATTCATACTCCAGCGGTGTCGGGAGTGCCGGCCAGTTTCATGCGCCAGAGCCTGGAGGCGGCAGGTTTCGACATGGCGGCCCTGCAAGGCAAGGGCGAGGTGAACTTCGGCGACAAGCTCAAGCCGATCAACGATGAAGCCAAGGCCTGGAAGACCGTGTGGTCGGCGGGCCAGGGAGTTGGCCAGATTGACGATCTGCCGAGTGTGGATCAATTGATTGCACGGCTCGACGCTGAATATCGTCAAGCCCAAACGCGCGCTGCACAGCTGCCACAACGCTGGCCGCGCTGAAAAACATATCTGGCCAGTCCTGATCAGACTGGCTGCCAAATGAATCGCGACAAGGATGCCTCGGCCATGAGCGACACCCGTTACAAGATCGTCTTCGACGGCGCGCTACAGCCCGGCGTCGACCTCACCACCGCCAAGCTGAATCTGGCGGATCTGTTCAAAAGCGATGTGGCCGCCATCGAGCGCCTGTTCAATGGCCGCACCGTCGCTCTCAAACGTGATTTGTCCCACAGCGATGCGCAGACGTATCTGCAGGCGTTGAACAAAACCGGGATCGATGCGCGGATCGAAGCGGAAACTGCCATCGAGCTGAATCTGGCGGATGTCCACGATAACCCTGCAGCGGTGGCCGAACCGGACTCGCCTTACGCCCCACCCCGCGCAAATGTCGGCGAAACTCTGCCGCCGTTCGCCACGCTCAAGCCATTCAGCGTCGAAGGCCGGATCGGTCGCCTGCGCTTTCTGGCCTGGACCATGGTCTTGAGCCTGGTGACCCTGCCCACCGTCGGCGTGTTTGCTTTGATTGCGTTGGGCCTGGTCAGCGGCGACTCGACTACCGGCCTGATCCTCGGCGGCATTCTGGCGGTCTTCCTGTTCATTGGCTTCATGATCGTCAGCATTCTGTTCAGCGTTCAGCGCCTGCACGATATCGGCTGGTCGGGCTGGCTGTGGCTGTTGAATCTGGTGCCGTTCGTGGGCAGTTTTTTCCCGCTGATAATGATGGTCGTACCCGGCAATGCCGGCGCCAACCGCTATGGGCCGCCACCACCGCCCAACAGCTCGGCGGTGAAAGTGCTGTGCTCATTGTGGATCGTATTCTTCGCGCTGATTTTTGCCGGCGGCCTGCTTGGCGGCTTCTCGGCTGTCCAGGAAGAATATGAAAGCAATCTGGAGAGCAGCTATGACAGCGGCTCGGTGACCACCGACGAAGTCGAGGTCGTCGAACCGCCAGCGATTTCCACCGACGAAGCAGCCGAACCGGCGCAGGCCCCTGTAGACTCTGCGCAAGAATGAACAGCGCTCCCTGCCGCGACAACCGCGTCGCCGCCGCGGAGCTGTTGCGATGGAGAACTGCATGACCCGTTACGCTCTGATCACCGGCGCTTCCAGCGGCATCGGCCTGGCCATGGCCGAAGCACTGGCCCGGCGCGGCCGCAGCCTGATTCTGGTGGCACGACAGCGTGATCAGCTGGAAAGTATCGCCATCGAGCTGACCCAGCGTTTCGATGTCGAAGTATTGTTTCGTGCCTGCGATCTCGGCGAACCGTTGCGCCTGTCGGGCTTTTTGCTGGAGCTGGAAGAAGGCGATCGGCAGATCGATCTGCTGGTCAATTGCGCAGGCATGGGCACCTGCGGGCCATTCCTGGCGCAAGACTGGATGACCGAGCAGGACCTCATCGAGGTCAATATCCTCGCCCTCACCCGCCTCTGCCATGCGGTGGGTAACAGCATGGCGCTGCTGGGTGGCGGGCAGATCCTCAATGTCGCGTCGGTGGCTGCGTACAGCCCCGGCCCATGGATGAGCACCTACTACGCCAGCAAAGCCTATGTGCTGCATTTTTCCGAAGCCCTGCGCGTGGAGCTCAAACAAAGCGGCGTGAAAGTCTCCGTGCTTTGCCCCGGCCCGACGCGCACACCGTTCTTCCGAACCGCACAGATGAGTAGCGAAAAGATCGAAAGCAGCCACTCGCTGATGAGTCCGGAAGAAGTGGCACTGCATGCCGTACGCGCACTGGATAAAAACCGCGCCATCATCATTCCGGGACGGCGCAACCGCTGGCTGGCGTTCCTGCCGCGACTGGGTTCGCGCTGGCTTAACCGGACGATTGTCGGCATGGTCAATAAAGCTTACTGCCCCCGCTAGGAACACGACTTCGAAGCGGTACACTCGATTCAGCCCAACTCAACGGAGAAACAGCAGTGGATACTCTGTTCACCAAGATCATCAACCGGGAAATCCCGGCCAATATCATCTACGAGGACGACCAGGTTCTGGCCTTCCACGACATCGCCCCACAGGCTCCGGTGCACTTTCTGGTGATCCCGAAAAAACCGGTGCGCACGCTCAACGACCTGACCGAAGACGACAAGGCGCTGGCCGGGCACATTCTGTTCACCGCGCAGCGTCTGGCGCTGGAACTGGGTTGCAAAGAAGGCTTCCGCGTGGTGATGAACTGCAATGAACTTGGCGGGCAGACTGTCTATCACATCCATATGCACGTGCTGGGGCAGCGCCAGATGAACTGGCCGCCGGGCTGATTGGCGACAACCAACCGTGGGAGCGAGCCTGCTCGCGAAGGCGCCGATACATCCAACACTTCAGTAGCCGATAATCCGCTTTCGCGAGCAGGCTCGCTCCCACAAAAAAGCCTGACCGCGCAGCAAGTGACCCAGCGCAAACCCTCGCCGGCCGATTCGGTTAAACTGGCCGCCGAGATTCTTCCCGGAGGTCAGCATGACTACCCAACGTCACTACTCGCCCATAGACCGTCTGCTACTGCAAGCCGATGCCGCGATGCGCACCCTGTTGCCCTTCAGTGGCCAGCCGTACCGCCCGTCGCCAGCGATTCTGCAGCCGGATACGCAGATGAGCGATGAAGACACCCGCCATGTCGCCGGTCTGATGCGCATCAACCACACCGGCGAAGTCTGCGCCCAGGCGCTGTACCAGGGCCAGGCGCTGACCGCCAAGTTGCCGCAGGTACGCGCAGCCATGGAGCACGCGGCTGAAGAAGAGATCGATCATCTGGTCTGGTGCGAACAGCGCATCCATCAGCTGGGCAGCCACACCAGCGTGCTGAATCCACTGTTCTACGGCATGTCCTTCGGCATCGGCGCGGTCGCCGGCCTGATCAGCGACAAGGTCAGTCTGGGTTTCGTTGCTGCGACCGAGCATCAGGTGTGCAAGCACTTGAACGAACATCTGGAGCAGTTGCCGGCCGAGGACGAAAAATCCCGGGCAATTCTCGAGCAGATGCGCATCGATGAAGAACACCATGCGGAAAGTGCCCTGGATGCGGGCGGGTTTCGTTTTCCGGCGCCGGTGAAGTTCGGGATGAGCTTGCTGGCGAAGGTGATGACCAAGAGTACTTATCGGATTTGAGAACGGTACTGCTGCAGAGGGCCCCTTCGCGAGCAGGCTCGCTCCCACAGGGGGGTGGCAGAAACGAAAAAGGCGACCGAAAGGTCGCCTTTTTTGTTTCCGGGAATCTTAGGTCGGCATGTTGCGCGCGTAGAAGATTTCCAGCATTTCGTGTTTCACACGGTCGGTCACCTGGGCACGCTGCTCGGGCGAGAGGTTGCTGGTGGCATCGCCGAACAGGTAGTTGTCCAGTTCGAAGTTCTTCAGCAGCATTTTGGTGTGGAACAGGTTTTCCTGGTACACGTTCACGTCGGTCATCTGGTACGCGTCGCGGGTGTCTTCGGAGAGGTAGTTCTGGATCGAGTTGATCTCGTGGTCGATGAAGTGCTTGTTGCCTTCAACGTCACGGGTGAAGCCGCGCACACGGTAATCCACGGTCACGATGTCCGAATCGAACTGGTGAATGAGGAAGTTGAGCGCTTTGAGCGGTGAAATGACACCACAGGTCGACACGTCGATATCCACACGGAAGGTCGCAATACCGTCGTCCGGATGGATTTCCGGATAGGTGTGCACCGTGATGTGGCTCTTGTCGAGGTGGGCCAGAATGATTTCGGGCAACGGGCCCGGCGATTCTTCGATCTGGCTGTCAGTCGGGGTTACCGGCTCTTCCGAAATCAGAATCGTGACGCTGGCGCCCTGGGGTTCATAGTCCTGACTGGCGATGTTCAGGATGTTGGCACCAATGATCTCGACAACTTCTGTGAGAATCTGCGTCAGGCGTTTCGCGTTGTACTCTTGATTGATGTACTCGACGTAAGCCTGCTGGTCTTGCGGGGTCTCCGCGTAGCAGATGTCATAGATGTTGAAGCTCAAGGTCTTTGTCAGGTTATTGAACCCGTGGAGCTTGAGTTTGCTTTTCACCGTTAAAAACTCTCTATGTATGCGGCGCGGCCGCGTGATCAAGCATGCCCGTCAAGTGCGAACAACGCACCTGCGTAGGACGGTTAACACCTCTTCGCGATGGCGATTTTGGTTATCTGTTCAGGCGGATGACCTGTCGGCTGACCGATCACTGCCCTGAAAAAAGTGGCGCATTATGCAGACGTCAGCTGGGGATCGCCAGAGTCTGCACTGCTTTTATGATAGTTGAATGTCGGTTCAGCCGAGTTCGACGATTTCATAATCGTGGGTAATCGCCACACCAGCCGCGCCGAGCATGATCGACGCCGAGCAATACTTCTCGGCGGACAGCTCGATGGCGCGCTTGACCTGGGCTTCTTTCAGGCCCCGGCCCTTGACCACGAAGTGCATGTGGATCTTGGTAAAGACTTTCGGATCTTCCATCGCACGCTCTGCGTCGAGAAACGCTTCACAGCTTTCAACGGCCTGGCGTGACTTCTTCAGGATGCTAACCACATCGAAGTTGCTGCAACCGCCGACACCCAGCAAGAGCATTTCCATCGGGCGTACCCCGAGGTTACGGCCACCGGCGTCCGGCGGGCCGTCCATCACCACGACATGACCGCTACCGGATTCGCCGAGGAACATGGCTTCGCCAGCCCATTGGATGCGTGCCTTCATCGCCCAGACTCCACTGTAAAAAAAGGGTCGCCAGCTTAGCACAGCACTTTGTCCCGACAGGAACGACGTCCTAGGACGGATGCTTTCTGGCTGTAGGTAATTTCTCGAATTTACGACGAAGTGTCTGGTAAGCTGGCGCCAATTCGCTGGCGCCAATTCGTCAGCTCTGTAGCGACCGCCTTCAGCGCCTCATAACAACTCAAACATCACCGTGCAGTCTTTTCGGGATACAACCATGGTTGCTATTACCCCCACACCCAAAATCAAGAACATCGACAAGCTGTTGATGCATTGCCAGCGCCGGCGTCATGCGGCCAAAAGCAACATCATCTGCGCCGGCGATCGCTCGGACACGCTGTACTTCATCATCAAGGGTTCGGTCACCATCCTCATCGAAGACGACGATGGTCGCGAGATGATCATCGCTTACCTCAACGCCGGGGATTTCTTCGGCGAACTGGGTCTGTTTGAGCAAGCAGGTCAGGAGCAGGAACGCAGCGCCTGGGTGCGGGCCAAGGTCGAATGCGAAACCGCGGAAATCAGTTACGCCAAGTTCCGCGAGTTATCGCAGCAGGATCCAGACATTCTTTACGCCCTCAGCGGACAAATCGCACAGCGCCTGCGCAACACCACCCGGAAAGTCGGCGACCTGGCGTTTTTCGACGTCACTGGCCGCGTCGCCCGCTGCCTGCTGGAGCTGTGCAAACAGCCTGACGCCATGACCCATCCGGACGGCATGCAGATCAAAGTCACCCGTCAGGAAATCGGTCGGATTGTCGGTTGTTCACGGGAGATGGTCGGCCGCGTGCTCAAGGATCTGGAAGAACGCAATCTGGTCGACGTGAAGGGCAAGACCATGGTGGTCTTCGGTACGCGCTAAGCTCGTAAATCAGGCACTGTAAATCTGCGCCAGCATCAAACGAAACAATTCATCGAGACGCGCCAACGCCTGTGGCGCGTTGAATTTTTCATGCAGGGCGATGTGGCTTTGCGCCCTCACCCGCTGCTCCAGGCCGCAGGCTTCGTTGAAGCGATTGACCGCGGCGACCATCGCTTCGCGCTCGTCATCCATCAGCATTGCACCGTGCACCAGCCCCACCGGACGCTGGCCGCCCTGACTCTGGCGCCAGCGCTGGGCGGTGCCGACCATCTTGCGACCGTCGAGATTGACGTTGAAACGACCATCACAGAATGCGCCGTCGATTTCCCCGACTGACGACGTGCCACCCAGCTCATCCAGCAACTGACAGATCGGATCGCAAAGACGGCGGTAGCCGGTTTCGATGCGGTTCAGATCGCCTTCACTGCGAGGCGGGGCATACACCAAGGCAATGTTGATGGTTGCAGCGGATTGCGGCACCGGTTCGCCGCCGGTCTCGCGCAGCAGCACCGGCCAGCCAGCCGCAGCGGAGACTTCGCAGGCGTGGTCGAATTGCGCGAGACGGTTGAGGCGGCGCGGCATGACCAGCGCGCGGTCGGTGGGTTGCCAGAACAGCAGGCCGAATTCGGCGTCGCCAGCGCAGACCGAGGCCAGCAAGTCCTGCTCGGCTTGCAGGCCGGATTCGATGGTCAGCGGGGTTGGCAGCGACATAACAGGCTCCGGCAACATGGAAATCTTTAGCGGTTTCGATGGCCCCTTCGCGAGCAGGCTCGCTCCCACACTGGAATGCAATCCTCTGTGGGAGCGAGCCTGCTCGCGAATGAGGTCGACTCGGTCAGTCGAGGGTCGACCCGCTGATCGGCACACCACGTTCCGGGAAGAACAGGCGCTGCAATTCAATGCCCGGATTTTCCGCGCGCATGAACGCTTCGCCGACCAGGAACGAGTACACATCGCTGATTTCCATCAGCTCGACGTCGGCACGATTGAGGATGCCGCTTTCGGTGATCACCAGGCGATCGCGCGGGATGCGCGGCAGCAGGTCGAGGGTGGTTTCCAGGCTGACGTCAAAGGTGTGCAGGTTGCGGTTGTTGACCCCGACCAGCGGCGTGTCGAGAGTCTTAAGCGCACGCTCAAGTTCGTCACCGTCGTGCACTTCCACCAAGACGTCGAGACCGACGCCTTTGGCCACGGCGGCCAGCTCGGCCATTTTCACGTCGTCCAGTGCGGAGACGATCAACAGCACGCAATCAGCGCCCAGCGCGCGGGCCTCAACGATCTGGTACGGATCGATCATGAAATCCTTGCGGATCACCGGCAATTTGCAGGCGGCGCGCGCCTGTTGCAGATAGGCATCGGCGCCCTGGAAGTAATCGATGTCGGTCAGCACCGACAGACACGTGGCCCCGCCCTTCTCGTAGCTCTTGGCGATGTCGGCCGGCACAAAGTCTTCGCGGATCACGCCTTTGCTCGGCGAAGCCTTTTTGATTTCGGCGATCACGGCCGGTTGTTTCTTCTTCGCTTGCGCCAGCAACGCCTGGGCAAAACCACGGGGTGCATCGGCCGCCTTGGCCAGACTTTCCAGCTCGCTCAGGCTGACCCGGGCGCTGCGCTCGGCGACTTCCTCAACCTTGCGCGCCAGAATGTTTTCCAGAACCGTCGGTACACTCATCCTTCATTCTCCACTTTGAATACCGCGGTAAAGGCACCCAGCTCCTCGAGCTTTTCCCGAGCGAGGCCGGTGTGCAGCGCGTCGTGCGCCAGCTCCACACCTTGTTTCAGACTGCTTGCCAGGTCGGCGGCGTACAGCGCCGCACCGGCATTGAGCACAATCATCTCGGCAGCTTTCTGGCCGTTTTCGGTTTTGCGCTTGCCCAGGGCGTCACGGATCAGCGCCAGCGACGCTTCCGGGCCTTCGACGGACAGGCCGTGCAGGCTCTGACTCTTCATGCCGAGGTCTTCCGGTTCGACCCAATACTCAGTGATTTCGTTGTTCTTCAGCTCGGCAACAAAGGTCGGCGCGGCGAGGCTGAACTCATCCAGACCGTCCTTCGAATGCACGACCAGCACGTGTTTGCTGCCCAGTCTTTGCAAGACTTCGGCCAATGGCCGGCACAGCGTCTGAGTGAATACGCCGACGACCTGATGTTTCACACCGGCCGGATTCGTAAGCGGGCCGAGCATGTTGAACAGCGTGCGCAGGCCGAGTTCGCGGCGCGGGCCGGCGGCGTACTTCATGGCTTTGTGGTGGGTCTGGGCGAACATGAAACCGATGCCGACGTTGTCGATGCAGCGCGCGACCTGCACCGGGGTCAGGTTCAGATAAATGCCGGCCGCTTCCAGCAGATCGGCACTGCCGCTCTTGCCGGACACTGCGCGGTTGCCGTGTTTGGCCACGGTGCAACCGGCCGCTGCGACAACAAAGGAAGACGCGGTCGATACGTTGAAGATGTTCGCACCGTCACCGCCGGTGCCTACCACATCGACTACGCCGTCGAGGGTTTTCAGCTCGACCTGATCGGCCAGCTCGCGCATCACCGACACCGCGCCGACGATTTCGTCGATGCTCTCGCTCTTCATGCGCATGGCCATCATGAACGCGCCGATCTGCGCTTCGGTGCACTGGCCGGTCATGATCTCGCGCATCACATCGCGCATTTCATCGGTGCTGAGGTCGAGGTGTTCGACGATACGGCTGAGGGCTGTCTTGATATTCATGGGAAGTCCTTAGCGCGTGCCGCCGGTTTGTTTGAGGAAATTGGCAAACAGTTCATGACCCTGCTCGGTGAGGATCGACTCGGGGTGGAACTGTACGCCCTCGATGTTCAGGGTCTTGTGACGCAGCCCCATGATCTCGTCGACCGAGCCGTCGTCGTGCTGGGTCCACGCGGTCAGCTCGAGGCAATCGGGCAGGCTGTCGTGCTTGACGATCAGCGAGTGATAACGGGTAACGGTGAGCGGATGATTGAGGCCGGCAAACACGCCCTTGTCCTCGTGGAATACCGGGCTAGTCTTACCGTGCATGACTTGGCGGGCACGCACCACATCACCGCCGAAGGCCTGGCCGATGGACTGGTGGCCGAGGCAAACGCCGAGGATCGGCAGTTTGCCGGCGAAGTGCTTGATCGCGTCGATGGAAACGCCCGCCTCGGTGGGCGTGCACGGCCCGGGGGAAACCACGATGCGCTCGGGATTCAGCGCTTCGATTTCGGCGATGGTCAGTTCGTCGTTGCGCACCACTTTGACCTCGGCACCCAGCTCGCCGAGGTATTGCACAACGTTGTAGGTAAAGGAGTCGTAGTTGTCGATCATCAGCAACATGGCGTTTCGAACCTCTTGAATTCTGACTTGATGACAGCCTTCAGATGACTTGCCCGCAGGGCGCTGCGCGATGTCGGACGCGCACAGGGCGCCAGCACAGCGGCATTTCAAACAGACAAGGAAGGCAAAGCGATACAGATCCGGCGGAGCCGGCAGAGAAGATTCAGGCGCGCCAACGCCAGCGGGCGTGTGCCTTGATGACTTGATCCAGAAGTTTGCTGGTGATCAACACGGGGAAGGTCTCGTTCATACGTTCCGGCACAGTAACTTAGCTGGGCGGAGCGTGCAATATGGCGGGGCCTGCGGGTTATAAAACGGCAGAGGGATTCACGACCGATGGCAAAATGCCGAAAGTTTTTGGTACTGTCGTTTCGTTCACCTACAACAATAAATAAACGGACTTGCTCATGATCAGACCGACGTTGTTTGTACCGCTGGCCAGCTGCCTTCTCGCACTCGCCTGCGCCCAGGCCAATGCAGCGCCCAATCCTTATTCCAGTTTCATCGTCTTCGGTGACAGCCTCAACGATGCCGGCACTTTCGCCGACAGTGGCGGCCCGGCGGGCTCCACCGAGCGCTACACCAACCGCACCGGGCCGGTGTATCAGGATGGCAGCGGCGAAGTTTTTTCATTGAATTCCACCCAGTTGCTCGGCGGCCGCCTGGGCTTTTCGCCCGACCAGACAGCCTCTTCCAGCTCCGCAGTGCGCGCGGAAAACGGCCAGCCCGACGGCAACAACTGGGCGGTCGGTGGTTATCGCACCGACCAGATTCTCGACTCGATCACCACCCAATCGGCCACCGGCGAACGCACCCGTGCCGGATACCTGCCGTCGAACGGCTTCCGCGCCGACCCGAATGCGCTGTATTACATTTCCGGTGGCGGCAACGACTTCCTCCAGGGCCGCATTCTCAGCCTACCTCAGGCCAACGCCGCAGCCGATCGATTGGCCGACAGCGTTCAGACCCTGCAGACCGCTGGCGCCAAATACGTGATGGTCTGGCTGCTGCCCGACGTGGGCCTGACACCGGCCCTCAATGGCACGCCGCTGCAAGCGTTCAGCAGCACCCTCGCCAACCAGTTCAACAGTCAGTTGGTGACGCGCCTGCAAGGCATCAACGCTGAAGTCATTCCGCTGAACATTCCGGTGCTGCTCTCGGAAGTCTTCGCCGACCCGGGGCGCTTTGGCCTGGCTACCGACCAGAACCTCACCGCGACTTGCTTCAGTGGCAATAGCTGCACGGAAAACGCCCGCTACGGGATCAACAGTGCCACGCCGGATCCGACCAAGCTGATCTACAACGATGGCGTACACCCGACCGAATCCGGGCAAAAACTGATCGCCGATTACGCCTATTCGCTGTTGGCTGCGCCGTGGGAATTGAGCCTGCTACCTGAAATGGCCCACGGCACCGTGCGTGCGCATCAGGATGAATTACGCAACCAATGGCAGGCAGACTGGGAGAACTGGCAAGCGGTCGGCCAATGGCGTGCGATTGTCTCGGCCGGCGGACAGCGTCTGGATGTCGACAGCCAAAGCAGCGGCGCCAGCGCCGATGGCAGCGGTTACAACCTCAACGTCGGCGGCAGCTATCGCCTGAACGAGGCCTGGCGCGTTGGCGTGGCGGCCGGTTTGTACCGGCAGAATCTCGAGGCCGGGCACAACGATTCCGACTACAAACTCAACAGCTACATGGCCACCGCGTTTGCCCAGTTCCAGCAGAACCGCTGGTGGGCCGACGCGGCGTTGACCGGCGGCAAACTCGACTACGACAACCTCAAGCGCAAGTTCGACCTCGGCGCCAGCGAGGGCGCAGAGAAAGGCGATACCGACGGCAGCCTGTGGGCGTTCAGCACGCGCCTGGGCTATGACATTGCGCAACCGGGCAGCCAATGGCATCTGTCGCCGTTCGTCAGCGCCGATTACGCCAGTGTCGATGTCGACGGTTACTCGGAAAAGAGCAACCGTGCCACGGCGCTGACCTTCGATGACCAGAGCCGCGATTCGAAACGTCTGGGCTTGGGCATCCAGGGCAAGTACAACTTCACCGCGCAAACCCAGGTGTATGGCGAATACGCGCATGAGCGTGAGTACGAAGATGACGTGCAGAAGGTCAACATCGCCCTCAACACCCTGCCGGCCAATGACTTCACCCTTGAAGGCTATACACCGGCAAGTCACCTGAACCGCTTGAGCCTGGGCGTCAGTCACAAGCTGACGGCGGATCTGGCGCTGCGTGGCGGTTATACCTTCCGCAAGGATGATGACTTCAAGCAGCAGGGATTGAATGTCGGGGTTGTGCTGGATTTCTGAGTCGTAGATGCAAAAAAGCGGCGCCTGTCAGGGCGCCGCTTTTTTTATGCCTCAACACAAAACCCAATGTGGGAGCGAGCCTGCTCGCGAAAGCGCTGGGTCAGTCAATATCAAAGGTGACTGACACACCCTCTTCGCGAGCAGGCTCGCTCCCACACGGGAAATTGCGTGGCTCAGGCGTCGGGGGTTTGCTCAGCCAAGGCCACGGCGCGGAACATCGCGCGGCGTTTGTTCAGGGTTTCTTCCCATTCCAGCGCCGGCACCGAGTCGGCGACGATGCCGCCGCCGGCCTGCACGTGCAGCTCGCCGTTCTTGATCACCGCCGTGCGAATGGCAATGGCGGTGTCCATGTTGCCGTTCCAGGCGAAGTAACCGACCGCGCCGCCGTACACACCACGCTTGACCGGCTCGAGTTCGTCGATGATTTCCATCGCGCGAATCTTCGGTGCGCCCGACAAGGTACCCGCCGGCAGAATCGCCCGCAGTGCGTCCATCGCGGTCAGGCCAGACTTCAACTGGCCGGTGACGTTGGAAACGATGTGCATCACGTTGGAATAACGTTCGATGACCATTTTCTCGGTGAGCTTCACCGAACCGATTTCCGAAACGCGCCCGGTATCGTTGCGGCCCAGATCGATCAGCATCAAGTGCTCGGCGATCTCCTTGTCATCCGAAAGCAGATCCTGCTCCAGCGCCACATCGGCTTCTTCGGTGGCGCCGCGTGGGCGCGTGCCGGCAATCGGGCGCACGGTGATCAGGTTGTCTTCGACGCGCACCAGCACTTCCGGCGAACTGCCGACGACGTGGAAATCGCCGAAGTTGAAGAAGTACATGTACGGCGTCGGGTTGAAGCAACGCAGTGCGCGATACAGATCGATCGGCGCAGCCTTGAAGTCGATCGACATGCGCTGCGACGGCACCACCTGCATGCAGTCGCCGGCGAGGATATATTCCTTGATGGTGTCGACGGCTTTTTCGTAATCGTCCTGGGTGAAACTGGAACGAAACACCGGATCGGCCGATTGCTGTTTGCTGAAATCCAGGCCACGACGCGGGGTGATCGGCTGACGCAGTTGCTCGAGCAGTTCCTGCAAACGCGCCTGACCTTGCTCGAAGGCATCGGCCTGCGCAGGGTCGGCGAGGACAATCGCGTGCATCTTGCCGGCCAGGTTGTCGAACACCACCACGGCGTCGGAAACCATCAGCAGAATGTCCGGCACGCCCAGCGGATCCGGGTTCGGGCATTTGCCCAGACGCTTCTCGACATAGCGCACACAGTCGTAACCGAAGTAACCGACCAGTCCACCGTTGAAGCGCGGCAAGCCGGCGATGGTCGGCACGTTGTAGCGCGCTTTGAAGGTTTCAACGAAGGCCAGCGGGTCTTCGACGTCATGGCTTTCGGTCTCGACGCCATCGACGGTGATGCTGACGTGATGATCATGAACCCGCAGCACGGTGCGGCACGGCAAGCCGATGATCGAATAACGGCCCCATTTCTCGCCGCCCTGCACCGACTCGAGCAGGTAGGAGTTGGGCTGGTCGGCCAGTTTCAGGTAGATCGACAGCGGCGTGTCGAAGTCGGCCAAGGTTTCGCAAGCCAACGGGATGCGGTTATAGCCGTCAGCGGCCAGACGCAGGAATTCTTCGCGATTCATAAGGTGCCTCGTGGTGTGAGGTGCAATCAGTCAGGTATGCAAACGCGCCGGCACGGCCGGCCAGAATCAGTCAGGCGCGCCAACGCCAGCGGGCCAGGGCCTTGATGACTTTCATCCAGAGTTTGCGGGTGACCACCACGATGGCGTTTCCAGAAGGGGGTTGAACAGCGTCGGGCAACGTTATCCCACCGGCCAGATCCAGGCAACCGGGAATTAGTTTGCGCAAATCGTCGATCACCAGTGCTGGCGATTCCTCGGCAATCGGCCGGCCATGGTTGTAGCCATAACTCAGCGCGACACACTTGACCCCCGCTGCTTTCGCCGCCTGCACATCGCTGCGCGAGTCGCCGACGAACAACGATTGCGAGGCCGGAATGTTGGCCATTTTCATCACGAAAAACAGCGCCGCCGGGTCAGGCTTCTTCTGCGGCAGGGTATCGCCGCCGATGATCCACTTGAAGTAGCGGCCGATCTTCATCTGATCGAGCAGAGGCGCGACGAAGCGCTCGGGCTTGTTGGTGATCAGCGCCATGGCCACGCCTTGCTTGTGCAGCCACTTGAGCGTGTCGCGCACACCGGGATAGACCACGGTCAGCTCATGGCTGGCGCCGTACGCCTCCATGAAAATCTCCAGTGCGCGCTCGGCTTCGGCGTCATCCACCGCCGAATGATCGATGCTACCGGCCAAGGCCCGACGCACCAGCACCGGCGCGCCATTGCCGACCCATTCGCGCACCGCTTCGATACCCGCCGGCGGACGGCCGAGGGAGAGCAGCATGGTGTCCACCGCCGCTGCCAGGTCGGGAACCGAATCGATCAGCGTGCCATCCAGATCGAACATCACCAACCGTGGCAACTGCCCCGGGAACAACTGCTCAAAACCGCTCATGGGCGCGCCAGTGCCAGTTCGGAACGCATCTTGTCGATGACTTCCTGATAGTTCGGCGCATTGAAGATGGCCGAGCCGGCGACGAAGGTGTCAGCGCCAGCAGCGGCAATTTCGCGGATGTTGTTGACGTTGACGCCGCCGTCGATTTCCAGACGGATGTCGCGACCCGAAGCGTCGATGATGGCGCGCGCTTCACGCAATTTGTCGAGGGTGCCGGGAATGAACTTCTGCCCGCCGAAGCCCGGGTTGACGCTCATCAGCAGGACCATGTCGACCTTGTCGATCACGTACTTGAGCACGTCCAGCGGAGTCGCCGGGTTGAACACCAGACCGGACTTGCAACCGCCTTCACGGATCAGTTGCAGCGAGCGATCGACGTGCAGCGTGGCTTCCGGGTGGAAGGTGATGTAAGTCGCGCCGGCTTCGATGAAGTCGCCGACGATGCGGTCCACCGGGCTGACCATCAGGTGCGCGTCGATCGGTGCGGTGACGCCGTACTTGCGCAGTGCCGCGCAGACCATCGGGCCGATCGTCAGGTTCGGTACGTAGTGGTTGTCCATGACATCGAAGTGGACGAAATCGGCGCCGGCGGCGAGAACGTTGTCCACTTCCTCGCCGAGGCGGGCGAAGTCGGCGGAGAGGATCGACGGAGCAATTACGAAGGGCTGCATGACGCACCTGTGCTGAGCTAAATCACGATGGCGCGCATTGTATACCTCAAGTTTCCACGCGCGCACCGGGACCGCGATGATTGGGTTGTGCCATGAGCGCTCAGCGACCGCGCCTCAGTAAGCCGCGCGGTAGATCTTCTCGATGTCGCCGGCGCTGAGTTTGCGCGGATTGTTGCGCATCAGCCGCTCGATGCCGGCGGCCTCCACGGCCATCGCCGGAATCGCTTCCTCCGGCACGCCGAAACTGCGCAACCCGGCGGGAATTTCCACCGCCGCGCACAACTCGGTCATGGCCTGTACGGCTTTGTCCGCCGCTTCGCTGGCGCTCAGATGAGCGGTCTTCACGCCCATGGCTTCGGCAATATCCTGCATGCGTTCGACGCAGGCCATTTTGTTCCAGGTCATCACATAGGGCAGCAACAAGGCGTTGCTGACACCGTGGGCAATGTTGAAGCGACCGCCCAGCGGATACGCCAACGCATGCACCGCACCGACCCCGGCGTTACCGAACGCCATGCCGGCCATGAGGCTGGCGGTGGCCATGTCTTCACGCGCTTGCAGGTTGCCGCCGTTGGCGTAGGCCTTGGGCAGAGCTTTGGCGATCAGCTTGATTGCGCCGATGGCGAGGGAGTCGGTGATCGGCGAGGCGTTCACCGACAGATAGGATTCGATAGCGTGCACCAGTGCATCGACACCACTGGCTGCGGTAACGCTGCGCGGACAGGTCAGGGTCATTTGCGGGCTGACCAGCGCCACATCCGGCAACAGATAGTCGCTGACGATGCCTTTCTTCAACTGCGCGACCTTGTCCGAGAGGATCGCCACGTTGGTGACTTCAGAGCCGGTGCCGGCGGTGGTCGGAATGGCGATCAGCGGCGGGCCCTTGCGCGGTACCTGATCGACGCCGAACAGATCTTCCAGCGCACCGTGGTAGCCGGCGTAGGCGGCGACACTCTTGGCAATGTCAATGGCGCTGCCACCGCCAAGGCCGATCAAGCCGTCATGCCCGCCTTCGCGATAGGCGCGCATGCAGTCTTCGACGATGGCGATTTCCGGATCGGGCAGCACACGGTCGAAAATCTCGTATTCGCGCCCGCCGAGTTGCACCAGCGCCAGCTCGACGGTGCCGGACTTGACCAGCGCAGCGTCGGTGACGATCAACGGGTTGTCGATGTCGAGGCGGGTGAGTTCGGCGGCCAGTTGTTCGATGGCTGCGGCGCCGGTGATCAGTTTATGAGCGATTTTGAACTGGGACAGACTCATGGTGCGCAGCCTCTTATAGATGTGGGAGCTGGGCACAAGATTAGCTGGGGATTTGGGGTTGTCTGCTATTCAGGTCATGAATGACCAAAAGCAAAAGCCCCTCACCCTAGCCCTCTCCCAAAGGGAGAGGGGACTGACCGAGTTGTTTGGGAGAAGTACACCGACTTGCGATACCAAGTCGAACTCAGGCTTTGAAAAGCCCAACGTTCTGCTCCCTTTCCCCCTCGCCCCCCTGGGGGAGAGGGCTGGGGTGAGGGGGTAAGCTTTTGATCTGGCCCTTAAACCTGAGCAGTCCGCAGTTTTTCGCTGCGGCCACGTAGCCATTCCAGGGTCAGCAGCAGGATCACGGAGAAAGCAATTAGCAAAGTAGCCGCCGCTGCAATCGTCGGGCTAAGGTTTTCGCGAATCCCGCTGAACATCTGCCGAGGCAATGTCGCCTGCTCAGGCCCGGCAAGAAACAGCGTCACCACCACTTCATCGAAAGAAGTGGCAAAGGCAAACAGCGCCCCGGAAATCACTCCCGGCGCAATCAGCGGCAAGGTCACCCGGCGGAACGCTGTCAGTGGTGAAGCACCGAGACTCGCAGCAGCACGCACCAGGTTGTGATTAAACCCCTGCAACGTCGCCGACACGGTGATGATCACAAACGGCACACCCAATACAGCATGCACGACGATCAGCGAGAAGAAGCTGTTACCCAGCCCCAGCGGTGCGAAGAACAGATAACTCGCCACGCCGATGATCACCACCGGCACCACCATCGGCGAGATCACCAGCGCCATCACCAGCGACTTGCCCGGGAAGTCGCCGCGGGTCAGGCCGATCGCCGCCAGCGTGCCGAAGATCATCGCCAGCACGGTCGCGGCCGGGGCGACGATGATGCTGTTCTTCAGCGCGCGCATCCATTCCGCCGAGGCGAAGAAGTCGTGGTACCACTGCAGTGAGAAACCTTGCAGCGGATAAACCAGAAAACTTCCCGAGTTGAACGACAGCGGCACGATCACCAGTACCGGCAGGATCAGGAACAACAGGATCAGGCCGCAGAGGATCCGCAGGCTGTAGAACCACACCCGTTCGATGGGCGACATGTAAGGACTCAGCATCGCAAATTCCCCTTAGCTCAGGCGCAGGCGACTGGCGCCGACCAGCCAGCTGTAGATCAGATAAAGCACAACGGTCGCCAGCAACAGCAGCCCGCCGAGCGCAGTGGCCATGCCCCAGTTGATGCTGGTGTTGGTGTAGAAGGCGACGAAGTAGCTGACCATTTGGTCGTTCGGGCTGCCGAGCAGCGCCGGGGTGATGTAGTAGCCGATGGCGAGGATGAACACCAACAGGCAGCCGGCGCCGACACCCGCGTAGGTCTGCGGGAAGTACACCCGCCAGAAGCTGGCGAACGGATGGCAACCGAGGGAAATCGCCGCGCGCATGTAGGTCGGCGAGATGCCTTTCATCACGCTGTAGATCGGCAGAATCATGAACGGCAGCAGTATGTGCACCATCGAGATGTACACGCCGGTGCGGTTGAACACCAGTTCCAGCGGTTTATCGATGATGCCCATGGCCAACAGCGCACTGTTGATCAGACCGCCGGATTGCAGCAGCACGATCCACGCTGCAACCCGCACCAGAATCGAGGTCCAGAATGGCAACAGCACCAGAATCATAAGCAGGTTGCTCTGCCGCGAAGGCAGGTTCGCCAGCAGATAAGCCAGTGGATAAGCGAGCAACAGGCAGATCACGGTGATTACCAGGCCCATCCAGAACGTGCGGGCGAAGATGTCGAGGTAGATCGCTTGATCCGGGGTGGCCGGGGCCAGTTCGCCGAGATCATCGATACGGTGATCGACCGCCGCCAGCAGGTAATACGGAGTGATGCTGCTGGTGTTGCGTTTCACCGCTTGCCAATAAGCCGGGTCGCCCCAGCGTTCGTCTAGCGCTTCCAGCGCTTCTTTATAAGAAGCCGGTTCGCTGGCGAACGGCAGCGCCCGGGCGGTTTTGGTCAGCAGGCTGCGGTAGCCGGCCAACTCCATGTTCAAGCGCTTGGACAGATCGCCCAGCGTCTGGTTTTTGCGGGCTTCGGCGAGGTCTTCGCTGGCCGCCTTGTACACCGGCTCGGCGGGCAGACCACGGCCGTCCCAACTGGCGATGGCAGTGACAGTGCGCGGCATACCGCCAACCACTTCCGGGTTGCCGACGCTTTTATAGAGCAGCGCCACGATGGGCACCAGAAACACCAGCAGCAGAAACAGCACCAGCGGCGCAATCAGCGCCTGGGCTTTCCAGCGGTTGACCCGCTCGGCGTGCTTGAGCTTCTGCTTCAAGGTGGGGCTGGCGCCCTCGTTCAGGGGAACGGCGATGGCCATGACGTACTCCGCAAATCTTTGATCGTTACAGAGGTGGCGAACCACCTCTGTTGCGTTGAAACACTGCTACCTGTGGGAGCGAGCCTTCCTGTGGCAGCGAGCCTTTGTGGCGAGGGGATTTATCCCCGTTCGGCTGCGCAGCAGTCGTAAAACCTGAGAATGCGGTTTACCTGACCCACCGAGCGGGTATGGCTTCGGGGCTGCTTCGCAACCCAACGGGGATAAATCCCCTCGCCACAAAAGCGCCCTTGCCATCTCCATACAGGTAAAACAGTGGTTATTTCGCCGCCCAGGAATTGAAGCGCTGTTCCAGTTGCTCGCCGTTATCAGCCCAGAAGCTGACGTCGATCTGCACCTGGTTGGCGATGTTTTCCGGGGTGGTCGGCATGTCTTTCAGGACATCCTTGGCCAGCAGCGGTACGGCTTGGGTGTTGGCCGGGCCGTAGGCGATGTTTTCCGAGTAGGTCTTCTGCTGCTGCGGCTGCACCGAGAAGGCGATGAATTTCTTCGCCGCTTCCGCGCGTTTCGCATCCAGACCTTTCGGGATGGCCCAGGCGTCGAAGTCGTAGATGCCGCCGTTCCATACCACTTTCAGGTTGGATTCTTTCTGCACCGCCGCAATGCGACCGTTGTACGCCGAGCTCATCACCACGTCACCGGAAGCGAGGTATTGCGGCGGTTGTGCGCCGGCTTCCCACCACTGAATGCTTGGCTTGAGCTCATCGAGTTTCTTGAAGGCGCGATCCTGGCCGCCCTTGCTCGCCAGCTCTTTGTAGACGTCTTTCGGCGCAACACCGTCGGCCATCAAAGCGAATTCGAGGGTGTACTTGGCGCCTTTGCGCAGGCCGCGCTTGCCCGGGAATTTCTTCGTGTCCCAGAAATCCGCCCAACTGGTCGGTGCGGTTTTCAGCTTGTCAGCGTTGTAAGCCAGTACGGTCGACCAGACGAAGAAACCTACGCCGCACGGCTGAATGGCGCCTTTGACGTAGTCTTCGGTTTTGCCGAACAGCGCCGGGTCGAGTTGCTCGAACATGTCTTCGTCGCAACCACGGGACAGCTCCGGCGATTCAACTTCGACCAGATCCCACGACACACTCTTGGTGTCGACCATGGCTTTGACCTTGGCCATCTCGCCGTTGTATTCCCCGGCAACGATCTTGCCGTTACCCGCCGCTTCCCACGGTGCATAGAAGGCTTTGACTTGCGCCGCCTTGTTCGCCCCGCCAAACGACACCACGGTCAAGTCCGGGCCGGCGGCCATTGCGCCGGTCGCACCCATCAGGCCCAGAGTCAGGGCGGTGAACTTCAGGGATCTCAACATTTATTGTTCTCTCCACGTGCAGGGTTGGTGTTGGTATTGCCGGGGCGCTTAGTGCGCCTCTAAAAGCGGATCGAGCGCACGAACGTGCTCGACCTGCCAGCCAAGCGGAACCACGTCGCCGACAGCGAGCGCGGGATCGAGCTCGGCAATCGGTTGTTTCACGAAGAAGTCGGTCTTGCCGCAGACTTCCAGGCGCACCCGGACGTGGTCGCCCAGATAGATGAATTCCGCCACCCTCCCTGAGAAGCGGTTGACGCATTGATCGCTCGAACCGTTGAGGCTGACGCGCTCCGGACGGATCGACAGGGTTACCGGTTCGCCGGTCTGGCCAACGTTGACGGCCAGCGCCTCGACCTTTTCGCCACGCCCCAACTCGACCACGCAGCGCTCGCCACTCTGGCTGAGCAGGCGGCCGTTGAGACGGTTGTTCTCGCCAATGAAGTTGGCTACGAAGGTGTTTTTCGGTTCTTCGTAGAGCGTGCGCGGCGGGGCGATCTGCTGGATCTCGCCCTGATGGAACACCGCGACGCGGTCGGACATGGTCAGCGCTTCACCCTGATCGTGGGTCACGTAGACCACGGTCACGCCGAGGCGCTGGTGCAGGTGCTTGATCTCCATCTGCATGTGTTCACGCAGTTGTTTGTCGAGGGCGCCCAGCGGTTCGTCCATCAGCACCAGTTGCGGCTCGAACACCAGCGCGCGGGCCAGTGCCACACGTTGCTGCTGACCACCGGACAACTGCGCCGGATAGCGCGAAGCGAAGGCGTCGAGCTGAACCATGCTGAGGACTTTCTTCACACGCTCGCTGACGTCGCTTTTGTTCAAGCCGCGCACGGTCAACGGGAAAGCAAGGTTCTCCGCGACAGTCATGTGCGGGAACAGCGCGTAGTTCTGGAACACCATGCCGATGTCACGCTTGTGCGGCGGCACGTTGTTGATCGAGCGCCCGGCCAGCAGAATCTCGCCGGCGGTCGGCGTTTCGAAACCGGCGAGCATCATCAGGCTGGTGGTCTTGCCGGAACCGGACGGCCCGAGCAGGGTAAGAAATTCGCCCTTGCGAATGTCCAGGTTGAGGTCTTTGACGATCAGGTTCTCGCCGTCGTAGCTCTTCTGCACACCACGAAAGCTGACCAGCACATCACTGGTCCCTGCGCTTGTATCGACCTGGCTCATACCCACACCTTTGTTGTTGATGACTGCTTGTTCATCAAGCCTAGTGGCTGGCGGCGGCCACGCAAATCGGGGCGCAGGAGAGAATCGCTTAAGCGCAATGGAAGGTTGGGGGTAGGGATTGCCCTACAAGGATGGCGCTAATGGATAAAGCAATGGTGAGCGGTGAGCTGCAAGCCGCGAGCAAGGGCAAAAGCGTTTGTCGCTAACAGATATGTCAACGCGGTCTCCTGTAGGAGCTGCCGAAGGCTCGGGCCGCGATCGGACGATCTTTTGACCTTGCCGTTTATAAGATCAAAAGATCGCAGCCTTCGGCAGCTCCTACAGGGGCGGGTGGGGTCAGAGGAGTTTGTGCTCCATCGCGTATTTCACCAGTTCGGCCAGCGAGGTGATGTTGAGCTTCTGCATCAGCCGCGCCTTGTGCGTGCTGATGGTCTTGCTGCTCAGGGCCAGTTGCAGGGCGATGTCGTTGACGTTCGCGCCTTGGGCCAGGCGTTCGAACACCGAGAATTCGCGTTCTGACAAAAGTGAATGCAGCGGCCGGGTATCGGTCAGGCCAACTTCGAATACCATTCGGTCAGCCAGTTCCGGGTCAATGTAGCGCCCGCCCGCGGCGACTTTGCGGATTGCTGTAAGCAGCAGCGCCGGATCGCTGTCCTTGGTCGCATACCCGGCCGCGCCGACCTTCAAGGCGCGCGCGGCCATTTGCGCTTCGTCGTGCATCGACAGCACCAGAATCGCCGGCGGATTGTTCAGCGCACGGATGCGCGGGATCGCTTCCAGGCCGTTGACGCCGGGCATGGAGATGTCCAGCAGCACCACTTCGCACGGCACGCTGCGCAGGGTTTCGAGCAGTTGCTCGCCATTGCTCGCCTCCCCCACGACTTGCAGATCCTTGGCCAGGCCGATCAATTGCTTGATGCCCTCGCGGACGATGGTGTGGTCTTCGGCTACCAGTACACGGATCAAGTTTTTCTCCTCAGCCAAAATATTTCGCGAGCAGGCTCGCTCCCACCCTGGAATGCATTCTCCCTGTGGGAGCGAGCCTGCTCGCGAAGGCGTCCGCACTCACAACACAGAACTTCAGACCTCACTCACCGGCACCCACACCTCAAGACTGGTGCCCTCCCCCGGCTCGCTCTCCAGTTCCAGTCGCCCGCCCATGATCAGCACCCGCTCACGCATGCCAACCAGGCCAAACGACGTCGGCCGACCTTCAGCGGCGACAAATCCTACGCCATCATCGCTGACGGTCAGACACAATTCATCGCCCGCGAGCTCCAGCGTCAACTCCACCGTATGCGCCTGAGCATGGCGCATCACGTTGGTCAGCGCCTCCTGCAAAATCCGGAACAGCCCCACCGCCTTGGCATCGCTGAGCGCCGGCAGGTTGTCCGGCACCTGCACCAGACACGGTATCTGTGTGCGCGCCTCGAAACGCCGCGCCTGCCACTCGATGGCCGAGGCAATCCCGGCATCGAGAATCGGCGGGCGCAAGGCCGTCGCCACATCACGCACCAGCTGAAACAACTGCGCGATCAAGCGCTTCATGCTGTTGAGCCGCTCGTTCAGACCCGGATCGAGTTGCGCGTAGGCCAGTTCGCACATCGATGTCTCCAGTTTCAGCACGGTGAGCATTTGCCCCAGCTCATCATGAACTTCCCGGGCGATGCGCGCCTTCTCTTCTTCGCGCACGCTCTCCAGGTGCGCCGACAGTTCACGCAGTTGCTCGCGCGAGGCCGCCAGTTCCAGCTCGATGCGTTTGCTTTCGCTGATGTCCCAGACGATGCCGTCCCACACATAGGCGCCGTCCTCCAGCTGGCGGGTGATCGCCTTGATCTCGGCCCAGCGCTGCTCGCCCTGGCGCGTGACGATGCGGCCTTGCCACGACCAGTCGCTGTCGGTATCCAGCGCCTGATCCTGGGTGCGGTGATAACTGGCCTTGTCGTCGGGATGCACCAGACTGCGCAGGCCCATGTCGCGATGGGCGATGGCTGCCGGCGCATAACCGACCAGACTTTCGCTGCCCTCGCTGATGTAGGCAAAGTCGATCTGCCCGGTGACCGGCGCCCGCTCCAGCCTGAACACCAGACCCGGGACGTTGGCGGCGATGCCTTGCAGGCGCGCCTCGCTTTCCTGCAAAGCGGCGAGCGCGCGGCGGCGGTCGGTGACATCGGTGAGGTAGACAACCAGATATTCACTGTCGCGAAAACGCAGGAAGCTCAGGGAAACGTCGGCCGGCAATACGCTGCCATCGGCGCGCAGGCAGCTGGTTTCGAAGCTCAGCGGCCCTTCTTCACTGGCCCGTGCACGCTTCCACAGATTGAGCCAGCGATCCATGTGCAGGCCGGGCTCGAAATCGATCAGCGGCCGCTCGATCAGCCCGCCCGAGGGATAGCCGAGCATGTTTTCCGCCGCGCGGTTGGCGTAGCGCACATGGCTGTCCCAATTGACCCAGAGAATGCCGACGGTGCTTTGGTCGATGGAAAACTGCGTCAGGCGCAGTGCTTCTTCACTGGCCGCGCGCAACGCAATGTCCTCGCGGGCGCTGAGCAAGCGTTGTTCGAGACTGTGCTGTTGGCGCCGCTGCCAGACCACGATTGCCGCGCAACTGAGCAGCATCACCGCGAACAACAGGCTGAGGTTCTGCCAGAACCCCGGCGACCCGGTCAGCCGTGGGTATTTCGGCTGCAGCCATTGGTTGTGCAATTGTTCCAGATCCTTGGCCGGGATCGCGCGCAAGGCGCTCTGGACGATGCCGGCCAGTTCCGGCCAATCGCGCCGCGAGGCCACGCGCAGCAGTTGCGGCAGGCCGATATCGCCAACCACCACCAGTTCGGCAAACTCCGGCTCCACCGACAGGCGCCCCAACTGCGCTTCGTCGACCACCGCGTAGGAGGCTTGCTGACTCAACAGCAGTTGCAATGCCTGACGCTCCAGCGGTACGCCTTGCAGATTCAGATGCGGATAGTTGCTGCGCAGGTAATCGGCGGTGCTGCTCGGCATGCGCACGGCGACGCGGGTCTGGCTGTCGAGTTTTTCCAGATCGACCGCGCCACTGCTTTTCTGGTCGCTGACCACCAGTTGCGGCACGCGCATGTACGGGTCGGAAAACTGCCAGAGGCGCAGCGCGCTGGGAGTCTGACTCAGGCCCGGGGCGATGTCGATCTCGCCCTCGCGCAAAGCGGTTTCCAATGCCCCCAGATCCTGAAAGTTGCGCCAGCTCAGTTCCACGCCGAGGGTTTTGGCCAGCAGTTTCATCAACTCGACATTGGCCCCGGACAATCGCTGCAGGCGCCGATCGTAGGTCGCGTAGGGCGCCTGCAACACCAGGCCAACACGCAATTCAGTGTGCTGCGCCAACCATTGCTGCTGCTCTGGCGACAATTGCGCGGCATGTGCCAGGGGCGCAGGCGCCGCCCAGCCCATCAAGGGAAACCACAAACAGCCGATAACCCACAGGCAGCAAAATCGCTTCATTGAAGTCTCATACACTGACAAATTCTGACCAACCCATTAGGCTGCCGGGATACTTTTCTGGCCTGGAATAACCGATGCCCTTTGTCTACCGCCTGGCACTGCCAGCATTGTGCCTGTCGCTGATCCTGCCTTGTGCGTTTTCCGTCGAAGCCGCCGACCCTGCGCCTGCCGCCACGGATAAACCCGCCGAAGAAAAACCGGCCGAGCGCCAGCCACTGCTTGAGCGTAGTCAGGAAGAGGCCGCCGCACTGCAACGTAAACTGCCGGCGCAAGAGCAGCAACAACTGCAGGCTGGCAGCGACACTTTCCTCGCCCTGTGGAAACCGGCCAACAGCGCCGAACCCAAAGGTGCGGTGATCATCGTTCCCGGTGCCGGCGAAACCGCTGACTGGCCGCAGGCAGTCGGCCCGTTGCGACGCAAATTGCCGGACGTCGAGTGGAGCAGCCTGAGTATCACCCTGCCGGATCTGCAAGGCGACGCCATTGCTCCGCGCGTAATCGAACCGGCCGCCGCGCCGAAAGCCCCGGAAACCGCAAGCAAGGATGCCGCCACCGCGCAACCGATCGAGCAAGCCGCAGGCGGTGAAGCGGAAGTTGCCGAACAGGTGGTCGCCGAGACCAGCGAAGAACAAGCCAAAGCCGATGCCGATCGCATCTTCGGGCGCATCGACGCAGCGATTGCCTACGCCGAACAGCAGAGCGCGCGCAGCATCGTCGTGCTCGGGCATGGCACCGGCGCCTACTGGGCGGCGCGTTTTCTCAGCGAGCGGCAGACGCCGCAGGTGGAAAAACTGGTGATGGTTGACGCGCAAGCACCAGCCAAAGCCCTGCCGCCACTCGCCGAACTGACACCGACGCTGAAGCTGCCGACGGTGGATATTTTCTACATGGACAAAGCGCTGGATCGCAACGCAGCGCTGGAGCGCATGCAGGCGAGCAAGCGCCTGAAGACCTCGGCATTCAGCCAGGTGGCGCTGAAGGTGTTGCCGGACAAAAAGGCTGAGCAGGAGCAATTGTTTCGGCGGGTGCGGGGCTGGTTGAATCCTCAGGCTGTTGACTGACTGTTCCACCGAGTCGCCCTTAATTCGCGAGCAGGCTCGCTCCCACATTGGATCTATGCACAATTCAATGTGGGAGCGAGCCTGCTCGCGAAGAGGCAAGCACAAGCAAAACCCATCTAATTCCTAGCGAAAATCCCGCCGCTCCCGAATCAACGTATAGGCGTTATGCAATTCCCGCGTACGCTCGGTCGCCTCACGCACCTGTGCCGGGGTCGCGCCACTGCCGGCAATCTTGTCCGGGTGATGGCGACTGAGCAATCGCCGGTAAGCGCGCTTGATCTGCGCCGGCTCGCTGCTCGCCGACACCCCAAGCAATTTCATCGCCTCCTGGTAGCTCACCGCCGCACTGACGATCGGCCGCTTGCCCGGCTCGTAATCGCTGGCCAATGCCTGCACCTGCTGCGGCGTCCAGCCCAGCCACTTGCCCCACTGCGCCAGCAACTCGCGCTCACTCACCCCAGCGCGACCGTCGGCCCAGACCATCCGCCAACAGGCGCGCAACACACCTTCAGCCGCATGCGGTTGCGCACTCAGACGGCGCAGATAGCCGCGCAGATTGTCGCTGCCGGACTTGCCGCGATTGAACGCAGCGATGGCCCGGCGCGTCGCCGGCTCGCTCATTTCCAGTGCGCGCATTTCATTGCGCGCCTGCTGGATATGCCCGTCAGTGACGCGCCCGTCGCTCTTGGCCAGACGCCCGAGCAAGACGAACAGCAATTCATCGTTGCGCAGCATCGGCCGGCCGCCGAGCTTTTCGCGTAAATGTCCCCAGCTCTGCAAGTGCAGGCGCCGATCCAGCGCCTGCCCCAACAACGCCCCAAGCATGGCCCCCGGAATGCTGGCAATCGCGTACCCCACTCCGGCTCCAATCAG
Source organism: Pseudomonas sp. CFBP13508 (assembly GCF_005233515.1). Classification (GTDB taxonomy): domain Bacteria; phylum Pseudomonadota; class Gammaproteobacteria; order Pseudomonadales; family Pseudomonadaceae; genus Aquipseudomonas; species Aquipseudomonas mercuritolerans. Next base: position 33,306 of record NZ_QFZZ01000003.1, read on the forward strand.
AGTCCCTGGCCACAGCATCTCAGCGACTCGCTTCTATCAAGGCTTCGGCTTCGGCCAGACGCTCGTGGGTCCCGACATCCACCCAATGCCCCTTCAGACGCTCGCCCGTCACTTCGCCATTGGCCATGGCATTGCGCAGCAGCGGCGCGAGCTTGAAAGCACCGTCGCTGCAACCGTCGAACAGCTGCGGATGAAGCACGGCGATACCGCTGTAGGTCAGGGTCGCCGCATCAGGCTCACCGTCCTGCACTTTGCCGTCGATCAGGCTGAAGTCGCCGTTCGGGTGATGCGCCGGATTGTCCGCCAGCACCAGGTGCGCCAGGCCATTGATCGGCTGGTGCAGCACGCTGAAGTCGTAATCGGTCCAGATATCGCCGTTGACCACCAGAAACGCATCATCACCGAGCAACGGCAGTGCACGGAAAATCCCGCCACCGGTTTCCAGCGGTTCGCCTTCCGGCGAGTACCGAATACTCAGGCCGAAGCGCGAGCCGTCGCCCAGATGATCCTCGATCTGCTGACCGAGCCAGGCGTGGTTGATGACGATTTCGGTGAAACCTGCGGCGGCGAGGGCGCGCAGGTGATACTCGATCAGCGGCACGCCAGCAGCACGCACCAGCGGTTTCGGCGTGGTCAGGGTCAGCGGGCGCATGCGCTCGCCTTTGCCCGCTGCCAGAATCATTGCCTTCATGCCGTCGCTCCAGCACGCAAGCTGCTGAACAGCGCTTGCAGCTCCGCCAGTTCAGGACGGCGGGCGATCACTGCTTCTATATAGGAGAAGAAGCGCGGCACGTCCGCCAGATAACGTGGCTTGCCATCGCGGTGGCAGATACGCGCGAAGATGCCGATGACTTTCAGGTGACGCTGCACGCCCATCAGGTCGCTGGCGCGCAGGAAGTCTTCGAAGTCGGCCTGCACCGGGATGTCCAGCGCCGAGGCTTGCTGCCAATAACTTTCCAGCCAGCCGCGCACGCGTTCTTCCGGCCAGCTGAGGAAGGCATCCTTGAACAGGCAAGTGACGTCGTAAGTCACCGGGCCGTACACCGCGTCCTGGAAATCCAGCACGCCAGGGTTGGGCTCGCTGAGCATCAGGTTGCGCGGCATGTAGTCGCGGTGCACCAGCACTTTCGACTGCGCCAGCGCGCTGTCGATCAGCAACTCGCTGACTTGCTGCCACTGTTGCTGCTGGGCCGCATCGAACTCGACGCCCAGCTCGCGCTTGACGTACCACTCGGGGAACAATTCCAGCTCACGGCGCAACAAGGCGACGTCGTAACTGGGCAACGGCGCAACCATCGGCAACTGTTGAAAAGCCAACAGCGCTTGCAGGGCATCGTGGAATAACGCGTCGGCATTTTCGTCATCGATCACGTCGAGATAGGTCTTGTTGCCCAGGTCATTGAGCAAAAGAAAACCGCGCTCGAGGTCTTCGGCGTAAATTTTCGGCACATTAATTCCGGATTTCGCCAGCAAAAAGGCGATATCCACGAACGGTTTGCAGTTTTCCTGGGGTGGCGGCGCGTCCATGACGACGAAGCTGCGACCATCACCCTCCCAGCGGAAGTAGCGGCGGAAACTCGCGTCGCTGCTGGCCGCAGTCAACGTGGCCGGGGGCACGGTGCCCCAGCCCTGTTCGGCAAACAGCTTTGCCAACTGCTCATCGAGCCAAACTTTCAGGTGTTGCAAGCGTACATCTTGGTCAGGCATTGCAAGGGTCTCCGACGGCGCTAGCCGTCAAGCGGGTCATGCTTTATTATCCAGCATCTTTTTCAGACCATCGAGAGGCGTGCGGCCCACACCGCGGGCAGATGGCACGCAGGAAGCCCGGACTAATAAGATGGCATTGAAATCCCCCGCGTTTCGTAAAAAATTTCCGTTGTTGGTAACCGGCAGTCTGCTGGCTATGCAACCTCTGGCCAGTCAATTCGTTGTTGCCGCCGAGCAGTATGACTGCTCCGTCTCGGCTACGGGTGGCTGGGACTGTGCGCCCAAGTCGCCCGCCGCGGCATTGCCGCCGCGCCCGGTACATGACGGCAGTGCCGTCAGCTCTGCTGGCGAGGCCCCGGCCGACAACGGTTCCGGCGCAGAGACCGGTGCAAAAACCGCACTGGTCACCGAGTCCAAGGGCCGCGGCCTGAAATCCCGTAGCGAAGACTACAGTCACCTCGACTGGGTTCCGCGCGAGAAGCTCACCGCTGCGCAATTGGCCGAGACTGGTCCTTACTGCTCTGGTTCCTATATCGAACCGATTCGTCCTGGCATGAATGACAAGACGAATAAAAGTGACGCGCCGACCTTCATCGGTGCCAAAGCGTCGCGTTACGAGCAGGACACACAAGTCGCCAGCCTCGCCGGTGACGTGATCATGCGTCAGGGCAGCATGCAGGTCGAAGCTGACGAGGCCAATCTGTATCAGGCCGAGAGCCGTGGCGAACTGGCCGGCAACGTGCGCATCCGTGACAACGGCGCGCTGATCGTCGGCGACCACGCCGATGTGCAGCTCGACACCGGCGAAGCCAAGGTCGACAACGCCGAATACGTGATGCACAAATCGCGCATCCGCGGTAACGCGCTGTATGCCAAGCGCGCTGAAAACGCGATCATCCGCCTGAAGGACGGCACGTACACCACGTGCGAACCGAACAGCAACGCGTGGCAGCTCAAGGGCAACAACATCACCCTGAACCCGGCCACCGGTTTCGGTACTGCGACCAACGTGACCTTGCGCGTCAAAGACATTCCGATTCTGTACACGCCGTACATCTACTTCCCGATCGACGACCGTCGCCAGTCCGGTTTCCTGCCGCCAACCATCGGTTCGGGCAGCGACACCGGCTTCACGCTGCTCACCCCGTACTACTTCAACCTGGCGCCGAACTATGACGCCACGTTGTACCCGCGCTACATGAGCAAGCGCGGCATGCTGATGGAAGGTGAGTTCCGCTACCTGACCAAATCGAGCGAAGGTCAGTTCGGTGCGGCGTATCTCAACGATGAGAACGACGATCGCAAGCTTCAGTCCGACTACAAAGACACTCGCTATATGTACAACTGGCAGCACAAGGGCGGTCTCGACTCCCGCGTGATGACCCAGGTCGACTACACCAAGATCAGCGATCCGTATTACTTCCAGGATCTGCAGACCGATCAGATTGGCGTGAAGAGTGAAGACTTCGTCAATCAGCAAGGTTCGGTGACCTATCGTGGCGACAGCTATACGGCTCGCCTGAATGCTCAGCAGTACCAACTGGCGACTGTCTCGAACATTACTCCTTATGACCGCTTGCCGCAGATCACCTTCAGCGGTCAACTGCCATATCATCCGGAAGGTTTGAATTTCGATTACGAGACTGAGCTAGTACGTTTTGATCGGGACCTGAGGGACGGTACGTTCGTTCAGGAGGACGGCATCACTACCGAATCGCGTCTGGATAACAACATTACCGGACTTGCTCGTGCAAACGGTGATCGTTTGAATCTGAAGCCAGGCGTCAGCCTGCCGATGACGTGGACTTACGGCTTTCTCAAGCCGTCTTTGAAGTATCAGTACACTCAGTATCAGCTTGATCTCGATAACACTGGTAAAAACCAGATCATCGCTCAGCAGAACGCAGCAGCACAGACCGGCACCTCGTACATGGGGGGTGAGTTCAGCAGCAACCAGAACCGCGGCGTACCAATTGCCAGCATCGATGGCGGCCTGTACTTCGACCGTGATACTTCGTACTTTGGCAAAAACTACCGTCAGACTTTAGAGCCGCGCCTGTTCTATCTCTATGTTCCCGAGGAAGATCAGGAAGACATTCCAGTTTTCGACACCAGCGAGTACACCTTCAACTACTCCTCGCTGTTCCGTGATAACCGGTTCTCCGGCTCCGATCGCGTCGGCGACGAGAACAAACTGTCGCTGGGCGTGACCAGTCGCTGGATCGAAGAAGATGGTTTCGAGCGCCAGCGCATCAGCGTGGGCCAGGCGTACTACTTCAAGAACCGCGAAGTGCAACTGCCAGGCATCGATGCGAAAACTCGTGAAGACTCCAAATCCAGCGTTTCGCCATACGCGCTCGAATATGAATACCGCTGGAACCGTGACTGGCGCGCCACTGCCGATTACAACTGGGATCCGGACACTCGCAGCCCGCGCTCCGGCAGCGCGATGTTCCATTACCAGCCTGCGGACAACCCGAACAAGGTCATCAACGCCGGTTACCGCTATCGCAACGACCAGATTCGCTACGACCAGAATACCGGTCAATGGTCGGTGGGCGGTGGTGACTATGGCACCCCGGGCCAGCCTGGCTACGTGAAGGACTACTACAAGATCCAGCAGCATGATTTTTCGGTCATCTGGCCGATCGTTCCACAGTGGAGCGCCATCAGCCGCTGGCAGTACGACTACAACCGCAATCGCACGCTGGAAGCCTTCGGTGGTTTCGAATATGACAACTGCTGCTGGAAACTGCGCCTGATCAACCGTTACTGGGTTGCCTATGACGAGTTCAGCCAGGAAGCTCCGCAAAACGAAAAAGGCGACCATGGCGTCTTCCTCCAAATTGTTCTGAAGGGACTCGGCGGCCTGACTGGCGCCAAGGTAGAGAGTTTCCTCGATCAAGGCATTCAAGGTTATCGTGAACGTGAAGACCAAGCTTTCTGATTGTCTGCGCCCGCTGATGCTGGGCGCGCTGTTCCTGGGTACGGCGGCCAACGCCGCCGTACAGTCCATCGATAAAGTGGTGGCGATCGTCGACAACGACGTGGTCATGCAGAGCCAACTGGACCAGCGGGTTCACGAAGTTCAGCAGACCATCGCCAAGCGCGGTGGCGGTCTTCCGCCTCCGGGCGTGCTCGATCAGCAAGTGCTCGAGCGTCTGATCGTCGAAAACCTGCAACTGCAGATCGGCGAGCGCTCGGGCATCCGCATTACTGACGAAGAGCTCAACCAGGCTGTTGGCACCATTGCCCAGCGCAACAACATGACGGTCGATCAGTTCCGCTCAGCGCTGGCTCGTGATGGCCTGAACTATGACGACGCCCGTGATCAGATCAAGCGCGAGATGATCATCAGCCGCGTGCGTCAGCGTCGCGTGGCCGAGCGCATCCAGGTTTCCGAGCAGGAAGTGAAGAATTTCCTCGCCTCCGACCTCGGCAAGATGCAACTGTCCGAAGAACTGCACCTGGCCAACATCCTGATTCCGACCCCGGAAAGCGCCAACTCTGAAGCCATTCAGAGCGCCGCGCGTCAGGCCATGGAGGTTTACCAGCAGCTCAAGCAAGGCGCCGACTTCGGTCAGATGGCCGTGGCCAAATCCGGCAGCGACAACGCGCTGGAAGGCGGCGACATGGGCTGGCGTAAAGCCGCGCAACTGCCACCGCCGTTCGACCGCGAACTGAGCAGCATGGCCGTCGGCGACATCACTCAACCTGCGCGCACACCGGGCGGCTTCATCATTCTGAAGCTGCTGGGCAAACGTGGCGGCGAAGCGCAGATGCGCGACGAAGTGCATGTGCGTCACATCCTGGTCAAGCCGAGCCCGATCCGCGACGAAGCCAAGACCAAGGCCCTGGTGCAATCGTTGTATGACCGCATCAGCGCCGGTGAAGACTTTGCCGAGCTGGCGAAAAACTACTCGGAAGACCCGGGTTCCGCCCTCAACGGCGGCGACCTGAACTGGATCGACCCGAACGCGCTGGTGCCGGAATTCCGCGAAGTGATGGCCTCGACCCCGCAAGGTCAGCTGTCCAAGCCGTTCCAGACCCAATATGGCTGGCACGTGCTGGAAGTCCTTGGCCGTCGCGCCACTGACAGCACCGAACAGGCCCGTGAGCAGCAAGCCATGACCGTACTGCGTAACCGCAAATACGACGAAGAGCTGCAAACCTGGTTGCGTCAGATCCGTGACGAAGCATACGTAGAGATCAAACTCCCTGGTGCAGACCAGGCAGCGCAGTGAAACCCAAGCGTTTCGCGCTGACACCCGGCGAACCGGCCGGCATCGGTCCCGACCTGTGCCTGCTGCTCGCCTCGCAAGCCCAGCCACATCCCCTGATAGCCATTACCAGCCGCGACCTGCTCATTGAGCGGGCCGCGCAGCTGGGGCTGGCCGTCAATCTGCTGGATGTCGCGCCCGGGCAGTGGCCAAATGTTCCAGCGCCGGCCAACAGCCTGTACGTCTGGGATACGCCACTCAGCGCACCGGTAGTCGCCGGACAACTGGACACGGCCAACGCGGCATTCGTCCTCGAAACCCTGACCCGCGCCGGCAACGGCTGCCTGAACGGCGACTTCGCCGGGATGATCACCGCACCCGTGCACAAAGGCGTGATCAACGAATCGGGTATCGCGTTCTCCGGACACACCGAATTTCTCGCCGACCTGACGCACACCGCGCAAGTAGTGATGATGCTTGCCACTCGCGGTTTGCGCGTGGCGCTGGTCACCACGCATCTGCCACTGCGCGAGATTGCCGATGCGATCACCGCAGAGCGGCTGGAGCGGGTCACGCGAATCCTGCACACCGATCTGCAAGACAAATTCGGCATCGCCCGGCCACGCATTCTGGTCTGCGGTCTTAATCCGCACGCCGGTGAAGGCGGCCACCTGGGCCATGAAGAAATCGACATCATCGAACCGACATTAGAGCGCCTGCGCAGCGAGGGCATGGACCTTCGTGGCCCGCTGCCTGCCGACACTCTGTTTACCCCCAAATATCTGGAGCACTGCGACGCAGTGCTGGCGATGTACCACGACCAGGGCTTGCCCGTGCTCAAGTACAAAGGCTTCGGCGCTGCCGTCAACGTGACGCTGGGCCTGCCGATCATCCGCACCTCGGTCGACCATGGCACCGCCCTGGATCTGGCCGGCAGCGGCAGGATCGACACCGGCAGCCTGCAAGTCGCCCTGGAAACCGCCTACCAGATGGCCGAGACCCGTTTATGAACGAGCAATACCAACACAAGGCGCGCAAACGCTTTGGCCAGAACTTCCTGCACGATGCCGGCGTTATTGACCGCATCCTGCGCTCCATCCATGCCAAGGCTGACGACCGCCTGCTGGAAATCGGCCCTGGTCAGGGTGCCCTGACCCAAGGTTTGCTCGGTTCCGGCGCACAACTCGACGTGGTGGAGCTGGACAAGGATCTGATCCCGATCCTCAACCAGCAGTTTGCCGGCATGAGCAATTTCAACCTGCATCAGGGCGATGCGCTGAAGTTCGACTTCAATACGCTGAATGCCGCGCCGAACAGCCTGCGGGTGGTTGGCAACCTGCCGTACAACATTTCCACTCCGCTGATTTTTCACCTGCTGAACAACGCCGGCATCATTCGTGACATGCACTTCATGTTGCAGAAAGAAGTGGTCGAGCGTCTGGCTGCAGGCCCGGGTGGCGGTGACTGGGGTCGTTTGTCGATCATGGTTCAGTACCATTGCCGCGTGGAACATCTGTTCAATGTCGGCCCGGGCGCGTTCAATCCGCCGCCGAAAGTCGACTCGGCAATCGTGCGTCTGGTGCCCCACGCGGTACTGCCGCACCCGGCCAAGGATCACAAGTTGCTGGAGCGCGTGGTGCGCGAAGCCTTCAATCAGCGCCGCAAAACCCTGCGCAATACCCTCAAGCAACTGCTCAGCAATGCCGAAATCGAAGCCGCCGGCGTCGATGGCAGCCTGCGTCCCGAGCAGCTGGATCTGGCTGCATTCGTGCGTCTGGCCGACCAGTTCGCGATACAGGTCCCGGCAGCTCCCGCCGCCGACTAAGCCGCGATGAACGCTATCGGGCAGCACACCACTCTGGTTTACTGCCCGATACTTGCCTAGACTGATTCCCCATCAGCTACGCCCCGCGTTCCGCTTCGTTAAGGCCTTCTTGCATGTCCGATTCCCGTTATCAGGTCGATGTCAGCGTCGTCACCCACTATCTGGCAGACCAATCGCAACCCGAACACGACCGTTTCGCCTTCGCCTACACCATTACCGTGCAGAACAACGGCGAGATTGCGGCCAAGCTTCTGTCCCGGCATTGGGTAATCACCGATGGTGACGGCCATGTTGAACAAGTGCGCGGTGAAGGCGTCGTCGGCCAGCAACCGTTGATCGATGCAGGTAAGAGCCACACGTATACCAGCGGCACGGTGATGACCACCAAGGTCGGCACCATGCAGGGCACTTATCAAATGCTCGCCGATGACGGCAAACATTTCGATGCCGTCATCAAACCGTTTCGCCTCGCCGTACCCGGAGCCCTGCACTGATGACGACTTACGCCGTCGGTGACCTGCAAGGCTGTCTCGAACCGCTCAAGTGCCTGCTCAAGCAAGTCGCGTTCGACCCGGCGCTTGACCGGTTGTGGCTGGTCGGCGATCTGGTCAACCGTGGCCCGAAGTCGCTGGAAACCCTGCGCTTTCTCTACGAGATGCGCGAGTCGCTGGTTTGCGTACTCGGCAATCACGACCTGCATCTGCTGGCCGCCGCGAAAAAGATCGAACGCTTGAAGAAAAGCGACACACTGCGCGAGATCATCGATGCCCCCGACGGCCCGCATCTGATGGAATGGCTGCGCCAGCAAAAGCTCATGCACTACGACGAAACACGCGATGTTGCGATGGTCCACGCCGGCATCCCGCCGCAATGGTCGCTGCGCCGTGCCCTTAAATGCGCCGCCGAAGTCGAGACCGCACTGCGCGACGACAACGTTTTCCCGGCCTACCTCGACGGCATGTACGGCAACGAGCCGGCGAAATGGGACAACGACCTCAAAGGTATAGATCGCCTGCGGGTGATCACTAATTACTTCACACGCATGCGCTTTTGCACCGCTGAGGGCAAGCTTGACCTCAAGAGCAAGGAAGGCCTGGACAGCGCCCCGCCCGGCTACAAGCCGTGGTTTCAGCACAAGGAGCGCAAAACCCGCGGCCTGCGCATTATCTTCGGTCACTGGGCTGCGCTCGAGGGCAATATCCACGAGCCGGGCATTTCCGCGCTGGACACCGGATGTGTATGGGGCGGCAGCCTGACGCTGATGAATGTCGACAGCGGCGAACGCCTGTCATGCAAATGCGATGAACACGGCGGGCTTGCACACACGGTTGCACCACATATCCCCGAATCTTCGCCAGTCGACGCGCCGCGTTAGACTGCATTTTCAGTTGAGCTACAGGAACCCGCCATGAGCGAATTCAAACGAATCCCCCCGGAACAGGCGCAGGCCCTGCGTGAACAAGGCGCCGTTGTGGTTGACGTACGCGATCCAGCGACCTTCGCCGCGCTGCACATCAGCGGTTCGAAGCATCTCGACAACCATTCGCTGCACGCTTTCATTCAAGGCGCCGATCTTGATGCACCGACCGTCGTGGTCTGCTACCACGGCAATTCCAGCCAGGGCGCAGCCGCCTATCTGGTCGGCCAGGGCTTCTCCGACGTCTACAGCATGGATGGCGGTTTCGAGCTATGGCGTACGACCTATCCTTCGGAAACCGCGCAAGGCACCGACGAATAAATTTTTTGCGCGGCGCAGGCCCCGGCTGCCGTGGGCCTGCGCGCGGCAGACGAACGGTCTGCCACAACTAATTACGTATCTCGCCTTTACCTCTCGAATTCCCAACTATCCTTAAGCGCAGGCCATCCAAATCAGGGGAGAGCCGGTACACCGGCGCGCGGGTCATCGGGAGTAGCTTTCGCGGTTTGTCGACCGTGGGAGAATTCTGGGGGGTAAACAGCAGCTGCCACAGCGACTGCTGCCAGCATCGACTGAGTGATCCGGCGTCGGCTCCACGTATCGAGCGAGGTGACGTCATGAGTATCTTTAGCCACTTCCAACAACGCTTCGAATCCACACGCCAGGAAGAACTCTCTCTACAGGAGTACCTGGAGCTGTGCAAAAACGATCGCAGCGCCTACGTTTCCGCCGCCGAGCGTCTATTGATGGCGATCGGCGAACCGGAACTGCTCGACACTTCGACCAATTCGAGGCTGTCGCGCATCTTCTCCAACAAGGTGATCCGCCGCTATCCGGCCTTTGAAGACTTCCACGGGATGGAAGAATGCATCGACCAGATCGTCTCGTATTTCCGCCACGCCGCCCAAGGGCTGGAAGAGAAGAAACAGATTCTTTATCTGCTCGGCCCCGTTGGCGGCGGTAAATCGTCCCTGGCCGAGAAGCTGAAACAGCTGATGGAAAAAGTGCCTTTCTACGCCATCAAGGGCTCGCCGGTCTTCGAATCACCTCTGGGTCTGTTCAACGCCACTGAAGATGGCGCGATCCTCGAGGAAGACTTCGGCATTCCACGGCGCTACCTGAACACCATCATGTCGCCCTGGGCGACCAAGCGCCTGGCTGAATTCGGCGGCGACATCAGCCAGTTCCGCGTGGTCAAGCTGTACCCGTCGATCCTCAATCAGATTGCCGTGGCCAAGACCGAACCCGGTGACGAGAACAACCAGGACATCTCGGCGCTGGTCGGCAAGGTCGATATCCGCAAGCTCGAAGAATTCCCGCAGAACGACGCTGACGCCTACAGTTACTCCGGTGCGCTGTGCCGAGCCAACCAAGGCTTGATGGAGTTCGTCGAAATGTTCAAGGCGCCGATCAAGGTGCTGCACCCATTGTTGACCGCTACTCAGGAGGGTAACTACAACAGTACCGAAGGCCTCGGCGCGATTCCGTTCACCGGGATTTTGCTGGCTCACTCCAACGAGTCGGAGTGGCACACCTTCCGCAACAACAAGAACAACGAGGCGTTCATCGACCGGATCTACATCGTCAAGGTGCCGTACTGCCTGCGCGTCAGCGATGAAGTGAAGATCTACGACAAACTCCTGTTCAACAGTTCCTTGTCCAAGGCGCACTGCGCACCGGACACCTTGAAAATGCTTGCGCAATTCACCGTGCTGTCACGGCTCAAGGAGCCGGAAAACTCCAACATCTATTCGAAGATGCGCGTCTACGACGGCGAAAACCTCAAGGACACCGATCCGAAGGCCAAGTCGATTCAGGAGTATCGCGATTCGGCCGGTGTCGACGAAGGCATGAACGGTCTGTCGACCCGCTTCGCCTTCAAGATCCTCTCCAAGGTGTTCAACTTCGATCCACATGAAATCGCCGCCAACCCGGTGCACCTGCTCTATGTGCTTGAACAACAGATCGAACAGGAACAGTTCCAGGCCGAAACCCGCGAACGCTACCTGCGCTATCTGAAGGAATACCTGGCGCCGCGCTACATCGAGTTCATCGGCAAGGAAATCCAGACCGCTTATCTGGAGTCCTACAGCGAATACGGTCAGAACATCTTCGACCGCTACGTGTTGTATGCGGATTTCTGGATTCAGGATCAGGAGTATCGCGACCCGGAAACCGGCGAGATTCTCAACCGCGTAGCCCTGAACGAAGAACTGGAGAAAATCGAGAAACCGGCCGGGATCAGCAATCCGAAGGATTTCCGCAACGAAATCGTCAACTTCGTCCTGCGCGCCCGGGCCAACAACAACGGCAAGAACCCGACGTGGCTCAGCTACGAAAAACTGCGGGTGGTCATCGAGAAGAAAATGTTCTCCAACACCGAAGACCTGCTGCCCGTCATCAGTTTCAACGCCAAGGCCAGCAAGGAGGATCAGCAGAAACACAACGACTTCGTTACGCGAATGGTTGAACGTGGCTACACCGATAAACAGGTACGCCTGCTGTCCGAATGGTACCTGCGGGTCCGCAAGTCGCAGTGAGGCAGCTGCAAGCTATAAGCCACAAGCTGCAAGAACTAAGCGCGTGAACCCGAAAACACGGGCATTCGCTTTTACTTGCAGCTTGCAGCTCAAAACTTGAAGCTCCCCGGAGGGGCCTTATGAGCTATGTGATCGACCGACGCCTCAATGGCAAGAACAAGAGCACGGTGAACCGCCAGCGTTTTCTGCGGCGTTACCGTGACCACATCAAGAAGGCTGTCGAAGAGGCAGTCAGTCGCCGCTCCATCACGGATATGGAGCACGGCGAGCAGATCAGCATTCCCGGCCGCGATATCGACGAGCCGGTGCTTCATCATGGACGCGGCGGCAAGCAGACCGTGGTGCATCCCGGTAACAAAGAGTTCACGGCCGGTGAACATATCGCTCGTCCACCGGGAGGCGGCGGTGGACGCGGTCCAGGCAAGGCGGGCAATTCCGGCGAAGGCATGGATGAGTTTGTCTTCCAGATCACTCAGGAAGAGTTCCTCGAATTCATGTTCGAAGACCTTGAATTGCCGAATCTGGTCAAACGCAACCTGACCGGCACCGACACGTTCAAAACCGTACGCGCCGGGATCAGCAACGAAGGTAACCCTTCACGCATCAATATCATCCGCACCCTGCGCTCAGCACATGCACGTCGTATTGCCCTGTCCGGCAGCAGCCGGGCAAAGCTTCGTGAAGCCAAGGAAGAGCTGGCACGGCTCAAGCGCGAAGAACCGGACAACTTCGGCGATATCCAGGATCTCGAGGCTGAAATTGAAAAACTCAGCGCACGCATTCACCGCGTGCCGTTCCTCGATACCTTCGACTTGAAATACAACCTGCTGGTCAAGCAACCCAACCCCAGCTCCAAAGCAGTGATGTTCTGCCTGATGGACGTTTCCGGGTCGATGACGCAGGCGACCAAGGACATCGCCAAGCGCTTTTTCATCTTGCTGTACCTGTTTCTCAAGCGTAACTACGACAAGATCGACGTGGTGTTCATCCGTCACCACACCAGCGCCCGAGAGGTGGATGAGGAGGAGTTTTTCTATTCTCGTGAGACCGGCGGCACCATTGTTTCCAGCGCGCTGAAGCTGATGCAGGAAATCATGGCCGAGCGCTATCCGAGCAACGAGTGGAATATCTACGCCGCTCAGGCCTCCGACGGCGACAACTGGAACGACGATTCGCCGATCTGCCGCGACATCCTGATCAACCAGATCATGCCGTTTGTGCAGTACTACACTTATGTGGAGATCACCCCGCGCGAACACCAGGCCCTGTGGTACGAATACGAACGCATCGCCGAAGCCTTCTCTGACACGTTTGCCCAGCAGCAACTGGTCTCGGCCGGAGATATCTATCCGGTCTTCCGTGAACTCTTCCAGCGCAGGTTAGTGACATGACCGCCAAAGAGCAGAAACGCCAACCGATTTCCACCGGCTCCGAATGGACATTCGAGCTGATCCAGACCTACGACCGCGAAATCGCCCGGATCGCGGCCCGTTATGCTCTGGACACCTACCCCAACCAGATCGAAGTGATCACCGCCGAGCAGATGATGGACGCCTATGCCTCGGTGGGCATGCCGCTGGGCTATCACCACTGGTCCTACGGCAAACACTTCCTCAGCACAGAGAAATCCTACAGTCGCGGACAGATGGGCCTGGCTTACGAGATCGTGATCAACTCCGATCCGTGCATCGCCTATCTGATGGAAGAAAACACCATCTGCATGCAGGCGCTGGTGGTGGCCCACGCCTGCTATGGCCACAACAGCTTCTTCAAGGGCAACTACCTGTTCCGCACCTGGACCGATGCCAGTTCGATCATCGATTACCTGGTGTTCGCCAAGCAGTACATCATGCAGTGCGAGGAACGCCACGGCATCGACGCCGTGGAAGATCTGCTCGATTCCTGCCATGCCTTGATGAATTACGGCGTCGACCGCTACAAGCGTCCGTATCCGATCTCCGCCGAAGAAGAGCGCCGGCGGCAAAAGGATCGTGAAGAGCACATGCAAAAGCAGATCAATGATCTGTGGCGCACCATTCCCAAAGGCGCGGACAAATACAGCGACAAGGACAACGCCCGCTTCCCGGCCGAACCGCAGGAAAACATCCTTTATTTCATCGAGAAACACGCGCCACTGCTGGAACCTTGGCAACGCGAAATCGTGCGCATCGTGCGCAAGATCGCCCAGTATTTCTATCCACAGCGCCAGACCCAGGTGATGAACGAAGGCTGGGCAACATTCTGGCACTACACGCTGATGAATGATCTGTATGACGAAGGCCTGGTCACTGACGGCTTCATGATGGAATTCCTCACCTCGCACACCAGCGTGGTATTCCAACCGGGTTTCGACAGTCCGTACTACAGCGGCATCAACCCCTATGCGTTGGGTTTCGCCATGTACCGCGACATTCGGCGCATGTGCGAAGAGCCTACCGAAGAGGATCGCCGCTGGTTCCCGGACATCGCCGGTTCCGACTGGCTGTCGACCATCAAGTTCGCCATGAGCAGTTTCAAGGACGAGAGCTTCATCCTGCAGTACCTGTCGCCCAAGGTGATCCGCGACCTGAAGCTGTTCAGCATTCTCGATGACGACCAGAAAGACGATCTGCTGGTGCCGGCCATCCATGACGAGGGCGGCTACCGCATCATCCGTGAAACCCTGGCTGCGCAGTACAACCTCGGTAATCGTGAGCCGAACGTGCAGATCTACAGCATCGATCGGCGCGGCGATCGCTCGCTGACCCTGCGCCATCAGCAGCACGACCGCAAACCTTTGGGCGATTCCACCGAAGAAGTGCTCAAGCACCTGCACCGGCTCTGGGGCTTCGACATTCATCTGGAAACCCTGCAAGGCGACCAGATCATGAAGACTCATCATGTGCCGCCGCGCAGTGAACACAGCGAAGGCGATTATGGCCGACTCGATCTGGCCGTGATTCATCTTTGATCCGGTTCCGGCCTCCGCAAGTCTGACGCAAAGGTTATCCTGTCGGACTGACGGAGGTTTTTTATGCAGGTTTACAAGGTTGGCGGCGCGGTACGTGATCGCCTGTTAGGGTTGCCGGTCACTGATGTCGACCGGGTCGTGGTCGGTGCAACCACTGAAGAAATGCTCGCCAAGGGATTCCGCCCGGTCGGCGCAGATTTCCCGGTGTTTCTGCACCCGAAAACCGGTGAGGAATACGCCCTCGCCCGCACCGAGCGCAAAAGCGGACGCGGTTACGGAGGTTTCACCTTCTATGCAAGTCCTGAAGTCACGCTTGAAGAAGATCTGATTCGCCGCGACCTGACGATCAATGCCATGGCCGAGGACGATCAACTCAACCTGACCGATCCGTACCACGGCCAGCGCGATCTTGAAGCGCGAATCCTTCGCCATGTTTCCCCGGCATTCGCCGAAGATCCGCTCCGTGTCCTGCGTGTTGCCCGTTTTGCTGCGCGCTACGCCGGGCTGGGCTTCACGGTTGCCGACGAGACCATGGACCTGATGCGTCAGCTCAGCGAGTCCGGCGAATTACAGGCGCTGACTGCCGAACGTAGCTGGAAGGAGATTTCCCGGGCACTGCTGGAAGACCATCCACAGGTGTTCATCCAAGTCTTGCGCGACTGTGGCGCACTCAAAGAGCTAATGCCGGAAGTCGACGCCTTGTTCGGCGTACCGCAGCCGGAGACCCATCACCCGGAAATCGACACGGGCCTGCACACCTTGAGCGTGCTGGAGCAGTCAGCTTTGCACAAACAACCGCTGACGGTGCGCTGGGCCTGCCTGCTGCATGACCTGGGCAAAGGCCTCACGCCGGAAGAAGAATGGCCCAGGCATATCGCCCATGAGCACACCGGGCTGAAGCTGATCAAAGCGGTCAACGAGCGCTTCAAGGTCCCCAAAGACTGTCAGGAACTGGCGCTGCTGGTCGGGCAATACCACACCCATGGGCACCGGGCGCTGGAGCTGAAAGCCTCGACGCTGCTGGAATTGCTGCAGAGTTTCGATATATATCGCCGGCCGCAGCGATTCGAAGAGTTTATCGCCGCGTGCGAGATGGACGCCCGTGGCCGCAAGGGCCTGGAGCAGCGCAGTTATCCACAGGCGGATTATTTGCGCGGAGCCGCGAAGGCTGCGCGAGCGGTGGCGGTGCAGCCATTGCTGGAGCAAGGATTCAAGGGGCCGGAACTGGGCGAAGCGCTGAAGCGGGAACGACTGAAGGCGTTGAAAGCCTACAAAGAGGCGGCGACGGCCTGATAAAAAACTTCGCGAGCAGGCTCGCTCCCACAGGAGACCTCGATCCAATGTGGGAGCGAGCCTGCTCGCGAAAGCGCATTTGATATCACCGCAACTCCGAAGGCGTGAGCTGCTCCCCCCGCCATTCGAACGCAACCGGCGCCAACACCTGATCAATTTGCGCCTCAGCCCACAACGTCGCAAAGCTTTGGCCCACCCCCGGATGCACCCTATCCGGCGCAATCAACGACAACGGCCACAGCACAAAGGCATTTTTCAGGATTTCCGCACGCGGCAGCATCAATCCATCAAAATTACCCACCAGATCGCCATACAGCAGCACGTCGATATCCAGCGGCAAGCCCTTGCGATCCGGGGCATAGCGACCGTTATCCGCCTCAATGAATTTCAAGCGGCGATCAAGCTCCATCAACGGCAGATCGGTGTAGGCCGAGACCACGAAATTGAAGAACGGCCCGCTCTTGATGCCCACCGGCTGGCTCTCGAACACCGCCGAACAACGGATATCCACCAGGAATGTGGCCAGCGCATCGAGACCGGCGCGCAAATGGGTTTCGCGCTCGATATTGCTACCGAGCCCGAGGTAGACCTGAGTCAGCGACATCCGCGCTCGATCTCCACACCCACACCACCCTTGGCCGCTGGAACGGCGCCCGGCTTGGTCAGTTTCAGTCGCACCCAGGTGATCTTGAATTCGGCCATGAGCACTTCAACCAGACGCTCGGCAAAGGTTTCGACCAACTGGAACTGCGCCTGCTCGGCAAAAGCCTGAATGCGCGTGGAAACGCTGGCGTAATCGAGCGCCAAGGTCAGGTCGTCACCGGCGGCGGCCGGGCGATTGTCCCAGGCGAAGCTCAGATCAAGACGCAGACACTGACGGATGCCGCGCTCCCAGTCATAGGCACCGATCACGGTGTCGACTTCCAGGCCCTCGATAAACACTCTGTCCAAGCACTTCTCTCCGCTGCACGACAAGGGCGCGATGCGCCGTTAGAATCAGGGCGTCCTCGCCCGGAATAGTTAGCATGTTTTGGTTACTGGCGATTCTCGCCTACCTGCTCGGCTCGCTGTCCTTCGCCATTTTGCTCAGCCGCCTGACCGGAAATCCGGATCCACGAATGAGTGGCTCGGGTAATGCCGGCGCCACCAACATGCTGCGCCTGGCCGGTCGCAAACTGGCGATCCTGACCCTGCTCGGTGATCTGTGCAAAGGCCTGCTGCCGGTGCTGATCGCGTCAAGCACGGGCCTTTCGCTGCAGGATCAGGCCTGGATCGGCGTATGCGCCGTAATCGGCCACCTGTTCCCGCTGTACTTCCGCTTTCGTGGCGGCAAAGGCGTTGCCACTGCCGCCGGCATGCTGCTTGGCCTGTATCCACCCGCCGCGCTGCTGGCAGTGTGCGCCTGGCTGCTGACGTTCTACCTGACCCGCACCAGTTCGCTCGCGGCGCTGATTGCCACGCCACTGACCCTGCCATTGCTGGCCTGGCAAGAGCCGGAAGCCTTACTGCCAATGAGCGCGCTGACCTTGCTGATTGTCTGGCGTCATCGCGGCAATCTACGCGACCTGTTTGCCGGGCGCGAACGGCATTTCTAGCTGCCGTCCATGAGCGTCGCTCATTACAGCGCCGACAATTGTTCCATCGGCCAGCGTGCCTGCACGGTGATTGCCAGACTTTCCTGCTGGCCGGCCTTCAGGCGCTGGCAACCGGCGAACGCGATCATTGCGCCATTGTCGGTGCAGAACTCGGGACGTGCGTAAAACACATCGCCCTTCATATCACCGAGCATCTTTTCCAGCGAAACCCGCAACGCCTTGTTGGCGCTGACGCCGCCGGCGATCACCAGTCGCTTCATGCCCGCCTGTTTGAGGGCGCGCTTGCACTTGATGGTCAAAGTCTCCACCACGGCCTGCTGGAACGCCAGCGCGATGTCGCAACGGGCTTGCTCGCCGTCGTCCCCGGCGCTGACGCATTGCTGCCAGGTGTTGAGGGCGAAGGTTTTCAAGCCGCTGAAGCTGAAGTCCAGACCCGGGCGGTCACACATCGGACGCGGAAAAGTGAAACGTCCTGCGACGCCCTTCTCGGCCAGCTTGGCGATTTCCGGCCCGCCGGGGTAATTAAGGCCCATCATCTTTGCGGTTTTGTCGAAGGCTTCGCCGGCCGCATCGTCGAGCGTCTCGCCGAGCAGGCTGTATTGGCCAATGCCGTCGACCTGAACCAACTGCGTATGACCACCGGAAACCAACAAAGCGACGAACGGAAACTCAGGCGGTTTCGGCTCCAGCATCGGTGCCAGCAAGTGGCCTTCCATGTGGTGCACGCCGAGCGCCGGAATGCCCCAGGCAAACGCCAGTGCCTGCGCGCAGGACGCACCGACCAGCAGCGCGCCGACCAGGCCAGGACCTGCGGTGTAGGCAATCGCATCGATCTCGGTCGGCACGCAGTCGGCCTCGGCCAACACCTGACGGATCAAGGGCAGCATGCGTTTGACGTGGTCACGCGAGGCCAGCTCCGGCACCACACCGCCATAGACGCGGTGCAGGTCGATCTGACTGAACAGCGCATCGGCCAGCAGACCGCGTTCACTGTCATACAATGCGACGCCGGTTTCGTCGCAGGAGGTTTCTAATCCCAGTACTAGCATGGGTTTGCGCCTTGTTTAGGCTGAATTCGAAGGCGCGCATAATAGTCGCCACGTGATGCCCCGACCAGCGGTTTTCGATCAGAGGCTTTGCATTCCGAGCGATGAGGGGTTAACATCCGCAACCCTTAAAAACCGACGTCTTCAAGTGCTCTTTTGCCGCGAGGATGTTGACCCCGGTAATGAATGAAGGTAGCTCTGGATGCCAGCCGTCAAAGTAAAAGAGAACGAACCCTTCGACGTAGCTCTGCGTCGTTTCAAGCGCTCCTGCGAAAAAGCCGGTGTACTGGCTGAAGTTCGTAGCCGCGAATTTTACGAGAAGCCAACTTCTGAGCGTAAGCGCAAGGCAGCAGCCGCTGTTAAGCGTCACGCCAAGAAAGTTCAGCGCGAACAGCGCCGCGCCGTTCGTCTGTACTAATCCACAGACGTTCGTAGCAAGCTTCTTGCCTAAGCCCGGCCCTCAGCCGGGCTAATGGCATTTGCGTAAAACGCTTGATGCTTCACCGTCGACGCCGCCGATGCGACCGAGACAAATCTGCTTCACCGCGTCAGGCCTGGCTCTTTTGCCAGCGGTGCACGTCTTTTCTGACGAGCCTTTCAAGGCTACTGACGAGCACACCCACTGATTCCTCTTACGACGATCAGCCCAAGGCACCTGCATGCGTGCCCGCTTTATTGAGCTATCCGAGGCCGACAACCGGCCGTCAGCGGATTCAGCGCAACACTTTCACATAGTCGAAGACTGATAGGTACTAACGTCAGTGGATTTTCGGCAGATACACTTCCCGACAGCGATCACGCAGACGACACCGGTCGAGCCGCACTTTTTGTGCGTTTCCAGCAATGGCCCGCGTCCGACAGCCTGTCGCAACGGATTTATTGCAGCGCAGACGACGAGAACGCCATGGCCGGGCTGATACCCCAGAGCTTCATTGACGACCTGCTGAACCGCACCGACATCGTCGACGTGGTCAGCTCGCGCGTGCAATTGAAGAAGGCCGGCAAGAACTACACCGCCTGTTGCCCGTTCCACAAAGAGAAAACCCCGTCGTTCAGCGTCAGCCCCGACAAGCAGTTCTATTACTGCTTCGGTTGCGGCGCCGGCGGCAACGCCCTCGGCTTTCTCATGGATCACGACAACCTGGACTTCCCCCAGGCCGTCGAAGATCTGGCCAAAGCCGCCGGCATGGAAATCCCCCGCGAAGAAAGCGGCCGCGAGCGTAAGCCGCGTCAGCCGACCGATTCGCCGCTGTATCCACTGCTCACCGCCGCCGCTGATTTTTACCGGCAGGCACTCAAGAGTCATCCGTCGCGCAAGGCTGCGGTGGATTACCTCAAGGGCCGCGGCCTGACCGGCGAGATCGCTCGGGATTTCGGCCTCGGCTTTGCACCGCCGGGCTGGGACAACCTGCTCAAGCACCTGAGCAGCGACACGCTGCAACAGAAGGCCATGATCGAAGCCGGCCTGCTGATCGAGAACGCCGAAACCGGCAAACGCTATGACCGCTTCCGCGATCGCGTGATGTTCCCGATTCGCGATACCCGTGGACGGATCATCGCCTTCGGCGGCCGCGTACTGGGCGACGACAAGCCCAAGTACCTGAACTCACCGGAAACCCCGGTATTCCATAAAGGCCAGGAACTCTACGGCCTCTATGAAGCGCGCAAGAACAACCGCAACCTCGACGAAATCATCGTCGTCGAGGGTTACATGGACGTCATCGCCCTCGCCCAGCAAGGCTTGCGCAATGCCGTCGCCACGCTGGGTACCGCGACCAGCGAAGAACACCTCAAGCGCCTGTTCCGCGTCGTGCCGAACGTATTGTTCTGCTTCGACGGCGACCAGGCCGGTCGCAACGCCGCGTGGCGCGCCCTGGAAGCGACATTGCCGTGCCTGCAGGACGGTCGCCGCGCACGATTTCTGTTTTTGCCCGAAGGCGAAGACCCGGACACCCTGGTTCGCGCCGAAGGCACCGACGCATTCAAGGCGCGCATCAATCAGCACGCGCAGCCGCTGGCCGATTATTTTTTCCAGCAACTGACCGAGGAATCCGACCCGCGCTCACTTGAGGGCAAGGCACACATGGCCACCCTCGCCGCACCGCTGATCGACAAGGTTCCAGGCGCGAACCTGCGCATCCTGATGCGTCAGCGCCTGACCGAAATCACCGGCCTGAGCAGCGAGACCGTCAGCCAACTGGTTCAGAGTGCGCCGCAGGAAGCACCGCCCGCCTACGATCCGGGCTTCGATTACGATGCCATGCCGGACTACAGCGACTACCATCAGCCGCAGGCACAGGACATGTACGCGCCGCAGCAGGAATGGACGCCGAAGAAACCCGGCGCCGGCGGCAAGAAGTGGGACAAGAAACCGTGGGACAAGAACGGCAAGCGTGGTGGCGATCGCGAACAGCAGCGCCCGCGCACGCCGATTGGCGTCGAATCGCCGACCCTGACGGCATTGAGAACATTGCTCCATCATCCGCAACTGGCCAAGCGCGTTGAAGACGCCGGGCATATTGCCGATGAAAATCAGACCAACGCCCAGCTGCTTGTGGCGCTGCTCGAAGCCGTACAGAAGAATCCCAAGCTAAACTCATTTCAGTTGATTGCGCGATGGCACGGTACTGAACAGGGTCGCTTGCTCAAGGCACTCGCAGAAAAGGAATGGCTGATTGACGGAGATAACCTTGAACAACAGTTTTTCGACACCATTACTAGCTTGTCCGCCCGCCAACGCGAGCGAAATCTCGAACAGTTACTCAGGAAAGCGCGGCAAAGCGAACTGAGCGTCGAAGAGAAAAATCAACTGCGCGACCTTTTAAGTCGCAATGTTTCCGCATCAAACCCGACCTCAACTGGCGCGTGAGGTCATAGCTCAGGTATAATCCTCGGCTTGTTTTTTGCCCGCCAAGACCTTCAGTGGATAGGGTGTTATGTCCGGAAAAGCGCAACAGCAGTCTCGTATTATTGAGTTGATCAAACTGGGTCGTGAGCAGAAGTATCTGACTTACGCCGAGGTCAACGACCACCTGCCCGAGGATATTTCAGATCCGGAGCAGGTGGAAGACATCATCCGCATGATTAACGACATGGGGATCCCCGTACACGAGAGTGCTCCGGATGCGGACGCCCTTATGTTGGCCGACGCCGATACCGACGAGGCCGCTGCGGAAGAAGCAGCCGCTGCGTTGGCGGCGGTGGAGACCGATATCGGTCGCACCACTGACCCGGTGCGCATGTACATGCGTGAAATGGGTACGGTCGAGCTTCTGACCCGTGAAGGCGAAATCGAAATCGCCAAGCGGATCGAAGAAGGCATTCGTGAAGTGATGAGCGCAATTGCGCACTTCCCTGGCACGGTTGACCACATTCTCTCCGAGTACACCCGCGTCACCACCGAAGGTGGTCGCCTGTCCGACGTCCTGAGCGGTTATATCGACCCGGACGACGGCATCGCGCCGCCTGCGGCAGAAGTGCCGCCGCCGGTCGATCCGAAAGCCGTCAAGGCTGACGACGACACCGACGACGATGAAGCCGAATCTTCCGATGACGAAGAAGAAGCCGAAAGCGGTCCGGATCCGGTCATTGCTGCGCAGCGCTTCGGCGCCGTGGCCGACCAAATGGAAATCACCCGCAAGGCCCTGAAAAAGCACGGTCGTCACAACAAGGCAGCGGTTGCCGAGTTGCTGGCCCTGGCCGAGCTGTTCATGCCGATCAAACTGGTGCCGAAGCAATTCGAAGCCCTGGTCGAGCGTGTGCGCAGTGCCCTGGATCGTCTGCGTCAGCAAGAGCGCGCGATCATGCAGTTGTGCGTACGTGATGCACGTATGCCGCGCGCCGATTTCCTGCGTCAGTTCCCGGGCAACGAAGTCGACGAAAGCTGGTCCGACGCCCTGGCCAAAGGCAAGAGCAAGTACGCCGAAGCCATCGGTCGCGTGCAGCCGGACATCATCCGTTGCCAGCAGAAACTGATTGCGCTGGAAACCGAGACCGGTCTGACCATTGCCGAAATCAAGGACATCAACCGTCGCATGTCGATCGGTGAGGCCAAGGCCCGCCGCGCGAAGAAAGAGATGGTTGAAGCCAACTTGCGTCTGGTGATTTCGATCGCCAAGAAGTACACCAACCGCGGCCTGCAATTCCTCGATCTGATCCAGGAAGGCAACATCGGTCTGATGAAAGCGGTGGACAAGTTCGAATACCGTCGTGGTTACAAGTTCTCGACTTATGCCACCTGGTGGATCCGTCAGGCGATCACTCGCTCGATCGCCGACCAGGCCCGCACCATCCGTATTCCGGTGCACATGATCGAGACGATCAACAAGCTCAACCGTATTTCCCGGCAGATGTTGCAGGAAATGGGTCGCGAACCGACCCCGGAAGAGCTGGGCGAACGCATGGAAATGCCTGAGGACAAGATCCGCAAGGTACTGAAGATCGCCAAAGAGCCGATCTCCATGGAAACCCCGATCGGTGATGACGAAGACTCCCATCTGGGCGACTTCATCGAAGACTCGACCATGCAGTCGCCAATCGATGTCGCCACGGTGGAAAGCCTGAAGGAAGCGACTCGCGAAGTGCTGTCCGGCCTCACTGCCCGTGAAGCCAAGGTATTGCGCATGCGTTTCGGTATCGACATGAACACCGACCATACGCTCGAAGAAGTGGGCAAACAGTTTGACGTAACGCGTGAGCGGATTCGTCAGATCGAAGCCAAGGCGCTGCGCAAGCTGCGCCACCCGACGCGAAGCGAGCATCTGCGCTCCTTCCTCGACGAGTGATACCAGAACCCCCGGCCCAGGCCGGGGGTTTTGTTTTATGGCAGATTAAATTCCCCGCCCCACCCTTCCCGCCGCGTACCCCGTCTACACTCGAAACAATCACTCCAAGCCCTGACGAGAGCGTTATGCCCAGACTGGCGCCCGTGCTGTTTCTGCTGTCATTGATGATCTGCACCGCCACGGCTGACGCGCTGACTCTCACCGATGAAGAACGCAGCTGGCTGGCGGCTCACCCTGACTTGCGCCTGGGTGTCGACGCGTCGTGGCCGCCTTTCGAATTTCGGGACGATCAGAACCGTTATCAGGGCCTGGCTGCCGACTATATCGACGTAATCCGTCAACGCCTGGCGATCAAACTTACACCTATCGAACCAGTGAGCTGGACGGTGGTGCTGGAGCAGGTCAAGAAGGGCAAGATCGATTTGCTGCCGGGGATCATGTCTACACCGGAACGCCAGAACTATTTGTCATTCACCCGACCGTACCTCGACTTCCCGATCGTCATCCTCGCCCATGTCGGTGGCGCCCAGCCGCGCAAACTCGATGATCTGTATGGCCTGAAAATCGCCGTGGTGGACAACTACGCTCCCCACGAACTGCTACGCACTCACCACCCCGACCTGAATCTGGTCGCCATGCCCAACGTCAGTTCGGCGCTGCAAGCTTTGGCGACCGATGAAGTGGACGCGGTGGTCGGCGATCTCGCTTCCAGCGTCTGGAGCCTGCGCCAGCTCAAGCTCGACGGCCTCTACGTCAGCGGCGAAACCCCATATCGCTATCAATTGGCGATGGCCGTGCCCCGCGACAATAAAGTGTTGGTGGGCATTCTCGACAAAGTCCTCGCCGACATGACACCGGCGGAAATCAGCAGCATCCAGGAACATTGGGTCGGTAACGTGCTCGACCACCGGACGTTCTGGTCAGATCTGCTGATGTATGGCCTGCCCGGCCTGTTGCTGCTGATGACAGTGCTGGCCGTGGTGATTCGCATCAACCGCCGCCTGAGCTCGGAAATCACCCGGCGCATCGACCTCGAACAGGAATTGCGCAGCAGCGAATATCACTACCGCGGCCTGGTCGAGAGCCTGTCGGCGATCGCCTGGGAAGCGCGGATGAGCGACTTCACCTACAGCTATGTTTCGCCGCACGCTGAAGACTTGCTCGGCTATCCACAGTCCCATTGGCTGATTCCGGGCTTCTGGCACAACATCATTCACCCGGCCGACCTGACCCGCACGCAGAACTATTGCAAGGAAGCGCTACGCCAGGGCCGCGATCACATCGTCGACTATCGCGTGATCACCGCCGACGGCCGCTGCCTGTGGGTGCGCGACATTGTCAGCCTGATCGAGCATGGCCACGAACCGGTGATGCGCGGGTTGATGATCGATATCAGCGAAATCAAACGCACCGAAGAAGCGCTGCGGCTGTCCGAGCAGAAGTTCGCTTCGGTGTTCGAGCAATGCCCGGACATTCTGGTGATTGCACGCCTGTCCGACGGCTGCCTGCTGGAGGTCAACGAGGCCTTCGAGGAGCAGATCGGCCTCAGGGCCGAGGACGTGATCGGCCAGACCGCCACCAACCTCAATATCTGGGGCATTCCCGGCGTCGGGCCGGGCCTCTTGCAGCGTTTGCAGGCCGGCAGCATCCGTAATCTGGAAATGCCCTTTCGCCGCAACAACGGCCAAGTCTTCACCGGGCTGATTTCCGCCGAGCCTTTCGACCTCGACACCACGCCGGCGCTGGTGGTCGTGGTGCGCGACATCAGCCAGCTCAAGGAAACCCAACAGCAACTGCAAACTTCTGAAGAGAAATTCGCCAAGGCTTTCCATGCGTCGCCGGACGGCCTGCTGCTGTCACGCCAGAGCGACGGCCTGCTATTGGAGGTCAATGAAGGCTTCAGCCGCATCACCGGTTTCAACAGCGCGATGTCGGTGGATCGTTCGACGCTGGATCTGGGCATCTGGGTCAACCTCAACGAACGCAAACAGATGCTTGACCTGCTGCAACGCGACGGTTTCGTCCGCGACTTCACATGCCACATCCGTCGCAGCGACGGGCAGATTCGCCTGTGCGAAGTGTCCAGTCGCCCGCTGCCGATCGGCGACGAGGATTGCATGCTGACCATCGCCCGCGACATCACTGAACGCCATCTCATGCAGGAAAAACTGCAGCAGGCCGCGACCGTTTTCGAGAGCACGGCAGAAGGCGTGCTGATCACCGATACCCAACAACACATCAGCGCGGTCAACCGTGCCTTCACCGAAATTACCGGCTACAGCGAAAGCGAAGCACTGGGCCACACGCCACGCTTGCTGGCGTCAGGGCTGCATGACAGCGCTTTCTACGCAGCGATGTGGCATCAATTGACCGACGAGGGACACTGGCAAGGCGAGATTTCCAACCGGCGCAAGAACGGCGAGCTGTACCCGAGCTGGCTGACCATCAGCGCCGTGCGCAATCGCGACAAATTCATCACTCACTTCGTTGCGGTGTTTGCCGATATTTCCAGCCTCAAGCATGCCCAGGCCAAGCTCGATTATCAGGCTCACCACGATCCGCTCACCGGCCTGCCCAATCGCACCCTGTTCGAAAGCCGCCTGCAGATGGCCCTGACCAGCCAACAGGAAAATGGCGGCCAGGGCGCGGTGCTGTTTCTCGATCTCGACCGCTTCAAGCACATCAACGACAGCCTCGGCCACCCGGTCGGCGACCTGTTGCTCAAGGGCATCGCCGTGCGCTTGAAGGAGCAACTGCGCGATATCGACACAGTCGCACGGTTGGGCGGCGACGAGTTCATCATCCTGTTGCCGGGCTTGCAGCAAGCCAGCGACGCCGACAACATCGCGACGAAACTGCTCAACTGCTTCGGCGCGCCGTTCCAGGCCGGCGAACACGAGTTCTTTATCAGCGCCAGCATTGGCACCAGCCTCTATCCGCGCGACGGTTGCGATGTGGCCACCCTGGTGAAAAACGCCGACGCGGCGATGTACCGCTCCAAAGCCAAAGGACGCAACCGCGTCGAAAGCTACACCCGCGACCTCACCGCCCAGGCCAGCGAGCGCATAGCGCTGGAGCATGAACTGCGCCGTGCCATCGAGCGTGATGAGCTGTTTCTCTATTACCAACCGAAAATCAGCCTGGTCGATCACAGTCTGGTCGGTGCAGAGGCGCTGATTCGCTGGCGCCACCCAACCTTCGGCGACGTGCCGCCCGAGCATTTCATTCCGTTGGCGGAAGAGAACGGCATGATCCTGCAGATCGGCGATTGGGTGCTGGAAACCGCTTGCAGGCAAATGTTCGAGTGGAACGAGATCTACCAACCGCTGGGGCCGCTGTCGGTGAACCTCGCCGGCGCGCAACTGCGTCAACCGAACCTGTTGGTGCGCATCGAACAACTGCTCAAGGACAACCGCCTCAGGCCGGATTTACTGCAACTTGAAATTACCGAGAATTTCATCATGAGTCAGGCCGAAGAGGCGCTGGCAGTGCTGCACCAACTCAAACACCTCGGCGTGCAGCTGGCGATCGATGACTTCGGCACCGGCTATTCCTCGCTCAGCTACCTCAAACGCCTGCCACTGGACATCCTCAAGATCGACCAGTCCTTCGTCCGCGGACTGCCTGACGACCCCCACGACGCGGCGATTGTGCGCGCCATCATCGCGCTCGGCCGCAGCATGCAGTTCACGGTAATTGCCGAAGGCGTGGAAACCCAGGCGCAACAACAATTCCTCGCCGCAGAAGGTTGTGAACAGATCCAAGGCTACATCGTCAGCCTGCCCCTGCCACCGGACGAATTCGCCGCGACGTTTCTGCATGTAACCGCATCGGATTTTTCGGATAGCACAGCCGCGAAACCGTCGCTATAATCCGCCGCCTACTGAGGGCCTATAGCTCAGTTGGTTAGAGCAGAGGACTCATAATCCTTTGGTCCACGGTTCTTATGTGGTATGCAACTCAGGGTGGTATTTAAACCCTCGATTTGAAAGCTTTGAAGATGTTTTTGGGCCTCTAGCTCATGTTGGTTAGAGCAGCGGACTTAACAGATCAGCACCTAAACCTTCTAGGCATGGTGCTGAACAAATGGGTTGCCTTGGGGTAAGTTCACTCTGTCCCTTGGTAGAATCGCTCAAATTCGGGGAAGCCTCTGCGCAAGCGTGGTAATCCCGAGCCAAGCCTCTCAGAGGAAGGTGTAGAGACTGTACGGGCGGGCCGAAAGGTAAGAGACAGTCCAGACCACAAACCCGAAAGGGGCAGTGAAAACTGAAGTGGTAAGCATAATCCGTTGGTGCCCGGTTCGACTCCGGGGAGGCCCACCATTCTAAAAAGAACCGCATCCACGATGCGGTTTTTTTGTCGAACTACTCGCCTTCAGTCCTAACATCGCGAGTAACAGCGATCCATTGCTCCACACCGGATCGCCTGCATCTCTTTCATGCGAAACTTAATCGAGTCGACCCAAGGTGAGGGCAGCGCTCACTACGATCTGTTGACGGCCCTTCTGCACAGGAAGGCAAGGTCGAACCAGAGTCCGTTGCAGATCTGGACTGTCTATGACCGACTCGTTGGTGGCTCGGGAGGTCACCAAACGGGGCAGAAACGGTTCTAGCGCAGACCTAGACCTTCCAGGTATGGCTCCGCCTCTTGTGCCCGAAAACCTTCACATGCACATTTCTTGTTGACACCGCAAACGCCGCACCAAATGCTTAATAGGCATGGTTTTTGGAAGCGGTGCGTATGAAAAATTTTATCCTCGTTCAAGCCCCAGTGACGGTCGAGGCCTCGCACCTCCTTCTGCACCTTGACCCGACGATCCCGAACGAGCAGCGCGAGTTTGAGCCATTCACCCATTATTCCCAGTGGCTAGCTCAGCGCGGCTATGCCTTCAATACCGATCGTCTCTACTCTGAACACGTGGGCCGATTCATCGACTATGTGTATGAGGTTTCCATATCCCAGTTCGACTCGGATGTAGAACTCTCAATTTCGTCGATTATCTACAGCTACCAGTCCTTCCTCCTTTTTGGCAAAAACTCATCAAATCCTATAGCCGCAAGAATGGCAAAACAGCTTGGAAAGGAAAGAACCACCAGCCAGTTGTCACTTGCTCAAACGATTGAATCTTCTATTCGGTGGTTTCTTCGAGTCTGTGAAACCCGTAACAGCATCTCACCAGACCCACTTTTCAGCCGGTTGTACATAAATCGTCCTGAATACAAACAAAATCACGAAATATCTGCAATAAAAGCAAAATCTTGGTTGGCCGGTACGATAAGACATGCTCTCGTTGCAGCCCTCCCGAAGAGAAAGCAGGAAACACTCTTTCCGCGCGCTAGCCGCCGGGACAGAAAAAACGATAAGCAGGGTTATAAAACCGTCGCCTTTCCAATCGAAATATCTGTGTCTCTCGTTCGCCAAGAAAGGCCCAAGAGATCCAAGGTATTTCACCGTGATATGGCAATTTATGCGCTATTGGCTGCATCCGGAGGCCGAACGAGCGAAATCCTTCAAGTGAAGTTCATCGATATTGATGCTGACAATTTAGCTGTATATCTGAGAGACCCTTTTTCAAGAAAAAATTCAGGGATAACTGAAGCCGAGCACCGCCTGCTCGCGTGGAAAGGTCGCGATACAGAAATAACGTTTCTAATAGAACCTTTCCGTAAGATATTTTTTGAGCACTTGGAGCAGTATCTAGCCCTAGAATATAACTCTAGCTGCGGGCACGATTTCCTATTTCAACATGCCAATGGAAGACCTTACTTCACCAGCGACCGAAGCAGCCGGGATAAAACGTTTAAAAACTATGCAAGTAGGGCAGGACTGATAGACTGCAAGGGGATTAGCCTGCATTCCCTAAGGCACATGTACGGAACCTATACGTTAAATTATATACCTGTTACAGGCCGAGAACTACCAGGTCTCCCGCTAACATATGTCAAGATACTGATGGGGCATTCAAACATTACGTCTACAATGAAGTACGCAAAACACAATATCGACTTTATTGATGCCTACTTTCAGCACGCCAACCAATACATAACCATGCGCGGAGAGCAGTCGATAAACACCATACGACAAGAATTTTATATCCGCCAGCTGGAGATTCTGCAAAAAGAATCCATGCGAATCGAAGGCGCGATCGGATGATCAATCTTACTCGTGAGGTATTGATCATAAAATCAGGCTTGGAGCTTTCCGATTCGATAAAGCTTGCTATTTCGCGCTCCAAGGAGTGCGTAAAAAAAGAGCTATACAACGGAGCTTATATTTCACCAAGCAAGGTAACAAGCTCATCAAGGAATGAGTATTATCAGGCATCTATTTTCCGCCTATTCGACAACCACCTTGACGCCTCTCTCGCTCCACTCTACGATCAGAACTGGGTACAAAGCATTTACTTATGCGCTCAAAAGACACCAACAACTGACTTAGCTAAACGCGTTCTTCCTCTAAACGCGCATGGCTGGCTCAACAAATCTTCTTTAGAGCGGTTACGCCAAGACTCTCTGCTAATCTTGCATTTCCTTTGGCATGCGGGTGCGGCACTTCTACCTATGACGCTGAAAAAACCGACTGTTAAAGATTCCGTAACTGGCGGTAACTTCAAAGAATTTGCAGCTTCAACATATCCAGAGGTCTTAGCGCTGGTAAGTCTCCCTTATACAACACATGTCGAATATACGGACATCCCCGATATTCGCACAGTAATGCAGTCCTCCGCTTTAGACAATTTTGGATGGTATGCGTGGAGGCTGATACGAGCGACAAACTGGTATAAGATCGAAGATATCGATCCGGTGGATGTAGCGGCATGCGCCAATGCGATTCTTTCAGCTAAAAAAGGTGAAAGCGACTGGATAAAATACCCCATCTGTTCTAAGGCTTTTTTTTCGTATATCCAAAAGCTTTACCCGAACCGATGCCAACCCGAATATCCCGAGCACGGATTAAAAAACGATGTCCAGGCATCGGCCAGTGCTATTAACAGAGGGGAGTTCCACATTCCCGGCGAACACTCCGAATGCGTTTTGGCATGGTTGAAATATCAAGAAAAGTTCATTGAAAGCCAAAGAGCCCGCGGACTGAAAACTTATAGGTCTTACCGGCGGTCGCTTGCCGTGCTGAACACTTTCTTGTTCAGCACTCTGTTGGCTGCTGGTATTCCACCACCCCTACCAAACCAATTCAATCGTAAACATATTGAGGGCGATGGATTCGATGGCCTATTAAAACAACTTCGTTCTGGAAGATCTTCTGATACGATGCAGCATCTCTTGTACCAACTCAGTGCATATTTTGACTATATGGCTGCTCATTCAACCTCCGATGAGGTTTTATCGGGTTTCGTAAACCCGATCGTTGATGTTGATTATCCAATAGTAAAAAGAAGATCTGGCACGAATAAAGCAGCATTTGAATCAGAGCTATTTCCTTACCTAATCCAGTATTGTTATGCCATCGAATCGTTCTCGACGCATCTATCGGAAATGGTTCATTTTGAGCAAATTAACTTGTACACAGAAGAGTACAGGGCTGATATAGAATCGAAAAACTGGAACGATGCGCAGAAGATAATCCAAACAGCGAAGTTCGGCTACATTCCGTTAGTATTCTACAAAAACCCATCATTCGATCCGTCATCTCCCAAGAGCCGCTCGAACGAGCCAATGAAATATGAGCCGCTAACTCTTATTTCTAGATCACTCATTCCAATTATTGATAGCGCGGTCAAAAACAAAGGTTCATGGGTGTTCTATCCACAGCTTAATTATATTCGTCACAATATCATTGCATTGGAAACAGGTGTTCGAAGCATCCATATCCGATGGCTTGACAGACGAACCTACGATCAGAATATTGACCGTTCTCGGAAACTTCCTCCAGTATGCAAGCTCCACATCAATACAGACAAGGTAAATGGTGCCTGGAACGCATCAGTATCCAAAGATGTAATTCAAATGCTGGATCGGCAATACTCAATGCTGGAATGGTTTGGTGATTCTCCAATGTCGGAGGAAGTTTGGTATGACGATCATGTAGACAGTGTGTTTGGAAAAATCATAACTATCTTCCCAAAATGGATGACACCCGGAACCCTTCATCCGACATCTTATATGAACTATTTTAAAAAACTAATTTACTCATTCGACTTATTCTGCCGATATCAATTGCAAGTTGAAACATCGAATCAGATGCCTGAGTCCTTGGCCAAGATGGAATCAATTGAAGATCCTATACACGCTTTAGCGGCAGTTAAGCTAGAAGCTGAGGCCAGCAGACTAATTAAGCACACCCCGCATTCTTGCCGGGTCTCCGTAGTATCTGAGTACATCCGGATACTCCCTCCGCACATCATAGGCAGCCACCTCACAGGGCATGCTACAGATGCCCATGTGATGTATTACGCGAAGCTTGATTCGGCGTACCTGAATACGGTAGCCCGCCATCAAAAAATGAGCGTAGAGCAGGGCTGGCTTTTAGACCGTCCAGCAATATCCACCATTAAGGCTGAAGACGTGACATCCAAATTGCAACAAGCATTCCGCCGAGACAAAGAAAAGTCCCTTGCTGATTTCGGTGCCATTTCTTTTGACCGCGAAACTCAGGATGATGTGGTATCCGGAATAAAAGCCGCAAAGCAGCGCCCTATAGATTCGCTTGCTTTTATGCCCACTCACATTTGCCCTTTTGGAAACCAGTGCCCAGCAGATGTCATAAAAGACTTGGGGGCCGTACCTGGGTCAAGGATGCCCTGCGGTGGTTGCTACTATTCAATCAAAACCGTGGACCACCTACCCAGGATCCATGGGCTTATACGCGTGCTCACTGATGAGTGCAGTGAGCTTGAAAGCCACATAGCTGAGGCCAGAAAAAATGGGGCATCGGTTCAGAGCCTGTCGCAGAAAGCCAACCATCGCAAGCTCTTGGCCTCAGAGATCATTTCATGGAGCGTCACCGCTCACTGCCTTGAGCAAATGCATAGTGAGATGAAGACACGATCTAATTTTCTGCTGGAAAGACCTGAGATCATCTCTGAGCGCCTTGAGAAACTCGACTTCGGTGAACACAGCCTATCCAACTTGATCGCTCGCACAGCGGAAGCCAAATCACAGGCAGAGTATTTCACCCCTCAGTTGAAGCAACAGATCATGGTCGCGCGTAACAAGCTTCTGGCTTTCACTGGAGACTTCAATCGCATGCTACAGGAGGCCCCGACTGGATTTACATTGATTGATGAGTTCAGGGGGCTGATTCGATCTACCTGCGAAGCCCTTAACCTTTCCCTGCATGACCTAAGCAGTGCCATGGACAAGCCCTTGGTGCTTGACCGCTCCAACCCGATTCTTAAGCTGGTATCGAACCCTGGGAGTGTTCCTGCATGAGTAAGGGAGCTAAACGAGGACAGAACCGTTTTGCAGGTGCACAAAAACGCCGTCGCGACTACAGGATCACTCGAATCAAGGATGAGGTCATTCCAAAGCTGAAATCTTTCGTTGGAAAAGCATCATTCGGTGGAATCACACAGTTCTCTAAATTTTGCGCCGACCTCTACAATGATTGCCTCCCCGTTAATGAAAAGAAAATCGGCTATAGAACCCTTGTCCAGAGTGCTGAGTACTGGACACTGCTCGGGCCGCTTTTTCACAGGCACTGGCACTCATCTGACAACATGGAATCTGAGAAAGAAAAGCTTGTAGGAAAGCTGGCAACACAACGTGCAGAAAGACTTCAAGCAGAGACAGAACGGCTGAGAAAGGAGGTAGACGCCCTTAGGGTAGCCCTTCGTAATCATGGCGCTTCGCCTATGAACCTGCCGGAGTTAAAACCTACTAATCAAGATTTCATGACGAAATTTGACAAGACTTGCCGTGCTCTCAAATTGATACTTGATGCGAGCGATAGTATGTTTGCTGCTGATTTAGACGCCATGAAAATTAGCTGTGCATACAACGATCTTGAGCCGGTAGAGGGACTGGTCCCAAAAGAGCTGGCTACACCCTTCATCCAATGGATGAAAGCAAAAGAGAAAAACCATGGCGATCAGTAAAGAAAAACGCACTGCTTTGTGAGTAAAGAATATTGTCCCTATGGCCATTTTCAGCGCTTAAGGGAAAGATTTTTTAACCTTGCTGCATGATTTTTTGGACAAGGGCAAAACGGCACAGCAATCGTACATGCGGCCCAGCTGACCAATGCGCCCCCCAGTCATGACAGAGACCGGCAGAAAACGACCCCAGAGCCTCAGGTTAGATCCACCCAGTTTTTCTCAGCGTCCTGCGCACCTCGTTATTTCACCCAGCCATGCTACGAGATAAATTATGAATTCACATAATTGTGCATAAAGCTAGTTCTTTAGAATTCGCAACCGATTGCGCCATATAACTGAAACATGTAAATCCAAAAAACCTTGCTGCTGCACCATCATGACATTAGTTTTTTACTCTTGCTCCGCGCGTACCTGTCGAACGAATTCTGGGGGTTCGAGAAATTAATGCAACGGAGCGACCGAAACTCTCAGCCAATCCAAGCATAGGCACATCACGGGTAAATGTCGGATGCTTACGATACACTTCATCTGAGCGAGCTCAGCTCCTCTAAGCGATACGAACCATTTGAGCTGCCATGTCACTGCATTGCCTATAGATCGACTGCAAGACCATGCGGAGCTTACTAACGTCGTAGGTACCCGATGCAATTAAGTCGGGCGAAGCATCGTAAAACGCTTTGGCATAGCTATCCTTAAAGTCGAGCGCTCCCTGATAGATGCCCAGAGATTCCTTGTAGTTCGTCCAGGTCACTTGCGCTGGCGGACGGTTTTTCAAGCGCAAGTCTAAGTAGCACTCGATGGCTGCAGCACGTCCGTTGATGTCGGCGCTTTCTACCCCGCTGGGGCCTCGTGCCGGGAAGTCACGCAGCGCCCCCAAGTCGGGAAGAACCATTGCTCTCATGTTGACTGGAAAGGTGAATCTTTGGAGACTCCGATACGTGTCGATCCCCTCGGCATCATTGTCGAATAGAAACACCACGCGGTTCTGAACATCGATCTTCACCAACCCTTCGGCAAACTTGGATAGATTGCCTGTACCAGAGAATGGGTGTCGTTCTTCGATATCAATGAATCGGAAAAAGTCCTCAATATCCTGCCGTAGGAGCGCAAAGCTTCGCTTCAAAATATGCGTATCTGACGTTCCTTCGGTCGCGATTAGATAGGTCTGTGAGCGGCGTGCGCCGGCTGTGAAGTCCTCATTTTTTGCCCAACCAGCATCTACGAAATTGCCATAATCCCAAACGACTTCGAGATCCAGATTGGTAGGATTTTCAGCAAGTACTCGGAGGGTCGAGTAAGGCCCTAGAAAACTGATGAGGGCACCAAAGTGACTGCGTTCTGAATACCCTCCAGTGTCTCGGTCGAAGTCTCCTCCCGGAAGCAGGGCCGCCGCGGGGTCGTTGGCAAAACGGCCCTCGCCCCGAGCGTAGTCTGCATCATAGGTAGGGTTGTATACGCTGCCGAGTTCCCGAATAGCGTGCTCACGTATGAAGGCCACGAATTGATTGAAGTTCAATCGCTCAGGTTGCGGTCCACCTTTCAGAGAGACAGGATACTGATCAAGGTAAAACGCTGATTGGAACTCATATTCAGCTTGAACAGAGCTCAACGTATAACCGAGCAGTTCGAGCCTCGAAACCATCGAGCCAAGCGTTCGGCAAAAGCACATTTCGCGCTGAGTGACGTCTTGCGAGTTCTGCGCGCAATATTCGTAATTAACGTGCGGGTGCCGCCTGCGCTGGCGGTCCCGCTCTTGAAAGAGCATGCCGTGGTCCATACCGATGTAGCCAGTGTTGTAGGTGAGTTCGATATCGCCCACTGACAGCGTAATGGGTGTGCTCATGAGGGTTCTCAATTATGCGCCGGCATCGGCCCTAAGAATCTACCCCCTTCTACATGCGGAGAATTCACTACGCTGCCTTTGCCCCTGGATATGGCCTGCGATTATTCGACTAGCTAAGGCAAAAAATTCTTTGCCTTAGCTCCGTGCTGCATCTACTCAATAAACGCAGCCAGCAATTTTACGTGGCTGTGGGCGTCGCCCCCTTCAAAGGTTCATCACGGCTCAGTAGGACGATGCTAGGGCGACGTCGCGGGCTCACCGTCACGAAGATCGCGATAGCCGTAGTTCCTTAAAGTCATCCTCTAGGAATCGGAACTTGTGACGAAACAGCCCTGCAAGCTTGCCGTCCGCCGTAGCAAAGAAGATTTGACGCGAACCGCTGATTGCCAAATCTCGCAGGTGATCAAGGAATGACAGCATGTTGATGTCGTCGACGTGTGCCACCGGATCATCGAAGAGCAAAATAGGTGGCCCAGACTGCAGGCGGCCATTCATTGCCAAAAACAGCGACAAGGCGAAGGCAGCCCGCTGGCCGGTACTCATTTGATGAAGCTGGACCTCTGCGCTGTTGCTCCTGCGAATAATTACAAGTTTGCCTTGATCGGTCTTGAGCTCAAACTCGTTGGGCATGTGGATGCTTGCAAATATTCGTGCGATCTCCGCAGCATTTTCAGTCAAAATCTGCTTGGTCAGCTCTCCACCGGAACGTTGTTGAGCCAGCTCTCCGAGCACTGCGCCGGCTTCAACTGCACGCTGTATCTGCGTGTTCAATTCATCGATCTTGGTATCGAGCTCAGCGATGGTCGACGTTTCTTGATTGAACTCCCAATCGTTGGAGGTCTCCACAGCTTCCGCAAGGGCAACGTTGCGAAGCATTTGCCGCACTGAGTCGAGGTTTAAAACGATCTGTTCAGTGGTCGATTCAGCATCGACAGTCAGGATCGACGTTAAGGTCTGTCGAGCACCCAAAGCTGCATCCAAATCCAGAAACTGCTTTCTGACAGCCTGAGCGAACTGCTCGGTGTCGTCTAAAACTTCAATCGATAAGCGAGCGGCCAAGGTTTCACTTTCTTCCCTCACCTCATTCAACTCCTCAAGCGCGGAAGCGGAGGCAGTCTGAGAGGCATTTAACAAGTCCTTTTTTTCAGCCAGCACTTTGAGCAGCTCATTGAGTGACGTTAACTCAGACAGCCCTGCTATCAGTAATTTCCGGGAAAGGTCATCACTAGACAGACCTTCCACCGAGAGCTGTTGCATCTTCGATAGACTGGCATCAAGCTCGTATCGGTCTTGCTCCAACGTAGTTTTTTCCTCATCAATCAGTCGGAGTGCCTCTACAACGGTGATGAGCTGATCAGAATTACCGACAAACGATTTAACCGGCATCAATATCTCCAGCGTCACAACGGCTTTTTCCAACTCCTCGCTTTCGGACGAGATCGCCGCTTGCAGCATCGCTGCATGCTCCGATGCGCTGCCTTCAATATTGGACATCATGCGGGAAAGTAACTGACCGTCCTCAAACTCACTTTTGCAAAGGGGGCAGTGATTAGGATCAACCTGAATTTGGAGTAATTCCTGGGCGGTGCCCAGAAGTCGCTGCTTCAAAACGGTTATGGCGCTTTGGCTCTTCTCAAAAGCCTGAAGTGACAATCGAGCTGATTCAAGCCGGCGCCGATACTCCTCTACCTGACTAGTGGCCAATGCAATTACCGCTGCCAGAGGTTTGCTCAGGTACATCTGGAGCGGCTTCATATCAATGAGGCTGGCAGTGCTTGCTAACCTCGCGCTCGAAGCACGCACGCGTGCTTGAAGATCCTGTGTCTCTTGAATCAAACGTGAAAACTCGGTGCGAGCATACGGCACCAGTGACTCTGTTGCGGCGATCGATTCCGAAGTGGCCTGCGCCTCCCTGTGCGCGTTGGATTGCGCCAGTCGAGCGGCCTGGGCCCGCTGATCTAGCGCTTCTGCTTTTCTGGCCTCGTCCTCCAGACTTGCAAGGATTAGTTGAGCGTCACTGAAATTACTGTGAAGTGCATCGATCGATGATCGACTGATAATCGTGATTGCGGATGTGGCCTTTTGAAGATCATCCCTGAACGCGTCAAGCTGCCCCTTTTCTGCAGGTGGCTGAATCCAGCCCGACGCTCGGGTAGCCGTCAGCAACTCCAGGAACAAACTGTCAGACAGCTTTGGGATTGCTTTGAGGTGATCCAGGCGCTTTTGAGATGATTCTTTTAACCGCTGGTTTGTGACATTTTCTCGGTTAAAACCCTTCAGTTCGTCCTGCAACTGCATAAGGACGCGGCGCAGCCGATCACCAAGCTGTTCTGACGCGGCGCCGAGCACCAACCGAGCTACATCTTCACCAATTTGATCAGAACTCGATGTAACGCTGAGCTCAACGGCTGCATCGGTATCGAGAAAGTTAAACTTCGCAAAACTGTGGTGAATAGTGGCGGTCTTTACGTCGGTTTTGGCGTACCAATTTGAGTGTCGCGCGCGCAGGCGCGTCGCATTCGTGGTCGAATTCAGCTTTTCTTCCGTATCCCCAAAATCCAGCACCACAGATGTTTTCGGGAGAACGGGAGATTCCCGACGATTCGTTCCGCAATAAGCATATTCGATTGCTTCGAGAAGTGACGTTTTTCCAACTCCGTTACTGCCGACTATCAGGTTGACCCGACCAAGTTCATGAACCTTTTGCTCAGGGTGAGAGCGAAAACCTGTGATGGCCAGGCTCTGGATAAAGTTATCGACTGCGGCCTGTTCACCGGGGAGCAGGGGAACCGGTGCAACGGCTTGCCCTACAGTGTCGGTTGCACCAGAAACGATTCTGCGTACCGCTTCGGGCACAGTGATGTCGCTGTCGAGGATGAAGTTCAGCTTATGCCTGGAGAGCGCCTCCGACCATGCTGTCGCGAGGTCGACGGGCATGGTTTTGACAGCCTGCGGTGTACCGGCATCTGCAAGCAGTGGAGCGATCTCATCTTCTTGAATAACTCGCTTACGAGCATATTCCCGATCTGCTTCAATCTTTGCTTTCAGCCGACCGAACTCACCACCTTGAGCCTCTTCTTCACTGGTGACGAAATACAGATAATGATTCCAACGCAGATCCGTCGAGACATCACTTGAGAAGTACATCCGAGAGAGAACTTCTTCCTGGTAACTTTTGAGACAGGCCGCAGCTTCAGCGATCTGATCATTCAGATCGAAGTAACGAACGGCGTAATCACGCTCACCGAAACGGTCAACGCCTCTAAATAAGCCATTTCCGACATGCTCAAGGTCAGGATATCGGTTCTTGAGCATAGCCTCGACACGTTGCGCGTTGATCATTATCTATCCTCTGAAAAGTCGACTGGAGACGCGCTGGCGGGTATGTCAATGAGATTCGTCCCTTTAGGACCTCGAACGCAGTATTGATTGTCCCTGCGGAACACGACACATATCCTGTCTTGGGCACGTACGATGGCATCGCTAATTTCTTCGGCGCTCAAGTCTGCTTTTATGGCCTTATCGGCCGCTTGCGCGGTGAGGGCTGAGCGAAGCATTTGGTGTGCGCTTTCGATGGCAGCATCGTTCGCTTGGTCAGAGAGATAAACAAGTGCCGCAGAACCGAGACCACCGGAGGTGGGTTCAATGTTGTGATGCGGAGCTTGTAGTCGCCACGAGAATTTGAAACCTTGGGCCAAGTCACGAACCGCCGCCGGCCAGGGAACGGCAGACTGGGCAAGCCCAATGGCATCGTGAGCGCGCTGCAATCTTAGCGTGCGATACGACACTCCAGGCCGGCTCACATCCTTATCCTGGTGGACTGTCACGCGGCGAATGGATTCTTCATCCCTATCGAGGCGCAGAGCATCCAATTCCTTAGTGGTGTACCACGTGGTTGGTTTACCTCGAGGCCCCATGAGAATCTCAACTGCACGCTCCACTGCAAGTGGGCTGGCCATAGATGCCCGAAGTAAATCTGCACTGATCGAACGGTACCCCGCCAGCGCCTCAGCAAAACCATCATTCGCGACGGCTCCCGGCTCCCAACTGCTACTGTCAGCTTTCCAGATCCAGCGCTCTTCAACTTGGATGAAGTTCTTTGGGGCCAGTGCTTGCTCACCAGGGAACATAAGCTTCTGCTTTTGCAGAAGGATGATCTGCCCTTCATAGTTCAGAAAGAAGGCGTGCCACCTTTGATCAAGCAGGCAGTAGTACAAGCCACGGTGATGAAGCGCATCGATAAGTCCATCATCGGCACTAAACTTGGCTGGCGGGGCGTACCAAGCTGATCCGGCAACGTTGTTCCATCCAGAAATCAGTCCTCCGTCTTTGACTTCCATGACGTTTTGAGCCCAGTTCAAGCAGAGAAGCTCTACATGATTGTTCGATCCTATAGAGCAAAGCCTGGTTCGATAGCTCGCATAATCAGCATGTGCTGGCTTGGGGTTGAGCTGGATGTGGATCAGAAGACAGTTGATATGGAGTTCACCAACATGCTCAGTAAAATCGAAGGCGTCGGAGCATATGATGGATGCAAGGCACATGTTTCCGACTCCGCGATTGAAGACGTACACCGCTTGCCCTAGGCACAACGAGGTTTGCTCTACATCACGATAGTCTCGACAAGCCACAGTCTTGAGTTGTACCAAAAGTACCAGCACAGATTGACCATCTGAGTCTTGGGCCCAGAAGACGTAGAGCAGTGGGTCGACGTACCGTCTTTGTGCCGCTTGCCTTGGATCAAGTGACTCGTGAAGAAACACGCAATCGTCTGTAGCTTGGAAACGGTTCCCCAGGTCCTGCAAAGCATTCGGGGAAATGCTCTCGCATCCAAGTACCCATATCGAGCCTTGTGGCGGTCGATAGCGTCCGGCAACTACTTCTTCTACGACAGTCCAGGGGACACAGTATTCGGGTGCGACCGCCAAATCCGCATGCTGCCGAACGGCGGAGTCGAGGAAGCCGCTACAAAGGGCATGCCCAAGCTCCGTATCCGCATGGCCAACACGCTGCTCGTTGGCTTCAATCAAACCGGTAGGTTGGAGAAGGATGGCCCTATAGGGCTCGCGGGCTGGGTTTAGCGCCTGCAAGCTCATCAGCCTAAGAGAGGTCGCTTGCTCCCGCAGCACTTGTTCTACTTCTACGATCCTTATCACCAACCAATCTCCCGGACCAGACGCCGACGGATAACTTTCGGTACACGCGAAGTGCTCAGGTGATTCAGCTTCCTTCTGCCCGTCGAGTGTATCAAAGAGCTAAGCATTTTCACCGACTTAGGTATTCTTAAACAATTGTATCGTCATCTGGAGTCAGCGACTCTGGCTACCTTGGGTAGCGCGATCAGGATGTAAAAAACATAGTCCGTTGAGGCGACGGTATGATGATGTCAGACGATTTGATGCTGCTGCCTTTACGACGCTTGGTTCGGCTGTCTTTATCGTAAACGTCTATAGCTCCGCTAACGAGCGGGCCGTGCAACGACTGCCTCACAATACTTTCATCAGCCATCGTGTTGTTGGCCATATCAATCATCATCTGCCCGAAAGAGACATGTGATTGGTCGTAAATTTTTCGTGGCAATAGCTCAGACAGTTCGGCTTCAATCCGTTTGCCCGTGACGCCGCAAAAATTATGTTCCTCACCAAATCCGAATGCGTGCTGATCCGTAACTTGAATATCCTTGTTGGCGTCATAACCAACGAAAAGCGCCGGCGTCATGGAGTGCGAGAAATTATTGCCGTATTTCCAATGTATTTGTTTCATGACTGCATTGGCACGGTAGCTTTTTGCCAAATGAATAAACCAATACGATCGCGGATTATGCCCCCCGGGAGTGATGAAAAATACCGTCATGAACTCAGCACCACTTTCCTTCAGAATTCCTTCTGCGAGAAAACGTTGAATCAGGTGCTGCCACTCGTGCCGCATTGTGGCCTTGAAGGAGCGCAACTTTTCCCAGGGGATATATTTTTCCAGATCAATGTTTTGCAGCGCCTTTCTGTTTTCGTCACGCTCAGACAAATAGTCAATCAGGCTGTCCACATTGAATGTCAACAAGACCTCCGCGTTGGCCAGCCGCTGAAAGATTGTTCTGATGCTTGAGAATGGCACATCTTTGTACGCGTACTGATCCAGTAAGAACAATGAACGCTCAGAAAATTTGAAGTCCTGAATCTTCTTTATAACACTCGGCAAGGCATCGGTGAACCTTGATCGCAGAGTAAATATATCTTTCTCCAGGCGATGCCCAAAACCTTTCGTAGTAAGCACCGCCTTTAAATAATCAATATTCTCCTTTTTTATATCGATAAAGAAATTTTGCGTCAGTACTTCACGCGGAATATTCCGTTGAATATTGATTTCTGCGACAGTTTCCTGAACAGCTTCCAATGCGATTATCGGTGATCCGTAATGATCTCGACGGCCATAATCGTCCTTGTAAACACCACCGCCACAAAAGCCATCGACAATATTGATGCCGATTCGTGGTATGAGTTGATTACTCATGACTACAGTAATGTAGGAGCGAATGTAGTCATGAATAATCTGGTGTTTTATTTTGCTGTGAGGATCTATGTGCGGGTAGATTCCAGCCGACAAATCCCACTTGTATTTTTCGTCCTTGGCCACTCGAAATCCTTTCTAGCTCAGGCTAGGTTTAGCAAGGGAATTTCATCCCAGGTCTGACCGTTCAAAAGGCGACCATTGGCCTTTTTGGAGCGTTTTACTCCATCAGCCCCCCAGCCTCCCCACTGCTTGAAGAAAAACGCAGAGCCGAACTCATCACACTGCCGATGGATGTTGTCGACCCATTCCTGCTGCATCGGTCGCGCTTTCGCCCCTGACTCACCACCGACAATCACCCAATGAATGTCAGTGAGATCGATGTCGCCCAAGTCTTCGAGAAGGGGCTCGGCCGAGAGAAAACGAATTGTTGCATCAACCTTGCGAAGGCAATCAATGCGAGGCACACCATATGCCTTATCTTCCACAGACACGCCCAACCAGGCGTTGGCTGGTGTAGCTCGGGTACTGAAATACTCGGCAAGTCGCTCAGCGCGCTTCGTGAGAATCTGAAACGTGTGCTGAGTAGCCCGCTGAATCACGTCGAATACCTGATCGATGTAGGTGTCAGGCACCTGCTCATGGAACAGATCAGACATTGAGTTGACGAAATAGATGGTCGGTTTCTTGCGCTGTAGAGGCTCCTGGAGCTTTTCTGGACGCAAGCTCAACCGAAAGCCATTTTCATAGCCGGGGGTGCCCATAGCTTGCAGGCGGTGAGCCATGTTTTCCGCGTAGCAGTGCTTGCAGCCCGGTGAGACTTTGGTACACCCCACCACAGGGTTCCAAGTCATCTCGGTCCACTCAATGCTTGTTTGGGTACTCATTGCACTATCACTCCTTTCGTGCGCGATCTTAGTAAGATGCTGGAAATCATGTCAAATTGATATCATCTCGCATCCACTGATTACTATATTATCCGTACTGCGCATGTAATCAGCGGGAATCGTAGTCCTAAGGTAACCCGATTTCTATAAATGCAAGATTCACTCAGAATTTTTTGACTGATTTGCCAGCGATCCCTCGCTATGAGTACGCCTATAAAATCTCCGAAGACTCAGTAAATCAGTCATTAAGTGCCCAACGCTCACTTTTCCGTGGCCAATTTGGTTGGACTGGATTTTTTCGCCTGCGGCTGACATCCGCATCAAGGTTTTTTATACGCCCCTCTTTAATCAACTCTTTAAACGCGAGCTGAAGATCGGTTGGGTATAAATCTGTCCCCTCCAAAAATTCTGACCAGCAATCGTAGTCAATCAACAATGGCGTCACCGAAAGCTTGCTCAGCAAGAATTTTTTAGCGGCCAATTTATTGTCAACTGGTTTGTCGACGACTACTTCATCTTGCTCCAATGCAAAAAGGTCGCTCATTGGTGACTTGTTAATCTGTGCACGCAGACGCGTCTCAAACTGGCTGACACGCTGAATCATTTCCATTTGCTCAGCTGCCTGCTTGAATACAATAATGCCGAGCGGATGCCGAGTCAGATACACAAGAAAGTAAAGCACACGCTCCATGCCTGGCCGCTCAACCGATACATAGGCTGTTTTACCACCATACATCTCACCCACTACTTCTCGGTACTGAGCGATCACCATCGCCTGCCGTTCAGAAGAAGTATCAGCACTCGTCAAATCAATCTTTTTCCCTAAAAGGCCTCCCACATCAGCTTGATGGGATTTCATTGACAATGCGCGATTGAAAAAATCGTACATAAGGTTAATGAGAAACTCGACTTTGTTCATTGCCAATAGCGGGGCAAGAACCGGCGCGCTGATCACGGTCTTCCACCCCTTGGGGTCGATAAAGAAAAACGTGAAATGGCCCGATGCCCAACGAATAATGTCATCAATTTTGGTGGTGTAGTCACCTTGTATGCAGGATGCCTGCACGGGATCGTGCGGTCGACCATTGAGAAATGACTCTAGTTTGCAGAAGGCTTTCTTGTCTTTTTCGATGTACAGCGCACGAAATTTTACGATGACACCAAACTGGGCCTCTAATGCATCGGCACACTCCTTCATCTGGTGAAGAGATATTCCGATAGACGTGTCCTTGAGGTCATCAGACTCCTCGGACCAAGGCCCTGCGAAGCAATCGACGTAATTGACAACGGTCTCCTTGCGCCCGATGATCATGAACAAGCGCTGCAGGTATGTCTTCAAAATCGTATGTTTGACGTACGCTTGTTCGCGACCGTGGTATTCCTTTGGGACGGGCAATATATTGCTCCTAGTGAGTGCCATACAATAAATAGCTACATTTTAACCCAGCGTAATCAGATCAGATACCTACAGCCAATTTATGGAAAAATCTTTGCAGCGAGGTGTAGCCCTCCTCAGGCAATCCGTGATGGATGTAATAGTTCAAAGTCCTGAACGGCGCTGGAACGACATTTTCCTGATAGTGAAAGCAAAGATAATTGCTGGTTTGGTAGACAATCGCCATTTTTCTATAATCAAGCTTCTCTAATTCCTGCTTCGTAAAATTCATATGGAATGTCGATTCGGCTAGATGCCCAATAAAAGCTCCCATGATTTTTTCAAAATTTCGG
The DNA here is from genome assembly GCF_005233515.1 of Pseudomonas sp. CFBP13508. Classification (GTDB taxonomy): domain Bacteria; phylum Pseudomonadota; class Gammaproteobacteria; order Pseudomonadales; family Pseudomonadaceae; genus Aquipseudomonas; species Aquipseudomonas mercuritolerans. Next base: position 77,699 of record NZ_QFZZ01000003.1, read on the forward strand.
TCCTGCAAGACAGACTTCACGACGCCGTCACTATTGAGATCGTGTGCAATATATCCACGACTGCTTATTATCTCCTCATACGAAGCAGCAAAACTATCGAAAACCAACTGGCCGAACGTTTGAATTTTTTCACTATCCATCAGATTCGATAGATCGAGTGCTACCACGCCAACCTTAGCAAAGCCCTTATCTATTCGCTCATCTAACTGCGCCATGGCATCGGAAATATTGCTCCTAAATTTATTGACACTGTGTAAATATTTACACTCCACAGCAAATTCGCCATTCAATATGACGTCACAATCAGTTGTCATATCAATCACAGCCGCGTCTCCAAAACGCTGTGCAAACCTGACTGCTATGGATAGCTCGAAAAAAGTACCATTATAATTTTCAGCTACATCATGAATTACATGCCGTCCTCCTAGCAACTCGAGCAGCTTATCGTCCGGGATAACAATTTTGCTGTGCTCGTCAAACACCTTATTCATCGCACAGTACTTACTGACTAAACCGAGGAGTGACGCCAGTTCAGAGTCGCCAAGCTCATTCAGGTTCTGCAGCGCTTTTTTGTATTTCCACAGCTTGGTTTTTTCGATAGCCGCCCCTGGTTTCGCCCTAGCAATCAAGGACCTGAAATTTTCAATTAGCACATCAAATTCTTTAATCAGTTCATTCAAACCGGTGGTCTTGTTAACGATAGTCATAATGAGCCTCTACACAATACTGATAACAAAAACTGCTTAGTCCATGTACTAAAGTTAAAATGTCTTGAAGCATAACTACCAAATATGACGCCCTAGTCGCTTCACCCCATCTCTACGGATGGTTGCGTCAATATTGTCAATAATGTCACCTGTACCGTCGACGTCTGCGACAATAGCCACACTTACGAATCCCCGCTCGTTCGCAATAGGGGGCAAACGCCAGACTTCATAACGGGTCACGCCCCGCTTGGTACTTATCGGTGGGGTCGGATTAGGGCCCCAAGCATCTGCAATGTCAGGACTTATGCGTCGCAGTTCGTCAAAATCAATAGTCCAACGTTGATCTGTAACCGTCCCGAAAGATGGAACAATATTCGGTATGAGGTAGTCTCGAACAATATTATCGAGATCGTGAAGCACAGCCGACGGCGTAGCCGGGTTTGGTCGAACAACCACCTCGAGGCCGACCGCGAGGACGAGTGGATCAATGATCCAATCCCAACGCTTTTTGAAGGCGGCAATCTCGGCAGATATTGCTTTTTTGAAGGTCTCCGAGCTTCCCTTGCCAATAGGTAACTCGCCAACTTGGAGACGTAGTTTTGATTGACCCAGCAGTTTTGCCCATCCCCCCGCTCCAAAACCCAAAGGGATATCACTAGGACGGCCGAACATCCACCCCAATACGGGAATGTTAACTCCACTGCGACCCAGTAACTCTCGCTGCGCGCTCGAGCGCAGCAAGTTGATGTAGTTATTGTAAAAGGAATCCCCGTATATCCTGCGCTTTTCTGTTTCGTTGACTCTGAAATCAGAAAACGTCTTCACCCAGTCCTCTTCATATATCTCACGCTGCCAAGCATCATCGCTCATATCTTCCTTCCGTATGATTTCGGCAGCGAGCTCAAGATCGTCGAGCATCGATTTGAAAGGTCTGGCCTCAATGGAGATGCGGGGGTCACTTTTCCCGTGCCGGCAGGTGACGGATAGCGCCTGAATTTGTCGATCGTCCTTGTATAGCAGGTGCTTGCGCGGCCACGGAACATCGGGGCGGCGCTCACTTAAAAGATCCAGTAGATTTTTCGCAATAGTGTGCGCTTGCGGGGCGTTTTTGCTTGTGGTTGTGAGATCAATTTTTAGAGCGACATCTCCTTTGAACGCTGTGCGTCTTGCCAGCGCCAGCTGCTGCGCAACACGCGTTTGAAACCTGTCCCGTTCCACACCCGGCATCTTCTTGGATTGCGGTTCAATGTCATGAATGTCGATAAAAACTGACCGTCGCTTGCGCGTTTTATGGCGGGCGCGGGCTCCAGCTTCACTGTACAGAAAGTCCCTTATGCTATTCATCACGCTCCCTGAGGAATGAGGATCTCTTATTTTTGACCTTGTACAGAATCGGGTCGCCGCCTGAATGATCTGTATCAACGCATCTAAAGCCAATCAAGGTAGCGCCCAGGCCCGTATAGTCGATCGAAGTCCCATCAATAACCGGCTATGAGGCGAGTCCAACCTTCAAGATTTGGATAGACATGGCGATGGCGTTTTCCATCTCGATGGGAGCTGGGTCCATCATCTTCCATTGAAATCTCATGGTCTGGCACCTCTACAGAGCACCCATTTGGCAGGCTGCGTTTGGTCTTGCTCGTCGCAGTCGGTCGGTCGGTCGGTCGGTCGGTCGCTGGAGAGTAGTATCAAATTGCCCATCCTATGTGCAACTCTCGATGATCTACAGCTTCCTTACGCCAGCTCGAAATGATCAAGCTCGCCCTAACCACCCACCCAAGCACGAGGAGTTGTAGTGCTCATCAGGATCTTGCGAGAAAAAGTCACCCCTTCAATTGTTTGGGCAAACCTATACGAACATGACCCAAACCTCCCCATAGGAAGTCGGATGGTGTGGTGGTATGGCAGGCTCATCAAAAATTTCGCGGACAAAACCGGTCCCCTGGTGATGGTTACCCTGCGACGCGTGCACGGTGACTTACTCACCGAAGAACTCCAAGCGTGCCAGATCGCAATCAGCCGTCTTCGGTTTTATTCGCAAGGTTTGATTCTGGAAGATCGACTACCTGTCGCCAAGATCGCTTTAGCAGACGCTCCGGTTCAAGGTGCGTTTAGCCGATTACTGCGCTTGGCGACGGGTAAAAAACGGCCAGAAGCGGTCATTCTTGGCAGGTTTTCAATCTCCACCATGGCTGCCTTTGTTTAGCGGTATCAGTCCTCAGAAAGGACTGGCGTATCACCTACTAATCCAATCCGTTTCAGAGACGAAACTATCGCATTTCATGTAGCAGATAATTCAGTGCGACGTCATTAACGTGGATAATTGGGCTAATCTGATCCAAGAACACAGAAGTCATCAAGCACATTTTGCTCAAGGACGGCCAGATGCCAAGTAACTCAGATTCCAACACTTTTACTGCGGATGCATTGACGTTGCTTCTTCACAATCAGCACGCCCTCGGCGCAGCGATCGAAGAAATTACTCACTGGATCTCAGGAAGCGGTGCAGATATTGTTGCTGATAACGCGGTTGCGGCTTTAGAAACACTGGACAAAAATGCTAAAGCGATTACAGATGCGATCATGCAACTGAGGCAGTGCTAAGGAATTGCTCTAACTCACAAACGAACAATCAGCCCACCATGCCCCCGCTCTTCTCTTTGGAATATCCCGCGACCTAGCTCGGATCAATGGTGTAAAAATTGCAGATTTTGTGGAGTTAAACTATTTCAATTTTTTCTGAGAACCCAGGTAGGTTGTTATGTTTTCAAATGGTAATCGCTTTGAAGAAAATATCAAACTTTCCCCAAATGATTGGCTATTTTGGAAAGACGAGGAATTTAACAATTGGAGGCGAGAGCATGATTTCCCACGAATTGTTGAGTTTTTGTTTGATAGCTTACCTTACTTCTCACTGTGGCTTTCGGAACAAAAGGGATTGACTGAGCAGGACTTGCTATTTCATGGACCCGCGCGATTTATCAGATTTTACGGAGAAGATGTAGCTTATCTTGAGCACGACGCAGGGATGTCATTATTTAAGGACATTCGTGCACCTAAGATTGTTAGATATGAATTTATCGAAGAAAGCAATATTAAAAATTTACGCCGCCTAAAAATCCTCAGGCAGCTTCGATTTACAAGTTATATCGACTGGGCCTTTGCTAATAGCGCATGGGCCTTCCCAAATAAAATAAAAGACATAAGAGAGATATCTCTTTTTTTTACACCTTCAGGAAGAACCTCCAATTCACTTGACTACTTGAATAGCAATTCATACATACAGTTCAACATACCATTGTTCATGCCGAGCTTAACCCTCGAGGCGAGAAACTCTAGAGCTTCGGTTAAGGCGCCACCACGGCTTGGATTGCTTAAGCTTGGTGGCGGTGGCGTAGAAATAAAAAACGGCTTTATTGGAGAAAAAAATCTTGAATTTACAAATATCGATAATCTAACGCTTATCTCTCCAATAATAACAAGCTTTCAAACCATTACGTTTTCCACGTTACGTAATCTTACGGTAACCGGGCCAGTTCACGCATTAAATCTCTATCAATGTTCAGTTGAACTTTTCGTGAAAAACGGTGAATTATCATCGTGCAAGTTTGAGCATGGCGAACAAGTGATTGATTTAAACAACTCATCATTTAATAGATCTACAATTAGTTCGCGAAAGCTCAATGTAAAGCTGTTTGCCACTGAGCTTTTGGACTGCAAATTTGAATACTCTAACCCTTTCAATTTTTCACCTAAAGAAAATGAGGATTTTCATAACTCAGCAAAAATGATTTTTTCGCATCTAGGATATGCGGATTTGGCTGGCGAGCATTTTTTAATGGAAAAAAAAGCAGAAAGGCGAAATATGTGGAAGCTATTCTCAAACATCAAATCTAATGGAGCCGTGCGAACTAGGTTCTATGCCCTTTTCCGTTTTTTATGGATGTCACTGCAAGAGCTATATTGGGGGTATGGAGAAAAGCCTATCAACATAATCCTATCTTCCATTGTGATTATTCTTGCTTTCTCAACACTTGGTTATTTCGAGCAAAGCTCTAGCACTAATAGCGACGCGATGAAATCTTTGATATTTGCTTTTAAGTCCTATACAAATGTATCGCTATCGGACATAAAGCAGACTAACGAAGCGCTTAATATGCTGGGAGCTGTTATGTCATTTTTTGGTTTAATATCAGTAGGCTTGCTCATAGCTGCACTATCTTCTAAGTCAAAAGATTATAACTGAACGTTTTTGCGGGTAGTTATGGCACCAACACACGACATACAGCCAGAAGCGGTGACTTCCAGCATATACACTTCCATAAATTCGTTCCTCAATGGCCACTGGCTTCATAAATAGCGAGTTCAATGCAGAGGGGCGACTGGAATCACCGCCTGTCGGTTTACGTGTGGTAGATGCTCGGGCACCGCTTTAGGCCGATTGTGATTTTTGTCGACCAATGGATAGGACGCCGTTTATGTTCAATTGTCCCCTAGACCCTCCAAAAGGCTTTGGACCTTTTTCCTTTCTCGAGCGTGGCAAGCAAACCTGCCTATATTGAATGACTAGATGTTCTCGGGATCAGAGGCGGTCCAAATCGCCTACCTGAAAGGCAGATTGCACTTTTCAAGAATTGAACTACCGTGACTCTGTAGCGCTAGCAACATGCCATCTTCTTCGGAGGGTCTATGTATAAGGGCTCGTGCTTTTTTTTAGTATTGAAAGGATACGCTGTTGGAATAAGCCTCCTTCTCGTTCCTCACGCCACCATCGCTCAGCAAATACTCAACCTTGGGCCATTACCCGGTGTGGGACAGGTTACCGAAATGCTTGAGCCGGGAACTGGACAAGGTTTTTCAGGGTTAGCCACAATCTATATGGGTCAGCCGGTCATCTTCTACGACAATGTCTGGGTACAGCGCTTTGGAGGCGTCGGATCGCCCGGGTTCCGGTTCATCCGTGCACATGAGTATGCGCACCATTTTCGTGGCCATATCCTTGCTCAGTTGAACTCTCCTCCCCAAATGTTGCCAACTCTCGGATATCAGGCTGAGCTAGACGCAGATTGCGCTGCTGTTCGATATCTGCGCCAGACAGGTGATCCAGCTGCCATCCAAGCGGGATACCAGATATATCAGACCATCGTGCCCCCACAGGACATGAACGGTCGTCCAGGATCCATTGCACGGATCAACAACATGAATGGTTGCTGACATGGCCAGACGCTCGAACAGGTCGACTACAAAAGGTTCCGTGTTCGTTCGGGTAGTTTCTGGCCGATAGCCCTGACTCAGGTGGAAGGATAAACTGGCCGGAATAGTCCTCGGCGTTTCAGTTCCACCGTTGACCCATAAATAAATGTCGGATTTTTTTGGTGTAACCCAGCCATCCAAAGTGCCAATAAATTCTAAAAAACTCGATTATTAACGATATCGCTATCTGAAATATCGTTTCTTGATATTTTGTGTTTCAGATCAGATACAGGTTGAGTTTTTTCTATATTTGCTACAACACATATAGCTATTAGCCATAAGCCATCAATGGCGTAAGCTTCCAAGTTCTGCTAAAGATACTCAGTATTCGTTTGCTCTTCTGAAATGTGCAGCCGCTGTTCGCAACAGTTCGCCATTGATTGTTTGGCCTCTCGAATTACGATGTGGGAGGGTATGAGATTCCACCCAGCGTCGTCTCTCGACGGTCATTTGGAAACAATACAATGCCACATCGTTATCCGATCATTTATATCCGCGGCTATGCCATGAGTGTTGGCGAGCGTAATGACACAGCAGCCGATCCTTTTTGCGGGTTTAACGTTGGTTCCACACTTTATCGGGCAGCTTCCAAGAAGACCGAACGACCAGAAAAATTCGTATTCGAGTCGCCCCTAGTTCGCCTTACTACAGAATTCCAGTATCAGCATGTGTACCAAAATGGTCTGGATATCATGGACGAGGCTTGGACGCCGCCGACGGACGAGCAAGGTGTTCCGATTCCGGGCATTCCTTCCTGCTCCATCGTCATCTTCAGATACTACGACGATGGCTCCGATGTATTGGGTGATGGCAAGTCACGAAATATCAAGGAGTATGCGCTTGGTTTAAACGACTTGATTCTCAAGATCAAAACACGTGTGCTTGAGTACAGGCCGCCTCAAGGGCAACGCATGAAGGCAGAAGATTTCCGTTGCTATTTGGTAGCTCATTCGATGGGCGGACTGGTTGCACGGGCTTTTTTGCAAGATGTAAGTGGCAGATACTCAGAAGCTAAAGCGACAGTCGACAAGTTATTCACCTTTGCTACGCCGCATAACGGCATCGACGTGCTGGGGTTCAACGTGCCCGAGTGGTTGACCAAGGATCAGGCTAATACGTTTAACCGCGACGAAATGAGGAGGTACCTTAACCTCACCGCCATTTCCCCTGAATTCAACGACCGGGTGGACCTAATCCCGAGTAGCGCAATGGATCCCAACAAGATCTTCTGCATGGTAGGGACCAATAGGGGCGATTACGAAGTTGCCCAAGGCGCCGTTAGAGCTTTTGTAGGTCATGGCAGCGACGGGTTGGTTCGCATAGAGAACGCTTCGCTTTGGGGAGTGGATAAAAAATTGGCCCCTATCCAAGTCGCCACGGCGTACACGTACCGCGCGCACTCTGGTTACTTCGGCATCGTTAACTCCGAAGAAGCTTATCAGAACTTGGTGCGCTTTCTGTTTGGCGACGTACGTGTGGATATTCACCTGGAGGTCGAGAGCATTTCCTTGCCCATGAGTGTTGAAACGGCGGTCGAGCAAGGCAAGAAGCTCGAGGCCGGCTACCAGTTCGAGTTCCGCGCCGCGCCCAAAGGCAAGCGATGGTTCCTGACGCGCCGGCAATCCGTCGAAGACTCGCCCGCATGTCGATCACATGCCGACCTGACGAGCAATGACTTGTCTCGGAGGGTTGTGTATCTGTCCACCGTGTTTCTATCCAAGAGGGGCAAGGTTGATGCGGACAGGGCACTGACCTACGTCATGACTTTTGCCGCAAAAGTCCCCGACTACGTAGTAGACCGCCGCTTCCTTCCCAATGTGCATTACGAGGGAACCGACCTATTTAGGGGGACGGCAATCGTGAGGCTGACCCCGCCTGCGCAGTCCGCCCCCCAAGCTGCCTGGAATGTCAGTCTAGGCTGGATTGAGCAGCCGAACGATGTGATCAGTCAGGATCTGCTGTTCACAGCGAATAATCCTTGCGTGGAGGTTTCGCTGCCATTTAATCAGATTCGCAAGCCCGGGATTAAAGGGCAATTGAGATTGAAAGTGCAGCCTTGGGAGTAAACCTGAGGAAAATCCGAATGTAGAGTGGAGATCGGTGAAATGGCGGATGACTCAGGGTTTTATGTCGCTGCTGAAAAGAGCGATCCATCGCTGATTGCTTCAACTTTTAATGCGTTTGATGCACGATTAAAGCTACTTGAAAAACCAAAGGACACCAGCCTTTTGGAAAAAGTGCAGAAACGAGGAAGCTTTCTAACTTTGATTATCGGGATTGTACTCAGCCTAGTTTCATTATTTAACGTGTTCTGGAGTCAGCCCAAGGAAGCGGCCTTCAGAGATATGGCGGAATTCAATAAGTCAGTCAATGCCGTGTCAAACTTGCGGCAGAACCTCATTCAGGTCAGCTACCAGTCTACTAATGACGAAATGAAGATGGCGTTGAACTCTATGGTGACCCCGCAGGTACTGGCGAACATACAATATGCTACCTCCTTGTTGCCTGAGGTCGGGAAAGCGGCAGGTGTCCCGCAGTTAATAGTTTTAATCTCTGAAGCGATCAATGTTTATGACTGGGAAAATGCCGAAAAGCTCGTAAATGAAGCAGTATCGCGAAAATCAATACCCACTTTGCAATCCGAGGCACTGCGTTATAAGGGGCGTCTCATGTTTTTAAGGGGACGTATCAACGAAGGTCGTAGTGCTTTTGAACAGGCTTTGACTGCAATCGTAGACGAGCCGGGCTGGGGTATTAACGGCATGAGGGCGTACTTGGTAGCGGACTGGGCGGTTGCGGAGGTTTCGCTCGGCGATTGTAATTCGGCCGAGGCACGCGCTCAGCAGTTTATCGAATTCGTCACCCAGCCACAAATTCCTGCACCCACCAAGGCAGCCTTGATCGCGACTTTTAAATCACAAATGAGGCAACAAAACCGCTGTGCGATGCCCGAGGCGTTGAGCGGTCTCAACTAAGCTGGATAAACGGACTCAGGGGTAGCGTCTCGGTGGTGGTTCAAGCGGATGTCTCCAGTATGCTGAAAACGTCGCTAATAAAGTGGACAGCGGATTTAAGGTTGGTGCGGTACCTATGATTCGAGTCTGGACGAGTATGCAGCGAGTTAACATCTGACGGCGCTGGTGAATGCATTTCCGTTGGGCTGGATCTCGCGGTTTGCTTAGTGCCAATTACAGAGTACCTACACCATCCGACCCGTTTTCAATGAATCACGTCCGGTAATGCTGGCGGGTCAGTTTGTAATCTGCATACCCATCTGCCCTGATATCCAGTCGATCGACGCGACACCGGTGGTTGCCAACTTACTGGCTTACCTATGTAAGGGTCATAACGAACGCTGAGGCAAGCAGGTGGGCATTGGGAGGTCTAATTCGCGGTATAAAATCGTTGGCGAATCTCCGCAATACTCATGCCCTTGGAAAACATCCTGACATTGTGATCCATCGGTGGTTTGTGCTGGTCGCCAGATCTGAATTCCTAGTATCTCAGCAGCTGCAAGCTTTCGCTTTCAATGGCGGAACGAAGCTCCCTCTCTTCTATTTCGCGGAACCCATCGTCGCAAAGAATGAGTTTGGAGAGGCTAAACCAGCAGACCGCGCAATCATCGACAGCAATCCAGCTTGTGTGTTCAGGGTGAGAGTCAAGCCAGCTCAATGCTTCGCCCTCTCGTCCACCAGGACGCTGGGAATCTTCCAGGATTGGAGTTGAGCCAATGATTCGGTCTTGCAGATATGAAGGAAATAGCGACTTTAATTCATCCAAGGTGCGATTCACGCGCCAAGTGCTGCTGATGACGACGTACGTGCTTGGGTAATCATGCAGAACTGCCGATAACCTCGGGAGGTACGCAAACGGTGCAGACTCCTTTGCAGGCCGGTCTTTTCGAGGAAAAAGAGGATGCAGAACACCATCGATATCTAGAAAAATTATCAACTTACCTCTCCTGAGAAATTTGGGATCTGCTGACCCTTCGAACCAAAAAGCGCAACGACTGTGATGGCCGACTTTCATTCAGTACGCTAAGCGTAGTAGCGCTTGAAAAACTCTTTCGGCCGGAATTGGTTTCGTCCGTCAACGACTGCTCACAAGGGGAGTAATACATGATCAGCAAATCCTAAAGTCAAGAAAAGGTCCATTCTTGCAAGCTTTCATGATTCACGGGATCAAAAGACCAACCCCTCCACTAGCTGAATCAGCAGCTCGTCTACTCGGCGGGTGCCCTGTGTTGTGGAGAGCATTGCGATTGGGTTTTTGCCCGAAAATCGGGATTTCGGTTTTGTGAGCCAGTTTTCGGCTTTCTCATCGTCTCCGAAAACCACCGCTGCCATGGCCGTAGTATGTGCAACACGAAATAGTCGGTCACTCTCGTCTACTGTTAGCCGCTGATTTAGCATCAACTTCGTTTTGAGGGCCTTGAGCGAAATGATCAGGTCACGTGCTTCAACGCTTATGGTCCCATGATCGTAGAGGTGATTGACAATGCTGGCTGGGAATCCAGCCTCAATCAGATCGTGGATATCCTGATCTGAGGCATCGATAGGGATATGAAGAGACTGTTCTAAGCGAAGCCGGTAGGCGCGCTTAGAATCTTCACGAAAAGTATCTGTAAGCATAGGGGACCTATTTTGTTCGCTTCTTTCCACGAGGTTCTCAACTCATCTTGCACCATTGACGGTGAATGGACTTATTCACCCTAGTTACAAGCGCTCTTCAGTAATCACTGTCCAGACCTATAAATCTTCGTGCCCCTGGTGTAGGAGCAGCTCGACGTAACGCTGGCCGCCGTTCAAGGTCTCGCTCAGCCGCGTACACTGCGTTCAAAAGACTGTCCATAACTCTTCGCTTCGTCTTATGCACCACTTCGATGTTGAATTTTTCTAAAGCTACTTTTCTGCGCTTATCAAAATGAATCGCTTTGAGGTTGCTAGTTATGCTTTATAACTGATATTAGTGCACATTCTCCCCACAACCAAGAGAGCTATGATCTAAATGACCGAACGGTAATGAGACTAGGGAAAGTAGAGAGTAAGTGGGGGAGAGAATTAGTGGTCAGACAGCGTTTTCGTTTAATAATGCCTTACAGTCTTCATGTGACTAGACGTGATAGTTTTGGTCGCATTTTGAACGACCGCCAACTGAGTAGACTCAGATTTTTTCAGCCCCCCACCAACTCACACTATGACTACAGGCTCGTGTTTGGCCTTATTTGCTGACTTGTCGATCAATTCGCGGTTCATTTCTTGCCTCTAATATTTCGCGGTAACAATTACTGGAACTGTTCGAAGCACGGATAAGCATCGTTTTTTATTGACAACATCCTATACAGCGGAAGCGATCAGCCTTTGCGGTGGAAGTGGTGCACGGAGCGTGATCAGCAGTGCCAAGGTGTGCTTATGTGGCCGTAGTGACGAGATGAACACCACTCCAAATACCTCACCCGGGTTGCATTTAATAAATCATCATGATTTGATGAAAGAATGGGCAAAAGCACAATGGCACCTAGGTATTCTTGGTCGAAAGACCGGGCAGAAAGTATGCGGAGGGAAAATTTGAGCACCACATAAGAGTTCGAGTCCGTGTGGGCCCACCAAATTGAAAAGCCGCGCTTGATGCGCGGCTTTTTTGTGGGTGCAGTTATCAAGTCTTGCGAATTCCGACCCAGGAAGAAAGCTGCGCTATCTGTAGGAACATTCTGAAGCGATGTTTCAGGGACGTTTGCAGCCTTGTTAGGCTTTCCTGCAAGCAATTAATCTCCTGACGCATCGCCGCCCAGGATTGTTTTCATGCTCATGAATGCTGCTCCAACAATCAGGGAAGCAGCCGGCCAAGCAACCTGGATCGATCTTGCCTACCCGACTTGAGAACACTCTCGAAAGAACTTCGATCAGCCGCAATTGCAGAAATAAAAAGGGCTGACGATGCAGCGGGTGCCTTGGGAATACTCTTGGAATACTTCGGATTCATCGATGAGTCCGTTATGGCCGTCACCATCCTGACGCCGATTGGAAACGTTGCGGTTGCCAGACAAAAACTGGCCCAATCGTTGAAAAACGCACGGACTCCCGCGAGCGCTATGTTCGACACGCTATCGATACCTTAACGGGACCCTTTGAAATATGGAAAGTCCAATACGATAACGGCGGACACCGCGTGGCATTTATCAATGCCTATGAGGCAAAAAATGACATGCTTGTGGTTGTGGACATTCGGGATGGACACGTTCTCTGGAATTTTATGCACGCTCCGGCGAGAGCCATGAACAGGCATCGAAAAGGCGAGCTTTTGTATAGGCGGTACATTCTTACGGACAAAAAAAGGGCAGCCATCGGGCTGCCCGTAACATCTAAATCCTGATATTTGCATCCCCAGGAAATGGGATGAAGAGGTCTCACCTGACACCGATGTTGCAGCATCGCTGAGGTACCTACATCTGCTAATGCCCTGCAAGGCAGCAGATTTCGCGCTCTTGTTGGCATTCTTGGGAAACAGGGCAGACAAGTCAAATCAATTGTCAGAACATTTGTTTCACCAAGTTCATCTGTGACCACTTTGCTATGGCGCAAAAGCCTTTCCTTATTTGCCTGTAAAGTGCGCCTCCCTCCGACTCAACGCCAATGGAGCCTCCCTTGCCAGACACCCGCCACCCCAGCCTCGACGAAATCGACCGCCAACTGATCGCCGCGCTGCAGATCAACGCCCGTGAAAGCGTGGCCATGCTCGCCCGTCAGCTAGGCATTGCTCGCACGACGGTGACGTCGCGTCTGGCACGCCTGGAAAAGGCCAAGGTAATCACCGGTTATGGTGTGCGCTTGGGTCAGCGTGTGGTCGATGGTGGCTTGCAGGCCTACGTCGGAATCAAGGTGCAGCCGCGTTCCGGCAAGGACGTGCTGCGACGTTTGAGTGCGATGGCGCAGGTGCAGCAGCTGTGTGCGGTGAGTGGCGAGTTTGATTATGTGGCGTGGTTGCGCACCGATTCGCCGGAGCAGTTGGATCAATTGCTGGATCAAATTGGCAGCGTCGATGGGGTGGAGAAAACCACGACTTCGATCATTCTGAGCAGCAAGATTGATCGCGGGCAGCCGGTCTGAGCATTGGCCGGGCATTCTGGCTGAGCCGCTTCGCAAGCGTGCTCGCTCCCACTTTTTTGGTCGGTATGCAGCCCGCAATCGTCAGTCTGCACAACAATCAGGCAAAACGACGACACATTGCGTCTTATTAACGCGCTCCACGCTCCCTAGAATGGCTGGCATCTTTTCCTATACTCAGACGCGAATCCTGCGTCGGGTCGTCAACAAGGTCAGCCATGAACAAGAACAACCGCCATCCTGCAGACGGAAAAAAACCAGTCACCATTTTCGGTCCGGACTTTCCGTTCGCGTTTGACGACTGGATCGAGCATCCCGCCGGGCTGGGGAGCATTCCCGAGCAACACCATGGCGCCGAGGTGGCGATTGTCGGTGCAGGCATTGCCGGTCTGGTGGCTGCGTATGAACTGATGAAACTCGGTTTGAAGCCGGTGGTGTACGAGGCGTCGAAACTCGGTGGTCGTCTGCGCTCGCAGGCCTTCAACGGCACCGATGCTATCGTCGCCGAGCTCGGTGGCATGCGCTTTCCGGTGTCCTCCACCGCGTTCTATCACTACGTCGACAAGCTCGGCCTGGAAACCAAGCCTTTTCCCAACCCGTTGACCGGCGCTTCTGGCAGCACGGTGATCGATCTGGAAGGCGAAACCTATTACGCCGAAAGCCTGAAGGATCTTCCTGCATTGTTTCAGGAAGTGGCTGACGCCTGGGCAGATGCGCTGGAAGCCGGTTCGCAGTTCTCCGACATCCAGCAAGCCATCCGTGATCGCGATGTGCCGCGCCTGAAAGAGTTGTGGAACAAACTTGTGCCGCTGTGGGACGACCGGACCTTTTATGACTTCGTCGCCACCTCCAAGGCCTTCGCCAAACTGTCGTTCCAGCACCGCGAAGTGTTCGGTCAGGTCGGTTTCGGCACCGGCGGCTGGGATTCGGACTTCCCCAATTCGATGCTGGAAATCTTCCGCGTGGTGATGACCAATTGCGACGATCACCAGCACCTGGTGGTCGGTGGCGTCGAGCAGGTGCCGCAGGGCATCTGGCGCCATGTGCCGGAACGCTGCGTGCACTGGCCGGCCGGCACCAGCCTGAAATCCCTGCACCGTGGCGCGCCGCGTTCCGGCGTGAAGAAAATTGCTCACGCACCGGAGGGCCGTTTCGCCGTTACCGACAACAACGGTGACACCCGCGAATACGCCGCCGTCCTGACAACCTGCCAGAGCTGGCTGCTGACCACTCAGATCGAATGCGATGAAACCCTGTTCTCGCAGAAGATGTGGATGGCCCTCGACCGCACGCGCTACATGCAGTCGTCGAAAACCTTCGTGATGGTCGACCGGCCATTCTGGAAAGACAAGGATCCGGAGACCGGCCGCGACGTGATGAGCATGACCCTCACCGATCGCCTGACCCGTGGCACCTATCTGTTCGACAACGGCGACGACAAGCCGGGGGTGATCTGCCTGTCGTATTCGTGGATGAGCGACGCGTTGAAAATGCTCCCGCATCCGGTGGAAAAACGCGTTGAGCTGGCCTTGAACGCACTGAAAAAGATCTACCCGAAAGTCGACATCGCCGCGCGGATCATCGGCGATCCGATCACCGTATCGTGGGAAGCCGATCCGTACTTCCTCGGTGCCTTCAAGGGCGCCCTGCCCGGCCATTACCGCTACAACCAGCGCATGTACGCGCACTTCATGCAGGACGATATGCCGGCCGAACAGCGCGGGATTTTCATCGCTGGCGACGACGTGTCGTGGACACCGGCGTGGGTCGAAGGCGCGGTGCAGACTTCGCTCAACGCGGTGTGGGGCATCATGAAACATTTCGGCGGCTCGACACATAAAGAGAACCCTGGCCCGGGTGATGTGTTCAAAGACATCGGCCCTATCGCCCTGCCCGAGTAAGAGGATTCGCCGATGCGCGTAGCCGTTTACCAATGTCCACCGCTGCCACTGGACCCCGCCGTCAACCTGCAGCGCCTGCATCAGGTAGCGATGGAGGCCAAGGGCGCCGACTTGCTGGTGCTGCCGGAGATGTTCATGACCGGCTACAACATCGGCGCCGAAGCGGTCAGCACGCTGGCCGAAGTCTACAACGGTGAATGGGCGCAGCAGATCGGCCGGATTGCCAAGGCTGCGGGTCTGGCGATCGTTTACGGTTACCCGGAGCGCACCGCCGACGGGCAGATCTACAACGCCGTGCAACTGATCGACGCCCATGGCGAGCGCCTGTGCAATTACCGCAAGTCACACCTGTTCGGCGACCTCGACCGGTCGATGTTCAGCCCCGGTGACTCCGACTTGCCGGTGGTTGAATTGAACGGCTGGAAGCTCGGCTTCCTGATCTGCTACGACCTGGAGTTCCCGGAAAACGCGCGGCGCCTGGCCTTGGCCGGCGCCGAGCTGATTGTGGTGCCGACGGCGAACATGATTCCGTTCGATTTCGTCGCCGATGTCACCGTGCGCGCCCGCGCTTTCGAAAACCAGTGCTACGTGGCTTACGCCAATTACTGCGGGCATGAAGGCGAGATTCAGTACTGCGGGCAAAGCAGCATCGCCGCGCCGGACGGTAGCCAAATCGCGCTGGCAGGTCTGGACGAAGCGTTGATCGTCGGTGAGCTGGACCGCCAACGGATGAACGACTCACGCCAGGCCAACCGCTATCTCAGCGATCGCCGTCCAGAGCTTTACGGCGCGCTCAACCGCCGCTAATCCGCTAGCATGGGCACTTCACTGTTCTGGAAGTGCCCATGCCTGCGCCGACTCATCCCCGCCCCCACCCTGAAACCCTGGCCAACGGCCTGCGCGTGACCCTGCGCCACGTGCCCGGTCTCAAGCGCAGCGCTGCCGCGTTGCGCGTGGCGGCCGGCAGTCACGACGTGCCGTTGGCATGGCCGGGGTTGGCGCATTTTCTTGAGCACTTGTTGTTTCTCGGTACCGAGCGCTTTCCCACAGACGAAGGGCTGATGGCCTACGTGCAACTTCACGGCGGGCAGGTGAATGCCAGCACCCGCGAGCGCACTACGGATTTTTTCTTCGAGTTGCCTGTGTCGGCCTTCAGCGCGGGGCTCGAGCGTCTGTCAGACATGCTCGCCCGGCCACGTATGAATCTGGACGATCAACTGCGTGAACGGGAGGTGCTGCAGGCGGAATTTGTCGCCTGGTCGCAGGATCCGACAGCGCAACAGCAGTTTGCCTTGTACGAAGGTTTACCAGCGCAGCACCCGTTGCGCGGTTTTCATGCGGGCAATCGGGACAGTTTGCAGGTCGAATCGCCTGGGTTTCAGTCGGCGCTGAAAGATTTCCGTCAGCGATTTTATCGAACCGGACAAATGAGCCTGAGTCTGGTTGGGCCGCAGAGTATCGATGAGCTGCGCGAGTTGGCGCTGCAATTTGCAGCGATGTTGCCGGTTGGCGATAACGTTGCCCAGGCGGCGCCGCCACCGCTGACAGTGAAAAGTTATCAACAGGTCGGCGCTCGCGCGAACCTGTTATTTGCTTTCGACGCTTTGCCCGAGTCATCCACCGAGGCGATGGCCTTTCTCTGCCATTGGTTGAACAGCGCCAAATCCGGTGGATTGCTCGCGCATTTGCGACAACAAAAACTGGCCGATGATTTGAAAGCCACGCCGATCTATCAGTTCGCCGGCCAAGCGCTGCTGCATCTTCAATTCAATGCCGCTGGCAACCGGCTAGATGCCATTCACGAACAACTGCTGGACTGGCTGAGCTTCTTCGCCCGCCAGGACTGGACACCATTACGTGAGGAATACGCCGCCCTGCTTCAGCGCCAGCAGCAAGTCCGCGGCGCGTTGCAACTGGCGCGACTCGACGTCGAGCAGCATGCATCCGGCCTGTCCGAATCGGCTGCCGCCGCCCTTGAGCGCATCCTGCAGGAAATCGGCGTTGTGGATAACTTCAGCGATCAGTGGCGCCTGCCCGCAGCCAATCCTTTCTTGCGCGTCAGTGAACCGCTGGCCAACGCCGGTCTGATTCGCGGCCAGAGCAGCGCCCACCGTGGCCTGCGCACCTTCGCCCAGGATCGCTCGCGCAGTCGTCGCGAGCGATCGCCGATGCAGTTCAGCCAGGCGCTGCCGGACAACAGCGATGAGGGCGCGATTTACCTGCGCTGGCAGGTCGAGGCGGCAGCCAGCGTCGATCTGCGTTCAAGATTACAGCGCAGTCTGCAGCAAACCCGGCAAGACGCGTCCGAAGCCGGCGTGGAGTTGTCTATCGGCGCCGCAGGTAACCAATGCCTGCTTAAAATGACCGGACTTCAGGAACCGATGCCCAGCGTCCTCGAGCATGCGCTGAAATGTCTGACGATGATCGACGCCGATTCGCCGCGCGACGAGGTGCAGATACCGTCGATGCCGATCCGCCAACTACTCGAAGCGTTGCCAGAGAAATCCCTGCCCACGATTGAAACCAGCGATGACGCCCATCAGCTGTGGACAACTTCGCGCTGGGACGGCCTCGCTCTAGGGCTAAATCAACAGACCCAATCAGCCATGGGCCTGGCGCTGAGCCGCATTCCCGGCACACCGGACAATCAGCTACCGGTGACACCGATCACCCAAGCCCAGTACCACTGGAGCCAGATCAACACGGCCTCCAGCGAACACGCCTTGCTGCTGGTCTGCCCGACTGCCAGCCGCGACATCGCTGATGAAGCTGCATGGCGCCTTCTGGCTCAGGTGTGCCAGACGCCTTTTTACCAGCGCCTGCGTGTCGAATTGCAATTGGGGTACGCCGTGTTCAGCGCGCTGCGTCAGTTGCATGGCAGGACTGCGATTGTCTTTGGCGTGCAATCGCCGACGACTGCGGCGGGCAAGTTGCTCGAATACATGCATGAGTTTTTCAATGGCATTCCCGCGTTGATCGAAACGCTCGATGACGCAAGCCTCAAGCAACAGCGCCAAAGCCTCGCCGATCAGTTCGACGATGCCACACTGTCCAGCAGCGATGCTGCCGAGCTGCTGTGGCAAGGCAAACTTGCCGGCCATTCGTCGGATTACCGTGAGCAGTTGGTCGCGGCGATCCAGCAGCTGAATCGTCAGGCTTTGCTGGCCGCTGCGCAGCGTCTGATCAATGCCGAGGGCGGCTGGCACTGCCTGGCCAATGAATCGATGCCGGACGCGCCGTGGCAAGCGACAAACTGATCATTACCGAGGCTGCAAGGAGCTTTCTCAAAGATTCACGGGTCACGCCGTTGAAATTTTGAGTAACATAGCCGCCTAACTAATTGGAACATCACCGCGCTGACGTGGACTATAACTATGGATAGCGCTATCCCAACCCTCAGAAGGAGACATCTCATGGCCTGGACCAAACCTGCTTACACCGACCTGCGTATCGGCTTCGAAGTCACCATGTACTTCGCCAGCCGCTGAGTTCTGCCTACGCAGAATCGCAGTGCAACGCCTCGGCTCGCCGAGGCGTTTTATTTTCCGCGTTGAAATGATGGAGCGTTCATGTTCGTCCAGATTCTGGGTTCGGCCGCCGGTGGCGGTTTTCCGCAGTGGAACTGCAACTGCGTCAACTGCGCAGGCTTTCGCGACGGCAGCCTGAATGCCAAGGCCCGCACCCAATCGTCCATCGCCATTTCCGATGACGGCGTGAACTGGGTGCTGTGCAATGCCTCGCCGGACATCCGCGCGCAACTGCAAAGCTTCGCCCCGATGCAACCGGGCCGGGCCCTGCGCGACACCGGCATCAGCGCGATCATCCTGATGGACAGCCAGATCGACCACACCACCGGCCTGCTCAGCCTGCGCGAAGGCTGCCCGCATCAGGTCTGGTGCACGGACATGGTTCACGAAGACCTGAGCACCGGTTTTCCCCTGTTCAAGATGCTCACCCACTGGAATGGCGGGCTGGACTGGAACCGTATCGAGCTCGACCAGAGCTTCACCGTAGCGGCCTGCCCGAACCTGCGTTTCACCCCGCTGCCATTGCGCAGCGCCGCGCCGCCGTATTCGCCGCACCGTTTCGATCCGCATCCGGGCGACAACATCGGTTTGATCGTTGAAGACCTCAACACCGGCGGCAAGCTGTTCTACGCGCCGGGGCTGGGCAAGGTCGATGCGCCGCTGCTGGAAATCATGGCGGGCAGCGATTGCCTGCTGGTCGACGGCACGCTGTGGGATGACGATGAAATGCAGCGCCGTGGCGTCGGCACCCGTACCGGTCGCGAGATGGGCCATCTGGCGCAGAACGGCCCCGGCGGCATGCTGGAAGTGCTGGAGCAGTTGCCCGAGCAGCGCAAGGTACTTATCCACATCAACAACACCAACCCGATCCTCGACGAGGATTCCCCGGAGCGTGCGGAGCTGGTGCGGCGTAATGTTGAAGTGGCGTTTGATGGCATGAGTATCGTGCTTTAAGCAATCGAGACCGCTGCGCGGTCTATCGCGAGCAGGCTCGCTCCCACATTGGAATGCGATCAACTGTGGGAGCGAGCCTGCTCGCGAAGAGGCCAGCACAGACACCAGAGATTTCCAGGGTTGTTCCCGGAGAACAGACATGACCGACACCCCGCTGTCCCCCACCGAATTCGAAGCGGCCCTGCGCGCCAAAGGCGCCTATTACCACATCTACCACCCGTACCACGTGGCGATGTACGAGGGCCGTGCGACCCGCGAGCAGATTCAGGGCTGGGTCGCCAACCGCTTCTACTATCAGGTGAACATCCCCCTGAAAGACGCGGCGATCCTCGCCAACTGCCCGGATCGGGAAATCCGTCGCGAGTGGATTCAGCGCTTGCTCGACCACGACGGCGCACCCGGTGAAGATGGCGGCATCGAAGCCTGGCTGCGTCTGGGCCAGGCTGTTGGCCTCGACCCGGAGCAATTGCGCTCCCAGGAACTGGTGCTGCCCGGCGTGCGTTTCGCTGTCGATGCATACGTCAACTTCGCCCGTCGCGCCAGTTGGCAGGAAGCCGCCAGCAGCTCGCTGACCGAATTGTTCGCGCCGCAGATCCACCAGTCGCGCCTCGACAGCTGGCCGCAGCATTATCCGTGGATCGACCCGGCCGGTTACGAATACTTCCGCACCCGCCTCGGTCAGGCGCGGCGTGACGTCGAGCATGGGCTGGCGATCACCCTTGAGCATTACAAGACCCGCGAAGGCCAGGAGCGCATGCTGGAAATTCTCCAGTTCAAACTGGACATTCTTTGGAGCATGCTCGATGCCATGAGCATGGCCTATGAACTGAACCGTCCGCCGTATCACAGCGTGACCGAACAACGGGTCTGGCATAAAGGAATCACCTTATGAATTTCGACCGCAGCAAAGTGCCGAGCTGGCGCCCGGGCTATCGCTTCCAGTACGAACCGGCGCAAAAGGGCCATGTGTTGCTGTACCCGGAAGGCATGATCAAGCTCAACGAAACGGCCGCGCTGATTGGCGACCTGATTGACGGTGAGCGCGATGTCGCGGCGATCATTGCCAGACTCGAAGAGCAGTTCCCCGGCGTGCCCGAGCTTGGTGACGACATCGAGCAATTCATGGAGGTTGCCCGTGCACAGCACTGGATCGAACTTGCCTGATTCGTCCGTGCAAGTCCCGCCAAAACCTGAAGTCGGCCTGCCGCTGTGGCTGCTCGCCGAGCTGACCTACCGCTGCCCGCTGCAATGCCCGTACTGCTCCAATCCGCTGGATTTCGCCGAGCAGGGCAAAGAGCTGACCACCGAACAATGGATCAAGGTGTTCCGCGAAGCGCGGGAGATGGGCGCGGCGCAATTGGGCTTTTCCGGCGGCGAACCGCTGGTGCGCCAGGACTTGGCCGAACTGATCCGTGAAGCGCGGCAGTTGGGTTTCTACACCAACCTGATCACCTCCGGCATTGGCCTGACCGAGCAGAAAATCAGCGACTTCAAAAAAGCCGGGCTCGATCACATCCAGATCAGTTTTCAGGCCAGCGACGAGCAAGTGAACAACCTGCTCGCCGGCTCGAAAAAAGCCTTTGCGCAGAAGCTGGAAATGGCTCGTGCGGTGAAGGCCCACGGCTACCCGATGGTGCTGAACTTCGTCACCCATCGGCACAACATCGACAAGATCGACCGCATTATCGAACTGTGCATTGCGCTGGAGGCTGACTTCGTCGAACTCGCCACTTGCCAGTTCTACGGCTGGGCGCAGCTCAACCGTGTCGGTCTGTTGCCGACCAAGGAACAACTGGTGCGCGCCGAACGCATCACCAACGAATACCGCGCCAGACTGGAAGCCGAAGGGCATCCATGCAAGCTGATTTTCGTTACCCCGGACTACTACGAAGAACGCCCGAAAGCCTGCATGAACGGCTGGGGCAGCATCTTCCTGACCGTCACCCCGGACGGCACCGCCCTGCCCTGCCATGGTGCCCGCCAGATGCCGGTGCAGTTTCCCAACGTGCGCGATCACAGCATGCAACACATCTGGTACGACTCGTTCGGCTTCAACCGTTTTCGCGGTTACGACTGGATGCCCGAGCCGTGCCGCTCTTGCGATGAGAAAGAAAAAGACTTCGGCGGCTGCCGCTGCCAGGCGTTCATGCTCACCGGCGATGCCAGTAATGCCGACCCGGTGTGCAGCAAGTCCGAACATCACGGCGTGATCCTCAAGGCCCGCGAAGAAGCCGAGACCGCCACTCAAACCATCGAACAATTGGCCTTTCGCAATGAACGAAACTCACGCCTCATCGCCAAGGGCTGAGCCTTTCAGCGCCGCCCAAGCCGTCGCCGCCGGAACCGACTTCGCCGAACTGCAGCTCGGCGCCCATGGCGTGTTCTGGAATGAATACCGCCCCGAGGATGCCGCGTGCCGAATCTGGCATTGGCGCGATGGCGCAGCGAAACGTCTGACGCCGGACGGCTTCAGCGTGCGTAGCCGCGTGTACGAATATGGCGGTGGTGCGTTTTGTCTGACGCCTGACGGGGTGGTTTTCGTCAATGAAGCGGATCAGCAGATGTATCGGCAGGCGCTGGATGGCGAGCCGGTCGCGCTGACATCGACTGACTGCCGCTACGGCGATCTGCAATTCGCCGCTGGCCGGGTGTTGGCGGTCGAAGAGCAGCAGGATCGACATCGCCTGGTGGCGATCGATCTGGCGAGCGGTACGCGCAAGGTGCTGGCCGAAGGTGCTGATTTCTACGCGTCGCCAACGCTGAGCCCGGACGGCCAGCGGTTGGCATGGATCGAGTGGAGCCGACCGTATCAGCCGTGGACCTCGACGCGGTTGATGATTGCGGAAGGTGATTTTTCTGCGCCTCGTTGTGTTGCCGGCGAGCAGATTGAGGAGTCGATCCAGCAGCCGCGTTTCGACGCCGACGGCCGGCTCTACTGCCTGACAGATCGTGGCGGCTACTGGCAGCCGTGGGTCGAAACGACCGATGGCTTGCACGCGCTACCGAGTGCCGAGGCCGATCACGCGCCTGCGCCCTGGCAACTGGGCGGCTGCACTTGGCTGCCTGTCGGTGATCAATTCTTAGCCAGCTGGAGCGAGGATGGTTTCGGTCGCCTGGCCCTTGGAGTTGAAGATTTCGGCGGTGACTACAGCCGCTTCCGCCACTTGGCGATGGATCAACAATTCATCTATTGCATCGCTGCATCGCCGACCAGCCCGTCGGCAGTGATCGCCATTGATCGTGTCTCGCATGCAGCGAAAATCTTCGCTGGCGGCGTGGCTCCATTGCCCGCCGAACGCATCAGCCGTCCGCAGACCTTGCGTTATCCGAGCGGCTCCGGCGAGGCGCACGGCTTCTTCTACCCGGCCATGAGCGGTGAAGCGAAACCGCCGCTGGTGGTGTTCATCCACGGCGGCCCGACGTCGGCGTGCTATCCGATCCTCGATCCGCGTATCCAGTACTGGACGCAGCGCGGCTTTGCCGTCGCCGACCTCAACTATCGCGGCAGCAGTGGCTATGGTCGCGAATATCGTCAAGCGCTGCATTTGCGCTGGGGCGAGGTGGATGTCGAGGATGCCTGCGCGGTGGTGAGTTATCTCGCTGACCAAGGTTTGATCGATGGTGACCGCGCGTTCATTCGCGGTGGCAGCGCGGGCGGGTACACGACACTGTGCGCACTGGCGTTCAGGCAGGTTTTCCGCGCGGGCGCCAGCCTCTACGGCGTCAGCGATCCGGTGGCTTTGGCACGGGCCACGCACAAGTTCGAGGGCGATTATCTGGACTGGCTGATCGGCGATCCCGAGCGAGATGCCGAACGCTATGCCTCACGCACGCCATTGCTGCACGCAGACAACATTCGCGTGCCGGTGATTTTCTTCCAGGGTGAACTGGACGCGGTGGTCGTGCCGCAACAGACCCGCGACATGGTCGCGGCGCTGGAGCACAACGGCATCCCGGTCGAAGCGCATTACTACCCTGACGAACGCCACGGCTTTCGTCGCGCGGCTAACCAGGCGCATGCGCTGGAGCGGGAGTGGACGTTTTATCGGCGGGTGATGGGGCTGGTTGACTGAAAACCGTGTCGTCCCATTCGCGAGCAGGCTCGCTCCCACATTGGATCTGCGTCATTCACAAATCCCCTGTGGGAGCGAGCCTGCTCGCGAAAGCTATCTAATAGACGCTACCGGACTCAACGCTTGGCGATGATATACACCGCATGCACGATCCCCGGAATGTAGCCGCACAACGTCAGCAGAATGTTCAGCCAGAACGCCCCGCCAAACCCGACCTGCAGAAACACGCCCAGTGGCGGCAACAGAATAGCGATGATGATGCGAATGAAATCCATGGGGCAGCTCCTGAATGGGGGTTGGCTCCTTGAGCCATACAAGCTAATCGACCTGCGCCGTTCGTCAGGGTTCAGTGCAATAGCTGCGTCAGGCTCAAGCGAGAATTTTCAACCCATGTTTTTGTACGATGCTCAGTAGTTTGAGCGCCATACCGCTGGGATGTTTGTCACCCGATTCCCATTGCTTGACCGTGGATGCACTGGTGTTGAGATAGCGTGCAAACACCGGCTGGCTGACCTTGTTACGCTCGCGTAGCGCCTTGATCTCCTCAGCCGGGATCGCTAAGGGAACCGATGCCAGACAGGAGTCATCGAATTCTCGCATCGTTGCTTTGTTGATTGCTCCGACAGCAAGCAACGCCCCGACTGATTCGTGTATCGATTCAAAGACTTCACTTTTGAATTTCTTACTCATGACATATCTCCACAAACTCCTTCATCGCCAACAAGTCGCTGATCTGCTCTTCGGTCAGTTGCGCATAAACCTTTGCCAATTTACGTAAATCCTTCAATTCTGTTGGCGTGATATTGCTTTGATCCTGCTTGGCGAAAAGCACTTGGTAGATCCAGTAATGTCCACCTTTTGCCAAAACAATCGAACGGTGGCGGTTCGCCTTCAAGCGCTTCTTCCACACGCCTCCGCCAAGATCGTCCGCCTGTCCCTGAAGCATCTGGTGAAACGCCTCCTGCAACTCTTCATCTGTGATCCACGCCCTGCTGGCCTGGAGGGCGAAGCGTTTGGTCTTGAACAACCTCAATGGCATAGGTATCCCTTCCAAAAACATACCACCCAGTGGTACAGATCGCAAAACGGCTTTTTCGGTGATACTGATCAGGCCGTGGCCGCATCCCTTGCTGGCATTCTCTAAAAGACCATCCGCGGTACGATCCCTCAAGCTCTAAATCCCGTCTGTAAAACCCGGCCACAAAAAAACGCCCCACGCCAAAAGAATCAGGCGTGGGGCGTGCGTTATACCGCGAGACGGTTCGGGTAATCGGTTGGAGTAACTCAGCTCAGACGGCAATGCCCTTGCGGCATTGCAACTGGGCGGTGCGCACTCGCGAGAAGGCGCGGCCCAGGCGCAGCAGCATTTCGTCGATGTTGGCTTTGCCGACAGTGAGGGCCGGGGTGAAGCGCAGGCAGTCAGGCTGCGCGGCGTTCAATATCAGGCCTTCGTGAAGTGCGGCGTGAACGACGGCGTCGGCGCATTCGTCGGACAGCGTCAACCCGTAAAACAGGCCTTGGCCGCGCAACTCGCCGTGACCGTAGCGGTGCGCCAGTCGCGCCAGGCCTTCGCGCAGGTGCTGGCCGTTGTCGTTGACCTGCTGAAAGAAGCTGCGGTCATGGATGCTGTCGAGCACTACCAGACCGGCCGCCGTGATCAAGGCGTTGCCGTGATGGGTGCCGCTCAGCTCGCCAGTGGCGAAGCAGCAGGCCTTGCCTCGCGCCACCAAGGCCGACAGCGGCAAGCCGCCGCCAAGGCCTTTGCCGAGCACGACGATATCGGCGCGAATTCCGTAGGACTGTTCGGCAAGCAAGCTGCCGCAACGGCCGATGCCGGTCTGCACTTCGTCGAGAATCAGCAGAATGCCTAGGTCACGACACAGTCGCTCGACGCCTTTGAGGTAGTGCTCGGTCGCGGGAATAACCCCGGCATCGCTCTGGATCGGCTCTAGCATGATTGCCACGGTCTGCGCATCAACCGCCGCATGCAGCGCCGGCAGGTCGTTGAATGGCACTTGATCGACCGTCGCCAGACTGCGGCCATGGCAACCCTGCTGCGCCACGATGATCCGCGAAGCGCCACCGCGATGCAGTTGCCCCCATTTGCGCGCCAGTTTGATCGCCGCCTCACAAGCCTCGCTGCCACTGTTGAGCAGGTATGCCTGATCGCTGGACGTGCTGGCGCACAAACGTTCGGCGAGGCTGAGCATGCCGCGATTATGCAGATTGCAGCCGGGATTGATCAGCGCCTGGGCCTGATTGGCGATGGCTTTGACCAGCGCCGTGGGGCTGTGGCCAAGGCTGTTGGCGCCGCCGGCCTGGGAAAAGTCGAGGTAGGCGCGATCGTTGCTGTCCCACAGCCATGAACCCTGGCCGCGAACGAACACTTGATGCGGCCGCTCGACACTGGGCATCAGGCGTTGGGCATTGAGATGGTCGGTCATAGCAGATGGCCCCGCCTCGAAGCAGAGGTCATCCAGACTCGGCGTCTGGCGCCGCAAACTGAACAGATTCATGCGGAAAAACCTCGCTTGAGGTTTTTTGAACTGCCTATGTAATCAGGAACGAAGCAAATGGAATTCGTCACGCTTTCTGGCCCTGCAAGCCTTGTGAATGCGGTTAGACTAGGCGCGCAAACCGCTTCAGGCCATTTCGATTTTTCAGCCATTTCGATAAGCGCTACTTATGGATTTCAAACAACTGCGTTATTTCGTCGCGGTCTACGAAGAAGGCCATGTCGGCCGTGCGGCTGAGCGCTTGTCGATCTCGCAACCGGCGCTGTCGCAACAGATCCGTCAGCTGGAGCAGAATCTCGACGTCACCCTGTTCGAACGCAGCAGTAAACGCCTGCTGCCGACCCTCGCTGCGCACACGCTGTACAACCACGCGTTGCCGCTGCTCGATGGCTTGCAGCGGGCGCGCGAGGCGTTGGGTAATTTCAAGGGGCAGGCGTTGCGCACCCTGGCGATCGGTGTGCTGCAAACGGTGCACACCAGCCTTGTGCCGCAAATGCTCGAGCGTGTGCGCAAGGCGCAGCCGCATCTGGTGGTGCAGATCTATGAACTGACAGGGCTGGAAATCGAACGGCGCTTGCTCAACGGTTCGCTGGACATCGGTATCAGCTATCTGCCGCCGCGCCAACCCGGTCTGCACGGGGTGTTGCTGTATGAAGACGAACTGACGCTGGTGATCCCGGCAGACCATCCCTTGCGCGAGTTCAAGAAGGTCTCGATGCGCCAGGCTGCTGAGCTGCCCATGTTGCTGCTCGGCGAAGAGTTCCAGATCCGGCAGATCTGGCAGGCACAACTGACCAGCCTCGGACGACGCCCGCAGGTGCAGGCCGAGCTGAACACTATGCTGGGGATTCTCGACAGCCTGCCGCATACCCGTCTGGCGACGGTGCTGCCGGGACGTTCGCAAAAGGAATACGACGATGCCGATCTGCTGTGGAAACCGCTGAGCGAACCACGGGTGCCGTTGAAAGTTGGCCTGGTGTGCCGCGATGTACAGCGCCAGCAGGCCTCGCTGGCACTGCTGCGGACATTGCTTGAAGAGGTAATCGATCGCGAAATGAAGCCGCCTCTCGATCCGCTTGCCTGAAACTTTTCTTCAGGCAAAAGAAAACCCCGCCGAAGCGGGGCTTTGCAGACTGTTTCCCTGACATCCATTTCACTCCGCCACCCTGGCAGAATCCTACGTGTCCGTGTTGTTTACTTTGCGCTTCCTGCGCGACGTCCATGAAATGTAGATTAGCCGTGGATCCAATATACGGATATGGGAGAACAGCAGCACGTCACGTAAGCAAATGCTTACATGACGTCTACGGGATCAAAACTGCGCCGCATCCAGCAGGAACAGCGACTCGCTACCGGCCTTGACCGACGCGCTCAACGAGTGGATACGCGGCAGCAAACGGGCGAAATAGAAGCGTGCGGTGCCCAGCTTGCTCGCATAGAAATCATCTTGCGCTTCCTTGCCCAGCGAGGCTTTGGCCATCAACGCCCACATGTAGGCGTAAGCGGTGTATCCGAACGCTTGCAAATATTCGACCGAGGCCGCGCCGATTTCGTTCGGATTGTTTTTCGCCCGGTCCAGCAGCCACGCGGTCAGCTCGTCGAGGGTGTCGACGGCATCGTTCAACGGCTTGGTGAACTCGCCCAGATCAGCACTGGCGGTAGCGGTGAAATGGCGGATCTCGTCAGCGAACAACCGGTAGAACGCGCCGCCACTGCCAACGATCTTGCGCCCGACCAGGTCCAGCGCCTGAATACCGTTGGTGCCTTCGTAGATCTGGGTGATGCGCACATCACGCACCAATTGCTCCTGGCCCCACTCGCGGATGTAGCCGTGGCCACCAAAAATCTGCTGGCCGTGGACGGTGGTTTCCAGACCCAGGTCGGTCAGGAACGCTTTCGCTACCGGCGTCAGCAACGCCACTAGATCTTCCGCGCGTTTGCGGGTAGTCGCGTCTTCGCTGAACTTGGCGGTGTCCAGTTGCATCGCCACATACGTGGAGAACGCACGGCCGCCTTCGTTCGAGGCTTTCATGGTCAGCAGCATGCGTCGCACGTCCGGGTGGACGATGATCGGGTCAGCAACTTTGTCCTTGTTCTGCGCGCCGGTCGGCGAACGGCTCTGCAGACGATCGCGCGCATATTCAACAGCGTTCTGATAAGAGCGCTCGCCGGTGGCCAGGCCCTGAATGCCAACGCCCAGGCGCTCGTAGTTCATCATGGTGAACATCGCCGCCAGGCCTTTGTTCGGCTCGCCGACCAGATAGCCTACGGCTTCGTCGAAATTCATCACGCAGGTCGCCGAAGCCTGGATGCCCATCTTGTGTTCGATCGAACCGCAGTTGGCCGGGTTGCGCGCGCCGAGGCTGCCGTCGGCATTGACCATGAACTTTGGCACCAGGAACAGCGAAATGCCTTTCGGACCGGCCGGGGCGTCCGGCAGCTTGGCCAGTACCAGGTGAATGATGTTTTCGGTGAGGTCGTGCTCGCCGCCGGTGATGAAGATCTTGGTGCCGCTGACCCTGTAGGAACCGTCAGCCTGAGGTTCGGCTTTGGTGCGGATGATGCCCAGGTCGGTGCCGGCGTGCGGCTCGGTCAGGCACATGGAACCGGCCCAGATGCCGGCGTACATGTTCGGCAGGTACGCAGCTTTCAGTTCTTCACTGGCGTGGGCGTTGATCGACAGGCAGGCGCCGGCGGTCAGCATCGGGTACAGACCGAACGCCAGGCTGGCGGAGTTGACCATTTCTTCGACCTGCGCCGACACGGCTTTGGGCATGCCCATGCCGCCGTAGGCCGGATCACCGCCGACGCCGACCCAACCGCCTTCGGCATAAGTCTGATAGGCCTGTGGGAAACCGGCCGGCGTGGTGACGGCACCGTCCGCCCAATGGCAACCTTCCTCGTCAGCGGCACGGCTCAGCGGCGCGATGCTTTTGCTGGTGACCTTGCCGGCCTCTTCGAGAATCGCTTCAACGGTTTCGGCATCGACGGTCTCGGCCAGCGCCGGCAGCTCGGCCCAGAGTTTGGCGACTTCGAACACTTCATTGAGGACGAAGCGCATATCGCGCAGCGGCGCTTTGTAGTCAGCCATGGCAAACCTCGCAAGATCTAAACAGGTGGTTCGTGGAATGATGTTTTCTGAGCCCGAGTGTACCTCAACAACTTTTGCGACACATAGGGTCAGCCGGTGACTGATTTGTTATTTTTAGTCACCAGCAAAAGATCGCCGCGATCTTTCGATCTGCCCTACAAAGCAAACGCCTCCGCCGGCAAATTCATCAAACAATCACTGCCCGCCTCGATCGCTGCCTGATGCGAAGCCGTGCGCGGCAACAAACGTTTGAAGTAGAACTCGCACGTCGCCAGTTTGCCCTTGAGGAAATCGGCCTCACCCTCGCCTGCGTCCAGCTGTACCTGGGCAACCAACGCCATGCGCAGCCACAGGTAACCAAGGACGATGTAGCCGCTGTACATCAGATAATCTACCGACGCGGCGCCGACTTCGTCCGGGTTCTTCATGGCGGCCATACCGACCTTCATGGTCAGGTCGCCCCACTGTTGATTGAGCCCGTCAAGTTGCGCGACGAAGCCGCCCAATTGCGCGTGGCCGGCGTTCGCTGCGCAGAACTTGTGGACGATTTTGGTAAAGCCGCGCAGCAGCTTGCCCTGGCTGCCCAGCACCTTGCGCCCGAGCAGGTCCAGCGCCTGAATGCCGTTGGTGCCCTCGTAGATCGGTGCAATCCGGCAATCGCGCACCAGTTGCTCCATGCCCCACTCACGAATGAAACCGTGACCACCGAACACCTGCATGCCGTGGTTGGTCACTTCCAGCCCGGTGTCGGTCATGAAGGCCTTGCAGATCGGCGTCAGGAACGCCAACAGGTCTTCAGCCTCCTGACGCGCCTCGGCATCGCTGCTCAGGTGCGCGACATCGAGCATCTGCGCGGTGAAATAGGTCAGCGCGCGGTTGCCTTCGTTGAAAGCCTTCATGGTCAGCAGCATGCGCCGCACATCGGGGTGGACGATGATCGGGTCAGCAGGTTTTTCCGGGGCCTTGGCGCCGGTCAGCGCACGCATTTGCAGGCGGTCGTTGGCGTACTTGATCGCGCCCTGGAAACTCGCCTCGCCCAGACACAGCCCCTGCATGCCGGTGCCGAGGCGCGCGTGGTTCATCATGGTGAACATGCAGTTGAGGCCTTTGTTCGGCTCGCCGATCAGGTAACCGGTGGCGGCATCGAAGTTCAGCACGCAGGTGGCTGAAGCCTTGATGCCCATCTTGTGCTCGATCGAGCCGCAGGAAACGCCATTGCGCTCACCCGCTTCGCCTGCTGCATCCGGCAGGAATTTCGGCACGATAAACAGGGAAATGCCCTTGGTTCCGGCCGGTGCGTCCGGCAGCTTGGCCAGGACCAGATGGATGATGTTGTCGCACAGGTCATGCTCACCAGCGGAGATGAAAATCTTGCTGCCGGTGATCGCGTAGCTGCCGTCGGCCCGGGGCACCGCGCGAGTCTTGATGATGCCCAGATCAGTGCCGCAGTGGGCTTCGGTCAGGCACATGGTGCCGGTCCACTGGCCGGCGGTGAGTTTGCTCAGGTAAGTGTCTTTCTGCTCGGCGGTGCCGTGGGCGTGGATCGCCGACATCGCGCCGTGGGTCAGGCCGGGGTACATGCCCCAGGACGTGTTGCTGGAGCCGACCATCTCGCTGATCACCAGCCCCAGCGAGCTCGGCAACCCTTGGCCACCGTAAGCCGGATCAGCCGCCAAACCGTGCCAGCCGCCCTCGACATATTGTGCGAAGGCCTGCTTGAAGCCTGTAGGCGTTGTCACCACACCGTTGTCGAAATGGCAGCCCTCTTCATCGCCGCTGCGATTGAGCGGGGCCAGAACGTTCTCGCAGAACTTCGCGCCTTCTTCGAGGATCGCGCTGATCATGTCCGGGCTGGCGTCATGCGCGCCGAGATTGGCGTAGCTGGAGTGGAAGTCGAAGACGTGATCGATCAGAAAGCGCATGTCGCGCAGGGGAGCTTTGTACTCGGGCATGGTGGCTTCTCCGTCAGCAGATTCCTCCAACCTACTGCTGGCCACCACCCGCGACAATCATCGTGCGGGCGCTGAATGCGCCGTCATCACTCAACCCGCAGCGGCGTCCATGCGCACCGCGCCACGGCGGTTCTGCCCGAATGCCATGACGCAGTTACGCCCGGCGCCCTTGGCGCTGTACAACGCCTGGTCAGCGGACTTGAGCACTTCTTCGGGAGTGCGCTGCTCCACGCGTTCGGCGACGCCGATGCTCACAGTCACCGACACGGCCGAGGCGCCGGAACCGCTGCGGCGCTGGCGCCCTTGCTGGTCGTCCTGCGGGCGGTTTTCCTGGTTGCGCAACTGAATGCTGTAGGAAGCGATCGACTCACGAATCACTTCCAGGTGCGGCATGCACTCCTCAAGGGTTTTGCCTGCAAACACCAAGGCAAATTCCTCACCGCCGTAGCGATACGCCCTACCGCCACCGCTGATTTTCGACAGTTTACTGGCGACCAGGCGCAGCACCTGGTCACCGACATCATGGCCATGGGTGTCGTTGAATTTCTTGAAGTGATCGACATCGCTCATCGCCAGCACATAGTTGCGCCCCAGACGCTGCATGCGCTCGTTGAGCGCACGTCGTCCTGGCAGACCGGTGAGCTCGTCGCGGAAGGCCATTTGATAGGCCTCATGCGCAACCGCCGCAGCGATCATCAGCATCACCTGGCTGCACATGATGTTCAGGGTGAACGGCAGAATGAAGGTCTTCGGCAACATCCAGAACACCCCGAGCAAGCCGACCAGTTGCGCCGCGTGCAACGGACGCGGGTTGCGCCAGTATTGCCAGGCCAGGAGCAGGAAGGCCGAGATGAACACCGGGTAGGACAACTGGATCAGGCTCATCCACGCGCCGTGCAGCGCCGGCCAGCGGATCTCCGACAACCACAGCAGCAGCGCCTGTGGGTAACTTTGTTCCAGCCCTAGCGCCACGCTGCCGAATGCCAGCAGCACGGCAAAGCGCGCGACCATGTCTTGGAATAGATGCGTACGTTCCTGCCACGCCGCGAATAGCCCGAACAACAACGGCAGCAGCAGGCAGACCAGATGAAACACCACCGCAGCGTCTTCGCGGACCTTGCCGTTGTCGCGGTAGAAATCGGTCTGGGTATCGAGCAAAAAGTAGGCGATGTACACCGTCAGCATAAGAAATAGTTCGCGCTGACGTCGATACACCGCGCAATAAGCGCCACCGAGGAGCAGAACCAATGTCGGCAACACGTTGAACAGCGATGTGAAAAATACGCTGAGGTCTTTGACGTACGCAGCCGCCAGCCCCGCAAGCAATAACAGCAGTGATGGCAGGAAATGGCTGAAACGTACAGCGGAAGAACGCGGCAAGGGTAAGCTCCGACCCGTCATAGCAAAGAGATGGCATTGTGCCTGCAAAGTGCGGCCAAGCCCATACAATGTGATCCAGATCACACACGGTCTCTGTAACGGCCGGAAGCTCGACTATCTGAGCCATCCGCAAACAAAAAAACCGCTGCCCCCTAATGGGAGCAGCGGTTTTCGTCAGACTGCGTGAAGGCTTAGTAGCCCAGTGCGAAGTCTTCTTCTTTCATGTCCATCAGGTTGCCAGCGCCCGACAGCATAGTGGCCACGTGCGTGCGGGTACGCGGCAGGATGCGCTGGAAGTAGAAGCGCGCGGTTTGCAGCTTGGCGGTGTAGAACGCCTCGTCGCTGGTGCCGGCAGCCAGTTTTTCCGCAGCCAGACGCGCCATGTCAGCCCAGAAGTAGGCCAGGCAGGCATAACCGGAGTACATAAGGTAGTCCACGGAGGCCGCGCCGACTTCTTCGCGGTCTTTCATGGCGGCCATACCGACCTTCATGGTCAGCTCGCCCCATTCCTTGTTCAGTGCAGCCAGCGGCGCGACGAATTCCTGGACGGCTTCGTTGCCTTCGTTGGTCTGGCAGAACTTGTGGACGATCTTGGTGAAGCCTTTCAGAGCTTCGCCTTGAGTCATCAGCACTTTGCGGCCGAGCAGGTCGAGAGCCTGGATACCGGTGGTGCCTTCGTACAGCATCGAAATGCGGCTGTCGCGAACGTTCTGCTCCATGCCCCACTCGGCGATGAAGCCGTGGCCACCGTAGATCTGCACGCCGTGGTTAGCGGCTTCGAAACCGACTTCGGTCATGAACGCTTTGGCGATCGGGGTCATGAACGCCAGCAGCGCGTCGGCCTTCTTCTTCTCTTCTTCATCGACGCCGTATTTGACGATGTCGACTTGCTTGGCGGTGAAGTACACCATCGCGCGGTTGCCTTCGGCGAACGCCTTCATGGTCAACAGCATGCGGCGCACATCCGGGTGGACGATGATCGGGTCAGCGGCTTTGTCCGGCGCTTTCGGGCCAGTCAGCGAGCGCATTTGCAGGCGATCACGAGCGTATTTCAGACCGCCCTGGAAGCCGATTTCGGCGTGGGCCAGACCTTGCAGCGCGGTACCGAGACGGGCGGTGTTCATAAAGGTGAACATGCAGTTCAGGCCTTTGTTCGCCGGGCCGATCAGGTAACCGGTGGCGCCGTCGAAGTTCATCACGCAGGTGGCGTTGCCGTGGATGCCCATCTTGTGTTCCAGCGAACCGCAGCTCACTGCGTTGCGAGCGCCAATGGTGCCATCGGCGTTTGGCAGGAACTTTGGAACGATGAACAGCGAGATGCCTTTGGTGCCAGCCGGAGCATCCGGCAGGCGGGCCAATACGATGTGGACGATGTTGTCGGCCATGTCGTGCTCACCGGCCGAGATGAAGATCTTGGTGCCGGAAACCTTGTAGGAACCGTCGGCCTGCGGCTCGGCCTTGGTGCGCAGCATGCCCAGGTCGGTGCCGCAGTGCGGTTCGGTCAGGCACATGGTGCCGGTCCATTCGCCGGAGACCAGTTTGGTCAGATAGGCTTCCTGCTGCTCAGGGGTGCCGTGCTCGGAGATGGTGTTCATCGCACCGTGCGACAGGCCTGGGTACATGCCCCACGACCAGTTGGCTTCGCCGACCATTTCGCTCACTGCCAGGCCCAGCGACTCAGGCAGGCCCTGACCGCCATGCTCAACGTCGTGGGCCAGGCTTGGCCAGCCGCCTTCGACGAATTGCTTGTACGCCTCTTTGAAGCCAGTCGGGGTTTTCACGCCGGACTCGCTCCAGGTGCAGCCTTCGATGTCGCCCACGCGGTTCAGCGGCGCCAGTACCTGCTCACAAAACTTGGCGCCTTCCTCGAGGATGGCGTCAACCATGTCCGGCGTGGCGTCTGCGCACGCTGGCAGGCTCTGATAGTGCGCTTCGTAGCCGAGCAGCTCGTCACGAACGAAGCGAATATCACGCAAGGGGGCCTTGTAGTCAGGCATAGCGATAAACCTCTGCTGATGTAACCGGGAATGAACGACCGTGTTGAGTTGTTGTGACGGTCAAACAGTTGTTTGAAACATACGTTTACGCCGAAATCTTGTCAAGCGTCGTTCTTTTGCCGTTCGTCATCAGTTTTGCCAAATGTCGAAGACGACAAATCGCCGCGACTTCAAACAAGCCACGAGCGTTGAAGAAAGATTAGTTGAGCAAGAAGGACTTAAACGAAAAACGCCGCGACAGTGCGCGGCGTTTCGGGGGTCTACAACAAATTCAATCAGGCGAAGGTATCGATGATCGTCCCCAGCACTTCGTCGGAAGCTTTGGCCACCTTCACACCCAGCTCTGCCTGGATCTTGCCCTGCGACAGCTCGACGATATTGCTCGCCAGATCCGATTCTTGTGCGCGATCCACACCGCGCAGGCGATTGACCTGCACTTCGGACGACTGGCTGGTCACCGAGCGTTCGATGGTGTTATTGGCGATCTGGCTGGCGGCCTGATCGACGCGGTTCTGCCCGGACTGAATCGAGCTCAGCCCAGCATAGAAAGCTGTGTTGCCGGAGATTTCCATCGTCACTCTCATCCCTGCAAAGGATCAATGCTCGCCATTGAAGCAGACGCGCCAGCAAAACACCCGTCAAAAACACTAATGGCACAGTGCCTGTTCATAGCGAGAAACTTAATCGAGCAAATCCAGTTGCAAATGCTCGGCCACCGCTTCGGCGCTCAACGCCTTGAGTTTCGGTACCCGGCCCAGGCACGGCGCGGGAATGCGCTCGGCCAGGGTCGCAAGGTTTTCCTCCAGCCGCGAAGTTTTCGGATCGATAATATTGGCCACCCATCCCGCCAATTGCAGACCATCGCGGGCAATCGCCTCGGCGGTCAGCAACGCATGACTGATACAACCCAGCCTCACGCCCACCACCAGAATCACCGGCAGCTTCAGCGCAATCGCCAGGTCCGAGAGATTGTCCTGGTCGGCCAACGGCACCCGCCAGCCGCCCGCGCCTTCGATCAGGGTGAAATCGGCATTCATCGCGAGAATCCCGCGCATTGGCGCCAGCAGCGATTGCACCGTCAGCGCGACACCTGCTTCGCGCGCCGCCAGGTGCGGCGCGATCGCTGGCTCGAACGCCACCGGA
The DNA here is from genome assembly GCF_005233515.1 of Pseudomonas sp. CFBP13508. GTDB lineage: Bacteria > Pseudomonadota > Gammaproteobacteria > Pseudomonadales > Pseudomonadaceae > Aquipseudomonas > Aquipseudomonas mercuritolerans. Next base: position 113,296 of record NZ_QFZZ01000003.1, read on the forward strand.
TTGACCTGTTGATAAGTCAGCGGCAACGAACATTCGGCCAGCAGCGCCAAGGCATCGGAATTACGCAAGCCTTTGGGCGTGACGTCGCAACCCGATGCCACCGGTTTGCCCGCCGCCGTGCTCAAGCCTGCCGAACGCGCCGCGTGGAGCAATCCGGCAGCAACGGTGGTCTTGCCGACATCGGTGTCGGTTCCGGTGATGAAATAGGCTGCACTCATAGAGTTTTCTCCAACACGGCGTACACCACCTGATAGGTTGCCGGCAGCCCCGAGGCCTGACGGAACTGCTCATACGCGTCGATCAACCCGAGAATCCGCGCCCGTCCGGTCAAACCGCCCGGCCGCCCGGGATTCAGATTGTGCGCGCCCAATGCCTTCAGCTCATGGGTCAGGCTGCGCACATCCGGGTAATGCAACACGTGCGGCTGATTCTGCAGCGCCAAAATGCGCATGCCACTGCCGGCACATAACTGTTCATAGCGGGCGAACTCGCGGAAGCGATTGACGTGCACCAACCCGTCGACCTGCTGCCAACTCTCACGCAACTCGAACAACGTTCCTGTACACAGACTAGCAAAGGCAAAAATCCCGCCCGGTTTCAGCACGCGCAAGGCTTCGCTGAGCACCGCCTGGAATTCGGCGCACCACTGCACCGCGAGACTGGAGAAAATCAGATCGACGCTCGCATCCTGCAACGGCAGCCGTTCGGCATCGCCAGCAATGAAATGCTCAGCGCCACCCAATGGCCGTGCGTGATTGAGCATGCCCTCGGCGATGTCCAGCGCGACACCGCTGCCCTGGGTGAAACGCGAGGCCAGCGCCCGGGTGAAATAGCCGGTGCCGCAACCGAGATCGAGCCACCGCGACGGCATGAAACTCCCAGGCAAACGCTCAAGCAGCTGCGTGCCGACGTCACGCTGAAACTCGGCGACGCTGTCGTAACTGGCCGCCGCGCGAGAAAAAGACGCCGCCACCTGGCGCTTGTCGGGCAAGCCCCCAGGCAGCACAAGGGACAGGTCAGTCATCAGCGCACTCATGAAGAAAAGCCTGGATCGCGCCCGCGACTCCGTGCGGGTCTTCCAGCAGAAAAGCATGGCTGGCCTGTTCGATCAGACCAATTTCAATATCCGGCAACAGCGCGAACAATGCGCCGGCCGCTTCCGCCGGGACCAGAGCGTCCTGCCCGCCGAACAGATGAAACTGCGGACCGCGAAACGCCTGCAACGCCTGGCGCGTATCCAGTTGCGCGAGCAGTTCCAGCCCGAACATCAGCGCAGTCGGCGCGGCTGCTGGCGCACCACCAAGCAGCAACCGCGACAAGCCACGCGGGTCTGGCGAACCTTGCGCACATAACAAAGCGAAGCGCTTGAGCGTGACACGCGGATCGGCCTGGCAACCGCCAAGAAATGCATCGAAAGTCTCGCCGGGCATCGAGGTCGGCCATTGCTCATGGGCGACAAACGCCGGGTTGCTCGCCAGCGTCAGCACACCGCAGCACGCCTCACCGCGTCGTGCCGCCAACTCAGAGGCGAGCATCCCGCCCAGCGACCAGCCACCGAGCCAGACTTCCTGTGGAATTCGCGCATCGAGTTCATCGAGCCAGTCTTCAAGGTCAGCGGAATCCAGCTCCGGCAGCGGTTCGATCTCGACTTGCAGATGTTCGTCGAGGCCACGCAATGCTGCGGCCAGCGGTTCCAGCGGCGACACGCCGAGGCCCCAGCCGGGCAGCAGAATCAGACGATTACGCATGGCTTGGCTCCAACGACAATCGGGCGAAACAATCTGCCAATCCTTCCAGCAACTGTTGCACTTGAGCTTCGCTGTGGGCGGCGGTCAGCGTCACGCGAAGGCGCGCGCTCCCGGCAGGCACGGTCGGTGGGCGAATTGCGGTCACCATCAGCCCGCGCTCGCGCAGCATCTGCGACAACCGCACGGCGCGCCCGGCATCGCCGATCATGATCGGCTGGATCGGCGTGAAGCTGTCCATCAGCTCCAGCCCGATCTGCTCGGCGCCGTGGCGGAACTGGCGGATCAGCATCTGCAAGTGCTCACGGCGCCAGTGCTCGCTGCGCAGCAGCTCGAGGCTTTTCAGCGTCGCGCAGGCCAGCGCCGGCGGTTGGCTGGTGGTGTAGATGTACGGGCGGGCGAACTGGATCAGGCTTTCGATCAACTCTTCGCTGCCGGCGACAAAGGCCCCGGCGGTGCCGAAGGCTTTGCCGAGGGTACCGACCAGCACCGGCACATCGTCCTGGCTCAGGCCGAAATGCTCGACGATGCCGCCACCGTTGGCGCCCAGCGGACCGAAGCCGTGGGCATCGTCGACCATCAGCCACGCGCCTTTGGCCTTGACCGCGCGGGCCAGCGCCGGCAGGTTGGCGATGTCACCGTCCATGCTGAATACGCCATCGGTCACCACCAGTGTGTTGCCAGTGGCTTTCTCCAGGCGTTTGCCCAGGCTTTCGGCGTCGTTGTGCAGATAGCGGTTGAAACGCGCGCCGGACAACAGGCCCGCGTCCAGCAACGAGGCGTGATTGAGCCGGTCTTCCAGCACCGTATCGCCCTGCCCGACCAGCGCGGTGACCGTGCCGAGGTTGGCCATATAGCCGGTGGTGAACAGCAGTGCACGTGGGCGCCCGGTCAGATCGGCGAGTGCTTCTTCCAGCGCGTGATGCGGGCTGCTGTGGCCGATCACCAGATGCGACGCGCCACCGCCGACACCCCAGCGCTCGGCACCGGCGCGCCAGGCTTCGATCACCTGCGGATGATTGGCCAGGCCCAGATAGTCGTTGTTGCAGAAAGCGAGCAGCGGTTGGCCGTCGACCACGACTTGCGGGCCTTGCGGCGATTCGAGCAGCGGCCGCTGCCGGTAGAGTTTGTCGGCACGGCGGGCAGCAAGGCGTGCGGCGAGATCGAAAGACATGCAGGCCTCGATTTTTCAGATGACACAGATCCCGTGTGGGAGCGAGCCTGCTCGCGAATGGGCGTCACATCCAACATGGATGTTGGCGGCCAAACCGCTTTCGCGAGCAGGCTCGCTCCCACAGGGGTTTTGCATTCCTTCAGCGCAATCCGCGCGGTTTATTACACCGCAGCGTTGTAGAACTGCTCGCTACTCTTCTGCTCCACCAGCGCCTGCTCGATCGCAGCTTGATGAACCTCATCGGAATGCTCTTCGCGAGCCTCCGGCTGGATACCGAGGCGCGCGAACAGCTGCATGTCCTTGTCTGCCTGCGGGTTGGCGGTGGTGAGCAATTTGTCGCCGTAGAAAATCGAGTTGGCGCCGGCGAAAAATGCCAGGGCCTGCATCTGCTCGTTCATCGCTTCGCGACCGGCGGACAGGCGCACGTGAGATTGCGGCATGAGGATGCGCGCCACGGCGAGCATGCGGATGAAGTCGAACGGGTCGATGTCTTCGGCGTTTTCCAGCGGCGTGCCGGCGACTTTCACCAGCATGTTGATCGGCACCGACTCCGGGTGCTCGGGCAGGTTGGCCAGCTGGATCAGCAGATTGGCGCGATCGTCCAGCGATTCGCCCATGCCGAGAATGCCGCCGGAGCAGATTTTCATCCCCGACTCACGCACGTAGGCCAGCGTCTGCAGACGCTCGCTGTAAGTGCGGGTGGTGATGATGCTGCCGTAGAACTCCGGCGAGGTGTCGAGGTTGTGGTTGTAGTAATCGAGACCGGCCCTGGCCAGCGCTTCGGTCTGCTCCTGATCGAGACGGCCGAGGGTCATGCAGGTTTCCAGGCCCAAGGCTTTCACCCCTTCAACCATCTTCAACACATACGGCATGTCTTTGGCCGACGGATGTTTCCACGCCGCGCCCATGCAGAATCGCGTCGAACCGATGGCTTTGGCGCGGGCCGCCTCTTCGAGGACTTTCTGCACTTCCATCAGCTTTTCTTTTTCCAGACCGGTGTTGTAGTGCCCGGACTGCGGGCAGTACTTGCAGTCTTCCGGGCAGGCGCCGGTCTTGATCGACAGCAGTGTCGAGACCTGCACGCGGTTGGCGTTGAAATGCGCGCGGTGCACCGTTTGCGCCTGGAACAGCAAGTCGTTGAATGGCTGTACGAAGAGTGCTTTGACTTCGGCCAGAGACCAATCGTGACGCAGGGTGGCAGTGGTGCTCGCGCTCATGGGCAATTCCTTGGTTATGCTTGGCTGGCGCCGGGAAAAATGGAATATCCACAGGCGCTACACGGATGTTCGGCATATTTAAGGAAGAGCGATGCGCTGTCAACCGCAATACCAAGGACAGGTTTACATCTGTTTAAAAAACGTACAGACCTGTTTGCTGTGCGATGAGCCGGCAGAAGCACAAATGCCAATGTGCGAGGCCTGCGAAACCGAGCTGCCCTGGCTCGGCAGCCATTGTCAGAGCTGCGCTTTGCCGCTGGCGGCGGATGGCCTGACTTGCGGCGAGTGCCTGCTAGAGCCTCCGGCCTTTGAGCAGGTCGCCGTGCCCTGGGTTTATGGCTTCCCCGTTGACAGTCTGATTACACGCTTTAAACACAACGCGAAATGGCCGTTTGGTCACCTGCTCGCCGACGTTCTCGGCCAATACCTGCAGCATCGCTTCGCCGAGGACTTGCCGCGACCCGATGTGTTGCTACCGGTGCCGTTGGCGAATAAACGACTGCGTCGGCGAGGATTCAATCAAGCGGCGATGCTCGCGCGCTGGTTGAGTGTGTCGCTGGATTTGCCCTGTGAAGAACAGCTTCTAAGGCGAGTCATGGACACCGATGCCCAGCAGGATCTCGATGCCAAGGCGCGCAAACGCAATTTGCGCAATGCCTTTGCGCTGGCGCCTGATGCAGAGGTAAGCGGCCGCTATTTCGCGCTGGTTGACGACGTCTTGACCACTGGCGCGACCGCTCAGGCGCTGGCGCGGTTGTTGATGAATGCAGGTGCGGCGCGGGTTGATGTGTATTGCCTGGCCCGGACGCCGAAACCCGGTACCTGAAGCGAATACAGATCTCATGTGGGAGCGAGCCTGCTCGCGAATGGGCGTCACATTCAACAAAGCTGTGGTTGGTCAAACCGCTTTCGCGAGCAGGCTCGCTCCCACAGGGGCTCGGCGTCAGGCTTGACTCGCGCGTTGCAAGTGGCCAACGTCCCTCTCATCGCCCGAGCCAGAAGCGTTCTGCCATGTCCCTGCCCACCCTGCTCTCCCAGCACATTGTCCGCCGCCCGCAGCGCATTGCCCTGCTGCAACACATCGCCGAGCAGGGTTCGATCACCCGCGCGGCGAAGAGCGCGGGGCTCAGTTACAAGGCGGCATGGGATGCGATCGATGAGTTGAACAACCTGGCGCAGAAACCCTTGGTCGAGCGCGTGGTGGGTGGCAAGGGTGGTGGCGGCGCCAGACTGTCCAGCGAGGGCGAGCGGGTGCTGCGTCTGTATCAGAAATTGCAGGCGTTGCAGGCGCAGGTGCTGGAAGCGGCCGAAGACGCCAGTGATCTCGACCTGCTCGGGCGGCTGATGCTCAGGACCAGCGCGCGCAATCAGCTGCATGGCACGGTCGCGGCGATTCAGGCGCAGGGGCGCAATGATCTGATCCACCTCGAACTGGCCGAAGGCATTGCTCTGGAGGCACAGATCACCCACGACAGCACCGTGCATCTGGAATTGCAGATCGGCAGCGACGTGATGGCGCTGATCAAGGCTGGCTGGCTTGAGTTGCTCGGCGCCGATCAGCCGGCCACGCCCGGACACAATGTCCTGAGCGGCACCATCGAAGCGATCCTCGATGCCGAGGATGGCCCCAGCGAAGTGCGCATTTCCCTGCCCAACGGCCACACTCTCTGCGCCTTGGCCGAACCGCTGCACTTGCGCAACCAGCAACTCGGCGTGGGGTCTGCGGTGCAGGTGCAATGTGCGCCGTCCAACGTGCTGATCGGCACGCCGCTCTGATTCGCCCTTGCCACAAAAGCGTCATCGACCCGCATTAAGGTGTTGCCCATAACCAAGCAGGGAGCCTGATGTGAGCCTATTAGAAGAAAACCAATCCACTGATCTGGAAAAAATGGTCGGCCTCAGCCGTCGCGGTTTCATCAGCGCCGGCGCGTTGTGCGGGGCGGCGATGTTCCTCGGCGGCAACCTGCTGAGCCGCAGCGTCATGGCCGCCAGCGTCAGCGCCGGCAACAGCCGCCTGCTCGGTTTCGAGAGCATTCCGGCGGCGACCACCGACGCCATCAGCCTGCCCAAGGGCTACAAGTCTTCGGTGCTGATCAGTTGGGGCCAGCCGTTGCACAAGAACGGCCCGGCCTTCGATCCGAGCGGTAACGGCACCGCTGCCGCACAGGAAGTGCAGTTCGGCGACAACAATGACGGCATGAGCCTGTTCGCCTTCCCGGACGACAAGAACCGCGCGCTGATGGCGATCAACAACGAATACACCAACTATCGCTACCTGTATCCGCATGGCGGCATGCCGCAGTCGGCTGAGGATGTGCGCAAGGCATTGGCCTGCGAAGGCGTGTCGGTGATCGAAGTGCAGCGCAAGAACGGCCAGTGGCAATTCGTCCAGGGCTCGCGCTACAACCGTCGGATTCACGGTAACTCGCCGCTGCGCATCAGCGGTCCGGCCCGCGGCCACGACTTGATGAAAACCGCCGCCGACAAGCACGGCAAAAAAGTCCTCGGCACCTTCCAGAACTGCGCCAACGGCAAGACACCGTGGGGCACCTACCTGACCTGCGAAGAAAACTTCACCGACTGCTTCGGCAGCAGCAACGCCCAGCAGCAATTCGATGCGGCGCAAAAGCGCTACGGCGTTGTCGCCAGCAGCAAAGACATCAACTGGCACCCGCACGACCCGCGCTTCGACATGGCCAAGAACCCCAACGAACTCAACCGTCACGGCTGGGTGGTCGAGATCGATCCGTTCGACCCGCAATCGACTCCGGTCAAACGCACCGCGCTGGGCCGCTTCAAGCATGAAAACGCCGCGCTGGCCGAGACCGACGATGGTCGCGCTGTGGTGTACATGGGTGACGACGAGCGTGGCGAGTTCATTTACAAATTCGTCAGCCGTGATCGCATCAACCATCGCAATCAGAAAGCCAACCGCGACATCCTCGATCACGGCACGTTGTATGTGGCCAAATTCGATGCCGGTGACGGCAACCCCGATCATCCGAAAGGCCAGGGCCAGTGGATCGAGCTGACCCACGGCAAGAACGGCATCGACGCCAGCAGCGGGTTTGCCGATCAGGCGGAAGTGCTGATTCACGCGCGCCTTGCCGCCAGCGTGGTTGGCGCAACACGCATGGACCGCCCGGAGTGGATCGTCGTCAGTCCCAAGGACGGCCAGGTTTATTGCACCCTGACCAACAACGCCAAGCGCGGCGAGGACGGCCAACCGGTGGGCGGTCCAAACCCGCGCGAGAAGAACGTTTACGGGCAGATTCTGCGCTGGCGTACCGACCGCAACGATCACGCCTCGAAGACGTTTGCGTGGGATCTGTTTGTGGTCGCAGGCAACCCGGGCGTGCATGCCGGTACGCCGAAGGGTGGCTCATCCAACATCACCCCGCAGAACATGTTCAACAGCCCCGACGGTCTGGGTTTCGACAAGGCCGGACGCCTGTGGATTCTCACCGACGGCGACTCGAGCAACGCTGGCGACTTCGCCGGCATGGGCAACAACCAGATGCTCTGCGCCGATCCTGCGACCGGTGAGATTCGCCGTTTCATGGTCGGGCCGGTCGGTTGCGAAGTGACCGGGATCAGCTTCTCGCCGGATCAGAAAACCCTGTTTGTCGGGATCCAGCATCCGGGCGAAAACGGCGGTTCTACCTTCCCCGAGCATCTGCCCAATGGCAAGCCAAGGTCTTCGGTGATGGCGATTACCCGCGAAGACGGCGGGATTGTCGGCGCCTGATAAACCGCTTTCGCGAGCAGGCTCGCTCCCACAGGGAATCGCATTCCAAGGTGGGAGCGAGCCTGCTCGCGAAGAGGCCCGGGCAGACACCAACACCCTTCGCGCCGCCATCTGCGCTACCATGCCGAGCCGGACGCAGCAGCCTGCTGCGCGCAGGAGTCAGCATGGCCCACCCGTTTGAAACCCTCACCCCCGATCTCGTCCTGGATGCCGTCGAAAGCATCGGTTTTCTCAGCGACGCGCGCATCCTGGCGCTCAACAGCTACGAAAACCGTGTGTATCAGGTCGGTATCGAAGACTCCGAGCCGCTGATTGCCAAGTTCTATCGTCCGCAGCGCTGGACCAAAGAGGCCATCCTCGAAGAGCACCAGTTCACCTTCGAACTGGCCGACATCGACATCCCGGTGGTAGCGCCGCTGATCCACAACGGCGAAACCCTGCATGAGCACGCCGGTTTCCGCTTCACCCTGTTCCCGCGTCGTGGTGGTCGGGCGCCGGAGCCGGGCAATCTTGATCAACTGTATCGCCTCGGCCAGTTGCTCGGGCGCATGCATGCGGTGGGCGGGACCAAGCCGTTCGAGCACCGCGAAGCCCTCGCCGTGCAGAACTTCGGCCATGCCTCGCTGAACACTTTGCTCGAAGGCAATTTCATTCCCAAGAGCCTGCTGCCGGCTTACGAGTCGGTTGCCCGCGACCTGCTCAAACGCGTCGAAGACGTCTACGCCGCCACGCCGCACCAGAACATCCGCATGCACGGCGACTGCCACCCCGGCAACATGATGTGCCGCGACGAGATGTTCCACATCGTCGACCTCGACGACTGCCGCATGGGCCCGGCGGTGCAGGACATCTGGATGATGCTCGCCGGCGATCGCCAGGAGTGTCTGGGGCAGTTGTCGGAACTGATGGACGGCTACAACGAATTCCATGATTTCGACCCGCGCGAGCTGGCGCTGATCGAACCGTTGCGCGCCCTGCGCCTGATGCACTACAGCGCCTGGCTGGCGCGGCGCTGGGACGACCCGGCGTTCCCGCACAGCTTTCCGTGGTTTGGCACGGAGCGGTATTGGGGCGACCAGGTGCTGGCGTTGCGTGAGCAACTGTCCGCGCTTAACGAAGAACCTTTGAAGTTGTTCTGAATTAAAGATCAAAAGATCGCAGCCTTCGGCAGCTCCTACCTTGGAATGCATATCCCTGTAGGAGCTGCCGAAGGCTGCGATCTTTTTGCTTTCTGACACGACACATCTATACAACCTCCTTACAATCCCTCCTTTGTCAGCTGCCTGAGCAAGGATTCTGCATGCAAGCCGCCAACCCGCGTCGCGGGTACATACTGGGCCTGAGCGCCTACATCATCTGGGGCCTGTTCCCGATCTATTTCAAAGCCATCGCCGAAGTCCCGGCCGTCGAGATCATCATCCACCGGGTGCTGTGGTCGGCGCTGTTCGGTGCGTTGCTGCTGATGGTGTGGAAACACCCGGGCTGGCTGCGCGAGTTGCTCGACAATCCTAAGCGCCTGGCGATTCTGGCCCTGAGCGGCACGCTGATCGCGGCCAACTGGCTGACCTATGTCTGGTCGGTGAACAACGGCCGCATGCTCGAGGCGAGTCTGGGTTACTACATCAATCCGCTGGTCAACGTGCTGTTGGGCATGGTGATCCTTGGCGAACGGCTGCGGCGCATGCAGTGGGTGGCGGTCGGGCTGGCTGCTATCGGCGTCGCGCAGCAGGTGTGGCAGGTCGGCAGTCTGCCGTGGGTGTCGCTGGCGCTGGCGCTCACCTTCGGTTTCTACGGCCTGATCCGCAAGCAGGCGCCGGTCAAAGCGCTGCCGGGGCTGGTAGTGGAAACCTGGATGCTGGTGCCGATTGCGATTGCGTGGTTGCTGTTCAATCAGACCGCCACGAGTGTGCAGCCAGCCTTCTGGACCACCTCCGAAGCCTGGTGGCTGGTGGCTGCCGGGCCGGTGACGCTGGTGCCGCTGGTGTGTTTCAACGCCGCCACCCGCCACTTGCCCTACACCACCATCGGCTTCCTGCAATACATCGCGCCGACGCTGGTGTTGCTGCAAGCCGTGCTGCTGTTTGGCGAGCACTTATCTTCGAGCACGCTGGTCGCGTTCATGTTTATCTGGGCCGGTCTGGCGGTCTATAGCGTTGATGCGTGGATAAGTTTGCGCCGGCGCGCCTGATCAAAAAACGCACAAACCTCTACAGGCCACGGTTCTCGTGGCCTGCATCGTTCCTTCCCAAGCTTATCCACAGCGTGATCCCCGCCGTTTGTGCGCAAGTCGCTGAATGTTGGCGGTTTTTTGAGCAATAGACGCAAAGCCACGGCCGGCGTGGCGTGGCGCTCTGTCTCTACAGGTTATCCACAGGCAGGTGCACGTTAAACCTGAATAACCCTGTCTGCGCTTAAACCTCTGTGCGTAACACCAGTTCGACCATCAAATCATCGGCCAGGGTTTCCAGGCGCGCCTGCAACACATCCAGCGACAGCGTCAGTGGTACCGCGAGAATCGCCTCGGCGTGAAACAGCGGCTCGCTGCTCATCGGCGCCGGGCGCACCTCAGTTACCAGCCGCTCCAGGTTCACACCCTGCTCGCTCAACAGCCGAGTGATATCGCGGACGATACCCGGCCGGTCATTGCCGACCAGTTCCATGGCGATCGGTTTCCACGTGCAGGACTGCTCCACTCCGCTTTCGGCAATCAGTACCCGAATGCCATGGGCCGACAGCGCTTGCAGGGCATCGACCAGTTCGTCGTAAGCCTCCGCCGGCACACCCACGCGCAGAATCCCGGCGAACTGCCCGGCCATCCGTGACATGCGGCTTTCCAGCCAGTTGCCGCCGTGCTCGGCAATGCATTGGGCGATGCGCTCGACCTGCCCGGGCTTGTCCGGGGCGAAAACGGTGAGTACGAGATGGTCCATGGCGCAGCCCTCTTGTCATGACTTTTGTTATCGAAGGGCAAGTATAGGCAAGGGCTGATTCTGTGTTGAATCGACTGGCCCCTTCGCGAGCAGGCTCGCTCCCACAGGGGTCGCATTCCAAATGTGGGAGCGAGCCTGCTCGCGAATGGCAGCACTGGGGATCTGCGCGACAGACAAATCGTGTACAACTTTCGATATTTAACTGGAACAATCCAATGCTTTTTTGAGAACATCCCGTTCCGCGACGTGACCGCAATGCGTCATGAGGTCGCAGAACGACGTAATTAGTCTGATTTTCACAAGCGCAACTCATCATGTAGTATGCCGCAGCGCGCACTACATAACGCTGGATCGATGTCTGCCCAAGGCCGTTCGCAACCCTGAAAGCCCCGTCAGCAAGGCCTCCAAGCCGTTGATTGGTCCTAGCCCAGCCGCCAGCAATGGCATGTACTGGTCGGCAGGTTTGTGGTTTAAATGGCCAGAAGCTTCATTGTTAAATTGACGAGCTGAAAAGCGAAATAGCTGAGCAGAGTGAGGCAAGCAATGACTGAACACGTTCAAGTCGGTGGCCTGCAGGTCGCCAAAGTCCTGTTCGACTTCGTGAACAACGAAGCCATTCCCGGTACCGGCCTCACCGCCGAACAATTCTGGGAAGGTGCCGACAAGGTCATTCACGACCTGGCGCCGAAGAACAAAGCCCTACTCGCCAAACGCGATGACTTCCAGGCGCGCATCGATGCCTGGCATCAGCAGCATGCCGGCCAGGCGCACGATGCCGTGGCCTACAAAGCTTTCCTGCAAGAGATCGGTTATCTGCTGCCGGAAGCGGCTGATTTCCAGGCGACGACGCAAAACGTCGACGATGAAATCGCCCGCACTGCCGGCCCGCAACTGGTCGTGCCGGTGATGAATGCGCGATTCGCGCTCAACGCCTCGAACGCCCGCTGGGGTTCGCTGTACGATGCTCTCTACGGCACCGACGCGATCAGCGAAGACGGCGGTGCGGAAAAAGGCAAAGGCTACAACAAGGTGCGTGGCGACAAAGTCATCGCCTTCGCCCGTGCTTTCCTCGACGAAGCCGCACCACTGGCCGCCGGCTCCCACGTCGAGTCGACCGGCTACAAAATCGCTGACGGCAAACTGGTCGTCACTCTGAAGGGCGGCAGCAACAGCGGCCTGCGCGATGACGCTCAGTTGATCGGCTTCCAAGGCGACGCCAACGCGCCGATCGCGGTGCTGCTCAAGCACAACGGCCTGCACTTCGAAATCCAGATCGACGCCAGCACTCCGGTCGGCCAGACCGACGCCGCCGGCGTCAAAGACATCCTCATGGAAGCGGCGCTGACCACGATCATGGACTGCGAAGACTCCGTGGCCGCCGTTGACGCCGACGACAAAGTGGTGATCTACCGCAACTGGCTCGGCCTGATGAAAGGCGACCTCGCGGAATCCGTGTCCAAGGGCGGCCAGACCTTCACCCGCACCATGAACCCGGATCGCACCTACACCGCGCCAAATGGCGGTGAAGTGACGTTGCACGGTCGTTCGCTGCTGTTCGTGCGTAACGTTGGCCATCTGATGACCATCGACGCGATCCTCGACAGCCAAGGCAACGAAGTGCCGGAAGGCATTCTCGACGGTCTGGTGACTTGCCTGGCCGCAATGCACAACCTCAACGGCAACACCTCGCGACGCAATACCCGCACCGGTTCGGTGTACATCGTCAAACCGAAAATGCACGGCCCGGAAGAAGCGGCGTTCACCAACGAGCTGTTCGGGCGTATCGAAGATGTCCTGCGCTTGCCGCGCAACACCCTGAAAGTCGGGATCATGGACGAGGAGCGCCGCACCACGGTCAACCTCAAGGCCTGCATCAAGGCGGCCAGCGAGCGCGTAGTGTTCATCAACACCGGTTTCCTCGACCGCACCGGCGACGAAATCCACACCTCCATGGAGGCCGGCCCTGTCGTGCGCAAGGCTGACATGAAGGCCGAGAAGTGGATCGGCGCCTACGAGAACTGGAACGTCGACATCGGTCTGAGCACCGGCCTGCAAGGTCGTGCGCAAATCGGCAAAGGCATGTGGGCCATGCCGGACCTGATGGCGGCGATGCTTGAGCAGAAAATCGCCCACCCACTGGCCGGCGCCAACACTGCCTGGGTCCCTTCTCCAACCGCCGCTGCGCTGCACGCGCTGCACTACCACAAGGTTGACGTGTTTGCGCGTCAGGCTGAACTGGCCAAACGTGCGCGCGCCTCGGTGGACGACATCCTGACCATTCCATTGGCAGTGAACCCAAGCTGGACGCCTGAGCAGATCAAGAACGAACTGGACAACAATTCCCAGGGCATTCTTGGCTATGTGGTGCGCTGGATCGACCAGGGTGTCGGCTGCTCGAAAGTGCCGGACATCAACGACGTCGGCTTGATGGAAGACCGTGCGACGTTGCGCATCTCCAGCCAGCACATCGCCAACTGGCTGCGCCACGGTATCGTCAGCCAAGAGCAAGTGATGGAAAGCCTCAAGCGCATGGCGCCGGTGGTTGACCGCCAGAACGCCAACGACCCGCTGTATCGCCCGCTGGCACCGGACTTCGACAGCAACATCGCCTTCCAGGCGGCGGTCGAACTGGTGATCGAAGGCACCAAGCAGCCGAATGGCTACACCGAGCCGGTGCTGCACCGTCGTCGTCGCGAGTTCAAGGCCAAGAATGGTCTGTAATTTGCGCTGACGCTGGAAATGAAAAAGGCCCTGATCGAGAGATCGGGGCCTTTTTTGTTTGTGAGGTGGATTGGATTCTTGTGGTGGGCTTGAGATCCATCCCCCTCACCCCAGCCCTCTCCCCCAAGGGGTAGAGGGGAAAGGGAGCAGATTGGGGAAGCTTCAACTCATGAGTTCGACTCATGAATTTCAGGTCGGTGTACCTCTGACATTCACCGCGGTCAGTCCCCTCTCCCTCCGGGAGAGGGTTAGGGTGAGGGGCTTCTAGGGCTCGATGCCCAATTCGTGTTTCACCAACTCAAGCAACTTGCCCGTATCAATCGGCTTGAGCAGAAAATCCACCACGCTCAAGTGCATCGCTTCGATCGCATCTTTCACGTCGGCATCGCCGGAGACGATGATGATCGGCATCGCTGCCCGTACCGATTCACGCACCTGGCGAATCAGCTCCAGGCCATCGACATTGCCCATGCGCAGGTCGGTAATCACCAGACCGATCGAAGGCTTTTCATCGAGCATTTTCAGCGCGGTTTCACCGCTGGCTGCGGTCATGCAATGAATGCCATCGAGCGCGAGAATCTCCGACAACAGCTCGCGGGCGTCCTTGTCGTCGTCGACGATCAGGACACGCTGCGGCGGCAGATCAGGTTCGAGCATCACTGCGCTGAGCGCTTCCCGCTCGGCGTCGCTCAAAATATCGTGGTCGGACATGGCGCTCTCTAAATGTTCAAACAATCCCTGGCAAGTCGTCAGACATCACCGGACAGCGCTTCAATGTGCACTTCGTCGGAATTTTTTCCAAGTGGCTAGCGCAAGCTTTTCCGAGCTTTTACGTAGGTTATTTCCGAAAATCGGCCAATGGTGGCAAAACCTAGACTTACGTCCAATGGGCACCCTGCCCGCCGGGGCCGACCATGGTCGCAACGATCCGACAACAACAATTCGAAAAAGACTGCGGTAATGGTTATGAGCAAAGCGGACGCCTTCACCCAGGCAGGGAAAACCGCGGTGTTGCAGAACATTCAGGGCACCCTGCAATTCCTCCAGCGCTTCCCGCCCTTCAATCAGATGGAACACGCCCACCTCGCCTATCTGGTGGAGCAATGTCAGCTGCGTTTTTTCGCCCAGGGCGAGAGCATCATCAAACCGGCCGACGGCCCGGTGGAACACTTTCATATCGTCAAACAGGGTCGGGTGGTCGGCGAACGCCAGCACATCACTAAGCCCGGCACCGAGACCACCTTCGAAATCACCACCGGCGAATGCTTTCCGCTGGCCGCGCTGCTCGGTGAACGCGCCACACGCACCGAGCACCTGGCGGGCGAAGACACCTTCTGCCTGCAACTGAACAAACTGGCGTTCATCAAACTGTTCGCCCTGTCCAGCGCCTTCCGCGATTTCGCCTTGCGTGGGGTCAGCAGCCTGCTCGATCAGGTCAACCAGCAAGTGCAACAAAAAGCCGTGGAGACCCTCGGCACCCAATACTCGTTGAACACTCGTCTCGGTGAACTTGCGATGCGCCATCCGGTGACCTGCAGCGCCGAGACGCCGTTGCGTGAAGCGGTGAAGCTGATGCACGAGCAACAGGTCGGCAGCATCGTCGCGGTGGATGAGCACAAGGCGCCGCTGGGGATTTTCACCCTGCGCGATTTGCGCCATGTGGTCGCCGAAGGTGTCGGTGATTTCAGCGACGCCATCGAACAGCACATGACTCGATCACCGTTTTATCTGTCGCCGGATCACAGCGCCTTCGATGCGGCGATCGCCATGACCGAGCGGCACATTGCTCACGTCTGCCTGGTCAAGGATCAGCGCTTGTGCGGCGTGGTGTCCGAGCGTGATCTGTTCTCCCTGCAACGGGTCGATCTGGTCCACCTCGCCCGGACCATCCGCAGCGCGCAACGGGTCGAACAACTGGTGACCCTGCGCGGCGAGATCGGCCAACTGGTCGAGCGCATGCTCGCCCACGGCGCGTCGTCGACGCAGATCACCCACATCATCACCCTGCTCAACGATCACACGGTGTGCCGGGTGATCGAACTCACCCTGGCGGAAAAAGGCGACCCGGGCGTGCCGTTCAGCTGGCTGTGTTTCGGCAGCGAGGGCCGGCGCGAGCAGACGCTGCACACCGACCAGGACAACGGCATCCTGTTCGATGCCCGCGACGCGGCGCACGCAGCAGAGATTCGCGGCAAGCTGCTGCCGATTGCCCAGCAGATCAACCACAGCCTGGCGCAGTGCGGCTTCACCCTGTGCAAGGGCAACATCATGGCCGGCAATCCCGAGCTGTGTCTGTCGCGGGCCGAATGGGCGCGGCGCTTTGCCGCGTTCATCCGCGAAGCCACGCCGGAGAACCTGCTGGGCTCGAGCATTTATTTCGACCTGCGTGTGGTCTGGGGCGATGAGCAAGGCTGTGAGCAATTGCGCCGGGGCATCCTCGATCAAGTCGCTGACAATCGTCTGTTCCAGCGCATGCTCGCCGAAAATGCGCTGCGCAATCGCCCTCCCGTTGGGCGCTTCCGTGAGTTCGTGCTGGCACGCAAGAACGGCGAGAAGGCCACGCTGGATCTGAAAATCCAGGGCCTGACGCCGTTCGTGGACGGCGCCCGCTTGCTGGCGCTGGCCAACGGCATCGACGCCAATAACACCCTCGAACGCTTTCGCCAACTGGTCGATAAAGAGGTCATCGAGCCGCTCGACGGCGCGGCGTACGAAGAGGCCTATCACTTCATTCAACAAACGCGGATGCAGCAGCATCAGCTGCAGACCCGGGAGAACCAGCCGTACTCCAACCGCGTCGATCCCGACAGCCTCAATCATCTCGACCGGCGCATCCTGCGCGAATCCCTGCGCCAGGCGCAGCGCCTGCAAAGCAGCCTGACCTTGCGGTATCAGCTATGAGCCTGTTCTCCTGGCTGCGCCCGGCCAGCCCCGTGGTGTCGGCGGACTTGCAGCAGCGGCTGGCGAAGCTGCCGGCGCTTGCCGAGCTGAACGAATGCAGCCTGCGCGAGCAGCGCTGGGTGGTGCTGGACCTGGAAACCACCGGCCTGAATATGAGCAAGGATCGGGTCCTGTCGATCGGCGCGGTGGTGATCGAGGACGGCGCGATCGATTTCCGTCAGCAGTTCGAACGCACCTTGCAATGCCGCGAATTGAAGCTCAGCCCCAGCGTGCTGATTCATGGCCTCGGCCCTAGTGCAATTGCCGCAGGCAGCGACCCGGCGGAAGCGTTGCTGGAGTTGCTGGAGTTCATCGGCGACAGCCCGGTGCTGGCGTTTCATGCGCCGTTCGATCAGCACATGCTCGGGCGTGCAGTGAAGGAGCACTTGGGGCACAAGCTGCAACATGTGTTTCTGGATGTGGCGGATATCGCGCCGCTGTTATGTCCGCAGGCGCAGATTCGCGAGGCGGGGCTGGATGAGTGGATCGAATGGTTCCGGCTTGAAGTGTTCGAGCGGCATAACGCGAGTGCCGATGCGCTGGCCACGGCGGAGCTGGCATTGATTCTGTTCAGCCGGGCGCGGGCGCAGCAGATTTACAGTCCGTTGCAGTTGCAGCAGCGGTTGAATCAGTGGAAGCGCAGGCAGCAGGCGCCGTCCTTTTAGAATCATTCAGATCAAAAGCCCCTCATCGGAACGCCGCCCGCCCAGACCTCTCCCGGAGGGAGAGGGAGCCGATCGTGGTGTCTGAAGCCTTATATCGACCTGAAAGACCGAGTCGATTGAGGAATCGTGAAAATCGTTCAGGTCGGTGTACCTCCAGAATATCCCCCGATCAGTCCCCTCTCCCCCCGGGAGAGGGCTAGGGTGAGGGGCTGCCCTTGAATCATCACCTGACCAGTGGCCAATTGCTAACCATTCCCACCTCTGCCAGAATCGCGAACTATTCTCGTTAGTTAACATTTCCCAATCGGTGATGTCCGGTGTCGTCAGTGCCCAACCCCCACAGTGAGCTCGTCGGTGCGATGTATCGCGACCATCGCGGTTGGCTGCTGGCGTGGTTGCGGCGCAATGTGGCGTGTCCGCAGCGTGCCGAGGATTTGAGTCAGGACACGTTTGTGCGCCTGCTCAACCGCGACGAACTGCTGACGCCGCGCGAACCTCGGGCGTTTCTGGTGGCGATCGCCAAAGGCCTGTTGTTCGACTACTTCCGCCGCGCTGCGCTGGAACAGGCCTACCTCACCGAACTGATGCTGATCCCCGAAGGCGAACAGCCGTCGGTGGAAGAGCAGCAAATGATCCTCGACGACCTCAAAGCCATCGATCGCCTGCTCGGCAAGCTGTCGACCAAGGCCCGCGCAGCCTTTCTGTATAACCGCCTCGACGGCCTCAGCCACGCCGAAATCGCTGACAAGCTCGGTGTCTCGGTACCGCGCGTGCGGCAGTATCTGGCCCAAGGCCTGCGCCAGTGCTACATCGCCCTGTACGGTGAGCCGACATGACGGCGGCCAGTTCGCGGCCGGTGCCGGCACATGTGCTGGACGCGGCGATCGCCTGGCAATTGACCCTCGATTCGAGCACCGCGCTGGAACGCGAGGAGTTCGCCAAGTGGCACGCGGCCCATGAAGAACACGCCCGCGCCTGGCGTCAGTTGGGCATGCTCGATCAGCGCTTCAGCGTGGCCAAGGGTCCGGCGCGCAATGCGTTGCTGCAATCGCGCGAAGGCATCCGTCGGCGGGTGCGCAAACTCGGCAGCGGGCTGGCCAGTGTAGTGATGGTCGTCGGGCTGGGGCTGTTTGTCAGTGAGCGTTTTCTGCCGCTGGATTACTGGCTCGCCGATCAACGCACCGCCACCGGAGAACAGCGCACCGTGCGCCTGTCCGACGGCACCCTGCTCAATCTCAACACCCACAGCGCAGTCGACGTACGTTTCGATGACAAGCGCCGCTTGATCGTGTTGCAGGAAGGCGAAATCCTCGTCGAAACCGGGCATGGCGATGCGCGGCCGTTTATCGTCGAAACCCGCGAAGGCAGCATGCGTGCGCTGGGCACGCGGTTTCTGGTCAAGCGCGAGGACGACGGCACGCGCCTGAGCGTGTTGCAGTCAGCGGTGGCGGCCCATGCCCAGGCCAACCCGCAAGAACAGATTCTGCGCGAAGGCCAGCAGGTGTTGCTGCGCAGTGACGGGTTGGGCTCGATTGCCGCCCTCGCCCCCGGCGCCGATGCCTGGACGCGCGGCATGCTGGTGGTGGACAACGCACGGCTCGGCGATCTGGTGCGCGAGCTGGGGCGCTATCGTCGCGGGCATCTGGGCGTGGCGCCGGAAGTGGCCGATCTGCGCATTACCGGCAGCTTTCCGTTGCATGACACCGACAAGGCCCTGAGCGCTTTGCTGCCGACCTTGCCGGTGCAGATCGAGCGGCATACGCCGTATTGGGTCACCGTGGCGAAGGCTGATATCAAGCCTGAATAATGCGCCAGCAGGAAAACCGCCTTCGCGAGCAGGCTCGCTCCCACACTGGCATGCGATCACCTGTGGGAGCGAGCCTGCTCGCGAAGGCGCCATCAGCCGCACAACCATTTCCTGCAAAAAGAATTTCCACCCAGCCCTATCACTTTTCCAATCTCGTCCGGCACACAGGCAATTGAGAAATATTTCCATTCAGGAGCCGCCGTATGTCCCGTTCGCCAGACACCTTGTTGCGCCCCAGTCTGCTGGCTTTTGCCATCGCTTTCGGCACGCCGCTGATCAGCAGCCCGTTGCTCGCCGCTGAGCAAGCTTCCAGCGTGCGCGCCTACAACCTGCCGGCGGCGCCGCTGTCGACCACCCTGAACCAGATCGCCAGCCAGGGCGGCCTCGCCCTGTCGCTCAATCCTGCGCTGGCCGCCGGCAAGACCTCAGCGCCGGTCAACGGCCAGTACGACGCCGCCGGCGCCCTGCGCGCGGCCTTGCGCGGCACCGGCCTGCAACTGGAACGGAGCAGCGCCGGCACTTACACCCTAGTGGCCGTGCCGGAAGGCACGCTGGCCCTGCCGGAAACCTCGGTCATCGGCGTGGAAAACTTCGAAAGCGCCTGGGGCCCGGTCGAAGGCTACACCGCGACTCGCACCGCCGCCGGCACCAAGACCGACACCGCCCTGGTCGAAGCACCGCGATCGATTTCGGTGGCGACCCGCCAGCAAATGGACGACCGCAGCGTGCACAGCCTCGATGATGCCGTGCGCTACATGCCGGGCATCACCGCCAGCAGCTACGGCAGCGACACCCGCGCCGACTGGCTGCGCGTGCGTGGTTTCGAACCGACCCAGTTCCTTGATGGCCTGCCGCTGCCCAAAGGCGTGTACGCCAACCCGAAACAGGAAACCTGGAACCTCGACCGCCTCGCCCTACTGCGTGGCCCGGCCTCGTCGGTGTACGGCCAGACCCCGCCGGGCGGTTTGCTCGACATGGTCAGCCGCCGCCCGAGCGCCGAGGCCAGCAGCGAAATCCAGCTGCAATACGGCAGCGACAACCACCGCCAGATCAACTTCGCCAGCACCGGCAAGATCGATGACGCCGGGCAGTTTCTCTATGGCCTCAGCGGCGTGGTGCGCGACAGCGGCACCCAGGTCGACCACGTCGACAACAAGCGCTACAACATCGCGCCGAGCCTGACCTGGAACATCGACGACGACACCAAACTCACTCTGCTGAGCCAGTTCACCCGCGACGACACCGGCATCACCAGCCAGTTTCTGCCCATTCAGGGCACCAAAATCAAATCGCCGCTCGGTGATATTTCCCATCACAAGAATCTCGGCGATCCGGATTGGGAATACTACGACCGCACCTACTACGCGCTGGGTTATGCCTTCGAACATCGGTTGAACAATGTCTGGCAGTTCAAGCAGAACCTGCGCTACACCAAGTCGGACCTGTCGTTCCAGTCGCTGACCCCTGGTTCCTATCCGTTCACCACCGTGGACGCAGAGGGCAACGTCGGCCGCACCAGCACCAGCGTCGACGAAGACATCAGCCAGTTTGCCGTGGACAACAACTTCCAGGCGGACTTCGCCACGGGCGACATCCGCCACACCTTGCTGCTGGGTCTGGATCACCAGCGCAGCAACACCAACTACACCTCGATCTTTGGCGATGGCCTGCAAACCAACGTCATCAACCCGATCTACGGCCAGCCGATCGTACGTCCGGCGCGCTCCACGGCGTTTTACGACTACAACCAGAAGACCTACCAGACCGGTCTCTACGTGCAGGACCAAATGGCTCTCGACCAGTGGCGCCTGACCCTCGGCGGCCGTGAAGACTGGGTGCACACCAGCACTGAATTCTTCAACAAGGGCGATGCGACCAACACCCAGCGTGACAAGAAATTCAGCGGCAACGCGGCGCTCAGCTACGTCTTCGATAACGGCTTCGTGCCGTACCTGTCCTACGCCGAATCCTTCCAGCCGACCACCGGCGCCGATGCCACCTCGACCGGCTCGCTCAAGCCAACCGAAGGCAAGCAGTGGGAACTGGGCATCAAATACCAGCCTCCGGGCAGCAAGACCCTGCTGACCGCCGCCGTGTATGACCTGACCCAGAAGAACGTCGCGGTGAACACCTTCGTCAACAACGTTTCGGTGACCAGCCAGACTGGTGAAGTGAAGGTCAAAGGCCTCGAGCTCGAAGCGGTGTCGGATGTGACCGACAACCTCAAAGTCATCGCCGCCTACACCCTGGCCAAGTCCGAAGTGCAGAAAGGCGTCGACAAGGGCAATCGTCTGCAACTGATGCCCAACCAACAAGCCTCGCTGTGGACCGACTACACCTGGCACGCCGGCGTGCTCGACGGTTTCGGTATCGGTGCCGGCGTGCGCTACACCGGCAACACCTACGGCGACAAGGCCAACACCTGGCTGGGCAAGGCTGACGCCTACACCGTGTTCGACGCCAGCGTGCATTATGATCTGGGCCGTCTGGACAACAGCCTCAAAGGTGCGTCGCTGGCGGTGAACGCGACCAATCTGTTCGACAAGGACTACATTTCCACCTGCGACAGCTTCTACTGCTACTACGGCGACCAGCGCAGTGTCGTCGCCAGCGCCACCTACAAGTGGTAAGCCAGTGAGCTGAAACAGGCCCTGTTCCCAGGCCGTCCGCACCGGGCGGCTTTGGTGTTTTTGAAGGTCATGCAATGAAAAGTAAAACCATCCGCCGCTGGTCGTTCATCCACACCTGGACCAGCCTGATCTGCACGGTGTTTCTGCTGATGCTGGCGCTGACCGGTCTGCCGCTGATTTTCAGCCACGAGATTGATCACGCGCTGGGCAACGCCCCGGAGCTGCGCGAGATGCCGGCCGACACGCCGCAACTCGATCTGCAGCAACTGGTCGATGCCGCGCAGAAACATCGCCCGGGCGAAGTCATGCAGTACTTCGGTTATGACGACGAAGAGCCGAACGCGGCATTCGCGATCATGGCCAGGACGGCCGACACCGAGCCGAACTCTTCGCACACCTTCATGCTCGATGCGCGCACTGGCGAAGCGCTGGAAACCCCTTCGGCCAACGGTGGCTTGATGCTGTTCATCCTGCGCCTGCACGTCGACATGTTCGCCGGGCTGCCGGGCAAGCTGCTGCTGGCGTTCATGGGTCTGTTGTTTGTCGTGGCGATCGTGTCCGGCACGGTGCTGTACCTGCCGTTCATGCGCCGCTTGAAATTCGGTACCGTGCGCCAAGACAAATCGACAAGACTGCGCTGGCTCGACCTGCACAACCTGATCGGCGTCGTCACTTTGACCTGGTGCCTGGTGGTGGGCGTGACCGGAGTGATCAGCGCCTGCGCCGACCTGCTCATCGCTGCCTGGCGCAACGACGCGTTGACCACGCTGATCGCGCCGTATCGCGATGCGCCGCCGCTGACCCAACTGGCGCCGGCTACGCGGCTGCTCGACATCGCCGAGGAAGTCGCACCGGGGATGAAGCCGGATTTCATCGCCTTCCCCGGCACGCGCTTTTCCAGCGAGCACCATTATTCGGTGTTCATGAAGGGCGGCACGCACCTGACCTCGCACCTGCTGACACCAGTGCTGATCGACGCCACGACCTTGCAGGTCACCGCCGTGGCCGAACGTCCGTGGTACATGGACGCCATGGGCATGTCGCAACCGCTGCACTTTGGTGACTATGGCGGCATGCCGATGAAGATTCTCTGGGCGACGCTGGATGTGCTGACGATCATCGTGTTGGCCAGTGGCGTTTATCTTTGGGTAGTGCGGCGCAAGGCGGCCAAGCCTGTTCTGGAAACGGCGGAGGCCTCGGCATGAAGCCGCGTCAGTCGAGTTTCTGGAAGGTTTTCAGTACACCGATCGTGATCGCCCTGCTCAGTGCGGCGGGGCTGTTTGCGGCGTTGCTGGGGGATGGAATCTGGGATGCCTTGAGCTGGGTCGGGCTTGGCGTGCCGGCATTTCTGGCGATGAGAGGTTTTCTGCCGCGAAGCTGAGAATCCCTTGTGGGAGCGAGCCTGCTCGCGAAAGCGCCCGGACATTCAACATCAAAGTCGACTGTCACGACGCCTTCGCGAGCAGGCTCGCTCCCACATGGGTTCTGCGCCGGACTCGAGCAGGCTATGCTGCCCGATCATTGTCCTGATCGAGACCTTGCCCATGTCCGCCCCCAGCATGACCCTGTACCACAACACCCTGTCGCCCTTTGTCCGCAAAGTCATGGTGCTGCTCCACGAAACCGGTCAGCAGGATCGTGTCGCGCTGCAGGACTGTGTGCTCAGCCCGGTCAGCCCGAACCCTGCGCTGATCGCCGACAACCCGTTGAGCAAGATCCCCGCCCTGCGCCTGGCCGACGGCAATGTCATCCATGACAGCCGCGTCATCCTCGAGTACCTCGACCAGCAGAACGTCGGCAATCCGCTGATCCCCCGTGAAGGTGCGGCGCGCTGGCGGCGCCTGACGCTGGCGTCGATGGCTGACGGGATCATGGATGCCTCGGTGATGGTGCGTTATGAAACCGTTCTGCGCCCGGTGGAAAAACACTGGGACGAGTGGCTCGACGCCCAGCGCGACAAGATCCGCCGCGCCCTCGCCGTGCTTGAGAACGAAGCGATTGCCGAGCTGACCAGCCATTTCGATGTTGCGGCGATCAGCGTGGCCTGCGCTTTGGGCTATCTGGATCTGCGCTTCCCGGACATGGACTGGCGTGCAGCCAATCCACAACTGGGCAATTGGTATTTTGAAGTGAGTCAGCGACCGTCCATGGTGGCGACGATGCCCAAGCCTTAGATCTGGGCTGCCTGTTCCGGCCTCTTCGCGAGCAGGCTCGCTCCCACAGTTGACCACATTCCAATGTGGGAGCGAGCTTGCTCGCGAATGCACCAACTCGGTTTCTGAGGTAGTGACGCAATAAGCAGCGTCACCAAAACCTCCGCTTCACGCTGTTCCTCGCGTAACCCAAGCCACCCGCTCATTGCATCGCCTCCACATCAAACTCCAGCGGCCTGGCCGGCTTCAAACCAATCCCGTACCAGTCCAGTTTGCGCGTCAGCACCATGAACACCCCGAGCAGACCGAACAGCATCAGCGAGCCCATCAGCAGCGCGTAATCCTCGGCGCTGAGCAAGCCGTACAGCAAGCCATACAGCGCCGCCAGCCCGGCCGAGAAACTCAAACCATGCCGCGCGCTGCGCAGGACGTGGCTGACATAGAAGCCGATCAGCAACACGCAGCCACTCGCCGACAACAGATACGCCAGCGCAAAACCGATGTGTTCGGACAGCGACAACAGCAGCAGGTAAAAGAACGCCAGCGCAACACCGACCAAGGCATATTGCACCGGGTGCACCGCCAGGCTCTTGAGCACTTCGAAGAGGAAGAAACCGGCGAATGTCAGGACGATGAACAGCAGCGCGTATTTTATCGCCCGGTCGCTCTTCAGGTACTGATCCACCGGATCGATGAAGCTGACGCCGAAGCTGCGCCCGTTGAGTGCATCACAGTCGCCAGCGACGCAGCGCTCCATCGCCTCTTGCAGGTTGGTGGAGAAAAACGAGGTCTGCCAGTCGGCGCTGAAACCCTGATCGTTGATCTCGCGCTTGGCCGGCAGGAAGTTGCCAACGAAGCTGGGGTGCGGCCAGTTGGCGGCGAGGCTGACACTGCTGGTCTTGCCCACCGGCACCACACGCAGCGAGCCGGTGCCTTGCAGGCGCAGGTCGAAACCGAAGGTCAGTTGCGTGGCTTTGCTGGCGTCGAGCGCCGGCAGGGTCACGTGTACACCCTCACCGATCCACGCCACTTCGCTGCCGGGCACAAAGTCCAGTTGCTGGCCGCCGAGCTCGAGTTTCAGCGCGTTTTCGATGCCACGAATATCGCTGATACCCACGGCGAGGAACGGCGCGTCGAATTGGTAATCGGCAAAATTCTCCTTGATGCCCAGATGCGCCGGCAGGGAAAAATGCCCGTCGATACGGTTATCGGCGTGGAACAGTCGCGCCTCGTAAATGCCGCGTTTGCGCAGTTCGGTTTGCACCTGGCCGTCGAGTTCAAAACGCTCCGGCAGAAAGTACAGACGCCCGCGCGCTTCACTGACTTCTTCGTAGCGCTTGTTGGTTTTCTCGTTGGTCTTCCAGGTGCGCACCACCTTGCGATACGGCACCACCATCACCGGTCCGGTCAGCTGCTGGCTGTAACTGGAGCTGCGCGCGATGTCTTCGAGCACACCGTCGCGCAGTTGCTGACGCTCATCGATGATGCCGTCGATCATCAGCAACGGGATCAGCAACAGCAGGATCAGCAAGGCGATCGCGCCGAGTTTGATGGTCAGATTCTTGTTCATGGGACTCTCCCTGTTTGGATGGGGGGAGTCTGGCGATGCGGTGTGGAGGGAATGTGCGGGGAATATGGAGATTGTGTGGAGAATGCATTCCCCTGTGGGAGCGAGCCTGCTCGCGAAGGTCGCGACTCGGTTTCAAGGCAAGCGCAATACCACCTCAACCCCGCCCTCGACATTGCTAATGCGCATCACCCCACCATGCAACTTGACCACTTCTTCAACGAAGTTCAGCCCCAGCCCGGTGCTCTTGCGTCCGCTGTCCGGGCGCGGCAACGAGTAGAAGCGTTCGGTCAGGCGTGGCAAGGCGTAATCGGGAATCGGCGTGGTCTGGTTGAACAGGCGGAACTCGACGTGCTCGCCAACCCGCTCGGCACTAAAGCGCAAAAGGCCCTGCGTCGGGGTGAAATCCAGTGCATTTTCCAGCAGATTTCCCAACGCCTGACGCAGCAGAAACGGCTCGCCAATCAGCAGCAACTCCTCACCGATCGCTTGCTCGACGCGCAGTTGTTTGCCCTCGATCCGCGCGGCCTGCGCCTTGAGCAATTCTGCGACCAACAGCGCCAGCGGCACTGCCACCCTTTCTTCCAGCCCTTGGCGCTGTTCCACCTGCGCCAGGTTAAGCAGGCGCTCGATCAACTGCTGCATTCGTGCGCTTTCGCTGTCGATGTTGCCGACGAAGCGCAGACGCTGGGCCGGCGGCATCTCGCTTTGCAGCAACTCCGCCGCGCCCCGGATCGCCGCCAGCGGACTCTTCAATTCATGGGTCAGGGTGTGCACATAGCGCTCGACGTAGGCCTTGCCTTCGAGCTGCGTGCGCATCTGCTCGACCGCCGTCGCCAGTTGCTCCAGCTCGCCACCACGATAGTGCGGCACTTCCACGCGCCGGCCTTCGCTCACGGCCTGGGCATAACCGGTCAAGCGGTGCAGCGCACGACTCAGCCACCACGACAGCAACGCACCGAACAGCAGACCAAGGCCGATCAGTCCGGCGCCGTAAAACAGCAAACGCCGTTCGGTGCGATCGACGTAGGGTTGCAGCGAACTGTTGGGCTTGGCCACGGTGACCACGCCGATGATCTTGCCGTTGTCACGGATCGGAGCGCCGACGTGCATCACCGAGGAGCTCGGATCGTCAGGATCACTGCGGCTGGAGCGCGCGCCGTACTCGCCGCGCAGGGTCAGGTAGACGTCGTTCCAGCGCGAATAATCCTGGCCGACCGCGACGCCGCTGGAGTCGAGCACGACGATGCCCTTGGCGTCGGTGACGTAGATGCGGTGGTTGACCTGGTTTTTCGGCAAGCCCCAGATGGTCGCTTGCGGCTGCCGCTCGCCATAGGCGCGGAGCAATTGCGGCCAGCGGTTCTCGCTGAGGGTGCCGGCCTTGAAATCGTCGCGCAGGATTTCTGCCATCAGGTTGGCGGTGTCGACCAGCGTCTCTTCGGTGGACTGGCGCACGCCGGGGCGAATTTCTTCCATCACCGTATTGAGGACGAAATAACCGGTCAGGCCGACAAACAGCACGTACACAAGAAAGATCCGCAGCCCCAGCGACATCAGCTGTGCCCCGGGCTGTAGCTGTAACCGAGGCCCCGATGGGTCTGAATCGGCTCGGCCTCGGCGCGCACCAGGCGCAACTTGGCGCGCAGGCTTTTGATGTGACTGTCGATGCTGCGCTCGTAACCGGCGTCGGCCGCTACGCCCAGCGCATCGAGCAATTGCTCGCGGCTGAACACCCGCTCAGGTTGTTCGAGCAGGCATTGCAACAAGCGGAATTCATGGCGGGTCAGGCTCAGCGGCTGGCCGCGATAGCTGATCTGTACGCGTTCGGCATCGATGCGAAACAGCGTTGAGCCTGCTTCCAGGGTTGCGCGCGGCGCCATGCGTTTGAGGATGGCCTTGACCCGCGCCGCCACTTCACGCGGGCTGAACGGCTTGACCACGTAATCGTCGGCACCGATCTCCAGACCCACCACGCGGTCGATCTCGGCGTCGCGGGCGCTGAGAAACAGCACCGGCACTTCCGTGAAGCGCCGCAATTGCTTGCAGGTTTCGAAGCCACTGATGTCCGGCAGACCGATATCGAGAATGATCAGGTCGGCCGGGGTTTGCCGCTGATGCCCCAGCGCCGCCGCGCCAAGGTTCAGCCACGTGGTGCTGAACCCCTCGCCCTGCAAGGCAAAAATCAATGTGTCGGCAATCGCCGCTTCGTCTTCGACAATCAGGATGTGCGGCATGGCGTCCGAGCCCGTGGCAGTTAGTGCGCGAACGGTGCCCCAAGCCCGGGGTTACGTCAATCAGACCACTTAGCAGTCAGGCTTGTCGGCGGTGTAACGCCGCGCCGGATTGACCGCCGCGCCGAACTCCCGCAAGGCCTTGGCGCCGATCAGCAGCGGATAGTTGAAGTGGCTGCGGTCGGTCAGGTTGACCTCGACGGTGCGCTTGACGTTGCCCAGGCACAGTTCCAGATCGACCACCGGGCGCTTGGCGACATCGCTGCTGTCACGCTCTTCATCGTCCTCGTCGGAACGGCTTTTGATCTTGCTGATGCGCGCGACCTTGTGCTCGAAAACCTTGTTGCTGGCGTCCTTGGTGGCGAGGCGGAAACGTACCCAGTCTTCGCCGTCGCGGGTGAAGGTCTCGATGTCCTTGGCCGACAGCGAGGCGGTCAGCGCGCCGGTGTCCATCTTGGCCTTGAGCACTTCGCCACCGATTTCCGGCAGTGCGATGTATTCGTAGCGACCGTACAGCGTCGGCTCGGCGGCCATGACCGGCAGCGCGACAAGGGCAAACAGAGCAAGGAGGGATTTCACGTAAGGGGCTTCCTTGGGAGGTTGGGCAACGGGATTTTAGACCGTCACCTTTGAATTCGTTCGGCTGAATCAAGATCAAAAGATCGCAGCCTTCGGCAGCTCCTACAGGGATCGGTGTAGGAGCTGCCGAAGGCTGCGATCTTTTGATCTTACGGTTTGAAAAGTGAAACATTCGTCAGCACCGATTTGGCCTGCTGCGCGAAGCTGCTTATCATGGCTCGCCCCTGCCACTTCATAGAGTTGCTTATGCGCCGCCTGCTCACCGGCTGTTTCGTCACCCTGCTGCTGTTGCTCAACACCTTGATCCTGATCGGGCCGTTGATGGTGTTTGCCCTGCTCAAACTGGTTGCACCCGGGCGCTGGCGTGACCACGCATCAGGTGCGGTGATGTGGATTGCCGAGACCTGGGCCGAGATCGACAAGCTGATCTTCCAGCTGTGCATCCCGACGCAATGGGACATACGCGGCGGCGACGATCTGCGCCGCGACACGTCCTATCTGGTGGTCAGCAACCATCAATCGTGGGTCGACATTCCGGCGCTGATCCAGACCCTCAACCGGCGCACGCCGTTCTTCAAGTTCTTTCTGAAGAAAGAGCTGATCTGGGTGCCGTTCCTCGGCTTGGCGTGGTGGGCGCTGGATTACCCGTTCATGAAGCGCTACACCAAAGCCTTTCTGGCAAAGAACCCCGAGCTGGCGGGCAAGGATCTCGAAATCACCAAAGCGGCGTGCGAGCTGTTCAAACGGCAGCCGGTGACGGTGGTGAACTATCTGGAGGGCACCCGCTACACCCTGGCGAAAAGCACCCAGCAGGATTCACCGTTCAGCCACTTGCTCAAACCCAAGGCCGGCGGCGTGGCGTTCGTGCTGGCAGCGATGGGTGAACAGCTCGACGCGATGCTTGATGTGACGGTGGTGTATCCGCAGGAAAAAATCCCGGGCTTCTGGGACCTGATCAGCGGCAACGTGCCGCGAGTGATCATCGACATCAGGACCCGCGAACTCGACCCGACGCTGTGGCAGGGCGATTACGAGAAAGATCCGGCCTTTCGCCAACACGTCCAGAACTGGGTCAACCAGCTCTGGACCGAGAAGGATCAACGCATCGTCGAGCTGCGCAACGAGCGCCGCTGACTCAAGTGCCGCTGCCGACACCCCAGATGCTGCCCAGGCTGCTCAACAGCGAACCGCCGACGCCCTGCTGACCGAGGTATTGCAGCAGCACCGGGGCAAACTGGCCGATCATGCCGCTGTCCATGCCCAGCGCGCTGAACGCGTTGTTCAGGTCGTTGCTGTCTTTGACGTTGCCCAGCGCATTTTCCAGGCCAGCGGACTTGCCGGACGAACCGAGCAACGCCCCGAGCGCCGCCAAATTGCCGCTGCCACCGGACAATTTGTCGATGCCCGGCACTTCCTTGGCCAGTTGCGAATAGTCGGTGCTGCTCAACTGATTCTTCGCCAACCCGAGCATCGCGCTGGTGCCGCCAACGGCCTGCTCCGGCGTGACGTCCAGCGCACTCAGAGCACTCAACAAACCAGCGGTTTCCGAGGTCGGCGCCGCAGCGGCCGCCTTGTCACCACCCTGCATCCCCGACACCACGCCGGCCACGTCATTCAGACTGAACCCGGCAAACACCGGCCCGGCGGCTAGGGTCAGGAGCGATGCCAGGGCAAAACCGCGTGAAATCTTCATTCAGACATCCTCTTGGAGAAAGCTGCCACCGGACAACGGCGACGAAACTGCCGGTTTGACCGGGGATCCGGTGGCATGTTCCGGTCATTCCAAATTGATATTCAGGCTATTCCAAAACGTTTCTAAAAACTGTCAAACCTAACAGTTATCAGCTCTATTCGAGTTGTTTAGATTTGAATTCGAGACAAGTTTGCCGCGGATCATTCTGAGGGAGGTGCTGCGATGGAGAAGCGATTGTCAGACCGCGACGACTCGATCATCGCGCCGGTGAAGAGACCGTCCAAGGGCGCTGCAAAGGAAGTGATTGCGCAACCCTCAGCAATCATCTTTTGCGTTGATCCGAACGATCCCATCATTGGAGAAATCAAGGCCGGACGAAGGGTCAGTTATGAAGTGATAAAAAGCGATACAGGGCAGCAATACGCAATCAATGTTCGACTGGTTCGCGACAGAAGGAACAGATAAATCCTGGTCGTGATCCTTGGTTTTGAAAAGCAAACAGGAAGCATGGATATGTCAAACAGAACAAGCGGTACCGTAAAGTGGTTTAACGACGATAAAGGCTTTGGATTTATTACCCCTGCTGATGGCGGTGCTGACCTCTTCGTCCATTTCAAGGCAATTGAATCCGATGGATTCAAATCGCTCAAAGAAGGACAGTCAGTTTCATTCGTGGCCGAGAAGGGACAGAAAGGCTTGCAAGCAGCTCAAGTCCGCGTTGAATGAACCATAACCAAAAAAAATCGGCGACCCTGAGGTCGCCGTTTTGCGTTGCGCTAACACTTACGCCGCACTGAACAACTTGTGCGGATCAATCACAAACTTCTTCGGCACGCCGGCGTCGAACTCGCCGTAACCTTCCGGCGCCTGATCGAGGCTGATCACTTGCACGCCGACCACTTCAGCGATGTTGATGCGATCCCACATGATCGCCTGCATCAACTGGCGGTTGTACTTCATGACTGGAGTCTGGCCGGTGTGGAAGCTGTGGGATTTGGCCCAGCCCAGGCCGAAGCGGATGCTCAGGCTGCCCATTTTTGCGGCGGCGTCGACGGCACCTGGATCTTCGGTGACGTACAGGCCAGGGATACCGATCTTGCCGGCAACGCGCACTACACCCATCAGTGAGTTGAGCACCGTGGCCGGGGCTTCGGCCTTGACGCCGTCGTGGCCGTGGCCGCGTGCTTCGAAGCCAACGCAGTCCACTGCGCAGTCCACTTCCGGCTCGCCCAGCAGTGCAGCGATCTGTTCGTGCAGCGGGGTGTCCTTGGACAGGTCGACGACCTCAAAACCCTGGGCCTTGGCGTGGGCCAGGCGGATGGTATTGACGTCGCCGACAATCACCACCGCAGCACCAAGCAAACGTGCGGAAGCGGCAGCGGCCAGACCGACCGGACCGGCGCCGGCGATGTACACGGAGCTGCCCGGGCCAACGCCGGCAGTGACGGCGCCGTGGTAACCGGTCGGGAGGATGTCGGAGAGGCAGGTCAGGTCGCGGATTTTCTCCATGGCCTTGTCGCGATCCGGCAGTTTCAGCAGGTTGAAGTCGGCGTACGGCACCAGCACGTATTCAGCCTGGCCACCGGTCCAGTCGCCCATGTCGACGTAACCGTATGCGCCGCCGGCACGGGCCGGGTTGACGGTCAGGCAGACGCCGGTGTGTTGCTCCTTGCAGGAACGGCAGCGCCCGCAAGCTACGTTGAACGGAACAGAGACCAGATCGCCGATCTTCAGGTTTTCGACGTCGGAGCCCTTTTCGATCACCTCGCCGGTGATTTCGTGACCCAGCACCAGACCGGTCTGCGCCGTGGTCCGACCGCGCACCATGTGCTGGTCGGAGCCGCAGATGTTGGTGGAAACCACTTTGAGAATGACCCCGTGCTCGATCTTGCGACCGCGCGGGTCTTGCATTTTCGGATAGTCGATTTTCTGTACTTCGACCTTGCCAGCGCCGAGATACACCACACCACGATTGCCAGACATGCTTTCACCTCGCTGTTGTTTTTATGGAACCGCGTTGCCCGGGTTGGGCAGCGCGTTGAGTGCTCGGGTATTGCTTGTTGGTCTTGCGTTGTTTGTTATGGCCCCTTCGCGAGCAGGCTCGCTCCCACATTGGAATGCATACCCCTGTGGGAGCGAGCCTGCTCGCGAAAGCGATCTAGAGAACGACGGTTCTGTTAGCGTTCAAGAACACCCGTCTTTCGATGTGATACCCAACCGCCCGCGCCAGCGTCAGGCCTTCGATATCGCGCCCCTTGGCAATCAGGTCCTCGGGATAATGACTGTGATCCACCGCCTCGACGCCCTGGGCGATGATCGGCCCTTCATCGAGATCGTTGTTGATGTAATGCGCCGTCGCGCCCACCAGTTTCACGCCCTTGTTGTAGGCCTGGTGATACGGCTTGGCGCCCTTGAAGCCCGGCAGCAGCGAGTGATGAATGTTGATCGCCTTGCCATCGAGCTTGCGGCACAGCTCCGGCGATAGCACCTGCATGTAGCGGGCGAGGATCACCAGTTCGGCACCGGCCTCTTCGATCACCTGCCAGACCTGACGCTCCTGCGCCGGTTTGTCATTGGGGTCGAGAGGGAAATGGTAGTAGGGAATCTGGTGCCAGTCGGCCAACGGCTTGAGATCCGGATGGTTGGACACCACCGCGGCCACGTCCATAGACAACTGGCCGATGCGCTGGCGATAGAGCAAGTCGTTGAGGCAGTGATCGGCTTTGGACACCATGATCACCACTTTCGGCCGGTAGTTCGGCGCGGTCAGCTCGAAGAGCATGCCGAACGCCGCTCCGCGCTCGGCCAAACCTGCGCGGAAAGATTGCTCATCGAAACCATCAGGCTGACGGAATTCCACGCGGATGAAGAAGCGCCCCGAGAGGCGGTCATCGAACGAGTGGTGCTCGGTGACATAACAGCCCTGCTCGAACAGAAAACGCGTGACCGCGTCCACCGTGCCGAGGACGCTGGGGCAGTCGGCGGTCAGAATCCATGTGTCTGGGGCGCGGCTCATGGTGCGGTGACTCCTGTTCTTGTGCGGGGTGTCAGGGGATTTTTTTCCCTCACCCTAGCCCTCTCCCGGAGGTAGAGGGGACTGACCGAGGTGTTCTTTCGAGCTACGCCGACCTGAAATAGCGCGGCGAACTCAGGCTCGAAAAACACACAAATCTGCTCCCTTTCCCCCCTCTCCCCCCTGGGGGAGAGGGCTGGGGTGAGGGGGTAGCTCTTGATCTTTTTCAGGCCTGAACGCTCAACCCGTACTCAGCCGAAGCATCCTGCAACCACAACCACCAGTAATCCGAGAAGCTGCGCCGGATCAGCAGTTCCCAGGTGTCTTCGGCGGTATGGCGAATCATCAGCTGCGACTTGGCGAACACCGTGCCCACCGCTTTACCGACCGGAAAGTTGTTCGGGTGCACGTCATAGCTGGTGGACTTCATCAGCACCTGACGCACGTTCGGCCCGCTCAGTTCGAGAATCTGCTGGCCGCCGCTGACGTTGACGATGGCGATGTGCAGATCGCCCAGCGCTTCACGCAGTTTCTGCTCGGCGGCGAATTCTTCGCCGCTTGGCACGATCAGCAGCCACTCGTCCGGGCCCATCCATTGCAGGCTGGTTTCGCCTTTGACGATCACGCTCAGCGCGCCGGGCAATTCAATGCCCAACGCTTTGTGCACACCGGCCGCGAAGGCTGCATCGTGGCCATCGCCACGAATGGTCAGGTGGCCGAGGAGTTTCTTTTCCCGCACGATCACGCCGGCGTTCTTGCGGCCCTTGCCGACCAGGCTGGCGAGGTCGGCATGGTGCAGCGACGACTCGGCACGGGCGCCGGTGGTCGGGCGTTGCTGGTAAACATTGGCTGTGGTCATAAAGCACCTTCTGAATTCTGTTGGTTCCTGTGGTTGCTGTGCCGCCGCCTTCGCGAGCAGGCTCGCTCCCACAGGGGAACGCGATCGAATGTGGGAGCGAGCCTGCTCGCGAATAGCCGCCCGCCCACCGCTCCCGAGGTTGTCAGATGTTCTGGCGATCACCCTTCGGATCGAAGAACACCGAAGACACGATCTCCGCTTCGATCACGCTGCCATCGGCCAGCGGTGCGAACACCCGCTCGCCCATGCGCTTGAGACCGCCCTTGACCACACCCATGGCAAACGAATAACCGAGGGAGTTGTGCGCGTAGCTGGAGGTCACGTGGCCGACCATGGTCATCGGGATCGCCTGCTTGGTGTTGAACACCAGCTGCGCACCTTCCGGCAGCCATTTGGTCGGATCGATCGGCTTGAGGCCCACCAGTTGTTTGCGCTGGTCCTTCACGCAATCTTCGCGGTTCATGCCGCGCTGGCCGATCCACGAGAACGGTTTGGTGCGACCGACACACCAGCCCATGTTCAGGTCATCCGGGGTCATCGAGCCGTCGGTGTCCTGGCCGACGATGATGAAGCCCTTCTCGGCCCGCAGCACGTGCATGGTTTCGGTGCCGTACGGCGTCAGGTTGTACTGCTTGCCGGCCTCGACGATTTTCTCCAGCACGCCCATCGCATAATCGGCCTGCACGTTGACTTCGTACGACAGCTCACCGGTGAACGAGATACGGAACACCCGCGCCGGCACATCGCCGACCAGACCTTCTTTCCAGGTCATGAACGGGAACGCTTCGTTGCTCAGATCGATGTCAGTCACGGCGCTGAGCAGCTTGCGGCTGTTCGGCCCGGACAGGGTCATGGTCGCCCAGTGGTCGGTGACCGACGTGAAGTACACCTTCAGTTCCGGCCATTCGGTCTGGTGGTACAGCTCCAGCCATTGCAGTACGCGCGCGGCGCCGCCGGTGGTGGTGGTCATGACGAAATGGTTGTCGGCCAGACACGCGGTCACCCCGTCGTCGAAGACCATGCCGTCTTCCTTGCACATCAGACCGTAGCGCGCTTTGCCCACGTCGAGCTTGGTCCAGGCGTTGGTGTACACGCGGTTGAGGAACTCGCGGGCATCCGGGCCTTGGATGTCGATCTTGCCGAGGGTCGAGGCATCGAGCAGGCCAACGCTGTCGCGCACGGCTTTGCATTCGCGCTTCACCGCTGCATGCAGATCTTCGCCGTTTTTCGGGAAGTACCAAGGACGTTTCCACTGGCCGACGTCTTCAAACTCGGCGCCGTTCTTCACATGCCAGGCATGCAGCGCGGTGTAGCGCACCGGTTCGAAGATGTGCCCGCAATGCCGACCGGCCACGGCGCCGAAGGTCACCGGCGTGTAGTTCGGACGGAACATGGTGGTGCCCATCTGCGGGATGGTCACGTTCAGCGAACGGGCGGCAATGGCCAGACCGTTGACGTTGCCGAGCTTGCCCTGATCGGTGCCGAAGCCCAGCGCGGTGTAGCGTTTGACGTGCTCGACCGACTCGAAACCTTCACGGGTCGCCAATTCGATGCCACCGGCGGTGACATCGTTCTGGAAGTCGACGAATTGCTTCGGTGCACGCGCCGAGTTCTTCTCGTGCGGCACCTGGAACAGCGCCAGGGTCGGCTCTTCGAGACGGCTCAGGGCTTTCGGCAACACGCCTTCGACGGTCTGGAAACCGGCTTCGGCGGCAGCGCGCACGCCACCTTCGAAACCGTCGGCCAGCGAATCGCCGAGCGCGTAGACGCCATTGATGCCACCGACGCACACACGTTTCTGCGGCGCTTCGCCCGGTACGAAACCGAGAATGTCTTCACGCCAGACCGGTTTGCCGCCCAAGTGCGACGCCAAGTGAACCACTGGGCTGTAGCCGCCGGAACTGGCAACCAGGTCGCAGTCGAGCCACTCGCCTGGGCTAGTCACAGCGTGTGCTTTGACGTCAATCGCAGCGACGCGGGCAGCGCTGACACGCTTGCTGCCACGCACTTCAATGACCGCGCTGCCGGTGAGGATGCGAATGCCTTTGGCGCGCGCTTCTTCGACCAATGCACCGCGCGGATTGCTGCGGGCGTCAGCGATGGCGACGACTTGCAGACTGGCATCGAGCCAATCCAGAGCGACGCGATAGGCGTGATCATTGTTGGTCGACAGCACCAGTTTTTTGCCTGGCGCTACGCCATAACGACGCACGTAAGTCGACACCGCGCCAGCGAGCATGTTGCCCGGCACGTCGTTGTTGCCGTACACCAGCGGACGCTCGTGGGCGCCGGTCGCCAGCACCACACGCTTGGCGCGGACACGGTGGATGCGCTGCCGCACCTGACCGATCGGCGCGCGGTCACCGAGGTGATCGGTGAGGCGTTCGTGAATGGTCAGGAAGTTGTGGTCGTGGTAACCATTGACCGTGGCGCGCGGCAACAACAGCACGTCCGGGGTGTTCTTCAATTCAGCGATGACACTGGCGACCCATTCCATCGCCGGTTTGCCGTCGAGG
Source organism: Pseudomonas sp. CFBP13508 (assembly GCF_005233515.1). Lineage (GTDB taxonomy): Bacteria > Pseudomonadota > Gammaproteobacteria > Pseudomonadales > Pseudomonadaceae > Aquipseudomonas > Aquipseudomonas mercuritolerans. The sequence continues at coordinate 149,484 of NZ_QFZZ01000003.1, forward strand.
CTTTCGCGCGAGTCGAGCAGGCTGCCGCCGAACTCTTCCTGCTCATCGGCCAGAATCACGCGGGCACCGCTGCGCGCAGCGGCCAGGGCAGCGGTGAGACCGGCCGGGCCGGCGCCGACGATCAGCACGTCGCAGTGCTGGTTCATGTAGTCGTAGGTGTCCGGATCGTTCTCGGTCGGCGAACGGCCGAGGCCGGCAGCCTTGCGGATGTACTTCTCGTAAGTCATCCAGAACGATTGCGGGTACATGAAGGTTTTGTAGTAGAAACCCGGCGGCATCAGCTTGCCGCCGACCTTGCCGAGAATGCCCATCATGTCGTTGTTGACGCTCGGCCAGCCGTTGGTGCTGGTGGCGACCAGGCCCTGATACAACGCCTGTTGCGTGGCGCGCACGTTGGGAATCTGCGTGGCTTCGGTGGCACCGATCTGCAACACCGCGTTCGGCTCTTCGGAACCGGCGGCGAAGATGCCGCGAGGGCGCGAATACTTGAAGCTGCGGCCGATGATGTCGACGCCGTTGGCAATCAGTGCAGCGGCCAGCGAGTCGCCTTCGTAGCCTTTGTAGGTCTGGCCGTTGAAGGTGAAGCTCAGGACTTTGTTGCGGTCGATCCGTCCACCGTTGGACAGGCGATTGGTCTGGCTCATACCTTCTCTCCCAGCGCCGTCGTGGCTGTTTTCGCAGTGCCAGCCTTGTCGGTGAATTGCGGCTTCTCGCCGATCTTGTAGCTCTCGAGAATCTCGTAGGTCACGGTATCGCGAGTGACGTTGAAGTACTGGCGGCAACCGGCAACGTGGTCCCACAGCTCGTGATGCAGACCGCGCGGGTTATCGCGGAAGAACATGTAGTCGCCCCACTCTTCATCGGTGCAGGCGTTCGGATCCAGCGGACGCGGGATGTGCGCCTGACCGGATGCGTGGAATTCCTCTTCAGAGCGCAGTTCGCCGCAGTGAGGACAGAAGATATGCAACATGGGGATTTCTCCTGTTAGTGGGCAACCGCAGCAGCGCCGTGTTCATCGATCAACGCACCGTTGTGGAAACGGTCGATGGAGAAAGGTGCAGCCAATGGGTGCATTTCACCCTTGGCCAGACTCGCGGCAAACACGTTGCCCGAGCCGGGTGTAGCCTTGAAGCCACCGGTGCCCCAACCGCAGTTGAAGAACATGTTCGGTACCGGCGTTTTCGAGATGATCGGGCAAGCGTCCGGGGTGGTGTCGACGATGCCGCCCCACTGGCGGTTCATGCGTACCCGCGAGAGCACCGGGAACATCTCGACGATGGCCTGGATGGTGTGTTCGATCACCGGGTACGAACCACGCTGGCCGTAGCCGTTGTAGCCGTCGATACCGGCGCCGATCACCAGGTCGCCCTTGTCGGACTGGCTGATGTAACCGTGTACGGCGTTGGACATGATCACGCTGTCGATAATCGGCTTGATCGGCTCGGAGACCAGCGCTTGCAGCGGGTGGGATTCGATCGGCAGGCGGAAACCGGCAAGCTTGGCCATGTGCCCGGAGTTACCGGCCGTGACCACGCCGACGCGCTTGGCGCCGATGAAACCCTTGTTGGTTTCGACGCCGATGCACACGCCGTTTTCCTTGCGGAAACCGATCACTTCGGTCTGCTGGATCAGGTCCACGCCCAAGGCATCGGCGGCACGGGCAAAGCCCCAGGCCACGGCATCGTGTCGGGCGACGCCGCCGCGACGCTGCACGGTTGCGCCCATGATCGGGTAACGGGTGTTCTTCGAGCAGTCCAGGTACGGAATCTCGTCCGCAACCTGCTTGGCGTCGAGCAGTTCGCCGTCGACGCCGTTGAGGCGGTTGGCGCTGACCCGACGCTCGGAATCACGGATGTCCTGCAGGGTGTGGCACAGGTTGTAGACGCCACGCTGGGAGAACATCACGTTGTAGTTGAGATCCTGCGACAGGCCTTCCCACAATTTCATCGCGTGTTCGTAGAGGTGCGCCGACTCGTCCCACAGGTAGTTGGAACGCACGATGGTGGTGTTGCGCGCGGTGTTACCGCCGCCCAGCCAGCCTTTCTCGACCACGGCGACGTTGGTGATGCCGTGTTCTTTCGCCAGGTAATAGGCGGTCGCCAGGCCGTGCCCGCCGCCGCCGACGATGACCACGTCGTAGACTTTTTTCGGGGTGGGCGTGCGCCACATGCGCTGCCAGTTTTCGTGGTGGCTGAGCGAGTGTTTGAACAGGCCGAAGCCGGAATAGCGTTGCATAGTCATTACTCCAAAACCGACTCAGCGATAAACCGGGAAGTCTGCGCACAGGGCCGAGACCTGCTGGGCGACATTGGCCTCGACATCGGCGTCGCCGAGGTTGTCGAGGATGTCGCAGATCCAGCCGGCGAGGGTTTCGCACTGGCTGACCTTGAAGCCGCGCGTGGTCACCGCCGGGGTGCCGATGCGCAGGCCCGAGGTCACGAACGGCGACTGCGGATCGTTCGGCACGGCATTCTTGTTCACCGTGATGTGGGCACGGCCCAGCGCGGCATCGGCGTCCTTGCCGGTCAGGCCCTGACGGATCAGGCTGACCAGGAACAGATGGTTGTCGGTGCCGCCGGAGACCACATCGTAACCACGCTTGATGAACACGCTGGCCATCGCCTGAGCATTGTCGATCACTTGTTGCTGATAAGCCTTGAAGCCAGGCTCCAGCGCTTCCTTGAAGCACACCGCTTTACCGGCGATGACGTGCATCAGCGGGCCGCCCTGAGCACCGGGGAAAACGGCGGCGTTGAGCTTCTTCTCGATTTCTTCGTTGGACTTGGCCAGGATCAGCCCGCCACGCGGACCGCGCAGGGTTTTGTGCGTAGTGGTGGTGACCACATCGGCGTACGGCAGCGGGTTCGGATACAGGCCAGCAGCGACCAGACCGGCGACGTGAGCCATGTCGACGAACAGCAGCGCACCGACCTTGTCGGCGATCTGACGGAAGCGCGGGAAGTCCAGAGTTTTCGAGTAAGCAGAGAAACCGGCAACGATCATTTTCGGTTTGCACTCGACCGCCAGACGCTCGACTTCGTCGTAGTCGATCAGCCCGGTGTCGGTGTTGATGCCGTACTGCACGGCGTTGTAGAGCTTGCCCGAGGACGACACTTTCGCGCCGTGGGTCAGGTGACCGCCGTGGGCCAGACTCATGCCGAGGATGGTGTCACCCGGCTGGATCAACGCCAGGTACACGGCGCTGTTGGCCGAGGAGCCGGAGTGCGGCTGGACGTTGGCGTAGTCGGCGCCGAACAGTTGCTTGGCGCGTTCGATGGCCAGTGCTTCGACTTTGTCCACATGCTCGCAGCCACCGTAGTAGCGCTTGCCCGGATAGCCTTCGGCGTATTTGTTGGTCAGGCCGCTGCCCTGCGCCTGCATGACGCGCTTGCTGGTGTAGTTCTCCGACGCGATCAGCTCGATGTGATCTTCCTGACGTTGCTCCTCGGCATTCATCGCCGCCAGCAGTGCATCGTCGTAACCCTGGATCTGGTCTTGCTTGCTGAACATCGCGTCTCTCCCAGCGGCATCTGTGCGCCATTCGTCTCGGTAAGGCACTGGCAACGATGGCAGTGCCCTTTGATGCGATGGTATGGCCGGTGCAGACAGCTCAAATGCCTGCGGACGCCACGCAAAGGTGCGTTTACGACATGGCTGGAAATGACCTCTTCGAAACGCCGCAGATCCCCTGTGGGAGCGAGCCTGCTCGCGAAGATGCCGGCACATCCGACATAGAAGTTGGCTGGCAGACCGCTTTCGTCGGAACGCCGCCCGGAGCCGGCTCGCTCCCACAGGGGTCAGGCGATGATTTGGCGGATGGCAAGCAGCAGGAGGAAATGCGCGGGATACAGCGCATACGCCCAGCGCCGCATCGGTGGTGGCTGCAGATGTCGCCCATGTCGCAACAAGAACATTCCGAGCATCGGCGCAAACACACACGTCGCCAGACCAAGCATCGCCACGCTGTTGCCGAATCGCGCCGATTCGAGCAGCACCTGCCATTGGTTCGCCGCCAGACACACCAGCCCCGGCAACAGGCTGAAATACCAAGATCGGCGGAACACCAGCAGCATCGCCAATGGCAACATTACGCCGAAGAAACCGAACATCAGTCGTTCTGAAAAAACCGCCGCAACCACCAGCGCGGCCAGCGCGAGCAACCGTGGCACCGACGCTGAGTCCTGCCAGCCGCGCGCCACCAGCAAGCCCAGCGCCAGCGTCGGCATCACGTTGAATGTGTCAGGGTCGGAGATATAAAAGCGATAAGGGATTTCGCTGATGGCGCTGAACAGCAACAGCCAGCCCAGATAGCGCCATTCCATCTTGCGCGAACCGTCTCGTGCCAGATTCGCCGCCATCGCCAGGCAAAACCATGGAAACGCCAGGCGCCCCGGCACATACAGCCAGTCGGCGGAGAAGCCGACATATCGCAGGTGATCGAGCAACATGCTCAGCAGCGCCAGCCACTTGAGCAGATCCAGGGCACCGTCGCGTTGGCTCAGGTGCATAATCGGCCCATAAACTGGTAATTTTCCCCACCCGACATCGCATGTGCTCCCCGGAAGATCTTCGGTAAAGTGCGCATCCTCATTGACCACGAGCCTTCACAAGAGTCTCGATTACGGAAGCCGGCCATGACCGACAAGAGCCAACAATTCGCCAGCGACAACTATTCCGGGATCTGCCCGGAAGCCTGGGCTGCCATGGAACAGGCCAACCACGGCCACCAGCGCGCTTACGGCGACGATGAATGGACCGCCCGCGCGGCCGATCATTTCCGCAAACTGTTCGAAACCGACTGCGAAGTGTTCTTCGCCTTCAACGGCACCGCCGCCAACTCGCTGGCGCTGTCGTCGCTGTGCCAGAGTTACCACAGCGTGATCTGCTCGGAAACCGCCCACGTCGAAACCGACGAATGCGGCGCTCCGGAATTCTTTTCCAACGGCTCGAAGCTGCTGATCGCCGGCACTGAAAACGGCAAGATCACCCCGCAATCGATCCGTGAGGTCGCGCTAAAGCGTCAGGACATCCACTACCCGAAACCGCGTGTGGTGACCCTGACTCAAGCCACTGAAGTCGGCAGCGTCTACACCCCGGAAGAAGTCCGCGCCATCAGCGCAACCTGCAAGGAACTGGGCCTGCACCTGCATATGGACGGCGCGCGGTTCTCCAACGCCTGCGCATTCCTCGGCTGCTCGCCCGCCGACCTGACCTGGAAAGCCGGCGTCGACGTGCTGTGCTTCGGCGGCACCAAGAACGGCATGGCGGTGGGTGAAGCGATCCTGTTCTTCAACCACAAACTGGCCGAAGACTTCGACTACCGCTGCAAGCAGGCCGGGCAACTGGCGTCGAAGATGCGCTTTTTGTCGGCACCGTGGGTCGGCATTCTGGAAAACGACGCCTGGCTCAAATACGCCCGCCACGCCAACCACTGCGCGCAACTGCTGGCAGAACTGGTCAGCGACATCCCCGGCGTCGAACTGATGTTCCCGGTGCAGGCCAATGGAGTGTTCCTGCAACTGTCCGAGCCGGCCATCGCTGCGTTGACTGCAAAGAACTGGCGTTTCTACACCTTCATCGGCAAGGGCGGCGCACGTTTCATGTGCTCCTGGGACACCGAAGAAGAGCGCGTGCGCGAACTGGCGCGCGATATTCGCGAGGTCATGTCGGCCTGATTCCGCTCCCGGCTTGCATTCCCATGCTCAGCACGGGAATGCAACCCAGAGGCTGCGCGTCGCAGACCTGCATTTTCAGAATCGGACTACACCAAGGCCTACAGAAAGCACAAAAATCCCGCCATAGACTGCCCGCTCCCGATTCAAGGAGCGCACGCGATGGCAATTCCCGGCTACATGACGATCACGGGCAAGACCCAAGGGCTGATTTCGGCAGGCTGCTCAACGCCTGATTCGGTCGGCAACAGATATCAGGCGGCACACACCGATGAAATCATGGTGCTGTCGTACAGCCACAACCTCGCCAACCTCGACAACTCTCACCGAGCCACCCACGCGCCGGTCATTGTCACCAAAGTCGTCGACAAATCTTCACCGCTGCTCGCCCAGGCACTGGCCAACCGTGAAGAGATCGACTGCAAGATCAACTTCTACCGAACCTCCCCTCAGGGTCAGCAGGAAAAATACTTTTCTGTCTCGATCGACGGCGCGGTGCTCACCGAACTGAACCTGGATATGCCCCACGTCATTCTGCACAACGACGCGGAACCTCAGGAGCAGGTCGCCATTCGTTATCGTGGCATCAGCTGGGTGCATCACCTCGCCGGGACCAGCGGCCATGCCTCGTGGGGCGAAGAAGGTTGAGCGATCGGCGCCATGGTCTCAGCGACGTTCGACACGTTGCCGGCAAGCTGCTCTCACAGGCACAGACAGTCGGCTCAAGTCATCTGGCATTCGGCATTGCGCGCGTGCAGTTCAATCAGGAGGTCGCGCGCTTCGCCAAGGGCATTGTCGATGATGTCGCCAGCGGCCGCCTTTCAGCGGACATGGGCCTTGACGCCTTTGCACAGGAACAGCGTCATCTTCTGAACCAATCCAGAGTTCTGGTACGCGGCACCAAAGGTGCCGTTCCTGAAGCGGTGAAAAAACGCCCGTTATCGATGCTCAGGCAGCCTGCCTCGCGCTCCGATCCAGACAGGTTGCTACGCGCGATTCGTCAGCAGAACCTCAGGGTGGCGCGCGTTAATAACAGCAGCACCGCGCGCAGCCCTCAGCCCGTCAACGACTTGAAGTTCTTCCCCAGCGAGCACTGGCCGCAAGATCGTCCGGCCCCATCGGAGCCGGGTTTTTACATCGTGCCGAAAAGCATTGTCGTCGAGAAGCTTGAGGCACAACTGCTCCCCTCCGCCAACCCGAATGTCATCGCCAGATTCAGAAGTTTGAATCCGACCCCGGACATGATTAAAGCCGGTTCGATGATCGTGCTGAGCGACCCTGACAATCAGCAATGCACATACGAGGAAGCATTGCTGATGCAGACCGCGCGTTTCGTCAGTGCGACGCTGGAACCGCTGACCGTGGAAGAAGCGGATTTCATGGCGCAGCACTATGGCGTGATCCAGACCGCACTCGCCTATGAATCAAAAGTGATCGGGGTCGTCACGGCCATGGCAGCCAATCATCTGGATGGCATAAAAAATGTTCTCGCAGATATTGAGAAGTTGCATGTTCAAACGCTGGACGTAAAAGGCCACCGGGTCTCTGAAGAATTCATAAACAAGCGTGACCAATTACTCAAAAAGCTGGACGTCCAACTCAATCGGTTCACCCGGCAGAGTATTGGCATCCCCGATTACCCGAGCCTGAAGACCACTCTAGGCATTGATCATCCCTATCTTGTGCACCACTGGCGAAAAGCCGGCGGCATCGGCCAGAACCCAGGTTATGCCACGCATATTCGGGCAGTCAGCCAAGCATCAAAGTACGTTAAATATGGCGGCTGGATCGGTACAGCGGTGGGTGGTGGCGCCTCCGCCTTAAAGGTGCAGGATGTCTGCATGCACGGAAGCGCGGAGGCATGTGAAAAAGTGAAGTTCACGGAGAGCGGAAGCTTTTTGGGTGGTGTGGGTGGCGGAATGGTTGCCGGCGCGCTCGTAAGCTTGACTGCCTCAACGATTTGCGTAGGCGCTGGCCTCCCGACAGGAGGGCTTGGCACTGTACTTTGCAGTGCGCTACTGGCAGGACTCGGAAATTACGCCGGCGGGACTTTGGGCGAGAAAGGCGGCGAACGGATCGCACAGAAAGTATACGAGGCTGTTAAATGACTCTTCGTACTTCAGAGAAAATATTCTTGTTGATTGGTATTGTAGACTTCGTCGGCATATTTACTTTGATAGGAGTGATGTTGTATGTCGCGAAAACAAAGACCGAAACCATATTGAACCATCTAACAAACAGTTCTATTTCGAGCAGACTGATAATGCTTTGGCACGGAGGTCCTTGGGGCAAAATCTACATGATGGGAGAAGTGTTCGACATCATGCGAAACCCTGAATTTTACATTCACACCGGAAAACTTTGCGCGAAAGACTTCGAAAACTTCCCCAAAAAACTGAAAAAGAACCTGATTATTTTATACAAACTGGTTTTCATTTTTTTTGCAATTATGATGTGCTTGGGAATAAGCTCATCCGTAGATCAAATTAACAATATCGTAAAAGATCCAATTGTGATCACGACACTGGTGAGTCTCACAGGTCTTTTAGTGGTAAATGGAATTTTACTTTATACCGCCAAGAGAAGACTGGAAACGATCCTGAATAGCCTGAAACGCAGTTCAATCACATCGTCTTTGCTCATGTTATGGCAAGCGGGCCTGGGGGGACGTATTTATATGTTGGGTGAGATTTTCGGCATCCTCAAAAAACCCGCACGGTACATTTCCCAAGGCAAAGTCAGCGCAAGAGACGTTAAGAATTTCCCGCCAAAACTCAAACGCGACCTGCTCAAACTGAATAAATACCAGCAAATATTTGGCTTTGCCTTTGTGGGCTTCGGCCTGCTCGCTCTGTTCGGGCTGATTTGAAATTGCACTTTCCCGGTCGATCTCCTCATTTAGGAGATCGACCCAAGTTCATGCCTATTTAAAACTCAATCCGCACATCCCCCTTCGGCACGCTGCAGCACGACAGGATAAATCCTTCCGCCTCGTCATCCTCGGTAATCCCGCCGTTGTGCTCCATCTCCACTTCGCCGCCCAGTTTCATCACTTTGCACGTTCCGCAGATACCCATGCCGCAGGCTTTCGGGATCATCAGGCCGAGTTTGGCGGCTGCTGCGTGGACGGTTTCGCCCGGGCCGACGCGAATGCTTTTGCCGGAGGCGGTGAATTCCACCTGATGCAGATCCGCGGCATCGATTTCCGGCGCGTCGGCGGCTTGTTCGGCCTGTTCCACCGCGTCGGCGCGGGCCTCGGGTGGCGTGGCGCCGAAGGATTCTTCGTGGTAGCGCGACATGTCGTAGCCGGCCGCTTCCAGCAAGCGTTTGACCGCAGTCATGTAAGGCGTCGGGCCGCAGCAGAACACTTCGCGTTCGAGGAAGTCCGGAACCATAAGTTCGAGCATCTTGTGGTTCAGGTAACCGCGATAACCGGCCCATGGCTCACCGAGACCGTGTTTTTCGCAGATCAGGTGCAGGCTGAAGTTGTCGATCCGCGACGCCATGTGCTCAAGCTCGCGGTGGTAAATGATGTCTTTCGGCGACCGCGCGCTGTGCACGAAGGTCATGTCGACATTGGCGTTGGTGTCGTAGAACCAGCGCGCCATCGACATGCACGGGGTAATGCCGACGCCGCCGCTCAAATACAGAACCTTCGGGCTCGGGAAGTCGATCGCGTTGAACAGCCCGACCGGGCCGTGCACCGCCAGTTCTTGCCCCTCATGCAAAGTGTCGTGCAACCAGTTCGAGACCTTGCCACCCGGCACGCGTTTGATCGTCACCGAAAAGCTGTACGGCACCGACGGCGAGCTGGAAATCGTGTACGAACGCATGATCGGCTGGCCTTCGATTTCCAACTCCAGGGTGACGAACTGCCCCGGCTTGAAGAAGAACAGGATCGGCTGGTCGGCCATAAAGCAGAAGGTGCGCACATCCCAGGTTTCCTGGATGACTTTGACGCAACGGACAATGTGTCGGCCATTGGCCCAGGTCTGGGTGGTGACCGGATTCAGGAAGCTGTTGGACATGCTGTTCTCCACGGCCGACTGTCGGCCTCTTGTCGGCGATTCTGCGTATAGCGCAGACCGTGCGTTTACCTATCCGCGACATTGACATACTTATCGCGACCAGCCCTTGAACACCGGGGCTTGCGCGTCGGGAACAGATTGCGCCATGTCGCGCATGGATAAGGTTCCCCCCAGCGCCGGCCCCACACTCGCCCCAACACAAGACGACTTCTTTACACCTTGCGTAGCAACCGTTTTGCAGCACACCTGATCAGCCACTTTCGCCGGCCACGCAGAGGGCCATGAGGATTACATCGATGGACGTCACCGCAAAAATCAGCCTGGGCGATCCGCTGGAACCCGCACGCAAGGCCACCGCACAAATGCTCCAGGAGCGCGAGCGCACCTTTTCCCTGCCGCAACCGTTCTACAGCGACGAGCGCCTGTTCGATATCGACATGCAGGAGATCTTCCAGAAGGAATGGTTGATCGCCGGCATGACCTGCGAGATCCCGGCCAAGGGCAACTACCTGACCCTGCAGGTCGGCAAGAACCCGATCATCGTCATTCGTGGCGCTGAGGGCGTGGTGCACGCGTTCCACAACGTCTGCCGCCACCGTGGCTCGCGCCTGTGCACCAGTGAAAAAGGCAAAGTCGCCAAACTGGTCTGCCATTACCACCAGTGGACTTACGAACTGGACGGTCGCCTGTTGTTCGCCGGCACCGAGATGGGCGCCGACTTCGACATGAAGCAGTACGGCCTCAAACCAGTAAATGTGAAAACCGCTGGCGGTTACATCTTCATCAGCCTGGCGGAGAACCCGCCGGCCATCGATGACTTCCTGTCGACGCTCAACCATTACATGGAACCGTATGACATGGAGAACACCAAGGTGGCGATTACCACCACCTTGATGGAGAAAGCCAACTGGAAACTGGTTCTGGAAAACAACCGCGAGTGCTACCACTGCAACGCGTCGCACCCGGAACTGTTGAAAACCCTGCTGGAGTGGGACGACGTCACCGACCCGCGCGCCGATCAGGCCTTCAAGGATCACGTCGCCGCCTCCGCCGCTGCCTGGGAAGCGGAAAAGATCCCTTACGCCCACGCCAGTTTCGGCTTGCGCAACCGTATCGTGCGCATGCCGCTGCTCAAGGGCACCGTGTCGATGACCCTCGACGGCAAGCAAGGCTGCGCGAAACTGATGGGCCGGATCAAGAACCCGGACCTGGGCTCGATGCGCATCCTGCACCTGCCGCATTCGTGGAACCACTGCATGGGCGATCACATCATCGTCTTCACCGTGTGGCCGATCAGCGCCCAGGAAACCATGGTCACCACCAAGTGGCTGGTGCACAAGGATGCGGTGGAAGGTGTCGATTACGACGTCGAGCGCATGCGCCAGGTGTGGGACGCGACCAACGATCAGGACCGGCGTCTGGCTGAGGAAAACCAGCGCGGGATCAACTCCACCGCTTACCAGCCGGGGCCTTACTCGAAGACCTATGAATTCGGCGTGGTCAACTTCGTCGACTGGTACAGCGAGCGGATGTTGAACAACCTCGGGGCCGAGCCTGCGCCTTACCTCAAAGGTGTACCGGTTCAGGGCTGATCAGGAGCAAAACATCGCAGCCTGCGGCGGCTCCTACAGGTGGAATGCATTCCCCTGTGGGAGCGAGCCTGCTCGCGAAGGCGTCCTTACCTACATCACAAGTCTGATTGATCAATTTCCGATCAACCACCCCCGCCCCCATACCCACCAAGCCCTCCAGCCTTCCGCAAACAAGTTATCCACACACCCGCCCACAGCAAATGGGGGTAACTGTGGATGAGTCAAAAAATATCCTGCTGATTTGCAAAGAAAAATCGTGACTTATTCGGAATCACGGTTTCTGAAAACGATCGATCGTTTTTTGATCAACCTCGTACATACCACGTATTTAAAGGCCTGTAGCGGGTAGCGAACACGTTATCCACAGAAGCGCCAACAGAGATCGGGGACAACTTTGATTCACCTGTGGAAAAACCCCAATGACTGGGGAAAACCCCTCGCGTTGACGGCTCTTGGCGCTAGGAAGGCGCATTTGATCAATAATTGATCAAACCCGTGTAGACCCTGATCCATATGGCCTACAGCGGATAGCGAACATCTTATCCACAGAAGCGCCAACAGAGATTGGGGGCAACTTGTCGAGTTATTAGCGGAAAAAAGCCCGAAAAACCCGTGACTTAGGCTGGTTGTTTTTTGACCGGATGGCTGCAGGGCTTGATTGGCGAGGGATGTAGGGAGGGGCGAACACGTTATCCACAGATCCACCAACAGGGATTGTGGGTAAACCGCTACCCTCACCCCAGCCCTCTCCCGAAGGGAGAGGGAGCCGACCGAGGTGGAATGGAGAAATGTACAGACCTGCGACCTGTGCGGTGACCTTGGCTTGGCCAAACCTGAGCTCACGCTGATCGTTCAGGTCGACGTCAAACCTGAGAGCGCCACCGTAGGTCCCCTCTCCCTCCGGGAGAGGGCTAGGGTGAGGGGCTTTTAGCGCACGACGCCTTCTTCGATCAGCAACTTGAGGATGGCTTCGGCACCCGCCTGCGCGGTTACACCTTTCAAAACCTGCCCCCCACCGCCACTGGCCTTGGCCGTCGCGGCCTTCATCCTGTCGGCACCGCTCTTGGCCTTGATCACCTTCAAGCGCTTGGGTCGTGGCTTGGCCAGTTGCAGCGTGGCGACGGCCAACAATTGGTCCTCCACCACTTCAACGTCATCAGCGGCCAATTCGCCCCGTCGTGCCGGGCCGTACGCGCTCTGCCGAGGCTTCGGTGCGGCGTTATCCACAGTGGCCAGAAACGGCAGCTTCACCTTCAAGCGGCGTCGCTGGCCGCGCGGCAACGCTTGCAGGACCAGCGCCGACCCGTCATTGATCGATTCGACCTGCGCCAGGCCCACTACCAGCGGCCAGCCCAGACCTTCCGCCAGCAGGAACGGCAACATCCCCGAACCTTCGCCGGTTTCCGCCTGACTGCCGGTCAGCACTACTTGCGCCCCGGCATCGCGCAGGTATGCGGTCAGCGCCGGCAAGGCATCGGCGCCGACGGGTTGTTCCAGCACATGCAGCTGTTCCAGGCCCATGCCCAGATAGGCACGCAGTGCCGGTTCGGCAACATCACCGGCGTGCAGCACTTGCAGGTTATCCCCAGCCAGTTGCAGGCCCAGTTCCACCGCGCGCGCATCCTGATCGGCGCGCCGTGGCCGACCCGAAGTAGGGTGAGCACCGATTGAAACCAGACTGATAACGTTCGTGTTCATAGGGTCTCCTTAAGCCGCATCGCGCTTGGCTTCGTTGCGGTAAGCCGCGACCGCTTCGATCAACGCTTGCAGAATCTCTGCGCTTTCGCCGATCACCGAGAGGTCGGCACGCTTGATCATGTCGCAACCCGGATCGAGGTTGATCGCCACCACCTTGTCGCAGGCGCCAATGCCTTGCAGGTGCTGGATCGCGCCGGAGATACCCACAGCGACATAGACCCGCGCGGTGACCCAGGTGCCGGACGCGCCAACCTGGCGATCCCGCGCCATGAAGCCGTCGTCCACTGCAACCCGCGAAGCGCCTTCGGTGGCGCCGAGGGCTGCTGCCGTTTCGTGAAACAGCTGCCAGTCCTTGACCCCGTTGCCGCCGGAGAAAATGAATTCCGCTTCGGCCATCGGAATCGCTGCCGGATCCACCGCCACGGCACCAAGATCTTCGATTCGCGACAAGCTGCGCGCGACGCTTGTGGATAACTCCACTGGCAACGCTTCGTGACGGGTTTCGCTGACCGGCTCCGCGCATTCGGCAGCGGCGAGAATCAACCGCGCCACTGGACGCGCCAGATCTTGCAATCCGGCCCCGGCGCGGCCGATGCACTCCTGATCCTTGACCTGCCAGACCCGCGTGGCCGGGCGCTCGCCCAGTGCCGCAGCAAAGCGCCGGCCGAGTTCGCCGCCACCGCTGCGGCTGTCCGGCAGCAACCAGTGACGCGGATTGAACTGGTTATCCACAGCACGCAAACCCTGCACCCGTTGTTCCGGTGCATAACCGCTGAATTCCTCGCCTTCAAGCACCAGCAGGCGATCGACGCCAGCAGTTTCGAAAGCGCTTTCCTTGTGCTCGCCGAACACCACGGCGAGCACTGCACCATCGGTGCCGGCCAGTTGGTGAGCGAGGCCGAGCAGATCGCGGTCGTGGCTGCTCAGGCGACCGCCGACCATATCCGGCACCACGCTGATGTAGAACGCCGGGGTCGGCACTTGATGCAGCGGCAACTGCACTTCAACAGCAGCCGAACGTTTGACCGCCCCGCCCTGCTGCGCGCCGCTGCGGTCGATCCGCTTGATGCCGTTGGGACCGATAAAACCCATGCCGTGCAGATTCTTGCGGATGACGCCATTGGGCCCCATCCAGCTGTGCTGCGCCGGTTGCATCGCCGCGTGCAGCGGATGCAGGCGGTTACGGGCAATCCATTCGGCGCGCGGGTCGCGGCGGATAATGTCGCTCATCAGTGCACCTCCGCAGGTTCACGTTTGGCCGGGGTGGCAGGCTTGCTTGGCGCGGCGTCCTCGAGCAACGCGTCGGCGACCAGTTCGGCGATGTCCTTGATCAGCGGACGCGGTTCGACCACGCCTTCGAGCATCGCCGTGCATTGTGGACAACCCACCGCCACCAGTTCGGCGCCGGTTTCGCGGATGTCTTCCATGCGCATGTCGGGGATGCGCTGCTTGCCCGGAATGTCAGTGATCGGCGCGCCGCCACCACCGCCGCAGCAGCGTGAGCGGAAGCCAGAACGCTGCATCTCTTTGACTTCAATGCCGAGGGCACGCAGCACTTCGCGCGGCGCTTCGTACTCGCCGTTGTAGCGGCCCAGGTAGCACGGATCGTGATAGGTCACGCTGTTGCCTTTGTGCTGACCGAGGTTGAGCGCGCCGGCCTGAATGATCTCGGCCATGTAGGTGCTGTGGTGCTGCACCAGATAGTTGCCGTCGAAGGCGCCGTACTCGTTTTTCAGCACATGGAAACTGTGCGGATCGCAGGTGACGATGCGGTTGAAGCTGTATTTGGCCAACGTCTGGATGTTGCGTTTGGCCAGCAACTGGAACGTCGCTTCGTCGCCGAGACGCCGGGCCACATCGCCGCTGTCACGTTCTTCGAGGCCGAGCACGGCGAAGTCGATGTTTGCCGCTTTCAGCACTTTGACAAACGCGCGCAGGGTGCGCTGGTTGCGCATGTCGAAGGCTCCGTCGCCGACCCAGAACAGCACGTCGGTGGATTTCTTCTCACTGAGCAGATTGAGGTTCAGATCCGCCGCCCAGTTCATCCGCCCGCCCGGGGCGAAACCGCCAGGGTTGTCGGTTGCAATAAGGTTCTCGAGAACTTCGGCACCCTTGTTCGGCGTCGCGCCTTTTTCCAGGGTCAGATGCCGGCGCATGTCGACGATCGCATCGACGTGCTCGATCATCATCGGGCACTCCTCGACGCAGGCGCGGCAGGTGGTGCACGACCACAGGGTTTCGGCATCGACCAGACCGTTGACGATCGGTTGATGCGGATTGCCGCCATGCTCGCCGATCGGTTTGCCTGGATACGGGCTGCCGGCGAACTTGGCGTCAGTGCCGCCGGCGAGGCCGACGACCATGTCCTGAATCAGTTTTTTCGGGTTCAGCGGCTGGCCGGCGGCGAAGGCCGGGCACGCTGCTTCGCACTTGCCGCACTGCACGCAGGCGTCGAAACCGAGCAACTGGTTCCAGGTGAAATCCTTGGGTTTTTCCACGCCCAGCGGCGCATCGGGATTGTTCAGGTCCAGTGGCTTCAAACCGGTCGAGCGCCCGCCGCCGAAACGTTCCGGGCGACGGTGCCAGGCCAGGTGCAGGGCACCGGCAAAGGCGTGCTTCATCGGCCCGCCCCAGGTCATGCCGAAGAACAGTTCCGACACGCCCCACAGCACGCCAACACCGAGAATGGCGGCGAGCACCCAACCGCCGAAGTTCGCCGGCAGGATCCCGGCCACCGGCAGGGTCACCAGGAAAAACGACGCGGAGAAGGCCAGCAGGCTTTTCGGCAGGCGCATCCACGGGCCTTTCGACAGACGTGCAGGCGGATTGACCCGGCGCATGTACATGAAGATCGCGCCGACAAACATCACCGCCGACATCAGCAGCAAGGCGTAGCCGAGGATGCGGTTGTGCAGGCCAAAACCGTGCACGAGGATCGCCAGCACAATCGACGCCACCGCACCGCCCGCCGTGGCGACGTGGGTGTTGGCAATGTATTTGTCCCGCGCGACGACGTGGTGCAGGTCGACCATGTAGCGCTTGGGCATGGCCAGCAGACCGCCGAGCAGATCGACCTTCGCCGCCCGCCCCCGGCGCCACATGTTCATCCGCCGCAACGCGCCGAGGACAGCAAGGCCCAGGGCTGCGAACAACAGGATTGGAAGAAGGGTGTTCAACATCAGAGTCACCTCTGGCGAGCGGCAAGCTGCAAGCTACAAGCGGCAAGAAAGAGCAGCATGGATCGGCTGTGCTTTTACTTGCAGCTTGCAGCTTGTGGCTTGCAGCTGAGCCGTCAAAAATCCTTACAGAGCCGAAGTGCGTCGTAAATGGCGGCGTGGGTATTACGCTGCGCCACGCAGTCGCCGATGCGGAACAACAAGTAGCCGTCGCCCGCCTCGCTCAGCGAAGGTTGCGGCTGGATCGCGAACAGCGCTTCGACGTCAATCTGGCCCTTGTTGCGCGAGCCGTCCTTGAGGGCGTAGTAGATTTCCTCGTCCGGGCGCACGCCGTTTTCGACGACCACCTGATCGACCACCCGTTCCTCTTTCGCGCCGGTGTATTCGTTCTCCAGCACTGCGATGAGCTTGTCGCCTTCGCGGTAGACCTTCTCCAACATCATGTCGCCGGTCATGATCACTTCTTTCGGGTACATGCTGCGGTAGTAGGTCGGGAACGACGTGCCGCCGATGGCCACGCCCGGTTTGATGTCGTCGGTGACGATCTCGACCTGGCTGCCCTTGTCGGCGAGGAAGTCGGCGACCGACATGCCGGTGAACTCGCAAATGGTGTCGTAGACCAGCACGTTCTTGCCCGGCGCAACCTTGCCGTCGAGCACGTCCCAGCTGCTGACCACCAGCCCTTCGGCGGCGCCCCAGTGTTCGTTCTGCTCAAGATACGGATGACCACCGACCGCAAGCACCACGACATCCGGACGCAGGTCCATGATGGTGTCGGCATCCGCCGCCGTGCCCAGGCGCAGATCGACTTTCAGCCGCGCCAGTTCCAACTGGAACCAGCGGGTGATGCCGGCGATCTGGTCACGCTGCGGTGCTTTCGACGCGGTAGTGATCTGCCCGCCGATAAATTCCTTCTTTTCGAACAGTGTCACGTCGTGGCCCCGTTCGGCAGCAACACGCGCGGCTTCCATCCCGGCCGGGCCGGCACCGACGATCACCACTTTGCGTTTCGGCCCGGTGGATTTCTCGATGATGTGTGGCACGCCCATGTATTCACGGGAGGTCGCGGCGTTCTGGATGCACAGCACGTCCAGGCCCTGATACTGACGGTCGATGCAATAGTTGGCGCCGACGCACTGCTTGATCTGGTCGATCTGGCCCATCTTGATCTTGGCGATCAGGTGCGGGTCGGCGATGTGCGCGCGGGTCATGCCGACCATGTCGACGTAACCGCCTTCAAGGATGCGCGTGGCCTGGTTCGGGTCCTTGATGTTCTGCGCGTGCAACACCGGCACCTTGACCACTTCCTTGATCCCGGCAGCCAGGTACAGGAACGGCTCCGGTGGATAACTCATGTTCGGAATGACGTTGGCCAGGGTGTTGTGCGTATCGCAACCCGAGCCGACCACGCCGATGAAATCGAGCATGCCGGTGTCGTCGTAATACTTGGCGATCTGCTTCATGTCCTCGTGGGACAAGCCGTCCGGGTGGAACTCGTCACCGCACAGGCGCATGCCCACGCAGAAGTCGTCACCGACCTCGGCGCGCACGGCTTTCAGGACTTCCAGGCCGAACTTCATCCGCCCTTCGAAGCTGCCGCCCCATTCATCGGTGCGCTTGTTGACGCGCGGGCTCCAGAACTGGTCGATCATGTGCTGGTGCACGGCCGACAGTTCGACGCCATCGAGGCCACCAGCCTTGGCCCGGCGCGCGGCCTGGGCGTAGTTGCCGATCACTCGCCAGATCTCTTCCGGCTCGATGGTCTTGCAGGTGGCGCGGTGCACCGGTTCACGGATGCCCGAGGGCGACATCAAGGTCGGCCAGTTGAAACCGTCCCAGCGCGAGCGACGGCCCATGTGAGTAATCTGGATCATGATCTTGGCGCCATGCTTGTGCATGGCGTCGGCCAGATTCTGGAAGTGCGGAATGATCCGGTCGGTGGATAGATTGACCGAACTCCACCATTCCTGCGGGCTGTCGATCGCCACGACGGACGAACCGCCGCAGATCGCCAGGCCGATGCCGCCCTTGGCTTTCTCTTCGTAGTATTTGACGTAGCGGTCGGTGGTCATGCCACCGTCAGTCGCGTAGACCTCGGCGTGCGCGGTGCTGAGAACGCGGTTGCGGATGGTCAGTTTGCCGATCTGGATCGGCTGGAACATTGCTTCGAAAGCCATGGCACGGTCCTCGGCTTACAACGGCTTGACGATGAACAAGCCGTCATCGTGGCCCTCTTCGGAGCCTCCGTAGACTTGTTCGGCCACAGTACGGATCTTGCTGCCACGGGCTTCGAGAATCTGGTCCATGGCGCCGGCGAACCAGCCGGTGAACATGTAATCGACCTTGCGCCCGACTTTGCCGTAGACATAGACGAATGCCGAGTGCTCGAGCTTGACGCTGGCGGTGCCCTTGTCGAGGTCGATGTCCTGGATCTTGAACAGGCCCCAGCCGCGCTGCGACAGGCGTTTCATGTAGTGCTCGAACACCGCGACGCCTTCCAGGCCGTGGCATTCGGCTTCCTTTTCACACCAGTGCCAGGCGGATTTGTAGCCGGCCTTGTAGAGGATCTCGGCATAGGCTTCAGCGCCGAGCACTTCCTCGATGCCCATGTGGTTGTTGACGAAAAAGTGACGCGGCACATACAGCATTGGCAGGGCGTCGGAGGTCCAGACACCGGTCTCGCTGTCGACTTCGATTGGCAATTGCGGGGCGATCTTGGCCATGGAAACTTAACTCCAGAAAAATGATGGTTCAGTGTTGGCCGCGGCCCTCACCCCAGCCCTCTCCCGCAGGAGAGGGGGCAGATCGGCGGCGGTCTTGAGAAAGCGTTATTCGCCCCAGACGTTCTTAAGAACGCTTACCCAGTTCTCGCCCATGATCTTGCGCACCACGCGCTCGGAATGGCCGCGCTTGAGCAGGGTTTCGGTGAGGTTGGGGAATTCGCCGACGGTACGGATGCCCAGCGGGTTGATGATCTTGCCGAAACTGGTCAGACGGCGGGCGTAGCCCTTGTCGTGGGTCAGGTATTCGAAAAAGTCCTGGCCGTGACCCTGAGTGAAATCGGTGCCGATGCCGATGGCGTCTTCGCCAACAATGTTCATGGTGTATTCGATCGCTTCGGCGTAATCGTCGATGGTCGAATCGATGCCCTTGGCGAGGAACGGCGCGAACATGGTCACGCCGACGAAACCGCCGTGGTCGGCAATGAACTTAAGCTCTGCATCGGACTTGTTGCGCGGGTGCTCTTTGAGACCCGACGGCAGGCAATGCGAGTAGCAGACCGGTTTTTTCGATTCGAGGATGACTTCTTCGGAAGTCTTGGAACCGACGTGGGACAGGTCGCACATGACGCCGACGCGGTTCATCTCGGCAACAATCTCGCGACCGAAACCCGACAGGCCGCCGTCACGCTCGTAGCAACCGGTGCCGACCAGATTCTGGGTGTTGTAGCACATCTGCACGATACCGACGCCGAGCTGCTTGAACACCTCGACATAACCGATCTGGTCTTCGAAAGCGTGGGCGTTCTGGAAGCCGAAGAGGATGCCGGTCTTGCCCTGCTCCTTGGCCCGACGGATGTCGGCGGTGGTGCGCACCGGCATCACCAGGTCGCTGTTTTCGCGGATCAGTTTCTGGCTGGCAGCAATGTTGTTCACGGTCGCCTGAAAGCCTTCCCACACCGACACAGTGCAGTTGGCCGCCGTCAGACCGCCCTTGCGCATGTCTTCGAACAGCTCGCGGTTCCATTTGGCAATGATCAGACCGTCGATAACGATGCTGTCGGCGTGTAATTCGGCTGGGCTCATCAGGCGTCCCCTTATTGGCGATTCATGCGCCGAATCGTCTGCCGGCGCTTTGGGGCCAGCATATGCCTCGGTGCCGGGGCGACCGGGTGCAAAAACGACAGGGGAATTGCCGAAAGCGTCAATCCGCGACAAAGGGTCGTCGGCCACCCTCCTCGGCTGGCTGTTCAAGCCCGCGCGCTTACGCCAGAATCTGCCGCAGCCTGCACCTACCAACGGATTAGAGCGACCCCAATGAAATCGATCTTCCTCGCCCTGGCACTGATTGCGACCGGCGCCCACGCCGCCGAAGAATCCGAGAACAACCCGTGCGACGCGGTGGAAAACGACATCCAGACCTTGGAATGCTCCGCCTACAGCCGCAGCACCGCCGAAGACTTGCTCAAAGACAACTACGCCAGCCTCAACGAACGCATGCAGACCGCCTACGGCAAGAACCCGACGCAACTGGCCGACATCACCGCCAAACTCAAGACCGCCCAGCAACAATGGTTGAAGACCCGGGATGCGGATTGCGCGGTGGAAGCATTCCCGGCAACGGCGGGGAGCAAGGCGTTCACCATTGCGCAGAATGATTGTGTCGCGCGGATGAGTGATGAACGGTCGGAGTTTTTGGAGTCGATCGGGCAGGAGTGATAGAAGGTCTGGACGGCTGTTGCGGCTTCATCGGCGTAACCTCGTCCTCAACCATCATATTGCGATCGAGCCGACAGGCTGTGCCTTGATGGCCAGTAGCGACGCACACGCGCAACATGCCGACACGCCTTGTTTATTGGTCACTGGAAAAATATAAGCAAAGATTCGCGAATCTTATAAAAGACTTATATTCTTCTATGAACAGCATCCACTGGACTCGCAAAGCTGTTAAGCAGCTTTTGAAATTGCATTCCGTGCACCAAGGGAAGGTTCGCGACGCCGTCACGGCGCTTGCCGACATGCCCGATGTTGACAACGTAAAAGCATTGGTTGGTCGTGACTACGCTTACCGACTGCGTGTCGGCAATTATCGAGTCATGTTCGACTGGGATGGCGCAATCAAAGTGGTCAGTATACAAGAGGTCAAAAAACGTGATGAACGCACCTACTGACATTCAAATAATCAATGACGCCGAGGGTAATCCTGCATTCGTGGTTATCCCCTACGCTCAATATGTCGCACAGAAAATACAGCCCGATCTGATTCCCCATGAGGTAGTAAGTCGAATCGTTGATGGCGCAACACCGATCCGCGCCTGGCGCGAACATCTCAACCTGACTCAGGAAGAAGTGGCGAATCGCATGGGCATCTCGCAACCGGCGTTTGCCCAGCAGGAAACAGTCGCCAAACCCCGCAAGGCCACCCGCGAGAAAATCGCCGCCGCGTTCGGCATCACAGCCAGTCAGCTTGAGCTGTAAGCTGCCCTCTTTATTCCAAGGAATTCCCATGAACATCTGCGGCATTGAAATCAAAGGCAGCGAAGCGATCATCGCCGTGGCGGCGCTCGACGGTTCGACGTTGAGCCACGTCCCTCTCGCCACGAAAAAGATTGCCCTGGATGACGATGACGAGGCGGCAAATGTGCGGCGGTTCGCGGCGCAGGTGGCGTCGTTTGTGCGGGAGAATTCGGTGGACCGGATCGCGATCAAGAAGCGCAGCAAAAAGGGCGAGTTTGCCGGTGGGCCGACGACGTTCAAGATTGAGGGCGTGTTTCAGTTGCTTGATGGCTGTGAGGTGACACTGTTGTCGCCGCAGACGATCAACGCGCAGGCCAAGAAGCACAACTTTGAACTGCCGGGGACGTTGAACAAATATCAGCATGAGGCTTACAAGGCGGCGTGTTCAGCGTTGGTGAAGAAGTAACCAAGAGCAAGATCAAAAGATCGCAGCCTTCGGCAGCTCCTACTTTGGAATGCATTTCCCTGTAGGAGCTGCCGAAGGCTGCGATCTTTTGACTTTCAGACCTGCGCGGTACGCCGGTCTTCCCGGGGGCAGCGGGCGAAACGCGCGCGATAGCTGCGGGTGAAATACGACGGTGATTCAAAGCCGCAGGCAATGCTGACTTCGAGCACGCTCATGTCGGTCTGGCGCAACAGCTGCCGGGCTTTCTCAAGCCTTAACCGCAGATAGAAGTTGCTCGGCGTATCGTTCAGATGCAGCCGAAACAAGCGCTCCAGTTGCCGCCGCGTAACCTTGATCGACTCCGCCAGTTGCAGCGTGGTCAGCGGCGGTTCGCTGTGTTGTTCCATTTCGCCAATCACCTGCACCAGTTTCTTGTTGCTGATGCCGTAGCGCGTCGCGACTTCCATGCGCTGGTGGTCTTTGCGCGGGCGGATGCGCCCGAGCACAAACTGTTCGCTGACCTGAATCGCCAGTTGCGGGCCGTGGGCCTGGGCGATCAGGTCGAGCATCAGATCAATCGACGCCGTGCCACCCGCCGAGGTGATCCGCCGCCGGTCGATCTCGAACAGCTCCTGGGTCACGCTGAGCTGTGGATAAGACTCCTTGAACGCATCGATCGCCTCCCAGTGCAGGGTCAGGCGATGGCCATCGAGCAGGCCCGCTTCGGCGAGGACGAAGCTGCCGGTGTCGATGGCGCCGAGGGTTACGCCTTCGTTGTCCAGCCTGCGCAACCAGTGTTCCAGCGTCGGAGTGATGAACTTCAGCGGTTCGAAGCCGGCCACCACCAGCAAGGTCGCGCCTTTCTTCAGCGGCTCCAGTGCTGCATCGGCGTTGACCGACATGCCGTTGCTCGCCAGTACCGCGCCGCCATCGGCGCTGAGCACATGCCAGCGGTACAACTCGCCGCGAAAGCGGTTGGCCACGCGCAACGGTTCGATCGCGGAAATAAAGCCGATGGCGGAGAACCCCGGCATCAGCAAAAAGTAGAAATCCTGGGACATGAGCGCACTCGGTTGGCGGACGCGTGGCTCGTTGATACGCCGATTATCGGCGGCGTTCAAGCGTGCAGGTCGCTACAGTGCAAATGCCAGTCGCCGCAGTGCGCTTTCACGGGTGCATAGCTGCGTAACTTGGCCTCACCGGCGCGCAGATGCCGGGAACCACAATAATCGAACTGCCGAGGAACCCGACATGAAACGACTGATCAGCAGCTGCGTTCTTGCACTCAGCGGTACCGCTTTCTTCAGCACCGGCGTGATGGCGGCCGAACCGGCCTCCTGCAAGAACGTACGCATGGGCGTGGTCAACTGGACTGACGTGATCGCCACCAGTGCCATGACCCAGGTTCTGCTCGACGGCCTCGGCTACAGCACCAAACAGACCAGCGCCTCGCAGCAGATCATCTTCGCCGGGATTCGCGATCAGCGCCTGGACCTGTTCCTCGGCTACTGGAACCCGCTGATGACCCAGACCATCACGCCATTCGTCGAGGCCAATCAGGTGAAAGTGCTCGAAGCACCGAGCCTGAAAGACGCCCGCGCCACCCTCGCCGTGCCGACCTATCTGGCTGACAAGGGCCTGAAAACCTTCGCCGACATCGCCAAATTCGAGAAGGAATTGGGCGGCAAGATCTACGGCATCGAACCAGGCTCGGGCGCCAACACGCAGATCAAAGCGATGATCGCCAAGAACCAGTTTGGCCTGGGCAAATTCCAACTCGTCGAATCGAGCGAGGCCGGCATGCTCGCCGCCGTCGACCGCGCCGTGCGCCGCAAGGAAGCCGTGGTGTTCTTCGGCTGGGCGCCGCACCCGATGAACGTCAATATCCAGATGACCTATCTGACTGGTAGCGAAGACGCCCTCGGCCCGAACGAAGGCATGGCCACGGTGTGGACGGTCACCGCGCCGAAATACGCCGAGCAATGCCCGAACATCGGCCGCCTGCTGACCAACCTGACGTTCACCGCCGAATCCGAGAGCCGGATGATGCAGCCGCTGCTCGATCACAAGGATGCCTTCGAGTCGGCGAAGCAGTGGCTCAAGGATCACCCCGAAGACAAACAGCGCTGGCTTGAAGGTGTGACGACTTTCGATGGCAAACCGGCTGCTGAAAATCTGCAACTGACCAGCAAATAACCTTGCGATCAAAAGCCCCCTCACCCTAGCCCTCTCCCAAGGGAGAGGGAATTTAACGACGCTTCGCAGCCCCGCCACGGGCTGCGGACAGACCCATCACGCCTGAAGGAAACGCACCATGAACCACGACGTCATCATCACCTGCGCACTTACCGGTGCTGGCGACACGACCGCCAAGAGCCCACACGTGCCGGTCACCCCGAAACAGATTGCCGCTGCCGCGGTGGAAGCGGCCAAGGCCGGCGCCACCGTCGTGCACTGCCATGTGCGCGACCCGCAGACCGGCAAGTTCAGCCGTGACGTGGCGCTGTACCGCGAAGTGATGGAGCGCATCCGCGAGGCGGACGTCGACATCATCGTCAACCTCACCGCCGGGATGGGTGGCGACCTGGAAATCGGCGCGGGCGAGAACCCGATGGAGTTCGGCCCGAACACCGATCTGGTCGGCCCGCTGACGCGTCTTGCCCACGTTGAAGAACTGCTGCCGGAAATCTGCACCCTCGATTGCGGCACGCTGAACTTCGGCGACGGCGACACCATTTACGTCTCTACCCCGGCGCAACTGCGCGCCGGCGCCAAGCGCATCACCGAACTGGGCGTGAAGGCCGAACTGGAGATTTTCGACACCGGGCATCTGTGGTTCGCCAAGCAGATGATCAAGGAGGGCTTGCTCGACAACCCGTTGTTCCAGCTGTGTCTGGGCATCCCGTGGGGCGCGCCGGCCGACACCACCACGATGAAAGCCATGGTCGACAACCTGCCCGCCGACGCGGTGTGGGCCGGCTTCGGCATCGGCCGCATGCAGATGCCGATGGCCGCACAAGCGGTGCTGCTGGGCGGCAACGTGCGGGTCGGGCTGGAAGACAACCTGTGGCTGGACAAAGGCGTGCTGGCGACCAATGGCCAATTGGTTGAACGCGCCACGGAAATCCTCAGCCGCCTCGGTGCCCGCGTGCTTACGCCGGCCGAAGGTCGCAAAAAAATGGGCCTGACCCAGCGCGGCTGATCCATCACCCATTTCACCTGTAGGAGCTGCCGAAGGCTGCGATCTTTTGACTTTGACTTTTTAGAAGCAAGATCAAAAGATCGCAGCCTTCGGCAGCTCCTACAGGGCTCTTCGAACTCTTCAGGACATCACCATGCGCTTTATCACCGAAATCAAAACCTTCGCCGCTCTGGGCAGTGGTGTCATCGGCAGTGGCTGGGTCGCCCGCGCCCTCGCCCACGGCCTCGACGTGGTGGCCTGGGACCCGGCGCCCGGCGCCGAAGCGGCATTGCGCCAACGCGTAGCCAATGCCTGGGGCGCGCTGGAGAAGAACGGCCTGGCGCCCGGCGCTTCGCAGGACCGTCTGCGTTTTGTCGCAACCATCGAGGAATGCGTGCGTGACGCCGATTTCATCCAGGAAAGCGCCCCGGAACGGCTGGAACTGAAGCTCGACCTGCACAGCAAGATCAGCGCCGCCGCCAAGCCCGATGCGCTGATCGGCTCCAGCACTTCAGGCCTTTTGCCCAGCGAGTTCTACGAGAGTTCGACACACCCTGAACGCTGCGTGGTCGGGCATCCGTTCAACCCGGTTTATCTGTTGCCGCTGGTCGAAGTCGTCGGCGGCAGAAACACCGCGCCGGAGGCGGTGCAAGCGGCGATGCAAGTCTACCAATCCCTCGGCATGCGCCCGTTGCATGTGCGCAAGGAAGTGCCGGGGTTCATCGCCGATCGCCTGCTCGAAGCGGTGTGGCGCGAGGCGTTGCACCTGGTCAATGACGGTGTGGCGACTACAGGCGAAATCGACGATGCGATTCGCTTTGGTGCCGGCCTGCGCTGGTCGTTCATGGGCACGTTCCTGACCTACACCCTGGCCGGCGGCGATGCCGGCATGCGCCACTTCATGTCGCAGTTCGGCCCCGCATTGCAGTTGCCGTGGACGTATCTGCCAGCGCCGGAGCTGACCGACAAGTTGATCGATGATGTGGTCGATGGCACCACCGATCAACTCGGTCGACACAGCATTTCGGCGCTGGAGCGCTATCGTGATGATTGTTTGCTGGCGGTGCTCGAGGCGGTGAAAACCACCAAGGAAAAGCATGGCATGAGTTTCAGCGAATAGACCTTGCAGAGCGCTTCCGGCCCCTTCGCGAGCAGGCTCGCTCCCACAGGTACACGCATTTCAATGTGGGAGCGAGCCTGCTCGCGAAGACGGCAGTCCAGTCATCATCAATGTTGGAACCGAAACCATGCCCCACCTCACCACCTACCAGACCACCATTATCTCCGACTGGGTCGACTACAACGGCCACCTGCGCGACGCCTTCTACCTGCTGATCTTCAGCTACGCCACCGATGCGCTGATGGACCGCCTCGGCATGGACAGCAGCAACCGCGAGGCCAGCGGCCATTCGCTGTTCACTCTCGAACTGCACCTCAATTATCTGCACGAAGTGAAACTCGACACCGAGGTCGAAGTGCGCACGCAAATCATCGGCCACGACAGCAAGCGCCTGCACCTCTACCACAGCCTGCACAAAATCGGCGATGAGCAAGAGTTGGCCGGCAACGAACAGATGCTTTTGCACGTCGACCTCGCCGGCCCGCGCTCGGCGCCGTTCAGCCCCGATACGTTGCATTGCCTGCAAGCCATCGTCGCCGATCAGACCGACCTGCCCGCTCCCGCTTACATCGGCCGCGTGATCGCGCTGCCACCCGCTCGGTAAATCCCCCACTGAAGGAGCCGCCATGAACACCGCCGTCACTGTTGCCGATTTTCGTACTTATCCGTTGATCAGCGCGCTCGGTGGCGTGCAGGGTCTGGCGGATCGCGTTGTCATCGAATGGGCTGACGGACGTGTCAGCCCGTTTCACCACGTATGGCTGCGCGACAATTGCCCGTGTGATCAATGTGTCTACAGCGTCACTCGCGAGCAAGTCTTTGAAAGCGTCGATGCCGCCGAGGATTTGCAACCGCTGGCCACGCGCATCGACACCGATGGTTGCCTGCGCATCGACTGGCAGGACGGTCACCTCAGCCGCTTTGACCCGGGCTGGTTGCGCGCACATGCCTATGACGATGAATCCCGCGCCGAACGCCTGGCCGGCAAACCGCAGCCCCATTTGTGGCACAGCGATCTGCAGTTGCCGGTGTTCGACTACATCGCGCTGATGAACGACAACGCCGCGCTGCTGCAATGGTTGCTCGCCGTGCGCGACATCGGCCTGACCCAAGTGCGCGGCGTGCCCGCCGAGCCGGGCTCGCTGAAGCTCATCGCGCAGCGGATTTCCTTCATCCGCGAAAGCAACTTCGGCGTGCTGTTCAATGTGCAATCCAAAGCCGACGCCGACAGCAACGCCTACACCGCCTTCAACCTGCCATTGCACACGGATCTGCCGACTCGCGAGCTGCAGCCGGGGCTGCAATTTCTGCATTGCCTGGTGAATGATGCCGAGGGTGGCGAGAGCATTTTCGTCGATGGTTTTGCGATCGCCGACGCCTTGCGTCAGGAGGAGCCGCAGCTGTTTGAGGCCCTGTGCGAAATCCCTGTGGAATTCCGCAACAAGGACCGGCACAGCGACTATCGCTGCCTGGCGCCGATCATCGCTGTGGATGCGCTGGGCCGGGTGGCGGAGATTCGCATGGCCAACTTTCTGCGCGGGGCGTTCGATACGTCGGTGGCGCAGATGCCGCTGCTGTATCGAGCCTATCGGCGCTTTATTGCGATGACCCGCGAGCCGCGGTTTCGGCTGATGCAGCGGCTCAAGCCGGGCGAGTTGTGGTGCTTTGACAACCGCCGCACGCTGCATGCACGCAATGCCTTTGATCCAGCGACCGGGGCGCGGCATTTTCAGGGCTGCTATGTCGACCGGGATGAGTTGTTGTCGCGGATTCTGGTGTTGCAACGTTGAACCGCGTCATCGTTCTTCGCGAGCAGGCTCGCTCCCACAGGGGTACGCATTGCAAAGTGGGAGCGAGCCTGCTCGCGAAAGCGTCAGCGGGAACAACAAATCTCTGGCTGATTCAAAGCAAAAAAAACTCCGATCAAGCCGTGACAGGATCGGAGCTGAGGAGGGTACTGTTGAGGAGCTGCCAGGCGAGGGTGACCAAACCTTCGTGAAGCGAGCTGGGGCCAGTGTGCCTAGTCGCCCATCCAGTCGGTTAGCCGAAAACGACCTGTTCATAGTCGTCCCGGCCACCGCGACAAAACGCCCTTGCCGCGTCCGGTCGGGGCCACCAGAATCGAGCCAAGACCTCCGTTGCCACAGAAGGATTTGCGTAATGATGTACGCCGATTTGATTGACCAGGAAGATCTGTTGGGCCAGCTCAAGGCCTTGGGTATTCAGGTGCCGAGCGGTACCACCGCCGAGCAGGCCTGCGAGTGTGCGGTGCGTGGCCTGGACAATGTTCGCGCATTTGAACTGCGCAAGATGGTCAAGGACATGTACACCAGTGGCGCCAGCATTCAGCCGGCGGTGCGTCAGGCGATCGACAAGCAATTGTTGCCGGCCCTCTCGGATTACCAGCAGTCCCACAGCGCCTGAGAAAAGATCAAAAGATCGCAGCCTTCGGCAGCGCCTACAGGGGAACGTATTCCAAATGTAGGAGCTGCCGAAGGCTGCGATCTTTTGCTTTACAGCCTTACGCTGGCAAACGTCGACTCATTGCGCGCCTGACTCAGCGCTGACATCGGCCCCGACAGCGGCGACATCACGATGGCCTGCGGCAGTGGCAGCATCGCCACCTGCTGGGTGGTGTTGGAGCCGACGCGCTCGTCACGCGGCGGGATGCCGAAGTACTCGCGATAGCACTTGGAGAAGTGCGGCGTGGAGACGAAACCACACACCGACGCCACTTCGATGATCGACATCGGCGTCTGCTTGAGCAGTTGCCGGGCGCGGATAAGGCGCAGCTTCAGGTAATAGCGCGACGGCGAGCAGTGCAGGTATTTCTGAAACAACCGCTCCAGCTGTCGCCGCGACACCGCGACATACACCGCCAGTTCATCCAGATCGATCGGCTCTTCCAGGTTGGCTTCCATCAGCGCGACGATTTCCTGCAACTTCGGCTGGTTGGTGCCGAGCATGTGCTTGAGCGGCACACGTTGGTGATCCTGTTCGTTGCGGATGCGCTCGTAGACGAACATCTCCGAGATCGCTGCCGACAGTTCGCGACCGTGATCGCGGCTGATCAGGTGCAGCATCATGTCCAGCGGCGCGGTGCCGCCGGAGCTGGTGAAGCGGTTACGATCGAGGGTGAACAGGCGTGTGCTCATGGCCACCCGCGGGAAAGCTTCCTGCATCGCCGCCAGACATTCCCAGTGCACGCTGCAATCGAAGCCGTCGAGCAGACCGGCGCAGGCCAGCGCCCAACTGCCGGTGCACACCGCGCCCAGGCGCTTGGACTGGCGCGCCTGGCTTTGCAGCCACGAGACGTGTTCACGGGTTACGGTACGTTGAATGCCGATGCCGCCGCAGACAATGACCGTGTCCAGAGGCGGGGCTTTGTGCATGGAGGCATCGGGTGTGATCTGCAGACCGTCACTGGCCCAGACCTGGCCGCCATCGACGGTGAGGGTGCTCCAGCGATACAGCTCGCGACCGGACAACTGGTTGGCCATGCGCAGCGGCTCAACGGCGGACGCCAGGGAAATCAGCGTGAAATTGTCCAGCAGCAGAAAGCCGATGGATTGAGGCGCACGGTTCTGGGGTTGGGCCCCGGAGTTGAACGACGTCATCGCGGTATCTCCTCACACAAAGCGGGTGGCGGCCTCAGGCGGAGGCTCTTGTTATTGCCCGCGTCTCACAGAGAAAGCAGGCTTTGTTATGACAGAGCAATTGCCGTGCCTGAAATTGGACGGCCATTCAATAACTCCTGAAAACGACCTCGCGACGCGTCTATACGAGACCTCGGAACATGCCATTTCGAAGTGCCATCAGACGCTGCGAGAGCCCTGCCGCACAGCCTGTGAGCAGATCGGTAGCACTTGTGGGAACTGGCCTGCAGAGGATTTGCACAGAGTGTCACCGCAAGCACGGACGACGGACGGTCGAGTAGCGACTGACAAGTCACGACTGACAGTGACGCTTGTCTGATTGCGACGC
The DNA here is from genome assembly GCF_005233515.1 of Pseudomonas sp. CFBP13508. GTDB lineage: Bacteria > Pseudomonadota > Gammaproteobacteria > Pseudomonadales > Pseudomonadaceae > Aquipseudomonas > Aquipseudomonas mercuritolerans. The sequence goes on from NZ_QFZZ01000003.1 coordinate 179,557, forward strand.
GCCAAAAGGTGGCGTGGCTGGATCGGGGTGTTCTTTTGTTGAGCAGTTTTGACTGGTCTGGCGCCTTCGCGAGCAGGCTCGCTCCCACACTGGAATCTGGGGTTCACAAATATTGTGTTCACTGGAGATCTATTGTGGGAGCGAGCCTGCTCGCGAAGAATCCACCTCGGTGTGGCTGGCTCAGCACTCAACCGCGCTGACCGCCAAGCCACCGCGCGAAGTTTCTTTATATTTGTCATGCATATCGGCGCCGGTATCGCGCATGGTGCGGATCACCCGGTCCAGCGAGATAAAGTGCTGCCCGTCGCCACGCAGGGCCATTTGCGCCGCGTTGATGGCTTTTACTGCCGCGATTGCATTGCGCTCGATGCACGGCACCTGCACCAGACCACCGACCGGGTCGCAGGTCAGGCCCAGATTGTGCTCCAGGCCGATTTCCGCCGCGTTGCACAATTGCTCGGGCGTGGCGCCGAGAATCTCCGCCAGCCCCGCCGCAGCCATGGCGCAGGCCGAACCGACCTCGCCCTGACAACCGACCTCGGCCCCAGAGATCGAAGCGTTCTTCTTGCACAGAATTCCGACCGCCGCCGCGCCGAGGAAATAGTCGACGACGTTGGCGTCGGTGACCGCTTCGCTGAACTTCATAAAGTAGTGCAGCACCGCCGGGATGATCCCCGCCGCGCCATTGGTCGGCGCGGTAACCATGCGCCCGCCGGCGGCGTTCTCTTCATTGACGGCCAGGGCGAACAGATTCACCCACTCCATCGCGCTCAGGGTCGAGCCGATGACATTGGGCTTATTCAGCTCTTGCAGGCTGCGGTGCAACTTCGCCGCGCGCCGCCGCACGTTCAGGCCGCCGGGCAGAATGCCTTCGTGCTTGAGGCCTTGCTCGACGCAATCCTGCATCGCCCGCCACAGTTTCATCAGCCCGGCACGGATCTCTTCTTCGCTGCGCCAGACCTTTTCGTTGGCCATCATCAGTTCAGCGACGCGCAGGTTGTGCGTTTTGCACAACTGCAGCAGCTCGACCGCGCTGGAGAAGTCGTAGGGCAATTCGGTGCGATCCAGATCGACCACACCACTGGACGCTTGCGCCTCATCAACGACGAAGCCGCCGCCGACCGAATAGTAGGTGTCACGGTGCAACTCACCGAACTCGCCTTCGGCCACCAGCGTCATGGCGTTGGGATGGAATGGCAGGTTTTCATCGATCAGACGCATGTCCCGCGCCCACACAAACGGCACCGACAGGCGACCATCCAATAACAACGTATGGGTTTCACGCAGCGCCTGAATGCGCGGGCCGATCTGCGCCGGGTCGATTGCGTCCGGCCACTCGCCCATCAGGCCCATGATCACCGCGTTGTCGCTGCCGTGACCGATGCCGGTGGCGGAAAGCGATCCGAACAACTGCACCTCGATGCGCCGCACCTGTTCCAGCTGGTGCTTGCCGCGCAGCGACTCGACGAACAATGCGGCGGCGCGCATCGGCCCGACGGTGTGGGAACTGGAAGGGCCGATGCCGATTTTGAACAGGTCGAAAACGCTGATAGCCATTGCTGCGAAGCTCCTGAGAATACCGGTCCGGGCGGCAAAAGCGCCCGCTGGCGGAGCTGCTACGCTCAAGCTGCGATCCGCCGAATGCCGGCATCATCGGGCTTTTGTCGGCGCGCTCGGCGTCTGACACCGACGCAGTCATGTCCAGCAGCGTCGTTACGTTTTCGCCCCGCAAATACGCCGTTTTTATGCCGTTGAGCAGGTCATCGGGGGCGGAAAAAAGCTGTAAGCGACGTCACCGACACTGGAAGCGACCATCCCTGTACTGGATACGACCCTCCCTGTAGGCGTCAGATTTTCACTGGTACATGATCGGGATGACTCGATTGCAAGGCGCTGCGGTAGAGCTGTCGTCAGAACGCCACCAACCGCAACCCATAAGTGCGGTGGTCCACAGTCGGAACACTGCCAAAAAAAACACCAAGGAGTCCATCCATGAAAGGTTCCCCGTCGTTGTTGTTGGCCGCCCTGCTGAGTCTGCCGTTACTGGCGCAAGCCGCAGAACCGGCACAGTGCAGCCTCGTTAACTTCTCCGATGTCGGCTGGACCGACATCACCGCAACCACCGCCACCACTTCCGTTGTTCTCAACGCCCTCGGCTACAAGACCAAAACCACCATGATCTCCGTGCCCGTGACCTACAAGTCGCTGGCCGACGGCAAGAACATGGACGTGTTTCTCGGTAACTGGATGCCGACCATGGAGAACGACATCAAGCCGTATCGCGATGCCGGCACCGTCGACACCGTGCGCACCAACCTCAAGGGTGCCAAATACACCCTCGCCGTGCCGCAAGCCCTCTACGACAAAGGCCTGCACGACTTCGCCGACATCGCCAAATTCAAGAAAGAGCTCGACGGCAAGATCTACGGCATCGAGCCGGGCAACGACGGCAACCGGCTTATCCAGAGCATGATCGACAAGGATGCCTTCGGCCTGAAAACCGCTGGCTTCAAGATCGTCGAATCTTCCGAGGCCGGGATGCTCTCGCAAGTTGACCGGGCGCAGAAGCGCGACACCGCCGTGGTCTTCCTCGGCTGGGCACCGCACCCGATGAACAAGCGCTTCAAGATTCAATACCTGACCGGCGGCGACGACTTCTTCGGCCCCGATTTCGGCGCAGCCACCGTAGCGACCAACACCCGCAAGGGTTACGCCGAAGAATGCAGCAATGTCGGTCAGCTGTTGAAAAACCTGGAGTTCACCGTCGACATGGAAAGTGAACTGATGGGCAACATCCTCGACGACAAGATGAAGCCTGACGCGGCCGCCAAGGCCTGGCTGAAAAAGAATCCACAGGTGCTCGATACCTGGCTCGCTGGCGTGACCACCATTGACGGTAAACCAGGCCTGGAGGCCGTGAAAGCCAAGCTCGCGCCTTGATTTGAGGGGCACCGCTTATGCCGGGCAGGCGTGCCTGCCCGGGCTGTTAATTTCCTTGCATGCGGACGTTCACTACCATGCTGATTGATCAGAAAATACCTTTAGGCCAGTACATCGCGGGCTTCGTCGAATGGTTGACGCAACACGGCGCCAACACCTTCGACGCAATCGCCGTGACACTGGAAACGATGATCCACGGCGTGACGTTTGCGCTGACCTGGTTCAACCCGTTGGTGCTGATTGGCCTGATTGCCATCATTGCCCATCTGATTCAACGCAAGTGGGGCCTGACCGCGTTCGTGGTCGCCTCGTTCCTGCTGATCCTCAACCTGGGTTACTGGCAGGAAACCATGGAAACCCTCGCCCAGGTGCTGTTCGCCACCCTGGTCTGCGTGTTGATCGGCGTGCCGCTGGGCATCGTCGCCGCGCACAAACCGATGTTCTACACCATGATGCGGCCGGTGCTCGATCTGATGCAGACCGTACCGACCTTCGTTTACCTCATTCCTACCCTGACCCTCTTCGGGCTGGGTGTGGTTCCGGGCCTGATCTCCACGGTGGTGTTCGCCATCGCGGCGCCGATCCGCCTGACCTACCTGGGCATCCGCGATGTCCCGCAAGAACTGATGGACGCCGGCAAGGCCTTCGGCTGCTCGCGTCGCCAATTGCTCTCACGGATCGAACTGCCGCACGCCATGCCGAGCATCGCGGCCGGCATCACCCAGTGCATCATGCTGTCGCTGTCGATGGTGGTGATCGCGGCACTGGTCGGCGCCGACGGACTCGGCAAACCGGTGGTCAACGCACTGAACACTGCTGATATTGCGCTGGGCTTCGAAGCAGGCCTGGCAATCGTACTGCTGGCGATCATGCTCGACCGTATCTGCAAACAACCCGACGCTAAAGTAGGGGGTGACGCATGAGCATAATTCGCTTCGAAGACGTCGACGTAATCTTCTCCAAGGACCCGCGCGAGGCACTCAAGCTGCTCGATCAGGGCATGACCCGCAACGAGATCCTGAAGAAGACCGGTCAGATCGTCGGCGTGGAAAAAGCCACGCTGGACATCAACAAAGGCGAGATCTGCGTGCTGATGGGCCTGTCCGGCTCGGGCAAGTCGAGCCTGCTGCGCTGCATCAACGGCCTCAACACGGTGAGCCGCGGCAAGCTGTTCGTCGAGCATGAAAACCGCCAGATCGACATCGCGTCCTGCACGCCCGCCGAGCTGAAGATGATGCGCACCAAGCGCATTGCCATGGTGTTCCAGAAGTTCGCCCTGATGCCCTGGCTGACAGTGCGCGAGAACATCAGTTTCGGTCTGGAAATGCAGGGTCGACCGGAGAAGGAACGCAAGAAACTGGTCGATGAGAAACTCGAACTGGTTGGCCTGACCCAATGGCGCAACAAGAAGCCTGATGAGCTATCCGGCGGCATGCAGCAGCGCGTCGGCCTCGCCCGTGCGCTGGCCATGGACGCCGATATTCTGCTGATGGACGAACCGTTCTCGGCCCTCGACCCGTTGATCCGCCAGGGTCTGCAGGATGAACTGCTGGAGCTGCAACGCAAGCTGAGCAAGACCATCGTGTTTGTCAGCCACGACCTCGATGAAGCACTCAAACTCGGCAGCCGCATCGCGATCATGAAGGACGGCCGGATCATCCAGTACAGCGTGCCGGAAGAAATCGTCCTCAACCCGGCGGACGACTATGTGCGCACCTTCGTCGCCCACACCAATCCGCTCAACGTGCTCTGCGGCCGCAGCCTGATGCGCACGCTGGACAAGTGCAAACGCATCAACGGCTCGGTGTGCCTGGATCCTGGCGGCGACTCGTGGCTGGACCTGGCCGAAGGCAACACCATCAAAGGCGCACGGCAGAACGGTTCAGTGCTGAACCTGCAGAACTGGGCACCGGGGCAAGCAGTGGAGGGCCTGGAGCGCAAACCGACGCTGGTGGACTCGAACATCGGCATGCGTGACGCGCTGCAGATCCGTTATCAGACCGGCAACAAGCTGGTGCTGCACGATAACAATCATGTGGTGGGGATTCTGGGTGACAGCGAGTTGTATCACGCGTTGCTGGGCAAGAATCTGGGGTAATGCGCCAGGTGGGATAAAAAAAGGGATCGCGGTGAGCGATCCCTTTTTATTGGGTCAGGGAAAAGCCCCTCACCCTAGCCCTCTCCCAGAGGGAGAGGGGACTGACCCAGTTGAACTTTCGAGCTACATCGACCTGAGAAATCGAGTCGAACTCAGGCTAGGAGAAGCTTCCGGTCGGGTTCCAAACCCATAATCGACTCGGTCTTCCAGGTCGGCGTATAGCGCAAGACACCTCGGTCAGCTCCCTCTCCCTCCGGGAGAGGGCTGGGGTGAGGGCAGGCTTTTGACTTTAGCTATAAACCCGCCCCAACAACTGCCGATGGCTTTCAAACTGATCCAGCACATCCCGCGTAATCTGCTCCGGCGTGAAGCCCATCAAGTCGTAATCCTGACTGCCATTGTGCAAATACACCTCGGCCCGGTAGTAACGCTGACGCGCTTCATCTGATTGCGCCGATTCGGTCGGGGTCGCCAGATAACCGTCCAGGCTCACTTCGTAAACGAAAGGGTTGCCCTCTTCCATCTCGACCCGCACACCCATGCAGCGCTTGGCCTTGCCCAGCAGCGTCTGCACTTCAATGCCCTGATTGCGCAATTGCGTCGCTGCATCTTCCAGCGCCGGGGTGACGCGCTTGTCCATGAAGCGCTGCACCACCGATTGGCTCGGCTGCAGATCCAGTTGCGTCAGGCGCTCGCTGAAACCACGGCGTCCGCGCTCGGCCAGTTGCGCTTGCTCCTGTTCGATCTGCACGTCCTGGCGCATCGCCTTGTGCAGGCCGAACATGAAGCAGATCAGCACCACCGAGAACGGCAGGCCGGCCAGCACGACCATGGTCTGCATGGCTTCGAAGTTGCCGGCGAACAGCAGGCCGATGGTCACCAGGGTGATCACCACCGACCAGAAGATCCGCAGCCAGTGCGGCGCGTCTTCATCGACGTTGCCGCCCTTGCAGGAAAGATTCGCCATCATCACCGCGCCGGAGTCGGCCGGGGTCAGGAACAGCACGAAGCCGACAAAGATCGACACCCCGATGACGACTTTCGACGCCGGATAATGCTCAAGCAATTGATAGATCGCCATCGACGGCTGTTCCAGCGCCGTCTTGCCCAACTCCACCGCGCCCTGATTCATCACCAGATCCAGCGCCGAGTTGCCGAAGATCGACAGCCACGCCAAAGTGAAGCCCAGCGGAATCAGCAGCACGCCAGCGACCAGTTCACGCACGCTGCGGCCACGGGAAATCCGTGCGATGAACATGCCCACGAATGGCGCCCAGGAAATCCACCAGGCCCAGTAGAACAGGGTCCACAGGCCCAGCCAGCGATCGGACTTGGCGCTGTCGCCTTCATAGACGTACAGGTCGAAGGTCTTCAGCACCACGCCGTTGAGGTAGTCACCGATGTTCTGCACGAAGCCGTTGAGCAGGTGCAGGGTCGGGCCGAACAGCAGGACGAAAATCAGCAGGCCGCTGAACAGCACGATGTTCAGGTTGGACAGACGACGGATGCCGTTTTCCACACCGGACACTGCGGCGATGGTCGCCACGGTGCTCATGACGATGATAACGATCAGCAGGTTGGTGTTGCTGTGCTCCATGCCGAACAGGTTTTCCAGCCCGGACGACACTTGCAGCGAGCCAATCCCCAGGTTGGTCACCAGACCCAGCAGGGTCACGAACATGCCGAAGCCGTCCACCGCGTGCCCGGCCGCGCCTTTGACCCAACGCTCGCCGACCAGCGGATACAGCGCCGAACGCAGCGCCAGCGGCTGGTTATGCCGATAGGCGAAATACGCCACGGCCAGACCGACCAGTGCGTAGATCGCCCAGCCGTGCAGGCCCCAGTGCAGGAAAGTCAGTTGCACCGCCTGGCGCGCGGCCATGTTTGTGGCCGAGGTGCCTTCCGGCGGATTGAAGTAGTGATCCAGTGGCTCGGACGCGCCGAAGTACAGCAGCGAAATGCCGATGCCCGACGAGAACAGCATCCCCGCCCAGGCGCCGTAACTGAAGTCCGGGGTGTCGTCCTTGCTGCCCAGTTTGAGTTTGCCGTACGAGGAAAACGCCAGACCGACCACGAACACCAGGTAGGCGGCGATCACCACCATGTAGTACCAGCCGAAGCTGCGCGACAACCAGGCCTGGGCCATGCCCAACATTCTGCCGGCCTCTTGCGGGGCGATGATCAGAATGGCGGTCAACAACAGAATCAGCGCGGTCGAGGTGTAGAACACCCAACCGTTGACCGTCACCTTCTCGGGCGGGGTCTTTATTAGCGAGGCAGAACTCATGGCACAAATGCTCCAGGCAGTGCGAGAGAAGAACACAAGGCATCACGGAACCCGACCAATCGGTTAGTTGGCAGCCGACCGGCGGGTGATATAAAGACACTCCGAAAAAAGCCCGAACCTGCTGAAATGGCGTTGCGTATTCGCTTTCGTGGCCAGAGGCGACGGACGTTCATCCGAAACCTGGCCCCGAGCGTCTTGCCCTTTCAACACGTCCATCGAATCGCGAACCGCGCCATGCCCCACGCAGGTTTCGAGCCGCTTCAGGTGTCGGTTTTTATCGTCATCACGCGTAGGAATTTTCTGTAGGCAGCGACGAATTGTCGCAGATCTTATTCTTTGTTGATTGAACGTTCAATCAAAACAAAATAGACTGGCCCTCAATCCGATCGGCGTCATTCGCCCCTCGGAAGGCCTAAGGAGATGTGCAAGATGCCCAAGGTCGGTATGCAACCCATCCGCCGCCAACAATTGATCGAAGCCACTTTGCAAGCGGTCGATCAGGTCGGAATGGGGGACGCCAGCATTGCGCTGATCGCCCGTTTGGCCGGTGTCTCGAATGGCATCATCAGTCATTACTTTCAGGACAAGAACGGCCTGATCGCCGCCACGATGCGGTATCTGATGACAGCCCTCAGCGAGAGCGTCACCGCGCGCCGTCAGGCGCTGGCAGATGACAGCCCACGGGCGCATCTGCAGGTGATCATCGAAGGCAACTTCGACGCCAGCCAGGTCAATGGCCCGGCAATGAAAACCTGGCTGGCCTTCTGGGCCACCAGCATGCACCAGCCGTCTTTGCACAGGTTGCAGCGGATCAACGATCACCGTCTGTATTCCAACCTGTGCTGCCAGTTCCGCCGTGTGCTGCCGCTCGAAGATGCGCGCAGCGCCGCCCGGGGTCTGGCAGCGTTGATTGACGGCTTGTGGTTGCGCGGCGCGCTGTCCGGAGACGCTTTCGACACCGCTCAGGCGCAACAGATCGCTTACGAATACATGGATTTCCAATTGGCCAAGAAGGTGAGCTAGAGCACACAGAAAACGCTCAGCCCCTGAACTCCACCGCAGCGTGATCGCGGTGGGCAACGCCAACCACCAATGCACTTGCGAGGACACTATGGCCCGTTTCGAACTGCAAAAACTCTACATCGATGGCGCGTATACCGACGCCGGCAGCGACGCCACCTTCGAAGCCATCAACCCGGCGAACGGTGAAGTCCTCGCACTGGTGCAACGTGCGACCAAGGAAGATGTCGAGCGCGCCGTGGTCAGCGCCGAAAAAGGCCAGAAAGTCTGGGCCGCGATGACTGCCATGGAGCGTTCGCGCATCCTGCGTCGCGCCGTCGACATCCTGCGCGAGCGCAACGATGAGCTGGCCGCACTGGAAACCCTGGACACCGGCAAATCCTTCTCCGAAACCAAGTACGTCGACATCGTCACCGGCGCTGACGTGCTGGAATACTACGCAGGCCTGGTGCCCGCCATCGAAGGCGAGCAGATCCCGCTGCGTGACACCTCTTTCGTTTACACCCGTCGCGAGCCGCTGGGCGTGGTCGCCGGTATCGGCGCGTGGAACTACCCGATCCAGATCGCGCTGTGGAAATCCGCTCCAGCCCTGGCCGCCGGTAACGCGATGATCTTCAAGCCAAGCGAAGTCACCTCGCTGACCACCCTGAAACTGGCTGAGATCTACACTGAAGCCGGCGTGCCGAACGGCGTGTTCAACGTCCTGACCGGCAGCGGCCGCGAAGTCGGCACCTGGCTGACCGAGCACCCGCGCATCGAAAAAATCTCCTTCACCGGCGGCACCGACACCGGCAAGAAAGTCATGGCCAGCGCTTCGGCTTCGTCGCTCAAAGACGTGACCATGGAACTGGGCGGCAAGTCGCCGCTGATCATCTGCGACGACGCCGACCTCGATCGCGCCGCCGACACTGCGATGATGGCCAACTTCTACAGCTCCGGTCAGGTCTGCACCAACGGCACCCGCGTGTTCGTACCGGCGCATCTGAAAGCCGCTTTTGAAGCCAAGGTCGTTGAGCGTGTTGCCCGCATCCGCGTTGGCAACCCGGAAGACGAGAACACCAACTTCGGCCCGCTGGTCAGCTTCGCCCACATGGAAAGCGTGCTGGCCTATATCGAAAAAGGTAAAGAACAAGGCGCACGCGTGCTGTGCGGCGGCGGTCGTCTGACCGACGGCGAATTCGCCAAAGGCGCGTTCGTTGCGCCAACCGTGTTCACCGACTGCACCGACGACATGACCATCGTCCGCGAAGAAATCTTCGGCCCGGTGATGGCGATCCTCTCCTACGAAACCGAAGAAGAAGTGATCCGCCGCGCCAACGACACCGACTTCGGCCTGGCCGCCGGCATCGTCACCCGCGACCTGAACCGCGCCCACCGCGTGATTCATCAACTGGAAGCCGGTATCTGCTGGATCAACGCCTGGGGCGAGTCCGACGCAAAAATGCCGGTCGGCGGCTACAAGCAGTCGGGCGTGGGCCGTGAGAACGGGATCAGCTCGCTGAACAACTTCACCCGCATCAAATCGGTACAGGTCGAGCTGGGCGACTACGTCTCGGTGTTCTGATCAGCTAGCTGATCAGCTGCAAGCGGCAAGTTTCAAGCTGCAAGTAAAAGCAGTTTGGGGTTGCCGCCCTCCCCGATTTCGAAGCCACAGCTCGCTGCTTTTTCTTGCAGCTTGAAGCTTGTGGCTTGTAGCTCCCGCAGGAGAATTTATGACTCAAGAATACGACTACATCATCATAGGCGCCGGCTCTGCAGGTAACACACTTGCCACCCGTCTGACTGAAGACGAAGGCGTCACCGTTCTGCTGCTCGAAGCCGGGGGTCCGGACTACCGCCTCGACTTCCGTACGCAGATGCCAGCCGCGCTGGCCTTCCCGCTGCAGGGTCGTCGCTACAACTGGGCCTATGAAACCGATCCAGAGCCGCACATGGACGGCCGCCGGATGGAATGCGGTCGCGGCAAGGGCCTCGGCGGCTCTTCGCTGATCAACGGCATGTGCTACATCCGTGGCAATGCGATGGACTACGACGGCTGGGCGAAACTGCCGGGCCTGGAAGACTGGTCGTACCTCGATTGCCTGCCGTACTTCCGCAAAGCCGAAACCCGTGACATCGGCCCGAACGATTACCACGGTGGCGACGGCCCGGTCAGCGTGACCACGCCGAAAGCCGGCAACAACCCGCTGTTCCACGCCATGGTTGAAGCCGGCGTGCAGGCCGGTTACCCGCGCACCGAAGACCTCAACGGTTACCAGCAGGAAGGCTTCGGCCCGATGGACCGCACCGTAACGCCGAACGGCCGCCGTGCTTCCACTGCCCGTGGCTACCTCGACATCGCCAAGAAGCGTTCGACCCTGACCATCGTTACCCACGCCCTGACCGACAAGATCCTGTTCGAGGGCAAGCGCGCGGTCGGCGTGCGTTACCTGATCGGTGACGCTGAAGAACGTGTTGAAGCCAAGGCGCGCAAGGAAGTCCTGCTGTGCTCCGGCGCCATCGCTTCGCCGCAGATTCTGCAGCGCTCCGGTGTCGGCCCGGCGAAACTGCTGGAAAGCCTCGACATCCCGGTGGTCCACGATCTGCCGGGCGTCGGTGAAAACCTGCAGGATCACCTTGAGCTGTACCTGCAATACGCCTGCACCCAACCGGTTTCGCTGTATCCATCGCTGCTCTGGTACAACCAGCCGGCGATCGGTGCCGAGTGGCTGTTCAACGGCACCGGCATCGGCGCCAGCAACCAGTTCGAGGCCGGCGGTTTCATTCGTTCGCGTCCGGAATTCGAATGGCCGAACATCCAATACCACTTCCTGCCGGTGGCGATTAACTACAACGGCAGCAACGGTGTGAAAGAACACGGTTTCCAGGCGCACATGGGCTCCATGCGCTCGCCGAGCCGTGGTCGCATCCAGGTCAAATCCAAGGACCCGCGCCAGCACCCGAGCATCCTCTTCAACTACATGGCCACCGAGCAGGACTGGCAGGAATTCCGCGACGGCATCCGCCTGACCCGCGAAATCATGCAGCAGCCGGCCCTCGACGCGTTCCGTGGTCGCGAAATCAGCCCGGGCATCGACGTGCAAACCGATGAGCAGCTCGACAAGTTCATCCGCGAGCACGCCGAAACCGCGTTCCACCCGTCCTGCTCGTGCAAGATGGGCACCGACGAGATGGCCGTGGTCGATGGCGAAGGTCGTGTGCACGGCATGCAGAGCCTGCGCGTGGTCGATGCCTCGATCATGCCGATCATCACCACCGGCAACCTCAACGCACCGACGATCATGATGGCCGAGAAAATCGCCGACAAGATCCGTGGCCGCAAGCCGCTGCCACGCAGCACCGCTGCGTATTACGTCGCGAACGGCGCACCGGTCAAAGGCAAGCCGATGCGGGATATCACCCCGGTTACCCAGTAAGTCGTAAGACCGAGGCGCGACCTTCGCGAGCAGGCTCGCTCCCACATTGGAATGCATTTCAACTGTGGGAGCGAGCCTGCTCGCGAAGGGGCCCTCAAATTCAGCACAAATTCCCCCGCTGCACAGTAAATCCCCCTACACCCCCTCTTCACTTGATCCTACCCCCACGCAGGCCTACTCTAGACCTCGCACAACCGTTTCACCCCTCCCCGCTGTCGCCATGCCGCTACTCCATTACAAGGAGGTTCTCGAATGTTCGATTTCTACCCCCAGCTCAAGCAGCGCTTTGCTGCCTTGCGCACGGGCGCTGAATTTTTTTCCCTGCGGTATGTGCGCGAGTCCGGGCAGTTTCTGTCGGTGCGCAAGAACGTCGCCGAACCGCCGAGCCTGAGCCGCGATGAAGGGGCGATGCTCACCGTGCGCGTGAATGGCGTCGAAGCCTACGCGGCGACCAACGACTTGTCGCAACAAGGCCTGCAAGCCGCGCTTGAACGCGCCGAACTGCAAGCCCGCCGGCTCAAGCCGCACGCCTTGCTCGATCTGCGCGAGCAGACGCTGTCCAGCGACCGCGCTGATTATTTTTCACCCAACCTCGAACAGCCCTTCCCGTCCCTGAGTGAATGCTTCGATCTGCTCGGTGCGGAGTCCGCTTCGGTGCCCAAGGATGAACGCCTGGTCAATTGGCAGGTGAGCATCGGCATCACCCATGTCGAGCAGATCTACCTGAGCAGCGCCGGCGCCGAATTACGCCAGGCCCAGCGCTTCGTTTATCCGAGCCTCGACGTCACCGCCTACGACGGCAACGACAGCCAGACCCGCAGCCTCGGCCGCGAGAACTTCGGCCAGCAGGGTGGCGCCGACGTCATCAGCCGCTGCGGCCTGGTCGGTGCCGGTCCGCAAGTCGCCGACCAGGCCCTGCAACTGCTGCTCGCGCCGAACACCCCGCAAGGCCCGCGCGACCTGCTGCTGATGCCTGATCAGATGATGCTGCAGATCCATGAATCCATCGGTCACCCGCTGGAGCTCGACCGGATCCTCGGCGATGAGCGCAATTACGCCGGCACCAGTTTCGTCAAGACCAGCGATTTCGGCAGCCTGCAATACGGCTCCAACCTGCTCAACGTAACTTTCGATCCAGGCATTCCCGAAGAGCTGGCGAGCTACGGCCATGACGACGACGGCACTGCGGCGAGCAAACAATTCCTGATCCGCGACGGCCTGTTGCTGCGGCCATTGGGTGGAGCACTGTCGCAATATCGCGCCGGCCTCGATGGCGTTGCCAACAGCCGCGCCTGCGGCTGGAACCGGCCACCGATCGACCGCATGGCCAACCTCAACATCGAGCCGGGCGATCAGACGCTGGAGCAGATGATCGGTGGTATCGAGCACGGCATCCTGATGAGCACCAACCGCTCGTGGTCGATCGACGATGCGCGCAACAAATTCCAGTTCGGCTGCGAATGGGGCCAGTTGATCGAGAACGGTGAACTGAAAGGCGTGGTGAAAAATCCCAACTACCGGGCCATTTCCGCGCACTTCTGGAAGAGCCTGCGCGCCGTCGGCGATGCCAACACCGTCAAGGTGCTGGGCACGCCGAACTGCGGCAAGGGCGAACCGAACCAGGTGATTCGCGTCGGCCACGCTTCGCCGGCCTGCGTATTCAGCAACATTGATGTGTTTGGGGGAGACGCCTGATGAGCATTTCGAAGCGTCAGTCCGACGCCTTCAAGGTCATGGTCAACTGGCTGCGCGACAGCGTGCGCGAGCCGGAACAGTTCACGCTCAGCTACGCCGCCGAAGCTTCGGCGTTCGTGCGCTTCAATCACGCCAAGGTGCGCCAGGCCGGGCAAGTGCAGCAGGCCAACGTCGGCCTGAAACTGATCAACGACGGTCGCCACGCCGACCTGCAGATCACCTTGTCCGGGGATCAGGAAGCCGATCTGCAACGCCTCGCCGAAGGCTTGCAGCAACTGCGCGAAACCCTGCCGCTGCTGCCGCAGGATCCGTACCTGCTGCTCAATCACAACAGCTGGCAGAGCACGCACGTACAAGCGCATCCGCTGCCGGACACCGAAGATGTCGTCGGGCAAATCTGCGCTGCCGCTGAAGGTCTCGATCTGGTCGGTTTCTATGCTGCCGGCCCGATCAGCCGCGGGTTCGCCAGCTCCGCCGGCGCGTTCGGCTGGCATGAAGCCAACAGCTTCAATTTCGACTTCAGCCTGTTCCACGAAAACGGCGAAGCGGTGAAGGCCAGCTACGCCGGGCACGACTGGAGCGACGAAGGGTTTGCCCGGCGTTTCGCCCAGGCCCGCGAACAGCTGGAGTTTCTCGGCCGACCGTTACGCACTTTGGCACCGGGACAGTACCGCGCCTATCTGGCACCAGCGGCGCTGGAAGAAATCATGGGCATGCTCAGTTGGGGCGGGTTCTCGGCGCAATCGATCGCCAGCAAGAGCAGTCCGTTGCAGAAACTCTACGTCGGCGATCAGGCGTTCAGTCCGCTGGTGTCGCTGGATGAGAAAGTCAGCGAATCCCTGAGCCCGGCGTTTTCCGCCGAGGGATATCCGCGCAGCGATCTGCGTCTGATCATCGAAGGCCGGGCCGGCGATCAACTGGTCGGCTCGCGCAGCGCGGCGGAATATGGTCTGGCGGCGAACGGTGCGGGCGGCGGCGAAATGCCCAGTGCATTGAACATGGCCGCCGGTGATCTGTCGCAAGCAGAGATCCTCAAGCAGTTGGGCACCGGGCTGTACATCAGCAACCTGTGGTACCTGAACTACTCGGATCAACCGGCGGCGCGCATGACCGGCATGACCCGCTTCGCGACCTTCTGGGTCGAGAACGGCGAGATCCAGGCGCCGGTCAGCACCATGCGTTTCGACGACAGCGCCTACAACCTGCTCGGCTCGCAGCTGGAAGCGTTGACTACCGAGCGTGAATTGCTGCTGTCGGCGAGTACCTACAGTCAGCGCAATACCTCGTCATCGCTGTTGCCGGGGGCGCTGGTCAGCCGGTTGACCCTAACGCTGTAAAACAAAGATCCCCGGCACACAGGGGATCACCTGTTGGAATAGAAACTGTGGCGAGGGGATTTATCCCCGATGGACTGCGCAGCAGTCCCGCTTTTTTGGGGCCGCTGCGCGACCCAGCGGGGATAAATCCCCTCGCCACAGGGTTTCATGTTTGAACAAAAATCTGGATCAACCACCCACAAGAGGTTCCATGCCCAACCGCCCGCCTCTCGACGCCATCACCGCCCGCTGGTTGCCGTGGGTCGTCGCCATCGCATTCTTCATGCAGTCCCTCGACGGGACCATCCTCAACACCGCGCTGCCGGCCATGGCCAGCGATCTGGCCGAAGACCCGTTGCGCATGCAGGGTGTGATCATCGCCTACATGCTCACCGTGGCCCTGCTGATCCCGGCCTCCGGATGGATCGCCGACCGCTTCGGCACCAAGAAAATCTTCTTCGGCGCGATTCTGCTGTTCAGTTTCGGCTCGCTGCTCTGCGCCTTGTCCAGCAGCCTGAGCATGCTTATCGGTGCGCGGGTGATTCAGGGCCTCGGCGGTGCGCTGATGTTGCCGGTCGGGCGACTGGTGGTGCTGCGTGCCTACCCGCGCTCGGAACTGGTGCGGATCATGGGTTTCATCACCATTCCCGGCCTGCTCGGCCCGCTGATCGGCCCGACCATGGGCGGCTGGATGGTGGAATACGTGACGTGGCACTGGATCTTCCTGATCAATCTGCCGGTCGGGGTGATCGGCTGTTATGCGGTGTGGAAGTTCATTCCCGACCTGCGCGGCACGGAGCGCACGCGCTTCGATAGCCTCGGTTTTCTGCTGTTCGGCGCGGCGATGATCCTCATCACCATCGCCATGGAAGGCCTTGGCGAACTGCACCTGCCGCACCTGCGGGTGATGTTGCTGCTGTTCGCCGGCATGGCCTGCCTGGCGGCGTATTGGCTGCGCGCCGGGCACATCGAAAACCCATTGTTCGCGCCGTCATTGTTCAAGACCCGCACGTTTGCCGTCGGCATTCTCGGCAACCTGTTCGCGCGACTGGGCAGCGGCGCTTTGCCGTTTCTGGTGCCGTTGTTGTTGCAAGTGGCGCTGGGTTATTCGCCGTCGCAAGCCGGGATGAGCATGTTGCCGCTGGCCGCTGCAGCAATGATCGCCAAGTGGGTCGCGCGTCCGCTGATCGAACGCCTCGGCTATCGCATCGTGCTCACCGGAAACACGCTGGCGCTGGGGATCATGCTGGCGAGCATGGGTCTGGTCAGCGAGCAGACGCCATACTGGCTGCTGCTGTGCCTGCTAGCCGTGCTGGGTGCAATCAACTCGCTGCAATTCACCGCGATGAATACGGTGACGCTGATCGACCTCGACGATGCCAGCGCCAGCAGCGGCAACAGTCTGCTTTCGGTGGTCGCGCAGTTGTCGCTGAGCCTCGGCGTGGCCTGCGCCGGTGCGCTGCTTGGTGGCTTCACTGCGAAGGTCGGCAACGATGGCGTGGAAACCGTACTCGGTGCGTTTCAGCTGACCTTCGTCACGGTCGGCATCATGGCCATGCTCGCCGCGACGATTTTCTCGCAGCTGTCCAAGGAAGACGGGCGCCGGGCGAAACGGCCGCAGGAGCACATCGAACACTGATTGTGCTGAAGGACATCTGTGGCTGCTGAAAAACTTCTGTGACTGCTGAAGGACTTCTGTGGCTGCTGAAGAGCTTCTGTGGCTGCTGAAGAGCTTCTGTGGCGAGGGGATTTATCCCCGCTGGGGTGCGCAGCAGCCCAATACCCACCACCTCGATTCATCAGGCTGATCGCATCCAACCGTTTTAGGGCTGCTGCGCACCCCAGCGGGGATAAATCCCCTCGCCACAGGTAATCTTCGGCCAGGACTCGCTCGCGGACATCGATTGAGTCGCTGTTCGTCCAGAACTGTCGAGGAAACTGGCACGGGGCTGCTACACTGCGCGACATTTTGTTTTGCAGGCCAGTCCCGTGACCACCATCGCCACCGCTTTTAATACTCTGCCGCTGTCCGCCGCCATGCTGGCTAACCTCGAATCACTCGGTTATGCCCAGATGACGCCGATCCAGGCGCAGAGCTTGCCGGTGATCCTCAAGGGGATGGACCTGATCGCCCAGGCCAAGACCGGCAGCGGCAAGACCGCCGCATTCGGCATCGGCCTGCTCAACCCGATCAACCCGCGCTACTTCGGTTGCCAGGCGTTGGTGATCTGCCCGACCCGCGAGCTGGCCGACCAGGTGGCCAAGGAAGTCCGCCGTCTGGCCCGCGCCGAAGACAACATCAAGGTCCTGACCCTGTGCGGCGGCGTGTCGTTCGGCCCGCAGATCGCTTCGCTGGAACACGGCGCACACATCATCGTCGGCACCCCAGGGCGCATTCAGCAGCACTTGCGCAAGGGCTCGCTGGTGCTCGATGGCCTGAACACGCTGATCCTCGACGAAGCCGACCGCATGCTCGACATGGGTTTCTACGACGCCATCGAAGACATTATCATCAAGACCCCGGAGCGCCGGCAGACTCTGCTGTTCTCCGCGACCTACCCGGTGGGCATCAAGCAACTGGCTTCGAAATTCATGCGCGATCCGCAGACCGTCAAGGCTGAAGCCTTCCACGACGACACGCAGATCGAGCAGCGCTTCTACGAGATTTCCCCGGAAGAGCGCATGAGCGCGGTGACCAAAGTCCTGCACCACTTCCGTCCGGCGTCCTGCGTGGCGTTCTGCTTCACCAAGCAGCAGGTTCAGGAAACCGTCGATCACCTGACCGCCAAAGGTATTTCCGCCGTTGGACTGCACGGCGATCTGGAACAGCGTGACCGCGATCAGGTCCTGGCGATGTTCGCTAACCGCAGCACCTCGGTGCTGGTCGCCACCGACGTCGCCGCCCGTGGTCTGGACATCGATGCGCTGGACATGGTGATCAATGTCGAGCTGGCGCGCGATTCGGAAATCCACATCCACCGCGTCGGCCGTACCGGTCGCGCGGGCGAGAAAGGCATCGCCATCAGCCTGGTCGCGCCGTCCGAAGCTCATCGTGCGCAAGCCATCGAACAACTGCAGAAAGCGCCGCTGAACTGGGATCAGATCGACAACCTCAAGTCCCAGGGCCTGGCGCCGCTGCAACCGCCGATGACTACCCTGTGCATCGGCGCTGGCCGCAAAGACAAAGTGCGCCCGGGCGACATTCTTGGCGCACTGACCGGCGAAGCGGGCATTCCCGGTGCGCAGGTCGGCAAGATCGCGATCTTCGATTTCCAGGCCTACGTCGCTGTCGAGCGCACCGTGGCCATGCAGGCCTTGCAGCGCCTGAACGACGGCAAGATCAAGGGCCGCTCGTTGCGCGTGCGTATTCTGTAAGCGATCTTCCATCCAGAGGAGATCCCCTGTGGGAGCGAGCCTGCTCGCGAATGCAATCTGTCAGTCGACATCATTGTTGAATGACACAACGCTTTCGCGAGCAGGCTCGCTCCCACAGTTTGTTTTGTAGCGACCCACCAAGAGGACACCGTTTTGCGCTCTACCGAAGTCGTGATCATTGGCGCTGGCGCGGCCGGCTTGATGTGTGCCCTGACCGCCGCCGGGCGCGGGCGTCAGGTGTTGCTGCTCGACCACGCGAACAAGGCCGGCAAGAAAATCCTCATGTCCGGCGGCGGTCGCTGCAATTTCACCAACATGCATACCGAACCGAGCAATTTCCTTTCGCAGAACCCGCATTTCTGCAAATCGGCGCTGGCGCGTTACACCCAGTGGGATTTCATCGGTCTGGTCGGCAAACATGGCGTGCCGTACCACGAGAAGAAACTCGGCCAGCTGTTCTGCGATCACAAATCCAGCGACATCCTCGGCATGCTCCTTGATGAATGCGATCAGGCCGGCGTCGAGCTGCACCTGGACACTTCGATCCAGACCATCGAAAAAACCGACAGCGGTTATCTGCTCGACACCACACTTGGTCAGGTTCAGTGCCAGTCTCTGGTGATCGCCACCGGCGGGCTGTCGATTCCGACCCTGGGCGCTACCGGATTCGGTTATCAAGTCGCCAAACAGTTCGGCCATGAGCTGCTGCCGACCCGCGCCGGGCTGGTGCCGTTCACCATTACCGACCAGCTCAAGGAGTTGTGCACAGAGCTGTCCGGCACCTCGGTGGATTGTCTGGTCAGCTGCAATGACCAGAGCTTTCGCGAGAACATCCTGTTCACTCACCGTGGCCTCAGCGGCCCGGCGATTCTGCAGATTTCTTCGTTCTGGGAGCCCGGCGACACGGTGGAAATCAACCTGCTGCCGGATCACGACGCGGCGAGCTGGCTGCAAGAGCAAGTCGCCGAGCGTCCGAACAGCGAGCTGAAGACTTTGCTTGGCGAGATCTTCACCAAGAAAATGGCCAATCTGCTGGCGGACAACTGGTTCGTTTCCAAACCAATGAAGCAGTACACCCACGCCGAACTGGCGGAGATTGCCGAGAAGCTCGGCAGCTGGAAAGTCGTGCCGGCGGGGACTGAGGGCTATCGCACGGCTGAGGTGACTCTGGGTGGCGTCGATACCCGCGAGGTGTCGTCCAAGACCATGGAATCGCTGAAAAGCCCCGGCCTGTACTTCATTGGTGAAGTGCTCGACGTCACCGGGCACCTGGGCGGCTTCAATTTCCAGTGGGCCTGGGCCTCGGGTTACGCTGCGGCGCAGTACGCTTAACTCAAGGCTAAATACAAAACCCTGTGGGAGCGAGCCTGCTCGCGAATGCGGTGTACCAGTCGACATCAATGTTGAATGACACTCCGCTTTCGCGAGCAGGCTCGCTCCCACAATGGTTTGTGGTGTAAGTAAAAGGAACACTTTTTGCTGTCAGATGTGCTCGGCGCCATTGCGTCGGCGTCATTACTGGCTCAATTTAGCGGCATCGCCTCGGAAGGCCTTCGCACTTCATGTCCTCGACCTCGTTTCGTCAGTCTTTGCGGCGCCTGTGGGCGCTGGATAAATTCAGCTATAGCGTGCGGGTATTCATCGCCCTGACCGGCAGCATGGCGCTGTGCTGGTATCAGGATGAAATGGGCCTGCTGATCCCGTTGTTCCTCGGCATCATCGCCAGCGCCCTGGCCGAAACCGACGACAGTTGGCAGGGTCGTCTCAACGCTCTGGCGGTGACGCTGGTGTGTTTCAGCATCGCCGCGCTGTCGGTGGAATTGCTCTTTCCTTACCCGATCATTTTCGCCGTGGCCTTGGCGCTGGCCAGTTTCGGTCTGACCATGCTCGGCGCGCTGGGCGAGCGTTACGGTGCGATCGCCTCGGCGACGCTGATTCTCTCGGTCTACACGATGATCGGCGTTGATCAGCGCGGCGGCGCGGTTACCGATTTCTGGCACGAACCGATGCTGCTGGTCGCCGGCGCGGCGTGGTACGGCCTGCTCTCGGTCCTATGGCAGGCGCTGTTTTCCAATCAACCGGTGCAGCAAAGTCTGGCGCGGCTGTTCCGTGAACTGGGCCTGTATCTGAAGCTGAAATCCTCGCTGTTCGAGCCGATCCGGCAGATGGACGTCGAAGCCCGCCGCCTCGAACTGGCGCAGCAGAATGGCCGCGTGGTCGCCGCCCTGAACACGGCCAAGGAAATCATCCTGCACCGTGTCGGTAACGGCCGGCCCGGCTCGAAAGTCAGCCGTTATCTGAAGCTGTATTTCCTCGCTCAGGACATTCACGAACGCGCCAGCTCTTCGCACTACCCTTACAACGCGCTGGCCGAGGCGTTCTTCCACAGCGACGTGCTGTTCCGCTGCCAGCGCCTGCTGCGCCAGCAAGGCAAGGCCTGCCGGGCCTTGGCCGAGTCAATCCAGATGCGCCAGCCGTTCATCTACGACGCAAGTTTCGCCGAAGCCCTGAACGACCTCCACGCCTCCCTCGAACACTTGCGCATCCAGAGCAACCCGGCATGGCGCGGTCTGCTGCGCTCGCTACGCGCACTGGCGGCCAACCTCGGCACCCTCGACCGCCTGCTCAGCGATGCCAGCAACCCCGATGCCCTGGCGGACGCCACCGACAGCAGCCTGCTCGACCGCTCACCGCGCAATCTCAAGGACGTGTGGATTCGCCTGCGCACGCAACTGACGCCGACTTCGCTGCTGTTCCGTCATGCCCTGCGCCTGCCGCTGGCACTGAGCATCGGCTACGGCATGGTGCACCTGATCCACCCGTCGCAAGGCTACTGGATCATTCTCACCACGCTGTTCGTCTGCCAGCCGAACTACGGCGCCACCCGACGCAAGCTCGGCCAGCGGATCATCGGCACGGCCATTGGCCTGACGGTGGCCTGGGCGCTGTTCGATCTGTTCCCCAACCCTGTGGTGCAATCGTGCTTCGCCATCGCTGCCGGTGTGGTGTTCTTTACCAATCGCACCACCCGCTACACCCTGGCGACGGCGGCGATCACCATCATGGTGCTGTTCTGCTTCAATCAGGTCGGCGATGGCTACGGGCTGTTTCTGCCACGGCTGTTCGATACGCTGTTGGGCAGCCTGATTGCCGGGCTGGCGGTGTTCCTGTTCCTGCCGGACTGGCAGGGTCGGCGCCTGAACAAAGTGCTGGCCAACACCCTGACCTGCAACAGCATCTACCTGCGCCAGATCATGCAGCAATACGCCGCCGGCAAGAGCGATGACCTGGCCTATCGCCTGGCCCGACGCAACGCCCATAACGCCGATGCCGCACTGTCGACGACACTGGCGAACATGCTTATGGAGCCGGGGCATTTCCGTAAGGAGGCGGATGTCGGCTTCCGCTTCCTGGTGCTGTCGCACACTCTGCTCAGCTACTTGTCCGGCCTCGGCGCGCACCGCGAAACGCAGCTGCCGGCCGAGGTTCGTGAGCATCTGATCGAAGGCGCCGGGGCGAAACTGGCGAGCAGCATCGACGAAATCGCCCAAGGCCTGGCGAGCAAGCAGCCAATCGCGATTCAGAGTGATGAAGAAGAAGCGCTGGCCAATGAGCTGGAACAAATGCCGGATGAAATCGATGAAGGGCAGCGGTTGGTGCAGACGCAGCTGGCGCTGATTTGCCGGCAGTTGGGACCGCTTCGGACATTGGCGGCGCATTTGATCAAAGAAGTCTAGCTGCAAGCTGCAAGCTACAAGCTACAAGCTACAAGCTACAAGCTACAAGCTACAAGCTACAAGCTACAAGCTACAAGCTACAAGCTACAAGCTACAAGCCAAACGCTACCCGGCTTCTAACTTGCAGCTTGCCGCTTGAAGCTTGTAGCTCCCAACTACATTCCATGCCGCCGCAATAACTTCTCATAAGTCCCGTCAGCCTTCATCGCTGCAATCGCCCGGTCAAACCCGGCGACGATCTGCTCATGCTGCGGGTTCTTCAGGCTGACCAGAATATGCAGGCTGTTCTCACTCAACGGCTTGGGTAAAAACTCCACCGAATTGCGTACCTTGGCCGATTCCCGCGCCAGGTAATACTTCGCTACGTACTCATCCTCAAGCGTCAGCTTGACCCGATCCGCCGCGAGCATGCGCACGCCCATGGCGAAGTTGTGCACGGGCACTTTCTGCATCGCCGTGTCGGCATCGAACGGTGCGGAATAGGCATAGCCGCGCACCACCGCAATCGGATAGGTGTGCAGTTGCTCGAGGCTGTTGTATTCAATGGGCGCGTCTTTGCGCTTGAGGAAGCGGATGCGGTTGATCAGGTACTCACCGGAAAACTGGCCGATCTGCGTGCGCTCGTCGTTGTACCAGGCGTTGACCAGAACGTCGTAACGCCCCTCGCCAATCCCCAGCAACGCCCGCGCCCAAGGCACCTGTTCGTAACCGCTGGCATAACCGGCGCGAGCCAGTGCGGTGCTGACAATGTCAGTGGCCAGGCCACCGTTGACCAGTGCATCGTCGGTAAATGGCGGCCAGTTATCGAACGCCAGCCGCAGCTTCTGCGCCGCAGCATCCTGGCCGAGCACCAGCAGTCCGATAAAAGCAACGGCTTGAAGCAATCGCAGCATGCTTGAACATCCTCAGCGGGCAACCGCCCGACGTGGTTTCACGTCAAAACCCAAGGCCCCTTACCGGCAAAACCCAAGCATTGAACATTAGCTCATGGGAGCCAGTGGACAGTGCTCTGGAGCAGATTACACAAAGTCGCAGCCAGCGCGAGAAAGGAATAGTGGCATTTTGACCTTTATCACAGACTGTTGCGCCATACAGACATACGGCGCTGCTGCGCTTAGTATCGGGCGACATCGTCAAGGAATCGCAAAATGACAATCGAGTGGATCTGCAAACATCACAGCGATCTGGGCAAAGAGCAGTTGTACGCATTATTGAAGCTGCGCTCGGATGTGTTCGTGGTCGAACAGAAATGCGCCTATCCGGACCTCGACGGCCAGGATCTGGAGGGCGATACCCATCATCTGATGGGTTGGGAAGACGATCAGTTGATGGCATACCTGCGCCTGCTGGACCCGGAATCCCAAGGCGGCGACGTGGTGATTGGCCGGGTGATCACCGCCCCTGCCGGGCGTGGCAAGGGGCTGGGGCACGAGATGATGGAACAGGCACTGAAACAGGCCGAGAAGCACTGGCCGCAGGTTCCGATCTATCTGTCGGCGCAGGCGCATCTGCAGGGGTATTACGGCAAGTACGGGTTTGTCGCAGTCGGCGAGGAATATCTCGAGGATGACATTCCGCACATCGGGATGCGTCGCGCCTGAACAGCCCCTCACCCTAACCCTCTCCCAGAGGGAGAGGGGACTAACCTTGGTGTCTTGGGCCATGCGGCGACCTGAAAAACAGTGTCGATTATGGATTCAACAGCATTCGCTCACGTCGGTGAAATTTTACAATTTCCCCCGATCGGCTCCCTCTCCCTCTGGGAGAGGGCTGGGGTGAGGGGCTTTTTCAGGGATACTCAAGAACAGCCTTGATCTGCCGCAAATTGCGTTCGATCCACCCGCGATCAATCGCACCCCAATCGCGAATCCGATAGCGCCCGGCATGATTGCGCGCGCCCTCCTCCTGCTCGAATTCACAAACGATATCCAGATCGGCCAGCGCGGCAATTGTGTCCTGCGCCGTGCGTCGGGGCATGCCGGTGACTTCGGTCAACGTCGGCACACTCGGCGCCAGGCCGCTATCGATTAGATAAGCCACGTACAAACGGCGATAGAAACTGCTTTTGGTCTTGCTGACGTCCATCCACACCTTCCTGATTGGTCAAGCCTGCATATCCCGCCACGTCAGGTACACGCGCAGATCGAACTCGATCTGGTGATACCCCGGCAGCATGTGCTCGCACAGTTTATAGAACGCCTTGTTGTGATCCGATTCCTTGAAGTGCGCCAGCTCGTGCACCACGATCATCTTCAGAAAATCCGGCGCGGCGTCCTTGAACAGCGCGGCGATGCGGATTTCCTTGTTGGCCTTGAGCTTGCCGCCCTGCACCCGCGAGACTGTGCTGTGCAGGCCGAGCGCGCGGTGGGTAAGGTCGAGGCGGTTGTCGAACAGCACTTTGTCGATGGCCGGCGCATTGCGCATGTACTGCTGCTTGAGATCCAGCGCGTAACTGTACAAGGCCTTGTCGCTCTGCACGTCATGTCGCCCCGAATAGCGTTGATCGAGGTAATCACCCAGCCGCCCTTCGGCAATCAGTTGACGCACCTGATCCTGCAATTGCGCGGGGTAGGCCTGGAGGTACTTCAACACAGTCATGGACGGGCAGCACGGTTCGAAAAAAGGTGCGCCAGTGTAGCGAATTCAACCGGGCAACGCGCTCCAGTCAAACGGTTCAACGAAGCTGACCGCGTCTTCGGCGATCAACGGCCGCGCGACGAGGAAGCCCTGCACGTATTCGCAGCCATGGGCTTGCAGCCACTGATATTGCTCGAGGGTTTCCACCCCTTCGGCAATCACCAGCAGACTGTATTGCTTGCACAGGTCGAGAACCATGCGCACCAGCGCCGCATCGCGTGGCGAGTCCGGCAGGCGCGCGATCAGGTGGCGGTCGAGCTTCAGCGTGTCCAGTTCCAGATCGCGCAGATGCGTCAGCGAGCAAGGCCCGGAACCGAAATCATCCAGTGCCACACGCACCCCGAGATGACGCAGCAAGCGTAGTTGCTTGCGGGTTTCGTCGGGGTTTTGCATCAACGCTTCTTCGGTGACCTCGACTTCCAGTTGCTGCGGTTGCAGCGCATGGCGTTCCATGACCTGACGCAATTCGGTGACCAGATTCGGCAGGCCGAACTGGGTGTTGCTCAGGCTCACGCCGAGCACCAGATCTTCGGCGAACAAGGTTTCCCAGGCTTTGCGCTGGCCGGCGCCACGGTGATAGATCCAGCTGCCGAGGCGACTGATCAAGCGCGCCTCTTCCAGCAACGGCAGAAACAACCCCGGCGGCACATCGCCGACGCTCGGGTGCTGCCAGCGCAGCAACGCTTCGAACCCACGGATCTGTCCGCTGCCGATCGCCACCTGCGGCTGATAGACCAGATTGAAATCACGATTCTCGATAGCCTCGCGCACGCTGTCTTCAAGCATCAGACGCGAACGCGCGCGGCCGTTCATTTCATGATCGTAGAAGCGATATTGCTGACGCCCGGCACGCTTGGCTTCGTACATGGCAATGTCCGAAGCGCGCAGCAAGCCGTCGAGGTTACGGCCACAGTCGGGATAAGTAGCGATGCCGATACTGGCGCCAAGGACGATATCCAGGCCTTCGATCTGCTGACAGACCGATACCCGTTCGATGAGTTTTTCGGCAATCTTCGCCGCTTGCTCGGGGAACTCCAGATCCAGCAGCGCGGTAAATTCATCGCCGCCCATGCGCGCGAGAATATCGAACGGCCGCAGGCACGCCTTCAATTGTTCGGAGACCCAACGCAACACGCGGTCGCCGGCGTCATGGCCGAGGGAATCATTGACCCGTTTGAAGCCGTCGAGATCGAGGTAGAGCAGCACCCAGCTGCTGTCGCTGCGTTCGCCGCGCAACAACAGGTTTTCCACGGTCTGGTAGAACCCGCGCCGGTTGAGCAGCCCGGTCAGCGGATCGGTCACCGCCTGGAACTCTAGTTGCTGGTGCAAGTGACGCACCACCGACATGTCCAGCACCGTCACCACCATCGCGTGCTGCTCCGAGGGCAGCGGCGCGCAGGACAATGCCACCGGCACTTGCTGCCCCGGCGCAGTACGCAACAACGCATCATGCAGGCGCAGGGTTTCACCGCGCAGGTAACCGGCGTAGAACTCGGAATCGGCCCACAGGGGAATGTGTGGCTTCTGCAGGAAATCGAGAAACTCCTTGCCTTCCAGATCCTTCACCGGCGCATTGAGCAGTCGCGAAATCGCCGGGTTGGCAAAGCGGATCACGCCGTCCTCGCTCAATACCAGAATGCCTTCGGCGGCGTTGTCCAGCACCGAGGCATTGAAAGCGCGCGCCACTTCCAGGTCATGACTCAGGCGTTGCAAGGCACGGCGATTGCGCTGGTGCTCGAGCAGCGCCTGGACCTTGGGCTTGAGGATTTGCGGATCGAACGGCTTGAACAGGTAATCCACCGCGCCACTGGCATAGCCCTTGATCACGGCATCCTGGGATTGCTCGTTGGCGGTGAGGAAAATGATCGGTGTCAGCCGCGTACGCTGGCTGCCGCGCATCAACCGTGCGACCTCGAAACCGTCCATGCCGGGCATCTGCACATCGAGCAGGACCAGGTCGATGTCGTGTTCGAGCAAAAGGTTCAGCGCCTCGAAACCCGAGGCGGCGGTCATCACGTGCCAATCCTGACGCTGCAGCAACGCGCGCATGCTGATCAGGTTTTCGGGGTAATCATCGACGATCAAAAGGACCGAGCTGCCTTCACCTGGCTGGGGTTGCGCGCATTCCATGCTGCTTCTCTTATCGGGACCGGTTGCCGGCAAAACCATAGACGTACTGAGCCTTCACTCTAGTCGCGGATGCCGCAAAGCAGAAGCTGTCGTCACGCCATCATTTGGCCAATGTTCCGTCGAGCCGACTAACGGTCACCGCCACAGCCCCCGAAAACCGGGCGGGATGGCATTTCGACAGGACTTTGACGTCAACTAATCGCCGGACGGGCATTAACAAAAAATGCCGCTACGCTTATAAAGACGCCCGAAAACGCGCGGGCTAGAGCTTCTGGCACCGGCGTTCCGGATGAATTGATTGGAAGAACCGTCATGATCGACCTCGCAACCTGGAACCTCAGCGTTCCTGTTGGCAGCCCGCCGTACACCGTCGAAACCTCAAAACTGGTGGATGGCTTCAAGGATCAGTACTTCCATTCCGACACCGGAACCCTGTTCTTCTGGTCACCGGTAACCGGCTCGAAAACCGAAAACGCCATCTACCCTCGTACCGAATTGCGCGAAACCTACAGCAACGGCACCCTGCGCAACTGGTACTACCCGGACGCCGACAACCTGCTGCGCGCCACCCTCGCGGTGAACAAAGTGCCGAGCTCGGGCAAGATCGTCATCGGCCAGATCCACGCGTATGAGAGCCAGCGGCCGATGGTCAAGCTCGAATACCAGTACAAGGAAAAAACCCAGACCGGCAATCTGGTGATCAAAGTGCGCATGCGCCCGGACGACGCCGAAAGCCGCGTCATCACCCTCGCCACCGGCATCAAGCTCGATCGCGAATTCAACTACCTGATCCACCTGAGTCCTGGCGGCGCGTTGGGCGTTAGTGCAGCAGGGTATCAGTGGGATTCCCAGATCAGCGCGACCTGGCGCGACAAGCCGTTGTACTTCAAGGCTGGGGTTTATGTGCAGGACAACACTGGCTACACCAGTGAAGGTGGGCAGGTGACGTTTACCAAACTGGATATTGATCACGACAAATAGCTTACGTCCTCCTGTAAGAGCCACTGCGGGCTACGATCTTTTGATTGTTTTGGATGCTGAAAAGACAAATCGAAAGATCGCACCTCAGCGAGATCGGATTGACCTTCAAAATCCTTTCTGCATCACCGGACGTTCAATAACCGGATCTACAGCTCGGCGATCACAAAAAAAATAATACAGCGGAAGCCGTGATTACCGTTCTACCATCTAAGGACCAAGTCAAGAACTGCTCCTTTTTTTCTTGTAGTCAGACAATGCTCGACCATCGTCGAGCTGTTTGCCAGCAAAAATCAGGCGTTGCTGATCGGGTGAAATACCCTCTTTATCTTGAATTTTTGCTTTTACGTTTTCTATGGTGTCCAACGGCTCAGCATGCACCAGACCTATTGAATAATGTTAAATAGCATCTATGACCTTCATCGACAAAGGGACCGATAAAGGGGACACGCCGATACATCGAACTCCTCCAGTAACCCCGCAGATTATTTCACTGGCTCATCTCACAGATCAAAAAATTAAGTCCGCATGCATCATCCATAGCTAAAGATTATAAACAACTGTCATTTATATCAGGTTACCTGCGAGCCTTTCTTGCCTAACCTCATGAACGCAACAGGAGACAACCTATTTGACTTTAATACTCGAATGCAGAAGGTGAACATTATGAAAACTTACAATGGCTTCGTATTCAACGCTAGTGAGCAACATGCCGCCACACTCAAATTTGACGATCTAGGCCAGCAAAACGGCAATATAAGTAAAGGCTACATGGACTATTGCGGACTCGATTTTATCGTCACTGGCACCTATACAAAACCCACCAGGTCTTTTAATCTTCAAGCGAAATCAGATGCCACGAAAAGAGATGAGCTTAACCATGGCCCAAGCTCTCTCTCGATCAAGATGAAATCGTCTGACGGGACCGACAGCTACTTGGAAGGTACGGTTAAAGTTGAATCAGGTGGGCCGAATGTCGGCCAGACCTACGGAATCAAATTCACAAGAAGCTGACTTTTTTATTACCGACAAAAATGGATAAATCAGTTAACCTCAACGTTTATCTCATCCTTCCGATGACGCGGATAGATCGCCTCCAGCGAGATCTGCTGAGTCTTCGAAGCATTATAAATTGCTCTTACTTTAAATCACTTCGTCAGGCGTAATATTTGCCGACAAAAAACCCGCCTATCGGCGGGTTTCTTTTAATCAGCTCAACACTCAGGCTTAGTTGACCTTGGCGTTCAACTCACCCTTCAGATAACGCTGGTACATCGCTTCCAGCGAGATCGGTTTGATCTTCGAAGCATTACCGGCAGTACCGAACGCTTCATAACGCGCGATGCACACGTCACGCATTGCGGTCACGGTGGCGCCGAAGAATTTACGTGGGTCGAATTCGCTCGGGTTGGTGGCCATCAGACGGCGCATGGCGCCGGTGGAGGCCAGGCGCAGGTCGGTGTCGATGTTGACCTTGCGCACGCCGTGCTTGATGCCTTCGACGATTTCTTCAACCGGGACGCCGTAGGTTTCTTTGATGTCGCCGCCGTACTGGTTGATGATCGCCAGCCACTCTTGTGGCACGGAGGACGAACCGTGCATCACCAGGTGAGTGTTCGGGATGCGCTTGTGGATTTCCTTGATGCGGTCGATCGCCAGCACGTCGCCGGTGGGTGGCTTGGTGAACTTGTAGGCGCCGTGGCTGGTGCCGATGGCGATGGCCAGGGCGTCGACCTGGGTGCGCTTGACGAAGTCAGCGGCTTCTTCCGGGTCGGTCAGCATCTGGCTGTGATCCAGAACGCCTTCGGCGCCGATGCCGTCTTCTTCACCGGCCATACCGGTTTCCAGCGAACCCAAGCAGCCCAGCTCGCCCTCTACCGAAACGCCGCAGGCGTGGGCCATGGCCACGGTTTGTTGGGTAACGCGGACGTTGTAGTCGTAGTCGGTCGGGGTCTTGCCGTCTTCGCCCAGCGAGCCGTCCATCATCACCGAGCTGAAGCCCAGTTGAATCGAACGCTGGCAGACGTCAGGGCTGGTGCCGTGGTCCTGGTGCATGCACACCGGGATGTGCGGGAATTCTTCGATCGCGGCCAGGATCAGGTGACGCAGGAATGGCGCGCCGGCGTATTTGCGGGCGCCGGCCGAAGCCTGGACGATCACCGGGGAGTCAGTCTTGTCAGCGGCTTCCATGATGGCGCGCATCTGCTCAAGGTTGTTGACGTTGAAAGCTGGAACGCCGTAGCCGAACTCGGCTGCGTGGTCCAGCATCTGGCGCATGCTGATAAGTGCCATTGTGTGTGTCTCTCCCGGTTGAGGGTCGTTGATCGTGCCAGCCTGCCGGAGCGGCGGCGGCTATTCAAGTTAATGCAGATCGGGGGTTGAGGCCCGGTCTGGTGATTCGGTGTTACCAAAACTGTGTGAACAACAGAGAACCCCTGTGGGAGCGAGCCTGCTCGCGAAAGCGGTCTGACAGACACTGCATCATCGACGGCAAGATTGCTTTCGCGAGCAGGCTCGCTCCCACATTTGGATCTTTGTACATCAATTCAATCGTGTTACTCGGCCTTGCAACCACGGCCAATCAGGTCATTGGTGGCGACCCAGTACACCAGGCCTTCGTCACCCTTGACGTGAAACGCCAGCATGCCATCGCTGTACAGCGTGCCCGAGGCGCCCGGCTCTTCTTTCAGGCGATAGACCTGATCACCGCCGCCGAGGCGAACGTCGACTGCCTTCTGGCCGGCATCGGCGTAACGCCACAACACCTTGGCCTGGCTGTCGCAGGTCCAGGTCGTCCAGTTGTCTACCGGGGCCGACGACTGAAACAGGTTCAACTGCGCGCAACCACCCAACAATGCCAACGCCGCAACGGCGATCAAGCCTTTCATCCGTGTTCCTCGACTGACGACGCATGCCGCCAGCCCTGAGTTAAAGAGTCAGACCCGTCAAGGACAACCATGTTCCTTGGCCGGGGTTTGCGTCTCGTATTTGTCCAGGCCGTCCGGACCCGAGCGTTTGTTCAGCACCGGGTTGGTTTCGGCCTGCCAGTCGGCCTGATAACAGCCCTTCTGCGATTCGCTCGGTGCTGGCGTCGCGTCGGCCTTAGGGGTGCTCCCGCAGGCCGCCAGCGTACCGGTCAGCAACAACAGCGCTAACGACTTGACCATGTGAACACTCCTTTGCCTGGCCAAACGGGCGGCCTCAGGCCTTGGCCCGGCTTTCCAGGACTTCAACGGCGGGCAGCACCTTGCCTTCGACGAATTCGAGGAACGCGCCACCACCGGTGGAAATGTAGGAGATCTGCTCAGCCACGCCATATTTATCGATCGCCGCCAGGGTGTCGCCACCGCCGGCAATGGAGAATGCCGAGCTTTCAGCGATAGCCTGGGCCAGCACTTTGGTGCCGTTACCGAACTGATCGAACTCGAACACGCCAACCGGGCCGTTCCACAGAATGGTTTTCGACGACTTCAGCAGTTCGGCGAAGTTGGCTGCAGTTTGCGGGCCGATGTCGAGAATCATGTCGTCTGCCGCCACGTCAGCGATCAACTTGACGATCGCTTCAGCGCTTTCGGCAAATTCCTTGGCGACCACGACGTCAACCGGCAACGGCACGCTGACTTTCGCCGCGATTTCACGGGCGGTGTCGAGCAGGTCCGGTTCGTACAGCGATTTGCCAACCGGGTGGCCGGCGGCCGCGAGGAAGGTGTTGGCGATGCCGCCGCCGACGATCAGTTGATCGCAGATCTGGCTCAGGCTGTTGAGTACGTCGAGCTTGGTCGAGACCTTGGAGCCGGCAACAATGGCCGCCATTGGCTTGGCCGGTGCGCCCAGGGCTTTGCCCAGTGCGTCCAGTTCAGCGGCCAGCAACGGGCCAGCGGCAGCGACTTTGGCGAACTTGGCTACACCATGGGTCGAACCTTCGGCGCGGTGAGCAGTGCCGAAAGCGTCCATCACGAACACGTCGCACAGGGCCGCGTATTGCTGGGCCAGGTCGTCGGCGTTCTTTTTCTCGCCCTTGTTGAAGCGCACGTTTTCGAACAGCACGATGTCGCCAGCCTTGACCTCGACACCGCCGAGGTAGTCAGCCACCAGCGGCACTTCGCGGCCGAGCGCCTTGCTCAGGTAGTCGGCAACAGGTTTCAGGCTGTTCTCGGCGGAGAATTCGCCTTCGGTAGGACGGCCCAAGTGCGAGCAGACCATCACTGCCGCGCCTTTTTCCAGGGCCAGCTTGATGGTCGGCAGCGAAGCCAGGATGCGCGCGTCGCTGGTGACAACACCGTCCTTGACGGGGACGTTGAGGTCTTCGCGGATCAATACGCGCTTACCTTGCAGATCGAGGTCGGACATCTTCAACACGGTCATGGGTCGCACTTCCTACGGTTTTTTTGAAGTTGCTGTTTGCAGATAGTGGTCTGCAACGTCCAGCATTCGGTTGGCAAAACCCCATTCGTTGTCGAACCAGGCCAGGATGTTCACCAGTTTGGGGCCGGAGACACGGGTCTGACTGGCATCGACGATGGCCGAATGTGGGTCATGGTTGAAATCACAGCTGGCGTGCGGCAACTCGGTGTAGGCCAAAAGGCCTTTGAGCGGGCCGCTGGTGGCGGCTTCGCGCAGGATCCGGTTGACCTCATTGGCGTCAGTCGCGGTGGCGGTCTGCATCGTGATGTCGAGGCAGGACACGTTGACTGTCGGCACGCGCACGGCTTTGGCCTGAATTCGCCCGGCAAGTTCCGGCAGCAGGCGCTCGATACCGCGTGCCAGACCAGTGGACACCGGGATCACCGACTGGAACGCCGAACGCGTGCGGCGCAGGTCTTCGTGGTGATAAGCGTCGATCACTGGCTGATCGTTCATTGCCGAGTGAATCGTGGTGATCGACACGTAATCCAGACCGATCGCCTGATCGAGCAGACGCAGCAGCGGCACGCCGCAGTTGGTGGTGCAGGAGGCGTTGGACACCAGCAGTTCATCGCCGGTCAGGCAGTCCTGATTGACGCCGTAGACGATGGTGGCGTCGACATCCGCTTCGCTGGCCATCGGCTGCGAGAACAGCACGCGCGGTGCGCCGGCGTCGAGAAACCGCTGGCCATCGGCACGGGTGTGGTAAGCGCCAGAGCACTCAAGCACCAGATCGACGCCCAGCGACGCCCAATCGATGCCTTCAGGGGTGGCACTGCGCAAGACCTTCACGCAGTCGCCATTGATATGCAGACAATCGCCCTCAACCCGCACTTCGCCGGGAAAGCGGCCGTGGGTGGAGTCGAAGCGTGTCAGGTATTCGATGCTGGCCATGTCGGCCAGATCGTTGATCGCGACAATTTCAAACCCGGCCTGCGCGCCGCGCTCGAACAACGCCCGCAAGACGCAACGACCAATGCGGCCGTAGCCGTTGAGTGCAACTTTGTAGGGACGCGGTTGAGGCATGGGGTTCTCGATTACCGTGGTGAATCATGCAGTGCGATATTGCCTGAACCAGCGCTTTCGCGAGCAGGCTCGCTCCCACATTGGAATGCATTTCCCTGTGGGAGCGAGCCTGCTCGCGAAGGCGTCAGCCCGGACAACATAACTGTCAGATTTAGTCTTCCAGCAGCTCTTCAGCCTGACCGAGGATGTTTTCCAGGGTAAAGCCGAACTCTTCGAACAATGCCGAAGCCGGCGCCGACTCACCGTAGGTGGTCATGCCGATCACACGACCTTCCAGACCCACATACTTGAACCAGAAATCGGCATGGGCGGCTTCGATGGCGATACGTGCACTGACCTGCAACGGCAGAACCGACTGCTTGTACTCCGCATCCTGAGCATCGAACGCGCTGGTGCAAGGCATCGAGACCACGCGAACCTTGCGGCCTTGCTCGGTCAGTTTGTCGAAGGCTTGAACCGCCAGACCGACTTCCGAACCGGTGGCGATCAGGATCAGCTCAGGCTCGCCTGCGCAATCCTTGAGCACATAACCGCCACGGCTGATGTTGGCAATCTGGCCAGCGTCGCGTTCCTGATGTTGCAGGTTCTGCCGCGAGAAGATCAGCGCCGACGGGCCGTCCTTGCGTTCCAGAGCGTTCTTCCAGGCCACTGCCGATTCCACGGCATCGGCTGGACGCCAGGTGTCGAGGTTCGGCGTGCTGCGCAGGCTGGTCAATTGCTCGATTGGCTGGTGCGTCGGGCCGTCTTCGCCCAGACCGATGGAGTCGTGGGTGTAGACGTGGATCACGCGCTTCTTCATCAAAGCCGACATACGTACGGCGTTGCGTGCGTATTCCATGAACATCAGGAACGTCGCGCCGTAAGGCACCAGACCGCCGTGCAGGGCGACGCCGTTCATGATCGCGGTCATGCCGAACTCGCGCACGCCGTAGTACATGTAGTTGCCGCTGGCATCTTCAGCGCTGACGCCTTTGCAGCCTTTCCACAGGGTCAGGTTGGAGCCGGCGAGGTCAGCCGAACCGCCGAGCATTTCCGGCAGCAGCGGGCCGAAGGCGTTGAGGGTGTTCTGGCTGGCTTTGCGGCTGGCTATGGTTTCGCCCTTGGCCGCGACTTCGGCGATGTAGGCCGAGGCTTTTTCCGAGAAGTCGGCCGGCAGCTCGCCGCTCAGACGGCGGATCAGCTCGTTGGCTTCAGTCGGGAATGCAGCGGAGTAAGCGGCGAAACGCTGATCCCACTCGGCTTCGACCGCGCGGCCAGCTTCCTTGGCGTCCCACTCGGCATAGATCTCGGCCGGGATTTCGAACGGGCC
Source organism: Pseudomonas sp. CFBP13508 (assembly GCF_005233515.1). GTDB lineage: Bacteria > Pseudomonadota > Gammaproteobacteria > Pseudomonadales > Pseudomonadaceae > Aquipseudomonas > Aquipseudomonas mercuritolerans. Next base: position 213,925 of record NZ_QFZZ01000003.1, read on the forward strand.
GTGGTTCCAGTTCAGCGCCTGACGGGTCAGGGCGATTTCCGCGTCACCCAGTGGGGCGCCGTGGCAGTCTTCCTTGCCCTGCTTGTTCGGCGAACCGAAACCGATGGTGGTCTTGCAGCAGATCAGGGTCGGCTGGGCGCTCTTGCGCGCGGTTTCGATGGCGGTCTTGATCTCTTCCGGATCGTGGCCGTCGACGTTGCGGATCACCTGCCAGTTGTAGGCTTCGAAACGCTTCGGCGTGTCATCGGTGAACCAGCCTTCGACTTCGCCGTCGATGGAAATGCCGTTGTCATCGTAGAAGGCGATCAGCTTGCCCAGGCCCAGCGTGCCGGCCAGAGAGGCGACTTCGTGGGAAATGCCTTCCATCATGCAGCCATCACCGAGGAACACATAGGTGTGGTGGTCAACGATGTTGTGGCCGGGACGGTTGAACTGCGCGCCCATGACTTTTTCCGCCAAGGCGAAACCGACGGCGTTGGCCAGGCCCTGACCCAGCGGACCAGTGGTGGTTTCAACGCCCGGGGTGTAACCGAATTCCGGATGGCCTGGAGTGCGGCTGTGCAGTTGACGGAACTGCTTGAGGTCGTCGATCGACAGGTCGTAACCGGTCAGGTGCAGCAGCGAGTAGATCAACATCGAGCCGTGGCCGTTGGACAGCACGAAGCGGTCACGGTCGGCGAACGACGGGTTGCTCGGGTTGTGCTTGAGGTAGTCGCGCCACAGCACTTCGGCAATATCTGCCATACCCATAGGGGCACCGGGATGGCCGCTGTTGGCTTTTTGCACGGCATCCATGCTGAGGGCACGAATGGCGTTGGCACGCTCACGACGGCTAGGCATCGCTGATCTCCTGGGTGTGAATAGACTGAAACGGAAAAAAGGAGGGCATTTTCCCTCACCCATGCGCCTCGGGGCAATGACAGATAGTCATCGGCAGGCGTTTTTCCAATCGATAGCACAGGTTTCGCTTGGTGAAACCTTTCCGCTATTCGTTTGTAGAGACTACCGTGCGCTGAGAAGTGCCATTTATCGAGCAATATCAAAACTTTTTGATATTGGCCTTGCGGTGCCTTGCCCCCGTCTCTAGACTGCCAGCCCTATGAACTTACGCGTGCCTTCCATTCGCCATGACGATTGCGACGAGCTGGCGGCCCTGTGCAAGGCCGGCGGCGATCCGCTGCGGCTGAATGTATTGCGCGCGCTGGCCAACGATTCGTTTGGCGTGCTGGAGCTGGCGCAGATTTTCGGCATCGGCCAGTCGGGCATGAGCCATCACCTCAAGGTGCTGGCGCAAGCCGATCTGGTGGCGACACGCCGTGAGGGCAACGCGATTTTCTATCGTCGCGCCCTGCCACACAGCGAATTGCTCGGCGGCAAGCTGCATGCGGCATTGCTGGAAGAAGTCGACAATCTGCATCTGCCTGATGAAGTGCAAGCGCGCATCGAGCAGGTTCATGGTCAGCGTGCCGCCGCCAGCCGGGACTTTTTCGCCCGGGTCGCGGAAAAATTCCGTGCCCAGCAGGATTTGATCGCAGGCCTGCCGCAGTACCGTGACAGCGTGCTGGCGCTGCTCGACAAACTGAACTTCGATGGTGCAGCCACGGCCATTGAAGTCGGCCCCGGCGATGGTGCTTTTCTGCCGGAACTGGCCCGTCGCTTCGGCACCGTAACCGCGCTGGACAACAGCCCGGCGATGCTCGAACTGGCGCGTCAGGTGTGTGAACGTGAACAGCTGGCTAACGTCAGCCTGCAATTGGCCGATGCATTGAACGGCACAAGCCTTCAAGCCGATTGCGTGGTGTTGAACATGGTCCTGCACCATTTCGCCGCCCCGGCCGATGCGCTCAGGCACATGGCCGACTTGCTGCAACCGGGCGGTAGCCTGCTCGTGACAGAGTTATGTAGCCACAACCAGAGTTGGGCCAGGGAGGCCTGCGGTGATCTCTGGTTGGGGTTTGAACAGGACGATCTGGCCCGTTGGGCCACCGCTGCGGGACTCGTTCCCGGGGAAAGCCTCTATGTAGGCTTACGTAATGGTTTCCAGATCCAGGTTCGCCACTTTCAGCGACCGGCTGGCGACACTCACCATCGGTAAATTCAGGAAAACATCGAGATGAGCGAATACTCCCTCTTCACCTCCGAGTCCGTGTCTGAAGGACATCCGGACAAAATCGCCGACCAGATTTCCGATGCGGTGCTGGACGCCATTATTGCCCAGGACAAACACGCTCGCGTGGCCGTGGAAACGCTGGTCAAGACCGGCGTGGCCATCGTTGCCGGTGAAGTGACCACCAGCGCCTGGGTCGACCTGGAGCAGATCGTTCGTGACGTGATCTGCGACATCGGCTACACCAGCTCCGAAGTCGGCTTCGACGGCGCGACCTGCGGCGTGATGAACATCATCGGCAAGCAGTCCCCTGACATCAACCAGGGTGTTGACCGCGCCAAGCCTGAAGATCAGGGCGCCGGCGACCAGGGCCTGATGTTCGGCTACGCCAGCAACGAAACCGACGTTTTGATGCCAGCGCCGATCACCTTCTCGCACCAGCTGGTGCAGCGTCAGGCTGAAGCACGCAAGTCGGGCCTGCTGCCTTGGCTGCGTCCGGATGCCAAGTCGCAAGTGACCTGCCGTTACGAAGGCGGCAAGGTTGTCGGCATCGACGCTGTTGTTCTGTCGACCCAGCACAACCCGGAAGTCTCGTACAAAGACCTGCGCGAAGGCGTGATGGAGCTGATCGTCAAGCACGTACTGCCTGCCGAACTGCTGAGCAAGGACACCCAGTTCCACATCAACCCGACCGGCCAGTTCATCATTGGCGGCCCGGTAGGTGACTGCGGTCTGACCGGTCGCAAGATCATCGTCGACAGCTACGGCGGCATGGCCCGTCACGGCGGCGGCGCGTTCTCCGGCAAGGATCCATCGAAGGTTGACCGTTCGGCTGCCTACGCTGGCCGTTACGTGGCCAAGAACATCGTTGCAGCCGGCCTGGCCGAGCGTTGCGAGATTCAGGTTTCCTACGCGATCGGTGTGGCCCAGCCTACGTCGATCTCGCTGAACACCTTCGGCACCGGCAAGATCAGCGATGACAAGATCATCAAACTGGTGCGTGAAGTGTTCGACCTGCGTCCATACGCAATCACCACCATGCTCGACCTGCTGCACCCGATGTACCAGGAAACCGCAGCCTACGGCCACTTCGGCCGTGCACCGCAGACCAAGACCGTTGGCGAAGACAGCTTCACCACGTTCACCTGGGAAAAAACCGACCGCGCCGACGCCCTGCGTTCCGCCGCTGGCCTGTAAAACCCTGGCTGCATGAAAGCCCCGCACGGTTCGCGCCGTGCGGGGCTTTTTCATGCCTTACAGATTTTTGAGATCCCTGTGGGAGCGAGCCTGCTCGCGAAGGCGCCCGCCCATGCAACGTCAATTCAGAATCCGGAAACACCTCGAAAAACACCCTCGGTAACGCATTTCGAATCCTCACCTACCCTTCAAGCATCACCCCCGAGCAAGGACGCTCACAATGCTCTTCACACTGCGCCTGTTGCTGGCCTTCCTGCTGGCACTCATCACCCTCGTCAGCCAAGCCAACTGCCCGAACTGGGATCTTTCCCAAGCCCAACGCGAAATCACCGCCCTGCAAAACCGGATCGACCAATGGGACGACGCCTATCACCTCGAAGGCCGCTCATTGATCAGCGACGAACTCTATGACCAGTCCCAGCTACGGCTGAAAGAATGGCAAGCCTGTTTCAACCAACCCTCATCCCCGCAGCCGTTGCGCACCGCGTCCGGCCCGGTCACCCACCCCATCGCCCACACCGGCCTGGACAAGCTGCACAAAGCCGAAGACGTCGCCCACTGGTTGCGCGATCGCCAGAACGTCTGGGTGCAGCCCAAGGTCGACGGCGTGGCTGTCACGCTGATCTACCGCCAGGGAATATTGCAGCAGGCGATCAGTCGCGGTGACGGGGTCAACGGCCAGGACTGGACCGCCTCCGCCCGCAGGATTGCAGCCATTCCGCAACGTTTGAGGCAGCCACGGGATCTGCTGGTGCAAGGCGAACTCTATTGGCGCCTGAACGCACATGTTCAATCACAGTCCGGCAGCGTCAATGCCCGCGCCACCATCGCCGGGCTGATGGGGCGCAAATCCCTGGATGCCGACCAGGCCGCCGGGATCGGTCTGTTTGTATGGGACTGGCCGCAAGGTCCTGTGCGGCTGCCGGAAAGATTGTCCGAACTTCAGACATTGGGGTTCGCCACAACCGAGCCCTTTACACAGCCCGTCAGCCGATTCGAAGACGCACAAAAATGGCGCGAGCACTGGTATCGCTCGCCCCTGCCCTTTGCCAGCGACGGCGTGGTGCTGCGTCAGAGCCAACGGCCACCTGCCGAACGCTGGCAGGCTCGCGCGCCGTATTGGGCGATAGCCTGGAAATACCCGTTCGCCCAGGCACTGGCCGAGGTGCGCAAGGTCAATTTCAAGATCGGCCGCACCGGGCGGATTACGCCGGTGCTGGAACTACTGCCAGTCAGACTCGATGACCGCGAAATCAAACGGGTCAGCGTCAGCTCGCTCAAGCGCTGGCAAACCCTCGACATTCGCCCCGGCGATCAGGTGGCAATCAGTCTGGCCGGGCTGACCATTCCGCGCCTGGACAGTGTCGTGCTGCGCACCAGCGAACGGGCAGACATCAGCATTCCCGATGTCGGCGATTACCACGTACTGAGCTGCTGGCAACCGACGCCGGGGTGTGAAAGCCAGTTTCTCGCGCGTCTGACCTGGCTCGGTGGCAAGCAGGGCCTGGCCATGCAACATGTCGGGCGTGGCACCTGGGAGAAACTTTTGGAAACAGGCCGTCTGAAACACCTGCTGGATTGGCTGACCCTCGATGCGTCAGAGCTTGCTAACATTGCCGGCCTCGGCGAGCGCAGCAGCGCACGTTTGATCCAGAGTTTTGAGGGCGCGCGGCAACAGCCGTTCGCTCGATGGTTGAAAGCGCTGGGCATGCCGCCGACCGGACAGGCACAACTGGACGATTCGTGGCAGGCCCTGGCACAACGCGACACTGAACAATGGCAGGCAGAAGCCGGCATCGGCCCGGGACGCGCGGCGCAACTGAGCGCATTCTTTCGCGACCCGCAGGTACTGGCTTTGAGTGAAACCCTGAAAGCCGCCGGAATCGACGGCTTCTGAACCTGCAATCCCCGCCCGGCGGGAACCCAACGGCCGGCCAGACGCTCCAACAGCGCAGTGCCCTCCCACCCCGATTGCCTTTGCACATGGAGCTTTTATGAAATTTCTCGCACCGCTCGCCCTGCTTACTCTTTGCGGCGTCATGGCCGCTCCGGTCATGGCCGAGGAAGACGGCCCGGGCCTGACCGGTTGCGCTGCCAAGAAGCAGGGCATCATCAATCAGATCGAACAGGCCAAGTCGCGCGGCAACATGGAGCAGCAGGCAGGCCTGGAAACCGCACTGCGTGAAGTCAATGAACACTGCACCGACGCCGGGCTGAAAAAAGAACGTGAGAACAAAGTGCTTGAGGCCAAGCATGAGGTGAGCCAGCGTCAGGCGGACCTCGACAAGGCCATGAAGAAAGGCGATCCGGAGAAGATCAACAAGCGCAAGGAAAAGCTCGCCGAGTCGCGCAAGGAACTGCAGGAAGCACTGGACGAAATCGATAAGTAACCGAAGCCCCTGTGGCGAGGGGATTTATCCCCGTCCGGCGGCGAATCCGTCGCAAATTCGGCTAGTCCGGTCTGACTGAAAAAACTCGGTTGTATGGTTTTGGGGCTGCTTCGCAGCCCATCGGGGATAAATCCCCTCACCACAAGGCACTCAGCAGCTTCAGGAATCAATGATCGCGAAACTCTTTATGGCAAGCACTGCAGGCATCTTCAACTTTCTGCACTGCCGGCCCAAGATTGCTGGCCTTGTACGGCTGAACCTGACTGGCGACCACCAATTCACCGGTGGCTGTCTCGAGGGCGCGGGCCAGTTCCTGAAAACGCGCCTGTTTTTGCCAGACATCGTCCTTGGCGCTGGTGTGATCTTCCTCGCGCACCTGCGGAAAATGCTTCCACGGCTCATGGGCCAACGCATCAAGTCTGACCGCGCCCTCGGCAAATTTCGGCCCGTCGAAGGCAATGCGCCCGCGCAACATGCCGCCGAGGTCTTCGCTGGTCTTGAGCATCTGCTTGAAGATCGCCTTGCGTTGACCCAGCGGCGAATTCGGGTCGACACCGCCGCAGGCGGACAAAGCCAGGCAGGCCAGCAATACAACAGCAATGGGTTTCAGAGTCATGGTGGCTTCAGGTCGCGGAAATCGGCGACCAGTATCCTCGGCTCACCGCCAAACACCAATAGCCCTATTAAAAATACGGGTTGGTCGAGCGCATGGAGCACTCGGCCAACCGGCACAGGAATCACTCCATGAACAGCCGCTTCACGGCCTGGCGTCACCCGCTTATCGTCACCCTTCCACTGCTCGCCATCCTCGCCGGTTGCACAGGCGGCGACAGCGCCAAACCGAAAACCCATGCGCTGGCCACTTATTCCAGCGCGACCTGGGAAGCGTTGCCAGCGGTCTCCGACAGCGATCTGGTCGCCGGTTTCGGCTCGTGGCGCAGCGCCTGCACACGACTCAAATCCGACGCAGTCTGGGGGCCGACCTGCGCTGCGGCGGCGAATGTGCCGCAAAGCGCCGCCGAGATTCGTGCATTCCTCAAGCAGAATCTCGATGTCTACGGCCTGCGCGCCGAGAACGACAACCCCAACGGTCTGATCACTGGCTACTACGAACCGGTGTACCCCGGCAGCCTGACGCCCACCGCAACGGCGAACGTGCCAGTGTATGGCGTGCCGGAAGACATGATCATCGTCTCGCTCGACAGCATCTATCCGGAACTGAAAGGCAAGCGCCTGCGCGGCCGTCTCGAAGGTCGCGTGCTCAAGCCTTACGACGACGCGGCGACCATTGAATCCAAAGGCGTGAAAGCGCCAGTGGTCGCCTATCTGACTGATCCAATGAATCTGCAATTCCTGCAGATTCAGGGCTCGGGCCGGATTCAGACCGAGGACGGCAAACAATTGCGCATCGCCTACGCCGATCAGAACGGCCACCCGTATCGCCCGATCGGTCGCTGGCTGGTCGAGCAAGGCGAGCTGAAGAAAGAAGACGTGACCATGACCGCAATCAGCGACTGGGCCAAGGCCAACCCGACGCGCATCCCGGAACTGCTGGCCAGCAACCCGAGCTACGTGTTCTTCACCCGCAACCCGGACAGCAACGAAGGCCCACGCGGCTCGCTGAACGTGCCGCTGACCGCCGGCTACAGCGCGGCGGTGGATCGCAAGGTGATTCCGTTGGGCAGTCTGTTATGGCTGTCGACCACCAAACCGGATGGCACCCCACTGGTGCGCCCGGTCGCGGCGCAGGATACCGGCGGCGCGATTGCCGGCGAGGTGCGCGCGGATCTGTTCTGGGGCACGGGTGATGCGGCCGGACAACTGGCCGGGGACATGAAGCAGCAGGGGCAGATCTGGATGCTCTGGCCCAAAGGGGCGGCGTTGCCGCAGGTCCCGCAGGTGGCGGATACACCGAAGCAAAAGTCTTAGGTTCTTCGTGGCCTGATCCATCGCTTTCGCGAGCAGGCTCGCTCCCACATCTGGAATGCATTTCCATGTGGGAGCGAGCCTGCTCGCGAAGAGGGCGGCAGCAACAGCCGATAATCAGATCGACACAAAGAAAAACGAAGCAATCAGCCCCATCCCGATAAACCACACCACCGAACGCAGTGCTGCCCAGTCAGCCAGGTAGCAGATGATGTACAGCAGGCGACTGGTGATAAACAGCACGGCCAGCACATTGACCGTCACCAGCTGCGCAGTGCCGACCAGGTGGGCAACGATCACCGCAGCGGCAAACGCAGGCGTTACTTCAAAGCTGTTCAGTTGCGCGGCGTGGGCGCGACGGGCGACGCCATCGACGCTGTCGAGAAAGTCCCGTGGATCGTAATTGTCCTTGAGGCGGAAACCGCCGGTGGCCTTCGCCACGATCGTGCACACGTACGGCAGGAAAATCGCGATCAACACACACCACAGAGCCACTGTCATAACGTCGTCCTTTTTTCGATTGGAGAAATTGGCGAGCGATCAGAAATTCATCACCAGCATGCCGATCAGCACCTGCCCACAGGCTAAGAGCCGCGCCCGGCAGAAAGGTTCTTTCAGCTGGATATAACACGGCACTTCCAGCGCGCCGTCGATTAGTCAGATTATTGATTCGCCATGTGTCAGCAGCTGTTTATACTGCAACCCACCACGCCGTACTCAGCTGCACACCAAAAAATTCCAATAAAAGCTGCCTGCTCCGCTTTCTTCGAAAACGGTCGCTGGCACGCGTATGCCTGATCAAAGCGTCAAGACTACCGACAGAGACCTTGCGCATGCCCCTCGCTTTGCTTGCACTCGCCGTTGCCGCGTTCGGCATCGGCACCACCGAATTCGTCATCATGGGCCTGCTGCCCGACGTTGCCCGCGATCTGGCGGTAAGCATTCCTCATGCCGGGCTGCTGATCACCGGTTACGCCCTGGGCGTGGTGTTCGGCGCACCGATCCTGGCGATCGGCACCGCCAATATGCCGCGCAAAGCGACACTGCTGGGCATGACGCTGATGTTCATCCTCGGCAACGTGCTCTGCGCGCTCGCGCCGAACTACGCGACGCTGATGGCGGCGCGGGTGGTCACGGCGCTGTGTCACGGGGCGTTTTTCGGCATTGGCTCGGTGGTTGCCGCCGGCCTGGTGGCGCCGAACAAACGCGCGCAAGCCATTGCCATGATGTTCACCGGCCTGACCCTGGCCAACGTCCTCGGCGTGCCATTGGGCACAGCGCTGGGCCAATACGCTGGCTGGCGCTCGACCTTCTGGGCGGTGTCGGTAATCGGCATTGTCGCCGCGCTGGCGCAATGGTTGTGGTTGCCGAAACACATCGCGATGGACAAGGCCAATCTCGCCAGCGAATTCAAGGTGCTGGGCAAGGCCAACGTGCTGCTGGCCCTGGGCATGAGCGTGCTGGCCTCGACCAGCCTGTTCAGCGTGTTCACCTATATCGCGCCGATTCTGCAAGACATCACTGGCGTCAGCCCCCACGGCGTGACGGTGATGCTGCTGTTGTTCGGCGTCGGCCTGACAGCGGGCAGCATGCTCGGCGGGCGTCTGGCCGACAGCCGCTTGCTGCCATCGCTGGTCGGCGTTGCGCTGGCAGTCGTGGTGATTCTCGCGGCGTTCAGCCAGACCAGCCGCGCGGTGATTCCGGCGGCGATCACCCTGGTGCTGTGGGGAATTTTCGCCTTTGCGCTGTGCCCGATTCTGCAGCTGTTGATCATCGATCAGGCGCACGAAGCGCCGAATCTGGGTTCGACGCTGAACCAAAGCGCGTTCAATCTGGGCAACGCAGCAGGTGCCTGGATTGGCGGGCTGGTGGTTGCCAGCGGTGCGGATTTGGCGGACCTGCCGTGGACCGGGGCGCTGGTTGGCGTGCTGACGGTGCTGACGGCGCTGTTGTTCATTTACCTGCAACGTCGGCGGGCGAGTGCGGTCAATGTGTCTGGCTGATCGTGGTGTGTCGGATAGAGCCCTCACCCTAGCCCTCTCCCGAAGGGAGAGGAGACTGATCGGGGGATGCTCGATACCCACGCCGACTTGAACGTGCATTGCTGAATCCATAATCGACCCGATCGTCCAGGTCGATGCACCTCGCCAGACACCTCGGTCGGCTCCCTCTCCCTCTGGGAGAGGGCTGGGGTGAGGGGCTGCTGGGCGTGACGCGCAATTCGAATGTGCCCTCAGTCAACCCCGCCCCATCAAACCCCTGCGTCCAGACTCCGGTCGCGCTCCATTCACTCTCCATCCAAAGGACCCCGGATGCTTGAACTCGTCGCCGCTTTCATCTGCCTCACCACCCTCCTGACCTTCGTCAATTTCCGCTTTATCGGCCTGCCGCCGACCATCGGCGTGATGGTTACCGCCCTGCTGTTCTCACTGCTCCTGCAAGGCCTCAGCGTCCTCGGCTTCCCCGGTCTGGAAGACCGCGTGCAACAACTGATCGGCCAGATCGACTTCGGCGATCTGCTGATGAACTGGATGCTCTCGTTCCTGCTGTTCGCCGGCGCCCTGCACGTCAACTTGAATGACTTGCGCAGCTACCGTTGGCCGATCGGCCTGTTGGCGACCTTCGGCGTGTTGATCGCCACCGTGGTGATCGGCAGCCTCGCCTTCTACATTTTTGCCCTGTTCGGCTGGCACGTGAGTTTCCTCTACTGCCTGTTGTTCGGCGCGCTGATCTCTCCGACCGACCCGATTGCCGTGCTCGGCGTGTTGCGTACCGCCAACGCTTCGAAACCACTGAAAACCACCATCGTCGGCGAATCACTGTTCAACGACGGCACGGCGGTGGTGGTCTTCACTGTGCTGCTGGGCATCGCGCAACTGGGCGAAACCCCGACCGTCAGCGCCACGGCCATGCTCTTCGTCCACGAAGCGATTGGTGGTGTGTTGTTCGGCGGGCTGATCGGTTATCTGGTCTATCGCATGATCAAAAGCATCGAGCAGCACCAGATAACCGTAATGCTGACCCTGGCCCTGGTAATCGGCGGTTCGGCGATGTCCACCGAGCTGCACGTCTCGGCGCCGATCGCGATGGTGGTCGCCGGGCTGATCATCGGCAACCTGGGGCGCAACCTGGCGATGAACGACATGACCCGGCGCTACCTCGACGGTTTCTGGGAGTTGCTCGATGACATGCTCAACGCGCTGCTGTTTGCGCTGATCGGCATGGAGTTGTTGCTGCTGCCGTTCAACTGGCTGCACATGGCCGCTGCAGGTCTGCTGGCGGTGGCGATTCTGCTGTCGCGCCTGCTTACCGTGGCCCCGGCGATCCTCTTGCTGCGTCGCTGGCGCTCAGTGCCGGCTGGCACCATCCGCATCCTCACCTGGGGCGGTTTGCGCGGTGGTGTGTCGGTGGCACTGGCTCTGGCCCTGCCGCTGGGCCCGGAGCGCGACCTGCTGCTGAGCATCACCTACATCGTCGTGCTCTCGTCGATCCTGCTGCAGGGCCTGACCATCGGCAAACTGGTCAAGCACGCGACGCGCAACGAGCCGGCCAGCGTGGCTGAGCCAGCCCACCACTGATCATTTCTTGATCGACTGCGGATCGGGCTCAACAGCCTGATCCGCAGACTCCTTCGGCGCACCGCTTTCACTGCGAATCTGCGCATGGCTGATCAGCGCGAAGATGAAGCTGCCGCCAATGATGTTCCCCGCCAGCGTAGGTCCGGCGAACACCGCCCAGAAATCACTCCACGGCAACTCGCCGGCAAACACCAGATAGGACACTTCCGCCGATCCGACGACGATGTGGGTGAAATCGCCCAGTGCCATGAAGTAGGTGATGAGGATGATGATCCACATCTTCGCGCTCTCCATGGACGGGATCATCCAGACCATGGTGGCGATCATCCAGCCGGAAACAATGCCCTTGGCGAACATCTGACTGGCGCTGTGCTCCATGACCTTACGGCCGATTTCGAGGAAGGCGACGTCGGTCTTGCTGTCGAAAATCGGCAGTTCCAGCATCACGTACGCCACCAGAATCGTCCCGCAGAGGTTGCCGACCAATACCACTGTCCACAGACGGATCAGGCGCAGGAAATTCTTCAGCGTCGGCCTGGTCATCACCGGCAGCACGGCGGTCAGGGTGTTTTCGGTGAACAGTTGCTGGCGCGCGAGGATGACCGCGAGGAAACCGGCGCAGTAGCCGAAACTGGCGATCACCTTGAATTCGTCGCCGTCGGGCAGGCGCGAATTGAGCAATCCCATGCCCATCAGCGACAGGCCCATGGTCAACCCTGCCGCCAGCGCCGACCACCACAGCGCGGCAATGCTGCGCTCCAGTTCCTGATCGCCCTGAGTGCGGATGATTTCATGCAGAACGGCCGCGCGCGGCGGCTGGCTCTTTTCGACCTCGTGCTGCTCCTTGGCCGAGAGGTCGGGGGTCTTGTCGCTGGTGGGGGTGGTCATGGCGTGGCAACCGGTGGGGGGGGATGTAGCTACGACCGTTGCGCTTGGGAATACGTTCTGTAGGCGCGGCGCAAATCTCTGCATGCACACCAATCCAGGGTAGGAGCTGCCGAAGGCTGCGATCTTTTGATTTTGATTTTCAGAAACAAGATCAAAAGATCGCAGCCTTCGGCAGCTCCTACAGGCACAGGTGATTCCTGTGGGAGCGAGCCTGCTCGCGAAGAATGCGCCGCCGATCTTATTGAACGGCCTCGTCATCCTTGAACTGGTCTTTCACATATTTGATCTCGGTCCGCCCGTGCGGCGCCGGCAGGCCGTCTTCGCCGAGGTTGACGAACACCATCTTCTCGACGGTCAGGATGCTCTTGCGGGTGATCTTGTTGCGCACTTCGCAGGTCAGGGTGATCGAGGTGCGGCCGAATTCGGTGGCGGTGATGCCCAGTTCGATGATGTCGCCCTGGCGCGAGGCGCTGACGAAGTTGATTTCCGAGATGTACTTGGTCACCACACGCTGGTTGCCCAGTTGCACGATGGCGTAGATCGCCGCTTCTTCGTCGATCCAGCGCAGCAGGCTGCCGCCGAACAGGGTGCCGTTGGGGTTGAGGTCTTCGGGTTTAACCCATTTGCGGGTGTGGAAATTCATGGGGGGCTCCTGGGTCGAGGCGTTTGAGCGTTAGGGGTATTGGCCCCCAGCTTCAAGTTTTCAGCTACAAGCTGCAAGTAAAAGCGGATTGGCTTTTACTTGCCGCTTGTAGCTTGCCGCTTGCCACTAGCCGGGCGAAGACCGCTATAATCGCCACCGATTCAGAACGGCTATGCCGTTTTCCCGCCACCTGTCCGAGGGGCGCTGCAGCAGGTTCGACCTGTCAGGCTCGGATGGGGCGTTGACCGGCTCACGCCGGACACTAAACGCACAACGGCGCCCATTCGCATACATTACGAATGGAGGCTCTTCATGAGCGCTGTCAACACGCCTGCCGATTTTACCGATTACAAAGTTGCCGACATGTCCCTGGCTGCCTGGGGCCGTCGCGAAACCATCATCGCCGAATCGGAAATGCCTGCCCTGATGGGTCTGCGCCGCAAATACGCTGCCGAGCAGCCGCTCAAGGGCGCGAAAATCCTCGGCTGCATCCACATGACCATTCAGACTGCCGTGCTGATCGAAACCCTGGTTGCCCTGGGTGCCGAAGTACGCTGGTCGTCCTGCAACATTTTCTCCACTCAGGATCAGGCCGCTGCCGCTATCGCTGCCGCCGGTATCCCGGTGTTCGCCTGGAAAGGCGAGACTGAAGAAGAGTACGAGTGGTGCCTGGAGCAGACCATCCTCAAGGATGGCCAGCCATGGGACGCCAACATGATCCTCGACGACGGCGGCGACCTGACCGAGCTGCTGCACAAGAAATACCCGCAAGTGCTCGATCGCGTTCACGGCGTGACCGAAGAAACCACCACTGGCGTACACCGTCTGCTGGACATGCTGGCCAAGGGCGAGCTGAAGATCCCGGCGATCAACGTCAACGACTCGGTGACCAAGTCCAAGAACGACAACAAGTACGGCTGCCGTCACAGCCTGAACGATGCGATCAAGCGCGGCACCGACCACCTGCTGTCGGGCAAGCAAGCGCTGGTCATCGGTTACGGTGACGTGGGCAAGGGCTCGGCCCAGTCCCTGCGTCAGGAAGGCATGATCGTCAAAGTGTCGGAAGTCGACCCGATCTGCGCCATGCAAGCCTGCATGGACGGTTTCGAACTGGTGTCGCCGTTCATCGACGGTATCAACGACGGTTCCGAAGCGAGCATCGACAAAGCGCTGCTGGGCAAGATCGACCTGATCGTGACCACCACCGGTAACGTCAATGTTTGCGACGCGAATATGCTCAAAGCCCTGAAGAAGCGCGCCGTTGTCTGCAACATCGGTCACTTCGACAACGAAATCGACACCGCTTTCATGCGCAAGAACTGGGCATGGGAAGAAGTGAAGCCACAGGTGCACAAGGTTCACCGCACCGGCGCTGGCAGCTTCGATCCACAGAACGACGACTACCTGATCCTGCTGGCCGAAGGCCGTCTGGTGAACCTGGGCAACGCCACCGGTCACCCGAGCCGCATCATGGACGGTTCGTTCGCCAACCAGGTTCTGGCACAGATCTTCCTGTTCGGCCAGAAATACGCCGACCTGTCGCCAGCGCAGAAAGCCGAGCGTCTGACCGTTGAAGTGCTGCCGAAGAAACTCGACGAAGAAGTGGCCCTGGAAATGGTTCGCGGCTTCGGCGGCGTGGTCACTCAACTGACCAAGCAACAGGCTGACTACATCGGCGTCACCGTCGAAGGCCCGTTCAAGCCGCACGCCTACCGCTACTAACAGGCGCTGAAAGCTCGCTCTCCCTGTAGGAGCGAGCTTGCTCGCGAAGGCGGCTTATCATTCAACATCCGTGTTGTCTGACCCAGCGCTTTCGCGAGCAGGCTCGCTCCCACACGGGATTGCAGCGCCTCGAAGGTACTTGTTTACAAGGGTATGACCATGTCCCAAGACCGTCGCTACAGCTTCGAGTTTTTCCCGACCAAGACCGATGCCGGGCAAGAAAAGCTGCTTGCCACTGCCCGTCAGTTGGCCACCTACAACCCGGATTTCTTTTCCTGCACCTACGGCGCTGGCGGTTCGACCCGTGATCGCACGCTCAACACCGTGCTGCAGCTGGAAAGCGAAGTCAAAGTTCCCGCCGCTCCGCACCTGTCGTGCGTTGGTGACAGCAAGGACGACCTGCGCGGCCTGCTGAACGAATACAAGGCTGCCGGCATCAAGCGCATCGTTGCCCTGCGTGGCGACCTGCCGTCCGGCATGGGCATGACCAGCGGTGAGCTGCGTCACGCCAATGAACTGGTGGAGTTCATTCGTGAAGAAACCGCCGATCATTTCCACATCGAAGTCGCCGCTTACCCGGAGATGCATCCGCAAGCGCGCAACTACGAAGACGATCTCGCCAACTTCGTGCGCAAGGCCAAGGCCGGTGCCGACAGCGCGATCACCCAGTACTTCTTCAACGCCGACAGCTACTTCTACTTCGTCGACCGTTTGCAGGCGCTGGGCGTGGATCTGCCGATCGTGCCGGGGATCATGCCGATCACCAACTACAGCAAACTCGCGCGCTTCTCCGACGCCTGCGGTGCGGAAATCCCGCGCTGGATCCGCAAGCAACTGGAAGCCTACGGTGATGACACGCAAAGCATTCAACGCTTTGGCGAACAAGTCGTCAGCGAGATGTGCGAACGCCTGCTGCAGGGCGGCGCACCGGGGCTGCACTTCTACTCGATGAACCAGGCCGAACCTAGCCTGGCGATCTGGAACAACCTCAAGCTGCCGCGCTGAAGGTTTTTCATGCGGTATAAAAAAAGGCCCTTACCGGGCCTTTTCAATGAAAAGCACCAAATGGAATGTTGTCGTCAATGATCTGCGCGCAAACAAAAACACGCCCTCAACTGGTCTATCTGGTTTTCGGTGCCGAGACCTACCATCAGGAAGCTGTTTTCAGCATCGCCAGTGCTCTGGCGTGGTTGCGCGAGACTCCGGATGCCGCGATCGATATCCAGGTTTTCAGCGACAATCCGCAACCCTACGAGCATCTCCCCGTACGCATTCGCCCGCTGGACGCCGAAACGCGCCAGAAATGGAGCGAGCCCCACGGTTATCACTTCCGCATCAAGCATGTCGCGCTGCGCTCGGTACTTGAAGAGCATGAAACGGCGCTGCTGATCGACACCGATACGTTTTTCCACTGCTCGCCGCTGAAACTGTTCGAGCGGGTTCAGCCCGGCACGCTGCTGTGCAACGACTATTACGCCCGCTATGGCGACAACAAGATGAGCCTGCTCTACCGCACGCTGTCGGCAACCCTGCTGGACAAAGGCCTGACTGATGATCACATGCGCCTGCTCAACTCCGGGGTCATTGGCTTGCACCGGCAGGACGCACACGTGCTCGACCGCTCCATCGCCTTGATCGATGAGCTGTTTCCGTCGGCACAGGGCGCCTACACCCTTGAAGAGTTCTGCCTGTCGGTGGCCGCCTATCGCACGGTAAACGTCAACAAGTGCCCGGATCTGATTCACCATTACTGGAGCCGCAAACATCTGTTCAGGGCCAAGGTTCAGGCCTGGGTCGCCAAACATGGCGACAACCCGACGGGCGAAGCTGCGCTGGACGACACCCGGCGTGTGTCACCACAACTGCCTCGACCGCCGCGACTGCAGCGAATGTTCTACAAGCTCATCACGCTGCTGCTGCCGGCATATCTGCGTCAGTTCATTCGCGAAATCCTTTACGGCTGCTATGACCACCCCAACGAGTTCGATCAGGCGTGTGCACCGGTCTGGTGGGACAAGGCGCTGGAAAACCAGCAGCAACGCATCGGCAAGCCGGTCTGCAAGCACTTGCTCAGGGACTGGTTCAGTCGTGGTCTGGTCAAGCGGATTCTCGGTGCGCGCCACGCCAAGGTTCATAAACACCTGCTGAAAACCTCGAGCAAATAAGACCATGGCGGCCATTACGCCTGGGGTCTGCGCGAAACATGCATGCCAGAGCTTCTCATCAGGCGTTTCGCGTACTAACCTCAGGCCATGCCCCTTATTGCCCAACTGCTGAGCGTTATTCTTCTGACTTGCCTGAGCGTCGGCGCCCGGGGGGAGAAGTTGCGTATTGTCACCGAGCCGTGGGCGCCGTATGTGTACGAGCAGGGCGGGCAGAATCTCGGCCTGGACTACGAAACCACCGCCATCGTGTTCAAGCGTCTGGGCATTGAAGTCGAGTGGCAGTTCCTGCCATGGAAGCGCTGCCTGTCGATGCTCGAAACCGGTCAGGCCGACGGTGCGCTGGACATCTTTCACAGCGCCGAGCGCGACGCCACCCTGCTTTACCCCAGCGAGCCGCTGTCCGACGTCGAATTCGTAATGTTCTACGCCAATGATCGGCCGCACCCTTTCACCACCCTCGAACAACTCAAAGGCCTGACCATCGGCACCTCGCCGGGCTATCTGTACAGCCCTGACTTCAGCCAGTCGCAGCTGTTTACCCGTGAGCCTGCGCCGACCCATGAAGCCAACTTCGGCAAACTGGTGCGCGGGCGTATCGACCTGCTGATTACCGATCGCCGCGTCGGCCAGCATTTGCTCGATGAATTGAACATCCGCGATCTGATCACCGAAAACCCGACGGTTATCAGCCGCCAGAGCCAGTTTCTTGCGGTTCGGCGCAATGCCGGCATGGACTTGCTGGTGCAGCGCTTTGGTGCCGAGCTCAAGCGTTTCAAGCGCGAACCGGCCTACGCCGAGCTCAGCGCACGTTACGGTGCTGCGCCGGTTGATAGCGCGTCACTGCGTGACGCCATGGTTGGCGGCAAAACCGTTGAGCAGCAGGAAAGCAGCGCGCAGTGATTGCTCTGTTATACTCCGGCGTTCCCGCCAGGCTCACGCCCGGACGCCCGGAACCGTAACAGGCCTCTCGACCCGCTACAGCGCAGCTTCCAGCCCGCGCGAGCGCTCCTGACGTGCCTTCGGAACCGCCGCTGGACCGGACGGGATTGCGTCCTCTTAAACGTGATTCGCGCCAGGCAAGACTCCCATTGGGCCAAGCCCTAACTAAAACAGGATTACTCATGTCCTTTGCTTCCCTCGGTCTCTCCGAGGCTTTAGTCCGTGCCATCGAAGATGCGGGCTATACCGAGCCTACTCCGGTGCAACAGCGGGCCATTCCCGCCGTGTTGCAAGGTCGCGACCTGATGGTTGCGGCTCAGACAGGTACCGGTAAAACCGGCGGCTTCGCCCTCCCGATTCTGGAGCGGTTGTTCCCCAACGGTCACCCGGACAAATCCCAGCGTCACGGCCCGCGCCAACCGCGCGTCCTGGTCCTGACCCCGACCCGCGAACTCGCGGCCCAGGTGCACGAGAGCTTCAAGATCTACGCCCGTGACCTGAAATTCGTCAGCGCCTGCATCTTCGGCGGCGTCGGCATGAACCCGCAGGTCCAGGCCATGTCCCGTGGCGTCGACGTCCTCGTCGCCTGCCCGGGTCGCTTGCTCGACCTCGCCGGCCAGGGCAGCGTCGATCTGTCCCACGTGGAAATTCTCGTCCTCGACGAAGCCGACCGCATGCTCGACATGGGTTTTGTCCACGACGTGAAGAAAGTCCTCGCACGTCTGCCGGCCAAGCGCCAGAACCTGCTGTTCTCGGCGACTTTCTCCAAAGACATCACCGACCTCGCCGGCAAACTGCTGCACAACCCGGAACGCATCGAAGTGACGCCGCCGAACACCACGGTCGAGCGCATCGAACAACGCGTGTTCCGCCTGCCGGCCAGCCACAAGCGCGCACTGCTGGCGCACCTGATCACCGCCGGCGCGTGGGAACAGGTGCTGGTGTTCACCCGCACCAAGCACGGCGCCAACCGTCTCGCTGAATACCTGGACAAACACGGCCTGCCGGCGGTGGCGATTCACGGTAACAAGAGCCAGAACGCCCGCACCAAAGCCCTGGCCGACTTCAAGGCCGGTGAAGTGCGCATTCTGGTTGCCACCGACATCGCCGCCCGCGGCCTGGACATCGATCAGTTGCCGCATGTGGTCAACTTCGAACTGCCGAACGTTGATGAAGATTACGTGCACCGTATCGGCCGTACTGGCCGCGCCGGTCGTTCGGGTGAGGCGATCTCGCTGGTTGCCCCGGACGAAGAAAAGCTGCTGAAAAGCATCGAACGCATGACCAAGCAGAAGATTGCCGACGGCGATCTGATGGGCTTCGACTCCAGCACCATCGAAGCCGAGAAGCCGGAAGCCCGCGAGCGTCCGGACATCCGCAACCCGCGCAATTCCCGTGGCCCACGTGGCGACGGCCCGAATGGCGGCGGCGGTGGCGGCGGTCGCAAGGACAAGGGCAAAGACAAGGGCAAGGAAAAGCCGGCCGGTGAACGTGGCGAGCGCCCTGCCCGTCAGCAAAAACCGCGCGAAGGCACCCCGAGCCGCGACCAGCGCCCAAGCCAGCCACCGCGTGCAGCGGCTGACCGTGCCCCGGACGAATTCCTCGACGACGATGTGGATAACTTCGGTAACCGCGTTGACTACGTACCGAAGGCCGCTCCTGCTGGCGGCCGTGGCCGTCGTCCGGGCGCACCGGCGCAAGGCGCTGGCGCACCACGCGGTGGTCAGCCACAGGGACGCCAGAACGGTCCGCGCAACAGCAACGGCTCGAGCACCGGCACGCCACCGGCCAAACGCAGCGGCCCGCGCAATGGCGCACCGCGTGACGGTCAGGGTCGTCGTGACGAATCCGCGCCGCGCAACCGCCGTCCGGCCCGTGACGATCAGCCACGCAGCGAACCGGCCGTGCAGAATCCGCGCAGCAATGGTCCGAAGATCATGCACAAGGAATCGAAAGCCGACCGCTTCCCGACGCCTGAGCAGCTCGATCAACTGCCAAGCCGCCCGCGTGGCGAGAAACCAGCCTTGCTGACCCGCAATCGCTGAGGTTCAAGCCGCAATGAAAAATGCCCCGACTCGAAAGAGCCGGGGCATTTTTTTGAGCGCTGCAAATCGCTTTGTGTAGGAGCTGCCGAAGGCTGCGATCTTTTGATCCTGATCTTGATCTTCAAAAATCAAGATCAAAAGATCGCAGCCTTCGGCAGCTCCTACAGGGGATCTGTGTTGTGGCAATAAAAAAAGCCCCCGGCCTTGCGACCGGGGGCGTTTTCATGTGGCGGCGAAATTTATTTCGCTTTCACACCTTCAAACGAAACATACAGCTCGACCGCATCGGACTTCGGACCAAGGTCTTTCTGCTTGCCGAAATCGGAGCGCTTGATGGTGGTGGTGCCTTCGAAGCCGGCACGGTAGCCGCCCCATGGATCCTTGCCTTCGCCCAGGAAGGTGGCCTTGACGACAACTGGCTTGGTTACGCCCAGCAGGGTCAGGTCGCCGGTCACGTCAGCGGTGTTGGCACCGGTGGACTTGACGCTGGTGGAAACGAAGGTGGCCTTGCCGAATTTGCTGGCGTTGAGGAAGTCAGCGCTGGCGATGTGCTTGTCGCGCTCGGCGTGGTTGGTGAACACGCTGGCAGTGTTGACGTTGAACTCGATCTTGCTGTCTTCAGGCTTGGCAGCATCGAAGCTGAACTTGCCGTCGATGTCCTTGAAGGTACCGGTGATGTAGCTGTAGCCCAGGTGGCTGATCTTGAAGTCGACGAAGGCGTGCTGGCCTTCCTTGTCTACAACATAGTCAGCAGCCATTACGTTGGCGGACAGTACGGCCGAACCGATTGCCAGAGCGGCCAGAGTCTTTTTCAACATGCTTTCTTTTCCTTTGAGTCGAGGTTGAATTTCAGGCTTTGCGACCGAGCATTCGAGTGAGGGTCGCATCACGATCGATAAAGTGGTGCTTCAATGCTGCCAACGCATGGAGACCGGAAAAAATTACCAGTGCCCACGCCAGCCAGAGATGAATCACCCCAGCGGTATCTGCCTGATCCGGTAGTCCGGAGAGCAGAGCAGGAACTTCAAACAGGCCAAACACCGGGATCCCGACACCGTCTGCGGTGGAAATCAGGTAACCGGCAATCATCACAGCGAACAGCGCCAGATACAGAAACCCGTGGCCGAATTTAGCGCCGATACGGGTCATGCGACTGTAGCTTTGCAGCGTTGGCGGCGGCGGGCTGATGAAGCGCCACAGCACCCGCAACAGCATCACCGCGAGCAGCACCAGACCGATGCTCTTGTGCAGGTCCGGCGCGTCTTTGCGCCAGGTGCTGTAGTAATCCAGCCCGACCATCCACAGACCCAGCGCAAACAGCCCGAAGACCGCCAACGCCACGACCCAATGCATGAAGATGCTGACCCAACCATAGCGCGAAGAAGAGTTACGTAGCTGCATTGCCCAAATCCTGTGAGAACTGCGAACCAAGACTAGCGAGTTATCTATCGAATTAAAGCGGAAAATTTTGCTTTGAAATATCGAGAAATACGATCAAGAGTCTGCGAGCGGGGTGTTAAGGAAGGATTAAAGGCGAATTCGCTGTGAGGTGCTTGTACAAATGACTGGTGCCGCGTTTCAACGACAAAGGCACAGGACTGCGAAGCCGATAACCCTGTACCGCTGATGCGGCTTTTGAACCTGTTCGAATGATGTCTCCATTCTCATTACAGACAGGTGCAAAAACATGGCTCTGCGATATACGCCCTTTCAAGCAAGCGGTTCTTCTGTACTGCCGCCCAATCAAACGATGTCTCCCGGCCAGTTCCTGCAATCCGAGAACGGTCGATTTCGTCTGATGCTGCAAAGCGATGGAAATCTGGTTCTCAAAGACGGTGAGGGGGTTATCTGGATCGCCGACGCCAATCAACCTTACAGCGCAACTTTGCACCCGAAGAAGATGCGCGAGCCGCTGCAGTTCGTGATCAGCAACAGCGGCTTTCTGTATGACCCTTCCAGGCGACGATTATGGATCGCGGAAAGCACGCACAGCGCCGACAAGGCGCTTTGGTACAACACATACATGACTGTGCAGGACGATGGAAACCTGGTGATTTACGACCAGCGCACGGGCAGTCTGCGCTGGGCGCGTTTCGGTTTCATTCCCGGGCGCCTGCGCAAACCCAAGCAAAAGTGGCTGAGGAAACTGCCGAACGGGACAGAGTTCTTCAAGTGGGAGTTCTGACCGATTCAGACGGTGTGACTGGCTAGTTGTGAAGTACTGCGGGCGGTTGCAGGCACTCGGCATTGTAAGGATCTATCTGGCATTTATGCGCTAGTTCCGAACCATAACCGCCGGGAAAGAATTGCCCGTTGCTACAACCGGGAAGTGCAATCAGCAACAGTATCAGCGTGAGTGTTTTCATCAGAGAGCTCCAATTTTTCCCAGCATAAAATTGGTCGACGGGCAGCCGCTATCACCTGATTCCGAGCGTCTTGTGGGAAGCCTCCGGTACGCAGGTCAGCCATGGAACCGGTCCGCGAAGGACACAAACGCAGGGCAAAAAAAACGCGACCCGAGGGCCGCGTTTTTCATATGAACCAAGGTTTACTGCGCCTTGGTCTCGGTCGTTGCAGCAGGCTTGGCCGCTGGCTTCTTCGCCGGTTCAGCCTTCTTCGCCGCCGGTTTGGCCGCCGGCTTTTTCGTGTCGGTTTTTGCCGCCGGTTTCTTCGCCGCTGGCTTGGCCGCTGCTTTCTTTGCCGGCTCGGCTTTCACCGGGGCCGCTGGTTTCGGTGCTTCCACCGGCGCTGGCGCAGGTGCCGGGGTCGGTGCAGGCGCTGGAGCGGCCGGAGCAGGTGCTGGCTCTGGCGCCTTCACAGGCTCAGGCTTCTTCTCGTCATCCGAGCCGCCGAACAGGTTGCTGAAGAAGTTGCCCTTCTTCGCCGCCGCCGCACCCGCCGCGCCTGCCGCTGCTGCAGCCGGAACCACTTTGACCGGTTCAAAGGACTTGCCTGCCGCCAGATCTTCAACCTGGCTGGCCGCGCGCTGGCCGGTGCGCAGTGCGCCTTCCAGGGTGCCCGGGTACAAGGTGTCGGTGTGTTCGCCGGCGAACGCTACGCGTTGCAGCGGACGTTCCCACAGGCGCCAGAACTTGCTGATCTGCCCCGGGCCGTAAGCCAGGTAGGCGCCGCCCATCGACGGGTCAGTGCTGTATCGGCGGATCTCATAACCGGTGAACGAGCCACGGGCCTGTGGATAAAACGCGTGCAGACGGATCAGCACCTGATCGACCATCTGCTTGTCGCCGAACGCCTGCATCACACGGGCATTGTCGCCGGACAGGTTGATCACCACGTTGGCGCCACCCTTCAGCGCCGGTTCGATCCAGAGCATGCCCAGACCGGTATTGCTGTAGATCTCGCCGGACATGCGCGATTTGCTTTCCCACACTGGCGTCTTGAACTTCAGCATGATCTGGTCGCGCCAGCCGTAGTTGGTGCCTTTGATCGCTGCCAGATGCTGAGCATCCAGCGCCGGGGTCAGCGAGATCTTGTTCAGCGCGCGCAAAGGCACCGCCAGCACCACATAGTCAGCCTGATAGCCGACGCTGCCGACTTTGACGGTCACGCCGTCCTTGTCCTGGATGATGGCCGAGACCGGCGAGCTGGTCTTGATGGTCTTGATCTGTTTGACGAAGGCCTGGGCCAGCACCTGGCTGCCACCGACCAGACGCGAGGCGCGCAGGTCGCGGTCGGAGACGCCGCGATAGACGCGGTTCTGCTGAGCGAAATACAGCAGCGACAGACGCGAAGGTTCGTCGTAGTGGGTACGGATGTCCTGGTTGATCAACTGACGCGCGGTGGCCGGCAGGTTCTGCTTGTCGAGCCAGCTCGATACGGTGATCTGGTCCAGTGCATGCAGGGTGGCGGTCGCCGCCGGGTTCTGCGGGTCGTCGATCGAGCGCGCCAGATCGTCGAGGGTTTTCTGGTAGCGCTTGAGCGCATCGGCGGTGGCTGGCTGCTTGGTGGCCAGATCAGCGGCGGAGAAATAATCACCGTCGATCAGATAACCTGGCGTACGCACGAATTCCGGCGCCGGCGTGGTACCGAGCTTGAACGTCGACACGTACTTGTTCAGTACCGGCTGGGTCTTGTCGTTGCCGATCCACTCGCTGGTGGCCATGCCCGAGCGGCCGCCCAGACTCGGTTTGGCTTCCAGCAGGGTGACCTGCCAGCCTTTGTTCTGCAGTTCGTAAGCGGCGGTCAGACCCGACAGGCCACCGCCAATCACGATTGCGGTTTTATCCTTGGCCAGCGCCGTAACGCTGAACAGCCCCAACATCACCAGCGCACAGGCGCGCAGCCAACCGACAGACATTCAGCGAACTCCGGAAAAACATGTGGGAAAAAGCAGTTTTGCGAGTCAGACGACTCAAAGAACCGCGAAGAATACGTTAGCCATCAAAACGCCGCCAGCGACGTCTATCGGCTCAGACAAAGTAGCTCAATCGACACAATGGGTTGTTCCCGCGCGATGCATTGCATAGGCTTGCGCGATTGTTCGCCCGCGCCTGACGCGAGCCGCCTCGAGGAGACTGTAAATGGGCCTGAATAACCAGTGGATGCAACGCGATCTTGCGGTGTTGTGGCATCCCTGCACCCAGATGAAAGACCACGAACAGCTGCCGCTGATCCCGATCAAGCGCGGCGAAGGCATCTGGCTCGAAGACTTCGAAGGCAAGCGCTACCTCGACGCAGTCAGTTCCTGGTGGGTCAACGTGTTCGGCCACGCCAACCCGCGCATCAACCAGCGCATCAAGGATCAGGTCGATCAACTCGAACACGTGATTCTTGCCGGTTTCAGCCATCAGCCGGTGATCGAGCTGTCCGAGCGTCTGGTGAAGATGACCCCGCAAGGCTTGAACCGGGTGTTCTACGCCGATAACGGCTCGTCCTGCATCGAAGTCGCGCTGAAGATGAGCTTTCACTACTGGCTGAATCGCGGCCAGCCGAACAAGAAGCGCTTCGTCACCCTGACCAACAGCTACCACGGCGAAACCATGGCAGCGATGGCGGTCGGCGATGTGCCGCTGTTCACCGAGACCTACAAAGCCCTGTTGATGGACACCATCAAAGTGCCGAGCCCGGATTGCTATCTGCGCCCGCAAGGCATGAGCTGGGAGGAACACTCGCGCAACATGTTCGCCGCCATGGAACAGACGCTGGCGGAAAATCATGACAGCGTCGCGGCAGTGATCGTCGAGCCGTTGATTCAGGGCGCCGGCGGCATGCGCATGTATCACCCGGTGTACCTCAAGCTGTTGCGCGAGGCCTGCGACCGCTACGGCGTGCACCTGATCCACGACGAAATCGCCGTCGGCTTCGGCCGCACCGGGACGATGTTCGCCTGCGAACAGGCCGGCATCCGCCCGGACTTCCTTTGCCTGTCCAAAGCCCTCACCGGCGGCTATCTGCCGCTGGCGGCGTGCCTGACCACCGACGAGGTCTACAGCGCCTTCTACGACGACTACCCGACCCTGCGCGCCTTCCTGCATTCGCACAGCTACACCGGCAACCCGCTGGCCTGCGCTGCGGCACTGGCGACCCTGGATATCTTCGAGCAGGACAACGTCATCGAGAACAACCAGGCGCTGGCTCAGCGCATGGCCTCGGCGACCGCGCATCTGGTCGATCACCCGAACGTCTCCGAAGTGCGCCAGACCGGCATGGTCCTGGCCATCGAGATGGTCAAGGATAAAGCCAGCAAAGAGGCCTACCCTTGGCAGGAGCGTCGTGGCTTGAAGGTGTTCCAGCATGCGCTGGAACGTGGTGCGTTGTTGCGGCCGCTGGGCAGCGTGGTGTATTTCCTGCCGCCGTATGTAATCACCCCGGAGCAGATCGACTTCTTGGCCGAAGTGGCCAGTGAAGGTATTGATATTGCTACGCGTGACAGCGTCAGCGTGGCGGTGCCGAAAGACTTCCATCCGGGATTCCGCGACCCGGGTTGATTCGCCTTGCTTGAGATTTGCGGTGGCTGGACTACCGCTTTCGCGAGCAGGCTCGCTCCCACAGGGGAATGCATTTCAAGTGTGGGAGCGAGCCTGCTCGCGAATGAAGTCGACACCGATCCAACTGATTCATATCTTTCCAGAGACCCGAAATGAGACTGTCCCGCTTCTTTATCGACGCCCCGCTGAGCACTGGCGAACACGAACTGCCAGAAGCCCAGGCGCATTACATCAGCCGCGTGTTGCGCATGGCCGAAGGCGATGCGGTGCAATTGTTCGACGGTTCCGGCCATGAGTTTCGCGGGTCGTTGGTGGACGTCGGCAAGAAACGCGTGGTCGTGCAGCTCGACGAGCAATTCGCCGGGCAAATCGAGTCGCCGCTGCAGATCCACCTCGGCCAGGGCCTGTCGCGGGGCGAGCGCATGGACTGGGCTATTCAAAAAGCCACTGAACTGGGCGTGACGCAAATCACTCCGATCTTCAGCGAGCGCTGCGAAGTGCGGCTCAAGGACGAACGCGCCGACAAGCGCTTGCTGCACTGGCGCCAAGTGGCGATCAGTGCCTGCGAACAGTGTGGGCGTTCACGGGTGCCGGTGATTCATCCGCCGGTGTTGCTGGCAGACTGGCTCAAGCAGACCGAAGCCGAATTGAAACTGGTGCTGCACCCGGTCGCAGAACCGCTGGTGAGTCATGCCAAACCGGAGACGCTGGCGTTCCTGATCGGGCCTGAGGGTGGCTTGACGGATGGCGAAGTCGAGTTAGCCAAAGGCAATGGCTTCCACGCCGCCCGCCTCGGCCCACGGGTGCTGCGCACCGAGACTGCGCCGGTGGTGGCGCTGGCGGTAGCCCAGCAACTTTGGGGTGACTTCTAAGGCCCCTTCGCGAGCAGGCTCGCTCCCACATTGGATCTAGGGTGTTCACAACACCAGAGTTCACTGAAGATTTATTGTGGGAGCGAGCCTGCTCGCGAAAGCGGTGTTTCATTCAACGAAGGTGTTGGCTGACCTGACGCCTTCGCGAGCAGGCTCGCTCCCACAGGGATTGCATTTACAGGACATAAAACAGAATCGCGACAAAATGCAGCAAGCTCCCGGCAATCACGAACAGGTGCCAGATGCCATGGGCATGCCGCAGGCGGTGATCGAGGGCAAAAAAGATAATCCCCACCGTATACAAAACCCCGCCCGATGCCAGCCAGGCAAACCCCGCTGTGCCCAGTGCGGCAATCAGCGGCTTGACCGCGACCAGTACGATCCAGCCCATCACCGCGTAAATCACGATCGACAGAATCCGCGCCTCGGAGCGCGGTTTGATCTCTTGCAGGATGCCGATCAGCGCCAGCCCCCAGACAATCCCGAACAGCGTCCAGCCCCACGGCCCGCGTAACGTCACCAGGCAGAACGGCGTGTAGCTGCCGGCGATCAGCAGGTAGATCGAGAAATGGTCGACCTTCTTCATGATCGCTTTCTTGCGCCCGCGCACGCTGTGGTACACGGTCGAGGCGCTGTAGAGCACCAGCAAAGTGAAGGCGTAGATCGCCACGCTGACGATCTTCCATGGACTGCCGTCGAGGCTGGCAATCACCAGCATCCATACGCCGCCGATAAACGCGGCGATGGCTCCGACCAGATGGGTCCAGGCGTTGAGTTTTTCCCCGTGATACATGTGTCGCATACCTCGTAGTCACTACCGCAAGCGCGCAAGGCTCGGGCCTTGAGCGTAAAAGCGCAATGTTTCTGTTCAACCTCGCCTGCGCGGCACGCGGGAATTGGGCACAATCGGCCGATACCAAAAAGAGTCCGCGCCATGCTGATCGACGAAGAATTGACCCTGAAAAAACTCGAGGTGTTCCTCGCCTTCATGCGCACCGGCAACCTCGCCCGCGCCGCCGCCGAATTGCAGACCAGCAACGTCAGCGTGCACCGCGCCATTCACTCTTTGGAAAACGCCCTGCGCTGCCCGCTGTTCAAACACGAAGGGCGCAATCTGACGCCACTGGAAAGCGCCTATGTGCTGGAAGAACGTGCGCAGAAGCTGATCAACGACGTCGTCGACAGCGTGCGCCTGACCCGCGAAGCCGCCGGGTTCTCCGCCGAGCGTTTCAAGCTCGGCTCGCTGTATTCGCTGACGGTGAAGACCGTGCCGCAGCTGATCATGGGCCTGAAGATCCGCCGCAGCGAACTCAACATCGACCTGATCCTCGGCTCGAACATCGACCTGCTCTACAAGCTGAAAAACATGGAAGTCGACGCGATTCTGGTGTCGCTGGACGACAGCATCAACGATCCGGATTGCGAGCAGATTGCGCTGTTTTCCGACGACATCTTCCTCGCCACCCCGGCCGATTCAAAATTCGCTCAGCGCAGTGAAGTCGATCTGGCGGAAGTGCGCGATGAAACCTTCATCACCCTGACCCAGGGCTTCGCCACGCATCAGGACGGTGTGCGGGTGTTCAAGCAAGCGGGATTCGAGCCGAAGGTGGCGATGCAGGTTAATGACATCTTCACCCTGCTGAGCATGGTCAGCTCAGGGGTGGGCTACGCCTTGTTGCCGGGGCGGATTGCGGCGGTGTACGAGAATCGGGTGAAGCTCATCCCGTTGCAGGAGAAGTACCGCTTGCAGCAGCACATTGGCGTGGTGTTTCTCAAGGCCAAGGAGCGCGATCCGAATCTGCTGGCGTTGCTGGCGGAGTGTCGGATGTATGCCAATCGGCAGGCTGGGGTTTAGATCAAGATCAAAAATCAAGAGCTACCCCCTCACCCCAGCCCTCTCCCCCAAGGGGGCGAGGGGGAAGGGAGCAGATCGGGGAATGTTCAAAACTTGAGTTCGACTCGATATCTCAGGTCGGCGTATCTCGAACATCCAACGCGGTCAGTCCCCTCTCCCTCCGGGAGAGGGCTAGGGTGAGGGGCTTTTGGGGGTGACTAGCTAGCCCATCAACCCGCGCATCGCCAGAAACAACAGCGAAGGCCCCAGCAGACACCCAAGCGCGGTGTAGAACGCCGCCGTCAGGCAACCATATGGCACCAGCTTCGGATCGGTGGCCGCCAGGCCGCCGGCAACGCCGCTGGAGGTGCCCATCAAACCACCGAAAATCACCGCGCTGCGCGGGTTGTTCAGGCCGATCATCGGTGCCACGAACGGTGTCATCACCATCACCAGAATCGCCTTGATCAGCCCCGCCGCAATCGACAGCGCCATCACCTCGGAACTGGCACCAATCGCCGCCCCCGTAACCGGGCCGACAATGTAGGTCACCGCACCCGCGCCAATGGTAGTCAGGCTTACCGCATCGGTGTAGCCGAACGCCATCGCCACGCCGACTCCGGCGACGAACGAGGTGCCAACGCCGACAAACAGCGCCAGCACACCGACGAGTCCGGCGCGTTTGAGTTCATCGACGCTGACGCCAAATGCCGTCGCCACAATCGCGAAATCCCGCAGCATCGCACCGCCGAGCAGGCCGATGCCGGACAGCAGGGGAATATCCACCACGCCTTTTTGCCCACCGGTGAGTGCGCCGCCGATATACGACAGCACCAGCCCGAGCAGAATCGCAATCGCTGAACCGTGCAAACGGCCCTTGGTGAAGGTGTTGGACATCCAGTAGGACACCCACATGGTCAGGCCGACAATCAAAAAGCCGCTGATCAGACCGTAGCCGGTGATCACTTTCATCATTGATTCGTACATGGCGATTACCCCGCAGTCTTGGCAGGAGCAATCGGCGTCTCTTGCTTGTTGCCCATGCGTGTCAGCACCGGCACCAAGGCAAACGCGATCACTACGGCGAGGGTGCCGGCAAGAATCGCCATCGGCCCGCCTTTCAGCGCACCGTAGACATTCTGCTGCGCGGCCATGGCGACCACGATGGGAATGTAGATCGCACTCCAGAACTCCACGCCCTGCTCAGTCTTGCCCTTGAGCCAGCCGCTCTTGTAGAGATAGCTGCCCAGGCCGATCAACAGCAGCATCGCAATACCGACACCGCCGACGTTGGCCGGCACGCCGATCAGCTTGCCGAGCAGTTCACCGACCCAGATACCGACCAGCGTGCAGAAGGCGAGAAACGCCACACCGTAAATAATCATTGTTGTAGTCCTCAAAGTGCATCGTCGAATGTTGTTTTTGTTGTTCGAAGCTTGAGTCGCGGCGGTTTTAGAGTTGGCGGCCACCCTCCTCGCGCAACAGCGCTTGCAGGGTATCGAGGCGGGCACTGTCGAAGGCAGTGACGGTGCCCTGCTCGAACACCCGGCGCGCCAGCCCGGTCAGCACCGCACCGGGCGGCAGTTCGATCTGTAGACGCACGCCGCGCTCGTAGGCGCTTTGCACGGTGCCGCGCCAATCCACCACGCGGCACATGTTGAAAGCGAGGTCATCGCGCAGCGCTTCGACTTTGGCAACAGGCCTTGCGCGGCTGCCGCTCAGATAAGCGATCTTCGGGTTCTTCAGTTCAACCTTGGCGAAGGCGTCGGCAAGCGCCTGCGCCGGTTTTTCCAGCAACGGGCAATGCGACGGCACGCTCACCGCCAGCCGCTTCGCCACTCCGGCGCCGCGACTGCGCGCCAGTTCGGCCACCGCGTGCATGGCCTTGTTGCTGCCGGCGATGACCACTTGGTTATCCGCGTTGATATTGGCCAGATACACCGGCGCATCTTCGCTGTGCACTTGCGCCAGCAGGGTTTCGACGGTGGATAACTGCAAGCCGATGATCGCGGTCATGCCGTAGCCCTGTGGATAAGCCTGCTGCATCAGCTCACCGCGCAGGCTGACCAGATGCAGCGCATCGCTGAAACTCAAGGCTCGCGCCACCACTGCTGCCGGGTAGGCGCCGATGGACAGGCCGGCGACGTAATCCGCAGTCAGTCCATCCTGCAACAACTGCCGCGAAGCAGCGACACCGGCGATCAGCAGGCACAGCTGCACCGCTCGTGTCGTGCGCAATGCCTCGGCTGAATCAAGCTGCAAAACATCCTCGCCGAGTACATCACTGGCCTCGGCCAGCGTTTCCCTTGGCAAACGCTGGAGCATGCCCGCTTGCTGCGCGCCCTGGCCGGGAAACACCAACAGGCTGCTCACGCTGCCTGCTCCTGCGGGTGCCACGGATTCGTCACCAGTGCAGCCTGATGCGCATTTTTCAGCAGCACCCGGGACGAACCGCTGGCCCATTCCCGAAGCGCCACCGCGCCGAATGGGGTCTGCAATTGCATGTCGACCCGGCACACAGCCTGATCGAAAAGCTCCACGAGTTTGCATGCCTGATTGCGCGTGATCATCTGCGGCGCACGCAGAATCAGATCGAGATCACTGGCCGCATGCATCGCTCTGAAACCGCTGGCCAATTCAAACCCGACACTGCCGCTGACACCCCAGACCCAACCGCAATTGTCGAGCAGCGGTCGCAGCTGTTTCAGCGCCTGCATCACTGGCAAATCACGCGGGCTGTCGACATGACACAGCGCTTCAGGACTGACCCGCCGCGCGATCGAATCGAGCGGCATAAACGCCGCCAGCCGCTGCTCGCGCAACACACCACGAACGCCGACCGCGACCAGACCTTCCTCGCTCAACGCCCGCCGCACCACCACCGGTTGCCCAGCCGTGAGCACCTCGACTGCCCACTGCGGCGGATCCGCCGGCAACTGCGCTGGGGTCATGCCCCAGAGCAGATCGTGGGCCAGGGGCAGGTTCACCACTGCGCCCTCAGCAACTCACGGACTTTGCTGGAGGCGGCACGATTGCTCGCACCAAGGCGCCCTTTCAAATCAGTGCTGCTCACATCGCTGATCGCTTGCTTGAGGCACTCAGTCACCCGCGTCAGATCTTCCTCTGTCGGCTGTTCAATCTGCTGCACCGAGAGGGTTTCCCAGAGCAGGCCGAGGCTGGCGTAGCTGTCGATGTCGTAGGCCATCGGCGGCACGCTCGACGCCAGCGCCTCCAGTTCCTCGACACTGCGCAATGTCACCCGCGCCGCCGAGGCCTTGCCCATCGCGTGCACCATCACACCCGGATCGCGCAAAGCAATCAGGCGATTGGCCTGATAACCGTGGGCGAGAAATGCACCCGACATGGCCTTGCCCACCAGCAGCGCAATCACCGGATGCCCGGCCAGACGCGCACGGGCATAACTGTCCGCCGCGCCGGCCAGCGCCTGATGAATGCCGAGGGCTTCTTCGCGGCGGCCATACGCCTGGCTCGGCACATCGACGATGGCGATGATCGGGCGCTTCTGGGCGCTGTCGCGGTCGGCGCTGATCGCGTCATCCACAGCCTTGGCCAGACCCCAGCCTTCGAGCAGACCGACTTCGCCGTTTCTGGCGCGAGGGAAACGATTGTCCGGGTCGGCGACCACCGCGATAAAGCGGCCGAGCTCAGCGTCGGCGACTTTCAACGACGGCGGCAAACCTTCGACGACACTGGCGCCAGCGCTGAGCGCGTTGAACCAGTGCAAACCGCGCAATGAATAACCGCTCATGAGCGCTCTCCTTGATACAGATCGCGAACCACCGACGGTTCGATTTGCAGGTCAGTGTTCAGCTTGCCGAGGCGTTGCAGGAACCACTCGGCGCGTTGACTGCGCGGTTGGGCCGGCAAGCCTTGCTGGAGCAATTCACCGACCTGCTGACGAATCTGCGCTACATCATCGGCGACATAACGATCCACCAGACCACTGTGGAAACGCTGTTCGCCGCCGGTCAGGCTCCAGATGAAAGGCCGGTTGCGGGAGTCGTACTCCTCGATCCCGGCTTCCTGCTCGATGACTTGCGGGCCGTTCAGGCCGAGACGTGCCTCCTGAGTCACCAGCAAATAACTGCACAGCGCAGCGGCGATCGACATGCCGCCGAAGCAACCGACACTGCCGGCGACCACGCCGACCACCGGTTGGTATTGCTGCAAATCGACAATCGCCGCGTGAATATCGGCAATCGCCGCCAGCCCCAGATTGGCTTCCTGCAAGCGCACGCCACCGGTTTCCAGCAGCAATACGGCGCGGGTGGGGATGCCGTTGCGGTTGTCTTCAGCGGCCAGTTCCAGCGCACCGGCAATCTTCGCCCCGCCGACTTCGCCAAGGCTGCCGCCCTGGAACGCGCCTTCAATCGCCGCGATGACCACCGGCAAACCGTCGAGGCTGCCCTTGGCGATGATCACGCCGTCGTCGGCTTGCGGCACCACACCTTGGCGCTCAAGCCACGGCGACATGACCCGTTGAAACGGATCGAGCAGTTCGCGAAAGGTCCCGACGTCGAGCAAGGCTTGCGCCCGCTGCCGCGCGCCGAGTTCGACGAAGCTGTGTTTGTTGAGCAACGCTGCGCTGTCAGTCATGGCCGATCTCCTCGAAACCCTGTTCCAGACGCAAGCGCACCACCCCCGGTGTCGCGCCGAAATCGTGGATATCGATGGCCATCGCTGGCGGCGTGGTGCCGTCGAACATCCGCGCGAACAGGTGTTGCCAGCGCTGCTGCGCGCCGTTGACCGAGGTCTGCACGTTGATCGTCAGCTTGCCGGCCAGACCCGGTTCGATCAGCACTTCCAGATCCCCCGAGCCGACACAACCGACCAGCGCACGCCCGCGTGGCGGCTGCCCGGCGGGGAATTCAAACGATAGGTTTTCCATCAAAACGCTCCCTGAGAGATGCCGTCGCGCTCGATACGATCGAGCAGCAATGTGGCGGCGAGCAGGTCGGCGGCGCCACCGGGCGAGGCATTCAATGCGATGAGTTGTTGATCCAATTCGTGCAGGCGCCGACGACCGCTGAGGCTGGCGCTGCCGCCGGCATCGAGCACCGCTTGCGCGCCGGCCTGCATGGCCTGCAGACCGGGCTCGCCGGCGCGGTAAAGCACGCAGGTGTCGGCCAGCTCGGTCATGATCGCCAGCAACGCATCGAGCCGGGCGTTCTGTTCGCCGTGGCCGTTGGCGCGACTTTTGTGCAGTTGCGGCAGGCCGCGTTGCAGCACGGACGGGAAGCCCAGTTGCGCTTCCTCGCGAGCACCGCGTGCGCCGTAACGCTGAGCGACTTGTGCGCCGTGGCTGAGCGGTGTCGGTGCGTAGCGGTCGTCGAGCAGTGCCAGGCGTGCGGCACACAGGGCGATGGATTTCGGTTGCAGCGCGGCGGCCGTCACCAACAGTCCCAACGCCCAGATCGCACCGCGATGGGTGTTGACGCCGTTGGTGGTCACGAGCATGGCTTGTTCGCCCTCGCGACCGATGCGGCCAATCGCTTCGCGTAACGGCACACCGACTTCGCGCAGCTCCAGCGCCACCTCGGCCATTTCCTTGAACGCTGGCCACAAGGCCAACGCCGACGCGTGCATCAGGCCCAGGTGCAGATCGGTGTGCGCGCCGTTGCCACGACGGTCGACCAGCGCCGGTTTCGGCGACAGATCCGCTTCGTCGATCAACGCGTCCACCGCCAGATCGGCCAAGCGGTCAGCCAGAGAAAGCGGTTTCGCTTGCAGGTTGAATGCGTGCATTACCAGCTCCTGAATTTGGCGGGCGGGTTGTACAGGCCGCCGGACCACTCGACCAGATCGGCCACGCTTTTCGCCGCGAGCAATTCGCGCGTGGCGTCAGTGCGGCGGATGCCGAGGTCTTCGGGTAGGGCGATCAGGCCCTCGCGGCGCATGCGTTCGGTGTCTTTCGGGTTGTGCCGCAGGCCGATGGCGGTAACCCCGGCGACCGCTGCGATCATCGCCTGGCGCTCTTCCAGCGAGCGCGCCTTGTACAGGTAGGCGATGCCTTCTTCGGTAAGCAGGTGGGTAACGTCGTCGCCGTAGATCATGATCGGCGCCAGCGGCATGCCGCTTTTCTTCGCCACTTCCACGGCGTCGAGGGTTTCGACGAAGGTCGGTTTGCCGCCCTCCTGGAACGTCTCGACCATTTGCACCACGAGTTTCTTGCCGCGTTCGAGCATCGGTTGCGGCCCATCGGCGTGGCGCATGTCCAGCCACGCCGGAGTGCCGTGACGGCGGCCGCGCGGATCGTGGCCCATGTTCGGCGCACCACCGAAACCGGCGAGACGGCCCCGAGTCACCGTCGAGGAATGGCCGTCGCCATCGACCTGCAATGTCGCGCCAATAAACAGATCCACCGCGTATTGCCCGGCCAGTTGGCAGACCATGCGGTTGGAGCGCAGCGAGCCGTCGCGGCCAGTGAAGAACACATCCGGCCGAGCGGCGATGTAGTTTTCCATGCCCAGTTCGGTACCGAAGCAATGCACGCTCTCGACCCAGCCGCTTTCGATCGCCGGGATCAGCGTCGGGTGCGGATTGAGCGTCCAGTTGCGGCAGATCTTGCCTTTCAAACCGAGGGATTCGCCGTAGGTCGGCAGGATCAGTTCGATGGCGGCGGTGTTGAAACCGATGCCGTGGTTGAGCGACTGCACGTTGTGTTTTTCGTAGATCCCGCGAATCGCCATCATCGCCATCAACACGTGCACAGGCTTGATGTGGCGTGGGTCGCGGGTAAACAGCGGTTCGATGTAGAAAGGCTTGTCGGCGACCACGACGAAATCGACCCATGAAGCGGGAATGTCTACGCGCGGCAGCTCGCTGACGTCATCGACCAATTGGTTGACCTGAACGATAACGATGCCATCGCTGAACGCCGCCGGTTCGATCAGTGCGGGAGTGTCTTCGGTGCTCGGGCCGGTGTAGATATTGCCGGCGCGGTCGGCCATGAAACCGGCCGAGAGCACAACGTTGGGGATCAGGTCCACGACGAGGCGGGCGTAGAGTTCGATGTAGGTATGAATGGCGCCGACTTCGAGCAAGCCATCTTCGAGCAACTGGCTGATGCGCAGGCTCTGGGTGCCGGCGAAGGAGAAATCGAGCTTGCGGGCGATGCCGCGTTCGAACAGATCAAGGTGCTCAGAGCGGCCGACGCTGGGCATGATCATGTGCAGATCGTGGAGTTTGCCCGGGTCGGCCTTGGCCAGCGAACGCGAGAGGAAATCCGCCTGCTTCTGGTTGTTGCCCTCCAGCACCACACGGTCGCCGGGATGGATCAGCGCTTCGAGCGCGGCGACGATCTTGTCGCTGGGCAGCACCGCGCCATCGGCGAGCCCGCGCACCTTGTCGAGCCGGCGCTGCTTCTCGTCACGCCGCCGCGTCCAGCGCGAGTCGGGGGAAATTGTTGTTGTCATGCTCACTCCACGGGTTCGCTGTCGTGGAGCCAAGTTAGGCTTGTGTGATGAGGGCATCAATCAAGCTGGGTGGTGAATCATTACGCTGAGCGTAACGTTCAAAAGCTACCCTCACCCTAGCCCTCTCCCGGAGGGAGAAGGAACCGATAGGGGGATGCTTGGGAATGACGCCGACCTGAACCAGCCGTGGTGAATCCAGAAATGAAAAATCAACAGCCCCTCACCCTGGCCCTCTCCCGGAGGGAGAGGGGACTGATTGGGGGATGCTTGGGAATGACTCTGACCTGAACCCGTTGTAGTGAATCCATAATCGACTCGGTCATTCAGGTCGATGTAGGACGCGAGACACCTCGGTCGGCTCCCTCTCCCTCTGGGAGAGGGCTGGGGTGAGGGGCTTTCAGTCGGTTGGCACCATTTTGTCCAGCACGCGGTTCACCGCCATCTCCGCCACCATGACAATCTGCGCGATGCCCTGCAGGGTCTTGCGCTGCGAGCCTTCCACGGAAGCGGCGTGGTTGTGCAGCATCACCGTTGCCGAACCGAGGGTTTCACAAGCGTCGGCCAGCAAGGATTCGGTGTCGGCTTCGGGGTTGGCCATGTATAGCGTGTTGGGGGTGTACGGCGGGGCCATGAAGTCGGCGGCGGGCGGGCCGAGGTAATGGTCGAGGGCACGCTCGGCGGCTTCGTGGAATTTCTTGGAGTCGGGGGATTGGTAGGGCGATGCCGGGTCTTTGGTCGGTGGGTTTGGCGTTACTTTGAACATGAGCTGTGTTCCCGTTGTTGAGCGCCAACCCCTTGGCTACTAAACGAAAGGGAGGCGACTGTACGCAGGTTAGTAGACCGGGGAACTCAGCTTAAGCCGGCGCGCCGAAGCGCCCTACGTACAGCCACCATCAAGCTCAGATGCGGAACATCTGTGATGAATGCACGACCAGCTGAATTACCGCGGGCTACTAAACCCGATCACTGGGAATCAGTGACCCGATCCAAGTTACGCAGCATGCCCTGGGCGCACAAGCCGGCGGATTCTGGCGCAGGCGTAGGCAGCGGCGCAAGGATTTGTAGGCTGGTGCGGCGTAACACTTGGTGTCTTTAAACACCGGTAAGGATTGGTGTTTATTGAGCTACAGGAATTGAGGATCTACCTGTGGGATTGTGGTGATGCGACTGACGCTTTCGCGAGCAGGCTCGCTCCCACAGAGGTCGCCCGGTGTACACACCCTGTGGGAGCGAGCCTGCTCGCGAAGAGGCCATCCAAAACAGCGAAAGCCTTGGATCAGCGGGCCAAACCCGCATCCACCAACAACTTCTCCAGCCCCAACAAATCCGGCACCTTCGCCACCTGCTCGCCCACCTGCACCGCCGCCTGTTCCAGCGCACACAACGGCACATCCACGTAACTCAACTGACTGTCCAGCTTGTACGACCGAGGAATCCCCTGCACCAACAGGGCGATGAATCTGAGCTGCGGCAAGCCGCCCAGCGCATTCAGAATGACGATCCGCGCCCGTTCGCCGATGACGATTTTCTGCCCGCAGGCCGATTCGAAACTGATCAACGGAATCTGCCGCTCGCGCCACGTTACCCGGCCCAGGTACCACGGCGGCGTGTCGAGATCGAAGGCGCTGGCCTGGTAGTCGATCAGCTCGGCGATGGCGACATTGGGCAGGATCAGGTTGCGATCGGCCAGCGGCAGCAACAGCCCGGTGAGCTGACTGGTGCGCGGGTTGTGCCGGTGCTCATGCATGTTTCTTGCTCCACTGGGCGATGCTCTCCAGCAACACCGATTCCTGATACGGCTTGCCGAGGTAGTCGTTGACGCCGATGGCCATGGCGCGGTCGCGGTGTTTCTGCCCGGTGCGCGAGGTGATCATGATGATCGGCAAGTGGCGCAGGCGTTCGTCGGCGCGCACCTGGGTGGCGACTTCGAAGCCGTCCATGCGCGGCATTTCGATGTCGAGCAGCATCAGGTCAGGCAGGTGCTCTTCAAGCAGCAGCATCGCATCGACACCGTCCTTGGCGGTCAGCACGTTCATGCCGTGACGTTCGAGCAAACGGCTGGTGACCTTACGCACCGTCACCGAGTCATCGACGACCATAATCAGCAACGGCTTGTGCGGTTCGCTGTCGATCTCCGTGCGCGCCGGCTCTTGCGCCAGCCGCGCCTGCATCGCCCGGATCGGTGCGAGCAGATCCAGAATGAGCACCACCCGGCCATCGCCGAGAATCGTCGCCCCCGACACGCCCTGCACCGCCGCGAATTGCGGGCCGAGGCTCTTGACCACGATCTCGCGAGTGCCGGCCATGGCGTCGACCAGCACCGCAACATGGCGGTCGTTGCAATGCACCAGCAGCACCGGCAACGGCAGGTTCTGCCCGAGCAGTTTTGGCCGTGGCGCAGTCTTCAACAGCTCGCCCAGGTAGCACAGTTCATAACGCTGGCCGGCGTATTGATAACTCGGCGGATCCTGACGGAAGTGCCCTTCCAGATCATTCGGCAACACGCGCACGATGCCTTCGATGGTGTTCAGCGGGATCGCGTACTGATCCTCAGCGCACTGCACCATCAGCGCGCGGTTGACCGACACGGTGAACGGCAGGCGAATGCGGAAATGCACGCCCTGCCCCGGCACCGAATCGATGCTCATGCTGCCGCCCAGCTGACGCACTTCTTCGTGGACCACGTCCATGCCGACGCCACGCCCGGAAATCTGGGTGATCTTTTCCGCCGTGGAGAAACCCGGCTGGAGAATGAACTGCAACACGTCGCGGTCGCTGATCTCGGCGTCGGGCGCCAGCAGACCGCGCTTGATCGCCTTACGCCGCACGGCTTCCAGCGGCACCCCGGCGCCGTCATCGCGGATGTCGAAAACCATGTCGCCGCCCTCGCGGGACAGATCGAGGGTGATCTGCCCTTGCGCCGGCTTGCCCGCCGCCAGCCGCACCTCGGTGGATTCCAGGCCATGGTCGACGGCATTGCGCAGCATGTGTTCCAGCGGCGCGGCCATGCGTTCGAGGACGTTGCGATCCATCTCGCCATCGGCATTGCCGACCACGAATGCGACATCCTTGCCCAGCTCTTCGGCGACCTGACGCACGATGCGTTTCAGACGCGGCACCATGCGCTCGAACGGCACCATGCGCGTACGCATCAGGCCTTCCTGCAATTCGGTGTTGATCCGCCCCTGTTGCTGCAACAGGTTCTCCGCATCGTGGTTGCGGCGGTCGAGGGTTTCCTTGAGGTCGAGCAGGTCCGAGGCGGATTCGAACAGCGCCCGCGACAGTTGCTGGAGCTGCGAATGGCGGTCCATTTCCAGCGGATCGAAATCTTCGTAACCGAGGCGTTCGCCATCGACTTGCTGGCGGCTGAGAATGCGCCCCTGGGTTTCGGTGTCGAGGCGGCGCAACTGATCGCGCATGCGCTCGATGGTGGTTTCCATCTCGTTGAGAGCAATCTGCGCATCGTTGACTTGCTGCTCGATCCGTCCGCGAAAGATCGAGGTTTCCCCGGCCAGATTGACGAGTTCATCAAGCAGCTCGGACGAGACCTTGACCATGTCCGCGCCAGCATCGGCGGCCGGTGGCGCAGCCTCATGCTTGATCACCGGAGCTGGCGCCGGCGGCGCTTCAACCTGCGCCGGATGGCTGAAATTCTGGATCGCGTTGATCAGCCGATCGGCCGGCGGGCACGGTTGCCCGGCGCGCACACCATCGAGCATTTGCGCCAGTCGGTCATGGCCGCGCTGCACCAGCGCGAACAGTTCGGCAGAGGGCCGCAGCGCACCGCCAGAGAGGCTCTCGTAGAGAAATTCCAGCTCATGGGCGAGGTCGCCGATCGGGCCGATTTCGACCATCCGCGCGCCGCCCTTGAGGGTGTGCAGATCGCGCAGCAGGGTTTCGATTTCCTGACGGTTGCCCGGCTCGGCCTGCCAGCGCAACAGCGCGGCGCCGGAGCTTTCGATGATGTCGAAACCTTCTTCGAGGAAGATCTCCAGCAACTCCGGATCATGCCCGGCGTTGTCGTGTTCGAGCGCTGCGGGGGCAGATTCGCTGGCGGCCTGGCCCTGACGCAACTGACGGATCGCGTCGATCAGATCCTGCGCCGGAGTCAGCGCTTGATGCGCTTGCAGTTGCTCCAGCATCAGCGCCAAACGCTCATGACTGTGCTGCAACAAACCTTCGAGCGCGGCGCTGTGGCTGTAGCGTCGATCGACCAGCCCTTCGTAAAGATTTTCCAGTTCCTGGGCGAGGTCACCGATGACCTCGACCTCGGCCATGCGCGCGCCGCCCTTCAGCGTGTGCAAGTCGCGCTGCAATGACGACAGCGGCGCGGCGTTGTCCGGGTCCTTGAGCCAGCGCTGCAAGGCTTGCCCGGCGCTGTCGAGAATGTCCACCGCCTCTTCGAGGAAGATTTCGACGATTTCGTCGTCCGGCTCGAGGGCGGCAACCGATTGCTGCAATTGCGCGGTGGCGCTGCCCAGCTCGCGAATATCCAGGGTGCGGCTGCCATCGCTGCGGATCAGGCCCATCGCCGCCGGGTCGAGGCCTTCGTCGAGCAGTTCCTGCAAGGCCCGAATCCGCTCCGGTTGCGCGGTGATTTCCTGGCCGGCAGCGAGTTCGTCGAGCATGTTGATCAGCGCTTCGTGGGCCAGTTGCGCTTCGTGGAAAAACCGCTCGCTGACCGCCAGGCTGCTTTCTTCCACCGCGCCATACAGGTCGAGCAAGGCTTCGCAGAGGCCATCGACCGCCTGCAGATCGGCCAGATGCGCGCCTTCGCCCAGAGTGGTCAGCTCATCGAGCAAGGCGCTGAGTTCCTGGCGCTCGCCGGGGTGCTGCTGCCAGCGCTGCAAAAGGTTTTCGGCGTCGAGGAGGATGTCCATGCCCTGGGCGAGGAAGTTGTTGATCAGCTGCGGATCGCGCTTGAGGCGCAGGCCGCTGTCAGCGCCATCGGAGCTGGCTTGCAGGCGCTCGGCGAGCAGCGCCTCGGTGCGTTTGATCAGCGACTGCGCACCTACAATCGGCGCCAGCGGATCGTGTTTGAGCTGGCGCAGGCCGACGCGGAACAGGCCCTCGGCTTCGAGCAGCAGTTCGACCTCGTCCAGATCCAGCGGCAACTGATGCGCCTTGAACTCGCGGGCCAG
Source organism: Pseudomonas sp. CFBP13508 (assembly GCF_005233515.1). Classification (GTDB taxonomy): domain Bacteria; phylum Pseudomonadota; class Gammaproteobacteria; order Pseudomonadales; family Pseudomonadaceae; genus Aquipseudomonas; species Aquipseudomonas mercuritolerans. The sequence continues at coordinate 254,756 of NZ_QFZZ01000003.1, forward strand.
TTGATCCAGCGAAGCCGCCAGTTCGGCCATCGGCAATACGCCGGCCATCGAGGCACTGCCCTTGAGCGTGTGCAGCGCCCGTTGCAGTTCGTCGCTGGCCGGCAACGGCACCTGTTCGGCGGCCTGATCGAGGAAACGGTTGAGGCTGGCGAGGTGGGTTTCGGCTTCTTTGCGGAAGATTTCCAGCAGCAGCGGATCAAGCGCGGCGACGTCGTCGGTGTCTTCGGCAGCCAGCGGCTCATCGCCTTTGGCCAACGCGTGGGCGCGGGCGGCGAGTTGGTCGACATCGCTGCGCTGGCGTTGGCGCTGGGTGGCAAATTCGTTGATCAGCTCGGGCAGCAGCAACACCGCGTCGTCGAGCAATTGGCGCAGCACTGCGCCGGGCTCGACGCTTTGTTCGAGCACGCGGTTGAGCAGGTTTTCCACCGCCCAGGCCAGTTCGCCGAGAACCAACGCGCGGACCATGCGCCCGCTGCCCTTCAAGGTGTGAAAGGCCCGGCGCAGTTCGGTCAGCGCGGCGCGGTCCTGGGGATTGGCGGTCCAGCGCGGCAGGTATTCGTGGAGCACTGCGAGGACTTCGTCGGTCTCCTCCAGGAACACTTCGCGCAGCTCATCGTCGACCGGTTCTTCATCGGCCGGCGGCGGCATCAGGCTGTCGGGGCTGTTGCGCGCCGGCGGGTTGAGCGCCGACACCGGGCTGGCGAGCACTTCGGCCAGCGACTGCACGACGTCAGGGTCGTCGAGCGCTTGCAGATCCTGCATCACCTGGGCTTCGCTGGGGCTGAGCACCTCATCGAGCACCGGCACCTGCGGTTCACCGGGCTGTTCGTTGGGGAAGAAGCCGAGGCTGGCGAGGCTGTTTTGCGCTACATCCAGCAAATGCTCGGCCGGTGCCTGCGGATCATCGCTCAGGCGTTCGAGGTAATACTCCAGGCTGCTGATCACGTCGGCCAGATGATCGAGTTGCTCCCATCCCGGTTCGTGGGCATCGAGCATCAAATGCTCGCGAATGAAACCGTTGCAGGCCTCGACCAGACTCGCTGCGCGGGCCAGCGGAATCATCGCCAGCGCGCCGCGCACCTGTGTCAGCAGCTCGGGCAGCGATTGCAGATGCTGGCGGTCCCAATCGGCGTCGATGTAATCGACGATCATGTCCTTGGCCTGTTGCAGGCAGATGCGCGCTTCCTTGATCACGATCTGATGGATCTGCGTCAGGTCGGTGGTCGGCAGGCGCGTGTCGTCGGCGCTTTGCGTCTCCACCGTGCCGACCATGCCGGCCAGCGTCGCTTCGACGTAGAGCAAGGCCCCGGCTACGTCCATGAGAATGGCGTCGTTCGGTTCGCGCTGGCCCTGAGCGAGGCTGAGCACCACCGCCAGTTGGTCGATGATGACCTTGCGCGGCTGGCCGAAACCCAGCACCGCGAGGGTGTCGGCAATCTGTCGCAGCGGCGCGAGCAGGCTGTCCAGATCCGAGGCGTGCTGGCGGTCGCTGCGCACGAACAGATCGAGGCGCTCCTTGACCCGCACCAGCTCTTCGCACAGCGCTGCCAGCACCGAGCGCATGGCATCGCGGTCGGGGCCGGCGAGGCGCGCGCGTTCTTCATCGACCATCGCGCTGTCGGGCAACGCGTCGTCCAGGGAGTAGCGATCTTTCATGGTCAGCATCTGCCCGGTGGGATGTTCGGCTTTGGCAATATAGAACAACAGACTTTTCAGCAGCTCGGCCGGCGCCGGCTGGTTGAGCCCGACGATGCCCTGCTCGAGCAGGCGCTTGAGCTCTTGGTCGGCGTCCTTGAACAGGCTGCGCAGCGCCGGACTGTTGGCGATGACGCCCTCGCGCATGCCCTCGACCAATGCTGAGGCGATTTGCCACAAAGGGCTCAACGGCGCATCGCCGCTCAGCGCTTCGAGACGGCTGAAGACTTTGGCCAGATAGCCAAGGTGCGTCTGGTCGTCCTGTTCGCGCAGCAGCCCGACCAGAGCCATTTGCAGCATCTGCCGCAGTTTGCGCAGCACGTTCGGCAGATCGGGCGGTTCCAGGGCGGCGAGTGCCGCGTCGCCGAGCGGCGCCAGCTCGGGCAGTGGCGGGCTGAACAGGCTGGTTTCCGCCAGCAGGCTTTCACCACGGGCGCTGCGCAGGTCGTTGATCAGTGGCAACACCACCAACGGCAAGTCACGGCGGGCGCTCTGCACGCGATCGAGGTAAAGCGGCAGTTGCCCCAGGGCTTGCAGCATCAGGTGCAGGGCTTCGTCGCGGTGCGGTACACGATCATGTTGCAGGGCTTCGACCAAGTGCTCCATTTCTTCGGCCAGTAACGCTGCGCCGTAGAACTCGACCATTTGCAGACTGCCGTGGACCTGATGAATGTAGGCCAGGCATTCGTCCAGCCCGGGGAAGGCCTGCGGATCGTCGAGCACGGCTTCGATCGCCTGATGCGCCAGCTTCAGCGTTTCGGCAATTTCGCCCTTGACCCATTCCAGGGCCACGTAGTCGTGCCGATCACCCATAACCACTCCACTCACGCTTTATCTGTCGCCGCCGGCAAGGTGAAACCGGACACCGAACGGCGCAACTGACTGGCCATTTTCGCCAGGTTGCCGATGCTCTCGGCGGTGGCCGTGGACCCCGACGAGGTTTGCGAGGTGATCTGCTGGATCACGTTCATCGTCAGCGAGATCTGCCCGGCCGAAGACGTCTGCTGTTGCGCCGCGTTGGAAATGCTCTGGATCAGCGCCGCGAGGGTCTTGGACACGCCTTCGATTTCTTCCAGGGCCACACCGGCATCCTGCGCCAGTCGCGCGCCGCGCACCACTTCGGTGGTGGTCTGCTCCATGGAAATCACCGCTTCGTTGGTGTCGGCCTGAATCGCCCGCACCAGGGTTTCGATCTGCCGGGTCGCGGCGGACGAACGCTCGGCCAGCCGCTGCACTTCGTCGGCAACCACGGCAAACCCGCGCCCGGCATCCCCGGCCATCGATGCCTGGATCGCTGCGTTGAGGGCGAGGATGTTGGTCTGGTCGGCGATGTCGTCGATCAGGCTGACGATGTCGCCGATTTCCTGGGACGACTCGCCGAGGCGCTTGATGCGCTTGGCGGTGTCCTGAATCTGTTCGCGGATGTTGTCCATGCCGTGGATGGTGTTGTGCACCACCTCGTTGCCCTTGTTGGCGATTTCCACGGAACGCTCGGCCACCGCCGACGATTCGGCAGCGTTGGCCGAGACCTGATCGATGGACTCGGCCATGTCGCTGATGGCTGTCGAGGCTTCGGAAATCTGCTGCGCCTGTTGCTCCGAGGCCTGGGCCAGATGCATGGCGGTGGCTTGGGTTTCCTGCACCGCAGCGGCAACCTGGCCGGCGGTGAGGTTGATGGTCGCCACAAGATCGCGCAACTGGTCGACGGAATAGTTGATCGAGTCGGCGATGGTGCCGGTGAAGTCTTCGGTCACCGAAGCGGTCACGGTGAGGTCGCCATCGGCGAGGTCTTCGATTTCGTCGAGCAGGCGCATGATCGCGTTCTGGTTGCGCTCGTTCTTCTCGGCGGTTTCACGCAATTGGCGATTGGTTTCGCGCACCATCACCAGACCGATGAGGATGATCGAGGCCAGCGCCAGCAAGCCCAGCACATAGCCGCCAATGGTGTCGGTGTTACGCCCGCCGGCCAGGTGCTCGAACCCGGTGGCCAGATGCGAGGCTTCGTCGAGCAGGGTTTGCGACAGGGTGAAGATGTTGCTCGCCGATTCGCGCACCTTGAACAGCTCTGGCGAAGTTTCGAGGATTTCATCCACGGAGCCGGAAACGAACTGGAACAGCTCGGAGATTTCGCTCAAACGCGCACGGGCGTCGCGGTCTTCGACCTGGCTGATTTTCAGCGCCGGGTTGCCCTGCAACATGCCGTTGAGCACCAGACCGAAACGCGCGGCATCACGACCAAACGCGTCGGCGGCCTGCTGCGAGTTTTCGTCACCGGCGAGCACGGTGTTGACTGCGCCAAGAATGCGTTCAGCCAGTAGCGATTGCCGTTGCGCCATCGCTACCTGCGCCGCTGGGGCGCCGCGCTGGAGGAGGATTTCCACGACTTTTTCGTATTCGATCTGCAACTGCGGCACGGTTTCGGCCAGCGTCGCGGCGACCTGATGCAGCGACAGCACGGTCTGTTCACTGGTGAGGATCGCGTCGGTGTTTTTCAGCAGGCGTTCCCAGTCCATCTGCACCGCGCGCATTTCCGGGCGCACGGCGACGGGTGCCGGTGGCAGGCCGGTGTTCGGGTCACCTTTCTTCAGGTAACCCCAGCGCTGGGCGAAATCGTTGCGCGCATCACTGAGCAACTTGAACGCCGCCGCTTTGCCCGCCGCCGCTTCGGTGGCGTTTTTGGCAATGCGTTGCGAGAGCACGCGCAGCTCACCGGCATGGCCGATGTACTGCTTGTCGTAGTTCGCCTGGGTGTTGAGGTACGCGAAGTTGGCGAACAGCAGCATGATGAACACGATCAGTGCGATAAACAGCACGATGATCTGCGCACGACTGCGCGATGCTTCTGCCGACTTGCCTGTTTTTGCTGTTGTCATCGGTCCTCGCCTATGAAACCTGCCATGGCCTCTTGTGGGAGCGAGCCTGCTCGCGAAGGCGGTGGGTCAGCCAGCATCAATGTAAAGGGCAGACCGCATTCGCGAGCAGGCTCGCTCCCACAGGGGACGGTGTTGAATCTGTTATATCGCCACACCCATGAACACCGGGGATCTGGCCAGTGCAAACAGGCTGAACACCCGCCAGTTCTGTTCGCGGCGGAAATAGCCTTTGACGAATTCGGCCTTGGAGCCCTGGCGCTTGCTGATCGACAGCGGCTCGAAACTGCCCTGCTCGAAATGCTGCAAGCCGATGACTTCGTCGACCATTACCCCGGCGAACACGTCTTCATGCTCCACCACCAATACCCGCCGTTGTTTGCGCAGCGGCGACAGCTCATGGCCGAAGAACCCGCACAGGTCCATGATCGGCAGCAGCCGCCCGCGCAGGTTAGCCACACCCTTGACCCACGGCTTGACCCCGGGCAACTGGGTGAAGCGCGGTTCATGCAGGACTTCGCTGACTTCGCCCATCGGCGCCACATACCAATGCTCGCCGAGGCGAAAGCCGATGCCGCTCCAGCGATCCGGGCGCGCCGCTTGCGACGGCAGGTCCGCTGCCAGCAGGCGGCAGCGCTGGTCGATCTGCCAGAGCAGTTCGAACGCGGTCAGCGATTCGTTCATGATCGCGCGATCAGCCTTTGAGGACGTTGTTCAGGGTCTTGATCAGGGTGTCTTCGTCGACCGGTTTGGTCAGGTAATCCTTGGCGCCCTGGCGGGTGCCCCAGACTTTGTCGGTCTCCTGATCCTTGGTGGTGATGATGATCACCGGGATGTGCGCGGTATCGGCATCCTTGGTCAACTGGCGGGTCGCCTGAAAACCGTTGAGGCCGGGCATGACGATGTCCATCAGCACCGCGTCGGGTTTTTCCTGACGGGCCAGGGCCACGCCGTCGGCGCCGTTCTCGGCCTTGAGCACTTCATGGCCGTGCTTTTCGAGCATGCCGGTGAGTTTGTACATTTCAGTCGGCGAATCATCGACGATCAGGATACGTGCCATGGTCTTCCCCATTTTTCTGGTCGACTGCCGGCCCGCTGGCCGAGCGTCACTGTGCGTGTCTTACTGCGGCAAAACGGCGGCGAAGCCCGGAACATGGGCCTGGATCGCGTTGAGCAGTTCTTCTTTGCTGAACGGTTTGGTCAGAAATTGATCAGAACCGACAATCCGCCCCTTGGCCTTGTCGAACAGACCGTCCCTGGACGACAGCATGATCACCGGCGTCGCCTTGAAGGCGCTGTTGTTCTTGATCAGGGCGCAGGTCTGATAACCGTCCAGACGCGGCATCATGATGTCGACAAAGATGATCCCGGGATGGTGGTCGGCAATCTTGGCCAGCGCATCGAAACCGTCGATTGCGGTGATCACTTCGCAACCGACATTCTTCAACAATGTTTCGGCGGTGCGGCGAATCGTTTTCGAGTCGTCGATCACCATGACCTTCAAGGCGCTGGACTGCTGTTCCATAAGAGGGTTCTACCGTCGCCTTTGCGAATCAAATTGTCCGTTTTGCTGTGAATAATGGCCTGAAACCCTTGAAACCCATGGGGCGGCGCGATCTGCCAGCCTTTTTAGCACAGTCTCCAGATGCAATCTATCGACGGGTTTTTCCTTGACCCGAAACCCGCCCGGCGCCACTCTGGCGGCACTTTTTCAATACCGATCCGGTAGCCAAATTTCGAGGAAAACCCAATGAGCGTTCGCGTCGGGATTGTCATGGACCCTATCGCCAGCATCTCCTATAAAAAGGATAGCTCGCTGGCCATGCTGCTGGCCGCGCAGAAGCGTGGCTGGGAACTGTTCTACATGGAACAGAAAGACCTGTATCAGGCCGAAGGCCAGGCGCGGGCGCGGATGAGTCCGCTGAAAGTCTTCGCCAATCCGGACAAATGGTTCGAACTGGACGCCGAGCAGGACAACCTGCTGAGCGATCTGGACGTGATCCTGATGCGCAAGGATCCGCCGTTCGACATGGAATTCGTCTATTCCACTTATCTGCTGGAACAGGCCGAAGCCGCCGGCGTGCTGGTGGTAAACAAGCCGCAGAGCCTGCGCGACTGCAATGAAAAACTGTTCGCTACGCTGTTCCCGCAGTGCACGCCGCCGACCATCGTCAGCCGCCGCCCGGACGTATTGCGTCAGTTCGCCGACCATCACGGTGACGTGATCCTCAAGCCGCTGGACGGCATGGGCGGTTCGTCGATCTTCCGCCATACCGCCGGCCACCCGAACCTCTCGGTGATCCTCGAAACCCTGACCCTGCACGGCAAGCAGCAGATCATGATTCAGGGCTACCTGCCGGCGATCGTCGATGGCGACAAGCGCATCCTGATGATCGATGGCGAGCCGGTGGATTACTGCCTGGCGCGGATCCCGGCCATGGGCGAAACCCGTGGCAACCTCGCCGCCGGTGGCCGTGGCGAAGCGCGTCCGCTGACCGAGAAGGATCGCTGGATCGCCGCCCAGGTCGGCCCGACCCTGCGCGAGAAAGGCCTGCTGTTCGTCGGCCTCGACGTGATCGGCGAGCACCTGACCGAAATCAACGTCACCAGCCCGACCTGCATCCGCGAAATCGACAATGCCTTCGGCACCGACATCGGCGGCATGCTGATGGATGCTATCGAAAAGCAGCTGCAAGCTTCGAGCCGCAAGCCTCAAGCTTGAAGCCGCCCGCGTCAGCTTGAAGCTTGAAGCTTGAAGCTTGAAGCTTGAAGCTTGCGGCTCGTCGCTTGCTTCTCTGTCACTTGCAGCTAAAAACCAACATTGCGTTATCATGCCGAGCCCAAAAAAAGCGATGTTGGTTTTTCTACGATGACTCTGCCGTCCGATCTGCCCGCTGAACTCGCCCATCGTGGCGTGCGCCCGGCCGATCGCCTCGGTTTTACCCTGTTTCTGGCGGCGCTGATTCACCTGGCGCTGCTGCTCGGCGTCGGCTTCACCATGGTCGAGCCGCAGCAGATCAGCAAAACCCTGGAAATCACCCTGGCCACCTTCAAGGCCGAGAAAAAGCCGGAAAAGGCGGATTTTCTCGCCCAGGAAAACCAGGAAGGCAGCGGCACGCTGGACAAGAAGGCCCTGCCCAAGACCACCGAAGTCGCGCCGTTCCAGGACAATCAGGTCAAAAAGGTCACCCCGCCGCCCGCCGCCAAGCCAGTGGTGCAGGAAGCCGCACCCAAGGCAGCGGTGACCACCGTCGCGCCGAAACCGAAAAAGGCGCCGACCAAGAAAGAAGAAAGCAAAACCGAAGTCAAACCGACCGTCGACGCGCCGGTGTTCGACAGCTCGCAGCTGTCCAGCGACATCGCCAGCCTCGAGGCGGAGCTGGCCAAGGAACAACAGCTGTACGCCAAGCGCCCGCGCATCCACCGCTTGAGCGCGGCCTCGACCATGCGTGACAAGGGCGCCTGGTACAAGGACGACTGGCGCAAGAAGGTCGAACGCATCGGCAACCTCAACTACCCCGAAGAAGCCCGACGCAAGCAGATCTACGGCAATTTGCGCCTGATGGTCTCGATCAACCGCGACGGCTCGCTGTATGAAGTGCTGGTGCTGGAATCCTCCGGCCAGCCGCTGCTCGATCAGGCGGCGCAGCGCATCGTCCGCCTGGCCGCGCCGTTTGCACCGTTTACCGGCGATCTGTCGGACATCGACCGCCTGGAAATCATCCGCACCTGGAAATTTGCCAGGGGCGACAAGCTCTCCAGCAATTAAAGACCCTGCAAACCCTGTGGGAGCGAGCCTGCTCGCGAATGCGGTGTGTCATTCAATATTAATGTGACTGGTCCACCGCATTCGCGAGCAGGCTCGCTCCCACCTTGGATCGGTGTGTTGCTTACATCTCCAGCTTGTCAGTTCGCCCCTCGAACGCCACACTAGCGCTCATGAAAAACGTCAGCCCCAGCTACCTCAAGCATCACTTCCTGATCGCCATGCCACACATGGCCGACCCGAACTTTGCCCACACCTTGACCTACATCGTCGAGCACACGGCCAATGGCGCGATGGGGCTGGTGGTCAACAGGCCGCAAGATTTGAACCTGGCCGACATCCTCGAACAGCTGCGCCCGGACATCGAGCCGCCGGCGCGTTGCCAGGATGTGCCGATCTTCATCGGCGGGCCGGTGCAGACCGATCGCGGTTTCGTCCTGCACCCGGCGGGCCAGACCTTCCAGGCCACGGCGCAGCTGGACGGCGACCTGGCCCTGTCGACTTCGCAGGATGTGCTGTTCGCCATCGCTGACGGCGTCGGCCCCGCGCAAAGCCTGATCACCCTCGGTTACGCCGGATGGGAAGCCGGGCAACTGGAAGCCGAACTGGCCGACAACGCCTGGCTGACCTGCCCGTTCAACGCCGACATCCTCTTCAACACTCGCAGCGAATTGCGCCTGGAAGCGGCAGCGCGGCACCTGGGCATCGACCTGAATCTGCTCACCAGCCAGGCGGGTCACGCCTGATGGCCCTGCGCCTGATTCTCGGCTTCGACTACGGCACCAAACAGATCGGCGTCGCGGTCGGCCAGGTCATCACCGGCCAGGCCCGCGAGCTGTGCACCCTCAAAGCGCAGAACGGCGTGCCGAACTGGGATCAGGTCGAAGCGCTGATTAAAGAATGGAAACCCGACGCCGTGGTGGTCGGCCTGCCGTTGAACATGGACGGCACGCCCAGCGAGATGTGCGTGCGCGCCGAGAAATTCGCCCGCCGCCTCAACGGCCGCTACAACCTGCCCTTCTATACCCACGACGAACGCCTGACCACCTTCGAAGCCAAGGGCGAGCGACTGGTGCGTGGCGGGCAGAAAGGCAGTTACCGCGACAACCCGGTGGACGCCATCGCCGCCGCCCTGCTGCTGCAGGGCTGGCTCGATGAAAACACTGCATTGTTTGAATCCTGACAAGCGCTTCGGCGCTTTTCTTTTGGTTATAAACCGAGCTTCGTCCGGCAGGACGCAGCGCGGATTCACGAAGGAGCAACCATGAGCCTGCCCAATCCCGCCGATCTGATCAGCCAGATGGCGACCCGCCTCAAGGCGCACCTTGCCCAGCGTGACATCAGCGAACCGCGTTACATCGGCATCCGCACCGGCGGCATCTGGGTCGCGCAGGCGCTGCTCAAGGAACTGGCCAGCGATGCGCCACTGGGCACGCTGGATGTGTCCTTCTACCGCGATGACTTCAGCCAGAACGGCCTGCACCCGCAAGTGCGCCCGTCCGCCCTGCCCTTCGAGATCGAAGGCCAGCATCTGGTGCTGATCGACGACGTGCTGATGAGCGGTCGGACCATCCGCGCCGCCATGAATGAATTGTTCGATTACGGCCGCCCGGCCAGCGTCACCCTGGTCTGCCTGCTGGACCTGGACGCCGGCGAGCTGCCGATCCGCCCGAACGTGGTCGGCGCCACCCTGACCCTGGCCGGCAACCAGCGGGTCAAGTTGTCCGGCCCCGAGCCGCTGACGCTCGAACTGCAAGACGTCACCCTTTAATCCGCCCTATTGAGAGTCCCCCTCGCGATGACGCCTCTAGATACCAAGCGCCCGCTGCAGCTCAATGATCAGGGCCAGCTGCGCCACTTCCTCTCGCTCGACGGTTTGCGCCGCGAGTTGCTGACGGAAATCCTCGACACTGCCGACTCGTTCCTTGAAGTGGGTGCCCGGGCGGTGAAGAAAGTCCCGCTGCTGCGCGGCAAGACCGTGTGCAACGTGTTCTTCGAAAACTCCACGCGCACCCGCACCACGTTTGAACTGGCGGCCCAGCGGCTGTCGGCGGACGTGATCACCCTGAACGTGTCGACATCGTCGGCGAGCAAGGGCGAAACGCTGCTCGATACCCTGCGCAACCTTGAAGCGATGGCCGCCGACATGTTCGTCGTGCGCCACGGCGACTCCGGCGCGGCGCACTTCATCGCCGAACATGTCTGCCCGCAAGTGGCGATCATCAACGGCGGCGACGGCCGGCATGCGCACCCGACCCAGGGCATGCTCGACATGCTCACCATCCGTCGGCACAAGGGCGGTTTCGAAAACCTTTCGGTCGCCATCGTCGGCGACATCCTGCATTCGCGGGTGGCGCGCTCGAACATGCTCGCGCTGAAAACCCTTGGCTGCCAGGACATCCGCGTGATCGCGCCGAAAACCCTGCTGCCGATCGGCATCGAGCAATACGGCGTCAAGGTCTACACCGACATGGCCGAAGGCCTGAAAGACGTCGACGTGGTGATCATGCTGCGTCTGCAACGTGAGCGCATGACCGGCGGCCTGCTGCCCAGCGAAGGCGAGTTCTATCGCCTGTTCGGCCTGACCACCGCACGTCTGGCCGGAGCCAAACCCGATTGCATCGTCATGCACCCGGGGCCGATCAACCGTGGCGTGGAGATCGAGTCGGCGGTGGCCGACGGCCCGCACTCGGTGATCCTCAATCAAGTGACCTACGGCATCGCGATTCGTATGGCCGTGCTGTCCATGGCCATGAGCGGGCAGACTGCGCAACGTCAATTCGAGCAGGAGACCGCCCAGTGAAGCTCAGCATTCTCGGCGCACGCGTCATCGATCCCAGCAGCGGCCTGGATCAAATCACCGACATCCACGTTGAAGCCTGCAAGATCGTCGCCCTCGGCGCCGCGCCGGCCGGTTTCAGCGCAGTGGAAACCATTGATGCCCAAGGTCTGGTCGCCGCGCCTGGCCTGGTCGATCTCAACGTTGCCCTGCGCGAGCCGGGTTACAGCCGCAAAGGCTCGATCGTCAGCGAAACCCGCGCCGCCGCTGCCGGTGGCGTGACCAGCCTGTGCTGCCCGCCGAAGACCAAACCGGTGCTCGACACCTCCGCCGTGGCCGAACTGATCCTCGACCGCGCCCGCGAGGCGGGCAACACCAAAGTGTTCCCGATTGGCGCGCTGAGCAAAGGCCTCGACGGCGAACAACTGGCCGAACTGGTCGCGCTGCGCGACGCCGGTTGCGTAGCGTTCGGCAACGGTCTGGAGAGCTTCCGCAACAGCCGCACCCTGTGCCGGGCGCTGGAATACGCGGCGACTTTCGACCTGACAGTGATCTTCAACTCGCAGGATCACGATCTGGCCGAGGGCGGTCTCGCCCACGAAGGCGCGGTCGCCAGTTTCCTCGGCCTGCCGGGCATCCCGGAAACCGCCGAAACCGTGGCGCTGGCTCGCGATCTGCTGCTGGTCGAGCAGACCGGCGTGCGTGCGCATTTCAGCCAGCTGACCAGTGCACGGGGTGTGGCGCTGATTGCTCAGGCGCAGGCCCGTGGCTTGAAGGTAACGGCGGATGTTGCGTTGTATCAGCTGATCCTGACTGACGAAGCGCTGATCGACTTCAACAGCCTTTATCACGTGCAACCACCGCTGCGCACCCGTGCCGACCGCGATGGTCTGCGTGAAGCGGTGAAATCCGGGGTGGTTTCGGCGATCTCCAGCCATCACCAGCCCCACGAGCGCGACGCCAAACTGGCACCGTTCGGCGCGACCGAGCCGGGCATTAGCAGTGTGGAGTTGCTGCTGCCGCTGGCGATGACGCTGGTCGAGGATGGTTTGCTCGACTTGCCGACGCTGCTGGCACGTCTCAGCGCAGGCCCGGCCGAAGCGCTGCGTCTGCCGGCGGGCAAACTGGCGGTGGGCGGTGCGGCGGATATCGTGCTGTTCGACCCCAAGGCTTCGACGGTGGCCGGTGAGCACTGGCTGTCGAAGGGCGAGAACTGCCCGTTCATCGGCCACAGTCTGCCGGGCGTGGTGCGCTATACGCTGGTGGATGGGCGGATTACTCACCAGGCATGACTTGCTGCTGAGGGAGATTGTGGCGAGGGGATTTATCCCCGTTCGGCTGCGTAGCAGTCGCGAAGCCATTGCACGCGGTGGAGCAAATCCACCGCGTTCTCGGATTCAGGACCGCTTCGCGGCCCAACGGGGATAAATCCCCTCGCCACTACTTACTGGAAGGCGCCGCGATTCTGCGCGTTGCGCACCGACACCTGATCGTTCAGGGTCCAGAAGTCATACAGCACGCCAATAAAGAACAACCCGCCGGTCAGCAGATACAGCAGGCCGCTGATCCATTTGCCCTGATACATCCGGTGCACGCCGAACACACCGAGGAAAGTCAGCAGAATCCACGCGACGTTGTACTCGATCGGCCCGGCGGCAAAGCGCAGGTCCGCTTCGCGATCCATCGCCGGGATCAGAAACACGTCGATCAGCCAGCCAATCCCCAGCAAACCGAAGGTGAAGAACCAGATCGTTCCGGTCACCGGCTTGCCGTAATAAAAGCGGTGCGCGCCGGTGAATCCGAAAATCCACAGCAGGTAGCCGATGACTTTGCTGTGAGTGTCTTTTTCTTTCACGCGGGGGAGCTGATAGCTGTTCATTAAGACCTCATTGCACTCGATAGATAAATATTCTTCATTTCTTTGTGACTTTTTTACAGGTGGCCGACGTATGGCAAATGTTACCGTTGCTAGCGCGAAACCCTTGTAGAACCTGACTTCTGTCGGACAATTGCGTACTTTTTGAGCGTTTTTGGTTCCGTAGCCGGCGGAATGAATCGATGAACGGCCTCGGAACGGCAAAAAAAGCTGTTATAAAGTTGCGCGCTATCACTTATGAGCCACGCCTAATGCGACCATTTTTCAAGACATGGCTGACTATTTGCCTATTAATGCCACTGGCCGCCCACGCCACCAATCGTGAGCAACGTCTTCCCAACGTCAACGGCTTCACCCCTAAATCCCATGCTTCGGCTCCTTCGAGCAAAAGCAGCAAGAGCAAGACCACCACGCTGAGCAGCAAGAGCCGCAGCAAGCTGGTGCCACCGATGGCGAGCAAGGAAAGCAGCAATGTGCTGAGCCGTGCGGTAAACGTCCTCGGTACACCTTATCGTTGGGGCGGCAGCAGCCCAAGTAAAGGCTTCGATTGCAGCGGTCTGGTGAAATACGCGTTCAACGACGCTACTTTCGACCTGCCACGCACCTCCAACGCCATGGCCAGCGGTCACGGCGAGAAAGTCGAGCGCAAGGATCTGAAGCCGGGCGATCTGATTTTCTTCAACATCAAGAGCCGTCGGGTCAACCACGTTGCCATCTACCTGGGCAACGACCGCTTCATCCACGCCCCGCGCCGTGGCAAAGCGGTGAGCATCGACACGCTGAACAAGCCGTACTGGGAAAAGCATTACGTCGTCGCCAAGCGCGTGTTGCCGAAAGAACAACAGCAACTGCGCGTAGTCCAGCGTTAAAGATCAAAAGATCGCAGCCTTCGGCAGCTCCTACATTGGGATCAGCGTTTCCCTGTAGGAGCTGCCGAAGGCTGCGATCTTTTGCTTTTGGTGGTTAAAAATTATCCGGCGTACGCGCTTTCTCGCGGGCATGCTCGCGGCTGATCAAGCCCTTGGTCACCAGATCCTTCAGGCACATGTCCAGTGTCTGCATCCCCAGCGACCCACCGGTCTGAATCGCCGAATACATCTGCGCCACCTTGTCTTCGCGGATGAGGTTACGGATCGCCGACGTCCCGAGCATGATTTCATGCGCCGCCACCCGCCCGCCGCCGATCTTCTTGATCAACGTCTGCGACACCACCGCCAGCAACGACTCCGACAGCATCGAACGGACCATCGACTTCTCGTCGCCGGGAAACACGTCGACCACGCGGTCGATGGTCTTCGCCGCCGAGGTCGTGTGCAGCGTGCCGAACACCAGATGCCCGGTCTCGGCGGCGGTCAGAGCGAGGCGAATGGTTTCCAGATCACGCATTTCGCCGACCAGAATCACGTCCGGGTCTTCACGCAGGGCCGAGCGCAGTGCGGTGGCGAAGCTGCGGGTATCGCGGTGCACTTCGCGCTGATTGATCAGGCATTTGCGCGATTCATGGACGAACTCGATGGGGTCTTCGATGGTGAGAATGTGGTGATGGCGATGGGTGTTGAGGTAATCGATCATCGCCGCCAGCGTGGTCGACTTGCCGGAGCCGGTCGGCCCGGTGACCAGGACCAGCCCGCGCGGCGCATCGGTGATCTTGCGGAAAACATCGCCCATGGCGAGGTCTTCCATGCTCAGCACTTTCGACGGAATGGTGCGGAACACCGCGCCGGCACCACGATTCTGGTTAAAGGCGTTGACCCGAAAGCGCGCCACGCCGGGTACATCGAAGGAAAAATCCGTTTCCAGATTTTTCTCGAATTCGATGCGCTGGGTGTCGTTCATGATGTCGTAGATCAGATCGTGCACTTGCTTGTGATCCAGCGCCGGCAGATTGATCCGTCGCACGTCGCCATCGACACGGATCATCGGCGGCAGGCCGGCCGACAGGTGCAGGTCGGAAGCGCCCTGTTTGGCGCTGAAGGCCAGCAGTTCAGTGATATCCATAGCGTCCCTCAATTCCAGTAGAATGCCGCGAACCTACAGACCGCCGGCGCCTCTTGATGTCCACGATAGCAGACAACATCCTTCAGGTTAGTTCGCGCATCCAGGCAGCGGCCAAAGCTGCGCACCGCGACGAAAACAGCATCCATTTGCTCGCCGTGAGCAAGACCAAACCCGCCCAGGCCCTGCGTGAAGCCTATGCCGCCGGCCTGCGCGACTTCGGCGAGAACTACTTGCAGGAAGCCTTGGGCAAACAGCTGGAGCTGGCCGACCTGCCCTTGATCTGGCACTTCATCGGCCCCATTCAATCGAACAAGACTCGCGCGATTGCCGAGCATTTCGACTGGGTGCACTCCGTGGATCGTCTGAAAATTGCCCAACGCCTGTCCGAACAACGCCCGGCCGAACTGCCGCCCCTGAACATCTGCATTCAGGTCAATGTCAGTGGCGAGGCGAGCAAATCCGGTTGCACCCCGGCCGATCTGCCGGCGCTGGCGGAGGCCATCAGCGCCCTGCCCCGGCTGAAATTGCGCGGACTGATGGCGATTCCCGAGCCGACCGAAGAGCGCGCCGAACAGGACGCTGCCTTCGCCGCCGTACAGGCACTGCAGGCGAGCCTCGCTCTGCCGCTCGACACACTGTCCATGGGCATGAGCCACGACCTCGAGTCGGCCATCGCCCAAGGTGCCACCTGGGTGCGGATCGGTACCGCGCTGTTTGGCGCCAGAGATTATTCCCAGTCTTGAACGTTTCCAGATAAGGACCACACATGAGCAACACACGTATTGCGTTTATCGGTGCGGGCAACATGGCGGCCAGTCTGATTGGCGGCTTGCGCGCCAAAGGTCTGGAAGCGGCGCAGATCCGCGCCAGCGATCCGGGCGAAGACACCCGTGCCAAGGTCAGCGCCGAACACGGCATCGAAACATTCGCTGACAACGCCCAGGCCATCGACGGCGTCGATGTCATCGTCCTGGCGGTCAAGCCACAGGCGATGAAAGCCGTGTGCGAGGCAATCCGCCCGAGCCTCAAGCCTAATCAACTGGTGGTGTCGATCGCCGCTGGCATCACCTGCGCGAGCATGACCGCGTGGCTCGGCGAACAGCCGATCGTGCGCTGCATGCCGAACACTCCGGCGCTGCTGCGTCAGGGTGTCAGCGGTCTGTACGCGACCAGCGAAGTGAGCGCCGAGCAGCGCCAGCAAGCCGAAGAGCTGCTGTCCGCCGTCGGCATCGCCCTGTGGCTGGAAGAAGAACAGCAACTGGACGCAGTCACCGCAGTGTCCGGCTCCGGCCCGGCGTACTTCTTCCTGCTGATCGAAGCGATGACCGCCGCCGGCGTCAAACTTGGCCTGCCAAAAGAGATCGCTGAGCAACTGACCGTGCAGACCGCCTTGGGCGCCGCGCACATGGCGGTGTCCAGCGATGTCGATGCAGCCGAACTGCGCCGCCGCGTGACCTCGCCGAATGGCACTACGGAAGCAGCGATCAAATCATTCCAGGCTGGCGGCTTCGAAGCGCTGGTTGAAACCGCACTCGGCGCCGCCGCGCACCGCTCGGCCGAAATGGCCGAACAACTGGGCAAATAAAGGAGCCTTACATGATCGGATTGAACACCGCAGCGGTTTACGTGCTGCAAACCCTCGGCAGCCTGTATCTGCTGATCGTGCTGCTGCGCTTCGTCCTGCAACTGGTGCGGGCGAACTTCTACAACCCGCTGTGCCAGTTCGTGGTCAAGGCCACCCAGCCGCTGCTCAAGCCTTTGCGCCGGATCATCCCGAGCCTGTTCGGCCTCGACATGTCGTCGCTGGTACTGGCGATTCTGGTGCAACTGCTGCTGATGGCGCTGACCCTGCTGCTGACCTACGGCACCACCGGCAACCCGCTGCAACTGGTGATCTGGTCGCTGATCGGCGTCACCGCGCTGTTCCTGAAGATCTTCTTCTTCGCCCTGATCATCAGCGTGATCCTGTCGTGGGTCGCACCGGGCAGCCACAATCCGGGCGCTGAACTGGTCAACCAGATCTGTGAACCGGCGCTGGCACCGTTCCGTCGTTTCCTGCCGAACCTCGGCGGCCTGGACCTGTCGCCGATCTTCGCCTTCCTTGCGCTGAAGTTGATCGACATGCTGGTGATCAACAATCTGGCGGCGATGACGATGATGCCGGAGATTCTGCGTTTGCTGATGTAACCGAGTGCGTTCGGTCTGACTGGCCGAGTCGCCTTTTTCGCGAGCAGGCTCGCTCCCACATTGGAATGCATTTCAACTGTGGGAGCGAGCCTGCTCGCGAATGGCTGCACCTCGATTCGAAGCGAAAACGCCGGACCTGATCGTTGCTTGCCGCTAACCCCCCCGGTCTTTAGACTTACGCCTCATTTCAACGAGAGCAGGGTCGATGCCAACTGCCTTTCCCGCCGATTCTGTTGGTCTGGTAACGCCGCAAACCGCGCATTTCAGCGAACCGCTGGCGCTGGCCTGTGGGCGTTCGCTGGCCGCCTATGACCTGATCTACGAAACCTACGGCACGCTGAACGCCCAGGCGAGCAACGCCGTGCTGATCTGCCACGCCTTGTCCGGCCACCACCATGCTGCCGGCTATCACAGCGTCGACGACCGCAAGCCCGGTTGGTGGGACAGCTGCATCGGTCCCGGCAAGCCGATCGACACCAACAGGTTCTTTGTGGTCAGCCTGAACAACCTCGGTGGCTGCAACGGCTCCACCGGCCCGAGCAGCGTCAACCCGGAAACCGGCAAGCCGTTTGGCGCCGACTTCCCGGTGCTCACCGTGGAAGACTGGGTGCACAGCCAGGCACGCCTGGCTGACCTGCTCGGCATCAGCCAGTGGGCGGCAGTGATCGGCGGCAGCCTCGGCGGCATGCAGGCGCTGCAATGGACCATCACCTACCCGGATCGCGTGCGGCACTGCCTGGCGATCGCCTCGGCGCCTAAATTGTCTGCGCAGAACATCGCCTTCAACGAAGTCGCGCGCCAGGCGATCCTCACCGATCCGGAATTCCACGGCGGCTCGTTCCAGGAAGCCGGCGTGATCCCCAAGCGCGGGCTGATGCTGGCGCGCATGGTCGGGCACATCACCTATCTGTCCGACGACTCCATGGGTGAGAAATTCGGCCGTGGCCTGAAGAGCGAAAAGCTCAACTACGACTTCCACAGCGTCGAGTTCCAGGTCGAAAGCTACCTGCGTTATCAGGGCGAAGAGTTCTCCGGGCGCTTCGATGCCAACACCTATCTGTTGATGACCAAAGCGCTGGATTACTTCGATCCGGCGGCTAACTTCGACGATGATCTGGCGAAAACCTTTGAAAACGCCACAGCCAAATTCTGCGTGATGTCGTTCACCACCGACTGGCGCTTCTCCCCGGCTCGCTCGCGAGAACTGGTGGATGCGCTGATGGCTGCGCGCAAGGACGTCAGTTATCTGGAAATCGACGCGCCCCAGGGCCACGACGCCTTCCTGATTCCGATCCCGCGTTACTTGCAGGCGTTCGGCAATTACATGAACCGCATTTCGTTGTGAGAAAGCCATGAGAGCTGATCTGGAAATCATCCAGGAATGGATCCCCGCCGGCAGCCGCGTCCTCGACCTGGGTTGCGGTGACGGCGAGCTGCTGACCTGGCTGCGCGACAACAAGAATGTCACCGGTTATGGCCTGGAAAACGACGCCGACAACATCGCCGAGTGCGTGGCCAAGGGCATCAACGTCATCGAGCAGGATCTGGACAAAGGCCTGGGCAATTTTGCCAGCAACAGTTTCGACATCGTCGTCATGACCCAGGCCCTGCAAGCGGTGCATTACCCGGACAAGATCCTCGACGAAATGCTCCGGGTCGGCCGGCAGTGCATCATCACCTTCCCCAACTTCGGCCACTGGCGCTGCCGCTGGTATCTGGCGAGCAAGGGCCGCATGCCGGTCTCGGAATTCCTGCCCTACACCTGGTACAACACGCCGAACATCCACTTCTGCACCTTCGAGGATTTCGAAGAACTGTGCCGCGAACGTGATGCGAAGGTCATTGATCGGCTTGCCGTGGATCAACAGCACCGGCACGGGTGGGCCAGTAAGCTATGGCCTAATCTGTTAGGTGAAATCGGTATCTACCGCGTCAGCAGTCCGCAACTGGCGGACCACCGGGTCGCGGTCTGAGCCTGGGCAATTGAAGGAGCACGAACATGAGTCGTCTAGCGTTGCTGTTACTCACCGCCTGCCTGAGCGCCAGCGCCATGGCGGCGGACGTCATCAAAGGTGAGCGCAAGGAAACCTTCGGCGACATCACGGTGCACTACAACACCTTCAACTCGACGTTCCTGCAACCGGATATCGCCAAGGCTGCCGAGCTGATCCGCAGCAAGAACCAGGGCGTGATCAACGTCTCGGTGGTCAAGGACGGCAAACCGGTGATCGCCAGCGTCACTGGCACGATCAAGGACCTGACCAGCAACAGCGTGGCGCTGAAATTTCGCCAGGTCACCGAACAGGGCGCGATCTACTACATCGCCCAGTACCCGGTGCCGCAGCAGGAAACCCGCACCTTTGAAATCAAGGTGCAGAACGGCGACAAGATCAACACTATCAATTTCAACCAAGAACTCTTTCCCGGCGAATGATGAACATCAAGCAGCTCGTACTGGCCAGCCATAACGCCGGCAAACTCAAAGAACTCCAGGCCATGCTCGGCGACTCGGTGCAACTGCGCTCGATTGGCGAATGGAGCAAGGTCGAGCCGGAAGAAACCGGCCTGTCGTTTGTCGAAAACGCGATCCTCAAGGCCCGCAATGCCGCGCGCATTTCCGGGCTGCCGGCACTGGCCGACGACTCCGGACTGGCAGTGGATTTCCTTGATGGTGCGCCGGGCATCTACTCGGCGCGTTACGCCGACGGCCAGGGCGATGCGGCGAACAACGCCAAGCTGCTCGATGCGCTGAAAGATGTGCCAGAAGCCGAGCGCGGTGCGCAGTTCGTTTGCGTGCTCGCGCTGGTGCGCCACGCCGATGATCCGCTGCCGATCCTCTGCGAAGGCCTGTGGCACGGACGCATCCTCAACGCAGCCAGCGGCGAGCATGGCTTCGGTTATGACCCACTGTTCTGGGTGCCGGAGCGCGACTGCTCCAGCGCCGAACTGAGCCCGGCCGACAAGAACCAGATCAGCCACCGCGCCCGTGCAATGGATCTGCTGCGCCAGCGTCTGGGCTTGAAATGACCACTGATTCTTGCGCGTCGTCGCTGATCATCGGCGGCGCCGCGTCCTCGCCTCGGGCACCGCTGCCAACCCTGCCGCCCCTGGCGCTGTACATCCACATCCCGTGGTGTGTGCGCAAATGCCCCTATTGCGATTTCAACTCGCACACCGCCAGCCCGGTGCTGCCGGAGCAGGAATACGTCGACGCGCTGCTGGCCGATCTCGATCAGGATCTGCATGCGGTGTATGGCCGTGAGCTGACTTCGATTTTCTTTGGTGGCGGGACGCCGAGCCTGTTCAGCGCCGAAGCCCTCGGCCGTTTGTTGCAGGGCGTCGAAAAACGCATCCCGTTCGCCGCCGACATCGAAATCACCCTTGAGGCCAATCCCGGCACTTTCGAGCAAGAGAAGTTTATTGCTTATCGCAAGCTGGGGATCAATCGCCTGTCGATCGGTATCCAGAGTTTCCAGCAGGAAAAACTCGAAGCCCTCGGCCGCATTCACAACGGTGACGAAGCCGTGCGTGCCGCAGGCATGGCGCGGCAGGCCGGGTTCGATAACTTCAACCTCGACTTGATGCACGGTTTGCCGGATCAGTCGCTGGACGATGCCCTGAGCGATCTGCGCCAGGCCATCGCGCTGAAGCCGACGCACATTTCCTGGTATCAACTGACGCTGGAGCCGAACACGGTGTTCTGGAATCAGCCGCCAGTGCTGCCGGAAGACGACACGCTGTGGGACATTCAGGAAGCCGGCCAGGCGCTGCTGGCCGAGCACGGTTACGCGCAATACGAAGTGTCGGCGTACGCCCAGGCCGGGCGACCAGCGCGGCACAACCTCAATTACTGGAGTTTTGGCGACTTCATCGGCATCGGCGCCGGCGCCCATGGCAAGCTGAGTCACCCGGACGGGCGCATCGTGCGCACATGGAAAACCCGCTTGCCGAAGGACTATCTGAACCCGGCGAAAAGCTTTCAGGCCGGCGAAAAATCGCTGAGCAATGATGAAATGCCGTTCGAGTTCCTGATGAACGCCCTGCGGCTGACTGCCGGGGTCGAATCGCGCCTGTATCCGGAGCGCACCGGCCTGTCGCTGGACACCCTCGCCGAAGGCCGCCGCGAGGCCGAACAAAGCGGCCTGTTGCAGGTCGAACCGTCACGCCTGGCGGCGACCGAACGCGGCCAGCTGTTCCTCAACGACTTGCTGCAACAATTTCTGAACTGACTTCAGCTCAAAGGGAAAACGCATGGATTTGATACTCGACCTGCTGGCAACCGTCTCCCGCTGGAGCCGCAGCAATCTCTCGGAAATCGCCCTGGCGCTGGTCGGTTGCCTGCTGGTGCTGTTCGGCGCTGACTTCAAAGGCTGGGTCGAACAACGGCTGGGCAGCATCGCCGGCGCCCTGCGCGTGCCTTTGATGGCCCTGCTCTGCCTGATAGGCAGCGGCGCCGCGCTGATCTACGCCACGCCATGGGTGATCAAAGGCCTGAGCCAGTTCAACAACTACAGCCTGGCGCCGGTGCTGCTGGTGGTACTGGTGCTGATCGGCGTCGTCGCCGACCGCCGCTGACACCGCAAACACCCCGAAACGAAATGTGGGAGCGAGCCTGCTCGCGAAGGCGTCTTAACATCCAACATCATCGTTGATAGTCAGACCGCTTTCGCGAGCAGGCTCGCTCCCACAGTTGATCGCAATGAAAGGGAAGTTCATGAGTAAAAAACTACTGGATGAGACGAGCAAATTTCTCAGCTTCGTGTTGCGTCACGAGCCTCAAGCGATCGGACTGAATCTGAATTCGGAAGGCTGGGCAAATATCGATGCACTGATCAGCGGCGCGGCGCGTGATGGCAGACATTTAAGTCGTGAGCTGATTGAAAACATCGTGACCAGCAGTGACAAGAAGCGTTTTACGATTTCCGCTGATGGCCACTGTATACGCGCTGTTCAAGGCCACTCGGCGAAAAGCGTTGATCTGCAATTCGAGCAGAAACAGCCACCGCAAACGCTCTACCACGGAACAGCGACGCGTTTTCTCGACTCGATCCACGAACAAGGCTTGATTCCAGGACAACGCCATCAGGTGCATCTGTCCGATGAGATCGCCACCGCGTCGGCCGTGGGTCAACGCTACGGAACGCCAGTCGTTCTGAAGGTTGCCGCGAAGCAGATGGAAGAACAGGGCTTCAAGTTCTATCAGGCCGAAAATGGCGTCTGGTTGACAGAGCAGGTGCCCGCTCGATTTCTTGCCCCCCTGTAATCTCCTCATACACAAAACAATTGTGGGAGCGAGCCTGCTCGCGAAGGCGTCTTAACATCCAACATCATNCATGGCCAAGACGTTCGCCGCGGCGTTCGAACTTGGTGATCGGGCGTTCGGCCGGGCGTGGGACGCATTTGCCGTCTTCGGCGAGGTTGCGGTAGCCCGGGGCGACGTTCATCACTTCCAGCATGTACTCGGCGTACGGTTCCCAGTCGGTGGCCATGTGCAGAATGCCGCCGACCTTCAACTTGCTGCGCACCAGTTCGGCGAACGAGGCCTGGACGATGCGGCGCTTGTG
Organism: Pseudomonas sp. CFBP13508; assembly: GCF_005233515.1. Classification (GTDB taxonomy): domain Bacteria; phylum Pseudomonadota; class Gammaproteobacteria; order Pseudomonadales; family Pseudomonadaceae; genus Aquipseudomonas; species Aquipseudomonas mercuritolerans. The sequence continues at coordinate 277,491 of NZ_QFZZ01000003.1, forward strand.
GTGGCGGCTCTTGTGCCACGGATCCGGGAAAAACAGCATCAGGCGATCGAGGCTGTTATCGGCGATGCAGCGGTTGAGCACTTCGATCGCGTCGCAATCGTAGACCCGCAGGTTGGTCAGCCCTTGGGTCAGCACGCCATTGAGCAGCGCGCCGACACCCGGACGGTGCACTTCAACACCGATGAAATCCTGCTCCGGAGCAGCAGCGGCCATTTCCAGCAGCGAGTGGCCCATGCCGAAACCGATTTCCAGCGAGCGCGGTGCCGAGCGGCCGAACACCTGGTCGTAATCGACCGGCGCATCGGCCAGCGGCAGCACGTACAGCGGCGCGCCCTGGTCCAGTCCGCGTTGCTGGCCTTCGGTCATGCGCCCGGCGCGCATCACGAAACTCTTGATGCGGCGGTGTTGGCGCTCGTCGCCTTCGTCCGGCTGGACAGGCGTGTCGTTCGATTCAGTCATCAATGGCTCTTACTTGATCAGACCATCCAGCGGCGAAGAGGCGCTGGCATAGAGTTTTTTCGGCATGCGGCCGGCGAGGTACGCCAGGCGACCGGCAACGATGGCGTGCTGCATGGCTTGCGCCATCATGACCGGTTGCTGGGCGTGGGCGATGGCCGAGTTCATCAGTACGGCGTCGCAACCCAGCTCCATGGCGATGGTCGCGTCGGAAGCGGTACCGACACCGGCATCCACCAGCACCGGGATCTTGGCTTCTTCGAGGATGATCTGCAGGTTGTACGGATTGCAGATGCCCAGACCGGAGCCGATCAGACCGGCCAGCGGCATGACGGCGATGCAGCCGATTTCGGCCAACTGGCGAGCAATGATCGGGTCATCGCTGGTGTAGACCATCACGTCGAAGCCTTCCTTGACCAGCGTTTCGGCGGCCTTGAGGGTTTCGATCACGTTGGGGAACAGGGTTTTCTGGTCGGCCAGCACTTCCAGCTTCACCAGGTTGTGGCCGTCGAGCAGCTCACGCGCCAGGCGGCAGGTGCGCACGGCTTCGATGGCGTCGTAGCAACCAGCAGTGTTCGGCAGGAAGGTGTAGCGATCCGGCGACAGCACTTCGAGCAGGTTCGGCTCGCCTTCGATCTGGCCCAGGTTGGTGCGGCGCACGGCGAAGGTGACGATCTCGGCACCCGAGGCTTCGATGGCCTGGCGGGTTTCTTCCATGTCACGGTACTTGCCGGTACCGACCAGCAAACGCGACTGGTAAGTACGACCGGCCAGCACAAAAGGCTTGTCGCTACGAACGATGCTCATGGGGAATCCTCTTTAGGGGTGAGGGTCTTGCAGAATTCTGTGCCCTCGCGGGCCAGGCGATCAGCCGCCACCGATGGCGTGCACCACTTCGACGTTGTCGCCGTCGTTCAATGTGGTATCGGCATGCTGGCTGCGCGGGACGATGTCCAGATTGAGCTCTACCGCCACACGGCGCCCGGTCAGCTCCAGACGAGTGATCAGGCCCGCAACGGTTTCACCGTCGGGCAATTCAAAGGACTCACCGTTCAACTGAATGCGCATGCACAACGCCGCCATCATTTTTAGGGGCTGGCATTCTAGCCCGATCAATCAGGCTGACCCAAGCCATTCGTCTTGAAACACGTCCGTGTAGGAGCTGCCGAAGGCTGCGATCTTTTGATCTTGAAAAACAAAATCAAAAGATCGCAGCCTTCGGCAGCTCCTACAGGAGGGAGCGCCAGATTCAGGATAGGCGCCAAGCGGCGAGGCCGAGGCAAACCCAACCGATGAGAAACGCGAGGCCACCAAACGGCGTGATGATGCCGAGTTTGCTGATGCCGGTCATGGTCAGCAGATACAGGCTGCCGGAGAACAACACCATGCCGACGGTGAAGGACAGGCCGGCCCAAGTAATCAGGCGCCCTTGAATCTGCGTGGCCAGCAGCGCAACGCCGAACAGCGCGAGTGTGTGCACCAGTTGGTAGGTGACGCCGGTGTGGAAAATCGTCAGGTATTCCGGCGTCAGACGGTTTTTCAGGCCATGGGCGGCGAACGCACCCAGCGCAACACCGGTGAATCCGAAAAAAGCGGCCAGCATCAAAAAGCCACGCAGCATGGGGAACTCCAGTCAGACGCCATCGGCAGGGTCTGTATAATGGCCCGCTCCACGGGTTCGGCCAAGCCATCTCTATGCTGCGTTCAATTTTCCGTCATCTCACGAAGGCCCTGCTCTGGTTCGCCGGCGGCAGTGTCTTGCTGGTGCTGGTGTTCCGCTTCGTGCCACCGCCGGGCACGGCGTTGATGGTCGAGCGCAAGGTCGAATCCTGGGTCGACGGCGAGCCGATTGACCTGCAGCGCACCTGGAAACCGTGGAAGGAGATCTCCGATGACCTGAAAGTGGCGGTAATTGCTGGCGAGGACCAGAAATTTCCCGAGCACTGGGGCTTCGATCTGCGCGCGATTCAGGCCGCTCTGGCCCACAACGAACTGGGCGGTTCGATTCGCGGCGCCAGCACTTTGAGCCAGCAGGTGTCGAAAAATCTCTTTCTCTGGTCCGGCCGCAGCTATCTGCGCAAGGGTTTGGAAGCGTGGTTTACCGCGCTGATCGAGGTGTTCTGGCCCAAGCAGCGGATTCTTGAAGTGTATCTGAACAGCGTCGAGTGGGATGACGGCGTGTTTGGCGCTGAAGCGGCGGCGCGGCATCACTTTGGCGTGAGTGCTAAGTCATTGTCGCGTCAGCAGGCGAGTTATCTGGCGGCGGTACTGCCCAATCCACGGGTGTGGAGCGCGAGTCATCCGACCGGTTATGTATCGCGACGTGCCGGGTGGATTCGGCAGCAGATGAGTCAGTTGGGCGGGGACAGTTACTTGCTCGGGCTGAATGATTCGCGACGGGCGCCTTGGGCTGAATAACACCGAAATTCCAATGCGGGAGCGAGCCTGCTCGCGAAAGCGGTGTGTCAGCCTGTGTTGATGTCACTGATAAACCGCATTCGCGAGCAGGCTCGCTCCCACAGGGATTTGTGTTGAAACAGAAATAAAAACGCCCCGATCATCGCTGATCGGGGCGTTTTTTGTTGCGGATTCGCCAGTTAGGCGGCGATCGACAACTTGAGCTTGTTCATCGCGCTCTTTTCGAGCTGACGGATTCGCTCGGCCGACACGTTGTACTTCTGCGCCAGGTCGTGCAGCGTGGCTTTTTCTTCCGCCAGCCAGCGCTGGTAGAGGATGTCACGGCTGCGTTCGTCCAGCACTTCCAGTGCTTCGTGCAGGTTGGTGTTGGAGTTGTCGCTCCAGTCGGCATCTTCCAGTTGACGCGCCGGGTCGTACCGGTGGTCTTCCAGGTAGTTGGCCGGCGACTGGAAAGCACTGTCGTCGTCGGCTTCGGCAGCCGGGTCGAAGGCCATGTCATGGCCGGTCAGGCGACTTTCCATCTCGCGCACTTCACGTGGTTCGACGCCAAGGCTTTCCGCCACACGGTGGACTTCCTCGTTGTTCAGCCACGCCAGGCGCTTCTTCTGGCTGCGCAAGTTGAAGAACAACTTGCGCTGGGCCTTGGTGGTCGCGACTTTCACAATGCGCCAGTTGCGCAGGATGAACTCGTGAATTTCCGCCTTGATCCAGTGCACAGCGAACGACACCAGACGCACACCCATTTCCGGGTTGAAGCGCTTGACGGCCTTCATCAGGCCGACGTTGCCTTCCTGGATCAGGTCAGCCTGGGCCAGACCGTAGCCGGAATAGCTACGGGCAATGTGTACGACAAAACGCAGGTGGGCGAGCACCATCTGCCGAGCCGCCCCCAAATCCTGCTCATAGTAGAGACTCTCGGCCAGTTCACGCTCCTGCTCCGGCGTCAGCAATGGAATGCTGTTGACGGTGTGCACATAGGCTTCCAGGTTCGCACCCGGAACCAGCGCATACGCAGGTTGCAAAGAATTGGTCATACGAAAAAACCTCCCACTTACATACTCGTGCCTCTCGGCACTGCGAAAAATTGACCGGGAACTCAGGTACAAGTTCCCATAAAAACCGCAAGGTCAATCACGCGCAAAAAAGATTCTACTTCGGCGCCAGCTCCCTGAGATGACGTGCGACTGCAATCCATGCACCGATATAACCCAACAGCACCGCGCCAAGCAAGAGCGACAGACCGTCGGCCACTGGCACACCGGCCAGGGCGAAATCACTGCCGTACAAGCCGGCCAGTCCGACCACCGCATCGTTCAGCCAGTTCAGGCCGAACGCCAATACACCCCACGACAACAGCCCTGCACCGAAGCCATACAACGCGCCCATATAAAGGAAAGGACGACGCACATAACTGTCAGTGCCGCCGACGAGTTTAATCACTTCTATCTCGGTGCGGCGGTTTTCAATATGAAGACGAATGGTATTGCCTATCACCAAAAGTAATGCAGACACCAACAACACCGTCAGACCGAAGACAAAGCGGTCGCCAAGCTTGAGGATGGCGGCCAGACGCTCGACCCAGACTAGATCAAGTTGCGCCTGTTGTACCTTGGGCAGCTCGGAAAGTTTTTGTCTTAATGCTTCGAGTGTCGGCTTGTCGACTTCGTTCGGTGTGACCAGCACCACACCCGGCAACGGGTTCTCGGGCAGTTCACGCAGGGCTTCGCCCAGACCGGACTGCTGCTGGAACTCTTCCAGCGCCTGATCGCGGCCGACATATTCGGCATCAGCGACGCCGGGCATGCCTTTGATCTGTTCACGCAACGATTCGCCCTGTTCCGGGCTGGCATCGAGTTGCAGGTACAGGGAAATCTGCGCCGCGCGCTGCCAGGAACCGCCAAGACGCTCAACGTTGTTGAGCAACAGCGACAGCCCCATCGGCAGACTCAGCGCAACGGCCATGACCATGCAGGTGAAGAAGCTGCCGATCGGCTGTTTGCCGAGGCGGCGCAGGCTGTCGAGCAGACTGGCGCGATGGCTTTCGATCCAGGCGCGGAACAGCGTGGCGAAGTCCGGGCCGTCGTCATCGTCGTGCTTTTTCTTTTTCTGCGGTTGCGGATCGGCGGCCTTCGGGGCCACGCGCTCGGATACCTTCGGACTGCGTGTCGCACTCATACCCCGGCCTCCCCGTCGCCGATCAAGCGGCCGCGTTGCAGGGTCAGCATGCGGTGACGCATGCGCGCGATCAGCGCCAGGTCGTGACTGGCAATCAGCACACTGGTGCCCAAACGGTTGATGTCTTCAAACACACCCATGATTTCAGCGGCCAGACGCGGGTCGAGGTTACCGGTCGGCTCGTCCGCCAGCAGCAAGGCCGGGCGATGGACGATGGCGCGGGCAATGCCGACGCGCTGTTGCTGACCGGTGGACAGGTCGCCCGGGTACAGATCGGATTTGTCCGACAGTGCCACGCGTTCCAGCGCCGAATCGACGCGCTTGGCGATCTCGACCTTGGACAGGCCGAGGATCTGCAGCGGCAAGGCGACGTTGTTGAACACCGTACGATCGAACAGCAACTGGTGATTCTGGAACACCACGCCGATCTGTCGGCGCAGGAACGGAATCTGCGCATTGCTGATGGTGCTCAGGTCTTGCCCGGCGAGCAGCAGTTTGCCGCTGGTCGGCCGTTCCATTGCCAGCAACAGGCGCAACAGCGTGGATTTACCGGCACCGGAGTGACCGGTGACAAACAAGAACTCGCCACGACGGACTCGAAAGCTCAGCTCATGCAAGCCGACGTGACCGTTCGGGTAGCGTTTACCGACCTGTTCGAAACGAATCATGAACGCTCCCGCTCGGCAAACAGTGCCTGGACAAAGGGTTCGGCTTCAAAGGTACGCAAATCGTCGATGCCTTCACCGACGCCGATGTAGCGGATCGGCAAGCCGAACTGCTTGGCCAGGGCGAAAATCACCCCGCCCTTGGCGGTGCCGTCGAGCTTGGTCAGGGCCAGGCCGGTCAGTTCGACGGTCTGGTTGAACTGTTTGGCCTGGTTGATGGCGTTCTGGCCAGTACCGGCGTCGAGCACCAGCAGCACTTCGTGCGGCGCGTCAGCGTCGAGCTTGCCGATCACCCGGCGAACCTTTTTCAGCTCTTCCATCAGGTTGTCTTTGGTGTGCAGGCGACCGGCGGTGTCGGCGATCAGCACATCGATGCCACGGGCCTTGGCTGCTTGCACCGCGTCGAAGATCACCGAAGCCGAATCAGCGCCGGTGTGCTGGGCGATCACCGGTATCTTGTTGCGCTCGCCCCAGACCTGCAATTGCTCCACGGCCGCTGCACGGAAGGTGTCACCGGCCGCCAGCATGACTTTCTTGCCTTCCAGTTGCAGCTTCTTCGCCAGTTTGCCGATGGTGGTGGTTTTGCCGGCGCCGTTGACGCCGACCACCAGGATCACGAAAGGCTTGTTCTGCGAGGCGATTTTCAGTGGCTGTTCAACCGGTTTGAGCATCGCTGCCAATTCGGCCTGCAGAGATTTGTACAGGGCGTCGGCGTCTGCCAGTTCCTTGCGTGCGACCTTCTGGGTCAGGCGCTGGATGATCTGCGTGGTGGCTTCAACGCCGACGTCGGCGGTGAGCAGACGGGTTTCGAGGTCGTCGAGCAACTCATCGTCGATGGTCTTGCGCCCGAGGAACAGGCTGGCCATGCCCTCGCCGATGCTGGCGCTGGTCTTCGACAGGCCTTGCTTGAGACGGGCGAAGAAACCGGCTTTGGTTTCCTCGGCGCGCGGGGTTTCGACGGGCGTTTCTACAGGCGCTTCGACCGGCACGATAGGAGCGACAACTGGCGCAGCGGCAAGCGGTGCAGGCTCAGGCTCGGACGGTGGGACAACCGGCTCAGGCACAGGCTGCGCCGCAACTTCGGCAACCGGCGCAGGAATCACTGGCGTCACATGCGGCGCCGCTTCTTCAACCAGCGCGACCGGCTCTTCTGCCACCGGCAAGGTCAGCCACGGCTCGGCGGCGGGCGTCAGCGGCAACTCGGGAGCGGCGGGCGCTTCCGGCTCGGCCTCAGCCTCCGGTTGCAGCACCGGCTCGGCGATCGGCAGCACAATCGGCGCCGGCTCTTCTTCTATTACAGGTGCTGGCGCGGGGGCCGGCTCAGGAATCGCGGGCGGCTGTTCGACGACGGGTTCCTGCGGTTTCTTCCGCAGCCATCCGAACAGGCTTTTCTTCTCGCCAGCCGCAGCTGGGCTCTTCTTGTCGTCGTTGGAACCAAACATGGAGGACGGCTATCTCACGGTAGCGACGCGCCAACAGGGCGCCCCGGCAAATAAATATTCGATGCAGAACAGACTGTGTTTCATCCAGCTTGTTCACGCGCAACATTTTGTCGAGGCACCGAAGGCACCTCAAGGATCGTATTAACGTTGATCTAAACCGGCAAAGATCGGCGAAAACGCGGAGTTTAGTGGGAAAAACACAGCTTTTCGCCGCAAACCTATACAGCCTTATCAAACCCTGAAGCCTGATAGGCGTGGCCGCCAGTAAAACGGATCAGTATCCTAGGGCGTGTCATTGATCATTACCAGTACCGCGTGGCCGCCTGAAAACGGGCCAGACAAGGCGCAGGCCGCAGGGAATGTGCTTTCCTTGCCAAGGACTGCAACGCAGTATGGCCCGTTTTCAGGCGCCACCCGGAGGGCCGGGCCTGATAGTGTGCAGGGCTGCGTTGCTCGGAGTTTATTTGGAACAACCAAACCACACTCCTCGCGCCTTGCCCTGCACACTATCAGGCGCCGGCGCGGTACTGGTAATGATCAATGACACGCCCTACCTCTCGCCCGCCGACGCTAAGACCAAGCGGGCAGCCCAACAGGTTGAAAAACGAATGAATGCTCTAGCCCGCCGCGCTGCTGGCCTGCTGCTCAGCGCAGTCTGCCTGCCCCTTTCGGCCCTGGCGGCCGACCCGCAACCGACCCATGAATTCACCCTCGACAACGGCCTCAAGGTCGTCGTGCGCGAAGACCATCGTGCGCCGGTGGTCGTTTCGCAGATCTGGTACAAGGTCGGCTCCAGCTACGAGACTCCGGGCCAGACCGGTCTGTCCCACGCGCTCGAGCACATGATGTTCAAGGGCAGCGAAAAGGTCGGCCCCGGCGAAGCTTCGCTGATCCTGCGCGACCTCGGCGCCGAAGAAAACGCCTTTACCAGCGACGACTTCACGGCTTATTACCAGGTGCTGGCCCGTGATCGTCTCGGCGTGGCCTTCGAGCTGGAAGCCGACCGCATGGCCAACCTGCGCCTGCCGGCCGACGAGTTCGCCAAGGAAATCGAAGTCATCAAGGAAGAGCGCCGCCTGCGCACCGATGACAAGCCGATGTCCAAGGCCTATGAGCGCTACAAGGCCATGGCCTACCCGGCCAGCGGTTATCACACGCCGACCATCGGCTGGATGGCTGACCTCGACCGCATGAAAGTCGAGGAACTGCGCCACTGGTACCAATCCTGGTACGCGCCGAACAACGCCACGCTGGTGGTGGTCGGTGACGTCACTCCAGACGAAGTGAAAACCCTCGCCCAGCGCTATTTCGGCCCGGTCGCCAAACGCGACGTGCCACCGGCGAAAAAACCGCTGGAACTGGCCGAGCCCGGCGAACGCCAGATCACCCTGCGCGTGCAGACCCAACTGCCGAGCCTGATGCTTGGCTTCAACGTGCCGAGCATTGCTACCGCTGAAGACAAACGCTCGGTCAACGCCTTGCGCTTGATCTCGGCGCTGCTCGACGGCGGCTACAGCGGACGCATCCCGACGCAGCTGGAACGCGGCGAAGAGCTGGTCTCCGGCGGCTCGTCGGACTATGACGCCTACACCCGTGGCGACAGCCTGTTCACCCTGTCGGCGACGCCGAACACACAGAAGAAAAAGACCATCGCCCAGGCCGAAGCCGGTTTGTGGAAACTGCTCGAGCAGCTGAAAACCACCGCGCCGTCTGCCGAAGAGCTGGAACGCGTCCGCGCTCAAGTCATCGCCGGCCTGGTCTACGAGCGCGACTCGATCACCAGCCAGGCCACCGCGATCGGTCAACTGGAAACGGTCGGTCTGTCGTGGAAGCTGATGGACACCGAACTGGCCGATCTGGAAAGCGTGACTCCGCAAGACATCCAGAACGCCGCGAAAAAGTATTTCACCCGCGAACGTCTCAGCGTCGCCCACGTCCTGCCAATGGAGACGACTCATGAGTGAGCGCAAAACCCCACGCCTGATGCTGCTTGGCCTGATTGCTGTCGCGGTGATCGGCTCGGCAGCGGTTTATCTGTCTCCAAGCGCTGACAGCCATGCCAGCGAAGCCCTGGATAACGCAAAAACCAGCCAAAAGTTGCAATCGCTGGCAGAACTCGACGGCAAAGCCCCGGCCAGCCGCAAGCTCGATGTGCAGACCTGGAACACCGCTGAAGGCGCGAAAGTGCTGTTCGTCGAAGCCCATGAACTGCCGATGTTCGACATGCGCCTGATCTTCGCCGCTGGCAGCAGCCAGGACGGCAACGCGCCCGGCCTCGCGGTGCTGACCAACGCCATGCTCAACGAAGGCATCGCCGGTAAAGACGTCGGTGCGATCGCGCAGGGGTTTGAAGGCCTCGGCGCCGACTTCGGCAACGGTGCGTTCAAGGACATGGCGCTGGCTTCGCTGCGCAGCCTCAGCGCACCTGAGCAGCGTGAACCGGCGTTGAAGCTGTTCGCCGATGTGGTCGGCAAACCGACCTTCCCCGCCGATTCCTTCGCGCGCATCAAGAACCAACTGCTCGCCGGTTTCGAATACCAGAAACAGAACCCCGGCAAACTCGCCAGTCTGGAGCTGATGAAGCGCCTGTATGGTGATCATCCGTACGCGCATTCCAGCGACGGCAATCCGCAAAGCGTGCCGAAGATTACCGTCGCGCAATTGCGCGAGTTCCACGCTAAGGCCTACGCCGCCGGCAATGCGGTGATTGCACTGGTCGGTGATCTGTCGCGAGCCGAAGCCGAGGCGATCGCCAATCAGGTTTCCTCTGCCCTGCCGAAAGGTCCGGCACTGGCGAAAATCGCCGCACCTCAGGAACCGAAGGCCAGCGTCAACCACATCGAGTTTCCGTCGAAACAGACCAACCTGATGCTCGCGCAACTGGGCATTGATCGCGACGATCCGGATTACGCCGCGCTGTCGCTGGGCAACCAGATCCTCGGCGGCGGTGGTTTCGGTACGCGCCTGATGAGCGAAGTGCGCGAGAAGCGCGGCCTGACATACGGCGTGTATTCGGCGTTCAGCCCGATGCAGGCCCGTGGGCCGTTCATGATCAATCTGCAGACCCGCGCCGAGATGAGCGAAGGCACGCTGAAACTGGTGCAGGACGTGCTCGCCGACTTCTTGAAAACCGGGCCGACACAGAAAGAACTCGACGATGCCAAGCGCGAACTGGCCGGCAGCTTCCCGCTGTCCACCGCGAGCAACGCCGACATCGTTGGCCAGCTCGGCGCGATGGGCTTCTATAATCTGCCGCTGAGCTATCTCGACGATTTCATGCGTCAGTCACAGAGCCTGACCGTAGAGCAAGTCCGCGCTGCGCTTAACAAACACCTGAGCACGGAGAAAATGGTCATCGTCACCGCTGGCCCGACCGTGCCGCAAAAGCCGTTACCGGCCCCATCTGATAAACCTGCCGAGCAACCGCTCGGGGTTCCGGAGCATTAATGGCGACTCGAGCACCGAAAAAACCTGTGCAAAACGTGCACAACGGCGTCAATCAGCTGCGCATCATTGGCGGCCAGTGGCGCAGCCGCAAGCTGAGCTTTCCCGACGCACCGGGCCTGCGCCCGACCCCGGATCGCGTGCGTGAAACCCTGTTCAACTGGCTGGCGCCGTATGTCGAAGGGGCGAAAGTGCTCGACCCGTTCGCCGGCAGCGGTGCGCTGTTTCTCGAAGCCCTGTCCCGTGGCGCGGCCACGGCCCAGGCGCTGGACGCCAGCAACGTTGCGGTTTCCAGCCTGAAAGAACACCTCGGCACTCTGCGCTGCGCCAATGGTCAGGTACAGACCGCCGACGCGCTGCGCTATCTGGAAACGCAGACCGCGACGCCGTTCGATCTGGTGTTCCTCGACCCACCGTTCAATCAGAATCTGCTGCCTGCGGTATGTACGTTGCTGGAAGAGCGCCAATGGCTGGCGGCCGATTCGTGGATCTACACGGAAAGCGAAACAGCGCCATCGACGCTGGGCCTGCCGGGCAACTGGCGCCTGCACCGCGAACAGAAATCCGGTCGCGTGTATTACGCGTTGTGGCAACGCAGCGCCTGACCCTGCCTGCACTGGGTTGAGAGTGCGGTAAATAGTTACCGCACCCTGCCCCTCGCAAATCGCCACAGTGGTTGCCGCAATCTGCGTTAACCACTGAGGACATTTCGCGTATGGATACGCTCTGCAGCCGGATGCTGCTTTTTCTTGGCCTGGCGCCGTTCATGACGCTGGCCGCCACGCCCCCGCCGACTCATCAATTCACCCTGGAAAACGGTTTGCAGGTGTTGGTCCGTGAGGACCACCGCGCGCCGCTGGTTACTTCGCAGCTGTGGTTCAAGGTTGGCCCGGCTGACGAAGCGCCAGGGCAGACCGGGCTCTCCCACGTTCTGGAACATATGCTGTTCAAAGGCAGCAGCAAGACCTGCGCCGATGAAGCATCGCGGATTCTGGAATCCATTGGTGCCGAAGAAAGTGCTTTTACCTACGCGGATGCCACGAGCTACCAACAGACCCTGGCGCCGCGCTATCTGGGCGTCGTCTTCGAACTGATGGCCGACCTGATGTCGACCGCTCATCTGCATGCCGATGACCTGAGCACCGAAATGGCGGTGATCCGCGAAGAGCGCCATTTGCGTACTGACGACAATGTCAATGCTGCCGTTCTTGAGCACTTCTCTGCCCTGGCCCACTTCGCCAACAGCTACCGCACTCCAGTTATTGGCTGGATGCATGACTTGCAGCAGGTAGACGCCGGCGAACTTCGTCACTGGTATGAAAGCCGTTATGCACCAGGCAATGCCGTACTGGTGATCGTCGGCGACGTCACCCTCGCACAGGTGCAGCCGCTGGCCGAGCGCTATTTTGGCGTCCTTGCAAAACGCTCCGTGCCGCGCCTGCCAAGTCCCGTGGAACTGAAAGTGCCGGGCGAGCGCCAATTGACCTTGCACCGCGAAGTCCCCGCCGCGCAGTTGCTGATGGCGTTCAATGTTCCCGGACTGGCCACTGCGAAAGATCCGCGCACCGTGCACGCCTTGCGTCTGATCAACGCGATACTGGGCGGCGCCAACGGCGCGCGGCTGCAACAGAAGCTGATGTTTACCGATCGCGTGTTCAATCGCATCGACACCGTTTACAACCAAATGACGCGCGGCGACAGCCTGTTGCTGTTGACCGCCGAATTGGCCGATCCACCGCTGACCGATCTGGCAGGTGCGCAAGCGCGGGTGTGGGCGCAGATCGATGCGTTGCGCACCACGCCGCCGTCGCTGGAGGAGCTGGAGCGGGCACGTACGCAACTGATCGCGCAGCAGGTGTATGCCAGCGATTCGATACAGCAACAGGCCCGTCAGCTCGCCTCGTACCCGACCATCGGCTTGCCCTGGCGCCTGCTGGATGATGATGCCGAAACGTTGGCGAAAGTGACGCCGGAGCAGATTCGCGACGCGGCCGCCCTCTGGCTGACCCGCGAGCGTCTGGGTGTTGCCCACGTGCACAAGGCGGCCGCCAATGAATAGTCTTTCACTGCTCACAGGATTCGTGCTGATCTGCCTGACCGCAGCGGCTTGCGCTGATGGCCAGCCTGCGCAGAAGCGGACCTCACGCCTGCAATCGCTCGGTGAAGTCAAAGCGCTGGAAATCAAACCGCGTGCATTGAAGATCAGAGGCTGGAAAACCCGCAACGATACCAAGGTGCTGTTCGTACGCACGACCGACCTGCCGATGTTCGATATTCACGTCAGCTTCGCGGCGGGCAGTGCTCGGGACGGTGATCGGTCGGGCCTGGCAGCCACGACATTTTCCCTGCTCAACGAGGGGGTACCGGGCAAGGACCTGTCCGCCGTCATGGCAACCTTCGACGGGCTGGGCGCGCAATGGGATATGGAAATCGATCATGACCGCGCCATGTTCTCCTTGCGCAGCCTCAGTGATCCGGCAAAACGCCTGCCGGCCATCAGCCTGCTGACACAAATTCTCAGCGAGCCACTGTTGAGCGAGGAGCGCCTGGCGCCGGTCAAGCACGAACTGCGCGCCGCGCTCTCCGCGGAGCAAGCCGAAGCCGGTTATCAGGCTTTGCAACGAGTCAAGACATTGCTGGCGCCGGACAGCCCTTACAGTCTCCCGGTCTACGGCACCGAGTCGGGGCTCAGTGCCGTGACGCGTGCTCACGTGGAGGATTTCCACCGCCGCTATTACGCTGCCCGCCATGCGCAAATCACTCTGGTCGGCGATCTCACTGTGGCGCAGGCGCAGGCGATCAGCCTGCAAATCAGCGATGCCCTGCCCACGCCACCCGACGCGTTTTTGGCTTCAGCGACTGCCAGCCCGAGCGCCTTACAGACCGGCCACCTCGAATTGGCGCAGCAGCAGCAGACACACATCGTTTTCGCCCAGACCAGCGTACCGCGTCGCCATGCCGATCATGCCGCCCTGTACGCCGCCGGTCAGATTCTCGGTGGTGGCAGCAACAACCGTCTGATGAACGAATTGCGGCACAAGCGCGGTAGGGTCTATGACGTCTACGGCGCCAACATCAATTGGGCCGGCGGCGCTGGATTAGTGACCTTCACCTTGCAGACCGGCAATTCAGTCAGCGCTGGCACCGCCGCGCTGGTGCGCGACATGCTCAATGAGTTTCTCCGGGATGGGCCGACCACGCTGGAGCTGGAGCATCTCAAGCGCAGGCTGGCCAACAGGAACGTGCTGGACAGCGCCAGTAATCGGCAGATTCTCGCCAGACTAGTGGAAATCAACCGCTACGACCTGCCGCTCGATCTCGATTACACAGTGCAGCAGGTGCTCAGACTGACAGTGGCCGATGTTAAAAACGCGATGGACCGGCATCTTTCGGCAGATCGCTGGGTGTCGGTCACCGCAGGTGCCACTGTCGAACAGCAGCCATTACCTGAGCCAGAGGCTGCACCGGTCAGCGAGGCTGATGAGAGCATGTGTCGCGCCGACACCGGCTTTGTGGCAAGTTAGGCGCTTCATTGAGAAGCGGCTGGCGCACCGGGCGCCTGCCGCTTTACGCAAGACCTGTCGAGATTTGCCGTGCAACCACCGTCCGCGCTTCCTGCCTCCCGCTTCGTTCCGGCTTTCGGCCTCGGCAATCCGCACCTGCAAACCCTCTGGGGTCCTTTGTGGCGCAAGACCGTGCACATCGAGCGCGAACGCGAACGCCTGTGGCTCGAGGACGGCGACTTCCTCGACCTCGACTGGCACGGCCCGCACAGTGCCGAGGCGCCGTTGGTGCTGGTACTGCACGGTTTGACCGGCTCATCCAATTCGCCCTACGTGGCGGGCATTCAGAAGACGTTGGCCGAGCAGGGCTGGGCCAGCGTCGCGCTGAACTGGCGCGGTTGTTCCGGCGAGCCGAATCTGTTGCCGCGCAGCTACCACTCCGGCGCCAGCGAAGACCTTGCCGAAGCCATCCAGCACCTGCGCGCGAAACGCCCGTTGGCACCTTTGTATGCGGTCGGCTATTCACTGGGCGGCAACGTGCTGCTTAAACATCTGGGTGAAACTGGTAGCAATAGCGGCTTGCTCGGCGCGGTGGCAGTCTCGGTGCCGTTTCGCCTCGATCAATGCGCCGATCGCATCGGCCAGGGATTTTCGCGGGTTTATCAGGCGCATTTCATGCGTGAGATGGTTGCCTACATCAAGAACAAGCAGCGCCAGTTCCAGCATGACGGGCGCGAAGACGGCCTGGCGAAACTGGCCGCGCTGGGTTCGCTGGAGAACATGCGCACATTCTGGGATTTCGATGGCCGGGTCACCGCGCCGCTGCATGGCTTCAATGATGCCGAGGATTACTACCGCCGCGCCTCGAGCCGCTACTACCTCGGCGAAATCCGCACGCCGACGCTGATCATTCAGGCGGCGGACGATCCTTTCGTATTTCCCCACAGCTTGCCGCAGGCCGATGAGTTGTCAGCCTGCACCCAATTCGAATTGCAAACGCGTGGTGGTCATGTCGGTTTCGTCGACGGCTCGGTGCGCAGGCCCGGGTATTACCTGGAGCGGCGTATCCCGCAATGGCTGGCCGCACTCGGTCATTGAGCACCGCATATTCCTTGCAGGAGTGAGCCTGCTCGCGATGACGGTGTGTCAGTCTGGAGATTCAATGCCTGACAGGACGCCTTCGCGAGCAGGCTCGCTCCCACAGGGATTTGTGTCGGCATGAAAATGCATGGCACAACCTGGTTCAATGTGGGAGCGAGCCTGCTCGCGAAAGCGGTGAGTCAGTTGGCATTTAACTCACAGACATACCGCCATCGCGAGCAGGCTCACTCCTACAGGAGATCGCTGTGTTTATTCGCCGGTGGCAATGCCGCGCGACGGTTCGTTGATCCACTCGCTCCACGATCCGGCATACAGCGCCCCCAGCGGATAACCGGCCAGGCACAGTGCGAACAGGTTATGACACGCCGTCACTCCGGAGCCGCAGTAGGCGACCAGTTCCGACGGTGAGCGATCGCCCAGTTTCGCGGCAAAGCGCTGGTTGAGCTGCTCTGCCGGCAAAAACCGTCCATCACTGCCGAGGTTGTCGGTGAACGCCGCACACTGCGCGCCGGGAATATGCCCGGCCACTGGATCGATCGGTTCCACTTCGCCCTTGAAGCGCGGCAAGGCGCGGGCGTCGAGCAGGGTCAGGGTTGGCTGGCCGAGGCGCTGCTGCAATTGCTCGGCGCTGAGCAACAGGCTCATGTCCGGCTGACCACTGAAGTTACCCGGCGTCACGCTAGGCGGATCCAGACTCAGCGGCAGGCCAGCCGCGTGCCAGGCCTTGAGCCCGCCGTCGAGAATGAACACGCCGTCGCGCTTGCCCAGCCATGCCAGCAACCACCAAGCCCGCGCCGCATATGCACCCGGGCCGTCGTCATACAAAACCACATCGCTGTCGTTGCTGATGCCCCAGGCTTGCAGGCGTTCGATCAGCGCCGCCGGCTCGGGCAACGGATGACGCCCGGTCACGCCCTTCTCGACTTTACCGCTCAGATCACGTTCCAGATCGGCGAAACTCGCTCCGGCAATGTGCCCTTCGGCGTAGCTGCGCTGACCGTAATCCGGATCTTCTAGGGCAAAACGACAATCGAGAATCACCAGCCCCGGCTGCTCTTTGCGAGCGTCCAAAGCTTGTGGGCTGATCAACTGCGCAATCGACATAACGGGCTCCTGTGGAATTCGGCTGAACGGTTTATTTCACGTCTTCAAGGGCCTGCGCCAGCGGCACGTAGAACTCGTCGAACAATGCGTTGACCTCATCCCGCGCCTGATCGGTGACGAACCCCGCTTCCAGCACCAACACCTGATACACGCCACGCTTAACGGCCTGTTCGCTGAGGTGGTTGGAGTTTTCCCGCGTGGTGCACAGAAAACGCACCCACGAGGTAAGGATGATCCAGGCGTTGAGGGTCAGCGATTCGATCTGCACGCGATCCATTTTCAGAATGCCGGCGGCGACAAAACCTTCGTAGATTGCGGCCCCCTGGATCACGCAGCGCTGGGAAAAGCGCCGATAACGCGCGGCCAGCTCCGCATCGCTGTCGAGCAAATGCTCGAGGTCGCGATGCAGAAAGCGGTAGCGCCACATGGCCGAAAGCAGTTCCTTCAAATAGAACCGCTTGTCTTCGACGGTCGCCGGACGGCCCTGGGGCGGACGCAAAAAGCTGTCCACCAGGGCTTCGTACTCACTGAACAACACGGCGATGATCGCCTGCTTGTTGGGGAAGTGGTAGTACAGATTGCCCGGAGAAATCTCCATGTGCGCGGCGATGTGATTGGTGCTGACGCTGCGCTCGCCCTGCTGATTGAACAGCTCCAGGCTGTTCTGAACGATGCGCTCGCTGGTTTTTATTCGTGGGGCCATGGCTTGAGCTTTAATTCAGAGTGCGTTGACGGCGCATCTTACGACCTAACCGGAAGTGGATAAAACACTGACGTGCGCGGAAGTCGTTTGACTTTCTAGAGCATAGACTCTAAAAAGTGCCCACTACAATAAAATCCGGAGCCTGCGATGACTGCCGACATTGCCTACCTGCAAACGCTGCAACAGCCTCTTGAAACCCTCGATCGGCAGTTCCAGGCACAACGGGCCGCGTACGCCGCCAACCCGATGCCACCGGCCGCACAGCGGCAACAATGGCTCAAGGCTTTGCGCGATCTGCTCAGCGCTGAGCGGCAGGCATTGATCGACGCGATCAGCGCCGATTTCAGTCACCGCAGCGCCGACGAAACCCTGCTCGCCGAGCTGATGCCGAGCCTGCACGGCATTCACTACGCCAGTCGTCACCTGAAAAACTGGATGAAGCCCTCGCGGCGCAAGGTCGGCGTGGCGTTCCAGCCTGCTTCGGCGAAGGTGGTTTATCAGCCGCTGGGCGTGGTCGGCGTGATCGTGCCGTGGAACTACCCGCTGTATCTGGCCGTGGGGCCGATGGTCGGCGCCCTGGCTGCCGGCAATCGGGTGATGCTCAAGCTCAGCGAATCGACCCCGGCTACCGGCCTGCTGCTCAAAGAACTGCTGGCGCGGATCTTTCCCGAAGACTTGGTTTGCGTGGTGCTGGGCGAAGCGGATGTCGGCGTGGCGTTCTCACGCCTGCCTTTAGATCACCTGCTGTTCACAGGCTCCACCAGCGTCGGCAAACACGTCATGCGCGCTGCCGCGGAAAACCTGACGCCAGTAACGCTGGAGCTGGGCGGCAAGTCCCCAGCCATTGTCTCCAGCGACGTGCCGCTCAAGGACGCCGCCGAACGCATCGCCTTCGGCAAAACCCTCAACGCCGGGCAGACCTGCGTCGCGCCCGACTATGTGCTGGTGCCGGAAGACCGCGTCGGCGCTTTCGTGGAAGCGTATCGCCAGGCCGTGAAAGGCTTCTACCCGACCCTGGCCGACAACGCCGACTACACCGCGATTATCAATGAGCGCCAACTGGCCCGGCTCAACAGTTATGTCAGCGACGCGACCAGCAAGGGCGCGCTGCTGATCCCGCTGTTCGAGCAAGGCCAGGGCCGACGCATGCCACACAGCGTGCTGCTCAATGTCAGCGATGAGATGACCGTGATGCAGGACGAAATCTTCGGCCCGTTGCTGCCAATCGTGCCTTACCGCGATCTGGAGCAGGCATTCGCTTACATCAATCAGCGGCCTCGTCCTCTGGCTCTTTACTACTTTGGCTACGACAAACGCGAACAGCATCGCGTACTGCACGAGACCCATTCCGGCGGCGTATGCCTGAACGACACTTTGTTGCATGTCGCTCAGGACGACATGCCCTTCGGTGGCATCGGTCCCTCGGGCATGGGCCATTACCACGGCCACGAAGGTTTCCTGACGTTCAGCAAGGCCAAGGGCGTGCTGATCAAACAGCGCTTCAACGCGGCCCGGCTGATCTACCCGCCCTACGGCAGATCGATTCAGAAACTGATTCAGAAGCTGTTCATTCGCTAAACGTTCGTCGACGCCGGGTAATAACAACAATGCACCCAAGCCTGACCGAAACACCTGCCCTGTCGCGCCGTGGCCTGCTGAAATTCAGCCTCGGCGCCAGCGCGTTTCTCGCCACCGCCGGCCTTGGCGCCAGCCTCACTGGCTGCTCGTCGGGCGTCAGCGCCAACGGCTTTGTCGTTTTGCGCGACGGCGATCTGCTGTTCCTGCGCGCGCTGATCCCGGTGATGCTCGACGGCGCCGTTGCCGCCGGGGAAATGCCCGCAGCGGTCGACGGCACGCTGAAGTCACTGGATTACAGCCTCGACCACCTGTCGCCGGAAATGCTCAAGCTCACTCGGCAACTGTTCGACGTGCTGGGCATGGCCGTGACACGTGGCCCGCTCACCGGCATCTGGGGCAGTTGGGAAAACGCCAGCCCTGAAGCGATGCGGCATTTCCTCGAACGCTGGGAGAACAGTTCACTGAGCTTGCTGCGCATGGGCCATAGCTCATTGCAGCAGATGGTGATGATGGCCTGGTACACCCGCGCCGAGTCCTGGGCTCATTGCGGTTATCCCGGGCCGCCGAAGGTCTGAAACCGGGGCGCGGCCTTCGCGAGCAGGCTCGCTCCCACAGGAAACTACATCTCAGAATGTGGGAGCGAGCCTGCTCGCGAAGGGGCCAGCCGCCACACACACCCGCATCCAGAATAATAAAGAGAACCTGACCGATGCCCGTACCCGATCCCTTCCGCGAAGGCCTCGCCCGAGGCTGGAAAACCTACAACGGCGCGCAACTGAGCGACGACCTCACCCTTGAAGCCGACGTGGCGATCATCGGCAGTGGCGCCGGTGGCGGCACCACGGCGGAAATCCTCAGCGCAGCCGGTTATAAAGTCCTGCTGATCGAAGAAGGCCCGCTGAAGACCAGTTCGGATTTCAAACTGCTCGAAGACGAGGCCTACAGCAGCCTCTATCAGGAAGGCATCGGGCGCATGAGCAAGGACGGCGCGATCACGATCCTGCAGGGCCGCGCGGTCGGCGGCACGACGCTGATCAACTGGACCTCGAGCTTCCGCACGCCCGAGCCGACCCTCGAACACTGGGCCAGCGAGCACAACGTCAAAGGCCATAGCCCAGCAGAGATGGCGCCGTGGTTCGAAAAAATGGAGCAGCGCCTCGGGGTCGCGCCGTGGATGGTGCCGCCCAATGCCAACAACGATGTGATCCGCAAAGGCTGCGAGCAACTCGGCTACAGCTGGCACGTGATCCCGCGCAACGTTCGCGGTTGCTGGAATCTCGGCTATTGCGGCATGGGCTGCCCGAGCAACGCCAAGCAATCGATGATGGTCACGACCATCCCGGCGACGCTGGAAAAGGGCGGCGAGCTGCTGTATCTGGCGCGGGTGGAGAAACTGCTGATCAGTGGCGACAAGGTTACCGGGCTGCATTGCGTGGCGATGGACGAACGCTGCGTCGAGCCGACCGGGCGCAGCATCAGCGTCAAGGCGCGGCATTACGTGCTGGCCGGCGGCGGCATCAACAGCCCGGCGCTGTTGCTGCGCTCCGACGTGCCGGATCCGCATGAGCGCGTGGGCAAGCGCACCTTTCTGCACCCGGTGAACATGTCCGCCGCGCGTTTCGCCGAGGTGGTCAATCCGTTCTACGGCGCGCCGCAGTCGATCTATTCCGACCATTTTCAATGGAAGGACGGCACCACCGGGCCGATGGCGTTCAAGCTCGAAGTGCCGCCGCTGCACCCGGCGCTGGCGGCCACGCTGCTGGGTGGTTTCGGCAAGGAAAACGCCCAGCATATGGCCGACCTGCCGCACACCCACGCGATGCTGGCGCTGCTGCGCGATGGCTTCCACCCGGACAGCAGCGGTGGCTCGGTGGAGCTGCGCGGTGATGGCTCGCCGGTGCTCGACTATCAGGTTTCGCAATACGCATGGGACGGTTTGCGCCGGGCCTTTCACGTCATGGCCGAAATTCAGTTCGCCGGCGGCGCGCAATCGGTGATGCCGATGCACGCCGACGGCCGCTATGTGAAGACACTGGCCGAGGCGCGCTCAATGATCGATGGACTGAGCCTGGAGCTGTACCGCACGCGACTGGGCAGTGCCCACGTGATGGGTGGTTGTGCAATGGGTGAAGATCCGCAAAGCGCGGTCGCTGACAGCCTCGGTCGCCATCATCAACTGCGCAATCTGTCGATTCACGACGGCTCGCTGTTCCCCACCAGCATCGGCGCCAACCCGCAGCTGTCGGTGTATGGCCTCACCGCGCAACTGGCGACAGCCTTGGCTGATCGGCTGAACAACCCATGAAAAAGCAGAATATTCCTATCGTCTATAGTGCTTTCTTATCCAACAGGCGACTTGGCCGACCGGGAAGGCTGCGATACCATCCGACTCCCCAACGGACTCCCGCCAGGACGACGCGATGAACCGAGTGTTGTACCCAGGTACCTTCGACCCTATTACCAAGGGCCATGGCGATCTGGTCGAACGCGCCTCGCGCCTGTTCGATCACGTGATCATTGCGGTCGCCGCCAGCCCGAAAAAGAACCCGCTGTTCCCGCTGGAACAACGGGTCGAACTGGCTCGCGAGGTCACCAAACACCTGCCTAACGTGGAAGTGGTCGGTTTCTCGACGCTGCTCGCGCATTTCGCCAAAGAGCAGAACGCCAATGTGTTCCTGCGTGGTCTGCGCGCGGTGTCGGACTTCGAATACGAATTCCAGCTGGCCAACATGAACCGCCAACTGGCGCCGGATGTGGAGAGCCTGTTTCTCACGCCGTCGGAGCGTTATTCGTTCATTTCCTCGACGCTGGTGCGGGAGATTGCCGCGCTGGGCGGCGATATCAGCAAGTTCGTCCACCCGGCCGTGGCCGACGCGCTGACCCTGCGCTTCAAGAAGTAGGAACTGCCGAAGGCTGCGATCCTTTCGTTTTTGATCGCAGCCAAAGAGAGCCCTTGATCGCCCCCGCGTGCACTGCGCTCGCCAATGCGGCACAATTGCGCGCATTGATTTATAGCGCCCGGGCCTGCCGCCCCGGCTGGAGTTAGCATGTCCCTGATCATCACCGACGATTGCATCAACTGCGACGTCTGCGAACCTGAGTGCCCGAACGCCGCCATTTCCCAAGGCGAAGAGATCTACGTGATCGACCCGAACCTGTGCACCCAGTGCGTCGGCCACTACGACGAGCCGCAGTGCCAGCAGGTCTGCCCGGTGGATTGCATTCCACTGGACGAAGCCCATCCGGAGACTGAAGAACAGTTGATGGAGAAGTACCGCAAGATCACCGGCAAGGCCTGATCTCTTCAGCCCTGTACCGCCCTCTTCGCGAGCAAGCTCGCTCCCACATTTGCAATGCATTCCCCTGTGGGAGCGAGCCTGCTCGCGAATGGGCCATCAGCCACACCACTGAAACCCGATCAGCTCACTCGCGCTGCTCAAACCCCTCCCCTGTACACCCCAGACACCGCACAAACGCCGCTTTCGCCGGGTCGACCACCAGCGCCTGACCGGCATCGCCAACACCGCCGCCCAGTGCGGTAAACGGCAACGACACCACGAACGCCCCCGCACCGATCACCGTGGCCACCACCAGCAAGGGCCGGGCAATCAGCAGGTCGCCGAGCATGGCGTAGGCCGGAGGATTCTGGATGGTGTAACGCGGATCACCGCTGCCGGTTTCCGAGGCCTGAACAGCCAGGCAGGAACTCAGCAGCAGACTGACGAAAAGGACTTGCAGAACTTTCATGGCACGATCCTTCGGGCTGCGCAGTGAGACTTCTCACTATAGACCCAAGGATTTTTTCAGGTCTGGCAGCGCGGGCAAAACACGCTGGCGCGCTGACCGAGCTTCACTTCGCGCAGGCCGGTGCCGCAGACCTTGCAATGCTGACCGCCGCGGCCGTAGACAAACAGTTCCTGCTGGAAGTATCCCGGCTGACCGTCACCGCCAATGAAATCGCGCAACGTCGTGCCGCCACGCTCGATGGCGGCGGCGAGGATGCGTTTGATCTCGATTGCCAGTTTCAAGTAACGCCCGCGGGAGATGCCCCCGGCTTCGCGGCGCGGATCGATGCCGGCGGCGAACAGCGCTTCGGTCGCATAGATATTGCCGACCCCGACCACCACCGCGTTGTCCATGATGAACGGCTTGACCGCCATCGAGCGCCCACGTGACAGCTGGAACAGGCGCTCGCCATCGAACAGATCGGTCAGCGGCTCCGGCCCGAGGCGAATCAACAGTTCGTGATTGAGCGGGTCGTTGCTCCACAGCATCGCACCGAAGCGTCGCGGGTCGGTGTAGCGCAGGGCCAGTCCCGATTCCAGTTCAATGTCGACGTGTTCGTGCTTCAACGCCGGCAACCCGGCCTCGACCAGGCGCAGATTGCCGGACATGCCCAGATGGCTGATCAGCGTGCCGATCTCGGCGTTGATCAAAAGGTACTTGGCGCGGCGCTCGACCAGCACGATGCGCTGCCCGGACAAACGCACATCGAGGTCTTCGGGGATCGGCCAGCGCAGGCGCCGGTCGCGGACGATGACCCGGCTGACCCGCTGGCCTTCCAGGTGCGGGGCAATTCCGCGACGGGTGGTTTCGACTTCCGGCAGTTCAGGCATGGTGTCCTCGGATCAATGCGCGCCGAGGTCGCGAATCGTTTGTTTGAGTGTTTCGAAGTCGTAGTCCGACAGACCGACGTAATCGAGCACCAGCGGGCCAACCGCATTCCACTCGAAATCCTCGCTCTGGTTGCCCAGCACCCGGTAGGAGGCGCAGATGTGCTCGGCCATTTTCAGAATCGCCAGCAAGTTTTTCAGCTGGCTGTTTTTCGACGATTCGTCGCTGAAAATCGCCAGCGCGTTGTGGTGATTGGCGATGGCGGCGCTGACATGCTCCGGCAGGCGCCAGGACTTGGCCGTGTAATAACCGACCACGGCGTGGTTGGTGTTGAACACACGGTTTTCCGTATCGACCACGCGGCATTCCGGGCTGGCGCTGGCGTAGGCCTCTTCCAGCACGGTCATGTAATTGGGGAAACGCTGCAGCATCAACGGCACGCCGCAATCGTGGAACAGGCCCAACGCATAGGCTTCGTCACCGGCCTGGGTGCCGATGCGCTTGGCCAGGGTCAGGCAGGTCATCGCCACATCCTGCGCGGTGTCCCAGAAACGGTTGAGGGTGACGATGGTGTCATCGTTCATCTCGCCCTTGATCGACTGCGCGTTGATCAGGTTGATGATCGAGCGGCTGCCCAACAGGTTCACCGCACGCTGGATCGAGGTGATCTTGTTGCTCAGGCCGTAATACGGCGAGTTGACGATTTTCAGCAGCGCGCCGGACAGACCGGGATCCTGGGAGATCAGTTTGGCGATAACCTCCAGGTCCGGGTCGGGCATGTACTGCTCCATTTGCAGATCCACCATGATCTGCGGTTGCGCCGGCACACTGATGCCTTGCAGCGATTGTTGAATCTGTTCGGTGGTCAGCTCTTGGGACATAAGTACACACTCTGGGACAGGCGGCGATTCTAACCGCTGAAACGGCAGGGCGACACACCGATGGGCACATCGCCGGAACTTTCATCTGTGCACAGGCTTCGGACTCTGTAGGGCGCATCGGACCTCAATGATCCGCTGCGATGGCAAAATCTCCACAGACTCAGGAGCTTACCGATGGCAACTTCCCTCAATGGCAAACGCGTCGCTATTTTGGTTACCGATGGTTTCGAACAGGTCGAAATGACCGGCCCCAAGGATGCCCTCGAGCAGGCCGGCGTGCAGGTCGATATCCTGTCGGCCGAGGCCGGCACCGTCAAAGGCTGGAACCATGACAAACCGGCCGACGACTTCCCCGTCACCAACACCTTCCAGGCTGTGAGCGTCGATCAATACGATGCCGTGCTGCTGCCCGGCGGTGTGCAGAATTCCGACACCATCCGTATCGATCAGGATGCTCAGCATCTGGTCAAGACTGCCGCTTCGGCGGGCAAGCCGATTGCCGTGATCTGCCACGGCAGCTGGTTGCTGATCTCGGCGGGACTGGTCAACGGCAAGACCATGACCAGCTACAAAACGGTCAAGGACGATCTGGTCAATGCCGGTGCGAACTGGGTCGATCAGGAAGTGGTCAAGGACGGCAACCTGATCAGCAGCCGCCAGCCGGATGATGTGCCGGCGTTCAGCCAGGCCCTGATTGACGCACTGGCTGCATAAGAGCTGAAATCGCTTTCGCGAGCAGGCTCGCTCCCACAGGTGAATGCATTCCAAGTGTGGGAGTGTGGGAGTGTGGGAGCGAGCCTGCTCGCGAAGGGGCCATCCGCTTTTCATCGCAGGCCAGACCGGAGCACGCCTCAACACGCTATACTCCCGCTCTTTTTTCCGGAGCGACGTCATGTCCCTGCCTAGCCTGCGCCTCAAAGCCAACGCCGACCGTCGCCTGCGCAACGGCCACTTGTGGGTTTACAGCAACGAAATCGACGTGGCCGCCACGCCTCTGCACGGCTTCAAGGCCGGCGATCAGGCGGTGCTCGAAGCCGCTGGCGGCAAGCCGTTGGGCATCGTCGCCATGAGCCCGAACAACCTGATCTGCGCGCGCCTGCTGTCGCGCGACATCAAACTGGCACTGGACAAGTCGCTGCTGGTGCATCGCCTGAATGTCGCACTTTCGTTGCGCGAGCGTCTGTTCGACAAGCCGTTCTATCGTCTGGTCTACGGCGACTCCGACCTGCTGCCGGGTCTGGTGGTCGATCGTTTCGGCGACATCATCGTGGTGCAGATCGCCTCGGCGACCATGGAAGCGCATAAAGACGACGTGATCGCCGCGTTGACCCAGGTGCTCAAGCCAAGCGGCATTCTGTTCAAGAACGACTCCGCCGCCCGCGACGCCGAAGGCCTCAACCGTTACGTCGAAACCGTGTTCGGTCTGGTGCCGGAATGGGTCGCGCTGGAAGAGAACGGCGTCAAGTTCGAAGCGCCGGTCATTCAAGGCCAGAAAACCGGCTGGTTCTACGACCACCGCATGAACCGCGCACGCCTGGCACCTTACGCCAAAGGCAAACGCGTGCTCGACCTCTATAGCTACATCGGTGGCTGGGGCGTGCAGGCCGCTGCGTTCGGCGCCAGCGAAGTGTTCTGCGTCGATGCCTCTGCGTTCGCCCTTGACGGTGTCGAGCGCAACGCTGCACTGAACGGCTTCGCGGACAAGATGACCTGCATCGAAGGCGATGTCTTCGAAGCCTTGAAGGAACTCAAAGCCAGCGAAGAACGTTTCGACGTAATCGTTGCCGATCCGCCGGCCTTCATCAAACGCAAGAAAGACATGAAGAACGGCGAAGGCGCCTACCGTCGTCTGAACGAGCAAGCCATGCGCCTGCTGACCAAGGACGGCATTCTGGTCAGTGCTTCGTGCTCCATGCACCTGCCGGAAGACGATCTGCAGAACATCCTGCTGACCAGCGCCCGTCATCTGGACCGCAATATCCAGATGCTCGAGCGTGGCGGCCAGGGTCCGGATCATCCGGTGCATCCGGCCATTGCTGAAACCCGCTATATCAAAAGCATCACCTGCCGTCTGCTGCCCAATAGCTGATTGCGGTTGAACACGGGGAGCCACAGGCTCCCCGTTTCATTTGCGACGCCCTTCCCTCGCTTATTCACACTCACCATGAGTGCTTGAAACTTTTCCTACAATAATTTCCGTCGGCTTTGCAGGACGTTTCTTTGTGTCCGCTATTTATGGAAAATTAACCTACACAATAAGTCATTAGCACAAGATCACTCCGACAAAATTACTGGAATATTCCTACTTAATATCCTCTTGCCAATATTCGATTACAAACTATTATGAAGTTGTCGCCATGAAGCGACTTCAACTTTCTATGAACAAGGAGTTCACATCATGAAAACCATTTATCTGGAAACAAATAAAATCGCCAACCTCGCCTTTCTAGTTGCAGCCAACGTACGTTAAGTAAGTCTGGACGCCGCAGAATGCCGGCACTGCGGCGTCCTTCAGACTACTCCTGAGTGACCTGAACAAATGTATATCAATCCTTTTCTATTTATATTGCCGCGCCCACCTGGCCAAGTTGTGTGGAATTACAAAAACCACACTCAACACGAGCTTGGCCTTGAATACTCCAATCGCCTTGCGAAACTTATAGACAACCCTGACCTTTTTGACCCAGACAACATAATAGACAAACAACTTCTGGACGCAGACATTCTAACCATTGCAAAAATAGACAGCCCGGAATGGGGTTGGGATGAACTATCCAGGATCTATCACATCGGCACACAAAATATTCCTTGTGAGTATATTCCACAGAACATTCACGAGTGGTCGAGGCAATATCTGGCGCATTGCAGCGAAGTGCTGGCAAAGCCGGAACCTCCACACTCCAGGTCGCCGCAGCCTGTGGAGGCGCTCATCTCCCTGCCTAAGCCGGGAGCGATGGACGATGACAGCCTGACTCGGGCATTGCTCAAGCGCAAAACCTGCCGTTCCTACACCGGTGCGGCGGTGACACTGGACGAGGTGGGCAAGCTGCTGTATTTCACCCTCGGCTATCTGCCACCGCGCGAAAATGCCCACGATGATCCTGTCGCGCCAGGACTCGAGGCCCGCCGAAGCTGCCCGTCCGGTGGCGGACTGAATGCCTGTGAGGGCTTTCTTCTGGCGCAGAATGTCAGCGGGCTGGAACCCGGCGTCTACGCTTACCACCCTGCCGAACACGCTCTGAGTCGGATCAATGCGCTGCCCGATCCGCAACTGGGTCAATTGCTCGGTGGCCAGCATTTCATCAATAACCTGCCGCTGGGCGTCTTCATTACTGCAAGGTTTGATCGTCTCTGGTGGAAGTACGAGCACTCACGCGCCTACCGCATGGCATTCATCGAGGCCGGCCATCTCTCGCAGACATTTCAACTGGTCGCAACAACGCTGGGGCTCAACACCTGGCTGACCGGCGCGTTCGCCGACGCGCAGGTTGAAACCCTGCTCGGCATCGCGGGCAGCGCCGAGCAACCGTTGTTCTTCGTCGGCTGCGGAGAAAGCGATGGCCAGGCCATGTGCCAGGAAATGCGTGATCTGCTGAGCGGGGTAGCGTCATGATTTCCCCGACGATGGATGAGAGCGAAGCGCCGGTTTCATGGTCGCTCAAATTTACCCTTCCAGACTGGGACAACCGTGCATCGGTGCGCTGCAGTACCCATGACTATCGACTACCAGGCGATGTCGAGCAGCAACTGCAGACACGCTACTGGTTCCCCCCGGCGTTTCTGCCCTATCTGACGCACCCGGCCATTCAGGCCAAGGGTCGGGACACCCTGCATCGCCTGACGGCCAATCATCTGGTGTACTTCCTCGACTACACCACCCTGCTTGAACACCGCATCGTCAACCGCGCAGTGGAAGTCATCGTGCATCGCGAACTGCCCATCTACATTCCGCTGCCGATGAAACATGCAGCGCTGCAGCTGTATACCGACGAGGGCTATCACGCGTTGTTTTCCAACCAGATTGCCGAGCAGATCGCCGCGTTCTACAGCATCACCCGGCGCCCCGTCATTCCGAGGCGGATCACCCGCATGAACGCCTTGATCGCGCGCACGCCGGAGAAGAACCGCGCACTGGCCTGGTTCCTGCTTGGGTTCGTTTCGGAAACGATCATTGCCCGTGAGTTGCTGGAGGCCTGCCGCGATACTTTGGTCAGCAGCGTGAACGACATGTTGCGCGATCACCTGGCCGACGAAGCCAGGCACAGCCGCTATTTCGCCGAAGCTTTCCATTATTTCTGGATCGCGATGAACAGTCGCCAGCGGTTGTTCGCCAGCAAGACGCTGGTGGAGATCATTTCGATTTTCTTTGAAGCCGATGAAAGCTGGCTGCAACAAAGCCTGCGCTCGGCCGGTATTGCCGATAGCGACGCGCTTGAGATTGTCGCCGGCATGACCACGATGCAGGCCAGGCGCGCCCGCGCCCGTGCTGGCTCCAGGCCCACGCTTGAAGCCCTGCACAAAGCGGGTTTTTTTGCACTGCCCCATAACCGGACACTTTTCGCCAAGGCAGGATTGATCGATGGATAAACACAACCCTGTAGTTACCCGTCGACAACAGCGTGCAGCCGTCAGCCTGCTGCTGGCGATGACCCTGCTTGGCGTGTTTCCACTGGATGTGCTGCTGCCTTCCTTTCCGGCATTGGCAGCACATTTTGGCCGATCGCCAAACGACATCGCCCTGTCGATCAGTCTGTTTGCCGTGGGCATCGCATTTGCCCAGCTATTGATCGGCCCGTTGTCCGATGTGATCGGGCGCAAAGGTCTGCTGCTTGCCGGCATGAGCGTGTCGCTGCTCGGCGCGCTTGGCTGCGCGCTGAGCAATGACTACACGCTGTTCCTGATTTTCCGGGTGATGCAGGCACTGGGATGCGGTTGTTTCGTGCTGTCCCAGGCTCTGGTGCAGGATCTGTTCGAAGGCAACGAGCGCGATCGCCTGCGAATCCTGATGGTCACCGCAACAGGCATCTTCATTTCGGTATCGCCACTGGCGGGTACGTTTCTGCAAGCCACGCTCGGCTGGCGCGGCAGCTTCTGGGTCTTCATCGCCCTGGCCGCAGCAGTTCTGATCAAGACCTGGCGATTGCTCGATAACAGCCGTCCTCCTCATGATCCCAGCCGCCTTGGCTTCCTCCAGTCCTATCAGCGCGTCCTGAGCAATTTCGAATTTGTCGGCTGTTGGCTGATTTCCGCCTTCGCTTTCGCCTGCCACTTTTCCTTCATTGTCATTTCGCCGCTGATCTTCATGGAGCAGCTGCAGATGGCACCTTACGATTTCGCCTTGATCCTGCTGATCTACGGCGCCGCCTATGTCTTCGGCGGCGTGTTCGCCAGCGTGCTGAATCGGCATATCAATGCGCAACAGCAGATTCTCACCGGGCTGAGTCTGATCCTGCTCTCGGGGCTGGTGATGCTCTATCTGGCGGCCAATCATGATCTGTCAGCGGCGACGGTGCTGATTCCGATGCTGATCTGCACGGTGGGCACGACCATTTCACGGCCACCGGCCACCTCCCGCGCCATGAGCCTGTTTGCCGAAAATGCCGGCGCATCGGCGTCCGCTGGCAGCACCATCATCTTTATCTGTGGCGGGCTGGTCAGCGCCTTGATCAGCCTCGGCCCGGCCAACCTGCAGGCGACATTGGGTTACGGCTTCGTGGTGTTGAGCGGCGTATCGCTGTTGCTCAACAGCGTGATAGGCCGTCGCGTCAGCAACCTGCGCAGCAATCCGGTGATGCCGGGAGGCGACCACTGATCCTGCCAGTCGTCATCCCGCGTGCCTCTTCAGCGGGGGAACAACGCTTGCGCCATTCCCTCGCGACGCCAGCGGTGTAGAATCGCCTCATTCATCGCCATTCATCCCCGGCGGGTTTATGAGCTCAGGCTGAGACCAGCGGCGATCCCGCAACGTCATCGGCAGCTTCCGGACACACGGCCATTTTTCGGGTGTTTCAGAGGTCAACAGAAGCTCACTCCCCTTTAGTACGTGATTAGCCGCCCGGAGTGCTCCATGCCAGATTACCGCTCGAAAACATCCACCCACGGCCGCAACATGGCCGGCGCCCGCGCACTGTGGCGCGCCACCGGCATGAAAGATGACGACTTCAAGAAGCCGATCATTGCCATCGCCAACTCGTTCACCCAGTTCGTCCCGGGGCATGTGCACCTGAAGGACCTGGGTCAACTGGTCGCCCGCGAAATCGAACGCGCCGGTGGCGTGGCCAAGGAATTCAACACCATCGCCGTCGATGACGGCATCGCCATGGGCCACGACGGCATGCTGTATTCGCTGCCGAGCCGCGAGATCATCGCCGACTCCGTCGAATACATGGTCAATGCCCACTGCGCCGACGCCATCGTGTGCATTTCCAACTGCGACAAGATCACCCCGGGCATGCTGATGGCCGCGCTGCGCCTGAACATCCCGGTGATCTTCGTTTCCGGTGGCCCGATGGAAGCCGGCAAGACCAAACTCGCTTCCCACGGTCTCGACCTCGTCGACGCCATGGTCATCGCCGCCGACTCCAGCGCTTCTGACGAGAAAGTCGCCGAGTACGAGCGTAGCGCCTGTCCGACCTGCGGTTCGTGCTCCGGCATGTTCACCGCCAACTCGATGAACTGCCTGACCGAAGCACTGGGTCTGGCCTTGCCGGGCAACGGTTCGACTCTGGCCACCCACAGCGACCGCGAACAGCTGTTCCTCCAGGCCGGGCGCACCATCGTCGAGCTGTGCAAGCGTTACTACGGCGAGGACGATGACTCCGTTCTGCCGCGCAACATCGCCAACTTCAAGGCGTTCGAGAACGCGATGATGCTCGACATCGCCATGGGCGGTTCGACCAACACCATCCTGCACTTGCTCGCAGCCGCCCAGGAAGCCGAGATCGATTTCGACCTGCGCGACATCGACCGTCTCTCGCGCAGCGTGCCGCAGCTGTGCAAAGTCGCACCGAACATCCAGAAGTACCACATGGAAGACGTGCACCGCGCCGGCGGCATTTTCAGCATCCTCGGTTCGCTGGCCCGTGGCGGCCTGCTGCACACCGACTTGCCGACCGTGCACAGCCGCAGCATGGAAGAAGCCATCGCCAAGTGGGACATCACCCAGACCAGCGATGAAGCGGTGCATCACTTCTTCAAGGCAGGTCCTGCGGGCATTCCGACCCAGACCGCATTCAGCCAGTCGACCCGTTGGGAAACCCTCGACGACGACCGTGAAAACGGCTGCATCCGCAGCTTCGAGCACGCCTATTCGCAAGAAGGCGGCCTCGCCGTGCTGTACGGCAACATCGCGTTGGACGGTTGCGTGGTGAAAACCGCCGGGGTTGATGAGTCGATCCACGTCTTCGAAGGCAACGCGAAAATCTTCGAAAGCCAGGACAGCGCCGTGCGCGGCATCCTCGCCGACGAAGTGAAGGAAGGCGACATCGTCATCATTCGCTACGAAGGCCCGAAAGGCGGCCCGGGCATGCAGGAAATGCTCTACCCGACGTCCTACCTGAAATCCAAAGGTCTGGGCAAAGCCTGTGCGCTGCTCACCGACGGGCGTTTCTCCGGCGGTACTTCCGGCCTGTCGATCGGCCACGCTTCGCCAGAGGCTGCGGCCGGTGGCGCGATCGGTCTGGTGCAGGATGGCGACAAGGTGCTGATCGACATTCCGAACCGCTCGATCAACCTGTTGGTCAGCGACGAAGAACTGGCGGCACGCCGCGCCGAGCAGGACAAGAAAGGCTGGAAACCGGTTGAAGTGCGCCCACGCAAAGTAACCACTGCGCTCAAGGCCTACGCCCTGCTGGCGACCAGTGCCGACAAGGGTGCTGTGCGCAACAAGGCGATGCTCGACGGGCTGTAAGGCTTAACCGTCGTACAATAAATGCCCCGCCAAGTGCGGGGCATTTTTGTTAATCGATTAATCGCCGTTTGGCACGGAATAGATATCTGCCCAATGCATGGAAAGCATTCCCATACAGAGTCATCTAAGTAATCTTTGGCTCTCAAAGACATTTAGAATTTTATGATGACACCGGGGCACGCTACCCATCACGTAAGGTCGGCTCCGAGAGCTTTCATGGCAAGTTTTAATTCGAAATACAAAACCCTTCTATAAGCGCATCGAGACCTCACAATACAAAGGAAAAATTTCCTACTTGCTGACACTTTGTTTCCGAGCACAAAATCCGACATATATCACAAGAAACACCCCCGCAGGCGCCATAAAAATATTCTACAAAAAAGTTTCACGGTGCATCTAGCCAATAAGTCCTCGAAGCGCTATGTTGATCGCAATTGGCATTCGGAGCCACGGCAACGATCTTTGCCACTTTATATAATTCTCGTATAAAGGATTGAGCATGCGCTTTGACGGAACAATCGACGAGTTAAAGAAAAAATTAGAACCAATCTCGTCAGCGGGAGAATGGAGAGAAATAAATGAAAACCAACATCAATTTAAAACCAAAAGTAAAGGGAGCTTAAACTGGTACCCCTCTACAGGGAGAATTCATTTCCAAGGAAAGGCCCACTCAGCACACAAACTCAAGTTATCAGTAGAACCACTATTAAACACTGAAGACCAAAGCAAGAACAACAAAACAGATCGTTCAGAAGAAAACAAAGAGATTTTAGAAGAACTATCAACCACGGACACATCAGAGAATGCCTATTTCATAGATGACACCTACTCCGACTCAGAGCTAATCATTGGGCTTGTCGGTACAATTGGCACAGACCTACCTGAAGTTTCAAAGCTAATAACTGACAGACTAAAAACTTTCAAGTACGAAACACGCATCATAAAAATCTCAACTGACATAATTGCAAACATTGGAAACCCCTCTAAGAGCAGTCATGAATTTGAGAGGATCAGCTCATATATGGAGGAAGGAAATAGACTAAGAAAAGAAAGCCAAGATAATTCAATTTTAGCTTTAGGCGCTGCGGCCCAAATAAATAAATCGAGAGGAAAACAGGAGCCGCTTCGGCGGAATGCTTTTATTGTAAACTCGTTAAAAAGCCCTGCCGAAGTTCAAAAATTAAGAAAAATATACTCAGATGGCTTTTTCTTGATCGGTGTCCATGCTGA
The DNA here is from genome assembly GCF_005233515.1 of Pseudomonas sp. CFBP13508. GTDB lineage: Bacteria > Pseudomonadota > Gammaproteobacteria > Pseudomonadales > Pseudomonadaceae > Aquipseudomonas > Aquipseudomonas mercuritolerans. The sequence goes on from NZ_QFZZ01000003.1 coordinate 310,714, forward strand.
CCATACGCGCAGACATGAATATTTGACTAAAGATAAATCCATGTCCAAAGAGCAAGCATCGAAGCTTATTGAACGAGATGCAGACGAAAGGGAAGAGTACGGACAGCACACTCGTGACACTTATCACCTTTCGGACTTCTTCATCGATTACAATGGCAATTCCGACTCCTTAAAGAAACAGATTTGGCGAATTTTAGATCTTCTCTTTGGGAAACCGTACATCACGCCAACATTCGACGAATATGCAATGTTCATGGCATTCTCCGCATCATTAAGATCTGCAGATCTTTCTCGCCAAGTTGGCGCTGTGCTGACAAAAAGCCGTTGCATTATTTCAACAGGCGCCAATGATGTCCCTAAAGCACATGGAGGGTTGTATTGGCCAGATATCGACGAAAAAACGCAAGAAATTGTTGATATCGCCGACGGCCGAGACTACATGAAAGGAGAGGACTCGAATGCGATACAGAAAAGATTAATTATAGAAGGAATAATAGAAGCCGTCCCCGAACGGTATCGAGAAGAATTAAGCCCCCTCATAAAAAATAGCAAAATAAAAGATATTACGGAGTACGGCCGAGTTGTTCACGCTGAAATGGAGGCTCTTCTGTCTAGTGCTAGATCTGGAATAAGCACTGCGGGCAGTCATTTATATTGCACTACTTTTCCATGCCACAACTGCGCCAAGCATATCGTGGCAGCTGGAATACAACGAGTCATTTATGTAGAACCTTATCCGAAGAGCAAAGCGTTAGAATTTCACTCAGATTCAATATCTTTAGACAAAGAAAGCAATAATGTCATTTTTGAGCCTTTTATAGGGGTTGGACCAAGGAGCTTTTTTAATCTATTCTCAACAAATCTCGGTAGCGGCTATCCAGTAATTCGGAAAACCGACCAAGGTGAAATCATTGACTGGAAAGAATCAGATGCTAAATTGCGGACCCAGATGTTGCCTTGTTCGTACATGGAACGTGAAACCATAGCTGCAGCTCTGCTATCAAGGTACATAGAGGAAAACTAATATGACCAGCAACAAGCAAGATTTCATCAATTACCTCAATGAGTCCCGCCGCGTGGTAGAGCAGTGGCCCACTTGGAAACAGGAGTCACTTAAAGCAGCCCAAGCAAACTCACGCTCACCAAACCCTCCCCCCCGAGATCGCGAAAAAAGCTGATTTTGTATCCACTCCCACATGCCGATGAATGCGGGCTCGTTTCCGAAGGTTTGTCGTCAGTCGATATCGTTACTGGTGACTACCGCTTCGCAAGCAAGCCCGTTTGGCCTGTAGAGCCTGAAATAGGGCTTATTGAATTTCTTCCGGTTTAACGATCACCCAGTTCTTGTCCGCCGTCACCAGCAATCCTTCCTTGGCCTGCGCGGCCGCGTGCTTGGCCATCATGCCATTGAGCTGGGTCATGTACTTGTCCTTGCGGTTGATCCACAAGTGAATGCCGCCCTTGGCCACGTCGACATCGTGGAACAGCATGTAGCCGTCGCTGGTCGGGGTATCGCCACCGACCAGTACCGGTTTTTTCCATTCATCGATATAGGTCAGGATCGCCGCGTGCTTGCCGGCCATCCACGTTGCCGGGGTCCACAGGTAAGGCGTCAGCTCCAGGCCGAGGTTGGCCTTCTCGTCATATTTGCCGGCAGTGATCTGTTTGCGCGCGGTGGTCAGCTCGCCGGTCTTCTGATCCTTGAGCAGCAGTGAAACGCCGATGACGTTCTGCGGTTTGACGTTGTAGCCGTACTTGGGATCCGCCGCGACCATGCGCACCAGTTCCTCTGAGGCGGCGGTCATTACGTAGACCTCGATGCCGTTCTCCATCAGCTTGTTATACAGCTCCTGCTGGCCAGTGAAGATCTTCGGCGGATTGACGTCGAGTTTCTTCACCACATCGCCTTCGTAATACGTCGCCGGCACCGGTTTGCCCGAAGCCATCAACTCGTCGACGTAGCCCTTGAGCTCCTTGAGGGTGAAGCCGGAGAACACCTGCGCCACCCATGGGTAGCAAACCATGTCGTCGACTTCGCAGAGCCGGTAGTAATAACTGAACAGGCTTTCCTTGTGCTCGGCGGTGTCCTTGAAGGGCATCAGTTTCAGCGACGGATCGAGCTTGTCACGGGTGATCAGGCCCTTGTTTTCCATGAACGGCAGCAAGGATTCTTCGAGGTCGTAGCGGTAACTGGTGTTGTCCATGTCGAACACCGCGTAATTACCCTTGTTGGCGTTGGCGGCAATCATCGCGTCCAGCGCCTTGGCCTGATCTGCCGGCCAATGCTTGAGGTCCGTGGCAAATGCCTGGCCGGCGAGGCCAGCCGCCAGTGCCACAGCCAACAACGTGCGTGCAATTCTCATAGCGCTACTCCCCGATGCAAAGAGTTCGACGCTAACAAATCAGTGTGACAACCCTCACCTGTCAGCGACCGCCTGCGTCCCCTGCGCGCCAGTTGCATTGCCGACAGCGACACGCTCTTATTCCAAAAACGACGGACGCCCTGCCATTTTGGTATTAAATCATTGCAAATCAAGCTGTTAGGCTTGCCGGTTCGCAGCAGCCCCGGATGGCTGTTGGCACAGTCTTTTCTGGAGTCCTCATGAATCTACCGCTGATTCTCAACCTGCTGGTGTTCCTCGCCCTGCTCTTCGGCCTGGCGCAAACCCGCCATACGACCTGGAGCCTGGCGAAAAAAGTCCTGCTTGCACTGATCCTCGGCGTGGCGTTCGGCGTAGCGCTGCACACGATTTACGGCGCCGGCAACCCGGTGCTGAAAGCCTCGATCGGCTGGTTCGATCTGGTCGGCAATGGTTACGTGCAACTGCTGCAGATGATCGTAATCCCGCTGGTCTTCGCATCGATCCTCAGCGCCGTGGCCCGTCTGCATAACGCCTCGTCGCTGGGCAAGATCAGTTTCCTGACCATCGGCACGCTGCTGTTCACTACCGCTATCGCGGCGCTGGTCGGCATCGGCCTGACCAACCTGTTCGGCCTCAGCGCTGAAGGTCTGGTCGCCGGCACGCAGGAAATGGCACGCCTGCAAACCATTCAGAACGACTACGCCGGCAAGGTCGCCGACCTGAATGTGCCGCAATTGCTGCTGTCGTTCATTCCGCAGAACCCGTTTGCCGACCTGGCCCGGGCCAAGCCGACCTCGATCATCAGTGTGGTGATCTTCGCCGCGTTCCTCGGGGTCGCCGCACTGCAACTGCTCAAGGACGACGTCGAGAAAGGTCAGAAAGTGATCAACGCCATCGACACCCTGCAAGCCTGGGTGATGCGTCTGGTGCGTCTGGTGATGAAGCTGACCCCGTACGGTGTGCTGGCGCTGATGACCAAAGTGGTCGCCGGTTCCAACCTGCAAGACATCATCAAGCTCGGCAGTTTCGTCGTGGTGTCGTATATCGGCCTGGGCCTGATGTTCGTCGTGCACGGCGTACTGGTGTCGGCCGCCGGGATCAACCCGCTGCGTTTCTTCCGCAAGATCTGGCCGGTGCTGACCTTCGCCTTCACCAGCCGCTCCAGCGCGGCGACCATTCCGCTGAGCATCGAAGCGCAGACCCGTCGTCTGGGCATTCCGTCGTCGGTCGCCAGTTTCGCTGCCTCGTTCGGCGCAACGATTGGCCAGAACGGTTGCGCCGGCCTGTACCCGGCAATGTTGGCGGTGATGGTGGCACCAACGGTCGGCATCAACCCGCTGGATCCGCTGTGGATCGCGACACTGGTAGCGATTGTCACGTTGAGCTCGGCCGGTGTCGCCGGAGTTGGCGGCGGCGCAACGTTCGCCGCCCTGATCGTGCTGCCAGCAATGGGCTTGCCGGTGTCACTGGTGGCGTTGCTGATTTCGGTGGAGCCGCTCATCGATATGGGCCGCACCGCGTTGAACGTGAGTGGCTCGATTACCGCTGGGGCGATAACCAGTCAGGTCATGCAGCAGACGGATAAAGCATTGCTGGATGCTGATGAGCATGCCGAGTTGGCTCAGGCGTGATGTAAAGCAAGATCAAAAGATCGCAGCCTTCGGCAGCTCCTACAGGGGAGATGCGTACATCCTGTAGGAGCTGCCGAAGGCTGCGATCTTTTAGGCTTTTTCCCAGACTTCGAAGTTGTACGCGGGTTTATCTTCAACCGCCGGATTTTCAACATTCGACACCAGTTTCCACTGGTGCACATCAAACTCCGGAAACCACGCATCCCCCTGCGGGCTCAGCGCCACGCGGGTCAGGTACAGCCGATCGGCCTGCGCCAGCCCTTGCGCATACAACTGCGCGCCGCCAATCAGCATCAGTTCATCAACGCCCTGGGCTTTCGCCCATTCCTCGGCGCGGGCCACGGCGGCTTCCAGCGACGGATAGACCTCGGCACCTTCGAGCTGCAGATCGGTCTGGCGGCTGACTACGATGTTCAAGCGCCCCGGCAGCGGCCGGCCGAGCGAATCCCAGGTCTTGCGGCCCATGATGATCGGCTTGCCGAGCGTGGTCGCCTTGAAGTATTTGAAGTCCCCCGGCAGGTGCCAGGGCATGCTGTTGTCGACGCCGATCACGCGGTTTTCACCGAGGGCTGCGATCAGGCTGAGGGGCAGTGATTTAGTCATGGCGGCGAGGATACCAGAGCCGCGCTTACCCCGATAAGCGCCACAGCGGTTATGCTCAGCGCTCGATTTAGCGACGGGACGCCGCGTGACTGAACTGACTCCACTGCAAAACCTCTGGCTCACCGAAACCATCCGCCTGCGCGAAGAACACGCGGGGCCGCTGGATGATCTGGAAGCCAATCGTCTGGCCCGCACCGCTGGCGGCGATCTGCCGAGCCGCATTGCGCGCCGGGCGCTATGGCTGGCCGAGCGCGACGGACTGACCGCCGCGCTCAGGCACTGGCTGCAAGGCGCGCGCCTGGCGCTGGTGCTGTTGATGATTTTCGCCGTGCTCAGCGGCGCCGGCCTGGCCTTCGCCGCGCTCGGGCAGACGCCGGTGAATGTGTTCTGGGCCTTGGGCAGTCTGCTCGGGATCAATTTGATTTTGCTACTGAGCTGGGCGCTGGGCTTGGTCTTCGCTGGCGAGCACGGCGCCACCCTTGGGCGCTTGTGGCTGTGGCTCAGCGAAAAATTCGCCCGCGACGCCAAAGCCGCGCAACTGGCGCCGGCCCTGCTGTTGTTGCTGCAACGCAAGAAACTCAACCGCTGGGCACTCGGCGCCTTGGTCAATGGCCTGTGGTTGCTGGCAATGCTCAGCGCGCTGATCCTGCTGTTGACGCTGATGGCCACGCGGCGCTACGGCTTTGTCTGGGAAACCACGATCCTCGGCGCCGACACCTTTATCCACCTCACCCAAGCCCTCGGCTATCTGCCGGCGCTGCTCGGTTTCAACGTGCCGACCGAGGAAATGATCCGCGCCAGCGGCGACGGTGCCCTCGACATCGAAAGCGCACGACAGGCCTGGGCGACCTGGCTGGTCGGTGTACTGGTGGTCTTCGGCGTGCTGCCGCGCCTGCTGCTCGCGCTGTTGTGCCTGTGGCGCTGGAACAGCGGCAAAGCCGCGCTGCGCCTGGATCTGAACCTGCCCGGCTACGCGCAACTGCGCGAACGGTTGATGCCAACCAGCGAGCGCCTCGGCGTCAACGACCCGGAGCCGGCGCAACTGCATCGCGTCGAAAGCAACGTCGGCGAACTGGCCAGTGAAGGCGCGCTGCTGGTGGCGATCGAATTGGACGAACAGCGTCCGTGGCCACCCGCGCTGCCGAAAAACGTTAGCAACGCAGGCATCCTCGACAGTCGCGAATCGCGGCACAAACTGCTCGAACAACTCAGTCGCTTCCCGCCGGCGCGGCTGGCCATCGCTTGCGATCCACGACGTTCGCCGGATCGCGGCAGCCTCGCATTGATCGCCGAACTCGCGCGCAACGCCGGCGCCACTCGGATCTGGCTGCTGCAAGCGCCGCCTGGCGAAGCGCTGGACGGGCAACGTCTGGGTGACTGGCACGCGGCGCTGCAACAGCTGGAACTGCCATTTGCCGATTGCGCGCCGATGAACTGGCTGGAGAGCGGACATGACTGATGCACGCAAGGCCCCGCTGAAACTTGCGGTGGTCGGCCACACCAACGTCGGCAAGACCTCGCTGCTGCGCACGCTGACCCGCGATGTCGGCTTCGGCGAAGTCTCGCACCGGCCGAGCACCACCCGACATGTCGAAGGCGCGCGCTTGTCGGTGGATGGCGAGCCGTTGCTCGATCTGTACGACACGCCGGGGCTGGAAGATGCGATCGCCCTGCTGGATTTTCTCGAGCGTCTGGAACGCCCCGGCGAACGTCTCGACGGCCCGGCGCGGCTGGCGCGGTTTCTCGACGGCAGCGAGGCGCGCCAGCGTTTCGAACAGGAAGCCAAGGTACTGCGGCAGTTGCTCGCCTCCGACGCCGGTCTGTATGTGATCGACGCCCGCGAGCCGGTGCTGGCCAAGTACCGCGACGAACTGGAAGTGCTCGCCAGTTGCGGCAAGCCGCTGCTGCCGGTGCTGAATTTCGTCAGCAGCGCCAACCATCGCGAACCCGATTGGCGCGAGGCGCTGGCGCGGCTGGGGCTACATGCGCTGGTACGTTTCGACAGCGTCGCACCGCCCGAGGATGGCGAGCGGCGCTTGTACGAAAGCCTCGCCCTGCTATTGGAAAACGCCCGGCCGCAGCTGGAGCGGTTGATCGCCGACCAGCAGGCGCAGCGCCTCGCGCGCCAGCAAAGTGCCGCGCGCCTGATTGCCGAATTGCTGATCGATTGCGCCGCGTGCCGGCGCAGTGTGGTCAGCGAAGCCGAGCAGGAACAGCAGGCGATCAGCGAACTGCGCAAAGCTGTACGCCAGCGTGAGCAGAAGTGCGTTGAGGCGCTGCTCAAGCTCTACGCGTTTCGCCCGCAGGACGCGGCGGCCAGTGATTTGCCGTTGCTCGACGGGCGCTGGGGCGATGACCTGTTCAATCCGGAAACCCTGAAACAACTCGGCGTGCGCGTCGGCGGCGGCGTTGCTGCCGGTGCGGCGGCCGGGGCTGGCGTGGATTTACTGGTCGGCGGGATTACTCTCGGCGCAGCGGCACTGGCCGGCGCGATTGCCGGTGGCGCGCTGCAAACGGCGCGCAGTTATGGCAGTCGCCTGCTCGGCAAGATCAAAGGCCAGCGGGAATTGACGGTGGATGACGCCGTGCTGCGCCTGTTGGCGTTGCGCCAGCGCCAGTTGTTGCTGGCACTCGATCAGCGTGGGCATGCGGCGATGGACAGCATTCAGGTGGCCACGCCTGTGGATAAAACCTGGCGCGAAGGCAAGTTGCCCGAGGCCTTGGGCAAGGCCCGGGCGCATCCGCAGTGGTCGTCGCTCAATCCGCAGGCGAAGTTGAACCAGGCGCAAAGGCAGGAGCAGGTTGAGGCGTTGGTTGATCGGGTGCTTGAGCTTTAGATCGCTACCCCCTCACCCCAGCCCTCTCCCGGAGGGAGAGGGGGCCGACTGTGTTGCTCTTGGGTCATACACTGACCTGAGATATCCAGTCGAACTCAGGTTTGAAAAGCACGGAGATCAGCTCCCTCTCCCTCCGGGAGAGGGCTGGGGTGAGGGCTGCAATCACTCAGCCGACAACAATTTCTCAGCCTTGCGCTTTAACACACTCAGATCCACCAGCGGCACCGCAACCTCCTTCGCCAACTCATCCCAGCGCCGCATGCGCAAACTCAGCGCACACAACGGATCAGCCTCGAACGCATCCGCCTCAGCCGCGCACATTACCCCGCCCTGATATTCCAGCGTGCGCCGACTCGCCTCACTCAACCGCGCGTAATAGCCCGGCTCGCGCAAGGTCAGATAGCGTTTGGCCTGAACGTGATATTCCACCAGCCGCGCCAGCCGTTCGCTGAAACCTGCCTCACGCAGATAATCGGCACCGAGCCGTTCATGGCTGACCACGCCATAACCGCCCATGTTTTCCGCGCCCTCGGCACACAAATGGCCGATGTCATGAAAGAACGCCGCCAGCACTACTTCATCGTCACAGCCTTCGGCCATCGCCAGCTCGGCGGCCTGGGACATGTGCTCGAGCTGCGACACCGGTTCGCCGATGTAATCGCTGGCGCCGAAGCGTTCATACAGGCCGAACACCCGGGCGATCACCTGTTCGTGGTTCATGCCTCCTCCAGTAATTGCGCGATGTTGCGTTCCGCCAGCGCCGGGCCGACGCTCATGCCGACGCCGGTGTGCATCAGCGCCACGCTCAGGCCCGGTGCCGGGCGCAGGAATGAAAACGGCGCCGGCCCACGAGCACCATAGACGCCCTGCCAGCGTTCGACCACTTGCACCTGGCAGCCCAGGGTCTGCTCGGCGAGTTCGAGCATCCAGTTGTCGACCTGTTCGGCATTGAACGGTGACGCATCGCTGCCGTAATGATGCGAATCGCCGATGATCAACTCACCATACGGCGTCGGGCTGATCAGCAGGTGAATGCCGTTGGCGTGCAGGTGCGGTTGTTCACGGAGAATCTGCGCCTGCACCGCTGCGGCTTCCGGCAGATCGGCGAAAGCGCCGTAGTGCACGCAGCTCAGGCCGGTGAGCACGGCGTGTTGCAGATTGAGACCGGCCTGCGGTCTGGCGCGGAGCATTTGCAAACGACAGATCTGCGGATTGAGCGCGGCAATCGGCTCGGCCAGCAGGGTCTGATAATCGTGGCCGGAGCAGACGATGATCTGCTTGCCGGTAAAACTGCCGGCGGTGCTGTGCAGACGCCCCGGCTCGACGTCGCGCACCAGCGTGGAAAAGTGAAACTCGACGCCGAGGTCACGGCGCAAGTAGTCGATCAGCGCCGGAATCGCTTCGCGCGAGTACAACTGCTGATCATCGATACCGTGCAGCGCGGCGCGGTGATGGCTGAACTGGCCGCCATACAGATCACGCAACGCCGCGCCGCGCAGCAGCTCGACGTTGTAGCCATGCTCGACCGCGCGGCCGGCGCAGAAGGCTTCGAGCAGGTGTTCTTCGGCCTCGCTGCGGGCGAACAGGTATGAGCCGTTGCGCTTGACCTGCAGGCCGGCAAGTTGCGCCCAGTCGCCCCAGATCTCGCGGCTGGCCTTGGCCAGTTCGAGCATGATGCCGGGCGGCTGACCGGTCACCAGCGCCTGGCCGAAGTTGCGCACCGAAGCGCCGAGGGGCGTGGCGGTGCGTTCGAATACCGCGACCTTGAGGCCGCGCTTGGCGGCGGCATAGGCGTGGGACAGACCGAGGATGCCGGCGCCGATGATGAGCAGGTCTTTGGGTTGTGTCATGTAGAGGTGCTCTGAATGAGAAACCGCTTTCGCGAGCAGGCTCGCTCCCACAGGGGACAGCATTGCAACTGTGGGAGCGAGCCTGCTCGCGATGGGGCCTTGTCAGTCGATAAAGATCTTACTTGGCGACAACTTTCTCGGACTTGCCGTCATACCGCTTGCGCCATTCAGCCAGGATCTCGTCGCGATTCTTCGAGGCCCAGGCAAAGTCGTTCTTGATCAGACGCTGCTCATAGTCGGCCGGCAATTCGGTCTGCGGCTTGGCAATCCCCGGCTGGGCGAGCACGGCGAAGTTTTCCTTGTACAGATCCATCGCCTCGGCGCTGGCGGAGAAATCAGCGAGTTTCTTCGCCGCTTCTTCATGCGGTGTGCCTTTGATCACCGCTGTCGCTTCGATCTCCCAGCCCAGACCTTCCTTCGGCAGGATGATGTCCAGCGGCGCGCCCTGGCGTTTCAGCTGTACGGCTGGATATTCAAAGGAAATCCCGATCGGAAACTCCCCCGCCGCCGCCAGCTTGCAAGGCTTGGAACCGGAGTGGACGTACTGGCCGATGTTCTGGTGCAGGCCGTCCATATACGCCCAGCCTTGCTTCTCGCCGAAGGTTTGCAGCCAGGCGCTCACGTCGAGGAAACCAGTGCCGGACGACGCCGGGTTGGGCATGACGATCTTGCCCTTGTACTCAGGCTTGGTCAGGTCCTGCCAGCTCACCGGTTTGCTCAGCCCCTGCTTCTCGGCCTCGACAGTGTTGAAGCAAATGGTCGCGGCCCACACATCCATGCCGACCCAGGCTGGCGGGTTGGCGGCGTCGCGGTAGTTCGCGCCGATCTTGCCGAGATCTTTCGGTGCATAGCTTTGCAGCATGCCTTGCTGATCGAGGATCGCAAGGCTCGACGCGGCCAGGCCCCATACCGCGTCGGCCTGCGGGCGGGCTTTTTCGGCGAGCAGTTTGGCGGTGATGATCCCGGTGGAATCGCGCACCCATTTGATCTCGACGTCCGGGTTGGCCTTTTCAAAAGCCTCCTTGTAGGACTTCAGTTGTTCGGCTTCGAGGGCGGTGTACACCGTCAACTCGGTTTTTGCCGCGAAGGCATTCAGGCTGAAAGTCGCGAGCACAGCAGCGGCCAGGGCCATAGGCTTGAACATGAGCGTTTTCCTGTAGGTGAGTTGAATCAGTGACCGGGCGCGGTTTGCCGCCAGGCTTGAGAACGGCGCAGCAAGCCGCGCGAAGCCCACGCCAGCAGCAGCGACACGCCGGCCGAGGTGAACAGAATCAGGGTCGACATCGCCGCCGCACCGCCGACGTTGCCGGCGTCGTCCATGTTCAGCACCGCCACCGCCGCGAGAATGGTGTCGGGGCTGTAGAGGAAGATCGCGGCGGAAACCGTGGTCATCGCCGAGACGAACAGGTAGCGCACGATGTCCAGCAGCGCCGGCAGGCAGATCGGCACGGTGACGCGCAGGTAATGCCGGTACAGCGGCGCCTTCAGCGACAGCGCCGCCGCTTCGAACTCGGCGTCGAGCTGGCGCAGCGCGGTGGTCGCGGTCATTTGTGCGGTGGTCAGATAGTGCGCAATGGTGCAGACGATCAGCAGCGTCATCGTCCCGTAGAGCACATGCAGCGGATTGCCGCTGAGGTTGAAGAAGAAAACGTAACCCAGGCCAAGCACCAGCCCCGGCACCGCCATCGGCACGAAGCTGAGCATGCGCAAAGCCAGGTTGAGCCCGCGCTGAGTGCTGGTTTTCTCCATCAGATAGGCACCAGTGAAAATCAGCACGCTGCCAATCAGCGCGGTGCCCAGCGCCATTTTCAGACTGTTGCTGTAGGCGAGCCAGCCACCGCCGGCGGTCTCGTTGAACTGATAGTGGTTGAGCGACAGCGACAGGTTGTACGGCCAGAACTTCACCAGCGAGGAGAACACTGCCATGCCGAATACCAACAGCAACGCGGCGCAGATCAGCAAAACAATCGCCAGATAGCAGCCATCGCGCAGCCTGGACGGCAGCGGCTTGAACACCTGCGCGCGCCCGCTCATGGAGTCGCCGTGACCCCGACGCAACCACGCATCGACGCCGAAGCTGAACAGCGCCGGCAGCAACAACACCATGCCGATCAAGGCGCCGCGACCGAATTGCTGCTGACCGACCACGGCTTTATAGGCTTCCAGCGCCAACACCTGATAGTCGCCACCGACCACCACTGGCACACCAAAATCGGTGATGGTCAGGGTGAACACCAGACAGAACGCGGCGAACACCGCCTGGCGGGTCGCCGGCCAGGTGATGCTGCGAAACGCCTTGGCCGGACTGGCGCCCATGCTCGACGCGGCATCGAACAGACGTGCATCGGCCAGCGACAATGCCGAGAGCAAAATCATCAGGGCATGAGGAAAGGTGTAGATCACCTCGCCCAGCACAATGCCCCAGAAGCCATAGATATTGTCCGAGAGCAGCCCACGCAACATGCCCTGATTGCCGAACAGATAGACCAGGGCAATCCCCGGCAGCATCGACGGCGCCATCAGCGGCAGCAGGGAAATCCCGCGCCAGATGCCTTTGCCCGGAATCAGCGTGCGTTGCAGCGCGTAGGCAAACAGGTAGGCCAGCGGTACGACAATGGCCGCAACGCTGAGGGACACTTTCAGGCTGTTGCCGAGCAGCCAGTGGAAATTGGCGCTGGTCACCAACTCCTTCGCCGCGAGCCAGCCACCCCCCTGCCCGGCGTCATTGCTGAAACCGCGCCAGAAGATCGCCAGCAACGGCAACAGCACCGCGAGGCCGAGCAACACCAGCAGGAGGACTTTGCCGCCCACCACGAACAGGCGATCACCGATCTCGGCTTTCGAGGACTGTCGCACCTGCTTGTGCGGTAGCGGCAGCGCGAGGTTGCTGTTCATCAGGCGAACACCTGCAAACTGCGCGGCGGCAAGGCAACCATGATCTGCTGCGCGCCGAGGCGCGGCATGGCCTCCGGGGCGAGTTCGGCAAGCAGCGCGTGGCCCGGAAGTTGATCGAGTTCGAAGCTCATCCGGCAACGATTGCCGAGGAAGGTGATTTCGCGAACCTTGGCCGGGAACAGGTTCTCTTCGTGCACCAGCGGATTGACGTTGATCGCCTCCGGGCGGCAGAACAGTCGACCCGAAGCGCCGTGCACGCTGCCATCGGCCAGACGCAGATTCATCCCGCCGACCTGGGCGTGACTGTCGCTGCTGCGCTGGAACGGCAGCCAGTTGCCCTGGCCGACAAACTCGGCCACGAACGGCGTGGCGGGGCGGTTGTAGATTTCCTGCGGCGTGGCGTACTGCTCGACCCGGCCGTTGTTCATTACCGCGATGCGGTCGGCCATCAACATCGCTTCGTCCTGATTGTGCGTGACCATCAGCGTAGTGATGCCGAGGTTGCGTTGCAGCTGACGCAGCTCGGTGCACAGATGCTCGCGCACCCGCGCGTCGAGGGCCGACATTGGTTCGTCGAGCAACAGCAGTGACGGCGCCGGCGCCAATGCGCGAGCGAGCGCTACTCGCTGTTGCTGACCGCCGGACAATTGGCCTGGGTACTTTTTCTCACTGCCGCTGAGGCCCACCAGTTCCAGCATCTGACCGACACGCCGGCGCACTTCATCGCGCCCGCTGCCGGCGAGGCCGTAGGCAATGTTCGCCTCGACCGTCAGATTGGGAAACAACGCGTAGGACTGGAACAGAATCCCGTAATCCCGCGCTTGCGGGGCAAGGTGCGAGACATCGCGATCGCCCAGGTACAACTCGCCGCTGTCCTGCCGCTCCAGACCGGCAATGCAGCGCAGCAGCGTGGTCTTGCCACAGCCCGACGGGCCGAGCAGGCACACCAGTTCGCCGGCGGCGACATCGAGGGAGACGTTGTCCAGCGCAGTGAACGCACCGAAACGCTTGTGCACGCCGCGCACTTTCATCGGCGCGCCGGGGTTGGTCAGGGCAGTTGCGATGGCAGGATTCATGGACAGGCCTCATCAAACGGATGAGGCCAATCCTAGAGTTGTAATGCGTCCGTCATGTGGCAGCGAGGCAAAAACGGCTGATAGTGGTATTCGGGGATTTTGGTTCAGATTGTGTTTTGCCTGGGGTGACGCCTTCGCGAGCAGGCTCGCTCCCACAGGGGATCGTGTTCACAACCCAAATCCAATGTGGGAGCGAGCCTGCTCGCGAAGAGGCCTTTTCAGACATTGAAGGTCTCATGCCGGAGACATCTCTTGTGCCAAGCCGAGAAACGCCGCCGGCAGACGCGCGCCCTTCCTCTCTTTGAGGCAATACAGATACTCCGGAATCTGCGGTGCATTCTCGATGGTCAGCACGCGCAGTTGCGGATCATGCGGCACTTCCTGCCGCGCGATGATGCTGATGCCGATATTGCGCAGCACCGCCTCGCGAATCGACTCGCGGCTGCCGATCTCCAGCAACGGCCCGAAGCTTACTCCGGCGCTGGCCAGCAACTCTTCGGTCAACCGCCGCGTGGTCGAACCCGACTCGCGCATCAACAACGTATGCCCGGCCAGCGCATTCAACGTCACATGCTCAAGCGAGGCCAACGGATGATTGCGATGCACCGCCAGCACCAGCGGATCAGTGCCGAGCACCCGGCGAATCAACCGCGTATCGTCGAGCAGCTGCGACGACGCCGCGACATCCACGCGGTAATCCTCCAGCGCTTCCAGCACCTGCTGCGAGTTGCCGATTTCCACCGAAACCTCCACCTGTGGCAAACGCTCGCGGAAGGTCTTCACCAGATCGAGGATGTAATACGGCGCCGTCGCGGCAATGCGCAGCGTGCCCTGGACCTGCCCACTGTTGCGCAGGAAAAACTCGATGTCCGCCTCTTGCTGCAACAGGGTCTTGACCATCGGCAGCAAGCGCGCGCCTTCGTCACTGACGCTTAAACGGCGCCCGCCACGGTAGAACAACTCCACCGAATACTGACTCTCCAGATTGCGGATCTGCGTGGTCACGGTCGGTTGGCTGAGGCCGAGTTTTTTCGCCGCCAGCGTGATGCTGCCCAGGCGGGCGACCATGTAAAACGCTTTCAGCTCGGCACTCAGCACACTCTTTCCTCATCTATTTGCGCAGCAGGCGCAAACCGTTGAATACCACCAGCAGGCTTACGCCCATATCGGCAAATACCGCCATCCACATGGTGGCCAGCCCGGCGAAGGTTACCGCAAGAAAGATCGCCTTGATCACCAGCGCCAGTGCGATGTTCTGTTTGAGGATACTCGCGGTGTTGCGCGACAGGCTGATGAACGCAGGGATCTTGCGCAGATCGTCGTCCATCAGGGCGACATCGGCGGTTTCGATCGCCGTGTCGGTGCCAGCCGCGGCCATGGCGAAACCGATCTCGGCGCGGGCCAGTGCCGGGGCGTCGTTGATGCCATCGCCGACCATGCCGACCCGGTAGCCCTGCTTGTACAGATCTTCAATGGCTTGCAGCTTGTCGGTCGGCAGCAAGTCGCCGCGCGCCTCGTCGATCCCGACCTGGGCGGCAATCGCTTGCGCGGTGTGGACGTTGTCGCCGGTCAGCATCAGGGTTTTCACCCCGAGTTCATGCAACTGACGAATCGCTTCGCGGCTGGTGTCCTTGACCGTGTCGGCCACGGCGAACAGCGCCAGTGGGCCTGCGCTGTCGAGCAGCAGAACCACGGATTTGCCCTGCTTTTCCAGCGCGAACAGCTTCTCTTCCAGTTGCGGCGAGCACAGGCCCAATTCTTCAACCAGACGATGGTTGCCAAGATGATAGGTCTTGCCGTTGATATCACCTTTGACGCCCCTCCCGCCTAGCGCGGCGAAGTTATCCACAGTCAGCGCGGCGAAACTTTTAACCACAGCGGCACTGGCAATCGCCAGCGACACTGGGTGATCGGAGCGCCCGGCCAGCGCGGCGGCGATGGCCGGTGCCGTGGCGTCTGCGGTCGGCTCGAGCGACAGGTAATCGGTCTGCACCGGTTTGCCGTGGGTGATCGTGCCGGTCTTGTCCAGCGCCAGATAATCGAGCTTGAAGCCGCCTTCCAGATACACGCCGCCCTTGACCAGAATGCCCTTGCGCGCCGCCGCCGCGAGGCCGCTGACGATGGTCACCGGGGTGGAAATCACCAGTGCGCACGGACAGGCCACCACCAGCAGCACCAGCGCGCGGTAGATCCAGTCGAACCACGCCGCGCCCATGAACAACGGCGGGATGATCGCCACGGCCAAGGCGAAGACGAATACCGCCGGGGTGTAGATTTTCGAGAATTGGTCAACGAAACGCTGCGTCGGTGCCCGTGCGCCCTGGGCCTGTTCGACGGCGTGAATGATCCGCGCCAGCGTTGAGTTGTTCGCCGCAGCGGTCACCGTGTATTCCAGCGAACCGGCCTGATTGATGGTGCCAGCGAAGACTTTATCGCCGACAGTTTTTTCCACCGGCAGGCTTTCACCGGTTATCGGCGCCTGGTCGATGGTCGAGTTGCCGCTGACCACCGTGCCGTCCAGGGCGATGCGCTCGCCGGGTTTCACCCGCACGCGGGCGCCCAGTTCGACGCTTTTTACCTCTTGTTCGCGCCAGCTGCCGTCGGCCTGCAATACCGTGGCCTGCTCCGGGGTCATCTGCATCAGGCCGCTGATCGCATTGCGCGCGCGATCCAGCGAGCGCGCTTCGATCAGCTCGGCGACAGTGAAGAGGAACATCACCATCGCCGCTTCCGGCCATTGGCCGATGAGGATGGCACCGGTCACCGCAATGCTCATCAGCGCGTTGATGTTGAGATTGCGGTTCTTCAGGGCGATCCAGCCCTTTTTATAAGTGCCGAGGCCGCCGCTGAGGATCGACACCAGCGCAACAATCGCCACCACCCAGTCGGGGGCAGCGCTGGTGAAGTGGATGACTTCGGCGCCCAGCGCGGTCACACCGGATAGCGCCAGTGGCCACCAGTGTTTTTTCACCGCAGCCGGTGCCGGCGCATCGACGCCCGCCTCCAGCGGCTCGGCGTGCATGCCGAGGGACTTGATCGCTTCGGTGATCGGCTCGGTGCCCGGCAGATTGTGGGTCACGCCAAGCACGCGGTTGATCAGGTTGAATTCCAGCTGCTGCACGCCGGCCAGCTTGCCGAGCTTGTTCTGGATCAGCGTCTGCTCGGTCGGGCAGTCCATCGCCTCGATGCGGAAGCTGCTCAGGCGCGCGTCTGCGCTGGTCTTTTCGCTCAATTGCACCAAGGCAGGCGCTGCGGCTTTCGACGAGCAGCAGGAATCTTCGTGCGCATGAACCGGGGCCGGCGCAGCTTTCGAAGCGCAGCAGGAATCGCCGCCGTGCGAATGTTTATGCACCGGCTGCAATTTATGACTGTGATCGTGGCCGTCGCCGGGCTTGTGGGTGTGCAGGGAATCGCTCATTGGTCGCGTCCATGAAGGTGCCTGTTGCCAAGTAAAGACCCTGTAGCCACTATAGGGTCAAGCACCCTTTTGGAGATGGCCGTCATGAAGATCGGCGAACTGGCGAAACTCACCTACTGTGCGGTTGAAACCATCCGCTACTACGAGCGCGAAAACCTCCTGCCGGAACCGGCGCGCAGCGACGGCAACTACCGCGTCTACACCCAGGCCCACGCCGAGCGCCTGACCTTCATCCGCAACTGCCGCACCCTCGACATGACCCTCGAAGAAATCCGCAGCCTCCTCGCCCTGCGCGACAGCCCGCAGGATCAGTGCGAGAGCGTCAATGCGCTGATCGACGAGCACATACAGCATGTGAAAGCGCGGATTGATGGCTTGCTGGCCTTGCAGACACAACTGCTCGACCTGCGCCAACGCTGTGGCGAAGGGCCGGAGTCGGATCAATGCGGGATCTTGCAGCGGCTGGAAGTCAGTGGCGGGGTTGTTGCAACCGAAGTTGAGCATTCCCACGTCGGCCGTAGCCACGGCCACTGAGCCCAACACACAACCAAATGTGGGAGCGAGCCTGCTCGCGAAAGCGGTGTATCAGTCGACACATCTGCGACTGACACGCCCTCTTCGCGAGCAGGCTCGCTCCCACAGGGATATTGCGGTGTGGTTTAGACCGCCATCGGCGCGGTCATCGGTGGATGGTGCTCATAGCCTTCCAGCGAGAAGTCGCTCGGCTCGACCAGTTCCAGCCACTCCGGCTGATACACACCGGTCTTGGCAAACTCCGGCACGCGGTCGGAGATCTTCAGTTTCGGCATGGCAAACGGCTCGCGCTTGAGCTGTTCGTTGAGCATGTCCAGGTGGTTTTCGTAGACGTGGGCATCACCGATGAAATAGGTGAACCAGCGCGGCGTGTAACCGGTCAGGCGACCGATCAGGCTCAGCAGCGCGGCGCCTTCGGTGAGGTTGAATGGCGTGCCCAGGCCCAGATCATTGGAGCGGATGTAGAGAGTCAGGGAGATTTCCTTGGTCTCGACGTTCGGGTGGAACTGGTACAGCAGATGGCATGGCGGCAGGGCCATTTCATCGAGCTGGGCGCAATTCCAGCCGTGGAACAGAATGCGCCGGCTGCCCGGATCCTTGATGATCGTGTCGACGCACTGGCGTACCTGGTCGATTGCCTTGTACAGCACGACGTAGGCCTGGCCGTCTTCTTCGCCCTGAGCGATCTGCTTGTAGCCGTTGCTCAGGGTCTGTTCGATGGCAGCAGTGTTGCTCAGCGGGATCTGCTTGTACGCCGGCCACTTGCGCCATTGCACGCCGTAGATTTCACCGAGGTCGTCGTCGCCCTGACGGAACGGGTTGGCCAGCCACTGCGCGTTTTCGTTGGCGTTCTGGTCCCAGACCTTGCAGCCCAGCGCGCGGAATTCAGCGGCGTTGTTGACGCCACGCAGAAAGCCGCACATCTCGCCGATGGCCGATTTGAAAGCCATCTTGCGCGTAGTGATCGCCGGGAAACCTTCCTGCAGATCGAAACGCAGCATCGCTCCCGGAAAACTGATGGTGTTGATGCCGGTGCGGTTGGCCTGCTTGGTGCCGTTCTGAATGACGTGCGAGACCAGTTCGAGATATTGCTTCATGAGTTACCTGTGTCCTTGGAGCCCCGGCGTCGCGCGCCGGGGTTCGTAGTTTAAGCCGTCGGCGCGAGCGGCGCTGCCGGGGCGCGACGATAGGCCAGCCAGATCAGCAACAGCCCGCCGACAATCATCGGCACGCAGAGCACCTGACCCATGGTCAGCCAGTTCCACGCCAGATAGCCCAACTGCGCGTCAGGCACACGGACGAACTCGACGATGAAACGGAAGATGCCGTAGAACAGCGCGAACATGCCGGAGACCGCCATGGTCGGGCGCGGTTTGCGCGAGAAGATCCACAGGATCAGGAACAGCGCCACGCCTTCGAGGGCGAACTGGTACAGCTGCGACGGGTGACGCGGCAATTGCGCCGGATCGCTGAACGGCGGGAACACCATCGCCCATGGCACGTCGGTGGCCTTGCCCCACAGCTCGGCGTTGATGAAGTTGCCGATGCGCCCGGCGCCCAGGCCGATCGGCACCATCGGCGCGACGAAGTCCATCAGCTGGAAGAACGACTTGCCATTGCGCTTGCCGAACCACAAGGCCGCGAGCATCACGCCGATGAATCCGCCGTGGAACGACATGCCGCCCTTCCACACTTCGAAAATCAGCGTCGGGTTGGCCAGGTACGCGCTCAGGTCATAGAACAGCACGTAACCCAGACGGCCGCCGACGATCACGCCCATCGATAGCCAGAACACCAGATCGGAGAGTTTCTCCTTGGTCCAGGTCGGGTCGAAGCGGTTGAGCCGGCGCGACGCCAACAGCCACGCGCCGCCGATGCCGATCAGGTACATCAGACCGTACCAGTGGATTTTCAGCGGACCGATGGCCAGGGCCACCGGGTCGATCTGCGGGTAAGGCAGCATTGCGACTCCTTGTTAGGTTGAAAGCGAAATTCCCGGGCGACGCTGCCACCTCAGGATTAAGCCAGGATTGCCACGCGGTCAGAGCAAAAAGCTCAGACCCACGCAGAACAGCAAAGCGGCGAACAGCCTTTTCAGCAAGCGCGGCGACAATCTGTGCGCCAGACGCGCGCCGAGCCGGGCGAAGACCATGCTGGTCAGGGCGATGCCCAACAATGCCGGCAAATACACAAAACCGAGACTATGGGCCGGCAACAACGGATCGTGCCACCCCAGAATCATGAAACTTGCTGCACTGGCCAGAGCGATCGGCAAGCCACAGGCCGACGAGGTCGCCACGGCTTGCTGCATCGGCACGCTGCGCCAGGTCAGAAACGGTACGGTCAGCGAGCCGCCACCAATGCCGAAAATCGCCGAGGCCCAGCCAATCACCGTACCGGCAGCGGTCAGACCGAGTTTGCCCGGCACCGTGCGGCTGGCCTTGGGTTTGACATCCAGCGCCAACTGCACGGCGATCACCAGAGCGAACACGCCGATGATCTTTTGCAGGTTCGGCCCGGAGATGGCTTCTGCGGTCAGCGCCCCGAAACCGGCACCGAGCAGGATACCCACGGTCATCCAGCGAAAAATCGCCCAGCGCACCGCGCCCCGGCGGTGATGCTCACGCACGGCGTTGACCGAGGTGAATATGATCGTCGCCAGCGACGTGCCCACCGCCAGGTGCGTGAGGATCGACTGATCGAAGCCCTGCAGGGTGAAGCTGAACACCAGCACCGGGACGATGATGATCCCGCCGCCGACGCCAAACAGCCCGGCGAGCACGCCCGCACAGGCGCCGAGCGCCAGGTAGAGCAGAAATTCCATGACCGTCTCCAGCACGCATCGGCAAAACAGGAGCGGCATGTTAACGGATGCGCAGCCTTCTGCTCCACTGGCGATGGATGCACGGACGCCGGATGCGTAGAGTGGGCAAAAAACACACAAGGACCACCTTATGTGCCTGATCGTTTTCGCCTGGCGCCCGGGCCATGCCCAGCCGCTGATCGTCGCGGCCAACCGCGACGAATTCTACGCCCGCCCCAGCCTGCCATTGGCGCCGTGGCCCGAGGCGCCGCATGTGCATGCCGGGCGCGATCTTGAAGCCGGCGGCACTTGGTTGGGGATCGGCACCAACGGCCGCTTCGCCGCGCTGACCAATATTCGCGATCCGCAACAGCCACCGGCGACCAAATCCCGAGGCGAACTGGTGGCGCGCTTTCTTGCTGACGATCTGTCGATTGATGATTATTTGAGCGATGTGGTGGGCCGTGCGGGCGAATACGCTGGCTTCAATCTGCTGCTGGGCAATGCCCATGAGCTGTGGCATTTCAATGCGCGGGCGTCGGAGCCGGTGATGTTGCAGCCCGGGGTTTACGGGTTATCCAATGCCGGACTGGATACACCGTGGCCAAAACTGCTCAAGGCAAGGGCGGCGTTGAGCGCGGTACTGGACGATCCGCAGCCTGAGCGCTTGCTGGCCTTGCTGAGCGATGCGCAGACCGCACCCGAGGCGGAGTTGCCGGATACCGGGGTAGGCATGGCGACGGAAGCGTTGTTGTCGAGTGTGTTTATTGCCAGCCAGAGTTATGGCACGCGGGCGAGTACAGCGTTGATCGTACAAGCGGACGGCACGCGGCGGATGGTTGAGCGCAGTTTTGGGCCGTATGGGGGGCATCTAGGGGAAGTTGAGGTTTGTGTCTAACAGCAGCCCCTCACCCCAGCCCTCTCCCGGAGGGAGAGGGAGCCGACCGAGCTGTCTTGCGGGGTACATCGACCTGACAGACCGAGTTGATTATGGATTGGTACGGCACTTCCAGACCGAGTTGACTATGGATTGGGACAGCACTTCCAGATCGAGTCGATTATGGATTCAGCAGCGCTCTTTCAGGTCGGCGTGGCTCCCGAGCACCCCCCAATCAGTCCCCTCTCCCTCTGGGAGAGGGCTAGGGTGAGGGGCTTTTGATCTTAGAGGGCCTTGTTCACCACCGGCGAATTCATCTTCGCCAACCCGAGATTCTTCAGCGCCAGTTGCAGCGAGCTGTGGATAACCTGCGGGTTATCGATCTTCATCAGTTCCGCCAGCATCTCCTGCGCCTTGCTCAGGTTCACTTGGCGCAACATCCACTTCACCTTCGGCAGGTTGGTGGCGTTCATCGACAGGCTGTCGAAGCCCATCGCCATCAACAGCACCGCCGCCGCCGGATCCCCGGCCATCTCGCCGCAGATGCTCACCGGTTTGCCTTCGGCATGGGCGTCAGTGACGACGGTTTGCAGGGCTTGCAGCACCGCCGGATGCAGATAGTCGTAGAGGTCGGCGACGCGCGGGTTGTTGCGGTCTACCGCCAGCAGGTACTGGGTCAGGTCGTTGGAGCCGACGGAGAGGAAGTCGACCATCCGCGCCAGTTCCTTGGTCTGGTACACCGCTGCCGGGATTTCGATCATCACGCCGATCGGCGGCATCGGCACGTCGGTGCCTTCGTCGCGCACTTCGCCCCAGGCCCGGTGGATCAGGTGCAGGGCTTCTTCGAGTTCGTGGGTGCCGGAGATCATCGGCAGCAGAATCCGCAGGTTGTTCAGGCCTTCGCTGGCCTTGAGCATCGCGCGCGTCTGCACGAGGAAGATTTCCGGGTGGTCGAGGGTGACGCGGATACCGCGCCAGCCGAGGAACGGGTTGTCTTCCTTGATCGGGAAGTACGACAGCGATTTGTCACCGCCGATGTCGAGGCTGCGCATGGTCACCGGTTGCGGGTGGAACGCGGCGAGCTGTTCGCGGTAGATCGCCAGTTGTTCCTTCTCGCTCGGGAAGCGCTGGTTGATCATGAACGGCACTTCGGTGCGGTACAGACCGACCCCTTCGGCGCCACGCTTCTGCGCCCGCGCCACATCGGCGAGCAGGCCGGTGTTGACCCACAGCGGCATGCGGTGACCATCGAGGGTCACGCACGGCAGGTCGCGCAGGGTATCGAGGCCCAGCGCCAGTTGTTTCTCTTCTTCAACGACCTCGGCAAACTGCTTGCGCAGTACTTCGCTGGGGTTGGTGTAGACCTCGCCACGGGTGCCGTCGACGATCATTTCGATGCCATCGACCTTGGCGTACGGCAGGTCGACCAGGCCCATCACCGTCGGAATGCCCATGGCCCGGGCCAGAATCGCGACGTGGGAGTTACCCGAACCGAGTACCGAGACCAGACCGACCAGCGTGCCTTCCGGCACCTCGCCGAGCATCGCCGGCGTCAGCTCTTCGCTGACCAGAATGGTTTTTTCCGGGTAGACCAGATTCTGCTGGCGCTCTTCCTGCAGATAGGCGAGCAAGCGGCGGCCAAGGTCTTTGACGTCCGACGCGCGCTCGCGCAGGTAAGCGTCGTCCATCAATTCGAAGCGGTTGACGTGTTCCGTGACCACCTGACGCAGCGCGCCCTGAGCCCACTGCCCCGTCTTGATCACGGTGGTGATTTCGCTGCCCAGCGAGGCATCGTCGAGCATCATCAGGTAGACGTCGAACAGCGCGCGCTCTTCCGGGCGCAGCTGGGTCGCGAGTTTGGCGGACAAGGCGCGCATGTCGGCGCGCACGCCTTCGATGGCGGTCTTGAACAGCGCCAGCTCGGCGTTGATGTCGGTGATGGTCTTGTCCGGCACCACGTCCAGGTCCGCCGGCGGCAGCATGACCACGGCGGTACCGACGGCAGCACCGGGCGAACCCGGCACGCCGACGAACTTGGCTTCCTGAATGCCCTTGCCCTGCCGGCCCAGACCACGGATCGAACCGGTGGCCTCGGCGTGGGCGATTACGCCGGCGAGCTGCGCGCTCATGGTCACGAGGAAGGCTTCTTCACCTTCGTCGAACTGGCGGCGTTCTTTCTGCTGGATGACCAACACGCCGACGACGCGGCGGTGGTGAATGATCGGTGCACCAAGGAACGAGGCGTAACGCTCTTCAC
This sequence comes from Pseudomonas sp. CFBP13508, assembly GCF_005233515.1. GTDB lineage: Bacteria > Pseudomonadota > Gammaproteobacteria > Pseudomonadales > Pseudomonadaceae > Aquipseudomonas > Aquipseudomonas mercuritolerans. The sequence continues at coordinate 333,858 of NZ_QFZZ01000003.1, forward strand.
CGGTTTCGGCGAAGTAGCGATAGCGCGGGTGAACCGAAGCGTTTTCCAGGTTCAGGGGTTCTTCACGCGTGCCGACCAGACCGACCAGACCCTCGTTGGGGGCCATGCTGACCTTGCCGATCGAGCGCTTGTTCAAGCCCTCGGTGGCCATCAGGACGAAGCGATTGGTTTCCGGGTCAAGCAGGTAGACCGAGCAGACCTGGCTGCCCATGGCCTCTTTGACGCGCAACACAATAATCCCCAACGCCGCCTTGAGATCCTTGGCGGAGTTAACTTCCTGGACGATCTTGCGCAGCGTATTGAGCATGGCTCGGGGTCGAACTCCGTCGTCAGTCGCGCGCTAAAAGGCGCGGGGCAAGCTCTTTGAGAGCGCGTCGATACACCTCGCGCTTGAATGTCACCACCTGGCCCAACGGATACCAATAGCTGACCCAGCGCCAGCCATCGAACTCCGGTTTACCGGTCAGATCCATCCGCACCCGCTGCTCGTTGGAGATCAGGCGCAGGAGAAACCATTTCTGCTTCTGGCCGATGCACAGCGGTTGGCTGTGGGTCCGCACCAGGCGTTGCGGCAAACGATAGCGCAACCAGCCCCGGGTACAGGCCAGTATTTCAACATCTTCACGTTCCAGGCCAACTTCTTCGTTCAGCTCGCGGTACAAGGCGTCTTCCGGCGTCTCCTCGGGGTTGATCCCCCCTTGCGGAAACTGCCAGGCGTCCTGATTGATACGGCGAGCCCATAGCACCTGGCCGGCGTCATTCGTCAGAATGATCCCGACATTGGGGCGGAAACCATCGGGGTCGATCACGGCAACAACCTCGCAAACGCATGTCGCCGCATTGTTCCACAAAGCTTGATGAGGCGGCAACGAAGGTTCCTACCTTATGTGCACTCTTGTGAAAAGACCGTATTCTTGTCGCCTTTTTACTGACTTTTCAGCGGGTAACTGCAATGCGCCTGGCTCTATTCGATTTGGACAACACCCTCCTGGGCGGCGACAGCGATCACGCCTGGGGCGATTATCTGTGCGAGCGCGGCTTCCTCGACCCGATCGCCTACAAGGCGCGCAACGACGAGTTCTACCAGGATTACCTGGCCGGCAAGCTCGACAACGCCGCCTACCTGAACTTCTGCCTGGAAATTCTCGGCCGCACCGAAATGGCCGTGCTCGACGCCTGGCACAGCGATTACATGCGCGACTGCATTGAGCCGATCGTGCTGCCCAAGGCACTGGAGCTGCTGAAAAAACACCGCGATGCCGGCGACAAACTGGTGATCATCACCGCCACCAACCGTTTCGTCACCGCGCCGATCGCTGTGCGCCTGGGCGTGGAAACCCTGATTGCCACCGAATGCGAAATGGTCGACGGCCGCTACAGCGGGCGCAGCACCGACATTCCGTGTTTCCGTGAAGGCAAGGTCACGCGCCTGAATCGCTGGCTGGAAGAGACCGGGCATTCGCTTGAGGACAGCTATTTCTATAGTGATTCGATGAATGATCTGGCGCTGCTGGAGCAGGTGGCGAATCCGGTGGCGGTGGATCCTGATCCGAATCTGCGGGCCGAGGCCGAGAAGCGTGGCTGGCCGGTGATCAGTCTGCGCGGCTGACTCCGCCTTCGCGAGCAAGCTCGCTCCCACAGGGAATTTGTGAACGACACAGATCCAATGTGGGAGCGAGCTTGCTCGCGAATGGGATCGACTCGGTCTCCAGCCTTAAACCGGCTTGGCCCCCATCAACGCCGCTATGGCGACAAATCCGACGCCGCTGACAATCGCCAGGGCCAGATTGAACTTGCGATTGCCCACCCCACTGGTCCAAAGCCGATCCAGCCGGACCAGCAGCCAGACCGCACTGAATGTGGCCACGGCGTAGATCACGCTGGATCCCAGAATCCACAATTGCCCCAGTGGCCAGCCAACCAGATGCACCAGCCACCAGCCGGTGAAAGGCATGCTGACATGCCGATAAGCATCAGACACCAGATGAACAGCCACGGACGGCGCATCGTACTGGCCGGGCCTTCGCTGCGATTACGCCAGGTCAGGGCGGCGAGCCCCAGCCCGCTCACGAGGATGACCACGGTCGCCGCAACGTGGAGGACTTTCAGGGTGGTCAGGGTTTCCATGTCGTTCTCTTTCGTAGATCCATGCCCATCAGCGTAGCCGCTCAGCCAAGAAACAGCTGATAGGCCGGGTTGTCGCTTTCATCCCAATACGGGTAGCCGATTTCCGCCAGTGCCGCCGGCACCAGATGACGCTCGTCATGGGGCACTTGCAGGCCGGCGACCACGCGGCCGTCCGCTGCGCCGTGATTGCGGTAGTGAAACATCGAGATATTCCAGCGCCCGCCGAGCTTGTTGAGGAAGTTGAACAGCGCGCCCGGGCGCTCCGGGAATTCGAAGCGCAGCACCACTTCATCGACCACCTGCGCCGCGCGGCCGCCGACCATGTGGCGGATGTGCAGCTTGGCCAGTTCGTTGTCGGTCAGGTCGATGACCGGAAAACCCTGCTCGGTCAGGCTTGCCAGCAAGGCGCTGCGCGGGTCGTTGTCCGGGTGGGTCTGCACGCCGACGAAGATGTGCGCTTCGCTGCCGGTGTTGTAGCGGTAATTGAATTCAGTGATCTGGCGCTTGCCGATGGCTTCGCAGAACGCCTTGAAGCTGCCGGCCTTTTCCGGAATGGTCACGGCGATGATCGCTTCGCGACCCTCGCCCAGCTCGGCGCGCTCGGCGACGTGGCGCAGGCGGTCGAAGTTGACGTTGGCACCGGAGTCGATGGCGACGAAAGTCTGGCCGCTGACGCCACGCTGCTCAACATACTTCTTGATCCCGGCCACGCCCAGCGCGCCGGCAGGCTCGGTGATCGAGCGGGTATCGTCGTAGATATCCTTGATTGCCGCGCAGATCTCGTCGGTGCTGACCGTTATCACTTCATCGACGTAATCCTTGCAGATCTCGAAGGTGTACTGGCCGATCTGTGCCACCGCCACGCCGTCGGCGAAGATGCCCACGGTCGGCAGAACCACGCGCTCGCCCGCTGCCATCGCTGCTTGCAGGCAATTGGAGTCGTCCGGTTCGACGCCAATTACCTTGATGTCCGGACGCAGGTATTTCACGTACGCCGCGATACCGGCGATCAACCCACCGCCGCCGACCGGGACGAAAATTGCGTCCAGCGGCTGCGGGTGCTGACGAAGGATTTCCATGGCCACGGTGCCCTGCCCGGCAATGGTGTGCGGATCGTCGTACGGGTGGATGTAGACGTAGCCTTTTTCATCGACCAGTTTCAGCGAATAGGCCAGCGCTTCCGGGAACGAGTCACCGTGCAGCACCACTTTACCGCCGCGCGAGCGCACGCCTTCGACTTTGATTTCCGGGGTGGTCTTGGGCATGACGATGGTGGCTTTGACGCCCAACACTTTCGCCGCCAGAGCCAGGCCCTGCGCATGATTGCCCGCCGAGGCGGTGACCACGCCACGGGCGCGCTCTTCGTCGCTGAGCTGGGTCAGCTTGTTGTAGGCGCCGCGAATCTTGAACGAGAACACCGGCTGCAAGTCTTCGCGCTTGAGCCAGATGTCATTGCCCAGCCGCTCGGAGAGCTGGCGGGCGTTCTGCAGCGGGGTTTCTACGGCAACGTCATAAACGCGCGAGGTGAGGATCTTTTTGACGTACTGTTCGAGCATCGGAAAGCATCACTGGGCGAGTTGGGCAGGGCCAAGGAGTCTAACCCGGCTTTTGCCCGGGCGACCACACGGATCCAGAGGTTTTATCGCGCCGAAAAGATCGCAGCCTTCGGCAGCTCCTACAGTGGGAATGCATTCCAAAGTGTAGGAGCTGCCGAAGGCTGCGATCTTTTGATCTGCCAACAGGACAATGACCTTCACCACCGCGAGGCCTATAATGCCGGCCTTTCTGCCCAACCCTTGCCCGCTTCCGGAGCCCGCATGACCCAGGATCAACTCAAACAGGCCGTGGCCCAGGCCGCTGTCGACTTCATCCTGCCGAAACTCGACGACAAGAGCATCGTCGGCGTCGGCACCGGCTCCACCGCCAACTGCTTCATCGATGCACTGGCCCAGCACAAGGGCGCGTTCGATGGCGCGGTCGCCAGCTCCGAAGCCACTGCCGCGCGCCTCAAGGGCCACGGGATTCCGGTGTACGAGCTGAACACCGTCAGCGATCTGGAGTTCTACGTCGACGGCGCCGATGAAAGCGATGCGCACCTGAACCTGATCAAGGGCGGCGGCGCGGCCCTGACCCGGGAAAAGATTGTCGCCGCCGTGGCCAAGACTTTCATCTGCATCGCCGACGCCAGCAAACTGGTGCCGGTGCTCGGCGAGTTCCCGCTGCCGGTGGAAGTGATCCCGATGGCCCGCAGCCACGTCGCCCGCCAACTGGTCAAACTCGGTGGCGACCCGGTGTACCGCGAAGGCGTGTTGACCGACAACGGCAACATCATTCTCGACGTGTTCAACCTGCAGATCACCAACCCGGTGGAGCTGGAAGCACAGATCAATGCCATCGTCGGCGTGGTCACCAACGGCCTGTTCGCCGCGCGCCCGGCGGATCTGTTGTTGCTGGGCACCAGTGAAGGCGTGAAAACCCTGAAGGCTGAGTAACAGACTGCCCACTTGCCTTGGGCAGACAAATAAACCTGTGGGAGCGAGCCTGCTCGCGAAAGCGTCGGTTCAGTCAACATATTCAGAGACTGATCAACCGCCTTCGCGAGCAGGCTCGCTCCCACAGTGTTTTGTGGTGTTGGTCAGTTTTGTGTGGGCTTCTTGAATACGTAAAACAGATTCGGCTCGCTCACCAGGTACAACGTGCCGTCATCATCCATCGCAATTCCCTCCGCCTGCGGCACGGTTTTCTGCAAACCCTGACGCCCGCCGCTGATCGACATGGTGCTCAAGGGGCGCCCGTCGACATCCAGCTCGATAATCAACCGCGACTCGTCCGACAGTGCCAGCAAGTGCCCGCTGCGTTCGTCGTACTGCAGACTCGACAGATCACGCACGAACATCCCGGCATCGCGCTTGGGGTTGTTGATCACGTGCACGGCGTAGGTCTTGTCCGGTTTGAAGTGCGGAAAGCCGTGGACCTCGTAGATCAGCATCGGGTCGCGCTCTTTGGCCACGAACAACCGCTTGCCCACCGAATCGTACGCCAGCCCTTCGAAACCCTTGTTGCCGGACATGTGCACGCCGAGGGTCATTTGCTCGGCATCCTCGGCATCGAGAAAAGTAGTGTCGGCCTCGAGGTGGATCTTGATCAGCCGTTGCTGGCGCTCGTCGGTGATCACGTAGGTGTCGGCACTGATGTACTCGACGGCTTCCGGATCGCCGAACCCGACCAGAGCGATGCGCCGCAGAATCTTGCCTTCCAGGGACAATTCGACCAGTTCGGAATTCTTGTTGGTCACGGTGAACAGGCTTTTGCGCACCGGATCGTAGGTCAGCGCCGAGACGTCATCGTCGAGCCCCTCGATCGGCCGCGCCTCGATGGTCACCCGATATTGGTCCAGGCCGATCGCCTCGCTGCTCACCGGTTGCCACAGCGTGTGCAGGTTGAACCAGGCGCGCTCGAACAGACGCAGGTATTGGCCGATCGCGATCAACGCGATCAGGACAATCATCAACAGGACGAGGATCAGCGGTTTGGGGCGGGCAAGTCGACGCATTCAGGCAGGCTCGGATTCATGACAGGCCGATGAAATATCACGCCTGTCTGAACTGAAGCTTAATGGCCACTTGCCTCAGATCGCAAGCCAAGCCCCGCAGGAGCTGCCGAAGGCTCGGGCTGCGATCGGACGACCTTTTGATTGTGACTTTCACAAGCAAGATCAAAAGATCGCAGCCTGCGGCAGCTCCTACAGGGAAGGCATTACCGATGTTTTTCGAATCGGTAGAACAGGTTCGGTTCGCTGACCATGTACAGCGTGCCCTCCTCATCCATGGTCATGCCTTCGGCGCGGGGGATGGTGTCTTTCAGACCGTTGAAATTGCCAAGCAACGTCATGAAGCTGACTTGCTTGCCGGCCTCGTCCAGTTCCAGCAACAGGTGCGAATCGGCGGACAACACCAGCAGATGGCCAGTGCGCGGATCGACAGCCAGCGCCGACAGGTTGCGCAGATCCAGCTGATCGCTGGCCAGTTTCTGCTTGTCGCCCTGCAGGATCTGGCTGCCATCGCTTTTCCAGGTGAACAGCGCTGGCGGGCGCTCTTCGCCCAGAATCAATTGATGATTGCGCGGATCCCAAGTGATGGCCTCGAATGCCTTGTTCTGATCTTTCGACGGCCCGAGGTCGTATTTGGGGAAATCGGCGATGTTCAGCTCACGAGTCGCGGCATCGACCTTGACGATCGACAGCGTATGCTCACGCTCATCGACAATGGCCAGCAAACCGTTTTCCATGACCGTCAGGCCTTCAGGATTGCTCCAGCCCACCAACGGCATCTTGCGCAACACGTCGCCCTGAAGCGTCAGCTCGACCAGGAAGGCATTCTTGCCCATCACCGCGAACAGGGTTTTGGTTTCTGGGCTGTAGGCCAGATCCGAAGCTTCGTCCTTTTCCATGCCCGGCAGCGGCTTGGCATCGATCACCACCTGATAATCCGGCAGCCAGACGCTCTCCTTCTGCTCGGCCTTGCTCTCGAAGCGCTCCAGCACCCACAGCACGCCGCGATCATCCCAATGCATGGCGAACGCCAGCCCATAGGCTGCGGCGATGACCAGCAACAGCCAGACATACCAGCGCAGGACGAAGCGCGAACGGGAGGGGGATTTCTGCTGAGTTGGAGATGCCATCGAGGGATGCGTTCCGTTAATTCAGGCCAAGGGTAATAGCACAAAGAGGCCGGCTGAGACGCCAGAATCGCGGGAATTATCCAGAGAGGATGTGAAAAAAACGGCAAATGGCGGGATTGGCGTGTTCGTTTGCCAGAAACACACTTGTGGCGAGGGGACTTATCCCCGTTGGCGCGCGAAGCGCGCCCCTCTTGATCTTGAAGAGGGGCCTGCTGCGCAGTCCAACGGGGCGGTGCGACGTTTCGCTAAATCCCCTTACCACAAAGCTCACCCCTACAAGGGGTTCTGCGGTTAGCGCACGCTGCTGCTGAAGCTGCTCGCCCCCGGCAGTTCGAGGACGATTTCATCGCCGACGTTCAGCGGGCCGACGCCCACTGGCGTGCCGGTGAGGATCACGTCACCCGCCTGCAACGAGAAGCAGCCGGCCATGTGCTGGATCATCGGCACGATAGGGTTGAGCATCGCGCTGCTGTTGCCGTCCTGGCGCACTTCGCCGTTGATGGTCAGGCGGATGCCGATGTCGGTCAGGTCAGCGAAGGTGCTGCCGACCACGAACGGCGCGATCACCGCCGCGCCGTCGAACGACTTGGCGATTTCCCACGGCAGGCCCTTGGCTTTCAGCTCGGCCTGCTTGTCGCGCAGGGTCAGGTCCAGCGCCGGCGCGAAGCCGGAGATCGCATCGAGGACTTCTTCGCGGCTCGGCTTGGTCGACAGCGGTTTGCCGATCAACACGGCGATTTCCGCTTCGTAGTGCACTGAACCACGCTCGGTCGGAATGCTGAACCCGCCTTCCAGCGGCACCACGCAACTGCCCGGCTTGATGAACAGCAGCGGCTCGGTCGGCACCGGGTTGTCCAGTTCCTTGGCGTGTTCGGCGTAATTGCGGCCAATGCACACGACTTTCCCGATCGGGAAGTGAATGCGCGTGCCGTCGACGTACTGGTGCTGATAGCTCATTTACCGACTCCTGCCTTTATTGATTCAACAGAGATTACCGATCAAACCGGGAAAATCTTGCCCGGGTTCATGATGCCGTTCGGGTCGAACACTGCCTTGACCGCTTTCATGTACTCGATCTCGGCCGGCGAGCGGCTGTAGGTCAGGTAATCACGCTTGGTCATGCCCACGCCGTGCTCGGCCGAGATCGAACCGTTGTACTTCTCGACGGTTTCGAACACCCACTTGTTGACGGTGGCGCACTTGGCGAAGAACTCGTCCTTGCTCAGATTTTCCGGCTTGAGGATGTTCAGGTGCAGGTTGCCGTCGCCGATGTGGCCGAACCAGACGATTTCGAAATCCGGATAGTGCTCGCCAACGATCGCATCGATTTCACGCAGGAACGCTGGCACTTTGGAAACGGTCACCGAGATGTCGTTCTTGTACGGCGTCCAGTGGGAAATGGTTTCGGAGATGTACTCGCGCAGCTTCCACAAGTTGTGCAACTGGGTTTCGCTCTGGCTCATCACGCCGTCGAGCACCCAGCCCTGTTCTACGCAGTGTTCGAAGGTCTCCAGCGCGCTGTTGGCCACTTCTTCGGTGGTCGCTTCGAATTCCAGCAGGGCGTAGAACGGGCACTCGGTTTCAAAAGGCGCCGGCACGTCACCGCGCCCCATGACCTTGGCCAGGGCCTTGTCGGAGAAGAATTCGAACGCGGTCAGGTCAAGCTTGCCCTGGAAGGCGTGCAGCACCGGCATGATCGAATCGAAATCGGCGGTACCGAGGACCATCGCCGTGAGGTTTTTCGGCGCGCGATCAAGGCGCATGGTCGCTTCGACAACGAAACCGAGGGTGCCTTCGGCGCCAATGAACAGCTGGCGCAGGTCGTAACCGGTGGCGTTCTTGATCAGGTCCTTGTTCAGCTCGAGCACGTCGCCCTTGCCGGTGACGACTTTCATGCCGGCCACCCAGTTGCGGGTCATGCCGTAGCGAATCACTTTGATCCCGCCGGCATTGGTGCCGATGTTGCCGCCAATCTGGCTGGAACCCGCCGAGGCGAAGTCGACCGGATAGTACAGGCCGTTCTCTTCGGCGACGTTCTGCAGATGCTCAGTGACCACGCCCGGCTGGCACACGGCGGTGCGGTCGGTGAGGTTGACGTCGAGAATCTGGTTCATGTAATCGAACGAAACCACCACTTCGCCATTGGCCGCCACCGCAGCGGCGGACAACCCGGTGCGCCCGCCGGACGGCACCAGCGCAATTTTGTGGGTATTGGCCCAACGCACCACGGCCTGCACTTGCTCGATGGTCTTGGGAAACACGATGGCGCTCGGCGCCGGGGCGAAGTGCTTGGTCCAATCCTTGCCGTAAGTGTTCAGGGAGTCGGCGTCGGTGAGGACTTTGCCAGGCTCAACCAGGGTCTTCAGTTCATCAATCAGCGCAGGATTGGTCATCGACAGAACTCTCGAACAATTCATGGTCATCCTGAGAACGCTTCACGTCGCAGGAATGAGTGTTTAGCGGGGTGGCTATGCTAGCATACCGACCCCGCAGGACAGTGCCCAAGGCCAGATCCGCGGTGACGGCTTTGTTGCCGTGCGGGTCAGCTCCAGGCTGCTCCCTCCCTGCCATTTTTCTCCGGGATACAGGTTTACGCAGATGAGCAAGACTTCTCTCGATAAGAGCAAGATCAAGTTCCTTCTTCTCGAAGGCGTCCACCAATCGGCTGTCGACGTCCTCAAGGCGGCGGGCTACACCAGCATCGAATACCTGACTGGTTCCTTGCCGGAAGCCCAGCTCAAGGAAAAGATCGCTGACGCTCACTTCATCGGCATCCGCTCGCGCACGCAACTGACCGAAGAGATCTTCGATCACGCGAAGAAACTGGTCGCGGTCGGCTGTTTCTGCATCGGCACCAACCAGGTTGACCTCAGTGCGGCCCGCGAGCGCGGTATTGCCGTGTTCAACGCGCCGTACTCCAACACCCGTTCCGTAGCGGAACTGGTGCTGGCCGAAGCGATCCTGCTGCTGCGCGGCATCCCTGAGAAGAACGCATCCTGCCACCGTGGCGGCTGGATCAAGTCCGCCGCCAACTCGTTCGAGATCCGTGGCAAGAAGCTGGGCATCGTCGGCTACGGCTCGATCGGCACTCAGCTGTCGGTGCTGGCTGAAGGTCTGGGCATGCAGGTGTTCTTCTATGACACCGTGACCAAGCTGCCACTGGGCAACGCCACGCAGGTCAACAACCTGCACGAGCTGCTGGGCATGTCCGACATCGTCACCCTGCACGTGCCGGAAACCGCCGCAACTCAGTGGATGATCGGCGAGAAGGAAATCCGCGCCATCAAAAAGGGCGGCATCCTGATCAACGCTGCACGTGGCACCGTGGTCGAGCTCGACGCCCTGGCGGACGCGATCAAGGACAAGCACCTGATCGGCGCGGCCATCGACGTGTTCCCGGTGGAACCACGCTCCAACGACGAAGAGTTCGAAAGCCCGCTGCGTGGCCTCGACAACGTGATCCTGACCCCGCATATCGGTGGCTCGACCGCCGAAGCGCAAGCCAACATCGGTCTGGAAGTGGCAGAGAAACTGGTCAAGTACAGCGACAACGGTACTTCGGTGTCGTCGGTCAACTTCCCGGAAGTGGCCCTGCCGGCTCACCCTGGCAAGCACCGCCTGCTGCACATCCACGAGAACATCCCGGGTGTGATGAGCGAGATCAACAAGGTCTTCGCCGAAAACGGCATCAACATCTCCGGTCAGTTCCTGCAGACCAACGAGAAGGTTGGCTACGTGGTAATCGACGTCGACGCCGAATACTCGGAGCTGGCGCAAGAGAAGCTGCAACACGTCAACGGTACTATCCGTAGTCGGGTGCTTTTCTAAAAGCAGCTACAAGCCGCAAGTTACAAGCGGCAAGTGAAAGCGCTTTGCCTTACTTGCCGCTTGCAGCCAGCCACTTGAAGCTGAATAAAAAAAGGGAGCCCCGCAGGGCTCCCTTTTTTTATTTCACGTTGACGGTGATTTTTTCCGAAACGATCGATGGGTCGAACGGCATGTGGCCGCTGTCGCCGAGGATCAGTTGCAAGGTGTGCTTGCCGGGGGCCAGTTTGATCGTGGCTTCGGTCTGCGCCTTGCCGAAATGCATGTGATGGGCGTCAGTCGGGATCGGCGCGCCTTCGGCCGGCAGGTCGTCGACGTCGATCAGCAGGTGATGGTGGCCGGTGTTCTTGGTGGTGTCACCCGCCGGGGCCAGCGCGATGTTCTTGACGCCGAACTTGACCTTGAATTCCTGCGAGACGGTGGCGCCGTCCTCGGGAGAAACGATGAACACTTCAGCATCCTTCGGCGCCGGTGTCGCCGCACTGGCCAGCACCGAAACACCCATCAGCACACCGGCCAACGCTGCACGTGACATAAAGCTTTTCATTTTCTTCTCCAGTTTTTCCGTAAAATCCGCACGGTCATGACAACTTCATGACCATTCGTTGTCGAAGGCACTCGACAACCATAGCAAAGCGAGCCTGAATCAGAGCGTCGCGATAATGATTTCAAAGGAGTGACCATGCGCCTGCTGCCTGGCCTGATCTGCCTGCTACCCCTTCTGAGCCCGCTGGCTCACGCCGAACTGATTGATGACGTCAACGACCGTGGCGAGCTTCGTATAGCCCTTGAGGCTAATACACCGCCCTTCAATTACAAGGAAGGCGACACCCTTACAGGGTTCGAGGTCGAGCTTGGGCAACTTCTGGCCAAAGAGCTGGATGTACGCGCCGATTTCATCGTCACCGATGAGGGTGACCTGCTCCAGGGCGTTGAAAGCGGCAAGTACGACGTCGCGCTCAACCACATAGCACTGACACCCGAACTCAAGGATCGTTTCGACTTCAGCGAGCCGTACGGCCAGGTCGACGGGCAATTGCTGGCGAAGAAGGACGAGACGCCGCGGCCGATGGTGCTGGTGCAGGCGTTGACGGAAGAGAAGCCGAAAGCGGCGGCGCCGGTCGAGCTGGCGATCCCGTTTCAGAAGGGCAACCCGGCGTTTCAGGCCAGCCTCAAGAGCGCGCTGGAACGGATCAAGGCGGATGGGCGGTTGGCGGCGCTGTCCGAGAAGTGGTTGAAACCGTAAGAGCCCCTCACCCTAACCCTCTCCCGGAGGAAGAGGGAACTGATCCGGGGATGCTTTAGAGGTACGCCGACTTGGGATTGCTATACCGAATCCGAAATCGACTGATCATGGCTTTGTCGAATCCCTGGTCGCCAAGGTCTTTCAGTTCGATGGACAGCGCCAGACACCTCGGTCGGCCCCCTCTCCCCCCGGGAGAGGGCTGGGGTGAGGGCAACGATGGCGGATCAGTCCAAAGCCGCCAGAGTCACCGCCGCCTCAGCCAGCTCAAGCTCACTGAAAACCCGAACCCCATGACGCTTGAGCAACGCGGCCGTTACGCCTTCACCGGAGACTTTCACTCCGCTGAACGTCCCGTCATAGGTCAGCAAATTCCCGCAAGACGGACTGTTGGCCTTGAGCACCGCTACCCGAATGCCGTGCTTTTGCACCAGTTCCAGCGCTTGCCGTGCACCCTCGAGAAACTGCGCGCTGACATCCTCGCCATCAGTGGTGATCACTGCGGCAATGCCATCCAGCACCTCACCGCCCTGCCCGCCGGGAATCTCCGCCGCCGCCCGCGGCGTCGGCAATCCACCGGCCACCTCAGGACACAACGGCACTACCCGCCCTTCTTCGATCCACTGCTCAAGCAGATCAAACGGCCCGCTCGCACCACCGTCATAACGCACGCGATGGCCCAACAGGCAGCGACTGACCAGGATCTTTTCCATGTTCAGAACGGCTCGTTGCCACGGCGACGGAACCAGCCAGTCAGCGACAAGCGCTCGCGATGGGCCGGCATCACTTCGTGGGGCACCTCGCCGGAGAGAAACACCACCAGACAGCCGCCGGTAGGCTGTACGTCGTGCACGCGTTCATCGCCCAGATACATGCGCAACTGGCCACCGTCCTCCGGCAGCCAGGCCTCGTTGAGGTAGATCACCGCCGACACCATGCGCCGGTCATCATCGCGAAAGCGGTCAACGTGCTTGAGGTAAAACGCGCCGGGCGGGTACAGGGCGAAATGGCATTCGAAATCTTCCAGGCCCAGAAACAGACCGCGATTGAGTGCCTCGCGCAGACTGTCCATCAGGCTCAGGTAACGGTCAGTGGCGTCGGCCTGCCCCGGATCGATCCACTGGATGTGATCGCCGCGGATACCCTCGCGAATTTCCGAAAACGGCCCGCGTCCGACCGCCGCCGGCGCCAGCTCACCTTCGGCTTCACGTTTACGGCACTCGGCCGCCAGCGCCCGGGTCAGATCGGCGGGCAGGAAGATGTTCTGCTGCGACCAGCCGTGTTCGGCCAGGTCGTCGACAATGCGTAACAGCAGCGGGTGTTCAGAGGATATCGGCATGGCGCGCATAGTATGCCGACGGCGACAAATCCGACAGAGCCACGCAGCGCCTTGCTACGAATTCTCGACAAGTACCGGCACCGCACGGACAATAGTCCGCTGCTGACAGGAGTCCCTATGCGCCGTTTGCTTTTTTCACTGTTGATGTTCTGCGTATTGCCCGCCTGGGCGGACGGCTTTGATCAGTTGTACAAGGTCGCCGGCTGGCCAGAACAACGCGCGCATTTCAACGATGCCCTGAGCGCCGCCCAGCAGCGCTATCAGAACAGCCTGCCGCCTGCGGTGTTTCAGGCGCTGGTCAACAACAGCAATCAGCGTTTCGCTGCGCAGGCTATGGATCAGCGTGCCGAAGCGCAACTGCGGCAGAAACTCGCCGACCCGAAACCGGCGCTGACCTTCTTCCAGTCACCGCTGGGCAAGAAAATCGTCGCCGCCGAATTGCTCGCAACCCGTCGCGATCAACTGGCGAAAAATGCCCAGGGCCTGCCGAAGATGCAGGCCAGCGACAGTCGTTTGCTGATCATCGGCCATCTCGCCCAGGCTCTGCCGGCCCGTGAGGCTGGTGCCGAGGTGAGTCTGGCGATCGCCGGCGTGGCGGCGGACAGTTTGAGTTCGATGATCCCGGGACTGCTCGGCGGTGGACAGGCACAGGGCATGTTGAACGGTCAGCGCCAGCGCCTGATGGATCAGATCGGCGCCGATCTGAACAACACGTTGCTTTACGTGTATCGCGACTTGTCGGATGAAGAGCTCGAAGAATTTGCGACGTTTGCCGAGTCGACCGAGGGCAAGGCTTACTACCAGGCGGCACTGGCGGCGATTCGGGCGGGGTTGGCGGTCGGGCAGTGATGTTCGGTGCCTGAAAGATCACATCGCGAGCAGGCTCGCTTCCACAGGTTGTAATGCATTCCACTGTGGGAGCGAGCCTGCTCGCGAAGAGGCCCTCCCAGGCATTAGAGATTCCGGCCCCTGATCCGCTTGCTCAAGAATTCGAAATACTCCTCACGCATCTCCGCCGTTTCATTGGCCAGGTGATGCCGTGCCTCGGCCAACAGCAGAATCTGCGGCCGGTCGAATTTCCATTTCAATACCTGCAGATTGTGCTGCCAGTCGACAGTCATGTCCGCCTGCCCCTGAACGATCAGCGGCCGCCGCGGGCTTTTTTTCGCGTGCTCGACGCGGATGATCCAGCGTGAAAGCGCGCCCACCCATTTCGTCGGCAGGCGCCTTGGCTGTAACGGATCGGCCTGCAGAAACGGCAGAAAATCCGGATCGTTGGAGTTCTCGCTGAAGCGTCGCGCGACCCCGCGTACAAACGGCCGCAGCAGGTAATAACTCAGCTGCGACCAGCCCCACGCCCTTGGTCGCACCAGCGGCGCCAGCAGAATCACTTGCCCTTGCGCCGGGCTGTTCTCGCCATGATTGAGCAGATGATCGACGACAATCGCGCCACCGGTGCTCTGCCCGCACAAATGCCAAGGCTGTGGCAGCGCGATCGAGCTCGCTTCAGCAAACAGCGCCTGCAACATATGCTGGTATTCAGCGAAATCACGAATGCTCGCCCGTGGCCCGCTCGACAATCCGTGCCCCGGCAGGTCGCAGGCGATCACGGCAAAATCCTGATCCAGCGCCCACTCGATCACATGCCGGTACAGGCCGATGTGATCGTAGTAACCGTGCAGCAGAAACAGCGTCGCCTTGACCTTCTCCGGCCACCAGCAATGGCTGACCAGCTCGTAGCCATCGACCTCGAAACGGCCCATGCCGCGCCAGACATCGCGCTCGGCAAAGTCGGTCTTGTAGAAGCGCTGATAAGCCTTCGCCTCATCCGATAACGGCTGCCACTCGGCCAACGGCTTGAGGCTCGCGCGTAAATGATCGGGGTCGAAAGTATCAGGCATGCGGGTATTCCAGAGCGGGAAACGGACTTTATCGGCCTGCGATATTCATCTGTAGAGGCAGACATGGCAAGCTAGCCGGCCTTTCGAGGATCGAAAACCATGCGTTCGCCCTACCGCACCGCACTGTTCGCCAGCCTGCTCGCGCTGATCTGCGCCGGGGTGCTGTGGGCGGCATATGACTGGTTTCAGGGCCGCTACCTTCGCGCGTTCAGCGAACACACCGCCGTATTTTCCGGCGACCCGCTGCGCCTGCCGGACAACCTCGCCGGGCCGGGCAATATCCGGTTGGTGCACTTCTGGGACCCGGCCTGCCCATGCAACGTCGGCAATCAACAGCACCTGAGCGAGATGGTCGAACAGTTCGGCGCCCGCGGCGTGGAGTTCTTCGCCGTGCAAAAGCCCGGCAGCCACGGCCAGTTACCCGCCACCCTCGCCAGCCTGAAAACCATCATCGTCCTGCCCGGCTCCGAACAGATCCCCGCCAGCCCCGCCGTGGCGATCTGGGATCGTAGCGGCAAATTGGCCTACTTCGGCCCGTACAGCGAAGGCCTGACCTGCAACTCCAGCAACAGCTTTATCGAACCGATCCTGCATGCCCTGACGGAAGATCGCCCGGTCAATGCCACGCATACGCTGGCGGTGGGGTGTTATTGCCCGTGGCCGGCGGACGCGAAGTAAGGCATTCCGGACTTTTCAAGGACAGCGCTGCACCACACAGATGCTCTGTGCTAAATGTTTGCAGCCCGACGGGCGGCCTTCCCGCCTGCACAAGGAGTCACCATGAAGCGTGCGTTGATCGTCGTTGCGTTGCTCATCGTTGTCCTGCTCGGCGCCGCCGGCGGCTATATCTACAGCAAGCAGCCGACGCGCCAGGGCCAGGTCGAGTTGCGCAACCTGCAAGGCTCAGTGACCGTGCGCTATGACGAGCGCGGTGTGCCGCATATCCGCGCCGAGAACGAAACCGACCTCTATCGCGCCCTCGGTTATGTGCACGCGCAGGACCGCCTGTTCCAGATGGAAGCCATGCGCCGCCTCGCCCGCGGTGAACTGGCCGAAGTGCTCGGGCCGAAACTGCTCGATACCGACAAACTGTTTCGCAGCCTGCGCATTCGCGAGCGCGCGGCCAGTTACGTCGCCAGCCTCGACAAACAGTCGCCGGCATGGAAGGGCCTGCAAGCCTATCTGGATGGCATCAACCAATATCAGGACAGCCACGCCGCGCCGATCGAGTTCGACGTGCTAGGCATCCCCAAGCGGCCGTTCACGGCCGAGGACAGCATCAGCGTCGCCGGTTACATGGCCTACAGCTTTGCCGCCGCGTTTCGCACCGAGCCATTGCTGACCTACGTGCGCGATCAGCTCGGCGCCGATTACCTCAATGTGTTTGATCTCGACTGGCAGGCCAAAGGCGTGCTGGTCAACAGTTACGCCAAACAAGCGCCGACACTTGCCGCTGGCGACTGGAAAGACCTCACCGCCCTCGCCCGCCTCAGCGAACAGGCACTGATCGACAACGGCCTGCCGCAGTTCGAAGGCAGCAACGCCTGGGTGATTGCCGGCAGCCGCAGCCAGAGTGGCAAGCCGTTGCTGGCCGGCGATCCGCATATTCGCTTTTCGGTGCCGTCGGTGTGGTACGAGGCGCAGCTGTCGGCGCCGGGTTTCGAGTTGTACGGCCATCATCAGGCGCTGGTGCCGTTCGCGTTTCTGGGACACAACCTCGATTTCGGCTGGAGCCTGACCATGTTCCAGAACGACGATCTCGACCTGATCGCCGAGAAGGTCAACCCGGACAACCCCAATCAGGTCTGGTATCGCGGCCAGTGGACCGACCTGCTCGTCAGCGAGCAGCAGATCAATGTGAAAGGCCAGGCGCCGGTGACGATCACCTTGCGTCAGTCGCCGCATGGACCGATTGTCAACGATGCACTAGGTACGGCCGCAGGCAAAACACCGATCGCGATGTGGTGGGCCTTCCTCGAAACACCCAACCCGATCCTCGACGGCTTCTACCAACTGAACCGCGCCGATACCCTGGCCAAGGCCCGCGCCGCGGCGGCGAAAGTCCAGGCGCCGGGCCTGAATCTGGTGTACGCCAACGCCAAAGGCGATATCGCCTGGTGGGCCTCGGCCCTGCTGCCCAAACGCCCGGCCGGGGTGAAGCCGGGCTTCATTCTCGACGGCAGCACGCCCGAGGCGGACAAGGACGGCTATTACCCGTTCAGCGCCAACCCGCAGGAAGAGAACCCGGCGCGCGGCTATATCGTCTCGGCCAACTTCCAGCCCGTGTCGCCGACCGGCATGGAGATTCCCGGTTATTACAACCTTGCCGATCGTGGTCAGCAGCTTGACCGTCAGCTCAGCGACAACCGGGTGAAGTGGAGCAACGAGGCCAACCAGAAACTGCAGCTGGGCACGGCGACCGGTTACGGCCCGCGCCTGTTGGCGCCGCTGTTGCCGGTATTGCGTGAGGTGGTCAGTGATCCGGCGCAACTGAAACTGGTCGAGCAACTGGCGCAGTGGCCTGGCGACTATCCGCTGAATTCGATCAGCGCGACGGTGTTCAACCAGTTCCTCTACGACCTTGCCGATGCGGCGATGCGCGATGAGTTGGGCAATGACTTCTTCGAGACACTGCTGTCGACGCGGGTGATCGACTCCGCGCTGCCACGCCTGGCGGCCAAGGCGGACTCACCGTGGTGGGACAATCGCAGCACGCCAGCCAAAGAAACCCGCGCCGATGTCGTGCGCACGGCGTGGGCGGCAAGCATGGCGCATCTGAAACTGACCCTCGACGAGGATGTAGCGGGTTGGCAGTGGGGCGCGGCGCACACCCTGACTCACGGCCATCCACTGGGGCAGCAGAAGCCGCTGGATCGCCTGTTCAACGTCGGCCCGTTCGCAGCGCCGGGCAGCCACGAAGTGCCGAACAACCTCTCGGCGAAGATCGGCCCGGCGCCATGGCCGGTGACCTATGGACCGTCGACGCGACGTCTGGTGGATTTCGCCGATCCGGTTCATGGCTTGACGATCAACCCGGTCGGCCAGAGCGGCGTGCCGCTGGACAGTCACTATGACGACCAGGCCGAGGCGTATGTGGAGGGTATCTATGTGCAGGCGCATTTCAGTGAGGAAGAGGTGCTGGCGAATACGCGCAGTACGTTGAAGCTGTTGCCGGCGCGCAAGCCCTGAAGAGCCCCTCACCCTAGCCCTCTGCCAGAGGGAGAGGGGACCGATTGGGGGATATTCATGAGAAACGCCGACGTGAAAGATTGGCGCCGAATCCATAATCGATAAGGTCTTTCAGGTCGATGTAACACGCCAGACACTGCAATCGCCTCCCTCTCCCTCTGGGAGAGGGCTGGGGTGAGGGCTTTCGAGCTCAAGCCCGGATCAAACATTCAGCGCAAAATTCATCCGAAACTGCTGCGGCGTCACCCCAAGCCGCCGGTTGAACACACTGCGCATATGCTGCGCATCACGAAACCCGCACTGATACGCCACGGTTTTCAGGGGCGCCGTGGTGCTTTCCAGCATCACCCGCGCCGCATCCACCCGCGCCCGTTCGACAAACTCCGCCGGGGTCACTTTCGCTTCCCGCGTGAACACCCGGGAAAAATTGCGCGCACTCATGTTCGCCGCATTGGCCAGATCGGCAATCGTCAGGTCGCCGGTGAGATTGGCCAGCACATACAACTGCACCAACGCCACCGCTGACGTCGGCTCGGCATGCGGTGTGAGGAACGGGCTGAACTGCGATTGCCCGCCCGAGCGCTGGGTGAACACCACCAGCCGTTTCGCCACACTCAGCGCCACCTCGGCACCGTGGTCGCGCGCCAGCAGGTACAGCGCCAGATCGATGCCCGCCGTGACCCCGGCCGAGGTGTAGAGCGCGCCATCCTCGACGTACAGGCGGTCCGCCTCGACCCGCGTGGTCGGGCACAAATGCGCCAACGCCCCGGCATCGTTCCAGTGCGTGGTGACAGTGCGCCCTTCCAGCAAACCGGCGCGGGCGAGCATGAATGCGCCGTTGCAGATCGAGCCGCAACGCCGGGCGCGGCCACAGGCTTCACGCAGCCAGGCATCGAACGTGGGGCCGAAATCCATGAATGGCAATTGCGGGCCGCCGGCGACCAGCAACAGGTCAGGGCTGTCCGTTGCCTGGCTGAAGTGGCAGTGGGCGTTCAGGCTCATTCCGTTGGAACAGGCCATCGGCCCGTGCTCGACGCCGATCACTTGCAAGCGATAGTGATCCTGCGGCGCGAGGAAGCGGTTGGCTTCGGCGAACACGTCCATGGGGCCGCTGACGTCCAGTGACTGCACGCCGGGGAACACCACAATGGCGACGGATTTGTTCATGGCTCAAACGTCCTCAATACCTGTGACAAACACACAAACCTGTGGGAGCGAGCATGCTCGCGAAGAGGCCATCACCCGCAACATAGCTGTCGAATGACACACTGCCTTCGCGAGCAGGCTCGCTCCCACATGGGCCGTGCCGGGCTTGTTGATCGAGCCACCCTTGCCGGTCCCACACCCGACAAGTGAGCTTGGCACGATTTGCAGGCGGATTGGCAAGGATCGCAGCCATGACTCGATTGTTCGCTTGGCGCGCGGGGAACAGACTTTTCCCAGCAGCGCCACGACGGCGTTTTCGACGAGGAAACCGTTATGACCAGCACCATCGCCGGCATCAAGATCCCTGACAGCGCCCTCGCCCGGGCCACCACCGAGTACATTCGCGACATCGAATCCGACCTGCTTTATCACCACTCGCGCCGGGTGTTTCTGTTCGGCGCCTTGAGCGGCGAGCGCCAGCAACTGGCCTATAACCGGGAGCTGCTGTACGTCGGCGCAATGTTCCACGACCTTGGTCTGGTCGCAGGCCATCGCAGCGATGACGAGCGCTTCGAAGTGGACGGCGCAAATGCCGCCGCAGCCTTTCTCAAGCCGTACGGGCTGAGCGACGACGACATCGAGCAAGTCTGGCTGTCGATCGCGTTGCACACCACGCCGGGCGTGCCCAGGCATCTGCGCCCGACCGTAGCACTGGTGACCGCCGGGGTGGAGATGGACGTGCTGGGCATCGATTACGCGGCGTTCAGCAGCGTGCAGCGCGAAGCCGTGGTGCATGCGCATCCGCGTGGGGAGGGTTTCAAGGAATGCATCATCTACGCGTTCGCCGATGGCTTGCGCCATCGCCCGCAGACGACGTTTGGCAATGTGAAGACTGATGTGCTGGTGGATCAGGAGCCGGGGTTTCGGCCGATGAACTTTGTTGAGGTCATCCGCAAGTCTCCCTGGACTGCTTAAAACCAGATTTGGAACTGGGCCCTGTGGCGAGGGGATTTATCCCCGTTGGGTTGCGAAGCGACCCCAAAAAAACAGGCCTGCTGCGCAGTCCATCGGGGATAAATCCCCTCACCACAAAAGCCCGCTCCCACATTTTGATTTGGGTTGGCCTCGCAAATGAGACCAACCCGTCGGCTCACACAGTCTGCGGCGCAGGCGCGCGTCGCGCGTCCGGTTGCTTCCATGAATCGGCAGCGCTTTCTTCGATGGCTTGCTGGATGGCTTTCTTGCGGGCTTCTTCGGCGCGGCGGCTGAAGAACCAGACGAGGAAGGTCACCAGCGACACTGCCAGCAGAATCAGGCTGGCCACGGCGTTGATCTCGGGTTTCACACCAAGGCGCACCGCCGAGAACACTTCCATCGGCAGGGTCGTCGAACCCGGGCCGGAAACGAAGCTCGCCAGCACCAGGTCATCCAGCGACAGCGCGAACGACATCATCCCGCCCGCCGCCAGCGACGGCGCGATCATCGGGATGGTGATCAGGAAGAACACCTTCCACGGCCGCGCGCCCAAGTCCATCGCCGCCTCTTCGATCGACAGGTCCAGCTCACGCAAGCGCGCCGACACCACCACCGCCACATACGCCGCACAGAACGTGGTGTGGGCGATCCAGATGGTGACGATGCCGCGCTCCTGCGGCCAGCCGATCATCTGCGCCATGGCCACGAACAGCAGCAACAGCGACAGACCGGTGATCACTTCCGGCATCACCAACGGCGCAGTCACCAGGCCGCCAAACAGCGTGCGGCCCTTGAAGTGGGTGATGCGCGTCAGCACGAACGCCGCCAGCGTACCCAGTGCCACTGCAGCAACCGCGGTGTAGCAGGCGATTTCCAGCGAGCGTAGAACCGAACCCATCAGTTGCGAGTTGTCGAGCAGGCCGACGTACCACTTGATCGACCAGCCGCCCCACACCGTCACCAGTTTCGAGGCGTTGAACGAGTAGATCACCAGGATCAGCATCGGCAGATAGATAAAAATCAGCCCCAGTACCAGCATCAGGCTGGAGAAACGGAAGCGCTTCATTCTTTACCCTCCATTTCCTTGGCCTGACTGCGGTTGAACAGAATGATCGGCACAATCAGGATCGCCAGCATTACCACCGCCAGCGCGGACGCCACCGGCCAGTCACGGTTGTTGAAGAATTCTTGCCAGAGCACCTTACCGATCATCAGGGTTTCCGGACCGCCAAGCAGCTCCGGAATCACGAACTCGCCGACCACCGGAATGAACACCAGCATGCAGCCGGCAATGATGCCGTTCTTGGACAGCGGAATGGTGATTTTCCAGAAGCTGTTGAAGGTGCTCGAACCCAGGTCCGACGCGGCTTCCAGCAGGCTCTGGTCATGTTTGACCAGGTTGGCATACAGCGGCAGGATCATGAACGGCAGGTACGAATAGACCACGCCGATGTACACTGCGAGGTTGGTGTTGAGGATCTGCAGCGGCTCGTCGATCAGGCCCATGCTCATCAGGAATCCGTTAAGCAGGCCGTTGTTGCTGAGGATGCCCATCCACGCGTAGACGCGGATCAGGATCGCGGTCCAGGTCGGCATCATGATCAGCAGCACCAGCACCGTTTGCAGCTCTTTGCGCGCACTGGCGATGGCATAGGCCATCGGGTAACCGATCAGCAGGCAGAGCACAGTGCTGATAAAAGCCATTTTCAGCGAGCCGAGATAGGCGGCGATGTACAGCTCGTCGTCGCCGAGCATCGCGTAGTTGCCCAGGTTCAGCAGCAGTTGCAGCTTCTGCTCGGCGTAGGTGTAGATCTCGGTGTATGGCGGGATCGCCACGTCGGCTTCGGCGAAACTGATCTTCAGAACGATGAAGAACGGCAGCATGAAGAACAGGAACAGCCAGATGAACGGCACCCCGATGACCATTTGCCGGCCATTGGGGATGATTCGGTTCATGCGGCGTTTGAATTTGCGCATGTTCATGAGCGAAGTACCACGCCGCTGTCGTCTTCCCACCACACGTAGACCTGATCGCCCCAGGTCGGACGCGCGCCGCGACGTTCGGCGTTGGCGACGAACGACTGCACCAGTTTGCCGCTCGGCAATTCGACGTAGAACACCGAGTGCCCGCCCAGATAGGCGATGTCGTGGACCTTGCCGCTCGACCAGTTGTATTCGCAGGTCGGCATGTCGGCGGTGACCAGCAGCTTCTCGGGACGAATCGCGTAGGTTACGGACTTGTCCTGCACCGAGGTGCTGATGCCGTGGCCGACGTAGATCTGCCGGTCGAGGTCCTTGCAGGTGATGGTCGCGTGGCCTTCGGCGTCGTCGATCACTTCGCCTTCGAAAATGTTGACGTTGCCGATGAATTCACAGACCAGACGGCTGGTCGGGGTTTCGTAGATGTCGATCGGGCTGCCGATCTGGGCGATCCAGCCCAGGTGCATGATCGCGATGCGCTCGGCCATGGTCATGGCCTCTTCCTGGTCGTGGGTCACCATCACGCAGGTCACGCCGACGCGCTCGATGATTTCCACCAGTTCCAGCTGCATCTGCGAACGCAGTTTCTTGTCCAGTGCGCCCATCGGTTCGTCGAGCAGCAACAGCTTCGGCCGCTTGGCCAGCGAACGGGCCAGGGCCACGCGCTGACGCTGGCCGCCGGACAGTTGATGCGGCTTGCGCTTGGCGTACTGGCTCATCTGCACAAGTTTGAGCATCTCGGCCACACGGGCGTCGATCTCGGCCTTGGGAATCTTGTCCTGCTGCAGGCCGAAGGCGATGTTCTGCGCCACGGTCATGTGCGGGAACAGGGCGTAGGACTGAAACATCATATTGATCGGACGGTCGTACGGCGGCATGTCGGTGATGTCGACGCCGTCGAGGAAAATCCGCCCTTCCGTGGGCCGTTCGAAGCCTGCCAGCATCCGTAGCAAGGTGGATTTGCCCGATCCCGAACCGCCGAGCAGGGCGAAAATCTCGCCCTTCTTGATTTCCAGGGACACGTCGTCCACGGCAATCGTCTCGTCGAACTTCTTCGTGACCCGGTCGATTTTGACCAGCACCTGTTTTGGTGTCTGGTCGCCCTCGAGGGCTTTCTTGTAGGCGCCGGAGGCAACTGCCATTTACGAAACTCCCAACAGAAGCAGCAGTTCGCCACGCAAGACGAACCCTGGATAGTTTGTGCGTTATTTGCCCGACTTGACCTTGGTCCAGTTGCGGGTCATCAAACGCTGAATATTGGCTGGCAACTCGGTCGACACGTAGGTCTTGTCGAGGACTGCTTGCGGTGGGTAAACCGCTTCATCGGTGCGAATGGATTGTTCCATCAGCTTGTCCGAACCCGGGTTGGGGTTGGCGTAACCGACGTAATCACTGACCTGGGCGATCACCTCAGGTTTCAGCAAATAATTGATGAAGGCGTGGGCTTCCTTGACGTTGGACGAGTCCTTGGGGATCGCCAGCATGTCGAACCACAGCGCGCCGCCCTCTTTCGGAATCGAGTAGGCGATGTTGACGCCCTTCTTCGCTTCCTCGGCACGGTTCTTCGCCTGGAAGATGTCGCCGGAGAAACCGATGGCCACGCAGATGTCGCCGTTGGCCAGATCGCCGATGTATTTCGAGGAGTGGAAATAGGTCACGTATGGACGCACCGCGAGCAGCTTGGCGGTGGCTTTTTCGTAGTCCTTGGTGTTGGTGCTGTTGGCGTTCAAGCCCAGGTAATTGAGCATGGTCGGCATCATTTCATCAGCCGAATCGAGGAACGCGACACCGCAGCTGTGCAGCTTCTTGATGTTTTCCGGTTCGAACAGCACGGCCCAGGAATCGATCTTGTCGATGTCCAGCACAGCCTTGACCTTGTCGACGTTGTAGCCAATGCCGTTGGTGCCCCACAGATACGGCACGGCGTAGAGGTTGCCGGGATCGTTCTGCTCCAGGCGCTTGAGCAGCACCGGGTCGAGGTTGGAATAATTGGGCAGCTGCGCCTTGTCGAGCTTCTGGAACGCGCCCGCCTTGATCTGCTTGCCAAGGAAGTGGTTCGACGGCACGACCACGTCGTAACCGGTGCGCCCGGCGAGCAGCTTGCCTTCCAGGGTTTCGTTGGAGTCGAAGACGTCGTAGACCGGTTTGATCCCGGTCTCTTTCTCGAAGTCGGCCAGGGTCGACTCGCCGATGTAATCGGACCAGTTATAAATATGCACCGTACCGGCGGCCTGGGCTCCGACAGCGATTGTCAGGCCGGCAGCGGCCAGCAGGGCTTTGCGCAAAGAAGAAAATACAGGCAAGTGGAGGTCCTCTAAATTGATTGGGCCCAAGTTGCCCCGCGCTGCATGACAGCCATGGCTGCCCGACAACAAAACCGGCGCGCAACTTACCCTCGAAAAACCGATCCAGCAAAACTTTCTGTCATTTAATTATCCGCTGGCCGCCGTCGCGGCGACGACGGCCAGTGGTTGTGGCGACAAACCGGCTTATTTGCCCGATTTGATCTTGGTCCAGCTGCGGGTGATCAGGCGCAGCGTGGCGGCGTCCAGATCGCTGATCGCATAGAGCTGCTTCTTCACTTCAGCCGACGGGTAGATGCTCGGGTCGCTGGTGATGTCCTTGTCCACCAGAGGCGTCGCCGCCTTGTTGCCGTTCGGGAAACGCACGGCGTTGGTGATGCCGGCCATCACTTGCGGCTCCAGCAGGTAGTTCATGAACTTGTAGGCGGCTTCGACGTTTTCGGCATCCTTGGGAATGGCGACCATGTCGTAGAAAGTACCGGCGCCTTCCTTTGGAATGGTGTAGGCCAGTTTGACCTTGTCACCGGCTTCCTGAGCGCGGGTCTTGGATTGCTCCAGGTCACCCGAGTAACCGACGGCGACGCAGATGTTGCCGTTGGCAAGGTCGGAGATGTACTTGGACGAGTGGAAGTAGGCGACCGAAGGACGGATCTTCAGGAACAGGTCTTCGGCGGCTTTCAGATCAGCCTTGTCCTTGCTGTTGGTCGGCTTGCCCAGATAGTGCAATGCCGCCGGAATCATTTCGGTCGGCGCATCGAGGAAGCTCACGCCGCAGCTTTTGAGTTTCTCGATGTTTTCCGGCTTGAACACCACGTCCCACGAATCGATCTTGTCGATGCCCAGTGCAGCCTTGACCTTGGCCGGGTTGTAGCCGATGCCGATCGAGCCCCACATGTACGGGAAGGCGTGCTTGTTGCCTTGGTCGCTGGCATCGCCAACGGCCTTCAGCAGGTCTTCGTCGAGGTTTTTCCAGTTTGGCAGCTTGGACTTGTCCAGCTCCTGGTAAACCCCGGCCTTGATCTGCTTGGCGAGGAAATTGTTGGAAGGCACCACGATGTCATAACCGGACTTGCCGGCCAGCAGCTTGGCTTCCAGGGTTTCGTTACTGTCGAAGACGTCGTAGACGACTTTGATCCCGGTGGCTTTCTCGAAGTTGGCCACGGTGTCCGGCGCGATGTAGTCGGACCAGTTGTAGACGTGCAGCACCTTGTCGTCCGCGTGCACCGCACCCGCCATCATGCCCGCCATGGACAGCGCGAGCAGAGTCTTGCCAGCTAGCTTTTTACCTAATGCCTTCATGCGTCATGCTCCAAATTTTTCTTTTTTGAACCACTTTGTTCAGCGGCCGAACCCGGACAACTGGAACCGCGGCTAGTCTGGCAAGATCCGAGGCGGTCTTTCAACAAAAGACCAGCCTTTCTGACAGCTTTGAGCGAGTGCGCCGCAGCTCCCCCGCTCAAAGCCTAGCACCTAGGCCTGCAGCGCACCGAGGGTCAGGTCCAGACACTTGCGTGCCTTTGTAACCAGCTCATCGATCTCCGCTTTGCTGATCACCAGCGGCGGCGCAATGATCATGGTGTCGCCCACCGCGCGCATGATCAGGCCGTTGTCGAAGCAGAACTGCCGGCAAATCATGCCGACGCCCTTGCCCTCGTAACGCTTGCGCGTGGCCTTGTCCTGCACCAGCTCGATCGCCCCCAACAGACCGACGCCGCGAACTTCACCCACCAACGGGTGATCGTTCAGCTCGCGCAGACGTTTCTGCAAATACGGTGCCGTTTCGTTGTGGGCGTTCTCGATAATTTTTTCGTCGCGCAGGATGCGGATGTTTTCCAGGCCCACCGCTGCTGCCACCGGGTGCCCGGAGTAAGTGAAGCCGTGGTTGAAATCGCCGCCTTCATTGAGCACGGCCACCACCGAATCACGCACGATCAACCCGCCCATCGGGATGTAGCCGGAGGTCAGGCCCTTGGCGATGGTCATCATGTCGGGTTTGAGGTCGTAGAAATCGCTACCGAACCACTCACCGGTACGGCCAAAACCGCAGATCACTTCATCGGCAACGAAAAGGATGTCGTACTTGGCGAGGATCTCCTTGATGCGCGGCCAGTAGGTATCGGGCGGAATGATTACGCCACCGGCACCCTGGATCGGCTCGGCAATAAAGGCACCGACGTTGTCGACGCCGACCTCGAGAATCTTCTCTTCGAGCTGATTGGCCGCCCAGATGCCGAACTCTTCCGGCGACATGTCACCGCCTTCGGCGAACCAGTACGGCTGGGCGATGTGGACGATGCCCGGGATCGGCAAATCGCCCTGCTCGTGCATATAAGTCATGCCGCCGAGGCTCGCGCCGGCCACGGTCGAACCGTGATAACCGTTCTTGCGGCTGATGATGACTTTCTTGTTCGGCTGGCCTTTGATCGCCCAGTAGTGACGGACCATGCGCAACATGGTGTCGTTGCCTTCGGAGCCGGAGCCGGTGAAGAACACGTGGTTCATGCCTTCCGGCGCCACGTCGGCAATCGCCTTGGCCAGTTCCAGCGCCGGCGGGTGGGCGGTCTGGAAGAACAGGTTGTAGTACGGCAGTTCGCGCATCTGTCTGGCGGCGGCATCGGCCAGTTCATCGCGACCGTAACCGATCGCCACGCACCAGAGGCCCGCCATGCCGTCGAGGATCTTGTTGCCTTCGCTGTCCCACAGATACACGCCCTTGGCGTTGGTGATGATCCGCGGGCCTTTCTCTTTCAGTTGCTTGAAGTCGCTGAACGGGGCCAGGTGGTGTTCGCTGCTCAGCGCTTGCCACTCACGGGTTTGCGGGTTGTTGCTGGTCATGCCAATTCTCCTTGTTATCGGTGAAGGCGCGACGGCTGGCCGCCGCGCCCGGCGTATCAGACGGCGAAGAGCAGGTACTCACGCTCCCAGGAACTGATCACGCGCTTGAAGTTTTCATGCTCGGCCCGCTTGACCGCGACGTAGCCGGTGATGAAGGTTTTGCCGAGGTACTTCTCGATGGTCGCGCTGTTTTCCATGCGCTCCAGCGCGTCCTCGATGGTCAGCGGCAGGCGCAGGTTGCGGCGCTCGTAACCACGGCCGACCACTGGCGCGCTCGGGTTCAGGCCCTCGACCATGCCGATGTAGCCGCAGAGCAGGCTTGCAGCGATCGCCAGGTACGGGTTGGCGTCGGCGCCCGGCAGGCGGTTTTCCACGCGGCGGTTCTGCGGGCCGGCATCCGGTACGCGCAGGCCGACGGTACGGTTCTCTTCGCCCCACTCGACGTTTACCGGTGCCGAAGTGTCCGGGAGGAAGCGGCGGAACGAGTTGACGTTCGGTGCGAACAGCGGCAACAGCTCGGGGATCAGTTTCTGCAAGCCACCGATGTGGTGCAGGAATAGTTGACTCATGGTTCCGTCTTCGTTGGAGAAGACGTTCTTGCCGGTCTGAATGTCGATGATGCTCTGGTGCAGGTGCATGGCGCTGCCCGGCTCACCGGTCATTGGCTTGGCCATGAACGTCGCCGCTACGTCGTGCTTGAGCGCGGCTTCGCGCATGGTGCGCTTGAACACCAGAATCTGATCGGCCAGCGACAGGGCGTCACCGTGACGGAAGTTGATTTCCATCTGCGCCGTGCCGTCTTCGTGGATCAGCGTATCGAGGTCCAGCTCCTGCAATTCGCACCAGTCGTAGACGTCTTCGAACAGTGGGTCGAATTCGTTGGCCGCTTCAATGGAGAACGACTGCCGGCCGATTTCCGGACGGCCCGAGCGGCCGATCGGCGGCTGCAACGGATAGTCGGGGTCGTCGCTGCGCTTGGTCAGGTAGAACTCCATTTCCGGCGCGACGATCGGCTGCCAGCCCTTGTCGGCATACAGCTTCAAGACTTTCTTGAGGACGTTGCGCGGCGACAGCTCGATCGGGTTGCCTTGCTTGTCGTAGGTGTCGTGGATCACCTGCGCAGTCGGCTCGATGGCCCAAGGCACCAGGTACACGGCGTTCTGGTCGGGGCGGCAGATCATGTCGATGTCGGCCGGGTCGAGCAGTTCGTAATAGATGTCGTCTTCGACGTAGTCGCCGGTCACGGTCTGCAGCAGCACGCTCTCCGGCAGACGCATGCCTTTCTCGGCGATGAACTTGTTGGTCGGCGAAATCTTGCCCCGGGTAATACCGGTCAAGTCGCCGATCATGCATTCGACTTCTGTGATCTTGCGGTCTTTCAACCAATCGGTGAGCTGGTCGAGGTTGTTACTCATAAATGCCTCTGGGCTGAGTCTCCTGACGCGATGTCAGGCAATTTTGACGCTTGCGGCGTCGCGTTGAAGGGGGCTTGCTCGCGCAGTGCCGGCTTACGCCTGGCACCGCGCATAGACAATGAAAGAGGAGCTTACCTGCCCTTGACGCTGGCGTTGCATTTCCCGTGCACTTTGCAAACGTGCAGAATCACAAGCATGACGCTGAGTGCGGCACGGGCT
This sequence comes from Pseudomonas sp. CFBP13508, assembly GCF_005233515.1. GTDB lineage: Bacteria > Pseudomonadota > Gammaproteobacteria > Pseudomonadales > Pseudomonadaceae > Aquipseudomonas > Aquipseudomonas mercuritolerans. The sequence continues at coordinate 363,035 of NZ_QFZZ01000003.1, forward strand.
TTGGGAGGGAAAGAGTTCTATAGTGGAAGGAGACGCCATAAAGCGGATGCTGTGCCCGACATCCAGAATATCGGACGCTGCCGTTTTGCCGGATGTTGACGAGCGTGTCGTCGACAGGCTGCGCGCCTTGCTGGCTGCGCTAGGGACGGATTGATCGCCACTGATGTGATGAGCATGCAGACCGGACTGTTGCGAGCAGTCGGTGATGCCGATTAACGGCAGGCGAGACATGAAGCACCCCGGTATTATTGCTGTTATGGGTTTGACCGGAGCTTAGCCTTGTTCATTTTTTTCCACAACACCCCCGTAAAAAATACAACACGGCCTGCTCAAGCCCGCAGCTGAGCAACGTTCAAGGTTTGAAAAAACGCCCCAAAGTGCCCCATAAATGCCCTCAAAGCGCTTTTTCGGGGCAAAAAAGGCCTCGCTTGACTTCGGCAGGCCGTTCGGGTTGACTGAAACCAGAAAAGATCAATGATTGATATTTTTAACAACAAAGGTGTTGCATCATGTCGGTACCCCCGCGTGCCGTTCAGCTTAACGAAGCGAACGCGTTCCTTAAGGAACATCCTGAGGTTCTGTACGTTGACCTTCTGATTGCGGATATGAATGGTGTGGTGCGCGGCAAGCGCATCGAACGCACCAGCCTCCACAAGGTTTACGAGAAAGGCATAAACCTGCCGGCCTCTCTATTTGCTCTGGATATCAACGGCTCCACGGTGGAAAGCACCGGGCTGGGCCTGGACATCGGCGACGCCGATCGCATCTGCTATCCGATCCCCGATACCCTGTGCAACGAGCCATGGCAGAAGCGCCCGACCGCGCAGCTGTTGATGACCATGCACGAACTCGAAGGCGATCCGTTCTTCGCCGATCCCCGTGAAGTGCTGCGCCAGGTGGTGACCAAGTTCGACGAGCTCGGCCTGACCATCTGCGCCGCCTTCGAACTCGAGTTCTACCTGATCGACCAGGAAAACGTGAACGGCCGTCCGCAGCCGCCACGCTCGCCGATCTCCGGCAAACGCCCGCACTCGACGCAGGTCTACCTGATCGACGACCTCGACGAATACGTCGACTGCCTCCAGGACATTCTGGAAGGTGCCAAAGAGCAAGGCATCCCGGCCGATGCGATCGTCAAGGAAAGTGCCCCGGCGCAGTTCGAAGTGAACCTGCACCACGTCGCCGACCCGATCAAGGCCTGCGACTACGCCGTCCTGCTCAAGCGTCTGATCAAGAACATCGCCTACGACCATGAAATGGACACCACCTTCATGGCCAAGCCGTATCCGGGCCAGGCGGGCAATGGTCTGCACGTACACATTTCGATTCTGGACAAAGCCGGCAAAAATATTTTTGCCAGCGAGGATCCCGAGCAGAACGCCGCGCTGCGTCACGCGATCGGCGGTGTGCTCGAGACCCTGCCGGCGCAGATGGCTTTCCTCTGCCCGAACGTCAATTCCTACCGTCGCTTCGGCGCGCAGTTCTACGTACCGAACTCGCCGTGCTGGGGCCTGGACAACCGCACCGTGGCGATTCGCGTACCGACCGGCTCTGCCGATGCCGTACGTATCGAGCACCGCGTGGCCGGCGCGGACGCCAACCCGTACCTGCTGATGGCTTCGGTACTGGCCGGCGTGCACCACGGTCTGGTCAACCAGATCGAACCGGGCGCGCCTGTCGAAGGCAACAGCTACGAACAAAACGAGCAGAGCCTGCCGAACAACTTGCGCGATGCCCTGCGCGAGCTGGACGACAGCGAGGTGATGGCCAAGTACATCGATCCGAAGTACATCGATATCTTCGTCGCCTGCAAGGAAAGCGAGCTGGAGGAGTTCGAACACTCCATCTCCGACCTTGAGTACAACTGGTATCTGCATACCGTGTAAGCGTTGTAACGTCCAAAGGAACGCCGTTGGCTTCGCGCCCACGGCGTTTTTTTATGGCCGCCTGCGGCGGTTCGCTGGCAAGCCAGCTCCCACAAGGGCGGGGTATTGATTCTGTGGCGAGGGGATTTATCCCCGTTCGGCTGCGAAGCAGTCGTAAAACCTGATGACCAGATTTTGCTGATACACCGCATTGGCTGGATTTGGGGTCGCTTCGCTACCCAACGGGGATAAATCCCCCCGCCACAGTCTGCCACTCAGGAATGTCGAACACCGGGCGCTCCGCGTACAATGCCCGCTGCCCCGCAGGAGACTTCCATGACGCGTCCCGCCACCGTTCGCAAACCCCGTGCCCGCAGCCAGGCGCGGATCGATTCGATACTCGATGCCGCGCGCACGCTGCTGGCGGCCGAGGGCGTGGCCAGTCTGTCGATCTACAGCGTCGCCGAGCGCGCGCAGATTCCGCCCTCTTCCGTATATCACTTCTTCGCCAGCGTCCCGGCGCTGCTTGAAGCCCTGACCGCCGATGTCCACGCAGCCTTCCGCGCCTGCCTGCAAGCGCGGATCGACCACGACGCGTTACGCGACTGGCGAGACCTGTCGCGACTGGTCGAACAGCGCATGCTCGAGATCTACGACCAGGATGCGGCCGCGCGGCAATTGATTCTGGCGCAACACGGCCTGACCGAAGTGACCCAGGCTGACCGCCAGCACGATCTGGAACTGGGCGACCTGATGCACAAGTTGTTCGACCAGCATTTCGAATTGCCGAGGCTGCCGGACGATGTCGATGTGTTTGCCCTGGCGATGGAGCTGGGCGACCGGGTTTATGCTCGTTCGGTGCAGCAGCACGGGCAGATCACCCCGCGCATGGCTGAGGAAGGGATGCGCGTGTTTGATGCCTATATCGGGTTGTACCTTCCGCCATATTTACCCAAAAGAAATCTCTAGCGCATGCACCGGCCCTTTCGCGAGCAGGCTCGCTCCCACATTTGAAATGCGTTCCCCTGTGGGAGCGAGCCTGCTCGCGAAAGCCGCGCCGCCGAATCCGCGACAGGCACAAAAAACCCCGCAGGGCTCACACCCTCGGGGTTGTTTTTTGTTCATCGGCTTACAACTTGGCGATCGACACCTCGGTGGATTTCACAAAGGCGATCACCTCACTGCCGACCACCAACTCCAACTCTTTCACAGAGCGTGTAGTGATCACCGAAGTGACGATGCCCGAAGCGGTCTGCACGTCGATTTCCGACAGCACGTCGCCGAGGACGATTTCCTTGATCGAGCCTTTGAACTGGTTGCGCACGTTGATGGCTTTGATAGTCATGGCATTTCTCCTAGGATCGAAATGAGCTGCAAGCGGCAAGCTATAAGCTGCAAGTAAAAGCACCAGGCTTGTTCTTGCGGCTTGTAGCTTGAAGCTTGCAGCTGCTTCATTGCGCCCAGCGCAATTGCGCAGGCAGGGGTGAAACGGGTTCCGGCGCCGGCGGTTCGCCGGGCAGGGACAGAACACGGTTGAGCACTTCGGTTTCCAGTGCGGCGAGGCGATGCGAGCCACGCACCCTGGGGCGCGGCAGATCGACGTGCAGGTCGAGGCCGACTTCGCCGTCCTCGATCAGGATCACCCGATCGGCAATCGCCACCGCTTCACTGACGTCGTGGGTCACCAGCAGCACGGTGAAGCCGTGTTGCTGCCAGAGCCGTTCGATCAGTTGCTGCATTTCAATGCGGGTCAGTGCATCCAGTGCGCCGAGCGGTTCGTCGAGCAACAGCAGGCGCGGCTGATGAATCAGCGCCCGGGCCAGCGCGACACGCTGCTTCTGGCCACCGGACAAAGCCGCCGGCCATTCATTGGCGCGATCCGCCAGGCCCACGGCTTCCAGTGCATCCAGCGCTTGCTGGCGCCAGTTGCCCTTGAGGCCGAGACCGACGTTGTCGATGATCCTTTTCCACGGCAGCAGCCGCGCTTCCTGGAACATCAGCCGCGTATCGTCGCGCGCCTGGCTGAGCGGCGCGGAGCCGGCCAGCAGGTCGCCGCCAGTGGGTTGATCGAGGCCGGCGAGCAAGCGCAAGAACGTGCTCTTGCCACAACCGCTGCGCCCGACCACGGCGACAAACTGCCCCGCCGGAATGTGCAGATCGATGTCGCGCAGCACCTGCCGCGCGCCGAAGGTTTTTTGCAGGTTGCGCACCGCCAGCGGAATCCCGCGCAACAAGCGTGGAGGTTGTTGAGCGGTCATGCCGCACCTCCCTTGGCAACCTGATAGGCCGGGTGCCAGCGCAGCCACACACGTTCAAGTCCACGGGCGGCGAGGTCGGCGAGTTTGCCGAGCACCGCGTAAAGCAGGATCGCCAGCACCACCACGTCGGTCTGCAAGAACTCTCGAGCGTTCATCGCCAGATAACCGATACCGGAGCTGGCCGAGATGGTTTCAGCGACGATCAGCGTCAGCCACATGAAGCCCAACGCGAAGCGCACGCCGACCAGAATCGACGGCAACGCACCCGGCAGAATCACCTGCCAGAACAGGCTGAAACCGCTCAGGCCATAACTGCGCGCCATCTCCACCAACGCCGGGTCGACGTTGCGGATGCCGTGATAAGTGTTCAGGTAAATCGGAAACAAGGTGCCCAGCGCCACAAGGAAAATCTTCGCTGACTCGTCGATGCCGAACCACAGGATCACCAGCGGAATCAGTGCCAGATGCGGCACGTTGCGGATCATCTGCACCGAGCTGTCGAGCAGGCGCTCGCCCCACTTCGACAGGCCGGTGATGAAACCCAGCACCAGACCGATGCTGCCGCCGATGGTGAAACCGAGTGCTGCGCGCCAGCCGCTGATCGCCAGGTGGGTCCAGATCTCGCCGCTGCGCACCAGACTGACGCCGGCTTCGATCACCGCCACCGGTGCCGGCAGAATCCGCGTCGACAACCAACCGGCCGACACCGACAACTGCCACACCGCCAGCAGCAACACCGGCAACGCCCAGGGCGCGAGGCTGTGGATAATTTTCTTCATGGCCGCGCCTCAGCTCTGCGACGCGGCTTTGGGCAGGATGTCGTTGGCGACCATCTCGCCGAACGGACTGACATAGCCGGCGCTCTTCGGCAGTTCCGGGCGTTCAACGTCGAGGTGTGGGAACAGCAGCTCGGCCACCCGATACGACTCTTCGAGGTGTGGATAACCGGAGAAGATGAAGGTGTCGATGCCCAGATCGGCGTATTCCTTGACCCGCGCCGCCACGGTCGGGCCGTCACCGACCAGTGCGGTACCGGCACCGCCGCGCACCAGACCGACGCCGGCCCAGAGGTTCGGGCTGACTTCAAGGTTGTCGCGGCTGCCGCCGTGCAGCGCGGCCATGCGTTGCTGGCCGACTGAATCGAAGCGCGCCAGCGAAGCCTGGGCACGTTTGATGGTGTCGTCATCCAGATGCGAAATCAGCCGATCCGCCGCTTGCCAGGCTTCAGCGTTGGTTTCCCGGACGATCACATGCAGGCGAATACCGAAGCGTACGGTGCGACCGAGCCTGGCGGCTTTGGCGCGAACCTGGGCAATCTTCTCGGCCACCGCTGCCGGCGGCTCGCCCCAGGTCAGGACCATTTCCACTTGCTCGGCGGCCAGATCCTGCGCCGCTTCCGAAGAGCCACCGAAATACAGCGGCGGACGCGGTTGCTGGATCGGCGGGTAGAGCAGCTTGGCGCCTTTGACGCTGATGTGCTCGCCGTCGTAATCGACGGTTTCGCCTTCCAGCACACGACGCCAGATGCGGGTGAATTCCACCGAGGCTTGATAGCGTTCTTCATGGTTGAGGAACAGACCGTCCCCGGCCAATTCCTCCGGGTCGCCACCGGTGACCAGATTGAACAGCGCACGCCCGCCGGACAAACGATCCAGCGTCGCTGCCTGCCGCGCCGCGACCGTCGGGGAAATGATCCCGGGGCGCAGGGCGACGAGGAATTTCAAACGCTGGGTCACCGGAATCAGCGAGGCTGCCACCAGCCACGAGTCTTCGCAGGAACGCCCGGTCGGAATCAGCACCCCGCCAAAACCCAGACGATCCGCCGCTTGCGCGACCTGTTGCAGATAACCGTGATCAACCGCGCGGGCGCCTTCGGCGGTGCCAAGGTAATGGCCGTCGCCGTGGGTAGGCAGGAACCAGAAGATGTTGAGGCTCATGGAGTGGTCTCCTTGTGGATTCGAATTACTGGGCTTGGGAGCTTTGGGCCACAGCGGCCGGCGGGGTCCAGATCACATCCTTGATGCTCAACGGCTTGGGAATCAGCTTGAGCTGGAAGAACGTGTCGGCGATTTTCTGTTGCGCGGCGACCACTTCCGGAGTCAGGAACAGCGCGCCGTAGCCTTGGCGTTTCACCGAGGTCAGGGTGATGTCCGCCGGCAGGCCAAGCAGTGGCGCGACCTGTTGCGTCACGTCTTCGGGATTGGCTTGCGACCATTCACCAACCGCGCGCACCTCTTCCACGAGGGTCTTGATCACCTCGGGATTTTTCTGCGCGTAAGGTTTGGTCGCGAGATAGAACTGGTGGTTGTCGACGATGCCTTTGCCATCGCGCAGGGTGTGCGCTTGCAGTTGTTTCTCGGCAGCGGCCTGATACGGATCCCAGATGACCCAGGCGTCGACACTGCCACGTTCGAACGCAGCGCGGGCATCGGCCGGTGGCAGGAACACGGTCTGAATATCGCTGTACTTGAGGCCGGCGTCTTCCAGCGCGCGCACCAGCAGGTAGTGCACGTTGGAGCCTTTGTTCAGGGCGACTTTCTTGCCTTTGAGGTCGGCCACCGATTTGATCGGCGAGTCCTTCGGCACGAGGATCGCTTCGCTGTTCGGCGCTGGCGGTTCGTAGGCAACGTAGAGCAGATCAGCGCCGGCAGCTTGAGCGAAAACCGGTGGGGTTTCGCCGGTCACGCCGAAATCGATCGAGCCAACGTTGAGGCCTTCGAGCAGTTGCGGGCCGCCGGGAAACTCGGTCCATTGCACGTCGACGCCTTGCGCGGCGAGGCGTTTTTCCAGCGTGCCTTTGGCTTTGAGCAGCACCAGCGTGCCGTACTTCTGATAACCGATCCGCAATGTCTCGGCTTGAGCTTGGGTGATGGCGCCGAAGGTGACAGCCGCAGCAAACAGAGCGACCAGACCACGACGCAAAAATACAGTGCGCATAGCGCTCTCCTTTTTGCTGTTGGGTTTTGGCTGCACCTGCTTGGCCGTTGGCGGGCGAGTAAGGCGAGTACTTCAAATTTCGATGAGGCTTAAATGCTCCAGCGAGCACTCAACAAACGTTCGTTCAGCAGGCCTGGCTCCAACGGTTTCGGCCGGCGCGCCATGGCGCCGATGAACTGGTCCAGGGCCTCGTGCAAGCGTTGCTCCAGGGCCGGCGCCAGTTGCGCGGCGGCACTGCCTTCGCCATAAGCGATCTGGCTGTCCTCGGCGAAAATGCCCTGAAGCATTTCCTGGGCCTTGAGTGCCGACAGCACAGGCTTGAGGGCGTAATCGACCACCAGCATGTGGGCGATGCTGCCGCCGGTAGCCATCGGCAAGACTACCTTGTGATTCAAGGCACGCTCGGGGAGCAGATCCAGCAGGGTCTTCAGCGCACCGGAAAACGAGGCCTTGTACACCGGCGTGGCGATAAGCAAACCGTCGGCATTTTCGATCTGTTGCAGCAGGTCGAGGACCTTCGGGCTGTCGAAGCGGGCGTGGAGCAGATCCTCGGCCGGGAAGTCCCTTACCTGATAACTCACCACTTCCACCCCTTGCTGTTGCAACCAGCGTTGCGAACGCTCCAGCAGCACCCCGGAACGGGAGCGCAGGCTGGGGCTGCCACCGAGTGAGACGACCAGCATTGCAGATTCCTTTAAGCGTTACAGGCGATTCGCAGGCTGCGATCTCGCTTCAATGACAGTGACCTTACCAGTTGATTTATATATCCATAAATCATATTTGTTCATTTGGTTATGCGTTTAAGAGATATGCCGTCCAGCAGATTTCAGGCGAAAAAAAAGGCCGTCGAAACGGCCGAAATTCCCCTGCGTTGTGATTCCGGATTCTCAAGTGCCTGGGCTGGCGCCTTCGCGAGCAGGCTCGCTCCCACAGGGGAATGCATTGCAAATGTGGGAGCGAGCCTGCTCGCGAAAGCGGCGGTGACTACACCGCAAATCTTATTTGTTCGGCTGCGGCGTCAGGCGCAGGTACGGCTTCACCGCGCGATAGCCTTTGGGGAAGCGCTGCTTGATCTCGTCTTCGTCCTTGAGCGACGGCACGATCACCACCTCTTCACCGTCCTGCCAGTTGGCCGGGGTGGCCACCTTGTAATTGTCGGTGAGCTGCAGCGAGTCGATCACCCGCAGGATCTCGTGGAAATTGCGCCCGGTGCTGGCCGGGTAGGTAATGGTCAGGCGGATCTTCTTGTTCGGATCGATGACGAACAGTGAACGTACGGTCAGGGTGTCATTGGCATTCGGGTGGATCAGGTCGTAGAGATCGGAGACCTTGCGATCGGCATCGGCCAGGATCGGGAAATTGACGATAGTGTTCTGGGTTTCGTTGATGTCCTCGATCCACTTGTGGTGCGAGTCCACCGGGTCGACCGACAGCGCGATGGCCTTGACGCCACGCTGGCTGAATTCATCCTTGAGCTTGGCGGTGAAGCCCAGCTCGGTGGTGCACACCGGTGTGAAGTCCGCCGGATGGGAAAACAGCACGCCCCAGCTATCGCCCAGCCATTCGTGGAAACGAATCTTGCCGGCGCTGGAGTCCTGTTCGAAATCGGGGGCGATGTCGCCGAGTCTGAGGCTCATGGTGCTGCTCCTGGTGAGGGATGGGAGACAACAACTGTAGCTCGGGATCAATCAGTGTGAAAAAGAATAAATAACTAGATATCTAGATCATTAGTGAATATTAAACATCTGTTCATTGGACACCAGACGGCATCGCGACGAACATCCAACACAAGGTTCGAGAAGGCCTTGAGTTGCAGCAAAGAGGGAAATCGAGAAAGGCTTACGGGGGTGAGCCTGACTCGAAACGCAAAAGCCCCGCCCGGCGCGATGCCGGACGGGGCTTTTTTTTGCTTCAGTTGCTCGAGCGCTATTACAACAGCGGGATCGAGTAGCTGAGGATCAGGCGGTTTTCGTCCTGGTCGCGTTGACCAGCGATGTCGGTGCGCCAGGTAGCGTTTTTCCACATCACGCCCACGTTTTTCAACGGGCCTTCCGGAACAACGTACGCCACGGTCAGATCGCGTTCCCACTCGGAAGCGCCATTGGAGGTTTGCACACGGCTCGCGTAGGTATCGACGTTGTCGCCACGCAGGTAAACCATGCCTGCGGTCAGGCCAGGCACGCCAACCTTGGCGAAGTCATAGGAGTAACGTGCTTGCCAGGTGCGCTCGCCGGCACGGTTGAACTTCTGGATCTGCATGTCGGTGATGGTGTAGTTCGACGAACCATCGCCCTGGTTCAGCCAAGGGAAGTCGCTGCTACCGTTGGAAACCTGATAACCGCCACCGAAGGTATGACCAGCAACGGTGTACAGGAACAAGCCGCTGTACAGATTGTTGTCGACCTTGCCTTTGCCGTTACCCAGCGAACTGTTGCCGTAGGCACCGTTGCTGAAATAGGCAGATTCATCGCCATTACGACCGTCGTCGGAGCTATTGAAGTAACGGAAGTCGGACTTCAGCACGCCAGGGCCGATCGACCAGTTATGCACCAGACCCAGGAAATGCTGCTTGTAGAAGTTTTCCAGGTTGCCGTAGTAGTACTGGGCCGTCAGGTCTTTGGTGATCTTGTAATCGCCACCGGCATAGATGAACTTGTTGCTGTTCGCGGTGCGCGCATTTGCACCACCGATGGACAGCTGTTCATTGTTGCTGGAGTTACGACCTTTCACATGCTCGATCTGGCCACCGACCAGAGTCAGGTCCTTGATCTCGCCGGAGGTGATCTGGCCACCCTGCCAGGTTTGCGGCAGCAGACGACCATCGTTGGTGACGATCACCGGGTTCTTCGGCTGCAGAGTACCCAGCTTCAGTTCGGTCTGGGAGATCTTGGCCTTGGCCGTCAGACCCAGGCTGGAGAAGTTATCAACAGCTTCGCCATTGGATTCGCTTGGGAAAACAGTGCCGCCGTAAGCAGTGCCTGGGCCACCGCCGGAGGCAACGTTACCGTTGGTGCCGCCGCCCGAATCCAGACGTACGCCCAACAGGCCGATGGCATCGATACCGAAGCCGACGGTGCCTTGGGTGTAACCGGAGATGAAACGCAGATCGAAGCCTTGGCCCCATTCTTCGTTGCGACTAGGTTCGGCGTTGCCGTTACGGTTATCAGTGTTGATATAGAAGTTACGCAGACCCAGAGTAGCCTTGCTGTCTTCGATGAAACCGGCGGCGCCTGCCTGCTGCGCCATAACCCCAACGGCCACAGCCAGGGCCAAGGTGGACTTGTTCATGTATCGCTCCTCTCGTTCTAATTCTTGTGTTCCTGGTTCGGGGTCGATTTGCCCTGAATCCTAAGATTCGCGATTAGCGCCAGACCGTGACTGCCAAGTCAATCGTAACCTTGTATGTCTACGACCATCGTCTAATCGCTAGTGATTTGGTCCCTGCAGCGTAAAGACTTCCTGATAATCCCAAAAAGAATTTATTCATTCTTTTTCATACCATTCGGGTATATGGCCCATTAATGGCCATCCGCGCCGGGAAATAGCGTATCGGCGCCTAAGCTCATTCCTAAATGGTATTTGTTGACCTTTTTTTAGATCGATTAGCTTTGCCGTACTCCCAACACGGCAAATCCCATCGAAAAGGCGACGCATCATGGCGAAACGCGCACTATCAAGTCAATTTGTTACAGTTTGTGTGTCGGCACTGTTTTGTTTTTCCGCACAGGCCGCCGGTCTGATTGTGGGCTATCAAACCGGCATCGACCCGAGCAAGGTGCCGCAGGCCGATGGTGTTTATGAAAAAACCATCGGCGAGAAGATCGAGTGGCGGCGTTTCAACAGCGGCCCGGAAGTCGTCACAGCCATTGCTTCCGGCGACGTGCAGATCGGCAACCTTGGCTCAAGCCCACTGGCAGCAGCTGCTTCACGCAATCTGCCGATCGTGGCGTTTATCGTTTCGGCGCAGATCAATGCCGCCGAAGCCTTGGTGGTGCGCAACGGCAGCGGCATCGATAAACCGCAGGACCTGATCGGTAAAACCATCGCCACACCGTTCGTGTCGACCTCGCACTACAGTCTGCTTGGGGCGCTGAAGCACTGGGGCCTGAATACTTCGCAAGTCAAAGTGGTCAACCTGCAACCGGCGGAAATCGCCGCCGCGTGGAAGCGTGGCGACATCGACGGGGCGTTTGTCTGGTCGCCGGCGCTAGGCGAGATCCGCAAGACCGGCAAGACCCTGACCGACGCCGCCCAAGTCGGCCAGTGGGGTGCGCCGACCTTTGAGGTGTGGGTAGCGCGCAAGGATTTTGCCGAGAAGCATCCCGAGGTCGTGGCCAGGTTTGCCAAGGTCACCCTGGAGTCGTTCGCTGATTACGCCGCACACAAAGACAGCTGGACGGCCGACTCGGTGCCTGTGCAGAAAATCGCCAAACTGACCGGTGCCAACGCGGCGGACGTTCCGGAACTGCTGGCCGGTTCGGCTTTCCCTGACGCTAAAGCGCAGCAAACCACGGCGCTGCTGGATGGCGGCACCGCGAAGGCCATTGCTGAAACGGCGAAATTCCTGAAGGAACAGGGCAAGGTCGAGACGGTACTGGCGGATTATTCGCCGTACGTCAGCGCCAAGTTCATCTCTGACTGAATGCAGAACCCTGTGGTGAGGGGATTTATCCCCGCTGGACTGCGCAGCAGTCCCCTTGCGTTTCCAGGTGAAAACACAGGGGGCCGCTACGCGCCCCAGCGGGGATAAATCCCCTCGCCACAGACCTCGCTGTTGTTCAGAGGGTCTTTTCGAAGATCTTCGAATTACGCTGGTAGTTGTACAGCGACGCCCGTGCCGCTGGCAGGCGTTCCACGCTGCTAGGCTCGAACCCACGCTCGCGGAACCAGTGCGCAGTACGCGTGGTGAGCACGAACAGGGTTTTCAAACCCTGCGCCCGCGCCCGGGTCTCGATGCGTTCGAGCAATTCGTCACCGCGACCGCCGTGGCGGTATTCCGGGTTCACCGCCAGACACGCCAGCTCGCCGGCATCGGAATCGGCAATCTGATACAGCGCCGCACAGGCGATGATCATCCCTTCACGCTCGACCACGCTGAACTGCTCGATCTCGCGCTCCAGCACTTCCCGCGAACGGCGCACCAGAATGCCCTGCTCTTCCAGCGGACTGATCAGGTCGAGCAGGCCACCGACGTCTTCAATCGCCGCCTCGCGCACCAGTTCGAACTGCTCCTGCGCCACCAGCGTACCGCCACCGTCACGGGTGAACAGTTCGGTCAGCAGTGCGCCGTCTTCGGCGTAACTGACGATATGACTGCGCGCCACGCCGCCACGGCAGGCTTCGGCGGCGGCATCGAGCAACTCCGCTTGATAGTTGCTCATGCCCAGACGCTGCAAATGTGCCGGCACTTGCTGCGGGCGCAGTTCGCGCACCAGTTTGCCGTTCTCGTCGATCAGGCCGAGCTCGGCGCCGAACAACAGCAGCTTGTCCGCGCCCAGATCAATCGCGGCGCGGGTGGCGACATCTTCGCAGGCGAGGTTGAAGATTTCGCCGGTCGGCGAATAGCCCAGCGGCGACAGCAATACGATCGAGCGTTCATCGAGCAGGCGATTGATGCCCTTGCGGTCAACCCGCCGCACTTCACCGGTGTGGTGATAGTCGACACCTTCCAGCACACCGATCGGCCGCGCGGTGACGAGGTTGCCGCTGGCCACGCGCAGGCGCGAGCCCTGCATCGGCGACGAAGCCATGTCCATCGACAGGCGCGCTTCGATGGCGATGCGTAACTGGCCGACCGCATCGATCACACATTCCAGGGTCGCGGCATCGGTGATGCGCATGCCGTGATGGTAATGCGGGGTCAGGCCACGGGCGGCGAGGCGGGTTTCGATCTGCGGGCGTGAACCGTGCACCAGCACCAGACGCACGCCCAGACTGTGCAGCAGGACCAGGTCGTGGACGATATTGCCAAAATTCGGATGCTCGACGCCGTCGCCGGGCAGCATGACGACGAAGGTGCAATCGCGGTGGGCATTGATGTAAGGGGACGCGTGGCGAAGCCAATTGACGTATTCGGGCATGAACCTGGGCCTGTAATAAAGAGCAGCCGAAAAAAGGGGCGAAACGAAAAACGCACAGCGGGCTGATGGTTATCGTCGGAACAGGCTTGGCGACACGCGCGCTCTCCTCATGAATACGGGTTGGATACCCGCTAATTTAACTGTGCCCTGTAGGAGCTGCCGATCTTTTGATGTTGCTTTGAAGATCAAGATCAAAAGATCGCAGCCTTCGGCAGCACCTACAGGGCATGCGTTCAATCCTTCAGGCAGTAATGTTCAATCAACTGCCGAATCAGATGCACGGTAGGCTGCAAACGTGACATTTCAAGGTACTCGCCGGGTTGATGCGCGCAGGCAATGTCGCCGGGGCCGAGGACGATGGTTTCGCAGCCGAGGCGCTGAAGATAAGGCGCTTCGGTGCCGAACGCTACTGCTTCGGCGCGATGGCCGGTGAGCTTTTCAGCGATGCGCACCAGTTCGGCATCCTCGGACTGTTCGAACGGCGGCACTTCCGGGAACAGCGGCTTGTAGTCGATCTTCACCTTATGCCGCTCGGCCACCGGGTTGAGCTTGCGCAGGATTTCCGTGCGCAGCAGATTCGGGTCCATGCCCGGCAGCGGCCGCAGGTCGAACTCCAGCGAACACTGGCCGCAGATGCGATTGGGGTTGTCGCCACCATGGATGCAGCCGAAGTTCATCGTCGGTTGCGGCACGCTGAATTGTGGATTGCTGAATTCGCGCTGCCACAACAGGCGCAGGCCGCGCAGTTCGCCGATGGCATCGTGCATCGCTTCAAGGGCGCTGTGGCCCAGACGCGGATCAGACGAGTGGCCGCTCTGCCCGAGGATGTCGATGCGCTCCATCATGATGCCTTTGTGCATGCGGATCGGCTTGAGCCCGGTCGGCTCGCCGATCACCGCCGCGCGGCCCAGCGGTTGCCCGGCCTCGGCCAGCGCTCGGGCGCCGGACATCGAGCTTTCTTCGTCGCAGGTGGCGAGGATCAGCAGCGGTTGCTTGAACGGCTGATCGAGCAGCGGCCGTACGGCTTCGATGATCAGCGCGAAGAAGCCCTTCATGTCGCAGCTGCCCAGCCCGACCCAGCGGCCATCGACTTCAGTGAGCTTCAGCGGGTCGGTCTGCCACAACGCGTCGTCATAAGGCACGGTGTCGCTGTGCCCGGCCAGCACCAGGCCGCCGGGGCCGCTGCCGATACTGGCGAGCAGATTGAATTTGCCGGGGCTGACCTGCTGGATATCGCAGCTGAAACCCAGGTCACCGAGCCAGCCAGCGAGCAGATCAATGACGGCGCGGTTGGACTGGTCCAGGTTCGGTTGGGTACAGCTGACCGATGGCGCGGCAATCAGCGCGGCGAACTGGTCTTGCATGGACGGCAATGGCATCACTGACTCCAGGTCCCGGATTGAGGCCCACTATAGAACCATCCGGCGCGCGGAATAAACCGCCGCAGGGCGTAGGAAGTTTGACTCCTGTACACTGCACGGCCTTGGCAGCCACCCATTCCCCCGGCTGCGCTCCCGATTCTGGATGTTCCGGCCATGCAAAAAGAAACTGAAATCAAACTCCGCGTCAGCCGCGAAACCCTCGCAGCCCTGCGCGAGCACCCGCTGCTGAAGAAACGCAACAAAAGTGGCTGGGAACGCCGTGAGTTGATGAACCAGTACTTCGACACCCCCGAGCACGACCTCGCCCAGGCCAAAGTCGCCCTGCGCCTGCGCAAGGACGGTGACGAAGTGATTCAGACCCTCAAGACCCGTGGCCAGAGCGTCGCCGGTCTGTCCGAGCGTAATGAGTACGACTGGAAGTTGCCCAAAGCCAAGCTCGACGTAAAGAAACTCGACGGCGAATGCTGGCCCGAGGCACTGGCCGAGCTGGACAAGAAAACCCTCAAGCCGATCTTCACTACCGATTTCGTTCGCGAGCGCGCCGAAATCGCCTGGGGCCGTGGCAAGACCAAAGTGGTCATCGAAGCCGCGCTGGACCTCGGTCACGTCGTGGTCGGCAAGCAGAAGGAAGAAATCTGCGAGCTGGAACTGGAGCTGCGCGAAGGCGAGCCTGCCGCGTTGCTGGAACTGGCTGCCGAACTGGCCGAAACCCTGGCGCTGATGCCATGCGATATCAGCAAGGCCGAGCGTGGTTATCGCCTGCACGACGCCAACAGCTACTCGCTGAGCCTGCCAGCGCCGCAGCTGACCACTGAAACCCGTCTCGACGACGCCTTCGCCGCGCTGAGCTGGCATTTGCTCGGCAGCAGTCAGCGTCTGGCCGAACAATATCGCTTCAACGGTCACTGGCGTCTGTTGCAGGACTGGGTCGAGAACCTCGCGGAAATGCGCGCCCTACTCAGCAGCCTCGGCCAGGCCGCGCCGCGTCAATCGACTCACGACCTGCGCGTGGCCCTTGATGCCTTGCTGGAAGACTGGCGTCCGCTGGTACAGGTCGGCATCGAAGACGAAGACGTGCGCAAGGCCGCGCCGGAGCAGTTCCTCGAAGAGCTGGAAGACCCGCGCTGGGGCCAGTTCTCGCTGAACGCTTCACGCTGGCTGTTGGCCCGCACCTGGACCGCCGACCGCAACACCCGTGGCAACCGTCAGGGTGACGCGCAACTGCACAGCTGGCTGCCGCGTCTGTTGGGCGAAGAAGCCACCGCTCTGCAGCTGCAACGCTATCAGCAGCAACCGGAAGATCTCGCTGAACAACTGCCGCGTATCGAACGCATTCAGGTCTGGTTGCACCACGCGCGCAACGTGCTGGACATCCCGGAAATGGATCGCCTGTACGGTGAGCTGAACAAACTGGCGCAGCTGGCCAACGAGCCGACCATCACCGACGAACTGCTCGATGCGCGCAAGCATCAGGCGATTGCGGTGTACCAGAACCGCGCCTGGAAAATCCTCCTGCGCATGTGATGCCCCTGTGGCGAGGGGATTCATCCCCGCTGGGTCGCAAAGCGGCCCCGCTCTTGAAAAAGCGGGGACTGCTGCGCAGTCCATCGGGGATAAATCCCCTCGCCACAGTAAATACCCCCGCCACAGTAAAATTCCCTCGCCACAAAGGCCATCCCTACTAGACCGGCAGGCTGGTGGTGGACTTGATCTCCGACAGCGCCACGATCGAATTCACTTCCTGTATCCCCGGGACCAGCGACAGCTTCTCGAAGAAGAATCGCTCGTACGCCTCGATGTCCGCCGCGACAATGCGCAGCATGAAATCCACCGCGCCCATCAGCACATAACACTCCAGCACTTCCGGAAAGCCGCGGATCGCCTCGGTGAACTCAGTGAAATTCGAACGCCCGTGAGCGTTGAGTTTGATCTCGGCGAAGATCTGCGTGTTCAGGCCGATCTTCTTGCGATCCAGCAAGGTCACCTGACCGCGAATGATGCCCTCCTCCTTCATCCGCTGAATCCGCCGCCAGCACGGCGATTGCGACAGGCCCACCTGCTCGGCGATCTGCGCGCTCGACAGCGAAGCGTCTTCCTGGAGCAAGGCGAGAATCTTGCGGTCGTAGGCGTCCAGCTCGCTGTGCATAAAAAATCCTCAAAGATCGACTTCAGCGAATCATATCTTTCGATATTTCGCTTTGGACGCCGATCATAGCCAAGAAATACCCCACGCCGAATGTAAAAATTTCTCCAGTGACTTTGGAGACTCGCCATGCCGCACCTTGAAGCCGTGAACAGCCCCGCCGCCCGCGCTGATGTCTGGAACGTCAATAACGCCCACTGCCGGGCGCAGTACCAGATCCTCGCCGAGGCGGAGCCGGATCTGCTGGTGCGGGTGCTGAATCTGTTCGCCTTGCAGTGTCTGACGCCGGAGCAAGTGAGCGTCCAGCGCCAGGACGATCTGCTGTCGATCGACCTGCTCATGAGCGGCCTGAGCTGGCATCGTGCGCAAGTGATCGCGGAAAAACTGCGCAACCTGATCAGCGTCTGCGCGGTGGACCTGCACAACGCCGACGCGGCGTGGCAGGCGCCCGCACAGGCTGCCGGCTGACAAATCCGGCAACGGCTTCGTCGGGTAGTGGCCCAACGGTCAGCGGGGCCACGACTATCCTTTTGCGCATGACGCTTAAAAAGGAAAGCCGCATGTCCGTTCAATTTGTCACTCAGGACCGCTGGCTGGACCTCAATGATGTGTTACGGGAACTGGTCGCCCAAGGCTTCATCTGCCAGGACGCGGCGGAACAGGCGCTCAATGCCCGCCGTCGCCATGCTGCTCACGGGCAGATGCATCCGCTGGAATTCATCGCCAGCCAGCAACTCGACGACCTCAGCCGTCCGGGCAAACATCTGGATCTGGAAAGCCTGACCCTGTGGCTGGCGCAACAGGCCGGTCAGCCGTATTTGCGCATTGATCCGCTGAAAATCAATGTCGCGGCGATCACGCCGCTGATGTCCTATGCCTTCGCCCAGCGCCACAAGATTCTCGCCGTCGCCGTGGACCGCGACTCGGTCACCGTGGCCAGCGCTCAGCCCTACGTCAGCGGTTGGGAAGCTGACCTGACCCACGTATTGAAGCTGCCGATCAAACGGGTCGTGGCCAACCCGGTCGACATCCAGCGCTTCAGCGTCGAGTTTTTCCGGCTGGCCAAATCGGTCAGCGGCGCCAGCAATGCCGACGCCCAGGGCGGCAATCTCGGCAATTTCGAACAACTGCTCAATCTCGGTGCCAGCGATCAGGAGCCGGACGCCAACGACGCGCACATCGTCAACATCGTCGACTGGCTGTTCCAGTACGCCTTCCAGCAGCGCGCCAGCGATATCCACATCGAACCGCGCCGTGAGCACGGCACCGTGCGCTTTCGCATCGACGGCGTGCTGCACAACGTCTATCAATTCCCGCCGCAGGTGACCATGGCGATCGTCAGCCGCCTGAAAAGCCTTGGCCGCATGAACGTCGCGGAAAAGCGCAAACCCCAGGACGGCCGGGTCAAGACCAAGACTCCGGATGGCGGCGAAGTGGAGCTGAGGCTATCGACCTTGCCGACCGCGTTCGGCGAAAAAATGGTCATGCGGATTTTCGATCCGGAAGTGCTGCTGAAGAATTTCGACCAGTTGGGTTTCAGCGCCGACGACCTGCGCCGCTGGCAGGACATGACCCGCCAGCCCAACGGCATCATTCTGGTCACCGGGCCGACCGGTTCCGGCAAGACCACTACCCTGTACACCACGCTGAAAAAACTGGCGACGCCGGAGGTCAACCTCTGCACCATCGAAGATCCGATCGAAATGGTCGAGCCGGCCTTCAACCAGATGCAGGTGCAGCACAACATTGAGCTGACTTTCGCCGCCGGGGTGCGCGCCCTGATGCGGCAGGACCCGGACATCATCATGATCGGCGAGATCCGCGATCTGGAAACGGCCGAAATGGCGATTCAGGCCGCGCTCACCGGGCACTTGGTTCTGTCGACGCTGCACACCAACGACGCGCCAAGCGCCATCAGCCGTTTGCTCGAACTGGGCGTGCCGCATTACCTGATCAAAGCCACCGTGCTCGGCGTCATGGCTCAGCGTCTGGTGCGCACCTTGTGCCCGCATTGCAAGGCGCCGCTGACGCTCGAGGATGAAGACTGGCAAACCCTGACCCGGCCCTGGCAAGCGCCACTGCCGAGCAATGCGCAACGGGCGATCGGGTGCCTGGAATGCCGCGATACCGGTTATCGCGGCCGCGCCGGGGTCTACGAAATCATGCAACTGAGTGACAGCCTCAAGGCGCTGATCACCCCGGATACCGACCTCACCGCGATCCGCCGCCAGGCCTTCAAGGAAGGCATGCGCAGCCTGCGCCTGTCCGGCGCGCAGAAAGTTGCGGCGGGGCTGACCACGGTGGAGGAAGTGCTGCGGGTGACACCGCAAAGTGAGTTGAAATGAGTCGGCACGGAACTGGATTGGGGATCGGCTATCCAACGCCGTAGTCAATCCCAGGAGTCACCTCATCATGCGTCTCAAACTCGCTGTCGCCACCTTGGCCCTGCTGTCGCTTCCCGTTGGTTCGGCCATGGCGGACAGCTTTTGGCGTAACGTCATCTCCTCCGGCGCCACCACCGGTTCGACCTACCTGACGTTCAAGGATCACAAGCTGATCGTCGCCGCCCAGGACGACGCCGGCAGCTTCGTCGCCAGCGACGGCGGCATCCGTGGCCCGTACCTGGAAGCAGCCATGCAGAAAGTCCGCGCCGACAACCCGGGCCTGCAGGCTTCGGACATGGAACTGGCGAACGCAATCCTGGCGAAGAACGCCGTGGCTTCCGAGTAAGCCTCGCACCCTGAAAAATGCCGCTCGATCGAGCGGCATTTTTTTGCCCGGATTACCGCCTCACCACCATGCCTTGTGGGAGCGAGCCTGCTCGCGAAAGCGGTGAGCCAGTCACCGAAAATGCTGGCTGGACGATTGCTTTCGCGAGCAGGCTCGCTCCCACAGGGACGGTGGTGGATTTAGAGATCAGCGGTAATCATCCACCGGGACACAGGCGCAATACAGGTTGCGATCGCCGTAGACGTTATCCACCCGATTCACCGCCGGCCAATATTTGTGCAAGCGCGTGTGCGTATCCGGGGTGATGCCCTGTTCGATGCTGTAGGGCCGTTCCCAGATTCCAGTGACATCGGCCAGGGTATGCGGCGCGCGTTTGAGCGGGTTGTCTTCGCCCGGCCAGTTGCCCTTCTGCACTTCATTGATCTCGGCGCGAATGCTCAGCATCGCCGCGATGAAACGGTCGAGTTCTGCCTTGGATTCGCTCTCGGTCGGCTCGACCATCAACGTACCCGGTACCGGGAAGGACATGGTCGGCGCGTGGAAGCCGTAATCCATCAGCCGCTTGGCAACGTCTTCCTCGCTGATGCCGGTCTGCGCCTTCAGTGGGCGCAGATCAAGAATGCATTCATGGGCCACGCGGCCATTGCGCCCGGTGTAGAGCACCGGGAACGCGCCGGACAAATGCTGCGCCAGATAATTCGCCGCCAGAATCGCCACCTCGCTGGCGTCCGCCAGTTGCGGCCCCATCATGGCGATGTACATCCAGCTGATCGGCAAAATGCTCGCACTGCCCCACGGCGCTGCGCTGACTGCGCCGTTCTGCGCCAGCGGCCCGTCGATCGGCACCACCGGCGACGAACGGCGCCAGATGCGCGCGAACGCCGATCGGGCCCATGCCCGGCCCGCCGCCGCCATGGGGAATGCAAAAGGTCTTGTGCAGATTCATGTGCGACACGTCGGCGCCAATGTCCGCCGGCCTGGCCAGGCCGACCTGGGCATTGAGATTGGCGCCATCCATATACACCTGGCCGCCATGCTGATGGATCACTGCGCAGATTTCGCTGATGCCTTCCTCGTAAACGCCGTGGGTCGACGGATAGGTTGCCATCAGGCACGACAACTTGTTCCCGGCCTCGGCGGCTTTCAGCTGCAAATCATCCAGATCAACGTTGCCCGCCTCATCGCATTCGACAATGACCACACGCATCCCGGCCATCTGCGCCGAGGCCGGGTTGGTGCCGTGGGCCGACGACGGAATCAGGCAGATATCTCGCGCGCCCTCCCCTCGGCTCTCGTGATATTTACGGATCGCCAGGAGCCCGGCGTATTCGCCCTGGGCGCCGGAATTGGGCTGCATGCAGATCGCATCGAAACCAGTGATCGCGCAGAGCCACCGCTCAAGTTCTTCGATCATCAGTGTGTAACCGACAGCCTGCTCCCTCGGCACGAAGGGATGCAGATTGGCGAACTGCGGCCAGGTGATCGGGATCATCTCGCTGGTGGCGTTGAGCTTCATCGTGCACGAGCCCAGCGGGATCATCGATTGGTTGAGCGCCAGATCCTTGTTTTCCAGCTGTTTGAGGTAACGCAGCATCTCGGTTTCGCTGTGGTGAGCGTTGAACACCGGATGGCGCAGGTACGGTGTGCTGCGCTGAAGATGCTCTGGGATTCCACAAGCCATGTCTTCGCCATCCAGCGCATCGACGTTCAAGCCGTGATCAGCCCCGAGCAGCACGTCGAACAGTTTCGCCACGGTGTGTTCATCACAGGTCTCATCCAGACTCAGACCGACGCGGCCGCGACCAAGAATGCGCAGGTTGATCTGCGCTGCCTGAGCACTTTCGATGATCGCCGTTTGCGCACCGCCGACCTCCAGCGTCAGCGTGTCGAAGAACTGCCTGTTGAGCCGTTTGATGCCGTTGCGCTCAAGGCCGGCGGCGAGGATGCAGGTCAGGCGATGCACGCGCTGGGCGATACGCTTCAAACCCTCGGGGCCGTGATACACCGCATAACAACTGGCGATATTGGCCAGCAGCACCTGCGCGGTGCAGATGTTCGAATTGGCTTTCTCGCGGCGAATATGTTGCTCGCGGGTTTGCAGGGCCATGCGCAGCGCCACGTTGCCGCGAGCATCTTTCGACACACCGATGATCCGCCCCGGAATCGCTCGTTTGTATTCCTCGCGGCTGGCGAAGAACGCCGCGTGCGGGCCGCCATAACCCATCGGCACACCGAAACGCTGGGACGAACCGAGCACCACATCGGCACCCAACTCACCCGGCGGAGTCAGCACCAGCAGGCTGAGCAAATCGGTGGCGACACAGGCCAGCGCCTGTTGCGCGTGCAGGTGGTTGATCAAGGGTTTGAGATCGCGGATTTCGCCGTGGGTGTCGGGGTATTGCAGCAGCGCGCCGAATACCTCGTGCTGCGCCAGGTTATCCACCGTGTCGACGATCAGCTCGAAGCCGAAACCTTCGGCGCGGGTCTGTACCACGGAGAGAGTTTGCGGATGGCAATTTTCATCCACAAAAAACAGATTGCTCTTCGACTTCGCCACGCGCTTGGCCAAAGCCATGGCTTCGGCCGCTGCGGTAGCCTCATCGAGCAGCGAGGCGTTGGCCAGTTCCAGGCCGGTGAGGTCGATGGTCAGTTGCTGAAAATTGAGCAACGCTTCGAGCCGGCCCTGGGCGATCTCTGGTTGATATGGGGTGTACGCGGTGTACCAACCGGGATTTTCCAGCACGTTGCGCAAGATGACGGTCGGCGTGACAGTGCCGTGATAGCCCATGCCGATCAGGCTGGTGAACAGCTGATTCTGCTCGGCATAACCGCGCAGTTTCGCCAGCGCAGTCTGTTCGTCGAGGGCCGGCGGCAGATCCAGTGCGCGATTGAAGCGAATGCCCGGCGGCACGGTCTGCTCGATCAGCTCGGCGCGACTGCCAAGGCCAAGGCTGTCGAGCATCGCCTGCTGCTCGGCGGCATCCGGGCCGAGGTGGCGGCGCAGAAAGGCTTCGGGATCGCGTAACTGGCTCAGGGACGGCGACTGGGACATGACGGGCTCTCCTGGCTGGCGCTTGGCGTCAATGACACGGTCAAACCAGCATAGCAGGCGAATTTTCAAGATCACGCCGCCCCTGTGGGAGCGAGCCTGCTCGCGGAAGCGGTGTTTCAGAAACCTTGGCATTGACTGATATGGCGCTTTCGCGAGCAGGCTCGCTCCCACAAAGGGATATTCGGCGCCCATAAAAAAGCCCCGACGAATCGGGGCTTTGAGTGTTGCCGGCGACTTACTCGCCGATTGCAGCCTTGTACCCAGCAGCATCCAGCAGGTTGTCCAGCTCGGCCTTGTCGCTTGGCTTGAGCTTGAAGATCCACGCGCCGTACGGGTCGGAGTTCAGCAGCTCGGGCGAGCCACTCAGCTCTTCGTTGATCGCGATGACTTCACCGCTCACCGGAGCGTAGATGTCGGATGCGGCTTTTACCGACTCGACCACGCCGGATTGATCACCGGCAGCGAACACTTTGCCGACTTCGGTCAGCTCGACGAACACCACGTCGCCCAGCGCTTCCTGCGCGTGATCGCTGATGCCCACGGTGACGGTGCCGTCGGCTTCCAGACGCGCCCATTCATGACTTTCGGCAAAACGCAGTTCGGCAGGGATATCGCTCATCTTCGGTTCCTCGGAAATTGGTCAGCGGTCATGCCCGCCAGAAAAGGTTAGATCAAGGTTTTGCCATGGCGCACGAAGGTCGGTTTGACCACCCGTACCGGGTACCACTTGCCACGGATTTCCACTTCGGCGCGGTCGGCGGTTGCCATCGGTACACGCGCCAGGGCAATCGATTTGCTCAGCGTAGGAGAGAAACTACCACTGGTGATCTCCCCTTCGCCAACATCGGCGATGCGAACCACTTGGTGAGCGCGCAAAACGCCGCGCTCTTCCAGCACCAGACCGACCAGTTTGTGCGCCACGCCGGCGGCTTTTTCCGCCTCCAGCGCCGCGCGGCCGATGAACTGCCGCGAGGCCGGCTCCCAAGCGATGCTCCAGGCCATGTTCGAAGCCAGCGGCGAAACGTCCTGGTGAATATCCTGACCGTACAGGTTCATTCCGGCCTCGACGCGCAAGGTGTCGCGAGCACCGAGGCCGATTGGCGAAATACCCGCACCGACCAAGTCGTTGAAGAAACCCGGCGCCTGACTCGCTGGCAGGCAGATTTCCAGGCCATCCTCGCCGGTGTAACCGGTACGCGCGATGAACCAGTCGCCGTCGATGGCGCCTTCGAAAGGTTTGAGTTGCTGGATCAGCGTGGCGCGCGACTGGGTGACCAGTTCGGCGATCTTGTGCCGGGCCTGCGGGCCCTGGATGGCGAGCATCGCCAACTCGGAGCGCTCGTGCAGTTGCACCTCGTAATTGCCGAGCTGGGCGTTCATCCAGGCCAGATCCTGATCGCGGGTCGAGGCGTTGAACACCAGCCGGTACGCGTCGTCGAGGCGATAGACGATCATGTCGTCGACGATGCCGCCACGCTCATTGAGCATGGTGCTGTACAACGCCCGGCCGGGGCGGTGCAGACGTTCGACGTCGTTGGCCAGCAAATGCTGGAGCCAGGCTTTGGCCTGGGCGCCGGTGACATCGATCACTGTCATATGGGAAACATCGAACACCCCGCAATCGCGGCGCACTTCGTGGTGCTCCTCGACCTGCGAGCCGTAATGCAGTGGCATGTCCCAACCGCCAAAATCGACCATCTTCGCGCCGAGCGCGAGGTGCAGGTCATACAGAGGCGTACGCTGTCCCATGGGTTTCTCCTTCCGGGCGTGGCGAGGGTGCGGACCGCAGCTATACGGCTGCAAGCCTTGATGGACAAGGCTTGCAGCCGATTCCAGCGCACGGGTCTGTCAGACGAACCGCACCGAATGCCGCGCATTGTAGCCGCATGATGTAGGACTCACTACTAAGTGTTTCGGTGCGCCGAACGTCGAATCAATCCGATCACCGGCAACAACCCGACCAGCACCAGCGTCAATGCCGGCAAGGACGCCCTCGCCCATTCGCCTTCACTGGTCATTTCAAAAATGCGCACCGCCAGCGTGTCCCAGCCAAACGGGCGCATCAGCAGGGTCGCGGGCATTTCCTTGAGCACATCGACGAACACCAGCAACGCGGCGCTCAAGGTGCCGGGCAGCAGCAGCGGCAGATACACTTTGAAAAACAGTCGCGGCCCACTGACACCCAGGCTACGTGCCGCTTCAGGCAAAGATGGCCGTATACGCGCCAGACTGCTTTCCAGCGGCCCGTAAGCGACA
Organism: Pseudomonas sp. CFBP13508; assembly: GCF_005233515.1. Taxonomy (GTDB): domain Bacteria; phylum Pseudomonadota; class Gammaproteobacteria; order Pseudomonadales; family Pseudomonadaceae; genus Aquipseudomonas; species Aquipseudomonas mercuritolerans. The sequence goes on from NZ_QFZZ01000003.1 coordinate 387,738, forward strand.
GCAATGAAGCGCACCAGATAGGCCATCAGCAACGCCGCAAGGCTGCCGAGCAGCAACGGTTTGCCGGCACCGCCGAGCCAGGCGGAGAGCGGAATCACCAGCTCACGATCCAGATAACTGAAAGCGAGCATGATCGACACCGCCAGCACCGAACCGGGCAAGGCGTAGCCGAGATTGGCCAGGCCGACGCCGGAGTTAATGGCTGGGGTCGGCGCCAGACGCCGGGCGAACGCCAGCAACAGCGCAACGCTGACGGTAATCAGCGCCGCCATCGCGCCCAGATACAGCGTGTGCAGAATCAGCCCGGCGTAGCGCTCATCCAGATCGAAGCGCCCGCGCTGCCAGAACCAGACGATCAGTTGCAGCACCGGAATGACAAAGGCGCAGGCGAACACCAATCCACACCAGCCTGTCGCCGCGAACGCTTTGAGCCCGCGCAGGTGATACAGCGCTTTCACCCGTGGCCGCTCGTTGCCGGCCCGATTCGCCCCGCGTGCACGGCGCTCGCCGTAGAGCACCAGCATCACCACCAGCAGCAACAGACTGGCCAGTTGCGCGGCGCTGGGCAGGCTGAAGAAGCCGTACCAGGTTTTGTAGATGGCCGTGGTGAAGGTGTCGAAGTTGAAAACCGACACCGCGCCAAAATCGGCCAGGGTTTCCATCAGCGCCAGCGCCACGCCCGCGCCGATCGCCGGACGCGCCATCGGCAGCGCAACCCGCCAGAACGCCTGCCACGGCGACTGCCCGAGCACCCGAGCCGCTTCCATCAAACCTTTGCCCTGAGCCAGAAACGCGGTACGCGCCAGCAGATAAACGTAGGGATAAAAAACCAGCACCAGCACCACGATCACCCCGCCGGTGGAACGCACCCGCGGCAGGCGCAGGCCGCTGCCGAACCATTCGCGCAGCAGGGTTTGCACGGGGCCGGCGAAATCGAGCAGGCCGACGAAGACGAACGCCAGTACATAGGCAGGGATGGCGAAGGGCAGCATCAGCGCCCAGTCGAGCCAGCGCCGACCGGGAAATTCGCAGAGGCTGGTCAGCCACGCCAGGCTGACACCCAGCAGGGTCACGCCCACACCGACACCGAGGATCAGCGTCAGGGTATTGCCGAGCAGACGCGGCATCTGGGTTTGCCACAGGTGCGACCAGATCTGCTGATCGATGGTCTGCCACGACAGCAGCAGCACGCTCAGCGGCAACAACACCAGCGCGGCGATGGCGAAAACGATGGGGTACCAGCGGCGTTGGGCGGGGTGGGCCACTTTTGGGTCTCTGGAGGGATTGGGGTGTTCTTGGATTGCGTATTTCAGGTTGGGATTGCTGCCCTCACCCTAGCCCTCTCCCGAAGGGAGAGGGAACTGACCGAGGTGCTCATGCAAACTACATCGACCTGAGATATTGAGTCGAACTCAAGTTTCGAAAACAATACAAGTTGGCTCCCTCTCCCTCCGGGAGAGGGCTGGGGTGAGGGAGCGATCTTGAAAGATCAACAGTTACACGAAACGCCTCAGTTCCACCCCGCCCGATCCATCATCCGGATCGCCTCGGCCTGACGTTTGCCCGCCACTTCTACCGGCAAGGTATCGGCAACAAACTTGCCCCACGCCGCCACTTCTTCCGAAGGCGCCACCGCCGGGTTGGCCGGGAATTCCTGGTTCACATCGGCAAAAATCGTCTGTGCCTCAGGCGTGGTCATCCATTCGACCAAAGCCTTCGCGGCTTCCGGGTGCGGCGCATGTTTGGTCAGGCCGATGCCCGACAGGTTCACATGCACACCGCGATCGGCCTGATTCGGCCAGAACAGTTTCACCGGCAGTTCAGGCTTCTGCTTATGCAGGCGACCGTAGTAGTAGGTGTTGACGATGCCAACGTCACACTGCCCGGCGTTGATCGCTTCCAGTACTGCAACGTCATCGGAGAACACGTCGGTGGACAGGTTGTTGACCCAGCCCTTGAGGATTTTCTCGGTCTTCTCGGCGCCGTGGACTTCGATCATGGTCGCAGTCAGCGACTGGTTGTAGACCTTCTTCGCCGTGCGCAGGCACAGGCGGCCTTCCCAATTCTTGTCGGCCAGCGCTTCGTAAGTGGTCAGTTCGCCCGGTTTCACCCGCTCGGTGGAATAGGCGATGGTCCGCGCGCGCAGGCTCAGGCCGGTCCAGGCGTGTGTGGACGAGCGATATTGCGCGGGAATATTGGCATCGATGGTTTTCGAGGTGAATGGCTGGAGGATGCCCATCTGCTCGGCCTGCCAGAGGTTGCCGGCATCGACGGTGAGCAGCAAATCGGCTGTGGCGTTTTCACCTTCGGCCTTGATGCGCTGCATCAGCGGCGCTTCCTTGTCGGTGATGAACTTGATCTTCACCCCGGTCTTGGCGGTGTAGGCATCGAATACCGGTTTGATCAGCTCATCGATGCGCGACGAGTAAACCACCACCTCATCGGCGGCCTGGGCAGTGATGCTGCCGATCAGGGTCAAGGCCAGTGCGGTCAGAAGACGCTTGGGTGCCAACATGGGAGTGGTCTCACGGTCGGGAAAGGTGGGCCAAATGATAAGGACTCACATTTACCACCACAATCGAACACTGGGGGAAGGCGTTACCAGATGTTGCACGGCTCAAAACTGGGGTAAGTGGGCGGACGCTTTCGCGAGCAGGCTCGCTCCCACATTGGAATGCATCTCAACAGTGGGAGCGAGCCTGCTCGCGAAGGGGCCATCAGCCTCAATGAGGCGGTCAGGGCTTTGCCAGAGCTGGAAGATCCCCAGTCAACCCCAGCGCCTCGCGCACAAACAACGCCTTCGCCTCGGGCATCTGCTCGACCAGCTTCAACCCGGCATTGCGCAACCAGCGCAGTGGCAGCGGGTCGGCCTGGAACAACCGCTCGAAGCCTTCCATCGCCGCCATCAGCGCCAGATTGTGTGGCATGCGCCGGCGCTCATAACGGCTCAATACTTTGACATCCGCCAGTCGCTCACCACGCTCATGCGCTTGCAGCAGCACTTCCGCCAGCACCGCTGCATCGAGGAAACCAAGGTTCACGCCCTGCCCCGCCAACGGGTGAATGGTGTGCGCCGCATCACCGATCAACACCAGGCCCTCTGCGACATAACGCTTGGCGTGACGCTGACGCAGCGGTACGCACAACCGCGGATCAGAGCTGATGACCTCACCGAGGCGTCCCTCGAAGGCTCGCTGCAGCTCAGCGCAAAACGCAGTCTCTTCCAGCGCCATCAAGCGCTCGGCTTCAGCCGGTGTGGTCGACCAGACGATCGAGCACCAGTCCTGCTGACCATCACGCTCCAGCGGCAAAAACGCCAATGGCCCGTGATCGGTAAAGCGCTGCCAGGCGGTTTTGCGGTGCGGCTGGCTGCAGCGCACGCTGGTGACGATGGCGTGATGCAGATAATCCCACTCGCGGGTCGCCACGCCGGTCAGACGGCGCACGGCAGAATTGGCGCCATCGGCCGCGATCACCAGCGGTGCGCGCAAGGTGCGGCCATCGGCCAGGGTCAGCAGCCAGTCGTCGCCGGAGCGACGCATCTGCTCCAGCCGCGCATTGGCCAGCATGCCGAGGTCGCAATCATGCAAACGCTCGAGCAGCGCATCCTGCACCACGCGGTTTTCGACGATGTGGCCGAGCACCTCGGCATGCACACTGCTCGCCGAGAAATGAATCTGCCCGGTGCCGCTGCCGTCCCAGACGTGCATGTCGGTGTACGGGCTGCTGCGCCGCTGGGCGATGCCGTCCCAGACGCCGAGGCGCTCGAGAATGCGCTGGCTCGCCGCCGACAATGCACTGACGCGCGGTTCGAACGTCGCTTCGGCATCGAACGGTTTCACGCTCAACGGGCTACCGTCGAGCAGCAGCACTTCCAGCCCACTGTCCTGTAGCGCCAGCGCCAGGGCGCTGCCGACCATTCCGGCTCCGACAATCAGCAGATCTGCGCGCATTTCCATGCTTTAGGCCTGTCTCGCTTGCGGCTTGCGCCGCATGTAAAGGGTTTTACCGAGCGCGCCTGTTGGTGGCGCGATCCTGAAAATGAAAATGCCGGCCAGCCACTCAAGCATCCGGACGGGTTCCCAGACCCATCGCCTGCCGCGCGAACCAGCGCTTGGCCGGTGGCAGCAGGTCGAGGCCGAGCAGGCCGAGGTTGCGCCCCAGCGACACAAGCGGTTGGCTGCTGCCGAACAGGCGCGTGACCTGATCGGAGAAGCCCACCGTCATGTCCTGATCAAGGCGCTGCCGCTCGCGATAGGCCTGCAACGTGGCGAAGTCGCCCAGCGGCTTGTCGCTGGCCAGCAGCGCAGCAGCCAGGGCGTCGGCGTCACGCAGCGACAGGTTGAAGCCCTGGCCGGCGATCGGGTGCAGGCTGTGTGCGGCGTTGCCGAGCACGGCCAGATGCGAGCGCACCTGTTCTTCAGCTTCGATCAGTGACAGGGGATAAAGATGCCGTGCGCCGACCTGTTTCAAAGTGCCGAGGCGGTAACCGAACACGCCTTGCAGCTCGCTGAGAAAATCACGCTCGCTCAATTCAGTCAGACGCTGCGCGTCCATGCCCAGCCGCGTCCACACCAGTGCGCAGCGATTGTCCGGCAACGGCAGCAGGGCCATCGGGCCTTCGTCGGTAAAGCGCTCGAAGGCCATGCCGTTGTGCGCTTCACTCGGGGTGATGTTGGCAATCAGCGCGCTCTGGTTGTACGGGCGCGTGCGCACGTTAATGCCCAACTGTTCGCGCAACCCGGAGCGGCCGCCATCGGCGAGTACCGCGAGGTCGCATTCCAGTGTGGTTTCGTCGTTGAGGGTCAGGCGGTAGCCATCGGCCAACGGTTCCATGCGCGTGACTTCCGCCGGGCAGCGCCACGTGATCACGTCTTTGTCGAGGTGTTGCCACAGGCACTGGCCGAGCCAAGCGTTTTCCACCACGTAACCGAGCGCTGGCACACCCTCTTCCATCGCCGACAAACGCGCGGTGGAGAAGCGGCCACGGTCGGAGACGTGAATCTGTTTGATCGGCTCGGCGCGGCGGGAAATTTCCTGCCACACACCCAGGCGCTGATAAATCTGCCGCGAGCCGAACGACAGCGCCGAGGAGCGGGCGTCGTAGCTCGGTTGCCAGCTGTCGCCGGGGGCGAACGGTTCGATCAGGACGATCTTCCAGCCCTGCGCCTTGGCCCCGGCCTGCAACGCCAACGCCAGACTGGCGCCGACCAGACCGCCACCGATGATTGCCAGATTGACTCGACTCATGCTGCGTGTGTCCTTGCTTGTGCCATCAGCGCTTCGATCTCGGCGACGGTTTTCGGCACGCCGCTGGTGAGGATTTCACAGCCGGATCGGGTCACGACCACGTCATCCTCGATGCGCACGCCAATGCCGCGCCATTTCTTCGCCACGTTCTGATTGTCCGCCGCGATGTAGATGCCCGGCTCCACGGTCAGCGCCATGCCGACCTCCAGCACGCGCCATTCGCCGCCGACCTTGTACTCGCCGACGTCATGCACATCCATGCCCAGCCAGTGGCCGGCACGGTGCATATAAAAAGCCTTGTAGGCTTCGCTGGCGATCAACTCGTCAACCTCACCCTGCAACAAGCCAAGCTTGACCAGACCTGCTGTGATCACCCGCACCGTGGCTTCGTGCGCCTGATTCCAGTGCTTGTTGGGGGCGATCTCGGCAAACGCCGCTTCCTGCGAAGCCAGCACCAACTCGTAGATCGCCTTCTGCTCCGGCGAAAACTTGCCGTTGACCGGCCACGTACGGGTGATGTCGCTGGCGTAGCAGTCGATCTCGCAACCAGCGTCAATCAGCACCAGATCGCCATCCTTGAGCAGCGCGTCATTCTGCTGGTAATGCAGGATGCAGCTGTTGCGCCCGGCGGCGACGATCGAACCGTAGGCCGGCATCTTCGCCCCGCCCTTGCGGAATTCGTAATCCAGTTCGGCTTCGAGGCTATATTCATACAGCCCCGGACGACTGGCCTGCATCGCGCGGATATGCGCTTGCGCCGAGATCCGCGCGGCTTCGCGCATCACCTTCACTTCTGCCGCCGATTTATACAGGCGCATGTCGTGCAGCAGATGATCCAGGGCAACGAATTCATTCGGCGGCTGCGCGCCGAGGTGCGCCTTGGAGCGGATCACGTTGATCCAGTCCATCAGGTGCCGATCGAATTCGGGATTGCTGCCCATCGCCGAATACACCCGGTCGCGGCCTTCGATCAGGCCCGGGAGGATGTCGTCGATGTCGGTAATCGGAAAAGCATCGTCGGCGCCGTACTCGCGGATCGCGCCTTCCTGCCCTGCGCGCAGGCCATCCCACAATTCGCGTTCGGCGTTGCGTTCACGGCAGAACAGGATGTACTCACCGTGCTCGCGACCGGGCATCAGGACGATGACGGCTTGTGGCTCGGGAAAACCGCTGAGGTACTGGAAGTCGCTGTCCTGACGGTAGACATGCTCGACGTCGCGGTTGCGGATGGCCACCGCGGCGGCGGGCAGGATCGCGATGCTGTTGGGTTCCATCTGCGCCATCAGGGCCTTGCGGCGACGGCTGTATTCCGCTTTGGGGATATGGGTCATGGGCAGATGGCTTTCCCTGGCACGCGATTAATGCAACGACGGCTTGGCGGCTGACGGCACATCGGCTTTTTTGGTTTCCGAGAACAGCAGCAACGGCGCGACGCGCAGGTATTCCATGACTTCCATGTAGTCGGATTCGCCGTCTTCGGATTCTTCCAGCGCGTCCTGCACCTGGGATATGGCGGCCAGATCCTGCAGCACTTCGGTGGCTTCGGTGCTGAGCATGCTGCTGTCGCGGCAGTTCAGGCCGAACCCGCTGAGGAAGCCCTGGCACCATTCGCCCAGTGCAGCAGCGCGGTCGGCCAGCGGCGCATCGTCGGTCGGCAGCAGCAGAACGACGGTGACGTCGTCGCCAGTCAGCTCGCCTTTGACCATCTCCTGCAGGCCGATCAGGGCGTTGCGGACGTTGTCCTGGATCTCGCCTTCGAGCAGTTCGGCGGCGTCGATCAACCAGCCTTCGTGATCGAAGCCGGCCCCGGCGCAACTGCGCCCGAGCAGCACGCCGTGCAGTTCGGCAGGCGAGACGTTGTGGCCGCTGGCAGTCAGCAGGGTGGCAAAGGCTTGGTACGGGGAATTCGCAATGGTCATGGGCAGCTAGGCGCCAGACGGCGCTATGTCTAGAATGAAGGCCTTGTATCCTACATCGACAGCCCCGCCAAGACCATTAAAGGCTGTCCGCCAGTCACCACCCATCAGACGAACACGTGGACCCAATGGAAGACACCGACCTGCAAGCGCTGATGGCCAGACTCGAACTGCTGATTGGCCGAGTCGAGCAACTTAAGAGTCAAAACGCACTCTTACTAGCTCAGGAAAAAACCTGGCGCGAGGAACGCGCTCACCTCATTGAAAAAAACGAAATCGCCCGGCGTAAGGTCGAATCGATGATTTCGCGCCTCAAGGCCCTGGAGCAAGACTCATGAGTTCAAGCAATAGCGTTACCGTGCAGATCCTCGACAAAGAGTATTCGATCATCTGCCCGCCGGAAGAACGCAGCAATCTGGTCAGCGCCGCCCGCTACCTGGACGGCAAGATGCGCGAGATCCGCAGCAGCGGCAAAGTCATCGGCGCCGACCGCATTGCCGTGATGGCCGCGCTGAACATCACCCACGACCTGTTGCACAAAGAAGAGCGCCCGGACATCCAGGCCAGCGGTTCGACCCGCGAACAGGTGCGCGACTTGCTTGATCGTGTCGATCTGGTCCTGGCCGACGATCAGAACACCGCCAAGGGCTGATTCGACTGACAGCTTGAGGTATACTCGCGGCACTCCCTGGGGTGCTTGCCAGTTGACGATGTCCCGGAGCCGATTCGCACTACCCTGGAAGTTGCACGTTGGGCTGGTGTGCATGTCCGCTAGACGGAAAGCCTTAAAGTCTACTGCTTCTTCCACCTTGAACTTTCGGGTTCAAGGGCTGAGTTGACAGCGGTTCATCCGGGGAGCCTGATTCGAATCCGATGTCGGTGTATGCCGACATCGGATTTTTTATGCGTACGTTTTTGCATCCACCTGCCGAAGCCGAACCATGACCGAACCCGCGCTGCTGCCCCGCCCGCAACTCCGCCGCCCGCAACTCCGCCGCCTGCTGCGCAAGTCGCGCCGCGCACTGACGCCAGGCGAACAACGCCAGGCTGCCAAAGGCCTGTTCCGGCAATTGGCGCAAGACCCGCACTTTCGACGGGCAAAACATATCTCCCTGTATTTGCCCACCGACGGTGAAATCGATCCGCGCCTGCTCCTGCGCGAAGCCCAGCGTCGCGGCAAGGCGACTTATCTGCCGGTACTCAGTGCTTGGCCACGAACGAAAATGGTCTTCCAGCGCATCCGCCCCGGCGAAAAGCTCATGCCCAATCGTTTCCGCATCCTTGAGCCCCGGGCCAATCTGGCTCGGCAACGCAAGGTCTGGGCGCTGGATCTGGTGCTGTTGCCGCTGGTGGGGTTTGACGATGTCGGCGGGCGCCTGGGCATGGGCGGCGGATTTTATGACCGCAGCCTCGCCTATCTGGCCCGGCGCAAAAACTGGCGCAAGCCGACGCTGCTGGGCCTGGCCCATGAATGTCAGAAGGTCGAGCGTTTGGCGCAGGCGAGCTGGGATGTGCCGTTACAAGGCACGGTCACCGACAAGGCGTGGTATTTCGCAGAGTAGACGCCGCACGGAACAGCGGCGTCGAAGAGACAGGTTCAGCGTTTGAAAGCGGTCGACTGTTGCACCTGTTGCGCCACTTCAATCGGCGCATCGGTCTTGTTGGCCCACAGGCTCTGCGCGTAACCGGTGGTTACCACGCCCAGGCCAAACAAAATTACCAAAGTCCATAGCAAATCCGGTTTGCGTTTCATCGATTGCCCCCCTCAAGGCACATCATCACGATGACAGCAGCGGTTTCCGTTCGTAGGCCGTGCAGCAGCGTCAAGCTTTAAAGGCCGGCATTTTGCGGCAACGTGAACCTGTGCGCAAACGCTGACGTCAACCGACTGTCGGTTTGTCATAAAATTGCCCGACAACCTGCCCAATGACCGCTTCAGGAGCACAACACATGGCCTACTGGCTGATGAAATCAGAGCCCGACGAACTCTCGATCAAGGGCCTGGAAAAGCTCGGCAAGGCGCGCTGGGACGGGGTTCGCAACTATCAGGCACGCAATTTCCTGCGGGCGATGGCGGTCGGTGACGAGTTCTTTTTCTATCATTCCAGCTGCCCCGAGCCGGGGATTGCCGGGATCGGCAAGATTATTGAAGCGGCCTATCCCGATCCGACGGCGCTGGAGCCGGACAGCCATTACTTCGATCCGAAGGCTACAGCAGAAAAAAATGCCTGGAGCGCGATCGATGTCGAGCATGTCGAGACGTTCAAACGGGTGTTGAAGCTGGATTATCTGAAGCAGCAGACGGCGCTCGCGGAGCTGCCACTGGTGCAGAAGGGCTCGCGGTTGTCGGTGATGCCGGTCACACCAGAACAGTGGGCGGCGGTTATCGGGCTCAAACCTGATTCATTTTTGCCTGATAAATAGCTTTCGCGAGCAGGCTCGCTCCCACAGGGTTATTCGGTGAATGCAAAAATGTGCATCACCACCAATCCACTGTGGGAGCGAGCCTGCTCGCGAAGAGGCCTGCCCGGACAGCGAATGACTTACTGAATGATCAGGTTGTTGAACAACAGATCCTCAACAACAGGCTTGCCGGTCTCGTCATTCATGACCTGCTGGGTCTGCTTCAACGCTTCCTGACGCAGCTTTTCCTTGCCCTCGATGCTGCCCATCGCCTCGGTCGACTGTTGAGTGAATAACGCCACCAGCTGATTGCGGATCAGCGGCTCGTTGGCCTTGACCAGTTTGGTCGCCTCTTCGCCGGTTACGCGCAGGGCCACATCGGCCTTGTAGACCTTGAGCTTGGCGGTGCCGTCGAGGCCATAGTTGCCGACGAACGGCGGGCTCAGGGTGATGTAATTGACCTTCGGCGCCTCGCCTTCTTTGGCTTCTTCGGCCAGTGCTGCCACAGGCAGAGACAGGGCCAGCAACAACATGATCCACGCTTTCACAATTCGCTCCTTATCCGGTTTGCGGCCTAGCATAACGACCCGCCGCGCAAGCACAAGCTTATGGCTGACTATCAGGGCCGGACATGCTCGTTGACCCGTTGATTCACACACCTACACTTATCGGCCATCACTCCCAAAGGAATAGCCCTGATGAAAGCCGTGCTGTGCAAAGCCTTCGGCCCTGCCGAATCGCTGGTGCTGGAAGACGTCGCCAGTCCTGTCGCCAAGAAGAATGAAATCCTGCTGGACGTGCACGCCGCCGGGGTCAACTTCCCGGACACGCTGATCATCGAGGGCAAGTACCAGTTCAAACCGCCCTTCCCGTTTTCGCCGGGCGGTGAAGCGGCGGGCGTGGTGCGTGAAGTCGGGGAAAAGGTCAGCCATCTGAAAGTCGGCGACCGGGTCATGGCGCTGACCGGTTGGGGCAGTTTTGCCGAGCAGGTTGCGGTGCCAGGCTACAACGTGTTGCCGACTCCACCGTCGATGGACTTCAACATTGCCGCTGCATTCAGCATGACCTATGGCACGTCGATGCACGCGCTCAAACAACGCGCCAACCTGCAAGCGGGCGAAACCCTGCTGGTGCTCGGCGCATCGGGCGGCGTCGGCCTCGCCGCAGTGGAGATCGGCAAAGCCATGGGTGCCCGCGTGATCGCTGCCGCCAGCAGCGCCGAAAAACTCGCGGTGGCCAAGGCTGCCGGCGCCGATGAGCTGATCAACTACAGCGAAGCCAGTCTGAAGGACGAGATCAAACGCCTCACCGATGGCCAGGGCGCCGACGTGATCTACGACCCGGTCGGCGGCGACCTGTTCGACCAGGCCATTCGCGCCATCGCCTGGAACGGCCGCCTGCTGGTGGTCGGCTTCGCCAGCGGACGCATCCCGGAACTGCCGGTCAACCTCGCCCTGCTCAAAGGCGCGGCGGTGCTCGGCGTGTTCTGGGGCTCCTTTGCCCAGCGCCAACCCCCGGACAACGCAGCAAACTTCCAGCAGCTGTTTGCCTGGTTTGCCGAGGGCAAACTCAAACCGCTGGTGTCGCAGGTGTATCCGCTGAGCAATGCCGCGCAGGCGATCGATGATCTTGGCCAGCGCAAGGCTGTGGGCAAGGTTGTCGTTCAGGTTCGTTAAAACATGGAGCGATCCGGAGCAGCAATCCGGATCGCTTTACCGTTGAGATCCGCCTCGCCAATACGTTAAACCGCAGAAACCCACCCGAGCCACCATCCCCTCAGCGCCGCCTTCTTATCTCAGAGCGACATGTTCATAAAGGAACGCTCATCTGCCCAAATTTCCGCTGTTTTGCCGACGTGAAGCGATGCTATTTTCGGTAACGAAACTGTAACATTCGCATCCGCAGTCAAAACAAGAAAACTGGAGCTCTTGAATGTTTGCTTTCTTTCGTCCTGCCGCACATCAGGCTCCATTGCCTGAAGAAAAAATAGACAGCACCTACCGCCGCCTGCGCTGGCAGATCTTCGCCGGTATCTTTATCGGCTACGCCGGTTACTACCTGCTGCGCAAGAACTTCTCCCTCGCCATGCCGTACCTGATCGACGAAGGCTACAGCCGTGGCGACCTTGGTCTGGCGATGTCGGCGATCGCTATTGCTTACGGCCTGTCGAAGTTCCTCATGGGCCTGGTGTCCGACCGTTCCAACCCGCGCTTCTTCCTGCCGTTCGGTCTGCTGGTCTCGGCCGGGGTGATGTTCATTTTCGGTTTCGCGCCGTGGGCAACGTCCAGCGTAACGATGATGTTCATTCTGTTGTTCATCAACGGCTGGGCGCAGGGCATGGGCTGGCCGCCGAGCGGGCGGACCATGGTGCACTGGTGGTCGCAGAAGGAACGCGGCGGCGTGGTGTCGGTATGGAACGTGGCGCATAACGTCGGCGGCGGTCTGATCGGCCCGCTGTTCCTGATCGGCATGGGCCTGTTCAACGACTGGCACGCGGCGTTTTACGTCCCGGCAGCAGTCGCACTGGGCGTGGCGGTGTTCGCCTTCATCACCATGCGTGACACCCCGCAATCGGTCGGCCTGCCGCCGATCGAGCAGTACAAGAACGACTACCCGGAAGGCTACGACGCCAGCCACGAAGACGAATTCAGCGCCAAGGAAATCTTCGTCAAATACGTGCTGCGCAACAAAATGCTCTGGTACATCGCTCTGGCCAACGTTTTCGTCTACTTGCTGCGCTACGGCGTGCTGGACTGGGCGCCGACGTACCTGAAGGAAGCCAAGGGCTTCACCGTGGATAAAACCTCGTGGGCCTATTTCTTCTACGAGTGGGCGGGCATTCCGGGCACGCTGCTGTGCGGCTGGATGTCGGACAAGATCTTCCGTGGCAACCGTGGTCTGACCGGCATGGTGTTCATGGCCTTGGTGACTGTCGCGACCCTGGTTTACTGGCTGAATCCGGCCGGCAATCCGATGGTCGACATGATCGCCCTGCTGTCGATCGGCTTCCTGATCTACGGCCCGGTGATGCTGATCGGCCTGCAAGCGCTGGAACTGGCGCCGAAGAAAGCCGCCGGTACTGCAGCGGGCTTCACCGGTCTGTTCGGTTATCTGGGGGGTTCGGTCGCGGCCAGTGCGGCGATGGGCTACACCGTTGACCACTTCGGCTGGGATGGCGGTTTCGTGCTGCTGGTCGGCGCTTGCCTGCTGGCGATGGCCTTCCTGGCGCCAACGCTGTGGCACAAGCAAGTCGCCAGTCAGAGCCGTGAAGCGGTCGCCTGATCGCTGTGTGATTTACAGCGCTTGAGCCGCGCCTCCAGATTGCGGTCTGGCATGGCGTGGCTGCGCAGGGCGTGAACGGTCTGCTCGACATAATCGCGAGTGGTGCCGTAGCGCCCGCTGGCGCTGGCGAACACCTGGCTGAGCACATGATCGGGCAAGTTGCCGGCATAGCTCGGCAGGTGACGCTCCAGCACGAATCCCAAGGCCTGCACCTGAGTGCCATCTTCGAGCCGGCAATTGAGCCAGTGCGGACGGTACGACGGAAACGGCATCTCACGTTTCCATAGCGCATACAGCGCGGTATCGAGATTGTCTTCCGGCAAGCGGTAGGCAAAGCCACTGCACGAACCGCCGCGATCCAGACCGAATACCAGACCGGGCATCTCCGGCGTACCGCGGTGCTCGTGGGACCACAGGTACAAGCCGCGATGGTAGCCGTGCACGCGACCGCGCATGCGCTCGACTGCCGTGCACTCCGGCCGCCAGATCAGCGAACCATACGCGAACAGCCACACCGGCCCGCCCTTGTGGCGCGCCATGGTCGATTGCATGGAAGCGAGAAGTTGTTCGTGCGTCAGCTGCGGCCCAAGATCGAGCCGCGGAGGGTAAGCCAGGTTCAGAATTGCGTTTTCAATGGCGCTCATGGCGAATAGCGTTCAGCTCCCCGCGGGTGAAGAATTACTTAATAGAACGCACCGCTGTAACAATAAGGCACATATGTTTTAAGGCAAATTAAGTGCCATCACACCGGCGGTGATTAATTGCCTGATTGATATATAACCTAGCGGTATTTATTCAATTACATAAATACCGATCGGCTATAAGCGGAGTTATAACGCATAGAACCAATGTGGGAGCGAGCTTGCTCGCGAAAGCAATCTGTCAGGCGACGTCAATGGTGACTGAAAAACGGCATTCGCGAGCAAGCTCGCTCCCACATTTTCAAGAGCGCGGCGCATAGGCGAACACATCGGCGCGCATCTGATGCGCATCCATGCCCGCCTCGACCAGCGCATCCAGGGTGCCGTAAACCATCGCTGGCGAACCGCTGGCATAGACATGTAGCGGCTTCAGATCGGGGAAATCCTCGCAAACCGCCTCGTGCAGCATGCCGCAGCGCCCTTCCCAGCCGCACTGGTCACTGACCACTTTGTGCAGGAACAGATTGGGCAGCTTCAGCCATTCGTCCCAGTGTTCGATCTGATAAAAATCTTCCGGGCGGCGCACGCCCCAGTACAGATGCACCGGATGCTTGAAACCTTCAGCGCGGCAATGCTCGATCAAGGCATGAATCTGGCCCATGCCGGTGCCAGCGGCGATCAGCACCAGCGGACCGTCAGGCAATTCGGCCAAGTGGGTATCGCCAAAGGGCAGCTCGACACGCACCAGCGGGTTGCGTTGCAGCTGTTCGATCAGGCTCAACGCACTGGCTTCGCGCGCCAGCACGTGAATTTCCAGATCACGCCCGCCGTGGGGTGCCGAAGCCATCGAGAAGGCGGATTTCTCGCCGCTCTCGCGCTCGATCATCAAATACTGCCCGGCGTGATAGCGCGGCGGCTTGCCGGCCGGTGCACGCAGACGCACGCGCCAGGTGTCGCCACCGACCTCGCGACACTCGATGACCTGACACGACAGGCTGCGCACCGGCAATTCACCGAGTGCGAGCACGCCATCCCACAACAGCACGCAGTCTTCCAGCGGTGCGGCGATGCAGGTGTAGAACTCGCCATGATCGTGGACTTTGCCGGCCTGCTCGACGCGGCCCTCGACCAGCAGCGCTGCACACACGTGGCAATTGCCGTTGCGGCAGCTTTGCGGGCAGTCATAGCCCAGGCGCCGCGCGCCGTCGAGAATCCGCTCACCGGGTTGGATCTCGAGCACGGCTCCGGAAGGCTGCAGGGTTACACGCATCAATCTATTCCTAACTGATTCCAGATGGCATCGATCCGCTGGGTGACGGCGTCGTCCTTGACGATCACGCGGCCCCACTCGCGGGTGGTTTCGCCCGGCCACTTGTGGGTGGCATCCAGGCCCATTTTCGAGCCCAGGCCGGAAATCGGCGAGGCGAAGTCGAGGTAGTCGATCGGCGTGTTGTCGATCATCACCGTGTCGCGCTTGGGGTCCATGCGCGTGGTGATGGCCCAGATCACGTCGTTCCAGTCGCGGGCGTTGATATCGTCGTCAGTGACGATAACGAACTTGGTGTACATGAACTGTCGCAAAAACGACCAGACGCCGAGCATCACGCGCTTGGCATGCCCCGGATACGACTTCTTCATCGTCACCACAGCCATGCGGTACGAGCAACCTTCCGGCGGCAGGTAGAAGTCGGTGATCTCCGGAAACTGCTTCTGCAGGATCGGCACGAACACTTCGTTCAGCGCCACGCCGAGAATCGCCGGCTCATCCGGCGGACGGCCGGTGTAAGTGCTGTGATAGATCGGTTTGATCCGGTGAGTAATGCGCTCGACGGTGAACACCGGGAAGCTGTCGACTTCGTTGTAGTAACCGGTGTGGTCGCCATACGGGCCTTCGTCGGCCATCTCGCCCGGATGAATCACGCCTTCAAGAATGATTTCGGCGGTGGCCGGCACTTGCAGATCGTTGCCACGGCACTTGACCAGTTCGGTGCGGTTACCCCGCAGCAGACCGGCGAAAGCATATTCCGAAAGGCTGTCCGGCACCGGCGTCACGGCACCGAGAATCGTCGCCGGATCGGCGCCCAGGGCCACGGACACCGGGAACGGCTGGCCCGGGTGCTTCTCGCACCACTCGCGGAAATCGAGGGCACCACCACGGTGGCTGAGCCAGCGCATGATCACCTTGTTGCGGCCGATCACTTGCTGGCGGTAGATACCGAGGTTCTGGCGTTCCTTGTTCGGACCTTTGGTAACGGTCAGGCCCCAGGTGATCAGCGGGCCGACGTCGCCGGGCCAGCAGGTCTGCACCGGCAACATCGCCAGATCGACATCGTCGCCTTCGATGACCACTTCCTGGCACACCGCGTCTTTGACGACTTTTGGCGCCATCGAAATGATCTTGCGGAAGATCGGCAGTTTCGACCACGCGTCCTTCAAGCCCTTCGGCGGCTCCGGCTCCTTGAGAAAGGCCAGCAGCTTGCCGATTTCGCGCAGCTCGCTGACCGACTCGGCGCCCATGCCCATGGCCACGCGCTCGGGGGTGCCGAACAGATTGCCGAGCACCGGAATGTCGTAACCGGTGGGCTTCTCGAACAACAGTGCCGGGCCTTTGGCCCGCAGCGTGCGGTCGCACACCTCAGTCATCTCCAGCACCGGCGAGACGGGAATCTGGATGCGTTTCAACTCTCCGCGCTGCTCAAGCTGCTGCACGAAATCCCGAAGATCCTTGAATTTCATTGACGATGGCACCCTCAAAATAGGCGTACATCCTACCTGCTCTGACGGGCAAACAGCAGCCCGTCATCGCTCGATTGTGGCCCCCGCACTGCGGCGAAGGCGCAGGCCTTGAACTCGGGAGTGCGCTGCCGACGCCGCAAAATCGGCCCATGAACAGATATCCGTGATGGCCGCGAGATTTTTCGGGGCAAAAAAAACGCCCCCTCGCGGGAGCGTCCTTTGTTGAAACGCCAGCGTATTACTTGCGCTTCATCGACAAGAAGAACTCGTCGTTGGTCTTGGTCGTTTTCAGCTTGTCGACCAGGAACTCGATGGCGGCAACTTCGTCCATCGGGTGCAGCAGCTTGCGCAGAATCCACATGCGCTGCAGTTCGTCGTCGGCGGTCAGCAACTCTTCGCGGCGGGTGCCGGAGCGGTTGATGTTGATAGCCGGGAACACACGCTTCTCGGCGATCTTGCGATCCAGAGGCAGCTCCATGTTGCCGGTACCCTTGAACTCTTCGTAGATCACTTCGTCCATCTTCGAGCCGGTTTCAACCAGCGCGGTGGCGATAATGGTCAGCGAGCCGCCTTCTTCGATGTTACGCGCGGCACCGAAGAAACGTTTCGGCTTCTCGAGGGCATGGGCATCGACACCACCGGTCAATACCTTGCCGGAGCTCGGGATCACGGTGTTGTAGGCACGGGCCAGACGAGTGATGGAGTCGAGCAGGATCACCACGTCTTTCTTGTGTTCGACCAGGCGCTTGGCCTTCTCGATGACCATTTCAGCAACCTGCACGTGACGGGTCGGCGGCTCGTCGAAGGTCGAGGCAACCACTTCGCCGCGCACGGTGCGCTGCATTTCGGTCACTTCTTCCGGACGCTCGTCGATCAACAGCACGATCAGGTGAACTTCAGGATTGTTACGGGCGATGTTCGCTGCGATGTTCTGCAGCATGATCGTTTTACCGGCTTTCGGCGGTGCGACGATCAGGCCACGCTGGCCTTTGCCGATCGGCGCGCACAGGTCGATCACGCGACCGGTCAAGTCTTCGGTGGAACCGTTGCCGGCTTCCATCTTCATGCGCACGGTCGGGAACAGCGGCGTCAGGTTCTCGAAGAGAATCTTGTTTTTCGCGTTCTCCGGACGATCGAAGTTGATCGTGTCGACCTTGAGCAGGGCGAAATACCGCTCGCCTTCCTTCGGAGGGCGGATCTTGCCAACGATGGTGTCACCGGTGCGCAAGTTGAAGCGGCGGATCTGGCTCGGCGAGACGTAGATGTCGTCAGGGCCGGCGAGGTAGGAAGCGTCTGCGGAGCGCAGGAAGCCGAAGCCGTCCTGGAGAATCTCCAGCACGCCATCACCGGAGATTTCCTCGCCGCTTTTCGCGTGCTTTTTCAGCAGGGAGAAAATCACGTCCTGCTTGCGCGAACGGGCCATATTTTCTATGCCCATCTGTTCGGCCAATTCGAGCAGTTCGGTAATCGGCTTTTGCTTGAGTTCAGTCAGATTCATATAGGAATGACGTAATCATTTATGGAGGGGGGGAAATTAAGCTTTTGGCTTAATGAGGCCGCGCCGCGGAGAAGGCGACAGGATCGCGAACTAATTCGAAAAGGAGTGCGTCGGCGACGGCTAGCAGGGGGCATTGGAGAAACCAGTGCGGGGCCGAATGTACCACCTGAGTTTCGGAGCGTCTAGCCCTGAATACGCAAAAAGCCCCGCGATTTGCGGGGCTTTTTTTCAGCGTTTTACTGCGACGCTCAGATGTTGGCGTCGAGGAACGCCGCCAGCTGCGACTTCGACAGTGCGCCGACCTTGGTCGCTTCAACGTTGCCGTTCTTGAACAGCATCAGCGTCGGGATACCACGCACGCCATGCTTGGCCGGGGTTTCCTGGTTTTCGTCGATGTTCAGTTTGGCGACGGTCAGCTTGCCTTTGTAAGTCTCGGCAATCTCGTCCAGAACCGGTGCGATCATTTTGCAAGGGCCGCACCATTCAGCCCAGTAGTCGACCAGGACAGCGCCTTCGGCCTTGAGTACGTCGGCTTCGAAGCTAGCGTCGCTAACGTGTTTGATCAGATCGCTGCTCATGGAATTCTCCAGGTTGTAAGCAAAAAAACGTGGCCCATCATAGCCGCCCTTCCCTTGTTCAGGAAGCCGCAGATGATTGAGTGTTGCTATGGCCCTTGATGAGTTTGGGTATAGCTCAAGTCACGCCGTGGCGGGAGCGATGAAGGCGATTCCGGTACGCAGGGCGGCGTTGCGCACATGTTCCTGCATGGCTTTTTGCGCTGCTCCCGACGCACGGCGCGCTAGTGCGCGGAGGATCTTGCGGTGTTCCTGCCAGGTTTCCATGGCGCGCTCGGCGCGGATGAACGGCAGTTTCTGGCTCTCGAGAAAAATCTCGGCGCTGGCGGTGAGGATGCTCAGCATCGCTTGATTGCCGCTGGCGAGGAGGATGCGCCGGTGAAATTCGAAGTCGAGTTTCGCCGCCGCTTCAAAGTCGCCGAGCTTCAGTTGCTCGCGCATGGCCGCAACGTTGTCTTCCAGCGCATCCAGATCGAACGTGCTCAACGTCACCGCCGCCAACCCTGCTGCAAACCCTTCGAGCGCATAGCGCAGTTGAAAGATATCCAGCGGTGATGCCTGCGCCGCAAACGACCAGCCTGGCGCGTTGTCGCCGCGCGACAATTCGACCGGCGACTGCACGAACACGCCCTTGCCCGGCTGAATGCTGACCACGCCCAGTGCACTGAGCGACGACAACGCTTCACGCAACGATGCCCGGCTGACGCCCAGTTGCAGCGCCAGATCCCGTTGCGAAGGCAACGCGTCACCGGCACCGAAGCCCTGCTCGGTGATCAGTTTGCGGATCGCTTGCAGCGCCACTTCGGGTACGGCGCGGGAGATCGAATTCATGATGTGCGGACGCGTCAGGGCCAAGGTGCGGCTAGTTGTAAAGCTATTCGTCGAGTCCGGCAAGTCGTGCCCCAGCGGGGTTCGGCGCGTGCAGCCGATGCGCCATCGCAGTGCGAAAACCGAGCTGACTGTTCAGACCAGTAAGACCGAACGAAGCCGCTGGTGCCGCGGCCTGCCGGGGCGAAATCCGCCTGTTGGCACGGGCCATGCTCTGTCCGATCGCAGCAACCACTTCCCGCCGATCCGGAGATAGTCCATGACCCAGCGTTACAGCGCCCTCCTCGCTTCCCTGTTTACCGGCCTGCTGCTGTGCCAGGCCCCCGCTCACGCCGACGGTCTGGACGACGTGGTCAAACGCGGCACGCTGAAAGTTGCCGTGCCCCAGGACTTCCCGCCGTTCGGCTCGGTCGGCCCGGACATGAAGCCGCGCGGCCTGGATATCGACACGGCGAAACTGCTCGCTGACCAACTCAAGGTCAAACTCGAACTGACCCCGGTCAACAGCACCAACCGCATCCCGTTCCTCACCACCGGCAAGGTCGATCTGGTGATTTCCAGCCTCGGCAAAAACGCCGAGCGCGAGAAGGTCATCGACTTCTCCCGCGCCTATGCGCCGTTCTATCTCGCCGTGTTCGGCCCGCCCGACGCTGCGATCACCAGCCTCGACGACCTCAAGGGCAAGACCATCAGCGTCACCCGTGGCGCCATCGAAGACATCGAGCTGAGCAAAGTCGCCCCCGAAGGCGTGACCATCAAACGTTTCGAAGACAACAACTCGACCATCGCCGCTTATCTGGCAGGCCAGGTCGATCTGATCGCCAGCGGCAACGTGGTAATGGTGGCCATCAGCGAGAAGAACCCCAAGCGCGTACCGGCGCTGAAAGTGAAGCTCAAGGATTCGCCGGTCTACGTCGGTGTGAACAAGAACGAAGCGGCGCTGCTGACCAAGGTCAACGACATCCTCAACACCGCCAAGGCTGACGGCGCACTGGAAAAGAACTCGCAAACCTGGCTGAAAGAGCCGCTGCCGGCCGATCTCTGATCGACTGCGCGGGAGACCTTCATGGCTTATCAGTTCGATTTTTTGCCGGTGGTGGAAAACACCGACCTGCTGCTGCGCGGCGCTTTGTTCACGCTGGAGCTGACCGCCATCGGCGCGCTGCTCGGGGTCGGCGTGGGCATTGTCGGGGCGCTGGTGCGGGCGTGGCAGATTCGCCCGTTCTCGGCGATCTTCGGCGTCTACGTCGAGTTGATCCGCAACACGCCGTTTCTGGTGCAACTGTTCTTCATCTTCTTCGGCCTGCCGTCGCTCGGCATGCAGATCTCCGAGTGGCAGGCGGCGGTGCTGGCGATGGTGATCAACCTTGGCGCCTATTCGACCGAAATCATCCGCGCCGGCATCCAGGCGATTCCGCGCGGGCAACTGGAAGCGGCTGCGGCACTGGCGATGACCCGCTTCGAAGCGTTCCGCCACGTCGTCCTGCTGCCGGCGCTGGGCAAGGTCTGGCCGGCGCTGAGCAGCCAGATCATCATTGTCATGCTCGGTTCGGCGGTGTGTTCGCAGATCGCCACGGAAGAATTGAGCTTCGCCGCCAACTTCATTCAGTCACGCAACTTCCGCGCCTTTGAAACCTACGCGCTGACCACCCTGATCTACCTGTGCATGGCGCTGCTGATCCGCCAATTGCTCAACTGGTTCGGCCGGCGGTTCATTGCGAGGAGCAGCCAATGAGCGATTTCACTTTCTGGGACATCCTGCGCAACCTGCTCACCGGCCTGCAATGGACGCTGGCGCTGTCGCTGGTGGCATTCATCGGCGGCGGCCTCGTCGGCCTGCTGATTCTGGTGATGCGCATTTCGAAGAACACCCTGCCAAGCAGCATCGCCCGCACCTGGATCGAGCTGTTTCAGGGCACGCCACTATTGATGCAACTGTTTCTGGTGTTCTTCGGTGTGGCGCTGGCCGGGATCGAGATTTCGCCGTGGATGGCCGCCGCGATCGCTTTGACCTTGTTCACCAGCGCCTATCTGGCAGAGATCTGGCGCGGCTGCGTCGAGGCCATTCCCCACGGTCAGTGGGAAGCCTCGTCGAGCCTGGCGCTCAATCCGCTGGAGCAGCTGCGCTACGTAATTCTGCCGCAAGCGCTGCGCATCGCCGTGGCGCCGACCGTGGGCTTCTCGGTGCAAGTGGTCAAGGGCACAGCGGTGACCTCGATCATCGGCTTCACCGAACTGACCAAGACCGGCGGCATGCTCGCCAACGCCACGTTCGAACCGTTCATGGTCTACGGCCTCGTCGCCCTCGGCTACTTCCTGCTCTGCTACCCCTTGTCCCTCAGTGCGCGCTACCTGGAAAGGAGACTGCATGCCTCTGCTTAGAATTTCCGCCCTGCATAAATACTACGGCGATCACCACGTACTCAAAGGCATCGACCTCAGCGTCGAGGAAGGTCAGGTCGTGGCGATCATCGGCCGCAGCGGCTCGGGCAAATCGACTCTGTTGCGCACACTCAACGGCCTGGAGTCGATCAACGACGGCGTGATCGAAGTCGACGGCGAATACCTCGACGCCGCCCGCGCCGATCTGCGCAGTCTGCGACAGAAGGTCGGCATGGTCTTCCAGCAGTTCAACCTGTTCCCGCACCTGACCGTCGGGGAGAACGTCATGCTCGCGCCGCAAGTGGTGCAGAAGGTGCCCAAAGCCAAGGCAGCCGAACTGGCGCGGGAAATGCTCGAGCGAGTCGGACTCGGGGAGAAATTCGATGCCTTTCCGGATCGCCTGTCCGGCGGGCAGCAACAGCGGGTGGCGATCGCCCGGGCTTTGGCGATGTCGCCGAAGGTGCTGCTGTGCGATGAAATCACCTCGGCGCTCGACCCTGAGCTGGTCAATGAAGTGCTCAGCGTGGTTCGGCAACTGGCCAAGGAAGGCATGACGCTGATCATGGTCACCCACGAGATGCGCTTTGCCCGGGAAGTCGGCGATAAATTGGTCTTCATGCACCACGGCAAGGTGCACGAGGTGGGCGATCCGAAGGTGTTATTTGCCAATCCGCAGACGGCGGAGCTGGCGAACTTTATTGGCACGGTGGAAGCGACAGCCTGAAGATTCTCTGAAGCAGTGATGCCCTCTTCGCGAGCAGGCTCGCTCCCACAGGGGAATGCGCTCATCTGTGGGAGCGAGCCTGCTCGCGAATGGCCGCGCCGCGATCCCCAGACTTTCTACGCTGAATCAACGGTTTGAACCATGCGCGTTGGCGCCAGCGTTTGATCGTGGCACGATGTCGGGGTTATCGACCGAGACCCCCTGACCATGCCGCAATCCCAAGCCAAGAATCTGTCCCTGATCGCCGCAATCGACCTGGGCTCCAACAGCTTTCACATGGTCGTGGCCAAGGCCCAGAACGGCGAAATCCGCATTCTCGAGCGCCTCGGCGAGAAGGTGCAACTGGCCGCCGGCATCGACGATGCGCGCCAGCTCAACGAAGAATCGATGCAGCGCGGCCTCGATTGCCTCAAGCGCTTTGCGCAACTGATCAACGGTATGCCGCTCGGCGCCGTGCGCATCGTCGGCACCAACGCCCTGCGTGAAGCGCGCAACCGTGGCGAATTCATCCGCCGCGCCGAGGAAATCCTCGGCCACACGGTTGAAGTCATCTCCGGCCGTGAAGAAGCGCGCCTGATCTATCTCGGTGTTTCGCACACGCTCGCCGATACCCCGGGCAAACGTTTGGTCGCCGACATCGGCGGCGGCAGTACCGAATTCATCATCGGCCAGCGCTTCGAGCCTTTATTGCGCGAAAGCCTGCAAATGGGCTGCGTGAGTTTCACCCAGCGCTACTTCAAGGACGGCAAGATCACCCCGGCGCGCTACGCCCAGGCTTACACGGCGGCGCGCCTGGAAATCATGAGCATCGAGCACGCCCTGCATCGCCTGACCTGGGATGAAGCCATCGGCTCCTCCGGTACGATTCGCGCCATCGGCCTGGCCCTGAAGGCTGGCGGCCACGGCAGCGGCGAGGTCAACGCCGAAGGCCTGGCATGGCTCAAGCGCAAGCTGTTCAAGCTGGGCGACGCCGACAAGATCGATTTCGAAGGCATCAAGCCTGATCGTCGGGCAATTTTCCCGGCGGGCCTGGCGATTCTCGAAGCGATCTTCGACGCCCTCGAACTGCAACGCATGGATCACTGCGAAGGCGCGCTGCGTGAAGGCGTGCTGTATGACCTGCTCGGACGTCATCATCACGAAGACGTGCGCGAACGCACCCTGACCTCGCTGATGGAGCGCTATCACGTCGACCTGGAACAGGCGGCGCGGGTCGAGCGCAAGGCCCTGCACGCCTTCGATCAGGTCGCCGTGGACTGGGAACTGGACGACGGCATCTGGCGCGAACTGCTCGGCTGGGCGGCGAAAGTGCACGAAGTCGGCCTCGACATCGCTCACTATCACTACCACAAGCATGGCGCCTACCTGATCGAGCACTCGGACCTGGCCGGCTTCTCCCGCGAGGATCAGCAGATGCTCGCGCTATTGGTGCGCGGGCACCGGCGCAATATTCCCAAGGACAAGTTCGCCGAATTCGGCGATGACGGCATCAAACTGATTCGCCTGTGCGTGCTGCTGCGGTTCGCCATTCTGTTCCATCACATTCGCGGAACCCAGGCGATGCCGCAGGTGGTGCTACATGCCAATGGCGACCATCTCGATGTGGAATTCCCGGAGAACTGGCTGGATGAAAATCAGCTGACTCAGGCGGATTTCGGCCTCGAGGCCGATTGGTTGACGCGGGTGGGGATTATTCTCACGGTGCACTGAGTAACTGGCTGGCACAAAAAAGGCGATCCGTTAGGATCGCCTTTTTATTGGGTTTGGTTTGAGAGCGGCGGTGTAGCTCTCCCCTCACCCCAGCCCTCTCCCGAGGGAGAGGGAGCCGATTTGTACTAGCGTTGAGGCCAGAGTTCGATCAGGTATTTCAGGTCAATGTATGACGCAAGACACCTCGGTCAGTCCCCTCTCCCTCCGGGAGAGGGCTAGGGTGAGGGGCTTTTGCTCTTGGCTTTGCTTTAGCTGCTGACAGGCAGTATCGGGCTACCCAGCCGCTCCAGCAACGTCGCCTGCGCACTGCGCGGGTTCTGGTTGCCGGTGGGTGTGTTGCGGATGTAGCGGCCGTCCGACTGCAGACTCCAGCTGTGGGTGTTGTCGGTCAGGTACAGCTCCAGCTCTTTCTTCACTCGGGTCAGCAGCTTCTTGCCTTCCACCGGGAAGCAGGTCTCGACACGCTTGTCGAGGTTGCGCTCCATCCAGTCGGCGCTGGAGAGGAACATCTGCTCGTCGCCGCCGTTGAGGAAGTAGAACACCCGCGTGTGCTCGAGGAAGCGGCCGATGATCGAGCGCACATGAATGTTGTGCGAGACCCCGGCGATGCCCGGACGCAGGCAGCACATGCCGCGCACCACCAGATCGATGCGCACGCCGGACTGGCTGGCCTTGTACAGCGCGCGGATGATCTTCGGATCGGTCAGCGAGTTGAACTTGGCGATGATGTGCGCCGGTTTGCCTTCGAGGGCGAACTGGGTTTCGCGGGCAATCATGTCGAGCATGCCCTTCTTCAGGGTGAACGGCGCATGCAGCAGCTTTTTCATGCGCAGTGTCTTGCCCATGCCGATCAACTGGCTGAACAGTTTGCCGACGTCTTCGCACAAGGCGTCGTCGGAGGTCAGCAGGCTGTAGTCGGTGTAGAGCTTGGCGTTACCGGCGTGGTAGTTGCCGGTGCCAAGGTGCGCGTAGCGGACGATTTCGCCAGCCTCACGGCGCAGGATCAGCATCATCTTGGCGTGGGTCTTGAAGCCGACCACTCCGTAGATCACCACCGCACCGGCCGCTTGCAGACGGCTGGCCAGTTGCAGGTTGGATTCTTCGTCGAAGCGCGCACGCAGCTCGATCACCGCGGTGACTTCCTTGCCGTTACGCGCGGCATCCACCAGCGCATCGACGATCTCGGAGTTGGCCCCGGAGCGGTACAGCGTTTGCCGTACGGCGAGTACGTGCGGGTCTTTCGCGGCCTGACGCAGCAG
This sequence comes from Pseudomonas sp. CFBP13508, assembly GCF_005233515.1. Classification (GTDB taxonomy): domain Bacteria; phylum Pseudomonadota; class Gammaproteobacteria; order Pseudomonadales; family Pseudomonadaceae; genus Aquipseudomonas; species Aquipseudomonas mercuritolerans. The sequence continues at coordinate 412,942 of NZ_QFZZ01000003.1, forward strand.
GTCGACCACCGGCGTGAACGACTCGAACGGGTGCAGCAGGAGGATGTCCTGCTTGCTGACCACACTGAAGATGTTTTCGCTGTTCTGCAGCAGTTTCGGGATCTGCGGGGTGAACGGCGTGTATTGCAGCTCCGGATGGCTGTCCAGACCGGTGATGCTGAACAGGCGCGTCAGGTTGACCGGGCCGTTGACCTGGTACAGCTCGGTCTCGCTCAGGTTGAACTGCTTGAGCAGATAGTCCGAGAGGTGTTTCGGGCAGGTGTCGGCGACTTCCAGACGCACCGCGTCACCGTAACGCCGCGAGAACAACTCGCCACGCAGAGCGCGGGCCAAGTCTTCGACGTCTTCGGAATCGAGCGCCAGGTCGGCGTTGCGGGTCAGACGGAACTGGTAGCAGCCTTTGACCTTCATGCCCTGGAACAGGTCATCGGCGTGGGCGTGGATCATCGACGACAGGAATACATAGTTGTCGCCGGCGCCGCCGACTTCTTCCGGCACCTTGATGATCCGTGGCAGCAGACGCGGCGCCGGGATGATCGCCAGACCGGAGTCGCGCCCGAAGGCGTCGATGCCTTCGAGCTCGACAATGAAGTTCAGGCTCTTGTTCACCAGCAGCGGGAACGGGTGCGTCGGGTCGAGGCCGATCGGGGTGATGATCGGCGCGATCTCGTCGCGGAAATAGCGGCGTACCCAGGTCTTGAGCTTGGTTGTCCAGTTGCGCCGACGGATGAAGCGCACCTGATGCTTTTCCAGCTCCGGCAGGAGGATGTCGTTGAGGATCGCGTACTGGCGGTCAACGTGACCGTGGACCAGTTCGCTGATCCGCGCCAGCGCCTGATGCGGCTGCAAGCCGTCAGCGCCGGCCTGTTCGCGGGCAAAAGTGATCTGCTTTTTCAGCCCGGCGACGCGGATCTCGAAGAATTCGTCGAGGTTGCTGGAGAAGATCAGCAGGAACTTCAGCCGCTCCAGCAACGGGTAGGACTCGTCCAGCGCCTGTTCCAGCACGCGGATGTTGAACTGCAATTGCGAAAGCTCGCGGTGGATGTACAGGCTGCTGTCATCCAGGCCGGGAATGGCGATCGCCGGCACCGCCACAGCGGTTTCGGCAACCGGCGCGGGTGGCGCAGGCTCCAGTTCCGGCGGGGTTTCGGTGATTTGCTCGACCACCGGCTGAGCTTCTTTTACGGCAACTTCAGTGAGTCCTTCGGTATTCATGGAATGTTCCTGGGAGGGCTATTTCTGCTCTCGTAACAATTGAGCGGCACGAACGGCAAAGTAAGTCAGGATGCCATCTGCACCGGCACGTTTAAAGGCGGTCAGTGACTCGAGGATCACCGCTTCGCTCAACCAGCCATTCTGGATAGCGGCCATGTGCATGGCGTATTCGCCACTGACCTGATAGACGAAGGTCGGCACCTTGAAGGCATCTTTGACGCGAAAAAGAATGTCCAGGTAGGGCATGCCCGGCTTGACCATGACCATGTCCGCACCTTCGGACAAGTCGGCACCGACTTCGTGCAGCGCTTCGTCGCTGTTGGCCGGGTCCATCTGATAAGAAGCCTTGTTGGCCTTGCCGAGGTTCGACGCCGAACCCACGGCATCGCGGAAAGGCCCGTAGTAGGCACTGGCATACTTGGCCGAGTAGGCCATGATGCGCACGTTGACGTGGCCGGCGATTTCCAGCGCCTCACGAATCGCCTGGATGCGACCGTCCATCATGTCCGACGGCGCCACCACCTGCGCGCCGGCTTCGGCGTGGGACAGCGCCTGACGCACCAGCGCATCGACGGTGATGTCGTTCTGCACGTAGCCGTCTTCGTCGAGAATGCCGTCCTGACCGTGGGTGGTGAACGGGTCCAGCGCGACGTCAGTGATCACGCCCAGCTCCGGGAACCGCTCACGCAGGGCGCGCGTGGCACGCTGGGCGATGCCTTCAGGGTTCCACGCTTCGGCGGCATCGAGGGATTTCAGCTCAGGCGGGGTGACCGGGAACAGCGCCAGCGCCGGAATGCCCAGCTCGACCCATTTCGCCGCTTCTTCAAGCAGCAGATCAATGCTCAGTCGCTCGACGCCCGGCATCGAAGCCACGGCTTCGCGGCGGTTTTCACCGTCGAGCACGAACACCGGCAGGATCAGGTCATCGACCGTCAATACGTTTTCACGCACCAGGCGCCGCGAAAAATCATCACGACGATTGCGGCGCAGACGAGTGGCAGGGAACAGACGATTGGCGGGGGTAAAGCTCACGGCAGACTCCTGAGCCCGGGCAAACGGGCGAGCGTGACAGTTATAGACGGCCATTATGACTAACAGATGACAGTTATGTGTGCTCTGTGACAGGTAGCCGCAATCCATTGTCGATGTAGGAAATGTTCACGTCGAGACACATTTGGACACTTTCATGAATGTGCCCGAAGGGTTAGGCTGCGCGTTCATTTCGCCAGCACCCAGACAATGCTCCAACAATTTCTGCACGACTTTGGCTACTTTGCCTTGTTTCTCGGCACGTTCTTCGAAGGCGAAACCATTCTGGTGCTCGCAGGCTTTCTTGCGTTCCGTGGATACATGGACATCAACCTGGTGGTGGTCGTGGCGTTCTTCGGCAGTTATGCCGGCGACCAGCTGTGGTACTTCCTGGGGCGCAAGCACGGGCGCAAATTGCTTGCGCGCAAACCGCGCTGGCAGATGATGGGCGACCGTGCGCTGGAGCACATCCGCAAACATCCGGACATCTGGGTCCTGAGCTTCCGCTTCGTTTATGGCCTGCGCACGGTGATGCCGGTGGCGATCGGCCTGTCCGGTTATCCACCGGGACGTTACTTGCTGCTCAATGGCATCGGCGCGGCGATCTGGGCCACCGCGCTGGCTGCGGCGGCTTACCACTTCGGCGCAGTGCTGGAAGGCATGCTCGGCAGCATCAAGAAGTACGAGCTGTGGGTGCTCGGCGCCTTGCTTATTCTCGGGCTGGGCCTGTGGCTGCGGCGCCGCTTCAAGAATGCGCAACTGGCGAAGAAAATCTACCAGGACGAGCAACTCGCCAAGGCCGCCGAGGCAGAGCAGTTGCGCCAGGCCGAAGCGACCCCTCCTGCCGGCCCGAAAACGCCAGCCGAATAAGCCATTCGCTGGCGGCTGCCATGCGCAGTCCAGGCAAATAATGAACACCCCGCCGCCGTTGTGATCCATTGAGAGAGCGCTCTGTTCCCGCGCGCGCCAGCCATGCCCCTATGGCCACACGCGACGATTTGAGGGACATTGAGCGCCATGAATCTGGAGAGAAGCCCATGAGCAAAAAAGTTGCAGTGATCCTGTCCGGCAGTGGCGTGTACGACGGCGCCGAAATCCAGGAAAGTGTCATCACCCTGCTGCGCCTCGACCAGCGCGGCGCACAGGTGCAGTGCTTCGCGCCGAACATCGCGCAATTGCATGTGATCAATCACCTGACCGGCGAAGAAATGCCGGAATCGCGCAACGTGCTGGTGGAGTCGGCGCGCATTGCCCGGGGCAACGTCAAGGATATCCGCGATGCCGACGTCGAGGACTTCGACGCACTGATCGTGCCCGGCGGATTTGGCGCAGCGAAGAACCTGTCGAACTTCGCCATCGAAGGCGCCGGCTGCACCGTGCAACCCGAAGTGCTGGCCCTGGCCGAAGCATTTGCCGAAGCGGGCAAACCGGTCGGGCTGATCTGCATCTCCCCGGCGCTGGCGGCGAAAATCTATGGCCCGGGGGTGACCTGCACCATCGGTAACGACGCCGACACCGCTGCGGCCATGAACAAGATGGGCGCTACCCACGAAGAGTGCGCCGTGACCGAAATCGTCGAAGACAAGGCGCGCAAACTGGTCACCACCCCGGCGTACATGCTGGCGCAGACCATCAGTGAAGCGGCTTCGGGGATCAACAAACTGGTCGACCGCGTGCTCGAACTGACTCACGAAAACGACGCTTGATCCCTCGCCGTACGTGAAACAAATGTGGGAGCGAGCCTGCTCGCGAATGCGTTGTATCAGCCAACATCAGGTTGTATGACACACAGATTTCGCGAGCAGGCTCGCTCCCACAGCGATTGTGCAAGACTCAGGGCTTGCGAGTGAGTCGGGTCAGAATCCGATCCAGCGCATTGGCAAACGCCTGCTTTTCACGCTCGCCAAACGGCGCCGGGCCGCCGCTCATCTGGCCCTGCTCCCTCAGATCGGTAAACAGGTTACGCACCGCCAGGCGTTCGCCCATGTTCTGCGCATCGAACTCCTTGCCGCGCGGATCCAGCGCCGCCACGCCCTTCTTCACCAGCCGATCGGCCAGCGGAATATCGCTGCAGATCACCAGCTCGCCCGGCACCGCATGCTCGACCAGATAATCATCCGCCGCATCCGGCCCGCTCGGCACCACAATCAGTTTGACGATCGCCAGCCCCGGCTTGATCTGCGGCTGCCCGGCCACCAGCACCACTTCGAACTGGCGCTTTAACGCGAACTTCACCACCAGATCCTTCGCCGCCCGCGGACAGGCGTCGGCATCGATCCATACACGCATGTTCTTGCCTCCAAAAAATTCGCGAGCAGGCTCGCTCCCACAGGATACATACCGAACCTGTGGGAGCGAGCCTGCTCGCGAATATGAGCGCAGCGAATGCCTTTATGCAGCCGAAACCCGACGCTTCTCCGCCACCCAACTGCGCCCATACAGCACAGCAATCGCCACAATCGCCACCACCTGCGCGGTCAGCGAATAGGCATCGGCATGGATCCCCAGCCAGTCGAATTCAAAGAACGCCACCGGCCGTGTGCCGAAGATCCCGGCTTCCTGCAAGGCCTTCACGCCATGCCCGGCAAATACCACCGACAACGCGCACAACAGCGCGGCGTTGATGCTGAAGAACAAGGTCAGCGGCAGTTTCGCCGAGCCGCGCAGGATCACCCACGCCAGGCCGACCAGCAGCACCAGCGCCGTCGCGCCGCCGGCCAGCACGGCGTTGTGCCCGGCCGGCCCGGCCTGCAGCCACAGGGTTTCGTAGAACAGGATCACTTCGAACAATTCGCGGTAGACCGAGAAGAACGCCAGGATCGCAAAACCGAAGCGACCACCGCCGCCGACCAGGCTGCTTTTGATGTAATCCTGCCAGGCCGCCGCGTGACGGCGGTCATGCATCCACACGCCGAGCCACAACACCATGACGCTGGCAAACAGCGCGGTGGCGCCTTCGAGCAACTCACGCTGCGAACCGCTGACGTCGATCACATACGCCGCCAGCGCCCAGGTGCCCAAGCCTGCCAGCAAGGCCAGGCCCCAACCGACGTTGACGCTGCGCACCGCCGATTGCTGGCCAGTGTTACGCAGGAAGGCGAGGATCGCCGCCAGCACCAGAATCGCTTCCAGACCTTCGCGTAGCAGAATCAACAGACCGGAGATGTAGCTCAGCGACCAGCTCAGACCATCGCTGCCCAGCAGGCCGGCGGATTCCTTGAGTTTGGCCTTGGCCGCGTCCAGACGCTGCTCGGCCTGCTCGACGGGCAGACCGTCCTGCAGCGACTGCCGGTACGCCATCAGTGATTTTTCGGTGTCCTTGCGCACGTTGGCATCGACGTTATCCAGCGAGCTTTCGACCAGTTCGAAGCCTTCCAGATACGCCGCTACCGACAGGTCATAGGCCTGATCATGTTCACCGGCGCGGTAGGCCGCGAGGCTCTTGTCCAACGTGGCGGCGGTGTAATCGAGCAACTGCGCTGGACCGCGCTTGACCTGCGGCGGTTGCGCGCGCTGAGCCCGGAACGTTGCCGCGACCTCTGCGCCCTCGGCAGCCTGCACTTCGGCCGGGGTCTGGCGGGCCAGGTCGGCGATGTTGTAGACCTTGTCGGACTTGGCGGCCGCCGCATCGGCACTGAAGCCGGCGATGTAGGTGGCCAGATCCCAGCGCTGGCGATCATCGAGCTGATCGGCGAACGCCGGCATGTCGGTGCCTTCGACGCCCTGGCCGAGGGTGCTGTAGATCGCGTACAGGCTCAGGTGATCCATGCGCGCCGCATCACGAAGGTTGGCAGGCGCGGGGGTCAGACCGACACCGGCCGGGCCGTCGCCAGCACCTGTATCGCCGTGGCACACCGAGCAGTTCTGCGCATACAGCGGCGCGCCGCGTGTCGGGTCTGGAGTGATGATCGGTGCCTGACTGACTTCATAAGCCACCGCCAGTTTCGCCCCCAGCTGTCGGGCCTGACGGGCGACATCAGCACCGTCCTGCTTCGCACTGATGGCTGCGTGCAAAGACTCCACGCCCTGTTCCAGCGCGACTTTTTCCGGTTTGGCTGGCAAGGAAGTGATCAAGCCTTGCAGAACCTGGGTGAATTCCAGCTGCTCGCGGTATTCGCCATCGTCGATGACTTTGCCTGCCGCGACCGTTGGCGGGTAATCGGCACTGATGTAATCGAGCAGGTGCAACGCTTGCGGCGCGCCTTCCACGGTATCGGCCAGCAGCGGCAGGCTGCTCAGGGACAATAACGGGAACAGCAGCCAGGCCAGCAATCGGGACGAGGCAGTCATGAACGAATCTCAAATGGAAATGCGAAGTTACATATTGTTCACTTCGCAGACGTTTCTCTCAAGCTTTGTCGGTGTCGGCAGGGAATGATTCATATCGCTGAAGCGATGTGCCACCATCGACTCCAATAACGTAAATGCTCCCCATTTGCTCAAGGAAGCCCCCTTTCAATGCGCCACTGCCTGCTGCTTCCCCTGCTGTTGACCACCATTACACAACTGGCGGGTTGCGCGGCTTATCGCAATTACGATCTGGAGCTGGAACAGACCACCGAGCAATTGAAGCAAGGCAATGTCGCCGGCTCGCTGGCCTTGATCGAAGCGCATAACCCGGACGAGCAAAAGGATCTGCTCTATTACTTCGAGAAAGGTGCGGTGTTGAGTGCGGGCGGCGAACTGCCGCAGAGTCAGGCGGCATGGCGCAGTGCCGAGCAAATGGTGGTCGAACGCCAGGACACCATTGAAACCACCGGCGACAAACTCTTGGCTGCCATGGGTAATCACTGGGGCAGCATCATCAATGACAAGTTGCGCCGCTACGACGGCTATGACTATGAAAAAGTCATGCTGACCACGCAGATGGCCCTCAACCAGCTGGCCGTGAATGATTTCGACGGCGCCCGCGCCGACATCAAGAAAACCCATGAGCGCGAAGCGCTGATCGCACGGCAGCGCGAGCTCGAATATGAGCGCGTCGAAGAGGTAGCGAAAAAGCAGGGTGTGCGCGTGCATTACAAGGATTTGCAGGGTTATCCGGTAGTCATGCTGGACGCGCCGGCGGTGATCGCCTTGAAGAACGGCTACCAAAGCGCGTTCAGTCACTACCTCGCGGGCTTTACATATGAAGCGCTCGGGGAAAAGAATCTCGCCGCGCCAGGCTATCGCCAAGCCATCGAATTACGCCCGGATCTGCCGTTCTTCCAGCAGGCATTGCGTGACCTCGACAGTCCCGGCCTCAAGGGTGACGAAAGCGACGTGCTGATCATCGTGCAAAGCGGCCTCGCTCCCGCACGCAGTTCGCTGCGTGTGCCGTACCCGGTGAAGCTGGCAGACGGTCAGGTCATTGTCGCCAACATCTCGTTCCCTGTGATGGTGCCCGACACTTCAACGCCGTCGTTCAATCAGATCGGCATCGATGGACGGCAGAAGAAACTGATACCGGTCAACAGCATCACCGACATGTCCTTGCGTACGCTGCGCGATGACATGCCCGGCATCATCCAGCGCACCACCTACCGAGCCTTTCTGGCCGCCGATGTGCAAGCCACCGACAACCGACGCGACCCGAGCAAAGCATCGTACGTGACCCATTGGGATGGTTTCGAACAAGCCGATACGCGTACCTGGCGCACCCTGCCCAATCTGACTCAGGTAATGCGCCTGCGCCTGAAGAAAGGTGAACATGCGATCACCCTGCCCCACGTCAATAACGCCGCGCCGCTGACTATCCGGATCGATCAGAACCGCCAGGTCATCACCCTGCGCGCCCTAGGCGATCGAGTTTTCGCCAATGGCAGCGCGTTCGCGCCCGGCAAAACAGCGGCCGAACGCGTCGTGAACAACTTGACCAAATGATGGCACGAGCCTTCGTTAGGCCACTAAAAAGACATTACATCGCCATCACCCCGCGCTTATAATGCCGCGCCCTCGCCCAGCGAGCCGGCATCAAAAGCTCCTCACCCATGAGGAATTGGCAGGAGGCCAGCGCCGCCGTCGATAGGTCACACCAGCCCGACCAGCACACGCGGCTGCAAGTTTTGTTACTCAGGGAAGAAGTACCCATGGCATTCCGCGCTCCCATGCTGCTCGCGCTCAGCGCCGTCACGCTGTTGTCCGGCTGCGCAGCGTTTCGCAACTACGATTCCGAACTGGCCCAGACCAATCAGCAACTGGCTTCCGGCAACGTCGACGCGGCGCTGACCCTGCTGGAAAAGAACAACACCGGCACCGACAAAGACCTGCTCTATTACTTCGAGAAAGGTGAACTGCTGCGCGCCAAGGGCGATCTGTCGGGCAGCCAGAACGCTTGGGGCAGTGCCGACCAGGTAGTCGGTCAGTGGGAAGACGCGGTCAAGCTTGACTCGGCCAAGTACCTGGCGCAGTTCGGCAGCTTCATCGTCAACGACAAGGTGCGTCGCTACGAAGGCTATGACTACGAAAAAGTCATGCTGACCACGCAGATGGCCCTGAACCTGTTGGCAGTCAACGATTTCGATGGTGCCCGCACGGCGATCAAAAAGACCCACGAACGCGAAGCGGTGATCGCTGACCTGCGCGACAAGGAATACCTCAAGAGCGAAGAACAGGCCGAAAAAGAAGGCATCAAGACCCAGTACAAGGATCTGCAGGGTTATCCGGTGGCCAGCCTCGACGCACCGGAAGTGGTCGGCCTGAAAAACAGCTACCAGAGTGCGTTCAGCCATTACCTGGCCGGTTTCGTTTACGAAGCCCTGGGCGAGAAGGATCTGGCCGCGCCGGGTTATCGCAAGGCTGCCGAACTGCGCCCGAACACGCCGCTGCTCGAGCAGGCGCTGGTCAATCTCGACAAGCCTTCCAAATCCGATGACAGCGACATTCTCATCGTCGTGCAGAGCGGTCTGGCCCCGGCCCGCGACTCGATTCGCGTACCGCTGCCGCTGCCGATTTCCAACAACGTGGTGATCACTCCGCTGTCGTTCCCGATCATCAAACCGGACACCTCCACCGCGCCTTTTGCGCAGATCGGCGTCGACGGCAAGCAGGTCGACCTGACCGCGCTGAACAGCACCACCGCCATGTCCCGCCGCGCTCTACGCGATGACATGCCGGGGATCATCGTGCGCACCACCGTGCGCGCAATCACCAAAGGCGTGGCGCAAAAGCAGATCAACGAGACCAATCCGCTGGCCGGTCTCGCCGTGGGTATTTCTTCAGCGGTGCTTGAAGGTGCCGATACCCGTACATGGCGCACCCTGCCGGACAACACCCAAGTGGTGCGTCTGCGCCTGAAAAAAGGTGAGCATCAGGTTACCCTGCCGAGCGCCGTCGGCGGCTCGGTGGTCAAGGTCACTGTCGACCAGCGCTACCAAGTGATCAGCCTGCGTGCCGTGGGCAACCAGGTATTCGCTGGCGGCATCGCTGCTCACGTAATGCCGAGCGCTGCCGCGACCAACGTCGCCAGCCTCAAACAACCTTAAGAACGGAGTCTTTGCAATGCGCTTGAAGATCATCGCCGTCGCCGCCCTCGCCTTGCTGGCCGGCTGCGCCACCCCGCCACCGCCGGAGCCGGGCAGCGCCGCGAGCAAAGTCGTGGCCATGGGCCCGCAGAAACACATCGTCGTCGGCGCCATGCGCGTGGCTCGTGAAAACGGCTTCATGACCGTCAACGTGCAGTTGAGCAACACCCTCAACAGCAACAAGATTTTCTACTACCGCTTCGCCTGGCTTGGCGCCGAAGGTTTCCCGGTTGCCGAAGAAGAAGTGTGGAAAAGCCAGATGATGTACGGCGCCCAGACCAGCTTCATTCAGGCCATCGCGCCGACCCCGAAAGCCGTGGATTTCCGTCTGGAAATCAAGACGCCGTAAACCCGCCACCCTATTTCTGATTGAGAGAGCTTTCTCATGTTTGCACGCTTTTCCTGCATCGCCGTCATCGCCCTGCTCGCCTCCGGTTGCGCCAACACCTCGCCGACCCTGGGCAGCAAGAACATCAGCTATGGCGACACCAAGGCTGTTGAAACCGTGACCAACGAATTCGGTTCGACCGACCTGCAAATGATCGCCGAGTCGATGACCCGCTCGCTGGCCCAGTCCGGCATCCTGCAGGGTCGTCCGGTAGTTCAGGTCTACGATGTGAAGAACAAGACCAGCGAGTACATCGACACCCGCGAAATCACCACCAGCATCAAGACTCAGTTGATGAAGACCGGTGTTGCGCGCTTCGCCAGCGACAACAATGCGATGCAGAGCCAGGTTGACCAGCTCAAGCTGCAAAACCAGAGCGGCTTGTACAAGAAAAGCACCGTGGCCAAGACCGGCAACATGGTTGCCGCCAAGTACCGCATCGAAGGCTCGATCAGCTCGATCGTCAAGCGCAGCAGCGACTACAAGGACGTCTTCTACAAATTCAGCCTGCAGTTGATCGACGTCGAAAGCGGTCTGGCCGAGTGGATGGACGAAAAAGAGATCCGCAAAACCACGGAGCGTTAATCGATGCGCACATGGATTGGCATGATGGCCCTGGCTTGCGCGTTCAGCGCGCAGGCGGCCCCGAAAGTGGCGGTGACGGATCTGGCGTATCAGGAGCGCGTGGAGCAATACATCCACATCGTTTCGGCGCAGAGCAATCACCGCGAGAGTTACTACAGCGCCAGCGGTTCTTCGAGCTACAACGAGATCGAAGCGACCACCAGCTACATCGAACAGGGCGAGTTGCGCAAATTCACCGGCGACATCAAGGGTGAAATCCTGCGTACCGGCATGTTCCAGCTGGTGCAGGGCACGCCGTATACCGCCTCATCCAAAGGCGATGTGTATGACGTGATCAAGCGCATCAAGGCCGGCAACTTCAAAGGCGCCGACTACGTGCTGTTCGGCACCGTGTCCGACATCGACTTCACCCAGGACATCAATGAGCTGGCGCACACCGACAGCTACTCGGCGGTGCTGGGCCTGACGCTGGTGGCGGATTTCAGCCTGATCAACACCAAGACCTACGAGATCACCTCGGCCTTCACGGCGATGGGCGAAGCGCAGGACACCAAACTGGTGAACCATCGCGACATCAAGATCTCGCTGAACCGTCCGCGGGTGGTGCGCGAGGTGTCGAAGGCCTTGGGCGAAGACGTGGCCGGGCAACTGAGCATGCAGCTCGGTGGTGGTGACGGTTACGAGCAGCCGCGTGAAGCGCCGCAGCGCAACAATCTGCCGCGTGACACGGCGCCGGTGATTTTACGCTGAGCCGGATCTGACAACTTTTGTGGCGAAGGGCTCTGTGGCGAGGGGATTTATCCCCGTTGGGTCGCGAAGCGGCCCTCGTTATTGATGCAAGACGATTGGGACTGCTGCGCAGTCCAACGGGGATAAATCCCCTCGCCACAAAAGCTCGCTTGCCCCGATGTCTCGGTAGACATGAAAAAGGCGACCTCTTGAGGTCGCCTTTTTTTGCCCGAGCGGTTTACGCCGCCGCTTTGCGCAACGTCGCCATGAACGCCGCCGCGCCAATGAACAATCCGGCAAAGGTGCGGTTCATGCGCTTCTGCTGCTTGGGCGTGCGCAGCAGGCGCAGCACCTTCGACGCCAGTCCGGTGTAGCCGGCCATGACAATCAGGTCGACGAACACCATGGTCACGCCGATCACCAGATACTGAATCAGCAGCGGCGCATGGGGATTGATGAACTGCGGCAACACCGCGAGCATGAACACCAACGCCTTGGGGTTGCTGATGTTCACCAGAAAGCCGCGAAACACCAGGGCCAGTGGCTTGCCGATCGGCCGCACTGCGGCGTCATCGCTCATGTCCATGGGCAGCGCGCGCCATTGCTTGATCGCCAGGTAAACCAGATAGGCGACACCGAACCATTTGATCGCATGGAACGCTGTGGCCGAAGCGGTAAGCACAGCGCCAACACCCGCGCCGACGATCGCGATCTGCACCGCCAGACCGATCTGCAGGCCCAGTGCGTTCCAATAGCCGCGCCAGAATCCGTATTGCAGACCGCTGGACATCGACGCGATGGCGCCCGCGCCCGGGGACAGGCTGATCACCCAGCAGGCGGCAAAGAATGCCAGCCATGTTTGAAGCTCCATCGCATACCTCGGCCGATGCTTGTGACAAATGCCTAAGCTAATGCGGCTTCGTGTGGATGACTACCAGTTTTTTGCTAAATATTGCGGGAAGCTGAGGGCCCCTTCGCGAGCAGGCTCGCTCCCACAGGAGGAACGCATTCCAATGTGGGAGCGAGCCTGCTCGCGAAGGCGTCGGAACAGACGACGTAGAAATTACTTCTCAAACCCGCTGGAAGGAAACACATCGGTCCCGCGCCAACGCCGCACCGAACGCTGGAAGAACAGGCTGTTCGGCACCTGCACCATGGCGCTGCCGGTACCGAGTTCTTCGGCCTCGACCAGCGTGGTGTAGAGCAGATTGATCGCGATCACCCGGCCTTTGACGCCAGGCTTGTCGGTGGTGTCCACCAGCTCGACCACGTCGCCGAGGCGGAACGGCCCGACGGTGAAGATCAGAATCGCGCAGAGCAAATTCGACAGCACACTCCACATGGCAAAGAACGCCACCGCCGCCACCGCGACAAATCCCGACAGCGCCGTCCACAGCACCGTGGCCGAAACGCCGAGGCGCTCAAGCACGAAGAGCAGCGCGCTGCCCATGATCAGCCAGCGCAACACGCCGCGCAACGGCATCAGCAACTGCGGCGGAAACGGATAGCGCTCACCCAGGCGAGTCAGGCCTTTGGCGACGAAACGCTGGGTCAGGTAACCGGCCAGCAGAATCAGCAGAATCTGCGCGGTGAACCACAACGGTTCGACCCACACCGCCGCAAAGGGCAGCTTGAAGGCTTCCATCAGGACAACGCCTCCAGCTCCGCCTGCATGCTTTCCAGGGTTTCCAGCGCTTCCATCCAGGCTTCTTCCAGCTCGGCTTCACGCACCTTCAACTTGGCCTGTTCGGCGAGCAGATCACGCAATTCATTCTTGCGTGCCGGCTCGTAGATATCGCTGTCACCCAGGCTGGCATCGACCTTGGCCAGTTTCTCGTGCAGCTTGCCCAGTTCGGCTTCGAGCTTGTCGGCCTCGCGCTTGTGCGGCGCCAGTTGCTGACGCAACGCTGCCGCCGCTTGGCGTTGCGCTTTCTTGTCGGTCTTGTCCGGGTTGATCGGCGTGTTGCTGACCGGCGCATTGCGCTGACGGTATTCCACCAGCCAACGTGCGTAGTCTTCGAGATCGCCATCGAACTCTTCGACCTTGCCGTCAGCAACCAGATAGAAGTTGTCGGTGGTGCTCTTGAGCAAGTGCCGATCGTGAGAGACCACCAGCACCGCGCCGCTGAATTCCTGCAGGGCCATGGTCAGCGCCAGGCGCATTTCCAGGTCGAGGTGGTTGGTCGGTTCGTCGAGCAGCAACAGGTTCGGCCGCTCCCAGGCGATCAGCGCGAGGGCCAGACGGGCCTTCTCGCCACCAGAGAAATTCAGCACCGGCTCATCGATGCGTGCGCCCCGGAAGTCGAAGCCGCCGAGGAAGTCGCGCAGGGTCTGCTCGCGCTCACCCGGCGCCAGACGCTGCAAATGCAACAATGGGCTGGCCTTGGAGTCGAGCGAGTCGAGCTGATGCTGGGCAAAGTAGCCGACCACGGTGTTTTCGCCACGGGTCAGGCGCCCGGCCAGCGGTTCGAGCTCGCCGGCGAGGTTCTTGATCAGCGTCGATTTACCCGCACCGTTCGGCCCAAGCAGACCGATCCGCGCACCCGGGGTCAGTTGCAGCTTGACCTTCTCGAGGATGGTCTTGTCGCCATAACCCAAGCGCGCATCGGACAGGTCGATCAGCGGACTGGAGATCTTGGTCGACTCGCGGAAGACGAAGTCGAACGGCGAATCGACGTGGGCCGCCGACAATTCTTCCATGCGCTCCAGCGCCTTGATCCGGCTCTGCGCCTGACGGGCCTTGGTCGCTTGCGCCTTGAAGCGAGCGATGTAGCTCTCCATGTGCGCACGCTGCGCCTGCTGCTTCTCGTAGGCTTGTTGCTGCTGGGCCAGACGCTCGGCGCGAGCGCGCTCAAACGCGGTGTAGCCGCCCCGGTAGAGGGTCAGTTTGCGCTGATCGACATGGGCGACGTGATCGACCACTTCGTCGAGAAAATCCCGGTCGTGGGAAATAAGCAGCAAGGTGCCCGGATAACTCTTCAGCCACTCTTCGAGCCAGATGATCGCATCGAGGTCCAAGTGGTTGGTCGGTTCGTCGAGCAGCAGCAGATCCGATGGGCACATGAGTGCCTGCGCCAGATTCAGACGCATCCGCCAGCCACCGGAGAAATCGCCTACCTGACGGTCCATCTGCTCATTGGTGAAACCCAGGCCGGCGAGCAGCTTTCGCGCCCGCGCATCGGCGGTGTAACCGTCGGCGCTGTCGAGTTCCGCGTGCAGGCGCGCCAGTGCGGTGCCGTCGTGGGCCTCCTCGGCGGCGGCAAGCTCGCGCTGCACCTCGCGCAGACGCAGGTCGCCATCGAGCACATAATCAACCGCCAGGCGCTCAAGAGTGTCGACCTCCTGGCGCATATGCGCGATACGCCAGTCGGCCGGCAGCAGGCAGTCGCCCGAATCCGGGTGCAACTCGCCGCGCAGCAGGGCGAACAGGCTGGATTTGCCGGCACCATTGGCGCCGATGAGGCCGGCTTTGTGGCCGGCGTGCAGGGTCAGCTCGGCGTCTTCTAGCAGACGTTGCGGGCCACGCTGTAAAGTCAGGTTCTGAAGTCGGATCATAATGGCGGCGGAGTCTACCAGCTTCGCTCACAACTGGCGCGAGTAGCACGATGTCCTCTGACCTGTGGAGCTTTGCCCTTGATGTCTACGCCCGACCGGGCGTGGAAGATGCCTGCCTGCAGTTGCAAACGGCGGGCGCCAATGTCTGCCTGTTGCTCTGCGGTTTATGGCTGGAGCAGCGTGCGGTGACCTGCGATGAACCGCGCGTACGTCTGCTCAAGGCCTTGACCGCGCCGTGGGATGTCGAGGTGGTGCAGCCTCTGCGAACCCTGCGCATGCAATGGAAAGCGCGGGCCGTCGATGATGCGGTGGTGGCAGGCATGCGCGAGCAGATCAAGTCACTGGAGCTTGAAGCTGAGCGAACCTTGCTGTCACGGCTGGAAGGTGTGGCGCAGGAGTGGACGCGCAACGATGCAGGTTCGGTGACCTGGCTTGAGGGCTTGGCCGGCAATGCCGCCAGCCTGAGCCGCGACGCGCTGCAAGTGCTGCGCGTCGCGGCGACCGGCACTTAGGAAGCGCTGGTCGGGGTGCTGCTGACATTCGACGAGGCGGCTGGCGCTGGCGCAGTCGAAGGGGTCGAGTGAGTGGCGGACGACGGTGCCGAGGCAGCTGGGGCAGCCGGGGTCGCCACAGGTGCAGGCTTGGCTGCTGGAGCGGCAGCCGGTTTGGTCGCGGCTGGCTTGGCAGCTGCAGGCTTTTTCACCGCTGGTTTTGCGGCTGGCTTGGCGGCCGGCTTTGCAGCAGCGGTCGCAGGCTTGGCAGCAGCGGGTTTCGCAGCTGGCTTGGCGGCCGGTTTCGCAGCGGTTTTTGCCGCAGGTTTTGCTGCCGATGTTGCGGCTGGTTTGGCAGCCGGTTTTACCGCCACTTTCGCAGCAGGTTTGGCGGCGGCCGGCTTGGCCGCAGTTTTGGCAGCAGGCTTCGCAGCGGCAGTCTTGGCAGCAGGTTTTGCTGCTGGTTTCGCTGCTGCTTTGGCAGCAGGTTTGGCGGCTGCGGTTTTTGCCGGTGCAGCTTTGCTCGCGGCCGGTTTTGCCGCGGCTTTGGCAGGGGTGGCTTTCACTGCTGGCTTGGCTGCAGCAGGTTTGGCTGCGGTGGTTTTAGCCGCCGGTTTTGCCGCGCTCGCCGCCGGCTTCTTCGCTGCAGTTTTTGCCGCTGGTTTGGCAGCCGCTTTCACTGGCGCCTTGGCCGCTGGTTTGGCGGCGGTTTTCGCAACAGCAGGTTTCGCCGCAGCGGTCTTCGCCGGGGCTTTGCTTGCAGCAGGCTTGGCAGCGACTTTCTTCGCTGGTGCTGCTGCCGGTTTGGCCGAACGCGACGACAGAACCTTGCCCACTGCTTCCTGCACGCGACCAACACCTTGGGCCAGTTTCAGGCTTTCCTGGGCATCGCGCTTGAGCTGCAGAATGTAGCTGCGGGTCTCGGATTGACGATCTTTCAAAGCGTCCAGCAGGTCTTCGAGTTCTTTCACGGCAGCCTTGGCCTTGTTCTGTGCCTTGGCTTTGCCGGCGGTGGCGGCGTCCTGCAATTTGGTGCGCGATTTGTGCAGTTTTTCCTGCGCCTTGCCACGCTGTTTTTCCAGCTTGGCGAGCAGTTTTTCAGCATCAGCCAAGGCTTGCGAGCAAGCGTTTTCCAAATGCTCGAGCAGGCTGCCCGACAACTGTTGGAGTAAGTGCAACGGAGTATTTACAGGCTTCTTGGTGGCCGACATGGTTTACCTCCTGGCTGACGTGAGTGCGGCTCATACTAGACCTCTGCTGATACCGCCGCTAGGGCATGTTGACAGTATCTGCACCGTTGCGTTGCACCGAAGCCGAAATGTTCTGCGCGCGGGAAAAAGCAGTTCACCGATGCAGACGTTTGCACTGGCATAATCCCCCGCATCCCAGGTCGGAGAGTGCCCATGTCGCGCTACTTTATTTTGTCCCTCTGCGTGTTTTTTTCGACGGCGTATGCCGATGAAAAAAACACGGCGAACGATGCTCATGATCTGGCTTACAGCCTCGGTGCCAGCCTCGGCGAACGGCTGCGTCAGGAGGTGCCGCAGTTGCAGATCCAGGCGCTGATCGAAGGTCTGCAACAGGCGTATCAGGGCAAGCCGCTGGCGCTGAGTGAAGCGCGTATCGAACAGATTCTGGCCGACCACGAATCGCGCAATGCCGAGCAGGCATCACGGCAATCGAGCGACGCGGCGATGGAAAACGAGCAACGCTTTCTCAGTGCGGAAAAAGCCAAACCGGGGGTGAAGGAACTGGCCGACGGCATCCTTCTGACTGAACTGGTTCCGGGCACTGGCGCCAAGGCCGGCCCGGACGGCAAAGTGCAGGTGCTGTATGTCGGCAAGCTGCCGGATGGTACCGTGTTCGATCAGAACACCCAGCCGCAATGGTTCAACCTCGACAGCGTAATCGCCGGTTGGCGCACCGCCTTGCAGAACATGCCGGTGGGGGCGAAATGGCGACTGGTGATTCCATCGGATCAGGCCTATGGCGCCGACGGTGCCGGCGACCTGATTGCGCCATTCACGCCACTGGTTTTTGAAGTGGAATTGCGCGGCGCGACGAGCTGATCAGGCATAAAAAAACGGTGCGCTTTCGGGCGCACCGTTTTTTCATGAAGGACGTGGATCAGGCCTGAACCGGATCTTCTTCCTTGTGTGCCGTGTGCAGCACTTCGATCAGGCAATCTTCAAGTTCAAAGCGCTCGTGCAACAAGCCGCCCAATTCCTTGAATTTCTCCGCAACGCATTTGCCTTCATCGCACAGGTCGTTGAACGCGAGCAGCTTCTCGGTAATGACGTCAATGCGCGGGTAGATCGTTTCGGCGAGCTCCAGACCGCGCTTGTCGTTGAACGCCTTGGCTTCGCCAGTCAGCTGTTCATAGATTTCGAAGTGCCCCGCCGATACGTAATCGACCAGCACCCCGCAGAATTCCTGCAAAGGCTTGCGGCTCTCGGACAGCGACTCAGGCTGCGCACCGAGCTTGTCGTAGGCGCCGATCAGCTCTTCACGCTCCTGCAACCAGCGGTCGATCAGCAGATGAACCCCACCCCAACGTTCCTGAGCATTCTGACAACTTTCGAGCATGGCGATCTCTCTTCCCTTGTGGGTCATGCTGCTCTACACCCGCGCCCTGTTCTGATTTGACTGGTGGACGATCGGGCAGAGCGTCATCGAGCAACATAAATCCAATGACACGTGCCGGCCAGATTATGCCCGCACGCCTATGGCTTCAAGGTACGCAGGAGATAAAGTTCATACAAGTGTTTAATCCCTGACCAGCATGTGGTGCGACGCTTCGTCGCTGACCGGTCGTTGCAGAGCGCTCCAGATCAGACGCAACAACTGACAAACAGCAAGAATCGACACGCCGACAAAAAACAGCAGACTCCATTCAGGGATGCTCAAATCGAACAGCGTCCAAGAGATGTCCGCACAATCGGCGCCGCCGTTGAACATCCGTTGTAATGCGCAGATCCACGGCAAACCACTGAAGAGTGACTCCACGGTTGGCGAGCATCTGACCAGTTGCAGCATGGAGTCGCTCTGGATCAGGACCTGCCGCCACGCAGCGGTGGTTCCGCCCAGACTGGCGCCCAGCGCAAACAGCCAGTACCACCATAATCCGCCGCGCCGGGGGCCATGCACCGCCGCCACGCCGCAGCCAATGCACAGCAGGGTGAGGAACAACCGCTGCACCAGGCACAGACTGCAAGGCGTCAGGCCGACCGCGTATTCGAGGTAATAGGAAGCTCCCAGAGCAAAGGCCCCCGCAATGAAAGCCATGAAGAACAAGGAGCGTGAGCAGGCCAACGACATGGCTTTTCCGTAACAGTAGAGACAGACGGTTACGGTAGAGGAAAGCGTGTCAGCCTTTCAAGGCAAGGACCTGCCGACAGTTCACCACAGGTGTAGGGAAAACCCGACAGGCTCGATAGGAAATGGTGAAGCGCTCTGTAGGACTTTGTCTCTTGAGCGCAAAGAAGGGGAATTTTCGGTCATCGAAGTTCGCGAGGGAGCATCCTCCCCCGCCCTTCAGACCTTCGCCACAACCGGCAAAGGCGCCGCCAGCAAGCGTTCATCCAGCAGCCCGAGACCTTCCTGGAACAACTGGTTGCTGCGCTCGGTATCGCCAAGCTGAGCAAGCAGGCGGGCCAGTTCCGCACAGGTCTCCGGATTGCGCTGCACACGCAGACTGCTTTCCAGATAGTCACGGGCCTTGCCCCACAGACTGGTTTGCAGACACAAACGGCCCAGGGTCAGCAACAGGCTCGCATCGGCCGGATGCTCCTTTAGCCAGCCTTCAGCAGTCTGCAGCTGACGCGCGGGATCGCTGCCACGAACCAGACCATACAGACGCGCCAGATGGCTGTCGTACTTGCGCTTGAGCGCTGTGCGCAGCACTTCTTCGGCCTCGACCTGAGCGCCAAGCTGGCGCAGTTGCTCAGCATAGGCCAGCACCAAAGGCGCTTCCTGACGCTGCGCCGAAGTCAGCTGTTCCCACGCCCGCTTGAGCGATTGTAGACCCACGGTACCGTCTTCTTCGCGTTGCGCTGCCAGGGACAGATTCTCACCCCAGGCGCGACGCTCGAGTTCGGCCAGCTCGGCCGGCGGCAGGACTTTGTCCTTGCGCAACTCAGGCAGCAAACGAATCACCGCCGACCATTCGCCACGCTGCTGATGCAGACGTTGCAATTGACGCAATGTCTGCGCGCTGCGCGGATGCCGTTCATGCATCGCCTGCAAGGTCACCAGCGCACCGTCGGTGTCGCCACGATCGGTCTGCAACTGTGCGTGACTGAGGGCGATCGCCAATTCGGCTTGCGGCTGACGCTCCAGCGCGCGTTCAAGCAAACGATCACTTTCTTCGTACTGGCCTTGCTCGTTCGCCGCACGGGCGGCGCCGAGGTAATACAGCAGCGGCTGACGCTCGGCTTCCGCTGCGCGGGTCAGATGCCGTTGCGCGCTGGCCCAGCGACCTTCAGCCAGATCCAGTTGTCCGTGTTCGATCGCCACTTGCACGCGGCGGCTGCGATTGCGTCGCGACCACGGATTGACCACGCCGGTGGAGGTCATCACCAGCTCGACCAGCACCTTGATGCCCCAGAACAGCAGCCACAGCACCGCTATCACCGCCAGTGTCGCCCACAGGCTCGATTCGTAGCGGAAGCTCTTGTACGCCACCAGCACGTAACCGGAATGCTCGGCAATCGCCAGGCCCAGTGCTGCCGTCGCGGCGATGACCAGAAACACGATTACATAGAGGCGCTTCATGGGGTCGCCTCCTGCGCAGCATTGGCGGCAGGCTTGGCGAACGGTTTCACCGATTCCTCGGCATTGACGTTACGTCGCTCCAGATATCCCTGCACCGCACTCAAGGTGCCGGTCAGATCCGGAGTCTTGACGGTGACCGGTTCCTTGCTCAGCTCGGCGACCTGTTCCAGCATGACTTTGCTTTGCGGGTTGTCCGGATTGAAATTGCCCTTGAGCACATCGCGCGCCTCGGCCAACGCCTGGGTGTATACCGGCGCCTGACCGTTGAGCGCGGCCCACTGCGCCTGCTCCAGCGCCAGGCTCAGGGCCAGGCGCACCTGGCTCAGGCTCTGTCCGGCCAGCAACGGTTTGACGTTCTTGTCAGCATTGAAGTCGATGCGGATATAGCGCGAAACCTTGTCCCACCACTGCGCCCAGCGACTGGCGCCATCGCCATCGCTGGTCAGGCCCAGCAGCGACTCGCCGCGATCCTTGTACTCCGGCGCCAGCTCGGTGAGGTCGATGACTTGATCGCGCAGCGCGCCGAGACGCAGGAACAGCCCGGTGCGATCAGGCTGTTCGGTGCTGCGCAAGGCGACCAGGGTTTTCGCCACTTGTTCGCGCGCGGCGAAGGAACCCGGATCGTTCTGTTCACGGAGGATTTCATCGGCGCCCTGCACCAGCGCCTGCGCACTGCTGATGTCCTGCAACGCCGAGAGGCGCAGGCTGGCCAGACGCAGCAAGTGTTCGGCCTCGGCCAGACGCCAGTCCTTGCGGCTGGCGCCGAGGACGGTTTCCAGACGTTGATTGAGGCGCTGCTGATCGCCCTGCAATTGCGTGACCAGACGCTGGCGTTCGGCGAGTTCGTCAGCACCGGGCAACTGCGCCAGGCGCTCGGTCAGACGCTGTTCGTTGAGCTTCAGACTCTGCGCCTGATCGTTCAACGCCTGCACCTGACTCGACTGTTGCTGCGTGTTGCTTTGCAGGTGGCGCACCTGCCAGACACCCCAGCCACCGATGGCGACACCGGCGGCGCCGAGCAGCAAGGCGACAATCGCCAGTCCATTGCCTCGGCGCGGCTCTTTGGCCGGTGGTGGAGTTTCAACCTGGGCATCGAGCGCAGGCTGGACGTCATCTTTTGGCAAGGCTGTTTCGCTCACGTATCCATCCTTTGCATTAGAAAACGGCACGGGACATTCCCGTAACGCCGTCAGCAAAGCCGCGGCACTCGCGCCGCGGCAATCCACAACTGTTTGAGCCCCGGCGGCACGTGCCAGCTCGGCGACCCTCGGGCTTGGAACAAACAACGGCAACTGCGCGATCTTCGGCCAGGCATCGCCGGCCAACTGCCGCAGGTGCTCGAAACCCTGTCCACTGCTGACCACCAGCCCGTTCAAGCGTTCCGCTTCGATCCGCCGTGGCAGCTCGTTTGACGGGTAGGCTGGCAGGTCGCGGCGATACAACTCCAGATACTCGACACTAGCACCAAGCGCGCGCAGGCGCTCGGCGAGCAGTTCACGACCGCCCTCGCCGCGCAGGATCATCACCTGCGCACCGGGCTGGCTCACCGCCTCGCGCAGACGCGGCAATTGCAGCAGGGCTTCACTGTCATCGCCATCAGCCGGGAAGCTGACATCGAGACCATGCTCGCGAAGAATGCCTGCGGTCGCCGCGCCGACGCTGAACCACGGCATGCCCGATAAGGCCGCGCCTGCGGACTTGAGCAGATCCACCGCGATCCGCGCCGCCGGTTTGCTGACCACAATCACCGCGCTGCAATCGGGCAATCGCGAAATCGCCTGGCGAATAGTCTCAGAGAGCGGCAGCGGAACGATGTCCAAAAGCGGCAGACAACTGCTGAAAATCCCGTGCCCGGCCAACTGTTCGGCCAGCGCCGCGCAATCATCCGCAGGGCGCGTCAACAGCAGGCGCCAGGCCGTCACTCGTGACCCGCCTCGCCGTACACCGCTTTGAGAATGTCGTCGGCGCCTTGCTTGAGCAGGTCTTCAGCGACCTGCACGCCCAAGGTCTCAGCGTCCGCGCGCGGCGCGCGGGCTTCGGCACTGAGCAGCCTGCCGCCGCTCGGCTCACCGACCAGGCCGCGCAACCACAGTTGCTCGCCTTCGAGCACCGCGTAGCAGGCGATGGGCACTTGGCAGCCGCCGTTCAAGTGTTTGTTGAGGGCGCGTTCGGCGTTCACCCGCGAAGCGGTATCGGCGTGATGCAAAGGCGCGAGCAAGGCGTGAATTTCGTGGTCGGCGCTGCGGCATTCTATGCCGACCGCGCCCTGGCCACCGGCCGGCAAGCTGTCATCGACACTGATCGCCGAAGTGATGCGATCCTCGAAACCGAGGCGGATCAAACCGGCGGCGGCGAGGATGATCGCGTCGTACTCGCCGGCGTCGAGTTTGGCCAGACGGGTGTTGACGTTGCCGCGCAGGAAACGGATCTGCAGGTCGGGACGCCGCGCCAGCAATTGCGTTTGCCGACGCAGGCTCGAAGTGCCGACGATGGCCCCGGCAGGCAGCGCTTCAAGACTGGCGTAGGTGTTGGAGACGAAAGCATCGCGCGGGTCTTCACGCTCACAGATGCAGAACAGACCCAGGCCTTGCGGGAAGTCCATCGGCACGTCTTTCATCGAATGCACGGCGATATCGGCTTGATTTTCCAGCAGCGCGGTTTCCAGTTCCTTGACGAACAGGCCCTTGCCGCCGATCTTCGACAGTGGCGAGTCGAGCAGCTTGTCGCCGCGACTGACCATGGGCACCAGCGTCACCAGCAGGCCCGGGTGGGCCGCTTCCAGACGGGCTTTAACGTATTCGGCCTGCCAGAGGGCCAGCGCACTTTTACGGGTGGCGATGCGGATTTCGCGAGGGGACATGGAACAATCCGTACTGAATAGATACGGCGGATAATAACAGCTCAGTCAATTTCACTTTGACCTGAATCAGAACCGGCGCGGCCTCCCTGGCCTGCCATGCCGGATAAAAGAACACGAAAAGGCCGGTGAGGACTGGGTCAAAGCCCCTGCATCATCTTGCGCACACCGGCAACATGCCGACGGCTGACAATCAGTGCGTCGCCATTGAGGCCTTTGAGGAACAACTGGAAATGTCCCAGCGGTGTGCGCTGCAATCGCTCGATGCGGTCGCGGGCGACCAGCGCATTGCGGTGGATACGCACAAAGCGTTCGCCGAATTCGTCTTCAAGGGCTTTGAGGGGTTCGTCGAGCAGCACCTCGCCGGCTTCGTGACGCAGGGTCACGTATTTGTGGTCGGCGATGAAGTAGACCACCTGATCCAGCGGAATCAGCTCGATGCCTTTACGGGTCCGTGCGCTGATGTGGCTGCGTGGGCCGTTGCCACTTTCGGCAGCGGGACGGGTCAGGGCCGAGAGTTGCGCCCGGTTGGGACGTTCAGCCCGCTTCAGGGCTTCATTCAAGTGTTCGGTTCGCACAGGTTTCACCACATAGCCCACGGCGCTGGCCTGCAGGGCTTCCACGGCAAATTCATCGGGACTGGTGCAAAACACCACGGCCGGCGGCGTCTCTCGTTCGCACAGTCGGGCAGCAACCTGCAGGCCATCGAGGCCCGGCATGCGGATATCGAGCAGCACGATATCCGGCCTGTGGCTGTCGATCAGCGCTAACGCCTCCTCGCCATTCGTGGCACTGGGCTCCAGGACTGTGTAACCCTCGAGTTCGCTCACCATACGGCTTATGCGCTCGCGAGCCAGGGGTTCGTCATCAACGATCAGGACATTCATATTGCGCTGGATTCCTGCGTGAGTCTCGCACAAGGATAGCGTAGACAGGTGTAGTGACCTGCGTCACCGCGATCCACGCTAAGACTAGCCCGAGCGCCAAAAAGTGCCGTACGTCGGCCAGCAATATTTGCCAGCGTCCGGGTCGTACCGCTCAGAGCCCACTGTTTCCTGCGTTTCTCACGGTGGTTGGCCGTTGGACAACTCACCCGCCCCCTCTTCTTATAGTCGGTGGCCAGACCTTTGCATGATCCGCAATCGCACCGACCCTTATGTCCACTGTAGACGTTCGTCGGAACGATATTGCTCAATCAAAAAATATCCTTTTGTAAATTCCTTGCAGACCGCGCCGGACATGCCTGACACATCCGCGAAAAAAACGTATCGACCGGTGTCAGCGACAGGATTGGCAACCCTGTTATTATCCGCGCCAGCGTTTCACGCCATTTCTTCAAGCCGATACGAGCGAATTCATGAGCACTGACAAGACCAATCAGTCCTGGGGCGGCCGCTTCAGTGAACCCGTCGACGCCTTCGTCGCCCGCTTCACCGCCTCCGTCACTTTCGACCAGCGCCTGTATCGCCACGACATCATGGGCTCGATCGCCCACGCCACCATGCTGGCCAAGGTCGGCGTGCTGACCGATGCCGAGCGCGACAGCATCATCGATGGCCTGAACACCATTCAGGGCGAAATCGAGGCCGGCCAGTTCGACTGGCGCGTCGACCTCGAAGACGTGCACATGAACATCGAAGCGCGCCTGACCGACCGCATCGGCGTCACCGGTAAAAAGCTCCACACCGGGCGCAGCCGCAACGACCAGGTCGCCACCGATATCCGCCTGTGGCTGCGCGATGAAATCGACCTGATCCTCGCCGAGATCACCCGCCTGCAAAAAGGCCTGCTGGAGCAAGCCGAGCGTGAGGCCGCGAGTATCATGCCGGGCTTCACTCACCTGCAGACCGCACAGCCAGTGACCTTCGGGCACCACATGCTGGCCTGGTTCGAAATGCTCAGCCGCGACTACGAGCGTCTGGTCGACTGCCGCAAGCGCACCAACCGCATGCCGTTGGGCAGCGCCGCGCTGGCCGGCACCACTTACCCGATCGACCGCGAATACACCGCGCAACTGCTCGGCTTCGACGCCGTCGGCGGCAACTCGCTGGACAACGTTTCCGATCGCGACTTCGCCATCGAATTCTGCTCGGCCGCGAGCATCGCGATGATGCACCTGTCGCGCTTCTCCGAAGAGCTGGTGCTGTGGACCAGCGCGCAGTTCCAGTTCATCGATCTGCCGGATCGTTTCTGCACCGGCAGCTCGATCATGCCGCAAAAGAAAAACCCCGACGTGCCCGAACTGGTGCGCGGCAAGACCGGCCGCGTGTTCGGCGCGCTGATGGGCCTGTTGACCCTGATGAAAGGCCAGCCGCTGGCGTACAACAAGGATAACCAGGAAGACAAGGAACCGCTGTTCGACGCCGCCGACACCCTGCGCGATTCGCTGCGCGCGTTCGCCGACATGATCCCGGCGATCAAGCCGAAACACGCGATCATGCGTGAAGCGGCACTGCGCGGTTTCTCCACTGCGACTGACCTGGCGGATTATCTGGTGCGCCGTGGCCTGCCGTTCCGCGACTGCCATGAAATCGTTGGCCACGCGGTGAAATACGGCGTCGACAGCGGCAAGGATCTGGCCGAGATGAGCCTGGAAGAACTGCGTCAGTTCAGCGATCAGATCGAGCAGGACGTGTTTGCCGTGCTGACCCTCGAAGGCTCGGTGAATGCACGCGACCATATCGGCGGGACTGCGCCGGCGCAGGTCAAGGCTGCGGTGGCGCGCGGTCAGGCGTTGATCGCCAGCCGCTAGAAGCCAAAAAAGCTTCGCGAGCAGGCTCGCTCCCACAGGGATTCTGGATGTTCACAAAATTTGTGTTCACCACCGGCTCAATGTGGGAGCGAGCCTGCTCGCGAAGGCTTCCTTCAGAGCGCTACAAAATTCACTTCTTGGCAGCAATCATTGCCAAAAACGCCGGCATCGCCGCGTCCTTGTCCGCCGCAATCTTCTGCACGTGCGGATTCTGCTCAAGCCGCTCCAGCAGCGCTCTCGCCTGCGGCATCTCGGCCAGCAGATCGATCCCGAACAGCTTCTGCCCGACCGCAAAGGCCAGCGGCACGCTGTAGAGGAAATACAAATCGGCAATGCTCAGGCTGTCACCCGCCACGTACGGAGCGAACTTGCCATGACGGCCCAGCGCGGCGAAGCCCAGCAGCAGCTCGGTCCGGGTCTTCTCCTTGATCGCCTCCGGCAATGTCATACCGAAAAACGCTTCGCCATAGCAGGCACGCCCCGGCAACTCGATGTACAACTCGATCTCCTTGGCAATCGCCAATACCTGCGCGCGCTCGAACGGATCGCTGGGCAGGAGCGGCGTGCCCTTTTGTGATTGTTCGAGGTATTCGAGGATGATCGCGGTTTCGTTGATGTAACCGGCGTCGACACCCAGCACCGGGACCTTTCCGCGCGGGCTGATGGCCAGTGATTCCGGGGTTTGTGTCGGGTAGAAGGTCACCTCTTCGAAGGCCAGGCCTTTTTCCAGCAGTGCCAGTTTGACCATGTTGTAGTAGTTGCTGACAGCGAATCCGTAGAGCTTGAACATCACAGAGCCTCCAGGCCGTGCGGGGTGGGCAGTGCCTGTTTATAGATCGCCGCGGCGTTTCCCGCCAGCAGCATCACGCCGCTGAATGCGGGTAAACTGGCGCCTTTCCCTGAGGAGCCTGCAATGAGCGAGCCGACAGATATCGTCAACGATGACGACGAAGAAGCATTCACCGAAGCGACCCTGATCGAAGCCATCGAGAACCAGATCGAAAGCGACAACCCGCCGGCGGCGAAGGCGACGTTGAACAAGCTGACTTTGGTCGGCATGGACCGTGAGGAGATCCTCAACCTCATGGCTCACGTGCTTGCCTATGAGATTGACGCGATGCTCGATGAAGACCGCCCGTTCGACACCGAATGGTACGAAACGGCATTGCGCAAGCTGCCAGAGCTGCCACCGGAAAAATAATAAAATCAAAAGATCGCAGCCTTCGGCAGCTCCTGCACCAATCTCTCGTAGGAGCTGCCGAAGGCTGCGATCTTTTTTATGCGGACTACACTGGAATTCGCCTCAAGACAAAATCCCCTGATCTGAGCACTGGACATGCCGCACCAGCGGGTTCACCTTAGGGGCGCTGTCGTCCAATTCCTAGAAAGTCTGGAGTCCTTATGTCGCTTACCCCTGAGTTGGTTGCCGAACTGGAAGTCCTTGCACTCTTCAACCTGGACAGTTCCCAGGAAGGTCTGAAAATTCATCAGACCGCTGCCCCGAAACACATCGCTGCGGCCCAGCGCCTCTTTGAAAAAGAACTCACCGACCAGCCCGATGGCGGTTATCTGACCAGCCTCGGTCGCGATGCCGCGCAAAACGTGCAGACCGTACTGACGATTTTGAAAGAACAGGAAACCGCCTGATTTCTCTGACTTTGCCCACGGAAACTCCTGCCACGGGATTTCCGCGGGCCAGCCTGAACGCTGTCGATAAAAATCTGCCGTCAAAAAACAAATTCAGCTTAAACGTCCTGCTGCGCAGAGGCTAAACTGCGGCCAATCCGAGACCCTCTACATCCGAGCCTGCAAGCCGGTTTGAGCTGACATGACGCGCACCCACGAAATCCGCCCCGACCTGGACGAAGGCATCGACCGCAAGGTACTCAGCCAACTGCGCGCACGTTTTCTCAAACTCAATGAAGGCCGCCTCGGCCGCGCACTCGAAGGGTTGTCGACGCGCCAGCAAAGCGTGCTGACGCTGTTGCCGCTGTTCTTTCACGTCAATCATCCGTTGCTGCCTGGCTATGTCTCGGGCAGTACGCCGGCCGGGCTCTCGAATTATGAGCCGGACGCCAATGCGCTGACTGAGGCGCAGCGCCTGACTCGCTCGTTCTCTTATAGGCCGCGCCATGGCAGTAACCCGCCGCGACCGATCCACGGCCTGTTCCTGATGGGCAGCCTCGGCACGCTGGCCCAGGCCGATCAGAGCGATATGGACGTGTGGGTCTGCCATGGGCCGGATCTGAGCGAGAGCGAGCTCGCCGAGCTGAGCAAGAAGTGCCAATTGCTGGAAGCCTGGGCTGCGAGCCAGGGTGCCGAAGCGCATTTCTTCCTGATCGACCCGGCGCGCTTCGTCAAAGGCGAACGAGATTCCAAGCTCAGTTCGGACAACTGCGGCAGCACCCAGCACTATCTGCTGCTCGACGAGTTTTATCGCACGGCGATCTGGCTGGCCGGGCGCACGCCGATCTGGTGGTTGGTGCCGGTCTATGAAGAAACAGCCTACGACGCGTACACCCACACCCTACTGTCCAAACGCTTTATTCGCGCCGACGAAACCCTCGATCTCGGGCCGATGGCGACCATTCCGCCCGGAGAATTCATCGGCGCCGGGTTGTGGCAGTTGTTCAAAGGCATCGAGTCGCCCTACAAGTCAGTGCTCAAACTGCTGCTGACCGAGGTGTACGCCAGCGAACACCCGCACGTGCAGTGCCTGAGCCTGCGCTTCAAGAAAGCCGTGTTCGCCAATCAGCTCGATCTTGATGAACTGGACCCGTACATGGTCGTGTACCGCCGTATCGAGGAATACCTGCTCGCACGCAACGAACCGGAGCGTCTTGAACTGGTGCGCCGCGCGCTGTATCTGAAGGTCAACCGCAAGCTCACCGGCAACAGCCGCAGCCAAGGTTGGCAACGCGCGTTGCTCGAACGCCTGGCCGGCGAGTGGCACTGGGATCAGCGCCAATTGGCGCTGCTCGACAGTCGCAGTCAATGGAAAGTCCGCCAGGTCAGCGCCGAGCGACGCGCGCTGGTCAACGAACTCAATTACAGCTATCGCTTCCTGACGCAATTCGCCCGCAACGAACAGACTGTCAGCCTGATCAACAAGCGCGACCTCAATGTGCTCGGCCGGCGCCTGTACGCGGCGTTCGAGCGCAAGGCCGACAAGGTCGAATTCATCAATCCGGGCATCGCCCCGGACTTGGCCGAAGACACCCTGACCTTGGTGCAATCGCCGAACAAAAAAGAGCCGGGGCAGACCCAGTGGGGTTTGTACAACGGCAGCCTGACGGCGCTGGAGTGGGAACACTTCGCGCCAATCAAGCGCAGTCGCGAGCTGCTTGAACTGCTGACCTGGTGCCACCGCAACGGCGTGATCGACAGCAGTACGCGTCTGGCCCTGCATCCGGGCACCAGCGACTTGAGCGAGTTCGAGCTGTTCAACCTGCTCGGCAGCCTGCAGCAGTGCATCGCCCTGCCCTTGTCCACCGTCGCCGAAGAGCCCTTGCTGCGCGCCGCCGTGCCCAGCGAAGTGCTGATGCTGATTAACGTCGGCGTCGACCCGCTCAAGCATCACCGCGATCTGAACATCCTGATGACCACCGAGCGCACCGACTCGCTGAGCTATGCCGGTGTGCGCGAGAACCTGGTGCTGACCCTCGATCAGGTCACGCTCAACAGCTGGAACGAAGTGCTGGTCAATCGTTTCGACGGCCCGCATGCGCTGCTCGATTGCCTGCGCGATTACCTCAACAACCTGCCGCGCGGGCCTGTGCAGCCATCCCTGAAAGTACGCTGCTTCTGCCACAACCGCGCGCAGTTCATTGCCCGCCGCGTCGAGGAAATCGTCGACACCGCGCAGACCCTGTTGCTCAGCAATTTGAATCATCGCTACCTGATTCAAGTGCAGCAGCACTATCACGTGCTGGAGCTGGTGCCGGGTCAGGTCAACCATGTCGCCCTCGCCACTCTGCCGGCACTGCTCGATTATCTGGGCGAAGAACAACCGCGCTACAGCCCGCTGCACCTCGACCCGATGGCACTGGAGGACCATGACCTCGCGCTGATCCTGCCGATGGGTCAGCCGGAGTGCATTCAGGTGTTCTACCGCATCAGCGAGCAGCAGGCCGAGCTGTACGTGCTGGATGAATTCAATGCGCTGTGGCAGCAGCAACTGCCGTACCACGACGAGCAGAGTCTGCTGGTACCGCTGCAGCGTTTTCTGCAATCGATCCAGTACCGCCGTGAAGCGCAATTGCCGATGGACGGTGGCCCTGCGGGCAGCCCCGAGACTTTGTATTACCAGCTGTCAGGCCCGGGGCGCTCACGCAGGGTCGAAACCCGGCCAGCACCGCAGACACCGGTGAACAAACCGTTCTATGACGTACAGGCGATCATCGGCAAAGCCGCGCCGGGCGAAGTGCAGGTCACCTTGTATTGCAATCAGCGCGAATTCAGCGAGCTGGAGCATGGCGACCAGTTGTTCAGCGTGGTCGCCCGGGAGATCGTCGAGCAGCGCCGCGAGACCGAGCGCTATCGCTGCTACATCACAGACCTCGATCTCTCGGGGCTGCTCGGTGACGGGCACAGTTCAAGCAATCTCTATCTGCGCTACAAGGCGGACCTGGAGCGCTCGTTGAATGAAGCGCTCGAACAGGTTTGAAGCGGGGATTTATTCGGGAAAGGCGCCGCCGTTGACCGGTTGCGATTCCACTTCCAGCAAGGTCAGTTTCAGCGACTTGCCGCCCGGCGCCGGCCAGTCGATGTGCTGACCGACCTTCAGGCCCAGCAGCGCACTGCCGACCGGTGCCAGGATCGAGATCTTGCCTTCGTCGGCGTTGGCCTCCTTGGGATAGACCAGCGTCAGGTGGTAATCCTTGCCACTGCCTTCTTCGCGGCAATGCACGCGGGAATTCATGGTCACGACATCGGCGGGCACTTCATCGTGGCCGACCACGGTATCGGCGCGGTCCAGCTCGGTTTGCAGCGCAATCACGCCCGGCGCAGCCTGGTCTTTCTCGCTCAGGCTGTCGATCAGGCGCTCCAGACGTTGCACGTCCAGACGGGTAAGGGTGATGGAAGGTGCGGTCATGATCCAGGCAGACTCCTTTCTTCTGCACAAAAAAAGCAAAACCCCGCCAAAAAAGACGGGGTTTTCACCGTGCCTCGGTGGTTTGAGGCGTTCGCGGACACTATCACAGCTCAAAAAATATACAAGTCACGCCCTTTTTTGCCTGGGTGAAACC
This sequence comes from Pseudomonas sp. CFBP13508, assembly GCF_005233515.1. Lineage (GTDB taxonomy): Bacteria > Pseudomonadota > Gammaproteobacteria > Pseudomonadales > Pseudomonadaceae > Aquipseudomonas > Aquipseudomonas mercuritolerans. The sequence goes on from NZ_QFZZ01000003.1 coordinate 444,067, forward strand.
CTTGTGGCGAGGGGATTTATCCCCGTTCGGCTGCGCAGCAGCCGTATAGATTTTGGGGCCGCTACGCGACCCAACGGGGATAAATCCCCTCGCCACGATATCAACAGGCTTGGGATTTTCGTGCGGCAGCCTGCTGGCATATCACCCGGCGCCGCTGATCATCCGCCGAGCGCCATTCGCGAATGTCTTCGACGTGGCGCGCGCAGCCGAGGCAGACCTTCTGCTCGTCCAGACGACAGACGCCCGTGCACGGCGAAGGCACCGCCGGGCTGACGTTGCTGTAGAGCGGTTTCGGCGGGCGAACAGGCGCTGCATCAGCCACGAATCACAGACCTTCGAAATCGAATTCGGCGCCAGCCTGCTGTTTGACGAGGCGCTGAAGCATTTCGCCCAATTGCTCTTCGCTCTTGTCGCACATCCAGCGCTCGCTTTCTTCGTCGTAGTCGAAGTGGAAACCACCGGACACGGCCGCCAGCCACAGCTGACGCAATGGCTCCTGGCGGCTGAAGATCAACTGGCTGCCGTTTTCGAATTTGACCGTCAGCACGCCGGCCGAGCTTTCCAGATCGATGTCCAGATCGCTTTCGTCAAATATGTCTTCCAGTTTTTCCTGGGTTTCATCGACCAGATCGTGGAAACGGGCTTCGGACAAACTCATTGCGGCAACCTCAAAAATGTCTGATCAGGCTCAAGCGCCGAAAGATACGGACGCTGCCGGCCGATTGCAAAGATTAACGACCAAGCACCTGTCGCCTATTCAACACCGCCCCTGTGGGAGCGAGCCTGCTCGCGAAAGCGGTGTGTCAGGCAACGAGCCTGTTGAATTTGCCGACGCCTTCGCGAGCAGGCTCGCTCCCACAGGGATGATGCGCTTCTCAGGAGCCCCGCCGGACGGGAACCCCCTCGCATAGGCAAGCTGCCGGGTGGCCGGTATACTCCGGCGCAATTAACGCATTTTCAAGGATTTCGCCATGAAGCGCCTGATCTCTTCCCTTGCTGCGCTCGTCGCGGTTGCCTGCCTGGTTTCGGCCTGTGGTCAAAAAGGCCCGCTGTACCTGCCCGATGACGACCAGGACCCGGCCGAACAAGCCCAGTCTTCGCAGAAGCAGCCATCCAAGGCTCACAAGCACGACGTTTACTAAGGGATCGCCATGGACGCTTTTAACTACCGTGGCGGGGAGCTGTTCGCGGAAGGTGTGGCGCTGTCCGCCATCGCCGACCGCTTCGGCACGCCCACCTATGTCTACTCGCGCGCCCACATCGAAGCGCAGTATCTGGCCTACGCCGATGCGCTGGCCGGCATGCCGCATCTGGTCTGCTTCGCGGTCAAAGCCAACTCCAACCTCGGTGTACTGAATGTCCTGGCCCGTCTCGGCGCCGGTTTCGACATCGTTTCCCGTGGTGAGCTGGAACGTGTACTGGCCGCTGGTGGCAGCGCCGACAAGATCGTTTTCTCCGGCGTCGGCAAGACCCGTGACGACATGCGTCGCGCCCTCGAAGTCGGCGTGCACTGCTTCAACGTCGAATCCACCGACGAGCTCGAGCGCCTGCAAGTGGTCGCCGCCGAGCTGGGTGTTCGCGCCCCGGTTTCGCTGCGCGTGAACCCGGACGTCGATGCCGGCACCCACCCGTACATTTCCACCGGTCTGAAAGAGAACAAGTTCGGCATCGCCATTGCCGACGCCGAAGACGTGTACGTGCGCGCCGCGCATCTGCCGAACCTGGAAGTGGTCGGTGTCGACTGCCACATCGGTTCGCAACTGACCACCCTGCCGCCGTTCATTGATGCACTGGATCGCTTGCTCGATCTGGTCGACCGTCTCGGCGATTGTGGCATTCACCTGCGCCACATCGATCTCGGTGGCGGCCTGGGCGTGCGTTATCGCGATGAAGAGCCGCCGCTGGCTGCCGACTACATCAAAGCTGTACGCGAGCGCCTCAACGGACGTGATCTGGCGCTGGTATTCGAGCCGGGCCGCTTCATCGTCGCCAATGGCGGCGTGCTGCTGACCCAGGTCGAGTACCTCAAGCACACCGAGCACAAGGATTTCGCCATTGTCGACGCGGCAATGAACGATCTGATCCGCCCGGCGCTTTATCAGGCGTGGATGGACGTCACCGCGGTGAAACCGCGCGACAGCGCCGCACGCAAGTACGACATCGTCGGCCCGATCTGCGAAACCGGCGACTTCCTCGCCAAGGACCGCGAGCTGGCGCTGGAAGAAGGCGACTTGCTGGCAGTGCATTCGGCCGGTGCCTACGGTTTCGTCATGAGCTCCAACTACAACACCCGCGGCCGTGCTGCTGAAGTGCTGGTGGATGGAGATCAGGTTTTTGAAGTGCGTCGCCGCGAAACCGTGGCCGAGCTGTTTGCCGGCGAAAGCCTGCTGCCGGAGTAACCCATGCTGCTGCGTTTTACCAAAATGCACGGCCTGGGCAACGACTTCATGGTCCTCGACCTGGTCAGCCAGCACGCGCACATTCAGCCCAAACACGCCAAGCAATGGGGCGACCGCCACACCGGTATCGGTTTCGACCAGTTGCTGATAGTCGAAGCGCCGAGCAACCCGGACGTGGATTTTCGCTACCGGATCTTCAATTCCGACGGTTCGGAAGTGGAGCAATGCGGCAACGGTGCGCGCTGCTTCGCTCGCTTCGTGCTCGACAAACGTCTGACTGCCAAGCGGCAGATCCGCGTCGAGACCAAGGGCGGCATCATCGAACTGGACGTGCGTAACGACGGCCAGATCGGCGTGAACATGGGCGCGCCGCGCCTGGTGCCAGCGGATATTCCATTCCAGGCGCCAGCCCAGGCCAGCAGTTATCAGCTGGACGTCGAAGGCGCCACGGTCGAGCTGGCCGCCGTGTCGATGGGCAATCCCCATGCGGTCATACGCGTGGATGACATCAACAGTGCACCGGTGCATGAACTGGGGCCGAAGATAGAACACCATCCGCGCTTCCCGGCGCGGGTCAATGTCGGTTTCCTTCAGGTCATCGACCGCCATCGTGCGCAACTGCGCGTATGGGAACGCGGCGCCGGGGAAACCCAGGCCTGCGGCACCGGCGCCTGTGCGGCAGCGGTGGCGGCCATCAGTCAGGGGTGGATGGATTCGCCGCTGTTGATCGACCTGCCCGGCGGGCGTCTGTCCATCGAGTGGGCCGGCCCGGGCGAACCGGTGTTGATGACCGGTCCGGCAGTGCGTGTATACGAAGGACAAGTGCGTCTTTGAGCGAGCAGAAATCATGACCGACAAGCCACAGGTACCCGCCCGACCAGTCGACGAATCAGCGTCCGAGAGCCTTGAGGCAGCCGCGGTTGCCGCCTACCTGGAGGCTCATCCGGACTTCTTCGTCGAGCACGAAGAACTGCTGCCGTCGTTGCGCATTCCGCACCGACGCGGCGACACCGTGTCGCTGGTCGAGCGGCAGATGACCATCCTGCGCGATCGCAATATCGAGATGCGCCATCGCCTTTCGCATCTGATGGACGTGGCCCGCGACAACGATCGCCTGTTCGAAAAGACCCGCCGCCTGATCCTCGCGCTGATGGATGCATCGACCCTGGAAGACGTGGTCATCAGCGTTGAGGACAGCCTGCGTCAGGATTTTCAGGTGCCTTTCGTCAGCCTGATCCTGCTCGGCGACAACCCGGCCCCGGTCGGCCGCTGGGTGACTCACGCCGACGCGCAAACCGCGATCGGTGGCCTGCTCACCGAAGGCAAAAGCGTCAGCGGCAGCCTGCGTGAACATGAGCTGGATTTCCTCTTCGGCGAAGAACAGCGCCAGCAGATCGGCTCGACCGCCGTGGTTGCCGTCAGCCATCAAGGCATCCACGGCATTCTGGCCATCGCCAGCCGTGACCCGCAGCATTACAAGAGCTCGGTCGGCACCCTGTTCCTCAGTTACATCGCCGAGGTCATGGGCCGCGTGCTGCCACGGGTCAACAGCTCGCTGCGCTCGGTACGCTGACCATGGAACGACAACTGGACGCTTACTGCGAACATCTGCGCAGTGAGCGACAGGTGTCGCCGCACACCCTGTCGGCTTATCGCCGCGACCTCGATAAAGTCCTCGGCTGGTGCATCAAGCAGAACATCGGCAGTTGGGCCGCGCTGGACATCCAGCGTCTGCGCAGCCTGATCGCCCGATTGCATGCGCAAGGCCAGTCCTCGCGCAGCCTCGCCCGCCTGCTCTCGGCGGTGCGCGGGCTTTATCACTATTTGAATCGCGAAGGCCTGTGTGACCACGACCCGGCCACCGGCCTGGCCCCGCCGAAAGGCGAACGGCGCCTGCCGAAGACCCTCGATACTGACCGCGCCCTGCAATTGCTGGAAGGTGCGGTCGAGGATGACTTTCTCGCCCGCCGCGATCAGGCGATTCTCGAGCTGTTCTATTCGTCAGGCCTGCGTCTGTCCGAATTGACCGGGCTCAATCTCGATCAACTCGACCTCGCCGACGGCATGGTTCAGGTGCTCGGCAAGGGCAGCAAGACTCGGCTGTTGCCGGTTGGCACCAAGGCTCGCGAAGCCTTGGAACACTGGTTGCCGCTTAGAGCCATGACCAACCCGGCGGACGATGCGGTGTTTGTCAGCCAGCAAGGTCGTCGTCTCGGCCCGCGGGCGATTCAGGTGCGGGTCAAACTTGCTGGCGAGCGCGAGCTGGGGCAGAACCTGCATCCGCACATGCTGCGGCACTCGTTCGCCAGCCATTTGCTCGAGTCTTCACAGGATCTGCGCGCGGTGCAGGAATTGCTCGGTCACTCTGATATCAAAACCACACAGATCTATACCCACCTCGACTTCCAGCATCTGGCGGCGGTCTACGACAGCGCCCATCCCCGGGCCAAACGCATGAAAGGCGATGATTCATGAGCATTCAGTTGATCACCTTCGACCTCGACGACACCCTGTGGGACACCGCTCCGGTGATCGCCAGCGCCGAAACCGTGTTGCGCGAATGGCTGAGCGAGCATGCGTCGAACCTGGGCGCGGTGCCGGTGGAGCATTTGTGGTCGATTCGCGAGCGAGTGCTGGCGGGCGAACCGGGACTCAAACACCGCATCAGCGCGCTGCGCCGACGTGTGCTGTTCCATGCGCTCGAAGAAGCCGGGTATGCCCACGGCGAAGCGTCGGAGCTGGCTGACAAGGCTTTTGAAGTGTTCCTGCATGCGCGGCATCAGATCGAAGTGTTCCCGGAAGTCGAGCCGCTGCTGGAGCTGCTCGCCAATCATTACGCCCTCGGCGTGGTCACCAATGGCAATGCCGACGTGCGCCGGCTGGGGCTGGCGGATTACTTCAAGTTTGCCTTGTGCGCCGAAGACATCGGCATCGCCAAACCGGATGCGCGGCTGTTTCATGAAGCCTTGCGGCGTGGCGATGTGAGTGCCGAAGCGGCGGTGCATGTCGGCGATCATCCCGGCGATGACATTGCCGGGGCGCAGCAGGCGGGATTGCGCGCGGTGTGGTTCAACCCGACGGGCAAGGTCTGGGAAGCGGAGCGCTTGCCGGATGCGGAGATTCGCAGTCTCACGGAATTGCCCGCCGTCCTCTCCCGCTGGAATGCTTCCTCGAACTGATCTACAGCCCTGTGGGAGCGAGCCTGCTCGCGAATGCGGTGTGTCATCCAACATGTATGTCGGCTGACATGCCCTCTTCGCGAGCAGGCTCGCTCCCACAGGGGACTGCATTTGTTTTCAACGGATTTATTTCAGACATGAAAAAGCCCGCAGCGACGGCGGGCTTTTTCAGCAAGCGAGCGACGCGCCTCAGATAGGGCGGCTGCCGTACTTGTTGTCCGGCTTCTTGGGCGGATCGGCGACCACGTTGGCCTCCACTTCCTGCACCTTGCCGCCGCGCGCAAGGAATTCTTCCATGGCCTTGGCCAGGGCGTCACGCTCCTTGTTCTTGGCTTCGATGCTCGGCAACTCGTCGACCGAGACCGCAGCCTTGGCTTTGCCTTTGGCAGCCGGGGCCGGCGTGTCGTCACCGCCATCATCTTCGGCAACGTCTTCCGCTGCCGCTTCCAGGCCTTCCTCGGCCTCGTCTTCGTCGCCTACTTCGAGGTCGTCGTTTTCCAGATCATCGTCGCTCATGTTCTACCTCATGACTTGCCAAAAGCAGATTAGTTATAGACCAGCTTTGGCGGCTGTCGAAGCCGCCGTTGAAAAATCTTCTGCCGCTGCCCGGCAGCGGCTCATGCCTGTTCACCGTGCAAGGTGGCGAGGACTTTACGGGCACCGCCATGATCACGGTGCTCGCCCAGATAAATCCCTTGCCAAGTACCCAGGGCCAGCCGCCCTGCCGCAACCGGCAGACTGATCTGGCAACCAAGCACGCTGGCCTTGAAGTGCGCCGGGAGATCATCCGGGCCTTCGTCGTTGTGCTCGTAGCCGTCTGTTCCTTGTGGGATCAGACGATTGAAAAATCGTTCGAAGTCGCGACGAACTGCCGGATCGGCGTTCTCGTTGATGGTCAACGACGCCGACGTGTGCTGCAGCCACAAATGCAACAGACCGACCCGACAGGTCTTGAGTTCAGGCAAGCCTGTGAGCAACTCGTCCGTCACCAGATGAAAGCCCCGGGGCCTTGCCCGCAGGGTTATCAGAGTCTGTTGCCACATACAGTTCTCCGCTCGTTCGGGGCGCATTCTAGCGTGCTCTGAAAAAAAACAAAGGCCCTAATATTCCTGCAGCGATGTAAGCGATTGCCCGCAGAAAAAGCCTCGTCGTAAAGACGACCAAAGCCGTAAGAAAAATCCTTTCAGCCGCTCCCTGAATGACAAATCCCGGACAAAAAAATGCCCGGCGAACCGGGCAATTTTTTTATCGCGCGTACTTACAGGTTGTAGCCGCGTTCGTTGTGTTGTGCCAGATCGAGGCCGACCGACTCTTCTTCCTCGGTTACGCGCAGACCCATGACGGCGTCCAGCACCTTGAGGATGATGAAGGTGACGATCGCGGTGTAGATCACCGTGAAGCCGACGCCTTTGATCTGGATCCAGACCTGCGCGCCAATGTCAGTCACGGTGCCGAAGCCGCCCAGTGCCGGTGCGGCAAACACACCGGTGAGGATCGCGCCGAGGATACCGCCGATACCGTGCACGCCGAAGGCATCCAGGGAGTCGTCATAGCCGAGTTTGCGTTTCAGGGTGGTGGCGCAGAAGAAGCACACCACACCTGCAGCCAGACCGATCACCAGTGCCCCCATCGGGCCCACGGTGCCAGCGGCCGGGGTGATCGCGACCAGACCGGCGACCACACCCGAAGCAATACCCAGTGCGCTTGGCTTGCCGTGGGTGACCCACTCGGCAAACATCCAGCCCAGTGCCGCAGCGGCAGTGGCGATCTGGGTAACCAGCATGGCCATACCGGCAGTGCCGTTGGCGGCAGCAGCGGAACCAGCGTTGAAGCCGAACCAGCCGACCCACAGCATCGCCGCGCCCATCAGCGTGTAGCCGAGGTTATGCGGAGCCATTGGTGTGGTCGGGAAGCCTTTGCGCTTGCCCAGCACCAGGCACGCGACCAGACCGGCGATACCGGCGTTGATGTGCACCACGGTGCCGCCAGCGAAGTCGAGCACGCCCCAGTCCCACATCAGGCCGCCGTTACCGGACCAGACCATGTGCGCGATCGGTGCATAAACCAGCGTGAACCAGATGCCCATGAAGATCAGCATCGCGGAGAACTTCATGCGCTCGGCGAACGCACCGACGATCAGCGCCGGGGTGATGATCGCGAAGGTCATCTGGAAGGTGATGAACACCGCCTCAGGGAACAGCGCCGCCGGGCCGGTAATGCTCGAAGGCGTGACACCGGCGAGGAACGCCTTGCCCATGCCACCGAAGAACGAATTGAAGTTGACGACGCCCTGCTCCATGCCGGTGGTGTCGAAGGCAATGCTGTAGCCATAAATGACCCACAGGATGCTGATCAGACCGGTAATGGCGAAGCACTGCATCAGCACGGAAAGAATGTTTTTCGAGCGAACCATACCGCCGTAGAACAGCGCCAGGCCGGGAATGGTCATGAACAGCACGAGCGCTGTCGAGGTGAGCATCCAGGCGGTGTCGCCGGAATTGAGGACTGGCGCTGCCACTTCGTCTGCCGCCATGGCGATGCCGGGCATTACGATGGACAACAGGGCGCCTAGCCCTGCGAATTTACGCAGAGTCATATTGTTTTCTCCTGGGGCGTTGGGTTTGTGGCGGCGCTTAGATCGCGTCGGTATCGGTTTCGCCGGTACGGATGCGGATCGCCTGTTCCAGATTGACCACGAAGATCTTGCCGTCACCGATCTTGCCGGTGTTGGCCGCTTTGGTTATCGCCTCGATAACCCGATCCAGATCCTTGTCGTCGATGGCCACGTCGATTTTCACCTTGGGCAGAAAATCGACCACATATTCCGCGCCGCGATACAGCTCGGTGTGACCCTTCTGCCGGCCGAAGCCCTTGACTTCAGTAACGGTAATGCCCTGCACGCCGATTTCGGACAGCGACTCGCGCACGTCGTCCAACTTGAACGGCTTGATGATGGCAGTGACTAGCTTCATGAAACTCTCTCCCGAATTGGTGGACTTGCCCCAGGAAAACAAACCCGTCTCAAGTCTAAGCGCAGTGCCTGGCTTTGTAACGCATCGTTGACGCCAGCTAACCGCATCAGACGAAACTCCCCGCTTCGTCTGCCGCACTGCATTCGTCACAGCGACTGCATCAGTGCATGGGTCGAGGGTGACTAAGCAGAAACCTTGCCAGCTCGGCAAAAACCCTGCATTTCAATCTCTTGGCCCCCGTTGCACGCGTTCCGGCAGAAAAGCCTTTGCCGATACGCACAACAACGGTGCGCCACCGTCCGTCCCCCTGCGCGAAAAGCGTGCATCCGTGCAACGGGATTGACTATAGACACTGCGTGATACACTGCCGGCCATTGTTTCCAGGACATTTCCCATGCTCGCGCCCAAAGACTTCCTCGACGCCCTGAGCGGCACCGCCTCCCGCCTCTTCAACGGCGACACCCCGCTGCCGAAAGCCGAAATCGAAAGCCAGTTCAAGATGCTGCTGCAAAGTGCCTTCAGCAAACTCGATCTGGTCAGCCGGGAAGAGTTTGATAGTCAGATGGTGGTGTTGGCTCGCACGCGGGCCCGCCTCGAAAGTCTCGAAGCCAAAGTCGCCGAGATGGAAGCGAAGCTGACACCGCCCGCGGAATAATCCGCTGCTATCCCCTGTGGGAGCAGCTAGCCTGCTAGCGACTGAAGGTCGGCACTACCTTCAGCTTCATGTGTATGAATTAGCGCAGGCTGCGATCTTTTGATGCACAGCCCTGCAACAATCCCCACTGAAATGACCTTTTTGTGTCTTCGTTCCCCCACCCTGCTCCGAAATCCTCCACTCACAGAAGTAACGTCCTACAAAACGCGTCCGCCACGTCTGATTTCGCTGCCCCCTCTCTGCTGGCTATCTTCTGCGACCAGATCCAAACAGATGAAAACAATGAGAAGAAAAGGCAAAGCAACGGATCTTCGTAACCAGACATTCAGATCAAATTCGCGAAAGATCGCCTACAAATTCTTTCTCAAGGACATTGCCCCGAGAATCCCAAATATTGATGCAGCAGCGGTCAAGTTTGAGCCAATTACCCCAGCAGCGATAAAGCAATACTTTCTCTGGGAGGGGCCAACAATTTTCCCTTGGGATGACGTTGCAGACTGGAAAAGTAAAGATGCGAAAGGTCTGGATTTGGCGATATGGTACAAACAGATTCTTTGCGGCATGTGCTATGCGACCCCGCGCGCAAGCTCTATCTGCTTAAAGATTGTTTTGTTGGAAGGGCATCCGGATAGCGCGCACCCGCTTCGCGGCAGGATCGCGCCGATTGCTCTGCTTGTCGCAGATCACTATGCGCGAGCGCTAGGATGCAAAGAAATCGAGATCCAGGATCCTGATCCGAATGTTGTTTTTTACTACCGGAAACTGGGGTTCGAGTTCGACCACACCAACCGGCTTGTCATTTCTGTGAACGGTCAATAACATCGAAATCAACAACCCAATCGCACGAGGTGCGTATGAGCCCAAAAAAGCGAAAGGAAAAGCTTCTTCAGATTGTTGAACTACATCTCGAAGCACTCCGGTTGGCTGGGGACATGTCAGCCAACCAACGGCGATTTATTGAAGTTGCTGTTACGTGTGGGCCAGAGCTTGAGCCAAGCGGCCCGCTGGCCGGTAGAAGATCCTGAGTCAAAAATAAAAAGGCGTCCATAGGACGCCTTTATTGTGTTTGGAGGAGTAGTCGCAGCGATTCTTTAGCTCCTGGCTTCGCCGCCATGGGTTCAGAATCCGACGAGTCGGCCCGTCGTCACTACTTCAGAGAAACCAGCTGTCTCTGCTGCCAAAAATGCGGGGGAGCTTTTACTGGTGCCCAGTCCCGACGAATGCGCAGTTGCAGTCCTCGAGCGGGAGGATCCGTCAATGCCGGGCGAGAGTCAACGCTTCAATTCAGGCAAACAGTGACAGCCAATCGGGTCTGGATACGTCTTGTAAACCTCTATTTCAGCACTGAAGCCCGGCTCAACTACCCTTCAAAAACCCGCAGGAAGCGGCTCCCCGATTCAGCTCAAGGAACGACCATGTCCCTCTCCATTGTCCACAGTCGCGCCCAGATTGGCGTGGAAGCCCCCGCCGTTACCGTCGAAGTCCATCTGGCCAACGGTCTGCCGTCGCTGACCATGGTCGGCCTGCCTGAAGCGGCGGTGAAGGAGAGCAAGGATCGGGTGCGCAGCGCGATCATCAATTCCGGGCTGCAATTTCCGGCGCGGCGGATCACCTTGAATCTTGCGCCGGCGGATCTGCCCAAGGATGGCGGGCGCTTCGATCTGGCAATTGCCTTGGGGATCTTGTCGGCCAGTGTGCAAGTGCCGTGTCTGACGCTGGACGATGTGGAATGTCTGGGTGAGTTGGCGCTGTCTGGCGCCGTGCGACCGGTGCGTGGCGTGCTGCCGGCGGCACTGGCGGCGCGCAAGGCCGGGAGGGCGTTGGTGGTGCCACGGGCGAATGCGGAAGAGGCGTGTCTGGCATCCGGGCTGAAGGTGTTTGCGGTCGATCACTTGCTGGAGGCGGTGGCCCATTTCAACGGGCACACGCCGGTGGAGCCTTACGTTTCCGACGGCTTGATGCATGCCGCCAAACCCTATCCCGACCTCAATGAGGTGCAGGGGCAGACAGCCGCCAAACGCGCACTGCTGATTGCCGCAGCGGGGGCGCATAACTTGCTGTTCAGTGGGCCACCGGGAACCGGCAAGACGCTGCTGGCCAGTCGTCTGCCAGGATTACTGCCGCCGCTTTCCGAGTGTGAAGCGCTGGAAGTGGCAGCGATTCAATCGGTCGCCAGTGGTGTGCCTCTGACTCATTGGCCGCAACGCCCCTTCCGCCAACCGCATCACTCCGCTTCCGGACCGGCGCTGGTCGGTGGCAGTTCAAAGCCGCAACCCGGCGAAATCACCCTCGCCCATCACGGCGTGCTGTTTCTAGATGAATTGCCAGAGTTTGATCGCAAGGTTCTCGAGGTGCTGCGCGAGCCGCTGGAATCCGGGCATATCGTCATTGCTCGGGCCAAGGATCGCGTACGTTTCCCCGCGCGGTTTCAATTGGTGGCAGCGATGAATCCGTGTCCCTGTGGATATCTTGGCGAACCCAGTGGCAAATGCTCGTGCACACCGGACATGGTCCAGCGCTATCGCAACAAGCTCTCAGGGCCGCTACTCGACCGGATCGATCTGCACCTGACCGTGGCGCGTGAAGCGACCGCATTGAATCCGGCAGCCAAGCCCGGCGAGGACAGCGCCAGCGCTGCGGCGTTGGTCGCCGAAGCGCGGGAACGCCAGCAGAAACGTCAGGGCTGTGCCAATGCGTTTCTCGATCTGCCGGGGCTGAAGCATCACTGCAAGTTATCCACAGCCGATGAAAAATGGCTTGAAGCGGCCTGCGAGCGACTGATCCTGTCGCTGCGCTCGGCGCATCGCCTGCTCAAGGTCGCGCGCACGCTGGCGGATCTTGAACAGGCCGATGCGATTACCCGCGAGCATCTGGCCGAGGCACTGCAATACCGGCCGGCGACACCTTAATGCTCAGTCAGATCAACCAGCGGTGCCTGGCGCACTTCGGTGTCGCGCCCGGCCTGGATATCGGTCACGCGCTTCAACGCGTTATCCACCGCAGCTTTGTCGGCCAGCAGGCTGTAGCTGATCTGGAACTGTTTATGTTCTTTCGGCGCAATGGTCGGCACCAGATTCAACGGCCGCTGATAGCGACGGTTGTAGGAAAAACTGGTTCCCGGCTCCAGCCCGGTGACGTAGCCCTGCCCTTGGGTGTCGGTGTTTTTCCACAGCGAAAACACTGGCAACTGCTGGGTATTGAAGCCAACAGATACGCCGAGACTACCGGCTTTGTTATGCAGCACGGTCAAGGTGTCGCCCTTGGCGTCCGCATACGGCACGACGTTGTAGACAGTTTCATCGTAGTCCTTGGTTGGCCCGCGATAGGTCTGCCAGTCGGGCAGATCACCCTTGGCCTTGTCGTTGAACGGCGACACCTGCTTCACCGGCGCAGCGAATTTCGCTCCTTGCTCAAGAAACGGCGTGCTGAAGTTGCTGTGATACAGCGCCTGGTATTCCTTTGGATAGTCGCCGTTGTTAGTCAGAGTGTCGTTGAGGGCAAAGCGTGCACTGCCCGGTTCGGTGACCAGTTCGGTCGCTACCGAGAAATCGACTTTCTTGAATGCCTGCTCTTTCAACTCGCCACGCAGCGTGATGGCATACGGCGGCTTCTCGTCGATGTGCAAAGTGACGGTGCTGGCCGGGATGTTGGCGGCGCGACCGTGCAAGGTCAGCAATTCGCCGTTGTCCATGCCGGGATGGCCAACCCACTCATAACCGCAACGGGTCACCAGCTCATTGAAGCCTTCGAGCCAGCCCAGGCCACCGCGACCGTTGAGTTCGATGAACGCCGGGTTGACCACGTCCTTGACCGGCGAGTCCCAGCCCATCCGCACGTCGCCCACCGAAGCCTGCAACACATTCATGCCACGGGTCGGCACTACCGAGAGTTTCATCGTGCCGTTATCGATATCGACAATGCTGACGCCCTCCTGACGACCGCCATGCAGGGTACGCAGGGCCACGGAAAACGGTTTGGCAGTTTTTACGCCGAGTTGCTCACTGGTGATCGTCCAGTTTTTTGCCGGAGTGTTGGCGTCGAGCAGGACATAGTCCCAAGCCATGGCATGAGAAGCGGCAGAGAATGCGCCGAGGGCGACGAGGAGTTTGAGCGGGGTCATGGCAGCAGCCTTTATTGGAGTTATGCCATTTTTATAGCGCTGCGGAAACGTTTCAGCAAGTCCAAAGAAGCGGTGGCAGAAAAGCATTCGCGAGCAGGCTCGCTCCCACAGGGATTTCGGGCCTTCACAATATTTGTGAATTACGCCGACTACTGTGGGAGCGAGCCTGCTCGCGATAGCTGTTTCAAAGATGCATCAACGGAAGCGATCAACCTCGGAACGCAGATCCGCCGCCAGCTTCTCCAGCTCTTTCGCGGTGACAGCCAGGTTCGACACCACCTCACGCTGCTCGCTGTTGGCCAAGGCGATGCTCTGCAAATTGCTGCTCAGCAACGTCGCAGTGCTGCTTTGTTCCTGAGTGGCGGTGGTGATCGCAGCAAACTGCTGGCCTGCCGAACGGCTCTGCTCATCAATCCGCGCCAGCGCCGAGGCGACATTGGCGTTGCGCGACAGGCCTTCCTGCATCAGCACATTGCCCTGTTCCATGGTGCTGATCGCGTTGCCGGTTTCCTGTTGGATGCTGTGGATCATGCTGGAGATTTCGTCGGTCGCCTGGCGGGTACGCGAGGCGAGGCTGCGCACTTCGTCCGCGACCACGGCAAAACCGCGACCTTGTTCACCGGCACGCGCGGCTTCGATGGCAGCGTTGAGTGCCAACAGGTTGGTCTGCTCGGCGATCGAAGTGATCACGCCGACAATCCCACCGATTTCCTGCGAGCGCTGCCCCAGCGTGTTGATCACGCTGGCGGTGCTGTTCAGCGCGCCAGCGATCTGCTCCAGCGACGACGACGCTTCTTCCATCGAGCTGCGGCCAATCTGGGTCTGCTGCGCGTTTTCCTGCGCCAGGCGCTGGGTCGCGCCCATGTTGTCGGCAATGTTCAGCGAAGTGGCGCTGAACTCTTCCACGGCGCCGGCCATGCTGGTGATTTCGCCCGACTGTTGCTCCATGCCCTCATACGCACCACCGGACAAACCGGACAACGCCTGCGCGCGGCTGTTGACCTCTTCCGAGGCCCGGCGGATGTGCTCGACCATGGTCGACAGGGCCTGGCTCATCTGGTTGAACGCGCGGGACAGCTGACCGATTTCGTCGTGGCTCGATACGTTCAGACGCACGCTCAGATCACCGGCACCGAGGGCTTCAGCCTGACGCACCAGATCGCCCAGCGGGGCAAGTTTGCTGCGCAGCAGCCAGACCACGGAACCGACCGCGAGCAACATCGCCAGCAGGCTACCGATCGCCAGTTGCGTACCGACGCTCCAGGTCACCGCGCGGATCTCGGCTTTCGGCATGCTCGCCACCACCGACCACGGGCCACCTTCGAACGGTACGGCGATGCTGTAGAAGTCCTCGCCCTTGTCGCTCCAGAACTCACCCTTACCCGGGGTTTTCACCAGGTTGTTGATGGTCGGTGCGGCTTGATCCAGGTTTTCGACGCCGGCAATCGGCACCAGCCATTTGTTCTGCTCGTCGAGCAGGGCCAGCGAGCCTGTCTTGCCAATGCGGAAGCGCTTGAGATTGGCGAACTGCGCGTTCTGCGCATCGGTGTAATCGAAGCCGACGTACAGCACGGCGATGATCTTGCCGCCCGCATCGCGCACCGGTGTGTACTGCGACATGTAGTAGCGCTCGAACAGCAACGAGCGGCCGACATAACTCTGCCCCGCCATCAACTTCGCGTACGCCGGGTTGGCGTGGTCGAGCACAGTGCCGATGGCACGGGTGCCGTCCTGCTTGCTGACGTTGGTGCTGACGCGAATGAAGTCTTCGCCGCTGCGCACGAATACCGTGGCCACGCCGGCGGTCATCTGCTTGAACTCGTCAACTTCCTTGAAGTTGTTGTTCAGCACCTCGTTGCCCAGATGCAGGCCCGGGGTCTGCACGCCGGCCACGGTCACTGGCTGATCCGGGTGCACACTCAAACCACTGCCGAAGCGCTTTTCGAACAGTCCGCTCAGGCGCAGGGTGCTTTCGCGCAGCGTACCGTGAAAGGTGCTCAGTTGATCGGCCAGCAGCCGGGCCTCACTGGCCAAGTGCTCTTCACGGGTGGCGAGGTTGGCGGAATCCAGCGAACGCAAGGCAAAAACCGTACTGCCGCTGATGACTATCGCCAGTATCACAGCAAGGGCAAGGCCCAGCTGCGAGGCGATCCGAGCACGAGGTTGAGACATGAACAGCTCCTGGCCGAGCCACCGAATCCTCCTTGATCGCGGTAATTGCCCGGAAAATATTCTAATAATGGGGGTGTAGCGCGAAACCGGCACGACGGTTCCACATGCTCGTAGTCGGCGGTAAAACCGAATACTTGAGCGTGTTGCGTGGGCATGGCGCAGTGATGGCATTGTGCCGGCTCGAACGTTTCAGCTCAAGCGCTCTACTGTGGGCAGTCGCATGGCGCGGACTTCACCTTGCAGGAAGTCGCTGAGGCGGCGCAAACGTTCACCTCCCGGACGGGTTTTTGGCCACACCAGGTAATAATTCAGGCCACTGGCGACGGCGGTTGGCCAGGGCAGGCTCAAGCGCCCTTGTGCGACATCCTCGGCGACCATCAACAGATCACCCATCGAAACGCCGTAGCCGCGCGCCGCGGCGATCATGCCCAGCTCCAGCGTATCGAACACTTGCCCGCCCTTGAGCGAAACCTTATCGGACAGGCCCATGCGCTCCAGCCAACTGCGCCAATCGCGGCGATCCGGGGTCGGGTGCAGCAGTTCAGCAGCCGCCAGACGCGCTACATCCCAAGGTTGATCATTGAGCAGGTTCGGCGCGCCGACCGGAATCAATTCCTCGGGAAACAGCAGGCTCGCTTCCCAGTCCGGCGGGAAATGCCCGTCACTGAGCAAAACTGCGCAATCGAATGGTTCGTTGTTGAAGTCCACCGAATCGATATCCATCCATGCGCTGGTCAGTTGCACCTCATTGCCCGGCTGCAAATGGCGGAAGCGACTCAACCGCGCCAGCAGCCAACGCATGGTCAGGGTCGATGGCGCTTTCATGCGCAGGATGTCGTCCTCGGCGCGCAAGGTATTGCAGGCGCGCTCAAGGGCGGCGAAGCCTTCGCGGATACCGGGTAACAGCAGCCGCGCCGATTCGGTCAGTTGCAGGTTGCGCCCGCTGCGATGAAACAGCCGGCAGGCGAAGTGTTCTTCAAGAGTGCGCATGTGCCGACTGACCGCGCTCTGGGTGATCGACAGTTCTTCCGCCGCGCGGGTAAACGAGCTGTGTCGCGCTGCAGCTTCGAATGCGCGCAGGGCATACAACGGCGGAAGGCGTCGGGACATACACAAAGCTCCAATAGCGGGGATACAGCCAATTCGGCAGGACGATTCAGGATGAGTATTAATCATGCCACCCATCCTTTTTATCCCTTTGTGCAAAGCCTGCCAAGCGCCGAGAATCGACGCTCTTCTGCTTCCTCTGATATTTGGGTGGTGATGACCATGCAGCATCCTGTGCGTACCGAACTCTGGGCCATTCTGCGGCTGGCGGGGCCGCTGATTGCTTCGCAGTTGGCGCACATGCTGATGGTGCTGACCGACACCCTGATGATGGCGCGCCTCAGCCCCGAAGCGCTGGCCGGTGGCGGCCTCGGTGCCGCGAGCTACTCGTTCGTGTCGATTTTCTGCATCGGCGTGATTGCAGCGGTCGGCACACTGGTGGCGATCCGTCAGGGTGCCGGCGACATCATCGGTGCCGCGCGCCTGACCCAGGCCGGGTTGTGGCTGGCCTGGCTGATGGCCCTCGGCGCCGGGCTGTTGTTGTGGAACCTCAAACCCGTGTTGCTGCTGTTCGGCCAAACCGAAACCAACGTCAACGCCGCCGGGCAATTTCTCATCGCCCTGCCCTTCGCCCTGCCCGGCTACCTGAGCTTCATGGCCCTGCGCGGTTTTACCAGTGCAATCGGCCGGGCGACGCCAGTGATGGTCATCAGCCTCGCCGGTACGGTGGCCAACTTCCTGCTCAACTACGCGCTGATCACCGGCATGTTCGGCCTGCCACAACTGGGCCTGACCGGTATCGGTCTGGTCACGGCGATTGTCGCCAACTGCATGGCACTGGCGCTGGCCTGGCATATCCGCCGGCATCCGGCGTATGACGCTTATCCGTTGCGCGCCGGTCTGTCGCGGCCGAACCGGCAATACCTGAAAGAACTGTGGCGTCTGGGCCTGCCGATTGGCGGCACCTATGCGGTGGAAGTCGGGCTGTTTGCCTTTGCCGCGTTGTGCATGGGCACCATGGGCAGTACGCAGATGGGCGCGCATCAAATCGCCCTGCAGATCGTGTCGGTGGCCTTCATGGTCCCGGCCGGGATGTCTTACGCCATCACCATGCGCGTCGGCCAACACTATGGCGCCGGGCAATTGGTCGATGCGCGCATGTCCGGGCGTGTCGGCATCGCCTTCGGCGCCGTGGTGATGCTCGGTTTTGCCCTGGTGTTCTGGCTGTGGCCGAACCAGTTGGTCGGCCTGTTCCTCGACCACAACGATCCGGCGTTTGCCGAAGTGATCCGTCTGGCGGTGAGCCTGCTGGCCGTAGCGGCGTGGTTCGAGCTGTTCGACGGCACGCAGACGATTGCCATGGGCTGTATTCGTGGGCTCAAGGATGCCAAGACTACGTTTCTCGTGGGGCTCGCTTGCTATTGGCTGATCGGCGCACCAGCGGCGTGGTGGATGGCGTTCCATCTCAATTGGGGGCCGACGGGCGTCTGGTGGGGTCTGGCGTTGGGCCTGGCGTGCGCGGCGGTGAGCCTGACGCTGGCGTTCGAATGGAAGATGCAGCGGATGATTCGGCGCGAGCCAGTTGCAGAGAGGTTCGAGGCCATCGGCGCGGATTAAGATCAAAAGATCGCAGCCTTCGGCGGCTCCTACAAAGGAACACATTCCAAGGTAGGAGCTGCCGAAGGCTGCGATCTTTTAAATGGCTTCCACCGAAGCCTGCTGACTGGCTCCAAAGGTCAGATATTCCACCAACTCATCCAGCGGCAGCGGTCGGCTGATCAGGTAACCCTGCACCTGATCGCAGCCGAACCCGCGCAGCAACTCCAGTTGCTCCGGCGTCTCGACCCCTTCCGCGACTACTTCCAGATGCAGGTTGTGCGCGAGGTTGATCATCGCGTGCACCAGTTTGCGGTTCTCTTCGCGCTGTTCCATGCCGCCGACAAAACTCTTGTCGATCTTCAACAAGGTGATCGGCAGGCTGTTGAGGTGCACGAACGAGGAAAACCCGGTGCCGAAATCGTCCAGCGAGAAGCGCACACCGAGGCGGCCGAGGGCGTCCATGGTTTGCTTGACCAGATCGCTGCGCCGCATCACCGCGGTTTCGGTCAGTTCGAATTCCAGCCACTGCGCTTCGACGCCGCGCTCGGCAATCAGGCGGCTGAGCGTCGGCAGCAACTGGCTGTCCTGAAACTGGCGGAACGACAGGTTGATCGCCATGTGCAGCGCCGGCAGCCCCTGCTCGCGCAAGGCCTGCATATCGCGCAAGGCGCGGGAAATGACCCAGTAGCCCAGCGGCACGATCAGACCGCTCTGCTCGGCCAGAGGCACGAATTCGCTCGGTGGCAACAGACCGCGCTCGCCATGACGCCAGCGCACCAGCGCTTCGAGGCCGACAATCTGGCCGTCTTCAAGATTCAGGCGTGGCTGGTAATGCAGTTCCAGCTCATCGCGGCGCAAAGCCCGGCGCAGTTCGCTTTCGAGGTCGGCCATGCTGCGCGCGTTGCGGTTGATGCGTTCGTTGAAGATATGAAAGGTGCAGCCCTGTGTGCTCTTGGCCTGCTGCATGGCTATATGGGCGTGCCACATCAAAGGATCGGCACCGCCATTGGCGCGGGCGTGGGCGATGCCGAGGCTGGAGCCGATCAGCAGGCTTTCGCCGTCAACCCAATAAGGTTCGGCCAACGCCTCAGTAATGCGTTCGGCCATCCACTCGGCGCGTTGCGGCGCGCGGCGGGTATCGATCAGCAGAGCGAATTCATCGCTGCCCAGCCGTGCCAGTTGATCGCCGGCCTCCAGCTGACTTTTCAGCCGCGCGACGACCTGCAGAATCAGACGATCCCCGGCCTGATGCCCGAGGGCGTCGTTGGCATGGCGAAAATTGTCGAGATCGAGATGGCCGAGGGCGAGACCGCGACCGTCGCCTTCGGCAAGGCGCGCCGTGAGCAGAGTCTGGAAGCCCTGACGGTTGGCGATACCGGTCAGCGGGTCCTGTTCGGCGAGGCGCTGAAGAGTGTTTTCCAGCACGCCGCGCTCGCGCACATGGCGCAGGCAACGCTGGAGCATGCCGGCGTCGAGGGCGTCGAACACCAGCCAGTCGCTGACACCGACCGGCGCGGTGGCCGGCTCGTGCTCCAGCAGCAGAACGGTCGGCAGGCTGCAACGCCCGGGCGGCGGCTGCAACGCTGGCAGGGTCAGCAGTACCGCGTGGCGGTTGTCTTCGAACAGGCGGCTGACCGAATCCCAGTTCGGCGCGCTGATCAGCACCGCCGCGCTCCCCATCGGAGCCAGACACTCACGCAACAACGCTGTCCACGCTGGCTCTTCGGCCAGTAGCAGCAAACGCAAGGGTTCGACAGGCGTAGACAAGCTGACTCCCTAGACTCTGCAATGATGTAGGCGGGGCATTATGCCGGTGTGCTGAACAATGACCAATGCGTTGTCTGATGACAACGGCATCGAAACGTTATTTTGTGTCACGAATGAGAACATTAGCCGCAAAATCCCCGCGTATCCTGCGTGAAAGTAACAAAACCGGCAAATCTGAATCGCGCGCTGCGTCACAAGTCGGACAGAGCAGCAGAAATCGCTGAGCCTGTTAAAATGCCGGCCCATTTCGTCAACGACTCCCGAATTTTCGTATGTCCCGACTCAATCCCCGGCAGCAAGAAGCCGTGAACTACGTCGGCGGCCCTCTATTGGTGCTCGCCGGTGCTGGCTCCGGCAAGACCAGCGTGATCACGCGCAAGATCGCGCACCTGATCCAGAACTGCGGCATTCGCGCCCAGTACATCGTCGCCATGACCTTTACCAACAAGGCCGCGCGCGAGATGAAAGAGCGGGTCGGCACCCTGTTGCGTGCCGGCGAAGGGCGCGGCCTGACCGTCTGCACCTTCCACAACCTGGGCCTGAACATCATCCGCAAGGAGCATGCGCGGCTGGGCTACAAACCCGGTTTCTCGATCTTCGACGAGACCGACGTCAAGGCCCTGATGACCGACATCATGCAGAAGGAATACGCAGGCGACGACGGCGTCGACGAGATCAAGAACATGATCGGCGCCTGGAAAAACGACCTGATCCTGCCCGCCCAGGCCTTGGAAAACGCGCGCAATCCCAAAGAACAGACCGCTGCCATCGTCTACACCCACTATCAGCGCACGCTCAAGGCGTTCAACGCGGTGGACTTCGACGACCTGATCCTGCTGCCGGTAAAACTCTTCGAAGAACACGCCGACATTCTCGAAAAGTGGCAGAACAAGGTGCGTTACCTGCTGGTCGACGAATACCAGGACACCAACGCCAGCCAGTATTTACTGGTGAAGATGCTCATCGGCAAGCGCAACCAGTTCACCGTGGTCGGCGACGACGACCAGTCGATCTACGCCTGGCGTGGCGCGCGCCCGGAAAACCTGATGCTGCTCAAGGACGACTATCCGTCCTTGAAAGTGGTGATGCTCGAGCAGAACTACCGCTCCACCAGCCGCATCCTGCGCTGCGCCAACGTACTGATCTCGAACAATCCGCACGAATTCGAAAAACAGTTGTGGAGCGAGATGGGCCACGGCGACGAGATCCGCGTGATCCGCTGCCGCAACGAGGACGCCGAAGCCGAGCGCGTGGCCATGGAAATCCTCAGCCTGCATTTGCGCACCGATCGCCCTTACAGCGATTTCGCCATTCTTTATCGCGGTAACTACCAGGCCAAGCTGATCGAATTGAAGCTGCAACACCATCAGGTGCCGTATCGCCTGAGCGGCGGCAACAGCTTCTTCGGTCGCCAGGAAGTGAAGGACCTGATGGCCTACTTCCGCCTGATCGTCAATCCGGATGACGACAACGCCTTCCTGCGCGTGATCAACGTGCCACGCCGCGAGATCGGCTCGACCACCCTGGAAAAGCTCGGCAACTACGCCACCGAACGCAAGATCTCGATGTACGCCGCCACCGACGAAATCGGCCTGGGCGAACATCTCGACAGCCGCTTCACCGATCGTCTGGCGCGCTTCAAGCGCTTCATGGACAAAGTCCGCGAGCAGTGCGCCGGCGAAGATCCGATCTCGGCGCTGCGCAGCATGGTCATGGACATCGACTACGAGAACTGGCTGCGTACCAACAGCTCCAGCGACAAGGCTGCGGACTACCGCATGGGCAACGTCTGGTTCCTGATCGAGGCGTTGAAAAACACCCTTGAGAAGGACGAGGACGGCGAAATGACCGTCGAGGACGCCATCGGCAAACTGGTGCTGCGCGACATGCTCGAGCGCCAGCAGGAAGAAGAGGACGGCGCCGAAGGCGTGCAAATGATGACGCTGCACGCCTCCAAAGGGCTGGAATTTCCCTACGTGTTCATCATGGGCATGGAAGAGGAAATCCTCCCGCACCGGTCCAGCATCGAAGCCGACACCATCGAGGAAGAACGCCGCCTGGCCTACGTGGGCATCACCCGCGCCCGCCAGACCCTGGCCTTCACCTTCGCTGCCAAGCGCAAGCAGTACGGTGAAATCATCGACTGCGCGCCGAGTCGCTTTCTGGATGAGCTGCCGCCAGACGATCTGGCCTGGGAAGGCAACGACGACACCCCGACTGAAGTCAAAGCCGTGCGTGGCAATAGCGCATTGGCCGACATACGCGCGATGTTAAAGCGCTAGAATCGACTACTTTTTAATCTACCTTCGGCGCCCATCGCGCCAACAGAGGAAGCTGTTGTGGAAGCACTGCACAAAAAAATCCGCGAAGAAGGCATCGTGCTTTCCGATCAGGTCCTGAAAGTCGACGCTTTCCTGAACCACCAGATCGACCCGGCCCTGATGAAGCTGATCGGTGACGAATTCGCCGCACTTTTCAAGGATTCCGGGATCACCAAGATCGTCACCATCGAAGCTTCAGGCATCGCTCCGGCAATCATGACCGGTCTGAACCTCGGCGTGCCGGTGATCTTCGCCCGCAAGCAACAGTCGCTGACCCTGACTGAAAACCTGCTCTCGGCGACCGTCTACTCGTTCACCAAGAAGACCGAAAGCACCGTGGCCATCTCCCCGCGCCACCTGACCAGCAGCGACCGCGTGCTGATCATCGACGACTTCCTGGCCAACGGTAAGGCCTCGCAAGCGCTGATCTCGATCATCAAACAGGCCGGCGCCACCGTTGCCGGTCTGGGCATCGTCATCGAGAAGTCGTTCCAGGGCGGCCGCGCCGAACTGGACTCGCAGGGCTACCGCGTTGAATCGCTGGCCCGCGTGCAATCGCTGAAGGATGGCGTCGTTACCTTCATCGAGTAACCAGCGGCACCGAGTTACCCCTGTGGGAGCGAGCCTGCTCGCGAATGCATTGTGTCAGTCACCCTGTTGAGTGAATGACACACCGCTTTCGCGAGCAGGCTCGCTCCCACAGTGGGTTCTGGGGGTGGTCAGTTACTGCGCGGTGGCTTTCAGGCCTGTGAGCAGCAGGCGCTGAAACAGGTCTTCTTTCAACCCCTCCGGGTTTGTGAGCTGCATCCGCTCAAGATGTTCCGGGAACGCTGAAGCCTCCGGCGCATCCAGCGCTGCCTTGCCCAATTCCAGAATCTCGGTCAGCTTGAACTTGCTCTTCAGCCAGTTCAGCGCCCGCAGCAGATCCCGTTCAATCGCAGTGAAATCACAGCCCAGCGGATACTCCGGAAACAGGTTCGGATGCCGTGCGGCAATCGCCTGCAAGCGTTGCGGTGTGTTATCGGCAAACCGTGGATCGATACGGAAATCCTTTGGCAGCTTGCCGACTTTCTGCGCCTGCTCGATCAACCCCGGCTGGAACCGAGAATCGCTGATGTTGAGCAGCGCTTCGATCACCGCTGCGTCGGATTTTCCGCGCAGGTCGGCGATGCCGTACTCGGTGACGACGATGTCGCGCAGGTGCCGCGGGATCGTGCAGTGGGCGTAGTCCCAGACGATATTGGAGCTGACCTCGCCGCCGGACTCGCGCCAGCTGCGCAGGATCAACATCGATCGCGCGCCCTCCAGCGCATGGCCTTGGGCAACAAAGTTGTACTGGCCGCCAACCCCGCTGAGCACGCGTCCGTCTGCCAATTGATCAGCCACGCCGGCGCCGAGCAGAGTCATGGTGAACACGGTGTTGATGAAGCGCGCATCGATGCGCTGCAAGCGCTTGAGCTCTTCCTGGCCGTACAGCTCGTTGATGTAGCTGATGCGGGTCATGTTGAATTCAAGCAGCTTGCTTTGCGGCAACTCGCGCAGCCGCTCATAGAAACTGCGCGGGCCAAGGAAGAAGCCGCCGTGCACCGAGATACCGTCGGGCTGCGCGGCTTCGTCGAGGGTACCGGCATTGGCCTGCTCCTGGGTCGGCACATCCGGATAGACCTTGCGCCGAATGATCCCGGCATCCGCCAATACCAACAGCCCGTTGACGAACATCTCGCTGCAACCGTAAAGGCCTTTGGCAAATGGCGCGGTGCCGCCCTCGCGCTGGATCAATTGCGCCCATTGGCTGAGGTTGATGTCATCGAGCACCGCCTGATAACCGGCGTTATCGGCCTGACGGGCAAGTAGCGCAGCAGTCAACGCATCCCCCATCGAGCCGATACCAATTTGCAATGTGCCGCCATCGCGCACCAGCGTACTGGCGTGCAAGCCAATGAAATGATCCTGAAAGCCCACCGGCATGTTCGGCGTGGAAAACAGCGTGCAGCTGTCCTTCTCGTCGATCAGCAGATCAAACGTGTCGATGTCGACTTCCGCATCGCCGGGCATGTACGGCAGATCCGTATGCACCTGGCCGACCAGCACAATGGTCTCCCCCGCCTCGCGGCGCTTGGCGATCATCGGCAACAGGTCGAGGGTGATGTCCGGGTTGCAGCTCAGGCTTAAGCGATCAGGGTGTTCGCTGCTGCTGGCGAGCAATTGCGCCACCAGATTGAGACCCGCTGCGTTGATGTCGCGAGCGGCATGGCTGTAATTGCTGCTGACGTAATCCTGCTGCGCCGGCGCGCTGTTGAGCAGACTGCCAGGCTGCATGAAAAACTGCTGGATACGGATGTTGTCGGGCAGGCTGTCGCGCTGCAGATCGGCGAGGAAATCGAACTCCGGATAATCACCAAACACCCGCTCTACAAAGGGCTCGATAAAGCGCTTCTGCAAGCCATCGCCCAGATTCGGCCGACCGAGGCACAGCGCGGTATAGATCGTCAGCTGCCGCTCGGGCAGGTCCTTGATGCGCCGGTACAGCGCGTTGACGAAGTGATTCGGCTTGCCCAGCCCCAGCGGCAAGCCCAAGTGGATGTGCGCAGGCAAGCGCGCCAGTACGTCGTCCACCGCCTGTTCGATCGAACACAACTGCACCATCTGAAGCCTCCCGCCCGTTCCGTTGATAGGGGTAGACCGAGATTGCCTTGAGTTTGCTGCAAAGGACAGCTTCAGAGTGAATGTGCGCTGTTCTTCAAATATTTATCCGACTCGAAATTGTTGCCCTCACCCTAGCCCTCTCCCGGAGGGAGAGGGGACTGAATGGGGAATATTTGGGAGGTACGCCGACTTGAAATAGCCCTACTGAATCCATAATCGACTCAATCTTTCAGGTCGATGTCCGACGCAAGACACCTCGGTCGGCCCCCTCTCCCTTCGGGAGAGGGCTGGGGTGAGGGACTCTTGAACCGCAGGCGCAAAAAAACCGTCCGAAGACGGTTTTTTCAAAGCCGCCGCTGATTACAGACCGGACATCTCTTTGATCGCACCCTTGAGCTCTTCATCGGAGCAATCGGCGCAGGTGCCTTTTGGTGGCATGGCGTTGATGCCGGTGATGGCCTTGGCGAGGATGCCGTCCAGACCACCCTGATGATCGGCCCGCTCCTTCCAGGCTGCCTTGTCGCCGATCTTCGGCGCGCCAAGCAGGCCCGTGCCGTGGCAAGCGTTGCAGTGCTTGGCGATCACGTCTTTAGGTGCCTTCGCCCCGCCACCGCCGCCAGCCGTCGCGGCCACTTCCATGCCTTTGCATTCCTGCCCTTGAACACACACCTGGCCGACGGGCTCGAGGCGTTTGGCGATGTCGTCATTTGTCGCAGCTTGAGCGCTGACAGCCCATAGGGCCACTACGGTTGCTGGTGCAGCCAGCATTTTCATAATTAGGTTCACGCGTTCACCCTCAATGGTGGCTATTCACGCCTGCGGCCACGGTTCGCAGGCGGGCGCAAGTATAGCGGGTAGGCCGCTGTACTGAAACAACCCCATGGTTAGAGGGGTCTTGTTGCCCATCGGTAAAACGGTTCTGGGGCCTTTGCCGTATTGGCCTGGCGCCTTCTGCTTAGAAATTCGCCGGTGTGGCTGCGCTGATTAGTCGCGCCGGCACGTCGAACGGGTTACGGAAACGATGCGGCTTGGTACTTTCAAAATAGTAGCTGTCGCCGGCTTCGAGGATAAAAGTTTCCAGACCCACCACCAGTTCGAGGCGGCCTTCCACCAGAATCCCGGTTTCCTCGCCCTCGTGGGTGAGCATTTCTTCGCCGGTGTCGGCGCCCGGCGGGTAGATTTCGTTGAGGAAGGCGATGGCCCGGCTCGGGTGGGCGCGGCCGACCAGTTTCATGGTCACGGCGCCGTCGGAGATGTCGATCAGCTCGTTGGCCTTGTAGACGATCTGGGTCGGTTGGTCCTGCAGGATCTCTTCGGAAAAGAACTCGACCATCGACATGGGAATGCCGCCGAGCACCTTTCTCAGCGAACTGATCGAAGGGCTGACGCTGTTCTTTTCGATCATCGAAATGGTGCTGTTGGTGACGCCCGCGCGTTTGGCGAGTTCACGCTGGGAAAGCCCTTTGAGCTTGCGGATCGATTGCAGTCGTTCACCGACGTCCAAGGCGGGAGCCTCCTGATGTTGTAAGAATATTGAGCGTTATCATGGCGACAGCGTTCAGTATTTACAACACTTG
The DNA here is from genome assembly GCF_005233515.1 of Pseudomonas sp. CFBP13508. Classification (GTDB taxonomy): domain Bacteria; phylum Pseudomonadota; class Gammaproteobacteria; order Pseudomonadales; family Pseudomonadaceae; genus Aquipseudomonas; species Aquipseudomonas mercuritolerans. Next base: position 470,521 of record NZ_QFZZ01000003.1, read on the forward strand.
CCCCCCGCAGCGGCGTCAACCCTCGGAATAGAGCCTTGGCACACGTTTCAGGTTGCAGAAGATCTGATACGGGATGGTCTCGGCCCACTTCGCCACGTCGCTGGCGAGAACATTTTTACCCCACAGCTCGACAGTTGAACCAAGCCCCGCTTCCGCTACGTCGGTCAGATCGATGCAGAGCATGTCCATCGACACGCGCCCCAGCAAGCGGCTGGGTTTGCCAGCCACCAGCACGGATGTGCCGGTCGGTGCCTGGCGCGGGTAGCCGTCGGCGTAACCCATGGCGACCACGCCGATGCGCATCGGCTTGTCGGTGATGAATCTGGCGCCATAACCGATCGGTTCGCCGGCCGGCAATTCACGCACACTGATGACTTTCGACTCGAGAGTCATCACCGGTTGCAGGCGTTCAGCGACGGCGTTGGCTTCTTCGAACGGGGTCGCGCCGTAGAGCATGATGCCCGGGCGTACCCAATCGCTTTGGAATTCTGGCCAACCGAGCACAGCTGGCGAGTTGCGCAGGCTGACTTCCGCCGCCAGACCCTGACGCGCCGCTTCGAACACCGCCACCTGCTCGGTACTGCTCTGCGCATGCAATTCATCAGCGCGAGCGAAGTGGCTCATCAATACGATTTTCGCCACTTTGCCGCTGGCCAGCAGACGCTGATAGGCCGCTGGATAATCTTTCGGATGCAGGCCGACGCGGTGCATGCCGGAATCGAGCTTGAGCCATACCGTGATCGGTTTGCTCAGGACTGCCTGCTCGATCGCTTCGAGCTGCCACAGCGAATGCACCACGCACCAGAAATCATGCTCGACGATCAGCGCTAGCTCGTCAGCTTCGAAGAAGCCTTCCAGCAGCAATACCGGTGCGCGAATCCCGGCGGAACGCAGCTCCAGAGCTTCTTCGATACAAGCCACGGCAAAACCATCCGCCTCGGCTTCCAGCGCCTGGGCGCAACGCACCGCGCCATGGCCATAGGCGTCCGCCTTGATCACCGCGAGCGCCTTGGCGCCGGTGACTTCACGGGCAATTCGGTAGTTGTGACGCAGGGCTTGAAGGTCGATCAGGGCACGGGCAGGACGCATGGCGGCAGACTTCTGGGCGGTCATGGGAAGAAAAACCGGCGCTGACTGACGACGTGAACCGCCAACAGCACCGGGAGAGGGATCTTGGGAACGTTATGGCAGCGCGGCGACGATGGAGATCTCCACCAGAATGCTCGGCTTGGCCATCTTCGCTTCGACGGTGGCGCGGGCCGGCGCGGCGCCTTTGGGCAGCCACTGGTCCCACAGCGCGTTCATCCCGGCGAAGTGCGCTTCGATGTCATTCAAATAGATCGTTGCCGACAACAGATGCTGTTTGTCCGTCCCGGCCAGATCGAGCAGACGTTCGATATTGGCGAGCACGTCGCGGGTCTGCTGTTCAATTCCGGCGTCGAAGTCGTCGCCGACCTGCCCGGCCAGATACACGGTGCCGTTGTGGCTGACGATCTGACTCATGCGCTCATTGGTGAGCTGGCGCTGGATTGACATGTTTTGCGGACTCCTGGGTCTGGTTGCCGTAACGGGAAATATCGAGGCCTTCAGCGCTGATCTGCGGCTTTTTCTTCGCCATCAGGTCGGCGAGCAAACGGCCGGAACCGCAGGCCATGGTCCAGCCAAGCGTACCGTGACCGGTGTTGAGGAACAGATTCTTGAACGGCGTGGCGCCAACGATCGGCGTACCGTCCGGCGTGGTCGGGCGCAGGCCGGTCCAGAAACTCGCTTCGGCCAGATTGCCGCCCTGAGGATAAAGGTCGTTGACGATCATCTCCAGGGTTTCGCGCCGACGCGGGTTCAGCGACAGGTCAAAACCGGCGATCTCGGCCATGCCGCCGACGCGGATGCGGTTGTCGAAACGGGTGATCGCGACCTTGTAGGTCTCGTCGAGAATGGTCGACGTTGGCGCCATGTCCGGGTTGGTGATCGGCACGGTCAGCGAGTAGCCCTTGAGCGGATACACCGGGGCCTTGATGCCCAGCGGCTTGAGCAGTTGCGGCGAGTAGCTGCCCAGTGCCAGCACGTAGCGGTCAGCGGTTTCCAGCTTGCCGTCAATCCATACCCCGTTGATGCGATCACCGGCGTAGTCGAGTTTCTGGATGTCCTGGCCAAAACGGAATTCCACGCCGAGCTTGCGCGCCATTTCGGCGAGACGGGTGGTGAACATCTGGCAGTCGCCGGTCTGGTCGTTGGGCAGACGCAGCGCGCCAGCGAGAATGTCAGTCACGCCTGCCAGCGCCGGTTCGACGCGGGCGATGCCGGCGCGGTCAAGGACTTCAAACGGCACGCCGGATTCTTTCAGCACCGCGATGTCTTTGGCGGCGTTATCCAGTTGCGCCTGAGTACGGAACAACTGCGTGGTGCCGAGGCTGCGGCCTTCGTAGGCGATACCGGTTTCGGCGCGCAATTCATCGAGGCAGTCACGGCTGTACTCGGACAGACGCACCATGCGCTCCTTGTTCACCGCGTAACGGCTGGCAGTGCAGTTGCGCAGCATTTGCGCCATCCACAGGTATTGGTCGATATCGGCGGTGGCCTTGATCGCCAATGGCGCGTGGCGCTGAAGCAACCACTTGATGGCCTTGAGCGGCACGCCCGGCGCGGCCCACGGCGAGGCGTAACCCGGCGAGACCTGGCCGGCGTTGGCGAAACTGGTCTCCATGGCCGCAGCAGGCTGCCGGTCGACCACCACCACTTCAAACCCGGCACGGGCCAGATAGTAAGCACTGGCGGTACCGATGACGCCGCTACCCAAGACCATGACGCGCATTTTCAATCCCTCATCGCGGCTTTTCGCCGAACGGTTTGTTAGAGCAATGATGGGCGCAGTTTAAAAAAGAAATGCCAGTGCTTTTCACTATATAAGCGCCTATATTTGGCGACAATTCTCGGCAAAAACCCTTTTCACGGAGGCGCATCCCCTATGCGTACCAACACTCAGACCAAACGTGAGCTGGACAAGATCGACCGCAACATCTTGCGCATCCTCCAGGCGGACGGGCGGATTTCCTTCACCGAACTCGGAGAAAAGGTCGGCCTCTCGACCACGCCGTGCACCGAGCGCGTGCGGCGTCTGGAGCGCGAAGGGATCATCATGGGCTACAACGCCCGGCTCAATCCGCAGCATTTGAAGGGTAGCTTGCTGGTGTTCGTTGAGATCAGCCTCGACTACAAATCCGGTGACACATTCGAAGAGTTCCGACGCGCGGTGCTGAAGCTGCCGCATGTGCTGGAGTGTCATTTGGTGTCAGGGGATTTCGACTATCTGGTGAAGGCGCGGATTTCCGAGATGGCCTCGTACCGCAAACTGCTGGGCGACATTCTCTTGAAGCTACCGCATGTGCGTGAATCGAAGAGCTATATCGTCATGGAAGAGGTGAAAGAGAGCCTGTGCCTGCCGATTCCGGACTGAAATCGTCGGCGTCCCCTTCGCGAGCAGGCTCGCTCCCACATTTGAAATGCAATCTCCTGTGGGAGCGAGCCTGCTCGCGAAGAAGTCGACTCGGTCTGAACTGAACGCAACGGCTAAACCAACACCTGCCGATTCGCCGCCATGTACTCGAAAATCTGCTTCTCCACCCGTGGATGAATCAACTCCACCGGCCGCCGCTCGTTCGGGCATGGCAAGGTCTTGGTGGTGCCAAACAAGCGGCAGATCAGCGGCCGCTCTTCATACACCGTGCAACCATTCGGCCCCAGGTGCACACAGTTGAGTTCTTCCAGCGCGGCATCCTGTTCGGCGCGGGTCTTGCGCGGCAGCCGGGCCATTTCCTCGGGCGAAGTGGTCACCGGCCCGCAGCAGTCGTGGCAGCCCGGCACGCAGTCGAACGTGGGGATCTGCTGACGCAGGTTGCGGATTTTCTGGCTGTTGCAGCTCATCGAAACGGTGACCAAAGTGGCGGGCTGATGATTGTGCCGCAAAAGCCCGGATCCAGACACCGCAGGACGACCGATGTTGCCCACGTTCGGGCGTGCGGCTTATGCTCCGTCAAATTTTCTCGACACTCAGCCGTTGGATGATGCCCATGACCGCCCGCGCCCAGACCACCGCGAGCCAACCCCACGTTGCCTCTTATTACGCCGCCAGCAGCCTGCCGCAGCCTGACCATCCCGTGCTGCAAGGCGAGGTGGTGGCGGATGTCTGCGTGGTCGGTGGTGGATTTTCCGGGCTGAATACGGCGCTGGAATTGGCCGAACGCGGTTTCAGCGTGGTGTTGCTGGAAGCGCACCGGATCGGCTGGGGCGCCAGCGGTCGCAATGGTGGGCAACTGATTCGCGGTGTCGGTCACGGCCTCGATCAGTTCGCCAATGTCATCGGTGCCGACGGGGTGCGCGAGATGAAACTCATGGGCCTTGAGGCCGTGGAGATTGTTCGCCGGCGCGTCGAGCGTTTCAGTATTGCCTGCGACCTGACCTGGGGCTATTGCGATCTCGCCAACAAGCCTTCCGATCTCGACGGTTTTGCCGAAGATGCCGAAGAGTTGCGCGGCCTCGGTTACCGCTACGAAACCCGCCTGTTGCAGGCCAGTGAAATGCACACCGTGGTCGGTTCCAAGCGCTATGTCGGCGGCTTGATCGACATGGGCTCCGGACATCTGCATCCGCTGAATCTGGCGCTGGGCGAAGCGGCAGCGGCGCAGCAACTGGGCGTGCAGTTGTTCGAGCGTTCGGCGGTGACGCGCATCGATTACGGCCCTGAAGTGAAGGTGCACACGGCGCAGGGATCGGTGCGGGCCAAGACGCTCGTGCTGGGCTGCAATGCCTATCTCAATGACCTCAACCCGCAACTGAGCGGCAAGGTGCTACCCGCCGGCAGCTACATCATCGCCACCGAACCGCTGAGCGAAGAGCAAGCGCACAACCTGCTGCCGCAGAACATGGCGGTCTGCGACCAGCGGGTGGCGCTGGATTACTACCGGCTCTCGGCGGATCGACGTTTGCTGTTCGGCGGCGCGTGTCATTACTCGGGACGCGATCCGAAAGACATCGGCGCCTATATGCAGCCGAAGATGCTTGAAGTGTTCCCGCAACTGGCCGGGGTGAAAATCGATTATCAGTGGGGCGGGATGATCGGCATCGGTGCCAACCGCCTGCCGCAGATTGGCCGGCTCGCCGAGCAGCCGAACGTGTATTACGCCCAGGCGTATTCCGGGCATGGGGTGAATGCCACCCACCTGGCCGGTAAGCTGCTGGCCGAGGCAATCAGCGGGCAGCATGGCGGCGGCTTTGATCTGTTCGCCAAGGTGCCGCACATCACCTTTCCCGGCGGCAAGCACTTGCGCTCGCCGTTGTTGGCGTTGGGGATGTTGTGGCATCGGCTGAAAGAGTTGGTCTGAGGGTATCTCGGCGGCCCTTGATCCGCTTTCGCGAGCAGGCTCGCTCCCACAGTAAACGCGTTTATTCAGGCAGCACGCGGTCACTGTGGGAGCGAGCCTGCTCGCGATGAGGCCCGCAAGAACAATACATATCTCAGATCCGCCAAAACGGCTTCAACCCCTCCTCCCTTGCCTGCTCCCGCGTCAGCCCGACATCCTTGAGCTGCTCCGGCGTCAGTCCCAGCAACGCTTTGCGCGTGTGCAGACGATGCCAGAACAGATCCCAGCGACTGAGGCCGGATGGTGCGTTACGCAGCAGATTGCGCGCGCTGTCCTTCTGCCCTGCCGCCAGTTCCTGACTGTGTAACGTCAGCCGCACATCGCTCAAGCCGTTCATTTTCGTTGCTCCTGTTTACTTGGGTAGCCAGAGATTCCATGATGCGCGGGCGGGAAAAACCATTACAGACTCAACGAACCTGTATTAACTCCATACAGATTTGCCGATTCACTGACTGAATGACTGATTTTTGCCGCATCTGTACTGGTTTCCACCAAGACGCACCGAGGCCGTCATGACTCTGTATGTAAACCTCGCCGAATTGCTCGGCACTCGCATCGAACAAGGCTTCTATCGCCCCGGCGATCGTTTGCCGTCAGTGCGCGCCTTAAGCGTCGAACATGGAGTCAGCCTGAGCACGGTGCAGCAGGCGTATCGGGTGCTTGAAGACAGCGGCCTCGCCACGCCAAAACCCAAGTCCGGCTATTTTGTGCCGGTCAGTCGCGAACTGCCGGAATTGCCCGCGGTCGGCCGTCCGGCGCAACGGCCAGTGGAGATTTCGCAGTGGGACCAGGTGCTGGAATTGATCCGCGCCGTACCGCGCAAGGACGTCGTGCAATTGGGCCGTGGCATGCCCGATGTTGGCTCACCTACCATGAAGCCGCTGCTGCGCGGACTGGCGCGTATCAGTCGCCGGCAGGACATGCCTGGTCTGTATTACGACAACATCCACGGCAACCTCGAACTGCGCGAACAGATCGCACGGCTGATGCTCGATTCCGGCTGTCAGTTGAGCGCCAGCGATCTGGTCATCACCACTGGCTGCCACGAAGCCCTGTCCACCAGCATCCACGCGATTTGCGAGCCGGGCGACATCGTCGCGGTGGACTCGCCGAGCTTCCACGGCGCCATGCAGACCCTCAAAGGCCTGGGCATGAAAGCCCTGGAAATCCCCACCGACCCGCTCACCGGGATCAGCCTCGACGCCCTTGAACTGGCGCTGGAACAGTGGCCGATCAAGGCCATTCAGCTCACCCCAAACTGCAACAACCCGCTCGGCTACGTCATGCCCGAATCGCGCAAACGCGCGCTGTTGACGTTGGCCCAGCGTTTCGATGTGGCGATCATTGAAGACGATGTGTACGGCGAACTGGCCTACACCTACCCGCGCCCGCGCACGATCAAATCCTTCGATGAAGATGGCCGCGTGTTGCTCTGCAGCTCGTTCTCCAAGACCCTCGCGCCGGGGCTGCGCATCGGCTGGGTGGCGCCGGGCCGATATCTCGAGCGAGTGCTGCACATGAAATACATCAGCACCGGATCCACCGCGCCACAACCGCAGATCGCCATCGCCGAATTCATCAAGGCCGGCCATTTCGAGCCGCACTTGCGGCGCATGCGCATGCAGTACCAGCGCAACCGTGACGCGATGATCGATTGGGTGACGCGCTACTTTCCCGCCGGCACCCGCGCCAGTCGCCCACAGGGCAGCTTCATGCTCTGGGTGGAGCTGCCGGACGGTTTCGACACGCTGAAACTGAATCGCGCGCTGCACGATCAGGGCGTACAGATTGCTGTCGGCAGCATCTTTTCCGCCTCGGGCAAGTACCGCAATTGTCTGCGGATGAACTACGCTGCCAAACCAACAGCGCAGATCGAAGAAGCGGTGCGCAAGGTCGGCGCTGCGGCAATCAAACTGCTCGCTGAGACCGACTGACCTTTTTTGCGCGCCCGGCGTCCAAATTGCCGACCCCAGCCGCCAACCGGAACGATCCTACGTGAGCTTCAGACAGCCCTTACTCGCTTCACTGATACTCGCCTCGTTCCTCAGCGGCTGCGCCAGCCTCGATGTGCCGCGCGAACCAAGCCAGGCCCTGCCGGCGTCGGACTCCAGCTTCGGCCGTTCGATTCAGGCTCAGGCCGCGCCCTACAAAGGGCAGTCGGGGTTTCGCCTGCTCTCCGACAGTGGCGAGGCGTTTACCGCCCGGGCCGAGCTGATTCGTCATGCCCAGGTCAGCCTCGATTTGCAGTACTACATCGTCCACGACGGCATCAGCACGCGGATGCTGGTGGAGGAAGTGCTCAAGGCGGCCGACCGTGGCGTGCGCGTGCGCATCCTGCTCGACGACACCACCAGCGACGGCCTCGACCAGATCATCGCCACCCTGGCGGCGCATCCGCAGATCCAGATTCGTTTGTTCAATCCGTTGCACCTGGGGCGCAGCACCGGCGTAACGCGCGCGGCCGGACGACTGTTCAATCTGTCCGTGCAGCACCGGCGCATGCACAACAAACTGTGGCTGGCGGACAACAGCGCGGCCATCGTCGGCGGGCGCAATCTGGGCGATGAATATTTCGACGCCGAACCCAACCTGAATTTCACCGACATCGACATGCTCAGCATCGGCCCGGTGGCCGAACAGCTCGGACACAGTTTCGACCAGTACTGGAACAGCGCGCTGAGCAAGCCGATCGACGAATTCCTCTCCAGCCAACCGACTGCCGCCGACCTGCAAAACACGCGCACGCGCCTGGAAGAATCGCTGGAAGAAACCCGCAAGCAGAACCACGCGCTCTATCAACAGTTGATGAAATTCACCACCGACCCGCGCATGGACATCTGGCGTAAAGAGCTGATCTGGGCCTGGAACCAGGCGCTGTGGGATGCGCCGAGCAAGGTCCTGTCCAAGGGCGAACCGGATCCGCATCTGCTGCTGACCACGCAACTGGCGCCGGAGCTGACCGGTGTCAGCAAAGAGCTGATCATGATTTCCGCCTACTTTGTGCCCGGCCAGCCGGGGCTGGTCTACCTGACCGGGCGCGCCGATGCCGGGGTCTCCGTGAGCCTGCTGACCAATTCACTGGAGGCCACTGACGTGCCGGCGGTGCATGGCGGTTACGCGCCCTATCGCAAGGCGTTGCTTGAACACGGGGTGAAACTTTATGAACTGCGCCGCCAGCCTGGGGATAACTATGGCAGCGGGCCGCGAGTGTTCTACAGCAAGTCGTTTCGCGGTTCGGATTCGAGTTTGCACAGCAAGGCGATGATCTTCGACCGGCGCAAATCGTTTATCGGCTCATTCAACTTCGACCCGCGCTCAGTGCTGTGGAACACCGAAGTCGGCGTGCTCGTCGACAGCCCGGAACTGGCCGAGCACGTGCGCGCACTGGCGTTGCAAGGCATGGCGCCGACCTTGAGTTATCAGGCGAAACTCGAGGACGGCAAGGTCGTCTGGGTCACCGAAGACAACGGCCAGATGCACACCCTGACCAAGGAGCCGGGGAGCTGGTGGCGGCGCTTCAACTCGTGGTTCAGCACCAACGTTGGCCTGGAGCGGATGTTGTGATCCTTCGTGGGAGCGAGCCTGCTCGCGAAAACGGTTTCACATCCAGCAAATGAGCTGACTGGCGCACCGCTTTCGCGAGCAGGCTCGCTCCCACAAGAATGCGCTCAGGCTGCTTCCGCCGTTGTGCCAAAGGCCCCTTGGCGCAACAACAAAAGCACCAGGCCAAACGCCCCCGCCGCCATCAGCAGCGGCAACGCATGCCCATTGATCCACTGACTCCCCGCCCCCGCCGCCAACGGCCCGACCAGACAACCGACACCCCACAACTGCGCGATATGCGCATTGGCGCGAACCAGCGCATCGTCTCGATAACGCTCGCCAATCAGAATCAGCGACAGGGTGAACAAGCCGCCGGCACTGGCGCCGAACAGCACCCACAACGGCCAGATCAGCAGCGTGTCGAGCAACATCGGAATGGCCAGACTCGACAGCATCAATACCACCGCGCACCCGGCGAACAGCGTGCGCCGCGACAGGTAATCGGCCAATGCGCCGATCGGCAATTGCAGCAGCGCATCGCCGACCACCACGGTACTGACCATGGCCAGCGCGATTTCGGCGGTGAACCCTTGTTGCAGGCAGTACACCGGCAGCAGTGTCAGGATCATCGCCTCGAACGCGGCGAACAACGACACCGCCCAGGCAATCGCCGGCAACTCGCGGGCGAAGCCCCACAGATCGCCAAAGGTCACGCTGTTGGCCTCACTGTTCGGCGCACCGCTGCGCCCCAGCAGCAGCAGGGGCGAGAGCGTGAGCAGGCCGACCCCGACCCAGAAACCGTAATCATGCTCGGTACCGAGCGCCCCCAGCAGCAACGGACCAGACAGTTGGCTCAACGCATAGCTGCTGCCATACAGCGCGACCAGTCGCCCACGCCACCGCTCGACCACCAGTTGATTGATCCAGCTCTCGCCGAGGATGAACACGATGGTCAGGATCACCCCGATCAGCAGGCGCAGCAGTAGCCAGATCGGATAACTTGGCAGCAGCGCCAGCAGGCCGATCGACAGTGCCCCGGCCCAGAGGCACAGTCGCATCAGGTTCGCCGTGCCGAAATACGCGGCGAGATGGCTGGAAATCTTCGCCCCCAGCAGCACGCCGATTGCCGGCATGGCTGCCATCACGCCGATGGCGAACGAGCCATAGCCCCAGCCCTCCAGACGCAACGACACCAGCGGCATGCTGACCCCCAGGGCCAGGCCGACACTCAAGACAGACGCCAACACGGCGAAATACGTCGCCCACCGCATGTTCCACGCTCCTGTGGATATTCTTTTTGTATTCACCCAAAACACTGTGGGAGCGAGCCCCTGTGGCGAGGGGATTTATCCCCGTTGGGTCGCGCAGCGGCCCCAAAACCTGCAACCACGATGTATCAGGTACACCGCGTGCAATGGTTTAGCGACTGCTTCGCAGCCGAACGGGGATAAATCCCCTCACCACAGAGGCTCGCTCCCACAGGGGATCTCTGTAGGTTCGAGAGCCTGATTAACTCAGGCTCTCTTAATGAATTACAGCTTGATCCACGTCGCCTTCAGCTCGGTGTACTTGTCGAAGGCATGCAGCGATTTGTCGCGACCGTTGCCCGACTGCTTGAAGCCACCGAACGGCGCGGTCATGTCGCCGCCATCGTACTGATTGACCCACACACTACCGGCGCGCAAAGCCTTGGCGGTCAGGTGTGCCTTGGAGATGTCCTGGGTCCACACCGCTGCGGCCAGACCATATGGCGTGTCGTTGGCGATCTGGATGGCTTCTTCGGCGCTGTCGAAAGCGATCACCGACAACACCGGACCGAAAATCTCTTCCTGGGCAATCTTCATCGCGTTGCTCACACCATCGAAAATGGTTGGCTCGACGTAAGTGCCACCGGTCTCCTGGAGGATGCGCTTGCCGCCGGCGACCAGTTTGGCGCCATCGCTATGGCCGGATTCGATGTACGACAGCACGGTGTTCATCTGCTGGGTATCGACCAGCGCACCGACGTTGGTCGCCGGATCCAGCGGATTGCCCGGCCTCCAGGCTTTCAGCGCCTCGATCACCATTGGCAGGAATTTGTCCTTGATCGAACGCTCGACCAGCAGGCGCGAACCGGCGGTGCACACTTCGCCCTGGTTGAAGGCGATGGCGCTGGCGGCGGATTCAGCGGCGGCCTGCAGGTCCGGCGCATCGGCGAAGACGATGTTCGGGCTCTTGCCACCGGCTTCCAGCCAGACGCGCTTCATGTTCGATTCGCCGGCATAGACCATCAACTGCTTGGCAATCTTGGTCGAGCCGGTGAACACCAGCGTGTCGACATCATTGTGCAGACCCAGCGCCTTGCCCACGGTGTGGCCATAGCCCGGCAGTACGTTGAGCACGCCTTTGGGGATCCCGGCCTCAATGGCCAGCGCAGCGATGCGGATGGCGGTCAGCGGCGACTTTTCCGACGGCTTGAGGATCACCGAGTTACCGGTCGACAGCGCCGGGCCGAGTTTCCAGCAGGCCATCATCAGCGGGAAGTTCCACGGCACGATAGCGCCAACCACGCCCACCGGCTCACGGGTTACCAGCCCCAGTTGATCATGTGGAGTCGCGGCGACTTCGTCGTAGATCTTGTCGATCGCTTCACCGCTCCAGCTCAAAGCCTGCGCCGCACCCGGTACGTCGATGTACAGCGAATCGCTGATCGGCTTGCCCATATCGAGTGTTTCCAGCAGCGCCAGTTCTTCGGCGTGCTGTTTCAGCAGGCTGGCGAAGCGGATCATGGTGGCTTTGCGCTTGGTCGGCGCCAGGCGCGACCAGACGCCGGAATTGAAAGTGGCGCGGGCGTTTTCCACGGCACGGTCGGCATCAGCGGCATCACAGCTGGCGATCTTGCCGAGCAGACGGCCATCGACCGGGCTGATGCATTCGAAGGTTTCGCCGGAGACGGCGTCGGTGTATTCGCCATTCAGGAAGGCGCGGCCTTCGATTTTCAGATCGCGGGCGCGTTGTTCCCAGTCGGCACGAGTCAGGGTGGTCATTCGGGTGTCCTCCTCTTATTGAATACGAGCACCGCAAGCGCTGCGGCGCTGTTCAAGAATTCTGCCCGGCCAGCCTGCACTTTCGGCCCGAGGCACCCGCCACCCTAAACCAGCGACCGGGTTTGTTTCAATATATTTGACATAAGCTGGCCATACGGCCTTGCGGTGTTCATTTTAATAAACATAGACTTTGGCCCATTCCAGCCAACGCGCCGTCATTAGCGGAGAAAACAACAATGAACATCCAGAACGTCGTCGACATCAGCCTCGCCAGCAGCGAAGCCGAGCGCTATCGACCGGACCCGGCGAAAGTGCTAAAGGGCGATCCTGAGCAGGCGGTGTTTCATCAATACGACAGCCCTTGTGGGCAAATGGGCGTGGGTGTGTGGGAAGGCGCGGTGGGTCAGTGGACGGTGAATTACACCGAGCATGAGTACTGCGAGATTCTGCAGGGGGTTTCGGTGTTGCGTGACAGCGATGGCAATGCCAAGACCTTGCGCGTTGGCGATCGCTTCGTGATTCCGGCGGGGTTTCGCGGAACCTGGGAAGTGCTGGAGGCTTGTCGCAAGGTTTATGTGATCTTTGAACAGAAGGCTTGAGTCTTTGCGCTGATTTTATCGGCCTCTTCGCGAGCAGGCTCGCTCCCACATTCGAACGCATTTCATTGTGGGAGCGCAGGACAGGCAACACCAAATCCACGGCAAACAAAAAAGGCCCGTATCTCACGATACGGGCCTTTTTCGCAGCCAGGAAAATCAATTACTTGATTTTGCCTTCCTTGTACATCACGTGCTTGCGAACAACCGGATCATATTTCTTGATCTCGATTTTGTCCGGGGTAGTACGCTTGTTCTTGTCGGTAGTGTAGAAGTGACCAGTACCGGCGCTCGAGATCAAACGAATCAATTCACGCATGATTAGCTCCCTTAAATCTTGCCATCGCGGCGAAGTTCGGCGAGCACGACAGTGATGCCACGCTTGTCGATGATACGCATGCCTTTGGCAGATACGCGCAGACGCACAAAACGTTTCTCTTCTTCAACCCAGAAGCGGTGATGCTGCAGGTTCGGCAGGAAACGACGACGGGTTTTGTTGTTTGCGTGGGAAATGTTATTCCCAGTCACCGGACCCTTACCGGTAACTTGACATACTCTCGACATGCCTCAGCCCTCTAAAACCACATGCCCAACCCGGCATGGGTTGGCCGCTTAATCTCTCAGTCATTTGGCGCCAGGCGCCGCGTTTCTTTAGAGGTCTTACCGGCTACACCTACAGTGAAGGAACCGGGCCCCTAGAAAAGAGCGCTGCTTTATACCAGAAAGACCGGGGTGCAACAACAATCGGTGTGCAATCAATCGGCAAAAGGGCGATTTTTTCCGCCGCAAACGCCTTGGACAAAGGCTGCGGCCAGTTTTGACCACTCGTCGCAGAAATCCCGCCCTACAGCCGATTCAGACTTTTCATCTGGCTGCCCACGTTCGAAACCGCGAAAGAGTGCGCCTGAAAATGCAAAAAGGGGATAGTCATTTGCAATTCAGAGCTCTAGGGTAGGACTTTTCCAGACTGCACTTGCAGATGGGCCTTCGATCTGTAAAGGAAACCGACCATGCGCCTCGCTGCCCTACCCCTGTTACTCGCTCCGCTGTTGCTAAGCCCCCTCGCCCAGGCCGCCGCGCTGAGCGTGTGTACCGAGGCCAGTCCCGAAGGGTTCGACGTGGTGCAGTACAACTCGCTGACCACCACCAATGCTTCGGCCGATGTGCTGATGAACCGTCTGGTGGATTTCGACACTGCCAGTGGCAAGGTCATCCCGAGCCTGGCCGACAGTTGGGAAGTCAGCACCGACGGCCTGACGTATGTATTCAAGCTGCACCCGCAGGTGAAATTTCATACAACCGACTACTTCAAACCGAGCCGCGAGCTGAGTGCCGAAGACGTCAAGTTCAGCTTCGACCGCATGCTCGACCCGGCCAACCCCTGGCACAAAGTCGCCCAGAGCGGCTTCCCCCATGCGCAGTCGATGCAGCTACCGACTCTGATCAAGAAAATCGACGCCCTCGACCCGTTGACCGTGCGCTTTACTCTCGACCATCCGGATTCGACTTTCCTCGCGACCCTGAGCATGGGCTTCGCCTCGATCTATTCCGCCGAATACGCTGACAAACTGATGAAGGCCGGCGCGACCGACAAACTCAACAGCCAGCCGATCGGCACCGGCCCGTTCGTGTTCAACCGTTTCCAGAAAGACGCGGCGATCCGCTACAAGGCCAACCCGGAATATTTCCGTGGCAAACCTGCCGTCGACCCATTGATCTTCGCCATCACGCCGGACGCCAACGTGCGCCTGCAAAAGCTGCGGCGCAATGAATGCCAGATCGCCCTGTCGCCAAAACCATTGGACGTACAGGCTGCGCTGAAGGAACTGTCGCTGAAAGTCGAAAAGACTGACGCTTTCATGACCGCTTTCGTGGGCATCAACAGCCAGCATCCGCCACTGGACAAACCGGAAGTGCGCCAGGCGATCAACCTCGCTTTCGACAAGGCCAACTACATCAAAGCCGTGTTCGAAGACACCGCCGAAGCGGCCAACGGCCCGTACCCGCCGAACACCTGGAGCTATGCCAAGAACCTGCCGGGCTATCCACACGACGTGGCCAAAGCCAAGGCGCTGCTGGCCAAGGCCGGCTTGAAGGATGGCTTCCAGACCACAATCTGGACGCGGCCGTCGGGCAGCCTGCTCAACCCGAACCCGAGCCTCGGCGCGCAGATGCTGCAATCGGATCTGGCCGAGATCGGCATTCAGGCTGAGATCCGTGTGATCGAATGGGGCGAGCTGATTCGACGCGCCAAGGCCGGCGAGCATGACCTGCTGTTCATGGGCTGGGCCGGCGACAACGGCGACCCGGACAATTTCCTCACGCCGCAATTTTCCTGCGCAGCAGTGAAGTCCGGGACCAACTTCGCACGGTACTGCAACGCCGACCTGGACAAGCTGATCAGCGCCGGCAAGACCACCAGCGAACAAGGCGTGCGCACCAAGCTGTATGAACAGGCACAGGCGCAGATCCAGCAGCAGGCGTTGTGGCTGCCACTGGCGCACCCGACGGCCTACGCTTTGACGCGCAAGGATGTTCAGGGTTATTCCGTCAGCCCGTTCGGACGGCAGGATTATTCCAAGGTCAGCCTCAAATAACCTGTCTGACACAAACCGGTGGATGTAAACAATCTGTGGGAGCGAGCCTGCTCGCGAAAGCGGTCTGTCAGCAAACAATGATGCTGACTGATACAACGCCTTCGCGAGCAGGCTCGCTCCCACAGGGTCCAGAATTGGCGCCGAGAACTACATCCAGCCACACTCCGCCATCGACAGCGGTTCGCCATCTCCGACGATGAAGTGATCGAGCACTCGCACGTCAATCAGCTCCAGCGCTTTCTGCAGGCGCTTGGTCAGCAGCCGATCGGCCTGACTCGGATCGGTGTTGCCGGACGGATGGTTGTGACAGAGGATCACCGCTGCGGCGTTATTGGCCAGCGCGCGCTTCACCACCTCCCGGGGGTGCACGCTGGTGTTGTCGATCGAGCCGCGAAACAGCGCCTCGAAATTCAGCACCTGGTGCTTTGAATCGAGAAACAGGCAGCCGAATACCTCGTGCGGCTCATGTCGCAGCATCGCCTTGAGGTAATCGCGGACGACCTGAGGGTTCTCCAGCGCCGGTTTCTGCCGTGAGCGCTCGGCCAGATGGCGCTTGCTCATTTCCTGCGCGGCTTGCAGTTGGGCGAACTTGGCCGGGCCGAGGCCCAATTGTTTGCTGAATGCGTCCTGATCGGCCTCAAGCAGCAAACGCAGGCCACCGAATTGCGTCAGCAGATGCCTGGCAAGGTCGACTGCGCTTTTTCCGGGCAATCCGGTGCGCAGAAAAATCGCCAACAGCTCAGCGTCCGAAAGACTCCCTGCGCCGTGTTCCAACAGCCTTTCCCGCGGCCGTTCCGCCGCCGGCCAATCGCGAATACTCATAGCACCTCCTTGTCTGTGGGCGCCGCTGTTCCGTAGCGGTCGCTGTGATATCGTAGCCCATCTTTTTGGCGGTCGATTCAACCCTGGGGAGGGGCATCGCGCCGCAGTCATCAACGAAATGAAAGGCAGACCTATGCAGCGGCTGTATCGGAAACGCATCGTTCTGGGCGTCGGCGGCGGCATTGCGGCCTACAAGAGCGCCGATCTGGTTCGCCGCCTGATCGACCAGGGTGCCGAAGTGCGCGTGGTCATGACCCATGGCGGCGCCGAATTCATCACCCCGCTGACCATGCAGGCCCTGTCGGGCCACCCGGTTCACCTCGACTTGCTCGACCCTGCCGCCGAAGCCGCCATGGGCCATATCGAGCTGGCGAAATGGGCCGATCTGGTGCTGATCGCCCCGGCCACCGCCGACCTGATCGCCCGCCTGGCCCAAGGCATTGCCAACGATCTGCTGACCACATTGGTGCTGGCCACCGACGCCGTGGTTGCTGTCGCGCCAGCAATGAATCAGGCGATGTGGCGCGACCCGGCGACCCAGGCCAACCTGCAACTGCTCGAAAGCCGTGGCCTGAAGACTTTCGGCCCGGCCTCGGGCAGCCAGGCCTGCGGCGACGTCGGCATGGGCCGCATGATGGAAGCCACCGATCTGGCGCTGCTCGCCGCTGATTGCTTCCAGCGCCAGGCCCTGACCGGCAAGCATGTGGTGATCACCGCCGGCCCGACTCAGGAAAACATCGACCCGGTGCGCTACATCACCAACCACAGCTCCGGCAAAATGGGTTTTGCCCTCGCCGAAGCAGCCGTGGAAGCCGGTGCCCGTGTCACGTTGATCAGCGGCCCGGTGCACCTGCCGACGCCGGATCGCGTGACGCGGATCGATGTGGTCAGCGCCCGCGACATGCTCGCCGCCTGCGAATCTGCCATGCCTTGCGATGTGTTCATCTCGTCGGCAGCGGTGGCGGACTATCGCCCTGAAGTCGTCGCCCCGCATAAACTCAAGAAAGATCCTACGAGCGGTGACGGCTTCGTCCTGCAAATGGTGCGCAACCCGGACATCCTTGCCACTATCGCGACCCGTCCCGACCGTCCGTTCAGTGTCGGCTTCGCTGCCGAAACCGAACACCTGCTCGACTACGCTGCACGCAAGCTGAAGGACAAGAATCTCGATCTGATCGTCGCCAACGACGTCGCCAACCCGAGCATCGGTTTCAACAGCGAAGAAAACGCCTGCAGCGTCATCGACCGTGAGCTGCACGCCACGGTTTTCGCCCAGACCAGCAAGAGCAAGATTGCTCGCCAACTGGTCACTTTTATCGCCGAACGTCTGAACCAGGTTTAATTTACATGCACGCTTTGCAAGCCAAGATCCTCGACCCACGCATCGGCACCGAATTCCCGCTGCCGCAATACGCCACCCCGGGCTCCGCCGGCCTCGACCTGCGCGCCATGCTGGAACAGGACATCGTGATCAAACCGGGTGAAACCGTGCTGATTCCTACAGGCCTGTCGGTGTACATCGGCGACCCGAATCTCGCCGCGCTGATCCTGCCGCGCTCGGGCATGGGCCACAAACACGGCATCGTGCTGGGCAATCTGGTCGGCCTGATCGACTCCGACTACCAGGGCCCGCTGATGGTCTCCTGCTGGAACCGCGGCCAGAGCGACTTCACCATGACCGTCGGCGAACGCTTGGCGCAATTGGTGCTGGTGCCGGTGGTGCAGGCGCATTTCGAAATGGTTGAAGAGTTTGTCGAGACCGAGCGCGGTACCGGTGGTTTTGGCCATACCGGCACCAAATAACCGGATAGAAATTATTGTGGTGAGGGGGCTTATCCCCTCACCACAAAAAATGCACTACATCGGCAGCAGGTTTTAACACCGTAAATCAAGGTTTTGCTGGTCGCGAGCCCGGTCCGCCGAGGCATCATGGCCCTTTCATAGCACGAACTCTCTGTGGAAAACGCCGTCATACCCTTCAGTTTGAGCCTGCCGTCGAACATTTCGTCGGTCTGTCCCGCCCTTTTCGAGATGGAGCATGTCCACAGATGAGCACCCCCGCCAAGATCGCCCCGAAGCTGCCTGACAGCATTTTCCGCGCCTACGACATTCGCGGCACCGTGCCGGAATACCTCAACGGTGAAACCGCCTACTGGATCGGCCGTGCCATCGGCTCGCAGAGCCTGGCCCAGGGCGAACCGAATGTTTCGGTCGGTCGCGACGGTCGCCTGTCCGGCCCGGAGCTGGTCGCGGAACTCATTCGCGGCATCGCCGAGAGCGGTTGCCACGTCAGCGATGTCGGCCTGGTGCCAACGCCAGCGCTGTATTACGCCGCCAACGTGCTGGCCGGCAAGTCCGGGGTGATGCTCACCGGTAGCCACAATCCGTCGAACTACAACGGTTTCAAAATCGTCATCGCCGGCGACACCCTCGCCAACGAGCAGATTCAGGTGCTCCACGAGCGCATCAAGAACAATGACCTGAGCAGCGGCCAGGGCAGCGTCACTCAGGTCGAAATCCTCGACCGCTACAACACCGAAATCGTCCAGGACATCAAACTGGCCCGCCGCCTGAAAGTCGTGGTCGACTGCGGCAACGGCGCGGCCGGCGTGATCGCCCCGCAACTGATCGAAGCGCTGAACTGCGAAGTCATCCCGCTGTTCTGCGAAGTCGACGGCAACTTCCCCAACCATCACCCGGACCCGGGCAAACCGGAAAACCTCGTCGACCTGATCGCCAAGGTCAAGGAAACCAACGCCGATATCGGTCTGGCCTTCGACGGTGACGGCGACCGCGTCGGCGTGGTGACCAACACCGGCAGCATCGTCTACCCGGACCGTCTGCTGATGCTGTTCGCTCGCGACGTAGTGGCGCGTAACCCGGACGCGGAAATCATCTTCGACGTCAAATGCACCCGTCGCCTGGTGCCGCTGATCAAGGAATACGGCGGTCGGCCGCTAATGTGGAAGACCGGTCACTCGTTGATCAAAAAGAAAATGAAACAATCCGGCGCGCTGTTGGCCGGCGAAATGAGCGGGCACATCTTCTTCAAGGAGCGCTGGTTCGGTTTCGACGACGGCATCTACAGCGCCGCACGTCTGCTGGAGATCCTCAGCAAGGAAAAATCCACTGCGGAAGAGCTGTTTGCGACCTTCCCGAACGATATTTCCACGCCGGAAATCAATATCCATGTGACCGAAGAGAGCAAATTCAGCATCATTGATGCACTGCACGATGCTCAGTGGGGCGAAGGCGCCGACCTGACCACCATCGACGGCGTGCGGGTCGATTACGCCAAAGGCTGGGGCCTGGTGCGCGCATCCAACACCACACCGGTGCTGGTGCTGCGCTTCGAGGCCGATGACGAGGCTGAACTGCAGCGCATCAAGGATGTGTTCCACGCCCAACTGAAACGCGTTGCACCTGATCTCCAATTACCGTTCTGATCCACCCGGAGCCCTGAATGACCCTCGAACGCGAAGCCGCCGCCAACACTGCCAAGGTCCTGTCCGAAGCACTGCCTTACATCCGACGTTATGTCGGCAAGACCCTGGTGATCAAATACGGCGGCAACGCGATGGAAAGCGAGGAGCTGAAAACCGGCTTCGCCCGCGACATCGTGCTGATGAAAGCCGTGGGTATCAATCCGGTGGTCGTGCACGGTGGCGGCCCGCAGATCGGTGATCTGCTCAAGCGCCTGTCGATCGAAAGCCATTTCGTCGACGGCATGCGCGTCACCGACGCGGCGACCATGGACGTGGTGGAAATGGTCCTTGGCGGTCAGGTCAACAAAAGCATCGTCAACCTGATCAACCGCCATGGCGGCAGCGCCATCGGCCTGACCGGTAAAGATGCCGGGCTGATCCGGGCGAAGAAGCTCACCGTCTCCCGCCAGACCCCGGAAATGACCCAGCCGGAAATCATCGACATCGGCCACGTTGGCGAAGTCGTCGGCATCAACACCGAACTGCTGAACCTGCTGGTCAAAGGCAACTTCATCCCGGTCATCGCACCGATTGGCGTCGGTGAGAACGGCGAATCGTACAACATCAACGCCGACCTGGTGGCGGGCAAGGTTGCCGAAGCACTGAAAGCTGAAAAACTGATGCTGCTGACCAACATTGCCGGCCTGATGGACAAATCGGGGCATGTATTGACCGGCCTGTGCACTCAGCAAGTCGACGACTTGATCGCTGACGGCACGATCTACGGCGGCATGCTGCCGAAGATCCGTTGCGCACTGGAAGCGGTTCAGGGTGGGGTTGGCAGTTCGTTGATCATCGATGGTCGTGTGCCGAATGCGATCCTGCTGGAAATCTTCACTGACACTGGCGTGGGTACGCTGATCAGCAATCGCAAGCGTCCCTGATCGCTAATAGCTGAAAGCAAAAGATCGCGGCCTTCGGCAGCTCCTACGGGGATTTCGCACATGCGAGAATCCGCTTTTGCAGGAACTGACGAAGGCTGCGATTTTTTGGTGCGCGCAGGAAAAGCCTGACTCGATACAGCGAAACGTCCGACATCCACTCAGAACAAATCTCCATAGGATCTTCCTCTCATCCAACGGAGATTCACTCATGCAGAAAGATTACGTTCCCTACGGCAGCGATGTTTCAGCAGGCACCTACGAATGCGTGGACTGCGGCCATCGTTATTCCAATCAAGCCAAAACCTCTATGCCACCCTGCCCGCAGTTCAGGAAAACGGCGCATGTCCTGAACGGCTGGAAAACCCTCACCGGCCAGGGTGACGCCCCACAAGATCCGTACCCGGAAAAATCCGAAAAGCCGGCTGCCAGCAAAAAATAATTCCGGAGCGCCTGAGCCATGCAGATCTCGTTCATGATCGACGCCGACGCTTTCGAGCAGGAACAAAAAGAACCGGTAAAAAAGACCTTGCGCATCGGCGACGCTGAAATCGCCCATGCGCTGGAGCGCATCGCCAAAGCCAGTCTGACCGAATACCTGAAAATGCTGGTCGAGGGCGGCATGCCCAGCCGGGCGGACGAAGCCAAGCAGGATCGCCTGCTGTATCTGATCCAGAGTTACTTCGGGCAAACCCTGCCGACCGAATCGCAGATCTCGACGATCTTTCAACTGACCCAGAGCCAAAGCAAAACCCTGTTGAAGAACACCGTATCGCGCTTTCGCAATCAGCTCGACGACATCCTGCAGCACAGCATGCGCGCAGTGATCGAGTCCGCCGAACATGCGCAAAACGTGTTTCTGGTGGTGATCAGCTCGGACGTGATCCGCGATGAATTGAACATGCTCATCACCCAGAACGAGCCGACCTTCAAACCCATCACCAAACGCAAGGGCAGCGCCGGGCAATTCGAGATCAGCGAAGATTCCCACGCATTGCTCTGTGCAACGCTGGGTCTGAATGCCGTTCAGTGACATCGTCGCGGTCAGTGGCTTGCTGCTGACCCTGACCACGTTCATGTTCAATCTGGCGTGGCCGGCGCTCAATGAAGCGCTGGCTGAGGATGAATTTCAAAAAGGTTCGCAGGCCCGCAAGCGCAGTCGAGACAAGGTGATGGCTG
This sequence comes from Pseudomonas sp. CFBP13508, assembly GCF_005233515.1. Taxonomy (GTDB): domain Bacteria; phylum Pseudomonadota; class Gammaproteobacteria; order Pseudomonadales; family Pseudomonadaceae; genus Aquipseudomonas; species Aquipseudomonas mercuritolerans. The sequence goes on from NZ_QFZZ01000003.1 coordinate 492,067, forward strand.
CTTTCTACTGGCGAGCATTGCCATTGACGTGCGCTTTCGTGGCGCTGTTTTACGTTAACTTGCCGGCAGCAGTCGGGATCATGCGCAGCAGCACGCTGGACCTTTGGGATTTCGATGTGGATCGCACGTTGTACGTGATGGTGGTTGTTGCGCTATTGGTGTTTGCGCTGGTCAATGTCGGATTGGCGCTGAGACTGCTCAGGAAATGGCAAAAACTGCGTAGACCACTGTAGGAGCTGCCGAAGGCTGCGATCTTTTGATCTTGATCCTGAAAAACAAGATCAAAAGATCGCAGCCTTCGGCAGCTCCTACAGGTATGGATCACACGCCAAATTGCGCGCGATACGCTTCCACAGCTGACAGATGCTGCTTGAGCTGGGGATCGTCGGCGAGGAACTCCAGCACCTGATTCAGCGAGACGATGCTGATCACCGGGATGCCGAAGTCGCGCTCGACTTCCTGGATCGCCGACAACTCGCCGTTGCCACGCTCCTGGCGGTTCAGTGCGATCAGCACACCGGCGGCTTTGGCGCCGTCCTGGGAAGCGATGATCTGCATCACTTCACGAATGGCGGTGCCGGCGGTGATCACGTCGTCGATGATCAAGACTTCGCCGGTCAACGGTGCGCCGACCAGGCTGCCGCCTTCGCCGTGGGCCTTGGCTTCCTTGCGGTTGAAGCACCATGGCAGGTCACGATCGTGATGCTCGGCCAGCGCAACGGCGGTCGTGGCCGCCAGCGGAATGCCTTTATAAGCCGGGCCAAACAGGACGTCGAAGGAGATGCCGCTTTCGGCGATGGCGGCGGCGTAGAAACGCCCCAGTTGCGCCAGGGCCGAACCGGAGTTGAACAGGCCGGCGTTGAAGAAGTAGGGACTGGTGCGCCCGGACTTCAGGGTGAACTCACCGAAGCGCAAAACGCCGCGATCGATGGCAAAACGAATGAAATCGCGCTGATACGCTTGCATGAAAAAAACCCCAAATACCACGGATTTAGCTAATTAGCTTGACGCCGTGTATCATACACGCACGCGATTTTTGGGGCCATTTATGCGGATCATCAGTGTGAACGTCAATGGTATTCAGGCGGCAGTCGAGCGCGGTTTGCTCAGTTGGCTGCAAGCCCAGAATGCCGACGTCATCTGCCTGCAGGACACCCGTGCCTCCGCCTTTGAACTGGATGACCCAGCCTTCCAACTGGATGGCTACTTCCTTTATGCCTGCGATGCTGAAGTCCCTGCCCAAGGCGGCGTGGCTTTGTATTCGCGGTTGCAACCGAAGGCTGTCATCAGCGGTCTCGGTTTCGAGACGGCCGACCGCTACGGGCGCTACCTGCAAGCAGATTTCGACAAAGTCAGTATTGCCACCTTGCTGTTTCCTTCGGGGATGAACGGCGATGAGGACTTGAACCAGAAGTTCAAGCTCATGGACGATTTCGGCAAGTACCTGGACAAACAGCGACGCAAACGTCGCGAGTACATTTACTGTGGCTCGCTGTACGTTGCGCAGCAGAAACTCGACATCAAGAACTGGCGCGACAGCCAGCAATCTCCAGGCTTCCTCGCGCCGGAACGCGCGTGGATGGACGAGATTGTCGGCAACATGGGCTATGTCGATGCGCTGCGCGAAGTCAGTCGTGAAGGCGATCAGTACAGCTGGTGGCCGGATAACGAACAGGCCGAGATGCTCAATCTGGGCTGGCGTTTCGATTATCAGATCCTGACCCCGGGCCTGCGTCGCTCGGTGCGCAGTGCACGCCTGCCGCGTCAGCCACGGTTCTCGCAGCACGCGCCGTTGATCGTCGACTACGACTGGACGCTGACCATCTAAGCGTCCTCGCAGCCAAAAAAATGCCCGCATCGTGAGATGCGGGCATTTTTTATGCGCCTGTCTATGCTAGACCGCAGCCAAGAATGGCAAGGTCAGGTACAGCTTGATCACGATGACGTTAACGATATCGATGAAGAACGCTCCTACCATCGGCACCACCAGAAACGCGATCTGCGAAGGCCCATAGCGCTGCGTCACGGCTTGCATGTTGGCAATCGCCGTCGGTGTGGCGCCCAGACCAAAGCCGCAATGCCCCGCAGCGAGTACGGCGGCATCATAGTTGCCGCCCATCACGCGGAACGTCACGAAAATCGCGAACAGCGCCATGACCAGCGCCTGCACGGCCAGAATAATGAAGATCGGCAATGCCAGCGCCGCCAGATCCCAAAGCTTCAGCGACATCAAAGCGATTGCCAGAAATAGCGAGAGGCTGACATTGCCGAGCACGGAAACTTCGCGCTCGAATACCTGATACAAGCCAAGCGCTGACAGACTGTTGCGCAACACCACACCCACAAACAGCACGCAGACAAACGTCGGTAGCTCGAAAGCAGTGCCTTGCAGCAAGCCATTCAAAAGATTGCCTGCGAGCAGGCTGACGGCAATCAGCGCCAGCGTCTCGACGAACGAAAAAGGCGTGATCGAACGTTCCTTGTTCGGCTGTTCAAAACCTTTTGGCAATCGCGGCGCTTGTTGCGGATTGCAACCTGGCACTTGCACGCGCTTGATCAGCAACCGCGCGACGGGCCCACCGATCAGCCCGCCCAGCACCAGACCGAACGTCGCTGAGGCCAGCGCCAGTTCCGAAGCCGAGGCCAGGCCATATTTCTCGCTGAACACCGCGCCCCATGCAGCGCCAGTGCCGTGACCGCCGGCGAGCGTGATGGACCCCGTCAGCAAGCCCATCAAAGGATCAAGCCCAAGCAAAGTTGCCAACCCTATTCCCATGGCGTTCTGCACCACCAGCAAGCCAATGACCGCCAGCAGAAAGACGCCGACAACGCGGCCACCCTTTTTCAGGCTGGCGAGGTCCGCGCTCAAGCCAATCGTGGCGAAGAAAGCCAACATCAACGGTGTTTGCAATGATGTATCGAAGCGGACTTCTATATCGCAAGTGCGCAATATCAACAGGAGCACGGCAACCACCAGGCCGCCCGCCACCGGTTCAGGAATATTGTAACTTCGCAGAAAGCCAACACGCGTAACGAGTCCGCGTCCGAGCAGTAATACTAAGGAAGCGGCCACGAGCGTGCCGTAGAAATCGAGCTCAATCATGTGGATTATTCTTGGCTAAGTATTCACGAGGCGAGCGTTTACCTGGGCTCGACGGGTGAACCGGCTGATTTTCTCAACACTGATTACTGGGGAATTCAAGCGCCATCGATGGCTTGAACATATCGGAATGTTTCAACCGAAACATTACATTGGGCAACTTTAACAACCCGTTCGCGCCAATAACAAGAACGGGAACAAGCACTGGATCGATCAGTTGTGACCAAACATGTAATAGACGAATATCAGCAAATAAATGCCAAACCGCACATCGTTAACAGACTAGTCCTACAACAAAAACCAATTATTAAGTTGCACAAATAAAAATGCCCCGATAAGTCGGGGCATTTTCATATTGCGATACAACAGACTTTCACTTGATCAGTCGCCAAGTGAACGGATATCTGTAAGGAAAACCTTCGTTGGCTTTGACCCCTGCAATGATCGTCAGGACCAATGCCGCGATTGCCAGCAAACCAAAGAGGAAGAAACCAATGATCAGCAGCATGAGCAAAAAGCAGATCATCGAGGCAATGGCGACAGTGATCTGAAAATTCAGCGCCTCTTTGCCCTGTGCATCGATGAAAGGGTCCTTCTCGCGCTTCATCTGCCATAGGATCAGCGGCCCGATCAGATTGCCGAACGGAATCCAGATCCCCAGCAAGGCGGACAAGTGACAGAACATCGCCCATTGGCGAACCTCCTGGCTCGGCTTGGGCAGCAACTCTTGCTCGTCACTCATCACGTCCTCCTTGTGGTCAAGAACCTTAGTCGGCCAGCGCAGCCTTCTGCAGTTCGAAGATCTCGTTCATGCCTTTCTTCGCCAGTTCCAGCATGGCATTCAAATCTTCAGGCTGGAAAGGGGCGCCCTCGGCGGTGCCCTGCACTTCGATGAAACCACCGGTGCTGGTCATCACCACGTTCAGATCGGTTTCAGCTGCGGAATCTTCAAGATAGTCCAGATCCAGCACCGGCTCGCCCTGGTACATGCCCACCGAGACCGCACCGATCATCTGCTTGAGCGGGTCACCGCCTTTCAAGCCGCCGCGCTTCTTGATCACTTTCAAGGCATCGACCAGTGCAACCATGGCGCCGGTGATGGAGGCGGTGCGAGTACCGCCATCGGCCTGGATCACGTCGCAATCGACGTACAGGGTCACGTCGCCGAGCTTGGACATGTCCAGCGCTGCGCGCAGGGAACGGCCGATCAGGCGCTGGATTTCCAGAGTACGACCGCCCTGCTTGCCACGGCTGGCTTCACGCTGGTTACGCTCGCCGGTGGCGCGCGGCAGCATACCGTACTCGGCAGTCAACCAGCCCTGGCCCTGGCCTTTGAGGAAGCGCGGTACGCCGTTTTCGACGCTGACGGTGCAAATGACTTTGGTATCACCGAATTCGACCAGTACGGATCCCTCGGCGTGTTTGGTGTAGTTGCGGGTGATGCGGATCGAGCGGAGCTGATCGGCAGCGCGACCACTTGGACGTTTCATAGGGATACCTGTACTGAGGACGGAAAACTGCCGAGCATTATAGAGCGCTGCACCGCGAGTGGGCACTGGTTAAAACCGCCGGCCGACGACCGAAGCCCCTCAAGCGCGCATAACCGACGGGCTGCAGCGCTTTGTCACACCGTGTGTTTGGGCGCACTCGCCGCACTGCGCTACAATCCTGCGCCTTTGCTGCCAGTCGGCTTAAATTCATTGAAATCGCGCCTGCGAAACAGCGTTTCGCGCCGATCTGCATTGCGAGGTCACCGCCATGGTGCACAGCATGACCGCCTTCGCCCGCGTCGAGAAAGCCGGCGTTCAGGGCACCCTGAGCTGGGAACTGCGCTCGGTCAACAGCCGCTATCTGGAACCGCACCTGCGCTTGCCCGAATCGTTTCGCGACCTCGAAGGCGCCGTACGTGAAGCGCTGCGCCAGGGTCTGTCGCGGGGCAAACTGGAATGCACGCTGCGCTTCACCGAAGAAAGCACCGGCAAGCCGCTGCAAGTCGACCGCGAGCGCGCTGCACAACTGGTTGCCGCTGCGGAAACCGTGGCCGGCCTGATCAAGAATCCCGCCGCGCTGAATCCGCTGGAAGTGCTGGCCTGGCCCGGCGTGCTGGTGGCCGATGCGACCGACCCGCAAGCGCTGAACGCCGAAGCGCTGGAGCTGTTCAATCAGGGCTTGAAGGATCTGAAGGCTGGCCGCGAGCGCGAAGGCGCGGAGCTGGCTCGTCTGATCAACGACCGCCTTACTTCCATCGAAGAAGACGTCGTGACCCTGCGAGAACTGGTGCCGCAGATGCTCGCTACCCAGCGCCAGAAAGTCCTCGACCGCTTTGCCGACATGAAGGCCGAGCTCGACCCGCAGCGCCTGGAACAGGAAATGGTCATCCTCGCGCAAAAAAGCGACGTGGCCGAAGAACTGGATCGCCTGAGCACCCACATCATCGAAGTTCGCCGGGTGCTCAAGTCCGGTGGTGCCGCCGGGCGGCGTCTGGACTTCCTGATGCAGGAGCTCAACCGCGAAGCCAACACACTGGGCTCCAAAGCCTTCGACCCGCGCAGCACCCAGGCCGCCGTCAACCTCAAAGTGTTGATCGAGCAGATGCGCGAACAAGTGCAGAATATTGAGTAAGGCTACCCTGACATGACCCAACACACCGGCACCCTGTACATCATTTCCGCGCCATCGGGCGCGGGCAAGAGCAGCCTGGTCAAGGCGTTGACCGACGCCGATCCGGAGATCCGCGTTTCGGTCTCGCACACCACCCGCGCCATGCGCCCGGGCGAAGTGGATGGCGTGAACTACCATTTCGTGACCCGCGAAGAGTTCGTGAAGATGGGCGAGCACGGCGACTTCCTTGAACGCGCCGAAGTCTTTGGCAACTTCTACGGCACCTCGCAAAGCCGTTTGCAACAGACCCTGGACGAAGGTCACGACCTGATTCTGGAAATCGACTGGCAAGGCGCCGAGCAAGTGCGCAAGCTGATGCCGCAAGCGCGCTCGATCTTCATCCTGCCGCCATCGCTGCAAGCCCTGCACCAGCGCCTGACCAACCGCGGCCAGGACAGCGACGAGATCATCGACGGCCGCATGCGCGAGGCGGTCAGCGAGATGAGCCATTACGTCGATTACGATTACCTGATAATCAACGACGATTTCGCCCACGCGCTGGACGATCTGAAAGCGATTTTCCGCGCCAATCAGCTGCAACAGAAACGCCAGCAAGTGCGTTTCGGCAAATTGCTGGCTGAATTGCTCGGCTAAATCAGCACTTCCCAAAATGCCTGCAAGCGCTTTACATTGGTGCTTGCAGCGCGTTGAAGGGTCTGGTCAAAAAATCAGCGCTTCCCTAATCGCTGGTGATTTTTTAAACTGTTCAGTCCGCTCGCCCAACCGGGCAGCGCGCATATTGCATTCGCTCCGAGGAATACCATGGCCCGCGTAACCGTTGAAGACTGCCTAGAACACGTGGAAAACCGCTTTGAGCTGGTCATGCTCTCTACCAAGCGTGCCCGTCAACTGGCCACCGGCGGCAAAGAGCCATTGGTGCAGTGGGAAAACGACAAGCCGACCGTTGTCGCGCTGCGTGAAATTGCTGAAGGCCTGATGAGCTACGAGTTCATCGCCGAGCAGGAAATCGTCCAGGATGAACCGCTGTTCGCAGCGTTCGAGGACGAGTCGAACGAGGCCGTCTAAGCCTATGCCTGGTCGACGTAGCACGGCGCGGGGTCACAGCTTTCGGCAGGATTCATCATGCCGAGCATAGACGCCCTCGCCGATCGCTTATCGACCTACCTCGGCAACGACCAGGTCAACCTGGTCCGCCGAGCGTATTTCTACGCCGAACAAGCCCATGACGGTCAACGCCGTCGCAGCGGCGAGGCGTACGTCACGCATCCTCTTGCCGTGGCCAATATTCTTGCCGACATGCACATGGACCATCAGAGCCTGATGGCCGCGATGCTGCATGACGTGATCGAAGACACCGGTATCGCCAAGGAAGCGCTGCAAGCGCAGTTCGGTGAAACCGTGGCCGAACTGGTCGACGGGGTCAGCAAACTGACCCAGATGAATTTCGAGACCAAGGCCGAAGCCCAGGCGGAAAACTTCCAGAAAATGGCCATGGCGATGGCGCGCGACATCCGGGTGATCCTGGTAAAACTCGCCGACCGTCTGCACAACATGCGCACGCTGGAAGTGCTGTCCGGCGAAAAGCGCCGACGCATCGCCAAGGAAACCCTCGAGATCTACGCACCCATCGCCAACCGGCTGGGCATGCACGCGATCCGCATCGAGTTCGAAGACCTAGGTTTCAAGGCAATGCACCCGATGCGTTCCGCGCGGATCTACCAGGCGGTCAAGCGCGCCCGGGGCAACCGCAAGGAAATCGTCAACAAGATCGAAGAGTCCCTTGGCCATTGCCTCGCCATCGACGGCATCCAGGGCGAAGTCAGCGGGCGGCAGAAACACCTCTACGGCATCTACAAGAAAATGCGCGGCAAGCGTCGGGCCTTCAACGAGATCATGGACGTCTATGCGTTCCGGATCATCGTCGACAAGGTCGATACCTGCTACCGCGTACTGGGTGCTGTGCATAATTTGTACAAACCGTTGCCCGGACGCTTCAAGGATTACATCGCGATCCCCAAGGCCAACGGCTATCAGTCGCTGCACACCACGCTGTTCGGCATGCACGGTGTACCGATCGAGATCCAGATCCGCACCCGCGAAATGGAAGAGATGGCCAACAACGGCATCGCCGCGCATTGGCTGTACAAATCCAGCGGCGACGAGCAGCCGAAAGGCACTCACGCCCGCGCCCGCCAGTGGGTCAAAGGCGTGCTGGAAATGCAGCAACGCGCCGGCAACTCGCTGGAATTCATCGAGAGCGTGAAGATCGACCTGTTTCCGGACGAGGTCTACGTGTTCACGCCAAAAGGCCGGATCATGGAGCTGCCGAAAGGCTCCACGGCGGTCGACTTTGCCTACGCGGTACACACCGATGTCGGCAACAGCTGCATCGCCTGCCGGATCAATCGTCGTCTCGCGCCGCTGTCGGAACCGCTGCAAAGCGGCTCCACGGTCGAGATCGTCAGCGCCCCCGGCGCACGGCCAAATCCGGCGTGGCTCAACTTCGTCGTTACCGGCAAGGCGCGCACGCACATTCGTCATGCGTTGAAACTGCAGCGCCGTTCGGAGTCCATCAGTCTCGGCGAACGTCTGCTGAACAAGGTCCTCAACGGTTTCGACAGCTCGCTGGAAAAGATTCCGGCCGAGCGCGTCAAAGCGATGCTTACCGAATACCGTCTCGAACTGATCGAAGACCTGCTCGAAGACATTGGCCTGGGCAATCGCATGGCCTACGTGGTCGCCCGCCGCCTGCTTGGCGAAGGCGAACAACTGCCGAGCCCGGAAGGCCCGCTGGCGATTCGCGGCACCGAAGGCCTGGTGCTCAGTTACGCCAAGTGCTGCACGCCGATCCCGGGCGACCCGATTGTCGGGCACCTGTCGGCGGGCAAAGGCATGGTCGTGCACCTGGACAACTGCCGCAACATCAGCGAAATCAGGCACAACCCGGAAAAATGCATCCAGCTCTCCTGGGCCAAGGATGTCACCGGCGAATTCAACGTCGAGCTGCGCGTCGAGCTGGAACACCAGCGTGGCCTGATCGCCCTGCTGGCCAGCAGCGTCAACGCGGCCGACGGCAACATCGAGAAAATCAGCATGGACGAACGCGATGGTCGCATCAGCGTCGTGCAGTTGGTGGTCAGCGTTCACGACCGTGTGCACCTGGCCCGCGTGATCAAGAAACTGCGCGCCTTGACCGGGGTGATCCGCATCACCCGCATGCGTGCATAACCTGCCTATTACAAGGAGTCCTACATGACCAAAACCGTCATCACCAGCGACAAGGCCCCGGCCGCCATCGGTACTTACTCCCAGGCGATCAAGGCAGGCAACACCGTGTACATGTCGGGCCAGATTCCTCTGGACCCGAAAACCATGGAACTGGTCGAAGGCTTCGAAGCCCAGACCGTCCAGGTCTTCGAGAACCTCAAAGCCGTGGCCGAAGCCGCCGGCGGTTCGTTCAAGGACATCGTCAAACTGAACATCTTCCTCACCGATCTGAGCCACTTCGCCAAGGTCAACGAGATCATGGGCAAGTACTTCGACCAGCCATACCCTGCCCGCGCCGCCATCGGCGTGGCCGCCCTGCCGAAGGGTGCGCAGGTTGAAATGGATGCCATTCTGGTCATCGAGTGATGCGCACGGCGCGGCCTCCACGCCGCGCCGACTGCCGCAAGAAAAGGTTTTGAAAGGATTCCACCATGCGCAAAGCGCTAGCTCTCTCGCTGCTCGCCCTGTTTCTCGGCGGCTGCGCCAGCGACCCTGCCGACCGTGACATCAGCGGCACCTGGATCAATCAGGTGGCGATCGATGCCGCCGCCAAGGGCGGTCCCCTGCGTGAAGCGCTCCAGGCTTACGGCCCGAATCTGGAATGGGACGTCAACACCAAGGCCGGTCAGGCCCGCTACACCAACGGTTTTGAGAATGTCGAAGGACGGCTGCTGGGCGAAGAGTCCGGCGCTTGGAAAGTCGACTTCTATGGCAGCTCCGCCAGTGAACTGAAACGCGACGGCGGACGCCTGCAGCAAGCCGCCAGCGACAACGAACCCGAACAACTCTTCGATCGCGCACAGATCCCGGTGCCCGAAGGCGCGCCAATCGGTGCGAGCTTCGAACGCGCGCTGTACTCGGCGTACCTGGGCGGCAACTGGACCATCGCCAGCGGCCAGGGTGAAGGCGGTACCGTGCAGTTCCAGGCCGACGGCCAGGTGACCGGCCTGCCGGGCGTTGACCGTTATGCCTTGTGTCTGGCGGGCGATTGCGCGTCCATGAGCAATGGCAACGACAGCATGTGGCTGCAACTCAATGGCCAAGGTAATAACTGGATCTTTGTGCGCAAGGGCAAGGAGCTGGAGATTCTGCAGGCAGTCAACGCTGCGCTGGCGGATGAGCAACCGCAGTTTGCCGCAGGTGAGCGCAAGTGGTTGCTGGAGAAGCAGTAACCTGCCTCCGAAATCTCAGAAGATCAAATGTGGGAGCGAGCCTGCTCGCGAACGCGGTGGGTCAGTCAAACTGATAATGACTGACATACCGCATTCGCGAGCAGGCTCGCTCCCACAGTGGTTTTTGTGTTGCTTAAAACTCAGCACTTACCTTCAAGAATCGCTGCATAGCCTTCGCGATAACTCGAATACTTCGGCACCCACCCCAACGCTTTCGCCCGCGCATTGCTGCAACGCTTGCTGCCAGTGCGCCGCACGCTGGCGTCTTCGGCCCATTCAGTCACGCCCAGGTACTCGCGCAACCAGCCCACCACTTCGGCCAACGGCGCTGGCGCGTCATCCACACCGATATAGAGCTGGTCCAGCTTGCCCCCCTCACGGTCTTTTTCCAGCAAGAACGCCAGCAGCCCCGCTGCATCATCGGCATGAATCCGATTGCCATACAGCGGCGGATCAATCGCCACGCGATAGCCGCGACGCACCTGAGTCAGCAGCCACTCGCGACCCGGCCCGTAAATCCCGGTCAAGCGCAGCACGCTTGCCGGGATGCCGCTATTGAGCGCGACCTGCTCGGCTTCAAGCATCAAGCGACCTGAATATCCGGCCGCGACCGTCTCGGAGGTCTCATCCACCCAAGCGCCATCCTGCTGACCGTAAACGCTGCTGCTGGACACAAAGATCAGTCGCTCGGGCACTTGCCCATAGTCGCCCAGCCAGCTCAGCACATTCTGCAAGCCCTGCACGTAGGCCTTGCGATAGCCCTCTTCATCGTGATCAGTGGCCGCAGCGCAATACACCAGATAATCCACGGCACCCACTGGCCAGGTCGCCGGGCATTCTTCGTTGAACAGATCGCCGGCGACGCCGATGACACCCTCCGGCAGCTTGGAAACGTCGCGGCGCAGGCCATGGACTTGCCAGCCAGCCGCCAGCAATTGCGTGGCCAGACGACTGCCGACATCACCACAACCGGCAATCAAAACAGAAGGCGCGGACATCAGAAAACTCCCATCGGAAAGGCACAGACTAGCTCTGGCACAGGACGAACGGCTAGCAATGGTGGAAAAAAAGTTACTCTATTACTTTTGTTAACAAGAATTACTTGCAATAATGCACGCCACTTTTGTTCTCGGCCTCACGAGGCCTGGAAGAGCAATAACGTTTTTCTACCTCAGGTCCGGCCAGCATGACACGTAATCAAACTCCCGCTTCGCCAACCACTCGACCTCGCGCCTGGAGCGCCGTCGCGGCTCTGTTGCTCAGCCTGATGCTGGCACCGACCGCGGCCTTCGCCGACGCTCAAGCGCCAGCCACACCAGCCGCCACCGAGCAGAGCGCACCCGCTGCCGCTCCGGCTGCACCGGCCGCCACCGATCCGGTGCAGGCTGTCGACGCGGCCGACGCACCTGAAGTCCTCGAAGCCGACAACACCTTGGGCATGGCCCACGACCTGTCGCCGTGGGGCATGTACCAGAACGCCGACATCATCGTGAAAATCGTGATGATCGGTCTGGCCATCGCATCGATCATCACCTGGACCATCTGGATCGCCAAAGGCTTCGAGCTGATGGGCGCCAAGCGTCGTCTGCGTGGCGAAATCGCCGCACTGAAAAAAGCCACCACCCTCAAGGAAGCCAGCGCCACCGCTGGTAAAGAAGGCACCCTCGCCAACCTGCTGGTGCATGACGCGCTCGAAGAGATGCGCCTGTCGGTCAACAGCCGCGAGAAAGAAGGCATCAAGGAGCGTGTCAGCTTCCGCCTCGAGCGCCTTGTTGCTGCCTGCGGTCGCAACATGAGCAGCGGCACCGGCGTCCTCGCCACCATCGGTTCGACCGCACCGTTCGTAGGTCTGTTCGGTACCGTGTGGGGCATCATGAACTCGTTCATCGGCATCGCCAAAACCCAGACCACCAACCTCGCCGTTGTCGCACCGGGTATTGCTGAAGCACTGCTGGCCACTGCACTGGGTCTGGTTGCGGCGATTCCTGCGGTGGTGATCTACAACGTCTTCGCCCGCTCCATCGCCGGTTACAAGGCGCAGGTCTCCGATGCCTCGGCAGAAGTCCTGCTGCTGGTCAGCCGCGATCTCGACCACCAGCCTGAGCGCAGCTCGCAGCCGCACATGGTTAAAGTGGGGTAATCGGCCATGGGCCTGCATTTGAAAGAAGGCGCAGACGACGATCTGGCCGAGAACCACGAAATCAACGTTACGCCGTTCATCGACGTGATGCTGGTGCTGTTGATCATCTTCATGGTGGCCGCGCCGCTGGCCACCGTGGACATCAAAATCGACCTGCCCGCCTCGACCGCCAAACCGGCGCCGAGGCCAGAGAAACCGGTGTTCCTCAGTGTCAAAGCTGACCAGCGCCTGTTCCTCGGTGACGACGAAGTGAAAGCCGAAACCCTCGGCGCCACCCTCGACGCCAAGACCCAGGGCAAGAAAGACACCACCATCTTCTTCCAGGCCGACAAAGGCGTGGATTACGGCGACCTGATGAGCGTGATGGACAGCCTGCGCGCCGCCGGTTACCTGAAGGTTGGTCTGGTCGGACTTGAGACGGCAGCCAAGAAATGATCACGACGCGCCATAAGCTGACGCGTTACAGCGGTAGCCTGGCCGTGGTGCTGGGCGTGCATGCGCTGGCCATCGCGCTGGCGCTGAACTGGACTGCCCGCCCGCCCATCGAATTGCCGCCGCAGGCAATGATGGTCGAGCTGGCCCCGTTGCCCGCCCCGCCACCGCCGGCTCCGCCGAAAGTCGTCACGCCGCCGCAGCCACCGGCTCCGGTGGAAGAGTTGCCGATCCCGAAACTGGCTGAAGCACCGAAAGCGGAAATCGCGGTACCCAAACCCAAGCCGAAACCCAAGCCAAAACCGCCGAAGCCGGTCGAGAAAAAGCTGCCCGAGCCGCCGAAGGAAAAACCTTCCGAGGAGAAACCGGCCGATACCCAGCCGACCCAGGCACCGACGGAGAAATCCGCCCAGCCGGCACCGGGCCCGTCGCCAGCGCAACTGGCGGCCAAGGCCAGTTGGCAAGGCACCCTGCTCGCGCATTTGCAGAAGTACAAAAAGTACCCGCAGAGTGCACAGTCGCGTGGCAAGGAAGGTTTGAATCGTCTGCGCTTCGTGGTCGATGGCGAAGGTAATGTACTGTCGTTCGAACTGGTGGGCCGCTCTGGCAACGCTGATCTGGACCGGGCCACCCTGGACATGATCCGCCGCGCGCAACCACTGCCCAAGCCGCCGGCCGACATGCTCAACAACGGCTCGATCGAAATTGTTGCGCCGTTTGTTTATTCGCTCGAACGTCGCCGCTAAACAGCCAGAGCAAAAGATCGCAGCCTTCGGCAGCTCCTACAGGGAATCGCATTTCCAACTGTAGGAGCTGCCGAAGGCCGCGATCTTTTGCTTTTCGCCTTATTAACGAGCGGCAAACCGACCTCGACCGGTGTCGCACTCAACCCGCAGTCTGATAACGTGCGTCTATCGATTGCAGCCGGTATGCTTGGCGCGCATCTTCATGGACGCTTGCTATGACCCTCACAGAATTACGCTACATCGTCACCCTCGCCCAAGAGCAGCATTTCGGCCATGCCGCCGAGCGTTGCCACGTCAGTCAGCCGACGCTGTCGGTGGGCGTGAAGAAACTTGAAGACGAACTCGGTGTGCTGATTTTCGAGCGCAGCAAAAGCGCCGTGCGCCTGACCCCGGTCGGCGAAGGCATCGTCGCCCAGGCACAAAAAGTCCTCGAACAAGCCCAAGGCATTCGCGAACTGGCCCAGGCCGGCAAGAACCAGCTGACCGCACCGCTGAAAGTCGGCGCCATCTACACCGTCGGCCCGTACCTGTTCCCGCACCTGATTCCACAACTGCACCGGGTCGCCCCGCAGATGCCGTTGTACATCGAAGAAAACTTTACCCACGTGCTGCGCGACAAACTGCGCAACGGCGAACTCGACGCCATCATCATCGCCCTGCCGTTCAACGAAGCCGACGTGCTGACCCTGCCGCTGTACGACGAGCCGTTCTACGTCCTGATGCCGGCCCAGCACCCGTGGACCAAGAAAGAATCCATCGACGCCGGCCTGCTCAACGACAAGAGCCTGCTGCTGCTCGGTGAAGGCCACTGTTTCCGCGATCAGGTGCTCGAGGCCTGCCCGACCCTGACCAAAGGCAACGACGGCGCCAAGCACACCACGGTCGAGTCCAGCTCGCTGGAAACCATTCGCCACATGGTCGCCTCCGGCTTGGGCATCTCGATCCTGCCATTGTCGGCAGTGGACAGCCATCACTACGCCCCGGGCGTGATTGAAGTGCGCCCACTGACCGCGCCGGTGCCGTTCCGCACCGTGGCGATCGCCTGGCGCGCCAGCTTCCCACGGCCGAAAGCCATCGAGATCCTCGCCGATTCCATTCGCCTGTGCTCGGTGGCCAAGCCAACGGCGCCGGTTACGGCCGGTTAAGCGAGCGTCATGACGGAGCTGTCGCAAGTGTCGGTGACGGCACTCAAGGGTGTCGGCGAGGCCATGGCCGAGAAACTGGCCAAGGTCGGCCTCGAGAATCTGCAGGACGTGCTGTTCCACCTACCGCTGCGCTATCAGGATCGCACTCGTGTGGTGCCGATCGGCGCGTTGCGGCCGGGGCAGGACGCCGTGGTCGAAGGCACCGTCAGCGGTGCCGATGTGGTCATGGGTCGCCGTCGCAGTCTGGTCGTGCGCTTGCAGGACGGTACCGGCGGCCTGAGTCTGCGTTTCTACCATTTCAGCAACGCGCAGAAGGAAGGGCTCAAGCGTGGCACGCGGGTTCGCTGCTACGGTGAAGCCCGGCCCGGCGCCTCAGGCCTGGAAATCTATCATCCGGAATACCGCGCGATCACCGGTGATGAACCACCGCCAGTGGACGAAACCCTGACCCCGGTCTACCCGCTCACCGAAGGCCTGACCCAGCAGCGCCTGCGCCAGTTGTGCATGCAGACCCTGACGCTGCTCAAGCCGAGCACCCTGCCCGACTGGCTGCCGACCGAACTCGCCCGCGACTATCAACTGGCGCCGCTGGCCGATGCGATCCGCTACCTGCACAACCCGCCCGCCGATGCCGATGTCGATGAACTCGCCCTCGGCCATCACTGGGCGCAGCATCGCCTGGCTTTCGAAGAACTGCTCACCCATCAACTGTCGCAGCAGCGTCTGCGCGAAAGCATGCGTTCACTGCGCGCACCAGCGATGCCGAAAGCCACCAGGCTGCCGCCGAAATACCTGAAAAACCTCGGCTTCAACCCCACCGGCGCACAACAGCGAGTCGGCAACGAAATCGCCTACGACCTCAGCCAGCACGAACCAATGCTGCGGCTGATTCAGGGTGACGTTGGCGCGGGGAAAACCGTGGTCGCCGCCCTCGCTGCGCTGCAAGCGCTGGAGGCCGGTTATCAGGTAGCGCTGATGGCACCGACCGAGATCCTCGCCGAACAGCACTTCATCACCTTCAAGCGCTGGCTCGAACCGCTGGGCATTGAAGTCGCGTGGCTGGCCGGCAAGCTCAAGGGCAAGAATCGCGCAGCCGCACTGGAGCAGATCGCCAGCGGCACGCCGATGGTGGTCGGCACCCACGCGCTGTTTCAGGACGAAGTGCAGTTCAAGAACCTTGCGCTGGTGATCATCGACGAACAGCACCGCTTCGGCGTGCAACAGCGTCTGGCATTGCGGCAGAAAGGCGTCGGCGGGCGCATGTGCCCGCACCAACTGATCATGACCGCCACGCCGATTCCACGGACGCTGGCGATGAGTGCCTACGCCGATCTCGACACCTCGATCCTCGATGAACTGCCGCCCGGGCGAACGCCGGTCAACACCGTGCTGGTCACCGACACCCGCCGCGTCGAAGTCATCGAGCGAGTACGCAGCGCCTGTGCCGAAGGGCGTCAGGCGTATTGGGTGTGCACGCTGATTGAAGAATCCGAAGAGCTGACTTGCCAGGCCGCCGAAACCACGTTCGAAGACCTCACCGCCGCCCTCGGCGAATTGAAGGTCGGGCTGATTCACGGGCGCATGAAACCGGTCGAAAAGGCTGCGGTGATGGCCGAGTTCAAGGCCGGCAACCTGCAACTGCTGGTCGCCACTACAGTGATCGAAGTCGGCGTCGACGTGCCCAACGCCAGTCTGATGATCATCGAAAACCCTGAACGCCTTGGTCTCGCACAGTTGCACCAGTTGCGTGGTCGCGTCGGCCGGGGCAGCGCCGCCAGCCATTGCGTACTGCTCTACCATCCGCCGCTGTCGCAGATCGGTCGCCAGCGCCTGGGCATCATGCGCGAGACCAACGACGGTTTCGTCATCGCCGAAAAGGACCTCGAACTGCGCGGCCCCGGGGAAATGCTCGGCACCCGCCAGACCGGCCTGCTGCAATTCAAGGTCGCCGACCTGATGCGCGACGCCGACCTGCTGCCCGCCGTGCGCGACGCCGCCCAGGCTTTGCTGGAGCGCTGGCCGACTCACGTCAGCCCATTGCTTGACCGTTGGCTGCGCCATGGGCAGCAATACGGCCAAGTGTGAGCACCGTCGCAGTTTGTGCAGGATCGTTCCTACAGAGCTGGTTATACTCCTGCCATTGTTTCAAAAACGGATACAGACCATGACCGAAGCTGCTCTCGTCCCCGAATCTCCGCAAGCTCCGTCTGTTATTCGGCTGCTGCTCAACAAGCTGGGCGTTGCCTACGAAGAAGTGCTCGACCACCACGGCCTCAATGCCTCGCGCAAAGTGCAGGCCGTGTTGCTGGATGACGCCGTGGGCGCGTTGATGGTGCTGTTTCCACAGAGCCAGTTGCTGGATCTCAATCGTCTCGCCGAACTCACTGGCCGCCGCCTCACAGCCGTGTCCACCGAGCGCCTGGAGAAGATGCTCGGCAAACACAATCTGAGCCTGCTGCCGGGCCTGCCGGCGCTGACCAGTTCGCCGTGCCTCTACGAAGAAAGCCTGCTGCGCGAGCCGAAGTTGCTGATCAACTCCGGCGAGCCGGGCCTGCTGCTGGAAATCAGCAGCGAAGACTTCAAATCGATGCTGACCAAAGCCAGCGCCGCCAACTTCGGCGAAGCCCTGAGCAGCATCCGCCCGAACCTCGACCGCCCGGACGATGACCGCGAGGAAATCACCCAGGCCGTGCAGGCGTTCACCGCGCGGCGCATTCAGCAGCGTCTGGAGGCGACCATCGAGATTCCGCCGCTGGCCGAGACTGCACAAAAAATCATCAAGTTGCGCGTTGATCCGAACGCCACAATCGACGACATCACTGGCGTGGTTGAAACCGATCCGGCACTGGCCGCACAAGTGGTGAGCTGGGCGGCGTCGCCGTACTACGCCTCGCCGGGCAAGATTCGTTCGGTGGAAGACGCAATCGTCCGCGTGCTCGGCTTCGATCTGGTGATCAACCTGGCACTGGGCCTGGCCCTCGGCAAGACCCTGAGCCTGCCCAAAGACCACCCGCAACACACCACGCCGTACTGGCAACAGTCGATCTACACCGCCGCCGTCATCGAAGGCCTGACCCGCGCCATGCCGCGCGCCCAGCGCCCGGAAGCCGGCCTGACCTATCTGGCCGGTCTGCTGCACAACTTCGGTTACCTGTTGCTGGCCCACGTCTTTCCGCCGCACTTCTCACTGATCTGCCGCCACCTGGAGGTCAATCCGCATCTGTGCCACAGCTATATCGAGCAACACCTGCTGGGTATCAGCCGCGAACAGATCGGCTCGTGGCTGATGCGCTACTGGGACATGCCGGATGAGCTGGCCACCGCCCTGCGCTTCCAGCACGACCCAAGCTACGACGGCGCCTACGCCGAATACCCGAACCTCGTCTGCCTGGCCGTGCGCCTGCTGCGTAGTCGCGGGATTGGCTCTGGGCCGGATGAAGATATTCCGGATGCCCTGCTTGAACGCGTCGGCCTGAGCCGTGAAAAAGCTAACGATGTCGTCAGCAAAGTGCTTGAGGCTGAAGTGCTGTTGCGTGAACTGGCTTCGCAATTCAGCCAGGCATAAAAAAACCGCTCTCACTGGATCATTTCAAATCGGTGAGAGCGGGCTTTCATCAGTGGTTATCAAGAAAAGTAGCGAGCTATCCACCCGCCAACAGGAAGGCTAAGCTCGTCTTTATAAAGTTCACCGCAGATGACAATTTTGCCTTGCGACGTGATCACTGCATCCAAGGCAGACGCCATTCGATCGGGCTGACCGAAAGCCAACCAGCCCTTATCAGTGTTGAATGACTTATCGAGCGTACCGGTGAGTAAGTAACGTGCGCACACTGCCTGCGTATCGTAAAAAATATCTCCGCTGCCACTTGTGCCGACAACGATCAACTTACTGTCCTCCGCTCCGCCAAACGCGCAAGATTGCCACTGCTGACCTTTCTCAGGTGATAGCTTGGAATACAACGGTTTACCTTCGTTGAAAACTAGATTCGGAGACCCGTCCTCGTTGAGCACGACAATTACACCTGTACCCTCGGGAAAATTGTCTTCGAACTGACCTCCTACGATGGCAATCATCCCGTCCTTTTTTCTAACGGCAATATCGCGAAAACGGGGCATATAACGGGACGAAAGCATCACAGCGGGAAATTCTTCGTCTCGCACTCCATCCTCTTTGAAACGTACAACGTAAGTACCAGCGGTACCTGCATCAAAGTAACTGCCAAATACCACTAAACTACCGTCCGCCTGTGCAGCCACTCCACGCGCGGCATTATCACCAGCAATTCCCAACTCAACCCAGGTCGAACCGGTCTCGTTAAAGGTTTTGTCTGATGTTCCATCAGGATTGAGTCGTATAACCGAGCCTTTGGTCTGCGAAGAAGAAGGATCATAAGTAAAAGTAGCCAAGATAATTTTGCCGCTTGGCAACTCGATGCTGCGCACCCCAGAATTGTCGCCGCCCTGAACAACCGACTCGGCATCCTGGCCCGCACTTCGCCGTGCAGCACGCAACGCTCCTGTGCTGAGAGTTGGCACAACACGGTCTGGAAGAACAAGGACACCGCCCTTGCCAAACTTGTCGTTGAGACTGCCAGCGTCCAGGAGTCGAACAACCAAAAGACCGTTTTCATTAGGTCGCCATGAGTACTCCAAGACAATCAGGAATCCGCCATCCCTCAGTAGGCTGGAACCTAAAATGCCATCAACGCTTTTTTCAGGAATCGTAATGCGCGCAAAACCTAGCTGTTCCTCCCCGAAGCCGGTGCCTGCATCGAGTTGCCCTTTTTCAGTGAGTCGCACGATCACGAAGCCGCGGGGATAACCCGGCTCATTCGCCACCGCAACCAGCCTGCCATCGGGCAGAGAAACAATGGCATGGGGAGCGATGCTGGCAAATTCAGGAAAATCCCAAATGCGTGCTCCGTTGTTACCAAACTCAATATCGGGTGTGCCAGGCTTGGTAGTCATGATAGTTATTCTCCAAACGGGTTCAGTCCCTTTACCGCTGGACCACCTCGTCATGAAGCACCACGACGCTAATAAAAACACCTGTCACTTCTGACAGGTACATATGGCATTTAGAGACAAATGACTGACTTGGCGAGCCAGCACCAGCTAATGTCAGTCATTTTTCGGTTTAACCTTGCGCGGCTTCAAATACTTCATCAACCCCTGAAACCACATCACCAGCGCCGGATTCCCCTTGAGCTGGATCGACTTGTCCTGGATCCCCTGCATAAACGCCAACTGCTTGTTCTTCGCCTGCATCGTGGCAAAGCCATAACCGGCGTCTTTAAACGCAATCGCAAACGCCGGCTCCGCCACCACGCCAGATTTGCTGGTGATGCGCTGATCCTTGACCACGAAATGCCGCGCCACTTTCGCATCCAGCGTCTGCAGCTGAAACACCAGATCCTTGTCACCCAACTGCTGCTGGAACGCAGGATTGGTCCGGCTGGCCTTACCCATCAACAAACCCATCATCCACAGGAGAAAACGAAATTTCATGCGCACAGCCTCAAAAGGAAAATGAACGGCCGGGGCAGTGTAAGGGATTCGGACGATAACGCCAGTATCTGACTCTATTGGAAGAGGATGCAGACCATTTCGCGCACGATGACTGCCAAGTCACGATTCCGAAAACAACGTCCTACACCTGTTGAAACACATCCCTGTAGGAGCTGGCGAAGCCTGCGATCTTTTGATCTTCCGGCGCGCGAATCTATGGGAAATTTCCTGCAAAGTGCGGTGCTGTCCATGAACTAGGCGAGTTGGCTGGCTATCGATAGGCTCTGTGTGTCGCCGCAGATTGGCGATACGGACGTGCAAGTCCGGTTGGAGTACACATTGGTTATGGCAATTCGCCGAGCGTTTTCCTATGCTCGCGGATCGTTATGGCGGCTGTGTATGGGAGGCCTTCGGGTCTGCCGGGTTACTCCACCGGTCTTGCACACCTATGCACAGCTGCCACCACTTTCGAAGTGCGAGCGAAACGGTGTCGGCTCCTTAAACTGGAGTAAGACCGAATGATCAAACCAACACCTAACCCCCCAGAAAACCCGGATATTTCGCCCTACGAATCTCTGGAATCAAAGAAATTCCACGAAGCCGCCGAACGCGCCCTCGACCACCATTTCAAACCAGCCGTCGAACCACATCCCAAACGTGAAAACGGCCTCTTCAAACTCTCTCCCGGCACCGACGCCGAAGCCCTCATGGCCAACGCCTCCGAAGACCTCCTGTCCATCAGCGTCATCGCCTGCGACCTCGCCGACGACCTCCACGGCTCCCGCCGCTCGGTGGCACTGGCCCTGAGCAGAATGGCGGACGGGGTGAGATTGATGGTGGAAGGGACGCTCGACCAGATTGAAGTGCGAAGCGTGGCGGCCAAGCCGTAGCGAAGTCTGTGGATGAAAAAAGGGGACGTTAAGTCCCCTTTCTGAATATTCCCTGCTTCACCACTGGCAACCTGTTTCAGGTTTCGAATCCACGTTGTAATCGTTTTCAAACGAATACTTCTTTGCAGATTTGTAATTCGTATACGTCATCGCATCAACCCGGCCACCCTGAGTGACCATCTGATACTCACCTGTCAGTGCGCCATCAACTACTTCAACCCAATTTGTCGTGTACTGGTAGGGCCGGCCATAGACCAATTCCTCTTGTTCAGTATTGCGATGAACCAGAGTGATGGCCTTCTTCGACTTGCTGTACTTGACGCCAGCACCGCTCCACTTGGCGACAGAGTCGTAATAGGTTCTAAATTCAAAATTTATGGGTTTGCCTTCGTAGGAACGGAAGCAAAATACCTCGGTCGTGACCTCGCTATGAGCCGCCAGAGGAACGAAAACGAGCAACGCGGAAAACAATGCAGACGAAAATTTCAAACCGAATATTCCTTTAGCGGTTCATGGGTACAGAACACACAGTTACAGCAACTCAACGAGTTCTTGTCACGCCTCGGGCGCCACAGCGCTGCGCTCACCCACCCTCGCCGGGATTTTCGAAGCTTTTCCCGCTTCAGACATTCGCGATGCGTATTGCTTGTACGCCGCCACCGCCCGCTCTTTATCGTTCACGGCCCAATAACTGTCAGCGAGATTCAGGTAAGCAACCGTCCTGTTTGGGTGGTTGGCAATCACTGCATTGAGCAACTCAATCGACTCAGCGTAGTAACCCGCCTCGCCGAGCAGAAAACCGAGGTCGTTGGACCAGCCGGGACGCTGCGGGTAGTAGTACTTTGCGACGATATAGCTATCCGGGGGACAAGTGTCATGCGAACCACCGCCCATCAACGCGTAGCTCATCGCATCCTTGAAGGAAGAGTCATCACCCTTTCGGTAGGCTGCCAGCGCCATATCCAGCAAATCAGCCGAATCGACGGTCATCAATTTCTTTCTAACGCCCTCAATACTGCCAGTACGAGCAACCTGCAGCTTCTGCAGCACTTCACGCCCATCGAAAGAAGCGAGAGTGATGGGGCCCAGTGTCTGCACCGGCAGCTCCACTACGCTAACAAGCGACCGGTCACAGGAGTCGTTGTTCGCCACTTCCAGCAGAGCTTTCAGCTCAAACTGCTTTGAACCTTTGTTGAAGGCGAACAACAGGTTGAAGTTGTAAACCGCGTTATCTTCCTCGCTGGTTACCAGCGCGATGTAATCCCCAGCCTCAACGAACGGTTGCTTGACCACAGCTTCCTCAGCCTGTGGATCAATGACGGTCATGACGCCAGGGCGACCTTTGAGTACATGGACGCTGAAGACACCCTGAAGAGCGGACGAGTACTGACTCTTGATCAGAGGCAGCGCCTTTGACGTATCGAGCAATATGTCCTCATTACGTGCCTGCACCGGCGCAATCAACAACCGGTTGGAGGCCTCGTCCGCATCTCCTGCCAGAACAAATACGTTTTGCCGTGATGCATCACCCAGCAAGCTAGCCGGAATTTCCTTGAGGACTTGCGGGGCAGCAAATGCGTAGGAAGTGGATAGAAGCCCAAGGCTCAACACGATAAAGCGGAAGAACATATTCACTGTCTCAGTCCCTGAATTTCAGATCGCTCAACAACGCGTTGCGGAATCTTCTGCGCTTTACCGGCGGCACTCATCGCGTCGCGGTACTCGCGGTAATAACGCTGCGCTTCCTCTTGGCGATCAAGTCGCCATAGCGAATCAGCCATGTTCAGCATCAGCACTGTGCGTTTGCCGACAGCTTCAACGCCTCGATAAAACTTCAGCGCCAACTCATCGTTGCCGCCCTCGGCCAAGTAGAAACCGAGGTCGTTGTAAGCCTGAACATTTTGCGCCGGGGGATGACAGGCCATGTAGGATTCCGGGCTTAAAAAGCTCAGGCTCCATTCGATGGACTCTGCTCGGGACTGTACCGGCTCGATACTCGAAGCATATTTCAGCAGGTCCTTGGGTGACTTAGTCTCCAAGACAGGATTGAGCACCCCGCCCTCTTCGGAAACCCATTGCTTGCCTACCCATTTTCCCTCACAAAACCGCTCGTAACTCTCAGCAAGCACGCAACCGGTTTCCATCGAGATCACATCGCAATGCCCTTGTGATGTCGCTATTTCCTCACCGTTCTCACCTATGACTACGCCGTACTCCACCGCAGTCGCCAGTAGAAATTTTTTGTCAGGGCTGAGCCATTCAGGATAAGCCTGGGCACCAATGCCGGCATGAAACAACGGGAAAGTTTTTCCATTCGCGTTGAACCAGGCAGTGGCAGATTCCACGACGGGTGATGTCCATTTTTTTGCCTGGAACGTAACTGTGTTTCCGGCGGCTCCCACTATTGGCGGGTCAACGGCAAAGACATTGGTAGCGCTGAACAAACTGCCGATCATCAACATCCACTTAAGGCTGGTCATAGCAAATCCTTTTCGCCGTTAGCCGGCCTTTTGTTTTGTCAGGCACTTTGCATAGCCGTCCGCAAACCTGGCGTCGAATGACAACGCCACCGGTTCATCCAGCTCGGCCGAGGTGTTGAGCAATTCGTGAGTAGCCGGGGTGTATTTGATCCAGCCAATCGTGCCGGTGCCGTCAGTATCGAAGAACAGCTGGGCGCGCACTGCTTCGCCGTCGTCCTCGTCGATCAGCAAATTGACCTTGTCCTTGCCGACATAACGAAACGGAAAATCGCTGCTCCTGACAAGCTCAGTAAGGTAGCCGTAGCAACTCCCTTCGCTGGCAGTCGCGGGCAGTGAATGAGACAAGAGCAAAAGCGCAATCAGCACAGGCCGAATGAAAAACCAGTTCATCCACTCACTCCTCATCCATCGGCGACGATTCAACGTCGATCATGCTCAGCAGTCGAAATTCATTGTTCACAAACTCGTAGTAACGGTCCCGGTTACCACTTTCCAAAGCATTCCCCTGCGCATCTTCTTCACCGTCGAGCGTGATGCCGGAGACGATGATCAAGCGGCTGTCGGGCTGGTAAACCATGCCGAACGTGCTGCCGTCGTAAGCATTCGGCAGACCGCCAACCACTTCACCGGTCTGGGCGTCCAGCACTTCGCCACAAATGGCGCTGCCGCCACAGCCGAGCCTTTGAAGGATGTAATGACCGGCGAAGTTGACCTTGCCTTTCAGGGCTTGCACCCGTGCCTGATCCATCATTGGGCTGCTGTTTTCCTGCGGCACCAGTTTATGGTTGGGGCCGGTGAAAACTGGCGTGACGGTGTAATCCTTGAAGGTTGGATCGGCAGCGAATGCCATGGACGCGGCAGCCAATATCAAGCTGCCGAGAAGAACCGAAAATCCTTTCACGTAATAACTCCGTAAATGCAGTGGGGACCGTCGACTTACTCAGACTGCCCTTCATAAAGCTGTGTCTGCGGATTGAATTGCCACAGATGGGGCCGGGTCATGGCCTCTTTGCCCTTGTAGCGGATCTGGTCGCGCTTATCGCGGATGTAGGAGTAGATCTCGATGTCTTTTACATCGCCGCCGTTCTTGGGCGGTCCGTCCAGTACCTTGACCTCGGCGAAGTAATCGCCCCCTACATGCTTCAAGTAACCGTGGCACTGGATAAGGAAGGCGAAGGTCGAGTCACCCGCTGAACCACGGCTTGAGTAGGAGGTGAAAATGAAGTCCTCCTGACCGTCGCCGTTGAGATCGCCGCGATACACCACCTTGCCCTCCTCCAGACTGAATCCATCAGTTTGAAAACTTGAATGTATGTCCAGGACGTAATCGGGTCTTTCCACCCATTGCGAGAGAAAATTCTTCGTATCGGTCTCCGAATTGCACAGATCCGTTGCCATGCTCACCATCGGCAACCAGGCCAAACACATCAACAACAGTCGTTTCACTTCGCATCCTTCGAATTGATCAATTCCAACTCACCATCCCGATACAACACCTCACACCCCACCCACGCCGGATCCACCTGCGGCATCACCGCCGATGGCTTGCGCAGCTCCCGCAGCAACGTCGAGCCATGCGACAGCCGTCCGCCCATCCGCGCAATCACCGCCCGCGCGGCTTGATAGTGCGCGTGCCGCCCCGGATCGAGGGTGTCTTCGAGCAGGATGTCGGCGCCGAGGATGCCTTGCACCTGCCCCGGATAAATCATGAACCCGGTGGCCAGCTCAGCACCTTCGCGACCGTCCTGCCAGAAGCTGCCGTCGCGGGTGCGCACGTCCGGATGCGGTGCAAACCAATGTTCGCGATCCGCCAGCGGCATGGCGTGATGCAGACGGAAGAAGATGCGCATCAGGTTGTCGCGATACCACTCGCGTACTTGCAGGTAGTAGCCGCGCAGGCCCGGCAGGCCGCTCGAATGCGCGAGGCGGATGAGCCCTGACCATTGCGGGAATGCCTGTAACGGCAGCTCAGTCGCCGTAGGTCGAGGCGTAGCGGGATCGGTCTCCCACGGCAATCGATGCGGACTGTTTTCAAGATTGTCGTAAGCGGTCGGCGGGCGCCCCAGCCAATCGCCGCCGCTGCTCGCCAGCGCTGTGGCGATGCACAGATTGCCTTGCACCACGAACACGTAAAACCGGGTGAACCAGTCTGCCAATTGCTGACCATCGGCAGCTTGGGCGACGAGTTCGGCCAGTTCCCGATTGAAGCGCTGCAAACCATTTTCAAGGTTCAGCAAATGCCCGCGAGCCCTGCGTTGCATACGCAAAAACAGCGGCAACGAATGCAGCATCTTCAGCGGTTGCCACGGCAGATGTGGCGTCGCACCGCCAACTTCACCAGCGTAGTTATCGGCGCTGATGCCCCAGTCGGCCAGCCGGGCAAGAAACAGATCATTGTTGATGTAGGACGCGCCGCCGAACACTGCGGTGAACGGCTCGTTGTCCTGCAGCACCCGCGCATCCCAACGCGCCATGATCGCCGGGATGCTCGCTGCCGCGCGGCGCTGGGCGTACTCCACCAGCACGCTCGGTTGCGGCGGCAGGATCTCGGCGATGTTGGCGGCGGTGAGGTGCCGGCGCCAGCCGTAATCGCTGATCGGCCGGTATTGCAGCAACCACAATTGCGCGCCATCCCAAGCCCATTCGACGTCGCCGGGCACGTAGTGGAACACGCGCAACACGTCTTGCAGAAAGCGCCAGAGCAGGTCTTCGGTCAAGCCGTGGGACGGTGTGAACGTGCCGCTGCGCCACGCATCGCCGAGCCGCGATAGGGTTGCCCGCGAGGGGCTGACGTGACCGTCGGCGAGCGATTCGAGATGGCCTTCAACCCATTCCAGTTCTACCGAGAGATGTCGCACGAAGGCGATCCCGGAAACTACCGGGGTGATGAAGCGTTGCACCACCACTTCCTCGACACCTTCGGCCGTCAGTTCGGCGATGCGTTTCGGCACATTGGCGGACGGCTCGCGCAGATAGGTGGTGCTCAAACCGGCATTCGCCGAGTCGGCCTGATCTTCGCCATAACTGGAGGAGCGCACCGCCCAGGTCACATCAGGTTGGGCGGCGAGAAATGCCGGCAGTCGCGGGTCGGTGTAATCGTTAAGCGTCAGCGCCGCCGGCACCGCTTGCCGCGCCAGTTCAGCCAGGCGCAAACGCCCGCCCTTGGTGTGCGCAACAAACCCGCGCTCGCCCGACTCCAGCCACTGCGCGAATTCGGCGGGCGAGTCGATCCACGGGTAATGACCCCAGCCGGGTTTCAGGCTGATGGTCAGATCGGCGCGGGCGAGAATCGCCGACCACGCCGCTGCTTGCTCGATACCGAGCACCGCGTCCTGATCGCCCCAAACCAACTCGACCGGATCGGTGATCCACTCCAGCAGCGGCAACGCGGTGTCGGCGCGAATCAGATCCCAGTGCGGCACAAACGCACGGCAGCGCGCATAACCGGCGCCCATGCGCTGGTACTGCGCGGGCGTCCAGGTATGGTTGGAGAACTTGCGCGCGAACAGCGTGGGTTTGTTCGACAGCAGCCAGTGGATGGTCTTGCGGATCGGCAGCGGTGACATCAGCGCCGGCAATCGACGCTGCCACAAAAATGCCCCAACCGGCGCCAACAGAACACTGCGCGAAAAGTGCCCGGGCCGACGCTGCAACGCGTGCAGCACCAGCAACGCATTGACCCCGACAGCCATGATCGCGCTGCCCTTCTGCGTCATCGCCAACAAGGTCTGCGCGTAGTCCGCCAGATCCTCGCAGGGTGGCAGCGGATTGGCGCCGAAGCCCGGCAACTCCAGCGGCACCACGCCGTAGCGCTGAAAGTGCGGCAGCGCGTCGTCCCACCAATCGGCAGCGCTACCGTTGCCGGCTAGCAGGTACATCAACGGCTTGCTCATGGACGATCCTCAGGTCAGATCGCGCAGAGCAGCGTCGAGGGTTGGATAGCGGAACGTGTAGCCAGCCTCGGTCAAACGCTGCGGCACCACGCGCTGACCATCGAAAAACAGCTGCGCCATCTCCCCCGCCATTGCACGCACTGGCGCGGCGGGAATGTGCAACCACACCGGACGCTTGAGGACCTTGCCGGCCTGCTCGGCGAACGCGGCCTGACTGACCGTTTCGGGCGCGACCATGTTGTAGGTGCCGCGCAGATTGTCATCGTTGAAAGCCCGCGCGATCACCTGAAGCACATCGTCGCGATGCACCCAACTCATGATCTGCCGACCATCGCCCATGCGCCCGCCGAAACCCAGGCGGAACGGCAGCAGCAACGGCGTCAACGCACCGCCGGGGCCGAACACCACGCCGAGGCGCAGCACCACCTGACGCACGCCAAATTCCGTGGCCGGTTGCGCGGCGGCTTCCCAACGCGCACAGAGTTCGGCCATGAAACCGTCGCCCTTGCTGGCGTGTTCGTCGAGGTTTTCACTGGCGTCGCGCACGCCGTAGAAGCCGATGGCCGAGGCTTGAATCCATAGCGCGGGTTTGTGCTTGGTTTTCTTCAGCCAGGTCATCAACGCTTCGGTGGTGCCGACTCGGCTGGCGAGCAGTTGCGCCTGACGCTTGGGAGTCCAGCGTGGGCCGGCGACGGGCGCGCCGGCGAGATTGATCACTACGTCGAAGGCTTCGTCGTGGCTGAATTCGCTCAGGGACTGCACGCAGCGAACGCGACCGTCGAACAGATTGGCTGCTTTTAATGGATCGCGTGCCAGCACACTCACGGTGTGGCCGGCGTCGAGTAATTGGTTGATCACGGCCTCACCAATAAACCCGGTACCGCCGGTGATCAGCACACGCGTGTGGGCGCTGCCGGCAAACGGGTTGGACGTGCTCTGAGTCTTTACTCGAGGGGATTTTCGACGGTCATGGCGATACAGCCAGACCAGCGGCGGCAACAGCAGCAACAGCGCAAAACCGTCGAGCCACAGGTGCGACCAGACCTGTTGTTGCGCTGACAGCCACATGTCCTGCGGTGCCCATAACAGGATGCCGGCGATCAACCAGCCCCACACACTCGACGCTTTCGAACGATTGCCGATGTGCACCAGCGCAAGCATGTACAGCGAATAGCTTTGCAGCGTCGCGCCGAACAGCGCGAGCCACCAGACCTGTTGTTCGTGGCCGGCGGCGGGTACTGCGTCGGCGCCCCAGAATGCCAGTTCGAGAACTTGCAGATAGCCGTCGAGTAAACCGGAATGCCCGGCCCAGGTCAGGGTGAGACCGGCGAGTATGTGCACGATCGCGGCGGCGTATAGCCAGAGCACTAGCGCTGGGCGAAGGGAGGTCGAGGGGGCTGGCATTCCGTGTCCTGAGCGCATTCCTTGGGGGTGGGGAGTTTAAAGGAAAATCGCAGTCGTCAGATGCTCAAGTATTAAACGTTTAAGCGCCGCGGATTCTGGCTCAGCGCATATGAAAACGCGTTAGCCATGATGGCGGAACGCGTTTGATCACATCGCGGTGAAAAGGCGTCGGGCGCTGTAAACGCCCTTCTTCACTTAACCGCACTAAAAGCAGCTGCTGGCCACTATCGGTTCGGCCACTTCGGACTGAAGTCGCTTAATCGCATTGTTGCCCGAGTCGTTACCTTTCTCGGCGGCAAGCTGATAACAGGCCAAGGCGCGAGGAGTATCTTTCTTTCCTAGATCGCCGCTTTTCCAATAATCGCCTAACGAAACGAATGCATGCGTTGATCCCATGGTGGTAGCACGAATCAACTCTTTTTCAACGTCCAGCGGGCGCTGGCAGGGTCCTGAACCGGCCAATTCATTGCCAAAACAATAGAAGCCAGCCAACGACTCAGCACCGCTCGGCGAATCAACGGCTGCTGCTTTGAAAAGAGCCTCAACTTTGTCGTATTCCAATTGCGGGGCCATACCCGACAGACTCAGCCCGGCCGCAGCCGAACTAGATATAGGATCACCTGAAGCGGCCGCGCACAGGTAATTTTCCAAAGTCGCTTCAAAAAGTTCTCCTGTCAGTCGGTATTGCTCAAGGCCGCCCAAGCCAGCAAATCCTTGTCCGCGCTGCCAACAGAAATTCTCCGCGCGACTCATTTTCCGCGTACTGGCTGCAGAAAGCTCTTTTTCAGGAATCGACCAGTCCTCAACCCCATCAAGCGTCCAGCAGGACTTCCGCGAAAAGTTGAAAAACTTGATGTTGCTGTTACCGGCGCGTTTATCCACAACGTTAACGTGGCGGTCATCCACCTTCTCGATCTCTATTCCTTCCACTTTCCCATCGGGCACAGCCACCATTAAGGGAAACGCCATATCGCGTCCCACCTCCGCAGTAACGTAAGTCACAATCCGCCCAATATCCGACGTCCCCTTTAATACCAGCAGCTTCACGGCCTGCGCAGTTAGTCGCTTCTGCGATTCGGCATTAGCGGAGAATGCTGGAAGAAACTGTGCAAAGTCTTGCGTAGGGCACGAGCCACGTCCAATTGTCGGGCCACTTCCGGTATCGGACGCGATATTGTCCAAAAACACTGAACGGTCACGACTCATACTGGCGATGCAATTGTTCACCGCTGCCACATGCGCCGAAGAGCCCGGTTCCGTCTCCAACGCATCGACCTGGCAATCGGTATCGCGCAGTTTGATCCAGGCGCGCTGAGCCTTCTGGACCGTTGCCTTTTGGCTCGCCGCAAGAACTGGATCGGTTTGATACCCACCCTCGAGCCGAACCATCAGTTCTTGATAACTGGTATTCAACTGCTTATCTGCAGCAACCTTGGCACTCACAGAACATCTTTCCCTCTGAGAGTTCGTAGTGATATCGGCACATGCATCTTGAGCAAATGCTGCATGCGTGAGTAACGATGAAGAAGTTATCAGCACGTAAAAAGAAATACGCACCATGAGCTTAGCCATAGCAAGATCCCTACACATTAAAAAGCTGAATACTGCCTATTGAAATCATGCCCTACTTATTCGGGCGCAATAGCTATCTTAAGTATGTAATCTTCGAGATACACAACAGCTTCACGACCATTCAAATCAACAGGAGTAGGATTTTTAATAACGAATCGATCACTTGCACTAACAATTTTAATTAGTGTTTTATCCACTACACTGGCACGCCAAATCGTTTCATCACCATTCTTGAAATACAAAATAGGACGCGACTTGCTCCAAATCGGGCTGAAAATATTCCAACCCACCTCGGGTCTATCGACTGGTGCAATAGTCTCGTACCCAGGAGTGTTTGGATAATAAGCTTTCAGCTCTCCAAATACCTCATCACCCTGAAATAGCAAACCACTTTTGGCATTCTCGAAAGTGTTCGACCATTGCTGAAGTAGCAAACTGGTTTCCTGCGGTTGAGTGCCTGACCCAACTTTATAAGCCATACCTCTTAGCTGGTTTCTTGCTATTTTTTCGCGATAGTAAAAGGTGCCGCCCATAATTCCAGCGTATCGCTCCCCTTCTTCATTGTTTCCTAAGTTGAACGCCCCCTGAAATCCTATGTCCTTTGCTATCGTGTACGTGATTGGCTGCACAATCGGATGCCTATCATTGTATTCATACAAACTACCTCTATAGATAGAATTAGGAACATCGTAATGCCCCTCGAATGCTACAACGTGCAACATTCCAGATATTACTTCCGCTGAAATCAAGAAACGCTCAACGACATCTTTGCCATTCGGAAGGCCCGCCAGTTCAACAGTTTTCCAAGGACGACTGGATTGAGCATAAATTTTATCAGCGGGCAAAATTTTGACTTCATTTGAAGCACTGGCCCCAGGCAATGGTAACGGTGACAGAAATCCAATTTGCTCATTGTAAGCATCTTCTAGACACTCAACTGACTCACAGGTGTTGCGCACATTCTCTAGCCATTCACTTTCAAGCACTTGGAAAGTACGTTGTTTTTTTAGAGGCTTGAACACTTCACTTAGCTGCTCATCCAGCTTTGACAAAGAAGGCGTATTGCAGATCTTTTTTTCAACATCCGACGAGGCTTTACTGCAATCGAAACTTGCAGATTGTGCCAACGAACTAAATGCCACTAACGAGCAAAAAATAATTTTAATATGCAAAAGAGTTTTTCTCATGACCCTACCTTCAGAATTACTTTACCAACAGAATACTTGGTAATGCGCGCAAAGGAGCCTGGCGATTTTTTCTCGCTTCCATTCGATTTCACTCTAAGCTCTGACAGCTTGGCTATTTAGCCAAAGGCGCAACCGCGATCTGTCTGGCACGATCAATTGTTAACCGAATCAAACAGCTTTCCGAATACTCTCCAAATATTGCGCTATTGCATTCAAGATCTCTGTTTTTCATCCAGGCTCTTTGAACCTCACGAAAAACATCTCTTTTGTCTTGACTCAAACGACTCGCTTTATCTCGGTAGGCAGAATTGAGCAGAGCATCGGCGTCCGCAAGAACCAACTGATAAATCCCTCGATCTTTTTCAATCTTTACTTGAGGCAGGCTTTGCGGGATATCCGAATCCCAATTATTCAATCCATTATTATCCTCAACAGTTAGCAACACTGTTTTATTGTCATAATATCCATACTGATTTTTTGTTGCCCCACTTTTATAGACCAACTCTATATATACCGGATCGCTTGCTCGCTGAGGGTCATTAAGCAATGTCTGGCTCGTCACTTTCACATTGCCTTCGCCTTCATCTAACTGAATTCTGAAACAAGGGTTGGGGCCAGGCTGCGTAGCTGAGTTACTGGCCTTCATGCAAGTGGCCAGGCTAGAGCCGCTCGCCTCATCACTACTTGACTCAACATCTTGAATTCTAATCAACAGTTTTATGTCAGGAACTGCAGAATAATCGGCTTGCAGTATCTTCGCGGAGTAGAACGGCTCCGCTTGGGCCGCGCCGTTAAAAAACGTAAGAGTCGCGACACAAAAAGGCAGAACAATATTTTTAATCACAAGCATTAATTCCATTTAAAAAATTGTAAGAAAACCAATTCAACTACAAAAGACACAAGATAGATAAATTCTTGTACGGTCTCATCGTAATTTATAGCCACCCAATCTAAAGATCGTTATTCGTTCTCCGAAAATCACGAAATCAATCCGTCCAAAATTGTTGAAACCGGTAGCTACACTGTCCAGATAAAACAAAAAGCAAAACGCTCACCGTATTCAATCCTTGATTCGTTCAGTTCGTCAGGTTTTTCTAAGGAACACACGTGACAGATCTATTTGAACACCCTACTAATATCGAATCAACTGAACATAAAAATAAATCTGTTCCGTTAGCCATATGGAACAGATCCATTAAAATGCCACACCAAAATCAAAGCCGCTGAGCGCAACATCACAAATAAACCGGTCGCCTTTTCTATTTAAGAAACTGTATAGACTCCAAAACAGATTTCATGCCATCAAAGGACTCTTCACTCAAACTCAAAGAGCGAGGTTGGTTTTCTGCTGCCCCCACCAAGACATTTTCTCCCTGCACTATACAGAAACTAACTCTCGCAATATTTTTTCCTCCCCCCCCCTTAAACCCGAGAACAAATCCAGACCAACCAGCCCCTGACAGCTTCTGAAAAAAGTAACTATCAGGACGACCGGCATTTTTGTTTGGCACCCAACCGTTGTCCGTAAGAGTTGCGGGACATTTAAAACCATTGCTTTGTTTAACATCCTGTAGTTCCGGGCTATCCTCTTCTGAACCAACGCCACCGTTAGACTGAAAATCAAAATTCCCGATGCCGTCACACATCAACCCGAACCATTTTGACTTTAAATTATCATCTTTTTTAAAATTCCAATCATAACCTGCAGACATCTCGGCTTGTTCGAGATAGGGCCAATCTTTTTCTTTTGGAGGCGTCTCGGACTCCAGAAACACTACGTCTGGGGTATTAAACTTTACGTACTGGCTCGCTTTAAGATCAATAGAATAATTACAATTACCCTGATGTATTTCTACAACCGAAGCACCAGAAGCCAACGTAGAGTAACCTGGTTCATTTCCTAATTTTAGAGCCGCACTACTCGAATTCCCCTCGGAGGAAGCCGCCGACATTGAAATCAAACATGCAGCAAGGGATAGATAAAGCCTCATCATTTTTTTCACTAGTAAGGTCTCCGATAAACAAAATCTAATGGGGCGTCAGAAAATACCTCAGGCGAGGTTGGATATCTCAATGCATCCATTAAAATCATCTGAGCGTTCGCAAAAGCCATAAACCTCGCCTGCACCCCCCAAATTGAACTGAAATTAGATGAAGGAGATCCGAGATTGACTGTTGCTGCAACATTTCCAAATGCAGAGTTCTCATAATAGTGCTTGATCTGTGCATTGGTAGTCAGTGTTTTTAGCACACTGGCTGGGCTACCATAGTATCCATCGGCCTGTTTGGAGGCACCAGACCACGCCCAATAAGCACCTGCACTATTGGCAGCATCATATGAGCCTTTCACTGCATCACGCTTTGCAATTATGGCCTGCGGAATCCCGGTTGAAGCATCACTTAATGAGTTTGTTGGGTCAGTCATCAACTTCTTCCCATTTACAATGGGCCGATTATTATTTGCCATTGTAGTATGAGTAGCTAGAGTTTGTTTCACCTGAGGGCTAACAGCTTCGCCCTTGAACTCCCAATATTTTATGTAATTACTTGCATGCGTCAATTGAAGAAAACCTCTACCATCCCAAGGCTTATACCAATAAGGGCTTGCCTCATGAAACTTCTGGTACCATTGAGTTTCTTGAGTGGCGTTTCCAAAAAAACAAGCCAATCGGGCAGGAGTAACTACCAAAAACTTACGCAGTGCTTTATTCAAATCATTTCTGCGCGTTAAGGCTTCCGTACTTGAGCCATCAAGAATTATTCCAGCATTCGGCAGACTGATCGATTCCCACTGCCATGTTGAAGCCTTTCGTAGCGAGTTCATTGGCAATAGCTGGACTAGTTCGTTTCGGCTTAACCAGCTGCACTTTCGAAACATCGCGATAAATTCTTTAGGGGGAAAGTGCCAGTGTTTACTTTCGACACCTTCAATAGCTGCATCTTCCCAAAACCCCAAAGCCACCTGATGCCTTTTTAACTTGTCATAGCTCTCTTGAGGCATTGGGCCGTTTTCGGCGACCCTCTTTAGCCAATCATAGCGTGCGTCAAAATCGTTCTTACACCACTCACTTGGAAAAAAACATACCAAGCGCTTAATTCGGGATTGAGTATCAGCGGCTTCTAGTTTTTTCTTGCTAATATCTCTCTCAGAGACATAGCGCTCAGAGAGTTTCAGTTTCTCTTCTTCCGGCAGAGAGGTATATGCAGGAGATGTAGCTATACCTACAGCGTCGGTGTTATCCGAGACAACTTTCCCTACATCCAAAGCGAGCAACGCCCGAATGAATGGCGATTGGCAATGACTATCCTTATCTTTGTCGTCATTTACTAGCTGCCAACCTTGCCAGTGTGGAAAGTCAGCATCACTAAACTTTCCTACTGTGGGTGAGTTTAAGTTAACCCAAGCAGCACTGCTTTCTCCGCCATTTTTTCCAGGAAATTTTATTCTCCGCCAGTGAGCAGCTTCAACTGGCTGTAGTGGTTCCTCACCAATTACTCTGCCAAAGCGTAATAACTCAAAGCCAGCGCTTGGTGATTGAGGGTATAAGTCGCTGGCGGTTTTAAAAAGCGAATACTCGTACTCACTTTTTTCCTCGACAGTACCCAGCTCAAATCCTGAATGAGTAAAGCTCGTCAGCTTACATCCCCCTCTAGCGAAGCTCATCCTCACAAAAATGCCTTCTTGCAGCTGCGTTGCCAAAGCCCATTCATAGCCATCTACTGTATTTGATGTTGCAGGAGCGGGAGTTGTAGATCCCGCCTCTTCGATAGGGGCTGGACCCGAGGGCATAGCAGGGCAACGGTAAATAATTTGAGAGTTGTTAACTGCAGACAAAGGAATGGAAGGCTGACTTTCATACCCATAAACCTCAGGAGGTATAAAGAAATAAATATCCCCCCAACAGCTATCTTTTCTCCCATCACTAGTTTTGAAGTTCAGATCTCTCTCTTTACGCCCAACTATATTTTCGATCTTGCTATCGTCAGCAATTACTTCAAAGTGAATTCTGTCTTGTTTTCCGTAAATCTTACCTGCTTCACCAAGCACCTCTTTACGGTATATTTTTTTTCCTTTTGCGGGCGCGGCCAAGGTGATTTTAGATAAGTGCATATAAATCGAATAAAAAATTATTCTTCCTTTTTCTCCCTCGCCTATATCTGTTTCATGTTTGATGACAACACAGCCATCATCTGTCCATTGCTCACGATAACGAAGAGCATGGTCTGGGGCTGCTTCAGCCTCAGGAGTAGGTTGGCGGAAGTAAACTAGTGTTCCGTCGGAAATTGCACATGCTGGCAGAGCTTTTCCGTTTGCTTGCGGCGCGGTCAAATGAATGCCGCCATGCCAATTGAGATCAAAGCTCAACGGATAACCACCATCACCGGGAATACCACCAACCATGGCACGCGCAAGATAAGCATCGTCGGTTTCACCCGCCACCGGAGCAGGAAGAAAGGGAGGGCTAATGATCATTCAAAAAATTCCTTGTTCATATTGACGCTAGTCCGTCCGCTCAAAGCGAGAAAGGGTAATCAACTGTCGGCTTAACCTTCTCAGGCACCGCATTCCCCAACGCCTGATCCATCAAACTCCCCGCCTTATCCTTATCCGCCGCCCCCGGCAGCACCGGCGGTTTAATCCCGATGCCAGTCCCCGACCCAGCCGAGCCACCCGCATTGATCTTGATCACCGGCCCAACCACCGTAACCCCACCGCCATCAAGCTTGATAAAGCTCCCGCCACCCAATACGGTCAGCTCCGTCCCCGCCTCGATAACAATCTTGTCCCCAGCCTTGAGGTGTATCTCTTTCCCCACGCTGGTCAGTTGCGCAGTCCCCAACTTCACATGCTGGTTCTGCCCAATCGTCAGGTGATCATCCAGCTTCGCTTCAATCTTGCGGTCGGAAATCGTGGTGCGGTGTTCTTCGGCCTTCAGCTCGGTGTAGGTGTTCTTCACCACGGTGTCGTGACGTTCATTCCCGACCCGAATCTTCTGATCGTGCTCAACGTTTTCATCCCAATCGCGCTGGGCATGAATGTAGATCTGCTCCGCACCTTTCTTGTCTTCAATGCGCAGTTCGTTGTACCCACCACCCCCCGGTGAGCTGAGGGTTTTGAACACACTGCGCGTCTTGTTCGCCGGCAGTGCGTACGGCACCGGGTTTTCCTTGTGGTACAGGCAGCCGGTCACCAGCGGTTGGTCGGGGTCGCCTTCGAGGAAGGTGACGAGGACTTCCATGCCGATGCGCGGGATGCTGATGGCGCCGTAGCGGTCGCCGGCCCAGGAGCTGGATACGCGTAGCCAGCAGCTGGTTTTGTCGTCGGCCAGGCCTTCGCGGTCCCAGTGGAACTGGACTTTGATGCGGCCGTATTGGTCGCAGTGGATTTCTTCGCCTTTGGGGCCGGTGACCATGGCGGTCTGGCTGCCGAGCACGCGTGGTTTCGGGTGTTCGAGGGCCGGGCGGTAGAACACGTCCCACGGGGTGGCGAGGAAGGTGTTGCGGTAGCCCTGGTGGAAGTCGTCCTTGTTGTCGGTGGTGTCGCTGGTCACGCCTTCTTCGAGGACTTGCGGTTGTTTGCCTTCGTGGAAGATTTCGGTGAGCAGCCAGAGGTCGTTCCACTCGCTGCGCGGGTGGTCGGACATTTCCATGAAGTGGCCGCTGACCAGTTTGGTCTGGTCGCCGCGACCTTCGGCCTGGCGGTAGTCGGCGCGATGGCGTTCGAGGGCGCGCTGGCTGAGGAACTTGCCGCGCGCGCGGTCGATGAAGCGGCCGGGGTAGTCGTAATCTTCGAGATCCGGCTCAGTGCTGTCGCCGTCCGGTTTGTATGCGGCTTCCATTCGCAGGCGCGGTTTTTCGAAATCGTAGTCGCGGCGCGTGGTGCGCGTGGTGCGGGTTTCCAGACGCAGTTTGAAGGCTTTGATCACCGGCTCGTCGGCGACCATGCCGCTACCCTGCACATAAGCGGTGGGCTGCCCAAGGTTCTGGAACACGGTCTGGTCGTCGCCGAACACCAGCAGATGGGCCTTTTCGCTGTGCTGGAAGTGGTAGTGAATGCCTTCTTCTTCGCACAGACGCTGGACGAAATGCAGGTCGGTTTCGTCGTACTGCGCGCAGTAGTCGCGATCCGGGCACGGCTGGCTGAGCTGGAAGCTGTAGGCGTTGCTCTTGATGCCGTGCTCTTCGAGGATCAGCGCAATGATTTTCGGCGCCGACATCTGCTGGTAGATGCGCTGGTTGGTGCGGTGATGCAGGTATTGCAGTTGCGGCACGATCGAGACTTTGTAGCGGGTCAGGCGCTTGCCGGCATCGCCCTGGGCGACGCGGTAGATCTGCCCGTGAATGCCCGAGCCCTGTGGATCGAATGCCAGAAACGCCTGCTTGTGCAGCAGTTGTTCGAGGTCCAGATCGGGGTTTTCGCTGACCAGTTCGAGGTCGAAGCGATACGCCTGGCTGATGCCTTCGGTGCCGGTGAACGACAGCACTTGCAGGTCGCCGACGTAGTCTTCGACCTTGAGGCTGAAGTGGGTTTCGTTAGCTGAGTTGAACATCGTGTGCTCCCTGTTCGAATGTCATCCGTTACGCCCGAAGTCGCAGACGTTGCAGCCAGGACGAAGTGGCGCCCAAGGCGTCACGCAATTGTTGGGCAGTGATGGTGCGTTCTGCCGGGTTGAAGCTCAGCGCGGTTCGCAGCGCTTGCCAGCCGTGCTGGGGTAGGTTCGCTGGGGCGCGCAGCTCGCGCTCCAGGTGCTCGTCGCGGGCCTGGGTCGAGGGCAAGCGGCGAAACGGGTGTTTGCCGCCCGCCAGTTCATAGATCACACAGGCCACGCCGTACACGTCCGCGCTGGCCGACAACGGTTGGCCCTCAAGCAGTTCGGGGGCGGCGTAGCCCGGGGTCCAGGCATTGAAGCGCTCGCGGCTCAGGTGCGGCAGGCCGGGCAAGATGCCCTCCTCTGCCTGCCCCAGACCGAAGTCGAACAGGCGCAGGCCGTCTTCGCTGAGCATGACGTTGCTCGGTTTCAGATCACCGTGCAGCACGCCGCGACGGTGGGCGTAGGCCAGCGTGTCGAGCAGCGGCAGGACGATGTCACGCAATTCTTGCCACGGCAGGCCGAGGGGCCGCTCGCAGAGCAATTTGTCCAGGGTCAGGCCACGCATGTATTCCATGGTGATGAAGGCCCGCTGGCAGTCGGTGTCGACTTCAAAGGTGTGTGCACGCACGACGTTGTCGTGGCGCAGGCGTCGGGTCAGGGCGAACTCGCTGTAGAGCAAGGCACTGGCGTCCGGCGATTCGGCAAATTCTTCGCTGAGGATTTTCAGCGCAATGTAAGGATCGGGATCGCCGAACTGTTCGTGCAGCAGATCCCGCGCCCGGTAAACGGCGCCCATGCCACCGGCCCCGAGCAGACGCTCGAGGTGGTAGCGACCGGCGAGTACATCCGGCAGCGCACCGATGCTGGCCTTGGTCGGCGCCAGCAACGGTTCGGCCTTGTTGCCCTTGGCGAAGGCGAAGTAGGTCAGGTTGCTGGCCTGCTCTTCGCTGATCAGCAGGTCATCGATGGGCGATTCGAGTTCACTCATTGGCGGATCACCACGGCAGTCAGGTTGTCCCGCGCGGCGCCCCGCAGAGCGCCGTCGAACAAACGTTCCAGCGCGACATGCGGCGCGCTGAGGCTGAGGGCGTTGCCGAGGGCATCGCTGCTCAGGCCCTGATACAAACCATCGCTGCAGAGCAAGAACACATCGCCCGGATAGACCTCGAGTTCCAGCACATCCAGGGTCAGTTGTTCGGCGGCGCCGACGGCTCGGGTCAAGGCTTGAGCCGCCGGGTGTGCTGCCGCTTGTTCGACGCTCATTTGCTGTTCGTCGATCAATTGCTGTTGCAGCGAATGGTCCTTGGACAGCTGATACAACCGCTGCCCGCGCCACATGTAGCAACGACTGTCGCCGGCCCAGATGCAGGCCGCGCGATTGCCTTCCACCAGCAGCGCGACGACGGTGCTGCCCATGATGCTGTCGTGACGCCCGGCGGTGACGGTCAACTCCTGCCCCAAACGCCGGTTCAGCCAGTGCAGGCACTGGCGGATGGCTTTGAGGCGTTCGTCGAAGTCCTCGTGTTGCGGCAACTCAGCCAGGCTGGCGACGATCAACTGGCTGGCGATGTCGCCACCCTGATGACCGCCCATGCCGTCCGCGACCACCCACAGCCCGTGCTGCGGCGAGTCGAGGAAGGCATCTTCGTTGCGCGCCCGCACCTTGCCCGGGTCGGTACGCGCCGCGCTGCGCCAGGGACTGGCCACCAGCATCAGAGCTGCACCGGCATACGGAAGGTACGCAGGACGCCCATATCGAACGGGTTCGGCGTGCGCTGGCTGGTCAGCAGGTAGTTGGCGCGCAGACCGCCTACGTCCGCCTTCAGCACCAGCACGTCGCGACCGTTCAGGTACTCGGTCTGCATCAGGTCGAACAGACGGAACAGCGACCATGGGCCGGAGTTTTTCTCGATCCCGATAGGACGCCCGGCCATTTTGTCCATGACCAGACTGGTGCGACCGTCTTCAGCATCGGTCGGCCACTTGAAGGTCATTGGCAGGATCGGGCCGTGACGGTATTCCATGGTCTTGTCGCCGAACTTGAATTCGGAGCGGCTGACCGCCGGATCGAGGGTGTACGGCTCGAGCTTGAACTGCACGGTCGGCTCGGCCGGGTTGATCGAGAAGAAGCTCTGGCGAATGGTCTGCGCCGCGGCCATCTGATCGAGGTAGACCTTCGATACCGGCAGGCTGTGGCCGTCGACGCTGCGCATGCGGTAGTTGCCCGGATCGCCGCTGACGAACGGACGCATGTAGCTGTCGAAGAAGCGGTCGACGGTACCTTGAGCACGGAAGAACTCGCGGAAGTCGCTGATCGCCACGTCGCTGGTGCTGCTGGCGCTGAACGGATAGCGCTTGCTGATGGTTTTGCCGTACACGCTGTACAGCTCGTTCTGATAACGGCCGTTCAGGTATTGATAGGCATCGTTGAGCACCAGACGCCACGAGTCTTCGGCCAGCACGTTGAACCACACGCTCAGCGGACGCGGCAGACGACCGGAGGCATTGCGCAGGTTGGTCAGCGCATCACGCTGGCCGCTCATGCGCGTCTTGGCCATCTCGAACGCGGCTTGCTCCGGCGTGCTGGAACGGGCCAGACCGGCCAGTTGCAGTTGCAGGTCGTTGAGCGCGCTGAACGCTGGCGTCAGGTCAGCGCCCGGGCCGTTGTTGTCATCGAGCAGACGATGCAGCGGTTCGAAGCGGCGTTGCAGGGATTTCTTCGCGGTGTCCGGCAGATTCTTCGCCACGTTCAGCGCCGAAGCCTTGTCGGCGGCAGCCGCAGCGAGTTTGCCGACCTTGCCCAGTTTGCCTTTCTGTCCGGCCAGCGCATCGGCGGCTTCGCCGGCTTCATCGACCGGATCAGCCGCGGCTTCGAAGCGAGTGTTTTCACGCACTTCGGTGAGCAATGCGAGGACCGGCGAGTTGGCCGAAGTCAGGCCCGCCAGTTGCTCGGCGCCTTCGCCAGCGTCGCTGATTGGCGGCAATGCGACCTGGCCAACGGCTTCGCTCCAGTAGTTGGCGTAGTCGCGGAAGTACAGCTGCTCGAGTTCGACCATCAGGCGACGCAAGTCCATGTCGCTGATGCCTGCGCCTTCGCCCAGCACCCAGTTGTCACGCAGGATATCGGTGACCAGCGCCGCGCCCTGCACCGAGAAATACTGCTGATAACCCTGCTGGGTGTAGAAACCCGGGATCACATATTCAGTGCCGATGAACAACGAGCCTTGCGGGCCGAGGTGTTGGCTGAAGCGATAGTCCGGCAGGTTGCGCGCCTGCTCGCGGAGCATGCGGTAAACCACGTTGGCCAACGATTCGCTGCGCAGGACCTGACGCGCCTGCGTGACCAGTTGATCGTTCAGCGGATAAATGAACGGCTGCTTGAGCAAGCGCTCGAGGTGCGTGTTCAGACCGTTCTGCACCGCGGTGTTGCCGGTGTAGCGCTGCGACCAGTCAGTGGCGACCCAGTCCTTGAGCCACGCCGCGTCGCGACGATCCTTCATGTTCAGCATCAGGTACGCACGCAGGCTGTTGAGCAGGCGATCGCGATCCTTCATGTTGGCGCGGATCTGCCCTTCGAGCATGGTCGCCACCCGTGGCAGCAACTGCGCTTCCAGCTCACGCTCGTAGGCGGTTTTCACCACCGGGTTGATCTCTTCGCCCTGATACAGGCCGCCACGCTCGTGGTACGACACGTCGCCCTTGCTCGGGAACACCTGGGTCGCGGCGTAGCTGGTGTCGAGGACTTTCAGCACGCCCATGGCGTCATCGCGCGGCGTCACGGCCGAGCGTTGCTGGGTCCAGTTCTGCGCCAGCGTGCGCAGGTTTTCCAGACGCTCGTAGTTGGCCGAGAAACCACCGGCCCAGAGCATGCCGAACAGTGCCAGTGCCGCCAGAGCGCCGACGTACAGCGCACGCTGGCCCCAATGAATGCGGCTGCGCTCGCGCTTGTCCAGACCGGCCAGATCGGCCTCGGGGAAAATCACTTGGCTGAGCAAGTGGTGGATGAACCGCGAACGGCCGCTGCGCAGAGTTGGCAGCACGCCGGCGTTCATGCCCAGGCTGGCGCCGATGCCGGCGGTGGTCGAATCCATTTCCTGGGTCAGGTGTGGCGCGCTGGTCAGGTAGAAACCGCGCAGTTGCGTGGCGCGCTGATAACGGTTGCCGGTGAACGCCATGTCGACGAACAGGCATAGACGCTCGCCGATCTGCCCCAACTGATGCGGGAAGTCGAGGATGCGGCCACGGCGCTGAGTGTCGCGCTCGGAGTGCATGCGCATGATCACTTGGCTGTTC
This sequence comes from Pseudomonas sp. CFBP13508, assembly GCF_005233515.1. Classification (GTDB taxonomy): domain Bacteria; phylum Pseudomonadota; class Gammaproteobacteria; order Pseudomonadales; family Pseudomonadaceae; genus Aquipseudomonas; species Aquipseudomonas mercuritolerans. The sequence goes on from NZ_QFZZ01000003.1 coordinate 534,511, forward strand.
AGGCGGCGCAGCAGCTCTTCGAACTCGTTGCGCAGGACCGTGACGTCGGTGCCGACCTGATCCTTGCGGAAACTGGTGCCGAGCACCTGATCACTTTCTTCGCGGGTCAGTTGATCGAAGAACTCGTCGAAGCCGAGCAGCTTGTCAGCCTTGCTCAGGACCAGATACACCGGCACATCGACGTGGAGTTTCTGATGCACGTCCTGCAAACGGCTGCGCACCTGGCGCGCGAGGGTCTCGATGTCCTGCTCGTTGCCGCCGGTGAGGGTTTCCACCGGAATGGTCACCAGCACGCCGTTCAACGGACGGCCGCGACGACGCTTGCGCAGCAGTTCCAGCAGGGTGGTCCAGGCGTTGCCGTCGACTTCGGCGTCCGGTTGAGTGGTGTAGCGCCCGGCGGTGTCGATCAGGACACCGTGATCGGCGAAATACCAGTCGCAATGACGGGTGCCGAGGGTGTCGCGGGTCAGCTTGCGGTCGATCTTGTTGATCGGAAATTCCAGACCGGAAAAATCCAGCAGGCTGGTTTTGCCCGAGGCCTGCGGACCGATCAGCAGGTACCACGGCAAGTCACTGCGCCAGCGCTCGCTGCGACCGCGATACAGGCTCGAGGTCTTCAGGGTTTTCAGCGCGTCCTTGAAACGCGCCTTCAACTCTTTCTGTTCTTCGTCGATCAGCTCTTCGCGGCGAATGCGGTCCTGACCGTCCTCGCTTTCCTCCTCGGCTTTCTTGCGGATACCCGCGCGCCAGCTGACGAAGACCATGGTCAGGCCCCAGATCAGGAACAGCACGCTGATGGTCAGCAGGCGCGAGGTCGCGCTTTCCCAGAACTTGTAATCATCGACCGCCAACAACGGGCCGACGAACCACACCAGCAGCGCCACGAACAGCACCAGCAGCAGAGTCCAGACCCAGGTCTGGCGCAAGAAGGCGCCGACTTTCTTGAAAAACTTTTTCATCACACGTCCCTGTTTTACGGCTGCGCCTGCGGTTGCACCGCGGCTGGATCAAGCGGCTGATAAGGATGCAGAACGGTGTCGCGTTGTTCGCTCAGGACCCAGGCGAAGCCCGAATACATCACCACCAGGCAGACCAGAGTAAAGAGCACCACCATCCACGCCGGCACGATGCGCACCAGGTTGCGGCGCTGATCGTTGAGACCTTCCCAGTGCGGCGACAACTCGCGCGGCACGTCGCCACGCAACTGACGGATCTGCCGGTACAAGGCGTCGCGGATGCCTTCAAGCTCAAGCATGCCGCGTGCCTGTACGCGGTACTTGCCCTCGAAACCAAGGGACAGGCACAGGTACATCAGTTCGAGCATCGGCAGGTGCTTGACCGGGTTTTTCGACAGCCGATCGAGCAGCTGGAAAAACTTCTCGCCGCCGAAGGTTTCGTTGTGGAAGCTGCTCAGCAGGCTCATCTGCGACCACTCGCTTTCGTTGCCCCACGGCGTGGTCACGACGGCTTCGTCGACCACGGTGCAGAGCACGTAACGCGCGGCCATCACCTGGCTGCTTTCGGCGCCGTTGTGCAGGGCGCGCACTTCAAACAATTTCAGCCCGGCGGTCAGCCGCTCATTTAGCGCGTACAGGTCTTCGCGGGTCTCGCTGTGCTTGAGACGCACCACTTCCGAGAGCAGGTCGGACGAGGCCGCGACCAACGAATTGAGGCTGATGTTGAAGGCCTCTGCCGGACGCAGGCGCGCGGCGTAGATCATGCGTTCTTCCAGTTGCTCGAAACGCGGCGGCGCGGCGAAGTCGGTCAGCGGACTCGATGCCGGTCCGTGGCCCTGACGGTCGAGCAGGACGGTTTTGTCGTCCTGGTTGTAATCCGTTTCCTTGATCATGTCGGTCAGTTCCTGATGGCCCAGAATTTCAGTTCAAGCTCGGCGAATTCGCCGGACACGTGGAACGCGAAACCGCCGGAGCGCTCGAGTTGTGCCAGGTCTTCGGAACTGAGTTCGAGGATGAAATAGGTTTTGTTCGAGTGGAACGCGATTTGCCGTGGGGCCACCGGCAACGGTTTGACCTTGATCCCCGGCAAGTGCAGGTTGACCAGTTGGCGGATGCGCTCCACCGGGCCGACCTTGAGGTGCTGCGGCAAACGCTGACGCAGTTCTTCGGAGTCGCAGTTGGCACTGGCTGCCAGCACGAACGAGGCCGAGCCGAGCAGTTTGTGATCGTGCAACGGCGAGACGATGATGCCGTACTGACGCGCCTGCAGGATCAGTTCGATGGCGTGCTGTTCGAGCACCATCGACAGCACCTGACGGATCGCTTCCATCAGTTTGCGGAAGCTTGCGCCCTGATCGGCGTGGGAATAGCGGCTGTCCAGACGCGGGCGTTTGCTCTCGCCGGAGAAGGTCGCCAGATCGCCGAGCATGGTCAGCAGCGTGCGGTACAACTCTTCCGGGTGCACTTGTTCCAGACCGAGGTAATGGCGCAGCAGCAGTTCGGTACGGTTGATCAGTTGCAGCATCATGAAGTCGCCGACTTCAGCGCCGCCGACCTTGCCGTTGGAGCGAATCCGCTCGGCGATGGTGTCGCCACGGTGGCTGAGCATGCTGATGACTTCTTTCAGGCACGACAGCAGGTAGCTGGAGGCGTGGGCCTGAATGTAGGTCGGGACGAAATCCGGGTCGAGGCTGATCACGCCGTCGGGCGTGGTGTCGAGCACGTCGCAGATTTTCAGCTTCACGTAGGCCTGATCGCTCTGCTGCTCGCCGAGCAACAGTTTGAAGTCCGGGCGACCGCAGCTGACCTGACTGGCGGAATCATCGCCGGCGTTGGAGTCGGCAACTTCCGCGTCATACGCGGTGTAGCGTGCGAGCACGTCGGATTGCTCCGGGCGCCGGGCCTCGATGTGGTTGCCGGTGACCAGCGGCAGCGCCAGATAGATCGGCGTGTTGCCGGTGTTCGGCGGCACGTCCAGCGCCAGCGGCTCGGTGTTGCCACCGAGCTCGAACAGGCTGCCGTCCGGCAGAATCCCCGAGGCTTCACTGATCACCAGTTTGCCCATGTTGAGGAACTGCAAGTCGATTTCCAGATTGAGAAAACCCCAGGTGTAGCCACCGAGCAATTGCGTGCGGGTTTTCATCTGGTGATCGTAGTAACGATCGTTGTGCTGGAAGTGCTGCGGCCGCAGCAACATGCCTTCCTGCCAAATGACTTTATGGGTGTTCATGATCAGTCATCCGCCTTGGCGAGCACTTGTTGGGTATTGCGGATACCGGCCTGATCGAGTGTCAGATCAGCCTCGGTGAGTTCCAGCGGAGTGATCTGCACGGTGTGCCGCCACTGCGTATCCGGCAGGTCGCGATAGGCAGCAAGGATGCCCACGTAACGGCTGCCCTCCTCCACGCTGAGTTTCAGTTCCACGGTTTCACCCGGGCGCAGTTCGAGTTCTTCGCTGGCCACCAGATCCGGGTTGAGGGATTCCTTGGCGCGTTCGTAGAGGCTGAAGAAATCAGCGTTCTCGAAGGTCACCGGGTGCTTGAGTTCGAACAGACGCACGACGATCGGCGACGGCCGACCATTGAGGTCCGGGTTGAGCTGATCGCTGCCGGTCAGCTTGAGGTTGATCTTGGTCACTTTCGAGTATGGCGACAGCGACGAGCAACCGGCGAGCAGCACCAGCACGGTGAGCGCAGTCAGCGTCTTGAAAAAAGCGGTCGAGCGGCGAGACATGCGCATCATCCTTGGTGGTCGGTGTGGAGGGTGGAGATCAGACGAATCTGTTCTTCGTAAGCCTGAGCAAAGTCGCGGGCCAGCAGACGCTCGCTCCAGTCATCGTCCTGACGCAGTGCCTGGTGGTAGCGGCCGAATGCTCTCCAGCGCCCGCCCGACGTGGCGATCAATGGCTTGCTGTCACGCTCGAAACGCAGGGTCAGCTGCTCCGGCGAGAAGTGCTCCAGCGTGCCACGCACAGCAGCGCGACTGGCGGTCAGCAGTGCCACTTGATGCGCCTGCAGGTCGCGGAATGCGCGGGAGATCGCTTGCTCGGCGGGCAGATGGCCAGGCTTGCTTGGCTGCAACAGAATCTGCAGTGCTTCGCTCGGATCGACGGCGAATTTCAGCGGGTTCTTGTTGGTGCCTTGCACGGTGGTCTGGGCCAGACGCAATTCGTTTTTCAGCTCGGAGCGGGTACGCAGGCTTTGCTGCAAACCGCCGATGCTCTGGCGCAGCAGGCGCGCAGTGTTGAGCGCCAACGCTTCGCGTTCGTCGTGGCTGAGGCCTTTGACGTCGACGCCGAGCGCCGCGCCGAAGTGCTCCCAGAAACCTTCGCTCTGACGCTCGACGGCTTTCGGTGCAGGCGCCGGCTCAGGTTCGACCGGGGCGGCAATCAGCTCCGGGACCATCAGGCTTTCCATGTCGATGCGCGCGTAGTCGGCACGCTGACGAGAATCTTCCGGCTTGGCGGTGGGCGACAGCAGTTCGTCGATTTCCGAGTACACGCGCTCTTGCTGTTCGAGGGCGTTGAGCGGGTCGAGGTCAAGAAACGCGTCGTCCGGAATGATGCTGCCAGCGGCGCGCGGACGGCCGACTTCGCCGTCGAAGGTCGCCGGGTCACGGACCAGCCGCGCACGGATCTCGAAGTCGCCGAGAATGTAGGTGCTGCCGTGCTCGATGCGCACCGGCTCGCCCTTGTGCAGGCGTGCGCCACTGCTGCCGTCCTGGACACCGTTGCTGCTGGTGTCGGTAAGGAAGAACGAGCCCTCGCGGTAGCTGACAATCGCGTGATGATTGGACAGGTGCCGCTTGCGGTCAGGGATGATCCAGTCGCAGTCCTCGCCGCGCCCGATCACGCCGCCGGCCTGTTTGAAGGTCCGCTGGCACAGCTCGGTGGGCACGAACTGCTTGGTGTTCAGCATTTCGAAAACCAATTCCATGTTTGATGCTCCTTGCGGTCACTTGCCGCGATTGACCGCTTGCGGATCACCCAACGGGCGATAGTCGTTGTCGTTGAATTTGTAATTGCCGCTACAGCCGCCAAGGCCGCATAGAACGACGAGGGTCAGCAGGACAGCGTGCCAGTGACGAACAGACATCAGAGGGTCTCCAGGTGTAGACAAAGCACAAAGCGCCGACCCTTGCGGGCGGCGCTGAAATAAGTTTTTGAGGTGGGCTCGAAGGCTCTAGATCGGCGCCTTGAGCCATAGCCTGGAGGTACGGCGACCTCCTGTGGCGAGGGGACTTGTCCCCGTTGGAGTGCGCAGCGCCCCCAACACCTGCCAGCGCGGTCTCTCAGTGAAACCGTATGGACCGGACTGCGACTGCTGTGCAGCCGGACGGGGATAAATCCCCTCGCCACAGGGTATGTGTTGGGTTCGAAGAAGTGCTGTAGCTCAACCATCAAAGTCACCCAAATTGATATTCAGGCGCCCGAGGCGGTACAGCAGCGTGCGCCGTGGCAGGCCCAGTTCGCGGGCGGCGAGGGTCTGGTTGCCGTCGTTCTTGCGCAGGCAATCGAGGAGCAAAGTGCGCTCGACCTGTTCCAGCCGTTCGCGCAGATTCAGGCCGCTGTTGTCTTCCGGCATCGCTTCCAGGCGCAGGGAAAAATGCTCGGCGAGCAACTCGCCGCCCTCGCAGAGCAACACCGCGCGCTCGACCAGTGCCTTGAGTTCGCGAACGTTGCCGGGGAAGTTGTAGCCGCACAGATGCTCCAGCGCCGAATCCGACCAGCGCACCGGATCACGCTGCAAAAACGTGCAGGTCTTCTCGGCGAAATGCCGGGCCAGATCGAGGATGTCGCCTTCGCGCTGACGCAGGGCCGGCAGCTCGATCGGGAACTGCGCGAGGCGGTAGTACAAGTCCTCGCGGAACTTGCCTTCGCTGACCAACGCCGCCAGATCACGGTGCGTCGCGGCGATGATGCGCACGTCGATCTTGTGCGTGTCGTTGGAACCCAGCGGACGGATCTCGCCTTCCTGCAACACGCGCAGAATCTTCGCTTGCAGCGACAACGGCATGTCGCCGATTTCATCGAGCAGCAGCGTGCCGCCATTGGCCGCGTCGAACAGCCCTGCGCGATCTCGATCGGCGCCGGTGAAGGCGCCCTTGCGATAGCCGAACAGTTCGCTTTCCAGCAGGTTTTCCGGGAACGCCGCGCAGTTCTGCACGATGAAGGCCTGGGAACGACGCGGGCCGCAATCGTGAATCGCCCGCGCCACTACTTCCTTGCCGGTGCCGGTCTCGCCACGCAACAGCACGGTGTACGGGCTGTGGAGGATCTTGCTGATCAGCGAGTAGGTCTGGCGCATCGCCGCGCTTTTGCCGATCAGGCCGTAGCCGCTGATGCTCGGCACGCTGCGAGTGGCGGTGGCCGATTCGGCGGCTGGCTGACGCAGGCGTTGCAGCAGATGCAGTTGGCCGAGCACGAACGAGCCGAGCTGGCCGAGGGAGTCGGCGAAACCTTGCAAGTCGGTGCGACGACGACTGGCACACAGCAGCAAGCCCTCAACCGACTTGTGCTGATTGACCAGCGGCACGCACAACAGCGACTGCCACGGCGTGCTCGCCGCTGGCAGAAAACTGGTTTCGTGCAGGCTGCCGGTCAGGTCGTCGAGACACACCACGCGGTTCTGGCACAGGGCGAATTGCAGCAGTTGTTCACCGTTGTAATCCGCCGGCAGGCTCGCCGCCTGACGCGGTTGCAGCGCGCCGTCGAGGCACTCGGCATTCATCCCCAGGCAGGTGTGGGTGGCGTCGAGCAGGTACAGCTGCGTCAGTTCGCAGCCGCTCAGCTCGGCCAGACCACGGACGAATTCACCCAGCAGCGCAGCACTGTCCGCCGCCCGCGACAGACTGGCGAACTGCGCCAGCAACGCTTCGGCATAGACCAGTGGCTGCGGCACTTGAGTGAACATCACGCCCACCTCAGACGAACTCGCAGGTCACGCTGGAGTTGCCGTCGAGCGTGGCATGCACACGCTTGAGGCTTTCGCCGGTCGCCATCGCATCGAGCAGACGATCAGCCACCAACGGCAGCACGTGTTGATCGAGCAGATGATCGATCAGGCGCGCACCGCTTTCGCTTTGCGTGCAACGCTCGGACAGGTGATCGACGAGGTTCTGGCACCAGCTGAAGTCCAGCTGACGACGGTTCAGGCGCTCGCCGAGACGGCCGAGTTTGATCTCGATCAGCTCGCGCAGCACCGGGCCGCCCACCGGGTAGTACGGCACCACTTTCATCCGCGCCAGCAGCGCCGGCTTGAAGTGTTTGCTGAGTACCGGGCGAATGGTTTCTTCGAGCACTTCGGCGGTCGGCCGCGCGCCGTCTTCGCAGAGTTCGCTGATCTTGTCGCTGCCAAGGTTCGAGGTCATCAGGATCAACGTATTGCGGAAGTCGATCTCGCGACCTTCGCCGTCGTTGGCCACGCCTTTGTCGAAGATTTGGTAGAACAGGTTGAGCACGTCCGGGTCAGCCTTCTCGACTTCATCGAGCAACACCACCGAATACGGCTTCTGACGCACGGCTTCAGTGAGCATGCCGCCCTCGCCGTAACCGACATAGCCCGGTGGCGCACCGATCAGACGCGAGACGGTGTGCTTTTCCTGGAACTCGGACATGTTGATGGTGGTGATGAAGCGGTCGCCGCCGTACAGCAGGTCAGCCAGGGCCAGCGCGGTTTCGGTCTTGCCGACGCCGCTCGGGCCGACCAGCAGGAACACACCGACCGGTGCATCAGGCTTGTTCAGACCGGCAGCGGTGGCGCGCATCGAGCGATCCAGCGCGTGCACGGCTTGTTCCTGACCACGGATGCGTGTGCGCAGATCGGTGGCGAAACTGGCGACCTTGGCGTTGTGCTCGCGGGCCAGTTGCGCCAGCGGCACACCGGTCCAGGCGCTGATCACTTCGGCGACCAGACGCGGGCAGACTTCGAAGCTGACCAGACGCTCTTTGACTTGGGCGGCGGTCAGGGCGCTGTGGGTTTCGTTGAGCTGAGCTTCCAGCGCTTCGACGCTCTGGCCTTCTTCAACTTCGGCGACCACGGTTTCAATCACGGTGCCTTCGGCGTCTTCTTCCACGCTGACGGTCGGCTCGACAGCTGCAGCCTCGCGGGCCTTGGCCAGTTGCTGACGCAGTTCCAGCAGACGCTCGGCCAGTGCTTTTTGCTCAGTCCACAAGGTCTCGAGCGCAACCATCTCGCTTTCGGCTTCGTCCAGACGCGCTTCCAGTGCTTCCAGCGCTTCGTGGTCGATCAGCAGACCGGCCTCGGCATCGCGGCGCAGGGCCTGACGCTGACGGCCACCTTCAGCCAGTTCGCCACGCAGGCGCTCGAGGCTTTCCGGGGCCGCAGCGAGGCTGATGCGCACGCGAGCGCACGCAGTGTCGAGGACGTCGACAGCTTTGTCCGGCAGTTGCCGACCGGCCAGGTAACGCGCGGACAATTCAGCAGCGGACACCACCGCGTCATCGCGCAGATAGATGCCGTGGCTCTTCTCGTAGACCTGAGCCAGACCACGCAGAATGGTCACTGCTTCGCTGACAGTCGGTTCGTGCAATTGCACAGGCTGGAAACGACGGGCCAGCGCCGGGTCTTTCTCGAAGTATTTCTTGTACTCGGCCCAGGTGGTCGCGGCGATGGTGCGCAGTTCGCCACGGGCCAGCGCCGGTTTCAGCAGGTTGGCCGCGTCGGAACCGCCGGCATTACCGCCCGCGCCGATCAGCGTGTGGGCTTCGTCGATGAACAGAATGATCGGTTTCGGCGACGCTTTGACCTCGTCGATCACGCCTTTCAAACGACGCTCGAATTCACCTTTGACGCTGGCGCCGGCCTGCAACAGGCCCATGTCCAGCGACAGCAGTTCAACGCCTTTGAGCACTTGCGGCACTTCACCGGCAGCGATGCGCGAGGCCAGACCTTCAACGATCGCGGTTTTACCGACACCGGCCTCACCGACGACGATCGGGTTGTTCTTGCGGCGACGGGCGAGGATGTCGACCATCTGCCGGATCGCGCCATCGCGGCACAGCACTGGGTCGAGTTTGCCGTCGCGGGCCTGCTGGGTCAGGTTGTGGGTGAAGCGCTGCAACAGCGATTCGCCCTGTGCGGCCGGTTTGCCGTTGGCCGCCGGTTGCTCCTGTTGCGACAGGGCAAATTCCTTCAGGCGATCAATATTCAGTTTGGCGAGCAGCGGTTGATAGCGGCTGCCGGCATAACGCATCGGGTTGCGCAGCAACGCCAGGATCAGCGCGGCGTCTTCGACCTGGGTCTGGCCCAGCTCGAGGTTGGCCACCAGCAGCGCGTCTTGCAGCCATTGCACCAGTTCCGGAGCGAATACCGGGTTGCGCGAGGCGCTGTGTTCGACCCGCGATTGCAGTGCAGCGGTCAGTTCACCGGCGTCGACGTCAGCATCCTGCAACGCGCGCGACAGCAAGCCGTTCGGACGCTCGAGCAAGCCCAGCAGCAAATCTTCGACAAGAATCTTGCTGCCGCCACGGGCGACGCAACGCTCGGCCGAACGCTCCAGATCACGACGGGTTTCGGCGTCCAGCGCCTGGATGAGTTGTTGCAGGTCTACGTTGATCATGGCTCACGTCCTTAATGAATTTTGCTGCCCAGGGTCACCACGCCGTCCGCTTTTTCGCGGCCCAGCCAACTGGTCCAACCGAGGCGACAGGCGTTCTGCTCACCGATGCGCAGTTCGCGGATTTCTTCCTGGCGCAGGACCAGGCGAATGTCGTAATCGAGCGGGTCACGCAGGGTGAACCGCACCAGCGCGCAGAGCGGCTGGTAGCCGAAACCGATCGGCAGGAATTCATGGAATCGCTGCCAGTCGAGTTCGGTGATGTGAATGCGGAATTTGCCGCTGCGATCGCGCACGTGCTCGCCCAGTACCAGGTCTTCGCCAAGTACGCTGTTGGCGCGGCCCAAACGATTGCGCTGCTCGTTGAGGATTTCCACGCGGCGCTCGATGCACTGCTCGATGACCAGGTCTTCGTGCTTGAAGTAGTAACGCAGCACGGCTTCGATCAGCGCCGCCGAGTGCGCCCGCAAACTGAGCAGGCCGAGGTACGGCAGCAAGCGTTTCCAGTTGAGTTCCTTGGCCTTGCGGATCTCGTCCCCGCCCAGGCCGATCAGGGCAAAGAGTTGCGCCGAGAACGGGTCGATCGCGCCGCTCTGGAAGCTCGCGCGGTAGCGATACTTGCGCCAGATCGGCAGCATCAGCCGTTGCAGGCGATGGTGGAACAGGTCGAGGAAATTGCGCGTCGGATTGCCGTCCTCGCTGTCGCCCAGGGCTTGTTCGCCATAGAACGCCGGCAGCGGCGAGCCGGAGCCGACCAGGCCGATCAGGTTGAAGCGCATGCGCGCGCGCATCTTGCCGTGCTCTTCGAAAAACTCCACGCGATCGACGTCGCTGCGCGGAAAGCCCAGGCTCGGGTTGGCCTGGAACTCGACCTGATCGTACAGATCGTCTTCGCTCAGATGCGGGTGTGCCTCGCGCAGCCGGTCGATCACCAGCAGCACGGCCTGAAACAGCGAGTACTCGCGTATTACCTTGGTCAGCCCGCTTAAAGCAGGGGCTGCAGGCCCATACGTGGTGTCCATTGGTACACCTCTCCCTGTGTGCTTTTTACCCGCAGCTCATGGAATGAATTGAGACTGGCGTAAAGCGCGAAAAACTCGTTGAGAACCGAAGCGAAGACGAACAGGTCGCCTTCGCCGATATAGCCTTCCGGGTCGATGGTCAGTTCGGTGCGCAAACCGCGCACCGGCAGACCGCGATGCAGTCGGTCGACGTGGTGATGCTTGATGTGCTTGAGGCCGCCGAGCAGGCGTTTGCTGACCTTTTCCGCGTGCTGGTCGTAGTAGCGTGGCAGGTCGTAGGTTTCCAGAATCACCTTCAACGCATTGACGTCGGCCAGCGACAGATAGTTAAGCGACATGTTGCTGATCAGCTTCCACAGGAAGTCACGGTTCAGCGGCGGCGCGAAACTCGGAGTGGCCGGGGTGATGTTGCGGAAACTGAGGAATTCCGGGGTCTGCTCGCTGGCCATGCAGATGTCGCCGAGCTTGAGCTTTTTCGGCAGGTTCTGGTTGGTGCACATCAGCTCGATCGACAGGGTTTCGTGGGCTTCGGTGTGGCGGATGCCGAAGCTCAGGTAAGTGTCGAGGCCGTCATGCAGCAAGGACGAACGCTGGCGAATGCTGTAATGCGGACGGCTGTTGGGCACGTCGAAACTCGGGTCGTGCTCGAAGGACTCGAACGGCACGTATTCCTGATAACCGAGACCGCCGGGCTTCCAGCCGGTGACGGTTTCCACCGAGAACACACCGCAGTTTTCCAGGTCGTATTCCGCCGGCAGCAACAGGTACTCGTCCTGCTTGCCATCGAGACGGATCGGCAGCGCGTCGTGCTCGAACAGATTGACGATCGGCGTGCAGAACAGCTTCACGTTATCGAGGGTCGGGCGCATGCGCATGATGCCGCTCTTGCGAATGTCGAAACGCAATTCGAGGCCGCGCATCTGCTTGAGGGTGTCTTCCGGCAAGGCCTTGAGAATGTCCAGACCGTTGACGTCGACGAACAGGAACTTGTCCTGAAAGGCGAAGTATTCCTGCAGGTAGCGATAGCCACGGAAGGTATTCAGCGGATACGGGATCAACGCTTCTTCTTCGGCAAAACCCACCGGTTTCACCCGGTCGCCGGGAATCTTGAACGCCATCGGCTTGCCGCTGACGCCATCGATCGGCTTGCCGGCGCCGTCGAGCGGGATCAGTTCGATGCCGTCGAGGTTGCGCAGCAGGCTCAGGTAGAGCATCTGGCTGATGTAGCGCTCACCGGCAAAGTGCAGGCGCAATTTACTCAGCTCCAGCTCACCGAGATGGCCGTCAGCGCTCATTTCCAGGCGCAGGCTGAGCAGCGAGCCATCGCCCTTTACCGAGTAATTCAGCGCGGCCAGATCCAGCGGCAACACCTCGGTCGGGTAGCACGTACGGAAGCGGCAGCGCACGTCTTCGATCGGCTTGCTCTCGATCGGCGTATCGCGCTCGACCAGCAGTGCCGGCCCGGAACGCTTGAGCGGATCAAACTGCAGAATGCTGAACGCCGGCAGCGGGCGCATGTAGTTCGGCCACAGCAGCTGCATCAGCGAATGGCTGAGCTCCGGCAGTTCGTCATCGAGCTTCTGCCGCAGGCGCCCGGTGAGGAATGCAAAGCCTTCGAGCAACCGCTCCACATCCGGATCCCGCCCGGCCTGCCCCAGATACGGCGCCAGCGCCGGACTACGCTCGGCGAAACGGCGACCGAGCTGGCGCAGTGCGGTGAGTTCGCTTTGGTAGTAGTGGTTAAAGGACACGGGGTACCTGCTTGGTGGTAGTGGTTCTACGATCCATCACGAATGCTCATCAATTTTCCAGATGCACATAGGGCGTGTTGCTGATAAAAATATTCATCCAATGCCACTCCCATTGCGGCATAGCAATATCGAATGTCTTTTTATCTTTGTTGAAGTACATCCAATAAACACCCACTGAGCTCTGATCCTCGGTCAGGCGCATATCCAGCAACTGTGTTGAGTAAAGCGGAGTGCGATAAACTTCTTCCGGGTGTTTTTTGTCAATGACTCGAAGGTAGGCCATTCCAGCAAACCCAGGAATCCCGCCAACTGGAACATTTTCCAGAAGATAGCGCCCGGATGTATCGACAGTCGTCACATTGGCCGGAAAGTTAAGCATCTTGTTAACTACCAGAAATAAAACAGCGATGCAAATGATCAACAACGCTGCAATACGCAACATCTTTTTCCTGCGGCCCGGAAACGCTTTAGTCTTCACAAACATAATTTATCAACCACCTTCCGCCGCACGATCAGCTTGAAATTGAAATAGTGAATGGCGGGACGGCCTCATACTTGATATCGGACAGCACACGAAAATCCCCGCCTTTACCATGGCACTGCCTGTATTCGACAAAGTCACTGTTTTGAATCAGATAGAAACGCTCACCTTCAAGCTCCTTGAACACTTCCGCCACGTCGGCAGCGTCCAAAACACCTGTTTCCATGATGGCAGTCTGGTTGGAATTGATACTGACGTTACGTGCAGCGGCTTCCGGAGGAATAACCGTGCCGTTAAAGTTCCAGAAACCGAGAGGCTGACTAATGAAGTCAGAACCGTCACCAAAGTCATAACTGTCTTCAACGTAAAATCCAAGCCCATCGACTAGGAATTCTATTTTCTTGGCAGCAATGACAACTTGCCCTTGCGCTATGACTCGTAGATTGTAGTTGGCGAGCGCCCCACGCAAGTCGTCAAGGACGTCCATACGCCATTGCGCCATGGTGACGGAAACGGTATTGCTGTAGCCAAACTCTTCAGCTTCGCGGGCGCTATTGAACACAACTGGATACTTACCGTCGGCGTGATCTTTATATTTCTTGATTATCGCGAAACGTATTTGCTTCTGCGCATTCGGACTGTTCCACATGGACTTTAGATATGCGTAATCTTTCTGCACGCGCTCAAAGGAAAGGAGCCAGCTCATCTTTACGATCGAGTCGTCGATGTACTGCTCAGGTATCTCCTTTTGGTGGAGTTTGCTAGCCGCGTCCATTCCACCGTTTTCGGTGGCCCATGGCTTACCAGCAAACCATCGGCGCATCAGCGCAGCAGATGTCGGCCACTTCATTTTGTCCATGGCTGCCGGGATGTCTGAAATACCGAATTTGCGCTTTGCAATCGCACACTGCCCAGCCTTGTTACTCGCTGGAGTCATGTTTGCAGTCACCGCTGTCTTCGTCATCTCAAAATCCTTGCATAAATAATTCGAGCAATCCCAAGGACTGTCGACTCACCGAGCAACCGTGGTTGCTTACGCAATCGCAACCTTTGTTTGTTGCTCAATCACCAATTCAATGGCTTCCGCTGTCATGGAAAAAACACGCTGTGTCTTTCCATCGTTGTCGGTAACCCCATTGATAACCTTTCCCGAAGCGGTCTTCAGCGTGTATTCAACCCCTGCCAATGGCTGTCCGGTTTCTTCACAGTTGACTATGAAATGCTCATTGAACGGCCACTGGATTTCGACGGGCAACGGCGGCACAAATGGCGCTGGCGTATGCGAATTGCCGATAATCACCGTCCCTGAACCCGCCGTAACCTTGTTCCCGTGAGAGCCAACGGAGCCGACCGTGGCGGCCGGTTTTCCGTTGATCAACACGGTAGTGGCAAGATCGCCGACCATCGCACCACCACACGCCGAGACATCGCCTTGGCGGGCGGCCGCGAGGCCGTCGAAGAACACGTCGCCGGAACCGGCGGCGATCGGGTTGGTGCCGTGGCCGGGGAGCGGGCAAGCGGTGGGGTCGGATACGCGTGCTGCGGGTTTGCCAGACATCGGGGATCTCCTTAGGTGACCTTGACTTGACCGCTGCCATCCAGGCGCGCGGAGAAACTGACCTGACGCTTGAAACCCTCGACTTCCAGCAGGCCTTCGATACTGAAGGCCAGGCGAAGTTGATCGTGGTCACGCGGCAGGGAAATGACACGCACGTTGCTCAGGCGTGGCTCGTAGGCTTCGATGAAGTTTTCGATAGCCAGGCGGGCCTGACTCAGGGAGTCGTGCAGGCTCAGGCGCATGTCATTGAGATCGGGCAACCCGTAGTCGGCCAGCGTTTGCACGCTGCCGGCCCGGGTGCTGAGCATTTTGGCCAGATGGGCAGCCACTGACGCCATGGCGCAAGCCTCAAGGCTGTTGCCCTTGCGTAGTTGTGCGTCGCCGTTGAGGCGTTCGAACAGGCTGCCGTATCCGTCCATGAGTCGCTCTTACTCTTTGTCCAGCTTGCCAACCAGCGACAGGGTGAAATCGGCCCCCATGTACTTGAAGTGCGGACGCACGTTCAAGCTCACGCGGTACCAGCCCGGCTCGCCTTCAACGTCGCTGACGATCACTTGCGCAGCGCGCAGCGGACGACGGCCACGGACTTCGGCGCTCGGGTTTTCCTGGTCGGCAACGTACTGACGGATCCACTTGTTCAGTTCCAGCTCGAGGTCGGTACGCTCTTTCCACGAACCGAGTTGCTCGCGCTGCAGCACCTTCAAGTAGTGAGCCAGACGGTTGACGATCATCATGTACGGCAGTTGGGTGCCGAGCTTGTAGTTCAGCTCTGCCGCCTTGCCTTCTGCGCTGATGCCGAAGAACTTCGGCTTCTGCACCGAGCTTGCGGAGAAGAACGCCGCGTTGTCGGAGCCTTTGCGCATGGTCAGGGAGATGAAGCCTTCCTCGGCCAGTTCGTATTCACGACGGTCGGAAACCAGTACTTCGGTAGGAATCTTGGTTTCGATTTCGCCCATGCTTTCGAAATGGTGCAGAGGCAGATCTTCAACCGCGCCACCGCTCTGCGGGCCGATGATGTTCGGGCACCAGCGGAATTTGGCGAAGCTGTCGGTCAGCTTGGTGCCGAACGCGTAAGCGGTGTTGCCCCACAGGTAGTGCTCGTGGCTGTTGGCAACGGTTTCCTTGTACACGAACGATTTCACCGGGTTTTCTTCCGGATCGTACGGGTTGCGCAGCAGGAAACGCGGCACGGTCAGGCCAACATAGCGAGAATCTTCCGAGGTACGGAAGCTCTGCCATTTGGCGAATTGCGGGCCTTCGAAGTGGTCTTTCAGATCCTTCAGATCCGGCAGGCCGGTGAAGCTTTCCAGGCCGAAGAATTTCGGCCCGGCGGCAGCGATGAACGGCGCGTGGGACATGCACGAAACGCTGGCCACGTACTGCATCAGCTTGACGTCTGGCGAGCTTGGCGACATGTAGTAGTTGGCGATGATCGCGCCCACCGGCTGACCACCGAACTGGCCGTATTCAGCGGTGTAGATGTGCTTGTACAGGCCCGACTGCATGACTTCCGGCGAATCTTCGAAATCGTCCAGCAGGTCTTCTTTGGAGACGTTGAGGATTTCGATCTTGATGTTTTCGCGGAAGTTGGTGCGGTCGACCAGCAGCTGCAGACCACGCCACGACGATTCCAGAGCCTGGAAATCCGGGTGGTGCAGGATCTCGTCCATCTGACGGCTGAGCTTGGCATCGATCTCGGCGATCATGCGGTCAACCATGGCTTTCTTGACCGGCTCACCGTTGTTCTGCGGCTTGAGCAGCTCTTCGATGAACGCCGACACGCCACGCTTGGCGATGTCGTAGGCTTCGTCGTCCGGGGTCAGACGGGTTTCGGCGATGATGCTGTCGAGAATGCTGTATTCGCCGCTGGCGGCGCTCTTCTCTTGTGCTGCGCTAGTGCTCATTGTGTTGGCTTCCTTGGCTACTGGAGTCTCAGGCGTCCGGGGCTGCGGCGTTCAGGCCCAGCTCACCGAGTACGCGACCGCGGGATTCGTCGTCGGCGAGCACGCCTTCGATCGCTTTACGGAACGCAGGTGCGTTACCCAGCGGGCCTTTGAGGGCCACCAGCGCATCGCGCAGTTCCATCAGTTTTTTCAGCTCAGGCACTTGCTCGACCAGGCTGGCCGGGTTGAAGTCCTTCATCGAATTGACGCGCAATTGCACGGCCAGCTCTTCAGCCTCGCCATCTTCCTGCAGACGGTTCGGCACACTCAGCGTCAGACCCAGCTCTTGCTTGGCCAACACTTCGTCGAAGGTCATCTTGTCGATGCTGATCGGCTTGCGATCTTCGATTTTGCGATCGTCCTTGCGGTGGGTGTAGTCACCGATTGCCAGCAGCTTCAGCGGCAGTTCAATCTCTTCCTGAGCTCCGCCGGTGGCGGGTTTGAAGGTGACGTTGATGCGTTCCTTGGGGGCTACCGAGCCTTCTTTGGCCATGGCTTTTCTCCTTGCGGTTGTGGCCCTGGGGCCTATTCGAGTACCACTTCGAGGTCGAGGTGGCACAGCCTGCGATAAATCTCTTCCTTGCTTTCACGTACGGCGTGGTTCTGCGGCAACAACTCGCAGCAACTGTGCAGCAGGTGCAGCACTTGCAATGCAAGATCGGGCTCCCAGGCGTGCAGGCCTGAGTCCTGTAATGTCTGATCGAGGGTTTCGAGCTGGTTCTTGGCCAGTTCGTATTTCTTGGCCAGGAAACACAGCCGCGCGAGGGTGAACTGCCAGAAGAAGCGTTCGCGGCCACCGTGGGCCGATTGCAGACCCTGCTTGAGAATCTGCACGGCCGGCTTCAAACCTTCCTTGCGCAGGATCGGCTGGACTTCCTCGAGGGCTTTTTCCCACGCCGGCTGGGTTTCGACGTTCTCGCTTTCGACCTTGCGCGGCGCGCTGGCGCTTTGCAGGTGCGGCATGACGTTGGCGGCGATCCACGCCCGGGTGGACGGATCGGCAAACGGCGCGCCGTCATGGAAGCGCAACTCGATGATGCCCGGCAGGCGCTGAATCAAAAGCGCGAAGTGGATTTCCACTTCGCGCATGGCCAGCTCGGCGTTGAGGTTCTGGAGACATTCCCAGACCATCCTCTGGCCATCGAACCAGAACGGCGCCTTCGCCAGGCTCGCCTCCAGTTCCACCAGCAGGTCGGCGTATTTGCCCTGATCGAAACGGTCCTGATAGAGCTTGAGCTTTTCCAGCGGCAGACCGCGCAGCACGGTGATCTGCTCGGCGTTGCGCTCGGGCACCGCGTCGATGGTCATCCACAACAGCGTGCGATTGAGGCGCAGGGCACGCAGGTCGGTGGCTTTCTGTTTCAGCCACCAGGCACACAATGGCCGGGCGCTGTCCTGCTGGGCGCGCAGGGCTTTGTGCGCATCCCGCTCGTTGTCGATCGGCGCGCCGGGGGTGAGCAGTTGGGTCGCGGCCTGCTTGACCTGCGCCACCGCCGCGCCCACCACGCCGGGCGCCGGCTGGTTGTCGGCGGCGCGCTGAATCATGGTTTTCAGGCGGCGGGAGATCGGCAGCAGCAGCGGCGCGTCATCGCCCAGGTGTTCAGTGCACGCGGCCTCAAGACCGGCCAGGTGCTCGGACAGCTGCCGGAACATCGGCAACTGCTCTTTGATCGCAATATTTTCGGTGATGACCTGCTCGAGACGCGGCACCAGCCAGCCGATCGCGGCGGCACGGGTGCGGGGTTTGAGCGGGTGGACGTCGGCCCAGTTGTTTTCCGACAGATGGTGCAGCAGACCGAGGCCGGCGAGCAGCCCGGGGAAGGATTCGCGCTGGTACAGCGACCAGGTCAGCCAGGCGCCGACACGCAGATCCTTGGATTGGGTACGCAGCAGATTTTCGCTGTTTTCGCGGATTTTCAGCCAGTCGATCTGCCCGCTTTCGTGCATCGACGAAGCCTTGGCCAGCTCACTTTCCAGCGCCTCGAATTCGCTAGAAAAACGAACGTCTTCGCCCGCGAAATTCTCTTTGGAAACAGAGACTTTTGCGAGTTCGAGGTAATGGGCGGAAAGTTTGCTTGAGTAGGACATCCATGGCCTTTATTAAGGATTACAGTCATGCGCGCGAATGGAGTTTCAGCAACGCGGGACAGTACCGAAGAGCAGTTCAGCGACTCATCCAATTGAGATGTGCTCTTTCAAGTGGGCGCATCGTAATCACAATGATGGCCACTAGCAAGCATCTGATTAAACAACAAGACGAACTGTTCATTGAGGTCTGTAGGAGATCGCCCTATATGTCGCAGGGGTTTCCCTGAGGCCGATTAATACACGACGAATTTTCCATGACCCTGTCAAACCCTTGACCCAGAGCCCTGCGCCACGGCCGGGCGAGTTTACCTTACGCTCGTACCCCCAAGCGGCGTGCAGCATGCCAAATTCAAAAAAAAATAGAAGTAGGACACTTCCGAAAATGACTGGTTTGCTTCAATAAGTTCTCCGTGACAACGATCAACGCAGAAAGTGCCACTATAATGATGGCATTTCATATTTCTGAAAACTTCCGAAATCCTTCAAACATTGCAAACTCGATAGTTATCGAAGCACCTGCCTACGGACACTTCCTTCATTCCGGACGACACTTTCACACCCGGAATACTCTGACAAATGTCAGGGATACTTCTTACATCAATTAATTTGCCGCGCCGCTAGCTTGCCCTGGCAACTTTTCATGCGCGGCGATCAGGGAGGACGGCATCGCGCTTTGACTCACTTTGCTTAAGGACAAGCCCATGTTCGGCAAAGGCCACTGCGCGCCATTCTCATTGCACATCCCGGCCATTCGTCACGACTTCAAGGTGCTCGCGTTCACGGGCACTGAAGCCATCAGTCAGCTGTACGCATTTCGCATCGAGCTGGTGAGCGAGCACGCGGATTTCGATCTGGAAAGCTTGCTCAGCCAACCTGCGTTTCTGCAGTTCGGATCAGCGGGCGAAGGCATTCACGGGCGGATCGAAAACGTCATGCTCGGCGATTCAGGCAAGCGCCTGACCCGTTATGAACTGACACTGGTACCGGCGCTGCATTATCTGCAACTGAGCCACGACCAGCGGATTTTCCAGCAACTGACCGTGCCGCAGATCATCGCGCAAGTGCTCAAAGGGCATGGCATCCAGGCCGATGACTTCACGTTCAATGTCGCCGCCGGTGAGCCTCGCGAGTACTGCACGCAGTACGGCGAAAGCGACTTCCTGTTCATCCAGCGCCTGTGCGCCGAAGAGGGTATTGCCTGGCACCATCAACATTCGCTCGACGGGCACTTACTGGTATTCAGCGACAGCCCGGTGTTCGCACGCAAATTGGGTACGACAGACTTTCGGGTTGATAGCGGCATGGTTGCCGAACACCCGGTCGTCAACCACCTGACCATGGGCTTCAACACCCGTACCAGCACGGTCACCCGCCGTGACTATGATCTCAAGCGCCCAAGCCTGCTGCTGGAAAGCCGCTTCACCGCAGAATTCACGCCGGCTCTGGAGGACTATCGCTATCCACTGTTGCTGAAGTCCGAGAAGCACGGCAAACAGCTGGCGCGTCAGGCCTTGGAGCGCCATCGCAGCGACTACCAATGGATTGAAGGCAAAAGCGATCAGGCGATTTTGCGCAGCGGTCACCTGTTCGAGCTGAGCGAACATCCCAGGGCCGAGTGCAACGAGTTGTGGCTGTTGGTCAGTCTCAGTCACGAAGGCAAGCAACCGGCAGTGCTCGAAGAGGCTTTCAGCAGCGAGGCGAAACCTGCCGATGGTTTTTCCCAGGGCTATCGCAATACCTTCAGGGCCATTCCCGCAGAGGTGGTCTACCGTCCGCCTTTGCCCGCGCCAAGGCCCTTGCTGGTCTGCCAGACCGCGCGCGTTACCGGGCCTCCCGGAGAAGAGATCTTCTGCGATGAGTACGGCAGGGTTCGTGTCGAGTTTCCTTGGGATCGCGCTGAACGCAACAGCGAAAAAAGCAGCTGCTGGTTACGCGTAGCGTCCAGTTGGGCAGGTGACGGATTCGGTGCGGTGACCATTCCCCGGGTCGACATGGAAGTGGTCGTGACCTTCCTGGAAGGCGACCCGGACCAACCGCTGATTACCGGCTGCATCGCCAACAAGGTCAATGCCGTCGCCCATCCCTTGCCGGCGAGTAAAACCCGCACGGTATTACGCAGCCAGAGCTCACCGCGCAATGGCGGCTACAACGAACTGTCGATCGAGGATCGCGCCGGGCAGGAGAAGATCTACCTGCGCGCGCAGCGCGACCTCGAGCAACTGATCCTCAACGACAGCCGCAGCCTGATCACTCGCGACCGCCATGAGCATGTCGGCAATGACAGCACCAGCCTCATTGAGGGCAGGGATTCGCGCACTCATCAAGGGCTGCGCAGCACCGTGATCAACGCCGATGACTTGTTGCAGGTCAGCGGCACCAGCAGCCAGACCCTGGGCGCTCTGGTGATCCAGGCCGGCCAGCAGGCGCATGTCACGGCAAGCAACGTGGTGATCGATGCCGGCATGAGCCTGACGCTGTCAGCGGGCGGTCATCACATCGTGATCAATGCCGGCGGGATTTTCAGCAGCGTGCCCATCGTTCAGGGCGGAGCGCCACTACCGGGGCTCGCACCGCTACAGCCGCTACAGGCAGAGGCTGGCCTGGTTCTTCCGAGCAGCGCCACGCCGCTGTCGATCATCAACAGCGCCCGCCAGCAGGCAGCGGATTTTTGCCCGCTGTGCGAAGCCTGCGCGGCGGGTCTGTGCGAGCTGGGAGAAGTCGCATGAGCCCGGTCGAACAATGGTTGCACGCTCAGTCCCGCGCCGGCTGCGAACTGTATCTGATGCTCGACACCGACGGCCAAAGCGCAGAGCACGCTGCGTTGACCCGCGACCTCGGCACCGAGCGGTTTCGTCCGCTCTACAGCGGCACGCCGGCCGAGTCGCTGGTGCCGATCGGCCCGCTGCTGTTGCAAATCGATACGGCGCAGCATCCCGCCATCCAGACCTTGCTCGCCACGCCCGAGCGCAATTGGGGCTGGCTGGCCAGTGCCCGTCACGTCGAACTTGATCTGCTGGCGGCGCATTGGCGCGAGCGCCTGATAACCGGCGAACGCCCGAATCAGGCGGTGTACCGCGTGCATGACAACCGGGTTCTGGGCCGTGCGCTGGCGCACCTGCAACCCGAGCACCGCGCGGCGTTTCTCGGGCCATTCAACAGCGTCTGCTATTGGCACGCAGAGCGATGGAACGCCATCGACAACCCGGACCCCGGCCACCACCCGCTGCCGATGGATCCGCCGTGGCTGCACACGCCGACCCCGGAGCTGATCTACGCCAACGTGCTGTTCGACAACACCCGCCGTTACCTGGTCGGCGAACACACCGAAGCCATGGCCACGCTGGCCGAACAGCTCGACGTCGATGAGTGGCTGTGGGGCCTGATTCAACTGACGCACTTGTGGGGCTGGCAACAACCGGAGCAAGTGCATTTCTTGCTGACCCGCAGTTTGCAGTTACCGGGATATCGGCCAGGCAAATCATGGCTGCCCAAACCCGGTGAAGATCCGGCGATGCATTTTGAGCGGGTATATCAGGAAGCGTTGTATTGGCAGGGAGAGGTAGGTCGATGAGGAACTTGAAACGAGGGTTGCTGCTGAGTGGTTGCCTGGGATTGCTGGTGGGTTGTACGACGGTGAAGACCCCGAACACGTTTACGTTTGTTCCGGATTTTCCACTTGGATTCAAATATGAGCTGAAGGCTATCTACCTGCCCGCAGCGGGTGAAACCTGCCGCGTGCCAGGAAAGCCGGATTTCTGGGTGAGCTTCAATAAACCCACCATGGAATATGTAAACACTGCGGAAATCGAGTTGTACAAAACCATCAGCGATTGTCCGTTGGCGCTCAACAAAGTGGAAATCAAGGTCATCGGCTTTTATGGAAAAGGCCGAAGCAACTTCAGCATGGATTACGCCTCGATTTTCGTGCGTCCAGAGTTGCTGAAACGAATAAAGGGCACATTCAACGAGGACGGCCTGGGTGAGTTTACAGGCGAATGCATGTGGTTTTTTCGGACAGTCAGCCCCAAGCGTAACCTAATAAAAATGTTGAGATGTAAAGGAATGGATCAAGAAGGAAATGTAGCCCGGAGCCGCCCTCATGGCGCGTACACACTGGATCAACTCCCAGGAAAAACCGTGAGGTTGAAAATAAACCTAGCGAATGAAGAGCAACCTGGTTGGGGGGACACTTGGGTCCAGGTTCCTGGTGGCTGGAAGCGCTGTATGGGGGAAGGCTATGAGGACCAGCGTGGTTATTGCAATGGAAATTATGAAGACTTCAGCACCTTCAGAATGGTGGATGGACGGATTTGCACCATCTATCCAAGTTGCAACGAAAACACGGACGAGACTCCATGAACGCTGAATCCTTACCGACAAGCGTTACCACCTTTATGCAAGGTGATATCCACGCCTGCCCGATGCGCGGGCATTCGACCAGTTTTCAATTGGTGAATGAGTTCGGAGATGGCACACCCTACGCCGGCTTGGCATATGAGATCACCGACTACGAAGATACCGTTCATACTGGAAAACTGGATGCGAAAGGCTGGGCAAAGGTAAACAACCACCATTGTGGCCCGGTAGTGCTCAAGCTGAATAAGCCTTTTCAAGGAGCAGAAGCGCTGTATCGAGACTTGAGAAAAAGACTGGACTACCCCCTTCCCATCACCGAACTCCAAGTCCGCGCCGAAAAAACCCGCTTCTTCCACAAAACAGGCACTCGCACCCAGGCAAACCCCGCCAGGGACCTGCCCGAAACCGACGCGTACTGTCAGGTCGAAGTCAGTGAACTGGTAAAGCACATCGCCCACCTGCCACCACTGGTTGCTCGTCGCGACCCTCCGAAGAGGGCGGCGCACAAGCTCATGCGATCGGCGGCGAAGTCCAGAGACTTCACGCTCGTCGATAAAACTTCTGCGGATGGCGGACTGCACACAATCTTGAGTGCGGCGGAGATGGCCACCGTCGAACTGGGGTTTTCCCCGCCGCCGCCCAAGGGCGTCGCACTGCTGCCGAACCAACACCATGTGCTGGAAGTACGGCCGATGAGAGCGCTACGGCCAATGCTGTCGACAGGCGACGCGTTCTGCGCGCTCAACCTTTATCAGCTGTCGGTGATGGCGACGCTGAGCTACACCGATTTCGGACAGGAACCCAACACTCAACCGGTGCAGACCGACACGGTAAGCTTTCCGGTACAGCCCAGCAGCGGCAACTGGTTCGGCCACGCGCTACCGCAGTTCGACGAGTTGTGGAAGGTCGATGACTCGCAAACGCAGAAATACTACCCACTGTACGAAGACGTGCCGTATTCGAAACGCTTGGAAGTGGTGCCGTTCGACCCGAACCTTTACCCCGAAGTGAATGACCCCGCGTTGGGCGACGAACAAGAACACCCGGCCAAGTTGCACTGTCTCGATGACCGTAACAAAGACAACAGTACTGATACCCAAGCTTTCATCTGCCACCATGACGAGTTGATCCTGATCAGCGTGCGAGGTACCAGTGAGATCTGGCCCGACGGCCGGCGTGACGGGGATGCCTATCAGGTTCCCTTTGCCGAAGGCGAAGGCAAAGTGCACCGCGGTTTCTACGGTGGCGCTTTGGCGGCTTATCCATTCATCGTGACTTATCTGGAAAAATTCTACAGCGGGCAAAAGCTGCTGATCACGGGTCACAGTCTGGGCGGTGCAGTTGCACTGATCCTGTCCGAGATGCTGAGACGCAACCTGGAGTTCTCCCCGCAAATCGTGCTCTACACCTACGGCGCCCCCCGCGCTGGTGACACCACGTTCATCGAAAGCGCCAAAGCATTGGCCCACCACCGCATCGTCAATCAGAACGACCCGGTTCCGAGCGTTCCCGCCACATGGATGAATACTTTCGCCAAGCCTGGGCCGATGTACGCAACCAACGCCGTGGTGCTGGGCTTCAACCCGGTCGCCGGCCTCGGCCTGCTGATCTGGGGAATCATCAATTTCTTTGGCGACGACTATGGGCATCACGGTGCTTTGCGCCATTTCATGCCCGTTGAGTTCGACAAGGACCACCGATCCTCCCTTCTCTGGGAGCCGGGTTGCAGCACGATCGTCGATCACGGCTGCGCCAAGGCCCTGCGCGCTACGAACGGCTTGCCCGAACGCGGATCGTTTCTGCGGCAGTTGTTCGACCGGGGTCACCACTCAATGGTCGGCAGCTACATCCCCGGCTGCTGGGCCAGCTTGCGCCGTTGGCAGGAAGCACTGCAGCGCAAGCGTTCGCTGGTGACCAATCGCGAATTCGAGTGGATCAGCAGCGCCCTGGAGAATATTCAGCAACAGCTGCGGGCCGTTAAGCGCGATCTGCAAAACAACCACCGTTCTTACGTGCGAGAGCAGGAGCGCGCGCACAAGACGCTGATGCTCAATCAGGAAATAGACAAGATCAGCATGACCAAGGCCCGCCTGACAGCGCTGCGCAGTCAACGGGTCACCGAGGTCGACGTTTACGGCAGCTATGCCGACCAGCCCGAATGGGTCGAGGAAAGTTTGCTGCGCTGGAACGCCCACCCTGAAAACCTGGTTCAGGAGCAACTGGCGATGATCCCGCCAGCCGCTGAAGACCACGACGCCGCTATCGCCGCGATGACCGGAGGGCATGCGGTTGGCGCGCCGTTTCAGCTGGATATTGATTCGATTGTGTAGCGCCTGAACAACGGGCGGGCAAAACATGGCTGTGCCAGAATCCAACGCTCGAAAATGCGATCCCTCTACTACAACTGCCAAGGAGCTTCATTTCATGGAATTGAAACCACTGTTTCTCGCCGCGCTCATGTGGCTGCCCATCACCCACGCGTCAGCGGAAACCCCACCATTGGACGGCCATTACTACCTGACCGGCGCAATGGAAATGGGCGCCGAGTTGCTGTTGCGAAAGGACGGCACCTTTGATGCCGGTGTGGCGTATGGCAGCGCCGATGGCTTTGCCAAAGGCACCTGGAAAGTCGAGAACCAGACAGTAGTGCTGGAAAGCAAAACCAAGCCTGCCTCCAACAGCGATCTGGGCGGACTGTTCCAGGACCTGCAACTGGCGATCGAGCCAAACTGCCTGGCCGTGGATTTCGGCAACGGCAAGGCCTGCTTCCGACGCCAGTAAGCCAACAGACAGCCACAAAAAATGGGCACCCGACCGCAATCGGTGTGCCCATTTCTCATTTGCGGTTCTCCCCGTCATTCAGGGGAGCACGCCGCCATCAAGGATTGACGCTGTCTTTCAACGATTTGCCTGGCTTGAATGCCACGGTGTTGCTGGCCTTGATCTTGACCGGTTCGCCGGTCTGCGGGTTTTTGCCGGTGCGGGCGCCGCGGTGGCGTTGCAGGAAGGTGCCGAAGCCAACCAGCGTCACGCTGTCCTTGCGGTGCAGGGCGCCGGTGATTTCTTCGAGGACGGCGTTGAGGACGCGGTTGGCCTGTTCTTTGGTCAGGTCTGCCTTTTCGGCGATTGCAGCGGCGAGTTCTGGTTTACGCATTAGTGAAGCCCCTTTGACGGTTTTTTGTTGTTATGTCCGTGCTGTTCTCGTTGGAACAGCGCCCAAGGCGCCGCAGGCTCTACTCTGCGGCAGACGGGAGTGAGAATGGCACGCCGCCAACGGCGGCGCCAGTCTCCCCAAGACCTTTGTCGGGGCAAAAGAGCGGTGTTTGCGACAGAACGACCGGCATTTACGCCAGCAGCGGCGGCAGCTGTTTGTTCAGGGCCAGTTTTTCCATGACCGCCCCGCCGGTCAGGGCGTAACCGAGCAACTGACCGTCGGCACCGTGGCACAGCGCTTTGACGTCGGCGCCCTGCCCTTCGACGCTCCAAACGCCTTCGCTGCCCCGTGGCGGCGGCGACACCACCAGCGGGCACACCGGGGTTTTCACGGTGATCGGCATCGGCCCGTAGCTGACCGCGGTCGGGTTACCAGCGAGGGTTTGCGCCAATGCACGGGCGCAGCTCATCAGCGGCATCACGTAGAGCAGATTGAGCCCGTCGACTTCGGCGCAATCGCCCAGGGCGTAGATGTTGGCGTGGGAGGTTTTCAGGTAACGATCGACCATCACGCCGCGATTGACCTGCACGCCGGCAGCTGCCGCCAGATCGATGCGCGGGCGCAGGCCGATCGCCGAGACCACTACATCGCAGGGGATGATCTGGCCATCGGACAGGTGCGCTTCCAGGCCATCGGCGACTTTCTCCAGGCGGGTCAGCACCGGGCCGAGGTGAAACTTCGCCCCGATACTTTCCAGCCCGGCCTGCACGGCCGCCGCAGCGGCAGGATGCAAGAGCATCGGCATGACCTGTTCGCACGGCGCGACCAGTTGCACTTCGTAGCCGCCGAGGATCAGGTCATTGGCAAATTCACAGCCGATCAACCCGGCGCCGAGCAACAACACCCGACGCTTGCCCGCCGCTGCGGCACGGAAGCGCGCGTAGTCTTCGAGATCGTTGATCGGGAACACCAGTTCCGCGCCGTCGCCTTCGATCGGCACGCGCACGGTTTCCGCGCCCCAGGCCAGAATCAGGTCGCGATAGGGCACGGCTTCTTCACCGATCCACAAGCGTTTGTGGCCGGCGTCGATACCGCTGATGCGCGTGTGGGTGCGCACTTCGGCCTTCAACTGCTCGGCCATGACGCCGGGCTCGGCCATGCTCAGGCCGTCGGCATCCTTGTTCTTGCCGAAACCGGTGGAGAGCATCGGCTTGGAGTAAGAGCGGCCGTCATCGGCGGTGATCAGCAGCAGCGGGGTTTCGCTGTCGAGCTTGCGAAACTCGCGGGCCAGGTTGTAGCCCGCAAGCCCGGTGCCGATGATGACGACTGGTGCGCTCATGCCTTACTCCTCTGATTTGCTTAGTTGATTTCGATCATTTCGAAGTCCATTTTGCCGACGCCGCAGTCGGGGCACAGCCAGTCTGCCGGTACGTCTTCCCAGCGGGTGCCCGGCGCGATGCCGTCATCCGGCCAGCCATCGGCTTCGTTATAGATCAGGCCACAGACGATACATTGCCACTTCTTCATTCAGGTACTTCCTCAGGGTTCAGGCGTAGTGCCGGCGCGGACGGTCGATGGGTGCTGCGTTGCCATCCGGCTCAGGGCGTTTTGTACTGAGGGTGCCGCGCAGATGCAAGCCTGTTCGGCGCAACGGCGGCCGGCGCCGCTCAATCCTGTCGCCTGCCATGGTAAGCTCGCCGCCTCATTTGCGGCCAATAATGACTCATTGTGCAACATTCAAATGCCTGCCCCGCCCCGCTCTGGCTGACCCAAGACCGCCTGACGCCCCGCCCCGATCCGTTGACGCTGGACTGGTTGTTCGACGAAGGCTCGCTGACCCGCCGTTTGACCCGGTTGTCCGAGGACGGCTTCAGCGTGTCGCCGCTGTTCGAAGGCTGGGACACCCTGCGCGCTGATGAATGCGCGGCACTGGAGCTGGCCGAGGGCAGCGAAGGCTGGGTGCGTGAGGTGTATTTGCGCGGCCACGGCGAGGCCTGGGTGTTTGCCCGCAGCGTTGCCTCGCGGGCGGCCCTGCAAGGCGATGGCTTGCACATGGATGAACTGGGCAGCCGCTCGCTGGGCGAATTGCTGTTTTGTGATCGCGCATTTCAGCGCCGCGCCATTGAAGTCTGCCGCTACCCCGAGCAATGGTTGCCGCCAGTGGTGCAAGCCCCTGAGCTGTGGGGCCGGCGTTCGCGTTTCGACCGTGGCGCGCTGAGCGTGCTGGTCGCGGAAATCTTCCTGCCGAGCCTGTGGGACGCCGCCCGCGCCCATCCGGAGAACTGCTGATGTATCAGAGCCTGCTCAAGTCCCTCAACCGTCTGAACCCGCGCGCCTGGGATTTCGTTCAGCTGACGCGCATGGACAAGCCGATCGGCATTTACCTGCTGCTGTGGCCGACGTTGTGGGCATTGTGGATTGCCGGCAAGGGTTCGCCGTCGCTGGCCAACATTGTCATCTTCGTCCTCGGCGTGGTGCTGACCCGTGCCGGCGGCTGCGTGATCAACGATTGGGCCGACCGCAAGGTCGACGGCCACGTCAAACGCACCGCGCAACGGCCGCTCGCCGCTGGCCGGATCAGCTCGAAGGAAGCGCTGGTGTTCTTTGCCGTGCTGATGGGCATCAGTTTTCTGCTGGTGCTGTGCACCAACGCGCCGACGATCTGGCTGTCGCTGGGTGGGCTGGCGCTGGCATTCACTTATCCGTTCATGAAGCGCTACACCTACTACCCGCAAGTGGTGCTGGGCGCGGCGTTTTCCTGGGGCATGCCAATGGCCTTTACCGCTGAGACCGGAGAATTGCCGGCGGCGGCGTGGCTGCTGTGGATCGCCAATCTGCTGTGGACGGTGGGTTATGACACTTATTACGCGATGACCGATCGGGATGACGACCTGAAGATCGGCGTGAAATCCACGGCGATACTGTTTGGCGAAGCGGATCGGGTGATCATCCTCAGCTTGCAGGCATTGTCGCTGGCCTGCCTGATTCTGGCCGGGTCGAAGTTCGAGCTGGGGATCTGGTTCCGCCTCGGCTTGCTGGTGGCTGCGGGATGTTATGCGTGGGAGTTCTGGTACACCCGCGATCGCGACCGCATGCGTTGCTTCAAGGCGTTCTTGCATAACCACTGGGCAGGGTTGGCGATATTTGTCGGGATCGTGCTGGATTACGCGCTGCGCTGATGCATGACACTTGTGGGAGCGAGCCTGCTCGCGAAGGCGTCATGTCAGTCACCTCTGCAATAGCTGACACACCGCTTTTCGCGAGCAGGCTCGCTCCCACAGTCTTGTGCGTCGTGGTTATTTGGCCTTGGCGACTTTCCACGCGCCGTCCATTTTGCCGTCGCCGGTCATGTCGCCTGCCTTCTTGTCCATCACGAAGGTGTACAGCGGCATGCCCTGGTAGGCCCATTGCTTGCTGCCATCATCACGAGTGATTACCGTCCAGTCCCCCATCGACTTGTCATTCGCTGTCGCCATTAGCGGCGGCCAGTTTGCCGCGCACGTGTCATTGCACGCGGACTTGCCAGCGGAGTCCTTGGCGAAGGTGTACAGGGTCATGCCCTTGTGGTCGGTATACATGCCGTCCTTCTCCATCGCCGGATCGGCGGCCATGGCCAGCCCCGGCAATGTCAGGGCGGCGGCCATCAGCAGGGCTTTGAAAGAAGCAGTCATCTGAGTCATGGAAACCTTCTTTTGTGGTTGTCAGGATTCGGACTTGGAGCTTAGTTCAGGATCAGCACAAACGCCGCCACTCTGAAATACTGTCACACGACTGCAATAATTCCGTTATCTAATGCGGCGCAAGACAGTTAAATGACAAGAGGATTAAGGCATGGTTGGCAGGAGCATTCTGATCGTCGACGACGAAGCGCCCATTCGCGAAATGATCGCCGTGGCGTTGGAAATGGCCGGCTATGACTGCCTCGAGGCAGAGAACTCGCAGCAGGCCCACGCCATCATCGTCGACCGCAAACCGGACCTGATCCTGCTCGACTGGATGCTGCCCGGCACCTCGGGCATCGAACTGGCCCGGCGCCTCAAGCGTGACGAGCTGACCGGGGACATCCCGATCATCATGCTCACCGCCAAGGGCGAAGAGGACAACAAGATCCAGGGCCTGGAAGTCGGCGCCGACGACTACATCACCAAACCGTTTTCGCCGCGTGAACTGGTCGCCCGCCTCAAGGCTGTGCTGCGCCGCGCCGGACCGACCGATGGCGAAGCGCCGATCGAAGTCGGCGGCCTGCTGCTCGACCCGATCAGCCACCGCGTGACCATCGACGGCAAACCCGCCGAGATGGGCCCGACCGAATACCGCCTGCTGCAATTCTTCATGACCCATCAGGAACGCGCCTACACCCGTGGCCAGTTGCTCGACCAGGTCTGGGGCGGCAACGTCTATGTCGAAGAGCGCACCGTCGACGTGCACATCCGCCGCCTGCGCAAGGCCCTCGGCGACGCTTACGAAAATCTGGTACAAACCGTGCGCGGCACCGGTTATCGGTTCTCCACAAAAGCATAAAAGCTGCTGCAAGTTTCTAGCTACAAGCGGCAAGTGAAAGCCGATCCGCGTTAGCTTGGTGCTTGCGACTTGAAACTTGAAACTGCGGCTAAGGACGCCTCTGTGAATCAAAACTGGCATGGCACCCTGATTCGCCACATGCTGTTGCTGGTCACCGCCTGCCTGGTGATCGGCCTGATCACCGGCTATTACGGCTGGAGCCTCGCAGCGGGTCTGGGGCTTTATCTGGCCTGGACGCTCAAGCAACTGCTGCGTCTGCACGAATGGCTGCGCCAGCATCAACCCGACGAAGCACCGCCCGATGGCTATGGTCTGTGGGGCGAGGTGTTCGACAGCATCTATCACCTGCAACGCCGCGACCAACGGGTGCGCGGACGTCTGCAAGCGGTGATCGACCGGGTGCAGGAATCCACCGCCGCGCTGAAAGACGCGGTGATCATGCTCGACAGCGACGGCAACCTCGAATGGTGGAACCGCGCCGCCGAAACCCTGCTCGGCCTGAAGACTCCGCAGGACAGCGGCCAACCGGTGACCAACCTGGTGCGCCATCCGCGCTTCAAGGAATACTTCGAGCAGGACAGCTTCGCCGAGCCATTGGAAATCCCTTCGCCGACCAACGATCGCGTGCGCATTCAGCTGTACCTGACCCGCTACGGCAACAATGAACACCTGATGCTGGTGCGCGATGTCACGCGCATTCATCAGCTGGAACAGATGCGCAAGGACTTCATCGCCAACGTCTCCCACGAGCTGCGCACACCGCTGACGGTGATCTGCGGCTATCTGGAAACCCTGCTCGACAATGTCGAGGAAGTGAACCCGCGCTGGAGCCGAGCCCTGCAACAGATGCAGCAACAGGGCGGGCGCATGCAGACGCTGCTCAACGACCTGTTGTTGCTGGCGAAACTGGAAGCCACCGACTACCCGTCGGACAACCAGCCGGTGCAGATCGACACGCTACTGCAATCGATCACCAGCGATGCGCAGCAGTTGTCGGGAGCGAAGAACCAGCGCATCAGCCTCGAGGCCAATGCCGGAGTGCTGCTCAAGGGCAGCGAGGCCGAACTACGCAGTGCGTTTTCCAATCTGGTGTTCAACGCGGTCAAGTACACCCCGGCCGAGGGCAACATCCGCATTCGCTGGTGGGGCGACGATCAGGGCGCGCACCTGAGCGTGCAGGATTCCGGCATCGGCATCGACAGCAAACACTTGCCGCGCCTGACTGAACGTTTCTACCGCGTCGACTCCAGCCGCAACTCCAACACCGGCGGCACCGGCCTCGGCCTGGCCATCGTCAAGCACGTGCTGCTGCGCCACCGCGCACGCATGGAGATCAGCAGCGTGCCCGGTCACGGCAGCACCTTCACCTGCCATTTCGCCCCGGCCCAGGTGGCCAGCGCACGGGCGATCAGCGCCACCGAGTGATGCCGCCCGGCACACGCCACTAGGCAATCGCACGGTCAGCCGCTACATTGGCTGACTTGTGCCTGCCTTTCAGGCGCTGTTACTCCCTACTTTCGAATCACACGGAACCCGCAAAACTCCATCATGGACCCTTCCCCTGGCTTGTCCCTCGCTACTATTTTCGCCGACTTCGGCATGATCCTTTTTGCTCTGATCCTGGTGTTGCTCAACGGCTTTTTCGTTGCGGCGGAATTCGCCATGGTCAAACTGCGCTCGACCCGGGTCGAGGCCATCGCTGAACAACACGGCTGGCGCGGGCACATCCTGCGCACCGTGCACAGTCAGCTCGATGCCTACCTGTCGGCGTGCCAGCTCGGCATCACCCTCGCCTCCCTTGGCCTGGGCTGGGTCGGTGAACCGGCGTTCGCGCACATTCTCGAACCGCTGCTGAGCGCAGTCGGCGTCGACTCGCCCGAGATCATCAAAGGCGTGTCGTTCTTCACCGCGTTCTTCATCATTTCGTATCTGCACATCGTGGTCGGCGAGCTGGCGCCCAAGTCGTGGGCGATCCGCAAACCCGAGCTGCTGTCGCTGTGGACGGCGGTGCCGCTGTACCTGTTCTACTGGGCGATGTACCCGGCGATCTATTTGCTCAACGCCAGCGCCAACGCGATTCTGCGTATCGCCGGGCAAGGCGAACCCGGCCCGCACCATGAACACCATTACAGCCGCGAAGAACTGAAACTGATCCTGCACTCCAGCCGTGGCCAGGACCCGAGCGATCAGGGCATGCGCGTACTGGCCTCGGCGGTGGAAATGGGCGAGCTGGAAGTGGTCGACTGGGCCAACTCCCGCGAAGACCTGATCACCCTGGAGTTCAACGCGCCGCTGAAGGAAATCCTGGCGATGTTCCGTCGCCACAAGTTCAGCCGTTATCCGGTGTACGACAGCGAGCGCCAGGAGTTCGTCGGCCTGCTGCACATCAAGGATCTGCTACTGGAACTGGCCGCACTGGACCACATTCCCGAGTCGTTCAACCTGGCCGAGCTGACCCGCCCGCTGGAGCGCGTATCGCGGCACATGCCGCTGTCGCAACTGCTGGAGCAGTTCCGCAAGGGCGGCTCGCACTTCGCCGTGGTCGAGGAGGCTGACGGCAACATCATCGGCTATCTGACCATGGAAGACGTGCTGGAAGTGCTGGTCGGCGACATTCAGGACGAACACCGCAAGGCAGAGCGCGGCATCCTCGCCTATCAGCCGGGCAAGCTGCTGGTGCGTGGCGATACGCCGTTGTTCAAGGTCGAGCGCCTGCTCGGCATCGATCTGGATCACATCGAAGCGGAAACCCTCGCCGGGCTGGTCTACGAAACCCTGAAACGGGTGCCGGAAGAGGAAGAAGTGCTGGAAGTCGAAGGCCTGCGCATCATCATCAAGAAAATGAAAGGGCCGAAGATTGTCCTGGCCAAGGTGTTGATGCTGGATTGATGGGAGTTTGGGGAGCTCTTGTGGCGAGGGGATTTATCCCCGTTGGACGGCGCAGCCGTCCCAAAACCATTGAATGCAGTCAGTTAGTACAGAGTCGCAATATTTGGGGCCGCTTCGCGGCCCAACGGGGATAAATCCCCTCGCCACAAAAACCCTCGACACCCTATCGCGCCTACTGCTTGCCCAACGCAAAGTTGGGCAACGCCCCCAGCGGCTGGTTGAACTGATAGGGAATCGACACCAGCCCCTCTCCGGTATTGCGCTGCACCACGAAGTGCAGGTGCGGGCCGCTGCTGTTGCCGGTGTTGCCGGACAGCGCCAGCGGGCTGCCGACCTTGACCCGTTGTCCTTCGCGCACACTCACCGAACCCTGTTTCAGATGCAGGTACACGCCCATGGTGCCGTCGTCGTGCAGCACCCGCACGAAATTGCCGGAGGCATCGGTGCCGCGTCCGCTCTGGGAGTTCTCGGTCTTGACCACCACTCCCGCTCGCGCGGCGATGATCGGCGTGCCCACCGGCATGGCGATGTCCATGGCGTAGCGGTTCTTCGGCCCATAGTGGCTGTACTGGCCGTTGGCGCCCTGACTCAGGCGAAACGGCCCGCCACGCCAGGGCAGCGGATAGCGATAGCTCTGCGCGGTGCCTGCGGGGTCGCCCAGCGAATACTGGAACTGCGGCGAGTACACCAGCGGCTGGTCGCGGCTGATCGCCGTCAGCAGCGCCAGCCGCGTATTGCTGCGCGGTGGCAGCACGCGACGGATCGCCTGCGCTGGCGCGCCACGCACATTGCTCGTGCCGATGAAGGCCAGGGCAACCTCGACCGGCGCGTACAGATCGTTGCGCGCAAACACTACATCAACGCCCTTCTGCTTCTTGATGTCCAGGTACACCTGGCGGTCGAGGCGCTCGACCATGCGATCCTGAAACACGAACACCTTCGCGCCTTTGCTCGGGCGGTCACTGTACGAGACCACGCCATTGGCATCGGTGGATTTGTAGATGGTCATGGCCATCGCCAGCTGGGAGGCCAGGCAGAGACCGCAGAAAAACAGCAGGCGCGCGAGCATGGGCAAAAGTCTGTCGAAGGAAGGCCTGGGAATCAGCCTAGCAGCTGAGACAGACCAGGCTAGTCGACAGATGTTTCAAATTGCCCAGCGCGGGAGATGGGTGGTGTTTCGGCTGGCCCCTTCGCGAGCAGGCTCGCTCCCACATTTGGAATGCGTTCCAGGGTGGGAGCGAGCCTGCTCGCGAAGGCGGCCTATCGGGCGACGAAGCTTACGCGCCGGGTACGAAGTGCTTCTGCGCCGTGCCCCGGGCGATCAGGCGCGAGATGTAGTCGAGCTTCTGCGCATCCTGGTCGACGAAACGGAAGGTCAGTTGCAGCCAGTCGCTGTCGGCTTTCTGCTCGTGGGCGACGATGGCGTGCAGGTAACCATTGAGGCGCGCGATCTCGGCGTTATCGCCCTGCTCCAGATCGAGCACGGCGCTGTCGAGGATCTGCGGCAGGGTTTCGGTGCGCTTCACTACCAGCAGGGCTTCCTTGATGCTCAAGGCCTTGATCACGCATTGCTGATTGCCGCTCGGCAACCGCAGCTGGCCCTGCCCACGACCGCCCACCGGCGCCTTGGATGCACCGGGCGCCTGAACTGGCGGGCTGTTGAGCAAACCGCGCGACGGTGCAGCGGCTGGAGCGGGGGCAGCAGCGGCAGGCCTGGCCGCAGCGCCGCCAACCACGGCAGGCTTGCCGCCGGTCAACGCGCTCAGGGAATCGTTGCCGAACGCCGAATTCATCTTGGTCGGCGCGCTGTTCATCAAGGTGTCGAGCTTGCCGACCTTGTTCAGTGCCTGCTTGACCTTGGTCAGCAGCTGCTCGTTGGTGAACGGCTTGCTGACGTAGCCGGAAACGCCGGCCTGAATCGCCTGGACCACGTTTTCCTTGTCGCCACGGCTGGTGACCATGACGAACGGCATGGTCTTGAGGTTGTCCTGCTCGCGGCACCAGGTCAGCAGTTCGAGGCCGGACATTTCCGGCATTTCCCAGTCGCACAGCACCAGGTCGAAAGCCTCTTTGGCCAGCATGGCCTGGGCCTTTTTGCCGTTGATGGCGTCCTCGGTGCGGATCCCCGGGAAGTAATTACGCAGGCACTTTTTCACCAGGTCACGAATGAACGAAGCATCGTCCACGACCAACACACTGATCTTGCTCATCCAACACCCCTATTAAAATCCCGGCAAGCATAACGCTGGCTGATGGCACATTGCCAAAACTCTTCAGTCACGCCGGGACTTTTCGTTCGCGGGTGCTGCTTTTTAATTCGATCTGCCTTGTGAAAAGCACAAACAAAAACGCCCGGCCAGAGGGCCGGGCGCTTTTCTCAGGCAATCTTACTTATCGTCAGCTTCGCCCGGAACATTAGCGGTTTCAGCGCTTGTGCCCTCAACTTCTTCCTTCATGCGCTTGAGGCCCATGTGGCGCACGTCGGTGCCGCGCACCAGGTAGATCACCAGTTCGGAGATGTTGCGCGCATGGTCGCCGATACGCTCCAGCGAGCGCAGGACCCAGATGATGCTCAGCACCCGTGAGATAGAGCGCGGGTCTTCCATCATGTAGGTGGCCAGCTCACGCAGGGCGGTTTTGTATTCGCGGTCGATGATCTTGTCGTACTGCGCCACCGACAAGGCCAGATCGGCATCGAAACGGGCGAAGGCGTCCAGCGCATCGCGCACCATGTTGCGTACCTGGTCACCAATGTGACGAACCTCGACGTAACCACGCGGCGCTTCGCCTTCTTCGCACAACTGGATGGCACGACGGGCGATCTTGGTGGCTTCGTCGCCGATACGCTCAAGGTCGATCACCGACTTGGAAATGCTGATGATCAAACGCAGGTCAGACGCCGCCGGCTGCCGACGGGCGAGAATGCGCAGGCATTCTTCGTCGATGTTGCGTTCCATCTGGTTGATCTGGTCATCGATCTCACGGACCTGCTGAGCCAGGCCGGAATCGGCCTCGATCAGCGCGGTCACCGCGTCGTTGACCTGCTTCTCGACCAGCCCGCCCATGGCCAGGAGGTGGCTGCGCACTTCCTCCAGTTCAGCGTTGAACTGCGCAGAGATGTGATGGGTTAAACCTTCCTTCGAAATCATGATTTGCTCCGCAAAAGCCATGAGCTGCAAGCTACAAGCCGCAAGCTGATTTGTGTCGTACTCGAACCGCTCTTACTTGCCGCTTGAAGCTTGCGGCTTGCAGCTGCACGGTTAGCCATAGCGACCGGTGATGTAGTCTTCGGTCTGCTTCTTCGCCGGATTGGTGAACAGGGTATCGGTATCGCCGAATTCCACCAGTTTGCCCATGTACATGAACGCGGTGTAGTCGGACACCCGTGCCGCCTGTTGCATGTTGTGGGTAACGATGACGATGGTGAACTTGGACTTCAGCTCGTAGATCAGCTCTTCGACTTTCAGCGTCGAGATCGGGTCGAGAGCGGAGCACGGCTCGTCGAGCAGCAACACTTCAGGCTCAACCGCGATGGTGCGGGCGATGACCAGACGCTGTTGCTGACCACCGGACAGGCCGAGGGCCGAGTCGTGCAGGCGATCTTTGACTTCATCCCAGAGCGCCGCGCCTTTCAATGCCCACTCGACGGCTTCGTCGAGGATGCGCTTTTTGTTGATGCCCTGAATGCGCAGGCCATACACCACGTTTTCGTAGATGGTCTTCGGGAACGGGTTGGGCTTCTGGAACACCATGCCGACGCGACGACGCAGTTCGGCCACGTCTTCGCCCTTGCGATAGATGTTGTTGCCGTACAGGTTGATCGCGCCTTCGACGCGGCAGCCGTCGACCAGATCGTTCATCCGGTTGAAGGTACGCAGCAGCGTCGACTTACCGCAGCCGGACGGGCCGATGAACGCGGTCACGCGCTGCTTCGGGATGTTCATGCTGACGTCGAACAGTGCCTGTTTCTCGCCGTAGTACAGGCTCAGGCCCGGCACTTCGATGGCGACGGTTTCCTGCGCCAGGTCCAGGCTCTGCTTGTCGCGGCCCAGGGCAGACATGTTGATGCCGTGGCTGTGTGTTTCGTGCTGCATGGTTCTCACTCCGTTCGTAGCTGCAAGCTTCTGGCTGCAAGCTGCAAGTTTGAGCAAAAGCGGCTTGTAGCTTGCCGCTTGTGGCTAATGGCTTTAGCTATCCAGTGCTTTGTATTTTTCACGCAGGTGGTTGCGGATATACACCGCCGACAGGTTCAGCGTTGCGATCACCAGCACCAGCAGCAGCGCGGTGGCGTACACCAGCGGGCGGGCTGCTTCGACGTTGGGGCTCTGGAAGCCGACGTCATAAATGTGGAAGCCCAGGTGCATGATCTTCTGGTCCAGGTGCAGGTACGGGTAGTTGCCGTCCACCGGCAACGACGGCGCCAGCTTCACCACCCCTACCAGCATCAGCGGCGCCACTTCACCGGCGGCACGGGCCACGGCGAGGATCATGCCGGTCATCATGGCCGGGCTGGCCATCGGGATAACGATTTTCCACAACGTTTCCGCTTTGGTCGCGCCGAGGGCCAACGAACCTTCACGCACGGTACGCGGAATCCGCGCCAGACCTTCTTCGGTCGCCACAATCACCACCGGTACCGCCAGCAGAGCGAGGGTCAGCGAAGCCCAGAGCAGGCCCGGCGTACCGAAGGTCGGCGCCGGCAGAGCTTCAGGGAAGAACAAGCGGTCGACCGAGCCACCCAGCACGTAGACGAAGAAGCCCAGACCGAACACGCCGTAGACGATCGCCGGTACGCCGGCGAGGTTGTTCACCGCGATGCGGATGATCCGGGTCAGAGTGTTCTGCTTGGCGTATTCGCGCAGGTACACCGCCGCCAGCACGCCGAACGGGGTGACGATCATCGCCATGATCAGGGTCATCATCACGGTGCCGAAGATCGCCGGGAAGATCCCGCCTTCGGTGTTCGCTTCACGCGGGTCGTCGGAGAGGAATTCCCAGATCTTGCTGAAGTAAAAACCGACTTTGGTCAGCGTGCTCATGCCGTTTGGCTGGTAGGCATGCACGACTTTGCCCAGACCGATTTCGATTTCCTTGCCGTTGGCGTCACGGGCGGTCAAGGCGTCGCGGTTGAACTGAGCATGCAAATCAGACAGACGTGCTTCGATGTCCTTGTAGCGCGCGTCCAGCTCGGCGCGCTCGGATTCCATGTCCGCTTGTGCGGTGGCGTCGAGCTTGCCTTCCAGCTCGAGTTTGCGGCCATGCAGACGGATGCGTTCGAGGCCGGCGTTGATCGCGCCGATGTCGGTTTTTTCCAGCGTCTTCAGTTGAGCCGCGAGATCGTTCACACGCTCGATGCGCGCTTGCAGTTCAGGCCATGCGGCCTCGCCCTCGGCGATGACCTTGCCGTCCTGTTTGACGTTGACCAGGTAACCGTAGAAGTTACCCCATTCACGACGCTCGATCGCCATCAACTCCGGCGGCGTGGTCTGCTTGGTCAGCCACTCGCCGACGATCCAGGTGAAGTCGTTGCCGTTCAGGTCACGGTTGCCGACCTTGATCAGCTCGCGGGTCATGAATTCCGGACCTTCGTCAGGCACCGGCAGTCCGGCGCTCTTCAGACGTGCGCGCGGCACTTCTTCTTTCTGCACCACTTCGCCGATCACCAGGTGATTGGCCTGGCCCGGCACGTCGTAATGCGCGTGGATCAGATCCGCCGGCCAGAAGTGACCGAGACCGCGCACGGCAATCACCGCCAACAGGCCAATGGTCATGATGACCGCGATGGACACCGCGCCACCGCTGATCCAGACGCCCGGGGCGCCGCTCTTGAACCATCCTTTCAGGGAGTTCTGTTTCACAGACTTCTACCTTTGCTTAAAGCGACGAGTATTTCTTGCGCAGACGCTGACGAATCAGTTCTGCCAGGGTGTTCATGACGAAGGTGAACAGCAGCAGCACCAGCGCCGAGAGGAACAGCACGCGGTAGTGGCTGCCGCCGACTTCCGACTCGGGCATTTCCACCGCGACGTTGGCGGCCAGGGTGCGCAGGCCTTCGAACAGGTTCATCTCCATGACCGGGGTGTTGCCGGTGGCCATCAGCACGATCATGGTTTCGCCGACCGCACGGCCCATGCCGATCATCAGCGCCGAGAAAATCCCCGGGCTGGCGGTCAGGATCACCACGCGGGTCATGGTCTGCCACGGCGTCGCACCGAGGGCCAGCGAACCCAGGGTCAGGCCGCGCGGCACGCTGAACACGGCGTCTTCGGCGATCGAGTAGATGTTCGGGATCACCGCAAAACCCATGGCCAGACCGACCACCAGAGCGTTGCGCTGGTCGTAGGTGATGCCCAGGTCGTGGGAGATCCACATGCGCATGTCGCCGCCGAAGAACCAGTTCTCCATGAACGGGCTCATGTACAGCGACAGCCAGCCCACAAACAGGATCACCGGAATCAACAGCGCACTTTCCCAGCCATCCGGGACTTTCAGGCGGATCGATTCAGGCAGACGGCTGAAGGTGAAACCGGCGACCAGAATGCCGATCGGCAGCAACATCAGCAGGCTGAAGATGCCCGGCAGATGGCCCTCTACGTATGGCGCGAGGAACAGACCAGCGAAGAAACCGAGGATCACCGTCGGCATCGCTTCCATCAGTTCGATCACCGGTTTGACCTTGCGGCGCATGCCCGGGGCCATGAAGTACGCGGTGTAGATCGCCGCAGCGACGGCCAGTGGCGCGGCCAGCAGCATGGCGTAGAACGCGGCTTTCAGGGTGCCGAAGGTCAGCGGCGAGAGGCTCAGTTTCGGTTCGAAATCGGTGTTGGCGGCGGTCGATTGCCAGACGTATTTAGGCTCGTCGTAGTTCTCGTACCAGACCTTGCTCCACAGCGCGCTCCACGATACTTCCGGGTGCGGGTTGTCGAGCAGCAGCGGTTGCAGCTTGCCGCCGGCTTCGACGATCACTCGGTTGGCGCGCGGCGACAGACCAAACAGGCCCTGGCCTTCAACCACCTGATCGACCAGCAACGTACGGTGCGCGGTGCTGTGGAACACGCCGAGCTTGCCGCTGGCATCGAGGGCGAGGAAACCTTTGCGGCGTTCTTCGGCAGCGATTTCAACGATCGGCGTGGTGCCCATCTGGAAGGTGCGGATCTGCTTCAGACGCTGCTCGCCATCGGTATCGCGGGCCATGAACCACTGGGCCAGACCGCCCTTGGAATCGCCGATGATCAGCGAGATACCGCCGACCAGCTGCGCGGTGGCGGTGACTTGGGCGTCAGCGTTTTCCAGCAGTTTGTAGCGCCCGTTGAGGCTCTTGTCGCGCAGGCTGAATACGTCGGCCTGAGCACGACCGTTGACCACGTACAGCCACTGCTGGCGCGGGTCGACGAAGATGTTTTTCACCGGCTCGGTCATTTGCGGCAGATCGATGCGCGTCTGCTCGTTGGTGACTTCGCCGGTCATCATGTTTTCTTCGCTGGTCAGCGACAGCACATTGAGTTGCGAGCCGGTGGAGCCGACCAGCATCAGCGTCGAATCGGTGGCGTTGAGGCTGACATGCTCCAGCGCGCCGCCGCTTTCGTTCAGTGCGATCGGTGCCTCGCCATAGGGATATTCGATGGCCGGGCTGATGGTTTTCTTGCCATCGGGGTAGCTGACTTTATAGGTGTGACGGAACACCAGCGCCTGACCGTTGGACAGGCCCACGGCCACCAGCGGATGACCCGGCTGGTCTTCGCCAATCGACGTCACGGTGGTACCCGCAGGCAGCGGCAGATCGACACGCCTCAATTCAGCGCCACTGTCGAGATCGAAGAACAGCGCCTGGCCCTTGTCGGACACACGCATGGCCACCTGATTCTGCTCCTCGAGCGAGATCATCAGCGGCTTGCCGGCGTCCTGCATCCAGGCCGGGGTGATCGAGTCTTTCGCGGTCAGGTCGGCACCTTGAAACAGGGGCGCAACAACGTAAGCGAGGAAGAAGAAGATCAGGGTGATGGCCGCGAGCACCGCCAGGCCGCCGACGAGGACGTACCAACGGGTGAAGCGATCCTTGAGCGCGCGAATTCGGCGCTTGCGTTGCAGCTCAGGCGTATTGAAATCAATGCGCTTGGGAGGGGAAGTCGTAGTCATTGGGGAATTGGCCAGATCATTCATGCGCACACCCTAGCGATCCTGTATGACAGAAAGATGACAATGCAGTGACGCAGCAAATCCGCCACCCGGAAGGTCCGGCAGCGGAGTCGAAAATTTGGTGGTTGCGGCAGCGCGCCTGCTCGTCAAAGCGTCGGGTCAGTCACATCGATGGTGCATGTGACGCCCCCTTCGCGAGCAGGCTCGCTCCCACAGGAGTCCGGCGTCAGGCCGGCCTCAGGTGTTACTTCTTGGCGACAGCGCCGCCTTCCTGCAGACCGAGGTCAGCCAGTGCTTTTGCAGCAACCTTGGCTGGCAGCGGGATGTAGCCGTCTTTCACTACCACTTCCTGGCCCTGCTTCGACAGCACCAGTTTCACGAACTCGGCTTCCAGCGGGGCCAGAGGCTTGTTCGGGGCTTTGTTGACGTAAACGTAGAGGAAGCGCGACAGCGGGTACTTGCCGTTCAGGGCGTTTTCTTCGGTGTCTTCGATGAACTCGCCACCTTCTTTCTTGGCCAGGGCAACGGTTTTCACGCTGGCAGTCTTGTAGCCGATACCCGAGTAGCCGACGCCGTTAAGCGAGCTGCTGATCGACTGCACCACCGACGCCGAACCTGGTTGTTCGTTGACGTTTGGTTTGTAGTCGCCTTTGCACAGGGCTTCTTCCTTGAAGTAGCCGTAGGTGCCGGA
This sequence comes from Pseudomonas sp. CFBP13508, assembly GCF_005233515.1. Lineage (GTDB taxonomy): Bacteria > Pseudomonadota > Gammaproteobacteria > Pseudomonadales > Pseudomonadaceae > Aquipseudomonas > Aquipseudomonas mercuritolerans. The sequence continues at coordinate 576,634 of NZ_QFZZ01000003.1, forward strand.
CACCGAGTTACGGCCGAACAGCTGGACTGGCTTGTTGGCCAGGTCACCGGTCACACCGAGGTCGCCCCAGGTCTTGACGTCAGCTTTGGCACCGCACAGGCGCGTCGAGGAGAAGATCGCATCGACCTGGGCCATGGTCAGGTGCTTGATCGGGTTGTCCTTGTGCACGAACACGGCCAGGGCATCCACGGCAACCGGGATCGCCGTCGGCTTGTAGCCGTACTTCTGTTCGAAAGCCTGCAGCTCGTTGTCTTTCATCTTGCGGCTCATCGGGCCCAGGTTGGCGGTGCCTTCGGTGAGCGCAGGTGGCGCGGTGGAAGAACCGGCAGCCTGAATCTGGATGTTGACGTTCGGGTATTCTTTTTTGTAGTTCTCAGCCCACAGGGTCATGAGGTTGGCCAGGGTATCGGAACCGACGCTGGACAGGTTGCCCGACACACCAGTGGTCTTGGTGTAGCTCGGGATAGCAGGGTCAACAGCGGCGAACGCGTTGGCAGTCGCAACGCCAGCAGCGACAAAAGTCATTGCCGCCATCAAACGCTTCAGTTTCATGCCTTACTCCTAGCAGATAGGGTGTGTTAAGTCGGGGCCAAGTATCAGCAGGCCGTGTGAACACTCTATGGCTGAAATATGACAATTGGATGAAAGGCCAGCATCGGGTTTTGCTGGATGATTTGTGGCGTCCCCATTCGCGAGCAGGCTCGCTCCCACAATTGAAATGCATTCCAACTGTGGGAGCGAGCCTGCTCGCGAAGTGGCCGGTATTGGTGGAGTAGATCCTGGGCTTTAGCGCCCCTTCTTCCACAGCCACGCCCCGACCACAATCCCCATCCCGCACAGCACCGCAACATAGTAAGCCGGCCCCATCGCGCTTTCCTTCAGCAGCAGGCTCACCACCATCGGGGTCAAGCCACCGAAGATCGCGTACGCGACGTTGTAGGAAAACGACAGGCCACTGAAGCGAACCACCGGCGGGAACGCCTTGACCATCACGTACGGCACCGCGCCGATGGTGCCGACCAGCAAACCGGTCAGTGCGTACAGCGGGAACAGCCAGTCCGGGTGGTCGGCGAGGCTGTGGTAGAAGGTCCAGGAGCTGATCAGCAGGCCCAGGCAACCGAACACGAATACACGGCCGGCGCCGAAGCGATCGGCCAGCGCGCCGGCACCAATGCAGCCGAGGCTGAGGAAGACGATGGCCAGGCTGTTGGCTTGCAGCGCCGTGGTCGGCGAGAAGTGGTAGACGGTTTGCAGCACGGTCGGGGTCATCAAAATCACTACGACGACGCCGGCCGACAGCAGCCAGGTCAGCAGCATCGAAATCGCGATGGCGCCGCGATGATCACGCAGCACCGCGCGCAACGGCACTTCTTCGGCCAGTGCCTTGCGCAGTTGCAGTTCGGCGAACACCGGAGTTTCGTGCAGCCAGCGACGCAGGTATACCGAGAACAGGCCGAACACGCCGCCGAGCAGGAACGGGATCCGCCAGGCGTAATCCGACACTTCGGCTGGCGTATAAATGCTGTTGATCGCCGTGGCGACCAGCGAGCCGAGGAGGATGCCGGCAGTCAGGCCGCTGGTGAGCGTGCCGCAGGCATAACCGATGTGCTTTTGCGGTACGTGTTCGGAAACGAATACCCACGCCCCCGGCACCTCACCGCCAATCGCTGCGCCCTGGATCACCCGCATCAGCAGCAACAGGATCGGCGCCCAGATGCCGATCTGCGCGTAAGTAGGCAGCAAGCCCATGATCAGCGTCGGCACGGCCATCATGAAGATGCTCAGGGTGAACATTTTCTTGCGCCCCAGCAGGTCGCCGAAGTGCGCCATGACGATGCCGCCCAGCGGCCGCGCCAGATAGCCGGCGGCGAAGATGCCGAAGGTCTGCATCAAGCGCAGCCACTCTGGCATGTCGGCCGGGAAGAACAGCTTGCCGACGACGGTGGCGAAGAACACGAAGATGATGAAATCGTAGAACTCCAGCGCCCCGCCGAGGGCGGACAGCGACAGAGTCTTGTAGTCATTGCGGGTCAACGGTCGTGCGGGTTGCTCGGGCTGCGCGAGGCTCGAAGGCGCTGTGGTCATGGCAAGGGCTTCTCTTATAGTCGAATCTGTCGCCACAACAACGCTGGCGGTGGCTTGGACAGGTTCGGCACCATAGCAAATTGTTCGAAAAAGCACATAGAGGCGCGTAATTGACGGTCGAAATCAGAACCGGGTGGTCGTCGCGGGGTCTATCGACCGATATACTCGCCACCTGCGCAGGATTTGTAAGAGATTGCTGTGCGAAAACGTTGTTGGCCCGTCCTTTGCTCGGGATTTAGCCTTTTTCGCAGAGTTTCCCTTTAGGCGCCTGATGGAAAACGTGACGAACGCAGTGTGTTCGGTGTTGAATCGTTTTTCTTGAAGACGGCTACCACTCGCAATACCCACGAAGAGTCATGGGTCAGAGGCCCCTCGGCATGATAGAGCTCGAACAAGAAGATCCGATCCCACAGGGCGACCTGGCCCTGCAAATCACCGCACTTCCCCGCGAAACCAACGGCTTTGGCGATATTTTCGGCGGCTGGCTGGTCGCGCAGATGGATCTGGCCGGCACTGCCATGGCCAGCCGGGTGGCCGGCGGCCGCGTTGCCACTGTCGCCATCGACCGCATGGCGTTTCTCGTCCCGGTCGCGGTCGGCGCGCAGTTGTCCTTTTATACCCAGACCCTGGAAATCGGCCGCAGCTCGATCCAGATGATGGTCGAAGTGTGGAGCGATGACCCACTCTCCAGCGAATGGCGCAAGGTCACCGAAGCGGTTTTCGTCTTCGTCGCCATCGACGGCAGCGGTCGCACCCGCTCGGTGCCGCCACGCGCACGTTAAACCTCGCGGCCGTTTTGCGGTCGATAGTCGTCCCCAGTGTCTGATCGAGAGTTGCCCATGAACACGCCCAACGTTGAAGCCGTGAAACAGGATGAACTGAACTGCTGGCGCATCCGCCACGGCAAGGCCGAAGTGCTGGTGGCCCAGCAAGGCGCGCACATCCTCAGTTATCAGATCGACGGCCAGCCGCCGATCATCTGGCTCAACGACAAGGCCGAGTTCAGGACCGGCAAAAGCATCCGCGCCGGCGTGCCGGTGTGCTGGCCGTGGTTCGGCAAATTCGAACGCAACCCGAGCAGCGTGCAGGCGATGTACACCGGCGCGCAACCGGCCCCCGCGCACGGTCTGGTACGGGCGATGGACTGGGAGTTGGGCGGCATCGAATCAGAGGCTGACGGCATCAAGGTCGAGTTCAAGCTGCCCTACCCGGAAGGTGGCCTGCCGGGCTGGCCCCACGAGGTCGACCTGACCCTGACCCTGCATCTGGCGGATCAGTTGCATTACAGCCTTACCAGCCATAACCGGGGTACTGACAGCGTTACGCTGAGTCAGGCGCTGCACACCTATTTCGCCGTGAGTGACGCGCGCAATGTGCATGTCGACGGCGTGGCCGGGCTCAACTACATCGAGACCCTGGATGACTGGAACACGGCCAGCCAGAGCGGCGATCTGCATTTCGCCGGCGAGACCGACCGCATCTACCTCAATGCTCCGCCGCAATTGAGCATCGTTGATCCGAGCTGGGAACGACGCATCGTGCTGACCTCTACCGGCTCGCGCACTGCGGTGATCTGGAACCCGTGGATCGACCGCGCCGCCGCCCTGCCGGACATGGACAACGATGGCTGGCAGCGCATGCTGTGCATCGAGACGGCCAATGTGATGGATGACATCGTCACGCTGACGCCGGGGGAGAGCCATACCTTGGGCGTTAGCGTGGCCAGCAAACCGCTTTAAGATCAAAAGATCGCAGCCTTCGGCAGCTCCTACAGGAAAATGCATTCCAATGTAGGAGCTGTCGAAGGCTGCGATCTTTTGCTTTAGAGGTCAGCTTCCTCCACCACCCGCACCTTCTCCGCCTCCAGCGCATACGCTGCATCCGCCAGATCATTGCTGACCTTTTCGATCTTCAGCGTGCCGGTCACCCATAGCGGTGTGTAGATGTCCTCCAGCTTCAACCCTTTCGGATAACGCACCAGCACCAGTTGATTGGGCGGCGGTGGCGGCACGTGGATGCAGGCGCCGGGATACGGCACGAGGAAGAACAGCGTGCTGCGGCCCTTGGCATCGGACTCCAGCGGCACCGGGTAACCACCGATGCGGATGTGTTTGTCATTCATCGACGCCACGGTTTTCGTCGAATACATCACCGCTGGCAGACCCTTGGCCTGTTTCATCCCGCCCTTCTCGGTGAAGGTGCCGGTGGCTTCGGGGGTGTTGTGGTCGATTTCCGGCATGGCCTCGAGGGCCTTTTGATCCGACTTGGGCATCAGTTCCAGCCAGTCGGTTTCCGGCAGTTCGCCGGCGTGGGCGAGACCGCTGCCCAGCAAGAGGAGAGTCAACAGAAGACGGCGCATGAAGGTGCTCGGCTGGCAAAGGAATGGACGGTGAGTCGCCGCGCATTCTAGCCCTCCCGGCCGCGCTGGCCGAGAGGGCTTTGTCGCTTTCGATCAGTTCTTTTTGATCAGACCGTAGATCACCAGCAACACGACAGCGCCGACCAGTGCGCCGAGGAAACCCGCGCCCTCGCCCGCCTGATAGATGCCCAGAGCCTGGCCGCCGTAGGTGGCTGCCAGCGAACCGCCGATACCGAGCAGGATGGTCATGATCCAGCCCATGCTGTCATCGCCCGGTTTCAGGAACCGAGCCAGCAGGCCGACGATCAAGCCGATAAAGATGGTTCCGATAATTCCCATGGCATTTCCCTCTGATTTGGTAGATATGCCAAAGCCTAGACAGACTTTGGCATCCTGCCATGAGAGAACGGCGGCCCCTGAATGGTTCCGCCGCTGCCACATGAAACTGGTTTACTCGGCGATCAGCGCTTCGACCTTGATGATCTGCGCCTGCAGCGTGGCCATGTCGGCGCAGCGCAGGTTGGCATGGCCGACCTTGCGTCCGGCCTTGAAAGCTTTGCCGTAGTGATGCAGATGGCAGTCTTCGATGGCGATGACTTTTTCCACCGGCGGCACTACGCCGATGAAGTTGAGCATCGCGCTCTCGCCGACCTTGGCGGTCGAACCCAGCGGCAGGCCGGCCACGGCACGCAGGTGGTTTTCGAACTGGCTGCACTCGGCGCCTTCAGTGGTCCAGTGCCCGGAGTTGTGCACGCGCGGGGCGATTTCGTTGGCTTTCAGGCCACCGTCGACTTCGAAGAACTCGAAAGCCATCACGCCGACGTAGTCGAGGTGTTTGAGCACACGGCTGGAATAATCTTCGGCCAGCGCCTGCAACGGGTGATCGGTGCTGGCGACGGACAGCTTGAGGATGCCGCTGTCGTGGGTGTTGTGCACCAGTGGATAGAACTTCGTTTCGCCATCGCGGGCACGCACGGCGATCAGCGACACTTCGCCGGTGAATGGCACGAAGCCTTCCAGCAGGCAGGCAACGCTGCCCAGTTCGGCGAACGTACCGGCAACATCTTCCGGCTTGCGCAGGACTTTCTGGCCCTTGCCGTCATAACCCAGGGTGCGGGTTTTCAGCACGGCCGGCAGACCGATCGAAGCGACGGCGGCGTCCAGGTCGGCTTGCGACTGGATGTCGGCGAAGGCCGGGGTCGGAATGCCGAGGTCTTTGAACATGCTCTTTTCGAACCAGCGGTCACGAGCGATGCGCAGGGCTTCGGCGCTCGGGTAGACCGGCACGAATTGCGAAAGAAACGCCACGGTTTCGGCCGGGACGCTCTCGAATTCGAAGGTCACCAGATCGACTTCATCGGCCAGTTGGCGCAGATGATCCTGATCGCCGTAATCGGCCCGCAGGTGTTCGCCCAACGCAGCGGCGCAAGCGTCCGGCGCAGGGTCGAGAAAAGCGAAGTTCATCCCCAGCGGAGTGCCCGCCAGGGCCAACATGCGACCCAACTGGCCGCCACCGATTACACCGATCTTCATCTCAACAACCTCAGGCAATACGTGGGTCTGGATTGTCCAGGACGCTGTCTGTCTGCTCGGCACGGAAGGTTTTCAGTACCGCGTGAAATTGCGGGTGCTTGGCGCCGAGGATGCTTGCCGAGAGCAGCGCGGCGTTGATCGCGCCAGCCTTGCCGATGGCCAGGGTGGCAACTGGAATGCCCGCCGGCATCTGCACGATCGACAGCAGCGAATCGACGCCCGAGAGCATGGCCGACTGCACCGGCACGCCCAGCACCGGCAGGTGGGTCTTGGCCGCACACATGCCTGGCAGGTGGGCTGCGCCACCGGCACCGGCGATGATCACCTCGATGCCGCGGCTTTCAGCCTCTTCGGCGTACTGGAACAGCAGATCCGGGGTGCGGTGGGCGGAAACCACCTTGACCTCGTACGGGATGCCGAGCTTTTCCAGCATATCGGCGGTGTGGCTAAGGGTGGACCAATCGGACTTGGAGCCCATGATCACGCCAACCAGTGCACTCATCGTCGCGCCTCTTCTCTCTGGAGCGCCCGCAGGCGCGTCATAAAACAACAAGCCACGCAGGTTGCGTGGCTTGATTGTACGAAAAATGGCCGGACGTGCCGGCCGAAGGCCGCGCAGTATACCGCAAAGAAAGCAATAAACAGCCCCCGAAACGACCATCTGTCAAATGAGCGAAAGGCCCGGTTTTATTGACCTTGAGGTCAGCGAAAGAACAGCGCAAAAATCCCCCTGTGGGAGCGAGCCTGCTCGCGAAAGCGTTGTGTCAGCCGTACCTCAGCGCCTGACGCTGCGCATTCGCGAGCAGGCTCGCTCCCACATTCGATCTTCATCAGCTTCAAGCGTTTTGGGCAGCACCGCCTTCAAGCTTGCGCCACAGCAACCGCACGTTGGCCTTGCGTACCAGGGCGCAGCGGTACAAACGAATCTCCAGCGGCACATGCCATTGCGGGCCGCCGCACACCACCAGCTCACCGCGCGCCAACTCTGCGCGTACGCTCAGTTGCGGCACCCAGGCAATGCCGAGGCCTTCCAGCGCCATGCTTTTCAGGCTGTCGGCCATCGCGGTTTCGTAGATCGTGGTGAAGCGCAACTGGCGCTGGCGCAGCAAGCCGTTCACCGATCGGCCGAGAAACGCCCCGGCGCTGTACGCCAGCAACGGCACGCTCGCCTCGCCTTCCAGATCGAACAGCGGTTTGCCATCCAGATCTGCCGCGCACACCGGCAGCATTTCGGTCTGGCCCAAGTGCAGCGACGGGAAGATTTCCGGGTCCATCTGCATCGCCGAATCCGGGTCATAGAACGCCAGCATCAGATCGCAGCCACCTTCACGCAAAGCGTGCACGGCGTCACCAACGTTGGTCGCCACCAGCCGCGTGGCGATGTTCAGCCCTTCGTTGCGCAACTGGGCGATCCAGCGCGGGAAAAAGCCCAGCGCCAGCGAGTGTGCCGCCGCCACCTGCATCACCTCGCCCTGCCCGCCTTCCAGATGATGCAGATGGCGCAGCACTTCGCCGAGCTGTTCGACCACGGTGCGCGCGGTCACCAGGAACAACTGCCCCGCCGCCGTCAGTTCGACCGGCGTGCGCGAGCGATTGACCAGGGTCAGCCCCAGCGCCGCTTCGAGGCTGCGGATCCGCCGACTGAACGCCGGCTGAGTCACGAAGCGCCGTTCGGCTGCCTGCGAGAAGCTGCGGGTGGCGGCCAGGGCACTGAAGTCCTCGAGCCATTTGCTTTCCAGATTCATCACGTCCTCCCGGACACGCACCAAAACAGGTCACACGTCTGCCGCACAGGCGGCGTCACATGGGCATTATGCCGAATGTGCATAGGGCAGTGCTGAACAGCATTGGCCCAAAAATCCCCACAAGCCTAGCATTCGCAGCGTTCCGGCACAGACCGGGTCCTTATCGAGATGATTTCTATCATGTCCTCCGCTGCATCTTTCCGCACAGAAACCGACCTGCTTGGCGCCCTCGAAGTACCGGCCCATGCGTACTACGGCATCCAGACCCTGCGAGCGGTGAACAACTTCCGCCTCTCGGGCGTTCCGATCTCGCATTACCCGAAACTGGTTGTGGGCCTGGCGATGGTCAAACAGGCCGCCGCTGACGCCAACCGCGAGCTGGGTCACCTGAGCGAAGCCAAGCACGCTGCCATCAGCGAAGCCTGTGCCCGATTGATCCGCGGCGATTACCACGAAGAGTTCGTGGTCGACATGATTCAAGGTGGCGCCGGCACGTCCACCAACATGAATGCCAACGAAGTGATCGCCAACATTGCTCTGGAAGCGATGGGCCACGAGAAAGGCGAATACCAGTACCTGCACCCAAACGACGACGTGAACATGGCGCAGTCGACCAACGACGCCTATCCGACGGCGATCCGTCTGGGTCTGCTGCTGGGTCACGACGCGCTGCTGGCCAGTCTCGACAGCCTGATCCAGGCCTTCGCGGCCAAGGGCAAAGAGTTCGACCACGTCCTGAAAATGGGCCGTACCCAACTGCAAGACGCCGTGCCGATGACCCTCGGCCAGGAATTCCGCGCGTTCGCCACCACGATGGGCGAAGACCTCGCGCGTCTGAAGACGCTGGCCCCGGAACTGCTGACCGAAGTCAACCTGGGCGGCACCGCGATCGGCACCGGCATCAACGCCGACCCGCGTTATCAGGCACTGGCTGTTCAACGTCTGGCATTGATCAGCGGCCAACCGCTGGTACCGGCCGCCGACCTGATCGAAGCGACCTCCGACATGGGCGCGTTCGTGCTGTTCTCCGGCATGCTCAAGCGCACCGCGGTCAAGCTGTCGAAGATCTGCAACGACTTGCGCCTGCTGTCCAGCGGCCCACGCACCGGCATCAATGAAATCAACCTGCCGGCGCGTCAGCCAGGCAGCTCGATCATGCCCGGCAAGGTCAACCCGGTGATCCCGGAAGCCGTGAACCAGGTCGCGTTCCAGGTCATCGGTAACGACTTGGCGCTGACCATGGCAGCCGAAGGCGGCCAGCTGCAACTGAACGTGATGGAGCCGCTGATCGCTTTCAAGATCCTCGATTCGATCCGCCTGCTGCAACGTGCCATGGACATGCTGCGCGAGCACTGCATCGTCGGCATCACCGCCAACGAAGCGCGCTGCCGTGAACTGGTCGAGCATTCGATCGGTCTGGTCACCGCACTGAACCCGTATATCGGCTACAAAAACGCCACCCGCATCGCCCGTATCGCCCTTGAAAGCGGCCGTGGCGTGCTGGAACTGGTGCGCGAAGAAGGTCTGCTCGACGAAGCCATGCTCGCCGACATCCTGCGCCCGGAAAACATGATTGCCCCGCGTCTGGTTCCGCTCAAAGCCTGAGCCGACGCGAACTTGTAGCACCGCTCACCAGGTCGAGGGACTAGACACCTCTCACCTTTTGAGGGCTTGGGGATTTTGTCCCCGAGCCCTTTTTTTTAACTTCTTTGCGGGCAGGACGTTAGATGCTTTGTGTATTCGATACCGCCAAGATCGCAGCCTTCGGCAGCTCCTACAGGATTGACGTGCACCTGTAGGAGCTGCCGAAGGCTGCGATCTTTTGATTTGCAGCAACCTCGTTTCGTCGCTTGCACCACTACCGTGCAGACGGGCGCGCCACTGATCGGTATAGTGCCGCCCCTCTTCGCGTGAGCGGTCGTCGGTAACGAGGCCATAACCCATGCGAAACCCGAACTAATAACAAAACCCGCGATATGGATCCGGGACGAAACCTTCGCCTCACCCGTCGTGCCGCGCGCAGACCGGTGTAACACGATGTTTCTCCGATCCAGCATTTGCACCCACAAAAAACAGCGAGGATAAATCCATGCTCGAAGTCATCAACGACTTCCTCTCAGGGAAAGTACTGATCGTGCTCATTGTCGGGCTCGGTAGCTACTTCACGATTCGCTCGCGTTTCGTTCAACTGCGTCATTTTTTCCACATGTTCGCGGTGTTCCGCGACAGCCTCAAAGGCAGCGCCGGGCAACTCAGCTCGTTCCAGGCCTTGATGCTCAGCCTCGCCGGCCGCGTCGGTGCAGGCAACATTGCCGGTGTCGGCATCGCCGTGACCCTCGGTGGTCCGGGTGCGGTGTTCTGGATGTGGGTGACCGCACTGGTCGGTATGTCCAGCAGCTTCTTCGAGTGCACCCTGGCCCAGGTCTACAAGCGCGCCGATGGCGACGGCCTGTACCGTGGTGGCCCGGCGTATTACATCCAGCACGGGCTCAAGCTCAAAGGCATGGCGATAGTCTTCTCCGTTCTGCTGCTGGTCACCTACGGCTTCGCCTTCATCGGCCTGCAGTCCTACACCGTGACCCACTCGCTGCAGAACGCCTTTGACTTCAACCCACAACACACCGGTATCGTCCTGGCGGTGCTGCTGGCCATCACCTTTATCGGCGGGATCAAGCGCATCGCTTCGGTCTCCGACCTGCTGGTACCGATCAAGACCCTGGCCTATATCGGCGTGACCCTGTACGTGATCGGCACCCAGATCGAACACGTACCGGCCATGCTGGAAACCATCTTCAAGAGCGCCTTCGGCCTCGACCCGGCCTTTGCCGGTCTGCTCGGCAGCGCCATTGTCATGGGCGTGAAGCGTGGCGTGTTCGCCAACGAAGCGGGCCTGGGCAGTGCGCCGAACGTCGCCGCTGTGGCCGCCGTCAAGCACCCGGGCGCGCAGGGCGTGGTCCAGGCTTTCAGCGTGTTCCTCGACACCTTCGTGATCTGCACCTGCACCGCGCTGCTGATCCTGCTGTCGGGCTTCTACACCCCGGGCTTTGAAGGTGACGGTATCGTCCTGACCCAGAACTCGCTGGCTGCCGTGGTCGGTGACTGGGGTCGCATGTTCGTCAGCGTCGCGCTGTCGCTGTTCGTCTTCACCTGCATCCTCTACAACTACTACTTGGGCGAGAACAGCTTGCAGTTCCTCAGCCGCAACCGCGCCCTGCTGATGCTGTTCCGCGGCCTGGTGCTGGCGTTGGTGGTGTGGGGTTCGATGCAGGACCTGACGACGGTATTCGCCTTCGCCGATATCACCATGACCTGCCTGGCCTTCGTCAACCTCGTGGCCCTGGCCATGCTGTTCAAGGTCGGCCTGCGGGTGATGCGCGACTACGATGAGCAGCGTCGCGCCGGCGTCAAACAGCCAGTGTTCGACTCGAGCAAATTCGCCGACCTGGATCTGGATCGCAACGCCTGGCCGGTCAACCCGCCAGCAGCGGCGGGCCAGACTGAAACTGCGCCGCAAGGCGTACCTGCAGCGCAACGCTGACAGGTGAATGACGGGCGCATCCCCTGCGCCCGTCAGTTATTGTGATGCAATAACCTGTAGGAGTGAGCCTGCTCGCGATGGCGGACTTTCAACCAACATCATTGTTGAATGACACACCGCTTTCGCGAGCAGGCTCGCTCCCACAGGACCCTCATCGTTTCGGAGAATCCTATGAGCTCGTCGACCTATCCCGCCGCTCAACACGTCATGGTGCTCTACACCGGTGGCACCATCGGCATGCAGGCCAGCGCCAACGGGCTGGCCCCGGCGTCCGGTTTCGAAGCGCGGATGCGCGACTACCTGCACAGCCAGCCTGAGCTGGTAGTGCCGCAGTGGCATTTTCGGGAAATGTCGCCGCTGATCGACAGCGCCAACATGACCCCGGCCTACTGGCAGCAACTGCGCGAAGCGGTGGTCGATGCCGTGGACGTGCAAGGCTGCGACAGCGTGCTGATCCTGCACGGCACCGACACGCTGGCGTACAGCGCGGCGGCGATGAGTTTTCAGTTGCTCGGCCTGCATGCCCGCGTGTGTTTCACCGGCTCGATGTTGCCGGCGGGCGTGACCGACAGCGATGCCTGGGAAAACCTCGGCGGCGCGCTGGTCGCCCTCGGCCAAGGCCTGGCGCCGGGCGTGCACCTGTACTTCCACGGCGAACTGCTGGCGCCGACCCGCTGCGCGAAAGTGCGCAGCTTCGGCCGCCATCCGTTCAAACGCCTGGAGCGTCAGGGCGGTGGTGTGAAGGCGCCGTCGATTCCAGTCGCGCTGAACTACAACCAGCCGAAGCAACTGGCAAAAGTGGCGGTGTTGCCGCTGTTTCCCGGGATCAGTGCCGAGGTTCTCGATGGTCTGCTCGACAGCGGCATTCAAGGTCTGGTGCTGGAATGCTACGGCAGCGGCACAGGGCCGAGCGACAACCCGCAATTCCTCGCCAGCCTTGGCCGCGCACGGGATAACGGCGTGGTGGTGGTCGCGGTCACGCAGTGCCATGAAGGGGGCGTTGAGCTGGATGTGTATGAAGCGGGCAGTCGTTTGCGCGGTGTCGGCGTGTTGTCCGGTGGCGGTATGACGCGCGAGGCGGCGCTCGGCAAGTTGCATGGCTTGCTGGGGGCCGGGCTGGAAACGGCTGAAGTGCGACGATTGATCGAACTGGATTTGTGTGGTGAGTTGATCTGAGCACGGCGCTGGATTGCCCCTCACCCTAACCCTCTCCCAGAGGGAGAGGGAACTGATCGTAGTGTCTTGCGCTATACACCGACCTGATGAACAGTGTCGATTATGGATTCGGCGGCGGTGTCTCACGTCGGTGTATTTCTGCAATATCCCCCGTTCGGCCCCCTCTCCCCCTGGGAGAGGGCTGGGGTGAGGGCCTGCGGCATGCAACTTGCTGCGTTCCAGCCACCTCCAGGCTGGAAGATCCCATGCTCCACTCCCACCTCACCACCCTCAACGCGGTCTCGCTGATCCTCAACACGTTCAAGGCCGAAGGTCTGTCGAGCGAGGCGCTGCTGGCTGGCAGCGGCATCGTGGCGGCGGATCTGCAGCGTGCCGATACGCGCATCACCACCCATCAAGAGATGCAGGTCTGCACCAACGCGGTCGCGCTCAAGCGTGACATCGGTCTCGAATTGGGCCGACGCATGCACGTGTCCTGTTACGGCATGCTCGGTTACGCCCTGCTGACCTGTGCCACCTTCGGTGACGCTTTGCGTCTGGCGATCCGTTATCCGGCGCTGCTGGGCACGTTGTTCGAACTGAGCCTGGAAGACGATGGCGAGCAGGTGTGGTTCGTCGCTGCTGATTACCGTGAAAGCGCGGCGATGGCGGTGTTCAACGCCGAATTCTGTCTGGTGTCCCTGAAAGTCATCTGCGACGACTTGCTCGGCCATCCGCTGCCGCTACGCGCCACGCGCTTTGAACATGCAGCGCCGGACTATCGCGCCAGCTACGCCGAACCCTTCAACTCGCCGCTGCACTTTTCGGCCAAGGACAACGCCTTCGCCTTCGACCGCCATTGGCTCGATCAGCCGCTGCCGCTGGCCGACGCGATCACCCATCAGGCCATGGCCGAGCGCTGCCGCAAACAGAATCTGGAATTCACCGGACGCCAGGCCTGGCTGGGGCGGATTCGGCAGTTGCTCAGCGCACAATTGAATGCCGCGCCGGGCCTGGAGGGGTTGGCGCAGCAGATGAAGTGCTCACCGCGCACCCTGCGTCGGCATTTGAAAGACATGGGCAGCAGCTATCAGGAACTGCTCGATGAACTGCGCTTCGAACGGGCCAAGCAGATGTTGTGTGAAGATCAGCTGCCGATCTACCGGATCGCCGAGACGCTGGGCTTCAGCGAGACCGCGAGTTTCCGCCATGCGTTTGTGCGCTGGAGTGGCGTGGCGCCGAGTCAGTTCAGATCCTGAAGATCAAAAGATCGCAGCCTTCGGCAGCTCCTACAGGGATCGGTGAGCTGCCGAAGGCTGCGATCTTTCGGTTGTTAGGGGCGAATTTCGGTCAGAGCTTTTGGCCATATCGATCCCCTTTTGGCCGCTCCCGACGTTCTCCGATTCAACTTGCGCCGCAACACTGAAGACCACCGAATCAGCCTTGCGGAGAACAACAAATGCTGACGATCTACTCAGACGATCACCACTTGCACCATGGCCGTTGCGAACTTATCGATGGCCAGCTCAAGCCGTGCTTCGAGATGCCGTCGCGTGCCGACCATGTGCTGCAACGCGTGTACAAGCAAAACCTCGGTGCGGTCGAAGCGCCGAAGGATTTCGGGGTGGAGCCGATCGCGCGCATTCACAGCCGTGACTATCTGGAATTTTTCAAAGGTGCATGGCAACGCTGGACCGAGTTCAACACTGACGGCGACTTGCTGCCCTACACCTGGCCGGCGCGCACGCTGCGTGCGATCAAACCGACCAGCCTGCATGGCCAGCTCGGTTATTACAGCTTCGACGGCGGCGCGCCGATTACCGCCGGCACTTGGCAAGCAGCCTACAGCGCGGCGCAAGTGGCGCTCACCGCGCAAGCTGAAATCCAGGGTGGCGCACGCGCAGCCTTCGCCCTCTGCCGTCCGCCGGGACATCACGCCGCCAGCGACTTGATGGGCGGTTATTGCTACCTCAACAACGCCGCCATCGCCGCTCAGGCCTTCCTCGATCAGGGCCACAAGAAAGTCGCGATCCTCGACGTCGACTACCACCATGGCAACGGCACCCAGTCGATTTTCTACGAACGCAGCGACGTGCTGTTCACTTCGATCCACGGGCACCCGGAAGCGGAGTTTCCATTCTTCCTCGGTTACGACGACGAGCGCGGCGAAGGCGCCGGTGAAGGTTTCAATTTCAACTATCCGCTGCCGGCCGGTTCCGGCTGGGATGTGTGGAGCGCGGCGCTGGATCAGGCCTGCGACGAGATCGACAGTTACGGCGCGGACATCATCGTCGTCTCCCTCGGCGTCGACACGTTCAAGGACGATCCGATCTCGCAGTTCAAACTCGACAGCCCGGATTACCTGGCCATGGGCAAGCGCATCGCCGCCCTCGGCAAACCGACCCTGTTCGTCATGGAAGGCGGCTACGCGGTAGAAGAGATCGGCATCAACGCGGTGAACGTGCTGGAAGGTTTTGAACAATGAAAAAGCGACTGATCGCCTCGGCGCTGTGCGCGGCTCTGCTAAGCGCTGGCGCCCACGCCGAAGAACGCACGCTGCGCGTCTACAACTGGTTCGACTACATCACGCCCAAGGCGCTGGACGACTTCAAGGCACAGAACAGCCAGACCAAACTGATCTACGACATCTTCGACACCAACGAAGCACTCGAGGCCAAGCTGCTCACCGGCAACTCAGGCTATGACGTGGTGGTGCCGTCCAACGTGTTCCTCGCCAAGCAAATCGAGGCCGGGGTGTTCCAGCCGCTGGATCGCAGCAAATTGCCGAACTGGAATCACCTCGATCCGAAACTGATGAAGCTGATCGAGGCCAATGATCCGGGGAACAAGTTCGCCGTGCCGTACATGTACGGCACCATCCTGATTGGTTTCAACCCGGCCAAGATCAAGGCGGCCCTGGGCGACAACGCGCCGGTGGACAGTTGGGACCTGATCTTCAAAGAGGAAAACATCAGCAAGCTCAAGCAGTGTGGCGTCGCCCTGCTCGACTCGCCGTCGGAGATTCTGCCGCTGGCTCTGCAACACCTCGGCCTCGACCCCAACAGCAAGAAGCCAGCGGATTACGCCAAGGCCGAAGCGCTGCTGATGAAAATCCGCCCTTATGTGACGTACTTCCATTCTTCCAAGTACATGGCCGACATTGCCAACGGCGACATCTGCGTGGCCGTCGGCTATTCCGGCAGCTTCTCGCAAGCGGCCAACCGCGCCAAGGAAGCGAAAAACGGCGTGGTGGTCGATATGCGCTTGCCCAAAGAAGGCGCACCGATCTGGTTCGACATGCTCGCGATTCCCAAGGGCGCGAAGAACACCGAAGACGCCTACACCTTCATCAACTATCTGCTGCAACCTGCGGTGATTGCCCCGGTCAGCGACTTTGTCGGTTATCCAAACCCGAACAAGGACGCCACCGGGCTGGTCGATCCAGCCATTCGCAACAACCCGAACCTGTATCCGACCGATGCGGCAATGAGCACGCTCTACACCTTGCAGCCGCTGCCGCGGGATGCCGAACGGGCGCGCACGCGGGCCTGGACCAAAATCAAATCCGGGACCTGACACCCGCCCCTTGCACGGAGACCCGCACACGCGGGTCTTTTTTTGCCTGACAGATCTATGTACCGCACGCCCAAGCGGCGCGCCTTTTACCTTGCGCTGATCCGTCGCCCTTCCGGCGCGCCGACAGAGCAGGAATCGCCATGCCCGAAATCCCTAAAGCCAGTGCCGTCGATATCGTCACCCAACTGGTCACCGGCCCTTCGCTTCGCGAAGTCGCTACGAAAACGCTGCGCCAGTCCCTCAGAACCCTGTATCCGAACCTGGACATTGACCCGCGCCTGACCATGGTCGTGCAGCCTGCGTGGATCATCGAGGGCGAGGAAGTCGTCTCCGGTCGCCCGAAGGTCGAATCGCTGACCGATGCACTGGTGCGTCTGGGTCTGTCCGGCACGACCGTAACGTACCTTGATGGTGAAGATTATCTGACCCAGCAACCCGGTTGGCCGGCAGCCGTGAAACTGCCGGTGCGGATCGATGCCATCGGGTTGCTGCTCAATGAACTGGCACCGCTACTGTTCATTGCTTACAAGGAACAGCACGTTGATTACTGGGACGAGTTCACCTATCCCGGGCAGCCGCGCTGGCAACAGCTGTCGCAAGCGTTGCGCAACTTGTGGCAGCCGGATTCAAGCCTTGGCTGGGACGCCGATCAGATCGCCATGGCTCTGGCGGTGTACACCGAACCCGATCCGCAACAGCGGCTGGCGCCCGCCCCATATGCGGTCCGAGCATGCCTGATTGATCTTGACCGGGGAGACGGCGATCAGCGGGAGCACTGTGCCCTGCTCGACACAGCGGTCCTGATCGGCACGGTTGCACAGCGCACGCTGATCCTCACCTACGCCGTGACCCAGGGTTTTCAGCACTTCGACTCGCTGCAAGAGCTCGGCGCAGATCTGCTGCAACGTTTCGGTTCAACTACAGCGGGCGAAGACCTCAAATGGCGACTGGTCGAACCGCAGGGCAATTTCTTCGACCATCAGGCCTGCGCCCTGATTTCACTGGAGGCCGACGCTCTGGGCGAGATCAGTTTTTTCCAGGATTCGCCGCTCAACCGGGTCTATCCGCATACCGGCACGGCCGGCAAACCCGCGCAACCGCCAGCGCGCCTGGAACCACACTTCGAACGTCTGCGTCCGATGCTGCCGGACTGGCTGAACGACGCTTTGCCCATGGACCAGACCCGCTACAGCCGACACCTGCTGAACCTGACAACGGTGCATCACGAAAACCACGGCAAGTCCTTTCAGGATGAGGTCGTCAGCCTGCAGACCTTCGCCCGTAACGCCCTCAAGCAGCAGCTGCTCAAGGAACAGCCAGGCGCGAAAGACATCAAGATCGATGACATTGAAATCACCATCACCAGCCTGGTGGTCTGGGGCACGTTCGTGTTGCCGGGTCACACTCAGACGCAAACCCTGACCCTGCTGGAACTGGCCTTGCAAAACCTCGCAGGACTGCCACTGGGCAACAAGACCGTGCGCTACAAGAGCGGCGGCGCCTTGCCCGACTGGATGACGGTGGCCTGCCTGGAAAAGCTGGTCAGCACTGTCGACATTGGCAAGACCTACCCGGCGCACTTGAAGGCGCTGCTGATCGACGACG
Source organism: Pseudomonas sp. CFBP13508 (assembly GCF_005233515.1). Classification (GTDB taxonomy): domain Bacteria; phylum Pseudomonadota; class Gammaproteobacteria; order Pseudomonadales; family Pseudomonadaceae; genus Aquipseudomonas; species Aquipseudomonas mercuritolerans. Next base: position 594,230 of record NZ_QFZZ01000003.1, read on the forward strand.
CAGAACAAGCATCGGCGCTGCAAACGCTGTACACCAGCCAGCTGCGCATCGAGCTGCCGCTGCTGGCGTTGCAACACAAGATTCAGCACAAGGCCGGCATTGATGAAACGGGTTATCGATACGTAGTGGCAGCACTGGCCACGACGGATGCGGAACGCCATGTCGACGGCGAGGAAATCGTCATTCGGCCGTTGGCGTTCATTGCTCGTCGCAGCAGCTCGACCGCTGACCGCGTCGCCAACATGTACGTCATCGGTCCGCGCGAAGCGAACAAAGGGCCATGCGTGCTCTATCGCCCGTTGTTCGACATGGCACTGCTGCAATATCCGGGGCACGCCAATCTGCTCTATGCGATCCAGCACTCGCGGCATTTGCGCGACTCGGTATTGGCCTGGCTGCCGGAAGACGTACGCTTCAACTACAGCCAGTTCGTCTTTACCGCGAGGCTGCCGTCGGTGTGGACGATCCCGCAATTACTGGTCAATCCCACCACCGCGCTCGATATGTCCGGCCCCGTCGAGCTGGGCACTGAGGTGATAGCCCGCGATGTACCGGCGACGTTGCATGAAAACAACGTACAGGCCCTCATTACGCAGGCCGACCGGCAATCGGTCTCCGATGCCGAGGCTCGCTGGGCAACGCTCAAACAGGGCGGCTGGTTGATGCTCAACGCCGCCCTGCCATTCCTGGGCCGCAGCGTCGGCGCGGCAGCGTGGATCTGGCAGATCATGGACGATTTGCAGGAAGTCACTGACGTGGCCAATGAATCGTCCGGCAAGATCGCCTGGACTGCGATTGCCGACATCCTTCTCGCGTTGGGCATGGTCCTGGCGCACCGTGCGGCGGTCAGCGCCGCACCGGAATTGAAATCCATCGCTGCGATAGAGGAACCAACGACCACGGTGAATCCCGTCGGCAAGGTTGTCAAAGCGTTGCGCCTGCCAGACCTGGGCAGCGGCGAGTTGCCCAGCGCCCACACCACGTCCATCGACATCGTCACCGCACTGAAACGTTCCCCGGCAGCGCTTGCCGCGCTTCTCGACGCGTTCAAGGTCGACAAACCCAAAGGCCTGGGCGCAGCCGCCCGCGAAGGTGCGCATCGAGGCCTGTATGAACTCCAGAAAAAATGGTTCGCACAGGTTGGCGAGCGGTGGTTCGAAGTCACGCGCAATGAGCAGGGTCAGGTACAGATCATCGATTCAGGCCGGCAACCACAACGTGCCGGCCCGACACTGGCGCGTACCGCCGGCGGTGAATGGGTCATAGATCTGCGTCTGCGCCTGCGTGCTGGTGGTCTGGAGAGCGTTCGCCGGGTAGCGCGAGGAAGCCGGGAGAAAGATGCGAAAGCTTTATACGACAAAAACATCGTGTTCGAAAAAATCCTGCCAACCAGGCAAACCCGTCTCGAAGCGGATCGCACCGCTCTGCGCGAAGCGTCCTCACAGGATCAGGTAGAGGCTCGCAGCCGTTATATCGACACCCTGGAAGCGCAACACAAGGAATACGCAGCCAACATCCAGTTGATCAAGGAGCTCAATCTCAAGGAGCCCATTCCCAACTATCGCACCGTGATGAGCGAGCGCCTGCAGATGCAGCTGCTCATTGGGCATGAGTGGCTTGAGCAGCATTCAACGGATTTTCAGCGGCGCGTCCTGGCGATGCAGACCATGGCCGGCGTCGACACCGGATCAGGATCAGATGCATCTGTTCGGCCTTACCTGGAAATGTCTGATATCACCGAAGGCATCATCGAAAAAATGGAGGCGGCACAGAGCTGCTTCAATGACATGACCCTGTTGGGAAAAGAAGCCGTCGAGGCAATGCGCGACTATAAGGACGCCTGGCCGGATTACTCGGTGACCGAGCTCAAGCAATTGCAGATCAGTCTGGGTCAGGAAGTCTGCATCAAGCCCGGCGACACCCAGCTCCACACGGACGCCTATCATGCACTGGCCAACGTGATCGCCGATGCCGCGCTCAATATCCAGAGTTCGCTTGACCTGAGCGCTGATGAAAGCCTGAGCAATCTGCGAGATCGAATCGACGCCCTGAGTAACGTCAGCGAACAGTTCTCCGCCGTCGACCGGCGCTTCGATGATCTGCTCATCGAGTACCCTGAACACATTTACCTGGACCGACTCAAGCGAGTGCAGACGCGCGTGCTCGCGTTCAAGGCCAGCGCTGACAGCAAACTGGCCGAGCTGCTGCGCTACCGGCATCTGCTAGTGCCGCAGGCCGGCTCGTCGCGACCCTCGGCGTCATCCTCGAATCGACGGATCATTCAGACCCGATCAAGGGGTACGCTGGTTGGCGAACGAAAAAAGAGTCTCGACGGACACGACACCGATCTGATCGAAGTACGCTCCAGCCTGACAGGCGTCATCGCTACGTTCGAAGAGCAAACCCCCGGTCTCTGGGTGGAGCAACGCACGGCGCCAGCGACACCGCCGACAGTCGCGGTAAGCCTGAGTAAAGCCGTAACCGAAGGTCAGGCGCTGATTGACGGTCTGGCCGCATTTCACCGGCGCATCGAGGCGCGCCTCAAACGTGGCTCGCGGATTCCCGTGGAGGTCGAAGAGGAATATCACAACCAGGCCGCGCTGCTGCGCAAAGCCAATGCCGCGATCGATGAGGCGCTGACCGCCAGCAACCTCACCGCCAGCCTGCGTGAACCCTCTGAAACGCTCAACCACGCGCTCGACAAAGCGGCAAAGACGCTGGAGGAAAAAGGCACCAGCACGCGTATCCGGCTGGTCAAGCAGCAACCGCCGACGGCGGCCGGGGTCCAGTGGCTCAAGGACAAGGGGGAAGTGAAGATCTCCAAAATCCTGACCCGACGTCGTCTGCGCCGCCATGAGCATGACTTTCTCGACGAATATGAGGTTCGTGATGCTCACACCGCCAAGGTCCTTTGCTACGCGCACTTCCACTACAGCAGCGTCGGCGCCACCGTTGGAGCCTTCGTGCGCGGACACATGAAAACAGTCGCTCAACAACGAATGGGTGGCGCTTACGCGCCGGGTCTTCTGGATAATCAGGCGCTGATCCAGATCCATCGCAGCGAGATTTCCAGTCGCTCGGCCGAGGCACTGTTCTTCACTCCCGCCACGCCTGTCGCAACCGCGTCAGCGCCGTTCTGATCGCAGGCTCCGGCACGGCGGCAAAACCCAGCACCAGTCCCGCGCGCTGATCCATGGCCGTGGACGAATCCGGTAGCCAGTAACTGCTCAAGCCGTTGATCTCGACATCGACATCAGCGGCTTGCGCGATCAGTTGTTGCTCGCGCTCGACGCTGCCGACCGGCACGGTCAGGTGCAACCCGGCAGACACGGCAGGCAACCGGCCGACACCGGCGATCGCCGTCGGCCAGCCTTCGAGCAGGCAGTTGCGCCGGCTCAGCGCAGCCCGGCGCATGCGGCGGATATGCCGCTGAAAATGCCCGGCAGCCATGAACTCGGCCATCACCGCTTGCGTGCTGACTTCCGAGTGCCGCACATCCACCGCGCGCCGTTGCGAGAACGCGTCGACCAGTGCTGGCGGCAAGACCAGGTAGCCAAGACGCAGCGCCGGAAAGGCGACTTTGCCAAATGTGCCGACATAGAGCACGCGGCCCTGACGATCAAGCGACGCCAGCGGCGCTAGCGGTGCGCCGCTGTAGCGGTATTCGCCGTCATAGTCATCTTCGACGATCCAGCCGCCGACACGCTCGGCCCAGGTGAGTAATTCAAGGCGCCGGGCCAGACTCATGACCACACCGGTCGGGTACTGATGCGAGGGTGTGACGTAGACCACGCGGCAGTCAGTGAGTCCAGCCATTGCGCTGCAATCGATACCGTCGCTGTCCACCGCCACGCCATGCAGTTTCGCCCCCGCTACAGCGAAGGCATGCCCAGCGGCGCGATAGCCCGGATTCTCGATCGCCACGCCATCTCCCGGCTCGACCAGCAGCTGTGCACAAAGGCTGATGCCCTGCTGCGCGCCACTGGTGATCACAATCTGCTCAGCCGTACACTGCATGCCACGCGAACTGCGCAAATAAGCAGCGATCATGCCGCGCAGTCGAGCATCACCCGCTGAATCGCCGTAACACAGTTGCTGCAAATCCGGTTTGCGCCAGAAAGCCGCGTTCAGCTTGGCCCAGACCTCGAACGGGAACAGATCGAAAGCCGGAACACCCACGCGAAAAGCTCGTGGCGGACCACTCGGAGGTCGGGCCAAATGGTGCTTTTCAATACGAGAAAAACCGCCACTGTGGATAACTTTACTGGATGAATTCACAGGCAAATCCAGCCAATTTGTGGATAAGGCTGTGGGTAAGCCTGTTGACAAGCCTGTGGATGGATTTGTGGATAGTTTTTTCTTTGGTGTCGATGCCTGAGCCAGTTGCGCGACATAAGTGCCGTCACCCACTCGCCCCTCGATAAAGCCCTCGGCATACAACTGATCGTAGGCGCGCACCACACTGTTGCGAGAAATTCCAAGTGCCGAGGCCAAGTCACGGCTGGCCGGCAATCTTGTTCCACTGGCCAGACGCCCATCGAGTACACGCAGGCGCAACGCTTGATAAAGCTGGCGGCTCAAGCCTTGACGGCGATCAAGCTCGATCCCGGCCGGATTGAAAGGCATCGACAGCGGTGGCAGATCAGGCATGGCGAATGGACCTATGAAATGGCTCGACAATGGCTCTTACAACGGACCAATAGCCTGCCTACGATGCAGGCATTCGCCAAGGAAAATCTGTCCATGTACACGCCACGCGCCTTTGCCATCGAAGACCTGTCCCAACTGCACGAACTGATCCTCGCCACTCGCCTGGCCATTCTGGTCAGCCACGGTGAGAGCGGATTGCAAGCCAGTCATGTGCCGGTGCTGCTGCATCGCGAACAGGGCGAATACGGCACGCTCTACGGCCATCTGGCCAAGGCCAATCCGCAATGGAAAGACCTGCGTGACGGCGCCGAGGCCATGCTGATTTTCGCCGGACCCGACGCCTACGTCAGCCCGGGCTTCTATCCGAGCAAGGCCGAGCACGGCAAGGTCGTGCCGACCTGGAACTACATCGCCGTGCACGCCTACGGCCACGCTGAAACCTTCAACGACGGCGGCCGGTTGCTCGACATTGTCAGCACCCTCACCGACCGTCACGAGGCAGGCCGTGCCCAGCCGTGGTCGGTGGACGATGCGCCGGCCGATTACATCGACACCATGCTCAAGGCCATCGTCGGTTTTGCCATTCCCATCGACCGCCTCGAGGGCAAACGCAAGCTCAGCCAGAACCGCAGCGCCGAAGATATTGCCGGGGTGCGCGAAGGCCTTGCCGCCAGCCCCGACGCCAACGATCAAACCCTCGCCCGCCTGATGCGCTAAGGAAATCCGCATGACTCAGATCGATATTCGCCCGGTCAGCGCCAACGACCACGCCGCTTGGCTGCCGTTGTGGCAAGCCTATTTGCGCTTCTACAACACGGAACTGCCGGACGCTGTCACCCAAAGCACTTGGCAGCGTTTTCTCGACCCGAATGAACCGACCCACGCCGCCCTCGCGTGGGCCGATGGCAAAGCGCTGGGCATGGTGCATTACATCTATCATCGCTCGAACTGGAGCATCGAAAACTCCTGTTATCTGCAGGATCTGCTGGTGGTGCCCGAGTCCCGTGGCACCGGTGTCGGTCGGCTGTTGATTGAGCATGTCTACGCTACCGCCAAAGCCGATGGTTGCTGCAAAGTCCACTGGCTGACCCACGAAACCAATGCAACGGCGATCCAGCTCTACGAGCGCATTGCCGAACGTCCGGGATTCATTCAGTTTCGTAAAGCCCTTTAAGGAGACGCGCACATGACCGCTTCACTCGCTGACTGGAAAGGCGTCCCCGCCCCCTCCGCCACCCTGCTCGAAGGCCGTTTCATCCGCCTGGAAAAGCTCGACCCGGCGCGCCATGCCGAGCAGCTTTACGCCGCCCTCGAAGGGCCGGGTGCTGATCCGAAGCTCTGGGATTACTTGCCTTACGGGCCGTTTCCCGAGCGCAGCGCGTTCAACGACTGGCTGAACAATCATGCGGCCAACAGCGACCCGTATTTCTTCAGCGTCATCGACCGTGCGACTGGTCAGGTCCAAGGCATCCTCAGCCTGATGTCGATCGTCCCGGCGCAGGGTCGCATCGAGATCGGCCACGTCACTTTCGGTGCGCCGATGCAGCGCTCGCCGAAAAGCACCGAGGCGGTGTACCTGCTGGCCAAGTATTCGTTCGAGCTGGGTTACCGGCGCCTGGAATGGAAGTGCAACAACGGCAACGCCCGCTCCAAATACGCGGCCGAGCGTCTGGGCTTCAGCTTCGAAGGGGTGTTCCGCCAGCACATGGTGGTCAAGGGCCAGAACCGCGATACCGCGTGGTATTCGATTCTGGATTCGGAATGGCCAGCGATTGGTGCCGGGTTCGAGCGCTGGCTCAGCGATGAAAACCAGACGCCTGATGGCCAGGTGAAAGGCTTGGCCGAGTGCCGTAGCTGATCGTCACAAAGCACCTGTGGGAGCGAGCCTGCTCGCGAAGGCGCTGTGTCAGTCACTGAAATATTGACTGACCGACCGCTTTCGCGAGCAGGCTCGCTCCCACAATTGGCGGGGTTTTTCTTAACGACGCAGTTCTTGCGCCAGCACCGCAATGTGCTCCGGGCCGATCCCGCAGCAGCCACCCAGATGACTGGCGCCGCGCTGTTGCCAGTCCAGCGCCCAGTGCAGATACCCCGGCGGATCGAGATCGTCACGCAACGGGTCGAGCCCGTCGTTGGCCGTGGCTTCTTTCGGTTGCGGAGGAAACGCGTTGGCATAGGCGCCGATATTGATCGTGACGCCGAGACGCTCAAAGGTTGCGCGCGCCGCGTCGATGGCCGCGCCTATCACTTCAGGCTGACTGCAGTTGAACAGCAGGGTCTCGACGCCAAGTTCAGCCGCCAGCGCAGCCGCTTCGGCTACCGGCTCACCGGAGCGCAGGCGCGGCACTTCATCGGTGTCTTCATCCTTGAGGGTGAACGACAGCCAGAACGGTTTGCCGTCCTTCGGCAACCCGGCGTGAATGGCGCGTGCCTCGATAATTGAACTCTGGGTTTCCGCCAGCCACAGATCAACATGCGGGGCCAGCCCCTTGACCAGCGGCGTCAGCAGCTCGGTCACGCGATCCGCTTCGAACAGATCCGGACGATACGAACCAAACAGCGGCGGCAACGAACCGGCAACACGCACTGGCTTGCCGGATGCCTGCACCGCCCGCCGCGCCAGTTCTCCCGCCAGTGCCGCAAGCGCCTGGCCTTCAGCAGCAAACCGCGCCTCGCCAATGTGAAACGGCACCACCGCGTAACTGTTGCTGGTGATTACGTCCGCGCCGCTGTTGATGTACGCGGCATGCACCGCCTCGACCGCCTGCGGCGCTTCACTCAGCGCCAGTGCCGACCACTCCGGTTGGCGAAACGGTGCGCCGGCGCGTTGCAACTCGCGGCCCATGCCGCCATCGAGAATGACCCTGTTCGCTGCGCCCATATGCTTTTCACTCATATGCTTATGAAAATAACTCACTATCAGAGTCGTTCTTATAACTATTTAATACGCACCACTCGGTTAATAACAACCTCTTTTTTCAACAGGACGCGACTGTGAAATTCCAACCGCTATTGGCCCTGGGCCTGACCATTCTGGCCTCCACCCAAGCCTTCGGCGGCGCGACGCTGGACCGTATCGAACAGAAAAAAGAGCTGGTCGGCGTGCTCATGGAAAGCTATCCACCCTTCTCGTTTCTCAATGAGCAGAATCAACTCGACGGTTTCGATGTCGACGTTGCCAAAGCAGTGGCGGATAAGCTCGGCGTCAAGCTGCGTCTGGAAACGCCGTCCTGGGACGTGATCGCCGCCGGCCGCTGGAGCGGGCGCTATGACATCTGCATCTGCTCGATGACCCCGAGCAAGGCCCGCGCCGAAGTATTCGACTTCCCGGTCGAGTATTACGCTTCGCCAGCGGTGATCGTGGTCAACGCCAAGGACGATCGCATCCACAGCGCCAAGGATCTGAGCGGCAAAAAGGTCGGCCTGACCAGCGCCTCCAGCTACGAAAGCTACCTGAACAAGAATCTGATCATCGAAGGCGCCGAGGATACGCAGTTGCAGTATCCGTTCGAGGATGTGCAGATCGCTCCGTACGACACCGACAACGTCGCCTTCCAGGATCTGGGCCTGGGCGCCGGCGTGCGCCTGGATGCGATCCTCACCAATCTGGTCACCGCGCAGCCGCGCCTGAACCAGGACAAGCGCTTCAAACTGGCCGGCGAACCGCTGTACTCGGAACCCAATTCGGTGGCCATCGAAAAGGGTGACCCGCAATGGGACGCCAAGGTGCGCGAGGTGTTTGCCCAGCTGAAACAGGACGGCACCCTGAGCAAGCTGTCGCAGAAATGGATCGGCGCCGACATCAGCCAATGACTTCCTTTCCGACCCCGCCACAGCCACCGCAACCGGTGGCTGAAACACGCCTGCAAAAGCTCTTTGGTTTCCGTACGCGCCTGTACCTGACGTGGGCGGCGCTGTTCTGCCTGTTCGCCGGATTCTTCCTCAGCTTCGACCTGAAGTTCGCGATCATCCTCGATAAGCTGCCCAACCTGGTTGGCCTGAAGCTGGCGCCGAACGGCTTCCTGCAAGGCGCAGCGCTGACCCTGTTTCTCTGCGCCTGCTCGATCATCGCCTCGTCGCTGCTCGGTTTCATCACCGCGCTGGCGCGCCTGTCGAACAGCGCCGTGGCGTTTGGCATCGCCAGTTTCTACACCTCGTTCTTCCGTGGCACGCCACTGCTGATCCAGATCCTGCTGATCTACCTCGGCTTGCCGCAACTGGGCATCGTGCCCGGCGCCATCGTCGCCGGCATCATCGCCCTGTCGCTGAATTACGGCGCCTACCTGAGCGAAATCTTCCGCGCCGGGATTCTCGGCGTCGATCACGGCCAACGCGAAGCATCCCTGGCGCTGGGCCTGCGCGAAAGCGTGATCTTCTGGCGCATCACCCTGCCCCAGGCCATGCGCACAATCATTCCGCCGACCACCAACCAGTTCATCTCGATGCTCAAGGACTCGTCGCTGATTTCGGTAATGGGCGTCTGGGAAGTGATGTTCCTCGCCCAGTCCTACGGCCGCTCAAGCTATCGCTACATCGAAATGCTCACCACGGCGGCGATCATCTACTGGCTGATGTCGATCGGGCTGGAGCTGATTCAGGCAAGGATGGAGCGGCATTACGGCAAGGCGTATGTGCGGCGTGGCTGAAGGGTATTCAAACGGTGTCCCGGCGGATTCGCACAACGCCCATTTTCATGCCGAATGGGCGGAACACCGCGTTCAGCGACTTCAGTGTCTGATTGCCTTCGCCATGTTCGATATGCACCAGCGTGCGCACTGAAATCTTGCACATCTTCGCGAACTGAGTCTGATGCAGACCGGTGACTTCGACCCGTAAACGGCGCACGGCGTCACCGATTTCCAGAGTGCCTTGGGTCAGTGATTGCTGAATGCTTTCGATGAGCGCCGTGCGCTCGAGGACGGTCAGACTCATTGCAGGTCCCACTCTTTCAAACGTTGCTCGAGGTTTTTCAGGTGAACGCTCGGGTGATTCATGGTTCTGGCGGGCAAACCGCTGGCCGCAAGAATATCCGGCAGTGCGGCCAGACGGCGGGCATCCGCGCGCAGGCCTTCGAACAGCGCCGAGGCATCCAGCCCCGCCAACGAATCGTGCGGATCTGCGCTATCGGCCAATACGCGGCAGACACCTCGCCAATCGACATCTCCCGCCCGCTCCAACTCTCTTGGCCATTTGGTCGTACGAGTCACGCCTTCGTCATCCATGACCATCGGGGCGAGGTCATAAATCGGCGCGAGCTGGAAAGCGTTCTCTTGACGGATGATCGCCGTGTTACGACCGTGGTTATCGGAGTTTCCGAGGATTTTATTGATCAGGTCGCGGCGCAGATAATCGGCGACGAGGCCGGGAATCTGGCTGGCCTGACCCGCTTTGCGCCAGAGCCCGGCGAGCATGCGGATCACTTCCAGATGATTCATGGCGCTGCCTGGCGTCGTCACTTCAGCCAGCGAATAAATCGATTCGACGGCAAAACGCGACACCGCCCCATCTTTCACTTGTCGATCAAAACGCCGCATCCACAAACTCGGTTTGTTCGCCTCTTCCAAGGCCAGGCCTTCTGCCGCGACCGTTTCGATGCCCAATGTCTGCAGCGCTTTGTAGTAATGGAATTCGCTGCGCAGGATGTCCTGGTCGGTCTGCCCTCCCCTGTTTCTGGCGAATTTCACGAACCAGTGCTGTCGCACTTCTTCATCGTCCAATACCGCATCGGGATACAGAAACCCGGCGCTGTTCTCTGCCAGTAATAGCTTCGGAGCTTCACCACCTGCCCCCGTCGCGCCACCAATGGCCGCGCCCAGCTCGTAGGCATATTCAAGAAAACGGTTGTCGCGGCTAATGACCTCCTCGCGCTTGAATCCGATCGGCTTCCTCTCATCAACTGCTTCCGCCGATTCCTTTATTCGCATGTTGCCAATGGGAGCCGGTGTACTGCGACCCAGCAGAAACAGATCGGCGCTGATCTCGGCGGGTCTTTCCTGACCCAGGCGGGCGAGCAGAAACCGCTTGGCTGCGCCTGCCGGTGCGATATCGTGGACAAAGGCTGGTGTCTTCGCGCGCCGACCTTCCCAATCCAGCGGATACAGGGCACTCACGGCCTGGGAAAAAGGCGACCCGATCAACTCGATATTTTCGACCAGATAGCCCGCTTCATAGCCAAAACTGCAGCGGCTTTCGAAGCCTTTTTCCGGATCATCGAAATCAAGAGTCATCGCGTCGTGCCATTGCCCGGCAGTGAAGATCTGGAGTGTCAGGTTGTACATGTTGATTCCGTATGCATTTAAATGCAGCTCAACGCGAAAAAACTGTCAATAAACGCAATATAGTGCATTCGCGGAGTTTCAGCTGCAGGATCTCTGCAACAAAATGCAGTTCTATCTTAGCCATTGGCAAGGTGCATGCAAAATAATGCAGGTAAGCGCCTGACCTCATTCCGATAAGAATGCGCCAACAGTACCAAGCCGTAGGAAAAAGAACCGGCGATGCTGCGTAAAAGCTCTGTTTGCGAAATCCCGTGAGGATTTTCGACAGAACGATCCGACGTAGCCTGCACAGCATCAGGAACCGACCGACATCGTTTTTTTCAAGGCAGCAATAGAGTTGAGCCTCTCATACAAGGAGGTTGAACTTGATGCCTGCCCTACACAAATACCGTCCCCATCACCTCGCTCTGGCGATCGCGCTGACGATCGGATCTGCCGAGGCGTCCATCGAACAGCAACCTGACGTCCAGGTTTCTGCAGAGATCAGCGAAGACAAAACCGCCAAGCCTCGAAAGAAGAAAACACCCGCGCCGAAAGCGGATCCTGATGACTTGTTTGCGATCAAGGAATTCATCGGCCCGCTGGAGCACACTTCTCCGTCGCCCGGGCAGGCCTCTGAAGCGCCTTCGGTCGATGCCATACGCGCGACGGTTGCGATCGAGGATTTCAGTCCGGCTTTTTATGAAGGGTTGGAGTTTCCGGAGTTCGTGGTGGAGGAAACCGGCGATGAGGAATTCGATCTCGTCGACCCGTTTGAACGCGACATGTTGGCGGTCACTACGCAGCGCTCTTTTGTCTCGAGCCCGCTCGAGAATGTCGGCGGCGTATCCCTGCAACTGGGCCATGGAGATGACTTGCTGGTGATCAATAAGGGCGCCCGTTGGGACGGTCTACTGGACGGCGGCGAAGGTGCGAACGGGCTGTTGTTCAATGCTGCGGAGGGCGGCGAGATCGGCAAAACACGCAATTTCTCGGCCATGCGAATCGCACGTGGGCAGTGGACCCTGCGTCACGCTTTCGAGGGTGATGCCGACGTCAAAGCGGACGCAGTGCTGCTCAACTACGCATCGATCAATGGTGTCGATGTCGACCCGGGAGCGGTGTTTGGCGGTTATGGACACGTGACGGGGCTGTATGTTGCAGGAACACTGCTTGCCAGCCAGCAACACGGCTCTCCCAATATCAAGGGCAATCTGACGCTCCATCAGGACGCGGTGTTTTCTTACGCCGTATCTGCCGACCGCGGATCAGATCCCGTGCATGTTCAGGGCACCGCTAGCCTGGGAGGTGCGCGTGTCGAGATTTACGGCGTACCGGGCGACTACGCTCGTATCAATGAGTACCGGCTGCTGTCTGCAAACGTCATTGATGGCGAGTTCGGAGAGGTCACCACCAATCTGGCCTACATGAAGCCCACGCTTTCCTATGAGCCAAACGCCGTGAAGCTGCACTACGTGCGCAACGCTGTAGGGTTCGAAGACCTGGCCCAAACGCGCAGTGGTCGTTCGATTGCGCAGAGCATGGATAATCGAGGGGCTTCCACTCGAGCTTTCGATATCGGCACCAACAGGGCCGTCGCCGCACTGCTGACCAGCGATAAAACCACCGCGCCCGTCGCCCTCGATCAACTTGCCGCAGGCAGCAATGCCAATCTCGCCAAAGCCACGCTGAGCAGTATCACGCCGGTAAGTGCGAGCATGCTTTCGGCAATGCGGCAGCTGGACAATCATTCCGCCTCGACCTACGGCTCGCGCGGTTCACCTCGTCAGGCCGCAGGCAACAAAGACTCCGGTCGGGTGTGGATTCAAGCGCTGGGCCACGGCGGCAAAGTGGATCGCGATCTCGACAGCAGCCTCAAACACGCCACCCAGGGTCTGGTAATGGGCGCTGACTGGCGACTCGACGAGCACTGGCATGTCGGCCTGCTCGGTGGCAAATCGCAGACCAAACTCGATGCCCGCCAGTACGACGGCGACCTCGACAGCTGGCACCTCGGCGCCTACGCCATGCGTCAGGATGGCCCGCTGTCACTGCGCCTCGGCGCGACCTACGCCAGCCATCACGGCAGCAGCACACGGCGGGTGGCGTTCAAGGGTTTCAGTGATCGCCTCAAGGGCAACTACGACGCCAATACTCAACAGGCATTCGCCGAAGCCGGATTCAATCTGGGCCGGGATAGCGTAACCCTCGAGCCCTACGCCAGCCTCGGCTATCAGCGCTATCAACGCGACAGTTACAACGAAAAAGGTGGCGACGCCGCGCTGAAAATCCACGGGCAGACCCGCGACAACTTCAGCAGCACTTTTGGTCTGCGGCTAGCGCAGGTCAACTCGCTGGATAACGGCATGCATTTGACCCCGCGATTGAGCGCAGGCTGGAAACATACCTTCGGCACGATCGACAACGACACCCGCCAGCAACTGCGCAAGGGCGGCAAGCCTTTCGAAGTGACCGGCGCGGCGCTGGATCGGAATAGCCTGTCAGTAGATGCGGGGCTGGATCTTGGTCTTTCGGCGGTGCACACACTGGGCGTGGGCCTGACGGGCGAAATGGGCAATGACAGCCGAACGTATGGCGTAGCGGGACAATGGCGCATGGCGTTCTGACGGGCTGAACACCACTCCTGTGGGAGCGAGCCTGCTCGCGAAAGCGGTGGAACACTCGAAGATGATGTTGGCTGACTTGACGCATTCGCGAGCAGGCTCGCTCCCACATGTGATCCCTGGCAATGACCTGACAAGGTCGAAAATCACAGGCAAAAAAAAGGGGAGCACATGCTCCCCCGAGGTTTAAAGCGTTGGATCGCGACTGTTATCTCAGCCTTCGATCTCGATGAGGATTTCGCCCGGGTTGACCCGGTCGCCCTTGGCTACATGAATCGCGGTGACCTTGCCGGCAATGGCGGCCTGGACTTCGGTTTCCATCTTCATCGCTTCGGTGATCAGTACCGCCTGGCCAGCCTTGACGGTGTCGCCCTCCTTGACCAGCACATCGACGATGTTGCCCGGCATGGTGGTGCTCACGTGGCCCGGCGCAGAGGCCTGTTTGCGTTTGCTGCTGCCACCGCCAACGAATTCGTTGAGCGGTTCGAACACCACTTCTTCCGGCATGCCGTCAATGGACAGATAGAAGTGGCGCTTGCCCTCGGCCTTGACGCCGACACCGGTGATATCGACGCGATAGGTCTCGCCGTGCACATCGATGACGAACTCGGTCGGCACGCCTTCGCCGCCGGCCGAGGCAACGGCGCCCGCTTCCGGGATTGGCAACAGCACTTCCGGCGTGAGGGTGCCGGCGGCACGCTCCTCGAGGAACTTGCGGCCGATGTCCGGGAACATGGCGAAGGTCAGTACGTCTTCTTCGGACTTGGCCAGTGCGCCGATATCGGCACGCAACTTGGTCATTTCCGGCTTGAGCAGATCGGCCGGGCGCACGTCGATGACGTCTTCGCTGCCGATCGCCTGACGCCGCAGTTTTTCATTGACCACGCCCGGTGCCTTGCCGTAGCCGCCCTGCAGATACAGCTTCACTTCGTTGGTGATGGTCTTGTAGCGTTCGCCGGCCAGTACGTTGAAAAATGCCTGGGTGCCGACGATTTGCGAGGTTGGGGTCACCAGCGGCGGGAAGCCGAGGTCTTCACGCACGCGCGGGATTTCTGCGAGCACTTCGCTCATGCGGTTCAGAGCGCCCTGCTCTTTCAACTGGTTGGCGAGGTTGGAAATCATCCCGCCCGGCACCTGGTTGACCTGCACACGGGTGTCGACGGCGGTGAATTCGCTTTCGAACTGGTGGTACTTCTTGCGCACGGCGTAGAAATACAGGCCGATTTCCTGGAGCAGTTCCAGATTCAGGCCGGTGTCGTACTCGGTGCCTTTGAGCGCGGCAACCATCGACTCGGTGCCCGGGTGGCTGGTGCCCGAGGCGAAGCTGGAGATTGCGGTGTCGATATGATCGGCACCGTTTTCGATCGCCTTGAGCTGGCACATGGCGGCCAGGCCAGCAGTATCGTGGGAGTGGATGAACACCGGCAGCGACTGTTCGGCTTTCAAAGCACGCACCAGTTCACCAGTGGCGTATGGGGTCAGCAGGCCGGCCATGTCCTTGATCGCCACCGAATCGCAACCCATGGATTCCATTTGCTTGGCCTGGGTAACGAAGGCGTCGATGGTGTGCACCGGGCTGGTGGTATAGGCGATGGTGCCCTGTGCGTGTTTGCCGGCCGCCTTCACCGCTTCGATGGCGACGCGCAGGTTACGCACATCGTTCATCGCATCGAAGATGCGGAACACGTCGATGCCGTTCACCGCTGCTTTGGCGACGAAGGCTTTGACCACGTCGTCGCTGTAATGGCGATAGCCGAGCAGATTCTGCCCGCGCAGGAGCATTTGCAGACGGGTGTTGGGCAGTGCGGCGCGCAGTTGGCGCAGGCGCTCCCACGGGTCTTCCTTGAGAAAGCGCACACAGGCGTCGAACGTCGCGCCGCCCCAGCATTCCAGCGACCAGTAGCCGACCTTGTCGAGCTTGTCGCAGATCGGCAGCATGTCTTCGGTGCGCATGCGGGTGGCGAGCAGCGATTGGTGAGCGTCGCGCAGGATGGTGTCGGTAACGAAGATCTTCTTAGTCATTGGTATCTCCTCATAGCGGCAAGCTTCAAGCTACGAGCTGCAAGAAAAAGCCAATCTGCTTTTACTGGCCGCTTGCAGCTGAAAGCTCGCAGCTGCTTCATTCATAGGCCTGCGTGGGCGGCGATGGCGGCGGCGATGGCCAGGGCCAGCTCTTCGGGTTTGCGCTTGATCGAGTAGTTGGTCAGTTCCGGGTGGCTTTCAACGAAGCTGGTATTGAACTGGCCGCTACGGAATTCCGGGTTGCGCAGGATTTCCTGGTAGTAGGCGGCGGTGGTCTTCACGCCTTGCAGACGCATGTCGTCCAGCGCCCGCAGACCACGGTCCATCGCCTCTTCCCAAGTCAGCGCCCAGACCACCAGTTTCAGGCACATCGAGTCGTAGAACGGCGGAATGGTGTAGCCGGTGTAGATCGCCGTGTCGGTGCGCACGCCCGGGCCGCCGGGGGCGTAGTAACGGGTAATTTTGCCGAAGCTCGGCAGGAAGTTGTTCTTCGGGTCTTCGGCGTTGATACGGAACTGCAACGCAAAGCCACGGTGCTGGATGTCTTCCTGCTTTACCGAAAGTGGCAGGCCGGAAGCGATGCGAATCTGTTCGCGGACGATGTCGATGCCGGTGATTTCTTCGGTGATGGTGTGTTCCACCTGCACCCGCGTGTTCATTTCCATGAAGTACACCTCGCCCTCGGCGAGCAGGAACTCCACGGTGCCGGCATTCTCGTAACCCACTGCCTTGGCCGCACGCACCGACAGGTCGCCGATGTAGGCGCGTTGTTCCGGGGTCAGCTGCGGACTCGGCGCGATCTCGATCAGCTTCTGATTGCGGCGCTGGATCGAGCAGTCACGCTCGAACAGATGCACGACGTTGCCGAAGCTGTCGCCAAGGATCTGCGCTTCGATGTGCTTGGGATTGACGATGCATTTTTCCAGGAACACTTCCGCCGAACCGAACGCCTTGGTGGCTTCGGAGATGACACGAGGGAAGTTCTGTTCGAGTTCTTCGCGGCTGTTGCAGCGACGGATACCGCGACCGCCACCACCGGAGGTGGCCTTGAGCATTACCGGGTAACCGATGCGGTCGCCCTCAACCAAGGCTTCTTCGATGCCGGAGACGTTGCCCTCGGTGCCGGGCGTCACCGGTACGCCGGCCTTGATCATGCTGCGCCGCGCTTCGGTCTTGTCGCCCATGCGCCGGATGACTTCCGCCGACGGGCCGATGAATTTGATGCCGCGCTCAGCGCAGATTTCCGCCAGCTCGGCGTTTTCCGACAGGAAACCGTAGCCGGGGTGCAGCGCATCGCAGCCGGTTTCCACGGCCAGGTTCACCAGCTTGCGCGGGTTCAGGTAACCGGCCAGTGGCTCGGCACCCACGCTGTGGGCCTCGTCCGCACGCTTCACATGCAAGGCATGTCGATCGGCGTCGGAGAAAATCGCAACCGAGCGAATGCCCATTTCGGCGCAGGCTCGTACGATGCGTACGGCAATCTCACCACGGTTGGCGATCAGGATCTTTTTTATCACTTGGAAATTCCCTTGAGCCGGTGGCACCACGACCTGCTGGAGCCAGGTCGACGCGTGACCAAATGTTTCAATTCAGTCGCAGGTCCACACTAGCGCTGCTGAGGGATTAACAAAAATGAATAAAAATTGGGTCAGGCATAAGTAAACACTTATAGTCGGAACATCCGTGTTCCGTGAGAGCCTGAATAAAATGCGTAAGTCATTGATGCGTATGACATTGCGTCAGTTGCAGATCTTCAATGAGGTGTGTGATTTACGTTCCTACAGCCGCGCCGCCGAGGAAATGTCCCTCACACAACCGGCCGTGAGCCTACAGATTCGTCAGCTTGAAGAGCTGATTGGCCAACCGTTATTCGACTATGTCGGCAAAAAACTCTACATGACCGAGGCGGCGCAAGCGCTTCAGCGTGCCAGTCGCGACATTTTCGGGCGGCTGGAAAACCTCGATATGCAACTGTCGGACATGCAGGGTTCGCTGCAGGGTCAGCTGAAACTGGCAGTGGAATCAAGCGCCAAATATTTCGTGCCGCATCTGTTTGCTGCGTTCAAGCGCCAGCATCCGGAAGTCAATTTGCAGCTGACCGTGGTCAACCGTGGCCAGGTCATCCGCCGCCTCTCGGACAACCGCGATGATCTGGTGATCATGTCGATGGTGCCGCAGGACATGGGCCTGGAATTCCTGCCGTTTCTCAACAATCCGATTGTCGCCGTGGCGCGCCCGGATCACCCGCTGGCGCACATGGGCCCGCTGCGCTTGCAGGATCTGGAACCGTATACGCTGCTGATCCGCGAGCCGGGTTCTGGCACGCGTCTGGCCTGCGAGGAATACTTCAAGGAAAAGCGCGTGCATTTCACCCAGACCCAGGAAGTAGCGTCCGCCGAAGCCCAGCGCGAATGCGTGGTGGCGGGTCTGGGCCTGGCGCTGTTGACGCGCCACGCCCTGAACCTGGAGCTGGCGACCGGCGGCCTGATCGAGCTGCCGGTCGAAGAGT
Organism: Pseudomonas sp. CFBP13508; assembly: GCF_005233515.1. GTDB lineage: Bacteria > Pseudomonadota > Gammaproteobacteria > Pseudomonadales > Pseudomonadaceae > Aquipseudomonas > Aquipseudomonas mercuritolerans. Next base: position 612,292 of record NZ_QFZZ01000003.1, read on the forward strand.
TGCCGCTGCTGCGCAGCTGGTGCCTGGTGCAGGCCAAAGCCAAGCGGCTGTCACCGGTGGCGCACGCCTTCCTGGCGTTTATCCGCAGCGAGCGGGCGCAGATTATTGCGTTGGTTGAGCGTTTCGACGGGAAGCTGCGGGCGTCGCCTGCCAGTGAGTGATCTCGGGAAAATCGCCGATCTCGGCCTGAAGCTGGCGAAGTTCGAAGCGATCCTCGATTGCGCGGCGGAATTCCATGCGGCGCTGGTCTTCCTGCTGACGACGGGTTTTCGCGGCGCTGTTGCGTTCTTCGTAGGGCTGAGCCATTTCGAGTCTCCCAGGGCGAGTACGGGAGTTTTACGATAGGCGTGGAGGATGACGGTTTGGCTGCGTCAGGGTTACAGACTGATGAAAATTTCAAATGTGCGGTGTTTGCAGGTGCGCCTTCGCGAGCAGGCTCGCTCCCACATTTTGATCTCCGGCAGACACAGAATTTGTGTTTACAGCAGAACTCTGTGGGAGCGAGCCTGCTCGCGAAGAGGTCGGCAGACCTTGGACTTAGTCGTCCAGCGCTTTCACGGCCTTGGGCGACAAGCGCAAACTGCGCAGACTGCGCTTGACGCTCTTGAGGTGATTGACCAGGCTCGGCCCGCGGGCCATGGCCACGCCCATCGCCAGCACGTCGATCACCACCAGGTGAGCGATGCGCGAGGTCAGCGGGGTATAGATTTCGGTGTCTTCGTGCACATCGATCGCCAAATTGACGGTCGACAACTCCGCCAACGGCGTCTGACTCGGGCACAGGGTGATCAGCGATGCCCCGCTTTCGCGAACGAGGTTAGCGGTGATCAGCAAATCCTTGGAGCGCCCTGACTGGGAAATACAGATCGCCACATCGGTGGGCTTCAGCGTTACCGCCGACATCGCCTGCATGTGCGGATCGGAATATGCCGCCGCGGTCAGCAGCAAACGGAAGAACTTGTGCTGTGCATCCGCGGCCACCGCACCGGAAGCACCGAAGCCGTAGAACTCGACGCGTTGCGCCTGCGACATCAGCGTCACCGCGCGCTGCAACTCGACCGGGTCGAGCTTTTCGCGCACTTCCATCAGGGTGTGCAGCGTGGTGTCGAAAATCTTCAGGCTGTAGTCGGCGACGGAGTCGTCTTCGTGGATCGCGAACTGGCCGAAGCTGGCGCCGGCGGCCAGGCTTTGCGCCAGTTTCAGCTTGAGGTCCTGAAAGCCGGAACAACCGATCGCGCGGCAGAAACGCACGATGGTCGGCTCGCTGATGCCGACGCTGTGAGCCAGGTCGGCCATGGAACTGTGCATCACTGCCGCAGGGTCAAGCAGCACGTGGTCGGCGACCTTGAGCTCCGACTTGCGTAACAGGTGACGTGACTGGGCGATGTGTTGCAGCAGATTCAAGGGGCTGGACTCTTCTTGTGGGCAAGGATGTAGCAAGCTTGTAGTTATACTACATGAATGGGCATTTTGCCTGCTCAATGCGTAACTCGATGTCCCGGCATCAGGCACGCTGAGCTGTATGTAGCCCTTACTGCGGATTTCCCTGATCGCGCAAAAGCCCGGCCAGACCGGCAGCATCCACCGGCCGGCTGATCAGATAACCCTGCACTTCGTCGCAGCGCTCGACGCGCAGAAATTCCAACTGATCCTGCCGCTCGACGCCCTCGGCCACGACTTTCAGGGCCAGTCCGTGGGCCATGGCGATGATCGCGCGAGTGATCGCCGCGTCCGCACTGCCCTCGCTCAAGCCGCGAATGAATGCCTGATCGATTTTCACGTAGTCCACCGGGATGCGCTTGAGATAACTCAACGAGGAATAACCGGTGCCGAAATCATCGATCGCCAATTTCACCCCCAGATCGCGCAACTGCTGGAAGGTGGCAATGATGTGTTCGACGCTGTCGAGCAAATGGCTTTCGGTCAATTCGAGCTCAAGGCAGTGCGGCGCCAGCCCGGTTTCTTCCAGCACCTGCCGCACCAGACTGACCAGCTTGCCCTGGCGCAGCTGATGCACCGACAGGTTCACCGACACGCGGATCGGCGCCAGGCCCTGGCGCTGCCATTCGCACGCTTGCCAGCACGCCTGACGCAAAACGAATTCGCCGATCGGCCCGATCAGACCGGTCTCTTCGGCCAGGCCAATGAAATCCGCCGGCGGCACCTGGCCCATGCTCGGATGATCCCAGCGCACCAGCGCTTCAGCGGCATTCAGGCGACCGGTTTGCAGGCACAGTTTCGGTTGGTAGAACACCGTCAGTTGCTGTTCTTCAATAGCTCTGCGAAGGTGGTTTTCCAGCTGCAAACGTTCGAGTGTGCTGGCTTGCAGGCTGTCGGTGTAGAACTGGAAATTGTTGCCGCCCAGATGTTTGGCATGTTGCATGGCCATGTTCGACTGGCTGACCAGCGCCGAGATTTCCCGCGCGTTGTCCGGCAACAGGCTGATGCCCATCGAAGCGCTGACTACCAATTCATGCCCGTCGACACTCAGCGGCAAACGCAGCTTGGCCGACAGCCGCGTCGCTACCCGAGCCAGGCTCGACAGATTGCCGTAGGCATCGAACAGCACGGCAAACTCGTCACCGGACAAGCGCGCAATGGTGTCGGCTTCCGGCAAGGCATTGACCAGCCGCCGCGCCATCTTCTGCAGCAACTGATCGGCGACTTCATGGCCGAGGCTGTCATTGAGCAATTTGAAGCGATCGAGATTGATGTGCAGCAATGCGAGACTGCGGCGCCCGCCCTGGCGCACCCGCTGATGGGCTTCGTGCAGACGCTCGCGGAACAGTGAACGGTTGGCCAGGCCGGTGAGCTCGTCGTAATGGGTCAGATAGCGCATACGCTCTTCCGAGGCCCGCCGCGCCGAGAGATCGGCGAAGAAGCCGACGATATGGCTGACATTGCCACGGCTATCACGCACGGCATTGAGTTGCAGCCATTGCGGATACAGCTCGCCGTTCTTGCGCGTCTCCACCAGCTCGCCCTGCCAGCTCCCATGCTGCTCCAGCGCATGACGGATCGTCACGTAGTGACGACGGGCATCGCGGCTGCACGGCAACTCTACGACGTTGCGCCCGAGCATGTCGTCGATCTCGTAACCGGTAACCCGGCTGAACGCTTGGTTGATCGCAATCAGCGCGTAGTCCGGGTCGAGAATCACGATGCCTTCGCTGGCCGCTTCGAACACCGTCGCCGCCAGCCGCTGCTGTTCTTCGAGGCTTTTGCTGGCGCTGATATCGCGGCGGGTGCCGACCATGCGGATCACTCGGCCGCTGGCGCTGCGCTCCACGGCGCGGCCACGGTCCTCGATCCACACCCAGTGGCCATCGCCATGGCGCAGGCGATATTCGACCTGATAATCCTCGGTGCGCCCCTTCAGATGCTCGACCAGGGCGAACTTGAGTGACGGCACATCTTCAGGATGCAGTCGCGGCTTGAGGTCGCGCAGCAGCGCCGTGACGTATTCCGGGGCGAGGCCGAACAGTTCCTGAATCTGTGTGTGATGGACTTCGTCGGTCTGCAGGTTCCAGTCCCACAATCCGAGCTCACTGGCCTTGAGCGCCAGCGCCAGGCGCGCTTCGCTTTTGCTCAGGGCCTGATTGGCCGCGTCCAGTTCGCGGCTGCGCTGGGCCACGCGATCTTCGAGGTCGACCTGCGCTTCACGCAATTGCGCTTCGGCACAGCGGCGCTGTTCGATCTCTTTACCAAGCTCCTGATTGAGTTGTTCGCTGCGCGTTTGCGCTTGCTGCAAATGCTCGATCAGGTGCTGATTCTGGAAGCGCCGCAGCAATCCGCGGTCAATCAGCCGATTGACCTGCCACGCCACCACACTCAGCGAGCCGAGCAGGATCAAGCCCAGCCAGCCCCAGCCTCGTGCCTGATCGTCGCCGCCCCAGAACAGGTAGCCGATCGCTGGCAGCAGGCACGGCAAGGTAAACGACAGGAACGCCGGCAGGCTCACCGCGTAGGCGACGCTGGCGGACAGTGTTGCCGCGCCGATCAGGCCGAACACCCAGGCTTGCTGCATGAAGTTGTCAGCGGGAACGAGCGCAATGCCGGCACCGGCGAGGGTCAGGCCGGTCATGGTCGAACCGAGCAGGAACATGCGGAACCAGATCGGCTGGGCCTGGCGATCGGGAATCGCCGAATCGAACGCGGCTACCTGAATCACCCGCAGCGCGACCAGCGACAGCAGCCACACCAGCCAGACGCTGACCACGAAGTAGCGCTGCGGGCTCCAGAGCAAAGCGGCGCAGACCAGACCATTGATCAACATGAACAGCGTGGGCAACAACGAGCCCTGATACAGCAGACGCGTGCGCTCCACCGCCATTTCGACGGCATAGTGCTTGCGGATCACCCGGGGGTCCATGGAGGGCCCCGACAGTTCGGCGCTGAGGATCATGGGCAACGTTCTTGTTCTTATAAGGAGGGCGTGCGCCCGAAACGTGGACGGAGCATACACAAGCCGATCCCGATGCCAAACTGCTGCGGATCACAATTGCGGGGAAATTTTCCGCTGCTTGCGCACCGCTGCAACGCCTCAGGCGAGACGGGCCGAAGCCTGCAGCCAGTGACCGACCGGTCGTCATCGGCAGCACTTTCATCGGCTAATGCAACGCACGGTTTGCCCGGGCCTGCGGCGCACCCTAGAATGCCCCGATGCGCGATGATCTCTCCCTTCTGCTGAACTCCCTCAACGATGCCCAACGCCAGGCCGTAGCAGCCCCCGTTGGCCGTCAGTTGGTCCTGGCCGGCGCCGGTTCCGGTAAAACCCGAGTGCTGGTGCACCGTATCGCCTGGTTGATCCAGGTCGAAAACGCCTCGCCTCACTCCATCCTGTCGGTGACCTTCACCAACAAGGCCGCTGCCGAGATGCGCCATCGCATCGAGCAGTTGCTGGGCATCAACCCGGCCGGCATGTGGGTCGGCACCTTCCACGGCCTCGCGCACCGCTTGCTGCGGGCGCACTGGCAGGAAGCGGGCCTGAGCCAGACCTTCCAGATTCTCGACAGCGATGACCAGCAGCGTCTGGTCAAGCGGGTGATCCGCGAGCTCGGTCTGGACGAGCAGCGCTGGCCGGCGCGTCAGGCGCAGTGGTTCATCAACGGCCAGAAAGACGAAGGTCTGCGGCCGCAACACATCCAAGCCAGCGGCGACCTGTTCCTGGCCACCATGCGCGGCATCTACGAAGCCTACGAGGCAGCGTGCCTGCGGGCCGGCGTGATCGATTTCTCCGAACTGCTGCTGCGCGCCCTCGATCTGTGGTGCGATCACCCGGGCCTGCTGGCGCACTACCAAAAGCGCTTCCGGCATATTCTGGTCGACGAGTTCCAGGACACCAACGCCGTGCAGTACGCCTGGTTGCGCCTGCTCGGCAAGGGCGGCGACAGCCTGATGGTGGTCGGCGACGACGACCAGTCGATTTACGGCTGGCGCGGGGCGAAGATCGAGAACATCCATCAGTACTCTTCCGATTTCCCGGACTCCGAGACGATTCGTCTGGAGCAGAACTACCGCTCCACCGCCGGCATTCTCAAAGCCGCCAACGCGCTGATCGCCAACAACACCGGGCGTCTCGGTAAAGAGCTGTGGACCGACGGTGGCGACGGCGAAGCGATCAATCTGTACGCCGCGTTCAACGAACACGACGAAGCGCGTTACGTGGTGGAAACCATCGAAAGCGCGCTGAAAACCGGTCTGGCCCGTAGCGATATCGCGATTCTGTACCGCTCCAACGCCCAGTCGCGGGTGCTTGAAGAAGCCCTGCTGCGCGAGCGTATCCCGTACCGCATCTATGGTGGTCAGCGCTTCTTCGAACGCGCGGAGATCAAGAACGCCATGGCCTATCTGCGTTTGCTCGAAGGTCGCGGCAACGATGCGGCGCTGGAACGGGTGATCAACGTGCCGGCCCGGGGCATCGGCGAGAAAACCGTCGAAGCGATTCGCGAACATGCGCGACACAGCGATGTGTCGATGTGGGAAGCGATGCGCCAACTGGTCGCCAACAAAGGCCTGACCGGTCGCGCCGCCAGTGCGCTCGGTGCGTTTATCGAACTGATCGAGAACCTCGCCGCCAAGTGCGCCGAGATGCCGCTGCACCTGATGACGCAAACTGTCATTGAGCAGTCCGGCCTGATCGCTTATCACGAAGCGGAAAAAGGTGAGAAAGGCCAGGCCCGGGTGGAAAACCTGGAGGAACTGGTCAGTGCCGCGCGCAACTTCGAGAACACCGAAGAGGACGAAGAACTGACGCCACTGGCGGCGTTCCTCGGTCACGCATCGCTGGAGGCCGGCGACACTCAGGCCGACGAGCACGAAGACAGCGTTCAACTGATGACCCTGCACAGCGCCAAAGGTCTGGAATTTCCTTACGTGTTCCTGGTGGGCATGGAAGAAGGCCTGTTCCCGCACAAGATGAGCCTGGAAGAACCGGGGCGTCTCGAGGAAGAACGACGTCTGGCTTATGTCGGTATCACCCGGGCGATGCAGAATCTGGTGATGACCTACGCCGAAACCCGACGCCTGTACGGCAGCGAAACCTACAACAAGGTGTCGCGTTTCGTCCGCGAAGTGCCGAAAGGCCTGATTCAGGAAGTGCGTCTGTCCAACAGCGTCAGCCGACCGTTCGGCGGCAACCAGTCGATGAGCGGCAGCAATCTGTTCAGCGGCAGCGAGATTCCGGAAACCGGTTTTGTGCTCGGTCAGGCCGTACGTCACTCGATCTTCGGCGAGGGCGTGATCCTCAACTTCGAAGGCTCCGGCGCCCAAGCCCGGGTGCAGGTGAACTTCAGCGAAGGCAGCAAGTGGCTGATGCTCGGCTATGCAAAGCTGGAAGCCATCTGACGCCGGTTTGTTTTTTCTGTGGGAGCGAGCCTGCTCGCGAATGAAATCACCGCGGTTGATCTGATACACCGCGGTGCAGCTTTCGCGAGCAGGCTCGCTCCCACAGATTATGCGGCGCAAAGGCATCAATCCCTCTGAACCTATCGTCTTTTCCTACAGACAAAAGTACATCGGCTGATTGCCTCGCCAAGCTGAACGCAACCTGTCAGGCAAAAGCCCGAAACACTCTCTCGCTAGCCAGTAACACTTCAGCTGTGCAACATGGCGCGCGTGTCTCCACAAAACGGGAATACCCTTTATGAAACGTTTTCTTAGCATCGCCATGGCGTTGTGCATCGGCCTGACGATGAGCCTCGACGCCAACGCCAAGCGCTTTGGTGGTGGCAAAAGCGCCGGCGCTGCGCCGACGCACCAGACCAGCCAGATGGCTCCTTCTTCTCCTGGCGTGGGCGGCGCAGCAGCGACCGCTGGCGCTGCCGGTGCTGCTGGCGCCGCGGCCAAGGCCGGCGGTGCTTCGCGCTGGCTCGGCCCTCTGGCGGGCATCGCCGCCGGTGGCCTGCTCGCGTCGATGTTCATGGGCGACGGCTTCCAGGGCATGCAGATCTTCGACATCCTGATCATGGCCCTGATCGCGTTCGTGATCTTCCGCTTCATCGCCGCCCGTCGTCGCAAGCAGCAGGAGCAATTCGCTCCGGCCGGCGCGCCGATGCAGCGTGAAGTGTTCGAGCAGAAGCCTGCCGCCATGGGTTCGATCTTCGGTGGTTCGGCTGCTCCGGCTGCCGCCCGTCCGGTGATCAACGCACCGGCCTGGTTCAACGAAGAGCGCTTCCTTGAAGCCGCGCGCAGCCACTTCCAGTCGCTGCAGCAGCACTGGGACGCCAACGAAATGGACAAGATCGCCGAGTTCGTGACCCCGCAAATGCTTGAGTTCCTCAAGCGTGAGCGTGCGGATCTGGGCGACGGCTTCCAGTCGACCTACATCGACAACCTGCAGGTGCAACTGGACGGCGTCGACGATCGTGCCGACAAGACCATCGCCACCCTGACCTTCACCGGCGTGTCGAAAACCTCGCGTTTCGACCAGGGCGAAGTGTTCAGCGAAAGCTGGAACATGGAACGTCCGCAGGGCGACAACCAGCCTTGGCTGGTCGCCGGTATCCGCCAGAACGGCTGATCCCTGCTGCGCTTCACTTGCGGTAACAGAACCCCGGCCTCGGCCGGGGTTTTTCATTTCACGGTTGCATCTATAGCGAGCTACTGTATAAACCGGCCCATATAAACCGCGCCATTCAAGCAAGAGGATCCCGGACGTGGAAGAAATCATCGAACAACTGCGCGAAGCCAACGAACCCGTACCGGTTCCTTTGGAATTGCCTGACGAAGACCTACTGGTAGAAATCGAAGAACAACTGTTCATCGACATTCCGTTCGTCTTCAAAGAATTTTTGCTGACCGTCAGCGATGTGGTCTACGGCAGCCTCGAGCCGGTGACCGTCACTGATCCGCAATCGCACACCTATCTGCCGGACGTGGCGGCCAATGCATGGGACGTGGGTGTTGATCGCAGCCTGATCCCGATCTGTCAGGACGGCGATGACTACTACTGTGTCGAAGAAGACGGCACCGTGGTGCTGTGGCAGGCCGAAGAAGAACTGATTGCCGAAGAAACCTGGGAATCGGTGTGGCACTGGGCGCGGGACGTCTGGCTGGAAAGCTGATCCGCCACACGCCCCGGGTGGTCAATGCCCCGACGACTCCTTGTGGTTGTCGAGGGTTTCCAGCAAGGCCACCTGCATGCGCGTATGCACGCGAATGAACCAGCGCCAGAGCAGCGCCGCTACGGCGGCCGCGACGACGGCGATCAGCACCAGCAGCTTGTTGGTCGGCAGGATACTGGCCGACAAGGCTGCCAACAGCAGGAAAATCACCAGCAGCGAGAGAATCGGGATCACTTCGGCGATCACCCGGCGCACTCGCTGTGTGTGACGCCCGGCCATCTCCGGCTTGACGCCCATCTCCGCCAGCAGCATCGAAAGCGCCTTGAGCTTGCGATAAGCCGCAATCAGGAACGGTAGCGAGACCAGCAACGCCCCGCCCCAGATCAGAGCCTTCTGCCAGCTCGGATCGCTGATCCAGTCCTGCAGCCACAACGACATGCGCTCGGCGAAATATGCGCCGGCAAAGAAGATCGCAATCACCAGCGCCAGATTGACCCCGACCTGCAAGAGGATCCGCCGGATCATCGACGCCAGTAGCGCGCCCTCACCTTGCGGCTGAATACTGCGCAACCATTCGCCATACATGCCGAGCACCCGCCCGAGCCGCTTGGGCACGGCCGCCGAGAGCTTGATCGACAGCGGATCCGCCGCGCGAATCAGGTACGGCGTCAGCAGCGTGGTGATCACCGACACGGCCACGGCGACTGGATAGAGGAAGTTGCTGGTCACCTGCAAGGTCATGCCCAGCGCGGCGATGATGAAGGAAAATTCGCCGATCTGTGACAGACCCATGCCGACCCGCAGTGAGGTCCGTCCGTCGTTGCCAGCGATAAACGCACCGAGGCCGCAGGACAACATCTTGCCCAGCACCACGGCGACGGTGATCACCGCGATCGGCCAGGCATATTCAATGAGAATCAGCGGATCGAGCATCAGCCCGATGGCGACGAAAAAGATTGCGCTGAACAGATCGCGAACCGGCTCGACCAGCCGTTCGATTTTCAGCAATTGCCGCGACTCGGCCATGATCGCGCCGATCAGGAAAGCGCCCAGGACCATGCTGTATTCAAGCTTGACCACCAGCAGGCAGAAGCCGAAACACAGGCCGAGTACGGTGATCAACAGCATCTCGTTGCTTTCGAATTTCGCCACATAAGCCAACAGACGCGGCACCAACAGAATGCCGATGACCAGCGCGACGATCATGAACAGCGACAGCTTGCCGACCGTGGAAAACACTTCACCCGAACTCACCGTGCCGCTGACGGCGATGCTCGACAGCAGCGCGATGATGCCGATGCCAAGGATGTCCTCGACAATCAGCACACCGAAGATCAACTGCGCAAAGCGCTCGTTCTTCATCTTCAGATCGTTCAGCGCTTTGACGATGATGGTAGTTGAGGAGATCGCCAGAATCGCGCCGAGGAACAACGAATCCATGGTGTTCCAGTCGAACCAGCGGCCGATTTCGTAACCGATCCAGATCATCAGGATGATTTCGAGAAACGCGGCAATGAATGCCGTCGCCCCGACCTTGAACAGCTTGCGCAGACTGAACTCCAGGCCGAGGCAGAACATCAGGAAGATCACCCCGAGTTCGGCCAGGGTCTTGATGGTTTCTTCATCGTGGATCAGGCCGAACGGCGGCGTGTGCGGGCCGATGATGAAGCCGGCGACGATGTAGCCGAGCACCACCGGCTGCTTGAAACGATGAAACAGTACGGTCACCACGCCTGCGACCAGCATGATCACTGCCAGATCCTGAATAAAACTGATGGCATGCATGGCGTGGGCTCCTTGATGACGAGGCGCGCGGACAGACGTCAAAAGGTCTGCGCGAGCAGGGTAAAAATCCGCTTTTAATGTAGGAATTGCCCTTGGGCAGGGCTTTTGCAGGTTAACACCGCGACTTCGCTCTGGAAGCCGGTGCAATATATGGAAACAGATCGCTACCGGCGTGACGGCGGCCCGCCGCGCGGCGTCCCGATAACGGTGCTTTTCGAAAAGCCACCAGGTGCCCGCAGAGGCGCTTCCTGCAATCAGCCTTGATCCGTGAGAACGTTATGGAACCCGGAAACGCCCAGCTGTCGATGACGGTACTGATGACCCCCGACATGGCCAACTTCTCTGGCAATGTCCACGGCGGCACCCTGCTCAAATACCTCGATGAAGTGGCCTACGCCTGCGCCAGCCGTTATGCCGGGCGCTACGTGGTAACCCTGTCGGTGGATCAGGTGATTTTCCGTGAGCCGATTCATGTCGGCGAACTGGTGACGTTCCTGGCCTCGGTCAACTACACCGGCAACACGTCGATGGAAGTTGGCATCAAAGTGGTCACCGAAAACATCCGCGAACGCTCGGTGCGCCACACCAACAGCTGTTTCTTCACCATGGTCGCGGTGGATGATCAGCGCAAACCGGCCGCCGTGCCACCGCTGCAACCGCAGAACAGCGAAGACAAGCGCCGCTTCATGCAGGCGCAGCAGCGTCGGCAGATTCGCCAGGAGCTGGAGAAGCGTTATCAGGAGATCAAGGGCGACGCCTGATCAGCCTTGATTGATTGCTTTCGCGAGCAGGCTCGCTCCCACATCTGGAATGCATTCTTCCTGTGGGAGCGAGCCTGCTCGCGAATAAAGACGACCCGGTCTCAGAGACTGATCGCGGTAGCCTCGAACTTCACCCGCGGATGCGCAATGCGATCCTGCGCCCGCACCAGTTGCAGCTCGTAACTGGCGCACGCCTGGGTTTCCAGCAACACCTCATGCACTGCCGCTGCGGTGAATTCGAAGGCCGCCAGCAGGCTGTCGCCCAGCAACACCCGCGCCAGGAACAGACCGGATGTCAGATCGCCGACGCCCACCGGCTGACGCGGAAACGCCAGCAACGGACGGCGCAGATGCCAACTGCCCTCGGCGGTTACCAGCAGCATCTCGAAGCCATCCGCCGGTTTGCCCGGATAATCCAGATGCTTGACCAGTACCGCTTTCGGTCCGCGCGCCAGCAGCGCCCGTGCCATCGCCAGGCAATCGAACAGCGACTGCGGCTTGCGCCCGGAAAAACTGTCCAGCTCCAACTGGTTCGGGCACATGATGTCCGCCACGGCCGCGGCCTCATCAAGGAGGAAATCGCTGACCTCGGTGGGCACGCTGCAACCCTTCTCCGGATGGCCCATCACCGGATCACACAGATACAGCATCTTCGGATTGACCGCTTTGATCCGCGCCACACCGCTGAGAATCGCCCGGCCCTGCGCGGCACTGCCGAGGTAGCCGGACAGCACCGCGTCGCAGTTGCCCAGCTCGCCAATCGCGGCGATGCCTTCGATCAGCTCGGGAATCTGCTGCGGCGCCAGCACTTCACCGGCCCACTGACCATACTGGGTGTGGTTGGAGAACTGCACGGTGTTGAGCGGCCAGACATTGACCCCGACGCGCTGCATCGGAAAAACCGCAGCGCTGTTGCCGGCGTGGCCAAACACCACGTGGGACTGGATGGCGAGCAGATGAGGCGTACGTTTCATTCGGGTCATTCCGTAAAACGATTGAAATTCAAGCCGCGCAGTATGCGACGAAACACAGCCTGTACGACAGACCGGCGAGACAGTTAAGCTGACGCCATCATTTGGAGTTCGATGTAGATGCTGACCCTGGAAAACATCTTTGTGTTGATGCTGTTCGCCGCCGCTGGCGCCTGGCTATGGCACAACCACGGCTTGCGCGAGCGCGCGCTGGAGCGGGTCAAACAGCATTGCACCAACGTCGGCGTGGAGCTGCTGGACGGTAACGTCGCGCTGAAAAAGATCGGTCTGATCAGGGATGCCAACGGTCGCCGGCGACTGGCGCGGGTCTACAACTTCGAGTTCACCGTGACCGGCGAAAGCCGCCACAACGGCACCGTCACCCAGTTCGGCGCGCACAGTGCGCAGATTGAACTGGCACCCTACCCGGCGCCGTTCGACGATACGCCGCCGGTAGTCGAAGTGCACAAGCCTCGCGCCGAAGTCATCGAGCTGAGCCAGTGGCGCCAGGAACATACCAAGTGGAAGCCTTGAAACGCCACAACACCGGCGCGTACATGCACGTCCTGTAGGAGCTGCCGAAGGCTGCGATCTTTTGCTTCTAAAGCTTCCGGCAAGCAGCAAGCCCCGCCTGAAGCATTTCAACTTCCTCAAGACCACTGAAAATCAGCTCGATCCGCGAATCTTTTCGCCATTCACTTACCTGCCAGTCCAGCTCGGCATTTTCCAGTGCATTGGCCGACATCCAGCCATTCGCGCTGTGGATAACCAGTTTCGCGCGCTTCCAGTTCATACCGCTCAGCCAATCGGCGATGCGTCCTTGATCAAATACCTGCCCCGGATGCCAGCGCCAACCGATGCTCCACCCACCCTCCTGTAACTGGCTCAGGCAAATCGGTTCGGCCGGATCGCTCCAGACCGCTGGCAGCTGTGCCAATCCAGTGGGCAGCGGCAGATGCCCTGCGCCTTCGTTCGCTTTTGCTTTTGCTTTCAGCCCCGGAAGCTCGCTCAGAGGCAGTTGCGCTTGCTGCGTCCAGATCAGCCTGACGGGCGGCAACTGGCTGGCGATTTTCTCTCGAACCGCTTCATCGAGATCTTCGGCCTTGTTCAACAACAGCAAACCCGCGCTGGCCAACGCTTGCTGCTGAGCGTCCGGCAGGGTTCTACCCGCGTGCAATGCCTGAGCGTCCAGAACCAGCACACATGGCTGAACCGCCAGCACGCCCAGCCACGGCGCCTCGTTCAATTGCTTGAGCAACTGCGCCGGATGGCCCAGCCCGGATGGCTCGATAAACAGTCGATCCGGCCTGGCCTTGCGCAGCAAGCGGCCGAGGCCGATCTGGAATGGCGCGCCATTGACGCAACACAGGCAGCCCCCGGCCACCTCACCCAGTGCGATACCATCGTCGTCGCGAGAGAGCAACGCGGCGTCCAGACCAATCTGGCCGAACTCGTTGATCAGCACCGCCCAGCGTTCGTCCGCAGGCCGTTGCGCCAGCAACTGACGAATCAGGCTGGTCTTGCCGGCGCCCAACGGGCCGGCGATGACGTGGGTCGGAATGTTCTGCAACATGGTGGGCACTTTTCTGCGGACTGTTATTGAGGAGATCGAAGATGCGCTGGTCGGGATGGTCGTTGCTGTTGGCGCTGCTGTCGAGTGAAGCGTGGGCCCAGGCCTGCGTGGTGCACACGCAGGGCGAACGGCTCGACGTCAAAGTCTGTCAGCAGAACAGGACGATTCCGCAAAAATTGTTCAATGACGGCTTCTGCCAACCGACGCTGGCCGGGCAGAAGGTCGAGGTGCAATACGTCGACCAGTGCCCGAGCGGCGCTTTCGGCGTGTGCAGCAACGCGCAAGTCGCCAATATGCCCTATCGCCAGGATATCCACTATTACGGCGTGGCCACTGATGCGGCGTATCTCAAGCCGTATTGCGAAAGCCAGAGCCAGGGCGCCTGGCGCAAACCCTGATGTGTCAGCCGAGCCAGTCGAGGGTCAGCAGCAGACGGCGCTCACAGGGCGCCGGTTGCGGCGAACGATGGATCAGGCCGAAGCCTTCATTGCCGTGCCATTTTTCGCCTTTGAGCAACGCGACGTCGCCGCTGTTGAGCTGGCGAATCGACGCTGCACCTTGCGGTTCGGCATTGGCCTGGCCAAGTTGCAGGCGATCCATCGCGCCCTCCTCAAGCCATTGGCTGCCGATGCCAGCGTAAGTTGTGATCAAGCGCACCGGCACGTGATCGACGTGGAAGCGCGGACACATGGCCTTGTCCAGCACACGCAAACGCACGCCGATACGCCGCGCACCGAGCAGGCAGGCGAAGGCACTGATCAGCCATTTGAGATCGCTCATGAAACCTTCGAAACCCTGCAGATCACGCAGCCCTGCAGCCAGACCGGCGAGATCCGGTTCGGCATCTTCGTCGGGCAATTCCAGACACAGCGACTCGGCCAAGGGCTCGTTGAGCGACAGCACCAATTGCGCAAAATCGGCAATGTGCACGGGCAGCTGACGTTGCCAGACGGCGAGATTGGTCTGGTCTTCCAGGATTCGCGTCAATGTTTCCGGTGTCAGCCCCTGGTGCTGATGACGGGTAAGAAGCGGCTGATCTTTGAGTGCGAGCATCAGGCGGCCTCTTCTTGCCAAGGGCCGAATGGATCAGGCAGCAAGCGCCAGCCTTCTGTGCCCGTTGCCATTTCTTCGTCGGTCAGAAGGCAGGCATCGAGTTCGGCGGAGAGCTGTAGGAAATCTATGTTCTGACCGATGAAAACCAGCTCCTGGCGGCAATCTCCTACGCTTGGAATCCAGTTTCCCATGATCGCCTGGACACTTTCCTGATCCTGCGGCCATTGATTCTTTGGCACAAAACGCCACCAGCGACCGGCAAAGCCATGCCGCATCAAGCCGCCTGCTTGGGACCAGCTACCGGCATCGGTGGGTTTGCTGGCGAGCCAGAAGAAGCCTTTGGAGCGCAGCAGCTTGCCGTTCAGCCAAGGCCGATCGATGAAGCTGAAGAAGCGTTGCGGGTGAAATGGCCGGCGCGCGCGGTAGGCCGTCGAGGCGATGCCATATTCCTGTGTCTCCGGGACGTGCTCACCGCGCAATTCCTGTAGCCATCCGGGCGCTTGTGCGGCCTGATCGAAATCGAAACGACCGGTGTTGAGGATTTTCTCCAGGGGGATTTCGCCCATCACCATTGGAATGATTTCAGCCTGGGCATTGAGGCGCTTGAGGATGGCGGTGAGTTCTTCACGCTCGTGCTGGCTGATCAGGTCGATTTTGCTGATCAGCAGGACGTCGGCGAACTCGATCTGCTCGATCAACAGATCGGTGATGGAGCGCTCGTCTTCTTCACCGAGAATCTCGCCGCGAGAGGCAAGACTTTCGGCCGCCTGGTAATCGAGCAGGAAATTCACACCGTCGACCACGGTGACCATGGTATCCAGGCGAGCAATGTCGGCGAGGCTTTGTCCCTGTTCATCGCGGAAGGTGAAGGTTTCAGCGACCGGAAGCGGTTCGGAAATGCCGGTGGATTCGATCAGCAGGTAATCAAAACGATCCTCGCGGGCGAGTTTGCTGACTTCTTCAAGCAGGTCTTCGCGTAACGTACAGCAAATGCAGCCGTTGCTCATCTCAATGAGCTTTTCTTCCGCACGGTTCAGACTGACATCGCGCTGGACTTCACTGCCATCGATGTTGATCTCGCTCATATCGTTGACGATCACCGCAACGCGCAAGCCGTCTCGGTTACGTAGTACGTAATTCAAAAGCGTACTTTTTCCGGCACCGAGAAATCCTGAAAGTACGGTGACGGGCAATTTGGCTGACATTGGATAATCCTCATAAACGGCAGCCGATTTGCGCTTTGAGGTGCGCTTGGCGTGTTGCGCTTCATTTAACCGGGTCAAAGAAGGCATACGATTGTGATCGGCAGCTCAGGCTGGTTGCGATTTATGTTATAGTATAACAACTTGATTTTGCCAGTCCGGCAGAGGAGATTTCGCAAATTGCTGCACCACCGATCGTGGAAACTCGCAATGAACAAGGGGTTGAAATACCTGCTTTTGAGCTTTGCTATGTCGCTGGCCGGCCAAGCCCAAGCGCATATGCCGGGGCCAGCGCACTGCACACGCAGCGCTAACCTGCTGGCTTGCGTGGACGCCGACGGCAATGCCTATAGCGTCAATACGGTCGGCACCACGCTTTACCTGCGCGGATTCGAGAAGGATGGCCATCGCTATTGGGCACAGACCAATAGCCGCTTCGGCCAATTGACCTTTTTTACCGGCATTGCCTCCGATGGCGAGGCTTGGGTTGGCTATACCCGCCGTGTCGGCTGGACAACCATCAACCGCTTCTCCAGCTCGGGCGGTAGCAGCGCAAGGTTCACCTGCAGCCGGATGACGGGCTGCTAGTGAAAACCTTTTCATGAAAAAAGCGTCGCTGAATGGATTGTTATAATGTAACGTTAAAAGAGATCAACACGACGGTCTCACTATGAATGCTCTAACACTTCCAGATATAGCCGCCCAATCTGCACGCTTTGCACTACCCCTCGACTGGGTAGGCATGCGTGGAATTGCTCTACCCGTTGTGCTTGAAGGCCAACGCCTCAGCGCCAGAGTCGACGCTGGCGTGAGTCTCGATGATGGTGAAGCGCGCGGGATTCACATGTCGCGCTTGTATTTGGCACTCGAAGCCCTCGAACAGCAGCCCCTTTCTACCGCGCTGCTGCATCAGGTAATCAAGTGTTTTCTGACAAGCCATCAAGGCCTATCCGCCTGCGCGTATCTGAGTATTCACACTGACTTGTTGCTGAAACGACCCGCGTTGGTCAGCCCCTTGGCCGGCTGGAAATCCTATCCGACGTCCATTTCAGCGAGCCTGAAACAGCAAATGTTCCACGTGGAACTAAAAGTCGAGGTGCCTTATTCCTCGACATGCCCGTGCTCCGCAGCCTTGGCGCGGCAATTGATCCAGCAGCAGTTCGTCGATGATTTCGCCAACAAATCTCTGCAACATGCCGATGTTTTGGCATGGCTTGGCTCAACCAAAGGGATCGTAGCGACACCGCACAGCCAGCGCAGCTATGCGCAACTGCACCTGCATCTCGACAATTTCATCGACAAGCTACCGCTGACCGCGATCATCGATGACGCTGAAGCAGCCCTCGGCACCGCCGTGCAGACCGCAGTAAAGCGACCCGACGAACAAGCATTCGCTCTCGCCAATGGGCAGAACCTGATGTTCTGCGAAGACGCCGCCCGCCGCCTCAATCTGGCACTGCAGCGCACGCCCGGCATCAACCAATTCCACATTCGCGTGATCCACGCCGAAAGCCTGCATGCCCATGACGCCGTCGCCGAAAGCAGCTGGCGACGGGAGCAACAATGATCCGCTGCCAATCCTTGGTCTGGGGCGCTCCCGGCCAACCGCTGACAACGCCTCTGAGTCTTGAGTTCGAGAGCGCCAGCCTGACCGCCATCATTGGGGCTAATGGCTGCGGCAAAAGCAGTCTGCTGAAAGTCATCGCCGGTTTGCAGAGGCCCTTGGCCGGCAAGGTGGAAATGGCTGTTCCACGCCAAAGCGGCATTTCCTTTCTGCCGCAACAGCAGCACTTGGATCGGCAGTTTCCAATCAGCCTCGAAGAGCTCATCGCCGCAGGTTTCTGGGGCCGTAGACTCTCGACACAACTGCGCACGCAGCGACTGAAAAACGCATTGGAAGACTGGCATTTGACTGGACTCGAACAGCGTCCGTTGATGGCCCTGTCCGGTGGTGAGTTACAACGCGCCCTTCTCGCGCGACTGAGCCTCGCTGACGCCCCGGTACTGTTGCTCGATGAACCGCACGCTGCACTCGACGAACTCGGCCAGCAATTGCTCTGGCAACACATTCACCACTGGCATGCCGAGGGCCGGACACTGGTCGTCGTCTGCCACGACCTGGCGGCTGTCCGCCAACACATTCCGAATACCCTGCTGATCAAAAACGGCCACTGCGTGTACGGAACCAGCAGAGAACTGATCCAGCCAACACCGCACATGCAGGTCGCCTGATGCTCGCCACCGTCAGCCATTTCTGGCAGCCGTTCAGCGAATTCGTGTTCATGCGCCGTGCCTTGCTCGGCGGCCTGGTGCTGGCGTGCAGCACGGCGCCTTTGGGTGTTTTTCTGATTCTCAGACGTATGAGCTTGATCGGTGACGCCGTCGCCCACGGCATCCTTCCGGGCGCTGCATTGGGATTCTGGTTTGCCGGTTTGAGTCTTCCCGCACTCACCCTCGGTGGCTTGGGAGCCGGCCTGAGCATGGCCGGACTTGCAGCCTGGATAACCCGGCGTACGGGTTTGCGCGAGGACGCCAGTCTCGCCGCGATCTATCCGATTTCACTCGCCAGCGGCGTGCTGATTCTCGGTATTGCCGGCAAACGCCTCGACCTTTTGCATTTGCTTTTCGGCTCAGCGTTGGCCGTAGACGGGCCGACACTGACCGGCATGCTTTGGGTCTCGGCCATCAGCCTCATGGCCATGGCCGCGATCTACAAACCCCTGCTGTTGGACACACTCGACCCGCTGTTCTTGCGCACGGTCAGTCGCCTCGGGCCGCTGGCTCATGGGGTGTTCCTGACTCTGGTCGTGCTGAATCTGGTGATCGGCTTTCAGGCCATCGGCGCACTGATGGTAGTCGGGCTGATGATGCTTCCGGCTGCCGCGTCGAGATTCTGGAGTCGCCGTCTGCCAATACTGTTTGCCGTCGCCGCCGTCATGGGCTGCGTGTCTGTGTGGCTCGGCTTGCTGCTGTCGTTCTACTACTCGCTGCCCAGCGGCCCGGCCATCGTGCTGGTCGCGGGGGTCGGCTATCTGCTGTCGGTGGTGTTGGGACCGGTTCACGGTTTGCTGCGCCGCCCGCCTTTGCTCACATCCCAATGAGGTGTTTCCCGATGCGCGCTCTACTCGTGCTGTTCAGCCTGATGCTGTCGATGTCATTGTCGGCCGCCGAAAAACTGCCGGTGGTCACCAGCTTCAGCATCCTCGCCGACATGGTTCATCAGGTCGGCGGCGAGCATGTGCAGATCACCAACATGGTCGGCGCGGATGCCGATGCGCACACCTACGAGCCGACCCCTGACGATGCCAAGGCGCTGCTCAAAGCCAAAGTGATCATCAAGAACGGCCTCGGTTTCGAACCTTGGCTGGATCGCCTGGTGACCAGCACCGAGAGCAAGGCAACGGTGATCAGTGCCAGTCGCGGGGTGATTCCACGTTCGCTTGATGAAGACGGCGAGACCGTTCCGGATCCGCACGCCTGGCACAATCTGGCGAACGCCGAGTTATACGTCGCCAACATTACCAAGGCGCTGATCGCCGCCGACCCGGGCAACAAGGCTGACTACGAGCGCAACAGCCAGACCTACCTCAAGCAGATCTATGCCCTGCTCGCCGAAGCCAAAAACAAACTCGGCGCGCTGCCGCCGGGCAATCGCAAGATCGTCACCAGCCACGATGCCTTTGGCTATCTGGGTCAGGCTTATGGCATCGACTTTATCGCGCCACAGGGTTTATCCACCGAACGCGAACCCTCCGCCGCCGAAGTCGCTGCGCTGATCACGCAGATTCGCCAGGCCAAGGTCAAAGCGGTGTTCATGGAAAACATCAAGGACGCGCGCCTGCTCAAGCAGATCGCGGATGAAAGCGGCGCGCACATTGGCGGCACGCTGTACTCGGATGCACTGGCGGCGAGTGGACCGGCGAGCACCTTTACCGGGCTGTTCGAATACAACCTCAATACGCTGTACAAGGCGCTGCGTCAGCCATGACTTGAGGCGAACTTCCGATCTTTCGCGAGCAGGCTCGCTCCCACAGTTTGAATGCGTTTCAACTGTGGGAGCGCTGCGAAGGTTTCAAGCGCGGGGTTTTACCGTGCCGCAATCCTGACCCAGCCACACCGCACGGGTTTCCAGGCTGCCCTTCTGGTTGATGCCGATGGCGTTGAAGGTGCCATTGGCAACGGTGGTGAATTCGCGGTCACTGAGGAACGTCGCCACGCCTGTGCCCTGGGCTTTCGGGCAGCTGAAGCGGAATTTCCACTGGTTGCCGGTGCGCTCGGTGATCTGCTGCTTGCAGCCCGATTGCGGGTCGGCCAACGGGATGTCGTTGGTCGCCACCTGCTGCGGCGTCAGGCAAGCGCGGATGCCTTTGCCGCCGATGTTGATGCCGTTCTTCTCCAGCGCCGCGCGCTGCTGCGGGGTGATCTGGCCTTGAATCTGGCCAAGGATCGATTGCACATCCATGGCCTGATCATCGACCTTCAGATTGCTCGAAGACATTTCCCACAACCCCGGCTGCAGCATTTGCGCCTGCGCAACCACCGGTAATGCCAAACCCAGGCCCAGCGCCAAACCCAGCAGACGAACGTTCATCGAGTAACTCCTGATCAGTTGTGGCCGTTAGACGCCGGCCGATTGCGTCGGTTCATGCACCGATTAAATAGAGACATTCGCGGCAGAACATGGTCTGTTAAGCATTGCATCTCGCGGAGCAAGGCTGCCCCATGGATTTTTTCGGACCGCACATTTTCGGTTACCTGATCGCCCTTTTGCACACACTCGGTTCGATCGCTGCAATCCATGCGGTGCTCACCGTACGCACCGCGCAAGGCTCGATCGCTTGGGCATTGTCGCTGATCTTCATTCCCTACCTCACGCTTATTCCATATCTGGTATTTGGTCGCAGCACCTTCGATGGCTACATCAAGGCCCGGCGCCAAGCCAACGAGCAGATGCGCCTGGCCATCTCCGAATTGAACTGGCGCCCGTGGGTGGAAGAAGCCCTCGCCGCTCGCGCTTCGAGTGCCTATGCCTCACTGCGCGCGATGCCGAAACTGGGGCGCATGCCGTGCCTGGCGAACAACGAGGTGCAACTGCTGGTGAACGGCACCGCGACTTTCGATGCGATTTTTCAGGCGATCGAACAAGCGAAGGAAGCCGTGCTGATCCAATTCTTCATCATTCACGACGATCGGCTCGGCCAGCGCTTGCGTGATTTGCTTTTGCAGAAAGCCGCTGAAGGCGTATCCATTCATTTGCTCTACGACCGTATCGGCAGCCATGCCCTGCCCCATCATTACGTGCAAGCGCTGCGTGATGCCGGTGTCGAGGTCAAAGCCTTTGCCACACGCAGCGGCTGGCTCAACCGCTTTCAGGTCAACTTCCGTAACCACCGTAAAATCGTCGTGGTCGATGGCGTGGTCGGGTTTGTCGGCGGGCATAACGTCGGCGATGAATACATGGGTGAGAAGCCACCATTGGCGCCGTGGCGTGACACCCACGTCAAAGTCCGCGGGCCGGTGGTGGCCTGCATGCAGGAATCGTTCGCCGAAGATTGGTTCTGGGCTGCTCGTACTTTGCCGCCGTTGATCCTTCCGGATACATACCCGGAGGATGGCGTGCTTTGCCAATTGCTCGCCAGCGGCCCGGCGGATGCCTACGAAACCTGCTCGCTGTTTTTCGTCGAAGCCATTCACGCAGCAACGCAACGCGTATGGATCACCAGCCCTTACTTTGTCCCGGACGAAGCGGTGTTCGCGGCATTGAGGCTGGCAGTTTTGCGTGGTGTTGATGTGCGCCTGCTGTTGCCGTCGCGGCCAGATCATCGCATCGTCTATGCCGCCTCAAGCCTGTATGCCTTCGAGGCGGTGCGTGCCGGGGTGCGGGTGTTCCGCTATCGACCGGGTTTTTTGCATCAGAAAGTGGTGTTGATCGACAGCGAAATCAGCGCCATCGGCAGCGCCAATCTGGACAATCGCTCGTTCCGCCTGAATTTCGAAGTGATGTTACTGACCGTCGACAGCGAGTTCGCTGCCGCTGTGGAACACATGCTCAATGACGATTTCGCCCTGGCCGATGAAGTGGCCAAAGAAGAAAGCCGGGAGATCCACCGCCTGCAACAGGTCGGCATGCGGATCGCCCGGCTGATTTCGCCGATACTCTGAGCGCCCCGTTTCAGGGGTGGTAGATGTCGTCGCGGGTCCAGGGCAGTTCGTGGCTGCCATCCGGATGCGCTTTCACGGCGAGGATCTGATTCAGATTGATCCAGCCACGCGCAAAGGCATACGCGCAACCGGCCAGATACAGACGCCAGATACGCAGTGCTTGCTCAGGCACCAGTTTCGCCGCAGCTTCGAGGTTATCCTCCAGTCGCTCGCTCCAGTGATCGAGCGTGCGCGCGTAATGCAGGCGCAAGCTTTCGACATCGACTATTTCCAGCCCGGCTTCACTGATCTCGGCTGAGATCATCGCCAGATGTGGCAGCTCGCCGTTAGGGAACACGTATTTTTCGATGAAGTCGCCAGCGCCGCGTCCAACCGGGCGGCCATCGGTGTGCTTGGCGGTGATGCCGTGGTTCATCACCAGGCCGCCCTCCTTCACCGCGCCAAACAGCGTTGCGCAATACTCGGCGAGATTGGCATGGCCAACGTGTTCGAACATGCCGACGCTGACAACCTTGTCGAAGCGGCCGTCCTGCGGCAGATCGCGATAGTCGAGCAATTGCAGTTCGACCTGATCTTCCAGAGCTTCGGCCTTGACCCGCTCCTGCGCCAGCGCCAACTGTTCCTTGCTGAGGGTGATGCCGAACACCTTCACGCCGAACTCTCGTGCTGCAAACCGCGCCAGACCACCCCAACCACAACCGACGTCCAGCAGATATTCGCCCGGCTGCAAGCGCAGCTTGCGGCACAGATGGCGGAATTTGGCTTGCTGCGCCTGTTCGAGGGTCTCGCTGCCGGTTTCGAAATACGCGCAGGAATACACCATGTCGCTGTCCAGCCAGAGCTGGTAGAACGCGTTCGACAGGTCGTAGTGGTAGGAAATGGCTTTGGCGTCGGTGTCCTTGTCGTGATGCGCACGCACCGGCTGACTGCCTTCGTCCTCGTCGAGCAGCGCACTGCTCAACTCATCGCAGACCCGGATGACTTCGCTGATCGAGCCCTCAAGCTCCAGCTTGCCTTCGACGAATGCCGCACCCAGCGCATCCAGGCTTGGGTGGGTGAACTGAGTGACCATCTGCGGGTCCTTGACCACGATGGTGACGCTGGGCGTCGGCCCCAGATTGAACTCGTGGCCGTCCCAGAGTCGCAGGCGAAGCGGTAGCTGCAGGTTCTGCAAGGCCGGTGGAAGTTGCGCGAGCATGGAAAATCCCCCCTTGTTTCAGACGTCTGATCTGAGGGTAGACCAACCTGGAAAAATAGCAGGCTATCGATTCGATCGGCCTTGTCTATCGTGATCGGCACATCGGCTGAACGCCACAGACGACGCGCCTTACGATAGATGACTGCCTGCGCACTCGGCGGTTCGATGAATTTTCTTTCATTTAGCGTGAGCGTCGAGCCTGAGCAATGGCTCCTGAAAGCGCAGCAAACGTCCGGCGTTGCCCAATACCAACAAGGTACTCAGGTTATGCAGCAGCGCTGCAATCATCGCCCCGGCGGCGCCAAGCCAACCGAAAGCCGCGAAGACCACGATCGCCAGCGTCCAGCCAAGGCCGATAATCACGTTGACCTGCAAAGTACGCCGACACTGACGACTCAAGCGCACGCAGGTACCGAGGCGACGCAGATCGCTGCCGATCAACACGATGTCCGCCGACGCCAGGGCAATGTCGGCGCCGCCAGCGCCCATCGCCACGCCGACCACGCCGGCCTTGAGCGCGAGCGAATCGTTGATGCCGTCGCCTACCACCATCGGGCGGAAGCCGTGGTCGATTTCCTTGAGCACGCGATTAAGTTTGTCCTCCGGGAGCGCTTGCGCCTGGACTTCGTTCAGCCCGACTTCCTGCGCCAGGGTTAGGGCAACGCTCTGACGATCACCGGTCAACAGGAGTTGGCGTCCCAGCCCCAGTTCTCGCAATTCGTTCAAGGCGAAGCGCGCTTCCGGTTTGATGCTGTCTGCTAGCAGCAGCCAGGCGAGGAATTCACCGTTTAAAGCCAGGCCGGCAATCGGGCCATCATGTTCAGGAACAAGGATTGTTGTGATACCCAGTTGCGTGAACAACTCTGGACGACCGAGCGCAGCTTCGCCCTTCTCTGTCGTCGCCACTACGCCCAGGCCTTGGCGCTCATGGATGTTGGTCAGAGGCCAATACGCTTCCTGATCAACCAGCCCAGCGAGTGCCCGGCTCACCGGATGACTGCTTGCCGCGCCAAGACTGGCGGCCAGTGTCTGCACTTCGGCGGTTTCCGCATTCAGGCTGTCGATCGACTGCAAGCGCAAGGTGCCGTAAGTCAGCGTGCCGGTCTTGTCGACCACCAGCGAGGTCAGATCGGCGAGTTCTTCGAGGAACGCCGAGCTGCGAATCAGAATCCCGTGACGCGCGGCGACGGCGACTCCGGCAATCGCCGTGGCCGGCGCCGACAGCACCAGCGCACACGGACACGCCGCCACCAATACCGCGAGCATTGCTTGCGCATCATGGGTGACGAACCAGGTTACCGCCGCCAGCAACAAGACCAGCACCATGTAGCTGCCGGCATAGCGTTCGAGCAATCGCGTGATCGGCGGTTTCGAGCGCTCGGCGTTTTGCATCAGGGCGATGACTTTGCCCAAGGTGGATTCGTCGCCGGTGCGAGTGACTTCGACGCGCAGCAATCCATCGAGGTTGATCGCGCCGCCGAACACCGGCATGCCGACGCCAGCTTCCACCGGTACCGACTCACCGGTAATCGACGCCGTATCGAGACTCGCCTGGCCGGCTAACACCCGACCGTCCGCCGGCACACGATCACCGGCCCGCACCTCGACAACATCGCCAGCGCTGAGCGTGCTGTTGTCCACTTCGATGATCGAACCTTCCGCTTGCAGCTTGCGCGCATGGCTGCGGGTCAACTGGCCAAGCGCATTGATCGCTTCCTGGGAGCCGATGACGCTGCGCTCCTCGAGCACATGGCCGAAGATCATGATGATAGGCAACAACGCGGCGGTGAGCAGATCGCCGGTCGCCCACGCACCGAGCATGGCCAGCGCGATCAACTGATCGGTGATGCCGTGCAGGCTCGGATAACGCAGGCTGTACCACGCCGAACGGATCACCGGGACCGCCACCAGCAACGAGGCGAAACCGAGCAGCAATTGGCTGACCCCGGTTTGCTCCGGAAGTATCCAGCGCCAGAGCAAGCCCAGACCCAGCAGTCCGAGCGCAAGCATCGCCAGGGTCAACTGGCGCGCGGCACGGCGTTGTTCGGCCGAGGACAACAAACCTGGAGCAGCGGTGTTCGCCATCATTGAGTGGCTCCTTGGATGATCAACCGGGAATCGTCCTTCGGGTTGACGGTGGTGACCGACCCGGCCTGACCGAGAATTTTCGGCAGGCGTTCGCGATACAGACGCAGGAGCATTTGCGGGTCGGCAGACTTGGCCAGACTCGTGACGGTTGCGGTATCGGCCGAGGCTTTTGCAAGACGCTCGCCTGCCTGCGCGTGAGCCACTTGCAGGGTGCGGTCACCCTGTTCGTTGGCAGCTTGAGTGAGTTTTTCCGCCTCGGTACGCGCATTGGCCACCGCCTTATCGGCTTGCTGACTGGCGGTCAGAACCGCGTTGAAGGCACTGACCGCCGGCTCCGGCAGACTTGATTGCACATCCACCCGCGACACCTCGATGCCGATGCCCTGCCCGCTCGCCTTCAGTTCAGCGAGACGCGCATTAATGCCTTGCACCAGATCACCGCGCAATCGCTCACGACGCTCGGCCGCCTGATTGTCGGCGCCGATCAGTTCCGGACGCGCAACCAGAATGGTGTCGAGATCGCGCGCGGCAGTCAGCGCTACAGCGCTGCGCGTCACCAACCGATCAAGTGCCGGCAGCACATGCTCGCCTTGCAATACGAATTCGTAGGGATCGGAGACTTGGTAAAACACTCGCACGTCCAGTTGCACTACACCGGCGTCACCGGTCAATAAATAACCAGATCCGGCGAGTGCATCGCTCAAAGGAGTGGCGAAAGACGCCACCCGATCAGCCTTTAGCGCTTCATCGCTGCGCAACAGATTTTCCACCCGACGCTCGATCACCCGGTCCGCCGCCGGCAATAGAACTACCTGCTCAAAAGGTTGCGGCCAAGCCCATAACAGTCCAGCACTCTGAACGCGATCCAGCGCGCCGAAGTGCAGCACCACGGCGCGGTTCTGTGGATCGATCTGCCGCACATTGGAGAACGCCCATGCCAGCGCCGCCAACACGGTGATCGCATACAGAGAGATGAATGTAAGACGTCCCGCCTGAATCCACGGACTGTTCAACGCATGTGTTCCACGTGGAACTTCTTTATTCATGGCTGCGATCCGGACTTGCTGTCGAGGTTCGGCGGGCCATCGACGAGCACGCGGAACGGCGCGGCATCGGTGCGCAGAATCAGTTTGGTTTCCGGCGTGACGATGGTGCCGAGGGTATCGAGCGAGCGCAGCAGGTTGTACAGCTGCGGCGAACTGGCGTAGGCGCGACCATAAATCTGCGCAGCCTCGACCCGTGACTGTGCTTCGATATCGGCGGCTCTCACCGTCGCATCGGCCTGGACGATCCGCGCATCGCGCTCGGCGGCGGAGCGGATTTGCGCCGCCTCGCGTTTGCCAACAGCCGTGCGTTCGGTAGCAATGGTTTCACGCTCGGCGCGCATGCGGTCGACCGTGGCGCTGAGCGTGACCGAGGGCAAAGTCAGCCGCTCGATACCGACCTGCACCACGCGCACGCCATAAGTAGCAAGCAACTGTTGATCGATCTGCTGACGCAACTGCGCTTCAAAACCAGCGATGCGCACTTGTTTGGCATCAGTGTTGACCAGATTGGCCAGGTCGAAACTGCTGGCCGTGGTCTCCAGTGCCGAGCCGACAAAAGTGCGAATCTGCCGCGCCGCTTCGTCCGGCTGATTCTGCACGGCACGCATGAAACGCTGCACGTGTTCAGGATCACCCTGCACCTGCCACGCGACGTAGGCCTGAACGATGATGCGCAAACCGTCCTTGGTGCCGACGTCCTGCAAACCACTTGAGGTGGTACGTAGACGCAGGTCCACCGGGATTGCCGCTTCGAACGGTGCCGGCCAGCGCCAGCTCAAACCGGGATCAAGCAAGACCCGCGACGGATTTCCGAAACGGGTGATGACCGTGGCTTCACCGGAGCGCACTTGCACCAGACTCGCGGCGGCAATGGCAAATGCCACCAGCAACGCAGCCCAGCCCATACGCCGCCATGGAAATGGCCCGGCCTCTTGCGGATCGCCGTGATGGTGATGATGACCATGATGGTGATGCCCGCCGTGGCCGTGATCGTGGCCGCTGTGGTCGTGAACGTCATGAACAGGCGACTGGCTCAATGGGTGGCTCCTGGTTGAGCGGTGGTACGGGGGGGCGACGGATCAGCCGGCAACGTAAAAGTTCGCAGATCGATGGTTGGCGCATTCGCACTGCCGCCGAGTCGATGGTCGAGCACCAGCAACCTGGCCTTACTCAAGCCCTGACTGAGCTGGCTGAGATATTGCTCCAGCACGAAGGCTTGGCCGGCACTGGCGAAGGCTTTCTGTTCGGCGCTGAATTTCAGGTCGGCGGCTTGCGCGGCGGCATTGATCTCCCGTGCGTTTGCCGTTGCCCGGTCGCGCGCCGTGCTCGCCTGCAACTGCGCTTCATTACTGGCCTGCGCAGCCGCCCCGCGTTCGCGAGCGATCAACGCCTGCGCGCCGATCTGCGCCGCTTGCACACTGTGATAGGCATTCGCCGCGCCGGCCGGTGGATGAATCGCTTCGACAACTGTGGCGAGGATTTCCACGCCACTGTTCAATGTGTTCAGATCATTTTGCACTGCGCGACCGATTTCCTCAGCCAGCCCTGCCCTGTCATCGCCGAGCAGACCGTCGAGGGTGCGCGAGGCAAAATCGTGAACCAGGATGCGGCTGGCGGTGCTGCGAATCAGCGTCGGTACATCAGCGCTGTTGTAGGTCGCGGCAAGTGCCGCTTCGTCGTTCAAACCGATGCGATAAACGAAGCGCACGTCCATGTTGACGATTTGCAGGCCCTGTTGCGCGCCGCGGCGGCTGGCGATGACCTGGGATTTGTCGTTGACGTGGCTGGCGTCCCACAAACGGTTGGCGGTCAGCGGCGCCGGGCCTTCAGCTGAATCGGACTGCATAGCGACTGGCTTATCGCCGACGCTGGTTGCCAGTTCGTGGACTACGCCGTTCTCAACGCTCAGCACACGCCCCAACGGCCAAGGTAATCCGACGTGCAAACCTGGGCCGAAAACCTGTTCCGGTTTACCGAAGCGCTCGTAGATGCCGCGACCTTGCAGGGAAATTTCATGTACGCCGGTCAGCAGCCAACCGCTCAGTGCCACCACTGCCAACACGGGTAACAAAGCCCGGCGCATGTAACTGAACGCCCAGATCTGGCGCAGATCGATGCCGAACCGATTGTGCATTTCATGCTGCAACGCCAGCCACGGCTGCGGCGGCCAGCGCAGCATATCGGCGATAAAACTGCGCGCCAGCAGGGTCGGTTCCAGTTGCTCACGCCGCGGGCTGAAGACAGACAGTAACGCGCGCAACAACAGTTCGCCGGCAACCAACGTTGGCAGGACTGCGCTCAGCACCGCCACGCGTACCGGCCAGACTGCGCTTTCGCTGGCAAACAGCAGACACAGCGCACCGATCAACAGGGTGATGATCACCATCCGGGTCAGTTGCGCCAGCGCAGCCGCTTCCGGCCATTGCGCCCGCGGTTCCTGCGCCAGTTGCCGCTCCAGCACCAACAGGGCAAACGCCAGCAACAATGCCAATGCCGCACCGATGCTTGCCGAAAGTCCCAAGGCCGCCGCAGGCAACGTGAGATTCCACACCTGCTCAATACCAAGCAGAACCAGCAACGCCCAGCCGCCGAGCCACAACGTCGGCGCGCCGATGTGCCCAAGCAGATGGCGGCTCTGCTGACTCAAGCGCTCCAGAAGCCTTTCGTACCAGCCCTCGGCTGCGGCGCCCTCCTCCACGACGGTCGATTGCGAAGCGGGCGGATGCATCACCCGCGCGCGCCATCGCGTCACCCACCAGGCCGATTGCAGACCGGCGACCAGCACCAGCAACGCCGCGCTCTGATTGACCAACAACGGCAACCACAGGGATTGCGGCACAAACAGGCCGACGAAAAACGCCAGCACCCAGCCCGACGCGGCCACTGCGCCGAGTCCATACGCCAACCGACGCAATTTGCGTGACTGCGCGGCTGCCTGCTGAAAGCGCGGCAGCCCGGTGGCTGGCGTGGCGTCCAACTCAAGATCGACTTGCATAACACCCCGGCGAAATAGTCTTAGCGTTACGATATAACAGAGACTGTGAAATATTCGTACACAATTGCCTTTATTCAAAGTCGCCGTAGCTGTCGCTTGCCTGAAGCCTTGACCGAAATGTCTGACAACGCTCATATTACGCACGTAATTTTTATCGCGACTAATCTTGGCTATCCCCCATAGAGCAATCTGGAGCAAGCGCATGAGCAACTATGACGTGGTGATTCTGGGCGGCGGCCCCGGCGGTTATAACGCAGCGATCCGCGCGGGCCAGCTCGGGCTCAAGGCCGCTTGCGTCGAAGGACGTGCGACCCTCGGCGGCACCTGCCTGAACGTTGGTTGCATGCCGTCCAAGGCCTTGTTGCACGCCTCAGAGCTGTACGCCGCTGCGGTGGGTAAGGAGTTCGCCAATCTCGGCATCGAGGTCGAACCGAAGCTGAACCTTGCGCAGATGATGAAGCAGAAGGACGAAAGCGTCGCCGGCCTGACCAAGGGCATCGAGTTTCTGTTTCGCAAGAACAAGGTCGACTGGATCAAGGGTTGGGGTCACATCGACGGCCCGGGCAAAGTGACGGTGACCGACGCTCAAGGCAACAAGAGCGAGCTCAGCGCCAAGGACATCATCATCGCCACCGGTTCCGAGCCCACTCCCCTGCCCGGCGTAGAGATCGACAACCAGCGCATCCTCGATTCCACCGGCGCGCTGTCATTGAGTGAAGTACCCAAACATCTGGTAGTGATTGGTGCCGGGGTGATCGGCCTGGAGCTGGGTTCGGTGTGGCGCCGACTCGGCGCGCAGGTCACCGTGGTCGAATACCTTGATCGTATCTGCCCCGGCGTCGATGGCGAGGCCGGCAAGACCTTGCAGCGCGCGCTGAGCAAGCAAGGCATCGCCTTCAAACTGAGCTCGAAGGTCACCAGTGCCACCAGCTCCGCCACAGGCGTGCAGCTTAGCGTCGAGCCTGCCGCCGGTGGCACGGCTGAGCTGATCGAAGCCGACTATGTGTTGGTAGCCATCGGGCGCCGCCCGTACACCCAAGGCCTGGGGCTGGAGAACGTCGGCCTGAGTACCGACAAACGCGGCATGCTCGCCAACAAGCAACATCGCACCGAAGCCGCCGGGGTCTGGGTGATCGGCGACGTCACGTCCGGCCCGATGCTCGCGCACAAGGCAGAAGATGAGGCCATGGCCTGCGTCGAGCAGATCCACGGCAAGGCCGGCGAGGTCAATTACGCGCTGATCCCCAACGTCATCTACACCCAGCCGGAGCTGGCCAGCGTCGGCCAGACCGAGGAACAGCTCAAGGCCGAGGGCCGCGCCTACAAGGTCGGCAAGTTTCCCTTCACCGCCAACAGCCGGGCGAAGATCAATCACGAAACAGAAGGCTTTGCCAAAGTCCTCGCCGACGAGCGCACGGACGAAGTGCTCGGCGTGCACCTGGTCGGGCCGAGCGTGAGCGAGATGATCGGCGAATTCTGTGTGGCGATGGAGTTCAGCGCCTCGGCCGAGGACATTGCCCTGACCTGCCATCCGCACCCGACGCGTTCGGAGGCGTTGCGTCAGGCAGCGATGAATGTCGAGGGAATGGCGACGCAGATGTAGGTTCCAAACCTTGCCGCCGTCTTCGCGAGCAGGCTCGCTTCCACTTTGGAATGCGTTCCCCCGTGGGAGCGAGCCTGCTCGCGAATGGCGCCACCCGGTCTACAGCGGCAGATGGCCTAACGGCAGCGCGCCCGGCGCTTTCACCGTGTGAATGGCAAAGTTGCTGCGAATATCGCTCACCCCCGGCAGTTTCAGCAGGTGCGCGCTGACAAAGCGGTCATAAGCGCGCAAGTCAGGCACCACTACCTGCAACAAAAAGTCCGATTCACCGGACACCAGAAACGCCGAGACCACCTCAGGCAGCGCAGTAACAGCGGCATAAAAAGCCTCGGCGCGTTCTTCGTTGTGCCGCTCGACCTTGACCCCGACAAACACCGTCAGCCCCAGCCCGACTTCATCGCGATCCAGATTGGCCTGGTAGCCTCGAATCACCCCCGCCTCTTCCAGCATGCGCACCCGGCGCAGGCACGGCGAGGCCGACAGGCCGATTTCTTCTGCCAGCTCGACATTGCTCAGGCGTCCGTTGCGCTGCAGCGCGGCGAGAATCTTGCGGTCATAGGCGTCGAGTTTCATCTTTGGCAGATCCCGATAGTCCGACGGTTGAAAACCAGCAGGTTATGCCAAAACCGCCATGGTTTGAAGCTGACTACGCAAGCACCTGCCCCGCCCCCTCGCTCTAGACTGGCGCGAGCAAATAAACAACGAATGGGGGTGTGATGTGGCAAGTCTGTGGCTGTTTATCCTGACCTTGGCTGTGGTTCTGCTACTGCCGGGACCGGACATGATCCTGCTGTTGCAAACCGGTGCGTGGCAAGGTCGAGCTGCGGCGCTGGCCACCGCGCTGGGCCTGGCCATCGCCCGCGCCTGCCACGTGGCATTGGCGGCATTGGGGCTGGCGGCGCTGTTCAAAACGGCGCCGTGGACGTTTGACGTGGTGCGCATCGCTGGCGCGGCCTATCTGCTGTGGATCGGCATCCAGTGTTTTCGCAGCTCGCTGGTACCGAGCCTGCAAGCCCAAGAGCAGGTACCTGCCCACGGCCAGTGGCGCGGTGCGATCCGTCGCGGTTTGCTGACCAACCTGCTTAATCCCAAGGCGCTGCTGTTCTGCTCAGTGCTGTTGCCACAGTTTATTGTCAGCGACGGCGTGCCGGTGCTGACGCAGTTCGCCGTGCTCGGCCTGGTGCTGGTCAGCGTCGGCCTGCTGTTCGACAGTGTTGTCGCCATGACCGGCGCGGCCCTGGGCCGTTGGCTGCAACACAGTCCGACCGCCCAGCGCATTCAGCAATGGCTGTTCGGCAGCCTGTTGATTGGCTTCGCCGTACGCCTGGGCTTTATTCAACAGGCCTAGCCTTTGCGCACCTTGCGCTGACGACGGGTAATCAGCATTAACGCAGCAACAGCGACAAGCAGCACCGCGCCGATCTGCACCGGCCACTTGTACGGCCGCAGCGTCCCACGCACGGCATCGGTCACTTGGGTAACGTAACGCTTGTCGGCATTCTCAAAATCCGGATACGGGCATTGATTGCCGAAGTCTTGCGCCCACGGCACGTAAGGACCTTCCTTGACGTAGCGCTGATACAGCGCACTCTGGTCTTCAAGGCTGCTGTTCCAGCCGGCGGCATTGCACAACACCGCAGCAAATGCCTGACTGGTGTGGGGCAGGTTATCGGCGGCGCGACTGGCCAGTGCCGTGGCGACAAAACGATAGTGATAACGCTGCTCCGGTTGCGCGGCGCTGGCCTGCTGGCGCTGCACTTCCGCCGTGGAAATCAGCGGGCCGACATCCAGCTTCGTGCTCTCCAGCGTGTAATTGCCGCCGAAGGTGGCGTAATCAGGCGCCATCTCATAACCGAGGATGTCCATGCCCCACTCCCGGGCCGTCCATGCGGCGTTGTACAACGCACTGGCGCGTTTGCTCGGCCACCACGCCGACTCGGCCTTGAGCCGTTGCTCGCCATAGAGCCGGGCCTTGTGCTGCAGATCGTCACTGGCGAAATAACCGACCGCTTCCTCGTAACGGCCCTCACGCAGCAAGCGCCGACCGAGCAAATTGCGCAGATTGGCGGCCACCGACAGCGGCACATAGTTGTCGCGCTCCTGCTGCGTCAATGGCGGCGGCGCCGGCACATTCTCATCGACGTACTGCTTGAGCTCATCGACCGTCAGCACCCGCTCGGCAACGGTGGCGGCATCGAACCAGTAAAAGCTGTTGCTGCGATACAGCTGCACGAACGCTTGCAGGTATTCGCCGCGTTGCAGCGCCAGGATCGCGCTTTCGCCCTCCACCCGGCATTTTGGCTGTACCGTTTCAAACGCCCAGTCCGGTGTGCGGCGATAACCCCAGTCTTCGTTCTGCGGAAAGGCCTGGGCGGCTTTGGCGTAAGCGGCGGCAGCGGCAGTCGTGTCGCCGTCACGCACTGCCAGTTTTGCCCGCAGCCACCAGGCCAGCCCGCCGTCGCCGGCGTTTACCAGAAACGCCTTGGCAGACGCGTAGTCGCCCTGTTGATAACTCATCGCCGCCAGTCGATCGGCATTGTCGAGGCTGCCACGGGTGCTGTTTTGCAGAAGTGTGACGAGTTTCTTTTCATTCGCCGGCTGCTCACCGAAAGACCAGCCCTGACGGCTGACCAGCGACGCCGTGACCAGTTGCTGCACTGCTGGCTGCTGGAGCAGTTTGGCCAACTGAGATTCCGGCAATTCGGCCAGTTCGTTCATCAGTTGCTTGAGCGAGGTGTAACCGACGGCCGAACCGTGCAGGTTCTGTGCTTCGTACAGTTCGATGGCGCCGCTCCAGTCGCCCGCGCTGCGCAACACCCGGGCCTCTTCACCAAGGCTGGCAACGCCCAGTTCCAGTGGATCGCTGAAGCCGTCGATGCTCAGTTGCCGTGCCTGGCGAAAGGCATCGCGCGCCTGCTCCAGCGCTTCGATGCGATCGTGCGCCTCGTTGCTCATGGCAAAGGCGATGCGCCCGAGGGAATACGCCGCCCAGGTGCTGCGCAACCGACGCTGGTCTGCCGGCAGGGCCAGCACCTTGTTGAAATACTCACTGGCCATTTGATGCTCACCGGTGGCAAAGGCCACCGCGCCGGCGACGTACAAGCGGATTTCCACCGGCAGACTGGCGCCCTGCTCCTCGGCCTGATGGGCATCGCTGAGCCCGCGCAGGCGCTTGACCACGACGTATTGCTCGGCGCTCAGGCCCACCTGCTCAGCCTGTTCGCGCGCCAGCTCTGACGTGTTGTCTTCGGCATAATCGTTGGGGTTATGGGTCGCTGCGGTGACATTTTTCAGCCCGGCAATGGTTTTACCCAGGCGACTGATTTCGAAGCTGAAACTGCCTTCGGGCAAATCCGCCAGGGTCTGCGCGCGGTTGTCGAGCAGGCGCATCGGGAAGTCCGGGCCGCAGGCCAGCGCCGACCCCAGCGGCAGACTGAGGCTCAGGCAGAGCAGATGGCGGGGCCAGTTACGGGTCAACATGCGAACCTCCTTGATCAATATGTGCACAACGCGCCCAACCGACAGCGCGCTGTCCGCCCGCCGGCAAGCGGCCGTCACGCAGGCGGGTGAAGGTAAGCAGATTGGCACTTTGTTGCAACGAGTAACCGGCGAGCGCATCGGCGCCTGCACAATCCTGCGCCTTCAATGTAATTTTCGCGGGCCACGGGCTGTCGAGATTGCCGCGGTTATCGAGCTGGATGTCATAGAGTCCGCCCTGCTCTTTGAATGACAGGCGCAACTGACTGTTCAGCACATCTCCGCGAGCCACCGCGCGTAAAGTAGTCAGGCTCCAGGCGCGACGATCGTTGGCCAGCGGCAGGCGAAACCAGATCAAACCGGTCAGATGCTCAGGCGGATCCTCGCGCAAAGTCTTGGCCAATTGGCTGAGTTGCTGCGGATCGGCGAGCAACTCCCGACGCTGCCCGCCGCGCTCCAGTTGCACTTCGCTTTCCACTACCGGCGCGCCACCGTCATCGCTCAACAGCGCAACGCCGTAGGCCGGCAGCGCCAGATAGAAGGGTTTGTCGCTGACATGTGCCCAGGCCTTGGCCCATCTCAACGCCTGCTCGGGATCGAACAGACCCAGTCGCGGATCGCTCACGGCGTGGACTTGCAGCACGCTGCTGTCGACGCTTTGCAACAGCGCCGGCAAGTGCGCGCTGTCGAGCCAGGCCGGCAGCGCGGTGATGCTCAAAGGCAACGATGGCGGCAAGACCGCACGCAAGTGTTTGAGGAATTCAGCGTACACGGGCAGCCGTGCATTGCCGGCATCGTGGTCGATTTCGATACCGTTCAGCGTGAGGCCTTGCGCTTGCCAATCGGCAATGACCTGCAGAATCTGCTCGGTGACCTGCTGCTGGTCCAGTGACTGCAGCTGACCATCGAGGCGAATCACTGCGATCAGAGGGCGACCATCGGCTTTCAACAACGCTGGATCAACCCGCGCCCTGCGCCACCGCTCGCCGGGAAAGGCCTGCAATGCCAGTACGCGCAGGGTGGAGAAATCATGGCGACTGTCGCGCAATGCCGGTTCATGCGCAGGTGTCCATTGGCGTTGCCAGACGTAGAGCTGCTGGTCGAGGGCCGGTGCGGCGTGTTGCTCGCAACCTGCCAGCAAGACGCTAAGGATCAGACCCGCAATAAACCGCATACCTTGAAAATCCCCGAAACCACAGGCCGCAAGGTTACACAAAAACCGTGTAGGAGCTGACGAGTGAAACGAGGCTGCGATCTTTTGATCTTGCTTCAAGACTCCAGATCAAAAGATCGCAGCGTGCCGCAGCGCCTACAGGGATGCCGCTGGTTTGCGCGCGATAATCACCTGACTCTTGGCCACCACCGCATCCAGCGCCTGCTTGATCTGCGCGCCGCGCGGGGAATCCAGCACCGCTTGCCAGGTATTGGCCCAGTGCTCGAGCATCGGGTGATCGGGATTGCTGAACTCGACCTTGGCCTCCCAGAACAACATCATCCACATCGACCAGTAGAAGCCATATTGGCTGTGGCTGATGATTTCCAGCCCGGCGTCGCTGACCATGGCCTTGAACTGGTCTTCGCTGATGATGCGTATGTGGTTGGGTTTCTGGAAATACTCCGGCGCGGCGATGTCCTTTTGCAGGTCCTCGGAGCTGGGATGCGGCACGCTCAGCAGATACAACGCGCCCGGCTTGCCGACACGCACCAGTTCGGCAAGAAACTGCGCGGGATCGTCAACGTGTTCGATAACTTCAGTGCAGACCACACGCGTTGCCGTTGCCTCGGCAATCGGTAGCGGGTTGCAGTCGGTAACGTGGCATTCGATGTCCCGGGCCGGGGTGTCGCTCAGACGCTGGCGCGTGGCTTCGACCTTGGCTGCATCGATATCGGCAAGAATGATCTTCGCCCCACGCATACCGCAGAAGTGCACGTTGCCGCCATCACCGCAACCGACATCAAGCAACGTGTCGTCGGCGCTCACAGCGAAGCCCGTGTACAGCTCGTGAGTCTCCTGGTTGAACCAGCCGCTGAGCTTCGCATCGTAAAGGCCGAGCATGTACGGATCGACTTTATCGGCAACCGCAGCGACCGGTTCTGCCGAAGTTTGCGCAGGCGTTGTCGCCGAGAGTTTCTTCAAAAAGCTCAGCATGAGGTGGCTCCGGGTGAGGTAACTGCAGTTCGGGAGGTGCCGAGGCGCTTGACCAGCGCAGCTCCGCGATTGCGCATCGGCATTTCGATCAAGCGATAGTTGAATTCGCTGAGCAGCGCGATCAGGCCGAAGGCAATCAGCACCGTAAGGATGGGATGTCCGGCCGGGCTCGGCAGACCGCTGCTCTGCAAGCGAAAGATCAGCTCACGCAGCAGCAGATAGGCGGGGATGTGGATCAGGTAGATGCCGTAGGAACGGCTGCCGATCCAGGCCAGGCAGCGCTGAATGCGTCCGGCAGGCATCAGGTAGTCACGGTTGTACGAGGCGATCCAGACCAGCAGCGCACTGAGCACGGCGATCGAACCGATCCGATAATTGGCCAAGGTAAAACGGTCCGTGGCCATGAAGCTCAACGGCGCTGCAATGACAATCAAGGCTGAAATGCCAAGCCATGGTCGGCGCAAGAACGAGGGCTGCCAGCGCTGATAACCCGGCTGCGCACTCCACATCCCCAACAGCACGCCAAGGGCCAGCGCGTCGGTGCGTACCACCATCAGCAACGGCGTACGCACAGTCAGAATCTGCACCGCCACCAGCGCCAGCAATGCCCAGACCAGGCGTCGGCGAAACAACAGGATCAGCAAAGGAAAGAGCAGGTAGAACTGCTCCTCCAGCGCCAGGCTCCAGTAAACGAAACTGCTGCCATATTCGTAGTGGAAGAAGCTGTCGGCGAAGCGGAAATTGGCGTATTGCAGCACCCCGGCCAAGGTCGCCTGAAGATTGGCGGATAGCGTGCCGAACGCACCGGATCGATTGAAAAACATACAGGCCAGCAGGATCAGCGCCAGCCACAGCCAAGCTGAAGGCAACAACCGAAAAGCCCGGCGCAGCCAGAAATGGCGTACCTGTTGCCAGCGCTCCTGGCCCGTCGTGCAGCCTTGCAGCACCGGGATCAAGCTGCGGGCGATGACAAAACCGGAGATCGCAAAAAACAGGTCAACGCCCCACCACGTCTGCGCCCATTCGTGGATCCGGGCCATCGACGGCACCGGGTCAGTGAACAGATTGTCCTGCAGATGATGGAACAACACCGCGAGCACCGCGACCGCACGCAGGACTTCAACGTCCATGATGCGCTTGGCGTTCATGCCTGGGGGGCTTCCTGGGCAGGCGCACGATGCTCGAACAACTGCGTCAGAAACCCTCGCAAACGCTGTTCAGCCACAGCCTGGCTGCAGAACGCCTGCAAACTGTCGACTGCCTGCGCGGACATATCGGCATAGCGCTGCGGCTGGTTTTTCGCGACGTCGTAACTGGCCCGATAGGCCTCGCATAACGAGGTCCAGTTGGTCACGTAACGCAGGGTTCGAAAGGCCTTGCGCGGGTCGTGAGGCCAGGCTGTCAGCTCATCCGTGGACTCGATGAGAAAGGCATTCGCGGTGCTCAGGTAATCGATCATCGCCGTGGTACGCGGCGCCACCGCCGGCTTGCCGCAGGACATGAACTCCATCAGCGGCAGGCACTGCCCTTCACCGTACGAGGTGTTGACCACATACCGCGTGGCCTGCACCAGTTGCTCGTAGTCCGGATCGGCGAGGTAGCCGTAGATCAGAACGATGCGGCAGCGGTAAGACTGGTTCTTGTACAAGTGGTGGAGAATATCGCTGAGTGCTTCTTCGGCGTCATGGTGAGTGAGCTTGAGCACCAGCGTCGCGTCTTCGACATCGCGGAAACACACACAGAACGCGCTGAGCATGTCTTCCCAGTTCTTGCGCCCGTCACCAGGATTGAACACCGAGGTGTAAACCACGCCGTCAAGCATCAGCGTCTGCTCGGAGGCCGGCGCGGCGAAGTCGATGCCGTCGCCGCTGCGCAGGTGCGCCGGCCCGAATGCATTCAGATTGAGGGTGCGGCTGTCCGCGACCAGACCTTTGATCGTCAGGCTATAAGCGGTGGCCAGGGCTTGCTCGGGCATTTTCGCGCCACGGGCCGCAAAACGGTCCCAGACCGGCGCCGGCACCGCGACGATCGGGTACGCGGCACCCATCGCCTCATGCACGGCGTTGACCGTATAACTGGAATGAGTAATCGCCGCCCCGCAGGCATGCAAGACGCTACGCCAGTCGTTGCGCGGCTCGCCCGCAAAGGCTTCGTTGGGGATCGTGCTGAACTCCCACGCAAACACCGGCAGCGTCGGACAGGCCAGGTGAACGGGGGTGCGATGCGGCGGCGAGAACGACATAAACACGCAGGGCTCGCCACGGCTCAGGCATTCCAGATACAGCGCATCGACTTCTGTCTGCGGATCGGCCACTTCCACGACCCGACCGATGCGTTCGAGCACCGGACGATACTCCTTGAGCACGAAGTAATAGCTGTACTCCGAACGCCCGAGGTTCTGCGCAATGGTGTGCCGGTTGGTTTCTGAATGAATGATGATCAGCATGAGGCGTTATCCGTCACAGGCGCAGCATCGGCGGGGCCTGCTGTCAGCGCAAAGAACTCCGCGAGCCGTTTGCGCACCGGCGCGAAGGCGCAGTATTGCTGCATGCGCGCGACGGCGGCGGCAGACATCCGCCGATACTCCTGCGGCTGGGCCTTGGCCATTCGATAGCTGTTTTCGTAGGCGTTTTTCAGCGAGCCCCAGTCGGGGCGGTGCCGCAGCGTGCGGTAGATGATCCGCGTGTCCTGCGGCCAGATCGTCAGCTCTTCACTGGACCTGACCACGAACGCCACCGAGTCATCAATGTAGTCCTTCATCGCCGTGTGATCGGGGGCTATCACCGGTTTTCCGCTGGACATGAACTCCATCAAGGGCAGGCACAACCCTTCGCAACGTGACGCGTTGACGTAGAAACTGGCCGCCTGATAAAGCCTGGCGTACTGCGCGTCGTCGAGGTAACCGTGCATCACCACGACCCGACAGGCGAACGGCGTGAGTTGCGCCAGCAGGGTCATCAATTCGCTGTAATAGGACGCCAGATCATTCTGGGTAATCTTGAGCACCAGCGTCGCGTCGGGCGTTTCGCGAAACGCCCAGCAGAATGCGCTGACCAGTCGATGCCAGTTCTTGCGGCCATCCTTGGGGTTGAATACCGAGACGTACACCACACCCTCGACAGTGGTTTCGACCACCGATGAGGTGTCCGGCAGATCGAGCGGCGCCGGTTCGATCACGGGCACCGGCGCAGCGCCGCACACCGCCGGCCAACGCTGTTGCAGCCAGCCATGCAGAGCGTCCGGCAGCAGATCGCGAATGCCTTCCCAGTACCAGTTGTGCAGAAATTTCACCCGCGGCACCGGCTCCGCCTGCTCGTGTCCCAAGTCCAGCGCCCACAGCCGCAGGTAATGTCGAGCGATGACCAGTCGGCGTTTGAACGTCAACGGTGGCGGGCGCGCGGCTTCAATTGCTGCGGCCAGT
Source organism: Pseudomonas sp. CFBP13508 (assembly GCF_005233515.1). GTDB lineage: Bacteria > Pseudomonadota > Gammaproteobacteria > Pseudomonadales > Pseudomonadaceae > Aquipseudomonas > Aquipseudomonas mercuritolerans. The sequence continues at coordinate 652,340 of NZ_QFZZ01000003.1, forward strand.
GCAGCCTGCTCTTCAGGGCTGATTGGCGTCGGGATCAGCGCATCGGCTGAGAGGCCGAGGGTGCGCGAATCGAATATGCACCCTTTGATTGCCAGTGCAGTGCCCGGGTTGACCGGCATCGGTTGGTGTTGCTGACGAATCGTTGCGAAGCTGTCCCACAACGGCGTCGGCAAAACCAGCACCGGGAACGCTTCGCCCATGGCGCGGTGGATGGCCGTTGCCGTGTGGCTCGACAGGGTGATGACCCGACCGTGGCGCGCGAGCATGCGTGTCCAGTCCTGACGCGGATCGTCGTCCCATTGTTCATTCGGGATCGAATCGAACTCCCAGGCCACCACGCAAATCGTCGGGCATTCCAGATCAACCGGAGTTTTCTGCGGTGGGGTGAAGGACAGGAACACACTGTCTTCACCTGCGGCGAGCAATTGCCGGTAAATCACATCGACGTCGGCGACAGATCCGGCCACGTGCACGCGCCCCAGGCTTTCCAGCACCGGGCGATAGGCTTTGAGGACAAAGTAATAGCTGTATTCCGGACGCCCGAGACTGGCACTGATGGAGCTGTCGTTGACGTCCGAGTAGAGAATGAAATTCATGGCATCCCACGATGAAGCGCCATCCCGGCGACTTCATGCTATGACGGCCGCGCGGCGGATCGGGTCGGCAGGGCCGGCACTCGTCCGTCATCATCGGGCACGTCTCTGTTCTTGTTTTAGTGGTCAGTTTCACCCCGCGTCGCGGCGTCCGGAAAACAATCGGCCAACTCGCGACGAAGGCCATTCTAAACACATCCATCGCGAGTCCGGGAACCGCCGGGCGAGAATAAATCGGACTATGCTGACGAGAACTGACCAGTCACGGTTTGCCCGGTTGAAATTGCCGAGCAATTGGCACAGATTGGCAACCAAACAACTACAACAACGGCTTCGCCTGCTGTTTCACCGGATGTTTCCTCCGGTCTGACAGGGCTTTCCTCAAAGCGTGCAAGGAAAGCGGCGCGAGTCATGACCAAGGGGTCGCTGTTTGAAAAAACGTCTGTTCGTCACGGGCCTCAGCGGCTTCGTGGGACAACACATTCAGTCTCGTCTGGCGTCGCCGGGCTCGTCGTGGGAGCTGCTGCCTGCCGCATCGGCCTACGACCTTACGAACGCCGACAGCCTCACCGACCTTTGGCCCGAGATGCCGGATGCAGTCATTCATCTGGCCGGCCAGACCTTCGTGCCGGAAGCCTTCCGTGACCCGGCCCGCACCTTCGATATCAATCTTTTCGGCACCCTCAACCTGCTGCAGGCGCTCAAGGCTCGCGGTTTTTCCGGCACTTTCCTGTACGTCAGCTCCGGCGACGTTTACGGGCAAGTCGCCGAAGAGCATCTGCCAATCACCGAGCAACAACCGCCGCTGCCGCGCAATCCTTACGCGGTGAGCAAACTTTCAGCGGAGTTCCTCAGTTTGCAATGGGGCCTGAGTGAAGGCTGGCCAGTGCTGGTGACGCGTCCGTTCAACCACATCGGCACCGGGCAAAAAGACAGCTTCGTCATCGCCAGCGCAGCCCGGCAGATCTGCCGTATCAGACAGGGTCTGCAAGCGCCGCAATTGCAAGTCGGCGATATCGACGTTACGCGGGATTTTCTTGATGTCGGCGACGTGATCGCAGCGTATTTCGCCCTGCTGGAAAACGGCGCACCGGGGCAGGTCTACAACATCTGCTCGGGCCGCGAGCAAAGCATTCGCAGCCTGATCGAGCAATTGGCCGATCTGGCCGAAGTCGACGTAGAACTGGTGGCGGATCCGGCGCGCATGCGGCGCGCCGACCAGCGCCGTGTCTGCGGCAGTCACGCAAAACTGGCGAGCGCCACAGGATGGGCGCCAGCCACCACCACACAACAATCCCTGCGGGCGATCCTGTCCGACTGGGAGACGCGAGTACGACAACAATGACAAAAAGTGCACTGATTACCGGGATCACGGGCCAGGATGGCGCCTATCTGGCCAAACTGCTGCTGGACAAGGGTTACAAGGTCCACGGCCTCGTCGCTCGACGCAGCAGCGATTCACGCTGGCGCCTGCGCGAGACGGGTATCGAAGCCGATATCGTCTACCTCGACGGCGACATGGCGGACGCCTGTTCGGTGCAGCGTGCGGTAATCAAGTCGGCACCGGACGAGGTCTACAACCTCGCCGCACAGAGTTTTGTCGCTGCTTCCTGGGATCAACCGGTGACCACCGGCATCGTCGATGGGCTGGGCGTGACGCACTTGCTCGAAGCGATCCGCCAGTTCAGCCCGCACACACGGTTTTATCAGGCCTCGACCAGCGAAATGTTCGGCCTGATCCAGGCTGAGCAACAGGACGAGAACACGCCGTTCTACCCGCGCAGCCCTTACGGCGTGGCCAAGCTCTACGGCCACTGGATCACCGTCAACTACCGCGAAAGCTTCAACCTGCACGCCAGCAGCGGCATCCTCTTCAACCATGAATCACCGCTGCGCGGCATCGAATTCGTTACCCGCAAGGTCACTGACGCTGCCGCGCGCATCAAGCAGGGCAAACAGCAGGACTTGGCGCTGGGCAACATCGACGCGAAACGCGATTGGGGCTTTGCCGGCGATTACGTCGAGGCCATGTGGCTGATGCTGCAACAGGACAAACCCGACGACTTCGTGGTCGCCACGGGCGTCACCACCACCGTGCGCGAAATGTGCCGAATTGCCTTCGATCACGTTGGCCTTAACTACCGCGATTACGTGAAGATCGACCCGGCGTTCTTCCGCCCGGCCGAAGTCGAAGTGCTGCTCGGCAACCCGGCCAAGGCCCAGCGTGTGCTGGGCTGGAAACCGAAAACCGACCTGGATACCTTGATCCGCATGATGATGGATGCGGACATGAAACGCGTCGCCAAGGAGTAGGCCATGCTGATTCCGGTGATTCTGTCCGGCGGTGCCGGCACCCGTTTGTGGCCGGTGTCCCGCGAGGGCCACCCCAAGCCGTTCATGACCCTGCCCGACGGCCAGTCGCTGCTGGGCAAGACCTACCAGCGTGCGGCGGCGTTGCTGGACGGCTGGGGCGACATCGTCACCGTGACCAACCGCGAGTATTACTTCCAGAGCAAGGATCACTATTGCGCGGCGCAGGTGTCGCGCCATCGCGGGCACTTTCTGCTGGAGCCGAGCGGGCGCAATACCGCACCGGCGATCGCAGCGGCAGCACTGTCATTGCAGGCGCTGCATGGTGACGACGCAATCATGGTGGTGATGCCGGCCGATCACTTGATCGTCAATCAGGACGCCTTGAAGAGTGCGGTCGAGCACGCAGTGAATCTGGCGAAGGACGGTTATCTGGTGACCTTCGGCGTAGTTCCGACCGCGCCGGAAACCGGCTTCGGCTACATCGAAACCGGTGCGCCGCTGGACGCCAAGGGTGCGGCCAAGGTGCAGCGCTTCGTCGAGAAACCCGACTTGCAGACCGCCACGCATTACCTGGAGAGCGGCAACTTCCTATGGAATTCGGGGATGTTCTGCTTCACCACCGCGACGCTCATTGCCGAACTGCAACTGCACGCACCCGAGTTGCTGGAACAGACCCGCGCCTGCATGGCCATCAGCGCACCGGTCGAAACGGTCGGCTGCCTGCAACAGGAGTTGTCACCGGCCCTGTTTGCCGAAATCACTGATATCTCCATTGACTACGCACTGATGGAGCGCTCGGAAAAAGTCGTGGTGGTACCTGCCGGTTTCGACTGGAGCGACATCGGTTCGTGGAATGCGGTCGCCGCGCTGATTCCCGCCGACGCCGACAACAACCGCGCCAGTGGCGAAGCGATCTTCATCGACAGCCAAAACAACTTCGTGCAGAGCGAAGGCCGGCTGGTGGCAACCGTCGGTGTGGATGACCTGATCATCGTCGACACCGCCGATGCGGTGCTGGTGGCCCATGCCGACCGTGCACAGGATGTACGCCGCGTGGCGAAGCAACTCAAGGACAAGTCCCACGAAGCCTATCGCCTGCATCGTACGGTCAGCCGTCCTTGGGGCACCTATACCGTTCTGGAAGAAGGTCCGCGTTTCAAGATCAAGCGCATCGTGGTCAAACCCGGTGGCAAATTGTCGTTGCAGATGCACCATCACCGCAACGAGCACTGGGTGGTGGTCGAAGGCATGGCCAAGGTCACCAACAACGGCTCCGGCACGACCCTGGTCGCCAAGAATGAATCAACGTTCATCGCCGCCGGCCACAAGCATCGCCTGGAGAACCCCGGAGTGATCGATCTGGTCATCATTGAAGTGCAAAGCGGCGAGTACCTGGGCGAGGACGATATCGTTCGCTTCGAAGATCAATACGGCAGGACGGTCTGAATGCTGCTTTCCCTGTACCGCTCGCTGTACAGCTACCGTGGGTTCATCCTCGGCAGCGTGCAGCGCGAGTTTCAAGCGCGTTATCGCAACTCGCTGTTCGGCGCGCTATGGCCGATCTTCAATCCGCTGTCGATGATCATCGTTTACACGGTGATCTTTTCCCAGATCATGCGCGCGCGCCTGCCCGGTGTGGACGACAGCATGGCCTACAGTGTCTACCTCTGCGCTGGTCTGTTGGCCTGGGGACTGTTTTCCGAAATCACCCTGCGCAGTCAGAACATGTTTCTGGAAAACGCCAATCTGTTGAAGAAAATCAGCTTCCCGAGGATCTGCCTGCCGGTGATCGTCCTGATCAACGCCGGGATCAATTTCGCCATCATCATCAGCCTGTTTCTCGGATTTCTGCTGGTCACCGGGCGCTGGCCGGGGATGGCTTTGCTGGCGCTGATTCCGCTGATTGCTCTGCAAATGATGTTCTGCGCCGGGCTGGGCATGGTCCTTGGCGTATTGAACGTATTCTTTCGCGATGTCGGCCAGTTGTTCGGCATCTGCCTGCAGTTCTGGTTCTGGCTGACACCGATCGTCTACCCGATCACGATCCTGCCGGAATGGGTGCAGCGCCTGCTGCAACTCAACCCGCTGACCAACCTGTTCAGCAGTTACCAGAACCTGTTTCTCTACGGTCAGTGGCCGGTATGGAGTTCGCTGCTGCCGGTTTTCATTACCGGCGTGGTGGTCTGTCTGATCGGTCTGCGACTGTTTCGCCAGCGCGTCGGCGAAATGGTGGATGAACTCTGATGGGACATATTCGCGTCACCGGCCTGGGCAAGGCCTATAAGCAATACCCCAACCGCTGGGCGCGCCTGACCGAGTGGCTGATCCCGTTTTCGCCGATCCGCCATCAACAGCATTGGGTGCTGCAAGATGTCGAATTCGAGATTGCTCCGGGTGAAGCGGTGGGTATCGTCGGCGCCAACGGTGCAGGCAAAAGCACCTTGCTGAAAATGATCACCGGCACCACTCAACCCACCCAAGGCAAGATTGAATTGCAAGGGCGCGTCGCAGCCCTGCTGGAGCTGGGCATGGGTTTCCATCCGGACTTTACCGGTCGGCAGAACGCAATCATGGCCGGTCAGTTGTTGGGCATGCAGCTTGAAGAAATCCAGGCCCTGATGCCCGATATCGAGCGTTTTGCCGAAATCGGCGAAGCCATCGATCACCCGGTGCGGACTTACTCCAGCGGCATGCAGATGCGTTTAGCGTTCAGCGTCGCCACGGCTCGGCGCCCGGACATCCTGATCGTCGACGAAGCGCTGTCGGTGGGCGACGCCTATTTTCAGCACAAGAGCTTCGAACGCATCCGCAGCTTTCGTAAATCCGGCACGACGTTATTGATCGTGTCCCATGATCGTTTCGCGATTCAGTCGATTTGCGACTCGGCGATCCTGCTCAAGGACGGGCGCGTGGCCATGCGCGGCAAACCGGAGCCGGTTCTGGATTATTACAATGCGCTGATGGCCGAACGGGAGGGTCAGGTCGTACGCCAGGAAACGCTCGCCGGCGGCGAGGTGCAAACGGTTTCCGGCACCGGCGAGGCGGCGATTCTCAGCGTACGCCTGCTCGATGAAAACCAGCGCAGCATTGACGCTGTCGAAGTCGGCCAACCGGTGGTGCTCGAAGTGCAGGTCGAGGTACGCGAGGACATCGAACGGCTGGTGCTGGGCTTTATCCTCAAGGATCGACTGGGCCAGATGATGTACGGCATCAACACCCACCGGCTGAACAAGGCATTGACCGATCTGCGCGCCGGTGAACGCTTCACCTATCGCTTCGCCTTCATCATGGGCCTGGGCAAAGGCAACTATTCGGTGTCCCTTAGCCTGTCGCGTCTGGACTCGCACCTGGATCGCAATTTCGAGTGGCGTGACTACGCACTGGTGTTCCACGTGATCAACAACCCACGGGAGGATTTCGTCGGTTGTGCCTGGCTGGACGCCCGGACCACCGTCACCCGTGAAACCGAGACCCGGACTGTCGAGCGCGCGCCATGACCCGCCTGTTGGTCGAATGCACCCACGTATTCAAGCACCCGATGGTCAACTCGGGGATTCAGCGCGTGGTGCGCAACGTCATCAAGCAATTGCCAACCAGTGCGCAAGGGGTCGAGTGCCTGCCAGTGGTGGTGATCAACGGCCAGCTCTATCGTGTACTGAGGCTGGCGCCGCTCGACACGCCGTTCCTGAATGCTCTGCAAACCTTCGGCGAACGCCTGGAGCGCCTGGCACATCGCTTCTGGCAGTGGCACCAGCGCCGCGATGCGCGATGCACTTCGAAACTGTCCCGAGGGCTGCTGTATGTTGCCTATCAATTCACCCAGATCGGCGTATTCGGCTTGCCGATACGGTTGATCCGGCAGATCAATCGCAGGCAGTTGCTCAAACGCTGCATACCCCTGCAGCACCAATCAGGCGATCAACTGGTGCTGCTGGATTCATCATGGCACTCGGATTTTTTCGCCCACGTCGAACAGCTCAAACGCGACGGCGTCGGTGTGATCGCGGTGGTTTACGACCTGATTCCGCTGACACATCCGCAGTTTTACGACACGCGTCTGGTCGAGGTTTTCAACGAATGGTTCGACTGGATCACTCGCACCGCTGATGGCTACATGGCGATTTCGGCCACCGTGCGCGATCAGGTACGTGGCGAATTGCAGCGCAGGATCGGCGCTGACCAGACTGAGAGTCGCTGGTTTGATTTCTTCCATCTGGGTTCCGAACTTGATCTGCATCACAGCGCAGCATCGGTCGAACCACGCCTCAAGAATCTGTTCGCGGCGCCCGGAGCGGTGTTCCTGATGGTCAGCACCATCGAGCCGCGCAAGAACCATGCGTATCTGCTCGACGCCTTCGACCGCGCCTGGGCCGCCGGCTCGACGGCACGCCTGTGCATCGCCGGGCGCATCGGCTGGAAATGCGACGCGCTGCTCGAGCGAATTCGCAATCATCCGGAACTGAACCGGCGCCTGTTCATGTTCAATGACCTGAGCGACACCAGCCTCGAATACGCTTACGCGCAGGCCAGCGCGCTGGTGTTCCCCTCGTTCGTCGAAGGCTTCGGCCTGCCGCTGGTGGAAGCGATGCAGCGCGGGTTGCCGGCAATGGGCAGCGACATCGCGGTATTCCGCGAAATCGGCGGCGAGTTCATGGCGTATTTCGATCTGCTGGATCCACAAAGCCTTGCCGATCTGATCGATACCTATCAGCGCAGTGGGCAGTTTCCTGCCGCCCGCGACGTCGCTGACTGGCGCTGGATCGGCTGGCGTGAAGCCAGCGAGCAATTGGCTACACGCAGCCTTGACCATGTCCAGCAGGCCCCGCGCGTGCCAGCGAGGCCCCATGCGCATTGCTCTTAACGCTCGCATCCTGCAGGCACCGCGCACCGGTATCGGCCATTACGTCGCTGAACTGGTCAACGCCCTGCGTAGCGAACCCGACGTGGACGTAACCCTGTTTCATGGCTGGGGCTGGAATCCGGCCCTGCCGGACGCAGCCATGCCCGGTTATTCGCGGATGACGCCGCTGCTGCGGCAAATACCCGGAGCCTATCAGGCACGGCGCTGGCTGGAGCAGAAACGTTTTGATCAGGTGCGTACACAAAAGATTGATCTTTATCACGAGCCAAGCCTGTGGCCGCTGGCCTTCGACGGCCCGACCGTAATCACTTTGCATGACCTGACGCACCTGCATTTTCCTGACACTCAACCGCCGGCACGTTTGAGAGAGATCGAACGTCGCCTGGCCGCAGGTGTTCAGCAGGCGCGGGTAATTCTGACCGACTCGCAGGCAATCGCCGACGAGGCGCAGGCTTATTTCAGCCTGCCTGCGCAGCGATTCGTGGTGGCGCCATTGGGCGTGGCCGCGCGCTTTCGTCCTCGGCAAACCGAAGAAATCGACAGCGTGCTCAAGGCTCACGCCGTGCAGGCACGGGAATATTTCCTCTGTGTCGGCACCCTCGAGCCGCGCAAAAACCTGAGCCTGGCGCTGCGGGCCCACGCCCTGTTGCCAGATGCGGTGCGCCAGCGCTTTCCCTTGTTGATTGCGGGAATGGCCGGTTGGCAGCGCGAACAGTTCAACGAGCCGCTGCGTCAGGCATTGGCGAGTGGCCATGTGTGCCTGCTTGGCTATCTGCCAGATGAGCAATTGGCGCAACTGCTGGCCGGCGCCCGGGCGCTGATATTTCCATCGCTGTATGAGGGCTTTGGCTTGCCGGTGCTGGAAGCCATGGCCAGTGGCACGCCGGTGGTGACGACCGGTTCTTCGGCAATGCCGGAGGTGGCCGGCGCGGCTGGCAACTATATTGAAGCGGACGATGCCGAGGGCCTGCGCGATGCGCTGAGTCGTCTCATTGACGATCCGCTGCATTGGCAGGCATGCCGCGAAGCAGGATTGCTGAGGGCTGGTTTTTTTTCCTGGCAACGTTGTGCACAGGTCACGGCCGGTGCCTACCGCCAGGCCATGGGAGGTTGAATGCGCGTTCTTCATTTCTTCAAGACTTACCTGCCCGACTCATTCGGTGGCATCGAACAAGTCGTCTTCCAACTCTGCGAAAGCGGCGTTCAGCACGGCATCGAAGCGCAGGTCCTGACCCTGAGCGCGGATCCGACACCCCGGGTAATGCAGTTGGGCCAACATGAAGTGCATCGGGCCAAACTGGATATCCAGTTCGCCTCGACCGGGTTTTCCTGGAGCGTGTTCAAGCAGTTCCGCGAACTGGCCGCCGAGGCCGACGTGATCAACTATCACTTCCCGTGGCCATTCATGGACCTGGTGCACTTCGCCAGCGCCCTGAACAAACCCAGTGTGGTCACCTATCACTCGGACATCATTCGGCAAAAACACCTGCTCAAATTGTACCGACCGCTAATGGAGCGCTTCCTGGCCAGCGCCGACCGAATCGTCGCCGCGTCGCCTAACTACCTGCATACCAGCGATGTGTTGCAGCAGTTCCAGGAAAAGACTCGCGTCATCACGTACGGCTTGAACAAGGCAGGTTATCCACAACCCAACGGTCAGCGGATGAACCGTTGGCGCCAGCAACTTGGGGATAAGTTTTTCCTCTTCGTTGGGGTGATGCGTTATTACAAGGGCTTGCATATCCTGCTTGACGCGCTCAAACAAGCGGATTACCCGACAGTCATCGTCGGCGCCGGCCCGCTGGAGCTGAAGCTGCGCGCTCAGGCCGCCGCACTTGGCTTGCGCAACATCCATTTCGTCGGACGCCTGGACGATGAAGACAAAGTCGCGTTGCTGCAATTGAGCTACGCGTTCGTCTTCCCTTCGCACTTGCGCTCCGAGGCCTTCGGTATCTCGTTGCTAGAGGGCGCGATGTACGGTAAGCCGCTGATTTCAAGCGAGATCGGCACCGGTACCAGTTTCATCAATATTCACAACGAAACCGGGCTGGTGGTGCCGCCCAGCAATCCACACGCATTCAGCGAAGCCATGCGCACGTTATGGGAAAACCCCGAGCGTGCAGCCGCCATGGGCGTCAAGGCAGAAGCGCGTTATCGGCAGTTGTTCACCGCCGATGTAATGGGCCGCAAATGGACTGAGCTGTATCAGGAATTACTGGCAGAAAAGGCGCTGTCCTACGCGTGAACATGACCCGCCTTCAGAGGCCGCGAATTGGCTCGCGTCTGCGAAGGCTGAGTACTACGCGGTCTTCTGCAAGCCGGCGACAGTGCGCGGCATCGCAACAAAACCCGGCAAGGCTTCGATCCGTGCCAGCCAGGCGCGAACGTTGACGTATTCATCCAGCGAGACATTGCCCTCCGGCGCATGCGCGATGTAACTGTAGGCAGACACGTCAGCGATGGTCGGCTCTTCGCCCGCCAGATACGCTGTCTTGCCCAATTCCAGCTCCATCACCTTGAGCAGATTGTGCGCTCGGCCAATGACTTCCTCGGCATTCAGTTGCGCACCGAACACCGTGATCAGGCGTGCCGCCGCCGGGCCAAATGCAATCGGTCCCGCCGCAGTCGACAACCAGCGCTGCACATTCGCTGCGCCCACCGGGTCGGTCGGCAGCCAGCGACCGTTGCCATACTTCTGCGCCAGATAAACCAGAATCGCGTTGGAATCGGCCAACACCACGCCGTTGTCATCAATCGCCGGCACCTGACCAAAGCTGTTGATCGCCAGGTATTGCGGTTGCTTGTGCTCACCCTTGGCGAGGTCGACGAAGATCAGCTCGGTCGGCAGTTGCAGCAGCGACAGCATCAACTCGACGCGGTGGGCATGGCCGGAACGGGGAAAGTTGTAGAGTTTGATCGCTTGCATGGTCGACTCCGCTGGAAAGTGACGTCGCTACGGGATGAGCGCGCCGATGGAGTCATCATCTATGGGTTGCCGGAACAACAGAATAACCAGCCGCTGCAATCGATTATTTCATCTCGTGCAATAACGCCGCAGCGCTCAAGGCCGGATGCTCACGCAGCGCTTTCACGGCGAAGTCGACAAAACTGCGGATCCGCGCCGGCGCCTTGCGCCCGCCCTGATACACCACATGGATCGGCAACGGCGGCAATTCAAACTCGGCGAGGACGATTTCCAGTTCGCCCGCCGCGACCTTGTCCGCCACTTGATAGGACAGCACTCGCGTCAGGCCCAGGCCTTTGCGCGCGGCAGTAATCGCCGACTGATTGGCCGTGACGGTCAGGCGCGGTTCGGTGCGCACGCTGAGGGCTTCACCGCCGTCGAGAAACGGCCAGTTGCGTTGTTGCCCGATCGCCGACGTCGCCACCACTGGCAGCGCGGCCAAGGCCTGGGGATGCTCCGGTCGGCCGTGTTCAGCCAGAAACGTCGGCGAAGCGCAAATCACCCGTCGTACTTCCCCGACGCGAATCGCATGCTGATTACTGTCCGGCAGTTCACCGATGCGCACCGCGACATCGATGCCCTCCTCGACCATGTTGACGACCCGGTCCAGCAACAGCGCGTTGATCGACACATCCGGATAACGACAAAGGTAATCGGCCATCACTGGCGTCACGAACAGATCGCCAAACAGTACCGGCGCAGTAATCGTCAACTGCCCGCGCGGCAAGGCATGGCTGCCTGCCGCCGAATCCTCGGCCTCCTGCACTTCGGCGAGAATCCGCCGGCAGTCATCGCAGTAACGCTGCCCGGCTTCGGTGAGATGCACGGTGCGCGTGGTACGCACCAGCAACTGCGTACCGATATGCTGCTCCAGCGCCGCCACCGCCCGGGTAACACTCGCCGCCGACAAACCCAGACGCCGCGACGCCGCCGAAAAGCCTTGCTCTTGGGCGACGACAACGAAGATCTGCATTTCCTGAAAGCGGTCCATGGGATTCCTCGGCGGCGGATACGACAATCGCAGCCGAGGCTGCGATTGTGGGTAGAGTAGATTAACTGTGGATAACTTATTCCACGGTCACCGATTTCGCCAGGTTGCGCGGTTGATCGACGTCGGTGCCCTTGAGCACGGCGACGTAGTACGACAACAGTTGCAACGGGATCGTATAAAGGATCGGCGAGAGAATGTCGTGGATGTGCGGCATTTGCACCACGTGGGTACCTTCGCCGTTGGTCATCGCAGCCTTCTCATCCGCGAACACGATCAACTCGCCGCCGCGAGCGCGGACTTCCTGCAAGTTGGACTTGAGCTTCTCCAGCAGTTCGTTGTTCGGCGCGACGGTCACAACCGGCATATCGTTATCCACAAGTGCCAGCGGACCGTGTTTCAGCTCACCAGCCGGGTAGGCTTCGGCGTGGATGTAGGAGATTTCCTTGAGTTTCAAGGCACCTTCCATCGCCACCGGGAATTGCGCGCCACGGCCGAGGAACAGGGTGTGGTTTTTCTCGGCAAACAGCTCGGCGATCTTTTCCACGGTGCTGTCCATCGCCAGCGCTTCGCCGAGACGGGTCGGCAGACGACGCAGCTCTTCGACCAGCGTGGCTTCAACGCCGTTGGCCAGAGTGCCGCGCACCTGACCCAGCGACAGGGTCAGCAGCAACAGGCCGACCAGTTGCGTGGTGAAGGCTTTGGTCGAGGCCACGCCGATTTCGCGGCCGGCCTGGGTCAGCAGGGTCAGGTCGGACTCCCGCACGAGCGAGCTGATACCGACGTTGCAGATCGCCAGGCTGGCGAGGAAGCCCAGCTCTTTGGCATTGCGCAACGCGGCGAGTGTGTCAGCGGTTTCGCCGGATTGCGAAATGGTCACGAACAGCGTGTCTGGCTGCACCACCACTTTGCGGTAACGGAATTCGCTGGCGACTTCGACCTGGCACGGAATACCGGCCAGTTCTTCGAGCCAGTAACGCGCGACCATGCCGGCGTGATAACTGGTGCCGCAGGCGACGATCTGCACATTGCGCACTTTGGCAAACAGCTCGGCAGCTTGTGGACCGAAGGCCTCAACCAGCACTTGATTGTTGCCCAGGCGACCTTCGAGGGTGCGTTGGACCACGGCCGGTTGCTCGTGGATTTCCTTGAGCATGTAATGGCGGAACTCGCCCTTGTCGGCGGCTTCGGCACCGTCGGTGTACTGCACGGTAGCGCGTTCGACGGCATTGCCGGTTACATCCCAGATCTGCACGCTGTCGCGACGGATTTCAGCGATATCGCCTTCTTCCAGGTACATGAAACGGTCAGTGACCTGACGCAGGGCCAACTGGTCGGAGGCGAGGAAGTTTTCGCCCAGACCGAGGCCGATCACCAATGGACTGCCACTGCGCGCGGCAACCAGACGATCCGGTTGCCGGGCATTGATCACCGCCAGACCATAGGCGCCGTGCAGTTCCTTGACGGTCGCTTTGAGCGCGGCAGTCAGGTCCGGTTGTTCCTTGAGCTTGTGGGTCAGCAGGTGGGCGATGACTTCGGTGTCGGTGTCCGAACTGAACGCATAGCCCAATGCTTTGAGTTGCTCGCGCAGGGCTTCGTGGTTCTCGATGATGCCGTTGTGCACCACCGCAATGTCGCCGGAAAAATGCGGGTGGGCATTGCGTTCGCAGGGCGCGCCATGGGTGGCCCAACGAGTGTGGGCAATACCGAGACGACCGGCCAGCGGCTGTTCGGCCAATGCGGTTTCCAGTTCGCTGACCTTGCCCGGACGGCGCATGCGCTCCAGGGTTTCTTCATTGGTATAGACCGCCACACCGGCGCTGTCATAGCCGCGGTATTCGAGGCGCTTCAGGCCTTCGAGAAGGATGGCGGTGATATTACGTTCAGCTACAGCGCCGACAATGCCACACATGGTTATTTCTCCTGACTGACAGCCGCACAGATCAACGTGATCCCGCGGGCCTGAAGCTGATCGCGTGCCTCGACGGGCAGGCGATCATCGGTAATGAGGGTATGGATGCTGCTCCAGGGCAGCTCCAGGTTGGGAATCTTGCGACCGATCTTGTCGGCCTCGACCATGACGATGACTTCTCGTGCAACGTCGGCCATCACCCGGCTGAGGCCGAGCAGTTCATTGAAGGTGGTGGTGCCGCGCACCAGGTCGATGCCGTCGGCGCCGATGAACAGTTGGTCGAAGTCATAAGAGCGTAGTACTTGCTCGGCGACCTGGCCCTGAAAGGATTCCGAGTGTGGATCCCAAGTACCGCCGGTCATCAGCAGCACTGGCTCGTGTTCCAGTTCGCTCAAGGCATTGGCAACGTGCAAGGAATTGGTCATCACCACCAGGCCCGGTTGCTGGCCCAGTTCGGGAATCATCGCGGCGGTGGTGCTGCCGCTGTCGATGATGATGCGCGCGTGCTCGCGGATGCGTTTGACCGCCGCGCGGGCGATCGCCTGCTTGTACTTGGAAATACTCTGCGCTGTTTCCGCCACCAGCTCTTGCGGCATGGTGATCGCACCGCCGTAACGACGCAGCAACAGACCATGGGTTTCCAGCGCCGCGAGATCCTTGCGAATCGTAACTTCGGAAGTTTCAAAGCGCTTGGCCAGCTCATCGACACTGACTTCGCCCTGCTCGTTGAGCAAGGCGAGGATGTTATGACGACGCTGGGGTGTATTGCGCTTGGACATGGCGGCTTAAGTTTCGATTCGAAAGATAACGTAAGCAATGAAACTCTATCGAAAGGTTTCCGTCAAGGCGCAGGGAGAAAAATTCAGAAAGATTGAAATGACTGTGGGAGCGAGCCCGCTCGCGAAAGGGAGTCTCGGCCACTGAAGACGTGACTGACAAACCGCATTCGCGAACAGGCTCGCTCCCACAGGAGGTTGTGGATAAATCAGGATTTCTTGATTTTTTCCGGCCGCTTCCAGCCGTCAATGTTCTTCTGACGGGCTCGGCCAACCGCCAGCTGAGCGTTATCCACATTCTGGGTGATGGTCGAGCCGGCTGCGGTCGTCGCACCGTTGGAGATATCCACAGGGGCAACCAGCGAATTGTTGGAACCGATGAATACATCAGCGCCCAACACCGTCTTCCACTTGTTGGCGCCATCGTAGTTGCAGGTGATGGTGCCGGCGCCGATGTTGGTGCGTGCACCGATTTCGGCATCGCCCAGGTAGGTCAGGTGGCCAGCCTTTGCACCTTCGCCCATGTGCGCATTTTTCAGCTCAACGAAGTTGCCCACATGAGCGCGAGCCTCGAGCACAGTGCCTGGACGCAGACGCGCGAAAGGACCAGCGTCGCTGCCCTCACCGAGAATGGCACCTTCGATATGACTGTTGGCCTTGATCACCACGCCTTTGCGCAGGGTGCTGTCCTTGATCACGCAGTTCGGGCCGATCTGTACGTTGTCTTCAATGATCACCTTGCCTTCGAGGATCACGTTGATGTCGATCAGCACATCGCGGCCGACGCTGACTTCGCCACGCACATCGAAACGCGCCGGGTCGCGCAGGGTAACGCCTTGAGCCATCAGACGACGGCCGGCGCGTAACTGGTAATGACGCTCCAGTTCAGAGAGCTGCTTGCGATCATTGGCGCCCTGCACTTCCATCGGGTCGTGCGGTTGTTCGGTGGCCACGACCAAACCATCGCTGACCGCCATTTCGATCACGTCGGTGAGGTAGTACTCGCCCTGCGCGTTGTTGTTCGACAGGCGACTCATCCAGTCCGCCAGACGATCGGCCGGCACAGCGAGGATGCCGGTGTTGCCCTCGGTGATGGCCCGTTGCGCTTCGCTGGCGTCCTTGTGCTCGACGATTGCCGCGACCTTGCCGTCAGCATCACGCACGATGCGGCCGTAACCGGTCGGGTCATCCAGCTCGACAGTGAGCAAACCCATCTGGCCCGGTACGACATGCTTGAGCAGACGTTGCAGGGTTTCGACTTCGATCAGCGGCACATCACCGTAAAGAATCAGCACGGTGTCGGCATCAATGAACGGCACCGCCTGGGCGGTGGCGTGGCCAGTGCCCAGTTGCTTGTCCTGCAACACGAAATTCAGGTCATCAGCTGCCAGCCGCTCACGCACCACATCGGCACCGTGACCGATCACCACGTGAATGCGTTGTGGATCAAGTTGCCGAGCGCTGTGGATAACATGGCCGAGCATGGAGTTGCCGGCAATCGGGTGCAGCACCTTGGGCAGCGCCGAGCGCATGCGAGTGCCTTGACCGGCCGCGAGGATAACGATTTCGAGAGACATGACTGGCTACCAATCCTGGGTGGTCAGCAACTGCGACCGGGTTGTGGGAATTCGGAAAAGAAAAAAGGGTAGCCGAGGCTACCCTTTTTTATCAATCGCACAACAAGCGGCTGGCGGATTAACCGCCAAACTTCTTGCGGATCTGCTGGACGGTGCGCAGCTGGGCTGCAGCCTCGGCCAGACGAGTGGCAGCGGCGCCGTAATCGAAGTCCGCGCCTTTTTCGTTCAGGGCATTCTCGGCAGCCTTGAGAGCTGCCTGAGCCTGAGCTTCATCCAGGTCGGCGGCACGTTGCACGGTATCGGCAAGTACCTTGACCATGTTCGGCTGAACCTCGAGGAAACCACCGGAGATGTAGAACACCTCGGCTTCCCCGCCTTGCTTGATCAGGCGGATCGGACCCGGCTTGAGATTAGTGATCAGCGGCGCGTGACCCAGAGCGATACCAAGATCACCCAGTGCACCGTGCGCAATCACCATCTCGACCAGGCCGGAAAAGATTTCCCCTTCCGCGCTGACGATATCGCAATGGACTGTCATAGCCATCTGATTGCCTCAACCTAAATTAGCGCCCGTTGCCGGGCGCCGGGATTACAGTTTCTTGGCTTTCTCGATCGCTTCTTCGATGCCGCCAACCATGTAGAACGCTTGTTCTGGCAGGTGGTCGTAGTCACCGTTGAGGATGCCTTTGAAGCCAGCAATGGTGTCTTTCAGGGAAACGTATTTACCCGAAGCACCGGTGAAGACTTCAGCCACGAAGAACGGCTGCGACAAGAAGCGCTGGATCTTACGAGCACGGTTAACCAACTGTTTGTCGGCTTCCGACAGCTCGTCCATACCCAGGATCGCGATGATGTCTTTCAGCTCTTTGTAACGCTGCAGAACATACTGAACGCCGCGAGCGGTGTCGTAGTGGTCCTGACCAATCACGTTCGGGTCCAGCTGACGCGAAGTCGAATCCAGTGGATCTACCGCTGGGTAGATACCCAGGGAAGCGATGTCACGGGACAGAACGACGGTGGCGTCCAAGTGGGCGAAAGTGGTCGCTGGCGACGGGTCGGTCAAGTCGTCCGCAGGTACGTATACCGCTTGGATCGAGGTGATCGAACCTTCCTTGGTCGAAGTGATACGTTCCTGCAGAACGCCCATCTCTTCAGCCAGGGTCGGCTGGTAACCTACTGCCGAAGGCATACGGCCCAACAGTGCGGATACTTCAGTACCGGCCAGGGTGTAACGATAGATGTTGTCGACGAACAGCAGAACGTCGTTACCTTCGTCACGGAACTTCTCGGCCATGGTCAGGCCGGTCAGTGCTACGCGCAGACGGTTTCCCGGCGGCTCGTTCATCTGACCGTAAACCAGTGCCACTTTGTCCAGAACGTTGGAGTCCTTCATCTCGTGGTAGAAGTCGTTACCCTCACGAGTACGCTCACCCACACCTGCGAACACGGAATAACCGCTGTGCTCGATGGCGATGTTACGGATCAGTTCCATCATGTTTACGGTTTTGCCTACACCGGCACCACCGAACAGACCGACTTTACCGCCCTTGGCGAACGGGCAAACCAGGTCGATAACCTTGATGCCGGTTTCCAGCAGATCGTTGCCGCCCGCTTGCTCGGCGAACGAAGGAGCTGGACGGTGAATGCCCCAGCGCTCTTCGGTGTCGATCGGGCCAGCTTCGTCGATCGGGTTACCGAGGACGTCCATGATCCGGCCCAGGGTCGCTTTACCGACCGGTACGGAGATGGCTGCGCCAGAGTCGGTGACTTCCAGACCGCGCTTCAAGCCCTCGGTGGAACCCATCGCAATGGTACGCACCACGCCGTCGCCCAGCTGCTGCTGAACTTCCAGGGTGGTTGCGGCCGCGCTTTGTACAGTCAGCGCGTTGTAGATGCTCGGTACGCTGTCGCGTGGAAATTCCACGTCGATAACGGCGCCGATGATTTGAACGATACGTCCGCTACTCATAGCTGGATCCTCTGAATATTTGAACCGTTAAACCGCGGCAGCGCCGCCGACGATTTCCGAGATCTCTTGGGTGATCGCAGCCTGACGCGCCTTGTTGTAGATCAGCTGCAAATCGCTGATCAAATCACCGGCGTTGTCGGTAGCGTTCTTCATCGCGATCATCCGCGCAGCCTGTTCAGCCGCGTTGTTCTCGACCACCGCCTGGTAGACCTGCGACTCGACGTAACGGACCATCAAGCCGTCAAGCAGCTCTTTGGCGTCCGGTTCGTAGAGATAGTCCCAGTGGTGCTTGAGATCCTGATCCGGGGTTGCCACCAGTGGAATCAACTGCTCCACGGTAGGCTGTTGCGTCATGGTGTTGATGAACTTGTTGGACACCACGGACAGGCGGTCGATACGGCCGTCCAGGTAGGCATCCAGCATCACCTTGACGCTGCCGATCAGGTCATTGATCGACGGCTCTTCACCCAGGTGGCTGATAGCTGCAACGACGTTACCGCCGAAGTTGCGGAAAAAGGCCGCACCCTTGCTACCGACTACACACAGATCAATCTCGACGCCGTTTTCGCGGTTTACCGCCATGTCCTTGACCAGGGCCTTGAACAGGTTGGTGTTCAAGCCGCCGCACAGACCACGGTCACTGCTCACGACGACATAACCGACGCGCTTGATTTCGCGGTCGATCATGAACGGGTGGCGGTATTCCGGGTTGGCGTTGGCCAGATGCCCAATTACCTGGCGGATACGCTCCGCATAAGGACGGCTAGCAGCCATGCGCATTTGTGCCTTGCGCATTTTGCTGACCGCCACTTTTTCCATGGCGCTGGTAATCTTTTGCGTGCTTTTGATGCTCGCAATCTTACTGCGAATCTCTTTTGCGCCTGCCATGTAACACCTATCAGGTTAGCAAGCGGGAGCCTCGCGGCTCCCGCTGCGGCTTACCAGGTTTGGGTGGCCTTGAACTTCTCGATACCGGCTTTCATGCCAGCGTCGATTTCGTCATTGAAGTCACCTTTAACGTTGATCTTGGCCATCAAATCGGCGTGATCGCGGTTGAAGAAAGCGATCAGCGCTTGTTCGAAGCTGCCGACCTTGGCGATTTCAATGTCAGTCAGGAACCCACGCTCAGCGGCATACAGCGACAGCGCCATGTCAGCGATCGACATTGGTGCGTATTGCTTCTGCTTCATCAGCTCGGTAACGCGCTGACCATGCTCAAGTTGCTTGCGGGTCGCTTCGTCCAGGTCAGAAGCGAACTGGGCGAATGCCGCCAGTTCACGGTACTGAGCCAGAGCGGTACGGATACCACCGGAGAGCTTCTTGATGATCTTGGTCTGAGCGGCACCACCCACACGGGATACCGAAACACCGGCGTTCACTGCCGGGCGGATGCCCGAGTTGAACATGGCCGATTCCAGGAAGATCTGACCGTCGGTGATGGAAATCACGTTGGTCGGAACGAACGCGGAAACGTCGCCAGCCTGGGTTTCGATGATCGGCAGTGCGGTCAGGGAACCGGTTTTGCCGGTCACTGCGCCGTTGGTGAACTTCTCTACGTATTCTTCCGAAACGCGGGATGCGCGCTCCAGCAGACGGGAGTGGAGATAGAACACGTCGCCTGGGTAAGCTTCACGGCCTGGTGGACGGCGCAGCAGCAGGGAGATCTGGCGGTAAGCCACTGCCTGCTTGGACAGATCGTCATAAACGATCAGCGCGTCTTCACCGCGGTCGCGGAAGAATTCACCCATGGTGCAACCGGAGTACGGTGCCAGGAATTGCAGCGCAGGAGATTCCGAAGCACTGGCAGCCACGATGATCGTGTTGGCCAGGGCGCCGTTTTCTTCCAGCTTGCGAACCACGTTGGCGATGGTCGATTGCTTCTGACCGATGGCTACGTAGACGCAGAAAATGCCGCTGTCTTTCTGGTTGATGATCGCGTCGATCGCCAGAGCGGTTTTACCGATCTGACGGTCACCGATGATCAGCTCACGCTGGCCACGGCCGACAGGGATCATGGCATCGACAGCCTTGTAGCCAGTCTGTACAGGCTGGTCTACCGACTTACGCCAGATCACGCCTGGAGCAACTTTCTCGACCGCGTCGGTCTCGGTGTTGCCCAGTGGACCTTTACCGTCAACAGGGTTACCCAGAGCATCGACTACGCGGCCCAGCAATTCCTTACCAACAGGAACTTCGAGGATGCGGCCGGTGCACTTGGCGCTCATGCCTTCAGCCAGCGACTGGTAGGAGCCCAATACCACGGCACCTACGGAGTCCTGCTCCAGGTTGAGGGCCATACCGTAGACGCCGCCCGGAAACTCGATCATCTCGCCGTACATGACGTCGGCCAGACCGTGAATCCGCACGATGCCGTCAGATACGCTGACGACAGTGCCTTCGTTACGGGCTTGGGAGGTCACATCGAGCTTGTCGATGCGGCCCTTGATAATTTCACTTATTTCGGAAGGATTGAGTTGCTGCATTGCTCTGCTGCCCCTTCAAACTCAAGATTTCAATGCTTCGGCAAGTTTCGCGATTTTGCCGCGAATCGAGCCATCGATAACCAGGTCGCCGGCGCGGATCACGACACCACCAATCAAGGCAGCGTCCTCCGCAACTTGCAGGCGCACTTCCCGGTTGAGTCGTGCACTGAGAACCTTGGCGAGTTTGTCTTGCTGTTCTTGGTTCAATGCAAATGCACTGGTTACTTCAACGTCTACCGATTTCTCTTGTTCGGCCTTGTACAGGTCGAACAGAGCGGCGATCTCCGGCAGAAGCAGGAGACGGTCGTTCTCGGCAACGACGTTGATGAAATTGCGTGCCTTTTCATCAAACTTGTCGCCGCACACGTCAATGAACGTGGCGGCCTTTTCTGCGCTCGTCAGTCGCGGGGCCTTGAGCACGCGCTGCAGGGTGTCGTCTTGCGACACCGCTGCTGCCAGGCCGAGCATGGCTGACCAATTGGCCAGTTGCTGGTGGGCCTGAGCGTGCTCGAAGGCCGCCTTAGCGTAAGGTCGGGCCAACGTGGTCAGTTCTGCCATGATCGCCCTCGCTTAGATTTCAGCAGCCAGTTGGTTAACCAGCTCTGCGTGCGCGTTTTGATCGATTGTGGCACCCAGGATCTTCTCGGCGCCGCCAACAGCCAGCAAGCCCACTTGGGCACGCAGCTTGTCTTTGACGCTGTTCAGTTCCTGTTCGATCTCGGCTTGAGCCTGAACCTTCACACGGTCAGCGTCGATACGGGCTTTTTCAACAGCCTCTTCGACGATCTGGTTACCGCGTTTCTTGGCTTGCTCGATGATTTCAGCTGCCTGAGCTTTCGCTTCGCGCAGTTGCTGACCCGCTTTCTCTTGGGCCAACTCCAGGTCGCGAGCTGCACGGCTGGCAGCGTCCAGACCATCAGCGATCTTCTTTTGACGTTCGTGCAGAGCAGCGATGACCGGAGGCCATACATACTTCATGCAGAACAGTACAAAAATCAGGAACGCAACGGACTGGCCAATCAGGGTCGCATTAATGTTCACGCCAACACCTCGCAGTTACGTTGTCCATCACACCAAATTACCCGGAAGATCCGAGTAATCAGCCAGCGATCTGACCAACGAACGGGTTCGCAAAGGTGAAGAACAGAGCGATACCAACACCGATCATGGTTACGGCGTCGAGCAGACCGGCAACGATGAACATTTTTACTTGCAGCATTGGAACCATTTCTGGCTGACGCGCTGCGCCTTCCAGGAACTTGCCGCCCAGCAGGCCGAAACCAATTGCGGTACCCAGTGCGCCCAGGCCGATCAACAGTGCAACAGCGATAGCGGTTAGACCAACTACAGTTTCCATCTTTCCTCCCGACTTTTACGTCGTATGGTTTAGGTTTTTTAGATTAAAGCGGTAAAACAAATCGTTTCAGCTGCCCCGCAAGGAGCTCCCTCCCGTTTGACCGGGAGGAACATCAGACTAGTCGAGACTGGTCTTAATGGTTTTCTTCGTGCGCCATCGACAGGTAGACGATGGTCAGCATCATGAAGATGAACGCCTGCAGGGTGATGATCAGGATGTGGAATACAGCCCACGCCCACTGCAGAACAACGCCCAGGCCGCTGAGCCAGAGCAGGCCGCTGCCGAACATCACAGCGATGAGAATGAACACCAGCTCGCCGGCATACATGTTGCCGAACAGACGCAGAGCCAGAGAGATCGGCTTGGCGATCAGGGTGACGAATTCCAGCAGGAAGTTCACCGGGATCAGCAGGGCCTGAACGAAGATGTTCTTGCTGCCGAACGGGTGCAGGGTCAGTTCGCCGATGAAGCCGCCGATGCCCTTGACCTTGATGCTGTAGAAAATGATCAGTGCGAAAACCGAGAACGCCATGCCCAGGGTCGCGTTCGGGTCGGTGGTCGACACGGCGCGGAACGGGATGTGGGCATCGCCGGAAATCAGGATGGCCAGCTGAGGAATCCAGTCGACCGGTACCAGGTCGACGGCGTTCATCAGGAACACCCAGACGAAGATGGTCAGCGCCAGCGGTGCAATCACCGGGCTACGGCCATGGAAGCTGTCTTTCACGCTGCCATCGACGAATTCGACCAATACTTCAACGAAGTTCTGCAAGGCACCCGGTTGACCCGACGTCGCTTTCTTTGCCGCCATGCGGAAAAGAAGTACGAAGATCAGACCCAGCGCGACCGACCAGCCGAGGGTATCGACGTGGAAAGCCCAGAAGCCCATTTCCTTGGCCTCTGCTGCGGTGTGGGCAAAGCCCCAGCCGCCGTTGGGTAGCTGACCGAAAGTCAGGTTCTGCAAGTGGTGCTGGATATAGCCCGAAGCGGTTGTCTCTGCCATGGTTGCCTCAAACGCCCTAAGGTCTCGAAAGTCTTGTTCTCATCAGCAGGGGAGCGAACCAGCTGACCGACTGCGTCAGCACGAACACGCCGAATACTGCGATCGGCGCCAGTGGCTTCACACCTGCGAACACCAGTGCAAACAGCACTGCCGTCAAAATAAGTTTGCCTGCCTCGCCGGCATAAAAAGACCGGACGATGGACTGGGCTGCTCGGGCGCCGGAAAACCGAAATGCCCTGTGAGCGAAATAAACATTGGGCAGCAAGGCTATCAGGCCTCCGCAAAGTCCCGAGTATCCGGCAACGACTCCATGCCATTGCCAGAGCGCCAAAGCGGCAATGAGCAAAACGACAAATTGAGCCATCAGCACCGGAAAAACTGCCAGGCGATGGAAGGGCAGGCGGTTTGGCTTGCGGGTTTCCATCACGTTTGCTCTCCAATGGTCGGCTGCCGAAATTCAATAACTTGGCATAATTTGTGCCGACAAAATGCGCGCAGAGTATAGGGGCGGTTCTGCCCCTATTCAACTGTCAGGTAGTGATTTCCGACTGCGCGCTACATGAGGAAATGTTTCAGCGGATGTGTGCGAGCACACCTTGAAGCTCGTCGAGCGAGTTATAACCAATCACCAATTGGCCTTTGCCCTTCTTGCCATGGCGAATCTGCACCGCAGAGCCTAGGCGCTCGGCCAGACGCTGCTCGAGGCGAGCGATGTCCGGGTCGGGTTTTGCAGCTTCCACAGGCTCCGGTTTGCCACTCAACCACTGGCGAACCAGTGCCTCGGTTTGGCGCACGGTCAGTCCTCGTGCGACAACATGTCGCGCCCCTTCGACCTGCTGATTGTCCGGCAGACCGAGCAAGGCACGCGCGTGACCCATTTCCAGGTCACCGTGCGACAGCATGGTTTTGATCACTTCGGGCAGTGCAATAAGTCGCAACAGGTTAGCCACAGTCACCCGCGACTTACCCACAGCCTCGGCAACCTGCTGCTGAGTCAGCTGGAATTCCTGCTGCAAGCGCTGCAAGGCGACGGCTTCTTCGATCGGATTGAGGTCTTCACGCTGGATGTTCTCGATCAGCGCAATCGCAATGGCGGTTTCATCCGGCACATCGCGAACCATCGCCGGGATGGTTTCCTGCCCGGCCTGCTGACTGGCGCGCCAGCGGCGTTCACCGGCAATGATCTCGAAGCGACCGCCGCCAATCGGGCGAACCACGATCGGCTGCATCACGCCCTGAGCCTTGATCGACTGCGCCAGCTCTTCCAGGGCCTGCGGGTCCATGTCACGGCGCGGCTGATATTTGCCACGCTGCAGCAGGTCCAGCGGCAGGTGTTGCAGTTCGCGGGTGTCAGCCTGCGCGGCTTGTTCTTCCAGCGCGCTGACCGTCGGACCACTCAGCAGTGCATCCAGTCCACGTCCGAGACCTCGTTTCTTGACGGCCATGGGGATTCCTTAAGTTGGCTGAGCAGCAGCAATGCGTGAATTTTTGCGCTGACGACGAACCATCTCGCCCGCCAGAGCCAGATAGGCCAGCGCGCCACGCGATTGCTTGTCGTAAGCCAGCGCCGGCATGCCGTAGCTCGGTGCTTCGGCCAGGCGAATGTTGCGCGGGATCACCGTGTCGTACAACTGATCGCCGAAGTGTTCCTTGAGCTGCGCCGAAACATCGTTCATCAGGCTCAGGCGCGGGTCGTACATGGTCCGCAGCAAACCTTCGACTTTCAGATTCGGGTTGAGCAGTTCAGCGATGCGCTTGATGTTATCCACAAGGTCGCTCAAACCTTCCAGCGCAAAGTATTCGCACTGCATGGGGATAATGACGCCGTCAGCGGCGACCAATGCATTGAGCGTGAGCATCGACAGCGACGGTGGGCAGTCGATCAGAATGTAATCGTAGTTGTCCCGGATCGGCGCCAGCGCGCTGCGCAGACGGCTTTCCTTCATCTGCATTTCCAGCAGCACCACTTCGGCCGCGGTCAGATCGCGGTTGGCCGGCAGCAGTTGATAACCGCCGTGCTCGGAGAAGTGCATGGCCTGACCGAGGTCGCATTCACCGATCAGCAGATCGTAGACCGAGTTTTCCAGACCATGTTTATCCACACCGCTACCCATGGTGGCGTTGCCCTGTGGATCGAGATCGATCAACAGCACCCGGCGCTTGGTCGCGACCAGGGATGCTGCGAGGTTGATGCAGGTGGTGGTCTTGCCCACACCACCCTTCTGGTTCGCTATCGCGAATACCTTAGCCATTCTTGCTTGTGTTCCCAATCATGCCGTGCGGCGCAGTATCAGCAGATGGCGTTGGCCTTGGCAACCGGGGACGGCCAGGGCGTGTTCGCTATCGAGTTTGAAATCTGCCGGCAATGCTACCAGCTCATCGGCCGGATGAACGCCCTTCATTGCCAGCCAGCGTGTATCGGCATCGCCCAAGTGGCGAGTCCAGTTGGTGAAGTTTTCCATGCTGCTGAATGCCCGGGAAATGATCCCGTTGAATGGCTGCGCAGGCTGGAAGGCCTCGACGCGACTGTGGATAACTTGGAGGTTATCCAGCTTTAGCTCCAGTTTGACCTGAGTCAGGAAGCGGGTTTTCTTGCCGTTGCTGTCCAGACAGGTCACCTGCGAGCCCGGATACAGGATCGCCAGCGGGATACCAGGCATGCCACCGCCACTGCCAACATCGAGCCAGCGGCCGTCATCGATAAACGACATCACGCTGAGACTATCGAGCAAGTGCCGCGAAACCATTTCGTCCGGATCGCGCACAGCGGTCAGGTTGTAGGCCTGGTTCCATTTGATCAACAGGGCCAGATAACCCAGCAGCAATTCATGCTGGGTTGCTGTGAGATTGACACTGAGCTCGCGGGCTCCTGTGGATAACTCTTCGGCGTGTTGCGAAGTGACCTTGGCACTCAAGCGCTTTGCTCCAACTGACGGCCCGCGCCGCGTTTTTTCAAATGAATCATCAACAGCGAAATCGCTGCCGGGGTCACGCCCGGGATCCGCGAAGCCTGGCCCAGAGTCTCGGGGCGTGTGGCGCCGAGCTTGCTCTGAATCTCCTTGGACAGACCGGAGATGTTGGTGTAATCGATATCCACAGGCAATTTGGTGTCTTCGCTAGCGCGCAGACGGGCGATTTCGTCCTGTTGGCGGTCGATGTAACCGGCGTATTTGGTCTTGATCTCGACCTGCTCGGCGACCTGTGGATCTTCGGCGCCCTGCCCGGTCACTTCGACCAGACCGGCGTAATCGATCTCCGGACGGCTCAACAGGTTGAGCAAATTGTATTCGTGGGTCAGCGGCGTGCCGAATTTCTCGGCAATCGCATCACCCTGCGGGGTGTTCGGCCGTACCCAGGTGCTTTTCAGACGCTGCTCTTCCAGTTCGATGCTTTCGCGCTTCTTGCAGAAGGCCGCCCAGCGCGCGTCATCGACCAGACCCAGCTCTCGGCCTTTTTCGGTCAGACGCAGGTCGGCGTTGTCTTCGCGCAGAATCAGGCGGTACTCGGCTCGCGACGTGAACATGCGGTACGGCTCTTGGGTACCGAGGGTGATCAGGTCGTCGACCAGAACGCCGATGTACGCTTCATCGCGGCGCGGGCACCAGGCTTCTTTGCCCTTGGCACGCAGTGCAGCGTTGGCCCCGGCGAGCAGACCTTGAGCGCCAGCTTCTTCGTAACCGGTGGTGCCGTTGATCTGCCCGGCGAAGAACAGACCACCGATGACTTTGGTTTCCAGGCTGTACTTCAGGTCGCGCGGATCGAAGTAGTCGTACTCGATCGCATAACCCGGACGCACAATGTGCGCGTTTTCCATACCGCGGATCGATTGCACGATCTGCAATTGCACGTCGAACGGCAGGCTTGTGGATATCCCGTTCGGGTACAGCTCATGGGTGGTCAGACCTTCCGGTTCGATGAACACCTGATGGCTTTCCTTGTCGGCAAAGCGATGAATCTTGTCTTCGATCGACGGGCAATAACGCGGGCCGACGCCTTCGATCTCCCCGGCAGCGGAATACATCGGCGACCGATCGAGATTCGCCGCGATGATTTCGTGGGTACGCGCATTGGTGTGAGTGATCCAGCAGCTGACCTGACGGGGATGCTGTTCCTTGTTGCCCATGAACGACATCACCGGAATCGGCGTATCGCCCGGTTGCTCGGTCATCACCGAGAAATCAACCGACTTGCCGTCGATGCGCGGTGGCGTACCGGTTTTCAGACGCCCGACCCGCAATGGCAACTCACGCAGACGGTGGGCCAGAGCAATCGACGGTGGATCACCGGCGCGACCGCCGGAGAAATTCTGCAAACCGATGTGGATAAGTCCGCCGAGGAAGGTACCAGTGGTCAACACCACGGAATCGGCGAAGAAACGCAGACCCATCTGTGTAACCACACCACGGACTTGCTCCTGCTCAACGATCAGGTCGTCAGCAGCCTGTTGAAATATCCACAGGTTCGGCTGGTTTTCAAGAATTTCGCGAACAGCTGCCTTGTAGAGAATCCGGTCGGCTTGCGCACGGGTCGCCCGTACGGCCGGGCCTTTGCGGCTGTTCAACACGCGAAACTGGATGCCGCCCTTGTCGGTAGCCATGGCCATCGCGCCGCCGAGGGCATCGATTTCCTTGACCAGATGGCTTTTGCCGATGCCACCGATGGCCGGGTTGCAACTCATGGCACCGAGGGTTTCCACGTTATGCGTCAGTAGCAGGGTTTTTGCCCCCATGCGTGCTGACGCCAGTGCTGCCTCGGTACCGGCATGACCGCCGCCGATGACGATCACTTCAAAACGGGAAGGGAAATCCACCACGCACCTCGTGCCTGCTTAAGTAGGTCATTCAGGAAATAGTTGAGCTCAGGTTTCTGGACCTGGTCGGCAAGTATAGGGACTTCGCCCTTTCTAAAGAACCCTTTGCACAAAATTTAACCAGCTGTGGAGAACTCGAGGTTAAAAGAATAAAAAAGAGAGAAATTTATAAAACCTTTGTTTTTATGTTTATTCTTACTGAGCCACGTTTCTGTGGATAGATCTCTATAAGCCCAATATTACGCTGTGTACAGAGTTTCAAAACCCTGTGCCCAGGTAACAATGAGGCCCTTGGATAAGCGGTGTAAGCCTGTGGATTAAAGTGCTGCTTATCCACAGGGCAGGTTATATCCAGTTTTCAGGCCCTCTTATCAACTGGCCTTAGCACCAGTTACTCACAGGGCTTAATCCACAGAAATTTGCTCGGAAGGCGTTTTCCAGGCGGAAAAAAAGCGCCAGCGAAGAATCGGTGACGCTTGGCAAGCCAGTGGCAGGAAGTGAAAAGGCTATTGTGAGACCACGTAGCAGAGGCTAATAATAGCCATTATCATTAACTGACCAGTTTCTGCCATGTCCCTACCCGCCCACACCGCTGCGATCGAGCAAATCTACGAGCAACACCACTCGTGGCTGTATGGCTGGCTCAAGGGCAAGCTGCACAACACCAGTGATGCAGCCGATGTGGCACATGACACGTTTTTGAGAATTCTCGCGGCGCGCAATGCCGCTCATATTCGCGAGCCGCGGGATTACCTGGCGACCATTGCGCGCGGGCTGGTCATTGATCGTTATAGACGCAGGGCCATTGAAAGCGCTTATCTGCAGGCCCTCTCAGCTCGGCCGCAAGCAACGGTCATCAGCGAAGAAGACAGAGCACTGATCATTGAAACCCTGATTTCTGTGGATAAGGCACTGGCCGGCCTGGGCGCGCGAACCCGGCAGATCTTCATGCTTTCGCAAGTCGAAGGACTGACTTATCAACAGATTGCCGGGCAATTGAAGGTTTCGCTGACCACGGTAAAGAAACACATGATTCGCGCCCTGACTGAATGCGCCCTGATCATGGCGCAACCATGATGGCCGCCGCTGCAGACCGTCAGGTATTCGAAACTGCAGCCAGCTGGTATGTGCAGTTTCAATCCCAACCACCGAGCCTTGCCGAACAAAAGGCCTGGCAGCTGTGGATAGACAGCGATCCAGCGCATCTGGCGGCGTGGAACCAGATGGAACAATTGCAGCGCCACCTCGGTACGCTGCCGCAGGATCTGAAACGACGTGCGCTCAATAGCGGCCAACAAAGACGCCAGGTACTCAAACTGCTGTTGCTCGCAGCGGGAACAGGTTTCGTTGGCTGGAACGTTCAACGACACACATCCCTGGGCAACGTCTGGGCCGACTATAAAACCGGCGTGGGCCAGCGTCGGACTGTCAGCCTGGCCGATGGCAGCCAGATCCAGCTCAACACCGACTCCGCGGTCGACGTGTCTTTCGACGCAGCGCAACGCATGATTCACCTGCGCTGCGGTGAGATTCTCGTTCAGACCGGCAAGCTCGGGGATCCGCGACCCTTTTATGTGCAAACCCGTGACGGGCGGATTCAAGCATTGGGCACCCGCTTCTCGGTGCATCAGCTGTCGAGCGCAACCCGGGTCGGCGTGCTGGAGGATCGAGTCAGCGTTCAACCTGCGCAGTTATCCACTGCTGCGCTCATCCTGAAAGCAGGCGAAGGCGCGGATTTCGACAGTCGGCATATCGGCCTCAGTCATCCCTTCCAGGCATCAGAAGTGGCCTGGATCAACGGCCAGTTGATCGTACTCGATGCGCGCTTGGGCACTGTCCTCGAAGAGTTGGGCCGCTATCGCAGCGGTGTATTGCATTGTGATCGCAGCGCCCGGGATCTGCGGGTCTCCGGGACTTTCCGGCTCGATTCAACCGACGCAGTGCTGGCCAACCTTCAGGCTTCGTTGCCGATCAATGTGCGTTATTTCAGCCGTTACTGGGTGTCGATCAGCCACAGCGTTGACTGAAATATGGCCCGGGGAAAAATAATCGCAAACAGGGTTATCTTTTTTCGCCCTGGTCCGGCCCTACAGGTAATCGCGATCAACGCGGCTCTTCGCCACCTTCAGGGCTAATCCACACATGCGTCTTCCCACGTTCCGTCAGCGTTTTTCTCCTCATTGCATTGCCTACAGCTTATTGATGGCCAGCGCTGCGTCCTGTCTGGTGATCAGCAACAGCGCCTTCGCGGCGTCGACATCCCAGCGCTTCGCCATTGCCGCCGGCCCGCTGGATAGTGCCTTGAGCCAGTTCGCCGCTGCCGCCAATGTAATTCTGTCGTTCTCGCCGCAACAGACCAGCCGCCTGCGCAGTGCCGGGTTGAACGGTGACTACAGCGTCGAACAAGGATTCGCTCAACTGCTGCAAGGCTCGGGTTTACAGGCAGTGCCACAAGCACCCGGCAGTTACATTCTGCAGAACGTGCCCAACGGTGACTCCCTGGAACTGGCGCCGACCAACATCAATGCGCAGTTGGGCAATCCAATGAATCTCGATTACGCCGCCGACGTCGGCTACAAGGCGCAAAACAGCCGGATCGGTACGAAAACCAGTACGCCGCTGTCGGAAACACCGCGTTCGGTGTCAGTGGTGACCGGCCAGCGGATCAAGGATCAGAAATCCCAGACACTCACCGACGTACTCGGCTACGTGCCGGGGATCTTCGCCCCACCTTTTGCCGCCGGCGACAGCTTGGCTGGCGACCTGTTCTATATCCGTGGTTTCAACGCCACCGATTACGGCTACGGTTTGCTGCGCGATGGACTGCGCGTGCAGGGCAATCGCTATGACACCAGCACCGAGCCGTACGGACTTGAGCGGGTCGAGGTGTTCCGTGGCCCGTCTTCGCTGCTGTATGGCGAAAATGCGCCAGGCGGTCTGGTCAATCTGGTCAGCAAACGCCCGACCGCCGCGCCTCAGGGTGAAGTGCAACTGGGCTATGGCTCGAACAATCACCGGCAAATCGGCGTAGATGTCTCCGGCCCGCTCAATGACAGCGGCAACGTTCTCGGACGCGTGGTGATGCTGGGGCGCAAATCCGATACCCAGACCGATCACGTGCCTGACGACCGTATTTATATCGCCCCTTCGCTGACCCTGAATTTCGACGATTTCAATACGCTGACGCTGCTGGCCAACTATCAGAAAGACCACACCAACATGGAGCTTGGCCTGCCGGCCGCCGGCACGTTGCTGAGCAATCCCAACGGCCAGCTATCCAAAGACACCATGCTCGGTGACCCGGACTGGAATACCTTCGAACGGGAAACCTGGAGCACCGGCTACGAGTTCAGCCACTCGTTCAACGATGACTGGCAGTTCCGCCAGAACTCGCGCTACATGCAGTCGCGCATCACCCGCCACGAAACCTGGCCGGGCAATCTGAACAACGCCGGTTTCGGCACGCGGTTGAACGTGACCGCCTACGATCGCTTCAACAAATCCATGGTGTATTCGCTGGATAACCAGCTGGAAGGCAAGTTCGAGGCAGGCGAGCTGGAAAACACCGTGCTGTTCGGCGCCAGCTACGATCGCACCTCGTTCAATCAGGACTGGAATGCCGGCGTTGTCGGGCCGATCAATGTGTATAACCCGGTCTACCTGCGTGATCCGACCACTCCGATCGCTGTGCAGAACACTTTGCTTGAGCAGCAGATGAAAGGTGTTTATGCACAGATCCAGAGCAAGTACGACAACTGGCTGTTTCTGCTCGGCGGTCGCCAGGACTGGGTCGACAGTGACTTCCGCGACAAGGTGGCCCGAGGCAGCAACATCAGCTCCGAGGACAAGAAGTTCACCTATCAGGGCGGCGTGATGTATCAGTTCGACAACGGCATGACGCCGTATGTCAGCTACTCCACGGCGTTCGTGCCGGTGCAGCAGATTTCCAACGCCGGAGCGCCGCTTGATCCGATCACCAGCAGCCAGTACGAAGTGGGTTTGAAGTACGAACCGATCGGCTGGGACACCGCGTTCACCGCTTCGGTATATGACCTGCGCAAGAAGGACGACACCTATTTCGATGCAACGACTTCGACCTATCGCCAAGTGGGTGAAAGCCGCGCCAAGGGCGTCGAGCTGGAACTAAACAGCAACCTGACGCAGAACCTCAATGTCACGGCGGCTTATACCTACACCGACGCCAAAATCACCAAGGATGCGCCGACGTCGCTGGTCAAAGGCCATCAAATGACCGGCGTGCCCCGCAATCAGGCTTCGGTCTGGGCGAAATATCGCTTCCTCGATGGTGATCTGAAAGGTTTGTATGTGGCCGGTGGTGTGCGTTATTTCGACAGTGCGTTTGCCTACACCTCGCCTTCGTTATACGGAAAGCTGGATGCCGGCGACGTGACGTTGGTCGATGCGGCTGTTGGTTACCAGATTGATACACACTGGAGTGTCGATCTGAACGCGAAGAATCTGTTCGACAAGGAATATGTGTCGGGATGCAACGATGCCGGCCGTTGCTATTGGGGCGAAGACCGCACGCTGCTCGGTACGGTGTCCTATAACTGGTGAACAAAAAGGGGCTGTGGGTGAATTATCCACAGCCCCTTCTTTTATTTGCCGATGCAGAAGCTGGAGAAAATCCTCCCCAGCAAGTCATCTGAGCTGAATGCACCGGTAATTTCACCCAGTGAGTGCTGAGCCTGGCGCAGATCTTCGGCGAGCAATTCGCCTGCCCCGGCCAGGGTCAGTTGCGCGCGGCCATGTTCCAGTGCCGCGCTGGCGTGGCGCAGTGCTTCCAGATGCCGACGACGTGCGCTGAAGCTGCTCTCCGACGTCTGCTCGTAACCCATGCAAGCCTTGAGGTGATCACGCAGCAGGTCAAGGCCTTCGGCGGACTTGGCGCTGAGACTGATGGTCACGTGGCCGTCGTCACTGGTTTCCAGAGAAACCGCTTCACCGGTCAGATCGGCTTTGTTCCGGATCAGGGTGACTTTCGCCGGATCCGGTCTAGACTCGAGGAATTCTGGCCACAAGGCAAAAGGATCCCGTGCCTCTGGTGCGGTCGCATCGACCACCAGTAAAACCCGATCCGCTTCACCAATGGCTTTCAATGCCCGTTCCACACCGATCTTTTCCACATGATCGTCTGTGTCCCGCAGGCCTGCTGTATCGACAACGTGCAACGGCATGCCGTCGATGTGGATATGTTCGCGCAGGATATCCCGCGTGGTGCCGGCGATTTCGGTAACGATGGCCGCTTCTCGACCAGCCAAGGCATTCAACAGGCTGGATTTACCGGCATTCGGCCGACCAGCTATTACCACGGTCATGCCATCGCGCAACAAAGCCCCCTGCCCGGCTTCGCGCAGTACTGTGGATAACTCGTCGCGGACTTTGTCGAGCATGCTCAGCACATGGCCATCGGCGAGGAAGTCGATTTCCTCTTCCGGGAAGTCGATCGCCGCTTCGACGTAGATGCGTAGACCAATCAATTGTTCGGTCAAGTTATGCACACGCTGGGAAAACGCACCCTGCAATGAACGCAGCGCATTGCGCGCAGCCTGTGCAGAACTGGCTTCGATCAAATCGGCGATTGCCTCGGCCTGGGCCAGATCGAGTTTGTCGTTGAGGAAAGCGCGCTCGCTGAATTCCCCCGGACGGGCCAGACGACAACCCAATTCCAAGCAACGCTTGAGCAACATGTCCAGCACGATCGGGCCACCGTGGCCCTGCAATTCCAGGACGTCTTCGCCGGTAAACGAGTTCGGCCCCGGAAAATACAGAGCCAGACCTTCATCCAGCACCTGCTGGTCGTCACTGAAAAACGGCCCGTAATGGGCGTATCGCGGTTTCAGTTCACGGCCGCTTATGGTTTTTGCCGCCACGCTGGCCAGCGGCCCGGAAATACGGACGATGCCCACACCGCCGCGCCCTTGAGCAGTGGCGACAGCGGCAATGGTTTCACGGGGTGTGCTCATAAAGCGGCATCCAGACAAAAGTGGCAGATAGCAAAACGCCCCACTAGGGGGCGTTTTGAGTGGTGTTATCCACAGTGCAAGTTACGCCTCGGCTTTTTTCGTCGCCGCTTCGATCTTACGCGTGATGTACCACTGTTGTGCAATAGACAGGCAGTTGTTCACAACCCAGTACAGCACCAGACCAGCAGGGAACCACAGGAAGAAGAAGGTGAAGATGATTGGCATCATTTTCATCACTTTCGCCTGCATAGGATCCGGAGGAGTCGGGTTCAACTGCTGCTGGATGAACATGGTTGCGCCCATGATGATCGGCAGAATGAAGAACGGATCCTTGATCGACAGGTCAGTGATCCACAGCATGAACGGCGCCTGGCGCATCTCCACGCTTTCCAGCAGAACCCAGTACAGCGAAAGGAAGACCGGCATCTGCACGAGGATCGGCAAGCAGCCGCCCAGTGGATTGATCTTCTCTTTCTTGTACAGCTCCATCATGGCTTGCGACATTTTCTGCCGGTCATCGCCATGTTGCTCTTTCAGCGCAGCCAGTTTCGGTGCCACGGCACGCATGCGCGCCATCGATTTGTAGCTGGCGGCCGACAGCGGGAAGAAGATCCCTTTGATCAGCATGGTCAGGAAGATGATCGACCAGCCCCAGTTACCGACAATGGCGTGGATATGTTGCAGCAGCCAGAAGATCGGCTGGGCAATGAACCACAGAATGCCGTAGTCGACGGTCAATTCCAGACCTGGGGACAACTCTTTCAGTACAGCCTGGCTTTTCGGACCGGCGTACAGCACAGCGCTGGTTTCAACTTTTGCACCTGGAGCAGCGGTCAAGGTAGGACCGGTGTAACCGATGATGTAGTTGCCTTTGCTGTCTTTACGGGTCTGGACGATGTTGTTTTCGCCCTTGGCCGGAATCCACGCAGTCAC
Organism: Pseudomonas sp. CFBP13508; assembly: GCF_005233515.1. GTDB lineage: Bacteria > Pseudomonadota > Gammaproteobacteria > Pseudomonadales > Pseudomonadaceae > Aquipseudomonas > Aquipseudomonas mercuritolerans. Next base: position 686,867 of record NZ_QFZZ01000003.1, read on the forward strand.
GAAGTAGTGCTGCAGCCAGGCAACCCAACCACCGGTGACGGTTTCCTTGAGCTGCGCCTTGTCCATGTCCTTCATCGACACTTTCTTGTACGGCTCGGAACTTGTCCACAGGGCAGCGCCCAGGTAAGTCGCGGTGCCGGTAGCAGTGGTCGACGACGGATCAGCGCTGGCGTCGCGCTTCAACTGGGCAAACATTGCGCCGTTCCAGGGCTGAGCGCTCTGGTTATCCACAATGTAGGAGACAGCGACGTCGTACAGGCCACGTTTCAGGGTGAAACGCTTGATGTAGTTGACGCCGTCCTTGCTGAATTTCAGGTCAACGACGAGTTGATCCTGACCGTCAGCCAGTTGGTAAACCTTCTTCTCCGAGGAATAAACCGGACGACCGGCCGGGTTTGCATCCGGGCCGTTGGTACCGATCAGACCGCTTTGCGCCAGATACACACGTTCGCCGCCGTTATCGAACAGCTGGAACGGCACATCAGGACGATCCTGACGACGTGGATACAGAGGCAGAGTCAGTTGCGCAACATCGCCACCCTGTGGATCGATCGCCAGATCGAGCACATCGGTCTTGACCTGAATCAGATCCTTGCTGGCGGCGACCGGCGTTTCGGCAGGTGCGCTGGTATCGCTGGCGGCGCGCGGAATATCGTCACTGGCGGCATTTGTGCCAGTGGCGGTGTCCGGCAAACCGGATGTAGTCGTACTGGAAGCAACATTCTGAGTCGGCAGGGCAGCCTGGCCATAATCCTGGTTCCATTTAAGAACCATGACGTAGGACACGATTGCCAGGGCGACGATCAGGATCGTGCGTTTGATATCCATGATTACTCGGCCATCGAAGAAGAACGGGAGGTAGGGACAGGTGGAACCGGGTCATAACCACCGGGATTCCACGGATGACAGCGACCTAAACGACGAAAGGTCAGCCAGCCACCGCGCAGAAGGCCATGATTTTCAATGGCTTCATACGCGTAGCAGGAACAACTGGGGTAGAAGCGACAGTGGCTGGCCATTAAAGGACTAATGGCATAGCGATAAAACTGGATCGGAACGAGGGCCAGTTTACGCATCGGTACTGTCTACCCCTACAGTTTCGGTTTTGACTGCCGGAACGGGCTTGTTGCGTGCCAGACGCTTCCAGAGTTTGCCGAAATGCTGAATCAATTCGGGGTTTTCTACATCACCCAAACCTTTGCGCGCGACGATAACGATGTCCCAGCCGACCAGTGAATCCTGGTGCAGACGGAACGATTCGCGCATCAGACGTTTGAGGCGATTGCGCTCAACGGAGAGCTTTACGCTCTTTTTCCCGATAACCAGCCCGAGACGGGGGTGATCAAGATCGTTGTTGCGTGCAAGGAGCAGGAGATTTTTCCCCGGAACCTTGCCGGTAGGGGAGTCAAAGACTGCCTTGAAATGCCGGGGGGTAAGCAGACGCTTTTCCCGACTGAAGTCCTGACTCACCTCCAGTACCGGATTATCAAACTGCCAGACGCGCACGACCTTTGGCGCGACGACGCGACAGGACTGCGCGGCCGTTCTTGGTAGCCATGCGAGCACGGAAACCGTGGGTACGAGCGCGTTTGATAGTGCTTGGTTGGAAAGTACGTTTCATGTCGTGTTACCTGGTTCGTCCACAACGGGCCGGAATGGCCCCCGTTTTAAGAGACCGGGGATTCTAGAGAAAGCAAGCCTTCAGGTCAATTTCCAACCAGCGTTTCCTTATAAATAGATCCGGGCACGGTTTTAGCTTGAAAGCCTGTCCGCCAGATATAGAAATAAAGAAGGGAATTATTTAAAGCTTTTCTGTAAAGCTTGTAAAAGCTAGACACGCCATCTTCTGTGGATAACTGCCATGGTGCCTTATTCCACGGGCTGTACAGAGAATGACAACTACGGTGGAAAACCGTGTTCAGCCTGTGCTGCGCTATCGGATAAGCTGTGCGTGGAATGGGCTGTTATCCACAGGCTGGTTATCCACCGGGTTTAGCCCCTAGTTGTCCAGTGCCCTCAGAGGCGTTTATCCACAGGGCTTATTCACATGCCGTTGGTCGCCTTTTAATGCGTTAACGCGTTGATAAATGATGGTGACGAACCTACCTGCATGTGGATAAGTGAATCGCTCGCCGCTACAATGGCCGCTTGTTTTTGCCTCACCGGCTTTCAACTTAGGGGATATCCGTGTCAGTGGAACTTTGGCAGCAGTGCGTGGAGCTTTTGCGCGAAGAGCTGCCTGCCCAACAATTCAACACCTGGATCCGTCCACTACAGGTCGAAGCCGAAGGCGACGAGTTGCGCGTCTACGCACCGAATCGTTTCGTGCTGGACTGGGTCAACGAAAAGTACCTGGGCCGCGTCCTTGAACTGCTGGATGAGCGCGGCAATGGCTCGACGCCGGCGCTGTCCTTGTTAATAGGCAGCAAACGCAGCTCGGCACCTCGCGCCGCACCCAATGCACCACTGGCGGCCGCGCAGGTTGCTCAGGCGCAGGCCAATAATGTGCCAGCGAGCAATCCGGCACCGACGCCAGCCCCTGCTCCGGCCAAGCGTTCCACACAAAAGGCCGCTGAAGTCAGCGAAGAGCCTTCCCGCGACAGCTTCGACCCGATGGCCGGCGCCGCTTCGCAGCAGGCCCCGGTTCGCGCGGAGCAGCGCACCGTGCAGGTAGAAGGTGCGCTCAAGCACACCAGTTACCTGAATCGCACATTCACCTTCGAGAATTTTGTTGAAGGTAAATCCAACCAGCTCGCCCGTGCGGCGGCCTGGCAGGTGGCGGACAATCCCAAGCACGGTTACAACCCGCTCTTCCTTTATGGTGGCGTCGGCTTGGGTAAAACCCACTTGATGCACGCGGTGGGCAACCATCTATTAAAGAAGAATCCGAATGCCAAGGTCGTATACCTGCATTCCGAGCGCTTTGTGGCCGACATGGTCAAGGCGTTGCAACTGAACGCCATCAACGAATTCAAGCGTTTCTACCGTTCGGTGGACGCCTTGCTGATCGACGATATTCAGTTCTTCGCTCGCAAGGAGCGTTCCCAGGAAGAGTTTTTCCACACCTTCAACGCGTTGCTTGAAGGTGGTCAGCAGGTCATTCTCACCAGTGACCGCTACCCGAAAGAAATCGAAGGCCTTGAAGAACGCCTCAAATCCCGCTTCGGCTGGGGCCTGACGGTTGCGGTCGAGCCGCCGGAACTGGAAACCCGCGTGGCGATCCTGATGAAGAAGGCCGATCAGGCCAAAGTCGAGTTGCCTCACGATGCCGCGTTCTTCATTGCCCAGCGCATTCGCTCCAACGTCCGTGAGCTGGAAGGTGCGCTGAAACGCGTAATCGCCCACTCGCACTTCATGGGTCGCGACATCACCATCGAGCTGATTCGTGAGTCCCTGAAAGACCTGTTGGCATTGCAGGACAAACTGGTCTCTGTGGATAACATTCAGCGCACAGTCGCCGAGTATTACAAGATCAAGATCTCCGACCTGCTGTCCAAGCGCCGTTCGCGCTCGGTGGCACGTCCGCGTCAGGTGGCCATGGCGCTGTCCAAGGAACTGACCAACCACAGCCTGCCGGAAATCGGCGACGTGTTTGGCGGCCGCGACCACACCACCGTGTTGCACGCTTGCCGCAAGATCAACGAACTTAAGGAATCCGACGCGGACATCCGCGAGGACTACAAGAACCTGCTGCGTACACTGACCACTTGATGAACACCAGCGCAGCTTATTAAGGCAAGGGACGAGACCATGCATTTCACCATTCAACGCGAAGCCCTGTTGAAACCCCTGCAACTGGTCGCAGGCGTCGTCGAGCGCCGACAGACCTTGCCGGTACTGTCCAACGTGCTGTTGGTCGTCGAAGGCCAGCAACTGTCGCTGACCGGTACCGACCTGGAAGTCGAGCTGGTCGGTCGTGTGCAACTCGAAGAGCCGGCCGAAACCGGTTCCATCACCGTGCCGGCGCGCAAGCTGATGGACATCTGCAAAAGCCTGCCCAACGACGCGCTGATCGATATCAAGGTCGACGAGCAGAAACTGGTGGTAAAGGCCGGTCGTAGCCGCTTCACCCTGTCGACGCTGCCGGCCAACGATTTCCCGACTGTTGAAGAAGGCCCGGGCTCGCTGACTTGCAGCCTGGAGCAAAGCAAACTGCGTCGCCTGATCGAACGCACCAGCTTCGCCATGGCCCAGCAGGACGTGCGTTATTACCTCAACGGCATGTTGCTGGAAGTTTCCGCTGGTGTGATCCGCGCCGTGGCCACCGACGGTCACCGTCTGGCGATGTGCTCGATGCAGGCCGATATCGGTCAGCCTGATCGTCATCAGGTAATCGTGCCGCGTAAAGGTATCCTCGAGCTGGCGCGTCTGCTCACCGAGCCGGAGGGCAATGTCAGCATCGTCCTCGGCCAGCATCACATCCGCGCCACCACGGGCGAGTTCACTTTCACCTCGAAACTGGTCGACGGTAAATTCCCGGATTACGAGCGCGTACTGCCGAAAGGTGGCGACAAACTGGTACTCGGCGATCGTCAGGCATTGCGTGAAGCGTTCAGCCGTACCGCGATTCTGTCCAACGAGAAGTACCGCGGTATCCGTCTGCAACTGGCCAGCGGTCAGTTGAAGATCCAGGCCAACAACCCGGAGCAGGAAGAAGCGGAAGAAGAAGTGGGCGTTGAATACAACGGCGGCTCGCTGGAAATCGGCTTCAACGTCAGCTATCTGCTCGACGTGCTGGGCGTGATGACCACCGAGCAGGTTCGCCTGATCCTGTCCGACTCCAACAGCAGTGCGCTGGTGCAAGAGTCCGACAATGACGATTCGGCTTACGTTGTCATGCCGATGCGTCTGTAATCAGCAGATCCTGAATGTCGTTAAGTCGTGTTTCGGTCACCGCGGTGCGCAATCTGCACCCGGTGACCTTCTCCCCCTCCCCCCGCATCAACATTCTTTACGGCGCCAACGGCAGCGGCAAAACCAGTGTTCTGGAAGCCATTCATCTGCTGGGGCTTGCCCGTTCGTTTCGCAGCACGCGGCTGTTGCCGGTCATTCAGTACGAACAGCTCGCCTGTACGGTATTTGGTCAGGTTGAGCTGGCTGAAGGCGGACACAGTGCGCTGGGGATTTCTCGCGACCGTCAGGGTGAGTTCCAGATTCGCATCGATGGCCAGAACGCCCGCAGCGCTGCGCAGCTGGCGGAGATCCTGCCGCTGCAGTTGATCAACCCGGACAGCTTCCGTCTGCTGGAGGGCGCGCCGAAGATCCGCCGGCAGTTTCTCGACTGGGGCGTGTTCCACGTTGAACCGCGTTTCATGGCCACCTGGCAGCGTTTGCAGAAGGCGCTGCGCCAGAGAAACTCCTGGCTGCGGCATGGTACACTTGACGCCGTTTCGCAAGCGGTTTGGGACAGGGAACTGTGCCAGGCCAGCGCTGAAATCGATGAATACCGCCGCGCTTACATCACAGCCTTGAAACCGGTCTTCGAACAGACCTTGAGCGAACTGGTTGAGCTCGAGGGTTTGACGCTCAGCTATTACCGAGGCTGGGACAAGGACCGCGAATTGAGCGCCGTACTCGCCGGTTCCGTGCAACGGGACCAGCAGATGGGGCACACCCAGGCCGGACCGCAACGAGCTGATTTGCGTCTCAGATTGGGCGCACACAATGCCGCGGACATCTTGTCCCGGGGTCAGCAGAAGTTGGTGGTCTGTGCGCTACGGATTGCCCAAGGGCACCTGGTCAGCCAGGCCCGCCGCGGACAGTGTATTTATCTGGTGGATGACTTGCCGTCCGAGCTGGACGAGAGCCACCGTCGCGCGCTGTGCCGCTTGCTGGAAGACTTACGCTGCCAGGTGTTCATCACCTGTGTAGATCACGAATTACTGAGGGAAGGCTGGCAGACGGAAACGCCAGTCGCTTTGTTCCACGTGGAACAGGGCCGTATCACCCAGACCCACGACCATCGGGAGTGAAGGCATTGAGCGAAGAAAATACGTACGACTCAACGAGCATTAAAGTGCTGAAAGGCCTGGATGCCGTACGCAAACGTCCCGGTATGTACATTGGTGACACCGACGATGGCAGCGGTCTGCACCACATGGTGTTCGAGGTGGTCGACAACTCGATCGACGAAGCCCTCGCCGGCCATTGCGACGACATCAGCATCATCATCCACCCGGACGAGTCCATCACCGTTAAAGACAACGGTCGTGGCATCCCGGTAGACGTGCATAAAGAGGAAGGCGTTTCTGCCGCTGAGGTCATCATGACCGTCCTCCACGCTGGCGGTAAGTTCGACGACAACTCCTACAAGGTTTCCGGCGGTCTGCACGGTGTAGGTGTTTCGGTAGTGAACGCACTGTCCGAAGAGCTGGTCCTGACCGTTCGTCGCAGTGGCAAGATCTGGGAACAGACCTACGTCCACGGCGTGCCTCAGGCACCGATGGCCATCGTTGGCGACAGCGAAACCACTGGTACCCAGATCCACTTCAAGGCGTCCAGCGAAACCTTCAAGAACATTCACTTCAGCTGGGACATCCTGGCCAAGCGCATTCGTGAACTGTCCTTCCTCAACTCCGGTGTCGGCATCGTCCTCAAGGACGAGCGCAGCGGCAAGGAAGAGCTCTTCAAGTACGAAGGCGGCCTGCGTGCGTTCGTTGAATACCTGAACACCAACAAGACTGCGGTCAACCAGGTATTCCACTTCAACATCCAGCGTGAAGACGGCATCGGCGTGGAAATCGCCCTGCAGTGGAACGACAGCTTCAACGAGAACCTGTTGTGCTTCACCAACAACATCCCGCAGCGCGACGGCGGCACCCACCTGGTGGGCTTCCGCTCGGCGCTGACGCGTAACCTGAACAACTACATCGAACAGGAAGGTCTGGCGAAGAAGCACAAAGTCGCCACCACCGGTGACGATGCCCGTGAAGGCCTCACCGCGATCATTTCGGTGAAGGTGCCGGATCCGAAGTTCAGCTCGCAGACCAAAGACAAGCTGGTGTCTTCCGAAGTTAAGACCGCGGTGGAACAGGAGATGGGCAAGTATTTCTCCGACTTCCTCCTGGAAAACCCCAACGAAGCCAAGCTGGTGGTCGGCAAAATGATCGACGCCGCCCGTGCCCGTGAAGCGGCGCGCAAGGCTCGTGAGATGACCCGCCGCAAAGGTGCACTGGACATCGCCGGCCTGCCGGGCAAACTCGCGGACTGCCAGGAAAAAGACCCGGCGCTGTCCGAACTGTACCTGGTGGAGGGTGACTCCGCGGGCGGCTCTGCCAAGCAGGGACGTAACCGCAAGACCCAGGCGATCCTGCCGTTGAAGGGCAAGATCCTCAACGTCGAGAAAGCGCGTTTCGACAAGATGATCTCGTCCCAGGAAGTGGGCACGCTGATCACCGCGCTGGGCTGCGGCATTGGGCGCGAAGAGTACAACATCGACAAGTTGCGCTATCACAACATCATCATCATGACCGATGCTGACGTCGACGGTTCGCACATCCGCACCCTGCTGCTGACCTTCTTCTTCCGTCAACTGCCGGAGCTGATCGAGCGAGGCTATATCTACATTGCCCAGCCGCCGCTGTACAAGGTCAAGAAAGGCAAGCAAGAGCAATACATCAAAGACGACGACGCCATGGAAGAGTACATGACGCAGTCGGCCCTGGAAGATGCCAGCCTGCACCTGAACGAAGAAGCCCCAGGCATTTCCGGTGAAGCGCTGGAACGTCTGGTGAATGACTTCCGCATGGTCATGAAGACGCTCAAGCGTCTGTCGCGCCTGTACCCGCAGGAACTGACCGAGCACTTCATCTACCTGCCGGCCGTCAGCCTGGAAACCCTTGGCGACCACGCAGCGATGCAAGAGTGGCTGGCCCAGTACGAAGTCCGCCTGCGCACCAACGAGAAGTCCGGCCTGGTCTACAAGGCCAGCCTGCGCGAAGACCGTGAACGTGGCGTCTGGCTGCCAGAGGTCGAACTGATCTCCCACGGCCTGTCGAACTACGTCACCTTCAACCGCGACTTCTTCGGCAGCAACGACTACAAAACCGTGGTCACCCTGGGCGCGCAGCTGAGCACCCTGCTCGACGAAGGCGCGTACATCCAGCGTGGCGAACGCAAGAAAGCCGTTACCGAGTTCAAGGAAGCCCTTGACTGGCTGATGGCCGAAAGCACCAAGCGCCACACTATTCAGCGATACAAGGGTCTGGGTGAAATGAACCCGGATCAGCTATGGGAAACCACCATGGATCCAAGCGTGCGGCGCATGCTGAAGGTCACCATCGAAGACGCCATCGGTGCAGACCAGATCTTCAACACCCTGATGGGTGATGCGGTCGAACCTCGCCGGGACTTCATCGAGAGCAACGCCTTGGCGGTTTCCAACCTGGATTTCTGATCCCTGTTGTTTGCCCGCCCATAAAAACCCCGGCCAGTGCGCCGGGGTTTTTTATGTCGGAGGGAACGAGATCAGTGATACCAGCGGCTGAACGCCCCCGGCTCACCGCGCAGCTCACTCTGCACCGTGGACAGCATGTCGCTCATGCGCTGCACAAAGGTATGATTTTGCGCCAATGTTGCCCGCCCGTGCCGGGCAATCGCCCTGCGCTCTTCATCGTGCTCAAGGTAATAGCCGCAAATTTCGATCAGATCCTGAGTGTCGCGATAGATCACCAGATCTTTGCCATCGGTGAACAGCTTGTGCAGGTCATCCTTATCGTTGCTGACAAGGAAGCCGCCGCAGCTGAGCACATCAAACACGCGCATCGGCAGGCCAGATTCCACGAACGAGCGGATGATGTTGAGGTTGATTTTCGAGCGCTGGAAAATCCCCGGCATCTCTGCGAAGTGGTCGGCATGTCCGACGTAGCTGCGGACTTGGGCTTGCCATTCATTATTGCCATACACGGCAACCCTGAAGCGTTCTTCAAGCTGTTGAATAACGTCGATGCGTTCTTGCCACGAATGCTCTCTGCCCAGCAGGTAAGCCAGCTTCTGCGCCACCGAAAGATAGTGATCGCCCACCAGCGGGTAGCTCGACTCTTGCTTGATCGTGCCGATAAGCTCTTCGCCCAACTGCGCCGACAGGTTCAAGAAACCCTCGGGTTGATCTAGCAAGTCGATCAGCCGCTGACACCGCTCGCCGGTCTGCGGCGAAAGGTGCGGCAACATCGAAGTCCGGTATTCGGTACGGGTCAGGTTGGCGACAAAACTGATGTCGTTTCCAAAAGACGAATCCTGCGAGAAACAATCGATCTGATCAATGCGCTCCAGGTTGGCAGCGACCGGCAGATGATAGACCTGCCGAACCCCGCTCTGCCTCAACCCGCGCGCAACTGACGCGTCATAGATGAAAGTAAAGCTGTGTGAATGATTGATCGCCTTGTCATAGATCGGATAGCACGGGGTATCGATCACCCAGGCCAGATAAGGAATTCTCAGCAGTTCGCAGACTTCACTGATGTACTGATTGAAGTTGATGGTGAGCACGTAGTCGGGCCGCATGCTCATCAGAGCCATGACGTTATCTTCATTCAGCGCCACAGGTGTCACGCTCAAACCCAAGGTCTGCAAAGCCTCGGCACAGTCACCCGAGATAACGCTGGCCTCGAACACCACGATGGAGGCAGCAGGTTTCGATTGTTCGTGATAAGCAGTCAATTCCCTGAGACCCTTTTTCATCGTTTGATAAATTTTTCGATTGTCGTGGCTCAGTCGCCCCCTGTCGCCACACTCTCCAACCGATACCCATATCCATAAATCGTCAGCAACTGCCAACCGCGATCCGCCGTCAGCCCCAGCTTGTTGCGCAGCCGGTAGATGTGCGTATCCAGTGGTCGCGAGGATGTCGTCTCCTCGTTCGGCCAGAAGCGCTCATACAAATAGTCCCGCGACAGCGGCCGACCCAGATTGCTGAACAGACATCGCGCCAGGCGGTATTCGCGCTCGGTCATGAGGATCGGTTTGCCTTCACGGGTGACGGTCAGTTCGGCGTCGTCGAAAACCAGATCGTGAAACGTCTGCACTTCACCCGCTGCGCTGCGCGGCTGGCTATGCCGACGCAATACCGCTGCCACCCGCGCCTTCAACTCATTGGGGCGAAACGGCTTGCTGACATAGTCATCGGCACCGGCGTTCAGGGCTTGAACGATATCGCTCTCGCCATCGCGGCTGGTGAGCATGATTGCGACGGGTGGCGCGTCCATGTGTTCGCGGGTCCAGCGTAGCAGTGCCAAGCCGGTCAGGTCCGGTAGTTGCCAGTCGAGGATCAGCAGGTCGAAAGTCTCCCGGCGCAACTGGCGCAACAAGTCTTCGCCGCGCTCGAAGCTGTGCAGTGACCACGGCTGTTCGCCAGCTTCGGCCATTTGCTCCAGGGTTTGCTCGACCCGGCGCAGTTCGGCGGGTTCGTCGTCCAGAATGGCAACGCGCATCGGCGGTGTTCCTTGTCGCTGGGGCTGGGATGTCGACAATAGCGACTCCTCGGCCGCGATGAAAGAAGCGGCCCGTCGCTGGTCGACGTCCGCTATGATTCCTCGGGTCTACGCCTCAGACCCGAGACCTATGAAACCATTCCCGCTGCCCTGCCCTTTGCCTTATGCGTAACCCTCAACGCCGACGTGAAAGTCGTGAGCCGAGCCAGGTCCAGCGTCTGTTCCGCCGGCTGGTGCGCGAGTGGTTGTGGATAAGTCTAGTGCTGTTGCCACTGACTGCCTTGTTGTCTTATCGCGCCCAGATCAATTTGCACAATCCGTCGCCAGCGCTCGGCGCGCTGCTGTCGGTGGCAATGGTCGCCTGTGTGCTGGGATTATTGCTGTGGCGACCGCGCTGGGCGCTGTGGGTCACCTTGATCGGTATGGCCTGTACGCTGATTGCCAGCGCCCTGCTCGCCGAGATCCGCTACTGGTGGTCGCCCACATCTGCAGCGCTGGGCATGTTGTTCGGTTACCTGATCTGGAACTGGCGGCGCCTGAGTGTGGTGCTGACCTATTTCGGCTGGGAGCTGGCGCGTCTGGACAGTGAACCTAAAGTCTTCCCGGAACGACGCCGGACCCGCTTCACCGGTGCCGACCGTTTGCAGGGACAGATCATGGCGCTCGAACAAGCCATGAGCCGCACCCGCGATACCCGGCGGTTCATTGCCGATGGCCTGGAATACCTGCCGGTGGCGACGCTGATCAGTGATCCGCAGGGCAAGATTCTGCTGGGCAATCGCAAGGCGCGCGAGCTGTTCGAGGATCCGCTGGTGGGCGATGACGTACTCGATCAACTGGCACGGCTCGGCTATCCGGAGTTGTCCACAGCGCCGCGACCGCCGCTGGCCACCCTGCCGCTGCTGGAATTTCGCGATCACAAGGAGCGCAGCCTGCGCCTGGAAAGAGCAGCGCTGCTGCCGGTCGACGGCGATACGCCGATCGGTTGGCTCCTCAGCCTGACGGATTTGAGTGCCGAGCGTGCGGCCGAGGAGCAGCGCGGCGTTCTGCTGCGCTTTCTCTCCCATGACCTGCGCGCGCCACATTCGGCGATTCTCGCCCTGCTGGATGTACATCGTCATCAGGCGGGCGCTGATGCGCCGTTGTTCGAGCAGATTGAGCGTCAGGTGCGCCGAGCGCTGGATCTGACCGATGGTTTCGTCTTGTTGGCGCGGGCTGAGTCCGAGACCTACCAGTTCCGCCCGACATTGTTCGCGATGCTGGTATTGGACGTCCTCGATCAGGCCCTGCCCATCGCTCAGCAGAAACATATCGAACTGTTGAATCAAGTCGATGAAGAATGCCAGGAGCGTCTGCTTCTGGCCGATCAGGGTTTGCTGACGCGCGCCCTGTTCAACCTGCTGGAGAACGCGATCAAGTACAGCCCGGCAGACACCACTGTGCAACTAAAGGTCAGTTGTCACGGACAGTGGCTGCGCTGCGAATTGACCGATCAGGGCAAGGGGATTTCTGCCGATGAATTGCCTGACCTGTTCAGCCAGTATCGGCGTTTCTCCTCCGCTCAGGGCATCGACGGCGTGGGCCTGGGTTTGTCGATGGTCAAGGCTGTGATCGACCATCATGGCGGGACGATCGAATGTCATAGCGTGGTCGATACCGGAACCACATTCCGCATCGAGTTGCCGCTGATTGCTGAATGAAAAAGGGGCACAAAAAAACCGGCTATAACGGCCGGCTTTTTTACATCCGAATAAAACTTATGCACGGATTTCGTTCAACTCATCGATTAATAAATATTGATTAAAATCAACAAGTTAGAAAACAATTACGGTCTTTTGAAGCAAAAGCGTACACAGGTTATCCACAAAATTCAGACAGCCAGTTGGTCACTCGCGGCCGGTGCCTGTGGCGCCGGTGGCAGCGAGCCCATTTCGCGCTGGGTTTTCTCGTTCCACGCCTGCACACGGTCATTCAGATCAGCGATGGCGCGCGGCCCGCTGCCTTCGGCATACATCGGTTCGCCGATGACCACGGTGATCACTCCGGACTGTTTACCCCAGCCGATTTTCGGCCAGAATTTGCCGGCATTGTGTGCAATCGGCAGCACCGGAAGCGCCGCATTCACAGCCAATGCACTGCCACTGCGGGAAAACTTCCCAACGGTGCCGTACGGGACTCGTGTCCCTTCCGGAAAAATCAGCACCCAGACGTTGTCCTTGAGCAGCTCATCGCCTTTGGCCGCGACCTGTTTGAGCGCGGCTTTCGGGTTGTCGCGGTCAATGGCGATCGGGCGCAGCATGGCCATCGCCCAGCCGAAGAACGGCACGTAGAGCAATTCGCGCTTGAGCACTTGGCTCAATGGCGAGAAATAAGCGGAGAGAAAGAACGTCTCCCATGTGCTCTGGTGGTTCGATTGAATCACGCAGGGCCGGTCCGGCACGTTCTCCGCGCCTTTGATTTCGTAGCGGATGCCGAGGAAAACCTTGGTCAGCCACAGGGCGCAACGGCACCAGTACACGTTGATGAAACGATAGCGCGCCTTGAAGGACAGAAACGGCGCGATGAAAAAGCTCAGGCTGCACCACAGCAACGCTGTTGTGCCCAGCAGCAGATAAAAAACAAAGATTCTGAAGGCCCGCAGTATCGACATGGCGACGGTTACCGTTACGGGGCAATGCCCCGACTGTTCAAGCGCACTCCCGAGCAATCCTTGGCCAGGAAATTCAGAAGTACTCTAGTTGTGGATAAGTTCTGCGGCAATCGCCGCCAGATCGTCAAAAATCAGAGTGCCAACCGGCAGGGTTTTGCCCTGAGTCTTCTCGCCTTTCCCGGTCTTCACCAAAACTGGCTGTGAATCGACGGCTTTGGCGGCCTCCAGGTCACCAAGGCTGTCGCCGACGAACCAGACGTTGGTCAACGGCACCGTGTAATGCTCGGCAATGGTTTTCAACATTCCTGGTTTCGGTTTGCGGCAATCGCAACCCTCATCCGGGCCATGCGGGCAATACACGATCAAGCCAACTTCACCGCCCTGCTCCGCGACCAGCTCGCGCAGGCGCGCGTGCATGGCCTCGAGGGTGGCGAGGTCGTAATAGCCGCGAGCAATGCCCGACTGGTTGGTGGCCACCGCCACCGTCCAGCCGGCCTTGCTCAACTGCGCAATCGCTTCGATCGAGCCGGGCAGCGGAATCCACTCCTCCACCGACTTGATGTAGGCATCGGAGTCATAATTGATCACGCCGTCACGATCGAGAATCAGCAGTTTCAACAGCAATCCCTCAACCCAGCAGCGAAATGTCGGCAACACCGAGGAACAGCCCACGCAGACGCGCCAGCAGCGCGTAACGGTTGGCCCGCACATTGGCATCGTCGGCATTGACCATCACTGCGTCGAAAAACGCATCGACCGGCTCGCGCAGGGCCGCCAGGCGCGCCAGTGATTCGTTGTACTGCCGCGCCGCGGCCATTGGCTGCACCGCCTGATCCGCTTGCTGGATTGCCGAGTACAGCGAGAACTCGTTGGCGTTGTCGAAATACTTGGCCTCGACCACGGTCGGTACCGAGCCTTCGACTTTGCTCAACAGGTTCGACACACGCTTGTTCACCGCCGCCAGCGCTGCCGCTTCCGGCAGTTTGCGGAAGGCCTGAACCGCCTGCACACGCTGGTCGAAGTCCAGCGCCGAGCCCGGCTTGAGGGCACGGACCGACAGGTAAGTGGCGACGTCGACGCCTTCGTCTTCATAACGCGCACGCAGGCGGTCGAAGATAAATTCCAGCACGGATTCGTTGAGACCGGCAGCCTTGACCTTGCCGCCGAACGCATTCACCGCGAAAGCCACGGCGTCGTTCAGGTCCAGATCCAGTTGTTTCTCGATCAGGATACGCAGCACGCCCAGTGCCGCACGGCGCAGGGCATACGGGTCTTTGCTGCCGGTTGGCAGCATGCCGATACCGAAGATGCCGACCAGAGTGTCGAGCTTGTCGGCGATGGCGACGGCTGCACCGGTCAGGGTCGCTGGCAATTCGGCACCGGCACCGCGTGGCATGTACTGCTCGTTCAGTGCCAGCGCGACATCCTGTGGCTCGCCGTCATTGAGGGCGTAGTAGTAACCGGCGACACCTTGCATCTCCGGGAACTCGCCGACCATTTCGGTGGCCAGGTCGCACTTCGACAGCAGGCCTGCGCGGGCTGCCCACGAGGCGTTGCCGCCGATGCGTGCGGCGATGTACGCGGCCAGTTTCGATACGCGCTCGGCCTTGTCGTAGACGCTGCCGAGTTTTTCCTGGAACACCACGTTCTGCAGGCGCAGGTTGAACTCTTCGAGCTTCTGCTTCTTGTCCTGCTTGAAGAAGAACTCGGCGTCGGTCAGGCGTGGGCGCACCACTTTCTCGTTACCGGCGATGATCTGCTGCGGGTCTTTGCTTTCGATGTTGGCCACGGTAATGAAACGTGGCAGCAACTTGCCGTCGGCATCCAGCAGGCAGAAGTACTTCTGGTTGTCCTGCATGGTGGTGATCAGTGCTTCCTGCGGAACGTTGAGGAAGCGTTCCTCGAACGAACACACCAGCGGCACCGGCCATTCGACCAGCGCGGTCACTTCGTCGAGCAGCGCCGGCGGCACGATCGCGGTGCCTTCCTGACGGGTGGCCAACTCTTCGGTGCGCTTGCTGATGATCTCGCGACGCTCGTTGGCATCGGCCAATACGTAAGCGGCACGCAGGTCGGCGAGGTAGCTCGACGGCGAACCGATGCGTACGGCTTGCGGATGGTGGAAACGGTGACCACGAGATTCACGGCCAGCCTTCTGCGCGAGGATCGTGCAGTCGATGACCTGGTCACCGAGCAGCATCACCAGCCACTGGGTCGGACGCACGAACTCTTCCTTGCGCGCACCCCAACGCATGCGTTTCGGGATCGGCAGGTCGTTCAGCGAGTCTTCGACGATGGTCGGCAGCAGGCTCGCGGTCGGCTTGCCGGCGATGTTTTGGCTGTAGCGCAGTTTCGGACCGCTCTGGTCGATCTCGCTCAAGTCGACGCCGCACTTCTTGGCAAAGCCCAGAGCTGCTTGCGTTGGATTGCCATCAGCGTCGAACGCGGCCTGACGCGGCGGGCCATCGAGGTTGATGCTGCGATCCGGCTGCTGAGTAGCCAGCGCAGTGATCAGCACGGCCAGACGACGTGGCGCGGCATACACGGTTTTGCTTTCGTAGCTCAGGCCGGCGGCTTGCAGGCCCTTGTCGATACCGGCGAGGAACGCATCAGCCAAAGTGTTCAGGGCTTTGGGTGGCAGTTCTTCGGTGCCCAGTTCAACCAGAAAATCTTGCGCACTCATTGTGCAGCCTCCAGCTTGGCCAGTACTTCGTCACGCAGATCCGGGGTCGCCATCGGGAAGCCCAGCTTGGCGCGTGCCAGCAGGTAGGCTTGCGCAACGGAACGCGCCAGGGTGCGCACGCGCAGAATGTATTGCTGACGCGCAGTCACCGAGATCGCCCGGCGCGCATCCAGCAGGTTGAAGGTGTGCGACGCCTTCACCACCATTTCGTAGCTCGGCAACGGCAGCGGCTGGTCGAGTTCGATCAGGCGCTTGGCTTCGCTTTCATAGAAGTCGAACAGCTCGAACAGTTTGTCGACGTTGGCGTGTTCGAAGTTGTAGGTGGACTGCTCCACTTCGTTCTGGTGGAACACATCGCCGTAGGTGACTTTGCCGAACGGGCCGTCAGCCCAGACCAGGTCGTAGACCGAATCGACGCCTTGCAGGTACATCGCCAGACGCTCGAGACCGTAGGTGATCTCGCCGGTCACCGGGTAGCACTCGATGCCGCCCGCTTGCTGGAAGTAGGTGAACTGGGTGACTTCCATGCCGTTGAGCCAGACTTCCCAGCCCAGACCCCAGGCGCCGAGGGTCGGCGATTCCCAGTTGTCTTCGACGAAGCGGATGTCGTGCACCAGCGGGTCGAGGCCGACATGCTTGAGCGAGCCCAGGTACAGTTCCTGGAAGTTGTCCGGGTTGGGCTTGAGCACGACCTGAAACTGGTAGTAGTGCTGCAGACGGTTCGGGTTTTCGCCGTAACGGCCGTCAGTCGGACGGCGGCTTGGCTGCACGTAAGCGGCGTTCCAGGTTTCCGGGCCGATGGCGCGCAGGAAGGTCGCGGTGTGGAAAGTGCCGGCGCCTACTTCCATATCGTAGGGCTGAAGTACCACACAACCTTGCTCGGCCCAGTATTGCTGGAGCGCGAGGATCAAGTCTTGGAAGGTACGCACGGCTGGCGTAGGCTGGCTCACGAAATTCACCTGTTTCTTGGGCTGCGATTTAAAGAGCGGGAGTATACCCGATTCGTTGCTGCGCACGCCCCCTGGAGCCTTATGCCACGCTGCTTTTGGTGTACCGAAGATCCGCTGTACATGGCTTATCACGATCAGGAGTGGGGCACGCCGCTGCGCGATGCGCAGGGTTTGTTCGAGTTGCTTTTGCTCGAAGGGTTCCAGGCCGGGCTGTCGTGGATCACGGTGTTGCGCAAACGTGAGCGCTATCGCGAGGTGCTGTTCGGCTTTGACGTGCAGCGCGTGGCGCAGATGAGCGATGCCGAAATCGACGAGCTCATGCTCGACCCGGGCATCATCCGCAATCGCCTCAAACTCAATGCTGCGCGGCGCAATGCTCAGGCCTGGCTGGCGCTGGAAGATCCGGTGGCGTTGCTCTGGTCGTTTGTTGGCGAGCAACCGATCATCAATCATTTCAAGGATCGCAGCGAAGTCCCGGCGATCACCCCCGAAGCGCTGGCGATGAGCAAGGCGCTGAAAAAAGCCGGCTTCACCTTCGTCGGTCCGACCATTTGCTACGCGCTGATGCAGGCCTCGGGCATGGTCATGGACCACACCCAGGATTGCGACCGCTACGCGCAGCTCGCCAACGCCGGTTAGAATGCGCGCCTCGCGCACAGCACAAAGATCAGGAGTGACCTGTGGAAAAGTTTAAAGGCGCCTTGCTGGTAGGCGCTCTGCGGCTGTTTGCCCTGCTGCCATGGCGAGCCGTGCAGGCCGTGGGTTCGGCGATCGGCTGGATCATGTGGAAAACCCCCAACCGTTCCCGCGACGTGGTGCGGATCAACCTCGCCAAGTGTTTTCCCCAGATGGATGCGGCCGAACGTGAGCGTCTGGTCGGTCAGAGTCTGAAGGACATCGGCAAGTCGCTGACCGAAAGCGCCTGCGCGTGGATCTGGCCGGCGCAGCGCTCGATCGATCTGGTCCGTGAAGTCGAAGGCCTCGATGTGCTCAAGGATGCGCTGGCCTCGGGCAAAGGCGTGGTCGGCATCACCAGCCACCTCGGCAACTGGGAAGTGCTCAACCACTTCTATTGCAGCCAGTGCAAACCGATCATTTTCTACCGTCCGCCGAAGCTCAAGGCAGTGGATGAATTGCTGCGCAAACAGCGCGTGCAGCTGGGCAACAAGGTCGCAGCGTCGACCAAGGAAGGCATTCTCAGCGTCATCAAGGAAGTGCGTAAGGGCGGTGCTGTGGGCATCCCCGCCGACCCGGAACCGGCCGAATCCGCCGGGATTTTCGTGCCGTTCTTCGCCACTCAGGCACTGACCAGCAAATTCGTGCCGAACATGTTGGCCGGCGGCAAAGCGGTCGGTGTGTTCCTGCACGCCCTGCGCCTGCCTGACGGCTCGGGCTACAAAGTCATTCTCGAAGCCGCGCCCGAAGCGATGTACAGCACCGATACCGCAGAGTCCTGCGCGGCGATGAGCAAGGTAGTGGAACGTTATGTTGCGGCGTATCCGAGCCAGTACATGTGGAGCATGAAACGCTTCAAGAAGCGTCCGCCGGGCGAGGCGCGCTGGTACTGAGCCGCCTCCATGTGGTGACGGTAAATGCAGACGCTTTGCGCTATCTGTAGCTTAAGGCGTCTGCCGCTCGAGCTTTTTCAGGAATACCGTCATCTCCTTCTCGGCCTGTTTGTCACCGTGGGCGCGGGCCGCTTCCAGGCCCTGTTCCCAGGCCTGACGCGCAGCGGCGTGATTGCCTTGCGCCAGCTGCGCCTTGCCCAGCAGCTTCCACGCCGCCGAGTATTTCGGATCGAATGCGACACAGCGCTGAAAATGCTCGGCAGCCTTGGCGTTTTCACCCAAGTCCAGATAACCCTTGCCCAGACCGAAGCGCAGCAGAGCGTTATCCACACCCTTGGCGAGCATTTTTTCCAGGGATTCGAGCATTGGCGGATTCCTTTCTATTGTTCGTCAGAGAACCAGCGAGTCTGTCAGACCGCTTTCGCGAGCAGGCTCGCTCCCACAGTTGGAATGCATTCCACTGTGGGAGCGAGCCTGCTCGCGAAGGGGCAATTACGGGCAACGTTGTTTTCAGGTCAGAAAAAGCTCAACCCCACATGAAACAGCTTCTCCACATCGCGAATATGCTTTTTATCCACAAGGAACAGAATCACGTGGTCGCCCGCTTCGATCACCGTGTCGTCGTGGGCGATGATCACCTTCTCATTGCGGATCACCGCGCCGATGGTGGTGCCGGGCGGCAGGCCGATCTTCTCGATCGGCTTGCCGATGACCTTGCTCGATTTCGCATCACCGTGGGCAATCGCCTCGATCGCTTCCGCCGCGCCGCGGCGCAGTGAGTGCACGCTGACGATATCGCCGCGACGCACGTGGGCGAGCAAGGTGCCGATGGTCGCCAGTTGCGGGCTGATGGCGATATCGATGTCGCCGCCCTGGATCAGATCGACATAGGCCGGGTTGTTGATGATCGTCATGACCTTCTTCGCCCCCAGCCGTTTGGCCAGCAGCGACGACATGATGTTGGCTTCGTCATCGTTGGTCAGGGCGAGGAAGATATCGGCGTCGGCGATGTTCTCTTCCAG
The DNA here is from genome assembly GCF_005233515.1 of Pseudomonas sp. CFBP13508. Classification (GTDB taxonomy): domain Bacteria; phylum Pseudomonadota; class Gammaproteobacteria; order Pseudomonadales; family Pseudomonadaceae; genus Aquipseudomonas; species Aquipseudomonas mercuritolerans. The sequence continues at coordinate 706,167 of NZ_QFZZ01000003.1, forward strand.
CAGCAGATCGCGGTCCGAGGCACTGCCCTGCAACACTACGGTACTGTCGAGGGTGTCGGAGAGGTAGCGGCAACGCGCCGGGCTCATCTCGATGATCTTCACCTGATAACGGCTTTCGATGGCCTCGGCCAGACGCTCGCCGATCTGCCCGCCGCCGGCGATGACAATGCGTTTGTAGGTTTCGTCGAGGCGGCGCATTTCGCTCATCACCGCGCGAATGTCCTCACGGGCGGCGATGAAGAACACCTCGTCATCGGCCTCGATCACCGTGTCGCCCTGGGGCAGGATCGGCCGATCACGGCGGAAGATCGCCGCGACGCGGGTTTCGACGTTCGGCATGTGCTCGCGCAATTGGCGCAGTTGCTGGCCGACCAGCGGCCCGCCGTAGTAGGCGCGCACCGCTACCAGTTGCGCCGCGCCTTCGGCGAAGTCGATCACCTGCAACGCGCCGGGGTGCTGGATCAGGCGCTTGATGTAATTGGTCACGACCTGCTCGGGGCTGATCAGCACGTCGACCGGAATCGCTTCGTTCTGGAACAGCTGTTCCTCGCGATTGAGGTACGACGCTTCGCGCACCCGGGCGATTTTGGTCGGCGTGTGGAACAGCGTGTGGGCGACCTGGCAGGCGACCATGTTGGTTTCGTCGCTGTTGGTCACCGCGACCAGCATGTCGGCGTCGTCGGCACCGGCCTGACGCAGCACCGACGGCAGCGAGCCCCGGCCCTGCACGGTGCGGATGTCGAGGCGGTCGCCGAGGTCGCGCAGGCGCTCGCCATCGGTGTCGACCACAGTGATGTCGTTGGCCTCGCTGGCCAGATGTTCGGCCAGCGAACCGCCGACCTGTCCCGCACCGAGGATGATGATTTTCATCCAGTCACTCCATGAATCCGTTTAGCCGCGCGCGGCGGCGATCTTGATCAGCTTGGCGTAGTAGAACCCGTCATGCCCGCCCTGCTGGGCCAGCAACTGGCGACCATGGGGCTGCTTGATCCCGGCCGCTGTGGCCAGATCCAGTTCCCGCGCGCCGGGCGTGCGCTCGAGGAACGCGGCGATGACTTCGGTGTTCTCGGTCGGCAGCGTCGAGCACGTGGCGTAGAGCAGGATGCCGCCGACCTCGAGGGCTTTCCACATCGCATCAAGCAGTTCGCCTTGCAGTTGCGCGAGCGCGACGATGTCGTCGGGCTGGCGGGTCAGCTTGATGTCCGGATGGCGGCGGATCACGCCGGTGGCCGAGCATGGCGCATCGAGGAGGATGCGCTGGAACGGTTTGCCGTCCCACCATTTGTCGATATCGCGACCGTCGGCAGCGATCAGTTCAGCGTCGAGGCCGAGGCGCTCGAGGTTTTCCTTCACCCGCACCAGACGCTTGGCCTCCAGATCCACCGCCACCACCCCGGCCAGGGCCGGTTCGGCTTCAAGGATGTGGCAGGTCTTGCCGCCGGGGGCGCAGCAGGCGTCGAGTACGCGCTGGCCCGGGGCCAGATCGAGCAGGTCGGCGGCCAGTTGCGCGGCTTCGTCCTGCACGCTGATCCAGCCTTCGGCGAAACCCGGCAGGCTGCGCACGTCGGCAGCAGCTTCGAGGACGATGCCGTCGCGGCTGTAAACGCACGGTGTCGCGGCGATCCCGGCGTCGCCCAGCAACGCGAGATAAGCATCGCGGCCGTGATGACGACGGTTGACCCGCAGGATCATTGGCGGATGCGCGTTGTTCGCTGCGCAGATCGCTTCCCACTGCTCGGGCCAAAATGCCTTCAGGGATTTTTGCAGCCAGCGCGGGTGAGCTGTGCGCACCACCGGGTCGCGTTCCAGTTCGGCGAAGATCGTCTCGCTTTCGCGCTGGGCATTGCGCAGCACGGCGTTGAGCAGACCTTTGGCCCAGGGCTTTTTCAGCTTGTCTGCGCAGCCGACGGTTTCGCCGATCGCGGCATGGGCCGGTACGCGGGTGTAGAGCAGTTGATACAGACCAACCAGCAGCAACGCCTCGACATCAGCGTCGGCGGCTTTGAAAGGTTTCTGCAGGAGTTTTTCCGCCAGTGCCGACAGGCGTGGCTGCCAGCGTGCGGTGCCGAAGGCCAGGTCCTGAGTGAAACCGCGATCGCGATCCTCGACCTTGTCCAGTTGCGTCGGCAGGGAGCTGTTCAGCGAAGCCTTGCCGCTGAGTACGGCAGCGAGGGCCTTGGCGGCGGCCAGACGCGGATTCATTGCGCTTCCACCGCAGCGCCGAGCATGCTGCCGACGGCGAATTTCTCGCGGCGGCTGTTGAACAGGTCGCTGAAGTTCAGCGCCTTGCCGCCGGGCAATTGCAGGCGGGTCAGGCACAGCGCTTGTGCACCGCAGGCGACAATCAGGCCGTCCTTGCTGGCGCTGAGGATTTCACCCGGAGCGCCAGTGCCGTCGGCCACGGTCGCGGCCAGCACTTTCAACGCTTCGCCATTGAGCGTGCTGTGGGTGATGGGCCATGGGTTGAACGCGCGGACCAGACGTTCCAGCTCCACCGCCGGACGGCTCCAGTCGATGCGTGCTTCGTCTTTGTTGAGTTTGTGTGCGTAAGTAGCGAGTTCATCATTCTGCACCTCACCTTGCAGGGTGCCGGCAGCCAGACCGGCAATCGCCTGCACCACTGCGGGCGGCCCCATCTCGGCGAGGCGATCATGCAGGGTGCCGCCAGTGTCTTGCGCGCCGATCGGCGTGACGACCTTGAGCAGCATCGGCCCGGTATCCAGCCCGGCTTCCATGCGCATCACGGTCACACCGCTTTCGGCATCGCCGTGTTCGACCGCGCGCTGGATCGGCGCCGCACCGCGCCAGCGCGGCAGCAACGACGCATGGCTGTTGATGCAACCCAGACGCGGAATATCCAGCACCGCTTGCGGCAGGATCAAACCGTAAGCGACCACCACCATCAGATCCGGCTTCAGCGCGGCCAGCTCTGCCTGAGCCTCGGCATTGCGCAAGGTCGGCGGCTGCAACACCTGGATATTATTTTCCAGGGCGAGTTGTTTGACCGGGCTCGGCATGAGTTTTTGCCCACGGCCGGCCGGGCGATCCGGCTGGGTGTAGACCGCGACGATCTCGTATGGGCTGCTCAGCAGGGCCTTGAGGTGTTCGGCGGCGAATTCCGGGGTACCGGCAAAAACAATGCGCAGTGGCTCAGTCATGAAGGGCGTCTCATAAAAAGAAAAAGGCTTGCCGCAGCAAGCCTTTGGAGAGGGGCATCAAGCGTTCTGGCGGTGCAGCTTTTCCAGCTTCTTCTTGATCCGGTCGCGTTTGAGCGTGGACAGGTAATCGACGAACAATTTGCCGTTGAGGTGGTCGCATTCGTGCTGGATGCACACCGCGAGCAGACCTTCGGCGATCAGCTCATAAGGCTTGCCGTCGCGGTCCAGCGCTTTGATTTTGACCTTCTGCGGGCGGTCGACGTTTTCGTAGAAGCCCGGTACCGAGAGGCAGCCTTCCTGATACTGGTCCATCTCGTCGGTCAGCGGTTCGAACTCGGGGTTGATGAACACCCGTGGCTCGGTACGGTCTTCGGACAGGTCCATCACGACGATACGTTTGTGCACGTTGACCTGGGTCGCGGCGAGGCCGATGCCCGGCGCTTCATACATTGTTTCAAACATGTCGTCGACCAACTGACGCACTTCGTCGTCCACTACAGCCACTGGTTTGGCGATAGTGCGCAGACGCGGGTCCGGAAATTCGAGGATGTTTAAAATGGCCATAGGCTTCGATTGCTGCACACGTTGAGTAAAGTCGGGTCGATGGCCTGGCGGGTCCGAAGATGCAGGCTACCGTTGTGAAGCGTAGCTTCTGAAAAACAGAAGCGAGCCACGGGGGCTCTGACGATTCACGCGAATGCACATGATAAAGGGATTCACTGCATGAGGAAAACACTACTCGCCCTGCTGCTTCTGGCTTCGGCTGGCGCCGCGCAAGGGCAAGTGCAACTCAGGGATGGTTTTCCACAGCAATACACGGTGGTTTCCGGGGACACGCTCTGGGACATTTCCGGCAAATACCTGCGCGAGCCCTGGCAATGGCCACAACTGTGGCGGGCCAACCCGCAGATCGAAAACCCCAACCTGATCTATCCCGGCGACACGCTGACCCTCAGCTACGTCAACGGCCAACCGCAACTGACCGTCCATCGTGGCGAGTCGCGCGGCACCATCAAGCTCTCGCCACGGATTCGCACCAGCCCGGTGGCCGAGGCGATTCCAAGCATTCCGCTGAAATCGATCAACAGCTTTCTGCTGAGCAACCGCATCGTCGACAAGGCCGAAGACTTCGACAAGGCGCCGTACATCGTCGCCGGCGATGCCGAACGGGTGCTCAGCGGTACAGGCGATCGTATTTTCGCCCGCGGCCATTTCGATCCGGAGCAACCGGTGTACGGCATCTTCCGCCAGGGCAAGGTCTACACCGATCCGCAGACCAAGGAATTCCTCGGCATCAACGCCGACGATATCGGCGGCGGCGAGATTGTTGCCACCGAAGGCGACGTCGCCACCCTCGCCTTGCAACGCACCACCCAGGAAGTACGCCTCGGTGACCGCTTGTTCGGCGGTGAAGAACGTTCGATCAATTCAACGTTCATGCCCAGCGCGCCGAAGCGGTCCATCGACGGGCTGATCATTGACGTGCCACGCGGCGTTACGCAGATCGGTGTGATGGACGTGGTTACCCTGAACAAAGGCAAACGTGACGGTCTGGCCGAAGGCAATGTTCTGGCGGTGATGAAAACCGGCGAAACGGTGCGTGATCGGATCACCGGCCAGCCGTTGAAAATTCCCGATGAACGCGCCGGCCTGCTGATGGTGTTCCGCACCTACGACAAACTCAGTTACGGCCTGGTCCTCAATGCTTCACGCTCGCTGGCGGTGCTCGACAAGGTGCGAAATCCGTAAGCTTGCTTAACAAGTTACCAACAGAGTTATCCACAACTTGTTCCGAATGGTTCGGAGCATAGAACGATCAAGGATGATCCATTCATGTTGTCTGTCAGTACGGCCATTTCCCCGGCGGAACTGGAAGCGCGTCTGCGCCTGCACCGCATGCCGGATATCGGTCCCAAGCGTTTTGCCAAACTGCTTGAGGCCTTCGGTTCCGCATCAAAAGCCATCAGTGCCCCGGCCAGTGCCTGGCGCTCGCTGGGTTTGCCGGCGGCTTGCGCCGAGGCGCGGCGTTGTCCGACGGTGCGCGACGGCGCCAGCCACGCAATGCGCTGGCTAGAGCGTCCCGATCAACATTTGCTGATGTGGGACCAAGCGGATTACCCGGCGTTGCTGGCGCAAATTGCCGATCCGCCGCCGCTGTTGTTTGTTGCCGGCGATCCTTCGATTCTGGAAAAACCGCAACTGGCGATGGTCGGCAGCCGCCGCGCTTCGCGCCCGGGCATGGATACGGCGGCGGCGTTTTCCCGCAGTCTGGCCGGGGCCGGTTTTGTCATCAACAGTGGTCTGGCGCTGGGCATCGATGCTGCTGCCCACCAGGCTGCTCTGGATGTTGGTGGCTTGACCGTGGGTGTGCTCGGCACGGGGCTGGAAAATTTTTATCCACAACGCAATAAACGCCTGGCTGAGGCAATGATTGCCTCGGGCAGCGCGGTGCTTTCCGAGTTTCCGCTGGACGCCGGGCCGAGCCCGAGCAACTTCCCCCGGCGCAACCGTATCATCAGCGGGTTGTCCCTCGGCGTGCTGGTGGTCGAGGCCAGTGTTGCCAGCGGTTCGTTGATCACCGCGCGGCTGGCAGCCGAACAGGGCCGCGAGGTTTATGCCATTCCGGGCTCGATCCATCACCCCGGCGCGCGCGGTTGTCACCAGTTGATTCGCGACGGGGCGGTGTTGGTGGAGACTATCGAACACATCCTCGAAGCCCTGCGCGGCTGGCAGCAGCCACTGTTATCCACGGCGGCGGCGAAGGCCGATCACCCGTTGCTGGCGCTGCTGCACGCGGCGCCGCACACCAGCGAGGCCTTGGCCGCGAGTTGTGGCTGGGCGTTGCCGAAAGTGCTGGCAACGTTGACCGAGCTGGAAATCGAAGGCCGTGCGGTATGCGAAAACGGTCGCTGGCTGGCGCGGTCGAGCTAGGTTTTACGAGGAAGATCGGTAAACTGCGCGAAACCTGTTTGTGGAGAGTTTTTTCATGGTCAACAGTTGGCGTGTGCAACAAGCCGCGCGTGAAGTTCGCGCCGGCGCAGTGATTGCCTATCCAACCGAAGCCGTCTGGGGGCTGGGTTGCGACCCGTGGAATGAAGACGCGGTGGACCGCTTGCTGGCGATCAAGAATCGCTCGGTGAGCAAAGGGCTGATCCTGGTCGCCGACAACATCCGCCAGTTCGATTTCCTCTTCGAGGACTTCCCCCAGGACTGGATCGACCGCATGGCCAGTACCTGGCCGGGGCCGAACACCTGGCTGGTGCCGCATCAGAACCTGTTGCCGGAATGGGTCACAGGCGTGCATGACACCGTGGCGCTGCGGGTCAGCGATCACCCGCAGGTGCGCGATTTGTGCTCGCTGGTCGGGCCGTTGATTTCGACATCGGCCAATCCACAGGGGCGACCGCCAGCACGCACGCGTTTGCGCATCGAGCAGTATTTCCGTGGTCAGGTCGACCTGGTGCTTGGCGGCAGCCTTGGCGGGCGCAAGAACCCCAGCGTGATCCGCGACCTGGCGAGCGGTGACGTCATTCGTCCTGACTGACACCAATTCTTTTGTGTTCTGTGCGCACTCCTCGGCGGTATCGACGAGGAGCTTTGCGCATGTCTGCAATTATTTCTGCAGCTGTTTAAAGCCTGTCTGTTGCAATTGTTCTTGCATGCGTCAGACGGATCTTTGAGTCTGAAATATCTGTAAGTTTTCCCACGTGATTATCAGAACGCGTGCAGTGGCGAGATTTCCAAAAGCATCCATTCTTTCAATGTGCTTGAAGCAACTTCGAAATATTAATGGCTGCGGAGAAGTAATGGATATTACGGATTTACACCTCAAGGATTATCTGCAGGGCTTTCAGGAGACACTCAAGAATCAACAGGCCGACTATCGTGTGGCCATTCTTGAGGCAGGATCGGATGCCGGGGAATTTGAACGCTTCATCAATCGGCAGTTTCGCCTGCGATTGCAGCATTACATGCTCACCTCCAGAGCCCGGGCGCTGGAAACCCGCTTGGCGATCACCTCGCGCAGCACGCACTTTCTGTTGTATCAGCGTGATCAGCTTATTGCGGTGCTGCGGGCAACCCCGGCGCCCTTCGAATGGGCTTCACTGGCGCAGCATCATGTGTCTCCCACTGTGGCATTGGCGCGCCACGTCGAGTTCAGCCGCCTGATCACCCATTCCCAGCAGCACCGGCCGGTGTCGGTCAATGGTCTGCTTGCCACCGCTGCGGAATGGGCGATTGATCGTGGATATCAGGGAGTCACGGCCTTGTGCAGATCGCCACAGCGGCAACTGTATCAGCGCTTCGGCCTGACCCCGATCGCTTCGCAGGCAATGCATATCGAGCAACGTGCCCGTGGCGATTATTGGCTGTTGTCTGCCGAGTGGCGACAAATCCTCATGGCCCTGGATCAGCCGGTAAACATGAACGCGCATCAGCCGGAGTATCGTGATGTTTTTAACCGTCAGTATTGATCCGCCAGTGATTGAAGAGTGGGCTGAGAAATGGCTCGTATATGAATCGAAGAAGTTGCGCAGGAAGTTTGCCGGTCGCAGGCCTGCGGCGAAGAAACTTCACCGCAAGATGTACTTGATATAGCCACAAGAACCTCGGCGAACTCATGGAAGAGTTCGCCGAGTATCAACTTGAGGCGTTATGGCAGCAGAATTGTGGAACCGGTCGTGCGCCGTGCCGACAGTTCGGTTTGTGCTTTCGCCGCATCCGCCAGTGCATGGCGCTGGCTGATGTCGACCTTCAGTTTGCCACTGATGATCATCTCGAACAGCTCGTCGGCCATGCGCTGCAGGTTCTCGGCGTTGTTGGCGTAGGTCGCCAGCGTAGGCCGGGTGACGTAGAGCGAACCCTTGGCGGCGAGAATGCCCAGATTGACGCCATCTACCGCGCCCGAAGCATTGCCGAAACTCACGACCAGGCCCCGTGGTGCGACGCTGTCCAGGGATGTGAGCCAAGTGTCCTTGCCGACGCCGTCATACACCACCGGGACTTTCTTGCCGTCAGTCAGCGCCAGCACGCGCTCGGCAACGTTTTCATGGCTGTAGTCGATGGTCGCCCAGGCGCCGTTCGCCTTGGCCAGTTCTGCTTTTTCCTTCGAGCTGACGGTGCCGATCAGCTTCACGCCCAGCGCTTTGGTCCATTGGCAGGCCAGCGAGCCGACGCCACCGGCTGCGGCGTGGAACAGAATGGTTTCGCCGCCCTGCAGTTGGTAGGTCTGGCGCAGCAGGTATTGCACGGTCAGGCCCTTGAGCATGACCCCGGCGGCGGTTTCGAAACTGATTTCATCGGGCAGGTGCACCAGATTGTCCTGCGGCAGCACATGCAACTGGCTGTAGGCGCCGAGCGGGCCGCTGCCGTATGCCACGCGATCGCCAACCTTGAACCGGGTGACGTCGCTGCCCACCGCTTCGACCGTGCCGGCGCCTTCCGAACCCAGGCCGGACGGCAACGCCGGTGGCGCGTAGAGGCCGCTGCGGTAATAGGTGTCGATGAAATTCAGGCCGATCGCCTGGTTGGCCACGCGCACCTGATTCGGCCCGGGCGCAGCGGGTTCGTAGTCAACATATTCGAGCACTTCGGGACCGCCGTGGGCGCGGAACTGGATACGCTTTGCCATCTGCCTGCTCTCCTTGGGTCGTTGCTAAGCCCTCTATCCAACTCCCCTGCTTGATCTTCGTCAACTGCGGCGCGCCGGTCTGCGATGGTATGCTACGCGCCCATTTGCGCCGCCCGCCTGCCCGGGTGCCGCCCGATTCAAGGTGAAGCCATGACGACCCGCACCGACGCCGTAAAGGCCTATCTGCTCGATCTGCAAGACCGCATCTGCGCTGCACTGGAAACCGAAGACGGCGGCAAATGCTTCGTCGAAGACGCCTGGACCCGGCCGGCGGGCGGTGGCGGGCGCACCCGCGTGCTGGAAAACGGTACGCTGATCGAAAAGGGCGGCGTCAATTTTTCCCACGTGTTCGGCAGCGGCCTGCCGCCCTCGGCCAGCGCCCATCGGCCGGAACTGGCCGGGCGTGGCTTCGAGGCGCTCGGCGTGTCGCTGGTGATTCATCCGCACAACCCGCATGTGCCGACCTCCCACGCCAACGTGCGTTTTTTCATTGCTGAAAAAGAAGGCGAAGAACCGGTCTGGTGGTTCGGCGGAGGTTTCGACCTGACCCCTTACTACGGCGTTGAAGAAGACTGCATTCATTGGCACCGCGTCGCCGAGCAAGCCTGTGCGCCGTTCGGTGCGGACGTCTATCCGCGCTACAAGGCCTGGTGCGACACCTACTTCCACATCAAGCATCGCCATGAGCCGCGCGGCATTGGCGGTCTGTTCTTCGATGATCTGAACGAGTGGGATTTCGACACCAGCTTCGCCTTCATGCGCGCCATCGGCGATGCCTATATCGAGGCCTACCTGCCGATCGTGCAACGGCGCAAGAACGACGCCTTCACCGCACAGCAACGCGAATTCCAGGAATTCCGCCGTGGCCGCTACGTCGAATTCAACCTGGTTTACGACCGTGGCACGCTGTTCGGCTTGCAGTCGGGTGGCCGTACCGAATCGATTCTGATGTCGCTGCCGCCGCAAGTGCGCTGGGGTTATGACTGGAAGGCCGAGCCGGGCAGCGCAGAAGCACGCCTGACCGAGTACTTCCTGCAGGATCGCGACTGGCTGGCCGAGGCCTGAGGACGGGTGATGGATCGTTACGTTGTTTTTGGTAACCCGATCGGCCACAGCAAGTCGCCGATGATTCACCAGTTGTTCGCCGAACAGACCGGCCAGCGCCTCGACTACAGCACGCTGCTCGCGCCGCTGGATGATTTTGCCGGCTGCGCCACGGCGTTCTTTCGCGAAGGCCGCGGCGCCAATGTTACGGTGCCGTTCAAGGAAGACGCTTACCGGCTGGCCAACAGCCTGACCGCCCGCGCGCAGCGCGCCGGTGCAGTGAACACCTTGAGCAAACTGGACGACGGTTCGCTGCTCGGCGACAACACCGATGGCGCAGGACTGGTCCGCGATCTGACGGTCAATGCCGGTTTCAGCCTGACCGGCAAGCGCATCCTCTTGCTCGGCGCCGGTGGCGCAGTACGCGGTGCGCTGGAGCCTTTGCTGGCGGAGAAACCGGCCTCGGTGATCCTCGCCAATCGCACGGTGGACAAGGCGGAACTGCTGGCGGAATTGTTCGGCGATCTGGGGCCGGTGTCGGCCAGTGGTTTCGACTGGCTGCGCGAGCCGGTGGACGTGATCATCAACGCCACTTCGGCCAGCCTGACCGGCGACGTGCCGCCGATTGCGCCAAGCCTGATCGAGCCGGGCCAGACCTTGTGCTACGACATGATGTACGGCAAGGAACCGACCGCGTTCTGCCGCTGGGCCACTGAGCACGGCGCGGCGCTGGCGATGGATGGTCTGGGCATGCTTGCCGAACAGGCGGCCGAGGCGTTCCTGCTGTGGCGCGGCGTACGCCCGGATACCGCGCCGGTACTCGCCGAGCTGCGCCGCCAACTGGCCCTTTAAGCGTTGCTCCCACATTGAAATACGATCAATGTGGGAGCGAGCCTGTTCGCGAATCGCATCACCACCGATATCAGCTCAATCCTCAAACCTGATCGGACACTTCTCCGCCCCCTCCAGCTTCCTCAGTTCCTCCACCACTGGCGGCCGCGCCCGGCGCAAGGTCAGGCTGCGACCCTGGCCCAGCAGCCGTCGCGCTTCCTGATGCAGCATCTCTACCCCTGAATAATCGATGAAGTTGATCTGCTGTGCCTCGATTACCACCCGCGCGCCATGCAGGCGTTGCAGGCGCACTTGCAGGTAATGGCTGGCGCCGAAAAAGATCGAACCGCCCACCCGCAGCACATCGTCGTCACCGTCGCGCCAATGCTGCACCCGTGGTTGCGAGGTGCGCTTGAGGTAGAAAAACAGCGACGCCAGCACCCCGGCGTAGATCGCCGTCTGCAATTCCAGCAGCAAGGTCGCGAGGCAGGTCAGGGCCATCACCACGAACTCGGCGCGGCTGACCCGCAGCAAAGCGCGAATGCCCCGGTGGTCGACCAGACCCCAGGCGATCAACAGGATGCTGCCTGCCATGGCGGGGATGGGAATGTGCGCGATCAGCCCCGCGCCGAACACCGCGAACAGCGCCACCCAGATTGCCGAAAATACCCCGGCCAGCGGCGAGCAGGCACCCGCCTCATAACTCAATCCCGAGCGGGTAAACGATCCGGCGGACAGCGACCCGGAAAAGAACGCACCGACGATATTCGACAGACCCTGTGCGCGGACTTCCTGATTGGCGTCGAGCAACTGTTGCGAGCGCGCCGATATCGAACGGGCGATCGACAGACTGGTGACCAGCCCGAGCATGCCCACCGCCACGGCGCTCGGCAGCAGGCGCAGGATCAACTCCGGATCCAGCGGCAAGGCGCTCAGGGGCGGCAGGCGTCCGACGAAAGCGCTGACCAGATGCACGTGACCAAAAATCGCCGGCCAGATCCACACCAGCAGACTGGCCAGCACCAGCGTGAGCAACAGCGTCGGCCAGCGCGGCAGGAGTTTTTTCAGGGCCACACCGACGATTACCGTGGCGATGCCAAGGATCAGCGAAGGTTTATCCACAGCCCCCAGATGTCGCAACAGATCCATCAGGCTGGCGAGCGCCGTGGTGTTGGCCGGCAACTCCAGGCCGAGCAAATTGGGCAACTGCCCGATGGCGATGACCACCGCAGCACCGAGAGTGAAGCCAAGTACCACCGAATGCGAAACGAAATTCACCAGCGCGCCGAAGCGCAGCAAGCCGAGCAGCCATTGGAAAATCCCGGCGAGAAAGGTCAGCAGCAGGATCAGGGTGATGTAGTCCTCGGACGCCGGCACCGCGAGCGGGCTCACGCTGGCGTACAACACAATCGAAATCGCCGCTGTCGGGCCGCAGATCAGATGCCACGACGAACCCCACAGGCAGGCGATCAATACCGGAATGATCGCCGCATACAGGCCGTATTCCGGTGGCAGACCGGCAATCAGTGCGTAGGCTATCGACTGGGGTAACGCGAGAATCGCACCGCTGAGGCCGACGATCAGGTCCCGCCCGACGCTGGCTCGGGTTTGCCGTGGCAGCCAGCTCAGGAAAGGAAAAAGTGAATGGCGGCTGGGTAGGGCCATGGGTCCTCGCGGTTGGGGTTTTGTTCAAGGTTATCAGGGTGTCAGGTGCAAAAGCCCCTCACCCTAGCCCTCTCCTTGAGGGAGAGGGGACTGACCGAGCTGTTTGTTGAAGATTCACCGACCTGCGATTTCGGCGTTGAACGCAATTCAACAGCGATCGGCTCCCTTTCCCCCTTGCCCCCTTGGGGAGAGGGCTGGGGTGAGGGGGCAAAAATCTCCAGCCGAACGCTATTCCAGCAACCCTGAGATCAAAGCTTGGCCTTCACCGCCACCAACGCATCCTTGCCATCCACGGTCTTCACCCCATCCAGCCACTTGTCCAGCACCGCCGGATTCGCCTTGATCCATGCCTTCGCTGCTTCGGCATTGCTGATTTTCTTGTTCACCACCTCGGCCATGATGCTGTTCTCCATGTCCTGGGTGAACGCCAGATTGGTCAGCAACTTGCCCACATTCGGGCAGGCCTCGGCGTAGCCCTTGCGGGTCAGAGTGAAGACGTTGCCGGTGTCGCCGAAGTATTTTTCGCCGCCCTTGAGGTAACGCATTTTCAGCTGCACGTTCATCGGGTGTGGGGTCCAGCCGAGGAAGGTGACGAATTTCTGTTTCTTCACCGCCCGCGACACTTCGGCGAGCATCGCCTGTTCGCTGGACTCGATCAGCTTCCACTGACCCATGTTGAAGTCATTCTTCTTGATGATCTCCTGCAACGAAATGTTCGCCGGCGCGCCTGATCCGATGCCGTAGATCTTCTTGTCGAACTTGTCGGCGAATTTGTTCAGGTCGGCAAAATCATGCACACCCGCCTCCCAGACATAGTCGGGGACGGCGAGGGTGAATTCGGTGCCTTCGAGATTTTTCGCCAGTTGCGTCACATCACCGGTGGCGACGAACTTGTCGTAGAAGCCCTGCTGCGCCGGCATCCAGTTGCCGAGAAACACGTCAACCTGACCATCCTTCAATCCGCCAAAGGTGATCGGCACCGCAAGGGTGTCGACCTTGGCCTTGTAGCCCATGCCGTCGAGCAGAAATCCGGTGATGGCATTGGTCGCGGCGATGTCGCTCCAGCCCGGATCGGCCATTTTCACGGTTTCGCAACTTTGCTCGGCGAAGGCCGAGGCGCTGCTCAATGCGATCAGGCCAACGGTGACAGCTGTGGATAACTTGCGCATGGACTTCCCCTTAACGTTATTGGTTTTGGCAGGGTTGTGGATAACGGGCCTTGCGCTCCAGATCATCAAGGTCGATGTGGTTGCGCATGTACTGCTGACTGGCATCGACCAGTGGCTGGTGGTCCCAGCTCTTCAGCTTGCCGATGGTTAACGCATTGGCGACGAAACGGCGTCGGCGCTGGCTGGCCAGTACGTCCCGGTGGATCGCCGGAATGTCCCACTTGGCCCGCGCTTCAGCGAGAAAATCGTCGAACAGCTGACGATGTTGCGGCGATTGGCTCAGTTCCTCTTCTTCGCGCGGATCGTTATCCACATCGAAGAGTAGGCACGGGTCGCTTTCGCTGTAGATAAATTTGAAGGCGCCCCGGCGGATCATCATCAGCGGGCTGACAGTGCCTTCGGCCATGTATTCGCCGAACACCTCGTCATGCCCGCCCTGCCCTTGCAGGTGCGGCAGCAAGGAACGGCCGTCCAGTGGCAGGCCCGGCTCAAGCGTGCCACCGGCCAGATCCACGAACGTCGGCAGCAAGTCGGCGGTGGAAACCGCGGCGCTGACCCGGCCCGCCTCGAATTGTCCCGGTGCGCTGATCAGCAGCGGCACCCGCGCGGCCATCTCGAACCAGTGCATTTTGTACCAGAGGCCCTTCTCGCCGAGCATGTCGCCATGGTCACCGGAGAAGACGATGATTGTGTCATCGATCAGCCCGGTTTCCTCAAGGGTTTGCAGCAGTTTGCCGACATTGGCGTCGATATAGCTGCAAGCACCGAAGTAGGCGCGACGGGCATCGCGGATCTTATCCACAGGCAGCGGCTTGTCCCACAGGTCGTAAACCTTGAGCAGACGTTGCGAGTGTGGATCGAGTTGGTCCTGGTTCAAGGCTGTAGGCAACGGGATATCGGCATCGTCATACAGATCCCAGAAAGCCTTGGGAATCGTGTACGGATCGTGCGGGTGGGTCATCGACACGGTCAGGCAGAATGGCTGGTCGCCGTCCTCGCGGATGTGATCGAAGAGATACTGCTGCGCCTTGAACACCACCTCTTCGTCGAAATCCAGCTGATTGGTGCGCACGCACGGCCCGGCTTGCAGCACGGAAGACATATTGTGATACCAGCTCGGCCGCACGTCCGGCTCGTCCCAGTTCACCGCCCAACCGTAATCGGCCGGGTAGATGTCGCTGGTCAGGCGTTCTTCATAACCGTGCAACTGATCCGGCCCGCAGAAATGCATCTTGCCCGACAGCGCGGTGCGGTAGCCGAGACGCCGCAGGTAATGCGCATAAGTTGGAATGTCGGCGGGGAAATCGGCCGCGTTGTCGTAGGCGCCGATCTTGCTCGGCAACTGCCCACTGACCAGGGTGAAGCGCGACGGCGCGCATAGCGGGCTGTTGCAATAGGCAGCATCGAACACCACGCCTTGGGCGGCGAGGCGGGACAGATTCGGCAGTTTGATCGGCGATGGGCCGTAGAACGGCAACATTGGCGCGGCCATTTGATCGGCCATGATGAAAAGAATGTTCTTGCGCTTCATGTGATCGCGGCATTCCATGTTGAATATTTATGCGAGACTGCTGTGACCGAGGATGGATCCCATGCCTCCTTCGGTAAAGCCCGCGCCCGACAATGACTAGGATAAGCACAGCTTATGTATGACGCCCTCGGTGACCTGTCCCTAGATCTGCTGCGCGCTTTTGAAGCGGCGGCCCGCCATCGAAGTTTTACCGCTGCTGCGGTGGAGCTTGGCACCACGCAGCCGGCGATCAGCCAGCAAATGAAACGTCTGGAAGAGCAGCTCGGTACGCGCCTGTTCGACCGGATTTACCGGGGTATCGAGTTGACAGAGGTTGGCGCGCTGCTGTTCGAGCAAGTTACCCTCGGTTTGCAGAATATCGACGCAGGATTGAGCGCAATCAGCACTCAGCAGCAACATGAAGTGCTGCAAGTGGCCACGGATTTCGCTTTCGCCGCTTATTGGCTGATGCCGCGCCTGCATCGCTTCCATGAGGCCAATCCGCATATTGATGTCAGCCTGGTCACCAGCGAGCGCAACCACAACATGCTGCGCACCGACATCGACGTGGCGATCCTGTTTGGCGATGGTCGATTCAAGCAGGGCGAGAGCCACTGGCTGTTCAGCGAAGAGGTGTTCCCGGTGTGCAGTCCGCTGCTGCTCAAGGAGCGTTCATTGCCGTTGCCTGCGCAGGCCCTGCTGGAATTTCCGCTGTTGCATCTGCGTGGGGAAAACAGCAGCAACTGGTTCGACTGGAGTGGCTTGTTTCGTCAGTTGGGCCTGACTACGCCGCCAGCGCCGGGGCAATTGCGCTTCGACAATTACACCTTGCTGATTCAAGCGGCGATTGGCGGACAAGGCGTGGCGATTGGCTGGCGGCACCTTGTGGATAACTTGCTGGTGCAGGGTTTGCTGTGCCGGCCGCTGGCGCAAACCACGCTGTCGCGGCTGGGGTATTACGTGGTGTTGCCGCAACGCAAGCGTCGGGGTGCGTTGATTCAACTGTTCGTTGACTGGTTGATGGCCGAGCAGGCCAGCAGTGCGGAATCGTTGAACGGGTTGGCGTTGCCTTCTATTGCGGTATGAAGAGCAAAAGATCGGACGATCTTTTACGAATCAGAAGCCGCCACAAAATTCACATGCTGCCCCACATGCAGGTTCAACCGCAGCTCATCGGCGATGCCCACCGCGACACGGTTCAGGCGCTCCAGCGGTTCGGCCAGCCCCGGTTCGAGATTGCCGCCCACCTGACTGAAGTGCTCGATGGTCAACCCGGCAACGCCATGGGGCGCATTGACCAGGGTCCAGCGCAGTGAGCTGCTTTGTACCGCCTCGAGGATTTCTTCGGCAGCGTGACGTTGCAGGCGCTCGTCATTTTCTGGCTCGTCGAGCACACCGAAGTTGCCGACCAGAAACAGGCGCGGCACGCTGGCGAGTTGCAAACCTTCGACCAAGGCGTCGACTGCCAGCACTTGTTCCACCGGCCCCAGCGTCACCGAGCGCTCTACGTGGTCGCTGCTGAACGGCAACCCCGGCGCGTCCAGCAGGCAAATCACCGCCGAACTGCCGGCGACGCTTTGATTGACCCGCTCGGCATCGAACAGATCACCGGTCTTGGTGCGCAACCCCGGACGCGGCGCGAGTGCGGTGAGATCGTCGAGAATGGCGATGACTTCGTGTTGCCGACGCAGCAATTCAGCCATCAATGCACCGCCCAGGCTGGCCATGGCACCATAAAGCACCACTTTGACCACTGGGGTCTCGGCATTTTTCATGGCTGTTTTCCTTATATTTGTCCTGTATGACCTGTGACGGTGGAAACAGCCAAGGGTTCGAACCGATTGAGAGGCGACACGATGCAAGGGATCAAGGGCTATCACGCCCATGTCTATTTCGACGCGCAAACCATCGACCAGGCGCGGGCCTTGTGCGAACAGGCCGCGCAGTTGTTTGCGCTGAAAATGGGCCGCGTGCACGAACGCCCGGTAGGGCCGCACCCCGACTGGAGCTGCCAACTGGCTTTCGGCCCCGAGCTGATTGGCGAGGTGCTGCCATGGCTGGCACTCAACCGCAGAGGCCTGGTGGTGTTCCTGCATCCGGACACGGGCGACGACTTGCTCGACCACACCGAACACGCGATCTGGATGGGCGCGGTGCGGCCGCTGGATTTGTCGATTTTTTTAATCAGATGCTGACGCTGAACTGATAACGGATATGTCCAGACTGCCAGCCAGCGCTGTCTGTCCGTTTATCCGCATCGCTACTAGTCCCGTATTCATTGGCTGTCGTTGCATCCGACCGCCGGTTGACCATTCATTCATCGCTTTCGCTCGCGAAAGGTAGCTGAAAGCTTCCCCGATTAGGATCGCCCCACTCCCGGCAACAGACCGGTTGGCCCAAGCCCTGTGTTTTTTCCACAGGCCCGGCCCAATTAACAACAATGGTGATTCTGATGTCTTCTGCAACCCGCCGTTTCTCCCGCTTCCTGCTGGTCACTCCGCCCGTACGCCTCGCGCCTGCCGTTCTGCGCTGATCTCGCCCGATCCGCTCATTCCATTAGCCGCGCTACGCCTGGAGTATTCCCATGCTGACTTTCCTTGGCTTCGCCATGGTCATCACGTTCATGTTCCTGATCATGACCAAGCGCCTGTCCGCGCTGATCGCCCTGATCATCATCCCGATCCTGTTCGCCCTGTTCGGTGGTTTCGCGCCGAAAATCGGCCCGATGATGCTCGAAGGCATCACCAAACTGGCGCCGACCGGCGTGATGTTGATGTTCGCCATTCTGTATTTCGCCCTGATGATCGACTCCGGCCTGTTCGACCCGGCCGTGCGCAAAATTCTCAAACTGGTCAAGGGCGACCCGTTGAAAGTTTCGGTCGGCACCGCCGTTCTGGCGCTCGTCGTTTCCCTTGATGGTGACGGCGCGACCACTTACATGATCTGCGTGGCCGCGATGCTGCCGCTGTACAGCCGCATCGGCATGAGCCCGCGGATCATGGCCGGTCTGATCATCCTCGCCGGCGGCGTGATGAACATGACCCCGTGGGGCGGCCCGACCGCCCGTGCGGCAAGTGCGCTGCATGTCGATCCGTCGGATATTTTCGTACCGATGATCCCGGCGATGGCCGCTGGTGTTGTGGCGATCCTGCTGATTGCCTACTTCTACGGCAAGCGTGAGCGTGCCCGTCTCGGCGAGCTGCATCTGGTCGGCGACGAGATCGATCACAGTGAAATCAGCGTCTCGCAATTCCCTGACGCACGCCGTCCGAAGCTGATCTGGTTCAACGCCGCACTGACTTTCGGCCTGATGTGCACGCTGATCGGTGGCCTGTTGCCGCTGCCGGTGCTGTTCATGGTGGCGTTCAGTATTGCCATGATCGTCAACTACCCGTGCCTGCAAATGCAGAAGGATCGCGTCGCCGCGCATTCCGGCAGCGTGCTGGCAGTGGTCGGGCTGATCTTTGCGGCCGGTATCTTCACCGGTATCCTGTCGGGCACCGGCATGGTCGATGCGATGTCGAAGAGCCTGTTGGCGGTGATTCCGGATTTCCTCGGCCCGTACCTGGCGGTGATTACGGCGCTGGTGAGCATGCCGTTCACCTTCTTCATGTCCAACGACGCTTTCTACTATGGCGTGTTGCCGGTGCTGGCCGAAGCGGCCAGCCACTATGGAATCACTGCGGTGGAAATGGCCCGTGCCTCGATTGTCGGCCAGCCCGTCCACTTGCTGAGCCCGTTGGTGCCGTCGACCTATCTGTTGGTGGCGCTGGCCGGCATCGATTTCGGTGATCACCAGCGTTTTACCCTGAAATGGGCGATCCTGGTGTGTATCTGCATTTTGATTGCTGCACTGCTGTTGGGGACTTTCCCGGTGTTCAGCACTCTATAAGCCCAAGACTCACCGTAACGGGTCCTGGCTTCGCGGTTTGAAGCCCGGACCTTTTTCGGTTTAACAATTGCTCAAAGGAATACACATGGATTGGCTGACCAACCCCGAAATCTGGGTTGCCTTCTTTACCCTGACCGCCCTGGAAATCGTCCTCGGTATCGATAACATCATCATGATTTCGATCCTGGTCAGCCGCATGCCCAAACACATGCAGCAGCGCACGCGGATCTTCGGTCTTGGCTTGGCCATGATCACGCGGATCCTGTTGCTGCTGTCGATCACCTGGGTCATGCGCCTCACTGCCGATCTTTTCGAAGTGTTCGGCCAGGGCATCTCCGGTCGCGACCTGATCCTGTTCTTCGGTGGCCTGTTCCTGTTGTGGAAGAGTTCGCAGGAGATGTACCACGCGCTGGAAGGTGAAGACGAAAGCGACGACGCGCCATCGGGCAAGGGCGGCAACTTCCTCTACACCATCATCCAGATCGCGATCATCGATATCGTCTTCTCGCTGGACTCGGTGATCACCGCCGTCGGCATGGTCTCCCACGTTCCGGTCATGGTCGCGGCGATCGTCGTGGCAGTGCTGGTGATGATGCTGGCGTCGGGCAAGATCAGCGAATTCATCGACAAGCACCCGTCGCTGAAAATGCTCGCCCTGTCCTTCCTGCTGGTGGTCGGTACCGTGCTGATCGCCGAATCGTTCGACGTGCACGTGCCAAAAGGCTACGTCTACTTCGCCATGGCGTTCTCGCTGGCGGTTGAGGCTATCAACATCAAACTGCGCGGCGCGATGGCCAAGAAGAGACAGCAACAGGATCCGGTGAAACTGCGCAAGGATGTTCCGGGCCAGTAACCCGGTAGTCCAGCGGCAACACGCTACACCCCTGTGGGAGCGAGCCTGCTCGCGAAGATGGAGTGCCAGTCGACAACAATGTTGGCTGGCCCACCGCTTTCGCGAGCAGGCTCGCTCCCACAGTTGTTTTGGGCAACAGAGGGAAAACGTGTCGGATTCGGTGAGTGGATGCATTTGTTTTGATGACACTTTTGTTTCAATCCACGCTTTAGCTGTGCAATGCTGGCGCCGAGACCGTTCGCCAACTACAGCTTAAGTATCAAGAAGGTAGAAACCGCGCGGTGCCGTCCACTTGCCCCTCTGGGGCGCTGCTACTACAGGGGGTCTGCATGCTCACCCTGCTCAATTTGCTGTCCGCCGTCGCCCTGTTGATCTGGGGCACGCACATCGTCCGAACCGGCATCTTGCGGGTTTATGGCACCAATCTGCGACATGTCATCGGCCAGAACATGTCGAAGAAATGGCTGGCGTTCATCGCCGGTATTCTCGTCACCGCCATGGTGCAGAGCAGCAACGCCACGGCGATGCTGGTCACTTCGTTTGTCGGGCAGGGTCTGATGGCGCTGACCCCGGCGCTGGCGACCATGCTCGGCGCAGACGTCGGTACCGCGTTGATGGCGCGGGTGCTGACCCTCGATCTGTCGTGGCTGTCGCCGCTGCTGATTTTCCTCGGGGTGATTTTCTTTCTGTCGCGCAAACAGACGCGGCTCGGGCAGATGGGCCGGGTGTCCATTGGTCTCGGGCTGATCATTCTCGCCCTGCAATTGATCGTCGAGGCCGCCGCGCCGATTACGCACGCGCAAGGGGTGAAGGTGATTTTCGCCTCGCTGACCGGCGACATTTTGCTCGACGCCCTGGTCGGCGCGTTGTTTGCGATGATTTCCTACTCCAGCCTCGCCGCCGTGCTGCTCACCGCCACGCTGGCCGGGGCTGCGGTGATCAGCCTGCCGGTGGCAATCGGTCTGGTGATCGGCGCCAACATCGGCAGCGGCATTCTCGCCTTCATGAGCACCAGCATGCAGAACGCCGCCGGCCGCCAGGTGGCGCTGGGCAGTCTGCTGTACAAACTGATCGGCCTGCTGCTGATCATCCCGGTGCTCGACCCGCTGGTGCACTGGATCGACAGCCTCGATTTCAGCCCGCAGGAAATGGTCATCGGCTTCCACCTGCTCTACAACACCGCGCGCTGCCTGATCCTGCTGCCCAGCGTCGGGCCGATGGCGCGGCTCTGTGCGTGGCTGCTGCCGGAGCGGCCGGAGGTCAACGGCACCGCCAAACCGCGCCATCTCGACCCGACCGCGCTGGTCACGCCGAGCCTGGCGCTGGCCAATGCCGCGCGGGAAACCCTGCGCATGGGCGATCTGCTCGACAACATGCTCGACGCCTCCCTCGATGTGCTGCGCGGCAAGCAGACCGCCGTCACTCAGGAGATGCGCCGACTGACCGACGACGTCGAGGCGCTGTACAGCGCGATCAAGCTGTATCTGGCGCAGATGCCCCGCGAAGATCTTGGCGAGCAGGACAGTCGGCGCTGGGCCGAGATCATCGAACTGGCGATCAACCTGAAACTCGCCGCCGACCTGATCGAGCGCATGCTGCGCAAGATCCAGCAGCAGAAGACTTCGCAACGGCGTTCGTTTTCCGAAGAAGGCCTGGAAGATCTTGCCGGGCTGCAACAGCAACTGATCGCCAATCTGCGCCTGGGGCTGTCGGTGTTTCTCAGCGGCGACCGCGAGAGCGCGCGGCAGTTGCTGCGGGAGAAACGCCGCTTTCGCGCGCAGGAACGGCGTCTGGCCCATGCGCACGTCAGCCGGTTGCAACGCAAGATCGTGCAGAGTCTGGAGACCAGTTCGCTGCATCTGGAATTGATTGCCGACATGAAACGGCTCAATTCGCTGTTCTGCAGCAGCGCCTATGTCGTGCTGGAAACTGCGGACACCGGCGCGCTGGCGGTGGATGACATGGCCGACATTACGCATTCGCCTTGAACGTCTGGGGCTGGGGTCAGTCAGTTACAGTGGTTCAGCCTTGAGGCCGCATCGCTGGCAAGCCAGCTCCCACAGGGTTTTGTGAGCGCCGCAGATCCTTGTGGGAGCTGGCTTGCCAGCGATGCGGCCCTGACTGACGACACGGATCTCCAAATCAGCCGTATGGAAGCCTGTTATGCGTTGCCTGTTGTTCGCCTGTCTGTTGCTCGGTTCCCTGCCCGCCTTCGCCCTGGATCGCTTTCAGGTCGAAGGCTATGCGCTGCCCAACGGTTTGCAACTGATGCTCAAGCCCGGCACCGAGCGTGGGCATGTGGCGATCCGGCTGGTGGTCGGCGTCGGCCTCGATGACTTCGATTGCGACGAAAAAGAGCTGCCGCATTTGCTCGAACACCTGCTGTTCAGCGGTATCGACGCCACCGGCGAAGGCGGTCTGGAAGAACGCATGCAGGCGCTCGGCGGGGACTGGAATGCGTTCACCAGCAATGCCGACACCACGTTCGTCATCGAAGCCCCGGCGAAAAACCAGCGCAAGGTGCTCGACCTGCTGCTCGCGCTGCTGACCCAGACACGCATCGACGACAACGCAATCAACGCGGCGAAACGGGTGGTCGAGCGTGAGGACGGCGGGCATTACACCAAGCTGCAACGTTTCCTCGACCGTCAGGACCTCGGTCATACCGCGAGCAATCAACTGGCTGTCGAGCTGGGACTGAAATGCCCGCAGCGCGCCGAAGTCGGCCATCTGACCCAAGAGCAATTGGAGAAGGTGCGCAAAGCCTGGTACGCGCCGAACAACATGACCCTGATCGTCGTCGGCGAACTCGACAAACTGCTGCCGGCCTATCTGGAGCGCACCTGGGGCGAGCTGGAGCCGGTCGAGCCGAGCGAACATCGGCCTCTGCCGGACATCCGCACCAGCGCCGCCCATGAACGCACCCTTACCCGTGGCTTTATCGGCGACAGCGCCAAGCTGCACTGGCTGGTGCCGGAACCGGTGCTCGACGATCAGTACGACCAGACGTTCGATATTCTCAAGGATTATCTCGACTGGGCGCTGTACCGGCAGATTCGTCTCAACCATGGCTTGTCGTACGGGCCGTGGGCCGAGCGCGAAGTGTTCGGCGGTGTCGGCTTCATGAGCCTCAACGCGGACCTGGATCGCGATGACGTCGACGAAGCCATTCAAGTGCTTGAAGACCTCAAGGCCGACCTGCTGAAAAACGGCCTCGAGCCGAGCACTTTCGCCCGCATCAAACAAGCCGCCATGGCTCACCAAGCCTGGGCCGTGCAGGGCAACAGCGCGCTGGCGGACTATTACTGGAGCGCGCTGGCCGACTATCAGGATGGCCGCTTTGCCAATCCCGCGCGCGAGCTGCAAGGGGTGACGCTGGAAGCGGCGAACAAGGCCATGCGCGAGCTGCTGTTGCAGCCGGGGTATATCCGGATCGAGAAGCCGTTGATCAGTGATGATCAGGTGTTGTGGCTGGTCGCGGGTGGAATCGGGTTGTTGCTGCTGATCGTGATCGGCTGGCGCCTGCATCGCCGCCACAAAATCGCTGGAAGCCATTAATCCTGTGATGAGTGAGCACTTGTGGCGAGGGGATTTATCCCCGATGGGCTGCGCAGCAGCCCCAATAAGGGCAGCTCGGTATATCCAGACAAAATTCGCTTGCAGGCTCTACGACGGCTGCGCCGCCGATCGGGGATAAATCCCCTCGCCACAGGGGGCATGCGGCGTTAACCTTTCCGGGATTTTCCCCCTATCGTCGTGAACCGCCAAAATGCCAAAACTGACCCTCCTTATCCAGCGCATTCTCGAGCTGATGAAGCGCTACCCCGGGGTTATTGCGGCGGGTGGTTTCATTTCCGGGGTCGGCAGTTTCATCCTCGTCGATCGCCAACAGGGGCTGGCCAGCTGGATCACAGTGATCATGCTGCTCAGCTGGATCTGGCTGATGCTGGAAAACACCCTGACCGGCCTGTTCACGAGAATCTTTAAACGCGAGATTCCCCAGCCGCTGCTGCGCTACGCGACGCAGATGATCCATCAGGAAAGCCTGTTTTTCGTTCTGCCATTCTTCTTCATCACCACCACGTGGAACAGCGGCCAGTTTGTCTTCACGGGGCTGCTCAGCGTTGCTGCACTGATCTCTATCGTCGATCCGCTGTACTACAAATGGCTGGCGCCACGGCGCTGGGCGTTTCTCGCGCTGCACACCCTGACCCTGTTCGCCGCCCTGCTCACCGCGCTGCCAGTAATCATGCACCTGACCACCGCGCAGAGTTTCAAATGGGCGCTGGGGATTGCCGTGCTGCTGTCGTTCCCGAGCCTGGCGTCGATCTTCCCGATCCGCACGGTGCGCAACGCCCTGGCGATTCTGTTCATCACAGTCGGCATCGGCGGCGTCGGTTGGGCGCTGCGTTCGTGGGTGCCACCGGCAACGCTGTGGATGACCGACGTGGCGATCAGCACGCAGCTGCAGGATCGCACCCCCGGCGCCAGCCTCGAAACCGTCAGCGCCGAGCAGATCCGCAGCGGCGGGCTCTACGCCTACACCGCAATCAACGCGCCGCGCGGCCTCGATGAGCGGATTTATCACGTGTGGACCTTCAACGGCAAAGAGGTCGACCGCATCGCCCTCGACATCCATGGCGGGCGCAAGGAAGGCTACCGGGCGTGGACGCACAAACAGAATTTCCCCGGCAACCCGGCGGGCAAGTGGCAGGTGCGGGTGTTGACCGAGGACGGGCAGTTGATCGGCGTGCTGCGTTTCGCTATCACCGACAGCACACCGGCCAAAGAAAAGTAATCCGGTTCGTGCTATTACGTAGGATCTCGTAACGGCCGTACAAGCACGGAGCTTATGACCAGCAGCCCAACCCCCGGCAGTGCCCACCTGGACACCGCGTTCAGCCCTGCCCGCCTGCGGGTCAGCGGCGACTGGACGCTCGCCCATTACACCGCGCTCAAGCACCTGAGCGAAAAGCTCCATGGCCAGTACGACGCCAATACACCGATAGACCTCAACGACCTCGGTGCCCTCGACACCGCTGGCGCATCGTTGCTGGTCGAGCTGCTCGGTTCCGAACGCTTGGGCAAAACCGCCGAACACCCCGATTGCACCCTTTCAACTGCCGACCGCGCCTTGCTGCAAACCGTGTACTGCTCGCTGAGTGATTTCTGCGTGCCGATCAAGGAGCCGGAGGTCAGCGTCAGCGTGCAACTGCTGACGCGCATCGGCCGCGCAGTGGATACGGTGTGGAAAGACACGATGCAGCTGCTTGGCTTCGTCGGCCTGATTCTCGAAGTCATCGCCCGTGGTCTGTTGCGGCCCAAGCGCTGGCGCATTACACCGATGATCGCGCACATCGAGCAGACCGGTCTCGACGCCGCGCCGATCGTGGCCCTGCTGACGTTTCTGGTCGGCGCGGTGGTGGCGTTTCTCGGCGCCACAGTGCTGGCCAGTTTCGGCGCGACGATTTTTACCGTGGACCTGGTCGGCTTCTCGTTCCTGCGCGAATTCGGCGTGCTGCTCACGGCGATCCTGATGGCCGGGCGCACCGCCAGTGCCTTCACCGCGCAGATCGGCTCGATGAAGGCCAACGAAGAAATCGACGCGATCCGCACACTCGGCCTCGACCCCATCGAGTTGCTGGTAGTGCCGCGCGTGCTGGCGCTGCTGGTGGCGCTGCCGATGCTGACGTTCCTGGCGATGCTCTCGGGGATTGTTGGCGGCGGCGTGGTCTGCGCAGTGTCGCTGGACATCTCGCCGGCGATGTTCCTCTCGCTGCTGCAATCGGACATCGGCATTCAGCATTTTCTGGTCGGCTTGGTGAAGGCGCCGATCTTCGCCTTCCTGATCGCGGCGATCGGTTGCCTGGAAGGCTTCAAGGTCAGCGGCAGCGCCGAGTCGGTCGGCGCGCACACCACCTCCAGCGTGGTCCAGTCGATTTTCGTGGTGATCGTGCTCGATGCGGTGGCCGCGCTGTTTTTCATGGAGATGGGCTGGTGAGTCGTCTACCCCGCGCGCCCTCGGAGGCGGTGATCGAGGTCCGTGGCCTGTGCAATCGCTTCGGCCCGCAGAGCGTGCACGAGAACCTTGATCTGGACGTGTACAAGGGCGAAATCCTCGCCGTGGTCGGTGGCTCCGGCACCGGCAAATCGGTGTTGCTGCGCAGCATCGTCGGGCTGAATCGGCCCAGCGAGGGCATGGTCAAGGTCTTCGGCCAGAACCTGCCGAATCTGCCCGAGCATGAACGCTCGCTGATCGAACGCCGTTTCGGTGTGCTGTTCCAGAAAGGCGCGCTGTTCTCTTCGCTGACCGTAACCGAGAACGTCGCCCTGCCCCTGATCGAACACGCCGGCCTCAGCCGCCACGACGCCGAGCACCTGGCGGCGGTGAAACTGGCACTGGCCGGGCTGCCGCTGTCGGCGGCGGACAAATACCCGGCGTCGCTGTCCGGCGGCATGATCAAGCGTGCGGCGCTGGCGCGGGCCCTGGCGCTGGATCCGGACATTCTGTTTCTCGACGAACCCACCGCCGGCCTTGATCCGATTGGCGCGGCGCAGTTCGATCAATTGATCCTGACCCTGCGTGATGCGTTGGGCCTGAGTGTGTTTCTGGTCACCCACGACCTCGACACGCTGTACACCATCACCGATCGCGTGGCGGTGCTGGCGCAGAAGAAAGTGCTGGTCGCCGGCCCGATCGACGTGGTCTCGGAAACCGCCGACGCGTGGATTCACGAATACTTCCACGGCCCGCGCGGCCGCTCGGCGCTGGACGCCGCCAAACTGCTCAACGAGGTCTGAAATGGAAACCCGAGCCCATCATGTGTTGATCGGCCTGTTCACGGTGATCGTCGTGGCCGGCGCCCTGCTCTTCGGCCTGTTTCTGGCCAAGTCCAGCGTCGACACCGAGTTCAAGGATTACGAAGTGGTGTTCAACGAAGCGGTCAGCGGTCTGTCCAAGGGCAGCTCGGTGCAGTACAGCGGGATCAAGGTCGGAGACGTGGTCAGCCTGCGCCTCGACCCGCAGGACCCGCGCCGGGTGCTGGCGCGGATTCGTCTGGCGGGCGACACGCCGGTCAAGGAAGACACCCAGGCCAAACTGGCGCTGACCGGCATCACCGGCACCTCGATCATTCAGCTCAGCGGCGGCACACCCGAGAGCCCGAAACTGCGCGGGCATGACGGCAAGCTGCCGACGCTGATCGCCTCGCCCTCGCCTATTTCGCGTCTGCTCAATGACAGCAGCGACTTGATGACCGGCATCAGCGCCCTGCTGCAAAACGCCAACCACATGTTCTCCGCGGAAAACGTCGAGCGCGTGAGCAAGACCCTCGCCCATCTGGAACAGACCACCGGTACCATCAACGACCAGCGCGGCGACATCAAACAAGCGATGCAGCAACTGGCGACCGTCGGCAAACAGGCCGGCAGCATGCTCGAGCAGACCTCACTGCTGATGCGCAACGCCAACGGCCTGCTCAACGATCAGGGCAAACAGGCCCTGGGCAGCGCCGAGCAGGCGATGAAGTCGCTGGAGCAAAGCAGCGTGACCATCAACGGTTTGCTCAGCAAAAACCAGAATTCCCTGGATAACGGCATGCAGGGCCTCAACGGCCTGGCCCCGGCGATTCGCGAACTGCGCGAGACGCTGACCTCGCTGCGCGCCATTTCTCAACGCCTTGAGGCCAACCCCAGCGGCTACCTGCTGGGCAGCGACAAGAACAAGGAATTCACCCCATGAAGCTGACTCGAATCGCCCTGCTCGGCGCTGGCCTGACCCTGATCGGTGCTTGCTCGATCTTGCCCAAGTCGGAACCCTCGGACGTCTACCGCCTGCCCGCCGCCCAAGCGCCCGCCTCGGCCAGCCCGGCGGCGACGCAGTCGTGGTCGCTGCGCTTGAATAAGTTGCAGGCCAGCGAAGCGCTGAACCGGCCGAGCATTGCCGTGATTCCGCAGGGCGATGTGATCAGCTCCTACAAGGGCTCGCGCTGGAGCGATCCGGCGCCGGTGCTGCTGCGCAATCGCCTGCTCGATGGATTCCAGCGTGACGGCAGAGTGACGCTGCTGAGCACCGACGACAGCAACTTCCAGGCGGATTTGGAGCTGGGCGGCAGTTTGCAGGCGTTTCAGACCGAATATCAGGGCACCCAGGCCGGCGTCGTGGTGCGGGTCGATGCGTTGCTGGTGCGTGGTTACGACCAGCGCATCCTCGCCAGCCGCCGTTTTGAAGAGCGCCAGCCGTTGAATGATGTGCAGGTGCCAGCGGTGGTCGCCGGGTTTGGCCAGGCCAGTGATCGCCTCACGGCCAAGGTTGTGGCATGGGCCGTAGAGCAAGGGCAGAAACTGGCCCCGCAACCGCGCTGACACACCACAATCCCTGTGGGAGCGAGCCTGCTCGCGAAAGCGGTGTATCAGTCACCTAAGCGTTGACTGACACTCCGTCTTCGCGAGCAGGCTCGCTCCCACATGGGAATTTTTGCTCAGCCGAAGAACCAGTAGCAGACCCCGATAGCGCCCACCACTCCGGCAAACTCCGCCAGCAACGCACACCCCACCGCGTGCCGTGCGCGCTGAATGCCCACCGCGCCGAAGTACACCGCCAGCACATAGAACGTGGTTTCGGTACTGCCCTGCACCGTCGCCGCGACCAGCGCCGGGAAGCTGTCGACGCCGGAAGTCTGCATGGTCTCGATGAGCATCGCCCGCGCCGCGCTGCCGGAAAACGGTTTGACCATCGCCGTCGGCAATGCATCGACGAAGCGCGTGTCCCAACCGGCCCACTCGACCAGATGCCGAATACCGTCCAGGCCGAAATCCAGCGCACCAGAGGCGCGCAACACCCCGACTGCACACAGCATCGCGACCAGATACGGCAAGAGATTCTTCGCCACATCGAAGCCTTCTTTCGCGCCTTCGACGAACGCCTCGTACACCTTGACCTTGCGCAGCGCGCCGATCAGCAGAAACAGCATGATCAGGCCGAACAGCGTGAGATTGCCGAGGATCGACGACAATCCCGCCAGCGCTGTCGCAGATAGGGTGCCGAGCAGGGCCATGAAACCGCCAAGGATCAGCGCGCCGGGTAGCAGATAGGCGAGCACTACCGGGTCCCAGATGCGCAGGCGTTGCATGAAGGCTACGGAAAGGAAACCGACGATAGTCGAGCAACTGGTCGCCAGCAGAATTGGCAGGAACACCAGCGTCGGATCCGGCGCGCCTTGCTGGGCGCGGTACATGAAAATGGTCACGGGCAGCAGGGTCAGCGACGAGGCGTTGAGCACCAGAAACAGGATCTGCGCGTTGCTGGCGATGGTGGCGCTGGGGTTGAGCTCCTGCAGTGCTTTCATGGCTTTGAGGCCAATAGGCGTGGCGGCGTTGTCCAGGCCCAGGCCGTTGGCGGCGAAGTTCAGCGTGATCAGGCCGAGGGCAGGGTGACCGGCCGGTACTTCCGGCATCAGCCGCAGAAACAGCGGGCCGAGGACCTTGGCCAGCCATTCGACGATCCCGGCCTTTTCGGCGATGCGCAGAAAGCCCAGCCACAAGGTGAGGGTGCCGAACAGCAGGACCATGACTTCGACCGAGAGCTTGGCCATGGCGAAAATGCTTTCCACCATCGCCGCGAAGATCCCGGCGTTGCCGCCGATCAGCCACTGCGCCAGCGCCGACACGGCTGCCACGATGAAGAAGCCAAGCCACAGGCCATTAAGCATCAGTCAAATCCCCCGAAGAATGCGGCGAATGATAGCGGGGTCGCCAGAAACGACAAACCCCGGATTGCTCCGGGGTTCGTTGGTGGGGCGTGCATCAATCACTGTGGGAGCGAGCCTGCTCGCGAAGAGGCCGGCACATTCAACATCTCTGTAGATTGATACACCGTCTTCGCGAGCAGGCTCGCTCCCACAGGGTTTTGCATCAGTTCTTGGAAATCTCGCCAGCCGGCAGTTTTTCCTTGCTGCGCCAGTGCGGCAGGGAGTTCCAGTAGCGCTCGCCCTTGGCGTCGTCGTACATGCCTTCCCAGCGCGCGATAACCAGCACCGCCAGGGCGTTACCGATCACGTTCAGTGCGGTACGCGCCATGTCCATGATGCGGTCGACACCGGCGATGAACGCCAGACCTTCCAGCGGAATGCCGACGCTGCCCAAAGTGGCCAGCAGCACCACAAAGGACACGCCCGGTACGCCGGCAATGCCTTTGGAGGTGACCATCAGCGTCAACACCAGCAGCAGTTGCTGGCTGATCGACAGGTCGATGCCATACAGCTGGGCAATGAAGATCGCCGCGATCGACTGGTACAGGGTCGAGCCGTCTAGGTTGAACGAGTAACCGGTCGGTACCACGAAGCTGCAGATGGCTTTCGGTGCGCCGTAGGCTTCCATCTTCTCGATGACACGTGGCAGCACGGTTTCCGAGGAGGCGGTGGAGTAGGCCAGCACCAGCTCATCCTTGAAGATACGCATCAGCTTCAGGACCGAGAAGCCGAACAGCTTGGCGATCAGGCCCAGCACGACGAAGGCGAAGAAGGCGATGGCGACGTAAACCAGAATCACCAGTTTCGCCAGCGGCAGCAGCGAGGCGAAGCCGAAGTTGGCCACGGTCACCGCGATCAGTGCGAACACGCCGATCGGGGCGTAGTTCATGATCATGTGGGTGACTTTGAACATGCTTTCCGAAACGCCCTGGAACATCTTCACCAGCGGCTCGCGCAGGTCCGACTGCAGGCTCGACAGGCCGAGACCGAACAGCACGGAGAAGAAGATGATCGGCAGCATTTCGCCGCGAGCCATGGCCGCGAAGATGTTCGACGGGATCAGGTTGAGGATGGTTTCGATGAACGCATGTTCATGCTGCACTTCGGCGGCGGTCGCCTGGTACTTCGAGATGTCGACCGTGCCCAGAGTGCTCATGTCGATGCCGGTGCCCGGATGGAACACGTTGGCCAGCACCAGGCCGACGACGATGGCGATGGTGGTGACGATCTCGAAATAGATTATGGTCTTCAGGCCGATACGCCCGAGCTTCTTGGCGTCGCCGACGCCGGCGATACCGACGATCAGCGAGGAGATGACGATCGGGATCACGATCATCTTGATCAGACGGATAAAGATATCGCCTGCCGGTTGCAGGACGTTGCTGATCCACCAGGCCTTTTCAGCACTGAAGTGGTTGAGCAACGCACCAATTGCAATCCCCAGAATCAGACCGATGAGGATCTGCCAGGCGAGGCTGATTTTTGCCTTCTTCATTATCTTTACCCTTACTTGCGTTTGACTCAGGCACATGCAGGAACTGGAACGCTCATCAGCGGAAAAGTCTGTGCATCTGCCTCCGTATAAGGTGCCCCGAAGCGCGTGTTTACGGCTCTTCGGCAGGCGAAAAAAGGCGCAACTATTCCGATGCAAGGTGGCGCCGTCTAATGCCGTAAACGCCTACCCTATGCCTAATCGGCATGAGCTTTTTCATTTGAAACTGGCGTCCCAAGCGGTTCGATTGTGACATTTGTGCCGGCATAAGTGCCGTGAACCGGCCGTTACAGCGTAGGCTGGTTAAATTTTGCACAGGCAAAACCGGCAGAAATTTCCGGAAAAAGTCTGAATCGCAAGACTAGAAGTCACACGGAACGAGCGCGATCTTTGTCGATATACGGTCGCCAGGAAACACCACGAAATGTTTTCCTCGCAGTGTCGACGATTGAAAAAAGGAATTTGGCGTGCTGGATCAATGTTTTAGCGGATTCAAAGCCCAGCGCAGATTCGTCAGACCACCGGGTCGACGAACCTGCGGCGCAGCTTTTACCCTGACCCGGCCCTTGCGCAGGTACTCCCTGTACCCGTAGGTCACTCCGACCCTGTATCAGTCAGAACATCCCGGCCCCCTGGTCATGCACCGACCCTCATCGGACGGTGCAATGGAAAGCAGCGGGGCGCTGCTTTCGTGTTCGAAATCTTTACGCGTCCTGCATCAGTACCACTTCGGATCTTTCTTCAGGGTTTCCATCAGCAGATCCTGCATGCCCTGATCGGGTTTGCCGAAGAAGCGATAAGTCGCGTGTCGCGTCGGCGACTTGTCCTGCGGCAGACCTTCCGGCACATCGACCAGCATGGCGTAGGCGTCATCCTTGTCGAAGCTGAAGGCAACGATCAAGCGGTGATTCAGGCACTTGTCCTGACTCTCGCAGAGCGGGCCGACCAGATACTGATCGCCATCTTCCGTAACGGCATGCATCTGTTGTTCGGAGGTGCCGGACAGGTTGATCACCCATTCCGGTACGCGCTCTTCCTTTTTGATCACGCCTTCCCAGGTTTCACGGTACTGCGCGTCGGAGGCGAGCAGTTCGTTGACCCGGGTCTGGCCGTCATTGGCCGCCATGGCCATGGCACTGCCGCCCAGAAGCAGGGCGGCGGCCAATGTCTTGAGACCGATCATCGTTAACCTCGGCCGCGACGGCCAAAGAAGAAGGAAGCGATGAACATCACCAGGAACACGACAAAGAGAATCTTGGCGATACCCGTGGCGGTGCCCGCGATACCACCGAAGCCCAGAACGGCGGCGATGATGGCAATGATCAAGAATGTAATTGCCCAGCTCAACATGGTGATTCTCCTTACTTCTCTATTTAGGGGTGTTTCCGGTTTCCGACGCTACGCGCCCGAATGTGTTCAAAGGCTTAGAAAACCCAGCGCTCTTCCCGTGGCAATTGATCCAACGGTTGCGCCTGGTCGACATCGATCATGTGCATCGAAGCGTTCTCGGCCTGGCTGCTGCTCACGGCACTGAAGTGCGTTTGAGTGCTGTGCTGCATCGAAATCAGTGGCTCGGGTTTACGGCTGTTTTCCCAGCTCATGTACTGCTGGCAAACGATCAGGGTGATCAGCAACGCCAGTACACCGAACAGACCTTGCTGGATCTGCAGTGGCGAAATACGTACTTGGGCGGCGATTGGGCGAGTCATCCTGTGTTCCTCACGCTTGTTCTGTTGGGGCAGTGCTGTTCCGCCCGGGCTGAGTGAGGTATTGCAGCCTGCATGCCAGTTTTTTCATCTGTGAAAAAACCAATTAAAACAATGAGTTATGCTTGGTTGAGAAATTTCCTAAGACGCATCCTGCACGATGGCTCTTCTGCGGTCGTGCGCAATGCACGATTATTTCGTGGGAAATTTCGATGATATGGAATTGCTACCGGTACGCAGATGTCAGAAGAGGATGCAGGATCTGCCCTGCAAAACGCAGAATGTTTTAAAACTCAACGAAATCAATGAATTGGCCGTTATGGCAGCAGAGAGCTACCCTCCTATGGCTGGTATCGTTCAGAATCAACCATGCAACTTGCCCGATTTTTCCGGGACTAACCCAAGACTAATCACTATGGAGCGTAGGAAAAATGGAATCTGCCACTGAGCAACAAGGCCGCATTCTGCTGGTGGACGATGAATCCGCCATCCTGCGTACGTTTCGTTATTGCCTCGAAGACGAAGGCTATACGGTAGCCACCGCCAATAGCGCGGCCCAGGCCGATGCTTTGCTGCAACGTCAGGTCTTCGATCTGTGCTTCCTTGATTTGCGCCTGGGCGAGGACAACGGTCTCGACGTCCTCGCGCAAATGCGCATTCAGGCGCCGTGGATGCGCGTAGTGATTGTCACTGCTCATTCAGCAGTCGACACCGCGGTTGACGCCATCCAGGCCGGTGCCGCCGATTATCTGGTCAAGCCGTGCAGCCCTGATCAACTGCGCCTGGCCACCGCCAAGCAGCTGGAAGTGCGCCAGCTCTCCGCGCGCCTTGAAGCGCTGGAAGGCGAGATCCGCAAACCGAAAGACGGTCTCGATTCCCACAGCCCGGCGATGAAAGTCGTGCTGGAAACCGCACGGCAGGTCGCAAGCACCGACGCCAACATTCTTATCCTTGGCGAGTCCGGTACGGGTAAAGGTGAACTGGCCCGTGCGATCCACGGCTGGAGCAAGCGCGAGAAGAAATCCTGCGTCACTATCAACTGCCCGTCGCTGACTGCCGAGCTGATGGAAAGCGAGCTGTTCGGCCATAGCCGTGGCGCGTTCACCGGCGCCAGCGAGAGTACTTTGGGTCGGGTCAACCAGGCGGACGGCGGTACGCTGTTTCTCGACGAGATCGGCGACTTTCCGCTGACTTTGCAACCCAAGTTGCTGCGCTTCATCCAGGACAAGGAATACGAGCGGGTCGGCGATCCGGTCACTCGCCGTGCCGATGTGCGCATCCTCGCCGCCACCAACCTCAACCTCGAAGACATGGTCCGCGACGGACGCTTCCGCGAAGACCTGCTCTATCGCCTCAACGTCATTACCCTGCATCTGCCGCCATTGCGCGAGCGCGCCGAAGACATCCTGACCCTCGCCGATCGCTTCCTTGCACGTTTCGTCAAAGAGTACGCACGCCCAGCGCGCGGCTTCAGCGATGAGGCGCGCGAAGCACTGCTCGGTTATCGCTGGCCGGGCAATATCCGCGAACTGCGCAACGTGGTCGAGCGGGCCAGCATCATCTGCCCACAGGAACGCGTGGAAATCAGCCACCTGGGCATGGCCGAACAACCGGCCAACAATGCGCCACGGGTCGGCGCGGCACTGAGCCTGGACGAGCTGGAGAAAGCGCACATCGGCGCGGTGCTGGCCACCGCCGGCACTCTGGACCAAGCGGCGAAAACCCTCGGCATCGACGCCTCGACCCTGTATCGCAAACGCAAGCAGTACAACCTGTGAGCACTGCGCGATGAAACTGGCGATCAAGCTGCGCACGCGCCTGTTCCTGAGCATTTCTGCGTTGATCACCGTGGCCTTGCTCGGGCTCTTGCTCGGGCTGGTCAGCGTGATGCAGATGGCCGGTTCGCAGGAAGCGCTGGTGCGCAGCAACTTCGTCACCCTGGATCTGGGCCTCAAGCTGCGCCAGACCCTGGGTGATCAATTGATCATCATGCTCGCCGAAAAACCCGATCCCGTTGCGTTCGAAGCGTCCAGGCAGCACTACTTCGAGTTGCTCGACCAAGGCATCGCCCAGCAGCCGGAGGGCGATGACCAGCCTTACGGTTTCCGCCAGGCCAAGGCCGACTACCTGAACTTCCTCGCCTCATTCGACGTGACCGCCGAAGCGGCGAAGAACGCCAGTA
This sequence comes from Pseudomonas sp. CFBP13508, assembly GCF_005233515.1. Classification (GTDB taxonomy): domain Bacteria; phylum Pseudomonadota; class Gammaproteobacteria; order Pseudomonadales; family Pseudomonadaceae; genus Aquipseudomonas; species Aquipseudomonas mercuritolerans. The sequence goes on from NZ_QFZZ01000003.1 coordinate 741,050, forward strand.
CCAGCGCGGATTTCCGCGAGCGTTTCAATATTCTCCGTAACGGTTTGATCGCTGAGCACAAGCACGCGCTGGACAGTATCAATGAGGTGCAACACGCCGCTCGCGAACGTGCCTTGTTGATTGCCGGGCTGCTTGGTCTGGTCGGGCTGGCGGTGCTGATCATCGGTTTCGTCACCGCCCAAGGCATCGCCCGACGTTTCGGCGCGCCGATCGAAGCGCTGGCCAAGGCTGCCGACAATATCGGCCAGGGCAACTATGACGTGACCCTGCCGATCTCTACGGCGATGGAAGTCAACCTGCTGTCGCGACGCTTCGGCCTGATGGCTGAGGCGTTGCGTGAGCACCAGGCGATGAATGTCGACGAACTGTTGGCCGGTCAGCAGCGTTTGCAAGCGGTGCTCGACAGTATCGACGACGGTTTGTTGATGATTGATCGCCAGGGCCAGCTCGAACACCTCAACCCTGTTGCTCAGCGCCAGTTGGGTTGGGAAGACGACCGGCTCGGCCAAGGCCTGGGTACTGCACTTGGCCGTCCGGAGCTGGATGCGCAACTGCAATTGGTCCTGCGCGGCGGCACGCTGGAGCGCGCGCCGGAAGATCTGAGTATCGAAGTCGATGGCGAATCGCGCCTGCTGACCTACAGCCTGACGCCGGTCAGTCATACCCAGGGGCATATTCTCGGCGCGGTGATGGTGCTGCACGACGTCACCGAGCAACGCGCGTTCGAGCGCGTGCGCAGTGAGTTTGTCTTGCGCGCTTCCCACGAACTGCGCACGCCGGTGACGGGCATGCACATGGCCTTCGGGCTGTTCCGCGAGCGGACGAAATTCCCGGCGGAATCGCGCGAAGCTGACCTGCTGGATACGGTTAACGAAGAAATGCAGCGTCTGATGCAGTTGATCAACGACTTGCTCAACTTCTCGCGCTACCAGAACGGCCTACAGAAACTCACTCTGGCGCCATGTTCCATTGATGACCTGCTGGAGCAGGCGCAGCTGCGCTTTGCCGACGTGGCTGCGGCCAAAGGTGTTGCGCTGAACGTCGAGATTCAAGGGCCGCTGCCGAGGTTGCAGGCTGATCAGGCGCAACTCGATCGAGTCCTCGACAATCTGATCGACAACGCCTTGCGCCACACCGCCCGCGACGGGCAGATCCGTCTGCAGGCACGCCGCCATGGCGAGCGGGTCATCATCAGCGTCGAAGACAATGGCGAAGGCATCGCCTACGGCCAGCAGGGGCGGATTTTCGAGCCGTTCGTGCAGGTCGGGCGCAAAAAGGGCGGTGCCGGCCTTGGCCTGGCGCTGTGCAAGGAAATCGTCCAGCTGCACGGCGGGCGCATGGGCGTTTATTCGCGGCCGGGGCAGGGCACCCAGTTCTACATGGCGCTGGCCGTTTAGGCTTCGTCGTCCATACGCCGCGCGGCGAGGCGCCTGCCGCGGGTGATCAGTTCGATGAACTGCACGGCGCTCAGTGCGTGGGCGAACAGCCAGCCCTGACCGAACTTGACCCCCTCACTGCTGAGCAGTGCGGCTTGGGATTCCAGCTCGATGCCTTCGGCAATCACTTTCAGGTCCAGCGCCTGCGCCATGTGAATGATGTGCGGAGCGACGCCGCTGCTCGCCGCGTCATGGCCGAGCGCATCGATAAACGCCTTATCGATTTTCAAACAGTCCACCGGCAAGGTCTGCAGATAGGCGAGGCTGCAATAGCCGGTGCCGAAATCATCGATCAGCACCTGATGGCCAACGTCGCGCAAGGCTTGCAGGTTCTCCCGCGCCACCACCACATCAATCAGGCCGCGCTCAGTGACTTCGAAGGCTATTTGCCGCGCGGCGACACGGTGCAGCGCGAGCAGCCGCGCCATGACTTGGCCGATGCGCGGCACCATGACATCGCAGGCCGCGAGGTTCACCGAGATATACAGCTGCGGGTTGGCGCGCAGTAACTGGCCCAGTTGTTCGAGCAGACGCTGCAAGACGAAGTCGGTCATCTGCCGGATCTGTCCGGTGTTCTCCGCCATCGGAATGAACAGGTCGGGGCTGGTTAGCGTGCCGTCCGGGCGCCGCCAGCGGAGCAGCGCTTCGGCGCCGACGCAGTTGCGGCTGTCGAGATCGAAGATCGGCTGATACAGCACCTGCAACTCACCCCGGCGGATCGCCCCGTGCAGCTCGGCATTTAGCGACTGGCGCTGACGCACCAGCAGCAAGGTCAGAAAACCGACGACGGCGCCGGCGATCAGGCACACCGGCAACAGCCACCACCACACCGCCGGGACGTGCATGCCCGTGCGCGGCGTAATCAGCACCAATTGATATTCCGGGTTGTCGGTGGGCATGCGATAGATCAGCCGCGTTTGCGTGACTTGCAGCGAATCAGGGCTCTTCGGTGGCCAGGGTTCGGTCGGTGGCCAGGTCTGTGCGGTGCCGAGCACCGGAATCGCGCGAGTGCCGTGATCGAGTACCACCAGCAGGCTGCTGCCGGGCGACAGATCGACCATGTCGGTCAAATGCCCGCGCGAGGTAGCGACACGAAAGTTACCGCGACCGAGCATCAGCGCCGCGCGGTTTTCATCGGGTTCGGTGGTGGTGTTCAGCCAATAGCTGTAGGTCGGACCCTGAATGTCCGGCGCGCGCACCAACGACAGACCTTCCTGGCGCGGACGGTTGGAGCAGAACCGCGAGGCGTCCATGTACGCGGCTTCGTAGACGAAGCGGTAGTTGAACGTGACTTGCTGCAGGGTCGCGATCATTTCTTCGTCGCAGCCGCGCAACGGCTGGGCTTCAAGGTCGTCGAGACTTTCGCGCAACTGGCCGAACAATTGTTCGAGGCGCGCGAGGAAACGTTCGCCCTGGGCGTTCATTTCCTGGCTCTCGCGCATTTCCATCTGGCGCATCGCCGCGAACATACCGCCGGCGATCAACAGGCTGGCGCTGAGGACAGCCGCGATCATCGCCAAAAAAACAGGGCGATAAAACCAGCTACGCAGCGTCTCTCGGGTCGCAGCCATCAGGGATTTTCCGAAGAATTACCATGAGTTATAGCTGCTGATTGTGATTTCGCCCTGACCGTCGGGCGGGCGTCATTATTTTGTCTGATTGAGGACCAGAAGAAGTGCTGCGGTTTGCGCATCCGGGGTGCCGTCGAAGCGCGCAGGGCGATAGTGCATCTGGAATGCCGCGAGGACATGGCGCGTGGCGACATCAAGCTCGCCGGTCTGCGGCGTGTCGTAACCCAGACGCGCGAGTTGCGCCTGGAACCAGCCGATCTCCGGCAACGGGTTGCTGTTGAAAACCGCCTGCTGACGCGCCACCGCTTGCTCGTTCGGCCACAGGCCAAGGCCTTCGGCGGCGAGACGTTTCCAGGGGAACAGTGGCCCCGGGTCAAGCTTGCGCAACGGCGCGATGTCGCTGTGACCGATGATGTGCCGCGGGCTGATGCCGTTGCGCTTGCTGATGTCCTTGAGCAGGGTGATCAACGACTGGATCTGCGCTTCGCTGTACGGATACCACAGGCGCCCGGTCGGTGTGTCCTTGTAGCCGGGATTGACGATTTCGATGCCGATGGAACTGGAGTTGAGCCAGGTGCGGCCCTGCCACTGACTTTCGCCGGCGTGCCAGGCGCGCTGGTTTTCGTCCATCAGCTTGTAGATCGTGCCGCTTTTGTCATCGCCGATCAGATAATGGCTGCTCACGTCGCCATGGGTCAGCAATTGCAGCGAGCGCTCCAGAGACGCCGAGGTGTAATGCACCACAACGAACTGGATGCGGCTGTCGTAATTGGCCGAAGGGTGGCTGGTGTCATAGCGCGGACCGCTGGCGCAACCAGCGAGGACGAGCAGCGAGGCAACAAGGGCGAGGACTTTCATGGCAGAGGACGATACGCTGAAAACGATAATGCAACAGTGTAACGTACGGATTTGCTCAGAGTCCGCCAGCGGGCGGATTTAAACAAAATGGAACAATTGCCTTAGCCGAGCTCGACTCGGTTGCGCCCGGCGTTTTTTGCTCGGTACAGCGCCTGATCGGCTCTTTTCAGCACCAGATCGCTGTGTTCTCCCACCCGGAATGACGCGAGTCCCATGGAAATGGTGATAGTCACTCGCTCGCCCTTGAAATGAAACGGGCAGGCTTCGATCGCCGCGCGCAGGGTTTCCAGCAGTTTCGCGCCCACCGCTGGTGGCGTCGCCGGCAGCAACAGCACGAACTCCTCACCGCCGAAACGGGCGATGAAATCCGAGCCGCGCAGGCGTTTGCGCAATACCGTGGCGATGATCTTCAGCACTTTGTCGCCGGCCAGATGACCATAGCTGTCGTTGATCCGCTTGAAGTGATCGAGGTCGAGCATGGCCAGGCTGAGGGTGTTGCCGTGCTGCTGCCATTGCTGGATTTCATGCTCCAGGCGTCCGCTCCACGCCGCGCGGTTGGGCAGGCCGGTCAAAGGATCGATCAGGGCTTTCTGCCGCTGCTCTTCAAGGTGTTCACGGAAGCCCATGGCTTCCTGCTCCATATGCGCCACGCGCTCCGACAGGCTCTTCAACCTGGCGGCGACTTCCTGCTCGCGGGCGTCGCGCTGCTTCTGGTGCTGGTCCATCGTTCCCAGCAGGCCTTCCAGATGATTCTCCAGCACATGCTTGAGGTCATCGAGGTCCGCCGCTTGCTGGACGCTGCTCTGCAAGCCGTCGACCTGCTCGCGAATCTGCGTGTCCATGGCCCGCGCCGCCGAGCTATTGTCGGCATGCCCTTCGCTGGCCGCTTGCAGGTTGCTCTGAAACGCTTCGAGGCGTTCGTTGAGTTGTTGCAGATAGGCTTCGAATTCGTGCTGACCGCTGTCGGTAATCGCCAGCATCAAAGTCGCGAGATCGTCGAGGATCGGCAACAGTTCGTACCAGTTCAACCCGTGTTTGAGCCGCTCGCGCATGGCTTCGGCTTGCGGCCGGTGGCGCTCGGGCAGGGTCAGGTCGTCGAGCAGGCCGATCAGCGTATCTTCGATATGTCTGGCCACGGAGCTGTAGGACGGCTCCGGAGAATCCGGCAGCGCGAAGAGGATGTCGTGCTCCGACTGCTCCGGGTCGATGGCGGCCAAGGCCTGAGCGATCGGCTCGGGCAGGGGCAGGCTGTCGAGAGTCAGCGGGAAAGGATCGCCGGGGTGGCTCAGTTCGTCGGGGTTGAGTGCCTCGGTGGCAAGCGCTGGCGCAACGGGGCTTGGTGCGGCGGGAGCGGCTGGCTCAACCGGCGTGGGCTCCGCTTCGACTGTGACAGCAGGTGTACCGAGCGCTGCGGTTTCGGGTTCGGGTGCTTCCAGCACAGGCGCCTCGACGGCGGCGGGAGTAACAATCGCCGGCTCAGCGTCTGCGACCGGTGCCATTTGCGCAGGCTCCGGTTCAGGTTGCGCGGTGGCAACCGGCTGCGGCGCTGAAGTTACTGATGCCTCTGCCGTTGGAGCAGTGTCTTGCTCACTGTCACGACTACCGAACAAACGTTGCAACAACCCCGGCCGGCCCGGCTCGGCCGGCGTCTCCAACTGACTCAAGGCCTTGCCCTGCAAGCCACTGAGTTCGCTCAACAGCAGCGGCATTTCCCGTGCCTGACCGACGCGACTGTCCAGTTGTTTGGCGAATTTCTTCAGCGGTTGCGCGACTTCGCGTGGCAATGGCAAGGCCTGCAACTGGGTGACCAGCGCGGTCAGCGCGGTGCTGACCTGATCAATGCGGGTCTCACGGCGCTGCTCGGAGTCGAGCACGGCTTTTTCCAGACGCGGCAGCAGGGCGGCGAGGCCGGCGTCCATGTCATCGGTACGCACGACTTCGCGCATTTCCTTCATACACTGATCGACGACCTTGTCGGTGCCCTCGGCCGCCAGCGTGCTGCGCACCAGACCGCGTCGCAGCAGGTCGAGTCGCGCGGCCCAGCGGCGTTCGAGCTTGTCCTGCTGTTCGATGCTCTTGAGGTACTTCTCTTTCCAGCGCTGGGCGTCGTCGCTCATTCACAGGTTCCGCGAGGGGCAGGGCTCAACGCGGGCAATGCGTCGGCCGTGAGCGAACCCGGCAGACGAATTTCCACCGCGACCGGCAGGTGATCGGAAATGGGCTGGGCCAGCACCTCGACCTTTTCCAGGGTCAGGGTCGGGCTGAGCAGAATATGATCAAGGCAACGCTGTGGGCGCCAGCTGGGGAAGGTCGCTTCCACCTGCGGGGCCAGCAGGCCGAGATCGCGTAACGGCGAGTGTTCGAGCAGGTCGCTGGCATGGGTATTCATGTCGCCCATCAGCACCTGATGCTTGTAGCCGCTGATCAAGTCACGAATGTAGGCCAGTTGCAGGCTGCGCGTCCGTGCGCCGAGGGCCAGGTGCATCATCACCACCACCAGTGCCTCCGGACCTTCGCCGAAGCGCAGCAGGATCGCGCCGCGACCTTTCGGGCCGGGCAGCGGGTGATCCTCGATCGCCCACGGCTTCAGGCGACTGAGCACGCCATTGCTGTGCTGGGCCAGTCGACCGAGGTTGCGATTGAGTTGTTGATACCAGTAGGGAAAGGCGCCGAGGTGGGCCAGATGTTCGACCTGATTGACGTAGCCCGAGCGCAGGCTGCCGCCATCGGCTTCCTGCAGCGCGACCAGATCGAAGTCGCCGAGCAGGTCACCGATCTTCTGCAGATTGCCGGAACGCCCGGTGTGCGGCAGCAGATGCTGCCAGCTGCGGGTCAGGTAATGCCGATAGCGCTCGGTGCTGATGCCGACCTGGATGTTGAAACTGAGCAAGCGCAGACGCTGGTCTGCGGGCAGGCCCGTAGACGCCAGGTGATGTTCGTTGACCTGCGGATCATGCAGGCCAACGATGCGTTCGGACTTCCAGCGGCGCATGGCGAATGCCGCGCTTAGTTGGCAGCCGCCTTGTTAGCCGCTCGCTCTTTGGCGACCAGATCATCAGCCAGTTTCAGCGCTTGCTCGGCACCACCGGCAGAGCCGATGTCGAAGCGGTATTTACCATTGACGATCATGGTTGGCACGCCAGTGATTTCATACTTCTTGGCCAGTTCACGGGCCTTGACGATCTGACCCTTGATGGCGAACGAGTCGAAGGTGGCGAGGAACTTGTCCTTGTCCACGCCTTGAGTGGCGAGGAAGTCGGCCATGTCGTTCTTGTCGGTGAGCTTCTTGTGTTCTTTCTGAATGGCGTTGAATACCGCAGCGTGAACCTTGTGCTCGACACCCATGGCTTCCAGAGTCAGGAACATCTGCCCGTGAGCGTCCCATGGGCCGCCGAACATGGCGGGGATGCGTACAAAATTGACGTCGGACGGCAGTTTTTCAACCCATGGATTGATCACGGGTTCAAAGGCGTAGCAATGCGGGCAGCCGTACCAGAACAGCTCGACCACTTCGATCTTGCCAGGCACTGCAACCGGGACCGGGTTGGCCAGTTCGACATACGGGGCGGCAGGGGCTTCAGCGGCCTGGGCGGTCACGCCGAACAGGCTGGCAGCGACGAGGGCGGCGCTGATGATCAGATTACGCATGCTTTACTCCTGAACAATTTGAGTCGCCTCGCTCGACCTGTTTCGACACAGATCCTGGCGGGCATGAGTGCTGTAGTGTAACGGCAGCGGCCACAAAAAAGGGCGGCCAAAGCCACCCTTTTTATACTTGCTGCGAAGGATTAATCGAGCGTTAACGTGGCCGGCGCTGCGCGCCTCGTTCAGCCCTCGATTCAGGGCCTCAGTGCAGGCCCTGGATGTAGCTGGAAACCGCAGCGATGTCTTCGTCGCTCAGCTTGCGTGCGATGGTGCGCATGGTCATCGCGTCGCCGTCGTTGGCGCGACCGCCTTCTTCCTTGCGGAAATCGGTCAGTTGCTTGGCGATGTATTGCGCATGCTGGCCACCCAGATGGGGGAAGCCTGCTGCAGCATTGCCGGCGCCGTTCGGCGAATGGCAGCCGGTGCAGGCTGGCAGACCTTTTTCCAGATTGCCGCCACGGAACAGCGCTTCACCGCGAGCGACGATCTTCGGACCGGCGGCGCCGACGCTGCCTTTCTGACTGGCGAAGTACGCGGCGATGTCGGCCAGATCCTGGTCATTCAGGTTGGTCAGCAGCCCGGTCATTTCCAGCACCACGCGCTTGCCCGACTTGATGTCGTGCAATTGCTTGTCGAGGTAGCGTTCCCCTTGACCTGCCAGTTTCGGAAAGTTTGGCGCCATGCTGTTGCCGTCCGGGCCATGGCAGGCTCCGCACACGGCAGCTTTGGCCTGGCCTGCTGCGGCATCGCCGGCAGCATGGGCGACACCTGAAATTCCCACGGTCAACAGCAGACTCACGATCAATTTGTTCATCAGCTAATCCAACTACGGCTAAGGGTTAAGTTATGGACCGGGCTTACTCTCGCTCATCCAAAGGATGATGGCCTGGTAATCCTCGGCACTGCAGTCCATGCACAAACCACGCGGCGGCATCGCCTTGAAACCCTGGGTCACGTGTTGCACCAGCGTCCCCATACCTTTCGCCAACCTCGGCGTCCAAGCTTCCTGATCGCCTCTTGCGGGCGCCATGGGTAGTTGGCCGGAATGACAGGCACCACAAACACGGTTGTACACAGCTTCCGGATCCTGTGTAGCCTGTGCGCTGTAAAGCGGCATCAAGACTCCGGCAGCCAGCAGCCATTTCGTCATAAAACGACCTTTTCAGGGTTGAGAGCGTTCTGCGTTCTAATGCGCAATCAAAGTCTGTCGCTCTCGTGAACTTCATCCTTCGCTGGGACAAAGCACACACAAAATCTGCGGCATTATATACTGGCGTCACTGAAACGGAAGCGACACCGCGTTCCGCGCCCAATCCCGGCGCCGCCCACATCGGAAATCCCATGCAACTCAAGAATCCCATCCTCGGCCTGTGCCAACAGTCCACGTTCATGCTCAGTGCCGCCAAAGTCGATCAATGCCCAGACGACGAAGGCTTCGAAGTGGCGTTTGCCGGTCGTTCCAACGCTGGCAAATCCAGCGCGCTGAACACCCTGACCCACGCCAGCCTGGCGCGCACCTCGAAAACTCCGGGTCGCACACAGCTGTTGAACTTCTTCAAGCTAGACGATGATCGCCGTCTGGTCGACCTGCCGGGCTACGGTTATGCAAAAGTACCGATCCCGCTCAAGCAACACTGGCAGCGCCACCTCGAGGCTTACCTCGGTGGTCGGGAGAGTTTGAAAGGTCTGATTCTGATGATGGACATCCGCCATCCGATGACCGACTTCGACCTGCTGATGCTCGACTGGGCCGTCGCCGCCGGCATGCCGATGCACATCCTGCTGACCAAGGCCGACAAGCTCACCTACGGCGCAGCCAAGAACACCCTGCTGAAAGTACAGTCGGAAATCCGCAAAGGCTGGGGCGACTCGATCACCATCCAGTTGTTCTCCGCACCAAAACGCATGGGCCTGGAAGAGGCCTACACTGTACTGGCCGACTGGATGGAACTCGCAGACAAAGGCGCCGAGGCGGCAGCCGAGTAAGACAATTTCAAAACTGACTGTGGTGCTGTCAGGCAAGGCGAAAGTAGGGCTAAAAAGCGGAGTTTAGGGAACCTAAATGAGCATTTTTAGCGATGCTTTTAACGCAGCATGGCCGCGCTACAGCCGATTTTTGGGCAAAAAAAGCCCCGGACTTCATTGGGGAGGGAGAAGTTCCGGGGTTCAAGTTCCGAACCGCTAGGGCGGGGTTCAGATATCTGCCAACACTTAACACAACATAGGAGCATCGAAGGGCTTCACCAGCCATTCAGTACCTCTGAGTGTTCCGCCGGCAGATTAGTTCAGATTTTTTTCAAAAAGCTTTGGAATAGCCTAAAGCGTTTTTCGATCTAAGCCGGATTTCGGCCGTTGCCGCGACGGCAGGTCGCGGCGACGGTTGCGCAACAATGACTCAGTGCGCCTCATCCCAGTTGTTGCCCACGCCAACTTCCACCAGCAGCGGCACATCCAGTTTCGCCGCTTCGCTCATGTGCGTACGAATTTCGGCGCTGACCTGCTCGACCAGATCCTCGCGAACCTCCAGCACCAGTTCGTCGTGCACTTGCAGGATGACCCGGGCGTCCAGACCCGACGTCGCCAGCCAGTTATCCACAGCCACCATGGCTTTCTTGATGATATCCGCTGCCGTGCCCTGCATCGGCGCGTTGATCGCCGTGCGTTCAGCAGCAGCGCGTTCCTGCGGCTTGTTCGAGTTGATCTCCGGCAAGTACAGGCGACGACCGAAGAAAGTTTCGACGTAACCCTGATCCGCCGCTTGCGCGCGGGTGCGCTCCATGTATTCGCGCACGCCTGGATAACGGGCGAAGTAGGTGTCGATGTAAGCCTTGGCGGTCTTGGTGTCGACGCCGATGTCCTTGCCGAGCTTCTGCGCGCCCATGCCGTAGATCAGACCGAAGTTGATCGCCTTGGCGCTGCGACGCTGGTCGGAGGTCACTTGATCAAGCTCGACCTTGAATACTTCGGCAGCGGTTGCAGTGTGCACGTCGAGATTGTTGCGGAAAGCGTTCATCAGGCCTTCGTCGCGGGACAGGTGGGCCATGATCCGCAGTTCGATTTGCGAATAGTCCGCCGCCAGCAGTTTGTAGCCTTTGGGTGCGACGAACGCCTGACGAATGCGTCGGCCTTCGGCGGTGCGCACCGGAATGTTCTGCAGGTTCGGATCACTGGAGGACAGGCGCCCGGTTGAAGCCACAGCCTGGTGATACGAGGTGTGGATGCGCCCGGTGCGCGGGTTGATCTGCTCCGGCAGGCGATCGGTGTAGGTGCTTTTCAGCTTGCTCATCGAGCGGTGCTCCATTAGCACCTTCGGCAAGCGGTGATCGTCTTCGGCGAGTTTCGCCAGCACTTCTTCAGCGGTGGACGGCTGGCCCTTGGCGGTTTTCTTCAGCACCGGCAGGCCGAGCTTTTCATAAAGAATCACGCCCAGCTGCTTCGGCGAGCCGAGGTTGAATTCTTCCCCGGCGATTTCGAAGGCTTCACGCTCCAGCGCGACCATTTTGTTGCCCAGCTCAATGCTCTGAATGCCCAGCAACTCGGCATCGACGAACGCACCCTGGCGTTCGATGCGCGCCAGCACCGGTACCAGCGGGATTTCGATGTCGGTCAGCACGCTGGCCAGGCTCGGAATTGCGCTGAGCTTGTCGAACAGGGTCTGGTGCAGGCGCAGGGTGATGTCGGCGTCTTCGGCGGCGTAGGGCCCGGCCTGTTCCAGGGCGATCTGGTCGAAGGTCAGCTGCTTGGCACCTTTGCCGGCGATGTCTTGGAAGCTCACCGTGGTGTGGTCGAGATACTTTTGCGCGAGGCTGTCCATGTCGTGACGGGTCGCGGTGGAATTGAGTACGTAGGACTCAAGCATGGTGTCGAAGGCGATGCCGCGCACGCTGATGCCTTCACTCTGATCGCCGCCAATGGCGCAGTTGGCCAGAATGTTCATGTCGAACTTGGCGTGCTGGCCGACCTTGAGTTTGTTCGGGTCTTCCAGAATCGGCTTGAGTGCGCGCAGCACGGTGTCGCGATCCAGCTGCTCCGGCACGCCGATGTAGGAATGGGTCAGCGGGATGTACGCAGCTTCGTTGGCCTGCACCGCAAACGACAGACCGACCAGTTGCGCCTGCTGCGCGTCGATGCCAGTGGTTTCGGTGTCGAAGGCGATCAGCCTGGCGTTGCGCAGTTTTTCCAGCCAGACGTCGAAGCGCGCCTGGTCTAGGATGGTTTCGTATGCGGCCTCGACAGGAGCAACAGGTGCCTCGGCTTGCGGGGCGCTGAACAGATCGCCCGCCGGCGCAGGTTCGGCCGCCGCGCTCAGTTCCAGACGCTTGGCATCGCGATCCAGATCATTGAGCCAGCTCTTGAATTCCAGCAGGGTGTACAGCTCGTAAAGTTTGGCCGGATCTTCCTGGCCCATCTGCAGATCATCGAGGCCGATATCCAGCGGCACGTCGACCTTGATGGTCGCCAGTTGATAGGACAGGAAAGCCATCTCCCGGTGCTCTTCGAGCTTGGCCGGCAAGGTTTTTGCGCCACGGATCGGCAGGCTCGGCACGATGTCGAGGTTGGCGTACAGCTCGGTCAGACCACCGTTGACGCCGACCAGCAGGCCGGACGCCGTCTTCGGGCCGATGCCCGGCACGCCCGGAATGTTGTCGGACGAATCGCCCATCAGCGCCAGATAATCGATGATCTGCTCCGGTGCGACGCCAAATTTCTCCTTAACGCCCTCCACATCCATCGAGCTACCGGACATGGTGTTGACCAAGGTAATGTGGCCATCGACCAGTTGCGCCATGTCCTTGTCACCGGTGGAGATGATCACCGGGCGATCGGCGGCCGCGCTGCTGCGGGCGAGGGTGCCGATCACATCGTCGGCCTCGACGCCGTCGACGCACAGCAGCGGGAAGCCGAGGGCGATCACGCTCTGGTGCAGCGGCTCGATCTGCACGCGCATGTCATCGGGCATGCTTGGCCGGTTGGCCTTGTATTCGGCGTACATCTCATCGCGAAATGTCCCGCCCTTGGCGTCGAACACTACCGCGAAGGGGCTGTCCGGGTACTGCTTGCGCAGACTCTTGAGCATGTTCAGCACGCCTTTAACCGCACCGGTCGGCAGGCCTTTGGACGTGGTCAGTGGCGGCAGTGCATGAAAGGCGCGGTACAGGTAAGACGAACCGTCCACCAGGACGAGGGGGGCTTGGCTCATGAGCAGGATCAACCTTTTCGGCGGGTCCGGGGCTAGAATAGCGGGACCGTTGACGACAAAGGGACAAGGTTATCATGCGTACGTTAAATCGCTTGCTGCTGGTCGGGTTGATCGCTGTCTCACCACTGGCCGCGATGGCGGCGGATGATGCGCCGGGCGGCGACCCCGAGGTCACCATTCGCACGGAGGGGGACAAAACCATTCAGGAGTACAGCCGGAATGGCTTCGTCTATGCGATCAAGGTCACGCCCAAGAAGGGCAAACCGTATTTCCTGGTGCGCGCCGATGGTTCGGACGCCAATTACATCAGATCCGACCAGCCGGATATGCTGATTCCGTCGTGGGAAATCTTTACCTGGAAGTAAGCTTCCCGATTTTTAATCGGCGTCGCCTGACTGCGGCGCCAAAACTGAGCAGTTTTCAATGTCTGTGTTCACTCCCCTGGCTCGGCCCGAGCTGGAAACCTTTCTCGCCCCTTATGGGCTCGGCCGTCTGCTTGATTTCCAGGGGATCGCCGCCGGCAGCGAAAACACCAATTTCTTCATCAGCCTGGAGCAGGGCGAGTTTGTCCTGACCCTGGTCGAACGCGGCCCGGTGCAGGAGATGCCGTTCTTCATCGACCTGCTCGACGTGCTGCACGAAGCCGATCTGCCGGTGCCTTACGCCCTGCGCACCACCGACGGCTTGGCCCTGCGTGAGCTCAAAGGCAAACCGGCGCTGCTGCAACCGCGCCTGTCCGGCAAGCACATCAAGGTCGCCAACGCCCAGCACTGCGCCCAGGTCGGCGAGTTGCAGGCGCATCTGCACCTGGCGACCCAGGGCGAGCGCATGATCAAGCGCAAGACCGATCGCGGTCTGGACTGGATGCTGGAGGAGGGCACTGAATTTCTCTCGCACCTGAGCGATGAGCCGCGTGCCTTGCTGCAAAAGGCGCTGGATGAGATCACCGAGCGCAAAGACAAGATCCTTGCACTGCCTCGGGCGAACATTCACGCCGACCTGTTCCGCGACAATGCGATGTTCGAAGGCACTCACCTGACCGGGCTGATCGACTTCTACAACGCCTGCTCGGGGCCGATGCTGTACGACGTGGCGATCGCGTTGAATGACTGGTGTTCGGACGAGGAGGGCGTGATCGATGGCCCGCGTGCGCGTGCGTTTCTCGGTGCCTATGCGGCGCTGCGCCCGTTCACGGCGGCGGAGGCTGAGCTCTGGCCAACGATGCTGCGTGTCGCTTGTGTGCGGTTCTGGCTGTCACGCCTGATCGCCGCCGAGCAGTTCGCCGGGCAGGATGTGTTGATTCACGATCCGCAAGAGTTCGAGCAGCGCCTGGCGCAGCGGCAGAAGGTCAATACACCGTTGCCCTTCGCCCTCTGAGTAGATTCGCCAAGCAAACATGAACCTGTGGGAGCGAGCCTGCTCGCGAAGGCGGCGGCCCGTTCAGCATTTTTGCTGACTGACCCACCGCTTTCGCGAGCAGGCTCGCTCCCACAGGGTTTGTGTTGTTACAGAGATTCCAGGCATCCGGCCAGATCATTGCCGAGTTTTTCCAGGACCTGCTCATATCCCTGAGCGGTCGCCGGCGTATAACCACCCAGCGCATCCAGCTCGGCCAGTTTCACTGGCAAACCGGCCACCAGTGTTTCTGCCAAGCGCGGACGCAACGGTGGCTCGCTGAACACACAGGTCTTGCCCGTTTCCTGCAAGCGCTTGCGCATCGCCGCCACGTGCTGGGCGCCGGGCTGGACTTCGGCGGCTACCGCGAACACCCCGGCGTGCTTCAGGCCGTAAGCGTCTTCGAAATAATCAAATGCTTCATGAAAGACGAAGTACGGCTTGCCTTCGACATTGGCCAGACGCTTCTTTAAACGCTGATCGAGCGCATCCAGACGTGCATCGAAGGCTTTGGCATTGCTCTGATAACGCTGGGCATTGGCCGGGTCGGCGGCGCTGAGGTCGGCGGCCATTTTGTCGGCGATCACCCGCGCATTGACCGGTGACAGCCACAAATGTGCATCCAGCGAGCCGGGGCGATGATCGTGATCATGCTCGTTGGCTTCTTCGGCATGGGAATGGTTGTCCGCGCCGAAATGCCTCAGCTTCAGCCCTGGCAGATCCTGCACCGCAACGCTCGGCAGGCTGCGACCGCCGAGCACGCGCGGCAGGAAACCTTCCATGTCCGGGCCGATCCAGTAGAGCAGATCGACCGACTGCACCTTCCGTACGTCGGACGGGCGCAGGGCGTAATTGTGCGGCGAGGCACCCGGTGGCAGCAGCACCTCGGGAATCGCCACGCCGTCCTGCACGGCAGCGGCAATCAACTGCAACGGTTTGATGCTGGTGAGCACTTTGACCTCGGCCTGAGCCGTACCGATCAGCAGAAAACTGGCAACAAAAGCCACAAAAACAGAAAAAAGTCGGGACACGATGACCACTCAAGGAAGCGAGAACGGGTAACATAATAACGTCTCCAGCAAATCTCGTCGCCGCTCATGCCTATTACACCGATTGCCAGCCGTCCCCACGACCACTCCCATTGCGTGCACAGCGCTTTGTCCGAGGCCGATACCTTGTGCGCGCAAAAGGGCTTGCGTCTGACTGCCCTGCGCCGCCGCGTGCTGGAACTGGTCTGGCAAAGCCACAAGCCGCTGGGTGCCTACGACATCCTCGCTGTGCTCAGCGAACAGGACGGCCGCCGCGCCGCGCCGCCAACGGTGTACCGCGCGCTGGATTTCCTGCTGGAAAACGGCTTGGTTCATCGCATTTCGTCGCTCAACGCCTTCGTTGGCTGTGTACACCCGGAACACGCGCATCAGGGCCAGTTCCTGATCTGTCGCGAGTGCCACGCCGCTATCGAACTTGAGCAAAAAGTGATCAGCGACGCGATCATCAGCAGCGCCAAAGAGGTCGGTTTCATCGTCGAAGCGCAGACCGTCGAAGTGGTTGGCCTGTGCGCCGGTTGCCAGGGGGCCTGATGAGCAATGCGCTGATCCGTCTGGAACAGGTCGCCGTCACGTTTGCCGGGCAGACCGTGCTGGACAACATTGAGCTGAGCGTCGAGCCAGGGCAGATCGTCACCCTGATCGGCCCCAACGGCGCCGGCAAGACCACGCTGGTACGCGCCGTGCTCGGGCTGTTGAAGCCAAACAGCGGCAGCGTCTGGCGCAAACCGAAGCTGCGCGTCGGTTACATGCCGCAGAAACTGCATGTCGACCCGACCCTGCCGCTGTCAGTGCTGCGCTTCCTGCGCCTGGTGCCCGGCGTCGACCGACCACGCGCCTTGGCCGCGTTGAAGGAAGTCGGCGCTGAACACGTAATCGACAGCCCGGTGCAGAGCGTTTCCGGCGGCGAAATGCAGCGCGTGCTGCTGGCTCGGGCGCTGCTGCGCGAGCCGGAGTTGCTGGTACTCGACGAGCCGGTGCAGGGCGTCGACGTCGCCGGGCAGGCCGAGTTGTACAGCCTGATTACCAGGCTGCGCGACCGCCACGGTTGCGGCGTGCTGATGGTGTCGCACGATTTGCATCTGGTGATGAGCACCACCGATCAGGTGGTCTGCCTCAACCGCCACGTCTGCTGCTCCGGGCATCCCGAGCAGGTCAGCGGCGATCCGGCATTCGTCGAGCTGTTCGGCAAGAATGCGCCGAGTCTGGCGATCTATCACCACCATCACGACCACGCCCACGACCTGCACGGTTCGGTGGTCAAAGGCCCGCTCGGCGGGCAACCTCATGTTCATGGAGACGGCTGCAAGCATGGCTGATTTTCTGTTGTATGCCCTGCTTGCAGGTCTGGCCCTGGCGCTGGTGGCAGGGCCGCTCGGTTCGTTTGTGGTGTGGCGGCGCATGGCCTATTTCGGCGACACCCTGTCTCACGCCGCGTTGCTTGGCGTGGCACTGGGGTTTTTGCTGGACGTCAGCCCGACCGTGGCGGTGACGGTCGGTTGCCTGCTGCTGGCGGTGCTCTTGGTGACGCTGCAACAGCGTCAGCCACTGGCATCCGACACGCTGTTGGGAATTCTTGCACCGAGCACGCTCTCTCTCGGCCTGGTGGTACTAAGCTTCATGCATGAAGTGCGGATCGACCTGATGGCCTATCTGTTTGGCGACTTGCTGGCGATCAGTCCGAGCGACCTGGCGTGGATTCTCGGTGGCACCGCGGCGGTGCTGGTGTTGCTGGTGACGCTGTGGCGGCCGCTGCTGGCGGTCACCGTGCACGAAGAACTGGCGCGGGTCGAAGGCCTTCCGGTTGCGGGTTTGCGCTTGGCGCTGATGCTGTTGATCGCGGTGGTGATCGCCGTGGCGATGAAAATCGTCGGGGTGCTGCTGATCACTTCGCTGCTGATCATCCCGGCGGCTGCGGCACAGCGTCACGCCCGTTCGCCGGAGCAGATGGCGCTGGGCGCGAGCCTGCTGGGCATGCTCGCGGTGTGCGGCGGGCTGGCGTTATCGTGGTTCAAGGACACCCCGGCGGGGCCGTCGATCGTTGTGACGGCAGCCGCGCTGTTTCTGTTGAGTTTTGTTCTGCCCCGTCGTGGGGTGTAGACTTGGCCGCTTTTTGCGCAATTAGAGAGTCGCAGGAATGAAGCCGTTCGCCTCCCGTTATCTGCTCCTTGTCGCATTTTCAGTGCTGCTGGGCGCCTGCCAAAGCACGCCGCCGGTGGCTGAAGTCCCGGATGCGCGGGCTACGGCCATCGCACAGCTGGAGCAAAGCCTGGCCAGCAGCGAACTGGCCACCGCCGAAGACCAGTTAGCCGCGTTACAGGCCGACACCCCCAACGATCAATCCCTTGAGCAGTACCAGCGGCAGCTGGCCGAGGCGTATTTGCGCCGCAGCCAGATCGTCCTGCAGAAGGGTGATGTCAACGCTGCAGCCACTGCATTGAGCCGTGCTCGCGCCCTGATGCCCAAAGCGCCCGCGCTGACCGGCGGCGTCAACGGCGCGATCACCGAAGCGCGCAAGGCCGAGTTGGAAAAGGCTGAGGCCGCGCTGCTGGCTGCCGAAGCCAGGCCGAAAGCCAAGGTCATCGACCCGACCGCCGAGAGCACGACGGTTGCGTTGAACATCGGCGATATTCACAAGCTGCAACGACAACTCGACGCCATCGCCGCCGATGTGGTGAGTTATGAGTGCGCTGTCAGTATCCAGGCCCCGCGCACCGCAGATTATCCGTGGCTGGCGACGTTGTTGAGCAAGCGAGTAAAGAAGCTTGATCCTGATTTTGATTTGCTGATCGAAAAGCAGATCTTGCGCACAGTGCCGGCGCAGATGGTTTTAAGCCCGCGCAAGCCATAAAAAGCTTCGTCGGAACGCCGCCCGGAGCCGGTTCGCTCCCACAGGTGCAACAGCGTACCTGTGGGAGCGAGCCTGCTCGCGAAAACGTCCTCTCAGCCAATAAAGATCTTAAGCCGGAATCGCCTTGGCCCTAGGCTCCCGCGCCCAGACCCGATGCTCGCCAATCGCGGCGAAGAACGGCTTGGTCAACGCCCCCACATCCGCGCCCTGCAACAACCCCGCATCCGCATCGAGCTTCAGCAAGTCCTGCAATTGTTTGGCCTCGCCGTGCAGCGCGATCGCCTTCAGGTGCTTGTACGCTTCCAGCAGGTAATGCAACGCCACTCCATCACCGCTCAACGCAGTAATCGACGCCGCGCCACCCGGTACGAACACGGCGTCGAAAGCGATTGAAGGCATGCCTTCCATCGACGCATCCACCGGCAACGCCTTGCCGTCAGCTGTCTTGACTGGCGCCGAGGTCGGGCCAAGCAGTTTCGCATGGGCGCCTTCGGCTTCCAGCGCTTTCTTCATCGCATCGATGGCTGCAGCGTCAACACCATTGGCAGCAAGGATCGCCACCTTGCGCGTCTTGATATTGCCTGGCAGCAGGTTGGCCTGGCTCAGCGCTGGCGATTGCTCCAGCGAGGTCTTGCGCACTTCGACCGTGCCTTTGGCTGGTGCCGGCAAACCGAGGTTCTCCGCCACGCGTTTGGCCAGGGTCAGGTCGATATTGGCAAGGATCTCGTTCACTTCACGGGCACGAATGAACTCACGCTCGACCTTGCCCAGCTCGAAGCTGTAGGCAGCGATGATGTGCTCTTTCTCGTGGTCGCTCATGCTGTTGAAGAACAAGCGGGCCTGGGAGAAGTGATCGCTGAACGATTCGCTGCGCTGACGGATCTTCGCTGCGTCGATGCGCTCCGGGTAGCTCTCGAAACCACCGTCCTGTGCCGCCGGCGGGGTTTCTTTCGGCCAGCCGCCGTCGATCGAGTTTGGCTCGTAAGAAGCGCGGCCCTTGTCGATGGTGGTGCGGTGCTGTGCGTCACGCTGGCCGTTGTGGAACGGCGCCACCGGACGGTTGATCGGCAGCTCATGGAAGTTCGGCCCGCCGAGTCGGCTGATCTGCGTGTCGGTGTAGGAAAACAGCCGACCTTGCAGCAGCGGGTCGTTGGAGAAGTCGATACCCGGCACGATGTGGCCCGGGCAGAAAGCAACCTGCTCGGTTTCCGCGAAGAAATTGTCCGGGTTGCGATTCAGGGTCATTTTGCCCAGTGGCGTAATCGGCACGATTTCTTCGGGGATGATCTTGGTCGGGTCGAGGATGTCGAAATCAAAGTCGTGCTCGTTTTCTTCTTCGACGATCTGCACGCCCAGTTCCCATTCCGGGTAGTCGCCCATCTCGATCGCTTCCCACAGGTCGCGACGGTGGTAATCGGTGTCTTTACCGGCGAGCTTCTGCGCCTCGTCCCACACCAGCGAGCAGGTGCCGGCGGTTGGGCGCCAGTGGAATTTGACGAAGCGCGATTTGCCCTCGGCGTTGATCAGGCGGAAGGTGTGCACGCCGAAGCCCTGCATGCTGCGCAGGCTTTTCGGGATCGCCCGGTCGGACATCGCCCAGATGACCATGTGCGCCGATTCCGGCACCAGTGAGACGAAGTCCCAGAACGTATCGTGAGCCGAGCCGCCGGTGGGGATTTCGTTGTGCGGCTCGGGTTTCACCGCATGGACGAAGTCCGGGAACTTGATCGCGTCCTGAATGAAGAACACCGGCATGTTGTTGCCGACCAGGTCGAAGTTGCCTTCATCGGTAAAGAATTTCACCGCAAAGCCGCGCACGTCACGCACGGTATCGCCGGAACCCCTTGGCCCCTGCACCGTGGAAAAGCGCACGAACACTGGGGTTTTCTTGCCCGGATCCTGTAGGAAACCGGCCTTGGTCAGCGCTGCATGGTTCTCGTAGGTCTGAAAGAAACCGTGCGCGCCAGTGCCGCGAGCATGGACGATGCGCTCCGGAATGCGCTCATGGTCAAAGTGCGTGATTTTTTCACGCATGATGAAGTCTTCCAGCAGCGACGGCCCGCGCGGCCCGGCTTTGAGGGTGTTCTGGTTGTCGGCGATCTTCACGCCCTGATTGGTGCGCAGTGCCTGACCGGTGGCGTCCGAACGGAATTCTTCCAGGCTGTCGAGCTTGGCGTTGGTGTTGGCGCGATCCGGGGTGTCGGTTCCGGCCATCTCGCTTTTATCGGGTGCAGGCTTTTTGATGCTCATCAGACGTAAACTCCTCGTTTGGCCCCGGATGCCTTCCGCAGACCCTTGAGTGATTCCCGGGCACGGCACCCAGGGTTTCAAGTCGCTTAAGTAGTGACTGATGAGCGTTTCAGCCGTTCCGTTTATCTGACCTTTGATCGCGTTATTGCCAAATTGAAGGTTAATTGCGAAATAAATGCTAAGAACCTCTATACGGACAGGCTAAAATGCGCGCCCGGCTAACCGCTGATCCTTTTCCAACGCGCCCCACAAGGTTCGCTACGTGATCGAGTTTCAAAACGTCCACAAGACTTACCGCGTTGCCGGTAAGGATATTCCCGCGCTGCACCCGACCAGTCTCGCCATCGAGAACGGTCAGGTGTTCGGCCTGATTGGCCATTCCGGTGCGGGCAAAAGTACCCTGCTGCGTCTGATCAATCGCCTGGAAGATTCCAGTGGCGGCAAGATCATCGTCGACGGCGAAGAAGTCACTGCACTGGACGCCAACGGCCTGCGCCGTTTCCGCCAGCAGGTCGGGATGATCTTCCAGCACTTCAATCTGCTCGCCTCCAAGACTGTCGCCGACAATGTCGCTTTGCCGCTGACCCTGGCCGGTGAGTTGTCGAGCAGCGAAATCAACCAACGCGTGGCCGAGTTGCTGGCGCGGGTCGGTTTGTCCGACCACGCGAAAAAGTACCCGGCGCAATTGTCCGGCGGTCAGAAGCAACGCGTCGGCATTGCCCGTGCGCTGGCGACCAAGCCGAAGATTCTGCTGTGCGACGAGGCCACCAGCGCCCTCGACCCGCAGACCACGGCATCGGTCCTGCAACTGCTGGCCGAAATCAATCGCGAACTGAAACTGACCATCGTCCTGATCACCCACGAAATGGACGTGATCCGGCGCGTCTGCGATCAGGTCGCGGTGATGGACGCCGGCGTGATCGTCGAGCAGGGTCCGGTGGCCGATGTGTTCCTGCATCCGCAGCACCCGACCACCAAGCGTTTCGTCCAGGAAAGCGAGCAGATTGACGAGAGCGAGCAGCGTGACGACTTCGCACACGTGCCCGGGCGCATCGTGCGTCTGACCTTCCAGGGCGAAGCGACCTATGCGCCGTTGCTCGGCACCGTCGCCCGGGAAACCGGCGTCGACTACAGCATCCTCGCCGGTCGCATTGACCGCATCAAAGACATTCCGTACGGGCAACTGACCCTCGCTGTCACCGGTGGCGACATGGAGGCGGCGTTTGCCCGCTTCACCGCCGCTGACGTTCACATGGAGGTGTTGCGCTAATGGCTGACCTGATGAGTTTCTTCGCCAATATCGACTGGTACGAAATCTGGCTGGCGACTGGCGACACCATGCTGATGCTCGGCGGTTCGCTGCTGTTCACCGTGCTGCTCGGCCTGCCGCTGGGCGTGCTGCTGTTTCTCTGCAGCCCGCGTCAATTGCTGGAAAACCGTGGCCTCTTCGCGGTGCTGTCGCTGGTGGTGAACATCTTGCGTTCGCTGCCGTTCATCATCCTGCTGATCGTGATGATCCCGTTCACCGTGCTGATCACCGGCACCTCGCTGGGTGTGGCCGGGGCGATCCCGCCGCTGGTGGTCGGTGCTACGCCGTTCTTCGCGCGTCTGGTGGAAACCGCGCTGCGCGAAGTCGATCGCGGCATTATCGAAGCGACCCAGTCGATGGGCGCGACCACGCGGCAGATCATCATGAACGCCTTGCTGCCGGAAGCCCGTCCGGGCATCTTCGCAGCGATTACGGTGACAGCGATTACACTGGTGTCCTACACGGCGATGGCCGGTGTGGTCGGCGCCGGTGGTCTGGGTGACCTGGCGATCCGTTTCGGCTACCAGCGTTTCCAGACCGACGTAATGATCGTCACCGTGGTGCTGCTGTTGATTCTGGTGCAAGTGCTGCAAATGGTTGGCGACCGCCTGGTCGTGCATTTCTCGCGCAAATAAGCGGTTTTTTAATCAAGAGGCGCGGGCCATTCGCTGGCGGGCGCCCTCACAAGGAGTTAGCTGAATGAAAAAACTGATCGCTGCTTTCGCCGCTGTTGCGGCGTTTTCGGCCCACGCCGAGACCCTGACCGTTGCCGCCACCCCGGTGCCGCACGCGGAAATCCTCGAGTTCGTCAAACCGGCCCTGGCCAAGGAAGGCGTGGATCTGAAGGTCAAGGTCTTCACCGACTACATCCAGCCGAACGTACAGGTAGCGGAGAAGCGTCTGGACGCCAACTTCTTCCAGCACCAGCCGTACCTGGATGAGTTCAACAAGGCCAAGGGCACCAGCCTCGTCGCCGTGACCGGCGTGCACCTGGAGCCGCTGGGCGCTTATTCGAGCAAGCTCAAGGATCTGAAAGACCTGCCCGGTGGTGCCAACGTGGTGATCCCGAACGACGCCACCAACGGCGGCCGTGCGCTGTTGCTGCTGGCCAAGGCTGGCGTGATCACTTTGAAGGATCCGAGCAACATTCTGTCGACCCTCAAAGACATCGAGCAAAACCCGAAAGACCTGAAATTCCGTGAACTGGAAGCCGCGACCATCCCGCGCGTGCTGACCCAGGTCGATCTGGCGTTGATCAACACCAACTACGCGCTGGAAGCCAAGCTTGATCCGTCCAAGGATGCGCTGGTGATCGAAGGCAACGACTCGCCGTACGTGAACATCCTCGTGTCCCGCGCGGACAACAAGGACAGCGACGCGATGAAGAAACTGGCTGCTGCGCTGCACAGCCCGGAAGTGAAGCAGTTCATTACCGAGAAGTACAAAGGCGCGGTGTTGCCGGCGTTCTGATTCAGGTTGCTGCAATGAAAAAGGGGACGCCAATGGCGTCCCCTTTTTTGTGTCTGGTGCCTGGCTTGCGACCTGCCTTGAAGCTTCCCCTCACCCCAGCCCTCTCCCGAGGGAGAGGGGGCCGACCTTCAAGCTTTTCGAGCCTGAGTTCGACTCACAATTGCAGGTCGGCGCAATTCGAATAAACACCTCGGTCAGTCCCCTCTCCCTCTGGGAGAGGGTTAGGGTGAGGGGCTATTTAGCTTTTGAACTGTCAATTGCGCTCAAGCATCGCCGGCAACTGCGCCACCAGCTTGGCATTGTTCAACGGCGCGCGGATAAACCCGCGCTGTGTGCCGTCCGGGCCGATCACGGCGAGATTGCCGCTGTGATCCACGGTGTAGTTCGGCTTGCTGGTATCGGCGGGAATGAACGGAATGCTCACCGCGTTCGCCACCTTCTGCAGCTCCTCGATAGATGAAGGCGTCAGGCCAATGAACTGCGGATCGAAGTAGCCCAGGTACTGCTTCAACTGCTTCGGCGTGTCGCGGTTGGGGTCAACGCTGACCAGCACGATCTGCAATTTATCCACAGCCTCTTTCGGCAATTCACTCTTGATCTGCCGCAGTTGCGCCAGGGTGGTCGGGCAGATGTCCGGGCAGAAGGTGTAGCCGAAGAACAACAGACTCCACTTGCCTTTCAACTCGTCGATGGCAACTGGTTTGCCGTCCTGATCGGTCATGGTCACGTCCGGCAGGTTGCGGCTCTGCGGCAGCAGGATAATGCCGGCGTCGATCAGCGCAGTCGGATCGCCCTGGCCTTTGCCGTTCAGCACTTTATTCACGGTAAGCCCGAGGATCAGCGCGATCACGGCGACGAGGATGAAGACGGTTTTCTGGGTTCGGGTCATAGGTTCAACAGTAAGTAGTGGTCTACGAGCAGGGCGATGAACAACAGGAACAAGTAATAAATAGAGTACTTGAAGGTGTTGATCGCCGCGTGCGGCCGAGTGCCAAGGTACAGCACCACGGCCCATTGCAGAAACCTTGCGCCCAACACCAGCGCACAGACCAGATACAGCGCGCCGCTCATGTGAATCACGTACGGCAGCAGACTCACTGCCAGCAGCGCGAAGGTGTAGAGGAGAATGTGCACTTTGGTGTAGTGCTCGCCATGGGTCACCGGCAGCATCGGAATGTCGGCCTTGGCGTATTCCTCCTTGCGATGAATCGCCAGCGCCCAGAAATGTGGCGGAGTCCAAGCGAAGATGATCAGCACCAGCAACAGCGGTTCGGCGCTGACATGGCCGGTGGCGGCGGTCCAGCCCAGCAGCGGTGGCGCGGCACCGGCGAGGCCACCGATGACGATGTTCTGCGGCGTCGCACGCTTGAGAAAACCGGTGTAGACCACCGCGTAACCCAGCAGTGATGCGAGAGTCAGCCACGCGGTCAATTGATTGGTGAACGTCAGCAGCAGCGCCTGGCCGAGCAATGCCAGCACCAGGGCGAAGGTCAACGCCGCCGCAGGTGAGACCCGGCCTTCGGCCAGCGGACGTTTGTGCGTGCGCGCCATTACCGCATCGATGCGCCGATCGACCACATGATTGACCGCCGCCGCGCCGCCGGCGCACAAGGCAATGCCCAGATTGCCAAACACCAGCACTGTCCACGGCACGCCGGCGCGGGTAGCGAGGAACATGCCGACCAGCGAGGTGATCAGCATCAGCACCACGACTTTCGGCTTGGTCAGCTCCAGATAATCGCGCCACAGCGCTTGCGCCGCCCGCTGGCCAATCAGACTCGCCATGGCGTTTCTCCTTTCAATGCGATGGGCGCGACGACAGGTTTGTGCGCACTCAAGCGCCAGCGCGCCAGCACCGGTTGGCTCACCCGCAGCAGGCTGGTGCGCGCGTGATAATTGACCAGCACCAGCGTCAGTAACAGCGCCGCGCCGCCAGCGTTATGCGCGACGGCCACTGGTAGCGGTAGATGAAACAGCACGTTGCTGATGCCAAGGGTGATCTGCGCGGCGAGGGCGATCAGCAGCAACCCGGCCAGTCGGGTCATGCCTACCGCTTTCAACTGCCAGGCCAGACCGAGCAGTACGACCGTCACCAGCAAAGCGCCGATGCGATGGGTCAGGTGAATCGCCGTGCGCGCATCGCTATCGAGTTGTCCGCCGAGATAATTCGGGCCGATGTGCTGGGTCAGGTGAAAACCGTTGGCGAAGTCCGCCTGCGGCAGCCATTGGCCGTGGCAGGTGGGGAAGTCGATGCAGGCCACCGCTGCGTAGTTGGAACTGACCCAGCCGCCCAAGGCGATCTGGCCGATCACCAGCAGCAGCCCCGCCGTCGCCCAATATTGCAGGCGCTTCGGTACGGTCAGCGCCGGCAGCACGCCGGACAACCTCAGCGTCAGCAGGAACAGCAGACTCAACGTGGCAAAGCCGCCGAGCAAATGCCCGGTGACCACTTGCGGCCAGAGCTTGAGCGTCACCGTCCACATACCGAACGCCGCTTGGGCGATGACCACCGCCAGCAGAAACAGCGGCAGTTTCACCGGCTGGCCCGGATGGCGCCGGTTGGCCCAGGCGCGCCCGGCCAAAACTGAAATCAGCAAGCCGAGGGTGCCGGCGAAGTAGCGGTGGATCATCTCGTTCCAGCCCTTGTGCGCCTCCACTGGCGCGTCAGGGAAATGCAGTTCGGCATGGGCCAGTTGCGCCTCGCTTTTTGGCACGCTGATAAAGCCGTAGCAGCCTGGCCAGTCCGGGCAGCCGAGGCCGGCGTGGGTCAGGCGCGTATAGGCGCCGAGCAACACCACAATCAGTGCCAGCAGGGTGGCAAACAGCGCGAGGCGAAATCCAGGTTTGGCCATGACGATGCCCTTATCCGATGTTCGACAGTTTCAGCAGATGCCGCAGGTCGTTGAGCAGATCCTTGCCCTTCACATTCGGCTCGTAACGCAGCACCAGATTGCCGTGCGGGTCGACGATCCACAGCTGCGGCACGGCTTTGTCGCCGGTGGTCTTGTTGAACATGCCGGCATCCAGCGGATAGCGCTGCAACTGCGGATATTCGCGGTCGAGTTTGGCGGCGTAATCGGTGCTCAGTGGTTGCGCGGCGGCGAGGGCGTGGCTGGCGCGCCCGGCTTCGCGGCCGAGGCTGATCTGGATCTGCCGCGCCAGATAAACCAGTTGCTGACAATCGACGGCGCAATCCTTCGGCGCCGTGACCAGAATCTGCCAGCGCTGCTCATCGGCCTGCACGCCGAGGTCGGCGCGAGTCTGGCCGTTACCGATCAGCTCGCCGTGATAGCTGCGTCCTTCCGGCACCCAGAACTGCAATTTGTACATGCCGGTGGCGAGCAGCATCGGCCCGACCACGCCAAGGACGATCAGCAACAACTGAATGCGCCCGCGCCGGCGGCTGGGAACGGGTTTGGCCTCAGACATGCTGGGTGGATTCATGGCGCTTCCCATGGCGTTTCTCCTTTGCGTTGTGCCAGCCGAAATAGAGGTAGAGCCCGAGCAACGCCGTGGCCATGGCGAACCATTGCACGGCGTAGCCGAGGTGTTTTTCCGGACCCATCGCGACTACCGGCCAATCGGTCTGATAGCTGGCGGGGCCGGGTTCGGCGCGTAACTCGTAGGCGAAACCGTCGCGCTCCAGGGTTTGCCACAATTTGCCCGGCTCGACGGCGGTAATGGTTTGCGGCCAGACATCGCTGACCGGATCGGCGTGCAACTGGAACGTTGCGCCGGGGGCGACATAGACCCAGGCGTCGAGCGTCAGCGCCTCGGCCGGTGTCGTGAATTGCGGCGGCACGCGCCGATCGGGCCATGGCAGCCAGCCGCGATTGACCAGCAGCCAGAGGCCGCTGCGTTGGTCCTGAAACGGTTGCAGCAATTCGACGCCGACCTTGCCGCCACGCTGGCGGTTGTCCAGCAACAGCGTGTGGGCGGGGTCGAACTGGCCGTGCAGGCGCACGCGGCGGTAAGCCGGGTCGGCGTTGCCGGGCAGTTCACTGCTGGCCAGCGGTTCGGCCACGCGACGTTCGGCATAACTGGCCAGCAGCGCGGTTTTCTCCGCGCCCCGGCCCAGTTGCCAGAAGCCCAGCGCAACCATCAGCGGCAGCAACAGGGCGACCACTACGGTGGGGATCACGCCCGGGCGAAAGCGCTTCATGGGCGGGCCATAAAGTCAGTCATCGCGATCGCTATACTCAAGTGCATCGCCTGTCCCCCGGAGTCTTGCCATGTTCAAAGCAGCGATCGTCCTGATGCTGATTGCCACGGTCGTCAGCCTGTTCAGCGGCCTGTTTTTCCTGGTCAAGGACGACAGCAGCTCCAATCGGCTGGTCATCGCCTTGAGTGTTCGGGTGGCACTGGCCGTGATCACCGTCGGCCTGATGGCCTGGGGTTTCTACAGCGGCCAGTTGGTGTCCCATGCGCCGTGGTAGACGCGAGCGGCAAGCTTCAAGCGGCAAGCTACAAGTTAGAGGCCATCCCGCTTTGACTTGAAGCTTGCAGCTCGCCACTTGCAGCTGTTTTCAGAGCACATAGACGAAGAAGAACAAGCCGATCCACACCACGTCGACGAAGTGCCAGTACCAGCTCGCCGCTTCGAAACCGAACTGGTGCTCGTTGTCGAAGTGGCCCTTCATGATGCGCATCAGCATCACGAACAGGATGATCGTGCCGATGGTCACGTGGGCGCCATGGAACCCGGTGAGCATGAAGAACGTCGCGCCGTAGATGCCCGAGCCGAGGGTCAGGCCCAGCTCTTTGTAGGCGTGGATGTATTCCTCGGCCTGGAAGCCGAGGAACGCGATGCCCAGCAGCACGGTGATCGCCAGCCACAGTTTCAGCGCGCCGCGATGGCCTTTCTTCAGTGCATGGTGGGCGATAGTGATGGTCACGCTGGAACTGACCAGCAGGATCGTGTTGATCAGCGGCAGGCCCCACGGACTGATGACTTCTTTCGGCGGCGGGAACAGTTTCGGGTCTGGCGTGTTCAGCAGCGGCCAGACAAATTCGAAGTTCGGCCAGAGCATGTGCGCGATGCCTTTCGGCCCCTCACCGCCCAGCGCCGGCCCGGAAACGTGGCGCACGTAAAACAGCGCGCCGAAGAAGGCGACGAAGAACATCACTTCGGAAAAGATGAACCAGCTCATGCCCCAGCGGAACGAACGGTCCAGTTGTGGGCTGTACAACCCCGCGCGACTTTCCTTGATCACCGCACCGAACCAGCCGAACAGCATGTACGCCAGCAGCAGGCCGCCGACGAAAAAGATCAGCGGGCCGTGGGAATCCGGGCGTGCGGCCTTGAGATCGTTGAACCAGGTGGCGAGGCCGTAGACGGTGACGAACATCCCGAGCGTGGCGATGATCGGCCATTTGCTCTGGGCCGGGACGTAATAATGCTCATGAGTTGCCATTTATTGTTCTCCTTATCGGCCACGCTCAACCGCCAGTGTTAACAGCCACCGGCGGATGTCGGGCGGTGATATCGAACAGCGTGTAGGACAGCGTCAGGTGCTTCACTTCCTTGGGCATGTCGCGGTCAACGATGAAACGCACCGGCATTTCGATCTGTTCACCGGGCTGCAGCACCTGCTGGGTAAAACAAAAGCATTCGGTCTTGTGGAAAAACGCCGCGGCGTTGCTCGGCGCGATGCTCGGCACCGCTTGCGCACTCATCGGCTTGTCGGTGGGATTGCGCGCGATGAACACCATCTCGTTCACCGCACCGGGATTGGCGGTCAGCTCGTCGTGTTTAGGGTAAAAGTCCCACGGCATGTCGGCGGTGTTGGTCGAGAGAAACTGCACGCGCACCTGGCGCGAGGTGTCGACCACTTGCTCGCCCGCATACTGCCCGCCGGTCTTGCCGTTGATGCCGAAGGCTTTGCACATCACGTCGTAGATCGGCACCAGGGCGAAACCGAAGACGAACATCGCCACCACCACTAGCAGCAGACGGGTGACGAGTTTCTTCAGCGAGATCGAGTCAGCCATGATTTTCAGCCTCCACATGAACCCTTGTGGGAGCGAGCCTGCTCGCGAAGCAGACGCCGCGGTGCTTCAGACACACCGCGTCAGCGTTCTTCGCGAGCAGGCTCGCTCCCACAAAGAACTCCATGTTCATTTCACTTCCGGCGGCGTGGTGAAGGTGTGATACGGCGCTGGCGACGGCACGCTCCACTCCAGCCCTTCGGCGCCGTCCCATGGTTTCGCCGGGGCCGGTGCGCCGCCACGGATGGTCTTGATGACGATGAACAGGAAGAAGATCTGCGTGGCGCCGAACATGAATGCGCCGATCGACGAGACCATGTTGAAATCGGCGAACTGCAGGTTGTAGTCCGGAATCCGCCGTGGCATCCCCGCAAGACCCACGAAGTGCATCGGGAAGAAGGTCAGGTTCATGCCGACGAACGACAGCCAGAAGTGCAGCTTGCCAAGGGTTTCGTCGTACATGTGCCCGGTCCACTTCGGCAGCCAGTAATAGGCCGAGGCGAAGATGCCGAAGATCGCCCCGGGCACCAGCACATAGTGGAAGTGCGCGACCACGAAGTAGGTGTCCTGATACTGGAAGTCCGCCGGGGCGATCGCCAGCATCAGCCCGGAGAAACCGCCAATCGAGAACAGGATGACGAACGCCACCGCAAACAGCATCGGCGTCTCGAAGGTCATCGAGCCCTGCCACATGGTGCTCGCCCAGTTGAACACTTTCACACCCGTAGGTACGGCGATCAGCATGGTCGCGTACATGAAGAACAATTCGCCCACCAGCGGAATGCCGACCACGAACATGTGGTGCGCCCAGACGATGAACGACAGGAACGCGATGCTCGCCGTGGCGTAGACCATCGAGGTGTAGCCGAACAGCGGCTTGCGCGCGAAAGTCGGGATGATCTGGCTGACCGCGCCGAACGCCGGCAGGATCATGATGTACACCTCGGGGTGGCCGAAGAACCAGAACACATGCTGGAACAGCACCGGGTCACCGCCGCCGGCAGCACTGAAGAAACTGGTGCCGAAGTGAATATCCATGAGCATCATCGTCACGCAGCCGGCGAGCACCGGCATCACTGCGATCAGCAGAAACGCGGTGATCAGCCAGGTCCAGACGAACAGCGGCATTTTCATCAGGGTCATGCCGGGCGCGCGCAGGTTGAGGATGGTCGCGACCACGTTGATCGCGCCCATGATCGAACTGATGCCCATCAAGTGGATGGCGAAGATAAAGAACGTCACGCTTTCCGGTGCGTAGGTCGTCGATAGCGGCGCATAAAAGGTCCAGCCGAAATTCGGTCCGCCACCCGGGGTGAACAGTGTCGAGACCAGCAGCAGAAACGCCGCCGGCAACAGCCAGAAGCTGAAGTTGTTCATCCGGGGCAGGGCCATGTCCGGAGCGCCGACCATCAGCGGAATCATCCAGTTGGCGAGGCCGACGAACGCCGGCATCACCGCACCGAATACCATGACCAGACCGTGCATGGTGGTCATCTGGTTGAAGAATTCCGGCTGCACGATCTGCAGGCCGGGCTGGAACAGCTCGGCGCGAATGACCATGGCGAACGAACCGCCGAGCAGGAACATGCAGAAGGCAAACCACAGGTACAGCGTGCCGATGTCCTTGTGGTTAGTGGTCAGCACCCAGCGCATCAGGCCTTTGGCGGGGCCGTGGGCGTGGTCGGCGTGACCGTGGTCATCGATGACAGCGCTCATGGCCGGTCTCCTTTACGAAAGTGGATGGGGCAGGCCGGGGCTCGCTGCCCCGACCGGTTCACTGAATACGCAATTGACCGGCTCATTTGCTTTCCGCCTGTTTCAGCTCCAGCACTTCTTTTGGCGTGACCATGTCGCCCTTGTTGTTGCCCCAGGCGTTACGTTCGTAAGTCACCACCGCTGCGATATCGACTTCCGACAGCTGTTTGCCGAACGCCGCCATGGCGGTGCCGGGTTTGCCGTGGTAGACGATGCTCAGGTGATCCTTGATCGGCCCGGTGGCGATTTTCGAACCCTTGAGCGCCGGGAACATTGGCGGCAGGCCCTGGCCTTCAGCCTGGTGACAGGCCACGCAAGTGGTGTGATAGACCTTGTCGCCGCGCTCCTTGAGCTCGTCGAGGGTCCATTCCTTGCTGGTCAGTTCTTTGAGCTGTGCGGCTTCGGCCTTGCGCTCGGCGAGCCATTTTTCGTAGTCGGCCTGTTCCTTGACCTCGACCACGATCGGCATGAAGCCGTGATCCTTGCCACACAATTCGGCGCACTGGCCACGGTAGAGGCCGGGCTTGTCGATACGCGTCCAGGCCTCGTTGACGAATCCGGGAATCGCATCGCGCTTGACCGCAAATGCCGGCACCCACCAAGAGTGAATGACATCAGCCGAGGTCACCAGAAAGCGCACCTTGGCGCCGATCGGCAGCACCAGCGGCTTGTCGACTTCGAGCAAGTAATGCTCGCCCTTGGCTTCTTTGTTGTGAATCTGTTCGGCGGGGGTGGCCAGGTTGCTGAAGAACTCGACGTCCTGGCCCAGGTATTTGTAGTGCCACTTCCACTGATAACCGGTGATCTGGATATCGATGTCCGGCTCGCTGGTGTCGTACATCTTGATCAGCGTTGCGGTGGCGGGCACGGCCATGGCTACCAGGATCAGCAGCGGCACGATGGTCCACATGATCTCGACGCCGGTGCTTTCGTGGAATTTGGCCGCGACCTGGCCGGTAGAGCGGCGGTGCACCATCATCGACCAGAACATGGCGCCGAAGACGATGATCCCGATCACCACACAGATCCAGAAAATGGTCATGTGCAGGTCGAATACTGCGTGACTGATTTCAGTCGCTCCAGGCGCCATATTCACAGTCCATGCCGCGTTGGCCGGGCTGAAAATCGACCACAACAGGAGGCCCATCCAGACATGTGGATGTCGCATCATTGCGGGTTCCCCTTATCGTTCTTGTTATCCCGCCGGCGTATCGCCTGCGGCAAGGGAGCGGCTGCATCAGACTACGAACTTGAATCGCCGGGCCTTGCTGCGGGTGCAGTCGGGCGTCATCAGCTAACTCCATTCATTGGCGAGTATAGACAGCGCCCGGGATTTGCAACCCGGACACGTAAATGAGCTGAAACAACCGGCGCTTGCGTTCAAGTGCCCGAATGGAGAAGGATGCAGACGAGTGGTGGCAAATGGATATAACGCAGCTGCATCAAGGATGAAATAATTATGACAAATGCGTCTTAGCGTTTTTCGTAAGCCAGCTAAGTTATGTCTTCCCTATTTCATTGCCTTGTTTCCTGGAGTTTTCATGAACACCGCCGCATTGCGCGAGCAGATCCAAAAAGCCCAACAGCACGAAAAAGACACCGGCCTGCTGACCCGTCAGCTGGAAAGCAAGCTGCCTCACCTGCACCCGGCGATCCAGTTGCCGGAAGCCGACGCCCAAGGCGTGCTGACGCGTTTTGTTGCCGCCTACATCGATGAAGTACCGGACCTGCTGGATGCAGCCAATGAAGTCGCCAGGGAAGCGGGAATCGAATCGCAGATCAAACCGGTGCTGAAAATCGCCGAGCAGTATTTCCTCCAGCCGCCGGCGATCATGGCCGGGCACGTCGGCCTGGACAGCCTGCTCGACGAAGCCTATCTGGCACACCGCTTTGTCGAAGAGGTCAACGACCTGTACATCAAGCACTTCGGCCAGCCATTGATCCCCTTGGACATGACGGTCGCCAACCTGATTGCTCACCAATTGATCGGTGAGGAATTTGCCAACCAACTGGACGAAGCGGTGCATCACGCGATCGACGAGATGCTCAACGAAGAGAGTTTTGCTTTGGAGTCGGTCGAAGCCTATCGCGAGAAACTCAGTAGCCCGGACACTGGCGCGGCGTGGAAACGCTGGCCGTGCATGAGCCGCCGGTTGGGTGTGGGGCTTGAGCTGGATCAGCCTGCCGCGTAACCCTCATACACCATAGATGCAATGTGGGAGCGAGCCTGCTCGCGAATGCGGTCGATCATTCAACATCTCTGTTGGCTGATACACCGCTTTCGCGAGCAGGCTCGCTCCCACAGGGTTTGTGTTCACAATGGATTATCTAGCCGGCCGCACCAATCCCGGTATTGGTCCGAACCCGCCCCTCAAGCCGTCGCTTCAACCCGCGCGATTCGATCAACAGCTTCGACCCCTTCGCCGCATTCGCCCGGCCCCATTCCTCAAGCAACTCGAGACACGAATGGTCGATGTAGCTCAGGTTGTTCAGCGGCACATGCACCGTCGTGCCGTGGGGAATGCTGCCCAGCACCTGCGTCAGCGCCGGCACTTTGAGGAACGTCGCTGCACCAACCAGACGCAACTCCATTTCGCCGTCCTGCGGCAGGTCGATCAGGCTGATCTTCAGGCGCGAAGCCTTGAATGCCAGTTTCAACATGGTCAGGCCGAAACCGATCAGCACACCAGTGAGCAGATCAGTGAAGATGATCGCCAGCGCCGTCGCGGCATAGGTGAACATCGGCATGCGTCCATAACGACCCAGACCACGGAAGGCTTTCAGGTCGACCAGTTTGAAGCCGGTATACACCAGCACACCCGCCAGGCTCGCCACCGGAATGCTTTGCAGCACGCTCGACAGCAACAGCACGAATGCCAGCAGCCACAGGCCATGGAAAATCGTCGAGTAGCGCGTGGTCGCACCGGCCTGAACGTTGGCCGAACTGCGCACGATCACTCCGGTCATCGGCAGCGCGCCGACCAGACCGCAGAGCATGTTGCCGACACCTTGCGCCGACAGTTCACGGTCGAAATCCGAACGCACGCCGCTGTGCATGCGATCCACCGCCGCAGCGGATAGCAGGGTTTCGGCGCTGGCGATAAATGCGACGGCGAACGCGGCAATCAGCAGCGTCGGGTCGGCCAGATTCATCAGGTCGGCTGGCTTGAGCCAATCGATCGCCTCGGCCAGATTCGCCGGTACCTCGACGCGCTTGACCTGCAACGCCAGAATCAGGCTCGCCACCGTCGCCAGACCCACACCGAGCAATGCGCCGGGAATGAAGCGCAGCGAATGCGGGCGGAATTTTTCCCACAGCCACATCACCGCAATCGTCGACAAGCCGAGCAGACCCGCCTGCCAGCCGAACGACGGCAAGGCTTGCGCTACGGCCGCCGGGAACGCCGTGAGGTTGTCGAGCCCGGAAGGCTGCGGCTTGGCATCGAGCATCACGTGGATTTGCGAGAGCACAATCAACACGCCAATGCCCGCGAGCATGCCGTAGACCACCGCTGGCGCCGTGACCCGAAACCAGCAGCCAAGCTTCAGGCGCCCGGCGACCAGTTGCAGAAATCCGGCGAGCAGCAGGATCGGCCCGAGCATCTCCATGCCATGCTGGCGCACCAGTTCGAAAACCAGCACCGCCAGACCCGCCGCCGGACCGCTGACCTGCAATGGCGAACCCGCCAGCCAACCGACCACCAGACCGCCGATGATGCCGGTGATCAGACCTTTGGCCGGCGGTAGCCCTGAGGCAATCGCGATACCCATGCACAGCGGCAGGGCGACCAGAAACACAACCACGGAAGCCAGCAGCTCCCGTGGCAACACAGCTTTCAATTGAGCCGCACGCATGGCGATTCTCCCGAAGTTTTCTTCAGGCGTGGCGAGGCCGGGCCGCTGAATCAGCGGCCGGCGTCATACCACACAGATTGTTGGGAAGATTTAGAAGCGCGCTTTGGGCGTCGCCACAGGAATCGGATGGCTGCCGTCGAGAGGCAGGAAACGACCCTGGTCCGCGTCGTAAGCTTTGATTTCGCTGGTTTCGATGTTGTAGACCCAGCCATGGATGAACAGATGACCGTTCGCCATGCGCGAGGCTACCGAAGGATGGGTACGCAAGTGCTGCAGTTGGGCGATGACGTTTTCCTCGGTGAGGATCGGCATGCTGTCTTTTTCGTCGGTGCAGTTGCAGTTGTCGTGCACCATGGTTTTCGCGACTTCAGCGTGGCGCAGCCAGGCTTTGACCGTCGGCATTTTTTCCAGGCTGTCGGGGTTGAGTACCGCGCGCATGGCGCCGCAATCGGAGTGGCCGCAAATGATGATGTGCTGCACGCCCAGCGCCAGTACCGCGTACTCGATAGCGGTGGAGACGCCGCCGTTCATCTGACCGTAGGGCGGCACCACATTGCCGACGTTACGGGTGACGAACAGATCGCCCGGCGAGCTCTGGGTAATCAGCTCGGGAACGATGCGCGAGTCGGCGCAGGTGATGAACATCGCCTTGGGCGCCTGGGCGGTGGCGAGCTTCTTGAACAGTTCTTCCTGCTGCGGAAAAACATCATGATGAAAGCGTAAAAAGCCATCAACGATCTGTCGCAGTGCTGCATCGGCGGATTGTGCTTCAGGGCTTTGCGCCGAGGCAGCCAACGACTGTTTATCCTTGTCACTCATGATTCATCCTCTTGTGCGGATTCAGGGAGTCTTCCCCGGTATTCCGGTATGAAGCCAGTGGCTGTTTAAACCATCCGGGTCATCCCGACCCGTCAGTCACTCGATGAACAAGGTAGCCGCCGAAACTTAACTGAAACTGAATGAAACGCTCTAGAACGTGTGTTCCAGGTCACAAAAAACGTGACTGGCGTGTTTCGGCGGAAGGATTCCAACCCGTCAACCCAAAGCCAATTGTCGCTAAATCAACGACATCTGGCGACCCGGCGGACAGAAGGCCGAGCAGTCGAGGTTATAGCCCTCGCGTTTGTTCAGGCCAAGTTTTTTGATGGCCTTGGCAAATCTTTGTGCGAGCAGGTCGGCAAACGGCCCCTCACCACGCATCCGCGCGCCGAATCGGCTGTCGTAGAGTTCACCGCCGCGACTCTGGCGGATCAGACTCAGCACATGCGCGGCACGTTGCGGATAGTGCGCCTGCAACCACTCCTCGAACAGCGGCGCAACTTCCAGCGGCAGGCGCAACATCATGTACGCGGCGCTCTGCGCACCGGCAGCGTGAGCCTCGGTGAGCAGGCTTTCGATTTCGCTGTCGTTGATCATCGGAATCATTGGTGAACACAGCACGCCGACCGGAATGCCCGCTTCGCGCATCACCCGAATCGCGCGCAGGCGTGCCTTGGGCGCAGCGGCGCGCGGTTCGAGGATGCGTTTGAGCTCATCGTCCAGGGTGGTCAGGCTGATCATCACCGTTACCAGCCGTTGCTGCGCCAACTCGGTCAGCAAATCGAGATCGCGCAGAATCAGCGAACCTTTGGTGACGATGGTTACCGGATGTCGGTAGCGCAGCAGCACTTCCAGGGTCTGTCGGGTGATCTGGTATTCGCGCTCGATCGGCTGATACGGGTCGGTGTTGGAACCGAGATTGATCGGCGCGCATTGATAGCCGGGTTTGCTCAGCTGTTCTTCAAGGACCTGGGCGGCATTGGTCTTGGCGATCAGGCGGGTTTCGAAATCGAGGCCCGGTGACATGTCCCAATAGGCGTGGCTGGGCCGTGCGTAGCAATAGATGCAGCCGTGTTCGCAGCCGCGATAGGGATTGAGCGAACGGTCGAAGGGCAGATCCGGCGAGGTATTGCGGCTGATGATCGATTTGGCCTTCTCGATGATCACTTCGGTGTTTTGCGTCTGCGGTACTTCCTGATACCAGCCATCGTCCTCGGCCACTGAACGACTCGGCGCAAAGCGGTTGTGCGGGTTGGTTGCGGTGCCGCGACCGCGGGGCGGGACTGGAGTGATCATCGAACAAACCTCTACTCTGTATATGCATACAGTATCCGAGGCTGTGCGCTGTTATCCAGTACCGTTCAGCGATGCTAAGGAAATTGGCGGTGCCGCTCGTGGATAAAGTTGTTCGTTAGATGATCCTTGCTGATAAACGACAATCGAAGACACAGATGCGCAATTGCTCAACACAGATCCGCTATATAGGCTCTGGAACTCCCGGCAACAGACTCCGGCCAACTAATTAAAAGGATTTGATTGAATGTCTTATTTGAATCAACGCGGTGTTTTCCTGCAAATGATGCGGCCCAGCATCACCGACTCCAATACCATTGTTTCGCTGCAGCTGGCGCGCAAGGAACTGGGCTGGGATGCAGAACAACAGCTGGCGTCCGAGGCTCTGGTCGATTCCATCTATGTCGTAGCGGTATCGGCCGACAAGGGCAAAACCTTCACTATTCGCACCAACAAGAAAGATGTCGACGGTGACGGCGATATTGATAGTGATGACAAGGCGAAGTTGATCGCCTTGGCCAAAGCTTATGTGGCTATCATTAATCCGTAAGCAGAAGTAATCGCCCACAACTTCATAAATAAAACCCCCTGCATCAATACATCATGCAGGGGTTTTATTTTCAGTTGTGTTGAGTGACCTGGCCGAGATCATCGCCGGAGGTGCTTTGCATGTCTTCGCTGCGCAGATGCGCAACCTCTTTGGCACTGACCGGCGCGCCCTTGTTGCCCCAGCTGCCACGGATGAAACTCACCACGTCCGCGACTTCCTGATCGGACAGGCGCCAGGCGAAACCGGGCATGGTGAAGGTCGATGGCGCTGCGTGCGTCGCCGGCAAGGTTCCGCCCTTGAGCACGATGTGAATCAGCGAGGTCGGATCGTCCGTTTGCAGCACCGGATTGCCCGCCAGCGCCGGGAACACCCGGGTGTAGCCATGGCCGTCGGTGCGGTGGCAGGCTGCGCAATTGTCGATGTACACCGACGCGCCGCGTTGGCTGTCGTCGCCGTTCCACAGCGCGTTGGCCACTTTCTCGTCGTACTGATGCGGCTGGTCCGCTGGATCATTGGCCGGCAGTGTTTTGAGATAGCGGGCAATCGCGGTGAGGTCGGCGTCGCTCATGTATTGCATGCTGTGAGTAACAACATCGCTCATGCCGCCGAACACCGCACTGCGATCACTGCGCCCGGTCTTGAGGAACTGCACCAGTTGCTCTTCGCTCCAGCTGCCGAGGCCATCCTTGTGATCGCCGCGCAGGCTCTTGGCGATCCAGCCTTCAAGCGGTGCACTGCCGGCGAGGAATTCGCTGCCGTCCGCCGCGCTCAGGGATTTTTCCTGCATGGTCAGCGCGCGCGGGGTGTGACAGGCGCCGCAGTGGCCGAGGCCTTCGACCAGATATGCCCCGCGATCGATCACCGGATCGGCCGACGTGGCCTGGTAATCCTCGACCTTCGGCGCAAACAGCCAGCGCCAGCCCATCAGCGGCCAGCGCATGCTCAACGGCCACGGAATGTCGCTGGCCTTGTTCTCCTGCGCCACCGGTTCGACGCCGTGCATGAAATACGCATACAGCGCTTGCATGTCGGCCTGGTTGACCCGCGCGTAGGACGGATACGGCATGGCCGGGTACAACGTACTGCCGTTTTTGGCCACACCGTGGCGCACGGCCTGATCGAAGTCCTCGAAGCTGTAATCGCCCAGGCCGGTTTTATCCGGGGTGATGTTGGTCGAGTAGATCGTGCCGATCGGCGTCTCCATCGGCAGGCCGCCGGCGAACGGCTTGCCGCCCTTGGCGGTGTGACAGGCCACGCAGTCACCGGCGCGGGCGAGGTATTCACCTTGCTTGATCAGATTTTGATCAACATCGGCCGCATGAATTGCAGTGCTGCCGAGCAGGGCGAGGGTGGCGATAACGAAAGTTTTCATGGTCATCGCTCCTTAAGCCTGCACCAGCGGGCCGGGGTTTTTCAGGTATTGCTCGCGGATCGCTTTCGCCGACCAGTAGGTCAGCGCCGCCACCAGTCCGGTCGGGTTGTAGCCCAGGCCCTGCGGGAACGCCGAGGCGCCCGGGACGAACACGTTGTGCACATCCCAGCTCTGCAAATAGCGGTTCAGTGCGCTGGTCTTCGGATCGGTGCCCATGATTGCACCACCGTTGAGGTGGGTGGTCTGGTACGAAGCGGTGTTGAAGTGGTCGCCGACCTGCTTGCCGATCACCGCAATGGCTTTCGGGCCCATGGCTTGCGCGATCTTGCCCATCTTCTCGACCATGAAGCGGTTCATCCTGATGTCGTTTTCCTGCCAGTCGAAAGTCATGCGCAGCAGCGGCAGGCCGTAGGCGTCGCGGTACACCGGATCGAGATCGAGGTAATTGCCACGGTAGGATTGATGCGCGCCGTGGGCGTCCATCGACACCTGGTGGGTGTAGTAATCGGCGGTGGCGCGTTTCCACGCACTGCCCCAGGCCGGCGTGCCCGGCGGGTTGGAAGTACCGGCAATCGGTCGACTGCCAGCCTGGTTGACCCACATCGGCGAACCGCCGACGAAGCCGTGCGGGCCGTGGTCGAAGTTGTCGGCGTTGAAATCGTCCACCGCCACGCCGTTGCCGCCGGCGCCAATAAAGTTGTTGGTGTGGGTGTCCTTGTCGAAGAAGGCCTTGATAGTGGCCATGTTCTGGTAGGCGAAGTTACGCCCGACCACGCCTTCGCCGCTGATCGGATCGTAGGGTTTGCCGATCCCGGAAAGCAGCATCAGACGCACGTTGTGCAACTGGAATGCGCCGAGAATCACCAGATCCGCCGGCTGCTCGATCTCGCGGCCCTGGCCGTCGATGTAGGTGACGCCAGTGGCTTTGCTTTTCGTGCTGTCGAGATTGACCCGCAGCACATGGGAGTTGGGCCGCAACTCGAAATTCGGCAGGGGCTTGAGCGCCGGCAGAATGTTCACGTTCGGCGAGGCCTTGGAATACATGTAGCAGACGTAGCCGCTGCAGAACCCGCAGAAATTGCACGGACCCATCTGTGCGCCGTAGGGAT
The DNA here is from genome assembly GCF_005233515.1 of Pseudomonas sp. CFBP13508. Taxonomy (GTDB): domain Bacteria; phylum Pseudomonadota; class Gammaproteobacteria; order Pseudomonadales; family Pseudomonadaceae; genus Aquipseudomonas; species Aquipseudomonas mercuritolerans. The sequence continues at coordinate 780,822 of NZ_QFZZ01000003.1, forward strand.
TGGTGTACGGCCCAGAGGTATTTGCCGAAGGCAGGTTGTAGGGTTTGTAACCGACCTCTGTAGCCGCTTTGCCGAACAGCTGTGCGGATACGGTGTTTTTCTGCGCTTCCAATGGAAATGGATTGGAGCGATCTGCCGCGTATGGGTTGCCGCCCTTGCCCTGACCGACCAATTGGCCCTTCACCGTCCAGGCCTGGCCGGAGGTGCCGAAGACTTTTTCCGCGAAGTCGAAAAACGGTTCCAGCTCTTCATAGCTGACGCCGAAATCCTGGATGGTCATGTCCTTGGGGATGAAGCTTTTGCCGTAGCGTTCTTCGTAATGGCTGCGCATACGCAATTCGATCGGGTCGACACGAAAGTGCACGCCCGACCAATGCAGCCCGGCGCCGCCGACGCCGTTCCCCGGCAGGAACGCGCCCAACTGGCGGTTGGGCAGGGCGATGTCGTTGACGCTGTGGCGAATGGTCACCGTCTCTTTGGAGATGTCCTGAAAGAGCTTTTTCCGCACGCTGTAGGTGAGTTCGTCGATCACCTGCGGATAGTTGCCGTCGGGGTAGGTGTCCTGCATCGGCCCGCGCTCCAGCGCCAGCACGTTCAGACCCGCTTCGGTCAGCTCTTTGGCCATGATGGCGCCCGTCCAGCCGAAACCGACGATGACTGCATCAACCTTCTTCATTACCGTTGCCATGCTTACGCCCTCTCGCCGCGAATCGACACTGCCGGGAAGGGGTATTGCTCGTTGCGTTCCACCCAATCCATGAAATCGGCGCGGGCGCCGGGGAAACCGATCATGGTCCAGCCGACCATGCCTTTATTGCCACCATGGATCGGGTCGCAGAAGAAACCTTCCTTGGTGTTTTGCAGCAGCAGATTGAAAAAGATCTTCGCCGGCACCGCATCGAACTGCGGTTTGCCGGCTTCGAGTTGCTTGAGCAAATCGTCTCGGGTAGCGCTGTCTTGCTCGGCAAATGTTTTACCGCTCAGACCTTTTACCCACTGATCCGTGGCGGCGATGCCAAGGCGATAGATGTCTTTGGGCACCAGTTTGCTCTGCCAGCCCATCTCCGGCGCAGCGTCGGCATTGAACGGGCCTTGCATATACCAGAGCGCGCCGGCGGCGTACGGGGTGTTCATTTGGCGGTCGATGTATTCCGGCACGCCGGCTTCAAGCGCGCCCGGGCCTTGCGCGTCGTTGGGGATCAACTGGGCGACGGCGGCATTGATGAATGCCCATTCTTCAGCGGTGAAAAAGCTCGGCTGATACTCACCGGCGCCAGCAGCGGCCGGTTTTGGCACGGCAGGCGCCGGTGTGCTTTCAGGTGCTGCTTGCAGCACGCTGCTGCCCAGGCCGGTACCGGCAAGCGTGACCACCGGAATCAGGGTCAGGGATTTGCGCAAGAACTCACGCCGCGGGTTGTCTCGATCTTGATCAGACATGTGGGCACCTCATCAGGCATAGAAATCAGCCGCTTCTGCGAGCAGCTCGAGGAATTTTGCGTCGCGACGATCGGGAACTGGCCTGCTGAAAGCCGTCCCGTCTGCAACATCATGTGACAAATGGTAGCAGGCTAAGCATCAAGAAAAACCGTTCGCACGGAAAAAAGCTCGGCGAGGCGACGATTCACGTTTCTTTGACGGCCGGCTCACGGCGCATTGACCGCCTGGCGGCGAAGCTGCAACTCCTTCAATGAAGATTGCCGAATCGGTCAGCCCAGCATGTCTCGAATGCGCTTTTTCCCCGCTTTGTGTTTTTCGCTTGTCGCGCTGTTGCATGGCATTGCCGCCCGAGCTGCCGACACCACGCCCTCTCGCCCGGCCGAGTGGGCGCAGCCGGTCGAGGCGCAGTTCAACCTGTTCCGCATGTCACCGACGCTGTATCGCAGCGCCTTGCCCAGTCGCAGTGCGGTGCCGCTGTTGAATGATCTGCATGTCGTCACCGTAATCAACTTCCTGCCTGACGCTGATAGCGACTGGCTCTCCGCGCCGGGCATCAAGCAAGTGCAGCTGCCGTATCGCACCAACCACGTCGACGACAGCGATGTGCTCAAGGCTCTGCGCGCGATTCAGTCCGCCGAGGCCAACGGCCCGGTGCTGATGCACTGCAAGCACGGCTCTGACCGCACCGGACTGATGGCAGCCATGTACCGGGTGGTGGTGCAGGGCTGGAGCAAAGAGCAGGCGCTCAAGGAAATGACCGAGGGTGGCTTTGGTGACAGTCAGCGCTTTCACGACAGCGTGCGCTACGTGATGCAAGCCGACGTCGACCGCTTGCACGAAGCCTTGATCAATGGCGAATGCAGCACCAGTGCATTCGCCATGTGTTCGATGAAGAGCTGGTTCGACTCGGCCCACGTCCAGCGTTGATCAGCTCAATCGGCTGGCGCAGGAAACAGCGCGCTGTCGATCGGTTTTCCGAGAAAGGCTTGCAGTGCGGCGGGCAGTGCCTGCCTGTCCCCCGCCAACAAGTGTTCGCGCAGGTCCCGGCCCGTCTGCTCGTTGAACAGGCCTTCACGTTCGAAACGTTTGAACGCCTCGCTCGCCAGCACACCGGACCATTTGTAGGCGTAAAGCGACGCCTCGTAACCGGTGACCAGATAATCGCAGCTGTTGGCGAAGCGGCAGTAGGTCGGGATGGACAGGTGCGCGAACTCGCCTTGCACATCCTCGACCACTTGTCGAACAGTGCGCCCGTCGCCATGACAGCGGTGCAGTTCGAAGTCGAACAGCGCGCTCAGCAACAGTATCGCCGTCTCCCGGCTGCGCTGGACGTCGGTGGTGGAAAACGCGGCAGTGGCCTGTGCTTCGGACAGGCGCTCACCAGTCTGGTGATGGGTACCCAGCCAACGCAGAAATTGCCCGGATAACGCCCATTGCTCGAACAGTTGCCCGACAAACTCGGCCGCGTCGCGGCTCAAGTGCGAGATACCGGACAGATTGTAGTGCGGCGAACGCGTCAGCACGTGATGCAGGCAATGGCCGAATTCGTGCAGCAGTACGCGTAAATCGTCATGTCCAAGCAGGTCCGGATGCCCGATCGCGGCGGCCGTGAAATTGCAATGCAGCGTGGCAATCGGCAGCGCTGGTCGGCCTTCGGCATTGATCCGTCGATTGCGCAGCACGCCGGTCCAGGCGAAGTCGGTGCCCGCCTCGTGATGGAAGGGATCGATGTAGATGAAGCCAATCGGTTGATCATGCTCGCTGATTTCCCACAGGCGAATGTTGTCGTGGAAGTGCTCCTGGCGGGAATTTTCGCTGATGCTGATGCCGAACATGTGCTCGCTGAAGCGACGCAAACTTTGCAGAGTGGCGTTCAGCGGGAAGAACTGGCGCAGGTCCTGCACCCCGCCGCCCACCTGCTTGAGGCGTAATTGCTCGGCGAGGAAGTTGTGATCCCACGCTTCTATCCGTTCAATGCCCTGCTGGCGGGCAGAGGCTTGCAGATCATCGGTTTCGCGCGCCAGCGCCGCTGCATTGAGGGCGATCTGCTGACGCAGAAAACGGCGGACCTGATCGGTATCCACAGCCATGCGGTCGTGCAGCCGCAGATGGGCAAAGTTGTCGAAACCCAGGAGCCGGGCTTTCGCATGACGCGCGGCCAGGAGCTTTGCCAGTACCGGTCCGTTGTCGAAACGGCCGGCGTAAGGCCCCTGATCCGAGGCGCGGGTGCACCAGGCTTTGAAGCATTCCTCGCGCAGACCGCGGTGCTGTGCCCGCTTCATGATCTGGTCGTAAGTGTTTTGATCCAGTGTCAGGCGCCAGCCGGACAGGCCGGCCTTTTTGGCGTTGGCAGCCAGATGCGCCTGTGTTTGCGCGGGCAGTCCCGCGAGCAGCGCGATATCGTCGATGTCTTTGTTCCAGGCGGCGTTGACTGCTTTGAGGTTGCTCTGAAAGCGTTTTTCCAGCAGATCGATTTCGCCATTCAAGCGCGCCAGTTCGTCGCGTTGCGCAATTGGCAATTCGCCCCCCGCCAGCTGAAACCTGCGCAGGAACTTTGTCAGCGAGGCTTTGCGTGAATCACTGAAGCTGGCGGCAACCGGACTCTGCGCCAATCGTTGATAAACCTGGAGCAGTCGTCGATTGGCAGCTTTCGCAGTTCTGTAACGTTGTGCGGCGTGGGTACTCAGGGCTTCCTGGGACAACCACTCGGGATCATCGGAATGACTGACCGAGAGGGATTCAATGACTGCCATGGTTTCAGCCAGACGCGCGTCGGCTTCATCGACAGCGATGACCACATCGTCCCAGTTGGAGTGGTCGACCTGAGTGGCGATGACGTTTTCGATGATCAGCAGGTTGTCGGCAACGATGCGCTCGACCGCCGGCAGCAAATGCTCGGCGCGTATCGCCGACCAGGGCGGCAACTGCCATTGTTGCAGGAGGGGGTTGGTGTCAGGCATGGCGTCTTCCGTGAGAGAGGGCTGGATTGACCAGCCTAATCACGAAGCGCGGGGGTGAGGTGGTAGATAGTTACCGCCACCTGACGACGATCATCGGCAGGTGGCGGTAGCTGTCATTGTTGTTCGTCAGGCTTTTTCTTCAACTTCGGATTGGGGAAGAATTGCACCGCCTGGACCTTCTTGTCGGCGGCAGGTTTCAGCGCGCTGGTATTGACCCGCGTGCCCAGCTCTTTGGGCACCGACAGGCCCTGCTCGTTGAGGGTGTCGGAGTAGCCACAGGCCACGCATTCGCGGTGCGGCACGCCATCCTCGTTCCACATCATCAACTTGTCCGGCTCGCTGCACGCCGGGCAGACCGCCCCGGCGATAAAGCGCTTCTTGGTGATCACAGGGCCTTCGCTCATGCTGCCGCGTCCTCACTCAGACCGCTGTGGCGCAACAGCGCGTCGATCGACGGCTCACGGCCACGGAAGTCGACGAACAGCACCATCGGCGCCTGCGAGCCGCCGCGCGCCAGAATCGCCTCGCGGAACGCCCGACCGGTGTCGGCGTTGAGCACGCCGTCTTCCTCGAATTTCGAGAAGGCGTCGGCGGACAGCACTTCAGCCCACTTGTAGCTGTAGTAACCCGCCGCGTAACCACCAGCGAAGATGTGCGCAAAGCTGTTGGGGAAGCGGTTGTAAGCCGGTGGACGCATCACCGACACCTCGTCACGCACGCCCTCGAGCACTTGCGCCACGCTGCGGCCATCGCCATGGGTGGCATGCAGTTCGAAGTCGAACAGCGAAAACTCCAGCTGACGCACCATCATCAGGCCGGACTGGAAGTTCTTCGCCGCTAGCATTTTTTCCAGCAGATCCTGCGGCAGTGGCTCGCCGGTCTCGTAGTGGCCGGAAATCAGCGCCAGGCCTTCCGGCTCCCAGCACCAGTTTTCCATGAACTGGCTTGGCAGCTCGACCGCGTCCCAGGCCACGCCATTGATGCCGGATACGCCAGCGTGCTCGACGCGGGTCAGCAGGTGATGCAGGCCATGGCCGAACTCGTGGAACAAAGTGGTCACTTCATCGTGGGTCAGCAGCGCAGGCTTGCCGCTGTCGGCCGGGGTGAAGTTGCACACCAGATTGGCCACCGGGCTCTGCAACACACCGTCGACGGTGCGTCGACGGTCGCGGGCGCCGTCCATCCAGGCGCCGCCACGCTTGTTGGCGCGGGCATACAGGTCGAAGAAGAAGCGGCCGACGTGCTGGCCGTTTTCCTTGATCTCGAACAGGCGGACGTCCGGATGCCAGGTGTCGAAGCCTTTCAGTTCGGCGATCTCGATGCCGTACAAACGCTGGACGATGGCGAACAGGCCGCTGAGGACTTTATCGATCGGGAAGTAGGCGCGCAGGGTTTCCTGAGCGACGCTGTAACGCTGCTCGCGGAGTTTTTCGCCGTAGAAACCGCTGTCCCAGCTTTGCAGATCGGCGCAGCCCTGTTCGGCGGCGTAAGCGCGCAGCTGTTGCAGATCCTGCGCGGCGAACGGCTTGCTGCGCTGGGCCAGATCACGCAGGAAACTCAGCACCTGATCGCTGGATTCGGCCATTTTCGTCGCCAGACTCAGTTCGGCGAAACTGGCGAAGCCCAGCAGTCGGGCCAGTTCCTGACGCAGGTCGAGGATCTCTTCCATCACCGGGCCGTTGTCGTTCTGGCCAGCATTCGGGCCTTGGTCCGAGGCGCGGGTGCAGTAGGCGGCGTAGACTTCTTCGCGCAGCGCGCGATCTTGCGCGTAGGTCATCACCGCGTAATAGCTGGGGAATTCCAGGGTGATCAGCCAGCCGTCGAGGCCTTTGGCCTGCGCGGCGGCAGCCATCTGCGCCTTGGCCGAATCGGTGAGGCCGGCGAGGGCGGCTTCGTTGGTGATGTGCTTGGTCCACGCCTGCGTGGCGTCGAGCAACTGGTTGGAGAAGCGGCTGCCAAGCTCGGACAGTTTGCTCTGCACTTCGGCATAACGTTTCTGCTCGGCTTCCGGCAGATCGATACCCGACAGACGGAAATCGCGCAGGGCGTGTTCCAGAATGGTCTTTTGCGCGACGTCGAAACTGGCAGCTTCCGGACTGTTGGCCAACGCTTCATACGCCTGGAACAGTTCGCGGTTCTGGCCCATTTCGGTGGAGTAGGCGCTCAGGGCCGGCAGGCACGACTCGTAGGCTTCACGCAGTTCGGCACTGTTGCACACGGCGTTAAGATGGCTGACCGGGCTCCACGCCGCACCGAGGCGATCGTTGAGTTCGTCCATCGCCAGCACCAGACCGGCCCAGGTCGGGTTCTTGCCCTGGGTCTTGAGGATTTCGGCGATGGCGGCGCGGTTGTCCGCGAGGATGGTTTCGATGGCGGGCAGGACGTGTTCGGCACGGATCGTGGAGAACGGCGGCAGGTCGTAGGACTGCAAAAGAGGGTTGTTCACGCTCACGGTTGGCACCTTGGCTGGAAGAAACATGCGCCCATCTTAATTACAATCGACACTCACCGCAGCTATCGGCGACAGAGAGAGAACTAATCGTGTCCCTTCGCAAATACCAGAATCACACCCCCCGCCTGAGCAACGGCGCATTCGTCGACGGTTCGGCGGTGGTGATCGGCGACGTCGAAATTGGCGAAGACAGCTCGGTCTGGCCGCTGACGGTGATCCGTGGCGACATGCACCGCATCCGCATCGGTGCGCGCACCAGCGTGCAGGATGGCTGTGTGTTGCACATTACCCACGCCGGGCCGTTCAACCCGGACGGTTTTCCCTTGCTGATCGGCGATGACGTGACCATCGCCCACAAGGTCATGCTGCACGGGTGCACCGTTGGCAGCCGCGTGTTGATCGGCATGGGCAGCATCGTCATGGACGGCGCGGTGGTCGAGGACGATGTGATCATCGGCGCCGGCAGCCTGGTGCCGCCGGGCAAACGCCTGCAGAGCGGCTTCCTGTATGTCGGCAGCCCGGTCAAGCAAGTGCGCCCGCTGACCGACAAGGAAAACGCCTTCTTTACTTACAGCGCGGCGAACTACGTCAAGCTCAAGGACCTGCATCTGGCCGAAGGCTACGACCAGCTCTGAATCGCCCTACACCTGCTCGGGAATTTCCATGCATTACCAGACCGTACTGTTCGACCTCGATGGCACCCTGACCGACCCGCGTGAGGGCATCACCCGCTCAATTCAATTTGCTCTGGCCAATCTCGGCATCGACGAGCCGGACCTGAGCAAACTGGAACACTTCATCGGCCCGCCGCTGCTGCAAGCGTTCATGCAGTTCTACGACTTCGACGAGGCCAAGGCCTGGGAAGCGGTGAATTTCTATCGCGAGCGCTTCAAGGTTACCGGCCTCTACGAGAATCGGGTGTTCGACGGGGTCACGCCGCTGCTGGAAACCTTGAGCGGGCAGGGGCGGCAGTTGTACATCGCCACCTCCAAGCCGTGGGTGTTCGCCCGCGAGATCGCCCGGCACTTCGACTTCGCCCGCCACTTCAAGGTGATCTACGGCAGCGAGCTGGACGGCACGCGAACCAACAAGGTTGAACTGATCGCGCATCTGCTCGAAGAAGAACGCCTGGACCCGGCACAGACCCTGATGATCGGCGATCGCAAGCACGACCTGATCGGCGCGCGCAGCAATGGTCTCGATGCAGCGGCGGTGGGCTATGGGTTTGGCAGTTTTGAAGAGTTGAATGCCGAGGCGCCGGCTTATCACTTTGAAACCTTGGACGAGTTGCATCAGGCGTTTTTGCAGCGCTGATGAAATAGCCTTCGCGAGCAGGCTCGCTCCCACATTGGATCTCGCTGCCTCTGTGGGAGCGAGCCTGCTCGCGAAAGGGCCGTTATGCCTCCGAGTTCCTTAGGACTGGGCCAGCGCTTCCAGCGCCGCCTTACGCTCATCAACCGGCAACCGTCCCAACCGCTCAACCTCGGCATAAAACCGCAGCCAATCCCCATCTACTTGCCTGAACACCGCCGCAAACGCCGGCACCCACTGGTCATACAGCCCGAACGGCAACAACCGCGCATTGTTCAGCGGCGCATTGACCCAGGCGTCATAGCGTTTGTCCCCGGCCCACTGACTGTCGCGCATTAGCCGATACTCCCGGCGCAAGCGCTCGAATTCCGCCGCTTTGCGCTCTCGCATCTGCTCGGCGGACAGCGGCTGCGCATAGAGCTTCTCCAGTCGTGAGCGCGTGTCGAGTACCAGACCGATGAACTGGTCACGCTGCTTGAGCCTGGCATCCGACTCCGCCGGCAGGCCCCGAGATGCGCGCCACTGCCGCGTGCCTTCCTGCTCGACGAAGGTGGCGAATGACTCGTTGAACTCGGTGTCGTCCTTCACATAGAACTTCTGGTGCGCCAGTTCATGAAAGATCAGCGTGGCCAGTCGTTCGTCGCCCCAGCCCATCATCGAATTGAGGATCGGGTCATTGAACCAGCCAAGCGTCGAGTACGCCTCGACCCCGCCGATCGACACGTCCATGCCCTGCAGACGTTGAAGCGCCGCTTCGCCACGGGCGGCGCTCTGGCTGTAGTAGCCGCGATAGGCCACGCAGCCGGCAATCGGGAAGCAGTGATTCTGCGGGGTGAGGGAAAACTCTGCGGTGGCGAACACGTTCCACACCACGAACGGCCGGCCGATGTCGGCGTAGAGACGATAGCTTTGGTTGTCCGGCAGATGCAGGTGCTCGCTGGCGAACGTGCGTGCCTTCTGCGATTGGGCCAGATGCGTGCGCAATCTGGCGTCGCGGTTCGGGTCGGCGATGACTTTCTCCACCGGCTCCCGTGCGCGCAGCAATTGCAGTTGGCCGCTGGCCAACTGGCTGTAGTAGCTGACGCTGGTGCAACCGTTGAGCAACAAAAACAACACACCCGGAAACAAAATCGGAAAAACGCGATCAAGTAACCCAAGGCTGGTAAACGGCCTGATCAAAATAAGAAATTTCCCGGAAAGTCCGCCCCAAGACTATCCCGCCTCAAGGAGCACCGCTATGCGCATGTTGATGCTGACAGGAGGCCTGCTGACGCTGGCCGGTTGTGCCGGATTCGGAATGCCCGACCCCGACCCCTCGCAAGCCTGGATCGATCTCGACGCCCGCCAACACGACACGGCGCTGCAAGCCGTACAAGTCGATGCCACCCAGGCCATCGACAAACGTTATTTCGAAGTGCAGCCCGGCAGCCATGAGCTGAAGGTGCGCTATCAATTCCCGGTCGAGGCCACCAACATCGGCCCGAATGCCGAACCGCTGTGGCGCGATTGCCAGATGAGCGTGAAATTCAAGGATTTCAACGCCGGCCAGCGCTATCAGTTGCAGGCGGGCAGCATCGGCTTCCGGCCGTGGGCCAAGCTTTATGATGAACAGCGCAAGGTCGTCGGCCAGGGCACACCGGCGGGCTGCCAGAGCAGTTGATCGGCGCTATGCTGGCTATTCGAATCTGCGGATATCCATCATGCGTACCTTGCTGCTGTTGCTCGTTGTCGGTCTGGTCGCCGGTTGCCAGACGCCATTGCCACCGGTTGACCCGCACATGGCCTGGGTCGACTTCTCTACGCCAAGCCCCGGGGGCAAGTTGCTGATGGCCGAGCGTCTCGACAACCAGCGCTTGAACGACGGGCGCTTTTTCCAGGTGACTCCCGGTAGCCATGAGCTGCGGGTACGTTTCGACTTCGAAGTGTTTGGCGGCGGTGGCAGTCTGCTCACCGGCCCGGTGGAGCGCTTATGCTACCTGACCATTCGCTACGACCACTTCGAGGCCGGCCAGCGTTATCTGCTGGAAGGCCGCTCGCTGGCATTCACGCCGAGCGCGCGTTTGTACAATGCCAAGCGCGAGATCGTTGCTGAAGACCGCGAGTTCCACTGCATCATCTAGCGCTTCAGCTGTCGTTTCTCTGGTAAATGATCCGTTTGGTGCCGTTCTCGCAAGAACCGACGATCATGGCCGAGTCGTGCTGCTTCGCCTCTTCTGCCGTGATGATTTCCAGGGTGTAGGAGGGAATGGCCTTCGCCTGAATCTTGATCTCGATTTCCTTTCTGAGCTCTTCGCAGTCCTTCGGGGCTGCGAAAGCGGACGTGGCCAGTGCACTGCAAAGGATCGCCAAGCCAATACATTTCATCGATGAAGCTCCTTGAGGCAGCGCGCACGGGTGTGCGCTGAAGCTGCTGTCGATTATTCGACCACAATTCTGCGGAGCGGGTTCTGACTTTGCTCACACCTTGTATTAATTGCCGGTCGCTGAGCAGGTTTCGAGACTGCCTTCGCGAGCAGGCTCGCTCCCACACTGGATCTGCGACGTGCACAAATCCCCTGTGGGAGCGAGCCTGCTCGCGAAGGCGTCAGCCCGGCAAACGCCCAATCAGCTGACCAGCGAAGCCTCGAGAGTGATCTTCGCATTCAGCACCTTGGAAACCGGGCACCCTTCCTTGGCCTTGTTGCTCAACTCTTCAAACTGCTGCTGAGTTGCGCCCGGGATCTTCGCCTTGAGAATCAGCTTCACCGCAGTGATCGCGAAGCCGCCGTCAACCTGATCGAGGGTGACTTCGGCGTTGGTGTCGATGCTGTCTGCCTTCAGGCCCGCATCACCGAGAATCATCGAAAACGCCATGGAGAAGCAGCCGGCGTGGGCCGCACCGATCAGCTCTTCCGGGTTGGTACCCTTGCCGCCTTCAAAGCGCGCCTTGAAGCCGTAAGGTGCTTCGCGCAGTACGCCGGTTTCGGTGGAGATCGAGCCGAGACCGGTTTTCAGATCGCCTTCCCAATGCGCCGATGCCTTTTTCACGATAGCCATGTCTGCCTCCTTAAATATGGCGCGGAACGCCGCGCCGTCGCGGTTTTTACTAGCAAGGCTTCTGAGGATAGACGGCGGAACAAAGTTCAGCCTGGCTGAATCGTTGACTTTTTTAGTAGGAAATTTCGTCGCTGCTATTGAATCTCGGGTATATGCCCTCATTCCATAAAACACGCTTATGGATTTGGCAGGTTTTCGCTCGCAAGAAAAACCTGCCTCCCCACCCGGAGATGCAGGTTCATGAAAAAACTGTCCGACGTTAAATTTTCCACTCTCGACCTGGTGCCGGTGCGCGAAAACGGCAGCGCGGCGCAATCGCTGCGCAACTCGCTGGACCTGGCGCAGCATGCCGAGAAATTCGGCTACACGCGCTTCTGGGTCGCCGAACACCACAACATGGACGGCATCGCCAGTTCCGCGACGTCGGTGTTGCTCGGCTATCTGGCCGGGGGCACGTCGACGATCCGCGTCGGTTCCGGCGGGGTGATGCTGCCCAACCATGCGCCGTTGGTGATCGCCGAGCAGTTCGGCACCCTCGAGAGCCTGTACCCCGGACGCATCGACTTGGGCCTGGGCCGCGCACCCGGCTCGGACCAGATGACCGCCCGCGCCTTGCGCCGTGAGCGCTCGGGCAGCGCTGACGACTTCCCTGAAGACGTCGCCGAACTGATGCGCTACCTCGGCCCGCGCACCCCGGAGCAACGGGTGATCGCCATGCCCGGCACCGGCACCAACGTGCCGATCTGGCTGCTCGGCTCAAGTCTGTTCAGCGCGCAATTGGCGGGTGAGCGCGGCTTGCCTTACGCCTTCGCCTCGCACTTCGCGCCGCGCTTCATGCACGAGGCGATCCGTATCTACCGCAATCACTTCAAACCGTCTGCGGTGCTGGACAAGCCGTACGTAATGCTCGGCGTGCCGCTGGTGGCAGCCGATACCGATGAGCAAGCCGATTATCTGGCGACGTCGGTGTACCAGCGCATTCTTGCGTTGATGCGTGGCCAGAGCCTGGTGCAGCGTCCGCCGGTGAAAACCATGGACGGTCTGTGGCTGCCCCATGAACGTGAAGCGGTGGGCGATTTCCTCGGCCTCGCCATGGTCGGCGGCCCGCAGAAGATCCGCGCCAAGCTTGAGGTGCTGATCGAGCAGACCCAGGCGGACGAGCTGATTTTCACCAGTGATCTTTACGAACACGCCGATCGCATCCATTCCTACGAACTGCTTGCGCAAGTCATGAAGGGATAACGCGAACCCTTGTAGGAGCTGTCGAGTAAAACGAGGCTGCGATCTCTTGATCTTGATTTGAAATCAAGATCAAGAGATCGCAGCGTGCCGCAGCTCCTACCCGGAAAATCATCGTCCACAAAAAAGCCGACGCATCCACGTCGGCTTTTTTACTTCAGGCGCAATCAACCGCGTTTGTAGACGATTTCCTTGCTGCCGCCTTCGCAGGTGCCAACCACTTTGGCGTCAGCCGCCGCACCTTTGTCGACAACCTCCAGCGAATAACCGGAAACGCCTTTGGCGTCGAGCTTCGCGGCGATTTCGCTTTTCAGCTCTTCACAGGGCTTGCCGGCTGCAAACGCACCACCCGCAAGGCTCAACAAACCTACTGCCAACATGAACTTCTTCATCGGTCGCACTCCCTGGTCGGATTGAAAGAGGCGGGCATCGAGTCATCCACCCGATGCGCTCACCTTGTAGCGCTTTGCCATTCCCTATGGCACTCGGCCAGCGCGCAAGTTCAGAAGACTAGCTCAAACTCAGCTGGCGGCAATCTTGAAGCCGACTTTCAGCGTGACCTGAAAGTGCGCCACCTGGCCGTTTTCGATGTGGCCACGGGTTTCGGTCACTTCAAACCATTCCAGATTGCGCAGGGTTTTGTTGGCCTCGGCCAGTGCATTGTTGATGGCGTCTTCGATGCTGTTAGTGGACGAGCCGACCAGCTCGACTTTCTTGTAGGTGTGATGATCACTCATGGCGTTCTCCTTGGGTTGGAATGGCGTGTGAAATTGAGCCTAGCAGGCAATTGCACTGATGATTTCGGCGCCGTTGCGCTGCCGAAGTTCAGAATTTCTGCACTTTCTCGACATGCTGAAGTCCCAACCAACACACGCCACTCATCACCAATGCAGGAGAGCCACCATGGCCAACACCTCTTTACGTAAAGCCTCGTTGCAAAGCATGGAAGCCGAGATCGAGAGTCTGCTCAAATCGTTGGAAAGCTTGAAAGACGATGCTTCGGACGAGTCGCGCAAGACCCTCAAGGCGCTGAAAAGCAATGCCGAAAGTGCGCTGAAACATTCCCGTCATCTGCTCAGCGACGCGTACGAAGAAGTCAAAGTGAAAACCCGCGAGACCGGCATTGCCACTCGTGACTACGCGCAGGAACACCCATGGACCACAGCCGGCGTGGCTGTCGGTGCAATCGGTCTGCTCGCTGCCTACTTTTTGTTCAAGCGCGGCGAGTGATCGTTCTGGCGTAGCTCGTTTTTAAGCCACTGCGCCAGTTGCCTGGCGCGCCCGTCCGCGGCGCGCTTGGGTAGCCACAACGCCAGTTGCGCCGGGGTTTCGCAGAAACCCCACGGCGCAACCAGGCGACCCGCCTTCAGATCTTCGGTCACCAGCGGCTCCGGCGCGATCGCTACGCCAAGCCCGGCTACCGCTGCCTCCAGCAAATAATACAAATGCTCAAAACCTTGCCCGAGCTTCAACATCTTGGGATCGAGGTGGTTTTGCTGCGCCCAGCTGGGCCAGGCTTGTGGGCGAGAGGTGGTGTGCAGCAAGGGCTGGTCGAGCAATTTTGCGGCAGGAGCGTCGTGCAGGTTCTGATAACCGCTGAACAACGGGCTCATCACCGGGCCGATGCGTTCCGCCGCCAGTTCATAGACCTGCATATCGGCCGGCCACGGTGGTTCGGCGAACAGCAACAGCGCATCGAGGCCCGGGCGCCGGGGATCGAGATCGCCTTCACCGGCCGACAGGTGCAGACGCAGATCCGGCAAATCGGCATTCAGCCGCCCCAGGCGCGGAATAAACCAGCGCGCCAGCAGGCTCCCCGAACAACCCAGCACGAACGGCGCATCCGCTGTGCTTTGCGTAAGTTCGGCGCAAACACTGCGCAACCGATCGAACGCCTCAGCGCTGGCATCGCGCAGACGCACGCCGGCATCTGTGAGTTTCAAGCCGCGCCCTTCCTTGACGAACAGGCTCACGCCGAGCTGTTCTTCAAGCACCTTGAGCTGGCGGCTGACAGCACCATGGGTCACGTGCAGCTGTTCGGCAGCCTGACTGACGCTGTTCAGACGGGCGGTGGCCTCGAAGGCGCGCAAGGCATTCAGCGGGGGAAGGTCGTGGCTCATGGTATCTGTGAGTTTTCCTGACAGGTTATGGCGATCTTATCGGTTTTCAGCCTGGAAAGTCAGGGGTAGAGTGGTCGTCATTGTCTTCTCACCGAATTCACCTGGAGCGACCCATGACCCAGACTTCGAACACCTCTGATCTGCGTAACGGCCCTGACGCCAACGGCCTGTTCGGTGCGTTCGGTGGCCGTTATGTAGCGGAAACCCTGATGCCGTTGATCCTCGACCTGGCCCGCGAATACGAAGCGGCCAAGGAAGATCCGGCCTTCAAGGAAGAATTGGCCTACTTCCAGCGTGACTACGTCGGACGTCCGAGCCCGCTGTATTTCGCCGAACGCCTGACCGAGTTCTGCGGTGGCGCGAAGATCTACCTCAAGCGTGAAGAGCTGAACCACACCGGCGCGCACAAGATCAACAACTGCATCGGCCAGATTCTTCTGGCGCGGCGCATGGGCAAGAAGCGCATCATCGCCGAAACCGGCGCCGGCATGCACGGCGTGGCTACTGCCACCGTCGCTGCGCGTTTCGGGCTGGACTGCGTGATCTACATGGGCACCACCGACATCGAACGTCAGCAGGCCAACGTCTTCCGCATGAAGCTGCTCGGTGCTGAAGTGATCCCGGTTGTCGCCGGTACAGGCACACTCAAAGATGCGATGAACGAAGCCCTGCGTGATTGGGTGACCAACGTCGACAACACCTTCTACCTGATCGGCACCGTGGCCGGCCCGCACCCTTATCCAGCAATGGTTCGCGACTTCCAGGCGGTCATCGGCAAGGAAACCCGCGATCAGTTGCAGGCTCAGGAAGGTCGTCTGCCGGACAGTCTGGTGGCGTGCATCGGTGGCGGGTCCAACGCCATGGGCCTGTTCCACCCGTTCCTCGACGACAAGAGCGTTGAGATCATCGGCGTCGAAGCCGCCGGTTACGGCATCGAAACCGGCAAGCACGCGGCCAGCCTCAACGGCGGGGTGCCGGGCGTGTTGCACGGTAACCGCACCTTCCTGCTGCAGGACGACGATGGCCAGATCATCGACGCCCACTCGATTTCCGCCGGCCTCGACTACCCGGGCATCGGCCCTGAGCACGCGTGGTTGCATGACATCGGTCGCGTTCAGTACACCTCGGTAACCGACGACGAAGCCCTTGAAGCGTTCCACAAATGCTGCCGTCTGGAAGGGATCATCCCTGCGCTGGAAAGCGCCCACGCCTTGGCCGAAGTATTCAAACGCGCACCGCAGCTGCCGAAGGATCACCTGATGGTGGTCAACCTCTCGGGCCGTGGCGACAAGGACATGCAAACCGTGATGCACCATATGCAACAGTCGCAGCAGGAGAAACACTGATGAGCCGCCTGCAAACCCGCTTTGCCGACCTCAAGCAACAGAACCGCGCCGCGCTGGTGACCTTCGTCACCGCTGGTGATCCTGACTACGACACTTCGCTGGCAATCCTCAAAGGCCTGCCTGCCGCAGGTGCCGATGTGATCGAGCTGGGCATGCCGTTCACCGATCCGATGGCTGATGGCCCGGCGATCCAGCTGGCTAATATCCGCGCACTGGGCGCCAAACAGAATCTGGCGAAAACCCTGCAAATGGTTCGCGAGTTCCGTGAAGGCAACAGCGACACGCCGCTGGTGTTGATGGGTTATTTCAATCCGATCCACAAATTCGGCGTCGAGCGTTTTATCGCAGAAGCCAAGGATGCCGGCGTCGATGGCCTGATCGTGGTCGACATGCCACCAGAGCACAACGAAGAGCTGTGCGACCCGGCGCAGGCTGCTGGCCTGGACTTCATCCGCCTGACCACGCCGACCACCGACGACGCGCGTCTGCCGCGTGTGCTCAACGGCAGCTCCGGTTTCGTCTACTACGTGTCGGTGGCCGGTGTCACCGGTTCCGGTGCAGCGACTCTCGAACACGTGGAAGAGGCGGTTGCACGTCTGCGTCGGCATACCGACCTGCCGATCAGCATCGGTTTCGGTATCCGTACGCCGGAGCAGGCTGCGGCCATCGCGCGTCTGGCTGACGGTGTGGTGGTGGGCTCGGCGTTGATCGATCACATCGCCAGTGCCGATACGCCTGAGCAGGCTATCGATGGCGTGTTGAGTCTGTGTTCGGCGCTGTCCCAAGGCGTGCGCAAGGCTCGCGTCTAAAGCCGCAGGGGAAAACAAAAAGGCTTCAGAACAGGCGTTCTGAAGCCTTTTTTTGTGCTCAGGGTAATTGCAGTCCGCCCGAAGCCTTGTGCAGTTTGCGCAAATGCTCGCCAATCTGCTTCACGTTGGCCTCGCTGGCGGCAATCTCGGCGGCGCGCTTGGGTTCGAGCAGCTTGCGCACTTCAGTATCGAGGTCGCCGGACAGCGCCAGCAGCTTCTTCTGCCGCTGGCTGCTTTCCGCTTCCAGTCGGCCGAACTCGCTCGGCTGGGGCAGTCCGTAACCCTTGGAGTCGAGCAGTTCCGCCGGGCGGCTGAGGAAGCCACTGTTGGCGAGGATCTGCTGTAAGGTCACGTTGGCCTTGTCCATGCCGCCGTTTTCCAGCTCGCGGGCGCCGAGGTAGCGTTGCTTGACCTCGTCCTGGGCCAGCAACAACTGCCGGCGGAAACTCGCCTGCTCGAGCAGCAACAGCGCGGCACTGGTGCGCAGGTCGGCGCGGTCGAACCATTCGCGGCGTTGTTCAGCGCTGAGTGACAGCCAGTCTTCGACAGTGGTCTGCTTGATTGGCAGTTGCTTCTTCAATACATCGAACATCGCTTGATAGCGATCGCGGAACGAGTCGAAGCGGTAACCCAGACGCAGCGCTTCTTTCGGATCGTCGAGCACACTGGTGTCGGCCAGACCACGGCCCTTGAGCACTTCGAGCAAGCCGTTGGGCATGATGCTGTCGAGGCCGACCAGTTGGCTGTTATTGCTGCCGCTGCGCAACAGTTTCAAACCCTCTACCGCGCAGTTGTTGGACAGGAAGAAGTAGTTGCCGTCGTAACTCCAGTGCATCTCGGCGGCATGTTCGACGACGCCTTCGATTTCCTCGCGAGACAGCTTCAGCGGCACCGAAGCGAGGCTGCGCAGCTCGGTCTTGGTGTATTCGTCGATCACTTGCGCCAGCGGCAACACGAACAGCCGCGACGGGTATTTGCCGACCAGTCCGTCCCAGCTCGACAGCTGTACATCGCCAACGAAGGCGCGATAGGACAGCACCAGGTGCTGATCGAGGTCGAGGCGGCAATCCGGGCCACGCGGGCGACCGGGGGCGCAGATGACCAGGCGCAACATGCTGTGGCCCCAGCGGCTAACCCAGTTCTGATTGGCCTCGGCCAGCAGGTAATCGACGGCATAGACCCGTTCCGGATCGACTTGACCCAGGGGCTGCTTGGCGAAGTCATTGCCCGCATTGAGAAAGGCGAAGCTCTTGCTGCAGGTGTCCTGCGCTGGCGGCGCCCAGCCGAAATGTTCCTTGTAGTAGCGATACAGCGCCGGGCGGCGGCAGGCGTAGCTCGGGTCGAGGAGGAAGTACTCCATGTTGACCGCGACGAATTCCTTGGGGCTGGAGACTTCGTAAAGGTCCGGGCTGCGGGCGATCTGGCGGTTGTGTTGTTCGCGCTCGCCACGGCGGCCGACGTATTGCTGCCAACCGGCCAGATCGAGCAGGCGCGGATCGTCGCTGATGGTGAAGCGGCGACCGTTCTGCCCGCGACACTCATCGGGAATGCCAATCAGCCCGGCGCTGTTGAAACGCCGGGTGCAGCGCTGGATCAACGTGCGCTCGGCGCTCGGCCATAAACGCGCGCGGTCGTAGATGTGGGTGATTTCGTGCAGCACCGTGGCCAGCAGTTCCTGCCGCACAGTGCCGTGGGGGCGATTGGTTTTTGCTTTGGCCGCGCTGCCATCGGTGAGGCCGGCGAGCAGCTTGCGATTCAGATCGAGCTCGGACACCAGCGTCGCTTGTCCATAAGCGTTGGCAGGCATGTCGTCGGTCCAGCCGACGTCGATGCGCCGATCCAGCCGCTCGATGAAGCTCGGCGGCAGTTTCGCCATGGCCTCATCGATCAGCGCCTGACTGGCCTGTTGTTGAGCCGGACTCAGACCCTCGGTCTTGAGCCGCAATTGCAGGCCGGCGTGAGCACTGTTGCCAAGCAGCAACAACGCCCCGGCCAGTAGCCAGGCGCCAACGGACCTCACAGCGCGAGGATGGCTTCGGCGAGTACCTGATCACTGGCGTCGCGCGCTTCCGGCACACGATTACGCAAGGTGTTGAGAGCAGCTTCGAGGTGCGCGCCACGGATGTCGCCGTTGCTGGCGACGAAACTGGCGGCGTCGTCGTGAGCTTCGCGGATGATTTTCGAGTCGCGGATCGAGGTGGTGGTATCGGAGGTGAAATCGATGGTGCGCTGGGAGGCACGAACGATGATGTTACTGGTGGCTACCAGGGTGTGCGCCTGGGCCACATCGGCCAACACAAACAGGCCAAGGGCGGCAGCAATCAGCGGGCTACGCATGGAACGACTCCGGAAGGACAAGGATAACTATTGGACGAGAATTGCCTCTGCCAGTTCAAGGTCGCTGGCATGAAGTTTTGGCCGGGTTTTGCGCAGGTAATGCAGCGCCGATTCCAGCCGTGCGCCTCGCCATTCACCGTTACTGGCAACGAAGGCGGCCGCGTCATCATGGGCGGCGAGCAGCAGTTTACGGTCGAACGGCGCAGAAGACACCATGCTGGTGGCGTAACCGCTGACAACCGTGCCTTGGGTCGAAGCATTGAAAGCGTCGAAGGCGTTGGCAGACATCGCCCAGCAGGCGGTGAACAAAGCAGAAGAGATGAGCAGATTTGGAAGAAAGCGCATGGGACTCGACAACTGTTAACGAGCCTGAAGGCTAGCGCAAATGCCCGGGCCAGAGCCAGCGTTGAAACATCGGGACACGGCTGGCGTGTCCCGCATTGTGGCAATCGATCAGAGGGTCAGAATGGCCTGAGCCAATTGGGCATCGGTGGCATTGAGTTGTGGCGCCTGATGGCGGATGTGATCGAGCGCACTTTCCAGTTTCACCCCACGGATATCGCCTTGGCTGGCCACGAAGCTGGCGGCATCGTCGCGGGCGGCGAGGACGATCTTGTCGTCACGGAACGAGGAGGTCACATCTGAAGTGGCGTCGGAAGAGGCTTTCAGCGCGCCGACGATCGAGTCGGTGGTGACGATGAAGCTGGTAGCGCTGGCGTTGGCAGCCACGGCCAGCAGGGCGGCGGCACTGAGCAGACGAAGACGGGTCATGATGGAACTCCTTTGGATAAACCGTAGTGAGAGGTGGCTCGGTATCTGAGGAGTCAGACGCCTGTTGCGCAACGTTCGCCACGTTCTGCATGGATATTAGGCTGCCAGATGCGGTTCGCCCAGTGGTGGCCAGTGATACTTCAAGGGTCTGGATAACTGTACCGGTATATTCGAGTATTTCTTAAATTGTACCTGTACTCGTTCATATATGCGTTTTAGAGCATTCAAGGCCTCTAAAACGACAAAACCCGTCGTGGTTGCCCACGACGGGTTCTGCTTGTGCAATTCGGGTTGCTGGCGGTGGGTCTGACGACCAGAGCCAGCGACGCTGCTTAGCGCCAGAACGGCTTGCTCAGCTCTTCGTAGCGTTGTGCTTCGCTGATACCGGCGTCGGCCAGCAGGCGCGAGTCCAGACGAGCCAGTTGATGGCGGCTGGAGATGCGGCGCTGCCACAACATCAGGTTGGCAATAACGCGCAGAGGCAGGGAAGCCTGGGTGTTTACAGCTTTGTCTTCGAAGAACAGTTCGGAACTGAGTGTACGTTCCATGGTTGACATCCTTCCGCTTGTGGCGGGATCAGGTAGTGGTTTGACTGGTGCCCATGATCCTCTCGTTTGCCTAGTCTCTGTAGATACAGTTCATTTGTATTGTGAGCGAGCAGTTAACTGTTTACGGATGGTGTACGGGTCGAAATTGGGCAAACTGTACCTGTCCGCACTCGATTGGTGCATTTTGACTGGAATTAAGCTATTGAGTAGGACTTTGCTGTAGGAAAGCACCGGTACAGCAGTACAGTTTTCGACGATTCTGCTACTAGCGGAGATCCATCGACGCAAAACTGTGTTTGCGTCGATGTATATCTGTGTGAATCACACCGCCAGCATGCGCCCGGTTTCTTCCAGATTCATATGCCAGCTCAAGGCTTCGCGCAGAATATGCGGGGTGTGCCCGCCAATTGCACAGGCAGCGGTGAAGTAATCATTCAGTGCCTGGCGGAAGTCCGGGTGCACACAGTTGTCGATGATCACCCGCGCACGCTCCCGTGGCGCCAGGCCGCGTAAATCGGCCAACCCGACCTCGGTCACCAGAATGTCGACATCATGCTCCGTGTGGTCGACGTGGCTGACCATCGGCACCACGCTGGAAATCGCGCCACCCTTGGCGATCGATTTGGTCACGAACACCGCCAGATGCGCGTTGCGCGCGAAGTCGCCGGAGCCGCCGATGCCGTTCATCATCCGCGTGCCGCAGACATGGGTGGAGTTGACGTTGCCGTAGATGTCGAATTCCAGCGCAGTGTTGATGCCGATAATACCCAGCCGCCGCACGACTTCCGGGTGATTGGAAATCTCCTGCGGCCGCAGAATCAGTTTGTCCTTGTACTTCTCCAGGTTGCCGAACACGTCGCTGTTGCGGCGCTCGGACAGGGTGATCGAACTGCCCGAGGCGAAGCTAAGCTTGCCGGCATCGATCAGATCAAAGGTCGAGTCCTGCAGCACTTCCGAGTACATGGTCAGGTCTTCGAACGGTGAGTCGATCAAGCCGCACATCACCGCGTTGGCGATGTTGCCAATTCCGGCTTGCAGCGGGCCGAGCTTGTTGGTCATGCGCCCGGCCGCAACTTCCTGCTTGAAGAAGGTGATCAGGTGTTCGGCGATAGCGTTGGTATCAACGTCCGGTACCGACACTGTAGACGGCGAGTCCGACTGCTGAGTGATGACAATCGCGACGATCTTCTCAGGCGGAATCGGAATTGCCGTGCTGCCGATGCGATCGTCGACTTTCACCAGCGGGATTGGCGTGCGCGTCGGGCGGTACGTCGGGATATAAATGTCGTGCAGGCCTTCGAGGTTGGCGTTGTGGGCCAGGTTGATCTCGACGATCACTTGTTTGGCGAAGATCGCGAAGCTGGCCGAGTTGCCCACCGAAGTGGTCGGCACGATATGGCCTTGTTCAGTGATGGCGACTGCCTCGATGACGGCGATGTCCGGCAGCTTCAACTGTTGGTTGCGCAGTTGCTCTACGGTTTCCGAGAGATGCTGGTCAATGAACATCACTTCGCCGGCGTTGATGGCCTTGCGCAACGTGCTGTCGACCTGAAACGGCATGCGCCGCGACAGCACGCCGGCCTCGGTCAATTGCTTGTCGAGGTCGTTGCCCAGGCTGGCGCCGGTCATCAGGCTGATCTTCAGCGGTGTGACCTTGGCGCGCTCGGCCAGTGCATGGGGAACGGCCTTGGCTTCGCCGGCGCGGGTGAAACCGCTCATGCCGACGGTCATGCCGTCCTCAATCAGAGCAGCGGCGTCGGCAGCGCTCATCACTTTGTCCAACAACGAAGGCAGGCGAATACGGTCACGGTACATGGATTATTATCTCGGGCAACGAGTAGCAGGATGCGCAGTCTAGTGAATTTGGCCGGCGCCTGTCCCGCTACCAAGGTCGCAAACGAGGCCTCTATTTCGCGGGTTTGCAGTAAAACACCGTTACCGGATCTGCAACAACGCGGCAAATTGTCCAGCTTCTGGCGCAAACAAAAACGCCCCGACAAGTCGGGGCGTTCGCTATTGCAGCGGTGAATTACTCGACCGCTTTGACCATGTCTTCAATGACTTTCTTCGCATCGCCGAAAACCATCATGGTCTTGTCCAGATAGAACAGTTCGTTGTCCAGACCGGCGTAGCCGCTGGCCATCGAGCGCTTGTTGACGATGATGGTCTTGGCCTTGAACGCTTCGAGAATCGGCATGCCGGCGATCGGCGACTTCGGATCGTTCTTCGCGGCCGGGTTGACCACGTCGTTCGCACCGAGCACCAGCACCACGTCGGCTTGGCCGAACTCGGAGTTGATGTCTTCCATTTCGAACACCTGGTCGTAAGGCACTTCGGCCTCGGCGAGCAGGACGTTCATGTGCCCAGGCATGCGACCGGCTACCGGGTGGATCGCGTACTTCACGGTCACGCCGCGATGGGTCAGCTTCTCGGTCAGCTCCTTCAGTGCGTGTTGGGCACGGGCCACTGCCAGGCCGTAACCCGGGACGATGATCACGGTGTCGGCGTTGGTCAGCAGGAAGGTTGCGTCATCAGCCGAGCCGGATTTCACCGGACGTGCTTCCTGCGCACCGGCAGGACCTGCGTCTGCCGTATTGCCGAAACCGCCGAGCAGTACATTAAAGAAGGAGCGGTTCATCGCCTTGCACATGATGTACGAGAGGATCGCACCGCTCGAACCCACCAGCGAGCCGGCAATGATCAGCATCGAGTTGTTCAGCGAGAAACCGATGCCCGCCGCCGCCCAGCCGGAATAGCTGTTGAGCATCGACACCACCACCGGCATGTCGGCGCCGCCGATCGGGATGATGATCAGCACGCCCATCACGAACGCCAGCGCCAGCATCAGCGCGAACGCCGTAAGGTTGCCTGTGAACATGAAGGTCAGACCGAGAACCAGCGTAGCCAGACCCAGGACCGCATTGAGTTTGTGCTGACCGGCAAACTGTACCGGTGCGCCCTGGAACAGGCGGAACTTGTATTTGCCCGAGAGCTTGCCGAAGGCGATTACCGAACCCGAGAAGGTGATTGCACCGATCGCAGCGCCGAGGAACAGCTCCAGGCGGTTGCCCGCCGGGATCGCATCGCCCAGCTGTTTAACGATACCCAACGACTGCGGCTCGACCACCGCCGCAATGGCAATGAACACCGCCGCGAGGCCGATCATGCTGTGCATGAACGCTACCAGTTCCGGCATCTTGGTCATTTCAACGCGCTTGGCCATGATCGAACCGGCGGTGCCGCCGACCAGCAAGCCAACGATCACATAACCGATGCCAGCCGTGGCCAGTTCAGCGCCCAACTTATAGATGAGGCCGACCGTGGTGATGATTGCCAGCGCCATGCCGAGCATGCCGAACAGGTTGCCGCGCCGCGAAGTGGTCGGGTGCGACAGGCCTTTGAGGGCCTGGATAAAGCAGATCGACGCGATCAGGTAGAGCGTCGTGACGAGATTCATGCTCATTACTTCGGCGCCTCTTCTTTTGCTTTCGGGGCTTTCTTCTTGAACATCTCAAGCATGCGGCGGGTGACCAGGAAGCCACCAAACACATTGACCGCCGCCAGTGCCACAGCCAGCGTGCCCATGGTCTTGCCCAGCGGCGTGACGGTCAGCGCAGCGGCGAGCATGGCGCCGACGATCACGATCGCGGAAATGGCATTGGTCACCGCCATCAACGGCGTGTGCAGCGCAGGTGTAACGTTCCAGACCACGTGGTAACCGACATAAATCGCCAGCACGAAGATGATCAGGTTGTAGATACCGGGGGAGATAAGCTCTTCCATCGTCTGAATCCCTGCTTAGGCGTTTTTGCGGATGACTTGGCCGTCGCGGCACATCAGGCACGCGGCGACGATGTCGTCTTCGAGGTTGACGTCGAACTGGCCTTCCTTGGTGAACACCAGCTTGAGGAAGTCCAGCAGGTTGCGTGCGTACAGCGCCGAAGCGTCGGCAGCGACTTCACCGGCGAGGTTGGTCGGGCCGACGATGGTCACACCGTTTTCCACAACGACCTGATCGGCCACGGTCAGCGGACAGTTGCCACCCTGAGCGGCGGCGAGGTCAATGACCACCGAGCCCGGTTTCATCTGCGCCACGGTCTCGGCGCTGAGCAGCGTCGGCGCCTTGCGGCCCGGAATCAGCGCGGTGGTAATGACGATATCGGCCTGCTTGGCGCGCTCATGCACCGCCTGAGCCTGGCGCTGCATCCAGCTCGCCGGCATCGGCCGCGCATAACCGCCGACGCCGACGGCGCATTCGCGTTCTTCATCGGTTTCGTACGGCACGTCGACGAACTTGGCGCCGAGGGATTCGATCTGTTCCTTCACTGCTGGACGCACGTCGGACGCTTCGATCACCGCACCCAGACGTTTGGCCGTAGCGATCGCCTGCAGACCGGCCACGCCCGCGCCGAGAATCAGCACGCGCGCCGCTTTCACCGTACCCGCAGCAGTCATCAGCATTGGCATGAAGCGCGGGTAATAGTGGGCGGCCAGCAACACCGCTTTGTAGCCGGCGATGTTCGCCTGCGACGACAACACATCGAGACTCTGCGCGCGCGAGGTGCGCGGCGCGGCTTCGAGGGCAAAGGCGGTAATGCCGCACTCGGCCATTTTTGCGATGGTCTCGTTGTTGAACGGATTGAGCATGCCCACCAGCACCGTACCGCGCTTGATCAGCGTCAGTTCGGCATCGCTTGGCGCGACCACTTTGAGAATCAGCTCGGCGCCAAACGCGTCATTGGCGCTGCCAATGCTTGCGCCGGCCGCTTCATAGGCACTGTCGACGACACTGGCTTTGACGCCGGCGCCACTTTGCACAGTGACCTTATGGCCTTGGCTGATCAGCTTCTTGATGGTTTCCGGGGTTGCTGCAACCCGTGTTTCACCGGTCTGGGTTTCGAGAGGAACACCAATGTGCACGTCAAATCTCCTGCGTGATCTTATTGAGTAAACCCATGCACTGCGGATGGTGCGACTGGGGCGGCCGATCAGCACGATCCCGCCGAATCGGGGCGGGGCGCGGCATTTTGCAGGCGAACTTTATGCCCTTCAAGGGATTATGACGGGTGACGGAAAATTAACTACAAGTCATGCCGTGACCGAATGTCGCAGATGGCCAGTTGAACCCCTTGCACGCCGTGCCCTGCAAGGATTCTGGCTGAATTTGAAAAAAATTCGCATCGGTGGCGTGAATAGGCAGTAATGAGTCGCCATTAGAGGCTCAAAGCCACGTGGTTGGCAGCTTGTGGGACGTCTGTACGACTTTCGGATACAGTCTGCGCAAAAGCGACAAATAGTTATATCTGTAGGGCTTTGATTTTCTTGACTACGGGGTTAATTATCGCGCAGGGCCTTTATTCTTCTAGGCTGTAGCTCTGCGCTTGATTTACCAGCCAGTCGCGAAATGCCTTCAGCGATGCCGATTCGACCTTTCGCTCCGGAATCATCAGGTAATAGGCCTTGATGCTGGAGAGCGCTTGAGGGTTGGCAACCACCAGACGTTTCTCTGCCAGCTCGCGCTGGATCAGAAACGGCGGAATCAGCGCGACGCCCATGTCGTGCATGGCTGCCTGGGCAAGCATGGAGAAGAGTTCGTAACGTGGGCCGGTCATGTCGCGAGGGATATTCAACTGCTGGGAGTTGAACCACTGGCGCCAGGCGTAAGGTCGTGTGGTCTGCTGCAGCAGCGGTAGTTCGGCGATGGCAGCGGCTGTCAGATGCTTGCGATTGCCGAGTAGGGCGGGACTGCACACCGGCATCGGATTTTCACCCATCAACCTGTGGGATTCGGTACCCGACCAGTCGGCGTCGCCGAAGTAAATCGCGGCATCGAATTCGGTGTCGGCAAACAGGAAAGGCCGAGTGCGGTTGGTCAGGTTGACGGTCACTTCCGGGTGCTTGAGCTGAAAATCCTTGAGGCGTGGCAGCAGCCATTGGGTGCCGAAGGTCGGCACGACGGCGAGCTCGATAACGTTGGTGCCCTGCTGGCCCATCACCGAAAGGGTGTCGCGCTCCACCGCATCGAGCTGAGTGGCCACCCGACGACTGTAGGAAAGCCCCGCCTCGGTCAGTTTCACTCCACGTCGCGAGCGTCGGAACAGTTCCACGCTTAGGAAGTCTTCAAGGCTGGCGATCTGTCGGCAAATGGCGCCCTGGGTGAGCGACAGCTCTTCAGCGGCCCGGGTGAAACTTTCGTGGCGGGCGGCAGCTTCGAAGCTGATCAGGGCGGTCGTGCTGGGAATTTTCCTGCGCATGTACGTCAACCTCACTAATGCGCCGCATTAATGGCATTTCGCGACGGTTCGGAGTGAGAAATTAGCACAACAGAATGCGAAATCCTCGTTTGCCGCGATGACGAGTCGCGCCTAGGATCAATGCCACGTTAATTCACCCGATTGCGAGGGCAAACTCATGGGCGGTAAAGCTAGCTTCAACTGGATCGATCCCCTGCTGCTGGATCAACAGCTCACCGAAGAGGAGCGGATGATCCGCGACACCGCCGCGCAGTTCGCCCAACAGAGCCTGGCGCCGCGTGTACTTGAAGCTTTCCGTCATGAGAAGACCGATCCGGCAATCTTCCGCGAGATGGGCGAAGTCGGCCTGCTCGGCGCGACCATTCCCGAGCAGTACGGTGGCAGCGGTCTGAACTATGTCAGCTACGGCCTGATTGCCCGTGAGGTCGAGCGCGTCGACTCTGGCTATCGCTCGATGATGAGCGTGCAGTCGTCGCTGGTGATGGTGCCGATCAACGAATTCGGCACCGAAGCACAGAAACAGAAGTATCTGCCGAAGCTGGCTTCCGGCGAATGGATCGGTTGCTTTGGTCTGACCGAACCGAACCACGGTTCGGATCCGGGCGCGATGATTAGCCGGGCGCGCAAGGTCGACGGCGGCTACAGCCTGACTGGCGCGAAGATGTGGATCACCAACAGCCCGATTGCTGACGTATTTGTAGTCTGGGCCAAGGACGATGCCGGCGATATCCGTGGTTTCGTTCTGGAGAAAGGCTGGAAAGGCCTGAGCGCTCCGGCGATTCACGGCAAGGTCGGCCTGCGCGCTTCGATCACCGGTGAGATCGTCATGGACAACGTGTTCGTGCCGGAAGAAAACATCTTCCCGGACGTGCGTGGTCTGAAAGGTCCGTTCACCTGCCTCAACTCCGCACGCTACGGCATTTCCTGGGGCGCACTGGGCGCCGCCGAGTTCTGCTGGCACACCGCACGCCAATACACTCTGGACCGTCAGCAGTTCGGTCGCCCGCTGGCCGCGACGCAACTGGTACAGAAGAAACTCGCCGATATGCAGACCGAGATCACCCTGGCACTGCAAGGCTGCCTGCGCCTGGGTCGGATGAAGGATGAAGGCACTGCCGCCGTTGAAATCACTTCGATCATGAAGCGCAACTCCTGCGGCAAGTCGCTGGATATCGCGCGGATGGCCCGCGACATGCTCGGCGGAAATGGCATCTCCGATGAGTTCGGTGTGGCCCGTCACCTGGTCAACCTGGAAGTGGTGAATACCTATGAAGGTACCCATGACGTTCACGCGCTGATCCTCGGGCGTGCGCAAACCGGTCTGCAGGCGTTCTATTAATAGGAGAGCAGACCATGGGCGCGCTGTCGCATCTGCGGGTACTGGATTTATCGCGAGTGCTGGCCGGGCCTTGGGCTGGGCAAATCCTCGCCGACCTTGGCGCCGAAGTGATCAAGGTCGAGCGGCCAGGCAATGGTGACGATACTCGCGCGTGGGGTCCGCCCTTTCTCAAAGACGCTTACGGCGAGAACACGTCGGAAGCGGCTTATTACCTGTCGGCCAACCGCAACAAGCAATCGGTGACCATCGACTTCACCCGTCCTGAAGGGCAGAAGCTGGTGCGCGACCTGGCGGCGAAGTCGGACATCCTCATCGAGAATTTCAAGGTGGGCGGTCTGGCGGCCTATGGCCTGGACTATGAGTCGCTGAAGGCGCTCAACCCGAATCTGATCTATTGCTCTATCACCGGCTTCGGTCAGACCGGTCCTTACGCCAAGCGTGCAGGGTATGACTTCATGATCCAGGGCCTCGGCGGCTTGATGAGTCTGACTGGTCGACCTGAAGGAGATGAAGGTGCTGGCCCGGTGAAAGTGGGCGTAGCGCTGACGGATATTCTCACCGGGCTGTATTCAACGGTGGCGATTCTCGCGGCGTTGGCTCATCGCGATCACGACGGTGGTGGCCAGCACATCGATATGGCGTTGCTGGATGTGCAGGTCGCGTGTCTGGCTAACCAGGCGATGAACTACCTGACCACCGGCAATGCGCCAAAGCGTCTGGGCAATGCCCATCCCAATATCGTGCCTTATCAGGACTTTCCTACGGCGGATGGCGACTTCATCCTCACCGTGGGCAATGACGGGCAGTTCCGCAAGTTCGCCGAAGTCGCCGGGCAGCCGCACTGGGCGGATGATCCGCGCTTCGCGACCAACAAGCTGCGAGTGGCGAACCGCGCGGTGTTGATTCCACTGATCCGCCAGGCGACGGTTTTCAAGACGACAGCCGAGTGGGTTGCTCAATTGGAGCATGCGGGTGTGCCTTGTGGGCCGATCAATGATCTGTCGCAGGTGTTTGAAGATCCACAAGTGAAGGCGCGCGGTCTGGCGATCGAACTGCCTCATGCATTGGCGGGGATGGTGCCCCAGGTGGCCAGCCCGATTCGATTGTCGGAGACGCCCGTTGAATATCGTCATGCGCCTCCTTTATTAGGTGAGCACACGTTAGAGGTTCTGCAGCGGGTGCTGGGCCTGGGGGCAGGTGCGGTGGCTATGTTGAAGGAGGAAGGCGTCCTTTAAGTCTTCTTCTATATAGAAGGAGCTCTTTTCTCATCTGATTGGATGTTTTTTAATCAATACGCAAGTTATTGAAAGAAAAGCGAAATTAACGGTTGACGGCAGATTCCAGAGGTCTATAATTCGCCCCACTTCCGGCGCAGTCGAAACGGAAAACTCCTTGAGATTCAAAGAGTTACGCAGTTTTCGACAGCGGCTTGCCTCAGGTCATCGAAGCCTGGAAGGGGTTGAAAGAGCGGTGATGTTTGGCTCTCTTAACGGTTCGATCTTCTCGATCGAAAGCGGAGAAAAAGAGGTGTTGACAGCAGCGATTAACGCTGTAGAATTCGCCTCCCGCTAACGAGAGATCGGAAGCGCAAGTGGTTGAAGTTGTTGAAGAATTCTTCGAAAACTTCTGAAAATAATCACTTGACAGCAAATGAGGCTGCTGTAGAATGCGCGCCTCGGTTGAGACGAAAGATCTTAACCAATCGCTCTTTAACAACTGAATCAAGCAATTCGTGTGGGTGCTTGTGCAGTTAGACTGATAGTCAACAAGATTATCAGCATCACAAGTTACTCCGCGAGAAATCAAAGATGTAACCAACGATTGCTGAGCCAAGTTTA
>NZ_QFZZ01000004.1 GCF_005233515.1 Pseudomonas sp. CFBP13508
GTGAGAGTAGGTCATCGTCAAGATTAAATTCCGAAACCCCAATTGCGAAAGCAGTTGGGGTTTTGTTTTGCCTGCGGGAAAGTTTTCAGCCTGCCACCGGGGAAATTCATTCTGAAGTGGACGGCCAGTTTTGATATGGTGCAGCTCGTTTTTTAACGGACTGATGTCCTGCCCACGGATCGGCACTCATTTATGTCAAAGAGTTGCTGTAGAAATGCCTGAACCAATCCCGATCAAGGATCATGAAAAAGAGACGCGGCTGGTCAACAAGCGATTGATCGCCTGCGCTCTGTTTGTCTTCGCCATCAGCTGCGCTCTGGTGGTGCGCCTGTACATCCTTCAGGTCGTGGAATTCGACTACCACTCGACCATCTCCGAAAACAATCGCGTCCATGTCCTCCCGATACCGCCAACGCGTGGATTGATCTACGACCGCAACGGTGTGTTGCTCGCCGACAATCGCCCCAGCTACAACCTGACCATCACCCGTGAGCGTGCCACCGACGTCAATCAAGAATTGGACGAAGTCATCAACTTGCTGCACTTGCCTGCTGAAGACCGCACGGTATTCGACAAGGCGATGAAGCAATCCCGGCATCCGTTCACACCGGTCACCCTGTTTTATGAGCTGACGGAAGAGCAGATTGCCGTCCTGGCGGTTAACGAGTTTCGCTTGCCGGGCATTGATGTCGAGCCGCAGTTTGTCCGCCACTATCCCCTCGGCGCCCATTTCGCCCATTCGATCGGTTATGTCGGTCGGATCAATGAAAAAGAATCGAAAACTCTCGACTCCGTGGAATACCGAGGTACGCAGTCCATCGGTAAAACCGGTATCGAGCGTTTTTATGAAGCGCAGTTGCACGGCCATGTCGGTTACGAAGAAGTCGAAACCAATGCTCAAGGCCGAGTGCTGCGCGTACTCAGGCACACCGATCCGGTGCCTGGTAAAAACATCGTCCTCAGTCTCGATGTGAAGCTGCAGGAAGCCGCTGAAGCTGCTTTGGGCAACCGCCGTGGTTCCGTGGTTGCCCTTGATCCGTCCACTGGAGAAGTGCTGGCCATGGTCAGCAACCCGAGCTTCGATCCGAATCTTTTCGTCACCGGGATCAGTTCAAAGGAATATTCAGCGCTGCGCGATTCCATCGACCGTCCGCTGTTCAACCGCGTATTGCGCGGCCTTTATGCCCCAGGCTCGACGATCAAGCCCGAAGTCGCCATCGCGGGTCTGGACGCCGGCGTCGTGACCCCGCAGACCCGCGTATACGATCCCGGCTACTACCAATTACCGGACTTCGATCACAAGTATCGCAACTGGAACCACAGTGGTGATGGTTGGGTGGACATGGACGCGGCGATCATGCGCTCGAACGACACCTACTTCTATGATCTGGCGCACAAGCTTGGCATCGATCGTCTGCACGACTACATGGCGATGTTCGGCCTTGGTGAAAAAGTCTCGCTGGACATGTTTGAAGAGTCGCCCGGTCTGATGCCGTCGCAAGCGTGGAAACGCGCTACTCGGCGACAGGCCTGGTATCCCGGCGAGACGGTTATTCTGGGCATCGGCCAGGGCTACATGCAGGTCACACCACTGCAATTGGCCCAGGCCACTGCCCTCATCGCCAACAAGGGGATATGGAATCGACCGCACTTGGCCAAGTCGGTCGACGGCGTTGCGCCGGTTGACGAGCACCCGATGCCGAACATTCTGCTTAAAGATCCGCGCGATTGGGAGCAGGTCAATCACGGAATGCAGATGGTCATGCACGATGCTCGAGGCATCGCACGAGCGGCGGCTGCGGGGGCGCAATACCGCATCGCTGGCAAGAGTGGTACGGCGCAAGTGGTGGCGATCAAGCAGGGTGAGCGCTACAACCGTGAGAAAACCCTCGAGCGCCACCGTGACAACGCCCTGTTTGTAGGATTTGCACCGGCCGAGCATCCGAAGATCGCCATCTCGGTAATGATCGAAAACGGCGAGGCGGGTGGTCGTGTTGCCGGTCCAGTAGTGCGGCAGATCATGGACGCCTGGTTACTCGATCAGGATGGCCACCTCAAGCCGCAATACGCAGCGCCGAGCAAAGCACCGGGTGATCCGCACGTCTGAGGCATAACGGTTTCACAGCACAGGCTCCCGTAAGTGAGCCTGTGATTACGCACCAGGTACCGGGCAACTCATATCACCTTCCTCACATTTCAAATATTGCTTGAGCGACTCGACGCGCGTCTTGGTCATTCCCGTTAGGCACTCGCTGTAAATCAATGGATAAACGCTCCCGCCCGCCACCCCAGAAGCCGAAAACGTGCACTCGGCATCCCGAAAGCTGACCCACGCCCGCTGCGCGTTGACCAGCAGCTTCTTTCCGTCCGGGTTGTCCTTAAGGCGTCCGGTGATCTGCTGGTAGATCGTATTCAATTCCTTGTCCGCCGCTTTGAACGCTTGCCCAGCGCATTGATTCATCGTCGCCTGATCACTGGCGTTGGCGCAATCAACCGTGGCATGGGCGAAAGGGGCAAACAAAAAAGGCGCAAGGGCCAGAAGCAGACGCACTGACATAAGGTTCTCGCTGTATCGAGTGGAATGAGTGTAGCGATTGTTATGTACGTAGGCGGGAGGCCTCAAGCAAGCGATCCGCAGTGGCGGTGATTTCCTCGCCTTCATGCAACTGCTCCAGCCAGTGTTCGGG
The DNA here is from genome assembly GCF_005233515.1 of Pseudomonas sp. CFBP13508. GTDB lineage: Bacteria > Pseudomonadota > Gammaproteobacteria > Pseudomonadales > Pseudomonadaceae > Aquipseudomonas > Aquipseudomonas mercuritolerans. The sequence goes on from NZ_QFZZ01000004.1 coordinate 2,688, forward strand.
AATCGCCCGAGCGCCGTAGTAAGCACCTGCCAACTGACCGACGATAGCAGCCGTCGTAACCGCATCATCACCGAGATTGGCTGCTTTCAACACCGCTTCGGCGAATGTCTGCGTATGGTGAAAGCACCACAAAGCGGCTTCCAGCGATTGGACGCTATAGCCACTGCCTTTTATTTCAGTTTCCGCTTTATGGAGGTACTCACCCTGAGCAATCGCAATCACCTTGGGCTGGGAAAGCTGGAGCAGTGGCGACCGCCGAAGCTGTGTTTTCTCCGCACCCTCAAGCGCTCGTGCGATCAGGTCAGCCAGCAACTGACAGCACTCGATTGCCTCCGGCGCCGCATGGGTTGTGCGCGAACTGTCGGCGGCGTTGATCTGGATCTGTCCAGCGTCGGGAAAATAAAACAGCACGACAGGCGCCAATCGCATCAGCGACCCGTTACCAGCAGTCAATGGATCAGTCGACCCTGCGAAAGGCTCCCCGGTTCGCTGATACTGTTCCAGTGCATGGCTGACGGTCATGCCGATGTCGAAACATTCTCCGGTAGAGCTCAGGTATCCCCATTTCCACCAATTGAGATAGCGGCCCATCTGATCAGTCGCGTCGAAGCCGTTTTTACTCAGCAGGCTTTCGGCCAGGCACAGTGCCATTGAGGTGTCATCGGTCCATTGCCCAGGCTTGAGCTGGAACGGGCCGCCGCCAACCATATCGCTCAGCGGCTGGAATGATCCTCGCGGCTGGAACTCAACCGTTGTGCCGACCGCATCGCCGCAAGCCAGGCCGAGGAGGGCGCCGCGATACCGATCGGCAAGAGAGGGCTGCATGATTCGTCCTTGTTTCTGCGGATTCGCTGGAAAGATAACAGGTCAGGCGGCGCCGATCACAGAGCGCAAACTACCGCAGAATGTGTCCGCTCGAATGGGTGGCTGCAGCGCTTCGATACAACTTCGCATTGGACATGTGGTCATACAAGCCTAGTGTTCAGAACAGGAGGTGACGTATGAAACCAGTACCTAACAGTTTCGAACGCAAGATCACGCTCAAGGCGTCGCGTTCCCACGTCTGGCGTGCATTGGTCGATGCAGAGGCGTTTGGCCAGTGGTTCGGCGTGGCGCTCGAGGGACGGCGTTTCATTGCCGGCGAGTGGACGCAGGGCCAGGTCACGTACCCCGGTTATGAACACGTATTGTGGAATGTGCTGATCGAGCGGGTCGAGCCGCAGCAATTGTTTTCTTTCCGCTGGCACCCGTACGCGGTCAACCCGAAGATCGACTACTCGCAGGAGCCGACCACGCTGGTCAAGTTCGAATTGCAGGACTTCGAAGACGGCACTCTACTCAAGGTCTCGGAATCCGGCTTCGCGCACATCCCTGATATCCGCCAGAAAGAGGCGTATTACATGGACAGCCGCGGCTGGGAGGAGCAGTTGAGCAGGCTTGAACAGTTTCTCGCCGAAAGCGCCAGGGCTCGTGAAAGCGGCGGCGCCTGACACGTCTAAGGGTTTTCGGAAGTGTTTGTATGGCGAATGTCTTACACGCGTTGGTAGCTTTTACGACTATTGCTGATTGGATCCACTGGGTAATCTACACACATCAACTGAGACACAGGGAGTGTTTCAGGATCATGGATGATCGACCATTTGCAAGGATCGCTGCCGACAGGGAGTCGATAATGGTCTTGGGAAAAACCCGCTTCGGCGGGTTTTTTTTCGTCTGTACGTAGGAGCTGCCGAAGGCTGCGATCTTTTGATCTTGCTCTTGAAAACCCAAGTCAAAGAGATCGCAGCCTGCGCGAACGTGTCCCGTTACGAAGCAATCAACTGCCGCAACACATAATGCAGAATCCCCCCGGATTTGAAGTACTCGACCTCATTCAGCGTATCAATCCGGCACAAGACTTCGATTCTTTCCTGACGCCCATCCTCGCGAGTGATAACCAGCGGCAGGTTCATCCGTGGCCTCAGCTCGACGCCGGTCAATCCCAGAATCTCGAACGTCTCTTTGCCGGTCAGATTGAGGCTCTTGCGGTTTTGATCAAGCTTGAACTGCAACGGCAGCACACCCATGCCGACCAGATTCGAGCGGTGAATACGTTCGAAACTCTCCGCAATCACGGCTTTGACGCCCAGCAGATTGGTGCCTTTCGCCGCCCAGTCACGGCTCGACCCGGTGCCGTACTCCTGACCGGCAATCACCACCAGCGGCGTGTCCGACGCCTGATATTTCATCGCTGCATCGTAGATGGCCATTTTTTCCCCGGTGGGGATGTAAATGGTGTTGCCGCCTTCCTCGCCGCCAAGCATTTCGTTGCGAATACGGATGTTGGCAAACGTGCCGCGCATCATCACTTCATGATTGCCACGACGGGAACCGTAAGAGTTGAAATCGCGCGGTTCGACGCCTTTTTCCTGCAGATACCGCCCGGCCGGGCTGTCGATCTTGATGTTGCCGGCGGGGGAGATATGGTCGGTGGTCACTGAATCGCCGAGTAAGGCCAAAACCCGCGCGCCTTTGACGTCTTTGACTTCCGGCAGAGGGCCGGAAATGTCGTCGAAGAAAGGTGGATGCTGAATGTAGGTCGAATCGTCCTGCCACACGTAAGTCGCCGCTTGCGGCACCTCGATGGCTTGCCATTGTTCATCACCGGCAAACACTTCGGCGTATTCCTTATGGAACATCGCCGTGTTGACCTGATTCACCGCCTCGGCGATTTCCCGGCTGCTTGGCCAGATATCGCGCAGATACACCGGATTGCCCTGTTGATCCTCACCCAGCGGTTCGCTGCTGATATCGGTGCGCACGCTGCCAGCCAGTGCGTAGGCGACGACCAGCGGAGGCGAGGCCAGCCAGTTGGTTTTCACCAGTGGGTGTACGCGACCTTCGAAGTTGCGGTTGCCGGACAGGACCGACGCGACGGTCAGATCGGCTTTCTGAATGGCTTTCTCGATCGGCTCCGGCAGTGGCCCGGAGTTGCCGATGCAGGTGGTGCAACCGTAGCCGACCAACGAAAACCCGAGCTGATCAAGGTACTGAGTCAGCCCGGCAGCCTTGTAGTAGTCGGTGACCACTTTCGAGCCGGGGGCGAGTGAGCTTTTCACCCAAGGCTTGCGTGTCAGGCCTTTTTCGACGGCTTTTTTCGCCAGTAGTCCAGCGGCCATCATCACGCTCGGGTTGGAAGTGTTGGTGCAGGAAGTGATCGCGGCGATGACCACGGCACCGTTTTTCAGGCGATAGGTCTTGCCCTCGTATTCGTAGTCCGCTTCACCGACCAGATCGGCGTTGCCGACCGCCACGCCGCCACCGCCCTCGCTTTCCAGGCGTCCTTCTTCCTTGCTGGTGGGTTTGAACTGCAGGTCGATGAAATCACTGAAGGCCTGCGCGACGTTCGGCAGAGAGACGCGATCCTGCGGGCGTTTCGGACCGGCCAGACTGGCTTCGACGCTGCCCATGTCCAGCGCCAGGCTGTCGGTGAACACCGGCTCCTGACCCGGCAGACGCCACAGGCCTTGAGCTTTGGTGTAGGCCTCGACCAGTTTCACCACTTCCGGCGGCCGGCCGGACAAGCGCAGGTATTCCAGGGTGACATCGTCGACCGGGAAGAAACCGCACGTCGCACCGTATTCCGGAGCCATGTTGGCGATGGTCGCGCGGTCGGCCAACGGCAGGTCGGCGAGACCGTCGCCATAGAATTCGACGAATTTGCCGACCACGCCTTTCTTGCGCAGCATCTGCGTCACGGTCAGCACCAGATCGGTAGCGGTAATGCCTTCCTTGAGCTTGCCGGTGAGTTTGAAGCCGATCACTTCTGGAATCAGCATCGACACCGGTTGCCCGAGCATCGCCGCTTCCGCTTCGATCCCGCCCACGCCCCAGCCGAGTACGCCGAGGCCGTTGATCATGGTGGTGTGGGAGTCGGTGCCGACCAGTGTGTCGGGGAAGGCGTAGGTGCGGCCATCCTCGTCTTTGGTCCAAACGGTGCGGCCGAGGTACTCAAGGTTGACCTGGTGGCAGATGCCGGTACCCGGCGGGACCACGCTGAAGTTATCGAACGCACTCTGGCCCCAGCGCAGGAAGGCATAGCGCTCGCCGTTGCGTTGCATTTCAATGTCGACGTTCTGTTCGAAGGCACTGGCGCTGGCAAACTTGTCGACCATTACCGAGTGGTCGATCACCAGATCCACCGGCGACAATGGATTGATTCGTTGCGGGTCGCCACCGGCCTTGGCCATCGCCGCACGCATGGCGGCGAGGTCGACCACGGCGGGGACGCCGGTAAAATCCTGCATCAATACACGAGCAGGGCGGTACTGGATTTCGCGATCGGAGCGGCGCTCCTTAAGCCAGGCGGCAATGGCCTTGAGGTCAGCGCCGGTGACGGTTTTTTCGTCTTCCCAGCGCAGCAGATTTTCCAGCAGGACCTTCAATGACATCGGCAGCTTGTCGAGATCGCCCAGGCTTTTGGCGGCTTCCGGCAGGCTGAAATAGTGGTAGGTCGTGGCGTCGATTTGTAGGGTTTTCAGTGACTTCAGACTATCGAGGGACGGCATTACGATCACTCCTTTGAGTCCGCACGGCTACGGACTGAGGGGACGGGCAGAGCATTAAACCTAGCCCTGTTTTGAGTAGCTGGCTAATAACTGGACTCTATGGACGGAACCAAGGTTCCGACTTCAGCTATCATGCGCCGGTTTTCGTGACAGGCATTGCGGCAACGCAAGGCTTGAGCATCGCGCAGCGGCCGAATGATCGACCGCTGCCCAGGAGTAAAAATGAACACCCTATTCATGCATTGCCGGCCCGGCTTCGAAGGCGAAGTCTGTTCGGAGATTTCCGATCTCGCCGCCCGTCTCAATGTGGCCGGTTACGCCAAAGCCAAAACAGCCGCGGCCTGCGCCGAGTTTGTCTGCACCGAAGCGGACGGTGCCGAACGTCTGATGCGCGGTCAGCGTTTCGCCGAATTGATCTTCCCCCGGCAGTGGGCGCGGGGCTTTTTCATCGATCTGCCGGAAAACGATCGCATCAGCGTAATCCTCGCGCACATGGCCGATTTCCCGGTGTTTGGCAGTCTGTGGCTGGAAGTGGTCGATACCAATGACGGCAAGGAACTGTCGAACTTTTGCAAAAAGTTCGAAGGCCCGCTGCGCAAGGCGCTGACCGCCGCTGACAAACTGGTGGAAGACGCCAGCAAGCCGCGTTTGTTGCTGACCTTCAAAAGCGGACGCGAAGTGTTCCTCGGCATGGCCGATGCCGGCAATTCGGCAATGTGGCCGATGGGCATTCCACGCCTGAAGTTTCCTCGCGAGGCGCCCAGCCGTTCGACCTTGAAGCTGGAGGAGGCGTGGCACCACTTCATTCCGCGTGACCAGTGGGAAGACCGTCTGCACAGCGACATGACCGGCGTCGACCTCGGCGCCGCGCCGGGCGGCTGGACCTGGCAACTGGTCAACCGTGGCATGCTGGTGACGGCGATCGACAACGGCCCGATGGCTGAAAGCCTGATGGAAACCGGACTGGTCCAGCATCTGATGGCGGACGGTTTTACCTTCAAGCCGAAGCAGCCGGTGGACTGGATGGTTTGCGACATCGTCGAGAAACCGGCGCGTAACGCGGCGATGCTGGAAGAGTGGATCGGCGAAGGACATTGCCGCGAAGCAGTGGTCAACCTGAAGCTGCCAATGAAGCAGCGTTATGCCGAAGTGAAACGTCTGCTCGAGCGCATTGCCGATGGTTTCAAGGCACGTGGGATCAAGGTTGATATCGGCTGCAAGCAGCTATATCACGACCGCGAGGAAGTGACTTGCCATCTGCGCCGGCACGACACCAGGAAAACCAAATCGCGCTGACACAACACTGAGCGTGTGGGAGCGAGCCTGCTCGCGAAAGCGGTGGGGCAGCCAGCGATGTGTTGACTGACGGATTGCCTTCGCGAGCAGGCTCGCTCCCACATGGGTTGGACGATATCCCAAGCAATGCGCGACAATGCCGGCCAGTTTCTGGAGTGAACCATGAGTGAAATGATCGATACCGCGGTCGACGGCACCCTCGACGCCACCGGCCTGAATTGCCCGGAACCGGTGATGATGTTGCACCAGCACATTCGCGATCTGGTACCCGGCGGCCTGCTCAAGGTGATCGCCACCGATCCCTCGACCAAGCGCGATATCCCCAAGTTCTGCGTGTTTCTTGACCATGAGCTAGTCAGCCAGCACGAAGAGGCCGGCACCTATCTGTACTGGATTCGCAAGAAGTCCTGAATCAGGGCAAAAAAAGACCTGCAAAAGCAGGTCTTTTTTTATGGGTGTTCAACCCGCCGAACGACTGATCCGAATCCGCTTGCGCGCGCTGCGTGTCAGCCGGATCGACAGCATCAGCGCAGCGCAGCTCAAACCGACAATCAGACCCTGCCACAAACCGCTCGGGCCACGTGGCTCGCCGAGCCAGTCGGTCAGCCCCAACGCGTAACCCACCGGCAAACCAATCCCCCAGTAGGCGAACAGAGTCAGGATCATCGTCACCCGAGTGTCCTGATAGCCACGCAGTGCGCCGGCGGCAGTCACCTGGATCGCATCGGAAAACTGGAACAGCGCCGAGTAGACAATCAGCATCGCGGCAATGTGAATCACCGTTGGATCAGCGGTATAGATCGCCGCAATCGGCTCGCGCAGCGCCAGCATCAGGCTCGCCGACAGGCAGGCGTAGGCCAGCGCCGTGCCCATGCCGACTCCAGCGGCAAAACGTGCCTCTCGCGGTTCCTCGCGGCCCAGCGCCTGGCCGACACGCACGGTGACCGCCATGCCCAGCGAATAGGGAATCATGAACACCAGGGAGCTGACGTTCAGCGCGATCTGATGCCCGGCCACCACCGTCGCGCCGAGGCTGCCGATCAGCAGGGCGATCACGGCGAAGATGCTCGACTCGGCAAACACCGCGATGCCGATTGGCAAACCGATCGACAGCAGACGCTTGATCACCGCCCACTGCGGCCAGTCGAAGCGGCTGAACAATTCGCTCGAGCGATAGGCCGGCGCCCAGCGTTCGTAACCGGCCAGGCCCAGCGCCATCACCCACATTACGATCGCCGTGGCCCAGCCGCAGCCGACGCCGCCCATCGCAGGCACGCCGAAGTGGCCATAGATGAAGATGTAGTTCAGCGGAATGTTCAGCGCCAGACCGCACAGGCCCAACACCATGGCCGGGCGGGTGCGGCCGATGCCGTCACTGGTGCAACGCAATACGTGATAGAAGGCCACCGCTGGCAAGCCGCTGGCGATGCCGTGCAGATATTGCATGCACGGGCCGATCAACTCGGGATCGACCTTCATCAGGTGCAGCACAGGCTCGGCGGCGACCAGCATCGAGGTGGCGATCAATCCGACTACCAGTGCCAGCCACAACGCCTGACGCACGATCGGGCCGATCTCGCTGTGCTTGCCGGCGCCGAAACGCTGGGCGACTTTTGGTGTGGTGGCCAACAGGGTGCCGGTCATCAACAGAAACACCGGCACCCAGATCGAGTTGCCCAGCGCCACCGCCGCCAGATCCTTGGGCCCGACGCGCCCGGCCATCACCGCATCGACGAAGCCCATGGCCGTGGTCGCCAGTTGCGCGATGATGATCGGCAGGGCGAGGGCGAGCAGGTTTTTCAACTCCAGGCGAATCCGCGCAAGGCGGCTCAGCGAGACGGCGACAGGTTGGTCAGTTACAGGGTTCACAGGCAAAGCGTCCAGAAAGTATTGATGCGCAGAGCGGCGCATTCTACGCCGCTGACGCCTCGGTCAGGAAAAATCCTCTGTTGCGCATTTGTAAGCGCAAACCCTGCTGGCTGATCGACGCGTCAGCACCTAAACTGCCGATCCGCCCAAGGAGCCCGCCATGCTGATTGTTGCCGACGAAAATATCCCGCTGCTCGATGCCTTTTTTGCCGGTTTCGGTGACATCCGCCGAGTGCCGGGCCGCTCCATTGACCGCGCGACGGTCGAGCAGGCCGATGTGTTGCTGGTGCGTTCGGTGACCAACGTCAATCGTGCGCTGCTTGAAGGCAGTAAGGTGCGCTTTGTCGGCACTTGCACCATCGGCACCGATCATCTGGATCTTGATTACTTCACCGAGGCCGGGATCTGCTGGTCGAGCGCGCCGGGTTGCAATGCCCGTGGCGTGGTCGATTACGTACTGGGCAGTCTGATGACACTGGCCGAAATCGAAGGCGTTGATCTGACTCAGCGCACATACGGCGTCGTCGGCGCCGGTGAAGTGGGGGGGCGCTTGATCAAGGTCCTGAAGGGCCTGGGTTGGAACGTCAAGGTTTGCGACCCGCCACGTCAGGCTGCCGAGGGCGGCGATTATGTCAGCCTTGAGCAGATCATCGAACAGTGCGACGTGATCAGCCTGCATACGCCTTTGACCCGCAGCGGCGACTCTGCAACCTGGCACCTGTTCGATCAACAGCGTTTGCAGCAACTCAAGCAGGGTGCATGGTTGATCAACGCGGCGCGCGGCCCTGTGGTGGATAACGTTGCGCTACGTGAGGTGCTGCTGGAGCGCGAGGACCTGCAAGCGGTGCTCGACGTCTGGGAGAAGGAGCCGGAAGTCGACCCTGCGCTGGCCGAGCTCTGCTTATTGGCCACGCCACATATTGCCGGTTACAGCCTCGACGGCAAGCAACGCGGGACCGCGCAAATCTATCAAGCCTACTGCGCTTTCAGCGGCCAACCTGCAGTTATCCAGTTGAGTGATCTGTTGCCAGCGGCATGGTTGTCGGAGGTATCCCTGCACTGTGACAGCGACCCGGCGTGGGCGCTGGCGATGTTGTGCCGGGGCGTGTACGACCCGCGCCGCGATGATGCGGATTTCCGCCGCAGTCTAGTGGGAAATGTCGCTGAGCAGCGTGCGGCGTTTGACGCGTTGCGCAAGCAGTATCCGGTGCGACGCGAGATCGAAGGGCTGAAGGTGCGAATCGAAGGTGATGCGCCGGGGTTGCGGCAGATTGTTGAGGCGCTGGGGGCAACCCGTGTCCTGTAGGAGCTGTCGAGTGAAACGAGGCTGCGATCTCTTGATCTTGCTTTTTGGAGATCAAAAGATCGCAGCCTTCGGCAGCTCCTACACGATTCGCAGCTAAATTACAGATATAAAAAACCCGGCCAATCAGGGCCGGGTCAGGAAGGCGTTGGCTGCATCACTCTTGTTCGACAGGCTTGACCAATCGCTTCTCCAGTTCGCGGCAAGCGTCCTGGATCATGTCTTCAGTGATCGGTACTTCGCGGCCCTGCTCATCGATAATCGAGCAACCCAGAGACTGGTCGGGTTTGGTGCGGATCACTTCAATCTTGTCTTCGCTGCTGTGTTGCAAGGACATGGCCTGTCTCCTCATCAGGTTGTGTGCCTAAGTTAAAACCGCCACGTGACCAGGCTGTGACAACTCCCTGCGGTCTGTCGGCGGGCGGCATCTCTACTCAAACAGAAATGACCGCTCGTCTCAACCGCAACCTTAGACCAATCGTTTCTAGCATCCGGACATCCCGGGCATATTTAACCTGACTCATTGTGATTTACAGAGTTCCACCCCATCTGAGTCTGTAGGCTGGCCCGATCCATCTGCACAGACGTGAACTCCATGATCTCCATGCTTTCTTCCCGGCACCGGCGCGCCCTGCGCCTGACCAGTCATTTTCTCCTGCCGTACCGCTGGCATGCCTTCGGCGCTCTACTCGCGCTGATCGTCACCGCCGGCATTACCCTGTCGATGGGGCAGGGCATCAAGTTGTTGGTAGACCAGGGTTTCATGACCCGTTCGCCGCATCTGCTCAATCAGTCGATCGGCATTTTCATGCTGTTGGTGCTCGGGTTGGCGCTGGGCACCTTTGCCCGTTTCTATCTGGTGTCGTGGATAGGCGAGCGCGTGGTCGCCGACATTCGCCGTCAGGTGTTCAATCACTTGGTGTATCTGCATCCGGGCTTTTATGAGGACAACCGCAGCTCGGAAATCCAGTCGCGCCTGACCGCTGACACCACGCTGCTGCAGTCGGTGATCGGCTCGTCACTCTCGCTGTTCCTGCGCAATCTGCTGATGGTGATCGGCGGTGTGGTGCTGCTGTTCGTTACCAATCCGAAGTTGACCAGCATTGTCGTGATTGCACTGCCGCTGGTGATCGCGCCGATCCTGATTTTCGGCCGCCGCGTGCGCAATCTGTCGCGCCAGAGCCAGGATCGCATCGCCGATATCGGCAGTTACGTGTCGGAAACCCTCGGCCAGATCAAAACCGTGCAGGCCTACAACCACCAGGTGCAGGACGAGCAGCGTTTCGCATCGACCGTCGAGCAGGCGTTCGAAACCGCGCGCAAACGGATCTTCCAGCGGGCGTGGCTGATCACGCTGGTGATCGTGCTGGTGCTTGGCGCGGTGGCGGTGATGTTGTGGGTCGGCGGCATGGACGTTATGGCCGGGCGTATCTCGGCCGGGGAATTGGCGGCATTCGTTTTCTACAGCCTGATTGTCGGCAGTGCGTTCGGTACGCTGAGCGAAGTGATCGGAGAGCTGCAACGCGCTGCGGGTGCTGCTGAACGCATCGCGGAATTGCTGCGCTCGGAAAACATCATCCAGCCACCGTCGACCGGACTGGTCACTTTGCCAGCGCGAGTCAAAGGAGAACTTGAACTGCGCGACGTGCGTTTTTCCTACCCGTCGCGTCCGCAAAGCTACGCAGTTGATGGCTTGAGTCTGACGGTGAGGGCGGGCGAAACCCTGGCGTTGGTGGGGCCGTCGGGCGCTGGCAAGTCCACGGTCTACGACTTGTTACTGCGCTTCTACGATCCATGCGAGGGGCAGATTCTCCTCGATGGCGTGCCGCTGACCAGCCTTGACCCGCTGGATCTGCGCCGCTGTTTCGCCCTGGTCTCGCAAACCCCTGCATTGTTCTTCGGCAGTGTGGAGGACAACATCCGCTACGGCTGCCCGACGGCCACGCTTGAACAGGTCAAGGAAGCTGCGCGAATTGCCCACGCCCACGACTTCATCGAACAAATGCTGGACGGCTATCAGACTCATCTCGGCGACGGCGGCCTCGGGTTGTCCGGCGGTCAGCGCCAACGTCTGGCCATCGCCCGCGCCTTGCTGGTAGACGCGCCGATCCTGCTCTTGGACGAAGCCACCAGTGCCCTCGACGCCCAGAGCGAGCATCTGATCCAGCAAGCCCTGCCAACGCTGATGGAAAACCGCACCACGTTGGTCATCGCGCACCGACTGGCCACGGTGAAGAACGCTGATCGGATTGCAGTGATGGATCAAGGCAAGCTGGTAGCGGTGGGGACACATCAGCAATTGATCGCCAGCAATCCGCTGTACGCACGGCTGGCGGCGTTGCAGTTTAATGATGGTTATGAGGCGACTAAACAGAACTGATGCATGGCGCCAACATCGGGCATCATTACGAACTGCATGATTTCCAGGATGAGGATATGAGTCGTTATCAGCCGCCGCTGACCCTGACTGCACGAATGATTACGCTGATCGCCGAAATCAGCGAACAGATAGGTCAACTCCTGGCTGTGGACGATAGTAGGCAGACGCCTCAGCTGCGTCGAAGCAATCGAATCCGTACGATTCAGGCTTCGCTGGCTATCGAAAACAATACATTGAGTGTTGAACAGGTCACTGCGGTCATTGCCGGGCGGCGTGTCTTGGGGCTGCCCAAAGAGATACAGGAAGTTCATAACGCTTTCGAGGCTTATGAGTCGATGGCCGCTTGGGATCCGGCCAGCAAGGCTGATCTTTTGCGGGCCCACGAGCTATTGATGAAAGGTTTGATCGAGGATTGCGGGCAACTGCGCCGTACGGGCGTTGGCATCTATCGAGGCGATCAGTTGGTGCATATGGCGCCGCCGCCGAGTCGGATTGCGCATTTGATCGATGACCTCTTGGCATGGCTTGGCTCATCCGATTGGCATCCGCTGATCATCAGCTGTGTCTTCCATTACGAATTCGAGTTCATTCATCCTTTCGCGGATGGAAATGGGAGGATGGGGCGTCTCTGGCAAACGCTGATTCTAAGTCAGTGGCGACCGGTGCTTGCCTACTTGCCAGTTGAGGCGGTTATCCGGGATCAGCAGGATGCCTATTACGCTGCGCTCTCGACAGCGGACCGGATGGCAGAATCGACGCCGTTTGTTGAATACATGCTTCAGGCGTTGAGTCTTGCACTGCGCGAGGCCGTTGAAAGTGAGCAAGCGGCCGACCCAGTAACCGACCCAGTAACCGACCCAGTAAGGAAGCTGTTGCAAACGTTGGATAACCGGGCGCTGAAAACCAGCGAGTTAATGGGCGAGTTGGGCCTTAGACATAAAGCGACATTCAGGTCCAACTACCTTAAACCCGCGCTGGCAGCGGGATTTGTACAAATGACGGACCCTCAGAGTCCGAACAGTCCTGTTCAGAAATACCTGCTCACCGAGGCAGGCAAGCTCAAGGTCGCGCAGGAGAAGAGATAGATCTGCTGCACTTAAAAAATGCCCGCATTCCAGTGCGGGCATTTTTGTTAAGCCAGATCAAAAGATCGCAGCCTTCGGCAGCTCCTACGTAACCGGCATTACCGGTTACTGATCATCAAAATATCGCTCATGCCAATCCACCAGCGGCTGCGGCGAGTTGAGCTTCTGGCCGTAGATTACCGAGTACGACAGCACGTTCTGCACGTATTGCCGGGTTTCGTCGAAGGGGATGCTTTCCACCCAGACGTCGAAACTCAGGTGATCAGCGCCGCGCAGCCACTGGCGCACGCGGCCGGGGCCGGCGTTGTAGGCGGCGGAGGCGAGCACGCGGTTGCCGTTGAACTGGCTGTGTACCTGGCTGAGGTAAGCGGCGCCGAGCTGGATGTTCTTGTCCGGATCGAGTACTTGCTGGGGCGAGGCCAGTGGGATGCTGAACTTGCGCGCGGTTTCCTTGGCCGTGCCGGGCATCAATTGCATCAGACCGCTGGCGCCGACGCCGGAGCGGGCGTCGTCCATGAAGGCGCTTTCCTGCCGGGTGATGGCGAACACCCAGCTCGAATGCAGGCCGCGAACCTTGGCTTCACGCACGAGGGTATCGCGGTGCGCCATCGGGAAGCGGATGTCCAGATCGTCCCAGTACTGCGCCTGACTGATCGTGCGGATTGCCGGGAAGTACCACTTCAGGTCGTAGGCCAGTTTGGCCTGGGCGACCATTTCATCGCGGTTGAAATGCCGGCTGACGTGATACCACTCGCGGCGCCCGTCGACGATCTGCCCGCGTGCATGGAACTCCAGCGCGCGGCGAACCCCGGGGGTATTTCGCACTTTGTTGATCAGCGCCTGGCTGAGCACCAGCGGTTTGTTGTTCAGCGAGTAAGGCGATTGTGAACGGTCTGCGGCGAGGAAGCCGTAGAAGTCGCGTTCCCGCGCCAGATTCTTGTACAAGGTCAGCGCTTGCGGGTTTTGTGGCTCGGCCAGTTCCAGGCTGCGCGCCTGCCAGTAGCGCCAACGGTTGGTGGTGGCCAGGTCTTGCGGCAGACGTTTGGTCAGCTCATAGGCATCATTCCAGCGAGCCAGACGCAAGAGCAGGCGCAGGCGCCATTCCGAGACGGTGTTGTCGCGCAGCTCCGGATCGTATTTGGTCATGACGTCCAGCGCGCGGCTGTCGAAGCGGCGCGCCAGGGTCAGGCCGATCTCGCGGGCGATCGCGACTTTTTCATCGCGTGAGAAATGCATGCTGCTGGCGTAACCGTCGAGCAGGGCCATGGCCTTGTCCGGGTCCTGTCGAGCAAGGCGGCGCAGGCCGAGGCTGACGACGTCGGACATCGGCTCGTCGGCCGGGGTGAAGCGCGACGGCTGATTGAGCAGTTCGGGTTTCTGCGCCACGTCGACCAGCAAGCGACCGCGCGGGGCGAGGGTGGTCAGGCCGTTGATCAGGCTGTTGGCCAGCGGATAGTTGCGCGCCTGCGCGGCAAGTTTGGTGCGCTCCCAGCGTTTCTGCTCGGTGAGCTGGCCATCGGCGGCCCAGATGCCGAACAACGCGTCACACGCAGCCGGTTGCGATTTGCCGGTCAGCCAGAGTTTTTCCGCGTTGGCATAGCCTTCGGCTTTCTTGTCGTGGCTGATCTGGTACTGCGCGTTGAGGCAGTCGAGTTCGGTGAAATTCAGCTTTGGATCGTAATACTTGACGAACGTCGCCCAGTCGCCGCGATCGGCCAGCCAGCGCAGCCAGCGCAGCTTCATCCAGTTGGCTTGCGGCAGGTCACCGTGTTCGGCGAGGAATTTCTCGATTTCCGCGTTGCTCGCGGTCTTCAGACGCGCGGTCAGTTCGTCGTAGGCCAGATACGGTTCCAGCGGATAATCGGCCAGCGCCTGGCTGTAACGGAAATACGGGCCGGTATCACCCTTGGCCAAGGCGCGCTTGGCTTCATCGTAATACTGGCGTTGGGTGGACAAGTCCACCGCCTGGACGGATTGAGCGGCAGCGGCGGTAAGAAACAAGCAGGACAAAACACTGAAAAGGCGACTGCGCATGAGACATCCGGGCAGAGAAATCATGACAAGTGCAGACCGAAATCCGCACTGAATTGCCTGTAGCTTAGCCTTTTGCCAGCAAGCGGCGAAAGCTTTGCGCGCCTCGCTGCACAAGTTCGCAACAAATGTTGTGCAGAGTGCTTCGACAGACAAATTGCCGGCCTGCTGACGCCTCAAGTCAGGTAGAATGCGCGCCCGGTTTTTGGAGAAGCTCATGACCCTGCTCAAATTCAGCGATGTGTCCCTTGCGTTCGGCGCTATGCCGTTGTTGGACAAGGTGTCCTGGCAGATCGCCCGTGGTGAGCGGGTGTGCATCATCGGCCGCAATGGCACTGGCAAGTCCAGCATGATGAAACTGGTCAAGGGCGACCAGAAGCCCGATGACGGCTCGGTGTGGCGTGCCCCCGGTCTGAAAATCGGCGAACTGCCGCAAGAATTGCCAGTGGCCGACGACCGGACGGTATTCGACGTGGTCGCTGAAGGCCTCGACGGTGTAGGCGCCTTGCTCGCCGAATACCATCACCTGAGCCAGAACATCGTCACCGACGCCGATCTGGACAAGCTGATGCACGTCCAGCACGACCTTGAAGCCCGTGACGGCTGGCGCTTGCAGACGCTGGTCGACAGCACCCTGAGCCGCCTGCAACTGCCGGCCGACAAGACCCTCGCCGAGCTGTCCGGCGGCTGGCGTCGCCGCGTGCTGCTGGCGCAGGCGCTGGTCTCCGAACCGGACCTGCTGCTGCTCGACGAACCGACCAACCACCTGGACATCGGTGCGATTGCCTGGCTCGAAGAGGCGCTGAAAGATTTCCAGGGCGCCGTGCTGTTCATCACGCACGACCGTTCCTTCCTGCAAAACCTCGCCACGCGCATTCTCGAACTGGATCGCGGCGGCCTGATTGACTGGAACGGCGACTACGCCAGTTTCCTCGTGCACAAAGAAGCTGCGCTGGCTGCTGAAGAAACCGCCAACGCGCTGTTCGACAAGCGACTTGCTCAGGAAGAAGTGTGGATCCGTCAGGGTATCAAGGCCCGGCGTACCCGTAACGAAGGTCGCGTGCGCGCGCTGAAAGCCCTGCGCGTTGAGCGCAGTGAGCGTCGCGAGCGTACCGGCAAGGCCAACATCCAGCTGGAAACCGCGGACAAGTCCGGCAAACAGGTGATGGTCCTCGAGAACGTGAGCTTCGCGCATCCGGGCGGGCCGTTCCTGATCAAGGATTTCTCCATGGTCCTGCAGCGCGGCGACCGTATCGGTCTGCTCGGCGCCAACGGTACCGGCAAGACCACCCTGTTGAAACTGATGCTCAGCGGTCTGCAACCGACCAGCGGTAAAGTGGAAGAGGGCACACGCATCGACGTGGCGTACTTCGACCAGTTGCGCCATCAGCTGGATCTGGAAAAAACCGTGATCGACAACGTCGCCGAAGGTCGCGACTTTATCGATATCGACGGTCAGAGCCGCCATGTGCTGAGCTATCTCGGTGATTTCCTGTTCAGCCCGCAGCGTGCGCGTACGCCGGTCAAGGCGTTGTCCGGTGGCGAGCGTGCGCGTCTGTTGCTGGCGAAGCTGTTCAGTAAACCGGCGAACCTGCTGGTACTCGACGAACCGACCAACGACCTCGATGTGGAAACCCTCGAGCTGCTCGAAGAAGTGCTGCTGACTTTCAACGGCACCGTGTTGATGGTCAGCCACGACCGGGCATTCCTCGATAACGTGGTGACCAGCACCCTGGTCTTCGAAGGCGAAGGCAAGGTTCGTGAATATGTCGGCGGCTATCAGGACTGGATCCGTCAGGGCGGCTCGCCGCGTCTGTTGGGTGTGACTGAAAGCAAGTCGGGCAAGGCTGACCTGAATTCGGCGGTGGTTACCGCTGAGCCGGCTCCGGTGGCTGCGCTTGCCGCTGCTGCTCCGGTTGCCAAGAAGAAACTCAGCTACAAGCTGCAGCGTGAGCTGGAAGCCTTGCCGGGCGACATCGACGCCAAGGAGCAGCAGATCGCCGCGGTTGAAGCGGAAATGGCTGAAGCCGGTTTTTACCAGCGTCCGCCGGCGGAAACGGCCAAAGTGATTGCTTCGCTGGAGCAATTGCAGGCCGAGCTGGATGCGTTGGTGGAGCGTTGGGCCGAGCTGGATGCCTGAATGCTCCTGATGTGAAAAAGCCCGGCGCTCAGTGATGAGCGCCGGGCTTTTCATATGTAACGCGATCTACAGGCTGGAACAGGTCACCTGTGGGAGCGAGCCTGCTCGCGAAAGCGGTGTGTCAGGCAGCACTGATGTTGTATGTGCTGACGTATTCGCGAGCAGGCTCGCTCCCACAAAGAGCAAGACAAGTCAGCGTTTGACCAGGTGCACCGCCAGTACGTCGCAAGGCGCGCCGTGCAGTACGTCATTCGCGGTCGAGCCGAGCAACAGTGCCAGGCCATGACGACCATGACTGCCAACCACGATCAGATCGCAAGTCTGTTCCTTGGCAAAATGATGGATCTCCTGGCGGGGCTGGCCGTAGGTCAGATGGCAATTGGCGCCTCCGAGCTCGGGATATTTCATTTTCAGTTTTTCAAGGCGTTCCTTGGCCTGATCGAACTGTTGTTGTTGCAGTTGTGACAGGTCCATTGGCACGTCGCCACCGAAGGCCATGGCCATAGGTTCAACGATATGCACCAGCGACAACTTGGCACCGTTGCTCACCGACAGCTCGCGGGCGCGGTGGATCACAGGGTCGCACTCTTCGGTCAGATCTACGGCGACCAGTATGTGGTGGTAGGGCATGAGGTGCTCCTCCTGAGGGTTCGATATTGGTAAGTATGGCTGGTTTCAAGCGCATTGGTTCGCTAGTGACACAATGGGCTCATCAAAAATCGGGAGTACAGATATGACGGTCTGGCTGGTGGTGTCAATCCTGCTGGTAGTTTTAAGTCCGCTGGCATGGTTGCGCCCATCGCGCACGCAGAGCGGGCGCATGGCCCTGCGCATGGAGGCGCGACGCATCGGCCTGGCCATGCAACTGGCGCCGCAGGAGTGGCCGCACTGGCTGCTGCCGGAGCCGCCGAATCCCTGCGCCCAGTACCACCGGCCCCGGCGGGGCAGTCAACCGGCGTGCTGGACCTATTGGCAGAAAACCCCGGGCGTGTGGGTCAATCAATGGCAAGAAGTCTGCGATGACCGGAGGCTGCTCGATTATTTCGAAAAATTGCCGGGCAATGTTTTCAAGATCGAAGCGGACAAGCAGATGATCGCCTTGTACTGGGGCGAGAAGGGCGAGGCGACGGTTTTGCAGGATATCGATGCGACGCTGAAAGCGCTGGCGTGATGCGCGGACTTTTCTCACTGCAACGGTGGGGAACGTCCGGCAGACGCGCAATAAAAAGCCCGACATGATTCGTCGGGCGGGTTGGCCAGGCAGGCCGGTAATCTCTTATGCGGCAGGCGCTGTGATCGCCCCGGCAAATTTCCTTGCAGCCTCCCCAGCGTAGCCTTCTGTACAGGGCTCGGCGGAAATTAGGGCGATTTTTCTAACTATTGATTCTATGAATGGCTCAACATCGAGACGGGTGTTGCTGCTCATCATGGTGCAGAAATGACTGCAAAGTCGCATTTCAGCCCGAATTTAGGGCGATTGACAATTGTCAGAAATTCCGTGAAGGTGACGTACCCGAATCAAACGGGCGTATGAATTGAGCGTTTGTCTTACAGACTGCTCCTACAGAATCCCGACTATCGCGTTGGCGGGTGTGCCAGGCAGACGGTGTCAGTATCGACGAGCAAAGCGTCCTTCTGAGCCATAACCCTGCGTCCGACGTGTACTGTTCAGCTTCCATATCGTGGAGATCAGTTGATGATTTACGAAGGTAAAGCCATCACGGTTAAAGCTCTTGAAAGTGGCATCGTCGAATTGAAATTCGACCTCAAGGGTGAGTCCGTCAACAAGTTCAACCGTCTAACCCTGAACGAACTGCGTCAGGCCGTAGACACCATCAAGGCAGATGCTTCGATCAAGGGCGTGATCGTCAGCAGCGGCAAGGACGTATTCATCGTCGGCGCCGACATCACCGAATTTGTCGACAACTTCAAGCTGCCGGATGCCGAGCTGGTTGCAGGCAATCTCGAAGCCAACAAGATCTTCAGCGATTTCGAAGACCTCAACGTGCCAACCGTCGCGGCCATCAACGGCATCGCTCTCGGTGGCGGTCTGGAAATGTGCCTGGCCGCTGACTATCGCGTCATGTCCACCAAGGCCAAGATCGGTCTGCCGGAAGTCAAACTGGGCATCTACCCAGGCTTCGGCGGTACCGTACGTCTGACACGCCTGATCGGTGTCGACAACGCCATCGAGTGGATTGCCGCTGGCAAGGAAAACCGCCCTGAAGACGCCCTGAAAGTCAGCGCCGTCGACGCCGTAGTCGCCCCTGAAAAATTGCAGGAAGCTGCCCTCGAGCTGATCAAGCGCGCCATCTCCGGCGAGTTCGATTACAAGGCCAAGCGTCAGCCGAAACTTGAAAAACTCAAGTTGAACGCCATTGAGCAAATGATGGCTTTCGAAACCGCCAAAGGTTTCGTGGCTGGCCAGGCCGGCCCGAACTACCCGGCGCCGGTTGAAGCGATCAAGACCATCCAGAAAGCCGCGAACTTTGGTCGCGACAAAGCGCTGGAAGTGGAAGCTGCAGGCTTCGTCAAACTGGCCAAGACTTCTGCCGCACAGAGCCTGATCGGCCTGTTCCTGAACGATCAGGAGCTGAAGAAAAAGGCCAAGGCCTATGACGAAATCGCCAAAGATGTGAAGCAGGCTGCCGTACTGGGCGCCGGCATCATGGGTGGCGGTATCGCCTATCAGTCGGCTTCCAAAGGCACGCCGATCCTGATGAAGGACATCAACGAGCACGGTATCGAGCAGGGTCTGGCCGAAGCCGCCAAGCTGCTGGTTGGCCGCGTTGACAAGGGTCGCATGACCGCTGCGAAGATGGCTGAAGTGCTCAACGGCATTCGTCCGACCCTGTCCTACGGCGACTTCGGTCACGTCGATCTGGTTGTCGAAGCTGTGGTCGAGAACCCGAAGGTCAAGCAAGCGGTACTGGCTGAAGTCGAAGACAAGGTCAAAGAGGACACCATCCTCGCGTCCAACACCTCGACCATTTCCATCAGCCTGCTGGCCAAGGCCCTCAAACGTCCGGAAAACTTCGTCGGCATGCACTTCTTCAACCCGGTGCACATGATGCCGCTGGTGGAAGTCATCCGGGGCGAGAAGTCCAGCGAACTGGCCATCGCCACCACCGTTGCCTACGCGAAGAAAATGGGCAAGAACCCGATCGTGGTCAATGACTGCCCGGGCTTCTTGGTCAACCGCGTGCTGTTCCCGTACTTCGGCGGTTTCGCCAAGCTGGTCAGCTCCGGTGTCGACTTCGTGCGTATCGACAAGGTCATGGAAAAATTCGGCTGGCCGATGGGCCCGGCATACCTGATGGACGTAGTTGGCATCGACACCGGTCACCACGGTCGTGACGTGATGGCTGAAGGTTTCCCGGACCGCATGAAGGATGACCGTCGCTCGGCCATCGACGTGCTGTACGAAGCCAAGCGCCTGGGCCAGAAGAACGGCAAGGGCTTCTACGCCTACGAGGCCGACAAGAAAGGCAAGCAGAAGAAAGTCGCCGATCCGTCGGTACTCGAAGTGCTCAAGCCGATCGTTTACGAGCAGCGCGAAGTCACTGACGAAGACATCATCAACTGGATGATGATCCCGCTGTGCCTGGAAACCGTGCGTTGCCTGGAAGACGGCATCGTTGAAACCGCCGCCGAAGCCGACATGGGTCTGGTTTACGGTATCGGTTTCCCTCCATTCCGTGGCGGTGCGCTGCGCTACATCGATTCGATCGGTGTCGCCGAGTTCGTTGCCCTGGCTGACCAGTACGCTGATTTGGGCGCGCTGTACCACCCGACCGCGAAGCTGCGCGAAATGGCCAAAAACGGCCAGAGCTTCTTCGGTTAAGCGCCCCCAACTAGAGTGAGAGTGAACTTATGAGCTTGAATCCTAGAGACGTCGTGATTGTCGACTTCGGTCGTACTCCGATGGGCCGCTCCAAGGGCGGCATGCACCGCAACACCCGCGCTGAAGACATGTCGGCGCACCTGATCAGCAAACTGCTGGAACGCAACAGCAAGGTCGACCCGGCGGAAGTCGAGGACGTGATCTGGGGCTGCGTCAACCAGACCCTGGAGCAGGGCTGGAACATCGCGCGCATGGCGTCGCTGATGACCCAGATTCCGCACACCTCGGCCGGCCAGACCGTCAGCCGTCTGTGCGGTTCGTCGATGAGTGCACTGCACACTGCTGCGCAAGCGATCATGACCGGCAACGGTGACGTGTTCGTGGTCGGCGGCGTCGAGCACATGGGCCATGTGAGCATGATGCACGGTGTCGATCCGAACCCGCACATGTCGCTGTACGCGGCGAAAGCCTCGGGCATGATGGGCCTGACCGCTGAAATGCTTGGCAAGATGCACGGCATCACTCGTGAGCAGCAGGATGCCTTTGGCGTGCGTTCCCACCAGTTGGCCCACAAGGCAACCGTGGAAGGCAAGTTCAAGGACGAAATCATCCCGATGCAGGGTTACGACGAGAACGGTTTCCTGAAGCTGTACGACTACGACGAAACCATTCGTCCGGAAACCACCCTGGAAAGTCTGGCGGCGCTCAAGCCGGCATTCAATCCGAAGGGCGGCACCGTGACTGCCGGTACTTCGTCGCAGATCACTGACGGTGCTTCGTGCATGATCGTGATGTCGGCGCAGCGTGCCCAGGACCTGGGTATCCAGCCGATGGCGGTGATCCGTTCGATGGCAGTAGCGGGTGTGGACCCGGCGATCATGGGCTATGGTCCAGTGCCGGCGACACAAAAAGCCCTGAAGCGTGCGGGCCTTGGCATCAACGATATCGACTTCTTCGAGCTCAACGAAGCTTTCGCCGCACAGGCCTTGCCAGTGCTGAAAGATCTGAAAGTGCTCGACAAGATGAACGAGAAGGTTAACCTGCACGGCGGCGCTATCGCCCTGGGTCACCCGTTCGGTTGCTCCGGTGCACGTATTTCCGGCACCCTGTTGAACGTGATGAAGCAGAATAGCGGCACCTTCGGGGTGGCCACTATGTGCATTGGTCTCGGCCAAGGCATCTCCACCGTCTTCGAACGCGTTTAAGCGTCTCGTCGATGGAAGCCGGGGCCCAGTGCCCCGGTTTTTGTTTTTGGGTTTTTTATTTATTTTTTTGAAAAGATTTCAGTGAGGGCCGAAGCATGCCGATACAACCTGGGCTCTACCAACATTACAAAGGTCCGCAATACCGTGTATTCAGTGTTGCGCGGCATTCCGAAACCGAAGAAGAAGTGGTCTTCTACCAAGCCCTGTATGGCGATTACGGCTTTTGGGTGCGCCCGTTGAGCATGTTCGTCGAGTCGGTCGAGGTTGACGGCGAGCAGGTGCCGCGCTTTGCTTTGGTGCAAGCCGAACCGAGCCTTTTTGACAAGGTTTGAGGCGACTGCGCAGACAACCCTGCGCTTGACCTCACCTTGTATCAACTATATATAGCGGTGCCGCGTCAGGCGCCAACCGCCTTTCACTTCTAGAATTCAGGAATTTTCTGATCCATGGGCAAATCGCTGGTCATTGTGGAATCCCCGGCTAAGGCCAAGACCATCAACAAGTATCTGGGTAACCAATACGTGGTGAAGTCGAGTATCGGCCATATCCGAGACCTGCCCACCAGCGGTTCGGCTAGCGCCAGCAAAGAGCCAGCCGCCAAGCGCGGCAAGGCGGCTGCGGGCGAAGGTCCGGTGCTCTCGCCGAAAGAGAAAGCGCGCAAGCAGCTGGTCTCGCGCATGGGCGTTGATCCCGAGCACGGCTGGAAAGCCCAGTACGAGATCCTTCCCGGCAAAGAGAAGGTCATCGAAGAGCTGCGACGGCTCGCCAAGGATGCTGACACCATCTATCTCGCAACCGACTTGGATCGCGAGGGGGAAGCCATTGCCTGGCACCTGCGCGAAGCCATCGGTGGTGACGACAGCCGCTACAAGCGCGTGGTGTTCAACGAGATCACCAAGAAGGCGATTCAGGAAGCCTTCTCCGAGCCGGGCGAGCTGGACATTGATCGTGTCAACGCCCAGCAGGCGCGTCGTTTCCTCGACCGCGTCGTCGGCTACATGGTCTCGCCGCTGCTGTGGGCCAAGATCGCCCGTGGCCTGTCCGCCGGTCGCGTGCAATCGGTTGCCGTGAAACTGGTGGTCGAGCGTGAGCGCGAAATCCGTGCGTTCAATCCCGAAGAATACTGGGAAGTGCATGCTGATCTCGGCACTGCCAAAGGCTCGACCGTGCGTTTCGAAGTGGCTCGCGAAAAAGGCGAAGCCTTCAAGCCGCTGAACGAAGCCCAGGCCATGGCTGCGCTGGAGAAGCTCAAGTCCTCCAGCTACAGCATCGTCAAGCGCGAAGACAAACCGACCAGCAGCAAGCCATCGGCGCCGTTCATCACGTCGACCTTGCAGCAGGCTGCGAGCAACCGCCTCGGTTTCGGCGTGAAGAAAACCATGATGATGGCCCAGCGTCTGTACGAAGCCGGCTACATCACTTACATGCGTACCGACTCGACCAATCTCTCGGCCGACGCCGTGGCGATGGCGCGCACTTACATCGAAGACGAGTTCGGCAAGAAGTACCTGCCGGAAACGCCGAACGTCTACAGCAGCAAGGAAGGCGCGCAAGAGGCTCACGAAGCGATTCGTCCGTCCGACGCCAACACTACGCCAAGCAAGCTGGCGGGCATGGAGCGTGATGCCGAGCGTCTGTACGAACTGATCTGGCGCCAGTTCCTCGCCTGCCAGATGCTGCCGGCGCAGTACCTGTCGACCACCGTCAGCGTCGGCGCTGGCGACTTCGAGCTGCGCGCCAAGGGCCGTATCCTCAAGTTCGACGGTTACACCCGGGTGATGCCGCAGATTGCCAAGCCTGGCGATGATGACGTGCTGCCGGACATGGCCCAGGGCGATGTGATGAAGCTGATCAAGCTCGATCCGTCGCAGCATTTCACCAAGCCACCGGCGCGTTACTCCGAGGCCAGTCTGGTCAAGGAAATGGAAAAGCGCGGCATCGGTCGTCCTTCGACTTACGCTGCGATCATTTCGACCATTCAGGATCGCGGTTATGTGACCCTGCACAACCGTCGTTTCTACTCGGAAAAGATGGGCGACATCGTCACCGAGCGTCTGTCCGAGAGCTTCTCCAATCTCATGGACTACGGCTTCACCGCCGGCATGGAAGAGAACCTCGATGACGTGGCGCAGGGCGAGCGCGACTGGAAAAATGTGCTGGACGAGTTTTACGGCGACTTCAAGAAGAAGCTCGAAGTAGCGGAAAACCCGGAAAGCGGCATGCGTGCCAACCAGCCGGTGATGACCGATATTCCGTGCACCACGTGCGGTCGTCCGATGCAGATTCGTACTGCCTCGACTGGCGTGTTCCTCGGCTGCTCGGGCTACAGCCTGCCGCCGAAAGAGCGCTGCAAGGCTACCGTCAACCTGGTGCCGGGCGATGAAATCGCAGCGGACGACGAGGGCGAATCGGAATCGCTGGTATTGCGTGGCAAGCATCGCTGCCCGATCTGCAGCACGGCGATGGACGCCTATCTGCTGGACGAAAAGCGCAAGTTGCACATCTGCGGCAACAACCCGGATTGCGCCGGTTACGAAATCGAAGAAGGCAGCTATCGCATCAAGGGCTATGAAGGTCCGAGTCTGGAATGCGATAAGTGCGGCAGCGAGATGCAGCTCAAGACCGGCCGTTTTGGCAAGTTCTTCGGTTGCACCAACCCGGAGTGCAAGAACACCCGCAAACTGCTGAAGAGCGGTGATGCGGCGCCGCCGAAGATGGATCCGGTGAAGATGCCTGAGCTGAAATG
This sequence comes from Pseudomonas sp. CFBP13508, assembly GCF_005233515.1. Lineage (GTDB taxonomy): Bacteria > Pseudomonadota > Gammaproteobacteria > Pseudomonadales > Pseudomonadaceae > Aquipseudomonas > Aquipseudomonas mercuritolerans. The sequence continues at coordinate 27,134 of NZ_QFZZ01000004.1, forward strand.
CGAAAAGGTCAACGACACCTACATCCTGCGCGATGGTGCGTCCGGTCTGTTCCTGGCCGCCAGTCAGTTCCCGAAAAACCGCGAGACTCGCGCTCCGCTGGTGATCGAGATTCTGCCGCACAAGGACGAGATCGATCCGAAGTACCACTTCCTGTGCGAGGCTCCGCAAAAGGATCCTGACGGTCTGCCAGCGGTCATTCGCTACAGCCGCAAGACCAAGGAGCAATACGTACAGACCGAAGTCGATGGCAAACCGACAGGCTGGAAGGCGTATTACGACGGTGGCAAGTGGACTGTTGAAGACAAGCGCAGCGCAAAGGCCAAGGCTGAGTAAGCGTTAGTCTGAACGGCGAAAAGGCCGCATGAAACCTTGAGGGTTTCATGCGGCCTTTTTGTTTTGTGCTTGCGGTGGCATCGGCTGATCCACGACACTGTCCGACCTGTGTGAAGCAATTATTTCGTTGTGGAGGCTGCCGTCATGGCCCACGAACTCTATACCCGCACCAACCAGAAGATCTATTTCGCCGGCCTGTCACTCGAGGCTCTGGCTCGTGCTGAAGAGGGGCGGGCGATGAATTCCCTGGCGCTGATCCAGGCCGGGCGCGAGTCGGCGCTGTTTCACCTCTACGGCGCACTGCTGGGTTTGTGTCATGAGATCGCCGGCTTTTATCGTCTGCCGCAGGCCAATTCGCCGAGGGCGGAGGAGTTGCTTAAGCGCGAAGTGCTGGAGTCCATCGCGATCCCGGAGCTGGCGGAAATGGTCGAGCTGGCCGGTAATCCGGAAACCTGGCTGGCGAAACTGCTGGCGGCGCACGCAGCACTGTTTCAGCCACCGAGGGCGCCACGCAAACCGAAAGGCGACGTGACGCAGCCGCTGATTCAAGCGGTAAATCTTGATGAAGAAGAGGCGCCAGAAGAGTTGAGTCGAGATGAGCTGGAGAGCTGGCGGCAGCACCTGAAAGGTCTGGCCCTGCGTTTCCGCGAAGGCTTGAACGAGTGCTGAGGTAGTTTGGCGCAGTGGCAATCTGAAACATGCTGCTGGTCAAGATCCTGAGCGAAGCTCGAATGATGTCTATATAATCGCTGCCTTTCGTGGAGAACAGACCTATATGCCAACGTCCTTTCTAGAAATTGTCGAGTTACCAGACGGCCGAATCGAACTGCGCAGGGCTGAGGACGAAGGTTCTCTGGTGACGCTGGATTTCTCCGAGGATGCCAAGGCGTTCCTGCAAGGCCAGCACGTTGAAATCGCCAAAGCGATGTTGAGCGTTGGCGTGCAGATGGCGGGTCGTATGGTTGAAGGCGAGTTCGATAAGGATGAGGGGCCGCGGGTTCTTCATTGATTCACGCTTTGGCCTTTGCTCGGTCGCTTGCGCTTCAGATCGGCTTCTCTGTCCCTGGAGAAGCCCTGCGCTTCACACAGCGCGCACTACCATCAATCAACCCAAACGAATGTTCAGGCTCTGAGCTTCGCCCGTACGCGCGGCGCTGATCAGTTGTTGCCGGGAATTGGCATTCAACGGGTTTAGCCAGGTCACCACGGTGTGGCTGCGACCCAGTCGCAACGCTTCGCACGCCAGTTGCTGAGCACTCTGAGTGCCGCGCGGTTGCAGCAGAAGAATGCGTTCGCGATTCAGGCCGGCATCGCGCAGCCAGGTTTGCGTCAGGCTGGCGGGTGGGGCGATCAGCGTCAGCCAGCGAGCATCCTGATCCTCGCTGAGCTCACGCAGGATCGGGGCGAGCAGGTTCAGGCAGTTCCCGGCCGCACCGCGCAGTGATAGCTCACTGAAGGCGTCAGGTTTGGCATTCCAGTCACGCTCGACCACGTCTTTGAGGATCGGCGCTATCGGCTGCGCCAGAAACGCTTCAAACAAAGGCAGTTGTGTTTGCTGAGGTGTGTGTGGAAACTGCATGGAGCCTCCTTTAGCGGCGAATGACGCCGACACTCAAGCCTTCGATCACCAGTTCCTGATCTTTCAGGTCGACTTCGATAGGGGCGAACTCGGGGTTTTCGGCGATCAGCCAGACTTTGCTGCCTTCACGCTTGAAGCGTTTGACCGTCACCTCGTCGCCGATACGGGCAACCACAACCTGACCGTTACGCGCTTCGCGGGTGGTGTGCACTGCCAGCAGGTCGCCGTCGAAGATGCCGATGTCCTTCATGCTCATGCCGTGTACACGCAACAGGTAGTCGGCGCGAGGATGGAAGAAGGTCGGATTGATGTTGCAGGATTCTTCGATGTGCTGCTGGGCGAGGATCGGCGCGCCGGCAGCCACTCGGCCGATGATCGGCAGGGTGGAATCGTCGGCCTTGGCTTCGAAGCCGGGAATGCGGATGCCGCGAGAAGCGCCGGGCGTCATTTCGATCGCGCCCTTGCGGGCCAGGGCTTTAAGATGCTCTTCCGCCGCATTCGGCGATTTGAAACCCAGTTCCTGAGCGATTTCCGCGCGGGTGGGCGGATAGCCGTTGTCTTCGAGGCAACGTTTGATAAAGGCCAGTATCTCGGCTTGGCGTGGCGTCAGCTTTAGCATATTGATCGCTCTGTCTTTTTATACAGTGACTGGGATTATATACAGTGAAGCGGTCTTGGCAATGGGCGTTTTTTTGCCGCCCGCCGAGCGGTCGCGAAGGGCGCTTATTAATGCTGGCGCCTTGTGTGGTTAAATAGCTGACCGACCATTCCCAAAACGAACCGGCAGGCTTGACAAGGCACAGGCTGAAACGTATGTTTCAAACAAGTGTTTGTCAGGCGGAGTAGCCATGGCCCAGTCGGAAACCGTTGAACGCATTCTTGATGCTGCCGAGCAGTTGTTCGCGGAGAAAGGATTCGCTGAAACCTCATTGCGTTTGATCACCAGCAAGGCTGGCGTCAATCTGGCTGCGGTGAATTATCACTTCGGCTCGAAAAAGGCGCTGATCCAGGCCGTGTTCTCGCGCTTCCTCGGCCCGTTCTGCGTCAGTCTCGATAAAGAGCTGGAGCGCCGTCAGGCCAAGCCTGAGAACAAGCCGACCCTCGAGGAGTTGCTGGAAATTCTCGTCGAGCAGGCGCTCGTCGTGCAGCCTCGCAGCGGTAATGACCTGTCGATCTTCATGCGCTTGCTCGGCCTCGCGTTCAGTCAAAGCCAGGGCCACTTGCGGCGTTATCTGGAAGACATGTACGGCAAGGTGTTCCGCCGCTACATGCTGCTGGTCAATGAAGCGGCGCCACGCATTCCGCCGATCGAACTGTTCTGGCGCGTGCACTTCATGCTTGGCGCCGCAGCGTTCAGCATGTCCGGGATCAAGGCCTTACGTGCGATTGCCGAGACCGATTTCGGCGTCAATACCTCCATCGAACAAGTGATGCGCCTGATGGTGCCGTTTCTCGCTGCCGGCATGCGCGCCGAAACCGGCGTCACCGATACAGCCATGGCCAGTGCGCAATTGCGTCCGCGCAGCAAATCCATGCCGGTCGCCGCCAAGGTTTGACCGCGCACGGGTGGGCGCGGCAGCTGGTATCCGCTAAGCTAGCCGGCCATGCCGACTCTCGTACTGAACCCGATCTGCATGAATTCTGCTGACCGTCCGGGCAATGCCCACGGTAGCGAATGCAAGCAGATCGGGTTTTTCGTTTTCAAGGAATCTCTATGACTGCTGGCCTGCAAGGCTCGTTGATGGTGGACGTCGCCGGTACTTGGCTGACGGCCGAAGATCGCCAATTGTTGCGTCAGCCCGAAGTGGGCGGCCTGATCATTTTCGCCCGCAATATCGAGCATCCACGCCAGGTGCGCGAACTCAGCGCCGCGATCCGCGCGATTCGTCCGGATCTGCTGCTGGCGGTGGATCAGGAAGGTGGGCGCGTGCAGCGCCTGCGTCAGGGGTTCGTCCGTCTGCCAGCGATGCGCGCCATCGCTGATAACCCGAACGCCGAATACCTCGCCGAGCAATGCGGCTGGATCATGGCCACCGAAGTGCTGGCGGTCGGGCTCGACTTGAGTTTCGCCCCTGTATTGGACCTGGACTATCAGCGCAGCGCTGTGGTCGGTACCCGTTCATTCGAAGGCGATCCCGAGCGCGCAGCCTTGCTCGCCGGTGCATTCATTCGCGGCATGAACAGCGCCGGCATGGCCGCCACCGGCAAACATTTCCCGGGCCACGGCTGGGCCGAAGCCGACTCCCATGTGGCGATTCCGAACGACGAGCGCAGCCTCGACGAGATCCGCGCCAATGATCTGGTGCCCTTCGCCAAACTCAGCAAACAACTGGCCGCCGTGATGCCAGCCCACGTCATCTATCCGCAAGTCGATTCACAGCCCGCCGGTTTTTCCCGACGCTGGCTGCAGGACATCCTGCGCGGCGAGTTGGATTTCGATGGCGTGATCTTCAGCGATGATCTGTCGATGGCCGGCGCCCACGTGGTCGGCGACGCTGCCAGCCGCATCGAAGCCGCGCTGAGTGCCGGTTGCGACATGGGTCTGGTATGCAACGACCGCGCGGCAGCCGAGCTGGCGTTGAGTGCCGCCCAGCGCATGAAGGTCAAGCCTTCCGCGCGCATCGCGAAGATGCGCGGGCAGGCCTTCGCCAGCACCGATTATCGTCAGGACCCGCGTTGGCTCACCGCCCTCGGCGCGCTCAAAGACGCTCAACTGATCGATTAAGGATTTTTCGTTATGACCGTTTACGCAATCATCGGTGGCACCGGCCTGACTCAGCTCGAAGGCTTGAGCATTCGCCAGTCGCTGGCAGTTGACACTCCTTACGGCGCGCCTTCGGCCGAGGTGCAGATTGGTGAATACGCTGGCAAGGAAGTGCTGTTCCTCGCCCGTCACGGTCACCCGCATCGCTTCCCTCCGCACAAGGTTAACTACCGCGCCAACCTCTGGGCGCTGAAGCAGGCCGGTGCCGAAGCGATCATCGCCGTCAATGCGGTGGGCGGGATTCATCCGGCCATGGGCACCGGGCATTTCTGTGTGCCGCACCAGATCGTCGACTACACCAGCGGGCGCGAGCACACCTATTTCGCTGATGATCTGGAGCACGTCACCCACATCGATTTCAGCTTTCCCTACAGCGAGCCGTTGCGTCAGCAATTGATTGCAGCAGTCGCCGCCGAAGGCTGCGAATTCAGCGATCAAGGCGTGTACGCCTGCACCCAGGGACCGCGTCTGGAAACGGTCGCCGAGATCGTGCGACTGGAACGTGACGGCTGCGACATCGTCGGCATGACCGGCATGCCGGAAGCGGCGCTGGCCCGTGAGCTGGATCTGGATTACGCCTGTCTGGCGCTGGTGGTGAATCCTGCAGCTGGCAAGACCACCGAAGTCATCACCATGGCAGAAATCGAGCAGGCCCTGCACGACGGCATGGGCAAGGTGAAATCAACGTTGGCCCGGGTGCTGGCCAGCTAAGGACTGTCCATGAGCATTTTCATCGAGCGGCTCAAAGGGCTGACATGGACCCACGCATTCAGTAGCAAGGCGTTGGCCAAGGCCCGGGCTTATGCCGCCGATGACCGGGTCGAGATCCTCGAGATCGATGAAAGGAAGATAGAGGCGTTCTGCGTCGGCTCGCAACTTCAGGCGTATGAGCAAAGCATTTACCTGTCCGAAGATCGGCTGGGGTCGGTAAACCTGCGTTGCCTGTGCAGCTGTCCTGTTGCAATCGACTGCAAGCACAGCGCAGCGGTGCTCTATCACCTGCTGGGCACTGGCGAGGATGCGTCTGGAAGTGACGCGCAGACCCCGTTGGGACGAGCGCTGGAGCATTGGCTTTCGACAATTCCCGTGCCGGCCAAGCCCGCTGAAGAAAATGCGCAAACCGCAGGCACGCGTCTGTTTTACAAGCTCAAACCGACGTCTGCGAACGGCAAGTGGCTGCTGGATATTTTCAAGGTCTACCAGCTCAAGAGCGGCGAGTTACGCGAAGTCAAACCGATGTACTCGCTCGCGGAAATGCTCATGCGCCAGCCCGGCTACCTGTCCGAGCTGGATCTGCGCATCGCCCGGCTGTTGGTCGCCATGCATTCCCATCACGCCTATTACAGCGGCTATCCGCTGGAAGGCAGCAGTGGCGCCGAACTGCTGGAAATGCTCCTGCGCACTTCGCGGCTGTTCCTCGACTTCGAAGACCTGCGAGCGCTGACACCGGGGGCGAAACGCGTGGGTCAGTTCTCTTGGGCCGAGCAGGCTGACGGCGGATTCCGCGCGCAATGGAGCAGTGCCGAAGCCGCGCAGGAAACCGTGCTGGCGCTGGAGCCGCTTTATTATCTTGATCGCGAGCAGCGCCAGGTTGGCCCGCTGTTCACTGAGCTGGAAGAAAAACTCGCCTGCCATTTGACCCAGGCGCCAGATATTCCGGCGCGTCAGGCCATGCAGTTCAGCCATCGCATGAGCGCGGCGACCCAAATTGCGCCACCACACAAGCTCACCGAGCGGATCATCGATGACGTGCTGCCGCAGCCGCAACTGACCCTGGTCAGCGGTCGAGAGCGCTCGCGCTGGGAATATGTGCTGGAACACCGCGCCGCTCTGCTGTTTACCTACAACGGTCATCCAGCGGTGGACCGCAACCCGGAAGTGATGATCCTCAACGGCAGCGAAACCCAGCGCATTCAGCGTCAACCTGCGCTGGAAAAGAAGCTGCGCCAGAACCTGCAAAAACATGGCTTCAAGAAAGCCACGCGCAAGAGTGCAATGGATCGTCCTGGCGAGATGTTTACCCTGCCGGATGATTCCGCCTGGCTCGGGTTCATGCACGAAGGGCTGGCCACGCTGCGCGCTGCAGATTGGAAAATCGAGATCAGTCCCGGTTTCCATTTCGATGTACAACCGGTTGAACAGTGGTACGCCGAGGTCGAAGAAGAGGCCACGCATCAGTGGTTTGATCTGCAGTTGGGTATCGTCGTCAACGGCGAGCGCTACAGCTTGCTGCCGATCCTTCTGCACCTGTTGCGAACCCAGCCGCGCTTGCTCGACCCGGTCAATCTGGCGCAGCGCAGCGATGATGAAAAACTCCTGATCGAGCTCAAGCCCAGCGGTTTTGGCGAGCCGGCGGGCGCCAAAGTCGCGTTGCCGCTGAGTCGGGTCAAACCGCTGATGGCGACGCTGGGCGAGCTGTACCTGGGCGGCCATCAGGGTGATGCGCTGCGCTTGACCGCTCCAGACGCCGCGCGTCTGAGTATGCTCGATGGCGTGCCGCTGGATTGGCAGGGCGGCGAACGTCTGCGCACTTTTGCCGAGCGTCTGCAGAATTCCAGTCACGCCCAGGTTGCTGCGCCGGCCGGCCTCAATGCGCAACTGCGCCCGTATCAGCTCGAAGGCCTGAACTGGATGCAGACCCTGCGCGAGCTGGAGGTCGGCGGCATTTTGGGCGATGACATGGGCCTGGGTAAAACCCTGCAGACCCTGGCGCATCTGCTCACGGAGAAACACGCCGGGCGTCTGGACTGTCCGGCACTGGCGGTGATGCCCACCAGCCTGATTCCCAACTGGCTCGACGAAGCCGAGCGCTTCACGCCGCAGTTGAAAGTCCTGGCGCTGCACGGCACCGGGCGGCAAAAGGACTTTGCCAATCTGGGCGAATACGACTTGGTGCTGACCACTTACGCATTGCTGCCCAGGGATCTGGAAATCTTGCAGCCGCAGTCGTGGAGCGTGCTGATTCTCGACGAAGCGCAGAACATCAAGAACCCGCTGAGCAAAGCCGCCCAGGCCGCGCGTGACTTGCAGGCCCGTCAGCGCTTGTGTCTGAGCGGTACGCCGCTGGAAAACCACCTCGGTGAGCTGTGGTCGCAGTTCCATTTCCTCATGCCCGGCTGGCTCGGCGACAGCAAATCCTTTAACCGCGATTACCGCACACCGATCGAGAAGCACGGCAATGTGCAGCGCATGCAGCACCTGACCGCGCGCATCAAGCCGTTTTTGCTGCGACGCAAGAAGGATCAGGTCGCCACCGAGTTGCCGCCGAAAACCGAGATCATCCACTGGGTCGAACTCAGCGATGGTCAGCGCGACGTCTATGAGACGGTGCGCGTGGCGATGGACAAAAAGGTCCGCGACGAAATCGCCCGCAGCGGCGTGGCGCGCAGTCAGATCATCATCCTCGATGCGCTGCTCAAGCTGCGTCAGGTCTGCTGCGATCTGCGCCTGGTCAATATGCCGCTCACGGCGAAGGCGTTGCGCTCGGGCAGCGGCAAGCTGATCAGCCTGATGGAGATGCTCGAAGAACTGCTCGGCGAAGGGCGGCGCATTTTGCTGTTCTCGCAGTTCACCTCGATGCTCGCGCTGATTGAGCAGGAGTTGCAGCAACGCGGGCTTGCCTACTCGTTGCTGACCGGCGACACCACCGATCGGCGCACGCCGGTGAAGGATTTCCAGGGCGGCAAGGTGCCGTTGTTCCTGATCAGCCTCAAGGCCGGGGGTACTGGTTTGAACCTGACGGCGGCGGACACGGTGATTCACTTCGATCCTTGGTGGAACCCGGCGGTGGAGAATCAGGCGACTGATCGGGCGTATCGCATCGGCCAGAACAATCCGGTGTTCGTCTACAAGTTGATTGCCAAAGGCACCGTCGAAGAAAAGATCCAGGCGTTGCAGCAGGAGAAAGCGGCGCTGGCCGGGGCGGTGCTTGAGGGTGGCACGACGGGCGGATTCAAACTGGAACAGAGTGATATCGAGGCGTTGTTTGCGCCTTTGCCGGTTACCAGGGATTGAGGGGTTTGAATCGCAGTGGGGCCATTCGCGAGCGGGCTCGCTCCCACATTTGATCTTCAGTGAATCTGGATCGTGTGGGAGCGAGCCTGCTCGCGAAAAGCTATCTGGCCAGCAACGCCGCTTTCAGCGCTTGTCGATCTTGTCCGGCAACGGCGCAAACAGCGCTTCGATATCATCGCTCTGCAACTTCCAGTCCCCGGCCTTGCGCCCATCGAGCACGCCCGCGGCCAGGTCAGACTTTTCCTTCTGCAGGTGCTGAATCTTCTCTTCCACCGTGCCCCGGGCAATCATCTTGTAGACGAACACCGGTTTTTCCTGGCCAATGCGATAGGCCCGGTCCGTCGCCTGATTCTCGGTTGCCGGGTTCCACCACGGATCGTAGTGAATCACCGTATCGGCTTCGGTCAGGTTCAAACCGACGCCACCGGCCTTCAGGCTGATCAGAAAGATCTGACGCGTGCCGCTCTGGAATTCCTTCACCGGGGTGCGCCGGTCACGGGTCTGGCCAGTGAGGAGGGCGTAAGCGATCTTGCGTTTTTTCAATTCCTCTTCGATCAATGACAGCATCGAAGTGAATTGCGAGAACAGCAGAATCCGCCGACCTTCCTCGAACAATTCCTCAAGCATTTCCATCAGGCTGTCGAGCTTGCCCGAGGTGCTGCCGCGTGCGGGCAGGGTGGCGTCGTTGACCAGGCGCAGATCGCAGCAGACCTGGCGCAGCTTGAGCAATGCTTCGAGAATGATGATCTGACTGCGTGCCACGCCTTTGCGAGTGATCTCATCACGGACTTTCTTGTCCATCGCCAGGCGCATGGTTTCGTACACGTCGCGTTGCGCTTCGTTGAGTTCGACCCAGTGGATGATTTCGGTTTTCGGCGGCAGCTCAGTGGCGACCTGCTCTTTGGTGCGGCGCAACAGAAACGGTTTTATCCGACCGTTGAGGTGTTGCAGTCTGACTTCACTGCCGCGCTTTTCGATCGGCACACGGTAATCGGCATTGAAGCTTTTCACGTCGCCGAGCCAGCCCGGCAACAGGAAGTGGAATAGCGACCAGAGTTCGCCCAAGTGGTTTTCCAGCGGCGTGCCGCTGAGGCACAGGCGCTGGCGCGCATTCAACGCGCGCGCGGCCTGGGCGGCTTTGCTGTTGGGATTCTTGATGTATTGCGCTTCGTCCAGCACCAAAACATGCAGCGGCTGTTTGGCGAGACGTTCGAGGTCCTTGGGCAACAGGGCGTAAGTGGTGAGGATCAGGTCGAAGTCGGCCAGATTGTCGAAGTGCTTTTTTCGCGTCGCGCCGTACAGTGCGAGGACTTTCAGTTGCGGGGTGAAGTGCGCCGCCTCATCGAGCCAGTTCGGAATCAGGCTGGTCGGCATCACCACCATGCACGGGCGATCGAGGCGTCCGGCGTTCTTCTCGCTGAGAATATGCGCCAGGGTCTGTAGGGTTTTGCCCAGGCCCATGTCATCCGCAAGAATCCCGCCGACTTCCAGTTGCCGCAGCGATTGCATCCAGCTCAAACCTTCGAGCTGATACGGACGCAGCGTTGCATTCAGACCTTGCGGCGCTTCGGCAGTGAAATCGCGGATGTCGCGCAGGCGCTGGGCGAAGGTGCGCATCTGCTCGCCGCCTTCCCACAACAGCGGCAGGCCTTCCAGCGAATTGAGCCTGGTCGCGTCAGCCTTGCTCAGGCGCAGCGTTGTTTCGCCCGGCTCCTGCAAATAGAATTCGCCCAGCGTCATCAATACCGGCTTCAAGCGACCGAGCGGCAGCGCCACTTGCAACGGCCCATGCTCGCTGCTGCGTTGCGGAATGTTCACCAGAATCAGTTCGTCATCGCGACGACGGGCGAGGCGTTCCGGGTTGAGGATCTCGGTGTGCGAGCGCATCAGATTCAGCAGAATCGGCAGCAGGCTCAGGCGCTCGCCGTTGACGATGATGCCCAGCTCCAGATCAAACCAGTCGCGCTCCGGCGCCTGTTCGACGGTGGCGTACCAGTCGTCGACGGCGGTCAGGTCGAAGCCGAATTCCTCATCGATCTGCAACTCCCAGCCCTGGCTGCGCAACTTCGGCAAGTCATTCAGCGTGAAGGTCAGCCAGGCGCTGTCGTTGACCATCTCGTAGAGTTCGCCGGCGCTTTCCGGCAGCGCTTTGCTCTGCCTTGTCGCGATGCGGAAACCGAGGATGCGTAACTGTTCGCGGTAGGACTGTTCGACATCCGGGTGGCGTTTTATCCGCAGGGTCTGGGCTTCCTGACGGATCAGGATATCGCTGTGTTTCTGCCCGCTGACGTATTCGTCCAGATAGCAGAACGACAGCGCTGCACGATGCTGAATGTAGCGCTGCATCTTGCCGTTGCGCGGCTCGAAGGCGCTGAACTCGACACTGGCCAGCCACAGGCGTGGCACCGGTTGCACGTTGTCCACCAGCACTTGCGGCGGCGCTTTCGGGCTACGGTTTTCCAGCACGGCCTGGAGCTTCTCCAGCAGCTCGGCATCTTTAGCGGCGGCGGGGTAGTCGAGGGTTTCCTGGATTTTCAGCAGCACCGCCGCGCAATGTTTGCAATTGCTGCGCACCGGGCAGGTGCAGGTGGCGTCGACCAGCAACAGCGTCGCTTTGGCTGACTCACGCAGATGGATGGTTTGCCGGTAAACACTGCCGCCGGAGCCTTCGCAACTGGCGGTGATGGTCGCATCGCCGACCTGGGCGATGCGCACTCGATTCTCCAAAGCGTAGCGGCGGCCGCGCTCCAGACTCTGTTCTTTGAATCGGCTGACCCACGACGGGGCCAGCGGTTTGCTCAGGGGCGGCGGCATAAGGACTTCGATCAGTCCGGCACGACTTCAGGCGCTTCGCGAGGCGCTGGCGCGGTCAGGGAAGTGATCTTGATCAGCAGGGCCAGATGACCGTTGTCGAGGTAATTGAGCTGGCCGTTCTTGGTGTGGCTGTCCTGACGCAGGCGCTCACTGGCAGTGACCAAGCCATTGGCGTCGATCTGATTGACCCAGAAATCGGCAGTCACGTCGGTGAAGCGGCCGAGTTTCATTTCCAGCGTGCCCTCGATGGGGAACTGGCCGAACTGCTCCTGACCTTCGCTGACTGCGACTTTCGCCGGCGCTTCGCCGAGGCTCTGCTGCCAGGCTTTGTGCATCAGCACGGTGTACTCGCCGCTGGCGGTGAGTTTGCTCACTACATCATTCAACGCCGGGGTGCGCTGGCTGTCGCTACCCAGACGCTGGGCGCCTGCGGCCCAGTCTTCCGGGGCGGCGCGGCTGACGATGGCCGGGACGGCATTCTGGCGCACCAGGATCATTTCGACCTGATACGTGTCATCGGCAAACGCCGTCGGTGCTGCAAGTGCAAGCAACAAAGTCAGAGAGCGGAACAGGCGCATCGGGCGTCCTTCAAGCGGATTTCGGGATGAGACGCTCAAACAGCGCCTCGACAGTATTGAAACGTTCTTCCGGGCGCTCCATCGGCACCTGGAATTTAAACATCGTCGCGCCTTCGAACTTGTAGCGCTTGGGCTGCGTCTGGATCAGCTTGATCAGGGTCATCGGGTCAACCGGCGTCTGCGCTTCGAACTCGATACGTCCGCCTTGCGGCCCGCCGTCGACTTTCTTGATGCCGAGCTTTTCCGCCTGCAATTTCAGCGCGGTGATCCGCACCAGGTTCTTGGTCGGCTCCGGCAACAGGCCGAAGCGGTCGATCATCTCCACCTGCAGATCCTTGAGACCTTCCTCGTCGGTGGCCGAGGCGATGCGTTTATACAGAATCAACCGCGCATGCACATCCGGCAGATAATCTTCCGGAATCAGCGCCGGCACCCGCAGATTGACTTCCGGCCCGCCACCAAGCGGTTGATCGAGGTTCGGCTGCTCGCCCTTGCGGATCGACTTCACCGCGCGCTCGAGCATTTCCATGTACAGGGTGAAGCCGACGGCCTGTATCTGCCCGCTCTGACCATCGCCGAGCAGTTCGCCGGCGCCACGGATTTCCAGGTCGTTGGTCGCCAGCACGAAACCGGCGCCGAGGTCCTGGGTATTGGCGATCGCCTCCAGACGCTTTTCCGCATCCGAGGTGATCTGCTGGCGCGGCGGCGTCAGTAGGTAGGCGTAGGCCTGGTGGTGACTGCGGCCGACACGACCACGCAACTGGTGCAGCTGGGCCAGGCCGAACTTGTCAGCGCGTTCGATGATGATGGTGTTGGCGCTCGGCACGTCGATGCCGGTCTCGATGATGGTCGAGGCGATCAGCACGTTGAAGCGCTTGTGGTAGAAGTCGCTCATCACCTGTTCGAGTTCACGTTCGCGCATCTGCCCGTGGCCGATACCGATGCGCGCTTCCGGCACCAGTTCGGCGAGGTCGGCGGCGCATTTCTCGATGGTCTTCACATCGTTGTGCAGGTAGTAAACCTGACCGCCACGCAGCAGTTCACGCAGCAGGGCTTCCTTGACCGTGCTCTTGTTCTGCTCCATGACGAAAGTGCGCACCGACAGGCGTCGCGCCGGCGGCGTGGCGATGATCGACAGGTCGCGCATCCCCGATACCGCCATGTTCAGCGTGCGCGGAATCGGCGTCGCGGTCAGGGTCAGAATGTCGACTTCGCTGCGCAGGGCCTTGAGCTGTTCTTTCTGGCGCACGCCAAAGCGGTGCTCTTCGTCGATGATCACTAGCCCGAGGTTTTTGATCTTCACATCATCGGACAGTAGCTTGTGTGTGCCGATGACGATGTCGATCTTGCCTTCCGCCAGATCGGCGATCGCCGCGTTGACTTCCTTGGCCGACTTGAAACGGCTCATCACTTCGACGGTCACCGGCCAGTCGGCGAAGCGGTCGCGGAAACTGTTGTAGTGCTGCTGGGCGAGCAGGGTGGTCGGTACCAGAATCGCCACCTGACGCCCGCCGTGCACGGCAATGAACGCCGCGCGCATGGCCACTTCAGTCTTGCCGAAGCCAACGTCGCCGCAGACCAGACGATCCATCGGTTTCGGCGCGAGCATGTCTTCGCGCACGGCCTCGATGGTGGCTTGCTGATCGGGTGTTTCTTCGAACGGGAAACCGGCGCTGAAGGTGGCGTAATCGGCCTTCGGGTCGGCGAAGGCATAACCTTCGCGGGCGGCGCGACGGGCATAAATGTCGAGCAATTCGGCGGCGACGTCACGCACCTGCTCGGCGGCCTTGCGCTTGGCTTTCTGCCAGGTCTCCGAACCGAGGCGATGCAGCGGCGCGAGCGAATCGTCGCTGCCGGTGTAACGTGCGATCAGGTGCAGGTTGGCCACCGGCACGTAAAGCTTGGCGTTCTCGGCGTATTCGAGGGTGAGGAATTCGGCGGCCTGATTGTCGATTTCCAGAATCGTCAGGCCCAGATAGCGGCCGACACCGTGGTCGATATGTACCACCGGCGCGCCTTCACGCAGTTCGGTGAGGTTCTTGATCACCGCATCGTTGCTGACGTCGCTGCGCTTCTCGCGGCGGCGACGTTGCATGACTCGTTGGCCGAACAGCGGACTTTCCGCTACCAGCGCCAGCGCCGGGTCGTCGAGCAGCAGACCTTCGTCGAGCGGGGCGATGGTGATCGCCAGACGATCCTTGCTGGCGACGAAGTCCGGCCAGCTGTCGACGGTTTTCGGCCGCAGCTTCAGACGTTCCAGCAGCTCCAGCAGGACTTCGCGACGACCCGCCGATTCGGCGGTGAACAGCACGCGACCGGGGAATTCTTCGAGGAAGCCGGCCAGCGCCGCCAGCGGTTGCGTGGCCTTGGCTTCGATGGCCAGATCCGGCAGCGCATGGGCCGGGAAGCGTTCACGGCCGACACCGCTTTCGACGTCCTGCTGACTGGCGACGACGCGTGGCCAGTTCTTCAGGCGCGCGAAGCAGTCTTCCACCGGCAGGAACAGTTCGGCCGGTGGCAATAAAGGACGCGAAGGATCGACACGGCGTTCTTCGTAACGATTGCGCACGTCGTTCCAGAAGTTTTCCGCCGCCTGCTCGATGCCCGGCAGCGAGAACACCTGAGTGTCCTGGGGCAGGTAGTCGAACAGCGTCGAGGTTTCGTCGAAGAACAGCGGCAGGTAGTACTCGATACCGGCCGGGGTGATACCACTGCTCAGGTCCTGAAAGATCGGGCAGCGGCGGAAGTCGACGTCGAAGCGCTCGCGAAAGCGCGCCTTGAAGCGGGTGACTGCATCTTTCTGCAACGGAAACTCGCGGGCCGGCAGCAGCTTGACCGACTCGACCTTGTCGATCGAGCGCTGGGTTTCCGGATCGAACGTGCGCAGGGTTTCGATTTCGTCATCGAACAGGTCGATGCGATACGGCAGTTTGCTTCCCATCGGGAACAGGTCGATCAGCGCGCCGCGTACGGTGAACTCGCCGTGCTCGTACACCGTGTCGACATAGCGATAGCCGCTGGCCTCGAGCCGCGCACGCATCTGTTCGACGTCGAGCTTCTGGCCGATGTCCAGCACCAGGCTGCTGCCGAGCAGGAATTTGGTCGGCGCCAAGCGATGCAGGGCGGTGGTGATCGGTACCACCAGCACGCCGTGGGCCAGTTCCGGCAGGCGATACAGACTGGCGATGCGCTGGGAGATGATGTCCTGGTGCGGCGAGAACAGGTCGTAGGGCAGGGTTTCCCAGTCGGGGAAATGCAGTACGGGCAAATCCGGGGCGAAGAAACTCAGCTCCTGTTCCAGCCGTTCGGCACTTTGGCTGTCGGCGGTCAGCAGCAGGGTAAAGCGCTTGGCAGCGCTGGCAGCCTCGGCAATCGCCAGGCTGAGGGCGGCACCGGGCAGATTGCCCCAGTGCTGTTTACCTGCTTCGGCAGGGAGTAGCGGTAGACGCAGAACAGGCACGGAAGGTTGAGCTCCAGGCGTTGCGACAAAGTCGGTAATTGTAGCGGCCTCCGGTGCCGCCTGTCAGTTGCAGACTGCGTCTATCTTCATGGTTTGGACGAAATGTAGTGGTAACCATAAAAACGAGCACTTTTTTCATGGTTATGTAGTGCCGAAACCGGGTGGTGTTACGGAGGGTTACAGACATCGTCTAACAGTCGTCGAAAAATTGACTGCGCTGAAAGCCCCGGTTTTATTGGGCTGGAGAAGGGCGTAAATTTTTTGAACGGGATTTTGTTACCGATTGCGCGACAAGCGCGCATTGCTGAAAGGGCTTGTCGGCGGCATAATGTAGCCCCTTTTTTCTGCCCCTACATGTGGAAGGTTACCGTGACTCAGAAGCCCGACCAGTGTCTTGGTGAATGGATCGACCGTGAAGCACTCGCAGAAGCGATGATCCCGCTTATCGGTCAGCTCTACCGCAATAACAACGTGGTTAGCTCGATCTATGGCCGCAGCCTGATCAACCAGTCTGTCATCGCGATTCTCAAAGCCCACCGCTTTGCTCGCCACCGTTCTACGGACGACAGCGAACTCTCCGTCCACGAAACATTCCCACTGCTCAAGGCCATGAGCGAGCTCAAGCTCGGCGCGGCGTCGGTGGATCTGGGCAAGCTGGCGTTCAAATTCCGCAATGAAGGCAACGGCCGCAGCGCCGAGCAGTTCGTGCGTGAAGAGATGGCTGACGTGGTTGGCCAGCAGAACGCCTCGGCCCGCAAAGGCACCGACGTTGTTCTTTACGGCTTCGGTCGTATCGGCCGTCTGCTGGCGCGCATCCTGATCGAGAAAACCGGTGGTGGCGACGGCCTGCGTCTGCGGGCCATCGTCGTGCGCAAAGGCGCCGAGAACGACCTGACCAAACGCGCCAGCCTGCTGCGTCGCGATTCGGTACACGGTTCGTTCAACGGCACCATTACCATCGATGAAGAAAACAACACCATCACCGCCAACGGTAACCTGATCCAGGTGATCTACGCGAAGAACCCGACCGAGGTGGATTACACCCAGTACGGCATCAAAGACGCGCTGCTGGTGGACAACACCGGTGTATGGCGTGACGCCGATGGCCTGGGTCAGCACCTGGCCTGCCCGGGTATCGACCGCGTTGTTCTGACCGCGCCTGGCAAGGGCAAGCTGAAGAACATCGTTCACGGCATCAACCACGGTGAAATCACCGCTGACGACAAGATCGTCTCGGCTGCTTCCTGCACCACCAACGCCATCGTGCCGGTGCTCAAAGCGGTCAACGACAAGTTCGGCATCATCAACGGTCACGTCGAAACCGTTCACTCGTACACCAACGACCAGAACCTGATCGACAACTTCCACAAGGGCGATCGCCGTGGTCGCAGCGCCGCGCTGAACATGGTGATCACCGAGACCGGCGCCGCTACCGCTGCTGCCAAGGCTCTGCCTGAGCTGGCCGGCAAGCTGACCGGTAACGCGATCCGCGTGCCGACGCCGAACGTGTCGATGGCCATTCTCAACCTCAACCTTGAGAAAGCCGCCACCCGTGAAGAGATGAACGAGTACCTGCGCTACATGGCGCTGCACTCCGAGCTGCACAAGCAGATCGACTTCGTCAATTCGCAGGAAGTCGTGTCGACCGACTTCGTTGGCTCGCGTCACGCTGGTGTGGTCGACGCTGAAGCGACCATCGTGCAGGACAACCGCGTCGTTCTGTACGTTTGGTACGACAACGAGTTCGGCTACAGCTGCCAGGTGGTTCGCGTGATGGAAGACATGGCTGATGTGAATCCGCCAGCGTTCCCGCGCTAAGCCTCAGGCTTGAATGAAAACGCCCCGGCATTTTGTCGGGGCGTTTTTGTTTATGGGCCTGTTGGATCTTCGGCGTCCTTGCCGGCCTCTTCGCGAGCAGGCTCGCTCCCACACTGGATCAGTGTCGTTCACAATCTTCTGTGGGAGCGAGCCTGCTCGCGAAAGCATTCTGTCAGGCGCCGCTGGCTACCGAAGCCTGCGCCGTGCGCAACTCATGCCGGTTGCCACGGAACAGCACCAACGTCGCAATCAACCCCAACACCGCCGCGCCGCTGAGCCAGATCCCCGGTGCTGCCTTGTTGTCCAGCACATGAATCAGGTAAGTGCACGCCGCCGGCGTAAAGCCGCCGAACGTCGCCGTCGCCAGGCTGTACGCCAGCGAGAACCCGGTCGTGCGCACTTCCACCGGCATGATTTCGGTCAGCGCCACCACCATCGCGCCGTTGTACGAGCCATAGAGAAACGACAGCCACAATTCGACAATCAGCAAATGGCTGAAGCTCGGATTCGCCACCAGCCACGACAGCGCCGGATACGCCGTCAGGATCGCCAGAATCGTCGCCGCCAGCAGCAGGGGTTTTCGGCCGATCTTGTCGGATACCGCGCCCATCACCGGTAGCCAGAAGAAGTTCGACAAGCCGATGCATACGGTCACCAATAGCGCATCCAGATCAGACAGATGCAGCTCGGCCTTGCCAAACGTCGGCGTGTACGCAGTGATCAGGTAGAACGACACCGTGGTCATCACCACCAGCGCCATACCGGCAATGACGATGCCGAAGTTCTGGCCGATCGAGCGGACGATTTCGCCGAGGGTAGGGCGGTGGGTGCGCGCCTGGAATTCCGGAGTTTCTTCCAGCGAGCGACGGATGAAGAAAATCACCGGCACGATCATACAGCCAATCAGAAACGGCACGCGCCAGCCCCATTCGCCCATTTGCTCCGGACTCAGCCAGTGGTTGAGGCCGACGCCGAGCAGACCGGCGAACACCACGGCTGCCTGTTGGCTGGCCGACTGCCAACTGACGAAAAAGCCTTTACGCCCCGGCGTAGAAATTTCCGCCAGATACACCGACACGCCACCCAGTTCCACGCCCGCCGAGAAGCCTTGCAGCAAACGGCCGAACAACACCAGCAGCGGCGCGGCGACACCGAGCGTCGCGTAGCCGGGCACGCAGGCAATCAGCACTGTACCGGCGGCCATCATCGCTAAAGTGATGATCAGCCCTTTGCGCCGTCCGTGACGGTCGATATAGGCACCGAGGAAAATCGCCCCCAACGGGCGCATCAGGAATCCGGCACCGAAGGTCGCCAGCGACAGCATCAGCGAAGCGAACGCGCTGTCGGTGGGGAAGAAGGTTTTGGCGATGGCCGTGGCGTAGAAGCCGTAGACCATGAAGTCGAACATTTCGAGGAAGTTGCCGCTGACAACGCGAAAGATCGCTTTGCCTTTGCCCGTGGTGGAGGACATGGGAGGTACTCACTGTTCAATTTTGTATAAAGGCGTTGCAGCCATGGGGAAGCGAGCGGGCGCTTGTAGTTCATAATGGCCGCCGTGGTTTTGCGGGGAGATGAAGAATTGTTAACTGGACGCTGGTTGGGGCTTGTGGTCTTGGCGGCGGCTTTGGTCGGCTGCGGCACCGGCGATTCCCTGGAACAGGTTGGCGGTTCGACCATGGGCAGCACCTGGTCGGTCAAGTACGTGCGCCACGCCGGGGTCGCCGATCCTTCAATGGTGCGCGGCGAAGTGCAGGCCATCCTCGGTGAAGTCGATCAACAGCTGTCGACTTACCGAAGTGACTCCGCCATCGAACGTTTCAACGCCTTGCCCGCCGATAGCTGCCAAGCCATGCCGGCAGCAGTGCTCGAATTGGTCCGCATCGGCGAACAGCTTTCAACGCAAAGCGAAGGCTCCTACGACCTGACCGTGGAACCGCTGCTGGACCTCTGGGGATTCGGCCCGCAAGGACGCGAAGAAAAGGTCCCTGATGCGGCCGCTGTGGCCGAGGTCATGCAGCGGGTCGGTCATCAGCATCTGCGCATCGACGGCGAGCGGTTGTGCAAGGACGCCGCCGTCGAAGTCGACTTCAACAGTATTGCCGCGGGTTACGCCGTGGATGCCATCTCCGCCAGATTGCTGGGCATGGGCATTGACAATTATCTGGTCGAAGCCACGGGCGAACTCAAAGCCCGGGGCAAGAAGCCGGATGGTTCCGCGTGGCGCATCGCTCTCGAAGAGCCGCGCGATGACCAGCAAGTGGCCGAGCGGATTATCGATGTTGATGGCTACGGCGTGTCCACCTCCGGCGACTACCGCCACTATTTTCTGCAGGACGGTCGGCGTTATTCCCACACCTTCGATGCCCGCAGCGGGCGACCGGTCCTACACGACCTGGCGTCAGTCACGGTGATTCATCCTTCAGCGCTGATGGCCGATGGACTATCGACGCTGTTGCTGATTCTCGGGCCGGAAAGGGCGCAGGACTATGCCCAAAAGCATGACATTGCTGCATTCTTTGTCCTGCGTGCCGATACAGGTTTCGTCAGCCGCAGCAGTCAGGCATTTACGCAGCTTGTCGGTGAAAAAAACTGACCGAAGACAAGACGAAAGCTGGCGTTGTAGTGCAGGCAAAAGTAGCCTACGACGCGACCAAGGGTTAATGTGCGCGGCGTTGACGCTTCTATAGACTGTGTCCGGGTTCTTCACTGGCCCCCAATTGTTCCTTCGCGCCGCCGTTCGGCGTGATTTAGCCGCCGGTGCTGCTGGCACCGCGGCCTGTTCTGAGGAGTACGCATGGCTGTCTACAACTACGACGTGGTGGTACTGGGTTCCGGCCCGGCGGGAGAAGGCGCGGCAATGAACGCCGCCAAAGCGGGGCGCAAGGTCGCGATGGTCGACAGCCGTCGCCAGGTCGGCGGCAACTGCACCCACCTCGGCACCATTCCGTCCAAGGCACTGCGTCACTCGGTGCGGCAGATCATGCAGTTCAACACCAACCCGATGTTCCGCGCGATCGGCGAGCCACGCTGGTTCTCCTTCCCGGACGTGTTGAAAAGCGCCGAAAAAGTCATTTCCAAACAAGTCGCATCGCGCACCGGCTACTACGCCCGTAACCGCGTCGACGTGTTCTTCGGCACCGGCAGCTTCGCCGACGAGCAAACCATCGAAGTGGTCTGCGGCAACGGTGTGGTCGAGAAGCTGGTGGCCAAGCACATCATCATCGCCACCGGTTCGCGTCCGTATCGCCCGGCGGACATCGATTTCCACCACCCGCGCATCTACGATAGCGACACCATCCTCAGCCTCGGCCACACCCCGCGCAAACTGATCGTTTACGGCGCTGGTGTGATCGGTTGCGAATACGCATCGATCTTCAGTGGTCTGGGTGTGCTGGTCGAACTGGTCGACAACCGTGGCCAGTTGCTGAGCTTCCTCGACTCGGAAATTTCCCAGGCGCTGAGCTACCACTTCAGCAACAACAACATCACCGTGCGTCACAACGAAGAGTACGACCGCGTCGAAGGCGTGGACAACGGCGTGATCCTGCACCTGAAATCCGGCAAGAAGATCAAGGCCGACGCCTTGCTCTGGTGCAACGGCCGTACCGGCAACACCGACACGCTGGGTCTGGAAAACATCGGGGTCAAGGTCAACAGCCGTGGCCAGATCGAAGTCGACCAGAACTACCGCACCTGCATAGAGAACATCTACGGCGCCGGTGACGTGATCGGCTGGCCAAGCCTGGCCAGTGCCGCCCACGATCAGGGCCGTTCGGCCGCTGGCAGCATCGTCGACAACGGTAGCTGGCGCTTCGTCAATGACGTGCCGACCGGCATCTACACCATTCCGGAGATCAGCTCGATCGGCAAGAACGAGCAGGAGCTGACCCAGGCGAAAGTGCCGTACGAAGTCGGCAAGGCATTTTTCAAGAGCATGGCGCGGGCGCAGATTGCCGGTGAGCCGCAGGGCATGCTGAAGATCCTCTTCCACCGCGAAACGCTGGAAGTGCTTGGCGTGCACTGCTTCGGTTATCAGGCGTCGGAGATCGTTCACATCGGTCAGGCGATCATGAACCAGCCGGGCGAGCTGAATACGCTGAAGTATTTCGTCAACACCACGTTCAACTACCCGACCATGGCCGAAGCCTATCGGGTAGCGGCGTACGACGGCCTCAACCGGCTTTTTTGACGGGCTCCGGCCGGTGGCCTGAGCCGGCCGGGGAGACCGATTTCAGCAATTCTCAAGGGTGGCAGTGGCCAAACCGGGAAAGTCTGTAATCAGGCTGTCAACGCCGAAGTCGGCGAGTCTGCGCATCAGCGCAGGCTCGTTGACGGTCCACACCGACACATGCAGGCCCTGACGCTGCGCCTTCTGCAGGCGTTCCGGCGTACACAGCGTCCAGTTCAAGGCGAGAATTTCACAGCCGTAGCTGGCCGCAACCTTCAGCGGGTCAAGCCAGGCATATTCGGCCACAAGGCCGCGCGATACGTCCGGCACCAGATCCAGTGCTGCCTTCAAGACTTCCCGCGAACTCGAAGTGATCGTCACCTTGTCGAGCAGGCCGTGGCGCTGAGCCATTTCCCGAATCGCCAGCACGGTAGTCGCCGCGCGGGTGCGTGAAGCGCTTTTGACTTCCAGCTGCCAGTGCTCGAAATCACATTGCTCGAACAGCTCTTCCAGCGTCGGAATCGGGCACGGCTTGATCCAGCCCGGGCCGCCCTTGCGTGCGTCGTAGGTGACCAATTCGGCAGCGGTGTGCTCGACGACTTTGCCGCGACGGTCGGTGGTGCGCTTGAGGGTCGGGTCATGAATGACCATCAGCTCGCCGTCCTTGGACAGGTGCAGATCCAGTTCGCAGCGGCGTACGCCGTGCTTGAGGCATTCCTGAAAGCTGCTCAGGGTGTTTTCCGGTGCTTCGCCCTTGGCGCCGCGGTGGCCGTAGATGAGGGTCACGGTGCTTCCTTAAGTTAAATGCCAGATTCGTTCTGTTCGCGGGCCAGACGGCGTTCCTGAGCCTGCTTTTGCAAGATGTAGCGCGCGAGCAATTGGCGCTGGGCATCGGTCGGGCGCTCGAACTCGGTGCCGACGTCAAAGCCATCGCCCTTCGGGTCGCAATGGGTGACCCGGGCACGCAGCAGCAGGCCGAGTGCCTGCGGCATCAGCACCAGTTTCACCGACAGGTGTGCGCCGGTGGCAATCGGGGTCGGGTACTGAAAGTCGATCCCGCCCTCGGAGATGATCACCGGCTGCGGCTCGCCGATGTGGCCGAGCACGGTCAGGGCAATGACCTGGCTGAGCAGGTCGATGCGTTTGTTCTGCGATTTGAGGAAAGCGGCGATGGCGCGGTCGCGCTCGCTGATCTGCCGCAACAGGTGCTGCGACTCGAATTCGCTCAGGTGCAGTTCGCTGAGCAGGTTGAAGAGTGGGGAAGCATCCTGCAACACTTCCTGGCCTGCGGCTTCGGGAGCGGACAGGGGCCGAATTTCCAGTGCGATCGTGTCCTCGATACGGTAGTATTCGCGGCGATCTTCTTCATCTAATGTCGACATGGCGAACCCATGGTAGCGGCGGTGGTCTGAGTGTAAAGCTGGTTTTCGACCCCCGCCACAAGGACGTTCCTTTTCCCTCCGAACAAGCCCCGACATGTTCAGACCTCTCTTCGTATTTATCGGCACGCGTTATACCCGTGCAAAGCGTCGCAATCATTTTGTGTCATTCATTTCCCTCACTTCGATGATCGGGCTCGCCCTTGGCGTGGTCGTGATGATCGTCGTGCTGTCGGTGATGAACGGCTTCGACCATGAGATGCGCACCCGCGTGCTGGGCATGGTGCCCCACGCTACTCTCGAGACCGGCGAGCCGATCAATGACTGGCAGAGCCTTGCCGACAAGGTCAAGCAGAACCGGCAGGTGACGGCGGTGGCGCCGTTCACCCAGATGCAGGGCCTGCTGACCAACAACGGTCAGGTTTCCAAGGTGTTGCTCAATGCCATTGATCCTGCGCTCGAGCGCAATGTGTCGATCATCGACAACTTCATGAAGCAGGGCAAACTCGACGACCTGACACCGGGCAGCTTCGGCATCGTCATCGGCGACAAGGCGGTGACCAAGCTCGGCGTCGGCATTGGCGACAAGGTTACGTTCGTTGCTCCCGAGGTCAGTGTGACCCCGGCCGGGATGTTTCCGCGCATGAAGCGCTTCACCGTGGTCGGGATTTTCCATGTCGGCGCCGGTGAGCTCGACGGCTACCTCGGCGTGACCAACCTGCAGGATCTGGCGAAAATGCACCGCTGGAAAGCCGATCAGGTGCAGGGCCTGCGACTGAAGTTCGACGACCTGTTCCAGGCCCCGCGCGAGGCGTGGAACATCGCCCAGCAGCTCGGCGAAGACCGTTACTACGCCCGCGACTGGACCCGTACCCACGGCAACCTGTATCAGGCGATCCGCATGGAAAAAGCCATGATCGGGCTGCTGTTGCTGCTGATCGTCGCCGTCGCCGCGTTCAATATTATTTCCACGCTGGTGATGGTGGTGAACGACAAGAAGGGCGACATCGCCATTCTGCGTACCCTAGGCGCCACTCCGGGCACGATCATGCGCACGTTCATGGTTCAGGGCACGGTGATCGGCGTGGTCGGCACGGCCATCGGCGCGGTGGTCGGGATCCTTGCGGCGCTGAATGTCAGTGCGGCCATTTCGGCGCTTGAAGGGCTGATCGGCCACAAGTTCCTTAATGCTGACGTGTATTTCATTGATTATCTTCCTTCGCAGGTCCAGAGCCAGGACGTCGTCATGGTCTGCGCCGCTGCGTTGGTCCTGAGTTTCCTCGCCACCCTGTATCCCGCCTGGCGTGCCGCGCGCACCCAGCCGGCGGAGGCGTTACGTTATGAGTGAGTCGGGCATGAGTGAACAAGCAATTCTGAGCTGCCGTAACCTGGGCAAATCCTACGAGGAGGGTCCGGAGTCGGTACAAGTGCTGGCCGGCCTGCAACTGGAGCTGCACCCGGGCGAACGTGTAGCGATCGTGGGCAAATCCGGTTCCGGCAAGAGTACCTTGCTCAACCTGCTCGGCGGTCTCGATACGCCAAGCAAGGGCAGCGTCTGGCTCGACGGTGAAGAACTGTCTGCGTTGAGCGAGAAAAAGCGTGGCCTGCTGCGCAATCGCGCGCTTGGCTTCGTTTATCAGTTTCACCACCTGCTGCCTGAATTCACCGCGCTGGAAAACGTCTGCATGCCGCTGCTGATCGGCAAGACCGCCATCCCGGAGGCGCGCCAGCGTGCCACGGCATTGCTGGAGCGCGTCGGTCTCGGCCATCGTCTGGAACACAAGCCGGCGGAATTGTCCGGCGGCGAACGTCAGCGCGTGGCCATCGCTCGTGCCCTGGTCAACAACCCGGGGCTGGTGATGCTCGATGAGCCGACCGGCAACCTTGACCTGCACACCGCCGAAGGCATCCAGGACCTGATGCTGGAGCTGAGCACTTCGATGCGCACGGCGTTCCTGGTGGTGACGCACGACATGAACCTGGCTCGCCAGATGGACCGCGTCCTGCAGTTGCAGGAAGGTTGCCTCACTCCCATCTGACTGGCTGAAACCCGGCGCCCGTAACGGCGCCGGGTCTTTTATTTCTATACGGTGCCCCAGCGAATGTTCAGACCGTTATCGATCTTTATCGGCACGCGCTATACCCGCGCCAAGCGCCGCAATCGCTTTGTTTCGTTCATTTCGATGACCTCGATGATCGGCCTCGCCCTCGGCGTGCTGGCGATGATCGTGGTGCTGTCGGTGATGAACGGCTTTCAGCGCGAGATGAGCTCGCGCATCCTCGGCATGGTGCCCCATGCCACCATCGTTGGCGTCAAGCCGATCGATGACTGGCAGCCGGTGGCCGCCGCCGCGATGAAAAATCCTGAAGTGACTGCCGCCGTGCCGTTCACCGAGATGGAAGGCATGCTGTCCTACAAGGGTTCGATGCAGCCGATCCAGATCAGCGGCGTTGATCCGGCCCAGGAAGGCAAGGTGTCGATCGTTGCCCAGCACATCGTGCAGGGGCGTCTTGATGCCTTGAAACCGGGCGAATTCGGTGTGGTGATCGGTGAGATCACCGCGCGGCGTTTCCGCCTTAATGTCGGCGACAAGATCACCCTGATCGTCCCGGAAGTCAGCACCGCGCCGGGCGGTATCACCCCGCGCATGCAGCGCCTGAATGTGGTGGGCGTGTTCAAGGTCGGCGCCGAGCTGGACGGCTCGATGGGCCTGATTCATGTCGCCGATGCCGCGACCATGCAGCACTGGCAACCGAATCAGGTGCAGAGCGTGCGGCTGGCGGTCAAGGATCTGTACGCGGCACCGAAAGTGTCTGCGGACATCGCCAGTGGCCTTGGCGCCGAGTTCAAGGCTGACGACTGGACCCACACCCAGGGCAGCCTGTTCAGCGCGATGAAGATGGAAAAAACCATGATCGGCCTGCTGTTGCTGATGATCGTCGCGGTGGCGGCGTTCAACATCATCGCGACGCTGATCATGGTGGTGAACGACAAGGGCGCCGACATCGCCATCCTGCGCACGATCGGCGCCACGCCCCGGCAGATCATGGCGATCTTCATGGTCCAGGGCACGGTGATCGGTATTGTCGGCACCATCATTGGCGGCGTGCTGGGCGTGATTGCGGCGCTCAATGTCAGCGAACTGGTCGGCTGGGTCGAGCGCGTGACCGGCCAGCATATCTTCAGTTCGGACGTGTATTTCGTCAGCAACCTGCCTTCGGAACTGCAGGGCGGCGATGTGCTGTTGATCTGCTCGGCGGGATTCATTCTGAGTTTTCTGGCGACGGTGTATCCGGCGTGGCGGGCGGCGAAGATCGAACCGGCGCATGCATTGAGATACTCGTAACCTTTAGACCGCCTTCGCGAGCAGGCTCGCTCCCACGGTTGGAATGCATTTCCCTGTGGGAGCGAGCCTGCTCGCGAAGGGGCCGGACCTGCTGGCCTCAGTTCTGCTTCGGTAACTGGATCACAAACCGCGTAAACCCCACCTCCGATTCGCAATGAATCGTCCCGCCATGTGCCCGCACGATCGACTGGGTAATCGCCAGCCCCAACCCCGCATGCTCACTGCTGCCTTCCTGCCGCGCCGGATCCGCTCGATAGAAGCGGTCGAACAGACGTGGCAGTAATTGCGCGGAAATACCCTCGCCACTGTTCTCGACGCGGACGCGCACGGTTTCCCCCTCGTCGACGATGCTCAAGCGCACATAACCCTCGGCCGGGGTAAACCGCAGTGCGTTATCCAGCAGGTTCGACAAGGCCCGGCGCAACATGCCGCGATCACCTTCGATTTGCGCCTCACCTTCACGGCTAAAACTCACGCCAGCGTCTTCCGCCAATGGCGCAAAAAACTCCAGCAACATGTCAGCTTCATCCGCCAGCTCCAGCGGTTCGCGCTTGGGCATCAGCAAGCCGTGGTCAGCCTTGGCAAGGTAGAGCATGTCGTTGACCAGTTGCGCCATCCATTGCAGTTCTTCGAGGTTGCTGTGCAGCGCTTCGCGGTAGTCCTCCAGTGCGCGTGGGCGGGTGAGGGTGACCTGGGTGTGGGTCAGCAGATTCGACAACGGTGTGCGCAGTTCATGAGCGATGTCGGCGGAGAATGCCGAGAGGCGCTGAAACGAGTCGTCGAGGCGTGCGAGCATGGCGTTGAAGCTGTGGGTCATTTCCGCAAGCTCTGGTGGCATCTTCTCTTCAGGCAGTCGGGCATTCAGCGATTGCGCGGAAATCCCACGGGCCACTGCGCTCATCCGCCGCAACGGGCGCAGACCGCTGCGCGCCGCCCAGGCCCCGAGCAGGGCGGTAGCTAGCGCTGACAGGCCGACGGTCAGCCAGATCAGATGCTGCATGCGCGTAAGAAAATGCTGGTGATGGGTGATGTCCAGCAGCAGCGTCAGTTGTGGCGAATCCGCTGCGTCCGGGTAGAGCGGGGCGCGCAGCACGCGGTAGTCGGTGCCGTCATGGCTGATGGTCGACAGGCCTGTTTGCAGCGGCAGATTCTTCGGAATCTGCACCGAGCTGTCGTACCAGTGCTGCCCGTCGCCACTGGTGATGCGCAACGACAGATCCGCCTGCCGGTTGAGTTCATCGGCCAGCCGCGCCTCGCGCTGCGCAGGTTGGAGATCCTGCAAGGCGCGGCGCAGGCCGATCAGTTTCGTCTCCAGTTGTTGCTGATCGAGTTCGATGAAGTGCGCCTCGCTGGCGCGGTCGAACAGCACCCCGGCGAACAGCGAGACTACCGCAGTGCAAGCGGCAAACAACAGTGCCAGGCGCGTGCTCAAGGACCAACGACGCATCACAGCGAACGCTCTTCGAGCACGTAACCCATGCCGCGCACGGTGTGGATCAACTTGTTGGGGAAGTCATCGTCGATCTTCAGGCGTAAACGGCGGATCGCCACTTCGATGACGTTGGTGTCGCTGTCGAAATTCATGTCCCAGACCTGCGAGGCGATCAGCGATTTGGGCAGGACTTCACCCTGACGGCGCAGGAGCATTTCCAGCAGGGCGAATTCCTTGGCGGTCAGGTCGATGCGCTGGCCGCTGCGTTCGACCCGGCGGCGGATCAGATCCAGGCGCAGATCGGCCAGTTGCAGACTGGTTTCCTGGGCGATCGCGCTGCCGCGCCGCAACAGGCTGCGCACCCGCGCGAGCAGCTCGGAAAAGGCGAACGGCTTGACCAGATAATCGTCGGCGCCCAGTTCGAGGCCGTGAACCCTGTCCTCCACGGCGTCTTTGGCGGTGAGAAAAAGTACCGGCGTGTCGAGGCCGGCGCTACGCACCGCTTGGAGAATCTGCCAGCCACTGCGCCCGGGCAGCATTACATCGAGGATCAACAGCGCGAAGTCACCGCTCAAGGCCAATTGCTGGCCGCTGATGCCGTCAGCCACCAGCTCGGTATTGAAACCGGCCTCGGTGAGGCCCTGACGCAGGTATTGGCCGGTTTTCGCTTGGTCTTCGACGATCAACAGTTTCATGGGCGACTCGGGCGGGTTCGGGATGAAAAAGGGCGAGGGCGTTATACCGTGAGATCAGGCGATAAGCGCCAAGCTGACAAACTTGTAATGTGCCTGTCAGGTCGATGCCAGCGCAGGGTAGTTAGAGTTTCCCACAGGCTGAACCTTATCTTGTTGGAGCGTGACCATGTTTTTTCGCACATCCTTAACGGTGGCGGCTTGTCTGCTGGCATTGAGTTCGCCAGTTTCGGCGACGCCGGCGCATACCTTCGCCTTCGGCCAGCCTGCAGCGGCGAGCCAGGCCACGCGGACTATCGAAATCGTCATGGGCGACATGAACTTCGACCGGAAAGCCATACAGGTCAAGGCCGGTGAGACGGTTCGCTTTGTGCTGGTGAATAAAGGCCAGTTGCTGCACGAATTCAACCTCGGTGATGCGGCGATGCATGCCAGTCACCAACAGGAAATGTTGCAGATGCAGCAAAGCGGCATGCTCACGCCGACAGGCATGAAAGAAATGTCCCACGACATGGCGGGCATGGATCACGCAGCGATGGACCATGGGATGAGGCACGACGATCCCAACAGCGTGCTGGTCGAGCCGGGCAAAACCGCGGAGTTGACCTGGACCTTCAGCAAGGCCACGGCGCTCGAGTTTGCCTGCAATATTCCCGGGCATTATCAGGCGGGCATGGTCGGCAAACTGACAGTCAGTCAGTAAGCACTCAAAGGCGCGGGCAAAGGCTGGTAGAATCCGCTGATTCTTCAGTCAGGTTTCCGCCATGCATCCCGCAGCCGAACATTCGCCGCTGGGCAAATCCAGCGAATACATCGCCACTTACACGCCGTCCCTGCTGTTCCCGATTCCGCGCACCGCGAAATGGGCCGAGCTGGGCCTGACCGCCGAAACCCTGCCGTATAAAGGCGTGGATTTCTGGAACTGCTTCGAGCTGTCGTGGCTGCTGCCCTCGGGCAAACCGGTGGTGGCGATCGCTGAATTCAGCATTCCGGCGGACTCGCCGAATATCATCGAATCGAAGTCGTTCAAGCTCTACCTCAACTCGCTGAACCAGACACCGTTCGCCGACGTCGCCACTTTGGAAGCGACGCTGGTCAAGGATCTGTCCGCCGCTGCCGGCAAACCGGTGGGCGTGCGGGTGCGCAGTCTGAAAGACGTGGAAGCTGAAGGCGTGGTGGCGTTGCCGGGCGTGTGCATCGATGATCTGGATATCAGCGTGAGCAATTATGAGCACCCGCGTCCGGAGCTGCTGCGTTGCGACAATTCGCGCGTGGTCGAGGAGAGCGTGCACAGCCATCTGCTGAAATCCAACTGCCCGGTGACCAGCCAGCCGGACTGGGGCAGCGTCGTGGTGGAATATCGCGGCGCGGCGCTGGATCACGCCAGCCTGCTGGAGTACATCGTCAGCTTCCGCCAGCATTCGGACTTCCATGAGCAATGCGTGGAGCGGATTTTTCTTGATCTGCAGCGGTTGTTGAAGCCGGAGAAACTCACGGTGTTTGCGCGCTATGTGCGCCGGGGTGGGCTGGATATCAACCCGTATCGCAGCACTGAACAGGTGCAGCTGCCGAATCACCGGCTCGTACGTCAATAAAGAAACGGAATGTGCGATATCCCTTGTGGGAGTGGGCCTGCTCGCGAATGCGGTGGTTCATTCGACGATGATGTCCACTGACACGACGCCTTCGCGATCAGGCTCGCTCCCACAAGGGCTAGCATGCACATTTTGCAAATGAAAAAGCCCTGCCATCGCTGGCAGGGCTTTTTTGTGCGGCGGGGCGTCAGATGCCCATGCTGCCCAGCGTATTCATGATATTGCGCAGGGTGCCGGCGATCGCCGGGTGTTCGACTTCGAAGCGCTCGACCGCCAGGTTCACGCCGTCGGCGATGCTCGCGTCCTGGGTGGCAGTTTCCAGCTGGATTTCCGATTCGATCTGCGCCATCAGCGCATGCAGATCCTCACGCTCGGCTTCCGACAGCGGTGGATTGTGTTCCAGCTGCTCGCGCAGGGTATCGAGCTGTTTTTGCAGTTCTTGGGCGGGCATGGTGGTTTCCTTTTATCAATAGGCACTGGCATTGACCGCAGCCACGCGCCAAAGGTCTGTGGCTGACCTTTAGATTAATCCACTCTCGGTAAACCTGCATGACGCCGGTCAGGGCTTTTCGCCTTTGGCGCGGCGCAAGCTGATGTCGGCGAGGCAGGCGTCCAGTTCGCCGAGATGATCGATCACCGAATGCACACCCAGGCCGAACAACTGCACGGTTGCCTTGCCGCGCAACTTTTCGCGTTCCTTTTGTGACAAAGCCTGCCACTCGCTCGGGCTCAGGCCGCATAGCGAGCCGCAGGACGCCAGGCCAATCGTCCAGAGTCCGGCATTCAGGCCGGCCTGTAACAGGCGCGGCTCACCACTGACCAGCACGCAGCCGTCGAGGCGGTCGATGTTCAAACTCATCAACGCCTGCCAGCACGCGTTGGGCGCTGGCCATGGATTCATTGTTGCTGAATGTTGCGTCGGTTTGATCCAGTCTGGCAGCGAGGCGGCCAGTGGCTGAGCGAGGGCAGCGGGCAATTCGTCGAGCCACGCGCAGGGAATTCCCTGGCGCTGCAAACTTTTCAGGCTATCGAGTGCGCCGGGTGTAGTTTTGGCATGTTCCGGCTGGGCGTTGAGCTGTTGCGCGGCGCGGGCACCGAAATCCACCAGGCAACCGCTCAGGCCGAACAGCACGGCAGTCAGGCCGGGCGCGGCGACGGGCAAGGTTTCGGCGTGAGTCATGGCAACGTCCCTGAAATAACGCTCAAGACTAGGGCGCGCGGGTGACAGTTGCATGACAGGCGGGTGAAAGCCTGCGTAGGAAACTTCCTGCATATCCTTGCAGCGGCGCACTGCCCAAATCGCCGTTTACGCTTATACTAGCGGCCTTAATGCCCGGGCCGAGAGGACCGCGCCAGTATCGAATCCAAGGAGTTTTTCTATGCGCTGGAGCCCTTCGCTCACTCAGCTAAGTGTATGTGCCAGCCTGTTGCTGGCGCCGTTCGCCACCCAGGCGGCCACCGAAGAAGACCCTTGGGAAAGCGTCAACCGGCCGATTTTCCAGTTCAACGACTTCGTTGACACCTACGCGCTGAAGCCACTGGCGCAGGGTTATGAGTTCATCACCCCGCAGTTCGTTGAAGACGGCATTCACAATATGTTCCGCAACGTCGGTGATGTGACCAACCTGGCGAACAACATCCTCCAGGCCAAACCGGCTGCAGCGGGCGTTGATACCGCCCGACTGATTTTCAACACCACCTTCGGTCTGCTCGGCTTCTTCGACGTCGGCACCAAGATGGGCTTGAACCGCAGCGACGAAGACTTCGGTCAGACCCTCGGTTACTGGGGCGTGGGCAGCGGCCCGTACGTGATGTTGCCGCTGATGGGGCCGAGCACCCTGCGTGACGCACCTTCGAAATACGTCGATAGCTTCACCGGCCCGTACCGCTACATCGACCACGTGCCGACGCGTAACTCGATCTTCGGCCTGAACATCGTCGACACCCGCGCCAGCCTGCTGTCGAGCGAGAAGCTGATCAGCGGCGACAAATACACCTTCATCCGCAACGCTTACCTGCAGAACCGCGAGTTCAAGGTGAAGGACGGTCAGGTCGAAGACGATTTCTGATTTCGACCGGCGACAGAAAGGCGACCCTCGGGTCGCCTTTTTTGTCCGCGCCAGAGCGTCGCCTGCGACTGCCGCTACCTTCCATCGGGTTACCGTGGGAGCGGTTCTTATAACTCCCGGTGATTTGACAAACAAAGTCGTCAAGCGACAATCGGCGCATGCTTGAAACGCTCTGCGGATGGGAGTACCGTCTGCGCCTTAGAAGGGCACCTCTGTTTAAAACCGCGAGCCAGGCGAATGCTTGAAAGCGCTGTAACAGAGAGGCTAGAAAGCGAATCCAGTAGTCTGCGCAGGGCCGTTGCCCCGCTCACTACGCCAACCTAATTCTGGCGCCGTTTGCCCACATGCCAAAAACCAGTGCCACGCTGCTGATAATCGATGATGACGAGGTAGTGCGCGCGAGCCTCGCGGCCTATCTGGAAGACAGTGGTTTCAGCGTCCTGCAGGCCGGCAACGGTCAACAGGGTCTTCAGGTATTCGAGCAAGACGAGCCCGATCTGGTCATCTGCGATCTGCGCATGCCGCAGATGGGCGGTCTCGAACTGATCCGTCAGGTCACCGAGCGCTCACCGGAGACGCCGGTGATCGTGGTCTCGGGTGCCGGGGTGATGAACGACGCGGTCGAGGCCCTGCGCCTGGGCGCTGCGGATTACCTGATCAAGCCTCTCGAAGATCTGGCTGTGCTCGAGCATTCCGTGCGCCGGGCCCTGGATCGTGCGCGGCTGCTGCTGGAAAACCAGCGCTACAGCGAGAAGCTGGAAAAGGCCAACCGCGAGCTTGAAGCCAGCCTGAACCTGCTCCAGGAAGACCAGAACGCCGGTCGCCAGGTGCAGATGAACATGCTGCCGGAAAGCCCGTGGAGCATCGACGAATTCAATTTTGCCCACCAGATCATCCCGTCGCTGTACCTGTCGGGTGATTTTGTCGACTATTTCCGCGTTGACGAACGCCGGGTCGCGTTTTATCTGGCGGATGTTTCCGGGCATGGCGCGTCATCGGCCTTCGTCACCGTGCTGTTGAAGTTCATGACCACGCGTTTGCTCTTCGAGTCGAAACGCAGCGGTACCTTGCCGGAGTTCAAGCCTTCGGAAGTGCTCGGTCATATCAACCGGGGGCTGATCAGTTGTAAGCTGGGTAAACACGTCACAATGGTCGGTGGAGTCATCGACGAGGAGACCGGTTTGTTGACCTATAGCATCGGCGGCCATCTGCCTTTGCCTGTGTTGTACACGCCTGACAGTGTTCGTTATCTCGAAGGCCGTGGCCTGCCGGTGGGGCTTTTCAATGAAGCCACCTACGAAGACCACGTGCTTGAGCTGCCGCCGACGTTCAGCCTGACGCTGATGTCTGATGGCATTCTGGACCTTTTGCCGGAAGCAACGCTCAAAGAAAAAGAGGCTGCTTTGCCCGAACGGGTGAAGTCAGCGGGCGGCAGCCTGGATGGTCTGCGGCAAGTGTTTGGTTTGGCCACGCTGGGGGAGATGCCGGATGATATCGCCCTGTTGGTGTTGAGCAGGAATCTTCAATGAGTACCGGTAGAATCCAGTTCGCCGAGCAGGACGGCACCTTCGTCCTGAAGTTCGTCGGTGAAGTTCGCCTGACCCTGTGTTCGGCGTTGGATGCGACTATTGAGAAAATCTTCACCGCGCTGAATTTCAACGCGATCGTGATCGATTTGACCGAAACCCGCAGCATCGACAGCACCACCTTGGGCCTGCTGGCCAAACTGTCGATCCTGTCGCGGCAGAAGGTCGGCCTGTTGCCGACGGTTGTCACCACCCACGAAGACATCACTCGGCTTTTACAGTCGATGGGCTTCGAGCAGGTGTTCAACATCGTCAACCACCCGGTGCCGTGCCCGGAGTGCCTGGACGACCTGCCGGATCAGGACCAATCCGAAGAAGTGGTGCGAATCAAGGTGCTGGAAGCGCACAAGATTCTCATGGGCCTGAACGATTCCAATCGTGAAGCGTTTCATGATCTGGTGAATGCGCTGGAGCGGCATTGATTCAGTGAATTGAGGATGCATGGGCCGGCCTCTTCGCGAGCAGGCTCGCTCCCACAGAATCTTTATTCGACACACAATCGAGATCACTCACAAATCCCTTGTGGGAGCGAGCCTGCTCGCGAAGGCGGGCACTACCGATTTCCAACAGCCACAAAAAAGGGCGAACCCTCACAGGTTCGCCCTTTTTGCATTCTACAGACTCAAATCAGAGCTTGGCCTGCAACAACGCTTCCAGTTTTTCCTGGTCGCGGGCGAACTGACGGATGCCTTCAGCCAGTTTCTCGGTGGCCATCGCGTCTTCGTTGGACAACCAGCGGAATTGCGCTTCGTTGAGGCTCAGACGCGCTTCACCGGCATTGCCCGGCGCCAGTTTGCGTTCCAGCTTGCCGGTGTCGGCGGCCAGCTTCTCCAGCAGTTCCGGGCTGATGGTCAGGCGATCACAGCCAGCCAGTTGTTCGATCTGGTTGATGTTACGGAAGCTGGCGCCCATGACCACGGTCTTGTAGTCATTGGCCTTGTAGTAGTTGTAGATGCGCGTCACCGACTGCACGCCAGGATCATCGGCGCCGGTGTAGTCGTTGCCGTTGGCCTTCTTGTACCAGTCGTAGATACGGCCCACGAACGGCGAAATCAGGAACACCCCGGCGTCAGCGCAGGCGGCCGCCTGGGCGAAGGAGAACAGCAGGGTCAGGTTGGTCTGGATGCCTTCCTTCTCGAGGATCTCGGCGGCGCGGATGCCTTCCCAGGTCGAGGCGATCTTGATCAGCACGCGGTCGCGGCCAACGCCGGCCTTGTCGTACAGCTCGATCAGACGATGCGCACGCTTGAGGATCGCATCCTGGTCGAAGGACAGGCGCGCATCCACTTCGGTGGAGATGCGGCCAGGAACCACGTTGAGAATTTCCTTGCCCACTGCGACGCCGAAACGGTCGCTGGCCAGGCCGACATCGCCCTTGCAGTCGCGAACGCAATCGTTCAGCAGTTCGGCGTAACCGTGAATGGCCGAAGCCTTGAGCAGCAGGGAAGGGTTGGTGGTGGCATCGGTCGGTTTGACTCGGGCGATCGCTTCGAAGTCGCCGGTGTCGGCAACCACGGTGGTGAACTGTTTGAGTTGTTCCAGCTTGGAAGTCATGGGCGTGCTCTATCCTATGGGTCTGAAGACATTACCCGAGCGCTGACGGGCACTCAAGGGTGCATTCGTGGATCGATGGCCCCGGTGGCAACAACCTGAAAACGATTGTTTGAAAGGTGGGGCGCGGTGTCGCTGAATACGATGCCAAAACAGCCCACAGGTTCAAAGCAACCGACCTGTGAACAGGCCGGTTGCCCATGTCCTACTCAGCGTTCAACACACCTTCCACGGACAACCGTGCCGGTTTTGGCTGACCGTCAGAGGTGAGAAAGCCGAAGTTCTTCTCGCGATCGTTGCTGCCCGAATCACTGTTCCGCCATTCATAGATAGAGGTCAGGGGAATATTCAGGCGTTTAACGTCGGTAATAAACGCGTTGATCTTGGTCGCTTGCCCTTCAGGACCGCCGTTGGAGGCGAGGGCCGAAACCCCCCATTCACTGATGACCCCCGGCAGATTGAAGTTCTGCTGGATGAAGGTCTGTGCGTTGCTGATCTGCGTGGCGGTCATGCCGTAAGGGTGATAGGAAACGGCGTTGAGGCACTTGGGGTAATCGCTGACGATACTTTTCATCGCCACCGTCGACGCCGAGCCGGCGCTTGGCGGCCGGGCGAAGCCGAAGCCGACCCGTGGCGTCGCCTGCGGCTGACCTTCGAAGGCCTTGCACATGCCGGCCATGAACGGCACGAAGGTGGTGTCGAAATTGCGCGTCGGCCAATAGGTTTCCAGGTCCGGTTCGTTCCATATTTCGATCGCTACCAGTTGCGAGCTCCAGGATTTTTCCAGCCCGGTCACGGTGTTGGCGAACTTAGCGCCGGCGGCGTTCAGCTCTTCGGGCGAAGTGGCCGGCAGTGCCTTGATCGCGCGCACCGTCAGCAGTACTGGCAGCCCGGCGGAAGCGGCGGCGGCGAAGGCGTCGCTGACCTGTTTCTGATACGTCTTGGCGGTGAGGCTGTCGCTCCACACGCCGAAGCGCACAAAGCTGAAGCCGGCGGCCTTGATTTGCGCGGCATCGGCGGCGGTGAAGCTCTGGATTTTCACCTGCACGCCGATGGTTTTTGCTGGAAGGTTGGGGAACAGCTCACTGGCGTGAACCTGGCTTGCGGCACCAAGCGCCATCAGGGCGAGGGCGGCGAGTTTATTGCGCTGTGCTGTTTTCATGTCTGCTCTCCTGAAGAGAATGACAACTACGAATATTTATCCCGTTACTCAATTTCCGATAACGGTGATGGCACTAAGTGCGCGAATGTTATTTTTTGTCAGGAAAACAGCAACTGAAAATCACAGTTATTTTTAGTCCGCTAATAGTGGTTGGGGCGGCTTAAAACGCTGTGGTACTTAATGTTCCTGTACTAACAGGGCGAAGCTATTTCTGAGTGCAGGAAAGTCGTGAGGGTTCATTAACTTTCGCGACATGTTGGCTGTTTGATATTACACAGGAAAGCAAGACTTGTTCAAAAAGATCCTCGTTGTCTGCGTGGGCAATATATGCCGAAGTCCGACGGCCGAACTGCTGCTGCGCAACGCGCTGGGCCCGTCCGCCATCACCGTGTCCTCAGCCGGCCTGTCCGCCCGCGTCGGCGAGGGCGTGGAGGCCTCGGCGCGGCAGGTTCTCGAAGAGCACGGGCATTGCGCCGAGGCCTTCAAGGCGCGGCAACTGACTTCGGACATCGTCAATGACTCGGACCTGATCCTGGTCATGGAAAAGGCCCACGTCAATCAAGTGCTGAAGATTGCCTCGCACGCCAGAGGCAAAGTGTTTCTGCTCGGCAAGTGGCAGAGCGAGCGCGAAATACATGATCCGTATCGTCAAGGCAAAGCCGCGTTTATTCATGCCCACGCATTGATTGAAGATGCTGTTAGTTCATGGGCGAAGCGTCTCGGGCATTGATGAATCTTCTTCAGAACAGTAAATGGTAAGAACAGACTTATGCAGTTACCGTCCGTAATCGGCACCCGCGACAATGATCAAGACAGTATTGATCTGCTCGGCATCTTCGGCAGCCTGATCGACCAGAAGTGGCTGATCGGCGCGCTGACCGGTGCCTTCATGGTCACCGGCGTCGCCTATGCGGTTCTGGCAACGCCGGTGTACCTGGCGAACGCGCTGGTGCAGGTCGAACCGAAAAAGAACGACATGCTCGGTTTCTCCGACCTCAACAGCATGCTCGGCGGGCAATCGCCGTCGGTGACCGAAATCGGCATCATCAAATCCCGCGCGGTGATCGGCAAAACCGTTGACGACCTGCGCCTGGATATCGACGTCACCCCCAACACGTTCCCGTTGATCGGCGGCTTCCTTTCGCGGCGCTATCGCGGTGACAGCGAGACCAGCGTCGCGCCGCCGCGTTTCGGTTTGAACAGTTATGCCTGGGGCGGCGAACGTCTGGAATTCAATCGGCTGCAATTGCCGAAAGACCTGCTCGGCAAGAAACTCACCCTGATCGCCGGCGAACAGCAGCGTTTTCAACTGTTCGATGAAAACGACAATCTGCTCGCCGAAGGCGTGGCCGGCGAAGCGTTTGCCAACGACGGCGTAGAAGGGCAGATCGCGCACTTGTCGGCCAACCCCGGAACGCGCTTTCAGGTGGTGCGCAATCCACGCATCGTGACCATCCAGGGCTATCAGGACGCGCTGGATATCTCCGAACAAGGCAAGGAGTCGGGGATCATTCGTCTGGCGCTGGCCAGCTCCGACGCGGCCGAGGCGGTGAAGATCCTCAACAAGATCGCCTCGCTCTACGTCGAGCAAAACGTACGGCGCACTTCGGCGGAAGCCGCGCAGAGCCTCGCGTTTCTGCAAAGCCAGTTGCCCCAGGTCAAGCGTGATCTGGCCAAGGCCAGCGACGCCTTGAATGCCTACCAGACCCACGGCAAGACCGTGAACATCTCGCTGGAGACCCAGTCGGTGCTGGGCCAGTCGGTGGCGCTGGAAACGCGCATCTCCGAGCTGAAAATGCAGCAGGCCGAACTCGATCGCAAGTTCACCAAACAGCACCCGGCCTATCGCGCCTTGATGACGCAGATCGGCGAGCTGACCCAGCAGCAGAAATCTCTCGAGGGCAAGGTTCAGGACTTGCCGGCCACTCAGCAGGAATTGCTCAACCTGACCCGCGACGTCGAGGTGGCTTCGCAGATCTACACGCAGTTGCTGAACAAATCGCAAGAACTGGACATCGTCCGCGCCGGGGCCGTCGGCAACGTGCGCCTGATCGACACTGCCGATGTCGACCTGACCAATCCGATCAAACCGAAGAAACCACTGATCGTGCTGATCGCGACATTGCTCGGCGCGTTTGTCGGCGTGGCGCTGGTGCTGCTGCGCAAATCCCTTAGCCGAGGCCTTGAAGGTCCAGAAGGCATCGAGCAGTTGGGCCTGCCGGTTTACGCGTCGATTCCCTACAGCGCCTTGCAGGAAGAAGAGGACAACAAAAAGGGCCGCGCCCGCGACGGCGTCGACAAGCCTGCGTACCTGCTGGCGCTGCGCAACCCGACCGATCTGTCGATCGAATCGATCCGCAGCCTGCGCACCTGCCTGCACTTTGCCGGGCTCGATTCGACCAACAACCGCATCATGATTTCCGGGCCGAGCCCACAGGTCGGCAAGACCTTCGTCTCGTCCAACCTCGCGGCGGTCATGGCCCTCAGCGGCCAGCGCGTGGTGCTGATCGATGCCGACATGCGCAAAGGGCATCTGCACAAAACCCTCAACACGCCGATCAGCAATGGTCTGTCCGACCTGCTGGTCAAGCGCTGCACCCTTGAGCAGGCGATCAACAAAGTCGAAGTCGACAACCTGCATTTCATCAGCCGGGGGCAAGTGCCGCCCAATCCTTCCGAGCTGCTGATGCACGCCAACTTCCGCGAGCTGCTGGCCGAACTCAGCGAGCGCTACGACCTGGTGATCATCGACACGCCGCCACTGCTGGCAGTGACCGATGCCGCCATCGTCGGTCGCGAGGCCGGCATCAGCCTGATCGTCACCCGCTTCGGGGTGAACCCGGCCAAAGAGATCGAACTGACCATTCGCCGCTTCGCCCAGAACGGCATCGAGTTGAAAGGCGCGGTGTTCAACGGCGTCGAGAAGCGTGCGGCCAGCTATTACGGCGGCACTGGCTATTACAACTACGAATACGCGTCCGACAAATCCTGATGGTTGCCGATTGTTCTTTC
Source organism: Pseudomonas sp. CFBP13508 (assembly GCF_005233515.1). Classification (GTDB taxonomy): domain Bacteria; phylum Pseudomonadota; class Gammaproteobacteria; order Pseudomonadales; family Pseudomonadaceae; genus Aquipseudomonas; species Aquipseudomonas mercuritolerans. The sequence continues at coordinate 66,488 of NZ_QFZZ01000004.1, forward strand.
CTGTTTGAAGTGGGTGAGTTGTGAAAAAAATACTGCACGTGGCAGAGACGATCAAAGGTGGCGTGGCGACGGTGATCCGCACGATCTCGGCATCGCCTGAAGGCGACGCGGCGAATTATCAACTTGTCTATCTGGTGCCCGAGGATCAGGCCAAGGAGCTGCACGGCATCGCCCCGCAGCAGGTGCGCACCTTTCCACGCAGCGGTCGCAACGTGCCATCGCTGCTGCGTTTCGCCTGGCGCCTGAGCCAGGTGCTGCTCAAGGAAAAGCCCGACGTCGTGCATTTGCACAGCACCTTTTCCGGAGTGATCGGCCGTGTTGTGTGCGTGCTGTTGCGACCATGGCGCAAGCCGAAAATCGTCTACTGCCCGCACGCGTTTTCGTTCCTGATGGAAAGCTCGCCGACCAAGCAGAAGGTCTATGCGTGGATCGAGCGCGTGCTGCAGAAAGTCACCGACGTGATCATCTGCGTCAGCCAGTACGAGCTGGATAAAGCCGCGCGTTTCGGCATCGAGCGCAAGCGCATGAAGCTGATCTACAACGGCATTCACCACAAGGACGACGCACCGAAGAGCGCTGGCGCCGAGCCGATTCATCTGCTGTTCGTCGGGCGCCTGGATTACCAGAAAGGCTTCGACGTGCTGCTCAAGGCCTACGCCAAGGTCAATCGCAACGACCTCAAACTGACAGTGGTTGGCAGTGCGGTCAACGAAGACTCGGTCGAGTGCCCGCCGATGGATTCGGTCGAGTACCTGCCGTGGGTGACGCCGAGTGAAGTGCAGGCGCTGTATCAGAAAGCCGATGCGCTGATCGTGCCGAGTCGCTGGGAAGGCTTTGCCATGGTGCCGCTGGAAGGCATGGCCATGGGGCTGCCGGTGATTGCCAGCAACTGCACCTCACTGCCGGAACTGGTCACCAACGAAGTGTCTGGCTACGTCTTCCCGTCCGGTGATCACCAGGCGCTGGCCGACGTTTTGACGATCATCCAGAAGCCGCGCCTGCTCGACCTCGGCAACGAAGGTCGGAGCATTGTCCGCGAACGTTTCAGCGCAGCGTTGATGATCCGCCAGACCTACGACCTGTATCACGCTCCCACTTATTAAGTAGAACTCAAGCTTATGAACGTAACGATTTTGCATGGCTACAGTGCGTCTAACTCCGGTGACGGTCTGCTCGTCGATCTGGCCATTGCTCTGGTGCAGCGTAACTTTGGTGACGACACCGCGATCAGTGTCGTGGCGTCCGACCCTGAGTCGTTCAACTATCTGCCGCACCCGCGTTTCGATGCGCCGGTGATGGCGGCCAAGGGTCTGGGGCGGGTCAAGCAAGCGGTGTTTCTCAATCAGTCCTACGCCGGGCTCGCCGATCTGCTGAAGAAAACCGATCTGATCGTCGGTGTCGGCGGCGGCTACATGCGTTCGAAAAGCGCCTTCGAGCACATCAAGCTGAAGCTCGGCCATGCCAAGCAACTGGAAACCGCGATTCTCAGCAAAGTGCCGTCGGTGTACCTGCCGCAGAGCATCGGCCCGTTCCACGGCGAGAGCAGCAAGATCGTTGAACACTACGCCAGCGCCGATGCGGTGTTCGTGCGTGACAACCGTTCCTCGGCGATTTTTGATGCTTGCGAAAACGTCTACCGCGCGCCGGATCTGGCCGTGCAGTCGCTGGCGAGCAAGATTCTTCAGCAACCGAAATTCACTCGCTGCGCCGCCTCGCCGGCGACAGTCTGCGTGGTGCTGCGCAAGCCACCGGAGTGGAGCAAGGAGAAGAAGGTCGCTTACGTGGCCAATCTGAAACTGCTGCTGCAGCGTCTGAAGAACAAAAGCAAAGTGGTCTGCGCCGTGCAAAGCGCCGTACGTGGCAACGATGACGGCGCGTTCTACCGCGAGCTGGGCATCAACGAAGATCTGCTGTCGCTGAAGGCAACCATTGCCAAGTACCAACCGGACCTGGTGATCTCGGTGCGTCTGCACGGCGCCATCGAATCGCTGCTCTCCGGCGTGCCGGCGTATCACATCAGCTACGAGCGCAAAGGCTTTGGCGCCTATCAGGACATGGGCGTCGAGGACTGGGTGATCAACGGCGGCGATATCGACGTCGACACCATCATCAACACCGTTTACGCGCCCAATGCCTTGGCGGATTTCGGCAAGCGCCTGACCGACACTTGCCGCGAGATCGAGGCGAAAACCGTGGCCATGGACGAAATCATCAAGGGTGTCGTTCGATGATATTTCGGCTGTTGCTTCGCGGCGGAGCCTTGGGCGCGAAGTTCTTGCTGGTGTTGGCCATCACCCATTACCTCGGTTACGAGGCGCTGGGTTTTTACGGTGTGGTGGTCGCGGCTTCGCTGATCGCATCGAAGTTCTACAGCGTCGGCTTCAGTTCCGAAATCAACCGGCTGATCAGCGTCGGCGGCAGTTCGCGACGCGTGGTCGACAAGGTTCTGCTGCTGTATCTGGCGGTGGGGCTGTTGTTGTCGGTGCTGACGGTGCTGATCTATTCGCTGTTCCAGTCGGTAGAAGCAACCGCCACGTTGATCCTGTGCGTGACGCTGGTGTTGCTCACCGAGCACCTGTCGTTCGAAATCAATTCCTTCGTGTTTTCCGCGCAGAAAGCCACCGCCGGCGCTCTGCTGTTCTTCATCAAGACTGGCCTGTGGGCGGCGTTGGCGGTGGGCGGCATGGTGCTCGGCTGGGTCGCGGGCATCGCCAGTGTGTTGTGGCTGTGGGTCGTCGCCAACGTGCTGGTAATCATCGCCGGTTATTTGATCGTGGTGAACGTGCACAAGGGCCGCGAAGCCGCGCCGCTGGACACCGCGACGGTGTGGAAGGCCGGGTTGCCGTTCTATCTCGGCACCGGTCTGATCGCCCTGAGTCAGTACGCCGAGCGCTTTCTGATCATCGACCTCGAGCCCTACGCCAGCCTCGGTAAATATGTGTACGCGTGGTCCGCGGCCAACACTTTGCAGGCGTTGTCGTACGCGGTGGTGGCGGTGGTCGGCATTCCGGTGCTGGCCAAGCGTTTCCAGGCCGATCAACAGGCGTTCACGGTCAGGCAACTGTTCGTCAACAAATGGGTGATGCGCTCGCTGGTGGTCTCCGCCGTTGTGGCCGTGGCGATCTATGTGTTTTTCAATGTGTTGCTCGATTACGTCGCCAGCAGCGTGCCGCGCCCGGATAACGCGCTCCTCGCGGTGCTGATTTTTTCCTTCGCTTTGCGGGCGATTGGCGACATCGTCTGGGGCGGTTTGATTGCTTCGAAAAACAGCCGGGTGTCGCTGGCCAGCGCGACGCTCTGCCTGCTGATTTCAGTGCCGATCAGCTATGTGCTGATCAAGCATTACTCGATCTACGGCGCGGCGTGGGGCAACGTTTTCGCCATCGTCGTGCAGCTCAGTGTGATTGCAGTGTTGACCCGTGTCACCGGCGCGAAAAAGGCTGCGCTGTCATGGGCCTGAAATTGCCGCGCATCGAGTTTCGTGGGCGCAAATTCGATTCGTCGATTTCCTTTCTGATCCTGTTCACCGGGCTGTTTCTGTCAGTGGCGATGCCGCTGTTGGTGCCGCGTGATCCGGGGCCGGATGCGATGACCTTGTGGTCGTCGTATGCGCGTGCCGACAACTGCAATTTCTGGAACCCGTTCTCGCCGGATCGCTCGTCCTACGAGTGTTCGGCGTTCCTGCTGCGGCCCACCGGGATCAACCTGACCAACGCCTGGGCCTACGGCATGTTCTGCAATTTCTTTCTCACCGCAATTCCGGTGGTGGTGTTCCGGCGCATGCCGTTGACCATTTTCGGCACCCTGTGCCTATGGGGCATCGTGCGTTCGTTTTTCCTTGAGAACCTGACCAAGGAAATCATCGTGTCGGTGGCGGTGTTGAGCATTCTGCTCAGCGCATTGACGCGCAAATATCGCGGCGGTTTTTTCCTCTCGGCGGTGATTTACGGTGTGCTGATCCGGCCGTACTGGATCCTGTTTTCGCTGTCGTGGGTCGGCGTCTGCGTGATGAAAAAGTACGTCTCGCGCTTCACCTTCTTCCTGATGCTGTTCCTGTTTTATCTGGCGGTGGCCATGGCCATTCAGCTGGCGTTGGGCTTTCCGGTGTCATCGATCCGCGCGAGCAACAACGAGCTGCGCACGGCGGGCGAGGAGGGCTCGAAGTCGCTGATCGTTTCGTGGCTCAGCGGCAGCGACTTCGTCTCCCAGGCGCTGGATTCGATGATCATTTTCTTCCGCCTGTCGTTCCCGGTTGAGCTGATTCTGCTGTCCGGGCCGGGGCAGGTGATCTTCGTTGCGCTGATGATCATGACCGCGCTGCTGCTGTTCAAAGTCATCACTTCGACCGACTACAAGGGCGCGCCGATCCAGACCAAACCCAAGGAACTGATCGCGATTCCGCTGGCGTTTCTGTTGGTGCAAGGCTTGTTCGAGCCGGACTTCGGCTCCTTCGCCCGCCACTTCTCGATGGTGGTGCCGGTGTTGTTCGTCGGCCTGGGCTTGATGCTGCGCGCGAACAAACCGGCGCAGGTCGAATCAAGAATTCTCACTTAAGGCAGGTGCTCTATGTCGAGCAAGAAAAAATCCCTGGAAATCGAAACCCTGCGCGGCCTGGCGTGCCTGCTGCTGGTGCTCTATCACGTCATCGGCCCGCTGGGCGGCGGCTTGAAGATCGACATCGGCTCGCCGTTCCGGGTCATCGCCGACTCGATGGTGTACGTGCGCATGCCGCTGTTCACGTTTATCTCCGGCTACATCTATTCGATCTACAAGATTCGCGGCAATGACTTTTCCGCCTTCTTCGTCGGCAAGGTGCGGCGGCTGATCGTGCCACTGTTCTGTGTCGGCGTGCCGTTCTCGGTGCTGCAAGCGGTGGGGCCGGGGGTGAACAAGGACGTCGGCGTGATCGACGCGTTGTTGTCGTTCTGGGTGCCGATCAACCACTTCTGGTTCCTGCAGGCGGTGTTCAGCATTTTCATCTTCGTCGGTTTGCTGGAATGGCGCGGCCTGCTGCGTTCGGCGACGCGGTTGTATGGCTTGTTTGCGTTTGCGGCGGTGTTGTTCCTGCTGCCGCCGTTGCCGTTGGATGCGTTCGGTATCAACGGTGCGATTTATCTGCTGCCGTTTTTTGTTGCAGGGATGATCGGTCAGGAAAATGTCGATGTTTTGAAACAGCGTTTCAAAGTGATCGGGCCGCTGCTGTTTGTGCTGATCTCGCTGACGCTGTTGTACGTCGCGGCGATTGATCGTGAGCTGATTGTCGATCGCCGCAGCCTGATTGGTTTGACCGTGGGTTGCGTGTCTTGCATCGCGTTGCTGTCGAGTGACATGCGCTCGAAAGCGCTGACCTGGCTCGGTGGATATTCCTATGCGATTTTCCTTTTCCATGTGCTGTTCGCAGCGACCTCGCGGTTTGTCCTTGGGCGCCTCGGCGTGAAGGATGAGAGCTTGCTGGTGCTGGGTGGTCTGAGTTGTGGATTGCTCGGGCCGGTGGTGCTGGCGATGGTGTTCAGCCGGTTCAACTTCACTTCGGTGCTGTTCCTTGGCGAGCGCGCGGCGAAGAAAAAAGCACCGGTGATTGTCGCTCCGGTGGTGCAGACGCAATCATCCCTGTAGGAGCTGACGAGTGAAACGAGGCTGCGATCTTTTGATCTTTTGTCGTGGCTTGCGAAGATCAAAAGATCGCAGCCTCGTTTCACTCGTCAGCTCCTACAGTGGATTCGTGCAAGTCACACCATCCTTGTGGGAGCGAGCCTGCTCGCGAAGGGGCCATCCCGGACAAAGGAAATATTCAATGATGCCAGTAGACGCCCCTCAACCAGCCGCCACCTCGGCCATCACGGTAGACGATGCCCGCCAGCGCTTTACGCAGTGGCGCGAGGGCAAGGCCGGCAAGGTGCTGGCGGTTTCGGTGATCGGCGATAGCTACACCGCCGGGCAGGATTTCTACCTGAACAAACTGGTGCAGCGAGTGGCCGCCGAGGTGGGTTTCGCTGGCCCCGGTTACGTCGGTTTCAACCACGGCGCGGCGCTGGGCGGCACGCATTTCAAATACACCCGCAGCGGCGACAAATACTTCGGCGGCGGCTGGAAGGTTTCCGAACTGGGCCAGGCCAGCCCGGACAGTCGCACGATCAGCGGCAAACCCGGCGCCTGGTTGCAAGTCGATGCCAGCCCTTCGCCGCGCATCGATACCACGGTCACTCAGGCGAAACTGTTGTATCTGGGCAACGGCAAATCCGAAGAGCTGCGCTATCGCTGGTCGCCCGCGCAAGCCTGGCAACCGTTGAAACTCGCAGGCTCAGGCATTCAGGAAGTCGCGCTAGAGGGCGTTCCATCAGCCGCAGACTGGTCATTCAGACTGGAAGTGGTGAAGGGCGCGCCCACGTTGTTCGGCCTTTGGATGACGAATGATGAGAAGGGCATTCGGGTGTCGAAACTGGCGGCCTCCGGCGCGGCATCCGCGGATTTCTATCACGCCGATCGACAGTGGCAGACGCAATGGAAAGCCGTGGTGTCGAAGATCCCGGCCGACGTTTACCTGATCATGCTCGGCGGCAACGATCAGGGCTTCGGCGTCAAACCTGCGCAGTACCTACAAAACGTTCAGGGCCTGGTGAGCATGCTGCGCGAGATTCAGCCGGCGGCGAGCATCAACCTGATCCTGCGTCAGGACACCACGCGCTCCAGCGCTTATCCGATGTCGGCCTATGCGCAGGTGCTCGAACCGTGGGCGCGTGAACAGCAGCTCGGTTTTGCCAACCTGCAATGCGCATTCGGCCCCGACGTCAAACGCTACGCCAGCGCGATGATCGGCCCGGACAAGATTCATCCGTTGCCGGCCACGGGCGGGAAGGTGATTGCCGATTATTTTTATGGCTGGATCATGGGGCACGAGACTGGGTGCGGCAGCGCTGCAAAAATTTGAATGTGGGAGCGAGCCTGCTCGCGAAGGCGCCGTGTCAGATACCGAAATGCTGACTGTGCCGCCGCTTTCGCGAGCAGGCTCGCTCCCACAATGGATCGGCGTGACGCCCGGGTGATCAGGCGTCGTGCTTGAAGGCGTCGATGAGCCCCAGCAGTTCGTCAAGCTTGCGCGGCATCAACCGCGCATCACAACGGGTTTCAACATTAATGATGATCGCCGGGTCGTTGCAGCAGATGCGCACGCGAAAGCGCCAGTCGCTGAAGATCACTTTCAGGCCATCGCGGTCATCCATTTCCAGCGCCTGTTCGCCATACCACGCTTTCAGGTGCGCGAGCAGCGGATAAGGATCGCGCAGCGGCCGGCGGATATCGCCAGACGCAGGAAACACGCCGATCCGCTCCACCAGCAGAATCGTGCCCAGCCAGGTTTCGTTGGCGCTGGGCAGCGGTTGATGGCGCGACAACCAGCTCATCACCCCGAGGTTGCCCACCTCACGTTCAATCTCTGTCGAATGTTGTGCAATGTTCATGGTTGCCTGCCTCTGGTGGTGGGGAGTCGTCTCAGCGGCCCTTGAGGTACACGTTGTCGTAGCAGAAATTGGTCGCTTGCAGATAACCCTCGGCATCGCCGCAATCGAAGCGCAGGCCTTTGAATTTGTAGGCCAGCACGCAGCCGTTCTGCGCCTGTTTCATCAGTGCGTCGGTGATCTGGATTTCGCCGCCCTTGCCTGGTTCGGTGTCGGCGATCAGGTCGAAGATGTCCGGGGTGAGGATGTAGCGCCCGATGATCGCCAGGTTCGACGGCGCGTCCTGCGGCGCCGGTTTTTCCACCATGTTGTTGACCCGGTAGATGCCCTCGGAAATCAGCTCACCGGCAATCACGCCGTACTTGTGAGTCTGGTCGGCCGGGACTTCCTGAATGGCGACGATCGAGCAGCGAAATTTCCTGTACAGCTGAATCATCTGCGACAGCACACCGTCGCCTTCGAGGTTCAGGCACAGGTCGTCGGCCAGCACCACGGCAAACGGTTCGTCGCCGATCAATGGGCGACCGCTGAGAACGGCGTGGCCCAGGCCTTTCATTTCCACCTGACGGGTGTAGGAGAAGGTGCAGGTGTCGATCAGCTCGCGGGTGCCGGCGAGGAATTTTTCTTTCTCGGTGCCACGGATCTGGTGCTCGAGTTCGTAGCTGATGTCGAAGTGGTCTTCCAGCGCGCGCTTGCCCCGGCCGGTGACGATGGCCATGTGTTGCAGGCCAGCGTCCCGTGCTTCTTCAACGGCATATTCGATCAACGGCTTGTTGACGATCGGCAGCATCTCCTTCGGCATGGCTTTGGTCGCCGGCAAGAAACGCGTGCCGTAGCCGGCAGCGGGGAACAAACATTTACGAATCATAAAAGTATCCTGGACAGTCATGGAACACAGGCGACGGTTGCGCACCACAAAGTGGCGGCAAGTTTCAATGATTATTGAAGGCTTACTTTAATACCCGAGTCAGGTTGTTGCTGGCAATTAGTTGCGCTGTTAAAAAGCGCTAATGTTATGAGATGTCGACTACTTGGTTATTAGTTATTTTTAGTCGGTATCTGTCGATAGTGATAAGTATCCAGGGAGTGCTAATAAGTACCCGTCAAACAGTTTGACCGGCAAAAATAATTATTGCCAGTGGTTGAACTGAATTTGTTTGAGGTTGTTGTCGCCCTGTTTGTGTGAATTGCTCCGCATATCCACCAGGCATGGCTTGACACGCTACCGGGTATTTATTCAATGACGGACCGCGCTATGAAGATTCTGGTAACGGGTGGTGCCGGCTATATCGGCTCGCATACCACACTTGCATTGCTTGAAGCAGGTTATGAAGTTGTCGTTCTGGATAATCTTTGTAACAGCAGCGACGCAGCACTTCACGCCGTTGAAGCCATTTGCGGCAAAAGTGCATGGATGATTCGCGGCGATGTCTGCGATCGGCCGCTGCTCGACCGGATTTTCCGCGAGCATCAGATCGACGCCGTGCTGCATTTCGCCGGGCTCAAAGCCGTGGGCGAGAGTGTGCGCAAGCCGCTCGAATACTACGAAACCAACGTCGGCGGCAGCATCACCCTGTGTCAGGCGATGGCAGCGGCGGGGGTGTTCCGGCTGGTGTTCAGTTCCTCGGCGACGGTGTACGGCGAGCCTGAAGAGATGCCGATTCGCGAGGATTTTCCTACGGGCAATCCGACCAATCCCTACGGCCAGTCCAAGCTGATCGTCGAGAACGTGCTGCGCGACCTGAGCCTCGCCGAGCCGCGCTGGAGCATCGCGCTGCTGCGCTATTTCAACCCGATCGGCGCCCACGCCAGCGGGCACATGGGCGAAGACCCCAACGGCATCCCGAACAATCTGGTGCCGTATATCAGCCAGGTCGCGGTCGGCAGCCTGCGCGAGCTGTCGATCTTCGGTAATGATTACCCGACCGCCGATGGCACCGGCGTGCGCGATTACATTCATGTCGTCGATCTGGCGGATGGGCATTTGAAAGCGTTGCAGTCGATCAGCGAGCGCACCGGCATCCACACCTGGAACCTCGGCACCGGCGATGGCTACAGCGTGCTGCAAGTGCTGCATGCGTTCGAACAGGCCTGCGGCCGCCCGGTGCCTTACCGGATGATGCCGCGTCGCGCCGGTGACATTGCCGAGAGTTTTGCCGATGCTTCGAAAGCGGCGAAAGAACTCGGCTGGAAAGCCACGCGCAACTTGCAGGACATGGTCGCCGACACTTGGCGCTGGCAATCGAATCATCCCAATGGTTATTCGCGATGATGGCCATTTAGTCCGATGTTAGTTTCAGTCAGGTTGTTAGATAACGTCGGGAAATTACACTGGCAATGCCATTTGCAAATCCGTAGATATAAACCTGCCGTTCGACTTTAGCAGTTGCGTAGCGCTGTGAAAGAACAACGGATCTTGTTCGCGCTCTTTGCGGACTTGAAAGCTACCAGCTCTGACACAGACCTGTTTTTTAACAGTTCGAATGTTAGAAAGGAGTTGTTATGAAAAAAGTGATGGCAGTTGCCCTGTTGACGATGTTGAGCAACTGGGCTGCCGCCGCTGAAGCGCCGTTGACAGCGGTAACCAATGTAGGTGGCAGTGTGGCGGCTTCGCAAGCGCCCGCGGCCAGTACTGCAATGGTTGCCAGTGCTGTAGCGGCGTCCAACAGCGGTGGCAGTGCCAACGGTGGTACCACCGGTACGACGGGTACCACCGGTACAACCGGCACGCATAACTAACAGGAACATTTGTTAGTGCAGTACAGAGTCGCCCGACGCAAGTCGGGTGACTTTGTTTTTTGGATTCGCCCTTGAATAGCGTAGTGCCATTATGACTCGTAGTGTTTATCTTTTAATGTTGGCAAGTCTCGCTTTGCAAGGTTGCATGTTTTCCCCCGGCCAGTACCTCAGCACCAGCGATATCACCCGCCAGGGTGCCAGCGAAAGCAGTCGGGTCGAGCTGATTCCGATCACCCCGAAGCTGATCGCCATGAACCGCGCCACCCAGAAGCGTGAGTCGCTGCCGGCGGAGCTGCTGGTGACGCCGGCGGAATATCGCATCGGCAACAATGACGTGCTGTACATCACCGTCTGGGATCACCCGGAGCTGACTGCCCCCTCCGGCGCGCAACAACAGATCGATGCCAACGGCCGTCTGGTGCGCTCCGATGGCACGCTGTATTACCCGTTCATCAAGGAAGTCCAGGCCGCCGGCCGGACTATCCAGCAACTGCGCGCGGACATCGAACAACGCCTGTCGGCATTCATCGCCGAGCCGCAGGTCGACGTCGCGGTGCTGCGCTTCGCCAGCCAGAAAGTCGTGGTCACCGGCGCCGTGACGAAGGCCGGCCCGCAAGCGATTTCGACCAATCCGCTGAGTGTGGTCGAAGCCCTCGGTTCCGCTGGCATCGACACTAATAACGCCGACTTGTCGGGCCTGCTGCTGACGCGCAACGGGCGGGTGTATCCGCTCAATCTCGACTCGCTCAATCAGCAGGATTCCGAACTGCAGAACGTCTACCTCAAGGGCGGCGATCAGCTGTATCTGCCGTACAACGACAACAAGCGCATCTACGTCATGGGCGAGGTCAACCAGCCACGCGCGCTGAGCTTCAAGACCGCAACCATGAACCTGTCCGACGTGCTCGGTTCGGTCGGTGGCCTGAGTCAGACCAGTTCCAACGGTAACGCGGTGTACGTGATTCGCGGCGTGGAAAATCTCGACGTCGAGCCGGCGAAGATCTATCAGCTCGAAGCCGAATCGCCGACCGCCATGGCGCTGGCTTCGCACTTCCAGGTGCGGCCGCAGGATGTCGTCTACGTCGGTCCGGCCAACGTCACCCGCTGGAACCGTTTCATCAGCCAGTTGGTGCCGTCGGCGTCGATTGTCGGCACTGGGGCTTCGGCAGCGAAGAACTGGAGCGAATACAGCAACAACAGCAAATAAGGCCGCCCGACTGTGAACCTATTGAAAGTGGGCGTCTGCCTGATGGCGGCCTCGTTGCTGTGCGGCTGTAACCCGCTGATGAGCGCATCGCTGAACAACCTCAAGGCCGCCGTCGTCGGCCCCGATGAGGTTGACGTATCGGCGGCCGAAGTCGCCGGGGTCAACTACCCGCAACTGAAACTGACCACACCGTCCGGCTCAGGCGTGCTGGCGCTGGTGCGCGAGCGCGAAGACCTGCAATTCTGGGTCGCCTCCGGCAAGCAGGTGTTGCTGCTGCGCGATGGCCTCGCCGTGCGCAGCATCGGCCTCGGTCTGCAAGGCGATCTGGATGGCACGCGGCTGGCCGATGATTCGCCGTTCAAGCAAGGCCTGCACCACGTCGCCGACGGTTTCACCACTCGGCGCTGGATTGATCTGTACAAGGGCCAGGAAGTCGGCGTGATCATCAACAGTCGCTTCTCGCGCCGCGCCACCGAGACCCTGGAGATTCTCGACAAGGCTTACTCGGTGCTGCGCGTCGACGAACAGATCGACGCCCCAGCCATTGGCCTCAGCGCGACCAACCGTTACTGGGTCGACCCGCGAGACGGTTTCATCCTGCAGAGCGAGCAACAACTGACCTCGCAGTTGCGCGTCAAGCTAGTGCAACTGACCCCTGATCGCAGGCATCTGCCGTGAAGCGCTTGAGCCTAATCGCGGCGGGCCTTTTGCTGATCGCAGGGGCGAGTCAGGCCGCTGTCAGGGTGTCCGGCGACGTCGCCAATCCCGGGCCGATCGCATTGCCGCCGGGTGGGCGCCTGCTCGACGTGATCAGCGAAGCCGTGCCCAATGCCGAAGGCTATTGGCTGGCGGGTGGATTGTTGCGCCAGTCGCTGATCGAGGAGCAGACGCGGCTCAAGGTTGGTGTGCTGTTCGATCTTGAGGTGCTGCAACGCATGGCGACGCTGTTTGATCGGCCGAGCCGCGCAGCACTGGCGCAGCGCATTGCCGAAGAAGTCCGACAAATGCCAGTGACCGGACGGCAGATCGCTGACCTCGATCCGGTGGCGGTGGAAGTCGGCTTCGCGCGCAACATTCGCCTGGATGACGGCGATCGGCTGATCTATCCGAAACGAGTTGATGAAGTGCAGGTGTTGGGCGCGGTCACCGAGCCGTGCCACCTGCCGTACCAGCCATTGCAGGAGGCTCGCGAATATCTCGAAGACTGCTCGATTCTCGACGATGCCGAAGCGGATTACCTGTGGCTGATCCAGCCGAACGGCGTGTCGCGGCGCGTCGGCATCGCCCACTGGAATCGCGAGTCCGGGCAGTTTCCGGTGGCCGGCAGCAGGATTCTGGTGCCGATAAAAAATGATGATCTTGATCCGCCTCTTCCTGAACTGAATCAGCAGTTGGCCGAATTCATTGCCACGCAGCTGGCCGAGGTGGTTCGTTGAAGTTACGTTTTGCAGCTGTGTTGTTATTGCCCTGCGGTCTGGCTCACGCCGAGCCACGCATTACCCAGAATGACTTCGGTGGCGCCGGGCTGTTGCAGACACCGACGGCGCGGATGGCCCCGGCCGGCGAATTGAGCGTCAACGCCAACCGCACCGATCCGTACAGTCGCTACAGCGTGTCGTTGCAGCCGCTGGACTGGCTCGAAGGTTCGTTCCGCTACACCGCGATCACCAACCGGCCGTACGGCTCGGAGGCCCTCAGCGGCAGTCAAAGCTATAAGGACAAGGCGGTCGACGCCAAGATACGGCTGTGGCAGGAAAGCCACTGGGCGCCGGAAGTGGCGCTGGGCTTTCGAGATATCGGTGGTACCGGTTTGTTCTCCAGCGAATTCTTCGTCGCCAACAAGCGCTTCGACAATTTCGATTTCAGCGCCGGTATCGCCTGGGGCTACATCGGTAATCGCGGCGACTTCGACAACCCGCTGGGCTACGTCAGCAATCGCTTCGATACGCGCCCGGCGCTGGAAGGCACCGGTGACGTCAACTCCGGCTCGTATTTTCGTGGCAAGCCTTCACTGTTCGGTGGCGTGAGCTATCAGACACCTTGGGATCGGCTGAGTCTGAAGCTGGAGTTCGAAGGCAACGATTACAAGAACGAGCCGAAGGACAACGAGATCAAACAGGACTCGCCGATCAACCTCGGTGCGGTGTTCAAGGTCACCGATTCGATCGACCTCAGCGCCGCGTGGGAGCGGGGCAATACAGCGATGTTCGGAGTGACCTTCCACACCAATTTCGTCAGCCGCAAGGCGCCGGCCAAAACCTACGACCCGACCCCCGAACCGTTGCCTGCGAAGGCGCCGACGACCTCGATGGAACAGGTCAACTGGGCCGATGTGTCGCGGCGTTTGCAGCAGAATGCCGGGTACAAGGTCGAGCGCATCAGCCAGCGCGATTCCGAACTGATCGTCTATGGCGAGCAGCAGCGTTATTTCCATTCGTCCAAAGCCGTTGGCCGCGCGAGCCGGATTCTCGACAACAGCGTCAACGACGACATCGACTGGTTCACCGTGGTCAACAAGCGCTATGACTTGCCGCTCGAAGAAACCAGCCTGCCGCGCCAGACCTTCCGCGAAGTGATCAACAATGAAGAACCGTTGCAGGCGCTGCACCGCACCACCGAAATCAACCCGGCGATGCCGCACAACGAGAAAACCCTCTACACCGAAGCGCCGCAGCACTTCAGCTATGGCGTGGGTCTGGGCTTCAAGCAGAACGTCGGCGGCCCGGATGGTTTGCTCTATCAGTTCAGTGCCGATGCGGACGCGGAATATCGCTTCAACCGCAACACTTGGTGGAGCGGTTTGCTCAGCGCCAACCTGGTCAACAACTTCGACAAATTCGTCTACGACGCGCCGAGCGGATTGCCCCGCGTGCGCACGGATCTGCGCCAGTACCTGACCACGTCAAACACGACCATGCCATTGTTCCAGCTCAGCCATGCCGAGCAGTTGGATAAAGACCTGTACGGCATGGTTTACGGCGGTTATCTGGAGTCGATGTTTGCCGGCGTCGGCGCGGAAGTGTTGTTCCGCCCGACCGGCGAGCGCTGGTCGTTGGGCGCGGACCTGAACTGGGTGCGCCAGCGTGATTTCGATCAGGGCTTTGCCTTGCGCGATTACTCGGTCGTGACCGGGCATATCACCGGCTATACCGACCTGCCATTCGATACGCTGGCGGCGGTCAGTGTCGGTCGTTATCTGGCCGGGGATTGGGGCACCACCGTGGATATCTCCCGTGAGTTCTTCAACGGCGTGCGCGTCGGTGCCTGGGCAACCATCACCACGGCCAGCAGCGCGGAATATGGCGAAGGTAGTTTCGACAAGGGGCTGTACCTGTCGATCCCGTTCGACGAAATGATGAGCATGTCGACCATGCGCCGCGCCAACCTGGTCTGGGCGCCACTGACCCGAGATGGCGGCGCCAGACTGAGCCGCAGCTATCAACTGCACTCGATGACGGATAGCCGGGAAGGTGACATGTTCTACCGCAACTTCGAGAAGATTACCGAGTAAGCGCTGGTCTCTGGGAGCGAGCCTGCTCGCGAATGGTCCGGCACATCCAACATCTGCATCGCCTGACACAACGCTTTCGCGAGCAGGCTCACTCCCACAGGGGGTTGTGTTACAGCACAGTTTTCGACCCGAACCCTGATCCCTGTGGGAGCGAGCCTGCTCGCGAATGGTCCGGCACATCCAACATCTCCAGTGCCTGACACACCGCTTTCGCGAGCAGGCTCGCTCCTACACTTGATCGGCGTCACGCCACACATCCTGGTCATCACCCGAATCCCTGTGGGAGCGAGCCTGCTCGCGATGGTCCGGCACATCCAACATCTCCATCGCCTGACACACCGCTTTCGCGAGCAGGCTCGCTCCCACAATTGGACGGCATCACGCCACACATCCTGGTCATCACCCAAACCCCTGTGGGAGCGAGCCTGGAGTCGATACTGGTTACCCAAATCCCGGCCACAAAAAAGGGGACTTTCGTCCCCTTGTGATCTGCAGCGCTGAGCCTCAGTAAATATCCTTCGACAACAACGTAAACGGCGTTTTCACCAGGATCTTCAGATCCAGCCACAACGACCAACTGTTGATGTACTGCAGGTCAATCTCGACACGCTTTTGCATCTTGTCGATGGTATCGGTCTCGCCGCGGCAGCCGCTGATCTGTGCCAGGCCAGTGATGCCCGGTTTGATTCGGTGACGCGCCATGTAAGCGAGAATCTTGCCCGAGTAATAGTTGTTGTGCGCCACCGCATGCGGCCGCGGCCCCACCAGCGCCATATGCCCCTGCAACACGTTGAACAGTTGCGGCAACTCATCCAGCGAAGTGCGGCGGATAAAACGACCTACTGCGGTAATGCGCGAGTCATTGCGGCTGGCCTGTTTTACTTCGCGGTCATCGTGGACACGCATCGAGCGGAATTTCCAGACCTTGATCACCTTGCCGTTCCAGCCATGGCGGTCCTGCTTGAAAAATACCGGGCCGGGCGAGTTGAGTTTCACTGCCAGAGCGATGATCAGCAGCAGCGGACTGAGGGCGATGATCGCCAGAAATGCCACGGTCTTCTCAACCAGACTTTTGCTCAGCGCAGCGGTCGGACGGCTGGTCAGCGGGCTTTCGTTCAAGTAGATCGCCGGCAGGCCGTCCACGACTTTCACCGAGTGGTTGAGCAGGGTCAGGCTGTTCAAGTCCGGCACCCACACCACATCGACGTTGGCCCCGAGCAAATCGACATACATCGCTTCGATTTTCGCTGCTTCGCACAGCGGCAGGGTGATGTACAAGCGGCGGATGTCGTGGGCTTCGATCAGCTCGAGCAACTCATCCTGAGCGCCAACGACACGCGGTGCGTCGGAAGCGAGGACTGGTTTGTCGCCGTTGCTGACCAGGCCGATCAGCGGCAGGTTTTCCAGTTGGCTGAGTTTCTTCGCCAGGCCCAACGCCAGTTCGCCAGTGCCGACGATCAGCGTGCGGTGCTCGCTTTTACGCGAACGCTGGTAGTACTTGGAAAACGCATGCAGCGGCGCGTAGAGGAAGGCCTGACCGAGGAAGCCGTACACCGCCCAGCTCAGGATCACCTGACGGGAAAACAGCTCGTCGGCTTGGCAGACAAACGCGATGCACGCCAGCGCGGCCATGGTCATCGACCAGCCCATGAACAAGCGGCCGAGGCCGGTCAGGTAGTTGTCGCGTTTGCGATAAACGCCGCTGAATGTGTAAGCCGGCACCGACGCCAGGACGGCGAGGGTGGCACACATTCGGTAATAGAACGCGACGGTGCCGGTGTGCTGTTCAGCGAGGATGAACAGCAGCGTCACAACGAAAGCCTGTGCCAGCGCCCATTGGCCCCAAAAGGTCAGTCCCTTGAGGCCCGTGCTTCGATTAATACTGAGAGAAAGATCCATACGATATCCCCAAAAGACGTCCATTCAGGTTTCAACAGTTGAAAGCCGAGTTGTTATGCAGACTTATTGTTTTTGTTTTAGCGAGTGTCTTGAGGTAACAACATCGAGAGCCGAACTGTCGTCAGCCAATAGACTAAGTTATTGCCGGGGATGGTGTCTGACGAGTTCTAACAAGATGGCACTGTGCCAACTTTTTAATATTTAAATAGAGGGCTGTTAGAAAAGGTCGTAGAGAGGGGGGATGAAAAAATGAGGGCGTATTTGTTACTGTTGAAAGATGAAGGCAGGGAGGCGTTTATCAATTCAGGGAGGGGGGAATCAAACAGAGTGCTCTTCTTGTTGTTGTGGTCGCACTTTATATCTGTTTGTCTGGGTTTGAAGGTCGGCTTCGGTTACGCAACGACTTCCTGGATCAGGCAATATCCGCGATTTCTAACGGCTCGGAACAATCGCTCGCCATTGCTTGCGCTCTTGAACTTGTCCTGCAACCGGCTCAGGCACATTTCCAGGCCACGGTATTGCTCGGGTTCCCGACCAATGCTGATGATCAAGTCATCACGACTGACCACGCGCTCTTCATGGCTCAGCATTTTCCGCACCAGCGCGGTTTCCAGGCCAGTCAGGCTGATCGCAACATTGTCCTTGAGCAACACGCCTTGTTCATCGTCGAGATGCCAGGTATCGCTGCAAGGCTCAGTGCTCTCGCTGACATTTGAGATATGAGCGCCTTCTGCACTGCGGGTCGGGAAGCTTTGAAACGGATTGTCTGTTTGCGCGGCTCGCCATTCATTTTCAAGAGTGGCCAGTATGCGTTGAGTATCATGTTCGATACTGCGCGCAACATTCTTTCGGCTGAGGCTTGGGTAACTGAACTCCATGACCATCGGGGCGGAAGAGGGCGAAGCAACACCTTCAACAAACATTTGTGCCTGCGACGTGCCAAACGAATTGAAACGTTTACTGGACAAGATGGTTTCCAGTTCACGTTGCGACGTTGTGCTGTGCGTCACAACAACAAAATATTTTCTGGGGAGGGTTGTACTCGTTTCCATGTCTCTCTCCTAAATACACACCAAAATTGGCTAAAAGATAAATCGGCAGGCGAGCAATGACTTCCTCGGAAGTAATCGTAGGCAGGGTTCGGGCCGAAAATGGCCCTCGATAAATTCCACTCGATCTGCTGCTATGTTATGGAGTTTTATTGTTATTAGGCGTGATGCCGTGCTCATTCAAGTGCTTGAGTTTTAATAAGTATGAAGCGCGATTGAAACGATATGGCTGCATCAGACGATCCTTCGTACGTATGCAAAAGGGGAAGACTGTCCGAGACTCAGGCAGTCGATATCAGGCCCCGCATCAGGCGATAGCCGTAGCCGCGGATGCTCTGAATCGCGTTTGTACCATACATGTCCTTGATTTTTCCACGCAAGCGACTGATTGATTTTTCCAGTGCCCGAGGGTCGTAGAAATTGCTGTTGAGGCCCATGATGCTGGCGATTTCATCATGGCTCAGAATGTGATTGCCGGTGTTCGCAAAGGCTTCGAGGATCTTCATCTCGGCGAAGGAGATATCGAGTTTGCGCCGACTGTCCATCAGGCAGATCCGTGTCGGATCAAGCGTTAGATTGATATCTCGCTGCCAGTCTTCGCTGTTGAAGAATTCAGTCAGCAACTCGTCGCTGTCATCGCCCAGTGTGTTGAGCTTGATACAGGCATCCGCCCCAGCAAGAAAATACTTGAGTTTGTTAACGGCGCCGCGGCCGGTGACGACTGCGCAAATAAGCGGTTTCAAGTTGTCATTGCGCAGGTTCTGCACCAGGGCCAGATTATCTTCGAGCGCCTGTGGGCTATCGATGATGAGGAAAATGGCGCGATATGAACCGATGTAACCTTGTTCTTTATACGAACTAGTGAAGGCACCTGTTTCCAGGATCATATCGGACTGCACGTGCTTTGCGATCAGCGATCTGAAATGATCAGCCACACCCAGTGTACGACCCAGCGCAAGAACACCGGATTCATCATTTGTCGGGCGCGGACTTCTCGTCGCCAAGTTCCCTGAGAGCATCATGCGTTGACTCGAATTAGGTGCTGACATCGGGATGTTAAAGCACCGGTTCTCATCTGTGACTGACAATTGGTAACATTTACGCGGATTTTAGACACATCTCCCGAGTTTTCTAACAATAAGTAAGCTTTTCAAGCTTTTAGTTGATTTTCTCGAGGTTGTGAACTAACGCGTAGATGATGGCTATATGCAATGGTGCCACTATTTTGAGCTTGTGGCGATGGCTTTGTCTATGTCCTTTTGCCACTGATTGGCCATGTCAACAATGTGTGAAGTTGATCACACTTCATATCTGAACTGAAATATTTGTAGTAATAGATGTAAATTTTTTCAGTCTAGTTCGTCGGCCGACGATTACTAACATGACTTGAGTGTGGCTATTCGTTAGACCTATTCTTCGAAATCAAAAGATCGCAGCCTTCGGCAGCTCCTACAGGGAAATGCATTCCCAATGCAGGAGCTGCCGAAGGCTGCGATCTTTGATCTTCATATGCGCCAATTATGTAACTCAGATACTCAACCCTGAGTGTTATTGACTGGTCGCTCACCCTGAGTGCTCTGACGGAGGATTAATGGATTTCTGGACCCTTTTCCAGGTATTGATATTAGGCGCGGTAGAAGGCCTGACTGAGTTCCTGCCCATCTCGAGTACCGGCCACCAGATTATTGTCGCCGACCTGCTTGAATTCGGCGGTGAACGCGCGATGGCGTTCAACATCATTATTCAACTGGGGGCCATTCTTGCTGTGGTCTGGGAGTTTCGTCCGAAGATCTTCGAAATCGTCAAAGGCCTGCCCACCGAGCGCAACGCGCAACGTTTCACCCTTAATCTGCTGATCGCGTTTTTCCCGGCCGTTATCCTCGGCGTGTTATTCGCCGACGCGATTCATGAATACCTGTTCAACCCGATCACCGTTGCGGTGGCGCTAGTAGTCGGTGGCATCGTCATGCTGTGGGCCGAACAGCGCAGCCATGTAGTCAGCGTCGAACATGTCGACGACATGCGCTGGTCCCACGCGTTGAAGGTCGGTTTCGTACAATGCCTGGCGATGATTCCCGGCACCTCGCGTTCCGGCTCGACGATCATCGGCGGTCTGCTCTTCGGCCTTTCGCGCAAAGCCGCCACCGAGTTCTCGTTCTTCCTCGCCATGCCGACCATGGTTGGCGCCGCCGTGTACTCCGGCTACAAATACCGCGACCTGTTCCAGCCCAACGACCTGCCAGTATTCGCCCTCGGCTTCGTCACCGCCTTCATCTTCGCCATGATCGCCGTGCGTGGCCTGCTGAAATTTATCGCCAACCACAGCTATGCCGCGTTCGCGTGGTACCGGATCGGTTTTGGTTTGTTGATTCTGGCGACTTGGGTGTTTGGCTGGGTGAACTGGACGGCGGCTGCTGCCGCTTGAGGCGTCAAGCCAGGCGAATCAAACCGCCTGGCTGGAGTGAGGGGAGGGCATCAACGCCCTTCAAGCAACTCAGCCGCCTGATCCAGCAACGCCAACGGATCCTTGGCCTTGTGAATATCCACCGACAACAACTGACGAAACTTGCGCGCCCCGGGGAACCCTGTGCCCAGGCCCAGCACATGGCGCGTGATGTGATGCATCGCACCACCGGCCAGCAGATGTTCGGCGATATAAGGCCGTAATTGCGCCAACGCCTCAGCGCGGCTGATCACCGGTGCAGTACTGCCGAACAGTTGCTGATCGACCTCCGCCAGCAAATACGGATTGTGATAAGCCTCACGCCCGAGCATCACGCCATCGAAGGTCTGCAAATGCTCATGGCAGGCCTCCATCGTCTTGATCCCGCCGTTCAGCACAATCTCCAGCTCCGGAAAATCCGCCTTCAACTGCGCCGCGACGTCATAGCGCAACGGCGGAATGTCGCGATTCTCCTTCGGCGACAACCCCTCCAGAATCGCAATCCGCGCATGCACGGTGAAACTCGTGCACCCTGCATCCCGCACAGTCCCGACGAAATCGCACAGCTCGGCATAACTGTCGCGCCCGTTGATGCCGATCCGGTGCTTCACCGTCACCGGAATCGACACCGCATCACGCATCGCCTTCACACAATCGGCCACCAACTGCGGATGCCCCATCAGGCACGCGCCGATCATGTTGTTTTGCACACGATCACTCGGGCAGCCGACGTTCAGGTTCACCTCGTCGTAGCCATGTTCCTGGGCCATGCGCGCGCAGGCGGCGAGATCGAGCGGAACACTACCGCCGAGCTGCAACGCGAGCGGGTGCTCGGCTTCGTTGTGACGCAGGAAACGTTCGTGATCACCGTTTAGGAGCGCGCCGGTGGTGACCATTTCGGTGTAGAGCAGGGCGTGCTTGGACAGGAGGCGCAGGAAGTACCGGCAATGGCGGTCCGTCCAATCCATCATGGGTGCCACACTGAAGCGCCGAGACGGCTCAGGCGTTGGTTTTACTGGGCTAAAGCTCTGATTCTGGACCATTTTACTCAACGTGTTTTCGACGTGATTTCGGGCGTTTTCAAGGGTTTTCAGCATCTGTTGGTACGATGTACCCATTCGAAGCCAATACGTACCACTTTCGTTTGTGGCAGCTGTAGGACATGAAAAATGGCTGATGGAAGCACTGCGCTTCACCGCGCAGCACCGCATCTGCCGGAATGGGTTGCAAGTCTACCAAGAGAGCGAGATTTGCGCCCCGGAAACGAACTACACGAGCGCGAATCAGAGCTGGATGAGCGGGCGATCAAGTGGGCGATAACGCAGGTTCGAGTGCATCAATGGCTGCACTTACGTTCAGTCTTGGTTGCGCTGGAAAGAGTGAATGGCATTCTCGGCGTAGAGTGGGGCGCTGCCGCCCCATCTATGACGATCGATGTGGTCGACCTAATTTCATGAGGGCTCACGACTAACTCATGGTCGGAAAGGGTCAGTTTCGCCAGTGCATTGTTTCAATCGAGCAATAACGTCCGGGCCGGTTTTAGCAATATCGACCCTGCCTGTTGCATCCAAATAGATGTCAATAGTTCGGCCCCATTTGGGGCTGATGTCCACGCACCTCTGAAAACCTTTATCAGTCCACCAATCAAACATCATGAAAAAGTCGTCATCAGGGAATAGGTAGCCGAACTCAACGGCTGAGCCACCGTGCTTGATATCGCCTCTATGAATCCTGTCCTGAGTATTCCAAACGTAGTGAAATTCTTCCTCACTGTTCAGTGAAAAATTCACCGCTACAACTGGGGAGCAGAAGTACCAGAAAAAAAGGACGATGAGCGGCAGAAGGATCCACCGTACATACCGGCGTCCGACTTTATTTGCATCCATGTGGCTTGATACCTTTTTCCATCGCTAGGTTGTATTGTCAGTATCAATTCCAAGATCATTTTAATGTTAACCCCGGCGGGGGGGGGCAGTAAAAAGCTGGGCAGGGGCATGGAGTATTCGTTCAGAAGATCGTTCTGCCTATGATGTATATGCTGAGATGAAGGTGGAAACTATCTCTTCTTGCATAGTTCGAGCTCCTCTTGGTTATGCAGGTCAGTAGTCACCCCGAGCCGATATTTGCAGTACTGAATTACCAACTGTCGTTCCGTACCGCTTAACTCACCTACAGTTTTGTCATCTGATTCGTACGCGAAAATATTTTCAAATTTCATTTGAAATGTCGGACTTTTCTTGATGAAGAACACTTTTTCTGGATAAGCGTCCTCCATCTTTTCATAGAAGCCGACGTATAGGACAACGACACAGATAATTGTGGAGATGATAAGAAGCGATTTCATGACGAAGGCGGTCGCAAGAGTTTGGTTTTGATTCGAAGGTTTTTTACCAGTTCCATGCCAATATTGCCTGGACAAATCTTCCCTTCGCCGGCCTGCATTGGGAATTCACGATGTCCTCCTAACGTTGTCACCCTGAAAACACTGGTCAGGGCCTGAATCAACTTCAGAAGAGTGTCAATCTGAATGGCAGGAATTTTCTGATCCATATTGCCATTGAAGGTTTCAAGAGCCTGACGGGCAAAAGCCACCATGTCTCCACCTTCTTCGGCAGTCGTCAGGTTCTCCAGCAAAACGATCCCAATTACACCAGTGTTGTAGTTATGTACGCTTGAGCCTTTGAATCGTATGTCACGTCCTTCAAAGACTTTCCCCGTGCAGTCGATACCATAGTGATAACCGATGTCATCAAACTTGGCTTGATGCTCACTTTGGATTGCCCGCATTTGTCCTGCCCCAGCACCGCAACCCATACTCCGGCCGGCATGGTGAAGGGCGATCATTGAGTAGTCCCAATCATCGACCATTTCGCCTTTTGCTTTATGTGCTCCCCAAGAGGATCTTTCCACAAATTCGCATTTGTTTTTGTGGAGAAGCCTGATAATCGCTTCCCTTGTTGCAGCTCTATCATTGACCGTGATAGTCGTGGGGACAATCGGCGCGCCTGGTTTGATTTCCGCTGCTTTTGCTTCAGTAGTAAATTGTTCGGCCATAGTGTTCAATCCGTGAGTTCGCTGAGCGTCCGAGCTGGTGAGGTGAAGTCGATGGTAACTGAAATAGCAGCATCTTTTGTTGGGGTCTTAACGGTCGCTGCTCCTGTACTATCGGTAACACCGGTAATCTTTTGACCATTAACGATTGCGCTGAAATTCCTTCCTGCCAAGGGCTGGCCTGTTTCGCTGTCAACGATGCTGAAGGTGTGCCCATAAGTTTTCTGCAGCAATAGGGGAAGCGGGGCAATAAATGGTGCCGGACTATGCGAGTCACCAATAATCACGGTGCCCGAGCCGCCGATGACGATGTCTCCATGGGTGCCTACCGTACCTACCAAGGGAGCATTCTTACCGTTGATAAATACAGTCGAGGACACTGCTGACGCCAAAGCGCTGCCGCAGGTGCAAGTATCGCCTTTGGTCGCGGCTGCAAGACCGTCGAAGAAAACATCGGGAGATCCGGACGCGATAGCTTTCGGACCGTGTCCAGGGATAGGGCAATTGGTGGGATCGGTAATACGAGCTGCTGGCTTTGCCATGTCTGACTTCCTGTCTACGATTTTGCCAAGTGGAACTGTATCAGACTCGATTTGAACTTTGGCTCGGGATTTTTAAACGGTTACGCTGGCGCTTGTTTAAATCTGACTAGTGAAAGTCATCCGAAGCCTACGTTGTCTTGCGCCTCCCCCTACACCTAAGACAGAATCCGCCGGCTTGTGCGTCTAGCCTGCGGGTTCTATCGTCCCTGGGTCACTGAAAGCAGTGATCGGGTTTGGTAGCCCGCCTCGTGTCTAGATGCATTGCGTCACCTGATTCAGGTCGCTTCTCAGCGCTCGAATATCATGGTGGTCATGCGTGGGGTCCATTCGTGGGCGCCGGGTTCTAGTGCGACCGGTCTACCAACCCGCGTATGGCCGCCACCCTTCGTTTGGTAGCGAGGGTGATGGCTCCTTTTGGTAATCGCGCTAGAGGATTCATCCATGTTCAAACCCACACCAAATCCCCCCGAAACCAATCCCGCATCCCCCTACAAATCCCCAGACTCAAAAAAACTCCACGACGCCGCCGAGCGTGCGCTGGATTATTACCTGCCTCCCGCCAGTCACATCAAAGCCTCCACCAACCAGCCCGAACGCATGTTCCTCGCCAACCCGGCTTACGACAGTGAGTCCCTGTTGGCCAACGCCAGCGAATCACTGGGTTCGGCCAGCATCATGCTCAACGACTTCGCCGCGTTACTGGAAAACTCGCAGCGCAAGACGTTATTGGGCATCGCCCAAGTAGTGATGCTGGGAGAGATCGCAGTGAATCAGGCGTTGGACAAAGTTGAAGTGAAGGCTTGAAGCGAACCTCGCGGTGACGGAGCGGTTATCCGTCACCGCGAGGCTAAATAGTTAGCTGAACATTCGCTTTCACCGCTGCACGACGAATAACGGTTACTGCCCCGGCACCGCAATCCACTCACCCAACGTCTGCTGATACTTGCCAGTGACCTTGCTCAAATGCAGCCACTGATCGACATACACTTTCCAACTCATGTCATCACGCGGCAGCAAGTAAGCCTTCTCCCCGTACTGCATGTACTTATGCGGATTCACTGCGCACAACCCCGGTTTGAGTTTCTGCTGATACAGCGCTTCCGAGGCGTCGGTGATCATCACGTCGGCTTTGTTGTCGAGCAGTTGCTGGAAGATCGTCACGTTGTCGTGCAGGGCCAGCTGTGCCTTGGGCAGGAAGGCGTGGACGAAGGCTTCGTTGGTGCCGCCGGCAGGTTCCACCAGGCGCACGTTGGGCTGGTTGATCTGGTCGATGGTCTGGTATTTGGACTGGTCGGCGCAGCGCACCAGCGGGATTTTGCCGTCAGTGTCGAGGGTGTTGCTGAAGTAGGCTTTTTTCTGCCGTTCCAGTGTGACCGAGATGCCGCCCATGCCGATGTCGCATTTGCCGGCCTGCATGTCGGGCATCAGGGTTTTCCAGGTGGTCTGCACCCATTGCACCTTGACGCCGAGGCTGTCGGCCAGGGAGCGGGCCATGCTGATGTCGATGCCTTCGAAGTCGCCGTCGTTGCGCTTGAAGGTGTAGGGCTTGTAGTCGCCGGTGGTGCAGACGCGCAACTGGCCTTGTTGTTGAATGCTGTCAAGGTGGGACGTGGCGGGGTCGGCGTGAGCGCCAGTCGCCAGGGTCAGCAGGCCGCCGAGGATCATCGTGCTTTTTAGTGTTGTCATTGAGATCGGGCTTCTGAAAGGGAAGGTGGCCCAGTGTAGTGAAAGCCTTCCTCGGGTGTCATCCTGGGTCCGGACTCAAGGTGCCCAGCCACGCCACCAGCGCCACGATCAGCAGGGCAAGGGCCAGCTCCATCACGACGCTGCGCCGCAGCGCGTTCGCGGCGATGAGGTGCTGGCCGTCGCGCAGTGATCGTTGCAGTGACGGTCCAAGATGAAAGCGGTTCAACGCAGCGAGCACCAGCATCACGGCAAACGCCAGCACCTTGATCGCCAGCAGCAGCCCGTAGGTGCCGAACAGCACTCCGTCGAGCCTTGGGCCGACGATGAAAAGATAATTCATCACGCCGGTGACCGACACCGTCAGCACGATCACCGCGCCCACCCATTCGAAGCGTTTCACTGCATCGGCGAGCAAGCGAAGGCGTGTGTCACCGATCCGTCCGCTCGCCATCAACACCAGCGCCAGCAAGGCACCCAACCAGGCTCCCGCCGCAAGCAAGTGCAAGATGTCGCTGAGAAAGTGCCAGAACCGCAGCCATCCTTCGTCCATTGCGCCATGCCCGCTCCACGCCAGCGAAGCGAGGGCAATGGCGCCTGCCAACGACGCTGGCCACAGACCCGGTCGGATCACCACGATGGCCAGCGCTGTCATCCGCAGTGCCCACGCCAGGCCGACGTCCGTTTCCAGCAGCATCATCTGCAGGTGCGGCCACAAAGCCGCGAGCTGTGTTTCGCCACTCATGGCGCGGGTCATCAGCACCAGCCCGGCCACTGACAGCAATGCCCCTGTCACTGCCATGCCCCGCAACAACGGACGGAACCGCAGCAGCGCGTTGAAGCTGTACAAGCCAAACAACGCCAGCCCGAACAACAGCAGCAAATCCACATACAAGGCGAACCGCAGGATGATGTTGAGCAGGTCCGCCATTGTTCACTTCACTTTGAACGTGACGTTACCGGTGATCGGGTGCGTGTCGGCGGACACCGCGCGCCACTGCACCTGATAGGTGCCGGCAGGCAGCGGGGCGAGCGGGGTGATCAGCATGGTTTTCGGATCGCTGCTGGCGCTGACTTTGGCTTTCATCGGCATCGGCGAGTGAGCCATGCCACCCATTTCGGTCATTACCAGTTTGGCGCCGGAGAATTGCGTGACCAGGTTCTCGGAAAAGTGCAGCTCGATCCTGTTCGGCGCGGCACCTTCCGCGCCTTCGGCCGGCGTTGACGAAAGCAGTTTTGGGTGGGCCTGGGCGAGGGTGCTCAGGAGCAATCCGCTGGCGAATATCAGGGGCAGGGTCAATGTGCGCATGCAAGGTCTCCAATTTGTTTTTTTAGAAGAATTCAGAACCACAGCCTGACCCCGAGGACCAGGCGCGCCTCACTGCGATCCTCGTCTTCTTCGCCGGCATAGTCAGCGGTGTTGCCGTAAGTGCGATTCCACGTCACGCCGATATAAGGCGCGAATTCGCGGCGGATTTCATAACGCAACCGCAGGCCCGCCTCGGTATTGGACAACCCTGAGCCGATGCCTCGCTGCGGATCGTTTTTGCCGTAGATATTCAGTTCAGCGGTCGGCTGCAGGATCAGTCGATTGGTCAGCAGGATGTCGTAGTCGCCCTCCAGCCGTACCGCACTCTGGCCGCCCTTGCCAAGGAAGGCCGTGGCTTCGGCCTCGAAGTTGTACAGCGCCATGCCTTGCACGCCGAACGCGGCCCAGGTTTGCGGTGCGCCGGGTTTGAAGTCCTGACGCACGCCGCTGACCACGTCCCACCATGGTGAAATCGCGTGGCCCCATAGCGCTTGAATTTCCGCGTCTTCAGTCTTGCCGTTGTTGCGCTCGCCTTCAGAGCGCAGCCACAGCCGATCGGTATCCCCGCCGATCCAGCCGGACAGATCCCAGGCCAAAGCGCTGCCGTCATCGGCGTTCTGCCATTCGAGTTTGTCGGCTAGAAAGTAGCTGTTTATAACGCTGTCATGCACTTGATGACCGCCGGGGCTGGTGAACACCGCAGCGCGGTCGGCGTCGGTCACGGGCGGAATCGGCGTGCGGCTTTTGCTGGGCGCGGCGGGCTGCATCATGCCGTCGTCCATGCTTTGCATTGCCGAATGATCCATCCCGGGCATCTGGCTATGGTCCATGCCGTGCATGGCGTCGGCGGCCATGGCTGAGGTGCCGGCGAGCAGCAGCGAAAACACGCTGAGTCGAGTCATGATCGGCCTCTTCATTCTTCCACCCGCACTTCGCGGAACATGCCCGTTTCCATGTGATAAAGCAGATGACAGTGATAGGCCCAGCGGCCGAGGGCGTCGGCGGTGACGCGATAGCTGCGGCGGCTGCCGGGCGGCATGTCGATGGTGTGTTTGCGCACCTGAAAGTTGCCGTTTTCGTCCTCCAGATCGCTCCACATCCCGTGCAGGTGGATCGGGTGGGTCATCATGGTGTCGTTGACCAGCACCAGGCGGATGCGCTCGCCGTATTTCAGCCGTAGAGGCTCAGCATCGGAGAACTTGATGCCGTTGAACGACCAGGCGAATTTCTCCATGTGGCCGGTCAGGTGCAGCTCTATCGTGCGGCTCGGATCGCGGCCGTCCGGGTCCTCGAAGGTGCTGCGCAGGTCGGCGTAGGTCAGCACTCGGCGGCCGTTGTTGCGCAGGCCGAGGCCTGGGTCGTCGAGCTTTGGCGCGGTGATCATGGCCTGCATGTCCACCAGCGGATTATTGTTTTCACTGTCGGGATGGTCTTGCATCGGGCCCATGGCGGAGTGATCCATGGCGCTCATGTCCATGCTGCCGTGATCCATGCCGCCCATGCCCATGTCGTCCATGCTCACCAATGGACGCGGATCCAGCGCCGGCACTGCTGCCGACATGCCGGCGCGTGTGGCGAGAGTGCCACGGGCGTAACCGCTGCGATCCATCGCCTGAGCGAACAGGGTGTACGCCTCGCTTTCAGGTTCAACGATCACGTCATAGGTCTCGGCCACGGCAATGCGCAGTTCATCGACGCTGACCGGTTTGACGTGCAGGCCATCGGCAGCCACCACCGTCATCTTCAGTCCCGGAATGCGCACATCGAAATAGGTCATGGCCGAGCCGTTGATCAGGCGCAGGCGCAGTTTTTCGCCGGGACGGAACAGCCAGGTGAAGTTGTCATCGGGGGCCTGGCCGTTGAGCAAAAAGGTATACGTGGCGCCACTGACGTCGGCGATGTCGGTGGGGTTCATGTTCATTTGCGCCCACATCGTGCGATCGGCAACCGTGGCGCCCCAGCCTTTCTCACCGACATCGTTGATAAAGTCGCCGACGGTGCGTTTGTGGAAGTTGTAGTAGTCGGACTGTTTTTTCAGGGTCTTCATCAGTCTGGCCGGGTCTTCGTCGGTCCAGTCGCTGAGCATCACCACGTAGTCGCGATCGTACTGGAACGGTTCCGGCTCTTTGGCCTCAATGACCAGCGGCCCATAGACGCCGGCCTGCTCCTGTAAGCCGGAATGGCTGTGATACCAGTAGGTGCCGTGTTGCCGAACCTTGAACTGGTAAACGTACACGCCGCCCGGTTCGATGCCGTGGAAACTCAGACCCGGCACGCCGTCCATGTTCGCCGGCAGCAGAATGCCGTGCCAGTGAATCGAGGTGTCGGCCGTGAGCCGGTTTCGCACCCGCAGCGTCACGGTATCGCCTTCGCGCCAGCGCAACAGCGGACCGGGCAGGCTGCCATTGATGGTCATCGCCGTGCGTGCAGAACCCGTGAAATTGACCGGAGTTTCGCCGATGAACAACTCGAATTCGTTACCGCTCAGTTCGTTGACGGGCGCGGCGCCGTTCAGTGCCCAGACCGGTGTACGCCAGAGCCCGAGGCCACCGAGCAAGCTACCGGCGGCCAGGCCTTTGACAAAAGTGCGTCTTGTGAGAATGGAAGGCATGCGCTGGAAATCCCCGTCTGGCTCATGACAGAGAGACTAGCCAGCCCCGGCTTTCAGTTGGCTGAGGCAAACATTACAGTTTTGTCAGTTAACCCGGGCGGCTTACAGGCTTAACCCTTGCTGCACCACCTGCAGCAGATTGTTTTCCGTCAGCGCGATCGCATCCAGCTCCTGGCCGGTCTCGATAGTCTGCAACCACCAATGGCTTTCGCCATGCTCGTCAACCGTGCGCAGCAACGACTGATCACGCCCCGGCACCTTGATCTCGACACGTCCGCAACCGTCCTCGGTAAACCGCGCAATCGGATCGAAAATCAGACTGTGATTGTTCGCTTCGATCACCAACTGGTCGATGGCGTAGTCATGGCTTTCACCATCCGGCGAAGTTTCGCAAACGTGCGTAGGATTTCGCCGAATCTTCAGTCCTACTTCGGTGACTGGCTGTAGCCAGGCTTCGATGCGGTGGTACAAGTCGTATACCTGAGCAGGCCAGCAATCGATTTCCAGCGCCGCATCAGCCTGGGTATGCCGTGTCTGCTTGAGTCTGGCGGCGAGTTCGTCTGCTTTACTCATGTCGGTTCCCTTGTTGGATGTCTGCCTGTTCAGCGTAGACCTTTGCACGGCGCAGGGCCTTGCCTTGCGTCATGCGCTTGCAATACAAGCGTGTCGAAATCAGCACTGGCCAAGCCTGGCCAACAACGAAAACCACGGACGCAGGCGTCCCAAGGAACGGGTTAATGAAAAAGCTGTTTACAATTCTGGCGCTGATCGCGCTGACGGCCGGTAGCATTGGCATGAGTTCGGCGCGTCAGCCGGCGTCGAACAAAGCGCAGGCCGAATCGGTGGCGGGGGTGTTCGACTATTACCTGCTGGCGCTGTCCTGGTCGCCGACCTTTTGTCTGACGCACAAGGACGACGCGCAGTGCACCGGCAAGGGTTATGGTTTTGTCCTGCACGGTTTGTGGCCGCAATACGCCAAGGGCGGCTGGCCAGAATCCTGCCCACCGCTGACCAGGCTATCGGCGGCAGAAACCAGCAAGGGCCTGACGATGTACCCGACGAAAAAACTCCTCGATCACGAATGGTCCAAGCACGGTACCTGCAGCGGTCTTGGCGCGGAGGGCTATCTGGACAATTCCGATCAGGCCCTCGGCGCGGTGAAGATTCCGCAGGCGTTACAGCCGTTCGGCTCGACGTCGTACTACTTCGAAGCGCAGGAAATTGTCGATCTGTTTCGCAAGGCCAATCCGGGTATTCCTGAAGACGGAATTGCGGTGGTTTGCAGCGGCCCGCAGCTGTCGGAAGTGCGGGTGTGCATGGACAGGGATTTGCAGTTCGGCGTGTGTGGCAAAGGGGTGAAGACGCAGTGTCGGGCGGGGGATATTCGGGTGCCGCCGGTACGGTAAGCCATCCGTAATGAGCCAGGAAAAACAGGCGCTCCCGTGAGCGCCTGTTTTTTTGGCCTGAGGATTTGAAGGGGAGGGCAAATTCGCGCATGCTGCGCGCCTCAAAGGATCTGCACGACACATTGCAAGGAGCTGTTCATGAGCGGAAAACCCGCTGCCCGCGTCACCGACCCCACCGCCTGCCCGTTGCCGGGACACGGCACCAACCCGATCGTCAGCGGCTCGCCGAATGTCAATTTTGATGGACTGGCGGCTGCGCGCATGACCGACAAGTCCGCTTGCGGCAGTGCGATCAGCGGCGCTGTATCTGGCACCGTGTTCATCAATGGCTTGAACGCGGCGATGCTGGACAGCACCGGTGGCCACGGCAATGTCGTCATCGGCGGTTCAGGCACGGTGATCATTGGCGACACCGTAGTCGCGGCGCCTTTCAGTGGTCTGCTGCCGATGCCGGTGCACTTCACCGACAAGCTGAAACTGGTCAACGATGTGACCGGTGAACCGATGCCCAACCATCCCTACATGATCCAGCGCGCCGACGGGCGCATGGAGCATGGCGTGTCTGATGCCGACGGATTTACCCATGAAGTCAGTTCGCACCTGCCTGAAACCATCAAACTGTTTCTGGAGGAGTGAGGCAATGACTGCTGAGACGGTAACGTGCGCGAAGGGCAACACTTACAAGCTGCAAAAGGAGCATACGCTGACCGACAAGAAGGATGTCAGCGCCAAGCCTGTGCCGGTGGAAAGTACCAAGGCGATCGTGCTTTTTATTGGTGGGGCTGGGGATAAGGAAAGTTATTACTTTTCTGGGCCTTATGGAAACATCCAAGAGGCGCGCAAGGAATTTGATGAGCGAGCTTTAACGCTTGCGAGGGAAGGGAAATACAAGTCGGATTGGTTGGGTTACAACCAAGTCAAAGGAAAGCAGGATATCCAGCGGTACGTCCTGAGTCTGATCCCCTACAAGAGCTGTCCCGTATACATCATTGGGCATAGCCTCGGTGGGTGGAATGGCGCGCACCTGACGAAGTTAATGTCGGATTGGAATTACAGAGTTCAAATGTTAATTACCCTTGATCCGGTGGGTGAGGGGGCTTTGGTCTGGGCTGGCTCAGACATTTACTTTGGCGCTCCCGATCCAGTCGCTCATGATTGGATAAACGTCAAGGCAACGCCATCCAGAAGAAACTCATCAGACGGAGTCGCGGATTTTGGCGAGAAATGGACAATTTCATGCGGACCTTCATTGAACATCAATGTTGACACCAATCACGCTAATGCCTTGGGTTTGTTTACCGCACGTATCGCCGGGGGAAAAACGGCGAGTGATCTTCTCTTCGACTCGATCATGAAGGAGTTTCCAGCATGAACAAGACGTTGCTTTGCGCGTTTCTGGCTATTTGCTCGGGATGCGCCAAAGATCATGTTATGCCTGCCGCTCACCTGAAATTCATGTCAGTTGAAAGAGAGCAGTCTGTTTTATACGTAATCAAATATCAGTCTGATGTTGATATTCTGGATCTTTTTGGACTAGGCGAGCGGGAAGGAATTATCTCAGGCATGCTCAAATGCGCTTTGGCTGACGATCAGGATTTCTCAGTAGGCAAAGGCATTCGGTTTTCCTCATACGGCTTGATCAGATCCGACAAAACAAAAAGCGAGAGTGGCAAATTCTCTTACTTCACCCGAGCCTTCATGAGTGAAACTTCCAGCGATCAAAGTTCGGAAAGACATTTGTCCGTAGCGGAGCTGAACAACCTCCTCGCCAACAAAACCCAAATCCCCTGCAAGGTCGTCATCACCGCCTTCGGCTACAAACCCTACTACTCAAACACCATGAACATCCCCACCGCCGACCTGCTCCGGGAAATCAACAAACCCGAATAACCCCCCGCGGGGGATTCAGGCAAATCCCCCCGCATCCACCCCCAATTCCCCACGCAAAAACTCCACCAGCCCCCGCTGCAACCCGCTCAACACTCCCTCACGACTAACCAGCGCCAGTTCCGTCGGCGCCAACTCCGGCAGATCCGTACACACCTCATGCTCTGGCAATAGCGCCGAAACCGGCAACACCGAAACCCCTAACCCAGACGCCACCGCCGCTTGAATCCCGGTCAGGCTGTGGCTGCCGAACGCCACTCGCCACGGTCGCTGCGCTACATCGAGCAGGCGAATCGCCCGTTGTCGATACAGGCAGCCCTGCGGAAACAGCGCCAGCGGCAGCACACCGCTGGAGGTGTCCAATTCGGTGCCTTTGACCCACACCAGTCGTTCCGGCCAGGTGGCCCATGCCGGGCCGCTGTCGGGTTCGCGTTTGATCAGGGCAATGTCGATGTCGCCGGCGTCGAGGCGTTGGCGCAGGTCGAGGCTCATGCCGCTGATGGTTTCCAGGCGCGCTTGCGGATGGTTGCGGGTAAAACCGGCGAGGATCAGCGCCATGCGCCGGGCGTCGAAGTCTTCCGGCATGCCGATGCGCAGCACTTCCAGATCGACGTCGCTGGCCAGCGCTTGCGTGGCTTCGGCGGACAGCGCCAGTAACCGGCGCGCATAGTGGATCAGCAGTTCGCCGTGTTCGGTGACCGCGACGTTCACTCCGCTGCGGTCGCGCAGGAGTAGCGGGTGGCCGACCAGATCTTCGAGTTTGCGCACCTGCTGGCTGACCGTCGATTGCGTGCGGTGCACACGTTCGGCGGCGCGGGTGAAGCTGCCTTCGTCGACCACGCAGACAAAGGTTTTCAGCAATTCGAGATCCAGCATGGCAGCATTCCTGATAGTGGTTTTGCGAATGACGATCGAGCATTTATTTAATTTCACACTATCACCGCGCGCTCATAAGCTGAAGTCCTCACTCTGGAGGAATCGACCGATGACCTTGAACAACACGCCACGCCCGCACTGGCTGACCTTCGATTGCTACGGCACGCTGATCCAGTGGGATGAAGGCCTGAAAGCCGTGGTCGAGAAAATACTCAGCGACAAGGGCCAGCACGCCATCGACGCCGATAAGTTGATCGAAGTCTACGACCGTCACGAGCACCGTCTCGAACAAACGCCGCCGCACCGTTCCTTTCGCGAACTCAGCACCCTCGGCCTGCAACTGGCGCTGGCAGAGTTGGGCTTGCCGAGCCAGCCCGAGGACAGTCAACGCCTGGCGTCAGCCATCCCGAACATGCCGCCATTTGCCGAAGTGGTCGACACCCTCGCGCAGCTCAAAGCCATGGGCTTCAAGCTGTGCATCGTCTCCAACACCGACGACGACATCATTGCCGGCAACGTCGCGCAGCTCGGCGGCCATATCGACCGGGTGATCACCGCGCAACAGGCCGGTGCCTACAAACCGGCGCCGCGCCTGTTCGACTACGCTCATGAGCAATTGGGCGTGACCCGGGATGAAGTGGTGCACATCTGCGCCAGCCCCATGCTCGATCACACGGCGGCGCGGGACATGGGTTTTCGATGCGTGTGGATCGATCGCGGCACGGGTCGTCAGTTGTTGCCCGACTACCGGCCCGACGCGATCCTCTCCAGCCTCGATCAACTGCTGCCGCTGTTCAAATCCCTCGGCTGGACCTAAGGAGAATTGCCATGGCGCATATCTTGAGCGGCACTGGCAAAGCCAGACCAAGCGCAACGTTGAACCTGGAAACCGAGGCGATCATCACCGCTCGCAACGAACTCGCTGCGTGCTTTCAACTGGCCGCGCTGCAGGGTCTGGAGGAGGGCATCTGCAATCATTTTTCGGCGATGCTACCGGGGCATGATGATCTGCTTCTGGTCAATCCATACGGCTACGCTTTTTCGGAAGTGACCGCGCAGAATCTGCTGGTCTGTGACTTCGCCGGCAACGTGGTCGCTGGCGAAGGCGAGCCCGAGGCGACCGCGTTCTACATCCACGCGCGCCTGCACAAACAGCTGCCACGGGTAAAAGTCGCGTTCCACACGCACATGCCGCACGCCACCGCGTTGTGCCTGTTGCAAGGCCCGCCGCTGCTGTGGCTGGGGCAGACTGCGCTGAAGTTTTACGGGCGCACAGCGGTGGACGAGGATTACAACGGCCTCGCACTGGACGCATCCGAAGGCGACCGCATCGCCAGCGTCATGGGCGACGCCGACATTCTCTTTCTGAAAAACCACGGGGTGATTGTCGCTGCGCCGACCATCGCCGAAGCCTGGGACGATCTGTATTACCTGGAGCGCGCCGCGCAGGTGCAGCTGCTGGCGATGGCAACCCAACGTGAATTGAAACCGGTGCCTCATGCGATTGCGCAGCGCGCCTATGCACAAATGCGTGAAGGCGATGCGCAAAGTGCTCGCGCGCACCTGACCAGCGCGATGCGGCGGCTGGCCCTGCACAACTGATTAACCGTAAAGAAGCAGTCGTAAATAAATCGACGAAAAGCGATCATCCAAACTCGCGACGCGCCGATAACTGGGCGGGAGGCGGGCGTTTGCCCGGTACATCCCGGTGGGCTACGCTCACACATACAAGGGTTTCGGGCTCGCGCCCCTGTCGTACCTGCCCAGGACATGCTTTTGCCAATCCCCATTCACGATCCGCATCAGGCCCCCGGCACGCTCAAACGGTTGCCGCTTCGCAAAGCGGCGGTGCTGTTTATCGTTGCGGTGAGCCTGTGCCTGTGCGGTCTGCTGTACCTGCAATTGGAGCAGTCGCGGCGTCAGGATCTGGCGGTGGCGAAAATGGCCTCGGGCAACCTGACCCGAGCCATGGCGCAGCAGGCCGAGGACACCGTGCGGGCGGCAGATCTGGTGATGACCAGCCTCGTCGACTGGATTCAGGACGATGGTTACGGGGCGGCGCAGCGCCCTCGGTTACAGCGGATCTTTGCCCGCCGCGCGCAGCAACTGGATCAGTTGCATGGCATCTTTCTCTTCGATCGCGAAGGGCAGTGGGTCATTACTTCGTTCGCCGATCTGCCTCGTGGCAATGGCGTGGCCGATCGCGAATATTTCAGGTTCCATCAGCAGAATGCTTCGACCGTTGCGCACATCGGCCCGGCGATTCGCAGCCGCGAAAACGGCGAGTGGATTATTCCGATTTCCAGACGTGTCAACGATCAACTTGGCAACTTTCAGGGCGTGCTGATGGCCGGTATCCGCATGTCCTACTTCGATCAGTTCTTCAAAAGCTTCAGCCTCGATGACAGCGGCATCATGTTTCTGGCGCTGACCGACGGCACCTTGCTGGCGCGACGGCCCTTTGATGAGTCGCTGATCAACACCTCGGTGGCTCACGGCGAGATCTATCAAACCCTGTTGCCGAACGCTAACGCTGGCACCGCGATGCTCAATTCCGTGGTCGACGGCGTGACCCGCTTGTATGGCTATCGCCAGCTCGCCTCGTATCCGCTGGTGGTCTCTGCTGCGACGTCGCAAGACACGATTTTGCAGGGCTGGTATGACCGCGCCTTTCAGTCCAGCGTGATTGTCGCGCTGGTGATCCTCGGGATTGGCCTGTTCGGCTGGGTGTTCATTCATCAGGTGCGCGACGGCGAGCGTATCGAGAAAAACCTGCGCAAGGCGCAACTGGCGCTGGAACAGATTGCCACCCACGACAGCCTTACCGGGTTGGCCAATCGGCGCTTGTTCGAGCGTTCGCTGGACATTGAGTTTGCCCGGGGCGCGCGGCAGGTCAGCCCGGTGAGCCTGATCATGCTCGATATCGATTTCTTCAAGCGCTACAACGATGCCTACGGCCATGTCGCCGGCGATCAATGCCTGGCGCAGGTGGCACAGGTGGTGAAGGCCTGCTGCCAGCGCAAGTCGGATCTGGCGGTGCGTTACGGCGGCGAAGAATTTGCCGTGCTGCTACCGGACACCGACATCAACGGCGCGCTGGCGATAGCCGGGCAGATACGCCGCAGCGTGATCGACAAGCACATCATCCACAGCGGCTCGCCGACCGGTTATCTCACCGTGAGCCTGGGCTGTTATGCGTTTATTCCGCACGGCAACGACAGCCCGCAGGTGTTTATCCAGCGCGCGGATGCGGCGTTGTATCAGGCGAAAAATGCCGGACGCAATCGCGCGGCGGTGTTTACAGCTGAAGAGGGTTTTGCCGAACTGATGCGTTCGGATCGCTGATTCTTTCAATCAACAGAAATCAGAAGTGGGAGCGAGCCTGCTCGCGAATCGGTGTGTCAGCTTGCATCAAGCTTGGCTGACAGACCGCTTTCGCGAGCAGGCTCGCTCCCACATTGGGTCCTGATGTAAGCAGGACTATCTGGGATGGCTCTTGTTCGTTCAGCCGCCCGTGCCACCGCCCGCACCACCCGTGCCGCCGCCGGCCGAGCCGGTGCCGCCACCCGCGCCGGAACCCGAGCCACTGGCGCCGCCATTGGTGCCCGTGCCGGTGCCCATCCCCGAGCCAGTACCGGTGCCGGTGCCGTTATTGGTTCCGCCAGAACCAGTGCCGCCCGATGGCGAGCCCGGGGTGTTGTCTGGCGGCATGGTCGAGCTGCTGGCGCCGCCGGACTTGGTGCCCGTCGCATCGGTGCTGTCATTGGCCGCGAAGCTGGCGGCGGACGCCGTGGCGAGCAGGCCGGCCAACAATAACGAAGTGAATTTGCGCGTCATCATGGTACGTCTCCTGATAAAGGGGATTACCTGATATTGGTCTTGCGCACTGAAACCTTGGTGCCCGTCGAGTGACGAGCGGTCAGTCGCCGCGCCAAGTGGCCTACCGTTCTTCTGCAACATTGGCTATTTGCCGAAGCACCCCCGGGGACTAACGTAGCCACACATTCAATCGCTACCCCGGAGCCCACCATGCAATCTCGTGCCGATTTCTACACCGCTTCCCCTGATGCCATGAAAGCGATGATGGCGCTGGAAAATGCCGTCTCGAAACTATCGCTGGAAAAGAGCCTGCTCGAACTGGTCAAGCTGCGCTCTTCGCAAATCAACGGCTGCGCATTCTGCATCGACATGCACACCGCCGACGCGATCAAGGACGGCGAAACCCCACGCCGCCTGTTCGCCGTAACGGCATGGCGGGAAGCGCCGTTCTTCAGCGAGCGTGAACGTGCAGCGCTGCTGTGGACCGAGTCGCTGACACAACTGAGCCTGACCCACGCGCCGGACGAAGACTATGAAGTCGTCGCTGCACAGTTTTCGCCGAAGGAACTGGTTGACCTGACCGTGGCGATCAACACCATCAACGGCTGGAATCGCCTGGCGGTGGGCTTCCGCAAACTGCCGCAGGCCTGAAACACTCACGCTATTCCCTTGTGGGAGCGAGCCTGCTCGCGAAGGCGACGTGTCAGTCACCATCATCGTTGCTGACACACCGCATTCGCGAGCAGGCTCGCTCCCACAGGGACCTGCTCAATGCCCATCGGAGCTCGGCGTCGTCGGTGGTTGCACCTTGCGCATCAAGAACACCGTCACAGCGTGCATTGCTTTGTATTAATACGAAGCATTACTATTCACGCCCCTTTCTCACCACGCCGCCCATCCCCCATGCGCTCCCGCAGATCCGGCTTTTTCGAGCATTACGAAGAGTTGATCGGCACCTGGACTCGGCGCCTGCGCAATCGCGCGCAGGCCGAGGATCTGGCGCACGACACCTTTGTGCGGGTGCTCGAGGCGGATTCGGCGGCGGTGCAGCAGCCGCGTGCGTATTTGCACCAGACCGCGCGCAACATCGCGGTTGATGGGTATCGGCGTGAGGATCGGCGCGGCGCCATGGAGTCGGAGGCGGTCGAGGACACTGCGTCGTCAGCGGGCGACCCGGAGCATTACATGCGCGCGATCCAGTTGGCCGACTCCATCGAACGCGCGCTTGCCGAATTGCCGCTCAACTGCCGCAAGATTTTTGTCTGGCAGAAGATCGAAGGCCTGACTCAGGCGGAAATTGCCGAACGCCTGGGGCTGTCCAGGAACATGGTCGAAAAGTATATGATCCGCACCCTGCGGCATTTGCGTGAGCGGCTGGATGGGTTGCAATCATGAGCGCTCGCGTCTTTTCATTCTCAGCCGGACAGGACATTCCATGATGGAAACGGGTGATTGCGCCTGTGGGCAAACGGCGGTGCGTGACGAAGCGGCGGCCTGGTTCGTGCGTCTGCAGGAGCCGGATGTCAGCGTCGAGCAACGCCAAGGCTTCGAGGCCTGGCTGAACGAGCATCCGCAGCACCGCGAAGAATTCCAGTTGCTGCAAGGCTTGTGGACCGCGGCTGATCTGCTGCCGACTTCTCGCCTCAAGGCGCTTGCCGAAACTTCGCCACCTCGCCGCGAACGCCGGCCGTTGCTGCGTTATGCCGTGGCCGCGAGTGTTCTGACCGTGGCGCTGGGACTTGGCCTGTTCAGCGGGCTGAATCATCCGGGCGGATACCGCGCCGAGTTCGCCACGGCGCCGGGCGAGCGCAAGCATGTAGCGTTGCCGGATGGTTCGGTGATCGATATGAACAGTCGCAGCCGCTTGCAGGTGCGTTATGAGCAGGATCGGCGGCTGATCGAATTGAGCGCGGGCGAGGCGATGTTCAGCGTTGAACACGACGCCTCGCGTCCGTTCGTGGTCGAGGCCGGCAGCGGCAAGGTCACAGTCACCGGTACGCGTTTCGATGTGCGCCGCGATGCCACGCAGACCCGCGTTGCGGTGGAGCAGGGCACGGTGAAGGTGCAGGGAAGTGCTGCCCCGGAGAACGAATTCATCAACCTCACCGCAGGCCTCGGCACTGCGGTCGATGCCCAGGGCAAAGTCCTGCCGGCCTACGCGGTCAACCCGGCGGAACTGACCGCATGGCGCAACGGCAAACTGGTGTTCAACAACGCCAGCCTCGGCGAAGTAGCGGCGGAAGTATCGCGCTATCGCGACAAACCGCTGACCGTATCCCAGCCGAACGTGGCCAGCCTGCGCCTGACCAGCGTGTTCAAGTCCGACGACACCGACGCCTTGCTCAAAGCCTTGCCGAGCATCCTGCCGGTGACGGTGCGCACCCTCGCCGATGGCAGTCAGGAAATAATTTCCAGATAGCATTCAGGTTTTTTCCCCGTTCATCGTCTACCTGTTCAACTGCAACTGGTTTGCATTAACAGCCGCACACTCTTGCGATCCACAGGACTCCGTACGACGTGAACATCACCACCCACCACAATAAAAAATCCCCTTGGTTGCCATTGGCTCTCGCGCTGGCGGTCAGCGCCGCGATGCCGTTGGCGTTTGCCGCTGAAGCCATTCATATCCGCGCGCAACCGCTGGGCCAGGCCTTGAGCGAGCTGGGCCAGCAAACCTCGCTGCAGGTGTTTTTCAGCCCCGAACTGGTGGCCGGCAAACAGGCGCCAGCGGTCGACGGCGACCTTTCGCCAGAGCAGGCTTTGCGTCAGCTGTTGCAGGGCAGCGGTCTCGATTATCAGATCAATGAAGGCTCGGTGACGCTCGCCCCAGCCGCCACTTCCGCAGCCAGCAACGGCCCGCTGGAGCTCGGCGTGACCGACATCAAAGTGGTCGGCGACTGGCTCGGTGACGCCGACGCGGCGGTGGTGCAGAACCACCCCGGCGCACGTACGGTGATTCGCCGCGAAGCGATGGTCGAGCAGGGCGCGATGAACGTCAGCGACGTGCTCAAACGCGTGCCCGGCGTGCAGGTCCAGGACTCCAATGGCACCGGCGGCAGCGACATTTCCCTCAACGTCGGTGTTCGCGGTCTGACTTCGCGCCTGTCGCCACGCTCGACCGTACTGATCGATGGCGTGCCAGCGGCGTTCGCGCCATACGGCCAGCCGCAGTTGTCGATGGCGCCGATCTCCTCGGGCAACCTCGACAGCATCGACGTCGTGCGTGGCGCCGGTTCCGTGCGCTACGGGCCGCAGAACGTCGGCGGCGTGATCAACTTCGTGACCCGCGCGATCCCGGAGAAAACCACCGGCGAAATCGGCACCACCCTGGAAACCACGCAGTACGGCGGCTGGAAACACATCGACACCGCATTTCTTGGCGGCACCGCCGACAACGGCATGGGCGTCGCGCTGTTGTATTCCGGCGTCAACGGTCACGGCTATCGCGAGCGCAACAACGGCAACGACATCGACGACGTGCTGCTCAAGACGCACTGGGCGCCGACCGATCAGGACGATTTCAGTCTCAATTTCCACTATTACGACGCCAGTGCCGACATGCCCGGCGGCCTGACCCAGCGTCAGTACGACGACAAACCGTACGAATCGGTGCGTGACTACGACCAGTTCACAGGCCGGCGCAAAGACGTGTCGTTCAAGTGGATCCGCCAGATCGACGAGCGCACTCAGGCAGAAATTCTCACCTATTACACCGACAGCTTTCGCGGCAGCACCATCGCCGCGCGCGATCAGCGCACCCTCAGCTCGTACCCGCGTTCCTACTACACCCTCGGCATCGAGCCGCGCGTGTCGCGGGTGTTCGATGTCGGCCCGACCACTCAGGAAGTCAGCGTCGGTTATCGCTATCTGAAAGAGGCGATGCACGAAGAGTCGAGTCGTCTGGCGCTGGTCAACAACCAGCCAGTAGTCACGCCGACCTCTGACGGCCACGTATTCCAGGATCGCACCGGCGGCACCGAGGCCAATTCGGTGTATGTCGACAACAAGATCGACGTCGGCAACTGGACCATCACCCCAGGCATTCGCTTCGAACACATCAGCACCGATTGGCACGACCGCGCCGTGCTCGACACCGCTGGCCGGCCGGTCCAGGAGAAAAACCGCAGCATCGAAAGCAACGAACCGCTGCCGGCGCTGAGCGTGATGTATCACCTGTCCGATGCCTGGAAGCTGTTCGCCAACTACGAAACTTCGTTCGGCAGCCTGCAATATTTCCAGCTCGGCCAGGGCGGTTCGGGTGACAGCACCGCCAACGGTCTGGAGCCGGAAAAGGCCAAGACCTACGAGATCGGCACGCGTTACAACGATGATGTCTGGGGCGGCGAGGTGACGCTGTTCTACATCGACTTCGATGACGAACTGCAATACATCAGCAACGACGTCGGCTGGACCAACCTCGGCGCGACCAAGCACCAGGGCATCGAAGCCTCGGCGCACTACGACATGGCGGCCCTCGACCCGCGCCTCGATGGTTTGACCGCCAATGCCGGGTTCACCTACACCCGCGCCACCTATGAAGGCGAGATCCCCGGCTTCAAGGGCCGCGATCTGCCGTTCTATTCGCGGCAGGTGGCCACGGTCGGATTGCGTTACGAGATCAACCGCTGGACGTACAACATCGATGGCTTCGCCCAATCGAAACAGCGTTCGCCGGGCACCGGTGTGAATGCGGATGGCAGCTTCAACGGCAATTACATCACTGAAGGCACGGCGGACGGGCAGTACGGCGACATCCCGGGTTACGTGACCTGGAACGTGCGCGGCGGTTATGACTTCGGCGCGCAGGTCTCGAATCTCAAGCTCGGTGCCGGGGTGAAGAACGTCTTCGACAAGCAGTACTTCACCCGCTCCAGCGACAACAACTCGGGGATGTATGTCGGCGCACCGCGCACGTTCTTCGTGCAGGCCAGCGTCGGTTTCTAAAACACAAGATCAAAAGATCGCAGCCTTCGGCAGCTCCTACAGGGGAACGCAAATCCATGTAGGAGCTGCCGAAGGCTGCGATCTTTTGCTTTAGACCTTGAGGACTTTGCCGCCAATCGCCACAGCCACCAGCAACACCGCCATCAGGCCAAAGGCAAAACTCAAGCTGCTGGCATGGGCGACAAAACCGATCACCGCCGGCCCGGCGAGAATACCGGCATAACCCAGCGTGGTAATCGCCGGTACCGCGATGCTCTCCGGCATCACCGTCTGCTTGCCCACCGCCGTGTACAGCACCGGCACGATGTTCGAGCAACCGGCGCCGACCAGCGCATACCCGACCAGCGCCGCTTGCCAGCTCGGCGCGAAGGTGGCGAGAAACAACCCCGCCGCCGCCAACAGCCCGCCGAACAGAATGATCCGTGTCGCACCGAGCTTACGCACGATGCGGTCACCGAGCAGACGGCCGACGGTCATGGTCAGGGCAAACGCTGCGTAACCCATTCCCGCGTAAGCCGTGTCGATCCCCCGTTCCTGAGCGAGGAACACAGCGCTCCAGTCCAGCGCGGCGCCTTCGGTGAGGAACACGATAAAGCACATGCCGCCGATAAACAGCACGATGCCATGGGGAATGGCGAACGCCGGGCCGGAGCTTTCGCTGCCGTACGGCAACATGTGCGGCACGCACTTGAGCAAGGCGCCGATCAGCAACACGACGACGACCAGCATCGCTGCCAGCGGTGTCAGCCCGAGGCCGAGCAGGGCACTGACGCCCGCCGCACCGACAATGCCGCCGAGGCTGAACAGGCCGTGGAAACCCGACATCATGTGCTTGCCGCTGGCGCGCTCGACGATCACTGCTTGCAGGTTCACCGTCGAATCCACCGTGCCGAGACCGGCGCCGAACATGAACAACGTGGCGATCAGCGCCGGGATCGACGACACCGTCGCCAGCAGGGGCAATGCCGCGCAGATCAGCAAGGTGCCGCCGGTGGCCACACGTCGGCAACCAAAACGCGTGGCGAGAATCCCCGCCAGCGGCATCGCCAGAATCGAGCCGACACCCAGGCACAGCAGCAGTAATCCCAGCGTGCCCTCATCCAGCCCGGCTCGTGCCTTGGCGTACGGCACCAGCGGCGCCCA
Organism: Pseudomonas sp. CFBP13508; assembly: GCF_005233515.1. GTDB lineage: Bacteria > Pseudomonadota > Gammaproteobacteria > Pseudomonadales > Pseudomonadaceae > Aquipseudomonas > Aquipseudomonas mercuritolerans. The sequence continues at coordinate 110,061 of NZ_QFZZ01000004.1, forward strand.
TGCGGCGATGCCGAGGCCAGCGATGAAAAAAGCGACGCGGGTGGACATCTGTTGCAGGCGTCCGGGGACGAAGGTGTCTTGGGGGTTGAGGCTGGTCATATCGATCCTTGGCAAAAAAACAACTGCATCCCGAGTGACATTCTGACGGCGTTGAGGTTCGATCTCAGGCCTTTCGGGGCATAACGGTGGACATCCTACCCTGTGGGAGCGAGCCTGCTCGCGAAAGCGGTGGGTCAAATATGGAAATGTCGACTGACCCACCGCCTTCGCGAGCAGGCTCGCTCCCACACTGGTTTGCGGTTTACAGTCGGATTTTCGCCAGCATGGAATACGGGAACAAGGCATGACGAGCTTCTACGACGCACGCGGCAATATCTACGGAATGGTCTCACCCGAAACCTTGCGCGAAGCCGGAATCGCTTTGCCAGCGAGGGCCGTAGAGTGCGCCGTATCCAGGCAGCAATGGAGCGAGGCCGCCATCGCTTTGTGCTGTCACTGGCCCGAAGGCCAGCGCCCGGCCAACAGTAAGCCCCACCGCAGCGACGGCCTGCTGATCGGCCCGTTCCAGGCAGCTGCGCCGTTCGATGTGCTGATCGTGAATACCGACGGCAGTCTCGCCGAACGCAGTGGTAACGGCCTGACGATTTTTTCTCAGGCATTGACCGAGCAAGGCTTGATGGCGGAGCAGGGCGCCGTGCTGCGCGTTCATCATGACAAAGGCGGGGCACTGGAAACCTCGGTGAGACCCGCCGAAGTCGAAGGCGTGCGCGGTTTCTGGCTCGACCTCGGTCAGCCTGGCTTCGGCCCGGAGGCTGTGGGTGCGCAGACGGTTGAAAACGTTCAGTTCAACAATCGCGACGTCAGCCATGTCCAGCCCCTGGCACAACTCGATCCTGACTGGAGCCACAGCCAATTCCTCCGTATCGGCAATCCGCATTGCGTGACGCTGCTAAGCAATCCGGCCATGTTGCCGAGTAACGAGCGGATGCTTGAATCACCGCTGAACGAAAGGCTTACAGCAATCGCCTATGCCATGCCCACCGGTGCCGGAAATCCCTGTCCGGCGGGCGTCAATCTGCAATGGTCCGCGCTGGCTTCGCCGCAGCAAATCCTCGCCCGGGTATTCGAACGTGGTGAGGGACCAACCGCGTCATCCGGCACTAGCGCCAGCGCGGTCGCGTGTGCAGCGTGGCGGGTGGGTTGGGTCGAGGCGGGAGAAGTGCGGGTGGTCATGCCCGGCGGCACCGCACCGGTTTTGCTTGAGGTTTCGCAAGGGGAGTTGCTGCGCGTCAGATTGTTTGGCACGGCGCGGTTGATCGCTTGATTCCGCCGACGCTATCGCTGGGATCTTCTGTGAGAGCGAGCCTGCTCGCGAAGAGGTCGGCACATCCAACATCGAGGCGCCTGGCATGGCGCTTTCGCGAGCAGGCTCGCTCCCACAGGTTTTGCTTTCGGCCCATCAGGTTCAGCGCAATTCTCAGCTGAACTCCACCACCGGCATCTGCCGCTTCATCAGCACCTTGCCGCCGCGAATCGAATACAGCGGCAGGCCTTGGCTGCGGATCACTTCGTAGTCGCTGTCCGCCGAGAGAATCAGCAGGTTCGCCGGGCGGCCCTGTTCCAGTCCGTAACGCTCGCCCAGGTGCATGGCTTTAGCGCTGTTGTCGGTGACCAGATCCAGCGCACTTTGCAGGTTGCGATAACCGAGCATGTGGCAGATGTGCAGACCGGCTTCAAGCACGCGCAGGATGTTGCCGTTGCCCAGCGGATACCACGGGTCGACGATCGAATCCTGACCGAAACACACGTTCATGCCGGCTTCGAGTAGTTCGTTGACGCGGGTGACGCCCCGGCGTTTCGGGAAGTTGTCGAAACGCCCTTGCAGGTGAATGCTTTCGGTCGGACAGGAAACAAAACTGATCCCGGAATGGCCGAGCAGGCGGAACAGTTTGGCGCAGTAGGCGTTGTCATAAGAGCCCATCGCCGTGGTGTGGCTGGCGGTGACGCGGGCGCCCATGTCGCGGCTGCGCGCTTCTTCGGCAAGCACTTCGAGGAAACGTGAATGCGGATCGTCAGTCTCGTCGCAGTGCACGTCGACCAGGCAGCCGGTGCGCTCGGCCAGGTCCATCAGAAACTTCACCGAGCTGACGCCCTGATCGCGGGTGTATTCGAAATGCGGAATGCCGCCGACCACGTCGGCGCCCATGCGGATCGCCTCTTCCATCAGCTCGCGACCGTTGCGGAACGACTCGATGCCTTCCTGCGGGAACGCGACGATTTGCAGGTCAATCAGGTGACGGCTTTCCTCGCGCACTTCGAGCATGGCCTTGAGCGCGGTGAGTTGCGGGTCGGTGACGTCGACGTGGGTGCGCACGTGCTGAATACCGTGGGCGGCCAGGGCCTGAATGGTCTTCTTGGCGCGAGTCTTGGTGTCTTCTTCGGTGATGGTGACCTTGCGCTCGCCCCAGCATTCGATGCCTTCGAACAGCGTGCCGCTCATGTTCCAGCGCGGCTCGCCGGCGGTGAGGGTGGCGTCGAGGTGGATGTGCGGCTCGACGAAGGGCGGCACCACCAGATTGCCGCCGGCATCGAGGTCATCCGGGCCGAGGGTTGGCGCTTCGGTCTGACGGGCGATGCTGTGGATCAGGCCGTCTTCAAGGTGCAATTCGTGCAGGCCTTCCTGGTTGCGCAGGCGGGCGTTGATGATGTGCATCAGGCAAATCCTTTTATAGGTCTTGTAGTGGTGCGCTGACGCGACGGGCGCCGAGCACACCGGTGACGATGACATACGTTAGCGCGGCAGCGGCAATGCCTACCAGCGGCGCGACCCAGGGCGAACTGAACGCAGCGACGGTGCCAACGCCGTAGGCCCCGAGCCCCGGCCAGTTGAACGCCGGCAACCGTGCGTCGGCCAGGCGCGGATAGTGCCCGCGCCAGCGGTAGAAGAAGTCAGCCATGATCACCCCGCCAATCGGCGGAATCACCGTGCCGAGCAGAATCAGATACGGCACCAGCATGTCGTACATGCCCAGTAGCGCGAGCAGCGTGCCGATTACCGCGCCACCGAGGGTCACGGTCTTGCGCCGACCGGTGCGCAGCAGGTTGCAGCCGGCCACGGCGAAGTTGTAGATGGTGTTGTCCTGCGTACTCCAGATGTTCAGCAACAGCATGGCCATCGCGGCCATGGCGAAGCCCTGCAACAGCAGCACTTCAACCACATCCGGCTGTTGATAGACGATCGCGCCATATGCGCCGATCAGCACCATCAGGCCGTTGCCGATGAAAAAACCGATCAGGCTGGCCAGCACTGCCACTTTTGCCGAGCGCGAAAATCGCGTCCAGTTGGTGGCTTGGGTCGCGCCGCTGACGAAGGTGCCGAACACCAGGGTGATCGCTGTCGACCAGTCCAGCGAACCGCTCGGCACCACGCTGAGCAAGCCTTCGAAGCCGCCAACCTTCACGGTCGCTGCCCACATCGACAGCATCAGCAGCAACATCATCGCCGGCACCGCGATGTACGAGAGAATTTCCAGTCCGCGATAGCCGATGTACGCCGTGGCGCAGAAGCCCAGACCGAACAGCACCATCAGGACCAGCACGGTGCTTTCATCGAGATTGAAATACTTGCCGATCACCACCGCTGCCGTTGCCGTGCCCCAGGCGTACCAGCCGATCTGGGTGAAGCCGAGGATCAGGTCGCTGAGCTTGCTGCCGACTTCGCCAAAACAGAAGCGGCCCATCAGCACTGAATTGAGGCCGCTCTTGAAGGCGATGTAACCCAAGCCTGCCGCGTACAGACCGAGCAGCAGGTTGCCGACAATGATCACCGCCATCATCTCGGCGAAACCGAACGCGACCCCCAGCTTGCCGCCGGCAAACATGGTCGCGGTGAAAAACGTGAAGCCCAGTAACACCATCGCCGTCGAGGCCAGGCCTTTGCGCGCGTGCATGGGGACTTCACTGAGCGGGTAATCGTTGCCGGAGGCGTTCTGCGTCATGGGGCAGTCCTTGCTGGAAGGGGAAGACGCAGAAGGGTTGCAGCGGTCGTGCCAAGCGACGCAAGTGACCGAATGTGGAGACGCGACTGGGGTTTTCAGCGCGAAAGCAGTGCACTTAATGCACCAGGAGCCCAATGTGGGAGCGAGCCTGTGATGTGCACGGCAGATGAGTCAAACCTGGCGCCGGACTCTTGTGGGAGCGAGCCTGCTCGCGAATACGGAGTGTCAGTCACCGAATAAATTGACTGGAACGACGCTTTCGCGAGCAGGCTCGCTCCCACAGGGGCGGGGAGAAGTGTGTTGCTTATTCGCCGCGATAAATGCAGCCGCTGGTGCACGTCTCATGAATGCGGATCGCGCTGAGTTCCGGCAGCAATGGCTTCATCTCGTTCCAGATGAATTTGGCCAGCACTTCGCTGGTCGGGTTTTCCAGGCCGGGAATGTCGTTCAGGTAGTTGTGGTCGAGACGCTCATACAGCGGCTTGAAAATCGCTTTGATCTCGGAGAAATCGCGAATCCAGCCAGTGTGCGGATCGAGGTCGCCGCTCAGGTGCAGCGCGACCTTGAACGAGTGACCGTGCAGGCGTCCGCACTTGTGGCCGTCCGGGACGTGCGGCAGGCGGTGGGCGGATTCGAAAGTAAACTCTTTGAAGATTTCCACGGTATTTTCGGCTCTGTTCAGATGGCGTTCGCCGCAGCGATTCGGGCAGGCGGCGAGTTTATCAGCTTGTCTTTGGCCGTGCTGACTAAAGGGTCAGCAAGCGCTCGGCGAGGCGACCGTTGGCCGTCAGTTCGAGGAATTCGTCGCCCAGTCGGCGGCTCTCGTCCATCGCCGTGTGCCAGTATTTCTGCCGGCTCGGCGCATCGCCCATGAAGCGTTTGAAGTCGTTGCGATCGGGCAGTTTGCCGTAGGGCAGGCGCGCCAGATATTCCTTCGACGGCGCGACCAGCAGCACATCCTGCAGACGCTGCACCGAAGCGCGGCGCCAGGGCAGGGTCTTGTCGAACCAGCCGGGAATCACCCGATCGGTGAAATGCGGATAGAGCACGATGCCGTCGCCGCTGTAGGGCAGGTCGAGGTGGTAGTCGAGCAAACCGCCGTCGCGGAACGTACCGGCACCGGCGCCGGGCAGGTAGCGCACGCCTTCCATGACCATCGGGATCGACCCGGACGCGAGCAGGGCCTGGCGCAGGTTGCCGGTGTTGAGGGCAACGAAGCGTGAAGGGAAATCGGTCAAGGCATCAAGCGGCGGGGCCAGGCGCGGATCGTGGATGATCAGCCGTTCGAAGTGCCGCGACAGCCGCGCACGACCGCGCAGGTTGTCGGCGATCACCGAACCCAGCGCCAGACCGAGGCGCCCGCGATGATCCTCGGCGAGGCGGCCTTGGCTTTTCACCACCATGATGTTCAGTCGGTAATCGGGGTTTTCGAGGATGCTCGCATCGCGGCCGTCGAGCAGGTCATTGAGCATGCGCTGCGAGCTCTGGCTGATCTCGGCCATGGTCACGCCTTTGTTGAAATTCTGCTCGGCGTACAGCTGGCCGAGGCGGCGAATGCCTTCGGCGGCGTCCGGCAGGCAGGCGCTGGCGAAGCGCCAGGAACCCACCGAGGCGCCGATCAGCGAACGCTCACGCGGCGCACTCGGCAGCCACTCGCCGAACAACGCCAGATCGAGCCCCTGAATCCCCAACGCCTTCGGCCCACCGGCCGCACCGGGCAGGGTGCCGACGTCAGCGGCGTGCAATCCCTGCGCACGAATCCGCGCCATGGCCCGCGGGCCGGCCTTGAGAGTGAGGGCGGGAAACTTGATGTGGATGGCGGTCATACCGGTCTCGATCGTTAGCAAGCTGGCGATTATAAGCACATGTTGCAGGCCCATGTAGGAGTGAGCCTGCCCCACAAGGGGGGCAGACGCAAACCAGTGTGGGAGCGAGCCTGCTCGCGAAAGCGGTGGGTCAGAAACATCGTTGCGGCTGACACTGCGCCTTCGCGAGCAGGCTCGCTCCCACAGGGGACCTTGCCAGCAATGGGGCACAATGATGGCCATTCAGTTTCAGTTAAGTTGACCCCGCTATGGTGCCCACCGTAAGCAACATATAAGAATTCGGAGACACCCATGAAAACCCTGACTGCCCTGACCACTGCCTCGATCCTCGGCCTTGGCGCCAACACTGCGCTGGCGCGCGATCTCGGACCCGACGAAGCGCTTCGTTTGCGCGACGCTGGTACTATCGTCTCCTTCGAGAAGCTCAACGCCATCGCGCTGGAAAAACACCCCGGTTCGGAAATCACCGAAACCGAGCTGGAGGAAGAGTACGGCAAGTTCATTTACCAGATCGAACTGCGCGACCCGAAAGGGCTGAAGTGGGATCTGGAACTGAACGCGGTCGATGGTGAAGTGCTCAGGGATCATCAGGATACGTAATGAAGCTGAATAGTCGCGCCACCCGCCTCACGGCGCTGGCGCTGGTGTTGTTGTGCAGCACGGCCATGGCTCGCGACCTCGATCAGGACGAGGCGCTGGCCCTGCGTCGCGATGGCGTGATCCTGCCGCTGGAGCAAGTGCTGCAGCAGGCCATGGATCGCTACCCCGGCGCCAAGCTGCTGGAAGTCGAGCTGGAAGAAAAACACGACGTGTACATTTACGAAGTCGAATTGCTGACGGTCGAGGGCGTGGCGCGCGAGCTGCACCTGAAGGCCGATACCGGCGAGTTAGTCAAAGACAAGGAAGATTGATCGATGCGTTTGCTTCTGGTGGAAGACCACGTACCGCTGGCCGACGAACTGCTCGCCGGCCTGCAACGCCAAGGCTACGCGGTGGATTGGCTGGCCGATGGCCGTGACGCGGTGTATCAGGGCAGCAGCGAGCCCTATGACCTGATCATCCTCGACCTCGGCCTGCCCGGCGTACCGGGGCTGGAGGTGTTGGCGCAGTGGCGCGCCGCCGGTCTGGCGATTCCGGTGCTGATCCTCACCGCGCGTGATTCCTGGGCCGAGCGCATCGAAGGGCTGAAGGCCGGCGCTGACGATTACCTGACCAAACCGTTCCATCCGGAAGAGCTGTACCTGCGCATTCAGTCACTGTTGCGCCGCTCCAAGGGCCAGGCCAACCAGCCGACCCTGCAAGCCGCCGGCCTGCATCTGGACGAAGGTCGCCAGTGCGTGGTTCGCGACGGCGCCGACATTCAGCTGACCGCCGCTGAATTCCGTCTGCTGCGCTATTTCATGCTGCACCCGGAACAGATCCTCTCGAAAAGCCACCTCGCCGAACACCTCTACGACGGTGAGACCGAGCGCGACTCCAATGTCCTCGAAGTCCACGTCAACCACCTGCGGCGCAAGCTCGGCAAAAGCGTGATCGAAACCCGTCGCGGTCAGGGTTACCTGTTCGGCGGGCAAGCTTCATGAGGTCAATCCAGCGCCGTTTGAGCCTGGGTTTGATCAGTGTGATGGTGATCGTCGGTCTGGTACTGGCGCAAACCAGCCTGTGGTTGTTCGAAGTCGGTTTGCAGCGCTACCTCGAAGCCGGCCTGCGCAACGACAGCGAAAGCCTGCTGGTGGCGCTGGTGCGCGGCCCGCAAGGTTTGCAATTGGATGAGCGGCATCTCTCGCCGGCCTATCAGCGGCCGTTTTCCGGGCATTACTTTCGCATCGATTTTTCCGACAGCCACTGGCGTTCTCGCTCGCTGTGGGATCAGGAACTGCCGCTGCTGCAACACCCGGGGCTGCACAGCAACCTGCAACTGGGCCCGGGCGGGCAACGCTTGCTGATACTGCGCTCGGACTATCGACGCCTGGGTCAGTCGATCTCGATCAGCGTCGCCCAGGATTACACGCCGGTCAGCGACAGTTTCCAGCGCATGCGCCAGATCGGCCTCGGTCTGGGGCTGGCGGCGTTGCTGCTGATTCTGTTCCTGCAACGCCTGACCGTGCGCCGCGCGCTGAAACCGCTGGAACGCGCGCGCGAGCAGATCGCTCAGTTGCAACAGGGCCAGCGCTCGCAACTCGACGATCAGGTGCCGGTGGAACTGGAGCCGCTGGTGGCGCAGATCAACCATTTGCTCGCCCACACCGAAGACAGCCTCAAGCGCTCGCGCAATGCCTTGGGCAACCTCGGCCACGCGCTGAAAACCCCGTTGGCGGTGCTGCTTAGCCTGGCCTCCAGCGACAAGCTCGATGACCATCCCGAGCTGCGCAAAATTCTCAAGGAACAACTGGAACAGGTGCAGCAGCGCCTCAATCGCGAACTCAATCGCGCGCGGTTGTCGGGGGATGCGCTGCCCGGCGCGTTGTTCGATTGCGATGCCGAGCTGCCGGGGTTGCTGGCGACCTTGAACATGATTCACGGCGAGCATCTGGCCTTGAGTTACGTCGCACCGCCGGGCTTGCAGCTGCCGTGGGACCGCGAGGACTTGCTGGAACTGCTCGGCAACCTGCTCGACAACGCCTGCAAATGGGCCGATGCCGAGGTGCGCTTGAGTGTGATCGAAAGGTCTGACGGCTTTGCCTTGAGCGTGGAAGATGACGGCCCGGGGATTCCCGAGGAGCAGCACACTCAGGTGTTCAGCCGTGGCACGCGGCTGGATGAGCAGACCCACGGGCATGGGCTCGGCCTTGGGATCGTGCGGGATATTGTCGATACGTGGGGTGGCTTGCTGGTGCTGGGCGAAAGCGAGTGGGGCGGGTTGAAAGTGGTGATTGAACTGCCTCGGCGGTGAGCCCTTGAAAAGCCCCTCACCCTAACCCTCTCCCAGAGGGAGAGGGGACTGATTGTGTTGTTCTTGAGAGATGCACCCACTTGAAATCCGAGTCGAACTCAGGACTTGAATGGCATGAAGATCGGCTCCCTTTCCCCCTCGCCCCCCTTGGGGGGAGAGGGCTGGGGTGAGGGGGGATTGGAACTGACACCCCGCACTTGTGCATCAAACGCGAAACTGATCCATCAACCGCTGCTGCTGATTCGCCAGGCTGTTGAGCGACTGGCTGACCCGCGCCGATTCATTCGCCTGTCCGGACAGCGACTCGGTCACATCGCGAATCGTCGCCACGTTGTTGTTGATCTCCTCAGCCACTGCGCTCTGCTCTTCGGCGGCGCTGGCGATTTGCAGGTTCATGTCGCTGATCACCGTCACCGCATCGCCGATCTGCCGCAGCGCCGTCACCGCCTGGCCAACCTGCTCGACACTGCCCTGGGCCTGACGATGGCTGTTGCCCATCGAGCCGACCACTTCCTGCGTGCCGTTCTGCAGTTGCTCGATGACCTGGCGGGTTTCCTCCACCGACTCCTGAGTGCGGCGCGCAAGGTTGCGCACCTCATCCGCGACCACGGCAAAACCGCGTCCGGCTTCACCGGCGCGGGCGGCTTCGATGGCGGCGTTGAGCGCCAGGAGGTTGGTCTGCTCGGCGATGGCGCGGATGGTTTCCAGCACTGTGCCGATCTTCTCGCTGTTCGCAGCCAGCCCTTCGACCTGAACCATCGCGGCGCTCATGTCGGCGGCGAGGGTGTCGATGCTTGCGGTGGTGCGGTCGATCACGGTCAGGCCCTGACGGGTGGCGCGGTCGGCGTCCTTGGCAGCTTCGGCGGCCTGCGCGGCGCTGCGTGCAACGTCCTGGGCAGTGGCGCTCATTTCGTGGGACGCGGTGGCGACCTGATCGACCTGGCGATATTGCTGCTCCATGCCGGCGCTGGTCTGAGTGGCGATGGCCGAGGACTGGTCGGCAGTGTTGCGCGCGTCCTGCACCGAGCGTTTTACCTCGGCAATGATCGGCTGCAACTTGTCGAGGAACTTGTTGAACCAACCGGCCAACTGGCCCAGTTCGTCCTGCTTGTCGTAGGCCAGACGCCGGGTCAGGTCGCCTTCGCCGCTGGCGATGTCTTCAAGCATGTGCGCCACACCGAGAATCGGCTTGGTCACGCTGCGCGCCATCAGCCACACCAGCAGCAGACCGATCAGCGCGGCGAGCAGGCCCAGGCTCAGTTCGATCAGCGTGCCCGAGGTATTGCTCGCATCCAGTTGCTGCTTGAGCGCTTCGGCGCGGCTGACCAGGACTTTCTCCGGCACATCGAGCAACACGCCCCACGCCGGTCCGTCGGGAATCGGCTGGAACGGCGACAGCACCTTCAACTGGCCGTTGCTGTGCAGGCTGCTCACGCCAGTGCTCGCGGCGAGCAGGCGCAGCAACTCGCTGCCGCTGGCCTGATCCACCGCATCCAGGCGCTGGCTGAGTTTGCCGGCATCCGGGCTGTAACCGGCGAGCAGGCCGGCGGGGCTGACAATACTGACGGCGGTCTGGCCGTCATACAGCTTGCGGCTGGCGTTCTGGCTGATCGCTTGCAGGCTGTTGAGATTGATGTCGACCGACAGCGAGGCGATGACTTTGCCATTGACCTGCAGCGGGAAGACGATGCTGGTCATCAGCACTTTGTGGCCGTCGATGACATAGAAGTACGGCTCGATCACGCACGGTTTGAGCGTGGTGCGCGGGCAGGTGAACCAGGCGTTGGCGGCCTGACCGCTGGGGCCAGTGCTGGTGTCGCTCATGTCGCTTTCCGGCAGCGCCATCGAGGTGACTTTGCCCGGGGTCGGCTGCGACCAGTACAGGGCAAAACGGCCCTTGTCGTTGCTGCCCAGTTCAGCCTGATCGGCAAACAGTTCGTCCTTGCCGTCCAGCGCATTGGCTTCGAACACCAGCGACAGGCCGAGCAGGTCCGGGTTGGCTTGCAGCGCGGATTTGACCTGACGGGTCATGTCCTCGCGCAGGTCGAAGGCATCGAGAAAGCGCTTCTCGGCCTGCTCACGCAAAAACAGCACCTGGCGCGAGAAGCCGTGGCCGTACTGATAGGCGTCCATGAATTGCTGACGAATGCCGGCGGCCTGCACCTCGCCCTGCGATTCGATACGCGCCTGCGCCGACTCGGTGAGCATCTCCATGCTCGAGGCCTTGACCAGCGCCGAGCTGTGTTCCATGCGATACAGCGAAAGACCGACCAACAGGGTCACGATACCGGCCAGGCAGAGGCCGGCGAGCAGGGTGATTTTCCATTGGATGGAAAGTTGTCTGAGCGACATGGAGAACATCCTTATCCGATAAATATCTGAGACTTTGCACTGTAGCGGCCGCGTTTCGGCTTTCTTTATGCCGTGAGCGCAATATGACCGATTGCCGCATGCGGGGGCTGTGGTCCTGTCCTGTAGTCCTGTAGTCCTGTAGTCCTGTGGTCCTGTGGCGAGGGGATTTATCCCCGTTCGGCTGCGAAGCAGTCGTGACACCTGCGTATAGGGTTGATTTGAAGTTTGCCGGGGGCGGCTTCGCCACCCAACGGGGATAAATCCCCTCGCCACAGGGCTTTGACACCGCCGCCACTCTGCGGCACAGTGCGCGCCCTCTAACAAGACCCTCTGTACACATCCGCCGGCCAACCCGGGCGGACTCATCCTGTCTGGCGGTGTGTTTTCACCCGCAGTGTTTTTTGAGGTAGTGAAATGAATGCAGTCATAGCAGCCGTCGGCGTCATGCTGATCCTCAGCCTGTCGCGCGTGCATGTAGTGATCGCGCTGATCGTCGGGGCGCTGGTCGGCGGCCTGACCGGCGGTCTGGGCATCGACGCAACACTCAAGGCGTTCAACAGCGGTCTGGGCGGCGGCGCGACGGTGGCGTTGTCCTACGCCTTGCTCGGCGCTTTCGCCGTGGCGATTGCCAAATCCGGCCTGGCCCATGCGCTGGCCGACAAGGCCCTGGCCATGGTGGATCGGCAGCATGCAACCGGCGGCGGTAACGTCAAATGGCTGCTGATCGGCCTGCTCTGGGTGGTGGCGATTGCCTCGCAGAACATCCTGCCGATCCATATCGCGTTCATTCCGCTGCTGGTGCCGCCACTTCTATATGTACTGACCAAGCTGCAACTCGATCGCCGTCTGATCGCCTGCGTCATGACCTTCGGCCTGATCACCCCGTACATGTTTCTGCCGGTGGGCTTCGGCAACATTTTCCTCAACGAAATCCTGCTGGCCAACGTTGCGCGCAGCGGCGTCGACATCAGCGGCATCAATGTCACCCACGCCATGGGCATTCCGGCGCTGGGCATGGTTTTCGGCCTGGCGATGGCGTTCATCAGCTATCGCAAGAAGCGCGTGTATGACCTGGCGAAGATCGAACAGGTCGAACAGACGGCGGTGCAATACAACCCGCTGAGCCTGATGATTGCCGGTGTGGCCATCGCTTCGGCATTCGTGGTGCAGTTGCTGCTGGACTCGATGATTATCGGCGCTCTGGTCGGGTTTCTGATTTTCTCGGTGTCGGGCATCGTCAAATGGCGCGAGACCGATGATCTGTTCACCGAAGGCATGAAAATGATGGCGATGATCGGCTTCATCATGATCGCCGCCTCAGGCTTTGCCGAGGTGATGAAGGCCACCGGGCAGGTGCAGACGCTGGTCGAATCGTCGGCGGCCTGGATCAATCACAGCAAAGGCGTCGGGGCTTTGTTGATGCTGCTGGTGGGCTTGCTGGTGACCATGGGCATCGGTTCGTCGTTCTCCACCGTGCCGATTCTGGCGGCGATCTTCGTGCCGTTGTGCGTGCAACTGGGCTTCAGCCCGATCGCCATCGTCTGCATCGTGGGCACTGCCGGCGCGCTGGGCGATGCCGGGTCGCCAGCCTCGGACTCGACCCTCGGCCCGACCTCGGGTCTGAACATCGACGGCCAGCATCACCACATCTGGGACACCGTCGTACCGACCTTCCTGCACTACAACCTGCCGCTGCTGGTGTTTGGCTGGGTTGCGGCGATGGTTCTGTAAGAATCCACAATTGCCCCATGTGGGAGCGAGCCTGCTCGCGAAGGCGTCGTGTCAGTCGACACACAGGTTGCTGAGCCAACGCTTTCGCGAGCAGGCTCGCTCCCACAGGGGGGGCGGCGATGTTTCAAGACTCAACTTTTGCTCCGGCGTGCCGTTAAAGCCTTTAACCACGCCAACAAAATCAAAAGAGTGAGTCCCCCGATGCGCCTGAGTCTCAAGGCTAAAGTCCTGTCCCTTGCCGTTCTGCCGGTGCTGCTCTTTGCGCTGGTCATCAGTGTGACCACGCTGTTCATCCTCCAGGAACAGGCGCGCAAGGAGGTCGAACAGACCCGCGAGCGGCTGCTCAGCGACGCCAAGGCCACCCTGCAAAGTTACGTCGCCGTGGCCATGACCACGATCAAACCGCTGTATGACGCCGCCGCACCGGGCGACGACGCGGCGCGGGCGCAGGCGATCAAATTGCTTTCGGGCATCCGCTATGGCAAGGACGGCTATTTCTTCGGCTACGACTCCGAGACCGTGCGCCTGTTCAAGGCCAACGATCCCGATGGCGTGGGCAAAAGCTTCAAGGACAACCGTGATCCGAACGGCGTCTACGTCAACCTCGGCCTGGTCAAGGTGGCCAAGGACGGCACTCACTATCTGCAATACAGCTCGCCGCTGCCGGGCAACGCCAAGGTGCTGGTGCCGAAACTCGGCTACACCGAATACCTGCCGAAGTGGGACATGGCGGTCGGTACTTCGGTCAACCTCGACGGCATCGAAGCGCAAGTGGCGCTGGTCGAGGCGCAAGTGCAGGAGCGCGTGCAAGGCGTGGTGCTGAGCATTGTCGGCGTTGCGGTGCTGGTGCTGCTGGTTATTGCGGCGGCGGGCATGCTGCTGGCCAACACCATTCTGCGTCCGCTGACCCTGATGAAAGCCAACCTCGACGACATCGCGGCGGGCGAGGGCGACCTGACCCGGCGCCTGAACATCACCAGCCAGGACGAACTTGGCGAACTGGCCGGCTCGTTCAACCGCTTCGTCGACAAGATCCACGGCCTGGTGCGGCAGATCACCGAGATGACCACGCAACTCACCGGGCTGGTCACCCAGGTCTCGGAACAGGCGCAGCGTTCCGATCAGGCCATGGAGCGTCAGCGCCACGAAACCGATCAGGTCGCCACCGCGATCAACGAAATGTCCGCCGCCGCTCAGGAAGTGGCGAAGAGCGCGCAAAACGCCGCCGTCGCCGCGCAGCAGACCGACGAAGAAGGCCAGAGCGCCAAGCGCGTGGTCGCAGGCAGCATCAAACAGATTCATGCGCTGGTCGACGATATCCGCAACAGCGGCGTGTCGCTGGACAGCCTGCAGCAGGACGTCAGTTCGATCGTCGGCGTGCTTGGGGTGATCCGTTCGATTGCCGAGCAGACCAACCTGCTGGCGCTCAACGCCGCGATCGAAGCGGCACGTGCCGGTGAGGCCGGGCGCGGGTTTGCCGTGGTTGCGGACGAAGTACGCGCACTGGCCAGCCGCACGCAGATCAGCACCCAGGAAATCCAGGGCATGATCGACCGCTTGCAGGCCGGCACGCAGCAGGCGGTCGAAGCGATGCGCCGTTCCAGCGAGGCCGGCGATGGCACGTCCCAGCAAGCCAATCAGGCCGGTGCATCGCTGGATGCCATGGCGCAGTTGATCGCGACGATCAACTCGATGAACGCGCAGATCGCCAGCGCAGCGGAAGAGCAGACGGCCGTGGCCGAAGAGATCAACCGCAGCGTGCATCAGATTGCTGTGGCGGTGGACAGCGTCGCCGATGAAACGCAACTGGGCGCGCAAACGTCGCGCAGTCTGGCGGAGCTGGGGCAGCGGTTGGGCAAGCTGGTTGGTCAGTTCCGTATCTGACGCAATTCTGGAGCCCTGCATAAACCCTGTGGGAGCGAGCCTGCTCGCGAAAGCTGTGTATCAGACGCTGCTCTGATATCAGACGGACCGTATTCGCGAGCAGGCTCGCTCCCACATTTGGATTTGTGTAGGGCTTAAGATCTGTCCCAATAGGGAATCTCGCCAAAGCATTCGACAAAAAAATCAATCACCGTCCTGACCTTCACCGACAACCGCCGGCTCCCCGGCCACAGCACGGCGATCTGCTGCGGTTCCAGACTGTTCGACACCTGATATTCCCCCAGCACCGGCACCAGTGTGCCCTCGCGCACCGCTTCGCCAATCAGCCACGACGGAAACATCACCAGCCCTAAGCCTTGCTGGGCGGCCTGGGTCAGGGTGTCGGCGTGGTTGCCGGTGATCGGGCCTTTGACGGTGTACGGCGTCCAGTCCTCGCCATCACGGCGGAAAAACCAGCGCTGCTGACCGGCCGCGCCTTTGTAGGCCAGGCACTGATGCTGCGCGAGTTCGTCCGGATGCTGCGGCGTGCCTTGGCGTTTGAGATAGGCCGGGCTGGCGGCGACCTGAAAGCGGTGCGGCGCCAGAACGCGTGCCTGCATGCTTGAATCGTGCAGCGCGCCGATGCGAAACAGCAGGTCGGCGCCTTCCTGTAACGGGTCGACGTAATGGTCGGTTTGCTGGATATCCAGTTGCAGCTTCGGATAGCGCGCGCAGAGCTCACCCAGCCAGGGCGTCAGATGGCGTTGGCCGAACACCACCGGGGCGTTGATGCGCACCAGTCCGGTGGGTTCGCTTTGCTGTTCCTGCAACGCCTGTTCGGCTTCTTCCAGTTGCACCAACAGCAACCGCGCATGGTGGCCGAGCGTGCGCCCGGCTTCGGTCGGGGTGACGGCGCGGGTGTGGCGGTAGAGCAATTGCTGGTTGAGCGCCTGCTCCATCAACTGGATCTGCCGTGAAATGGAGGAGGGCGCGACCCCTTCGCGGCGGGCGACTTCGGAAAAACTGCCGTGGTCGAGGACCGCTACAAACAGCCTTAACGCTTTGAATCCGAGTTCGTTGAGCCCGTGCATGCCATGTCTCGCTGTGCGTGTTGCGCAAAAGTGTTGTCTGGATGCTCCCATTTATCGCACAGCGGCGCCAGCCGATAATCCGCGCCATTGTTTTTGAGCGTGGAAGGTTATGTATGCAGACGTTGGATGAAGGGGTGGTTGCTGCACCGGTAAAAAGATCGGTGTTGCGTCTGCTGTTGCTGCCACTGGTGATTCTCGCTGGCATGGGCTTGTCGGTAGAAGCCGGATTGCTCGGGCCGCTGGGCGAGCAGGTCGGGCATTTGTGGGCGACGTTGAGCATCTTCGGCGTGGGTTCGGCAATTCTGTTTTTGCTCCTGCTGTTTGCCGGTCCGCAAAAAGGTCCGGCGCTGACCGAACTGCCGCGCTGGCAGTTGATCGGCGGTTTTCTCGGGCCGATCTACGTGGTGGTGCTGACGCTGGCGACGCCGCATATCGGCATTGCCATGACGATGATTGCGATTTTGTCCGGTCAGGTCGGCAAGAGTGTGCTGATCGACCATTTCGGCTGGTTCGGTGCGACGCGCAAGAAGGTCAACGGTGAGCGCTGGCTGGCGTTGGGCTTGATTGTGGTGGCTTTGGTTCTGATTGCGCGGGGGTGAGTGATGGGTCTGGTGATTTTGTTGGCGGTGGTGGTGTTGGCCGGTGCGGTGTTGAGTGTGCAGGCCGCGATCAATGGTCGTCTGGGTGAGACGGTCGGTGTGCTGCGCTCCAGTCTGCTGACCTTTGCGGTGGGCGCGGTGGTGACCGGGTTGTTGATTCTGTTTTTCGAGCCGGCGCAGGCGGTGAGTCTGCTTCAGGTGCCGAAGTGGCAATTGACCGGGGCGCTGTTTGGCGTGGTGTACATGATGGTGATGGTTGGCGCGGTGCCGGTGGTCGGGACGGCTGTGGCGACGGTGGCGGTGATTGTCGGGCAGTTGGGGATGGGGATGTTGATCGACAATTTTGGCTGGTTGGGGAATCCGGCGATCGGCTTGTCTCCGAGTCGGATGCTGGCGATGGTGTGTCTGGCGGTGGCTTTGGTGTTTATGTATCGGAGTTCGCGGCAGGCGCAGTGATTTTATTTGTTTGACTGTGTACATATCCGTTGCTGCGGGTGTTGCTTCTGGCGGTTCCGCTGTGTACGACTGCGTCGTTCGGTCGCTGCGCTCGCACATCCGGATCAATCCCTCCACTCAGCCTGCCGACGGGCTCTGAGATCAAGATCAAAAGCGGTACTCGAGCTTGCGCTCATTGTTTTGAGTGGTTAGGAGCGGGTGGTGTCTGGCTTTGGTTTTGTGCTGGGATTCGCCCCTCACCCCAGCCCTCTCCCGGGGGAGAGGGGGCCGATTTTCGGGCTTTTCAAAATTTGCGTTCGACTCGGTATTCCACGTCGGCGGGTTTCTCGCAATCATCTCGGTCAGTTCCCTCTCCCTCCGGGAGAGGGCTAGGGTGAGGGGCTTTTGATGTCTGCGCAGGTCTGTGCTGCGCGCAGTTGTTCTGTGGGAGCGAGCCTGCTCGCGAAAGCCACTTCTGCGTCGCCCAATCTCTCAACAGTTGGCCAGCCTGCAACACCACCTTCTACACTGTCCCTTACGGCTTACCACTCAAGCCTCAGACAACCACCACGCAAGGAGTCTGTCCCATGTCCGATAAAAAATGCGACTGCCCGGGCTGCAACTGCACGATCAAAGAAGGCGAACATTCCTACGCTGTGCACGGCAAACATTATTGCTGCGAGGCTTGCGCTCATCACCACAAACACGGTGAAGAGTGTGCGATGAAGGGCTGCGGTTGCGCTCATCCGAAATAAGCGCGGCAAAAAAAAGTGGAGCCTAATCAGGCTCCACTTCCATTTTCAGACTGTCGTCTTCCTGTCGCTCAAAGTGCCTCACCGTGCCTTGCAGTGTTCGCCCTTCGACCTTGACCACCACAATCTTCGCTTGGTGGAGGTCTTCCGGTACCGGTGCCTGGACGCACAGGGTGAAGCGATAAGGGTCATCCGCGACCGTTTCCAGTGCGACTGCGCAATTCACCGTTTTGGTGATCTGGCCGAAGAAGGTGGTCAGGCCGTAGTCCAGTCGGGCCGGGTGATAAGTGTCGGTCATCGGTCGATTCCCCCTGTCGATTGCCAAGCCTGCGGTGAAGGCGGTGGGGTCAGTTGGTCTGGCGCCAGGTGACGTTTTCCAGACCGAATTTTTCTGCCATCGGTTTGCTGGTCTTTTGCACTTTCTCGCGGCCGAAGCGCGGGATGCGACCCACGCCCGCGTCGCAGCTTGCCCAATGCCAGGCTTCGGCGTTGTCCATTTT
This sequence comes from Pseudomonas sp. CFBP13508, assembly GCF_005233515.1. GTDB lineage: Bacteria > Pseudomonadota > Gammaproteobacteria > Pseudomonadales > Pseudomonadaceae > Aquipseudomonas > Aquipseudomonas mercuritolerans. Next base: position 128,101 of record NZ_QFZZ01000004.1, read on the forward strand.
GTCCGAGCGGATAATGAACGACTTGGGGGTGCCATGCAGTGTGTAGTCGATGACGTAAAGTTTTGCGTTGTTCATAAAGCCCGAATTCCTCCCTGTGGTATTAAACGGATCGCGCTGTGCCGGGAAAATTCATTCGGATTGTCCGACGGTATCTATCGTTGGCGAGGGCGGGGCGTGCTGGTTACCATGGCGGCTTCGCCAACCCCCTGTGAACGCTCGCCATGGCCCTCGCCGCGCCCCCTGATCTGACCGACACCGATGTGCCCGTGCAACCGCTGGCGCGAACCTATCCGCGTGGTTTGTTCATCGAGCCGCACGAGCATGTCTGGGGGCAGTTGCTGTATGCGATGAGCGGGGTGATGTGGGTGGAAACCCCGCACGAAGCGCTGGTGGTGCCGCCGCAGCGGGCGGTGTGGTTGCCGCCGGGAGTGCCGCACGGGATTCGTGTGGTGTCGGATTTGCAGATGCCAATATCTACCTGCGCCCGGCGCTGGCGGCGACGCTGGATGCGACGGTGCAGGTGATCGAAGTCGGTGGTCTGCTGCGCGAGTTGATCGTCGGGCTGGTGGCGCAGGGCGATGCCGGCGAGGCTGAGTATTACGAGGCACTGGTCGGGCTGGCGTTGCTGGAACTGCGCCGGGCCAGGCGTTCGCAACTGAAAATTCCGCTGCCGGATGAGTCCGACCGGCGTCTGATGAATCTGTGTCAGGCCGTGATGGCCGCGCCGTCGCTGGAGATCCCGTTCGAGCAGCATGCGCAGAACGCCGGGGCCAGCGTGCGTACGCTGGCGCGGCTGTTCAAGGACAGCCTCGGCATGGGCTTCGCCGAATGGCGACGGCAGGTGCAGTTGGCGACGGCGGTGGCTGCGTTGATTCAGGGCGTGGCGGTGAGCGTCATTGCTCGCGAACTGGGTTATTCACCGAGCAGCTTCAGCGACATGTTTCGCCGGGAGCTGGGGGTGGCGCCTTCGCAATTCTCGGCAACTTGAACAGATCCATGTGGGAGCGAGCCTGCTCGCGAAAGCTTTGCACCAGGCAATGAAGTGCTGACTGGAAGACCGCATTCGCGAGCAGGCTCGCTCCCACACGGTTCTGTGGCGGCTGCAGAAGGTTTGTCCGAAATTCAGAAGTCCTTGGCCGATACCGCTCCGCCCGTTTCCCTAGACTCTGCCCATCACTTATCGCGGCGGAGTTTCCCCATGAACTACCTCATTTCTCTGGCCATCGGCCTGGGCGTCGGCCTGCTCTACGGCGCGCTCGATTTCCGTTCTCCCGCACCACCGGCGATCGCGCTGGTCGGTCTGCTCGGCATGTTGGCCGGTGAGCAGTTGTGGCCGCTGGGCCAGCAACTGGTCGCTGGCTGGTTGTCCTGAATTTTCCCTTTTTCCTTTTGGTGGATATGCCCATGAAAGCGTTGCAATTCGATCAGACCGGCGACCTGTCTTCCCTGCGTTTCGTCGACGTCCCGACCCCGGTGCCCGGCGCCGATGAAGTGCTGGTGCAGATCAAGGCTGCCGGCCTCAATCCCAGCGATGTGAAAAACGTCCTCGGGCGTTTTCCTTACACCACGCTGCCACGGATTCCGGGGCGGGATTTTGCCGGGGTGGTGGTCGAGGGGCCGCAAGCACTGATCGGTCAGGAAGTCTGGGGTACCGGGCGCGAGCTGGGCTTCTTCGCCGACGGCGCCCATGCGCAATTCGTCAAATTGCCGGCCAGCGGCGTGGCGCACAAACCGGCGCATTTGAGTTTTGCTCAGGCGGCCAGCCTTGGCGTGCCGTACACCACGGCGTGGGATGCGCTGGAACGCAGCCTGGTCAGCGCCGATACGCGTTTGCTGGTGATCGGCGGCGGGGCAGTGGCAACTGCGGCTTTGGCCCTGGCAAGAGTGCGCGGCGCGCAATTGCTGGCGGCGGCGCGCCGGCCCGAGCAGGTAGCCGATTTGCAGAAGCAGGGCTATCAGACGATTCAACTGGATAAGCCAGAAGACCTCGGTGCGCAGGTCAACGCGGTGTATCGCGGTGGCGCCGATGTGATCTTCGACACCACCGGTTTCTGGCTGCCCGCTTCGGTGGCGGCACTGGCCACCTTCGGCCGCATCGCCATCATCGCCGCGCCGGTCGACGGCCACGTGCAATTGCCGGCGCTGGCGCTCTATCGAAAAGGCGGCTCGGTGGTCGGGATCAACTCCTTGTTGTACGGCGTTGAGGCGTGCGCGGCGATGCTCGAGCAGTTCGGGCGGTTCTTCGATGAGGATCGCTTGCCGCTGCCGCAGGGCTTGGTGGAGGTGCCGCTGGCTGAAGGGCTGGCGCGCTATAACGAGGTCAATCAGGGTGGTGGCGACAAGATCATCTTGCTGCCCTGACTCACGCAAACCCCTGTGGGAGCGAGCCTGCTCGCGATGACGGTGGATCAGTTAAACAGTCGCCGACTGACACACCGTTTTTCGCGAGCAGGCTCGCTCTCACAGGGAATACATAGGATCCGGGATCATTTCCGTAGGATCCTGGTCGTTTCTCTGTGGGCCACGTCCTTTTCGCTCGCAGACCGGCAAAACAGGCAAAGGTCTGACTTCACCCATTGCAGTGCACCGTTGCACAGTCCCGTCTTTCACTCAGACACAGGGACAGGTGGATGCGCATCGCTGGCAGGCCCGTTGTTTTCACTCTCGAGATAGAAGGCGTTTCCCACGATCTTCAAGTGTTCGGTTTTCGCACCCGGGAAGTGCTCAACCAGACCTACGAACTGGATCTTGAGCTGGTCAGCGAGCGCCCCGACGTGGATCTGGAAGGCTTGCTGCATCGGCCGGCCTTTCTCTGTTTCGGTGCCGACGGTAGCGGCATGCACGGGCTGGTCTATCGGGTCGGCCAGGGTGATTGCGGTGTTCGGCTGAGCCGTTACCAGATCACCCTGGCGCCGCATCTTGCCTACCTCGCGCATCGGCGCAATCAGCGGATTTTCCAGAACCTGAGCGTGCCGCAGATCATCGCCAATGTGTTGAGCGATCACGGCATGCAGGCCGATGCCTGGCATTTTCAGCTCAGCGCCGAGTACCCGGCGCGGGTGTATTGCGTGCAATACCAGGAATCCGATCTGCACTTCATCCAGAGGCTGTGCGAGGAGGAGGGCCTGCACTTTCACTTCCGCCACCGCCGTGAGGCGCACCTGTTGGTGTTCGGCGACGATCAAACGGCGTTCCTCAAACACGACCTGACGACGCGCTATTTACAGGGCAACGGCCTGGTTGCCGATGCGCCGGTTATCGACCAGTTCACTGTGCGCCTGGAGCCACGCTCCAACCTCGTCGAGCGCCGCGACTATCACTTCGAAAAGCCCGCAGTGCAGTTGGACGCCAAGGTCAGTGCAGCGCGGGTTCCGCTGCTGGAAGATTATGAGTTTCCCGGGCAGTTCACCCACCGCGAGCGCGGCAAGCACCTCAGCCAGCGTGCGCTGGAGCGCCATGGTGCCGACTATCGTCTGGCTAACGGGCGCAGCAATCAGGCGCTGATGCGCGGCGGCAGTTTCATGACCATGGCGGATTACTCGCGCGCCGACTGCAACGATTTATGGTTGCTGACCGAGGTCGAGCACATCGGCAAACAGCCGCAAGTGCTCGAGGAAGCGTTCACCGAGCAGGCTGACGCTGATGGTTTCAGCCAAGGCTACCGCAACCATTTCGTCGCCACATCGTGGGACGTGGTGTTTCGCCCGCAGCTCAAGCATGTCAAACCGCGCGTCAGCGGCAGTCAGTTGGCGGTGGTGACCGGCCCGCCCGGCGAAGAAATCTACAGCGATGCCTACGGCCGCGTGAAAGTGCAAATGCTCTGGGATCGCGACGGCCAGCGTGATGAGCAGTCAAGTTGCTGGCTGCGCGTGGCCACTGCCTGGGCACATGACCGCTACGGCAGCGTGCAGATTCCTCGCGTCGGCATGGAAGTGCTGGTGGGCTTCACCGATGGCGATCCGGACAAACCGCATGTGCTCGCCTGCCTGCCCAACGCCGAAACCCCGGTGCCACTGGACCTGCCGGCGCAACAGACGCGCAGTATCTGGCGCAGCCAGAGCAGCCCCGGCGGCGGTGGTTACAACGAACTGCGCATCGAGGACCGGCAAGGCGCGGAAGAAATCTCCATCAGGGCGCAGCGCGACTTGGTGCAGCACGTGCTCAACGACTTGCGTGTGCAGATCGACAACCTGCACAGCCAAGTGATTGGCGGCGTCTCCAGCCTTGAGTTGCGTGACGAGGAACATCACCTGACCCATGGCAATCGCCTGACTGAACTCAAGCAGGACGATCATTTGTGGGTGCAGGGCGAGCAGCATGTGCGGGTCGCCAGCCAGCGCGTCAGTGCGGCGCAGCAGCTGCATTTCGGCGCGGGCGAGCAGGTGGTTTTCAACAGCGGCCTGCAGATCACTCTGGCTGCTGGCGGGCATTGGCTGACGGTCGGCGCCGCCGGCATTTTCAGCAGTGTGCCGGTGGTGCAGGGCGGGGCGCCGACGGTGTGTCTGCCAGCGGAACCCATGCTGCCGGGGGCCGCGCCGTTGCTCAAGGCGACGTTCGATGCCGTGCAGCAACGGCATGCGCTGCTGACCACGCGGACCTCGCGTTGCCTGATCTGCGAGGCGGCCCAGGCATGAGCCTTTTGACGGATTGGCCTGAAGGTTTGCCGTGGGCTGAGCAGCAGGCGTTTGTGCTGCTCGACGGCGCGACGATCGCCGATTTACCGGCGCAACTGCGAAGGCTCGATCCCGCCGCCAACGCTTTCGCGCTGTACGACCAGCCACCGTTTTCGGCCCTGCGTGACGTCTCGCCGCTGCTGGTGGCGCTCGCTGACGCTGACGATCCGCTGGCGCGGTTTTATCGCCAGCACGCCCAACAGGAATGGGGCGTGCTGCTGTTCAGCGCCGCGCCGGCGCATGAAATCGTCGCGCATTTGCGCCAGTTGCTGATCGTCGAGTTGCCGGTCGGCTCGCCGGTGTTGTTGCGGCTGGCGGATGCCGCCGTAGCGCAGGCGCTGTTTGCCAGCGGCGATGCGAGCCTGTTCGGGCCGCTGGGATGCGTGGTCACGGCGGATGGCGCGCGGGGAGTCTGGCACTGTCAGCGACCTCGGCACGGGCAGGGTGGGGCGCTGGTGGCGCCGTATCGGTTGAGTGCCGAGCAGGATGCCGCGCTGGATCGGGTGGATCGGCGGCGGGTGTTGCTCGACATCGATACGCACCTGCTCAAGCACTTTCCTGACTTTCATGTCGGGGACACGGCAGTTGAACGCTGGCAATTGCTGGAACGCATCCACGCCCACGCCAGCGAGCTTGCCTTGAGCAGCCCGTCCGAAATTCTGCTGTACGCCAACGTGGTGGCATGGCTGGACGATGCAACGTGCAGCCGGCATCCGCAGATCCATCAGCTGATGCACACGCCTTCGCTGCAATCCCCCGGCGAGCGCGTTGCGATTGCCGCTGCAATGGCCTTTCGATGGGCCTCTGAGAGACATCAATCATGAACCATCCCGCCAACCTCGATGCGTTAGCCGCCTCGAAAGCGCCCATTGGTGCGCCAGCCGCCTGCCCCTTGCGCAACACCCACGTGCAACTGCTGCCCCTCGCTTACGGCCTGGTGGAAAAACCCTTCGACCCCAGCAGCGAACTCACGCTGCCGTACACCCTGACCACGCGCCCCATGGGCATCCGCCGCCTGCGCGATGGTTGGCTGTACATCGTCGACAGCCTCAGCGGTGAGCTCTACGAATATCGCGTGCTGGAAGGCGTCATCAGCGCATTGCTGTATCGCGGCAAAAGCGTCAGCGAGGAGCAGCGCAGCGCCATCGAGGAACGTCCGGCGTTGATCTTTTCGCGCAAAAGCACCCTTTACGTGACCTTCGCCGACGTGCAGTTGAGCGCGGCGAAATGCCGGCAGGTGCTGGACAGCGCGGAGGAGCGCGAGCACTTCATGCAGGCGGTCGATCTCGGCCCGGTGCATTGTCTGATCGGCGGCGAGCATCTGCTCACCGTGGCCCAGGCCAAACAGTGGCTGGCGGAAGTGGCCTGCACAGCGAAACCGCTGGCCGAGGCGGACGCCACGCGGATGCCGACGGTGCAGGTCAGCGATGCGCCGGAGCATGAACGCGAACCCTATCTGTGGGAAAACCCGCGACGTTTTCGCGAGGCGCATATCGGCGAATTTCTTGGTCGGGTGCGCGGGCCATATCAGGACGACACGCTGTTTCTGCTGGTCAACGACGACCTCGGGGTGATGCGTGATCTGGCTGATTATCAGGACCTGGTGGTCGGCTGGATCGAGCAGTGGAGCAACACCGACAACAACGAGCGCGACTATCTGCTGGCCAGTTACATCGAGTCGCTGAGCCAGCTCGGATCTCAGGACTTCGACGCTTTGGCCAAGGCCAGCGATGATCCGCGCGCCCAGGCATTGTTCGCTGAACTGGAGCAATTGCCCGAGCCGGATCGGGAAAATACCCGGCAGGCATTGCTTGAGTATTTAAACAAAGGTGGTGAGGTTGTCCCGACCGATACTCAGGCTCGACCTGANAGGCGGATCGGCGCTTTTACACCCGTGAATATTTTGCTGAAGTCGCCCCGGCCGACTTCGTCGAGCGTCACCTGAGCACACTGGTCGAGCTCGGCAAGGATCAGAGCCGACGCATGAAAGACGTGCTCGACGGCCCGCTGCTCAGCGGCAAACGCGGCATCAACGACCTGATCGACCGCCCGGCCATGGACGAGGTGCTGAACAGTCATCGCGACAACCTCGGACGCTGGAATCGCCTGCTCGAACGCATCACCGCCGACCGCGCGCAACTGCTGTGCGCCGGGCGTTTCCATCGCTCGGCGTGGTATTTCGACGGCCAAGTGCAGATCGATCAGGCGCTCGCCAGCGAATACGCCTGCCTCAAGGACATCGGTCGCAGCGACTCGGCCAATGAGCAAATGCTCGGTTACCTCGAACGACACCCGCAACTGACCCGCCCGTTGTTCTACACCTTGCCGCTGCGCTTGCAGACCGAGCAGGCCGGGCAATATTCAACGCTGTTCAACGCCGGCATGGCGATGTTCAACAACCTGCCGGACTGGCTGGCCAAATTGCAGAGCATCGAGCAGCCGCAGCTGCCGGCACTGGACGACCTGCCCGCACACAGTCGCGTCTTGGCGGACGCGGTGCAAGACACTTACAGCCCGGCGCTGAACCTCGGCCTGAGCCGGGCGCTGGAAGGCTTCGATCTTGCCGGCGAGAAAATCCCCGACCTCGACGAACTGTTCCAGCGCCTGCCCAAAGCCCTGCGCCTGCGCGTCTTCGACGCCGCACGAACCAGCGGCGTGACCTTCACCGTGTCCACCCCGGCGGAGCAATCAGCGCTGCAAGCCACGATCAAGGAAGTGCTGCGCGAACGCGACTACCTGAAAACCCTCAACCGCGAACGCAACCAGCTCACCCACAACAAAAACCGCCAGGGCCACAAAACCGCCCGGGCAGTGGAATTGCAGCAGGAAATCGTCCGTGTGCGCACGCAACTGGCCTTGTTCGAAGGAAGGCTGGCGGCGGCGTTAAGCCCGATTGACGAACTGCCGGATCGCTCGGCACGGCTGTATGGCGCCACCCCGGCGAAAGCGGGCGTGACGGTGGTGTTTCCGCCGGCGCAGCACGGGGAATTGCGTGGGTTGCTGGAGAATATTCGTGCGGGGGTGGCGGGCGTTTCGAAGGCGAGTCTGGTGCGGACGGAGGGGATGGGGTTGTTGGTGGTGTTGGTGCAGGTGGTGAATTTGGTGGGGGTTTATCGAGAGGTGATGAAGCAGACGAGGGACAGGAAGAAACGGGCGGATTTTGTTGCTGCCGTAATCGCGACAGGCGCAGCCGGATTTACCGCTGCGCAAGGGCTCGCCGATACGGCGCTCAAGGCTCGAAGCGCGAGTCTTATTGCCAGCATGCAGGTTGAAGCGCTGCGACAGGTTCATGTGCAGATGGGGAAGTTGCATGTTGGGTTGGGGGCGTTTACTTATGTTCTGGGTTTGAGAACTTCGTTTGCCAGCTTCAGAATTAGCGATCGAAAGTGGCAAGATGCAATTCGTAGTGGCACTCAATTTGAGCAGAAAGCGGCTGCGGTGGCGACGTTGGGCGCCGCAGGTATGGTTGCAACTAACGGATATGGGGCGAGCAACACTTTTCACGCTTCTTTTAAAGTGCTGACTGCAGCGAACAGTTCGGCACGCGCAGCGGCGTGGGCTGCCGCTGGCACACGTCTTTCTACTGTATTTTTTCGCTTCAATCTCGCCGGTGCATTGTTCACCGTGCTGGAATTCGTCGGAACGTGGCTATTCCATCGCTACAACCTCTCTGCCCACGATAAGTGGTTGAAAATCACGCCCTGGAGCCGTAATGAAGAGATGCGCGGTGACCACTCCCTGGATGACTATCAAAACTATCTGGCGTTTTTGATACACGCTCCTTACGCCCAATCAGGACCTGATCCGAGTGACACTTGGCTGAAGACTTTATTATTTGGCGCCAAACCCAGTGATATTCATTTGGTTCTGCCGAGGCTGGCGCTAAACGATCTTCTGCCGCCGTTAAACGGTAAACCGAGTCAACGCTTGGGAATCGGTGCCCATCGACTTGTTGCACCGCTGCATGGTCGCGGTGTGCCGCAAGTACGCAAGGAAGTCATCAGTGAGGAGATATTGAGCAGTCTGCGAATCGTGAAGTCATCACCAGATGGTTTGGTGCTTTGTCTTCAGTACCCCATCCGTCCCGATTCTGACTACACGCCTGCAAAGGAAACGCTCGAACTTGCCATATGTATCCAGACCGTCAATGGCAAAGGTGGGGCGGAGTCAAGAACGCGCGTGATTCATATTGACCCTCTGGATAGCGGTCATTTTGCTGTAGTAACTCCCGGCTCGGTTAAAGACAACCCTCCGGTTTTGCTGGTAGAAACTCAATACCTCGAATGGGCTGACCATGCTGAATAATCGCAGTAATCCTCTTTCCAGTTCGGAATATGAGGGGGTTAAAAAAGCGGGCGATATTGAGCCGTTCCCAAGCGGGAAGATTACCTATCTCGCACCGTTGCCATTACCTACATCAATGCCGCCTTACGGACCTCATATCGGAGCGTTCAATGACGGATACATGGACTTTGGTCTCGGCTCACTGGAGGTATTCCCATGGCAGCTAATTCTCGGCGCGACGACCGCAGGAACTTTTATGGTTCTCGTTTTAATTCCTTTATTTACGGGCTTGCTAGGGATTCTTTTTGGCTATGGAAACGAGGCGATTTGGGAATCAATGGTTGGTGTATTCGAAGTGGCGTTGGAAAATGAATTAATTTGCGGTCCCCTGATCTTGCTCATCGGTATTGGCGTCTGGCACCACTTCCACAAAAAACGCCTCTCCCTCATCCCAACCCGCTTCAACCGCCAACGCCGCGAAGTCTGCTTCATGCCCGAGGGCGCCACCGAACCAGTCTTCATCCCATGGGAATCGCTCTCCGCGTGGATCATCGAAGCCAAGGGCGTCACCCAGTTCGGCGTCCATCGCCAATACGGCATGGGCATCGGTTTTCATCACGGCGAAACCCTCACCAGCCTCGAATTCCAATGCGCCGGCCTGGAGCTCGCGATCAGCCACTGGGAAGCGATTCGCGGTTACATGGAGTACGAAGTCAACGACCTCAAATCGATCCAGGACCTGCAAGACCTGCAAGGCCCGGACGACCCGCCCCACGAAGGCCTGCACACTTTTCGCAATGCCCGCGCGCGGATGCACCAGCAGATCCGTGAAGGCCGCCGCTCGCGGCTGTCGGGATTTTTTTGGTACCTGTATCACGTCATGACTTTATGGACGATTCCAAACCGTTTGGTCGAATGGGAAGTGCGCCGTCTGGAAAGAATCGGCAAGCAGGCGCTGCCGGAAGCCATGCGTGCCTGGTCCGAGCCGCTGCCCGAAGAGCAATGGTCCAAGCCCAGTGAAGAGTTGCTGCGGCTGAGTGAACAAGTGCGGCGTATGCACAAGCGCCAGCCGCATCGGCCGATTACACAGATTTTCGCTGAGGTTTGCAGGCGGGCTGTGGACTGATGCAGAGCAGTTTTGTGACCAGAGGGAGGGAGGTTTTTTGCCTGTTTGAGCGCCTTCGCGAGCAGGCTCGCTCCCACAGGGGACCGCGTTGGATGCGGATGTTTCGGTTGATCTTGGCCGAGGTGGGAGACCCTCGGGGTGGCGGCCATTTCTCAGTTGTTGCTACCGGGTCGGTCAAGCAAAACCCGATGGTTATGCTGGTTGAAACTCAATACCTCGAATGGGCTGACCATGCTGAATAATCACAATGAGCCTCTTGTTGATGAGCAATTTGAGGTGATTAGAAGAGCGGGTGATGTAGAGCCGTTCCCAAGCGGAAAAATTACCTATGTCGCACCGTTGCCATTACCTACAGCAATGCCGCCTTATGGGCCTCACATTGGGGAGTTAAAAGAAGCATACATGGACTTTGGGCTTGGACTGCCAGAGGTATTTTCGTGGCAGGTAATTCTCGGCACGCCAACCGCAGGCGCCTTTATGATCATTGTTTTATTTCCTTTATTTACCGGCTTGCTAGGTATTATTTTTGGCTATGGGAACGGGGCCATTTGGGAATCAATGATTGGTGTATTCGAAGAGGCTTACAAGAACCAATTAATCTGCGGCCCCTCGATCCTTCTTATTGGCCTGGGCGTCTGGCACCACGTCCACAAAAAACGTCTCTCCCTCATCCCAACCCGCTTCAACCGTCAACGCCGCGAAGTCTGCTTCATGCCCGAAGGCGCCATCGAGCCAGTCTTCGTGCCATGGGAATCGCTGTCTGCCTGGATCATCGAAGCCAAAGGCGCCACCCAGTTTGGCATCCACCGCCAATACGGCATGGGCATCGGTTTCTACCAAGGTGAAACCCTCATAAGCCAGGAATTCCAATGCGCCGGCCTGGAGCTCGCGATCAGCCATTGGGAGGCGATTCGTGGCTACATGGAGTACGAGGTCAACGACCTCAAATCGATCCAGGACCTGCAAGACCTTCAAGGCCCGGACGACCCGCCCCACGAAGGCCTGCACACTTTTCGCAATGCCCGGGCGCGGATGCATCAGCAGATCCGTGAAGGCCGCCGCTCGCGGTTGTCGGGATTTTTTTGGTACCTGTATCACGTCATGACTTTATGGACGATTCCCAACCGTTTGGTCGAATGGGAAGTGCGCCGTCTGGAAAGAATCGGCAAGCAGGCGCTGCCGGAAGTCATGCGTGCATGGTCCGAGCCGCTGCCCGAAGAGCAATGGGCCAAGCCCAGTGAAGAGCTGTTGCGACTGAGTGAACAAGTGCGGCGGATGCACAAGCGCCAGCCGCATCGGCCGATTACGCAGATTTTCGCTGAGGTTTGCAGGCGGGGCTGACTGGACGGTGCAGGCAGGTTCGATTGCTTTCGCGAGCGGGCTCGCTCCCACAGGAGACCACCGTACAAATGTGGGAGCGAGCCTGCTCGCGAAGGGGGCCGCTCGGTCAGCACAAGAATCTGCGCGCTCGCGCTCTGCTAGAATCCGCCCCATTCATTGCCAGAGACTCTCCCATGAGCGAGCCGATTCGTCTGACCCAATACAGCCATGGCGCCGGTTGTGGCTGTAAGATTTCCCCGCAGGTGCTGGAAGTGATCCTCGCCGGCAGCGGCGCACAGAACCTCGATCCGAAACTCTGGGTCGGCAACGCATCGCGCGATGACGCGGCGGTGTATGCGATCGATGCCGAGCGCGGGGTGGTGTCGACCACCGATTTTTTCATGCCGATTGTCGATGACCCGTTCGACTTCGGCCGCATCGCCGCGACCAATGCGATCAGCGACATCTACGCGATGGGCGGCGATCCGTTGATGGCGATCGCGATCCTCGGCTGGCCGGTGAATGTGCTGGCGCCGGAAGTGGCGCGGGAAGTGATTCGTGGCGGTCGCTCGGTGTGTGACGCGGCGGGTATTCCACTGGCGGGCGGGCATTCGATCGATGCGCCGGAGCCGATCTTCGGCCTCGCCGTCACCGGGCTTGTGGAAAAGTGCCACATGAAACGCAACGACACCGCCACCGCCGGTTGCCTGTTGTACCTGACCAAACCGCTGGGCATCGGCATCCTCACCACCGCCGAAAAGAAGGGCAAGTTGCGCGCCGCCGACGTCGGTGTCGCCCGTGACTGGATGTGCACCCTGAACAAGCCTGGCAGCCGCTTCGGCAAACTCGCCGGCGTCACCGCGATGACTGACGTCACCGGTTTCGGCCTGCTCGGGCATCTGGTGGAAATGGCCGACGGCAGCCAGTTGACCGCGCGCATCGCCTATGACCGCGTGCCGCGTCTGGACAGCGTCGAGTACTACCTCGATCAGGGCTGCGTGCCGGGCGGTACGCTGCGCAACTTCGACAGCTATTCGAGCAAGGTTGGCCGCGTGCAGGAGTTGCACAAACGCGTGCTGTGTGATCCGCAAACCAGCGGCGGTCTGCTGATTGCGGTCACGCCTGAAGGCAATGACGAGTTCCTCGGCGTCGCCGCCGAACTGGGTCTGAACCTTGCGCCGATCGGCGAACTGGTTGAGCGACAGACGAACGCGGTCGAGGTGATTTGATGCTCCGCGACTGCACCGACTACCGCGACATTTTCCTCAACGACCGGCCGATGATGGATGCCCGCGCGCCGGTCGAGTTTCACAAAGGCGCGTTCCCCGGCGTGGTCAATCTGCCGCTGATGAATGATCTGGAACGGCAGAAGATCGGCACCTGCTACAAGCAGCACGGCCAGCAGGCGGCGATCGAGCTGGGCCATCAAATGGTGTCCGGCTCGGTCAAGGCCGAGCGCATCCAGGCCTGGGCCGACTTCGCCCGGGCTCATCCCGATGGTTATTTGTATTGTTTCCGTGGTGGCTTGCGCTCGCAGATCACCCAGCAGTGGTTGCGCGACGAGGCCGGCATCGACTATCCGCGCGTCGGCGGCGGCTACAAGGCGATGCGCAGCTTTTTGATCGACACCCTTGAGCAGGCCATCGCGCAGTGTGATTTCGTTTTGCTCGGCGGCATGACCGGCACCGGCAAGACCGAAGTGCTGGTGCAGTTGCGCAACGGTGTGGATCTGGAAGGCCACGCCAACCATCGCGGCTCCAGTTTCGGCAAACGCGCCACCGGGCAGCCGTCGAACATCGATTTCGAGAATCGCCTGGCCATCGACTTCCTGAAGAAACGCGATGCCGGGATCGAGCAGTTTGTGCTCGAAGACGAGAGCCGTGTGGTCGGCAGTTGCGCCTTGCCGTTGCCGCTGTATCAGGGCATGCAGCAATACCCGATGGTCTGGCTGGAAGATCGTTTCGAGGATCGTGTCGAACGGATCCTGCGTGATTACGTCATCGATCTGTCGGCGGAGTTTGCCTCGGTGCACGGTGAAAACGGTTTTGCCTTGTTCTCCGAACGTCTGCTGGAAAGCCTCAACAACGTACAGAAACGCCTCGGCGGTGAGCGCCATTCGCGGATGCTGGTGTTGATGGAGCAGGCGCTGGCCGAGCAGGGCCGCAGCGGCGCGGTGGATCTGCATCGCGGCTGGATCGAGGGTTTGCTGCGTGAGTATTACGACCCGATGTATGTGTTCCAGCGCGAGAAGAAGGGCGGGCGGATCGAGTTTGCCGGAGAGCGGGGGGCGGTGATCGAGTATTTGCGCGCGAGGGTGAGTCAGAAGGCTTGAGGCGCAAGCCACTGGCCTCTTCGCGAGCAGGCTCGCTCCCACAGTTGAAATGCGTTCCCCTGTGGGAGCGAGCCTGCTCGCGAAGACGCAATATCAGGCGCTACAAAACTCAGGTCGGGCAGGTGTCCTTGCCGTTATCCAGCCCCTGTTTGTAGATATGGCTCTGCAAACTGGCCTTGCCGTTGTGCCACTTCAGGGTCAGCACATACAGCGAATCGAAGTCATCGCCGGCCCAGTCATCGGTGATCTTCTGTCGCTCGCCCACTGCGTTGCCGGCGACCTTGTTGATCAGATCCGGTAGGTAGCCGTGAGACCAGGCGGTGTAGATCGTCGAGTTGTGGTACTTCTCGTCCAGCAGTTCGCGGGCCAGATCGCTGGTGTCGTTGGCGGAGAACTCGATGTTCACCGGCAGGCCGAGCTTGATCGCGGCCGGGCTGATGGTCATCAGCGGACGAATGTAGCTGTAGGAATTGTCCAGCTCGCCTTCCTCGACGTTGCGCGTCGGGTTGGCAGCGAACACGTAGTCGGCCTTGCCGAATTTTTCCGGCAGCAGGGTCGACAGGTCGATGGCGCGGTTCAGGCCCTGGCAGTTGAGCTGGCCGAGGCCGCCTTCGGGCTTTTCCGCGTGGCGCAGGAACACCAGCGTCTGCGTGCCGTCCGCCGGTTGTGCACGGCTTTCACTGGATTCAAGCGAGAGAAAAAGCGCGCTGACTGCCAGCAGGGAGGGCAGGGCCACGTACGCGCGATGTTTGAAACGTTTGGCGAAACTCATCAGGTTCGTCATCAATTCGAGGGTTCTTCAGCAAAATCGGTTAAGGCTGACAAACCTTGGCACCGCGGGCTCCCAGCACCGGGTGTTTCCCTGTCGTGAACAGCTTCCTCTGCGAGAAAGGCATAGCTCAGAGTCCTGTAATGCCCGTTTGGTTCGATCCGGGCCAGTGCGCAGCACTCTAACGGCAACCTTTGCGGGCATGCAGGCAGGTTAGCGACAGGATGTTACGGTTCGTGTAGGCGCGGCGGCAGGCCTACTTTATGATCGGTTTTCAATTTGTGACTGGATGCTTCCAATGACCGATCTGTCTGCATTCCCGATTACTCAGAAATGGCCGGCGCAGTACCCGGACTGGATTCAGCTCTACTCCCTGCCGACCCCCAACGGCGTCAAAGTGTCGATCATGCTCGAAGAAATCGGCCTGCCGTACGAGCCGCACCGCGTCGGTTTCGACACCAACGACCAGACCTCGGCGGAATTTCTCTCGCTGAACCCGAACAACAAGATCCCGGCGATCCTCGACCCGCATGGCCCGGAAGACAAACCGCTGCCACTGTTCGAATCCGGCGCCATCCTGATTTATCTGGCCGACAAGAGTGGCCAGTTGCTCGCTCAGGAAGGCGCGCTGCGCTACGAGACCATCCAGTGGCTGATGTGGCAGATGGGCGGCATCGGCCCGATGTTCGGACAGCTCGGTTTCTTCAACAAATTCGCCGGCAAGGATTACGAGGACAAGCGTCCGCGTGACCGCTATGTCGAAGAGAGCAAACGCCTGCTGAACGTGCTCAACACCCGCCTCGAAGGCCGCGACTGGATCATGGGCGAGCGCTACACCATCGCCGACATCGCCACGTTCCCGTGGGTGCGCAATCTGCTTGGCTTCTATGAGGCCGGGGATCTGGTCGGCATTCAGAATTTCCCCAATGTCACGCGGGTGCTGGAGCGGTTTCTCGCTCGCCCGGCGGTCATTCGTGGCCTGACTATTCCTTCCTGACTCACCGCGTGCCCCCTGTAGGAGCTGCCGAAGGCTGCGATCTTTTGACTTTGATCCTAAAAAACAAGATCAAGAGATCGTCCGATCGCGGCCCGAGCCTTCGGCAGCTCCTACAGGGATTGTTGCACCTGCGGTAACGCTCTCTTGATTGATCCAGGTTTGTCCCGCACCCGCCGCAAGGCATAAGCTTCGCCCCCTACGACTTTCGTCTCATCCGCTGTTTTCAGGAAAGGCCCCATGTCCAGTCAGTTCCCCGAAGCACGTCCCCGCCGTCTGCGCCGCAATGCGAGCCTGCGCAGTCTGTTCCAGGAAACCGAGTTCAGCCTGAACGATCTGGTCCTGCCGATCTTCGTCGAGGAAGACATCGACGACTTCGTGCCGATCACCAGCATGCCCGGCGTGCAGCGCATTCCCGAGCGCAAACTGGCCAGCGAAATCGAGCGCTACGCCCGCGCCGGCATCAAGTCGGTGATGACCTTTGGCGTGTCCCATCATCTCGATGCCAACGGCAGCGACACCTGGCGCGAAGACGGCCTGGTCTCGCGCATGTCGCGCATCGCCAAGGATGCCGTGCCGGAAATGATCGTGATGTCCGACACCTGCTTCTGCGAATACACCGATCACGGCCATTGCGGCGTGATGCACAACCACGAAGTCGACAACGACCAGACCCTGATCAACCTCGGCAAACAAGCCGTGGCCGCCGCCCGCGCCGGGGCTGACGTGATTGCGCCCTCGGCGGCGATGGACGGCCAGGTTCGCGCGATTCGCCAGGCGCTCGACGCCGCCGGCTTCACGCAGATTCCGATCATGGCCTACTCGACCAAATTCGCCTCGGCGCTGTACGGTCCGTTCCGCGAGGCCGGCGGCAGCGCGCTCAAGGGCGACCGCAAAAGCTATCAGATGAACCCGATGAACCGCCGCGAAGCCCTGCGCGAATCGCTGCTCGATGAGCAGGAAGGTGCCGATGCGCTGATGGTCAAACCGGCCGGCGCCTACCTCGACATCATCCGCGACATTCGCCAGGCCTCGAACCTGCCATTGGCGGCGTATCAGGTCAGCGGCGAGTACGCGATGATCAAGTTCGGCGCCCAGGCCGGGGCGATCGATGAAGATCGCGTGGTCCGCGAAAGCCTTGGCGCAATCAAGCGTGCCGGGGCGGATCTGATCTTCACTTACTTTGCGATGGATCTGGCGTTGGCGGGGATCTGAGAAAGGAATCGCAACTTGCAGCATTGCCTGTATGGAATGGTTGCTCCTTGTAGGCAGAGGCGTCAGGTTGCGATCGTCTCCATGACTCGATTTTTATCAGAAAAGAGCTTTGCTGAGTTTGACACCTAGCGACGCAGTGACATACAGCGTTGGAGCACCAATTTTGTGTTCGATTGGATCGAAATCAGCTTTGATTTTTCCACTGAAACGAGTTTTATTTTCAGAAATCGTTAGATGCAAGATTGATTGATTGGGCGATGCGTACGTCCAACCTGCATGATTTGCAAAGTACACTGCGGCGTACTGGTAGTAGGTCGAAGGTATTTCATATGTTCCATCTTCCAGATCGCTGAAAATTTGAAATATAAAAGACCTGTCGTTGGCCTCCGTTCTCCCTCGGAACTCATATTTTACCCGCTGGGTTGACCGCAACTCGATCAAAGCAGCATTTAAAGGTTGGTGGTCGGCGACTTCGAACAGTGCGTTTAATGTTCCAGTGACCTCTATGTCTTGCACTTGGTCTGCGGTGGACAGTTCCATCTTGATTGCTCCTTGAAAACGGTGAGCAATGATTAGAGGTGGCGCTGCGCAAAGCGTCTACTGTAAGAGTTGACAGGTGTTCAGGTCTGTCCGACGAATGGCTGGCCAAGGAAGTGTTAAGGTCACTGAAAAGGCCGGATGCCGTGATCCAGGAAGTAGCGTTCGATCACCTTCGGATCGGCACTGTTGTCGGCAATCGCCACATAGGTATCCGGCCGCAACAGATAAAATCCGTTGCGCCCCAATCCCGCCGTTTCAAACGCCGGGCGCCAGTCGAAGACGTGCAGCGGCAAGTGATGTTCAGCGCACCAGGCGATCATCTCGTCGCTGGTGTCGCCGTACACATGCACCTGCCAGCACGGCTGCCGTAGCGGCTCGAAATTATCTCCTTCGCCATCATGCGCCCACGGCAAGCGGTCGCCGCCGTGCACGTGGCCGGCTTCACCCTGGCTCAGTGGCATGCCGCGATAGTTGAGGGTGACTTGCGAGACCGTGCGAAACAGGAATTCGCGGCTCGCTTCGAACCCGGCCACTTTCGGAAGCAGAAACGGCGCCACGCGCATCCGTAGCAGATCGGCCATGCGACCCTGCGCGGTGACGAAACTGAGGACCTTGTCGGTGGTGGAGACCAGTCGGCGAGCGAAGGCGATGCGCTCGGATTCGTAGGTGTCGAGCAGCCTCGGCTCGGCGCCACCACTGAGCACGGCAGCGAGTTTCCACGCCAGATTGATTGCATCGCCAATGCCCGTGTTCATGCCCTGGCCACCGGCCGGACTGTGTACATGGGCGGCATCGCCGAGCAGAAACGCCCGGCCGCTGCGAAAGTGCTCGGCCACGCGGTGATGCACGCGATAAGTGGAGAACCAGTGCACGTCTTCGATATGCACTTTCAGCTGCTCGATGGCGCGGCTGCTGACGTCGGAAAATTGCAGGGTGTCGGCACGCTCGGCGCGTTCATCACGCACCGTGCCGATCAGCCGCGCACGGCCTTCGCCGGCCAGTGGGAACACCGCGAGAAAGTCCGCTTCGTCCAGATCCAGATGCAGCTCGCCATTCAGTGCCGGGCCGCTGGCCGTGACATCGGCGACGTAGAAAATCTGCTGATAGGTACCGCCAGGGAAGTCGGTGTCGAGGGTTTTGCGCACCACCGAACGGCCGCCGTCGCAACCGGCCAGATAGCAGGCCTGACAGACTTCCAGCTGGCCATCGGGCAAGCGCAGATGGGCGGTGATGGTGTCTCCGTTGTCCGTGAAGCTGTCCAGCGCGGTATTGCGCTCGACGCTGACGCCGTAGTCTTCGAGGCGCTCGAGCAACAGCCGTTCGTGCTCGTCCTGCGGGAAGATCTCGACGAAGGCGTAGGGTGTCAGGCCTTCGCCAATGCGCTTGAGCGGCAGTTGCGCGACCGGTTTGCCGTGAACCCAGAAATTTGCCGCCGCGACCTGATGGCCGCGACGCACGATGGTGTCGGCCAGGTCGAGTTGGCGATACAGCTCGAGGGTGCGTGCCTGCACCGCCAGAGCACGGGAAGTGGTGCCGGGCGCCGAGGTCTTGTCGATGATGCGCACGCGCACGCCGAGTTTGCTCAGCCACAGGGCCAGGACCAGACCGGTCGGGCCGGCGCCGATGATCAGCACGTCGCTGCGATTCATGGGGCTGTCCTCTTGTGGCTGTGCAGCAAGTATGGATCAGGTCGCCAGTTCCGACCTCTTCGCGAGCAGGCTCGCTCCCACAGGGAACGCATTCCAGTGTGGGAGCGAGCCTGCTCGCGAAGCGTCCGGTCAAGCGCCAAAAAAACCAGAAAGGCCCCGCAACCGTGAAGCTGCGGGGCCTTTTTTACGACGCAATCACGCTTAGAAGTCGATCGTCCCCGACAACTTCGCCACCCGTGGTTCGCCCTGGGTCAGGTAGCCGCCCTGAGCCGATTCCCAGTACTTCTTGTTCGCCACGTTCTCGACGCCGAACCGCACGGTCACGTCCTTCTCCGACACCTTGAACGCATAGCGTGCGCCCGCGTCGAAGCGGTTCCACGTCGGCAGGCTGAGGTTGTTCGCTGCGTCGGCGTATTGCCCGCCGGTGCGCAGCATCCGCGCATTCAGCGCAACCCCTTGCAGGCCCGGCACGTCCCAATCCACGCCAGCGTTGAACTGGAAGGTCGGTACGCCGATGGCGTGGTTGCCGTCGTTGGCGCCATTGAGGGTGTTTTTCAGTTCAGTGTCCATCAGGGTCAGGCCGCTGATCAGGCGCAGGCCGTCGATCGGCTCGCCGAACACGTTCATCTCCACGCCTTTGTTGATCTGCTCGCCTTCGCGCACGTAGGTGCAGGTGGTGGCGCTGTTGATTTCGCAGTAGCCGTCGCTTGGCTGTTCGATGCGGTAAACACCGAGGCTCGCACCGTAAGTGCCCATGTCGACTTTCACGCCCAGTTCGGTCTGCTTGGAGCGTTTCGGTGCGTAGACTTCGTTGCCGTTGGTGACGCGGAAACCGCCAGAGCTGGTAGGCGAAGTCGGCCCTTGGGCCAGACCTTCGATATGGTTGGCGTAGAACGACACATGCTCCCACGGTTTGAACACGATGCCGTACACCGGCGTGGTGATCGACTCGTCGTAGCTCGACGAGCGCGGGCCGCTGCCGTAGCTGGCGTAGCTGTAACCCTGCACCACCAGTTGCTGGCGACGCAGACCGGCGGTGACCAGCAGGCGATCATCGAAGAAACCGAGGGTGTCGGAAATTGCCACGCTGCGGTTGAAGGTCTTGCCGACGATGCCCGGATCGTTGAGATCGCCGCCAGAGAAATTGCCGACCGGTGCCGGAGGAGTGATCGGATGGTAAATATTGTTCGAGTAGCGGGTCAGGTCGAAGTCATAAGCACTGCGCTGCTCGGCCCAGATCCCGGTCAGGCCGAAATTCAGCTTGTGGCTGACCGGGCCGGTGTTGAACTTGCCGTTGAGACCGGCCATGACGCTGGTGTTGTCCTCATCATGCGGGACGAACGAGCCAGTGGTGAACGACGCGCCGCTGTTGCCGACCAGCGTGGTCGAGTTGTACCGGCCGACTTCACGGGTGTGCTTGGCGCCACCGGCGGCGTAGGCGGTCCAGTTGTCGTTGAGGTCGTATTCGGCGCGGAGCATGCCGAAGGTGTCTTCGATGTCGGTGTAACCCCATTTCGGCGCGTAGTTGGTGTCCGCCGATGGCGCGTCCGGGATGTGCGTGGCGGTGCCGAGGTTGACCGAGCTGCGGCCACCGTTGACGCGTTCCTTCTGATAGGCAAAGTCACCGGACACCCGCAGCGCATCGCCGCGATAATCCAGACCGATGGCGAACAGTTTCGATCGCTGGTTCTCGTGATCGATGCCGGTGTCGCCTTCGCGCTGCGACAGGTTGACCCGCGCGCCGAAGCGGTTGTCTTCACCGAAACGCTGGCCGATGTCGAAGTGGTGACCGATGCGACCTTCGCTGTTGATGTCGGTGGTGTAACGGCGCAGCGGCACGTCGCCGGCGCGCTTGGGTTGCAGGTTGACGCCGCCGCCGATGCCGGAACCGGTCGGGGTCACGCCGTTGATGAAAGCGTTGGGGCCTTTGAACACTTCCACGCGCTCCAGCGCATCGGTGGAAATGATCTGCCGGGGCAATACGCCGTACAGGCCGTTATAGGAAATATCATCGCCATTGAGCGGCAGGCCGCGAATCATGAAGACCTGCGCCTGGTTGGAGAAGCCCGAGGCCTGGCGCACCGAGGAATCGTTGAGCAGCACATCGGCGACGTTTTCCGCCTGCTGATCCTGGATCAGCTGCTCGGTGTAGGACGCCGCGCTGAACGGCACGTCCATCATGTCCTGATTGCCGAGCACGCCCAACTGGCCGCCGCGCGCGACCTGACCGCCAGCGTAGACCGGGGGCAGGGCGTTGGGCGCAGGCGCCTGGGCATTGACGTTGACGTCGTCGAGCACCAGCGCTTTGCTGTTGTCTTCAGCGGCATGGGCGGTAACGGTCAGGGAGCACAGCAGGGCAAGCAAAGTCGGGCGGAACGGAGCGCCGAGTCGAGCAGAAGCGGGCATGTCGGATACCTGGAGGCGAACGGCCAAAGAAAAAATAAGGGCGGCGCGGAACTCCTTGCGCTAATGCGACTCCAGGCGCGAATGATAGGGTTTCGCAGTAACGTTTTGCAATCAGTTTGTCATCCGTAGGAGCTGCCGAAGGCTGCGATCTTTTTGATCTTAATGTTGACTTTGATCTGCAAAAAGCAAGATCAAAAGATCGCAGCCTGCGGCAGCTCCTACGGGGGTTGTGTATGGTGTTGTGGCTAATTTGATTGGATGGAGCAACATGCGATTACTCATTACTCTCGGCGCTTTGCTGCTGCTCGCCGGTTGCGCCAGCCAGCGCAGCAACGAACCTGCGCCGCGTCCGCCGGCTGAAGTGAAGGCGGAAATCGTTCGGCTGTTGCCGGCGAAAACTGCCGACCGTCAGGGCTGGGCCACGGACATCTACGCCGCGTTCGCCGCACAGGGCATCAACACCACCACGCAGAATCTGTGTTCGGTACTGGCCGTGGCCGAGCAGGAGTCCACTTTCCAGGCCGACCCGACAGTGCCCGGCCTAGGCAAGATCGCCCGCGACGAAATCGACCGCCGCGCCGCCAAGGTGCACATCCCCAGCCTGCTGGTCAGCGGCGCTCTGCAAGTGCGCTCGCCCAACGGCAAGAGCTACAGCGAACGCCTGAACGCTGCGCGCAGTGAAAAAGAGCTGAGCGCGATTTTCGACGATTTCATTGGCATGGTGCCGATGGGTCGCACGTTGTTCGGCGGGTTCAACCCGGTGCACACCGGCGGGCCGATGCAGGTCAGCATCGAATTCGCCGAGGAGCACGCCAAGGATTACCCGTACCCGGTGGACGGCACGATTCGTCGTGAAGTGTTCAGCAGGCGCGGCGGCATGTATTTCGGCATCGCCCATTTGCTCGGTTATCCGGTGAGTTACCGTGAGCCGTTGTATCGTTTCGCCGATTTCAACGCCGGCTGGTACGCCAGCCGCAATGCCGCGTTTCAGAATGCGGTCAGCCGCGCTTCCGGCATCCCGCTGACCCTGGACGGCGACCTGATTCGCTACGACTCGATCATGCCCGGCAGTACCGAACTGGCGGTGCGCACCCTCGGCAAGTCGCTGGGCATGCGCAACCCGACGATTCGCGATCAATTGGAGAAAGGCAAAACCCTGGAATTCGAAGAGACCAAACTCTATCAGCGCGTGTTCGAACTGGCGGAGCGGGCCGAAGGCAAGGCGTTACCGCGTGCGGTATTGCCGGGAATTGTGCTGCAAAGTCCGAAGATCACCCGCAAACTCACCACAGCCTGGTTCGCCAAGCGCGTGGACGAGCGCTACAAGCGCTGCATGGCCAAGGCCGGATAAAACACGCAGACATAAAAAACCCGGCTGCGGGAGCCGGGTTTCTCTGCGGTGTTGCGCTTGCAGTCATGCATCAGGCAACACGGCGTTCGATCAGACGATCAGAACCACCTTCGGCAACACGGCGCTCGATCAGACGATCCGAACCACCTTCAGCAACGCGGCGCTCGATCAGACGATCCGAACCACCTTCAGCAACGCGGCGTTCGATCAGACGATCCGAGCCACCTTCGGCAACACGGCGTTCGATCAGACGATCAGAACCACCTTCAGCAACACGGCGTTCGATCAGACGATCCGAGCCGCCTTCAGCAACACGGCGTTCGATCAGACGATCCGAACCGCCTTCAGCCAGACGGCTTTCGATCAGCTTGTCCGAACCGCCTTCGGCGATCAGGGTGTGCGCCGGGGTGGCGGCGAAAGCGTTAACTGCGAAAACCGAGAAAGCGATGCTGAGAAGAGTCTGGCGTTTCATGATGGTGTGCTCCGGGGTGTTGTTGGTTGGTATGGAGCTGATGTTACGCCCGGAATTTTTTATGAGAACTTCATTACCGTGATGGTGAACATCGACGTCGATGATGGTTGCGGACAACCGCGTAGCAGAGCCTCAGAGCACCTTCACCGCACGCCCGATCGCCTGAATCGGCCCGGTCGGCTTGCCAATCGGCGAGCCATTGGCGCCTTCCAGCGTCAGCTCAAACAGCTGGTTCGGTTGCAACGGCGGCAGTTTGTCCAGCGGCACCGACAACGCCTGCCCCGGCTTGACCAAGCCCAACGACACCGGCCCCGACCAGCCGTCAGCCTTGGTCCAGAACTCCAGCGCCTTGTCCGCCGGCACCTCGACCACCCCTAGCGGAATCAACTGGATCTCCCGGGCATTGCTCGCCTGAATCACCCATCCCGGCGCCTTGTCCTGCGGCGCCACCAGCACCACCAGATAACTCGGTTTCGGCGCAGTCTGCGTCAGCAGCATCGTGCCGAGGATCAATGTCGCCGCCAGCCCGGCCGCGCTCAAGCCGCGCCACAGCGGCAGCAGATTCCACCACGAGGTTAGCGGTTTCTTCACCGTCAGCCGTTCGAGACTGCGTTCGATACGAGGCCATAACTGCGCCGAGGGTTGCTGAGGTTCGGCCAGATCGGTCAGCTCCAGCAGACGTCGCTCCCATGCGTCGACTGCCGCCCGCAACTCAGGATCGTTCGGCAGGCGCCGTTGCACCTCGATGCGCTGCTCGAACGACAAGGTGCCAAGCACGTATTCGCCGGCCAGTTCATCCCGTTCCTGCGCTGATTCGCCGGTCATCCCATGCACTCCCGCAAAGCATTGAGGCTGCGCTTGATCCACGCTTTGACCGTGCCCAGCGGCGTGTCGAGGCGTGCGGAAATCTGCGCGTGGCTGTAACCGTCGACGTAGGCGTGGAGGATGCAGCTGCGCCGCTGCGGTTCCAGTTGCTCGAGGCAGCGATGAATGCGTGCCGAGTGAACATCGACCGCCTCATCAGGCGCCGCTGCCTCATGTTCTTCGCTGAACGGCGTTTCCCGACTTTGCTTGCGCAGCTGATTCAACGCCAGGTGCCGGGTCACGCTGAACATCCAGCCCCGCGCCGAACCCCGCGCCGGGTCGAACCCGGCCGCGCCGTGCCAGATCTTGATGAACGCCTCATGCACAATGTCCTCCGCCAGCGCCGTATCGCGCACCAGCCGCTTGGCCACGCCGAGCAGGCGCGGGCCTTCCTGCACATACAAATCGCGCAAAGCCAAACGCTCGCCCCGGGCACAGGCAGCGAGGCGGGCTTCGTAATCGAAAACGGATTCGGGTAAAGGCATGGGGTGCAATCTAGCTCACATTTCCCAAACATCCAGACGCATTGTTCCCTGTGGGAGCGAGCCTGCTCGCGAATGCGGTGGGTCAGAAAGTAATAAGGCGACTGACACTCCGTCTTCGCGAGCAGGCTCGCTCCCACAGGATTGTGCACTGCTTCCGAATATCAGTTCGCCGCCCAGAAAATATAATCCGCCTGATACTTCACCACTTCCTGCTTGCCCTTGTTCGCCATGGTGCACTCACTGCCCGGCGCGACGCCGCCCTTGAGCGCGACGCGCTGGATGTAGCTGACCCCGGTCATCGCGCCTTTGCCCTCGGCCGGATTGGCCTTGACCAGTTGATAGGGCAGGTTGCCCGGGCTCGACGGTGCCACGGCGAGTTGTGTGCCGGTGACTTTCGAACCGTCCTTGGCTTGCCACGTCGCTGGCGGGCCGAAATAAGTGCCGACCTGTTTGCCGCTGCGATCATTGAGCACCGCTTTCGGGCCGACAAAGGTCCATTCGGTCTGCCCGGCCACATTGGGCTTGTCGCGGCATTCGTAGGTGATCTCGCCAACCCCGGTGGTCTCCAGGGCAATCTTGTGCCCGTCCGGCACCTTGATCGCGTCGGGATAACTGCTCTGGGCGAAGGTGGTCGCGGTGAAAGCGAGCAAACCGGTGAAGCCAATCAGCTGGGTGATGTTCATCCGATGATTCTCCGAAAAGGGTAGGGCGCTGACAGCACCAGAGTGGGCTGTTACAGGGACTACCCGTGGCGGAGGCGATTGGATGCAGTGCCGGAAAAATAAATTTCAAACACCACCGATCAAACCTGTGGGAGCGAGCCTGCTCCGGGCGGCGTTCCGACGAAAGCGTCGGTTCAGTCAGCTCTTATGTGACTGACGCACCGCATTCGCGAGCAGGCTCGCTCCCACAAGGCTCTCTATAAGGCTTGAGGCCCGAGGCTTTCAGTAACTCTTGGGTATACGGATGTTTCGGCGCAGCGAAAATCTCCCGCGACGAGCCTTGTTCAATCACCTTGCCATCCTTGATCACCATCAAGTCATGCGCCAGCGCATGCACCACCGCCAGGTCATGGCTGATGAACAGATAGGTCAGCCCATGCCTGATCTGCAACTGGCGCAACAATTCCACCACTTGCTTCTGCACCGTGCGATCCAGCGCCGACGTCGGTTCGTCGAGCAGGATCAGCGCCGGTTCCAGCACCAGTGCGCGGGCGATGGAGATGCGCTGGCGCTGGCCGCCGGAAAACTCGTGGGGGTAACGATGGCGGCTCTGCGGGTCGAGGCCGACTTCCTCGAGCACGCGAATCACCGCCGCTTCACGCTCGGCCTCGCTGCCGATGCCGTGGGTCAGCAAGCCTTCGGCGATGATCTGCTGCACTGACATGCGCGGGCTGAGGCTGCCGAACGGGTCCTGAAACACCACCTGGATCTGCCGGCGCAACGGGCGCATCAGGCGCTGATTGAGCAGGCTCAACTGCTTGTTGCCGAAACGGATATTGCCCTCTGATTCGACCAGTCGCAGGATCGCCTGGCCCAGCGTCGACTTGCCCGAACCCGATTCGCCGACGATGCCCAACGTCTTGCCGCGTTGCAGGGTGAAACTGACCCCGTCCACCGCTTTGATGTAATCCTGCTGACGGCTGAAGAGTTTTTTCGGCAGGGGAAACCACACCTTCAAATCATCGACTTCCAGCAGGTTGTGCTCGTACTCACTGGGCACTGGCGCGCCGCTCGGTTCAGCCTCGATCAACAAGCGGCTGTAAGGATGTTGCGGCGCTTGGAACAGCGTCTCGCAATCGGCCTGTTCAACGATCTCGCCTTGACGCATAACGCACACGCGCTGAGCGATCCGGCGCACCAGATTGAGGTCGTGGCTGATCAGCAACAGCGACATGCCGAGGCGCTGCTGCAGTTCGATCAGCAGTTCAAGAATCTTCTGCTGTACGGTCACGTCCAGCGCTGTGGTCGGTTCGTCGGCAATCAACAATTCCGGCTCGTTGGCCAGCGCCATGGCGATCATCACCCGTTGCCGCTGACCACCGGAAAGCTGATGCGGATAGGCTTTCAAACGCTGCGACGGCTGGCGAATACCCACCAGCTCGAGCAGCTCCAGAGTCCGCGTGCGGGCGGCGCGGCCCTTGAGGCCCTTGTGGATTTCCAGCACTTCGCTGATCTGTTTTTCCACCGTGTGCAGCGGGTTCAGCGAGGTCATCGGCTCCTGGAAAATCATCGCAATGCGATTGCCGCGCAGACCACGCATCTGCTGTTCGCTGGCGTGCAGCAAATCCACGCCGTTGTAGCGAATCGCGCCGCTGCTGCTGACGTTCTTGCCCGGCAACAGACGCAGAATCGAATGCGCCGTCACCGACTTGCCCGAGCCGGATTCACCGACCAGCGCCAGACACTCGCCACGGCGGATATCCAGGTTCACACCGTGCACCACTTCCTGCCCCGCGAAGGCGACGCGCAGGTCGCGGATCTCGATTAAATGGTCTTGCATGTCAGCTCCTCGGATCAAAGGCATCTCGGCACGCTTCACCGATGAAAACCAGCAAAGACAGGATCAGCGCCAGGGCAAAAAACGCTGTCAGCCCCAGCCACGGTGCCTGCAGATTGCGTTTGGCCTGGCCGATCAGTTCACCCAGCGACGCGGTGCCGGCGGGCATGCCAAAGCCGAGAAAATCCAGCGCGGTCAGGGTGGCGATGGCGCCGGTGAGAATGAACGGCAGGTAGGTGAGGGTGGAAGTCATGGCGTTGGGCAGAATGTGCCGGCGCATCAGTTCGCTGTCGGTCAGGCCCAGCGCGCGCGCGGCTTTGACGTATTCGAGATTGCGCCCACGGAGGAACTCGGCGCGCACCACGTCGACCAGCGCCAGCCAGGAAAACAGCGCCATGATCCCCAGCAACCACCAGAAACTCGGCGAGACGAAGCCGGACAGAATGATCAGCAGATACAGCACCGGCAGCCCCGACCAGATTTCCAGAACGCGCTGCCCGAGCAAGTCGACCCAGCCGCCGTAGTAGCCCTGCATTGCCCCGGCGAGAATGCCGATCAACGCGCTGATGGCGGTGAGGATCAGCGCGAACAGAATCGAGATTCGCGTGCCGAAAATCACCCGCGCCAGAACATCGCGGGCCTGATCATCGGTGCCCAGCCAATTGCTCGATGACGGCGGGCTGGGCGCCGGTTCGGTGAGGTCGTAGTTGACCGTGTCGTAGCTGAACGGGATCGGCGGAAACAGCATCCAGCCGCCCTGATCCTCGATCAGCTTGTGCACGTAACTGCTGGCGTAATCCGGCTGAAACGGCAATTCGCCGCCGAAATCGGTCTCCAGATAATCGCTGAGGATCGGAAAGTAAAAGGCGTCGTGGTAGCGGATCACCAGCGGCTTGTCGTTGGCGATCAACTCGCCACCGAGGCAGATCAGGCACAGGCCGATAAACAGCCACAGTGACCAGCGCCCACGGCGGTTGGCCTTGAATTGCGCGACGCGGCGCTGGCCCAGAGGCGACAGTGTGAACATCAGGCAGTCCTCGCCGAGAAATCGATGCGCGGGTCGAGCAGGGTGTAGCAGAGGTCGCCGATCAGCTTGATCAGCAAACCGAACAGGGTGAACAGAAACAGCGCGCCGAACACCACCGGATAGTCGCGCGATACCGCCGCTTCGTAGCTCATGCGCCCGAGGCCGTCGAGGTTGAAGATGGTTTCAATCAGCAGGGAGCCGGCGAAAAACACTTCGATCAGCGCCGACGGCACACCGGCCACCACCAACAGCATGGCGTTGCGAAACACGTGGCCGTACAGCACGCGGCGCTCGGTCAGGCCCTTGGCTCGTGCGGTGATCACGTACTGCCGGCTGATTTCGTTGAGAAAGCTGTTCTTGGTCAGGATCGTCAGCGTGGCAAAGCCGCCGATCACCAGCGCCGTGACCGGCAGTACGAGGTGCCAGAGGTAGTCGCCGACCTTGCCCAATGTGCTGAGGCTGTCGAAGTTGTCCGACACCAGTCCCTGCACCGGAAACCAGTTGACGTAGCTGCCCCCGGCGAACACCACGATCAACAGAATGGCGAAGAGAAACGCCGGCATGGCATAGCCGACGATGATCGCGGTGCTGCTCCAGACATCGAAGGCGCTACCGTTCCTGATTGCCTTGCGAATGCCCAGCGGAATCGAAATCAGGTAGGTGATCAGCGTCGCCCACAAGCCCAGCGACAGCGACACTGGCAGCTTCTGCACGATCAGGTCGGTGACCTTGGCGCCGCGAAAGAAGCTGTTGCCCAGATCCAGTTGTGCGTAGTTTTTCAGCAGCAACCACAGGCGTTCGTGCAGCGGTTTGTCGAAGCCGTAATGGCGTTTGATTTCCTCGATCAGCGCCGGGTCCAGCCCACGGCTGCTGCGCCCGGCACCGCCGACCGCCGCGACTTCGCCGCCACCGCCCATGCTGTGCCCGCCAAAGCCTTGCAGGCGGGCGATGGCTTGTTCCACCGGCCCGCCGGGCGCGGCTTGCACGATAAGAAAATTCACCACCAGAATGCACAACAGCGTGGGGATGATCAGCAGCAATCGGCGACTCAGATAACGCAGCATGTCACTGGCCTCCCGCAAGCTGAGCGCTCATCTGCTGAGTCGTCAGCGGCCTGGCCGAGACTTCCCACCAGGTGTTGAGGCCTTCGTCATACGAAGGTTGCACGGCGGGCATGCCGAAGCGGTTCTGATACACCGTCGGCGTGCCTTTGGAGTAGTAGTTGGGAATCATGTAGTAACCCCATTGCAGCACCCGGTCGAGGGCGCGGGCGTAATGCACCATGGCTTCGCGGCTGTTGGCCTGGACCAGCCCGTCGAGCAGTTGATCGACCGCTGGATCGGCCAGCACCATCGCGTTCGAGCTGCCGACTTGCGTGGCACTTTGCGAGCCATACAGGCTGTACAACTCGCGGCCCGGGGAGACGATCGGATCGCCACTGCGCGGGAAAGCGCAGACGATCATGTCGTAGTCGCGAGCGTTGAGGCGGTTGATGTATTGCGCTGAATCGATGCGGCGCAGATTGAGCGTGATGCCGATCTGCGCGAGGGTGCGTTTGAACGGCAGCAGCATGCGATCGAAGCCGCCCTGACCATCGAGAAAGGTGAATTCCAGCGGCTCGCCGGCGGCGTTGACCAGACGATTGTTTTTCGCCGTCCAACCGGCTTCGGCGAGCAGTTTCAGCGCTTGCAATTGCTTGTCGCGGATGTAGCCGCTGCCATCGGTTTTCGGCGCTTCATAGACCGTGGTGAACACCTCGTCAGGAACCTTGCCGCGCAACGGTTCGAGGATCTTCAATTCCTCGGCATCGGGCAGGGTGCTGGCGGCCATTTCACTTTTGGGCCAGAAGCTGTTCTGACGCACGTAGAAGCCGCGCATCATCTGTTTGTTGGTCCACTCGAAATCCCAGAGCAGGCTGATCGCCTGACGCACGCGGCGATCCTTGAAGAACGGGTTCTGCAGGTTGAACACAAAACCTTGGGCGGCGGTGGGTTTGTGCGGCGCCAGAATGGCTTTTTGCAAGCGCCCGTCGCGCAGGGCCGGGCTGTCGTAGCCAACCACGTAACCCGAGGAAGAGAACTCGCGGTTGTAGTCGAACGCACCGGCCTGCAGCAGTTGGCGAGCGACGTCGGTGTCGCCGTAGAAATTCACCGTCAGGCTGTCGAAGTTGTACATGCCGCGACTGACCGGCAGGTCCTTGCCCCACCAGTCCGGGTCGCGCTGGAAACTGATGCTGCGCCCGGCGTCGACCTTGCTCACCCGGTACGGCCCGCTGCCCAGCGGTGGCTCGAAGCCGCCGCCATTGGCGAAGTCGCGGGTTTTCCACCAGTGCTCGGGCAGCACGCGCAGCGTCGCCAGATCCAGTGCAAGGGTGCGATTGAGGTTGTTCTTGAAGGTGAAACGGACCTGGCGTGGACCTTCGACCAGCACGTCTTGCACGTCGGCATATTGCTGGCGATAACTCAGGCTGCCCTTGGTCATCAGCAGGTTGAAGGTGTAGCGCACGTCTTCGGCGGTGATGGGCGTGCCGTCGGCGAAGCGTGCCTTGGGGTTGAGGGTGAAGCGCACCCACAAACCCTCCGGATCGCGCTCGATCTGCTGCGCGACCAGAGCGTAAACCGTGTAGGGCTCATCCAGCGAACGAAACGCCAATGGCGAATACACCCAGTCATTGACCTGCACCACGGAAATGCCCTGATCGGCATACGGCGTGATGTAGTTGTACTGACCGATCTCCATCGACGCACGGCTGAGCGAACCGCCCTTGGGCGCGTCGGGGTTAACAAAATCGAAATGCTTGAAGCCGGCCGGATACTTCGGCGCCTCGCCGTACACCGTCAGCGCGTGACTGCCGCCGGCCAGTGCCGAGGTCCCGGCACAGAGCAGCGCACTGCCCAGCAGCAAAGCGGCCATGTTGCGCAAAACATTCATGAAGTCACCCTTGAAATCCCTGAAGGAACCCGGACCCCCGGTGGGAGCGAGCCCTTGTGGCGAGGGGATTTATCCCCGATCGGCTGCGCAGCAGTCGCAAGATCAATGCATGCGGTACTTCTGTTGCTCCGCGTCGGCAGGTCCTGGGGGCGCTTCGCACCCCATCGGGGATAAATCCCCTCACCACAAAGGCTCGCTCCCACAGGGGGGATGCGTTTTATCTCGGGTCAGAAGTGATACGTCATGCGCGCAAACAATGTCCGGCCCAGCGGGTCGGTGTAGCGCGGGTCATAGCCGCTCTGGAAGTTGTAGGCCTGGTTGGAGAACGGCGGGTTGCGGTCGAACACGTTCTTCATCCCGGCATCAACGTCGAGCACTTTGTTGAAGGTGTAACCGGCCGAGAGGTCCCACACCGAATACGACGCCACCCTTGCGTGAGTCTCGCGGTCGTAATCGTTGTAACCGGTGGTGAAGCGGTTGGTCAGCGCTGCTCGCGCCGCACCGAGGCTCCAACTGCCGGTGAGGTTGTGCTTCCAGCGCGCGATCACGCCGTCGCCCTGAAAGTCGCCGACCTTGTCGGTGAACGGGCCTTTGATGGTGCTCTGGAAGTCGTACTCGTCGACATAGGTGCCTTGCAGGCCGAGGCCAAACTGACCGTACGGCGTGTTCGGGAAGCGATAGTCGAGCGACACGTCGACACCGTTGGTTTCGACGATGCCGAGGTTGGCGTTGCCGGTAACGATGTAGTTGAGCGTGCCGTCGGCGTTGCGCACGAAGCGGTCCGGGTAGGATCCGGCCTGATCGAACACGGTGGATTCCGGGAACGGCTGGATCTGGTTGGAGATGTGAATCCACCAGAAATCCAGACCCACCGACAGATTGCTGATCGGTTGGTAGACGAAGCCCAAGGTGACGTTGCGCGCCTTCTCCGGGGCCAGATCCTCGTTGCCGCCAATCTGGTTGAGGAATTGCTGACCGCAATCACGCCCGCCGTTACCGCCCGGTTGCACCACACCGCCGGTACACAGCACCGGATCGTTGTAGAAACCCTGGGTGAAGGTGATGCTGCGCGGCGAATACAGTTCATACAACGAAGGCGCGCGGAAACCTTCGCTGTAGGCGCCACGCACCACCAGCTCTTTGAGCGGCTGATAACGGAACGAATATTTCGGGTTGGTGGTGCTGCCGAAGTCGCTGTATTTGTCGTGGCGCACAGCGGCGGACAATTCAAGGCTGTCGAGCACCGGCACGTTGAGTTCGGCATAGGCGGCCTTGACGCTGCGGTCGCCCTCGACGCTGCCGGCCGGGTCGATGCCGAGGCTCTGGATGTCGCCGGCGAACGACTCGAAGTCCTGATGGAATTTCTCCTTGCGGTACTCGCCGCCCAGCGCCAGACCGGACGGACCTGCGCCGAACCAGTCGCCGATTTCACGGCTGACCCGGCCATCGAAACCGGCAACGCGGCCCACGGCGGTGGAGTAGGCGCCGTGGTACGCGGCGGCATCGATGTACTGCTGGCCGGCAGCGGTCTGCGGGCCGAACGGGTTGAGCAGACCGCTGGCCAGGCCGTCAATCATCGCCTGGTCGCTGACATAACCACTGGTGACGCTGGAGACGATTTTGTTCTGGTTGTACGAGGCGCCGACGTTGTAATCCCAACCACCCACCAGGCCGTCGAAGCTCAGCAGAAAGCGTTGGCTGGTGTTCTGGTCTTTCGATTCACGCGGGCCGGCAGCGGTTT
Organism: Pseudomonas sp. CFBP13508; assembly: GCF_005233515.1. Classification (GTDB taxonomy): domain Bacteria; phylum Pseudomonadota; class Gammaproteobacteria; order Pseudomonadales; family Pseudomonadaceae; genus Aquipseudomonas; species Aquipseudomonas mercuritolerans. Next base: position 160,779 of record NZ_QFZZ01000004.1, read on the forward strand.
CACGCCAGTTCACATCGACCGGCTGCGTCGGGTCTAGGGCGAAATCGGTCGGCGCCGGGGTGATGCCGTTGCCGGGGTAGTACGGCGAGGAAGAATCCAGACTCAGGCCGGTCAGTGGCGCCGGGCCGACGGCGACGGCGTTGTTGTTGCGCGACCAGAAATATTCAAGGTTGGCGTTGTGATCATCGCCGAGCTTGGCAGTGGTCTTGCCGAAGAACGAGGTCTTCTCGGTTTGCGGCACCAGGTCGATGAATTCACGGGTGCTGAAGCGGCACAAGCCGTCGCGGGCGATCAGGTTGGGGCCGTTGCAATTGCTGTTGGCCAACGGGTTGGTGGCGTTGCCGTTCTGGCTGTAGTTGCCGGGGAACGCGGTGCCGGAGGTCTGATCGAGACCGCGACCGGGCGCGTAGTCGGTGGCGAAGGAGCGGTCGTTGGCGTCGAGGTTCTGCTGCTTGTTGTAGTTGAACACGCCGAGGACGTTGAAGCGGTCTTCTTCCAGATCGCCGTAGCCCCAACTGGCGCTCATGTCCTTGGTCGCGCCGCCACCGCTGTGGGTCGGCGTTTCGCCACCGAGGGTCAACGCGCCGTCGGTAAGGGATTTCTTGGTGATGAAGTTGATCACACCGCCGATGGCGTCGGTGCCGTACAGGGCCGAGGCGCCGTCGCGCAGCACTTCCACGCGTTCGATGGCGGCGAACGGGATCATGTTCAGGTCCACCGCGCCGCCGGCCGAGTTGGTCCCCGACAGGGCGTTGTTGGCCAGGCGGCGACCATTGAGCAGCACCAGCGTCTTGTTCGCACCGATGCCGCGCATGTCGGCAAACGACGCACCGCCCGTTGCCGCGCCGACGGAGCCGGCGCTGTTGTTGATCGACTGGCTGCCGGTGATGCGCTGCACCAGTTCGGCGGTGGTGGTCACGCCCTGTTTGCGCAGCTCCTCGGCCTTGAGAATGGTGATCGGCACCGCCGTTTCCGCATCGACCCGGCGAATCGCCGACCCGGTCACTTCGACCCGTTGCAGTTGCGTGGTCGGCGCCGCCACGACAGCGGCTGCCGGCGTGGCGCTGTTGTCGTCCTCGGCCGCTTGCACGGTCCCGGCGCCCATCCCCATGGCCACCAGATACAGCGGAACGAAACGGTGGCGAGACATCGTTGCCACCAAAGGTTTGAGCGTGAAGCGTGGAGTGTTCATCAGCATGGTTGTTTCCGATTTTCAGACGTTATCGAATTGGCCTTGTGAGCCGCTCATTGCTCCGCTTCCGGTGATACCGCGCGCGGAAAACCACTTTCTTCAAGCAAGCCGATCCCCTCCGAAGACGCGTAGCGTTTTTTCGGTCGGCCGGGTGCGACGGGATTTCTTTTTTCAGCGGTGCCGGGCGGATGCTTTCAACAGCCGCCCGGCACCGTCGTCAGTGGGTGGTCATCACCGAAATCTTGCTGATGCCGGAGCGTTCGATCGATGCCATGGCCTTGGCCACCTGGCCGTAATTGACGGCGGCATCGGCCTGCAATTGCACACGGACTTCGGCGTCCTTGGCCTTGACCTCCTTGAGGCTGGCCTCGAGGGATTCCGGGGCCAGTTCGGTCTTGGCCAGATAGAACTTGCCGTCCTGATCGACGCTGACCACCACCGGGTCTTTCTTTTCGGCAGGGGCGACGGCGTCGGTTTTCGGCAGGTTGACCTTGATCGCGTTGGTCATCAGCGGCGCGGTGACAATGAACACCACCAGCAGCACGAGCATCACGTCGACCAGCGGCGTGACGTTCATTTCGCTGAGCACTTCATCGCTGTCTTGAGTGGAGAATGACATCAGCTGGCCTCCCGCACGGCGTTGGTGCTTTTGCTGGCAATGGCCTGGCGGCTGATGGAAAACGCACTGCGCGAGGCGAGGGCGTCGAAGTCGTGGGCGAAGTCGTCCATGTCCGCCGAGGCGAGTTTCAGCCGGCGCAGGAAGAAGTTGTAGATCAGCACTGCCGGCACCGCGACGGCGATGCCCACGCCCGTAGCGATCAGTGCGTGGCCGATGGGGCCGGCGACCGCTTCAAGGCTGGCCGAGCCGGTTTCGCCAATGCTTTGCAGGGCTTCCATGATTCCCCACACGGTGCCGAACAGGCCAATGAACGGCGCGGTGCTGCCGATGCTGGCGAGGATCGCCTGGCCGTTTTCCAGCGAGCGACGTTCCTTCTGGATCTGCTGGCGCAGGTTGCGTTCCAGGCGATCGGAACGGTTGATGGTGTGCGCCAGTTGCTGCGTGGTGCGCGGCGACTCTTCGACCAGCAGGGCTTCGAAACCGCTGCTGGCGATGCGCGCCAGCGAGCCTGGATACTGGCTGGCGTGTTCGGCGGCGGTGAGCAGGTCCGGCGCGCTCCAGAAGGCTTTGGTGAACTGTTTGTTCTGCGCTTTCTGGCGCAGGTACTGGGCCGACTTGACCAGCAGGATCGCCCAACTGACCACGGAAAACAGCACCAGGCCCCAGAGCACACCGGGGACAATCATCGAAGACAGTGAATCGTTCATGGCTACACCTCGCTTGCGTTAATCAGTAATGAGTCGGTTGCGCCGTCATTGCGGCAATTTGAAATCGATGGTCTGGGTGGCGAAGCCGTCGATCGGCGTATCACCGCGCTTGGCCGGAATGAACTTCCAGTTCTTCACCGCCGCGACGGCCGCCTCATCCAGTTGCGGCTTGCCGCTGGACTTGGTCACCGTCACGCTGCCGGCACGGCCGTTGGCCAGCACCTGAATGCGCAGCACCACGCTGCCTTCCCAGTTGCGGCGTAGCGCCAGCGACGGGTATTCCGGCGGCGGGTTGCCGAGGCTGGCCAGGCCGGAAATCGCCGCCGATTCCTTGACCGGAGCGGGCGCAGCAGGTGGTGCCGGTGGTGCGCTCGGTGTTGTCGGCGCCGCAGGTGCGGCAGGTTGCGCCGGGGCCGGCGGCGCTTTCGGTGGCTCAACCTTTTTCACTGGTTTTGGCTTCTCGACCGGTTTCGGTTTTTCGATTGGCTTGGGCTTCTCCACCGGTTTGGGCGGCGGCTTGACCGCGTCCTCGTCCTCCACCGGCTGCTCGGGTTCCGGCGGCGGTGGAGGCGGGGGCGGCGGTGGTGGTTCCGGTGTCGGTGGGGCCGGAGGCGTCGGGCTGGTCAGCTCGACGGTCATTTCCGGGATTTCCGGCGGCGTCGGCAGTGGCTCCGGCCGCGCCTGATGAAAGAACCACCACGCGCCGCCGTGTATCAGCGCCGACACGGCGATCAGCAAGAGCATCTGTGGTTTGTTCAACCCGCCGGGTCGTGACGTGTTGGCTGTAAACGCCGGCCTGCCCGTTGCCGGCGGGACCGGCGCTTGCTGCAACGGCCCCGGCAGGGTTTTGTGCTTTACCGCATCGTTCATTAAAGCTCCCTCGGGTCAGATGAAGGGCAATAAGGTGCCGTCCGAACATATGGCTGATGTTCGAGTGAGTGGGTGCAACTTTCTTCAAGGTGTGCGCGAGCCGATAGTTGAACTATCTGTTTAAACGGCCTCGAACAAACTTAGTGGCTTAGTAGCATCTATATCGATTGTTCATTATCCATTCCGTGGCTTGTTGTTGTGTGGAGACGTGAGCTGTCTCAGGTTTGTTACAGTTTGCAACAGGTGTGCCAGATGTTGCTGAGACGGGTTGAACGCATATCTTCGGTGTTACTGATGTCGCATTTATATAAGTTTCAAGTTCGCATACGGTTTATTCGGCGCGAAGCGGTCCTCAAGTCCTCGCAGAAGGGCTTTTTCCAGAGCGAGTCAGAGGGAACGCTGTATCACGCCAATCGGCGGGATAGAGCGGCTGCTCGGTGATCAGGCTCAGCACCTATCGGTGCGTAGCGAATCGATTTGGTGCAGGTCAGTCATTCAGCGGTTCACAGGACATGTTCCTTATTTTGATTCTGGAGTATTGGTTAACTGCATCACATTCGGGCGTGCGCTTTTGGTGCAACTTCAATGACGGAAAGTCATTGTTCGACAATCTTGTTGTTGTGCCTTTTATTAATTGCCGTATTTAAAAAATAAATAACACTTGGCGCCCGGCGATCGCTCTATCGCCAGGCACGCAAAGTGTGCATTGGGTTTCAGGTAATAAAGGAGAAACGCGCCAGGCTGAATAGGCTCGGCTGAACTTGGGGCTGGATTTGCGAGTGAGTGGGGTATGTCGTACGGCGGAGCATTTGAAGATTCACAGGTGAACTCCTTATTGCCAGCTCGGACAGGCGAACTTTTGGTTCGCTGTCGCACCTTACAAGAACGCGGATAGCGTTCGATGAATGCTCTTGGTGCGGGATGGGCACCGCCAGCGCTGATTGGCGAAGGTTGATTTCGCAAGTCGGCAGTGCATGGGAAAAACGTGCCAATCACGACACATTTGCAGAATTTTCTACGTCAGGCCAGCCAGCCATCTACCCTGTGCAAAGGCCTTATCGGGGGAACGGACATGTACCAGCTCTACGGGCACAAGAATTCCGGCGCGGCCGCCATAGAGGCGGCACTGGAGTTGTGCCAGATCGCCTATCGCTTCATTGATACCGAAGCCAGCGCCGAGGCCGACGAGGCGCTGGGCAAACTCAATCCGTTGAAACAGATACCGACCCTGCAACTGCCGGACGGCAGCGCCATGACCGAAAGTGCGGCGATCCTGATTCACCTGGGCCTGACGTTTCCCAAGTCCGGCCTGCTGCCGAGCAAGGCAGCCGATCGTGATCAGGCGATTCGCGGCCTCGCCTATATCGTCAGCAATTGCTACGCGGCGGTCGGCATCATCGATTACCCCGAGCGCTGGCTGAGCACGCCCGACGAGAGCGCACGGCAAAACCTGATCGCCGGCACCCGCCAGCGCCTGCATTTCAGTTGGGAGGTATTTGCCGATCAGTTTTCCGGGGAGCTGTATCTGGATGATGAAACGCCCGGCGCATTGGATGTGCTGGCGGCCGTGGTGAGCCGCTGGGCCGGCAGCCGCGAACACCTGCGCCAGACCCGCCCGGGCTTTTATGCTTGGCTGCAAAGGATCGACCGACACCCGGTGCTGGCACCGGTGTTTGAGCGGCATTGGCCGTCTCAAGGCTGACCGATACATGAATGTGGGAGCGAGCCTGCTCGCGAAAGCGGTCTGTCAGTCAAAGATGTGTCGACTGACCTGGCGCATTCGCGAGCAGGCTCGCTCCCACAAGGGGATCACGGCGGTGGGCTCATTCGCCGCGAATGTACTGCTCCAGCTGTTTGATCAGCTCGGCCTGTTCGGCAATCGCTTCCTTCACCAGGTCGCCGATCGACAACAGGCCGATCAACTGGCCGTCCTCGACCACCGGTAAGTGGCGCAGGCGTTTGTCCGACATGATGCCCAGGCAGGTGTCGACGGTTTGTCGGGTATCCACGGTAATCACGTCCTTGACCATGATGTCGCGCACTGGCGTACCGACCGAAGAGCGCCCGTGCAGCACCAGTTTGCGTGCATAGTCACGCTCGCTGATGATGCCGACCACTTTGTCGTCTTCGACCACCAGCAAGGCGCCGACGTTTTTCTCGGCCATCTTCATCAGCGCTTCGAGCACCATGTGATCGGGTTTGATCTGGTGCACTTCCTGATTTTTCTGATCTTTGAGCTTGAGCAGTTGGGCGACGGTCTTCATGGCGGTTACTCAGGTGTTGTCGTTGTTCATCAAGCATCGTAGACGCAGCCGCGCAGAGCAAGGTGGCAAAGCGGCAGTTAGCGTGCAAAAAACGCCATTTGCCGGAAAAAACTTCTTTGTATCGGTGAATGAAGCATCTGTGGCGAGGGGATTTATCCCCGCTGGCCGCGAAGCGGCCCCGCTTTTAATGAAAGGGCCTGCTGCGCAGGCCAACGGGGATGAATCCCCTCGCCACAGATAAATCCCTCTTGCCACAGATAAATCCCTGTTGCCGCAGATAAATCCCTTGCCACAAATGCTGCGTAGAATGGCGTTCTGATTGAAACGTTGAGGTCGCAGTGGTGGATTTACAGCAGGGCTTCGTCCTGACCCGGCATTGGCGCGATACGCCGGCCGGCACCGAAGTCGAGTTCTGGCTGGCGACGGACGCCGGGCCGCGCCGCGTGCGTCTGGCGCATCAGCCGTCGGTCGCATTTATTCCCGCCGCACAGCGAGAAGCAGCCGAGCGTCTGCTGCACGATGAAAAGAATGTAGAGCTGCGACCGTTGGCCTTGCTCGATTTTCAGCATCGTCCGGTGCTCGGTCTGTATTGCCAGCAGCACGGCCAGTTGATGCGCCTCGAAACCGCGCTCAACCGCGCCGGCGTCGACGTCTTTGAAGCCGACGTGCGCCCGCCGGAACGCTATCTGATGGAGCGCTTCATCACCGCGCCGGTGCTGTTTGGCGGCACCCCGGATGCTGACGGCGTACTGATCAACGCCCAGCTGAAACCCGACCCCGGTTACCGGCCTAAACTGCGCCTGGTCTCGCTCGACATCGAAACTACCGAAAACGGCGAGCTGTATTCCATCGCGCTGGAAGGCTGTGGCGAGCGCCAGGTGTACATGCTCGGCATGCCGAATGGCGATGCCAGCATTGTCGATTTCGACCTCGAGTACTGCGACTCGCGCACGCTCATTCTGAAGAAGCTCAACGACTGGTTCGCCCGCCATGACCCTGACGCGATCATTGGCTGGAACGTTGTGCAGTTCGACCTGCGCATCCTCCACGAACACGCCCGGCGCCTCGGCGTGCCGCTGAAAATCGGCCGTGGCGGCGAAGAGATGCAATGGCGCGAGCACGGCAGCCGCAATCATTATTTCGCCTCGGCAGCGGGGCGGCTGATCATCGATGGCATCGAGTCGTTGCGTTCGGCGACCTGGAGTTTTCCCTCGTTCAGCCTGGAAAACGTTGCGCAGACGCTGCTCGGCGAAGGCAAGGCGATCAACAATCCGTACCAGCGCATGGACGAGATCAACCGCATGTTCGCCGAGGACAAGCCTGCGCTGGCCAAATACAACCTCAAGGACTGCGAACTGGTCACGCGAATCTTCGCCAAGACCGAACTGCTGACGTTTTTGCTCGAACGCGCCAGCGTTACCGGTTTGCCGGCCGACCGCAGCGGCGGTTCGGTCGCCGCGTTTACCCATTTGTACATGCCATTGATGCACCGTCAGGGCTTCGTTGCGCCAAATCTGGGCACCAATCCACCGCAGGCCAGCCCCGGCGGTTTCGTTATGGATTCACGGCCGGGGCTGTACGAATCGGTGTTGGTCCTCGATTACAAAAGCCTCTACCCGTCGATCATTCGCACCTTTCTGATCGACCCGGTGGGCTTGATCGAGGGCCTGCAACACCCGGACGACGCTGACTCGGTAGCGGGTTTTCGTGGCGCACGCTTCTCGCGCACCCGCCATTGTCTGCCGTCCATCGTGGCGCGGGTGGCCGAAGGGCGCGAAACCGCCAAGCGCGAGCACAATGCGCCGCTGTCCCAGGCGTTGAAAATCATCATGAACGCCTTCTACGGTGTGCTCGGCTCCAGCGGTTGCCGTTTTTTCGATACCCGGCTGGCCTCGTCGATCACCTTGCGCGGCCACGAAATCATGTTGCGCACTCGCCAGTTGATCGAAGAGCAGGGCCACGCCGTCATTTACGGCGACACCGATTCAACCTTCGTCTGGCTGCGCAGTCTGCATGGTCAGGAAGAAGCAGCGCAGATCGGCCATGCGCTGGTCAAGCACGTCAACGATTGGTGGCGCGCCCATGTGTGCGAGGAATACGGGCTGGAAAGCGCGCTGGAATTACAGTTCGAGATTCACTACAAGCGCTTCCTGATGCCGACGATTCGCGGCGCGGAGGAGGGCAGCAAGAAGCGCTACGCCGGCCTCGTCACTCGCGCCGATGGCAGCGAGGAAATGGTCTACAAAGGCCTGGAAACCGTGCGCACCGACTGGTCGCTGCTGGCGCGGCAGTTTCAGCAAGAGCTGTATGAGCGGATTTTTCAGCGCAAGCCGTATCAGGATTATGTGCGCGATTACGTGCGCAAGACCCTCGCCGGCGAGTTCGACGATCGGCTGATCTACCGCAAACGTCTGCGCCGCACCCTCGACGATTACGAACGCAACGTACCGCCGCACGTCCGCGCGGCGCGGCTCGCCGACGAATACAACGCCGAGCAGGGGCGGCCCCGGCAGTATCAGAACGGCGGCTGGATCAGCTACGTCATCACCCTGGCCGGCCCGGAGCCGCTGGAAGTACGCCGCGCCGCCATCGACTACGACCATTACATCACGCGACAGCTGCAACCGGTGGCGGACGCGATTCTGCCGTTTGTCGACGACGACTTCTCAACTCTGATCGGTGGGCAACTGGGCCTGTTTTGAGTCGAGCAGTTGCAGCGTCCACTCATCGAGGATGCCGTGGAAGTACCGCTCCAGCGCCTGATGGAACAGACTGTCCTCGGCGCTGAACTGGGCGAACAGGGTCATCGAAGAATGAAATTTCAGGTCATCGGGATGGCCGAAAATGTCTGCAATCGAGCGCTGCGGCACATTCAGCACCAGTTGCGTGCAGGTGCGCACTCTCGCCCCGAGCAGTTCATTGGCCAGATAGGCCTGGGCTTCCTCGGCTGAACCAATCGCAAAGCGCCGGGCCATTTCGCTGCCGCCCAATCCGGCGAACTGCGGGAAGACGAACCACATCCAGTGGCTGCGCTTGCGGCCCGTCTCGAGTTCACGCTGGACCCGTTCGAACACCGGGTCCTGTGCCTGGACAAAACGTTGCAGGTTGTACGGGTCGTGCAGATCTGTGCTTCTCATGGCGAAGCCCTCGCAGTCGGCAGCTCAGACCATGGCCAGTCGCTGCTTGCGTTGAGGCGCCGGGAACACTTTGTCCAGCGCCGCCAGATCCCCGGCGTCCAGTTGCAACTGCGCCGCCTCGGCATTGAGTTGCACATGCTCGGGGCGCACAGCCTTGGGAATCGCAATCACGCCGTCCTGACGCAGGAGCCACGCCAGGGAAATCTGCGCCGGGGTGGCATTGTGACGGCTGGCAATGTCTTGCAGAACCGGCTCGGCGAGCATCGCGCCGCCCTGGCCGATCGGACAGTACGCCATCAACGGCAGGCGCTGATGCTGGCACCACGGCAGCAGATCGAATTCGATACCGCGCTCTTCGAGGTTGTACAGCACCTGATTGGTAGCGCAGGCCGAGCTGGAGAGTTCTTCGAGGTCGTCGACATCGAAATTCGACACGCCCCAACGGCCGATCTTGCCGTCCTCGCGCAGGCGTTCGAAGGCTTCGACGGTTTCCTCCAGCGGATACTGACCGCGCCAGTGCAGCAGATACAGATCGATGTAGTCGGTACCGAGCCGACGCAAACTGCGCTCGCAGGCTTGCGGGATGCCCTGGCGGCTGGCGTTGTGCGGGTAGACCTTGCTGACCAGAAAGACTTGATCGCGCAGACCGGCGATGGCTTCGCCGACCACCGTTTCGGCACCGCCCTCGGCGTACATCTCAGCGGTATCGATCAGGCTCATGCCCAGCTCGATGCCGCTGCGCAGCGCCGCCACTTCACGGCTGTGCGCCGAACGATCCTCGCCCATGCGCCAAGTGCCCTGGCCAATCACCGGAACCTGCACGCCGGCCAACTCAAGGGTACGCATTCAAACCTCCTGCCTTAAAGAGTCGATATCTTTAGTGGGCAGCAGGATAGAGCAAGGGTTCCCGGAAGGAAGGGGGAGTCAAGGATGAAACCGGATCAATTGTGGCGAGGGGAATGTGTGGTGAGGGAATTTGTGGCGAGGGGATTTATCCCCGCTGGGCTGCGAAGCAGCCCCGATCCTGCAACACGCGCTGTATCAGACAGCGTTCTATTGCAGGTTTTTGGGGCTGCTTCGCATCCCAACGGGGATGAATCCCCTCGCCACAGGGGGAGGAAGGCAGGTTACTTGGCGGAGAACTTCAGGACCACGCTGTGAGCATAAGTCTGCCCCGGATCAAGCCGCGTGCTCGGGAAATCCGGCTGGTTCGGCGAATCCGGGTAGTGCTGGGTCTCGAGGGTGAATGCGCCCCAGTGTGGATAGACCTTGCCGCCCTTGCCCTTGACCGTGCCGTCGAGGAAGTTGCTGGTGTAGAACTGCACGCCCGGCTCGCTGGTGAACAGTTGCAGGACGCGTCCGGATTGCGGGTCGCTGACTTCGGTGGCGAGCTTGCTGACATCGCCCTTGGTGTCCAGCGCCCAGTTGAAATCGAAGCCGCCCTGTTTCGGCTCGGCGAATTTCAGCTGCGGATGATCAGCCTTGATGTGCGTGCCGATCGCCGTCGGTTTGCTGAAGTCCATCGGCGTGCCGGCCACAGGCGCCAGCTCCCCGGTCGGGATCAGTTTGGCGGTGACCGGCGTGTAATGGCTGGAGTTGATCATGGCGACTTGCTTGAGAATATCGCCATTGCCGGCACCGGCCAGGTTGAAGTAACTGTGGTTGGTCAGGTTGAGCACGGTCGGCTTGTCGGTGCTGGCCTTGTAGTCGATGCGCAGTTCGTTGCTGTCGGTCAGGCGATAGGTGACCTCTGTGGTCAGATTACCCGGGAAACCCATCTCGCCGTCGGCCGACAGGTAGGTCAGGGTCACGCCTACCGAATCCTTGTCCTTGGTTTCCCTGGCCTTCCAGACTTTCTTGTCGAAACCTTCGGGGCCGCCGTGCAGGGCGTTGGATTTGTCGTTCTGCGGCACTTGATAGCGTTTGCCATCGAGTTCGAAAGCACCTTCGGCCAAACGGTTGCCGAAGCGGCCGATGGTCGCGCCGAAGTACGCGGTGCCTTTCTGATAGCCCTGCACATCGTCAAAACCCAAGACGATGTCGTCGAACTTGCCGTGTTTGTCAGCAACTTTCAGCGCTTGCAGGGTCGCGCCGTAGGTGATGACGGTGGCTTGCATGCCGTGGCTGTTGCGCAGGATGTACTGTTCGACAGGCGTGCCGTCATTGGTTTTGCCGAAGGCTTTGTGTTCGGCGGTCAGGCCCGCCGCGTTGGCGGAAAGGGTAGCGATCATCAGGGACAGTCCGAGGCCGGAGAGCAGGTGACGGGATTGAAGCATGGTTGACCTTCCTTTTTGTTGTTGTTTTAAACACCGCGGTCCCCTGTAGGAGCTGCCGCAGGCTGCGATCTTTTGATTGTGATTTTTGAAAGCAAGATCAAAAGATCGCAGCCTTCGGCAGCTCCTACACATAACTAGTCATGCTATTTGTGGGGCTGAACAGGATTTATAGCGGATTTACATGTATTGGCAAATATAAAGTCCGACTAATTGACGGATCGCCTATCGCCGAAGGTCGGCTAACTGCTCAGGCACTGCACTTTTTCGCAATCGGCGGCTCTATGCATGGCCAGGATGCGGTGACTCCCGCCGCACAGGAATGTGCCTGTCCGAGACTTCATGCCGAGTGTTTTTGCCCTGATCACCGCCACTCACCGCCGCCCGTGCCTGCTATTGGCCTGCCTGTTGTCGCTGTTGCTCAGCGGCTGCAGCCACCAGAACGGCAACGGATTCTTCAATCAGATGCGTGAAGGGCAGCCGCAGGAATTTCTGCAGACCAGCGTCGACCGCATGGCCACCCTGGCGATGCGCGACAACCTCGACAGCCTCTATCGATTGATGGGCAAGCTCTACTTGCGCAACCCGGAAGAGCTGCGCAAATCCGGCTTCCTCACTGTCAATGCTGCGGTGAAGCAAGTTCGTCTCGCTGTCGAGCAACAGCAGCCGTTGCCCGTGCTGGGCGGGCGCAAGGACCTGGCGGCGCTGAGCTATGCGATGAGCCCGGAATTCCTCGGCGACCGCGTCGGCGCGTTCATCTATGCGATCGGCAGCATGCTGGTCACCGCCCACGGCAATCGCACCGAGTTCTACATGACCGACGCGATCAACCCGACGTTCGTGCACAACGCCGCGCGCAACATCGAAAAAGCCATGTGGATTTTGTCGCAACGACAAAACAAGGAAGGCCAGCCGTTGCTGTTCTCCAACGAAATCTCGGAGGAGGGCAGCAACCTCAGCTTCGCCACCGAATTCAGCAAAATCGTCGCGCGCCTGGATCTGCTCACGCAGATGCTCGATGAGCGTTATCGCAGGATCGGCCTGAATTACGCGCAGAGTCTGCTGTTCTTGAATTTCCTGCCGGTGCAGTGAGCCTTGCAGACCACTGTGGGAGCGAGCCTGCCCGCGAAAGCGCCGGATCATTCAAATCATCGGATGCTGACCCACCGCCTTTCCGAGCAGGCTCGCTCCCACAGGGATCTGCAGTGAGTTCGATATGGCATAACGATAGACCGCATCGATATATGTGGTTATAAGAAAAATCGCTATGCTGCGGGCCAGATTTTCCTGTCGTTTTCTGGACGTTTGAATGGAATTGGCAAATTTCGGCCTGGTGATTGCCGGGCTGGTGGTGGGCTTTATCGTAGGCATGACCGGTGTCGGCGGCGGTTCGTTGATGACGCCGATCCTGCTGTGGTTCGGCATCAACCCGGCGACGGCGGTAGGTACCGACCTGCTGTACGCCGCGATCACCAAATCCAGCGGCGTCCTCGTTCACAGGAAGAACAAGAACATCGACTGGGCCATCACCGGCTGGCTGACCCTCGGCAGTGTGCCGGCCGTGGCCATGACCCTGTGGTTCCTCAGCACTCTCCACACCGCGCCGGACGCGATGAACGCCATCATCAAACAGGCGCTCGGCTTCGTCCTCTTCGCCACCGCCCTGGCAATCTTCTTCAAGAAACGCTTGCTCGAATTCGCCCACAAACGCGCGGGTGGCAACTACAACCCGAGCGGTTCGCGCCTGAATATCATGACGGTGATCACCGGTCTGATCCTCGGCACCATGGTCGCCCTGACCTCGATCGGCGCCGGCGCACTGGGCACCGTCGCCTTGTTCATCCTCTACCCGCTACTGCCAACCCGCCGCCTGGTCGGCACCGAAATCGCCCACGCCGTACCCCTGACCCTCGTCGCCGGCCTCGGCCATGCGAGCATGGGCAACATGGACTGGGGCGTGCTGGGTTTCCTGCTGATGGGCTCGCTGCCAGGCATCTGGCTCGGCAGCCACCTGACCGGACGCATCTCCGACGAAGTCCTGCGCCCGTGCCTGGCGACGATGCTGGTGTTGATTGGTTATAAGTTGGCGTTCTGATCCGTCGATGAATGAAACCTATGTCCACTGCGAGGGCCGTCTCGTCATCACCGTCGAGCCACGTGAGATGCGCATGAGCCATTGGCTGTATGCGCCGCAGTTAGTCGATCTGCAGCAGCAAAAAGTGCTGCTGGATATGAGCGAGAGTCTGTGGGATTTGCTCGGTACCGCCGACGAGACCGCCAGTGGCATCGAGCTGGTGCTGCGCAAGTACCCTGGCGACCGGGCGTCGGTGAGGTTGAGAGTTGATCTCGATAGCGGTGAACTCAAACTCGGTGGACAACCCGTCGCCCCCTCGCAATTGCTCTCGGCACTCGATTCAGCGCTGGAGTGAGGCGGCAGCTTGCGGCGAGCCGCCTCACCACGGGTTAGCGCTGAATGACGTATTTCATCACCACCACCGGCAGCTCCTCATAAATCAGCTTCTCGACTACTTGCCAGCCCAGTCGCGCATACAGCGACTGTGAAGTGTCGGTGTAGAGATAGAGTTCAGGCACACCGAGCGCCGCTGCTTCTTCAACCACTCGATTGACCAGTTGCGAAGCCACGCCTTTGTCGCGGTGTTCGGCTTTGACGTAGACCCCGGCCAGCCACGGCGTCAGTTCCGGCCGCAGGTCAAGATCGCTGTCGATCAGCAAGGCACCGCCGAGCAGCTCCGCGCCTTCCAAAGCCACCACCACGCTGGGTATCTCGCCCTTGCCACACGCAGAGCGCATCAACTCGATGCGGGCTTCGATGCTGTCGCCTGGCGCGAAATCACCCCATTCCTTGAAGTTGAGTGTGGCCAGTTCTTCGATAAATCCGGGGTGGTTGCACAGATAGTCGATGTGCATGCAGGTGAACTCCATTTCATTGGCAGAGCAGCCACGGTAGTGCGCCGTTGGCCGGTAAGCAAATCGACAGCGTGATCACGTCTGCCATGTTGCGCAAAGCGCTCCCTGACCTAAGCTTCTGACAGGGCAATGCCTTTTTGCCAGACGCCGCCGGAACAATCGCCACAATGCGCAATCAGTAGTGCGTGGATATCAAAAGGAGATGCGCATGCTCATCAGGTCCCTGACCCTGACCCTCTTGCTGGCAATCGCTGGCCCCCTGTTCGCCGCCGACAGCGATTCACCCCTGGCCGGGGACGTGGGCCGCGCCCGCCCTCTGATCGTGATTGCGCAAAGCACCGTCGACCCGGTGTGGCTGAGCCTGAAGAAGTCGCTGGAAGATCCGGCCAACAAAAAGGGCGTCACCGACCGCAACATCAAGGTCTACACCATCCTCAGCATGTCCGGCCAGCTCGACGGCAAGGACATGGGTCAGCAGGACACCATGGCCCTGCTGCGTTCGCTGAAGCTCGGTGCCGGCGCTTATCCAAAAGTGTTCCTGGTGGGCAAGGACGGCGAAACCAAGCTCTCCGCCTCGGGTGATGAAGCCAAGGCATTGAGCCTGGCAAAAATCTTCGAAACCATCGACGCCATGCCCATGGCCGAAAAAGAAGCCGCCGCTGCGGCCGCCGCCGCACAAACGCCTGTCGCCACCGAGCCGGAACCGGCCAAAGGCGCTAAGGGCAGCAAACCGGCGAAACCGAGCAAACCGCCGCAGATGCCGGATGATTGATTGCGCGTTGACTGAATGAAGCAAAATTCCTGTGGGAGTTGGCAAACCAGCTCCCACATTTTTTTGTGAAGTGCACAGTTCAAATGTGGGAGCGAGCCTGCTCGCGAAAGCGGTTTTTCAGGTGCTGAAGGGTGGCTGATCGAGCGCATTCGCGAGCAGGCTCGCTCCCACAAGTCATCTGCTGATCGAAAGTTGTTGCAGTCTGCGACACCTCCAACGTTAACCGAGTGAAAACCCGATCCTGTAGAAGCTGCCGCAGGCTCGGGCCGCGATCGGACGATCTCTCACTCCTAATCCGCCAACGCCGCGAAAACCGTATGCGCAATCTTCACCCGTTCGGCATTCGGGTAGTTCTTGTTGGCCAGAATCACAATGCCCATGTCCCGCGACGGCACGAACGCCACATACGCGCCAAAGCCCCGCGTGGATCCGCTTTTGTTGAACAGCACGTTGGCCGGTTCAGCTTGCGGTGGGGTCAGCCACTCGACTTTGTGCGGCTCCATGGCCATGGGGGTCGAGTTGCCGTTTTGCAATTTTTCCAGGCTGATCGGGTAGGCGTAGCGTTCCCAGCCCAGGCCTTGGGTCATGTCGCCGACGCGGTAATAACCGATGTGGGTGTTGGCGATGGCTTGGTGCAGATCAGGCGCAAGGCTGGCCGGTTGCAGCTGTGCCTGGACGTAACGCAGCAGGTCGGCGGCGCTGGTTTTGATGCCGTAGGCTTCGGCGTCGAGGGCGCCGGGGCTGACGCGTACCGGTTGGTCGGCGCTGTCGTAGCCTTGGGCGTAAAGCTTCGACTGCGCTGGCGGCACGCTGAGGAAGGTGTGCTGCAAACCGAGTTTTGGCAGCAGGGTTTGCGTCATTGCCTGGTCGAAGGGCTGGCCGAGGCTTTTCGCCGTCAGGTAGCCGAACAGGCCCAGGCTCGGGTTGGAATACAGGCGATGGCTGCCGGCGGGAAACTGCGGTTTCCATTGTTGGTAATAGCCGAGCATCCTGTCGGAAGAATCCGCCTCAGCGGGAAATTGCAGCGGCAGTCCGCCAGCACTGTAGGTGCCCAGTTGCAGCACGCTGATGTTGTCGAAGGCGCTGCCCTTGAGCTCCGGCCAGAGTTGGCTGGCCTTGCTCGACAGGTCGAGTTTGCCTGTGGCCTGGGCGTAACCGGCGAGGGTGGCGGTGAAGGTTTTACTCACCGAGCCGACTTCGAAGAGGGTGTTTTCGCTGACCTTTTGCGCGGTGTCTTTAGCGGCGACCCCGTAGTTAAAGTAATGTGCCTGGCCATTCAGCGTGATCGCTACGGTCAGCCCCGGGATGTTGTTTTGCTGCATCACCGGGGTGACGGCTTGGCTGACCAGTGCCTGCAATTGCGCATCCGTCGGCGTTGCGGCATGACAGGCAACGCTGGCGAAGAACAGTGCGAAAGCGGTGTAGGAAAAGACCTTTCTCGGTTCTAAGGAACACATGATTGAATCACTCTCCATGAGTGTCGATTGTTGTATCCCGCTACACTGCGGGTGATTTTTCATCGGGCGGCCGATCAGCGCGGCCAATTTAGGCACTTCGCCGGCCATCGACAAACGATGAAAACTCGCATGAGCCATTAGAAAAATTTGGGGCAACGCATGATTCGACCGCAACTGCCGCTCAACGCTCTGCGCGCATTTGAAGCCTCGGCACGTCACTTGAGTTTTACCCGTGCTGCCGTCGAGTTGTGCGTGACACAAGCGGCGGTCAGCCATCAGGTCAAAAGCCTGGAAGCGCAACTCAACCTGACCCTGTTCAAACGCCTGCCCCGTGGGCTGATGCTGACCAGTGAAGGCGAAACCTTGCTGCCGGTACTCAGCACATCATTCGATCATATTGCGCAGATGCTCGAGCGTCTGGCCGGTGGGCAGTATCGCGACATGTTGACGGTCGGCGCGGTGGGTACATTTGCAGTGGGCTGGCTGTTGCCGAGGCTGGCAGACTTTCGGGGGAAACATCCGCTTATAGATTTACGTCTGTCGACCAATAACAACCGCGTGGATGTGGCGGCGGAAGGACTGGATTTCGCGATTCGTTTCGGTGCTGGCGCCTGGCATGGCATTGAGGCGACGCGCTTGCTCGATGCGCCGTTGTCGGTGTTGTGCGTGCCGGAGATTGCCCGGCAGCTGCACTCGCCGGCGGACCTGTTGCAGCAGACCTTGCTGCGTTCCTATCGTACCGATGAATGGCCGGAGTGGTTTCACGCGGCGGGCCTGGCGACGCAGGCCGCGCCACCGCAAAGCATCGTGTTCGATTCGTCGCTGGCAATGATGGAAGCCGCATTGCAGGGCGGCGGCGTGGCGTTGGCGCCGCCGCTGATGTTCGCCCGGCAACTGGCGGCTGATGCGATTTGCCAGCCGTTTGCGATCGAGATCACCACGGGTAGTTACTGGCTGACGCGGTTGCAGTCGCGAGCGGAAACGGTGGCGATGAAAGCGTTCAAAACCTGGCTGCTGCAGATCTCAAGCTGAAAACCGATTTGTAGGAGCTGCCGAAGGCTGCGATCTTTTGATCTTAAAAACAGAATCAAAAGATCGCAGCCTTCGGCAGCTCCTACTCCCACAATTGAAATCAGCGGCGCCTGCTGGATTACCGCACCAGACACGGCCGTTTGTTATCGAATTTCCACCCCGGAATCAGGAACTGCATCGCCACGCTGTCATCCCGCGCGCCGAGGCCCATGCTTTCGTACAGTTCGTGGGCCTTGGCCACTTGATCCATGTCGAGTTCCACGCCCAGCCCCGGTTTTTTCGGCACCTGCACCAGACCATCGACAATCTGCAGCGGTGCCTTGGTCAGGCGCTGGCCGTCCTGCCAGATCCAGTGGGTGTCGATGGCGGTGATCTCGCCGGGTGCGGCGGCGGCGACGTGGGTGAACATGGCCAGGGAAATATCGAAGTGGTTGTTGGAATGCGAGCCCCAGGTCAGGCCCCACTCGTGGCACATCTGCGCGACGCGTACCGAACCCTGCATGGTCCAGAAGTGCGGGTCGGCCAGCGGGATGTCCACTGACTGCAACTGAATCGCGTGGCCCATTTCACGCCAGTCGGTGGCGATCATGTTGGTCGCGGTTTTCAGTCCGGTGGCGCGGCGGAATTCAGCCATGACTTCGCGCCCGGAATAACCGTTTTCCGCACCGCACGGATCTT
Organism: Pseudomonas sp. CFBP13508; assembly: GCF_005233515.1. GTDB lineage: Bacteria > Pseudomonadota > Gammaproteobacteria > Pseudomonadales > Pseudomonadaceae > Aquipseudomonas > Aquipseudomonas mercuritolerans. The sequence goes on from NZ_QFZZ01000004.1 coordinate 178,708, forward strand.
CGGCGTAGGCGAGTACGTGGTGCTGATCGCGGCACAGACGAATCGCCTCTTTCAGCGACCATGCGCCGTTCGGGTCGAGGGTAATCCGCGCGTCGGGGAAGCGCTCGGCCAGTGCCGTGACCGCTTCGATTTCGGCATCGCCGCTGAGCACGCCGCCCTTGAGTTTGAAATCCTTGAAACCGTACTTGGCGTGCGCCGCCTCCGCCAGACGCACCACCGCTTCGGCGGTCATGGCTTTCTCGTGGCGCACACGGAACCAGTCGTTGTCGGCGTCCGGTTCGCTGCGGTAGGCGAGATCGGTTTCGTGTTGATCACCAACGTAAAACAGGTAACCGAGCATCTTCACTTCGTCACGCTGCTGACCTTCACCGAGCAGCGCCGCCACTGGCACGTCGAGGTGCTGGCCGAGCAGGTCGAGGAGAGCGGCTTCCAGGCCGGTGACCGCGTGAATGGTGATGCGCAGGTCGAATGTCTGCAGACCACGGCCGCCGGCATCGCGGTCGGCGAAGGTCTGGCGCACCTGGTTGAGAATTTTCTGGTACGTGCCGATGGGGCTGCCGACCACCAGATTGCGCGCGTCTTCCAAGGTCTGGCGAATGCGCTCGCCACCGGGCACTTCGCCGACGCCGGTGTGGCCGGCGTTGTCCTTGAGGATGACGATGTTGCGGGTGAAAAACGGCCCGTGGGCGCCGCTCAGGTTGAGCAGCATGCCGTCGTGACCGGCCACCGGAATGACCTGCATGTCGGTGATGATCGGAGCTTTGGCGGTGTCATGAACAGTCATTGTTGTTTTCCTTGTCGAGACGTAGTCAGGCGTGTTTCGGCGCGGCGTCGGCCACAGCCTTTTCAGCAGCGGGTTTCGGCGTGGTGCGCGCGGCGAAGACGATGATTGCGGCGATGATCGAGGTCGCGGCCAGACCATACAGGCCGCCCTGAATCGAGCCGGTGTGTTGCTCCAGCAGACCAAACGTGGTCGGCGCGACGAAGCCACCGAGGTTACCCACCGAATTGATCAGCGCAATCACCGCCGCCGCGATGCGTGCATCCAGATAAGCCTGGGGAATCGGCCAGAACAGCGACGAGGCGGACTTGAAACCCAGCGCCGCAAAGCAGATCGCGACGAAGGCGAAGATCGGCCCGCCAGTGGTGGACATGAACATCCCCGCTGCGGCGATCAACAATGCCGTGGCGACCCACGCTTGCTGATGTTTCCACTTCGCCGACAGCGAGGCGAAGGCGTACATGCCGACGATCGACAGCAACCATGGAATCGAGTTGAACAGGCCGACCTGCACGTCGCTGAGTTCGCCCATCTTCTTGATGATGCTCGGCAGCCAGAAAGTCGCCGCATAAATGGTCAACTGAATGAAGAAGTAGATCAGGCAGAACAGAATGATCTGCCGGTCCTTGAGCAGTTTGCCCAGCGACGGCCGGATCGGCGTCGCGGCTTCGCGGGCCTTTTGCTCGTCGTCGATGGCGCTGACCAACGCATCCTGTTCGGCGCGGCTCAGCCATTTGGCGTCGTGGGGTTTGGCATCCAGCCAGAACCAGACGAAAACGCACAGGCACACCGAAAACATCCCCTCGATGAAATACATCCACTGCCAGCCGTGCATGCCCAATCCGTTGATCTGCAGGAGCAGGCCGGACAGCGGGCCGGAGATCAGCGAGGCCACGGCCGAGCCGCTGAGGAAGATCGCGATCGCCTTGCCCCGCTCGACGCCGGGCAGCCAGCGGGTGAAGTAATAAATCACCCCGGGAAAGAACCCGGCCTCGGCGACACCGAGCAGAAAACGCAGAATGTAGAAGTGGGTTTCGTTCTGAATGAACGCCATGCAGGCTGCGACTATGCCCCAGGTGAACATGATGCGGGTCAGCCAGATGCGTGCGCCGACTTTCTGCAAAAGCATGTTGGAGGGGACTTCGAACAGCGCGTAACCGATGAAGAACAGCCCGGCGCCGAAACCGTAGGCGGCAGCACCAATGCCCAGATCGGTTTCCATGTGGGTGCGGACGAAACCGATGTTCACCCGGTCAATGTAATTGACGATGAACATGATCACGAAGAGCGGCAGGACGTGGCGTTTGACTTTGGAGATGGCTGAAGCGAGCGTCGGATCGACGCTGTCCTGCATCCCGGAGATGGAGGTTTTCACTGATGTTTCTCCCACTGATTATTTTTATGCGGGTAGGACTGGGTGCTGCGTTGTTGCTAGACATCATACAACTGTAATTTTTTGTCCTACAAGTGGGGAGGGCGATCAAATTCTTCTGATTGTTCGGTTTTTTATGCGAAAACCGGATTATATCTCGTATTCATTGAGCATTTCGCCAGTCGAGCGCAGCGCCTCTTTGAGCTGTGAATGGTGATGCGTGGTGGCTGGCTATCAAAAACATTCGACGTAATTGAGTGTTGTCATACAAGTCGATGGCCCATCGACCGCTAAAATCCATCTCAACCGTCATCCCGCAGTGCTACGATCGGTAAGCCCCGATCACCGGAACCGATCATGCAAGAAGACCTCGACGCGCCCGCGCGCAAACGCACGCACAACCTCGCTCATGACCTGGTGGAAAAGCTCACCCAGAGCATCCTGCTCGGACAACTGTCGCCCGGTGACAAGCTGCCTTCGGAGAACTCCATCGTTCAGGAGCACGGCGTCAGCCGCACGGTGGTGCGCGAGGCCATTTCCAAGTTGCAGGCCTCGGGGCTGGTCGAGACGCGCCATGGCATCGGTACTTTCGTCATCGAGCGCGCAGCGGAGCAGGGCCTGCGCCTGAATGTCGACACGGCGCTCGGTGTGCGCAGCATTCTCGAATTGCGCATGGGCCTGGAGACGCAAGCGGCGGCGCTGGCGGCGCAGCGGCGCAGTGAGCAGCAGGTGCAGCAGATGCGTCAGGCGCTGGATGACTATCAACGGCTGCTGGCGAACAACGACAGCTGCGTGGAGGCCGATCGGCGTTTTCATCTGCTGATCGCCGAGGCCACCGGCAACGCTTGTTTCAGCGAGATCATGCAGCACCTGGGCAGTGCGATGATCCCGCGCAATCGCCTGAATGCCGCCGAGCGTGGCGCGGCGGATCTGAGCAAGCTCGGGCACTTGGCCAATCTGGAACACGAGGCGATTCTGAATGCGATCAAGCGTCAGGACGCCGATGCCGCCCGCGCCGCGATGTGGCTGCACCTGACCAACAGTCGTGATCGCTTTATCGCCCAAGGCTGATGCCGCTGGTCTGACGTATCGCACACCGCCGACGGCCGCGCTTCCAAACAATACGCCCCGGATAATCCGGGCCAGTATTGTGAGGTGCAGCATGGCTGATGACTCGCTTGTTCCCGGTGGCATGGCGCCCACCGACCAGACCCGCCCCGTATCCGGCACCGACGAATCGACCCTGAGCGATCACGACGCACCGCCGGGCATGGACCCGGGGCGCGATCCCCTGAGCGATGCCGACCGACCGGATGACTGGAAGGATCCGCCGGATGGCGAGGATGTACCGCCGGCGGATGAGCCGACACCGTTGTCGGATGATATGCGCTGAGGTCTGGATTATTCATTGAGTGGGCCGGCCTCTTCGCGAGCAGGCTCGCTCCCACAATGGATGTATGTACGACACAGATCCACTGTGGGAGCGAGCCTGCTCGCGAAGACGGCATCGGCTTCACCAGCAAATCACGGCCATGCTGCGAGTGCCAGACAAAATCGCCAGTCAACCAACACGCAAATCCCGCATCAACAACCCAAAGCGCAAATCCACTGCGTCCGGTATCGGCACGTACACCGTATGCCCGTCCCCCGGCGCCACTTCGATCGCTTGCCCGCTGACGCTCTGCAATTCATGCAGATCAAAATGGAAATTGCCCTTGGGCGTCATCAGTTCCAGATGATCGCCCACGGCAAAACGATTTTTCACTATCACTTCGGCCAGGCGATCCCGGCGCTCGCCGGTCAGTTCGGCAACGAACTGCTGCCGCTCCGCTACCGAACTGCCGTGCTGATAGTTCTGATATTCGTCATGCACATGCCGGCGCAGAAAACCTTCGGTGTAGCCGCGCTGGGCCAGCGACTCGAGATCCAGCATCAGGCTGCGATCAAACTCGCGCCCGGCCACGGCATCATCGATCGCCCGGCGATATACCTGGGTGGTGCGCGCGCAGTAGAAATGCGATTTGGTCCGGCCTTCGATTTTCAATGAATGCACGCCCATACGCGTCAGCCGCTCGACATGCTGCACCGCGCGCAGATCCTTGGCGTTCATGATGTAGGTGCCGTGCTCGTCCTCGAAAGCCGGCATCAATTCATCGGGGCGGTTGGCTTCCTGCAACAGGAAGACCTGATCGGTCGGAGCGCCGAGGCCCAGGGTCGGCTCGGGTTGAAAGGTCTGCACGATCTCGCCGAGCTGGTTTTGCGTGGCTTCCTGCGCCGTGTATTTCCAGCGGCAGGCGTTGGTGCAGGTGCCCTGATTGGCATCGCGTTTGTTCATGTAACCGGAAAGCAGGCAGCGCCCGGAATAAGCCATGCACAGCGCGCCATGCACGAACACTTCCAGCTCCATGCCCGGCACCTGCTCGCGGATTTCACCGATTTCCTCGAGCGACAGTTCGCGCGACAGAATGATCCGGCTCAGCCCCTGTTGCTGCCAGAACTCGACGCTCGCCCAGTTCACCGTGTTGGCCTGCACCGACAGGTGAATCGGCATCTGCGGAAAATGTCGGCGCACCAGCATGATCAGGCCCGGATCGGACATGATCAGCGCATCCGGGGCCATCTCGATCACCGGCGCCAGATCCTTGAGAAACGTCTTCAGCTTGGCGTTGTGCGGGGCGATGTTGACCACCACGTAGAAGCGCTTGCCCTGCGCCTGCGCCTCACGGATGCCCAGCGCCAGGTTGGCGTGGTCGAATTCGTTGTTGCGCACCCGCAGGCTGTAGCGCGGCTGGCCGGCGTATACCGCATCGGCGCCATAAGCGAAGGCGTAACGCATGTTTTTCAGGGTGCCGGCGGGGGCGAGAAGCTCGGGGGCGATGAGAGTTGGCATTTGGGTGTCGGTCGCAAAAGCCGCGCAGGGTAGGGCAGCTGTTGCGAGGGTTTATTGATCTGGATCTATGCTCCATGAATAAACATGGCACTCACGCGCTCGGCGGCTGACTAAGTGGGGCGGGCGTGCGTGACGCCTGACTGACATGGACCGGATATGAACGAAAAGAGTCTGCAATTCAAATCCCTGACAGTGCTGCTGGTGCTGGTCACGGTGGCCTTCATCTGGATCCTGCTGCCGTTCTACGGCGCGGTGTTCTGGGCTGTCATCCTCGGCATTCTGTTTGCGCCGGTGCAGCGCAGGGTGCAACAGAAATTCGGCTGGCCACGCAACGTAACGTCGCTGTGCACCCTGAGCCTGTGTCTGGTGATCGCGATTCTGCCGGTGATCATCGTCAGCATCCTGCTGGTGCAGGAAGGGGCGACGGTCTACAAGAACATCGAAAGCGGTGAACTGGATATCGCCGCGTATCTGGCGCAGTTCAAACACAGCCTGCCGCCGTATTTCCAGAACCTGCTCGATCGTTTCGGTGTGGGCGAACTTGACAGCCTGCGCGAGAAGATCGTCAAAGCGGCGATGCAGGGCAGCCAGGTGCTGGCGACTCAGGCGTTCAGCTTCGGCCAGGGCACGTTCGAATTCGTGGTGAGCTTTTTCATCATGCTTTACCTGCTGTTTTTCTTCCTGCGTGACGGCCCCGAGCTGGCGCGCAAGATGCGCACTGCCGTGCCGCTGGAAGAAAACCACAAGCGTCGCCTGCAACTGAAGTTCAACCGCGTGGTGCGCGCCACGGTCAAGGGCAACGTGGTCGTGGCCGTGACCCAAGGCGCGCTGGGCGGGCTGATTTTCTGGTTTCTCGATATTCCCAGCGCATTGCTCTGGGCGGTGCTGATGGCGTTTCTGTCGCTGTTGCCAGCAGTCGGCGCGGGGATTGTCTGGGCGCCGGTGGCGGCGTACTTCCTGCTTAGCGGCATGATCTGGCAGGGCGTGGTGCTGGGCTTGTTCGGCGTATTCGTGATCGGCCTGGTCGACAACGTGCTGCGCCCGATACTGGTGGGCAAGGACACGAAAATGCCCGATTACCTGATCCTGGTCTCGACCCTTGGCGGCCTCGCAGTCTTCGGCCTCAACGGCTTTGTGATCGGGCCGCTGATTGCCGCGTTGTTCCTGTCGAGCTGGGCGCTGTTCGTCGAGACCAAGCCCAAGGTGCAACTGCCTTAAGCACGGAACGAGGCGCTGGCGACCTGTTGCGATAAAGCCTGCGCTGCCGGCAACGAAGTGAGCGGGCCGCTGATCGGCTCGCCATCGCGCACCAGATACCAGCAGGCGAGCAAGCCCGAGGCGCGGAGTGAAGCGGGAACTGCGCTGCCGATCACCGACATGATTTGAACCTGTGCCATGGGGAAACCTCCATCAAACTGATGGGGCTACCTTAGGGGCTCGTTGGCGCTGCGGAAAATCAACGCTTTCGATAGTGGTCATTGATGCCAGTGAGGTCTGCCGTCATTCGACCACTTGATCGAGCATGTGCATGACTTCGCGTTCATTGAGCAGGCCCTTGTGCACGAGGTTTTCGGCGAGCAGGGAAAGCAGCTTGGCGCAGCGATGGCCTTCCAGATGCTTGAGTTCGGTGAGCGCGCTGTACACCTTGCTCGAGGTGCACAGACCGACGATGCGGTGCGGGTTTTGTGTGGGCATACAGTCGTCCTTGTTGTTATCGATCTGTTGTTTACGGACGGATTCAGATTGCGGTTCCGTCATGACAAAGCGGTGACCGTTTGATGAAAAAAGCCCGACGGTCGATTCCATCATGCCGACTTTAGCTGCTCGAACTGTCCTCACAGCGACCTTGGCGAGATTTTTTCAGACGTTGGCCGACCAGCGGTCATAAAAAAGCCCCGCTCGAAAGCAGGGCTCTGTGTTGCGCTTACCAGCGTGGACCGCCGTAGTAGCCATGCGGGCCGCCGTAGTAGCCGTGGGGACGACCGTAATAACCACGAGGCGGGCCATAGTAGACGGGGGCCGGCTGCACGTAGACCGGTTGTTGCACATACACCGGCGCCGGTTGGTAGTAGACCGGTGGCGGCGGTTGCTGCACGTAGACCGGTTGCGGCTGAACATAAACCGGTTGTTGCTGCACATACACCGGTCGATCCTGGTTGATCAGTGCCGAGCCGATGATGGCCGAGCCGACGATCGCGCCAAACACTGCAGGGCCCTGCCAGCCATGGCCACCACCCGCTTCAGCCTGGCCGGTGACGGCAAGTGCGCCAATCAACAAAGCCATGATGGGAAGTTTACGAATCATGATAAGTCCTCGGTTCTTCGACCCGGCGCCGCGGCCTGAATCAGGCCCACAGTTGTCGCGGGGATACAGCTAAGACAGCAAATTTGCGAAATTCAGCACAGCCGCTGGGTAAATTTTGTGTAAGGTCTGTACCGGCTTCTTTACCCGGCTGCGCGGCGCCACAAACAAGCCTAAATGATGATTCAGAACCCGGTGGGCTGGCCAATCCCGTCCATCCGAAAGTGCGTTTGAAGGAGAAGTTTCATGCAGATGAACCCGAACAAAGACACCCAACTGTGCATGTCCCTGTCGGGGCGGCCGGGGAATTTCGGTCTGCGTTTTCACAACCATTTGTATGAACAGCTGGGCCTGAATTTCTACTACAAGGCGTTCAGCAGCCAGGACCTGACCGGCGCGGTCGGCGGCATCCGGGCACTGGGCATTCGTGGCTGCGGCGTGTCGATGCCGTTCAAGGAGGCCTGCATTGCGCTGGTCGATGAACTGGATGCCTCGGCAGCGGCGATCCAGTCGATCAACACCATCGTCAACACTGGCGGCCATCTCAAGGCCTACAACACCGACTACATCGCTGTCGCGCAGTTGCTGGAGAGCCACGCGGTGCCGAAACATTCAACCTTCGCCCTGCGCGGCAGCGGCGGCATGGCCAAAGCGGTGGCCAGCGCCCTGCGCGATGGTGGCTACAAGAACGGTTTGATTGTCGCCCGTAACGAGCGCGCCGGCCGCGCCCTGGCGGATTCGCTGGGTTATCGCTGGCAGGCCGAGCTTGGCAGCGAGCGCCCGCAGATGCTGATCAATGTCACCCCGGTAGGCATGGACGGCGGGCCGGAGGCGGGGCAACTCGCGTTTGAGCCTGAAGTGATCAAAGCGGCTGAGACTGTATTCGACGTGGTGGCAATCCCTTCGGAAACCCCACTGATTGTGCGTGCACGAGCCGAGGGCAAGCGGGTAATCACCGGGCTTGAGGTGATTGCGATTCAGGCGCTGGAGCAGTTTGTCCTGTACACCGGAGTGCGGCCGAATGAGGCGCAGTTTGCGGCGGCGGTGGATTTTGCGCGCAGCTGAGTTTGGCGGTGGCTGAGTGGCCCTCTTCGCGAGCAGGCTCGCTCCCACAGGTTGCGCTGGAATGCGATTGAATGTGGGAGCGAGCCTGCTCGCGAAGGCGGCGCTGCGGTTCTGGATCACTATCTATAATCCTCGCCAGCACGCACAGACCTGCCCACCAAAAAAACCATAACCGAGGCCGCCCATGCATCCGCCCATCCTCAACCTGAACGAGGTCGAACTCGAAGCCCTTCCCGAAGCCCTCGCCCCTGAAGGCGACACTGCCGGGCGTTATCATCAGCGTTTCGCGCGGATCGGCCAGCAACTGGGTGCACAGAAACTCGGTTATCGCCTGTATGCACTGCCAGCGGGCATGCGCGGCAGTCCGTTCCACAGCCATCGGGTCAATGAGGAGATGTTCTACGTGGTGGCCGGGGAGGGCGAGGTGCGCTTGGGAGGCGAGCGTTTTCCGATCCGCGCCGGTGATGTGATTGCCTGCCCACCGGGCGGACCGGAAAAGGCTCACCAGATCATCAATACCAGTGCGGATGAGCTGCGTTATCTGGCGATCAGCACTCAGCAGCAGCCGGAGATCTGCGAGTATCCGGATTCGAACAAGTATGCGGTGATGGATAATTTCGCGGTGGATGCCGAGGGCAACGCCTCGGGCTTTGTCGCTGTCGCGCGGCAGGTGGATGGGGTGGATTATTGGGATGGGGAATGAAGCGGGCAGCTGAATATCGCGCAGACCCTGTGGCAGCGAGTCTGCTCGCGAAGGCGATGGGTCATTCGAGATCGTGGTGACTGACACTACGCTTTCGCGAGCAGGCTCGCTCCAACAATGGCTTTGCGGTGGTTATTCGAGGCGGGCCAGGCGTTCTTCCAGCGCTGCGATCCGCGCTTCCAGTTCCTCGATACGCTCCAGTGAAACGCCACCGCTCGATCGCTCCCCGGGATTCTGCCGCGCCGCCAGGATCGCTTCGATATCCGCCGGATCGCCCAAGGCATGGGTATAACGATCCTCACGCTGCCCGGCCTGACGCGGAATCAATACCGCCAGACCGCGTGCGATCAGGCGTTCAAGCTGATGAATCACCTGCTCGGCGTCTTCGAACTCGTGCATGCGCCCGCTGCGGGTGAGCAGTTCATTGACGGTTTGCGGGCCGCGCAGAAACATCAAACCCGTCAGAATCACCTGCGCCGGCACCAGTTCCAGCGCCTTGTCGACCTTGTGCTCCCAGCGGTCGGCACGGCTGCCCATCACCAGCCGGGTGAAACCACGCCCCTCCAGCGCCCGCAGGCTTTGCCCGACCTGACCCTGATTGAGGTTCATCACCGGTTCGCGACTGGTTTTCTGATTGCAGGCCAGCACCAGCGCATTGAGGGTCAGCGGATAGGTTTCCGGACTGGTGGCCTGTTTTTCGATCAGCGCACCGAGAATGCGGATTTCCGTGGCATTGAGCCGTGGTTGGTCGGAGGTGGGTTCTTGTTCGTTGCTCATCGCGCGTTCCCTCTGCAGTCGAAGCCGCCTAGCCTAGTCCTTGCCAAACAAAAGGCAAGCCGTGTGCTCATCAAGCATGGCTATAATCGCCACCACGTATTACCCAGCCATCACATGAGATTGCCATGACCATTTCACTGTACGCCGCATCCGTCCCGGTTTTTCAACAAATGCTCAACGCCCTGAGCGATGTGCTGAAAAAGGCCGAAGCCCACGCCAGCGCGAAAAACATCGACCAGAGCGTCTTCCTGCAAGCGCGTCTGTACCCGGACATGTTCCCGCTGGTGCGTCAGGTGCAGATCGCCGTGGATTTCGCCAAAGGCGTGTCGGCGCGTCTGGCTGAAGTCGAACTGCCGAAGTACGACGACACTGAAACCACCTTCGCCGAACTGCAAGCGCTGATCACCAAGGTCCTGGCGTTCATTGGCGAGATCAAGCCAGAGCAGATCGATGGCAAGGAAGGCATCGAAATCGTCACCCGTCCGGGCACGCCGAAGGAGAAGCGCTTCAGTGGTCAGGCGTATCTGCTGACTTACGGCTTGCCGCAGTTCTTCTTCCACGTCACCACCACCTATGCGCTGCTGCGTCATAACGGCGTTGAAGTGGGCAAGCGCGATTACATGGGCGCGTTCTAAACCCCCGGATACGAAAAAGCCCGCCAAGGTTCGCGCCTTGGCGGGCTTTTGTTTTTCTGTGGGAGCGAGCCTGCTCGCGAATGCGGCGTATCAGGCGATATTTATGCTGAATGTCTCGCCCCTTTCGCGAGCAGGCTCGCTCCCACAAGGTAAGGCGGTTACGCCGTACGCTGAGCCTTCTCTTCTTCGCCCAGGCAAGCCGCCGCGGTAAACAGTACGTCAGTCGACGAGTTCAGCGCGGTCTCCGCCGAATCCTGCAGCACGCCAATAATGAAGCCCACTGCCACGACCTGCATGGCGATCTCGCTCGGGATGCCGAACAGGCTGCACGCCAGCGGAATCAGCAGCAGCGAACCACCGGCCACACCGGACGCGCCACAGGCGCAAATCGCGGCGACGACGCTGAGCAGGATCGCGGTCGGAATGTCCACAGCGATGCCCAAGGTGTGCACCGCCGCCAGGGTCAGCACGGTAATGGTGATCGCCGCACCGGCCATGTTGATGGTCGCGCCGAGCGGGATCGATACCGAGTAGGTGTCTTCGTGCAGGCCCAGGCGCTTGCTCAATTCCAGGTTGACCGGAATGTTCGCCGCCGAGCTGCGGGTGAAGAACGCGGTGATGCCGCTTTCGCGCAGGCACATCAGCGTCAGTGGATACGGGTTGCGGCGCAGCTTCCAGAACACGATCAGCGGGTTCATCACCAGCGCGACAAACAGCATGCAGCCCAGCAGCACTGCCAGCAGGTGCGCGTAGCCGAGCAGCGCGCCAAAACCGGAGGTGGCCAGTGTCGACGCGACCAGGCCGAAGATGCCCAGCGGCGCGAAGCGAATGACCACGCGGACAATCACGGTGACGCCGTTGGACAAGTCACCGAGCACTTCGCGAGTGGTGTCGCCGGCGTGGCGAATGGCGATGCCCATGCCGATCGCCCAGGCCAGAATGCCGATGAAGTTGGCATTCATCAGCGCGCTGACCGGGTTATCGACGACGCTCAGCAACAGGCTTTGCAGCACTTCGCCGATGCCGCCGGGCGCCGTCACGGCAACGTTTTCGGTGGATAACACCAGATTCGACGGGAACGCCATGCTGGCGACCACGGCCACCACCGCAGCGCTGAATGTACCCAGCAGGTACAGGAACAGGATCGGCCGGATGTGGGTTTCCTGGCCGTGCTTGTGGTTGGCGATCGAGGCCATCACCAGCACGAACACCAGAATCGGCGCCACGGCTTTCAACGCCGAGACAAACACCTTGCCGATGAACGCGGTGGACTTCGCCAGCTCCGGTGCAATCAGGGCCAGGGCAATACCGGCGATCAGACCAATGACGATCTGGCTGACCAGACTCAGGCGTTTCAGGCGTTGCAGTAACGAAGGGGATGAAGCGGTCATAGCGGCATCTCTGTTTTTTATTGGGTGCGAAGCGTCGTGGGCAGTCACGAAACGCCTGTCGAAGTGACATCAACGCCGCCAAACGGCACGTTGAACAGCTGTACGATTTTCAGGGCGCGGACTTTATCACAGCGTAGGCGTGAACCTTCAGGCCTGTGACGATCTGCCACCGGATCGACCCGGCAGATCAGCAGTTTTGGGCAACTCACTGCGGGCGCAGTCTGTTAAGCTTCGCCATCCTCATTTTCAAGTTCTGCCAGCGGGCCTCCGGGTCATCGCTGGTGTCGTCGTTTTGCTGGAGTTGCGCATGCTGTTGCCTATTCTTCTGTTGTCCGCCGCCGGATTCACGGTGCTGACCACGGAATTCGTCATTGTCGGCCTGTTGCCGGCGATTGCCCGAGACCTCGAAGTCAGCATCCCGCAAGCCGGGCTGCTGGTGACCTTGTTCGCCTTTACCGTGGCGCTGTTCGGCCCATTCCTGACCGCTTATTTCGCCCGTTTTGAACGGCGCAAACTGTTCATCAGCATTCTGATCATGTTCGGTCTGGCCAATACCGTTGCAGCGTTGGCGCCGAATATCTGGGTGATGGCCATCGCGCGTCTGATTCCGGCGTTGGGTTTGCCGGTGTTCTGGGCATTGGCCAGTGAAACCGCCGTCGACATCGTCGGCCCGGATTTCGCCGGCCGCGCCATCGCCAAGATCGGCTTCGGTATCGTCTGCGCCACGGTGTTCGGCATTCCGGTCGGCACGCTGATTTCCGACGCGTTCGGCTGGCGCAGCGCATTCGGCATTCTGGCGCTGATCGCGTTTGCCAAAGCCTTGCTGCTGTTTGTCTACCTGCCGAAAACCAGTCTGCACCAGCATCAGGTCAGCTTCCGTTCGCAGTTCAAGATCCTGCGCAGCCCGCTGATGCTCGGCCATATCTTGTTGTCGATCCTGGTGTTCAGCGGCATGTTCACCGCTTACACCTACCTTGCTGACATCCTCGAACGACTTGCCGGTTTCAACGGCACCGTGGTCGGTTGGTGCCTGATGGCGTTTGGCGCCGTCGGGCTGATCGGCAACTCGCTCGGTGGGCGTGCGGTGGATCGGCATCCGCTGGGGGCGTCGGTGTTGTTCTGTGCGTTCATGATCGCCGGCATGGTTTCGCTGGTGCCGAACATTCATTCGCCAGTCGGCCTGGCGGTGGCGATGGGTATTTGGGGCGTGACCCAGGCGGCGCTGTTCCTGGTCAGCCATGTGCGCCTGATGAAAGCCGCACCGGAAGCGCCGGCCTTCGCCGCGTCGCTGAACATCGCCGGGGCCAATCTCGGTATCGGCCTGGGCGCGATGGTCGGCGGCCGGGTGATCGACAGTGCCGGCCTGGGCTTTCTGGGCTTTGCCGCTGCCGGCTTCATTCTGCTTTCGGTGTTCCTCGCCATGGTGCTGATGACGCTGAAACCGCGGGAAGTTTGCGCTTCATAACCCGGTAAACAACTCGCGTCGGGCACCTTCGGTAATCGCTACGATGCCAGGGTGCTTGACCTTGCGTTCCACCGAAATGGCATAGAACGACTCGCTCACGGCGTCGGTCTGGCCGATCACCTCGACGCCGTACTGGCGCTTCACTTCCTCGGCAATCACGCTCGGGCCGATAAAGATCCCGCTGCCGGATTGGCCGAAGGCCTGCATCAAAGCGCTGTCATCGAACTCGCCGACAATCTGCGGCTGGATCTGCTGTTCGGCGAACCAGCGTTGCAAACGGCTGCGCACCACGGTTTCCGCGCCGGGAATCAGCAACGGTGCGCCGTGCAGGCTGCGCGGGAAATCCTGGCCATACTGCGCGGCAAGTTCGGCGGTGGCGAAGAAACTGATTCCGCACTCACCGAGCTTCTGGCTGTAGCCTTTGATGTCCAGATGCGAGGGCATCGGGCTGTCGGAAATCACCAGATCCAGACGCTGAATGGCCAGATCGGCGAGCAGGCGTTCGAGTTTGTCCTCGCGGCAGGTGATGCGCAGCGGCTCGCTCAATTCCATGGTCGGCGCGATCAGGCGATAAACAATCGATTTGGGCACCACGTCGGCCACGCCGACGCGAAAGAGGATCTGCTGCTCGTTGGGCTGCGCTCGCAGCATCAGCTCCAGCTCGCCGCCCAACTGAAACATCTGCTCAGCGTAGGGCAGGGCCTGGCGCCCGGCTTCGGTGAGTTCCAACTGGCGGCCAACCCGGCGAAACAATTCCACGCCATAGGTTTGTTCAAGCAGTGAGATCTGTCCGCTGATGGTCTGTGGCGTCAGGTTCAGTTGCTCGCAGGCGCGGACGATGCTGCCGGTTTTGGCCACAACCCAGAAGTAATGCAGTTGTCGGTAATTAAGCATATCGGTCGCCACTTCGTGAAAACCGAAGTATAGCCGCTAAAAATACGAATTTTCCTGAAGTGTTCATCTCCCTAGAATGCCCAGCCATCGACGGCCGGTGTGTGCGCCAGTCTGTTCATTCGAAGGAAACCTTATGAAATACACATTTCCCGCAGTGATGTTTGCGTCTTTACTGGTTCTGGCCGGTTGTGATCAGGCGGAAAAAAGCGCCCAACAACTGATGGGTGCGGCGGCTGAAACCGCCAAACAAGCGATTGACGACACCCATAAAGCCGCTGAGCAAGCGCTCAGTGATGCCACCGGTGGTTTGATCGAGAAAAAAGAAACCCCGGAAAAATCAGCGGAAGAATCCGAATCTTCCTCCAAGACCATCTAAACCGTCTTACACAGAGTCAGGACTGACCCATGGAATATCTGTTAGAACTCGCCGCCAGCCCCACCGCTTGGGTTGCTTTGGCCACACTGGTGGTAATGGAAATCGTGCTTGGCATCGATAACCTGATCTTTATTTCGATCCTGACCAACAAGCTGCCCGAACAGCATCGGCAGAAGGCGCGCCGTATCGGTATCGGCATGGCCCTGATTCTGCGTCTGGCGTTGTTAAGCACCATCGCGTTCATCGTGCAGTTGACCGAGCCTGTGATCGAAATTCTTGGCCAGGCGTTCTCCTGGAAGGACATGATCCTGATCGCCGGTGGCCTGTTCCTGGTGTGGAAAGCCACGACCGAGATCCATCACAGCATGGACCCGTCGCCGGAAGACCCGAAAACCGCGACTTCGACCGTAACGCTTGGTTTTGCCGCAGCTATCGGTCAGATCCTGATGCTCGACATGGTGTTCTCGATCGACAGCATCATTACCGCTGTCGGCATGACCGAACACTTGCCGATCATGATCATCGCGGTGGTGGTGTCGGTGCTGGTGATGCTGCTCGCGGCTGACCCGCTGGCCAAGTTCATCAACGATAACCCGACGGTGGTCATGCTGGCGCTGGGCTTCCTGATCATGATCGGCATGACGCTGATCGCCGAAGGCTTCGGCGCTCACGTACCGAAAGGTTATGTGTACGCGGCCATGGCTTTCTCGGCCGGTATCGAGGTGTTGAACATGATGTCGCGCCGGGCGAAGCAGAAGAAGGTTGCTCAGCAGGCGTAATTGCTGAGAACACAAAAACCGCCTGGGCTGGTTGAGCTCGGGCGGTTTTTTTTCGCTTTGATATTGGTGTGTTTGAGAACCAGCCCCTCATCGGAACGCCGCCCGCCCAGCCCTCTCCCGAGGGAGAGGGAGACGATTTTTGGGCTTTTCAAATGCTGAGTTCGGCTGGATATTTCAAGTCGGCGTAACTCAAAAGAACAACCCCGGTCAGTTCCCTCTCCCTCCGGGAGAGGGCTAGGGTGAGGGCGCTTTTAATCTTCAATGCGCAGTAACGTGCCGCACTGGGTGCTTCTCTGTCTTCTCATCCGGCATCGTCTGCACCGGATGATGATGGCGCCGCGAAATCCGCAGCACGCCCCACAACATGGCAGTCGCCACGGCCAGCCAGCCGGCTATCAACATCACGATGGTCATGGTCAGGCTCATTGGTGCCTCCTCTTCGCCCTGCATCGGGCGCCCGCTTTTCGCAATTCGCTCTATTTCAGTGACAGTCTAGTCAATGGGGTGTTTCAAGCTATTGACCAAAGGTCGTTAGTCACCAATCAGTTTGCTCTATGCAATCGCAGAGTCTGCGGTTTAAGGCTATACCGCGGGCGGGTGCGGCTCTATGATCGCTGGCGTTGCCGGAACACGATGACCGGCGTCTGGAAGAGAGTGACTGATGGTGCAGGTATTTTCTCGAGTGCGCGGAGCGTTGCTTGCCGGCGCTTGCGCGGTGGTGCTGAGCGGATGTGCAGGTAATGTAGCGCCTGAAGTCAAACGCTTGCCGGAGCGGGTTGAGCTCAGCGGCACCTTCTATCGTGGCGAAGCCAACCAGAGTGGGCCACAGGTGCTGGCCAGTCTGCTGTCGCAACAAGGCATCGTCATCACCCCGGGCCTTCTGGAAAAACCGCTGCACTTGCCGGGTGCTGAGGACAAATTGCAGCAGAACATGCAGAACCTCGCCCGCGAATACGGTCTGGTGGTTTATCCGCTCGACAGCAAGCTGCCGGCCTTGCTGACCCAAGTCGCAGCGGGCTACCCGGTCATGGTGCGTTTCAGCGAAGGTTCGGCATTCTGGGCCGAGCCGCGTTACGCGATCCTGTCCGGCTACGATCGCAATAAACAGAAGGTCCTGCTGCGCGCCGGCATGAACCGTCGGCAGTTGATGGATTTCGGCAGCTTTCAAGCAGCGCTCGAAAAGGCCGGTGGCTGGGCAATCCTGATTCAGAAACCGGCGCAGATCCCGGCAGCCGTCGACCGCTCCCGTTGGCTGAAAGCCGCCGATGAACTGGCGCAGGCCGGTGAGGAAAACGCTGCGGCGCAGGCTAGAAAGGCTTTGGCGGCGCAATAAGCCTCCGTTCGTCATCTGCCGGGCACGACTGCGCCCGGCCAGCCTCTGAAGATTAATGCCCGTGCTTCGCGGGTGAATCAAGGAGGCAACATGGCAGATTCCCCAAACCCGAAAGGCCCGCACTCGTCCGAACATTCCTCGGGTGATGATCTGGGATTCGATCCGGATTCGCCGGACCTTGACGATCCGCAAGTCGATCCGGTCGGTCCGGCCAAAGCGCCGCTGGATGTCGAGCCCGGTGAGGATCCGAAGAAACCGGCCAAGCCTTATGATCCGTTAGCCGATCTGAAACCTTGATGTGAGGTGCATATGAGTACCGATTCAAGCTTCGATGACCACAAACCTGACAGCGTACCGACCACTTCGGAGCCAGAAGTTGATCCTGTGCTGGATCCAGACAGCCCGATGCGCGACCCGCTGGCGCGGCCAAATGTGCTGACTCCGGACGTTTCGCCAGAGCCGAGCTCTGGCGATGGCATCCCCGATGACGACAAGATGCCGCTGCCCAACGACTGATGCGCAGACGAAAAAAGCCCCGAAGATTCGGGGCTTTTTCATCAACGCTGGATTTACTTGGCCGCCTCGACTACGCCGCTCTGACGGCTCTTGAGGTTCTTGTCGGCTTTGTATTGCTGTGCCACCGCAGGCACATTGGCGCTGCGGCCGGTTTCCACCCAGCTGCGGATGCGGCTGGCATCGGCAAAATGCGTGTATTTGCCAAACGCATCGAGAATCACCAAGGCGACCGGACGGTTGCCCATCTTCGTCACCAGCACCAGGCAATGGCCGGCCGGGTTGGTGAAGCCGGTCTTGGTGATCTTGATGTCCCAATCGGCCTTGTTGACCAAGTGGTCGGTATTGCGGAAGCCCAGGGTGTAGTTGGGCTTGCGGAACGCCACGGTTTTTTCCTTGGTGGTGGTCAGTTGCACCAGAAGCGGTTGCTTGTGCGCAGCCACCAGCAGTTTGCTCAGGTCGCGGGCGGTGGAAACGTTGCGCTCCGACAAGCCGGTCGGCTCGACAAAGTGCGTGCTGGTCATGCCCAGCGCCTTGGCCTTGGCGTTCATTGCCGCGATAAAAGCAGCGTAGCCGCCGGGATAGTGATGGGCGAGGCTGGCGGCGGCGCGGTTTTCCGAAGACATCAAGGCGATCAGCAGCATCTCGCGGCGCGGCAGCTCGCTCTTGAGTTTGACCCGGGAGAACACGCCCTTCATTTCCGGAGTGTTCCTGATGTCGACATCGATCCATTCGTCCATGTTCTGTCGAGCTTCTACCACGACCAGGCCAGTCATCAGCTTGCTGACGGAAGCGATCGGCACGATCACGTCAGGGTTGCTGGAATAGATGACTTTATTGGTCTGCATATCCATGAGCAGGGCGCTGCCGGACGCGATCTTCAAAGTCGAAGCGTCACGTGGGACAGCGGTGGTTTCCGCAGCGTTGATCGTTGGCGTGATGAATGTGCCTGTAACAGCAAACAACAGGCTCAGAATCGAGAGACGAATTTTCACGCGGGCGAACTCTAAAAGGTTGGATATACCGTTAGTTTGTAACGGGTTATTTCTTTAAACCGGCGCATTTTAGGAGTATGGCTGAAGAACTGTCGATGGTTGTTTGAAAGACCTGAAAATCTCGTGAAAAGGCCTGTAAAAAGAGCGGTTTCCGGCGAACGGTTGAAGTTTTTTCTCAGACATGAAAAACCCCGCACGAGGCGGGGTTCTGGTGCAGCGGAAAAATTCGATCAGACGTGCAGGGTTTCTGCGGCGTAGAGCGTGTTTTCCAGCAGGCAGGCGCGGGTCATCGGGCCGACGCCGCCCGGTACCGGCGTGATCCAGCCAGCGCGGGGCAGGGCGGTTTCGTAGACGACGTCACCGACCAGTTTGCCGTCGTCCTGACGGTTGATGCCGACGTCGATCACGATCGCGCCTTCCTTGATCCACTCGCCCTTGACCAGGCCCGGCTTGCCGGCGGCAACGACCACCAGATCAGCGCGGCCGACGTGGCCCGCCAGATCCTTGGTGAAGCGGTGAGTGACAGTGACGGTGCAGCCGGCCAGCAACAATTCCATGGCCATCGGGCGACCGACGATATTGGAGGCGCCCACGACTACCGCGTCCATCCCGTAAAGATCAGCGCCAGTGCTTTCCAGCAAGGTCATGATGCCTTTCGGGGTGCAGGGGCGCAGCAGCGGGATGCGCTGGGCCAGGCGGCCGACGTTGTACGGATGGAAACCATCGACGTCTTTGTCCGGGCGAATGCGTTCCAGCAGCTTGGACGCGTCGAGGTGTTCGGGCAGAGGCAACTGCAGGAGAACGCCGTCGATGGCCGGGTCGTCATTGAGGCGATCGATCAGATCGGTCAGAGCGTCCTGAGTGGTGTCGGAGGGCAGGTCGTAGGCTTGAGAGAGGAAGCCAACCTCTTCACAGTCTTTACGCTTGTGCGAGACATAAACCTGAGAGGCAGGATCGCTGCCGACCAGGATCACCGCGAGGCCGGGGGTGCGCAGGCCTTGCTGGCGACGCTCGGCAACTCGTTGGGCGATCTGCTGGCGCAGGCTGGCGGCGATCGATTTGCCGTCGATTAGTTGTGCAGTCATTGCGCGTGATTAACCATCGAGAGGGGAAAAAATGAGAACGCATTCTCGCATGTCGAGCGGTGAGGGCAAAGGCGCTTGGTCAGCAAATTCCTCTAACTCCTTTAATTAAATGAATTTTTTTCAAAAAGGATTTGACGACCTTTGGAGCCCTCTATACTATTCGTCGCACTTGTCGGGCACAGCCTAGCACTGGTTAAGAAGGTGAAGCGGAATCAAGGTTCTGCGACACTGGAAAGCACTTAGTTTGTAGTCCTTTAAGAGTACAGATTAACAAGGCGCCCGTAGCTCAGCTGGATAGAGCATCCGCCTTCTAAGCGGATGGTCGCAGGTTCGAGTCCTGCCGGGTGCGCCATTAGGCAGCTTTGGCACAAGTAACGCGATATGGTGGGCGTAGCTCAGTTGGTAGAGCACGGGATTGTGACTCCCGTTGTCGTGGGTTCGATCCCCATCGTCCACCCCATATTTCGAAAGGCGCCAGATTTAACGGTCTGGCGCCTTTGCTTTAAAAGCTTCATCCGCGGATGTGGTGGAATTGGTAGACACACTGGATTTAGGTTCCAGCGCCGCGAGGCGTAAGAGTTCGAGTCTCTTCATCCGCACCAAATAAAGCTTCATCTGTGCCTAGGGCCTGATGAAGTTTCGACAAAGAAGTTGTTTGGCTTTTTTGTTACGCAATATGGTGGGCGTAGCTCAGTTGGTAGAGCACGGGATTGTGACTCCCGTTGTCGTGGGTTCGATCCCCATCGTCCACCCCATATTTCGAAAGGCGCCAGATTTAACAGTCTGGCGCCTTTTTTGTTTTAGCGGTTTCGAAGTCCGGCCATGGTCGATTTCGAAGCGCAGGGCAGGGCACTTCATCGCTTTTAAAGGATCGGATGACGCTGAACTGCTCGTCGTTCCGGTTTTGCTGGAATGGCTGTCGGGGCGGATTGGATTGTTTCTTCTATATATAGAAGCGTTGATGCAGAGCCCTGACCTGAGCACTTGTATTCGCCAGTGGAGTGAAAGGCATTCGTGCAGCGCTCCCTGAAAATTGCCTGCTGTTTTTTTACCCGTTTCCAGTAGGGTGACTTCTTGAGTTTGACCCACTAGAATGCATGCCCTTGATTCTGGGGTCGGAAACGGCCGGCTAACGTCTGTGCAACGAGGAATATCCATGCAAGTTTCTGTTGAAAATACTACTGCTCTCGAGCGCCGCATGAGCGTCACCGTGCCGGCAGAGCGCATCGAGACTCAGGTCAACAAGCGTCTGCAGCAGACTGCCCAAAAGGCCAAAATTGCTGGCTTCCGTCCAGGCAAAGTGCCAATGAGCGAAATCAAGCGCCGTTTCGGTGCTGATGCGCGTCAGGAAGCTGTAGGCGATGTGATCCAGTCTTCGTTCTACGAAGCTGTGGTTGAGCAGAAGCTCAACCCTGCCGGTTCGCCTTCGATCGAGCCAAAGTCGCTCGAAGCGGGCAAGGATCTGGAATACGTTGCTGTATTCGAAGTCTTCCCTGAGTTCACCGTTGCTGGCTTCGAAGGCATCACCGTTGAGCGTCTGAGCGCTGAAGTGGCTGACGCTGACCTGGACAAGATGCTCGACATCCTGCGCAAGCAGAACACCCGTTTCGAAGTGGCCGACCGTGCCGCGCAGAACGAAGACCAACTGAACATCGATTTCGTTGGCAAGGTTGACGGCGAAGTGTTCGCTGGCGGCTCCGCCAAGGGCACTCAGCTGGTACTGGGTTCCGGCCGTATGATCCCGGGCTTCGAAGAAGGCCTGGTTGGCGCTAAGGCTGGCGAAGAGCGCGTTCTGAACCTGACCTTCCCTGAGGACTATCAGAACCTGGACCTGGCTGGCAAAACCGCCGAGTTCACCGTGACCGTCAACACTGTGTCCGAGCCTAAGCTGCCTGAACTGAACGAAGAGTTCTTCGCTCAATTCGGCATCAAGGAAAGCGGCATCGACGGTTTCCGCACCGAAGTTCGCAAGAACATGGAGCGTGAACTGCGTCAGGCGATCAAATCCAAGGTCAAGAATCAGGTAATGGACGGTCTGCTGGCCACCAACCCGATCGAAGTGCCAAAGGCTCTGCTGTCCAACGAAGTTGACCGTCTGCGCGTGCAGGCTGTTCAGCAGTTCGGCGGCAACATCAAGCCAGACCAGCTGCCGGCCGAGCTGTTCGAAGAGCAAGCCAAGCGCCGCGTCGTGCTGGGCCTGATCGTTGCTGAAGTGGTCAAGCAGTTCGACCTCAAGCCTGACGAAGCTCGCGTTCGCGAAATGATTCAGGAAATGGCTTCCGCTTACCAGGAGCCAGAGCAGGTCGTGTCGTGGTACTACAAAAACGAGCAGCAACTGAACGAAGTGCGTTCGGTTGTGCTGGAAGAACAAGTTGTGGATACTGTTCTGCAGAAAGCTAGTGTGACCGACAAATCGGTCTCCTACGAAGAAGCAGTCAAGCCGGTAGAAGCTCCAGCAGCCGACTGATTGATTTTGCGTTAGAAGTGCACACCATAAGCCAGCTCTCGAGCTGGCTTATGCGTATTCAAGACATAACTATTTGGGAGCGACTGCAGAGCATGTTCCGTAATTCTTATATTCAGCAGAACTCTGATATCCAGGCCGCCGGCGGCCTGGTCCCGATGGTTGTCGAGCAGTCCGCTCGTGGCGAACGCGCCTACGACATCTACTCGCGCCTGCTCAAGGAGCGAGTGATCTTTCTGGTGGGCCCGGTAGAGGACTACATGGCCAACCTGATCTGTGCGCAACTGCTGTTCCTTGAAGCGGAAAACCCGGACAAGGACATCCATCTGTACATCAACTCGCCGGGCGGTTCGGTAACTGCAGGCATGTCGATCTACGACACCATGCAGTTCATCAAGCCGAACGTATCGACCACCTGCATCGGTCAGGCCTGCAGCATGGGCGCATTCCTGCTCACCGCAGGTGCTCCGGGCAAGCGTTTCTGCCTGCCGAACTCGCGCGTGATGATTCACCAGCCACTGGGCGGTTTCCAGGGTCAGGCGTCGGACATCGAAATCCACGCCAAGGAAATCCTCTTCATCCGCGAGCGTCTGAACATGCTGATGGCCAAGCACAGCGGCCGTACTCTGGAAGAAATCGAGCGCGATACCAATCGCGACAACTTCATGAGTGCCGAAGCTGCGAAGGAATACGGCCTGATCGACGAAGTGATCAACCAGCGTCCAGCTTAATATAAGCAGCGCAAAACAGGCCTGATCGGCATGTCCGATCAGCGGCGGGCTTGAAAAAGCCCGCAATAGCCTTCATCTTGTGTTGCAAGCCTATCGGATTTGGATCGAACGAATGACTGACACCCGCAACGGCGAGGACAACGGCAAGCTGCTCTATTGCTCCTTCTGTGGCAAAAGCCAGCATGAAGTGCGCAAATTGATTGCCGGCCCCTCGGTCTTTATCTGCGACGAGTGCGTCGACCTGTGCAATGACATCATCCGCGAGGAGGTGCAGGAAGCACAGGCCGAAAGCAGCGCGCATAAATTGCCTTCGCCTAAAGAAATCAGCGGCATCCTTGACCAGTACGTCATTGGTCAGGAGCGTGCGAAAAAGGTTTTGGCCGTAGCGGTGTACAACCACTACAAGCGCCTGAACCAGCGTGACAAAAAGGCTGACGACGTCGAACTCGGCAAGAGCAACATCCTGCTGATCGGCCCGACAGGCTCCGGTAAAACCCTGCTGGCCGAAACACTGGCCCGCTTGCTGAACGTTCCGTTCACCATCGCCGACGCAACTACCCTCACCGAGGCAGGTTACGTGGGTGAGGATGTCGAGAACATCATTCAGAAGCTGCTGCAGAAGTGCGATTACGACGTAGAGAAAGCCCAGATGGGCATTGTCTACATCGACGAAATCGACAAGATTTCCCGCAAGTCCGACAACCCGTCGATCACCCGTGATGTTTCCGGTGAAGGCGTGCAGCAGGCCTTGCTCAAGTTGATCGAAGGCACGGTCGCTTCCGTACCGCCGCAAGGTGGCCGCAAGCATCCGCAGCAGGAATTCCTGCAGGTCGACACCCGTAACATCCTGTTCATCTGCGGCGGCGCGTTCTCTGGCCTGGAAAAGGTCATTCAGAATCGTTCCACCAAGGGCGGCATCGGCTTCAACGCCGAAGTGCGCAGCAAGGAAGAGGGCAAGAAAGTCGGCGAATCCCTGCGTGAAGTCGAGCCTGACGATCTGGTCAAGTTCGGTCTGATCCCGGAATTCGTCGGTCGTCTGCCGGTCCTGGCGACACTGGACGAGCTCGACGAGGCTGCGCTGATGCAAATCCTCACCGAGCCGAAAAATGCTCTGACCAAACAGTATGCCAAGCTGTTCGAGATGGAAGGCGTGGATCTGGAATTCCGTTCCGACGCGCTGAAATCGGTCGCCAAGCGTGCCCTGGAACGTAAAACCGGTGCCCGTGGCCTGCGTTCGATTCTCGAAGGTGTATTGCTCGACACGATGTATGAAATCCCCTCGCAGTCCGAGGTGAGCAAAGTCGTGATCGATGAAAGCGTCATCGAAGGCAAGTCCAAGCCACTGTATATCTACGAAAACAGTGAGCCGACGGCCAAGGCAGCGCCGGACGCGTAAGCGTTTACCGCGCCGAAATAAGGAAGGGGCCTTCGGGCCTCTTTTTTTTTATGTCATTTTTTACCTCCGCTTTACGCTTGTTTTTTTTCGAGGCAGCCCCCATCTTGGTTTCAAGCTTAATTCCATCTGATTACGGCCATACGGCCGCCGTAGAGGCGAAATCATGAAGACAACCATCGAATTGCCTCTCCTGCCATTGCGTGATGTCGTGGTTTATCCGCACATGGTTATCCCGCTGTTCGTGGGGCGCGAGAAATCCATCGAAGCCCTCGAGGCCGCGATGACGGGTGACAAGCAGATTCTGCTGCTGGCTCAGAGAAACCCGGCTGACGATGATCCCGGTGAAGACGCTCTCTATCGCGTGGGTACGATTGCCACGGTTCTGCAGCTGCTGAAGCTGCCTGATGGCACCGTCAAGGTTCTGGTCGAAGGTGAGCAGCGTGGCACCGTCGAACGCTTCAGCGAAGTCGATGGCCACTGCCGCGCCGAAGTCTCGCTGATCGAAGAAGTCGACGCCGCCGAGCGCGAGTCGGAAGTCTTCGTGCGCACGCTGCTGTCGCAGTTCGAACAATATGTGCAGCTGGGCAAGAAGGTTCCGGCTGAAGTCCTGTCGTCGCTCAACAGCATCGATGAGCCGGGGCGTCTGGTCGACACCATGGCCGCGCACATGGCGCTGAAAATCGAGCAGAAGCAGGAAATCCTCGAGATCATTGATCTGTCGGCCCGTGTCGAGCACGTGCTGGCGCTGCTGGATGCTGAAATCGATCTGTTGCAGGTTGAAAAACGCATCCGCGGTCGCGTCAAGAAGCAGATGGAGCGCAGTCAGCGCGAGTACTACCTGAACGAGCAGATGAAGGCCATTCAGAAAGAACTCGGCGACGGCGACGAAGGCCACAACGAAATCGAAGAGCTGAAAAAGCGCATCGATGCGGCCGGCCTGCCAAAAGATGCCCTGGCCAAGGCGACTGCCGAGCTGAACAAGCTCAAGCAGATGTCGCCGATGTCGGCTGAAGCCACCGTGGTGCGCTCGTACATCGACTGGCTGGTGCAGGTGCCGTGGAAGGCGCAGAGCAAGGTTCGCCTCGACCTGGCCCGTGCAGAAGACATTCTCGACGCCGATCACTACGGCCTCGAAGAGGTCAAGGAGCGCATCCTTGAATACCTCGCCGTGCAGAAGCGTGTAAAGAAAATCCGTGGCCCGGTGTTGTGCCTGGTTGGTCCTCCAGGCGTGGGTAAAACCTCGCTGGCGGAGTCGATTGCTCATGCCACCAACCGCAAATTCGTGCGCATGGCCCTGGGTGGCGTGCGTGATGAAGCGGAAATTCGTGGTCACCGCCGGACCTACATCGGTTCGATGCCGGGAAGATTGATTCAAAAGATGACAAAAGTGGGCGTACGCAACCCGCTGTTCCTGCTCGATGAAATCGACAAGATGGGCAGCGACATGCGTGGCGACCCGGCGTCGGCGTTGCTGGAGGTGCTCGATCCCGAGCAAAACCACAACTTCAACGATCACTATCTAGAAGTCGATTACGACCTGTCCGATGTGATGTTCCTGTGCACCTCGAACTCGATGAACATCCCGCCAGCGCTGCTGGACCGGATGGAAGTGATCCGTCTGCCGGGTTACACCGAAGACGAGAAGATCAACATCGCCGTTAAATACCTCTCGCCGAAACAGATCGCCGCTAACGGTCTGAAGAAGGGCGAGCTGGAATTCGATGAGGAAGCGATCCGCGACATCATCCGTTATTACACCCGTGAAGCGGGCGTGCGGGGCCTCGAGCGACAGATCGCCAAGGTCTGCCGCAAGGCAGTGAAAGAGCATGCGCTGGAAAAACGCTTCTCGGTAAAAGTGACAGCTGATCTGCTCGAGCATTTCCTTGGCGTGCGCAAGTTCCGCTACGGCCTGGCCGAGCAGCAGGATCAGGTGGGGCAGGTGACTGGCCTGGCGTGGACTCAGGTAGGCGGCGAATTGCTGACCATTGAAGCCGCCGTGATTCCAGGTAAAGGCCAACTGATCAAGACCGGCTCGCTCGGTGATGTGATGGTCGAATCGATCACTGCCGCACAGACCGTTGTGCGCAGCCGCGCCAAGAGCCTGGGCATCCCGCTGGACTTCCACGAGAAGCGCGATACCCACATTCACATGCCGGAAGGTGCCACACCGAAAGACGGCCCTAGCGCTGGCGTGGGCATGTGCACGGCGTTGGTCTCGGCATTGACCGGCATTCCGGTGCGCGCCGATGTCGCCATGACCGGTGAAATCACCCTGCGTGGGCAAGTGCTGGCAATTGGCGGTTTGAAAGAAAAACTGCTGGCGGCACATCGCGGCGGAATCAAGATTGTGATTATTCCGGAAGAAAACGTCCGCGATCTGAAGGAGATTCCTGACAATATCAAGCAGGATCTGCAGATCAAACCGGTTAAATGGATTGACGAGGTCCTGCAAATTGCGCTGCAATACGCGCCGGAGCCCTTGCCGGATGTGGCTCCGGAGATAGTTGCCAAGGACGAAAAACGCGAGTCTGATGCCAAGGAAAGAATTAGCACGCATTAATACGTTTTAGCCTGGGGGGCTTTCCTTGACAGCATTTTAGAGCCCTTGTTATAAAGCGGCTCTTAAGTGTCTGTAGGCCATTCAGCACTCGTTTTTGCTTTCACCAAAAAACTTAGAAACATCTCAAAATAGATATAAGGGGACTTAGAGTGAACAAGTCGGAACTGATTGATGCTATCGCTGCATCCGCTGATATCCCGAAAGCTGCTGCTGGCCGTGCGCTGGACGCTGTAATCGAATCCGTCACTGGCGCTCTGAAGGCTGGCGACTCCGTTGTTCTGGTTGGTTTCGGTACTTTCTCCGTGACTGACCGTCCGGCTCGTACCGGTCGCAACCCGCAAACCGGCAAGACTCTGGAAATCCCGGCTGCCAAGAAGCCAGGTTTCAAAGCCGGTAAAGCACTGAAAGAAGCTGTTAACTGAGTTTTCAGGTTTTTACCCATCCGGGTCGGGGTCAAGCCTGACTTGGCAGCGGAGCGGTAGAGCAGGTGGCTGGAACAGACGCCTGTAACGCCGGGATCGAGGGTTCGAGCCCTGTCCGCTCCGCCAGTTACGAGAAGGCGCATCCTCGGATGCGCCTTTCTTCTATCCGGATTCTACCCACGCTCCACGGTTGCCTAAATTGAAGTTCAACCGTTTCTGGGGGACGCATGCTGCAGAATATCAGGGACAATTCACAAGGCTGGATTGCCAAGACCATTATCGGGGTCATCGTTGCACTGATGGCCCTGACCGGTTTCGATGCCATTTTCCAGGCCACGACTCACAAGAACGAGGCGGCCAAGGTCAACGGTGACGAAATCAGCCAGAACGAGCTGAGCCAGGCCGTTGACATGCAACGCCGTCAGCTGATGCAACAGCTGGGCAAGGACTTCGATGCTTCCTTGCTCGACGAAAAGATGCTGCGCGAATCGGCGCTCAAAGGCCTGATCGACCGCAAGTTGCTGCTGCAAGGCGCCGAACAGGCGAAGTTCTCGTTCTCCGAAGCCGCGCTGGATCAAGTGATCCTGCAGACGCCTGAATTCCAGGTTGACGGCAAGTTCAGCTCCGAGCGTTTCGACCAGGTGATTCGTCAGCTGGGTTACAGCCGCATGCAATTCCGCCAGATGCTGGCTCAGGAAATGCTGATCGGCCAGTTGCGCGCTGGTGTTGCCGGCAGCGGTTTCGTCACCGACGCCGAGGTGCTGGCATTCGCCCGTCTGGAAAAACAGACCCGTGATTTCGCCACTCTTAACGTCAAGGCTGACCCGGCTGCGGTCAAGCTGACCGATGACGAGGTCAAGGCTTACTACGACGAGCACGCCAAGGAATTCATGACGCCGGATCAGGTGATCATCGATTACGTCGAGCTGAAGAAGTCGTCGTTCTTCGATCAGGTCGCGGTCAAGGATGAAGACTTGCAGGCGGCGTATCAGAAAGAGATCGCCAACCTGTCGGAACAGCGTCGTGCCGCGCACATCCTTATCGAAGTGAACGACAAGACAACCGAAGCGCAGGCCAAGGCGAAGATCGAGGAAGTCCAGGCGCGTCTGGCCAAGGGCGAGAAGTTCGAAGCGCTGGCCAAGGAGTTTTCGCAGGATCCGGGCTCGGCCAACAATGGCGGTGACCTCGGTTATGCCGGTCCTGGCGTTTACGACCCGGCTTTTGAAAAAGCCCTGTACTCACTGTCGAAAGACCAGGTGTCCGAGCCGATTCGTACCGACTTCGGTTATCACCTGATCAAGCTGTTGGGCGTGGAAGCGCCTGAAGTGCCGACCCTGGCCAGCCTGAAAGACAAGCTGACCCGCGAACTGAAAGCGGCTCAGGTCGAGCAGCGCTTCGTTGAGGCGACCAAGCAACTGGAAGACTCGGCGTTCGAAGCCTCCGACCTGGCGCAGCCGGCAGCGGATCTGAAACTGACCGTGCACACTTCCAAGCCGTTCGGCCGTGAAGGTGGCGAAGGTGTTGCGGCCAACCGTGCCGTGGTCACTGCTGCGTTCAGCCCGGAAGTGATTGATGAAGGTGCCAACAGCACCGCCATCGAACTGGACCCGGAAACGGTGATCGTGCTGCGTTCCAAGGAGCATCTGAAGCCTGCGCAACTGCCGCTGGAAAGCGTGAGCGCGGCGATTCGCACTCAGTTGACCAAAGAGCACGCCAGTGCCGAGGCCAAGACCCGTGCCGAGAAGCTGATTGCTGATCTGCGCGACGGCAAGGCGCCGCTGGACAAGGCCATTGACGGTCAGAACTGGAAGACCACCGAAGCGGCCACCCGTGGTCAGGAAGGGGTTGATCCGGCTGTGCTGCAGGCACTGTTCCGTATGCCGAAGCCGGCTGCCAAGGACAAGCCGACGTTCTCCAGCGTTACGTTGCCGGATGGCAGTCTGATGGTTGTGCGACTCAACGGTGTTAACGAAGCTGCTGCGCCTACTGATGAAGAGAAGGCGCAATATCGTCGCTTCCTCGCTTCGCGTGAGGGGCAGCAGGACTTTGCGGCGTATCGCAAGCAGTTGGAAGCTGAGGCGAAGATCGAGCGGTTCTGATCTTTTGACTGACGTTTGAAGGAGCCCCGGCCTGATTGGTCGGGGCTTTTTTGTTTTTGGTGGCTTGGCGGCCTTTGGGCCGGCCATGCTGTTGGGTTTTGGGTGAATATCCGTTTTTTGCGGTGTAGCGGCTGGCGGTTTCGCCCTTACGGCGAGTCACCTTTTCCAAACGCCGAAAAGGTAACCGAAAAGGCTTGCTCCTACGTTCGGCCCTCGCAGGCTCGGGTTCCTTCGCTACGGGACTGATCCGGGCGCAGCGGCTCCGGTTTGCTTCGCTGCACCTCCTTCCGCTGTGTCTGGCTGCGCCAGACGGTCGCTGCGCTCCCACGCCCGGATCAATCCCTGCGCTCAGCCTTCCGACGTCGCCGGTGGATCAAGATCAAAAGCACTCGAGCTTGCGCTCATTGTTGAGTGGGGCGGCTTTGCCGCGGGCAGCTGCGCTGCTTTGCTTTTCTGTGCGAGCCATGCTTGCGATGGCGCTCTGCTGGTCAACGAATTACTATCGAATCCACGCGGTCCAACTGTAGGAGCTGCCGAAGGCTGCGATCTTTTGATCTTGCTTTTGCTTTTCCGTGGGAGCTAGCCTGCTGGCGATGGCGGCGTGTCAGCCGCCCGATCTGCAGCTGACTGACTCGGTTCAAATGTGGGAGCTGGCTTGCCAGCGATAGCCCTTTTCTCACGACTGATCTCTTGCAGGACACCCCGCAATCTCACCGCCCCGACGCAAACCCATGCCCCCTGGCCATCACCGCCGCATACAGCGTCAACACCAGCAACCCCGCAACAATCCAGGGAAATGTCCCGACCCCGACATTCCCCATCAACAACCCGCCCGCCAATCCTCCGCCGGCAATACCGACATTCCAGAGTGTTACCAGCATCGATTGCGCGGTGTCGGCTGCTTGAGAAGCAGTTTTCGCTGACGCGGTTTGCAGGAGCGACGGCATTGCGCCGAATGCCAGTCCCCAGACGCTAACGGCCGCGTAAACCACGCCGGGCGATGCGCGCCACAGAGCCAAGGCTATCGCCGCGAGCAGGAACAGTGCCGCGCTCCCGAGTACCAGTTCACGCAACCAGCGATCGATCAGGCTGCCGACGATCCACAGGCTCAGCACCGAGGCCAGGCCAAACGCCAGTAGTACACGGTCAATTTCCGAAGCCAGGCCAGAAGGTTGCAAAAACGGTGCGATGTAGGTGTACAGCAGGTTATGCGCCACGACGTAGGACAAGGTCACAAACAGCACCGACCTTATGCCGGGGAGGGTAAATACCTGACGCAAGGGCAGGCGCTTTCCTTCAGGTTCGCCGGCGAAGTCCGGGACTCGAATGTGCACCCAGATCACCAGCACTATTGTCAGCGCCGTCATGATCGCAAAGCTCAGTTGCCAGCCCACCATCGTTCCCAATAGCGTCCCGGCTGGTATGCCAAGGGATAACGCCAGTGGCGCGCCGAGCATGGCGACGGTGATGGCGCGGCCTTGCAGATGGGAAGCGACCATGCGGCTGGCGTATCCGGCCAGGAGCGCCCAGAGCAGGCCGGCGAAGATGCCAGCGATGAAACGTGCGCCCAGGGTCAGCCAGTACAGCTCGGACACGGCAGTGATGCTGTTGGCCACGGCGAAGCCGGCGATGGCGGTCAACAGCAATGGTTTGCGGCGCCAACTGCGGGTGGCGATGGTCAGGGGGATCGCTGCGAGCATTGAGCCGACGGCGTAAAGCGTGACCAATTGCCCGATCAGCGCTTGAGATACGTTCAGGCCGGCGCTCATTTGTGGCAGCAGTCCCGCTGGCATCGCTTCGGTCATGACAGTGATGAAACCTGCCGTGGCCAACGCCAGCAGTGCGCCGTAGGGCAGGCGTTCGCGGTTTTCGGTCGGTTGCGCAAGCGCAGAGGAGGCGAGGTGTGCGTCGGTCATGTTGCTGCGTCTCTGTTGTGGTCAATGTCGAGACACAGGGTAGGGCGCTGCGCATTGCGGAAAAACAGGTTAGGGTTCCGAACATATCGGACATGGATGTCATTAATCGGAGGTGTGAATGGATAGCCTGGGCAGCATTTCGGTATTTGTGCAGGTCGCCGAGACTCGCAGTTTCACCGAGGCCGGCCGCTTGCAGGGCGTGTCATCGTCGGCGGTTGGCAAGAGCATTGCGCGGCTGGAAGCGCGGCTTGGCGTGCGCTTGTTCAATCGCAGCACTCGCAGCATCACCCTGACCTCGGAAGGCGCGTTGTTTCTCGAGCGTTGCCGCAGGATTCTGGCGGAGGTGGAGGCGGCGGAGTTCGAGTTGTGCAATGCCACCTCGGCGCCCCACGGTCGGCTGCGGATCAGCCTGCCTCAGGTGCACGAACTGGTTATGCCGGTGATGACCGAATTCATGGCGCTATACCCGCACATCGAGCTGGATCTGGACCTCACCGACCGTATGGTCGATGTCATTGATGAGGGTTTCGATGCGGTGATTCGTACCGGCAAGCCCAAGGACTCGCGGCTGATGGCGCGGCCGTTGGGCGAGTTTCATCTGGTGCTGGTGGCGAGCCCGGAGTATCTGCAACAGCGGGGCGAACCACGTACACCGGGCGATCTGGCCGATCACGTCTGTTTGCGCCACACCTTCCATGCTACCGGCAAACTGGAAGCCTGGCCGTTGCGCCGCGCGGAGGGGGCGCCGGAACCGATATTGCCGCTGCGCCTGCTCAGTACCTCGATCGAGGCGGTGCAGCATGCGGTGCTCGCCGGGATGGGCATCGCCTGTCTGCCGGATTTCATGGTGCGCGAAGCGGTGCGCGAGGGTCGCTTGCGCCGGGTACTTGATGAGCATGTCGAGCACGCGGGACAGTTCTGGGTATTGTGGCCGTCGAGCCGACAAGCCACGGCGAAATTGCGCGCGTTGATCGATCATTTGTCCACGCGGCTTTTTCCCGGCGCTCATGACCGGTAAAGTTGTAACCGATTCTTGACACTATTCCATGCGCCATGGGGCGGCGATCTGTTGCACAATACGCCCCGGACTGTTTTCCCTCAGGATGTTCAATGTTGATTTCCACTCCCATGCGTGTTGTCGGGCTGGCGCTTTTGTTGACTGCGGTGGCCGGTTGTTCGAAGGACAAGCCGATCTATGAGCATGAGAACTTCGATGACTCCGGCACCTTTTCGCGCAATTATCCGGTAACCGACACCGCCAGTTGCGAAGCGGCCCGGCGTGCGTTGCTCAGTCAGGGCTACATCATTACCAGCAGTGATCCGAAACTGGTCAGCGGTCACAAGAGTTTCCAGCAGACCGGCGAGACGCACCTCGAGATCAGCTTCAACGTGGTCTGTGCCGAAGATGGCAGCGCCGGGCATCACGCGACGGTGTTCGCCAACGCCTTGCAGGACCGTTACGCGCTGAAGAAGACCAACAACTCGGCCAGCCTCGGGGTTGGCGTACTGGGCTCGGTGTCGATGCCGATCGGCTCTTCGGACGATTCGATGGTCAAGGTCGCCAGCGAGACCGTCACCGCGCAGAAGTTCTACGAGCGTTTCTTCACTCTGGTCGAGCAATTCCTGCCAGCCGATGCGAAGAAAGCGGCGCATATCGAAGAAAAACCGAGAACCGACTTAGGTGTGCCGGAGCCAAAGGCCGCGCCTGCACCTGCTCCTCTGGCGCCTTCAGCGGAACCGGCAGCAACGCCAGCGCCGGCTGCGGAACCTGCACCGGCCCCGGTTGAAGCCGCGCCAGTGAGCTCCGAGCCCGTGGTGCCGCCCACGGAAACGGCGCCGATCACGCCAGCGCCAGTGCCCGTTGAAGAACCGGCGCCGGCCAGCGAGACCATCACACCACCGACCAACCCGGATATTCCGCCACCGTCCGAGCCGATTCCGGCGATGCCTGCGTCGGGCCAATAAGAAATCAAGCGAAACCCTGTGGGAGCGAGCCTGCCCGCGAAGGCGGTGTATCAGTCGACAGATGATCAGACTGACACACCGCCTTTGCGAGCAGGCTCGCTCCCACAGTGGTTTACGGGTTGGCTTAAGATCTGGTTACACACCTGCGACATTATCTCCGCGATAAATCCCTAACCACCTGCTACGTTTTATTGATGAAGGTCGCGTTTCACTTTTCCTTCACACGGGCACTTTATGCTCGGGGCACTGGTCGATTGATCAGGCCATTTTCACAGCGAGCAGTTGGGGGGATTTATACGATGGATGAGTATCAGGAAGAACTGCTCGAATATCAGGCCTTTGAACTGGATCAACCAGAGCCGACAGACGACGCGACGGAGCTTTGAGCTTCAGGCTCCCGAGCGGTAATTTCGTCGGGATTCGCCGGGCGTCTGCCCGCTCCAGCGTTTGAATGCGCGTTGGAAAGCTTCGGCTGAGGCGAAGCCCAGCAGGTAGGCGATTTCGCCGAACGCCAGTTCGGTGTCGCGGATATAGGTCATCGCCAGGTCCCGGCGTGTGTCATTGAGGATCGCGCGGAACTGCGTGCCTTCCTCGGCGAGTTTGCGCCGCAAGGTCCAGGTCGGCAGTTTCAGGCGTGCCGCGACTTCTTCAAGATCCGGCTCGCGGCCGCCATTGAGCAACGGGCCGAGCAATTGGGTGATGCGCTCGCGCAGGCTGCGGGTGCGGGTCAGCTGTTCCAGCTCGCGCTCACATAGTTGCAGCAAATGTCGCCAGGTGCTCGCGCAGTGTTCTGGATTGCGCAGGGCGAGGCTGCTCAGGCTCAGCCGCAGTTGATTGCGCTCGGCGCTGAACTGGATCGGGCAATCGCCGAGTACCGCGTAAGCCTCGCGGTAGTCCGGCGCTGCGAACTCGATTTCGATCCGCTCGGCGCGCAAAGTTTCGCCGCACAGGCTCGACAACTGATGCAGCCAGCCAGCGAGGATCGAGTCGACCACGAAGCGGTTATAGGCGTTGTACGGGCTGATCGAATAGAAGCGCAACCACGCACCGTTGGCGTCTTCGTGGAAACTGGACTGCCCGCGATAGTTCGAGCCGTAAAGCGGCTCGAAGCGAGTCAGGCAGCGGGCCGCTTCGCGCACGGTGGGCGCTTGCGCGGCGGTGATACCGGCCAGGCCTGCCTGATTCAAGCGGATCATCCGCCCCATGCGCAGGCCCAGGGCCGGATCGCCGGTGAGTTGAATCGCCGCATGGCCCAGGCGCATGTAACGCGGGATCGACAAGCGCGCCCCGGCCTCGGCCAGCCGCGCGGCATCGAGGCCGTATTGCTCAAGCAGAGGCAACGGGTCGGCGCCATGGCTACGCACGGCGTCGGCCAGACTATGGACGAAGCCCACCGACAGATCCCCGAGGCGCATCGGCTGTGGCTTCATGGTTTACAGCCAGACGTTCAGCAAACGCGCACCACGGGCCTCGCCATCGGCGAACTGCTGGCCGTTGCTGCTGAGGAAGCTTCTACCGGTACTCGGCTTGTCCCAGAACTGCCCGCGCATGAACACACTGACGCCGGCAATCGCGCGGCTGCTCGGCGGTTGCGCGGTCAGGGTCAGTCGATGCCAGGCCTGACCTTCGCTGAGGTCGCCGGGCTTGAGGCTGACCGACCCCGGCGTGCTCGAACCCTTGTAGCCGCGCCATGGTTTATCCCAGGCGCCATGGCCGATGACTTGCGCCGGCACGGCCACCAGTTGCGCGCCTTGTTCATCGAGGGTGCGGTAGTTGCCGGGGTACCAGCTGTCGCTGCCGATCAGGATGCCCAGGCGTCCGGCCGGGGTGTCGACAACCTGGATGGCGTGCTTGTCTTCGGCCTGAAGCACTCCCTGCTGGTCGAAAATCGGGTGCATCTGCCGTTGCGGCTGGCCCAGCGGTATGCCGTCGCGACCAAACACCACGCTGCTGTTGAACAGGGCGCCGCTGCCGGGCTTGAGCTGGCCGTCGCGGATGCTTGGCTCCGGCAGCACGATGGAGCCGGCGACCAGGGTGACCTGAAACTCCTTGGCCAGACCGCCGAACAGCGCCTGGTAATCCTTGGCCATGGCTTTGGATTTCATCCGCAGATAAGCATCGTCCAGACGTTGCTCGCCCTTGGCCCGCAGCCAGGCACGGGCAAAAAGCAGTGGATTGCTGGCCGCCAGCCAGTTCATTGCCTCCGCCAGCGTTGGCGCCTGATACAGCTCGTCTTTCTCGCCGCTGATCATCAGCCAGGTGCCGACGTGCTCGGGCAATACCACCACGGTTTTTTCGTTGAGCAAGCCTTGCTCGCGGGCCTGCTGAAGATACGCCGCAAGCTTGCGGTGCAGGCGTCCGGAGCTTTGGTAATCGGTGGGGAACAATTCGGGCTGGATGCCGAGCAGATTGCCACGGTCGCCGGGCGTGCCCTGATCGACGGCGAGCTTGATGCGCAGATCCGACAGGTAATGCCCCGCCGGCCGGTCTGCCGCCCACATGGCGTAGGTGGTCAGGACGGCAACGAGGGCCATGGAGAAAAACAGATACAGAAGTTTGCGCATGAAGAACCAACAACAGCCGGGTACAGGATGTGCCGACTAGGGTAGGGCCCATGGCTCGGGTTGCCAAGGGGCGCTGTGCATTTGGATCAATAACTTGTCAGTTACGGTCATTGAGTGACAGCGGTGCGACTCTTAGTCTGTCGAGCATGAACTGATGGGGGACGCAGAGCTCCCGCAATTTTTCCGTGATCGCTCGTTGTGGAGTTACCGATGACCGCCGCTCATTACCCGCATCTGCTGGCCCCGCTGGACCTGGGATTCACCACGCTGCGTAACCGCACCCTGATGGGCTCGATGCACACTGGCCTGGAAGAAAAGCCGGGTGGCTTCGAACGCATGGCGGCGTACTTCGCCGAGCGTGCCCGTGGCGGTGTCGGCCTGATGGTCACCGGCGGCATCGGCCCCAATGATGAGGGCGGCGTGTATTCCGGCGCGGCCAAGCTGACCACCGAGGAAGAAGCGCTCAAGCACCGCATCGTCACCCGTGCGGTGCATGAGGCGGGCGGCAAGATCTGCATGCAGATTCTCCACGCGGGCCGCTATGCCTACAGCCCGAAACAGGTAGCGCCGAGCGCGATTCAGGCGCCGATCAACCCGTTCAAGCCCAAGGAGCTGGACGAAGAGGGCATCGAAAAGCAGATCAGCGATTTCGTCACCTGCTCGGTATTGGCGCAAACCGCCGAATACGACGGCGTCGAAATCATGGGTTCGGAAGGTTATTTCATTAACCAGTTCCTCGCCGCCCACACCAACCACCGCACCGACCGCTGGGGCGGCAGTTACGAAAACCGCATGCGCCTGCCGGTGGAAATCGTCCGCCGCGTACGCGAAGCCGTTGGGCCGAATTTCATCATCATCTTCCGCCTGTCGATGCTCGATCTGGTCGAAGGTGGCAGCACCTGGGATGAAATCGTCATGCTGGCCAAAGCCATCGAGCAGGCTGGCGCGACCATCATCAACACCGGTATCGGCTGGCACGAAGCGCGGATTCCGACCATCGCCACCAAGGTTCCGCGTGCGGCGTTCAGCAAGGTCACGGCCAAGTTGCGCGGCTCGGTGAGCATTCCGCTGATCACCACCAACCGCATCAATACCCCGGAAATTGCTGAGCAGATCCTTGCCGAGGGCGATGCCGACATGGTCTCGATGGCCCGGCCGTTCCTCGCCGACCCGGATTTCGTCAACAAGGCTGCCGAAGGCCGCGCCGATGAAATCAACACCTGTATTGGCTGCAACCAGGCGTGCCTCGACCACACCTTTGGCGGCAAGCTCACCAGTTGCCTGGTCAACCCGCGCGCCTGTCATGAGACTGAGCTCAACTACCTGCCGGTGCAGCAGATCAAGAAAATCGCCGTGGTCGGTGCCGGCCCTGCCGGTTTGTCCGCTGCCACCGTGGCCGCCGAGCGCGGTCATCAGGTGACGCTGTTCGATTCGTCCAGCGAGATCGGTGGCCAGTTCAATATCGCCAAACGCGTGCCGGGCAAGGAAGAGTTTTTCGAAACCCTGCGCTACTTCAAGCGCAAGTTGCAGACCACCCATGTCGAGGTGTGCCTCAATACTCGCGTCGACGTGGCGAAGCTGGTTGAAGGCGGCTACGACGAGATCATTCTCGCCACCGGTATCGCCCCGCGCGTGCCGGCGATTCCGGGTGTCGAGAATGCCAAGGTGTTGAGTTATCTGGACGTGATCCTCGAGCGCAAGCCGGTTGGCAAGCGTGTCGCGGTGATCGGGGCGGGTGGTATCGGTTTTGACGTTTCGGAATTCCTCGTCCATCAAGGCGTCGCCACCAGTCTGGATCGCGCGGCGTTCTGGAAAGAGTGGGGCATCGATACGCAACTGGAGGCCCGTGGTGGTGTGGCGGGAATCAAAGCGGCGCCGCATGCGCCGGCCCGTGAGGTGTTCCTGTTGCAGCGCAAGAAGACCAAGGTCGGCGACGGTCTGGGCAAAACCACCGGCTGGATTCACCGCACCGGTCTGAAGAACAAGCAGGTGCAGATGCTCAACAGCGTTGAATACCTGAGCATCGATGATCAGGGCTTGCACATCCGCATCGGCGAAACCGGCGAGCCGCAATTGCTGGCGGTGGACAACATCGTGATCTGCGCCGGACAGGATCCGTTGCGTGAGTTGCATGACGGTCTGGTCGAGGCCGGACAGAAAGTGCACTTGATCGGCGGCGCGGATGTCGCGGCGGAGCTGGATGCCAAGCGCGCGATCAACCAGGGTTCGCGCCTGGCGGCTGAGCTCTAGAAATACCGCGTAACCTGTGGGAGCGAGCCTGCTCGCGAAAGCGGAGTGTCAGCTATAAAGACTTCGACTGACACGACGTCTTCGCGAGCAGGCTCGCTCCCACATTGGTGTACGGCGAATGGCAGGATTTTTGCGGCTCGCTGTTAAAATGCCGGCACTTCAAACAGAATCGGCATTTATGCTTTCGCCTCCCCCCGACTGGCTACCCCTGGCCCCTCTCGACCCCCTGCATCTGGACTGGCTGACAACCGCCGGCGTCGAAGTCGCGATCCTGCGCCTCGACCGGATCGATCCGCTGATCAGCGGCAACAAGTGGTTCAAACTCGTCGAACACCTCAAAGCCGCAGAGCGAGCCGGCGCCGAGGGCATCATCAGCCTTGGCGGTGCGCATTCCAACCACCTGCATGCGCTGGCGGCGGCGGGCAAACGGCTGGGCTTCAAAACCGTGGGACTGCTGCGCGGGCACCCGCAGGACACGCCGACGGTGCAGGATCTGCGAGCTTTCGGCATGCAGTTGCATTGGCTGGGTTACGCCGGCTATCGCGCGCGGCACGAAACTGGGTTCTGGACACCATGGCAGGCGCAATATCCGACGTTGCACGCGGTGCCCGAGGGCGGTGGTGGACTGGCCGGCGCGCTGGGTTGCGCAGCGATCAGCAAGCAGGTCGATGAACAGTTGGCCAAGTTGGGCTGGGATGATTTCGACACCTGGTGGCTGGCCTGTGGCACAGGCACAACCCTGGCCGGACTGGCGCTCGCCGAGAAAGGCAGGCGCTCACTGTATGGCGCGCTGGCCGTGCCGGACGATCACGGGGTAGCGCCGAACATCGAGTCGATCCTTGCGCAAGCCGAAGCTACCGCGTCGGGCTATCAGTTGATTGATGCCAGCCGTGGCGGTTTCGCCAAGGTAGACGAGGCGTTGCTGACCTTCATCGAACAGACCGAGCAGGCCAGTGGTATCCCTCTGGAACCGCTATACACCGGCAAGGCTTTGCTGGCGCTCCGGCAACGTATCGAATCCGGTGGATTCGCCGCCGGCACGCGTCTGATCTTCATCCACACGGGTGGCCTGCAAGGGCGACGCGGGTTTGCCGCAACGCCCTGACGCTCAGCCGCGCTTGGGCATCATCCGCAGAAGGGTGTTATCGCGCACCACGTAATGGTGATAAATACCCGCCAGCGCATGCAGGCCGATCAGCCAATAGCCGAGCGTGGCGACCAGCACATGCCAGCCTTCGACTTGCTTGGCGAACGCCTTGTCTTCACCCACCAGCAGCGGCAGATCGAAACCGTAGAACATCACTTGATGGCCCTCGGCGCTGGTGATCAGCCAGCCCAATATCGGCATGCTGAGCATGAACAAGTACAACGCCCAGTGCATCAACCGCGCCACGATGGTTTGCCAGGCGGGTGACGCGGGGAAGATTTTCGGCGCAGGGCCGAGGCTGCGCGCGAGCAGGCGAAACCAAACCAGCACGAATACGGTGAGGCCGAGCAAATAGTGCATTTCGCGAATCAGCGTGCGGCCGCCGCTGCCCTTGGGGAAGAAACCACGCAATTCCATGCTGGCGTAAACCAGCACCAACAACACCAGCATCAGCCAATGCAGCAACACCGAAACGGTGCTGTAACGCGATTCCGAGCTTGTCCACGGCATACGTTGCTTCCTCACGGGTCAGGGATGAAACCGACCGTTCTTGAGTGACGGCATGGGTTAACTGTAATCCGCTTTGGCTGTTTTGCCCGAGGCTGACTGGACTTTCCCTGCGCTGGATCAGCGGTTTGTGCATTCTTCATGAAAAAACGCCAGTGTCGCGAGGGACACTGGCGTTTTTCGGTGATGCGCGGCGCGATCAGCTCGATTGCGGCATCTCGCCGTTGCCCAGACGCTTGTTGATGTCGGCGATCACTTGCGGCAGATCGCTGATGGTGTCGATCATGTAATGCGGGCGCGAACTTTCAAACAGCGCGTGGATGCGCTGGCGTTCGCTGGCCAGTTCGTCGCTACCCAACGCGCGGAAACCTTCATAGTCCAGGCCCAGCGCATTGCCCGAGCAAATCAGCGCAACCGTCCACATGCCGGCCCGGCGACCTTCGAGAATGCCCGGCACGGTGTCGTCGATCTTCACGCATGCCGCGACATCGTCGATGCCCAGAGCGATCACGTTGGCCAAGGCTTGCGCCGGCCATGGCCGACCGTTGGGCACTTCGTCGGTGGCGACCACGTGGTCGGCGACGTAGCCGTTGCTGGCGGCGAGTTCGACGACTTTGTCCATGACTGCTTTCGGGTAGCCGGAGCAGGAGCCGATCTTGATGCCTTGCGTGCGCAGTTGGGCGATGGTGTCCAGCGCGCCGGGAATCAGTGCCGAGTGCTCGGCGATTTTCTCGATCTGCAACGGCATGAAGCGGTTGTAGATAGCGGTGACGTCATCGTCGGTCGGCGTGCGGCCGAACACCTTGCGATAACGCTCGGCCACTTGCGGCTGATCACAGAGGGTGCGGATGTGATCCCACTTGCCCATGCCCATCGGCCCACGGGCTTCTTCGATCGATACCTGGACATCGAATTCGGCGAAGGCTTCGACGAAGATCTGCGTCGGCGCGAACGAGCCGAAATCGACCACGGTACCGGCCCAGTCGAGGATCGCGGCTTGCAGCTTGCTTGGATTGGTGTAGTTCATGGCAATCAATTCCTGAGTTGTAATGCAGTTCAAATGTGGGAGCGAGCCTGCTCGCGAAAGCGGTCTGACATCAGCCTATGTGTCGCCTGGGACGACGCTTTCGCGAGCAGGCTCGCTCCCACAAGGGATTTTTGGTGGGGCTCAGATGTCGAGCACTTCCATCTCGCGCAGCACTTCACCCACTGCTGCCACGGCCTGGCGCATTTCGTCCGGGGTGACGTGGCCGATGCAGCCGACGCGGAAGGTTTCGACCTGGGTCAGTTTGCCGGGATAGAGGATGTAACCTTTGGCCTTGACCCGCTCGTAGAAGTCCTTGAACTGGTAACGCGGATCCTGCGGCGCATGGAAAGTCGCGATGATCGGCGCCTGAATCGCCGCCGGCAGGAAACTGCGCAAGCCGAGCTTGTTCATCTCTTCCATCAGCGCCTGACAGTTCGCCGCATATCGCGCATGCCGCGCCGGCAGGCCGCCTTCTTCGCTGTATTGCAGCAGTGCTTCGTGCAGCGCCGCGACCACATGGGTGGGCGGGGTGAAGCGCCATTGCCCGGTTTTCATCATGTAGGCGTGCTGGTCGTACAGGTCCATCGCCAGCGAGTGCGAGTTGCCAGCCGCGGCGGCCAGGGATTCCTTGCGGGCGAAGACAAAACCCATCCCCGGCACACCTTCCAGGCATTTGCCGGAGGCGGCGATCAGCGCGTCGAATGGCACTTTTTGCGCATCCACCGGCAATGCGCCGAAGGAGCTCATGGCGTCGATGATCAGGCGTTTGCCGTGTTGCGCGACGACCTCGGCGATTTCCGCCAGCGGATTGAGAATGCCGGTGCTGGTTTCGCAGTGGATCAGCGCCACGTGGGTGATGTCAGCGTCGGCGCGCAGCAAACGGTCGACGTCAGCGGCGGTGGTCGGTTCGTCTTCGGCGGTTTCGAAGGTGCTGAACGAGCGGCCGAGCACTTCGCAGATCTTCGCCAGACGCTTGCCGTACGCGCCATTGATCAGCACGAGGATTTTGCCGTCACGCGGCACCAGTGTGCCGATCGCCGCTTCGACGGCAAAGGTGCCGCTGCCCTGTAACGGTACGCAATGGTGGATGGCGGCGCCGTTGAGGATGGCCAGCAATTGCTCGCACAGGCTGGCGGTCAGCTGGTTGAAGCGGTCATCCCACGAACCCCAATCGACCATCATGGCCTGACGGGTGCGGGCCGAAGTGGTCAACGGGCCGGGAGTGAGCAGAATCGGTGCGGCGGTACTCATTCGTGTGTCCTCGCGAAAACGCTGTGGGATGAAGCTACGGGGCCTACGTTGCAATTCGCCGTTGCATCAATCAAATTGTTTGTTGTTATGCCAGCCATCAGTGAGGGTTATTCATGAACCTGTTTCAGCTCCGTGCCTTCGATGCCGTGGCCCGCGAAGGCAGCTTCACCCGCGCGGCTGCGCGGTTGTTCATCAGCCAGCCGGCAGTCACCGGACACATCAAGGCACTGGAAGAGCATTACCAGATCACTTTGCTGCGGCGTACCGCGCGACGGGTGGAGCTGACCGAGGAGGGCACCAAACTGGCGGCGATCACCCGCGCCATGTTCGGCCTGGCGGAAGAAGCGCAGACGCTGCTCGAGGCGAACCGGCAGTTGTTGACCGGGCGTCTGGAGGTGGCGGCGGATGGGCCGCACATGGTCATGCCGATGCTGGCGAGCCTGCGCGCACGCTACCCGGGGATCACCGTGAACCTGCGTCTGGGCAATGCCCAGGAAACCCTGGCGGCGCTGTTGTCGGAACACGCCGATGTAGCGGTGCTGACCGAGGTCGAGCCGCGCAAGGGCCTGCATCTGCAAGCACTGAGCGAGTCGCGGATCTGCGCGCTGGTGCCGGCGGGGCATCGCTGGGCGAATCGCTCCGGAGAAGTGAAACTCAAGGAGCTGGACCAAGTGATCATGGTCCTGCGTGAGCCGAGTTCGATTACTCGGCGCACTTTTGATCAAGCGTGTGCGCAGGCCTCGATTCAGCCGCGGGTGTTGCTGGAGCTGGACAGTCGTGAGGCGGTGACCGAAGCGGTCGCGGCCGAGTTGGGTGTCGGTGTGGTGTCATCGGTGGAAGTCAGCCATGACCCGCGCGTGGTGGCGATCCCGATTGCCGGGGCAGGGCTGGTGAACCGGCACATGATCGGCTGCATGGAGCGCCGGCGCGAGTTGCGCTTGATTCAGGCCTTTTTTGATCTGGCGCCAGCCTGAATACCGAGGCGACTCCTTCGCGAGCAGGCTCGCTCCCACACTACAGAGCGCGCTCCCATGTGGGAGCGAGCCTGCTCGCGAAGGGGCCGATACTGTTTACGCAAGACTCTCGCGAACCATATCGAGAAACGTCGCCACCACCCGCCGCGAACTCTGTTCGCGCAAGCACACCAGGGTTTCGGTCAGGCGCCTCGTGCAGTCGGTGATCGGCAACGCGCTGACCCGTGAGTCGGCGCCGAACTCCGCCGCTGAAACCACGCCAACGCCAATCCCCACCACCACCGCCTCACGCGCCGCTTCCCGACCTTCAACCTGAATCGCCGGGCGGATGCGCAAACCTGCGCGGGCCATTTCCTCTTCCAGCGTCTGGCGGGTCACCGAACCGATTTCGCGCAGCACCAGTGGCGTGTCGTCCAGATCGGCCAGACAGATCGATTCGCGCTCGGCCCAAGGATGATTACGCGAAACAAACGCCACCATCGGATCGTTGCGCAGCGGTACACACAGCAAGCGTTCATCGGTTACGTCGCGGCCGAGCAGCGCCAGATCGGCCTGATAGTTGAACAGGCGAAACAGCGATTCGTCGGTATTGCCGGTCTCGATTTTCACGCTGATGCCCGGGTAGCGCTCGCAGAACCGTGCGATCTGCGGCAACACGTGGATCGGCGCATCCACCGCGAGAATCAGGCTGCCGGTCCGCAGGGCCTGGGATTCCTGCAGCAATTCCTGCGCTTCGGCTTCGATCACGAACAGGCGCTGGGTGATCGCCAGCAGACGCTCGCCAAGATCGGTCAGGCGTACGGAACGTTTATTGCGGTGGAACAGCAGCACGCCGAAGCGTTCTTCGAGTTTGCGTACCTGGTCGGAAATCGCCGGTTGCGTCAGATAAAGCCGCTCGGCGGCGCGGGTGAAGCTGCCATGGACGGCCACAGCGTGAAACGCTTTGAGTTGGGCATGTGAGACGGACATGGTGGCTCCAATAACAAGCTCAGCTTATGTGTGAAATACGATAAATCGATTTTATTTATTAAACAGTAATTGCTTTGATCGGCTCACGCCATCGCTGACTGTTCGGTCGAACAGCAGCGCCGGCCC
Source organism: Pseudomonas sp. CFBP13508 (assembly GCF_005233515.1). Taxonomy (GTDB): domain Bacteria; phylum Pseudomonadota; class Gammaproteobacteria; order Pseudomonadales; family Pseudomonadaceae; genus Aquipseudomonas; species Aquipseudomonas mercuritolerans. The sequence goes on from NZ_QFZZ01000004.1 coordinate 222,432, forward strand.
ATGAGCCTGTGCGTGCAACAGCAGACTCATCTGACCGTTATCGCCGAAGGGAAGGGGCGGTAACGCAGTGCTCAACAATAAAAAACACAGGCGTTTTTCTTAATCGATTCTGCCGGCACACTCACACCCTGAGGTCAGAACCACCATGAACAATCACATCGGCACCCTGGCGCGTTGGCGCGTGCAGATCTTCGCTATTACCTGGCTCGCGTACGCCGCGTTCTACTTCACCCGCAAAGCCTTTTCGGTGGCCAAACTGGGCATCGCCGAAGACCCTGATTTCACCCTCGACAAAATGGCCATGGCCAACCTCGACGCGATCTATCTGGCGGCGTATGCCCTCGGACAGTTCACTTGGGGCATGCTCGCCGATCGCTTTGGCCCCCGGGTCGTGGTGCTTGGCGGCTTGCTGATATCCGCCGCTGCGGCGCTGGTGATGGGCAGTTTCGCCACATTGCCGATCTTCGCCACGTGCATGTTGATTCAAGGTTTGGCGCAGTCCACTGGCTGGTCCGGGCTGTGTAAAAACCTTGGCAGCTTCTTCCCGTCAGAGCAGCGCGGGCGGGTGCTCGGCTTGTGGAGTTCCTGTTACGCGTTTGGTGGTCTGGTCGCCTCGCCGTTCGCCGGCTGGTGGGCCTACACGCTGGTCGGCACCTGGCACGCGGCATTCATTTCCAGCGCGGCGGTGGTCGCGGTGGTCGCCGTGCTGTTCTTTATCTTCCAGCGCAACAAACCGGAAGACGTCGGCTTGCCGGCGGTGGAGCCCGAGCCGGAACTGACCGCCGAAGAAACCGCAGCCAACAGCAAACTCAGCGTCTGGGAGCCGTTGAAGGAAATCCTGCGCAACCGCACGGTGCTGGTGCTGGGCCTGGCGTATTTCCTGTTGAAACCGGCGCGCTACGCGATTCTGTTGTGGGGGCCAGTGATTGTTTTCGAGCAGATGCCCAGTGTCGGCAAGGTCGGCGCGGCAATCATCCCCACCGCATTTGAGCTGGCCGGATTGCTCGGGCCGATCATGATCGGCCTGGCCTCGGACAAACTTTTCGGTGCGCGGCGCATGCCAGCCTGCGTGCTGAGTCTGCTGGCGCTGACCGTGACGCTGGCGTTGTTCATGGCCGCGCTGAACACCGGCAGCGTGTTGTTGGTCGTCGCGTTGCTGTTCGTCATGGGCCTGACGTTGTATGGCCCGGACTCGATGATCAGCGGTGCGGCGGCCATCGATTTCGGCAAGGCCAAGGCCGGTGCCACCGCCGCCGGTTTCGTCAACGGCTGCGGCTCCGTTGGCGCGGTGCTCGGCGGTTTGCTGCCGGGCTACTTCGACTCGGTGACGGTGTTTATCGTCTTCGCCGGATGCGCGCTGTTCTCGGCGCTGGTGCTGATTCCGCACTGGAACAGTCGGCCGGTCGGCGTGATGGAGCCGCGCGCGGCGATCCCCAACTGCGCGCTGACCATCAAAGCGCTGCGTTCCTGAACCCCTTCGCCCCGTGGCCTGCTGCGCGGTGCGCGGCAGGTTGCGTTGTGGCTTTCTGACTGGAGATTTCCCATGCGACCGTTCTGGCTCGAGCAAGCCTTGCAGGCCGACCCATCCGAGCACTGTCCACCGCTGCAAGGCGAGGTGCGCACGGATGTGTGCATCGTTGGCGGCGGCTACACCGGATTGTGGACGGCGATCATGCTCAAGCAGCAAAACCCGGAGCTGGAGGTGCTGCTGATCGAAGCAGACATCTGCGGTGCCGGCGCCAGTGGCCGTAACGGTGGTTGCGCACTGTCATGGTCGGCGAAGTATTTCACCCTGGAGCGCTTGTTCGGCGTCGAAGAAGCGGTGCGTCTGGTCAGGGAATCGGAGCGCAGCATCCATGCGATCGGCGAGTTCTGCGAGCAGTACGGCGTCGATGCCGACTACCGCCTCGACGGTACGTTGTACACCGCCACCAATGCCGCTCAGGTCGGCGCGACTGATGCGGTGATCGCAGCGCTGGAGCGTAACGGCATCAACTCGTTCAGCCAGCGCCCGCTCGTCGATGTGCAGCGCATGGCTGGTTCAGCAAAACATCTGGAGGGCTGGTTTTCCCCGGCGGCTGCCAGCGTGCAACCGGGCAAACTGGTGCGCGGTCTGCGCCGGGTGGCACTGCAATTGGGCGTGAAAATCCATGAAGGCACGGCGATGACCGGTCTGGAAGAAGGCCGCCCGGCACGCATCCACACACCCTGCGGCAAGGTCATCGCCGACCGCGTGGTGCTGGCGATGAATGCGTGGATGGCCCGCGCGTTTCCTCAGTTCGAGCGCAGTGTGGCGATTGTTTCCAGTGACATGCTGATCACCGAACCGCGCCTGGACTTGCTGCAGCAAATCGGTTTGACCAGCGGCGTCAGCGTCCTCGATTCGCGGATCTTCGTGCACTACTACCACAACACCCCGGACGGCCGGATCATGCTCGGCAAGGGCGGCAACACCTTTGCCTATGGCGGACGGATGCTGCCGGTGTTCGATCAGCCGTCTCCCTATGCAGAATTGCTCAAGCGCAGCCTCGCCGATTTCTTCCCGGCGTTTGCCGAGGTGAAAATCGACGCGACGTGGAATGGCCCGTCGGATCGTTCGGTGACCGGTTTGCCGTTCTTCGGCCAGATGAGCGGGGCGGGCAACGTGTTTTACGGCTTCGGTTATTCCGGCAGCGGCGTCGGCCCGTGTCACATGGGCGGGCAGATTCTCGCCGCGCTGGTGCAGGGCCTGGACAATCCTTGGACCCGCTCGCCGCTGGTCAACGGGCCGCTGGGTTATTTCCCGCCGGAACCGATTCGCTACCTCGGCTCGCTGATGGTGCGCAACGCCATCCGCCGCAAAGAGCGCGCCGAAGATCACGGACGCCGACCCAGACATCTGGACGTGCGCCTGGCCAGATTCGCGGCGGCGGCGGGCAAGGCTGACAAAGGCTGAGCCGGCGACTAGTGCTCGGCGCGGTTGATCAGCCAGTCGAGCAACAGGCTGTCGCGCACGGGCTCTGATTCGCGCTCCGGTGGCTGGTGCGCGTGGCCGAGGCACAGAATCGGTCGGTCCGGATCGCTGTCGAGGAAACTCACCCACACTTCGCTGCCGGCCCGTGGCAATTGGTCGACGGCGACGGCGCCGTTGATTCGACTCATGGCAATCGGCAGCCACAAGGCGCCGCTGTCGGATTTACCCTCAGCAGGCCACAAGCTCACAGCGAGGCAGCCGTTTTCGTCCAGTTGCGCGGGTTGCCCGGGCGCACCCGCCACTTGCGCAAGGTGGTAGCCGGCGATATTCGGACGTGATTGTTTGAGTGGCGGACGGAAGTCGGTCGACCACGGTAGCGCGGTGAAGTCGTTGTGATAACGGTGTACGGTTGGCGTCGGATCAAGGATCGAAGGGTGCTGACCGTGGTGGCGCACGGCGCTGATCAACCATTGTTCGTTGAAATGATGGATCGGATGCTCTGCCACAAGCAGCAATCGGCCGCTGAGCAAATCGCTGCAATCACTGCGCCCGTGGATGGTGCGCAGTTGGCAGCGTTGGCGTTGCAAATGCCGCCGGCTGCGTTGCTCGGCGTACAGGCGCTCCGGTGATCGCGCTGGCATCGCCGGCTCTGTCGAGACTTCGTTGGCTGCGTCGATACTGGCGGTCGGCTGACCGCGATTGCGCACTACATGCAGCACCGGCACCGGCGCCGCGCGATGCTGTTGATACAGAGTGCTGACGCAGGGCGATGGCGGTTGCGCATCGGCGTTGAAAGGTATTTCGACCGGTTCCTGCGGCAGGCTCAGGCTGTCGTCGGCGAACACTGCGACATGTCCGTCCGGCCCGTGTTCGAAGTGATAGTGGATGCCTTCTTCTTCGCAAAGCCGCTGCAGCAGGGCCAGATCGCTTTCTTCGTACTGAACGCAAAACGCCCTTGCCGGGTAGTGACCGACGCTCATTTCGATGCGATAGCTATGTGCCGGCAGGGCATGTTCTTCGAGCAGTTGTTGAATGATCTGCGGCGTACTCAGATGGGTAAACACGCGTCGGTTATGCGTTTGCGCCAGTTGTTGCAGATGCGGCACCAGAATCAGTCGATAGCCGACCCGATGGGTGCCGCGGTGTTCGCAGCTGGCGCTGGAAATGACCCCATGGAAACCGTGCTGCTCACTCAGCCGCAAAAACGCCGGCCGTTGCAAAAAGGCGCCCGGGACGATGGCCGGGGCGAGGCCGAGTACTTCGATGTCGAAACGGTAGGGCTGGTTGAGCGCTTCCTCGCCGCGAAAACGCACCACCGGCAGGCGCAATCCGCTGTCGGTCAGCGTTAGGGTGAAGGGACTTTCCTTGTCATTGAGCATTCGAGCAGGCCCTGTCAGGCGATACGGGGTTTCAAGGGTACGAAACCGTCGGGCTGAATGGTCATGTCAAAGGTGCTTTTCAGAATTCCCCTACATGCTTTGGTGAAGATGTCGATTCCGCCGGCGATTTTTTTGGTCGATTGCCGACTTTAGGCCGTATAAACTTGCCGCCACGCGTCGGCCAATAGATGTCTCGGCGCCACAGATCAAGAGAGTGAGTAATGGGCGCACAGTGGAAGGTTAAACACAAAGAAGCGGCAGCCAACGCCAAAGGGAAGATCTTCGGCAAACTGGTGAAGGAAATCACCATTGCTGCGCGCAACGGTGCCGATACCGCCACCAACGCACACCTGCGTCTGGTGGTCGAACAGGCGAAGAAAGCCTCGATGCCAAAAGAAACCCTCGATCGCGCGATCAAGAAAGGCGCCGGTCTGCTGGGTGAAACCGTGCAATACCATCGCGTGACCTACGAAGGCTTCGCGCCGCATCAGGTGCCGCTGATCGTCGAATGCGTCACCGACAACATCAACCGCACCGTCGCGGAAATCCGCGTGGCGTTCCGCAAGGGCCAGTTGGGCGCTTCCGGTTCGGTGGCGTGGATGTTCAACCACGTCGGCATGATCGAAGCCTCGCCGGACAGCCCGGATGCCGATCCGGAAATGGCCGCGATCGAAGCCGGCGCCCAGGATTTCGAACCGGGTGAAGAGGGCGCGACGCTGTTCCTCACCGACCCGACCGACCTCGACGCTGTGCAGAAAGCCCTGCCTGAACAAGGTTTCACCGTGTTGTCGGCGAAACTCGGCTACCAGCCGAAGAACCCGGTCAGCGGCTTGAGCGACGAGCAGATGGCTGAAGTCGAAGCGTTCCTTGAAGGCCTCGACAACCATGATGACGTGCAGGACATGTTTGTTGGTCTGGCTGGCTGATCTGTCGCGCCAGTAATGACCTCTTCGCGAGCAGGCTCGCTCCCACATTTGAAATACATTCCATTGTGGGAGCGAGCCTGCTCGCGAATGACTGCGCAGCGGTCAAAGATTCTCCAGCACCTCGATCACTTCACTGAACCCCGGCCGCCCCAGCACATCGGCCTGACAGCAACGTCGCTCCAGCGCCTGCAGTTGCGCGCGCCGCTCCGTACTCAATCCTGAGTCGACACGCTCCAGCAATTCCCCCAACAACACACCGAACGCACGGACTTCCAGGCGCTGCAATGCGCGCGTCTGCACATCATCGCCGGTGGCATGAAACGACGCCGCGCCGAAATCCCCGAGCAGACAATCGCCGCGATCGTTCAACAGAATGTTGTGGCCATACAGATCGCCGTGGGTGATGCCTTGGCGGTGCAGGTGCTCGGCCGCTGAGGCGATGCCTTTGGCGACGCGCAGGGCGACCTCGGCGGGGAACCGGCAACCTTCGGCATAAACATCCCGCGAGCACGAGTCCAGGCTGGGCAAACCGGCGAGATTGCCGAAGCTCGGATCAATCAGTTGCATCACCAGCCCCTGCTGTTGGTCGGGATGGCCGCTGATGCGCCCTTCGACGCGGATCAGGTTCGGGTGCAAGCCTGCGGTGATGCAGGCGTTCATCTCATGCAACGGCGAGCCGTCGCTGGTCATCTCGCCTTTGTACAGCTTCACCGCAACCGCCTGCGCCGTGCCGTCGTCGCGCTGCCAGACTGCCCGGGAAATCACCCCGGAAGCGCCTTCGCCCAGTTGCTGCTCCAGGCGCAGCGCCGACCAGTCGATCAGCGGCGTGGCCTCAAGTGCAGCGGCATCGGCTTCGGTCTCCAGCGGATTGCCGGCGTAGGCCAGCCAGGTCAGGCTCGGCAAGGTCAGCAACCACTGCGGCAGTTCGCTGAGCTGATTGGCAGCGATGCGGAGCAATTCCAGCCGATGGCAGTGACGCAGGGAGTCTGGCAGCGATTGCAGGCGATTGCCGGCGAGCATGAGCTTCTGCAAAGCGGGGCGTTCACCGAGTTCGCTGGGCAGGCTTTCGATGCGGTTATCGGTGAGGATCAGCCAGCGCAGCTGCGGCGGCAGGGCGGCACCGGGCACAGTGACGATGCGGTTGGCCTTGAAGCCGACCATGGTCAGCGCGGTGCACTGGCCGAGGCACGCCGGCAGTTCGCTGAACTGGTTGTCGGAGCAGAACAGCACGCGCAGGCGGGTCAGGCGGTGCAGGTCAGCGGGCAGGCTGGATAACGCGTTGCCGCTGAGGTTGAGCACTTCCAGCGTGTCGGCCAGTTGGAAAACTTCGCGGGGGAATTCAGTCAGCCCGCAAGACAGGTCGAGGCGGGTAATGCCTGACAGCTCGCCGGCGCGCAGTTGAGCAAGGGTGTGCATGTCTGGTTTCGCTATTGATCGGTGGAGCGACGCGGGGGCGCTGGGAATGGGCGACATGATAGCGGTAAAGCGGATGCTGAACGGATTTTGAGTTGTCCCGGGACCTTGTGGGAGCGAGCCTGCTCGCGAAAGCGGTGTATCAGTTAAATGAATTCTGACTGACATACCGCTTTCGCGAGCAGGCTCGCTCCCACAGGGTTCAGGGTGTCAGTTGGGTTCGTGGATTTCCTGCAATTGCCCCAACCGGCTGCGCGTGCGCGCCAGGTCAATGGCGTGACCTTCCAGACTCTGACCCAGCGGCAACTGGCCGAGCAGGGTCAGGTGTTTGTCCTGATCGTAGAGCACGTCGATCAGATTGATGAAGCGCTGCTGCACGGCGATCGGACACTCGCCGAGCTGCGGCAGGTCATCGATGATCCACTGCTCGAAACGCTGGCACAGTTGCAGATAATCCATCACTGCTGTTGGCTGTTCACACAAATCGTTGAAGGTGACCGCGACTCGCCGGCCTTGGCAAAAACGGGCCTGAAGCTGGCGCTTGCCAACTTCGAGGGCCAGGGCAGGCGCGTCGGCTGGTGGCAGGTCCAGAGTCTGACGTTGAGCTGCCGTCGCCGGCCAAACGTAATGTCCTTGGGTAAACACTTGATGCGTGTGCTGGCGGTTGAGTGTGCGGTAGTCGTGGGCGCCGCCGACTTCCATCACTTGCATGCGCGTGTTGATCAGCTCGATCACCGGTTTGAAGCGCGCGTGATACAGCGGATTGGGCAGCAGGCCCTCGGGTGCATAGTTGGAGGTCACCAGCAGCATGATCTGCCGTTTGAACAGGGCCTTGAACAGTCGCGTGATCAGCATCGCGTCGCCGATGTCATGCACGTGAAATTCGTCGAAACACAGCACCTGGCAATCTTCCAGCAGTTCGTCCAAGGTGATTTCCAGCGCGTCTTCCTCCTGGCGATGACGGAACATGCCGTCGTGCAACCGAGCGAAGAACTGATGGAAATGCAGGCGGCGTTTGCGCGTGATCGGCAGTGCCTGGAAGAAACCGTCGAGCAACCAGCTCTTGCCGCGCCCGACGGCGCCGTAAAGATACAGGCTCGGCGGGGTGTGGCCGCTGTCGCCGAGCAGCACGCTGGCTTGCTGCGCCATGCAGTCGATGACTTGCTGCTGACTGCGGCTGAGGGTGTAACCCTGACTGTGGGCCTTGTCGCGGAAGTAATCGCGGATGCTCGCGGCATGAGCATCGTGCCCGGCGCTGGCGGGAAGGCCTTTGCCGAACAGGCGGCGCAGCAACGGCCAGCGTTGGCTCAGTCGTGATCGTTTCGGCGGTCGGGCGGGCACGCGGGAAAGGCTCCTGTTTGATTGGGCGAGCTCCACCGGGAGCGCGGTGGCCCAAGTGTAACCAGAGCTCAGGGGCTGGCTCCATGAAATATGTGCACGTTCCCCTGTAGGAGCTGACGAGTGCAACGAGGCTGCGATCTTTTGATCCTGGGTTGCCACCAACAGATCGCAGCCTCGTTGCACTCGTCAGCTCCTGCAAGAGGCGGATTTCAGAACGGTGGCGATTGCTTGAGCAACTCTGCTGCCGGCGAGTCGGTCGGGCTGACCACCGCATAGTTGTAGCCCGGCCCTGACCAGTAATCGGCCTGCAGATCGCCATCGCTGCGCGAGCCACGCGGCAGCAGGGTGTTTTTCGGCCCCGGTGGACGCAGGTAAAAGCTCACTTTGTGACCGCTGCCATCCTCATACATCACCATCGCCGCCGCGCCTTCATCGGTGCTGAGCAAGCGCCCGCTGACCGGCTCGAATCCGGCAGCTTTCAAGTCCGGCAAGCGCCCGGCACCGCTGAAGTAGCGGTCGAGCCAACGCTGCATGTCGCCGTCGCTGTCGACCTTGTAATCGGCGGGCAGTACGCCTTGCTGGGCGATCAGGCGATAGGCTTGCAACGCGTCAGTCATCGGCAATTGCGCAGGGCGCGCCAGGGTCATTTCCCGCGCCTGCCAGCCACTGAAACCGCCAATGCTCACGGCAATCAGCAACACCGCCGCGCTGGCCAGGTGGCGACGGGACTGCTGGCGGCGGCGCTGGCGAATCATCATCGGGTCGAGCGCCGGATTGGCCGGTTGCTGCAACGCGCCACTCAGCGCTGCGCGCAACTGTTGGGCATCGCGTTGCCAGGCGCGCACCTGCGCCGCTTCTTCGGGGTGGCTGGCCAGCCAGGTCTCGAGTACGCGCCGATCGGCGTCGCTGAGCTGGTGGTCGACGTAGGCGTGCAAATCACGTTCGCTGGGAGGCAGGCTGATCATTTGAGTATCCGCAAGGAAGGGCTGCTGATTTCGCCGTCGCTGAGTTGGCGCAAGGCCTGGCGGGCGCGGGACAGGCGCGACATCACGGTGCCGATCGGGGCGCCGAGGATCTCGGCGACCTCTTTATAGGACAGGCCTTCCACCGAGACCATCAGCAGCAGAGCGCGCTGTTCGGTGGGCAGGCGTTCGAAGGCTTGCAGGGTCGACTGGGCAATCACGGTGCGTTCCACCGAGGGTTCGGCATCGTCGCGACCGGTGAAAAATTCCAGCATCCGCGCATAGCGCCGCGAACGACGGTGCGCGTCGAGAAATTGCCGATAGAGGATCGCAAACAGCCAGGCGCGCAGGTCGCCCTCAGCGCGTTTCTCGCCCCAGGCCGACAGCGCCCGCTCGAGGCTGGCCTGGACCAGATCGTCAGCGCTGCTGCTGTTGCGCGTCAACGACACGGCGAAGCGGCGCAATCTGGGAATGATTTCTCTCAACTGTTCGTCGAATTCGCTCATGAATTTCTGCTGGTCGCTACGCTGTGGACTAGGAAGACGCCCGTCAGCGCAGGTTATTCCCCGTGCGCAAAAATAAATACCGCGCCGTGGAATAAACCCGGACGGGGTGCGTCTTGCTGACTCTTTCCACTTGTGGCCGATGGCCTGGAGATATTCATGGTTGATCGCTCGTCCCCCAACGCTGCACCGCCCGGCAGGCCGCCGCGCCAGCCACTGAGCGCCGCGAGCCTGGTTTTTCGCCTGGGCGGCATTGCCGTGATTGTCGCCGCCGTGGCCGGGGCGTTTGCCTACGTGCATGGCAACCTTGACCCACAACGATTGACGCCAAAAGCGTTGGTCGATGTGCTGGAAAAGAACAACGGCGTGCATCCCGGTTTCCGTCGCAATCACGCCAAGGGTGTCTGCGTGATCGGCCATTTCGAAAGCAGCGGCGAGGCGCGCGCGTTCTCCACCGCGCAAGTGTTCAATCTGCCGCAGACGCCGGTGGTGGGGCGTTTCGCCTTGCCGGCCGGCAATCCCTATGCGCCGGACAGCGCCGTGCCAATCCGCAGCCTGGCGCTGCGCTTCACCCAAGCGAACGGTCAGCAATGGCGCACCGGCATGAACAGCATGCCGGTGTTCCCGGTGGGCACGCCTGAAGCGTTCTACCAATTGCAGCAGGCGCAGTCGCCGGATCCAGCCACCGGCAAGCCCGACCCGACGAAGGTGCCGGCGTTCTTCGCTGCACACCCGGAAGCCGTGCCGTTCTTGACGTGGGTGAAGACCGCCAAGCCTTCGGCCAGCTACGCGACCGAAACCTATAACAGCATCAATGCGTTCTATCTGGTCGATGGCAACGGTAAAAAGCAGGCCGTGCGCTGGAGCATGACCCCGTTGGCGCAGGACGCAACAGGTGCCACGGCCCCTGAAGGCGCGGACTTTCTCGAGAAGGATCTGGTGCAACGCCTGGCCGCCGCACCATTGCGCTTCCAGTTGAACATCACCCTGGCCAACGCCGACGACCCGGTCAACGATGCCAGCAAGACCTGGCCCGCAAATCGCAAAGTGCTGAACGCCGGGACGTTGGTGCTGGAGAAAACCCAGCCACAGCTCAGCGGTGAATGCCGCGACATCAACTACGACCCGCTGGTGCTGCCGGCCGGGATTCAAGGCTCGGCAGATCCACTGCTGGCCGCGCGTTCTGCCGGCTATGCCGATTCCTACCTGCGTCGCACCAGCGAAGTCAGCCAGTTGCCCGCCGCCAAACAGGAGGCTCGTCCATGAACAAGCAACCGACGCATTTCGTTTTGCTGGCGCGCCTGCTGCACTGGCTGATGGCGCTGATGATCATCGCCATGCTGTTTATCGGCGCGGGGATGGTCACTTCGGTGTCGTCTCGCCATGAATGGCTGATTCATCTGCACAAGCCGCTGGGCATCGCGATTCTGGCGCTGGTGATCGTGCGCCTGCTGGTGCGCTTCACCACGCGTCAGCCGCCGTTGCCGGATGATCTGCCGGGCTGGCAGGTGCTGGCGGCCAAGGCTTCCCACGTCTTGTTGTATGCGTTGATGCTGGTGTTGCCGCTGCTTGGCTGGGGGATGATCAGTGCCTCGGGCGAACCGGTGATGCTCACGGCGTCGCTGCATCTGCCGTCGATTGTGCCGGCCGATGCGCAACTGTTTGCGTTGCTGCGCAAGTCGCACGGCTATCTGGCCTATCTGCTGTTTCTGACGGTGCTGCTGCACCTGGCGGCGGCGCTGTTTCATGGCTGGGTGCGTCGTGACGAAGTGCTCGACAGCATGTTGCGCGGGCGTGATCGCGGCTGAGCCGTTAAAGCAAAAGATCGCAGACAGGCTGCGATCTTTTGTCGTTACAGAGGAGGGGATCAGCGCAGGGTGTCGACCATGTCGGCGAGGGTGGTCAGCACGTCCTTGCCCAATTGCTTCGAACGTTTGCCCGACCAGCCGGTGATCTTGTCCGGGTGGTCGTCGTGGTCCTTGAACGGCATCTCCAGGGTCAGCGACAGGCAATCGTATTTCTGCCCGACGCTGTTGCACGCCAAGGTCATGTTGGCCTGCCCCGGTTCGTCGCGGGTGTAGCCGTAGGTGGTCTGGAAGTCTTTGGTGGTGTGCTTGAGATGACTGCGGAAATGCTCTTCAAGCTTTTCGATGCGCGGTGTAAAGCCAGGATTGCCTTCACAGCCGGCGGTGAAAACGTGAGGTATGGTTTCGTCGCCGTGTACGTCGATAAACGCATCGACGCCATACTTTTGCATCTGCTGCTGAACGAACAGCACTTCCGGGCTGATGTCCTGGCTCGCGTTCTGCCAGGCCCGGTTCAAGTCCTGGCCCATGGCATTGGTGCGCAGGTGGCCGTGGAAGGCGCCATCCGGGTTCATGTTCGGCACCAGATACAGATCGGCGCTCGCCAGCAGTTTATTCAGAATCGGGTCGTCATGGCGCTCCAGACGCTCAATCACGCCTTCCATGAACCATTCCGCCATGTGCTCGCCCGGATGCTGCTGGGCGATGATCCAGATCTTGCGCTGGCCTTCGGCACCGGTGCCTTTGCGCAGTAGCTGAATGTCGCGGCCCTCGACACTTTTGCCGGTCGCCAGCAATTCGGTGCCAGCCTTGCTCAGCGCCTGCTCGATCAACCAGTCGTGGCGGCCGCGGCTGTAGGGTTCGAAATAGGCGAACCAGGCGTGGGTCTGTTCGGCTTCCAGGCAGAAGCGCAGGCTGTCGCCTTCGAAGCTGGTGGGGATGCGGAACCAGTTGACGTGATCATACGATGCCACCGCTTGATAGCCCGGCCAGCCTTTGCTGTAGGTCGATTGGCTGGCGTTGACCAGACGAAACCAGTGTTCCTGATGCACATGCAGGCCGCTGGCCTTGAAGTGGAACCACTGAAAATGAGCGCTGCGGGTGTCCGGGCGGATGGCCAGAACCGGATTGAGCGGGTTGCTGATGTCGATGACTTGGATATTGCCGCTGTCGAAATTGGCGCTGATGTCGAACGAAGATTTGGCCACGGTCATAATCGCTTCCAGAGCAGGATTTTTATGACCGGTACTTTACACGCAGGCTGGGGTGAAACCGAGGGGAATTGCGGGTGTAGCGGGGGGCGTCTTCCGTGACGCGCCAGCAGCTTAGAGGCTATGCGATTGATTCTCAAGTGCTGATTGCCATTGTTTGGCCCAATGTGGCCGGGCTCGGCTTGCCAATCAATATTCTTTTGATATTATCCGCGCCATCGAATTTGCAGCACCCAAAGACTTCATTAGCCTGAAGACACAAGCCCGAAAAACGGGCAAAAAAAGACCCGGCAAAAAGCCGGGTCAAAAACCGTGATTAGCCTGATGAGGAGATAGTCCAGAAGACCGACCTAAGGTCTCTGGTCCATCGACTGATCTCGCGACCAGCTGCTTGCAATAATAATCATTATCATTTGCAAGTCAAATGTTTTTATCTGCGCGATGGGAAAATTCTTTCCTGTCCGCCCGTACCTTGTCCGCCGTGACTTCGTCGTTGTCGATCGAATGGTCGACCATTGCCCGCGCCATATCCACCATGTGCACCACCGAGAAAGCCAGGTCGCGATTCGTGCCTTGCAGGTTTTCTGCAGCCTTGAACGCTGTGGCGGCCGCACATCGCAACAAGTCCGAGGCGTGCACCAGTGCTTCCTCGCCACTGAGATGGTTTTTGACATCGAAGAAACGTTCGTCCGCCTCGGATTTCGAAACAGTCGGTTTCAAGTAGTAGTCGAGAGCGCGCTGTGCGGCGGCATTGCCCTGAGGCGAGGTGAAGCTGGTGTCGATATGCAGATCGGGCAGGTCTTTGCTGCTGATGTTCATCATGAAACGTCACTCCATGTTCGATTGAAAGTCCGTTTCCCTAGGATAGTACCACCTGTATTTGTGACGAGAATTTAAATACTACAATATGTGTTTTGCCGGTCGAAGACGTCCGCGTAAGGTGCGGCACATGGATAAATGGATTGAGTTGGTCAAGGCCAAGATGAGTGAACTCAAAGTCACTCAAACAGAGCTCGGAGAGCGCGTCGGCATGTCCCAGGGCGGGATCGGTCATTGGCTGAACAAGCGTCGCGAACCCGGTGTTACCGAAATGAACCGCGTGCTCAAGGCGCTGGGAATGGACTTCCTCGAAGTCGTTCTGGTGATCCGCGAACCGCAGCCGACGCCGGAAGACGAAATGCCGCTGGCGCAGAAGTACAACCCGTACTTCCGTTATCCGGTCTGCGATTGGCGTGCGCCGTGCGAAGTGCGTGACACTGCGGCGAGCTATCCCGGAGCATCAGCGAAGCAGCGCTTCGAACTGACGGATTACCACGCTCGTGGCGGTGCCGCGTTCTGGCTGACGGTGACGGGGGATTCGATGACCGCGCCGAGCGGCCAGAGCATTGCCGAGGGCATGCTGATTCTGGTTGACCCGGAGTTGGAGGCAGTGCCTGGCAAATTGGTGATCGCCCAGTGGCCGGACAGCGAAGAAGCGATTTTCCGCAAACTCGACGAGCAGGCCGGCCAGCGCTACCTGGTGCCGCTCAATCCAACCTGGCCGAAAACCCTGCTCACCGATGAATGCCGGATTATCGGCGTGGTGGTTCAGGCGACGGCGCGTTACTGAACGGATCGATCCTCGCTCAAGGCCAGGATCGACCCTTTTATTTCATCCCTCTTCCAGTTCAACCAAAGCACTGCCTTCACTGACCATATCGCCTTCCTGGCAATACAGCGCTTTGATCACACCGGCCTGCGGCGCGCGGATGCTGTGTTCCATCTTCATGGCTTCAAGCACCACCAGTTGCGCCCCGGCCTCAACCGACTGTCCCGTTTCGACCAACACGCGCACGATGCTGCCGTTCATTGGCGCGGTCAGACCGCCCTGATGGCTGTGGCTGGCTTCGACGGCACTGATCGGATCGAACGCTTCGATGCGCCGCAACTCGCCGTCCCATTCCAGATACAACGCGCCACCCTGACGAATCGCCCGGAATGTGCGGCGCACGCCGTCATGCTCGATGGTCAGCGCCTCGCCCAGCAGTTTTGCATGGGCCGCAGTTCTCAAGGTCAACGCGCGATCCTGTCCCTCGCAACTCAAATGCAAGGTGATTTGCGCCGGCAAACCTGCGCGCAAACCACTGCCGCAAGACCAGGGGGAGGCGGGATCATCCGCCCGCGCACGCTTCGGCAAACTCTGCGCAAACGCCTGCGCCGCCGCATGCCAGAACTCATCGCTCAACGCGGCTGGTGCTGGCAGCAATTGCTCCTGATAGCGCGGGATAAACCCGGTATCCAGCTCTGCCGCCGCAAACGCTGGATGCGCGATGATCCTTCGCAGGAAATTGATGTTGGTCCTCAGCCCGCCAATCGCAAACTCGTCGAGCATGCTCAACAGACGCAAGCGCGCCTGTTCGCGATCTTCACCCCAGGCAATCAGTTTGCCGAGCATCGGATCGTAGAAGGGCGAGATCTCGTCACCTTCCTCAACGCCGCTGTCTACCCGTCGCCCCGGTCCCTGCGCCGATTCGCGGTACAAGTCCAGACGCCCGGTGGCCGGCAGGAAATCATTCGCCGGATCTTCGGCATACAAGCGCACTTCAATCGCATGACCGTTGAGCGGCACCTGCGCCTGGGTGATCGGCAGCGCTTCCCCACGGGCGACGCGAATCTGCCAGGCGACCAGATCCAGCCCGGTGATTGCTTCGGTCACCGGGTGCTCGACTTGCAGCCGCGTGTTCATCTCCATGAAGAAAAACTCGCCGCGCGCATCCAGCAAAAACTCCACGGTGCCGGCGCCGACATAACCGATCGCCTGCGCCGAACGCACAGCCGCTTCGCCCATTGCCCGGCGCAACTCGGGCGTCAGACCCGGCGCCGGGGCTTCTTCGACGACTTTCTGATGCCGACGCTGGATCGAGCAGTCGCGCTCGTTGAGGTACAGGCAGTTGCCGTGCTGATCGGCGAACACCTGAATCTCCACGTGACGTGGCTTGAGCAAATACTTTTCCACCAGCATCCGCGAGTCGCCAAACGACGATTGCGCTTCGCGCTGCGCCGAGGCGAGGGCTTCAGCCAGTTGGCTGACATCCTCGACGACTTTCATGCCTTTGCCGCCACCACCCGCAGTGGCCTTGAGCAGCACCGGATAACCGATGCGTTCGCAGGCTTTGCTGAAGGTGTCGAGGTCCTGCGCTTCGCCGTGATAGCCCGGCACCAGTGGCACGCCAGCCTTTTCCATCAGCGCCTTGGCGGCGGATTTGCTGCCCATCGCATCGATGGCCGAGGCGGGCGGGCCGAGGAAGATCAGCCCGACGGCTTCGATGGCGCGGGCGAATCCAGCGTTTTCCGAGAGAAAGCCATAGCCGGGATGAATCGCCTGGGCACCGCTGGCCTTGGCGGCGGCGATCAATTTATCAATTTGCAGATAACTCTCGGCAGCCTTGCTGCCGCCCAGATCCACGCGGATATCGGCTTCACGGCTGTGCCGCGCATCGCGGTCGGTGGCGCTGTGCACGGCGACGGTGGTCAGGCCCAGGGCCTTGGCGGTGCGCATCACGCGGCAGGCGATTTCGCCGCGGTTGGCCACCAACAGGGTGGTAATCACAGGTGCGCTCATCAACGCGACTCCTTGGTGGATGCGGCTTGCCAGTTCGGCGGGCGTTTTTGCAGAAAGGCGCGCAAGCCTTCCTGACCTTCGGCGCTGACGCGAATCCGCGCGATGGCATTTTCCGTGTAACGACGCAGGGCCGGGGTCAGCGCGCCGTTGCCGACTTCACGCAGCAAATCCTTGCTGGCGCGCATCGCGGCGGGGCTGTTGAGCAGCAGATTGTCGATCCACTGTTCGACCTGTTGCTCCAGTTCAGCGGCCGGGTAGCTTTCGGCGAGCAAGCCGATTTCCCGCGCCCGCTGCCCGCTGAAGCGCTCGGCCGTCAGCGCATAGCGGCGCGCCGCACGCTCACCGATCGCCTGCACCACGAACGGGCTGATCACCGCTGGCGCCAGGCCGATGCGCACTTCCGACAGGCAGAACTGCGCGTCATCGGCGCCGATCGCCATGTCACAGCAACTGATCAAGCCCAGCGCGCCACCAAACGCCGCGCCCTGAACCACAGCCAGAGTGGGGATTTTCAGCTTGGCGAGGTTGTACATCAGCTCGGCCAGTTCGCGGGCATCGTCAAGATTGGTGTGGTAATCGAGTTCCGCCGATTGCTGCATCCACGCCAGGTCGGCACCGGCACTGAAATGCTTGCCACGCCCGCGCAGCAGCAGGAAACGCAGGCTCGAATCGCTGGCGACCTTGTCGAGGGCGAGGATCAGTTCGCGGATCATCTCGGCGTTGAAGGCGTTGTTTTTCTCGGCGCGGTTGAGCCACAAGGTCGCAAAACCGCGTGGGTCGTTTTGCAGTTCGAGGGTATTGAAGTCGCTCATATTCATCCGTCTCCACGGTTCTTGTGGGAGCGAGCCTGCTCGCGAAAGCGGGGTATCAGTCGATCTATCCGCTGCCTGACAGAGCGCATTCGCGAGCAGGCTCGCTCCCACAAAAAAACATCACATCCGGAACACGCCGAAGCGGCTCGGTTCGATTGGCGCGTTCAGCGCCGCGGACAACGCCAGGGCCAGTACATCGCGGGTCTGCGCCGGGTCGATGACGCCGTCGTCCCACAGTCGCGCGCTGGAGTAGTAGGGGTGACCCTGTTCTTCGTACTGATCGAGAATCGGCTGCTTGATCTCGGTCTCCTGCTCGGCGCTGAACGCCTGACCGCTGCGTTCGGCCTGTTCGCGCTTGACCTGCACCAGTACGCCGGCGGCCTGTTCGGCGCCCATCACGCCAATTCGCGCGTTCGGCCACATCCACAAAAAACGCGGATCGTAAGCGCGCCCGCACATGCCGTAGTTGCCGGCACCGAAGCTGCCGCCGATGATCACGGTGAATTTCGGCACTTTGGCGCAGGCCACCGCGGTCACCAGTTTCGCGCCGTGCTTGGCGATGCCGCCGGCTTCGTACTTCTGGCCGACCATGAAACCGGTGATGTTCTGCAGAAACAGTAGCGGGATGCCGCGCTGGCAGGCCAGTTCGATGAAGTGCGCGCCTTTCTGCGCGGCTTCGGCGAAAAGGATGCCGTTGTTCGCCAGAATCGCGATCGGGTAGCCATGCAAGTGTGCGAAACCGCAGACCAGCGTGGTGCCGAACAGCGCTTTGAATTCATCGAACACCGAACCGTCGACCAGCCTCGCAATCACTTCGCGCACATCGAATGGCTGCTTGGCGTCAGCCGGAACCACGCCGTACAACTCATCGCTGGCGTACAGCGGCGCAATCGGCGTGCGCTGCTGCACCTCGCCGAGCTTGCGCCAGTTGAGGTTGGCGACGCTGCGGCGGGCGAGGGCAAGGGCGTGTTCGTCGTTCTCGGCGTAATGGTCGGCCACGCCGGAGGTCTTGCAGTGCACATCGGCGCCGCCGAGGTCTTCGGCGCTGACCACTTCACCGGTCGCAGCTTTCACCAGCGGCGGGCCGGCGAGGAAAATCGTCGCCTGGTTGCGCACCATGATCGCTTCGTCCGCCATGGCCGGCACATACGCGCCGCCCGCGGTGCACGAGCCCATGACCACGGCGATCTGCGGGATGCCCATGGCGCTCATGTTGGCCTGATTGAAGAAGATCCGCCCGAAGTGCTCGCGATCCGGAAATACTTCGTCCTGACGCGGCAGGTTGGCACCACCGGAATCCACCAGATAAATGCATGGCAGGCGATTCTGCTGCGCAATGGTCTGCGCGCGCAGGTGTTTTTTCACCGTCAGCGGGTAGTACGAGCCACCTTTCACCGTCGCATCGTTGGCGACGATCATGCACTCGACGCCTTCAACGCGACCAATCCCGGCGATCACCCCGGCAGCCGGGACGTCTTCGCCATACACGGCGTGAGCGGCGAGTTGGCTGATTTCGAGAAACGGCGAGCCCGGATCAAGCAAGCGATTGATGCGCTCGCGCGGCAGCAATTTCCCCCGCGAGGTGTGGCGTTCCTGAGCTTTGACACCGCCACCCTGCGCCACTTGAGCGAGCAGGGTGTGCAGCGCGTCGACCTGTTTGAGCATCGCCGCGCTGTTGGCGGCGAACTCCGCTGAACGCGGGTTGAGCTGAGTGTGCAGAATCATGGGGCTTACTCCGTAAGCAGCTTCGAGCTACAAGCGGCAAGCTGCAAGTTGGGGCAAGAGCGTGGATCTCTTGCAGCTTGTAGCTTGCGGCTTGCAGCTGACGAAATTCATTTCGTCTCGTTGAACAGTTCGCGGCCGATCAGCATGCGGCGGATCTCGCTGGTGCCGGCGCCGATTTCGTAGAGCTTGGCGTCGCGCAGCAGGCGGCCGGCGGGGAATTCGTTGATGTAGCCGTTGCCGCCGAGAATCTGGATCGCGTCGAGGGCCATTTGCGTGGCGCGTTCGGCGGTGTAGAGGATCACCCCGGCCGCGTCCTTGCGCGTGGTTTCGCCGCGCTCGCAGGCCTGGGCCACCGCGTACAGATAAGCGCGGCTGGCATTGAGCTGGGTGTACATGTCGGCGACTTTGCCCTGGATCAGTTGGAATTCGCCGATGCTCTGGCCGAACTGTTTGCGGTCGTGGATGTACGGCACGATCAGGTCCATGCACGACTGCATGATTCCGGTCGGGCCGCCCGAGAGCACCACGCGCTCGTAATCGAGGCCGCTCATCAACACTTTCACGCCACCGTTGAGCACGCCGAGAATGTTCTCCTCGGGTACTTCGACATCGTCGAAAAACAGCTCGCAGGTGTTGGAGCCACGCATGCCGAGCTTGTCGAACTTGTTGCTGCGGCTGAAGCCTTTCCAGTCCCGCTCGACGATGAACGCGGTGATGCCGTGCGGGCCTTTTTCCAGGTCGGTCTTGGCGTAGATCACGTAGGTATTGGCGTCCGGACCGTTGGTGATCCAGGTTTTGCTGCCGTTGAGGACGAAGCGGTCGCCGCGTTTATCGGCACGCAGTTTCATCGACACCACGTCGGAACCGGCGTTGGGCTCGCTCATCGCCAGGGCGCCGACGTGCTCGCCGCTGATCAGCTTCGGCAGGTATTTGGTTTTCTGTTCGTGATTGCCGTTGCGGTTGATCTGGTTGACGCAAAGGTTGGAGTGCGCGCCGTAGGACAGCGCCACCGAAGCGGAGCCACGGCTGATTTCTTCCATCGCCACCACATGCGCCAGATAACCCAGACCCGCGCCGCCGTACTCTTCCGGCACGGTGATGCCGAGCAGGCCCATGTCACCGAATTTGCGCCACATGTCGGCGGGGAACAGGTTGTCGTGGTCGATCTGCGCAGCGCGCGGGGCGATCTGATCGGCGACGAAGGACTGCACCTGATCGCGCAGCATGTCGATGGTTTCACCGAGGGCGAAATTCAGGGATGGATAGCTCATGGGTCACCTTTTGGCTTTTTTATCGGGTGGAGCGCACGACTAATCGGCGTTCAGCTTTACGTTAACGTAAAGCTTCCACAGATCGACTGTCAATCGGCTTTACGTAAGCGTCAACTTGGGCGAGAGTAAGGGCAGTTCAGGATCAGATATCGGTTTGTTTCTGGTGGGAGCGAGCCTGCTCGCGAAAGAGCTGTATCAGTCGCCCCCAAGGCTGAATGACGCAGCGTATTCGCGAGCAGGCTCGCTCCCACAGGGATTCAAAACCGGGAAAACCCACTAATAAAGACAATAGGGGTCGTCATGGATCAACCCAGTGCAAACCCGCAGCGCAGCTACAGCCGTGGCTCTCAGGACCAAGCTCTGCTGGCGATGACCATCGGTCAGCGCTTCGATCAGACTGTCGCGCAGTACCCGGACGGCGAGGCGTTGGTGGTGCGCCATCAACAGTTGCGTTACTCCTGGCGGCAGCTGGCCGACGCGGTGGATGAGCAGGCCAGGGCCTTGCTCGCCCTGGGCTTGCAGGCCGGCGATCGACTCGGCATCTGGGCGCCGAATTGCGCGCAGTGGTGCATTACCCAGTTCGCCACGGCGAAGATCGGCGTG
The DNA here is from genome assembly GCF_005233515.1 of Pseudomonas sp. CFBP13508. Taxonomy (GTDB): domain Bacteria; phylum Pseudomonadota; class Gammaproteobacteria; order Pseudomonadales; family Pseudomonadaceae; genus Aquipseudomonas; species Aquipseudomonas mercuritolerans. The sequence goes on from NZ_QFZZ01000004.1 coordinate 242,937, forward strand.
ATCCTGGTCAATATCAATCCGGCCTACCGCAGCTCCGAACTCGAGTACGTGCTCAAGCAATCCGGCTGCCAGTGGCTGGTCTGTGCCGGAGCGTTCAAGACCTCGAATTACCACGAAATGCTCCAGAGCCTGACGCCACAGTTGGCTGAACACGCCATCGGTCAGCTGCGTAGCGAACGCTTGCCGGAGCTGCGCGGCGTGATCAGCCTCGATGCCAATCCGCCGCCCGGTTTTCTGCCGTGGTCGCAGCTCAGCGATCTGGCGGTCAGCGTCTCGCCCGATCAATTGCGTGAACGCAGTGCCAGCCTGCATTTCGATCAACCGGTGAACATCCAGTACACCTCCGGCACCACCGGTTTCCCCAAGGGCGCGACCCTCAGTCACTACAACATCCTCAACAACGGTTACATGGTCGGCGAAAGCCTCGGCCTGACGGCTGCCGATCGTCTGGTGATTCCGGTGCCGCTGTATCACTGCTTCGGCATGGTCATGGGCAACCTCGGTTGCGTCACCCATGGCAGTACGATGATTTACCCCAATGACGCGTTCGATCCGGCGCTGACCCTGCAAGCGGTGGCCGAAGAGCAGGCCACGGCGCTGTATGGTGTGCCGACCATGTTCATCGCCATGCTGGATCAGCCGCAGCGGCAGACTTTCGACCTGTCGAGCCTGCGCACCGGGATCATGGCCGGCGCCACCTGTCCGATCGAGGTCATGCGGCGGGTCATCAACGAAATGCACATGAGTGAAGTGCAGATCGCGTACGGCATGACCGAAACCAGCCCGGTGTCGTTGCAGACCGGGCCGGCGGACGAGCTGGAGTTGCGCGTCACCACGGTCGGGCGCACCCAGCCGCAACTGGAAAGCAAGATCATCGACACCGCTGGCAACCTTGTGCCGCGCGGCACCATCGGCGAATTGTGCACGCGCGGTTACAGCGTGATGCTCGGTTACTGGAACAACCCGCAGGCCACCGCCGAAGCCATCGATGAGGCGGGGTGGATGCACACCGGCGACCTGGCGAGCATGAACGAGGAGGGTTACGTCAACATCGCCGGGCGTAACAAGGACATGATCATTCGTGGCGGCGAGAATGTTTATCCCCGTGAGCTGGAGGAATTCTTCTTCACCCATCCGGCGGTGGCCGACGTGCAGGTGATCGGTATTCCGTGCTCACGCTACGGTGAGGAAATCGTTGCCTGGATCAAATTCCACCCCGGCCACAGCGCCTCGGAGCTGGAGCTGCAAACGTGGTGCAAGGAACGCATCGCCCATTTCAAGACACCGCGTTACTTCAAATTCGTCGACGCGTTTCCGATGACGGTGACGGGCAAGATTCAGAAATTCAGGATGCGAGAGATCAGTATCGAGGAGCTGAAAACAATCGACCGATAACCACGTCTTCTGTGGGAGCGAGCCTGCTCGCGAATGCAGTGTGTTATTCAGCGCAAATGTGTCTGATACACCGTTTTCGCGAGCAGGCTCGCTCCCACAGGGATGCAGTGATAGAGAGACGAATCGCAGAAAGCACAAAGGGGAGCCGAAGCTCCCCTTTAATTTGTCGTTGCGTGCTCTTTTTATTATTGAGGGTCGGTCTGTTGTTGTTTTTGGCAACCGTGGCCCTGTACAGCTTTTTGGCGACCCCCATCCGGGGTCAAGAGCAAACGTATTTTTTTGAGCGCTGATCTGCTTTCTCGTTTAACGATCCAACCGATTCGGGAGCTACCTGAAGGTAGTTTTATTGTTCTCTGCCCGGTTGCGGGTCACTCCTGAAAGCACCCTGAAAAGCACACCTTCTCCAAAAAAATCTGTTAGCTGCGTCTCTGCCGTGTTGTTCTTGTTATGTCAGAGTCGTTTCGTCTTGTTTTTATTGGTTTGCGGCTTTTTATTCTTGTTATGCCATAGAGATAGCAGGTGTCGTGCCAACTTTTAAAAAACCTTTTGAATCAACCGCTTAGGATTTTTAGGCTTTTTCAGCTTGGGGCAAAGCCAGACAATTTGTTTCCGTGTTACTCGCTTTTGCCCACATCACTGACGCAGCGGTAACACCTCACTGCGCGCTGCGCGCCTTGGCCACTCGCGAACCGCTCGGGCGGCCGAGCACTGCGCTGATCTGCTGGCCTGCGGCAATCAAGGCGTCCAGGTCGATACCGGTCTCGATGCCCAAGCCGTTGAGCAGGTACACCACGTCCTCGGTGGCAACGTTACCGCTCGCGCCTTTGGCGTACGGGCAGCCGCCGAGGCCGGCGATAGAGCTGTCGAACACCGCAATGCCTTCGAGCAGGCTGGCGTAGATGTTGGCCATGGCCTGGCCATAGGTGTCGTGGAAATGCCCGGCGAGCTTGTCCCGTGGCACCTGCGCCGAAACCACCTCGAACAGGCGCCGGGTCGCGCCGGCCGTGCCGGTGCCGATGGTGTCGCCCAGCGACACTTCATAGCAGCCCATCGCGTACAGTTCACGCGCGACCATCGCCACTTGCTCCGGCGCGACCGTGCCTTCATACGGACAGCCCAGCACACAGGAAACGTAACCGCGCACGGTAACGCCGTGTTGTTTCGCCGCCTCCATGATCGGCGCAAACCGCGCCAGGCTTTCGCTGATCGAGCAATTGATGTTGCGCTGCGAGAACGCCTCGGAGGCGGCGGCGAACACCGCGACTTCCTTGACCCCGGCGGCGAGCGCGTCTTCAAAGCCGCGCAGGTTCGGCGCCAGCGCGCCGTAGGTCACGCCAGGTTTGCGCTGGATCTGCGCGAACACTTCGGCGGATCCGGCCATCTGCGGCACCCATTTCGGCGAGACGAAACTGCCGACTTCGATGTAGCCGAGCCCTGCGGCGCTCAGCGCATCGACCAATTGCACCTTGTCAGCGACGCTGATCGGTTGGGCTTCGTTCTGCAGGCCATCGCGCGGGCCGACTTCGATCAGGCGTACTTGGGAGGGGAGGGACATGGGTGGGACCTGCCTGTTTTTTCAGTTCACGAAGATCCCTGTGGGAGCGAGCCTGCTCGCGAAAGCGGTGGATCAGTCACCGTTAATGGTGGATGACAGAATGCATTCGCGAGCAGGCTCGCTCCCACAGGGGCACCAATATTTGCTAGACCGCCTGGCTTTTGAGCGTCTGCTCCAGCGCCTGGACGCAGCGCTCTTCGGCAGTGTCCAGCTCAAGCTTCATCTGTTCGATATCCAGCAACTGCTGTTCGAGCTGTTCGCGGCGTTCGCTGATTTTCGCCAGCATGCTGTTGAGCTGTTTGGTGTTACCGCCGGACGGGTCGTAGAGTTCGATCAGCTCGCGGCATTCGGCCAGGGAGAAACCGATGCGCTTGCCGCGCAGGATCAGCTTCAGGGTGACCTTGTCGCGCGGCGAATAGATACGTTCCTGGCCACGACGCTCGGGGCTGAGCAGGCCTTGCTCTTCATAAAAGCGGATCGCCCGGGTGGTGATGTCCAGCTCGCGGGCGAGGTCGGAAATGCTGTAGGTCTGACTGCTCATGAAAGCGCTCGGAAAATGGGCATGGCGCTAAGCTAATCGGTGGTTTACGTTTACGTCAAGAAGGATGGTTGTGGTTGTCTGTACAGGCCCCTTCGCGAGCAAGCTCGCTCCCACATTCGACCGCGTTCCTTCAGATGAAATGCAATTCATTGTGGGAGCGAGCCTGCTCGCGAAGAACGATAACGCGGTAAAAAAGCCCTACACCTTCTCCAGCTTCTTCTCCTGCGCCGTCACCTGCTGGCACAACTCGATCATCTGCTCGCGCATCCAGCGGTTGGCCGGGTCCTGGTCGGTGCTTTCGTGCCAGTACAAATGCGTTTCCACCGACGGCACATCATTCACCGGCAAATTGAACGACTGCAAATCATGGCGGCGGGCGAAGCGTTCCGGCACGGTCATGACCATGTCGGTCTGCTGCATCACTTGCGAGGCCATCAGATAGTGCTGCGAGCGCAGGGCGATCTTGCGCTGGATGCCCATTTTGCCCAGCGCCAGATCGACATAACCCAGACCACTGCGGCGGCTGGAAATATGGATGTGAGTCAGCGACAGGTAGTCATCGAGGCTGAGTTTTTCCTTGCCCGCCATTGGGTGGCCCTTGCGCATGGCGCAGACGTAACGGTCGTCCATCAGCTTGACGTGGCGCACCTGCGGGTCGGTGTTGAGCGGCGCATCCACAGCGAAATCCAGACGCCCGGCCGCGAGTTCCTTGGTGGTTTCCCGGCGCTTGGACAGAAAGCTTTCGATGATCACCGTTGGCGCGAGGCGGCGCAGGCGCTGGAACAGTGGCGGCAGAATGATTGCTTCCGTCAGGTCGGTCATGCTGATGCGGTAGGTCTTGACCGCCTGCGCCGGGTTGAAGATGCGACTTTCCTGCACCGACACGCGCAGCAGCGAAAGGGCGTTGCGCACCGGGCCGATGATGTTCTGCGCCATCGGCGTGGGCACCATGCCCTGAGCGGTGCGCACGAAGAGCGGGTCGTTGAAGGTTTCGCGCAACCGCGCCAGGGCGTTGGACACCGCCGGCTGGGTGATGCCGACAATCTGCCCGGCGCGGGTCAGGTTGGCTTCGGTGTAGATCGCGTCGAAGACGATGAAAAGGTTCAGGTCGACCTTGCTCAGATTCATAACGCGGCTTCTCTTGTTATTAAGTGCAAATGTTTTGGGGCTGACGATCAGCGGATCATATATTGGTGATGAATGTTTATACACGCCGAGAATAGGCTAGGTAAATGATCAGCGCTGTTCTAGCATCGATTGCATGACTTGAACAACCTCTGCCCGAGAAGGTAACTACCCATGGATTTCGCTTATTCGCCCAAGGTTCAGGAACTGCGTGAGCGCGTGACTGCGTTCATGGACACTTACGTTTACCCGGCCGAAGCGGTGTTCGAACGCCAGGTCGCCGAGGGTGATCGCTGGCAGCCGACCGCGATCATGGAAGAGCTCAAGGCCAAGGCCAAGGCTGAAGGGCTGTGGAATTTGTTTCTGCCTGAGTCCGAGCTGGGCGCCGGCCTGAGCAACCTCGAATATGCGCCATTGGCGGAAATCATGGGCCGTTCCCTGCTTGGGCCGGAGCCGTTCAACTGCTCGGCGCCGGACACCGGCAACATGGAAGTATTGGTGCGCTACGCCAACGAAGAGCAGAAACAGCGCTGGCTCGAGCCGCTGCTGCGCGGCGAGATCCGTTCGGCGTTCGCCATGACCGAACCCGACGTGGCATCTTCCGACGCGACCAATATGGCCGCCCGTGCTGTGCGCGATGGCGATCAGTGGGTAATCAACGGAAAAAAATGGTGGACCTCTGGCGCCTGCGATCCGCGCTGCAAGATCCTGATCTTCATGGGCCTGAGCAACCCCGACGCGCCGCGTCACGCCCAGCACTCGATGATTCTCGTGCCGGTCGACACCCCCGGGGTGAAGATCGTCCGGCCGCTGCCGGTGTTCGGTTACGACGACGCACCGCACGGTCACGCCGAAGTGCTGTTCGATAACGTTCGGGTGCCGTACGAAAACGTCCTGCTCGGTGAAGGACGCGGCTTTGAAATCGCTCAGGGTCGCCTTGGCCCAGGCCGCATTCACCACTGCATGCGTTCGATCGGTATGGCCGAGCGTGCACTGGAACTGATGTGCAAACGCTCGGTGAGCCGCACCGCATTCGGCAAACCACTGGCGCGTCTGGGCGGCAACATCGACAAGATCGCCGACTCGCGAATGGAGATCGACATGGCGCGCCTGCTGACGTTGAAAGCGGCGTACATGATGGACACCGTCGGCAACAAAGTGGCGAAAAGCGAGATTGCGCAGATCAAAGTGGTGGCGCCGAATGTCGCCCTGCGAGTGATTGATCGGGCGATCCAGATGCATGGCGGGGCAGGGGTGTCGAACGATTTCCCGCTGGCCTACATGTATGCCATGCAGCGCACCCTGCGTCTGGCCGACGGCCCCGACGAAGTGCACCGCGCGGCGATTGGCAAGTTCGAGATCGGCAAGTATGTGCCGAAGGAGATGTTGCGCAGCGGTCAGTAATACCGCGTCGCCTCATTCGCGAGCAGGCTCGCTCCCACAAGATTTGTGCACGCCACAGATCCAATGTGGGAGCGAGCCTGCTCGCGAAAGGGCCTGTACATTCAGCACATCGACATCAGGATCAATACACCCAAACCTCAACCCGCCGATTCTTGATCCGCCCTTCATCTGCACTGTTGGTCGCCACCGGCATCAGCGCACCAAAGCCGCGTACTTCGCGCATGACCACACCGTTTTTGACCAGCTCACGCCGCACTGCCATGGCTCTCAGCTTCGACAGCAGATCGGCCCGCGCCGGGTCATCCTTCAAATCACCAAACCCCACCAGCGTCACCGCGCGCTCGGTCTTGCCATGGCGCTTTATATAGTCGAGCACCCGCGCCAGATCCTGCCGCGCCTTGTTATCCAGACTGGCGCTGCCCTCGGCAAAACGGAAATTCACTGTCAGACGCTGGGCATGCCGGCTGAGAGATTGATAACCCTCGGGCATCAGCGCATTCGGCGCCACGCTCATGGCCTGCACGGTCTGGCTGACAAAACCGCTGGCCGCGACGATCGCCTGACCCTGCGGGCTTTGCGCGAACGTTGCCAACGCCTGCGCCCACGGATTCTGGCTGTCCGGCGGCAGATAAAAGAACAAGCGCCGCGACAGCGGATAATCTTCGGTGGCGATCAGACTGTTCAGCGGCAGCATCGCTTGCGAGGCGCCATCGGCAATCGCCACGGCTTTGGCTTGACGCACATAGGGCAAGCCGATGAAGCCGATACCTTGCGGGTCGGCGCTGACCGCGTCGGATAACTGCTCGCTGGACTCGAAACGCTTCGCCGCGCTGCTGAGACTTTTCCCACGCCGGCTCAGGACCAGTTCCTTGAAGGTGTCGTATGTCCCCGACTGATCATCCCGCGCATATAAATGTATAGCGCCGCCACGCCCACCGAGCTCTTCCCAGGTTTTCACTTCGCCGGCAAAAATCCGCGCCAGTTGCTCGGTGTTCAACTGCTCAAGCGGGTTGGCCGGGTTGAGGATGATCGCCAGGCCGTCGATGGCAATGACTTGCTCGGCCGCCGGGCTTTTCAGATCGCCGAGGGCTTGCAGGGCAAGCAGTTCGCTGTCCTTGATCTCACGGGAAGAGGCGGCCAGATCGGCGCTGGCGTTTTTCAACGCGGCGAAACCGGTGCTGGAACCGTGGGCGGCGACTTCGATGATCACGCGTTGCCCTTGTGCGGTCTGGCCGACGATGCGTTGTTCGTTGGCGGTGTCCGGGGTTTCGCGGTGGATTTTCAGCAGGCCTTGTTCCTGCAACAGGCCTTCGACCAGCGCCGGGCCAAGTTCGGCGCCGATGGTGTTGGAGCCCTGAATGCGTAATGCCGGGCCGTTTTCGGGGATCGGCAGGGCGGCGGCGGACACCGACAGCCAGCCACTCAACAGGAAAACGCAGAGAACACGCAGGGTCATTCCGGCACCGAATCAAGCCAAGGGGATTGCCGGGGAGATTAAGTCAGGCGCGTGACCGAAATATGACAGGGGATTACCTGTGGGAGCGAGCCTGCTCGCGAAGGCGGCGTGTCAGTCGAAAAATTCGTCGCTGATCCACCGCTTTCGCGAGCAGGCTCGCTCCCACAATGAAAATTCCCTCAGGCTGGATCAGCTCAGCTCAAGCCAGATCGGCGCATGGTCCGATGGTTTTTCCATGCCGCGCAGTTCGTAGTCCACGCCGGCATCCTTGACGCGTGGCAGCAGGCCATGGGACGCCAGAATCACATCGATGCGCAGGCCACGCTTCGGCTCATCTTCGAAACCACGGCTGCGGTAGTCGAACCAGCTGAACATGTCGGTCACCTCGGGGTTGAGGTGACGATAGCTGTCGGTGAGGCCCCAGTTTTTCAGGCGCGCCATCCACTCGCGTTCTTCCGGCAGGAAGCTGCATTTGCCGGTTTTCAGCCAGCGCTTCATGTTGTCCGGGCCGATGCCGATGTCGCAGTCTTCCGGGGAAATATTCACATCACCCATCACCACCAGTGGCTGTTCATTGTGGAACTGGCTTTCCAGCAGCGCTTGCAGGTCGCTGTAGAAACGCTCCTTGGCGGGGAATTTGGTTGGGTGGTCGCGGCTTTCACCTTGTGGGAAATAGCCGTTCATGATCGTCACCGGCACGCCGTTGGCATCGGCAAAAGTGCCCCAGATAAAGCGCCGCTGCGCGTCTTCTTCATCGGTGGCGAAGCCTTTATGGATGGTGATCGGTTCGTTGCGCGAGAGCAGGGCGACACCGTAATGGCCCTTCTGGCCATGGAAGTGCACGTGGTAGCCGAGGGCGCGGATGTCATCGTGGGGGAACTGGTCGTCGTGAACCTTGGTTTCCTGCAGGCCGATCACGTCGGGCTGATGTTTTTCGATCAGCGCTGCCAGCTGATGCGGACGGGCACGCAGTCCGTTGATGTTGAAGGAAACAATCTTCATGGTCGGCAGTCCTGGCAAAAGGGCGATGCTAGCTGACATGGGGGAGATGGGCCAGTGTGGGACAAATCAATTTCACCTGTGGGATTTGGGTTGTTGGATCTGGCCCCTTCGCGAGCAGGCTCGCTCCCACATTCAGACCGCGGTCCCCTGTGGGAGCGAGCCCGCTCGCGAAGAGGCCGGCAAGATCGATGAAGATCCCGACTTGGTCTATACCTTTCAGGGGAACCACCACATCCGCCCAAGGTTCGTACCAACAAGCGCGCCAGCCTCCGAGCGCGCCTCCGGGGAGAATCACTGCAATGCCTGAAACCCAGTCCGCCGTTGCCGACGTCCACATGCTCGACCGCGGCTATTCACGCGAAGCCCGCTCGTTGCTGTATCAGGCCTATCGCCACGAGCCGACCTTCGGCTATCTGTTCGAAGCCGAACGTCCCGGCTACGAACAGCGCGTGCGCGCGACGGTGCGCGAGTTGGTCAAACAGCATTTCCTCCAGGACCTGCCGGCAATCGGCCTGTTGGTCAACGATCGCTTGATCGGCATTGCCCTGATCGCACCACCGCAACGGCGCCTGGGCGTTACCGAGAGCTGGGCGTGGCGCTTGCGCATGGTGCTCAGCACCGGTTTTCGCTGCACCCGGCGTTATCTGGAATACCACGATGCCGTCGCCGCGTGCGTGCCCGGTGACTCGGTGCACATGCTGCCGTTGCTTGGTGTGCATCCGCAGTTTCAGGGCAAGCATTACGGCGAACAATTGCTGACTGCCGTGCACAACTGGTGCGCGGTCGATGAAACCTCGCAAGGGGTGGTGCTCGACACCGGCAACCCGCGCTATCTGGAATTCTATAAAAGGCAGGGTTATCAGGAGATCGGCGAGGTTGCCGTCGGGCCGGTGCGCGAACACGTATTTTTCCACGCCAATCCGCAGGTGTTACAAACAGCAACGGGATAATCATCGAACTTCTTCACAAATTACCTGTTCTATCAGGCTCCCGAGCCCGTGATAGCATCCGCGCCTATGAAGTTTCCACGAAGATTTACCAGCGGCGTGCTGATGCTGTTATCCAGCTGCGCGGCGCTGGCGCAAAGTGAATTGGATGTACGGATCAAGCCGTCCAACGATGAACTCAAGGCCAATATAGAAGGCTATATCGGCAGCCTCGGCGATCGCGACGAAGAAGCCTTGCTGCGTTTCAGTCGCGGCGCCGAAGAGCAGGCGCGCAAAGCCGCGCAGGCGCTGGGCTACTACCAGCCGCAGATCGACAGTGACGTCAAGGGCGGGGAAAAACCGCGTCTGGTGCTGAACATCGATCCCGGCGAGCCGATTCGCCTGCGCAACGTCACCGTGCGTGTCGACGGCCCGGCGGCGTCGCTGAAATCCTTTCGCGTACCGAAAAGCGACCTGCTCAAATCCGGCGCCGTGCTCAACCATGGCCGTTACGAAGACGCCAAACGGGTGATCCAGAATCAGGCTTCGCGCTTCGGTTATTTCAGTGGCCATTTCACCAGTCAGAAGCTCATGGTCGATCCGCGCGCGGGCGTGGCCGACATCGAATTGATCTACGACAGCGGCCCGCGCTATGCGCTGGGCAAAGTCAGTTTCGAGGGCGACACGCCGTTCGACGAAGACCTGCTGCAACGCATGGTGCCGTTCAAGGCAGGCGAGCCTTACGATTCGGAACTGATCGCCGAACTCAACCGCGACCTGCAATCGAGCGGCTATTTCGAGGGCGTGCGCGTCGACGCCGCGCCGACCGCTGCGAAAAACGATGTGATTCCGGTCGAGGTCAAACTCGACACGCGCAAGCCGCGCACCATGGGCCTTGGTCTCGGTTACTCGACCGACGTCGGCCCACGGATCAAGGCCAACTGGACGCGCCACTGGGTCAACCCGCAAGGCGACAGCTATGGCTGGGAAGCCGAGCTTTCCGCGCCCCGGCAGAACGTCGGGCTGTTTTACGACATCCCGCTCGACCCGCCGCTGACCGACAAACTGCGCTGGGCCGGCGGCTATCAGTTCGAAGACATCGAAAGCTCCGACACCCTCAGCAAGCTGCTGACCTTCGGCCCGGAATGGCACAGCAAGTTGCCCAGCGGCTGGCAGCGGGTGATCTCGCTGAAATGGCAACGCGAGGAATACGAACTCGGCGACGACTCGGGCCTGAGCACGTTGCTGATGCCTGGCATCAGTTATTCGTACCTCAAAAGCGACAACCGCATCGACCCGCGCAACGGCTATCGCCTGAGCTTCGAAAGCAAAGTGGCCAAGGAAGGGCTCGGTTCGGACAACAACCTTTTATACGGCACCGCGCTGGTCAAAGGCCTGACTACGGTGTTCGACAAACACCGCTTGCTCGGCCGCGTGCAGGTTGGCGGCAGCGCCACCAACGGCTACAACTCGATTCCGCCGTCGCTGCGCTTCTTTGCCGGCGGCGATCAGAGCGTGCGCGGTTACGACTACCAGAGCCTGTCGCCGAAAAACTCTGACGGCGACCGCATCGGTGGCCGCTACATGATCGCCGGCAGTGTCGAATATCAATACTCGATCGCCGAGAAATGGCGGGTCGCGACCTTCGTCGACCAGGGTAACTCTTTCAACAAACTCGAACTGCCCGACCTCAAGACCGGCGTCGGTGTGGGTGTGCGCTGGGTCTCGCCGGTCGGGCCGATCCGCCTCGACCTCGCACGGGGGCTGGATGACGGCGGCGGCTTCCGACTGCACTTTTCCATGGGGCCTGAGCTGTGAAGCGTGGTTTGAAAATAACGGCGCTGACGGTGTTGGCGCTGGTCTTGCTGATCGTCCTGAGCCTGGCCGCACTACTTGGTACGCAGGCGGGCAGTCGTTGGGCGTTGGGCCTGGTGCCGGGCCTGAACGTGGAGAATTTCCACGGTCGCCTCGCTGGGCAGTGGAGCGCCGATCACTTGGTGTGGCAGCAGGACACCAGCCGTGTCGAGCTGAACAAGGCGATCTTCGCCTGGTCACCGCTGTGCCTGACGCGCATGACCTTGTGCATCGATCAGCTCAAGGCCGATCAGCTGATCCTGCAGTTCCCGCCCAGCGAAGAAACCACCGAGAGCGGCCCGATCAAACTGCCCGATCTGCAGTTACCGTTGGCCATTGAACTCGGCGATGTCGAGGTCGGCAGCCTGTTGTTTAACGGCAGCGAACAGCTCAAGGGCTTGCAGCTGGCGGCGCACTGGACCGCTCAGGGCCTGCAGATCGACAGCGTGAAATTGCAGCGTGACGAGCTCAGCCTGAACCTGTCCGGCCTGCTGCAACCGAGCGGTAACTGGCCACTGAATATTCAGGGCGATCTGGCCTTGCCCGCTCCCGGCAGCGAGCCGTGGACCCTGGCGCTGAAAGTTGAGGGCGACCTGCTGAAAACCCTCAACCTGCACGCCGACAGCCGTGGTTACCTCGACGGCCAGTTGAGCGGCGAGCTGCAAGCACTGGCGGAAAACCTCCCGGCCAAGCTGCGCATCACCAGCGACGCGTTCAAGCCGAGCGCCGATCTGCCGGACACCCTGCAATTCAATCAGCTTGTACTCACCGGCGAAGGCGACCTGAAAAACGGTTATCAACTGCTCGGCAACGCCACGCTGCCCGCCGAAAAATCGCCAGTGGCGCTGCTGCTCAAAGGCAAGGTCGACGCCAACGGCGCGCAGATCGCCGGGCTCGACCTCAACGCCAACGACCAGCAAAACCTCAAACTCACCGGCAGTGTCGACTGGAGCAAGGGCCTCAGCGCTCAGGCCAATATCAACTGGCAAGACTTCCCGTGGCACCGGCTCTATCCGGAAATCGACGAGCCGCAAGTGACGTTGCGCACCTTTACCGGCGAAGTGTCCTACACCGACGGCCAGTACCTCGGTAATTTCGACGCCGCGCTGGATGGCCCGGCCGGGGCGTTCACCTTGAGCAGTCCGTTCAGCGGCAGCCTCGAACAGATCGCCTTGCCGCAACTGGTCATGCAGGCCGGGCAGGGCAAGGCCGAAGGGCACGTCAATGTGCGCTTCGCCGACGGCATCGCCTGGGATACCGCGCTGGATCTGTCGGCGCTCAACCCGGCATATTGGGTCGCCGAACTGCCGGGCACGCTGGCCGGGCCGTTGCAGAGCAAAGGCGAGATGAAGAATGATCAGCTCAGCCTCAGCGCCGACCTCGACCTCAAAGGCAAATTGCGCGGTCAGCCGGCGGTCCTGCAAGCGAAGGCTGACGGTGCGGGCGAGCGGTGGAACCTCAACGCCCTGCAGATCCGCCTCGGCGACAACAGCATTAACGGCAAGGGCAGCCTGCAGGACAAACTCGGCGGCCAGATCGACATCAAACTGCCGCGTCTGGCCCAGCTCTGGCCGCAATTGCGCGGGCAGGTCAACGGTCAGGTCAATGTTGCCGGCACGTTGAAGGCGCCGCAGGGCAAGCTTGATCTGCAGGGTTCGCAACTGGCCTTTCAGGACAATCGCCTGCAAAGCCTCAACCTCGACGCCACGCTCGACAGTGCGCAGCGGGCGAAGATCAATCTCAAAGGCAGCGGCATTCAGACCGGCGATACTTCGCTCGGCACCCTGACCGCCAGTGCTCAGGGCGACATCAAGAGCCAGAAACTCAACCTCGACCTGATCGGGCCGAAGCTGAAACTGGCGCTGGGGCTGGACGGCAATCTGGACAAGGGCAACTGGCGCGGACGCTTGGCCAGTGGCGACATTCAGGCCGGTGGCCAGGACTGGAAGCTGCAAGGCCCCGCAAAACTGGAGCGCCTGGCGGACGGCCAGATCAATTTCGGCGCGCATTGCTGGCTGTCCGGCAATGCCAGCCTGTGTGGCGAAGACCAGCGCCTGATGCCCGAGCCGAAGCTGCGTTATCACCTCAAGCAATTCCCGATCGAAAGCCTTGCGCAGTGGCTGCCCAAGGACTTCGCCTGGCAGGGCCGACTCAACGCCGATCTGCAACTGGACCTGCCGGCGAGCGGCCCGAACGGCGTGGTCAGTGTCGACGCCAGCGGTGGCACCCTGCGCGTGCGCGACAAGGATCGCTGGCTGGATTTCCCCTACCAGACCCTCAAACTCACCAGCAAACTCACGCCCAAGCGCGTCGACACCGAGCTCAATTTTGTCGGCGGAAAACTCGGCGAATTGATGGTCCAGGCGCAGCTCAATCCGCTGCCGAAAAACAAACCGCTGAGCGGCTCGTTCCGCCTTTCCGGCCTCGATCTGTCGGTGGCGCGGCCGTTCGTGCCGATGGTGGAAAAACTCACCGGCCGGCTCAACGGCAGCGGCACTATTTCCGGTGGCCTGCTCGCACCGCTGGTCAACGGCACCGTGCAGCTCAGCGACGGCGAGGTGTCCGGCGCCGAACTGCCGATGGAGTTGCAGAATCTGCAACTGACTGCGGCGATCGCCGGCGAATCGGTGCGCCTGGACGGTGGCTGGGACAGCGGCAAGACTGGCAAAGGCAGTCTCAACGGCAACGTCGCCTGGGGTCAGGCACTGGTGGTCGATCTGGCGCTCAAGGGCACGCAATTGCCGGTCAGCGTCGAACCCTACGCCAAATTGGAAATGGCTCCGGATCTGAAAATTTCCATGGCCGGCGATGAGCTGAAAGTTGCCGGTAAGGTGTTGGTGCCGAAGGGCGAAATCACCGTGCGCGAACTGCCGCCATCGACGGTAAAAGTCTCCGACGACACGATCATCGTCGGCGCGCAGACCGAAGAGGGCAAACCGCCGATCGCGATGAAAATGGACATCGACGTGATCGTCGGCCAGGACAAGCTGAGCTTCGCCGGTTTCGGCCTGACCGCGAATCTGCAAGGTCAGGTGCACATCGGCGACAACATGGACACCCGTGGCGAACTCTGGCTCAACGACGGCCGCTATCGCGCCTACGGCCAACGCCTGACGGTACGGCGTGCGCGTCTGTTGTTCGCCGGCCCCATCGACCAGCCGTATCTGGATATCGAAGCGATCCGCCAGACCGACGACGTCATCGCCGGTATTCGCCTGAGCGGCAGCGCCGAACAACCGACCACGCAGATCTTCTCCGAACCGGCGATGAGTCAGGAACAGGCGCTGTCGTACCTGGTGCTGGGCCGTCCGCTGAGCACCAGCGGCGAAGATAACAATATGCTCGCGCAAGCCGCGCTGGGCCTGGGCCTGATGGGCAGCGCCGGGGTCACCAGTGGTCTGGCCAAGGATCTGGGCATCGAGGATTTCCAGCTCGACACCCAAGGCAGCGGCAACGACACCAGCGTCGTCGCCAGCGGTAACATCTCCGAAAAACTCAGCCTGCGCTACGGCGTCGGCGTCTTCGAACCGGCCAGCACCATCGCCTTGCGCTACAAGCTGAGCAAGAAGGTCTACGTCGAAGCAGCGAGCGGCGTGGCGAGTTCGCTGGATATTTTCTACAAGCGGGATTTCTAGAGCGCACCTGCTCATTTGAACCGAGTCGCACCCTTCGCGAGCAGGCTCGCTCCCACATTGGAACGTGTTTTCCCTGTGGGAGCGAGCCTGCTCGCGAATGCGGTCGCTCACGCGATAAAACCCAGCCCACAGGTCAACTAATTACCAAGCCCCCTAACTATTGCGTTGACATTCGCTGCCTAAGCAGTAACATCTCGACATACATTCACTGCCTAGGCAGTTATCAGGTCGACCCATGAAGCATTTCACCCCGGAAGAATTCAAACATTGCCACCTCGGCCTGCTGCTGGGCCGGGCGGCGTTGCTCAAGGACCGGATCATCGACACCCACATGGAACCGCACGGCATCACCGCCGCGCAGTTCAAGGTGTTGATCATCATGGCCCAGTTCGGCGTCGACACCCCGACCGAGCTGTGCCGGCATCTGTCGCTGGACAGCGGGTCGATGACGCGCATGCTCGATCGTCTGGAGCAGAAGGGCTTCCTGATTCGCCAGCGCAGCGAAGATGACCGCCGTCAGGTGCAGCTGAAGCTGACCGAGCAGGGCCAGCAGTTGACCGATCGTCTGCCGCAGATTGGTGCCGAGGCGATGAATGAACTGGCCGGTGCCATTACCCGCGAAGAGCTGAAGACCCTGGAATACATCCTCAAGAAAATCCTCCTGGCCGCCGGTGACCCGATTACCGTCCAGCGTTTGGGTGAACACAATGAGCGCTAAGACCTTGCGCAGCAGTCTGACGCTGTTGTTGTCGGCGATGATCCTCGCCGGTTGCGCCAACTACAGCGGCCTCGACACTGAAGGCCAGCGCCTCGACGCGGCGCAGTTGAAGACAGCGCAGTCTCTCGATGGCGTGACCCTGTCTCCAGCGGCGTGGCCGAAAAGCGATTGGTGGAGCAGCCTCGGCGATCCGCAGCTCGACGGCCTGATCCGCGAAGCCCTGCGCGACAGCCCGGACATGCAGATCGCCGAAGCCCGTGCGCACCAGGCCAGCGCCGCCGCGTATGCTGCCGATGCCGAGCGTTATCCGACCCTCGACGCCAGCGCTGGCATCAGCCGTTCGCGTCTGGCCCGCGATCAGGATCCGCGCGGGCAGGGCGGGGCTTATGCGACGGTGCGCAATGTCAGTGCCGGCTTCAATTACAACTTCGACTTGTGGGGCGGCCAGCGCGATGCCTGGGAAGCCGCACTCGGCGAGGCCCGTGCTGCTGAAGTCGATCGTCAGGCCGCGCAGTTGACCCTCGCCGCTGACGTCGCCCGTGCTTACAGCGATCTCGGTCAGGCGCACATCGTTTACGACCTCGCCAGCGAGGACCTCAAGCGCACCCGGCAAATGCTCGACCTCAGCCAGCGCCGCTTGAGTTCCGGGATCGACAGCCAGTACCAGTTTCAGCAAACCCAGAGTCTGGAAGCCAGTTCTCAAGCGAGCCTGATCGACGCGGAAAAACGCTTGAACAGCGCGAAAATCGCCTTGGCGGTATTGCTCGGCAAAGGCCCGGATCGTGGCAACGAAATCGCTCGACCGAAAGTCCTGCAAGCCAGCGCCGTGGCGGTGCCCTCGGTGTTGCCAGCGGAACTGCTCGGCCGCCGCCCGGATCTGGTCGCGGCGCGCTGGCGTGTCGAGGCGGCGAGCAAAGACATCGATGCGGCGAAAACCCGTTTCTATCCCAACCTCAACCTGTCGGCCTCGGCCGGCGCCGAGTCGTTGCTGGGTGATGCGATGTTCGGTTCGGCCAGTCGTTTCTTCAACATCGCGCCGACCGTGTCGCTGCCGATCTTCGATGGCGGACGCCTGCGCGCCAACCTCGATGCCCGCGACGCCGATTACGATCTGGCGGTGGCGCAGTACAACAAGAGCCTGGTCAAAGCCCTGGGTGATGTCGGCGACACCATCAATCAGCTGCGCGATATCGGCCGGCAGATCGGCGCGCAGCAACATGCCACCGACATTGCTCAGGATTCTTACAACACCGTCGTCCAGCGTTACGGATCCGGCATCGGCAACTACCTGGACGTGCTCAGCATCGAGCAGCAATTGCTCCAGGCCCAGCGTCAGCTGGCGACCCTCAATGCCGAGCAGATCGACCTGTCGATTCAACTGATGCAAGCGCTGGGCGGCGGCTTTCAGGGTGAAAACCTGAACGCAGCCAACGCCAGCCCCGCGTCGTCGCACCCATAATTCAAGGTATTTGTCATGGCCACTGCCGAAAACACCCAAGCTCAAGACAACACCCCGGACACCGGCAACCCGCGCAAACGCAAGGTGATGCTGCTGGCCCTCGCTGTGGTGGTCCTGCTCGCCATTGCCGGCGTCTGGGCCTATCACGAGTTCATCGGGCGCTTTAACGAAAGCACCGACGATGCCTACGTCAACGGCAACGTCGTGGAGATCACGCCGCTGGTCACCGGCACCGTGGTCAGCATCGGTGCCGACGACGGGGATCTGGTCCAGGAAGGCCAGGTGCTGGTCAACTTCGACCCCAACGATGCCGAAGTCGGCCTGCAAAGTGCCAAGGCCAAACTGGCGCGCACCGTGCGTCAGGTGCGCGGCCTGTATAGCAACGTCGACGGCATGAAAGCTCAGGTCAATGCGCAGCAGGCCGAAGTGCAGAAGGCCCAGGACAACTACAACCGGCGGAAAAATCTCGCCCAGGGCGGGGCGATTTCCCAGGAAGAGCTGTCCCACGCCCGCGACGACCTGACCTCGGCGCAGAACGCCTTGGCTAACGCCAAACAGCAACTGAAAACCACCAGCGCGCTGGTCGACGACACCGTGGTCTCGTCCCATCCGGACGTAATGTCGGCGGCTGCCGATCTGCGTCAGGCCTACCTGACCAATGCCCGCAGCACGTTGATCGCGCCGGTCACCGGTTACGTCGCCAAGCGCACCGTGCAACTCGGTCAGCGTGTGCAGCCGGGCACTGCGTTGATGGCGGTGATTCCGCTGGATCAGCTGTGGATCGACGCCAACTTCAAGGAAACCCAACTGCGTGACATGCGCATCGGTCAGCCTGTCGATATCGAGGCCGATATTTATGGCAGCGATGTGAAATACAGCGGCACCGTCGACAGCCTCGGTGCCGGTACGGGTAGCGCGTTTGCTCTGCTGCCGGCACAGAACGCCACTGGTAACTGGATCAAGATCGTCCAGCGTGTGCCGGTGCGTATCCACATCAATGCCGAAGAGCTGGCCAAACACCCGCTGCGTGTCGGTCTGTCGACCAATGTCGAGGTCAATCTGCACGACCAGAGCGGCCCGGTGCTGGCCCAGCAACCGCCGCAAAAGGCCTCGTTCAGCACCAATGTGTATGACCGCCAACTGGCTGAAGCGGACGCGATGATTGCCCAGTTGATTCACGACAACAGCGCAGCAGCAGGCAAGACCGCACAGCGCTGAATGCTGACTCCAACCCCTGTGGGAGCGAGCCTGCTCGCGAATGCTGACTGACATTCAACATAAATGTCGACTGATCCACCGCCTTCGCGAGCAGGCTCGCTCCCACAGGGTCAGCTGTGCCTGCCATGGCGCAGCGCTCCTCAGGTTTCATAGGATTCACAATGAGCAATAACGCTTCTTTCACGCCGCCCAGCCTGTTGCTCAGCACCATCGGCCTGTCGCTGGCGACGTTCATGCAAGTGCTCGACACGACCATCGCCAACGTGGCGTTGCCGACGATTTCCGGCAACCTCGGGGTGAGTTCGGAGCAGGGCACCTGGGTCATCACTTCGTTCGCCGTGAGCAACGCGATTGCGCTGCCGCTGACCGGTTGGCTCAGCCGCCGCTTCGGCGAGGTGAAGCTGTTTCTGTGGGCGACGATGCTGTTTGTACTGGCGTCGTTTCTCTGCGGTATCTCCACTTCGATGCCTGAGCTGATCGGCTTTCGCGTGCTGCAAGGCCTGGTCGCCGGGCCGCTGTACCCGATGACGCAGACCCTGCTGATCGCGGTGTATCCGCCGGCGAAACGCGGGATGGCCTTGGCATTGCTGGCGATGGTCACGGTGGTCGCGCCGATTGCAGGTCCCATTCTCGGCGGCTGGATCACCGACAGTTACAGCTGGCCGTGGATTTTCTTTATCAACGTGCCGATCGGCATCTTTGCGGTGATGGTGGTGCGTTCGCAATTGGCGAAACGGCCGGTGGTCACCAGTCGCCAGCCAATGGACTACGTCGGCCTGATCACGCTGATCATTGGCGTTGGCGCGTTGCAGGTGATCCTCGACAAGGGCAATGACCTGGACTGGTTCGAGTCGAATTTCATCATTGTCGGCGCGGCGATTTCCGTGGTCGCCCTGGCGGTGTTCGTGATCTGGGAAATGACCGACCGCCATCCGGTGGTCAACCTGCGCCTGTTCGCCCATCGCAACTTCCGCATCGGCACGCTCGTGCTGGTGCTGGGTTATGCCGGGTTCTTCGGCATCAACCTGATCCTGCCGCAGTGGTTGCAGACGCAAATGGGCTACACCGCGACCTGGGCAGGTCTGGCGGTGGCGCCGATCGGGATTCTGCCGGTGCTGCTATCGCCGTTTGTCGGTAAATACGCGCACAAGTTCGACCTGCGTCTGCTCGCCGGCATTGCGTTTCTGGCGATTGGCCTGAGCTGCTTCATGCGCGCCGAGTTCACCAATGAGGTCGACTTCCAGCACATTGCGCTGGTGCAGTTGTTCATGGGCATCGGCGTGGCGCTGTTCTTCATGCCGACCCTGAGCATTCTGATGTCGGACTTGCCGCCGAGCCAGATCGCTGACGGCGCAGGCCTCGCGACTTTCCTGCGGACACTGGGCGGCAGCTTCGCGGCCTCGCTGACCACCTGGATCTGGATTCGCCGGGCCGATCAGCATCATGCGTATATGAGCGAAAGCATCAGCACGTTTGAGCCAGCCACCCGCGAGACCTTGAATCAGTTGGGCGGCGCGAGCCAGTCGGCGTATGCGCAGATGGATCAGATCCTCACGAGCCAGGCGTACATGCTCTCCACCGTGGATTACTTCACGTTGCTGGGCTGGGGATTCATGGGGTTGATTCTGATTGTGTGGCTGGCTAAGCCGCCGTTCGCCGCCAAGGCCGGGCCTGCCGCCAGCGGGCATTAACCTGAAACGCAGCACCTGTGGGAGCGAGCCTGCTCGCGAAAGCGGTGTGTCAGACACTCGACTGCTGAGTGACACACTGCATTCGCGAGCAGGCTCGCTCCCACAGGGTTTTGTGTTTGGCTTTAAATCGTAGGGGCGGGCAGGGCGGGTGGCGGGGCGAAATCGAATGGCGCCAAGGCATACCCACTCTCATCCACCTGCAACGCCCATCCCTGACGATCCCAATCCCCCAGCACAATCCGCTTCGCCGCTTGTTCACCAAGCTGCAACTTGTGAATTGCCGGGCGGTGGGTGTGGCCGTGGATCAGGGTTTTCACGCCGAATTCCTGCATCACTCGCGGAATCTCTTCCGGGGTGACATCAACGATGTCATTGGCCTTCATCCGCGTCTGTGCACGGCTTTCGCTGCGTAGCTTGCGCGCCAGTTGGTGGCGGCTGCTCAGCGGCAGATGACGGAGGATGAAGAGGGTGATCGGGTTGCGCAGGTAGCGGCGCAGCTTCATGTAGCCAACGTCGCGGGTGCACAGGCTGTCGCCGTGCATCAGCAGCACTGGCTCGCCGTAGAACTGCACGACACTCGGATCCTTCAGCAAGGTGCAGCCGGCCTGTTTGCAGAAGGCCTTGCCGAGCATGAAATCGCGATTGCCGTGCATCAGAAAGATGGCCGTGCCGCTGTCGCTCAAATCGCGCAGGGCCTGGCAGATGGAGCGCTGAAAGGGCGTCATGGCGTCGTCGCCAATCCACGCCTCGAAGAAGTCGCCGAGGATGTACAACGCACTCGCCGAGCGGGCGCGTCCGGCGAGCAAATCCAGAAACGCCCGGGTTATGTCCGGGCGCTCCTCTTCCAGATGCAAGTCTGAAATCAGCAATATCACGCTTCGATGATCTCGGCTTTCTCGATGATCACGTCGTCTGCGGGTACGTCCTGGTGGCCGGCCTTGGAGGTGGTCGACACGCCTTTGATCTTGTCGACAACGTCGGTGCCGGCGGTCACTTTACCGAATACCGCGTAGCCCCAGCCCTGCACGTTCTTGCCGCTGTGGTTGAGGAAAGTGTTGTCGGCGACGTTGATAAAGAACTGCGCCGATGCCGAATGCGGCTCCATGGTGCGGGCCATGGCGACGGTGTATTTGTCGTTGGAGAGACCATTGTCCGCTTCGTTCTGGATGCTTGGACGCTTGTCTTTCTTTTCTTTCATGCCAGGCTCGAAACCGCCGCCCTGGATCATGAAGTTGCCGATGACGCGGTGGAATACGGTGTTGGTGTAGTGACCGGCGTTGACGTACTCGATGAAGTTGGCAACGGTGATCGGCGCCTTTTCAGCGTTCAGTTCGATGACGATGTCGCCATGGTTGGTGGTCAGTTTGACTTGAGTCATGGTCATTACTCTTCATAGGGAATTCGTGGTTCTGGGACATTGAGCCCCACAACCGGTTCAGCCTGCTTCGGCCAAGGTGCGCAGTTTAGCGTGACAGGCGCGAATTTCGAGGCGGTTTTTCATTTCCCGGCGATTAAATGCGTGCCTTTATAAGAGCTGCTCTGTCAGGCCCTTGACAGCATCGGCTATGATAGCGGCTTTGTTTTGTCTGGCCCCTCTTTGCGGCCGCGCACCTGTACGTCAAGGATCCTATGAGCAAGCCCACTGTCGACCCTACCTCGAATGCCAAGTCCGGCCCTGCCGTGCCGGTCAACTTCCTGCGGCCGATCATCCAGGCAGACCTGGACTCGGGCAAGCACACCCAGATCGTGACTCGCTTCCCGCCGGAGCCCAACGGCTACCTGCACATCGGCCACGCCAAGTCGATCTGCGTCAACTTCGGCCTGGCCCAGGAGTTCGGTGGCGTCACGCACCTGCGTTTCGACGACACCAACCCGGCCAAGGAAGATCAGGAATACATCGACGCCATCGAAAGCGACGTCAAATGGCTGGGCTTCGAATGGTCCGGTGAAGTGCGCTACGCCTCGCAGTATTTCGACCAGTTGCACGACTGGGCCGTCGAGCTGATCAAGGCCGGCAAGGCCTACGTCGACGACCTGACCCCGGAGCAGGCCAAGGAATACCGTGGCAGCCTGACCGAGCCGGGCAAGAACAGCCCGTTCCGTGACCGTTCGGTTGAGGAAAACCTCGACCTGTTCGCGCGCATGAAGGCCGGTGAATTCCCGGACGGCGCGCGCGTGCTGCGGGCGAAGATCGACATGGCCTCGCCGAACATGAACCTGCGCGACCCGATCATGTATCGCATCCGCCACGCGCATCACCACCAGACCGGCGACAAGTGGTGCATCTACCCGAACTACGACTTCACCCACGGGCAGTCGGATGCCATCGAAGGCATCACCCATTCGATCTGCACCCTCGAGTTCGAAAGCCATCGTCCGCTGTACGAGTGGTTCCTGGAGAACCTGCCGGTGCCGGCGAACCCGCGCCAGTACGAGTTCAGCCGCCTGAACCTGAACTACACGATCACCAGCAAGCGCAAGCTCAAGCAACTGGTTGACGAGAAGCACGTCAACGGCTGGGACGATCCGCGCATGTCCACGCTGTCGGGCTTTCGCCGCCGTGGCTACACGCCGAAATCGATCCGCAACTTCTGCGAAATGATCGGCACCAACCGTTCCGACGGCGTGGTCGATTTCGGCATGCTCGAATTCAGCATCCGCGACGATCTCGACCACAGCGCACCGCGCGCGATGTGCGTGCTGCGCCCGCTGAAAGTGGTCATCACCAACTACCCGGAAGGCCAGGTCGAAAACCTCGAACTGCCACGCCACCCGAAAGAAGACATGGGCGTGCGCGCGCTGCCGTTCGCCCGGGAAATCTACATCGACCGCGAAGACTTCATGGAAGAGCCGCCGAAGGGCTACAAGCGCCTGGAACCGGCCGGTGAAGTGCGTCTGCGCGGCAGCTACGTGATCCGTGCCGACGAAGCGATCAAGGACGCCGACGGCAACATCGTCGAACTGCGTTGCTCGTACGACCCGGACACCCTCGGCAAGAACCCGGAAGGGCGCAAGGTCAAAGGCGTGATCCACTGGGTGCCGGCCGCCGCCAGCGTCGAGTGCGAAGTGCGTCTGTACGATCGCCTGTTCCGTTCGCCGAACCCGGAAAAGGCCGAAGACAGCGCCAGCTTCCTCGACAACATCAACCCTGACTCGCTGCAAGTGCTGACCGGTTGTCGCGCCGAGCCATCGCTCGGCAATGCACAGCCGGAAGACCGTTTCCAGTTCGAGCGCGAAGGCTACTTCGTCGCAGACCTGAAGGACTCGAAACCCGGTCAGCCGGTATTCAACCGTACCGTGACCCTGCGTGATTCGTGGGGCCAGTGAGTGAGTCAAGGAACTAACGTGCTAACGATCTACAACACGCTCAGCAAGAGCAAAGAAGTCTTCAAGCCGCTGGATGGCAACAAGGTGCGCATGTACGTCTGCGGAATGACCGTGTACGACTACTGCCACCTCGGCCACGGCCGCAGCATGGTCGCGTTTGACCTGGTGACGCGCTGGCTGCGCTTCAGCGGTTATGACCTGACCTACGTGCGCAACATCACCGACATCGACGACAAGATCATCAATCGTGCCCGTGAGAACGGTGAGTCGTTCGAAGCACTGACCGAGCGCATGATCGCCGCGATGCACGAAGACGAAGCGCGCCTGAACATCCAGAAGCCGGACATGGAACCGCGCGCCACCGATCACATCGCTGGCATGCACGCGATGATCCAGACCCTGATCGACAAGGGCTACGCCTATGCGCCGGGCAATGGCGACGTGTACTACCGCGTCGCCAAGTTCATGGGCTACGGCAAGCTGTCGCGCAAGAAGATCGAAGATTTGCGCATCGGTGCACGCATCGAGGTCGACGAGTCGAAACAAGACCCGCTCGACTTCGTGCTGTGGAAAGCCGCCAAGCCGGGCGAGCCGAGCTGGGAATCGCCATGGGGCGCCGGGCGTCCGGGCTGGCACATCGAGTGCTCGGTGATGTCGACCTGCTGCCTCGGCGAGACTTTCGATATTCATGGCGGCGGCAGCGATCTGGAGTTCCCGCACCACGAAAACGAAATCGCCCAGAGCGAAGCGGCCACCGGCAAGACGTACGCCAACGCGTGGATGCATTGCGGGATGATTCGCATCAATGGCGAGAAGATGTCCAAGTCCTTGAACAACTTCTTCACCATCCGCGATGTGCTCGACAAGTACCACCCGGAAGTCGTGCGTTACCTGCTGGTATCGAGCCACTACCGCAGCGCGATCAACTATTCGGAAGACAACCTCAAGGACGCCAAGGGCGCGCTTGAGCGTTTCTACCACGCGTTGAAAGGCCTGCCGAGCGTGGCGCCGGCCGGTGGCGAAGCGTTTGTCGAGCGTTTCACCACGGTGATGAACGACGACTTCGGCACCCCTGAAGCCTGCGCCGTGCTGTTCGAGATGGTGCGTGAGATCAACCGTCTGCGTGAGAGCGATCTTGATGCAGCGGCGGGGCTGGCGGCACGTCTGAAAGAACTGGCGAGTGTGCTGGGTGTGTTGCAGTTGGAGGCGGATGACTTCCTGCAGGCCGGTGCTGAAGGGCGGGTCGACGCGGCTGAAGTCGATGCACTGATTGCGGCGCGCCTGGCAGCTCGGGCGGCGAAAGACTGGGCCGAGTCGGACCGGATTCGTGATCAGCTGACGGCGATGGGCGTGGTGCTGGAAGATGGCAAGGGTGGGACTACCTGGCGTCTGGCTGACTGATTCAAAAGCCAAAAGCCCCTCACCCTAACCCTCTCCCAGAGGGAGAGGGAACTGACCGAGGTGTCTTTTGCTATACGCCGACCTGAACGACCGAGTCGATTATGGATTCGGTGAAGCCAGATCAGGTCGGCGCATCTCTCGAATATCCCCCAATCGGCTCCCTCTCCTCGGGGAGAGGGCTGGGGTGAGGGGCAAGGGGTTGATGCAGTAGCCGAACAGGACGATGTTCGCCTAATCCATAATCGACGCGTGTTTTTCAGGTCGATGTATAACGCAAGACACCTCGGTCGGCTCCCTCTCCTCGGGGAGAGGGCTGGGGTGAGGGGCAAAGGGGTGTACTCAGTTGCCAATTTGCCGCAACCGCTTATACAGCGTATTCCGACTCACCCCCAACCGCCGCGCCAGGTGCGAAATATTCCCTCCGGCCGCCTTCAACTCGCGATTCAGCGCTTCGACATCATTCAAATCCAGCCCCAACGGCGCAGCCACTTCGACCGGCTCCATCTCCAGGTCGACAAAAAAATCATCCGGCAGATGCTCAGGCCGCACCGGTTGTTCCTCGGCCATGGCCAGCGCCACTTGCATCACGCTGCTGACCTGACGCAAATTCCCCGGCCACGGATGCTTTTCAAACAACTCCAGAACTTCAGGGCTCAGCCCCGCCCATTGCGTCGGCTCGCGATGCTGCTCCCACAGCCGTTTGAACAGCGCCTGCTTGTCGCTGCGTTCGCGTAACGGCGGCAGTTCCAGGGTCAGGCCACCAATGCGGTAATACAAATCCTCACGAAATCTGCCCAGTTGCACCTGCTCGCGCAACGATCGGTTGGTCGCCGAGATAATCCGCAAATCCACCGGGAACAACTCGCTGCTGCCCACTGGCTGCACGCAGCGCTCCTGCAACACGCGCAACAAACGCGCCTGAGTTGGCAGCGGCATGTCACCGATCTCATCGAGAAACAGCGTGCCTTTGTCGGCCTTGCGGATCAGGCCGATGCTGCCTTTCTGGTTGGCCCCGGTGAACGCGCCTTTCTCGTAACCGAACAACTCGGACTCGACCAGTTCAGCGGGGATCGCTGCGCAGTTCACCGCGATGAATGCCTGTTTCTGTCGGGAGCTGGCTTGGTGCAAGGCTTTGACGAACACTTCCTTGCCGACGCCGGTTTCGCCGTGGATCAACAACGGAATGTCCTTCTCCAGCAAGCGCTCAGCCTGGCGCACGGCTTTTTCCACGCGACTGTCGCCGAAGTGCAGGGTATTGAGGCTGATCGCACTGGCTGGCGCAGGCTTGTCCTCGGCGACAAACACCCGCGCCTGCACCGGTGCCTGTTTCGGCCGTTTCAGCAAGCACTGGAAGCGGTTGCGCCCCGAAGTCTGCAAGGCAAACGGCAAGCCCTCGGGTTGATTGATCAACTCCAGCAATGACACTTTGAACAGGCTTTCGACACTCACGCGCGACAGACGCACACCGAGCAGATTGTCGGCCCGGCGATTGGCCGAGAGCACTTGGCCGCTCTCATCGAAGATCAACAACCCGGCCCATTGGCTGTCGAGGTTGTTCAATCCGGTGTTGAAGGTCAGTTGAAAATGCTGGCCGTGGAACAGGTTGAGGATCAGCCGGTTCTCCACGGTCTGGCTCATCATCTTGACCATGCCCAGGGTGTGCGAGGGCGGCAGGTAGCTGTCGCTGGAGACATCGAGCACGGCGATGACCTTGCGCTCGGCGTCGAAAATCGGCGCGGCGGAGCCGGTCATGAAGCGGTTGGCCTTGAGAAAGTGTTCGTCGTGTTCGATGTGCACCGCCTGCTCACAGGCCAGTGCGGTGCCGATTGCATTGGTGCCGCTGCTGCGCTCCATCCAGCTCGCCCCGGCCTGAAAGCCCCGGGCCAGATTCGGCTCGATAAAGCGCTGTGTGCCCCACGAGGTCAGCACTTGGCCCTGATTGTCGGCGAGCATGATCAGGCAGTTGGAGTTGCTGAGGATGTTTTCGTAGTAGGGCAGGACTTCCTGATGCGTTGTCTGCACCAGCGAATGATGGCTGTCGAGCAACCGCGCAATGCCGGCGGCGGGCAATTGATCGAAGGCCGGGGCGCTTTGGTGGTCGAGGCCGAACGCGCGGCAACGTTGCCAGGAGGTCTGGACGATCGCGTCGTGGGACAGCGGCGAAGCAGGTGCGGCCATGGGGGCGAGCCTCTGAGTGCAGCGATTTTATTATTGTTATGAACCCGATCTTCAAAACTACACAAATCCCCTGTGGGAGCGAGCCTGCTCGCGAAAGCGTCGGTTCAGTCAATGCATTCATTGAATGACACACCGCTTTCGCGAGCAGGCTCGCTCCCACAGAGCATCTCCATCGCATTCAAGGTCGGCAAAAGCGTGCATAGAGTGTTGTTCACTATTGTTCATTGTCAATCACCCCGACTGTTCAAAAGTGTTCAGCTGTGAACGCCGCTTGCCCCCGTAAACACTGCTTCCCAAGACAAATCAACCACTTGCAATTTCTGGCACGAATGTCGCTCTGTTGCTCCGGTCGCTTGACTCCAAAAATAACAAAGGCCGAGCCATGTCACTCACCCTGGAGCACGTCAGCCGTACCGTCGAGGGCCAGATCTGGATCGACGATGCGTGCCTGAAATTCGAACCCGGATCCTTCAACGTTCTGCTCGGGCGCACCCTGTCCGGCAAGACCAGTCTCATGCGTCTGATGGCCGGTCTCGACAAGCCCGACAGCGGCCGCGTGTTGATGAACGGCGTCGACGTCACCCAGCGCCCGGTGCGGCTGCGCAACGTGTCGATGGTCTATCAGCAGTTCATCAATTACCCGACCATGACGGTATTTGAGAACATCGCCTCGCCACTGCGTCAGGCCGGCATCTCGAAAGAGATCATCCACAGCAAGGTGCAGGAAACCGCACGCATGCTGCGCATCGAGAAGTTCTTGCAGCGCTATCCGCTGGAGCTCTCCGGTGGGCAGCAACAGCGCACGGCCATGGCCCGCGCGCTGGTCAAGGATGCTGAACTGATCCTCTTCGACGAGCCGCTGGTCAACCTCGACTACAAGCTGCGCGAAGAGCTGCGTCAGGAAATGCGCGAGCTGTTCAAGGCCCGCCACACCATCGCCATCTACGCCACCACCGAGCCCAACGAAGCGCTGGCCCTCGGCGGCACCACGACCATTCTTCACGAAGGCCGGGTGATCCAGAGCGGGCCGTCGACCGAGGTGTATCACCAGCCGCAATCGGTGCTCGCCGCTGAACTGTTCTCCGAACCACCGATCAACTTGATGCCGGGACGCATCGCCGGCAACGAAGTCAGCTTCGCCAATTTTGTGCACTTCCCGTTGAACGTCGATCTGCGCCCGGTAGGCGAGGGCGAGTTCCGCTTCGGCGTGCGCCCCAGCCATATCTCGCTGGTGCCGAGCAACGATGACGACCTCGAACTGGCGGTGACCGTCGAGGTCGCCGAAATCAGCGGTTCGGAAACCTTCCTGCATGTACGCAACGAGCACTTTCTGTTGGTGCTGCACTTGCCGGGTGTTCATGAATACGACGTCGATGCGCCGATCCGCATCTATATCCCGACCCACAAACTGTTCGTTTTCGATGCGCAGGGCCGTCTGGTGCAAGCACCGGGCCGGCGTGTCGCGAGGGTTGCCTGATGGCCGAAATCCGTTTGCAGCACCTCGCCCACAGCTACAGCAAAACCCCCAGTGGCGCGGAGGATTATGCGATCCGCGAGATGGATCACGTCTGGGAGCAGGGCGGCGCCTACGCCTTGCTCGGCCCGTCCGGTTGCGGCAAGTCGACCTTGCTCAACATCATTTCCGGCCTGCTCAGCCCGTCCCAGGGCCATGTGTTGTTCGACGGCAAAGCGGTCAACGACCTGACCCCGGAGAAGCGCAACATCGCCCAGGTTTTCCAGTTTCCGGTGGTCTACGACACCATGACCGTGTTCGACAACCTCGCCTTCCCGCTGCGAAACCAGGGCATGGCCGAGGCGAAAGTGCACAGCAAGGTGCAGGAAATTGCCGAAGTGCTCGATCTGCAGAATCTGCTGAGCAAAAAAGCGCGCAATCTCACCGCCGACGAAAAGCAGAAAGTCTCCATGGGCCGTGGCCTGGTGCGCGACGACGTCTCGGCAATCCTCTTCGATGAGCCGCTGACGGTGATCGACCCGCACCTGAAGTGGAAACTGCGGCGCAAGCTCAAGCAGATCCACGAGCAGTTCAATATCACCATGGTCTACGTCACCCACGATCAACTGGAAGCTTCGACGTTCGCCGACAAGATCGCGGTGATGTACGGCGGCCAGATCGTCCAGTTCGGTACGCCACGGGAATTGTTCGAGCGGCCGAGCCACACCTTTGTCGGCTATTTCATCGGCAGCCCGGGGATGAATCTGATCGAGGTGCAGCCGCAGCCCGGTGGCGTCGGTTTCGCTTCGACGCACCTGCCGTTGTCCGACGCCTTGCAGCGCCATATCGAGCACGGCCAGTGGAAAAATCTCAAGGTCGGCATCCGCCCGGAGTTCATTCATGTGTGGGACGAGCCGTTTGACGACGCCATGCAGGCCAAAGTCGTACACGTCGAAGACCTCGGCACCTACAAAATCATGACTCTCAACCTCGACGGCGCGCCGTTGAAGGTGCGTCTGGCCGAAGACAAACCGGTGCCGCAGGGCACGGCTTACATCAGTTTTCCGGCGCAATGGCTGATGGTCTATGCCGACGAATTTCTCCTGGAAGTCAGCGACGAGGAGGTGCAGCCATGAACAAGGTGCAGAACAACAAGGCCTGGTGGCTGGTGCTGCCGGTGTTCCTGCTGGTGGCGTTCAGTGCGGTGATCCCGATGATGACCGTGGTCAACTATTCGGTGCAGGACATCTTCGACCAGTCCAGCCGCTACTTCGTTGGCGCTGACTGGTACAAACAAGTGTTGCTTGATCCGCGCCTGCATGACTCGCTGCTGCGCCAGTTCATCTACTCGGCGTGCGTGCTGCTGATCGAAATCCCGCTGGGCATCGCCGTCGCGCTGACCATGCCGACCAAGGGCCGCTGGTCCTCGGTGGTGCTGATCATTCTGGCGATTCCGCTGCTGATTCCGTGGAACGTGGTCGGCACCATCTGGCAGATCTTCGGCCGCGCCGACATCGGCCTGCTCGGTTCCAGCCTCAACGCGATGGGCATCAGCTACAACTACGCGGCCAACACCATGGACGCCTGGGTGACGGTGCTGGTGATGGACGTCTGGCATTGGACTTCTCTGGTCGCGCTGCTGTGTTTCTCAGGCCTGCGGGCGATTCCCGACGTCTATTACCAGGCCGCGCGCATCGATCGCGCCTCGGCCTGGGCGGTGTTCCGCCACATTCAATTGCCCAAGCTGAAAAGCGTACTGCTGATCGCGGTGATGCTGCGCTTCATGGACAGTTTCATGATCTACACCGAGCCGTTCGTGCTCACCGGCGGCGGGCCGGGCAATGCCACGACCTTCCTCAGTCAGACGTTGACGCAGATGGCTGTAGGGCAATTCGACCTCGGTCCGGCAGCGGCGTTTTCGCTGGTGTACTTCCTGATCATCCTGTTGGTGTCGTGGCTGTTCTATACCGCCATGACGCACTCCGACGCCAACCGCTGAGGCCCGGCCATGAGCAAGAAAAAGCTTATTCCGTTGCTGGTCTACATCCTGTTCCTGCTGGTGCCGATCTACTGGCTGCTGAACATGTCGTTCAAGAGCAACACCGAAATCCTCGGCGGCCTGACGCTTTTCCCACAGGAATTCACGCTGGCGAACTACAAGGTGATCTTCACTGATCCGAGCTGGTACACCGGCTACTTGAACTCGCTGTATTACGTCAGCCTCAACACGGTGATTTCCCTGAGCGTGGCGTTACCGGCGGCTTACGCGTTTTCACGCTATCGTTTCCTCGGCGACAAGCATCTGTTCTTTTGGCTGCTGACCAATCGCATGGCGCCGCCGGCGGTGTTCTTGCTGCCGTTCTTTCAGTTGTATTCGTCGATCGGCCTGTTCGACACGCACATCGCCGTGGCTTTGGCGCACTGCCTGTTCAACGTGCCGCTGGCGGTGTGGATTCTCGAAGGTTTCATGTCTGGCGTGCCCAAGG
Organism: Pseudomonas sp. CFBP13508; assembly: GCF_005233515.1. Taxonomy (GTDB): domain Bacteria; phylum Pseudomonadota; class Gammaproteobacteria; order Pseudomonadales; family Pseudomonadaceae; genus Aquipseudomonas; species Aquipseudomonas mercuritolerans. Next base: position 273,761 of record NZ_QFZZ01000004.1, read on the forward strand.
AGATAGACGAAACGGCCTACATCGACGGCTACAGTTTCCCCAAGTTCTTCGTGAAGATTTTCATCCCGTTGATCGGTTCCGGTATCGGTGTCACGGCGTTTTTCTGCTTCATGTTTTCCTGGGTCGAGCTGCTGCTGGCGCGCACGCTGACTTCGGTCAACGCCAAGCCGATTGCGGCAGTGATGACGCGCACGGTGTCGGCGTCGGGGATCGATTGGGGCGTGCTGGCAGCGGCGGGGGTGTTGACCATCCTGCCGGGCATGCTGGTGATCTGGTTTGTACGCAACCACGTGGCCAAGGGCTTTGCCCTCGGTCGAGTCTGAGGAACTGATGATGGAATGGATGAGCTGGACGACACCGACCGCCGCGTTCTTCATCGGCATCGGTCTGATTCTGGTGGGCATGACCACCTGGGAATTGCGCTCGCCGAGCATTCTGCGGCGCGGGTTTCTGCCGATTGCCACCACCCGTGGCGATCGCTTGTTTATCGGTCTTCTCGGCAGCGCCTACCTGCATTTGCTGGTAATCGGCGTCACCGACTGGAGCATCTGGGTAGCGTCCGCGTTGTCCCTGGTGTGGCTGTTGGCTGTGATGCGTTGGGGCTAGTCGAATCGTTCGGCAACGCGGCTCCACAACTTAAACAGGAGGTCTCTATGTTCGATAAAAACAATAAGCTGCGACATAGCATTTCATTGGCAGCCATGCTGGCACTCAGCGGTCTGAGCGCATCTGCCTGGGCCGACGCCTACGAAGATGCTGCAAAAAAATGGATCGGCAGCGAGTTCAAGCCCTCGACCCTGACGGCCGAACAGCAGCTTGAAGAACTGAAGTGGTTCATCAAGGCCGCCGAGCCGTTTCGTGGCATGGACATCAAGGTCGTCTCCGAGACCCTGACCACCCACGAATACGAGTCCAAGGTGCTGGCCAAGGCCTTCAGCGAAATCACCGGGATCAAACTCACCCACGACCTGCTGCAGGAAGGCGACGTGGTCGAGAAGATGCAGACGGTGATGCAGTCGGACAAGAACATCTATGACGGCTGGGTCAACGACTCCGACCTGATCGGCACGCACTTTCGCTACGGCAAGACCGAATCGATCACCGACCTGATGGCCAATGAGGGCAAGAATTTCACTTCGCCAACACTCGACATCAAGGACTTCATCGGCATCTCCTTCACCACCGCGCCGGACGGCAAAATCTATCAACTGCCCGACCAGCAGTTCGCCAACCTGTACTGGTTCCGCGCCGACTGGTTCGAGCGCGCCGATCTGAAAGCCAAGTTCAAGGAAAAGTACGGCTACGAATTAGGCGTGCCGGTGAACTGGTCGGCCTATGAAGACATCGCCAAATTCTTCAGCGAAGACGTCAAGGAAATCGACGGCAAACGCGTCTACGGCCACATGGATTACGGCAAAAAAGACCCGTCGCTGGGCTGGCGCTTCACCGACGCCTGGTTCTCCATGGCTGGTGGCGGCGACAAGGGACTGCCCAACGGTTTGCCGGTGGACGAGTGGGGCATCCGCGTCGAAGACTGTCATCCCGTCGGTTCAAGCGTGACCCGTGGCGGCGACACCAACGGCCCTGCGGCCGTGTTTGCCACCACCAAATATGTCGACTGGCTGAAGAAATACGCGCCACCGGAAGCGGCCGGCATGACCTTCTCCGAGTCCGGCCCGGTGCCATCGCAGGGCAACATCGCCCAGCAGATCTTCTGGTACACCGCGTTCACCGCCGACATGACCAAACCCGGCCTGCCAGTGGTCAACGCCGACGGCACGCCGAAATGGCGCATGGCGCCGTCGCCTAAAGGTCCGTATTGGGAAGAGGGCATGAAGCTCGGCTATCAGGATGTGGGGTCGTGGACGTTCATGAAATCCACGCCTGAGAAACAGAAACTCGCGGCGTGGCTGTACGCGCAGTTCGTCACGTCGAAAACCGTTTCGCTGAAGAAAACCATCGTCGGTCTGACCCCTATTCGCGAGTCGGACATCAACTCGCAGGCCATGACCGATCTGGCGCCGAAACTCGGTGGTCTGGTCGAGTTCTATCGCAGCCCGGCCCGCGTGCAGTGGTCGCCGACCGGTACCAACGTGCCCGACTATCCACGTCTCGCTCAGCTGTGGTGGAGCCATATCGCCGAAGCCGCCAGCGGCGAGAAAACACCGCAACAAGCGCTCGATGGCCTGGCCAAGGATCAGGACCGCATCATGGAACGCCTCGAACGCTCCAAGGCCCAGGCCACTTGCGCGCCGAAGATGAACCCTGAGCGCGATGCGCAATACTGGTTCGATCAGCCGGGCGCACCGAAGCCGAAACTGGCCAATGAGAAGCCGAAGGGCGAAACCGTTAGCTATAGCGAACTGCTGAAATCGTGGGCGGATGCGCGTAAATGATATTGGAAATGTGAGAAGCGAACGGCACCGGAAGGTGCCGTTTTTTTTGCTGCCTGATCTGCCGCTTTCGCGAGCAGGCTCGCTCGCACAGGGATTTTGGGTGCCACCGATCTTGAGTAGCATTGATCCAATGTGGGAGCGAGCCTGCTCGCGAAAGCGCTGGGTCAGACGGCGGATTTTCAACTGACATGACACCATCGCGAGCAGGCTCACTCCTACAAGAGTTTGCGATGAACCCGGGTTTATGGGCGACACAAAAACCTTTGGAAGCGGGCATGCCCGCGATGAGGGCAGCACAAACTCCGGCGATATCGACTTCTGCTACAAACAAAAAACGGCACCCGAAGGTGCCGTTTTCATTTCCAGCCAGATCAGCCGAGCAATCAGCCCGCCAGACCCGCCTGCTGTACCAGCACCAGCAATGGCTGCGGGTACACGCCCAGGAAGAATGCGACCAGGGCGATGGCCAGCAGCATCACGCCGCCTGCCTTCTGTTCCCAGTGCAGCTGGGCGTCGTGGCGACGCAGGTTAGGCTCGATCAGGTACAGGGTGACCATCACGCGCAGGTAGTAGAAAACGCCGATGGCGCTGCCCAGTACCAGTGCGCCGACCAGCCACCACTGACGCGTTTCAACGCCGCTGGCGATGATGTAGAACTTGCCGATAAAGCCGGCGGTCAGCGGGATGCCGGCCAGGGACAGCATCATTACGGTCAGCACGGCAGTCAGGTACGGACGGCGCCAGAACAGGCCGCGGTACTCGTACAGCGCGTCAGCGTCGCGGCCGTTGTACGGCGAGGACATCAGGGTGATCACGCCGAACGCGCCGAGGCTGGTGATGACATAAGTCACCAGATAGACGCCGATGGCTTCCACCGCCAGACCCTTGCTCGCCACCAGCGCGATCAGCAGATAGCCGAAGTGCGCAATCGACGAGTAACCGAGCAGACGCTTGAGGTTGCTCTGGGTCAGGGCCAGCAGGTTACCGAACAGGATCGAGGCGACCGCAATCACGCTGAGCACATCGCTGAGCACACCACTGCTGGCAGCAGGGGAGATCTGGAACAGACGCACCATCACCGCAAACACTGCGACCTTCGAAGCGGTAGCGAGGAACGCCGCCACCGGTGCCGGAGCACCTTCGTAGACGTCCGGCGTCCACAGGTGGAACGGTACCAGCGACAGCTTGAACGCCAGACCGATCAGCATCATGCCCAGGCCCAGTTGCGCCAGCGGGCTTGGCAGGCCGGTCGCGGCCAGGGCCTGACCGATGCCGACGAAGCTCAGCGAACCGGCGTCGGCGTAGAGCAGCGCCATACCGAACAGCAGGAACGCGGAACCGGCAGCCGACAGCACCATGTACTTGATGCCGGCTTCCAGCGAACGCTTGTTGAAGAAGGCGTATGCCACCAGACCGTAGACCGGTACCGACAGCAGTTCCAGGCCAATGAACAAACCGGCCAGGTGCTGCGCGCTGACCAGGACCAGACCACCGGCGGCGGCCATCAGGATCAGCAGATACAGTTCTTCGCGGTTGCCCGGGTAACCCGAACCGCCATCACCGAGATAGGCGTGGGCGAGGGTGACGCAGGCGAGGGTGGCGACCAGGATCATCGCCATGTACAGGCAGGCGAAGGCATCGATCTGCAGCAACGGGGTCACGGCCAGAGGCGCGACTTTCAACGCAGGCAGGATCGACAGCAGGGCCAGGTTCAGACCCGCCACCGAAATCAGGAAGGTCTGCGAGTGGTTGCGGCGCCAGGCGATTGCCAGCATCACCACGATAATGGTGAGGCTGGTGATCAACAGTGGCGCAAGCGCAATAAAGTGTTGAATCGTGAATTCCATAGCGCTCTTACCGGGCCGAAGCGAGTTGAGAGAAGGCGGTGCCGAGCCACTGCTGCACGCCATGCATGGTGGCGGCAGAGGTGTCGAGGAACGGTTGCGGGTAGACGCCGAGGTAAATCAGCAGCACCGCCAGACCGAGCACCATGATCAGTTCGCGCGCGTCCATGCCGTGCAGCACCGCGTCGGATTTCGACGGGCCGAAATAGGCACGGTGGATCATGATCAGCGAGTAGACCGAACCGAACACCAGACCGGAAGTGGCAATCGCCGTGACCCATGGAGCGCTGGCGAAGGAGCCGATCAGGATCAGGAATTCGCCGACAAAGTTACCGGTGCCCGGCAAGCCCAGCGACGCCGCAGCGAAGAACAGGCTGATGGCCGGCAGGTAAGCGATACGCGACCACAGACCGCCCATCTCACGCATGTCCCGAGTGTGCAGACGCTCGTACAACTGACCGCTGAGGATAAACAGTGCCGCTGCCGACAGACCGTGTGCCAGCATCTGGATCACTGCGCCTTGCAGCGCCAGTTGGCTGCCGGAGTAGATACCGATCAACACGAAGCCCATGTGGGAAACGGAAGAGAAGGCAATCAGACGCTTGATGTCGGTTTGTGCGAACGCCAGGAACGCGCCGTAGAAGATCCCGATCAGACCGAGGGTCATGGCGATCGGCGCGAACTCCGCCGAAGCGTTCGGGAACAGCGGCAGGGCGAAACGCAGCAGGCCGTAGGCCGCGGTTTTCAGCAGGATACCGGCGAGGTCGACGGAACCGGCAGTCGGCGCCTGGGCGTGAGCATCAGGCAGCCAGGAGTGGAACGGTACGACGGGCAGCTTGACCGCGAAAGCGATGAAGAAGCCGAGCATCAGAATGTACTCGGTGGTCATCGACATCTTGGTTTTCAACAGGTCGGCGTAGTTGAAGGTGATCACGCCGGTATTGTTGAAGTTGACCAGCACCAGACCGAGGATCGCCACCAGCATGATCAGGCCGGACGCCTGAGTGAAGATGAAGAACTTGGTCGCTGCGTAGATCCGGGTTTTCTTGCCGTCCGAAGAACTGTGACCCCAGAGCGCGATGAGGAAGTACATCGGCACCAGCATCATTTCCCAGAAGAAGAAGAACATGAACAGGTCGAGGGCGAGGAACACGCCGACCACACCGCCCAGGATCCACATCAGGTTCAGGTGGAAGAAGCCAACGTGACGTTGGATTTCTTTCCACGAGCAGAGTACCGAGAGGATACCCAGCAGGCCGGTCAGCAGGATCATCAACAGCGACAGGCCGTCGAGGGCCAGGTGCACGTTGATGCCGAAACGCTGGATCCAGACATGCTTGAACTCAAGCGCCCAGGTCGGATCGGCGCCCGGCGCCGGTGCGAATGAATAGTCACCGTGGGCCCACAGCCAGAGGCCGAGCGCGAGTTCCAGGGTCATGGTCAACAGCGCAATCCAGCGCGGGAGGGTAGCGCCGAAGCGCTCACCCATCCAGCACAGCAGGCCGCCGATGAAGGGGATCAGGATTAGCCAAGGCAGAATCATGACGGGCTCGTTTCCTTTCGCAAATTCGCAAGGTTCATATCAGACCGCTACCAGCACGATGGCGCCGATCACCAGCACGGCACCAGCAGCCATCGAGGCGGCGTACCAACGCAGTTGACCGGTCTCGGTGCGGCTCAGGGCAGTGTGACCACCCTTGGCCATACGCGGGATCAGACCGATGGTCTGGTCGAGCGGGTCTTTGCGCAGTACATGGCTGATCGCAAGGTACGGCTTGACGAACAGTTTGTCGTAGATCCAGTCGAAGCCCCAGGCAGCGAACCACCAGGCCGAAAGGAAACGGCCGATGCCGCTGTTGGCGATCGCCGTGACGAAGCGACGCTTGCCGAGGAACAGCAGCGCTGCCAGCAGGATACCGGCCAGGGCGATGGCGCCCGAGGCGATTTCCAGACTGTGCTTGGCCTCGCCACCGGCATGCCCGACGCTTTGCGGCAGTACGCCGTGCAGCGGCGGCACGATCATCGCGCCGACGAAAGTCGACAGCACGATCAGTACCGACAGAGGCAGCCAATGGGCAATGCCGTGGCCGGCGTGGGCTTCGGTCTTGGCTTCACCGTGGAACGCGATGAAGATCAGGCGGAAGGTATACAGCGACGTCATGAACGCACCCACCAGACCTGCGTAAAGCAGACCCTGGTTGCCGCTGGCGAACGCTTCCCAGAGGATTTCGTCCTTGGAGTAGAAGCCTGCGGTGACCAGTGGCAGAGCGGCCAGCGCAGCACCACCGACGATGAAGCTGGCGTAGGCCAGTGGCAGTTTCTTCCACAGACCGCCCATCTTGAAGATGTTCTGCTCGTGGTGGCAGGCAACGATCACCGCACCGGAAGCAAGGAACAGCAGGGCCTTGAAGAAGGCGTGGGTCATCAGGTGGAAGATCGCGCCTTCCCAGGCACCAACGCCCAGCGCCAGGAACATGTAACCGATCTGGCTCATGGTCGAATAGGCGAGGATACGTTTGATGTCGGTCTGCACCAGCGCGGCAAAACCGGCCAGTACCAGGGTCACGCCACCGACGATGCCGACGAGGTGCAGGATGTCCGGCGCCAAGGCGAACAGACCATGGGTACGGGCGATCAGGTAGACACCGGCGGTGACCATGGTCGCGGCGTGGATCAGTGCCGAAACCGGGGTAGGGCCGGCCATCGCATCCGCGAGCCAGGTTTGCAGCGGCAGTTGCGCCGATTTACCGACAGCACCGCCGAGCAGCATCAGGGTTGCCAGAACGATCCAGAAGTCACCGACCTTGAAGTGCTCCGGCGCACGTACCAGCAGTTCCTGGACGTTCAGCGTGCCCAGTTGCTGGAACAGGATGAACAGGCCGATGGCCATGAACACGTCGCCGATGCGGGTGACGATGAAAGCTTTGAGTGCGGCGTTACCGTTGTTGCGGTTGCTGTAGTAGAAACCGATCAACAGGTACGAGCACAGGCCCACGCCTTCCCAACCGAAGTAGATGAACAGCAGGTTATCGCCGAGGATCAGGAACAGCATGCTGGCGATGAACAGGTTGGTGTACGAGAAGAAGCGCGAGTAACCGTCTTCGCCACGCATGTACCAGGACGCGAACAGGTGGATCAGGAAGCCGACGCCGACGACCACACCGAGCATGGTCACCGAGAGGCCATCCAGATACAGCGCGAAGTTCGGCTGGAAACCTTCCACCGACATCCAGCGCCACAGCACCTGGGTGTACACGCCACCCTCCGGCGGTGCGACGTTGAATTGCCAGATCACGTAAGCGGTGACGATGGCCGACAGGCCGATCGAACCGACACCGATCAGCGCCGAGAGGTTTTCCGAGAAGCGGCCGCGCGAGAACGACAGCAACAGGAACCCGATCAGAGGGAATACGAAAGTCAGAAAGAGTAGGTTCATCCGCGCATCTCACTGGCAGCGTCGATATCGAGCGTGTGGAAGCGGCGATACAGTTGCAGCAGGATCGCCAGGCCAATACTGGCCTCGGCCGCTGCAAGGCTGATCACCAGGATGAACATGATCTGTCCATCCGGCTGCGCCCAGCGGGCGCCCGCGACGATGAAGGCCAGGGCAGAGGCGTTCATCATCACTTCCAGACTCATCAACACGAACAAAATGTTGCGGCGGACCATCAGGCCGACCAGACCAAGGCAGAACAGGATGCCGGCGACGGCCAATCCATGTTCGAGAGGGATAGCAGGCATGTCTTACTCCTTCGCCTCGTTACGGCCCAAATGGAACGCCGTGACGGCTGCGGCGAGCAGCAGCATCGAGGCGAGTTCGACCACCAGCAGGTACGGGCCGAACAGGCTGATGCCCACGGCTTTCGCGTCTACGGTGGTGTGGCCGATGGCCTGGCCGCTCTGGTGAGCGAACAGCACATACAGCAGTTCGGCCAGCAGCAGCGCGGCAAGAATCACCGGTCCTGCCCAGATGCCGGGCTTGAGCCAGGTGCGTTCCTGCTGCACCGAGGCGGGACCGAGGTTGAGCATCATCACCACGAACACGAACAGCACCATGATGGCGCCGGCGTAGGCGATCACTTCCAGCACACCGGCGAACGGCGCGCCGAGGGCGAAGAAGGTCATGGCCACGGCGATCAACGAGATGATCAGGTAGAGCAGGGCATGCACAGGGTTGGTGTTGGTGACCACACGCAGCGTGGACACCACAGCAATACCTGATGCGAAATAGAAAGCGAATTCCATCGTTCTTCCTTAAGGCAGCAAGCTCTTCACGTTGATCGGTTCGGCTTCGTTCTGCGCAGCGCCTTTCGGCTTGCCAGCGATTGCCATACCTGCAACACGATAGAAGTTGTAATCAGGGTTTTTGCCGGGGCCGGAGATCAAAAGATCTTCTTTCTCGTACACAAGGTCCTGACGTTTGAACTCGGCCATCTCGAAATCCGGGGTCAGCTGGATTGCGGTGGTCGGGCAGGCTTCCTCGCAGAGACCGCAGAAAATGCAGCGCGAGAAGTTGATCCGGAAGAAGTCCGGGTACCAGCGACCGTCTTCGGTTTCAGCTTTCTGCAGCGAGATGCAACCCACCGGGCAGGCCACGGCGCACAGGTTGCAGGCTACGCAGCGTTCTTCGCCATCGGGGTCGCGGGTCAGGACGATGCGGCCACGGTAGCGCGGCGGCAGGTAGACCTGCTCCTCGGGGTATTGCAGGGTGTCGCGCTTGCGAAAGCCATGGCCGAAGACCATGACCAGGCTGCGCAACTGGGTACCGGTACCCTTAACGATGTCGCCAATATATTTGAACATGGGTCAAATCCTCACTGAACCGCAACCGCAGGCGTGTTCATCAACACAACCGCAGCGGTCACCAGCAAATTGATCAGGGTCAGTGGCAGGCAGAATTTCCAGCTGAAATCCATCACCTGGTCATAACGCGGACGCGGGATGGAAGCGCGCAGCAGGATGAACAGCATGATGAAGAACGCGGTCTTCAGTGCGAACCAGACGAAGGACAGTTGCGGCAGGATGCCGAACGGACCATGCCAGCCACCGAAGAACAGGGTGACCAGCAGCGCCGAGATCAGGATGATGCCGATGTATTCACCGACGAAGAACATGCCCCATTTCATACCGGCGTATTCAATGTGGTAACCGTCGGCCAGTTCCTGTTCCGCTTCCGGCTGGTCGAACGGGTGACGGTGAGTCACGGCGACGCCAGCGATGAAGAAGGTACAGAAGCCGAAGAACTGCGGAATGATGAACCACAGGTTCTGCGCCTGGTACTCGACGATGTCGCGCATGTTGAACGAGCCGACCTGGACCACGATGCCCATCAGGGCCAGGCCCATGAACACTTCGTAGGACACGGTCTGCGCCGAGGCACGCAAGCTGCCGAGCAGGGCGAACTTGTTGTTGCTCGACCAGCCGGCGAACAGCACCGCGTACACCGACAGACCGGCCATGGCGAAAAAGAACAGCAGGCCGATGTTCAGATCCGCCACGCCCCAGGTCGGGGTGATCGGGATGATCGCAAAGGCGATCAGCAGGGCGGACATGGCCACCACCGGCGCCAGGGTGAAGATCACCTTGTCGGCGAACGGCGGGGTCCAGTCTTCCTTGAAGAACATCTTCAGCATGTCGGCGGCGATCTGGAACATGCCGAACGGGCCAACGCGGTTCGGACCGTAACGGTCCTGCCACCAGCCCAGCAGGCGACGTTCGACAAAGCTGAGCAACGCGCCTGCGACCACCACGGCCAGCAGGATCACGATGGCTTTGATGACCGTCAGGATCACATCGATCACTTCAGGGGTGAACCAGGTCATTGCGCTGCCTCCTGCAGACCGTCGACGGACACGCCGGCGAATGCCGGTGGAATGCCGGCGATGCCCGCAGGCAATGCCACCAGACCGGCGCCCAGTTCTTCATTGATGCGCAGCGGCAGACGCAAAGTCTGACCGGCCACGTTCAGGCTCAGCAGGGCACCGTCGTTGACGCCGAGGCGATCCGCTTCGGATTTCGCCAGCGCGACGTAAGGTGCCGGAATGCGTTCCTGTACCGGGGCGGCTTTCGAAGAGTTTTCTTCACTGCCGAACAGGTGGAAGAACGGCACGGCTTGCCAGGTACCCGGCGCCGGGTTGAACGCACGCGGCGCAGCAGCGAACCAGTTCAGCGAATCACCGGTGCTTTCGATCAGGCGTGTGCCCGGGTCGCCAGCGCGCAGATGACCACCGACTTCGTCCTGGAACTTGTTCCACGCTTGTGGCGAGTTCCAGCCCGGCGACCATGCGAATGGCACCTGCTGACGCGGTTCGGCCGAGCCCGAGTAACCTTCCATGGAGAAGGCGAACGCGGTGTCCTGGTCTTGCGGGGTGCGTGGTTCGTGAACGCTGATGTCGGCGCGCATGGCGGTGCGACCGGAATAACGCAGCGGCTCACGGGCCAGTTTCAGACCCTTGATGCGGAAAGCCGCCGACGGTGCAGCATCGACGATACGTGCCAGTTGCGCGGTGCTCGAGGCAACGGCAGCGGTGACATGGTCGAGTTGCGTCCAGTCGATCGGCTGGTTCAGCAGGGTCGCGCGCAAGGCGTGCAGCCAGCGCCAGCCTTCGTGCACCAGAATGCTCGCATCCATGTATTGCGGATCGAAAACCTGGAAGAAACGCTGGGCGCGGCCTTCCTGGCTGACCAGCGTACCGTCGCCCTCGGCGAAGCTCGCCGCTGGCAGAACCAGGTGCGCGCGATCGGTGGTGGCGGTTTTCTGATGGTCAGCGACGATCACCACTTTCGCGGCATTCAGCGCAGCATCGACCTTGGCATTGGCGGTGCGGGTGTACAGATCGTTTTCCAGCACGACGATAGCGTCGGCCTTGCCATCGATGACCGCTTGCAGCGCAGCGTCGACCGATTCGCCACCGAGCATGGCCAGACCGAGGCTGTTGGCTTCCGGCACGATCAGGCTGATCGAACCGTTCTTCTCGCGCAGCTTCAGGGCTTTGGCGATGTTCGCGGCAGCTTCGATCAGGGCTTTGGAGCCCAGCGAAGTACCGGCGATGATCAGCGGACGCTTGGCGGCGAGCAGGGCATCGGCGATGCGCTGCGCCAGTTCCAGGGCTTCGGTGTCCAGACCTTCAACGGCCGGGGCACTGGCATCCAGAGCATGCGCAACGGCGAAACCGATGCGCGCCAGATCGTCGGGAGCTGCGTGTACGCATTCTTCAGCGACGTCGTCGAGCTTGGTTTCGGCGAGGCTGGCGATGAACAGTGGGTTCAGCGCGTGCTGGCCGATGTTCTTCACTGCCGCGTCGAGCCAAGGCTGTACGCGCATGGCTTCGGCCATGTCTTCAGCCTTGCCCTTGACCGACTGACGCAGGGCCAGCGCCATACGTGCGGCGGTCTGGGTCAGGTCTTCGCCGAGGACGAAGATTGCGTCGTGATCTTCGATGTCGCGCATGTTCGGCACTGGCAGCGGGCTGTCGTTCAGCACCTGCAGGACCAGACGAATGCGCTCCAGCTCGGAGGCTTCGATACCCGAATAGAAGTGCTCGGCACCAACCAGTTCGCGCAACGCGTAGTTGCTCTCGAGGCTGGCACGCGGCGAACCGATGCCGACGATATTGCGTCCGCGCAGCAGGTCGGCGGCTTTGTCCAGCGCAGCGTCGAGACCGAGCTTGGTGCCGTCGGCCAGCAGCGGCTGACGTGGACGGTCGGTGCGGTTGACGTAGCCATAACCGAAGCGGCCACGGTCGCAGAGGAAGTACTGGTTCACCGAACCGTTGAAACGGTTTTCGATGCGACGCAGTTCACCGTAACGCTCGCCCGGGGAAATGTTGCAACCGCTCGAGCAGCCATGGCAGATGCTCGGCGCGAACTGCATGTCCCACTTGCGGTTGTAGCGCTCGGAGTGAGTCTTGTCGGTGAATACACCGGTCGGGCAGACCTCGGTGAGGTTGCCGGAGAACTCGCTTTCGAGGGTGCCGTCTTCAACGCGACCGAAGTACACGTTGTCGTGGGCGCCGAACACACCGAGGTCGGTGCCGCCGGCGTAGTCCTTGTAGAAACGCACGCAGCGGTAGCAAGCGATGCAGCGGTTCATTTCGTGGGAAATGAACGGGCCCAGTTGCTGGTTCTGGTGAGTGCGTTTGCTGAAGCGATAACGGCGCTCGTTGTGGCCGGTCATCACTGTCATGTCTTGCAGGTGGCAGTGACCGCCTTCCTCGCACACCGGGCAGTCGTGCGGGTGGTTGGTCATCAGCCATTCGACAACGCTGGCGCGGAACGCCTTGGATTCTTCATCGTCGATGGAGATCCAGGTGTTGTCGGTGGCCGGGGTCATGCAGGACATGACGATGCGACCGCGGGTGTCGTTCTCGTCGGTGTACTGTTTGACCGCGCACTGGCGGCAGGCCCCGACGCTACCAAGCGCGGGGTGCCAGCAGAAATATGGAATGTCGAGGCCCAGCGACAGACATGCCTGTAACAGGTTGTCTGCCCCGTCGACTTCGAGCGCTTTGCCGTCTACGTGGATAGTGGCCATGGTTCAAAGGTCTTCGTTGGCCCGGTGTCAGCGGGCGTGGCTAATGGAATCTTGTTATGCGTCCGAATCCAAACAGCCCCGGAGGGCGTCATCGGACGAAAGGCGAAGGGCACGGACCCTTCGCCTTTTTAAGCGTTTACGCGCCGACTACGATCGGCCTTGCCAGAGGCGGGACGGCGGCGCTGACAGGCGCGATACCGGCTTCGAACTCTGGACGGAAGTATTTGATGGCGCTGCCCAGCGGCTCCACGGCACCCGGTGCGTGAGCACAGAAGGTCTTGCCCGGGCCGAGGAAACCGACCAGACCCAGCAGGGTCTCGATGTCGCCCGGCTGGCCCTTGCCCTGTTCGATGGCCATCAGGAGCTTGACGCTCCATGGCAGACCATCGCGGCACGGGGTGCAGAAACCGCAGGATTCGCGCGCGAAGAACTGCTCCATGTTGCGCAGCAGCGAGACCATGTTGACGCTGTCATCCACCGCCATCGCCAGACCGGTACCCATCCGGGTGCCGACCTTGGCGATACCGCCGGCATACATTTGTGCGTCGAGGTGCTCGGGCAGGAGGAAACCGGTACCGGCACCGCCTGGCTGCCAGGCCTTGAGCTTGAAGCCGTCGCGCATGCCGCCGGCGTAGTCTTCGAACAGCTCGCGACCGGTGACGCCGAACGGCAGCTCCCACAGGCCCGGGTTCTTGACCTTGCCGGAGAAGCCCATGAGCTTGGTGCCCATGTCTTCGGAACCTTCGCGGGCCAACGACTTGTACCAGTCAACGCCGTCGGCAATGATCGCCGGCACGTTGCACAGGGTTTCGACGTTGTTCACGCAGGTCGGCTTGCCCCACACGCCCACGGCGGCAGGGAAGGGCGGCTTGGAGCGCGGGTTGGCGCGGCGGCCTTCGAGGGAGTTGATCAGTGCGGTTTCTTCACCGCAGATGTAACGCCCGGCGCCGGTGTGGACGAACAGCTCGAAATCGAAGCCGCTGCCCAGAATGTTTTTACCCAAAAGGCCAGCAGCCTTGGCTTCTTCCACGGCACGGTTGAGGTGCTTGGCGGCGGTGGTGTATTCGCCGCGCAGGAAGATGTAGCCACGGTAGGTTTTCAGCGCGCGGGCACTGATCAACATGCCTTCGATCAGCAGATGGGGCAGTTGCTCCATCAGCATGCGGTCTTTCCAGGTGTTCGGCTCCATTTCATCCGCGTTGCACAGCAGGTAGCGGATGTTGATGGATTCGTCCTTGGGCATCAGGCCCCACTTCACGCCAGTGGGGAAGCCGGCGCCGCCGCGACCCTTGAGGCCAGCGTCTTTGACGGTCTGGACGATCGCGTCCTGATCCATCTCGGCGAAGGCTTTGCGCGCAGCGGCGTAACCGTTCTTGGCCTGGTACTCGTCGAGCCACACGGCTTCGCCGTCATCGCGCAGACGCCAGGTCAGCGGGTGTGTCTCGGCCGAACGCTGGATGCGGTTGGCTGGACCAAAAGATGTCAGGGTCATACGTAGCCCTCGAGCAGTTTGGCCACGCCAGCAGGCTGCACGTCGCCAAAGGTGTCGTCGTCGATCATCAGCGCCGGTGCCTTGTCGCAGTTGCCGAGGCAGCAGACAGGCAGCAGGGTGAAACGACCGTCGGCGGTGGTCTGGCCCAGGCCGATGCCCAGATTGTTCTGGATTTCGCTGACCACCGACTCGTGGCCGCCGATGTAGCAGACCATGCTGTCGCAGACGCGAATGATGTGGCGGCCGACCGGCTGACGGAAGATCTGGCTGTAGAACGTCGCCACGCCTTCAACGTCGCTGGCCGGAATGCCGAGGATCTCGCCGATCGCGTACAGGGCGCCATCCGGCACCCAGCCGCGTTCCTTCTGCACAATCTTCAGGGCTTCGATCGACGCCGCGCGCGGGTCTTCGTAGTGATGCAGCTCGTGCTCGATGGCCGAGCGCTCGGTTTCACTCAAGGTGAAACGGTCTGTCTGGATAAGCGTGCTGTTCATGCTTAGCGGTCCACGTCGGCCATAACGAAGTCGATACTACCCAGGTACGCAATCAAGTCCGCGACCATGCTGCCTTTGATCACCGAAGGGATCTGTTGCAGATGCGGGAAGCTCGGAGTACGGATCCGGGTACGGTAGCTCATGGTGCCGCCGTCGCTCGTCAGGTAATAACTGTTGATGCCCTTGGTCGCTTCGATCATCTGGAAGGATTCGTTGGCCGGCATGACCGGGCCCCACGAAACCTGCAGGAAGTGCGTGATCAGGGTTTCGATGTGCTGCAGCGTGCGCTCTTTCGGCGGCGGCGTGGTCAGCGGGTGATCCGCCTTGTACGGGCCTTCCGGCATGTTGCGCATGCACTGGTCGATGATCTTGATGCTCTGGCGCATCTCTTCGACGCGGACCATGCAGCGGTCATAGGCATCGCCGTTGACGGCCAGCGGCACTTCGAATTCGAAGTTCTCGTAGCCCGAATACGGACGCGCTTTACGCAGGTCGAAATCGCAACCGGTAGAACGCAGGCCGGCACCGGTGACGCCCCATTCCAGGGCTTCTTTGGTGTTGTAGGCGGCAACGCCGACGGTACGCCCCTTGAGGATGCTGTTCTGCAGGGCGGCCTTGGTGTATTCGTCGAGACGCTTGGGCATCCACTCGACGAAATCCTTGACCAGTTTTTCCCAGCCGCGCGGCAGGTCGTGGGCGACGCCGCCGATGCGGTACCAGGCCGGGTGCAGACGGAAACCGGTGATGGCTTCGATCACCGTGTACGCCTTCTGGCGGTCGGTGAAGGTGAAGAACACCGGGGTCATGGCGCCGACGTCCTGGATGTAGGTACCCAGGAACAGCAGGTGACTGGTGATCCGGAAGAACTCGGCCATCATGATGCGGATGACGTCGACCTTCTGCGGCACCTTGATGCCGGCGAGCTTCTCGACCGAGAGCACGTACGGCAGGTTGTTCATCACGCCGCCGAGGTAGTCGATACGGTCGGTGTAAGGAATGTAGCTGTGCCAGGACTGACGCTCGCCCATCTTCTCGGCGCCACGGTGGTGGTAACCGATGTCCGGGACGCAATCGACGATCTCTTCGCCGTCCAGCTGCAGGATGATGCGGAACGCACCGTGCGCCGAAGGGTGGTTCGGGCCGAGGTTGAGGAACATATAGTCCTCGTTGGCACCGGACCGCTTCATGCCCCAGTCTTCCGGACGGAAGCGCGCGGCTTCCTCTTCCAACTGCTGCTTGGCGAGGTTGAGGCTGTACGGATCGAATTCGGTGGCGCGCGCCGGGAAGTCCTTGCGCAGCGGGTGACCTTCCCAGGTCGGTGGCATCATGATGCGCGACAGGTGCGGGTGGCCTTTGAAGTCGATGCCGAACATGTCCCAGACTTCACGTTCGTACCAGTTGGCGTTGGGCCAGATGCTGGTGACGGAAGGCATGCTGAGGTCGCCTTCGGACAAGGCCACCTTGATCATCACGTCACTATTACGCTCCAGCGACATGAGGTGATAGAACACGGTGAAATCGGCGCCGGTCGGCAGCCCTTGACGCTTGGTGCGCAGACGCTCGTCCACGCCGTGCAGGTCATAGAGCATGACGTACGGCTTGGGCAGGTTGCGCAGGAAAGTCAGGACTTCAACCAATTTGGCACGGGCCACCCACAGCACCGGCATGCCGGTGCGGGTTGCCTGCGCGGTGAACGCATCGGCGCCAAAACGGTTGTTCAGTTCGACGACCACATCCTGGTCGTCTGCCTTGTAAGGCGGGATGTACAGAGCACTGCCTGTAGTCATGGTTATTTTTTCGCTTTCGGTCAACGTAAAGAATGAAGCCAGCTTCTCGTTACTTGGAACAGAACTGGATCAGACTTCGTCAGGGCTGCGCAGATTGGTGACTGCGATTCGCTGTTCGCGGCGCTGTTCCTTCTGCGATGGCATGTCGGCGCGATACACGCCTTGATCACCAACGACCCAGGAAAGCGGACGACGCTCCTGTCCAATCGATTCCTGCAACAGCATCAAGCCTTGCAGAAATGCTTCCGGACGGGGCGGGCAGCCAGGTACGTAGACGTCCACGGGCAGGAACTTGTCCACCCCTTGAACCACGGAGTAGATGTCGTACATGCCGCCGGAGTTGGCGCACGAACCCATGGAGATAACCCATTTCGGCTCGAGCATTTGCTCGTAGAGACGCTGGATGATCGGCGCCATCTTGATGAAGCAGGTACCGGCGATAACCATGAAGTCGGCCTGACGCGGCGAGGCCCGGATGACTTCGGCGCCGAAGCGCGCGATGTCGTGGGGCGCCGTGAAGGCGGTGGTCATTTCCACGTAGCAGCACGACAGGCCGAAGTTGTACGGCCACAGGGAGTTCTTACGTCCCCAGTTGACCGCGCCACTCAGCACGTCTTCCAGCTTGCCCATGAAAATGTTTTTGTGGACTTGATCTTCTAACGGATCGGCAACGGTTTCCCGCTGGCCAATCGGATACTGCTCGTTAGGAGCATCGGGGTCGATCCTGGTGAGATTGTATTGCATTGCCAAAGCCTCATTGTTTCAGCTTCGCCTGCCGCTTGCGACGAGCTTCCGGAGCCCAGTCAAGGGCGCCCACTCGGAACAGGTAGACAAGACCTGCCAACAGAATTGCTATGAAAACGAGAGCTTCGACGAATCCGGTCCAGCCGCTTTCGCGGACGGACACAGACCATGCAAAGAGAAAGAGGGCTTCGATATCGAAGATCACGAAGAGCATCGCGACCAGATAGAATTTGGCTGAGAGCCGCAAGCGGGCGCCACCGGTAGGTAGCATGCCCGACTCGAACGGTTCGTTTTTGCTGCGACCCCAGGCTTTTGACCCGAGGAGGCTGGAGACGCCAAGCATGAAGGCACACAGGCCGACGACACCCAGAAGGAAAATGGCAAAGCCCCAGTTGTGGGCCATGAGTCCTGTCGCTTCGGGCATGCTGGTAATCCTTAACAGAGAGCAAAGGTCTCTGAGCTTGATAAAGAAATAAGGCAGTGACGATATGTCGCAGCAATCAATCGGGCTGATTTTATGGCTAAACACCCGGCAAGTAAAATTCCAAAGGCGAAATTATTTACCGGATTAAGGACATAGCGCCTCCTGAGGTCGCTGCGGCCCATGCGTTGCGGGCATTAGCCGGGTTTCCATCAATTATGTTTTGTAGGGTTTGTAACGAACATAGTTGCAGCTAAATGATAATTGATATCGTTTGGCGTGGTTTTGTAACTGTTTAACGAGTGAGTGGCTGGGAAGTTGTTTTACTTGCGCGTTACTGCAAGTAGCGAAGCCTACCGTTTTAGCGGAAATTTCTGACGCTTGTAGCGCTTCAGATCAATGTTTCGTCTCGCGGCTGACGGTAGCCCTGTGGGAGCGAGCCTGCTCGCGAAAGCGAAGGATCAGCCTCCAGATGTGCAAGCTGACTTATCGCCTTCGCGAGCAGGCTCGCTCCCACAGGGGATTTGTAGTGTCTTTGAGATTCCCCAGGCAAAAAAACGCCCCGATCAAGTCGGGGCGTCAATTTTGCAGCTCTGCGGTTAGCTTTTATTCGATCCGCAGAGGCCGTTTGCTCAGGTGAAGCCGAATCAGTGGAACTGTTCTTCTTCGGTCGAACCGGTCAGCGCGGTCACCGAGGACGAGCCGCCCTGGATCACGGTGGTCATGTCGTCGAAGTAGCCAGTGCCCACTTCCTGCTGGTGCGCAACGAAGGTGTAACCCTTGGCGGCGTCAGCGAATTCCTGCTCTTGCAGCTTCACGTAGGCAGTCATGTCGTTGCGGGCGTAGTCGTGCGCCAGGTTGAACATGCTGTGCCACATGTTGTGAATGCCGGCCAGGGTGATGAACTGGTGCTTGTAGCCCATGGCGGACAGTTCGCGCTGGAACTTGGCGATGGTCGCGTCGTCCAGGTTCTTCTTCCAGTTGAAGGAAGGCGAGCAGTTGTACGACAGCAGCTGGTCCGGGTATTCCTTCTTGATCGCTTCAGCGAAGCGACGGGCTTCTTCCAGATCCGGTTTGGCGGTTTCGCACCAGATCAGATCGGCGTACGGCGCGTAAGCCAGGCCACGGGCGATCGCTTGATCCAGACCGGCACGTACCTTGTAGAAACCTTCCTGAGTACGCTCGCCGGTCACGAATGGCTGATCGTACGGGTCGCAGTCGGAAGTCAGCAGGTCAGCCGCGTTGGCGTCGGTGCGGGCCAGAATGATCGTTGGCGTGCCAGCGACGTCAGCGGCCAGACGGGCAGCGGTCAGCTTCTGTACGGCTTCCTGGGTTGGTACCAGAACCTTGCCGCCCATGTGCCCGCATTTCTTCACCGAAGCCAGTTGGTCTTCGAAGTGAACGCCGGCGGCGCCTGCTTCGATCATGCTCTTCATCAGCTCGTAGGCGTTGAGTACACCGCCGAAACCGGCTTCAGCATCCGCAACGATTGGCGCGAAGTAATCGATGTAGCCTTCATCGCCCGGGTTCTTGCCGGCTTTCCACTGGATCTGGTCGGCACGACGGAACGAGTTGTTGATGCGCTTGACCACGGTTGGCACCGAGTCCACCGGGTACAGCGACTGGTCCGGGTACATCGATTCTGCGGAGTTGTTGTCCGCAGCCACCTGCCAGCCGGACAGGTAGATCGCCTGGATACCGGCCTTGACCTGCTGAACAGCCTGGCCGCCAGTGAGGGCGCCCATGCAGTTGACGAAATCTTTCTCTGGACGGAAGGACGGCTTGGCACCCTGGGTGACCAGGTTCCACAGCTTCTCGGCGCCCATCTTCGCGAAGGTGTGCTCAGGCTGAACCGAGCCACGCAGGCGGACCACGTCGGCAGCGGAGTAAGTGCGAGTCACGCCTTTCCAGCGCGGGTTCTCGGCCCAGTCTTTTTCGAGGGCTGCAATTTGCTGTTCGCGTGTCAGTGCCATGGAGATAAACCTCGTCGCGTCTTTTATGAAAAGTTGTTCTGCGGTGGAAAATTCCTGCGCTCGCTGACCAGAAGCTTAGGTGGTCAAGTCGGATTCGGCGGGGTAGGCGACGGGATGAACGATGGGCTCGAGGGGAAGTGAGCAGGTAGTGGCGCGGTGCGGGCGCATTCCGGCGTCGTGGGCCTTTATACGGTCTGCAGCGTGAAGCCGGGTTACCTAAATACGCTTCCGTCCCTCGGGACAACTTCGTTCCAGTCGGCAACCTCGTCAAACACACCTTGTGGGCGGTACAGACACGAAACGGCTCGCGGGGTAGGTGCGAGCGGCGCTTCGAAGGCCCTTGCCAGGGCCTCTGATTAGCGGGAGCGAGGCCATCATGCCTTCGCTTTTTTTTCGCGTCAAACGTTTTGTAGTGCTTTTTTTCAGGCACTACATCTTTCGTCTAATACGACTAATCAGTCAGTTTTTGGTGCTTTAGTCCAGTGTGTCGACTTTCACCCGCAAGGTCATGTCATCACGGCCTTGAGTCGAGTAGCTGCGGGTCAGGCCCTGTTTATCGGCCTGAGTCTGGCTGTTGACGCCCGCCAGAGTGATCCACTCACCGAGGCGTCCGGTGACGGTTGTGTCGGTGCTTTGCACGTTCACTACATCGGGATGTTCCTGGCTCATACGGTCACGGTTGGTACTGATCGCCAGATGAACGGTTTCGCCGGTGACGCTGGCGGTGACGTAGAAACCCTGGGTGACGTTGCGGTATTGGGTCTCGCTGCTGTAACCGCCGTAGGAATCGCTCTGGGTGTTGGTGATCGGCACGCTCTGGCCAACCTGGATCAGCGCCGGAGTGCCTTCACTGGTCTGCACTTGCTGAACGCCGCCGTTGCGGCTGGTGGTGCTGCGGCTGATGATCCGGGTCTGGTTCGGCTGAGCGCCGTTGACTGAATAACCTTCGTCGCCACGGCCATTGTTTTCGTTGGTGTCGACGGTGATCAGCAAGCGCTTCGGTGCGGTATCGAGTTGCGCCAGCAGATCCTTCAACTCCTGAATCTTGCCCGGCTCGGCTTTGACGATCAGTTGGTTGCCGTAAGCGCTGACCTGGCCGTCCTGGCCGATGAAATCCTGCGCGACCGGCAGCATGTCGGCGCTGGTGTGGTATTTGAGGGGGACGATTTCTGTGGCTGCCAGCACCGAAAAACTGCAGCCGAGCAGCAGGGTGGTGAGCAGGGTGCGTAGGGACATGTCCGTTATCTCCGCGTTCGAAAGGCTTGATATTGCCAGTTTGTCGGCCCGGGGTGGGGCAAGTTGAATCGTAGACAGCAAAACGCCCCGGCATCCGAAAATGGCGGGGCGTTTTGTGGTGTGCTGGCGGGCCTCTTCGCGAGCAGGCTCGCTCCCACAGTAGATCTCCAGCGGACACAAATTGTGTGTCAGGCACAGATCCCCTGTGGGAGCGAGCCTGCTCGCGAAGGCCGCGCCGCGGTCTTAAGCCGAATGCCGAACCATATCGACATGCGGTATCCCGGCCTCAAGAAACTCTTCGCTGACCAGGCTGAAACCCAAACGCTCGTAGAACGCCGTGGCCTGCACCTGCGCGCTGAGCATTTGTTGCTTCAGGCCGCGCGCTTCAGCTTCGGCGATGACCGCTTGCATCAGCGCGTCACCGACCTTCATTCCGCGCCAGTCTTTGAGTACTGAAACCCGGCCGATGTGGCCGTCGGGCAACAGCCGCGCCGTGCCGATCGGGAAGTCGCCTTCGAACGCCAGAAAATGCACGGCGGTCGCGTCATCGGCGTCCCACTCAAGCTCGGGTGGCACCGATTGTTCGGCGATGAACACCGTTTCACGAATGCGCCGGATCTCGGCGATATCCTTCTGCCAGTCTGCGACACGAACGCGAATTTTATTCATCGGCGAACCCCAGGCTCCCTTGCTTGACCAGTTCGCAAAGCAGGCTGCGACCGTCTTCGTCGCTCAGCCACTCGCCGAGGTTGTCGGCGTGCAGGGCGTCAGCGGCGCAGATCAGCTTCAGCAGTTCGCGCAGCTTGCCCGGCAGGTAGCGGCTCTGGCCACTGGCGAACAGCAGCAGATCGTCGTCGACTTCCGACCAGGCCAGGCGCGCGCTCGGGTTGCGGATCAGCACGGCGCCGTCCTGCAGGGCGGCGAGGAAGTCATCTTCTTCGACGTCTTCCGGGCCGACCACCAGTTCCGGGTAGCGCGGCTCGGTCATGTACTGGCCGAACCAGGTCAGCAGCAGACGCTCATCGCTCATGTGCTCGGCGAGCAGGCTTTTCAGGCGATCCAGCGCATCGTGTTGAATCTGGTGCGGATCGACCGCCGGCTTGGCGTCGGCATCGGTGTAGCGTTCTTCGTCGGTCAGGAACTGGCTGAGGAAGTCGGTGAAGTGGGTCAGCACTTCAGCGGCGCTTGGCGCGCGGAAGCCGACCGAGTAGGTCATGCAGTTGTCGACCGCGACACCGCAATGGGCCAGGCGCGGCGGCAGGTAGAGCATGTCGCCCGGCTCCAGCACCCATTCTTCGGTCTCGTGGAATTCAGCGAGGATGCGCAGGTCGGCGTGTTGCAGCAGCGGGCTCTCGGAGTCGCACATCTGGCCGATTTTCCAGTTGCGCTTGCCGTGGCCCTGCAGCAGGAACACATCGTAGTTGTCGAAGTGCGGGCCGACGCTGCCACCCGGTGCGGCAAAGCTGATCATCACGTCATCGACGCGCCAGCTCGGCAGGAAGCGGAAGTTTTCCAGCAGTTCGCTGACTTCCGGCACGAACTGGTCAACCGCCTGCACCAGCAGGGTCCACTCTTTCTCTGGCAATTTGCTGAACTCGTCTTCGGCGAACGGGCCGCGACGCAGTTCCCACGGACGCTCGCCGTGCTCGATGACCAGGCGCGATTCGACTTCTTCTTCCAGGGCCAGGCCGGCCAGTTCGTCGGCGTCGATCGGGCTTTCGAAGTCAGGAATCGCCTGACGGATCAGCAGCGGTTTTTTCTGCCAGTAGTCACGCAGGAATTCGCGTGCTGTGAGGCCGCCCAGAAGTTGAAGAGGAATATCGGAATTCATATGTAACCTATTGAAAAAAAGCACTTTTCAGACGGGAATAAAAACGCCCGGCGCGGCCGGGCGTCTCAAACGGGGCAAACGGTCGATCAGATGCGTTTGGCTTGTGCCACTGCGTTGCCGATGTAGTTGGCCGGAGTCAGTTGCTTGAGCTCGGCTTTGGCTTCGGCTGGCATGTCCAGGCCATCGATGAAAGTCTGCAACGCTTCAGGGCTGATGCCCTTGCCACGGGTCAGTTCTTTCAGCTTTTCGTACGGGTTTTCGATGTTGTACCGACGCATCACGGTCTGGATCGGCTCGGCCAGTACTTCCCAGCAAGCGTCGAGGTCGGCGGCAATCTTCTGCTCGTTGAGCTCCAGTTTGCTGATGCCTTTGAGGCTGGCTTCGTATGCGATCACGCTGTGGGCGAAGCCGACACCGAGGTTGCGCAGGACGGTGGAGTCGGTCAGGTCGCGCTGCCAGCGGGAAATTGGCAGCTTGCTCGCCAGGTGCTGGAACAGTGCGTTGGCGATACCCAGGTTGCCTTCGGAGTTTTCGAAGTCGATCGGGTTGACCTTGTGCGGCATGGTCGACGAACCGATTTCGCCAGCGATGGTGCGCTGCTTGAAATAACCCAGGGAAATGTAGCCCCAGATGTCGCGGTCGAAGTCGATCAGGATGGTGTTGAAGCGCGCGATGGCGTCGAACAGCTCGGCGATGTAGTCGTGCGGTTCGATCTGCGTGGTGTACGGGTTGAAGCCCAGGCCCAGCTCGTCTTCGATGAAGGCGCGGGCGTTGGCTTCCCAGTCGATCTGCGGGTAGGCCGAGAGGTGCGCGTTGTAGTTGCCGACGGCGCCGTTGATCTTGCCCAGCAGCGGCACGGCAGCGACCTGAGCGATCTGGCGCTCGAGACGGTAAACCACGTTGGCCAGCTCTTTACCCAGAGTAGTCGGCGAAGCCGGCTGACCGTGGGTGCGCGACAGCATCGGCACGTCGGCGAAACGGATGGCCAGTTCGCGGATGGCGTTGGCGGTCTGGCGCATCAGCGGCAGCATCACGTCGTCACGGCCTTCACGCAGCATCAAGGCGTGGGACAGGTTGTTGATGTCTTCACTGGTGCAGGCAAAGTGGATGAATTCGCTGACCTTGGCCAGCTCCGGCAGCTTGGCCGCCTGCTCTTTGAGCAGGTATTCGATCGCTTTGACGTCGTGGTTGGTGGTGCGCTCGATCTCTTTGACGCGCTCGGCGTGCTCCAGCGAAAAGTTTTCCGCCAGTTCGTTGAGAACGGCGTTGGCCTCGGCGGAGAAGGCTGGCACTTCAGGGATGCCAGCATGGGCGGCCAGGCGCTGGAGCCAGCGCACTTCAACCAGAACGCGGGCACGGATCAGGCCGTACTCGCTGAAAATCGGGCGCAGGGCCTGGGTTTTGCCGGCGTAGCGGCCGTCAACAGGGGAAACCGCAGTGAGCGAAGAGAGCTGCATGGGGTGTTCTCGGACAGTCGGGCAACGAAATGGGGCGCGTATCATACATGAAAAAATCCGCCGGTCCGTCGCCAACTGACCGGCGTATTACGCGTTACAGACTACAAAGCCTTCATGACGCGGCGTTTACTCGCTGCGCATCAACGGATAAAGCTCTTTGAGCAGCTTGCGGCGGCTGATCACCAACTGCCAGCGATGACCACCGAGCTGACGCCACAGGCGCGCCGAGCGGATACCAGCGAGGAGCAGGGCGCGGATTTTCGAGGCATTGCTCGGCTGCTGCAGGTTGCGCATGTCGCCGTGCACCTGAATGCGCTGGCGCAGGGTGCTCAAAGTGTCCTGATACAACGCACCGCAAGCGGCGATGACGTTTTCGTGCGCAGGGCCAAAATGCTCCACCTGCGACTGAATCTGCGGCAGGCGCTTGGCAATCGTCTCGAGCATGTCGTCACGCTTGGCCAATTGCCGCTCCAGACCGAGCATCGACAGCGCGTAGCGCAACGGCTCGCGCTGCAAGGTGCTCGGATCGCGCTCCAGTGCGCCAATCAGCGCGCGATAACCCTCGCGCAGATTGATGTCGTCGCCGCCGTACACGTCCAGCGTATCTTTCGGATCCCGTACCAACAGGCTGCCGAGCATGCAGCTCAGGCCCGCTTCGTTGGTCTGGCCGGTCTTGGCGATGCGGTCGACCAGCACGGCGGCGAGAAACACACCGCCCAGCGCCGTCAGTTGCTCCTGAGTCGGGCTCATGCCTGGGCGCTCCACGGCTCGGCCACTTCGATCACGCCGCCGCCGAGGCAGATTTCACCGTCATAGAACACCACCGACTGGCCCGGCGTCACCGCGCGTTGCGGTTCGTCGAACACGGCGCGATAACCGTTGGCGGTTTTTTCCAGGGTGCAGGCCTGATCGCTCTGGCGATAGCGCACTTTCGCCGTCAGGCGCAGCGGCTGGCTCAGGTCGATCGGGTTGACCCAGTAGATTTCCGAAGCGAGCAGGGCGCTGGAGAACAGCCATGGATGGTTGTTGCCCTGACCGACGATCAGCTCGTTGGTCTGCAGATCCTTGCGCAGCACGTACCACGGCTCATCGCCGGCATCCTTCAAGCCGCCGATGCCGAGGCCCTGGCGCTGGCCGATGGTGTGGTACATCAAGCCGTGGTGACGGCCGATGACTTCGCCTTCGGTGGTCTTGATTTCGCCCGGTTGTGCCGGTAGGTACTGCTTGAGGAAGTCGCTGAAACGACGCTCGCCGATGAAGCAGATCCCGGTGGAATCCTTCTTCTTGGCGGTGGCCAGTTCGTATTTCTCGGCAATCGCGCGGACGTCAGGCTTTTCCAGTTCGCCGACCGGGAACAGGGTCTTGGCGATCTGTTCGCCGCCAACGGCGTGCAGGAAGTAGCTCTGATCCTTGTTCGGATCGATGCCCTTGAGCAGTTCGGTGCGGCCATCGATGTCGCGGCGGCGCACGTAGTGACCGGTGGCGATCAGGTCGGCGCCGAGCATCATCGCGTAGTCGAGGAACGCCTTGAACTTGATCTCGCGGTTGCACAGGATGTCCGGGTTCGGCGTGCGACCGGCCTTGTACTCGGCAAGGAAGTGCTCGAACACGTTGTCCCAGTACTCGGCCGCGAAGTTGGCGGTGTGCAGCTTGATGCCGATCTTGTCGCAGACAGCCTGAGCATCCGCCAGGTCGTCCATGGCGGTGCAGTATTCCGTTCCGTCGTCTTCTTCCCAGTTCTTCATGAACAGGCCTTCCACTTCATAACCCTGCTCGATCAGCAGAAGGGCAGAAACGGAAGAGTCCACGCCGCCGGACATGCCGACAATGACGCGCTTCTTGGATGTGTCAGAAGGGGCTGGATCACGCATAGGGGTTCAATGAGTGTCTTGGAAAAGGGCGCGATTCTATCAGGCTCGCGGCCGCAAGGCTAAAGAGAAGGGCGGATCAGTTCGAGGCTGAAGTGATGACCGGCCAGATAATCGTCGATGCAACGGATGATCAGCTCGCTGCGCCAGTTGTCGCGCTGGGCGATTAATTCTTCGCGGGTCAGCCACTTGGCGCCGACGATGCCGTCGTCGAGTTGGTAATCCGGGTGGTGCTGCACGGCTTTGGCGCTGAAGCATATGCGCTGGTAAGTCACGCCGTTGCTCGGTGCGGTGTACAGATAAATGCCGATCACGCCGGTGGGTTCGACGTCCCAACCGGTTTCTTCGAGGGTTTCGCGAATCGCCGCGTTGATCAGGGTTTCATCCGGATCGAGATGCCCGGCGGGCTGGTTGAGCACATTGCGCCCGCCTTTGTGCTCTTCGACCATCAGGAAACGGCCGTTGTCCTCGACGATGGTGGCGACGGTGATGTGGGGGAGCCATTCCATAAAACCTTCCTCAATATCCAGGTTAAAACCCGACCCCCTGTGGGAGCGAGCCTGCTCGCGAAAGCGGTGGGTCAGTCAACGAAGGTGCTGAATGATAAACCGCATTCGCGAGCAGGCTCGCTCCCACAAGGGATTTATGTTGTCAGTAAAAACACAAACCCCGGCACTCGGCCGGGGTTTGTTTACCGCATTACAACCTTAAACCAGCGCAGCAATCGCCGCGTTGAAGGTTGCGCTTGGGCGCATGGCCTTGCTGATCAGCTCGGCGTCGGCGTGGTAGTAACCGCCGATGTCGACTGGCTTGCCCTGAACGGCGTTGAGCTCGGCAACGATAGTTGCTTCGTTCTCGGTCAGGGTTTTGGCCAGAGTCGCGAACTGCGCTTGCAGTGCAGCGTCTTCAGTCTGGGCGGCCAGGGCCTGAGCCCAGTACATCGCCAGGTAGAAGTGGCTGCCGCGGTTGTCGATGTTGCCGACTTTGCGCGATGGCGACTTGTTGTTGTCGAGGAACTGGCCGGTGGCCTGGTCCAGGGTTTTCGACAGCACCAGTGCTTTCGGGTTGTTGTAGTTTACACCCAGATGCTCGAGGGAAGCGGCCAGGGCGAGGAACTCACCCAGCGAATCCCAGCGCAGGAAGTTTTCTTCAACCAGTTGCTGCACGTGCTTCGGAGCCGAACCGCCGGCGCCGGTTTCGAACAGACCACCGCCGTTCATCAGCGGCACGATCGACAGCATCTTGGCGCTGGTGCCCAGTTCCATGATCGGGAACAGGTCGGTCAGGTAGTCGCGCAGTACGTTACCGGTCACCGAAATGGTGTCCTTGCCTTCGCGGGTGCGCTTCAGGGTGTACTTCATCGCGTCGACTGGAGCCATGATCTGGATGTCCAGACCGCTGGTGTCGTGATCCTTCAGGTACGCCTGAACTTTCTCGATCACTACGCCATCGTGAGCGCGCATCGGGTCAAGCCAGAAGATCGCCGGCGTGCTGCTGGCGCGAGCACGGTTGACGGCCAGTTTGACCCAGTCCTGGATCGGCGCGTCTTTGGTCTGGCACATGCGGAAGATGTCGCCGGCTTCGACAGCCTGTTCCATCAGCAGCTTGCCTTTGCTGTCGGTGACGCGAACAACGCCGTCAGCCTTGATCTGGAAGGTCTTGTCGTGGGAGCCGTACTCTTCGGCTTTCTTCGCCATCAAACCGACGTTCGGCACGCTGCCCATGGTGGTCGGGTCGAAAGCGCCGTTGGCTTTGCAATCTTCGATCACGGCCTGGTAGATGGTCGCGTAGCAACGATCCGGGATCACAGCCTTGGTGTCGTGCAACTGACCGTCGGTGCCCCACATCTTGCCGGAGTCACGAATCATCGCTGGCATCGAGGCGTCAACGATGACGTCGCTCGGCACGTGCAGGTTGGTGATGCCTTTGTCGGAGTTGACCATCGCCAGCGACGGACGAACGGCGTAGACCGCTGCGATATCGGCTTCGATCTGCGCTTGCTGGTCGGCCGGCAGGGCCTTGATGCGCGCGTACAGATCGCCGATGCCGTTGTTCAGGTTGAAGCCGATCTGGTTCAGCACGTCAGCGTGCTTGGTCAGAGCGTCTTTATAGAACTCGGCAACGATCTGGCCGAACATGATCGGGTCGGAGACCTTCATCATGGTCGCTTTCAGGTGCACCGAGAGCAGCACGCCCTGGGCCTTGGCGCTTTCGATCTCGGCAGCGATGAACGCACGCAGGGCGTTTTTGCTCATCACGGCGCAGTCGAGGATCTCGCCGGCCTGAACGGTGGTTTTTTCTTTCAGAACGGTGGCAGCACCGTCCTTGGCGATCAGCTCGATCTTCACAGCGTCAGCGGCGTCGATCAGGACAGCTTTTTCGCTGCCGTAGAAATCGCCGGTGCTCATGTGCGCAACGTGGGACTTGGAGTCCTTGGCCCAGGCGCCCATTTTGTGCGGGTGCTTGCGCGCGTAGTTCTTCACCGACAGCGGAGCGCGGCGGTCGGAGTTGCCTTCGCGCAGAACCGGGTTCACGGCGCTGCCCTTGACCTTGTCGTAACGCGCCCGGGCGTCTTTTTCGGCGTCGCTGGTCACGGTTTCCGGATAGTCCGGCAGGTTGTAGCCCTGCGCCTGCAGCTCTTTGATCGCGGCTTGCAGTTGTGGCACCGAAGCACTGATGTTCGGCAGCTTGATGATGTTGGCTTCAGGCGTAACGGCCAGGTCGCCCAGTTCGGCGAGGTGGTCGGCTACGGCTTTGTCGCCCAGTTGCTCGGGGAAGCTTGCCAGGATGCGTGCTGCAAGAGAGATATCGCGGGTTTCCACGGCGATATCGGCCGAGGCGGTGTAAGCCTCGATGATCGGCAGCAGGGAATAGGTGGCGAGGGCAGGAGCTTCGTCGGTGAAGGTATAGATGATCTTCGAGCGGGTGGGCATATTCGGATTAACTCTCTCTTCTTTGCTAAAGCGTGCGCAGAAACTCGAGGGGCGCCGGGTAAGCGCGTTCGTTCAAAGTCATCCATGAACCGAATGTCGAGATTCTTCGCGGTGATGTTGGGTGCATCAGTAGAGCGTCAAGCAGTCAGGCTGCGGTAACAACCCGACCAATCAGGCGGAAAGTCTCGTGCTAGAGAGGCCAGCCGTCGTGACCCTGTGGTCAGCGGGCGGCATTATACATAGGTAGCTGGCAATCTGCCGATGGTTCATATGCAACGATTCTCGTCCATTGGTCTAAAGGTCGCAGGGCGCGACCGGGCAAAGACTCGTTACGAATGCTGGAGTTTGGCGCTTTTCCCTTTGCTTTCAGGCTTGTAGGAAACGAGATGTGCGCGGCGGCGGAACATAGGGTTTGCGTGTTGATTCAACTGGGTTACGCTCGAAGCAAGCCAGGTGTTCAATCCAAACAATGGAGTTCAGCATGGGTTACAAGAAGATTCAGGTTCCAGCCGTCGGTGACAAAATCACTGTCAATGCAGACCATTCTCTCAATGTTCCTGATAACCCGATCATCCCCTTCATCGAAGGTGACGGTATTGGTGTCGACATCAGTCCGGTGATGATCAAGGTTGTCGATGCTGCTGTTGAAAAGGCCTACGGCGGCAAGCGCAAGATTTCCTGGATGGAAGTCTACGCCGGCGAAAAAGCCACTCAGGTTTATGACCAGGACACCTGGCTGCCGCAGGAAACCCTCGACGCGGTCAAGGATTACGTGGTCTCCATCAAAGGCCCGCTGACCACTCCGGTCGGTGGCGGCATCCGCTCGCTGAACGTGGCCCTGCGTCAGCAACTCGACCTGTACGTCTGCCTGCGTCCGGTGCGCTGGTTCGAAGGCGTGCCGAGCCCGGTGAAAAAGCCCGGCGACGTCGACATGACCATCTTCCGCGAGAACTCCGAAGACATCTACGCCGGTATCGAATGGAAGGCCGGTTCGCCGGAAGCCACCAAGGTCATCAAATTCCTTAAAGAAGAAATGGGCGTTACCAAGATCCGTTTCGACGAAAACTGCGGCATCGGTGTCAAGCCGGTCTCCCGCGAGGGCACCAAGCGTCTGGCGCGCAAGGCTCTGCAATATGTAGTCGACAATGACCGCGATTCGCTGACCATCGTGCACAAAGGCAACATCATGAAGTTCACCGAGGGTGCCTTCAAGGAATGGGCCTACGAAGTGGCGGCCGAAGAGTTCGGCGCGACCCTGCTGGACGGCGGTCCGTGGATGCAGTTCAAGAACCCGAAAACCGGCAAGAACGTTGTGGTCAAGGACGCCATTGCCGACGCCATGCTCCAGCAGATCCTGCTGCGCCCGGCGGAATACGATGTGATCGCTACGCTTAACCTCAACGGTGACTACCTGTCCGACGCGCTGGCGGCGGAAGTGGGTGGTATCGGTATTGCGCCGGGTGCCAACCTGTCCGACACCGTAGCGATGTTCGAAGCGACCCACGGTACTGCGCCGAAGTATGCCGGCAAGGACCAGGTCAACCCGGGCTCGCTGATTCTCTCGGCCGAGATGATGCTGCGTCATATGGGCTGGACGGAAGCGGCGGACCTGATCATCAAGGGCACCAACGGTGCGATCGGCGCCAAGACTGTTACTTATGATTTCGAGCGTTTGATGGATGGGGCCAAGCTGGTTTCGTCTTCCGGGTTCGGGGATGCGTTGATTTCGCATATGTAAAAGTCGCAGGCACGCAAAAACCGCCTGACTCGATGGGTTGAGTCAGGCGGTTTTTTATGACCGAATGTTTTGAGGCTTCAACTGGTTGCCGTTTGTTGTTCCGTGGCAATCGAGCTTGGCGTGGGAGCTGCTTCGACCGAAGTTATCTTCACGGCATGCAAGCCTTTAGGGCCATGAACGATCTCGAAGGTCACCGCCTGACCCGCTTTCAGGGTCTTGTACCCTTCCATTTCAATGGCCGAGTAGTGGGCAAAGAAATCAATGTCCTTGCCATCCTCATCGCGACCTTCCCGGGCGTCGGTATTGATAAAGCCGAATCCCTTGGCATTGTTGAACCATTTCACCTTGCCGACAGCCATGCTCAAATCCCTCTGCAACAGACTCCATCGCTGGAGTATCATCCACGACATCCGCAATCGAATTCGATAAAAGAATTGACTCCGCGGATCTTTTTTACCCACTGTGGGCTCTATTGGTTGTAACACCGTTTTCCCGATAGTCAAGGTGACCGGGCAGTCGTAGTTGAAAACGTGTGCAACCGCCCCCACCACTGTATTCGCACAACTGACGAACCTTTTTTTCCATGCATGCAATCAGCCAGATTCGACTAACATTCAATCAGGATCGCCCGCTTCTCCAAAAGGATCTTCCACAGGAGCACGACGACGATTCGGCAGGCGTTGCTGTTCAGGAAGCAAAGCCCGCGTTACAGGCGCCGCCGATGTACAAGGTGGTTTTGTTCAACGATGACTACACACCGATGGATTTCGTCGTCGAAGTGCTCGAGGTGTTTTTTAACCTGAATCGCGAGCTGGCGACCAAGGTCATGCTGGCCGTCCATACAGAAGGCCGGGCAGTATGTGGAGTGTTTACCCGCGACATCGCCGAGACAAAGGCCATGCAGGTCAACCAGTACGCCAGGGAAAGCCAGCATCCGCTACTCTGTGAAATCGAGAAGGACGGTTAATCGCCGACCACTTGGGTATGAGGTGAAGCTATGTTAAACCGCGAGCTCGAAGTCACCCTCAATCTTGCCTTCAAGGAGGCT
Organism: Pseudomonas sp. CFBP13508; assembly: GCF_005233515.1. Classification (GTDB taxonomy): domain Bacteria; phylum Pseudomonadota; class Gammaproteobacteria; order Pseudomonadales; family Pseudomonadaceae; genus Aquipseudomonas; species Aquipseudomonas mercuritolerans. The sequence goes on from NZ_QFZZ01000004.1 coordinate 305,556, forward strand.
CGTTCGAAGCGTCATGAGTTCATGACCGTCGAACATCTCCTGCTGGCGCTATTGGATAATGAGGCTGCCGCCACCGTTTTGCGTGCCTGCGGCGCAAACCTCGACAAACTCAAACATGATCTGCAGGAGTTCATCGACTCCACCACGCCATTGATCCCCGTGCATGACGAGGATCGCGAAACCCAGCCAACCCTGGGCTTCCAGCGTGTCCTGCAGCGTGCTGTTTTTCACGTACAGAGCTCGGGCAAACGCGAAGTGACCGGCGCCAACGTGCTGGTCGCCATCTTCAGTGAGCAAGAGAGTCAGGCAGTGTTCCTGCTGAAACAGCAGAGCGTTGCGCGCATCGATGTCGTCAACTACATCGCACACGGCATTTCGAAAGTGCCGGGGCATGGCGATCACTCTGAAGGTGAACAAGATATGCAGGACGACGAGGGCGGTGAGTCTTCTTCTTCAGGCAATCCTCTGGATGCTTATGCCAGCAACCTCAACGAACTCGCGCGCCAGGGTCGCATTGATCCGCTGGTCGGCCGTGAGTCGGAGGTCGAGCGTGTCGCGCAGATTCTCGCGCGCCGGCGCAAGAACAATCCGCTGCTGGTGGGTGAAGCGGGCGTGGGTAAAACCGCGATTGCCGAAGGCCTGGCCAAGCGCATCGTCGACAACCAGGTACCAGATCTGCTGGCCAATGCGGTTGTCTACTCGCTCGATCTTGGCGCTCTGCTCGCGGGCACCAAGTATCGCGGTGATTTCGAGAAGCGCTTCAAGGCGCTGCTCAATGAGCTGAAAAAGCGTCCGCAGGCGATCCTGTTCATCGACGAGATCCACACCATCATTGGTGCTGGCGCTGCGTCCGGTGGCGTGATGGATGCGTCCAACCTGCTCAAGCCGCTGCTGTCGTCTGGCGATATTCGCTGCATCGGTTCGACCACATTCCAGGAATTTCGCGGCATCTTCGAAAAAGATCGCGCCTTGGCGCGTCGCTTCCAGAAGGTCGATGTCGTCGAGCCATCGGTGGAAGACACCATCGGTATCCTGCGCGGTCTGAAAGGGCGTTTCGAGCAGCACCACAATATCGAATACAGCGATGAGTCGTTGCGTGCCGCTGCCGAACTGGCGTCGCGCTACATCAATGACCGGCACATGCCGGACAAGGCCATCGACGTGATCGACGAAGCGGGCGCCTACCAGCGTCTGCAACCGGTAGAGATGCGCGTCAAGCGTATCGAAGTGCCGCAGGTCGAGGACATCGTCGCGAAAATCGCGCGGATTCCGCCAAAGCATGTCACCAGTTCCGACAAAGAGCTGCTGCGTAACCTGGAGCGTGACCTGAAGCTGACGGTGTTTGGTCAGGACGCAGCGATCGATTCGCTGTCGACTGCGATCAAGCTGTCGCGTGCCGGGCTCAAGTCGCCGGACAAGCCAGTCGGTTCGTTCCTGTTTGCCGGGCCTACCGGTGTCGGTAAAACCGAGGCCGCGCGACAACTGGCCAAGGCCCTTGGCATTGAACTGGTGCGTTTCGACATGTCCGAGTACATGGAGCGTCACACCGTGTCGCGTCTGATTGGTGCGCCTCCAGGCTATGTCGGTTTCGATCAGGGCGGTCTGTTGACCGAAGCGATCACCAAGCAGCCGCATTGCGTATTGCTGCTCGATGAAATCGAGAAGGCGCACCCGGAAGTCTTCAACCTGCTGTTGCAGGTTATGGACCACGGCACGCTGACCGATAACAACGGGCGCAAAGCGGACTTCCGCAACGTGATCGTGATCATGACCACCAACGCGGGTGCCGAAACGGCCGCGCGGGCTTCGATCGGTTTCACCCATCAGGACCACTCGTCTGATGCCATGGAAGTGATCAAGAAGAGCTTCACGCCGGAATTCCGTAACCGTCTGGACACCATTATCCAGTTTGGTCGCCTCAGTCATGAGGTCATCAAAAGTGTGGTGGACAAGTTCCTTACCGAGCTTCAGGCGCAGCTGGAAGACAAGCGTGTGTTGCTTGAGGTTACCGATGCGGCGCGTAGTTGGCTGGCGGCGGGTGGTTATGACTCGGCGATGGGCGCACGTCCGATGGCGCGTCTGATCCAGGACAAGATCAAGCGTCCGCTGGCGGAGGAGATTCTGTTTGGCGAACTGGCCGAGCATGGCGGTGTGGTGCACATCGACATCAAGGATGGGGAGTTGACGTTCGACTTCGAAACCACTGCAGAGATGGCCTGACGGCTTGATGTGGATTGGAAAGGCGCCTTCGGGCGCCTTTTTGTTGTCCGGTGTTTTTGGGCTTTGTGTGTATATCCGTTGCTGCGGTGATGGCTTATTACGGTTTCGCCCTTACGGCGAGTCACCTTTTTCAAACGCCAAAAAGGTAACCCAAAACGCTTGCTCCTACGTTCGGCCCTCGCAGGCTCGGGTTCCTTCGCTCCGGGACTGATCCGGGCGCAGCGGCTACGGTTTGCTTCGCTGCACCTCCTTCCGCTGTGTCTGGCTGCGCCAGACGGTCGCTGCGCTCCCACGCCCGGATCAATCCCTCCACTCAGCCTTCCGACGTCGCCGGTGGATCAAGATCAAAAGCACTCGAGCTTGCGCTCATTGTTGAGTGGGGCGGCTTCGCCGCGGCCAGCTGCGCTGCCTTGCTTTTGCTTTTGCTTTTCTGTGGGAGCGAGCCTGCTCGCGAAGGCGGCCCGCAGGTCAACCCGTTTCTATCGAATTCGCGCGATCCAACCTATGGGCTGCCGAAGGCTGCGATCTTTTGATTTGCATGCTGTAAGCGCGAAACCGCCAGCCCCAAAACCTCAAAACGCAGATACAAAAACGCCCGGCATAACCCGGGCGTTCTGTATTGACTTGATTAACGAGCGCGGTAAGTGATCCGCCCTTTGCTCAAATCATAGGGCGTCAGCTCGACGCGCACTTTGTCACCGGTAAGAATACGAATGTAGTTCTTGCGCATCTTGCCGGAAATATGCGCGGTTACGACGTGCCCATTTTCCAACTCCACACGAAACATGGTGTTGGGCAGGGTGTCGACGACAGTGCCTTCCATTTCGAAGCTGTCTTCTTTCGACATGCAGTAAAGCCCTCGGTATCCAATGAATGGCCCGGTGCAACTGCGCCAGGCAAAAGCGGCGTGCATTGTGCCCGAAAAATGGGGTTTACGCCAAGGGGTTTAGGCCGCAGGTTTAGTTCAGGACGACCCAGCGCTGATTGATCAGCAATTCAATGGGCCGATATTGCGTCTTGTAGTTCATCTTTTTGCAGTTCTTGATCCAGTAACCCAGGTACACCGCTTCAAGGCCCAGGCGCTGGCTTTCGGCGATTTGCCAGAGGATCGCGTAACGGCCGAGGCTGCGGCGTTCTTCGTCGGGTTCGTAGAAGGTGTACACCGCCGACAGACCATTAGGCAGCAGATCGGTGACCGCCACCGCGAGCAACCGTCCGTCGAGCCGAAACTCGTAGAATCGCGAGAAGGGCAGGTCGCGCACCAGGAACGTCGAGAACTGATCACGGCTTGGCGGGTACATGTCGCCGTCGGCATGGCGCTGTTCGATGTAGCGCTGATACAGGTCGAAATATTCTTCGCTGAAGTGCGGCTTGACCGGCTGCACTTGCAGGTCGGCGTTGCGTTTGTAGATACGCTTCTGCTGGCGATTGGCGATGAACTGGGCGGAAGGAATGCGCGCAGGCACGCACGCATTGCAATTCTGGCAATGCGGCCGGTACAGATGATCGCCACTGCGACGAAAGCCCATTTCCGACAGGTCTGCGTAGACATGCACATCCATGGGCTGACTCGGGTCGAGAAACAGCGTCGTGGCCTGCTCCTCGGGCAGATAACTGCAAGAGTGGGGCTGAGTGGCATAAAACTTCAAACGCGCCAACTCGGTCATGAATCAACCCTCGGGATAAGCTGGTGGATTAAGTGTAAGCCACCTGCGCAAAAGTCGCTCAGCAAACCCAGATCGCCGAATTCGGTTGGTCGAGATGGCGCTGCAGATAGTCGGCGAATTCGCCCCGCGGAATGGATCGCGCACCGAGGCTGTGCAGGTGATCGGTCGGCATCTGGCAGTCGATCAGCACAAACCCGGCGGCTTTCAAATGCTGGACCAGCGTGGCAAAGCCATATTTGGACGCGTTGTCGGCACGGCTGAACATCGACTCGCCAAAAAACAGTTGGCCCATCGCCAGGCCGTACAGGCCGCCGACCAGCTGTCCCTCGTCCCAGACCTCAACCGAATGAGCGAAACCGCGCCGATGCAATTCTACGTAAGCATCCTGCATGGCCTCGGTGATCCAGGTGCCGTCGGCGTAGTCACGCGGGGCAGCGCAGGCGCGGATGACGGCGTCGAAATCCTGATCGAAGGTCACTTGATAGCGTTGCTTGCGCAGCAGCTTGCCGAGGCTGCGCGAGACGTGCAGTTCGTCGGGAAACAGCACGGTGCGAGGGTCTGGCGACCACCAGAGAATGGGTTGGCCTTCGGAGAACCAGGGAAAGCAGCCATGGCGATAGGCCTGGATCAGTCGGTCGGCGGACAGATCGCCGCCGGCGGCGAGCAATCCGTTCGGCTCGCGCATGGCTTTTTCCAGTGGCGGAAAGGTCAGGGAATTACGTTGTAACCAAGTCAGCATGGCATCCAGGCTTGCAGAAGGGGAGGGCGGTCAGGGGGCGTGCAGGCCCCGCGAAAGAGTTTGCCGCGAAACGGCGCCGCTGTCCTGCACAGTTGTCTGGTGCAGCGAGCATTGAGCTGCAACTTGATGTGTCGCCCGTGGTCGTAAGCGTCGCCGTGTCGATGCTGTTGAGCATTCCTGTGAGCCCGATCCGGCCAGGTTCGCTAGGTTCATCAAATACAGCTCATAAGCCTTTGTCACAAAAGGCAATGCATGCTCCAATTGCAAGGCACTGCGTGTGCGATTGGCTATGCTCAAAGCTGGGGTCTGAAACATGGCATCGGGCGCACAAACCCGTACAATGCCGGGTTGTGACGGGCTTTTCGCTGCGCGCAGTGTTTATAGCTGTGTTTATAAAACCAGTGGCACAGTGTTAAAAGTAGTCCGAGTTGAGCTTTTCACCTTTTTTACCTGCCTGGATTGGGCAGTTTTTTATCGTCATTCAATAGATGGACGCGCCTCGGGCGCAGGAAAAGAAGCGTTTTGAAGAAGACCACCGAAGCACCCAAAACAGTCGTTCCGCTCTGGCGCCAGCAACTGCACTACCGGCTCAAGGAAGGTGCATTGATCGCCATCGGCGCCTTGTGCCTGTTCCTGATGATGGCTTTGCTGACTTACGGCAAGGACGACCCGGGCTGGAGCCATAACAGCAAGATCGACGATGTGCAGAACTTCGGCGGCCCGGCCGGCTCGTACAGCGCCGATATCCTGTTCATGGTGCTCGGCTACTTCGCCTATATTTTTCCGTTGCTGCTGGCGGTCAAGGCGTACCAGATCTTTCGTCAACGCCACGAACCATGGCAGTGGAGCGGCTGGCTGTTTTCCTGGCGCCTGATCGGTCTGGTGTTCCTCGTGCTCTCCGGTGCTGCGCTGGCGCACATTCATTTCCATGCCGCGACCGGTCTGCCGGCCGGCGCTGGCGGTGCCCTGGGCGAAAGCCTTGGCGATCTGGCGAAGAATGCGCTGAACATTCAAGGCAGCACGCTGCTGTTCATCGCGCTGTTCCTGTTCGGCCTGACCGTATTCACCGACCTGTCGTGGTTCAAGGTGATGGACGTCACCGGCAAGATCACCCTCGATCTGTTCGAACTGTTCCAAGGCGCGCTCAACCGCTGGTGGTCGGCGCGCACCGAGCGCAAGCAACTGGTCGCGCAACTGCGTGAGGTTGATGACCGCGTCCACGATGTGGTCGCACCGACTGTCACCGACAAGCGTGAACAGGCCAAGGTCAAGGAACGCCTGATCGAGCGCGAGCAAGCGTTGAGCAAGCACATGTCCGACCGCGAGAAGCAGGTGCCGCCGGTGATCGCGCCGGCACCAGCCAAGGCGCCGGAGCCGAGCAAGCGCGTGCAGAAAGAGAAGCAGGCGCCGTTGTTCGTCGACAGCGCGGTCGAAGGCACCTTGCCGCCGATCTCCATTCTTGATCCAGCGGAAAAGAAACAGCTCAACTATTCTCCTGAGTCCTTGGCAGCGGTCGGCCACTTGCTGGAAATCAAGCTCAAGGAGTTCGGCGTCGAAGTCACCGTTGACTCGATCCACCCGGGCCCGGTGATTACCCGTTACGAAATCCAGCCTGCCGCCGGGGTAAAAGTCAGCCGTATCGCCAACCTGGCGAAAGACCTGGCACGTTCGCTGGCGGTGACCAGTGTGCGGGTCGTCGAGGTTATTCCGGGCAAGACCACCGTCGGCATCGAGATTCCCAACGAAGACCGCCAGATCGTGCGTTTCTCCGAGGTGCTGTCGACCCCCGAGTACGACAACTTCAAATCGCCGGTCACCCTGGCGCTCGGTCACGACATCGGCGGCAAGCCGGTCATCACCGACCTGGCGAAGATGCCGCACTTGCTGGTGGCCGGTACCACCGGTTCCGGTAAGTCCGTGGGCGTGAACGCGATGATCCTGTCGATCCTGTTCAAGTCCGGTCCCGACGATGCCAAGCTGATCATGATCGACCCGAAAATGCTTGAGCTGTCGATCTACGAAGGCATTCCGCACCTGCTCTGCCCGGTGGTGACCGACATGAAGGACGCCGCCAACGCCTTGCGCTGGAGCGTTGCCGAGATGGAACGTCGCTACAAGCTGATGGCGAAAATGGGCGTGCGTAACCTCTCCGGCTTCAACGCCAAGGTCAAGGAAGCCCAGGATGCCGGCGAGCCGTTGAGCGATCCGCTGTACAAGCGCGAAAGCATTCACGACGAAGCGCCGCTGCTGCAGAAACTGCCGACCATCGTCGTAGTGGTGGACGAATTCGCCGACATGATGATGATCGTCGGCAAGAAGGTTGAAGAACTGATTGCCCGTATTGCGCAAAAAGCGCGTGCGGCGGGTATTCACTTGATCCTCGCAACCCAGCGCCCTTCGGTGGACGTGATCACCGGCCTGATCAAGGCCAACATCCCGACCCGTATGGCGTTCCAGGTATCGAGCAAGATCGACTCGCGGACCATCATCGACCAGGGTGGCGCCGAACAACTGCTCGGTCACGGTGACATGCTCTACATGCCGCCGGGCACCAGTCTGCCGATCCGGGTGCACGGCGCGTTCGTCTCCGACGATGAAGTTCATCGTGTGGTCGAAGCGTGGAAGCTGCGCGGTGCGCCGGAATACAACGACGACATCCTCAACGGTGTCGAAGAGGCGGGTAGCGGCTTCGAAGGCAGCAGCGGTGGTGGCGACGGTGATGATCCGGAAGCCGACGCGCTGTATGACGAAGCGGTGCAGTTCGTCCTCGAAAGCCGTCGTGCGTCGATTTCCGCTGTGCAGCGCAAGCTGAAGATCGGCTACAACCGCGCCGCGCGGATGATCGAAGCGATGGAAATGGCCGGCGTCGTTACCTCAATGAACACCAACGGTTCGCGTGAAGTCCTGGCCCCAGGCCCGGTACGCGACTGAAACGCAAAGACTCGGGTGGCGCAATGACGCGCCACCCGCTCTCCCACGAGTATTCAAGAGGACTCTCATGCGCCTTATCCGCATGCTGTTGCCAGTACTGGCGCTGACCACACTCACGGCCCACGCTGATGAAAAGGACGTGGCGCGTCTGACCCAGTTGCTGGAAACATCGAAAACCCTGTCGGCCAACTTCTCGCAGTTGACCCTCGACGGCAGCGGTACCCAATTGCAGGAAACCACCGGCAACATGACCCTGCAGCGTCCGGGCCTGTTCTACTGGCACACCAACGCGCCGGCCGAGCAGACCATGGTTTCCGATGGCAAGAAAGTCACCCTGTGGGACCCGGACCTGGAACAGGCAACCATCAAGAAGCTCGATGAGCGTCTGACCCAGACGCCTGCGCTGCTGCTGTCGGGTGATGTCTCGAAAATCAGCCAGAGCTTCGACATCAGCGCGAAAGAGGCTGGCGGTGTGATCGACTTCACCCTCAAGCCGAAGACCAAGGACACGCTGTTCGACAACCTGCGCCTGTCGTTCCGTAACGGTCTGCTCAATGACATGCAACTGATCGACAGCGTCGGCCAGCGCACCAATATCCTGTTTACCGGGGTCAAGGCCAACGAAGCGGTGCCAGCGTCCAAATTCAAATTCGACATTCCCAAGGGTGCCGACGTTATCCAGGAATAAACACCGGCCCTTTGTGTCAGGGCCTTTGTGGTGAGGGCCTGCTATTGAGGGGCTATTGTGGCGAGGGGATTTATCCCCGTCCGGCTGCGCAGCAGTCGTCGCTTTTGGGGCCGCTTCGCAGCCCAACGGGGATAAAATCCCTCACCACAGGTTCTTCAGCAGGTTTCAGAAAATCAGAGGTTTCAACGCTACGTGATGGATCTGTTTCGCAGTGCACCGATTGCACAACCCTTGGCCGCGCGTCTGCGTGCGGCCAATCTGGATGAGTACGTCGGTCAGGAACACGTGCTCGCTCGCGGCAAGCCTCTGCGTGAGGCGCTGGAGCAGGGCGCGCTGCATTCGATGATCTTCTGGGGGCCGCCGGGCGTGGGCAAGACCACCCTGGCGCGGCTGCTCGCGGAAGTCTCTGATGCGCACTTCGAAACGGTTTCGGCGGTGCTCGCCGGGGTCAAGGAAATCCGTCAGGCCGTTGAGATCGCCAAGCAGCAGGCCGGCCAGTACGGCAAGCGCACGATCCTGTTTGTCGATGAAGTGCACCGCTTCAACAAGTCGCAGCAGGACGCGTTTCTGCCGTACGTGGAAGACGGCACGCTGATCTTCATCGGCGCCACCACCGAAAACCCTTCGTTCGAACTGAACAACGCCTTGTTGTCGCGGGCACGCGTCTACGTCCTGAAAAGCCTCGACGAAGCGGCGCTGCGCAAACTGGTGCATCGGGCTTTGACCGAAGAGCGCGGGCTGGGCAAGCGCAACCTGACACTGAGCGATGAAGGTTTTCAGATGCTGCTGTCCGCCGCTGATGGTGATGGCCGGCGCCTGCTCAATCTGCTGGAAAACGCCTCTGATCTGGCCGAAGACAACAGCGAAATCGGCACTGATTTGCTGCAAAGCCTGCTCGGCGATACACGCCGACGCTTCGACAAGGGCGGGGAAGCGTTCTACGACCAGATATCGGCGCTGCACAAATCGGTACGCGGCTCCAATCCCGACGGCGCGCTGTACTGGTTTGCGCGGATGATCGACGGCGGTTGCGATCCGCTGTACCTGGCGCGGCGCGTGGTGCGCATGGCCAGCGAAGACATCGGCAACGCCGACCCGCGTGCGCTGAGCCTGTGCCTGGCGGCGTGGGAAGTGCAGGAGCGTCTCGGCAGCCCTGAGGGCGAATTGGCAGTCGCCCAGGCCATTACTTATCTGGCCTGTGCACCGAAAAGCAATGCGGTGTACATGGGCTTCAAAACTGCACTGCGCGCAGCTGCTGAAAACGGCTCGCTGGAAGTGCCGCTGCATCTGCGCAACGCACCGACCAAGCTGATGAAGCAATTGGGTTATGGCGACGAATACCGCTACGCCCACGACGAACCGGACGCCTATGCCGCCGGTGAAGACTATTTTCCGGAAGAACTCGAGCCGATACCTTTTTATCAGCCAGTGCCCCGTGGCCTGGAGTTGAAGATCGGCGAAAAGCTCAATCACCTCGCTCAACTCGATCGTCTGAGCCCTCGGCAGCGGAGAAAATAGTGGTCCCATTGATCCTTGCAGTGTCGGTCGGCGGTGTTGCCGGGACATTGTTGCGCTTCGCCACCGGTAATTGGGTCAGCGCCAATTGGCCGCGGCACTTCTATACCGCGACGCTGGCCGTTAATATCGTGGGCTGCCTGCTGATTGGCGTGTTGTACGGCCTGTTTCTGATACGCCCGGAGGTGCCGATCGAGGTGCGCGCCGGGTTGATGGTCGGCTTCCTCGGGGGGCTGACGACTTTTTCATCCTTTTCACTGGATACGGTGCGCCTGCTGGAAAGCGGGCAAGTGTTGCTGGCCCTGGGCTACGCCGCACTCAGCGTATTCGGCGGGCTGCTCGCAACGTGGGCCGGCCTGTCCCTGACCAAACTTTGATAACGAGAAACCGACATGCTCGATTCCAAACTGTTACGTAGCAACCTTCAGGACGTAGCGGACCGCCTGGCTTCCCGTGGCTTTGCCCTGGACACCGCGCGCATCGAAGCGCTGGAAGAACAGCGCAAGACCGTCCAGACCCGCACCGAAGCACTGCAGGCTGAGCGTAACGCGCGTTCCAAATCCATCGGGCAGGCCAAGCAGCGCGGCGAAGACATCGCGCCGCTGATGGCGGACGTCGAGCGCATGGCGGGCGAGTTGAGCGCGGGCAAGGTCGAGCTGGACGCGATCCAGACCGAACTCGATTCGATCCTGCTCGGTATCCCCAACCTGCCGCACGAGTCGGTTCCGGTCGGCAAGGACGAAGACGACAACGTCGAAGTGCGCCGCTGGGGCACCCCGACCCAATTCGATTTCGAAGTGAAAGATCACGTCGCCCTCGGCGAGAAGTTCGGCTGGCTGGACTTCGAAACCGCCGCCAAGCTGTCCGGCGCGCGTTTCGCCTTGCTGCGCGGCCCGATCGCCCGTCTGCATCGTGCACTGGCGCAGTTCATGATCAACCTGCACGTCAACGAGCACGGCTATGAAGAGGCTTACACGCCTTATCTGGTTCAGGCTCCGGCGCTGCAAGGCACCGGCCAGCTGCCGAAGTTCGAAGAAGACCTGTTCAAGATCGCCCGCGAAGGCGAAGCGGATCTGTACCTGATCCCGACTGCCGAAGTGTCGCTGACCAACATCGTTGCCGGTGAAATCGTCGATTCCAAGTTGCTGCCGATCAAGTTCGTTGCCCACACCCCGTGCTTCCGCAGCGAAGCCGGTGCGTCGGGTCGCGACACGCGTGGCATGATCCGCCAGCACCAGTTCGACAAAGTCGAAATGGTCCAGATCGTCGAGCCATCGCAATCGATGGAAGCGCTGGAAGGCCTGACCGCCAACGCCGAAAAAGTCCTGCAACTGCTCGGTCTGCCTTACCGCACCCTGGCGCTGTGCACCGGCGACATGGGCTTCAGCGCGGTCAAGACCTACGATCTGGAAGTGTGGATTCCGAGCCAGGACAAATACCGCGAAATCTCCTCGTGCTCCAACTGCGGCGACTTCCAGGCGCGGCGCATGCAGGCTCGTTTCCGCAACCCGGAAACCGGCAAGCCCGAGCTGGTGCACACCTTGAACGGTTCCGGCCTGGCGGTCGGTCGTACTCTGGTTGCCGTGCTGGAAAACTACCAGCAGGCCGACGGTTCGATCCGCGTGCCGGACGTGCTCAAACCGTACATGGGTGGCCTTGAGGTCATCGGCTAAATGAAATATCTGCCGCTGTTTCACAACCTTCGCGGCAGTCGTGTGTTGGTTGTCGGTGGGGGGGAAATTGCCTTGCGCAAATCCCGCCTGCTGGCCGATGCCGGTGCGCTGCTGCGGGTGGTCGCACCTGAAATCGAAACGCAACTGGCTGAACTGGTCGCTGCCAGCGGCGGTGAATGCCTGTTGCGCGGTTACGCCGAAACGGATCTGGACGGTTGCGGGCTGATCATTGCCGCTACCGACGACGAAACGCTCAACGCGCAAGTCTCCACCGACGCCCACCGCCGTTGCGTGCCGGTCAACGTGGTCGATGCGCCGGCCTTGTGCAGCGTGATCTTCCCGGCGATCGTCGATCGCTCGCCGCTAATCATTGCCGTCTCCAGCGGCGGTGATGCGCCGGTACTGGCGCGCCTGATCCGCGCGAAAATCGAAACCTGGATTCCTTCCACTTACGGTCAATTGGCAGGGCTGGCTGCGCGTTTCCGTCATCAGGTGAAAAACCTGTTTCCGGATGTGCAGCAGCGTCGCGGCTTCTGGGAAGACGTTTTCCAGGGCCCGATTGCCGATCGTCAACTGGCCGGGCAGGGCGCTGAAGCCGAGCGCCTGCTGCAGGCTAAGGTCGATGGCGAGCCCATGGTCACCACAGGCGAGGTTTATCTGGTCGGTGCCGGTCCGGGTGATCCGGATCTGTTGACCTTCCGCGCGCTGCGTCTGATGCAGCAAGCCGATGTGGTGCTCTATGACCGCCTGGTGGCGCCGGCAATTCTTGAGTTGTGCCGTCGCGATGCCGAGCGGGTGTATGTCGGCAAGCGTCGCTCCGAACACGCCGTGCCGCAGGATCAGATCAACCAGCAACTGGTCGATCTGGCCAAGGCCGGCAAGCGTGTGGTGCGGTTGAAGGGCGGCGATCCGTTTATCTTTGGGCGCGGTGGCGAAGAGATCGAAGAACTCGCGGCCCACGGTATTCCATTCCAGGTGGTCCCGGGCATTACGGCGGCCAGCGGTTGCGCTGCTTATGCGGGGATTCCGCTGACCCATCGAGATCATGCGCAGTCCGTGCGGTTTGTCACTGGCCACTTGAAGGATGGTTCCACCGATCTGCCATGGGCCGATCTGGTCGCCCCGGCGCAGACGCTGGTGTTCTACATGGGCCTGGTGGGTTTGCCGATCATCTGTGAGCAGTTGATCAAGCACGGTCGCGCGGCGGATACCCCGGCGGCATTGATCCAGCAGGGCACCACGGTCAATCAGCGGGTTTTCACCGGCACGCTGGCGGATCTGCCGCAAATGGTGGCAGAGCATGAAGTGCATGCGCCGACCCTGGTGATCGTCGGCGAAGTGGTACAACTGCGCGAGAAGCTGGCGTGGTTTGAAGGGGCTCAGGCGCAGATCTAAACACCGCGTCGTTCCCTTCGCGATCAGGCTCGCTCCCACATTGGATCTGTGTCATGCACAAATCCGGTGTGGGAGCGAGCCTGCTCGCGAACGGGGTCTCGAACCAATACCGAGCTAATCAACCCCGGCGCCAAACCCCTTTCCCGATCAACCGCTCGCGATCATGCGCCACGCTGAAATCCTGCTGCGGCCCCTTCGGCACCACGCCGGTCGGGTTGATGGTCTTGTGGCTGCCATAGTAGTGATGCTTGATGTGCTGGAAATCCACCGTCTCGGCAATCCCCGGCCACTGATACAACTCGCGCAGCCAGTTCGACAGGTTCGGGTAGTCGGCAATCCGCCGCAGGTTGCACTTGAAGTGGCCGTGATACACCGCGTCGAAACGAATCATCGTGGTGAACAGGCGCACATCGGCCTCGGTCAGGTATTCCCCGCTCAGGTAGCGATTGGCGCCCAGCAGTTGCTCCAGATGATCCAGTTCGGCGAAGACTTCATCGAACGCCTGTTCGTAGGCCTGTTGCGAGGTGGCGAATCCGGCACGATAGACGCCGTTGTTCACCGCCGGGTAGATCCGCTCGTTCAGCGCATCGATTTCGTTGCGTAGCGGCGCCGGATAAAAGTCCAGATCGTTACCAGTGATCTCGTCGAAGGCGCTGTTGAACATGCGGATGATTTCCGCTGATTCATTGCTGACGATGCGCTTGAGTTTCTTGTCCCACAGCACTGGCACCGTCACGCGCCCGGTGTAGTCAGGCGTATCAGCCGTATAGCGCTGGTGCATGAAGTCGAAACCATCGAGTTTGTCGCCGGTCGAGCCGAGCGCTTTGTCGAAAGTCCAGCCGTTTTCCAGCATCAGCCAGCTGACCACCGACACGTCGATGAGACTATCCAGGCCTTTGAGTTTGCGCAGAATCAGCGTGCGATGCGCCCAAGGGCAGGCGAGGGAAACATAGAGGTGATAGCGCCCGGCTTCAGCAGTGAAACCGCCTTCACCGCTGGGGCCTGGCTGACCGTCGGCGGTCACCCAGTTGCGGCGTTGCGCTTGTTCGCGCTGGAACGCGCCGTCCTTGCTGCTTTCGTACCACTTGTCCTGCCAGTGGCCGTCGACAAGTAAACCCATGATCAAGACTCCCAAAACCAATATTCGTTGGAGTCGAGTCTATTCCGATGAGTTCGAACAAAAAGCGCAAAGATCGGGCGCTAATGATCGGCTAGATCGATGTGTTGCGCGCCGCCCAATACTGCTCGGCGGTTGCGAAGGCCTGTTCACGATTCTGACCGAGACCGCGCAGGGCGAGGGCCATGGTCGCAATCAAGGCCATTTGCGGATAACTGTCGACCACATCGCCACGCCACACGGCTTTCAAGTGCTCGATGTCCAGCGAGGCGGGTTTGACGTGGCGCTGCGCTGACAGCTGCGGCCATTCTTCATCCCAGCTCTGACCGCTGCTGGTGCCATAAAGGTGGCTGGTGGCGTCGGGGTTGATCTCGATTTCACCGCCATCGCCCTTGACCACAATTGCCGTGTCGCCGAGCAAGCCGCTGGCATCGCGATGCACCGCCTGATAGCCCGGATGGAAAATGCTCTGCAGGCCACAACGTGCGCCGAGCGGATTGAGAATCCGCGCCAGCGAGTGGATCGGCGACCGCAGGCCCAGGGTGTTGCGCAGGTCGATCATCTTTTGCAACTGCGGCGCCCAGTCCACCAGCGGCATAAAGGCCAGGCCGCCGTTGTCCAGTGCCGTGCCGACCTGCTGCCAATCACGGCACAGGGGAATGTTCAGTTCGCCCAGCAGTTGTTCGCTATACAGGCGCCCGGCCGTATGCGCGCCGCCGCCGTGCATGAAGATGCGCACGCCATTCTGCGCCAGGCACTTGGCCGCGAGCAGATACCATGGCAGGTGGCGTTTTTTGCCGGCGTAGGTCGGCCAGTCCAGGTCGACATTCAATGCAGGCGCTTGCAAGCGTGCGCGCAGGGCTTCGGTGAAACCGGCCATTTCCTCGGCGCTCTCTTCCTTGTGCCGCAGCAACATCAGGAAAGCACCCAGTTGCGTATCTTCGACCTGGTCATCAAGGACCATGCCCATGGCCTCGCGGGCTTCTTCGCGCGTCAGGTCGCGGGCGCCGCGCTTGCCCTTGCCGAGAATGCGCACGAATTGCGCGAACGGATGCTCGGCAGGCGTTTCGATGGTCAAAGCTGGAAAGTCGTTCATAGGCAATTCGTCGGTTTGGGCAGGCCCGCCAGTTTCGCGGCGAGTTTGGCAGGGGTGCCTTTGAACAGTCGGTTCAGGTGCAGGCTGTTGCCTTTGTCCGCGCCGAGTTTCAACGCGGTGTACTTGATCAGCGGCCGCGTGGCCGGCGATAGCTGGAATTCGGCGTAGAAGCTACGCAGAAGCTCGAGGACTTCCCAGTGTTCAGGCGTCAACTCGACGTCTTCGGCGGCGGCGAGGGCGCTGGCGACTTCAGCCGACCAGTCGTTGAGGTCAACGAGAAAGCCGTCCTTGTCCAGTTCGATGGCGCGGGCGCCGACGGTCATTGAATTCATAGCCAGCTGTTGACCTTGGCGTGATGGATCGACAGTTCGACGAAGGCCGGATAGTCGATGGCCTCGGCCCAGTCTGGAATCTCGATCGCACGCGCCTGTGCGTCCTCAACCAATACAAAAAGTTTGATTGGTCGCTCTTGCAGAGCAGAGAACGGCGCAGTGTCCGGTTGCAGCGCATACACCGCATCGCCGGACAACAACACGGCATCGGCGCTGCCGAGCAGGCGCAGGCAACTGCTCAGGCGATCGTCGCCGAACGGGGAATGAGACAACACATGCAAAGTCGACATCAGAGGGTAATCACCTGATCGTAGCGGTCAATAAGGGCGGTGATTTGATCAGCGGCCAGTGGCTGCGCTTCGTCCAGCGACAGGTTGCCAAGACCGCGAGCATTGGCGCTTTCGACGCAATAGAACAGCTCTTCGATACCAAACATCGGTAGCGCCTGCAGATTGGCGCTGAGGTCTTTCTGCTGCACGGCCTTGGCGTTCTGCCCGGCGGCCAGTTGCAGCACGCCGTCATCGAGAAACAGCAAACCGATCGGCAGATCGAAGGCGCCGCCGGCGAGCACGATATCCAGCGCTTCCCGTGCGCCGGGGCCGGACCAAGGCGATTGGCGGCTGATGATCAATAGCGATTTGGCCATGTTCAAGCGCCTCCGAAACAGATGAGCCGATCAGCGTCCTGCACGGCGTCGTGCAATTGACCCAGACCGGACAATTCCCACGGCGCGCTGAGCGAAATCGCTTCACGCTGGTAACGCTTGGCTTCTTCTTCGTTCAACACACCACGGCGCAGAGCGGCGGCGATGCAGACCACGCCATCAAGTTGCTTTTCGTTGATAAAGGCGCGCCATTGCTTGGGCAAATCCAGTTCATCCTGCGGCGTCACCACCGCATCGGAGGCGTTGAACACGCCGTCCTGATAGAGGAACAGCCGAACAATCTCATGGCCGCCAGCCAGCGCGGCCTGGGCAAACAGCAAGGCACGGCGCGAGGAGGGCGCATGGGCGGCGGAAAACAGCGCAATGGCGAACTTCATGATGGACTCGATCAACGAAACTGCGGCCATGATAAAGCTTTATTGCTACAGCCGCGAAACCCGAGTTTTACGCAGATACCTTTGTAGGAGCTGCCGAAGGCTGCGATCTTTTGATTTTGCTCTTCAAGATCAGGATCAAAAGATCGCAGCCTTCGGCAGCTCCTACATCGATTACGGCGTAATGCCGTAAAGATCGCAATATTCGATCCAGTCCATCCCCGCCATTTCTGCCACTTCCCGGTGCACTTCCAGGCGTTGCGCCTGATAGTCCTCCGGCGAATCAGCGGTCAGCTGCAATGTCAGCTCCCAGGCAAACAACCCTTGGCTTTCCGCCTCAGCCTCGAATGCTTCGTGCAAGCGTTCTTCGCGGTACTGCGCCTGGGTTTCGCCCTTGGCCTGAGCCAGCAGCGGGTTGAGATGGTCGAGGGTTTCACGTAGTTCGGGTCGCGCATCGAGAAACAGTTTCAAAGCCTGTTCATGTCGCTGGTCGCTAGGCGCCATGTAATTTCCTTGTGTGACTGATGACCATAGGGTGCCGCACCTGCTTGCGCATGTCGCGCATGAAAACAGTAAAGCAGAACGATTTGCCGCGTCGCAGTGCTACAGTCCGCTTTTTTCTCGATGAGCAAATGCAATGCGAATGCTGATGGTAGTGCTGGCGGCGGCCCTGTTGGCCGGGTGCGCCGGTTCGGTGATGAACGATGCTCGCAGCAAGAGCCCGGACAAGGTCCTGACCTCGGACAAGCCGGAGAAAGACGTCGCCCGGTGCGTGCAATTTGCCTGGCAGGACGAAGCGGTGTTTGGCGTCGACGCGGCGGCCTATCTGGAGCCGCGCGAGTCCGGTGGCACTACGGTTTACACGCGTTCGGCAGAGTCGTTTGTCGATGTGATTACCGAAACGTCAGGTACTACCTTGAACTATTACGCGCAGAAGAGTGATTTTGTCGCGATGCGGCGGATGGCGGCGATGGCGACCTGCCTTTGATTATGCTGCGAAGCAGTTGACGCTTTCGCGAGCAGGCTCGCTCCCACAGGTTGTAATGCGTTGCACTGTGGGAGCGAGCCTGCTCGCGAATACGGCATGACTCAATCGATCAGGCGCTTCTGAAAGTAGTGCCGCTTGTGCCCCGGTGGGTAGTCAACGATTTCCCCAAACTGGCTGAACCCCAGCTTCCTGTAGAACTCCGGCGCCTGAAAATCGAAGGTGTCGAGCCAGAGGCCGTAGCAATTCTTTTCCCTGGCCAGGGCTTCCGCCTGAGCCATCAATTTCGAGCCGATCCCCTGTCCGCGACCCTGTTCCGGCACGGACAGCAGCTCGATGAACATCCAGCGAAAAATCATTCGCCCGTACAAACCGCCCAGTATTTCGCCATTCTGGTCTTTGACCATCAAGGCGAACGGCTCGGATTTAGAACCGCCGGTTTGATCATCGTTGTACTCGATCAGTGGCTGCAGAATGGCCTGACGCTGTTCCTCGGTAGGATTCTGCGTCAACTCGATACGCAAATTCATGCATGACTTCCTTGTGTAATTGAAAGCCCAGCCTAACGCGTCCGGGCAAGCGTCTCCAAGCCCTTCGATCAAACAAGCGGAACCGTCAAACCAGCGTTGCGGTCTAGGCTTTTATCGCGTCTTTCCCTGAGCGCGATTGATGAGGAAATCCCGTGAATATTTTTGAAGCCCTGCGCGAAAGCCACGAGCGCCAGCGCACTTACGCCAAGGCTTTGATCGCGACCAGCGGCGACAGCCCTGAGCGGGTCGAGGCCTACAAGCAGCTCAAAGCAGAACTGCAAGCGCATGAAACCGCTGAAGAGCGGCATTTCTACATTCCGTTGATGGAAATCGATGAAGGCGTGGACCTGAGCCGCCACGCCATCGCCGAACACCACGAAATGGACGAGATGATGGAAGAGCTCGACGAGACCGAAATGTCCAGTCCGGCCTGGCTGGCCACGGCCAAAAAGCTTTCCGACAAGGTTCATCACCACCTCGAGGAAGAAGAGCACAAATTCTTCCAGATGGCCGGCAAGCTGCTCGACGATAAACAGAAAACCCAACTCGCCGGGCAGTACGAAAAGGAGTATCAGGCGCAACTGTCTGAATGACCAAAGGCGACTCGGCGTGTAGGTGTTCAGCTACACGTTGAGTGCGATGTGTCGACTGGTACTGGTTATCCATCCAGTCTTTTCGGGTTTTCGACGTCCTGCACAGTCGCATCGTGACAAAGGCGCCGATGGACAAAAAATTCACCTCCGCTAGCTTGAAGGCCTCTCCTCGGGAAGGAGAGTTCTCAAATCAACGGAGTGAAGAAGATGAATCAGGCAATCCCACAAACCCAACTCAAACACGGTCGTGTCATCTCGCCAGCGAGTCGCGGCGCAGTGGCCATCGACCTCGGCCTGCTCGGCGCTTGGCAAGTCAATGAAATGGAGGGCGGCAAGAACTTTCCGGCCCTGGACGCCGGACCTTTCCCGCAACCTTTCGAGACCGACTCGGACAGCGTCGCGCCGCCGGCCGATGGCCACATTCTCAGCGGCGGCAAGACCGATGCCCGCGATTGCGTCAATTGCACCGGCGAGGAGATGAGCAAGAAGCTCGGCCGTTTATTCAACTGGCCGCTGCTCAACGTCCATCCGGGCCAGATTCTTGAGGTCAGCTGGGCCTACACCGCGCCGCACACCACCCGTGGTTATCGCTGGCTGATCACCAAAGACGGCTGGGATCCACAGCAACGCATCAGCCGTGCGCAGCTGGAAACCCAGCCGTTCTTCGAAGACTTCTACCCGCAAGTGCCGTATTACAGCCATGCTGATGAATTGAAGGCCAAGGTCGATCATCAAGTGAAGCTGCCTGCGAACAAGCAGGGTCATCACGTCATTGTGCTGATGTGGATCGTCGCCAACACCGGCAACGCTTTCTACCAGGCCTTCGACGTCGACTTCCAGTAACCGCGGGAGCGGAACGAGCCCGGTAGCGCTGCCGGGCTTTTTTTGTCTGCGCAATTGTCCGACCATGGCAGTCCCCCACGAAGACAGGATCAGACGCGATGTCCAACACAGCCGAACGGGTCAACATCGTCGACACTCAGGTGTTGTCCCACGACTGGTATCTGCTGAAGAAAATCACCTTCGATTACCACCGCAACAACGGCGAGTGGCAGCGCCAGACCCGCGAGGTCTACGACCGGGGCAACGGCGCGGCGATTCTGCTGTTCAACCGCGAAAACCGCACGGTGGTGCTGACCCGCCAGTTTCGTTTGCCGGTGTTCGTCAATGGTCACGATGGTTTGCTCATCGAGGTGGCGGCGGGGTTGCTGGAAGGTGCCGCCCCAGAGCAACGCATTCGTGACGAAGCCGAGGAGGAAACCGGTTATCGCGTGCACGACGTGAAAAAAGTATTCGAGGCGTACATGAGTCCCGGTTCGGTGACGGAGAAACTGCACTTCTTTATCGCTGAATACGACGCCGCGTCCAAAGTCAGCGACGGTGGTGGCCTGGAAGAGGAAACCGAAGAACTGGAAGTGCTCGAGTGGGGCTTCGATGAGGCACTGGCAGCGTTTCAACGCGGCGAGATCTGCGATGCCAAGACCATCATGCTGTTGCAGTACGCGGCGATGAACAACCTCTTCGCTTGATTCGGGCAGGAGCTGCCGACGGCTGCGATGGCTCAGCATACTGGCTGAACGGGGAGGCGCAATACGTAAAGCCGACCATACTGCTTGTTGCTCCTGAAGCGTTGCCCTGCGTTTGCGCAGTCCCCGAAAACAAAAAGAGATCGACTCATGAAGTACGAACCTTTGGCCAGATCGCTCATTGCGACCTCCCTGGCGCTCAGCTGTCTCATGGCTCACGCGGCATCAGTGGCGCCGGTTGCGGCGGAAAACGGCATGGTGGTCACCGCGCAACATCTGGCGACCCATGTGGGTGTCGATGTGTTGAAAAGCGGCGGCAACGCCGTGGATGCGGCGGTCGCGGTGGGCTATGCGCTGGCGGTGGTCTATCCGGCTGCGGGCAACCTCGGCGGCGGCGGGTTCATGACCATTCAACTGGCGGACGGGCGCAAGAGCTTTCTCGATTTCCGCGAAAAAGCGCCGCTGGCAGCGACCGCCAACATGTATCTGGACAAGGACGGTAACGTCATCCCGGACCTGAGCACCCGCGGGCACCTGGCGGTCGGCGTGCCGGGTACAGTGTCTGGCATGGAGCTGGCGCTGAGCAAATACGGCACCAAACAGCGCAAGGAGATGATTGCCCCGGCGATCAAACTGGCCGAAGACGGTTTCGAACTGCAACAGGGCGATGTCGAGTTGCTTGAGTACGCGACGGATGTGTTCAAGAAGGACATGCGCGATTCCGGCTCGATCTTCCTCAGCAACGGCGAGCCGATGCAGGTCGGGCAGAAACTGGTGCAAAAGGATCTGGCGAAAACCCTGCGGACGATTTCCGACAAGGGCGCCGACGGCTTCTACAAAGGCTGGGTCGCCGATGCCATCGTCACCTCCAGTCAGGCCAACAAAGGCATCATCACCCAGGCTGACCTGGACAAATACAAAACCCGCGAACTGGCCCCGGTTGAGTGCGATTATCGCGGCTATCACGTGGTCTCGGCGCCACCGCCAAGCTCCGGCGGGGTGGTGATCTGCCAGATCATGAATATCCTCGAAGGCTATCCGATGAAGGACCTGGGCTTCCATTCGGCTCAGGGCATGCACTACCAGATCGAAGCGATGCGCCACGCGTACGTCGATCGCAACAGCTACCTTGGCGATCCGGATTTCGTGAAAAATCCCATCGAGCATCTGCTGGACAAGAACTATGCGACCAAACTGCGCAACGCCATCCAGCCGCAAAAGGCCGGCGTGTCGGCTGAGCTCAAACCCGGTGTAGCGCCGCATGAAGGCAGCAACACCACGCACTATTCGATCGTCGACAAGTGGGGCAATGCCGTTTCGGTCACTTACACCCTTAATGACTGGTTCGGCGCCGGCGTGATGGCGAGCAAGACCGGGGTGATCCTCAACGACGAAATGGACGACTTCACCTCCAAGGTCGGCGTGCCGAACATGTACGGTCTGGTTCAGGGGGAAGCCAATGCCATCGCACCGGGCAAAGCGCCGCTGTCGTCGATGAGTCCGACCATCGTCACCAAGGATGGCAAAGTGGTGATGGTGGTCGGCACGCCGGGTGGTAGCCGGATCATCACCGCGACCTTGCTGACCATGCTCAACGTCATCGATTACGGCATGGGCTTGCAGGAAGCGGTCGACGCGCCGCGCTTCCATCAGCAGTGGATGCCGGAGGAAACCAACCTCGAAGACTTCGCCGCCAGCCCGGATACGAAAAAGCTCCTCGAGAGCTGGGGCCACAAGTTTGCCGGCCCGCAGGATCCCAACCACATCGCCGCGATTCTGGTCGGCGCGCCGTCACTGGACGGCAAACCGGTTGGCAAGAATCGCTTCTACGGCGCCAACGATCCACGGCGCAATACCGGCTTGTCTTTGGGTTACTGAGCGGAGTAAAAAGGGGCGGGCGCAGGTCCGCCCCATTCTCAAGGACTGATCAAGGAAGGCTCGACATGACCACCGCATTACTGATCATCGATGTCCAGCAAGCCCTGTGTGCTGGTGAATATCAGTGCTTTGAAATCGACCGCGTGATCGCCACGATCAACGATCTGAGCCAGCGCGCCCGCGACGCTGGCGTTCCGGTAGTGTTGATCCAGCATGAAGAAAAGGACGGTCCGTTCGTGCATGGTGCGGACGGTTGGCAACTGGCTAACGGTCTGCTGACTTCGACGAAAGACCTGCGTGTAGGCAAAACTACCGGGGACTCTTTCTACCAGACCGATCTCGGCAAGCTGCTGCCCAGCGAGGACTTCGAACGCCTGATCATCTGCGGCCTGCAAACCGATTACTGCGTCAACGCCACGGTGCGCAGCGCGCATTCACTGGGCTACGACATCGTCGTCGCGCAGGATGCGCATTCGACGGTGGATAACGGCAACATGAGCGCCGAGGACATCATTGCCGAACACAACAAGGACTTCGCCGCCCTGACCAGTTCCGTGGCGCGAATCGACGTCAAACCGGCAGCCCAAATCACCTTCTGAACTCACACAAAACCCCTGTGGGAGCGAGCCTGCTCGCGAAAGCGCTGTTACAGCCAACATCAAACCGACTGATATACCGCCTTCGCGAGCAGGCTCGCTCCCACAGGGGTGAGCAGGCTCTACGACAACGGCGATTTACGGCAGCAGCACTGGCATACTCCCCGCCGCCCGAAGAATGGAATCTCTCGATGTTCGCTATCTCCCTGCGTCACGCCGTGGCGCTGACCTCTCTCGTCCTTGCCTGCACCGCTCACGCCAGCAGTTTCGATTGCACCAGCGCCGCCAGCAAAACCGAAAAAGCCATCTGCAGCGATCCCTACCTCTCAACCCTTGACGACAAGCTCGCCGAGCAATGGCGGACAACGCTGGGCAAAGTTGCCGATCCCAAGGCTCTGAAAACCGACCAACGCCAATGGCTGAAAAACCGCAACGCCTGCGGTGCCCTGAGCGCATGTCTGCGGCGCGAATACCTGATGCGCCTCACCGAGCTCGAACACGCGGTTCAGCCCTTCAGTTGGGATGCCAACTGGCAACTGATCCCGCCCGGCACCTCGACCTCGGCGACGCTTGTCACCCAACGTCGTGATGCTACACATATCGCCATCGATATCTCGGCAGGCGAGGGCGCCAATTCCGGAGACTTGACTGGCGTTGCCATACTCACGGATGGAACAGCCGTGTACGCCGAGGACGCCTGCAAACTCGCCTTCACGCCCATCAATGGCGTACTGAACGTCACGCAAACCGGTGTGGACTCCGACTGCGGCGGAGGCATGGGCGTGTATTACGCCGGTCGGTACGTTGCTTCCGAACAACCGCTGAAGCTGGATTACGATCTGCTCAGCCTCGGTCTGGCTCGCACGCCCGCAGAAGATCAGGCACTGCGTTCGCTGCTCAAGACTGACTACCAGAAACTCGTGGAAACCTCCGGTTCATTGCAGATCGGCGAGGCCTCAAAAGATGTGCCCGATGCTCAGGTGGTAGAAATGTGGATGCGTGGTCTGGGTGGCATCGGCATCCTGATGAGTGCCGACGACGCGCAGGTCTGGCTGATCTTCAAAAGCTACGATGACCGCGGCAAGGAACATCTTCGTTACTACACCAATGCGCAGCAGTGGAAGCAGAAGCTCCCTGATGTTCTGCAAGCCTGGTATGAGCGCTTCAAAAACAATGGAACGTCGGAACTGGAATTCATGCCCTGACCATGCTCGAAGCTTCGATGCGAACTATTTTTTCCCTTCAGCCTTTTCATAATCGATTGCTGTCTCTAGAATCCGCCCGCTTCTGCGGTGGAGGCGCATTGCCATCATCTGGTAATCATCTAAGGGACGGACATCATGCAATTCGGGAAAATGCTGGCGCTGGGGCTGGTTCTTGCGCTGGGCGGTTGTGCCAGTTTCACCAAAGACGAAGTGGCCCCGGTGACACTGCCGTCGATGGCCAACTACGCCAACAAGCCAAACGTCTACGTCGATTTCGACTTTTACCAGGGCGAACCGAAAAGTGCCTCGGCAGTGGAAGTGCCGCAAGCGCGCGATCAACTCAAGCCACAGCTGCAGAAGATTCTTGCCGATTCCGGACTGTTTGGTCGGGTCACGCTGGACGAATTCGAGAAACAGCCGGGTGACTACAGCCTGCGTCTGAAAATGTACAACCATCCACCGAACGCCGGTTCCATGGTGCTGGCCTTCATCAGTGGTTTGAGCATGATGATCATCCCGGCCTACGGCAGCGATCAGTACACCCTGAGCCTGGAAGCGCAGGATGGGCAGGGTCAGGCCGTGACGACGGCGAGCAACCACGACGCCGTGGGCACCTGGATCGGCATCTGGTTCATTCCGCTGATGGCCAACACGCCGAAGGACGCGGTGAACGACACCTTCACCCGTCAGGTCAATGCGCTGCTCAAGCAGATGGTTGATAACAACAACCTGAAGTACTCGGCACTGGACGCCGGTATTCCCCGGGCATGAAGCCAAAAAAGAGCCGCAATCGCGGCTCTTTTTTTGTCGGTTACTTCAGCGCCTGGATAAATTTCGGATCGCTGTACAGCTCTTTGAGCAAATCACGCAGCATCGGGTTGTAGGCGTTGACCGCGTTCGGGATCGCGATGAAACCGAAGAAGCTGCTGCTCCACTGGCTGCTGACATCTTTGGTCGCGTCGTACACCACATCACTGCCGTTGAGCAGAGTGAAGCGTGCAGCGAGCTGGCCGTCGCCTGTGCCCATCCCGGCGGACAGGTTGTTTTTCACCACAAGAACCTTTAACTGACGCTGAGCCTGCGGGTCGAGCAGACCGGCCTTGCGCAGTTCTTCGGTGATGGCGTCCTGAATGTGCGCCGGGATGCTGCCGGACGGCGAGCGGACAGGGTTGGCGCGAACTACCAGAGAACCTTCGCCTGATTCGGCGGTGACCTGCGGATTGCTGATCGCATTCAGAGGCGGGGTCTGCTTGAGCTTCTGAACGTTTTCATAACTCGGCTCGTAGCGGGTCATGGTCATACCACAACCTTGCAGCAGCAGCGCCAGCATCGGGATCAACAGCAGAGACTTCTTCACGGCAATACCTTGCACAGAACATAAGGGGGTGCGAATTATGGGCAGAGTGCCATCATTGAGCAATCAGGTTTTCCATTCCCAGCCCGCGCCAACCGATGTCAGTGTTTCACTGGCCCGAGGCCGAACAATTCCGTAACATTCGCCTCCCTCTTTTTTCGCGAAAACAGCGGCCGTGCTCGACGGCCGCTCTGTCAGGTAAGCCATGAAACCGATTCGTCTGCGCGCCGATGTCCTCGCCGGACTCACCACCTCGTTCGCCCTGTTGCCCGAATGCATTGCTTTCGCGCTGGTCGCGCATCTCAATCCGCTGATGGGCCTGTACGGCGCGTTCATCATTTGCACGCTGACAGCGTTGTTTGGCGGCCGACCGGGCATGGTTTCCGGTGCGGCGGGTTCGATGGCGGTGGTGATCGTCGCGCTGGTGGTGCAACACGGCGTGCAATATCTGCTGGCAACGGTGCTGCTCGGTGGTCTGATCATGATGGCGTTCGGGCTGTTGCGCTTGGGCAAACTGGTGCGCATGGTGCCGCATCCGGTGATGCTCGGTTTCGTCAACGGCTTGGCGATCATCATCGCCCTGGCGCAACTGGAGCATTTCAAAAGCGGCGAGCACTGGCTCAGCGGTACGCCGCTGTACCTGATGACCGGGCTGGTGCTGCTGACCATGGCCATCGTTTACATCCTGCCGCGCCTGACCAAAGCGGTGCCGCCGGCGCTGGTGGCGATCCTTGGCGTCGGCCTGCTGGTTTACCTGTTCGGCTTGCCGACCCGCACCCTCGGCGACATGGCGCACATCGCCGGCGGTCTGCCGACTTTCGCCATGCCGGACATTGCGTGGAGCCTGGAAACCCTGCGCATCATCGCCCCGTACGCGATCCTGATGGCGATGGTCGGCCTGCTGGAAACCCTGCTGACGCTGAACCTGACCGACGAAATCACCGAAACCCGTGGCTATCCGGATCGTGAGTGCGTGGCGCTCGGCGCGGCGAACATGGTGTCCGGCGCGTTCGGCGGCATGGGTGGTTGCGCGATGATCGGCCAGACCGTAATCAATCTCAGCTCCGGCGGGCGCGGGCGCATGTCTGGCGTGGTTGCCGGGGTGCTGATTCTGTTGTTCATTCTGTTTCTGTCACCGCTGATCGAGCGTATTCCGCTCGCCGCGCTGGTCGGGGTGATGTTCGTGGTGTCGCAGCAGACCTTCGCCTGGGCTTCGTTGCGAGTGATCAACAAGGTGCCGCTGCACGATGTGCTGGTAATCATCGCCGTGACCACCATCACCGTGTTCACCGACCTGGCCACGGCCGTGCTGTGCGGGATCATCATCGCCGCGCTCAATTTCGCCTGGCAGCAGGCCCGCGAACTGTACGCCGATGAACATCTGGAAGCGGACGGCAGCAAGCTCTATCGCCTGCACGGCACGCTGTTCTTTGCCTCGACCACGCCGTTTCTCAACCAATTCGATCCGGCCAACGATCCGGCCAAAGTCACTCTCGACTGCCGACACCTGAGCTTTGTCGATTACTCGGCGATTGCCGCGTTGAAAACCCTGCGTGAGCGCTACGCCAAGGCTGGCAAGCATCTCCAGGTGTTTCATCTGTCGGAGCGCTGCAAAAAATTACTCAAGCGCGCCGGCGTCGATCACGACTGAAATCGCGGGCGTTGCATCCTTGAGCCAGGTCTTGCCGAGAATTCGCGAGACCTGTTCGGCGGAGTAGGGCTTGGCGAGAAATTCGAAACCTTCGTAACCGCTGCGGGCCAGTTCTTCGCTATAGCCAGAGGTCAGAATCACCGGCAGATCGGGACGGCGCTGGCGCAACTCCTTGGCCAATGCGACGCCGGTGATGCCCGGCATTACCACGTCGGAAAACACCGCATCGAACGCCATGGCATCGCCGCCGGCCAGTTGCAGGGCTTCTTCGGCGTTGGTCGCCCACGCGGTTTCATAGCCCAGGTCCTGAAGGATCTGGTTGGCGAAACGGCCGACGTCGAGATTGTCTTCGACCACCAGCACCCGGCGTTTTTCGCAGGCCGGCTGCACCTCGCCATCGTCCTCGGTATCGTCGAGTTCAGCCTCGTCCGCCGGCACTTGCGGCAAATACAAGGTGAACTCAGTGCCTTGGCCAATCACGCTTGAAACATCGACGTTGCCACCCGATTGCTTGGCGAAGCCGAACACCTGCGACAGCCCCAGACCCGTGCCTTTGCCGACAGCCTTGGTGGTAAAGAACGGTTCGAAGATGTGTTCGAGGGTGTGTGCGTCGATGCCGGCACCGGTGTCGGCCAAGGCAATCGACACGAAATGGCTGCTGGACCCAGCGTGGCCGCGAATCGGCGGCAGCGCTTTATGGCACTCCAGGCGCAATTTCAGCTCACCCTGACCATTCATGGCGTCGCGAGCGTTCAGGGCGATGTTGATCAACGCGGTTTCAAACTGACTGAGATCGACGCGGATGTAGCAGGGGTGATCCGGGCGCTCGACGCACACGTGAATCTGCGCGCCGGTGACCGATTCGAGCATCTCGCCGATGTTTGCCAAACGTTCGCCGGCGTCGACTACCTGCGGATTGAGCGGCTGACGGCGGGCGAAGGCGAGCAACTGGCTGGTCAGCTTGGAGGCGCGCTCGACCGTATCGGAAACCGCGCGCATGTAGCGCTGGCGGCGTTCTTCCGGGAGGTTGGGCTGGCGCAGAAAATCCACCGACGAGCGAATGATCGTCAGCAAATTGTTGAAATCGTGGGCCACGCCGCCGGTCAATTGGCCGATGGCTTCGAGCTTCTGCGACTGGCGCAGCGCCGACTCGGCCTGGGCCAGACGCAGGCTGCGCTCTTCGACCCGTTGCTCCAGCGTGGCATTGAGTTCGGCCAATGCAAGCAAGCCCTCGCGCACGTTGGCATCGGCGCGCACCCGTTCGATGTGCGCCCAGCAACGTTCGGTGACTTCGCTGAGCAGCGCCTGTTCGAAGCTCGACCAGACACGCGGCACTTTGTCGTGAATGGCCATTAACGCGGTAAGACGGCCTTGCTTGATCAGCGGCACGCAAATGGTGGCGGTGATGCCTATGCCCTGAAAGGTCGCTGATTCTTCCGGCGGCAATTCGCTGCGGTTGTCGTGGATCACCAAAGGTTGACCCGCGCGCAGAAGACGTACTGCTTTCTCGCCGAAATCGCGCAAACGGTAGTGGCCGACGATGCTCGGCGAACCCGGCGCTGCATAGTCGCCGCGAATGGTGAAACCATCTTCGTCGGCATCCATGTCGGCGTAGGCGCAATTGGACAGACGCAGTTGCTCGACCATCAGCCGCGTGCTTGCCGCCAGGATTGCTTGCGCATCCGTGGCATTGGTCACCGCTTCGCCGATGGCATCGAGGACGGCCAGGCGTCGGTTGAGATAAACGGTCTGGGTGGTCTCGGTGACGGTGTCGATCATGCCGACGACATTGCCGTGGGAGTCGCGAATCGGGCTGTAGCAAAAAGTGAAGAACGCCTGCTCCGGGCCTTTGCCGCGTTCGATCTGCAGAGCGAAGTTTTCGATGTAAGTGGCCTGGCCGGCGTACGCGGCCTCAGCAATCGGGCTGATCTCGTGCCAGGCTTCCTTCCAGATGTCGCTGAAAGGGCGTCCCAACGCGTGCGGCTTGTCGCCGAGAATCGGTACGAAGGCGTCGTTATAGAGTGTGATGAGTTGCGGGCCCCAGACGATCGCCTGAGGGAAATGCGAGGCGAGACTGAGCGAGACAGTGGTCTTGAGTACATCGGGCCAGTTTTCCAACGGGCCGAGGGGCGAATTTGCCCAGTCGTGACGGCGGATCTGCCCGGCCATCTCGCCGTTGTCTTGCAACCAGTCTGTCATGGGGTTCGTGTCTTTCCGGGCATTTGTCTGAGAACAAAGACCTGCGCACAGGCTGTTTGGTTTCAGCGCACCAGACACTGTTTGCGCTGCGAATTATTCTGACCTACATCATGGCAGCAAAAAACAGCGGTGGCGAAAAGAGCGTCTTTTCGCCACCGGTTTTATCCTCGGATCGTGAGCGACTGCTCAGGCCTCGACGGCCGGGAAGTCAATGTCGGTCAGCGCCGTGTTGTTCAGGTAGTTGGTCAATGTCTGCACGGCGACCAGGGCAATCACTTCGATGATCTTGCGGTCATCGATACCGGCAGCGCGAGCGGCGGCCAACTGTTCATCGCTCAAGTGGCCACGGGTTTCGGTCAGTTGGCGGGCGAGGGCGGCGTAGGCATTCAGTTCGCCATGACGTGCCGCGATGATGTCCTGCGCCGACAGCCCGGCTTTGCCGGCGAACACGGTGTGTGCGGACAGGCAATAGTCGCAACCGTTGACCTGCGAAGTGGCGAGGTAGATGGCTTCCTTCTCTTTGCCGCTCAATGAGGTCTTGCCGAGGATGGCCGAGGCTTGCAGGTAAGTGTCGAATGCAACCGGCGCCTGGGCGAGGGTGGTGAAGACGTTGGGCAGGAAGCCGATTTTTTTCTTTACGCCTTCCAGTGCGGGACGGGTGGCGTCGGTGGCGGTGTCGAGGCTGATTGCAGGGATGCGGCTCATGGTGATTCTCCGAAAATCCGCGGCGAAGTGCAGCGGCGATGGAGAGATCTTAGGGGCTGCCAATGGCGCTTTGGCGGCAAATCGTCGAGGATATGCGGCAGATCGTCCAGATATGCCTTCGGGAGTCAGCCATGGATCGCCTTTCCACATTACTCAGTCATTTCGGTGTGAACGCCGGCACCTTCCATAGCGGCGCGTTTTGCGGCGTGAGCGTTCACCAAGGCGAACCGGTCGGCCATGTGCATGTTCTGCAAGCCGGGGCGTTGCTGCTCAAACCGGGCAACGAGCGGGAAATTCGCCTGGAAGAACCGTCGCTGATTTTCTTTCCCCGGCCTTTCACTCACCGGATGTTTGCCGACGAGGCCATGGCCAGCCAGGTGGTGTGCGCCTCGCTGAGCTTCGACGGTGGCTCAGGCAATGCCCTGGCCGCCGCGTTACCGGACTATCTGGTATTGAAACTCACCGATATCCCGGAATTGCGCAGCACCCTTGACTGGCTGTTCAACGAAGCTTTTGAAGGGCATTGCGGGCGCGTGGCGGTGATGGATCGCCTGTTTGAATTGCTGGTGATTCTGCTGCTGCGCCATCTCATCGGCAGTCGTGATCAGCAACCGGGCATGATGGCCGGGCTGGCGGATCCGCGCGTGTCTCGCGCCTTGAACCTGATCCACGAGCAGCCGCACAAGCCTTGGAGTGTCGCTGATCTCGCTGCAGCGGCGAACCAGTCCCGCGCCGGTTTTGCCGAGCAGTTTCGCCGCGTGGTCGGGCAGACGCCGGCCGATTACCTGTTGAGCTGGCGCGTCAGTCTTGCGCAGAAACGCCTGCGTGAGGGCCGGCCGATTGCACTGATTGCCGAGGAGGTTGGATACGAAAGTCCGTCGGCGCTGGCCCGGGCGTTTCGGCGCAAGACCGGGCTCAGTCCTCGGCAATGGAAAGCCGAACACTGAACATTACCTGGCGAATTTCTTCGCTCCGGCCACGCAAAGAATCACCCCCAGCGTGACGCCGAGCATGCCGACACTGACCTGCTCATGCAGCAACGTCGCCGCCAGTGCCAGACCAAAAAACGGCTGCAGCAACTGCAACTGCCCGACCGCTGCGATTCCACCTTGTGCCAGACCGCGATACCAGAACACGAAGCCGATCAGCATGCTGAACAGCGACACGTAAGCCAGGCACATCCACGCCGAAATGCTGATGCCGGCGAACGAGGCGGGCGCCAGCCACAGGCTCAGCACTGTCATCAGCGGTAACGACAACACCAGCGCCCAACAGATCACCTGCCAGCCGCCGAGGCTGCGCGACAGTTTCGCGCCTTCGGCGTAACCGAGGCCGCAGGCGAGAATCGCCGCAAGCATCAGTAGATCCCCAATCGGCGAGGCGCTCAGTCCCTGGGACAGGGCGAAGCCAACCACCAATGCGCTGCCCAGGATCGAGAAGATCCAGAACACCGGCCGTGGCCGCTCACCGCCACGCAAGACACCAAACATCGCCGTGGCCAGCGGCAGCAATCCTACAAACACAATCGAATGCGCTGACGTTACGTGCTGCAATGCCAACGCGGTCAGCAGCGGAAAACCCAACACCACGCCCAGTGCCACAATCAACAGCGACAGCCACTGATGGCGCGACGGTCGCGGTTGCTTGAACAACAGCAGAAGTGCTACGGCCAGTGCGCCGGCGATCGCTGCTCGCACCACGGTCAGAAACACCGGATCGAATTCCAGCACCGCCAAACGTGTGGCCGGCAGCGAACCGCTGAAAATCAGCACGCCGATAAAACCGTTGATCCAGCCGCTGGTTTTTTCCAGCGCCGGGTGGGCCGCAGTCGATGTTGTGTGCATGTCGGTCGCGCTCAAAAAGTGGCTTGTGTTGTCGTTATCCTAGGGTCGAGAATCAGCACAATCAAAAAATTGTCATGGATACAGCCGACATGCCGCGTTCCCGTTACAAGACCCTGGTTGACCGCTATGCGGCAGACATTCGTGGCGGACGATTGGCGCCGGGCACGCGACTGCCAACGCATCGGCAGCTGGCGAGCCAGGAAGGACTGGCACTGGTTACCGCTTCACGGGTTTATGCCGAGCTTGAAGCGATGGGCCTGGTCAGTGGTGAAGCCGGGCGCGGCACGTTTGTCCGGGAAACGTCGCTGGCGCCGGGGCAGGGCATTGATCAGAAAGATGTCGCGGTCGGCATGATCGACCTGAATTTCAACTATCCCTCCTTGCCAGGTCAGGCTGAACTGTTGCGCACGGCGTTGCGCCAACTGGCGTTGTCCGGTGATCTGGAAGCGCTGTTGCGTTATCAACCCCACGCCGGGCGTGCCCACGAACGCGCCTCGGTGGCGCGACATTTGTCGACACGCGGCGTGGCGGTTGAAGCCGACCAAGTGCTGATCGTCAACGGCGCTCAGCAAGGTTTGGCGGTGACGCTGATGGCTCTGCTCAAACCCGGCGATGTGATTGCCGCCGATGCGCTGACCTATTCGGGATTCAAGGTGCTGGCCGACGCGCTGCATCTGGAAGTGCTGGCGATCCCGATGACGGAGCACGGCCCGGATTTGCCGGCACTGGACAGACTCTGTCGCCAGCGTGCGGTGCGCGCCGTATACAGCATGCCGACGCTGCACAATCCGCTGGGCTGGGTGATGCCACTGGAACAGCGCGAACGATTGGTGGCGATTGCCCGCCGCTATGATCTGACACTTATCGAAGATGCGGCCTACGCGTTTCTGGTCGAGAACCCGCCATGCCCGTTGATTGAACTGGCACCGGAACGGACGTTTTACGTATCGGGCCTGTCGAAAAACATCGCCACCGGATTGCGGGTCGGCTTCATTGCCGCGCCGCTGCTTCAAGTGCCCGCACTGGAGCGAATCATTCGCGCGACGACGTGGAACACCCCCGGGGTGATGACCGCCATTGCCTGTGGTTGGCTCGATGACGGCACCGTCACCGTGCTTGAAGAGCAGAAGCGCAGCGATGCCATGGCTCGACAGGCCTTGGCCGCCGAGGTGCTGAAAGGGCTGCGCTACATTGCTCATCCGGCTTCGTATTTTTTGTGGCTGCCGTTGCCGGAAGACGTGCGTGCCGATCAGATCGTGGTGGAGTTGATGCAGCAGCAGATTTCGGTCACCAGCGCCGAGCCGTTTTCGCTGTCGACCAACACGCCCCACGCGATTCGTCTGGCGCTGGGCTCGGTGGACATGCTGGTGTTGCGTCAGGCGTTGATCACCGTCAGAACGATCATCGGCGCTTATCTGTAAACTGCGCCCACGCCATGCAAAGCGAGGTTTGGACTGCTCAATGAAATTTACCACGACACTGTTTCTGGCCTTGATCTTCAGCGCCAGCGCCAGCGCACGGGCTGAGGGCGATCCTGAGGCCGGGGCGAAAATCTTTCCGCGTCTGTGCGGCGGTTGCCATCAGGTTGGCGAGTCGGCTCGTTCGGGGTTTGGTCCGCAGCTCAACGGCATCATTGGCCGGGCTGCGGGGACTTCGGCCAATTATGTTTATTCCGATGCGATGAAGAACTCGGGGATTATCTGGGATCGGGCGACGTTGAAGGCTTATCTGGAGGATCCGAAAGGGGTGGTGCCGGGGACGCGGATGATTTTCTGGGGGCTGAGTGATGAGGAGAAGCTGGAGAATCTGTTGGCTTATCTGCAGATGTTCAGTGCTGAGCCCTAGTCGGGCGATGGTTTCCTGGCTGATTGAGTACATATCCATTGCTGCGGTAACGGCTGCTTAGGGTTCCGCCCTTACGGCGGGTCACCTTTTTCAAACGCCAAAAAGGTAACCCAAAAGGCTTGCTCCTGCGTTCGGCCCCTCGCAAGCTCGGGGTTCCTTCGCTGCGGGATCGATCCGGGCGCAGCGGCTACGGTTTGCTTCGCTGCACCTCCTTCCGCTGTGTCTGGCTGCGCCAGACGGTCGCTGCGCTCCCACGCCCGGATCAATCCCTCCGCTCAGCCTTCCGACGTCGCCCGTGGATCAAGATCAAAAGCACTCGAGCTAACGCTCATTGTTGAGTGGGGCGGCTTCGCCGCGGGCAGCTGCGCTGCTTTGCTTTTCTGTGGGAGCGAGCCTGCTCGCGAAAGCGGTTCTCCAGCCGGCCCAAATTTCCGCTATTACCCCATCCCTGTGGGAGCTGGCTTGCCAGCGATGGGGTCGGTGAGCCGGCCTGTCTCTGGTTGATATACGCCGGTGTCAGTGGGCATGGAACGCCACCTGATTGCGCCCCGCAGCCTTCGCCTGATACAGCTGCTGATCGGCACGTTTGATGAGTGCCGTGTGGTTGTTGTCTGCCGGATCTGCCAGGCCGAGACCGATACTCACCGTGACGTTGCCGACGCCGGGAAACTGCGCTTCGGCGACCGCCGTGCGAATCTTTTCGGCGACGACTTCCGGAGTGTCGGGTTGTGCGACTTCCGGCAGCAGTACGGCGAACTCTTCGCCGCCGTAGCGGGCGACGAAATCGGTGCTGCGTACGCTGTTCTGGATCAAGGTCGCCAGTTGTTGCAGGACCTCATCACCGACCGCGTGGCCGTGGCTGTCATTGATACGTTTGAAGTGGTCGGCATCGATCAGCAGCAGGGCAAACGGGCGCCCGGTGCGTCGGGACAGCAGTGAGTATTCAGTGATTTTTTCGTCAAAGCGGCGGCGGTTGTAAACGCCGGTCAAACCGTCGTGAGTGGCCAGGCTCAGCAGCTCGGCGTTGGCCTCGGTGAGTGCGGCGGTGCGTTGCGCCACGGTGGCTTCCAGCGAGGCGTTGGCTTCTTGCAGTTCGCGCTCCTTGCCGAGCAGTGATTGCGTCATCGCGTCGATGGACTGGCCGAGCTGGGCGATTTCCAGCACCGGGTGCTGGAGCTGGAACTGTGCGCCGGCCTGGTTGTTTTGCACCTGTTTGGCCGAGCGTGCCAGTTGTTCGATCGGCCGGCTCAGGTACAGCGCCAGATAATAAGCCACCAGACCGAAAACGATGGCGGCGAATACGCCGAGGATCAGCAATTCGTATTGCAGCATCCGCGCCGGTTGCAGCGCAGTCTCCAATGGCTGGCGAATGGCGATCGACCACGACAGCGCCGTTCCCGATGGCGTCGGCACGGTGACCATGCTGGTCAGGTAACCGTTGGCCGCCGTCCAGCCAGGCAATATCGAATCGGTCATTGCCAGTTCTTGACCCATCAGCGCTTCGGGGTAGAGCACCTTGCCGTCGTGGTCGACGATCAGCGCCTGGATATCCGGCGCCGAGTTCTTGTGGGAAAACGCCGCCGACTCGACGATGCGCGTCACCCAGCTCCAGTGCGCATGTGCGCCCAGCACGCCAATCACCTGCCCTTCAGCATTGTGGACTGGCGCGGCGAAATCGATGAAGCGCAGCGGCTCGCCATTGGGCAGGCCCGGCAACAACTTGGCCAGCAACACCGCTTCGTGGGGATCACCGGTGTACTGGCGGCGCAGACCGATCTGGAACCAAGGGCGTTTCTGTACGGATTGGCCAACCAGCAGGTCATTGACGGCCTGGCGCACATTACCCTCGGCGTCGGTGACGCCCATCCACGCATATTCGGCGCGCGCCTGGGTGCGCAACTGCATCGACTTGAGGATGGCTGGATTGTCCAGATCACCACGCTCCAGATGCGGCGCGCGACTGAGCAGGTAGACCTCCAGTTGCCGTTCGCGCAGTTGTTCGCCCAGTAAAGTCGCCGCCGCGCGCGCCGTGTTCAGCAACGCGTTGCCGCTGGCCTGTTTCATCTGCTCGGTAGCAATATGACCGACATAAAAACCCACACTCAACAGCGTCAGCAGGGACAAGCCGCCGAACCACAGGGTGAGATGACTACGCAGACTGGCTTTGAACATGGGGGCGATGTCTGTCTTTATTTGAGTGGCGCCATGGTATGCGACATCGCCGATGACCGGCCAGCGAACCGGTTCATAGAAATGCAATAAGGCTGATACCAATGAGCCATCATTTTGGTTAAGATGCGCGCCGCCCGCGAGACGGATCCCGGGCGTTTCCCCATGGAGTTTTACTGTGAAATACCTCAGCAAAGTAGTCGCCGCCGCACTGTTCGGTGTGGTTCTGGCAGGTTGCACCGGCGCCCCGATGAAAACCGCACATTACGATAGCAACCAGTACACCGTGGTCGGCCACAGCGAAGCCTCGGCCACCGGCCTGCTGCTGTTTGGTGTTATCCCGATCCGCCAGAACAGCCGCTTCGTCCGCGCGCAAGATGCGGCCATCAAAGCCAAGGGCGGCGATGCGATGATCAACACGCAAGTTCAGGAAAACTGGTTCTGGGCCTGGGTCCTGACCGGCTACACCACCACTATCTCCGGTGATGTGGTCAAGCTGAAAACCGCGCAGTAAGCGACGGCTGAATGCAAAAAAGCCCGGCTGATCAGGCCGGGCTTTTTCATGGGGGTTGCGGTCATGCAGTAGATTCATGCAACGCGGCGCTCGATCAGACGATCAGAGCCACCTTCAGCAACGCGGCGTTCGAGCAGACGATCCGAACCACCTTCAGCAACGCGGCGTTCGATCAGACGATCCGAACCACCTTCGGCAACACGGCGTTCGAGCAGACGATCCGAACCACCTTCGGCAAGACGGCGTTCGATCAGTCGATCTGAACCGCCTTCAGCAACACGGCGTTCGATCAGTCGATCTGAACCGCCTTCAGCAACACGGCGTTCGATCAGACGATCAGAGCCACCTTCGGCAACGCGGCGTTCGATCAGACGATCAGAGCCACCTTCGGCAACGCGACGTTCGAGCAGACGATCCGAACCACCTTCGGCAACACGGCGTTCGAGCAGACGATCCGAACCACCTTCAGCCAGACGGCTTTCGATCAGCTTGTCCGAGCCGCCTTCAGCGACCAGGGTGTGAGCAGGCGTTACTGCAAAAGCGTTAACTGCGAAAACCGAGAAAGCGATGCCGAGAAGGGTTTGGCGTTTCATGATCGTGTGCTCCAGAAAGTTGTTTGTTTGTCTGGAGCCGATGTTACGCCGCGCAGTTTTTATGAGAACTTCATTGACGTGATGGTGAACATCGACGCCGATGATGTTTGCCAGGAGCGTTGATTCAGAGCGCTTTTGCCCGGATGCACAACTCGCCGCTGGCACGAATCAGCGCCAGGTCGTGCAGCAAATCGGCGGCCAGACCGTTGCGGACATCGGCCAGCCATGCTGGGCAATTCGGATCCTGGCGATAGGGCGCGAAGGCGGCGTACTGCTGCAACAAGCGCTTTTGCAGTTCATCCAGGCGCGGGCGGATCTGTTTGCCCAGATCCGGACGCGGTGTGTCCGGTGCAGCACCTGCCGCTTGCCATTGCGCGAGCAGACCGTATTGCACCAGTTTGTTCGCTTCCATCTGTGCGGCGATCAGTTGCGCGACGTCGTCCGGATCGAGTTTGTGTTCGGTGGCCAGAGTTCGGGCATTGGCGATGACCTGCGCCTCGCGCGGGCTGTCCTGAATAGGCTTGCCGCTGTCCCATTTGGTCAACGCAACCAGATCACCG
Source organism: Pseudomonas sp. CFBP13508 (assembly GCF_005233515.1). Lineage (GTDB taxonomy): Bacteria > Pseudomonadota > Gammaproteobacteria > Pseudomonadales > Pseudomonadaceae > Aquipseudomonas > Aquipseudomonas mercuritolerans. The sequence goes on from NZ_QFZZ01000004.1 coordinate 342,714, forward strand.
ATGCTCAGGCGTTCATTCAAAGTGGCCAGTAGCGGTTTCAATGAAGCAGGCGCCGCTGCGGGTTCGGCCGCCTGAGCGTAGGCGGCCGACAGAGCGAGGAGGGAGCCAAGCAGAAAATTTGCAACGTTACGCATGAACCGAGCCTCAATAGTACGTGTCGACAGAGTCGCTGATTTACCACAGCCGCAACACTGACACAAAGCGATGCACGGCATTTACACAAATGCAAAACAGACAATCAACACCGTCTGGAAATGTTGATTGCACGCTGCACGCAACTCACCGAAGCTATCGTCAATCAGGCCTGCCGCCGTCGAGATGGACCTCCATTCAATGCAAAGCGCCACCTTCGCCAAACCGCTCTGGCAAACCTATCTGCTGTTTCTCGCGCCGATGGTGCTGTCGAACTTCCTGCAATCGATGTCCGGGACGGTCAACAGCATCTACATCGGCCAGATGCTCGGCACTCAAGCGCTGGCGGCAGTGTCCGGCATGTTCCCCGTCGTATTCTTTTTCATCGCCCTGGTCATCGGCCTTGGTGCTGGCGCGGGCGTGTTGATTGGCCAGGCGTGGGGCGCGCGCGAAACGCATATGGTCAAGGCGATCGCCGGGGCGACGTTGCTGCTGGGGGTGTTGATCGGTCTGGTTGCCGCAGTGCTCGGCACAGTGTTCGCGCGCCAGGCACTGACTGGGCTGGGCACGCCGATGGATGTACTCGACGACGCGGTGGACTACGCCCACGTCATGTTGTGGATTCTGCCATCGCTACTGGTATTCGTGCTGTTCACCCAATTGCTGCGTGGTGTCAGCGATACGCTGTCGCCACTGCTCGCGCTGATCGTGTCCACCGCCGTGGGGCTGGCGCTGACGCCGGCGTTGATTCGCGGCTGGCTGGGTTTGCCGCCATTGGGCATTCAGAGCGCGGCGTATGCCGGGCTGGCGGGGAATCTGTCGGCGATGGCGTGGCTGGCCTGGCGGCTGATTCGCAAGGGCCATCCGCTGGCGCCGGATCGAGAGTTCTTTGCCGCGCTGCGACTGGACCGGGTCATTCTCGGCAAGGTCCTGCGCATCGGCCTGCCAACCGGCGTGCAGATGATCGTGCTGTCGTTATCGGAGCTGGTGATTCTGGCACTGGTCAACCAGCACGGCTCGCAAGCGACGGCGGCCTATGGCGCAGTCACCCAGATCGTCAACTATGTGCAATTCCCTGCGCTGTCGATTGCGATCACCGCCTCGATTCTCGGCGCCCAGGCCATCGGCGCCGGGCATCTGCAACGCATGGGGCCGATCCTGCGCACCGGGCTGTTGATCAATGTGTGCCTGACCGGTGGCCTGATTGTGCTGGGTTATCTGTTGTCGCACTGGTTGCTGGGCCTGTTCCTGACCGAGGACTCGACCCGGGCGATGGCCGAGCATCTGCTGCACATCATGCTCTGGAGCCTGTTGGTATTCGGCTTCCAGGCCATCATCGGCGGGATCATGCGCGCCAGCGGCACGGTACTGGTGCCGGTGGTCATCTCGATTATTTGTGTGGTCGGCGTCCAGTTGCCAGCGGCTTACTGGCTCGACGGGCAGTTCGGTTTGCAGGGTGTGTGGATGGCGTTTCCGGTTGCCTACCTGGGAATGCTGATTTTGCAGACCCTCTACTACAAGCTGGTCTGGAAGCATCAGAAGATCGAGCGGTTGGTCTGAGCACTGCGGATGAACATTTAACTGTTCTGCCGCACAAAAGCATCGTAGCGTATGCGCCCACAACAATAAGGACATTACGAGGGTTGAAGTGGGAGCTTATCGACTGCTGTTGGCCGTACTGGTTGCTATATCTCATATGGGCAAAACCTTCGCTGGGCTCAACCCTGGCGTGATCGCCGTCATTTCGTTCCTGATCATCAGCGGATTCGTGATGACCTCGCTGATCGAGCGAAACTACCCCGAGCCGAGGAAGATCGGTTTGTTCTATGTCGATAGGGCGCTAAGGCTGTATCCGCAATTTCTGGTCTACTTCGTCGCCTCGTGTTTGGTTGTTTATCTCCTGTTGCCCGGTACACCCCAAGCGGCCGAGCTGACATTGAAAACCTTGTCCACCAGCCTGCTGATGTTACCGCTCGGTTATTACATGTTCGGCGTCGGCGGGACCGAGATCCTGCCACCGGGCTGGTCGCTGGGGCTGGAAATGAGTTTTTATCTGCTGATCCCGTTTCTGCTGATTTTCAAAGCGCAGGGTGTTGCCTTTGCGGTATCGGTCGGGATTTTTCTGCTGGCGTGCCTTGGCTTTATCAATACCGATATCTATGGATATCGTTTGCTGCCGGGAGTGTTGTTCATCTTCCTGTGTGGCTGCTATCTGTACCAACGCAATATCAGAGCACTGGTCGTTGTCACCGGCACAGCCGTTGCGGCGGGACTGCTGTTTGTGGCGATCATGCTCGGATGGATCGAGCGTCGTCCCTTCAATGCCGAAGTCACTCTCGGTATCGCCGTGGGCATTCCTTTGGTCTACCTGTTGACCAGACTCAAGTTCCATCGGATGGACGAGTTCCTGGGCAACATCAGTTATGGCGTGTTTCTCAACCACTTTGTGGTGATGTATCTATTGCGAGGTTTTTGGCCCGTCGCGTATGACGCCAACGTTGTCGGAGCAGTGCTGGCGTTGTCATTTGCCTGCAGTGGTGTGACGTATTACTGCGTCGAGCGCCCAGCGCTGAAATTGCGTCACCATTTGCGCAGGGGGACCAAGCAGCGTTCGGTTCAATCGCGCAGCGCCGAGATGATTGAATCCCCTGTGCGTGAGCGTGAACTGGCATAACGCTCTGCTGTTTGCTTAAGTCAACCAAGGCCCTCGATGACACACGCCGCCCGGAGAATTCCATGACGTTGCGATTGCTGCTGGTTGCCGCGTTTACCTCGTGCGTCATGGCCGGTGCGCAGGCGGCTGAATATAACCGGGTCAACACCAGCGCCAGCCAGATCAGCTTCACCTACCAGCAGATGGGCTCGCGAATGTATGGCACTTTCGGCAAGTTCGAGGCGGCTCTGGATTTAGATACCGAAAACCTTGCCAACGCCCGCACCACCTTGCATATCGACCTGAGCAGCATTGACGCCGGCAGCGAAGACGCCAATACCGAGCTGGTGAAACCCGCCTGGTTCGATACTGAAAAATTCCCGCTCGCGGTATTCGAGTCCCGACGTTTCACCCAGGTGGCCGAGCATCGTTACCAGGTCGCCGGTCAGCTCACGCTCAAGGGCATCACTCGCGAGGTCGAGGTGCCGGTGGAGTTGAAACCGGACAACGCCATCGGCATCTTCGACGGTGAACTGGTGCTCAACCGTGAGGAGTTCGGCCTCGGCGCAGGAGAGTGGGCTGACAGCGTGGTGTCGAGGGACATCAACATCAAATTCAGGGTGGTGGCGCCACAACAGTGACGGTTCAATAGATCCGGCACGGTATGATGTCGCGGTTCGTCGACGGCTCTGATCATCGGCAACGTTTTTTATCGCCGGAGTTTGCCCATGCCACGCATCACCCACTACACCTCCCCATGCCCGGAAAGCGTCAACAGCCAGATCCTGCAAATGGTCGTCGATTACCTGACCGACATCAGTGCGGTCGGCCTCGGCCCGAGCAATCTGCTGTACAACGTTTATCAGTACGCGGTCGGTTATGAGGTGCATCTGTATCTCGAGGCGTTGAACGGCCAGAAGGGCACCGAGGTGGAATTGCTGGTGGCCACAAACGAAGAAGACCCGGAGCAAGTCATCGGATTTCTCATCTGTCTACCGGTGCAGGGCGATTGGGAGGCGTGCAGCGTCGCGTACATGGCGGTGCGTGAAGGTCATCGGCGTCAGGGTGTGGCGCGGGCGATGCTCGCGGACATGGTCGGGCGCTACCCGCATGCGGAACTGGCCTGCAGCATTGGCAAGGTACCGTATTTCGAGGCACTGGGTTTTGAAGTGATCGGCCAGCGCGAAACCCAGGTGCTGATGAGTACGCGGCATTACCGCAGCAACGGCCTGCGCGGGTTCATCGACACCACGCCGATCTATCGCTCGCTGGAAGTGCAGCAGATTCACACCTATCTGCTGCAGAAGAACGGCAAGCGTGCGATGCTCGATGCGGAAAAACAACGCGACCGCCATCTGGACCAGACCAGCCGCCAGGTAGAAGAGTTTGTCCGTCAGCGCCTGACCTTGCACTGAGCCCACCGACAGAAAGCCCTTGCTGCATATTCCCCAGCAAGGGCTTTTTTGTGCCTGCTTCTCAACCGAGCTTGACGTTCATGGTGATACGCGCGGTGAAGACTTTTTTACCCTCGCAATCGTGAATGTCGACGTTGACTACCTTGTCGCCATCGCTTTGCCAATCCACACCTTCAGCGCTGGCCACAGCGGTGACGTCGGTCTTCGCCTTGGCCAGATATTCCACGGTCATGCCTTTGGGAATCCAGCGCGCGCCGGCCGGGATCGACACGTCGGTCATCATTCCGCCGGCCAGTTCTGCCGCGTTGCACATGGCGATCGCGTGCACCGTGCCGAGGTGGTTGGTGATTTCCTTGCGAAACGGCACGTGCACGGTGGCGGCATTCGGGCGCAACTCGGAAATCAGCGGATTGATGCTGCTGAAGTACGGGGCGAACTGGCAGGCCATTTTGCTGAATGCATCCGGGCCGACGCTGTTGAACATGCTGAGAGATTGACTCATGGGAAGCCTCGCTGGGTAGTTTGCAGAATGATGTTCCGTTACAGAATAATGTTCTGTAACGGAACGGTATTCTGTTCACGGCAAATCTGTCAACCTAGGCGCGATTTGTTCACGGGCACGTGACGCCCTTTATCAACCACCGTTTTTGGACCCCAGCAGCATGGACACCGCCGATCTATTGGAACGCAGCTACCCCGGCCGCCGCGCCGAACTCAAACGCGATATCTTTCACAAGGCCCTGAGCCTGTTCAACGAACAGGGGATCGAGGCCACCACCATCGAAATGATCCGCGCCGAATGCGACACCAGCGTCGGCGCGATCTATCACCATTTCGGCAACAAGGAAGGGCTGGTCGCGGCGCTGTTTTTCACCGCGCTGGAGGATCAGGCGCGTTTGCGTGATGCGTATCTGGACGCGGCCGATACCACTGAAAAAGGCGTGCAGGCGCTGGTCTTCAGCTATGTCGACTGGGTCGAGCAACAGCCGCAGTGGGCGCGTTTCCAGTACCACGCGCGGTTCGCCGTGACCAAAGGCCCGTTCAAGGACGAGCTGGCCGAGCGCAACAAGACGCGCAACCTGCGTCTGCGCCAATGGCTGACGCAATCGGGTCGCGCCGCCGAACTTCAGGATTTGCCTGCCGAGCTGCTGCCATCGCTGATCATTGGCCAAGCGGACAGCTACTGCCGAGCCTGGCTGGCAGGGCGAGTGAAAGGCAGCCCGAGTGCCTATCGCGAAGTGCTCGCGCAAGCGGCATGGCGTTCGATTCGCGCCGAAGGTCTCGCCGAGAACTGAAATACGCAGACAAAAAAAGAGCCTCAAAGCTCTTGATGGGGAGGAAGTAGAGCCCGTGAGGCTCAAGAGGCGTGTGAAGCAAGGCGTGGGCTTGATTGGGGTTCAGAACACCCACGCCTACGCAGCGCCGGATCAATCCAGTCACCGCGTAGCTTCATCCTAGGAGCGTGCAACGGACGACTCAAGTACCGCCAGTCGTCCTTGCACAATGCCGGTTCACGCCGGGCGCGACCCTGGCCAACCCGATTTTGCCAGTGCCGCCAAAAGCGTTTGCGCATCCAGGCCCGGCACCGAATGGCCGTTGCCCTCGCTGCTGTCGCTGGCGAGCAGGGCATTGATGATCGCTTCTTCAACGGCTTCGGTCGCGGCCAGGAACAGCTCGCTGATGTGGTCGTTGTTGACCATGCGCAAACCGTCGCAGGTGGCTGCGCGTTTAGCCTCGTAAGCCGCAGGCGGGACGTGATCATTGCCAGTGGCGAAGGCAATGAAGATGTCGCCGCTGTGGTCTTCGTTACCGCCGCCGGTACGCGCCAGGCCCAGGCTGGCACGCTGGGCCAGACGCGTGCATTGATGGGGCAGCAGCGGCGCATCAGTCGCCAGGCAGACGACGATCGAGCCCATGCCCGGGTGCGGCAGCGCTGCCCGCAGGAACGGTGAATCCTTCTGTTCCATATAGCGCCCGACCGGGTAACCATCGACGCGTAATTCACTGCGAATACCGTGGTTGGCCTGCACGATCGCGCCAACGGTCCAGCCACCTTGGGCAGCACTCAAACGTCGCGATGCGGTGCCGATACCGCCCTTGAACTCATGGCAGATCATGCCGCTGCCACCGCCCACCGCACCTTCGACTACCGGCCCATCCACGGCGCCGTTCAGTGCCTCGGCGACATGCTCGGGTTTGACGTGAAAGCCGTTGATGTCATTGAGCAGTCCATCAAAGGTCTCCAGCACCACCGGCATATTCCAGTAAAGCCGCCCGTCATCCGGCTGCTGCTCTCGGTCCAGCACAATCAGCGCATCCCGCACCACACCCAGGCTGTGGGTGTTGGTAAAGGCAATCGGACTGGTCAGCAGACCGGCCTCGCGAATCCATTCCAGGCCGGTCGCATCACCGTTGCCATTGAGTACATGCACGCCGGCAAAGCACGGTTGCTGGCTGGTCGAGCCGGGGCGCGGCTCGATCAGCGTGACGCCAGTGCAGATGTCACGGCCGCTGCTGCTGCGACCGCGTACATTGCTGTGACCGACGCGCACGCCTGGCACATCGGTGATGGCGTTGAGCGGGCCGGGTTGCATCTGGCCAATGAGGATATCGAGATCACGGGCACGCGGATTCATAAGATTCAGTCTCTTGATTCAAAAGGTCGGGCGGCTTACCGCTCGGATGAGGCAGGCAGATTTCTTGCGCGGGTTACTGGCCGTTCTTGACCTTGCTCCACACCCGCGTACGCACGCGTTCGACGGCTTTGGGCAAGGGTTCGAGGGTGTAGAGGGTGGCCATGGCGGCAGGGGACGGGTACACCGCCGGGTTGTCGCGAGTGGCTGCTGCCACCAGCGCTGTCGCGGCGCGATTGCCGTTCGGGTACGACAGGTGATCACTGACCGGCGCGATTACCTCGGGCCGCAGCAGGTAATCGATAAACGCCAGGCCTTGGGCGCGATTGGGGGCGTCCTTGAGCAGCACCAGAGTGTCGAACCACACCGGTGCGCCTTCCTTGGGCAGGCTGTAGGCGATCTTTACGCCGTTATTGGCCTGCTCGGCGTTGGTCTTGGCTTCGAGCATCGCCCCGGACCAGCCAACCGCCACGCAAATGTTGCCGTTGGACAGATCGCTGATGAATTTCGAGGAGTTGAAGTAGGCGATGTGCGGACGCAGCTTGAGCAGCAGTGCTTCGGCTTTTTTGTAGTCCTCGGGATCGGTGCTGTTCGGCGGCAAGCCCAGGTAATGCAGGGCGACCGGCAGCATTTCCGACGGCGAATCGAGCATCGCCACGCCGCACTCGCCCAGTTTGGCCAGATTGGCCTCGTTGAACAGCAACTCCCAGGAATCCACCGGCGCTTTGTCACCCAGCGCGGTGCGGACTTTGTCGACGTTGTAGCCGATGCCGTTGGTGCCCCACAGGTAAGGCACGGCGTACTGATTGCCCGGATCATTGGCCGCGAGTTTTTTCAGCAGCTCGGGGTCGAGGTTCTGCCAGCGTGGCAGTTGATCGCGAGGCAACGGGGCGAGGGCGCCGGCCTTGATCAGGGTCGGCAGGCTGAAGTTGCTCGCCACTACAACGTCGTAGCCGCTGCGGCTGGTCATCAGTTTGCCTTCGAGCACTTCGGCGCTGTCGAAGGTGTCGTACACCGGCCGGATGCCGCTGTCGCGCTGGAAATCATGCAGCGTGTTCGGCCCGATGTAGTCGTACCAGTTGTAGACGTGCACGCTCGGTACGTCTGCCGCCATGGCAGCCGAGGAGAGACAAAAACAGGCCAGCAGGCCCGGGTTGATAGATCCACGGTGACGACGCATGATGCGGCACTCCTGGCCTGTCGCAGGCCGGTGATGAACTGGAGTGGTCAGGCTAACGGGCCGGTCACACCAGCCCCATTCCCATCATGGGTTACTCGAAAGGGGTAGAGCGTGGACGCGTTGTTGCAGGAATTGCCGGTGCATCAGAGTCTGGCACGGGTATTTTCCCACCTCGGGCAGGACGGTTTCTGGCGCGCGCTGGTCGACACCCTGCGCCTGCTGGTGCCGCTGGACAATGCCCTCGTCGCGCTGATGCAGGCCGGCCAGCCGCCGCATTTGTTGATCGACTTCGACAGCAAGGGCTATGCCGACGATCAGCAAGAGCTGGCCGGCTATACCGCCGGCATGTACCTGCTCGATCCGTTCTATCAAGCCGCCGTCAGCGGGATCAGCGACGGCCTGCATAGCCTGGCGTCCGTTGCGCCGGACCAGTTTCTGCACAGCGAGTACTACCAGAGCTACTTTCGTGCCGTGGTGGGCGAGGATGAACTGCAGTTTCTGATCAACGTCGAAGGCGCGGTACTCGGCTTGTCCCTGGGCCGCTCGAGCGCGTTTGGCATGGCCGAGCATGGCCGACTGTTGTGCGTTCGTGACTGGGTATTGGCGGCGATGCATCGCCACATGCAGTTGCTGCCGCCGCAAGGGCCGGTGGCCGAAGCGGTGGTGGGTGATCTGGCGACGCTGCTGGACCGTTTCGATGCCCGGCTGACCGCACGCGAGATCGACACGGCGCGCCTGATCCTGCAGGGCTTTTCCAGCAAGGCGATGGCCCAGCAGATGGGGATTTCGCCGGAGACCGTGAAAGTGCATCGACGCAATCTCTATCACAAACTCAATGTCACCGGGCATGGTGAGTTGTTTGCGCTGGTGCTGCGGCCGACGGCTTTTTGATCAACGCAGAACTTGTGTGGGAGTGAGCCTGCTTGCGATAGCGGTGTATCAGTCAGCAAATTTTTGTCTGATGTGCCGCTTTCGCGAGCAGGCTCGCTCCCACAGAGGGGTTTCTGGTGTTTCAGCTGATGCGCTGGAAGACCAGGGCTTTCAGGCCGCTCTCTGGATCGATATCGGGAAACTCCGGCGGGTTGTCCAGCCGATGCTCGAAGCGCAGGCTCGGCGCTTCCTGGGTCACGCCATCAATCAGAAAGTCGGAACCGAACGACGGGTCGTTCATGCACGCCAGCACGGTGCCTTGCGCGGTTAGCAGTTCCGGCAAGCGGCGCAACACTCGTTGATAGTCCTTGGTCAGCAAAAAGCTGCCTTTCTGAAACGACGGCGGGTCGATGATCACCAGATCGTACGGGCCGCTGTTGATCACCTTGCCCCAGGACTTGAACAGGTCGTGGCCGAGAAAGCTGACCTTGCTCAGGTCGTGGCCGTTCAAACGGTGATTGTCGCGACCTCGGCTCAGGGCCGCGCGGGACATGTCGAGATTGACCACATGGCTGGCGCCGCCCTCGATTGCCGCTACGGAAAAACCGCAGGTGTAGGCGAACAGATTCAACACCCGCTTGCCCGCCGCTTGTTCGCGCACCCAGTTACGTCCGTAGCGCATGTCGAGAAACAGCCCGGTGTTCTGCTTGCGTCCCAAGTCGACGCGGAACTGCAAGCCACCTTCGATGATGGTCATTTCCTCGATTTCCTCGCCGATCAGCCATTCGGCCGTGCTTTGCGGCAGATAACGGTGCTGGATCAGCAAAGTGTGCGCGCCGGATTGCTGCCATTCGGGCGAGGCGGCGAGTTGCAGCAGCGAATGCCGCAAATCCTGCAGTTGCTCAGGCGCCGGTTCCTTGAACAGCGACACAAGCACCACACCCTGCAACCAGTCCACGGTCAGTTGCTCCAGCCCCGGCCAGCAGCGTCCGCGCCCGTGAAACAAACGACGGGTTTCGCTGGGTGCCGCCGCCAGTGCAGGCAGCAAGTGGGCGTGGAGGGTGGCGAGGGCTTCAGGATTCATGGATTACGGTTCGGCCGTTCAAAGGGCCGGCATTTTAACCACAAATGAAGGTTTTCGACGGGCGCTGCGCTTCGAAAAACAACACCTTGGCGAAATCTGCTGTATCAAAAGTGAATTTCTACAAGGCGCGCTGCTCATACCTGATAAGCAGCGGATTCAAACCGCTTATCAAAAATGTAATTCGGGGGAGTGCTGTTCATGTGCCCTACACCTACGTCGAGCGCGCACCTTCCTGGCGGGTTGATTCTGGTTGTCGAGGACGATCCGTTGATTCTGGAGTTTCTCTGCGAAATTCTCCAGGAGGAAGGGTTCAAGGTCGAACCGCAAACCAGCGCCGACGCCGCCTCACTGTATCTGGAAAAACATGCAGCCGATGTTGCGCTGCTGCTGACCGACATCACCATGCCCGGCACGCTTAACGGCGCGGACCTGGCCAATCTGTTCGGCGATCGCTGGCCGGAAAAACCGGTGATGGTCATGTCCGGCTATGAAACGCCTGAGACCTCAGGGGTCAAGCATTCGGTGGCTTTCATCAAGAAGCCGTGGGCGATAGGTCAATTGCTCGACTGTGTGGAAAGTGCGTTCAAATCCAAGGCCCCGCAGTTGCACTGACAAGTGCTACATTGCCGGGCCAGCCTGCCCGGCCAACTGTCAGAGGATTTGCTCTCTTGTCTGCACATGCATCGGTTTTTGATCGCGCGTTCGGCGCGTTCCTGTTCGACATGGACGGCACCGTCCTCAACTCCATCGCCGCCGCCGAGCGCATCTGGTCAGCGTGGGCGGTGCGCCATGGCGTTGATGTCGAGACGTTTTTGCCGACCATCCATGGCGCGCGGGCGATCGACACCATCACCCGGCTGAATCTGCCGGGGCTGGATGCCGAGGAACAGGCGGCGTTCATCACCGCAGCGGAAATCAATGACGTTGAAGGCATTGTCGAGATTCCTGCGGCGGCAGCCTTTCTCAACGCTCTGCCGAAAAATCGTTGGGCCATGGTGACGTCGGCGCCTCGCGATCTGGCGTTGCGGCGGATGGCGGCGGCGGGGATTCCGCAGCCGGCGGTGATGATCACGGCGGAAGATGTGAAGGCTGGCAAGCCTGATCCTGCGGGGTATCTGCTGGCGGCGAAAAAGCTCGGTGTCGAGCCGGCGGATTGCCTGATTTTCGAGGACGCTGCCGTCGGTATTCAGGCTGCGGAAGCGGCGGGCGCTGCACTGATGATCATCACCACCACGCACCAGCACCCGATCGAAACGACGCATGCGACGTTAGCCAGTTACGATGCGATCGGCGTCAGGGTCGGCGCCGATGGTCTGCTTCGTCTGACGGAAATCTGATCTGTTCCGAAATTCCCCTCACCCTAGCCCTCTCCCGGAGGGAGAGGGGACTGACCGCGTTGTGCCGGGTCAACCGCCGACCTGAAAGATAGAGGCGATTATGGATTCAGAGAAAGTCTGGCATGGCACATACTCTCCAATATCTCCCAATCGGTTCCCTCTCCCCCGGGAGAGGGCTAGGGTGAGGGGCTACGGTCTGCCAGACACAGGGGATCGTCGATCAAACAACATCCCCGTCACCGGTCGGCAGCTCAACCATGCCGGCAATATCGCAACTACGCTGATCCATGCTTCTGAAATCGTCGCCAAAGTCGAGCGCGGTGGAACTCCTTGCTAATGAGGTAAACGCATGAAGATCGATCTGAGTGGAAAGCTGGCCATTGTCAGCGGCAGTACCGGCGGCATCGGTCTGGGCATCAGCCAGTCGTTGGCCGAAGCCGGGGCGACGGTGGTGGTCATCGGTCGCGACACGGCCAAGGTCGAGCAGGCGCTGGCGAGCATACGCGAAGCGGTGCCCCGCGCGCAGTTGCGTGGTCTTACCGCCGATCTGGGCACGGCCGAGGGCGCGGAAAAGCTTTTCGCCGCCGAACCGCGCGCGGACATTCTGGTCAACAACCTCGGCATCTTCAACGACGTCGATTTCTTCGAGACACCCGACAGCGAGTGGACGCGCTTCTACGAGGTCAACGTGATTTCCGGCGTGCGTCTGGCGCGGCATTACGTGCCGGCGATGGTCGAGCAGGGTTGGGGCCGGGTGATCTTTCTGTCATCGGAATCCGGCGTGGCGACGCCGGCTGACATGCTCAATTACGGCGTGACCAAAAGCGCCAACCTCGCGGTGTCCCACGGCCTGGCCAAACGTCTGGCTGGCACCGGGGTCACGGTCAATGCGATCCTGCCGGGGCCGACTTTCACCGATGGCCTGCAGGACATGCTCAAGGACGCGGCCGCCGAATCCGGGCGCGACCTGCGCGACGAAGCCGACGCCTTTGTGCGCAAGGCCCGTCCGACCTCGATCATCCAGCGCGTAGCGGATGTTGCGGAGGTGGCGCATCTGGTCACTTACATTGCTTCACCGCTGTCCTCGGCCACCACAGGCGCGGCGTTGCGCGTTGATGGCGGTGTGGTCGACAGCCTGACTATCTGAATTTTCCGAAAGAGAGGTTTTATGCCAACAGCATCCGCAACCATCGACATCCCGGCCTCGGCCGATCAGGTCTGGCAATTGATCGGCGGCTTCAACACGCTGCCGGACTGGCTGCCATTGATTACCAACAGTGAACTGAGCGAAGGCGGGCGGGTGCGCACGCTGAAAACTGCTGACGGGGGTGTGGTCGTCGAACGTCTGCAGACATTCGATAACGCCGCAAAAACCTACAGCTATTCGATTGAACAGGCACCGTTTCCGGCCAGCGATTATCTGGCGACGATCAAGGTTGAAGCCCAGGGGCAGGGCTCGCGTGTGACGTGGTCGGGGCGCTTCAATGCGCTCGGCGTGAGCGATGAAGAAGTGGTGGCGTTGTTCAATGGCATCTACCAGGGCGGGCTCGAAGCCTTGCGGGCGAACTACCCGACCTGATTGATTCACACAGCGCCTATGAAGCATGGGACTTCCTGTGGGAGCGAGCCTGCTCGCGAAGGCGTCAGGTCAGTCAACATTGCTGTGACTGAACCACCGCATTCGCGAGCAGGCTCGCTCCCACAGGGTGGATTGCATTCCCTCAGGCCTGGCTGATCAAACTCTGCCGACAATCCAGCACCAGTTTCGCCCCGCCCAGATCGCTGCTGCCGACTTCAAGACTGAAGCCATGCAAGCTGACAATCGCCGCGACGATCGATAGCCCCAGTCCAAAACCACTTTGTGGCTGGCCGCCCTCGGTGCGATAGAAACGCTGGAACACCGCCTCACGTTCCGCCTCGGGAATCCCCGGTCCTGAGTCGTGAACCTCGATCCGCGTCTGCCCATTCGCATTGACACCACGCAACATCACCGTGCCGCCGGGCGGGGTGAATTTGATCGAGTTGCTCAGCAGATTCGCCAGCGCTTCGAACAGCAGCGCGCGGTCGCCGTTGAGCGGCGGCAGTGTCTCCGGCATGTTCAACTGAAAGCGCAGATCGCCTTCCTCGGCCAGCGGCAGATAGAACTCGTGCAATTCCTCCAGCAAACGCACCGGATCAAGTTCGACGAAACCTGAGCGGCGCTGGCGATCTTCCAGTTCGGAAATCCGCAGCAAGCCGCGAAAGCGCGCCATCAGCGTGTCCGCCTCAGCCAGTACCAGATCCAGTTGCGCCGCTTCCTGCGAACCTTCGCCGGCCTGTTGCTGCATGCGATACAACTGCGCGCGCAAGCGGGTCAGGGGAGTGCGCAAGTCGTGGGCGATGTTGTCGCAGACGCCTTTGACCTCGTTCATCAAGCGCTCGATGCGCTCGAGCATGGCGTTGACGATGGCGGCGAGCATGTCCAGTTCATCGCGGCGATTGGACAGCGGCAAGCGGTGTGTCAGGTCGCCGGCAACGATGGCCTGGGCGCTGTTCTGGATCGCGCGGATGCGCTGCAACGGTCGACGCCGCAGCAGGTGCCAACCGGCGACCCCGGGAATGATCGTCAGCGACACGCCCCAGAACAACGCGTGCAAGATGATCCGCGTCACCGCGAACAGCGAGCCGTTGTCACGCAGCAGCACCAGCCAGCGACCGTCGCGAGTCTGGGTGGCCACGGCATCGCAGCTGTCGCTCGGCAGGGTCGGGTCATCGGAATCGGCGCACTCGGCGAGCATATGGATCTTGCCGTCGAGCGGCAGTCCTTCGGGAATTTGCTGAAGTGCGCCGCCCAGGTAAACGCCGTCAGCGCTGAACAGACCATAGGCGTCGATACCACGAATATCGAAGGTCATGCTGGCGGCGAGGGCGTCTTCGAGTTGCTCGCCGCGAAAGTGCGAAAACAGGTGCTGGCGTTGCATCAACGAATGTTTGGCCAGTTTGTCGAGGTAGCCGGATACCTCGTAGTACATGACCCCCATGAGGATCGCGCTCCACGCCACGAACAGCGAGCTGTACAGCGCCAGCAAGCGGCTGCTGGACGAGCGCCAGCCGTCAGACGGGTTCGGCAATGACATAGCCGGAGCCCCGTACCGTGCGGATCAGCGGAACGTTGCCGGCTGCGTCGATCTTCTTGCGCAGACGGCCGATGTGCACGTCGATCAGGTTGGTGCCCGGGTCGAAGTGATAACCCCAGACCTCTTCGAAAATCATCATCCGCGAGAGAATCTGGCCGCTGTTGCGCATCAGGAACTCGAGCAGTTTGTATTCGGTGGGCAACAGCGTCAGCACCTGCCCGGCGCGGCGGGCTTCATGGCTGATCAGGTCGAGTTCGAGGTCAGCGACGTTTAACGTCGTGGCCTGGGTGGCGACGCTGTTCTGCCGGCGCAGCAAAACCTCAACCCGCGCGGCCATTTCATCGGTGGCGAACGGCTTGGTCAGGTAGTCATCGCCCCCGGCGCGCAAACCGCGCACGCGCTCATCGACATCGGAGAGGGCGCTGATCATCAGAATCGGCGTCGCGACGCCCATGGTGCGCAGCGTGGTGACAATGGCCAGGCCATCCAGCTCGGGCAACATGCGGTCGAGGGTGATCAGGTCGTAGTTACCGCTGACGGCACGGTCCAGGCCTTCGCGGCCATTGTCGACCCAGTCAACGTCCAGCCCGTGGCTGCTGAGTTCGGCAACGATTTCCCGCGCGGTCACGGCGTCGTCTTCGATGGTCAAGATACGAGTCATAGGCAGGCCTGCTGATCGGTTCAAACGGAATGGCAGCATTTTGCCAAGAATTTACCGTGACGCTTTAAATTAACTTTCATCTTCGTCGCGACGGTGAATCGGAACTGATCGGATTTGCCAGTCATTCATCAATGCAGAAAACCCGCAGGCGCTGACCGTTTATTGCAAATTGCACGGATCAGCGAAGTTCAAACTTTCTAACGTGTTGAAAATAAAGGGTTTATTTAGTTTCTGTAACTGGCACGGTCACTGCAATTCCTCACTAGACGAGTTGTAACACCATTTTTCATGCCTGGAGCCGTACAACAATGAATAGATCCCCTGATGGCTATTATCCTGCCTTGGAAGAGTCGAGCAGCGTGTCAGGCGTGTCCTGGGGCGCGATTTTCGCCGGTGCTGCGGCTGCCGCTGCGCTGTCGATGATTCTGGTACTGCTTGGTTTCGGCCTGGGCTTCTCGGCTGTTTCACCGTGGGCCGGAGAGGGCGTCAGCGCCAAGGGCCTGGGCATTTCGACGATTGTCTGGCTGGCTGTGACGCAGATCATTGCTTCCGGCATGGGCGGCTACATTGCCGGTCGTCTGCGGGTGAAATGGGCGAACATGCACGGTGACGAAGTCTACTTCCGCGACACCGCCCACGGCTTCCTCGCCTGGTGCGTCGCCACGCTGGTCACCGCTGTGCTGGTGGTCGGTTCGGTCAGCAGCGTCGTCAGCGGCGGTGTGCAGGCTGGGGCTAACGTCGTCGGCGGTGCTGCCGGTGCCATGAGCCAGGCTGCCGGTTCTGCCGCAGCCAATACTGACAGCGATCAGTACGGCTACTTCGTCGACAGCCTGTTCCGTGACGACCGTCCGGCAGCCGTCAGCGATGACGCCGCACGCGGCACCGTGACCCGCATCTTCGCCCAGAGCCTGGCCAACGGTCAGCTCAGCGCCGAAGACCGCACCTACCTCGCACAACTGGTGTCGCAACGTACCAACCTGAGCCAGGCCGATGCTGAACGTCGTGTCGACGAAATCTACGCCGACACCCAGAAAGCCATCGCTGACGCGAAACTGAAAGCCCAGCAAGCTGCCGACACCGCCGCGAAAGTCGCTGCCTACACCTCGCTGTGGATGTTCGTCGCGCTGCTGGCCGGTGCGTTCTTTGCCAGCCTGGCAGCCACCTTCGGCGGTCGTCGTCGCGATGCGGTCGAGTACGTTGAAGTCGACACCTACACCACTACCACTCCGGTCCGTTAAAAAGGAGAGTCACCATGCGCTCATTACTGCTGTTCTTCCTCGGCGTACCGATCCCGATCATCATCCTGATCGCCCTGTTCGTGCACTGATCCCTCTGAGGCAGGATGCCTCTGCCGCTTTCATCTTCGGGTGAAAGCGGCTTTTTTGCGTTTGGGAACTGCAAACGCAAGCTTGGCGAATCACTCGGTCGGCACGACATTATCCAGCGCTTTGTTCACGGCCAGTTCTCCCAACATGACCACTTGCGCAATGCCCAACAGGGTATTGCGCCGTGAGCCTTCGAGCATCCCGGCAAAGTCACCGAGCATCACCGTGGCGGACGCCAGGGATTCGCACGCGTTGACCAGCAGGGATTCGGTGTCGGATTGCGGGTTGACCATGAACAGAGTATTGGGGCTGTACGGCGTGGCGTTGATCCTGGCCGGCGGATTGGAAGGTGTGTGTGACATCAGCTGAAACTCCGATGAGAGCCGCTTGGTGTGAGAGAGAGCGCCACGGGGTGACGTGCACGCTGGCAGTGAGGGAGCACGCCCCCTCATACCTCGGTTGCGGCTAGTTCGACACGCGTCGGCTGTCGAGCACGCGATTGACGACCAGCTCACTCAGCATGATCACTTGCTGCAACATCAGCAGCGAACGGCGCTGTGCAGGCTCGATGACGTTGCTCATTTCGCGGGCCATTTCGTTCGCCGCAGCCAGCGATTCACAGGCTTCGAGGAGCAAAGTTTCCTCGTCCACCGTTGGGTCGACGAGAAAGATCCGGCCCGGTTGACGATTGGGAATCGTAGTCTTCAGGGTTTGCGGATCGAGATAAAAGTTGATGGCGCGAGCGGCGGCGTCTTTTATGCGCTGAGGCTCCAGAGCAGGGTCGTACGGGATCGAATCGGCTTCTGGCGGGTTTGGCGTTACTTTGAACATGGATGACTCTCTATCTTGAAGGAATGAAGAGCCGTCACTATCGCTACCAAACGAAGGGTGGCGGCCACGCGCAGGTTGGTAGACCGGTCAAGATAGTTAACCCCGGCGCTCACGAATGAGCCCCACGCATGGTCACCATGAAGAGCTGACCCTCAAAGGAGGGGCCGCTTAAAGGGACGCCATAAAACTATCAAGAAACGGGCTACCAAACCCGATCACTGTTTTGCAGTGACAGGGAAACGATATAGCCCTACCGATAGCCGTGTAAGCCGGCGGATTCTGATGCACCCGTAGGCAGCGACGCAAGGCGTTGTAGGTCCGATGCCGTAACAGCACGTGTGATTCAAACATGATCGACAAATTGCGTTTATCCACTGCGCAAGGGCCGGCATGCCTGAGCCTTTTGCTTTCGGCAACTCAACAAAGCGACAATCGGTTCGCGAAGTGCCTAGCTTCACTCCCCTGATTTTTCAATTAAGGAAGAATACGTTGGACAAGAAGGAAACCAAACGCCAGGTCAGCGAAATGCTCGATGCCGGTCGCTCGAAAACCGAGACTTTCAAGGCATTCTCCGGTGGTGCGCTGAAAGACAAGGCGCTGGCGTACCTGATCGGCTCACGCCCCGATCCGGATCTGATTGAACGCCACGCCGGCAAGATCAAGATCCTTCTTGGACTGACTTACGTTCAGGCGCTGATCGGTCTGGTGGGCGGCTATCTCCTCGGGCTGACCATCAGCAGCGGTTTCGCCATCGGACTTGGTTTGTTCGCCGGTGGCGTGCCTTTGCTTTTTGCCTGGGGTTTCTATCGCAACGCGGCCCATGCCTATACGGTGTACGTGATGCTCTCGATCAGCCAGATGCCGCGCATGTTCAAGGAATATGCGGATGACCCGATCGGTACGGTGGTCGGCGTGGCGATCACGCTGGCGATGATCTTCTACGTCGCTTGGCTGAAAAACCTGCTGTTCCCGGACCTTGCGTTGATCGGCGCAAAGAAGATCAAAGGCCAGTACGTCTTCTCCAACTAACCGTTTCCATCCCGCCATTTTCACTGGCCTGGATCAATATTTCCCCTGGCGATATCGCCTACCGTAAATGATCCGGGCCTTTGCTGAGGTATGAGCTACAGTGCTTGTCGCGCACCTTGTTGCGCTGGCGAAGTATCCGCGTCGACGTTGAAAACACAGCGATAAAAGCGTCGACGAGGCGTAGTGCAGCAAGGAGCTGTCACAACCTCAACTGAATCTTCACGGACGAACACCGTAAATGAACTGCCTAGAAAGAACCTTCGATATCCAGCCCTTGGTGCAGGCGGACATGACCGTGCACATCAATGGCCAAGCGGTCAGCGCCGCCATCGGCGAAACCGTTCTCAGCGTCATCCAGTCCCTCGGCGTGCGCCAGGTTGCACGCAACGATCACGATCAGATCAGCGGCGCCTATTGCGGCATGGGCGTGTGCCAGTGCTGCCTGGTGAAAATCAACGGTCGGCACAAACGCCGCGCCTGCCAGACCGTGGTCCGCGACGGTATGCAGATCGAAACCCGAGTCAACCGCGTCGTCGCGCAGGAGATTGTATGAGCCTGCAACCGTTGATCGTTGGCGGCGGGCCGGCGGGGATGGCGGCGGCCATCGAACTGGCGCGCCACGGCGTGCGCTGCACCTTGCTCGAAGAGGCTTCGCGCCTCGGCGGCGTGGTCTATCGCGGGCCGCTGCGTGATGGTGTGCAACTGGATTATCTCGGGCCGCGTTATTCCGAAGCACTGGACAAACTGCACGGTGAATTTCAGCAGCAGTCAGGGCTGATCGACGTACGTCTCAACCATCGCGTGGTCGGCGCTGAAGGCACTCGCGCTCTGGTGGTGCTCGATGGCGATGAACAGCTGCATGAGATCGCTTATCCGCAACTGCTGCTGGCCGCCGGTTGCCATGAACGCAGCGTACCGTTTCCCGGCTGGACGTTGCCGGGAGTGATCCTGCTCGGCGGCCTGCAGTTGCAGATCAAGAGTGGCGTGGTCAAGCCGCAAGGGCCGGTGATCATCGCCGGCACTGGGCCGTTGCTGCCGCTTGTCGCGACCCAGTTACATGCGTCTGGCGTGCGCGTCGCCGGCGTCTATGAGGCTTGCGCATTCGGCAAGATCGCCCGCGAGAGTCTGGCGCTGCTGAACAAGCCGCAGCTGTTCCTCGACGGCTTGAGCATGCTCGCTTACCTCAAGTTGCACGGTATCCCGATGAACTACGGCTGGGGCGTGGTCGAAGCCCACGGCGAGGGCGAATTGAAAAGCGTCAGCGTCGCGCCGTATTCGTCGACGTGGGAGGCGGATCTGTCGCGGGTGGAGCGTTTCGAAGCGCAGACGCTGGCGGTCGGTTACGGTTTTATTCCGCGCACGCAATTGAGCCAGCAGATGTGCCTTGATCACGGCTTCAGCGACGATGGCTACCTGCGTGCCCACGCCAATGTCTGGCAGCAAAGCAGCGTGGCGCATGTGCATCTGGCCGGCGACATGGGCGGGATCCGCGGCGGTGAAGCGGCGATGCTCGCCGGCAAGATCGCCGCCACTTCGATCCTGCTGCAACGCGGTGTGCTCGACGCCGAGCTGGCTCGGGTGCGCCGTGACCGCTACGCGAGCAAGCTCAGAGCCATCGTGCGCTTTCGTGCGGCGGTGGATCGCTACACCGAGCGCGGCGTAGGTCAGACTGCTTTGCCCGCAGCCGACACGGTGATCTGCCGCTGCGAACATGCGACCCGCGCCGACATCGATCTGGCGCTGGAGCAGGGTGTGCAAGACATCGCCAGCCTGAAAATGCGCACCCGCGTGAGCATGGGCGATTGTCAGGGGCGGATGTGCGTCGGCTATTGCAGCGATCGCTTGCGCCAGGCCACCGGACGTCAGGATGTCGGTTGGCTGCGCCCGCGCTTTCCAATCGATCCGGTGCCGTTTTCCGCGTTCCAGTCTCTCGGCACGGAGGGCGCTTGCCATGAGTAAGTTCTACGACGTGGTCATTGCCGGTGGCGGCGTGATCGGCGCGTCCTGCGCCTACCAATTGTCCAAGCGCAAAGATCTGAAAGTTGCGCTGATTGACGCCAAGCGCCCCGGCAACGCGACCCGCGCTTCGGCTGGCGGTTTGTGGGCGATCGGCGAGTCGGTCGGCCTCGGCTGCGGGGTGATTTTCTTTCGCATGATGTCGGCCAACCGCAAGCGCGAAACCCAGGGCGCAGCGGTGGCGGTGGACGCCAGTACGCCGCATATCTTGCCGGCGTCGTTTTTCGATTTTGCCTTGCAGTCCAACGCGCTGTACCCGGCGCTGCACCGCGAGCTGAAAGACAATCACGGCATGGATTGCAAGTTCGAGAAGACCGGATTGAAATTCGTGATCTATGACGACGAAGATCGGCTCTACGCCGAGCACATCGTCGGCTGCATTCCGCATCTGGCCGATCAGGTGCGCTGGCTCGATCAGGCGGCGTTGCGCGCGGCTGAACCGAGTGTCAGCCATGAGGCGCGCGGGGCGCTGGAGTTTCTCTGCGACCATCAGGTCAGCCCGTTCCGCCTCGCTGACGCCTACATGGAAGGCGCACGGCAGAACGGCGTCGACATCTTCGTCAACACCAACGTCACCGGCGTGTTGCATCACGGCACTCGCGTCACTGGTGTGCAGACAGCGGAGGCGGGGGTGTTTCACTGCAAGACGCTGATCAACGCCGCCGGCGCCTGGGCGGCGGATTTGAGCGAGTGGGCGACGGGGATTCGTATTCCGGTGAAACCGGTGAAAGGGCAGATCCTGCTGACCGAGCGCATGCCGAAAATCCTCAACGGCTGCCTCACCACCAGCGATTGCTACGTGGCGCAGAAGGACAACGGCGAAATCCTTATCGGCAGTACCACCGAGGACAAAGGCTTCGACGTCACCACCACCTACCCGGAAATCGCCGGGCTGGTGCAGGGCGCGGTGCGCTGTCTGCCGGAGCTTGTGGACGTCAATCTGAAGCGCACCTGGGCGGGGCTACGTCCTGGGTCGCCGGATGAGTTGCCGATTCTCGGTCCGATGCGTGGGGTCGAGGGTTATCTGAATGCTTGCGGGCACTTCCGCACCGGCATTCTGACCTCGGCGATTACCGGGGTGTTGCTGGATAAACTGGTGAATAACGAACCGCTGCCGCTGGATATCACGCCGTTTCTGGCGGATCGGTTTGCGGTTGCAGCCGTCGAGCCTGCGCCCACGCTGGAACTGGCCTGACCCAATCCCCTGTGGGAGCGAGCCTGCTCGCGAATGCAATCTGTCAGTGAAGTATTGGGTGACTGACACGACGCTTTCGCGAGCAGGCTCGCTCCCACAGTTGGATCTGCGCAAGGCACGATCAGGACTTGCGCGCTTCTTCTTCGAGCTGATCCGATTCAAACAGTTTGGCCAGTTCCGCCCGGGCTTCCTGGGCGGTCTGCAGGACTTTGGCGGCGTCGTCGTAGACGGCGTGTTGCGCCTCCAGCACCTGTTCGTCGTGATGCTTGAAACGCTTGATCCGCGCATCGGCCTGGGCTTGGGTCAGACCGAGGCCGACCAGCGTGCGCCGGCTCATTTCCAGGCTCGAATAATAGGTCTCACGAATCGCTTCCGCGCCGACATCCACCAGGCGATGCACGTGCTGACGGTTACGCGCGCGGGCGATGATTTTCATGTGCGGATAGAGCTTGTGCACCACTTCGGCAGTCTTGATGTTGGTCTCCGGATCGTCCGTGGCAATGACAAAATATTCCGCTTCGCCAACCTTCGCCGCGTGAAGGATTTCCGGGCGCATCGGGTCGCCGTAGAACACTGGCACACCGCCGAAGCTGCGCGACAGTTCGATGGTTTCCACCGAGGTGTCCAGCGCAACGAACTTGATGTTCTGCGCGCGCAGAATCCGCGCCACGATCTGGCCCATCCTGCCCATGCCGGCAATCACTACGCGTGGCGCTTCGGTGTCGATTTCGCGGAATTTCTCCGGCACTTCCACCGGCTGTACTTTCGGACTGACCAGCCGTGCGCAGATCAACAGCAACAACGGCGTCAGCGCCATTGACAGGGTGATGGTCAGCACCAGCAGGTCGTACAGACGCGGCTCGAACAGGCCTTGATCGCGGCCGATCTTGAACACCACAAACGCAAACTCACCGCCGGCAGCGAGGACGATGCCGAGGCGAATTGCGCTGATTTTGTTCAATCCTCCTGCCAGACGTCCGACGACGAACAGCAGCGGCAATTTCAGACCGATCAGCAGCAGAGTCAGTCCCAACACGGTGATCGGCGCGCTCAACAACAGGCTGAGATTGGCGCCCATGCCGACGCTGATGAAAAACAGCCCGAGCAGCAGGCCCTTGAACGGTTCGATCTGCGCTTCCAGCTCATGCCGGTATTCCGAGTCCGCCAGCAGCAGACCGGCGAGAAAAGCGCCCAACGCCATCGACACACCGACCAGATCCATCAGCCACGCCGTGCCGATCACCACCAGCAACGCGGTGGCGGTGGACACTTCCGGCAGCCCGGTTTTCGCCACCACGCGGAACACCGGACGCAGCAGATACCGCCCGCCGATCACCACCACGGCAATGCCGCCAAGCACCTGCAAGCTGTGACGAATATCGTCGGCGGTGCTGGTGTGGTGATCGACGCCGGCGAGCATCGGCACCAAGGCAATCAGCGGAATCGCGGCGATGTCCTGGAACAGCAGAATCGCAAATGCCAGGCGTCCATGGGGGCTGGTCAGTTCCTTGCGTTCGGCGAGGCTTTGCAGGCCGAACGCCGTGGAGGAGAGCGCCAGACCGAGGCCCAGCACGATGGCGCTGTTCAGCGGCTGGCCGAACACCGACAGTGCCAGCACGCCGATCACCGATGCGGTCAACAGCACCTGCGCCAGACCGACGCCGAACACCGATTTGCGCATCACCCACAAGCGGCGCGGCGACAGCTCCAGGCCGATGATGAACAGCAGCAACACCACGCCCAGCTCGGAGATAAGCGCAACGCTTTGCGGGTTGCCGATCAGGCCGAGCACCGACGGGCCGATGATCACCCCGGCAAACAGATAACCGAGCACAGCGCCCAGTTGCAGACGTTTGGCCAAAGGCACGGTGAGCACGGCCGCGAACAGAAACACGACAGCGGCTTGCAACAGATTGCCTTCATGGGGCATTGGAACGACTCCTGACTACGGGTACGGCGGGGGTGACAAGGATAAGGGTTCAATCAATTTGAGATCCACCAACGATCCTTGTAGGAGCTGACGAGTGCAACGAGGCTGCGATCTTTTGATCTTCGGTTACCGCCAAAAGATCGCAGCCTCGTTGCACTCGTCAGCTCCTACGACGGATCTTCATGTGCTCTGTAATAATTTGCATCAACTGGTTACATTTATAACCCCTGCGCATCAATTTCCGGAAACGCCATGGCAATCAACTTCGACCTCAACGACCTGCAAGCCTTTCGCGCGGTGGTCGAGCAGGGCAGTTTTCGCAAGGCTGCCGACACCGTGCGCCTGTCGCAACCGGCGCTGAGCCGGCGCATCGAAAAGCTCGAAGACGCCCTCGGCGTGAAACTGTTCGAGCGCACCACGCGCAAGGTCAGCCTGACCCAGGCCGGGCGCGGCTTCATGCCCAGCGTCGAGCGCTTGCTGGATGATCTCGACATTGCCTTGCTCGGCATCAGCGAAGTCGCCTCGACCCGTTTGGGGCATGTCACCGTCGCCTGCGTGCCGTCGGCGGCGTACTACTTCATGCCCCGCGTGGTCGCGCGCTATCACCAGCAGTTTCCACGGATCAAGGTCAAAGTCCTCGATTCCAGCGCCCACGATGTGTTGAGTGCGGTGGTCAATGGCGAGGCGGATTTCGGTTTGAGTTTTCTCGGCACGCAGGATGCCAAAGTCGAGTTCGAACCGCTTGTGCAGGAGTGCTACGTTGTCGCCTGTCGTCGCGATCATCCGCTGGCCGGGCGCAGCAGCGTCAGTTGGGACGAGTTCTATCAGCAGGATTACATCGCGCTGGACAAGACTTCGGGCAATCGCTTTCTGCTCGATCAGGCCTTGGGCGGGGTAGTGCCGCAGCGGCAGAGCATCTGCGAGACGCGGCATGTGACGACGATGATCGGCTTGGTGGAGGCGGGGCTGGGCGTGGCGGCAGTGCCGTTGATGGCGATGCCCGGGCCGGATCATCCGATCCTGACGCGGGTGCCACTGATCGAGCCGCAGGTGATGCGCAGTGTCGGCATCATCAAGCGCCGGGATCGCACGTTGACCCCGGCGGCACTGGAACTGGAGCGGCTGGTCGTGGAAATGCGCGTCCAGCCGCCAACGATCAACGCTTGACCGAATCCAGCCCGGTGGCCTGCACGTCAGCCTGAGCGGCCGGTGCAGCAAGGTAGGCGAGCAGGGCCTTGGCTTCTTGCGGATGCTCGGCCTTGACCGGAATGCCAGCGGCAAAACGCGTCACCGACTGTACCGATTCCGGAATCTTCGCGACGAAGCTCACGCCCGGCACCGGCAGCAATTCGCTGACCTGCTGGAAGCCCAACTGATAGTCGCCAGTGGCGACCACCGAACCGACCGGTATCCTGGCAATCATTTTCGCCTTCGGTTTCAACTGGTCTTCGATGCCGAGTTTCTTGAACAGCTGCTGCTCGATATACACGCCGCTGGCGCTGTCGGAGTAGGCCACTGACTGCGCATCGAGCAGGGTTTTCTTCAGGCCGTCGACGCTGCTGATGTCCGGTTTCGCCGCGCCTTCACGCACCACCATACCGATTCGCGAATCCGCCAGTTCAACGCGGGACGCCGGGTCGACCTTGCCCTGTTTGATCAGCTCATCAAGGGCGTAACCGACCATGATCACCACGTCGGCGTGCTCGCCGCGCGCCAGACGATTGGGAATCGCTTCCGGCGCCTTGCCCATCGACGGGCCGAGGCTGGTGGTCAGCGTGTTGCCCGTTGCGGCGGCGAATTTCGGCCCGAGGATCTTGTAGGCGGCGGTGAAACCACCGGAGGTCATCACGCTGAGTTCTTCGGCCTGGGCCGCGAAGTTGAACGCGAGACCGGCGAGCAGGGCGGTGACAGTAAAAAGTTTTTTCATGGCGAGTTTTCCTCAGGCCGCGACAGGTTGCAGACGACCACCGGCACGGCGGTACAGGTAAAGCGTGGCGCACAGCGCGCACAGCGCACCGATGCTCATCCAATAACCTGGCGCGGCTTTGTCGCCGGTGTACTGGATCAGGAAAGTCGACATCGCCGGGGTGAAACCGCCGAAGATCGCCGTGGCCAGGCTGTAGGCCAGGGAGAAACCGGCGACGCGCACTTCCACCGGCATGATTTCGGTCAGCGCCGGAATCATAGCGCCGTTGTACAAGCCATAGATGAACGACAGCCACAGCAGCGACAGCAGCATGTTGGTGAAGCTCGGCGCCTGCACCAGGAACGACAGCGCCGGATAAGTCGTGGCCAGCGCCAGCAAGGCCATGCCGATCAGTACCGGACGACGGCCGATACGGTCGGACAACGCACCGCCAATCGGCAGCCAGAAGAAGTTCGACACACCCACCAGCAGCGTCACCAGCAGCGCGTCGGAAGTGCTCAGGTGCAGCACGGTTTTACCGAAGGTCGGTGCGTACACGGTGATCAGGTAGAACGCGGTGGTGGTCAACGCGACCATCAACATCCCGCCGAGCACCACGCCCCAGTTCTGGCCGAGGGTGCGGAATACTTCGCGCATGCTCGGGCGATGTTTGCGCGCGGCGAACTCTTCGGTTTCCGCCAGATTGCGGCGCAGGAAGAAGATGAACGGGACGATCATGCAACCGACGAAAAACGGAATACGCCAGCCCCAGGCGGCCACGGCTTGCGGCTCCATCCACTGGTTCAGACCGTAGCCCAGCGCGGCAGCAACGATGATCGCCACTTGCTGACTGGCCGACTGCCAAGCAGTGAAAAAGCCTTTGCGGCCCGGCGTGGCGATCTCGGACAGATACACCGAAACACCACCGAGTTCCGCGCCGGCGGAGAAGCCTTGCAGCAACCGCCCGATCAACACCAGCGCCGGAGCGAACAGGCCAATGGTTTCGTATCCGGGCACCAGCACAATCAATATCGTGCCGCTGGCCATGATCGACAAGGTGACGATCAGACCTTTGCGCCGGCCGACGTCATCGATGTACGCGCCGAGCACAATGGCGCCGAGCGGACGCATCAGGAAGCCTGCGCCAAACACCGCAAAAGTCATCATCAGGGAGGCGAACTCGCTGCTCGCCGGGAAGAACACCGCCGCGATCTGCGTGGCGTAGAAGCCGAACAGAAAGAAGTCGAACTGTTCGAGGAAGTTGCCCGAGGTTACCCGGAAGATGGCACCGGCCCGCGAGCCGTTGGTTGGGATTGAGGCTGTCATTGAAAAGTACTCCACCGCTTTTATGACGTGCGCTACGGAGAAGCGGCGCACGGTTTTTATTGAGGTGGATGGTGGCGCAGATGTAACAATCTGTTAATTGCATTGTTGGCATGGATTGATGCGTGGAGCGGATCAATGGCTTCAGTGCTTGGCGCTTTTGTGGGAGCGAGCCTGCTCGCGAAGGCATTCTCTCAGATGGAAACGATGGCGGATGTGCCGGCGTATTCGCGAGCGGGCTCGCTCCCACAGGGGATCGGTGGTGATCAGAGAATCAGCGTCCGCCAAGTCTTGTGGGAGTGGAGCTCAGGTCAAAAACTGTGGTGTAACACCAACCCTGTGGGAGCTGCGGTGCGACGATTCGAGTTGCCAGCGATGGCGGTCTGATGGACAAGGCCTCTTACGGCCACCTCCAGCAAAAAACAAGGAATGTTTCCCGCGCCGCGCAGTCGGAGTTCAGGTACTACCTATCTGAAAGAGGTTCACCGATGAACAGCAAAACCCTAATCGCCAGCATGGCCCTCGTCGCCGGCATTGCCGGGATCACGCCCATTGTTCAAGCGGCGCAAACCTCCAGCGATCCCTCTGTGCAATCGCCGACCAGCGACCGCCAACTGAAGGTCAACGACCGCGCGCCGGAAATGTACCAGCGCGAAGACAAGGCTCTGAAGAACTGGAAAGCCAAAGGTCTGAAAGCACCGATCGAGCAGGCACAGTGGGTGCAGATCAACGACAAGTACGTAATGGTGATGATCACCAACGGCACGATTGTCGAGATGCAGCCGGTCGAGAAATAGCTTGACCGCGGGGGAGAGCGTTTACAGAAGCTCTCCCTTGTCCCACAGACTCACTAATTCCCCCGGCGCCCGATCCTCCGGCACCTTCAACACCATTTCCCCGGACTGATAGCGCACTTCAATCTGGTAGAAGCGCTGATCCCCACGTCCCGATTCGCTGCTATCGAGTGGCAGGCAACCCTCAAGCACCGAGCAGATCCTTGAACGCTGACTGATATCGCACTGGGCAAATTCGATTTCCCGTGGGCGGCTCAGGCTGTGAATCGCTGCAACGCCACCCTGGCGAGATACGCGCAAAACGGAATCTTTATCCAGCTCGGGTAGCGTTTTCATACAGCCTCCTCGGATTATTCGATACCGACCTGTGCCCAGGCTTGCTGCACTGTGTCGGCTGCTTCGGTGCCGAAGCGCCGGTCAGCGTGGTCGATCGTCAGTTTCGCGAACGCGTCGAACGTTGCGTCCTGTTTCAAACGGTCATCACACAGCGTGTCGTACCAGACGCGTCCGGCTTTTTCCCAGGCGAAGCAGCCAAACGCTTGGGCTGCCAGGTAAAACGCGCGGTTGGGAATGCCGGAGTTGATGTGTACGCCACCATTGTCTTCGCTGGTGATGACGAACTTGCGCATGTGATCCGGTTGCGGATCCTTGCCCAGCATCGGGTCGTCGTATGCCGTGCCGGGGTGCGACATCGAGCGCAGGCCCTTGCCTTGGATCTGTGGCATCAGCAGGTCGGCGCCGATCAACCAGTCTGCCTGCTCGGCGGTTTCGCCGAGGGTGTATTGCTTGGTCAACACGCCGAATACGTCCGAGAGCGACTCGTTCAACGCGCCGGACTGGTTGGCATAAATCAGCCCGGCTTCGCTTTCGGTGACGCCGTGGGCCAGTTCATGGCCGATGACGTCGAGCGAGCGAGTGAAGCGCTGGAAGATTTCGCCATCGCCGTCACCGAAGACCATCTGCGCGCCGTTCCAGAATGCGTTCTCGTAGCCCTGGCCATAATGCACGCTGCCGATCAGCGCGAATCCCTGATTGTCGATCGAGTCGCGACCGAGCACCTTCCAGAAGAAATCATAGCTGGCGCCCAGCGCATCGTAAGCCTCGTCGACCGCCGGGTCCCCCGATGCCGGCTGGCCCTCGAGGCGCACCGGCATGCCCGGCAAGAGCATTTTGTTCTGCGCATCATGCACGCTGCGCCGCGCCAGGCCAGGCTTGCTCGCCTCCGGCAGAATCGCCCGCGCCGGCGGTTCCGAAGGGCGACCGGGGTTGGGCAGCAGGCTGCGCACGTGGTTGAGCGTCTGCATCGCGGCGTTGCGCTGCGGCTCGGAACCGTGAGCAATGATGCGGTTGAGAATGTAGGGCGGGATGAAACTGCGCAGCAATCGAGAGTCGGTCATCTAAGCATCCTTGTCGTCATACGATGTCGATACACATGTGAGCGGCAAGGCGTGTTTTCGGTTCCATGGATTGCCATCGACGCCGGATTCTGCGAAAAACGCCGCCTGCGAACATCTCGAGAGCCAACGACATGACAGACGAACTGCAAATCATCGACCTGCAACCGGGCGACGGCAAAGCCGCGGTGAAAGGCGCGCTGATCACCACCCAATACACCGGCTGGCTGGAAGACGGCACCGAATTCGACTCGTCCTGGAGCCGAGGCAAACCGTTTCAGTGCGTGATCGGCACTGGCCGCGTGATCAAAGGCTGGGATCAGGGGCTGCTGGGCATGCAGGTCGGCGGCAAACGTAAATTGCTGGTACCGGCGCATCTGGGATACGGCGAGCGGACCATGGGTAAGATTCCGCCGAATTCGAATCTGGTGTTTGAAATTGAGTTGTTGGAGGTTTTGACGCGGGAGGATTGAGGTCTGAGGAACGTGCGTCTGGATGAAGCCACCCTCATCCAAACGCCTGCAACTCCGGATGCTCAGGTGAACATCTCTATATCGTCAATCGTGTCCTGAATGATGCCCTGCAATGAGGGCATCCGACGCCTTACGTTCTCAAGGGCAGGCAAAACGGTTTCGGTATCCAGTCTTCCATGCCGACGAGCGATATGGCCCAGGGCGGTGATGGCAGATGCAGCAATCGCCTCGGTTTTGCTGGAGAGGTATTGGAGGCAGATCGCCTGAGCCCACACTGGATCTTCTTCGCTCATACCAATCGACACTAGGCCCGTTACCACATTTTCGGCGACGCCACTTGCAATGCGTGTCATCGCCGCGTCGCGGGAAATGGATGGATCCTGGTAGATGATGCTCACCGTCGACGCTAGCCCCTGACGCCGATGAATAAATCCAGCTCCTTCGGCAATTGCTCTCCGAGTATTTCGCTGATTCGTTGAGTTTGCTCCGCAGTCATTAGCCATTCTCCGTCAGGGCTTAGGCTTAGTTCTGGCCAGCCCATTACGGCCAATATCGGATGCTCAGATTTCGAGTCTACCGTCAGCTCGAATTTGAGCGCATCGTCCTCGCTTTCGTCTGGTAAAAAGCCACTAATCCATAAAAACATATCTTGATTCCTCTTCACTTTGGAGTCCATCGCTCGGGATCGGCAGGATCGATTTGCTCGCCCGTTTCATGATTGAACTCACCTAAATGTTTGCCTTGCTTGTTATAGAGTTCTATAGCGCCTGTTTTGCTATCCCATTCATAGATTCGACCTTTCTTGTCTTTCCATCTGCTGCGCTTGCCGCCACCACCTTGAACACTGCTTTTGGATTTGACGGGATAGGTATCCGGGTATGCTGGGAGAGAAACGGGAGGCCGGTGATATTTGATATCACCGCCAAGAGCAGGTCTTGAAAGCACAACGTATAGAGGCTGTACTCCGGAGTCAGCCGGAAAGACCAGAATAAAGTCTTGGTATTCAGGCGGGTAAACCGGATTGACAATGATTTTGTCCGCCTGCTCGGTCGGCGGGTATACCCAGATATGGGGAACCTGCGGCGCACTTTCCAGCGGCGGAATTGCCGATCCGCGTGACGAGTCTACTGAGGGAGTCCAGAGTAGGGTCGACCCATTGCCAAAATCTGCGACGTACGAGGCGCCTTGCTTGACGAACTGGACGACAGGAATCATTTCCCAATCGCTGCGCGTTTGAGTGTTGTATCCGTATCCTTTCACCGTGCCGTCGGGCTGCTGTTGTACATGCAATCGAACCCGAGTCCGAGCTGTATCGAGGGACTGTAGTTGCTCTTCTGAGTAGAGAGCACTATCGGCGAGACTCGAAGGCCACAGCAGCGCAACCAATCCGAGCAACCCGCCTGCGACGACACCGCCGGTAGCCAGGCTTGTGCTACTGGCGGCCGCAGTGCTGGCGCTCAGACTGCCAGAGCTGCCGAGAGCAAAAGCTCCGATGGATGCCTGCAGATTGGTGGCGCCAACAGCCTTTAGTGAGATATTCCCGGCCGAGTCACGCTCACGCCCCGCTAGCAAGGACAGCGTTCCATAATCCGAAATTTTCCCAACCGGTATAAATCCGGATGGATTGGCATCATTGATAACACCGTCCGGCAGCTTGCAACTTTTCACAAACACACAGCCGCTTATACTTTGCTGTTGCTGTATGACCTGGTTGCGAAGTCGGTCTTCATGGGCCTGCTGCCGCGCCAGCATGTCTTCATAAGCGCCATGCGCGGCCTCGCGCTCAGCAAGTTCGCTGGCAGTCATGTAGCGGGTGGTGATGTGGTGTCCGTCTCCCTCTGGCAGGTTTTGGACCCGGGGGATGTCTTTCTTGCGAGCCATGAGCGTCCTTGTCCGCTGTTTAAAAACGAAGCGGACGCTAAAGCAACGAAGGAGTAATGGATGTAGGACGCGTCTGAAAGTGTTGCGGTCGTTACAACTGTAAAGAGATCAAGAAATTATCGAATTCAGGTGTGCCAGATCAATTACAGAGAAAGCGCTGATATTTCCGCTGAGCAAATCATTCATCTTTGCCTTTGTGATTCTCATACGGGCGGATGCCTGTTCGTTTGCAAGACCTGAGGCTCGCAAGTTTTTTTGAAGATTGCGCAGTAGCTCTGCCCGCAACCGCATGGTGGCGGCCTCTTGCGGTGTGTCTTCCAGAGCTTCCCAGATGCTGGAGAAGCGCGGGGATGAAGCTTGATGATCATTCATGGTGGGAATTATTCCAGGCTAGTGGCGAGGCGTCCGTCTAATTGGCAAGCGACCAGTTCAGATCACCGAGTGCAAGTCAGCTTACTGGCGACGGCCAGCTCGCAAAAGCCAGCGGATTCGGGCGTAGCTGTAGGCAATGGCGCAAGATGTTGTAGCCTCTTGCTAGCTGGGAGAACGCTTGTCTTACCTGACGATTGGATTGGGAAATACCCCACGGAGCACTTCAATAGATCCATTGCCAGACAGGTCAACAAATCGCCTTACCCTCCCGCCCAAACCGCTCCCGATAAACCGACGGCGGCACACCCACCACGCTGCGAAACGCCACGCGAAAACTCTCCACCGAGCGATAGCCGCAGCGTTGGGCGATCTGCTCGGTGTGTTGATGGGTGCTCTCGAGCAGCTCCCGCGCTCGCGCCAGGCGTTCATGTTGCAGCCACGCCTTGGGCGTTTGCCCGCTGGCTTCGGTGAAGCGCCGCAAAAACGTGCGCTCGCTCATCGCCGCTTCGCTGGCCAGATCGCGGACTTCCAGTGGTTCGTGCAGGCGTTCGCGGGCCCATTGCATGACGCGCGACAGGTCGCTGCGGGGTGTCGGGCTGACCGGGGTGGGGATGAATTGGGCCTGGCCGCCGGTGCGTTGTGGCGACATGACCAGGCGCCGCGCGACGGCGTTGGCGACCTGCGTGCCGAAGTCGCGGGTTACCAGGTGCAGGCAGGCGTCGATGCCGGCGGCGCTGCCGGCGGAGGTGATCAGTTGGCCGGCGTCGACGTAGAGCACGTCCGGATCGACCTCGATCGCCGGGAAGCGTTGCGCCAGTTCACCGGTGTAGCGCCAGTGCGTGGTGGCGCGGTGGCCGTCGAGCCGGCCGCTGGCGGCGAGGACGAACACGCCCGAGCAGATCGACAGCAACCGCGCGCCTCGGTCATGGGCCTGACGCAACGCGTCGATCAGCGCTGGCGGTACCGGGGCGTTGCGGTCGCGCCAGCCGGGAATGACGATGGTGCGCGCTGCGGCGAGCAGTTCCAGGCCACCATCGGCCAGCACCTGAATCCCGCCCATGGCGCGCATCGGGCCTTTATCGACCGCGGCGATCGCGTGTCCGTACCAAGGGAAGTCGAACTCTGGCCGGGCCAGGCCGAAGATCTCCACGGCAATGCCGAACTCGAATGTGCAGAGGCCGTCGTAGGCCAGAATGGCAACCAGATTGGGCTGAGTGGGCATTTGGCGGAAATCTCCCGGTCGGTGTCTTGCGCGCCACTGTAGCGGCAAGCGCCGTCTCGATAAAGTCTGTTCATCCCCCACAGACAAAGGAGCAACACAGCATGACCAGCCTGGTTAGCGAAATTCCCGCCGCCCCTTCGGCGATTGCCCTGATGCATTTCAGCAATCGTCTGACCTTCGAAACCGATTGTTCCGACGTGTTCAGTAGCCACGAGGCCGGGGAGGTCGATTTTGTTCTGGTGGATGTGCGCGGCCCATTGGCGTTCGAGCGCGGCCATGTGCCCGGCGCGATCAATATCCCGACCCGCTTGCTCACGGCGGAGCGCTTGGCCGATTACCCGAAATACACTTTGTTCGTGGTCTATTGCGCCGGGCCGCATTGCAACGGCGCGAACAAGGCTGCGGTGAAACTCGCCGCATTGGGTTATCCGGTCAAGGAGATGATCGGCGGCGTCACCGGATGGCTGGATGAGGGTTTCGAACTGAGCGCGGCGTCAGTCGCCAACACACCTGTCGCCTGCGAATGCTGACGTTTCTGTAGGAGCTGCCGAAGGCTGCGATCTTTTGATCTTGATCTCAAAAAAACAGGATCAAAAGATCGCAGCCTTCGGCAGTTCCTACAGAGGCAATAAGCGTTTTTTGCTCTGAGAGCAGTCTTGTCCTACAGCCTTCGCACCACCACGGCGCACGCGTTGACCCTCGTCAATGCGTGCGCCGATGTTCTGTAAGTAATTGTCGCTTAAAAACAATTGCCTCCGTGCGCGCCGCCATAGACTGCCGGCCACGTCGGTTTTTGCCGTTAGAACGCCATGACCGAACGCTGACTCGAAAGCTGCCAATAAAAGCCTCCGCACGGGAGTAATAAATGAAAAAGCTAGTGATGTTCGGTGCCCTGGCACTGTCGATGTTGTCCCTGACCGCCGTGGCCGAAGACGCCAAGCCGATCCGCATCGGTATCGAAGCCGGGTACCCGCCATTCTCGATGAAAACCCCTGACGGCAAACTCACTGGTTTTGACGTGGACATCGGTGACGCACTGTGCGCGCAGATGAAGGTTAAATGCACGTGGGTCGAGCAAGAGTTCGATGGCCTGATCCCGGCGCTGAAAGTGAAGAAGATCGACGCGATCCTGTCGTCGATGACCATCACTGACGATCGCAAGAAAAACGTCGATTTCACTATCAAGTACTACCACACCCCGGCACGTTTCGTGATGAAGGAAGGCTCGGGCGTGAAAGACCCGCTGACCGAACTCAAGGGCAAGAAAGTCGGCGTGCTGCGCGCCAGTACTCACGACCGTTACGCGACTGAAGTGCTGGTTCCGGCCGGGATCGAACTGGTGCGCTACGGCTCGCAGCAGGAAGCCAACCTCGACATGGTCTCCGGGCGTATCGACGCGATGCTGGCCGACTCGGTCAACCTCAGCGACGGTTTCCTGAAAACCGACGCCGGCAAAGGCTTCGAATTCGTCGGCCCGACCTACGAAGACGCCAAGTACTTCGGCGGCGGCGCTGGCATCGCGGTGCGCAAGGGCGATACCGCGCTGGCTGAGCAATTCAACAAAGCCATCACCGAAATCCGCGCCAATGGCGAGTACAAGAAAGTCCAGGACAAGTACTTCGACTTTGACGTATACGGCCATTAATACGCCGTGAAAAAAAGTGGCCCCGTTTGCGCGGTGGCCACTTTTTTTATGTTCTTTTATTGATGGAAATTCTCTGTGGGAGCGAGCCTGCTCGCGAAAGCGGTCTGACATTCGACATCGTCATCGTCTGACCTGACGCATTCGCGAGCAGGCTCGCTCCCACAGGGATTTGCGTAACCCAGCTATTGAGGAGTTTTTCATGCAACGCATCGACCACGTTCTGCCCTGGAGCCACTTGGGCAGCGAGCGCTCCCTCAGCGTTTTTCGCTACGGCGCCGGCAGCCGCAAGGTGTATATCCAGGCCAGCCTGCACGCCGATGAACTGCCGGGCATGCGCACCGCGTGGGAACTCAAGCTGCGCTTGAACGAACTGGAACGGCAGGGCCGTTTGCAGGGCGTTATCGAACTGGTGCCGGTGGCCAATCCGATCGGCCTGGATCAGCATCTGCAAGGCAATCACATGGGCCGCTTCGAACTGGGCAGCGGCAAGAATTTCAACCGCGCATTCGTCGAACTCAGCGCCCCGGTCGCGGCGCTGGTTAGAGAGCGTCTGGGCGCGGATGCCGAGGCCAACGTCGCGCTGATCCGCCAGGCCATGGCTCAGGTCTTCGAAGAATTGCCAGCGCCGGCCTCGCAACTGGAAGCCTTGCACCGCCTGTTGCTGCGCCACGCCTGCGACGCCGACATCACTCTCGACTTGCATTGCGACTTCGACGCTGCGATTCACCTCTACGCGCTGCCGCAACACTGGCCGCAATGGCAATCGCTGGCGGCGCGGTTGCAGGCCGGCGTCGCGTTGCTCTGCGAGGACTCCGGCGGCAGCTCGTTCGATGAATCCTGCTCGACGCCGTGGCTGCGTCTGGCCAAAGCTTTCCCGAACGCGGCGATTCCGGCGGCGAATCTGGCGACGACGCTGGAGCTGGGCAGCATGGGCGACACCCGCGTCGATCAGGCTCAGGCCAATTGCGAAGCGATCCTGGGTTTTCTCGCCGAGCAGGGTTTCATCAGCGGCGAATGGCCGGCGGCGCCGAGCGAATGTTGTGAAGGTCTGCCGTTCGAAGGCACTGAATACCTGTTCGCCCCGCACCACGGCGTGGTCAGTTTCTTGCGCAATGCCGGCGAGTGGGTAGAGCAGGGCGATGCGCTGTTCGAGGTTGTTGACCCGTTGCAGGATCGCGTGACCACCGTGCGCGCCGGCACCAGCGGCGTGCTGTTCGCGATTGATCGCGGGCGCTATACCGAGCCGGGGATCTGGCAGGCGAAAGTGGCGGGGCGGGTGCCGTTTCGTACCGGCAAGCTGACCAACGACTGACAGGTTGCGGTGAAGGTGCGGGCCTCTTCGCGAGCAGGCTCGCTCCCACAGGGGAACGCATTTCAACGGTGGGAGCGAGCCTGCTCGCGAAAGGGCCATCAGCCGCACCACAAAATTTGGATCCTCAGCCGAGAATGTTAGGCTCCCCCGCGAACCCGACACTCTGTGAAGGAACGCTGCAATGCTGAAATTGTTCGCCCTGCTGACCCTGCTCGCATCCACCGCCGTTCACGCGCAAACCACCCTGCAATCCGACCTGCCGCTCAAATACCTCGAACAGGTCCACGCCGACGCCGAGCCACGTCCGCTGGTGATTTTCCTGCACGGTTACGGCAGTAACGAGGCCGATCTGATCGGCATGAAATTTCAGCTGCCGGCGCAGTACAACTACCTGTCGGTGCGGGCACCGATGACGTTGGGTGAAGGACGTTTCCAGTGGTTTCGCAAGAAAGGTGAAGGCGCCTACAACGGCGAGACCGATGATCTGAAGGTCAGCGGCCAGAAGCTGCGCGACTTTATCGCCCAGGCGGCGAAGAAATATCACGCCGCGCCGGACAAGGTGTACCTGATCGGCTTCAGCCAGGGCGCGATGATGAGTTACGAAGTGGGCCTGCGCGCGCCAGCGGTCGTGGGCGGGTTTGCCGCGTTGAGCGGGCGCTTGTTGCCGGTGCTCAAAGCCGAACTCAAGCCCGGGCAAGCGCCACTGCCGCTGAGCATATTTATCGGCCACGGCACCGCTGATGATCCGGTGCCTTACCGTCACGGCACCGAGGCCAACGCGCTATTGCACAAGCTCGATTACAAACCCGAGTTTCACGCGTATCCGGGCGTCGGCCACAGCATCAGTGCGACCGAATTGCGCGATTTGAACGGCTGGTTGCAGCGGCTCAATCCTTGACGATGGCTTTGACCAAAGCATCGTGACCCTTCTTGTCGCTGGCGCGGGAAATCACCTGCACCAGCGCCATCTTCGTTCCCGAGCCGGCCAGCAGCGTGGTATTCAGGGTTTGGCCACCACCCTGGGTGGCGGTGCTGTCAACCTGACGCAGACCCAGGCCGGTGCCTTTTTGGGTCAGGCTTTTCTCGCTGAGTTTGTTGAAGTCCGGCAGAGCCTTGCGCTGATCATCGATGAAACTCGACACGCTGCCGTCGAGAAACTCACCGTCGTTGTCCTTGACGTTCTGCCCAGCCGGGATCTGGTTTTCGGCGGCGATGACCACGGTCTTGGTGGTCTGGTTGGTGTACATCGTGCCCTTGGCCCCGCTCGGGCTGGTGGGCAGCGGGTCAGCGACAAAGCCTTTGGGCAGGACGAAGGCGAATTTGCCGTCGAGCAGCGTAACCTTCTCGGTTTTGACCTTTTCCTTGGCGGCGTGCGCGTTGATCGCGGCGAAACCGGCGACGGCCGCCAGCATCAGGACGACGGCTTTTTTGCTCAACAATGACATGTGAATCTCCGGTGAATGGTCGCGCGAGGCGGGCGATCATCCCACGGAGCGTGCCGGGCGTTCCAGCGCGATTCGTCCGGGCGGTTATTGCGCTTGCGCCTTGGCCAATGGCCGCGCCAGCAGACGCCGGGTCACCCCGAGCATCGCCACCGACACTGCCACGCCTACGACAAAACCGCTGAGGCCCATGGTCGGCAGCGTCAAGGCCGACACCAGGCAGAACGCCGAAAACGAATACATGCCGGTCGCCGTTGCGCGCAATAACGCAGCGGTAAACGCCGGGCCGCGGGTTTGTTGCGAGAACACCGCCATGACGCTGCCCAGCACCGGGAACACCGCGAGCAGGCCGCTCCAGCGTTCGCCGACGGTGCTGGCGAGCATCGTCACCACCAGCGTCAGCGCCGCGCCGGCGATCATCCGCCAGATCAGTTTGTCCGACTTCGGTGCCGGCCCGTTCAACACCGGCTGCACCTCGGGGAACAGATAAGGCGAAGCGAGCAGTGCCACCGCTGCCGCAATCACCGAGAACGGCAGGGACGCCGGAATCACCGACAACACCGTCGCCAGCGCGGCCCAAACCGCCAGTGAAATGGTCAACGCCCACGGCCAGTTCGCCCGCTGCGCCACCTGCGCATAAGTGATGCAGAAAGCGATCATCGCGAACATTGCCGACAGCGCCGCGACCGCCGATTGCGCGGCAAATTGCGGCCCTTGTTCGATCGCCAGAAAGAACAGAATCGGCCCGACCACCACTGGCAATCCCGACAGCCACCCGGCCACGCTCGGCCCCCAACGTTTGCCCGCCAGGGAAATCAGCAGGAGAAAACCGGGAATCAGCAGCAGTTTGAGGATCAGCACGCGGGTGTCTCCATCGGGTCAGGATCAGCCACGTTAGCACTGCCGATTAAAGATTGCTGCCTATGTTCGCAATATTTGTATACAAAAATTCAGGCGCGAATCCGGCTATGCTTTGATCATCAGAATGCAGCGGAGACGATACGGCGATGAACAGAACACCCAAGCTCGTACGTGGCTGTTGTGGCATCGGCTTGTGGGCACTGTTGCTGACGCCGACGTGGGCCAATTGGCAGGACGCGGTGCCAGGGGCGCAAATCATCGGCAGTGGCGATTTCAGCGTGTTCGGCTTCGATGTTTACAGCGCGCGCTTGTGGAGTGCCGCGCGGCCTCTGGCGGACGGCCAGCCGTTTGCACTGGAGCTGATCTACCGGCGCAACATCTCGCGAGACGATCTGGTCAGCACCAGCGTCGATGAGATCAAACGCCTGGCCGGTTCCCGGGTCACTTCAGCGCAATTGGCCGGCTGGCAGGCGCAGATGCAGCAATCCTTTGTCGACGTCCAGGCCGGCACGCGGATTACTGGCGTGTATCTGCCGGGGCAGGGCGCGCGGTTTTTTGTCGGGCAGAAGCTCCAGCATGAGATCGAGGATCCGCAGTTTGCCAAGGCGTTTTTTGCTATCTGGCTGGATCCGCGAACACGCAGTCCCGAATTGCGCGAGCAGTTGCTGGGGGTGAACCCATAGGTTCAGTGATCTTTGCGCTTCAAGGCATCAGGCGAAACGACTAAGCTGCCGGGCTCCCGTTTTTGTTTCTGGATGTGTGCGTGAAATTCAGTTTGCCCAAAATCGCTACCGCGCCGTTTTGCCCGCCGGAAGTGGCCGGCAGTGTTGCGGTCGATCCGACTGCCTCGTTCTTCAAACGTGTGCTGCGCTTCGCCGGCCCCGGTTTGCTGGTGTCGATCGGCTACATGGATCCGGGCAACTGGGCCACCGCGATCGAGGCTGGTTCGCGTTTTGGCTACAGCCTGTTGTTCGTGGTGCTGCTGGCGAGCCTGGCCGGCATGGTCGTGCAGTGCCTGTGTTCGCGGCTGGGCATCGCCACTGGGCGCGATCTGGCGCAGTTGTCCCGAGAGCGCTACAGCACGCCGACCGCGCGCCTGCAATGGATACTGGCGGAAATCTCGATCATTGCCACCGACCTCGCCGAAGTGCTTGGCTGCGCCCTGGCGTTTCACTTGCTGCTCGGTTGCTCGCTGAGTTTCGGCATCGCTCTGACGGCTTTCGACACGCTGCTGGTACTGGCCCTGCAGAACCGGGGATTCCGTCGTCTCGAAGCGATCATGCTGGTGCTGGTCGCGACCATCGGTGTGTGTTTCTTCGTCGAATTGTTGTTGATCAAACCGTACTGGCCAGACGTGGCGCTGGGCTTTAAACCCTCGCTGTCCGCGATCAGCGATGCGGCGCCGCTGTATCTGGCCATCGGCATCCTCGGCGCCACCGTCATGCCGCACAACCTTTATCTACACACCTCGATCGTGCAAACGCGGATGATCGGCAAGGACCTGGCGAGCAAGCAGGACGCGGTGAAACTGGCGCGGATCGACACCATCGGTTCGCTGGCCCTGGCGCTGCTGGTCAACGCGGCGATCCTGATTCTCGCAGCGGCGGCGTTTCACCAGTCCGGGCACACCGATGTGGTCGACATTCAGGACGCCTATCACCTGCTCGACCCGCTGGTGGGCGGTGCGCTGGCCAGTGTGTTGTTCGGCGTGGCGCTGCTCGCGTCGGGGCAGAGTTCGACCTTCACCGGGACCATCGCCGGGCAGGTGATCATGGAAGGCTATCTGAACCTGCGCATCCCGTGCTGGCAGCGGCGTTTGATCACTCGCGGGCTGGCGCTGATTCCAGCGTTCATCGGCGTATGGCTGCTCGGTGATGGCGCTATCGGCAAGTTGCTGGTGTTGAGCCAGGTGGTGCTCAGCCTGCAACTGCCGTTCGCCTTGTACCCGCTGATCCGCATGACCAACGATCGGCAATTGATGGGGCCGTTCGTCAATCGCTGGCCCACGCGGGTGCTGGCCTGGGGGCTGTTTGTGTTGATCAGCGGGGCGAACAGTTGGTTGATACTGCAGTGGGCGGTTTGATCACTGTGTTGCGGTGACTGGCAGGGCCTATTTGCGAGCAGGCTCGCTCCCACTGGTTGCGCGGTTGGCCGCAATTCAGATGGCCAGCCGACGAGGGGTCATCCATCAACTTGTTTCGCAGCGGGCGAGCCTATACTGTATATGCACACAGTAAAGAGCCCGCGCCATGCAAATCATCGACAAGCTGAGCATCCTCGCCGACGCCGCCAAGTACGACGCCTCCTGCGCCAGCAGTGGTGCGCCCAAGCGCAGCTCTGAGGGCAAGAGCGGGCTCGGTTCGACGGACGGCATGGGCATTTGCCACAGCTACACGCCGGACGGGCGCTGTGTGTCGTTGCTGAAAATCCTGCTGACCAACTTCTGCCTTTATGATTGCCAATATTGCGTCAACCGCCGTTCCAGCGATGTGCCGCGTGCGCGCTTCACCCCGGAAGAAGTCGTGACGCTGACCATGGATTTCTACCGGCGCAACTGCGTCAGCGGCCTGTTTCTCAGCTCCGGGATCATCCGCTCGGCGGACTACACCATGGAGCAACTGGTGCGCGTGGCGAAGCTGCTGCGTGAAGAGCACGAATTTCGCGGCTACATCCATCTAAAGACCATTCCGGAAGCCGATCCGGCCTTGATCGAAGAAGCCGGGCGTTATGCCGACCGCCTCAGCGTCAACATCGAACTGCCCACCGACGCCAGCCTGCAGACACTGGCGCCGGAGAAGGACATCACCTCCATCAAGCAAGCGATGAACACCATCTACACCGGCGTGCAAACAGTATTGAACGAGCCGCGCTCGGCAAAGTTCGCCCCGGCCGGGCAAAGTACGCAATTGATCGTCGGTGCCGATGACACCGATGACAGCACCATCCTTCACAGCGCCCAGTCCCTGTACGGCAATTTCCGTTTGCGCCGGGTCTATTACTCGGCATTCAGTCCGATCCCCGACAGCCCGAAAAGCGTACCGCTCGCCGCGCCACCGCTGATGCGTGAGCACCGTCTGTATCAGGCTGATTTCCTCCTGCGCAGCTACGGCTACAGCGCTGACGAATTGCTCAAAGGCCCGGGCAATCTGGCGCTCGATATCGACCCGAAGCTGGCCTGGGCGCTGGAAAATCGCGAAGTGTTCCCGCTGGACCTCAACCGTGCCGACGCAACGTTGATCGCACGCATCCCGGGCATCGGCTTGCGCACCACCGAGCGCTTGGTCGAGTTGCGCCGTCAGCGCCGCATCCGTTACGAAGACGTGGCACGGATGCGCTGTGTGCTGGCCAAGGCCAAGCCGTTCATCATCACCAGCGATTACCACCCGCAACAGGCGGAAGTCACCAGCCACATGCTCTACCAGCAATTGCGCGACCGGCCGATGCCGCGGCAGATGGGATTGTGGGGATGATCAGTCTCGATTGTGACGATCTGTTCGACACCTGGCGCCAGCAGGCGCGCTGGTTGCTCAGCCATGAAATCGACCCAAGTCTGGTGAGCTGGGCGGCGGAAGGGGTGGGCGATCTGTTTGCCAGCGATGATCACATGCCCGAAGGGCAGGGGCCGTTTCAGGCGCGTATTCCCCGTGCGCTGCTCGCCACCCTCGAACAAGCGGCGCGCTATCGCGGCGAACAGCGCTGGAGCCTGTTGTATGAAGTGCTCTGGCGCGTCAGTCACGGCGACCGCACGGCGAT
This sequence comes from Pseudomonas sp. CFBP13508, assembly GCF_005233515.1. Lineage (GTDB taxonomy): Bacteria > Pseudomonadota > Gammaproteobacteria > Pseudomonadales > Pseudomonadaceae > Aquipseudomonas > Aquipseudomonas mercuritolerans. The sequence goes on from NZ_QFZZ01000004.1 coordinate 384,499, forward strand.
GATGGCGGGCGACAAGCTCGGCAGCGAGTTGCAGCGGCGCATCAAGCAGGTCAGCCGCGAGGCCCATCATCTGCATGCATTCGTGCGTTTCATCGAGCGGCCCAAGGATCTGCCCGGCCCGCAATATGTCGCGTGGCATGAACCGGCCCATGACATTCTGCACAGCGCCAGCGAGCATTTCATCGGGCGCATGGGCCAGCATCGCTGGTTGATCGCCACACCGCGTGACGGCGTTTATTACGACGGTGAGCAATTGATTCACGAGCGGCAGTGCCCGATTGAATGGCAGCAACTGGCGCAGAACGTCGACGACCCCCACGGCGATTTGTGGTTGACCTACTACAGCCACATCTTCAACCCGGCGCGGTTGAACCCGAAGGTCATGCAAGGACATCTGCCGGTGCGGTTCTGGAAGAATCTGCCGGAGGGCGAATTAATACCGGGATTGATCACCCAGGCGCGGATGGGCAAGCAGCAGAATGGGCAGGCGAGCGGGATTGCTGATCGGACGGGTAAACGCATTACCTCCAAAAATCAAAAGCAAACCCTCACCCCAGCCCTCTCCCGGAGGGAGAGGGAGCCGACCGAGGTGTTCTCGCAGAATACATCGACGTGAATCACCGAGTCGAACTCCGTGTTGAAAAGCACACGGATCGGCTCCCTTTCCCCCTCGCCCCCACTGGGGGAGAGGGCTGGGGTGAGGGGGAAAAGATCTCCAGCCTTACACAAAAAAAACCAACAACAACAATCAAAAAAGCCCCCCACCAATCACTCGGTGGAGGGCTTTTAAGCATCAGCAGTCGTCAGATCAAACCTTGACGATCCAGCCCGCTGGCGCTTCGATGTCGCCGGTCTGCACGCCAGTCAACTCTTTGTAGAGCTGATGGGTCACCGGGCCTACCTCGGTTTCGCTGTGGAACACATGCAGGTGATCGTTGTAGCTGATGCCGCCAATCGGCGTGATCACCGCAGCGGTACCGCAGGCACCGGCTTCCTTGAAGTCCGACAGCTTGTCGATCAGCACGTCGCCTTCAACCACTTCCAGGCCCAGACGCGATTTGGCCAGTTCGATCAGCGACAGGCGGGTGATGCCTGGCAGGACCGATGGTGAGTTCGGGGTGACGAACTTGTTGTCGTGGGTGATCCCGAAGAAGTTGGCCGAACCGACTTCCTCGATCTTGGTGTGGGTCATCGGATCGAGGTAGATCGCGTCGGCGAAGTTGGCTTTCTTGGCTTTCGAGCCCGGCATCAGGCTGGCGGCGTAGTTGCCACCGACCTTGGCCGCACCGGTGCCTTGTGGGGCCGCGCGGTCGTAGCTGGAGATCTGGAAGTTGTGCGGGGTCAGGCCGCCCTTGAAGTAGGCGCCGACCGGGATGCAGAAGATCGAAAAGATGAACTCGGGCGCGGTGCGTACGCCGATGTTGTCACCGACGCCGATCACGAACGGGCGCAGGTACAGCGCGCCGCCGGTGCCGTACGGCGGGATGAAACGCTCGTTGGCGCGAACCACGGCTTTGCAGGCTTCGATGAACTGCTCGGTGTCGACCGTCGGCATCAGCAGGCGCGCGCAGCTGCGTTGCATGCGCAGGGCGTTCTGGTCCGGGCGGAACAGGTTGATCGAGCCGTCCTTGCAGCGATAGGCCTTCATGCCTTCGAAGCACTGCTGACCGTAGTGAAGGGCAGTGGAGCCTTCGCTGATGTGCAGGACGTTATCTTCGGTCAGGGTGCCTTTGTCCCACTCGCCATCGCGAAAGTACGACAGATAGCGCTTGTCGGTCTTGATGTAGTCAAAACCCAGCTTGTCCCAATTGATGCTTTCGTTACCCATGACACCCTCTATCACTGAACAACCGCCGAAACGGTTCAAGGCTTCTGACGTTTTTTTGGATGGGCACAACAATACTTCATTCTTGAGCGGTTTCGCAGCCCGGACTATCTGATGACACTCAGATAAATAGTGTTGCCCTCAAGAATTCGCGAGCAGGCTCGCTCCCACAGGGGAATGCATTGCAAGTGTGGGAGCGAGCCTGCTCGCGAAGGGGCCTACAGATGCAGCGCATGCCCCAGTGCCCGCAACGCCGCTTCCTGCACCGCTTCGCCCAAGGTCGGGTGGGCATGAATGGTGCCGCCGATGTCTTCCAGGCGCGCGCCCATCTCCAGGCTCTGCGCGAATGCCGTCGACAATTCGGAAACCCCGACTCCCACCGCTTGCCAGCCGACAATCAGATGATTGTCGCGACGTGCGACCACGCGGACGAAGCCGCTTTTCGATTCCAGGGTCATCGCCCGGCCGTTGGCGGCGAACGGGAAGCTGGAAACGATGCAGTCCAGCCCGGCAGCCTTGGCCTCGTCCGGAGTTTTGCCGACCACCACCAGTTCCGGGTCGGTAAAGCACACGGCGGCGATGGCGGTCGGGTTGAATTCGCGGCGCTTGCCGCTGATCAGCTCGGCAACCATTTCGCCCTGGGCCATGGCGCGGTGGGCCAGCATCGGTTCGCCGCTCACGTCGCCAATGGCGTAGACGTTGCGCATGCTGGTCTGGCAACCGCTGTCGATCTTGATCGCCGAACCGTTCATGTCCAGATTCAAAGCTTCGAGGTTGAAGCCCTGCGTATTGGGTTTGCGTCCGACCGCGACCAGTACCTGATCGGTTTCCAGATTGAGGGTTTCGCCTTCGGGATCGCGCACCTGCAACGTGCCGTCGAAGCCCAGCACGCTGTGCTTGAGGTACAGCTTCACGCCCAATTGCTTCAGCGCCTCATGCACCGGTTGCGTCAGCTCCGCGTCGTAAGCCGGCAGAATCCGGTCCTGCGCCTCGACCACGCTGACTTCGGCACCGAGCTTGCGATAGGCAATGCCCAGCTCCAGGCCGATGTAACCACCGCCGACCACCACCAGACGCTTCGGCACAGCCGTCGGCGCCAGCGCTTCGGTGGAGGAGATGATCGGCCCGCCAATCGGCAGGATCGGCAGGTTGACGCTGGTCGAACCGGTGGCCAGCACCAGATGTTCGCACTGGATACGCGTATCGCCGACTTCCACGGTTTTGCCGTCGATGATTTTCGCCCAGCCATTGATGACCTGAATCTTGTTTTTCTTCAACAGCGCGGCGACGCCAGTGGTCAGGCGATCAACGATGCCGTCCTTCCACTCGACGCTTTTGCTGATATCCAGGGTCGGCGCGGCAACGCTGATGCCCAACGCCGAATGCTGGCTGTGATGCTGCGTCTGATGAAACTGCTCAGCCACATGAATCAACGCTTTCGACGGAATGCAGCCGATATTCAGGCAGGTACCGCCCAACGATTGGCTTTCGACCAGGATGGTCGGGATGCCCAATTGCCCGGCGCGGATCGCGGTGACGTAACCGCCGGGGCCGCCGCCGATGATCAGCAGGGTGGTGTTCAAAGTCTGCATTCCATTACTCCACAAACAAGGTAGCGGGTTGTTCGAGCAAGCCACGAATGGCCTGGATGAAAAGCGCCGCGTCCATGCCGTCGACCACGCGGTGATCGAAGGAGCTGGAGAGGTTCATCATCTTGCGGATCACCACTTGGCCTTTGACGACCATCGGCCGTTCGACGATTTTGTTCACGCCGACAATGGCCACTTCCGGCAGATTGAGCACCGGCGTGCTGACAATGCCGCCCAGCGCACCAAGGCTGGTCAGGGTGATGGTCGAGCCGGACAGCTCATCGCGGCTGGCCTTGCCATTGCGCGCGGCGTTGGCCAAACGCGAAATTTCCGCGGCGCTGTCCCACAGGCTGCGGGCTTCGGCGTGCCGCACCACCGGCACCATCAGGCCGACATCGCTTTGCGTGGCGACGCCGACATGCACCGCGCCGAGGCGGGTGATGACTTGCGCTTCGTCGTCGTAACGGGCGTTCATCTGCGGGAAGTCGCGCAGAGCGACGACCAGCGCGCGAACAAGGAACGGCAACAAGGTCAACTTGCCTCGGCTGGCACCGTGCTTTTCATTCAGGTGCGCACGCAGTTCTTCAATCGCGGTGACATCGATTTCCTCGACGTAGCTGAAATGCGCGGCACGCTGAGTAGCATCCTGCATGCGCTGGGCGATCTTGCGGCGCATGCCGATCACTTGAATCTGTTCTTCGTCGTTGCGTTGAGCGTAAGCGGCAGCGGCCGGCGCCGAAGCGTTCGACTGACCTTGCGCCACATAGGCTTCAAGGTCTTCGTGCAACACACGACCGGCCGGGCCGCTGCCGCGCACCAGACGCAATTGAATACCGAGATCCAGTGCATGTTTGCGCACGGCCGGCGAGGCGAGCGGGCGTTCATCCGCTTCGCGAGCAACCATCGGGCCTTGGCAAACGGCAGCTGGACGTGGTGCGGCGGTTGCAGCGGGTTTGCTCTCGACAGCGGCTTCAACTTTCGGCGCAACCGGTGCTTCTTTGACGGGCACGGGCGCGGCGGACTCTTTAAGGTTGCCAGCCCCTTCGACTTCGATGCTGATCAGCACACTGCCGACCGCCATCACTTCACCCGGCTGACCACCAAGGGCAATCACCTTGCCATTCACCGGCGACGGAATATCGACCATCGCCTTGTCTGTCATCACGTCCGCCAGCACCTGATCTTCAACCACCAGATCGCCCACTTTGACGTGCCACTGCGACAGCTCTACTTCTGCGATGCCTTCGCCGATGTCCGGCATCTTGATAACGTGCGTGCCCATTCAGACCTCCATGACCCGTTTCAACGCTGCGCCCACTCGGGACGGCCCTGGGAAATACGCCCACTCCTGCGCGTGCGGGTAGGGAGTGTCCCAACCGGTGACGCGTTCGATCGGCGCTTCCAGGTGATGGAAGCAATGCTCTTGCACCAGCGACACCAGCTCGGCGCCGAAACCGCAGGTGCGGGTGGCTTCGTGAACCACCACGCAGCGGCCGGTTTTCTTCACCGACTTGACGATGGTGTCCAGGTCCAGCGGCCACAGGCTGCGCAGGTCGATGACTTCGGCATCGACGCCGGATTCTTCGGCAGCGACTTGCGAGACGTATACGGTGGTGCCGTAGGTCAGCACGGTCACGTCCTTGCCCGGGCGAGTAATCGCGGCAACGTCCAGCGGCACGGTGTAGTAACCGTCCGGCACTTGGGCTTGCGGGTGTTTCGACCACGGGGTTACCGGGCGGTCGTGATGGCCATCGAACGGGCCGTTGTACAGGCGTTTTGGCTCAAGGAAGATCACCGGGTCATCGTTTTCGATGGAGGCGATCAGCAGGCCTTTGGCGTCGTACGGGTTGGACGGCATCACCGTGCGCAGACCGCAGACCTGAGTGAACATCGCCTCGATGCTCTGGCTGTGGGTCTGGCCGCCGTAGATGCCACCGCCGCATGGCATGCGCAGGGTCATCGGTGCGGTGAACTCGCCGGCCGAGCGATAACGCAGACGCGCTGCTTCGGAAATGATCTGGTCGGAGGCGGGGTAGACGTAGTCGGCGAACTGGATTTCGGCGACCGGACGCAAACCGTAGGCGCCCATGCCGACGGCGACGCCGACGATGCCGCTTTCCGAAATCGGTGCGTCGAACACCCGCGAGGTGCCGTACTTGGTCTGCAGGCCTTCGGTGCAGCGGAACACACCGCCGAAGTAACCGACGTCCTGGCCGAAGACGACGACATTGTCATCACGCTCAAGCATCACATCCATGGCCGAGCGCAGGGCCTGGATCATGGTCATGGTGGTCGTGGTCATGGCGGTTTCCAACTGAATATTGTTGTTGTGATCGTTCATGTCAGATCCCCAACTGCTGACGCTGGCGCTTCAAGTGCTCCGGCATCTCTTTGTAGACGTCTTCGAACATGGTCGCGGCGCTTGGAATCTGCCCGCCGGCGAGGGTGCCGTACTGTTCGGCCTGTTTCTGCGCGGCAATCACTTCGGCTTCGAGTTCGGCGCTGACGGCAGCGTGCTCTTCTTCCGACCAGTGACCGACTTTGATCAGATGCTGTTTCAGACGCGCGATCGGATCGCCGAGCGGGAAGTGGCTCCAGTCATCGGCAGGGCGGTATTTCGATGGATCGTCGGAGGTCGAGTGCGGGCCGGCGCGGTAGGTGACCCATTCGATCATGGTCGGACCGAGGTTGCGCCGGGCGCGTTCGGCAGCCCAGGCAGAGGCGGCGTAGACCGCGTAGAAATCGTTGCCATCGACACGCAGCGAGGCGATGCCGCAACCGACGCCGCGTCCGGCGAAAGTCGTGGCTTCACCGCCGGCGATGGCCTGGAAGGTGGAAATCGCCCACTGGTTGTTGACCACGTTGAGGATCACCGGCGCCCGATAAACGTGAGCGAAGGTGAGGGCGGTGTGGAAGTCCGATTCGGCGGTGGCGCCGTCACCGATCCACGCCGAGGCGATTTTCGTATCGCCCTTGATCGCCGAGGCCATGCCCCAGCCAACGCCCTGAATGAACTGGGTGGCGAGGTTGCCTGAGATGGTGAAGAAACCGGCGTCCTTGACCGAGTACATGATCGGCAACTGGCGGCCCTTGAGTGGATCGCGCTCGTTGGACAGCAGTTGGCAGATCAGGTCGACCAGCGGCACATCGCGGGCCATCAGGATGCTTTGCTGGCGGTAGGTCGGGAAGCACATGTCGTCGATGTTCAGCGCCAACGCCTGGGCGCTGCCGATGGCTTCTTCGCCAAGGCTCTGCATGTAGAACGACATCTTTTTCTGCCGCTGGGCGACGACCATGCGGTTGTCGTAGATGCGCGTCTTGAGCATCGCGCGCATGCCTTTGCGCAGTATCTCGACCGGCACGTTTTCGGCCCACGGGCCCAACGCATTGCCTTGGTCGTCGAGCACGCGAATCAGGCCACGGGCGAGGTCGGCGGTGTCGGCAGGTTCTACATCAACAGGAGGTTTGCGCACCGTACCGGCATCGGTCAGATGCAGGTAGGAAAAGTCGGTTTTGCAGCCGGGACGGCCCGAGGGTTCAGGGACGTGCAGGCGCAGCGGTTCATACGCTTGGGTCATGGCTTCTACGCTCGATCTTGTGAATTTCTTGTAGTGAGCTGGCAGTCATTCCGGGATGAGGAAATCTTGTCCTACAACAATCATAGGCGTGGCCAAGAAGAATATTTCTCTGTGTTTCGTTGCGCTGGCGACCATTTGCAGATAGAAATTCTGCATAAACATAAAAAACAGGTGGTTTTGTCTCATGCGCAAACTGGACCGTACCGACATCGGCATTCTCAACAGCCTTCAGGAGAACGCGCGCATCACCAACGCCGACCTCGCTCGCTCGGTGAACCTGTCGCCGACGCCGTGCTTCAACCGGGTCAAGGCCATGGAAGAATTGGGCTTGATTCGCGAGCAGGTCACGCTGTTGGATGCCGATCTGCTGGGGCTGCACGTGAATGTGTTCATTCACGTCAGCCTGGAAAAGCAGGTAGAGGAAGCGTTGCAGCATTTCGAGGAAGCGATTTCTGATCGGCCTGAGGTGATGGAGTGCTATCTGATGGCGGGTGATCCGGATTATCTGATTCGCGTGCTGGTGCCGAGCATCCAGTCGCTGGAACGCTTCATGATGGATTTTCTGACCAAGGTGCCGGGGGTGGCGAACATTCGCTCCAGCTTTGCGCTCAAGCAGGTGCGCTACAAGACTGCGTTGCCGCTACCTGCGAACGGTTTGACGTTGGGCGCGTGAAGATCAAAAGATCGCAGCCTGCGGCAGCTCCTACAGTTGCACCGCATTCCAAATGTAGGAGCTGCCGAAGGCTCGGGCCGCGATCGGACGATCTTTTGACGCTAAAGCTTGTTGAGCGGGATCTTCAGGTATACCACGCCGTTGTCCTCAGGCGCCGGCATATTCCCCGCCCGCACGTTCACCTGAATCGCCGGCAGCAGCAACGTCGGCATGCCTAACCCAGCGTCACGTGTCGTGCGCATCTCGACGAACGCCGCTTCATCAATCCCGTCATGCACATGAATATTGCTTTTGCGCTGTTCGCCAACAGTGGTCTGGCACTGTGAGGCGCGGCCCTCGGGCGGGTAATCGTGGCAGACGTAAAGCTTCACGCTGGCCGGAAACGCCAGCAGCTTCTGGATCGACTTGAACAATTGCTGCGCATTGCCGCCAGGGAAATCACAGCGCGCGGTGCCAACATCCGGCATGAACAGTGTGTCGCCCACCAGAATCTGTTCGCCGTCGATCAGGTAGGCCATGTCCGCTGGCGTATGGCCGGGGACGTGCAGGGCGGTGGCCTTGAGATTGCCGATCATGAACGACTCGTTCGGCGCGAACAGATGATCGAACTGCGAGCCATCGACGCAAAATTCCGGCTCCAGGTTGAATAGCGCCTTGAACACATTCTGCACTTTGCTGATCGATTCACCGATGGCGATTTTGCCGCCCAGTTCCCGACGCAGGTACGGCGCAGCGGAGAGGTGATCGGCGTGGGCGTGGGTTTCCAGCAGCCATTGCACTTGCAGCCGGTGCGCACGCACGAAAGCGATGATCTTGTCCGCCTGCGCGGTGCCGGTGCGCCCGGCAGCGCCGTCGTAATCGAGCACCGGGTCGACGATCGCGCACTGGCCGCCGTCGGCTTCATAGACCACGTAGCTGTAGGTCGAGGAGGCGGGGTCGAGGAACGCTTCAATCTGGGCGGACATGGCAGAAACCTGTGCTGAGGAATTTCGAGTTGCAACAGTTTATGTAAAAACATAATGTTCGCAGCTTAAGTGACCTTCAAGGCCTCGTGCAAATGCAATCCAGTCTGACCGAATGTGAAGTCGCCCAACTGCGCGCCTCGGCGTCCAAAGCCTGCGCCTTGCTCAAAGCCTTGGCCAATGAGGATCGCCTGTTGATCCTCTGTCAACTGACCCAGGGCGAACGCAACGTCGGCGAGCTGGAAAAAATCACCGGCGTACGCCAGCCGACGCTGTCCCAACAACTGGGCATCTTGCGCGATGAAGGCCTGGTCGCGACCCGCCGCGAAGGCAAATACATTTTCTACGGCCTGGCCAGTCACGAAGTGATCCAGGTGATGAAGACCCTGTCGGGGCTGTATTGCGGAGCGGTACTCAAGAGCTGGGAACAGCCATAAATGCCAGCCTTCACAAACATCTCCTGTGGGAGCGAGCCTGCTCGCGAAGGCGGCATGTCAGCCGACGAATAGTTGACTGAGCCACCGCTTTCGCGAGCAGGCTCGCTCCCACATTGTTTGTTGTGGTGGACCAAAAAATCCTTGCGTGCAGCAAAAGGAACAAGCAATGAACGATCAACACTGGGGCCCATCCATCAGTGCCGACATCGTGGTCATCGGCGGCGGCACGGCCGGCATCGGTTTTGCCGCCAGCCTGCTCAAGCGTGACCCGCAGCTCAAAGTCACCGTGATCGAACCGAGTTCACAGCACTACTATCAACCGGCGTGGACGCTGGTCGGCGGTGGTGCGTTTGATGTGAAAGACACCGTCAGGCCGATGAGCAAAGTCATGCCGCGTCAGGCGACATGGATTCAGGCCAGTGTCAGCGCCATCGACCCGCAAAGCCGCCAACTCACCCTCGACGACCGACGCACCGTCAGCTATCAGAACCTGGTCGTCTGCCCCGGCCTGCGCCTGGCCTGGGAGAAAATCGAAGGCTTGCAGGAAAGCCTCGGCCAGCACGGCGTCACCTCCAACTACAGCTATCAGCACGCCCAGTACACCTGGGATCAAGTGCGGAAACTGCGCGATGGCCGGGCGCTGTTCACCCAACCAGCGATGCCGATCAAATGTGCCGGCGCGCCGCAGAAGGCCCTGTATCTGTCTTGCGATTACTGGCGCAAATCCGCCGTGCTGAAAGACATCAATGTCGAATTCAATCTCGCTGGCGCTGCGCTGTTTGGCGTGCCGACCTTCGTGCCGCCGTTGATGAAGTACATCGAACAGTACGGCGCGCAACTGGCGTTCAACTCGAATCTGGTCAAGGTCGACGGCCCGGCGAAAACCGCCTGGTTTGAAGTCAAGGACGCCGACGGCAATGTCAGCCGGATCGCGAAAACCTTCGATCTGCTGCACGTCGTGCCGCCACAAGTCGCGCCGGATTTCATCGCACAGAGTGCGCTGGCCGATGCCGGCGGTTGGTGCGAAGTCGATCCACACAGCTTGCAGCATCCGCGTTATCCCGAGGTGTTCGCACTGGGCGATATCTGCGGCACCAGCAATGCGAAAACTGCCGCAGCGGTGCGCAAGCAGGTTGTCGTCGTTGCGCAGAACCTCCTGGCCGCGCGCAAGCATCAACCGCTGCCGCTCAAATACGACGGCTACGGCTCGTGCCCGCTGACGGTGGAGAAGGGCAAGGTGATCCTCGCCGAGTTCGGCTATGGCGGCAAACTGCTGCCGACTTTCCCGCTGGACCCGACCGTGCCAAGGCGTTCGGCATGGTGGCTGAAAGCGACGCTGCTGCCGTGGTTCTACTGGCACGGCATGCTCAAGGGCCGCGAGTGGCTGACGCGTCTGTCCAAGGTCGACTGAGAAAACACTTATGTTGCTGGCAAGTCTGTTTGGCGTGGTGATGGGGTTGGTCCTCGGCCTGACCGGCGCGGGCGGCGGGATTCTCGCGGTGCCGGCGCTGGTGCTCGGGCTCGGCTGGACGATGACGCAAGCGGCGCCGGTGGCCTTGTTTGCGGTCGGCAGCGCGGCGGCGGTCGGGGCGATCGATGGTTTGCGCCATGGCCTGGTGCGTTACCGCGCGGCGCTATTGATCGCCGCGTTGGGCGCGGTGTTTTCGCCGCTGGGGATCTACTTTGCGCATCAGTTGCCGGAAAAGATTCTGATGATGCTGTTCAGCCTGCTGATGGTGATGGTCGCCTGGCGAATGTTCAGAAAAGAGCGGCAGCAAGCGGGGCCGAGCGATCACGGCCATGCCAGTTGGGGCCAGAAAAACTGCATGCTCAACGAGCAGACCGGGCGCTTCGACTGGACCGCCAAATGCACCGCCACCCTGGCTGCACTGGGAGCGGTTACTGGCGTGGTGTCGGGATTGCTCGGCGTCGGTGGCGGGTTCCTGATTGTGCCGGCGTTCAAGCAACTAACCGATGTGCAGATGCGCGGCATCGTTGCCACGTCGTTGATGGTGATCAGTCTGATTTCAGTGATCGGGGTAATCGGCTCGTTTCATGCGGGGGTGCGTATCGACAGCCAGGGTGCGGCGTTCATTGTCGCCAGCATCATTGGCATGCTCATCGGTCGCAGGCTGTGCGCGCAGGTGCCGGCGCGGGCGTTGCAGGTGGGGTTTGCCAGTGTCTGTCTGGTGGTGGCGGGGTACATGTTGTTGCGGGCTTGACGATCAGAAGATCGCAGCCTCGTTGCACTCGACAGCTCCTACAGGGGGAATGCGATTCCTCTAGGAGCTGCGATCTTTTCAGACGGTTACAACACCAGGTGCGGCAGCCACAGCGAAATCGCCGGCACGTAGGTCACCAGCAGCAGCACCAGGAACAGCACGCCATAGAACGGCAGCAGCGCTTTTACGGTGCTTTCGATACTGACCTTGCCCACCGCCGAGCCGACGAAGAGCACGGCCCCCACGGGCGGTGTTATCAATCCGATCCCCAGGTTCACCAGCATGATCATGCCGAACTGCACCGGATCGACACCGATGCCCATGATCACTGGCATCAGGATCGGCGTGAGGATAAGGATCAGCGGCGCCATGTCCATCACCGTGCCGAGCAACAGCAGCATGACGTTGATGCACATGAGGATCACGTAGCGGTTGTCCGACAGGGTCAGGAACAGCGTGGTGATCTTCGCCGGAATCTGCATCAGGGTCATGATGTAGCCGAAGCTGGCGGCGAAACCGATCAGGATCATCACAATGGAGATGGTGCGCACCGTGCGGTGCATCAGCTTGGGCAACTCGCTCCATTTGTAGTCGCGGTAGATGAACATGGTCACGAAGAATGACCACAGCACGGCGATGGCCGCCGATTCAGTGGCGGTGAAAATACCCGAGAGAATGCCGCCGAGGATGATCACCATCGCCATCATGCCCCACAGGGCTTCGCCGACGATCTTCAGCGCCTGGCGCATCGGAATCACTTCGCCCTTGGGGTAGTTGCGCTTTTTCGCGAAGATCAGGCACAGCACCATCAGGCAGGCGCTCATCAGCAGGCCCGGGACGATGCCGGCCATGAACAGCGAAGCGATCGACACCGTACCGCCAGCGGCCAGCGAGTAGAGCACAGAGTTGTGGCTTGGCGGAGTCAGCAGGGCTTGCACCGAACCGCTGACGGTCACGGCGGTGGAGAAGTCCCGTGGATAACCCTTGCGCTCCATCTCCGGAATCAGCACCGAACCCACCGACGCGGTGTCGGCCACCGACGAACCGGAGATCGCGCCGAAGAACGTCGAGGCAACGATGTTGACCAGCGACAGACCACCGCGCACGAACCCGACCAGCACCCCGGCACACGCCACCAACCGCCGGGACATGCCGCCCTCGGCCATGATCGCGCCGGCGAGGACGAAGAACGGAATCGCCAGCAGCGAGAATTTGTTCACCCCCGAGGCGACCTGGATCATCACCGCCTGGAAGGGAATGTCGATCCACCAAGCGCCGATCAGCGCAGCGGCGCCCAACGCGTAGGCGACCGGCATGCCGATCAGGATCAATACGATAAAACTGCCCAGCAGGATCAGAGCGTCCATTAAACGGCACCTTCACTTTCTTCAACCAGGTCGAACTGCACGACCCGACGTTTGCTCTGGTCACCGAGCAAGAGTTTTTCCACGACAAAAATCAGCGTCAGCAAGCCGCCCAGGGGGATCGGCAGATAGGTCACGCCAACGCGCAGATCGGGCAGGGCGGCCATGAACTGGTTCCAGGTGGACATGCACAGCTTGGTGCCCCAGATGGTCATGAAGATGCAGATGGCCGCCATCAGCAGTTGCGAAAAAATCGCCGCTGCGGATTTCAGCTGCGGTGGCATGCGGTCGGTGAGCATGGCCACGGCCATGTGCGCACCGGCGCGGTAACTGGCGGCGGCGCCGATGAAGGTGAACACCATCATCAGCAGGATCGCCGTTGGCTCAGGCCAGCTGGAGCCGGTGCCGAGCACGTAGCGGGCGAACACGCCCCAGGGAATCATCAGGGAAATCGCCAGGACGGAAAGGCCGGCGACCCAGATGCACGTCATGTAGATTTTGTCGTTGATACGCAGCAGCAGATTCTTCATCGGGTTCCACCGTAACCGGGCGCGCCTGAACCGCTGGCGCGCCGGGCCTTTTTCATGAGTACAGAGCGGGAGGCGTTACTGAACGGCTTCGATCTTTTTGATCAGGTCGGCGTACTTCGCGCCGTACTTTTCCCGTACCGGTGCGGTGGCGTCGTAGAAGGGTTTCTTGTCAACGGTGATGAACTCGACGCCGGCGGCCTTGAGTTTTTCTTCGCTGGCAGCGGACTTCTTGTCCCACAACACGCGTTCTTCAGCCTGGGCAGCCTTGGCCGCGGTTTTGACCATCTTCTGTTGATCCGGAGTGAGTTTTTCCCAGGTGATTTTCGACATCACGATCGGCTCTGGCAGGATCAGGTGACCGGTCAGGCTGTAGAACTTGGCGTTCTGGAAGTGGTTGTGTTCGAGCAGGGTCGGCGGGTTGTTTTCCGCGCCGTCGATCACGCCGGTCTGCAGGGCGCTGAAGATTTCCCCGGTGTCCATGGCGATGCCGTTACCGCCCATGGCGTTCATCATGTCGATGAACATCGGGTTGCCTTGTACGCGGATCTTCATGCCCTTGAGGTCTTCGAGCTTGCGCACCGGTTTCTTGGTGTAGATGTTGCGCGTGCCGCCGTCCATCCACGCCAGGGCCACCAGGCCGAATTCGGAGTTGGTGATCTTGTCGAGGATCTCATCGCCCACCGGGCCATCGATGACGTTACGCATGTGTTGCTGGTCGCGGAAGATGAACGGCATGTTGAACACGTTCACATCCGGCACCACAGGGCCGACGATACCCAGGCTGACGCGCGACAACTGCACCGCGCCGACCTGCATCTGCTCGATGACTTCCTTCTCGGAGCCAAGCACACCGCCCGGGAAGTATTGGAAGGTCAGTTCGCCGTTGGTTTCCTTGGTCAGGGTGTCGCCCATGGATTTTTCAGCCACCACGGTTGGATAACCGGCGGGGTGAATGTCGGCAAATTTGAGTTTCATTTCCGCCTGAGCGGCACCGGCAAAGGTGAACATCAGCGGGAGTGCAGCGGCGAGCAAGGTGCGTTTGAAGTTCATGGGGGGTGAGTCTCCAGTCTTGTTATTTTTGTGTTCAAGGCGCAGCGGTGCAGCAGAGGGTCTAAAGCAAATCGTTGAATTGCGGTTCGGCGAGGCCTTTGACGCCTGGCTTCAGGGCGAACACGCCGCCGGCCAGGGATTGCGGGTCGTGGTCATCGCCGGGGCGAATCGAGGCGACAAACAAGGTGTCCAGGTTGCTGCCGCCGAAGGCGCACATGGTCGGTTTCTTCACCGGTACTTCCAGCGAGAAATCCAGCCGGCCGTCCGGGGCAAAGCGGTGAATCAGGCCGGCGTCGTTGGCGCAGATCCAGTAGCAGCCTTCGGCATCCACGGCAGCGCCATCGGGGCGGCCGGGGAAATGATTCATGTCGACGAAGATTCGGCGATTCGATGGCGTGCCGGTCTCGGTGTCGTAATCGAAGGCCCAGATCAGTTGCACATTGGGGTGCGAATCCGACAGGTACATGGTCTTGCCGTCAGGGCTGAAAGCGAGGCCGTTGGGCACGATGAAGCCATCCAGCTGCGCTTCGATCACGCCCGTCTGCCCGGCGCCGTAGCGATAGAGTCGGCCTTCGGGCGCGTTCAGGCCCATGTTGAGCACCATGCTGCCCGCCCAGAAACGCCCTTGGCGATCACAGCGACCGTCGTTGAGGCGCATGTCGGCGCGGCTGTGCTCTACGGTGGCGAGCAACTCACTGTCGAGGCTGCCGTCGCTGTGCGGGTGCAGGCGAAAGAAGCCGCTTTCCATGCCAGCGACCCAGCCGCCACTGCGGTGGCGGGTGATGCAGGCGAGCATTTCCGGGGCCTTCCACGAGGCAACATGCCCGCTGTCAGCGCTCCAGCGTTGCAGCCCGCCGTTGGGGATGTCGACCCAGTACAGGGCGTTTTCCTGCGGCACCCAGACCGGGCTTTCACCGACCGCGTTGCGGGCGTCGACGATCAATTCGGCTTGCATACTCATTCCCATGGTTTTTATTGGAGGGGATCAAGTCGAACGGTCAGTCGCCGAACGGGCCTGCTGCGACGAAAGCGCCGCCCTGATAGATCCGCGCCGGGTCATCGTCGGCTGGCATCGGTTGCGCTTCGACCTTGTCGCGGAACACTTCCGAGGTGTCCTTGGCTTCGAAACCGAGGTGGCTGGCGTAGCGGTTGTCCCACCAGACGTCTTTGTTGGCGGACATGCCGTAGACCACGGTGTGGCCGACGTTCGGTGTGTACAGCGAGCGTTCGAGCAGTTGCGTGAGATCGTCGAAGCTCAGCCAGGTGTGCATCATCCGGCGGTTCTGCGGTTCGGGGAACGAGGAGCCGATGCGGATGCTGACGGTTTCGATACCGTAGCGATCGAAGTAGAAACTGGCCATGTCTTCGCCGTAGGACTTGGACAAGCCGTAGTAACCATCGGGACGACGCGCCGAAGTGGCGTCGAGCTGTTGGTCCTGTTTGTAGAAACCGATGACGTGGTTGGAGCTGGCGAAGATCACCCGCTTCACACCGTGCTTGCGCGCCGCTTCGTAAATGTGGAACACGCCGCAGATGTTGGCACCGAGGATTTCTTCGAACGGGCGCTCGACCGAGACGCCACCGAAATGCAGGATTGCATCGACCCCTTCGACCAGTTGATGCACGGCTTGCTTGTCGGCGAGGTCGCAGAGCACGACTTCTTCGTGTTCATCGACGGCCGGGGCGAGGGCGGCGATGTCGGACAGGCGCAGCACATTGGCGTAAGGGCGCAGGCGTTCGCGCAACACTTTGCCCAGGCCGCCGGCGGCACCGGTCAGCAGCAGGCGGTTGAAAGGAGCGCGGGGGGTAGAGGTAGACGTCATGGCAATCCCTGAACACATTGTTATTAGGTTTGTTGTAGGTTGTCGTATGACTGCGCTGAAGTATCGGTAGGGTTTCCGGATCTTGTCAACGCGACTTTTGGTGTAGATGACGGAAGGGGCGGTTCATTTTCTCAACACCCGATACCTGCCTGGCAATGCAATCCCCTTGTGGGAGCGAGCCTGCTCGCGAAGGCGTTGTGCCAGTCAGAACAAGTCGACTGGTCCGGCGCTTTCGCGAGCAGGCTCGCTCCCACAGGGCAAACCGCCAACCCTTACAACAACGAAATCGGATAGCTGATAAAGATCCGGTTCTCGTCAAATTCGTTGGTGCTGAAGTCCCGGCGAATGGTCGCGTTGCGCCATTTCACGTTGAGGTTCTTCAGCGGGCCGCTCTGCACGGTGTAGGCCAGCTCCGATTCGCGGCCCCACTCCTTGCCGTCATTGGTGGTGGCGGTTTGCACGTTATCGCCGCTGATGTAGCGGTTCATCAGGGTCAGACCAGGCACGCCCAGGGCAACGAAGTTGTAGTCGTGACGCACCTGCCAGGAGCGCTCTTTGGCGTTGTCATAACTGGCGTTGTAACTGTCGTTGGCCAGGGTGCCGCCGCTGGTGCCGTTGACGCGCATCCAGGCATCGTCGCCGGTGAGTTTCTGCAGGCCGACATAGAAGGTGTTGCCACCGTACTTGGCCGAGAGCAGGGCGAACGCGGTCTTGTTGTCGAGGTCGCCGGCCTGAGCGCTGCCGTCTTCCTTGCCGGTGAAGAAACCGAGATTGGCGCCCAGCGTCCAGTCGCCCATCGGCTGGCTGTGGCTGAGGTTGAAATACTGCTGCTGGTAGATGTCAGTGAGTTCGGCGTACCACACGCCGACCATGGTGCGTTTTTCGTTGAAGCTGTATTCACCGCCGCCGAAGTTGAAGCGATCGGAGGTGAATGCACCGCGGCCGTTCATCGACATGTCTTCCATGCTCGCGTCGTTGCGCGGGCTGTTGCCACGGAACTGGCCGCCGTAGACGGTCAGGCCGTTGATTTCGGTGGACGTAATCTGGCCACCGCGAAAGGTCTGCGGCAGGGAGCGGCCATCGTCGGAGCGCAGGATCGGCAGCACCGGCATCCATTCACCAACCTTCAATTCGGTCTTCGAGACTTTGGCTTTCAGCGCCACGCCGAGACGGCCGAAGTTATCGGCGGGGCGCCCGTCATCGTGGATCGGCAACAACTGCGTACCGCCAGTGCCTTTGCCGCCATCGAGCTTTTGCGAATACAGCCCGAGCACATCGAGGCCGAAGCCGACGGTGCCTTGGGTGAAGCCGGATTTGGCGTCGAGAATGAAGCTCTGTGTCCACTCTTCAGCCTTGCCCTGCGGATAGGCCGGGTTGACGAAGTTGCGGTTGAAGTAGGCGTTGCGCAGGTTCAGCGTGGCTTTGCTGTCGTCAAGAAAGCCTTCGGCATCGGCGCTCATCGGCAGGGCCAGAGCGAGGCTGCTGCAACCGATCAGGCTCAGGGTCGAACGCGGTTTGAAATGGGCAAAACGTGACGGGCGGACGGAATTGCGGGCGAGTGGGCTCACTGTGACGCTCCCTGGATCGTTTGTTGTTTTTATTATTTGTCATACGTCGTCGTACAACATCGATGCGGATATTTCCCAGATTTACGGGGATTGTCAACTGGAAGTTATACGATGACTGTCTATGCGACGCCGCACGCCTTGTAGGAGCTGCGGCACGCTGCGATCTTTTGATCTTGCTTTTGAAAAATCAAGAGATCGCAGCCTCGTTTCACTCGACAGCTCCTACAGGGGTTTTTGTTGTCCATGGGGTAGGAGCTGCGGCACGCTGCGATCTTTTGATCTTGCTTTTGAGAAATCAAGAGATCGCAGCCTCGTTTTACTCGACAGCTCCTACAGGGACTTGTGTTGTCCATGGAGTGTGTGTTGCCCGTCAAATTGCGGCAAACTTCCTTCACCCCCAGCACCAGGCCGATCCATGGATAAATACGCCCCGCGCAACTGGCAACCCCACGAAAAGCCCAGCCTGCCCGGTTCCCCTTCGACACCACTGCACTCCACGCCCAAGCGCCTGGCTTATGCGGCGGTTGGCGTGCTGGTGGCGGTGACTGGTGGGTTGGGCAACTCGCTGGTGGTTGCCAACCTGCCTTACCTGCAAGGCTCGCTCGGCGCGACCACGGCGGAGATGGCCTGGCTGCCGGCGGCCTATGTGATGACCAACGTGTCGATGAACCTGCTGTTGGTGAAGTTTCGCCAGCAGTTCGGATTGCGCGCGTTCACCGAAGTGTTCCTTGTGTTGTACGCGCTGGTGACCTTCGGCCATTTGTTCGTCAACGATCTCAACTCGGCAGTGGCGGTGCGAGCGGCGCACGGCATGGTCGGTGCGGCGCTGAGCTCGCTGGGCCTGTATTACATGGTCCAGGCGTTCCCGGCGAAATGGCGGCTCAAAGCGTTGGTACTCGGCCTCGGCACGTCGCAACTGGCGTTACCGCTGGCGCGGCTGTTTTCCGAAGACTTGCTGCAGATCGCCGAATGGCGCGGCTTGTACTTGTTCGAACTGGGCATGGCCCTGCTGTCACTCGGCTGCGTGTTGCTACTGAAGTTGCCGCCCGGTGACCGCTTCAAGACCTTTGAAAAACTCGATTTCCTCACCTTCGCGATCCTCGCTACCGGTGTGGCGTTATTGTGCGCGGTGCTGTCGCTCGGGCGGATCGACTGGTGGCTGGAGGCGGACTGGATCGGCGTGGCGCTGGCCTGTTCGATCGCGCTGATCATCATGGGCCTGGCCATCGAGCACAACCGCAGCAACCCGATGCTGATGACCCGCTGGCTAGGCAGCGGAACGATGATCCGCCTGGCGCTGGCGGTGACCCTGATTCGCATGGTCACCTCGGAGCAATCCACCGGCGCGGTGGGGTTCATGCAGAACCTCAACATGGGCTATGAGCAGTTGCACAGTCTGTACGTGGTGATGCTGATCGGCAGCGTCGCCGGGCTTGCCACCAGCGCGTTGACCATCGATCCCAAACACTTGCTGATGCCGTTGATCATTTCCTTGGCGCTGATGGCCACCGGTTCGGTGATGGACAGCTTCTCGAACAACCTGACCCGTCCCGCCAACATGTATTTCAGCCAGTTTCTGCTGGCGTTCGGCAGTACGTTTTTTCTCGGCCCGACCATGGTCTTCGGCACGCGCAACGTGCTGACCAATCCGCGCAACCTGGTGAGCTTTTCCGTGCTGTTCGGGATCTGCAACAACCTCGGCGGGCTGCTCGGCGCGGCGTTGCTCGGCACTTTTCAGATCGTGCGGGAGAAGTACCATTCCAGCCACATCGTCGATCATCTGGTGATGTCCGATCCGTTGGTGGCTGCGCGGGTGCAGAGCGGCGGTTCGGCCTACGGCGGTTTGCTCGCCGACCCGAGCCTGCGCAATCTGGCCGGCATGCGCAGCCTCGCCAATGCGGCGACACGCGAAGCGAACGTGCTGGCCTATAACGATGTCTTCATGCTGATCGCGGTCATTGCCGTCCTGACCATGATCTGGCTTTCGATTCGCGCGTTGTGGCTGATGAGCACCACCAAAGCCATTGAGCCGACACCTTCCGTATCACCCAGCGGTGCCACTTCTTCATGACCGAACCGACCACCACAACCACCAATGCCATCGCCGCCACGCCTGAAGGGGAAGCGCCGCCATCGTCGCCGAACACTGCGCCGCGTTCGCTGCGGGTGCGGATCATTTCTTCGCTGGGCTTTGCCGGGATCGCCATCGTCGGCGTACTGATCGTGTTGTATGCCTGGCAACTGCCACCGTTCAGCAGCGCCGTCGAAACTACCGAAAACGCCCTGATTCGCGGGCAGGTGACGATCATCGGCCCGCAGCTCAGCGGCTATGTGTTCGAGGTGCCGGTGCAGGACTTCCAGTACGTCAAGGCCGGGGACCTGCTGGTGCGTCTGGACGACCGCATCTATCAGCAACGTCTCGATCAGGCACTGGCGCAACTGGCGGTGCAGAAGGCCGGACTGGCCAACGTCGTGCAGCAGCGCAACAGCGCCGAAGCGACGATCAAATTGCGTCAGGCGGTGTTGGCCGACAGCCAGGCGCAGTTGCGCAAGAGCGAGGCCGATTTGCGCCGAAACCAGGAACTGGTGCGCGACGGCTCGGTGTCCAAGCGCGAATTCGACGTGACCCTCGCTGCCAACGCGCAAAGCACGGCTTCTGTGGCGCAGGCCAAGGCCAATCTGGAAATCGCCCGGCAGGATCTGCAAACGGTGATCGTCAATCGCGGCTCGCTGGAGGCCGCCGTGGCCAGTGCCGAAGCAGCGGTGCAACTGGCGCGGATCGATCTGTCGAACACGCGAATCGTCGCCCCGCGCGAAGGCCAGCTCGGGCAGATCGGCGTGCGCTTGGGGGCCTACGTCAACTCCGGCGCGCAGCTGATGGCGCTGGTCCCGGACCAGAAGTGGGTGATCGCCAACATGAAGGAAACCCAGATGGCCAACGTGCGGGTCGGGCAACCGGTACGCTTCACCGTCGACGCCTTGAACCACCGCAGATTCACCGGCCATGTGCAGCATATTTCGCCGGGCACCGGTTCGGAATTTGCCTTGCTCCAGGCCGACAACGCCACCGGCAACTTCGTCAAGATCGCCCAGCGGGTGCCGGTGCGCATCACCATCGATCCCGATCAGCAGGAAGAAGAACGCTTGCGGCCGGGGATGTCAGTGGTTGTCAGCATCGACACCGCCGCCGGCGACACCCAACCCCACTGATCAATGCCTAACCCTGTGGGAGCGAGCCTGCTCGCGAAAGCGTCGTATCAGTAACATTTCCTTATCTGGCACACCGCTTTCGCGAGCAGGCTCGCTCCCACAGGATTAGTGCTCACGGGCTCTATTCATTCGGGCGAGGGGGTGACCCGGCAACTTTTGCGGTTGCGAATCTGCTCGTCGCTGGGCCTCTCGCGGACGAATTCGAAGCGCGGTTCGCCTTCGCTGTAATGCACCAGCCAGCCCCATTCCAGTTCGCTTTCGTCCTGTCCGGGATGCGGTGGCCGGGCCCACCAGGGTTCTTTGCTGAGGATCTCGCGCATGGCAGCCTCCGGTTGATGGCAATCCTTGAACTATAGCTTCCTGTCGCGAGTCGTCAGAACAGGCTGTGTAGAATCGGCGCGTTCATGACGATATGGGGGGCAGGGCGATGATGGATGAAGTGCGCAGGGATGAACCGTCGAAACGGCTGTTTTTCGCTTTGGACTGCCCGCCGGCGCAGCGCAAGGCAATCGCCCAGTGGCGCGCGGAGCTGGGCCTGCGCAGCGGCAAACCGGTGTCGGCGGATAACTTTCATCTGACTCTGCTGTTTCTCGGTGCGGTGCCGCTGGCGCAGATTCACGGCGTCTGCGAAGCAGCGAGCAGTGTGCGTATTCCCGGCGAAACGTTACGCATTGCGCTGGATCGCTTGCAGGTCTGGCATCGCGCCGGTGTGTTGTCCCTTGCACCCGAGCAGGCGCCGCCGGCGTTGCTGCGCCTGGTCTACGCGCTGGAGCAGGCGATGCTGCCGTTCGGTTTTGACGAGCCCACCCACGAGTTCCGCCCGCACCTGACACTGGCGCGGGAGTACCGCGCGCCGGAGCCGGAAGCGCGCACGCCGCCGGAGTTCTTTCTGCGTGCAGAACGCTTCGCTTTGTTCGAATCGCACAAGGGTCGGTATCGAGTTGTGCAGGACTGGCCGCTGATCTGAACGGACAAAAAAAGGCGCCCGAAGGCGCCTGCAAATTCACCCGAGCCGAGGGAGCCGGGTGAGGCCGTTCAGAGCAGGGTGCAGCGGTGGTAAGGCGCTGCGTGAACGGAAAATTTTCAGCACTGCATTGCTTCATTGTGGGAGCGAGCCTGCTCGCGAAGGCGTCGGCACATCCAACATTTTCGTCGCCTGTCCTACCGCTTTCGCGAGCAGGCTCGCTCCCACACTTTTGATCATCGCTGTTTTTATTTCCCGAGCTTCACCCGCGTCCAGCCGCGCGTCATGATCCGCTGTGTGGCAATCGGCTGATCCGGCACTGCATACAAGGTCGCCATCACAGCTTGCGACGGATACGAGCCCGGTTCGTTGCGGATCGCTTCGTCCACCAGTGGCGTGGCCGCTGCGTTGGCGTTGCTGTAGCCGATGCTGTTGGTGACTTCGGCGATGATGTCCGGGCGCATCAGGAAGTCCATGAACAGGTAGGCGTTGTCGACGTTCGCCGCATCACGGGGAATGGCGACCATGTCGTAGAAACTGCCGGCGCCTTCCTTGGGAATGCTGTAGTCGATCACCACGTTGTTGCCCGACTCCACTGCGCGGGCCTTGGCCTGCAGGACATCGCCGGAGTAACCGACCGCCACGCAGATGTTGCCGTTGGCCAGATCGGAGATGTATTTCGAGGAATGGAAATACGCCACGTACGGGCGGATTTTCATGAACAGCGCTTCGGCTTCGGCGATGTGCGCCTTGTCCTTGTCGTTCACCGCATAGCCCAGATAGTGCAGGGCGGCCGGGAGCATTTCGGTCGGCGAATCGAGGAAACTGATGCCGCAGGCTTTGAGTTTTTCCGCGTTCTCCGGTTTGAACAGCAAGTCCCAGGAGTTGGTCGGAGCGTTGGCGCCGAGTACTTCCTTGACCTTCGCCGGATTGAAACCGATGCCGATCGAGCCCCACATGTACGGGAACGCGTGCGCGTTGTCCGGATCACTGGCGGCGGCGTTTTTCAGCAGCACCGGGTTGAGATTCTTCCAGTTCGGCAGCTTCGATTTGTCCAGCGGCTGGTAGACGCCGGCCTTGATCTGCTTGGCCAGAAAACTGTTCGACGGCACCACGATGTCGTAGCCGGATTTGCCCGCGAGCAGGCGCGCTTCCAGGGTTTCGTTGCTGTCGAAGACGTCGTAGGTCACGCGAATGCCGGTCTCGTCTTCGAACTTTTTCACGGTGTCCGGCGCGATGTAATCGGACCAGTTGTAAACACGCAGCACCTTGTCGTTGGCCTGGGCGCCCATGACCATTGCGCCCATTAAGGACAGTGTCAGCAGAGTCCTGCCAAACATTTTCATCGGTACAACTCCCTTCTTCTTATTCAACAAAACAAAAGCTCGGTGCACTTGAACCTTGTGGCGAGGGGATTTATCCCCGCTCGGCTGCGAAGCAGTCGCAAAACCTGAATACGGAGTCTTCAGGTAGAACTGCAGGGGCCGCTTCGCAGCCCAACGGGGATAAATCCCCTCGCCACAGTTGTTCATCGGTGTTGCTCAGGCAGTCGCCGCTGCCGGCTGTTGCCACGACTCATTCGCGGTCTGATCCATCGCTTCCTGGATCGCTTTTTTGCGGTTGGCCTCTGCCTTGCGGCCGAAGTACCAGACCAGGAAAGTCACCAGCGACACCGCCAGCAGAATCAGGCTGGCCACGGCGTTGATCTCAGGTTTCACGCCCAGACGCACCGCCGAGAACACTTCCATCGGCAGCGTCGTCGAGCCCGGCCCGGAGACGAAACTAGCCAGCACCAGATCGTCCAGCGACAAGGCGAACGACATCATCCCGCCGGCGGCCAGCGACGGCGCGATCATGGGAATGGTGATGAGGAAAAACACTTTGAATGGTTTGGCGCCGAGGTCCATCGCCGCTTCTTCGATCGACAGATCCAGTTCCCGCAGGCGCGCGGAGACTACCACCGCCACATAAGCGGCACAAAAGGTGGTGTGGGCGATCCAGATGGTGACGATGCCGCGCTCCTGCGGCCAGCCGATCAGTTGCGCCATCGCCACGAACAGCAGCAACAGCGACAGACCGGTGATCACTTCCGGCATCACCAACGGCGCGGTCACCAGACCCCCGAACAGCGTGCGGCCCTTGAAGCGCGTCACCCGCGTCAGCACGAAAGCGGCGAGGGTGCCCAGCGCCACCGCAGCGATCGCGGTGTAGCAGGCGATCTCCAGCGAGCGCAGCACCGAGCCCATCAGTTGCGAGTTGTCGAGCAGGCCGACGTACCACTTGATCGACCAGCCGCCCCACACCGTCACCAGTTTCGAGGCGTTGAACGAGTAGATCACCAGGATCAGCATCGGCAGATAAATGAACATCAAGCCGAAGATCAGCATGAATTTGGAAAAGTTGAAGCGTTTCATCCCCGTGCCTCCATCTCTTTGGCCTGGCTGCGGTTGAACAGCAGAATCGGCACAATCAGGATCAACAGCATTACCACCGCCAGCGCAGAAGCCACCGGCCAGTCGCGGTTATTGAAGAACTCCTGCCACAGCACGCGACCGATCATCAGCGTCTCCGGGCCACCCAGCAGTTCCGGGATCACGAACTCGCCGACCACCGGAATGAACACCAGCATGCAACCGGCAACGATGCCGTTCTTGGCCAGCGGCACGGTGATCTTCCAGAAGTTGTTGAAGTTGCTCGAACCCAGATCCTGCGCGGCTTCCAGCAGACTGTTGTCGTGCTTGACCAGGTTGGCGTAGAGCGGCAGCACCATGAACGGCAGATACGCGTAAACCACGCCGATGTACACCGCAGTGTTGGTGTTGAGGATCTCGATCGGGTGATCGGTGAGCCCGGTCCACATCAGGAACCCGTTGAGCAGACCGTTGTTGCTGAGGATGCCCATCCACGCATACACGCGGATCAGGATCGCCGTCCAGGTCGGCATCATGATCAACAGCAGCAGCACATTTTGCGTTTCCTTGCCGGTTTTGGTGATCGCGTAGGCCATCGGGAAACCGATCACCAGGCACATCAGCGTGCTCAGTGCCGCGACCTTCAGCGAGCCGAGATACGCCGACAGGTACAGCTCGTCTTCGCCGAGCAGGGAGTAGTTGCCGATGTTCAGCAGCAGCTGGAATTTCTGTTCGGCGAAGGTGTAGATCTCCGAGTACGGCGGGATCGACAGCGCGGCTTCCGAGAAGCTGATCTTCATCACCAGAAAGAACGGCAGCATGAAGAACAGGAACAGCCAGATGAACGGAATACCGATCACCAGTTTTCGTCCGCTGGGCACCAGGCGCAAGAATTGCTGATTGAAAGTTCTCATGAGCGCAGCACCACGCCGCTGTCGTCTTCCCACCAGACGTAGACCTTGTCGTCCCAGGTCGGCCGCGCGCCACGGCGTTCGGCGTTGGCCATGAACGACTGGACGATCTTGCCGCCGGGCAGCTCGACGTAGAACACCGAGTGGCCGCCAAGGTAGGCAATGTCGTGGACCTTGCCTTCTGACCAGTTGTAGCGGAACTCCGGTTGGGTGGTGCTGACGAGCATTTTTTCCGGGCGGATGGCGTAGGTGATCGACTTGTCCTGCACCGACGTGCTGACGCCGTGACCGACATAGATCTTCTGCTGCAAGTCCGGGCTGTGAATGATCGCGTGGCCTTCCAGATCTTCCACCACAGTGCCGTCGAAGGCGTTCACGTTGCCGATGAATTCGCAGACCATGCGGCTGACCGGCGCTTCATAAATGTCGACCGGGCTGCCGATCTGCGCGATCCAGCCCAGGTGCATGATCGCGATGCGCTGGGCCATGGTCATGGCTTCTTCCTGGTCGTGGGTGACCATGACGCAGGTCACGCCGACGCGCTCGATGATTTCCACCAGCTCAAGCTGCATCTGCGAACGCAGCTTTTTATCCAGCGCACCCATTGGCTCGTCGAGCAGCAACAGTTTCGGCCGCTTGGCCAGTGAGCGGGCGAGGGCGACGCGCTGCCGCTGGCCGCCGGACAGCTGGTGCGGGCGGCGCTTGGCGTATTGGGTCATGTGCACCAGACGCAGCATTTCTTCGACGCGGGCATCGATTTCGCTGGCCGGCAAACGGTCCTGTTTGAGGCCGAAGGCGATGTTCTGTGCCACGGTCATGTGCGGGAACAGCGCGTAGGACTGGAACATCATGTTGATCGGCCGCTCGTACGGCGGCATGTCGGTGATGTCCACGCCATCGAGCAGAATCCGCCCCTCGGTCGGCCGCTCGAAACCGGCGAGCATGCGCAGCAGAGTCGATTTGCCCGAACCGGAACCGCCCAGCAGCGCGAAGATTTCGCCCTGATGGATCTCCAGGGACACATCGTCCACGGCCACGGTTTCGTCGAACTTCTTGGTGACACGATCGACTTTCACCAGCACCTTTTTCGGTTGCTGATGACCCTCGAGTGCCTTGCGGTAAGTGCTGGAGGCGTTTGCCATGTGAAACTCCCAACAGGTGTCGTGTGCCTGGCCAATGTGGCCGGGCTTAAGTGGATTGCGGAGCGGTCCGGAATGCCTGTCAGCTGGCGCAGAACCTGTGGGAGCGAGCCTGCTCGCGAATACGGAGTGTCAGTCGACATCATCGTTTGCTGATACACCGCTTTCGCGAGCAGGCTCGCTCCCACAGGGGATATGCGTTGACCTGAGTGGCCTTTGTCCGTACCGATCCGGCTTGTTCGGCGCCGCCGTCCTGGCTGCCTGGGTCGTACTTGTTGTTATCACGGGTGTTGCAGTTCACGACGGGCGGATGTGCAAACGCACACCCGCCAGCCGTGGGGGCAGTAAATCGCTATCGAATCTTTGGTTACGTCAGCGCTGACTGCGCTTCGCCGCCCGTTGCCTGCATGCCGCGCCGAACGCCTGGAAAATCCTCAGGTAGTTCGGGTTGTCCAGCACTTGCCATTCCGGGTGCCATTGCACGCCGAGGGCGAAGGTCGGGCTGTGTTCGACCGAGATCGCCTCGATCAAACCGTCCGGTGCCACAGCTTCGGCGCGCAGGCCGGGAGCGAGGCGGTCGATGCCCTGACTGTGAATCGAATTGACCTGGAATTCGTCGGGCAGCTCCAGCGCTTCGAACACACCGCCAGCGAGCACGCTGACCGCATGGGCCGGGGCGTATTGCACCGCCACGTCCGGGCTGTCGGCTTCACGGTGATCGAGCATGCCGGGCAGCTCGTGCACCTTCTGATGCAGGCTGCCGCCGAACGCCACGTTCATTTCCTGGAAACCACGGCAGATGCCGAGCACCGGAACGCCCGCCGCGATGGCTGCACGCAATAAAGGAAGGGTGGTGGCGTCACGGGCCGGATCGTGATCCGTGCCGGGGGCGCTGGCCGGGCCTTGATAGTGGAAGGGCTCCACGTTCGAAGGTGAGCCGGTGAGCAACAGACCGTCGAGCTGACCGAGCAGGTCATCGATTTCAGTCAGGTTGCCGAGGGAAGGAATGACCACTGGCAACCCTTGGGCGCCAACGCTGACAGCACGTACGTACTTGTCGCCGCTGATGTGATAGGGGTGCAGGCCAATCTGTTTGACGCACGCAGTAACGCCGATCAATGGCTTGAATGCCATTTTTATTCACCTCGAAGTCTGTCACTTGAACGAGCTTTTCCGGAGCTTAGCTTCGTTGATTTTAATTAACAACTGTCATGTAAAAAATTCTCAACGCCGTTCATCAAATTGCTCACGTTTATAGGGGCTCGGCAGCAGATACGGCGCGAGAGTGTTAATAAAAGCCCGAAAAATAAAGGCTGAAGGGCTAGCTGTTCGCTATTGACTTCACTTTGCCGTTCGGGTTGACTGGCTCGGCGAAACAGCAGTGAACATAATAATTAACAGCTAAATAGGTGCATCATGTCGGTCCCTCTGCGTACCGTTCAACTCAACGAAGCCAACGCATTCCTTAAGAAATATCCTGAGGTTTTGT
Source organism: Pseudomonas sp. CFBP13508 (assembly GCF_005233515.1). GTDB lineage: Bacteria > Pseudomonadota > Gammaproteobacteria > Pseudomonadales > Pseudomonadaceae > Aquipseudomonas > Aquipseudomonas mercuritolerans. The sequence goes on from NZ_QFZZ01000004.1 coordinate 412,244, forward strand.
ACGTCGACCTTCTGATTGCGGATATGAACGGTGTGGTGCGCGGCAAGCGCATCGAACGCACCAGTCTTCATAAGGTGTACGAAAAAGGCATCAACCTGCCGGCGTCGCTGTTCGCGCTGGACATCAACGGCTCAACGGTGGAAAGCACCGGCCTGGGCCTGGATATTGGCGATGCCGATCGCATCTGCTACCCGATCCCCGGCACCCTGAGCATCGAGCCGTGGCAAAAACGCCCGACCGCTCAACTGCTGATGACCATGCACGAGATCGAAGGCCAGCCGTTCTTCGCTGATCCGCGTGAAGTACTGGCTAACGTGGTGCGCAAATTCGACGACCTCGGTCTGACCATCTGCGCGGCGTTCGAACTCGAGTTCTACCTGATCGACCAGGACAACGTGAATGGCCGTCCGCAGTCGCCTCGCTCGCCGGTGTCCGGCAAGCGTCCGGTGTCGACTCAGGTGTACCTGATCGACGACCTCGATGAATACGTCGATTGCCTGCAAGACATCCTCGAAGGCGCGAAAGAGCAGGGCATCCCGGCTGACGCCATCGTCAAGGAAAGCGCCCCGGCGCAGTTCGAAGTCAACCTGCATCACGTTTCCGACCCGATCAAGGCCTGTGATTACGCGGTGCTGCTCAAGCGTCTGGTGAAAAACATCGCCTACGACCACGAGATGGACACGACTTTCATGGCCAAGCCGTATCCGGGCCAGGCCGGCAACGGTCTGCACGTGCACATTTCGATTCTGGACAAAGAAGGCAACAACATCTTCGCCAGCGAGGATCCCGAGCAGAACGCCGCACTGCGTCACGCGATCGGCGGTGTGCTCGAGACCCTGCCGGCGCAAATGGCGTTCCTCTGCCCGAACGTCAACTCGTATCGCCGTTTCGGCGCGCAGTTCTACGTACCGAACTCGCCGAGCTGGGGCATCGACAACCGCACTGTGGCCGTACGTGTACCGACCGGTTCAGCGGATGCCGTGCGCATCGAACACCGTGTCGCCGGTGCCGATGCCAACCCGTACCTGCTGATGGCTTCGGTGCTGGCCGGCATTCACCACGGCCTGACCAACCAGATCGAGCCCGGCGCGCCGGTCGAAGGCAACAGCTACGAGCAGAACGAGCAGAGCCTGCCGAACAACCTGCGCGACGCCCTGCGCGAGCTCGACGACAGCGAAGTCATGGCGCGCTACATCGACCCGATGTACATCGACGTGTTCGTCGCGTGCAAGGAAAGCGAGCTGGCCGAGTTCGAGAACTCGATTTCTGACCTTGAGTACAACTGGTATCTGCATACGGTCTGAAGATCAAAAGCCCCTCACCCTAACCCTCTCCCGGAGGGAGAGGGGACTGACCGCGTCGTCTGGAGATATCCGGCGACCTGAACGATCCAGTCGATGATGGATTCGGCAAAGATTTTTCAGGTCGGCGCAGTTACCAGGCATCCCCCGATCGGTCCCCTCTCCCTCTGGGAGAGGGCTAGGGTGAGGGCAGCGATTCCCGGCCAGACAAAGCAACCAGACCAACCCCCAAATTCCCCCTTGTCGAGCTCAAAACAATGACCACAACCCGCAACGACTGGGAACAACGCTTCCAGTCCCTGTCCATCGAATCCCGCGCCTTCATCAACGGTGAATACCGCCCGGCGATCAGCGGCGACACCTTCGAATGCCTGAGCCCGGTCGATGGCCGCTTTCTTGCCGCCGTCGCCAGCACCGATGAAGCCGACGCCAACCTGGCCGTCGAAGCCGCGCGCCAGTCCTTCAACTCTGGCATCTGGGCGAAAAAAGCCCCGGCCGAGCGCAAGCGCGTGCTGATCCGCTTCGCCGATCTGATCCTGCAACACCAGGAAGAACTGGCGCTGCTGGAAACCCTTGATATGGGCAAACCAATCAGCGATTCGATGAACATCGACATCCCGGCGACCGCCAACGCGATCCGCTGGAGCGCCGAGGCCATCGACAAGATCTACGACGAAGTCGCCGCCACCCCGCACGATCAGCTCGGCCTCGTCACCCGCGAGCCCTCCGGTGTGGTTGCGGCGATCGTGCCTTGGAATTTCCCGCTGATCATGGCCAGCTGGAAGTTCGCTCCGGCGCTGGCGGCGGGTAATTCGTTCATCCTCAAGCCTTCGGAAAAATCCCCGCTGACCGCCATCCGCATCGCGCAACTGGCGCTGGAGGCGGGTATTCCGAAGGGCGTGTTCAACGTGCTGCCGGGCTACGGTCACACCGTCGGCAAGGCGCTGGCGTTGCACATGGACGTCGACGTGCTGGCCTTCACCGGCTCCACGGCGATCGCCAAGCAACTAATGATTTACGCCGGCCAAAGCAACATGAAACGCGTCTGGCTCGAGGCCGGCGGCAAGAGCCCGAACGTGGTATTTGCCGACGCACCGGACCTGCGCGCGGCAGCCCAGGCAGCAGCCGGTGCAATCGCCTTCAATCAGGGCGAAGTCTGCACGGCCGGCTCGCGTCTGCTGGTCGAGCGCTCGATCCGCGAGCAGTTCATCCCGCTGCTGGTGGAAGCGCTGCAAGCGTGGAAACCGGGGCATGCACTGGATCCGGCGACCACCGTCGGCGCCGTGGTCGACCAGCGTCAACTCGATAACGTGCTGCGCTACATCAGCATCGGTCGCGAGCAGGGCGCCGAACTGATCGCCGGCGGCCAGCGCACCCTCGAAGAAACCGGCGGCCTCTACGTGCAGCCAGCGATTTTCGACGGCGTGACCAATGCGATGACCATCGCTAGGGAAGAAATCTTCGGCCCGGTGCTTTCGCTGATCACCTTCGACACTGCCGAAGAAGCCCTGCAAATCGCCAACGACAGCATCTTCGGCCTCGCCGCCGGGGTGTGGACCAGCAACCTGAGCAAGGCGCACACCTTCGCCCGCGGCCTGCGCGCCGGCAGTGTCTGGGTCAACCAGTACGACGGCGGCGACATGACTGCGCCATTCGGTGGCTTCAAACAATCGGGCAACGGTCGCGACAAATCGCTGCATGCGTTCGATAAGTACACCGAACTGAAAGCGACCTGGATCAAGCTCTGATTCTTTTACAGCGGCGGCCGCCCCTGGTTGGCGGCCCTCGGAGAAACCTATGAAACAGCAACACGTAAACAGCTACTACGCCGCGACCCGCAACGAAGTCATCGACTTCCCGGTTCTCGAAGAGGCAGTGGACTGCGATGTCTGCATCATCGGCGCCGGCTACACCGGTCTGTCCTCGGCACTGTTCCTCAGCGAAGCCGGCTACAAAGTCACCGTGCTGGAAGCGGCGAAAGTCGGCTACGGCGCCAGCGGTCGCAATGGCGGTCAACTGGTCAATTCTTATAGCCGCGACGTTGATGTCATCGAAGAGCGCTACGGCGACAAGACTGCAGAAATCCTCGGCAGCATGATCTTCGAAGGCGCCGACATCATTCGTTCGCGCATCAAGGATTACGACATCAAGTGCGACTACCGCCCGGGCGGTATTTTCGCGGCGATGAACAAGAAACAGCTCAACGGCCTGGCCGAGCAGAAGCGCAACTGGGAACGCTACGGCAACCGCAATCTGAAGATGCTCGATGCCGCGGACATTCGTCGCGAAGTGGGTTCCGACGCCTATGTTGGCGGCTTGCTGGACATGCAGGGCGGCCACGTTCATCCATTGAACTTGGCCCTCGGCGAAGCCGCCGCCATCGTGCGTTTGGGCGGCAAGATCTACGAGCAATCGGCGGCGGTGGAAATCACCTACGGCGAGCCGATCACCGTGCGCACCGCCAAAGGTCTGGTCCGTGCAAAATACCTGCTGATCGCCGGCAACGCTTATCTGCCACAAGGCCTAGACAATCGTGTTACCGCGAAAAGCATGCCGTGCGGCTCGCAGATCGTCGTCACCGAACCGTTGACCGAGCAGCAGGCGCGCAGCCTGATCACCAACAACTATTGCGTGGAAGATTGCAACTATCTGCTGGATTACTACCGCCTCACTGCCGACAACCGGCTGCTTTACGGCGGCGGTGTGGTCTACGGCGCGCGGGAGCCGGACGATATCGAGCAACTGATTCGGCCGAAGATCCTCAAGACCTTTCCGCAGCTCAAGGACGTGAAGATCGACTACCGCTGGACCGGTAACTTCCTGCTGACCATGTCGCGCATGCCGCAGTTCGGCCGCATCGAAAAGAACGCCTACTACATGCAGGGCTACAGCGGCCACGGCGTCACCTGCTCGCACCTGGCCGGCAAACTGATCTCGGAAATGATCCGCGGCGACGCCGAACGCTTCAACGCCTTCGCCGCGCTGCCGCACATGCCAATGCTCGGCGGCCGCACCTTCTCCGCACCGCTTACCGCCCTCGGTGCCGTCTACTACTCCCTGCGCGACCGCTTCGGCGTTTGATTGACCTCACCGGCGACGGTCCGAAAGACCCCGCCGGTTTTTCCCTGTGGGAGCGAGCCTGCTCGCGAAGAGGCCAGCCCAGCCACACTCGCTTTTGCTGACCTGCTCAAAACCAAATGTGGGAGCGAGCTTGCTCGCGAATGGGCCATGTCAGCCAAGATCTTCGTTGTCTGACACACTGCTTTCGCGAGCAGGCTCGCTCCCACAGTGACTGTATTGCCAAGGCCAACAGGACTTTTGCCGCACCATCCATCGAACCTGCTGAGCAACACCGGCAAACGTGATTTAATAGCCGCCTTTCACGGTTCCGGGACACGGGAGCAACGTGATCCGCGCCACCTGCGCGGCACCCGCCACCCACCCCCATCGCCCTTAAGTCGCTCTCACATAAGGCTGTCATGGATACGGGTTCTCGACTCAAACTAGTACGCGAAAGCTACAAACTCTCCCAGCGCGAGCTCGCCCGGCGTAGCGGCGTGACCAACGCGACCATCTCGCTGATCGAACAGAACCGCGTCAGCCCCTCCGTCAGCTCGCTGAAAAAGCTGCTCGAAGGCATACCGATGTCCCTGGCCGATTTCTTCACCTTCGACCAGCCCCCGCGCGAACACCAATACGTGTTCCGCGCCAACGAACAACCCGATCTCGGCCGCCACGGCCTGCGCCTGCTGCTCATCGGCGCCTCCGTCCCCAGCCGCCAGATGCGCCTGCTCCGCGAACAATACGCCCCCGGCGCCAGCTCCGGCGAAGAGCCGATCGTGCATGCCGAAGGTGAAGAGTGCGGGCTGGTCACGCGTGGCACGGTGGAACTGACCGTGGACGGGCAGGTGAGTGTGCTGAGTGCGGGGGATGGTTATTACTTTCCGACGACGCTGCCGCATAAGTTTCGCAATATCGGCGCAGATGAGGCTGAGATTATCAGTGCGAATACGCCGGCGAATTTTTGAGGAGCATGCGTTTCGCATAGCTTCATCGAGGTTGATTCAGGAAACCGTGGGCCGTTTGGGTGTTTTCCTGCGAAGTATTCAGATGTCGACAATTCGCGGGGTCTTCGGCTGATAACCACTCGTCCGACGCATCGCACGTTCGCCGCACAGCTTCTTCCAATGCTGTAACTCACCACGCAAAGGAAGAGCCACCATGCTGAACCATAAAATCGCGGTGTTAACCGTCGCGGCGCTGCTCTTCGGCAGTGCGCCGTATGTGCTCGCGGCAGGCGAAACGTCGACCCCGAAGGCGAGCGACGGCACCAGCCAGACTCGTGAACCGGCGTCGCCAGCCACCAATGCCGACCCGGATGCCGATTCGCTGCCCCCGGGTGGTGATGGTGGCAAGACCGACAATGGACCGGTGCCTTCCGCCTCCAAACCCAGCCCTGCGGGTCAACCATCCGGGAGCAGCAGTGGGGGTAGCGGTGGTGGTTGATGGCTACGTCGTACTGGAAAGCCCGGTCTTTCGAGCCGGGCTTTTCTCTGCCTGCCAGAAATTTTTTTGTCGATGACCCGATGTCTCTTCCGAGGCGTCGGGTTTGTTTATTTTTGCCATTCGTCAGCCCCTCTGCATTTTCGCCGCGCGCCTGATTCCAATGCATACCTTACCCCCGCAAAGGAACCGCCAAAATGCGCCCAGTCAAGCTCGCAGCACTGTCCCTGGCCACCCTGTTATCCGCCACCGCGCTCTACGCGACAGCCGCCAGCGACACCCCGGCACCCACCGCCAACGACGGCAATAGCCAAACCAACCCAAGTGCGCCGGAAGATATTCATTCCAACGGTGCCACCGTGCCCAAAGGCACTCAGGGCAACACCACCAACAATGACGGCTCGACACCTGCGGGTTCCAAGCCCAGCGGTTCGAAGCAGTCGAACGACAGCGGCACCAGCAGCGGTGCTGGTGAAGGTTGAGGCTGTTTGCAGATGCAGCAAGCCCGGCGTCAAGCCGGGCTTTCTATCAGGCAATCCCTGGTGACCGAAGCTATTTAGCCTTCCAGTTCCCGCCGCTGTTTTCACAATCAATCTTCGCCTGAGCCAGATGCTCACCGTCGTAGTAATACGTGGTGACTTTGGCGTTGTCGGGCATGTTCAGCGGTTTGGCGCTTTTGTCTTTGCTGGTCGAGTGGGGGTTGGCCAGGGATTCCTGAGTCAGACGGGCGGTGCAGGTGGCCTGGTAATGGTCGTCGCAGCGATCGACTTTTTTCTTGGTGGCGTTGAGGGTGTCCTTGGTTTCGTTGCTGCATGACCAGTTGATGGAGTCAACGGGCATGCCTTCGTATTCGTAGCAACTATGGGTTTCCACGGCAGGCACTGCGGCGCTGGAGGAGCGGGTCTGCACGTCGCAGCCTTCGGCCATGACGCAGGTGGGGATAATGGCGAACGTGGCGATCAGGAGCAGCAATCGGGTTTTCATCGGCAATTCCTCTCCAATGGCGCCGCGTCTGATCGGTGATTTGGCGCTTGTCTGGTTTCGAGGCGGCGAGGTCGGGCAAGGTTCAATCGGTTTGCGCTGAGCGATCTTCGCGTACACTGCGCAACAATCAGAAACATACAGCGCAGGATTCGATTCCCATGGCCCAGACCCTCGAACGCGCCATCGCCATTGCCGCCACCGCCCACAGTGGGCAAGTGGACAAGGGCGGGGCGCCGTACATTTTGCATCCGCTGAAAGTCATGTTGCGCATGCATACGCTGGAGGAGCGCATCGTCGCTGTGCTGCACGATGTAGTCGAGGATTGTGGAGTGAGCCTGGATGATTTGCGCGGGGAAGGTTTCAGCGAAGAGGTGCTGGCGGCGATTGCAGCGGTGACCAAAGTGCCGGGTGAGGCCTACGAAGACTTTGTTGATCGTGCCGCGCAAAACCCGATCGGGCGGCTGGTGAAACTGGCGGATCTGGAAGAGAACAGCGATATCTCGCGGATTGCCTCGCCGAGTTGGGAGGATCTGGAGCGGATCGAGAAATATCGGCGGGCGATTGCACGCTTGCGTATGTAAGACGTATTGGCTTCTTGTGGGAGCGAGCCTGCTCGCGAAGGCGATAGATCAGTTATTCATCTGTGACTGGCAGGACGCTTTCGCGAGCAGGCTCGCTCCCACAGGGGAATGGTGGTGTCTCACAAAATAGCCAGGAAGGCGAACTATGAAATCCATTGTGTGCTTGTTGATTGCGGCCGGTTTCGGCGCGTTATTGCAGTTTGAAGGCGTACCCCACGGCTTGCTGCTGGGCTCGATTGTCGTTACCGCGTTGATTGCCAGCAAAACCGGCATCGCCCCGGCAACTCCTTATGGCTTGGGCTACATCCAGGTCACGCTGGGCATTGCCACTGGGCTGATGTTCGAAGCGTGGGACAGCGAAACGGCCACTACGATGTTGCCCAGCCTTGGCGTGTTGCTGATCTGCCTGACCGTACAAATCGCACTCGCCGGATGGTGGCTGACACGCGGTGCCGGCTGGAACCGCACCGACGCATTGTTGGCGGTGTATCCCGGCGCATTGGCCGCAGTGTTCGATTTGCTTGAGTCGGAAAAGGCTTCGAGCAAAGTCATCATCGTGCATCTGATGCGGCTGCTGTTGATCACCGTGCTGGTGAGTTTGCTCATTCCCGGGCAAGCGGCGGTGGCTGAAGTCGCCAGCGATCCGTTGACCACAGGCATGGCGCTGACCGCGTTCTCTGTCATCGCGCTGAGCGTATTGCTCGGCCGCTTGCTGTTGCTGGTCGGCGTCCCGGCGCCATTCATGCTTACCGCGATTCTCATAACCGCTGTATTTGTGAAGTCGGGATGGCTGCACGGCTTTCACATGCCGGAGTGGAGTTTGAACCTGGCCGCACTCATTCTTGGCGTGCGCATCGGCTCACGGTTTCAGGGGCTGGGTATCGCAGAGCTGGCGCGACATGGGCGTACCGCTTTGGTCTCGGTGGGTTTGATGATCGTCGTTGCAGCGGCGTTTGCCGAGGTGGCTGCGCGCTGGCTGGGCAGTGATCCGCTGTCGTTGTGGCTGGCGTATATGCCGGGCGCGATCGAGACGATTGCAATTGTCGCGTTTGGCGGCGGGCTCAATGTGGTGTTTATCCTGACGCATCACCTGAGCCGGATGGTGCTGCTGCATTTTGCCCCGGCGTTGTTGGTGCAGGTCAGGCGGGTGCGCCAGGAAACCTGAAGCAAGCCAGTGCTGCCTGGCGATTGCGGCGTGTCATTCAGATCCATCCCCCTCACCCCAGCCTTTTCCCCCAGGGCGGCTGCGGCGCATAAACGGCTTCGTGAGCAAGTGCTGGGCTCGGTTTGACGCGCTGTCAGGCGTGGCCCAAGGCAATCGCGAACGACACGACAATCATGCAGGCGAAGGCGAAGTTTAGATTCATGGGCTGTTCATCCTGAGCTTTTGAGAGTGGGGCCATTGTGAACAGGCGCAGCGCAAAGAAAAAATTCGCCGTGTTGATTCCAATGATCGAAAGCATTGATAGCCGCTGCGTTTGTATTTGCCCGAGACTTTCGCTAGTGTCGCTGAAACCTGCAACTACAAGCACAAACAGGCATAACCATGCACGACCACTCCATCGCCGAATTGCCGTCCCTGCGCCGGCAGAAAATCCTTTTGCTTCTCGAGCGTGACGGCAAGGTCATGGCCTCCGAGCTTAGCCAGCATTTCGCAGTGTCCGAAGACACCATCCGCCGCGACCTCGCCGAGCTGGACAGCGCCGGGCTGGTGCAGCGCGTGCATGGCGGGGCGCTGCCGCGACCGAAGGATTCGGGCAAAGATTACTTCACCCGCCTGGATGAGACCGACGAGGTCAAGGTGCGTCTGGCGCAATTGGCGGCGCAGCACATCGAGGACGGGCAGATTGTGCTGTTCGATTCCGGCTCGACCACGTTGCAGGTGGCGCGCGCATTACCCGCCGATATCCGCATCACTGCGGTGACCGCATCACCGCTGACGGCGATTGCCTTGTCCGAATACAAAGGCGTGAAAGTGATTCTGGCGGGTGGTGAATTGAATCCGCATTCGATGTCGGCCAGTGGTCAGGAAGCGCTGCGACTGCTGGCCGGAATCAAGGCTGATCTGGCAATTACCGGGGTGTGTGCGATTCATCCAGAGGTGGGGATCACCTCACTGCATTTCGATGAGGTGCCGATCAAACAGGCGATGCTCGACAGTGCAACGCGGGTGATTGCGGTGACCACGGCGGACAAGTTGGGCGCGGTGGAGCCGTTTGTGGTGGCGCCGTGTACGCGCCTGCATACGTTGATTACCGAGCGGCATCCGGGGTCGGGGAATGTCGAGGATTATCGGCGGCTGGGGATTGTGGTGGAGCAGTTGCCGGATTGAATTTTGTGTTGGGTTTGAGGGCCTCTTCGCGAGCAGGCTCGCTCCCACAGGGTGTTGTGTCGTTCACAAATCCAATGTGGGAGCGAGCCTGCTCGCGAAAGGGCCGGTCCAGTCAGCGCAACCGCTCGAGCATCTGGTAATACCACATCCCCGCCGCCAGCAACGGGTTGCCCAGCAGGTCGCCCATTGGCACGCGGATGTGCTGGCACGCGGCGAAGGTATCGAATTGCTCCATTTGCCCGGTGATCGCGCGGCTCATGATCTCGCCCATGATGTGCGTGGTGGCGATGCCATGTCCTGAGTAGCCCTGGCAATACCAGACGTTGTCCGAGAGCTTGCCCAGTTGCGGGATGCGGTTGATGACGATGCCCATCGCGCAGCTCCACTGGTAATCGATCGCCACACCTTTTAGCGCCGGGAAGGTGCGCTCGATACACGGGCGCAGTTCCGCAGCGATGTCGCGCGAATCCTTGCCGCAGTAGTTGGCACCGCCGCCGAACAGCAAACGGCCATCGGCGGTGAGCCGGTAGTAATCGAGGACGAAGCGGCAGTCGTACACGGCGAGGTCTTCGGGGTTGATCTGTTGCGCCAGAACACCCAGCGGCGCGGTGGTGACGATGCCGCCGATGGCCGGGAAAATCTTGCCCTTGAGCTGACCCGGTTCGAGCTTGTGATAAACGTCGCCGGCGAGCATCACCTGACTGGCGTCGATCTGGCCTTGGGCGGTGCGCACGCCGGGGTTGTCGCCGTGAATGATCTCCAGCACTTCGCTGTTCTCGAAGATCAGCGCGCCCAGGCTTTCGGCTGCGCGTGCTTCGCCAATGCACAGGTTGAGCGGGTGCAGATGCATGTTGCGCGTGTTCTTGATTGCGCCGTGGTAGAGCTCGCTTTGCAGCAGGTCGCGAACCTGGCTGCGGTCGAGCAGGCTCACTTCATCGCCTAATCCGCGACACATGGCTTCGTCGTAGTCCTTGCGCAGATCGACCATGTGGCTCGGCTTGTACGCCGCGTGCAAGTGGCCGTGTTTGAGGTCGCACTGGATCGCATATTTCTCGACGCGCTGGCGGATGATTTCATGCCCGCGCCAGCGCAGATGCCAGATGAAATCGTCCACGTCATCGCCCAGTTTCGCGCGCATCTGCTTGCGCATCGCGCCGTCGCCGGAGAGGCTGCCGGTGACTTGCCCGCCATTGCGCCCGGTGGCGCCCCAGCCGATCTTGTGGCTTTCGACGATGGCGACTTTCAGGCCTTTTTCCGCCAGTTCGACGGCAGTGGCGACGCCAGTGAAACCGCCGCCGATGATCACCACATCGACCTTGTGCCGGCCTTGCAGGGTCGGGTAGTCGGTGTCCTGGTTGAGGGTGGCGGTGTAGTAGGAATTGCAGCGAATGGTCATGTCGGGGTCCACAAAAATTCTAGTTCGAAGTGCATTCCCTGTGGGAGCGAGCCTGCTCGCGAAAGCGGTATGTCAGTCACCCAAAATGTTGAATGTGACGACGCCTTCGCGAGCAAGCTCGCTCCCACAGGTTCGGTGTTGGATCTTTAAGCCTCGGTGAGGTACCACCGCCAATCCTGCTCACCCACTTCAGCCATGAACTGCCGATACTCGGCACGCTTCACCGCCAGATACACCCCAAGGAATTCCTGGCCCAACGCCTCCCGTGCCCACTGTGAATTTTCCAGCGCTTGTAGCGACGTCAGCCAATCGGTCGGCAGCAGTTCTTTCGCCTGCGCATAACCATTGCCCTCGACCGGTGCCCCCGGATCCAGCTCTTCACGGATGCCGCGATGAATGCCGGCGAGGATCGCTGCCGCTGCCAGATAAGGGTTGGCATCGGCGCCGCAGATGCGGTGTTCGATGTGTCGTGTCGGCGCCGGCCCGCCGGGTACGCGCAGGCTGACGGTGCGGTTGTCGACGCCCCAGGTCGGCGCCAGTGGCGCGTAGCTGTTGGCCTGGAAACGCCGGTAAGAGTTGGCGTTGGGGCAGAACAGCAGCAGCGAATCCAGGAGAGATGCGAGCATGCCGCCGATCGCCGTGCGCAACAGCGGTGTGCCGGCCGGGTCTTCAGAAGCGAACAAATTACGCCCCTCGGCATCGGCCAGGCTGACGTGCATGTGCATGCCGGTGCCGGCCAGATCATCGAACGGCTTGGCCATGAACGTCGCCTGCATGCCGTGCTTGTGCGCCACGCCTTTGACCAGACGCTTGTAGCGCACCGCCTGATCCATCGCCTCCAGCGCATCGCCGTGTTCAAGGGTGATTTCCACTTGCCCCGGGGCGTACTCGGAGATCGCTGTGCGCGCCGGAATGCCGTGCAGTTTGCAGGCGCCGTAGAGGTCGGCGAGGAATGGCTCGATCTGCTCCAGCTCGCGCAAACCGTAGACTTGCGTGTGTCGCGGTCGTCCGCCGTCAGCGTCCAGCGCCGGTTGCGGGCGGCCGTTGTGGTCGCGTTTGGCGTCGAGCAGATAGAACTCCAGCTCGCAGGCCATGATCGGGTGATAGCCCTCGGCCTTGAGCCCGTCGATCACCTTGATCAGCAGGTGCCGAGGGTCAGCGATGCTCGCCGGCAGGCCCTCGGTCGGGTGCATGCTGACCTGCACGGCGGCGGTCGGAATCTGTCGCCACGGCAAGCGCACCAGACTGCCTTGCAGCGGATAGGCGCGGCAGTCGATGTCGCCAACGTCCCAGACCAGTCCGGAGTTCTCGACGTCCTCGCCTTGTACGGTCAGGCCAAGGATGGTGCTCGGCAATGGCCGGCCGCTTCCGTACACGGCGAGCAGTTCTTCGCGGTGCAACAGCTTGCCGCGCGGCACGCCGTTGGCGTCGAGGATGAACAGTTCGATCATGTCGATATCGGGGTTCTGTTCGAGGAACAGGCGTGCTTCTTCGATGGCTGCGAATTTCATGGCAAATCACTCACGGTGGCGCCGCACAGGCGCGCAGATTCGGCCGGACACGACGCGACAAAAAGGCGTGAGTGTCCCGGCAGGGATATCAGGAAAATCGGGAAATTGACTGTCGCGGTTTCAGCTCACGCGATCAGGCAGGAATGGCGATATCCGGCGGGCGTGCGGAGTGACGCAGCTTGGAACGGCGCAGGGCCATGGGCAGATTGACGATGCGGTTCATACGCGGCCCCTGTTGCAGTGGGCGCGTACAGCAGAGACGTGCAACCTTTGCGGTTGTTGTGGTGACGTACTCATAACGCGTGTTTCCGTTGGCGGAAAGCGTCGGCGGCGGGGCAGGCCCGGCGACCGTTGTGCCCGGATAGTAAGGGGGAATTTGCGCGCGTGTAAATGGAAGATTCGTCGGTGGCGCGTTCCGGCGTTTGGGCTGATTGACCGAGTTGCCTTTTTCGCGAGCAGGCTCGCTCCCACAGGAGAGTGCATTTCCACTGTTTTCGCGAGCAGACTCGCTTCCGCAGGAGAGTGCATTTCAACTGTGGGAGCGAGCCTGCTCGCGAATGGCCGCACCTCGGTCCCGAGCGGACGCGCCGGGCCATGTCGTTGCTTGCCGCTGAGCCATTCAGCGCAGCACGTAATCGTCCGGCTCTGGCGCGGGCGGCAACGGCGAGACGCCGAGTTCGTAAAGCACATCGCGCTCCAGGGTACGCACCAGCGCATCGGTCGGCAGATCGTTTTCATCGCGGCCGAACGGGTCTTCGAGTTCATCGGCAATCGCGTCGAAGCCGAAAAAGGTGTAGCTGACAATTGCCGTGAACAGCGGCGTCAACCAACCCAGCGATTGCGCCATGGCGAACGGCAGCAACAGGCAGAACAGGTAGATGGTGCGGTGCAGCAGCAGGGTGTAAGGGAAGGGCAGTGGCGTGTTCTTGATGCGGTCGCACACGGCCTGGGCCTGGCTCAGGCAGGTCAGGTGATTGGCCAGTAATTGATAACGCCATGGCGATAGCACACCGGCCGTTTCCAGCTCGGAACACTGGCGCCCGACCTGATGAATGATCTGGCCGCAGTGATCCGGCGCGGACCCATCGATCGGCGGGCTGACCCAGTCGGCACTGGCCTGCTCCTCACTGTCTCCACGCAACCGCGCATTCAGCGCGTGGGCGAAACCGCACAGGTTGCGCAACAGTTGCCCACGCAGGCGCGAGTCATCGATGCCTTGGGTTTCGCGCATCACCGCGCGCACCCGCAACAGCACCTCGCCCCAGGCCTTGCGGCCCTCGTACCAACGGTCGTAACAGGCGTTGTTGCGAAAGCTCAGGAAAATCGACAGCGACAGGCCGAGCAGGGTGAACGGTGTCGAATTGATCTGCGCGAAGTAGCTCGGCACCAGTAGTTCGATCAGCACAATCGCCGCCGCCAGCAGTGTCAGCATCAAGGTACGCACGGCGATGCGTTTGGCGATCGAGCCTCGGAGGGTGAACAGCACGGCGAACTGATTGGGTCTCGGTCTGACGATCATCTCGCGGTCCCGGTTGCGCGGCGAATCAGCCGCCGGTCATGTTCATGAAACGCACCACTTGCACGTCGTCGTTGACTTCGAAGTTGTGTCGATACGGCTTGAGTTTCATCGCCTCGATGATCGCGTTTTCCAGACGTTCCGGGTGGCCCGGATGGGCGCGCAACACCGCTTTGAGGTCCATCGAATGCTCGTTGCCCAGGCACAGCAGCAAGCGACCTTCGACGGTCAGGCGCACGCGGTTGCAGGTGCCGCAGAAGTTGTGGCTGTGCGGTGAAATGAAGCCCAGGCGAATGTTCGGTGCTTCGGCCACGCGCCAGTAGCGCGACGGCCCCTGCGTCGATTCGGTCGAGTCGATCAGGGTAAAACGTTCGGCGATGCGTTCGCGTACTTGCGCGCTGGAGTAGAAGGATTCGGCGCGGCTGTGTTCGGCGATCGCGCCCAGCGGCATCTCTTCGATGAAGGAAATATCCAGATCACGCTCGATGGCGAAACTGACCAGATCGTTGATCTCGTGATCGTTGCGGCCCTGCATCACCACGCAATTGAGCTTGGTACGGGTGAAACCGGCGGCACGCGCGGCATCGATGCCGTCGATGACCTGCGCCAGATCGCCAGTGCGGGTCAGCTCTTTGAAGCGCTGCGGATCGAGACTGTCGAGGCTGATGTTCAGGCGCTTGACCCCAGCGTCGAACAGCGGCTGGGCCAGTCGGCCCAATTGTGAGCCGTTGGTGGTCAGGCATAGTTCGCGCAGGCCGGGCAGGGCGGCGATCTGTTCGCAAAGTTGCACGACACCAGGCCGGATCAGCGGCTCGCCACCCGTGAGGCGGATCTTGCGCGTGCCGAGGGCAACGAAGCTTTGCGCTACCTGGAACAGCTCTTCGAGGGTGAGGATCTGCTGGCGCGGCAGGAACTGCATGTCCTCGGCCATGCAATAGACGCAGCGAAAATCGCAGCGGTCGGTGACCGACAGGCGCAGATAATCCACGCGGCGGTTGTGACCATCGATCAATTCACGCTGTGTCATGGGCTCGCCTCGTGGATGTGGAGCGCCGTCAGCGGGCGCAGATCGCGCAGGGTAGGCTGCACTCGCCATGCCGTCCAATCACTCTGGCTGACCGAGTGATTGACGGCGTCGATGATGCCTTACGGTGCGCCAAACATTGCCGTCCAGTAAATGCCGGCGTTGCTTTTCGGATCGGTCGCGTAGGCGGCGCCCAGTTCCTGATATTGCGGGTTCATCAGATTGGCGCAATGCCCGGGGCTGGCGAGCCAGCCGTCAACGACCTTGCCGACGGTGTCTTGCCCGGCGGCGATGTTCTCGCCGACCAGTTGCCCACTGTAACCGGACAGCTCGGCGCGGTCGCCTGGCGTGCGGCCGTCGCGGTCCTTGTGGTCGAGGTAGTTATTATTGGCCATGTCGCGGCTGTGATCCTGGGCAACGGTGCCCAGCGTGGCATTCCACGCCAGCGGTGCTGCCGCCGCGAAGGACTGCCCGCCGCACTGGCGCGCCTGGCTGCGCGCGGTATTGAGTTGCGCCAGCAGCTTTTGCCCTTCGCTTTGTGCATCGCCGAGTTTCGCCGTCAGCAACGGCCGCGCGAGAACGATGCGCCAGTCGCGGTCGACACGGTTGACGCCGATATCGACAAACTGCGGGTCGAGCACCACCTGGCAGAAGCTTTCCTTGATCGCCTGCATCGCCGCCGCTGCATCGCGCGGGCCGTTGAGGGTGATCGCCTGCACGTTGACCATCGGGTAGTGGGCGCTGGTCATGGCCTGCTGCAGATCGACCGAGCCGCTGGCAGGCAGGCGCAGACGTGGATCGGCCGACAGCGGTGGCAACTCGTTCGATGCCTGCGTGCCGCAACGCTGCGGCTGGCTGCGATAGCTGTTGATCGACTCGATCAATTGCAGTTCATCGGCAGCCAGCGCCGAGGTGGCGAACACCACGCCCAGCGACAGTGCGGCACAACGCAAAACGGACGGCATGAAGCGCATGGAAATCTCCCTTGAGCTGAATGCGCCCATGATGCGCGAAAGGCCCCCGGTGAGTGAATGTGTTTTTCTTTGCGGCGGATTTTTTCTGCGCTGGTGTGCCCGCGCATTTGCTCGCTACACTCTGCGAAGACCCCGCAAACCGGGCGTCTCACCGACGTAACATCTTGCCCCGGGCGGGCGCTGACGGAAGAACCGACATGGGATCGAAAGGCTTGGCGGGCGGTTTGTTGTGGATCTTTTTGACCGGCGCGGCATGGGCCGGGGCGCAGGCGCCGATCGAGGCCAAGGCCGAACAGAAAGCCGAGGTGCTGGAGGAGAAGGCGGCGGATAAAGTCAGTGCTGCGCCGGCGCCGAAATCCGAAGCCATCACCCCCACCGAAGCGCAGGCGGTAGACCCGGCCGGCGCCGCGCCGCTCGACGATCCGCTGACCTGTCTGGCGCGCAGCATCTATTGGGAAGCCAAGGGCAAGGACACCCCGGAAATGGAAGCCGTCGCCAGTGTGGTGATGAATCGCCTCGGCCACGACGGCTTTCCCGACACGGTGTGCGCGGTGGTCAAGCAAGGATCGGAAACCGGCAATTGCCAGTTTTCCTGGTGGTGCGATGGCAAGCCCGATCAGGTCAAGGAAGACGCCGAATACGCGCTGGCCAAGGAAATCGCCGGCAAGGCGTTGAACCGTCAGCTCAAGGACCGCACGCGCGGTGCCCTGTATTTTCACGATCGCGGCGTGCACCCGAGCTGGGCCAAGGCCTATCGCAACACGGCGCAGACCGGCAGGTTCCTGTTCTACAAACCCGCCGGCGGCGACGCGCGCTAACTGGCGTGGGTGTTGAGAATGCTCGCCACCTGTTGCGGCTGGCAGTTCAGATACGGTGACTTTTGCAGCCAGCGCTGATCCGGATACCAGGAAAACATGAACTGGCCGTTTTTCAGGCGATCGATCACCTGTTTGGCGATCTGCGGCCGTACGGCGGGGCAACCCTGACTGCGGCCGATACGCCCCTGACGCTTGCTCCACAGCGGGTTCACATAACTTGCGGCATGAATCACGATCGCGCGATCACGGGCCAGATCATTGAAACCGGGTTCCAGACCATCCATGCGCAGCGAATAGCCGTGAGTACCTTCGTAGCTTTCCTGAGTGCGGAACAGACCGAGGCTGGACTGATAACTGCCTTCGCGATTGGAAAACTGCGTGGCGAAGTTTTCCCCGGAGTTCGAACCGTGGGCAACCAGATCACGCAGCACCAGTTTCTTTTTGCTCAGATCGAAGATCCACAGGCGGCGTTCGGTGGACGGTTGCGAATAATCGATGATCGCCAGATGCCGCGAGGGTTTCGCGCCGTTGTTGACCGCGCATTGCATGGCGTTCAATGCACCTTTGAGCGCCTGGGGATTGAGTTCCGGCGCGGCGTGGGCGAGGCTGTTGTAGAGAACCGGCGATGGCTTGCCGGCGGCAAATACTGGGCTGGTCACGGCGACAAGGGTCGCGGTGCTCAACAGAAGTCGGCGCAAAAACGTCAACATTTTATAAAGTGTCCTCAACTTGCTACATAAACGGCACTTTGGCTCCTGACTCCCAGTCAATACCCGCAGGCTCGCGGTTCGAGCCTGACTGTTCAGCGCACCTGATGTAAGGTTGACCGTCATCTGGACGGCCATGGATTGGAGTAAAGCAGTTGTTCAAAAAGTACGCATGCTACTTGAGCATTTGTTTGCTCGCTGCGCCGTTTGTCGCTTGCGCCGATGAGCCGCTGCCCCCGCTCGAAACCCTGCCGACGCCTGAAACGCAATTGCCGGTCGAGCCGCGCAGCCCGTTGCAGGCGGTTTTGATCAGCCTGGCGCAGTCGTGCCCGGCCATTGCTCCGCGTCTCAATGGCCCGGCGTTGAGCCAATTGCAGGCGTTTTATGAACAGCAGGACTGGATGCCGGTGTGGGCGAGTGAGTCGGCACGCTTGCCGGCATTGCGCGCGCAATTGCAGCTGTTGGCCGATGATGGGTTGAATCCGAATCGCTATGCGGTCGCGACGACACCGCCGCAGGATGGCGAGCTGTGCGCCGACATCGACATCAGCCGCAACTATTTGCAGGCCTTGCAGGATCTGCATTACGGCCGTCTGTTGCAATCGCATTTCGAACCGCTGTGGCGTGTCGACGGCCCGCCGACCGACCGTCAGGCGCAATTGCTCAGCATTGCTGTGCCGGGCATGAACGATATTGCTACGGCGTTCGACCTGGCGCGTCCGCATCTGCCGCAATATCAAAGCCTGCGTCAGCTGTATGCCGCGCAACGCTTGCAAGCCTTGCCGCAATGGCAGCCGGTGGGCAACGGCCCGCTGCTGCGTCCGGCGATGGAAGACCCGCGCGTGCCGGAACTGGCCCGTCGTCTGTATAGCGAAGGCTATCTGCCACACGCACTGGTGCCGCCGGACAACGCCTACGATGACGTGTTGGTGGAAGCGGTGAAGCACTTTCAGGCCAGCCATTCGTTGCAGGCTGACGGCGTGGTCGGGCCGGGCACCATTGCCGAGCTGAACATCAGCCCGCTGACCCGCCGCGATCAGTTGCGGGTCAATCTCGAACGTTTCCGCTGGATGGCCCAGGACATAGAGCCCAGCGGGCTGGTGGTCAACGTGGCCGCCGCTGAGCTGACGCTGTATCAGGGCGGCCAACCGGTGTGGCAGACCCGCACCCAAGTTGGCCGCGCCGAACGCCAGACGCCGCTGCTCAAATCCCGCGTCACCCGGCTGACGCTGAATCCGACCTGGACCGTACCGCCGACCATCTGGAAAGAAGACAAGCTGCCGGAAATCCGCAAGGACCAGACTTTCCTCAGCCGCCAGAACCTGCAAGTGCTCGATGCCAACGGCCAGCCTTTGGCAGCGGCGGACATCGACTGGGACAACCCCGGCAACATCCTCCTGCGTCAGGACGCCGGCCCGCGCAATCCGCTGGGGCAAATGGTCATCCGTTTCCCCAACCCGTTCTCGGTCTACCTGCACGACACGCCGAGCAAGGCGCTGTTCGACAAAGGCCCACGGGCGTTCAGCTCCGGTTGTGTGCGCGTCGAGCACCCGCTGCAACTGCGCGATCTGCTGCTGTCCCCGGCGGAAAAAGCTCGCACCGAGACTTTGCTGGCAAGCGGCACCACCCATGAATTTCGCCTGTCGGCGCCGGTGCCGATCCTGATGACCTACTGGACGGCGCAAGTCGACAGCAGCGGCCATGTGCGTTATGCGCCGGACATCTACAGCCACGACAGCGCATTGCTGGCGGGGCTGGATCGGGCGCATTGAGTCCGGCACCAGCACGGCAGTCAAAGATCTGAGTTCGATGAGTGATTTCAGGTCGACGAATCCCGTACAAACACCTCGGTCAGTCCCCTCTCCCTCGGGAGAGGGCTAGGGTGAGGGGCCGATTTCAAGCCGAACCCATTACTCAAAATCTCACCGCCTCAGCTCCTCCACCAACCACGGCAAAAGCTCCTCACACGAGCCTTCAATTTTCAAATCGAGCAGATCATCCGCCCGGGTCTTGCCCAGATTGATCGCCATCAACGGCTTGCCACGCTCGGCAATCACCCGACACAAGCGAAACGCCGAATACGCCATCAACGACGATCCCACCACCAGCAAACCCGCCGCATTCTCGGCAGCGGCCAGCGCCCGCGCTGCCGTCGGCTGCGCCACGTTCTCGCCGAAAAACACCACATCCGGTTTCATCCGCTCACCCGCGCAATGCGGGCACTGCGGTACCTGAAAGCGCGCTTCAAATGCCGGGTCGAGCAAGGTATCGCCATCCGGCGCCTGCACCGCATCAACACCACTCAGGTAGGGATTGTGTGCCTCCATCTGCTGCTGGATCGCATCGCGCTCGCTGCGTTGCCCGCAATCCAGGCAGAGCACTCGGTGCAGGCTGCCGTGCAGTTCGATCACATCGTGGCTGCCGGCCTGATCGTGCAAGGTGTCGACGTTCTGCGTGATCAAAGCGCTGATCCGGCCACGCTGTTGCAACGTCGCCAGCGCCTCATGCGCGGCATTCGGTCGGGCCTGACGCACGCGCGGCCAGCCGAGCATCGCTCGCGCCCAGTAGCGCCGGCGTGATTCCGAGGCTGCGAGAAACTCCTGATACATCATCGGCTGCCGCCCACGACGCACGCCGTCGCTGTCGCGATAGTCCGGAATGCCCGATGGCGTGCTGATGCCGGCGCCGGTCAATATCAGGAATTTATCGTCGGCCATGGCCTGCAACAGCGTATCGAGATGTTCGCGGATCGGACTATCGAGCATGCTCAGCACTCCAGAATGGGCAGTGCTGGCAGGTTAGCACGCGATCCGCACGGGTTACTTGCGCGCCTCCAGAATCAGGTTGAACGGCGTCTGCGTGGCGCGGCGGAACTGCTTGAACCCGGCCTCGACAAAGACTTTGCGCAGGCGCATTTCCCCAGCCTGCGCACCGAGCCCGAGGCCGACTTCCTGGGACAGCGAATTGGGCGTGCAGATAAACGTCGAGGCGGCGTAGAACAGGCGCCCGACCGCGTTGAGATTGTCGTCCAGTTTGTCGTTGGCGAACGGTTCCACCAGCAACACCGTGCCATCGTCTTTCAGCGACTCATAAGCGTGGCGGGCGGCGCCGACCGGGTCGCCCATGTCGTGCAGGCAGTCGAAAAAGCAGATCAGGTCGTAGTCGCCGCCGGGATAGTTTTTCGCCGTGCCCTCGAAAAATCTGGCGCGATTGCCCACGCCACCTTCTTCGGCGCGTTGCGTGGCGACGGTGACTGACGGCGCATGGAAGTCGAAGCCGACAAACTGCGATTTCGGAAACGCCTGGGCCATGATCACCGTCGAGGCGCCGTGGCCGCAGCCGATGTCGGCAACTTTGGCGCCGCGTTCCAGCTTCGCCACCACGCCGTCCAGGGCCGGAAGCCATTCGGCAATCAGGTGACCTTTGTAGCCGGGGCGGAAGAAGCGTTCGGTGCCGCTGAACATGCACGGGTGGTGATCGCCCCACGACAAGGCGCCATTGCCGCGCATGGCCTTGACCAGTTTGTCCTTGTCATGGAAAAACGACGCCACCACGCCGAGACCGCCAGCGACGTACACCGGCGAATCCTCCACTGCCAGCGCCAGTGCCTGCTCTTCGGGCAAACGAAACTGACCGTCAGAGTGTTCCATGTAGCCGGATGCGGCATGGGCGCTGAGCCATTCGCGTACCAGGCGGGGATTGCAGGTGGTTTTTGCTGCGAGGGCTTCGGGGCTGATCGGTTGGCTGTCGGCCATTGCCCGGTACAGACCGAGTTCTTCGCCGACGATGACATTGGCCAGCATCGCCGCGCCGCCCATGTCGTTGACCAGTTTGCCCATGAATTCGTTGAGCTTCGCCTCATTCATCACGTGTGCTCCTGAAACAGGATCACCGTCCGGCGGCGTTGAATGTCGAGGCAGGCGCCACCGGGCGGTGGTCACGGATTGGGGCAGGGCACAGCAGACGTCCTGCGGCCCCCTCGACTGGGTAATGAATGAGTCTAGTCTTCTTTTGCTCAATCAGTGCCCAGCCATCGGGGCGGGAACGGGTGCTGACGATAGAAACTGCGCAGCTGTGTCAGGTCGTGCTCATACCAACAGCGCAGCCATTGTTGATACTGCGCTTGCGCGGCAGTTCGCAGTAATGGTCGGTGCAGGCTGTCATGGATAGCTTGGGCGGCCTGCATGCCGCTCATCAACGCCTTGAGCACACCGTGCGACGAAGCCGGATCGAGTCGGCATGCAGCATCACCTACGAGAAGGTAGCCGTCACCGGCAACGGTCGCGCTGATGCGCCAGCTTACCTCGGCTCCGCGTATCGTCCCCGATTGCGGTAATGCCTGGAGGTCTTCGGGCAGCATTTGTCTGGACTGCCTGACGGTCTGTAGTGCGTCGGTTTCAAACGCAAGGTGTGTCCAATGGGTCAATTGCGGCCCAATCCGGGCGACCCATGTCCAGCCATCCGTCGTGGCCAGCAGGTGCGGATTGCTCGCGTAGCGGGCCGGCTGACCGTGCAAATATCCACAGCGGGCCACTAACACAGGAGAATCGATTTGCTCTGTCAGGTGCAATTGGCGTCCAAGCCAGCCGGCTGCACCACTGGCATCGATCACGTACGAGGTGTAAAGGCAACCGGCGTCGGCTTCTACGCCGATTACCTGTTGCCCGACCGTGAGAGCGCTGTGCGCCCGACACGGCTGGTATATCTCTACACCCGCTGAAGCGGCTTGCTGTAATAACGCGGCGTCCAGTAGCACGCGGCTGATCTGGAAGCCACGCCACGGGCCAGTTACGTCCGCGCCGAAAGCGTTGAAGCGCGGCGGACCGTTCCAGTGCACCCATTGACCCTCAAAGCGCAGGGTTGACGAGACACAGAGCAGATCGGCGACGCCCAGTTGTCGCAATAACGGTTCGATACCCGGGTGCAGGCTTTCGCCGGGACGGAAGCGGGGAAACGCCTGACGCTCGAGCAAAGCCACGCGCAGTCCACGGCGGGCACAGCTGATGGCGCTCGCACAGCCCGCAGGTCCTGCGCCGACCACTACGACATCAAAGTGTTTCAACCGCGACCTGCCAGGGGCCTGCATCCTGTTTCATCAGGATGAGATCAGTGCTGACAAACAGCAGGACCTGACGCTCGACCTCGACGTGACGCAACTTGAAATCATCATCGGCAATGCTGACGGCTCCGCGCTTGTACATCGAAAAACGCTGCACCCACCCCTCAAGGGCAACGCCGGCTTGCTGCTGTGCGTTGTCGAGTTCGTTGTCTGGTCGCTGCACCTCCAGAAACGACAGCAGTGGCCAGGCATTGCGCCGGGCATTGTCCCTGTCAGCACCAAGCGCGCGGTAAACCCTGTACATCGAGACGACGCGTCTTTCATACGCCGTTTGCGAGGTGTGGCCGGTCAGGCGCAGAGAAAACCGGCCTTGCAGGGCGACCTGTGTGTAATCGGCGTGGACGTAGGCGTGGTACTGGGCAAACAGGCGATTGTCTTCAACGATCAGTTGCGGGCCGCGCTGGTCGTCCCAGGCAATGGCGCCGCCCTGGCCGATTTCCTTGTCGGTCAACGGAATGATGGTGTGCAGGCTTGAGCGTGGTTCGAAGACTCGCGCCGAGTCCGGTGCCACCCCCGGCCAAAAGGAGCCCAGCGCCGCGCATATTTTTGCGTCCTCGGGAAACGGGCTTGCCATCTGATAGCCGGCCAACACGTTGATCCATTGCGCATCCGGGGTTTTCTGCCGAACCCATCCTACCTCCCAGCCCGGGCCGAAAACTCCGGCAGCGCCGTCAGGCAGCGAGGAGGGTCGTGGACTTGGTGCGGGCGGGATTTGTGACAGATCGCGCGGGCACGGTTCAGCCGAGGCGACAATCGCCGTCACCCCTCGGTCCGTATGCGAGAACAATTGATCCTCGAGATTCAGGTTGGCGCAGTACCGCACGTTCGAAAGTGCTTCGAGGCGGGCGTGCCAGACGTCGGAGTCAGGCAAAAGCGGCTCTTCGCGGACCCAGTGCAACAGTTTGCGCTGGCTGCACAATGGGTAAAAATCCGGAGGACCGATAATCGAATAAGCGGCCACCGTCGGCAGAAGGTCGTTGAGTGCCGGGCAATCTGGCCGGACCCAGCCGTCGGCGGTTGCGTCCTGATAATGCAGAGCCTCATAACCACCTTGTCGAACCAGTGCTTCGACATCTGCACGGTCGTTCAGGTTTTCGATGCTGCCATCTGCGTTGACCTTGTGCCGACCATGCACCATGCCAGCGGTGTTGGCTGGCATTAGAAACGTCAGCGGTCGGCCGTCGATCTGGGCGGGTTCGACCAGTCGCGCTTTCGACTGTGGGACCAACAGACCCGCGCCCAATTCATCGGCTGGCGCCCAGTCGGCCAGATTTTCGGTCACGACAAAGGGTGCCTGGCTGATTTGCGGTTCCTCCCAGCCAGTGCCGCTGTGACGTAAATGGATATGCCGCAACTTCTCGTTGATCTGATGGTTTTCCAGCGTTACCGACAATTCCATGCCCGCCAGACACTGGTCCCCATCGAACAGTTTGTGCAGCGGCACCCAGAAGTCCAGCTCTGGATCGACTTCAGCCTGAAAGTCCATGGGGCCGAAGCGCTGCGCATCGCCGCGCAACTGCATGGCAATGTAGGCGCTGTAGCGCACCGGCATGACCCGAATGCCATGCACGTCGTCGTCGACAAATGGCAAAAAGCATCGCTGTCTGGCGTCATATCGGGCGGGCGCGGTGCCGACGCGGGCAATGCCGGTGCGCGAAAAGCACAGGTCGGCGTGTCGGCCGTGCACGGTGTCGGCGGCGCAGCGATATTCACTGGCAAAAGCGACCACCGCCAAAGGTGCGCCTGCGGCGGTCAGCCGCAGTTGATCGAAAGTGGGCGGGGCGATGCTGTAGACATAGTTCAGCACGGTTTCGATTTCGCCCGGCGTCGGAAACAGCAGCAGATCTGTTCCGGTTTCATCGACGGTCACTCGCGGTGACGCCAGTGCGTGATAAAGCAGACTGCGCGAGGGCACCGCTGCTTCGATTGCGCGCGTTCCGTCAGGGGCGAAATCTTCGAATCCGCTCAGGTTGCGGTCAATCTTCATCGGCCGCACAAGTTCGGCTGCCAGTGGCTCCGCAAGCAGATCAAGGCCATGGGCCAACATCAGCGAATGCCAGCCGCCGGGGGCCAACCGGCGACACACGTGTGTGACGGATTCGAGCAGAGTCATGGCTGATCCTCGTTACGGTTCGCGAGCCGTCATCAGACAGCACAAGGCTGATGCCCCGCTACTGTCAGGTCTGACAGTAGCGGGGCGTCTGGACATGCATAACCATAGGGGCCTTTGCCTGGGCGCAACAGTCGGGAGATTCCGACGAGGTTGTAGGCAGATGCCTGCTGTTTGGATGGAAACAGCAGGGGGCAGGAGGGAAATTTAAACGGTGGCTATCAGCCGGGCAGCGGCAACTTCAGCTCAGCGCACAGCCCGCCACCTTCACGATTGCTCAACATCAGCGAGCCACCGAGCGCCAACGCCAATTGCTGGGCGATCGCCAGTCCGAGCCCGGTGCCGCCGGTGTCACGATTGCGCGAGTTTTCCACGCGGTAGAACGGTTCCAGTACCTGCGCCAGTTCGGCCTCGGCGATGCCCGGGCCGCGATCGAGGACTTTCACCGACAGGCTGTTGCCCTGCGCTTCGACCTGCAATTGCGCGGCGCCGGCGAATTTCAGGGCGTTGTCGGTCAGATTCACCAGTACCCGGCGCAGTGCCTGTGGGCGGGTTTCGATCACCGCTTTGCTCTTGCCGCCGAGCTGCACGTCCTTGCCCATGTCCTGATAGTCGAAGACCAGGCTGTCGAGGAACGAGTCGAGATCAGTACGCCGGCTTTCTTCGGTGGCGCCGTGAACGCTGCGAGCGTAAGCCACGCCTTCGCGCACCAGATGTTCGATCTCGCCCAGGTCGCTGCTCAGTTTGTCTTTCTCGACCGAGTCGTCCATGAACTCTGCGCGCAGTTTCATCCGGGTGATCGGCGTTTGCAGGTCGTGGGAAATCGCCGCGAGCAGTTGCATGCGTTCTTTCAGGTAGGCGGCGATGCGCGTCTGCATGGCGTTGAACGCCCGTGCCGCGTGGACAACTTCGGTCGGCCCTTGCTCGTCGAGCTTGATCGGGTGAGCGTTGGGGTCGAGGGTTTCCACCGCGTTGGCGAGGCGGGTGAGGGGACGGATGGCAATGCGCACGGCGAGCCAGGTGCAGAGGATCAGCAACGCCAGTTGGCCGAGCAGCACCACCGGCAACCACGGTGACAACGGCACCATCGCCGGGCGGATATCGATGGTCACCGGGCTGCCGTCGCTCAGGCGCAAGTGGCCCTGGAAATGTTGTCTCGGACCGCCGGGAACTTCGGTAAACACGATTGGATAAGTGTCGCCGATGGCCGCCGTAATCGAGGCGATCGCGACGGACTTTTCAGCCGAGGTCACCGGCATGCCCGGTTCGCCCTCATTGAGCAGGTAGCCATAATTGCGCCGGGCCAGACGCGGCAGCCAGGCCTCGCGTTCGACGGCGGGCAGGCGATCGAGGATGGCCATCGACGTCGAGACGTCGGTTTCGAGGTTGCCGAGCATGGTGCTTTTCGCGCTCTGGTAACGCTCGTAATACTGCGCGCCGAACGACAGGCCCTGCGCCAGAATCAGCCCGATCAGGAATATCAGCGACAGGCGCGAGGCGAGGGTACGCGGCCATTGCAGCTTGAGTTTCATGCCGACGCCCCAAGCAGTTCGACCGGCAGCGAAAACACATAACCTTCACTGCGCACAGTCTTGATGTAGGCCGGTTCGCGGGCATCGTCGAGCAGACGTTGACGCAAGCGGCTCACCAGCAAATCAATGGAGCGATCGAACAGATCGGCCTCGCGGCCCTGGGTCAGGTTGAGCAGTTGATCGCGGCTGAGCACCCGTTGCGGATGGTCGAGGAACACCCGCAGCAGGCGGTATTCGGCGCCGCTGAGGGCAACCATGGTGCCGTCGCTGTCGAGCAGGTGGCGGGCCGAGGTGTCCAGTTGCCAACGACCGAACGCCAGCAGGCGTCCGGCTTCGGTGACCACCAGATTCGGCGGCAGCATGCGCGTGCGGCGCAATACGGCGTTGATCCGCGCCAGCAGTTCGCGGGCGGCGAACGGTTTGGTCAGGTAATCGTCGGCGCCCATTTCCAGGCCGATGATGCGGTCGGTCTCATCGTTGCGCGCGGTGAGCATCAGCACCGGCGTCGCCTTGTGTTTGCCCACGCGCAATTCGCGGCACAACTGCAGGCCATCGTCGCCGGGCATCATGATGTCGAGCACGATCAGGTCGACGGTGTTGGCATCAAGGAAGCTGCGCATCTGCCGGCCATCGGCGACCACTGTCGTACGCAGGCCGTTCTTCTTCAGGTAGTTGCCTACCAGTTCACGGATCTCGCGGTCGTCGTCGACGATGAGAATGTGATCGACATGTTCCATCGGTTCAAGCCTCTGTCAAAAGGGGAATGCCGTGCAGTCTATAGCGCCGTGGAACGCACGCCTGCCTGCCTTTGTATTGCAGTGTATCTGCCCCGACGGCGGATACACGCCGACGCAAAATCACGATTTTTTCGGGGTTTTGTATCGCTGTGTATCTACACACTGCATGGATACACAACGAGTGATTCTCGTCCTTTCCTGACACAGACGCGATACCTCGAAGGCCTCAAATAGGCTCCATCGAGGCACACACAGACCGCCTCGGCTCAAACCCACTGAAGCCTTGAGGACTACACCATGAACAACAAATCCGTATTCGCCGCCTGCCTGTTCGCCGCTCTGAACATCTGCACCCTGTCGGCCCACGCCGAAGCGGACGTCAGCCGGCAAACCTACACCTACGGCACCCATCTGGATATCCAGAAAGTGCTGTCGATGACCGAAGACACCTCGGTGACCTGCGGCATCACCGAGGCGCGCATGACCTACCTCGATTCCGCCGGCAAAACCCGCGAGCTGGATTACAGCAAATTCGCTGACGGCTGCAACAACCAGAACTGAGTCATCCCTACTTTTTCTGCAAGGAGTTTTGCCATGAACAATGTTTCGCGCTTTCTGACCGCAGCAGCCTTCGCCTTCACCGGTGCCGCCGCCCACGCCAACAGTGCTGTGGAGCAGAGCAGTTGCGCCAGCAGCACCTGCTTCCAGCTGACCACCGTGGCGAAGGAGGGTAGCGATGCCTTGATCGCCGCTGACGGCTCCAGCCGCACACCGCAGGGGCAGATGGTTGCCGCTGATGGTTCCAGCCGCACACCGCAGGGCCAGATGGTTGCCGCTGATGGTTCCAGCCGCACACCGCAGGGGCAGATGGTCGCCGCTGACGGATCGAGCCGTACACCGCAAGGCCAGATGGTCGCCGCTGATGGTTCCAGCCGTACACCGCAAGGCCAACTGGTCGCGGAAAACGGTACCAGTCGCACGCCTCAAGGGCAGTTGCTCGACGGCCAGACTGCATGAGCCACGGCGTAAATAAAGCGAGCTAGCGAGGGGACGTTTCCCTCGCTGCCCGGTTGTGTGCCCAGCCCCCATTCCAAGGTGACCCCTTATGTACCTCATCGCATTTCTCGGCGGTCTGCTGACCGTTTTCAGTCCGTGCATCCTGCCGGTGGTGCCGTTTCTGTTCGCTGGCGCCAACCGTACCCGTTCCTCGATTTTCCTGACTCTCGCTGGCATGGCGCTGACCTTTGCGCTGATCTCCAGCCTCGCGGTGGTCAGCAGCGAGTGGGTGATCCAGGCCAGCAACACCGGCCGCCACGTCGCCTTGCTGGTCATGGCGCTGTTCGCCCTGTCGCTGATCTCGGCCCGCGTCGGTGACTGGCTGACCAGGCCGTTTGTCGCGCTCGGCAATCGTCTCGATCAGGACACGCGTAAACGTGCCGGACCGATGGGCTCGATCATGCTCGGTGTCGCCACCGGCCTGTTGTGGGCGCCGTGTGCCGGGCCGATCCTTGGGGTGATTCTGACCGGCGCGATGTTGCAAGGCGCCAATGCGCAGACCAGCCTGTTGCTGCTGGCTTACGGCGTCGGCAGTGCCTTGTCGCTGGGCACGTTGATTTTTGCCGGGCGCGGTCTGGTCAATCGGCTGAAACCGTCGATCCCGTTCAGCGGCTGGTTGCGCCGTGGTGCCGGGGTTGCGGTACTTGCTACGGTCGCGGTGATTTCGACGGGCGCCGACAAAACCCTGCTCGCCAATACGTCTTCGGAGGGCGTGGCCAGCGTCGAGAAAAACGTCCTGGAAAACGTGCCGAAAGTGGTCGACTACTTCGTCAGCAAGGTCCGCGCCGATTCGATGATGGACGAGGCCCAGGGCGCGATGCCATCGCTGTCGGGGGCTGTGCAATGGCTCAACTCACCGGAACTCAGCGCCGAATCCCTGCGCGGCAAAGTGGTGCTGGTGGACTTCTGGACTTACGACTGCATCAACTGCCAGCACACCCTGCCGTATGTCAAAGACTGGGCGCAGAAATATGAGAAGGACGGGCTGGTGGTGATCGGCGTACACACCCCCGAATACGGCTACGAACGCATCATCGACAACGTCAAGGACCAGGTGAAAAAACTCGGCATCACCTACCCGGTAGCGATCGACAACGACTACGCGATCTGGCGCAACTTCAGCAATCAATACTGGCCGGCGCATTACCTGATCGACGCCAAGGGCCAGGTGCGTTACAGCCACTTCGGCGAAGGTCGTTATGCAGAGCAGGAGCAGATGATCAAGCAGTTGCTGGAGGAGGCCAAGGCACCGGCCGCCTGATCAACACAACAATGGCTCATGGGTCGCCGACCCTGAGCCATTGGGCTTTTTCCCTGATTTCTTCCCACGACATGCATCCCATGCTCGCTTCGCGACGTACCGTGTTTCATGAGCTTGACAGATCTTCACCGCTCATCGGCAAAGTGCCGTATTTATAGGGCTGACGGACGATTGGCAAGGACGGCGGCCGGTGCTGGCGCGATAGTGAGCGGGCGAGGTCGTTATCAATCTCGCAACGTCGCCAACACTTATAAAAAGAACAGTGAGGTTGCCATGCCCAAATTCGTGATTGAACGCGAGATTCCAGGCGCAGGGAAGCTGTCAGAGGACGAACTCAAAGCCGTTTCGCAGACTTCCTGTCAGGCACTAAGGGATCTGGGGCCGCAAGTGCAGTGGCTGCAGAGCTATGTGACTGCCGACAAAATCTATTGTGTGTATATCGCTCCCGATGAAGAACAGGTGCGCGAGCACGCCAGGCTCGGCGGTTTCCCGGCCAACAGCGTAGCGCGAGTGGTGCGGGTGATCGATCCGACCACTGCTGAATGACCTGCGTATGAATCTGCCACGGAGCTCGCTGCGATGAGTACCCCGATTGATCTCACTGCCCTGAAGGAACGTCAGAAAGTCGCTTGGGCCAGTGGCGACTACGCCGTGATCGGCACCACTTTGCAAATCGTTGGAGAAAGCCTCGCCGAGGCCTGCGATCTGCGCTGCGATGAAGAAGTGCTGGATGTCGCCGCCGGTAACGGCAATGCGACCCTGGCAGCGGCGCGGCGCGGTTGTGTGGTGACCTCGACCGATTACGTGGCGGCACTGCTGGAGCGTGGTCAGGATCGCGCCCGGGCCGAACATCTGGAGGTGATTTTTCAGGTGGCCGATGCCGAGGCGCTACCGTTTCCCGATGAAAGTTACGACGCCGTGCTGTCCACGTTTGGGGTGATGTTCGCGCCTGATCAGGTCACCGCCGCTGCTGAACTGGGGCGGGTCTGTCGTCGCGGCGGGCGGATCGGAATGGCCAACTGGACGCCGGAGGGCTTCGTCGGGCAGATGTTCAAGATTCTCGGCCAGCACCTGCCGCCGCCAGCGGTTGCTCAGCCGCCGTCGAACTGGGGCTCGGATGCGTGGCTGCACAAGCAGTTCGATGATCGCGATTTTCTTGTTCGGGTATCCCGCAACCACTTCAATTTCCGCTATCGCTCGGCGGCGCATTTCATTGACATCTTTCGGCACTGGTACGGGCCGGTGCACAAGGCATTTGCGGTGTTGTCGCCGGAGGCCGGGCAGGCGCTGGAGGATGATCTGACGGCGTTGCTCAATCGCTCGAATCGGGCGGGAGACGAGTCGCTGGTAGTGCCGAGTGAATATCTGGAGGTGGTAATTACCAAGCGTTAGTCATGCACAAATGCAGATCTCTGTGGGAGCGAGCCTGCTCGCGAAGGCGGTGTGCCAGACAACCTCGATGTTGATGGAACCACCGCATTCGCGAGCAGGCTCGCTCCCACAGGGGATGTGCTTATTTCAAATGGCCGCGATCAAACCACTCCAGCGCCGTGCGCCAGATGCAGATCCCGAGGAAATAAGCCGACATCAGCAACCACAAACCCATCACCAGCGGATTGATCACTGGGTGATTGAGCACCAGCGACAGGCTGCACAACAGCCAGATCGCCGTCACCGCGATATTGATTGGCATGAAACGACGCACGCGGAACGGGTGCAGGAACTTCATCCGCGTCACCGTCAGCAATGCCAGCGCGATTACGGTGAGGAAGGTAATCCACGGTCCCGGACCAATGATGTACAAACACAACGCAACCACGTTCCAGGCCGCCGGGAAGCCGACAAAATAGTTGTCCTTGCTCTTCATGTTGACGTTGCAGAAACAGAACAGCGACGACACGAGGATCACCGACACCGTCAGCAACAGGGTGTAATCAGGCAGGGGAATGTAGCGGTAGATAAACAGTGCCGGGATGAATACATACGTCAGGTAATCGATGACCAGATCGAGGATCGAACCGTCGAAACTCGGCAGCACCGATTGCACGTTTACCTTGCGCGCCAGTGCGCCATCGAGGCCGTCGACGATCAGCGCCACGCCCAGCCACATCAGGCAATGGATCGGCTGGTTTTCCAGCAGGGCGAGGGTGGCAAGAAAGGCGGTGACCACGCCAGTCGCGGTAAAACCATGGGCGCCCCATGCTTTGAGCCTGGCGATGTGTACGGTGGATATCACGGGGGCGTTCTCCAGAAAGTGAAGCAAGCCGGGTATCGCCCATTATCAGAAAGGGCGTCGGCAAACCGGGTCGGGTTGCAGCTATCGACCGGTTTCGCCGGGATAAGGTTCACCACCCATGAATCTTAGCTGGCTCGCGGAAAATTTCTCGGGTGCGATTTCATCGGTTACCCGGCGTCAGCCCAACGGTGCTGGCGCTATGGCTGCGTCGGTCTATGGTTGCCAGACGCAATCAGGCCGGGGCCTCGGAGGATAACGTCATGAACACCAGCGATTTGCTTGAACAACTGCTGCGAGGCCAGGCCTCGGCGGGACAACAACGCGGGGCTTCGACCGGTGACGGTCTGGGCGGATTGCTCGGTGGCCTGTTGGGCGGCGGCAGTCAGACCGGAGCGGGTGGGGCGGCTGCTTCGGGTGGCCTCGGCGGCTTGGGTGGTTTACTCGGTGGCCTGCTCGGCGGTGGTGGCCTGGGAAGCGCACTTGGTGGCGGTAGCCGAAGCCGTACCGGCGGGACCAATTACGCGGCGCTCGCATCGCTGGGGATGATGGCCTACCAGGCGTACCAGGCCTGGCAACGCAGCCAGGCCAGCAATGCGCCGCAAGATATGCCACAAACCGCCGACCTGCTCGCCGGCCCGCAAATCGAAACCCACAGCCACGCGGTGCTGCGCGCATTGATCGCCGCCGCCAAGGCTGACGGCCGCATCGACGACGCAGAAAAGCACCTGATCAGCAGCGAAATCGGCAAACACACCGCCGATCCGCAGTTGCAACAATGGCTTGATGGCGAAGTCGCCAAGCCACTGGATCCCCGCGAAGTGGCGCAATCCGCTGACGGCGATCCTGCCGTAGCCGCCGAAATGTACCTGGCCAGCGTCATGCTGGTGGACGACCAACAGGACGCCGAACGCAGCTATCTCGATGAGCTGGCCGCAGCTTTACAGATCGATCCGGATCTGCAAGTTCATCTGGAACAGCAGGCGAAAGGACAAGCCTGACGCAACGTCAAAAGATCGCAGCCTTCGGCAGCTCCTACCTTTGGAATACGGTGCAACTGTAGTAGCTGCCGAAGGCTGCGATCTTTTGATCTTCAGCGTCAGTAAGGAAAATCCTCAGGGCACAACCAGAACAGCTCGCATGGTGTTCCTGTCTGCGCAGAGTGCGGCGTTTCGAAAATAAAAAGATCGCAGCCTTCGGCAGCTCCTACATTTGAAATACGGTGCAACTGTAGGAGCTGCCGAAGGCTGCGATCTTATGATCTTCAGAGCCAAATGGCATCCCACAAAGGGTAGTCCCCAAGGCGCGCCATCAGACCGGCTCTTACAGGATTCTTGACTACATGAAGCGCAGCGGCTCTAAGATCCTCATCCCGCCTCAACGCGCGGTCGTAATAACCTCGCTGCCATAATTGTCCCTGGCGACCATGTCTTCGATTGTAAGCCTGGCAACTTCGGGACTTAACGCGACACATAAGATCCGCAAGCGAGCCGTGATCAAGCTCCACTAGCCAATGCAGATGGTCTGGCATTACGACCCAAGCCAGAGAGGTGGCTAACCCGGCTTCACTGCAACGTCTCAGCTCGTTGACCACCAGCCTCCCGTCGTGCCAATTGGTAAAAACACGTTCACGTCGGTTAACCACAACGGTCAGTAAATAAATTCTTCCGGTTTCAGAGTGTCGGCCCATTCTCAGACGACAGGCTTTTGCAGCAGCAGGCATTCCATTGCCTCCCTTTCAAGAACTTGAAAAAACCTTAGCGTCTGCACTCTGTTTAGCCAGCCCAGCCAATTACTGGATGTGTCGTTACAAGCCCCGGCCGCTCCATCCGTCCGGGGCTTTTTTACCTCGATTGAATTTTTCCGCCGCCGTGTCGCTCTTCTGCATAACAGAACCCGTCTGCCATCGGTGCGCTCATGAACAGGAACCTCGACGATTACAACCGCATGCGTGATTTTTCCGCGACGTCGGAACCGGCCGCAGTCAAGCGCTCGGGCCGTAGGTCGGCCAAGGATCATGCCTTGCAGTTCTGCATCCAGAAGCACGACGCTTCGCACCTGCATTACGACTTTCGCCTCGAACTTGACGGTGCCCTCAAGAGTTGGGCTGTGCCGAAGGGGCCGTCGCTGGATCCTTCGGTCAAGCGCTTGGCGATCCATGTCGAGGACCATCCGCTCGATTACGCGACGTTCGAAGGCAGCATTCCCGACGGGCATTACGGCGCCGGTGATGTGATCGTCTGGGATCGCGGCGTGTGGATTCCGCTGGAGGATCCGCACAAGGCCTACGCCAAGGGCCGGCTGAAGTTCGAGTTGCAGGGCGAGAAGCTCGGCGGCGTATGGAATCTGGTGCGCACGCACATGCCGGGCAAGAAGGAGCAATGGTTCCTGATCAAGCATCAGGACAACGCCGCGCGCCCGCAGGATGATTTCGACGTGCTGGTCGCCGAGCCCGACAGCGTGCTCAGCGAGCGCACGATTGTCGGCAAATCGGCGACTGCCGCCGATAAAGCCAAACCGATAAAAAAGGCCCCGGCCAAGCCGCGCAAGCAGGCGTCCGGGCAGCTTACCGGCGCGCGCAAGGCCAAGCTGCCGGCGCTGATCAAGCCGGAACTGGCGACGCTGGTCGACAGCGCACCCGAAGGGCAGTGGAGCTACGAGATCAAATTCGACGGCTACCGGATCATGGCGCGGATTGATCACGACGAGGTGCAGCTGTTCACCCGCAACGGCCATGACTGGACGCACAAATTGCCGCAGCAGGCCAAGGCACTGGCGGCGCTGGGTCTGGAATCGGCATGGCTCGACGGCGAAATGGTCGTGGCCAATGAGCAAGGCGTGCCGGATTTTCAGGCGTTGCAGAATGCCTTCGATGCCGGGCGCAGCGGCAATATCGTTTATTACCTGTTCGACGTTCCGTATCTCAACGGCGTTGACCTGCGCGACGTACCGGTCGAAGAGCGTCGCGCCGCGCTGAGCACCATCCTCGGTGCGCAGAAAGAATCCTCAACGCTGCGTTTCTCCGAAGCCTTCGAAGAAACCCCGGACGCGCTGCTCAACAGCGCCTGTCAGATGCAGATGGAAGGCCTGATCGGCAAGCGTCTCGGCTCGCCTTATGTGTCGCGGCGCAGCGGTGACTGGATCAAGCTCAAGTGCAAGCATCGCCAGGAGTTCGTCATTGTCGGCTACACCGATCCGAAAGGCGCGCGCAGTGCTTTCGGCGCGTTGCTGCTGGGCCTGCACGACCGTGACAGCGGCGAGTTGCGTTATGCCGGCAAGGTCGGCACCGGGTTCAACGAAACCACATTGAAAAGCATCCTCGCCCAACTCAAGCCGTTACTGACCAAGAGCGCGGCGGTGGTCAATCCGCCCAGCGGTTTCGACGCCAAGGGCGTGCACTGGCTGAAGCCGAAGTTGCTGGCCGAAGTGGCATTCGCCGAGATGACCAAGGATGGCTCGGTGCGTCACGCCGTGTTCCATGGTTTGCGCGATGACAAACCGGCCAAGGACATTACAGAGGAGCGAGCGAAGCCTGTGAAAGCTGCCAAGTCCGACAAGTCTGAAAAGACCGAAAAAACCAAAACCGCCGCCAAGCAACCGGCGAAGAAAAACGCCGCCAGCAAAGCCGAAACCGCACCGTCGCAATCAGGACTGGCCGGCGGCAAGGTGCGCATCACCCACCCGGATCGAGTGATCGACGCCGTCAGCGGCACGACCAAAATGCAACTGGCGCAGTATTACGCCAGTGTCGCCGAATACATCCTGCCGCAACTTAAGGATCGCCCCGTCGCACTGGTACGTGCTCCCGACGGCATCGCCGGCGAATTGTTCTTCCAGAAGAACGCCGATCGCCTGGCCATTCCCGGCATCACCGCACTGGACAAGGACGTCACCGGACAGCCAGTGATGATGATCAATAACCCCGAAGCGCTGGTCGGCGCGGTGCAGATGAGCACCGTCGAACTGCACACCTGGAACGCTACAAAGGTGGATCTGGACAAGCCAGATCGCTTCGTCCTCGACCTCGACCCGGATCCGGCGCTGCCATGGAAAAGCATGGTTGAAGCCACCGCGCTGACCCTGACCGTGCTCGATGAGCTGGGACTCAAAGCCTTCCTGAAAACCAGCGGCGGCAAAGGCATTCACTTGGTGGTGCCATTGACGCGCAAGCACGGCTGGGATGAAGTGAAGGACTTCAGCCACGCCATCGTCAGCCACATGGCCAAGTTGCTGCCGGATCGTATTTCAGCGGTATCCGGGCCGAAAAACCGCGTCGGGCGGATCTTCATCGATTACCTGCGCAACGGCCTCGGCGCCACCACCATTTGCGCTTACGCCGCACGGGCACGGGAAGGTATGCCGGTGTCGGTGCCGCTCTACCGAGAGGAAGTCGCTGAAATCAAGGGCGGTAATCACTGGAACATCTACAACGTTCACGAGCGTCTGACCGAAGTCGGCGATGAGCCTTGGGCGGACATGAAGAAGACCCGTCAGACCATCAGCGCCGAAATGCGCAAACGCGTCGGCATGAAAAAGTGATCAGGTGTCGCGCAGCAAGTCGTGGGCGTTGAGCAGTTCGAAGGCGATTTGCGGGTGGTTTTCCAGGCCCTTGCGAATCGCCGCCGGGATCGCCGCGCGAGTCTTGCGACACAGGCCTGGCAGCTCGTCGATCTGAATGGCGATACCGCGCATGGTGCGCACTTCGTTGAATCCGGGGGCGACGTCGACGCGAATGCCGAGTTGCTCGTACATGCGCTGTTGCAGGCGTTTGAGGTCGTCGAGGTCTTTGAGTTGTTCCAAGCGCGCCAGGAGAATTTTTTCCTCGGCACGAGTCAGGCGCAGGATGCGCAAATCCGCGCCAGGCGTTTCCAGCAACGGATCGCGCCCGCAGATGCAGGCGCCGGGTGGGCAGGGTGAGCGCAAGGGCAGGGTCGTCGTCATGGCCTCCATCATAGAGGCCGTTGGACGGATTTGCCTATGCGCACTCAGCGGCCGTCCATCGGCCGCTGCTTCCCTCGTGACTACTGCTGCACGCCTTCGTATTGCACCAGAATGGCGTTGGCCAGGTCTTCATCGCTGGCGTTCAAGCCAGGGTTGGCCTGGCGCACCTGTTGCAGTACCGACTCAAGATAAACCCCACGAATGGCCCCGCCGCTTGCAACGAACGCAGACACGTCGTCACGGGCCGGAATCACCATTTTGTCGTCCTTGAAGGTCGAGTACAGCGACGCGGAAACACCTGCGGAGGTGGCGACGTCACCCGCGTCAACGCGGGCCAGCGCCGAACCGACCGGCAGGCAAAGCATTAAAGAAGAAATCAGGACTAACTTGCGCATGACGTGTTCCTCCACAGGCGCTAAGCAAAAAGGGAAGGGACTACATAACGTCAGAGGTGAACGGCGCGCCGGAGTTCCGTTAGCGCTGAAAACGAAGCGGCGAGGAACCGGGCAAAAAGGCAGATTGTCTACCGCATGCCTGCATTGCCGAGAATCGAACCATGCTCGTCAGAGTCAGCGACAACATTGCCCAACCGGCAGATACGCGAATCGAAGCGCTTTTGCTCGCTGGATTTGTCTGCCTGACCATCGCGCTCGGCCTGTTCCCGCGCAGCCGCGTCGACTGGCTATTGGAAAATGTCTTGGCGTTGGCGCTGGTGTTAGCCCTGCTGCTGGCGCATCGGCGTTTTCGCCTGTCGACGCTGTCGCTGGGGATGCTCTTCGCCTTCCTGTGCATTCATGAAGTCGGCGCGCATTACACCTATTCGCGGGTGCCGTACGATCAGTGGGGCACACTGCTGACCGGCGTCAGCGTAAACAAGGTGCTGGGTCTGGAACGCAATCACTATGACCGGCTGGTGCACCTGAGCTATGGATTGCTGCTGGTCTGGCCGATGCGCGAAGTTCTGCTGCGCCTTACGCCGTTGCGCGGCGCGTGGCTGGCGCTGATGGCCCTGAATATGGTGCTGGCGACGTCGGCGTTGTACGAGTTGATCGAATGGGTCGGCGGCGCTTACCTGGGCGACGACACTGGCCAGGCCTTCGTCGGCGCGCAGAATGATCCGTGGGATTCGCAGAAGGACATGGCCCTGGCGCTGTTCGGCGCCGGGCTGTCCTTGCTGGTGTTGACGCGCTGGCGTCGAGCGCCGCGCTGAGGGATCAGATCACCCCGCAAGCCATGCGATCACCGCCACCGCCCAGAGGCTTGGGCATGTCGGAATGGTTGTCGCCGCCGGCGTGAATCATCAGAGCGTGCCCCTTGATCTCGGAAATTTTCTTCAGGCGCGGCGCCAGCACCGGATAGTTGGCGACACCATCAGCCGTCACATACACCGCTGGCAAATCACCCAGATGCCCGTCAGCAAAAGGGCCAAGGTGCTTGCCGGTTTTCGCCGGGTCGAAGTGTCCGCCAGCGGCCAGTGCTGCGCCCTTGACGCCATCCTTGGTGCCCGCTTCGCAGCTGCCGTTCTCATGAACATGGAAGCCGTGGATGCCCGCCGGCAACGATTTCAGGTCGGGGGTGAAAAGCAGGCCATAAGGCGTCTCACTGACAGTCACCGAACCGATCGCCTGCGGCGCACCGTCGGCGCTGACCAGGTTGATCGCGACTTTCTCCGTTGCCGCCTGTGCGGTGCCGATTGCCAACGTGCCGAGCAGACCAAACCACAGTGCGCGTTTCATAAGCGTTTCCTTCAGCTGCATGAATGTTCGAAGCGCTGGATTGATAGCCGGCCAGGGTTAACCGGCGATGAAGGCGTTATCCAGCGGCGCTGCAATGTGTGACCGGGTTCGCGTTTGAAAAGTTTTGCCGGATTCAAGTCGCCGCTGACATCAGCCGATACGCTCTGTGTCGGCAGTTCCCTGCACATAGGCTTAACTGAAATCCGACAAGCGCAATCCAGCGTGCCCACGGGAGATTCCACGGTGTCGATCAAACTGCGTTTGGTGTTGCTGATTGCGACCAGCCTGCTGACGGCGCTGATCGTGAGCCTGGTCAGTTACGTCGGCAACTTGCGGATGGCCACGGCGGTCGCCGATAACACGGTGAGCATGAGCGCGCTGCGCAATCACATGGAAGCCGACATGATGCACGACGCCCTGCGCGCCGATGTCTACTCGGCGATGCTGGTCGGCCTGGGCAAAAGCACCGCCACCGCGACCGAGGTGCGCGATTCGCTCACCGAGCACGCCGGGCATTTTCGTGAAGTGCTGGATGACAACCTGAAATTGCCGATCAACCCGCAGCTGCGCACGGCGCTGGAGCAGATCAAGCCGAGCCTCGACACCTACATCAAGTCCGCCGAACAGATTGTCGGCGTGGCGCTGGACAAGCCGGATGCCGCCGAGCAGCAGCTTGGTACTTTCAATAGCGCCTTTACTCAGCTCGAAGAGCAGATGGGCGCGCTCAGCGAACTGATCGAAAACAACACCCTGCACACCAGCGAAGGCACCGAAGCGGCCATCCGTCACGCTAATCTTGCGCTGGCAGTGGTGCTGGCCGTCAGTCTGTTGCTGCTGCTGATTCAGGGGCGCTGGGTCATCCTGAGTATCATGGGGCCGCTCAAATCCGCCAGCCGCATCGCCGAAAGCATTGCCCATGGCAATCTCAGCGAACCGATTGTCGAGCCCGCCGGCAAGGACGAAGCCAGCGTGTTGATCCGTACATTGGCGACCATGCAGCGTGATCTGCGCAACATGATCGACGTGGTGCGGCGCAACGCTCACGGCGTCAGTGGCATGAGCGAGCAGCTCAGCCAAGGCTGCCATCAGGTCGCCGACAGCAGCCAGCAGCAAAGCGTTGCCGCTGGGACCATGGCGGCCGCCGCCAGTCAGATGACCGCGAGCATCGAAGAGATCACCCGCCACGCCGAACGTGCCCTGAGCATGGCCAATCAGGCCGAAAACCTGGCCAAGGAGGGGGGCGGGGTGATCCACCAAGTGGTCAGCGACATGGACGACATCGCCCGCTCGGCACAGCAGTCGGCGCAGGTCATCCGCACGCTGGATCAGGAATCCGAGGCAATCTTCAACATCATTCAGGTCATCAAGAGCATCGCCGACCAGACCAACCTGCTGGCCCTCAACGCCGCGATCGAGGCGGCGCGGGCAGGTGAGCAGGGTCGTGGTTTTGCCGTGGTCGCCGATGAAGTGCGCAGTCTGGCCGCACGCACCAGCGCCTCGACCCAGGAAATCGCCGCAATGGTCGCACGCATCCAGAACAGCACGCGCGAGGCGGTCAGCAGCATGGAGGCCGGCGTGGCGCAGGTCGACAAAGGCATGGCGGTGACGGCGGAAGTCGAGCGGGCGATTCGCGAGATCCTCGACGCCACGCTGAACACCACGCAACTGGTCAACGACATCACCCGCACGATTGGCGAACAGAGTATGGCCAGTAACGAAATCGCCCATCAGGTGGAGATGATTGCGGGAATGAGCGAGGGCAATAGCCGGGTGATCGGGCAGACGGCGACGACTACCGATGAGTTATCGAATCTGGCGGGGCAGTTGGCGCAGTCGGTGGATCGGTTTCGGTTGTGATGTTGGGGTAGGCTTGCGGGTTTTCTATTGCCTGAGCCAGCGCTTTCGCGAGCGGGCTCGCTCCCACAAGGTTCGCCAGTGTCGAGTCCTTTGTGGGAGCGAGCCTGCTCGCGAATAGGCCAGCTCTGACAGGATTGAATCAGGCCAATGGTCCCTTAATCAAAACCTGAACGCCTGCCGCCCAACCAACAACCATTTCCCACCCTGTTTCTGCCAGATCTGGAAATTCTCGATCTCGGTCGGAATCACCTCGGTCCCCTTCAACGCCTGTGCGGAGAAGTGGTGGCGCACTAATGCGGTATCGCCGGACATCGTGATGGTCTGCTTTTGCATCTCCAGGGTCTTGAATG
Organism: Pseudomonas sp. CFBP13508; assembly: GCF_005233515.1. Classification (GTDB taxonomy): domain Bacteria; phylum Pseudomonadota; class Gammaproteobacteria; order Pseudomonadales; family Pseudomonadaceae; genus Aquipseudomonas; species Aquipseudomonas mercuritolerans. The sequence continues at coordinate 452,823 of NZ_QFZZ01000004.1, forward strand.
CGCTGCGGCCGGTTTCGATGTCGGCGATGAATTCCTGCTTGTCCTGAATCTTGCCGCTGGAGTGGCCGTAGGTCAGGTTCGGCGCGGTTAGAGCGTTCAGTTCGGCGATGTCTTTGTGCAGCATCGCTTGGGTCAGGTGATCGACTGCTTGGGCAACTTCTCTTTCCGCCGGGGCAGGGGCGGCGATGGCGCAGGCGCTGAAGGCGCAGAACAGGCCGATGAGGAGGCGCGACTTGGTCATGGTGTTTCCTTGTTGTTATTGGGTTTGGATGACTGGTTCATTTCGTCAGTCATCGTACAACGTAGCAGGTAATTTTCTGCATGAACAACGAGCGGTTGGCACTGATTTATCAAGTTGCGAAGCGCATCGCGCAAAAAAGTTTGCAGGCCGATGCCTGATCGCCATCATGTTTGGTGCCCGATGGCCGATAAGTCCCTGAGCGGAAAAAGACTTTCAAGTCGGGAACAGACGCGCGGGTTCGCCCTGACGTGATATTCTCCGCGCCAATTTGCTTTGACCTAATTCGGTTGGCCTGCCTTTTCAGCGGGCCGACGGGATCCCTGTCGCTCAAGCAGCTGAAGCCAATAACGATAAGAAGTCAGTTCAGAAGGGACATTAACTGAGGTCGATGCCACATGTCGGCCTTGTGTGCCCACCCGTCAATATTGAAGTGTGCCCGATTGCGCGACGCCAGCCTGAGCGTCAACACAGCGCAACGCAGACTGATAACAACGACGGGCGGAAGGCGTTTTATCATAGGTGCAACAGATGTTTAAGAAAGTGAACACAGCCTTGCTCGGTCTGGCTTTGGCGATGGGGATGTCGTCTGCCAATGCTGCCGAAGCGAAGAAAGTTGACGTCCTGCTGATCGGCGGCGGCATCATGAGCACCACCCTGGGTGTGTGGATCAATGAGCTGGAACCGACCTGGTCGATGGAAATGGTCGAGCGCCTCGATGGCGTCGCCCTGGAAAGCTCCAACGGCTGGAACAACGCCGGTACCGGTCACTCGGCTCTTGCCGAGCTGAACTACACCCCGGAAGACGACAAGGGCAACGTAACGATCCCGAAAGCTGTCGAGATCAACGAAGCGTTCCAGGTTTCCCGTCAATTCTGGGCCTGGCAGGTTCAGCAGGGCGTGCTGAAGAACCCTCGCTCGTTCATCAACACCACACCGCACATGAGCTTCGTGTGGGGCGATGACAACATCAAGTTCCTGAAAAAGCGCTACGAAGCCCTGCAGGCGAGCCCGCTGTTCGCCGGTATGCAGTACTCCGAAGATCCGGCTGTGATCAAGAAGTGGGTACCGCTGATGATGGAAGGGCGTGACCCGAACCAGAAAATCGCGGCCACCTGGAGCCCGCTGGGTACGGACATGAACTTCGGCGAAATCACCCGCCAGTTCGCCGCTCACCTGCAAACCAAACCCAACTTCGATCTGAAACTGTCGAGCGAAGTCGAAGACATCACCAAGAACGCCGATGGCACCTGGCGTGTCAGCTACAAAAATCTGAAAGACGGCAGCAAGACCGAGACCGACGCCAAGTTCGTGTTCATCGGCGCCGGCGGCGGTGCCCTGCACCTGCTGCAGAAGTCGGGCATTCCTGAAGCCAAGGAATACGCAGGCTTCCCGGTTGGCGGTTCGTTCCTGGTGACCGAGAACCCGACGATTGCCGAGCAGCACCTGGCCAAGGCCTACGGCAAGGCTTCGGTTGGCGCGCCACCGATGTCGGTTCCGCACCTGGACACCCGTGTTCTGGATGGCAAGCGCGTCATTCTGTTTGGCCCGTTCGCGACCTTCAGCACCAAGTTCCTCAAGGAAGGTTCGTACTTCGACCTGCTGACCAGCACCACCACCCACAACATCTGGCCAATGACCAAGGTCGGCATCAAGGAATACCCGCTGGTCGAGTACCTTGCCGGTCAGTTGATGCTGTCGGATGAAGACCGTCTGAACGCGCTGAAGGAATACTTCCCGAACGCCAAAGCCGAAGACTGGCGCCTGTGGCAAGCCGGCCAGCGTGTGCAAATCATCAAGCGTGATGAAGCCGCTGGCGGCGTGCTGAAACTGGGCACCGAGATCGTTGCTTCGCAAGACGGCTCGATCGCCGGCCTGCTGGGCGCATCGCCGGGCGCGTCGACCGCTGCGCCGATCATGCTGAGCGTGCTGCAGAAAGTCTTCAAAGACAAAGTCGCAACCCCAGAGTGGCAGACCAAGCTGCACCAGATCGTGCCAAGCTATGGCACCCAGCTGAACAGCGATCCCGCCAAAGTGGCTGCCGAGTGGGCTTACACCGCCAAGATCCTCGAACTGCCGACACCTCCGGTGATCGGTCAGGTAGCTGCTCCGGCGGCACCTGCGGCTGACAAAGCCGTAGCGCCGAAGGAAAACGCTGCACGTGACATGGCTCTGTAACCAGAACCCTGAAACACAAAACCCACTGAACCGGCGACGGTCAGTGGGTTTTTTTTGTACGCCGAACCTGTAGGAGCTGACGAGTGCAACGAGGCTGCGATCTTTTGACTTTGACTTTGACGTTTGAAGATCAAGATCAGGATCAAAAGATCGCAGCCTCGTTGCACTCGTCAGCTCCTACGCTCCTACGTTCCGGCGAAGATTCAGGCTTTCGCGTTCGCCAGGTAGGCCCCCAGGCGCCGACCCATTTCTTCGCCCAGTGCCTGCAATCCGCTCAGCGGCCGTACCATCACTTCGAACTCGACAATCTTGCCGTGCTCATCGAAGCGAATCATGTCGATGCCCTTGAGTTCCTTGCTGCCGACCCTGGCGCTGAATTCGAGAATCACATTCAGGCCATCCGCCGTCGCCAACTCGCGGTGATAGGCGAAATCTTCGAAGACTTCGAACACGGTGTTGAGGATCATCGCCACCACCGGCGCGCCGGGGTAGGGCGTATGGGCCATGGGCGAGCGGAACACAGCTTGCGGATCGAGCAGTTCGGGCAGGGCTTTGAGATTGCCGCTGCGGATCATCGCGTGCCAGCGCTCGAGGGACGCGGCGACGTTGGGCTGCAAGGCGAGGTCGGGCATGGTCACTCCGGTTTTTCTTGTTGTCGGTCGGCAATGACTGTAGATCAACCGCGCCGAAAGTGGATCCTAAAGTCTGAGCCTGAATACCGCTTCATGCCCGAAGCGGATCAGATGCGCATCTGATCCGTATTTTTCTGTTTCATCTGCCTCTGTATTCACTACAGCCACAGGCTCAGAATGCCCCGGCAGTGCGGCCAGTCACCCTCCGACCTCATCCCGCAGCGTCCGGTGCACCGCACACCCAGCATCAAGGAGCGCAACATGTACAAGATGGCGATTTTTCTCGGCGGTTTCCTGACCTTGACCATTCTGATCGGCGTGCTGGCGACGATCTCTCCAGTCTGATCCGCACGCAGCTTTTTCGAACTCTGCCGTTCTCCTGCTTTCAGTTGCAGAACAGGGCCAGCACGCGCCCGTCACTGAAAGTTCGAGGAATGAAACATGCGTACGACAACCTCGCAGGGACGTTGGGTTCCTATCGCTCTGATGGTCGCCGCGTTGACCGGTTGCGCCATGAGCAACACCGATTCACCGGTGCAGACGCCCGGTCAGGCCAAGGCCTCCGACACGGAAATGCTCGAAGTCGGCGCGCAGTGGTTGCAGGACAAACCGCCGATTCGTGCATTGAACATGTACCTCGATGGCTTCCATTTTTACAACGGTCATCCCGGCGCGCAGATGGAAGCTCACCACTATTGCTCGGCGCTCAACGAAGAAGTGTTCCAGTGCGTGATCTACGACGGCAACACCGCTGAAGCCAAGCTGATGGGCGTCGAATACATCATAAGCCAGCGCCTGTTCACGCAATTGCCAGCGAAAGAAAAAGCCCTGTGGCACAGCCACGCTCACGAAGTCAGTTCTGGCCAGCTGGTCGCGCCGGGCATCCCGCAAGTGGCGGAAACGCGCTTGATGGAAAAACTCGCCAATACCTACGGCAAGACCTGGCACACCTGGCATACCGATCAGGACAAGCAACTGCCGCTGGGCGTGCCGCAGTTGATGATGGGCTTTACCGCTGACGGTCAGGCCGATGCGCAAATGGTCCGCCAGCGCGATCAGCGCCTGGGCATTGATAGCGCCGAAAACAAAAAGGCCCGTGCCGAGATCAAACCGGCGCCGGTCGCACCGGGGGCTGACGCGTGGCAGAAGGGTAATGTCATCCAGCTCAACGACCCGACCGGCCATCAACACGTCATGCCGCGTCCGGCCACCTCAGGCGATGAGAATGCCCGGAGCCAGCCGTGATTTACGGCGCGCCGAACAGCATCGTCCAGTAAACACCCTCGTCGCTGCGCGCTTCACTGGCGAAGCCGGCGCCGACCTGAGTGAACATCGGGTTCATCAAGTTGGCGCAATGGCCCGGGCTGGCCAGCCAGCCGGCCATGGCCTTACCCGGTGAGCTTTGTCCGGCAGCGATGTTTTCCCCGACCTGGCGGCCGCGATAACCGGCAGCACGGGCGCGGTCGGCCGGCATGTCACCATCAGGATCGCGGTGGGCGAAATAATTGCCGTAAGCCATGGCCTTGCTGTGGCCCTGAGCCGCTGCGCCGAGGGCGGCGTTCCAGCTCAACGGTCGCGCGGCGGCAAAGCGCTGGCGGCCGCACATGCGCGGCCGGGCGCGGGCGGCATTGACCTCGGCGAGCAACGCCTTGCCAACGCTGCGGTTGTCACCGACGCGGCTGTCGAGCACCGGTTGTGCCAGTACTACCTGCCATTGATTGCGCGAATGGCTGACGCCGATGTCGGCGTAGTTCGCATCCAGCAAGGCGCCGCAATAATCGCTCTGCAACTGATCGAAGGCCTCGTCGGCGTCTTCGGCTCCGATAATGCGGATGCTGCGAACCGTGATTGCTGAATAGCCGGAAGACTTCAACGCCTCGCGCATGCCGCCGCCGTAGCGATAGCCGATCGGCAAGGCCAGATTCGATTTCAACGCCAAAGGCGCCAGACGCTGCGCAGGGCGGCGATCGCAGCGTTGCGGATGGGCGCGGTAATCATTGATGGCGGCCACCAGCTCGCGCTCCGCACTGGCGTGGGCGGATTCAGTGAACAAAGGAAACAGGCTCAACAGGCACAGCGAAACGAAGCGAGACGAACGAACGAGGTGGCGCATGGGACGGACAGCTCTGAAAGGGGACAGCGCTAGAGTGAGGGAGCCGTGTGTGGCGGCGCGAATGAGACTGAAGTTTTGGGACTTGGTTCAGTGGCGGCAAATGCAATTGGATTGCTGTTGTTTGAACCACTGCCTTCGCGAGCAGGCTCGCTCCCACATTGGACTTGCGGCGTACCCGGAACACCCGTGGGAGCGAGCCTGCTCGCGAAGGGGCCAGCCCGGCCAGCGCCTCTATCGCTGGGAAGCAACCACTAGCGGTTCAACACATCCCCCATCCACCGCAAATACGCCCCCCGCTCGGAAATCGAGTTATGCCCCGAGTCCGGCACCACTTTCAGCGTCGCCACACCCGCAGGAAAATTCTCGAACAGCCGCTGTGTACTGCTGCGCCCAATCACTTCGTCATCACTGGCCGCCAACAGCAACGTCGGCGTGCGGATATGCGCCGCGTACTTGCCCGATTCAAAACGATCCTTGAGCAACCAGTTCACCGGCACCCACGGGTATTGCCGTGCGGCGATTTCCTCGAGGCTGTTGAACGGCGTCACCAGAATCAGATTCTGCACCGGCCGCTGACTGGCCAGGCGCACCGCCACCCCCGAGCCGAGGCTGCGTCCGATGACCGCAATCTGCGGGTGGCTGGCGTAGACCTGATCGAACAACGCCAGCGCATCTTCGGCAATCGCAGCTTCGGATGGCGAGCCGGTGCTGCCAGCGAAGCCCCGGTAATGCAGGAAATACAGCGCGTAGTCAGGAAACGCCTCGGTGAACTCCGGCAGATTTCGCGATACGTCCTCGGCATTGCCGCCGAAATAGATCAGCGCCCGCGTTCCGCTGCGCTCTCGAGTGGTCGCCCAGACCTCGGCATCCGGCATCGACAGTTTCAATCGCGAATCCGCTGCACCCACGGCGGCAGGCTGGGGAAACCAGATCAGCGAGCGCTGAAACACGAACAGCACGGCGCACAGCACCAGGTACACGGCAATGATGAAAACGACGAGTGACATCAGGGTTCGGGACATTCGGCTACTTTTAACGGGGTGAGAGGTTGGCTGTGGCAGTGTAGTTCAGCGACTGCGCCTGACAGCCGGCGCACACACCGTGCAACAGATCCGCGCAGCAGGAGGACTCGCATGCGCCACACTGAGGGGTACTCACGTCGCCGCTTGCTCACGCTGGCTGCCCAAGCTGCGGCGCTGCTCACCATTGATCGGGCGTTGGCCAGCAGCGTAGCGCCGACCGCCACTGCGCCGCCCACGGCAGGAGACCAGACCATGCAGACCCGCGCCATCCCTTCCAGCTCCGAGGCACTGCCCATGGTCGGCTTGGGCACCTATCGCGGTTTCGACGTCGCTGCGGGCGATCCGGTTTACCGGCAATTGCCCGCCGTGCTCGAAGCGCTGTTCAGGAAGGGCGGCACGCTGATCGACAGCTCGCCGATGTACGGCCGCGCCGAGCAGACCACCGGTGAACTGCTGTCGATCCACGAACCGCGCTCGCCGGCGTTTCTCGCCACCAAGGTGTGGACGCGCGGGCGCGAGGAGGGCATCGCGCAAATGGAGCAGTCCTTCAGACTGCTGCAAACCGAGCGCATCGACCTGATGCAGATTCACAACCTGCTCGACTGGCAAACCCACTTGCCGACCCTGCGCGAATGGAAGGAGCAGGGGCGGATTCGCTACATCGGCATCACCCATTACACCTCGTCGGCCTATGACGAAGTCGAAGCGGTGTTGAAGGCCGAGAAGCTGGACTTTCTGCAAATCAACTACGCCCTCGATGATCGTGCGGTCGAGAAACGCATCCTGCCGCTGTGCCGCGAGCGTGGTGTGGCGGTGATTTGTAATCGGCCGTTTGGCGGCGGCGATTTGCTCGCCCGGCTCAAGGGCAAACCGCTACCGGCGTGGGTTTCGGATGTGCAGGTCAACAGCTGGCCGCAACTGGCGCTGAAATTTCTCCTGGCGCATCCGGCGGTGACCTGTGTGATTCCCGGGACCAGCAATCCGCGCTACATGGCTGACAACGCCGGAGCCGGTTTTGGGCCGATGTTGACCGATGCGCAGCGGCATCAGTTGATTGCGTTGCTGGGCTGAGCCGGGTCAACCGCGATAGCGCAACGCCTCCAGCAACAACGCAAACGCCGGCGCTGCCTGGCGCCGGCTCGGGTAGTACAGGTGATAACCGGAAAATGCCGGGCACCAGTCTCCCAGCACTTGGACCAGGCGACCGTCCGCCAGAAAGGGCGCGACGACGTTTTCCGGGATGTAGCTCAGACCGAATCCGTCCAGTGCAGCGTCGAGCAACGGGTATACGCCATTCAGGGTGACCTGCCCGGCAACGCGCACCTTCAGACTTTCACCGTCCTTTTCGAACTCCCACGAATACAGCCCGCCATTGGTTGGCAGGCGCAGGTTGTTACAGGCGTGATCGGTCAGGTCGCGCGGGGTTTGCGGCGGATCGCGCCGGGCGAAGTAGGCGGGGGAGCCGACCACGGCCATGCGCATGTCCGGGCCAATGCGCGTGGCGATCATGCCTTGGGCGACGTCTTCGCCCAGGCGCACACCGGCATCGAAGCCCTGGCCGGCGATGTCGACGAAACCATAGTCACAGCAAACCTCGACCGACACATCCGGGTATTGGGGCAGGAAATCCTGCAACACCGGACGCAGGATCCAGTTCAGCGAATGGTCGGTGGCGCTGATGCGGATCTTGCCCGCCGGAGTTTCACGCAGGTTGCTCAGGGCGGCCAGTTCCCCTTCGATTTCATCGAAGCGCGGACCGATGGTTTGCAGCAAGTGTTCGCCGGCCTCGGTCGGCGAAACGCTGCGCGTGGTGCGGGTCAGCAGGCGCAGGCCGAGACGCGCTTCGAGACTGCGGATGGTGTGGCTGAGCGCCGATTGCGACACGCCAAGTTTGGCCGCGGCCTTGGTGAAACTGCGTTCACGGGCGACGGCGAGAAAGGCGAGCAGGTCGGTGGCATTTTCCCGAAGCATTGATGATTTTCCTGCATAAGTTTTTTCGGATTCTAGTCGATTATCCAAAGAGTGCGGATCGCTACAGTGGTTGCATCATTTATTTGGAGGAAACGCCATGAACCCGATTGCTGCTTCTGCACTGACGCTCTCGCTGCTGGCTGGTGAGGTGCAGGCCACTGAAGATCCCCGTGTCACGGTCACACCGAATGGCTCGCAACCTTCGGCCAAAGGCCCTGCTGACTGGTTTACCGGCACGGTGCGGGTGGATGCGCCGTTCAAAGGCACCGATGAGGCGCGGGTCAGTGGTGCGACCGTAACGTTCGAGCCGGGCGCGCGCACTGCATGGCATACCCATCCGCTGGGGCAGACATTGATCGTCACCTCGGGGGCAGGCTTGGTGCAGGAGTGGGGCCAGCCAGTGCGTGAAATCCGCCCGGGCGATACCGTGTGGATTGCCCCGGGCGCCAAACATTGGCACGGGGCAGCACCGACGACGGCGATGAGTCATATCGCGATTGCCGAAGTGCTGGATGGCAAGGTGGTGGACTGGATGGAGCAGGTCAGTGATGAGCAATATCCAAAGACCGAGTGAAACCGCGCCCCTCACCCCAGCCCTCTCCCGAGGGAGAGGGAGCCGATTGGGGGATGCTGGAGACGTTCGGCATTCTGCAAGCGTGGTGGTGAATCCACTCGACCCCTAGCACCCCATGCAGGTGCGCTAACAGCATGCGGCTCACCCCAGGCGTCTCCCGGGGGAGTGGGAGCCGACCGGGGTGTCTTGCGATGTGCATCGACCTGAACTTGCCGTTGCGATTATGGATACACAGAAAGACTTTCACGTCGCTGCACATCCTGAATATACCCGGATCGGTCCCCTGTCCCTTTGGGAGAGGGCTAGGCGGGCGGCGTTCCGATGAGGGGCTTTTCGCTTCAGATCATCTCCGGCAATGAATCCAGAATCTTGTCCAGCGTAATCGGATACTCGCGCACCCTCGCGCCGGTGGCGTTGTAGATCGCATTCGCCACCGCCGCACTAACGCCGCAAATCCCCAATTCACCCACGCCCTTGGCCTTCATCGGTGATGAAATCGGGTCGGTTTCTTCGAGGAAGATCACTTCCTGATGCGGAATGTCGGCGTGCACCGGCACCTCGTATCCGGCCAGGTCATGGTTGACGAAGAAGCCCAGGCGCTTGTCCACCGCCAGCTCTTCCATCAATGCCGCGCCGACGCCCATGGTCATCGCGCCGATGACCTGACTGCGCGCCGACGTCGGGTTGAGGATCCGTCCCGCAGCGCACACCGCGAGCATGCGCCGTACGCGAACCTCGCCAGTGGCGGCATCGACGGCGACTTCGACGAAGTGCGCGCCGAAGGTCGATTGCTGATATTTCTCGGCCAGATCACCGAACTCGATGCTGTCCTCGCCGACCAGTGCGCCGCCTTCAGCCGCATTGCGCAGCGGCAAGCTCTTGCTGCCGACCCGCACCTGTCCATCGGCAAACTCCGCCTGATCCGCGGCCAGCCCGAGCTTGGCTGCCACCGCTTCGCGCAATTTCACGCACGCAGCGTAGACCCCAGCGGTCGAGCAGTTGCCGCCGAACTGGCCACCGGAACCGGCCGACACCGGGAAGTCCGAATCACCCAGACGCACCACCACATCATCGAGACCAACGCCCATCATCTCGGCAGCGGTCTGCGCGATGATCGTGTAGCTGCCGGTGCCGATATCGGTCATGTCCGTTTCAACAACGACCTTGCCATCACGCTCCAGACGCACGCGGGCGCCGGACTTGACCAGCAGGTTGTTGCGAAACGCCGCCGCCACGCCCATGCCGATCAGCCAGCGGCCTTCACGACGGGTGCCCGGTTGCGCCTTGCGCTGATCCCAGCCGAATTTCTCCGCGCCGATCTGCAGGCATTTGACCAGTTGGCGTTGGGAGAACGGCCGCTCGGTTTTCACCGGGTCGACTTGAGTGTCGTTAGCGATGCGGAACAGCACCGGGTCCATCTTCAGTTGTTCGGCCATTTCGTCCATGGCGATTTCCAGCACCATTAGCCCCGGTGCTTCACCCGGCGCACGCATGGCATTGCCTTCAGGCAGGTCGAGCGGGGCGAGGCGCATGCTGACGCGGCGGTTTTCTGCGGCGTAGAGCAACTGGCTCGGTTGCGCGGCCAGTTCGACCTTGCCGTCGGCGAGGTTGCCCGACCAGCCTTCATGGGCGATGGCGGTCAGCTTGCCGTCCGCCGTTGCGCCCATGCGGATGCGTTGGATGGTTGCTGGGCGATGGGTGGTGTTGTTGGCCATTTGCGGGCGGGCGAGGGCGACTTTCACCGGCCGCCCCGCCATGCGCGCGCCGAGAGCGGCGAGGATCACGTCGGCGCGGATGAACAGCTTGCCGCCGAAACCACCGCCGATGTACGGCGAGACCAAACGGACTTTTTCCTTCGGCAGGCCGAGGGTTTTCGCGACGTCACCGACACTCCAGGCGACCATCTGGTTCGAGGTCCACACGGTCAGCTGATCGCCTTTCCACGCGGCCAGTGTGGCGTGCGGTTCCATCATCGCGTGGGACTGGTCTGGCGTGGTGTAGGTTTGATCGAACTGCACCGGCGCGGCGGTGAAGGCCTTGTCGAAGTCGCCGTGATTGACGTCCGGCAGCTCGTCTTTCGGCTCGACGCCGAGGTCTTTGACGCTGGCCAGATCGAACTTGCCTTCGCTGGTCTCGTAATCGACCCTGACCAGTTGCGCGGCGGCGCGGGCCTGTTCGAAGGTTTCGGCAACCACCAATGCAACGGCTTGCTGGTAGTGCTGCACTTCGGGACCGGCGAGCAGATGTGCGGCGTTGTAATCGCCTTTGTCGAGCTTGCCGGCATTCTCGGCAGTGACGATTGCGAGTACGCCGGGCGCGGCTTTGGCTTCGTCGAGATGAATGGCTTTGATCCGCCCTTTGGCGATCGCCGAGTCGACCATGAAACCGTAGGCCTGATTGGCCGCCGCTTCATGTTGCTCGTAGGCGTAAGTGGCCTGGCCGCTGGTTTTCAACGGGCCTTCGATGCGCTCGGTGGGCTGGCCGACGACTTTCAGGCGGTCGATGGGATTGGTGGTGGCGGGCGTGTCGAATTTCATGCGGTTTCCCTCGCTTGCGCCAACACCGAAGCCAGCGTGCGCTCGACCAGTGTCAGTTTGAATTGGTTGTCATCGGTGGGTGTCGCGCCTTCGAGCAGGCGTTCGCTGACCGCTTTGGCGCCCTTGGGCAACAGCGCTTCAGCGGCTTCGACCCGCCACGGTTTCGGCGCGATACCGCCGACGGCCACGCGGCCGGTACCGTCCTTTTGCAGGATCAAACCGACCGAGACCAGGGCAAACGCGTAAGACGAGCGATCCCGCACCTTGTGATAAATGTGCGTGCCGCCAACTGGCGCAGGCAGGGTCACGGCGGTGATGAATTCACCGGGCGTGAGGCTGGTTTCGATGTTCGGCGTGTTGCCCGGCAATTGATGGAAATCGGCCATGGGAATGCTGCGCGTGCTGCCGTCAGGCTTGACCGTTTCGATCTGCGCATCGAGTGCGCGCATGGCAATGGCCATGTCGCTCGGGTGGGTTGCAATACAAGCGTCGCTGACGCCGATGATCCCCAACTGCCGGGTGACCCCGCCGATCGCCGCGCAACCGCTGCCGGGGTTGCGCTTGTTGCAGGCCTGGTGGGTGTCATAGAAGTACGGGCAGCGGGTGCGTTGCAGCAGGTTGCCGGCGGTGGTCGCCATATTGCGCAGCTGCCCGGAAGCCCCGGCGAGCAAGGCGCGGGAGAGCAGGGCGTAGTCCTTGCGCACGCGCGCGTCGGCGGCCAGATCAGTGTTGCGCACCAGCGCGCCGATGCGCAGTCCGCCTTCGGGTGTTGCTTCGATCTGGTCCAGGCCGAGGTGGTTGATATCGATCAGGTGCACCGGGGTTTCGATGTCGAGTTTCATCAGGTCGAGCAGGTTGGTGCCGCCGGCGATGAACTTGGCGCCTTCGACTTGCGCAGCCTGGGAAGCGGCTGCGGCAGGCGAGTCGGCGCGGCTGTAATTGAAGGCTCTCATGCCGGCACCTCCGCGACTTCAGTGATGGCTTCGATGATGTTCGAGTACGCGCCGCAGCGGCAGATATTGCCGCTCATGCGCTCTTGCAGTTCGGCGGCGATCAGCTTCGGCGGCTCGGTCAGGCTCGGGCTGACGTGGCTGGGAATGCCGTCGCGGATTTCCTTGAGCACCGCGACCGCCGAGCAGATCTGCCCAGGGGTGCAATAGCCGCACTGGTAACCGTCGTGCTTGATGAACGCGGCCTGCATCGGGTGCAGCTTGTCCGGCATGCCGAGGCCTTCGATGGTGGTCACCTCACTGCCGTCGTGCATCACCGCGAGGGTCAGGCAGGAGTTGATCCGCCGACCGTCGGCGATCACCGTGCAAGCGCCGCACTGGCCGTGGTCGCAGCCTTTCTTGGTGCCGGTCAGGTGCAGGTGTTCGCGCAGGGCGTCGAGCAGGGTAGTGCGGGTGTCTACTTCGAGGGTTTGCGGTTTACCGTTGACTTGCAGGGTAACTTTACTCATGGCCGGTTGCTCCAGACTGGCCGCGTAGGCCTTGAGGCTGATAAAGGGGGGCATGGCGAACGCCGTCGCGGTTACGGCGCCGAGGATCATGAAATTGCGTCGGGAAATCGGCATGGTTCGATTCCTTTTCTCTCATCGGGCGGCAGGATTGCAAAAGGCCCAAACGGGCGCGCCGGCATGCATGCCAGTCTCGTAAAAGGAGTGACCGCAGCAGGAGGGAAAAGGTTTTGTCGGATTTGCGCCTAAGAGTTATGTGCGCAGCTCATCAATTGACCTGTGGGAGCGAGCCTGCTCGCGAAAGCGTCGGGTCAGACCCAGCCGCTGCTGGATCTGCCGACCTCTTCGCGAGCAGGCTCGCTCCCACAGTGGAGTTGTGTTTTTCAGTTATGGCCCACCCACCACCATCGAGGTAAACGGTGCGACGTACGCTTGCAACGTCACCAGCCCGCCGACCAGGATCGCCAGCACGATCGAGTGGAAGAACACGTAACGCAGGATCTCGCCTTCATGCCCGTACCAACGGGTTGCGGTCGAGGCAACGACGATCGACTGCGCATCGACCATCTTGCCCATCACGCCACCGGAACTGTTCGCTGCCGCCATCAGCACCGGGCTGATACCCAGTTGTTCCGAGGTCACCCGTTGCAAGCCGCCGAACAGCACGTTCGAAGCGGTGTCGGAACCGGTCAGCGCAACTCCCAGCCAACCGAGCAAAGTGCCGAACATCGGATAGAAAATCCCCGTCGCCGCGAACGCCAGGCCCATGGTCGCATCCAGCCCCGAATAGCGGGTGAGGAAGCCCAGCGCGAGCATCGCCGCAATGGTGATCAACGAAAATCGCACCACCCACAACGTGCGCAGGTACTGCTTGATCAGTTGCGGGATCGAATAACCCATCAGCAGACCGCCGACGATCGCCGCCAGCAAAATCCCGCTGCCGGTCGCGGTCAGCCAGGTGAACTTGTAAATCGCTTCCTCGGCTTTCGGCGCTGCGACAACCGGCGGCACTTTTTCTATTTGCAGGTGCAGACCGGTGAAGGTCACCGCTGGGGCGAAGATCGGGTTGGCCTCGCGCACCGGTTTGCCTTGCGGGTCGAGCTTGGCCGATTGCGTGACCGGGTCGATCACCGGGCGCGTGTCGAACATGTTCTTGAAGCCCTGCGTGCCCCAGGCAAAAACGAACACCGTGAGAATGATCCACGGCATCCACGCACGCATCACTGCCGGGCGCGCCTGATCGCTGAACGCAGCGCTGGCGGTGACTGTTTCTTCATCGACTTTGGAGTTGTCGACGCGCCCGGACAGCGCTGCCGAGGTGTGGATGGTCGCCGGTTTCCACACCTTGAGGAACAGCGTCAGACAGGCCATGGATATCAGCGCAGCGATGACGTCCACCAGCATCGGCCCGTGGTAGTTGGACACGAGAAATTGCGGGATGGCGAAACTCACCCCGGCCACCAGAATCGCCGGCCACACTTCGAGCATCTTGCGCCAGCCGGCAAACGCCCAGATCAGCCAGAACGGCACCAGCAGCGAGAAGAACGGCAACTGCCGCCCGACCATCATCGACAGCTCCATCTCGTCCAGCCCGGTGACTTTGGCCAGGGTGATGATCGGCGTGCCCAGCGCACCGAAAGCCACGGGCGCGGTGTTGGCGATCAGCGCCAGGCCGGATGCGGCCAATGGCGAAAAACCCAGGCCAATCAGGATCGCCCCGGTCACCGCCACCGGCGTGCCAAACCCCGCCGCACCTTCGAAGAACGCGCCGAAGCAGAAGGCGATCAGCAGCAACTGCAAACGTCGGTCATCGGTGATCCGCGCTAGGGAATCCTGCAGCACTTTGAACGAGCCGTTTTCGGTGGTCAGGCGATGCAGAAAGATGATGTTGAGCACAATCCAGCCGATCGGCAGCAAGCCATTCGCCGCGCCGAACAACGCCGCCGAACCGGCCATGCCCGCCGGCATGTCGAAGGCGAAGATCGAGATCAGTAGGGCGGACGCCAGCGCCAACAGCGCCGCCAGATGCGCCTTGACGTGAAAGAACGCCAGCGCCGCGAGCATCACCACCACCGGCACTGCGGCCATCAGCGTAGAGAGCACCGGGTTGCCGAACGGGTCGTAGATTTGCTGCCAGACCATGGTCCACCTCTGCTTGTTGTTATTGAGGGTGCAGATCCATTGCATGGGGGTTGGTTGCAAGCAGTATAGGTGGCATTACGCCGCCGTTCGGCCGTGGCGAACGGGCCGACAAACGGTCGATAGTGGCCACTGAATCAACGCGCTTTTGCCCGGTCGTATCTGCGGCTGCGCGCACTGCGTCCCGAAGACGCGGGGCAGCGTGGCGATTTCCGTCGTCAAGACCTTGGGTTTTAGGGAAGTGTTGAATGAAGCAAGCGACAACGATGCTGCTCACTGTGACCGCCGCCGTACTGCTGAGCGGCTGTATTGCGGATTTTGATGATGACCACCGGCATGGCCGGCACTACGACCGCGACCATGGCCGCTATTACGACCATGACCGGCGCTGGGACGACCGCGATGACGACCGCCGCGATGGCCGTCGTTATCACCGTGATCGCGATGATGACTGATTGAATGAAGAGGGCGTTCCCATCAAAGGAACGCCCTCTGTGCATCAGCCTTCAGCTGAAAAAACGAGCGTTCGCCTGGACGCGGGGTCGCGCAGGCACCGAGGCCTCGTGATCGAGCAAATGGGTGGCGAGTATGTCGCTCAGAAAACGGAACTGATCGTTGAGGCCGACCACTTCATTGCTGAAATGATTGCTGGCGGCGGGCATCAGCAGATCGTCGAAATCCTTGTTGAACACCAGCGTCTGCGCCTTGCGCGGCACGACGTGCTGTTGGTAGTAGTTGCTGCCGAACACCGGGAAACTCACGGCGAGGGTGACTTGGGTGTGGATCATGATGTGAACGCCTCGTTGTGTTTCGGATGGGTCAATCGTGCCTTTCATCAAGGGAGGGCGGAAGGCAATCGTGGCGATGGTGGATATCGATGGCGGTGATGGTTGAGGTTTGTGGTGCTGCTGTTGGCGCCTTCGCGAGCAGGCTCACTCCCACAGGTGCAAGGCATTCAAATGTGGGAGCGAGCCTGCTCGCGATGAGGCCGGAACCTTCAGCATCGAAATCGACTGACCCACCTATACTCAAACCAGCACCTCCCCAAGCCAAAGGACACCACCACCGTGAACCCACGCGCGCTGGTCGTCGCCGCACTGCTTTTGCTGGCCGGCTGCGCCACCTCGGCCCGGGCACCGGTGAGTGCGCCGCAAGCGGTGGTGGTGTCGGCGCAAACCTGGCAGCAGATCGACCGCGAGATACTCAGCGCATCGCAACAGGCCACCGAGCAGGTCAAGCTGTTCGCCCGTGGCTCGATGGAACATTGGCGCACTCGGGTCTATCAGCAAACTGAAGAAAATTTCATCCCCTGGTTCAGCAGCTACTGGACCCAGGAATGGCTGTCGATGAAGGTCAGTTGGTACACGATCAGCGCCGGCGGCGAGCAGGACGCTTCGGCGAAACGGCTGGCGGCGTATCTGCTTGAGCAATATCAGGAAAAAGTCCTCGCGCCGGTCGCCGTGGAGATCGATCCGGATGCGATCCTGGCGCAGGCCACGGCGTTCTACGCGCAATTGATGGCGCAGCAGATGCCGCTCATCGCCCAGCGTCATGGTGTGCCGATTGCGCAGCTCAACGGCCGCTTGCAGAAGATCCCGGCCATCGCCCTTGGCCCACCGCCGGCGCGGGATGCTTCGCTGTTCAAAGTCATCAGCACCGAGCCGCTCAACACCCTCCCGGCGTACGCCGCACTGATCGACAAGATCCACACCGACGGCGGCGCCAAGGGCATCTCTTCCACCGAAGCAGCCATGGCCCCGGTGGCCAAGCGCGCCAGCCAACGCATCGAGGCAGAAATGGCCCCGCGCGGCGCCGCCAGTGCGGTGGCGGCAGCGGCGGGTAAACTCGCCGGGGCGATGATTTCGGTCGGCGTGGCCGGCATACGCGCCATCATCCAGGCCAACGACCGCCACGACAGCGAAGCGCTGATCCGCAGCAGCCTCGGCAACACCTTCGACAAGGCCTGGCAGAAGCTGCTGCAGAACCCGACCACGGGGGTGATGGCCGGCACACTGCACATGGCCGGGCAGGTCGAAGGTAATCTGGGCGTGAGTGAACCAACGCCTATCGGTGTGAGCGCTGTGCCATAGCGCTTGTACCTGCGAAGTTTTGTTGGCGGCGGTCGCGCCCGGATCAGAGCGGATGCTAGTCTTGCGCAACGCTGTTGTCAGGGAGCCCACATGGGCAATCACAAGATCGAAATTCGCCGCAGTAACGTCGAGAAAATCCTGCTGGCGGCGGAAAAGGTTTTCGCCGAAAAAGGCTTCGGCAGCACCGCCATGGCGGACATCGCTGCCGAAGTGCAGTTGCCGCGTTCCAATCTGCATTACTACTTCAGCACCAAGAGCGAGCTGTACAGCGCGGTGCTGTTCGATCTGCTGGAAGTGTGGAAGCAGGACGCCCTGTGCTTCGAGATGTTCGACGACCCGCGCGTGGTGCTGAGCAGTTACATCCGCGCCAAGATGAACCACTCACGCAGCCGGCCCTATGGCTCGAAAGTCTGGGCCAACGAGATCATCCACGGCGCGCCGACCCTGGGCGAGGCGCTGGATGCGAGCCTGTATGACTGGGCGAAGATGAAGGAAGCGAAGATTCGCCAGTGGGTCGAGGACAAGCGGATCCTGCCGGTGGAGCCGTCGGGGTTGCTGTACATGATCTGGGCGTCGACCCAGCATTACGCCGACTTTGATCATCAGGTGAATATTCTGAATGATCACCAGCCGTTGTCGGATATGCAGTTCGAGCGGGCGGTGCAGACAGTGACGGGTGTGATTTTGCGCGGGATCGGGCTGGAGCCTTGAAGAGCACCATCAAGGCCTTACCCTCACCCCAGCCCTCTCCCAGAGGGAGAGGGGGCCGACCGAGGTGTATTGAGAGGTACACCGACCTGAAAGACCGTGTCGATTATGGATGCAAAGCAGTCCTGCCTGTGAACCCCGGTCGATTCTGGATTCACAACAACTCTTACAGGTCGGCGGAGTTTGTCAGCATCCCCCAATCAGTCCCCTCTCCCTTTGGGAGAGGGCTAGGGTGAGGGGCTTTTTCAGACTGCAACGTGATACGGATTGCGCGGATCATGATTCCAGTCCAGAAACGGCTTGCCCGTGTCCATCGGTACCATCTCGATGCAGTCGGCCACGGGGCAGGTGATCTGGCACAGATTGCAGCCCACACACTCCTCATCGATCACTTCATATTTATGCGTGCCGTCGGCCTGTTTCAGACTGCCGATCGCCTGGTGTGAGGTGTCCTCACAAGCGATGTGGCAACGCCCGCAACCAATGCACGCCTCCTGGTCGATCTTCGCGATCACTTGGTAGTTGATATCGAGGTATTTCCAGTCGGTGGTGTTGCCCACCGCACGCCCGGAAAATTCGGCGATATTGGCGTAGCCCTGGCTGTCCATCCACCGCGACAAGCCATCCTTCATCTCTTCGACAATGCGGAAACCATGCAGCATTGCCGCCGTGCACACCTGCACCGCGCCGCTGCCCAGCGCCATAAACTCCGCGGCGTCGCGCCAGCTGCCGATGCCGCCAATGCCGCAGATCGGCAAGCCCTGGGTCTGCGGATCACGGGCAATTTCCGCGACCATGTTCAGCGCAATCGGCTTGACCGCCGAACCGCAATAACCGCCGTGGGTGCTTTTGCTGCCGACGGTGGGCAGGGCGACCATGTGGTCCAGGTCGACGCTGGTGATCGAGTTGATCGTGTTGATCAGCGACACCGCATCGGCGCCACCACGATGCGCCGCCCGGGCAGCGACGCGGATGTCGGTGATGTTCGGGGTGAGTTTGACGATCACCGGCAGCGAGCAGTACGTCTTGCACCAGCGCGTCACCTGCTCGACGTACTCCGGCACCTGGCCGACCGCTGCGCCCATGCCGCGTTCGGGCATGCCGTGGGGGCAGCCGAAGTTGAGTTCGATGCCGTCGGCGCCGGTGGCTTCGACCAGCGGCAGGATGTGTTTCCACGACTCCTCGACACACGGCACCATCAGCGACACGATAAGCGCGCGATCCGGCCAATCCTTCTTCACTTGGGTGATTTCGCGCAGGTTGATTTCCAGCGAGCGGTCGGTGATCAGTTCGATGTTGTTGATGCCCAGCACTTCGCGATTGGCGCCGTAATGCGCCGAATAACGCGAGGAAACGTTGACCGCCGCCGGATCCTCACCCAGGGTTTTCCAGACCACGCCACCCCAGCCCGCTTCGAAGGCGCGTACCACGTTGTAGGCCTTGTCGGTGGGTGGCGCGGAAGCCAGCCAGAACGGGTTGGGCGCTTTGATACCGGCGAAGACTATCGAGAGATCGGCCATTTACGCAGCCTCCACGTTGAGCATCAGTTGAGCGTTGATCGCCTCGGCGGCGCGTTTGCCGTGCTGCACTGCTTGCACGGTGAGGTCCTGACCGAGGCTGGTGCAGTCGCCGCCGGCATACACGCCGGGGACGCTGGTGCGCAGGTGTTCATCGACCTCGATGCGTTCGCCCTGACGTTTGAGCTCGCGCGCCAACGGATCGCTGAGGGTGCTGTCATCGAAGCTCTGGCCGATCGCTTTGAAGATCGCATCGGCAGCCAGCTCAAAGGTTTCTCCGGTGGTTTGCAGACGGCCTTCAACCAGATCGGTGCGGGCGAAACGCATGCCGCGCACGCGGCCCTGATCATCGAGCAACACTTGCTCCGGCTGTGCCCAGGTCAGCAATCGCACCTGATTGGCTTTGGCGATGTCCTGTTCATGATGGGTGGCGCCCATGTCTGCCGCACCACGGCGATACACCAGGTTCACATCGTGCGCGCCGAGGCGGGCCATTTGCACGGCCATGTCGATCGCGGTGTTGCCGGCGCCGAGAACGATGCAGCGTTCAGCCAAGGGCAGTTGCGTGAGGTCATCGGCCTGGCGCAGTTCGCGGATGTAATCGGTGGCGGCGAGCAGGCCCGGCGCGTCTTCGTGGGCCAGACCGAGTTGCTTGCTGGCATTCAGGCCGAGGCCGAGGAATACCGCGTCGAACTGCTGATGCAGTTCGCTGAGGGTGAGGTTTGCACCGAGTTTCTGGCCGTGGCGGATTTCTATCCCGCCAATCTGCAGGAGAAAGTCCAGCTCCTTCTGCGCGTAGTCATCGACCAGTTTGTACTTGGCAATGCCGTACTCGTTGAGCCCGCCGGCCTTTTCCCGTGCTTCGAAAATCACCACGTCATGCCCGTGCATCGCGCTGCGATGGGCGCAGGACAACCCGGCCGGCCCGGCGCCGACCACGGCGATACGTTTGCCCGTGGCCGGGGCGCGCAGGAAAGGGTGCTGGGCGAAATGCGCGTTGTCCACGGCATAGCGTTGCAGCAGACCAATCAGCACCGGCGCGCACTCCTGCGCGTTGTTGCGCACGCAGGCCTGCTGGCAGAGGATTTCCGTCGGACAGACCCGCGCGCAACTGCCGCCGAGGATGTTTGCCGACAGGATTTTCTGCGCCGCGCCCTGGACGTTGTCCTGATGGATATTGCGGATGAACGACGGGATATCGATTTCGCTGGGGCATGCATTGACGCAAGGCGCGTCGTAGCAATACAGGCAGCGCGAGGCTTCCAGATGCGCCTGCCGTGAATTAAGCGGCGGCGCCAGATCAGTGAAATGGCCGGCGAGGGCGGCCGCGCTTTCGTGCGGATGGGGAAGGTGGTTCAGGGTCTCGATCACGGTTTATGGCCTCATGGCTAATTGAGGTGCTGCCTCTGGTGGGCAGTGGTTTTATGGCGTCAGGGAGGGCCTCTTCGCGAGCAGGCTCGCTCCCACATTTGCAATGCGCTCACCTGTGGGAGCGAGCCTGCTCGCGAAGGCCGAAGGCCTGGATTTCAGCGTTTAACGGCAACTGGTTTATGCAACTCCGCCCGCTTGCTCAACAAATCAAACACCGCCGGGTAGGCCGGCCGTTCGATGTAGCGTCCGGCGCCGCGTTCGGCGCGCAGGTCGCCGTCGGCCCAGACCACACGGCCCTGGCTGACGGTGTGGCTCGGCACGCCGCGCACGGTCTTGCCTTCGAAGATGTTGAAGTCCACCTGCTGATGGTGGGTCTTGGCGGAAATGGTCCGAGTGCCTTGCGGATCCCACAGCACCAGATCGGCATCGGCGCCCACGCGGATCGCACCTTTGCGCGGGTAAATGTTGAAAATCTTCGCGGTGTTGGTGGAGGTCAGCGCGACGAAATCCTGCATCGACAATCGCCCCGAGTTGACGCCTTCATCCCACAGCACTGCCATGCGGTCTTCAATACCGGCGGTGCCGTTGGGAATCTTGCTGAAGTCGTCGCGGCCGGCGGCTTTCTGCTCGGCGCAGAAGCAGCAGTGGTCGGTGGCGGTGGTGTGCAGATTGCCGTTCTGCAGCCCGTGCCACAGCGCCTCCTGATGGCCGCGCGGACGGAACGGCGGGCTCATCACGTAGCCGGCGGCGGTCTGCCAGTCCGGGTGTTGATAGACGCTGTCGTCGAGCAGCAAGTGCCCGGCCAGCACCTCGCCGTAAACCGGCTGGCCCTTGCTGCGGGCATAGGTGATTTCGTCCAGAGCTTCCTGGGTGGAAACGTGCACCAGGTACAACGGCGTGCCGATGGTTTCGGCGATCCGGATCGCCCGGCTCGCCGCTTCACCTTCGACCTGCGAAGGTCGCGACAGCGGATGCGCTTCCGGCCCGGTAATGCCTTGGGCCATCAGCTTGCGTTGCAGGTGATAGACCAACTCGCCATTTTCTGCGTGTACGGTCGGCACCGCACCGAGTTCGAGACAGCGCTCGAAACTCGCCACCAGAGTGTCGTCGGCGGCCATGATCGCGTTCTTGTAGGCCATGAAATGCTTGAAGCTGTTGATGCCGTGGCTGCTGACCAGCTCGGCCATTTCCTCGCGCACCTGCTCGCTCCACCACGTGATCGCGACGTGGAAACCATAGTCCGACGCAGACTTTTGCGCCCAGCCGCGCCACTGATGAAACGCTTCCATCAGCGATTGCTGCGGGTTGGGAATCACAAAGTCGATGATCGACGTGGTGCCGCCGGCCAGACCCGCCGCCGTGCCACTGTAGAAATCCTCACTGGCCACGGTGCCCATGAACGGCAGTTGCATATGCGTATGCGGATCGATGCCGCCGGGCATCAGGTACTGGCCACTGCCGTCGAGCACTTCGGCGCCGGCGGGAATGTCGAGGTTTTCACCAATGGCTTTGATCACGCCGTCAGCGCAATAGACGTCGGCGCGGTAACTTTCATCATGGGTAACAACGGTGGCGCCACGGATCAACAGAGACATTCCGGATTCCTCGCAGGCATGACCGACTTGTGCCGGTTCTAAATGTTTTATTGAAGAACAGCGGCGCAGTTCGTATTCCTGTCATCGCTGTCAGGAATAGAAACTAGTCGCGATTTGAAGAATGATCAAGAATATTTTTTATAAGCTTATAGCTTGTTCAAACTATTGATAAATAAGGATAAATAATGGAAATCACCAAAATGGTGAGGCTGCTCACCATTTTGACGCACTTGACAGGATGGAAATATGAGCAAGATTTCCTATGTGAAATCAGCCGGTTGAAGTTGTGCTGCGGTTGCGGGTTCACCGACAAAAATAAATGCAGTGCACCAGTTTGAGTCCTGACACTTCGGACAACTTGCCCGACGTTTAGCCTGAGCGTTCATACAAGTTTTCCCGGACTCATCGAATATTCAATTAAAACTGATGAATATCAGAAAGTTGCAAAGCGTGCAGTGCACCGCTCAAGCGTTCAGCGCCAGACCCGGCACGTTTATTGATGCCGCCGCTGACACCATGGCCGGTGCATGAAAGTTGTCAGTTCCTCCGGCCATCGTCCGGCTGGCGCCGTATGCGCCAGCCGCCTGATGAGCAAAAAATAATCAGAAGAACAGTGGAGCGGCCATGCAACAGACCAGATCACAAGTGACCGAGCGCGACGGCTTGTACGAGCTCGAAGCGGGCAGTGATGTCCTCGACAGTCCCCGCTACAACCACGACATGGCACCGACCAAGGTGCGCGAACGCACCTGGAACAAATGGCACATCACCGCGCTGTGGGTCGGCATGTCGATTTGCGTGCCGACCTACACCCTCGGCGGCGTGCTCACCGCTTATTTCGGCTTGAGCGTCGGCGAAGCGCTGTTGGCGATTCTGTTTGCCAACGTCATCGTGTTGATTCCACTGACCCTCAATGCTTTCCCCGGCACCAAGTACGGCATTCCGTTTCCGGTGCTGCTGCGCTCGTCGTTCGGCATTCTCGGTTCCAACGTGCCGTGCCTGATCCGCGCGTTGGTGGCGTGTGGCTGGTTCGGCATCCAGACCATGTTCGGCGGCCTGGCGATTCACCTGTTTCTCGGCTCGGTGTTCGAGGGCTGGAAATCCCTCGGCGGCACCGGCGAGGTGATCGGTTTCATGGTGTTCTGGGCGCTGAATCTGTGGGTGGTGATTCGCGGTGCCGAGTCGATCAAATGGCTGGAAACCCTGTCGGCGCCGTTGCTGGTGGCGGTGGGCATTGGCCTGCTGGTGTGGGCGATGCCCAATGTATCGATGACTGAGTTGCTGGCGATCCCGCCCAAGCGTCCGGAAGGCGCCAGCGTGGTCAGTTATTTCGCGGCAGGGCTGACGGCGATGGTCGGGTTCTGGGCCACGCTGTCGCTGAACATTCCCGACTTCAGTCGCTACGCCAAGAGCCAGAAGGATCAGATCCTCGGGCAGATTTTCGGCCTGCCGCTGACCATGTTCCTCTTCGCCGCGCTGGGCGTGGTGATGACCGCCGCATCGGTGAAACTGGTCGGCGTCACCGTGTCCGATCCGGTCACGCTGATCGGCCATATCCAGAGCCCGGTGTGGGTGGCGGTGGCCATGGCGCTGATCATCGTTGCCACGCTGTCGACCAACACCGCCGCGAATATCGTCTCGCCAACCAATGACTTCCAGAACATCGCGCCGAAGGTGATCAACCGCACCAAAGCGGTGTTGCTGACCGGTTTGGTCGGGCTGGTGCTGATGGGCCATGAACTGCTGAAAAAGCTTGGCCTGATCGTTTCCGACATCAGCCTGGAAACCGTGTATTCAAACTGGCTGCTGGGCTACTCGAGCCTGCTCGGGCCGATCGCCGGGATCATGGTGGTGGATTATTTCCTGATCAAGAAACAGCGACTGGACCTCGCCGGGCTGTACCGCGATGACGTGTATCCGGCGTGGAACTGGGCGGGTTTTCTCGCCTTCGGCGTGCCGGTGGCGCTGACCTTGCTGTCGCTGGGCAGCGATGCCTTCAGCTGGTTCT
Source organism: Pseudomonas sp. CFBP13508 (assembly GCF_005233515.1). Lineage (GTDB taxonomy): Bacteria > Pseudomonadota > Gammaproteobacteria > Pseudomonadales > Pseudomonadaceae > Aquipseudomonas > Aquipseudomonas mercuritolerans. Next base: position 476,972 of record NZ_QFZZ01000004.1, read on the forward strand.
ACAGCTATGGCTGGTTCACCGGCTCGGCGTTGGGCGGGGTGATTTATTACGGGCTGTGTGTGATGCGGGCGCAGCCTTCTGCCGTGAAAACCGCGGTGTGAGCAAGGGCCTTTTCGCGAGCAGGCTCGCTCCCACATTGGAAAAGCATTCTCACTGTGGGAGCGAGCCTGCTCGCGAAGGCGATGTTGCACACGCCAGAGAAATATCCATAAGAAAACCAGTCTGAGGAGATCCCCATGAACGCAGCCGTAGACGTTCTGCAATCCACCCATCAGCACATCAACCGCGATCGCCTCTGGGCCTCGCTCATGGAACTGGCGAAACTCGGTGCCACGGTCAAGGGCGGCGTCTGTCGCCTGGCCCTGACCGACCTCGACCGCCAGGCCCGCGACCTGTTCGTGCAGTGGTGCAAGGACGCCGGTTGCAGCGTCACGGTCGATGCCGTCGGCAACATTTTCGCCCGCCGCGCCGGGCGCAACCCGAGCCTGCCGCCGGTGATGACCGGCAGCCACATCGACACTCAACCCACCGGTGGCAAGTTCGACGGTTGCTTCGGCGTACTCGCCGGCGTCGAAGTGCTGCGTACCCTCAACGACCTTGGCGTGGAAACTGAAGCGCCGCTGGAAGTGGTGGTCTGGACCAACGAAGAGGGCTCCCGCTTCGCCCCGTGCATGATGGGCTCCGGGGTCTTCGCCGAGAAATTCACCCTCGAAGAAACCCTCGCCAAGGTCGATGCCGACGGCGTCACCGTTGGCGAGGCGCTGAACGCCATCGGCTACGCCGGCCCGCGCAAGGTCAGCGGGCACGCGGTCGGCGCGTATTTCGAAGCGCACATCGAGCAAGGCCCGATCCTTGAAGATGAAGAGAAAACCATCGGCGTGGTACTCGGCGCGCTCGGGCAGAAGTGGTTCGACCTGAAATTGCGCGGCGTCGAAGCCCACGCCGGCCCGACGCCGATGCACCTGCGCAAGGATGCCTTGGTCGGCGCTTCGGTGATCGTCGGCGCCGTCAACCGCGCCGCCCTCGGCCATCAGCCCCACGCCTGCGGCACGGTTGGCTGCCTTCAGGCCTATCCCGGCTCGCGCAACGTGATCCCCGGCGAAGTGCGCATGACCCTCGACTTCCGGCATCTGGAGCCGGCGCGGCTGGATTCGATGATTGCCGAAGTGAAACAAGTCATCGATGCGACCTGCGAAGAGCACGGCCTCACCTACGAACTGACCCCGACCGCCGACTTCCCGCCGCTGTACTTCGAAAAGGGCTGTGTAGAGGCGGTGCGCGGCGCCGCGAAAGGGCTGGGTCTGTCGCACATGGACATTGTCAGTGGCGCCGGGCATGACGCGATCTTTCTCGCCGAGCTAGGTCCGGCCGGGATGATCTTCGTGCCGTGCGAGGGTGGGATCAGCCATAACGAAATCGAGAATGCCGCACCGGATGATCTCGCGGCGGGGTGCGCGGTGTTGCTAAGGGCGATGCTTGCCGCTTCGGCGATGGTGGCGGCCAGCGAGCGAGCCGCCTAAGGTAAACACACCCAGTAAACCTGTGGGAGCGAGCTTGCTCGCGAATGCGCCGGGTCAGTCACCGAATGGTCTATCTGACCCAGCGCTTTCGCGAGCAGGCTCGCTCCCACAGGGGTTTTCTGGCGATTTTGAGGCCGCGGCACGATCCCGAACCGCTGCGGTCGTACTCTTCACCTAGCCGCATCACAGTGTGGAGATCCAATGAGCCAGGAAGTCCTGACCACCGAAACCAACCGTCGCCAGTTGCAGCAGATCATCGCCGGGCTGTCGGACGGGGTGATTCTGCTGGAACTCGACAAAAGCATTCTCTGGGCCAACGAAGCGGCGCTGACCATGCACGGTGTCAGCACCATCGGTGATCTGGGCAGCAACGCCGACGAGTACGCCAAACGCTTCACGCTGCGCTATCGCAACAATCATGTCTTGCCGCCGGACAACTACCCGATCAGCCGTGTCGCCCGCTGCGAGGCGTTCAATGATGTGCTGATCGAAGTCTCGTCCGTGGACGACCCGGAGCGGGTCTGGGTGCACAGCGTGCGCAGCATGGTGCTGACCGACCGCGTCGGCCAGCCCGAGTCGCTGGTGCTGATCATGAGCGACGTCACCGATTGGGCCAACGCCGAGCTGCGCTTCGAAAAAACCTTCAACGCCAACCCCGCGCCGGCAGTGATCTGTCGTCTCAGCGATTTGCGCTACATCAAGGTCAACCCGGGCTTTCTGGAAATGACCGGCTATACCCGCGATCAGGTGATCGGCACCTCGGCTTACGAAATCGATATCTTCGAGCGGGCCGATCAGCGCGATCTGGCTGTTCAGCGCTTGCGCGATGTCGCGACCATTCCGCAGATGCAGGCGGAACTGCGCCTACCCGACGGTGGCAGTAAACAGGTGATCGTGGCCGGTCAGCCGCTGCTGCTCAATGACGAGAATTGCATGCTGTTCTCTTTCGTCGACATGGAGCCCCGGCGCCGGGTCGAAGTGGCCTTGCGTCAGAGCGAGGAGCGCTTTGCCAAGGCTTTTCGTCTGACTCCGGTGCCGATTCTGATCTGCACCGCTGACAAGCAGGAGGTCATCGACGTCAACCAGGCGTTCCTCGACACCCTGGCGTATGACAGCGATGACGTGCTCGGCAAGACCGTGACGCAGCTGAGCTTCATCCACGATGACGGCGCGCGCACGCGCCTGTTGTCGGCGTTGGCGAAGAACGGTCGGGTCGATCGGGTCGATGTGCCGGTGCGCAAGAAGGACGAGGAGTTGCTGGAATGTGCGGTCTCGGCCGACACCGTGAACATTCACGACACGTCCTGCTATCTGCTGGTGCTGATGGACATGACCGAGCGCAAGCGCACTGAGTTGGAGCTGGTCGCGGCGATCGAAGAAGTGATGAAGGATGCGTCGTGGTTCAGCCGGACGCTGATCGAGAAGCTGGCCAACGTGAAGAAGATCAACTCGCCGCAGCTGCCAAGTGCCTCGTTCACTGACCTGACGGCCCGTGAGCGCGATGTGCTGGGACTGATCTGTGAAGGACTGGCGGACAAGGAGATCGCCGCGCGGTTGAAACTGGCGCCCAATACCGTGCGCAATCATGTTGCCACTGTGTACTCGAAAATCGATGTGCATAGCCGCAGCGAGGCGATCGTCTGGGCTCGGGAGCGCGGTTTGTTTTCGGGAGAGTGGGGCACCAAGGGCCAGCGCTGAGAGGTGCAAATGCACTAGTTACAAGGGTGCAAATTCATGTATTGGCCAAGGCGTTGTGTTCTTAGGCTGGTGGGGTGCGGTGTAGACCATTTCGGGTTTGCGATCGTGCCCCTTCTGAAACAGTCATAGGAACAACGTCAATGATGAATCTTGCGCAGTTGCGCGCTCGGCTCGAGCACAGTTTTGCGCCGCTGGCTTGTGAGTGTTCGGTGGATGGTGATCATTCGCTGACGGTCAAGTTGTATCACCCGGATTCGGGGCAGGTGGATCTGGTGATCAGTGGGCTGGATCTGGCTTCGCTGCGTTCGCCTGAGGCGGTTGAGGCGTTGGTGGGGGAGTTGCGGTATGAGCTTGAGAGCAATTCCTTGCGTTCTTCGCGGGATCCGGATTTGGCTTAAGCGCGCTTTGGTCTTGGCGGCCTTTGGGCCGGCCATGCTCTGGGGGGGTGGGGGTATATCCGTTTTTTTGGGTGTTGCGGCTGACGGTTTCGCCCTTACGGCGAGTCCCTTTTGGCAAACGCCCCAAAAGGAACCAAAAGGTCTTCGCCCTGACGTTCGGCCCGCTCGCTGAGGCTCGGGGTTCCTTCGCTCCGGGATTGATCCTGGCGCAGCGGCTACGGTTTGCTTCGCTGCACCTCCTTCCGCTGTGTCTGGCTGCGCCAGACGGTCGCTGCGCTCCCACGCCCGGATCAATCCCTCCACTCAGCCTGCCGACGGGCTCCAGGATCAAAAGCTACTCGAGCTTGCGCTCATTGTTGAGTGGGGCGGCTTCGCCGCGGGCAGCTGCGCTGCTTTTGCTTTTCTGTGGGAGCGAGCCTGCTCGCGAAGGCGGCCTGACAGCCGACCTGGTTGTTACTGAATTCACTCGATCAAAACTGTAGGAGTGAGCCTGAGGCCCTCGCCGACAACCATAATCCCAATCCAGGCTTCTGCTGGAAAATCCCCGCAAAACCGACAGCCAATCCCAGCCAATCACCCCAATCCACTGGCGCTAACAAAGTGCTCAGCTATAAAGAATGAGTGGTCAGGTCTTCCGCGGCCGGTCGGGTTGCGGGAGTTTGTCTTCCATTACCGCGGGTCGTCCTATGAATAATCCTGGGAAACGCGTATTGCCGTTGGCTTTTCTTGCAATTTTGTTGGCCGGTTGTGCCAGTCCCCCACCACCTGCGCCTGTCGCGCCGCCGCCTCCGCCGGAACGTCGGTGTGAGGTGCTGGAGAATACTGAGGTTGCCGGGGATATGTATGTCGATGGGCAGGTAACGCGCCACATCACCACTACCCGTTGCATAACCCAATAAGATTCGCGATTCCTCGATTGCACGAGGCCTGGAACCCAGCAGTTACCCTGTGGGAGCGAGCCTGCTCGCGAAAGCGTGGTGTCAGTCAAAACATAGCTGACTGACACAACGCTTTCGCGAGCAGGCTCGCTCCCACACGGGACAGATATCAGGACAGGAGTCCGCCATCCACATTCAGCGCCACGCCGGTGGTGTAGCTCGACGCATCGCTGGCCAGGTATAACACTGCGCCGGCCATTTCACTCGGGTCGGCCACGCGTTTGAGCGGGATCTGGGTCAGTGCCTGTTTCAGAATCGCATCGTTCTTGACAAGGGCCGAGGCGAATTTGGTGTCGGTCAGTCCCGGGAGCAGGGCGTTGCAGCGGATGCCGAATTGCGCGCATTCCTTGGCGAAGACTTTGGTCATGTTGATGACCGCCGCTTTGGTCACCGAATAGATGCCCTGGAAGATGCCCGGGGAGATGCCGTTGATCGAGGCGACGTTGATGATGCTGCCGCCACCGTTTTCGCGCATCAGCTTGCCGGCTTCGACCGACATGAAGAAGTAACCGCGAATGTTCACATCGACGGTCTTCTGGAATGCACCCAGATCGGTGTCGAGCACGTTGCAGAATTGCGGGTTGGTCGCGGCGTTGTTGACCAGGATGTCGAGGCGGCCGAATTGCTCCTTGATCCCGGCGAAGACCTGGCTGATCTGCTCCATCTCACCGATGTGGCAGGCCACGGCTGTTGCCTTGCCGCCGGCGGCGATGATGGCGTCGGCGACGTGCTGGCAGCCTTCGAGCTTGCGGCTCGAGACGATCACATGGGCGCCTTGCTGGGCCAGCAGTTTGGCGATGGCTTCACCGATGCCACGGCTGGCGCCGGAGACGAAAGCGATTTTGCCGTCGAGGTCGAACAACTGAGTCTTGGACATGGGTTTCCCTTGTTGGAAGTCTTGTTATAGGCCTGGGTCAGAGGCTGGATTTCTGGATGACCTGCAGGCTCATCTGCTCCAGCAGTTTGTTCATGTGAATGAACTGCGCGAAGCGTTTGTCCTGGGTCTGGCCGTGGTAGAAGCGGTAGTAGATCTGCTGCACGATGCCGGCCAGGCGGAACAGGCCGTAGGTGTAGTAGAAGTCGAAATTGTCGATGCGGATGCCCGAGCGCTCGGCGTAGTAGTCGACGAATTCGCGGCGCGTCAGCATGCCCGGTGCGTGGCTTGGCTGGCGGCGCATCAGTTGCACCGGTGCCGGGTCGCCGGCTTCGATCCAGTAGGCGAGGGTGTTGCCCAGGTCCATCAGCGGGTCGCCGAGGGTCGTCAGTTCCCAGTCGAGCACGCCGATGATCTGCATCGGATTGGCCGGGTCGAGGATGACGTTGTCGAAGCGATAGTCGTTGTGGACGATGCTCGAGGTCGGGTGGTCGGCCGGCATCTTGTCGTTGAGCCAGGCTTTGACTGCTTCCCAGTGCGGCGCGTCCGGGGTCAGGGCTTTTTCGTAGCGCTCGCTCCAGCCCTTGATCTGCCGCGCGACGTAGCCTTCGGGCTTGCCCAGATCGCCGAGGCCGCAGGCGTTGTAATCGACCCGGTGCAGTTCGACGAAACGGTCAATGAAGCTTTTGCACAGTGCTTCGGTTTTCGCCGAATCAAGGCCCAGCTCCGGCGGCAGTTCGGCGCGCAGGATGATGCCCTTGACCCGTTCCATCACATAGAACTCGGCGCCGATGACGGCCTCGTCAGTGCAATGCACGTAGGCCTTCGGGCAATACGGAAAGCCGTCGCGCAGTTGGTTGAGAATGCGGAACTCACGGCCCATGTCGTGGGCGGATTTGGCCTTGTGGCCGAACGGCGGGCGGCGCAGAACGAATTCTTGCTCGGGGTATTCCAGCAGGTAAGTCAGGTTCGACGCGCCGCCGGGAAACTGGCTGATCTGCGGAGTGCCGGTCAGGCCGGGAATGTGCGCCTTGAGGTATGGATCGATCAGGCTGGCATCAAGTTCTTCGCCTGCGCGGATCCGGGTGGACTGGTCAGTAAGCGCCATGCTTATCCCTTCTGCTTATTTTGGAGGCCAGACATCATTGGCTAATCTAATGGCGCGCTCGGGTGCTCACAAGCGCGGGTCGGTCTTATAGGTTAGCGTGTTGCTGGATAATCAACTTTGAGAATGGGCCAAAGATCGGCGCGGTTCGACGATGCCAGGCGCGTTAATGCACGCGCTGGTTGTTCAACCTGGGCGGCAGGGCGACGGGAGTCAGCACTGGTTGTCCGGAGAAAAACGCCATCAGGTTTTTGCCCACCAGCTCAACCGTGCCTTGCGTGGCTTCGGGGGAGAGGCCGGCGACGTGGGGAGTCAGCACAACGTTGCTGAGGCTTTTCAGGGCATCGGGCACTTCCGGTTCGTGATCGAACACATCCAGCGCGGCACCGGCGATACGACGTTGTTCAAGTGCGGTGATCAGATCCGCCGTAGCGATGACGCTGGCCCGGGCGATGTTGACGATAAAGCCATTCGGTCCGAGCGCATCGAGCACCGCTCGCGTCACCAGGTTGTGCGTGCCGATCCCACCGGGCGTGGCGACCACTAGAAAATCCGAGGCTCGCGCCAGATCGGTCGGTGTCGAGCAGAACGCATAGGAAACGTCGCTGCGCACCTGGCGGTTGTGGTAGCTGATCTGCATGTCGAAACCCAGCTCGGCGCGTTTGGCAATCGCCATGCCCACGGCGCCCAGCCCGAGGATGCCCAGACGCTTGCCGGCCAGCGACGGGCGCATGATTTTCGGCCATTCACCGCGGCGTACCGCAGCATCGCAGCGTGGGATATCGCGGACCAATGCCAGCAGCAGTGCCATCGCATGATCGGCCACCGACGAGGCGTTGACCCCGGCACCATTGGTGACGGTGATGCCACGGTCACTGGCTGCTTGCAGATCGACCTGTTCATAGCCCGCACCAATCACCGTGATGATTTTCAAGGCGGGCAGGGCGCTGATCTCGTCGGCGGTGAGGCCCAGCGGCCCGCGAGTAAGCACGGCGTCGATGCGGCTGCCATGGGTAACGATGGCTTGTGCACGTTCGGCTGGCGTTGGTGCAAGGATCAGGTGGAATCCCTGATGCTCGAGAATCGGCAGATAATCATTGATCGTTTCAACCAGTACCAGAACGGTTGCGGGCATTGCGCGGCTCCTGTGATTGGCGGCGGGTGGGTCGCGAAAGTCGACTCAGAGTGCTGAATCCGCAGCGGCTTGGCAATCGTTGAATTCACGCAGTGGTGCTTTGATTCTGGACTGGTTCGTGGAACAAGCAAGTACGCAGGCATGGCGCACGACCCATCAGCTGACGTATTGCGCAACACCATTGCCGAACGACCAGTTCTCCTTTTTCACCTCTACCAGATTGATGAATACGTCCTCCGTACGGATGCCCAGTTGCGCATGCAGGCTCTCGGCAATGGTTTTGAACAGCAATTGTTTCTTTTCCACGCTGCGCCCTTCGCTGATGGTGATCTGGATGAACACCACGCCGTCGCTGCGCTCGATGCCGAGGTATTGCGGGTCGTACACGAAGTGCTGGCCGTCGTGCTCGTTGAGGATCTGGAAATTGTCGTGCTCTGGCACATCGATACAGCTGCGCAGGGCGGCGTAGATCTGTTCGCCGATGCGCCTGGCGAAAGTGGGGTCGGGGTTTTGCTGGATGTCGATGCGGACCAGTGGCATGGGAGGCTCCTTGGGTTATGGCTTCTCACACGCTAGATCAAGGGCAGGGTTCTGGCAGGTAATTGGTCTGGAATATCGCAAATTCCGTGTATGAGGCGGCTTACGTGACTCGCGGATTTTGCCTACGGGAATGGCAGATGCGTCTGCTGGTCAGCGTGAATGGAACAGTTTGATGATAAGGGCATGACGATAGCCGTCGATGTGCATGCAAATGCTGGCACCGATCCGCCAGCAGCCAAGGAGGGCAAATGTTCCATAACGATCGCGAAAATCTGGAGCTCGACAGGCTGGAAAACGAATCAAGGAAACTCGTGGCTGAATGGAAAAAGCTTCAGGCTGAAGAGAAAAAGTTATCAAGGGAGACGAAGCTCTATCCAATTGCGGTGTTTGGCGGAGTGTTGACTGCGATCACCGCAGTCGCAGGCGTGTTCTTCAAGTTTTGAGTATTCATGCTTGAGACCACTCAGGCGCATTATCCAAGGGATAAATCTGTATGAGCACATATGACCGCAAGGCACGACTGGAACGAATCGAACGGGAGTTCGCGGAATACGAGGAAACGGTGCGCAACAGAGATAAAAGAGAGAATGGCAAGCTCTGGTTGCTCTTCGGTTTCGGGCTGTACTGCATTTTGTTGGGATTCATGCTTGGCATATCGCTCTGAGCGCGATCGATGATCATGGCTTGATTGCAAAAACGTATCCGCAAGCGGCGTCTGACATACCCAATCGCGACCCTGTTTTTCCCATGAACGACGCCCAATCAGGCTGCTCCGCACAACCATTCCTCAGCTAAGTCTTTGCTTGCGTTGATTTATCGCGGAGAATCGCGCCCCTGTTTCGGCCGGAGCATGTCTGTCGGTTTTTTTCGACGCGTCCTGACCGAGTGGCAAGTGACCGGAAAGCGGAGATCCGACCGGATGAATGATCAGGCCAATAGCCTCGAAAAGCGCTTCGACGCAGCAGCACCCGCTGAACTTTCGAGCTGGAATCGCCAGGACACCACCTGGATGCTGGGACTGTTTGGGACGGCCATTGGCGCCGGCACCCTGTTTTTGCCGATCAACGCAGGATTGGGTGGCTTCTGGCCGCTGGTGATCCTCGCGCTTTTGGCCTTCCCGATGACGTTTTACGCTCACCGTGGCCTGACCCGTTTTGTGCTGTCCGGTCGCGAAGGTGCCGATATTACCGAAGTGGTCGAGCAGCATTTCGGTATCAAGGCCGGTGCCTTGATCACGCTGCTGTACTTCTTTGCAATCTTCCCGATCCTGCTGATCTACAGCGTCGGCCTGACCAACACGGTCGCCAGCTTCCTCGAACACCAACTGCACATCACGCCGCCACCGCGCGCGCTGCTGTCGTTCGTGCTGATTCTCGGCCTGCTGTCCGTGGTGCGTTGCGGTGAGCAGGCGATCGTCAAAGCCATGAGCCTGATGGTCTATCCGTTCATCGTCGCGCTGCTGTTCCTCGCCGTGTACCTGATCCCGCACTGGAACGGCGGCATCCTCGCCACCGCCTCGCAAGTGCCGGCGCCGTCAGCGCTGCTGCACACGCTGTGGCTGGCGATTACGGTGATGGTGTTCTCGTTCAACCATTCGCCGATCATCTCGGCGTTCGCGATGGACCAGAAGCGTCGTTACGGTGTGCACGCCGACGAGCGCAGCTCACAGATCCTCGCGCGCGCTCATGCATTGATGGTCATTTTGGTGCTGTTCTTCGTATTCAGTTGCGTGCTGACCCTGTCGCCGGAGCAACTGGCTGAGGCGAAAGAGCAGAATCTTTCGATCCTGTCGTACCTCGCGAACCACTTCAGCAACCCGACCATCGCTTTTGCGGCGCCATTGATCGCGTTTGTGGCTATTTCCAAGTCTTTCCTCGGCCACTACATCGGTGCGAGCGAAGGTCTCAAGGGTTTGATTGTCAAGAGCGGCAAGCGTCCGGGCGCGAAAACGCTGGATCGCATCGTGGCGGCGTTCATGCTGGTGATCTGCTGGATCGTCGCGACGCTTGATCCGAGCATCCTGGGCATGATCGAAACCGTCGGTGGGCCGGTGATTGCGGCAATCCTGTTCCTGATGCCGATGTACGCGATTCGCAAGGTGCCAGCGATGGCGCGCTATCGCGGTCAGGCGTCGAACGTGTTTGTTACCGCGGTGGGGCTGGTGGCTATTTCGGCGCTGGTTTACAAGCTGGCTGTCTGACCGACCTGTGCGATTGCGAGCCTGCCATCGCGAGCAGGCTCGCTCCCACAAGGTTTGCGTGATGCTTGCCCGCAGGCATAAAAAAACGCCGCTCATCTCACGATGGGCGGCGTTTTTTATTGCCTTGCAGCGTTAGGCTTGAACGACCGGGATATTGGCGTTCGCAGCAGCTTCACGGAACTCGGCGATCTGGTCGAAGGACAGGTAGCGGTAGACATCGGCCGCCATGCTGTCGATCTTGCCAGCGTATTCCATGTACTCCTCGACGGTCGGCAGGCGACCCAGGATCGAAGCAACGGCCGCCAGCTCGGCCGAGGCCAGGTAGACGTTCGCGCCGTCGCCCAGACGGTTCGGGAAGTTACGGGTCGACGTCGAGACCACGGTGCTGTTCGGCTCAACGCGTGCCTGGTTACCCATGCACAGCGAGCAGCCTGGCATTTCCATGCGTGCGCCGGCCTTGCCGTAGATGCCGTAGTAGCCTTCTTCGGTCAGTTGGTGAGCGTCCATCTTGGTCGGCGGCGACAGCCACAGACGGGTTGGCAGCTGACCCTTGACCTGATCCAGCAGTTTACCGGCAGCGCGGAAGTGACCGATGTTGGTCATGCACGAGCCGATGAACACTTCGTCGATCTTCTCGCCAGCAACGCTGGACAGCAGACGGGCGTCGTCCGGATCGTTCGGCGCGCAGAGCACAGGCTCGTTGATCTCGGCCAGATCGATTTCGATGACTTCGGCGTATTCGGCGTCGGCATCGGCTTCCATCAGTTCCGGATTGGCGATCCAGGCTTCCATCGCTTGAGCGCGGCGTTCCAGGGTACGCGCATCGCCGTAGCCTTCGCCGATCATCCAGCGCAGCAGGGTGATGTTGGACTGCAGGTACTCGGTGATCGACTCTTTCGACAGCTTGATGGTGCAACCGGCAGCCGAACGTTCGGCCGAGGCGTCGGACAGTTCGAACGCCTGCTCCAGGGTCAGACCTTCCAGGCCTTCGATTTCCAGGATGCGGCCGGAAAAGGCGTTTTTCTTGCCTTTCTTCTCGACGGTCAGCAGACCGTTCTGGATAGCGAAGTACGGAATGGCATGAACCAGGTCACGCAGGGTGATGCCAGGTTTCATCTTGCCTTTGAAGCGCACCAGGATCGATTCCGGCATGTCCAGCGGCATGACGCCAGTGGCAGCGGCGAACGCGACCAGGCCGGAACCGGCCGGGAACGAGATGCCCATCGGGAAACGGGTGTGCGAGTCACCACCGGTACCGACGGTGTCCGGCAGCAGCATGCGGTTCAGCCACGAGTGGATGATGCCGTCGCCCGGACGCAGGGAAACGCCGCCGCGGGTCATGATGAAGTCAGGCAGGGTGTGGTGGGTGGTCACGTCGATCGGCTTTGGATAAGCCGCGGTGTGGCAGAACGACTGCATCACCAGATCAGCGGAGAAGCCCAGGCACGCCAGGTCTTTCAGTTCGTCACGGGTCATTGGACCGGTGGTGTCCTGAGAGCCCACGGTGGTCATCTTCGGTTCGCAGTAGGTGCCAGGACGCACGCCCTGGCCTTCTGCCAGACCGCAAGCCTTGCCGACCATTTTCTGCGCCAGGGTGAAGCCCTTGGTGCTTTCAGCCGGAGCTTCAGGCTTCTTGAACAGGTCGAACGCTGGCAGACCCAGCTCGGCGCGAGCCTTCTCGGTCAGGCCACGGCCGATGATCAGCGGGATACGACCGCCGGCACGGACTTCGTCCAGCAGCACCGGGGTTTTCATTTCGAAAGTGGTGATGACTTCGTCGGTACCGTGCTTGCAGACTTTGCCAGCGTGCGGGTACAGGTCGATCACGTCGCCCATGTTCATGTTCGACACATCGAACTCGATCGGCAGGGCGCCGGCATCTTCCATGGTGTTGTAGAAGATCGGAGCGATCTTGCTGCCGAAGCAGAAACCGCCAGCGCGCTTGTTCGGCACGTACGGGATGTCGTCGCCAAAGAACCACAGCACCGAGTTGGTGGCCGATTTACGCGACGAACCGGTACCGACCACGTCACCGACGTAGGCGATCGGGAAGCCCTGGCCGCGCATTTCTTCGATCTGCTTCATCGGGCCGGTCTTGCCTTGCTCGTCCGGAACGATGCCGTCACGGGCCATTTTCAGCATGGCCAGGGCGTGCAGCGGGATGTCAGGACGCGACCAGGCGTCTGGCGCAGGGGAGAGATCGTCGGTGTTGGTTTCGCCGGTGACCTTGAATACGCGCAGGCTGATCTTGTCGGCCAGGACCGGGCGCTTCTTGAACCACTCGCCGTCAGCCCAGGATTGCAGCACGGCCTTGGCGTGAACGTTGCCGTTCTTGGCTTTTTCAGCGACGTCGTGGAAGGCATCGAACATCAGCAGGGTGTGCTTGAGTTCTTCGGCGGCGACTGGCGCCAGCTCGGCGTCGTCCAGCAGTTCAACGAGGGTGACGATGTTGTAGCCGCCCTGCATGGTGCCGAGCAGTTCTACAGCGCGTTTCTTGTCCAGCAGAGGGGAGGTGGCTTCGCCCTTGGCCAGGGCAGACAGGAAACCGGCCTTGACGTAGGCAGCTTCGTCCACTCCAGGTGGTACGCGATTGGTGATCAGGTCAACGAGGAAAGCTTCTTCGCCAGCCGGAGGGTTCTTCAGCAGCTCGATCAGGCCTGCTGTTTGTTCGGCGTTAAGCGGCTGGGGAACGATACCCAGGGCTGCACGCTCTTCGATATGTTTGCGGTAGGCTTCAAGCACAGTTATTACCCTCATCAGTGGTCCCAAATGGGTGTCCGGGACGCTCATCCCGAAATTGCCGTACTCATGCGCCTCACGACGTTGTGGGTCGTTCGGCCAGAATTACCGGCAATTCCTTACAGAAGCTGCTTTCAAAGTTTTACGCCTGCAGAACGGGGAGCTGATGAGGGTTGGCGTTGGGCTTTTCCCCGCTGGAAAAACCCTTCGCCAACACCGCTCTGAAGGAACGACTGTGCTCGTGACGCTTTGAAAACAGCTTCTAACGGACATTGGCGCCTTAAAAGGCTGGCTGATTCTACGGCAAAAAAAATTTAAAGGTAAGTCGCGCTCTATTGGACTTTCGTGGCAATCAGCGCGGCCGGAGCAAACCTGCGACGCCGGCGAGACCTTGCTGTTTGAGGGGTGATCAATGCCCGACAAAGGGCTAACATGCCGGCCTGTTCCGCGTTTCAGTGTTCTGCCCATTTATGCCCAATCAGACCATCAAGACCCCCTGCGTCGGCCTCTGCTCCACCGTTTACGGTGACCTGGTGTGCCGTGGCTGCAAGCGTTTCCACCACGAAGTGATCCATTGGAACGGGTACAACGAGGAGGAAAAGCGTGCGGTCTGGCTGCGTCTGGAGCAATTGCTGTCACAAGTGATGGCGGCCAAGGTCGAGATTTTCGATTCGGCGCGCCTGCGCGAGCAACTCGAGCAGCGCAAGATCCGCTTCGTACCGCATCAGTCGGAATATTGCTGGGCCTATCAGCTGATTGCCCGAGGTGCGCGGGTGATCATTAATCTTGAGGCGTACGGGATGGTGTTGCTGCCGGAGTTCCGCGACTGGAACCTGCCGGAACTGCGTGATGCCATTGATCGGGAATTCTTCCTGCTGTCGGAAGCGCATTATCAGCGCTACATCGCCCCGGGCTTCCTGAAAGACGCCTTCGGCGCCTGAACAGCAAAAGATCGCAGCCTTCGGCAGCTCCTACATGGGAATGCGTTCTACCTGTAGGAGCTGCCGAAGGCTGCGATCTTTTGCTTTTAATGTTTCACGGCCAATTCCACCAGATGATCCTCAACCTCCTGCGGCTTGAGCACCAGCACATCGCTTTCCAGCGTATCCAGCACCGCCTCCGCCGTATTGCCGATCAACGCGCCTGACAAACCACTGCGCGCCACTGTGCCAATCACCGTTACCGCTGCCTGCAGTTTGTGCGCCATGAACGGGATCAACACATCGGCAGGGCCTTCCTCGATGTGCAGGTGCTCGTCATCGACATCGAACTCTGCTTGAAACGCCCGGCACTGCTCGCGATATTTGGCTTCTATTGTCGATTTGAGCTGGAATGTCGGGTCCGCGGCTGAAAGCATCGGCGACGGATGCGCGGCAATCACATGCAGATGCGCTTTGGCCAGACTGGCGATGTCGTAGCCGTGATCGATGATGGTGCTGTGCAAATGCCGATGCTCACCGTCGGCATTGCCGACATCGACCGCAGCCAGAATCACTTTGTCCTTCCACGAACCGGCGGTTTTTACCAGCAGTACCGGGGTAGGGCAGTGGCGCAGGAGCTTCCAGTCGGCCGGGGTCAGCAGGGCTTTTTTCAGCGAGCTGTCGGGGAAATGCTGTTTGATCACCAGGCCGCAACCCTCGGCCTGCTGCACATCGATGATGGTTTCGTGCAGGCTCTCGTTCCACGCCTGTTCGGTGGTCACGCTGTACCCTTCGGCGAGCAATGCCGCCTTGAGCACGCTGAGCAGGCCGGCGTGGTCATGCTTTTTGTCGCACACCAATAGGTGCAGATGAGCCTGGGTGACACCGGCGATCAGCTTGGCGCGTTTGAGCGCCAGGCTTTCCGCATGTTCAGGTTCGATGACCACCAGAATGCTGCGAATGGCTTGCATGAGCGGAGTCTCCAGCAAAGAAAAGGCACGGCGTTGCACAACTATAGTTGCTACCCGAACGTCTGCGACTTGATGCATATCAACAGCCGCTGCTGGTGGTCTGCGGGCAGGCCGGTATAATCGGCGCCCTTCGCTCGAACACCTTTTTACCGTGAGCCCCATGATCCTTCCCGAAATCCACGAATTCCTTGGCTGCCGCACCCCCGACGCCTGGGTCCAGGCGGCACTGGCCGATCAGGAAACCCTGCTGATCGACCACAAGAACTGCGAGTTCAAGGCCGCCAGTACTGCGCTGAGCCTGATTGCCAAGTACCACGCCCACGTCGACCTGATCAACATGATGTCGCGCCTGGCCCGGGAAGAACTGGTGCATCACGAGCAGGTCATGCGCATCATGAAACGGCGCAAGATCGAGCTGCGTCAGCTGCACGCCGGCCGCTACGCCTCGGGCCTGCGCAAAGTGGTGCGCAGTCACGAACCGGTGAAACTGGTGGATACGCTGGTAGTCGGCGCTTTCATCGAAGCACGCAGTTGCGAACGCTTTGAAGCACTGGTGCCGCATTTGGATGAAGAACTGGGCAAGTTCTATTTCGGTTTGCTGAAAAGCGAGGCGCGGCACTTTCAGGGTTATCTGAAACTGGCCTATCAGTATGGTGATGCCAAGGATGTCGCGCAGGTGATTGAGCGCGTCCGTGCTGCCGAGCAAGCGTTGATCGAGTCGCCGGACGAAGAATTCCGCTTTCACAGCGGTGTGCCGGTCGCCGCATGATCGGGTAGGAGCTGCCGCAGGCTGCGATCTTTTGATCTGGTTTTTACAAATCGAAAATCAAAAGATCGCAGCCTTCGGCAGCTCCGACAGAGGTCCGCAATCCAATCGGACATTATTGTCTGATTGTAAAAAAATCTTAAGAGTATGAAACATCACCGAAAACCGGCCCGAGTGGCCGGTTTTTGCTGTCTGCCGTCCTCGCTTGACCAGCTATTGCCCGCATAATATCGGCCCTTCCACGTTTGGCTTGGCAACGGTTGTTATGGATAACCTGGGTTTCGGCAAAGTTCTGCTGGTTGAAGACGATGAGCGTCTCGCCGCACTGATCGCACACTTTCTAGAGCAACACGGCTACGAGGTGCGCACGGTGCATCGCGGCGATCTGGCCATGGCTGCATTCCTGGAATTCAAGCCGAAAGTGCTGGTGCTCGACCTGATGTTGCCGGGGCAGAGCGGTTTGCAGGTCTGCCGGGAAATTCGCAGTGTCTCGGACACGCCGATCGTGATCCTCACCGCCAAGGAAGACGATCTCGATCACATCCTCGGTCTGGAATCCGGCGCTGACGATTACGTGATCAAACCGATCAAACCGCCGGTGTTGCTCGCGCGGCTACGGGCGCTGCAACGGCGGCAGACGCCGGACACCAGCGTGGTCAGTTTTCTCGAGTTCGGGCAATTGAGCATCGATCGCAGTTGCCGTGAAGTGCGCCTGGCCGGTGAGCTGATCGAGCTGACCACCATGGAGTTCGAGTTGCTCTGGTTGCTGGCCAGCGCGGCGGGCAAGATTCTTTCCCGCGATGACATTCTCAATCGCATGCGCGGCATCGCTTTCGACGGCCTCAATCGCAGCGTCGACGTCTACATCAGCAAGTTGCGCAACAAGCTCAAGGACAACCCTCGCGAGCCGGTGTGCATCAAGACCGTGTGGGGCAAGGGCTATCTGTTCAATCCGTTCGCGTGGGAGCTGTAAATGCTGCGTTTGTTCCTCGGGCTGTTTCTGGTGATGACGGTAGGGCTGGTGCTGGCCTTGCAGACGGTCGAACACACCTTCAACGCCTTGCTCGACAGCCAGACGCAGGATTACAACCGTGAAGCCGTGCGCGGTCAGGCGTGGTCGCTGGTCGATCATCTGCAAGGCCGCCAGGGCGCCGAGCGTGAACAGAAACTCGATTCATTGCGTGCGCACTACGGTCTGTCGCTGAGTCTGGTCGAGGCCGATCAACTGGCCCTCACACCGCAGGAAAAAGCCGAGCTCGCGCGGAACCTGTTGGTGATCCGCGACGACTACACGCAGTTCATCAGCAACATCGATGGCGGCTCGCAGTTGCTCAGCATCAAGTTGCCGCCGGAGCCGAGCCTGATGCCTTTCTACATCACTGCGGCGTACATGATGCTCGCGGTGCTGATCGGCATCGTTCTGTTTTTCTGGGTGCGCCCGCACTGGCGCGATCTGGAAAAGCTGCGGCTGGCGGCCGAGCGTTTTGGCGACAATGATCTGTCGGTACGCATCCAGTTATCGCGGCGCTCAAACATCCGCGATCTGGCCGAGCACTTCAATCTGATGGCGGCGCGCATCGAAGGCTTGATCGCCAACCAGCGCGAACTGACCAACGCGGTTTCCCACGAATTGCGCACACCGATTGCGCGGCTTTCGTTCGAACTTGATCAGCTCAAACAGCTACCGGACGCCAGCGAGAATCGCGAGCTGATCGCCGACATGTATGCCGACCTTGGTGAGCTGGAGGAGATGGTCTCGGAATTGCTGACCTACGCCAGCCTCGAGCATGGCGCGACGGTGATAAAGCGGGAAAATATTCACGCGGCCGACTGGCTCGACAGTGTTGTCGGCAGTGTGGCGCTTGAGGCCGAAGCAGTGGGCGTGCAGTTGTCGATCGCCGGTTGCCAGGTCGACACTGTAAGCATCGAACCGCGCTTCATGGCGCGGGCGGTGATCAACCTTTTGCGCAATGCAATTCGCTATGCCGAGCAGCGTGTCGAGGTGTCGCTGCTGCGCAATGGCGATGACTATGAAGTACGGGTCAGCGACGACGGCCCGGGCGTGCCGCTGGAGGGACGGGAAAAAATCTTCGAACCGTTTTCCCGACTGGACGCCAGCCGGGATCGGCGCACCGGTGGTTTTGGGTTGGGCCTAGCGCTGGTGCGGCGGGTGTCGCAGTCCCATGGCGGGCAGGTTGAGGTTGGCGACTCGGCGTGGGGCGGGGCGCTGTTCAGGATGACCTGGGCGCATCTGGACTGATTGATGTTGCCTGGCCTGGCCCCTTCGCGAGCAGGCTCGCTCCCACAGGTGATCGCAATCCAAATGTGGGAGCGAGCCTGCTCGCGAAGGGCGCGATATTCAGCGGGTCACGCCGAGTCGCTCATGCCACTGGGCGATCGATTCTTCAGGATATTCATCAAACTGCTGATCCTTCGGCTTCGCCTCGACCTCAACCCACGGCGCTTTCGAACCGAGCATCAGGTGCGTGTGTTCCGGCGGCACCGGCAGCGGCGTATCGATCGCCGAGGCGAATGGATGAATCAGCTCTGGCCACTCCGGGCTGAACAGCCACAGGCCGCTGCCGCACAGCGAGCAGAAGTGGCGTTCGGCGCTGCTGCGATGGGCGCGTTTATCGCCGTCAGCTTTCATCTTCGCGTGATAGATGCTGATGTTTTTGCGTCCGCGAACCTTGAGAGTGGTCGCGTCGCCGCCAAGGTTGATCGCATAACCGCCACCGCCCTGGGTCTTGCGGCAGATCGAGCAATAGCAGCGTTGATAGGGATAAGGATGGGCGCTGTCGAGGCTGAACGTGACTTCGCCGCAATGGCAGGAGCCTTCGAGGTGCATGGTGCTCTCCTCTGTCTGAATGGTCCGCTTCAGCCTAGAACATTCTGCCTGATGCTTGCCGGTGTGATGCGACCGGCGGGCGCAGCGTCTAGCCCCAGTGTCCCCGCGATCCCATGGGGCGAGACTTTCGGAACCCGGCATGCAAGCGCTGTTGAACGAGATCCTTGACGCCGTCCGGCCCCTGATCGGGCAGGGCAAAGTTGCTGACTATATTCCCGCCCTCGGCACGGTGCCGGCCAACCAGTTGGGCATCGCCGTGTACAGTAACGACGGCGAAATGTATTGCGCCGGCGACGCTGAAACGCCGTTCTCGGTGCAGAGTATTTCCAAGGTGTTCAGCCTGGTGCAGGCCATCGATCATTCCGGCGAAGCGATCTGGGAACGGCTTGGCCACGAGCCGTCCGGCCAGCCGTTCAACTCGCTGGTGCAACTGGAATTCGAACGCGGCCGCCCGCGCAATCCGTTTATCAATGCCGGTGCGCTGGTGATCTGCGACATCAACCAGTCGCGCTTCGCCGCGCCGACATTGTCGATGCGCGACTTCGTCCGACGCCTGTCCGGCAACCCGCAGATCATGATCGACGGCAAGGTCGCCGACTCCGAATACCAGCACCGTGCGCGTAATGCGGCGATGGCCTATCTGATGCAGTCGTTCGGCAACTTTCACAACGATGTCGAGGCGGTGTTGCGCAGCTATTTCAGTCACTGCGCACTGCGGATGAATTGCATCGATCTGGCCCGGGCGTTCTGCTTTCTGGCCAATGACGGGTTCTGCAAGCACAGCGGCGAGCAGATCCTGACGCGCCGCCAGACCCAGCAGGTCAACTCGATCATGGCCACCAGCGGTCTGTATGACGAGGCGGGCAACTTCGCTTATCGCGTCGGCCTGCCGGGCAAGAGCGGGGTCGGCGGCGGCATCGTTGCGGTGGTGCCGGGGCAGTTCAGCGTGTGCGTGTGGTCGCCGGAGTTGAACGCCGCCGGCAACTCGCTGGCGGGGATGGCGGCGCTGGAGCTGCTGAGCTCGCGGATTGGCTGGTCCGTCTTCTAAAGACACACCACGATTTCCAGTGTGGGAGCGAGCCTGCTCGCGAAGAGGCCGGTACATTCAGCATCGATGTCGTCTGACTGGCCGCTTTCGCGAGCAGGCTCGCTCCCACCGGGTGCAGTGTTGCTTTGCAGGATCGTGTTCTATACATTTTCCGGCCGCCCTCTGCATGGTGAATCCGCTTCATGTCTCTTGCGCTCGAACGTCTAGTCGCTGGCACGCCGATCCCTTTCGCTGGTAACCGCGTCACCGTGGTCAGCCCCGAACTGGCCGCGCGGTTTCAGCCCGGTGACCATCTGCTGGTCGAGCAGGTCAGTGGCGAGTTGTTGCTGATCCCCGTGGCCGATCAACAGGCCGCCTCGGTGGCAATCGAGCGTGCGGCTGCGGCATTCACCGCGTTGTCGGCGGTGTCCGATGAAGCCATCAGCCGGTTCTTCGACCTGTTTGCCCAGCGCCTGGAGAGCCCTGAATGCTGGACGCAGATCGAAGCCGCCAACCGCGCCGACATTGAGCGAGCGAAGGCGCGCGGTCGCTCGACCACACGCTTGCTCGCCGATGAAAGCATGCGCCGCGACATGATCGCCGGGCTGCGCGCGTGGCGTGATGCGCCACCCACGCGGGGCAAAGTGATCAGCAGTGTCGAGCACGACGGCTGGAAGGTTGAGCAAGTGGTCTCGCCGCTGGGCATCGTCGCGTTTGTCTTCGAAGGCCGACCCAACGTATTTGCCGACGCCGCCGGGGTGTTGCGCACCGGTAATACGGCTGTGCTGCGCATCGGCAGCGATGCGTTGGGCACTGCGCAAGCCATCGTCACTCACGCGCTGAATCCAGCACTGGCCGAAGCCGGTTTGCCGGTGGGTGCGGTGTCGTTGGTCGAAAGCGTCAATCATGCTGCCGGTTGGGCGATGTTTGCCGATCGGCGTCTGTCGCTGGCGGTGGCGCGAGGCTCGGGCCGTGCGGTCAGTCAGTTGGGCAGCATTGCTCAGCAGGCCGGCACTGCCGTCAGCCTGCACGGCACCGGCGGTGCGTGGCTGATCGCCGACCGTGACGCCGACGCCACTCGCTTCGCGGCAGTGGTGCGCAACTCGCTGGACCGCAAGGTCTGCAATACCCTGAACGTCTGCCTGATTCAGCGCGAACGCGCCGATGAGCTGGTGCCGCTGTTTCTCGATGCGTTAAAAGCCGCCGGTACGGCGCGCGGTCAAGGCTGCAAATTGCACATCGTCGCGGGCAGTGAAAGTTGCCTGCCAAGCGAATGGCAGAACGCAACAGTCGAGGTTTATCGCGCCGAGGGTTACCAGACCGAAGCGCTGGCCGAATCCTTGCCCGAGTCGGCCCTGGGCCGCGAGTGGGAATGGGAAGAAACCCCGGAAGTCAGCCTGATGATTGTCGACGATCTGGAGCAGGCGATTGCGCTGTTCAACCGTTACAGCCCGCAATTCACCGTGTCGCTGATCAGTGAGGATGCGGCGGTTCAGAAACGCTTCTACAACGCGGTGAATGCGCCGTTTGTAGGTAATGGCATCACCCGTTGGGTCGACGGCCAGTACGCGTTGAACAAGCCTGAGCTGGGCCTTTCGAATTGGGAGAGCGGACGGCTGTTTGCGCGCAGTGCGATTCTTTCCGGGGATGGCGTGTTTACCGTGCGTAGCCGGATGACTCAGGTTGATCTCACGGTGAAACGCTGATCTGTTGATCGTTCCCACGCAGAGCGTGGAAACGATCACGGTGGGGAGTCAGGCAGCGTGGCTGGCTTGCGCGCTGATCGCGCAGGTCTCAGGTTGCTGCGCCAGCGGCACAAAGGTGCGGCGGTCGGAAGAGAGCGCGTCGATCGAACCGGTCTCGATGTCGTAAACCCAGCCATGCAGATTCAGCCGCCCTTGCTCCTGGGCCAGGCGCACACTCGGGTGGGTCTGGATATTCGCCAGTTGCGCGATCACATTCTCGCGCACCATCGAACTCAATTTCGCCGCGTCGCTGCCATGCACGCGCGCTTCGTTCATCACCTTCGCCGACTCGGCATGCTGCAGCCAGCCGCTGACGGCGGGCAGGTGATCCATGCATTTGCACTGGGCAATCGCGGTCATTGCGCCGCAATCGGAGTGGCCGCAAATCACGATATCGGTCACTCCCAGCACTGCCACCGCATATTCCACCGTCGCCGAGACCCCGCCTGGATGCGGGCTGTAGGAGGGCACGATATTGCCGGCATTGCGGATCACGAACAGTTCGCCGGGCTCTTGCTGGGTGAGCAGCTCAGGCACTACACGGCTGTCGGAACAGGTGATGAACAGCGTGCCGGGTTGCTGAGTCGTGGCCAGATGTTTGAACAGTTCGCTGCGTTGCGGGAAGGCTTCGTTCTGGAATTTCAGGAAGCCGTCGATCAGGGCTTTCATGGGCGTGTCCTCTTGGCAGAAATCGGATGGCCCGCACGCAGGGTGCGGGCCGGGCGCATCAGAACGGGCGCAGCGGCAGGAACTTGCCGTCGAGGGTCACCACGGCGCGGGAGCCGCCTTCAGGGTCTTCGACTTTCTTGATGTCCAGTTTGAAGTTGATCGCACTGATGATGCCGTCACCGAACTGCTCGTGAACCAGCGCCTTCAGCGTGGTGCCGTAGATCTGGATCATTTCGTAAAAACGGTAGATGGTCGGGTCGGTCGGCACGCTGCTGAGGCTGCCGCGCAAAGGAATGATCTGCAGAGCGGCGACGTCATCGGCGCTCAGATCAAGCTTGTCGCCGACCACTTGAGCAGCGTTTTCCGGCAACGGATGCTGGCCGAGCAGGGCGGCGGTGACATAAGCCAGGCTGAGGCCGGTGCCGTCAGAGAGATCCTGCCACGACAGATCTTTTTTCGCCTTGGCGTCGAGAACGCGGGTAGTCAGGGCCAGGCTGTTGTCGTTGTAGGCGTGGGACTGTTGCATGGTGTCACTCCTTTCAGGGGTTGGCTTGCTTTGTGTGGAAGCAATGTTGCGCCGGTCGATTCATAGCTTCCAAGACCGATATACAATGCTTCGCATAAGCCCTGCCTATAGATGGTGTCCTCATGCTGTTGCGACATTTGCGTTATTTGCTCGCCGTTGCCGATCACGGCGGGTTCACCCGGGCGGCCGAAGCGCTGCATGTATCGCAGCCGACGTTGTCGCAGCAGATCCGGCAACTGGAAGAAACCCTCGGCGTCAGCCTGTTCGATCGCACCTCACGCACGGTGAAGCCGACGGATGCAGGCGCGGCTTACATCGAGTGCGCACGGCGCGTGCTGGTGGAGCTGGAAGCCGGGCAGCGCGCCTTGCACGACGTGAAGGACTTGTCCCGCGGCACCCTGCGTCTGGCGATGACGCCGACGTTCATGGCGTATCTGGTCGGGCCACTGGTGCGCGACTACGGGGCACGGTTTCCCGGTATTCATCTGGAGATCTTCGAGTTGTCGATGGACGACATCGAGGCCGGGCTGGCGGATGACTCGCTGGATGTCGCGATCGCGTTTACCCCGGTGCGCAATGCCGATATCGAATGCATACCGGCGTTTACCGAGACGCTGGGGATCATGGTCGGGCCTGGGCATCCGCTCTATGACAGCCCTTCGGTATTGACGCCGCCGGAATTGGCTTCACTGCATTTCGCCTTGCTGGCGCCGGGCTTCATTACGCGGTTATTGGTGGATGAGTATTTCCGCGAGCACGGGATTACGCCGCAGGTGCGGATTGACGTGAATTCGGTGAGTACGTTGCTGGAAGTGGTGCGGCATGCGCCGCTGGCGACCATGCTGCCCGAGGCGATTGCCAGCGAAGACCGCGCATTGCGCCGCTTGCGTGTTGAAGGGGAGGCGCCGCAGCGGGGAGCGGCGTTGTTGCGGCGCAGGAATAATTATCACAGTGCGGCGGCGTTGGCGTTTGTGGAGCTGGTGCTCGGCATGAAAAGCCCCTCACCCTAACCCTCTCCCAGCGGGAGAGGGGACTGACCGAGGTGTTTGGTCAAGTTACTCCGACCTGAACGAGCTTCGTTGACTCATAATCGCCACGGTCATTCAGGTCTACGGTTGAGCTGAGGCAACTCGGTCGGCTCCCTCTCCCTCGGGAGAGGGCTGGGGTGAGGGGCGACGGGGGCACTCACGCCGCAAAACTCAAAAGAACAACAAAGGGCCTGCTCCCAATCGGAAGCAGGCCCTTAGTCAAATAATCTACTACTCAATACAACCGATCAATCACCCGAACTTCGTTCTGATTCTGCATCGAATCCCACGCCTGTTTCAGCGTCTGCAGCACACTGCCAATGAAGTCCTTGTCGGCCGCAGCCTTCTTGCCGACATAACCGTGGCCGCGGCGGTACATCTTCAGGCGGGCCAGCAGGTTCTGGTGGTTGCGGTCGAATTCCTCTTCGCCAGCGTGGGGCGACAGGCAGTCGATGTGCACCTGGCCCGACTTGCTGATCCAGAGAATATGGCTGTCGTGGCTGTCTTTCTGCGCCGCGAACATACGAGCCAGTTCTTCGATAGTGGGTTGATTGTTCAGATTCATTGTTATGCCCCTTGACCAGTCTGGTGATCTTTCAAAGTTGATTCGCTAATACAGGTAGCCCATCGGTTAGTTGATCCCTGGCACCGAAACCAGGACGTCAGCGCTCGCCCGTATGAAGTACGGGGTCATGCATCTGTTGCATGTAGTCGTGTTGAATAACTGCTACGCAATAGCGTCACAACGAGGAGAAGCAGCGAAAACCGGGAGGCTCCTTGACGACAATCCAGTGTCGGCCACAAGCGTCTTGAGAATTTTCGCCAGCGCTTCTCGTCCTTGTACTGGACGTTCAGGCCAGGTCAGCTTCTTCAATCTGCCTTGTGGGCAGCGTGTATCCGGAAAAAACAACTCGGCGGTCAGACGAGTTTGCTCAAGCGTGTTACCAGTGCTCCCGATCGGGGAACGTCTTCATCATGCAAAAGCAAAACGATGCCGTCAACGGTTTTGTAGTGATTATTTTCAAGCACTACATATTGTCGGACAAAGCTGTTTTGGAATGAGAAAAGATCCGTTTCAGCAACGTCGAGAAGGGAGCCTCGAGGAATTCAGCGAGTCGTCGGACGCGCCGTGCGTTTGCGCGTACCGGCGGTTTTGCTGGCCGTCGACTTGCGCTTTTTCTTCCACGGCGCTGCGGCTTTGCCGGCTGGCGGCGGGCCACTGATGGTCAGGCTGATGGCTGAGCAGCGGCTGACCTGCTTGCTCATCCACGCAGCCTGTTTGGTGACAAATTCTTCCAGACTCATCTCGCCGCTTTGCACCATGTCCAGCGCCTGTTCCCAGATCGCCGTAGTGCCAGGATCGGCGATCGCGCGCGGCACTGCATCGATCAGGCTGAACGCCGCAGGTGTCGCCGCCAGTGCCTTGCCGTTCTTCACCAGATAACCGCGATCAAGCAAGCCCTGGATGATCGACGCGCGGGTGGCTTCGGTGCCGATGCCGGTGGTGTCTTTGAGTTTCTGTTTCAGCAGCGGATCCTCGACCAATTTGGCAACGTTCTTCATCGCCTTGATCAGATCGCCTTCGGTGTAGGGTTTTGGTGGCTGCGTCCAAAGATTCTTGAGATTCACTTTCGCCACAGCGCATTCGACGCCCTGGCTCAGGGCCGGCAAGGTTTGCGGTGCTGGTGCTTCGCGGCCCTTGGCCGGCGCCAGTGCTTCGGGCAATGCGCGCTTCCAGCCTGGTTCGATGATCTGCTTGCCCACCGCGCGCAACGCCTGCCCGTTGCAATCGAAATCGGCCTGGGTGCGATCGTATTCGTGATTGGGCAGGAACTGCGCCAGGTAGCGCGCGCGAATCAGCGTGTACACCGCGCGATGCTTGCCGGTCAGGCGTTCGAGGTTCTTCGCGGCGATGGTGGGAATGATGCCGTGGTGAGCGCTGACCTTGGCGTCATTCCAGGCCCGCGAGCGCCGTTGCGGTTCGAGATAACCCTGCAAGGCTTCAAGGCTCGGATCGGCCTGGCGCAACGCTGTCAGGATCGATGGCGCCTCACTGTGTTGGCTCAACGGCAGAAAGCCGCAGTCACTGCGCGGATAGGTGATGATTTTGTAGGTTTCATACAGGGCTTGAGCGATGTCGAGGGTTTCCTGCGCGCCGAGGCCAAGCTTTTTCGAGCAGACTTCCTGCAAGGTGCCGAGATCGAAGGGCAGGGGCGCCACTTCGCGCATGCGCTCGGTTTTCAGCTTGATCACCCGTGCGCTGTCTGCACTGCTGATCGCCGCTGCCGCTTGCTGCGCCAACGCCTGATTCAGGCAGCGATCCTGATCATCACAAGCGTCTGATGGTGCGCGCCACTGTGTGGTAAACGTCGTGCCGTTGTGCAGCAAATCCACGTCGATTGCCCAGAACGGTACGGGGACGAAATCGGCGATGCTGCGGTCGCGGTCGACCACCAGTCGCAGGGTCGGCGTCTGCACTCGGCCCACAGGCAGCACGCCCTGATAACCCGACTGCCGGCCCCGCAAGGTGAACAGTCGACTCATGTTCATGCCGATCAGCCAGTCCGCGCGTGAACGGCCCAGTGCCGAGTGATACAGGCTGAATGTTTCGGCTCCCGGTTTCAGCGCGGCCAAGGCCTTGCGAATCGATGCCTCGTCCAGCGCCGACAGCCACAAGCGGCGGATCGGCCCGCGATAGCGGCAGTGCTCGACCAGTTCCCGGGCGATCATCTCGCCCTCACGGTCGGCGTCGGTGGCGATGATCAGTTCGCTGGCCTCGCCAAGCAGACGCTTCACCGCTTTGTACTGGCTGGCGGTGCGCGGCTTGACGGTCATTTTCCATTTGTCGGGAATGATCGGCAGATCCGCCAGCACCCAGCGCTTGTAGCGCGCGTCGTAGGCATCCGGCGGTGCTGTTTCGAGCAAATGGCCGATGCACCAGGTCACTGTGACGTCCGTCCCCAACCAGCAGCCGTCGCCGCGACGCCTGGCGCCGAGCACGGCCGCAATGTCTTTGGCCTGGGAAGGTTTTTCACAGAGGTACAGCCGCATAGCTACCATCGCTGGTTGGTTTGTGGGAGCGCACAGGATGGCTGGAGTCTGCGGCGCGAGCAACTTTTATCTGTATGGATATACAGATAAAACCATTGCCAAAGGTTTTCGCCGTTCGGCTGCAATCTCAACCAGACCCGAGCCCATCAGCTATACCTGAACCGGTCTCTTAGCCGTCTTCAGGAGAACCCCATGAAAAGCCCCAGCCCCGTGATCAGCGTCGAACAACTCAGCGGCTGTCTACTGGTTAAATTCCACGGCATCCAAGTCGCCGCGTCCTCCCACGCGCTGATCCTCAATGAGGCCAACTACCCGCCGGTCTACTACATCCCCCGCGAAGACATCGACGAAAAATATTTCGCCCGCACCGACCACACCAGCTATTGCCCGTACAAGGGCGACGCCAACTATTTCAGCCTGCAAGTGCCCGGACATGAGGGTGCCAACGCGGTGTGGACGTACGAAAACCCGAAGGTCTCCGTCGCACCGATCCGCGACTACGTGGCCTTTTATCCGGACCAGGTGAAATTCGAAGTGATCAAGGCGCACGCCTGAGCGAAAAAATGGCGAGAGAATCGCTTCCCTCGCCATTGTGTCAGCGGGTTTTTCAGTTCTTGTCGAGATCGATATTCTTCGTCTCACGCAGACAGATCATCCCCACCACCAGGCTCACTCCGGTGATCAGCACCGGATACCACAGCCCGTAGAAAATATCCCCGGTGTACACCACCAGCGCAAATGACACGGTGGGCAGGAAGCCGCCAAACCAGCCGTTGCCGATGTGATAGGGCAGCGACATCGAGGTGTAGCGAATGCGGGTCGGGAACAGTTCCACCATCAGCGCCGCCAGCGGCCCGTAGCACATGGCCGAAATGATGATCAGCGCGACGATCAGGGCGACGATCATCGGTTTGTTGATCTGCTGCATATCGGCTTGTTGCGGGTAGCCGGCGAGGGTAATCGCGCCGCGCAGTGCCGCCTCATCGAAGCCATCCAGCTTCACGTCGCCGACACTCACTTGCACGGCGCTGCCCGCAGGCGCAGCTACGCTGGAGTAGGGCAGGCCTTGCTTGACCAGGAAGGTCTTGACCTTGTCGCAGGGGCTGTCGAATTTGGCCTTGCCCACCGGATCGAACTGGAAGGTGCACGTGGCCGGATCGGCGAGCACGGTGATCGGTGCCTGACGGCTGGCCTGATCGATCGCCGGGTTGGCGTAATGGGCCAGGGATTTGAAGATCGGGAAGTACAGCGCGGTGGCCAGCAGCAGGCCGAGCATCAGTACCGGTTTACGCCCGACCTTGTCCGACAGCCAGCCGAAAAAGATGAAGAACGGCGCGCCGATCACCACGCTGATGATCAGCAGACTGTTGGCCACCGCCGGGTCCATTTTCAGGAACTGGGTGAGGAAGAACAGCACGTAGAACTGCGCGGCGTAGAAGGTCACTGCTTGCCCGGCGTTGATGCTGAACAGCGCGATCAGCACGACTTTGAGGTTTTCCCATTTGCCGAAGGATTCGCGGATCGGCGCCTTCGAGGTTTTGCCTTCTTCCTTCATTTTCAGGTAGGCCGGCGACTCGTGCAGGCTCAGGCGAATCCAGGTGGAGATGCCCAGCAGCACGATCGACAGCAGGAACGGAATGCGCCAGCCCCAGACTTCAAACTGGTCGCCGGTGAAGTAGCGGCAGCCGAGCACCACCAGCAGCGACAACAGCAGGCCGAGGGTCGCGGTGGATTGAATCCAGCTGGTGTGGAAGCCGCGTTTGCCGATAGGCGCATGTTCGGCCACGTAGGTCGCCGCACCACCGTATTCGCCACCGAGCGCCAGGCCCTGAAGCATGCGCAGCACCACCAGAATGATCGGCGCGGCGATGCCGATGCTGGCGTAGGTCGGCAGCAGGCCGACGCAGAACGTCGCCACGCCCATCAGAATGATCGTCGCCAGGAACGTGTACTTGCGCCCGATCATGTCGCCCAAACGGCCGAACACCAGCGCGCCGAATGGCCGCACGATGAAGCCGGCGGCGAATGCCATCAGGGCGAAGATGAACGCCGTGGTGTCGTTGACCCCGGCGAAAAACTGCTTGCTGATCACCGCGGCGAGAGCGCCGTAGAGGAAGAAGTCATACCACTCGAACACTGTCCCGAGTGATGAGGCGAAGATGACTTTCTGCGTTGCGTTGCTGGTCTCGGCGCTGCCCGCAGCGTCCAGCGGCTGAACGTGTTCTGACATATCGGTATCCCTCACAGTGATTGTTTTTGTTGTTCCACTGGTGTTGCGTGTCCGGTAATGCGCGATGCCTGAGTCTGGTGATGATGATTCCTGTGGGAGCGAGCCTGCTCGCGAAAGCTTTTTGCCAGTCAACTCCTAGGCTGAGTGAGCTACCGCATTCGCGAGCAGGCTCGCTCCCACATTTGTACTGTGTACAGGTCCAGCCAGTATCAGTCGTGCCGCCTTCTCGGCAATCATCAGCGTAGGCGAACAGGTATTGCCCGAGGTGATTTTCGGCATGATCGACGCATCGGCAACGCGCAACCCCGGCACGCCGTGCACGCGCAGCTGCGCATCGACCACCGCGTCACCGTCGTTGCCCATGCGGCAGGTGCCGACCGGATGGAAAATCGTCGTGCCGATCTTCGCCGCCGCTTCATGCAATTGTTCTTCGCTTTGCAGGCTGTCGCCGGGCAGGTATTCCACCGGTTTGAACGCTTGCAGGGCAGGGGCGCTGACGATGCGCCGGGTCAGGCGAATTGCATCGGCGGCGACGCGCAGATCTTCTGGATGGCTGAGGTAATTGGGCTGGATCAGCGGCGCCGCTTGCGGATCGGCGGAGCGGATCTCGATGCGCCCACGGCTCTGCGGGCGCAAGTCGCACACCGAGGCGGTGAACGCCGGGAAGCTGTGCAACGGCTCGCCAAAGCGCTCCAGCGACAGCGGTTGCACGTGATATTGCAGGTTCGCCGAGGTTTGCTCGGGACCGGAGCGGGCAAAGGCGCCCAACTGACTCGGCGCCATCGACAGCGGCCCGCTGCGGTCGTACAGATAACGCAGGCCCATGCCCATTTTGCCCCACACGCTGCCCGCGATCTGGTTCAGCGTGCGGGCGTTTTCCAGTTTGTAGATCAGGCGCAGTTGCAGGTGATCCTGCAGGTTGCCGCCAACCCCCGGCAGCTCATGAATCACGCCTATCCCTAAGCGTCCGAGCAGCGGCCGCGGACCGATCCCGGAGCGCTGCAGAATGCTCGGCGAGCCGACCGAGCCGGCGCACAGGACAATCTCCTTGCGCGCCTTGAACTGTCTGGTCTGGCCTTCATGCTGCGCGCTGACTTTCGCCGCGCGGCCGTTCTCCAGCAAGACGCGATCAACCTCGACGCCGGTCAGCACGGTCAGGTTCGCCCGGCTGCGCAGCGGTTTCAAAAAGGCCTTGGCCGCGTTCCAGCGCACCCCGGCTTTCTGGTTGACCTGAAAGTAACCGCAGCCTTCATTGTCGCCCTGGTTGAAGTCATTGATGCTGGCAATGCCGGTTTGCTCGGCGGCGCTGCGAAAGGCATCCAGAATCGGCCACGACAGGCGCTGCTGCTCGACCCGCCATTCACCCTGATCGCCATGAAATTCAGCGCCGCCGGCAAAGTGGTTTTCGCTCTGTTTGAACAGCGGCAGCACGTCTTTCCAGGCCCAGCCCGGATTGCCCGCCGCCGCCCAGCCGTCATAGTCGCCGGCCTGGCCGCGCATGTAGATCATGCCGTTGATCGACGAACAGCCGCCCAGCACCTTGCCCCGCGGATAACTCAGCGCGCGGCCATTGAGGCCGGGTTGTTGTTCGGTTTTGAAGCACCAGTCGGTGCGCGGGTTACCGATGCAGAACAGGTAACCCACAGGAATATGAATCCAGGCGTAGTTGTCGCGTCCGCCGGCTTCGAGCAGCAACACCCGTTGCTGTGGATCCGCTGAGAGCCGGTTGGCCAGCAAGCAACCGGCGGGGCCGGCGCCGACCACGATGTAGTCGAATTCATCCAGGGACGTCTGCATGCCCTGACCTCGCTTTTTGTTTTTATTGTCGGACACTCTAGTTGTTAGCTTTCGTTAAAAGAATGTTAGTTTTTGCGCAGCCGCTGTGCGTTTTCAAACAGCCCGAAGTGACGATAGCTGACAAGGACCTGCCATGTTCGACTGGAACGACCTGCGCTTTTTTCTCGAGCTGCAACGCAGCGGCCGCCTGCTCACCGCCGCGCGCCGGCTCAATACAACCCACGCGACAGTGGCGCGGCATATTGAATCGATCGAAAAAAGTCTCGGCACTGCGCTGTTCGTCCAGCACGCCCAGGGCTATGAAATGACCCCGGCGGGGGAGGCACTGCTCAAGCACGCCGAAGCGATGGAAAACGTCGCGTTGCTGGCGCAGGAAGAAATTACCCAGTCCACCGCGCCGCTGGGCAAGATCCGCGTCGGCGTTACCGAAGGCCTCGGCATCAAGTTCCTCGCCAGCCGCATGATCGGTCTGTTCGAGCGCTACCCCGGGCTGGAAGTGGAACTGGTCGCCGTGCCGCGCTTCGTCAGCATCCTCAATCGCGAAGCGGAAATCAGCATCCACCTCGAACGCCCATCCGCCGACATGCTGGTCACGCGCAAACTCACCGACTATCGACTCGCGCTGTACGCCAGCCAAACCTACCTCGACAAAGCGCCGCCGCTGCACAGCCGCGAAGACCTCGGCCGACATGCCTGGATCGGTTATGTCGACGATCTGCTGTTCAGTCAGGAACTGATGTTCCTCAACAGCTTCTGTCGCAGCCCGCGTGTGGTGTTTCACAGCACCAGCGTCATCGCCCAGCAGGAAGCCGCTCGATCAGGATTGGGCATCGCTGTGCTGCCGTGTTACATGGCCGCGTCCGACCCGAATCTGGTGGCGCTGTTGCCGGATGAAAGCATCGAGCGCAGCTACTGGATCAGCACACGGCGGGAGCTGCACAAATCGGTGCGGCTGCGGGTGGTCTGGGATTATGTGGTGGGGTTGTGTGAGGCAGAGCAGGGTCTATTGCGCGGCTAACCTGATGCATTCCGTCCCCCCTGTGGGAGCGAGCCTGCTCGCGAAGGCAATCTTTCAGCAACATCGATGCTGACTGACACACCCCTTTCGCGAGCAGGCTCGCTCCCACAGGGGTATTCATCCTGGCTGCTTTCGCGGGTTGATAAATATATGGATATCCGTATATTCGTTTTCCCGCATATGGCGAGCCGATCACCGTGATCACCCCCACCGAAGTCTTCAAAAGCCTCGCCGACGAAACCCGCGTCCGCGCCATCTTGCTCATCGCTGGGCAAGGTGAGCTCTGCGTCTGCGAGCTGATGTGTGCGCTCGATGACGGCCAGCCGAAAATCAGCCGCCACCTCGCGCAACTGCGCAGTAATGGTTTACTGCTCGACCGCCGTCAGGGCCAGTGGGTGTATTACCGGCTGAACCCGGAGCTGCCGGCATGGATCGGCGAAATCCTCCAGGTGACCGCGAAGGCCAATACCGATTGGCTCAAGGACAACGCCGCGCGCCTGCAAAACATGGATGGCCGTCCCGTGCGTGAACGCGCCTGCTGCTGAATCTTCCACTTTCTACGGAGCGCCCAGATGCGAGTACTGTTCATGTGCACGGCCAACAGCTGCCGCAGCATTCTTTCCGAAGGCATGTTCAATCACCTGGCTCCCGCTGGTTTCCAAGCGGTGAGTGCTGGCAGTTTTCCCATAGGCCAGGTGTTGCCGCGCAGCCTGTCGACGTTGCAAAAGCACGGCCTCGCCATCGACGGGTTGCACAGCAAAGGCAACGATGCCTTCGCAAACAACCCGCCGGATATCGTTATCACTGTCTGCGATAAAGCCGCCGGGGAAGCCTGCCCGGTGTATTTCGGCCCGGAACTGAAAGCGCACTGGGGGCTGGAAGATCCGTCCGAAGTGCACGGCGACGAAGCGGCAATCGACGCGGCATTCCAAGCCACTTTGATGCGCATCGGTGAACGCTGCCAAGCCTTCCTCGATCTGCCGTTTCACTCGCTCAGTCGCGAGCAACTGAAAGCCGAACTCGATCGCATCGGCACGCTGTAAGGAGGCTAAATGACAAATCATTTGCCCAACCTCGACGCAAGTCTGATCGACGCTGTTAAGCCATCGAATGTCGGCGAACACAAACCGCGCATCCTTCTCCTCTACGGCTCGACCCGCGAGCGCTCCTTCAGCCGCTTGCTGGTCGAGGAGGCCGCACGCCTGCTTGAACACTTCGGCGCCGAAATGCGCATCTTCAATCCGTCCGGCCTGCCACTGCCCGATGACGTTCCCGTCGACCATCCCAAGGTCCAGGAACTGCGCGATCTGGTGCTGTGGTCGGAAGGCCAGGTCTGGTGCTCGCCAGAACGCCACGGCGCCATGTCCGCCGTGTTCAAGGCGCAGATCGACTGGATCCCGCTGGAACTCGGCGCTGTGCGCCCGACCCAAGGCAAAACCCTGGCGGTGATGCAAGTCTGCGGCGGCTCGCAGTCGTTCAACGTGGTCAACCAACTACGCGTCCTCGTCCGCTGGATGCGCATGTTCACCATCCCCAACCAATCCTCGGTGCCGAAGGCCTATATGGAGTTCGACGAGGCCGGGCGGATGAAACCTTCGCCGTTCTACGACCGTGTGGTGGATGTGATGGAAGAACTGGTGAAGTTCACCGTGCTGCTGCGTGGGCAGCAGGCGCACCTGGTGGACCGCTATTCCGAGCGCAAGGAAAGTGCTGAACAGTTGATGGCGCGGGTGAATCAGCGGTCGATTTGAGTAGCGCTTTCGCAACATGATTTGGCCGGCTGCAAATGCTGGCCGATTCACATAGGATATCGGCGTATCACTGTGTCAAGGGCAAACTCAAGGAAGTGTTAGTGATGAAATTCAAGGAATGGGCGGATTTGACGGCGCTGTACAAGCGCAGCCGCACACAGCCGAACAAGTTGCTGTTCACGTGGAAGAATGCGCGCCGGTTATGGCCGATGTGGACGGCCGCCGCGACCACGTTGCCTCTCATTGCTTTGTCCGCTCTGGGCATCCTTTATCCGATATTGGTTCCGATTTCTTATCTCTGTCTTGCCGTGTGGGCGGGCGGACTGTTCTTCACTCGACTCAATGCCCTTCGCAGGGTTATCCCGTGCAGTTCGCTGAACATGCAATTGGCCAGCAACCCTGGGGCGAGCAAGAGAACATTCTTTGCTACGCGTTCTTTTTGCAGATTGTGCAGGATGAAGGCTATACGGCTGCCAGGCTGCGGGAACTCTCGGCGTATTCAGACCTGACCGTCGCGCCAGCCAAACCTGCTCTTTCGCAAAATCTGGGCTTCGTTTCGCTCTTCGCTCTGATTGTCGGGCTGTCCACTGAACTGATCAAAGCGACGTCTTTTTTTCTCGGAGGAAAGGGCGCTGTCATCCTCATTCTGGTCGCCGCGGTTTCGTTTATTTACTGGATTGTCTGGGATGGCATTCAAAGTACGCCCTACCAAAGACTGCGGATAAAACGCTATGTTGATCTGGCCGCCTATGATCTGGAGGAACGGGTTCAGGATGTTCGAGAATTGAATCCCGTGGAGTCTTCGCCGGTTTTGTCGATGAGCAAGCAAACGGAGCCAACAGCATGAGCGGAGACAAAAAAAAGGCTCGGCCTCCTGCTTTCTACCGCGCTGAGCACCTCAAATGATTCATCAACATAGCGAACAATAATCGCAACCTTCGCTCTCGTCGGGGTAGGCATTCTTCCAGGTGACATACATATATACCGCACACTATAGCTTCACTTTGTCGAACATCGCTCTATGAACGTTTGATCACAGAGCCGCACTCTCATTTCAGATAACTGAGTCGGCAATTTTCGGAGCGATACAATGACAAACTTGCACAACAACACTTCTGACAGCATCGAAACATTAGAGCTGGATGTCATGGCAGCCTGCATCAATTTCCATCCATCCCCAGCCGAAGAAACCGTAGTTAGTCTGCAAGGCAAGGGTGGTGGTCATTATCTGATTCATCTCTTGGCAGGGGCAACAATTCACATCAAGACATCGGTCTTTCAAAATGAGACGGGAAGGAAGCGTAAATCGAACTGGGAGTTCGATGCGACTGCACTGGGCAGCATCGAAGTAAAGCTGGAAGAAAACAAGCTGAAAATTGGCACGTGCACGGTACATCTGCCTGATTCCGAAAGTCCGGATGAAGCTGTCGGTCAAGTGCGTGTCATCACTGAGAAAGGCGTGGTCAATGCTGTGGATCTGGCCTTCCAGACCATTTATTTCGATGGCGTCGATGGACGGTTTTTTGAAGCGCCCGATGATGCAGCCAATACGTTGGCTGCCGCACTGGTTAAATTTACCTTTTTGGACGTCGACGTTCGACACATCGGTTTGGACGGAAGGAATGAAGCGGTCAAATATAGCTTCAAGGACCGTACTTGGTTGGTGGGGGACGAGGTTGTTGATTACACGCAACTTAGAGTTTCTGATCGTTGCCACCATCAAGTGACTGAAGTATCCGTTTGACATCCGACGGTCAGCAGCTCAATCAGTAAAGTCGCGGTTGAGGATGCACGATAAGCATTCAGCTGAAGTCGTGCCTGGCGTGGATTCCATGTCAGGTACTTACTCATCGAAACACCTGAGGCTGAAAGCCTTCGGGGCACTAAGTTTCACCGTTACGTTTTTTTTAAACAGCGGCCGTTGGAATTTGATATTCAATGCCATTTCCAAACCCTACAAC
The DNA here is from genome assembly GCF_005233515.1 of Pseudomonas sp. CFBP13508. GTDB lineage: Bacteria > Pseudomonadota > Gammaproteobacteria > Pseudomonadales > Pseudomonadaceae > Aquipseudomonas > Aquipseudomonas mercuritolerans. Next base: position 512,427 of record NZ_QFZZ01000004.1, read on the forward strand.
GCCTTGCGCCGTCAACCAAGCACTGGATAACGTCGAAATCGCCAGCTAACCCGCACCCCGGCGAGGGGAAGCCCTCGTCGAACCCCGTCCGCCCACCCTAGCTGGCACGCGGCCACAGCTTGCGTCTCCCAGTCTCGGCTGTCACCCTTCGGGCCGTTCTCAAGGATCAGAACCAGGAATCACGGATGAGTGGCTACGTACCCAACCCCCCGAAAAATTATCGTTACGAAGAAGCCAAACCCGTCGACATACACGCCCAGCATTGGGCCGAGTATGAGAAACACGGGAAAGAACCCGTGCGCGAACCTGAGAAGATCGGGATTGCGTTGAGGATCGGGGTTTTCTTTGATGGCACGGGCAACAATGCGAACAACTCTGCTGCGGGGTTGTTGTGTGGCGCTCAGCATCCGATTGCACCTGAAGATATTCCCGCCAGTTGCCAGCCTTATATGGGTGATCCGGATAGTAGTTATGGTAACGATGTCAGCAATGTGAAGAAGCTGAGCGAACTGTATGGAGCAACACGACTCGCTGAGGGAGAAGGGCCACGAAAGAGAGCTTTCGGTATGGTCTACGTCGAAGGTATAGGTACCCGTTCAGGTAAAGAAGACAGTAAATTCGGCGCCGGTACAGGACGTGGTGAAACCGGCGTTGCAGGGCGAGTCCAGTCCTGTTTCGCGGTGATCGAACAGCGTATCACTGAAGTATTGGACAAAAATCCCGGTAGTGAAATTGCTTCGTTGACTTTCGACACGTTTGGCTTTAGTCGCGGTGCCGCAGCCGCCAGACATTTCGCCAACGAGATAGTGCGTGGCAAACAAGGGCCTTTAGGCGACATTCTCCGCAGTATGTCCGATGCCCTCAGTTCGACCTTTGTTGATCAGTATCACAGCGACATCAACGTGGGCTTCATTGGGCTGTTCGACACGGTACCGTCGATTGCTGGATGGTCCAATCTGGGCAACATAAAAAGCGCAGTCGCAACGGGGGTCAAACTCTATCTCGACCGACGTTATTTCACCGACGTTGTGCAGTTGGCTGCGCGGGATGAGTGCAGGGCTAACTTTGCTCTCAATCGAGTAGCGATGGATCATCCGGAAATCGTCTTGCCGGGTGTGCATTCCGATGTGGGTGGAGGTTACCTTGAGGACGCTGAAGAGTGTGTTCTCGTTAGCCCAATGCAGACGCTAGAGGTCGGTACGTATACTGACGTCGCTACCACATCGATCTACCAGGATGCGATCAATGTGAGAAATCAGTGGCTAGCCAAGGGTTGGCCGCTCGAAAATCTCGACATCGTTACGCCACCGCCATTACTGCTACCGGTCAGCCCTCAGGATCGACTTAGTCCTCGAGTCAAGCGAGTCTATGCGGCCGTCCAACTCAAGCGTCCGGTGAGTGGATTACTGTCGAGAGTGAGCCTGCACGTGATGCATCAACTCGCCAGAGCCAAAGGCGTTCTCTTCGAAGACATTCCCGAGACGCCAGACTTCGCCGTTCCTGAAGAACTCAAGCCCATGTGTGTTCGTTTTGTCTCCGGCGACTACAGCACCACGCCAGAGGAGGAGCAAATACTCAAACTCAAGTACATTCACACGTCCGCCAACTGGAACCATCCGCTTGGCAGGAGAGATGGGAGTGGCATCAGAGCTGTTTACATCAACGCCCCCACGAAAGATGCAATCCGAGTAAAGCACCCACACGTACCTGACTGGACGCTTTGGTAATGAAGTTATTTACAGCACTGCTGTGTACGCTTTTTGTGGCTGGTTGTAATGCCGACCCGCTGTCAGCAAAAAACGACCCTAAATCCCCTTGGTGGGAACTCGGGTTTACCGAACCCAACTACATGAAGGTCTGGGTTGAAGACACTGCTGTGGAAGATATAAAGGGAAAAACATTTTTGCGTACCGGTGGTGGATCGGCATCGGGCGGGCAACCTGAAGACGGCACCGAATCGGCGCGTGGTTGGGACGGAGTGGGCGCGTCCGCAAAAGCCGTGGTCGGCGCTGATCTCCCAAAAAGAATTTTTGTTCGCTGGCAGTCCATCGTAGAGCCTCAAACTTATCGGGCTTGGGTAGATATACCCGAAGAAGCCAGGCAAATGATGCGGACTTCGGTCGCGCAGCGCTGCGCGAAAACACCAGAGCGGCGGAGTACCTATATTTCATCGGTCTATCTGGGCCTGGCGCCTGGCGGCGTTGTGCAGGTTTGGGTCAGAGACGAGTGCCACCATCCGATCAAGGTCGCCAGAGCACAGGCAGAGATCGAGCCTTTAGGACCGAGTCAGGGTAAGAACCAAGGACGCTACGCCTATCCCGTCAGCGAAAAGTCCAAGCGCTATATCGAGAAATTCGGCATTCCGTACGGAAGTTGGTAAGCGCTGAAGCCGTGCTTCGTCCACTGTGCCGCCGTGCGCAATGTCGAAGCACGGCCGCCAGTGCACTGATCCGCTACCCTCCGTTCGGTGAATAAACAACTCACGCCTCAAATCAAAACCTCAAACGCCGCACTACCCAACACCTCCCCATTAACCATCACCTGCACCCCATGCCGCCCAGCGAAATGCTTGCGCGTCGTAAAATCCTTGATGACTTGATTCCGTCGCACCACCTCTTCCCCAAACCCCGCTAACCCCAAAGTCTTCAACTTGAAAACCTTCCTCGAAACCCCGCCATTCGCCTTCACATACTCAATCGCATAATCAATCACCAGCCTTTGCTCGTGCGCCACCACGGACTTCACCGTAAACGACAACGTAATCGCTTCCCCCAACCTCACCACCGCAGGCTCAACCCGCACATCCAACAACTCAACCTCAGCCTTCGCCCCTGCGCCAATTACCGTCAGCGCGCGCACATCCCCCTGTTTGATCAAACTGCGCAGCGCATGCTTGGCAATCCAGGCCGTGTGCTTGTTGTTCAGCGACCAACCTTCAACCGTGTCCAACACCCACCCCGGATGCACTTTCGTCACATCATTCAAATGATTCGCCACGGACTTGCGCACGTACAAGCTCTCGTCCGCCTTCAACCGATCCAATATCCCGGCGGCCAATTGCGGATTGGCTTGTACCGCTTCCAGGCGAAACGACCAGGGCAGGCGAGGGCGGCTGCCTTCGCTGGCGAGGCGACGCACGTGATGGTTTTCGTCTCGGGTCCAGTCGTGCATCTTTTCCAGTGAGCGTTCGAGGTCGCTGCGCAGAAAGTGGCGGATGGCGAATTCGGAGGAGCCGAAGGTGGTGAAGTACTTCAAGGCGTCCATGGAGGTGTCGAAGGCGTGACCGCCATAGCTCGCGACGTAATGTGGGAGGCACATGCTGACGAAGCCGCTGTTCAGGCGCGGCGCGAGTTCGCGCAAGACGTCGAGCGTATCTTCGTACTTCAGCGGCAGCACGGCGTGCAGGCTCTCGGCGACGCGGGCCATGCGTTGCATCACCGACATCTCGGTCAGTCCATGGTTGGCGTGCGCAAGAAAAGCCTTGGCTTTGAACGCCGGGTACACCGCGCTCATTTCGTCTGCAATGTGCTGCAAGCGCTCGGCATTGAAGATTTCCTTTAACGCCGGGGCGGCGCTGTCGTTGGAGCTCATGATCAGTTCATCGGTGTGCTGATGAACGCATCGGTACTTTCTGCGTAGGCGGTGTATTCGGCAATTCGCGGATAGCGTGTGGCGTCGATCTGATCGGGCACGACGAGGTCGGTGAAGCTCCAGGCAACCGCCAGGCTGATGCCATCCTGGGCGAGCGAGCCGTCGACGGGGAATTGGCGATGCTCCAGTTCCTTTTCAAGCGCTGTAAACGCGGCGGCGAGTTGGCCTTCAACGCGTTCAACCCAAGGTTGATATTGAATCTCCGCCGGGCGCAGGTTGCGTTCGTAATACAGCTGCACGGCTTTTTCGCAGGCGGCGAGGCTGAGGCCGATCAGGCGCAGGGTTTGAGCGCGTTGTTTGAGATCGCTTGGCGGCAGGCTTTTGCCGGAGCTGGCTTCGAGATAATCGAGGATGAGGGTCGAGTCCATCAGGACCACGCCGTCGTCGAGGATCAATGTGGGCGCCTTGACCACCGGGTTGATCTGCTGAAATTGCTCGAAATGGCGGAACACCGAGACCGACTCGTGTTCGAGGTCGATCCCCAGGCATTTGGCGGAGATCGCTACGCGGCGCACGTAGGGAGAGTCGAGCATGCCGATCAGTTTCATGACGCGTTCCTTCAAGTCGAACCGGTGGGAACGCATAACCTAGCCGAGCGAGAGGCAATTGTCAGTCGTCGAATCCGGCCTGCTCGTGAATTTCATCGACGTTCAAGCCCAGCCGATACGCCACTGCCACAAACAGCGCCTGGCACAAACACAGCGTTGCACTGAGCGAACGAAAGGCCAGCGCACTGCCTTCATTGACCAGCAACACGCTATTGGCAAGTTTTGCCAGTGGCGAAAGAGGGCTGTCGGTGATGATCAGGGCATTGGCGTTCTGCTGCCGGGCGAAGCGCAGGCAGTGTTGGGTTTCCTTGGCGTAGGGCACGAAGCTGATGGCGATCACCAGATCGTTGGCGCGCACGCTGCGCATTTGCTCGCGATAGCTGCCGCCGATGCCGGAAACGAGATGAATGCGCTTCTGCGTGTGTTGCAGGTTGTAAACCAGATAGTCGGCGACGGCGAACGAACGGCGGACCCCGACAACATAAATGTCGTCGGCATTGACGATGAGATCGACGGCTTTATCGAAAGCAGCCTCGTCGAGTTCGCGGCCCAAGCGTTCGATGCCCGAGAGCGTTGCATCAATGCACTCGCGGGCGAGTTCGCCGTTGTTGGCGGTCTGCGAGTTGTTGGCGATCATGCTGCGGATGCGTTGCTGATAGTTTTGCGCTGGCGTGGCTTTGTGCGTCCAGGCCTGGCGGAACAGCGCCTGCATCTCGCTGAAGCCGCTGAACCCGAAACGTTGCGAGAAACGCACAATGGCTGACGGATGCACTTCGCACTCGCGGGCGATGTCGCTGATGCGCTCGACCATGATTCGCTCGCTCTGTTGGCTGATGTAGCTGGCCACGCGTTTGAGCTGGCGCGGCAGGGCGTCATACTCTTCGCTGATCATTTGCAGCAGGCGCTCGGCGTTGACCGGCGCGCTGGCGAAGGAAATTTCGGCTGTGGCCGGCAGAGCGGGGCGGGGCATGGGCAGCATCCTTCAGGCGAGTTGAGCACGCGGTGGGCCTGATAATAGAAGGGCTGCGTAAGCTCTGCCGGGCTGAAACGATGCACCTTGCGAGAATAATCCCGGCTGTCGCTGGCGGGTTGGTTAGCCGTTTGTCTTCTATATACAGCCGCTCGACTGAATTTCTTGCTATAAACGCACTCCGATGGCCGTGTGAAGCGTGTGTCAGAGCAGTTTCCAGGTCCTGTCGGACAAATTCCCTGTATTTACAGTTGCTGAGGTCTTGATCGGGCCTTAGACTGCCGCCCCTCGTAAATTGAGTGCCGGGTGGCGTTTGCAATAAAACGATGCCTTTTCGACGGCCCGACACGGTTCGCCGAAACGCTCCCTTATTCGCCTTAATGCACGTTTTTTTATAGAGATATCAATGACAAAGGACAAGTTGCTGGCTATGCCGGCAGATGACTACATGAATGCAGAGCAACACGCTTTCTTCACTGAGCTGTTGCAGAACATGAAAGTCGAAACCCACGAGCGCATTGAGCAAAACCGTATCGCCATCGAAAGCCTGGACACCCCGGCTGACCCGGCGGACGCGGCTTCGGTTGAAGAAGAGCGCACCTGGCTGGTCAACGCGATCGATCGCGACCAGCGCATGCTGCCGCAATTGGAACAAGCTCTTGAGCGCATCAAGGACGACAGCTTTGGCTGGTGCGACGACAGCGGCGAGGCCATTGGCCTGAAACGCCTGCTGATCAGCCCGACCACCAAGTACTGCATCGAAGCTCAAGAGCGTCACGAGCAGATCGACAAGCACCAGCGTCAGGCCTGATTCTGTGGGGTGACCCCTTCAACAGGGGCACCTTGAAAAGATCGCAGCCTTCGGCAGCTCCCACATGGGGTTGCTGAAGGCTGCGATCTTTGTTTTTGCTTGCCTGCGATTTTTCCCCGTCGTTCCATTGACCTGCCACCGACCCCACGACTAACGGACCATGGATAATGGCGTTGTAGTGGCGTTTAATGCAGTCACAACAATGAGAACAAACGTGGGGTGATCAAGATGACGAGAGATGGATCTCTGGTTGCGGCGCTGCCTGCACCAGTGCTTTCGCCGAAAAACCGCTGGATCGCGCCGACCCTGCAAAGCGTCGCCCTGATGCTGTTGCTGGCCGGCATGGCCATGGCCGAGTGGTCGCTGTACATCGGCATGCCGCTGGCAGTGTTGATTGTCTGGCTGCCGCGCCTGCGCTCGCGCAATGCTCCTGCTGCTGCCCCGGTCGATAGTGCGAGCGCATTGTCCGCACTGACTCGCGATCTTTCCTATACCACCAGCCACAACGCACTGTCTGCGGCCGGCGTGGCGTTCTCGGTCAAAGCGCTCGCAGGCAAACTTGAATCGCAACTCGACGCGGCGGCGCAGATCGTCAGCAACGCCGAGGTGATGATCGCCACCGAACAGGCGACTTCACAGCTCAGTCGCGATGCGCTGGATTCCGCCAGCCAAGCGCATCACAGCAGCGCGGCGGGGCGCAGCGAACTGCTCGACTCGATTGCGCGCATGCAGCAACTCAGTCAACGCGCCAACGCCAGTCGCGAATTGATCGAGGCCTTGAGTGTGCGCAGCGACGATATCCAGCGCGTGACACTGGTAATTCAATCGATTGCCAGCCAGACCAATTTGTTGGCGTTGAACGCTGCGATTGAAGCCGCCCGGGCCGGCGAGCACGGTCGCGGTTTCGCTGTGGTCGCCGATGAGGTGCGCGGACTGGCCGCGCGTACGGCGGCGGCCACGGGTGAGGTCGGTGAGATGGTCGCTGACATTCAGCAGCGCACCGCGCAAGTGGTGGCGCAGATTCGCGAGCTGTCGAGCGATCTGCACACTGGTGTCGAACAGGTCGAACACACCGGTCAGCATCTGGAAAACATCGCGCGTCTGGCGGCCGGCGTAGAAACTCAGGTCAGCGAGATTGCCCGAGGCGCGCAGACCAATCGCGAGCAGCTTGACGCGCTGTTCATCGCCATCGAGCAAATGCGCAGCGATCTGGCAATCAGCGATCAGCAGACCCGCCGTCTCGCCGAGGCCGCGGTGCAGATGGAAGGGCAGGCGGAAACCATTAGCGAGCGCCTGGCCGAGGTCGGCCTGGATGACTATCACCAACGTATCTACGACTTGGCCCGTGAAGGTGCGAGCCAGATTGCCGCGCGTTTCGAAGCGGATGTCGAGCAGGGACGGATCAGCCTCGATGATTTGTTCGACCGGACATACCAGCCGATCCCCGCAACCCAGCCAGCCAAATTCCAGACCCGGTTCGATCGATATACCGATCAGGCACTGCCAGCGATTCAAGAGCCTTTATTGTTACGACATGAGGGGTTGGTATTCGCAATCGCTTGCACGCAGCAGGGTTATGTGCCGACGCATAATCAGGCATTCAGCAAACCGTTGACCGGTGATGTGCAGGTCGACACGGTGAATAACCGCACCAAACGCAAATTCGCCGACCGCACCGGCATCCGCTGCGGCAGCCATCAACAACCAGTGCTGCTGCAGACTTACACGCGCGACACCGGTGAGCTGATGCATGATCTATCGGTGCCGATCATGATCAAGGGACGACACTGGGGCGGTTTGCGTCTGGGCTACAAACCTGAGAATCCGCGCTGAGATTGTTACCGTTGGCGCAATGAATCTGTGCACGGGGGTTGCTGTTTCCTCTCGAAGGAAAGCATTAACCTGACGACTTAGTTAGGTAGCTAATTATTTCGGAGGGCACATGCAGTGCAGGGTAGACGTGGCAGTGATGATCGGCAGCGGGGTCCCGGCCGGAATGCGCGCGATGGGGCGCAGTGTGTGCTGGGTGGTTTTGCTCAACGGTGAGCGACGCGGCACAGCCTTCGCCAGTCGCAATGAAGCGGAGGAGTGCAAGGCTGCCTGGCTCGAACAATTGAACATCGAGCCCGGCGACAGCCTGCACTGATCGTACTTACTTGCCGCGATGCAGGCGCACGTTCAGCTCATCGACAATTGGTGCTTCCTCTCCGTCCGCCCGCAGCCACTCTTTAAGCAGTTGCGCTTGTTGAGGCGACCAGAAATCGGCATCGATCAGCTTGGTGTCAGAGTCCAGCGGATGGGCTTCGACAAAGTCATTGATCGACGCTTCATCGGACGGCAGGCCCAACTGATCGAAAAGGGTGGTCAGGTTAAGCTCGGTTGGCAGTTCCATCATCTACTCCTGGGTCGGTGCCGGTACGGCTTGTACGTTCACTCCCCTTATCAGAGGCAGCCGTTGGCGTGGAGTTCGATTTTTGATTCCAGCGAACGGGCGAGGGCGCACGCTTCGTTGTGATTGCCGCGGAAACCTCTGACACGTCCCGTGGATATCTCTTTGATGTGAAAGAACGCGATGCCCGCCGGCACCACCTGAAAATGCGGGGTTCGGTGATTGTTAGAAGATGTCGGAAGGTGATCCAGGCTGGCAATCTGCATTGTCAGAGGTGTGTTGATTCGCGCCTCAGGCGACGTGGCAAAATGAGTCAAAGTGCACATGTGAAGTCCTTTTCATCAGTCGGCCGGGATTTAACGGCCGTTGCGGGTAGTCGTAATGAGCATCGCTGCTCTAGAATCGCCAGTACCTGTTGACGACCGGGCTTATCTAAAGCAATTTTTCGCCAGCGATATGTCGGAAAAATGCTTTTTTTCGTGAGAAATTTCCCTAAAGTTCGTAGTCAGATTTGCTCCAGTCGCACTTGAGGTTTTTTCCTTCAAGGTTTGGCGATTTCAGAGCGGGTTTCATCAATGACAATCCAGTAGTCTACGAACCTCGCGATTCAAGAGCGCTTTGCTCGCTTCGGGTTTTTGAGTGTTTTTGCAGTTTCATCGGCATTGCCGTTTCTTTGCCGTGCGCGTTTTTCCGCGGCACGGTTTTTCAAATGTGGGGATGTTTCTTTGGCAGTCAGTAACCTCGATATGCATGCTTTGTTCGTGCTGGGTGATTTGCGTGCAAAGCTGGTCAAGCAATTTCAATCACGTTTTGTTTACATCACCGAGCAAAACGCAGAAGGCATTTACATCGCCGAAATCGATACCGAAAGTGCATTGGTGGTCGATGACAAACCGGGGCTCAAACTGAAGGTTGGCGACCATTTCATTGCGTCCGTTCTGCCCAGCCGCGAAGGCGGCAAGATGGACATTCGTTTTCGCGACATCAAACTGACGGTCTACGGCTTGGGCGACTACGCCTTCGTCAGTACGGCCGATGGTCACGCGATCCTGTTCAAGGAAGGCCATAACGTGGTGACCGTGTTCGCCGCCAATGAGCAACTGCAGGAAGGCCTGACCAAAACCTTGAAGGCCGTCACCGCCAAGGCCGCCAAATGGCGCAAGGGCGAATTGGTGACCTTCAAGGCCAGCGAGTGAAGCGCGCAGACTTTCATTCGCAAAATCTCGACAGCGCACGCGCCGAAGCGCAGCGTTTGTTCGCCCGCAAGGCTGAACTGCAAGGAGCCTGGCTTGGTTGGGTTGCGTCGCAGATCTATGCGTTGCAACCGGCGGCTTACGCCAGCATGGTCAGACGTGAGCTGCAAAGCCTGCAGGAAAATTCTGAAACGTAGCCCCGTGCGCAGCAAACCCCGGAAAAAGCAGGAACCTCGGCTAAAGTCAGTTGACTGAGTTATTCAGAGGCTTGCGCTCCCGTCAGGCCAGACTTGCCATAGCTGTGAACAGCACGAGGTGCAATGCATGAACGGATTTCGACGGTTACTGGCCGCCAGCGTGGCCACCTTCGGTTTGCTGACGTCAGCGCAATCGCTGCAGGCGGCACAGGCGCCGATCCACTTTGCCGACCTGAACTGGGAAAGCGGCAGCCTGATCACCGAGGTGCTGCGGGTGATCGTCGAGAAAGGCTACGGCTTGCCGACCGATACGTTGCCGGGTACCACCATTACCCTTGAAACCGCCCTGGCCAACAATGACATCCAGGTGATTGGAGAGGAGTGGGCCGGGCGCAGTCCGGTCTGGGTCAAGGCCGAAGCCGAGGGCAAGGTCGTCGGTCTGGGCGATACGGTAAAGGGTGCCACTGAAGGCTGGTGGGTGCCGGAATACGTAATCAAGGGCGACCCGGCCAAAGGCATCAAGCCGCTGGCGCCGGATCTGCGCAGTGTCACTGATCTGAAGAAATACAAGGACGTGTTCAAGGACCCGGAAAGCCCGGGCAAAGGGCGTTTCCTCAACAGCCCGATCGGCTGGACGTCGGAAGTGGTCAACAAGCAGAAGCTGACGGCGTATGGCTTGCAGGACGACTACACCAACTTCCGCAGCGGCTCGGGTGCAGCGCTGGATGCCGAGATCAGCTCTTCGATTCGTCGCGGCAAACCAGTGCTGTTCTATTACTGGTCGCCGACGCCACTGCTTGGCAAATTCAAACTGGTGCAACTGGAAGAGCCGCCGTTCGATGCCGAGGCGTGGAAGACGCTGACCGACGCCGATAACCCCAATCCAAAGCCCACCCGATCGCTGGCATCCAAGCTGTCGATTGGCGTGTCTACGCCGTTTCAAAAGCAGAACCCGCAAATTGCCGAGTTCTTCAGCAAGGTCGATTTTCCCATCGAGCCGCTGAACAAGGCACTGGCGGAGATGAGTGACAAGCACACCGCGCCTCGTGAGGCGGCGGTCGCGTTCATGAAAGCGCATCCGGATGTGTGGCAGGCGTGGCTGCCCAGGGATGTGGCTGACAAGGTGACGGCTGATCTGAAATAACGCGGTTAACGCAGTGCACCGCCGACCGGTCGTGCACGGCCAAAAAATCCGACTACGATGGTTTGTTCAAATCCCTTTGAAGGATTTCAACCATGACCTTTGTGTTGGCTCAATGGCTGGTGACTGTGTTCGCAGCGATCGGCCTGATGCATGTGTATTGGGCGTTGGGTGGGCAATGGGCGGCTGCGGTGGTGGTGCCGCAGGTGCCGGTGTCGGGCTTCGTCGCCACGGTCCGCCCGGCCTTCAAGCCCTCAGGCTGGGTGACGCTGGCAGTCGCCGCTGCGCTGCTGGTGATTGCAGCGCTGGTTTGCATGCGGGTCGGTTGGGGCGTGCCGGCGGTGCAGCATAAGGCACTGCAATGGGTGATCAGTGCAATTGCGTTGCTGATGTTCGCCCGAGCGATCGGAGATTCGAATCTGGTCGGATTTTTCAAGGAAGTGAAGGATTCGCGATTCGCGCGGCTGGATACCTGGGTGTACTCGCCGTTGTGTGCGCTGCTGGGGGCGGGGTTGTTGGCAGTAGCGTGGGTTTGAGCCGATCCGGAATTGGCGATGCCCCGACTGGCCTCTTTGCGAGCAGGCTCGCTCCCACAATGGAGGGCGCGTTCCTACTGTAGCGATGGCGCCATCACAGGCGCCACAAAATCATCAGTTACCACTTTCAGTCTGACGACTGCTCACCTCGGCCGGCACATCATCCCCGGCCATCCGCTTGCGGAACAACGCCGCCCGCGCCAGCAGCAGGGTGGTCACCGGCACGGTGATAGCCAACAGAACCGGAATCAGCCAGGCATGCACCACCGGCCCGGACTTCAGCGCTGAAAAACAGATGATCGAGGCCAACGCCACGCACCAGGCCCCAATCGTCGAGGCCAGCGCCGGAGGATGCATGCGCTGGAAGTAATCCTTCATGCGTAGCAATCCGGTTGCACCCAGCAGGGTAAACACGCCGCTGAGCACCAGCAGCACCGCCACCGGAATCTCGACCCACAAAGACAATTCGGCATTCATTCGATCACCTCGCCACGCAGCAGGAATTTCGCCAGGGCAAACGAGCCGACGAAGCCGAACAGCGCGATCAGCAGCGCCGCTTCGAAGTAGGTGTCACTGGCGTAACGGATGCCCAGGGTCAGCATCATCAACATCGCGACGATGTACAGATAATCCAGCGCCAGTACCCGATCCTGTGCTGACGGGCCTTTGAACAGGCGCACCAGGGTCAGTGCCATTGCCAGGCAGTACAGAAACAGCGTCAGCAGAATCGCATTCGACAGCAATGGGCTCATTCGAAAATCTCCATCAACGGTCGCTCGTAAGTGCTTTTGAAGTGCTCGATGAACTGCGCTTCGTCGTGCAGGTCCCAGACGTGCAGCAACAGAACGCTGCGGTCCAGCGCCAGTTCCGACCATACGGTGCCGGGCACCACGGTGCAGATCATCGCCAGTGCCGCAAGGCCGTGGGCATCACGCAAGTCCAGAGGCACCTTGATAAAGCACGAGCTGGGCGGACGACGCCCGGCGTTGAGTACGCCCCAGGCGACGACCAGGTTGGACATGATGACGTCGCGGCCGACCAGGAAAAACAGGCGCAAGATGGCGATGGGGTTGCGGATGCGCGCACGTTTCGGCCGCAATTTGCGCATCATCAGCGGCGCGGCGAAACCCAGCGCGGCGCCGAGCAGCAGATTGCCAGGGCTGACGGAGAGGTTCAGGGTCAGCCACAGAATCCACAGGGCCAGCGATAACCACGGAGCCGGAAACAGTCGATTCATGGCTGCACCTCGAGCATGTCGGCTCTGGCTTGCGGGCTCGGCACCGCACGTGTGCCAAGCACGGCCAGCACATATTGCTGCGGATTGTTCAGGGCATCGGCCGTGGCCTGGCTGTAGCGCAGCAGCGGCTCAGCCTTGAACGTCAAGACAATGCTCAGCCCGAGCAGGAGGAAAATCGGCGCGCACTCAAGCTTGCGCAGCAACGGCGACGGGCGCTCTTCCGGCGTCCAGAAGCGCTGGATACCGAGGCGCGAGAAAGCCATGAGGGAGGCCAGACCGGTCAGGATCAACAGCGCCAGCAATCCCCATGTGCCGGGAGGCAGCGGCGCCGCAGTGCCAAGTCCCAACGGGTTGAGCAGTGCGCCGATCAGGCTGAGCTTGCCGATGAACCCGGACAGCGGTGGCATGCCGATGATCAAAAGTGCGCAGGCGATAAAGCTCAAGCCCAGGAAGGCCATCGTCCATGGTATGACCTGGCCGACCACGGCTTTCTGTTCGTCGTCGAGGTTGATGCCCTTGGGCGGTTGCAGCGACTCCTGCGGGCGCGGCAGCAGTTCGCTTTCGTCTTCAAGCGGAATTTCGTTGGCCGAGCGCGAGCGCTCGATCAGTTCGGCGAGCATGAACAATGCACTCAGCGCCAGGGTCGAGCTGACCAGATAGAACAGCGCAGCGCCGACCAGGTTGGGCTGAGCGAAACCGATCGCCGAGAGCAGGATGCCCGCCGACACCAGGATGCTCAGGCTGGCCATGCGCTCCAGGCGTTGCGCGGCGATAATCGCCAGCCCTGCGCAAGCCATGGTCGCCATGCCGCCGTAAATCAGCCAGTCGCCGCCGAAGAATGCCGAGGCGCCGGCCTGACCGGAAAACAACAGGGTCCATAGGCGCAGCAGGGTGTAGACGCCGACCTTGGTCATGATCGCAAACATCGCCGCCACTGGCGCGCTGGCCGAGGAATAGGCGGGCACCAGCCAGAAGTTCAGCGGCCACATCCCAGCCTTGGCCAGAAACGCTACCGCAAGAATCCCCGCGCCAGCGTGCAGCAGACCACGATCGGCTTCCGGCACCAGCGGGATCTTCATCGCCAGATCGGCCATGTTCAGCGTGCCGGTCACTCCATAGATCAACGCAGCGCCGATCAGGAACAGTGACGAGGCCAGCAGGTTGATCGAAATGTAATGCAACCCCGACGACACCCGCGCTCGGCCCGAACCATGCAGCAACAGACCGTAGGACGCGGCGAGCAACACTTCGAAGAACACGAACAGGTTGAACAGATCCGCCGTCAGGAACGCGCCATACAGGCCCATCAACTGAATCTGGAACAGTGCGTGGAAACTCGACCCGGCGCCGTCCCAGCGGGCCATGGCAAACAGCAGGGCGCTTACGCCGATGACGCCGGTCAGCACCAGCATCAGTGCCGACAGGCGATCAACCACCAGAACGATGCCGAACGGTGCCTGCCAGTTGCCCGGCAGGTACACACCGATGGATCCCGGCACGCCGGTGGTCTGCGTCCATTGCAGCAGCATCACTGAAATGAACAGGCCGAGGAGGCTGGAGAACAGATTGATTTTCGCCTTCAGCGGCCGGTGCTTCTCGCCGAGCATCAGCATGATCGCAGCCGTCAGCAGCGGCAGCAGGATCGGTGCAGCGATCAGGTGAGTCATCGCCATCATTCTTTAGGCTCCCGGCCGTCGACGTGGTCGGTGCCGGTCAAGCCGCGCGAGGCGAGCAATACGACGAGAAACAGCGCGGTCATGGCGAAGCTGATGACGATCGCCGTCAGTACCAGCGCCTGGGGCAGCGGGTCGGTGTAATGCAGCAAGTCCTGGGTCACGCCGTCCTTGATCACCGGCTCTTTGCCGATGAACAGGCTGCCCATGCTGAAAATGAAAAGATTGACCGCGTACGACAACAGGCACAGGCCCATTACGACCTGAAAGGTTCGCGGCCGCAGGATCAGCCAGACCCCGGACGCGGCAAGAATGCCGATGGCGATTGCGATGACTTCTTCCATCAGACGGCTCCTTTGCTGGCGACGGACTTGGGCAGCGATGCAGTCTTGTGACCACGCACCGATTGGTGGGCGAGGGCGGTGAGGATCAACAACGTCGATCCGACCACCACGGCGTACACGCCGATGTCGAAGAACAGCGCACTGGCGATATGGATATCGCCGAGCAACGGCACGCTGATGTGCCAGGTGTGAGTGGTCAGGAACGGATAGCCGACCAGCATCGCACCGAGACCGGTAGCGGTGGCGAACAACAGTCCGGTGCCCATCCAGCGCAATGGGCGCAGGCTCATTTGTGCCTCGACCCACTGCGTGCCGGCAACCATGTATTGCAGGATGAACGCCACCGACATCACCAGCCCGGCGACAAAACCGCCGCCCGGTTGATTGTGGCCACGCATGAACAGGTAGAACGACACCACCAGCGCGACAGGCAGCAGCAGGCGCACCAGTACCGCTGGCACCATCATGAAGCCGAGCGCGGTGTCGCTGGCCGAACGCGGGTTGACCAGATCGGTGACCACGTCCGGTGCCAGCAGACGTTGCTGCGCCGGCAATTGCAGGCTTTCCTTCGGCGGGCGGAAACGACGCAGCAGGGCGAATACGGTCAGCGCCACGGCGACCAGCACGGTAATTTCGCCGAGGGTATCGAAACCACGGAAGTCCACCAGCATCACGTTGACCACGTTGCTGCCGCCGCCTTCGGGCAGGGCGCGGCTGAGGTAGAAAGAGGAAATGTGGTTCGGCGTCTGCCGGGTGAGCATGGCGTAGGACAACAGCGCCATACCCGCACCGACGGCGATCGACAGCAGCAAGTCGCGCAGACGACGAATGCGCGCCTTGCGCAGGCTGCTTGGCAGCGGCGAGACTTCCTCGATGCGTCGCGGCAACCAGCGCAGGCCGAGCAGGATCAACACCGTGGTCACCACTTCTACCGCCAATTGCGTCAGTGCCAGATCCGGCGCGGAGAACCAGACGAAGGTCACGCAGGTCATCAGGCCACAGACGCTGACCATGGTCAGGGCAGCCAGACGGTGATACTTCGCCTGCCAGGCGGCGCCGAGCGCACAGGCGATCGCCAGCAGCCACAGGGTCACGAAGACGATGGAACCAGGGATCTTCGGCCGGTCGCCCCAGGTCAGGGTGCTGTGCAGCATCGGGATCAGGCCGGCGAGCACGGCGGCCAATACCATCAGAAACAGCTGCATCTGCAAGCGCTTGGTGCCCAGGCGCCGCTCGACGCGCCGGGCGATGCGCATCATTACGACCAGACTGCGCTCGAACAAACGCTTGCCGTTGAAGCGGCCCACCAGCGGGGGGTACTTGAAGCGACCCAACTTGAACTGCTTGCGTAACAGCAGATACAGGAGGATGCCGCCGGACATGGCGATCAGGCTCATGATCATCGGTGCGTTCAAGCCGTGCCAGATGGCCAGGCTGTATTCCGGCAACTCCCCGCCAACTACGGGCAGCGCGGCAGCAGCGAGCAGTGGCCCGACGATCTGCGCCGGGAAAATCCCCACCAGCAGACAGGTGAATACCAGCAACTCGACGGGTGCGCGCATCCAGCGTGGCGGTTCGTGCGGGGTGTGCGGCAGATCAGTAGCAGTGGGGCCGAAGAACACGTCAACGGTGAAGCGCAGGGAGTAGGCGACGCTGAACATGCCAGCGATGGTCGCGACGATCGGCAGACTGGTTTCGACCCACGCCGTGGCGTTGATGAACACGGTTTCGGCGAAGAACATCTCTTTCGACAGGAAACCGTTGAGCAACGGCACGCCGGCCATCGAGGCACTGGCAACCATGGCCAGCGTCGCGGTGTAAGGAATCAGCTTGATCAGACCGCTGAGCTTGCGAATGTCACGGGTACCGCTTTCGTGGTCAATAATGCCGGCGGCCATGAACAGCGAAGCTTTGAACGTCGCGTGATTGAGAATGTGAAACACCGCCGCCACCGCGGCCAGTGAACTGTTCAGGCCCAAAAGCAAAGTGATCAGACCGAGATGGCTGATGGTCGAGTAGGCCAGCAAGCCTTTGAGATCGTTCTGGAACATCGCGCAGTACGCGCCGAGCAACAGCGTACAGGCGCCCGCTCCGCTGACGATGTAGAACCATTCCTCACTGCCGGACAGCGACGGCCACAGACGTGCCAAAAGGAAAACCCCGGCCTTGACCATGGTCGCCGAGTGCAGATAGGCCGAGACGGGCGTCGGTGCCGCCATGGCGTGAGGCAGCCAGAAGTGAAACGGGAATTGCGCGCTTTTGCTCAGCGCGCCGATCAGGATGAGTGGCAAAAGAACAGGGTAGAGGGCATGTGCGCGAATCAGATCGCCGGCGGCCAGGACCTTGTCCAGGTCATAGCTGCCAACGACATGGCCGAGGATCATGACCCCCGCCAGCAGACATAATCCGCCGGCACCGGTGACCATCAGCGCCATATAAGCACCGCGCCGCGCATCGGAGCGGTGGTGCCAGTAGCCGATCAGCAGGAACGAGAAGAGGCTGGTCAGCTCCCAGAAAAACACGATCTGAATCAGATTGCCGGAGATCACCAGGCCAAGCATGGCGCCCATGAATGCCAGGAAAAACGCGAAGAAGCGTGGCACCGGGTCGTCCGGCGACATGTAATAACGGGCATATAAAGAGACAAGTGTGCCGATGGCGAGCACCAGCATCGAGAACAGCCAGGCGAAGCCGTCCATGCGCAGAACGAAGTTCAGCCCAAGGCTGGGCAACCACATGAATTCTTCGCGGATTACGCCACCGTGGGCGATTTGCGGGTACAGCATTGCGACCTGAACGGTGCCGATCAGAGCGACCAGACCCGCCAGCAGCGATTCGGCATTACGCGCATTGTGCGGCAGCACTGCTGCCAGACAGCTGCCGATGAACGGCAGAAGCAGTAGAACTATCAGGGACATAGGCTTCTAATCTGCGGAAGTTTGTGAAGCATCATACGTGCCAGCTCCCTGATCACCAAACGCGAGGATGTCTCAGAATCCTACAAAGTAGTCTGGAATTTTGTGTTTGGCGCTGTTTCAGGGGCAACGAAGGTGCGGCGCATTCGCGAGCAGGCTCGCTCCCACACTGGAATGCATTTTCAAAATGTGGGAGCGAGCCTGCTCGCAAAAGCATGGGTGCAGCCGAAGAGATTGCGGGTCACCCCTGCGTTTCCCGCTCCAACTCAGCTTCTGCCTCGGTGGACCTTCCCTTGGTCTTCAACTCACTGACTATCACCGCCGCAACGATCAACCCCGCGCCCACCAGTGCAATCGCCGGCAAACGCTCCCCGGCAATCCGACCAACGATTCCGGCCCATACCGGCTCACCGGCATAGATCAACGTCGCCCGAGTCGGCGAAACGCTCTTCTGCGCCCAGTTCATCGCCACCTGGATCGCCGCACTCGCCGCGCCCAGGCCCAAAGCCGTCGCCAGCAATAACCAGGAAAACTCCGGAATCACTTCGCCGGTCGGCACCACCAGCAGGAACGACAACACCGACGTCACCGCCAGTTGCACCACCGTCACTCGCCGTACATCAACCTGCCCGGCGAACGTGCTGATCAGAATGATTTCGGCCGCGATCGCAACGGCGCTGATCAATGTCGCGATTTCTCCGGGACTGAAATTCAGCGCGGCACCCGACGGGCCCGACAACAGCATCAGTCCGGTAAACGCCAGCATGATTCCGATACTTGGCATCAACCCTGGACGCCGACCCAGCACCAGCCATTGCAGCAGCGGCACAAACGGTACATACAACGCGGTAATGAACGCCGACTGACTGCTCGGAATGCTCTGCAACCCGACCGTCTGCAAGCCATAACCAAGCATGATCGCGACACCGATGAACGACCCTGCCTTGACTTCGAACAAGGTCAACTCGCGCAAGTGCCGCCAGGAAAACATCGCCACGATCGCCGCCGCTGCGGCGAAGCGCAAGCCGACGAAAAACATCGGGCCGCTGACCGTCATGGCATGTTGCACAATCAGAAACGTGCCGCCCCAGATCATGGTGATCAGCACCAGCACGCACTCGGCTTTGCTGAAGCGGGAAAAGCGGATTCGGGACGCAGAATTGTTTGGCGACATCATGACCTTGCGCACATTAAAAGGGAGGCCGCACAATGCCGCCAACGTTGCGCAGTATACTGCCCAACCCCACCGAGTGAGCAATATAGTGCACAAAGATTTGACTCAGCGAGCCTCCGTTCTGCAACACGTCAGCCAGAACGTTCGACGCCTGCGCCATGCTGCGGATATGAGCCAGACCGCACTGGCAGAAAAATCCGGGGTGAGCCGACGGATGCTGGTAGCAATCGAGGCAGGAGAAAAGAATGTCAGCCTGACCACGCTTGATCGCGTTGCCGAAGCGCTCGACGTTGCCTTCAGTGATCTGATCCAGGCGCACGATGCGCGCGATCCGAGCCGTATCAACGAGGTTGCCTGGGCGGGCACGATTCCCGGCAGCAGAGCCGTGCTACTGTCCAAAGCCACCGCGAGCCGCGAAGTCGAGCAATGGGAGTGGTGCCTGCAACCGGGCGAAGTTTATCCGTCGCAACCGGACGCCGATGGCTGGAGCGAGCAGATTTACGTATTTGAGGGTTGCCTGACGCTGATGCTCGGCGAGCAGCCGCAGCACATCAACAAAGGAGAGTTTTTCATGTTCGCCAGCAATCAACCGCATGCCTACCGCAACGATGGCGATGTGGCTGCGCGGTTCGTGCGTAATGTGGTGATCTGAATGGGACAGCCTGCGGACATCCTGATCATCGGCGGCGGCCTCAGTGGCACCATGCTGGCGGTGCAATTGTTACGCCTGTCTGGGCAACGAAGAATTGCGATTATCGAGCCGCGTGCTGAATTGGGACGTGGTGAGGCTTACAGCGCAGTCGAGTTGGGACATACGCTGAACGGCAACGCGGCGCGGATGAGCGTCGACCCGGATAATCCTGATGATCTGACGCAGTGGCTGACCGCGCATATTGCCGGCGGCGGCTGGCCGGAGTCGGCTGAGCAGGATGTGCCGGTTAGTGAACTGTTTCCGCCTCGAGGCTTGTTCGGCGTGTACGTGCAACAGCGTCTGGCCGAAGCCAGAGCAGTGGGTACGCTGCAAGGTTCGACCGTTGAACATTTCTGTGCTGAAGCCGTCGACCTGCAAGTTGATGCTGGTTCAGTGCAGCTCACCTTGAGCGATGGCCAGATTTTGCGTGGATCGCAGGCAGTGCTGGCCACCGGCATGTATCCTGCCGCTCGCACGCCGCAGACGCAATCCAGTGGCCTTAACGCCGCCGCGCTCGATCCTTGGGATGTGGCGGCCATGCGTGAACTCGACCCGCAGTCCACCGTGCTGATCATCGGCTCCGGTCTGACCATGGTTGATGCCGTGGTGTCGCTCGAGCAGGCCGGGCATCGCGGGCCGATCGAGGTGTTCTCCCGGCATGGCCTGCTGCCGCACGTGCGCCGTCAACCGCCGGCCTGGGTGGATTTTCTGGCAGCAGATCACAGCATCCGTACGCCCCGCCAGTTGTTGCGCGAATTGCGCCGACATTGTCGCGACGCAATCGCCCAAGGCATCGACTGGCAGGCGCCGCTGGATACGGTTCGCGCGCATATCGCGCGGTTGTGGAGTCAGGCGACTGACGTGCAGCGTCGACAATTCGTACGGCATGTACGGCCATGGTGGGAGAGTCATCACCATCGTTCGCCGCCACTGAGTGCCGAGTTGATCGAACGGCTGCACAAGGAGGGGCGCTTGCGCATTCATGCGGCATCGTTCAAGGGGCTCGAACCCGGCAATCGCGATGCTGTGACCATTCGCATCCGTCCTCGGGGCGAGACTGAAACAGGCGTGGTGAGCGGAGCGGCGCTGATCAACTCCAGCGGTATCGAATACGACTGGCGGCGCGTTGCTCGGCCTTTGCCGCAGCAATTGCTGGCGCGGGGACTGGTGCAACCGGGGCCTCTGGCGTTGGGTATCGCAGCCGTGGATGGTGCAGTGGTGGATGCCGATGGGCAGGTTAGTGCTCGGTTGTTCGCCATGGGCCCGCCGTTGCGCGGGATGTGGTGGGAGAGTACGGCGGTGACGGACGTGGCGGCGCAGGCTAAAGCGTTGGCTGGGCGGTTGGTTGATAGCCTGAGAGGTTGATGTGTTCTCTTGGGCCTCTTCGCGAGCAGGCTCGCTCCCACAGGGGGAATTTAGGTTGTGACTACAATTTGCGCCACACCATAAATCCTGTGGGAGCGAGCTTGCTCGCGAAAGCCTCGTCTGATTCAACGTCTCTGTTGAATGAAAGACCGCTATCGCTGGCAAGCTAGCTCCCACATTGGGTTTTTGTGACGGCTTGAAATTACGCGACGACGCGATAACACGGCACATACGCCGCGCCGCCCGGCAACTTCATCCGGTGCTGAGCGACGAAGGCCTTTAGCAGCGCATCAAGCGGCTGCATGATCGCCGCATCACCACGGATCTGATATGGCCCGTGCTCTTCGATCAGGCGAATGCCCTTGTCCTTGACGTTACCAGCGACAATTCCGGAAAACGCCCGACGCAGGTTGGCGGCCAATTCGTGGGCCGGCTGGTCGCGATGCAGTTTCAGGTTGGCCATGTTTTCGTGGGTCGGATCGAACGGGCGCTGGAAGCCCTCGTCGATCTTCAGCAGCCAGTTGAAGTGGAACGCGTCGTTACGCTCGCGGCGGAACTGCTTCACCGCTTTCAAGCCTTGAGTCATCTGCCGCGCCACTTCGGCCGGGTCGTCGATGATGATCTCGTAATGCTGCTTCGCCGCTTCGCCAAGGGTTGCAATGACGAACGCATCCAGCTGTTCGAGATACGGCGCAGCGTTCTTCGGCCCGGTGAGGATCACCGGGAACGGCAGACCTTCATTGCCCGGGTGCATCAGGATGCCGAGCAGGTACAGGAACTCTTCGGCCGTACCGGCGCCGCCCGGGAAAATGATGATGCCGTGGCCCACACGGACGAAGGCTTCCAGACGCTTTTCGATGTCCGGCAGGATCACCAGCTCATTGACGATCGGGTTAGGCGCTTCGGCGGCGATGATGCCTGGCTCGGTCAGGCCGAGGTAGCGACCGCCGTGAATGCGCTGCTTGGCATGGGCGATGGTTGCGCCCTTCATTGGGCCTTTCATCACGCCCGGACCGCAACCGGTGCAGATGTCGAGGCTGCGCAAGCCCAGTTCATGGCCGACTTTCTTGGTGTATTTGTATTCTTCGGTGTTGATCGAGTGGCCACCCCAGCACACCACGATCTTCGGTTCGACGCCCGGGCGCAGGGTGCGCGCGTTGCGCAGCAGGTGGAACACGTAGTCGCTGATGCCCTGGGAATTACTCAGGTCGATGCGCTGGCTGTCGAGTTCGTTTTCGGTGTAGACGATGTCGCGCAGGGCGCTGAAGAGCATTTCGCGGGTGCTCGCGATCATCTCGCCATCGACGAACGCGTCGGCCGGAGCGTTCAGCAGCTCCAGGCGCACACCGCGATCCTGTTGGTGAATGCGGATCTCGAAGTCCTTGTAGGCTTCGAGGATGGTCTTGGCATTGTCGACATGTGCGCCAGTGTTGAGGATGGCCAGGGCGCACTGGCGGAAGAGGGTATAGGTGCTGCCGGATCCGGCTTCGCTCAGTTGCTGAACTTCACGTTGAGAAAGGGTTTCCAGGCTGCCTTTCGGGCTGACCGAGGCATTGATTACGTGTCGTTGGGTCATGCAGTGATCCTTAAAACGATGTCATCCACAACGCAGCGGATGGCATCCGAATAGTGTGTATCCATGAATGAAGATGGCACGATCTGCGCTGTACCGCCATGTCCCCGTTGGACGCTGAAAAGATGAAAAGGAGCCCCAGCATAGCTAAAACCCGGTGCGATGCGATAATGCGCCGGCGAGTTTTTTCCGTTGCGCCTTTTGTCACTCAGGGAAGTCATTTTCGATGTTCGAGATTCAGCCGATGGACCCCGCTACCTTTCGTCAGCAGACCCGCCGCAGCACGATCATCATCGCCGTGCTGTTTCTGCTGTTGGCCATGCTGTTTTCGTCTGTTGCGGTAGCAGTGTTCGGTGAGCCGGACGGCGATAATCTGCGCTTCAATGTTGGCGGCGTATTCGTGGCATTCCTGCTGACGGCGGCGCTGTTGCGCGGGCGGTTCTGGCACCAGACCTGGATGGCCCCGGCGGTGTACAGCTGGCGCCTCAAGCGCAATCTGATGAGCATCACCAATGTCATGCATCAGGTGACAGCGGCGGTGCAGAACAACGATCCGACGGCGATGAAGGTGTTGCGTTTCTATCACCTCGGATTGCTGCAAATGCATGAGCTGGACGGCAACTCCAGCGAACATGGACAACTGCGTGACGAAGTCGAACAGCACAAGACGCGGATGCAGGCGCAGGGCCTCGATCCTGACCAGCCACGCTTCGATCCGCAGTGGCTGGAGACGTTGAAGCCAGCCGCGCGTTAAAACGGAATGCGTCGGGCGCGGCGCAGTTTCCACGAGCGCAGCAGTCGTGCGTACACCAGCAGGTTGACCGCCAGCACCACGCTGCCGAGTGCCAGTTGTATCTGCGGGGTCAGACCCGCCGGGTAAATGATCGGCCAGATGTAATGCTCGATGAAGCCACCGGCGTATTCGGTCTGCCCGGCCGCGTGGCGCATCAGGTTTTCCCAGTAGGTCAGCGGACAGGTCAGGTGCAACACCTCGACCGCCACTCCCCATCCGGCCGCTGGCAAATGCAGCCATAGCAGCCGTGGCCAGCGCAGCACCAACAGCCCGCCGAACAGCACGAACAAGATGAAACACAAGTGAAACAGCACCAGCCCGTCGGCGGCGATTCGGTACAGCATGGCGTCTTCCTGACGTTAAAGATGGATGGCGCTATGGTACGCCGCGCGGGACAACATTCGGTGGTGAATTTGGGCGAAGAAATGTGTTCTACCCTTAACAATGATCAACTGTTGTGAGGGCAGTGGATATGGCAAACGAGCAAACGCGTCCGGAAGAAGATGAGCCAACAGAGGAAGAGATCGAGCGACAAAAGAGACAGGAAAAAACCTGGAAGCGCGATGACAGCCGCGAGCTGTCGGACCGCGATCAGGAGCGTCCTTTGAAACCTTGAACAACGCATGTGAAGAGCCCCGCTGTCAGCGGGGCTCTTCGCGTTTCAGAGGTCTTCCAGCTGCGTGAAGTCCGGGTATGTCGCGCGATACCCCAACGTTCGATCGATCCACGCATTGAGCTCATTGACCATCACCGGCGGATGGCCGGGATAACCCTCAAGGGTGCTGCGCAGGGTGCTTTCGATGTCGGGCACGCTGTGCAGGTTTCGGGTCTTGATGTAATGGCCGATAAAACAGTCGAGTTCCAGGCGTTCTGTCTTGGACAGATGGACACACTTCAGGCCGCTGACCTGTTTGATTGCAAAATCGTCGCTCACTTATTTCTCTGCAAGGCTTGAAAGTTGTTGATGGATTCCTGATTTCTTTGACTCTTTGGTCAACTGGTATACCAATCGGAAAGGCGGCGCGCATGCTATCCGCAGTACGGAAAAATGTATGTATGACTGTCGAAATGTCTGACAGGCGGTTGATTCGCTCAAACGGCTGTTTCATGAGGGTTGTATCGCGGGTGAAACACTTTCTGTAACGCGGGGGACTCAGCGGAGCCGTTGGTTGATTAACGCAAGGATGCACGGATTATTTAGTCGACTCGTTCTATCAACTGCGCACCCTGATTACGCGTATTACCGACCGCTTTGCCGACCTTGTACCACTCGAAGGCCTCGCTGGGCTCGCCTTCAAACAGCAACATCTGCTCGGCGCGGTCCGCTGGCGTAGCCGGATCAAGCCATTCCCGAGCTCGCGCCGAATCGAAAACCACGGGGCGGCGATCATGAATATCGAGCATGCCGCCCAGGCTGTCGGCGGTGATGATGACGAATCCATCGTCCTCCCTCGGCGCAGATCCCGGTGCCGGAAATTGGCCGATGCCCGCGCAGAAAACCGGGGTGTGGTCCGCGCGACGAATCAACCACGGCTGTCGGGATTTTTCCCCGCTATCAACCCACTCGAACCAGTTGTCCACCGGCACGATCAACCGCTGCCGCCAGATCGCCCGGAAGAACGCGCCGTGGGCGACTTTTTCCACCCGAGCGTTGATGGGCGGGGCACGATCCCTGGCCCAGTGCGGGCGCCAGCCCCAGCGCAAATTGTCGGCATG
Source organism: Pseudomonas sp. CFBP13508 (assembly GCF_005233515.1). Lineage (GTDB taxonomy): Bacteria > Pseudomonadota > Gammaproteobacteria > Pseudomonadales > Pseudomonadaceae > Aquipseudomonas > Aquipseudomonas mercuritolerans. The sequence continues at coordinate 537,344 of NZ_QFZZ01000004.1, forward strand.
GATGGCCCGTTCGTGTTGATGCAGTACCGCCAGCGCCGTGGTGGGCGCCGCGTTGTAGCGATCCAGCGGCGCATCGCCAACGTGATTGATCAAAGCATCGGGGATGCTCAACACCGCAACGAAATCGTGAATGCCGCGGTACTGCGTGAGTCTTCCGCACATGACTGAAATCTCCTCGAGGAAATTTCAGTCTAGTTGCATCTGCGCTACCGATTCGAAGCCATAAAAATAGTGTGCTTAGGTTATGCGAATTTAGAATTTAAACATCGAAATCAAGAGCGTTATCGTCTATGCAATTCCCATTTGCAGGACTCGCCATGAAGCTGTCTCGTTTCCTATGTCGCGCGCTGACCGTTGCCTTGTTGACCTCGCCACTGGCGTACGCCGCCGCGCCCGTGGTCCTGCATATTGGCGATCAAAACTACTACAACATCCGTGCATCGATTGAAGCGTCAGGCGTATTGAAAGACGCGCCTTATACGGTTGACTGGAAGCACTTCCAGGCCGCAGCACCGCTTGCCGAAGCGCTACAGACCGGCTCGCTGGATCTTGGTTTTCTTGGCGACTCGGGTTTCCTGTTTCTTGCGGCCAAACAGGCGCCGGTGAAACTGATCGGCGTGTCGCGACAGAACCCGGACACTATCGCTTTGCTGGTACCAAAGGATTCGCCGGTGAAAACCATTGCCGATCTAAAGGGCAAAAAGGTCGCCTACTGGCCGGGAGCCTGGAGTCAGCAACTGACTTTGCGCGCGCTGGAGCAGGGCGGGTTACCGGAAAACTACGTCGACTTCGTCAAGCTGATGCCGATCGACGCGGCCGCCGCGCTGCCACAGGGCAGCATTGACGCCTTTCCGGTGTGGGAGCCGTATATCTCGCAACAGATTGTGTTCTCCGGTGCGCGACCGATTCTGACGGCGAAAAACCTGATGCCAGGGCTCAGCGCCATCGCTGCGTCGACTCCTTCCATCGACAGCAAGCGTGCGGCGATTGCCGATTTTCTCGGACGATTGAAACAGGCGCGCGCCTGGGTTGATAACCACACCGACGAGTACGCTGACCTCTGGGCGAAAAAGGCCAACCTCGATCAACAGGTCTCACGACATTGGTTACGCCAGGCGCACATGAGCGTCGGGCCGGTGGATCAACAGGCGGCTGCGGATCTGCAGAGCACGGCGGACTTCCTGTTCAAAGTCAAGGCACTGCCGGCACCGCTGGCCACGGCGGGCATCATCGACACTTCATTTCAACAAGCCTTGACGCACTGAAAACCAGCACCGGAACCAAACCCTGTGTACCGTATCCAACCTGCGCTCGCAGATAGCTGCGCAGGGATGGAAAGGGCGAGGGAGTTTTGCCATTCGACCACACGACGGCCGCGGCCTCAGGGCAAGACATGATTTCCGGATGCAAACTTCTTTGTGCTGCGCTCATCGCGTTGGGTCTGGCCGGCTGCATCGCCGCGCCGATCGAAATGACCGCGCAAACCGAGAGCCGTCTGCAAGCCCAGGCGCCCGTGCGTTTCTTGCTGACGTTCGATGATGGTCCAAGCGCTTCAGGATTCTGGAATCCCACCGCCACTGTTCTCGACAGCCTCAAAAGCAATCCGGTGCAAGCAGACATCAAAGCCGTGTTTTTTGTGCAGACCCGAGCACCCAGGGCAGGCGACAGCGAGATCGGCCGCAGCCTGATGCATCGCGAACAGGCAGAGGGACATATTCTCGCTTTTCACACCGCGACCCACTGGCACACCAACCATCGCTCACTCGACCCGCAGGAACTGGAGCAGTCGCTGACCGATGGCAGTGCTGACATCGCCGCGATCACCGGGGCCCCGCCCAAGCTGTTGCGCCCGCCGTTCTGGAATTATGACAAACGCACATTTGCGGCCTACCGGAAACATGGCTTGCACGTCTTGCTCACGGATTTGAGTGCCAATGACGGCAAGATCTGGGGCTTTAACGCCAGCCCGCGGCGCCGCGCAAACATGCTGCGGCAGTTATCGGAAGTGCGCGAACGTATCGCCGTAGGTCAATTTCCCACTGTAGATGGCGTAATTCCGGTAGTGGTGACGTTCCATGATCTCAATCGTTACACGGCGCGCCACACCCGGGAATATCTGCAGATTCTGCTCGATAGCGCGGCGGCGACCGGGGTCAGACTGGCGGACAAGCCGTTCTACGACGATCAGGCCGCGCTGGAAAAAGCCGCGCTGGCGCGTACTGTTCAGCAAAGCGCTGAACCGGTGAATCTGCCCGGAATGTGGAACTGGATCTGGGATCACGACGCGCATTGAGTGGCGTGAGTACTTTGTGATCGACTTGGCATTTGCGGGCCGGGCAATAAGCACTTCCTGCATCTATGCTCGATGGATCGATTCTCCGCCTGCGAGGCGCCCGTCCATGCTTGCCATTGCCGATATTTGCCGCATCGTCGAGTCAGGCTTTCCCACGTACAAATGTGATTGCGCGCCAACGGAGCAGGGGTTGTTGCGCATCAAGGTGTATGAGCCGGGCAGCGGGCGTGTAGAACTGTTGCTGGATGGCGTATCTCCCGAGCATCTGGTCACGATTCGCGATATTTCCAACTTCATCGGTGAGTTGCGCACGGAAATCAACGCGGGGCGCCGAGCTTTCGCCGGTTGATCGCTATAAACGCCGTTGAAAGGCCCGCACGATGCGCCGTGTCGCGTCGTTGGTCTCAAGATTGTGCACGGCATCGAGCGGAAACCAGATGCAGTCGACGATTTCGTTCTGTGGGCGGACATCGTCAATGTTGACCACCGAAGCCTCATAGACGTGATGCCGCGTACTCCCCGACTGCAGATCCATCAAGTACAGCACTTCGTCAGCATTCAACCCGGTTTCTTCCTGCAATTCGCGCACGGCCGCCGCCGCACGGGTTTCCCCGGGCTCGACCTTGCCGCCGGGCAATGACCAGTGATGGCGGGGTTTGCGAACCAGGAGGATGTGCCGATCCTGCTCGCAAATGACGGTGGCGCGTACTTTCATGAATGCCCTGCTGGTGCGTGTCATAAAACTGTAATCAAACTGCAATATTCGAGCCGCATGCGGGTTTAAAGGTTCCCATTGAATTGGGAGCCATTTCGACACGGAAAAGTGCCAGCCTATTGACGGGACGGCGCGCGATATCCGGTTTACAGCGCAGCGGGGAGCGGGTGTAAGGTGAGCACTTACACCGAAAATACCCGTTGGCAAAAAGGAGGTGCTCATGAGCATTCCAATGCTGAACAAGCTGCACATGAACGGTTACGACGTGCTCAGCGTGAACAACGGCCCATGGCGGGTCTGCACTGAAGGTGATCGACTGGCGTCATTTACCACCAGGGAAGAGGCGATGGCCTATGCGGCAGCGCTTCCCGGTTACAGGCGACGTTCCAGGCAGGTGCAAAGGCAAAATGTCAGTTGACGCGTCGTAACGAAAAAGCCCCGGGTGCGTCCCGGGGCTTGCTGTTTGAACTAAGTCTCAGTGAACCTTGATTCGGCTGATGGTCCGGGCTTTTACCTCCTTGGCATAGATCTGCAATCTCTCCTCGTCGCTTTGCAGGATTTCGCAAGAACGCAACACAGTCTGGGCGTCTGCCTCGTTACCGGATTTGCGCAGCTGTTCGGCGATGCGCTTGAGGTCGACTGCCGACCACCTCAGGTCCGACGCCACGCTTTGCAGATCCCGTTGAAGTTCGTGTTCATATTCATTGAGCCGCATGATCACCTCCAGAACATTCTCGGTAGAAAAGAGTAGTCGCGTTTTTGCAGATGCAGCCAGGTCATCTGACGCCCGGCTGAACGGATGTGAAAAATTGTCCAATCGTCGGTAACGGCGGGGTGCCACGATGGATGTGCACACGGTTAAACGGTACATTCACGTTTTTTCGAAACAGGTAAACAGCATGCGCGTATGGATCGGCACTTTGAGCCTGGCTCTGTTGACGGGTTGCTCGTTACCGGCGTCGTTGGTGCCAGGTGAGCCAAACCTCAGCAAGACCAGTGAAAAGCCTCCCAGGGAATATGCTGCGTGTTTGTTACCGTTGTGGCAGAAGGACGTCGCGAAGACTTCTCAGGCGTCGATTTCCAACGGCTACCGGATTACCGCGCCGAGCATCATCACGGCGGATGAAATTCTCGATATCGTCAAATATAAAAACGGAAGCAAAGTGTCCCTCTACCAGGGGCCGCCATGGGCCAAGTCCGGGTCGCTGCGCCAATCGGTGCGTGATTGCCTTTAGAAAAGGCGCTCGATTCGCAAAAAAGGCAGACACCGAAGTTAGTTGTCTGCCTTTTTCATGGGATGGAGGCTGCGGCCAGCCACCGCAATGGTCTGTGACAGTTATCCGGGAAGCGCTGCCGGATCCTTGACTAGGCTTTGAATGTCGGCCCGTGACGGGATCGGCATGACTCAAAGGAGCCTCGGATCATGGATGATCTGGTCAAGGAAATCATTCCGCTGTTGCAGTACCTCATCCCCGGGTTTCTATCGACCTGGATCTTCTATTCCCTCACTGCATTCAAGCGACCGGATACGTTTGGGCAGATCGTGCAGGCGCTGATATTTACATTTGTGATTCAGGGCGCGTTGTTGGCAGTGGGCAACCTGTGCCTGTGGATCGGCTCGACAGGGGTTTCATTAGGAAGCTGGAATGATCGGGCGCAAACACTCTGGGCATTTGTGTTTTCGCTGTTGCTGGGTTTGTTTGCCTGTTACCTGGCTACGAGTGACAAATTGCACGGCTGGTTACGTAAGCGAAACGTCACGAAACAATCTTCTTTCCCCAGTGAATGGTTCTGCGCTTTCGCCCAGCATGAGCGCTTCATAACCCTGCATTTAAACGACGAAAGGCGCGTATTTGGCTGGCCGGTCGAGTGGCCACGGGAATCATCCAATGGTCAGTTCGTCATGAAATATCCGCGTTGGCTCACGGATGATGGCCAACCTGCATCTATTGGCGCGGAGTTTTTGTTGATAGATTCCGCGAAAGTCAAATGGGTCGAGTTCAGCCCAGTATCAGAGGGATCAACATGCCAACTGCCAGAGCACCACAACCCATGCCAAAGCATTTAGAGCGACTCTTTGTCGGGCCGGACGGAAAAATGCTGGACGTGCCCTTGATCAAAGGCCCCAGTGCGCCGCCGCCTCTGAAACCACGGTCTAGACGATAAACTTCTTCAGCCCCAACCCTGCACCACCGCCCGGCGAATCGCCTCCAGCAACATCGCGAACGCCGGGTTGTCATTGTTCTCCCGCCAGATCAGATGCAGTTCGCTTTGCACTCCTTCGCCCAGATCGATCTCGCGAAACACCACATTCCTGAAGACCACGCTGGTCGCGCAGCGCGGTACCAGCGCCAGACCCATGCCGGCGTTGACCAGCGCCAGAATCGTCAGCGACGAGCCCAGCCACTGCACGTAATCCGGCGCCACCCGCGCTGAACGCAGCGTGCCGGTCAACAATTCGTTGAATGGCGGATAGGCTTCATGGGAGTACATCAGGAACGGTTGTTTATCCAGATCGTTGACTGAGACCTCAGCTGCATTGGCCAACCGATGCCCGCTCGGCACCGCCAGCACAAACGGTTCGCGCACCAGGCATTCGGTGGCATAGCCCGGTTCCTGCAATGGCGCCCGGGCAATGCCCAGGTCGATGCGGCGGGCACGCAAGGCCTCGTGCTGCTGATAGGTGTTCATCTCCGCCAGATCGATTTTCACCTGAGGCTGTTTTAGTCGCGCTTCGGCGATCACCTTGGGCAGAAACTCATACACCGCGCTGCCGACGAATGCGATGTTCACCGAACCAATGTCGCCCTCGGCAAACCGGCGTGCGGTGATCGCTGCTTGCTGGGCGCGCTCCAGCAGATTCTGCGCCTCAACGAAAAACGCCCGGCCCGCTGCCGTCAGAGCAACGCTTCGGGTGCTGCGGGTAAACAATTCGACGCCAAGGTGATGCTCCAGCAGCTGAATCTGCCGACTCAGCGGCGGCTGGGTCATGTTCAGGCGCTCGGCGGCGCGGCGGAAGTTGAGTTCGGTGGCGACCGTGGTGAAACAGCGCAGTTGGGTGAGCTCGAACATTGATCTAATCCGGGTATCAATCGAATGCCTGTTTAGATTAGACGGGATCAATGCGCGACGTCCATGATCGGCTCATTGCTTCAAGTCATCCCTAAAAAAACAAGATCGGGAGTCGCCCCTTGAAAACCCTTCAGAGTCCGCCGGACATCACGGTGCTCGCCCGCGCCGCCGCCAAGGTCAAACGCCACGTACTGCCGCTGTTCGTGGTGATGTTCATCGTCAACTACATCGACCGGGTCAACATCGGTTTCGTGCGCAGCCATCTGGAAACCGATCTGGGCATTGGCGCAGCGGCTTATGGACTTGGCGCCGGATTGTTTTTCGTCGGTTACGCACTGTTCGAAGTGCCGTCCAACATGCTGTTGCAGCGCTACGGCGCGCGGGCCTGGCTGACCCGAATCATGTTCACCTGGGGCGCTGCGGCCATGGCCATGGCTTTTGTTCAGGGTGAAACCAGTTTCTACGTGCTGCGCTTTATCCTCGGTGCGGCCGAGGCCGGGTTCTTCCCGGGGATCATTTACTATTTCACCCAATGGCTGCCAGCGTCCGAGCGCGGCAAAACCATGGCGGTGTTTCTCAGCGGCTCAGCGATTGCCTCGGTGATTTCCGGACCGGTGTCCGGTGCGCTGTTGCATATCAGCGGACTGGGCATGCACGGCTGGCAGTGGATGTTTCTCATCGAAGGCGCAGCGTCGGTGGTGTTGTGTGCTTTCGTCTGGTTCTGGCTGCAATCGCACCCGCGTCAAGCCAAGTGGCTGAGCGAGGAGGAGCGAGACGCATTGGTCGCGGCGATTGCCGAGGAGCAGCGCGCTCGCGAAGCGGTACAAGTCGCCAAGCCGTCGATGTTCAAGCTGTTGGCCGACCGGCAGATTGCGCTGTTCTGCTTCATCTATTTCTCTATTGCCCTGACCATTTACGGCGCGACGTTCTGGTTGCCGAGCATGATCAAGAAGATGGGCAACCTGGGCGATTTTCAGGTCGGGCTGCTCAATTCGATTCCGTGGATCATTTCGATTGTCGCCATGTACGTCTTCGCAGCGATGGCCGGCAAATGGAAATTCCAGCAGGCCTGGGTCGCGCTGACCCTGGTGATCGCCGCCATCGGTATGTTCATGTCGACCACCGGCGGGCCGGTGTTCGCCTTCGTCGCCATCTGCTTCGCCGCTATCGGTTTCAAAGCGGCGTCGGCGCTGTTCTGGCCGATACCGCAAAGTTATCTGGATGCGCGCATCGCTGCGGCGGTCATCGCGCTGATCAATTCCATCGGTAACCTTGGCGGTTTCGTCGCGCCGACCGCGTTCGGCATTCTCGAACAAACCACCGGTTCCATCGAGGGCGGCCTGTACGGCCTGGCGGCGACATCGCTGGTCGCCGCCGTGGTGATCTTCTTCGCCCGCACGGCGCCTGGTGCCAAAGGTAAAACCCCGGCAAAGCCAAGTGACGAAGCCGCCGCTGTCGTGCCGGCTCGTCCGGCTGCGAGCCACTGAATCGATTGTTGATCTGTCAGGAGCGTTATCTTGAAAATCACCCGTGTCAGCGTCACCCCGATTGCTTTCCGCGATCCGCCACTGCTCAACGCCAGCGGCATCCACGAACCTTTTGCCCTGCGCTCGATCATCGAGATTGAAAGTGACAACGGCTACATCGGCCTCGGCGAAAGCTACGGCGATGCGCCGGCGCTGGCGATCCAGCAACAATTGCAGAGCCAGTTGATCGGCCTCGATCCGTTCAATCTCAATCAATTGCGCGCGATCGTGCAGGCCACCGTGGCGGCGAATAAACCCGTCGGCGTCGCTGGTGCCGAACTGGCCCCCGGTTCCCACGCCAGCAAAGCGGTGAGCAACGCCTACTCGGCATTTGAAGTAGCTTTTCTCGATTTGCAAGCGCACTACCTGAACGTGCCACTGGTGGACCTGCTCGGCGGGGCGATCCGCGATGAAGTGCCGTTCAGCGCTTACCTGTTTTTCAAGTACGCCGAGCATATCGACTCGCCCTACAAGCCGGACAACTGGGGCGAGGCGCTGAGCGAGCAACAGATCGTCGCGCAGGCAGCGCGGATGATCGAAGCGTACGGATTCAAGAGCATCAAGCTCAAGGCCGGCACTTTGCTGCCGGAGCATGAAGTGGCTTGCATCAAGGCGCTGAAAAAAGCCTTTCCGGGTTTTCCGCTGCGCATTGATCCGAACGGCAATTGGTCACTGGAGACGGCGATTCGCATGGCCGAACTGCTCGGCGATGATCTGCAGTATTACGAAGACCCGACCCCGGGCCTTGATGGCATGGCTGAACTGCACAAGCGCACCGGTCTGCCCCTGGCGACCAATATGGTCGTCACTGATTTCGACGAGTTCCGCTGCAGCGTTGCGCAGAACAGCGTGCAGATCGTCCTCGCCGACCACCATTACTGGGGTGGCCTGCGGGATACGCAGACGCTGGCGAAAATGTGCGATGTGTTTGGCCTCGGCGTGTCGATGCATTCCAATTCGCACCTGGGCATCAGCCTGATGGCCATGGCCCATGTGGCGGCGGCGGTGCCGAATCTGGATTACGCCTGCGACACCCACTACCCGTGGCAGGAGCCGGACGAGGAAGTGATCAAGGGCGGCAAGCTGCCGATTGTCGATGGCTGCGTGAAGATCACCCGTGCGCCGGGGTTGGGGTTGGAACTGGACCATGAGCAACTGGCCAAGCTGCATGATCAGTACCTGACGTGCGGGATTCGCCAGAGGGATGATGTGCGGCAGATGCAGCGGTACAAGGCGGATTGGCGGGCGGTCAAGCCGAGGTTTTGAGGTCGTTGCGACTGGCCTCTTCGCGAGCAGGCTCGCTCCCACACTTGGCATACATTTCCCTGTGGGAGCGAGCCTGCTCGCGAATGGCCGCGACGCGATCGTTCAGAGGGTATCAACCAGCCAATCCCGAAACGCTCTCAACGAAGGCAAATTCTCATTGCGCGGCGGATACACCAGGTAATAGCTGCGGCGGCTGGTAATCGGCTCGCCCAGTTGCAGCAACTCGCCCTTGAGCAACTCATCTTCGACCAGAATCCGCGGCACCAGGCCCACGCCGATATTGGCGCGTACCGCCTGAATCAAGTGCGAGGTCATTTCGAAGCTCGGCCCGATCCGCATGCTGCGATGTGGCAGTTGGTGATGGCTGAACCATTCCGCCCACGCCTGGGCATTGCTGCTGACGTTGAGCAGCAACTGCCCGGCAATGTGTCGCTCGGCCTCCTCGTGTTCCGTTGCCGACAACTGCGCGCTGGCAATCGCCACCAATTCTTCGGTGTGCAGGGGCAGGGCGGTCAGGCCTGGCCATTCACCACCGCCGACACAGATGGCCGCGTCGATTTCGCTGGTATCGAAGTCGATGGTTTCGATCCGCGAATGCAAGTGCACGGTCATGCCCGGGTGCGCCGTGTAGAAATCCTTCAGCCGTGGCAGCAGCCATTTCGAGCCGAAGGTCGGCAGCGTCGCCAGGCGCAGGCTATGGATGCCCGAACCAAACGCCATCGCCTGCAAAGTCGCGCTGCGAATCTGCCCGAGGGCTTCGCTGAGCTCGCGCTGATACATGCGCCCGACATCCGTCAGCACCACGTGCCGGCCTTCGCGGCTGAACAAGCGCATGCCGAGCATCTTCTCGAGAATCTGTACTTGGCGGCTGACCGCGCTCTGCGTCAGTGACAATTCATGGGCGGCGCGGGTGTAGCTCTCATGGCGAGCGGCGGCCTCGAAAGCCAGCAGCAGCGACATGGACGGTGTGAGGGTGCGCGGGTTCATTCGTAAAACTCATCGATAGCGGGTCGAAATTACGCTTGTTCCATGGCTGGCCAGCAATGAACATGGGCGCAATCAGATGGCGGAGCCTGACGCAATCATTCCTTGCGCACAACTGTTCACCGCCACACAGCCCGATTTGACCGAGATGACCCGACCGATGATTGCCCAGCTGTCGCCTGCCAGAGCCCTGACCGGCGATTACCAACAATTCCTCGCCGCCCTGAAAGACAGCGGCTTTCGCGGGGAAATCAGCGCCGATTACGCCAGCCGCGTGGTGCTCGCGACCGACAACTCGATCTATCAGCGCCTGCCGCAAGCGGCGGTGTTTCCGCTGGATGCGGACGATGTGGCACGTGTCGCACGGCTGATTGCCGAACCGGCGTACGAGAAAGTGGTGATCACCCCGCGTGGCGGTGGCACCGGTACCAACGGCCAATCGCTGACGGACGGCATCGTCGTCGACCTGTCGCGGCACATGAACCGCATTCTGGAAATCAACGTTGAACAACGCTGGGTGCGCGTACAGGCCGGGGTGGTCAAGGATCAGCTCAACGCCGCGTTGAAATCCGCCGGGCTGTTTTTTGCTCCGGAACTGTCGACCTCGAACCGCGCCACGGTCGGCGGCATGATCAACACCGACGCCAGCGGCCAGGGCAGTTGCACCTACGGCAAGACCCGCGACCATGTGCTCGAGCTTGAGATGATCCTGCGCGGCGGCGAGTGTCTGCACGGCCTGCCGCTGGCCGAGGATGAGCTTGCAGCGCAGTGCGCCCGCGATGATCGCGTCGGCGAAGTCTATCGTTGTGCGCGGCAGATTATTGATGAACAGGGCGAGCTGATCAAGGCACGCTTTCCCGATCTCAACCGCTGCCTGACCGGTTATGACCTGGCGCATCTGCGCGAGGCCGATCAGCGCTTCAACCTCAACAGCGTGCTCTGTGGCGCTGAAGGCTCGCTGGGCTTTGTGGTCGAAGCGCGACTCAACGTGCTGCCGATTCCCAAGCACACCATGCTGGTCAACATCCGCTACGCCGGGTTCATGGATGCCTTGCGCGATGCGCGGGCGTTGATGGCGCTCAAGCCGTTGTCGATTGAAACCGTCGACTCCAAAGTCTTGCTGTTGGCGATGCAGGACATCGTCTGGCACGGCGTTGCCGAATATTTTCCGGAAAACGCTGAGCGGCCGACTCTGGGCATCAATCTGGTCGAGTTCTGCGGTGACGATCCCGAAGATCTGCAACGCCGCGTCGAAGCGTTCTTCGAACATCTGCAAAACGACCGCACCGTGGAGCGCCTGGGCCATACGCTGGCGGTTGGTCAGGCAGCGGTGAACAAGGTCTATGGCATGCGCAAACGGGCGGTGGGCCTGCTCGGCAATGTCGCCGGCGAAGCCCGCCCGCAGCCGTTCGTTGAAGACACCGCGGTGCCGCCGCAGCACTTGGCCGAATACATCGCCGAACTGCGCGACCTGCTCGACAGCCACGGTTTGCAGTACGGCATGTTCGGCCATGTCGACGCCGGCGTACTGCACGTGCGGCCGATCCTCGATATGAAAGACCCGCAGCAAGCGGCGCTGGTTCGTCCGGTGTCCGATGGCGTCGCCGCGTTGACCCAGCGCTACGGCGGCCTGCTCTGGGGCGAGCACGGCAAGGGACTGCGTTCGGAATACGCGCCGGCATTCTTCGGCGAGTTGTACCCGGCGCTGCAAGCCTTGAAAGCGGCGTTCGACCCATTCAACCAGTTCAATCCGGGCAAAATCGCCACGCCGGCCAACAGCGGTGCAGCGCTACTGAAAATTGACGAAGTGACCCTGCGCGGCGAGCTGGATCGGCAGATCGACGAGAAAGTCTGGCAAAGCTACGGCGCCGCCATGCACTGCAATGGCAACGGCGCCTGCTACAACTTCGATCCCGATGACGCCATGTGCCCGTCGTGGAAAGCCACCCGCGAACGCGCGCAGTCGCCCAAGGGCCGCGCTTCACTGATTCGCGAATGGCTGCGGTTGCAGGGCGAGGCGGGCGTCGATGTGCTCTCGGATGCGATTCGCAAACCGGCGTTTTTCCGCTCGCTGTGGCAGCGCTGGCGCAACAGTCGCGATCCGTCGGCGGACTTCTCCCACGAAGTGTATGACGCCATGGCCGGTTGCCTGGCCTGCAAATCCTGCGCGGGGCAGTGCCCGGTGAAGGTCAACGTGCCGGAATTTCGCTCGCGTTTTCTCGAGCTGTATCACAGTCGTTATCTGCGTCCGGCGCGGGACTATCTGATTGCCTCGCTGGAATACACCATTCCCTACATGGCGCGGATTCCGGCACTTTACAACGGTCTGATGGGCGCTGGCTGGGTGCGTGGCGCGCTGGCGCGGATCGGTGGCATGGTCGATGTGCCGTTGCTCAGCCGTTTCGATTTCCACGCGGCGATGCGCCGTTGGCAGGTGCAGCCAGCGACGGTTGCAACGCTGTCGGCGCTGAGCCCAGGGCAACGCGAACGCAGTGTGGTCATCGTGCAGGACGCCTTCACCCGCTACTTCGAAGCGCCGTTGTTGGCGGATCTGGTCGAGCTGATTTCGCGTCTGGGTTATCAGGTCTATCTCGCGCCGTTCAGCGCCAACGGCAAGCCGCTGCATGTGCAGGGCTTTCTCTCGGCGTTCAATCGGGCGGCGTTGCGTAATGCTGAGCAGTTGCAGGCGCTGGCGCAGACCGGCGTGCCTTTGCTGGGGCTGGATCCGGCGATGACTTTGGTCTATCGCCAGGAATACCTGAAAGTGCCGGGCTTGAATGAGTGTCCTGAAGTGGCGCTGGTGCAGGAATGGTTACTCAAGGTCATGCCGGAGCAGGCGCCTGAGGCTCAGCCCAAAGCGTTCCGTCTGCTCGCCCATTGCACGGAGAAAACCAACGCGCCGGCCGCGACCCGCCAGTGGGAACAGGTCTTCGAACGTGCCGGTCTGAAGCTGGCCACGCAGGCTACCGGTTGCTGCGGCATGTCCGGTACTTACGGCCACGAAGCACGCAATCGCCAGACCTCGGCAGTCATTTATGAGCAGTCGTGGGCGCGTCAGGTGCAGGCGCCGGCGGAGCAGGGCGAGGCGTTGGCGACCGGCTACTCCTGCCGCAGCCAGGTCAAGCGCCAGTCGGATCAGGCGCTGCGCCATCCGTTGCAGGTGTTGCTGGAGACGCTGCGTCGCTGATCGTGTCGCTGGTGTCCTTGTCCCAGATCAGGCGCGGGTCGAAACTCATCGCCGCGAGCATCGTGAACACCACGACCAGGCCGAAGAACAGGATGCCCGGTCGTGGCTCGATATCGCCCAGCGCCTGGAACTTCACCAGCGCCGCGACCAGCGCGACCACCAGCACATCGAGCATCGACCAGTAGCCGATCAGTTCGACGAAGCGGTACAGCTTCGAACGCTCCCTGCGCGCCCAATCGCTGTTGCGCTGCACGGTGACCAGCAGCAAGGTCAGGGCGACGAACTTGACCCCCGGCACCGCGATGCTGGCGATGAAAATGATCAGGGCGATGTCCCACGCTCCGGCCTCCCAGAACTCCAGCACGCCACTCATGATCGTGCTGTCGGCGCCGTTGCCGAGCATCACCGTATTCATCACCGGCAGCAGATTGGCGGGAACATAAAACGCCAGGGCGGCGAGCATGTACGCCCAGGTGCGCGTCAGCGAATTGGTCTTGCGCCGATGCAACGGCGCATCACAGCGTGGGCACTCGTGTGGCTCGTCGGTCATATCGCAGGCAAGGCCACAGCTGTGGCACAGGCATAAATTGAGTTCGCTGGCGGTCGGTGGACGCTTCATAAAATGTCCCAGAGTTCGCGTATGTCCCGGCCGGCAATGCGGATCATCATCAGGCTCAGCACCGCCAGGGCGAACAGGCCGATCCCCGGCAGCACATCGAGCAGGCCGGCGAGTTTGAACACCGCGACCATAGCCCCCAGCAGGCACACCTCGAGCATGCTCCACGGGCGCAGGGTTTCCAGCCAGCGCATGCACAGATTGAACCCCGGTGCCCGCCTCATGCCGAGGGCGAAACTCAACACCCAGACCAGCAACACTAGCTGAAATGCCGGGGCGATGATGATCGCGATCGCTGCGACCATGGCGATAAAGGTGATCGGCCCCTGGCTCAGCGCGAGCACCGAATCCCAAAGGGTCGCACTGTTCTTCATGCCTTTGAGGCTGATGCTCATCACCGGATAGAAATTGGCGAACAGCCACAGCATCGCCGCCGTGAACGTCAGCGCCAGACGCTGCTCGATGGTCAGGCCGTTGAAGCGCTGCAGCACGCCACCGCAGCGCACGCACAGGGTTTTCTGGTGTTTGCCGAGCACGACTTTCTCGTACACGCAATCACAGTGCTCGCAGATGATCAGGTGTTCGGTGTTGACCATGGACAGCGCTCAAGGGCAGGGCGGACCTGTTCACTATAGAAGGCTGGGGCCGATGGGCAACCTCAATGGCGACATGTTTAGGTTTTGCTTTTTTGATGTTATAAGGTAACGCGAAATTCGAGGGCGGCGTTGTGGCTGTCCGGTGTTATTCCTCTCGATTGCGAAAGATCCATGACCCCAGTGCTTCCCCGTTCTGCCCCATTGACGACTGGCCGGCTGCTATCCATTGATGCGCTCAGAGGCCTGGTGATCCTGTTCATGCTGCTCGATCACGTACGCGAAACCTTCCTGTTGCACCGACAGGTCTCCGATCCGATGGACATCGCCAGCACCGAGCCGGCGCTGTTTTTCAGCCGCACATTGGCGCATTTGTGTGCGCCGGTATTTGTCTTGCTGACCGGCCTGTCGGCATGGCTGTACGGTGAAAAATACGCCGGCAAAGCCGATGTCAGCGCGTTTCTGTTCAAGCGCGGATTGTTTCTGGTGGCGCTCGAATTCACTTTGGTCAACTTCGCCTGGACCTTCCAGTTGCCGCCGAGCGTGATCTACCTGCAAGTGATCTGGGCGATCGGCCTGAGCATGATCGCGCTGGCGCTGCTGGTCTGGTTGCCACGTGCGCTGTTGCTGACGCTGAGCGTGGCGATCATCGCCGGGCACAACCTGCTCGACGCGGTGCATTTCCCGGTTGAGTCGGCGATGCATGTGCCTTGGGCGATTCTGCACGACCGCGGCTGGATCGAGATCAGCGAAAACCTGCGCCTGCGCACCTCGTACCCGCTGCTGCCGTGGATTGGTGTAATCGGCCTGGGCTATGCGCTGGGGCCGTGGTTTGCTCGCGGCATGGACGCGGCGGTGCGTCAGCGTCGTTTGCTGATTGCCGGGGTCGCTGGATTGCTGGGCTTTGTGGCGCTGCGCTTGATCAATGGCTACGGCGAAAAGCCGTGGGCGATCAGCGATTCGCTGGTGCAGACACTGATGAGCTTTTTCAATATCACCAAATACCCGCCGTCGCTGCTATTCATCGCGCTGACCGTGAGTACGGGGCTGTTGCTGTTGCTCGCCTTTGAGCGCGTGCAGAGTCGCCGCTGGATTGGCTGGCTGACGGTGTTCGGTTCGGCGCCGATGTTTTTCTATCTGCTGCACTTGTACGTGTTGAAGGTGTTGTACCTGATTGGCGTGGCGCTGTTTGGCCTGAATCAGGGCGGCTATTTCGGCTTTTCGACGGTGACGGCGGTGTGGCTGGCGGCAGTGATTCTTGCCGTGGTGCTGTTCCCGGCAGTGCGCTGGTTCTCTGCATTGAAGGCGCGGCGGCGCGACATCAGCTGGCTGAAGTATCTGTAAATCGAAGCAGAGCATGTGGGAGTCGTGCGCCAAATCATCTGCGCAGCCGTGTCCCTGTGGGAGCGAGCCTGCTCGCGAAGAGGTGTGTCAGTCGATGCAGCGGTGACTGACAGGCCGCTTTCGCGAGCAGGCTCGCTCCCACAGGTTTTACAGCACTCGGCTTATTTACGATCCAGCCACACGGTCTGGGCATTGCAGAACTCGCGTACGCCGAAATGCGACAGCTCACGGCCAAAGCCGCTTTTTTTCACGCCGCCGAAGGTCACACGTGGATCGCTGGCGGAGTAGCCGTTGATGAACACGCCACCGGTTTCCAGTTCACTGGTCAGTTGCTCAGCCAGCGCCACGTTCGCGGTGTAGATAGTCGCGGTCAGGCCGAAATCGCTGTCGTTAGCCAAGGCTACGGCGTGTGCGCAATCGCGGGCGGTGATAATCGAGGCGACCGGGCCGAACAGTTCTTGCTTGAACGAGGTCATGCGGTCGGTTACATCGGCCAGCACGGTCGGTTCGTAGAAATTGCCGGCGCCCTCGGCTTTTCGGCCGCCGAGCAGCAGCGTCGCGCCTTCCTCCAACGTGTCACGCACTTGCTGATCCAGTTCATCGCGCAGATCGAACCGCGCCATCGGCCCGATGTAAGTGTCAGCGTTGAGCGGATCGCCCATCTTCAACTGGCGTATCGCTTCAACGAACTTGCGGGTGAATTCCTCGACAACACCTTGTTCGATGATCAGACGCTTGGCAGCCGCGCAAACCTGGCCGGAGTTCTGATAACGACCGACCACCGCCGCGTGCACCGCCTCATCCAGATCAGCATCGTTGAGCACAATGAACGGATCGGAGCCGCCCAGTTCCAGCACGCATTTCTTCAATGCCGCACCGGCCTGAGCACCGATGGCCATGCCGGCGCGGACGCTGCCGGTCAGGGTCACGGCGGCAATGCGCGGATCGGCGATGGCGCTGGAAACGCCTTCCGGGGTGACGTTGATCACTTCAAACACGCCATCGGGAAAACCGGCGCGGACAAACGCATCGCGCAGCAGGTAAGCGCTGCCCATCACGTTCGGCGCATGCTTGAGCACGTAAGTGTTGCCAGCGATCAACGTCGGCACCGCGCCGCGCAGCACTTGCCAGATCGGGAAGTTCCACGGCATCACCGCCAGAATCGGCCCCAGCGGACGGTACTCGATGCGCGCCTTGCCGCCTTCAACCTGGGTGGCTTCGGCGTCGAGCATGGCCGGGCCGTGTTCGGCGTACCACTCGCAGAGCTTGGCGCATTTCTCGATTTCGCCACGGGCCTGGGCGATCGGCTTGCCCATTTCCTGGGTGATCATGGTCGCCATCGCTTCTGAGGTTTCACGCAGCGCGCCGGCGAGTGCGGTCAAAAGGCGCGAACGATCCTGCAGCGGCTTGCGCTTCCACTTGCCGAAAGCGAAGGCAGCGCGAGTCAGTGCCGCATCAAGGGCGGCGGCGGATTCAAACGCGTAATGACCGATCTGCTCGCCGGTGGCAGGGTTGATGGAGATGGCGTGGGTCTGGCTGGAAATCTGGCTCATTGACGTTGTCCTGTAGGTTCGTCGGATGGGCCTAGAGTAGGGTGGCGTTAGTTTTCTGGAAACTGAATAATAAAGATCGTTTCCTTCACGATTGGAGAATGACTGTGGATCTGGTGCAACTGGAAATCTTCAAGGCCGTGGCCGAGCACGGCAGCATCAGCGCTGCCGCCACGCAGATTCATCGCGTGCCGTCGAACCTGACCACACGGATCAAACAGCTGGAGCAGGACCTCGGCGTCGATCTCTTTATCCGCGAGAAAAGCCGTCTGCGCCTGTCGCCGGCCGGGTGGAGTTTTCTCGAATACACGCGGCGTATTCTCGATCTGGTGCAGGAAGCTCGAGCCACTGTGGCGGGTGAGGAACCCCAGGGCGCGTTCCCCTTGGGTTCGCTGGAAAGTACCGCAGCAGTGCGTATCCCCGAACTGTTGGCGGCGTACAACCAGCAGCACCCGAAGGTCGACCTCGACCTGTCCACAGGGCCATCGGGGACGATGATCGACGGCGTGCTGTCCGGGCGTCTCGCCGCTGCATTTGTCGACGGCCCGGTGCTGCATCCGGCCCTGGAGGGTGTGCCGGCGTTCGAGGAGGAAATGGTCATCATCGCGCCGCTCAATCATTCACCGGTCGAACGCGCGGCGGACGTTAACGGCGAAAATATCTACGCGTTCCGCTCCAACTGTTCCTACCGTCACCATTTCGAAAAATGGTTCAGCACCGACGCTGCCGTACCCGGCAAGATCTTCGAAATGGAGTCCTACCACGGCATGCTCGCCTGCGTCAGCGCCGGTGCCGGCCTGGCGCTGATGCCGCGCAAAATGCTGCAGAGCATGCCCGGCAGCGCGACGGTCAGCGTCTGGCCGCTGACCGCGGACTTTCGTTATCTGACCACCTGGCTGGTGTGGCGCCGAGGCACGGTGTCGCGCAGTCTGAGCATGTTCGTGCGCTTGCTTGAAGAGCGGGGCGTGGTGCGTGAGCAAGCCTGATCGAGCGCATCTTTATGGCGTGCCGTTGCGCCCGTACAAACGATAACCGTCGCGCTGATTCAAGCGATCGTAATAGGCGCGCACCGCAGCCAGGTCACCGTGATCGAGCGGCGTTTCGAACCAGCGATTCACTGACAGCCCGATCGGAATGTCCGCCAGGGAAAACTGCTCGCCACTGACGTAAGCGCCGGTCTTCTCCAATTGGCGATCAAGGATTTGCATGTTGCGCGTCCAGTCCCGACAACCGGCGGCCAACGCGTCGCGATCCTGATAATCCGGCGACTTGCGCACCAGCGCCATCAGCGGGTACGACCAAGAGCGATTCAGCTCCGAGGCCTGCCAATCGATCCACTGATCGACCCGCGCGCGGGCGATGGGCTCAACCGGATACAAATGCGCACCGCCGTAACGCGTCGCCAGATAACGAATGATCGTGTTGGATTCCCAGAGAGTGAAATCGCCGTCCTGGATCACCGGCACCATGGCGCAGGGATTGAGCGCGAGAAACTCCGGCGTGTTCGGCGACTTGAAACCCGAACCCCAGTCTTCGCGCTCGAACGGGATGTCCAGTTCGGCACAGGTCCACAGCACTTTGCGCACGTTGATCGATGAGGCTTTGCCGAGTATTCGCAGCATTGGATTTCCTTCTCCGAGTGGTGGACGCAGAAAAATACCATAGCGCAAAACACAAGGCCCGCATCGCGCGGGCCTTGGTTCATCAGCATCTGACTACGGCTTTTGCCGGGCGGGATTACCGGTTGAGGAACGCCAGCAAATCCTCATTCAACGCCTGCGCATGCGTCACGGCAAAACCGTGCGGCGCGCCGGCGTAGACCTTCAACTCGGCGCCTTTGATTTGCGCGGCGGCCTGCTTGCCGGTGGTTTCGAACGGCACGATCTGGTCGCCGTCGCCATGGATCACCAGGGTCGGCACATCGATCTTGGCCATGTCCGGGCGGAAGTCGGTTTCCGAGAACGCGGTCACGCAATCGACGGTGCCCTTGAGCGATGCCAGCAGCGCGATGTTCAAGGTTTGCGTGAGCACGCCGTCAGAGACTTTCTGGCCCTGATTGGTGCCGTAGAACGGCGCGTTGAAGTCGGCGATGAACTGCGCGCGATCTTTCAGCAGCCCAGCCTTGATGCCGTCGAACACCGATTTGTCGACGCCCTCGGCGAAGTCGGCCTTCTTGCCGAACAGCGGCGTCACCGCACCGAGCAATACCAGACCGGCAACACGCTCGCTGCCGTGGCGGGCGATGTAGCGGCTGACGTCGCCGCCACCCATCGAGAAGCCGACTAGGGTCACGTCGCGCAGGTCCAAATGGTTGATCAGGCCAGCGATGTCATCAGCGAAGGTGTCGTAGTCGTAGCCGGTCCACGGCTGCTCCGAGCGACCGAAACCACGGCGGTCGAAGGCAATGGTGCGGTAGCCGCGACTGCTCAGGTATTCCATCTGGTATTCCCACATGTCGGCATCCAGCGGCCAGCCGTGGCTGAACAGCACGGGCTTGCCGCTGCCCCAGTCCTTGTAATAGATCTCGGTGCCGTCTTGGGTCTTGAAGGTGCTCATGCAAACTCCTTGTGATCGTGTGTGGACGAGAATAGATGCCGAATGGGCAACCGCCACTATCCGCGCAAAATGTGTCGGCCACTTGTACGCAAGTGCTGGTTTCACCCGTATGTACGCGCGGCAAACACCGATGAACGGCGCAAACATAAGTTTGACGTCAAAATGATGGCCATCTAATATCGCGCCACTATTTTGATGTCACTTTTTATGTCGAGGGATCGAACATGTTTTCACCCGCCTTCACGGCGCGGTTGTGCCTGGCGCTGCTCTGCCTTTCTCCGCTTGAATCTGCCTGGGCCGCGCCCACTCCTGGTGAAACCGATCTGATCCGCGAACGTCAGAACCGTTTGCTCGAAGAGCAGCAGCGGCGCCTCGAAGAACTCAAGGATCTGCCCGGCAAAGACGCCAAACCGGCGCAACCGACAGCACCCGCCGATACGCGCTGCTTCACCATCGAGGACATCGAACTCAAAGGTGCAGACAGCCTCTCGGAGCGCGAAAAGACGCGGCTGCTCAAGCCTTATATCGGCGAATGCCTCGGCGTGCCGCAGCTCAACGAGTTGCTCAAAGTCATCACCGACCATTACATCGAAAAAGGTCTGGTCACCAGTCGTGCGTATTTGCCGCAACAGGATCTGTCCGCCGGGCACCTGAAAGTGCTCGTGGTCGAAGGCAAGCTCGAAGGCATGAAGGGCGCAGAAAACAGCCGGCTCTCGGATCGCGAACTGGCCATGGCCTTTCCCGGCAAAAGCGGTGAACTGGTCAACCTGCGCGAGATCGAGCAAATGGTCGACCAGCTCAATCGCCTGCCGTCCAACCAGGCCAAAATGGAGCTGGCGCCGGGGCAGAATGTCGGCGGCAGTGAAGTGCGCGTGACCAACACGCCGCAGAAGCCATGGCGCGCCGGCCTGTCCCGAAGCAACGATGGCCAGCGCAGCACCGGCGAGCAGCAGTGGGGCACCTCGTTCGACTGGGACAGCCCGCTGGGTCTGGCTGACCAATTGAGCCTGCGCGGCGGTCACGATGCGATGACCGATCATCAGCACACCTCCAACAACGCCATGCTCAATTACAGTCTGCCGTGGGGCTGGTGGACGTTCAGTTACACCTACAGCCAGAGCGAGTACCGCTCGCAGATCGCCGCCAACGGCTACAACTTCAAGCAGACCGGCGACAGCGAAAACCATCAACTGCGCGCCGAGCGCGTGATCCATCGCGACGCGGTCAGCAAGACCTCCCTCAGTGCGGGACTTTCGTACCTGCGCAGCAACAACTTCATCGAAGACAGCAAACTCAAACTGAGCAGCAATCGCATCAGCGAAGCGCAATTCGGCTTCAACCACGGCCGGCGCGTCGGCAGCGCATTCATCAACTTCGACGCTGGCGTGCAGGAGGGCATCGGTGCTTTCGATGCGCAGGGCAGTCACGATCCCGGTCCCGGCGAACCGGATGCACGCTACCGCAAATACACCGCAACCCTGAGCTATTTGCAGCCGTTCAAATTACTCGGTGAGTCATTCAGCTTCAGCAGCCTGATGACCGGCCAGCGCAGCGAAGATGTGCTGTTCAGCCCACAGCGCACCAGCCTCGGCGGCTCGGCGTCGATCCGCGGCTACAAGGATCAATCGCTGTCCGGCGACAGTGGTGGCTACTGGCGCAACGACCTGCGCTGGAGCCGCCCGGTGACGGCCGAATGGCTGCAACCGGTGTTCGCCGAATACGGCACCAGCCTCGGTTACGACCAGGGCGTAATTCGCGGCGATCGCTACAACGGCGATCAGCACGGACGCATGTCGAGCAACTCGCTGGAGCTGTTCGCCCGTGGTCAGCATGTGGCCGCCAGCGTGACTTTCGCGCATTCCCTGGAACGACCGGACGCGCTGACCGAGCGTGAAGCGCCGATCTATTTCCGCCTGGATTTCTTCATTTAATTTTTGCCCGCTTCGAGATTCTGATATGGACATTCGCCACCTGGCCTTCCTGGCTAGCCAACCTTCTGCGGCCGTAAAAAAGCGCGAGCAATTCTGCGGCATGCCCAAGCGTGGTCTGGCCTTTTTGCTGGCGAACGTCATGTTCTGGCAACCGGTGTGGGCGCAGGCGGACGGCATCGTTGTCAGTGCCCCCGGCACCAGTCTGGATCGCGCCGGCAATGGCGTGCCAATCGTCAACATCGCAGCGCCCAATGGCAGTGGCCTGTCGCATAACCAGTTCCACGATTACAACGTCGGTGCGCAAGGCGTCATCCTCAACAACGCCACCGACCGCATGCAACAGACGCAACTGGGCGGGATCATTCTCGGCAACCCGAACCTGCGTGGCGCAGCGGCACAAACCATCCTCAACGAAGTCAATGGCGGCAGCCCGAGCCAGTTGCGCGGCTACACCGAAGTCGCAGGGCAATCGGCACGGGTGATCGTTTCCAATCCTTACGGCATCAGTTGCAACGGTTGCGGTTTCATCAACACGCCACGTGTCACGCTGACCACCGGTAAACCGGTGCTCGACAACGGTCGCCTGGAGCGCTTTCAGGTCGATCAGGGAAGCGTTTCGATTGACGGCGTCGGTCTTGATGCGAGCAACGTCGACAGTTTCGAAATCATTACCCGCAGTGCGCAGATCAATGCACAGATCCACGCAAAAAACCTGAACATCACCACCGGCCGCAACGACGTCAACGCCGACACGCTCAGCGCCACCGCCCGTGCCGATGACGGCAGCGCCAGACCACAACTGGCCATCGACTCCTCGGCGCTCGGCGGCATGTATGCCGGTGCAATCAAACTGGTCGGCACCGAGCAGGGCGTTGGTGTGAAGCTGGCGGGGGATCTTGCCGCCAGCGCCGGTGACATCCGGATCGACGCCAATGGCCAGCTGACCCTGGCTAAAGTCACGGCGGGTAATGCCGTCGATGTAAAGGCCAAAAGTCTCGATGCCCAGGGCGCGGTTTATGCCGGTACGCAGGTCACCGTACAAACCGCCGAAGACCTGATCAATCGCCAAAGCCTCGCTGCCCGTGACAGCGTCAGCCTGAGCAGCGGCGGCAGGCTGACCAATACCGGTGTGATTGAAGCCGGGGTAAACGCAGACAACAGCCGCAACACCAATGGTCATCTGTCGATCAACAGTGCTTCGGTAAGTAACAGTGGCAGCGTTCTGGCCAGCCGCACATTGCACGCCAGCGCAGCCGACACGTTCGAGAACCAGAACGGTACCGTGCAGGCTCAAGACCTCGCTCTGAACGCGGCGCGCCTGGTCAACCAAGGTGTGAATGCACGCGTTTATGGTGAAACCCGTCTGGTCGTGAGCGCGCCGGCCATCGTCAACCTCAGCGGCCTGATTCGCTTCGCCGATGGGCAAGCGGCAACACTGGTGGTCGACAGTATCGACAACCGTCAGGGCCGTATCGAAATCGCCGGCGGCAGCCTCAAGCTCAATGCTCAGGAGGTAAAAAACACCGGCGGCAAAGTGATCGCCGGTCGCCTCGACCTGGACGCCCGTCAACTGGACAACAGCGGCGGCCTGATCGGCGCCAGCGACGGTGAGGCCAAGGTTGTTGCCCGCGAACGTCTGAATAACGGCGCGGGCAAGATCCAGGCGAAAACCACACTGGCACTGTCGGGAGGGGAGTTGCTCAATCAGGGTGGGACGCTGGCTGCCGACGACATTCACGTCACGGCCACTCGCCTCGATAACAGCGCCAAGGGTGTGATCAGCGCGGAAAACGGTGCTGCTGATCTGACGCTGATGCAGGATCTCGACAACCACGACGGCAAGGTGCAAGCCTCGGATCGCTTGACCATCACTGCGCAGAGCATCAACAACCGCAACGCAAGTCTGACGGGCAAAACCCTCGAGGTGGCCAGTCGCGGCACGCTGGATAATACGCAAGGCACGATTTCGTCCGATGACAGCGTGGTTTCCAGTGCAGACCTGGATAACAGCCTTGGCCTGATCCTGGGGACCGATCGCCTGAGCCTGGCCGCGCAGGACCTGCAAAACGCCAGCGGCCAGCTTTTGGGCGGCATCGTCGACGCAAACCTGCGCAATCTGATCGGCAACAACGACGGCACGCTCAGCGCCGAAACCGGGCAACTGACGCTCCTCGTCCAGCAGCACTTGAACAACGCATTGGGCCGTCTGCAATCCATCAAAGGCGATGTGGAACTGCGTGCCAGCTCTGTCGATAACCGTGGCGGTGTAGTCGCCGCCCGGCAATTGCTGGTGTTGGCCAAGGACGGACACGTCGACAACCGTGGCGGGCGGATGATCGTCGACGGCCTGGAGTTGCACGCGGCCAGCCTTGATAACCGTGCCAACGGGTTGTTGGCCGCAGGTGCCGATGGCACGCGGTTGATCCTCAAGCAAACTGCACCAAGCCAGTCGCAACTGCTGAATCAACAGGGCCGGATTCAGAGCGAAGGTCAGTTGCACATCGACGGTGACGAGGTCGACAACAGCGCCGGTGTCCTGCTTGGCAACGCTATCGACATCAATGCCAAACAACTTGGCAACAACGACAAGGGCGGCATCGTCGGTAATGGCGGCGATGTCGTCCTCAACATTGCCGGAGTCTTCAGCAACGTCACCGGTCTGGTCGATGCTGGCGCACAGCGCTTGCTCCTTGATCAACTGACCTCGCTGGATAACCGGGGCGGCACCCTGCAAGGCAAGCGCCTGGACATCAATAGCGCCTGGATCAACAACAACGCTGCCGGGCAGATCATCGCTGGCAGCGACGGCCTGAAGATTACTGGCAAAACACTGCTCAATCAGCAAGGTGTGATTCTGGCCAACGGCAGCCATGCCGAACTGGCGCTGAACAACGGCAATTTGCAAAACCAGGGCGGCACGCTGCAAGCCGACTCGGTGAGCATCAACAGTGCCGACCTCGACAACAGTGCAGCCAGCGGCAAAGCCGGGCTGATTTCCAGCCTGATTGATGACTTGACGCTGACCGTGACGCGCCTGGCTAACCGCGCCGGCAAGATGTTCGGCAAGGATCAGGTGATCTTCACTGGTGCCAGCCTGGACAACACCAGCGGCGAGATCAGCGGTAATCAGCTGGGGCTCGAAGCCGTCGGGCAGGTTCTCAATCAGGGCGGCCTGATCGAATCGGCAAACAGCCTCAAGCTGACTGCCTACGGCTTGGATAACAGCGCCGGTGGCCAGCTCCGCGCCCTCGGTGGCGCTGCGAGTCAGATCAAGCTGACCGGCAATCTGAACAACCAGAGCGGCGTGATCGAAATCGGCAGTCAGGACCTGCTGCTGTCGGGTGCCGAAATCAATAACTTCAGCGGCAATGTGCGCCACGCGGCGCAGGGCCTTTTCGACCTGGATGTGAGCCAACTGGCCAACAACCAGGGCAGTCTCACCGGGCTGGGCAATGGTGTATGGGATGTCGGCTCGGTCAACGGTGTTGGTACCTGGCAACTGAACGGCGGGCTGACCTACACCAGTGCGCAGAACCTGACGCTCAATGCTGGCGAACGGATCGCCAGTACTTCGGGGCTCAGCCTCAACGTGGCCAACCTGAACAATGCCGGACAATTGCTCAGCGGCGGCGATCTGGCGCTGACCCTCGGCGGTAATCTGCTCAACAGCGGCAAAGCCTCCGCGCAGCAGAAACTCACGATCAGCGCCAACGACGTGATCCAGCAGGACGGGCGACTGGTCAGCGGCGGCGACACCGTGATGACCTTGCGCGGCACACTGGACAATCTCGGTCGCCTGATCGCCAACCAGAACCTCACGGTGACGGCGGCACGGATCAATAACAAAGGCACCCTCGGCGCCCAAGGCAATCTCGAATTCACCGCCGCCAACGGTCTCTACAACGATGCCGACACGCTGCTGTTCAGCGGCGGCACGATGAAGCTGCACGGCAACAGCCTGAATAACTATTACGGCGATATTTACAGCCGCGGC
This sequence comes from Pseudomonas sp. CFBP13508, assembly GCF_005233515.1. Lineage (GTDB taxonomy): Bacteria > Pseudomonadota > Gammaproteobacteria > Pseudomonadales > Pseudomonadaceae > Aquipseudomonas > Aquipseudomonas mercuritolerans. The sequence continues at coordinate 562,971 of NZ_QFZZ01000004.1, forward strand.
AACATGAGCTTCGACGCTGTCGATGGCGGGCGCGCGGCGTTGTTCAGCAACTTGTCGGGCACCATCGAAGGCGAGGGTGACGTCGACATCAACGCGGTTTCCTTCGAAAATGCCAAAGCCGAGTTCGAGCTGACTTCCGGTCAGTCGTCCGGCAGTTTGAGCTGGGTGTGCGGTCAGCACTGCGATGGTGGTGATGGCTGGAAGCGCGGCACCATCACCATCACTACCCAATTCAACGACGAGGTGCTCAAGGACTCGCGCGCGGCGCGATTCGTGGCAGGCAAGAACTTCACCATCCACGCCAACCAGTTTGAAAACCGTTACAGCCTGCTGGCCGCCAACGGCGACCTGACCGTGACGGCTGACAGCCTGCTGAACCAGGGCGCGGAGTCGCGTTCGGGGACGCGCGTGGTGAAAAGGGGCACCCCTGGGCGTATCGACAACAGCCTCTGGGACAAGATGGAGTTCGTCGATGTTCCGGCGTTCAACGCGGCTACCGCGGCCGGCAACTTCGATCAGGCGCGGTTCGATGAACTGATCAGTCGCTCCAGTGATTCGCGATTCTCTTTGATGAGTGACGTCACCACCTGGAATGCAAACGGCAACGCCGTTTACGCTGCGGTGATGCAGGCCGGCGGCAAGGTCAAGCTCGACGTCACCAACAGCATCCAGAACGGCACGCTATACGACAACACTTATGATCAACTGACAGGTTCCCTGGCCAGCGACCAGACAGACGCGGTCGGCGGCATCAACATCAACCTGGGCAAACATAGCACCGACGCTGTCGCCCAAACCTCCAGATCCGTTACCCGTATCGAGCATGTCGACGCCGATGGCGTGAAGCAGATCAGCTTCACGCCGGTGGACTTCAAAGGTGTGCCGTTCGCCGCAGTCGACCCGACGGCTTCCTCGACCTTCCGGTTGCCGAAAGGCCCGTACGGCATGTTCGTGCAAAGCACCAATCCGCAGAGCCGTTATCTGATCGAAACCAACCCAGAGCTGACTCAGACGACCGCGTTCATGAGCTCCGACTACCTGCTCGGTAAGCTCGACTTCAGCGCCGACGAAGCGGCGCGTCGCCTCGGTGACGGTCGCTATGAATCGCGGCTGATCAGCGACGCCGTCATGGCCCAGACCGGCCAGCGTTTTCTCGCCGGTGGCCTGGAGAACGACTACGAGCAATTTCGTTATCTGATGGATAACGCGCTCGCCAGCAAAAATCAATTGAACCTCTCAGTCGGCGTCAGCCTGACCTCGGCGCAGGTCGCTGCGCTGACCCACGACATTGTCTGGATGGAAGAGCGCATCGTCGACGGCCAGAAAGTGCTGGTGCCGGTGTTGTATCTGGCGCAGGCCGAGTCGCGCAACGTGCGCGGTGGCAGCCTGATTCAGGGCCGAGATCTGGAAATGCTGGCCGGTAGCGATCTGGTCAACGTCGGCACATTGAAGGCCAGCAACGACGTGTCCGTCGACGTCAAGGGCAGCCTCTATCAGGGCGGTCTGGTGGAAGCCGATGAGCGCATCAAACTCATGGCCACCGACAGCATCCGCAACGCACTTGCCGGCGAAATCCGCGGCAATCAGGTCGAACTGACGACACTCAAGGGCGATATCGTCAACGATCGCACCGCCATCGCGGTGCGTGATGGCAACGGCATGCGCACCCTCGTCGACGACGGCGGCATCATCAGCGCCCGCGACAGCCTGACCATCAAGTCCGGACAGGATCTGATCAACGCGTCTGCCATCAGCAGCGGCGGTGACGCCAGCCTGAGTGCAGCGCGCGACATCAACCTGTTGGCGACACGCGACGAAGACGAACTCCACGAATCCTTCGATGGCGGCCACCGCTCAGTCATTACCACCACCGTGGAAAACCTCGCGTCGACAGTGAAAACCGGCGGCGACCTGAAGCTCGATGCCGGTCGCGACATCAACGTCGTCGCCAGCACAGCGGAAGCCACCGGCAACCTCACCGCCGAGGCCAAGCGCGACATCAACATGTCCTCGGCCGGAGATGAACACAACGTCGAAACCCATAGCAAGGACGGCAAGAAACGTGTCCATGAACAGGATGACCACACTGTTCAGAAAGCAGCTGAGTTCATCGCCGGCGGCGACGTAAAAACCAGTTCCGGGCGTGACACCACACTGGTCGCGAGCAAGATCAGCGCAGGCAATGAAGCCTACGTCTACGCCGGTAACGACCTCAGTCTGCTGGCTGCGCAGAACAAGGACCACACGCTCTACGACACGAAGGAGAAGGGCGGTTTCGGCAACCTGAAACTCCAGCGCGACGAGGTCACCCAGGTCACCCACGTCGGCAGCGAAATCAAGACCGGCGGCAACCTGTCTCTGGTCAGCCTGGGCGACCAGCATTACCAGGTGGCCAAACTCGACAGCGGCAAGGACATCCTCCTCGACAGCGGCGGCGCCGTCACCTTCGAAGGGGTGAAGGATCTGCATGACGAGAGCCATACCAAAACCAACAACAACGCGGCGTGGGTCTCGGCCAAAGGTCGCGGCAACAGCGACGAAACCCTGCGCCAGACGCAGATGATCGCCAAGGGCAACATCGTCCTGAAAGCGGTCGATGGGCTGAAGATTGATATCAAGGATGTGAGTCAGGAGTCCGTCAGCCAGACCATTGATGCGATGGTCAAGGCTGATCCGCAACTGGCGTGGTTGAAGGATGCGGAGGCTCGGGGAGATGTTGATTGGCAGCGCGTGAAGGAGATTCACGAGTCGTTTAAATACGAGAACTCGGGCGTCGGGCCAGCGGCGCAAATTGCCATCGCCATCATGATGTCTTTTGTGATGGGGCCGGCAGGACTGGGCTTGGTCGGCGGTGGCTTCGGCGGCGCATTCGCCACAACCCTCGCTACGACGGGCGTGACAAGCACGATCAGCAACAAAGGGAACCTCGGCGCTGCTTTCAAGGAAACATTCAGCGCCGACAGTCTCAAGAACGCAGCTATCGCTGGCTTCACCGCAGGCATGCTTGATTATGCCGATGCCAATTGGTTTGCAGCGGGGGGCAGCAAAGCCGCAAGTATTCTGACCAGCAGTAATTTTACCGACGTAGCGATCCGAACTGCAGGTCGCGCGGTCATTTCCAGTGGCATCTCTACCACCATTGGTGGCGGTAGCTTTGGTGACAACTTTGGTTCCGCGTTGCTGGGAGAAGCGGGCAGTGTCGCGATGGCGACCGGGTTCAATTTTGTTGGCGATCAAACGATCAAGTTCCCGGAAGGTGGCGTAGTAAAAGTTGTCGCGCATGCGCTGATGGGAGGCTTGCTTTCCGAGGCGATGGGTGGGGATTTTGCTACTGGTGCGGCGGCTGCCGGGCTGAACGAAGCGGCGATGAATGTCCTTGTGAAGTTCGCTGGTGGCAATGATCAGATGCAGGTGATGCTGTCGCAGCTGACGGGCGTGTTAGCGGCTGCCGCCGTGGATGAAAACACCCAGCTAGGGGCCGCCATCGCAGGGAGTGCGACGACCTATAACTACCTCTATCACCGTGAGGTGAAAGAGATGCTGGCCGAAATGGACAGCAAATCCACTGATGAGGAAAAGCTGGCGGTCAGGGATAAATACGAAGCGCTCGACAAGCAACGAGAGTTGGAGCGTGACGAGTTTTGTAAAGGAGCAGCTGATACTTGCCGTCAGATCTCACGCGATTTGGCCGACGATGACGAAAAATTTTCAGAACTCATAAACAAACTGAGGAGTGAAGGCAACGGAGCAGAGGCCTATTGGGTAAGCTCTGTTCAAGAAGGGAATTTATATTCTGCTGGATCAATGGCTTCCGTTGTGAAAGCACAGGAGGGTGGCTTCTTTGCAAAATTGGGCGCTGTGGTTTTCGAGATGGGCGCCGGAATTTTTCCGGGGCGGGCTATCGGAAAAGGCACGACGGCTAAACATGTGGATGATGAAAAGGTTGTTGATGTAAAAGGGGTTGCTGGCGGCGCAGGCGGTACTGAAAAAATCGTCACGATCAGCAAAGATCGCTACCCCGAGTCGGCGCAACATATTGAAGATGCCATCGGGGCAGGAAAGCCTGACACGTTGACCATAGATCGAGATAATGCGGCAACGCGCAGGCGTGATTCTTTGCGCGGAATTGAAACAAAACCGGGCCTCGACCGTGATGAATATCCGCCCGCCATGTTCCAGGAAGGGGGGCAGGGAGCCTCAGTAAGGCATATCCCCGCTGGTGATAACCGTGGGGCGGGCGCTTGTATTGGCGCTCAATGCAGAGAGTTGCCTAACGGGACGAAGGTTAGAATAGAGGTGATAGATTAGATTATGAATAATCTGGATAAGTTGTTATCGATTGCAAGTTCGTCCTTGAGTGAACGTGAGCCAGAACTGTCTGGGCCAATACGCAAACTGGCAGGGACTTCGGCGGAACAACTTGTTAATGTGCTGCGTCAGCGCAATGGCTTCTATGCTTTTGAAGGCGCGCTGCATGTTTTTCCAAGTGACTCCAGTCAAAGTGAAATGGGAATGTCTGATTGGAATCACGCTGACCTGTGGCGCAGTAGCTACAATGGCCTAGCCGATAACGTTGTCTTTTTTGCTGAAGATATCTTTGGTGGACAGTTCTGTATTAAGGATGGCAGTATCTACATTTTTGATCCGGAAACTGGCTCGTTAGAGTACTTGGCTGCGGATGTTGAAAGCTGGGCTGAAGTAGTTCTGCACGACTATGAAGTATTGACAGGCTATCCGTTGGCTCATCAGTGGCAAAAGCGCAATGGTCCAGTTCGTGCGGGGATGCGTTTGCTGCCCAAAGTGCCTTTTGTAATGGGCGGCGATTTTTCCTTGGATAATTTATATGTTGCCGATGCTGTAGAAGGCATGCGGCTCAGAGCCGATATAGCCGATAAGATTAAAAATTTACCAGACGGTACTCAGGTTAAATTCAGTCTGGACTGACAGGAGAAAATAAATGGGGGCGGACCACGTTTAGAAAGGGATAAATGGGGACAGACCACGTTTAGAAAGCACTCCACTCCAAGAACGTGGGTCTGTCCCCGGGAAAAAGGGTGGCAAACCACGTTTTAATGTAATTGACTGCAACAATACGTGAAAATTTGCCGTCATGTTTACCTTGCGGCCCGCTAAGCTTTCAGTTCGACCAATTGAAAGGATTCATCAATGCCGCGTAGAGCCCGAGTTTTGATACCAGGCGTACCGCTCCACTTGATTCAGCGAGGAAACAATAGATCTGTCTGTTTTTTTACCGAGGAAGACTACCATTTTTATCTGGAGCTGTTGGCTGAGCAGGCGTCGAAAAATGACTGTGATGTTCATGCGTGGTGCTTAATGACCAATCACGTTCATTTGTTAGTCAGTCCTCATCATGCCAATAGCGCAAGCCTGCTGATGAAAGGTATTGGCCAGAGATACGTTCAATATATAAATCGCGTGTACAGACGCAGTGGAAGTTTGTGGGAAGGCCGGTATCGTTCATGCCTTGTTGAGAGTGAGCGATATTTATTGTGCTGTTATCGGTACATCGAAATGAATCCGGTGAGAGCGAAAATGGTAGTTCATCCAGCCGAATATCGCTGGTCAAGCTACCGTGTTAATGCACAATCAGAGCGCTCGCACATTGTTACCCCTCATGCTCAATACTTGGCGCTTGGAGTGCAGGGCGGGCAACCGGCAGATGCCTACCGCGAACTGTTCAATAAAGACTTAGAGTCAGAAGTGGTTGACCAGATTCGTGCCGCGACCAATGGGAATAATGTTTTTGGCGGTTCAAAGTTTGCTGTTGAAGTGGAGGCAATGATCGGTCGTCGTGTGCAGCGAGGGAGCCCGGGACGGCCGAAAAAATCGACCATTTAGTAAAAGGTGGTCTGTCCCCGTTTTTTACTCGTGCCGCGACCAATGGGAATAATGTTTTTGGAGGTTCAAAGTTTGCTGTTGAAGTGGAGGCAATGATCGGTCGTCGTGTGCAGCGAGGGAGCCCGGGACGGCCGAAAAAATCGACCATTTAGTAAAAGGTGATCTGTCCCCGTTTTTTACCGTTTTTTACTTTTTAATCATCCTGATATGGCGAATCAGGGAACATTTAAAGTGTTTAATCCTGGGAAACCGCAATGAGCAAGCAGTGTTTTATGGGGTGCGAGCAGTGTGGAGGGGAGCTGTCTGTCTACAGAGAAGGCAGCGCCCAAGGAGTAAAATGTTCTCAGTGCGGTTGGTCGGTAGTTACAACCCACATTCCAGAGATTAAGGTGGACGAGACTCAGTATGAGGTGCGCTGCCGGGGTGACTATCAGAATAAAGCCCATGTAAAAGCTGTTTCTGAAGTTACAGGCCGTAATTTCTTGTCTTCCAGAACTACTCTCCAGCAAGATCTTGCTCTGGTGTTTGTCGGTCAAGCGGAGAAGGTTTTGCAGGTTAGAAATACTCTTGTTTTTGCGGGAATGACGTGTGAGATTACGCCTGATTTTCGCTGGGTATGAACGTTGCAAATAACCTCGGACAGATCACGTTTAGAAAGCGTTGCGAAAACGTAGTCTGGGTAAATGGGGACAGACCACGTTTAGAAGGCACTCCAAAACGTGGTCTGTCCACGTTTCCTTCCAAAACGTGGTCTGCCCCCGTTTCCTTCCCCCGGAATGAAATCAGTAAAAGAGGTGAAATAATATGAAGCGCGCTCTCTCTCTTGGACGGTCGGTTTTGGCGGAACCTGTGAAGGTGGCACGCAAAGAGATCCATCTTGGAATGATGTAGTTGCGCACCTTGAAGAATCCTGCCGAAGTTTGGGGAGTGTAACCCTGGATATTGAAGAATTAGCAGGCTTCGAACTATTGACATTGCAGGTTGTTGCAGAGAGAAACAAGTACGCGCTGACTCTCGGCGTTGATGATGGCGATGACAACGATGTCGAAGTATTTTGCGGCGATAAAAATCGTGGCGGAATCATTCATATCCAAGGCGACGCCGTTGCTGGTTCAGCCATCTGCTCAAATTTTGAGATTGTCGTAGAGATATTCAACCAGCTCTTCGACAGTGGCCGAGTGTCGCCAGCGCTCATGAACTGACGTTTGGAGATAAACGGGGATAGACCACCTTTCATTTCGCGTCGAGCGTATAACGCGATGGTGACCTGAAGCTCGATGCCGGTCGCGACATCAACGTCGTCGCCATCGCCGAAGCTACCGGCAACCTTACCGCCGAGGCCAAGCGGGACATCAACATGTCCTCGGCCGGTGAGGAACACAACGTCGAAACCCATAGCGAGGACGGCAAGAAACGCCTCCATGAGCAGTACAACCACACCGTTTAAAAAGCTGTTGAATTAATCGCTGGCGGCGACGTAAAACCCAGCTCGGGCCGTGACATCACTTTGATCGCGGGTAAGATCTGCGCAGGCAACGACGTCTACACCGGCAATGACCTGAACCTGCTGGCCGCGCAGAACAAGGACCATACCCTATGCGACATGGAGGGGTAAAACGTGGTCTGTCCCCCGTTTTCAACAATATTTCTGACATGCTGGGAGGCTATAAAAACGCCAGCGGGACGATAGATATTTTTAGTGAGCTAAAGGTTTGCGCTAGCTGCAGCAATGCTATTGCACAATTCATGGATCGCTTTCCCAATATCAATGTGAATGTGATCGCGAACCCTAATGGTCATAGAATTTTGAGAGACTGATCATGTCAGCGATTTTAAGTTATAAAGAAATAATGCAGCGAATGTTTTACTACTATCCCATTTACTGCAGGACTAAGATCAGGAAGAACAAAAAATCAGGTTTTTCCTGGGTTGAAGGGGAACTTGAAGTCGGCTATGCATTAAATGAGATGGGAGAAAGTTTTGTTACTCCAGTTGAAAAGCTAATGCTCCAGACTGCCGGGCTTGTGTTGTCGGCGGGAAGAGAGCCCAAGGTCGCTTTTGATTTTTCGGTTGACCATATAAAAGGGATTATTGAGGTGCATGGGTTAGCGTCTCTTATGTCACAGTTGTCTGAGCAAGATGCTGTGCAGGTCGAGTCGGACTTAAAGCTTTTAGACATTATTTTAACGATTGCTGCAGGGCAGGTTTATTGAACTCGATAAGTCTGCCCGCTAAGTCTTTACGGGGTAATAAAAAGTGATTAGAGCGGGAATTTTGCTTTCACTGGTTTTCCTGATTGCAGGCTGCCATTCCAACGTCAGAGACTCTTCCCCCAGTCTTTTAAAGGAGGGTGTCCAACTTCAGCAAAAAACGGTAACACCAGATGCACAACACGCCAAAATCATCATGAAAGCGACAGGTTACACATACCCTGTCGAGTTCTCGGTTCGCCGGGCTTCAGATCCCGATCAACGAATGGAAGTGCTGGGTACTGTGGTGGATTCCGGGCGGGGTAAGGTATTCGGCTGGATCGCCAAGCTTAACGAAGCGGCCAACAGCGCCACATTCAAGCACTTCCCTCAGTTGGAAGCGCAAGCCAATGCCGACGAACCCTTCGAAGTGTCGGGGCGTTCCAACGGCATGGGCACCGGCAACACTTATAGCTGCGGGCCGCTGAGCAGTACCTTTACGCCGGAGCGAAGCAAGGTCTACCTGGTGGAGTTTCAGTTTGTTGGACGGGGTTGCGAGCAGCGTGTTTACGATGTCACCCAGCCAGGCCAGCGCATTCCCGTGATCTCTAAAAACTAAAGCCCCGGACAAGTCCGGGGCCTTTTAGTGGGTCAGAGACCGTCCGCCGAGTAATCAACGAAACGCCGGCACCACATGCTTGATAAACAACTCCAGCGACTTCTTCTTCTCTTCATGCGGCAAACTGTTGTCACACCAGAAACTAAACTCATCCACCCCCAGTTCCTGGTAGTACTTGATCCGCGGAATGATCTCTTCCGGCGTACCAATCATCGCGGTCTTGTGCAGACTCTCCAGTTCAAACTCCGGACGTCCGGCAAACTTCTCTTCCGGGCTTGGCGCGAGGAAGCCATTGACAGGGGTTTGCTTGTTGCCGAACCACGCATCGAACGTGCGATAGAAACGTGAGATGGCTTTGGCGCCAACTTGCCAGCCGTCCGGGTTATCAGCGGTGTGCACGTGGGTGTGGCGCAGCACCATCAATTGTGGGCGCGGTACGTCTGGGTTGTTGTCCAGTGCAGTCTGGAATTTGTTCTTCAGGTCGAGGACTTCTTCGTCGCCTTTCATCAATGGCGTGACCATGACGTTGCAGCCGTTGGCCACGGCGAAGTTGTGCGAATCCGGGTCGCGGGCGGCGATCCACATTGGCGGGTTGGGCTTCTGGATCGGCTTCGGCACGCTGGTGGAGGTGGGGAATTTCCAGATGTCGCCTTCGTGGGCGTAGTCGCCTTGCCACAGGGCGCGGACCACCGGGACCATTTCGCGCAGGGCCTGGCCGCCGCTGGAGGCGGGCATGCCGCCGGCCATGCGGTCGAATTCAACCTGATAGGCGCCACGGGCGAGACCGACTTCCATGCGGCCGTTGCTGATCACGTCGAGCAGGGCGCATTCGCCGGCGACGCGCAGCGGGTGCCAGAACGGCGCGATGATGGTGCCGGCGCCGAGGTGGATGGTCGTGGTTTTCGCTGCGAGGTAGGCCAGCAGCGGCATCGGGCTTGGGGAGATGGTGTATTCCATGGCGTGGTGTTCGCCGATCCACACGGTGCTGAAACCGCCGGCCTCGGCCATCAGGGTCAGTTCGGTCAGGTCTTCGAACAGTTGGCGGTGGCTGACGCTTTCGTCCCAGCGTTCCATGTGTACGAACAGGGAAAATTTCATGACGCTACCTCGAGTCTTTTGTAATTGGCCGGTCGTATGCGGGCCTGTCGAACTGACGTGAGCGCTGTGCGCTCGCGAGTCTTCTCACCATTCAGGCACGCCTTCGAGGACGGCTGTTCGGTTGATTGAATATTGGTATACCATAATACGGAATATCCGCAAAATATTTCTGACCGACACTTCGAACAAGGAAGGCGCAAGCAATGAACATAAAACAAAAACTGACTCTGGCGTTTGCGGTAATCGCCAGCCTGCCGGTGTTGCTGGTGGCAGCGCTGATCATCCTCAATGTCCGCGAGGGCGCGCGCGACACCTTTACTGACAGCACCGGGCGCGAAGTGCGTCAGGTGGAAAACGCGATGCAGCTGTTTTTCGAGGGCATCAGCCAGAACGTTGCTTACCTGGCCGAGCATCCGCAACTGCAGAGCATCGACACCAGCCTCAAACGCTACCTGAGCAGTGACGCCGCGCAAGTGCCGATGGGGCCGCAGGATCAACAGCTGTTCAAACTGTTCGACGGTCTGGCCAAGGCCCATCCGGCCTACACCTATCTATCTGTCGGCACCGAGCAGGGCGGTTATCTGTTCTGGCCGGGCGATGCGAAGTTGGCGAACTACGATCCGCGCACCCGCCCCTGGTACAAAACCGCGATGGCCAATCCCGGCAAAACCCTGCGCACCGAGGCCTATTACTGGGCGGCGGATGACGTGGTGCTGGTGAGCACTGTGCGCAGCTTCAACAACCAGTTGGGCAGCAATGCTGGCGTGGTCAACATCGATGTGTCGCTCAAGCAATTGACCGATCTGGTTAAGCAGATCCGCCTCGGCGAGAGCGGTTATCTGATGCTGATGGAAGCCAACAACACCGTGCTGGTCGACCCGAGCGATCCGGCGCACAACTTCAAGAAACTCAGCGATCTCGGCGACGGTTATCAGCAACTGGCCGAGGCGGGCAAAGGCCTGGTCGAGGTGCAGCTGGCCGGCGAGGATTACATGGCTCTGGTCTGGCCCTCGCAAGCGTTGGGCTGGCGGTTTGTCGGCTTGGTGAAAGCCAGTGAAGTGATGGCGGGGGCAACCCGTTTGACTTGGCTGATTGGCGCTATCGCTGTGGTTTGCGCTCTGCTGTTCGCGACGGCTGGCGCGTGGTTCGCGGGTTTGATGGTCAAGCCGATTCGTGGTGTCGCCAGTGGTCTCGAAGGTATTGCTCAAGGCGAGGGCGATCTGACTGCGCGACTGGAAGTCCGTGGGCAGGATGAAACCGCGCAACTGGCCGGCTGGTTCAACCAGTTTCTTGAAGCGATTCGTACGTTGATTCAGCGCATCGGCCAGGCAGCGGGGCAGATTCACAGCAGCTCTGGCAGCGCCACCGAAGTCTCGGCGGAAATGGCCGACGTCGCTTCGCGTCAGCGTGAGGCGGTGGACATGGTGTCGACCGCATTCCACGAAATGGTCGCCACTTCCAACGAGGTTGCGCGCTCGTGCAGTCAGGCGGCCGACTCGGCAGACAACGGTCAGCGTCAGGCTCACACCGGGCAGCAGCAGATCGACGCGGCGGTGAGTAACGTCGGGCGCTTGAGTCAGGAGATCGGCCACAGCGCCGAGTCGATGCAGCAACTGGAGCAGGACAGCAACGACATCCAGTCGATCCTCGGCACCATCCGATCGATTGCCGAGCAGACCAATCTGCTCGCGCTCAACGCCGCCATTGAGGCCGCGCGCGCCGGTGAACAGGGCAGGGGCTTTGCCGTGGTCGCCGATGAAGTTCGCGCGCTGGCCAAACGCACTTCCGACTCCACCGGTGAGATTGACGCACTGCTTGGCAATCTGGCGCGGCGCACCCACCAGATGGGCAAGCAGATGCACGCCAGCCTCGAGGTCTCGCAGGAAACCGTGGTGTCGATCAACGAGGCGCGGGCGAGTTTTGAATTGATCCGTGAATCGGTTGACGTGATCCGCGACATGAATACGCAGATCGCCACGGCGGCGGAGGAACAGCATCAAGTGGCGGAGGACATCAATCGGCACATCAGCCAGATTCATGGTGATGCGCAGTTGGTGGCGAGCCTGGCGGATTCAACTCGCCAGGATGCGCAGAACCTGACGGCGTTGTCGCAGACGTTGAATCAGTTGGTGAGCCGGTTTCGGACCTGACACAGTCGCCCAGGCAATACCAAAACCTGTGGGAGCGAGCTTGCTCGCGAAGGCGTCAGATCAGTCAAAAATGTAACAACTGACCCATCGCTTTCGCGAGCAGGCTCGTTCCCACATGGCTTTTCGGCGGTTTTGAAAATCAAGCCACAACCGGCAACGCGCCCATCTTGCCGTGGCAATACACCAGCGGCCCGGCGACCTGCTCGGGGACGATCAGGTTCTTCACCGCGCCGACCATGATCGCGTGGTCGCCACCTTCGTATTCACGCCACAACTCGCACTCGATCACCGCCGTCGCATTGGCGAGGATCGGGTTGCCCAGTGCGCTCAATGTCCACTCGATGCCCTGCGCCTTGTCCTTGCCTTTGCGGGCGAAGGCATAGGCCTCGCTCTGCTGCACGCTGGACAACAGGTGAATCGCAAAGCGTTTGTTCTTGATCAGCACGGGATAGGAATCGGAGCTGTAGTTGGGGCAGAACAGCACCAGCGCCGGGTCCATCGACAGGGAGCTGAACGCGCTGGCGGTCAGGCCGACGATCTGACCGTCGTCGTCCAGCGTGGTGATGACGGTGACGCCGGACGGGAACGAGCCCATGACTTGTTTGTAAATGGCAGCATCGATCATTGGGTGGTCCTCGGGTGGTGTGACGCGGTTTTTATGGTTTGTAGGTCTGATGGTATACCGTAATACATATCTTGCAAGAGCTTTTCTGGTGAACCGATAAACGTGCCACTTTCGTCGGAAACTCAGTGTTTACGGGGCTTTCAGCTAGCCGGTCAGGGGTGGGATCAGCGAGGATAGCGGATCTGAGAGCAACAGATTCAGCGGATCAGGCTTGTGCAAAGTCTGGAATACCATAATATGGTCTGCATCTGAGGGGCGACCCAAGAGTCCTCCCGGTTTGGCTTCATACAAAGATAAAAACAGACAAACTCGAGTTCATGCATATGTCCCAGATGTCCCGGCAAGATCCGTTGATCGAGAATCATACGGTCGATTACGTCCCACTCGCGGAACGCCACGGGAAGGCCCGCGATCTGTTCACTCTTTGGTTCAGCACCAACATCGCGCCACTGCCCATCGTCACCGGCGCCATGGTGGTCCAGGTGTTCCATCTGAATCTGTTCTGGGGGCTGCTGGCGATTGCGCTGGGGCATATGATCGGCGGCGTGGTGATTGCGCTGGCCTCGGCGCAGGGTCCGCGCATGGGCATTCCGCAAATGGTCCAGAGTCGCGGTCAGTTCGGTCGTTATGGCGCACTGCTGATCGTGTTCTTCGCGGCTCTCATCTACATCGGTTTCTTCATTTCCAACATCGTGCTAGCCGGCAAATCCATCGTCGGCATTGCGCCGTCAGTGCCAGCGCCGCTGAGCATTCTGATCGGCGCGCTGGCCGCCACCGCGATCGGTGTGATCGGCTACAACTTCATCCATACGCTCAACCGCATCGGCACCTGGGTGATGGGTGGCGCGTTGCTCGCCGGGTTCATCTATATCTTCGCCCATGAACTGCCAGCGGACTTTTTGACGCGCGGCAGTTTCAATCTGTCCGGCTGGCTGGCGACGGTGTCGCTGGGGATCATCTGGCAGATCAGCTTCTCGCCGTACGTCTCCGACTATTCGCGTTATCTGCCAGCAGACATCGGTATCGCCAAACCCTTCTGGGCGACGTATCTGGGCGCGACGCTGGGCACGATTCTGTCGTTCAGTTTTGGCGCGGTGGCAGTGCTGGCGACGCCGGAAGGCACTGAAGCGATGGCGGCCGTCAAGCAGTCCACCGGCTGGCTGGGGCCGATTCTGATGGTGCTGTTTCTGCTCAACATCATCAGCCACAACGCGCTCAATCTGTATGGCGCGGTGCTATCGATCATCACCTCGATCCAGACGTTCGCCAGCCAGTGGACGCCGAGCATCAAGGTGCGCGTGGTGCTGTCGAGCGTGATCCTGGCCGGATGCTGTGTGGTCGCCCTCGGTGCCTCGGCGGATTTCATTTCCGAATTCATAGGACTGATTCTCGCGCTGTTGCTGGTGCTGGTGCCGTGGGCGTCGATCAACCTGATCGATTTCTATCTGATCAAGCGCGGTAACTACGACATCGCCTCGATCTTCCGCGCTGACGGTGGCATCTACGGGCGCTTCAACCTGCACGCGATCATTGCTTACTTCATCGGCATCATCGTGCAACTGCCGTTTGCCAACACCTCGCTGTACGTGGGGCCGTACGCCAATCTGGTGGAAGGTGCCGACCTGTCGTGGCTGGTTGGCCTGGTGGTGACCGTGCCGCTGTATTACTGCCTGGCGACTCGCGGTCAGGCGCAGCAGAGCAGGGCGGCCAGACTCGGCTATACCGACTGATCCCAACGGCAACCCGACAATGCCCGGCCCAGCGCCGGGCATTTTTGTTTGCGTATTTCAGCGGTCACGGAAATTGGCCATATCGATCCCCTTTTGGCCTGCCGCCTACTGTCATCGCGCTACGCTGTCAGCAAGAATCGAAACCATAACAACAGGCTCGACCTTTTTTGCCCTTGGCTACCGTTACAGCCACTGCCGTGTACAGAACATAAAAACCATCGATCTCACGTCGCATTCGGGGAAACAACCATGGTCACGATCAAACGCATTCTGGGCGCCACCGTGTGTGGTCTGACGCTGCTGGCCGGCGCCGTCCAGGCCGAGCAGCGCGAATTGCGGGTGTACAACTGGGCGGATTACATCCTGCCGGCAGTGCCCAAGGACTTCGCCGAGCAAAGCAAGATCAAAGTGACCTGGGACACCTTCGACACCAACGAATCCCTGGAAGCCAAACTGCTCACCGGCAACTCCGGTTACGACCTGGTGGTGCCGTCCAACCAATTCCTCGAAACCCAGATCAAGGCCGGCGTGTTCCAGAAACTCGACAAGTCGAAACTGCCGAACTGGCAGCACCAGGATCCGGCGTTGCTCAAGTTGCTCGACGCCAACGACCCCGGCAACCAGTACGGCGTGCCGTACATGTACGGCACCGTGCTGATCGGCTTCAACCCGGCCAAGGTCAAGGCTGCCCTGGGCGAAAACGCGCCGGTGGACAGTTGGGATCTGGTGTTCAAGCCCGAGAACATGGAAAAGCTCAAGGCCTGTGGCGTGGCGATGCTCGATTCGCCGTCGGAGATCCTGCCGCTGGCCCTGCATTACCTCGGCCTCGACCCGAACAGCCAGAACCCGGCGGACTATGAAAAGGCCAAGGCCTTGATGATGAAGATTCGTCCTTACGTGACCTACTTCAACTCGGCCAAGTACATGACCGACATCGCCAACGGCGACATCTGCGTGGCGATCGGTTATTCCGGCAGCTTCTACCAGTTCGGCAATCGCGCCAAAGAGGCGGGCAACGGCGTGGTGGTCGACTGGCGTCTGCCAAAGGAGGGCGCGCCGATCTGGTTCGACACCTTCGCCATTCCGAAGAGCGCGAAGAACGTCGCCGAGGCCCACGAATTCCTCAACCACTTGCTCGACCCGAAAGTGATCGCACCGATCAGTGACTTCCTCGGTTACCCGAATGCCAACAAGGACTCGATGCCGCTGGTCAACAAGGACATCACCGACAACCCCAACCTGACCCCGAACAGCGAAGCGCTGAAAACCCTGTATGTGGTGCAACCGTTGCCGCAGAAAATGGAGCGGGTGCGCACGCGGGTGTGGACCAGTATCAAGTCCGATAAATAAGAGCACCGCACTTCAAATGTGGGAGCGAGCCTGCTCGCGAAAGCGGTGTGTCATTCAACTCCTATGTTGAATGATCCGGCGTATTCGCGAGCAGGCTCGCTCCCACAGGTGGGTTGTGTTGTGTCATTCAGGGCGGCGTTCTGCCTCGCGGCTGGTCACCAGGCTCAACAGCACCGACCCGAGAATCACCGTCCCGACGATTGCCAGCGACCATTCCACCGGCATGTGGAACCACGGCATCAGCACCATCTTGCCGCCAATGAAAACCAGCACGATCGCCAAGCCATACTTGAGCAGGTGAAAGCGGTCAGCCATGTCTGCCAGCAGGAAGTACAACGCACGCAGGCCCATGATCGCGAAGATGTTCGAGGTGAAGACAATGAACGGGTCGGTGGTGACGGCGAAGATCGCTGGAATGCTGTCGACGGCGAACATCAAGTCGCTGGCCTCGATCAGCACCAGCACCAGGAACATCGGCGTCGCCCAGCGCACGCCGTTCTGCAGGATGAAAAACTTCTCGCCGTGAAAGCCACTGGTGATGCGCATATGCCCGCGAACCCAGCGCAATAACGGATTCTTTTCCAGATCCGGTTGATGATCAGCGAACACCAGCATCTTGATCCCGGTGATGATCAGGAACACACCGAATGCATACAGCAGCCACTCGAACTGCGACACCAGCCACACACCGGCAAAAATCATGATCGCGCGCATGACAATCGCGCCCAGCACGCCGTACAGCAGCACTCGTCGTTGCAATTCCGGCGGCACGGCGAAGTAGCTGAAGATCATCACGAAGACGAACATGTTGTCGATCGATAGCGACTGCTCGATCAGATAACCGGTGAGAAATTCCAGGGTTTTCTGTCGGGCGATTTCACCGCCGAATTCGCCGTGCAGATACCACCAGAGCAATCCCGCGAAGCTCAGCGCCAACAGGCACCAGGCAACCACCCAGGCCGACGCTTCCCGCACCGACACCCGGTGCGCCTTGCGCCCGCCGAAGACAAACAAGTCCAGGGCCAGCATGGCCAGAACGAAGACGATGAAGGCGCCCCACATCCAGGGTTCGCCGATGTTGATGTTCGTGGCAGGCATGGCACGCTCCCCTGTCTTTTTATTTGCAGCAAGCACCTCTCCTGTGGGAGCGAGCCTGCTCGCGAATGCGGTGGATCAGTGAGATGGAGGTTGCCTCACACCCCGCATTCGCGAGCAGGCTCGCTCCCACAGGCATCACTGCACCCTCTCGATAAAGTCTGACGGGGCCATGCTAGCGACGGATCTGGAGCAAAGAAAAATCGTTTATTCCTGACGGACAGTTCGGCAAAAACGAAGTGTCAGCGGAAAAACTCTCCCGGCGTTTCGCCAAACTGCTGACGAAACGCGGCGATAAACGCCGAGGTCGAGTCGTATCCGCAGGCCAGCGCAACATCGGTCACTCGCTCGCCTTTTTCCAGCGGGGTCAGGGCGCCAAGCAAGCGCAGGCGTTGACGCCAGGCGCGGAAGGTCAGGCCGGTGTCGCGCAAAAACAGGCGGGTCAGAGTCTTTTCGGTGATGCCGAATTTTTCGCTCCAGTGGCTCAGGGTGGTCTGCTGTTCCGGGTGTTGTTCCAGGCTCTGGTAGATCTGCTTCAGGCGAGCGTCCTGCGGCAGCGGCAGCATCAGGTCGATGGTCGGCGCGTCGCCGAGTTGATCAAGGATGACCTGGGCTAGGCGTCCGTCAGGGCCGTTCTCGTCATAGTCGACCGGGACCTGACTGAAGGCGCGGATCAACTCCCTGAGCAGATCGCTGACGCCCAGCACATGGCAATGCCCGGCGGCCCAACCGGTGACGCTGCTGTCGATGTACAGGCTGCGCATTTCCGTATGCGGTGCGCTGAACACCCGGTGCGGCACGCCGGCCGGGATCCACACCGCACGCTCCGGCGGCGCGACGAATCGGCCGGCGCTGGTCTGCACTTCGAGCACGCCCTGAATCGCGTAGGACAACTGCACCCACGGATGACTGTGGCGGCGGGTGAGGGCGCGATTCGGCAGCGATTCGGTGCGTCCGTACACGGGGCGCGGCAGGCTGGGCAGCCCGGGAACGCTGCGGCGAACACTCTTGGCATGTCCTTTAGGCGGCATCTTGCGGCTCTTCGGCGTTAGTCGGTAATTGCCAGTCACGTTAGAGTCGTCCGCACGTACTGGCAACCTCCGGATGAATCTTATGACGCGCCCACGTTTTTTGCCCGATAACTTCACCCTGACCTTGATCGGCGTCGTCTTGCTGGCGAGCTTTCTGCCCGCCAGCGGCCAGGTCGCGGTCGGCTTCGGCTGGCTGACCAACATGGCCATCGCCCTGCTGTTTTTCCTGCACGGCGCCAAGCTGTCGCGAGAATCGATCATCGCCGGCGCCGGCCACTGGCGTTTGCATCTGCTGGTGTTTGGCCTGACCTTCGTATTGTTCCCGATCCTCGGTCTGGCGCTGAAGCCATTGTTGTCACCGCTGATAGGCGATCAGCTGTACATGGGCATGCTCTATCTGTGCGCGTTGCCGGCCACTGTGCAGTCGGCGATTGCCTTCACTTCGCTGGCGCGGGGCAATATTCCGGCGGCGATCTGCAGTGCGGCGGCTTCAAGCCTGTTCGGGATTTTTCTCACGCCGCTGCTGGTGACGCTGCTGCTCAACGTTCACGGTGACGGCGGTTCGACCCTCGATGCCATCGTCAAGATCAGTGTGCAATTGCTCCTGCCATTTATTGCCGGGCAGATCGCCCGGCGCTGGATCGGCGCGTGGGTAGGGCGCAACAAGAACTGGCTGAAATTCGTTGATCAGGGTTCGATTCTACTGGTGGTGTACGGCGCATTCAGCGAAGCGGTCAACGAGGGCATCTGGCAGCAGATTCCGTTGTTCGAGTTGCTCGGTCTGGTACTGGTCTGTTGCATCCTGCTGACGTTGGTTCTGGTGGCATCAATTCTGTTGAGCAAAGCGTTCGGCTTCAACCAGGAAGACCGCATCACCATTCTGTTCTGCGGCTCGAAAAAGAGCCTGGCCACCGGCGTGCCGATGGCGCAGGTACTGTTTGCCGGCAGCACTATCGGCGTGCTGATTCTGCCGCTGATGCTGTTTCACCAGATTCAGCTAATGGTCTGCGCGGTGTTGGCGCAGCGTTATGCGCGCCGGCCGGAGTCGGTGCCGGAGCTGATGGCGCAGGTTGACCCTTAGTCCAGAGCACATGTGTGGACATAACGAATCGAAGCATCGCAGCTCCAGCGGCTACCGAGGTGAGGTTGTTCACGGAAGTGATGCAACGGTCTTATCGTGTTTAATTCATTTTTATCAATTAGTTAGTGATTGCCAGGTTTGAGAGCAAGCATTTTGTCCGTGAAAAACGTTCAAAAATATTCTTGTTTTGGGGTTGCCATGCCGCAGTCGGCTGTTTAGGATCCAATCTTCGCAAGCATGGATACCGGGCATGAAGCTTGGTACTACGAGAGTTATAAGGACATCGTCTTCGCAGACATCAACCTATAGTGGTCAGTCGCAGACTCAGCGATTATCGACTGCCGAGTGTCGATACTTTTTGCAATATTGGTACTTCGCGACCGCGCGCCTGTATGTGAATAGGATTTACGTAAAGGACTCTACGTATGCAAACTATAAGTCGGATTGTCATTGTCGGATTTGGTAGCATTGCCCAGGCCTTGCTGCCCCTGATTAATGAACGTTTTCAGGTCGATGTTGTAATCTTTGATAAAGATCTGGACGTCTCCAAACAGGCCATTGCGCAAGAATATTCAGCGACTTTGATAAAGAAACTGATTACCCCGCATAACTTTGAAGAGGTTATAGGGCCTTTTCTGAATGACCAGGTTTTTTTGTTGAATCTGGCTGTTTCGGTCTCCACTCAATCATTGATAATGTTGGCTCAGAGGCACGATGCACTGTATTTGGATACTTGCATCGAACCTTGGGAATACACAGCCGAAGTCGAATCAGGCCTGACCAGCAATTTTGCTTTGCGGGAGGGTCTCAAGCGTTTTACAAAACAGCAACGCCCTGATGGTGCAACGGCTGTTGTCGCTCACGGTGCCAATCCGGGATTCATTTCCGTGTTGCTGAAAAAAGCATTGACGCAAATGGCCGCGGTCAATGACGTTGCTTATAAAACCGGGGATCGCGAAGATTGGGCTGAACTGGCCGAGCGCTTGGGTATCAGGGTCATCCAGATATCCGAGCGCGATACTCAAGTCTGCGGAGATCAGCGTCCGGAACAGCACTTCATGTGCACTTGGTCGGTGGACGGTTTGATTACCGAATGCCTGCAGCCAGCAGAACTGGGCTGGGGCAGTCATGAGGTCAGATTGCCTGAAGCGGCGATTCGCAACGATTACGCGATAGCCATGAGTGAGCAAGGGCGTGAGGTCAGAGTCAGAAGCTGGTCTCCGAACTATCTGGACTTTTCCGGTTACCTGTTGACCCACAATGAGTCGCTGTCGATTGCCGAATATCTGACCGTAGGCGATGGCGATAACCCCCGCTATCGCCCTACCGTTTATTACGCATACCACCCCTGTGACCAGGCCGTGGCTTCAATGTCCCTGCTGGACAATGGAAATGAACAGCGGGTGTTAACCAAGGAGGTATTAAAAGACGGCATTGTTTCCGGTATCGATGAACTGGGCGTGTTTCTGATCAGTGACAAGTATCCGTCAGTGTGGATGGGCTCGAATCTGTCCATTGGCAAGGCACGCAAGATGGCCAAATACAACAGCGCTACGAGTCTGCAGGTGGTGTCCAGTATTGTCGCTGGAATGGCGTGGGCGCAGGCCAATCCTCGGGCCGGAATTCTGGAAAGTGAATATCTGGACTGGGAGTTCATCTACGGAATCGTTGAAAAGTACTGGCAGCCGATTGTTTTTCAGCAGACCGAATGGCGACCGGATGCCGCCACTGATGCACTTTTGTTTGGCAATTTTCTGGTCTGAGTGTTTTCCAGGTTCTTGTTCAATCTATCAAGGAAGAATGTATGTCGATGGCAACCGGCGCGATCACGCGCACCACTCCCGATGCTTCCGCAGTCTTGTCTGGTTTCAGCTTTCCCGCAGTGGAACTGAACGAGTCGGAGCGCGAGGAATGGAGGGAGATATTTTTCGATTCGGTAATCACAGAATATGACGCGCGCCGGTTGTACTGGTATCTGGAAGGTAATTATCCAGAGGTCTTCAAATCCCTCGAAGACGTGCTCAATCCTTGGTTGAAAGATGAAATTGACCATGCCTACGGTTTTGCGCTTATTTATGCTTCGTATTCGGCTATTCCTTTTGATGAAGTTTCACTGAGTGTTGAGCTGCGCAAGCCGGACTTCAGCATTGTCGATAACATTGCGGCTGATCCGCTAAAGCTGTTGGTGACTCTTGCTTATGACGAGATCATCACGACGCACGTTTATCATCGCAGCATCGCAAGCTACGATAACTTCAATTCGGAACAGTTGTCGGCATGGATACGTAAAACCAAAAAAGACGAAGTAACGCACTTCTTCGCCTTCGTAAAAAAAGCCAGGGAATTGTATCCGCGAAGAATTCAGGAAGTGCCTGCGATACTCGAGGAGATTTTTCAAATTGATTTCGAGAAGCCCAGTTACACCGGAACATTCGTTTTGGATCATAACGCGCCGGATTTCCCGATTTCCCGGCAGGAAATCAAGGACATGATTATTCCGGCAATTGTAAAAAAATTCAGTGAATGACTGCATGAAATCGGGAGAGAAATAGCATGGAAGCGGCTTTCTTGAAAAAGCGTAACTGGAGTTCAAGGGCTATTTTCGAAGATGTCGCTACCAGTGGATGGATCAATCCTGGCATCGATCAGTCTTTTAAGGCGTTTTTTATGGCCGATCTTGTGTCTGAATACGACTCTGTGAATCTCTATAATTTTTTGTACACCCGGCGTAGAGAATTTTCCCCTTATTTCGTTCAGTACCTGGATTTCTGGTATGCCGATGAGCGCAATCACGCGGACGGATTCTTCGAGCTGAACCGGCTGGTCTTTGGCGCTGACGAACGTGAACTCATCAATTACCTGAAAGGTCGTGTTGGCGATTTCACAGGGCTTGAAGACATACTTGCCAGTGAATTCAATCTGCTCCTGTTATTCGCTTACGACGAATACGTTTCGGTGAAAACGTACAAGAAAGACACCTTTTACCAGGACTTCGGCCATCCCGGATTCAACTTGTGGATCAAGAACCTGATCGCCGACGAAGCCATTCATTTTGGCAATGCGATAAAAATTTTAAAGACCTTTCACGCCGATAAGCTTGATCGGGCGGAGAGCATACTGCGAAAAATTGGTGGCTTTGAAGGTGCAGAGTACAAAAACACGTTTCTGTTTGACCACGATGGCCCACATTTTCAGTTGGACAGCGACGAAGTAGGCGAAATTGTTATCAATGAAATCCTGTCAATCCTGCAGAAGAGATCTTTGTGAAAAAAGAACATTACATAATCATCGCTCTTTTGCTGATGGTCTTTGGCGAGATACTGACAATCTACAGTGAGGTCTACGCCTCCAAGCTTCCGGGCAAGGTCTTGGAAACCCCCGGCATGTTCATCAAACCGATGTTCTTGATATGCATAGCCGGGATCAGTTTGGTTCTGGCTTATTGGCTCGGCTATCAAGGTACCGGGAATATCTGGGTGGTAACGGTCGCTTCATTGACGTTGTTGCTGGTGCTGGAGCCTATTGTGATCTACGCCATGCTCCGCGAGTTGCCGCAACGCGGCGCATTGATTGGCTTCATCCTTGGCGCTGCCGGCCTGATTTCAACCGTCGCACTTTAAACAGAAGGAGATCGATGATGTTGACGCAAGAACAGACTAAAACCTGCACCGTTTGCGGTTACGAATACGATCCGGCGACCGGAGATCCGGAAAACGGAATTGCGCCCGGTACGGCCTGGCAAGACGTTCATGAAGACTGGCTATGCCCGGACTGCCAAATGCCCAAAGCAGATTTTGCCTGATTGGCGCGATTAGCCGAGTGGCTCATCTGGCCCGTTGAATCTTTACAGGCAGGCGAAACAGGCCTGTCTGAATCATGCTGGAACCTGCGGCATCAACCCAGGACATCGAGTCACGCAATTACAACGCCGCCGGTGCGGTCACCTCCAGATACAGCGACAACGCCACCACGCCGTCGGTCAGCACGTTGGTCAAACCCTGGGGCGACGGCTGCCTTTACTACGCCTGTGTTCAATGCTTGAGCCAAGGCGACATTGCTGGCTTTACCACTCACCAGTGACGCGATCTATACCGATCGCCAGTAAGCCAATCAGGTTAATACCCAAGAGCCGGGGCTGCACGGCTGAGCCTCAGAATCCTGCGGAAAACTTTACTGCCGCGGCCGCCCGCGTCGGCACATCCAGCGTACGCAACAACGAGGACACATGGATGCGTACCGTGAACGGGGAGATATCCAGTTCACGGGCGATTTCCTTGTTGGTTTTGCCTTGCGCGATCAAACGCAGCACGTCTTGTTGACGCGGCGTCAGCGTTGTCGCAGTTTCCAGCGGCAACAGGCCGGACGGCGCCGACTTCACCAGCACCTCACCATTGCGGATCGCCAGAATCGCCTGGCCGATTTCATCCGGCGCAATGTTCTTGCCGATAAAACCGTCAATGCCCGCCGCCATGACTTCACTGATCAGCGCTTGATCGTCGACCATCGACACCACGATCAGCGTGGTGCGCGGCAATCGTTGGCGCAAGTCGGCGAGCTGGCTGATGCAGGTCAGCCCGGGAAAACGCAGATCGAGCATCAACGTGTCCGGCTCGTTACCCAGCGCCAACAGCCCCAGCACAGCGTCGAAGTCTCCGGCTTCTTCGGTATCCGCACTCGGCAGCAAGCGCTGCACAGTACGCAACATCGCTTCGCGAAACAGTGGGTGATCGTCGGCTATGATGATCCGGCACGTCATGATGCGACCCTCCCTGGGTCAGGCGTGATTCAAGGCCTGCACCTTAGCACTGGACGCGAAGGTTGCCTGTAGGCTGCTTCCGAAACTGCAATTGCTGCACAAGGACGTTTCCCATGAAGTTCGAGAAAAACACCGAACTCGACCAGGCCAACCTGCGCATCATCATCGCCGCCATCGCGGTGGTTTACATGGTCGTACTGGTCTTTTTGCCGGGCCATCGCTTCGAGACCTACCTGCCGGTCATCACCTACATCAGTCTGTTCCTGCTGGCGTCGATCGTGTTTCGGCAAGCCATTGCGCGTTGGCCGGGGCATTACCCGGCGCGGCGGATTTTTGCCATGGTCCACGATTACACCGGTACCTGTTTTGGTCTGGTGATTGGCGGCGAGGCGGCGCTGCCGCTGTATGCGGTGATGGTCTGGGTCAACCTCGGCAACGGCATGCGCTACGGCTCGCGCTATCTGGCGATCGCCACCGGCCTGGCGCTTACGGCGCTGCTGGTGGTCTATCGCCTGACGCCCTATTGGCAGGCGCAGCCGTTCATGGTGTTGATGCTGCTGATCACCAGCACGGTGATCCCGTTTTATGCGCACTTGCTGTTGGAGCGTACGCGCAAGGCGTCCGAAGAAGCGGTGGCGGCGAATCTGGAAAAGTCGCGCTTCCTCGCGCAGGCCAGTCATGACCTGCGTCAGCCGATACATTCGATCGGCTTGTTTACTGCCTGTCTGCGTGAGTCGCGCCTGGGCGAAGACGAGCGCCGGCTGGTGGATAACATCGATCGATCGCTGCTCAACGTCTCGCAGTTGTTCCGGTCGATTCTCGACCTTTACACCCTGGATAACGGTCGGGTCGAGGCGAAAATGCAAACGCTGAACCTCGGCGAATGGCTCGCGGACATAGTCCGCCAACATCAGGAAGCAGCGCGTTGGGCGGGCGTCGAGCTGCGCCTGCGACCGTGCACCTATTGGGTCAGAACCGACCCGGCGCTGCTGGCGACCATGGTGCAGAACGTGCTCTCCAACTGCTTCAAGTACGGCGCCCAGCGTCCGGTGTTGATCGGCGTGCGTAGACGCGGAGCAGGGCTGGCGATCGTCATTTATGATTGCGGCAACGGCATCGCCGAAGAACATCTGCAGAAGGTCTTCGAGGAATTTTATCGCGTGCGGCAAGTGCGCGATAAAGACGTCGAAGGCGTGGGGCTGGGGCTGTCGATCATCAAGCGTCTGAGTGAACTGATCGGTCTGCAAGTGGCGCTGCGTTCAAAGTTGGGGCGCGGCACGGCGGTGACCCTTGGCGGTTTGCCGATCGTAGCGGCACCGCAGTCACTGGTTGTCCGCGGTGAAGCGCGGCAAGCGGGTTTGCTGACGGGGCTGAAAGTGTGCCTGGTGGAGGATGACCGCAACGTGTTGCTGGCAACTTCAGCATTGCTTGAACGCTGGGGCTGTGTGGTGCAGGCCGAGTGGTCTGCTGAAGATCTGCACACCGACTGCGACATCATCGTCGCCGACTATGACCTCGGCACCCACGCTACCGGCATCGAGTGCATCGATGAGGTGCGCAAGCAACGCGGCTGGGCAGTGCCGGCGATGATCATCACCGGGCATGACGTCGAAAAGATCCAGGCTGCCTTGCACGATCGACAGATTGCGATTCTGTCGAAGCCGGTGCGTCCCGCCGAGTTGCGCGCAACTCTGCGCGGGTTGCGCGACCGGCAGCTTTAGCGTCGAAATAATCGAGCTGTCATCGCTTGCAGAGGTAGTCCTGAGTAATGGTGGTTTGCAGGCAATTGAACTTGCCCATGGTGCGGCAGATGTTTTTTTCCGAGCCGGTGATCTCGGCAGTTTTATAGCCCCACGTTTTGCAGCGTTGCTCGGCGATAGTCAGGCCTTGCTCGGCGTTGGTCTGGCCGCTTTCGAATTGGCCCAGTTCATAAGAGACCTGGACGACGCCATCGGTTTTGCTACCGCCGGTGGCTTCCCATTGTTTCGGCGTGGCGCAGCCAGTAAGGAAAAGTGCGCTAAGGGTGAGTGTTGCGATCAGGGATTTCATGAGTGTTTCTTCCTTGGTGTCGTTCTAAATTGCGGGCACAACGATCCCGCGCGCTGCGAACGGGCAACGATGGGAGCGTCTTGAGGGTGCAGGGAATATAGCGCCGAGGGGGCGAAGGGTCGACTAGCACAAATGTACTAGTGCAACGTCGGGCGACTCGAATGAGGCGCCCGCCATTGAGGTATTACACCGGCGCGGTGCTAGATTTTCGCCAGTGCCTGCGCCAGGTCGGCACGCAGGTCTTCGACCCCGACCGAAAGCCGCACACCGCTGCTCTTGACGCTGCTGCTCAATGTCCTCGGCGACGGCGGCGCGACCCTCGACGCGATCGTCAATCACGAAGACCGCACCACCATTCTGTTCTGCGGCTCGAAAAAGAGCGTGGCCACCGGGGAACCGATGGCGCAGGTGTTGTTTGCCGGCAGCACTATCGGCGTGCTGATTTTGACGCTGATGCTGTTCCATCAGATTCAGTTGATGGTCTGCTCGGTACTGGCGCAGTGTTATGCGAAACGGCCGGAGCCGGGTCGGATCTGATGGCGCAGGTTGACCCATAACCCTTTTCAGTTCCGGACAAGATGCCATGCATAGCGGCAGACGGCGAAATCAATCAGATGCCGCGTGCGATGCCTTGAACGAAAGTGGCTTGCAGACCGTTGATCGGCCATTATCCTGCTCGGAAAGTTGTGGCTGCCAGTGCCACTGATATCAAAGGGATCTGGTCGAATGCTGGAAGAAAAAAAGAAGGACGCGATTTTTATTTCTTACGCGTGGGGCGGGCCGCTGGAGCACAAAGAGTGGTTACGCCAGCGCATCATTAAGCCTTTGGACTGGAAATATCGCGTGTTCTGGGATCGGGACAGTATCGGTTTCGGTGAGTCGATCGACAAAACTATTGCCCAAGCGCTGGGGCAACGCCCTGTCAGCGTGTTCTGCATCTGTGACAGCGACTACCTCGTCGCGGCACAACGGGTCAATTCAGGCTTATATCGGGAACTCCAGATGCTGACGCAAATCGCTGACCATGACGGCGTCAGGATAATTCCGGTGATTTTCGATGCTGACAGCGCGGCGGACTTGCCCGAGCCGCTGGCAGGCAGGGCGTATCTGAATATTCACCCGCTGCTTGAACGCGGCCTGGATTTGAGCACCGTATTGCTGGGTGTAGCTGAAGGCGCGACACAGGCACAAGTGAACACTTACATGGCCGGAAGGCTCAGGGCTAATGACCTGCGTCAGCGCGCCGTTCACTATTTTAGCCGACAGAAAATGGAGCTCTGGGGGAATGCACTCACTCATGAGGTGCGGGTATGTCAAGCCGGAAGGCCTCCGCGTTTGCTGCTCCCCGCGCAGTGGATGTGCGACAGCGACGAGTGGGGGTTCATGCTCGATGACGATAATCCCACGTACTGCCCTTCGAAGGGACGCTGGCATTGGGATTATTCCAGCCCGTCCCGGGGCATGCGTGCTCTGGGGACAGCGACCATTTCGGCTTTTTTCCCGGATCGAAAGGCTCCGGACGATCAAGTTATGTTTGCAACGGCAGGTGCTGTTCTAGCCCGAAGCGTATTCGCCATGACCTACAAGACCGAGGCTTTCAATCTCGCACCTGCCGAGTTGATCAATCTCATGATCAATGACGCCGAAGGCTATGCCGCGCTGGAGCACCTGTTGCCCCCAGCTACATAACCTCTCGCCCGCTACTGTACAGGCAGCCCGTGCTGTTGAGTGCTGCTTGCCGGAGGGGCGGATAATGTTGACTGGGCGCTCGTTGCTGCAGGCGGCAAGGGTGAATTTAGGGACACCAATGGATATACGGCAAAAGCGAGGCCGAGAATGCCGACGAAGAACCCGCCGGTGGTGTAGTACTTCTGCTGCCTTTTCTCTTTATCATTTACGGAGAGCAGTTCACGTATTTGGTCGGCTAACGGTTCCATGGACTGCGCAGGGGTCGTCAACTGCTCCCGCAGACGCTCGAGGTGGATTCTGATTTCCTTGGGCATGCCTTCGAAAGGTTCCGTCTCTTTCATCTGTTTGATATAGCTCTCCACCAGATCCCGATGAGATGCCAACTCGGTGTTCCGGCCCGTTAGTATTTCCCTGAGCAGTCGTTGAAGAATCCAGTAGATGCGCTCATTCCTGACCTGACGAGAAGCGGCAATCTGCAAGATTTGCGGCCATGAAGGCTGACTGATTTTGATGGCCAGGATCAAGTCCACTTCAAACTCCTTTTCCCATTTTGATTTGAAATATTCTTCAAGTGCAGACGTCAGGATCCAGGCAAGAAACATGAATGCACAAATGAGGAGGGCGAAAGCTATAGTGATTGCTATCCAGTCTGGCATTAACGTTCCATTTTTTTCATTGCGTAGGTAAAAGTGGTTTAGAGCTCGAAGTAGAGTTGGATCAGCGTTGCCGACCAGCCGAATCTATCACACGGGCACTTGATTCTGCCCGGCAGCAAGGCAAAGCGCCATCGTCTACCCCGCACGGTGAAAAGTGGCTGCTGGTGGAAACAGTGGATGGGAAAGATTTGAGACAGGCAAATTGGGCGTTGGCTGCTATGCAGTCGTCGTTGACAGCCTATCAGCCTAAAAAAGCCTGTGCGATTGGTAGCTTTGTTAGGCTCAAAGATTTAGGTGAAGATGCAGACTGATGCGCAATCGGCTAGCTAGGGACCGTGGGGACGCTCCAAAAAACACACGGTTAGAAAGAACTCCGTGCTGGATCCAGCCCTTACGCCGTGTAAAACAGCCGAGGCCGTACTTTTTCAATTTGGCCCACTACTCTGAGAAGCTCGGTCAACCTTGGAAGCCAGAAATCAGTACTGGCCGCCTAGTCGAACGATAAAGCCCGCCTTGTGCGGGCTTTATCGTTTTTGTAACGTCAGATCGATCGTAGTGCCTGTGCCAGGTCGGCACGCAGGTCTTCAACATCCTCAACCCCCACCGACAACCGCACCAGCCCATCACCAATCCCCAGCTTTGCGCGGGTTTCCGGTGGAATCGTCGCGTGGGTCATGATCGCAGGGTGCTCGATCAGGCTTTCCACACCGCCCAGACTTTCCGCCAATGCGAAGATCTGCACGTTTTCCAGAAACCGCCGTGCGCCGGCCAGGTCGCTGTTCAGATCAACAGAAATCATCCCGCCAAAACCACGCATCTGCCGCTTGGCCAGTGCGTGCTGTGGATGCGAGGGCAGGCCCGGATAGTAGACGCGTTTGACCTGCGGTTGCTGCTCCAGCCACTGCGCCAGGTCCAGGGCGTTGCTGCAATGGCGCTCCATGCGCAGCGCCAGGGTCTTCACCCCGCGCAAGGTCAGGAACGCATCGAACGGCCCGGAAATCGCGCCGACGGCGTTCTGCAGGAAACCGAGTTTTTCCGCCAGTTCGGCGTTCTGCCCGACCACGGCAATGCCGCCGATCACGTCGGAGTGGCCGTTGAGGTACTTGGTGGTCGAGTGCAGGACGATGTCGAAACCCAGCTCCAGCGGGCGCTGGATGTAGGGGCTGGCGAAAGTATTATCGGCGACGCAGATGATCCCGCGCGCACGGCAGATGCGCGCGATCGCGGCCAGATCCGACAGGCTCAGCAGTGGGTTGGTCGGCGTTTCGACCATGACCATGCGCGTGTCGTCCTGCAGCGAGGCTTCGAACGCCGACAGATCGGTCAGGTCGACGAAGCTGAAACGATGCCCGGCGCTGCGCTGACGAACCTTGTCGAACAGGCGGAATGTGCCGCCGTACAGGTCATTGCCGGAAACGATGTGCGAGCCGGCATCGAGCAGTTCCAGCACCGTGGAAATCGCCGCCAGGCCTGAGGCGAAGGCGAAGGCGCGAGTGCCGCCTTCGAGATCGGCGACGCAGCGTTCCAGGGCAAAGCGCGTCGGGTTGTGTGAGCGGCCGTAGTCGAAACCCTTGTGCACACCGGGGCTGTCTTGCAGGTAAGTGGAGTTGGCATAGATCGGCGGCATCAGCGCGCCGGTGGTCGGGTCCGGCTTTTGCCCGGCGTGGATCACCCGCGTGGCGAAGCCTTGGGATTTATCGTCGTGCTGACTCATGCAAGGGATCTCCGTAATTGGTTGAGCATGTCGGTGCGGGTGATCAGGCCATGGAAGCCGGAGGCGTCGGCGATGATCGCGACGAGGCCACGGCTGAGCACCGATTCCAGCTCGGCCAGGCTCGCAGTCGGGGCGAGGGTTTGCAGTTTGTCGGTCATCACACTCGACACCGACTGGCTGAAACGTGCGGCGTCTTCGTGCACGCCGAGGAGGATGTCGGACTCATCGATCACGCCCACCAGTTGCTTGCCTTCGACCAGCACCGGCAGTTGCGAAACGTCCGCCAGGCGCATGCGCTGGAACGCTGTGAGCAGGGTGTCGTCCGGGCCGACGCTGATCACTCGACCATCCTCGAAACGCCGTGCGATCAAGTCGCGCAGGTCGCCATAGCCTTTGCGTTGCAACAGGCCTTGATCGGTCATCCACTGGTCGTTGTAGACCTTCGACAGGTAGCGCGTGCCGGTGTCGCAGACGAAGCTGACCACGCGTTTCGGCTCGGTCTGTTCGCGGCAATAACGTAGCGCGGCGGCGAACAGGGTGCCGGTCGATGATCCGCCGAGAATGCCTTCGGCCTTGAGCAACTGGCGCGCGTGATCGAAGCTTTCTGCATCGCTGATCGAATAGGCGTGGCGCACGCTGGACAGGTCAGTGATCGACGGAATGAAGTCTTCGCCGATACCCTCGACCGCCCACGAGCCGGGCGTCGGCAAGGTGCCGTCGCGGCTGTATTGCGCCATCACCGAGCCGATCGGGTCGGCGAGGACCATTTCCAGATTCGGTTGCACACGTTTGAAGAAACGACTCAATCCGGTCAGGGTTCCGGCCGAACCGACGCCGACGACGATGGCGTCCAGATCATGTTCGGTCTGCGCCCAGATCTCTGGGGCGGTGCTGCATTCATGGGCCAGCGGGTTGGCGGGATTGTTGAATTGGTCGGCGAAAAACGCGCCGGGAATGTCCTTGGCCAAGCGGGCGGCGACGTCCTGGTAATACTCGGGATGGCCCTTGCCGACATCGGAGCGGGTGATGTGCACTTCGGCGCCCATGGCCTTCAAGTGCAGGACCTTCTCGGTGGACATCTTGTCCGGCACCACCAGCACCACACGATAGCCTTTGGCGCGGCCGACCAGCGCCAGACCCAGACCGGTATTGCCGGCAGTGGCCTCGACAATCGTCCCGCCCGGTTGCAGGCGACCGTCACGTTCAGCAGCGTCGATCATCGCCAGACCGATACGGTCCTTGATCGAGCCGCCGGGGTTCTGCGATTCGAGTTTGAGAAACAGCGTGCAGGGTCCGGTATCGAAGCGGGTGACCTGAACCAGCGGAGTATTGCCTATCAGCCCAAGCACGGCAGGGCGTGATTCCTTCGACATTTCTTCACCTCTTTATGGTGTTGATCGCGTTCCGATCGCGGGGAAAAGACTCGCGTGCAAATTAGGCGCAGACATCTTCTCTCGCAACCTTTAATCCTTGGAAAATCCAGCCATTTGGATCTAACGATAGAACGAAAACCGGTTTGTCGCCCTGAGGCGTTCTGATCGTTCCCACGCTCCGCGTAGGAATGCAGGCGGGGACGCCCTGCGTCTCTACGGGCTGAAGATCGCAGCCTTCGGCAGCTCCTACACGGCCGTCTTTACATGAGTAGAACTTGTGATGATCAAGAGTTTATTGAGTTTGTTTCATCAGGCCTCGTTCCTGACAATACCCGCCATCGAATAAGCACCTGGAGTTGTTTGTCATGGCACTGGCCCATTCCCTTGGATTTCCGCGCATCGGCCGCGACCGCGAACTGAAGAAAGCGCAAGAGGCGTTCTGCAAAGGAGAACTCAACGAGGCGGGCCTGCGTGACGTCGGGCGTAAGCTGCGCAAGGCCCATTGGGACTTGCAGAAAAACGCCGGCATAGACTTGCTGCCGGTGGGCGATTTCGCCTGGTACGACCAGGTGCTGACCCACTCGCTGATGTTCGGCGTGATCCCCGAGCGCTTCCGCCCGCATGACGGCAAAGCCACGCTGCAAACCCTGTTCAGCATGGCCCGAGGCAACAGCGGCGACGGCCACGGCCTAGAGATGTCCAAGTGGTTCGATACCGACTATGACTACCGCGCACCGGAATTCAGCGCCGACCAGCAATTCCAGCTCGCTTGGGAGCAGCTGTTCGAAGAAACCGCAGAGGCCCGTGCGCTGGGTCACAACGTCAAACCGGTGATCATTGGCCCGTTGACCTACCTGTGGCTCGGCAAAACCAAAGGCGCCGACTTCGACAAGCTCGATTTGCTTGATCGCCTGCTGCCGCTGTACGGCCAGATCTTCGCCCGACTGGCGGCGTTGGGTGTGGAGTGGGTGCAGATCGATGAGCCGATTCTGGTGCTCGATCTGCCGCAGGACTGGAAGAATGCTTTCGAACGCGCCTACAACCAGATCCAGCGCGATCCGCTGAAAAAACTGCTCGCCACATACTTCGGTGGTCTCGGAGAAAACCTCGGTCTGGCGGCGAACCTGCCGGTCGATGGCCTGCACATCGATCTGGTGCGCGCGGCGGATCAATACCCGACCATTCTGGATCGTCTGCCGGCCTATAAAGTGCTGTCGCTGGGTGTGGTCAACGGTCGTAACGTCTGGCGCTGCGATCTGCAAAACGCGCTGGCGACGCTGCGCCATGCTCATGAGCGCTTGGGTGATCGCTTGTGGGTGGCGCCGTCCTGCTCGTTGCTGCACAGCCCGGAGGAGTTGAGCCGGCAAGACCACCTCGATGCGGAACTGAAAAGCTGGCTGGCGTTCGCCGTACAGAAATGCGAGGAGGTGGCCGTGCTCGCCGGGGCGGTCAGCGAGCCGCAAGCGTTGCGTGCGTAGCGCTTCGCAGGACTGAGCCTGCACAGTTCGCGTTTTACTCGGCACTCACTGCAATACACAAAACCCCTGTGGGAGCGAGCCCGCTCGCGAAAGTGGTGTGTCAGCTACACATGCATCAAGCGAGGAAGCGCAATATCGGCGCACCATCGAACGGGTCCGTCAGATAGTGCGCCCTGACCCCGAAAGTCGTCTGTAAACGCTCCGGCGTCAGCACTCGCAGCGGCTCGCCCAATGCCACCAGACGCCCGCGCTCCAGCACCGCCAGGCGATCACATTTGAGCGCCTGATTGAGATCGTGCAAGGCGATCAGCGTGGTCACCGGCAGTGCGCGCACCACTTGCAGAATGCTCAACTGATGCTGGATATCGAGGTGGTTGGCCGGCTCGTCGAGCAGCAGGATCTGCGGGCGCTGCGCCAGTGCGCGGGCGATGTGCACGCGCTGGCGTTCACCGCCGGAGAGGCTGCGCCAGAGGCGGTTGCGCAGGTGCACGGCGTCGACGTCGACCAGCGCTTGCTCGACGATGGCGTCATCGGCCGGCGACCACGGTTGCAGCGCCGACAACCACGGCGTGCGCCCCAGCGCCACCGCGTCGAACACGCGAATGCCATCGTCGGTATCGGCCTGTTGCTCAACCACTGCGAGTGTCTGCGCGATGCTGCGCCGTGACATCTTGCCCAGCGCCTGACCGTCGAGCTGCACATGGCCCACGCTCGGGTCACGCAGTCCGGCCAGCAATTTGAGCAACGTGGATTTACCCGAACCGTTCGGCCCGACAATGCCCAGGGTCTCGCCGCGCTGAACATCGAGACTGACACCATTGAGCAACTCGGCGCCGCGCACTTTGAAGCCCACACCCGCACAACTCAGAACCGTGTTCATCGCGCCGATCTCCGGCCTACCAGAATCAGCGCGAACACCGGCGCGCCGACCAGTGCGGTGATCACGCCGACCGGAATCACCTGACCCTTTATCAGGGTGCGCGACAGCACATCGGCGGCGATCAGAAACACCGCGCCGCCCAGCGCACTGGCCGGCAGCAGACGCGCATGACCGGTGCCGAGCAACAACCGCGCTGCGTGGGGAATCACCAGCCCGACAAAACCGATCGAGCCGACGATCGATACCATCACCGCCGTTACCAGCGCGGCGCAGCCGATCAACAGAATCTGCACGCGGCGCACGGCAATGCCGAGGGATGCCGCCGAATCCGCGCCAAAGGTGAACGCATCCAGTGCTCGCCGGTGGCACAGACAAACGACCAATCCCAATACAGCCACAGGTACTGCCAGCCACACCGACGGCCAGCGCACGCCGCCGAGATTGCCCAACAGCCAGAACATGATCCCCCGCGCTTGTTCGGAGCTGGCCGAGCGGGTGATCAGAAACGCGGTGAGGGCATTGAACAATTGCGAGCCGGCGATCCCGGCGAGAATGATCTGCCCGGTGCCGCTGGCCGAGCCGCTGACTCGCGCCAACAGAATCACCAGTACGAACGCTGTCACCGCGCCGGCAAAGGCACCGACCGACAATGAAATCGCCCCGGCACCGACGCCGAGGAGGGCGACCATCACCGCGCCGGTCGAGGCGCCTGCAGAAATACCCAGCAGATACGGATCGGCCAACGGATTGCGCAGCAGCGATTGCAGGATCACCCCGCACGTCGCCAGGCCGGCGCCGCAGGCCGCCGCGACCAGCGCGCGGGTCAGGCGATAGTTCCAGACAATGCCTTCGTCGATCGGGTCGAGCACATAACCGGCGCCCCACAGCTTGTTGGCCAGCACCTGCAACACTACGCTCGGCTCGATCGAAGTCTCACCAATGGCCACGCCGCCGATCAGCGCGACCGACAGCGTCAACAGCACCAGCAGCAAACGGATCAGGCGTCTGCTCATGGCAACAGGTCGTAGCCGTTGATCGCGCTGGCCAATTGTTCGAGGCCGTCGAAGGTGCGCAGGCTGGCCTGCATGGCCATGGCGTCAAGGATGATGATGCGGTTGTGCTTGACCGCGTCCATGTTGCGCGTCACCGGATCACTGCGCAGGAAGGCGAGTTTCTTCTGATAGTCGTCCGCCGGGAAACGTCGACGATCCATGCGCGCGATGACCAGGAAAGTCGGGTTGGCCTTGGCGATGGTTTCCCAGCCGACGGTCGGCCATTCTTCATCCGACTCGACCACGTTGCGCACGCCGAGGGTGCTGAGCATGAAATCGGGAACGCCTTTGTGCCCGGCCACGAACGGCTCGATGTCCATCTCGGCGCTGGAGAACCACACCAGGGCGCTGACGTCTTTGCGCTGCTGCTTTTTCGCCGTGGCGATCGACTGCGCGAGGCTGGCTTTGAGCTGCTCATTGAGCTGCTCGCCACGCGCCTGCACATCGAAAATCGCTGCGAGCTGGCTCACGGCTTTGTAGATGCTGTCGATGCGAAACGGCGCCAGCCGCGTGCCGTCCGAGCCGACGAGGTTGTCCTTGGCTTCGCAATCGGAGGGGAGCAGGTAGGTGGGAATCTTCAGTTCATGGAACTGCTCACGAGTGCCGACCGCGCCTTGCGGCCCGACCATCCATTCCAGCTCGACGGCAACCAGCTCCGGGCGTTTGGCGATCACCGCTTCGAAACTCGGCTCGTTGTCGGCGAGGCGCTCGATCCTGTCGTTCTGCGCTTTGTATGTGCCCAGCACGTCGTTGAACCAAAGCGAAGTGCCAACGACCTTGTCGCCCAGACCCAAGGCGTAGAGCATTTCGGTGCCGGCCTGGCCGATGGTCACCGTGCGATCGGGCGCGTGCTGAAAGGTCAGGCTGCTGCCGCAGTTTTCGACGGTCAGCGGATACGCGGTCGGCGCCGCTTGTGCCAGAGCGCAGAAGCTGAGAGCGGTGAGCAGGGTGGCAAGGCGGGGCAGCAGCATGGGGCAGTCTCCAGGAGAACCGTACGGGAGCGGGCGGGTACGGTTGGAAACACACCTCGGGCGCGGTCGTGGAAACTGCGCAAGGCCGGCACGGGGAAAATGCGCACGGCACGATGTCCTTCCCGGACACCCCGCCGGTTAGTCAGTCACTGTGCCGGCAGGTCTCCTGACTGATGCGTCATCGCCACGCTCCGGCCTTCCCGGGGTTCACCCAGTGGCAGTCGAGGAGCAGGCTCGGCACCTACAGTTGCGGGGGCAGTTCCGATTGATGCTGTGCAAGCATTTCGGATTCCCTATTAATTCCGTGTGGAAACCGGCGCGGGCATGGTAGTCGATCAGGCCGCTCAAGGGGAGCCGAATCTGCCTTTGTAGGAGCTGCCGAAGGCTGCGGTCTTTTGATCTGGTCTTTAACGTGCAAGATCAAAAGATCGCAGCCTTCGGCAGCTCCTACACGGGCGCATGTTTCCGTGGAGGAGCGTTTGCAATCCGGGGGTAAGCTTGGCTAATATACGATCTATATACACATCGTATCGGATTCATATATGGGCATCGTAAAGATTTCAGAGGACATGCACGAGAACCTGCGCATCTCCAGCAACGCCCTCAGCCGCTCGATCAACGCGCAGGCCGAGCACTGGATGCGCATCGGCATGCTCGCCGAGCTGCATCCCAACCTCGACCACAGCGCCATTTGCCGCCTGCTGATCCGCGCCGAACAGAGTGGTGGCCTGGATCTGCAACAACTGACTCAGGAAGCCGTCAGCGCATGAAAAACCAGATCAAGATCAATACCCCGGCCGACATCGAAAAATCCCGCGCCGCTGGCAAGCTCGCCGCTGAAGTACTGGCGATGCTGGTGCCGCATGTGAAGGCCGGGGTGACCACCGATGAGCTGGACCGGTTGTGCAACGATTACATCGTCAATGTGCAGAAAGCCGTGCCGGCCAATGTCGGTTATCACGGCTTTCCGAAAACCGTCTGCGCGTCGGTCAACGATGTGGTGTGCCACGGCATTCCATCGGGTACGCCATTGAAGGATGGCGACATCGTTAATCTCGACATCGCCGTGATCAAGGATGGCTGGTTCGGTGATACCAGCCGCATGTACGTCGTGGGTGAGGCGACTCCTGAAGCGCAGCACCTGATCAAGACCACTTACGACGCGATGTGCGCGGGCATTCGCGCAGTGAAACCGGGCGCAACGCTGGGCGATATCGGTTACGCGATCCAGAGCCTGGCGGAGGCGGAGGGCTTCAGCGTGGTGCGCGAGTACTGCGGCCATGGCATCGGCAAGGTCTATCACGACGAACCGCAAATCCTGCATTACGGCTTTCCCAATCAGGGTCTGAAGCTCAAGGCCGGGATGATTTTCACCGTGGAACCGATGCTCAATGCCGGCAAACGCCATGTGAAGAACATGCCGGATGGCTGGACGGTGCTGACCAAGGATGGCTCGTTGTCGGCGCAGTGGGAGCATATGGTCGCGGTGACGGAGAGCGGGTTTGAAGTGCTGACGGCTTGGCCGGATGAGATTGAAGGTTACCGCGCTATTGTCTGATACCTCGTCGTCTGTTTCCCTCACCCTAGCCCTCTCCCAGAGGGAGAGGGGACTGACCGAGGGTGTTCTTTCGAGGTCCGCCGACCTGGCATACCGAGTCGAACTCAGGTTTTGAACAGCACAAAGATCGGCTCCCTTTCCCCTCGCCCCCCGTGGGGGAGAGGGCTGGGGTGAGGGGGGTAGATCCAACTGACTCAGCGCAATCAATGAGCACCGGCAGCCTTGTTCAAATCGCTCTCGGTCCATTCGGTATAAACACAAGCATCCGCCGTCGCCCAGCGCACCCGGACCGGATCGCCAGCCTTGAGTGGCATGCCCGCTGCCGACAGCGCTTTCACCGTCATCGACGTCCCGCCCGCAGTGACCACGCTGCAAGTCTGGCTCTCACCGAGAAACAGCACTTCCACCACCTTCGCCGACACCTCATTCCAGCCCGCCGCCAGCGGCTCATCGAGCGCCTGCTGCGTGCTCAACGCCAAGGCTTTTTCCGGACGCACCATCAGCAGCACATCCTGATCAGTGTGCAACCCGGACGTCAGCCGAATCGACAATGACTGCCCCTCGAAACTCGCTGCCGCATTCCCTTGCGCCTTGAGCTTGAGGAAGTTCGAATTGCCCAGAAACGACGCGACAAACGCATTCGGCGGATTCTGATAAAGGTCATACCCGCTGCCCAAGCCGACAATCTTGCCGTGGCTGAAAATCGCGATGCGTTGCGACAGCCGCATGGCTTCTTCCTGGTCGTGGGTCACGTAAACGATGGTGATGCCCAGGCGCCGGTGCAGTTGGCGCAGTTCATCCTGCAAGTCCTCGCGCAGCTTCTTGTCCAGCGCGCCCAGCGGTTCGTCCATCAGCAGGATGCGTGGCTCGTAAACCAGCGCCCGGGCGATGGCGACACGTTGTTGCTGACCGCCGGACAGTTGCGAAGGGCGGCGATGGGCGAACTGTTCGAGTTGCACCAGCTTCAACATCGCATCGACGCGTTTTTCGCGCTCGGCCGTCGCCAGTTTGCGAATGGCCAGAGGGAAGGCGATGTTGTCGCGCACCGACAGATGCGGGAACAGCGAGTAACGCTGAAAGACCATGCCGATGTCGCGCTTGTGCGGCGGCACGTTGACCAGCGACTGGCCATTGACGAGGATCTCGCCGCTGCTCGGTGTTTCAAATCCGGCGAGCATCGACAGCGTGGTGCTTTTGCCCGAGCCGCTGGAGCCCAGGAATGTGAGGAATTCGCCGTCCTTGATGTCCAGCGAGATATTGTCGACGGCAGCAAAATCGCCGTAATGCTTGTTCAGGTTGCGCAGGCTGACCAGGGGTTTGTCGCTCTGCTGGGATGCGTCTTTGATCACGGCACTCATGTCGTACTCCTGGGCGCTCAGGCGCTGATTTCGTTGCGCCGGCGCAAGGCGGCGGCGATCACCATGACCAATACCGACAGGCCGATCAGCAGCGTCGAAGCGACGGCGATCACCGGGGTCAGGTCCTGGCGCAGGGTGGTCCACATTTTCACGGGAAGGGTTTGCAGAGTCGGGCTGGCCATCATCACGCTGAGCACCACTTCGTCCCACGAAACGAGGAAGGCGAAGAGGGCGCCGGCGACCATCCCCGGACGAATCGCCGGGAACGTCACCTTGAACACCGCTTGCAAGCGCGAGGCACCGCAAATCACCGCCGCGTCTTCAATCGACTGATCGAACAGCTTCAGCGAGTTGATGATCGAGATGATGGTGAACGGCAGCGCGACGATCACGTGGCTGACGACGAAAGCGAACATCGTCCCGGTGTAGCCGAGCTTGAGAAACAGCGCGTACACCGCCACGGCGATGATCACCAGCGGCACGATCATCGGCAGGGTGAACAGGCCGTAGAGCATCTCGCGGCCGGGAAAGCGTCCGCGCACCAGCGCAAACGCGGTCGGCAAACCGAGGGCCACGGCGCAGATCGTGGTCAGCACGGCAACCTTGAGGCTGGCGGCAGCGGCGTTCATCCAGTCGGGGTTGGAGAAAAACTGGCCGTACCATTTCAGCGTCCAGCCCGGTGGCGGGAACACCAGCCACTGCGAGGAGCCGAACGACAGCAGCACGATGAACACGATCGGCAACAGCAGGAACAGACCGATCAGCCCAGTCGTGGCGTAGAGGCCGAAACGCATGCGCCGGCTCATGGCATTTGGGGTCAGGAGCATGTCGGCTTACCTCGCGTTACTGGCGCCAACCGGGGATTCCGGTTGAAGCTTCAGGTAGAAGTAGAACAGCACCAGGGTGATTGCGATCAGCAACGCGGCGCCGGCACTGGCCAGGCCCCAGTTGAGGAACGATTGCACCTGCTGAATGATGAACTCCGGCAGCATCATGTTCTGCGCCCCGCCGAGCAGTGCCGGGGTGACGTAATAACCGAGCGACATCACGAACACCATCAAACCGCCGGACGCCAGACCCGGCCGGCACAGCGGCAGGAACACCCGGAAGAAGTTGGTCCACGGACTGGCGCCGCAGATCGAGCCGGCCTGCAGGATCATCGGGTCGATGGCCTGCATGGTTGCCTGCAACGGCAGCACGATGAACGGAATCATGATGTAGCTCATGCCGATCACCACGCCCGTGAGGTTGTGCACCATCTCCAGCGGTTGATCGATGATGCCCATCGCCATCAGCGCCTTGTTGATCACCCCCGAGGCTTGCAGCAACACCAGCCACGAATAGGTGCGGGCGAGCAGGCTGGTCCACATCGACAGCAGCACGATGTTGAGGATCCAGCGCCCCCAGCCGCGCGGCACCAAAGTGATCGCCCAGGCCAGCGGAAAGCCCAGCAGCAGGCTGAACAGCGTCACCAGCCCGGCCACCGAAAAGGTGTTGAGCAGCACCCGCGCATAGGCCGAGTTGGCGAACAACTGTTCGTAGTTGCCAAGGCCAGGCACAGGTTCCAGCACACCGCGCAGCAGCAGGCCAATCAACGGCGCGAGAAAGAACAGGCCGAGGAACAGCAGCGCCGGGACGAGGTTGCCGGCGCCGCGCCAGCGTTGCTTGAAAGCCGAACCGGCAGCGCCGGCGGCGCTCCCGGTGGCAGTGGAAGGACGAGGCGCAGTGGCCGCGATTTTCATTTGACCAGCCATTCGTTCCACCGTGTCGCGATAGCCGGACCGTTCTTGGCCCAGTAAGCGAAATCAAGGGTGATCTGATCCTTGGCGTAAGCCGTCGGCAGGTTGGGGGCCAGCGTCGAATCCAGACGCTCCACACTGTCGAGGTTGACCGGCGCGTAGGCGGTCAGGTTGGAGAAGTCGGCCTGGCCTTTGGCGCTGCTGGCATTGGCGAGGAACTTCATCGCCGCGTCCTTGTTTTTCGAGCCTTTTGGGATGACCAGAATGTCGGCCATGACCAGGTTCTGTTTCCAGCTCACGCCGACCGGTGCGCCGTCTTCCTGCAAGGCGTGCACACGGCCATTCCAGAACTGGCCCATGCTCGCTTCGCCGGACGCCAGCAGTTGCTGCGACTGCGCGCCGCCGCCCCACCAGACGATGTCTTTCTTGATGGTGTCGAGTTTCTTGAAGGCGCGATCCAGATCCAGCGGGTAGAGCTTGTCAGCCGCAACGCCGTCGGCCAGCAGCGCCAGTTCGAGCACGCCGGGGCTTGGCCATTTGTACAGGGCGCGTTTGCCGGGGTAGGTCTTGGTGTCGAACAGCGCGCTCCAGTCCTGCGGCTTGTTGGCGCCCAGCTTGCCCTCGTTGTAGCCGAGGACGAAGGAGAAGAAGAACGAGCCGACGCCGTGATCGCTGACGAAACGCGGGTCGATCTTGTCGCGCTGAATGACTTTGAAATCGAGCGGTTCGAGCAGGCCTTCGGCAGCGGCGCGCAGGGCGAAATCGGCTTCGACGTCGACCACGTCCCACTGCACGTTGCCGCTTTCGACCATGGCCTTGAGTTTGCCGTAGTCGGTGGGGCCGTCCTGGACGACGGTGATGCCGCTGGCCTTGCTGAACGGATCGGCCCAGGCCTGTTTCTGCGCATCCTGGGTGCTACCGCCCCAGCTGACAAAATTCACGCTTTCGGCAGCCATTGCAGCCTGGCCGGTAACGCTGAGCAGTCCCGCGAAAAAGATCGCAGTTGCAGCTTTGTTCAACACCATGTTCACGCCCTCATTGTTGTGTTTTTGAGCGGGCCTTGCGTTGTTGCCCGCCTGTCGGGAGCAGTAGCTGGACGGTTTTTCAGGTCGTCCGGTCTATGGAATATCATATTATGGTATTCCAAACTTTGTGCAAGCACTTTGCCTTACCGGTTATCTGGCAGGTTGGTTTTTTTGAGCCGTTCGGCCTGAGATATTTTGTGAATGTGAGATCCAGCCCCTCACCCCAGCCCTCTCCCAATGGGAGAGGGGGAAAGGGAGCCAATTTTTGTGCTGTTCAAAATTTGAGTTCGACTCGGTATCTCAGGTCGATGTATAGCGACCGGTCAACGCGGTCGGCTCCCTCTCCCTCTGGGAGAGGGCTGGGGTGAGGGCGGCGTCATTCAGTGAACGGAATGCTCTCAACCACCTCAAGGTCATACCCGGTCAACCCCGCATACTTCAGCGGTGGGCCGAGGTGGCGCAACTTGCCCACCCCAAGGTTCTGCAGAATCTGCGCCCCAGTCCCGACCTCGGAATAAATCCGCGATTGCGAACGGCTGAACTGCCGTGGCGGCTGGGTCAGCTGCGGCACGCGTTCGAGCAACGCCTGCGACGATTCATGATTGGCCAGCACCACCACAACCCCATGACCTTCCGCCGCGACCCGTTGCAGCGCCGCCCACAGAGTCCAGTTCGTTGGCCCGCTGTACTCGGCGCCGACCAGGTCGCGCAGCGGATCGATCACATGCACACGCACCAGCGTCGGCTCTTCACGGCGCAAGTCGCCCATGACCATCGCCATGTGCACGCCGCCTTCGATGCGATCCTCGAAAGTGATCAAACGGAACGTGCCATGCACCGTCGGCAGCTCACGTTCACCGATGCGTTCGATGGTGTGCTCGGTGCTTAGGCGATAGTGGATCAGGTCGGCAATGGTGCCAATCTTGATCCCGTGCTTGCGCGCGAACTGCTCCAGATCCGGGCGGCGCGCCATGGTGCCGTCGTCGTTCATCACTTCGACAATCA
The DNA here is from genome assembly GCF_005233515.1 of Pseudomonas sp. CFBP13508. GTDB lineage: Bacteria > Pseudomonadota > Gammaproteobacteria > Pseudomonadales > Pseudomonadaceae > Aquipseudomonas > Aquipseudomonas mercuritolerans. The sequence goes on from NZ_QFZZ01000004.1 coordinate 605,101, forward strand.
CCGAGGCCGGGGTGAAACCGGCCAGACGCGCCAGATCGCAACCGGCCTCGGTGTGCCCGGCACGGGTCAGCACGCCACCTTCCTTGGCGCGCAACGGGAAGATGTGGCCGGGCTGCACCAGGTCTTCGGCGCGGGCATTCGGCGCGACGGCGGCGGCAACGGTGCAGGCCCGGTCGGCGGCAGAAATGCCGGTAGTCACGCCGACCGCCGCTTCGATCGACACGGTGAATGCAGTGCTGAACACACTGCCGTTGGCGGGTACCATTTGCTCCAGGCCCAGACGCTGACAATGTTCGTCGGTCAGGGTCAGGCAGATCAGCCCGCGTGCCTCGCGGGCCATGAAGCTGATAGCCTCCGGTGTGCAACGATCAGCGGCCAGCAGCAGGTCGCCTTCGTTCTCGCGGTCTTCGTCATCGACCAGCAGGACCATTTTGCCGAGGCGATAATCTTCGATGATTTCTTCGATGCTGTTGAAGGCCATGCTGGACTCTCAGGGTTCGTTGGAAATATATTGGTATACCATAATACAAAATCAACAAAGAGGTCACTATGAAGGCGTACTGGATTGCACATGTGGATATAGCCGATGCCGAGCACTACAGCCAATACACCCAGCGCACCCCGCAGGCGATTGCTGCTTTCGGCGGCAAGTTTCTGGCCAGAGGCGGGCGCAGCGAAGCGATGGAAGGACGGCAGACGCCACAGCGCACCGTGATCATCGAGTTTGAAAGCTACGAAACAGCCGTGGCGTGCTACCACTCGGCGGCGTATCAGGAGGCGAAGAGTTATCGCGAGGAATGGGCGAAGGCGGAGATCATTATCGTCGAGGGCGTTGCCCCGAACTGAGCCACACCACCATCCTGTGGGAGCGAGCCTGCTCGCGAATGCGTTCGAACATTCAACATTTGTATTGACTGACACGACGCCTTCGCGAGCAGGCTCGCTCCCACAGGTTTTGTGTTCAGGCAAATGTCAGCGCATGAAATGAATCTTGCCGCTGTCATCATTCCCCATGTAAATCCCGTAGACCCCAGCCTGGCGCTCTTCGATATAGCGCTCGAGAATCTGCCGGATCGCCGGGTAGTAGATCTGCTCCCACGGAATCTCTTCCGGGGCGAAGAACTTGTAATCCATGGTCTCCGGCCCGTACTGCCCGGTGATTTCCAGGGCGATGGCGCGGAAGATGATGTACACCTCGCTGATCTTCGGCACGCTGAAGATCGAATACGGCGAGACGATTTCCGCGCGCACGCCGCTTTCTTCCCAGACTTCGCGCAGCGCCGCCTGCTCGGTGGTCTCACCGCTTTCCATGAACCCGGCCGGCAGCGTCCAGGTGCCCGGGCGTGGTGGGATCGCCCGTTGGCACAGGAGGTATTTGCCGTCCTGCTCAATGATGCAGCCGGCAATGATCTTCGGATTGACGTAGTGGATATAGCCGCAGCCGCGGCACATCAGGCGCTCGTGCGTATCACCCGGCGGCGTCTGCTGACCGAGGTCAGGGCCACCGCATTTCGGGCAAAAGCTCGGGCTGAACATGTCATTGACCTATGCGGGGTTCTTTCAGCGCGATCGGCAGGGTGATCGCCGGGGTACCTTTGACGGCGACGCCTGTCTCTTCCTGCTTGCGCTTGAGGTAATCGAGGGCCACGGCGGCGGCCGCGCGGACGTGATCGACACAGGCCTGATGCGCCGCCAGCGGATCGCCGCTCTTGATCGCCTCGACCATTTTTTCCATCTCGTGATTACTCGCGCCGCGTCGGTTTTCCTGGGAGACCGAGGTCGCGCGCAGATAGCTGATGCGTGCCTGCAACTGGCGCAATTGGGTGGCGGCGACATGGTTGCCCGAGCCTTCGAGCAGCACGTCGTAGAAACCCTGCACCGAGTCGATGACCTGTTGCAGCTCGCCGTCCTTCAACGCCTTGCGGTTGTCATCGAGGGCTTTTTCCAGGGCTTTGATGTCCTTGGCTTTGGCGCGCAGGGTGAACAGCTGGACGATCAGGCCTTCGAGCACACAACGCAGTTCGTAGATATCGACGGCGTCGTCGAGGGTGATGATGGCTACGCGCGGGCCTTTGGCGTCGGCGAATTCCACCAGGCCTTCGGATTCGAGGTGACGCAAGGCTTCGCGCACCGAGGTGCGGCTGACGCCGAGGCGATCGCAGAGGTCGCGTTCGACCAGACGATCACCTGGCATGAGCTGGAAATTCATGATCGCGCTACGCAGTTTGTCCAGCACGATTTCGCGCAGGGTAACGGGGTTGCGATTGACCTTGAAGCTGTCGTCGAGTGGCTGGCGTTTCATGGGGTCCGCTCTTGAGCTTGGCTGTCCATGCCAGACGGGCATCAAAACAGCCGAGGGTTAACTGGAGGCCTCGGCGTCGGCTTCGGCAAAGGCTTCACGGGCCAGCCGGAAACTGTCCACGGCCGCCGGAACGCCGCAATAAATGCCGACCTGAAGCAGAATTTCGCGTATTTGCTCACGACTCAGGCCGTTACGCAAGGCGCCACGCACATGCAGCTTGAGTTCATGCGGGCGGTTGAGCGCCGAGATCATCGCCAGGTTGATCATGCTGCGCTCCTTGAGCGACAGACCCTCACGCCCCCAGACATGGCCCCAGCAGTATTCGGTGACCATTTCCTGCAGCGGGCGGGTGAAATCGTCGGCGTTGTCTATCGAACGCTGAACATAGGCTTCGCCGAGTACCTGCGTGCGGATTTGCAGGCCTTTTTCATACTTCTCGTTACTCATAAATCCTCCTGTCACCACAGATCCCTCGTGTAGGAGCTGCCGAAGGCTGCGATCTTTTGATCTTGCTCTTGAAAATCAAAGTCAAAAGATCGCAGCCTTCGGCAGCTCCTACAGGGATTTGTGTGAATTCGTCAGGCCAGAGTCGGCAACGGGCCGAGCTTGCCCTTGTGATAAATCATCGGCGTCACCGGTTGCTCGGGCAGGATCAGGTTCTTCACTGCGCCGACAATGATCGCGTGATCGCCGCCGTCGTATTCACGCCACAATTCGCACTCGATGATCGCCGTGGCCTTGGCCAGGATCGGGTTGCCCAGATCGCTCAGGTGCCACTCGATGCCCTTGGCCTTTTCCTTGCCCTTGCCGGCGAACGCGTAGGCTTCGGCGGTCTGCTCGGCGGAGAGCAAATGGATGGCGAATTTCTTGCTGTCGCGCAGCACCGGGTAGGTGTCGGACGCATAGTTGGGGCAGAACAGCACCAGCGCCGGGTCGATCGACAGCGCGCTGAACGCGCTGGCGGTGATGCCGACAATGCCGCCTTCCGGGTCGAGGGTGGTGACCACCGTGACGCCGGACGGAAACGAGCTCATGACGTCTTTGTAAATGCCGGGTTCGATCATTTCGCAGGACTCCTAGCGCATCACAAACGGATCAGGCATTGGCGCCTGGGAGAGGTTGATCCACACCGTTTTCAGTTCGGTGTAGGCCAGCACCGAATCGATGCCGCTTTCGCGTCCATAGCCACTGTTCTTGAAGCCGCCGATCGGCGCCATCGCCGACACCGCACGGTAAGTGTTGACCCAGATGATCCCCGAGCGCACATCGCGCGCCAGACGATGGGCGCGACCGAGGTCGCGGGTCCAGATGCCGGCGGCGAGGCCGAACTGTGAGTCGTTGGCGATCGCCAGTGCTTCGGCTTCGTCTTTGAAGCGAATCACCGAAGCCACCGGGCCGAAGACTTCTTCCTGCATGATCTTCATCGAATTGCGGTCGCACTCGAACAGCGTCGGCTCGTAGAACCAGCCTTCACCGAGATCCGCCGGACGCTTGCCACCGGTGCGCAAACGCGCGCCTTCGGCGATGGCGTCAGCGACCAGACCTTCGACCACCGCCAATTGCTGGGCGGTGGCCATCGGGCCCATCTCGCTGTGGTCTTCCTGCGGGTTGCCGATGCGGATGCGCTGGGCGCGTTCGACCAGACGATTGACGAATTCGTCGTAGATTTCGTCCTGCACCAGCAAGCGCGAACCTGACACGCAACTCTGCCCGGACGCCGCGTAGATGCCGGCAATCGCACCGTTGATCGCGCTGTCCAGATCGGCGTCTGCGAAGATGATATTCGGCGACTTGCCGCCCAGCTCCAGCGACAGCTTGGCGAAGTTCTCGGCGCTGCTGCGCACCACATGCCGTGCCGTGGCCGCGCCGCCGGTGAAGGCAATCTTGCGGATCAGCGGATGGCGGGTGAGGGCGGCGCCGGTGCTCGGGCCGTAACCGGTGACGACGTTGACCACGCCCGGCGGAATCCCGGCTTCGAGGGCCAGGCGTGCGAGCTCGAGAATGGTCGCCGAGGCGTGCTCGGACGGCTTGATCACGATGGTGTTACCAGCGGCGAGGGCCGGGGCCAGTTTGATTGCGGTCAGGTACAGCGGGCTGTTCCACGGAATGATCGCGGCGACCACACCCATGGCTTCGTGCACGGTGTAGGCAAACAGGTCAGGCTTGTCCAGCGGCAGGGTGCCGCCTTCAAGCTTGTCGGCGAGGCCTGCGGTGTAGTGGAAGAACTCCGGCAGATAGCTGACCTGGCCACGGGTTTCGCGGATCAGCTTGCCGTTGTCGCGGCTTTCCAGCTGCGCCAGGTGTTCCTTGTTTTCTGCGATCAGATCACCGAGGCGGCGCAGCAGTTTGCCTCGCGCGGTGGCGGTCAGACCGCGCCACGCCGGGCTGTCAAAAGCAGTTTGCGCTGCTTGCACGGCGCGTTCGACGTCCGCTTCATCGGCGTCGGGCAGTTCCGCCCAGGCCTGCGCGGAGGCCGGGTTGAGGCTTTCGAAGGTCTTGCCGGAGAGGGCGTCAACCCAGTCTCCGCCGATGCACATCTGGAAGCGTGCGAGTGTCATGCAACGATCCCCTTTATATGGTTTTGTCGGGCGTGTGCGAATTGGAGAAATTCCAGCAGCATCTGGTTGACCAGACGCGGCGACTCTACCGGCATCATATGCCGTTGCTCGGGCAGCACGGCAACCTTCGCACCGGGGATGCGCCGGGCCAGTTGCTCGGCCATTTCCGGGGTCGAGCCGGGGTCGAGTTCGCCGGTGGCGATCAGGGTCGGCGCCTGAATGCTGCTCAGGTCGTCGGCGCGGTACATGTCCTGGGTGGCAAACAATTCATAAGTGGTCAGGTAGCCCTGCGGATCGTTGTTGGCCAAGGTCTGGCGCAATGCGGCGATCTGCGCCGGGTTGGCCGCCTGATATTCACGGCTGAACCAGCGTGACAGGGCGGCTTCGGCATTGGCGTCCGGGCCGTGTTCGGCAGCCTGCGCAGTGCGCGCAATCACGCCGGCACGCTGTTCTTTGCTGCGGTTGAACACACTGTTCAACACCACCAGACTTTGCAGGCGCTCCGGGTAATGCAGGGCGAAGGCCCGCGCGACCAGTCCGCCCATGGAGAAACCGATCACCGCTGCCTGCGGCACGTTCAAGTGATCGAGCAGCTCGAGCAACTGATCGGCGTAACCGAGCAGGTCGGTGCCGCTGGCCGGGCGCGGGCTGGCGCCGTGGCCGAGCATGTCGTAGGCGATCACCTGGTATTGGCTGGCGAGGCCGACAATCTGCCCGCCCCACATTTCTTTGTTCAGGCCCACGCCGTGGATCAAGACCACGGGCTGGCCTTGGCCGGTCGCCAGGTAACTGGTGCCAGCCGGGGTGAGTTCAGCGGTGAGCCGAATCATGGAGCGCTCCTGCAATGCCTTTTTATTGTGATTACTGGGCTTTTTCGGCAGCCAGTTCTTCCAGATCGATGTAGCGGTTGCCGATGCGCGGATGCAGGCGGCCACCGTCGGCGCAACCCAGCACGACGACGATTTCGTCGGCACGCGGCGCGTCTTCGATCTGCATTTCCAGGGTGATGTAGTGCGAACGCAGGCCTTCGTCGTCCTTGTGCATCATCGGGATCTGAATCGAAGTGCCAGGGCCGCCGCGCTTGTTGGTAAAGCTCAGGTAGCTCTTGGCTTTCACTGCTTCGCGATAGTGGTTGCCAAAGCGCAGGGTGTGGATCACCGCCGACGCGTGCTCGATTTCGCCATCAGCGCCGACTACGGCCGCTTTGCCGTAGGCCTCGATTTTCTCGGCACCGCCGATGATGCCGACCAGGCGTTCGACCATCATTGCGCCGAGGTCGGAGCAGTTGGCGCGGATCTGCGGCTTGAGGTCTTCGACAAAACCGTTGCCCACCCACGGGTTCTTCATCACCACGGCGAGGCCGACCATGGTCACCGGCTTGTCAGTAGCCTTGCCGCCTTCAATGAAGGTTTCTTCGACATAGCTGACGATCTTGCGAATTTCGAAACTCATGAGCTGCTCCGTTGGGGGATTGAGAGTGTCTGTGCGTCTGATGGTATACCATAATACCAATCCTGCAAGTCCCCTTCGCAAGATTTGCCGTATCCATCCGGCGAATGGCGCTGCATTCACTGACAACTACAAATACCAAGACCACCCCTAACCCCTGTGGGAGCGAGCCTGCTCGCGAAAGCGGTGGGTCAGCCAATAAACAGGGTGACTGGTACATCGCATTCGCGAGCAGGCTCGCTCCCACAGGGAAAATGATTGGTTACAGAGGGCCGCTTTCGGTTAACAAAAGATAACGTGGCGCTGATTGTCAGACATTTGCAAAGCCCGATAGGATGAGCCAGCTTCCGAAGGGGCTCTGGATTGCGGGTTTCAGGATGATGCTTCTGATCTGCCACTAGCCGAGCACCCTTGCGGCGCCCTTGAAGGCCCGATGGCCCAACAATAATAAATAGGGGAAGGTCTATGAGTCGTTGCCGCCCGCCGGCGTTACGCAACACCGCGTTGCTGGCCACAGCACTCTCACTGCTGGGCTTTGCCACGTTATCGGCACCTGTGATTGCCGCCGAGGCCCCGGCTGACGTGGTCTATGCCACCGAATCGGCCAAGGCCGCAAAAAGCCTGATTCTTGATGTCGTCCACGCTGGCGCGCGTCTGGTCGCGGTCGGCGATCGCGGGCACATCGTCTATTCCGATGACCAGGGCAAGACCTGGACCCAGGCCAAGGTGCCGACCCGACAACTGCTCACCGCCGTGTATTTCGTCGACGACAAAAACGGCTGGGCCGTGGGCCACGACGCGCAGATTCTCGCCAGTGCAGACGGCGGTCTGACCTGGACCAAGCAATTCGAAGACCTCAAACGTGAATCGCCGCTGCTCGACGTCTGGTTCAAGGACGCCAGCAACGGCTTTGCCGTGGGCGCCTACGGCACGCTGCTGGAAACCACCGACGGCGGCAAGAACTGGGAAGACGTCAGCGATCGCCTCGACAACGAAGACCAGTTCCACCTCAACGCCATCGCCGCCGTGAAAGACGCCGGGCTGTTCATCGTCGGCGAGTCCGGCAGCATGTTCCGCTCTGCCGATGACGGCCAGACCTGGGAAAAGCTTGAAGGCCCGTACGAAGGTTCGCTGTTCGGCGTGATCGGCACGGCGCAGCCGCAGACCCTGCTGGCGTACGGCTTGCGCGGCAACCTTTATCGCTCCACTGATTTCGGCAGCAACTGGGAGCAGGTCGAACTCAAAGCCGCACGCGGTGCGCTGGAGTTCGGCCTGTCCGGCGGCACGCTGCTGGAAGACGGCTCGATCGTCATCGTCGGCAACGGCGGCTCGGTGATCAGCAGCAGCGACAACGGCGAAACCTTCAGCGTGTTCAACCGCCCGGATCGCATTTCGCTGTCGTCGGTCACCGCCGCCGGCAACGGCAACCTGATTCTGACCGGGCAGGGTGGCTTGCACATCACCCAGCCAAACGGTGCCGAGACCAATAACAAGAAGGCGGGGCTATGACTTCCTTGATCACTCCTCAGCAGGAAAAGGCGACGGTTCTCGAGCGCCTGATCTTCAACAACCGCCCGGCCGTGATCCTGATCTGCCTGGTGGTGAGCATTTTCCTGTTCTGGCAGGCCACGCTGATTCGGCCGTCGACCAGTTTTGAAAAAATGATCCCGCTGCAGCATCCCTTCATCGAAAAGATGATGGAGCACCGCAACGATCTGGCGAACCTCGGCAACACCGTGCGTATTTCGGTGGAAGCCACCGACGGCGACATTTTCTCCAAGGAGTACATGGAGACCCTGCGCCAGATCAACGACGAAGTGTTCTACATTTCCGGCGTCGATCGTTCCGGCCTCAAATCGCTGTGGAGCCCGAGCGTACGCTGGACCGAAGTGACCGAAGAGGGTTTCGCCGGCGGTGAAGTGATTCCGCAGAGCTACAACGGCTCCCAGGACAGCCTCGATCTGCTGCGCAACAACGTGCTCAAGTCCGGCCAGGTCGGGCGTCTGGTGGCCAACGATTTCAAGTCGAGCATCGTCGACATCCCGCTGCTGGAGGCCTATCCGGACCCGCAGGATCAGGGCAAGTTGCTGGCGCTGGACTATCGCCAGTTCTCCCATGAGCTCGAAGACAAGATCCGCAACAAGTTCGAAGCGCAGAACCCCAACATCAAGATCCACATCGTCGGTTTCGCCAAGAAGGTCGGTGACCTGATCGATGGTCTGGTGATGGTGGTGCTGTTCTTCGGTGTCGCCTTCGTCATCACCCTGATTCTGCTGCTGTGGTTCACCAACTGCCTGCGCAGCACCATCGCGGTGTTGAGCACGACGCTGGTGGCGGTGGTCTGGCAACTGGGGTTGATGCACTTCTTCGGCTTCGGCCTCGACCCGTATTCGATGCTGGTGCCGTTCCTTATTTTCGCCATCGGCATTTCCCACGGTGTGCAGAAGATCAACGGTATCGCCCTGCAATCCAGCGAGGCCGATAACGCCCTCACGGCTGCACGACGCACCTTCCGCCAGTTGTTCCTGCCGGGGATGATCGCGATTCTGGCCGATGCGGTGGGCTTCATTACCCTGCTGATCATCGACATCGGCGTGATCCGTGAACTGGCGATCGGCGCGTCTATCGGCGTTGCGGTGATCGTGTTCACCAACCTGATCCTGCTGCCGGTGGCGATTTCCTATGTCGGCATCAGCAAGCGCGCGATTGCCAAGAGCAAGAAAGATGCGAACCGCGAACACCCGTTCTGGCGTCTGCTGTCGAACTTCGCCAGCCCGAAAGTTGCGCCGATTTCGGTAGCGTTGGCGCTGATCGCCTTCGGTGGCGGCCTCTGGTACAGCCAGAACCTGAAGATCGGCGACCTCGACCAGGGCGCGCCGGAACTGCGTCCGGACTCGCGCTATAACAAGGACAACAACTTCATCATCAGCAACTACTCGACCAGTTCCGACGTGCTGGTGGTGATGGTCAAGACCAAGGCCGAAGGCTGCTCGCGCTACGAAGCCATGGCGCCGATCGATCAGCTGATGTGGAAGATGCAGAACACCGAGGGCGTGCAGTCGGCGATCTCGCTGGTGACCGTGTCCAAGCAGATGATCAAGGGCATGAACGAGGGCAACCTGAAATGGGAAACCCTGTCGCGCAACCCGGACGTACTGAACAACTCGATCGCCCGCGCCGATGGCCTGTACAACAACAGCTGCTCGCTGGCGCCAGTGCTGGTGTTCCTCAACGACCACAAGGCCGAAACCCTCGACCGTGCGGTGAGTGCGGTTCAGGAGTTCGCCAAGGAAAACAACAAGGACGGCCTGGAATTCATCCTCGCCGCCGGTAACGCCGGGATCGAAGCGGCCACCAACGAAGTCATCAAACAGGCTGAGCTGACCATCCTGATCCTGGTGTACATCTGCGTGGCGGTGATGTGCATGATCACCTTCCGCTCGTGGGCCGCGACCTTGTGTATTGTCCTGCCGCTGGTGCTGACCTCGGTGCTCGGCAACGCGCTGATGGCGTTCATGGGCATCGGCGTGAAAGTCGCGACGCTGCCGGTGGTGGCGCTGGGTGTGGGGATCGGCGTCGACTACGGCATCTACATCTACAGCCGTCTGGAAAGTTTCCTGCGTGCCGGGCTGCCGTTGCAGGAAGCCTATTACCAGACGCTGAAGTCGACGGGTAAAGCAGTGCTGTTCACCGGCCTGTGCCTGGCGATCGGCGTGTGCACCTGGATCTTCTCGGCGATCAAGTTCCAGGCCGACATGGGTCTGATGCTGACCTTCATGCTGCTGTGGAACATGTTCGGTGCGCTGTGGCTGCTGCCGGCGCTGGCCAAGTTCCTGATCAAGCCTGAAAAGCTGGCAGGGCAGAAGGGCAACTCGTTGTTTGCCCACTGATCTGACAGGCTGAAACGATAAAGCCGCAACCTTTAGGGGTTGCGGCTTTTTTTGTGGTTCAAGATCAAGAGCCCCTCACCCTAGCCCTCTCCCGGAGGGAGAGGGGACTGACCGCGGTGTCTTTCGCCATACACCGACCTGAAAGACCGAGTCGATTATGGATCCAAAGCAAAGCGTTCGCCCCGAGATGCCAGTCGATTATGGACACAGCAAATCGTTCGACTGGAGATGTCGAGTCGATTACGGATTCAAAGCTAATCGGTCAAGTCGGCGTAACTCTCGAATATCCCCCAATCGGTCCCCTCTCCCCTGGGAGAGGGCTAGGGTGAGGGCAAGCGGTCTCAAGCCTCAAGAAAGCTCAGCACCCAGCACCACACTCAACGCACTGCGCGCATCATCCAACTGCACCAGCGTCGCATGCCGGGCTCCCAGGGCATCGCGGTTCTCGATCGCGGTCAAAATCGCCTTATGCCTCGGCAACGCCAGTTCATGCAGATTCGGCCGTTGATTGGAATGCTTCAACGCCTCGGCAATCGCTACCGCCAACATGTTGCATAGATTGGCCAGCAAATCATTGTGCGTCGCATCGGCGATGCGGCTGTGGAAGTCCAGGTCCGGTTGCAACAGCGCTTCCGGGGTCGGCGCGGCTTCCATGCGTTGGTAGGCTTCGTTGATCGCAGCGATGTCGGCATCGGTTGCATGCTGGGCGGCGAGGGCGGCGGCTGCCGGTTCGATGATGCTGCGCACGCTGGTCAGCACGTTGAAGAATTCATTCTGTGGGCTGCTCTGCATCAGCCAGTGCAGCACGTCCGGGTCGAGCATGTGCCATTCGCGGCGGGCCTTGACCACTGTGCCGACGCGCGGTTTGGAATACACCAGCCCCTTGGCCACCAGCACTCGGGTGGCCTCGCGCAACACCGGCCGACTGACCGCGTACTCCTCGCACAGCAGGGCTTCGGCGGGCAGTTTGTCGTCGGGCAAAAAGCGTCCGGAGACGATCTGCATGCCCAGTTCCTGGACGATGCGCGAGTGCATGCTTTTACGGTCGGAAGGTTTGCGGTAATCCATGGGGAGTGGCGCGATCCTGAGCGATGGAGATGCCGCGCATCATAGCAGGCACGGCACAGATTTGAGGCGATACGCAAAAGCAACTGTGGGAGCGAGCCTGCTCGCGAAGGCGGCATATCAGTCAAATAGATGTCGACTGACACTCCCTCTTCGCGAGCAGGCTCGCTCCCACAGGGGAATTGCGCTGTTAGTGAGAGTGGCGCGGAACCTCGGCACCTCGGCAGCCAACCAGGAAGTCAAAGTCGCAACCCTGATCCGCCTGCAGCACGTGATCGATGTACAGCTGACGATAACCGCCCACCAGCAATTGCTGCGGTGCTTGCAGATCGGCCATGCGCGCGGCCAGTTCAGCATCCGGAATGTCCAGATGCAGACGGCCGCTGGCGCAATCGAGTTCGATCCAGTCGCCTTCCTTTACTGCCGCCAAAGGCCCGCCCGCTGCCGCTTCCGGGGCAACGTGCAAAACCACCGTGCCGTAAGCGGTGCCGCTCATGCGTGCATCGGAAATGCGCACCATGTCCGTCACGCCTTGCGCCAACAGCTTGGCCGGCAGGCCCATGTTGCCGACTTCAGCCATGCCCGGATAACCCTTCGGCCCGCAGTTCTTCATCACCAGAATCGAATCCTTATCGACGTCCAGCTCCGGATCGTTGATCCGCGCCTTGTACATGTCGAAGTTCTCGAACACCACGGCGCGACCGCGATGCTGCATCAGTTCAGCGCTAGCGGCGGACGGCTTGAGCACCGCGCCCAACGGCGCCAGATTGCCGCGCAACACACAGATGCCACCGTCAGCGCGAATCGGATTGTCGAGGGTGCGGATCACTTGGTCTTCGCCGTAGATCGGCGCGTCCTTGGTGTTTTCGCCGATGGACTTGCCGTTGACGGTCAGTGCGTTCGGGTTGGGGATCAGATTGGCTTCACCGAGGCGACGCAGTACCGCTGGCAAACCACCGGCGTAGTAGAACTCTTCCATCAGGAAACGCCCGGACGGTTGCAGGTCGACGATGGTCGGCATGCCGCGACCGATGCGGGTCCAGTCGTCCAGGTCGAGCTCGACGCCGATGCGCCCGGCGATGGCTTTCAAGTGGATCACGGCGTTGGTCGAACCGCCGATGGCAGCGTTGACACGAATAGCGTTTTCGAAGGCTTCCTTGGTGAGGATCTTCGACAGTTTCAGGTCTTCACGCACCATCTCCACCGCACGCATGCCGGACATGTGCGCCAGCACATAACGGCGTGCATCTACGGCCGGAATCGCCGCGTTGTGCGGCAGCGAAGTGCCCAGCGCTTCAGCCATGCACGCCATGGTCGACGCGGTGCCCATGGTGTTGCAGGTGCCCGCCGAACGCGACATGCCGCCCTCGGCTGCGAGGAAGTCATCGATGGTGATGGTGCCGGCCTTGACCTGTTCGCTGAGCTGCCAGACCACGGTGCCGGAACCGATGTCCTTGCCTTTGTGCTTGCCGTTGAGCATCGGCCCGCCGGTGACGACGATGGCCGGCACGTCGCAACTGGCCGCGCCCATCAGCAGTGCTGGAGTGGTTTTGTCGCAACCGGTGAGCAGCACTACGCCGTCGATCGGGTTGCCGCGAATCGCTTCTTCAACGTCCATGCTCGCCAGGTTGCGGGTGAGCATGGCAGTCGGGCGCAGGTTCGATTCGCCATTGGAGAACACCGGGAATTCCACCGGAAAACCACCGGCCTCGATCACCCCGCGTTTGACGTGCTCCGCGATCTGGCGGAAGTGCGCGTTGCACGGAGTCAGTTCCGACCAGGTATTGCAGATGCCGATGATCGGCTTGCCGTGGAACTGATGGTCGGCGATGCCCTGATTCTTCATCCAGCTGCGGTACATGAAGCCGTTCTTGTCGGCCGTGCCAAACCATTGGGCGGAGCGCAGGGTGGGTTTCTTATCAGACATGATCGATTCTCTTATTGTAAGACTATTGTTTGCGAGCTGACGCTTAATCTAAGCTCAAAATCCGCGCTTTGGAAGAGTTGTTGGGTAATTAGTATTACTATATAGTCGTTTTCGACGGAGGGATGGCCCTGGCTGTTTTGGCGAGAGGCGTCCCCCGAGGTTCTATAAAAACAACAATCGGAGACCGATCTCATGAGCCAGGAATTGCGGCTTGTCCGGCGCATCACACTGAAACTGATTCCCTTCCTGATCCTGCTGTACCTGATCGCCTATGTGGATCGCTCCGCCGTCGGCTTTGCCAAGCTGCACATGGGCGCCGACATCGGCATCGGCGACGCCGCCTATGGCCTCGGTGCCGGGCTGTTTTTCATCGGCTACTTTCTTCTAGAGATTCCCAGCAACCTGATGCTCGAACGCTTCGGCGCGCGGCGCTGGTTCGCGCGGATCATGATCACCTGGGGCGCGATCACCATCGGCATGGCTTTTGTGCAAGGGCCGCACAGCTTCTATGTGATGCGCTTTCTGCTCGGCGCGGCGGAGGCGGGCTTCTTCCCTGGCGTGCTGTACTACATCACCCAATGGTTCCCGGTGCGCCATCGCGGCAAGATCCTCGGCCTGTTCATCCTGTCGCAACCGATCGCGATGATGATCACCGGTCCCGTGTCCGGTGGTTTGCTGGGCATGGACGGCATCCTTGGTCTGCATGGCTGGCAGTGGCTGTTCATCGTCATCGGCACCCCGGCGATCCTGCTGACCTGGCCGGTCCTGCGCTGGCTGCCGGACGGCCCGCAGCAAGTGAAGTGGATGGATCAGGCGGAAAAAGACTGGCTGACCGGCGAGCTGAAAAAGGACTTGCAGGAGTACGGCCAGACCCGTCACGGCAATCCGCTGCATGCGTTGAAAGACAAACGCGTGTTGTTGCTGGCGCTGTTCTATCTGCCGGTGACCCTGAGCATTTATGGCCTCGGCCTGTGGCTGCCGACGCTGATCAAACAGTTCGGCGGCAGCGATCTGGTCACCGGTTTCGTCTCTTCGGTGCCATACATTTTCGGGATCATCGGCCTGCTGATCATTCCGCGCAGCTCCGACCGCTTGAATGATCGCTACGGCCACTTGGCGGTGCTCTATGTGCTCGGTGCGCTGGGCCTGTTTCTCAGTGCCTGGCTGTCGCTGCCGGTGGCGCAACTGGCGGCGCTGTGTCTGGTGGCGTTCGCGTTGTTCTCGTGCACTGCGGTGTTCTGGACCTTGCCAGGGCGCTTCTTTGCCGGCGCGAGTGCCGCGGCGGGGATTGCCTTGATCAACTCGGTGGGCAATTTGGGCGGGTATATCGGGCCGTTCGTGATCGGCGCGTTGAAGGAATACACCGGCAATCTGGCTTCGGGGTTGTACTTCCTCTCGGGCGTGATGGTGTTCGGGCTGATTCTGACCGGCATCGTCTACCGCGTGCTGGAACGCAAGCACGTGCTGCCCGTCGACCAGTTCGCCGCCAGCGCCCGTGGCGCGACCCGAACCTGACTGACCAACACTGGCCCCTGTGGGAGCGAGCCTGCTCGCGAAGAGGCCATAACATTCAACACTGCTGGTGACTGGTACACCGCTTTCGCGAGCAGGCTCGCTCCCACAGTGGATGGCGGCGTTTTTGATGGAACAGGAGAAAATCATGCATCTGGTTCAATTCGAATTACCCAACGGCGAGCGCCGTGTCGGCGTGGTCGACAACGGTCAGGTCCGCGAAGTCGAGGACGCCCGCAGTGTCCGTGATCTGGCCCTGGCTGCAATCGAGGCCGGCAGCTCCCTTGAGCAGCAAGTGCAAAGCCTCGGCCTCGGTGCCAGCCACGACTACGCGCAGTTGCTCAAAGACCTGCGCATCCTGCCTCCACTGGATCACCCGGACCCGGCTCACATGCTGGTCAGCGGTACTGGTCTGACCCATCTGGGCAGTGCTTCGGCCCGCGACAAGATGCACCAGCAGGCCGGCGATGAAGCGGCGATGACCGACACCATGCGCATTTTCAAATGGGGCGTGGAGGGTGGCAAACCGGCGGCGGGGCAGGCCGGCGTGCAACCAGAGTGGTTCTACAAGGGCGACGGCAGCATTGTCGTGCGTCCGGGGCAGCCGTTCCCGCTGCCGCCGTTCGCCGAAGACGCCGGCGAAGAGCCGGAGATGGCCGGCCTATATGTCATCGGCAACGATGGCAAGCCGTATCGCCTCGGTTTCGCCGTCGGTAACGAGTTCTCCGACCACGTCATGGAACGCAAGAATTACCTGTACCTGGCGCACTCGAAATTGCGCAGTTGCAGTTATGGCCCGGAACTTCGTACCGGTGAATTGCCTCAACACCTTGCCGGCACCAGCCGAATCCTGCGTGACGGCGAAGTGCTCTGGCAGAACGAGTTCCTCAGCGGCGAGGCCAACATGTGCCACAGCCTGGCGAACCTTGAGTACCACCACTTCAAATACAGTCAGTTCCTGCGTCCGGGCGACGTGCATATTCACTTTTTCGGCACTGCGACCCTGTCGTTTGCCGACGGCATCCGCACCCAGCCGGGCGACACGTTCGAGATCAGCCAGGCCGACTTCGGCGCACCGCTGGTCAACGGTATCGCACCGGTTCAGGCGGCTTTTGAACCGGACAGCATCGGCACCCTTTAAGGAGATCCCATGACTCAGATTCTCGGTCACAACTACATCGGCGGTCAGCGCAGCGCCGCCGGCAGCGTCAAACTGCACTCGGTAGACGCCAGCACTGGCGAGGCCCTGCCGCACGATTTCATTCAGGCCACGGCCGAAGAAGTCGACGCCGCCGCCAAGGCCGCCGCTGCGGCTTACCCGACCTATCGCAGCCTCAGCGCCGAACGTCGCGCGCAATTCCTCGATGCGGTCGCGGATGAGCTGGATGCGCTTGGCGATGATTTCGTTGCTGTGGTCTGCCGCGAAACCGCGCTGCCGGCCGGACGTATTCAGGGCGAGCGCGGTCGCACCAGCGGGCAGATGCGTCTGTTCGCCAAAGTCCTGCGTCGCGGTGATTTCTACGGCGCGCGGATCGATCAGGCATTGCCGGATCGTCAGCCGCTGCCACGTCCGGATCTGCGTCAGTACCGCATCGGCCTCGGCCCGGTCGCCGTGTTTGGTGCCAGCAACTTCCCGCTGGCGTTCTCCACTGCCGGTGGCGATACCGCAGCAGCACTGGCCGCCGGTTGCCCGGTGGTATTCAAGGCGCACAGCGGCCACATGGCCACCGCTGAACTGGTCGCCGACGCGATCATTCGTGCCGCAGAAAAAACCGGTATGCCCGCCGGCGTGTTCAACATGATCTACGGTGGCGGCGTCGGTGAATGGCTGGTCAAGCATCCGGCGATTCAGGCCGTTGGTTTCACCGGCTCGCTGAAGGGCGGTCGCGCCTTGTGCGACATGGCTGCCGCACGTCCGCAACCGATCCCGGTGTTCGCCGAGATGTCGAGCATCAACCCGGTGATCGTTTTGCCGCAAGCACTGGCCACACGTTCGGAAACCGTCGCGCGCGACCTCACCGCTTCGGTGGTTCAGGGTTGCGGTCAGTTCTGCACCAACCCGGGTCTGGTCATCGGTATTCGCTCGCCGCAGTTCAGCGCGTTTGTCCAACAAGTCGCCGCTGCAATCGGTGATCAACCGGCGCAAACCATGCTCAACGCCGGCACCCTCGGCAGCTATGGCAAAGGCCTGGAAAAGCTTCTGGCGCACAGCGGCATCGCGCATCTGGCCGGTAATCCGCAGCAGGGCAATCAGGCGCAGCCGCAGTTGTTCAAGGCCGATGTCAGCCTGTTGATCAACGGCGATGAAGTGCTGCAGGAAGAAGTGTTCGGCCCGACCACGGTGATCGTCGAAGTGGCCGATCAGGCACAACTGAGCGCAGCGCTGCACGGCCTGCACGGTCAATTGACCGCGACGATCATCGGCGAGCCGTCTGATTTCGAGCAATTCGCCGAACTGACGCCGCTGCTGGAACAGAAAGTCGGGCGCATCCTGCTCAACGGTTATCCGACCGGTGTCGAAGTGTGCGATTCGATGGTGCACGGCGGGCCGTACCCGGCGACGTCCGATGCGCGCGGCACGTCAGTGGGCACGCTGGCGATCGACCGCTTCCTGCGCCCGGTGTGCTTCCAGAACTACCCGGACAGCTTGCTGCCCGAACCACTGAAAAACGCCAACCCGCTGCGGATTCAGCGTTTGGTGGATGGCAAGCCATCGCGTGAGGCGATCTAAAGCCAAGCCGATGTCCCCTGTGGGAGCGAGCCTGCTCGCGAACGCGGAATATCAGCCAGTTATTTGTTAGCTGGCACACCGTCTTCGCGAGCAGGCTCGCTCCCACAGAGGTTCCAGCAGGGGCCTCTGGATCACATTGGGCTATCATTGGCCCTTTCCCCCTAGAAAGACTGTTTGCCATGACTGCCCAAACCCTTCTCAACGCCCTCGAACACTGCGGTATGGTCGAAATCGATGGCCTGCACGCCTTCGAATTCGCCCTCGACGAGGACGATAACCTGCACATCGAATGCATCGATGGCCGTGAAGCCAAACACTGGGAATTCACCCCGGCGCAGGTCGCGCAAGCGACGTTCGATGAGACGCTGCAGAGCTGGCTGATCACCGGTTACGCCAGCGACACCAAGACCACGGGCGAGCATCGTCTGGTGTGCCTCGGCGACGTAGTCAGCAGCAGCGACGATGAGGATGACAATAATGAAAATGCGTAACTTCTGGCCATTGCTGATGGCCGGCAGCGTCGGCGCGATGGGGCTTTCCAGCGCCTCTGCCGACACCTTGCAGTTGCTGGTCGGCTCATACACCGCCGGTTCCAGCCAGGGCATCTACCGCATGCAGTTCGACAGCGCCACCGGCCAGATCGACGCCAAGCCACTGCAAGTGGTCAAGACCGAAAACCCTTCGTGGCTGACCCTCTCGAAAGACCAGAAACGCCTGTTCGTGGTCAATGAAAACGGTCCGGGCCAGACTGACCCGGTCGGCCGCGTCAGCAGCTTCGCCATCGACCCGAAGACCCATGCGCTGAGCCTGATCAATCAAGTGCAGAGCCTGGGCAACGAGCCTACCCATTCCAGCCTCAGCGCTGATGCCAAACACCTGTTCGTCAGCAACTATTCGGTGATGGAAGATCCGGGCGGCACCCTGGCGGTATTGCCGGTCGATGCCGACGGCCAGCTGAAACCGGTGGTGCAGATGAGCGGCCACCCGGCCAGCCGGGTCAATCCTGAGCGTCAGGCTTCCAATCATGTGCACTCGACGGTGTCTTCGCCGGACGGGCGCTATGTGTTCTCCAATGATTTGGGCGCGGACAAGGTTTTCATCTATCAGTACGACCCGAAGGCCAACCCGCACTTGCCGCTAACCCCGGCGAAAACCGCCTCGGTAGCCTTGCCGGCCGGTAGTGGCCCGCGTCATCTGCTGTTCAGCGCTGATGGCAAACACGCTTGGCTGACCATGGAGATGAGCGCGCAGGTTGCGGTGTTCGATTACAAGGACGGCGTACTGACGCAGACGCAACTGGTCGATCTCGCGGCGGGCCAGCCAACTTCGGACAAGGCCGGCGCGGCGCTGCATGCTTCGGCTGACGGCAAGTTTCTCTACGTGAGCAATCGCGGCACGGCCAATCAGCTCGTAGTGTTCGGCATTGATCCTGCGACCGGTCAGCTCAAAGAGCTGCAAAAGCGCTCGGTCGAGGGTGATCACCCGCGCGAGTTTGCCCTCGATCCGAGCGGCAAATTCGTCTTGATTGCCAACCAGAAGAGCAACCAGATTGTCGTCGTCGAACGCGATGCCAACACCGGTCTGCTGGGCAAAACCGTGCAAAAACTGCCGATGGACGCGCCAAGCGATCTGAAATTCCTGGTGCGACAATAAGCCACAGGCCCCGGTCTACGGGGCTTGCATCGTTGTATTAATTGCACTGATAACGGCTAATGCTACAAAAGATTTCAAGCGAGCAACCCTCGAGCGTTACGTTTGTTTCACAGCCCGACCGGGCAAACCAAGCAAACGAACACGAGGGTTACCGCCATGAACTTCAATCTCTTCTCCGTCATCGCCGCTTCCGCCATTTCTGCCACCGTGGTATTGCCAGCCGGTGCCAACGTCGAAATCGCCAGCAAAAAATCCCACACCCAGAGCTACACCCAGAAATACCTGCAACAAAGCGCCAACTTCTACGCTGCGCTGGATCACAAAACCCAAGCCTGAAATTGCCATCTCCTTGTTGGAGCTGCCGAAGGCTGCGATCTCTTGATCTTGTTTTTCAAAGCAAAATCAAGAGATCGCAGCCTTCGGCAGCTCCTACACGCGCGCGGGTTCTGCACTCATAGGTTTTCTCTCGCTGGCAAATAGAGCCAGTAAATAATCAACGAAGCTGATATTCACCATTGCGAACCCTGAGTGGTTGCTTCGGCTTTTTTGATTGATTCTGTGGCCATCGAAACCTTTGCCCACGGAGAACACCATGGCCAGCGCAATCCTCACTTCCGCCAAACGCGGCGCCTACCTGGCCATCGGTCTGTACTTGGCCGTGGTGCTGTTCGTCAGCATCGGCGCGCAGATGGAACACAGCTTCGACGCCCCGATCGACGTCGCCCACCCCGGCATCCAGTTCGAACTGCGCTCGCAAAGCGCGATGGTCGACAGGGCTGAACTCGCAGGAGTCGGCGGCGCATGAAAGGCTACAGACTCTGGGTCATCGCCAGCCTCGCGCTGATGACCAACGGCGCCTCACTGTTGGGGTTTGGCCAGGGCTCGGTGGGCGGTTTGGCCCGGGCCATAGAGGCCAACCACAACATCGCGCACAACATTGAACGCGCCAACACGCTGGGGCTGATGGCCGGCAATCCACCGGTCAAGGTCGCGGTGGATTTTCTCGGGCCGTTTGAAGTGGATTGCATGGCGCTGGGCATGTGTAACGCCCTGGCCTGACGAAGATCGTTCCCACGCTCTGCGTGGGAACGATCAGATCAAAAGATCGCAGCCTTCGGCAGCTCCTACATCGGATTACTTCTTCATGATCGAGGTGAACAGCTCGGATTCGAGCAAGCGCTGCAACCAGGCTTGTAAGCGCACATAAGGGGTCTGCGCAAACCACTCGCGATCAACATGAGCGAACTGTCGGACGAAGGGCAGCAGGGCGATGTCGGCGAGGCTCGGATGCTCGGCCAGTAAGTAGTCACGTCCTTCAAGCAGCTCATCCAGTTTCTGCAGAAACAACGCACCTTCAGCTCGATAAGCTTCCATCGGCTGCTCGGGGTAGCGCTCGGCGTACTTGTAGCGATTCAAAGCCGATTTGAAAATCTGATCATTACCTTCAATCAGTTTTTCCATCCAAAGCGCTGCGAACGAGTCGCCGGCCAGCAACCAATCATCCGGATCATTCTGCGCCAATGCCCAGCGCATGATCTGCAGACTCTCATCAATCACCACGCCATCGGCATTCAGCACCGGCACGGTGCCCTTGGGCGAGAGCGCGAGCATCTGCGCCGGCTTGTTCTTGAGGCTGACCTCAACGATCTCCACCGGCACGCCCGCATAACGCAGGGCCATTCGCGCACGCATCGCGTAGGGGCAGCGGCGGAACGAATACAGTGTGTTCATTTCACCTCCAGCGTACTCAGACCATTGCCCTGGCGCCGCACCTGAATCTGCACCGGGATCCGTTCGTGCATTTCCTGCACATGGGAAATCACCGCGACCTTGCGCCCCTGCGCCTGCAAGCCATCGAGCGCGTCCATCGCCAGTTGCAAGGATTCCGGATCGAGGCTGCCAAAGCCTTCATCGATAAACAGCGATTCGATTTTCAGCGTGCTCGACGCCATCGAGGCCAGACCCAGCGCAAGGGCGAGCGATACGAGGAACGTCTCGCCGCCCGACAACGAATGCACCGAGCGCAGTTCGTCGCCCATTTCCGTGTCCATCACCAGCAGACCGAGCATGCTGCCGCCGCGTTTGAGGCGATAGCGTTTGACCAGTTGGCGCAGCTGCGCGTTGGCGTGATGCACCAGCAGGTCGAGGTTGTAGGCCTGGGCGATCTTGCGGAAGGTGTCGCCGGTGGCCGAGCCGATCAAGGCACTGAGCCGCGCCCAGCGCTGGTACTCGGCATAGGCGTCGGCGATCTGCTGGGCCAGCGCCTGATTGGCGTTCTGCCGGCGCTGGTCTTCAACCTGTTCGGCGCGCAGTTCGGCGCACTGCTGCTCGCTGACGGCGAACTGCTTTTGCAGCTCGGCGAGGGCGCTGTCCAGCTGTTCGGCGTCAAGATTGCCGTCCTGCCGGGTCTGGTGATCGAGCAGACGCTGATCGCGCTCCTGCAACAGGACCTGGGCCTGTTCGATGGCTTTTTCGTTGTGCTGAAGGGTCTGGCGCAGCGTGGCGACTTGCGCGTCGTCGAAGCGCAGCAAGTCTTCGAGGCCGCCGTCATCCAGTTCCGGATGGCTGGCGCGCCAATCGGCGATCTTGCCGGCGAGTGCCTGGTCTTCAGCTTGCAGTGCTTGCAGGCGTTCCTGTTGGGCCTTGAGCTCAGCGGCGATCTGCACCAGTTGCGTGCGCACGCTTTGCAGCTCTTCAGCCGTACTGGTTTCGGCGGTGCGCGCCTGTTCCACCGAGTGTTCCAGCTGTTGCTGCCAGTGTTCGGCGCTGCTGTGTTCGCCGATCAGTTGCGCCAGTTTTTCCTGACAGCTTTGCTGCTGCTCGGTCAACGCCGCGAATTGCTGCTCGGCACTGTGCAGCTGCTGAGTGCGCAGCTGCTGGCGATCCTGTTCTTTCTCCAAAGTTTGCTGGCGTTGCTGCTGTTCGCCCAGTTCTTCCTTTTGCTGTTCAAGCTGAGCCAGACGCTCGGCGATCTGCCGGTCCAGCTGCATGAACGTTGCCGCCGGCTCCAGGCGCAAGGCTTCAAGCGTGTCAGCGGGCAGCAGCGGGCCGAACGCGGCAAGTTCTTCTTCCAGGCGCTGACGATCGCTGTTGAGTTCATGCTGCTGATGGCTCAGCTGTTGCGCCGCTTGCTGGTGCGCCACTTCGGCCTGACGCAATTGCAACGACAGGCGCGCGGCGTCCTGCTGCAAGGTGAGCAGGGCAGTTTGGCGTTGTTCGTCTTGCGTGATGCTCTGGTTCAACTGCTCGTTCTGGCGGCTGAGCCAGGCGTCGCGTTTGTCAGCGTCCTGGTTGAACAGCTGCGCGGCCAGCGGATGCGCGTCAAGACTTGGCGCGAGGGCTTGTTGCTGGGCGGCGAGTTGTTCCTGTTGTTGCAGCAGCTCTTTCTGTTGCGCGATCACGCCACCGACTTCGCCGCGCAGCTCGATCAGTTTTTCCTTGAGCTGATCGACCACTTGCTGGGCGTTGGCCTGCTCGTTTTCATCGTGACGGCCAAGGCTTTGCAGCAGTGCTTCGGGCTGGTGATAGGGATGCTCGTTGCTGCCGCAGACCGGGCAGGGCTGATCGTCCTGCAACTGCGCACGCAACTCTTCGACACTGGCGCTGCGCGCCAGCCGCTGACGTTCAAGCAGTTCGCGAGTGACGCTGAGGGTCTGCTCGGCGACGGTCAGTTCGGCCTTGGTTTTCACCCCGTCTTGGGTCAGGCGTTCGCGTTGCTGCTGCGCGTCGAGCTGACGTTGTTGCAACTCGGCGCTGCGCTTGTCGAGATCCTGCTGAGACGCCCACAAGCGCGCCAGGTCTTCGACTGCGCGCAGCTGTTTGCGGTTGTCCTGCAGCAAGGTGCCGAGCAGGCCGATCTGTTCGGCGACTGCGTCCGGCTCTGCGCCAGCCTCTTTGAACAGCACTTCCAGTTGCTGTTTGTGCGAGGCCAGTTGCTCAGCACTGCGCGCGGCGTTCTGTTCGAGGGACGCCAGTTCGCTCTGGCCCTTGTTCAAGCGGTTGCCGATCAGCATCAGCTGTTGCAGACGATCGCGATAGGCGCTCCAGGCATCGCTCAACGGCGCCAGATGCGCACTCTGCTCAAGCTCGCTGGCGATGCGTTGCAAACGCTCGGCGACCTCAGCCTGTTTTTCCTGCAAAGCCTGAATCGTGCTCTGGCCATCCTTGAACGCTTGCTCGGCCGCTTGCCGGGCTTCGGCGCTGCTGGCGGTGTCCTTGATCAGGCGGGCGAGGGTGCTTTGCTCTTCAAACGCCTGGCGCAGCAACGGCGCGTTTTCGCTCTGGCGTTGTTGCGCTTCGCTCAGGGCGACTTTCGCTGCGTCGAGGTTTTGCGCAAGTTGCGTCTGGCGTTCGCCCAGCGTCGCGTGTTGTTGGGTGTGCGCGGCAATCTGCGTCGCCAGTGGCGTCAGCAGCGCATCGAGCTCAGCCTTGCGCGCGAACTGATGACGTTGCGGGCCAAGCTGTTCCAGACGCGCCAGTTTCACCCGCTCGCCGGCCAGTGCCTGCCACTGCTTTTGCGCGGTTTGCAGTTGTTCGCTGGCCGCTTGCTGCGCGTCCTGCAACTGACGCAAATCCTTCAGCCAACTGTGTTGTTGCTCAAGTTGTTTGAGCTGCGCCTGTTGCGCCTTCATCTGTTGCTGCGCGGTGTTGAAACGCTCGTCGAGTTCGGCGCGGGCTTCCGGTGCCAGCGGCGTCACACCGGTGGCCTGATCCTGCAACAGCTTGTGTGCTTCGCGGGCTTCTTTGGTCTTGTCGAAGGCGCGACGGCCTAGGCGGGTGTAGAGCGCGGTGTCGGTGAGTTTTTCCAGCAGTTCACTGCGGTCGTTGTCGTCAGCCTTGAGGAACGCACTGAACTCACTCTGCGCCAGCAGCACAGCGCGAGTGAACTGTTCAAAGTTCAGGCCCAGCGCGGCTTCCAGCTGGGTTTTGTATTCGCCTTTCTGGCTGGCGAGCAGTTGATCCTGATCGATGTCGCGCAGGCTCTGCCGACTGGCCTGGAGCTTGCCGCCAGCCTTCTCGCGAGCACGATTGGCTTCCCAGCGCGCGCGATAGCGGCGGCCATCGACGCCGACAAAATCCACTTCGGCATAGCCTTCACCGGTGCCGCGTCGCAGCAAGGTGCGCGGGTCGCCGGTGGCGATTTCACCGTCAGCATCCGGGACTTTGGCATCGCGGCCGGTGTTGTTCAGGCGCGGTACAGCGCCAAACAGCGCCAGGCACAAGGCATCGAGCAACGTGCTTTTGCCAGCGCCGGTCGGGCCGGTGATTGCGAACAGGCCGGCGCTGGCCAGCGGTTCAGCGGTGAAATCGATCTCGAACGGCCCGGCCAGCGAGGCGAGGTTCTTCAAACGAATGGCGAGAATTTTCATGGCTGCTCGCCCTCCAGTTGCACGTCCTGCAGCAGTTCGGCGAAGTCCTTGAGCGTCTGCTCGTCGACCTCGTTGCCGTAATTGTCGAGCCAGGCGCGGCTGAACAGTTCCTGCGGGGTCAGTTGATCAAGTTCGATCAGCGCGGTGCCGTCCTCGCTGCCGTCAGCACCACGGTTGCCGGCGTATTCAGCGGCGATGCGCACCAGACGCACGGCTTTGCCTTGCAGCGCAGTTTCCACTTGATGGCGCAGATCCGGCTGCGGCTCATCGAGGCGCACGCGCACTTCCAGCCATGGCTGGCGCTGGGTTTCGGCGAGCAGATCGATGTTCGGCAGGTCGGCCAGTTGCAGCAGAATCTCGGCCAGCGGCGCCGGCCCGATGCGCTGCAAATTGACCGAGCGCGGGATCAATTTCGGCTCTACGCTGACCAGGGTTTCACCGTCGAGGACCACATCGAGAATCTGATGCTGATAACCGATTTCGGAGAACGACAGCGGAATCGGCGAGCCACTGTAGCGGATGCGCTCCTCGCCGTTGACCTTCTGCGGTTTGTGCAAATGGCCGAGGGCGACATAGCTGATGCTTTCGCCGAACAGGCTGGCGGGCAGGGCTTCGGCATTGCCGATGATCAGGCTGCGCTCGGAATCCTCCGACACCGAGCCCCCGGCCATGTGCGCGTGGCTGATAGCGATCAACGCCTGTCCGGGCTGACGCTTGGCATTCGCCGCCGCGATCAGCCATTCATGCACCTGACCGATGCCGCGCAGATAGTTGTCGCCCAGATGCGCGCCAGTGACCTCCGCCGGGCGCAAGAATGGCAACGCCAGACACCACGCGGCGATTTCTCCCTGGGCATTCGGCAGCGGCAGCAACAAACGTTCGGCGTCGAGCTGCCCGTCATCCAGCCACAGCACCCGACCCAGCGCGTGAGTACGCAAACGCCGCATCAACGGCGCCGGCAGCTCGATCCGTGAGCCGGAATCATGGTTGCCAGCGATCATCACGATGGTCAGCAGCGGCTGCTGTTCGTGTGCGCTGACGATGAAATCGTAGAGGCGTTCCTGAGCTTTGACCGGCGGATTGACCGTATCGAAGATATCGCCGGCGATCAGCAGCACATCCGGCTGCGCCAAGTGCAACTGGCGCAGCAGCCATTCGAGAAAACAGGCGTGCTCGAAATCGCGCTCCTGGCCGTGCAGGTTTTGCCCAAGGTGCCAGTCGGAGGTGTGGAACAGACGCAAGGTGGACTCCGCATTTTGATCAAGAGGGTGGCCGCGAGGAACAAAGGGCGGCGAGAGGAGGGGAGTTTACTGGCAAATCACGCCCCTTGCCTTGTCGTGTGTCTGCTTGCACCGACAGCGGCGAATATTTCGGTAATCGGCCGATGAGGGTGGCGCTTGTGCATCCGCCGCACTTGTTCGCTCAGCCGCAGCAACTCTTCACTGGGCTTGGCCCATTGCTCTATCGGCAGCGGCTCGGACCATTCGCGCATGACTTCCGGCAGCGCCTGCTTGCCGATTCTTTCCAGCCGACGAATTTCCCATTCGAGCAAACGGTTGGGAATCGTCCATAAAGTCATGACGTGATACAGGTACCAAAAGAATCCCGACAGCCGCGAGCGGCGGCCTTCACGGATCTGCTGATGCATCCGCGCGCGGGCATTGCGGAAAGTATGCAGGCCTTCGTGGGGCGGGTCGTCCGGGCCTTGAAGGTCTTGCAGGTCCTGGATCGATTTGAGGTCGTTGACTTCGTACTCCATGTAACCGCGAATCGCTTCCCAGTGACTGATCGCAAGCTCCAGGCCGGCGCATTGGAATTCGAGGCTGGTGAGGGTTTCGCCGTGATCAAAACCGATGCCCATGCCGTATTGGCGATGGACGCCGAACTGGCTGGCACCTTTGGCTTCGATGATCCAGGCGGACAGCGATTCCCATGGAACGAAGACTGGTTCGGTGGCGCCTTCGGGCATGAAGCAGACTTCGCGGCGTTGACGGTTGAAGCGGGTTGGGATGAGGGAGAGGCGTTTTTTGTGGACGTGGTGCCAGACGGCCAGGCCGATACCCAAGGCCATAAAACCCGTTAATAACGCCAATTTGTAAAGGGCAAGAAAAACACCCTCAATAATTTCCTTAATGAACTCCCAGTTATCTCCAAACATGAGCCCAATAAAGCCTCCCACCAGTGGATATAGAAACGCGATCATGAATGTGCCACTGAACGGTCCTCCTAAAGTCACCTGCCACATAAATACCTGCGGGTTTCCCAACCCGAAGTCCATGTAAACACTGTTTAGTTCCCCTATGTGAGGCCCGTAGGGTGGCGTTTGTGTTGGTAATGGCAAGGGCGCGAGATAGGTAATTTTTCCACTCGGAAACGGTTCAATAAATCCCGCTTGTTTCGGCAGTTCAAATGCCCCTCTTGGTATTTGTTTGTCGTTGCTATTGCGCATGGTCGGCTCGCTCCAGATACTGGATTTCGACCTTCACAACTGGTGGCTTTTCTTTGACAAACTGAGGTGCAACTACGGCGTAGTGTCCGTCTCCACGAGGATCCAGATGGATTACTCGGGTTCGTGACTGCCACTCACCCTTTTTGTTCATAGCCTGAATGCACACCGCCAACTCCAGTGCTTCTTTCGCCGGGACGAATTCAGAGTCGGGATTTGTGGGGTATTGAAGACAGAGCACGAGTCCCTCCGAATTGGACTTGGCGATGCGCAGGCTATTCACAATTTCGTTGCTGATGACATCTCTCCGCTCCCGTAGAACTCCTCTACTGTGCAGCGGAGTGGAAATGCGGTGTGCGCCGATACCTAGCCGGCAGGTTGGTTCACTGCCAAGCGGAGGCAACAAGTCATGCAGCGTCAGTCGAGGCAGCACCAGATGAATATCGCTGGACTTGGCTCTGATCAGCAGATCTTTCAGCCAGTAGTCATGCGGATTTTTCCCAAGTTGCGCGTAAGGCGCGTGAATTAAAAAAGCCAGGTAACTTTGATAGTCATCAAGTGAGTGGTCACCACGCATCTCGCCATCCCTGCTCCATGGTGTGATTGTCAGCCATTTATCGTGGGCACTGAGGTTGAAACGGCTATACAACCAACTGCCGCTGAGCTCCAGGACAGTAAATAGCGCGCCCGCCAAGTTAAAACGGAAGAACACCGTAGAAAGGCGTGTACCCGCAGCGGCCCACGCGGCAGTTCGTGCAGCACCGTTTGGCGCCACAATCACGGTATAACCTGCGTACAGGGTTTGACCCAAACCATATGCGTTGACGGTTGTCATTCCGCTGGAACCCAAGGTGCCCAGTGCCGCTGCATTACCCGCCGAATGGCTTCCACTACGAATCGCCTGCTCCCAATTTTTGCGCTGCGTGACAAGACTGTTCGCAGACGATGCCAACCCTGCCAAATAGGTGAAAAAACCTAATCCCACATGCAGTTTCCCCAACTGCACATGCACGTTTTTCAGCGCCGCCTGCTGAAGATTCGTCGCCAGCAATGAACTGCGGTTTTTCAAGGCTGTATCCCCAAGACTTTGCGCAGCAGTAAATCCTGCAGCCCCAGTAGCGACAATCGCATTGGCGAATGGCTGCCAAACCCGTTTATTCGCGGTTTGCCTGCGCAGTTCACGCAAAGCCCCCACCAAATTCACCACCTGCACCAACACCACCAACAATCCCATCCCCTCCGTCCGCACCAGACTCGCCTTCGAAACCCCCGCCACCCCCGCGCGAATATTCTCCAGCAACCCGCGCAATTCCCCTTGCTGCGCCGGCGGAAACACCACCGTCAATCCCGCTTTCGCCGGGGTGGCGCCATACAGTCGGGCCGAGCGATCTGGCAGTTCGTCAATCGGGCTTAACGCTGCCGCAAGGCGGCCTTCGAACAGCGCCAATTGCGTGCGCACGCGGACGATTTCCTGCTGCAATTCCACCGCCCGGGCGGTTTTGTGGCCCTGGCGGTTTTTGTTGTGGGTGAGCTGGTTGCGTTCGCGGTTGAGGGTTTTCAGGTAGTCGCGTTCGCGCAGCACTTCCTTGATTGTGGCTTGCAGCGCCGCTTGCTCCGCCGGGGTGGACACGGTGAAGGTCACGCCGCTGGTTCGTGCGGCGTCGAAGACGCGCAGGCGCAGGGCTTTGGGCAGGCGCTGGAACAGTTCGTCGAGGTCGGGGATTTTCTCGCCGGCAAGATCGAAGCCTTCCAGCGCCCGGCTCAGGCCGAGGTTCAGCGCCGGGCTGTAAGTGTCTTGCACCGCGTCCGCCAAGACGCGACTGTGTGCGGGCAGGTCGTCCAGTGCCGGCAGCTGCGGCTGCTCGATGCTCTGCAATTTGGCCAGCCAGTCCGGCAGGTTGTTGAACATCGCCATGCCGGCGTTGAACAGCGTTGAATATTGCCAGGCCTGTTCGGTCTGCAAACGCAGCGGCAAGGTGTAGAACAGCGGGCGGGTCAGTTGCGGGTGTTGTTCGAGGTAACCGAGCATTTGCTCATTGGCCGCGTCGCTGCGGCCGATGTCCTTGAGGCAGGCGTATTCGCTGGCGAGCGCCTGATCGATCTGCACTTGGCCGTCGAAATACCACGCCGAGCGATGGAAACGCCCGGCGCACAGCAGTTACGCGCGATCGGCGGTGATGCGTTCGAGCAGGCGATTCCAGCGTCCGAGGTTGTCGCGATGACTGTTGAGTACCTCGTCCATGGCCGGGCGGTCGATCAGGTCATTGATGCCGCGCTTGCCGCTGAGCAGCGGGCCGTCGAGCACGTCTTTCATGCGCTGGCTCTGGTCCTTGCCGAGCTCGACCAGTGTGCTCAGGTGACGCTCGACGAAATCGGCCGGGGCCACTTCGAGAAAATATTCACGGGTGTAAAAGCGTCGATCCGCCTCGGCGGTGACGCGAGCGTGCGCGGTGAAATCCGGGGCGACGCCGTCGAAACGGTTCAGCGCCAATGACTCGTCCAAAGCCTTTTCGCGCTGTTGTTGCAGTTCAGGTCGAGCCTGAGTATCGGTCGGGACAACCTCACCACCTTTGTTCAAATACTCAAGCAATGCCTGCCGGGTATTTTCCCGATCCGGCTCGGGCAATTGCTCCAGTTCAGCAAACAATGCCTGGGCGCGCGGATCGTCGCTGGCCTTGGCCAAGGAGTCGAAATCCTGAGCCCCCAACTGGCTCAGCGACTCGATGTAACTGGCCAACAGATAGTCGCGCTCGTTGTTGTCGGTGTTGCTCCACTGCTCGACCCAGCCGACCACCAGGTCCTGATAATCAGCCAGATCGCGCATCACTCCGAGGTCGTCGTTGACCAGCAGAAACAGCGTGTCGTCCTGATAAGGTCCGCGCACCCGGCCAAGAAATTCGCCGATATGCGCCTCGCGAAAACGCCGTGGGTTTTCCCACAGATAGGGTTCGCGTTCGTGCTCCGGCGCGTCGCTGACCTGCACCGTCGGCATCCGCGTGGCGTCGGCCTCGGCCAGCGGTTTCGCTGTGCAGGCCACTTCCGCCAGCCACTGTTTCGCCTGGGCCACGGTGAGCAGATGCTCGCCGCCGATCAGACAATGCACCGGGCCGAGATCGACCGCCTGCATGAAGTGCTCGCGCTCCTCCGCGCTGTCCAGCACCTGTCGGCACTTCGCCGCGCTCAACTGCACATCGGCGAAGGTCACGTAGAGGGTGCTTTTGCGCGAAAAGATCAACGCCGGACGTTCTTCGATGGCGCTGCGCTGATCCTCGCTGACGCTTTTGCCGCGATGCAGCAATGCGCTGATCACGCCGTCGAGCACGCGGTATTCGTAGAGCTCAGCGCTGAGACTGTCGACGATGTACAGCCAGCCATCGCGCAAACGGCGGATGCCCATGGGGCGCGTGGTCAGGGTGTACGGCAGCGTGAGTTCGCTGCTGGGGTCGAAGGGTTTTTCGACAAGGCCGTACGCGAGGGGTAGCAGTTGCACGTGGGTGTTGCGCAAGGGGCAGGCGGCGGGGCCGATGATCGGGGCTTTGGACGCGGCGGCTGCCGCGAGGTTGGCGGGGTGCATCATTGAGCACATTTCCCTGTGTCTGTTTGTGACAGAGAAATGTGCGTGTATCTGAAAAACGACAGCAGTCAGATCTTTCTGTGTTTTGCGTAGGAATCGAACACTCGGGATGAAACCTACAAGGGATCATCCGGAATCTTACAGAGGTTACTTCGGATGAACCGTGAGTAACCCTGAAGGCGTACCCGCGCTCGCAAACCGACGCTGATAAATAGATCCGTTAACAAGCTCATTGCCTACGGATTTGAGCCGTACCGCTCATCGAAATCGATTCTTCAACGCATCCATTAATTGACGCCAAAATAGTGGCCATCTAATATCGCGCCACTATTTTGATACTAGTGCGCTATTGCAGGGATGCCAGCGACGCTTTGCGCTCATCCGAGCCGCTGTACGGCCGAGCATGGCACCTGATCAGACCGATTATTGCCCGTTGCAGGATCTTCTACATGGACGTTCGCCAGTACGCATTCCTCGCTCGCCAGCCTTCTGCCGCTACGGCCAAACGCGAGCAGTTCCTCGGCATGCCCAAGCGCGGACTGGCCTTCCTGCTGGCCAACGTCATGTTCTGGCAACCGCTGTGGGCGCAGGCCGATGGCATCGTCGTTGCCAACCCGAATACCACGCTGGACCGTGCCGGCAACGGCGTGCCGATCGTCAACATCGCCACGCCCAACGCCAGTGGCCTGTCGCACAACCAGTTCCACGATTACAACGTCGGCGCACAGGGCGTCATCCTCAACAACGGCGCGACTCAAACTTCGAACACGCAACTGGGCGGTCACGTCATCGGCAACCCGAACCTGAAAAACAGGGGTTCGGCGCAGGCGATTCTCAACGAAGTCATCAGCGGCAACCCGAGTCAGTTGCGCGGTTACACCGAAGTGGCCGGGCAGTCTGCGCGAGTGATTGTCGCCAACCCGTATGGCATTACCTGCAATGGCTGCGGTTTCATCAACGCACCACGGGTGACGTTGACTACCGGTAAACCAGTGCTGGAAAACGGTCGGCTGGATCGCTTTCAGGTCGATCAGGGCAGCGTGGCTATCGAAGGCGCGGGCATCAACGCAACCAATATCGACCGCTTCGAAATCATCACCCGCAGCGCCAAGATCAATGCGCAGATCCAGGCACAGAACCTGACCATCGTCGCCGGTCGCAACGACGTCAACGCCGACACCCTCAACGCCACTGCCCGCGCCGATGACGGTAGCGCCAAACCGCAATTGGCCATCGACTCCTCGGCACTCGGCGGCATGTACGCCGGAGCGATCAAACTGGTCGGCACCGAGGCCGGCGTCGGGGTGAAACTCGACGGCAAACTGATCGCCAGCGGCGGCGATATTCAGCTGGATGCGAACGGGCAACTGAGCTTGGCCGACACCTCGGCTACCGGCGCGGTCAACGTCAAAGCGGCCAGCCTTGAGGCACAAGGACCGGTCTACGCCGGCACGTCGCTCAATGTGCAGACCCAAGGCAACCTGACCAACCGCCAGACCTTGGCCGCCCGCGACAGCGTTGTGCTCAGCGCCGGTGGGCAACTGACCAACGCCGGCGCCATCGAAGCCGGCGTTAATGCTGACGGCGGCCGTAACAGCAACGGTGATTTGAGCCTTCGCGCACAGAATTTGAACAACAGTGGCAAGAGCCTCAGCGCCAGCCGCAACCTGACCGTCAACGCCGCGCAAACCCTCAACAACCAGAATGGTCTGCTCATTGGCCAGACCACGAGCATCACTGCCGGCACGCTGGACAACCGCAACGCCGGCAAAGTGCTGGGCAACAACAGCCTGACCCTCACAGCCAATCAGGTGCTGAACAATCAAGGCACGCTCACCAGCAATGGCAGACTCACCGGCAACATCGGTCAGTTGATCAACAGCAACGGTGAACTTGGCAGCCAGAGCGACGTAGTACTCACGGTCACCTCGCTGGACAACGTCGCCGGCCTGATCACCGCTGGCCGTTTGCTCGACATCACCGCCCTCGGCGCCATCAACAATCGCACCGGACGGATCGGCGCGAAACAGGCCGTAGCGATCAAAGCGCAACAACTGGACAACAGCCAGCAAGGCCAGCTGACCAGCGAAGGCACGCTGACCACGCGCATCAGCGACCAGTTGAACAACCAGAACAAGGGCCTGATCCTGGCCAACGGTGTGATGGACGTGCAGGCCACGCGCCTGGATAACCGCGCCGGCAAGATTTCCGGTCTCGACACCCTGACCGTCAGCAGCGCGACCACCGACAACCGTGCGGGTGTGTTGCGCGCCGACAAAGCGATGACGGTGCTGATCGATAATCTCGATAACCGCGAAAAGGGCCGCGCCGAGAGCAAGGCAGCGTTGACCTTCGAAGGCAGTACGCTGAACAACAGCAACGGCGGCTTGCTGACCTCGACCGGACTGTTGAACCTCAAAGCCCGGGATGTCACCAACGATGCCGGACGGATTTCCGGCAAGGGCGATATCGACGCCAGCATCGACAACCTGACTCAGCAAACCGGCGAACTGGTTGCCGAAGGCAATCTGAAACTCACCGGCAAGACTCTCAACAGCCGCCAGGACAGCCTGGTCGGGTCGCTCAAGACCCTGACCGTCAATGTCGACCAGATCGACAACCGCGCCAGTACGCTTTCCAGCCAACTCGACCTGCATATCAATGGCGCACGCCTGGACAACAGCGAGGGCGGCAAGGTGCTGTCCGACACCACGCTGGGCCTGAAAGTCGCGCAGATCATCAATGCCACCAATGGCCTGATTTTCAGCAAAGGCGCGGCGACGCTCAGCGGCATTGGTTTGAGCAACGTTGGCGGGCGGATCGTCAGCCAGAACACACTGAACCTGACCCTCGACAATGCCCTCGATAACCAGCAAGGCCTGATCAGCAGCGAAGGGCAGATGACCCTCAACCTCGGCAGCCTCGACAATCGCCTGGGCAAGCTGTCGAGCCTGGAAGCGATGGCACTGACCAGCGTCGCTGGCGTGCAGAATCAGGGCGGGCTGATCGCCTCGCAAAAGGGTCTGACCTTTACCAGCGGCAGTCTCGATAACAGCGACAACGGCATCCTCAGTGCCAAAGATGATTCGACCCTGAACACCGGTGAGTTCAAAAACCGGCAGGGCGGCAGTCTCGCCACGGACGGCACGCTGCTGCTGACCACCGCGCACCTGGATAACTCCGGCGGCATCATCGGCAGCCAGAAAACCCTGCAGGCTTCCGTCACCTCGCTGCAGCAGGACGGCGGCGAGCTGTTCAGCAACGGCGACCTGACCCTGGACCTCAACAATGGCCTGCTCGATAACCAGCGCGGCAATATTCATACGCCGGGCCAACTGCTGCTGAAAAACCTCAAGGATGTGAACAACAGCGCTGGTGAAATCTCCGCTGCCAAAGCCTGGAACCTCAACGCACAAAGCCTGAACAACGACGGCGGCAAGCTGCTCAGCAATGAAAAACTCACCCTGGTCATCGACCGTGCGCTGAGCAACGTAAAAGGCCTGATCGCCTCCGCTGGCCTCCGAGCGCGCAGTGCCAGCCTCGACAACAGCGGCGGTGAGATTCGCGGGCGCGGCACGGTAGATTTCACCGTCACCGACCTGTTCGACAACCAGGCTGGCGTGGTCATCGCCGACGAGGGCCTGACGCTTACGGCGGCGCGTCTGGATAACCGTCGCGAGGGCCTGGTCGGTTCGACCCAAACGCTGCAACTGGTCGTCGACCGTGTCGATAACCGCAGCGGTGAACTGTCGAGCAAGGCCGGCGTGAGCCTGATCGGCGCCTGGCTCGACAACAGCGACAGCGGCTACATGCTGGCGGGCGGCAATCTGGCGTTGACCGTCAACCAGGTGATCAACCGCAACAACGGCGTGCTGTCCGGCGCTACCGGCCTGACGCTGGTCGGCAAAAGTCTGGAAAACAGCGCTCGCCTGGCCACGCAACAAGACCTCGCCATCACTCTTTCGGGTGAGCTGAACAACGCGCAGGGCAGTCTGTTCAGCGAAGGTGCGCTGGCGATCGATGCGCAAAGCCTCAATAACGATGGCGGTACGCTGTCCAGCGCCAAAGCGCTCAGCGTCGACACACGCGGTGCGGTCAGCAACCGTGGTGGCCAGTTGTTGACCGATGCAGCGTTGACGCTCACCAGCAGCGCGCTGGACAACCAGCAGAAAGGCGTGATCAGCAGCAAAAGCAATCTGCACATCACTACCGGCGAACTCAATAACAGTCAGGCGAGCATTTACGCCGCCGATCAGCTTGAGTTGAGCGCCGGCAAAGTGACCAACACGGCTGGCAGCCTCGGCGCTGGCAATGCGTTGACTGCCGATATTCAGGGCCTCGATCAGCAAGGCGGCAAACTCTTCAGCAGCCACGCCAGCGTCAGCGTCGACCTGCACGGTGGTGCGCTGAACAACCAGGGCGGGGTGATCAATGCACCGGGACAGTTGCTGCTGAAAAATCTCGCTGAGGTGAACAACCGTGGCGGCGAGATTTCCAGCGAGCAGGCCTTTGAACTGATTGCCAAATCGCTGGACAACAGCGGCGGCCAAGTGCTGAGCAATCAGAAACTGAGCCTGACCCTCGACAAGGCCCTGACCTCGATCAAAGGCACGATCGCGGCAGCAGCATTGCAGGTTCGCGCGGCCAGTCTCGACAACAGCGATGGCGGCGTACTGCTCAGTGACAGCGATATCTCGGTGACCGTCGATGGCCTGCTCGACAACCACAACAAGGGCAGCATCCGCGCCGCGCAACAACTGACCCTCAACAGCACCGGCCTGAACAACGAGGAGGGCACGCTGGTGGGTGCCGCTGGCCTTGCCATCGACCTCGGCGCCACCGCGCAGGACCTCAACAACCAGGGCGGGGTGATCAGCAGCAAAGGCGCGCTGAGCATTGCGCATCTGCGCGACCTGAATAACCAGGACGGCGTGATCAACAGCAAAGGCGTGCTGAGCATCGCCACCCTGCGTGACCTGAACAACCAGAAAGGTGAGGTTTCCAGCGTCAACAGCTTCAGCCTCAGCGCCAACAGCCTCGACAATCGCGGCGGCAATCTGATCAGCAATCAGCAACTGACCTCCACCGCGGCCGAGCTGAAAAATCAGGGCGGACTGGTCTCTGGCTGGACCGGCGTGTCCCTGGCCGGCGGCACTATCGATAACAGCCTCGGCGGCGCGATCTCCAGCCAGCTCGGCAATGTCAGCATCGACCTCAGCGGCGCGCTGATCAACCACAGCCAGGGTGGCGTCGGCAGCAAGGGCGAGCTTTTCATCAAGGCCTCCAGCCTGAACAACAGCGCCGGCACGCTGACCAGCGACGGCAAGCAAACCCTGACCGTGCTCGGCGGCGAACTCAACAACGCCTCCGGTGGTTTGATCAAAAGCGCCGACGCCCTCGATATCCGGGCGGCGAGCCTGAACAATGCCTCGGGTAACCTGAATGCGAAAAACGCCCTGACCTTCACCGGCGGTGCGTTGAACAACAGCGGCGGTAGTCTGGTCGGCGATGATCGCGTCACACTCGACCTGCTCGGCGCGCTGACCAACGTCAACGGCGCGCTCGGCAGCACCGGGCCGCTGGTGCTGACGCGTTCGACCAGCATCGACAACCGTGGCGGCCAGATGATCAGCCAGAGCCTGCTGAGCCTGCTCACCAGCGGCGATCTGAATAACAGCCAGCGCGGCACCATCGCGGGCAGCGGCCAACTGAATCTCACCGCCGGCGGCCTGCTGCGCAACGACGGCGATGGCCTGATTTCCAGCGGCGCCGCCGACGCCATCCTCACCGCAGCCGCACTGAACAACGCCGGCGGCGCGGTGCAAAGCATGACCGCGCTGACCGTCAACACGGGCAACGGCGCAATCGACAACCAGGGCGGCAAGATCATCGCGCAGAACGGCGATCTGAACCTCACCGCCGCCAGCCTCGACAGCCGAGGCGGCGTGCTGTCGAGCCTCAAAGGTCTGCTGCAAACCCGTCTGACCGGTGTGCTGCGCAACGGCCAGTCAGGCAAGATCGAAGGCAGCCGCCTCGACCTGCGCGCACTGGGCGGCATCTACAGCGACGGCGGGCGCATTGCCGCCAACAGCGGCGACATCCTGCTCAACGCCGGCGGCAACGCCCTCGACAACAGCGGCGGCGGCATCTATGCCCGCGGCCAGGTGAACGTCATCGCCGGCTCGATGAACAACACGGCCGGCCAGGTCAGCGGCAGCCTCATCGACTTTGGCCTTGGCGGCAATCTCGCCAACAACAGTGGCCTGATCGAAAGCGCCAGCACCCTGGCCATTCGCGCCGCCAACCTCAACAACCAGAGCGGCAAACTGCGCGCCCTCGGCGGCAGCGGCAAAACCGATTTCCAGATCGGCAGCCAGTTCGACAACCGCAACGGCCTGGTGGAAACCGCCAACACCGATTTCACCCTCGCCGCACCGAGCTTGCTCAACGCTGGCGGCACAGTGACCCATGTCGGCCTCGGTGAATTCGGCATCTCCACCGCCAACGTAATGAACGCCGGCGGCTCACTGGTGACCCGTGGCGGCCTGACCCTGAACGCGGACAGCTGGACCAACAGCAGCGTGATTCAGGCGGGGCGGTTGACGGTGAATGTCGGCAATTTTGTGCAGACTGCGAGTGGGCAGTTGTTGGCTTCGAATCAGTTGGTGGGGCGTGGCGGGAACTGGACGAACGAGGGGTTGATTGCCAGTGATGGCGGGCTCGATATTCAGGTGAGCGGGACTTACGGCGGCAATGGGCGGGTGAGCAGTGTCGGCGATCTGGGGCTGCTGGCTTCGCGCATCGATTTGAGCAGCGTGGCGAGCATCACCGGTGCATCGACCGCCACGGTCACCAGCCGTGGCACCCTGTCCAATCTAGGCCGGCTCACCTCGGCCGACAGCCTGACCGTCAATACTGCGTCGCTGGTCAACAACGGGACGTTGGGCAGCGCTGGCAATCTGCGGATCACCAGTGATTCATTGCTCAACGAGAACGGTCTGATCTTCAGCGGCCGTGACATGAACCTGCGCGTCGGGTCGCTTACCAACCGTTACGCCGACATCTATGGCATGGGCAATATCAGTATTGCCCGCGACGACAGCAACGGCTGGAGCTCTTCGATCAATAACATTTCGGCGACCATCGAAAGTGTGGGTGATCTGAGTCTGTCGGCCGATCACATCGAGAATCGCAAGGATGTGTTTGAAGTTGCTGCCGGTGGCGGGCTGGTCTCGGGAACCATTGGTGTTCGATGCACGACGTGCACCTCGTTCAGTGGCATCAATTTCGAAAGTCGCCTGCCGAGTCACTTGGTCTGGGTTGAAAAATACCACTCAACCATTGTCAGGGATTCGGCATCAGGCACCTTGACGGCCGGGCGCGATCTCACGGGCAACGGCCGTGAATTTATTAACAACGCCTCGGTAGTCAGCGCGGGCCGCAATTTGACTTTCAACATACAAAACTTCACTAACCAGGGGGCGACGGTTGGGGATTACACCGTTACGCGCTGGATTGATGCACCCAGGGCGAGCAGGGGGGCGGACTTCTGGCAAGAGGTGTTGAATTACAACGCCGCAAACGATCCTGATTACGACTCGGGCCAGACAGGCGTCGTGAACGGCAAGAACGGGATGGTTCCCAATATCCATACCTGGGACATGAACGGGATTGAATCACTTACCCGGATTGGTGGGCGTCAAGGTGGTCGCGAGGCTATCAGATACCTGCTGTTTGGCTCGATCGCTATCGAATACGATTGGGGAAACCTCCGTTACGCTGCTCCTGGCTATGACGCTGGCGTGCGCGCAGAAGCCCCGGACATCATCAAGAGCGCGACACCTTTCAACACCTTTACTACCGAAAGCAGTCCGACAGCGAATGCAAACGCAGTCGTTCAGGCCGGCGGCACCGTCTACATAAACGCAACCAACAAACTGGACAACGGCGTCGTTCGCAACGGCAACGCATCGGTCGGGGGAGCATCGCGCCTGGGGTCCACCCAACTGGCCGGCCAGGTCACGCCAACCGTCATTCGCATCAACGCGCAGCTACCTCCAGACCTGGCCCAACAGCAGGTCAACCCCCTGGCCTTGCCGGGCTTCACCTTGCCGAGCGGCGACAACGGCCTGTTCCGTCTGAGCAAAAAGGACGGTAGCGAACCGGCAATGGTGGCCGCCGAAGCCTGGAAGATCAGCTCTATCAGCGCCGCACCCTCGACTCATGCGGGCGGGATGCCGGTCCGACATGCGACCGAGTTCAAGATCGACGATAACGCCCTGGTCTCGGTGAAAAACCGTGAACTGGCACTGGCTGATCGTCAGTCGCTGAATCTCAACGACAAGACCGCAATGATCAGCGTCAATGCCGCCGAGAGCGGCGGACTTGTCCGGGTTTCAGCGCCTGATCGGGGCAATGTTTCCTTTGACGTGCCACGTGTACAGGGTCTGCCTGACACCAGCGTGCGCTCCAACCCACACAAATACCTGATCGAAACCAATCCGGTACTCACCGACCTGAAAAAATTCGAGAGTTCGGATTACCTGCTGCAGAAGCTCGGCTACGACCCCGACACTAGCGCCAAGCGCTTGGGCGACGGCCTGTTTGAACAACGCTTGGTGCAGCAGGCCGTGGTCGCCCGTACTGGTCAGCGCTTCATCGACGGCCAGACTTCCGACGAAGCGATGTTCAAGTACCTGATGAACAACGCCATCGCCAGCAAGGACCAGCTCAACCTGTCGATGGGCGTCACCTTGACCGCGCAGCAAGTGGCAGCACTGACCCATGACATCGTCTGGCTTGAAGAGCACGAAGTGAATGGTGAAAAAGTGCTGGTGCCGGTGCTGTATCTGGCCCAGGCCAATAACCGGTTGGCGCCAAATGGGGCACTGATTCAGGGTGGAGACGTGACCCTGATCGCCGGCGGCAACCTCGATAACGCGGGTACGCTGCGCGCCTCGAACAACCTCTGGGCAGAAGCAGGCAATGACCTCACCAACAGCGGCTTGATCGAAGCGGGCGAGCGCCTGACGCTCAAGGCCGGCAACGACATCATCAACAAGTCCGGCGGCATCATTTCCGGCAAGAATGTCAGCCTGACAGCCACCAACGGCAGCGTGATCAACCAGCGCGACGTCAACAGCGTAGATGTCAGCCGGGGTGGCAACGTGTTCCATCGTGACTACTTGGACAACGCCGCGCGAATCGAAGCAGCCAACGATCTGACGATCAAGGCCGGCCTCGATATCAATAACATCGGCGGTGTGCTCAAAAGCGGTCAGGACATGACGCTTGATGCGGATCGCGACGTCAATATCACTTCGGTCCAGAACCGGAGCACGAATGCGCGCGGTAGCAGTTTCCTCAATCAGAGCATCACGCAGCACGGCGCCGAAGTAACGTCCGGGCGGGATCTGTCGATCAGTGCCGATCGCGACGTGGCAATCGTGGCCAGTCGGCTGGATGCGAAACGCGACATCAGCTTGAGCGCGGGCAACGATTTACTCGTAACGTCGGCAGCGAATGAAAGTGAGTTTTCGGCGCGCAGCAAGCGCAAGCAAGTCGAGTCGATCAACGTTTCCCAGCAGTCGAGCGTTATCAGCTCAGGTCGCGATATTGCTGCCAGCGCCGGAAACGACCTGAATCTGATCGCGAGTCGTATCAGCGCCAGCAACGAGGCGTATTTGTTCGCCGGTGATGACGTCAATATCGCCACCGCAGAAGACGTCGACTACGACTACTACTCGAAAACAAAAAAAGGCTCCTTCGGCAAGAAAAAGTCGACGATGAGTGGAAGTGAGACGGTCCTGTCCGTCAGTTCGACCGTCGAGGCGGGCTCCAAACTGGTTGTCTCGGCCGGGCAGGACGTCAATCTGACCGGTGCCAAACTCAGCAGTGACGGCACTTTGCTAGCTAGCGCTGGCCGCGACATCAACTTGCTTGCAGCTCAAGACTCTTACAGCCAGGCCAGTGCGTCGTCGAAGAAAAGCTGGAACAAAAGCAAGTCCAGCAGTAGTGAGCAGACGCAGACGCGTCTGAACAGCACCGAACTCAGCGCCAAGGATATCGAGCTCAAGTCGAACCACGACATTAACCTGCAGGCAGCTGCGCTGCGTGCGGAAAATGAAGTGAAGCTCACAGCGGCCAATGACGTTCTGATTGGCACGGCTGAAGAAACCCTGACTTCCAGTCAGTCGAAAGGCTCCAGCAAGACAGGGATGACGGTTACGGGGTGGCTCTCCAATACGCAGAAAACCCAGCGATCGCAACAATCGTCCACGCAGAGTATCGGCAGCGATATCAGCGCTGGCAGCATTCAAATCAACAGCGGTCGTGATTCTGTCGTCGAGGGCAGTACGTTGGTGGCCGACAAGAATATCGGTATCGATGCCGGGCGTAATCTGGAGATCACCAGCGCCGAAAATTATGCGTCCTCAAGCTCGAAATCCGGCAGCAAAAAAGTCGGCGAAGTCGGCTCGTGGTGGCAGGGCGCGACCGGGATCGTCAAAACGAAAGAGACCAGCGACAACACGTCGACTCGTCAGTCGGGCAGTCAAATCGCCTCCCTCGGTGGCAACAT
The DNA here is from genome assembly GCF_005233515.1 of Pseudomonas sp. CFBP13508. Classification (GTDB taxonomy): domain Bacteria; phylum Pseudomonadota; class Gammaproteobacteria; order Pseudomonadales; family Pseudomonadaceae; genus Aquipseudomonas; species Aquipseudomonas mercuritolerans. The sequence continues at coordinate 646,156 of NZ_QFZZ01000004.1, forward strand.
TTCCCTGTCAGCAGGTGATCATTACACCCAAAGTGCGAGCCAGTTGGTGACTCCTCAGGGTGATATCGACATAAAAGCCAAACACGTCGATATCGAAGCGGGATTCGACACGCTCAACTCCAATAAAACCGCCAGCACGAGCCGTACGGCAATCGGCGGGACCGTCAATATTCCCCTGGTTGATGCTCTGCGTGGCATTCAGCAAATGGGTGAGGCGGCGCAGAAAACCAGTGATGACCGCATGGTCGCACTGGCTGCGGTGAACGCGGCCATGAGTGCCAATCAGGCAATGGATGCCGGTCAGGCAATGATGCAGAACCCGGTGGGTGGCATTAAGGTCAGCGTCAATCTGAGTAACAGTCAGAGCAAGATGAACAGTAGCCAGAGTGGCCGCAATGTTGTTGCCAGCGATGTGGTCGCGGGAGGCAAGGTCAACATCGTTGCAACGGGTGCCGGCGCTGACAGTGACATCAATGTTGTCGGCAGCCGGATCGAGGGCGGTGGCGATGTAAGCCTGAAAGCCGATGGCGAAATCAATCTGTTGTCCGCGCAAAACACCGCGCATCAACAAAGCGCCAACAGTAACAGTGGCTGGAGCGCAGGCATCGGTTTTGGCTTCGGCGAAAGCAACGGCATTACCTTCGAGCTCGCCGCTAACGTTGGACGGGGCAGCAGCGATGGCGATGACGTCACCCACACCAATACCTCGATCAAGTCAGGCCAGACGCTCAGCCTGGAGAGCGGTGGCGACACCAACATCAAAGGGGCTGTGGCTACGGGGGAAACGGTCAAGGTGAAAGTCGGCGGTGATCTCAATGTCGAGAGCCAGCAGGACACCAGCACCTATACCTCCAAACAGATGAGCGCGAATGTCGGAGTGAGCATTTGCGTGCCGCCATTCTGCTACGGCACCAGCAGCGTCAGCGGCGGCATCGCTGCGCAGCACATGCAAAGCGAGTACGCCAGTGTTTCCGAGCAGTCGGGCATCAAGGCAGGCGACGGTGGTTTCCAGGTTGAAGTCAAGGGTAATACCGATCTGGTCGGGGCTGTGATCGCCAGTACCGACAAAGCGGTCGCTGACGGTAAAAACACCCTTAGCACTGGCACGCTGACTAGTTCCGACATCAAGAACAAGGCTGATTACGACGCCAGCAGCATCAATTTGAGTGGTGGTTATGGCGGCGACATCGGCCGAGACAAAAATGGTAATGCCAGCGCCACCGCCAACAGGGGGGGGCCAGTTGTCGCCAGCAAGGATGGTGTAAGTGCCACCACACCTGTGGTTCTCTTCGCCAGTGATAGTTCCAGTAGCACCACACGCAGCGGGATCAGTGGTGCTGCGGTGACCATCACCAATGGCGCTAAACAGCAGGAACTCACTGGGCAGACTGCGGAGCAGGCCACTGCGGCTATAAACCAGGACGTTTCGAGTGATCGCGATGGCAGCAATAAACTCAAACCGATTTTCAATGCCGAGGAAATCGATGCGAATTTTGAAATTGTCGGCAAGTTTGTGCAAAACGTTTCTCAGTTCGTTGAAGACCGTGCGCGGGAGATTGATAACAAGAAAAAACAGGCTGATCTTGAGTTGGCGGCTTCCCTGAATCCAAACCTCTCTGAGACAGCTCAGCTCGCTCATCACGAGAACTACATACAACTCCAGCAGCAAATCAAGGAGATCGGTGATAACTGGGGCGCAGGCGGTACTTACCGTCAAATCGCGACAGCTCTGGTCGCTGGCATAAGCGGCAACGTGAGTGGTAGCAGTGCGCAATTTGCGCAGAACATGGTAGTCAATTACGTTCAGCAGCAAGGGTCTTCTTATATCGGTGACCTGGTGAAAAAGGGCCTGAAGGAAGGAAGCCCTACACACGCCGCCTTGCATGCCATTCTTGGCTGCGCCGGTGCGGCGGCCAGTAATCAGTCCTGCTCGGCAGGTGCTTTGGGCGGTTCAGCAGCTAGCGTGCTGGCTGGATTGTTCGCCGATTCCGATCCAAATGAAACGGCGATAGAGCGCGAAGCCAAACGCAATATCATCACCAGCCTGGTGACCGGTATTGCGGCCATGAGTAATCCGAATGGCGCCGCCACAGCGAACAACGCAGCTACGGCGAATATCGACAACAACTGGCTGGCGACGCAGCAATACGTTCAGGCCATGAAAGAAATCGATGCCGAGCCCAATGTCCTGAAAAAATTGGCAATTGCGGCCAAGTGGCAAATTCAGTCTTCGCGGCAGGATTTACTGACCGGGTCTGGTGTACTCAAAGGTTTTACCGATGGTATGGCCGGGGCGGGGCTAGGAACCTTGGATAGCGCCGTCATGTTGATGAGGGATCCTGTACAGAGTTGGGACGCTGTCGTGGAGTTCGCTGGATCTGCTGAGGCTCAGGCGCTGCTGGGGGAGGCTATTGGTGCTGCGTTCAAATCGCAAATTGACCAGATCGGAAAAGCACTTGTCGAAGGCGGTGATGCGAACGCAGAAAACCTCGGCAGGCAAATGGGGCAAGCGGTGGCGCTGGTTGTGCAACTGCTGGCTGGCGGAGGGAGCAGTTCAGCAAATAGCGCGTTGACCCTTTCCCGGATGGGTATTGATGTCTCGGTCAACACTGTCAAAAAGATCGGGGCATCGTTTGATCTGGACACCGTCAAAACCCAGATCAGCAAGCTACCGGGTGCAGTGCGGGATACTGATGTACCGGTGGTGGATCCGGTTAAGCCACCCAAAACGGGTGGGGGGCTGGCGGGTAATGGCGAGGGCTTGTTTTCCAACGTCAATCGCACGCCCTATTCACCAAAAGGCGAAACGATCGGGCAGGCATTTGATTTTTCATGTGTTGCAGCAAGTTGTAAAATGGCCGCAAACTTGGTGGACACACCTGAGGCCTATATCAGACAAGCAATATTGATGGAGGCAGACGGCGCATTTCTTTCAAATGTTCCTAACGGATTGAAGGATCTGGGCTTCACCGGGACGGCTACGTATTCAAGTGATTTAACAGTGAAGACAATTACAAGTGCTACAAAAAGTGGTGCCGCTGTGATCGTAAATGTGCGAACCGAGCTGGGGGGGCTTCATGCAATTGTTGTGGACTCTGTGGAGAATGGAATGGCTGGTATTCGCGATCCCTGGCCATTAGGCGTCGGGTCAACATACTCAGTGCCCGCAAACGCATTGGAAGGGATTCTGAACGGTGGTGTAATCGTTCATCCATAGGTAAATAAGTATCATGCAGAAGAAATGTGATTTGTACTTGTGTGAGGCGGTCGATGCATCGCAGCTTAACGTTATTCGATTGTTTGATAAGGCGTTTGTTTGCGAGAACGGAACGAAACTTTCGGGTTACCTATCCATTAGTGTCAATAGAGTTAAGCTGGTGGCAGTAGTCTCCGATTTCCGTCGGCGCCAGATACCGTGCTTCAGCGTGCCGGTTGAGTACCGGGAGGCCCGGATTTCATTTGAGGCTGCGTTGCAAATAGCGCAAGCACATGCGATGGAACAGGGGCTGGTCGGTGCGGAAAATCCAACGCCATATCCTCCGTTGTTCTGGTCATTTGTATTGGTTTCCAAGGGGGCTACGGAGAAAAAGACTGGTGGAGTCATCATGGTCGATCGCCTGGATGGCCACATATGGGGGCTCGAGGAATACGAGGAGTATATGTATGACTACAATAATTTATTCTAAAAAATGTCAGAGCAGAAGAGGGGGGTAGGTTGATTAAATAAACTACTCTTTCCTTTTTGGCTTTAAAATTTGATCGAGCCTTACGGTGATCTCTCAAACGTTCGCGGAGAGATCATGCATTCATTGATCCTGTTCCACAGGATTTCAACAGTAAAAGTTACTTCGGATAAAGCGGCGGTAACCCGCAAGCATAATGGGACAGACCACGTTTAGAAAGTGCTCCGAAAACGTAGTCTGTCCCCGTTTTACCCTGTGGTCGATACTGACGTTCTTCATCCTGTCAGCGCCGGCGGATATACCATTGAGCCTTCCTCGCCAAGCAGCACAGGGGGAAGCACAATTGAAAACGGGGAAGGGTGGAGCACTACGTCCCCAGCCGTAAATCCAGGCCCATCGCCAGGCAATATGTACAGCACGCCTGGAACGATAACGACGGAGTCAGGTGCCATACCTGACGCAAACGAGGTTCGGGCCGGGGAGGATCTGTCTCGTCTGGGTTATGATGTTACGTTCCTCGCAACCGCGTCATCCCAAGGAATTCAGGGGCAACGTACTGCTGATTTGATGATCGAAGGACTAGGCCCGATTGACGTGTATACCCCACAAAATCTTAATCCTTCAAACATCCTGAAAAATATCGAAAAGAAAGCGAGTCAGGCCAGTGGTGTGATTGTTCAGGCAGATATTTCCGTAGCGGATATGTCTTCGATAGCGGGTCGTATGTGGGGTAAGTCGAACGCTCAGAACATCAAGACGATATTTTTCCAGAAAGCCGATGGCTCTGTTGTTCGCTTTAACCGACCTCAAGGAGGTAGATAGTCATGTCGAAATTCGCTTGTATCTGCGGTCATGTGATTAACCTGTCCCATGGTACTTCTGAATCCGAGTATTCTCTGGTTCCAGAGACTACGATAGATGCTACAGGTGGCATCCTTTCAACTCGTGGACTCTCCGAGGAAGGATTTTATGACGCGATAAATGATGGGGCTTCTACTGTATATCGCTGCTCGAAATGTGGTCGATTACATTTAGATGAGGGCGGTGGAGTTTTCTCTTCATACGTTAAAGAGGAAAGTGTTCAGCGGTAGGCGTTGATGGAACAGCTGACGGCTCATCGCGGGGAATTGGATAGCTATCGATTATTTGGGGGGCTGGAGACTGATGAGGTTTCAGTTGTGACGTTTAATCGATAGCAGAATCAAAAGATCGCAGCCTTCGGCAGCTCCTACAGGGATTAAATGTACGAGCTGCCGAAGGCTGCGATCTTGTGCTTTTCACTTCGGATAAAGCGGCGGCAATCCACTCTCACTCACCGGATCCTGCACGCGCTCGGCGGCGGGAATAGTTCGAATCGCCCGCCACAAATCCTCACCCTGCCAATGCTGCCCGGTCTCGCTGTACAGCGCGCCGTTCAGCCCGTCCAGCGCGTCCGACAACGGTACAAACCGCGCGGCCATGTCTGCCAGTGTCTCCGGCTGCTGCCGCGCCCAGGCGTCCAGTGCCTGGCGGGTGGCGTGGGGGTCGTTGGCCTGGCTGGCGCGTTTGATGTCGTCGAGCAGGGTGCGTGGGCTCGGGCCGGTCTGGGCGGCGCGGTGGATTGCCGGTTGCCAGCGGGCGCGCCACCAGAGGCCGAAGCCGAGCAGGGTGGTGCAGGCGAGGATCAGGGTGCTGAGTTTCCACCACCACAGGGTGTCGTTGTCGGGCGTACTCGGTTGCAGGGTGCCGGCCGGGGTGTCGATTTGCAGGCTGGGGTTGTTCGCCACTTGCAGGGTGCGCGCGGGCAGGCTGCTGTGTTCGAGGTGGTCTTCGAAGGTGTTCCACCAGACCACGTCGACGGTTGGCAGGTCGATCGCGCCGCTGCGGCTTGGCACCAGGGCTTCGCGTTCTTCGCGGCTGCCGATGATGCCGCGGTCGCTGCTCTGGTTGCTCAGCACCGGTTGGTCGGGGTAGCGGCGCAGGCCGTTGACGTCGGTGGCGGGCAGGGCTGGCAGTTGCGAGCTGGCGAGGCCTTCGACTTTCAGGGTCAGGCTGCGGGTCAGGGAATCGCCGACCTGGGTGTGGTCCGGTTCCGGGCTCCAGCTTTCGCTGAGGCTGAGGTTGCGCGCCGGCAACCATGGCGCATCGACCGGGTAGGTCAGCGGTTTCGGTTTGACCGTCAGCGGAATCGACGCCGAGCTCACGCGCATCAGTTTGCCGGGTTTCGGCCCCGAGGCGTCTGCCGATGGCGCGGTATCGACCAGCGTGGCGCTGAACGTCTGCGGGGCGATCGTCAGCAGGCCGCTGTGTTGCGGATAGATCGCGTAGCGCATTTCGATCACGCCGTGGCGCAGGCCATTGATGTCTTTTTCGTAGGTGCGCGTGTCACCAAGTTGTTCGATGCGCGCATCGGCGATTTGCAGCGGGCTCAGGCTGCTGTCGTCGTATAGCGAAACCGAGTGATAAATGCGCAGGGTCAGTATGGCCTGGGCCTGCACGTAAACGCTGGTCTGATCGAGGCTGGCTTCGATAAACACCGGATCAAGGCTGTTGTTGTCTTCGCGGTTGTCGCTGGCGATCACCTGCACGGTGATCGGCTGGCTCTGCGCTTCGCCCAGTTGCAGCGGCGGAATCACTACGCTGCCGTTTTCTTTCGGCAGCAGGGTGATGATCCAGCGTGTGGTCGCGCGGTTGTCGCCGTTGAGGGTGTTGAGCTGGTTGACCTGGCGCGTGCCGCGCACTTCGAACAGCGCTTCCAGCGCCGACAGATCGGGCTTGCCGAACTGGGTGACGTCGTCAGTTTCGAGGGTGAGCTCGACCGTCTCGCCGGAGTTCAGGCGACTGCGATCCACGCTGGCGGTCAGCTCGGCCGCCTGAGCGGTGGCCGTGCAGATCAGCAGGGGCAGCAAGAGAGCGGTGAAGCGGGTCATCGATTGTTTTCCTGATCCTGATGTTGTTGCTGTTCGTACCAGAATTTGCGCCTGAGCAGTTCGCCCGGGTCGTCCGGGATCTTGCCCAGCCATTGCTCGAGTGCCTGACGCTGCTCGCCTTCGAGGTTGTTCTCACTCGGGCGCAGGGTCGGCACCGTATCGGTTTCCTCTTCCTCGTTGCTGCCGGGGATTTCATTGGGGCCGGGCAGCGGCGGGGCGGTCGGCGGCGGTTCGCTGGCCGACTCGGCCGGTTGCGCGTCGCTCTGGGTTTCGCTGCTCACCGCCGGAGGGGGCGCGGCGGTGGGCGAAGGCTCATCGCCGGGCAGACTTTGTTCGTTGGGCTGGTTGTCCGGTTTGGGCGGCGGCGGGGCGTTTTTCTGCTTCAGCAGGTTTTCCACCAGCGCCTTGTTGGTCTGCGCCGGACGCAGATCCGGTTGCAGCTCGAGCGACTGTTCGTAGGCATCAATCGCCGCTTCCAGCTCGCCACTTTTCGCCAGAGCGTTGCCACGATTGTAGTGGGCGCGGGCATCGCTGCCCTCGGCAAAACGCTGAGCGGCGCCACTGTAGTCGCCGGCCTCGTACAACGCCACCCCTTGCCACTGATGATCTTCAAAATGCTGCGCGGCTTCGGCCGGGCGTTTCTGCTTGAGCAAGTGCAAACCTTGCTGGTCGGGGCGCAGCCACAAGTCTTCGAAGTCGAAAGCGTAGCTCGGTTGCGGCAGGCACCACAGCAGCGGCAGGCAGAACAGCCAACCACGGCGCCCGGCACACGCCGCCAGCAACAACAGCGGCAACAGCAGCCAGTAACCCTGATCGGCCCACGTATCGAGGCGCACGGTCTGGCCGTCGTCGCGCAGGCTGCGCGGACCGTTGAGCAAACCGAGGGCGCCAAGATCAGCCTCGTCGAGACGCGCCGGGTGATACTCGCCGCCCACGCTGTTGAGGAATGTCGCCAGACCAGGACTGTCGAGTTGCGGCACGCGGATCGCGCCTTGCTCGTCCTTGAGGAAACTGCCGTCCTCCTGGGCAATCGGCGCACCTTCAGCGGTGCCGATGCCGAGCATCAGCAGTTGCGTCGACTCGCCATTCAGAGCACGGCGAATACCGCGCCGCTCCTCTTCGTTGAGCGATGAACCGATCAGCAAAATCCGCCCCTGTCCCAGCGCACCTTGCTTGAGCAAGGCCAGCGCCTTGTCCACGGCCAGATCGGCGCGGTGGCCGGCTTCCGGCATCAGCGACGGCTTCAGCGCGTCGAGCAGATTGCGACTGGTGGCCAGATCATCCGACAGCGGCACCAGCGTGTGCGCGCTGCCGGCATAAACGACGATGGCGGTCTGCGCATCGCTGCGCGCCTGCAACAGGTCGAACAGCTTGCGCCGCGCCTGCTCCAGACGTGTTGGCGGTGAGTCGGTGGCGAGCATCTCCGGGGTCAGTTCGAGCACGACTACCAGCGGGTCGGCGGGTTTCTGGCTGGTCTGTTCGACGCGCTCCCAGCTCGGCCCGAGCAAGGCCAGAATGGTCAGCAACCACGCCACGCCAAGGGCGATCCACGGCAGTTTGCTCTGGCGACCGCTGCCGCCACTGAGCAGAGCTGCGTGGAATGCTGGCGGCAGTATCATCTGCCAGCGGCCGGCGCGTTTCTGTCGGTGCCAGAGTTGCCAGAGCAGCCAGCCGAGCAGCGGCAACAGCAGCAGCCACCAAGGGCGGAACCAGTGCGGCCAGAGCGCGATCATCGGCGCCTCCGTAGGCGCAAACGCTGCAAGCGCTGACGCCAGTCCGGCAACGGACTTTGCAGATACAGTTGCTTGGTAAACAGGCGTTGCAGCGGGTTATCCGGCCACAGTTCGCGAACGACCAGCAACAGGCTCAACCACAGCGCCAACGCCAGCGGCCAGTGATACAAGGCTTGCGCCGGGCGTGCCTGAGTCGGTTGTTGAGTCACCGGCTCGAGCTGATCGAGGGTGTCCTTGATCGCTTGCAGCTCCAGGCCGTCATGGGCGCGGAAGTACTGGCCGCCGGTGATTTCGGCGATGGCCTTGAGTGCCGGTTCATCCAGGTCGAGGCTCGGATTGACCCCGAGCAGGCCGGTCGAGCCGCTGTCCTCGGGATTGGCGCCGATGCCGATCGGATAGATTCTGACGCCTTCGCTGGCGGCCAGTTTTGCGGCGGTCAGCGGATTGATTTCTCCGCCGTTGTTGGCGCCGTCGGTGACCAGAATCAGCACGCGACTTTGCGCCGGGCGCAGACGCAGGCGTTTCAGGGCCAGACCGATGGCATCGCCGATCGCGGTGTTCTTGCCGGCGATGCCGATCCGCGCCTCGTCGAGCCACACGCGCACGGTGCGCCGGTCAAAGGTCAGCGGCGCTTGCAGGTAGGCCTGGCTGCCGAACAGGATCAGGCCGACGCGGTCGCCGTCGCGGCTTTCGAGGAAATCACCGAGCAAGTGCTGCACCAGCGACAGGCGACTGACTTCTTCGTCTTGCCACTGCATGTCGGGGAAATCCATCGAGCCGGAAACATCCACCGCTACCAGCAGATCACGGCCACTGGCGGCAATCGGCAGCGGTTCGCCGAGCCATTGCGGGCGCGCGGCGGCGGTCAGCAGGATCAGCCACAGCAAGATAAACGGCGCCTGCTGCCGCCACGCCGGCAAGTTGGCGCGGGCGCGGCGGCGGGCGAGGCCTTCGAGGTCGGCGAGGAAACTGACTTTGAGCGCCGGCTCGCCGCTGTCGGCCACCGGCAGGACCAGACGCATCAACCACGGCAGCGGCAACAGCACGAAGATCCACGGCCAGGCGAACTCAAACATGTTTGCGAATCCACGTGTCGACCGCTTGGGTCAGGCCGGCGATGGCTTTGTCATCGAGTTTGCATTCCGGTTTGTACGCGCCTTCGACCAGCACCATCCAGCGCGTCAGGCCGGCAGCCGGGCAGCGGTTATCGAGGAAGGCCAGCCATTTGCGCCCGTTGAGGGTGTGGCTCTGGCTGTACGGATAGTGGTTGCGGCACAGGCGTTTGAGCAGGCCGTTGAGCTGTTGCAGCCAGGCACCGGCCGGAGCGCCGTCGTAAGGCTTGGGCATTTGCGCCAGTTCGGCGAGCGCGGCGATGCGTACCGGGTCCAGCGGTTGCTCGGCGCGCACCACCGGGCGTTTTTTCATCGGAATGAAACGGCGCAGTTTCCACACGGCAAAACCCAGCAGCGGCAACAGCAGAAGCAGCAGCCACCAGCCCGGCGCCGGTGGCCAGAAGGCGATCGGCGGCGGCGAGATCAGCGGTTGCAGTTGGTCGAGGCCGTTCATCGACCTTTCCCCGGACGCTGCGGGTTGAGGAACTCGCGCATCTGCTCGACCATTTCGCTCTGCGTGCTCAACGGCATCAGCAACACCCGCAGCTTTTGTGCGAGCAATTCCCAGCGAGCGATGCGCGCTTCGGCCTGGGCGCGGTAGGTCTGGCGCAGGTCGAAATTCAGCGTGTCGATTTCCAACTGCGCGCCACGCTCGGCGAAGCGCAGCAGGCCGGCGGCGGGCAGGGCGTGATCGAGCGGGTCGGACAGCGGCAACATCAGCAGATCGCAATGCCGCGCCAGCAAACTCAACTGCTGCTCGGCGCTGTCGGACAACGCGCGTTCGTCGCAAATGACAATGGCCAGACTGCCCGGGCGCAGCACTTCCCGCGCGCGGCGCAAGGCCACGCCGAAGGCATCGCGATCCGGCTCGCGCTCGCTGTGCAGCGATTGATTGACCTTGACCAAGCGGTTGAGCAATTGCAGCAGGCTCTGCTTGCTGCGGCGAGGCTTGATTTCGTAGTGCTCGTTATCGCCAAACACCAGTCCGCCAACCCGGTCGTTGTGCCCCAGCGCGGCCCAGCCGATCAACGCCGCGACCTGCGCCGCCAGCACCGACTTGAACATCAGCCCCGAGCCGAAGAACAGCCGCGTGCTTTGCTCGACCATGATGAAAATCGGTCGCTCGCGTTCTTCATGGAACAGCTTGGTGTGCGGCTCCTGCGTGCGCGCAGTGACGCGCCAGTCTATGGTGCGCACGTCGTCACCGGCCTGATAGACCCGCACCTGATCGAAGTCGACGCCACGACCACGGAATTTCGAGTGATGCAGGCCGATCAGCGGGCTGCGCTGACTCGGCGTGGAAAACAACTGTACCTCGCGCACGCGGTGACGCATTTCGATCAGCTCGGCGAGGCTGATGCGGATACCGGGTTCGGAGGGCAGGGCGGCGTTCATGGGGGTCAAGCGACGGCGACGACGTCGAGAATCCGCTGCACCACGCGATCCTGATCGATGCCAGCGGCTTCGGCTTCGAACGACAGAATGATGCGATGGCGCAACACGTCGAACAGCACCGCTTGAATGTCTTCCGGGCTGACGAAGTCGCGACCGGCCAGCCAGGCGTGGGCGCGGGCGCAGCGATCGAGGGCGATCGAGCCGCGCGGACTGGCGCCGTAGGCGATCCATTCGGCCATTTCCGGATCGAACTTGGCCGGGTTGCGCGTGGCCATGACCAGTTGCACCAGGTATTCCTCCACGGCGTCGGCCATGTACAAACCAAGGATTTCCTTGCGCGCGGCGAAGATCGCCTGCTGGCTGACCCGACGCTCGGGCTTGGTCTCGCCGTTCAGCGCCTCGCCACGGGCCTGCTGGAGGATGCGCCGTTCGACAGCGGCGTCGGGGAAACCGATCTTGACGTGCATGAGGAAACGGTCGAGCTGGGCTTCCGGCAGCGGATAGGTGCCTTCCTGTTCGATCGGGTTCTGCGTGGCCATCACCAGAAACAGCGGCGACAGCTCATAGGTGCTGCGCCCGACACTGACCTGGCGCTCGGCCATTGCTTCGAGCAAGGCCGATTGCACCTTGGCCGGCGCACGGTTGATTTCATCCGCCAGCACCAGGTTGTGGAAGATCGGCCCTTGCTGGAAGACGAAACTGCCGGTTTCCGGACGGTAGATTTCGGTGCCGGTGATGTCGGCCGGCAGCAGGTCGGGGGTGAACTGAATTCGATGGAACTGGGCTTCGATGCCCTCGGCGAGTTCTTTGATCGCTTTGGTCTTGGCCAGACCGGGTGCGCCCTCGACCAGCATATGGCCGTCGGCGAGCAGGGCGATGAGCAAACGCTCGATGAGTTTTTCCTGGCCGAGAATCTGCGTTGAAAGAAAGGTTCGCAGCGCCAGCAGCGCTTCACGATGTTCCATCGGTGACTGTTCCTGGAAAGGGGGTGGCCGGGGTGTTCGGATAACGCCGGGGCTGGGGGCGTTACTTTAATCCATCGTGGGGGCGGCGACTAACGGCATTTTGTGCAAAAGAGCAAAAGATCGCGGCTTTTGGCAGCTTCCCGGCTTGAATGCGATCCCCTGTAGATACCGTCTTGAGCCTCACCGGGCAAGCGCAAGTTTCGGGTCATATGGCAGTCCTGACTTGAGCACTCCGTAAACGAAG
>NZ_QFZZ01000005.1 GCF_005233515.1 Pseudomonas sp. CFBP13508
TCGAAGTTGCCACCGGTTACGCCAGTGATCGAGTTGGTGATCGGAGCATTACCTGCCAACGCATCGTTCGCAGCAACAGCGGTTGCGGTGCCAGTAGTCTGACCGACGCCGATAGTGATGTTCTGACCATTGGCCAGGGTCACGACCACAGGCGAACCGGTAACTGGCGCACCAACGGTGGCGGTGTAAGTCACAGTGCCGCCTTCAGCCACCGACGTATCAGCGGTCAGTTTGACCGTCGAGGTATCGATGGTGTCGGTGACAGACGTCACGGCCGGAGCAGTGCTCGGAACGAGGTTCTCGAAATTGCCGCCGGTAGCGCTGGTGATCGTTGCCTGGACGGAGCCGGCGTCTTTGTAGACGTCGTCAGCTGGCGCTGGAACGTTCACGGTGCCGGTGGTCTTGCCGGCGTCGATGGTGATCACGGCGCCGTTCGACAAGGTCACGGTCACTGGTGAGCCAGCAGCATTTGTCAGTGTCGCGGTGTAAGTGATCTGGCCACCTTCAGCCACCGAGTTGCTGGCGCTGAGCGACAGATTGGTAGTGTCGGCAACATCCGTAACAGTGGTCGAAACTGGAGTTTTATCCGCAACCAGATCTTCGAAATTGCCACCGGTTACGCCAGTGATCGAGTTGGTGATCGGGGCGTTGCCGGTGAGTGCATCGTTCGCAGCAACAGCGGTTGCGGTGCCAGTAGTCTGACCGACACCGATGGTGATGGTCTGGCCGTTAGCCAATGTCACGACGACAGGAGAACCGGTAACTGGCGCACCAACCGTGGCGGTGTAAGTCACGTTGCCGCCTTCAGCCACCGAAGTATCGGCGGTCAGTTTGACCGTCGAAGTATCGATGGTATCGGTGACATTCGTCACCGCTGGAACCGCGCTTGGCACCAGGTTCTCGAAGTTGCCGCCGGTCGCACCCTCGATGGTGACTTCGACTTTGCCGGCATCTTTATAGACGTCGTCTTTCGGTGCATCGACTGTCACGGTGCCGGTGGTTTTGCCCGCGTCGATAGTGATCGTGGCGCCGTTCGACAGGGTCACGGTCACCGGTGTGCCGGCCGGGTTGGTCAGGGTTGCGGTGTAGGTGATCTGGCCGCCTTCGGCGACCGAATCGCTGGCGGTCAGGTTCAGGTTGGTGGTGTCGGTGGTGTCGGAAACCACGGTGTCGGCGGACTTGCCGTCGACCACCAGTTTTTCGTAGTTGCCACCGGTGGCGCCATCAATGGTCACGCTCAGCGAGCTGCCGCCCGCCAATGGGCTGTTCGGCGCGACGTAGTTGACGCTGCCGGTGGTTTCGCCAACGGCGATGGTGATGGTCTGACCGTTGGACAGGCTCACGATCACCGGCGAACCGGTCACTGGCGCGCCCACGGTGGCGGTGTAAACCACGGTTTCGCCTTCGGCGACGTTCGCAGTGGCGCTCAGCGACACGGAGGTGGTGTCGATGGTGTCGTTGACCGTGGTCACCACCGGCTCTTTGCTGGCGACGAGGTTTTCGAAGTTGCCGCCGGTTGCGCTCTGGATGGTCGCTTCAACGCTGCCGGCGTCTTTATAGACGTCGTCTTTCGGTGCATCGACGGTCACGGTGCCGGTGGTCTTGCCGGCCTCGATGAGGATAGTCGCACCGTTCGACAGGGTCACGGTGACCGGTGTGCCAGCGGCGTTGCTCAAAGTCGCGGTGTAGGTAATCTGGCCGCCTTCGTTCACCGCGCCGGTCGCGCTGAGCGACAGGTTGGTGGTGTCGACGGTGTCGGTCACGGTGGTGCTGACCGGGGTCTGGTCGGCGACAAGATTTTCGAAATTACCGCCGCTGATGTTGGTGATCGAGTTGGTCAGCGGCGCGTGGCCGGCGAGGACGTCGTTCGGCGCGGTGGTGCTCACGCTGCCGCTGGTCTTGCCGACTTCGATAGTGATGTTCTGACCATTGGCCAGGGTCACGACCACAGGCGAACCGGTGACTGGCGCGCCGACGGTGGCGGTGTAGGTGACGGTGCCACCTTCGGCCGCGGTTTCGGTGGCGGTCAGTTTGACCGTCGAGGTGTCGACGGTGTCGGTGACATCAGTAACCGCTGGCGTGGTGCTTGGCACCAGGTTTTCAAAGTTGCCGCCAGTCGCGTCCTTGATCGTGACTTCAACTTTGCCAGCGTCTTTATAGACGTCATCGGCAGGTGCCGGAACGGTGACGGTGCCGCTGGTTTTGCCGGCCTCGATGGTGATCACCGCGCCGTTGCTCAGGCTCACGGTCACTGGCGTGCCGGCCGGGTTGCTCAGGGTTGCGGTGTAGACAATTGAGCCGCCCTCGGCCACGGAGCCGGTCGCGGACAGCGACAGGTTGGTGGTGTCGGCGACGTCAGTCACCGAGGTCACCGCCGGGGTCTGGTCAGCCACGAGATTTTCGTAATTGCCACCACTGGCGCCGTCGATTTTCACGCTCAGAGTGTTGCCGCCGGCCTGTGCATCGTTCGGCGCGGTGAAGTTGACGCTGGCGCTGCTGGCGCCGACCGGAATGCTGATGGTCTGGCCGTTGGACAGGGTCACCAGCACTGGCGAACCGGTGACCGGGGCGGTCACGGACGCGGTGTAGACAACCACGCCGCCTTCAACCGCACTGGCGCTGGCGGTCAGCGCAACAGTGCTGTTGTCGATGGTGTCGGTGACATCAGTTACCGCAGGAGTCTTGTCGATCACCAGATTTTCAAAGTTGCCACCGCTGGTCTTGGTGATGCTCGCATCGACCTTGCCGGCGTCCTTGTACACGTCATCGCCAGGCGCGGCGACGGTCGCAGTGCCAGTGCTCGCACCCTTGGCAATGTTGATCACCGCGCCGTTGCTCAGGGTCACGCTCATGGCGGTGCCGGCCGGATTGCTCAGGGTCGCGGTGTAGACGATCGAGCCGCCCTCGGCAACGCTGCCGGTGGCGCTCAGGCTGATGTTGGTGGTGTCTACGGCGTCGGTGACTTTAGTCACCACAGCCGAACGATCGGCCTCGACGCGCTCGAAATTGCCGCCGCTGTGGCTGGCGATCGCCGTCCGCACGTTGCTGCCATCGATGTACGGGGTGTTGGCGGGCGCCGGGAAATTCACCGAGCCGCTGGTAGCACCGGCCGCGATGTTGATCACCGCGCCGTTGGCCAGGGTTACGGTCATCGCAGTGCCGGCCGGGTTGCTCAGGGTCGCGGTGTAGGTGATCTGGCCACCTTCGCTGACGGTATCGCTGGCGGTCAGGGTCAGTGCGGTTGTGTCGACGGTGTCGTTGACCGTGGTGCTGACCGGAGTCTTGCTGACGTCGAGTTTCTCGAAGTTGCCACCGCTGGCGTCGGTCATGGTTACGGTGAGCTTGCTGACGTCCTTGTAGACGTCATCGCTCGGTGCGGCAATCGTCACCGAACCGCTGGTCTTGCCGGCTTCGATGGTGATGGTCTGGCCGTTGCTCAGGTTGACGGTTACCGGCGTTTGCGCGGCGTTGGTCAGCGTTGCGGTGTAAGTGATCGAAGAGCCTTCGAGCACATAGCTTTCTGCGCTGAGGGTCAGGTGCGTGGTGTTGACCGTGTCGGCGACGTTGGTCACCGCAGGCGTAGTGCTCGGCACCAGGTTTTCGAAGTTGCCGCCGGTGGCGTCCTTGATGGTGACTTCGACTTTGCCGGCGTCTTTGTAGACGTCATCGGCAGGTGCCGGAACGGTCACGGTGCCGGTGGTCTTGCCAGCTTCAATGGTGATGACCGAACCGTTGCTCAGATTGACGGTGACCGGCGTACCGGCCGGGTTGCTCAGCGTCGCGGTGTAGGTGATCTGCCCGCCTTCATTGACGTTGCCGGTGGCAGTCAGCGCAACGCTGGTGGTGTCGACGGTGTCGGTCACGGTGGTGCTGACCGGGGTCTTGTCGGCGACCAGATTCTCGTAGTTGCCGCCGCTGACGTTGGTGATCGAGTTGGTCAGTGGTGCGTGACCGATCTGCACGTCATTCGATACCGGGGCGGTGACGCTACCGGTGGTCTGGCCCACGGCGATGGTGATGCTCTGGCCGTTGGCCAGGGTCACGACAACAGGCGTGCCGGTGACGGGCGCGCCGACAGTGGCGGTGTAGGTGACGGTGCCGCCTTCCGCGACCGAAGTGTCGGCGGTCAATTTGACCGTCGAGGTATCGATGGTGTCGGTGACTTGAGTGACCGCTGGCGTGGTGCTCGGAACGAGGTTCTCGAAATTGCCGCCGGTGGCACTGGTGATGGTGGCCTGCACGGAGCCGGAGTCTTTGTAAACGTCGTCGGACGGAGCCGGGAAGGTCACATTACCGCTGGTTTCGCCTGCCTTGATGGTGATGACGGCGCCGTTCGACAAGGTCACGGTCACTGGCGAGCCAGCAGCATTGGTCAAGGTTGCGGTGTAAGTGATCTGGCCGCCTTCAGCCACGGAAGCGGTCGCGCTCAGCGAGAGATTGGTGGTGTCGGCCACGTCGGTGATGGTGGTCGAAACTGGGGTTTTGTCCGCCACCAGATTTTCGTAGTTGCCACCGCTTACGCCAGTGATCGAGTTGGTCAGCGGAGCGTTGCCGGTCAAGGCATCGTTCGGTGCGGTGTAAGTGACGGAGCCGGTGGTCTGGCCGACGGCGATGGTGATGTTCTGACCGTTGGCCAACGTCACGACCACAGGCGAGCCGGTGACTGGCGCGCCGACGGTGGCGGTGTAAGTTACGGTGCCGCCTTCGGCAACCGAGGTGTCTGCGCTCAGCTTCACCGTTGAGGTATCGACGGTGTCAGTGATTTCGGTCACTGCCGGCGTAGCGTTCGGCACCAGATTTTCGAAATTGCCGCCGGTGGCGTCCTTGATGCTGACTTCGACCTGGCCGGCGTCCTTGTAGACGTCATCGGCAGGCGCTGGAACGGTAACGGTGCCGGTGGTTTTGCCGGCATCAATGGTGATCACCGAGCCGTTGCTCAGGGTCACGGTTACCGGTGTGCCGGCCGGATTCGTCAGCGTGGCGGTGTAGGTGATCTGGCCACCCTCGGCCACAGAACCGGTGGCGCTGAGGCTCACGCCAGTGTCATCCACCGAGTCGGTGATGGTGGTCACCGCTGGCGTGTTGCTTGGCACCAGATTTTCGAAGTTGCCGCCGGTAGCGCCGGTGATGGTGGTGCTGACGGTGCTGCCGTTGTTGTAGACGTCGTTGGCCGCAGTCGGCACGTTGACGGTGCCGACGGTTTCGCCGGCTGCAATGGTAATGGTCGAGCCGTTCGACAGAGTGACGGTCACCGGGGTTTGCGCCGGGTTGGTCAACGTCGCGGTGTAGGTGATCTGGCCGCCTTCAACGACGTTGTTGGTCGCGGTCAGGGTCAGGCCGGTGTTATCAACCGAATCAGTGATGGTGGTAACGGCTGGCGTCGGATTCGGCACCAGATTTTCGAAATTGCCGCCGGTAGCGCCGGTGATGGTGGTGCTGACGGTGCTGCCATTGTTGTACACGTCGTTGGCCGCAGTCGGCACGTTGACCGTGCCAACGGTTTCGCCAGCCGCAATGGTGATGGTCGAGCCGTTCGACAGCGTGACGGTTACCGGGGTTTGCGCCGGATTGGTCAGGGTCGCGGTGTAGGTGATCTGTCCGCCTTCAACGACGTTGTTGGTCGCGGTCAGGGTCAGGCCGGTGTTGTCGACCGAATCAGTGATCGTAGTAACGGCTGGCGTGGTATTCGGCACCAGGTTTTCGAAGTTGCCACCGGTTGCACTGGTGATGGTGGTGCTGACGGTGCTGCCATTGTTGTACACGTCGTTGGCCGCAGTCGGCACGTTGACGGTGCCGACGGTTTCGCCAGCCGCGATGGTGATGGTCGAGCCGTTGGACAGCGTGACGGTTACCGGGGTTTGTGCCGGGTTGGTCAGGGTCGCGGTGTAGGTGATCTGACCGCCTTCAACAATATTGTTGGTCGCGGTGAGAGTCAGGCCGGTGTCATCAACCGAATCAGTGATCGTGGTAACGGCTGGCGTGGTGTTTGGCACCAGGTTTTCGAAGTTGCCGCCGGTAGCGCCAGTGATGGTGGTGCTGACGGTGCTGCCATTGTTGTAGACGTCGTTGGCCGCAGTCGGCACGTTGACGGTGCCGACGGTTTCGCCAGCCGCAATGGTGATGGTCGAACCGTTCGACAGCGTGACGGTTACCGGGGTTTGCGCCGGGTTGGTCAGGGTGGCGGTGTAAGTGATCTGGCCGCCTTCGACGATGTTATTCGTCGCAGTCAGGGTCAGGCCGGTGTTGTCGACCGAATCCGTGATCGTGGTGACCGCAGGCGTGTTGCTTGGCACCAGGTTTTCAAAATTGCCACCGGTTGCGCCAGTGATCGTGGTGCTGACGGTGCTGCCATTGTTGTAAACGTCATTGGCCGCAGTCGGCACGTTGACGGTGCCAACGGTTTCGCCAGCCGCAATAGTGATGGTCGAGCCGTTCGACAGAGTGACGGTCACCGGGGTTTGCGCCGGGTTGGTCAGGGTCGCGGTGTAGGTGATCTGACCGCCTTCAACAATGTTGTTGGTCGCGGTCAGGGTCACGCCGGTGTTGTCGACCGAGTCGGTAATGGTGGTAACGGCTGGCGTCGGGTTCGGCACCAGATTTTCGAAATTGCCACCGGTAGCGCCAGTGATCGTGGTGCTGACGGTGCCGCCATTGTTGTAGACGTCGTTGGCCGCAGTCGGCACGTTGACGGTGCCAACGGTTTCACCAGCCGCAATAGTGATGGTCGAGCCGTTCGACAGAGTGACGGTCACCGGGGTTTGCGCCGGGTTGGTCAAGGTCGCGGTGTAGGTGATCTGTCCGCCTTCAACGACGTTGTTGGTCGCGGTCAGGGTCAGGCCGGTGTTATCAACCGAATCAGTGATGGTGGTAACGGCTGGCGTCGGATTCGGCACCAGATTTTCGAAATTGCCACCGGTAGCGCCGGTGATCGTGGTCGTAACGGTGCTGCCATTGTTGTAAACGTCATTGGCCGCAGTCGGCACGTTGACGGTGCCGGTAGTCTGGCCAGCGCCAATGGTAATGGTCGAGCCGTTCGACAGCGTGACGGTTACCGGTGTCTGCGCCGGGTTGGTCAAAGTCGCCGTATAGGTAATCTGACCGCCTTCGGTCACGCTCGAACCAGCCGTCAGCGTGACGGTAGTGGTATCGACGGTGTCGGTGACCTGCGTGGTCGCCGGGATAGTTGGCGGGGTCACGGTGATGCCGTTGCCGCCGCTGGTGCCGGTGACGGTCACGTCGATCTGGCTCGGGTCGTTGTAGACCGTGTCGTTCGGCGCCAGCGGCACGTTGACGGTGCCGGTGGTGGCGCCGGCCGGGATAACGATCACTGCGCCATTGGACAGGGTGATGGTCAGGTCGGTCAGCGGCGCCTGGGTCAGGGTCGCGGTGTACACCAGCAAGCCGCCGGCTTCGGTGATGGTCGGCGTGGCGCTGAGACTCAGGGTCGAGTCACGCAGCGCGTTGGTGGTAGTGTCGGTGGTCAGGCCGCCGGTGGTGTCCTGCGCGACTTGCCCGGCAGAATTGATGCCCGCCGTCGGGAAGCCAATGGTCGGATCGACGCGGCCAGCGGTGGCGTCGAGCATGACGAAGCTGTGACCGCCACCGGCAGCACCGCCGGTACCTGCGGCGGTCGGGCCGGCCGCGGTGGATTCGAGTGCGGTGGTCGGGTCGACACCGGCGGCAATGGCTTGCTGCAGTTCTTCTACAGAAGGCGCGGCCTGCGCGGTGGCTTCGGCCAGGTCAGTGCTGGAGTCAGGCGAGCTGGCGCTCCACTGGGTGTCACGGCCCAGATCGAGCATGCGGCCATCGGCAAGTTCCAGCGACACCGCGCCGGACAGACCGGTATCGATCTGGTCGCCGACATACAGGCGATCGCCTTCAACGAGTACGCGACGCACGCCCTCTGGGGACACCACGAAAACCTGACCGACAATGCTTTTGACGACGGCAACAACACTGCTCATTGAAGACTCTCCGGGGTGTCACATTCAGTTGACTTCCATGGACCTGACGGGCGTCGGCGCCACTTCAGTCTGGACGTACTTTCTATAAATGGATAACTTATTGACGCTGTATTTCCGTCAATAATCTGGCTATAAATTATCGCGATTAACTTTATGCCAAACTATTGACCTTCTGGGAGCCATCCTAAACAATCGCCCCACTAATGTCACATTGATATTTCCGCGGCGACCTGTCCTTCAGCCTGTCATCCAGTTCCTCTTTTGAACTTTCCGACATACGGTCTTTCGGGTTGCCATCATCCGACGCAGCACCACGTTTCTGCTGTGATTCAAGACAAGAAGTTCCGGGAAAATTCCAACCATGCGTTCGCTTTTGCTCCTTGCCGCTCCCTTCGCTCTCGCCGCCTCATTTGTACAAGCACAATCCTTACCAGAAGCCATGCAACAGGCGCTGGATGTCCATCCGGAGATTCAGGCGGGGGTCAACAGTCGATTGGCGGCGGATTATCAGTTAAAGGCTGCGAAAGGGGGATACCTGCCCAAGGTCGATCTGCTCGGCGGTTATGGCCGTGAAGGCACCGACAGTGTGACCACTCGAGCGAACGGTGGAAGCAATCACTGGGAGACGTTGAACCGCAGCGAGTCAAGTTTACGTCTCTCGCAAATGGTTTTTGACGGTTTCGCGACGTCCAACGAAGTTGCGCGTCAACAAGCCAACGTCAGCTCCCGTGCTTACTCACTGCTTGGCACTTCCGAGCGTACTGCACTGACTGTCGCTCAGGTGTATCTGGACGTGCTCACCCGTCGCGAATTCGTCCGTCTGGCCGAGGAGAACCTCAAGAGCCACCAGCGCATCTACGACCAGATCCAGCTGCGCACCCAGCGCGGCGTCGGCAGCGGTGCCGACCTCGATCAGGCCGAAGCGCGCATGGCCCAGGCCCGCAACAACCTGATCACCGAACAGACCAACCTCGCCGACGCGGAAACCAACTTCCTCAGCGCCGTCGGCCAGATGCCCGACCAGCTCGAGCGCCCGGCGCCGTTCATGGCGATGATGCCGGCCAACCTCAATGAAGCCCGCGCGCAGATGCTGGAAAACAGCCCGATCCTGCGTTCCGCCGAGTCGGATATTGCGGCTGCCGAGAAGCAGTTCGCCACCGCCAAATCGACCTTCTACCCGCGCTTCGACGCTGAGCTGGGCCGTACCGCCGATAACGATATCGACGGCCAGAACGGCCACAACAATGAATGGCAGGCCATGCTGCGCATGCGCTTCAACCTGTATTCCGGTGGCAGCAACAAGGCCGATCTGGAATCCAAGTCGTACCTGGCCAACCAGGCGCTGGACATCCGCAACAACGCCCTGCGTCAGTTGAACGAAGAGCTCGGCCTGGCCTGGAACGCCCTGAACAACGCCAACGCACAGGTACCGATCGCTCAGCAATACGTCGATCGCAGCACTTCGGTGCGTACTGCCTACCAGCGTCAATTCAGCCTCGGCGAACGCACCCTGCTGGACTTGCTCGATAGCGAAAACGAGCTGTTCACCGCCTCGCGGCGTCTGGCTGAAATCAAGAACATTCAGTTATTTACTCAATACCGAATCAAGGCGACCATGGGCCAATTGCTCAAAAGCCAGGGAGTGGTCGCGCCGTTGGCATCCGTTGTGCAGAACGACGTGAAGCCCAAGGTCCAGCTGCCTGGGATGAACTGAGTTATCCCTTTCAACTGTTAAAGAGTGTCGAGCGTGGAATCAGAAGTCAGTCGAGTTCAACTCAGCCATGATCCACGCGCGTTGCACGACGATCCGTTGCTGGATGGTCTGCTCGCCCTGTGCATGCTGCACCAGAAGCCTGCCAGTGCGGCGATGCTGACCACCGGCCTGCCGCTGCCCAAACAACGTTTGAGTATCGAGTTGCTGCCGCGCGCAGCAGCTCGCGCCGGCCTGCAGGGGCGGGTGTTGCAGCGCAAACTCGAAGAAATTCCGGCGATCGCCATGCCCGCGCTGTTGCTGCTCAAGGATGGCCGCAGTGCCGTCCTGCTCGGCTGGCAGGGCGACAACGAAGCACGCGTGCTGCTGAGCGAAAGCGATGGCGGCGAATCGGTGGTCAGCCGCGAACTGCTGACCGACGATTACACCGGCAAAGTGTTCTTCGCCCAGCCGCAGCACAAATTCGACGTCAACCACGGCACGCTGATCCCGCGTGCACGCTCGTGGTTTCGCGACACCCTCAAGCGTTCGCGCTGGCTGTACGCCGATGCGATCGCCGCCAGTTTCCTGATCAACATCATCGCCATGGCCGCGCCGCTGTTCGTGATGAACGTCTACGACCGCGTGGTGCCGAACCAGGCCGAAGCAACCCTTTGGGTACTGGCGCTGGGCATCACCGGCGCTTACATCTTCGACTTGATCCTCAAGAGCTTGCGCAGCCTGTGCCTGGATCTGGCCGGGAAGAAAACCGACCTGATCATCTCTGCCACGTTGTTCGAGCGCATCGTCGGCATGGCGATGAAATACCGCCCGGCGCGGGTTGGCAGTTTTGCCCAGAACATCCATGAGTTTCAGAGCCTGCGCGACTTTCTCGCCTCGCTGACCCTGACCAGTCTGATCGACCTGCCGTTTACCATCCTGATTTTCATCGTCATCGCCATTCTCGGCGGGCATCTGGTGTGGATCCCGGTGCTGGCATTCCCGATTGCCCTGTTGATCGGCTACGCCTTGCAGAAGCCGTTGATCGCGACCATGGAACGGACCATGGCGCTGGGCGCTGAGCGCCAGTCGAGCCTGATCGAAACCCTCGCCGGCCTGGATGCGGTCAAGGTCAACAACGCCGAAAGCGAGCGCCAGTATCAGTGGGAGCAAACCATCGGCACCCTCAGCCGTCTCGAGCTGCGAGTGAAAATGCTCTCCGGCCTGGCGATGAACATCACCTTGCTCATTCAGCAACTGGCCGGGGTGATCATGATCGTCTTCGGCGTGTACCAGATCATCGCCGGCAACCTGAGCATGGGCGGGCTGATTGCCTGCTACATGCTCAGTGGCCGCGCCCTCAGCCCGCTGGCGTCGCTGTCCGGCCTGCTCACGCGCTATCAACAGGCGCGGGTGACCATGACTTCGGTCGACCAGATGATGGAGCTGCCCCAGGAACGCAACTTCGAGGAGCGCCCGCTGAGCCGCAAGGTGCTGCAGGGTGCGATCGAATGCCGTCAGCTCAGCTTCACCTACCCGGACCAGCAGAACCCGGCGCTGAAGAACATCAACCTGGTGATCCGTCCCGGCGAGAAGATCGGCATCATCGGCCGCAGCGGTTCGGGCAAGAGTTCGCTGGCGAAACTGCTGGTGGGCCTGTACCAACCGGACGACGGTGCCTTGCTGGTCGACGGCGTGGACATCCGTCAGATCGACGTCAGCGAACTGCGCTACAACATCGGCTACGTGCCGCAGGACATCCAGCTGCTGTCCGGTACCCTGCGTGACAACCTGGTGTCCGGCGCGCGTTACGTCGAAGACGAGCTGGTGCTGCAAGCCGCCGAACTGGCCGGCGTCCATGAATTCGCTCGTCTGCACCCGCAAGGCTACGAGCTGCAAGTCGGTGAGCGCGGGCAGAACCTTTCCGGCGGCCAGCGGCAGAACGTCGCCCTGGCCCGGGCGCTGCTGCTCAACCCGCCGATTCTGCTGATGGATGAGCCAACCAGTGCGATGGACAACACCGGCGAAGAACGCCTCAAGCAACGCCTCGCAGCAGTGATTGAAAACAAGACCGTGGTGCTGGTCACGCACCGGGCATCGCTGTTGTCGCTGGTCGATCGCCTGCTGGTGATCGATCGCGGGCAGATTCTCGCCGACGGCCCGAAAGCCGCCGTGATGGAAGCGTTGAAGAAGGGGCAGATCAGTGTTGCTTAAGTCCGGTGTCAAGGAGTCGATCCGTCGCTACTTCAAGGGCTCTGCCTCGCTGCAGGGCCAGCCGCTGCCAGAGGTCAACAAGGCGCTGATCGAAGACGCCCCGCGCGTCGTGCGCCTGACCATCTGGGCGATCATCGGCTTCTTCGTGTTCCTCATGCTCTGGGCCAACTTCGCCGTGATCGACGAAGTGACCAAGGGCGACGGCAAGGCGATTCCGTCGTCGAAGATCCAGAAAATCCAGAACCTGGAGGGCGGTATCGTCTCCGAGCTGTTCGTCAAGGAAGGCCAGATCGTCGAGGCCGGCGCGCCGCTGATTCGTCTCGACGACACACGTTTTGCCTCCAACGTCGGCGAAACCGAGGCCGATCGCCTGTCGATGCTGCTGCGGGTCGAGCGTCTGAGCGCGGAAGTCGATGATCGTCCGCTGAATTTCCCCGAGGACGTGCTCAAAGCCGTGCCGGGCCAGGCAAAAAGCGAAGAGTCGCTGTACATCAGCCGCCGTCAGCAATTGCACGACGAAATCGGTGGCTTGCAGGAGCAGTTGATCCAGCGTCAGCAAGAGCTGCGTGAGTTCAGCTCCAAGCAGGCGCAGTACCGTCAGCAGCTCGGCTTGCAGCGTCAGGAAATCAACATGTCCGAGCCGCTGGTGGCGCAGGGCGCGGTCTCGCCGGTGGAGGTGTTGCGCCTCAAGCGTGCCGAAGTGGAAACCCGGGGCCAGCTCGATGCGACCACGCTGGCCATTCCGCGCGCGGAATCGGCGATCAAGGAAGTGCAGCGCAAGATCGACGAAACCCGCGGCAAATTCCGCAGCGAAGCGCTGACCCAGCTCAACGAAGCGCGCACCGATCTGAACAAGGCCCAGGCCACCGGCAAGGCGCTGGAAGACCGCGTCAGCCGTACGCTGGTTACCTCACCCGTGCGGGGTATCGTCAACAAGTTGCTGGTCAACACCATCGGCGGCGTGATCCAGCCGGGCAGCGACATGGTCGAAATCGTGCCGCTGGATGACACCCTGCTGGTCGAAGCCAAGATTCGCCCGCAAGACATTGCGTTCCTGCATCCGGGACAGGAAGCGATCGTCAAGTTCACCGCCTATGACTACACCATTTACGGCGGCCTGAAGGCACAGCTGGAGCAGATCGGCGCCGACACCATCACCGACGAAGACAAGAAAACCACCTACTACGTGATCAAAGTGCGCACCGAGCGCAGCCATCTGGGCACGGATGAAAAGCCACTGCTGATCATCCCGGGGATGGTCGCGTCGGTGGATATCATCACCGGCAAGAAGTCGGTGTTGAGCTATTTGCTCAAGCCGATCATCCGCGCGCGGGCTGAGGCGTTGCACGAGCGCTAGGTCTTCAGCGCTGTTGACGGCCCATTCGCGAGCAGGCTCGCTCCCACAGGAGATTGCATTCCAACTGTGGGAGCGAGCCTGCGCGCGAAGGCGCCCGCTGAGGCGCTACGAAGCTGTCGGTAAGTGACACAAATCGTCACTCCACCCCCTCACCATTCGCCATATCGTTATTCGTTAACGGTATTTAATTTCCAATTCTTATAGCTATAAAGTCACCCACCTGCGTACCTGCCGACCAATCGGCGCGCCGCACGACCTGAACCGACACGCAATCCAGCGTGAGTGTCTGATCGACGAGCGCGTCCATGAGCGCGCCGTGCGTGGGAGATGATTGATGTCCGCCGCTACTGCCACCGAAAGCGCCGCAACTGCCGCGCCACAAGTTTTCGAAATTCGTCCCTTCAGCGGTGCCGTCGGCGCCGAGATCGTTGGCCTCGACCTCAGCCGGCCGGTCAATGATCAGGACTTCGCGCGGATTCACCGCGCACATCTGGATCACCATGTCGTGGTCTTTCGCGATCAGCAGATCACCCCGCAGCAGCAAATCGATTTCAGCCGCCGCTTCGGCGTGTTGCAGATCCACGTGCTCAAGCAGTTCCTGCTGGCCAATCACCCGGAAATCCTCATCGTTTCCAACATTATCGAGAACGGCCAGAACATCGGTCTCGGTGACGCCGGCAAGTTCTGGCATTCCGATCTCTCCTATAAAGAGTTGCCGAGCCTCGGCTCGATGCTGCACGCCCAGGAGCTGCCCAACGAGGGCGGCGACACGCTGTTTGCCGACATGCACAAAGCCTGGGACGACTTGCCCGCTGCGTTGCGCACTGCGGTCGAAGGACGTTGCGCTGCGCATTCCTATACCGCGCGCTACAGCGAAACCAAGTTTGAGGGTAACTGGCGCCCGACCCTGACTCCTGAACAGTTGGCTCAGGTCGCCGAAGTGGTGCATCCGGTGGTGCGCACCCATCCGGAAAACGGCCGCAAAGCCTTGTTCGTCAGCGAAGGCTTCACCACGCGAATTGTTGGTCTGCCGGAAGACGAAAGTCGTCAGTTGCTCGGCGAACTCTTCGCCCACAGCGTGCTGCCGCGAAACATCTACCGCCATCAGTGGGAACCGCATGACCTGGTGTTCTGGGACAACCGCTCGCTGATCCACCTCGCCGCCGGCTGCCCTGCGCATCTGCGCCGCAAGCTCTATCGCACGACCATTCAGGGCGACGCGCCTTTCTGATTTGCCGGAGATCGATCATGAACGCCCCTTTGCCAGGCCACGCGGCCAGCAACCCGATCGCCCACGGCGAAGCGTTGCTGGCCGTCGATCAGGTCAGCCTCGAATACCGCACGCCGCAGCGCGTGGTGCGCGCCACCCATCAAGTCAGTTTCGCCGTCGACCCGGCTGACCGGTTCGTCCTGCTTGGCCCGTCCGGTTGCGGGAAATCGACCTTGCTCAAGGCGGTCGCCGGATTCATCCAGCCTTGCGAAGGTGAGATCCGCCTGCAAGGCCAGCGCGTAGATGCGCCGGGGCCGGACCGCATTGTGGTGTTTCAGGAATTCGACCAGTTGCCGCCGTGGAAAACCGTGAAGCAGAACGTGATGTTCCCGCTGCTCGCCTCGCGCACCTTGAACAAGAAAGAAGCCGAAGAACGCGCACTGCACTATCTGGAAAAGGTCGGCCTCGCTGCGTTCGCCGACGCCTATCCGCACACCTTGTCCGGCGGCATGAAAGCGCGGGTGGCGATCGCCCGGGCCTTGGCCATGCAACCGAAAATCCTCTTGATGGACGAACCCTTCGCTGCACTCGATGCGTTGACTCGCCGCAAGATGCAGGAGGAATTGCTGCTGCTCTGGGAAGAGGTTCGTTTCACCCTGCTGTTCGTCACTCATTCGATCGAAGAAGCCTTGGTGGTCGGCAATCGCATCCTCTTGCTGTCGCCGCATCCGGGGCGGGTGCGCGCCGAAGTGCACAGCCATCAATACGACCTGCACAGCCTCGGCGGCGTGGCGTTTCAGGAATCGGCGCGGCGCATTCATCGTCTGCTGTTCGATGAGGGCCAGGCGCCGGAGACCGAACGTGATCACCACTTCAACGACATTCGCATCGCCTATTGAGCGGCCAGGAGGACCACCCGATGAGCCATTCATCATCCGTGCGTGAAGAATTCGAAACCGTGCTCGAGCCGCTGACCGCAGTGCCGGTCGAGCGCGAATTGCCGCTCGGCACACGCCTGTGGCAACAGGGCTGGCTGCGCAAAAGCCTGATCCTGATCGTATTGGCCATCGTCTGGGAAGTGGTCGCGCGGATTCAGAACAACGACCTGATGCTGCCGAGCTTTCTGCAAACCGCACAGGCGTTGTTTGACGGTGTGCTCAGTGGCGAGTTGTTGGCCAAGGTGTGGATATCTCTGGTGGTGCTGATCAAGGGCTACCTGATCGGCATCGTACTCGCGTTCGCCCTGACGACATTGGCGGTCTCGACCCAGTTGGGACGTGATCTGCTCAGCACCATGACTTCGATGTTCAACCCGTTGCCGGCGATTGCCCTGCTGCCGTTGGCGCTGCTCTGGTTTGGCTTGGGCCAGAACAGCCTGATTTTCGTGCTGGTGCATTCGGTGCTGTGGGCGCTGGCGCTGAACACCTATGCCGGATTTCTCGGTGTGTCCGAGACGCTGCGCATGGCCGGGCGTAACTATGGCCTCAGGGGATTGCGCCTGGTCTTGTTCATCCTGATCCCGGCGGCACTGCCGTCGATTCTCGCCGGTTTGAAAATTGGCTGGGCGTTCGCCTGGCGCACCTTGATCGCAGCCGAATTGGTGTTTGGCGCAACCAGTGGCAAGGGCGGGCTGGGCTGGTACATCTTCCAGAATCGCAATGAGCTGTACACCGACAAGGTGTTCGCCGGGTTGGCGGTGGTGATCCTGATTGGTCTGCTGGTGGAGAATCTGGTGTTTGCCACCCTTGAGCGGGTGACCGTCAAGCGCTGGGGTATGCAGCGCTGAGCCCTTCGTTGGCTGGGCCGGCCTCTTCGCGAGCAGGCTCGCTCCCACATGAGCACGCATTCCAAGGTGGGAGCGAGCCTGCTCGCGAAGAGCCCAGCGCTGGCATCGTCACTCTTGAGGGATGTTTGTTAGCATTGCGCCCGGATCAATCCAGATCAGCCAAGAGTGCTCAGCATGCAACTCCCGGACATGAACCTTCTGGTCGCCCTCGATGCCTTGCTCGACGAGGGCAGTGTGGTCGGTGCGGCGCGGCGCATGAACCTCAGCCCGGCGGCCATGAGCCGCACGCTGACGCGGATTCGCGAAGCCATCGGCGATCCGATTCTGGTGCGCGCCGGGCGTGGTCTGGTGCCGACCCCCAAAGCCCTCGAACTGCGCGAACAGGTGCGCGATGTGGTCGAGCAGGCGGCGCTGCTGTTCCGCTCCGCCGATAGCGTTGAACTGGGCACCTTGCGCCGACGGTTCAGCATCCGCGCCAATGATTTCTTCGTCGGCGTCTACGGCGGCAAACTGTTCGACACCCTCGACCAGCTCGCTCCGCATTGTGAATTGCGCTTCGTCCCGGAAGGCGATGGCGACGATGAGGCGCTGCGCGAAGGGCGCATCGATCTGAGCGTCAGCAATACCCGTCCGCTCACCCCGGAAGTGAAAGTGCAGAACCTGTTCTCCACCCACTTCGTCGGTCTGGTGCGAGAGAATCATCCATTGCTCGACGGCGAAATCACTGCCGAGCGCTACGCCGGTTTTTCCCACATCAGCATGTCGCGACGTGGCATCGCTCGCGGCCCGATCGACACGGCGTTGAATGCGATGGGGCTGGAGCGCCGGGTGGCGGTGATCGCGCCGAGCTTCCACGCGGCGATGTTTGCCTTGCCCGACTCCGACCTGATCCTGCCGGTGCCCAAAGAAGCACTGCTCAGCGTGCGGCGGCTGGGCCTGAAACTGCGTTCATTCGATCTGCCAATTCCGCTGCCCATGCTCATGCTGACCCAGGCCTGGCACCCGCGCTTCGACAAGGACCCGGCCCACCGCTGGCTGCGTGAAACCCTTAAGACCTGCTGCGATGAAACGTGGCTGGCGGCACAGCCATAAATCATCAGACACCATCGAATCCTGTGGGAGCGAGCCTGCTCGCGAAGGCGTCGAATCAGTCACCTCAATGGCGACTGGTCCACCGCTTTCGCGAGCAGGCTCGCTCCCACATATGCATTTATCGTTGTGTCTGATGCACTTATAACCTGCCAATAAGTCAATTTTCGTCAGCATCAAGCCCCACTAAAATGCTCCGGTATTTCACCCCCGGAGCTTTTCATTCATGACATCCCTGACGGTCCCGGCACCTCTCGCCGCGACCAGCCCGGCGACGGCGGCTGCGCCTGCGGTGTTCGGGGCGCGGATCATCATTGGTCTGGTCGGCGTGCTGTTGGCCGTGCTGGTCTCGGGCCTCAACGAGATGGTCACCAAAGTCGCACTCGCCGACATTCGCGGCGCGCTGCACATCGGTTACGACGAAGGCACTTGGCTGGTCGCCAGCTACACGGCCACGTCGGTCGCGGCCATGGCCTTTGCGCCGTGGTGCTCGGTGACCTTCTCGCTGCGCCGCTTCACCCTCTGCGCAATCGGTCTTTTTACCGTGCTCGGCGTGCTGTGCCCGTTCGCCCCGAACTACGAAAGTCTGCTGCTGATGCGCATCCTCCAAGGCCTCGCCGGTGGTGCATTGCCGCCGATGCTGATGACCGTCGCACTGCGCTTTCTCCCAGCGAACATCAAACTGTACGGACTGGCCGGCTACGCACTGACCGCGACTTTCGGCCCGGGACTCGGCACGCCGCTGGCCGGCCTGTGGACTGAATACGTCGGCTGGCAGTGGACGTTCTGGCAGATCATCGTGCCGTGCCTGATCGCCATGGCCGCAGTGGCTTACGGATTGCCCCAGGATCCGCTGCGGCTGGAACGTCTCAAGACGTTCAACTGGAAAGGCCTGCTGCTGGGCTTTCCGGCGATCTGCATGCTGGTGATCGGTTTGTTGCAGGGCAATCGACTGGACTGGTTCGAGTCGAATCTGATCTGTGGATTACTCGGTGCCGGTTCGCTGCTGCTGGTGGCTTTCATGATCAATGAATGGTCGCAGCCGATTCCGTTTTTCAAGCTGCAGATGCTCGGCATCCGCAACCTGTTGTTTGCGTTGATCACCCTCGCCGGGGTGTTGATCGTGCTGCTGGCGGTGGTGCTGATTCCGTCGAGTTATCTGGCGCAGGTGCAGGGTTATCGCCCGGCGCAAACCGCGCCGATCATGCTCATCGCCGCATTGCCGCAGCTGATTGCGCTGCCGTTGGTGGCAGCGCTGTGCAATTTGCGCTGGGTCGATTGCCGCTGGGTGCTCGGCATTGGTCTGAGCATGCTCGCGCTGTCCTGCCTGGGCGGTTCGCACCTGACTTCGGCGTGGATTCGCGACGATTTCTACGTCCTGCAATGGCTGCAGATTTTCGGCCAGCCGATGGCGGTGTTGCCGCTGCTGATGTTGTCGACCGGCAGTATCACGCCGATGGAAGGGCCGTTCGCGTCGGCGTGGTTCAACACCGTCAAAGGCCTTGCCGCCGTGGTTGCCACCGGCGTCATCGAAGCGCTGACCACCGCGCGCCTGCATTTCCATTCGACCATGTTGGTCGACAGCCTCGGCAATTCGCCGCTGGCCGATCACAGCGACCCGGGCCTCGCTCACCGCGTGCACGAGCAGGCGTTGGTGCTGACTTCGTCCGATCTCTACGTATGCATGGCCGGCGTTGCCGTGGCGTTGATTCTGCTGATTTTCTGGCTGCCAACGCGGATTTATCCGCCGCGCGCGCCGACCTGATCGCTGTACTGAAACTGAAGGTTTTTTATGACTCAATCCAAGCAAAAACTCGCGGTGGCCGTGGCTGCCGCGCTGGCGGTGGGCGTGCTGGTGTACCTGGCGATGCCCGGGCTGTTCGGCCAACGCACCGAGCAAACCACCAATGACGCCTTCGTCTCCGCCGACTACACGCTGGTGGTGCCGCGCGTGGCCGGGTTCATCAAGCAGGTGCTGGTCGAAGACAACCAGCAGGTCAAGGCCGGGCAATTGTTGGCGCTGATCGATGACCGTGATTTGCGCGCAGCGGCGGAAGCGGCGGACGCGCAAACCCTGGTCGCGCGGGCGCAATTGCAGAACGCCAACGCGACTCTCGAGCGGCAGGCTTCGCTGATTGCTCAGGCGCAGGCCACCGTGGTCTCGGCCAAAGCGGAAATGGCTTTTGCGCAGCAGGAACTGAACCGCTACAACCATCTCGCCGGTGTCGGCGCTGGCACCGTGCAGAACGCGCAGCAGGCGCGCACGCGCATCGATCAGGCCTCGGCGCGCCTCGACACCGCGACGGCGAAACTGGCGGCCGAACGCAAACAAGTCGAAATCCTCACTGCCCAGCGCAACGCCGCCGACGGCAATCTGAAACACGCGCAGGCTGCGCTGGAGATTGCCAGTTTCAACTTGTCCTACACGCGTATCACCGCGCCGCAGGACGGCATGATCGGAGAGCGTGCGGTGCGCGTCGGCGCCTACGTCACGCCGGGCAGCAAACTGTTGGCGGTGGTGCCGTTGCAGCAGGCCTATGTGGTGGCCAATTTTCAGGAAACCCAGTTGACCGATGTGCAGCCCGGGCAGGATGTGCAAGTCCGAGTGGATAGTCTCGGTGGCGAAGCCCTGACCGGCCGCGTCGAGAGTATTGCGCCGGCAACTGGCGTGACCTTTGCGGCGGTGAAACCGGATAACGCCACCGGTAATTTCACCAAGGTTGTGCAACGGATTCCGGTGAAGATCGTGCTGGAACCGGGCCAGCCACTGGCTGAGCGCTTGCGGGTGGGAATGTCGGTGGAGGCGAGTATTGATACCGCCAGCTCAAAGGCGTCCGGGCGCGAGGTGACGCAGCGATGATCGGTGTTGAATCGGCTGCCGCCTTCGCGAGCAGGCTCGCTCCCACATTTTTTAATGCGTTCCCCCTGTGGGAGCGAGCCTGCTCGCGAAAAAGCCAGTGGCAGCAGCTAACCTTCAGTGCCTTGCTCACGATGAGTCTCACCGCCTGCACTGTCGGCCCAGACTTCCAGAAACCCGGAGCCACCCAACCTTCCGATTGGGCCAAACCCGCCAGGTCCGCCCCAAGCCAGGCCGTCAGCGAACCCCTGAACGAACGCTGGTGGGAAACCTTCCACGACCCGCAACTTTCCGCGCTCACCCAGCGCGCGCTGAACAGCAACCTCGACCTGCAACTGGCCAGCAGCCGCCTGCAACAAAGCCGCGCCGCGCGTCAGGTGATCACCGCCGAGCGCTATCCGCACAGCTCTGCCACTGGCAGCTACGGGCACAAACGCAACAGTGGCAAAGGCTTGAACGATCCATCGGGAAATAACGGCGACGAGGCGTTCAACCTCTGGGGTGCCGGCTTCTCGGCGTCATGGGAACTGGACTTCTGGGGCCGCGTGCGCCGTGAAACCGAAGCCGCTGATGCCAATCTCGAAGTGGCAGAAAATGATCGTCGCGGCGTGCTGCTGACCGTGCTCGCCGACACCGCGCAAAACTACATTCAGTTGCGCGGCGTGCAGAACACCCGCGCCGTCACCGAGCAGAACCTCGACGTCGCTCGCCACAGCCTGAAACTCTCGCAGTTGCGGCTGGCCGATGGCGTGGCCACCGACCTGGACGTCGCCGAAGCCGCCGCGCAAGTCGCCGCCATCGAGGCACGGCTGCCGGCGCTCGAGCAGCGTCAGGCGCAACTGATCAACGCGATCAGTCTGCTGATGGGCGAACCGCCGCAGGCCCTCGCTCAAGCGTTATCCACAGACGCGGCAGTGCCGCAGTCGCCACTGCAAGTCGCCATCGGCCTGCCGTCGGAACTGGCCGAGCGCCGCCCGGATATCCGCCAGGCCGAAGCGCGGCTGCACGCCGCCACCGCCAATATCGGCGTGGCCCAAGGCGATTTCTATCCGCGCATCACCCTATCGGGCAACCTCGGTTCGCAAGCGATGCAACTGAGCGATTTCGGTTCATGGGGCTCGCGCGCCTTTGCCATCGGCCCGCAATTCAGCCTGCCGTTGTTCGACGGCGGACGCCTGCGCGGCATGCTCCAATTGCGTGAAGCCCAACAGCAGGAAGCGGCCATCGCCTACCAGCAGACCGTGCTGCGTGCCTGGCATGAAATCGACGACCAACTGACCGCCTACAACGCCAGCCAGCGCCGGCGCGACAGCCTCGCCGAAGCCGTGCGCCAAAACCAGATCGCCCTGCGCACCGCGCAACAGCAATACGTCGAAGGCGTGGTCGATTTCGTCAACGTCCTCACCGTGCAGAGCGCCTTGCTCGCCACGCAGGAACAATGGGTGGAAAGCTCGACCGGCGTCTCCCTGGCGATGGTCGGTTTGTACAAGGCGCTTGGCGGTGGATGGCAATCGGTCTATCCGGCAGCGCAACTGGCCGCAGGCTCACCTGACGCCGCCAGACCCTGAACCCGCCGCGACAGCTATGATCAACTCCACTGCAGCAAACGGCGTAACGCCGGACCTTAATTGCAGAGGAATTGCATCATGGAAAATCCGCAGCACAGCCTCCCGGCCCTGTTCAAACAACTCGGCCTCGCCGACGATCCGACCGGCATCGACCAATTCATCGCTACCCATTCGCCGCTCAAGCCGGATCTGCATCTGGCTGACGCGTTTTTCTGGACGGCAGGTCAGGCGCAGTTTCTGCGCGAGGAGATTCTCGACGATGCGGATTGGGCGGAGGTGGTGGATCAGTTGAATGTGATGTTGCGTAAGGGGCGGGTGGGGTGATCATCGCGAAGTTGTATCCTCGTTGAACGCCACAGTTGTCCGCATGGCATAAATAGACCAAAATCACGTCCTAATTTGAGGTTCTTATTATGCAAAGCGTTCTCGCCGATATGGCTGTCAGTGTCTCTGAATTAAAGAAAAATCCTACTGCCGTGTTGAACGGTGCACATGGGGGGGCCGTCGCTGTCCTCAACCACAATCGCGTCATGGGCTATATGGTGCCGGCCGAAGTTTATGAAGCAATGATGGAGCGGCTTGATGATCTTGAGCTGGCTGACATTGTTCGTTCGCGCCTCCACGAAACGCCCATTTCGGTAAGCCTGGATGACTTATAAGCTTGAGTTTCTGCCGTCTGCGCACAAAGAGTGGAACAAGCTGGGTCATACATTGCGTGAGCAATTCAAAAAGAAGCTGGGTGAGAGGCTGAAGCTTCCCAGAATCCCGGCTGACGCACTCCACGGCATGCCCGACTGCTACAAAATCAAACTCAAAGCCTCGGGGTATCGATTGGTTTACCAAGTCATCGACGAACGAGTCGTGGTTTCCGTGCTAGCGGTTGGCAAGCGCGAACGCAGCAGTGTTTACGATACTGCCAAGAACCGTTGAACGAGCCCCCGCTTTATTCAAATGGCCGATGTTTGTCGATGAGATTCTTGAGTGACCGGACTGGGCCGCCAACGTGTGGGATCAGTTGATGTATCGTCTGGCATGAGGCGCAGCATGTAAAAAAAATTGCGCGAAAAGGCTCAGATGTAAAAAAAACCTTCTTACTGTAAAAAAAATTTGGTTCTGTCCGTCGCATTAGATTTTTTCTTCGAAAAATTACAAATCCAACTCGTGTTACGCCTCGGCCAAGCGTGGGGAGATTTGTTTCAAAACTTGACTGAAATTCCCCTCCAATGCGATATTGATAGTTAGCAAACTAACAGTGTCCGTTATCCCGTGTCCGATTCCCTCGACAGTCTCCAGATGAACATCAGCAGCGCCATGGTGGTGGCCGCCCGGCATTGGCGGAAGATCTGCCAGACCACGCTGGTCAACTATGGAATTTCCGAAGCCTGCGCCGTGCCCTTGTTGATGATCGGCCGCTTGGGCGAGGGCGTGCGTCAGGTGCAAGTCGCCCAGGCCGCGGGGATGGAGAGTCCTTCGCTGGTGCGCTTGCTCGATCAGCTGTGCCATGCCGGTTACGTCTGTCGCACCGAAGACGCTCAGGATCGCCGCGCCAAGTGCCTGAGCCTGACCGATACCGGCCGCGAGCTGGTGCAGGCGGTGGAGGCCGAGCTGGTGCGCCTGCGCCACGAAGTGCTGGAAGGCATCGAGCGCAGCGATCTGGAAGCTACGCTTCGGGTACTGAGGGCTTTTGAGGCGGCGAGTTCGCCTGTGGTGGTCAATTCTTGAACGGTTTTTTCACTGGCATGCCGCCGGCCCGTGACTGGTTTTACGGGGTGCGTACTTTTGCAGCGTCGATGATTGCGCTGTACATCGCCTTGCTCATGCAAATGCCGCGTCCTTATTGGGCGATGGCCACGGTGTACATCGTCTCCAGCCCGTTTCTCGCCCCGACCAGTTCCAAAGCGCTGTACCGCGCGGCCGGTACATTTCTCGGTGCGGCGGCAGCGGTGCTGTTCGTGCCGATGTTCGTGCAGAGCCCCTATGTGCTGGTGGTGGTGATCGCGTTGTGGACCGGCATTCTGCTGTTCATGTCCCTGCATCTGCGCACGGCCAACAGCTATGCGCTGATGCTGGCCGGCTACACCTTGCCGCTGATTGCCCTGCCGGTGGTCGATAATCCGCTGGCGGTGTGGGACGTGGCTGAGGCGCGTACCGAAGAGATTTTCCTTGGCATCGCCGTTGCTGCGGTGGTCGGTGCAATGTTCTGGCCGCGCCGGCTGGCGCCGGTGTTCAACGATGCGGTGAGCAAGTGGTTCGCCGATGCGACGAGCTACAGCCTGAAGTTTCTCAGCCGTGATGTGCAGCCGGAAGAAGTCACCGCGCTGCGCATGGCCATGGTCGCCAATTTCAACAGCCTCGAGTTGATGATCGGCCAGTTGCCCCACGAAGGCGCGCGGCCACAAACCGTGCGCAACACCAAGGAATTGCGCGGGCGCATGATCCATCTGCTGCCGGTGATCGATGCCCTCGAGGATTCGCTGTACGCCCTCGAACGGCGTACCCCGGAACTGGTGGAGAAATTCCAGCCGTTGCTGACCGCGACCCGCGAATGGCTGGGCCACGCAGACGCCAACCTCGAGCGCTGGCAAGCACTGAGAGATCAGCTCGACGCGCTGCAACCGAGCGCCGAAGCGCTGGAAGACCGCAAACAGTTGCTGTTCTCCAACGCGATCTACCGCCTCGGTGAATTCATCGATCTGTGGCAGGACTGCCGCAGCCTGCAGGATGCGATTCTGTGCGAGCGCCAGGACAGCTGGCGCGCGGTGTACCGGCACTGGCGCCTGGGCCGGTTGACGCCGTTCATCGATCGCGGGCTGATGCTCTACTCGGTGACCTCGACCATTCTGGCGATCATCGTTGCTTCGGTGCTGTGGATCCTGCTCGGCTGGCCGGACGGCGGCAGTGCGGTGATCCTGGCGGCGGTGGCGTGCAGCTTCTTCGCCTCGATGGACGACCCGGCGCCGCAGATCTATCGGTTCTTTTTCTGGACCGGGATGTCGGTGCTGTTCGCCAGCCTTTATCTGTTTCTGATTCTGCCCAACCTGCATGATTTCCCGATGCTGGTGCTGGCGTTTGCCGTGCCGTTCATTTGCGTCGGCACGCTGACCGTGCAGCCGCGTTTCTACCTCGGCATGCTGCTGACGCTGGTCAATACCTCGTCGTTCATCAGTATTCAGGGCGCCTACGACGCGGACTTTTTCGCCTTTGCCAACTCCAACCTCGCCGGGCCGCTGGGGCTGTTGTTCGCTTTCATCTGGACGCTGGTGGCGCGACCGTTCGGCGCCGAGCTGGCGGCCAAGCGTCTGACCCGGTTCAGCTGGAAAGACATCGTCAGCATGACCGAGCCGGCCAGTCTCGCCGAGCATCGGCATTTGGGCGTGCAACTGCTCGATCGGCTGATGCAGCACCTGCCGCGTCTGGCCCTGACCGGTCAGGACACGGGCATTGCCATGCGCGAAGTGCGCGTCGGTCTGAATATGCTCGATCTGCTTGCCTACACCCCGCGCGTCACCGGCGTGCCAAACGCCCTGTTGCGACAGGTGGTGGGCGAGGTCGGCGAGTATTTTCGTGCCTGCCTCAAAGCTGACGAACGCCTGCCGGCACCGAGCGGTCTGCTGATGACCCTTGATCGCACCCGCCGTGCGCTGAACGGTCAGGGCGACGACGAAACCCGTCTGCACCTGTTGCACGCCTTGAGCGGTCTGCGTCTGGCCTTGCTGCCCGGCGTCGAATTCGTCTCCAGCGCCGAGCCCGAAGAACCGCTGCCCGATGGAGCGCCCCTATGATCGGTGATCTGGATATCAGCGGCATTTTCCTGCCGACCCTGCTGGTGCTGATGGGCATCACTTATGTGCTGTTTCTGTTGGTGCATGGCGTGCTGCAACGCCTGCACTTTTACCGTCTGGTCTGGCACCGGGCATTGTTCAACGTGGCGCTCTACGCCGTGCTGCTGTACGGCGTGGACTCACTCAGTCGATACCTGATGACATGAAAAAACCGTTTCTGACCATCGGTCGCGTGGTCCTGACCCTGCTGATCGTGACTTTTGCCGTTGTCCTCGTCTGGCGCATGGTGATGTATTACATGTTCGCGCCGTGGACCCGCGACGGCCACATTCGCGCCGACATCATCCAGATCGCCCCAGATGTGTCCGGGCTGATTCAGCAGGTCGAGGTGAAAGACAACCAGTTGATCAAGCGTGGCCAGGTGCTGTTCAGCATCGACCAGGACCGCTTCAAACTGGCTCTGCGCCAGGCCAAGGCCGCCGTCGCCGATCGCGAAGAAACCCTCGCCCAGGCCCAGCGTGAAGCCAAGCGCAACCGTGGCCTCGGCAATCTGGTGCCGGCCGAACAACTGGAAGAAAGCCAGTCGCGCGTCGC
This sequence comes from Pseudomonas sp. CFBP13508, assembly GCF_005233515.1. Lineage (GTDB taxonomy): Bacteria > Pseudomonadota > Gammaproteobacteria > Pseudomonadales > Pseudomonadaceae > Aquipseudomonas > Aquipseudomonas mercuritolerans. The sequence goes on from NZ_QFZZ01000005.1 coordinate 26,112, forward strand.
CCGTGCACAGTCGGCATTGGCCGAAGCCTTGGTGGCGGTCGATAGTGCGCAGCTCAACCTTGATCGCTCGGTGATCCGCAGCCCGGTCGACGGTTACGTCAACGACCGCGCGCCGCGTCCGCAGGAATTCGTCACCGCCGGCCGTCCGGTGTTGTCGGTGGTCGACAGCAACTCCTTCCACATCGACGGCTATTTTGAAGAAACCAAACTCGACGGCATCCACGTCGGGCAATCGGTGGATATTCGCGTGATCGGTGACCGCGCCAGGTTGCGCGGGCATGTCGAAAGCATCGTCGCCGGCATCGAAGACCGCGACCGCACCAGCGGCAGCAACCTGCTGCCCAACGTCAACCCGGCGTTCAGTTGGGTACGTCTGGCGCAGCGGATTCCGGTGCGCATCGCTTTTGATGAGGTGCCGGCCGACTTCCGCATGATCGCCGGGCGTACCGCCACTGTGTCGATCATCGACGATCAGCATGAGGAGCCGCAGCCATGAGCAGGGCCTGGTTGATCGCCGGGTTGGGCGTGATGCTCTCGGCCTGTCAGATGGTCGGCCCGGATTATCAGGTGCCCACCGACGCGGCGGTGCAGCGCAAGGACATTCAGGGCGAGCTGGCAGTCGCCGGCAAACCGGTAATCTCGGCGCCGGTGCCGGCGGACTGGTGGCGGCTGTATAAAGACCCGCGCCTCGATCAACTGGTGCAGCAGGCCATGGCGTCCAACACCGACCTGCGCGTGGCGGCGGCGAACCTGTCGAGGGCACGTGCTCAGGTGGATGAAGCCGAGGCCGCTGGCGGCTGGAGCGGCGGGGTGAAAATGGGCGCGCAACGTTTGCAGGAATCCGGTCAGGCGTTCCTGCTGCCGGAGAAAGTCCCGGTGGCCAACATTGCCGATATCGGCATCAGCGCTTCGTACCAGTTCGACCTGTGGGGCACTCTGCAACGCGGCATCGAAGCGGCCAAAGCCAATGCCGATGCGACTCAGGCTGCCGCCGATACCGCACGCATCACTTTGGTGGCGGACGTGGTTCGTGCTTACACCCAGGTCTGCGCTGCCAACGAAGAGCGGGAAATCGCCGAGCATTCTCTCGATCTGCAATCGCAGAGCACTACGCTGATTCAGCGTCTGCGTGATGCCGGACGTGGCGACGAGACCCAGGTCACCCGTTCGCAGACCCAATTCAAATCCCTGCGCGCCGACTTGCCGCGTTATGAAGCGGCGCGGCAGGCCGGACTGTTCCGTTTGTCGATGCTGCTGGCCAGACCGGTCGAGCAATTGCCGGCGGGCACGGCCAGTTGCGCCGAGCTGCCAAAGATCGCGCAACTGGTGCCGGTCGGTGACGGCGCTGCGCTGCTCAAGCGCCGTCCGGATATTCGTCAGGCCGAACGACGCCTCGCGGCGGCTACCGCCGGCATTGGTATCGCCACCGGCGAGCTGTACCCGGACATCAGCATCGGCGCGACCATCGGCACCGTCGGCATCATTGATGACCTTGGCGACCCGTCGACCAACCGCTGGGGCTTTGGCCCGTCGCTGAGCTGGAAAGTACCGACCAACGGCGCCCGTGCGCGCATTCGTGAAGCCGAGGCCAACACTCAAGGCGCGCTGGCGCATTTTGACGGCGTGGTGCTCAACGCCATCCGCGAGACCCAGACCGGTCTGGCCCAGTACAGCGCCTTGTTGCAACGCCGTGATGCGCTGGCCGAAGCCGAGCAGTCGGCCAAGCTCGCGGCCGAGCAGACGCACCGCTTCTTCCAGGCCGGCCGCGAATCGTTCCTTGCCGACCTGCAAGCAACCCGCACCTACACCGATGTCACCGCGCAACTGGCCGCCGCCAACACCCAGGTCGCGATGAGTCAGATCGATTTGTTCCTCGCCCTGGGCGGTGGCTGGGAAAGCGGACGAACGAACACCTCGAGCGCCAGCAAACCCTGAGGTCGTTGCTATGCTTTGAAGTGTTGGAGGGGCGCCCCATGCCAAGCGCTCCTGCAATGCACATTGCTAGTGCTGGCCCAGGGGAAACAATAATGAAAAACCCTTACGCTCTCGGCTTCTGGTGCGCTCTGGTGGCACTGGTGCTGCTCTCGGCCACGTATTTCTACGGGATCATGCTGGCCCACCAGATCGATACGGCGATGATTTTCCTCGACAGCGCCGTTGCGCTGATCGCGGTGATGGCGATCGTCGTCGTCGCGTGGACCTCGATTCAACTGCAACGGGTCAAGAAGCGTCAGCTCGAACGGGGCAAGATGCTCGTGCTGATCTGGGACACCAAAGTCGCCCTGCGCCGGGTCGAAACCGTGTTCGACCGCTATTTCTGGGGCAGCTACTGGCAGCCCGGGCGAACCTTCGCCGAAGTCATGGGCGAGCTCACCGGCACGCCGCTGGAAAAAAGCCTCGAAGCCCTGAAGAAGCAATGCCTGGAACTCGACAAGCAGATCGCCGATGACGGCTGGCACTGGCTGAACAACGCCCGCGAGCTGTCCGACGTCGCCACGGCCATGGCCCGCGAACGCTATCAGCTGGATTTCTGCGATGTGCGGGCGGATACCACCGGCGGAGCGGTGATCGATCGTGACTTCGAAGTGCTGGTGTATACCTGGACGGCGCGGCTGAAGAGTTTTGATCATCAACTGGATGAAATCGAAGTCCAGTATTCCTGAAATCAAAAGATCGCAGCCTTCGGCAGCTCCTACAGGAGAATCGCATTCCAAATGTAGGAGCTGCCGAAGGCCGCGATCTTTTTGCTCTCCCAAGTGTCCATAGACACTCTTTAACCTTTAAACATTGGGCCGTCGCCCGCGCCCGGTGCTAATCTCCACCGCTTAATTGCGCACAGTCGAGCCGCGGCCCGATCCCGGGTTCAAGGAAGACGACTTCACCCACAGCCACGGAAACCGATCAGGTCATTCATGAATAAATCAGCAGGCGTGCTTCTCGGAATTGTTGTTGCCATTGGCGCGATCAGCGCAGGCGGGGCCTGGTACACCGGGACCAAGATTGAAGGCGTACTGAACAACGCCGTGACCAACGCCAACAAAGAGTTGCAGACCGCCATGGCCGGCTCCAACGGCACCGCGTCGCTGGAACTGGTGTCGCTGGAACGCCACACCTTCACCAGCACCGCGCACTATCGCCTCAAGAGCGAAGGCGAGATGTTTGGCGATGCGCCGGTCGAGCTGCTGTTCGTCGACCACATCGAACACGGCCCGCTGCCGTTTTCGCGTCTGGTTTCGCTGAAGTGGCTGCCGGTCATGGCCACCAGCAACTACGAGCTGGAAAAGAGCCCGTCCACGGAAAAATGGTTCGCCGCCACCAACGGCGCCGCGCCGCTCAAGGGCGTGACCAACATCGGCTACGACGAATCGACCACCAGCACTTTGAATCTGGTGCCGTTCGAAACCGCGCTGGATGAGCAATCGAGCCTGAAGTTTTCCGGTCTGAGCATGGACATCGCCGCCAGCGCCCAGGCGCAGAAGGTCAAGGCCGACGGCTACATGGACAACCTGAAACTGGTCACCGTGTCGGAAGACCAGGCGCCGGTGCAGGTCGAGCTCAACGGCCTGACCCTGGCCAGCAACCTCGCCAAGAGCAGCTACGGCTACTACACCGGGGAAAACACCCTGGAAGTGACCAGCAGCAAAACCACCTTCGGCGCCAAGCCGATGGTGCTGGGCGTGAAGAACTTCGAAATGAAGAACCGCACCGAAGAAAGCGGCAGCAACGCCTCGGGGCGTGCCGACTACAAAATCGGCGAAGTGACGCTCAACGACAAGAAAGTCGGTTCGGCGGCCATGGCCATGAGCCTGAAGAACCTCGACATTCCGTCGACCATGTCGCTGATGCAGATCTACCAGACCAAATTGCAGCCGTATGAAAAAGCTGCCGCCGAGGCCGCTGCGCAGGGGTTGCCGGCACCGGAGCTGAATCTGACCGAAGCGGAAAACGCCCAGGTCAAAGCCGATCTGCAGAAGTTGCTGGCGGCCGGTCCGCAACTGGCGCTGGAGAACCTGTCGTTCAACACCGCCAACGGTGAAAGCCGCGCCAATCTGGTGATCGACCTGACCAAGCCGCAATCGATGGACCTGCCGCCGGATCAACTCGGCAAGCAACTGATCGCGCTGCTCGACCTGAACATTCAGGTGTCCAAGCCGATGCTCGTCGATCTGCTCAGCGTGCAGGCGCAGCTCGATGGCCAGACTGACGCCAAAGCCATCGTCGATCAGTCCAAGGAAGCGGCGGACATGTTCGCCGGCATGGCGGTCGGCTCGCAATTGGCCGTCGCCGACGGTACCAACGTGGTGACCAAACTGCATTACGCGGCCAATCAGGTCGAATTCAACGGCCAGAAGATGACCGTCGAGCAGTTCATCGGCTTCCTCATGAGCAAGTTTGCCGGCGTCACCCAAGAGCAATAAGCCCAACCGCGCACCCTCCAGACGCCCGGCCCCTGTGTGAACAGGCGCCGGGCGTTTTGCTGTACGGGTTTTGTACATGCGTGCCGATTCTGAACAATTATTGCGTTGTGAAAATTCGACTACGCTTGCGTGCAGACTGCCTCACCAAGCTTGGCCGAGGGCTGTCATTGTCGGCCACCGTTACGAATGGGCAAGGAGGGCATTGCGACCCGGCTGGCCATGTAAGGATGCTGACAAATGCCGCGTATTGATGGCCCTGTATTACATCGTGGTTTGCGCCCTTTGTTCCGATTCGCCCTCTGCAGCCAGTTGCTCTGGCCAGTGCTGGCGTTGGCCGACACACCCTACGACGAGATGGTGCGCGATGCCCGCGCCGGGCACTACACGCCTGCGCTGACGGTTTTGCGTCAGATGCCGCCGGGCCAGGCCAGCGACGGCCAGGTCAGCGATCACCTGCAAATCGCCAGTTGGGCCGGACTCGATGCCGAAGTGGTCAAGGTCTATGAAACCCAAGGCCGCGACCGCGTCCTGCCGGTGCAGGCACTGACCGCCGCCGCGCGTGCCTATCGCAACCTCAAGCGCTGGGATCAGGCTACCCAGATCTACAACAAGGCGCTGGTGCTGGAGCCGGACAACGCCGACCTGCAACTGGGTCTCGCGCTGACCCAGGCCGATGCCGGCAAACCCGATCAGGCCGTCACCCGCGCCCAGGCGCTGGTCGCCGCCAAACCCGACGATCCGTCGCGCCGCCTGGCCTTGGGCTATGCCCTCGGTCGCGCCGGCAAACAGTACGATGCGCTGTTTGAATTCGATCAAGCCTTCATCCGCGCCGGCAACAAACCTGAAGTGGCCCGTGAGTACGTGGTCGCCCTGCAAAAGGCCCGTCTGCCTGAACCGGCGCTGCGTCTGGCCAGTCAACGTCCTGGCCTGATTGATCCGGTGACCTTGCGCCGCCTCGAAGGTGATCTCGCCGCCGAACGCGTGCGCCTCGCCGAACTGGCCACCCGCAGCGAGAAGGAACGCTACGTCATCGCCGACCGCGCGCTGGGCGATTACGACAAATTGCTCGCGACCTGGGCGCCTGACGCCACTGCCCACGATGACGTGACGCGCTGGCGCATCGACCGTATGGGCGCGCTCAAGGCCCGTGCGCGCACCGCCGACGTGATCAGCGAATACCAGAAACTGCAAGCCGAAGGCGTGGAGATTCCGACCTACGCCCTGCGCTGGGTAGCGGCGTCTTATCTGGATCAGCGCGAGCCTGAGATTGCTACCGATCTGTATCGCCAGGTGCTTTCGGCGCCGGACGCCGATGTCGGTGATCGCCTCGAAGACACCACTGCGCTGTACTACTCGCTGCTGGAAAGCGACCGCGCCGATGAGGCGCGCAAGGTCGCCGAAGACGCAGCGAAAGCCCAGCGACCGCGCGTCGAGCTCAAGGGCTTGCCGATCGGCAACCCTAACGACGAATGGATGGACGCGCAGCAGCTCGCGGCGCAGGCCGGCACCTACGGTTCCGACCTGCCCCACGGCGAGGAGCGTTTGCAGACGCTGGTCGATCAGGCGCCGGGCAACCTTGGCTTGCGTCTGGCCCAGGCCGATCTCTACCTCGCCCGCCAGATGCCGCGCCGCGCGGAAAGCCAGCTCAAGGAAACCGAGAGCATGGCCCCGCGCGATGCCGGCCTGGAAGTCGCTCAGGCGCGCACCGCGATGGAGTTGCAGGAGTGGCGGCAGAACGATGCGCTGGTCGACGACGTGGTCGCGCGCTATCCGGACAACCGCCAAGTGCAGCGCCTGGCTCGCGAACGCGAAGTCCATGACATGGCCGAACTGCGCGTCGAAGCCTACGGCGGCAAGGCCAACGGTGGCGGCAGCGGCGATGCCGGTGCGGTCAGCGGCAGCCGTGATTTCGGTATCCAGAGCACGTTGTACAGCCCACCGATCAACGAGGACTGGCGCGTGTTCGCCGGCGCCGGTTATGCCACCGGTGATTTCGCCGAAGGCACCGGCCACCATCGCTTCCAGCGTGTCGGCCTGGAACGGCGCACCCGTGACATGACCCTCGAAGCCGAGGTGTCGAATCACGATTACGGCTTCGGTGACAAACAGGGCGCGCGCCTGGCGATTGCCCGCGACATCAACGATCACTGGCAATACGGCGGCAGCCTCGAATACCTGTCGGCGGAAACCCCGCTGCGCGCGCTCAACAGCGACATCAAGGCCAACGGCGGCAGTGCGTTTCTGCGCTGGCGCGCCAACGAAAGCCGCGAGTGGCGCGTGTCGGTCAGCCCGTCGCATTTCAGCGATGGCAACAACCGCGTCGAAGCGTTGGTCACCGGGCGCGAGGGCATCTACAGCGCGCCGAACATCCAGGTCGACGCCGGTCTGGAAGTCGGCACCAGCCACAACTCGAAATCCGACGACGTGCCCTACTTCAACCCGAAGTCGGACTTCAGCGTGATGCCGCTGGTCAACGTCAACCACGTGCTCTACCACCGCTACGAGACTTCCTGGAGCCAGCAATTTCAGGCCGGCGCGGGCACTTACAGCCAGCGCGACCACGGCACCGGCGGCATGGCGTTGCTCGGTTACGGCCAACGGTACGCCTGGAACGACGTGTTCGATGTGGGCGGCATGTTCAGTGTGATCAACCGGCCTTACGACGGTGATCGGGAAACTGATCTGCGTCTGCTCGTCGACCTCACTTTCCGCTTCTAGAAGAGTTTGAAGATGCCTTTTATCTCGCGTTTCATCCTTCTGCTGGGAGCGCTGCTGATCAGCGCCTGCGCCCAGCAAGCCCCGGCCTTCGCGCCGCCCTCCGAGCGCCCGGCCGCGGCCAGTGAACAACCGTGGCCAAAAAACCATGTGCTCGGCATTGCCTACCACGATGTCGAAGACCGTGATCCCGATCAGGCCGTGGTGGCGGTGCGCACCGAGCGCATGATCGAGCAGCTCGCCTGGCTGCGCGAGAACGGCTACAAACCAGTGACCGTCGACCAGATCATGGCCGCGCGTAACGGTGGCCCGGAGCTGCCGGCGAAAGCGGTGCTGCTCAGTTTCGACGACGGTTACGCCAGCTTCTATACCCGCGTGCTGCCGGTGCTGCGCGCCTACAACTGGCCAGCCTTGCTGGCGCCGGTGGGTACCTGGATCGACACGCCGCTCAATCAACCGGTGGATTTTGCCGGCACGCCGCGTAACCGTGACAACTTCCTGACCTGGCAGCAGATCCGCGAAATCTCCAAGTCCGGGTTGGTAGAGATCGCCGCTCACACCGATGCCAACCACAAAGGCATCCTTGCCAACCCGCAGGGCAACCTGCAGCCGGCCGCCGCGACCCGGCGTTATGACCCGGTGACCAAGCGCTATGAATCCGAAGCCGATTTCCAGGCACGCATTCGTACCGACGTGAAGAACATTTCCGAGAAGATCCGCAAGGCCACCGGTTACAAACCACGCGTCTGGGTCTGGCCGTACGGCACCGCCGACGGTACCTCGCTGACCGTGGTCGGTGAGGAGGGCTATGAAATGGCCCTGACGCTGGACGACGGCCTCGACACCCTCGATAACCTGATGAGCGGGCCGCGCTTCCTCGTCGCGTCCGATCCTGACGGCGAGCATTTCGCCAACAGCATCGTTTCGGTGCAGGCCGAAGGGCCGATGCGCGTGGTGCATGTCGATCTCGACAACGTCTACGACCCGGACCCGGCCCAGCAGGACATCAACCTCGGCAAACTGGTGCAGCGCATGGCTGACCTGGGCGCCAGCACGGTGTTCCTGCAAGCCTTCGCCGATCCCAAGGGCGATGGTCTGGTGCATTCGCTGTACTTCCCCAACCGTCACCTGCCGATGCGCGCCGACCTGTTCGACCGCGTCGCCTGGCAGTTGCGCACCCGTGCTCATGTGAAGGTCTTTGCGTGGATGCCGGTGCTGAGTTTCGAGCTGGATTCGAAGCTGCCGCGGGTGACTCGCTGGGACCCGAAAACCGCCACAACGTCGGTCGACCCGAAGCAGTACAAACGTCTCTCGCCGTTCAATCCTGAAGTACGCAAGATCATCGGTGAAATCTATGAAGACGTGGCGCGGCTGACCTCGGTCGACGGCATTCTCTACCACGACGATGCGGTGCTTTCGGATTTCGAAGACGCCAGCCCGGATGCCCTGAAGGCCTACGCCGCTCAAGGTCTGCCGGGTTCGATTGCCGCGCTGCGCGACGATCCGGCAGCGATGCAACGCTGGACGCGTTTCAAGAGCCGCTACCTGATCGACTTCACCAACGAACTGACCGCGAAGGTCCGTGCGATTCGCGGCCCGCAAGTGCTGACCGCACGCAACATTTTCGCCGAACCGATGCTCAATCCAGAGAGCGAAGCGTGGTTCGCGCAGAACCTCGATGACTTCCTCGCCACCTACGACTGGACGGCGCCGATGGCCATGCCATTGATGGAAAAACAGACGCTGGCCGAGTCCGGCCCATGGCTGGAAGAACTGGTCGCCACGGTGAAGAAACGCCCCGGCGCACTCAACCGCACCGTGTTCGAATTGCAGGCGCGTGACTGGAACCAGAAGGATCAGGCCGATATCGACGCCGTGCATCTGGCGGACTGGATGGGCCGGCTCAAGCGTCAGGGCGCGACCAGTTTCGGTTACTACCCGGACAACTTCCTCGACAACCTGCCAGACCTGAAAACCGTAAGGCCTGCACTCTCCAACAAATGGAATCCATAACATGCTGGATAGACTGTTAGCCCTGCTTGTTCTGGCGATTGTCCTTGGCGTTCCGCTGGGGCTGATCTTCCTCGTGACCGGCCAGTTCCTGATGTCGTTCGTGTTCTTCTACCCACTGTTCATGTCCGGGTTGTGGATCGCTGGCGGCCTGTATTTCTGGCTGCACTGGGAGCGCCACTGGCCATGGCAGGACGACACGCTGCCGCCGCCGCTGGAAGGCGAGCCGCTGATTTCGATCCTGATTCCTTGCTACAACGAAGGCGATAACGCTGCCGATACCATTTACGCGGCGCTGGCCCAGCACTACCCGAACATCGAAGTGATCGCGATCAACGACGGCTCCAAGGACAACACCGCCGAAGTGCTCGATGCGCTGGCCAAGGAAGATCCGCGACTGCGAGTTCTGCATCTGGCGGAAAACCAGGGCAAGGCTGTGGCTCTGCGCATGGGCGCGATCGCTGCGCGCAGCGAGTATCTGGTGTGCATCGATGGCGACGCCTTGCTGGCGCCGAACACTGCGGCTTATCTGGTCGCGCCGATGCTGGATAACGCACGCCTTGGCGCAGTGACCGGCAACCCGCGGATCCGCACGCGTTCGACCTTGATCGGGCGGGTGCAGGTCGGCGAGTTCTCCTCGATCATCGGGCTGATCAAACGTACGCAACGGGTGTTCGGGCGCATCTTCACCGTCTCCGGCGTGATCGTCGCGTTCCGTCGTACTGCGCTGAACCGGGTCGGCTACTGGAGCCCGGACATGATCACCGAAGACATCGACATCAGCTGGAAGCTGCAACTCGATCACTGGAGCATTTTCTACGAACCGCGTGCGCTGTGCTGGATCCTCATGCCGGAAACCCTCGGTGGCCTGTGGAAGCAGCGTCTGCGTTGGGCTCAGGGCGGCGCCGAAGTGCTGTTCAAGAACATTCGCGGCATCTGGCAGTACCGCCATCGCTACCTGTGGCCGCTGCTGTTCGAATACTGCCTGTCCACCGGTTGGGCGTTCACTTTCCTGCTGTCGGTGATTTTCTGGGGCATGGGCAAGTTCATGGTCATGCCCGACGCGATCGCCGTCGATCACCTGATGCCGCCGGCCTTCACCGGTCTGCTGCTGGCGTTCGTCTGCCTGGTGCAGTTCGCTGTCAGCATCGTCATCGATCGGCGCTATGAACCGGGTCTGGGCAAGACCATGTTCTGGGTGGTCTGGTATCCGCTGGTGTTCTGGCTCGTCAGTCTGCTGACCACCCTGGTCAGCTTCCCCAAGGTGTTGTTCAGCCAACACAAAAAACGCGCGCGCTGGGTCAGTCCTGATCGGGGTATCAAACCGCTGGGCGACGACCAGGAGGAAGTCATCAAATGAAAATTATCCGGACTCGCCAACGGCCCTTTCTGGTGGTGATCGACGTGATCCTCACCGTCCTGGCCTGGGTTGGCCTGCTGTTCCTGCTGGTGCGCGGACTATGGCCATTGATCGAAACCAGCGGCGGCCCGCGTATCGATCATTCGGCGTTCGATGCCCTGGGCACCTTGCAAGTTTATATGTGGGTGGCGCTGGTCAACGCGGTGATCCTGATCGGCTGGGCGCGTTATCAACAACGCAAAAGCCGCAGCTTCGCCCAGCGCCGTTTGCCGTCACCGGTGATTGGCGATGAAGGGCTGAGCAAAAGCTTCAAGCTGTGCGACGAGCGTTTCCAGAAACTGCGCACGCCGGGGGTGATGACCATTCACAACGACCAGGATGGCGACATCAGCCACGTAGAAACGCATTTCTGGCCGCTTCAGCAGCAAGCACTACCGGCGCCGCTGGCACCCCTGGAGCATCCACGGGTGATCTTTCTGCATGCCGAAGAAGACGACAGTCGCGAGCCGGTGAAACGCCTGACCTGACCTCCACGCGGCCTGTGTAGGAGCTGCCGAAGGCTGCGATCTTTTGATTTTGCTTATGTAAAAACAAGATCAAGAGATCGCAGCCTCGTTGCAATCGTCAGCTCCTACAGGATCGGTGTCAGGCCTGGGTCAGCGTCCAGGCCTCTTTTATCCGCAGAGGTTGCTTCATTCGCTCGGCCAGCAGCGCCATTGCGCGTTGCTTGTCGCAGGCCACCGCCGCAACGACGATGCCGTCTTTTGCGAAAAGACCAATGAACGGCGGCTTTTCCGGCTCACCGCTGAACTCGACCTCGTCCCATTCCTGCGCGTGACCGAGATAGTCGTAGTTCTTGCCGAAGTGATAGGTCCAGAAAAACGGCACATCCAGATAATGTTCCTCGCCACCGAGCATGTTGGCCGCAGCGATGCGCGCGTGTTGCTGGGCCAGGCGCCAATGCTCGATACGGGTTGGCTGGCCATTCAACGGGAACGTGGCGATATCACCGATGGCCCACAGGCCATCGGCGACGCGCATGCCGTCATCGACACGCAACGATTGGTCTTCTTCCTTGGGCAATGATTCGAAAGGTTCAGTGGCCGGGTGAACGCCGACGCCGGCGAGAACCAGATCTGCCGCCAGCCTCAAGCCATTATCGAGCAGCACGCCCTCGACCTTGTCCTCGCCAAGAATCTGCGTAGCCTCGTGTTCGCTGATGAACTTCACCCCGTGCTCTTCGTGCAACCCGCGAATCGCTTTGCCCACCGCTTCGCCGAACTGCTTGGCGAACGGGATTGCATGGCGTGCCAGCACGGTGACGTCGAGGCCGAACTCGCGCAGGGCTGACGCGCATTCGAGAGCAATAAAGCTGTCGCCGATGATCACCGCGCGCTGGCCCGGTTGAGCGGCGTTGATGATCTGTTCAGCCTGTGCTTTCGAACGCAGGACGAAGACGTTGGCCAACTCGGCACCAGGCAGCTTCAACGGATTGGGCGCGCCACCGGTGGCGAGTACAGCGGCGTCGTAACGCAGGATGCCGCCGTTGTGCAGATGAAGCGTTTTGCCTGGGGCGTCGAGTGAAGTCACTTCGCCTTGCACGCGCTCAATCCGTTGCGCTTGATAGAACGCCTCATCGCGCAGCGGCGGCACTTCTTTCGACGACATCTCCCCCGCGAGGACAAATTTGCTCAACACCGTGCGGTCGTATCCGGCACCCGGTTCGCCATCGACCAGCACGATGCGTCCGCCGAAACCCTTCTCCCGTAGCGCCGCCGCGCAAGCCGTGCCCGCCGCCCCGGCGCCGACCACCACGAACGTTCTTGGGTCGTCAGCGGGCGGGGTGTGCGGATCGGGCAAGGGCTGGTCATCGACCCAGACTTCATCGCCGCGCAACTCCAGCGGATAGCGCTTGAGACTGTCCAGCGATGGCGGCTCGCACAGGCCACCGTCCTCGGCACGGTACGCGGCCTTGTGCCAGGGGCAGATCAACCTGCCGTGACACAACGCTCCCTCGGCCAACGGCGCTCCGGCGTGTGGACACAGGCCCTGAAACGCCCGCAACTCGCCGTTGGCACGCAGCAGGACGATCTTGCAGTCGCCGATTTCGACTTGCAGGCCACGGTCTTGCGGGACATCGGCGAAACGGGCGACACGGTGCAGGGACATCTTAGGCTTCCTCGCAGGCATTTCTCTTGTGAGTTGGCGGCGCCGCGCGAGGTTCAGCCATTTGCTACTGCCAAGGCACGAACGGTACAGCTATAGTTTGCGGGCCGACGACGGCCTCACTGCACAAGGTGCTCCCGGAATGACCCGATTGACCTCTCTCAACCCATGGCTGGCGGCCATCGCCGTGATCCTTTGCGTGCAGTTCCCGGCACACGCCCAGGAACGCTTCACCCTGAGCATCCCCGGCGTTTCGGATAACCGCCTGTTCACCTCGGCAGCCGCCAGTGACGCACCCGGCTGCGGTGGCAAGAACCAATCGCCGGCGCTGAGCTGGAACGCCGGCCCCGCCGGAACCCAGAGCTACGCCATCGTCATGCACGACCCGGACGGCCAGAGAGGCCTGGGCGTCGATCACTGGATTCACTACGGCATCAAGCCCACCACCCACCAGATCGCGGCCGGCGTCGGTGCCAAATCCGCCCTCGAAGGCGTCGGCGGCACCAACAGCAAAGGCAACACCCACTACATGGGCCCGTGCCCGCCAGTGGGCGACAGCGCGCACCACTACGTCATCCAGATCTACGCCCTCGATCTTGCCCCGGACGCCTTGCCCGCCGGCCTGACCCGCGCCGAGCTGATGGAAAAAATCAAAGGCCATGTGCTGCGCAACAGCAGCGCGGTGCGCCGTTATCACCGCTGAGGTTCGGCCGCTCCCGGGCGGCTGACTGCCCTGATTCTCCAGCCATTTGGCATTGCCCCGCGAAAACGCGCACTATCGAGCCATTGCCAATGCGCTGGAGGACACCGTGGCAGCAAAAATCGACAGCATCGCCCAGCTACTCAACTGCCCGGAAAAGGGCGAACAAATGCGGCGTGCAGTAACCGAGACACGTAAGGAATTTCTGCTGAATCAGCCGGAAGAAGACCTCGTTGAAGAAGACGAGGTGTTTGAAGAGGTTGAGGAGGAGGGGGATGACGACGATGAATATGATGAGTTTGACTGGACGACGGAGTGACGTCGTTCCAGCGATCTTGTCATCGCCCACAAAAAAGCCCCGGACCATCACAGTCCGGGGCTTTCTCGTTTGATTCATGGTGCACCAGGCGGGATTCGAACCCACGACCCCTGCCTTCGGAGGGCAGTACTCTATCCAGCTGAGCTACTGGTGCAGCGGGCGACATCATACCTAGGTCGGCTCAGGGCGTCCATGCCGGGTTTGGCGGGTTTTGTCAGTGTGCGTGTCGGCGCAAAATCGCTGCATTCCTTAAAGCGGTAACGTCCTGCAAAACCCTCGCTTGGCGCTTTGCCGGGGTTGATCTAAGGTTTTTCCTGCGGCACGGGTTTTCAGTACGTTGATCTGAAAAGCGGCATTTTTGTTCTTTTTTTCGAACGACCTATTGTCCTTTACCCCCTTTGAACCTACGATCCGTTTGAGATTTCAAACGCTCTTTGGCGGGTTTTGCAGCGCAGGTGCGCCCGGTCGTGCACTGTTGATGCGCCACAATCCGTTCACTGATTTCCCTGACGGCAGCCTTGCGAGGCGCCTTTCTACAATCATAATTTGCTCCGCGCAGGCCGCGGTGCTGTTAAGGAAAGCCGACATGCAGCTTAAAGACACCCAGTTGTTCCGCCAGCAAGCCTTCATCGATGGCGCTTGGGTCGATGCCGACAACGGTCAGACGATCAAGGTCAACAACCCGGCCACCGGCGAAATCCTCGGCACCGTGCCGAAGATGGGCGCCGCTGAAACCCGCCGTGCCATCGAGGCCGCCGACAAGGCGCTGCCGGCCTGGCGTGCGCTGACCGCCAAAGAGCGTGCCGGCAAGCTGCGTCGCTGGTTCGAACTGATGATCGAGAACCAGGACGACCTCGCGCGCCTGATGACCCTCGAGCAGGGCAAGCCGCTGGCCGAAGCCAAGGGCGAAATCGTTTACGCCGCATCGTTCATCGAGTGGTTCGCAGAAGAAGCCAAGCGCATCTACGGTGATGTGATTCCGGGCCATCAGCCGGACAAGCGCCTGATCGTGATCAAGCAACCGATCGGCGTCACCGCTGCGATCACTCCATGGAACTTCCCGGCAGCAATGATCACTCGCAAGGCCGGCCCAGCACTGGCCGCCGGTTGCACCATGGTGCTCAAGCCGGCTTCGCAAACTCCCTTTTCCGCTTTCGCCCTGGCCGAACTGGCTCAGCGCGCGGGCATTCCTGCGGGCGTGTTCAGCGTGGTGTCCGGCAGCGCCGGCGACATCGGCAGCGAGCTGACCAGCAACCCGATCGTGCGCAAACTGTCCTTCACCGGCTCGACCGAAATCGGTCGCCAGTTGATGGCCGAATGCGCCAAGGACATCAAAAAAGTCTCGCTGGAACTGGGTGGCAACGCGCCGTTCATCGTGTTCGACGACGCCGATCTGGATAAGGCCGTCGAAGGCGCGATCATTTCCAAGTACCGCAACAACGGTCAGACCTGCGTCTGCGCCAACCGTCTGTACATTCAGGACGCGGTCTACGATGCGTTCGCCGAGAAGCTGAAAGTGGCTGTGGCCAAACTGAAGATCGGCAACGGTCTGGAAGATGGCACCACCACCGGCCCGCTGATCGACGAAAAGGCTGTGGCCAAGGTTCAGGAACACATCGCTGATGCCGTGAGCAAAGGCGCCACCGTATTGGCGGGCGGCAAGGCGATGGAAGGCAACTTCTTCGAGCCGACCATCCTGACCAACGTGCCGAAAAACGCGGCCGTGGCCAAGGAAGAAACCTTTGGTCCGCTGGCGCCGCTGTTCCGCTTCAAGGACGAAGCCGAAGTGATCGCCATGTCCAACGACACCGAATTCGGTCTGGCTTCTTACTTCTACGCGCGTGACCTCGGCCGTGTGTTCCGTGTCGCCGAAGCGCTGGAATACGGCATGGTCGGCGTCAACACCGGGCTGATCTCCAACGAAGTCGCGCCGTTCGGCGGCATCAAGGCTTCGGGCCTGGGCCGTGAAGGCTCCAAGTACGGCATCGAAGATTATCTGGAAATCAAATACCTCTGCCTGGGCATCTAAGCCGGGAAAGGGATCGCTGCAAACGCAAAGGGCACGAGAGCGCTGTCCCTTTGCGTGGTTTCAAACAGGAATTTTCTCTGCGGCCAGGAACGCCGTGGCAGTCGATCATCGCATGCTGCCACCGCTGATTCCTCCCGCTTCATCCTTGAACCACGCCGCCCGATGAGCGGCGAATGAGGACTGTAATGAGCAAGACTAACGCTGAACTGATGGCCCGCCGCACCAATGCCGTACCTCGTGGTGTTGGCCAGATTCACCCGATCTTCGCCGAGTCGGCGAAGAACGCCACCGTGACTGACGTTGAAGGTCGCGAGTTCATCGACTTCGCCGGCGGTATCGCGGTACTGAACACCGGCCACGTGCACCCGAAAATCATCGCCGCCGTGACCGAACAGCTGAACAAGCTGACCCACACCTGCTTCCAGGTGCTGGCTTACGAGCCGTACGTTGAGCTGTGCGAAAAAATCAACGCCAAGGTGCCGGGTGATTTCGCTAAGAAAACCCTTCTGGTCACCACCGGTTCCGAAGCGGTGGAAAACGCCGTAAAGATCGCCCGTGCCGCCACTGGCCGTGCTGGCGTGATCGCTTTCACCGGCGCGTACCACGGTCGCACCATGATGACCCTCGGCCTGACCGGTAAAGTCGTGCCTTACTCGGCGGGCATGGGCCTGATGCCAGGCGGCATCTTCCGCGCGCTGTACCCGAACGAACTGCACGGCGTGAGTATCGACGACTCGATCGCTTCCATCGAGCGCATCTTCAAGAACGACGCCGAGCCGAAAGACATCGCTGCGATCATCATCGAGCCGGTGCAGGGTGAAGGTGGTTTCTACGTCGCGCCGAAAGAATTCATGAAGCGTCTGCGTGCGCTGTGCGACCAGCACGGCATCCTGCTGATCGCTGACGAAGTGCAGACCGGCGCTGGCCGCACTGGCACCTTCTTCGCCATGGAACAGATGGGCGTTGCCGCCGACCTGACCACCTTCGCCAAGTCCATCGCTGGCGGCTTCCCGCTGGCCGGCGTATGCGGCAAGGCCGAATACATGGACGCCATTGCTCCGGGCGGCCTGGGCGGCACCTACGCCGGTAGCCCGATCGCTTGCGCCGCTGCGCTGGCAGTCATGGAAGTGTTTGAAGAAGAGCAACTGCTGGACCGCTGCAAGGCTGTCGGCGAGCGCCTGGTCACCGGTTTGAAGGCGATTCAGGCCAAGTACCCGGTGATCGGTGAAGTGCGTGCGCTGGGCGCAATGATCGCGGTCGAGCTGTTCGAAAACGGCGACAGCCACAAGCCGAACCCGACTGCCGTGGCTGCTGTGGTGGCCAAGGCGCGTGACAAGGGCCTGATCCTGCTGTCCTGCGGCACTTACGGTAACGTGCTGCGTGTGCTGGTTCCGCTGACGTCGCCAGACGAGCAACTGGACAAAGGCCTGGCGATCATCGAAGAGTGCTTCTCTGAACTCTGATCCGCTCGTGTGACCCGCTCGACAAAAACCCGCTTCGGCGGGTTTTTTTTGCCCCTTGAAACATATCGGACCTGTTAGCGCTGTATCGGATCGCCAGCATTGGCTAAGGTTCAGGCATTGCAAGGAGAGCGCGCATGACTGCCGTTGATTTACCCGCCGTACCCCGGGTGTTGATTGCCGAGGCTGATCCCTGGTCCCGCGACCTGCTCAAACAAGTGCTGCTCAATGTGCGCTGCGATGCGCGGCTGGATTTGTGTGCCGACGGTCAGCAGGCAATGTCGTTGCTCAGCGAGGTGCCCTATGACCTGGCCATCGTTGATTGGGAGCTGCCCGGCATCGACGGATTGCATGTGCTGCGCAGCGTCCGCCAGCGCAAACGCAATCCGCCGCTGCCGTTCATTCTGATGAGCAGCCGCAACGACAGCGCCAGCGTGCGCGAAGCGATTCCGCTGGCGCCGACGGCGTACCTGACCAAACCGTTGAACATGGAAGGCCTGACCGAGCGCTTGCAGGGGTTGCTGCTCAACGCTGGCGAAGCAGTGGTTTGCGAAGTGCCGGCACTGGCGCCGGGCATGACCCTGTCGGTGTTCCTTGAGCGGCGTCGCGAGCAGGCCGATGGCGCGCCGTTGATGACCGACGTGCAAGTGGCGGTCAAGCGCAGCCTCAATCCCGAGGGGCTGGACCTCAAACTGCTGGAAGAAGAGGTCCGCACCGATCCGCAGATTACCGCCGTGCTGATCGCAGCCGCCAACAGTGCCGCGCAACACTACGGCGCGCCGGTGCAAACCCTGGCCCAGGCGCTGCACCGACTCGGCACCGGGCAAAGCATGAACCTGATTCTCGGGCTGGCGCTCAAACGCAGCGCGCGGCTCAGCGATCCATGCCTGGCGGATTACGCCGAGCGCTATTGGGGGCTGTCACTGCACACGGCGGAATACGCCCGCACGCTGGCACGCCTGCTCGATCTCGATCAGGAGCGCTGCTATTGCGCGGGCATGCTGCATCGGCTCGGTGATCTGGCGCTGCTGCGCTGCCTGCAGGAATGGCAGCAAGCCGGCGGCGAGCTGGACGAACTGGAAGAGGTCGGCGAAGCGTTGGCGCAGTTTGGTGCTTCTTATGGCTCGGCGTTGCGCACTCGCTGGCGCCTGCCGCTGGAGTTGCGCGAGTTGATTGCTTCGGCCTACCAGCTCGGTGGTGGCGTTTACAGTCGCGAGGCGCTGGTGATGCACATGGCCGCGCAGATGGCGCGGCTCACCGAGCATGAAGGCGTTGAGGAACTGGCGAAGAGCCGGACGGCGCGGTTGCTCAAGATCGGGCTGCCGGAGTTGCTGCGGATGCGCAAATGACAGATCACCACATTCCGATGTGGGAGAGAGCCTGCTCGCGAAGGCGCCAGCGCAGGCAACATTTTTGTTGAAGGTGCAGGCCTCATCGCGGGCAAGCCCGCCCCCACAGGCATTGCGGCAGCCACAAAATACGGGTCAGGCCGCGATAATCCGGTTCTTGCCCTGCCGTTTCGCCTCGTACATCGCCGCATCCGCGCGGGCGAACAGGCTGTCCAGGCTCTTGTCTTCGTCGGTGAGATTGGTCAGGCCCTGGCTAACGGTGATGCTGAATGCTTGCCCGTCGTGGTTGAAGCGCAGTCGCTGGATCTCCTGCTGCAGGCGCTCCGCCACTTGCACGGCCATCTCCGGCGCACAACCGGGGAACACCGCGGCGAACTCCTCACCGCCAATTCGCCCAAACAGGTCGCCACGGCGCAATGAGCCGCGCCCGCATTCGGCGATTCGTTGCAGCACGTTGTCGCCCTCTGGGTGGCCGTAGCTGTCGTTGATCACTTTGAAATCGTCGATGTCCAGCAGCAGGAAGGCCAGCGGTGTGCCCTGGCGCCGCGCCTCGGCGAACTCGCGGTGGGCGCATTCGAAGAAGTGGCGGCGATTGCTGCTTTGCGTCAGCACGTCGGTGGTGGCCAAGCGTTGCAGCTCGGTTTCCATGTGTTTTTTGTCGGTGATGTCTTCGGCGATGCCGACGATGATCACCGGCTGCCCTGGCTCGTCCTGGCGATTGATAAAGCATTTGTCGCTGAGCCAGCGCACCTGGCCATCGGCGGCGATGATGCGGTACTCGCGATCTTCCACCGCACCTCGGTGCAGGACTTCGGCAAGGCTTTGTTCAGCGTACTCCAGATCATCGGGGTAAATGCTGTCGCGCCATTGGTTGTAGTCCGCCAGCAACAACGCGGCGGAACGGCCGAAGATCCGTTCATAGGCCGGACTGACGTACAGCACCTGCCGGGTTTCCCAGTTGAAAGCCCAGAGCACGGCGTTGACGCTGACCAGCAGCGAACTGATTAACTGTTCGCGCTCGCTCAGGCGCGCGACTTCGCCTTGCGCGTGCATCAGCGCCATCAGCGTTTGCGCGGCCTCGGGCCATTGGGTGAAGGATGTGTCTTTCTGGTTGTTGTTGACCATCGGCACAAATCTCAAAGGGCGCGCCGCAATGTCGACAACGGCCACAGGACAGCCCGCCGGGATGGCGAAGTGTCATTGAGATAGAGGATTTTCGGCGAAGTTCCCGGCCATTACCGAGTCCCGCCAAGCGGTGAGCTGTAGGAGCTGACGAGTGCAACGAGGCTGCGATCTCTTGATCTTCAGAATCAGAAGATCGCAGCCAGTGTCGGATCAAACCGCCGCAGGACGCAGCGAGTAGGTTTTCAGCTGATCAGCAAAGTCATGCAACGACTGGATGCCACTGGCCTCGGCCTCGTGAATCCATTCCTTGATGGCGGCCAGCATGTCGTGGCCATTGGAACTGGTCTTGACCCAGATCTGCTGCAAAGCCAGGCGCTTTTCGTAAATGACTTTCAGCGCCTGGCTGTGTTCGAGCATGGTCTGGATGCGCAGGTGATGACGGTCTTCCAGCAGGCTGGTTTCCCGCGACAGCAGGCGTTTGGCCCGGTGGAACTGGTGGCGCACCGAATGATCGACCTTGGCCAGCTCTTGCTTGACCAGCGGGCCGATCACCAATTTGCGGTACTGGGCCATGATCTGGAAGCGGTTGTTGAGGATCGCCATGGCGGTGTCCATGTCCAGGCTGCCCTTGCCTTCGACGCGGTGGGCAATCGGTGCGACCCGCTGCACCTTGGCCAGACGCAGGAAGCAGAAGACCTTGATCCACGCCCAGCCGAGGTCGAATTCCCACTTCTTTACCGACAGCTTGGCCGAGTTGGGGTAGGTGTGATGGTTGTTGTGCAGCTCTTCGCCGCCGATCAGGATGCCCCACGGCACCAGATTGGTCGCCGCGTCACGGCATTCGAAATTGCGGTAGCCGACGGCATGGCCCAAGCCGTTGATCACGCCAGCGGCCCACACTGGAATCCACATCATCTGGATCGCCCAGATGGTGATGCCGATGGTGCCGAACAGCAGCAGGTCGATCACGCCCATGATCGCCACGCCCAGCAGCGGATAGCGGCTGTAGACGTTGCGTTCGATCCAGTCTTCCGGGCAATTCTTGCCGTAGATACGCAAGGTTTCCGGGTTCTGCGCTTCGCTGCGATACAGCTCGGCGCCGGTGCGCAGCACCGTGGACAGGCCCTTGATGACCGGGCTGTGCGGGTCATCTTCGGTTTCGCATTTGGCGTGGTGTTTGCGGTGGATGGCGGTCCACTCGCGGGTGTTCTGCGCCGTGGTCAGCCACAGCCAGAAACGGAAAAAGTGCTTGAGACCCGCATTCAGCTCGAGCGAGCGGTGGGCCGAGTAACGGTGCAGATAGACCGTGACGGCAACAATCGTCACATGGGTCATCAGCAGGGTGACCGCGACCAGTGACCAGGCCGACAAGCCAAGAAAACCTTCGTACCACATAGGCTATAGGGCCCTCGATAAAGATAAAAACAGCCGTTGCATTATCACTAAGCACACAGATAAAACCAGTCGCCCTTTCAGATAAGAAGTCGCTGAATGTTTCTTCACCTATAATTCCAACCTTTTTGTAGGGACATGGACGACCGAATGTCTGCGACTTACCGCGATGCCTTGCGTGCAGCGCTGCTCTACCTCGTCCTCGCCGCCGTGTGGCTGCGGGTTTCCGATCATTTATTAAGCAGATTCTTCGATGACTCCAGTGCGCTGGCCCACTGGCAACTGATCAACGGTTATCTGCTGGCAGCCGTCAGCGCCGGGCTGATTTTTCTTGCGCGGGCGCGGCTGTGTCGGTTTCTCGGCATCGGGGCCCGCCTGTGCGAGCGCCACAGCGACCGTGAGCGTCTTCGTCAGGCGGCGGCCGTGTTCGACTGCACCCGTGAAGGCGTACTGGTCACCGATCATCGGGGCCTGATCGTTCACGTCAACCGCGCCTTTATCGAGATCACCGGTTATCGGCGCGATGAGGTGATCGGTCAGCAGCCGAGTCTGTTCAAGTCCGGCCATCATCCGCCGGGCTTCTATCAGGCAATGTTCGCAACCCTTGAAGCCGCAGGTGAATGGAGCGGCGAGATCTGGAACCGGCGCAAGACCGGCGAGATTTATCCACAGTGGCAGACCATCCGGGTGATTCACGATGATTTCGGCCGGCTCAGCCATTACGTGGCAGTGTTCTCCGACATCAGTGCGATCAAGGATTCCGAGTCCGAGCTCAAACACCTGGCGCATCACGATCCGTTGACCGATCTGCCCAATCGCCTGCTGTTCAGCGACCGCGCCGAGCAGGCGTTGGCATCGGCGCAGGCGCACAAGCGTGGCTGCGCGCTACTGATGCTCGATCTGGATCACTTCAAGATGATCAACGACAGCCTCGGGCATAACGTCGGCGACCGCTTGCTGAAAGCGGTGGCGACGCGTTTGCAGGATCTGTTCGGCGCCGGCATCACCCTGGCACGGCTGGGTGGTGACGAGTTCGCGGTGCTCGCGGAAAGTTGTCCACAACCGGCTCAGGCCGCTGGGCTGGCGCAACGGGCTCTGGACGCCTTGAAGGAGCCGATGCTGGTAGATGGCAATCAACTGTTCATCAACGCCAGCATCGGCATCAGCCTGTTTCCCAGCGATGCCCTGAGCGCCGAGCAGTTGTTGCGCAACGCCGACAGCGCGCTGTTCAAGGCCAAAAGCGCCGGGCGCAACGGCTACGCGCTGTACACCGAAGAGCTGACCGCACATGCCCAGCAAAGGGTCGAAATCGCCTTCGAACTGCGCCGCGCACTGGAGCAGGAGGAACTGCGTGTCTACTACCAACCGGTGCATGACCTGCAAAGCGGCCGTCTGATCGGCGTTGAGGCACTGGTGCGTTGGCAGCATCCGCAGCGCGGCCTGGTGTCGCCGGCGGAGTTCATTCCGATTGCCGAGCGCACCGGGCTGATCGCCGAGATCGATGCCTGGGTGATGCAGCAGGCCTGCCGGCAGATGTGCCAATGGCAGCAGAGCGGTGTGGTGCTGGCGTTCGTCGCGGTTAATGTCTCCTCGCGGCTGTTTGCCCGGCGTGAGCTTTATCAGCAGGTAGCGCAGGTGCTGCACGACACGGGGCTGGATCCGGCGTATCTGGAACTGGAAGTTACCGAAAGTGCGGTGATGGATGATCCGGAAGTGGCGCTGGAACAGATGCATCGCTTGCGCGAGCTGGGTGTGCGTCTGGCCATCGATGATTTCGGCACCGGCTATTCGTCGTTGCTGCGGCTCAAGCGCTTGCCGGTACAGAAGCTCAAGATCGATCAGGGCTTCGTCGCAGGGTTGCCGTGGGATGAGGATGACGTGGCGATTGTCCGGGTGATAATCGCGCTGGCCCGCAGCATGGGCATGCAGGTCCATGCCGAAGGGATCGAACAGGCTGAGCAGGCGGCATTTCTGTTGGCGCAGGAATGCGATCTGGGGCAGGGCTACTGGTTTGGGCGGCCGGTGTCTGCGGATCGGCTTGATTGGGCGAAAACGCCATTGATTGGCTGAATAGGCCATATGGCTTGTGGCGAGGGGATTTATCCCCGTTGGACTGCGTAGCAGTCCCATTTTTTGGGGTCGCTTCGCGACCCAACGGGGATAAATCCCCTCTCCACGAGTTCTCTTGACGATTTCAAATCAGCGCAAACCCCTTGCCCTCGCTCATATTATTTTCTGGTTATATAAACATTCTTAAATAGTCTTTTTAAGAATATCCATGCCTCTCTTATATTGCTCCCACGCCGAACGCAGTGCCGCCCACTGCCAGGCAAATCCCCTTCAAAGGAGCAGCACCATGAGCGCATCCCTTCGCAGCGTTGACGGTCAGGACGAAAGCACCATCTTGCGTGAAATCCAGAGCGCCCTGCGCGATCTGCGGTTCGGCGCGGTGGAGATCACTGTGCACAACGCGCAAGTCGTACAGATCGAACGCAAAGAGAAATTCCGTTTGCAGCAACCCGGTAAGCAACCGGGCTGAGATCAAAAGATCGCAGCCTTCGGCGGCTCCTACAGGGGGCTGTGTGCAGGAGCTGGCGAAGGCGGCGATCTTTGAAACGGGACCGATTCCAGCAATACATAAGAAAAAGCCACCACCAGGAATTCCAGGAGCTTTCACCATGTCGTCGATTCGCCGTTATGCTTTGGCCGCGCTGGCCAGTGCCGTGTTTGCCGGTTCCGCCGTTGCCAAGGATTACGAGCTGCTCAACGTGTCGTATGACCCGACGCGGGAGCTGTATCAGGAATACAACGCCGAATTCATCAAGTTCTGGCATCAGGATCATGCCGGCGACACGGTGAAAATCCAGCAGTCCCATGGCGGTTCGGGCAAGCAGGGCCGTGCGGTGATCGACGGTCTGCGTGCTGACGTGGTGACCCTGGCCCTGGCTGGCGACATCGATGAAATCGCCAAGCTCGGCAAGAGCCTGCCGGCCGACTGGCAGAAGCGTCTGCCGGAGGCGAGCACGCCGTACACCTCGACCATCGTGTTCCTGGTGCGCAAGGGCAACCCGAAAGGCATCAAGGACTGGGGCGATCTGGTCAAGAACGATGTCTCGGTGATCACGCCAAACCCGAAAACCTCGGGCGGTGCGCGCTGGAACTTTCTCGCCGCGTGGGCCTATGGCCAGAAAGCCAACGGCGGAGATGAAGCCAAGGCCAAGGAATATGTACAAACCCTGTTCAAGCATGTGCCGATCCTCGACACTGGCGCCCGTGGTTCGACCATCACCTTCGTCAACAACGGTCAGGGCGATGTGTTGCTGGCCTGGGAGAACGAAGCATTCCTGGCGCTGAAAGAAGACGGCGGCGCAGACAAGTTCGACATCGTCGTGCCGTCGCTGTCGATTCTTGCCGAACCACCCGTGGCGGTGGTCGACAAGAATGCCGAGAAGAAGGGCAACGCGCAGATCGCCGAAGCCTACCTCAAGCATCTGTACAGCCCGGCCGGCCAGGAAATCGCCGCGAAAAACTTCTATCGTCCACGTGACAAGGACGTAGCGGCCAAGTACGCCCAGCAGTTCCCGAAACTGGAATTGGTGACCATCGACAAGGACTTCGGCGGCTGGAAATCCGCGCAGCCGAAATTCTTCAACGACGGCGGCGTGTTCGACCAGATTTATCAGGCGCAGTAATCTCGCCTTCAACCGGCCTGATGTCTGGGCACATGACATGTGGGACTGAGCTTTTGTGGTGAGGGGATAAATCCCCTCACCACAGGGCTCACTCCCACATTGATGCGTTTTCAACCAGGGACTTTTATGTCGCGTCGTATCTCCCCCGTCATACCCGGCTTCGGGCTGACGCTGGGTTACACCTTGGTGTACCTCAGCCTGATTGTGCTTATCCCGCTGGCGGCGATGTTCGTCCACGCCGCCCAGCTGACCTGGGATCAGTTCTGGACGATCATCTCCGCACCGCGGGTACTGGCGGCATTGAAGCTGAGCTTCGGCACCGCACTGTGTGCGGCGATCATCAATGGCATCATCGGCACGCTACTGGCGTGGGTGCTGGTGCGCTACACGTTCCCGGGGCGCAAGGTGATCGACGCGATGATCGATCTGCCGTTCGCCTTGCCCACCGCCGTGGCAGGTATCGCGCTGACGGCGCTGTATACGCCTACCGGTCTGGTCGGCCAGTTCGCCGCCGACCTTGGTTTCAAGATCGCCTACACGCCGCTTGGCATCACCCTCGCGCTGACCTTCGTGACCTTGCCGTTCGTGGTGCGCACGGTGCAACCGGTGCTGGCCGATATTCCCCGTGAGGTCGAAGAAGCAGCCGCGTGCCTAGGTGCCAAGCCATGGCAGGTATTTCGCCACATTCTGGTTCCGGCCTTGCTGCCCGCCTGGCTGACCGGTTTTGCGCTGGCGTTCGCGCGTGGCGTCGGTGAGTACGGTTCGGTGATTTTCATTGCCGGCAACATGCCGATGAAAACCGAGATCCTGCCGCTGCTGATCATGGTCAAACTCGACCAGTACGATTACACCGGCGCTACCGCCATCGGCGTACTGATGCTGGTGGTTTCCTTCATCCTGTTGCTGCTGATCAACTTGCTGCAGCGGCGCATCGAAACCCCCTAAGGAGGCGCGAACATGTCCCAATCGTCCATTGCGGCCGCCTCTTCGGCCAACGCTGCGCGCCGTGGCAGTGCCACTTCGCGCAGAATCCTGATCGGTCTTGGCTGGCTGATCTTTTTCCTGTTTCTGCTGCTGCCGTTGTTCATAGTGGTGTCGCAGGGTTTGAAGAATGGCCTTGGCGCATTCTTCACCGCGATCTTTGAGCCGGACGCGCTTTCGGCATTGAAACTCACCGTGTTCGCGGTGCTGATTTCGGTGCCGCTGAACCTGGTGTTCGGTGTCAGTGCGGCGTGGTGCGTGAGCAAATACTCGTTCCGTGGCAAAAGCATGCTGGTGACGCTGATCGACCTGCCGTTCTCGGTATCGCCGGTGATCGCCGGTCTGGTCTACGTATTGATGTTCGGCGCTCAGGGCCTGTTCGGGCCATGGCTGCAGGATCACGACATCCAGATCGTCTTCGCCCTGCCGGGCATTGTGCTGGCGACGATTTTCGTCACCGTGCCGTTCGTGGCCCGTGAACTGATTCCGCTGATGCAGGAACAAGGCACCCAGGAGGAAGAAGCCGCGCGCCTGCTCGGTGCCAACGGCTGGCAGATGTTCTGGCACGTCACCGTGCCGAACATCAAGTGGGGCCTGATTTATGGCGTGGTGCTGTGTACCGCGCGGGCCATGGGCGAGTTCGGTGCGGTGTCGGTGGTTTCCGGGCACATTCGCGGGGTGACCAACACCTTGCCGCTGCACGTCGAGATCCTCTACAACGAATACAACCACGTGGCCGCGTTTGCCGTGGCGAGCCTGTTGCTGATCCTGGCGCTCTTCATCCTGCTGCTCAAGCAGTGGAGCGAAAACCGTATCAACCGCCTGCGCGCCAGCGCCGCGGAGGAATAATTCATGTCGATCGAAGTGCGTAACGTCAGCAAGAATTTCAACGCGTTCAAGGCGCTGGACAACATCAGCCTGGATATCCACAGCGGTGAGCTGGTCGCGCTGCTTGGTCCGTCGGGCTGCGGCAAAACCACCTTGCTGCGCATTATTGCCGGTCTGGAAACCCCGGATCAGGGCAACATCGCTTTTCACGGCGAGGACGTTTCCGGCCACGATGTGCGTGATCGCAACGTCGGTTTCGTGTTCCAGCATTACGCCTTGTTCCGCCACATGACGGTGTTTGACAACGTCGCGTTCGGCCTGCGCATGAAACCGAAAAACCAGCGCCCGAGCGAAAGCCAGATCGCCACCAAGGTTCACGAACTGCTGAACATGGTGCAACTGGACTGGCTGTCGGATCGCTACCCGGAGCAGTTGTCCGGTGGCCAGCGTCAGCGTATCGCCTTGGCCCGTGCCTTGGCGGTGGAGCCGAAAGTGCTGCTGCTCGACGAGCCTTTCGGCGCGCTCGACGCCAAGGTGCGCAAGGAACTGCGGCGCTGGCTGGCGCGGCTGCACGAAGACATCAACCTGACTTCAGTGTTTGTGACCCACGACCAGGAAGAAGCGATGGAAGTCGCCGACCGCATCGTGGTGATGAACAAGGGTGTGATCGAGCAGATCGGCTCACCGGGCGACGTCTACGAAAACCCGGCCAGCGACTTCGTTTATCACTTTCTCGGCGACTCGAACCGCTTGCTGCTGAGCGACGACAATCACGTGCTGTTCCGCCCGCACGAAGTGTCATTATCCAGGCATGAGCTGGAAGATCACCATGCCGCTGAAGTGCGCGATATCCGCCCGCTGGGCGCGACTACGCGGGTGACCTTGAAAGTGGAGGGGCAGACCGATCTGATCGAAGCGGAAGTGGTCAAGGATCACGACAGCCTGATCGGGTTGGCCAAGGGTGAGACCTTGTTCTTCAAGCCGAAGGTCTGGCAGAAAGTCGCCAATATTTAAAGGCAAAAGCTTCGCGAGCAGGCTCGCTCCCACAGGGAAAACTCATTCCAAATGTGGGAGCAAGCCTGCTCGCGAATACGATTTAGACAGCAGCGCGATTCGGATTGACCCGCACCACCCCCGCCCGCAACTCGATCTCTTGTTTCAATTCCTGCCGCAGCCCGAGCAAAAACGCCAGCTCGGCCACGACAAACAACGGCCCGACAATCAGCCCGCTGATGTCATCGACAAACGCCGGTTTGCGCCCTTCATAGTGATGCCCGACAAACTGGATCACCCAGCCGATCACGAACATCGCCAGGCCGCTGCTCAGCCAGACCATGGTGCTCTGCTGCGCCAGTGCATGCCCGGCCCAGACTGACAGGCCCATCAGTACGGTCATCAATACGCCGAGTTTCAATTCCAGGCGCAGGTAAAACCACGCCGAGGCCAGCGCTAAAAAAACCGCCGGAGATATCCACAACCCGCCCAGCGCCCACTGCGGCCGAGACAGCAGGACAGCCACCGCCACCACGATCAGCGGAATGCCGATAAAGTGGCTGGCGATGTTGCGCGGGTCGCGGTGATAGGCGGCGTATTGACTGAGATGGTCGACGAGGCTTTTCATTGTTGTTCCTCCAGTGGGGTTGAAGGCATCATCCCTCGGGATCCGCGCTCGCTCTGTCGGGCAGGCGACACTCCAGGAGTGGTTATGCAAATTCGTGCACGGTTGCTCAGTGGCCAGTGGTTCAGTCATCTGCCTGCATCTTTTCAGGATAGCCTGCTGGCGTTGGCCCGAGAGCGGCGGCTGACGGCGGGACAACGGCTGTTCCAGCGTGGCGATGCGCCGTGCGGTCTGTACGCGGTGCTCGATGGCGCCGTACGCATCGGGGCGGTCAGCGAGCAGGGCAAGGAGGCGTTGCTGAGTCTGGTGGAGGCGCCGCACTGGTTCGGCGAAATCTGCCTGTTCGATGGCCAGCCACGTACGCACGATGCCTATGCGGTCGGGCCGTGTACCTTGCTGAATATTCCCCAGGCGGCGTTGCTCAAACTGCTCGACGAACAGCCGCAGTACTGGCGGGATCTGGCGCTGTTGATGAGCCACAAGTTGCGCCTGGCGTTCATCAATCTTGAACAACTGAGCCTGCTGCCGGCCCCGGCGCGCTTGGCTCATCGCTTGTTAATGATCGCCGAAGGCTACGGCGAACTCGACGCACCGCGTCGGGTGCTGCAACTGCCGCAGGAGCAATTGGCCGCAATGCTGTCACTGTCGCGGCAGACCACCAATCAGATCCTCAAGGATCTGCAGGGGCAGGGGATTATCGGGTTGGCTTACGGCGAAATCGAAATCCTCGATGCCGCAAGACTGCGTGCCCTGGCCACGATCTAAAAACTCACGCCGATCCAATGTCGGAACTGGCACCTGTGGCGAGGGGATTTATCCCCGCTGGGGCGCGCAGCGGCCCTGAAAAATGGGACCGCTGCGCAGTCCAACGGGGATAAATCCCCTCACCACAAAGGCTCACTCCTACGAAGGATCTGCGTTTGGATTACGAGCCGCGATAGGTCGAGAAACCGTACGGGCTCAGCAGCAGCGGGATGTGGTAGTGCTGATCAGTCTGCTTGACCTGGAAGATCACCGGAATTTCCGGGAAGAACGTCTCGTGCTTGATCTTCTGGTAGTACTCGCCGGTCTTGAACACCACGCGGTATTCACCGGCTTCGAATGGCTGTTTGGCCGGGAACAGTTCGGCGATCCGCCCTTGTTCGTTGGTGGTGCCTTGGGCCAGTGGCTGCCAGTTTTCGCCGACGTGTTTTTCCAGGGTGACGTTGATGCCCGGTGACGGCAGGCCGTTTTCCAGGTTGAGCACGTGCACGCTCAACGGATTGCCGGCGGCCAGCGCCAGGCTGGAAACAGCGCTCAGGCCGAGCGCGGCGAGAGTCATGCGCAGGGTGGTCATGGTGGATCTCCTTATTGGGAACGGGTGATGGTCAGGCCGGCCTTGTCGGCGGCGGCGCGGGCGCAGTTTTCGTCTTGCTCACCGCCGCCGGAACCGGCCACGCCCATGGCGCCGACCAGTTCGCTGCCGGCGAACAGCGGAATGCCGCCGCCGAGCAAGAGCAATTCATCGAGGGTGTTGAGGTTGGCGGTTTCCGGATTGCTGCGGGCGCGCTCGGCGAACAGCCGCGTCGGCGTCTTGGTCGACAGCGCGGTGTAGGCCTTGCGCTGGCTGGCGGCGGTGTTGTGCGGGCCAACGCCGTCACCACGCAGAGTCACCAGCAGGCTGCCGCCACGGTCGAGTACCGACACCGTGCCGGGGCAACTGCTCATCGCCTTGTCCGCCAGCCAGCGTGCGGTTTTCAGGTCGAGATCGGCGTGGCGCGGCAGTTCTGGTGTGGCGCTCGCGGCGCCGCTGAGGCCGAGGATCAGGCTGGCGACAAGGTATTTGACGGTCATGTGCAGGCTCCGGTTGGGAAGGTCAGCACCTTAACCGGCGCACTTCGTCAGAACCCCGTCAGGCGGATTACAAGTTTGTAATGGGCAACGGCGGCGAACACGCCTAGCCTGTGTACCTGATCAATCGAGGTGTGCCATGCGTTTGCTGGTCGTAGAAGATGAAGCCAAAACCGCGAATTTCCTCGCCAAGGGACTGGGCGAGTCGGGTTTCGCCGTGGATGTGGCGCTCAATGGCCTCGACGGCCGCTATTTTATCGAGCAGCAGGAATACGACCTGATCATCCTCGACGTGATGCTGCCCGGCCTCAACGGCTGGCAATTGCTGCAACTGATCCGCCAGCGCGGCGCCACACCGGTGCTGTTTCTCACCGCCAAGGACGCCATCGAAGACCGCGTCCGTGGTCTTGAGCTGGGCGCCGATGACTACCTGCTCAAACCCTTCGCCTTCGCCGAACTGCTCGCGCGCGTGCGCACGCTGCTGCGGCGCGGGCCGATGCGCGAAGCCGAGTCGTACAGCATCGCCGACCTGGAAATCGACGTGCTGCGCCGCCGGGTCAGTCGCGGCGGCCAGCGTATTGCCCTGACCAACAAGGAATTCGCCTTGTTGCAACTGCTCGCCAGTCGCCAGGGCGAAGTGCTTTCGCGCACGCTGATCGCTTCGCAGGTGTGGAACCTGAATTTCGACAGCGACACCAACATGGTCGAAGTCGCTGTGCGGCGTCTGCGTGCCAAGGTCGATGACCCGTACATGCCGAAACTTATCCACACCGTGCGTGGCGTCGGTTATCAACTGGAAGCGCCGGACGATGTGGAGTAAGTCGATCGCCTGGCGATTGGCGCTGGCCTTCGCCATGGTCTGCGCGCTGGTGCTGAGCGCAATCGGCGTGTTTCTCTACCGCTCGCTGGCCTCGGAATTGGCCTTTCGTGACGACATGGCCCTGCTCGGTCGCCTCGAGCAAGTACGCGCCTTGCTCGCCGACAGCGACAGCCTCGACGCCTTGCAGGCGCGGCCACGGTTGTATCAGAACATGCTCGGTAATCTCGACAGTCTGCTGCTGGTGCGCCGGGCCGACGGCTCCAGCGTGATCGCGATCAACCCGCGCCAGCGTGAATTGCCGGCGCTCAATGCATTAGCGCGAGAGCAAATGCCGCAGCGCCGTGACGTGCTCACCTGGCAGGCCAGTGACGGCGCCGAGCTGGCCTTGCTGTCCGGCCAGGCCCAAGGCCCCAACGGTGAAACCCTGACGGTGATCGCTGGCAAAGTGCTCAGCGAGCGCGAGCAGATGCTCGGCAGTTATCGCCTGCGTCTGTATCTGTCCGTCGGCCTCGGCGCGGTGCTCGCGTTTGCTCTGGGCCTGTTATTGCTGCGGCGTGGCTTGCGGCCTTTGCATCAGTTGAGCGAAGCGGTGCGCAGCATCGATCTGCGCAGCCTCGATCGACGCCTGCCCACCGAGGGCACACCGACCGAACTGCGCGAGCCGGTGCACGCGCTCAACACCATGCTGGCGCGGCTGGACGACAGCGTGCAGCGCCTGTCGCAATTCTCCGCCGACCTCGCCCACGAAATCCGCACGCCGCTGCACACCTTGCTCGCCAGCAACGGCCAGGCCCTGAACCATCCGCGCAGCACGGCCGAATATCAGGAAGTGTTGGCCTCGAACATGGAAGAGTTCGAACGGCTCAAGCGCATGGCCGAGAACCTGATGTTCCTCGCCCGCGCCGAACAGGCCGAACGTGCGCTCAATCTGCACACGCTGGACTTGCGCAACGTCGGCGACGAACTCTGCGATTACTTCGAAGCCCTGGCCGATGATCGCGATCTTCAACTGCAAAACCGCATGCACGGCGAACTGCTCGCCGACCAGCAACTGCTGCAACGCGCCCTCGGCAACCTGCTGGCCAACGCCGTACGCCACGCCGACCCCGGCACCCTGATCAGCCTGCAACGGTTCGATGAACCGGGTATGTGCTGGCTGCAAGTGCACAACCACGGCCCGGTCATCGCGCCTGAGCATCTGGGCAAACTGTTCGACCGTTTCTACCGCGTCGATCCTTCACGTGCGGAACCGGGAGATTCGGGTGGCCTGGGTTTGGCGATCGTGCAGTCGATCATGCAATTGCATGGCGGGCGGGTGCGGGTGAGTAGTGATGTGTCGGGAATGGTGTTTGAGTTGGGGTTTGTGGTGAATTGACAGGCCTCTTCGCGAGCAGGCTCGCTCCCACAAGGAAACGCATTCCAACTGTGGGAGCGAGCCTGCTCGCGAAGGCGCTGGATCACACAGTGATGATTTCGGATCAGCGCAACTGATCCCGAAACTGCCCCGGCGTCATCCCGGTCCAGCGCTTGAAGGCGCGGCTGAAGCTGCTGGTGTCAGCGAATCCCAGCAGATAGCTGACTTCACTCAACGAGCACTGCGGGTCACGCAGGTGCAGCAGCGCCAGATTTTCACGGCTTTCGTTGAGCAGGGTGTCGAAGCGGCAACCTTCATCCGCCAGATGCCGTTGCAGGCTGCGCAGGCTCAGGTGCAAGGCCTGGGCGATGCGTTCGGCGCTCGGTTCGCCTTCGGGCAGTTGTTCTTCAATGGCATCGCGCACCTTGCGCTCCCAGGTCAGCGGTTTGAGCTGGGCGAGGGTGCGTTTGAGTACGGCTTCGTTGTGTTCGGCCAGTTCCGGGTTGGCGTCGTCGAGGTGGCTGTCGAAGTCGCTGAGGGCGAATTCCAGGCGGTCTTCGGCGGCGCAAAAGTGCACTGGTGCGCGGAAGACTTTGTGCCATTGCTGGGCATCGCTCGGTTCGGGGCGGCGCAAGTACACCGCCAGCGGTGCGTAGTCACGGCCAAGGCGATTGCGGCAGGTGCGCACGTAGATCGCCGCGAAGGCGTCGATGGCTTCGACGGCCGGCGCCGGGTTGCCGGGCGGGATTTTCAGGCGGAATTGATAGCGGTCTTCGCTGCGGCTCAGCTCCAGTTCCAGCGCATCGCTGACCACCGGGTGATAACGCACGATGCGCTCGAACACCTCGCGCAAACTGCCGCTGGCCACCAGCGCGTAACCGAGCGCGTGGAAGGTGGTCGGGCTGACAAAACGCGACACGCGCAAGCCCAGCGCCGGGTCGCCGCTGGCTTCGACGGCGAGCGCCCACAGGCGCGTGGTGCCGGATAGCGGATAGCGCGCGTTGGGGTCGTCCATCAGCGCTGGGTCGAGCCCGGCCTGTTGGCACAAGGCAAGGCTGTCCAGCCCCAGCGCATCGAGTTGCTTGCGCAAGGCGCGGGTCCAGCTGGCAAGGGAGGTCGGTTCCTTCATGCGAATTGGCGCGTCCGGTCAACAGGTTGGCGTTCTTGGCTAGCGCGGATCGAACCCCGGCAAGGCACGATGCATTCATCTTAGACCCGAGGATGGAAGCATGGACGGTACTTCTGCAAGCCCTGAACGACTGAATGCGGCGCAGCGCTCGGCACATATTCGCCAAGTGGTGTTGGCCAAAGGTGCGCAATTGCGTGAGCGCTACCCGATTCTTCAGCATCAGGATGCCCTCGGTGCGGGGATTCTGGCGTTCGCGCTGGCCGGGATGATCGGCTCGGCGGCGCTGTACATCACTGGCCATATGGCCTGGTGGGCGTGCCTGCTGCTCAATGCTTTTTTCGCCTCGCTGACCCATGAGCTGGAACACGACCTGATCCACAGCATGTACTTCCGCAAACAACGCGTGCCGCACAACCTGATGATGGGCCTGGTCTGGCTGGCGCGGCCGAGCACGATCAATCCTTGGATCCGTCGTCATCTGCACCTCAACCATCACAAGGTTTCCGGCACTGAAGCCGACATGGAAGAGCGCGCAATCACCAACGGCGAGCCGTGGGGATTTGCCCGTCTGCTGATGGTTGGCGATAACGTCATGTCGGCGTTCATCCGCCTGCTCCGCGCCAGGACCTGGGCACACAAGTGGAGCATCGGCAAACGCGTGCTCAAGGTCTACGCACCGCTGGCGCTGCTGCATTGGGGCGCGTGGTATGTGTTTCTCGGCTTTCACGCGGCCAATGGCATTGCGCATTTGCTCGGCTCGCCCATCGAGTGGTCGGCCACCACGCTTTCGGTGATGCAGGTGATCGATATCGCCGCCGTAGTGATCATCGGGCCCAACGTACTGCGCACTTTTTGCCTGCACTTCATCAGCTCGAACATGCATTACTACGGCGACGTCGAACCGGGCAATGTGCTGCAGCAATGTCAGGTGCTGAACCCTTGGTGGCTGTGGCCGTTGCAGGCGTTCTGCTTCAACTTCGGCAGCAGTCACGGGATTCATCATTTTGTGGTCAAGGAGCCGTTTTACATTCGTCAGATGACCGTGCCGGTGGCGCACAAGGTGATGCGCGAGATGGGTGTGCGGTTCAATGATTTCGGCACGTTTGGCCGGGCGAACCGGTTTGTGCGCGGAGATGAGGAAGTGATGTCCGGGGAGGCGGTGGAGGCCTGACAGATGCCCCTAACCCTCTCCCAGGGGAGAGGGGACTGATCTAGCTGTTTATGCTGGATACATCGACCTGAAATTTCGAGCCGACCTCAGGTTGGAAAAGCATGAAGATCTGCTCCCTTTCCCCCTCTCCCTCAGGGAGAGGGCTGGGGCGAGGGGGGCTTTTGATCTTGGTTCAATCCGGCTGAAACGGCGAAGCACTGAGGATCACTCCGGTCTCTTCCACATAACGTTGCCAATGTCCGATCAAGTCAGTGAGTTTCTGCGGCTGACTCAACGCCAGATCATGAATCTCCCCTGGATCGCTTGCCAGATCATAAAGCTGCCAGGTCGCCGGCCCGACCGGTCCGGGAATCCACACGGCTTTCCATGAGCCCTGACGAATCGCCCGACGTCCGAACAATTCCCAACCGGTGACCGTATGCTCGTCATGCACCTGCGCGGTCTCGCCAGACAGGAAGCCCAGCCACGACTTGCCGCGCAGTGGCGCCACGGCTTTGCCTTTCCACTGTTTGCCCGGATGCCGCACGCCAGCCAGATCGAGAATGGTCGGGGTGATATCCATCACCGTGCCGAAACCATGGCTGATCTGCCCTTCGAGCGGCAGTTGCGGATAGTGCAGCAGCGCCGGCACGCGAATCCCGCCCTCGGTGGTGAAAGCCTTGAACAAGCGTGACGGCGCGGTTGCCACTTGCGCCCAGTTCGGCCCGTACCAGACGTAGGAATTGGCCCGGCCGATGTTGTCGAGGCTGTTGTCGTAATGCTGGTTGAGGTAGGTCATCAGCTCCGGGCCGAACTTGGGGAACGCTTCCAGCAGCGCGCCTTCGGCCCCGTTGTCGGACATGAACAGGATGAAGGTGTTGTCGAGCTGTCCCTGCTGGCGCAGGTAATCGACGACCCGGCCGATGTTCCAGTCCATGCGCTCGACCATCGCCGCGTAGACCTCCATGGCCCGAGCGGAGATCTGCTTTTGCTCATCGCTCAACGCGTCCCACTGCGCGCTGAGTTGAATTAGCGGATGCGGCTCGACGTCTGCCTCGATCAGGCCCAGCGCCTTGAGTTTTTCCAGGCGCTCGAGGCGCAGTACTTCCGGGCCAGCGTCGTAGCGACCATGATATTTCTCGACGATCTCGGCCGGTGCCTGCAGCGGCCAGTGCGGCGCGGAGAAGGGCAGGTAAGCGAAGAACGGCCGGGTCTGATCGCGTTCCTTGAGGTACTGCAGCAGCTTGTCGCCGAAGGCATCGGAGGAATAGAAATCCTTCGGCAACTCGTCAACAAACTGATCGTCCTCGATGTACAGGGCCGGGGTGGATTTCAGCAGGCCCGGCGTTTGCTCATCGTAGGTCGGCTCGAAACCATAGTGGTTGGCAGCGCCCGGCAACAGTGAAAACGAACGCTCGAAACCACGCGCATGGGGCGCCAGTTCAGCCTTCAGCCCCAAGTGCCATTTGCCGCTCATCAAGGTTTGATAGCCGGCCTCGCGCAGCAGCTCGGGCAGGGCGACGACGCGGTCATTCAGGTAGCCTTCGTAACCAGGTTTGCCGATCAGTTCCGGGGTCAACGCTTCGGCCATGGTGCCGATGCCGGCGATGTGGTGATCGGTGCCGGTCAGTAGCATCGAACGCGTCGGCGAGCAGGTTGGTGCGGTGTGAAAATCGGTCAGACGCAGGCCGTTGTCGGCCAACGCATCAAGGTTCGGCGTGGCAATTTCGCCGCCGAACGCACCGATGTCGGAAAAGCCTAGGTCGTCGGCCAGAATCACTAGAAAGTTGGGACGTTGCGGCATCGCGAAACTCCTGTTCAGCAGGCAATGAACGTCAGCGGCAGATCACGGATCTGCACCGGTGCGCTCGGTTGGTAATGGTCATCACTGGTCAATTCGTGCAGCAGTTCTTCGCGCAGCTGATGAAAGTCGTAACTGCTGCGCTGGCGCGGGTGCGGCAGGGCGATGTCGACCACTTGCTTGATCCGCCCCGGACGCGGCTCCATCACCACCACGCGGTCGGCCAGAAAAATCGCTTCCTCGACATCGTGGGTCACCAGAATCGTGGTGATCTGTGCCCGCTCGCGGATCGCCAGCAGCTCGTCCTGCATTTGCTGGCGGGTCAGTGCGTCGAGGGCGCCGAAGGGTTCGTCGAGCAACAGGATGCGCGGGCTGGCGACAAGGCCGCGAGCAATCGCCACGCGCTGCGCCATGCCGCCGGAGAGTTGATGCGGATAGGCCTCGGTGAAATCGCTGAGGCCGACCAGCTCGATAAAGTCTTTGATGCGTTGTTGTTTCTGCGCTCCGCTCAGCGGTTCATTTACCAGGCCTAGTCCGATGTTGTCGGCGACCGTCAGCCACGGAAACAGACGATGCTCCTGAAAAACGATGCCGCGCTCGCCGCCGATGCCGCTGACGGCTTTACCATCGACACTGATCTGCCCGCGAAACTCGGTGTCGAGGCCGACCAGCAACCGCAGCAAAGTGGATTTGCCGCAGCCGCTGGAACCAACAATGGCGACGAATTCGCCCTCGGCAATGTCCAGGTTGAATTCGCGAATCGCCTCCAGTTCGAAACCGTTGACGGCGAAGGATTTGCCTACGTGGTTGAAGCTGACAATCGGTGCGTTCATGCGTGTCTCCAGCGGGTCGCGCGAATTTCCAGGCGTTGGCCGATCAGGTTGAGCAGGGCGCCGGTGAGGCCGACCAGCAGCATGCCGGCCATGATCAGATCCATGCGCAACAGCTGCTGCGCGCCGATCATCTGGCTGCCGATGCCGCCATTGGACGGCATGAAATATTCAGCGCCGATGGTGCCGAGCCAGGCGTAGATCAGGCTCAATCGAAGCCCGGCAAAAATCCCCGGCGCAGCGCCGGGCAGGACCAGTCGGCGCAGGCGTTGGCCGAGGCTCAGGCGCAGCACTTGCGCGGCTTCGTTGAGTTGCGGCGAGAGGTTGGCGACGCTGCGCTGGGTGGCGACGAACAGCGGAAAGAAAGCAGCGAGGGCGACAAAGACCCACTTGGCCAGTTCGCCGAGACCGAACCACGCGGTGATTAGTGGCACCCAGGCGAAAATCGCAATCTGCCGCAGTGCGGCGAGTGTCGGGCCGAGCAGGCGTTCGCTGAAACGCGACAGGCCGAGGAGCAAGCCCAGGGCGAAGCCGAGGCCGCCACCGATCAGCAAGCCGCCGAGGGTGCGGCTCAGGCTCAGCGCCATGCCGTTGACCAGCGTGCCGTCGAGCAGTCCGTCCCATGTCGTGCTCAGCACAGCCGCAGGGCTGATCAGAATATTCGCGTCGACCCACTGCTGATCATTGGCCGTTTGCCAAAGCGCCAACAAGCCCAGCGGCAACAGCCACGGTTGCAGGCGCTGCCAGCCCTGATAGCGCGGGCCGCGAGTGATTTGCGCGGTGGCCGGGTGCGGCCAGTGCACCAGTCTGCGGTCGAGCAGGCCGATGCCGCGATCCATCGCCACACCGATCACACCGATGACCACGATGCACACGAACACGATGTCGAGCATGAACAACTGCCGCGCCCAGACCATCAGATAGCCGATGCCTTCGCTGGAGGCCAGCAGCTCGACCGCCAGCAACGAGGTCCAGCCGGCAGCGAGTGCCAGGCGCACGCCGGCCATGAACGCCGGCAGCGCAGCGGGAAGCACCAGGCGCCGAATCAGCAGACGCGGCGGCAGGCGCAACACGGCGGCGGCTTCGCGCAGTTTCGGTTGTGCATCGCGTACGCCAACCAGTGTGTGCAAGGTCACCGGCACCACAATGGCCTTGATCAGCACCACCAGTTTCAGCAGTTCGCCGATGCCAAAAAACACCATGAACAGCGGAATCCACGCCAGCGTCGGCACCTGCGCCAATCCAGCGAATGTCGGAAAAACCAGGCGCTCCAGGCGTCGACTGAAGCCCAGTGCGGCGCCAAGCACCGCGCCGGTCGAAACGCCTGCCAACAAGCCCCAGAACAACCGTTGCAGGCTGATCCACAAATGACTCCACAACTCGCCTTGGGCCAGTTCCACAGCGCTGCTCCACACCAGCGATGGCGCCGGCAGGATCTGCTCGCTCATCCACTGATTGCGCGCGGCCAACCACCACAGGACGAACAGGCTGACGGGCAACAGCCAGGGCAACAGACGCTGGTTCAGGCCAGGCCAGGTGCGACGGCTTTTCAGCGGCGGCGCGGCCAGCGGCAGGCTGAGCAGGGATTGACGGGCCATGGGTGACCTCCGTTGTCGGGTTGCATGGCGAACCGCTTTTCATGTGGGAGCGAGCCTGCTCGCGAAATGGCTGTTTAAGGCAGCATTGATGGCGGCTGGCATGGCCTCTTCGCGAGCAGGCTCGCTCCCACATTGGGTTTCGTCATATATGAAACTGATCTAACAGAGTTGCGTTAGATGCTATCGGGAGATAAGCGAATCCATTTAAGGCTTGCCTGCTTACGCGCATCCAATGCATTCGAAGAATATTTTCGATGCTGTTAATGCATATCGCGCTGCAAACCGCACACGCCCTCGCTTAGGTCATATGGATATAAAAATGTGCATTTATAGTATTTAAGTGAAGGTATGCATCCAGCCTACTTTCGGCTCCTCAGCGATCAAGGAGCCGCACCCATGAACCTTCCCTTCAAACGAATCATCAGCCTGCTGGCCGCCCCGGCACTTGCAGGCTTTCTTGCGCTTGGCGCCCAAGCCGAAGAACTCAAGGAAATCCGCATCGCCGTGCCCGACCTCAGCGCCGGCACTCAACACAGCGGCGGCGGCATCGTCGATGTGCTGCGCGATCAGCAGATCTTTGAAAAGGCCTTCGCCGAGCAGGGCATCAAGATCCAGTGGAGTTTCTTCAAGGGCGCCGGGCCGGTGATCAATGAGGCGTTTGCCAATGGCCAGGTCGATCTGGCCTATCTCGGCGATCTGGCCGCGATCATCGGCAAATCCAATGGTCTGGACACGCGCCTGCTCAGCGCCACGGCGCGTGGGGTCAAGCAATACCTCGGCGTGGTGCCCGGCTCGGGGATCAAGACGCTGCAGGATCTCAAGGGCAAACGCGTGGCGATCTTTCGCGGGACGGCGACGCAGCTGTCGTTCGATGCGGCGCTCGCCAGTCAGGGCCTGAGCGAGAAGGATCTGAAGGTGATCAATCTGGATTTCAACGCGGCGGTTTCGGCACTCGCGGCCAGGCAGATCGATGCCTCGTGGGGCAGCTCCGCGCTGAGTGCCTTGCAAGCCAAAGGCCTGGCGGAATTGCCGCTCAACACCAAGGACCTTGGCGGCGCTGGCAGCGTGCAGGCGGTGTTGCTGGGTAATGGCAAGTTTGTCGACGCCCATCCAGAGGTCATTGCGAAACTGCTCAAGGCGCAGCAGCAAGCGGTCGAGTGGCTGACTCAGGACAGCAACAAGGACGCCTATGTGCAGCTGGTATCAGGGCTGGCCAGTTATCCGCCGGTGATTCTTGCTCAGGATCTGAAGGATCAGAATCTCAGCGAGATTTTCCCGTCGACACTGGATCCGGTGTTCTTGAGCGGCCTGCAGGACAAGGTCGACTTGGCGGCGCAGCAGAAGCTGATTCGCAAGCCGTTCAAGGTCAGTGATTGGGTGGCGCCTGAGCTTTCAGCGGCCAAGCTCTAGAAGCAAAAGATCGCAGCCTTCGGCAGCTCCTACAGGAAAACGCATTCCCCTGTAGGAGCTGCCGAAGGCTGCGATCTTTCAGACAGCGACGCTGACGTCCTGCCTATCCACCGCGACCAACGTCTCGATCATTGCCCTCGCTGCTGGTGATAGTCGAAACCCGGTGCGGCTGACGATGCCGCAGCGGGCGTTCATGCTTTCGAGGTTCTGCGGCAGGTTGCGCCAATGCAGCAGCACCAGCGAACCCTTGGCGACATCCTCAATAAACGCCTCCTCCGTGCCGACGCCGATCGCGTTGGATTGCAGTACCACTTTGACCAGTGCCGGAAAGTGCTCGGTCTCAATGGTCGGCGAGAAATCAATGCGCCCGCTGAGATTCGCCAGCAACTTGCGAATGCCCGGCGGGATCAGCGTGGCGGCCAGCGGGTAGTCGAACATGTCGTTGGTCGACAGGCTTTCCTTGGCCAGCAACGGATGCCCCGGCCGGCAGAAAAACACGCCGCGCTTGGGCGTCAGCGGTTGCGTCTGGAAATTCGGGTCGGACTCGAAATGGCGGATATCGGCGATGAAGAATTCGATCTCTTCGCGGCTCAGCGCGCGGCTGAGTTTTTCCCAGTTATCCACCTGAAAACAGGTGCGCACTTTCGGATGCGCATTGATGAACTGCGCGACCGCATCCGGCACCAGTTTCACCGCTGGCGCCGGCCCGCAACCAAAATGCACTTCGCCGGCGTCGAGCTTGGTCATTTGCGTCACTTCAGCGCTGAGCAACGCTGCGCCCTGCACCAGGCTCAAGGCATGTTGCAGCACCACCTGGCCCTCGGGCGTCGGACGCAGATCCTTGTTGCCGCGATCGACCAGCACGCAACCGAACTCCTGCTCCAGCCCCTGAATGCTGCGGCTGAACGCCGGCTGAGTGATGCCCATGGCGTCGGCCGCGCGGACAAAACTGCGGTGTTCGTTGAGAGCGATAAAGTAGCGCAACTGGCGAAGATCCATATGCTTTTCCGGCATCCTAAAAATAGCTCGAAGGCATTTGCGAGGAGGGTTGCTTGAGGTTTTAAATGCAAGCTCTTATTCCGTCAACGAAGCATGCGAATATCTATTAGACGTAAATGGAATATAGATAGAGCGTTGTTTCGCTGCCGCCAAAACCGCAAACCGTCGATGAGGGTCTTCCCATGAGCAATGCCGCACTCGCCGTAAAACCCGTTTCTCACGCGCTGGAAATTCACCCGGTAGCCGGTCGTATCGGCGCCGAAATCCGCGGCGTGCATCTGTCCGGAGAGCTGGACGCCGCCACTGTCGAAGCCATCCAGCAAGCCTTGGTCGAATACAAAGTGCTGTTCTTCCGCGAGCAGACGCAACTCGACGATCAGCGTCAGGAAGCCTTCGCCCATCTGCTTGGCGAACCGGTGGCGCACCCGACCGTGCCGGTGCGTGAAGGCACTCGCTACCTTCTGGAGCTGGACGGCGCCGAGGGCCAGCGCGCCAATTCCTGGCACACCGACGTGACCTTCGTTGATGCCTATCCGAAAGCCTCGATCCTGCGCTCTGTGGTTGCGCCGGCATTCGGCGGCGATACGCTGTGGGCCAACACCGCGACCGCTTACAGCGGTTTGCCGAGCGAGCTGCGTGAGCTGGCCGACAAACTGACCGCCGTGCACAGCAACGAATACGACTACGCCGGGGCGAAGCCGGACGTATCGGCAGAGAAGCTGGAGCGCTACCGCAAAGTCTTCACCTCGACCGTTTACGAAACCGAGCATCCGGTGGTGCGCGTGCATCCGATCAGCGGCGAGAAGAGCTTGCTGCTGGGGCATTTCGTCAAACGCATCAAAGGTTATTCACAGGCGGATTCGGCGCACCTGTTCGGCTTGCTGCAGAGCCATGTGATCCGCCAGGAAAACACCGTGCGCTGGCGCTGGCAGGCTGGAGATGTGGCGATCTGGGATAACCGCTCGACGCAGCATTACGCCATTGATGATTACGGCACCCAGGATCGCGTGGTGCGCCGGGTAACGCTCAAGGGCGAGGTGCCGGTGGGGGTGAATGGGCAGCGCAGCCAGACCATCAAGGGTGCGGATATCGTCGGCGTCTGATCGGACCTCTTCGCGAGCAGGCTCGCTCCCACAATGGATTTGTGCCGAACGCTAGGATGTGATCGACGCCAATCCCTGTGGGAGCGAGCCTGCTCGCGAAGGGCTTTCACCACACTCCGATCTGAACAACCTTCTCGGTTTCCGGCTCACCATAACGAAACCGCTGTCCGCGCAAATCGATCTCCTGATGGCTGATCGTCGTGCGCCGCTTTAGTCCGCGCACCCACTCAAACAGATATCCGGCATGCTCCTCGCGCACCGCCGCGTATGCCGGGTCTTCACCCAGATCACGCAGCTCCTGTGGATCATTCAGCAGATCGAACAGCTGCGGTCGGAAGCCATCGTACGCCAGGTATTTCCAGCGCTCGCTGCGCACCATGGTCATGCGGCAACGGTCGATCGGCTGGCCGAGGCGTTCCCGCGCCGGTGCCTGAAAGGCGTAGTCGTACTCGCTGATTGCATAACGGCGCCAATCGGGATTTTCCCCGTGTAGCAACGGGATCAGTGAACGCCCTTCAAGCCGATGCTCTGCTGCCGGCAATCCCAGCGCTTGAAGAAAAGTCGGCAGCGCATCGATGGTTTCTGTCAAGCGCTCATCGACAGTGCCACGAGTGACATCCGCCGCCGCCCGGGGGTCGCGCACGATCAATGGCACGCCCACCGCCTGCTCCAGTAAAAACTCCTTCTCGCCGAGCCAATGATCGCCGAGGAAATCGCCGTGATCGCTGGTGAACACGATCAACGTGTCATCCCAACGCCCGTTGCTCTGCAGAAAATCGAACAGCCGCCCCAACTGATCATCCACTTGCTTGATCAGGCCCATGTAGGTGGGGATTACATTCAATCGTACTGAATCGCGGGAGAAGTTGCGGCTTTCCTCATGTTGGCGAAAGGCAGTGTATACGGGGTGTTTGCTGGCTTCGGAGAGCGTCGCGCGGATCGGTTGCAGAATCGATTTCGTACTGTACAAGGCGTGGTATGGAGTAGGTACGATATAGGGCCAGTGCGGTTTGATGTACGAGAGGTGTAAACACCAGGATTTCTCGCCTTGCTCGGTGATGAAGTCGATGGCCCGATTTGTAGTGTAGACAGTCTCTGAGTGTTGCTCGGGAATTCGTGCTGGCAAATTCGCATGACGCATTTTCCAGCCGCTGAGGATTTCACCGTTCTCGCCTTCGGCGGCATTCGCCCAGTCGTGCCAGGGATTCTTGCCATCGAAGCCCTGCGCGCGAAGGTATTGGGTATAGGGCGCGGATTCGCGCTTGTCGTCGAATGACGGATCGTCGGGGTAGATACCGTCGTGGCGCAGGTAGGGTTCGAAGCCGACCTCATTGAGCAACTCGGCTTGCGCGCTTTCCGGGTTGATCGCCAGGCGCTGCAAGGCGTCGACATTGGCCGTCGCATGGGTCTTGCCGACCAGCGCGGTGCGGATGCCGTGAGGTCGCAGGTAATCGCCGATCGTCAATTCATCCAGCGGCAACGGCACCGCGTTCCAGGCCACTTGATGGCTGCTGACATAGCGCCCGGTGTAGGCCGACATCCGCGACGGGCCGCAGATCGTGCCTTGGGTGTAGGCGCGGCTGAAACGCACCCCTTGAGCTGCGAGGCGATCGATATTCGGTGTATGCAGATGCGGGTGGCCGTAGCAGGACAGGTAATCGCGGCGCAGTTGATCGCACATGATGTACAGCACGTTGCGCACGGGGTTGGATGGGGTGGGCATGGAGTTCACCGGTCAGTGGGACAGGTGAGGGTTTTCGCTGTCGGTGGGGGTTTTCGGCAAGTGCATTTGGGGAATGGTTTTTATGCAGCGATTGCATCAGCCTCTTCGCGAGCAGGCTCGCTCCCACATTTGAAATGCGTATTCCTGTGGGAGCGAGCCTGCTCGCGAAGGGGCCAGCTCAGACCGCGAAATTCTCCAGCGAACACACCTTCTCATCCTCCGCATCAACCACTTTGATCTGCTCTATCATCGCTTCGGCCAGCGGCGACAGCCGATACCCCGCACGGCTGACAATGCCGTAGCGGGTGTACAGCTCCTCCAAATCATCGGCCAGGCCTTCGATCTTCAAACAGACCAGCTCACCCTTGGCCAGATGCAGCGCATCGGAATACGCGCCGACAATTCCGATCGCCTCCGAGCGCAGCACCACGCTCAGCAGCGTCGAACCGTTTTCGCATTCCACATTCGGGGTGAAATCCGGACGACCGCTGAGGTCGACGATGACTTTGCGCAGGTTCGGCGGGCGGATGCTGACCGCCAGTGGATAACTCAGCAATTGCTCGGCAGTGATGCGTTCAAACGCCGTCAGTGGATGCCCGGCTCGGCAGCAGAAATGCCATTTGCGCGCTCGCAGGCGGTGGGTCTGGTAATCCGGGTCGGC
This sequence comes from Pseudomonas sp. CFBP13508, assembly GCF_005233515.1. GTDB lineage: Bacteria > Pseudomonadota > Gammaproteobacteria > Pseudomonadales > Pseudomonadaceae > Aquipseudomonas > Aquipseudomonas mercuritolerans. The sequence goes on from NZ_QFZZ01000005.1 coordinate 70,682, forward strand.
CTCGAATTGTCGGGTATCGGCGACGAAGAATTCGAACTCTTCGCTGAGCAGGCGTTTGCTCAGGCTCTGCCAGTCATCGACTTGAAACTGCACCCGCGCTTTCGGGTAGCGGCCGATGAACGCGCCGATCGCGCGCGGGATCAATCCAGCGGCTGGCGCCGGCCCGCAACCAAAGCGCAATTCCCCGGCCTCGAGGCCATTGAACTGGCTGATCTCATTGGCCATCTGCTGCGCACCGCTGATCAGTCGCCGTGCGTGTTCGAGCAGCACATGGCCCTGTTTGGTAGGCGGCAACTCCTTGCGCCCACGGTCAACCAACTGGCAGCCGACGCTGTGTTCCAGTGCTTGGATGCTGCGGCTGAATGCCGACTGCGACAGGTTCACCGCCTGAGCGCCAGCGACGAAGCTGCGTTGCTCAACCAGAGCAATGAAGTGACGCAATTGGCGCAAGTCGATATGCATTTTTCACATAAAAAATATCCGGGAAATGCATTGGATATGCATTAGGTGCACTCCTTATAAAGGCAATCTCTTATGCAGTAAATATTTGTAAATCCATAAATAAATAACTGAAAAGAATATGCAGCACTGAAGATGTCTGTGTGTTTTTTGACCAGGAGCCGCGCCATGAGTCCGTTGAATCTCGCGTTACCCCCATCTCCCCGACGGCTCAAACGCCTGCCTTTGGCGCTGTTGCTGGCAGGCAGCGCCAGCTGGACTCATGGCTATGCCGCCGAAGCCGAAACCCCGCCGCCGGTTCCGGCAGGCACAGCGGCGGCCAACGGTTCGCAGCTGGAAACCGTGACCGTCACAACCCGCCGCCGCGAAGAAAGTTCGCAAGACGTGCCGACGCCAATGAGCGTGGTCAGTGGGCAGAATCTGGAGACGCAACGGGTTTACCGGATTCAGGACTTGCAGCAACTGGTGCCCAGCGTCAACGTCGCTTACATGCATGCGCGGCAGTCCAGCGTGTCGATCCGTGGCCTTGGTAACAACCCGGCCAGTGATGGCCTGGAAGGCAGCGTTGGCCTGTACATCGACAACGTTTATCTGGGCCGTCCGGGGATGGCGGTGTTCGATCTGATGGACATCGAACAGCTGGAAGTTCTGCGTGGGCCGCAGGGCACGCTGTTCGGCAAGAACACCACCGCCGGAGTGATCAACATCAGCACCCGCGCGCCAACCTTCACGCCTGAACGCAGCATCGAAACCTCGGTCGGCGAGGACGGTTATTTCCAGACCAAGGGCACGATTTCCGGGCCGCTCAACGATCAACTGGCCGGGCGTTTCTCGGCGTATCGCACCCGCAGCGACGGTGACATCAAGAACGAATACGACGGCCACGACCTCAACGGCGGCTCCCGCGAGGGCTTTCGCGCGCAACTGTTGTTCAAGCCCAATGAAGATTTCAATCTGCGCTGGATCGGCGATTACAACGAAGAAGATTCCAGCGCCGGCACCCGCGTGTTGTACAACACCGGGCCGACCATCAACGGCGTCAACCTGTATGAATCGCGGGCCAGTGCGGCCGGGGCGACGCTGGTCAACGGCCGGCATCGCAAGGTCAATCTCGACAACGACCAGCACGTCACCGTGCATCAGGGCGGCACGTCGGTGGAAGCCAACTGGACGTTGCCGAGCGACTTCACCCTGACGTCGGTCAGTTCGTACCGCTTCTGGAATTTCACCCCGCGCAATGACGATGGCCTCAACGTGCCGGCCAGCTACAACGCCGGCGTGTCGGTGGAAGACAAACAGTATTCACAGGAATTTCGCCTTGCCTCGCCCAAGGGCGAGTTCTTCGATTACGTGGTCGGTGCCTACTATTTCGGCTCGGATCTGGACAACAAATCCTTCTCCTATGTCGGCCCGCAGGCCGACATCTGGAATGGCACACCGGCCGGCGCCCTGGCCAACGTTACCAGCGTCGGCAACGGCCATATCAAGACCGACAGTTTCGCCCTGTTTGCCCAAGGCACCTGGCACCTGAGCGAGCGCCTGGATTTCACCGCCGGGGTGCGTGGCACCTACGAAGAGAAAAACGCTTCGGTCAGCCGCAACGCGCCGCTCGGCGGTGTGGCGGTGGCGGGCGCGGCAGCCAATGCGCGCCGCGGGCGTGCCGGCGCCTACGATTCCGGTGACTTGAATCAGTACAGCTCCAGCCCCTCGGGACTGCTCAACCTGAGCTATCGCATCACCGACGACGTGCTTGGTTATGCCACCCTGTCCCACGGCGAAAAATCCGGCGGGGTCAACCTCGCGGTCGGTTCTGCGCCCACCGCGGGTGCCGACTCGCTATTGATCGGCACCGAGCGCGCCAACAACGCCGAACTTGGTTTCAAAAGCACCCTGTGGGACCGCCGCCTGCAACTCAACGCCAACGTGTTCTGGACCCAGGTCAACGCCTACCAGACCAATGCCTACGACGCCGCCAACCGCGTGCAATACCTGACCAACGCCGGCTCGGTACGCTCACGCGGCATCGAGTTCGAAAGCACCGTGGTGCCGCTGCGTGGCCTGACCCTGAACTTCAACGGTTCGTACAACGACGTCAGCTACCTCTCTTACAAAGATGCACCGTGCCCGCCGGAAGTCAGCCAGGCCCCGGGTGCACCGGCGTCCTGCGACCTCAGCGGTCATCAAGTGGTCGGCGCGTCGAAATGGATCGGCAACGCCAACGGCGAATACAAATGGAATCTGGCTAACGGCTTCGAACCCTACGTCACCGGCAGCTACGCGTTCCGCTCCAAAGCGGTGGGCACGGTCGAGGATTCCGACTACGGGCAGATCCCCAGTTACGCGGTGGTCAACTTTTCTACTGGCCTGCGCGGTGATTTCAATCAGGGCCAGTGGGACGTCTCGCTGTGGCTGAAGAACGCCTTCGACAAAACCTATTACACGACCCTGTGGACGGGCGGCAACGGCGGCTATGAAGGCCTGCTCGGCACCCCGCGCACGTTAGGCGTCACCGGTCGCTACGACTTCTGATTTGCCTTCAAGGAGCTGCACCATGTTGCCCATCAAAAGCGCTTTACCCCTGCTGTTATCCGGCGCAGTCCTGAGCAGCGGTGCTTTCGCCGCGCCCAGTGTGTACCCGACCGGTGTCACCCGCTATGACCCGGACAAGGCGTTCAACCAGTACGTAATCTTTAGTGGCGCCGACAAGCAGACGCACCTGATCGACATGAACGGCAACGAAGTGAAGACCTGGCCGCAGGCAGGTTTCCCGTCCGCCATCATCGACCCGCAACTGGTCGGCGGCAAACGCGGCCATGTGCTGTTGCAGTTGAGTGACAAGGACCCCGGCAAGCTCGGCTCGGCAGGGAATGGCCTGGGCAACCAGAGCGTCGGCGAACTCGACTGGGACGGCAAAGTCGTCTGGCAGTGGGGCGACAAAGCACCTGGTGGCGCGGCGCAACAGCACCATGATCAGCGCCGTTTGAGCAACGGCAACACCGTGGTGCTTGCGAACAAGGTGCACAAGGTCAAAGGCTTCAAAGTGGCCGAGGTGATCGACGATGCGATCTATGAAGTCAGGCCCGACGGTGCGGTGAAATGGCAGTGGCTGGCCTCCGAACATCTCAATGAATTCGGCTTCACTGCCGAGAAGTTGAAACTGGTGCGTGCCAGTGGAAATCCGGACTACCTGCATATCAACAACCTCAGCCTGGTAGGGCCGAACAAGTGGTTCGATGCCGGTGACAAGCGCTTCAATCCGGACAATCTGTTGATCGATTCACGCAACGCCAATTTCATCGCCATCATCGACAAAAGCAGCGGCAAAGTGGTCTGGCGGCTGGGGCCGAACCTGCCGCTGATCAATCCGAAAACCGCGCAGAAACTGCCGCGCCCGGTGGATCAGTTTGTCGGTCAGCATGATGCGCACATCATCCCGGCTGGATTGCCTGGCGCGGGCAATTTGCTGGTGTTCGACAACCAGGGGGCGGCGGGTTATCCGAACGTCACCCTCGGGCTGATTTCCGGTTCGCGGGTATTGGAAATCGATCCGCAGAAAAACCAGATCGTCTGGCAGTACAGTGCGGCAAGTTCCAAGCAGCCTGGGTGGGCGTTCTACAGTTCTTTCATCAGCAGTGCGCGGCGCTTGCCCAATGGCAACACGCTGATTGACGAGGGCATGAACGGACGGTTTTTCCAGGTGACGGCCAACGGTGAAAACGTCTGGGAATACATCAGCCCGTATCTCGGCAAGGCACCGGGCAGCGATGCGATCAGCAACTGGGTGTATCGGGCGCTCCCTGTGAGTTATGACTGGGTGCCAACGGGCACGCCACGCTCCGAGACAGCGGTTATTGCACCCGTTGGCGGCGTGCACCAAACCAACGCCAGCCGTTAGTTGAATTGGAATTAATGCGCGAACGAACGGCGATAAGTTATGAGGCGGATGAATAGTGCTTATTGCAAATTCGTTAGTAAGTCACGTGGACAATAAGTAAATGTCCGACCATTCTGACTGTCGTGAGTTTCCAGGAGGAAACTTGCTCTCATCGGAAGACACTTATCCAACGATAAAGGAAATCTCGTTATGTCGAGCATTAATGGCACTTATGTAAATTCAAACTCGGGCGCCAAGCTGGTGATTACCGATGGTAATGATTCCAACGGCTCGTTCAGCGGAACGTTGAGTCAGGGTGGCGTGAATTACGACATCCGTTATGGAAACTACCATTTCCAGAACAGTACCGGTAACCCGACCACCATTGCAGTACTTGCTCAGAATGGTAATAGCGGTTATCAGACATGGACACTGTTTTCGCCGGATCATAACTACGCAAAATTGCGCGCTGCCGGCTCCCGTACAAACTTCGATGGTGATGTGGTGACTTTGGGCGGGGAATTCGTAAAACAGTAGTCTTGCTTGAAAAATTAAAAGGCCGGCGCACGAAAGTGCTCCGGTTTTTTTGTTATTCAGAAAAAATCATTATCAACTATCTACTTGGTATTAGTCGTCCTGCAAAACCGGGGCAGGCGAATTTGATGCGTTGCATGAATACTTTCGATGCCTGAAAAGCATGCACTTTCTCACCTGTCGCTGCAGCCCGCGTGGCACGTGGCTTTGGCGGAATTGATCAATTTATATATTCCATAAAAGCCTATGGATAACGTTAAAGATTACTTTCGGAGATAAGCGGCAAGCTCAATGATTCACCCATCGATCCACCGTGGGGGATTCAACAAACGGTTGATCGGCAGTTTTTGTAGAGAACGCAAAAAGACCGCAGGGAGTTGAACAATGGGCAATGTCCAGACCGCCGCCAGCGCAGGGGAATTGCTGTGGCGGCACATGCCGAGTGGCGAGCTGGTCGATCTTGGCCGGCCGCATCGGGTGCCGTTGGGGCAGTTGCGTTTGCAACGTGCGCCAAAGAGCATTTTGAGTCGACGCGAAACCCTTTTGCTCGGTGTGCTCGCGTTGGTCGTGCATGGCGCGGTGATTTACTGGGTCAGCCAGAAACCGACGCCAGTGCTGCCGGTGGTACCGCCGGAAATTCCGCCGATGACCATTGAGTTTTCGCGTCCGGCTCCGCCCGCGCGGCCGGTTGTTGCGCCGCCACCACCGGCACCGGTGGTCGAGCCGCCACCGCCAGTGGAGGACGAGTTGGCGGTGAAACCGCCGCCGCCCAAGCCGATCGCCAAACCCAAACCGGTGGTGAAACCGCCGCCCAAACCGGCGCCGAAGGCAGTAGAGCAACCGCCAGCGCCAGCGAAGCCCGCAGCCCCGGTCGCCGCGCCAGCGCCTCCTGCGCCACCGGCACCGGCGCCCGTTACCCCGGCGTCAGCCAACGCTGCGTATCTGAAAAACCCGGCACCGGAATATCCGTCGCTGGCCCAGCGTCGCGGTTGGGAGGGCACGGTGTTGTTACGGGTGCATGTGTTGGCCAGCGGCAAACCGGGCGAGATTCAGATTGCCAAAAGCAGCGGCCGCCAGCAGCTCGACGATGCGGCGCTGAATGCCGTCAAGCGCTGGAGTTTCGTCCCGGCCAAGCAGGGTGATGTCGCCCAGGACGGCTGGGTCAGCGTGCCCATCGATTTCAAGATTCATTAAACCGCAACCAAATTCGCGCGAAATGTTTACACGAGGGAACACATCATGACGTTACTGGCATCTCCACTGGAATCCATCGAAAGCGCTGTGATCTGGCTGCTGGTGGTTTTTTCCGTCGCCACTTGGGGCCTGGCGTTGCTCAAGGCTGTGCAGTTCGGTCGTCTGAAAGCGCAGGATCGGAGCTTTCACAAACGTTTCTGGGCAGCATCGAGTCTGGATGCCGCCGCCGAATTAAGCGAAACCCAGCCCGGCGCCGCAGCGCGAGTGGCGCAGGCTGGCTATGCAGCGATCCAGGTGGGCGAGGCGCCGCAGGCGAATGATCTGAGCCAGGCGATCAACCATCAGGATCGCCTCGAGCGTGCCTTGCGCCAGCAGATCGTCCGCGAACGGCGTTCGCTGGAAACCGGTCTGGCAGTGGTCGCAAGTATTGGCAGCACCTCGCCGTTCATTGGTCTGTTCGGCACGGTGTGGGGAATCATGGAGGCCTTGAAAGGCATCAGCGCCGCCGGTTCGGCGAGCCTGGAAACGGTGGCCGGGCCGATCGGTGCGGCACTCGTCGCGACTGGCGTGGGCATCGCCGTCGCGGTGCCGGCGGTGCTGGTTTACAACTATTTTTTGCGAAGGCTGAAACTGACCGCAGCGGATCTCGATGACTTCGCCCACGACTTCTACAGCCTGGCGCAGAAGAGTGCGTTCCGCGTGCTGATCCACCCGACCGCACACAAGGTTGCAACGTCGGGCAACGCGGCAAAAGTCAAGGAGGCGTCCTGATATGGCCTTCTCCACGCAAGACACGGATGAGGTGCTCAGCGAAATCAACGTGACGCCGCTGGTGGACGTAATGCTGGTGCTGCTGGTGGTGTTCATCGTCACCGCGCCGCTGCTGACCAACGCAATACCGATCAACCTGCCGAAGACCGAAGCGGTGGCGCCGGTCGAGCAAAAAGACCCGCTGGTGGTGAGCATCGACGGCGCCGGCAAACTGTTTATCAACAAGGACGAGATTCAGCCCGACTTGCTCGAATTCAACCTCAAGTCGGCCAAGGCCAAGGACCCGGAAGTGCGCGTGCAATTGCAGGCCGATGACGGGGTGAATTACGGCGAAGTGGCGCGAGCCATGGCTTCGATTGAACGGGCGGGGATTACCAGGTTGTCGGTGATTACCGCGCGGTGACAGGTTTTCGTTTTTCCGGGGCCGTCTCCTTGGCAGGGTGCGGCCCTTTTTTTTGCGTTCGGTTTTTGAAAAAGCCCCTCACCCTAGCCCTCTCCCGGAGGGAGAGGGGACTGACCGGGGTGTCTGGCGGCTATACACCGATATGAGAAATCCAGTCGAACTCAAGATTTGAAGAACCTGAAGATCGGCTCCCTTTCCCCCCTCGCCCCCTCGGGGGAGAGGGTTGGGGTGAGGGGGAGGAATCTTATGCCCTACACAAATCACATATTCGATACAGGTCTTAATAAATAGCTTCTTATTCCTTAACGGATATAAATCCGCTCCCTATACTCGACACGGAACAGACACGCCGCAGGAGAGCTTCCCATGCGCAACGAATCAATCCGTTACCTGATTGTGCCGGGCTGGCAAGGATCGCCAGAAGATCATTGGCAAAGCCATTGGCAGAACAGCCTGCCAAACAGCGCGCGGGTGGAACAGGCCGATTGGCTGACGCCGCGCCGTGAGGACTGGGTCGCCGCGCTGGCCGAAGCGATCGCTGCCGACAGCACGCCAGTGATTCTCATCGCCCACAGCCTCGGCTGCATTACCGTTGCCCATTGGGCGGCGACTGCGCCCCTGCAATACCTGCGTCAGGTGCGCGGGGCATTGCTGGTTGCGCCGGCCGATGTCGAGCGCCCCGCGTGCGCGCCGGCGCTGCGCAACTTCGCACCGATTCCGACCGATCTGTTGCCATTCCCCAGTCAGGTCGTCAGCTCCGACAACGACGCCGCCGTCAGCGCGCCGCGCGCATTGGAACTGGCGCGCAACTGGGGCGCGGAGGCGGGGATTCTTGCCGGGGCCGGGCACATCAACGTCAAGTCCGGGCACCAGCGTTGGGAGCAGGGTTTCGCCTATCTCTATCGCCTGCAGAACCGCCTGGAACACCACGCCCGCCGTCGCGCCTGACCTTAATTATTCAACGCCCCCGTCGGCTGGCGGTTTTGGGCGGGAGCCTGCCATGAGTCTCGAAACCTTCGGTCAGCCCTTGCTGACCTTTCCCGATGCGGAAAAAAGCCCTCTGAGCATTCGCGCCAAGGCGCTGGTGTTTGTCGACCCGCGCTCGCGGCAATTGCGCGAGGAGTTGGAGCAGTTGGCTCCACGTTCGATTTCAGTGTTGATTCGCGGTGAGACTGGCACCGGTAAAGAGCTGCTCGCTCGGCATATTCACCGCGCCAGCGACCGTAGTGGTCTGTTCGTTTCGGTGAACTGCGGCGCGATCAGCCCGACTTACGCCGACGCCGAACTGTTCGGCTACGCCGCCGGCAGCTACAGCGGCGCGGCCAGCAGTCGCGCCGGCTGGTTCGGTTCGGCCAACGGCGGCACCTTGTACCTGGATGAGATCGGCGATTTGCCGCTGCCGATCCAGATCAAGTTGCTCGCGGCATTGGAAAACCACGAAGTCACCCGCGTCGGTGCGCATCAGCCGAGCCCCGTGGATGTGCGCCTGGTGGCGGCGACCAGCATCGATCTGGCCCAGGCCGTGGATGCCGGGAAATTCCACGAGCGGCTCTATCACTACCTCAGCGAGGGGCATCTGGAGCTGCCGGCGTTGCGCGCGCGCACCGGCGACATTCTCTCGCTGGCCGAGTATTTCCTTGGCATCTACAGCCAGCGTCTTGATCTGCCCGTGCCGCTGATCAGCGAAGCCGCTCAGCATGTACTCGAACAACACAGCTGGCCGGGCAACACTCGCGAACTGGAAAACGTCATCCACTTTGCCCTGCTGGTCAGCACCGGCGACGAGATCCTGCCGGAACATCTGAACCTGCCTGACGCGTCTGCGCCGCAGGTTCAGATCGAACGTCTGGTCAGGCAGACCCATATAGGTGGTAGCAGTGCAGAGCGTAAGACCTTGAAAGATTGGCTGATTCGCTTGAGCGAGGCGTTGTGAGCATTTTCTTGAACATGAACAAAATGGAATATGAAGCTGAATAAACGTTATTGTCCGGGAATAAAAAATCCGGGTATTGTCCGCCTCACGCCAGCGATATCACTTCACTGGCACACGTATTATGCCGTCGTCGATGACGACCGTGATTTTCGATAAGGACACTGCATGAAAAAGGTTCTGTTGTTTACCGCATTGGCGGCTGCACTGACGGCTTCTTTCGCCAACGCTGGCGAGAAACTGGTGGTTGCCGCAACGCCGGTGCCCCACGCTGAAATTCTTGAACTGATCAAGCCGACCCTGGCCAAAGAAGGCGTGGATCTGGAAATCAAGGTCTTCACCGACTACGTGCAACCGAACGTACAGGTTGGCGAGAAGCGTCTCGACGCCAACTACTTCCAGACCCTGCCGTACCTGAACAGCTTCAACCAGGGTAAATACAAGGAAGACAAGTCCAAGTACCTGGTGACCGTGCAGGGCGTTCACGTTGAACCGTTCGGTGGTTACTCGAGCAAGTACAAGACCCTGGCTGAACTGCCGGACGGCGCAACCATCGCCATCCCCAACGAAGGCAGCAACAGCGGCCGCGCCCTGATCCTGCTGCAGAAGGCCGGTCTGATCGAGCTGAAAGATCCGAAAAACGCTCTGGCAACGCCAAAAGACATCGCCAAGAACCCGCACAACTTCAAGTTCAAGGAACTGGAATCGGCCCTGCTGCCGCGCGTGCTGAAGGAAGTTGATCTGGACATGATCAACACCAACTACGCCCTGGAAGCCAAACTCAACCCGCAGAAAGATGCGCTGGTGATCGAAGGCGCTGACTCGCCGTACGTGAACTTCCTGGTGGCCCGTGAGGACAACAAGAACAGCGACGCGATCCAGAAACTGGCCAAGGCGCTGACCAGCCCGGAAGTCAAAGCGTTCATCGAGAAGAAGTACAGCGGCGCGGTGTTGCCGGCGTTCTGATCTGACTTGAGTGAATCTGCTTCAGATGCAAAAACGCCGATGGCCTTGATGGTCATCGGCGTTTTTGTGTGTGCGTTAAAAAGCCCCTCACCCTAACCCTCTCCCAGAGGGAGAGGGAACCGATACGGGGATATTCGAGAGATACGCCGACCTGAACGTATCGCTCTGAATCCAGCATCGCTGAAGCCCAGCCAAGCCATAATCGCCAAGATCTTCCAGGTCGATGTACAACGCGAGACACCTCGGTCGGCCCCCTCTCCCTCCGGGAGAGGGCTGGGGTGAGGGGCTTTTGATTTACGCTGTGGTCTTCAACGCCCGTCTCAACGCCACCAGCAATTTCACAATGTCCTGCGGATCCAGCCGCTGCGGTACTTTTACGTCCATGTCTTTCTTCCTTGTGGTGAATGGGCCGGAGAGTCTGGCCAAAAGCTGTGGTTCCTTGGAGGTCTTTCGTGAAAAAAAGATCCGTCCTACAGCGCAAAGAAAAATAGCCGTCTTATTCCTTCCCGGCAAACCCACAGGATAGTTTTTTGGGTGATATCAATATGCTTTAACGGTATTTAAATTCTTGTTTTTATACCTATAAAGTCAGTGCCTGCCGGACGGCCATCCGCCGTCCACGGATTGCATCATCGCCGCTTACCAAGCAGCGTCAGGACGCTTCATGACTTTCGACTACGCCTTTATCCTCAGCACTCTGCCGGCTTTTCTCAAAGCCGTCGGCGTGACTCTGCAGGTCGGTTTGATTGCGATCGCCACTTCGCTGCTGGTCGCGCTGCTCAACGCGACGATTCTGGTGTTTCGCACGCCATACCTGCAGAAAATGGTCGGCCTCTACGTAGAGCTGGCGCGCAACACGCCGTTGCTGATTCAACTGTTCTTCGTCTACTTCGCGTTGCCGGCAGTGGGGATCCAGGTTTCCGGTTTCACTGCGGCAATCATCACCATGACTTTCCTTGGCGGCGCCTATCTCACCGAAGTGCTGCGCGCCGGCGTCGATGCGGTGCCCCAGGCACAACTGGAATCCGGGCGGTCAATTGGCCTGTCTCACGGGCAATTACTGCGTTACGTGATCCTGCCGCAGGCGGGGATTCTCAGCCTGCCTTCGCTGTTCGCCAATTTCATTTTCCTGTTGAAGGAAACCACCGTGGTCTCGGCGGTAGCGGTGCCGGAAATCCTCTACACCACCAAAAGCTACATCGCGCTCTATTACAAAACCTACGAAATGCTCGCCGTGCTGACGCTGATCTGCGTGCTGCTGTTCTTGCCGCTGTCGCTGTTGCTCGGCCGTCTGGAAAGGAGGCTCCAGCATGGCCAGTTCGGGTCTTGAGTTGCTGTGGATATCGTTGCCGCAACTGGCTAAAGGCGCCGGGCAGACCCTCTCGATCTCGTTTCTGAGCATCGCCATCAGCACCGTCGGCGGTGTGCTCTACGGTGTTCTGCGCACGTTGAACGTAACGTGGCTGAACGCGATTCTGCGCATCTATCTGGAGCTGTTCCGGGCGATTCCGGTGCTGGTGTGGTTGTATCTGCTGTTCTTCGGTTTGCCGATTTTCTTCGGCCTGAGCCTGCCGAGCTTCTGGTGCGCGGTGCTGGTGCTGTCGCTGTGGGGCGCCAGCGAGGTTGGCGAAGTGGTGCGCGGTGCGCTGCATTCGTTGCCGCGCGGGCAGCGCGAAGCTGGGCTGTCGATTGGCCTGAACGCCGCGCAGCTCTATGGCTACGTGCTGCTGCCGCAAGCGCTCAAGCGCATGACGCCGCCGACCATCAACGTCTATACGCGGATCATCAAGACCAGTTCCCTGGCGGTGCTGATCGGCGTCGTCGATGTGATCAAGGTCGGCCAGCAGATCATCGAGCGCACCTACGAATCGGTACTGATCTACGGTGCGCTGTTCCTGTTTTTCTTTTTCATCTGCTACCCGTTGTCGGCCGCCTCGCGCGTGCTGGAGCGGCGCTGGACGCAAGCATGAGCGCACTGATCGAGTTTCACGGTTTCAATAAATTCTATGCCGCGCAGCAGGTGCTCAATGGCATCGATCTGCAAGTGCAGAGCGGCGAAGTGGTGGTCATTCTCGGACCCAGCGGTTGCGGCAAAAGCACTCTGCTGCGTTGCCTCAATGGCCTGGAAGAGGCGCACAGCGGCAGTCTGAAATTTCTTGGCCGCGAACTGCTGGACAAGGCGACCGACTGGCGCGAAATCCGTCAGCAGATCGGCATGGTCTTCCAGAGCTATCACCTGTTCCCGCACATGAGCGTCCTGGACAATCTGCTGCTCGGCCCGCTCAAGGTGCAGAAGCGTCAGCGCCGCGAAGCGCAACAGCAGGCCGAAGCCTTGCTTGAGCGTGTCGGCCTGCTGGACAAGCGCGATGCTTTCCCGCGTCAGCTCTCGGGCGGCCAGCAGCAGCGCATCGCCATTGTCCGATCGCTGTGCATGAATCCTCGGGTCATGCTCTTCGACGAAGTCACCGCTGCCCTCGACCCGGAAATGGTCAAGGAAGTGCTGCAAGTCATTCAAGGCCTGGCCCGCGAAGGCATGACCCTGTTGATCGTCACCCACGAAATGGCCTTCGCCCGGGCGGTGGCCGACCGCATCGTGTTCATGGATGCCGGGCGCATCCTTGAACAGTCCCCACCCGAGATTTTCTTTACGAACCCGCAAACCGCACGCGCGCAGCAGTTTCTGGAGAAGTTCTCCTTCGTTGCCACATCGCCAGAATCGAATCCGAAAAAGGAACTGGAACTGCTATGAAAACTGCCGCTTTGTTACTGCCCCTGCTCAGCCTCGCCTTGCTTGCCGGTTGCGGTAAGACCGAAGAGCCACCAAAGCCGAAAGTCGCCAGCGAAAGCGCCGCGCCGGCCGGTTATCTGGACAAGATCAAGGCCCGCGACAAACTGATTGTCGGTGTATTTACCGACAAACCGCCGTTCGGCTTCGTCGATGAGGCCGGACGCTACGTCGGTTTCGACACCGACATCGGTCGGCGCTTCGCCAAAGATCTGCTCGGCGATGAAAACAAGGTCGAGTTCGTCGCCGTCGAACCAGCGAGCCGCATTCCGTTTCTGCAGAGCGACAAGGTCGACCTGATCCTCGCCAACATGACCGTCACCCCGGAGCGCAAGGAAGCCGTGGAATTCACCAACCCGAACCTCAAGGTGGCCGTGCAGGCGCTGGTGCCGCAGGGCAGTTCGGTGAAGAAACTTGATGACCTGGCGACGCGCACCACGATTGTCACCACCGGCACCACCGCGGATATCTGGCTGACCAAGAACCACCCGGACTGGAAACTGCTCAAGTTCGAGAAGAACTCCGAATCGCTGCAAGCCTTGGCCAATGGCCGTGGCGATGCCTATGCGCAGGACAATCTGGTGCTGTTCAGCTGGGCCAAGCAGAACCCGGGCTATCGCGTGCTCGAAGAAAAGCTCGGAGCCGAGGCGCCGATTGCGCCAGCCGTGAAGAAGGGCAACCTCGAGTTGCGTGACTGGGTGAATACCGAGCTGGCCAAATTGGGCGAGGAGAAATACCTGCTCAAGCTGTATGACCAATATGTGCGCAAAGAACTGAGCGATGAGACCCGGCCTGAGAGTGTGATTGTTGAAGGGGGCAAGTGGCAGGGCTAGTGCCTTGATTCAGCGGTGACGCTTGAATCGCTTTCGCGAGCAGGCTCGCTCCCACATTCGACCGCGTACGATTGTGGGAGCGAGCCTGCTCGCGAATTTTTCAGTCACCGCTCAATCCGGCCAATGCCACGCCGGCTCATCCAGCACCCGCTGCCCGACAATCCCGGTCTGCCCCAGCGTTTTCTCCAGCACGATGCAATTGCACTCGGGATCTTCCTGCAACGCCGAGATCAGCCGCCGTGCATGTGACACCACCCACACCTGACACTGCTCCGAAGCGCGAATGATCAGCCGTGCCAGCGCCGGCAGCAAGTCCGGATGCAGGCTGGTTTCCGGTTCGTTGAGCACCATCAGCGTTGGCGGTCGCGGGGTCAGCAACGCCGCAACCAGCAGCAGATAACGCAAGGTGCCGTCCGACAGCTCCGCCGCTGACAATGGCCGCAACAAGCCTTCCTGATGAAACTCGATAGCGAAGCGTCCACCGGCCAACGGCGCGATGTTCAGCCGCGCACCGGGAAAGGCATCGCTGATCGCCGCTGTTAACGCCTGCGGATCGCCAATCTCGATGATTGTCTGCAAGGCTGCCGCCAGATCGCGACCGTCGTGATGCAGCACGGGCGTGCGCGTGCCCAGTTGCGGCTGACGCACCGGCGCGTCGGCATCGCTGCGAAAGTGATCATAAAAGCGCCAGCGCCGGATGAATTCGCGCATCTGGAACACTTCCGGCGAGCTGCGCAGATTGCCGACCTGATCGAACAGGCTGTCGAAATTCGGCGTGTGTTGCGCCAGTACATCCCAGGCGCGACCTTCGCGGGCGCGGATCATCGGGCCGTTGCGGTCAACCAGCAGGCTCGCCGGGCGAAACACCGGGCCGGCCCAGATGCACTCGCGCTTGATTTCCGGGTCGAGGGAAAAGCATGAAGTGCTCGGCTCCGGCAGGCCCAGGCCGATGGCGTAGCTGAAATCCTCGCCGGCGAATCCCAGGCGCAACCTTTTCACGCTGTGGCGCACAGTCGGCTTGATCGCCACCTCACCGTTGCGCATGCGTCGACTGATGGTTTCCGGTCCGGCCCAGAACGTCGAGTCCAGCCCGCCTTCACGCGCCAGCGCGTTGACCACGCCGCCCTGGGCGGTTTCCGCCAGCAGGCGCAACGCGCGATAGAGATTCGACTTGCCGCTGCCGTTCGGCCCGGTGATCAGGTTCAGACGCCCGAGCGGAATCACCAGTTTGTTGATCGAGCGGTAATTGGCCACGGCCAAGGTATAAAGCATGGAATTCCTTCTCTTCGGGCGGCCCTTGTAGGAGCTGCCGAAGGCTGCGATCTTTTGATCTTGAAAAAGCAAAGATCGCAGCCTTCGGCAGCTCCTGCACGGAAATGTTGTGATCGCTCAGGCGAACGTTGAACCCTGTTCTAAGCTCACAGTCGTATCGTCACTTGCACGTTCGTACACAGGAAGGAGTCTGCATGGCAAGTCCCGGAATGAAAACAGCAGTCATGCTGAGTCTGTTCACTTTGCTCAGCGCTTGCGGCGACAAGAAACCTGCTCAGGAATATTTGCCACGGGTCTTTGTGCAAGAGGTCGAACCGGCCAACTACGCCGCCGCGGTGACCCTCACCGGTGACGTGCAGGCGCGGGTGCAGACGCAGCTTTCATTCCGCGTCGGCGGCAAGATCATCCAGCGCATGGTCGATGTCGGCGACCGCGTCACCGCCAAACAGGTGCTGGCCAAACTCGATCCGAAAGATCTGCAGACCAACGTCGATTCCGCTCAAGCCCAAGTTGTCGCCGAACAGGCCCGCGTGAAGCAAGCGGCGGCCGCTTTTGTGCGTCAGCAAAAACTCCTGCCCAAGGGCTACACCAGCCAGAGCGAATACGATTCGGCACAAGCGGCGCTGCGCAGCAGCCAGAGCGCATTGAGCGCGGCGCAGGCGCAGTTGGCCAACGCCAGGGACCAGCTCAGTTACACCTCGCTGATCGCCGATGCACCCGGGGTAATCACCGAGCGCCAGGCCGAAGTCGGCCAAGTGGTGCAGGCCACCGCGCCGATTTTCAGCCTTGCCCGCGATGGCGACCGCGACGCGGTATTCAATGTCTACGAATCGCTGCTGGCCGAGCGGCCGTCCGATCGCTCGATCGTGGTCAGCCTGCTCGACAACCCCGAGATCAAAACCACCGGCACCGTGCGTGAAATCACCCCCTCAGTGTCGGCGCAATCGGGCACCGTGCAGGTCAAGGTCAGCCTCGACAAACTGCCGCCGGGCATGCAGCTCGGTTCGGTAGTGAGTGCCACCGCCAAAGGCACCGGTAAATCGGCGGTGGAACTGCCTTGGTCGGCGCTGACAAAAAACATCAGCGACCCGGCGGTGTGGCTGGTCGATGACAAAGGCGAAGCGCAGTTGCATACGGTCACGGTCGGCCGTTACCTGACCGGCAAAGTGATCATCAGCGAAGGCCTCAAGGGCGGCGAGAAAGTCATTGTCGCCGGCGGCCAGTTGCTGCACCCAGGCATGAAAGTCGAGATTGCCGAAAACACCTACAAGGATCTGCAACCCGGAGCGCAGCCATGAAGCGTCTCGGCCTGTTGTGCATGGCGCTGCTGCTGGGCGCCTGCTCGGAAAAGGAAACGCCGCCGGAACCGGTACGCCCGGTGCTTTCGGTCACGGTCAAAGCGCTCAACGAAGAAAGCCTCGGACGCTTTGCCGGGAGCATTCAGGCGCGCTACGAGAGCAACACCGGTTTCCGCGTCGGCGGACGCATCGCCAGCCGTAACGTCGATGTCGGCGCCGAGGTGCAGAAGGGCACCTTGCTCGCCACTCTCGACCCATCCGACCAGCAGAACCAGTTACGTTCGGCCCAGGGCGATCTGGCGAGGATCCAGGCGCAACTGATCAACGCCCAGGCCAACGCGCGCCGTCAGCAAGCGCTGTTCGATCGCGGCGTCGGTGCGCAGGCGCAACTGGACGTCGCCAACACCGATCTGAAAACCACTCAGGCCTCGCTCGATCAGGCGCGCGCGGCGGTCAGCCAGAGCAAGGATCAACTGAGCTACACCGAGCTGCGCTCCGATCACAAAGCCGTGGTCACCGCGTGGAACGCCGAAGCCGGGCAAGTGGTAACCGCCGGGCAACAAGTGGTGACGCTGGCGCAACCGGACATCAAGGAAGCGGTGATCGATCTGCCCGATACCCTGGTCGATCAGTTGCCCAGCGACGTGGTGTTCTCGGTGGCTGCGCAACTCGATCCGAGCATCAACACCACGGCGATCATCCGCGAGATCGAACCCCAGGCACAAAGCGCCACGCGCACCCGCCGCGCGCGCCTGACCCTGTCGGATACGCCGGACGGTTTCCGCCTCGGCACCGCGATCAGCGTGACCCTCAGCTCGGCGATCAAGCCGCGCATCGAACTGCCGCTGACGGCGTTGCAGGAAGTCGATGGCAAACCCCGAATCTGGGTGATCGACACGCAAAACAAAACCGTCAACCCGCGCGACGTCAGTGTGGTCAGCCGTGGCGACCACAGCGTGGTGCTGGCCGGTGGCGTGCAAAACGGCGAGCGCGTGGTCAGCGCCGGCGTCAACAGTCTCAAACCCGGACAATCGGTAAAACTTGACGAGGACAGTCAATGAAAGGCTCTTTCAACCTCTCCGAATGGGCCCTCAAGCACCAGTCTTTCGTGTGGTACCTGATGTTCGTCGGGCTGCTGATGGGGGTGTTTTCGTACTTCAATCTCGGCCGCGAAGAAGACCCGTCGTTCACCATCAAGACCATGGTGATCCAGACCAAATGGCCGGGCGCGACCCAGGAAGAAACCCTCAAGCAGGTCACCGACCGCATCGAGAAGAAACTCGAAGAGCTCGATTCCCTCGACTACGTGAAAAGCTACACACGCCCCGGCGAATCGACGGTGTACGTGTACCTGCGCGACACCACCAGTGCCAAGGACATCCCGGAAATCTGGTACCAGGTGCGCAAGAAGATCGACGATATTCGCGGCCAGTTTCCCCAGGGCATTCAGGGGCCGGGGTTCAACGATGAGTTCGGTGACGTGTACGGCTCGGTCTACGCCTTCACCGCCGACGGCCTGACCATGCGTCAGTTGCGCGATTACGTGGAACAGGCGCGCGCAGAAATCCGCAACGTGCCGGGGCTGGGCAAGATCGAAATGATCGGCCAGCAGGACGAAACGATTTACCTGAATTTCTCCACGCGCAAACTCGCAGCGCTGGGTATCGACCAGCGCCAGGTGGTGCAGAGCCTGCAATCGCAGAACGCCGTGACTCCGGCCGGCGTGATCGAGGCGGGACCTGAGCGGATTTCCGTGCGCACCTCGGGCCAGTTCGCTTCGGAAAAAGACCTCGCCGAGGTCAATCTCAAGCTCAACGATCGCTTCTATCGTCTGGCGGACATCGCCGAGATCAGCCGTGGCTACGTCGATCCGGCGACACCGGAATTCCGCTTCGACGGCAAACCGGCGATCGGCCTGGCGATTGCCATGCAGAAGGGCGGCAACGTTCAGGAATTCGGTAAGGCGCTGCACGAGCGCATCGACCAGCTCACCGCTGACTTGCCTGTCGGCGTCGGCGTGCACACGGTGTCCGATCAGGCGGTGGTGGTGGAAGAGGCCGTTGGCGGTTTCACCAGCGCGCTGTTCGAAGCGGTCATCATCGTGCTGGTGGTGAGCTTCATCAGCCTCGGCGTGCGCGCCGGTCTGGTGGTGGCCTGCTCGATTCCGCTGGTGCTGGCGATGGTTTTTGTGTTCATGGAATACAGCGGCATCACCATGCAGCGGATTTCCCTCGGCGCGCTGATCATCGCCCTCGGTCTGCTGGTGGACGACGCGATGATCACGGTGGAGATGATGGTCACGCGCCTGGAGATGGGCGAGAGCAAGGAGCAGGCGGCGACGTTCGCCTACACCTCGACCGCATTCCCGATGCTCACCGGTACGCTGGTGACCGTCGCCGGTTTCGTGCCCATCGGTCTCAATGCCAGTTCGGCCGGTGAGTACACCTACACGCTGTTTGCGGTGATCGCCGTGGCGATGATCGTCTCGTGGGTAGTCGCAGTGTTCTTTGCACCGGTGATCGGCGTGCACATCCTCAGCGCCAACGTGAAGGCGCATGATGCCGAGCCGGGGCGCATCGGTCGCGCCTTCAACGGCGGCCTGTTGTGGGCCATGCGCAACCGCTGGTGGGCGATCGGCATCACCGTGCTGCTGTTCGTGCTGGCGGTGTTCTGCATGCGTTTCGTGCAGAACCAGTTCTTCCCCGCTTCGGATCGCCCGGAAATCCTCGTCGACCTGAACCTGCCGCAAAACGCCTCGATCGACGAAACCCGCAAAGCGGTGGACAAGCTCGAAGCGACGCTCAAAGGCGACCCGGACATCGTGCGCTGGAGCACTTACATCGGCCAGGGGGCGATCCGTTTCTACCTGCCGCTGGATCAGCAATTGCAGAACCCGTACTACGCGCAGCTGGTGATCGTCAGCAAGGATTTCGAAGCCCGCGAGGCGTTGAGTCAGCGCCTGCGTGAGCGCCTGCACAAAGACTTCGTCGGCATCGGCAGCTACGTGCAGGCCCTGGAAATGGGCCCGCCGGTGGGGCGTCCGATTCAGTATCGAGTCAGCGGCAAAGATGTCGATCAGGTGCGCAAACACGCCATCGACCTGGCCACCGAACTGGACAAGAACCCGCACATCGGCGAAATCATTTACGACTGGAACGAGCCGGGCAAAGTCCTGCGCATCGACATCGCCCAGGACAAGGCGCGGCAACTCGGGCTGTCGTCCGAAGACGTCGCCAACCTGATGAACAGCATCGTCAGTGGCTCGCCGTTGACCCAGGTCGATGACGATATCTATCTGATCAACGTGGTCGGTCGCGCGGTGGATTCCGAACGCGGCACGCCGGAAACCCTGCAGAACCTGCAGATCGTCACGCCGAGCGGCACCTCGATTCCGCTGCTGGCGTTCGCCACCGTGCGTTATGAACTGGAACAGCCGCTGGTGTGGCGTCGTGACCGCTTGCCGACCATCACCATCAAGGCCTCGGTGCGCGACGAAATCCAGCCGACCGATCTGGTGAAACTGCTCAAGCCGTCGATCGATGCTTTTGCCTCGAAACTGCCGGTCGGCTACAAGGTCGCTACCGGCGGTACGGTTGAGGAAAGCGGCAAGGCCCAGGGGCCGATTGCCAAGGTGCTGCCGCTGATGCTGTTCCTCATGGCGACGTTCCTGATGATTCAATTGCACAGCGTGCAGAAGATGTTCCTGGTCGCCAGTGTTGCGCCGCTGGGGTTGATCGGCGTGGTGCTGGCACTGGTGCCGACCGGCACGCCGATGGGTTTCGTGGCGATCCTGGGGATTCTCGCGCTGATCGGCATCATCATCCGCAACTCGGTGATTCTGGTAACGCAGATCGATGAGTTCGAGCAGAAAGGCTATGCGCCGTGGGACGCGGTCGTGGAAGCAACCGAACACCGGCGCCGGCCGATCCTGCTGACCGCAGCGGCAGCGAGCATGGGCATGATCCCGATTGCCCGCGAAGTGTTCTGGGGGCCGATGGCCTACGCGATGATTGGCGGCATCGTCGTGGCGACGCTGCTGACGCTGTTGTTTCTGCCGGCGCTGTATGTCGCCTGGTACAAGATCCGCGAACCGCAGAAGGATGAAAAACCGGCGCAGTGAGATCGCCCTGCGATATTTGGGAAAGGTCTGACTTACAGCGTAAGAGGACTGCGCTAACGTCCCTTCTTCATTCGAGGAGGGACGTGCCATGTCGACTGTTTCCGGCTGGTTGCGCGGATGGTTGCTGCTCGCTGGCGTGAGCCTGTCGCCGGCAGTGCTGGCCGAAGTGCTGCTGGAAAACCAGCTGTGGCGGGTGCAGGTCGATCCTGCGACGCTGGCGGTGCGGGTTGAATCGGCCGGCGCGCCACCAGTGCAAGCTTCGGCAGGCGTGCTGCGGCACAAGGTCAGCGACATGGTCAGGCATGGCAATCGCATTGATTGGCAATGGGACGATGGGCGCTGGTTGCTCAGTGTTGACCTGGACCAGCGTGACCTGACGTTTTCGATTACGGCTAACTCGCCCTCGCAAATCGAGTTTATTCATCAGCCCGCCAGTGCAATGGGCCAGGCGCTGATCTGGCCGCTTGCCGAAGGGCGCTACGTGCCGCGCGGTGACCGGGCGTGGCAAAAATTCCTGGTCGCGCAGGGCGCGCTCGATACCACCCAGGACTTGAGCCTGCCGCTTTGGGGGATGGAGTACGAGAAGTTCAGCCTGCACTGGTTGCTGACCAACCCTTACAACAATCAACTGCGCTTCAAGGCCAATGGCGATGCGCTGGGGCTGTCGGCCAGGCACCGTTTCACTACGCTTGAACCCTCGAAGCCGCTGACCTTCAGCCTGTTTCTCGGCGCTGCCGATCCGTTGGCCGGGGCCAAGCGCTACAAGCAGTGGCTCATCGATAGCGATCAATTTGAAAGCTTGGCGAACAAGCTGATCAAGACCCCGCAAGCCGCCAAGCTGATCGGTGCCGCGCATGTCTATCTGTGGGGCAACGATCTGCTCGGCCCCGACGATGTGCGCAACTGGCCGCTGCTGATTGCCCGATTGCGCGGCCCGGGTGTGCTGGTCAGTGAACTTCGGGCGGCGATGGATCCTGAAGCGCTGCGGTTGCTCGCCAGCGAGACCGTACTCAATCGCTATCAACAGACTGTGATGCTGCGCAGTCTCAATCGCGCGCTGAACACTCAGGCGCGCAAAACCTGGCAGGCGCGGGCGGTGCCGGACATGCAGGCGCTGGTCAACGGGTACGCTGAGGTGCGCGAGCAGCTGGCCGTTGTTCTGAAGGGTACGCTGGCGCCTGATCCTTCGCGCTGGGGGCGTACCTTGTCGCGGCGAACCATTGAACGCTTGCAGAGCGCTGGACTTTCGCGTTTATGGCTTGGGCTCGGCGAGGGCTGGGAAGGTGGACTCTGGCATCCCGAGGCGGTGCGCGCCGCCGTCTCTGCGGGGTATCTGATTGCCCCCTATGACTCCTACGAAACCGCGCTGCGCCGGGATGAAAATCCGGACTGGACCACTGCGCACCTCGGTGATCGGGCCAATACCGAGTGCGCGATCGTGGAGGAAAACGGTGCGCTGAAAAGTGGATTTCAGCAGTCCGGCCACTATACCGATCCGCGATGTGTACGCCCGTTGCTTGAGCGGCGCATCGATGCAATCCAGAAGGTTGCCGGCTTTAACAGCTGGTTTCTCGATGCCTATGCCGCTGGGATGCTCTTCGACAGTTATCGTCCCGGCGCACCGATGACCCAGGCGCAGAATGCCGCGGGCAATGTTGCAGCATCGCGCTGGATCAACGAGGTGTTGCAGCTGCCGAGCGGCTCCGAGGATGGCAATGCCGCCACCGCTCGGGGAGTTCTGTTCGCACATGGCATGCAGACGCCAGTGATCGGTTGGGGCGATCGCGACATGCAGCAGCCGGGCACAGCGGACTTTTTCGTCGGCCAATGGTACCCACCGGAGCAGCCAGCGGTGTTCTTCAAACCGACCCGGTTGAAGGCTGACTACCGACGCGTTCATTTCGCCGCCGCCAGCCGTTTACCGCTGTATCAGACGGTATTCCACGGCTCTGTCATCACCAGTCATCACTGGTTGTTCGATAACCTGAAGTTGAGCGACGTGCGGGTGGAAAACGAGCTCACCCAGTTGCTCTACAACGTACCGCCGCTGTACCACCTGAGTGCGGCCAGCCTTGATCAGCGCTTGCCGTTGATCGTGCGTCAGGATCGATTCTTTCGTCCGCTGCACGAACGTCTGGCGACGCAAGCGCTGACCGCTTTTGACTGGTTGAGCGAGGACCGCCTGGTACAGCAGACGACGTTTGCCGACGGCACGCGACTGCTGGCCAATTTCGACGCCGCTCCACGCAATTGGCAGGGCCGGACGTTACCGGGACACACCCTGACTGCATTGTTCGCGGACGGCAGCGTCAGCCAATATCAGGTACAGGCAGCGCCCTGACTCAGACTTTGCGCCACACGCTCGCCAGCCAAGGCTGCTGTTCACGCGGTAAGCCCGCGGGCCGGTAGTAATGCTCCAGCTCGACGAACCCCGCCGCCGTCAGCAACCCGCGCCAGGCTTCGAGATCGTGATACGAGCCGTAGCGCGGCCCGTTCCAGCCCTCTTGGTTGTCGCCACGCGGATTGGAACTGAACAGCACGCCACCCGGTTTCAAGGTGCCGTGCAGTTGCCGTAGCACTTGCGGCAACACCTGCAACGGCACATGAAACAGCACGGCATTGGCGAAGATGCCGTCGAAGCGCTCGGCGGGTAGATCAAGCTTGAGAAAGTCCTGCTGCCAGACTTCGCAACCGCTGTCCTGGCGGGCCATGCGCGCGAATTCCTGCGAGCCATCGAGGCCGATCGCGACGTGGCCCATACGTGTAAAGGTCTGCAGATCTCGGCCCGGACCGCAGCCGAAATCGAGAATCGTCAACGGCGACTCAGACTGAATGTGGCGCAGCAAGGCCTCGATGTTCTGGCTGACATCGTGGTCGCGAGTGCCTTCGCGAAAGTCCTCGGCCACCGAGTTGTAGTGACCGAGGGTAGTGGCGGTGATCTGTTCGAGGTCGCTGGGCGTTTGCTTCATGATCGATGCTGTATTGGCGGTGTGAGGGCGGACTATAAGCTTTTTCACCGGCAAAAAAACGCCGCCTGCGCTGGGGCCAGTGCAGGCGGCGATGGGTGCCAGGCTTCAGTGCTGCTTCGCTCCCAGACAATCGATCGAGCGGTCCATCATCGCCTTGGCCATTTCCAGCAGATGCCAGACCGAGAACACCATGGCCCGATCCGCGCCCCCGAGCTGGTCACCGCATTGATGGACGGTCACCGAAGCGCAGCGCAGCAGATCGGCAACATACAGTTGGGCGTCCTCCAGCGTCACATCTTCGCTGATGCTGTAGACGCGTTTCTGCCCCGCCAACGTGACCTGATTGCCGGCCAGATGTGAGTCGACGGCGCGGCACAGTGCAGAGCGATCCTTGAGCAAATCCTCGGTGAACCGCTTGCTTGAGGTAAGGCTGAGTGGCGGATCGGCAAGATTTTTTTCCATGGGTAAACTCCTGACTTCAAGTGGGAGCCAACCATTTCGCGACTAAACGAGCAGGACGGCGGCTGCACGCGGATCAGTTGCCGGCCGGACAACTGAATCCAGTCACCGCAAAACAGTGACGACCGGAGATTAGCTACAGGATATTTCGGGTACAAGCGGGTAAATTATTCTAGGAATCGTCCTGCAAACCCGCGTGGTTCGGGCTGGCGAAAAGACAAAATTCGTGTAGGAAGCATCTGATTTTCACGAAGGGCATCGCCCAAAATACTGCGATCACATTGGCCTGGTTGATGGCCACCTGCCGCTATCGACCTTAGCGCTTATTGAGCCCCCGCGCCAGCCTGTCGCCACCCAACTGAATCACCGCCACCAGCGCCACCAGCAAGACGATCACCGTCAACATGATCTGGCTATCGAAGCGCTGATAACCGTAGCGGTAAGCGATATCCCCCAGCCCACCAGCACCAATTGCCCCAGCCATGGCCGACGAATTGATCATCGTCACCAGGGTGATGGTGAAACCGCCGACAATCCCCGGCAGCGCCTCGGGCAACAGCACATGCCAGACGATGTGCCAGCGTCGGCAACCCATGGCCTGCGCAGCTTCAATCAGACCATGATCGACCTCGCGCAGACTGACTTCGGCGATCCGCGCGAAGAAGGGCGTTGCGGCGATTGTCAGCGGCACCACAGCGGCCCACACGCCATACGTGGTGCCGACGATCAGGCGGGTGAATGGAATCAGCGCGACCATCAGAATCAGGAACGGGATCGAGCGGAACAGATTGACGAAGGCGCCCAGCGCACGGTTCAACAGCGGCGCCTCATAGATCCCGCCCTTGTCACTGGTGACCAGAATCACCGCCATGGGAATCCCCGCCAGCAGCGCGATCAGCGACGACACGCCGACCATCAAAAAAGTGTCGATAAAACCCTGCAGCAAGCGATCAAACCACATAGCCCAATACCTCCACTCGTTGCGCCCACTGCCCGGCGCGCTCGCGCAATTGCTCGGCGCTGTACGCCGAGCCGCTGACGGCCAGCAACAGCTGCCCCAGCGCATGACCCTGAATCCGTTCCACGCCGCCCTGAAGCAGCTTCACTCGGCCGCCCAACGCCGCAAATAATGCAGCCAGATCCGGTTCATCAGCGGCACCGCCGGTGAACTGCAAACGCAACACCACCGCTGCATCAGAAGCCGTGGATTGCGCCTGCAAACGGCTTTGCAATTCTTCCGGCAAGGCGTGTTGCAGTGGTGCGAGCAAGGTCTGGCTGACCTCGTGCTGCGGATTGCCGAACACTTGCCACACCGGCCCTTGCTCGACCACATGGCCATGTTCGAGGACGACGACGCGGTCGCAAATCTCGCGTATCACCGCCATCTCATGAGTGATCAGCACAATGGTCAGGCCCAGGCGTTTGTTGATCTCGCGCAACAGGCCGAGGATCGACTGCGTGGTTTCCGGGTCGAGCGCCGATGTCGCTTCATCGCAGAGCAGAATTTCCGGGTCATGCACCAGCGCGCGGGCAATGCCGACACGCTGTTTCTGCCCACCGGAGAGTTGCGCCGGATAGGCCTTGTGCTTGCTCTGCAGGCCGACCAGTTCAAGCAGTTCGCGGACCTTGTTGTCGCGCTGCTCCTTCGGCACGCCGGCGACTTTCAGCGGCAACTCGACGTTCTGCCAGACGGTCTTGGCCGACATCAGATTGAAGTGCTGGAAGATCATGCCGATGCGCCGACGCAGGGCGACGAGGCGGTTTTCATCGAACTCGCCGATATCGACCTGATCGATCAACACCCGCCCCGACGTTGGCTGCTCCAGGCGATTGATCGTGCGGATCAGCGACGACTTGCCAGCGCCGCTGCGGCCGATGATGCCGAACACTTCGCCGCGCTGAATCGCCAGGTCGATGCCCTGCAAAGCCGCGACCGGACCTTGTCGGCCGTCGTAGGTTTTGCCCACGCCGATAAAGCGTACGTGGGCGCGATTCAGCTCGGGGTGCAGCTCGGTTTTTTCAGCGTGGTGTGGCTCTGGAAACTCCAGTCGCCGTTGGATCGCCGCAGTCATGTTCAGCTTTCCCAGCCGGCCTGATAGAGCTTGCCGTGGGCCTTGTCCAGTGCTGCGCGAACGGCCGGTGAATGCTGATAGATGTCGACGAACTTGATCAGGCGCGGGTCGGTTTTGCTCTTCGGCTGGATGACGAACTGGATCACGTATTCCTTGTGGTCGAGACCGTCGAACAGCAGCGCCGAGCCGGCATCGAAGGTCTTCGCCAAGCGGATATAGGCTGGATAACCCTGGACCAGATCGGCGTCGTCATAGGCGCGCACCAGCTGCACGGCTTCGACCTGAAGGATCCTGATCTTTTTCGGATTGGCGACGATGTCGTCCTCGGTGGCCTTGTAACCGACGCCCGGTTTCAGGGTGATCAACCCGGCCTTGGCGAGCAATTGCAAACCCCGTCCGCTGTTGATCGGGTCGTTGGCGATGGCGACGCTGGCGCCTTCGGGCAGCTCATCGAAGCTTTTGTATTTCTTCGAATACAGGCCGACGTTGTTGATGATCCCGGGTGCGAACGGCACCAGATCGAAACCGGACGCGGCTTTGGCATTCTCCAGAAACGGAATGTGCTGGAAATAATTCACATCAATGTCGCCAGCGGCGAGGCTGACGTTGGGCGCGATCCAGTCGGTGAATTCCACCAGCTCGACTTTCAGGCCTTGTTTGGAAGCTTCCTCGACGGCGGCTTCCAGCGGAATGGCGAAAGCGGCAGTGGTGCCGATTTTCAACGGGGCGTCGGCGGCGAAGATTGCCGAACTGAACAGGCCGAAGGCCAAGGCCAGTGCTTTGACTGGGTGGGACAGGTTTTTTTTGGTCATGGTGGTTTTTCCAGTCAGTGCATGAATTTGTTGTGCCGGGGAGGGCCTCTTCGCGAGCAGGCTCGCTCCCACAGAGGCACGCATTTCAAATGTGGGAGCGAGCCTGCTCGCGAAGCTTTTAATGCCGGTACGAAGATCCGCTGTGTTGCTCAGGCAACTGCGCCTCACCGTGAAACAACTTCTCACGCAGGGTGCCGCTGTCATACGCAGTCTTGTACGAGCCGCGCCGCTGCAACTCGGGAATCACCAGTTCGATGAAATCGGCATAGCTTTCCGGGGTGACGATGCGAGTGAGGTTGAAGCCGTCCAGACCGGTTTCGGCGATCCACGATTCCAGTTCATCGGCCACTTGTTCGGGCGAACCGACCACGGTGATGTAACGACCACCAAGGGCGTGCTGGTCGAGTAATTTGCGCCGGGTCCAGTCGTTGTTCTGCAGATTTTTTGTTGCCGATTGAATGGCGTTGCTCTTCACGTACTGGATCGGCTCATCGATTTCGTATTGGGCAAAGTCGATGCCGGTGGACGCGGAAAAATGCGCCACGCCGGCTTCGGCGCTGGCGTAGCTGAGGTACTCGGCATGCTTGGCCCACGCCGCTTCTTCAGTCGCGCCAACGATCACATTGAGGCCCATGAACACCTTGATGTCTCGAGGATCGCGCCCGGCTTCGACGGCGCTGGCGCGGACCTTGTCGACCTGCACTTTGGTCGATGGTTTGTTCTGGCCGCTGATGAACACGCACTCGGCATGACGCCCGGCAAACAGCAAGCCGCGGTCGGAGCTGCCGGCCTGAAACAGCACCGGTGTGCGCTGCGGTGACGGCTCGCAGAGGTGATAACCCTCGACCTGATAGAACTCGCCCTGGTGCTCGACCTTGTGCACTTTGTCCGGGTTGGCGTAGATGCGCTGCTCGCGGTCGTTGAGCACCGCGCCGTTCTCCCAGCTGCCTTCCCAGAGCTTGTACAAGACCTGCAGATATTCTTCGGCCTGGTCGTAGCGGCGGTCATGTTCGACCTGCTCGTTGAGACCCATGGCTTTGGCGGCGCTGTCCAGATAACCGGTGACGATGTTCCAGCCAACGCGGCCGCGACTCAGATGATCGAGCGTCGACATGCGTCGGGCGAACAGATACGGCGGCTCGTAAGTGAGATTGGCGGTCAGGCCAAAGCCGAGGTTTCTGGTGACGGCTGCCATCGCTGAAACCAGCAGCAGCGGATCGTTGACCGGCAACTGGATCGACTCTTTCAGCGTGACGTCGACCGAGTTCTGGTAGACGTCGTAGACGCCGACGATGTCAGCGATGAACAAGCCATCGAACAATCCGCGCTCAAGCAACTGCGCCAGTTCGGTCCAGTATTCGATCGTGTTGTAGCGCGTCGAGGTGTCGCGCGGATGGGTCCACAGGCCGTGATTGATGTGGCCGATGCAGTTCATGTTGAACGCGTTGAGCAGAATCTTCTTTTTCGCAGCGCTCATCAGATCGTCCCTCGCAGCGGAGGGTTTTCATCGTTGAGGTAGTAATTGCCCACGGCGTGATACTTCCAGCGCACCGGGTCGTGCAGGGTGTGCACGCGAGCGTTGCGCCAGTGCCGGTCGAGGCCGTGTTCGCTCAGCGTCGCCTGACTGCCGGCGAGCTCGAACAGCGTGCTGCCAGCGGCGAGGGAAATTTCCGTGCTGATCGCCCGCGCTTCGGCAACTGCTATCGACGCGGCGGCGACAGTTTCGGCATTGGTTTCAGCTTGCGCGGCATCGAGGAATTCACCGGCACGTTCGAGCAAGGCTTCGGTGGCGTGCAGACGAATGCTCAAGTGGCCGAAGCTCTTCAGCGTCAGCGGATCGTCGGTAGCCTTGTCGTTGCCCGAATCGATCCACGGACGGGTCTTGCTGCGCACGAAGTGCAAAGCGTCTTCGTAAGCGGCGCGGGCGATGCCGGTGTCGATGGCGGCGTGGAGAATCTGCGCCAGCGGGCCGACCGTGGTCGGGCGTTCGAAAGCGCTCTGGAACGGCAGCACGTCTTCGGCCGCTACATACACATCTTCGAACACCACCGAGCCGCTGCCGGTGGTGCGCTGGCCGAAGCCGCTCCAGTCGTCGATCACCGTCAGGCCCTTGCTCTCGCGCGGGACGAAGGCCAGATGTTGCACGCCGTTTTCATCGACCACCGACGTCGGAATGCGCTGCGCGTAAATCGCCCCGGTCGAGTAGAACTTGCGACCGTTGATGCGATAACCAGCGCCGTCGCGTTTGAGACTGGTGACACGATCATGAGCGGTTTTGGTACCCAGTTCCGCCAGCGCATTGCCGAAGCGCTGGCCGGCGAGGACCTCGGCGTACAGGCGCTGTTTCTGTTCATCGCTGCCATTCACGCGCAGCACTTCCAGTGCGTAGAAATGGTTCTGCGGAATCTGCCCGAGCGAGCCGTCGGCCTGAGCGATGAGTGCGATGACTTTGGCCAGGGTGACGTTGGATACGCCCGCGCCGCCATATTCTTTCGGCACGCTGATGCCCCACAGGCCGGAGCGGGAAAACACTTCCAGCTCGGCCAATGGCAGGCGGCGTTCGCGGTCGCGCAGGGCGCTGTCGCGTTTGAAATCTTCGGCCAGGTCGCTGGCGACGATCAGGGCTTGCTCATCGCTGGTGATGAGCGCGACGTGATGGGAAAGCGTCATAGGGGGTTCTCCAGATGACTGGTCGTCTCAGATCCAGGAATGGCGAGCCGGCAAAGTGCCGTTCAGGCGATAGGCGCCGACCGCGTGATATTTCCAGCGCACCGGGTCGTGCAGGGTGTGCACGCGGGCGTTGCGCCAGTGGCGGTCGAGATTGAATTCGGCGAGGGTCGCGCGGCTGCCGGCCAGTTCGAAGAGCTTTTCGCTGGCCAGCAGCGAGATCTCGGTAGTCAGTACTTTTGCTTCAGCCACGGCGATCGAAGCGCGAGCAGCGGACTCAGCTGTGAGTGGCGCCGCGTGAACCTGATCAAGCACTTGCCCGGCCTTGCGCAGCAGCGCTTCGGCGGCGTGCAGTTCAATTTTCAGTTTGCCGATATCGGCAATCACGTAGAGGTCATCGCTGGCGCGCTCGACCTTGGCGTCGATCCATGGCCGTGCGCGGGTTTTGACGAAGTCGATGGCGTCGTCGATGGCACCACGGGCGATGCCAGCGTCGATGGCCGCTTGAATCAGCTGCGACACTGCGCCCTGGGTGTTCGGCTTGTCGTTGATCTTCCAGTTGTCGATGACCAGGCTCGACTCGACGCGCACGTTGTTCAGCAGGATCGTGCCGCTGGCGGTGGTGCGCTGGCCGAAGCCCGACCAGTCATCGACGATGCGCAAACCCGGCGTGCCGCGCCGGACGAAGGCCAGCACCTGTTTACCGTCATCGTTCAGCGCTTTCACCGCGACCCAGTGCGCAAACAGCGCGCCGGTTGAATAGAACTTCTGGCCGTTGATCACGTAATCGTCGCCGTCGGCGCTGATTCGCGCCTTCAGTTCCAGGGTGTTTCTGGTGCCACGTTCCGGGCCGGCATTGCCGATGCGCCAGCCTTCCAGAACGCTCTGGAAAAGCTGTTTTTTCTGCGCTTGGGTGGCGCTGCCGAGCACCAGATTGATGATGCCAAACTGGTTCTGCGGGATCTGCCCGAGGGCCGGGTCGGCGGCGGAAATGATCGCGAATACTTCAGCCAGCGTAACGAACGAAACCTGTGGGCCACCGTATTCGCGCGGGATAGCAATGCTGCCCAGACCGCTGCGGGTGAACTGCTCAATTTCTGACCAAGGCAGCTTGCGCTGACGGTCGCGTTTGGCCGCCTGCACGCGGGCGATCTGCGCCAGGTCTTGGGCTGCCTTGATCGCTTGAGCATCGTTGCGCAGTACTTGCGCGGGCAACAACAGCGGGGCGATGTCCAGATCGGACTGCACGTTGGCATCTGCAAGACTGGACATCAGTGCCGCTCCCTGGCTGCACGCAATGCCCTGGCGATCTGCACTGGGGTGATTGTGTTCCGGACCATACCTACCTCACATCTCATGAAAAACGCCGCGAAGTGCGACGATTGAAAGAATGTCCGGTGGTCCGGTGTATATACCCTAAGCGTGTATAAATATTAAATAAACTAACTTTTAGGAATATGCATAGAAGGAGGGATGTTCGGCTTGGTTAACGAGTTTCAGGTGAGAGGTGACTGACCTCCCACCTTAGGCAGGTCTCACTTGGTACGCGATTCGGCAGCCTTGAATTCGGGTTTCAACGGGACTTTTACGTACGGATTCACGCAACCAATTTTCAACGTACGCGGCGGCGCCCAGCGCGAGTTATTACCGACCCGGTCGAGAATGCAGTACGTCACGTCCAAGCGCAGGTCTTCACCGGCTTCGACAATGACCGCTGGTGGCACCCAGACCTGAATCGGCAGCCCGACGTCGGCCGCCGTGACAGGCGCCAGGTCCATGCGCACATCGCCCCAGCGCAGGGTGATGGCGTCGTCTTCGGCCATGTTCACGTAGGGCTCGATGGTCAGCGGCACGCCGCGTTTGATCTGGCTGGGGTTCACGCCCTGACGGCGAATCGCTTCGGGGATGATCACCGGTGCCAGTTGCTGATTTTCGTCTTCGCACTGCCCGGTGGGCTGGCCACCGGGGCAATCGAGTTTGACCTGCACCCGGGTCGCTGCCGACAGTGCCGGGCCATGGCCGACCTGCATCACGCGGTAGTGAATGCGCGCGATGCCGTTGCTGATGAAACTCTCCGGCACCCGTAGGCTGACTGACTCACCCACATCGGCCGCGCTGAGGACTTTTGACGCGACATAGCATTTGTTCCAGAACAGTTCGATCAGATCGCCAACGTCCATGTCGCCGTAGGGCGGTACATCGATCAGCAGGTGGGCCGCTGTCGCTTGGTTGATGCCGGTTATTTGTGCGCATGCCAGCGTTGGCGCTGCAAGTTCGGGGGTGTGCGAAGTGCGGGTCATCGGTTTCTCTCCTTGAAGTCTTGCAGCGAAATCCGTTTCTGGAAAGCAAAAAAAGGCGCGAATCAACTGGCAATAAAAGCGACAAGTATTAGCTCGGCTTTAATGCAAGGTTTTGAACTAAGTGGCGCCGGTTGCCGACTAGATAAAAGTCTGCGGAGAGGGGTGTCAATAGAGGGGTTTAGTTAATCCTTAAATTACAAACTAATCAGAAAGCTCCTACGTCATCGAGGCAATACGCCTAGGTGTAGTGGCGAAACCAGCTACAAATAATCGGCAATTGCTCGACTTATCCAGCGTGTTTATTCAAGGGCAAACGTGTAGGAGTATGACGATCCAAGTAAGCACTCAACCGTTGCGCAATGTACATTTGTATGCGCTCGCAATGATTAATTGAAGTTTCAAGTGAGGGGCGGGGAGGTGTAACTTCCATCCGTGGAAGTTTTGGTTGTTGCAGAAGAAGTTCTCAGGCGTGATTCAGAAACTTGCTGAGAAACTGTTGAGTGCGTTCTTCTTTAGGATTGGCAAACAGTGCCTTGGCTTCACCTTGCTCGACAATTACGCCTTTGTCGAAAAACACTACGCGATTGGCCACGTCACGGGCAAAGCCCATTTCATGGGTGACAATCACCATGGTGCGATTTTCTTCCGCAAGTCCTCGAATGGTTGCCAGCACCTCGCCAACCAGTTCCGGATCGAGCGCTGAGGTCGGTTCGTCAAACAGAATGACTTCCGGCTCCATCGCCAGCGCCCGGGCAATCGCCACGCGCTGTTGCTGGCCACCGGAGAGACGGCGCGGATACGCGTCCTCTTTGCCGGCAAGCCCCACTTTGGTCAGCAGCTTTTTACCCAGGGCAACTGCCTGGTCGCGCGGCATCTTCTTGACCACGATCGGGCCCTCGATGACGTTTTCCAAAGCTGTGCGGTGTGGGAACAGGTTGAAATTCTGGAACACGAAGCCGACGTGCTGGCGCAGGTTGCGTACCAGGCTTTGCTGCTGGTTCAGCGGACGGCTGGTATCGATCTCGATGTCGCCGACCTTGATCCGGCCGCTGGTGGGTTCTTCGAGGAAATTCAGGCAACGCAGGAACGTCGTTTTCCCCGAGCCACTGGGGCCGATGATCGCGACGACTTCGCCTTCCTTCACCTCAAGGTCGATGCCGTTGAGCACGACCTGACCCTTGAATTGCTTGGTCAGTTTTTCCACGACAATCATCGCGTCAGGACTCCTGGTCGTGCCGATTGACCCGCTCTTCCAACTTGTTCTGCAAGTGCGAAAGCACCGTGGCCAGAATCCAGTAGATCAGTGCGGCGGCAAGATACATGGTGAAGACTTCGAAAGTCCGGGCGGTAATCAGTTGCGCCTGGCGGAACAGTTCCGGCACCTGAATGGTCGCGGCCAGCGCCGTGTCCTTGACCAGTGAAATGAAGCTGTTGCCCAGCGGCGGCAAAGCCGTGCGCATCGCTTGCGGCAGGATGGCCCGGCGCAGGGTCTGCGCGCGGGTCATGCCGATACTGGCAGCAGCTTCCCACTGGCCGCGTTCGATCGAACCGATCGCGGCACGCAGGATTTCACAGGCGTAGGCGGCCATGTTCAGCGAGAAACCGATCAGCGCTGCCGGCAGCGGATCAAGCTCCAGGCCCAGTTGCGGCAAGCCGTAATAGATCACGAACAGCTGCACCAGCAACGGCGTGCCGCGAAAGAACGACACGTAGATGCGGGCCAGCCAACTGACTGATTTGAAGCGCGACAGGCGCATCAGCGCGAGGCCGAAACCCAGCAGCAGACCGAAGAACATTCCGCCGAGGCTGAGGACTACCGTGTAATACGCGCCCTTCAACAGGAAGGGCGCGGAATCCAGCGCGAGTTGGAAAGCCTCTTCCATTATTTAGTGACGTCTGCGTTGAAGTACTTCTTCGACAGTTTCTCGAGAGTGCCGTCAGCACGCAGTTCGTCGAGCGCCTTGTTCACCGCAGCCAGCAGTTCCGGCTCGCCTTTGCGCAGGGCGATACCGCTTTCCTGACGCGAGAAGGCCTCACCGGCAGCCACGGTTTTCGGGGCTTTCTTGGCGTATTCGAGGGCAGCCAGACGGTCGATCAGGATGGCATCGGTACGACTGTTGTTGAGGTCGGCGAATTTGGTCGGATCATCATCGTAGGTGCGCACGTCAGCACCCGGCACGTTGGCGCGGACCCACTGCTCGTAGTTGGTGCCCAGGCCGACACCGACTTTCTTGCCGGAGAGGTCAGCGGCAGTCTTGATGTTCAGGGCCGACTCTTTGCTTTTCAGCACGAGGGCCTGGATGCCGGACACGGTGTAGGGTTCGGAGAAGTCATACTTCTTCTTGCGCTCGTCGGAGATGGTCACTTGGTTGACCACCAGATCCAGACGCTTGGATTCCAGCGCAGCGAGGATACCGTCCCATTTGGTCGGCTGGATCTTGGCCTTGACGCCGAGCTTTTGCGCCAGCGCTTCGGACAGCTCGACTTCGAAACCCGACAGCTTGCCGTTCTCGTCGACGAAGCTGAACGGTGGGTAGGTGCCTTCCAGGCCGACGTTGAGAACGCCCTTGTCCTTGATCTGTTGCAACTGCTCACCGGCCACTGCCTGACCGATCAGGCCAGCGCTGAGCGCCAGACCCAGCGAACCGACCAGCAGAGTGCGACGTAGTGCGGAAAAATTCATGACAAGCCCCTGTGTTTTCTTATGGAAGACGCTTAAGGAATGTAGGCAAGTTGGTGATTTGAACGACAGCGCTATCCTGCCTTAAAGCAGCTTAAGCGTCTCGCCCGAAATTCGCCTGCGGCGAGACTATAAGATGTCTGTTTTAGACTTGAAAATACCTAATATGGAATCTTTTATTCATTTAAGGAATATCAGTGACTTCTTAAACGATCGCAGCCTTCGGCAGCTCCTACAGGTGATCTCATGTTGGAGCTGCCGAAGGCTGCGATCTCTTGATCTGCTCTTAGAAAGAATCCTTATACGCAAACAACGCCGGCGCGCCACCGGTGTGCAGGAAGATGATCGGGCCGTCATCGAAGCGCTGCCGGCCGATCCCGTCGAGCAGACCGGCCATCGCCTTACCGGTGTAGACCGGGTCAAGCAACAGACCTTCCTGAGCCGCCAACAGTTTCACCGCCGCCAGCGTTCCGGCGTTCGGTTCGCCGTAACGCGGGCCGAAATATTCGTCCCACAGCTCGACCTTGAAGCTGGCCGGCAACTCGACGCCCAGCAGCTCAGCGGTGCGTTCGGCCAAACCCTGAACCTTCGGGCGCTGATCTTCTTCACTGCGCGAAACGGTCACGCCGATCACCGGCAGTTGCGGCAGCGCCTCATTCAGCGCCAGCCCCAGACCGCTGTGAGTTCCGGCACTGCCGGAGGCCAGCACCACCGCGGCGAAATCGAGGCCGCTGTCCTTGATCTGCTCAGCCAGCTCCAGCCCGGCACGCACATAACCCAAGGCGCCGAGCGCGTTGGAGCCGCCAATCGGCACCAGATACGGCTTCTTGCCGTTGCTGCGCAGGCGCACGGCCAGGGCGGCCAGTTGTTCGTCGGCATTGTCGAGGTTGTCGACCAGCTCGACCCTGGTATCGAACAGATCCAGCAGCAAGCGGTTGCCGTTGCCGGTGTAATTGCTGTCGTCAGTGCCCAGCGGGTTTTCCAGCAGCGCCACACAGCCCAGACCAAGTCTGGCAGCGAGGGCAGCGGTCTGGCGCACGTGGTTCGACTGCAGCGCGCCTGCGGTGATCAGCGTGTCGGCGCCTTGTGCCAGCGCGTCGGCGGCGAGGTATTCGAGTTTGCGCAGCTTGTTGCCACCCATCGCCAGCGGCGTCAGGTCATCGCGCTTGATGTACACCTCGCGACCGAGCCAGGTGGACAGGCGTTCGAGTTTTTCCAGCGGCGTGGGGTGGCTCAGCAGTTCGAGACGAGGGAAGCGTTGCAGCTGTTGTTTGATCATGGGTCTGTACTGGCGCAGAAGAATGAAAGGACTATAGGCACGCGTTTTTGCCCGGGCAACCGTCAATCGCTTATAGCCAAATGGACTGAGGCCAGCACTATCGGTTCTTAATTCGTCGGCAAAGGCATGCCGTAAAGTAGGCGGCGATGACGCGGCCAGACAGTCCGGCCGCCCGTAAGGAGTCTTTTACCGTGAGCGAGCGTTCCAGCCATTGGCAATTGCAGACCATCGTCGGCCAGCTGCGCAGCGCGCGGGATCAGTGGCGCGCACAGAATGGTCGCGCTTCAGGGGAGCAGGGCGGCCGCGAGTTGCCGTCGCGAGCGGCGATGGCGGAAATTCTTGAGGCGCTGTGTGGTGCGCTGTTCCCGATGCGCCTGGGGCCGGTCGATCTGCGTGAAGAAAGTGAAGACTTCTACGTCGGCCACACACTAGATGTAGCATTGAATGCATTGCTGGCGCAGACGCGCCTGGAGCTGCGTTACGTTGCTCGCCACAGCGCGCAGGATGACAGTGAAGTCGAGGCCCGGGCCATTCAGATCGTGCAGGACTTCGCTCTCGCGTTACCGGGTCTGCGCACGCTGCTCGACACCGATGTGCTGGCGGCTTATCACGGCGACCCGGCGGCACGCAGTGTCGATGAAGTGCTGCTGTGCTATCCGGGCATTCTCGCGGTGATCCACCATCGTCTCGCGCACCATCTGTATCGTGCCGGCCTGCCGCTGCTGGCGCGGATCAGCGCGGAGATCGCGCATTCGGCGACGGGCATCGATATCCACCCGGGCGCGCAGATCGGCGGCAGTTTCTTTATCGATCACGGCACCGGTGTGGTGATTGGCGAGACTGCGATCATCGGCGAGCGGGTGCGGATTTATCAGGCGGTCACTTTGGGCGCCAAGCGTTTTCCGGCGGATGAGGACGGCCAGTTGCAGAAGGGCCACCCGCGCCACCCGATCGTTGAGGATGACGTAGTGATTTACGCCGGGGCGACGATTCTCGGACGGATCACCATAGGCAAGGGCTCGACCATTGGCGGCAACGTCTGGCTGACGCGTAGCGTGCCGGCGGGGGCGAATCTGACTCAGGCGAATCTGCAGCATGATGACGGGACGCAGAAGTAAGTCTTGAATCTGCGTTGTTGTATCGGGCCTCTTCGCGAGCAGGCTCGCTCCCACATTGGAATGCGTTTCATATATGGGAGCGAGCCTGCTCGCGAAAGATCTCCAGGCCGGATCAAGGTAGTGGCCTTCAGCCAATTCATCAGTGAACGAATCCCTCCAAACACACGTCATACCTCTCCTCGGGCGCTGTAGGAAACCTACCGCCCAGCCCTGCGATTAGTCCTTACCACCCCATTCATGTTTAACTTGAACGTTCATTCAAGTTAAACCGGTGGTTCGCTGCCCGCTCACAACAGGAGGCTTGCCTTTGCTGAGTCCGATCATTTCAGCCACGTTTCAACCCCTTGAGGTGCACGTTTCATGAGTGCATCGTCTACCCCCGCCAGCGGTCTGGTGCGCATGAATCCGCCGGTGTTCTACTTCGCCGCGACGGTCATTCTGCTGTTTGGTCTTGTCGTCATTGCCATCCCCGAGCAGGCCGGCGCCTGGTTGCTGGAAGCACAAAACTGGGCGGCCAATACGGTCGGCTGGTACTACATGCTCGCGATGACCCTGTATCTGGTCTTCGTGGTGGTCACCGCGTTATCCGGCTACGGCAAGATAAAACTCGGTGCCGACCACGACGAGCCCGAATTCAGTTACCTGTCCTGGGCCGGCATGCTGTTCGCCGCCGGGATCAGCATCACGCTGTTCTTCTTCTGCGTTTCCGAACCGCTGACGCACATGTTGCAGCCGCCGCAAGGCGAGGCCGGCACAGCTGACGCCGCGCGCCAGGCGATGCAGATTCTGTTTCTGCACTGGGGCCTGCATGGCTGGGGCGTGTTTGCCTTTGTCGGCATGGCACTGGCCTATTTCGCTTATCGGCACAATCTGCCGCTGGCCCTGCGTTCGGCGCTGTATCCGCTGATCGGCAAACGCATCAACGGCCCGATCGGCTATGCGGTGGACGGCTTCGGCATCATCGCCACGGTGTTCGGTCTTGGTGCCGACATGGGCTTCGGCGTGTTGCACCTCAACTCGGGCCTGGATTATCTGTTCGGCATCGCCCACACCCAGTGGATTCAGGTCGGCCTGATCACGCTGATGATGGGCGCGGCGATCATCGTTGCCGTCTCTGGCGTCGACAAAGGCGTGCGGGTGATGTCCGACATCAACATGCTGCTCGCCTGTGCGCTGCTGCTGTTCGTGTTGTTTGCCGGGCCGACACAGCACCTGCTCAACACCCTGATCCAGAACGTCGGCGATTACCTCGGCGCCCTGCCGATGAAAAGTTTCGACCTCTACGCCTATGACAAACCAAGCGACTGGCTGGGCGGCTGGACCGTGTTCTACTGGGCCTGGTGGATCGCATGGTCGCCGTTCGTGGGCCTGTTCATTGCGCGGATTTCCCGTGGTCGCACCATCCGTGAATTCGTCTTCGGCGTGCTGTTGATTCCGCTCGGTTTCACCCTGGCGTGGATGTCGATTTTCGGCAACAGCGCCCTGGATCAGGTACTCAATCACGGCATGAG
The DNA here is from genome assembly GCF_005233515.1 of Pseudomonas sp. CFBP13508. Lineage (GTDB taxonomy): Bacteria > Pseudomonadota > Gammaproteobacteria > Pseudomonadales > Pseudomonadaceae > Aquipseudomonas > Aquipseudomonas mercuritolerans. The sequence goes on from NZ_QFZZ01000005.1 coordinate 108,988, forward strand.
TGCGTTGGGCATGTCGGCCATCGACAATCCGTCGATGAGTATCTACCTGCTGCTGGAAACCTACCCGTGGAGCAAGACCGTTATTGCCGTGACGGTGTTCATCAGCTTCGTGTTCTTCGTGACGTCTGCGGATTCGGGCACCGTGGTGCTCTCGACCCTGTCGGCCAAGGGCGGCAACCCGGATGAAGACGGGCCGAAATGGCTGCGGGTGTTCTGGGGCGCAATGACCGCGCTGATCACCAGCGCGCTGCTGTTCTCCGGCAGCATCGACGCGCTGAAGTCAGCGGTGGTGCTGACCTCGTTACCGTTCTCGTTGATTCTGCTGCTGATGATGTGGGGCCTGCACAAGGCGTTCTACCTGGAATCGCAGAAGCAGATCGCCCAGCTGCATTCGCTGGCGCCGGTGTCCGGTTCAAGGCGTGGCACCGGTGGCTGGCGTCAGCGCCTGAGTCAGGCGGTGCACTTCCCGTCCCGCGACGAGGTGTACCGCTTCATGGAAAGCACGGTGCGCCCGGCGATCGAGGAAGTGACCGCCGTGTTCGTCGAAAAAGGTCTGCACGTGGTCACCCAGCCGGATCCGGCGCATGACAACGTCAGCCTGGAAATCGGCCATGGCGAGCAGCATCCGTTCATCTATCAGGTGCAGATGCGCGGCTACTTCACGCCATCGTTCGCGCGCGGCGGCATGGGTTCCAAGCAACTCAACAATCGTCGCTACTACCGCGCCGAAGTGCACTTGAGCGAGGGCAGTCAGGACTACGATCTGGTCGGCTACACCAAAGAGCAGATCATCAACGACATCCTCGACCAGTACGAACGGCACATGCAGTTCCTGCATCTGGTGCGTTGATCCAACGGCTGAGCGCCGAGAGGTTTTTACGCCTCGGCGCTCAGCACCATGAACAGCACCACCGCCGCCACCGGGGCAAGCCCGCTCCCACAGGGTTTTGCGCCGTTCACAGATTTTGTATCCAACACTGAAACCTGTGGGAGCGGGCTTGCCCGCGAAGGGGCCACCTCGGTATGACCTAGAGCATAGCCAATCCAGCCCCCGCCATATTCATCAGATGCTTTCGCGCTCGATCACTTGGCATCGCAGCAGATTCAGCCGCTGCACTTCGTCGCTCGGCAACACGCCAAGGCTTTCCAGCACGCGTGTCGCGGCGAGTACACCGATCTCCAGTGCCGGTGGTTTGATCGTGCTCAGACTGGGCAATAACATCTCGGCAAACGGGTAATCGCCGAAGCCGAGCACGGCGCAGTCTGCGGGGATTTTGATACCCGCGCGCTGTCCGGCGAGGAGACCTCCGGCGGCGAGGTTGTCGTTGGCGAAGATGATCGCGTCGGGGCGTGGTGAGGCGTTCATCAGGGCGTCCATCGCTTGCTTGCCGGCCTCGAACGGTGCGCGGTCGGCGTCTGGGGCGAAGATCCATGGCTCACGTCCTGCTTCACGCACAGTGGCGGCATAACCATCGCGGCGCTCCAGTGCACTGAAGTCGCCCGGCGCACTGTTCTGTACGAAAGCAATGCGTTGGTAGCCTTTCTTGAGCAAATGCCTTGCTGCCGTCACGCCCACTTCGAAGTGCGAAAAGCCAATCTGCATGGGCTCGCGCTCCGGCTGGTAATCCCAGGTTTCGATGACCGGAATATCGGCCTCGGCGAGCATCTTCTCGGTGCCTTCGCTATGGAAGTGGCTGGTCAGCACCAGCGCTGCCGGCGACCAGCCGAGAAAGGCGCGCACGGCATTTTCTTCCTGCTCGATATCGAAATAACTCGACGCCAGCAACAGTTGATAACCGTGACGACTGAGGGTGTCGCTGAAGCCCTGGATCGTGTTGGCGAAGATCGGCCCGGAGATGTTCGGAATGACCATGCCGACGATTTTCCCCCGCGCCGAGGCCAGACCACCCGCGACCAGATTAGGCACATAACCGAGCTCGGCGACCACCGCCGCAATGCGCTCGCGCCGCTCAGGCGAAACCTGCTCGGGCTGATTGAAATACCGCGACACGGTAATCGCCGACACCCCGGCTGCGCGCGCCACGGCGTTCAGCGTCACACGTCCGGCGCCCCGGCGTTTACGCGGCTTTTCAACGTTCAAGACTCGATCCTTTCTAAAAACCAAATCGCATATAAAAGTAATTTTTCAGTATTGGACGCTCTATAGCCAGATCGCCAATATTCGCGATGTTAGCGCTAACAATGCGCGTTGTCTGCTACTCGCTCGAGCGAATGCCCACGACAGATTCAGGCGCTGTCGTCACAGAACGGCAGCGGTTCAGGGCCATTTTCGAGCGAACATCTATGCGTAATTTTCCTGGGGCATTACACACACTGACGCAGTCGATTCGCGCGGCGGGCTGGATTTTTACCGGGCTGGCGGCGCTGCCGCTGCCCACGGCGTTTGCCGCTGACAGCAGCGATCAGGAACCGACGCTGAAATCCGTCACGGTGACCGCGACTCGCCGCGAAGAGTCACTGCAAAAAGTACCGGTGGCGGTTTCCGTGCTCGACGGCGAACAGCTCGAACGCGACAACCGCAACGGCGTGGCGAGCATCGTTCAGCAAGTGCCATCGCTGAATTTCCGTACCGGCGCCTCGAACAAGGACACCTCGTTATTCGTGCGCGGGGTCGGCACCATTTCCACCTCGCCCGGCGTCGAGCCGACCGTGGCCACGGTCATCGACGGCGTGGTGTATGCGCGTCCCGGCCAGGCCACGCTGGATCTGCTCGATCTGGAGCGCGTCGAAGTGCTGCGCGGCCCGCAAGGCACGCTGTTCGGCAAGAACGCCTCGGCCGGTGTACTCAACATCACCAGCAAAGCACCGACCGTCGAGACCCACGGCTACATCGATCAGTCGTACTACAGCGGCAACGAAAGCCGCAGCCGTTTCGGCCTTGGCGGCAGTCTGATTCCGGACACGCTGAAGGGCTCGATCAGCACCTTGTTCGGCACGTACGATGGTAACGTCGACAACCAGCACAACGGCCACGAGGTCAACGGTTACAACCATCGCGGCGTGCGCGGCAAACTCGAATTCACTCCGAATGACGACATCACCTTCACCCTGATCGCGGACTACATGCAGTCCCACGACGACGCGCCCAATGGCGTCGTCAGCCAAGCGTTGACGCCGGCCTTCGGCAACGCGCTGAGTCCGGTGAATGCGACCAGCCACAATCGCGACATCAACACCGATACCCGCTCTCACATCGAGGACATCAACAAAGGCCTGTCCGGCCAGCTCGACTGGCAACTGGGTGATTTCACGCTGACGTCGATCACCGCGTGGCGCGGCTGGGACAACACCCAGTATCAGGATGGTGATCGCCTCGGCACCGTGACGGCGGCGTTCCCCGGCACCGCCGACAAGGGCAATCTGGCCTTCGACCAGTATTCGCAAGAGCTGCGGCTGGCCTCACCGAAGGGCGAGTTTCTCGAGTACGTCGGCGGCCTGTTCTACATGCACGGCAAGGACGACGAGACCTATCAGCGCACCCTCACGACCACCACACGCACCGACCGTGGCGTTGCCGATTACAGCACCACCAGCGACAGCTACGCGGTGTTTGGTGAGAGCACGCTGAACTTCACTTCGCACTTTCGCGGCATCGCCGGCCTGCGCTACACCCACGACGATCTGGAATACGATCACCGTCGCGTTTCAACATCAGCAACCACCGTCAGCGGCATTCAACCGGCGACCAGCAGCTCAGGTTCGGTGGACGAAGATGGCTGGTCCGGTCGCCTCGGTTTGCAGTACGACCTGAGCGATACCGTCACCACGTACCTGACCTATTCGCGCGGTTACAAAGGCCCGGCGTACAACGTGTTTTTCAACATGCAGCCGCGCGACACCGAAGCGCTGAAACCGGAGACCTCCAACACCTGGGAAGCGGGGATCAAAGCCACCTCCTGGAACAACCGCCTGACCACCAACCTGGCGATCTTCCACAGCGAGTACGACAACTATCAGGCGAACTTTTTCGACACCGTCGCCGGGCAAGTGGTGACGCGTTTGATCAACGCCGGCAGCGTCACCAGCGAAGGCATCGAACTCGATTATGCCCTGCAAGCTACCCAGCAACTGAAGTTCTCCGGCGCACTGGCCTACACCCGCGCACGCATCGACGAATTCGCCTGCCCGGCCGGCGCGGCGGCGTCGTGCAACGTCAACGGCAAACCATTGCCGTTCAGCCCGGACTGGAAAAGCTACGTGCGCGCCGACTACACAATTGCGCTGGACAACGGTCTCGATATCGAACTGGGCACCGACTACAGCTGGCAGAGCGAAGTGCAGTACGACATCAGCCAGAACCCCGATACCAAAGAGGGCGCTTACGGGCTGTGGAACGCCAGCGTCGCCCTGGCCGATTACAGCAATGGCTGGCGCGTCGCGCTGCTCGGCAAGAATCTCGCCGACAAGTCCTATTCGCCGTTGCTGGCCAGTGGCGGTAGCTACGTCTATCGCGCCGTGCCTCGCGATGACGAGCGCTACTTCGGCGTGCAATTGCGCAAGGATTTCTGAGATGAGCAGACAGATGAAACTCGGTGCATTTCTCATGGCCACCGGGCATCACGTGGCGGCGTGGCGGCACCCCGATGTGCCTGCGGATGCGGGGCTGGATTTCGCCCACTACAAACGTCTGGCGCAGATCGCCGAAGCGGCAAAGTTCGATGCGCTGTTTGTCGCCGACAGCGTCGCCGCACCGACCGGAGATATCGCCAGCCGCATGGCGCGCTCCGATCACTTCGAGCCGCTGACCTTGCTCTCGGCACTGAGCGCGGTGACCGAGCACATCGGCCTGATCGCCACGGCCACCACCAGTTACAACGAGCCGTACCACGTGGCGCGCAAGTTCGCCTCGCTCGATCACTTATCGGGCGGACGGGCCGGGTGGAATCTGGTGACTTCGGACAACGCCGCCGAGGCGCTTAATTTCGGCCGCGACGCACACATCGGCCATGCCGAACGCTACAGCCGCGCCCGTGAATTTCATCAGGTGGTCACCGGGCTCTGGGACAGTTGGGAAGACGATGCCTTCCACCGTGACAAGGCCAGCGGCGCCTATTACCACCCGCACAAGCTGCATGTGCTCGATCATGTCGGTGAACATTTCCGGGTCAAAGGCCCGCTGAACGTCGCGCGCTCGCCGCAGGGGCAACCGGTGATCGTCCAGGCCGGTTCTTCCGAAGCCGGGCGCGAACTGGCGGCGCAAACGGCGGAAGTGGTGTTCACCGCGCAGACTTCGCTGGCCGCCGCACAGGCGTTTTACGCTGATATCAAGGGACGCTTGGCCAAGTTCGGGCGCAGCACCGATTCGCTGAAAATCATGCCCGGTGTGTTCGTGGTGGTCGCTGCTACCGAGGCTGAAGCGCAGGAAAAGTGTGAAACGTTTCAGCAATTGGTCGAACCCGAGGTGGGCGTCGCGCTGCTTGGGCGTATGCTGGGCAACTTCGATTTATCGAAGTACCCGCTGGACGGGCCGCTGCCAGAGTTGCCGCTGACTGACAGCGGCCAGCAGAGCCGGCAGAAACTGCTGACCGAGCTGGCCGGGCGGGAGAACCTGACCCTCGCCGAGCTTGGTCGCAGGATCGCTGGCGGGCGGGGGCATCACAGCCTGGTCGGCACGCCGGCACAGATTGCCGATTGCCTGCAGGAGTGGTTCGAACAAGGCGCGGCGGACGGCTTCAATGTGCTGGTGCCGCACCTGCCGGGCGGGCTGGAAGATTTCGCCAATGGCGTGGTGCCGGAACTGCAACGGCGTGGCTTGTTCAGAACCGAGTATGAAGGGCGCACGTTGCGGCAGAACCTGGGGCTGGCTCGACCCGGCAATAGATTTGCGTAACAGCTTTCGCGAGCAGGCTCGCTCCCACAGGAAAATGCATTCCAGGTGTGGGAGCGAGCCTGCTCGCGAAGCAGTCGACACCCATTTCAAGACAGACAAGAGAGGATTCGATGACTTACACCGCTGCCGAAAACCGCTACGACTCCATTCCTTACCGCCGCGTCGGCCGCAGCGGTCTGGTGCTGCCGGCATTGTCGCTGGGCCTGTGGCACAACTTTGGCGACAGCACGCCGATCGACACCCAGCGCGCCTTGCTGCGCACCGCGTTCGATCTGGGCATCAACCATTTCGATCTGGCCAACAACTACGGCCCGCCATACGGCAGCGCCGAGATCAATTTCGGTCGCCTGCTGCGCGAAGACTTCAAGCAGTATCGCGACGAACTGATCATTTCCAGCAAGGCTGGCTGGGACATGTGGCCCGGCCCGTACGGTCAGGGCGGCGGCTCGCGCAAATACGTGCTGGCCAGCCTCGACCAGAGCCTGCAACGTCTTGGTCTCGACTACGTGGACATCTTTTATTCGCACCGCTTCGACCCGGACACTCCGCTGGAGGAAACCGCCAGCGCCCTCGCCACCGCCGTGCAGCAGGGCAAGGCGCTGTACATCGGTATCTCGTCTTACTCAGGCGTGAAAACCCGCGAGATGGCCGCGCTGCTGAAAGAGTGGAAAGTGCCGCTGCTGATTCATCAACCAGCGTACAACCTGCTCAACCGCTGGGTGGAAAAGGATCTGCTCGATACCACTGACGAACTCGGCACTGGCGTCATCGCCTTCACGCCGCTGGCGCAGGGTTTGCTCACCGACAAATATCTCAACGGCGTACCGGCCGATGCGCGAGTCAATCGCCCGGGCGGCGGTTCGTTGCAGGCGTCGCATTTGTCCGAAGAAAACATTGCTCACGTGCGAGCGTTGAACGAGATCGCCCAGCGTCGCGGCCAGAGTCTGGCGCAACTGGCACTGGCGTGGACACTGCGTGATCCACGGGTGACCTCGGCACTGATCGGCGCGAGCCGGCCGGAGCAGATCATCGAGAACGTCGGAGCGTTGAAGAATCTGGATTTCAGTGTTGAAGAGCTGGCGGAGATTGACCGGTTTGCCCAAGAGGGCGGGATCAATCTGTGGGAGAAGCCTTCGACGGCGGAGTGATCAAGATTGGGTTGGGTCAGCAAGATCCAACCCCCTCACCCCAGCCCTCTCCCCCAAGGGGGCGAGGGGGAAAGGGAGCCGATCTTTATGCTTTTTAAAACTTGAGTTCAATCCGATATTTCAGGTCGATGTAGTTCGCGCAATCAGCTCGGTCAGTCCCCTCTCCCTCTGGGAGAGGGCTAGGGTGAGGGGCTTTTGATCTTGATCAGGCTCAACGAAAAAACGGCACATCCCCCAACACCGTCGCCCGCTGCATCACCCGCCGCGCCGGTCGGTAATCGTCCACCGCGTAATGCTGGGTCACGCGGTTATCCCAGAAGGCGATGTCGTCTTTCTGCCAGCGCCAGCGAATGGTGAATTCCGGCCGGGTCGCGTGGGCAAAGAGAAATTTGAGGATCGCCTCGCTCTCGGTTTCCGACAGCTCATTGATCTTCGAGGTAAATCCTTCATTGACGAACAGCGATCGCCTTCCACTGGCCGGATGCGTGCGAATCACCGGGTGCGACAGCGGTGGATTCTTGCGCCGTGCTTCTTCCCACTGCGCCAGCGCCTCAGGCGTATTGCCGTAGCGCTCGAGCGGAAACGATCGGGTGAAATCGTGGGTCGCTGTCAGCCCTTCGAGCAGGGTTTTCATCGGCGCCGACAACGCTTCATATGCCGCGATGCCGCTGGCCCACAAGGTGTCGCCACCAAACTCCGGCAGCAACTTGGCGCTGAGCACCGCGCCCATCGCCGGCGTCGGCAGAAAGGTTACGTCGGTGTGCCAGATCGCGTTGTCGCGTACGTCGGTGACGGCGGTATCGAGGATCAGCACTTCCGGTTGTTCCGGCACGTTCGGGTAGATCGGGTGAATGTGCAGGTCGCCGAAATAATGCGCGAAGCGTGCCTGTTGCGCCGGCTCGATCGGCTGGTTGCGGAAGAACAGCACTTGGTATTTAAGCAGCGACTGCTCGATCGCGTCGCGGTGTTCCAGGCTCAGCGGCTGGCTGATGTCGACGCCGCTGATCTGCGCGCCGAGGGCCGAGCTTAACGGGGTGATGTCGAGGGTGCTCATGGTCGTTCTCGTCGAATTCGGAGTGTCATGCTTTTGTGGGAGCGAGCCTGCTCGCGAATGCAGAGTGTCAGGCGACAGTGCAGTGACTGATCTGACGCTTTCGCGAGCAGGCTCGCTCCCACAGGGGAATTTTCACAAGGCGATTTAGTGCGCCTGGCCGTGCCAAGGCACCAGTCTGCGCTGCAATGCGCGCAAGCCCATTTCCATGGCGAAGGCGATCAGGGCGATGACCAGAATCCCCAGCACCACCACGTCGGTGACCAGAAATTGCGCCGCCGACTGCACCATGAAGCCCAGGCCACTGGTGGCCGCGATCAGTTCAGCGGCGACCAGCGTCGACCAGCCAACCCCCAAACCAATGCGCACGCCGGTGAGAATGTCCGGCAGAGCGCTCGGCAAAACCACATGGCGAATCAACTGTGCGCGCGTCGCGCCCAACGACTGCGCCGCGCGCAGTTTTGCTGGATCAACCGTGCGCACACCCGTCGCGGTGGCAATTGCAATCGGCGCGAAAATCGCCAGATAGATCAGTAGCACTTTCGACAACTCGCCGATCCCGCACCAGATCACGATCAGCGGCAGATACGCCAGCGGCGGGATCGGGCGGTAGAACTCGATCAGCGGATCGAGTACACCGCGAGCGATGCGGTTGACGCCGATGGCAATGCCCACCGGCACGGCGGTCAGGATGGCGAAAAAGAGTCCAAGGCCGATGCGGCTGAGGCTGGCGCCGAGGTGCTGCCACAAAGTCGAATCCATGTATCCGGAAGTCGCCAGCAACCAGCCCTTTTGCAGCACGGCGGAGGGGGGCGGCAAGAACAGCGGTTCGATCAGGCCGGTCGCGGTCACCGCCCACCAGATCGTCAACAGGCCGAACAGGGTCAGCAGGCTGATCCAGCGAGTGCTGAGGCTGCGGCGCACGGGGATTTTCACCGAAGGCGTTTTCACCGCCGCAGCGGAAACGTCGTAACTGCTCATGCGCGCTCCTGCCGGGGTACGGCGCTGCGTTGCGAGAAGACTTTGCTCAGCACGTGTTCGCGGGTTTCGATAAAGCGCGGATCGGATTTGATCGCGCGGGCCGATTCACCTGCGGCGTATCGCTGACCGAAATCCAGGTGCAGACGCTCGACGATCTGCCCCGGATTCGGCGCCAGCAGAATCAGGTCCGTGGCGAGGAACACTGCCTCTTCAATGTCGTGGGTAATCAGGAAAACCGGCTTGGCGGTGCGCTGCCAGACTTGCAGCAGCAGCTCCTGCATCTGTTCTCGAGTGAATGCATCAAGCGCACCGAAAGGCTCGTCCATCAGCAACACGCGCGGGTCGGCGGCGAGGGCGCGGGCGAGGCCGACGCGTTGTTTCTGGCCGCCGGACAATTGCCAGATGCGCCGGTCTTCGAAGCCGGCGAGATCGACCAGCGCGAGCATTTCCCGGGCGATTTTTTCCCGCTGGTCCTTGCCGACACCGGCCAGCTCGAGGCCGAAGGCAACGTTGGCCAGCACGTCCTGCCAGGGCAGCAAGGCGTCGTCCTGAAACACTACGCCTCGTTCGGCGCTCGGGCCTTTGACCGGCACGCCGTCGAGGGTGATGCGCCCGGCACTCGGTTCGACGAAGCCGGCAATCAGGTTCAACAGCGAAGTCTTGCCACTGCCGGACGGGCCGAGGGCGACCAGCAACTGCTGCGGCCCCAGGGTCAGAGAAATATCCGCCAGCACCGGCTCGGGGCTGCCCGGGTACTGTGCGCTGATGCGCTCCAGCTGTAGCAAGGCCATCGCGGTTATCTCCGATCAGTTGGTGATGTATTTGGCGCTGACGTAAGGCGCGTAGTCCGGCAGCACGGCTTCGACCTTGCCTTGCTCCTTGAGGAACGCGGCGGTGTCGGTGATGGCTTTGGTGGTCGGCGCGCCGAGGTCACTGACCTGATCCGCCGCCAGCGGGTAGACGTTGCCCTGCAGCAGCAGCGGAATGTCGCTGGCCTTGGCACCGGAGAGCTTCACCAGTTTGTCGACGTTGGCTTGATCGGCGAGCCAGGCTTTCGGGTCTTTGCGGTAATCGGCGTAGGCGTCGAGGGTGACCTTGGCGAACGCGGTGACGATTTCCGGGTGCTTCTCGGCGAAGTCTTTGCGCACGATCCACGCATCGAAGGTCGGCGCGCCGAACTTGGCGAGCTCGCCGGAGGTGATCAGCACTTTGCCGTTTTCCTTGGCCACGCCCAGCGCCGGGTCCCACACGTAAGTGGCGTCGATGTCACCGCGTTTCCACGCGGCAATGATCGCTGGCGGCGCGAGGTTGAGCACGGTGACTTTCGACGGATCAATGTTCCAGTGCTTGAGCGCGGCGAGCAGGCTGTAGTGCCCGGTGGACACAAACGGCACGGCGATTTTCTTGCCGATCAGATCCTGCGGGGTCTTGATGCCGGAGCCGTCACGGGCGACCAGTGCTTCGGCGGCGCCGATCTGAGTGGCGATGAGGAAAGTTTCGACCGGGACTTTGCGGGTGATCGCGGCGGTCAGCGGACTTGAACCGAGGTAGCCGATCTGCACATCGCCGGAAGCGATAGCGGCAATGATGTCGGCACCGTTATCGAATTTGCGCCAACTGATGTCGGCCTTGGTGGCTTTTTCATAAGCGCCGTCGGCCTGAGCGACTTTCGCTGGGTCAACGGTGGTTTGGTAGGCGACGGTGAGGTCGGCGGCCTGAGCCAGAAAACTCGCGGCAGCCAGAGAGGCTACGGCGAGCAGGCGAAGCGGGAAATTCAGTTTCATTGAAGAGCTCCATATCAGGCGACCGAGCGTCGGCGTGAAAGGAGACTAAATGATCTAAGAATCGGTAAATAAATAACTTTTTAGAATGAGCTTATGAGCGGAAAAATCTAAGGCGCGGGGGATTGTGGATAATTTGGATCTTGCGTTCGACGTTCGATCTTTGCCCCCTCACCCCAGCCCTCTCCCCCAAGGGGGCGAGGGGGAAAGGGGGCCGATCTCTGTGCTTTTCAAGGCCTGAGTTCGGCTCGGTATTTCAGGTCGGCGTACTTCGCATCAACAACCCGGTCAGTCCCCTCTCCCTCTGGGAGAGGGCTAGGGTGAGGGGCTCTTCAGTTGCTGATCGCGAGGATGCTCGCCTGATACGAACCGACAAACACGTCAAAATCCCCCACCTCGTTCTGCTCCAGCTCAGCCTGCGCTGCCAGCGACGTACGCGCCAACTCCTCAAACTTCGCCTGCTCATCCGCCGCCAGTGGCTCGCTACGGAAAAACTCTGCATGCGCCTGACTCTGACGCAACGAGAACTGCGCAAAGCTTTCCTTGTGCTCAGCCATCGCCGCCAACACCTGCGCGGACGGTGTCAGGGACGGATCACTGACCTTGGCCAGTTGCGCATCCAAAGCCTTGCTGTGGGCATCGCCGCCAACGCTCTGATCGAGCATCGCCGCCAGCGGAGCAATCTGCTCGAGCAGTTCGGCCGCCCACTGCTTCATCTCGACCGGCTCACCATCACGCTGCAATTGCAGGCCCGGACGGCGACCTTCTTTCACGACACTGAGGAAGTTCGATGTGGCATTGCCGCACGACGTGTTGGTCAGCAACGGACTGTCGTTGAGCGCGCAATACAGCAGGAACGCGTCGATGAAGCGCGATTCGGTGAGGTCGATGCCCATCGGCAGGAACGGGTTGATGTCCAGGCAGCGCACTTCGACGTACTGGATGCCGCGCGCCATCAACGCCTGGATCGGCCGCTCGCCGGTGTAGGTCACGCGTTTCGGGCGGATGTTGGAGTAGTACTCGTTTTCGATCTGCAGGATGTTGGTGTTGAGCTGCACCCACTCGCCATCCTTGTGCGTGCCGACTTCGACGTATGGTGCGTAGGGCGTGGCCACCGCTTCGCGCAGGCTGTCGGTGTAGCTCGCCAGGTCGTTGTAGCACGGTGTCAGGCCGGCCTGGGCGTTGCTCTGATAACCGAGATCGCTCATGCGCAGGCTGGTCGCGTACGGCAGATAGAGGGTGTCCGGATCGAGCTGTTCGAGCTGATGCGAACGCCCGCGCAGGAAACCGGCGTCCAGCGCCGGCGAGGCACCGAACAGGTACATCAGCAGCCAGCTGAAACGGCGGAAGTTGCGGATCAGCGCGATGTAGGACACCGACTGGAAATCGCGATCGGTGCCGACGAAACCTTCGGCTTCGCGCAGCAATGGCCAGAGCTGTTCCGGCAGGGAAAAGTTGTAGTGAATCCCGGCAATGCACTGCATAGTCTTGCCGTAACGCAGGGCCAGGCCCTTGCGATAGACGTACTTGAGCTGACCGATGTTGGAGGTGCCGTAATAAGCGATCGGGATGTCTTCCTCGGCCGGCAGCGGGCACGGCATCGATGGACTCCACAGGTACTCGTTGCCGAGTTTGCTGTAGGCAAAACGATGAATCTTGTCCAGGCTCGCCAGCGTATCGGCAGGATCCGGCAGGGCAGGCGTGATGAATTCCAGCAGCGACTCGGAGTAGTCGGTGGTGATCTGTTCGTTGGTCAGCGCGGAACCCAGGGCTTCGGGGTGCGGCGTTTGCGCCAGGCGACCTTCACTGGTCACGCGCAGGCATTCACGTTCGATACCGTGCAGGCACTGCTTGAGCAGAGAGAGGTTAGCGCGCTCGCCGAGCAGAGCCAGGCGGCGGTTGAGAAGTTCGCTCAATTTGGATTCCTTCACGCGTCAGTCGCCCCAATATGGGGGTGGGCAGGACGGTCTACAAGGGTGAAGTTGAAACTGGCGTTATCGCCTGGTTTGTAGCGGCAGGCCATTTGCCGGTCAGTCAAGAACTGCACAATCCCTGTGGGAGCGAGCCTGCTCGCGAAGAGGGTTTTGCAGTCAATTTCATCGTCGACTGACACACCGTCTTCGCGAGCAGGCTCGCTTCCACAGGATTCATTGCGCCGAAATTAACTCAAAATGATGAGCAACATCTACAGGACAGCGAAGGTGCCTTGCGCTTTTGCGACCAGTTTGTCGCCCTGCATCACCTCGGCTTCGACCACCAGCGTGCGCCGGCCCGGGTGGATCACCCGCGCCGTGCACAGCACCTCGCCCTCGGAAACGGCGCGGATGTAGTTGATCTTGCATTCGATGGTCGCACTCTGCTGATCGAAGCCATGGCTGCTGGAGCAGGCCAGGCCCATGGCAATGTCGACCAGACTGAACAGCGCGCCGCCGTGCAGTTTGCCGCCGCGGTTGCGCAGCTCGGGCTCAAGCGCCAGGGCGACTTGCGCCACCCCGGTTTCGAGGCTGTGCAGGCGGCAGCCCAACAGCTTGAAAAACGCGCTCTCGACGAGCCCGGCCGGCATGTCCATCAGCGTTTCTTCAACTGTTTGGCGTTGGCGAACAGCGAGGCCATCGCGTTGTTCACCGGCGCGGCGGTAGCGGTTTCCTTGCGCGGCGCGTTGCCCGAAGACTGGCGCGGTGCCGAGCCCGGACGCGAGCCACGGGCGCCGTCGATTTTCTCGCCGGGAGTGTCGCTCATGCGCATCGACAGGCCGACGCGTTTGCGCGGAATGTCGACTTCCATGACCTTCACTTTCACCACGTCACCGGCCTTGACCGCTTCGCGTGGGTCCTTGATGAACTTCTCCGACAGCGCCGAAATGTGCACCAGACCGTCCTGATGCACGCCGATGTCGACGAACGCACCGAACGCCGTAACGTTGGTGACGACGCCTTCAAGGATCATCCCCAGTTGCAGGTCCTTGAGGTCCTCGACGCCTTCCTGGAATTCGGCAGTCTTGAACTCCGGACGTGGATCGCGACCGGGTTTTTCCAGTTCTTGAAGGATGTCGGTGACGGTCGGCAGACCGAAGGTTTCGTCGGTGAACTTCTTCGGATCCAGGCGCTTGAGGAACGCGGCATCGCCGATCAGCGAGCGGATGTCGCGGTCGGTTTCAGCGGCAATGCGCTGCACCAGCGGATAGGCTTCCGGGTGCACCGCCGAGGAATCCAGCGGGTTATCGCCGTTCATTACGCGCAAGAAACCGGCGGCCTGTTCGAAGGTTTTCTCGCCCAGACGCGCAACTTTCTTCAACGCCGCACGAGTCTTGAACGCACCGTGTTCGTCACGGTGAGCAACGATGTTCTGCGCCAGCGTTGCGTTGAGGCCGGAGATTCGCGCCAGCAAGGCCACGGAGGCAGTGTTCACATCCACGCCCACGGCGTTCACGCAGTCCTCGACCACGGCGTCCAGACCGCGCGCCAGTTTCAGCTGCGAGACGTCGTGCTGGTACTGGCCGACGCCGATGGATTTCGGATCGATCTTCACCAGCTCGGCCAGCGGATCCTGCAGGCGACGGGCGATCGATACGGCGCCACGGATCGACACGTCCAGATCCGGGAATTCCTTGGCCGCCAGTTCCGAGGCCGAGTACACCGAGGCGCCGGCTTCGGAAACCATGACCTTGGTCATCTTCATCGCTGGGTATTTTTTGATCAGCTCGATCGCCAGCTTGTCGGTCTCGCGGCTGGCAGTGCCGTTGCCGATGGCGATCAGGTCCACCGAATGCTTGGCGCATAGAGCGGCGAGGATGGCGATGGTCTGATCCCATTTGTTGTGCGGCACGTGCGGGTAAACCGTGGCGTGGTCGAGCAGCTTGCCGGTGGAGTCGACCACGGCCACCTTGCAGCCGGTACGCAGGCCCGGGTCGAGGCCCAGGGTCGCGCGCGGGCCGGCCGGAGCGGCCAGCAGCAGGTCGTGCAGGTTGTGCGCGAACACGTTGATTGCTTCGGTTTCGGCGCCATCGCGCAACTCGCCGAGCAGGTCGGTTTCCAGGTGGGTGTAGAGCTTGACCTTCCAGGTCCAGCGCACCACTTCACCGAGCCATTTGTCCGCCGGGCGGTTCTGGTTCTGGATGCCGAACTGCTGAGCGATCATGCCTTCGCACGGGTGCATGGTGCCGGGCAGCTCATCGCCGACTTTCAGCGCGGAGCTGAGAATGCCTTCGTTGCGGCCACGGAAAATGGCGAGGGCGCGGTGCGACGGCATGCTTTTCAGCGGCTCATCGTGTTCGAAGTAATCGCGGAACTTGGCGCCTTCCTCTTCCTTGCCAGCGATAACGCGGGCACTGAGGATCGCTTCCTGTTTGAGGAAATTACGCAGCTTTTCCAGCAGGCTGGCGTCTTCGGCGAAGCGCTCCATGAGGATGTACTTGGCGCCTTCCAGTGCAGCCTTCACATCGGCCACGCCTTTTTCGGCGTCGACGAAGCGCGCGGCTTCGGTCTCCGGCGACAGGTTCGGGTCGTTGAACAAGCCGTCGGCCAGTTCGCCAAGGCCGGCTTCGAGGGCGATCTGGCCCTTGGTCCGGCGCTTCTGCTTGTACGGCAGGTACAAGTCTTCGAGACGGGTTTTGGTGTCGGCGAGCTTGATGTCGCGCTCGAGGGCAGGGGTGAGTTTGCCTTGCTCCTCGATGCTGGCGAGGATGCTGATGCGCCGTTCGTCGAGTTCTCGCAGGTAGCGCAGGCGCTCTTCCAGATGACGCAACTGGGTGTCATCGAGGCTGCCGGTGACTTCTTTCCGGTAACGGGCGATGAAGGGGACGGTAGAACCTTCATCGAGTAGCGCGACGGCCGCTTCGACCTGTTGTGGGCGTACGCCGAGTTCCTCGGCAATGCGGCTGTTGATGCTGTCCATAAAACCACCTGACATAGTTTGAAAGCAGGCTCACAGGCGCGCAGATAAAGGCCTGGAGGCTGATTGAGCGGCTGGAAAATTGCCGCTGCCTGGATCAAGAGGCTGCCCATTGACCCGTGAAATCGAACAGTTGCTGCACAGGGCCGGAAAAAATACCGGCCACTTACGGTAACGATTCAGACGTTGCCTGGCGCAAAACGCCGCGCATTATAACCAGCGTTCTGTCATTCGGGGGCGTCGCAGCCTGTAGGCATAAACCCCGGTTTTCTGGCAGTGAAGGAAAAATCTGCTAACAATGCACACGGTGCGTATAACGGCAGCTACGCCATAATGCGCGCCGAGCTAAAAGGAGCATCCAATGAGCAGCACTGCACAAACGGCTGAAGGCGAAAAAATTCTAATCGTTGATGACGATCCGGGGCTGAGCAGCCTGCTGGAGCGTTTCTTCGTCAGCAAGGGCTACCGTGCCCGTACCGTTCCGAACACCGAGCAGATGGACCGTCTGCTGGCGCGTGAAGTGTTCAATCTGGTCGTCCTCGACCTGATGCTGCCGGGCGAAGACGGCCTGACCGCTTGCCGCCGCCTGCGTGGCGCGAACAACCAGATTCCGATCATCATGCTCACCGCCAAGGGCGATGAGCTGAGCCGTATCAAGGGCCTTGAACTGGGCGCCGACGATTACCTGGCCAAGCCGTTCAACCCGGACGAGCTGATGGCGCGGGTCAAAGCGGTATTGCGCCGTCAGGCCGCACCGGTACCGGGCGCACCGGGCAGCGAAGACGAAAACGTCACGTTCGGAGATTACGTGTTGTCGCTGGCGACCCGCGAGCTCAAG
This sequence comes from Pseudomonas sp. CFBP13508, assembly GCF_005233515.1. Lineage (GTDB taxonomy): Bacteria > Pseudomonadota > Gammaproteobacteria > Pseudomonadales > Pseudomonadaceae > Aquipseudomonas > Aquipseudomonas mercuritolerans. Next base: position 125,528 of record NZ_QFZZ01000005.1, read on the forward strand.
CGCGGCGAGGAAGTGCACATGCTCACCACCGGTGAGTTCGCGGTACTCAAGGCGTTGGTGATGAACGCGCGTCAGCCACTGACCCGCGACAAACTGATGAACCTGGCCCGTGGTCGCGAATGGGATGCGCTGGAGCGCTCCATCGACGTGCAGATCTCGCGTCTGCGCCGGATGATCGAACCCGATCCGTCGAAACCGCGCTACATCCAGACCGTCTGGGGCGTGGGTTACGTGTTCGTACCGGATGGCACCGCCACCAAGTGATCGGTGATTTGTAGGAGCGGGTCTGCAAGGCTCTGGTCGCACGGCCATTGCCACAGACTCGCAATCCGCAATATGCGAGCATTGCTCGCTCCTGCAAGTGTGTAGCGGTTAAAGATGAAAACCCCCGTCTGGTTCCCCCAAAGTTTTTTCTCCCGCACCCTCTGGCTGGTGCTGATCGTCGTGCTGTTTTCCAAGGCGCTGACCCTGGTTTATCTGTTGATGAACGAGGACGTGCTGGTGGATCGCCAATACAGCCATGGTGTCGCTCTGACGCTACGTGCCTATTGGGCCGCCGATGAAGAAAACCGCGCAAAAATTGCCGATGCTGCGACCCTGATTCGTGTGGTCGGCGCCGGTGTGCCGGAAGGCGAGCAGCACTGGCCGTACAGCGAAATCTACCAACGTCAGATGCAGGCGGAACTGGGTGCCGACACCGAGGTGCGTTTGCGCATGCATTCGCCGCCGGCACTGTGGGTGAGGGCACCGAGCCTGGGCGATGGCTGGCTCAAAGTGCCGTTGTATCCACATCCGTTGCGCGGGCAGAAGATCTGGAACGTGCTCGGCTGGTTCCTCGCCATCGGCCTGTTGTCCACAGCGTCGGCATGGATTTTCGTCAGCCAGCTCAACCAGCCGTTGAAGCGCCTGGTGTATGCCGCGCGGCAACTTGGCCAAGGCCGCAGCGTGCGCCTGCCGATCAGCGACACACCCAGCGAAATGACCGAGGTTTATCGCGCCTTCAACCAGATGGCCGAGGACGTTGAACAGGCCGGACGCGAGCGCGAGCTGATGCTGGCCGGGGTTTCCCACGACTTGCGCACACCGCTGACGCGCTTGCGCCTGTCGCTGGAACTGATGGGCGATCACACCGACCTTACCGACGACATGGTCCGCGACATCGAGGACATGGACGCGATTCTCGACCAGTTCCTCGCGTTCATCCGTGACGGTCGCGACGAGTCGGTGGAAGAAGTCGACCTCAGCGATCTGGTGCGCGAAGTCGCCGCGCCGTACAACCAGAACGAAGAGAAAGTGCGCCTGCGCCTGGAACCGATCCAGCCGTTTCCGCTGCGTCGAGTGTCGATGAAACGCCTGCTCAACAACCTGATCGGCAACGCCTTGAACCATGCCGGCACCGGTGTTGAAGTGGCGGCTTATGTGTCCGGCGATACCAGCGCGCCGTATGTGGTCCTGAGCGTGATGGACCGTGGCGCGGGGATTGATCCGTCCGAGCTTGAGGCAATCTTCAACCCGTTTACCCGAGGTGATCGGGCACGGGGCGGCAAAGGCACCGGGCTGGGGCTGGCGATCGTCAAACGGATTGCGGCGATGCATGGCGGCAATGTCGAATTGCGTAACCGGTCCGGGGGTGGACTTGAGGCCCGCGTGAGATTGCCGCTGGGGTTGATGTTGCCCCGAGATGCGGTTTAGAAGCAGCTACAAGCTGCAAGCTGCAAGCTACAAGCAAGAGCGCTTTTCACTTGCCGCTTGAAGCTTGCCGCTAGCAGCTGCTTCTCTACCCCTTGCCCTTGGTGCGGGTCATATTTGGCCCGCCATTCTTTTCAAGATGCTCGATGATGATCCCGGCGACATTCTTGCCAGTGGTGGTCTCGATGCCTTCCAGTCCCGGCGACGAGTTTACTTCCATCACCAGCGGCCCGTGATTGGAACGCAGGATATCCACACCCGCCACTGCCAGCCCCATGACCTTGGCAGCGCGTAACGCGGTCATGCGTTCTTCCGGGGTGATCTTGATCAGGCTGGCGCTGCCGCCGCGATGCAGGTTGGAACGAAATTCTCCCGGTTTGGCCTGGCGCTTCATTGCCGCGATCACCTTGTCGCCGACCACGAAGCAGCGGATGTCGGCGCCGCCGGCTTCCTTGATGTATTCCTGGACCATGATGTTCTGCTTCAGGCCCATGAACGCCTCGATCACCGACTCTGCCGCCGTGGCTGTTTCGCACAGCACCACGCCAATGCCCTGGGTGCCTTCGAGCACTTTGATCACCAGCGGTGCGCCGTTGACCATGGCGATCAGGTCGGGAATGTCGTCCGGCGAGTGGGCAAAACCGGTGACCGGCAAACCGATGCCGCGCCGCGACAGCAGCTGCAGTGAACGCAATTTGTCCCGCGAGCGGGCAATGGCCACCGACTCGTTGAGCGGGAACACGCCCATCATTTCGAACTGACGCAACACCGCGCAGCCGTAGAACGTCACCGACGCGCCGATCCGCGGGATCACCGCGTCGAAACCTTCCAGCGGTTTGCCGCGGTAATGGATCTGCGGCTTGTGGCTGGCAATGTTCATGTAGGCGCGCAAGGTGTCGATCACCACCATTTCATGCCCGCGCTCGATTCCGGCTTCGACCAGACGGCGGGTGGAATACAGACGCGGATTACGCGACAGCACAGCGATCTTCATGCAACACCTGTGGAGGAGGTAGATACCGGGAACACCGGCTTGTCTTGTACATACTTGATGCCCGGATTGACCACCAACTGGCCATCGATCAGGGCTTTGGAACCGAGCAACAGGCGATAGCGCATGGACTTGCGGCAGGCCAGGGTGAACTCCACCGGCCAGACCCGATCACCCAGGGCCAGCGTGGTGCTGATCACGTAGCGCACCTGCGCATGGCCGTTGGAGCTTTTGATGGTTTTGCGTGTGACCAGCGGGGCTTCGCAGCGCCGGTGACGCAACTGCACCACCGTGCCGAGATGCGCAGTAAAGCGCACCCATTTCTCGCCGTCGCGTTCGAACGGTTCGATATCTGTGGCGTGCAAACTGGAGGTGCTGGCGCCGGTGTCGATTTTGGCGCGCAGGCCCGCGACTCCCAGGCCCGGGAGCGCCACCCACTCGCGCAGACCGACAACGGTCAAATGATCAAATGTCTTCAAGGAAAAAAACCAAGGGTTAACGCTTCCAGGCCTCGTCCGGCACCTGGGCCAACGCTTTGAATGCAGGTCTGGCGAACCAGTAGCCCTGCATCAGAAATATTCCACAGTCCGCAAGGAAATCCCGTTCCCCGGCGCTTTCTATGCCTTCGGCAATGACTGTAACGTCCAACTCCGCACACATTGTGACAATCCCCCGCACGATCACCTGACGGACACGGTCCTGGTCAACATCGCGGATCAGCGCCATGTCGAGTTTGATCAGGTCCGGTTGGAAATCAGCCAGCAGATTGAGCCCCGAATAGCCGGCACCGAAATCGTCGATGGCGGTCTTGAAGCCGAATTCGCGGTATTCACGCAGAATATTGGTCAAATGGCGATAATTATCTACGTGCTCAATTTCCAGGGTTTCGAAAATCAGCCGGTCGATCGGAAAGTTGTGTTTTCGTGCGGCCTCCAGTGTGCTGCGAATGCATAGCTCTGGACGGTAGACGGCGTTGGGCAAAAAGTTGATCGACAAGTGTGTCTGCATATTAAGACTGGCCGCACCTTCGATGGCGCGAGTCCGGCAGAGCTGGTCGAAGCGGTAGCGGTTGTCTTCTGTAACCTGATTTAACACGGACAGCGCACCCTCACCGGCCACGCCTCGCACCAGCGCTTCGTGGGCGAATACCGATTGGTCGCGCAGGTCGACAATTGGCTGATAGGCGAAGGCAAAATCGAAGTCCAGCGGCTCGCTCTGCTGACAGCCCTGGCAACCGCCCTTGGGTGAGGTCAATGAAGTCGGAAATTTTGTCACTCGGTCACTCCAGGCCGGTCAGGCGGCGAAGATCACAGTCTATCTGGTGGGCCGGGTTCTTGCGCCCGACAGAAACGGTAGTACAGTTCCGACTACTGGCTGAGCGAGGAATTCATATGGGACAGAAGCAGGAGGAGGACGACAAAGTCCGTCTCGATAAGTGGTTATGGGCGGCGCGTTTCTATAAGACCCGGGCCTTGGCCAAAGCGGCGATTGAAAGTGGCAAGGTGCACTGTCGCGGCGAACGCTGCAAACCGGGCAAGGAGCCGCGCATTGGCGATGAGTTCGAGATTCGCACCGGCTTCGAAGTGCGTACGGTGAGGGTGGAAGCTTTGTCGATCGTGCGTCGTGGCGCGCCCGAGGCGCAGACCTTGTATGCCGAGACCGAAGCGAGTATTGCCAAGCGTGAAGCAGCTGCGGCGATGCGCAAGGCAGGGTCGTTGGGCGTGAGCACCGATGGCAAGCCGAGCAAGAAGCAGCGGCGGGATCTGTTCAAATTTCGCGGTAGCAACGACGAGTAAAAAGATCGCAGCCTGCGGCAGGTCCTACAGTTGGAATGCGATCCCTGTAGGAGCTGCCGAAGGCTGCGATCTTTTCGAGGCTCCACCATTTACCGGGCGGAAATTACACTCATCCGCGACACCATCGGCAGCTTGCCCAGCAACGCGAAAATCGGCGCGGTCAGCTTCAACCAGAGGTTCGACGCGTGATAGGCAAACGGCGTGTAGTAACCCCAGCCCAACGCCCACACCGCCAGCAGCAAGCCGCCGATGTAGTCGTCCTGACCCCAATGCGCGCCAGCCACCAGGCGCGGCATCATGAACAGCACTGCCAGACCCCAGACCGTCAAGAACTGCCCGATCGTGCGACTGAAGACGCCCATGAACAGAGCCCAGATCAACAGCACCGAAGCATGATCACCGGGGAAGCTCTGGCCCGAACGGTCCTTCAGCTCCCAGGTTTTTTCCAGGTGCGGAAAGTAATCGCTGATGTGCACGGCGCCCTCAAGCACCATTGACGGGCTGCTGTGCTGCCAGCCCATGTGATCGGCAAATTTGGAAAACAGCGCGCGGATCAACACCATCAGTAACAGTATCGAGAAAAAACCGAAGAACGCGCGACGCACGTCGATCGCCCTGAAGACCCAGTCGCCCTTGATCAGCAGCGTCAACAGAATCAGTCCGACGACGATGTCGAACGGGCGCAGACTTGCAATTGCCCAGATGTGGAGCCATATCGGGTTGCTGGCCAGCGGTGCATTCAGCGAGCGGAACAGCCACTCGTCGAAAATCACACACAGCATCTGACCCGTAGGCCATAACCAGAAAGCCAGTAGCGCCAACGGCACTACGTTACACAGAACCAGCCGGCCGAGGTTCCACCTTGATTGGAACAAACCCGGATTGTTCATAAAATGCCTCCCATGGCGAAAAAGCGCCGGCCCCAAAAAAAGTGCCAGCAAGCGCAAATTTTCACGTTTTGTAACCATTTTGTCATCACATTCAGATACCCAGACCTATGACCGACTTAGCGGATACCGATTTCACTCAACGCTTCATCTTCGATGACAGCGACACTCGCGGCGAACTGGTAGCGCTGGAGCGCAGCTACGCCGAAGTCCTCGCCAAACACCCGTACCCGGAGCCGGTCGCGCAGTTGCTCGGCGAGTTGATGGCGGCTGCCTCGTTGCTGGTTGGCACTCTGAAGTTCGATGGCTTGCTGATCTTGCAGGCACGCTCGGAAGGGCCGATCCCATTGCTGATGATCGAATGCTCCAGCGAGCGTGAGATCCGTGGCCTGGCGCGTTACGACCCCGAGCAGATCGCCGCAGACGCCACCCTCAGCGATCTGATGCCGAACGGCGTTCTGGCCCTCACCGTCGATCCGACCGTTGGCCAGCGCTATCAGGGCATTGTCGATCTCGACGGCGAAACACTGTCCGATTGCTTCACCAACTATTTCGTCATGTCGCAGCAAGTCGGCACGCGCTTCAAGCTGTTCGCCGACGGCCGTCGCGCACGTGGCATGTTGCTGCAACAACTCCCCGCCGATCGCCTGAAAGATGAAGAAGATCGCGCCGCTAGCTGGCAGCACATCACCGCGCTGGCCGGCACTCTGGGCGCCGATGAGCTGCTGAGCCTGGACAACGAAACCGTGCTGCACCGCCTCTATCACGAGGAGCAGGTGCGCCTGTTCGATGTGCAGCATCTGCGCTTCAGTTGCAGCTGCTCTCGGGAACGCTCCGGCAATGCGCTGGTCAGTCTTGGGCTGGAAGATGCGCTGGCGCTGGCAGCCGAGCAGGGCGGAAAAGTCGAGATTGATTGCCAGTTCTGCAATCAGCAGTACCTGTTCGACGCGGCTGATATCGCTCAACTGTTCGCTGGCGCGGGCGTCGATACGCCGTCAGATACCCGTCACTAAAACGGTTCAGCGCAGGTAAATTCACTGCGCAATGACGGAATATCGCCGTTACGACGGGAGGACCCTACTCTTTTTGGGCTTTTCTGGCATAATCCGGCCCACTTTTTTCGCGGTAGTAGTGCACGACTTTCTACTACAAAACGTTTGGAGCACACTCGGCCACTGGCCGACGGGGAACCTCATGACGCAAGCCAATAACGCCGTGTACACCGATCTGAGTGTTGATGATCTGGTAAAAGAAGCCCTGAATCGCGGTGAAGGCGAGCTTGCCGATACCGGCGCTCTGGTTGTTCGCACCGGTCACCGCACCGGCCGTTCGCCAGTCGACCGTTTCATCGTTGAAGAGCCTTCCACCCAGGCCGCTATTGCCTGGGGCCCGATCAACCGCAAGTTCCCGGCCGACAAGTTCGATGCCCTGTGGGCTCGCGTCGAGGCCTTCAACAACGCGCAAGAGCACTTCGTTTCCCACGTGCATGTAGGTGCGGCGGAAGATCACTACCTGGCCGTGAAAATGACCACGCAGACTGCCTGGCAGAACCTGTTCGGTCGTTGCCTGTTCATCAACCCGGCCCAGTACAACCCGGCTGGCCGTGAAGAATGGCAAGTGCTCAACGTCGCCAACTTCGAGTGCGTGCCTGAGCGTGACGGCACCAACTCCGACGGTTGCGTGATCATCAACTTCGCGCAGAAGAAAGTGCTGATCGCCGGCATGCGTTACGCCGGTGAGATGAAGAAAGCCATGTTCTCGGTGCAGAACTTCCTGCTGCCAGCCGCTGACGTGCTGCCAATGCACTGCGCTGCCAACATCGGCGAAGACGGCGACGTGACCCTGTTCTTCGGTCTGTCGGGCACCGGTAAAACCACCCTGTCGGCCGACGAAAGCCGTTACCTGATCGGTGACGACGAACACGGCTGGGGCGAGGGTGTGGTGTTCAACATCGAAGGCGGTTGCTACGCCAAGTGCATCGACCTCTCCGAGAAGAACGAGCCGGTCATCTGGAAAGCCATCAAGCACGGCGCGGTGCTGGAAAACGTGGTTATCGACGACGCCAAGCACGCCGACTACGCCGATGTCAGCCTGACCCAGAACAGCCGCGCCGCCTACCCGCTGGAGCACGTTGCCAAGCGTTCCGAGAAGAACCTGGGTGGCGAGCCAAACGCAGTGATCTTCCTGACCTGCGACCTGACCGGCGTACTGCCGCCGGTGTCGATCCTCAACGAAGAACAAGCGGCCTACCACTTCCTGTCCGGCTACACCGCGCTGGTGGGCTCGACTGAAATGGGTTCGGGCAGCGGCATCAAGTCGACCTTCTCCACCTGCTTCGGCGCACCGTTCTTCCCGCGTCCGGCTGGCGAATACGCCGAACTGCTGATCAAGCGCATCCGCGGCTTCGGCTCCAAGGTCTATCTGGTCAACACTGGCTGGACCGGCGGCGGCTACGGCGTCGGCCAACGCTTCAACATCCCGACCACCCGCGCAGTGATCGCCGCGATCCAGAGCGGCGCACTGATCGGTGCCGCCACCGAGCACCTCGACACCATCAACCTCGACGTGCCACTGGCCGTTCCGGGCGTCGACACCAACCTGCTCAACCCACGCAACACCTGGGCTGACAAGGCAGCGTACGACGAGGCAGCGAAAGCACTGGCCGGTCTGTTCATCGAGAACTTCAAGAAGTTCGAAGTGAGCGACGCGATCAAGGCGGCTGGGCCGAAGTTGTAAGTAGCGGTTTGCAGTGAATAAAAAACCGCCCTTTGGGGGCGGTTTTTTATTTCCGATCTGAAATGCAGCTTGGTTGGACTCAAAGACGTGGCTTGCCCTGGCTATGTGTCAATCAGCCAGTGCACTCAGCACATGGACAGGATCGTTATGAATGGCCTTGAGTAGTGCTTTGGCCGGGCCAGTCGGCTGACGACGACCTTGCTCCCAATTGCGTAACGTTCCCAATTGGACATCGATCAAGGCTGCGAACTTTGCCTGCGTCATTCCCGTCGCTTTGCGAATCTGTTTAACCTGTAATGCATCCACATGGAATTCGCGGGACGGCTTTTTTTCACCCCGAAGAATCTCATCCATTTCCTGCACGCTTTCCATCAGCTCATCAAAAAACTTGCTCATGGTTACCTCCAGTTTCCAATCATGGCCTTCAGTGCTTTCCGTTCGTCATGGGTAAGATCCTGCTGCTCGTTTTTTGGATAAATCATCAACAACGCGATCTGTGATGCTGAAACGAAGTGGTAGTAGATAACCCGTGCGCCACCCCGTTTTCCATGGCCTTTGGAGGCGACTCGTGCTTTACGCACCCCGCCGGTTCCTTCGATTACATCGCCAATAGACGGGTTTGCGACCAACTGCTTTTGAAAGGTGGCGTAGGCATCGTCGTCCAGTAACTCTCTTACTCGGCGGGTGAAGACTGAAGTCTCAATAAAAATCATGGTCAATGTACGCCAGTGACTTACTTTCAGGCAATGCTGAAGTGTTGATAACGATGACTGGTGCCTGGTCGCCGACAGATGATGGCGGCGATCAGGCTGCTCGCCTTAGGCAGGGGCTTTCCAGTTGAGCATCTGTGTCTGCGCGACTTGCAGCAGCTCGCAGCCGTCCTGTCAGCAGGTACAGAGCGTGGGTGATGTGGGTGTCGCTGATCAAAGCAGCGACACCCACGACTATAGGTTCGCACCACCACCTCGCGATAGCCGACAAGGCATCGCGTGAAGTAGGAACGGGACGAACAAAGCGCCAGACGTTGCTACCGATTGTTCAACGCCTTTCAACGCAGATGCTGGTAACCGGAAATATCCAGCAGGCTTGTGGTCAGTCCGGTTGCCGGGCGGTAGATCGTGCCTTTGACTGCTGAAAACGGCACGCCTTTGCTGCCCAGCGAGACAGAGCGCTCGCCTTTGTCCAGCTCGGTGAAATAGGTGTAGGACTGGCTGTGCATCTTCTTGTAGCGGGCCTCGTCGCTGACGATGGCGCCAGTGAGGCGCAGCAGATCGGCATCGGTCAGATTGAGGGTTTTGCTCAGCGGCACGCCCCAGCGCTTGAGGCAGGTCTCGGCGAGATGGCGAACGATGCGGCCGGGTTCGATCAGCGCGTTGAGGTCGCTGCTGTTGATGGGCTCGCCGCCGAGCGCCGTGGCGTTGCCAGCGAGGGTGGCGTGGCGGCCGGCCATTGGATAGATCGAGGTTTTGGTGCCAGTGGCGGTTTGCGGGATCACGCAGCTGAAGCCTTTTGAGCGCTCGTCGCGGGCATAGAACGCGATGTATTCCTTGACGTTGGATTGGAGTTTGACGCGGTTTTCCTGAAAGTTGCCGATGCCCGGAACTGGATCAATGGCAAAGATGTTCACCGGAATATGTTTGAGTGCAGGATCCTTGTACATTGCATTGGCGAGCATATGGCAACTGATGCCGCCCCGACTCCAGCCGACCAGATTGACTGTGGTTGGAATAATACCGTCCTTGCGGAAAGTCTTGATGATCTGTTCCTGTAACTTTTGTTGGGTGATACTGCGGTCGCCATAGTTGTATTTGCGCCAGAGCCACGAGCCCTCGACTTTTACATCGTCAATGGGAATGCCGGCGCTTTTGAGTCGGTTATATTCCTTCTCGGTCAGTTGTTGCCGTTGCCAGTCGCACTTGCCTTTGATGATATTCACAGCGTGCTGGACGTTTTCCTCCCAGCCTTTACCAAACAGCGTTCCGGATAGCCCGTATTCCTTGGTTTTGGTGAACAGATCATCGGCCTGCAGGTTGCCGCTGCCAGGCCCGTCGACCACGATCCATTCAGCGAACTCACGGCCGGTGTGGTGTGCAGCGAGTGTGGATACAACTTCGCCGTCCCAAAAACTTTTATGATTGATATCGAATTTGTTGGAGCCGGTACCGCAAAAGAAAATGGTTAAAGTTGTCATGCTTTTGCTCTTTCGAGTGAATAAGAGCAGTCACGTTAGTTCCAGTTGGTTGTATTGATAAACGGTTTGGTTGTTTCTGTGTTTGTAAGTTCTCAGAATTGCCTTGATTGTATGGGGCGGTGTTTTTGCAGAGCGCCTGTAGTGCAATTAATATCTGCAACGCGTCAAATCGCTGATCCGATGTATCATTTCGAATCGATTGGATCCCGACCTTTTCTCGACTCGCTGAAATCGCCCGCTAGGCTTTGGGCATGGCAGCAGTCAAAGGAGTGACAGTAAATGCACCACACCCTGGAACAGGTTTTTGGTTATCCACAGTTTCGCCCCGGTCAGGAGGCCGCTGTCAGCGCGGTGCTGGCGGGGCGATCCGCGGCGGCGATCTTTCCCACCGGCTCCGGCAAATCGCTTTGCTATCAGCTGCCGGCGCTTTTACTGCCACACCTGACATTGGTGGTTTCGCCGTTGCTGGCGTTGATGCAGGATCAACTGGCGTTTCTCAAGCGCCACGGTATCTCCGCGGGCAGCATCGATTCGGCACAAAGCCGTGAGGATGCCAACGACGTCATGGCCCGTGCGCGTTCGGGTGAATTGAAGATTCTGATGATTTCCGTCGAGCGTCTGAAAAACGAGCGGTTCCGCAACTTCTTGCAGCAGGTGCCGATCTCGTTGCTGGTAGTCGACGAAGCTCACTGTATCTCGGAATGGGGCCACAACTTTCGGCCCGACTACCTGAAATTGCCGGACTACCAGCGCCAGTTCAACATCCCGCAGGCCTTGCTGCTGACCGCCACGGCGACACCAAAAGTCATCGCCGACATGCAGGCCAAATTCGCCATTGCTCCGGACGATGTAGTGACCACCGGTTTCTATCGGCCCAACCTCAACCTGCTGGTCGAGCCTGTACGCGGTCAGGACAAACGTCGGCGTCTGGTCGAATGGATGAGCGAACGCCCAGGGCAACCGAGCATTGTCTATGTCACGTTGCAGAAGACCGCCGAACACATTGCCGAGCATCTCGAGCGCAACGGTATCCAGGCCGAGGCTTACCACGCAGGTTTACCCCACGATCAGCGTGAAGACATTCAACGCCGCTTCATGGCCGGGCAGTCCAATTGCATTGTCGCCACCATTGCCTTCGGCATGGGCATCGACAAGAGCGACATCCGCAACGTGGTGCATTTCGATCTGCCCAAATCCATCGAAAACTACAGCCAGGAAATCGGCCGTGCCGGACGCGACGGACAGCCCTCCGACTGCCTGGTACTGGCTAACCGCGACAGCCTCAATGTGCTGGAAAACTTCGTCTACGGTGATACGCCCGAGCGCGACGGGATTGGCTATGTGCTCGAAGAGCTCAATGCCTCAGTTCCGGAAGGACAATGGGAGTTTCTGCTTGGGCCACTCTCGGATCAGAGCAATATTCGCTCGTTGCCGTTGAAGACTTTGCTGGTGCAGTTGGAGCTGCGAGGTCTGATTGCGCCGCGTTACGCCTATTACGCTGAGTATCGCTTCAAATATCTGCTTGAGCCTGAAGCATTGCTCCAGCGCTTCGAAGGCGAGCGCAGCGATTTCGTCGCGGCGCTCATCCGGACGTCTACGCGAGCACGCACCTGGGCCACGGTAGATTTCGAGGCGATGTACTCGCAGTATTCCGCCGAGCGCAATCGAGTGGTGACAGCGCTGGATTACTTCCAGGAAAAGGGCTGGGTCGAGCTTGAGAGCAAGCAGATGACCGAGGTCTACAATCTGCTGCAAAGTGATTTTGACAGCGACGCCCTCAGCGCTGAGCTCCACGAGTATTTCACTCGCCATGAACGGACTGAGGTGGCGCGAATTCACGCCATGCTTGACGTGTTCGCCACCGAACGCTGTCTGGGTTATCGCTTGGCCGAGTATTTCGGAGATCACAATGCCCCTCAGCGATGCGGCCATTGTTCGGTATGTCATGGCCGGGTTGCGCGGTTGCCTGAGCCGCCAGTGTTGCCGCCGCTTGTGGATAAAAATTTCGCGCAATTGTGCGGTGAACTTATCCACAGGCATGAGCAGCACACAGGCATGCTTCCGACGGCCGAGCGCCTTACGCGGTTCCTCTGCGGAATCAGCGTGCCGTTGTTCACCAAACTCAAGGCGCGGGCGATACCGGGTTTTGCTGCGTTGGAAGAGTACCCTTACGCGCAGGTACGCGATTGGGCGCAAGAGCACCTCTGACCCCTGTAGGAGCTGCCGAAGGCTGCGATCTTTTGATGTTGATTTTTCATGATCAAAAGATCGCAGCCTTCGTCAGCTCCTACGTCAAGTGTCATCAAGCGGGGACTCTATCCATCCGCTGAATGTCGATCATCACGCTAATAAACTTCAAAAAGCGCTGCTGCCTGACTAAGGTTGGATTCTGTCTTCGGGCCACCCACAAGAGAACAACATGAGCCAGACATCCTTCGATATTCAGCAGGCGGCGGTAATCGGTGCGGGCACCATGGGCCGCGGCATCGTCATGTGTCTGGCCAGTGCCGGCGTGAGCGTGCAGTGGGTGGACAACAATCCACAGATGCTCGAGCAAGCGCTGACAACGGTCGCCGAGACGTATGCCCACAACGTGCGCCAGGGCCGCATTGATCAGGCCGAGGCGGATGCGCGAATGGCTCGCGTATCTGCAGCGGCGGATTACGCGGCGATCCGCAACGTCGATCTGGTGATCGAAGCGGTGTACGAGAACCTCGAGCTGAAGCAGAAGATCTTTCGCGAACTCGATGGCCTGCTCAAACCTGAGGCTCTGCTGGCGAGCAACACCTCGGCACTGGACATCGACGCCATCGCGGCTGCGACCCGGCGCCCGGCACAGGTGCTGGGTCTGCACTTCTTCAGCCCGGCGCACATCATGAAACTGCTGGAAATCGTGCGAGGTGCGCAGACCTCGCCAGCGGCGCTGGAGGCAGCGCTGGCGCTCGGCAAACGCATGGGCAAGGTCAGCGTGGTGTCGGGCAACTGCCACGGTTTCATCGGCAATCGCATGCTGCATCCGTATGTACTTGAAGCGCGCAAGATGCTCCTCGAGGGCGCTTATCCACACCAGATTGACGCCGCGCTGCAAGGCTTCGGCTTCGCCATGGGGCCGTTTCGCATGTACGACGTGGTCGGCATCGATCTGGAGTGGCGTGCTCGGGAGCTCGCTGGTAAAGGGCAGGATGCGCCGCAGGTTCAGATCGATAACCGTCTGTGCGAAATGGGCCGGTTCGGGCAGAAGTCTGGTAACGGCTACTACCACTATGAGCCGGGCAGTCGCCAGGCCGAGCATGATCCCGAGGTCGATGTATTGGTGCTGCGGGTCAGTGAAGAGCTGGGTTTCCAGCGTCGCGACATCGGTGCTGAAGAAATACTTGAGCGTTGTTTGCTGGCGCTGGTCAATGAGGGCGCGAAGATCCTGCAGGAAGGCATCGCCGGCTCGGCCCATGACATCGATCTGGTGTATTTGAACGGTTATGGTTTTCCAGCAGAGAAGGGCGGGCCAATGGCCTGGGCAGATCAGCAAGGGCTGGCGGATATTCATCAGCGTTTGCTGGCGCTGGAGACGCGCCAGGGCGACCAGTGGAAGCCGGCGCGGTTGATTGGCGAGCTGGCGGCGCAGGGGAAGGGGTTTGCTGATCGCTGACACTTGTCGGCCGTGCTGACGTCTTCGCGAGCAGGCTCGCTCTCACAGACTATCGCGTTTCAATGTGGGAGCGAGCCTGCTCGCGAAAGCTGTGCCGATATTTTGAATTAGCAAATAGCCTTGGGAATCCCTGATCAATGTCCAACCCGACACCACAGCGCACCGACTATCCCCACTTCCAGCCCATCACCACACGCTGGCACGACAACGACGCCTACGGTCATGTCAACAACGTCACCTACTACAGCTTCTTCGACACGGCGGTGAACACCTACCTGATTCAGGTCGGTGGCCTGGATATTCATGACGCGAAGTGGTGGGATTCGTGGTCAGTTCGGCCTGCGATTACTTTGCCTCGATCGCTTTTCCGGATTTGATCGAGATCGGGCTGCGGGTCGGCAAGCTGGGCAACAGTTCGGTGCAATACGAACTGGCTGTGTTCAAGGTTGGCGAAAGCGAGGCGTGTGCGGCGGGACGGTTCGTGCATGTGTTTGTCGATCGGGCTACCAATCAGCCGGTGCCGATTCCGGCAGGTTTGCGTGGGACGCTGGAGCGGCTGGTGATCTAGACGCGCAAAAAAAATCGCAGCCACAAGGGCTGCGATTTTCGTTCAAGCCTTCGCCTTAACGGTGGCGATAGTACTTGTGGTGCTTGCGGTGGCCGTAGGCGTGACCGCGACCCGGATGACCACGGTCACGGTAGTAGCGACGGTCATCGTAACGGCGATCGTAGTGACGACCATCGTCGTCATCGCGGCCCATGTAGTTACCCAGCGCACCACCAGCACCGCCACCTGCGGCGGAGCCGATCAGGCTGCCGGTGGTGCCGCCGAGACTGCGGCCAACCACGTTACCGCCAGCAGCACCCAGTGCGCCGCCGATGGCCGCTTCGCCACGGCTGTGACGGTCAGCGCCGACCGCACTACCACCCGCGCCGCCCAGGGCCGCGCCGATGGTTGAACCTGTATTGCCGCCTATAGACTGACCGACGACCGAGCCAAGAACCCCGCCCAATGCGCCGCCCACGCCGGCTTCGGCGGTGCCTCCGGCAGAAGCGAAGCCACTGACCAGGCCAAGGGACAACAAGAGAATCGAGGAGAACTTCATAGAGGATGAGCCTCAAAGGGATGACGGCGCCGATCCTGAGGCTCTGCATTGGGCGTGACAATCAAAATCCGACGAATAACACGACTTGTATACAAGATTGCAAGTTACTGTTTTTTCACCGGAACTTAACCGATTTTCGCCGGTCTTTAGCTACTTCGGACAGGCCGTTTTTATGCAAAAACGGCCTTTTTTGTGGGCGGTCGAAAATCTTCGCCACGGCAGATCTGTTGCTAGGTCGATCGCTTTCGCGAGCAGGCTCGCTCCCACATTTGAAACGTATTCCAATTGTGGGAGCGAGCCTGCTCGCGAAGGGGCCGGATCTGGCTCCGCGGTTAAGCGGATTTAGCCATGATCAACCCGCTCTCACCCGCCGCTTCCAGCCGGATCGCAATGAACTTCGACGTCGGCGTGTGGCTGCCATCCCCCGTACTTTCCAGCGGCACCAGCGGGTTGACTTCCGGATAGTACGCCGCCGCCTGCCCCGCAGGAATATCGAACGCCAACAATGTAAAACCTTTCACCCGGCGCTCGCGACCGTCGTCCCAGATCGACACGATGTCGGCCTTCTGTCCCGGACGGAAGCCCAGACGAATGATGTCGGCCTCGTTGGCGAACAACACGTCACGCTGGCCCTTCACACCACGATAACGGTCATCGAGACCATAGATCGTCGTGTTGTACTGATCGTGGGAACGCATCGATTGCAGGATCAGATCCGGCACCTGGCCGGTGGCGCGGGTGCGTTCGTGAACCAGATCTTTCGGCAACTGGTTGGCGCGGAAGTTGGCCCGGCCTGATGGCGTATTCCACTTGCGTGCCCCGGCGGAATTGCCCAGATAGAAGCCGCCCGGGTTTTTGATCTTGTCGTTGAAGTCTTTGAAATTCGGGATGGTGTCGGCGATCAGTTCGCGAATGCGCCCGTAATCGGCTACCAGCCAGTTCCAGTCCACCGGTTGGCTGCCGAGAGTGGCGGCAGCGATGCCTGCGATGATCGATGGTTCCGAGCGCATCTGGTTCGACAGCGGCTGCAACTGGCCGTTGGAGGCGTGGACCATGCTGAACGAGTCTTCCACGGTCACCGCTTGCGGGCCTTCAGTCTGGATATCGATGTCGGTGCGGCCCAGGCACGGCAGGATCAGCGCGTCTTTGCCGTGAGCGAGGTGGCTGCGGTTGAGCTTGGTGCTGATCTGCACGGTCAGGTCACAGTTGCTCAGCGCTTCGAAGGTGCGCGAGCTATCCGGCGTGGCCTGGGCGAAGTTGCCGCCCAGCCCGATGAACACCTTGGCGCGACCTTCGGCCATTGCATGGATTGCCTCGACCACGTTGTGACCGTTATGCCGCGGCACCTTGAACTGGAAGCGACGTTCCAGGGAATCGAGGAACGCCACCGGTGGACGCTCGTTGATGCCCATGGTGCGGTCGCCCTGTACGTTGCTGTGGCCGCGCACCGGGCACAGACCGGCGCCCGGTTTGCCGATGTTGCCGCGCAGCAGCATCAGGTTGGCGATTTCCTGAATGGTCGGCACCGAATGACGGTGCTGGGTGATGCCCATGGCCCAGCACATGATCACGTTCTTGCCTTTGGCGTACATGCGCGCGGCTTGCTCGATCTCGACCAGGGTCAGGCCGGACTGCTCGACGATCTGCTCCCACGAGGTGTCGTCGACGATGGCCAGATACTCCAGCACGTTAGCGCTGTGAGCATTGAGGAAATCATGGTCGAACACCGCCGGCTCGCCAGCCTTCTGTGCATCGCGCTCCCATTGCAGAAGGAACTTGGCCATGCCGCGCAGCACCGCCATGTCGCCGCCGAGAGCCGGGCGAAAATACGCGGTGTTGGTCGGCTTGTCGCCGTTGGTGAGCATTTCGATCGGGTGCTGTGGATGCTGGAAACGCTCCAGACCGCGCTCTTTCAGCGGATTGATGCACACCACTTGGGCGCCGCGTTTCACCGCTTCACGCAACGGTTCGAGCATGCGCGGATGGTTGGTGCCGGGGTTCTGGCCCCAGACGAAAATCGCGTCGGCGTGTTCGAAGTCGTCGAAGGTCACCGTGCCTTTGCCGACCCCGACGCTCTGCGCCAACGCCACGCCGCTGGCCTCGTGGCACATGTTCGAGCAGTCAGGAAAATTGTTGGTGCCGTAAGCTCGCACGAACAGCTGATACAGATACGCCGCTTCGTTGCTGGCGCGCCCCGAGGTGTAGAACTCCGCCTGATCCGGGCTTGGCAGATTGCGCAGGTGCTTGCCGATCAGGGCGAAGGCATCTTCCCAAGAGATCGGCTTGTAGCGATCGGATTCGGCGTCGTAGACCATCGGCTCAGTCAGGCGACCCTGATATTCCAGCCAGTAATCGCTTTGTTCCAGCAGGGAAGTGACGCTGTGCTTGGCGAAGAATTTCGCATCGACGCGACGCTTGGTCGCTTCCCAGTTCACCGCTTTGGCGCCGTTCTCGCAGAACTTGACCATGCCGCTCTCCGGCGAATCACCCCAGGCGCAACCCGGGCAGTCGAAGCCGCCGTTCTGGTTGGTCTTGAGCATCATGCGCAGGTTTTTCAGGGCGTTGTCGCTGGTCAGCCACGCCTGGGCCACACTGATCAGGGCGCCCCAGCCGCCAGCGGCACCTTTGTAAGGCTTGTAGCGCGGGACAGGTTTCTGGTCGGCTTGATGATGTTGGCTCACGCTTGATTCTCCATCGCGGGGCTGTACACCCGCGGCGCACTTTTCTGCGGCAGGTGGATGAGATTGAGGTTGTGGCGCCGGGCCCATTGCACGGCGAGGCCGGTGGGTGCCGACAGGCTGACCAGGGTCTGGATGCCGGCACGCAAGACTTTCTGGATCAATTCGAGGCTGCAACGGCTGGTGACAATCGCCAGGCCGCCTTCGGTGGAAATCTTCTGGCGGATCAACCCGCCGATCAGCTTGTCGAGGGCGTTATGGCGGCCGATGTCTTCGCGGCCGAGCAGCAATTCACCGCTGGCATTCATGAACACCGCCGCATGCACCGCGCCGCAGTGCTGACCGAGCGGCTGGTACGCGCCGATGCGCTGGCGCAAACCGTCGAGCCATTCGATCGGTGGCAAGGCTGCGCCCGGCAATACCTTGAGATCGGGCAGCGCCTGTTCGACGGCTTCGACGCCGCACAATCCGCAACCGCTGGTGCCGGCCAACTGCCGACGCTGTTGCTTGAGGTTCCAGAACGCACGGTTAGCGATGGTCACCTGCGCGTATTGCGCCGAGCCTGAGCCTGTCAGTTGCAGATCGTAGATATCGCTGGCGTCTTCGATGATGCCGCTGCCGAGGCTGAAACCGACGATGAAATCTTCAAGATCGGTCGGTGTAACCAGCATCACTGCCTGACTGATGCCGTTGTAGGCGATCGCCAACGCGACTTCCTCGGCCAGCGCGGTGCTGGCCGATGCCTCAAGGGGTAAATCGCTGTAGCTGTAGGTCTGGCTGGCGGCAGGCGCGGGCGTTTCAATTGCTGGCGCCGCGCAGGCTGGGCGCTTGGCGTTCATGGCATCACCGACGGTTTGATCTAGGTCAAGACTAGGCGCGGCAAGTTGTCGCGTCTAATCGCTATTACCGATCTACCGATAGATGCCGTCGATCAAGCGTCTTTTGGCGATTTCTGATAAAGCGCGAAACAAGCTTCCGCCAGCGCTGAACGCGGCGCGCCCCGGCGCATGATCAGCCCCAGCGGCGCGAGGGTGTGGGCGTTCTCGATCGGTTGCAGGCGCAGGTGATCGGCGAGGGTTTCCGCGCCGCCGTCCAGGGGCATGATTGCGCAGCAAAAGCCGCCGTGTACCGCTTGCAGCAGTTGATGCACGGCGTCGGTTTGCAGCAGCGGCTGCGGGGTCAGGCCGCGGCTGTGGAAGTTGTGGTCGATGGACTGGCGAAAGTGCATGCCGCTGGTGAGCATGCACAGCGGCAATTCGATCAGCGATTCCCAGCTCAGGGGTTCTTCGCCGAAGTTGAACGAGCGCTCGTCATAGAGCAGGCCCATGCGCGTCTCGTTAAAGGCCAGCGAATCGAAGCGCTCGCTGTCCAGACGTTCCAGATACGAAACGCCAATGTCGATGCGGTTGTTCGCCAGGTGTTCGAGCACCTGTTCGGAGCTCAGCGAAGACAGCTCGAAACGCAGGTCCGGGTGCGCCGCATGCAGACGTTGCATCAGCGGCAAGGGATCGAAGCTCGACAGCGGCACCACGCCCAGGCGCAGCGTACCGATCAGGTTGCCGCGACAGGCCGCCGCTTCCGCCTGCAAGCCGTCGTAAGCCGCCAGCACCGTACGCGCCCACGCCAGCACGCGTTCGCCCGGTGCGGTGAAGCCTTCAAAGCGCTGGCCGCGATTGACCAATGGCAGGTCGAGTTCTTCTTCGAGGCTGCGCAAGCGCATCGACAGGGTCGGCTGGGTGATGTGGCAGCGCGCGGCGGCCTGGCCGAAATGGCGGGTTTCGTCGAGGGCGATGAGGAATTTCAGTTGCTTGATGTCCATCTTCGCTCCGGGCGGTTGGCGGGGTGTGGCGATTCTACCGTCTGCGGCGCGGCAGCGTCATTGGTCGGACTGGAACCGGGTTTGGCCAGGGTGGTCTAGGCTTGGACGACTGACCCTTTATTACATGGAGTGAATGCAATGAGCCTTTTGAGTTTTGTCAAAGAAGCCGGTGAGAAACTGCTTGATCTGTTGACTCCCGGAAACGCCAATGCCAGCGAGCAGTTGAAGGAACATATCAGCAAGGTCGGACTGGGCAATCCCAATGTGCAGGCGACCGTGGATGGGGACAAAGTGACAATCACCGGTGAGGTGGCGAGTCAGGAAGAGAAGGAAAAGATTGTGCTCGCGGTGGGCAACATTGCTGGCGTGGGCAGTGTGGATGATCAGATCACCGTGACCGGGCCGGTGGTGGTTGCGGCAGAGTTTGTCGAGGTCAAAGCAGGTGACACGCTCAGTGCGATTTCCCTGCGTGTCTATGGCAATGCCAACCAGTACGAGAAGATTTTCGAAGCCAACAAACCGATGCTCAAGGATGTGAACAAGATTTATCCGGGGCAAAAGCTGCGCATTCCAAAATAACGCGCTGCCCATGTAGGAGCTGCCGCAGGCTGCGATCTTTTGACTTTGACTTTAAAAAACGCAAATCAAAAGATCGCAGCCTTCGGCAGCTCCTGCAGGGATCAGAGTCCGGCAATGAGATCGCGGTAGTCTTCGACTGCGGCAAATTCTGCCGTGTCCTTCGGCCCTTTGCGGCTGTCCGGTTCCTTAACCGCGAGCAAATGCGCCACGCCAAAACCCCGTGCGCTGCGCAGGATTGGCAAGGTGTCATCGATAAACAGGCTGCGCGCCGGATCAAATCCGATGTCGGCCTGCAAGGCATCCCAGAACTGCGGGTTCTCCTTGGGATAACCATAGTCGTGCGAGCTGATCAGCCGCTCGAAGTATGGTGCCAGTTCGATCCGTTCCAGTTTCAACGACAGCGAATCGCGGTGCGCGTTGGTGATCATGATCACCCGTTTGCCGGCGCGTTTGATTGCGTCGAGAAAGGTATCGGCATCCGCGCGCAGGGCGATCAAGTGGGCGGTTTCCTGTTTCAGTTCACGCACCGACAATTTCAGTTCCGCGCTCCAGAAATCCAGGCAGTACCACTGCAACTGGCCGGCATGGCGCTCGAACAATGGCTGCAATTCCAGCTCGGCCATGGCCCGGCTGATGCCGTGCAGTTCGGCGTAGCGCTGGGGCAGGTGCTCGAGCCAGAAATGGTTGTCGAAGTGCAGATCCAGCAGCGTGCCGTCCATGTCGAGCAGAACGGTATCGATGTCGGACCACGGTAAAGAAGGCATGGCAACGTCTCGAACGGTGAAAAGATATCCGACGCAAACAATCGGGAAAGCCGCGTTATAGTAGCGCGTTCACGCCAAGGAGCTTTGCATGCGCCAGAAACCCACCGTACTCGCCCGCGAGATCGTCGCCACCAGTCGCCTGTTTCGCGTCGAAGAACTCAAGCTGCGATTTTCCAATGGCGTGGAGCGCACTTACGAGCGTCTGGTTGGCAAAGGCGCTGGCTACGGCGCGGTGATGATCGTCGCGATGCTTGATGCCGAACATGCAGTGCTGATCGAGGAATACTGCGGTGGCACCGACGAATACGAACTGTCTCTGCCCAAAGGCCTGATCGAGCCGGGCGAGGACGTGCTGGCGGCGGCCGAGCGGGAACTCAAGGAAGAGGCCGGTTATGGCGCGCGTCAACTGGAACATCTGACCGAGCTGTCGCTGTCGCCCGGTTACATGAGCCAGAAGATCCAAGTGGTACTGGCCACCGACCTCTACGAAGAACGGCTGGAAGGCGATGAGCCGGAGCCGATGCGGGTCGACAAGGTCAACCTGCGCGAACTGTCGGCGCTGGCGCTCAATCCGCAATTCACCGAAGGCCGCGCATTGGCGGCACTATATTTGACCCGTGATCTGCTGAGCCAGCGCGGGGTATTCAGCGATGAGTGAGACGTCGATGAGTTTTCCCCATCCGCTGATGGCACCAGTGGTTGAGCTGGCATTGCAGGCTGGCGAGGCGATTTTGCCATTCTGGCGTGCAGGCGTTGAAGTCACGGCCAAGTCCGATGATTCGCCGGTGACGGCCGCCGACCTGGCTGCGCATCACCTTATCGTTGCGGGGCTGACGGCCCTTGATCCGAGCATTCCAGTGCTGTCCGAAGAGGACGCCGATATCCCGCAGAGCGTGCGCGCCGGTTGGCAGCGCTGGTGGCTGGTGGATCCGCTGGACGGTACCAAGGAGTTCATCAGCGGTAGCGAGGAATTCACCGTCAACATCGCGCTGATCGAAAATGGCCGGGTGGTATTTGGTGTGGTGACGATGCCGACCAACGGTCGTTTTTACGTCGGCGGTGCCGGATTTGGAGCCTGGCGTGGCGACGAAGGTGGTACGCCGACGGCGATTCAGGTGCGTGATGTGCCTGCACCGGGCGAGGCGTTTACTGTGGTGGCCAGCCGTCGCCATTCAAGTCCCGAGCAAGAGCGTTTGCTGGCCGGGTTGAGCGCCAGTCTTGGTGAGTTGCAACTGGCCAATATCGGCAGTTCCTTGAAGTTCTGTCTGTTGGCCGAAGGTGCTGCCGACTGCTATCCGCGCCTGGCGCCGACTTCGCAGTGGGACACGGCGGCAGCTCAGGGCGTGCTGGAAGGCGCGGGGGGCGAGGTGCTGGATCTGAGCGGCGAGGCGTTCAGTTATCCGCCGCGAGAATCACTGTTGAACGAGTTCTTTCTGGCGCTGCCGGCGAAGGCTGCGTGGCGCGGACGGTTGTTGGAGTTGGCCCGAGGCTAACTGCCTGATCCGCAATTCCCCTCACCCCAGCCCTCTCCCCCAGGAGAGGGAGCCGACCGAGTTGTCTGGCGCCATGCATCGACCTTGAGAATCGAGTCGATTGTGGATTCCGCGAAGCAGTTTCAGGTCGACGTAAATCTGTAGCATCCCCGTATCGGTTCCCTCTCCCCCAGGAGAGGGAGCCGACCGAGTTGTCTGGCGCTATGCATCGACCTGGAGAATCGAGTCGATTGTGGATTCGGCGAAGTAGTTTCAGGTCGACGTAAATCTGTAGCATCCCCGTATCGGCTCCCTCTCCCCCAGGAGAGGGAGCCGACCGAGTTGTCTGGCGCTATGCATGGACCTGGAGGATCGAGTCGATTGTGGATTCGGCGAAGCAGTTTCAGGTCGACTTAAATCTGTAGCATCCCCGTATCGGTTCCCTCTCCCTCGGGAGAGGGCTAGGGTGAGGGGCTGTTGATCTTCAACGGTGCAAAACGTACTGCCCGGTAAATCTAACCGCCTCGTCCTCACTTCCCGCATTCAGTATCCGCGTATCCAGCGTCAGCCGCGCCCGCCCATATCGCCGATACATCGCCACAAAGCGCTTCCACACCGCCGCATCCGGCGCCGGGCAGATGGCCACGGCGTCCCCGGTCACCGGCAGCGGATAACTGATCTGTCCTTCCTGAATGACGATATGTCCGTCGGCAATCCCTTCTTCCTTCAAACGTAAATGCAACCAGCCCCAACCGGCCAGCACCGCGCCGCAGTAGAGGCTGCCGCCAAACATGGTGCTCTTGTGATTGACGTTGGGCGCAAGCGGCAGGTGCAGGCTCAATTGCTGCTCACGCCACTCAAGCACTTCGAGGCCCATCTCGGCGGTCAGCGGAATGTCGTGATGCAGCACCGTTTGCAGGTATTCGCTTGCGCTGCTCATTCGTGGTCTTCCCCGTGGCTGCTGTCGCCGAAATTCAGACCGTGTTTGCGCAGCTTGTCATGCAGGGTCTTGCGCGGAATACCCAAGGCTTCGGCGAGGCTGCGCACCGAGCTGTGCGAGCGCGCCAGTTCAGCGGCTATCAACGATTTTTCGAAGTTTTCCACTTGCTCGCTGAGGCCGCCACTGACCACTTCTACCGGCGTGCCGCCGCTGCCATCAGCGCTGTTGTCCAGTGCCAGTTCAAGCCCGAGGGCGAAGCGTTCGGCGGCATTTTGCAGTTCACGCACATTGCCCGGCCAGGTGTGGCGCAGCAGCAGGGCGCGGTGTGCCGGTTGCAGCTCATGGGGCGGCAAGCCGTGGCGGACGCTGGCTTCATCGGCGTAGTGCTGGAACAGCACCAGTGCGTCTTCGCCCCTTTCGCGCAGCGGCGGGATGCGCAGCGGTGCGACGTTGAGGCGGTAATACAAGTCGGCGCGGAAGCGACCCTGATCCGCCGCTTGGCGCAGATCTTCCTTGGTCGCGGCGATGACGCGGATGTCCAGCGGGATCAACTGATTGCCGCCCAGGCGTTCAACAACGCGCTCCTGCAGCATGCGCAGCAGTTTCACTTGCACGTCCATGCTCATGCTTTCGATTTCGTCGAGAAACAGCGTGCCGCCGTTGGCGAATTCGAATTTGCCGATGCGGCGTTTTTGCGCCCCGGTGAAGGCGCCGGGTTCGTGACCGAACAGCTCGCTTTCCACCACCGATTCCGCCAGCGCGCCGGCGTTGATCGCCACGAACGGACCGTTGCGGCGGCTCGACAAGTCGTGCAGCGCGCGGGCAACCACCTCTTTGCCAGCGCCGGTTTCGCCGAGGATCAGCACGTCAGCCTTGGTCGCCGCCAGCGCACCGATCTGCTCACGCAGACGCAGCATCGGCGTCGAATGGCCGACCAGTCGCGCGCTCAATTCGTTGCGGTCGCTCAAGGCCAGACGCAGGCTGCGGTTGTCCAGCACCAGCCGCCGTAGCGCGAGGGCGCGACGGACGCTGTCGAGCAGCGCATCGCTGGCAAAGGGTTTTTCCAGAAAATCGTAAGCGCCGGCGCGCATCGCCTGCACTGCCAGCGGTACGTCGCCATGGCCAGTGATCAGCAGCACCGGCAGCTCGGGATCCTGTGCATGCAACTCGCTCAACAGTTCGAGGCCGTCCATGCCCGGCATGCGGATGTCGCTGACCACCACCCCCGGCCAGTCACGCTCAAGTTGCGCGGCCAGGCCCTTGGCTTCGGACAGCGGCAGGATTTTCAGGCCGGCCAGGTCCAGCGTCTGGCCGAGGGCCTGGCGCAAGTGCGGATCGTCGTCGATCAACACTACCTGGATGCGATTGTCGATGGTCATGCACTTCGATCCTCGGACGGTTGCAGGCTGACTCCGGGCGCACCGGCGCGCAGGCGCAGGGTGATCAGGGCGCCGCCTTGCTTGTGGTTGGCGAACGACAGCTCGCCACCAAAGGCGCGCATCAGCGTTTCACAAATGGCCAGCCCCAGACCCAGACCCTGGGTGCGGGTCTTGGTGGTGTAAAAGGGCTCGCTGGCGCGGCCAAGGGCTTCCATGCAGAACCCGGGGCCGTTGTCGCGAATGTACAGATTGACGCCGTCGGCGGTGGCTTCGGCACTCAGCCACAATTTGCGCGGCGGGCCTTTTTCGGTCAGCGCATCGAGGGCGTTGGCCAGCAAATTGCCGAGCACCTGGCGTAATCGGGTTTCGCCGGCCTCGACCCACAGCGTCGCGGCGGGCAAGTCGCGAATCAGTTCGACCTCCATGCTGCGCCGACGTTTGGCCAGCAATGCCAGCGCATCGTCCAGCGCCGGTTGCAGGGCGACGCTTTCCGGTGCGTGACGATCGCGGCGGGCGAAGGCGCGCAGGTGGGCGATAATCGAGGCCATGCGCCCGGTCAGTTCGCTGATCAGCTTGAGGTTGCCCCGGGCGTCCTCGGTGCGCTGATGATCGAGCAGCACTTCGGCGTTTTCCGCATAGCTGCGAATTGCCGCCAGCGGCTGATTGAGTTCGTGACTGATGCTTGCCGACATGGTCCCCAGCGCCGACAGTTTGCCGGCCTGGACCAGATCGTCCTGGGCGCGCACCAGCTCCTGCTGCGCGTGCTCGCGCTCAAGCACTTCCTGTTTCAAACGGCGGTTGAGGCCTTCCAGATCGCTGGTGCGCTCGGCAACCCGGCCTTCCAGTTCGCGGCGCGCCTTGGCCTCAAAGGCGATGCGCTCCAGATAGTGCCGGCGACGTTGCATCATCAAACCCACCAGCAGCATGACCACCAACAGCGTTGCGCCGCCGATCGCGACCACCGTGCGCACCGGACGATCGATCAGCGTGCGCGGGGCGAGGATGCTGACGCTCCAGCCGGTTTCGGCGATGTCGTGGGTCTGCGTCAGCCAGGCGTCCGGGCTTAGATTCAGCGGTCGGGGTTCGCGGGTCGGGTAGGGCTGGATCGCAGTGATCGCGGCGCGCTCGGTTTCGCTCAACTCGCGGGTGGAGCGGAAGCGCCATTCCGGGCGCGAGGTGAGAATGACCACGCCGTTGTGGTCGGTTACCAACAGTTGTTCCGGGGTTTTGCCCCACAGGCTTTCGGTATGGTCGAGGTCGACCTTGATCACCAGCACGCCGATGATTTTCTCGCCGTTGCGCACAGCAGCGGCGAAGAAGTAGCCGCGTTTGGCGGAAGTGGTGCCGAGGCCGAAGAAGCGTCCGAGGCGCCCGGCCATGGCTTCGCTGAAATATGGGCGGAACGCGAAGTTGCGGCCGACGAAGCTGTCGCGTTTGTCCCAGTTCGACGCCGCCAGCGTCTGGCCGGATGTGTCCATCAGGTACATGACTTCGGCGCCGGTCTGCGCGGCGATGTTTTTCAGCAGGCGATTGGCGTTGCCTTGGGTCACGCCGTCGTCCGGCGCACCAAGCACCGCGCGCAGGGCCGGCAGATCGCCGAGAATCTGCGGCAACACTTCGTAGCGATGCAGGGTGCCGAGCAGGTTGGCCACGTACAGATCGAGGGTCTGGCGGTTCTGCCCGGCGAGTTCGCTGCGGTAATAGCGCTCGGCAAGATGTTCCAGCGGCCACAGTAGCGGCGCCAGGCACAGGGCCAACAGTGCGAGGCTGCGCCAGCGAGGTCTGCGGGGGAGCGGTGGTTTCATGTGCCGGATACGCCTGTAGGGACAGGCGCATTATGCCCGGCCTCAGGCGAAGACGTCAGCGTCCTTGAGCAGCGCGGCCGCCTGGTCCTTGGCCGACAGCTTCGGCGCTTCGTCCAGTTGCCAGTCGATGCCCAGCGCCGGGTCGTCCCAACGAATGCTGCGTTCGGAGGTCGGGTCGTAATAGTTGGTGGTCTTGTAGAGGAACTCGGCGAACTCGCTCAGCACCACGAAACCGTGAGCGAAACCTTCCGGTACCCACAGCTGGCGATGGTTTTCCGCCGACAGGCGCACCGCCACCGATTTACCGAAATGCGGCGAGCTGCGACGGATGTCCACCGCCACATCGAGCACTTCACCCGCGGTCACGCGAACCAGTTTGCCCTGGGTGTTCTGCAACTGGTAATGCAGGCCACGCAGCACGCCTTTTTGCGAGCGCGAATGGTTGTCCTGCACAAACTGCGTTTCCAGACCGGTAGCGTCCTGAAACGCCTTGGCATTGAAACTCTCGTAGAAAAAACCGCGCTCGTCGCCGAACACCTTGGGTTCGATGATCAGAACACCGGGCAGATCGGTGGTGATGACATTCATGAGGATTTCCATAGACAGGTGTGAATGGCCGACATTCTTGCGCAAAGCGCTGCGGGGCGCGAGTGCGGACTACGCCGGAGCGTCAATCGACCTCGCCAAAATACCAGCGTTCCTCTTCATAAGTCTGCCCATCCCAGCCTTCAACCTCGTAGCGCAAACCTCGTTCGCGCATGCCCTGTGGCAACACAAGACCCCATTCTTGAGCCAGGCTTTTGCCGGTTTCGACGTATTCGCTGTCGGATGCAGGGATATGACCGCGGTGGTATTCCAGATCCGTATAGATACAGATTTCGCTGGAAAACATGCCGGGAACACAAATGGCTGCGACCACCCTGCAGTCAAGCGCATGCTCCGGGCGAGCCAGGCGTAGATGCTGAGCCGCGTCGATCAAGTGCTGGGCACATTGTCTTTTCAGATCGGTCGTTGCCTGTTTTCCTTCGACCATCGCCATGTGAATCGGAATTTTCCAGTTCCAGTATTTATCCTCGAGAGTCAGGTTGGCTGGAAAGTAACCTTCGAAATCAGCGGCCCAAGCGGCCAAAGCACGTAAGCGGCGAGGGATGTTGCGAACCTTTTTGTCGGTAAGGGCGAGGCGACGATGGGACATGACTTGGGCTTGCATCCGTGCTGTGAATTCGGGGCGCAGATTGCACAGAGCTGCGCTGAAACACAATCTGAATGTCTTGTAGGAAAGTTTGCCTGGACGGCTTTCGGCGACGGCATTGCCCTTTTCCGTTCGACCGGCCAACGTCTTGAGGGGTTGCGTAACCGCCAATGCAATGGCGATATAAGCGCCTAATAAAATTTCAGGGGTCGTTTCATGCCGCTCGCCACGTTGATTCATCGCGCCAGTTTGCCCGGTCCGCAGGTTTCAGAGGCGCAGGCGCTGCAATGGCTGGCCGAATATTACGGGTTCAGCGGCACGTTGCAGGCGCTGGGCAGCCAGCAGGATCTGAATTATCGCGTCGACAGTGCGCGCGGGCGCTTCGTCTTGAAAGTCTGCCGTGGCGACTACGCCCTTGTGGAGCTGCAAGCCCAGCACGCCGGGCTCAAATACTTGGCCGAGCATTCGGCGATCAAGGTGCCGCGCGTCATCGCAGCCAATAACGGTGCCGATCTGTTGTCGTTGCAAGCCAATGGCGAAACGGTGCATGTGCGCTTGCTGGAGTACATCGACGGCCAGCCGTTGACCGATTTCGATCATCTTGGCCAGGACGTGGTCGCCGGGTTTGGCCGACTCTGTGGCGAGATGGATCTGGCCCTGGCAGGCTTCGATCACCCGGGCCTTGAACGCACCTTGCAGTGGGACGCGCGTCACGCCAGCGCGTTGATCAATCATCTGTTGCCGGTGATCACCGACGCGCAGCAGGGTGCGGCGATCAGCGCTGCCGCCGAGCAGGCCGAGCGCCGTTTGCAGCCGTTGCTGGACAAACTGCCGGTGCAGGCGATTCACATGGACATCACCGATGACAACGCCGTATGGGCGCGCGATGCACAGCGGCATTGGCAGTTGCAGGGCGTGATCGATTTCGGTGATCTGGTGCGCACCTGGCGCATCACCGATCTGTCGGTGACCTGTGCGGCTTTGCTGCATCACGCCGATGGCGATCCGTTTGTCATCCTGCCGGCGGTCAAGGCTTATCACGCGGTCAATCCGTTGCAGTACGCTGAGCTGCAAGCGCTGTGGCCATTGATCGTGGCGCGGGCGGCGGTGCTGGTGCTCAGTGGCGAGCAACAGGTGAGCATCGACCCCACCAATACGTATAGCCGCGACAATCTCAGTCACGAGTGGGAAATCTTTCGCGTCGCGACCTCGGTGCCACTGGCGCTGATGGAAGCGGCGATTCTCACAGCCGTGGGACAGACCGTGCCAGAGGCCGAAAACACAGAATTTGCACCATTGTTGCCAGGGCTGGTCGGGCGCGAATTCGCACTGATCGATCTGGGCGTGTTGAGCCCGCACTTCGAGGCGGGCAACTGGGAGCAGCAGGGCATCGATCAGCGCTTGCTGACAGAGGCCGCAGCGGTGCACGGGCTGGCGGCGACGCGTTATGGCCAGTATCGCTTGTCACGTACTCGGCCAGACAGCGCGACTGAGCCGGACACGTTCCCGTTGCATGTCGAATTGCGTGTGCCGGCTGGAGCCGAAGTGCAAGCACCGTTCGCCGGCGTTCTGAAGCAAGCGGCAAACGGTGCGCTGCAACTCGATGGCCCGCAGTTCAGTGTTCGCCTGTGGGGCGTGACGCCTGTTCTTGAACATGGGGTGGCAGTGGATAGAGGCCAGAAGCTCGGTGCGGTCACGGGGCCGCTGCTAGTGCAGATGTGCCGGGGAGCAGAGCTCGACGCGCCGCTGTTCTGCACGCCGTCCCGTGCATCGGCGTGGCAAGCGTTGTGCCCGTCGCCGGCGACTCTGCTAGGGCTGGCCTGCGACGCCGAGCCTGAGCTGGACGCGAAAACCCTGCTCGAACGCCGCGATGCCAGTTTTGCCCGCACGCAAAAACACTATTACGTTGACCCGCCGCGCATTGAACGCGGCTGGCGCAATCACCTGATTGATATGCACGGCCGATCCTATCTGGACATGCTCAACAACGTCGCCGTGCTCGGCCACGGTCACCCTCGGATGGCGGCGGTCGCGGCGCGGCAGTGGTCGTTGCTCAATACCAATTCGCGCTTCAACTACGCGGCGGTCGCCGAGTTTTCCGAGCGCCTGCTGAAGCTTGCACCGCAGGGCATGGATCGCGTGTTCCTGGTCAACAGCGGCAGCGAGGCCAATGACCTGGCGATTCGTCTGGCCTGGGCCTACAGCGGCGGGCGCGAAATGATCAGCGTGCTTGAGGCGTATCACGGCTGGACGATCGGTGCCGATGCGGTATCGACGTCGATTGCCGACAACCCGAAGGCCCTGGAAAGTCGCCCGGACTGGGTGCACCCAGTGCCGGCGCCGAACACTTATCGCGGCGAATTCCGTGGCGCCGATTCGGCGCCGGATTACGTGCGCAGCGTCGAGCATCATCTGCAAAAACTGGCCGAGCAGAAGCGGCAACTGGCCGGTTTCATCTGCGAGCCGGTCTACGGCAATGCCGGGGGTATTTCTTTACCGCCGGGCTATTTGCCGCAGGTGTATGAAAAGGTCCGCGCGCAGGGCGGGGTGTGCATCGCTGACGAAGTGCAGGTCGGTTACGGGCGCATGGGCCATTTTTTCTGGGGCTTCGAACAGCAGGGCGTGGTGCCGGACATCATCACCATGGCCAAAGGCATGGGTAACGGTCAGCCACTTGGCGCGGTGATCACTCGCCGGGAAATCGCCGAGGCGCTGGAGGCTGAGGGCTATTTCTTCTCGTCGGCAGGCGGCAGTCCGGTCAGTTGCCAGATCGGCATGGCGGTGCTCGATGTGATGGAAGAGGAAAAGCTCTGGGAGAACGCCCAGGTCGTCGGCGGCCACTTCAAGGCGCGCCTGGAAGCGTTGATCGATAAACATCCGTTGGTCGGCGCGGTGCACGGCTCCGGGTTTTATCTCGGGCTGGAACTGATCCGCAATCGCCAGACGCTAGAACCGGCAACTGCCGAGACTGCATTGCTGTGTGATCGCCTGCGCGAGTTGGGGATTTTCATGCAGCCGACGGGCGATGACTTGAACATCCTCAAAATCAAGCCACCGATGGTGACGTCGCGCCAGAGCGTGGATTTCTTTGTCGAAATGCTGGAACGGGTGTTGAGCGAAGGCCTGTAAGCAAGGCACATCCCCTGTGGGAGCGAGCCTGCTCGCGAAAGCTGTGTATCAGTCGCCACATGCGGTGACTGACACAGCGCATTCGCGAGCAGGCTCGCTCCCACATTTGTTTTTGGTCTTAAGTTCGATTTGTATCGAGTTAATTGGCGTTAAGACAGAGAGATTCTTTATTTACAGCTTCTAAAACCGATATTTATCGGTTATAAAGTTGCCATTGCTCCGGCATGGCGATCTCTTGTCCGGTGCGCGCGTTTTCTTTTCGGTCGAATTTTTCGACCGTCAAAGCACTAGCCCGGAGATGATTCATGAGCCGTATCGTTACCGTCGCCGCCACGCAGATGGCCTGTTCGTGGGACCTGGAAGCCAACCTCGAAACCGCTGAAAGACTGGTCCGAGAAGCCGCCGGCAAAGGCGCGCAGATCATCCTCATCCAGGAACTGTTCGAGGCGCCGTATTTCTGCCAGAAGCCGAATCCGGATTACCTGCAACTGGCAACGACGGTTGAAGAAAACGTCGCCATCAAGCATTTCCGGAAAATCGCCAAAGAGCTGCAAGTGGTGCTGCCGATCAGCTTCTACGAACTGGCCGGGCGTGCACGCTTCAACAGCATCGCGATCATCGACGCCGACGGCAGCAACCTCGGGATTTATCGCAAGAGCCACATCCCCGACGGCCCGGGCTATCACGAAAAGTATTACTTCAACCCGGGCGACACCGGCTTCAAGGTATGGAACACCCGTTACGCGAAAATCGGCGTCGGCATCTGCTGGGACCAGTGGTTCCCGGAAGCGGCGCGCAGCATGGCCTTGCAAGGCGCGGAAATTCTCTTTTATCCGACCGCGATCGGCAGCGAGCCGCACGACAAGACCATTTCTTCACGCGATCACTGGCAGCGGGTGCAGCAGGGCCATGCCGGCGCCAACCTGATGCCGCTGATTGCCAGTAACCGGATTGGCAATGAAGAGCAGGACGGCTACGACATCACCTTCTACGGCTCTTCTTTCATCGCCAACCAATTCGGCGAAAAAGTGCAGGAGCTGAATAAAACCGAAGAAGGTATTCTTGTGCACACGTTCAACCTCGACGAGCTGGAACACATTCGCAGCGCGTGGGGTTCATTCCGCGACCGCCGGCCGAATCTGTACGGCGCGTTGAAAACCCTCGACGGTTCCCTGGAGTCCTGATGACCACATTGAAAAGTACCCCACACGCCGATGGCTTCTACATGCCGGCCGAGTGGGCGCCGCAAACCCAGACCTGGATGATCTGGCCGGAGCGCCCGGACAACTGGCGTCTGGGCGGCAAACCGGCGCAGGCTGCGCACGCCGCGGTGGCCAAGGCCATCGCCCGTTTCGAACCGGTGACCGTTGCGGTCTCCGCCGGCCAATACGAAAACGCCCGCGCGCGCCTCGATGTGCCGAATATCCGCGTGGTGGAAATGTCCAGTGACGACGCCTGGGTTCGCGACAGCGGCCCGACCTTCGTCATCAACAACCGTGGCGAAGTGCGCGGCGTGAACTGGGATTTCAACGCTTGGGGCGGTTTCGATGGCGGTCTGTATGCGCCGTGGAACCGTGATTCGCAGGTCGGCGGCAAGATCCTCGAGATCGAACGCAGCCCGCGCTACCGCACCGAAGGTTTCGTGCTCGAAGGCGGTTCGATTCATGTCGATGGCGAAGGCACGCTGATCACCACCGAAGAATGCCTGCTCAACCGCAATCGCAACCCGCACCTGAGCCGCGAAGAAATCGAGACGGTACTGCGTGACAACCTGTCCGTGAACAAGATCATCTGGCTGCCGGATGGCTTGTTCAACGATGAAACCGACGGCCATGTGGATAACTTCTGCTGCTACGTGCGCCCGGGCGAAGTGCTGCTGGCATGGACCGACGATCCGCAGGATCCGAACTACCCACGCTGTCAGGCCGCGATGCAAGTGCTGCAAAGCAGCACCGATGCCAAGGGCCGCCCGTTCACGGTGCATAAAATGCCGATTCCGGGGCCGCTGTACGCGACCGAAGAAGAGTGTGCCGGCGTCGATGCGGTGGACGGTTCGCAAGAGCGCAATCCGTCCGTGCGCCTGGCCGGTTCCTACGTGAACTTCCTGATCGTCAATGGCGGCATCATCGCGCCGAGCTTCGACGACCCGATGGATGCCCCGGCCAGGGAAATCCTGCAGAAGTTGTTTCCGCATCATGAAGTAGTGATGGTGCCGGGCCGCGAACTGTTACTGGGTGGCGGCAATATTCACTGCCTTACCCAACAGCAGCCAGCGCCGCACAAAGAGTGAGTTGAGTCGTAACAGCTTGAGTTGTTTAGCAAAACAGCGAGGCAATGATTAGCTCGCTACGCATGAAAGCAAGCCCGCGGCCCGTCAGGATCGCGGGCTTGTTTGTATCCGCCGGTCGACATTCGAGTCGCCTTGGCATAGCTCTTGTATTGCTCCTTATGCACTAGGGAGGGCGGGGAACTTCAACAGTTCTGTCACAAACCTTGGATAACGTAGCCGCTCACGAACGGGGAGAGAGCGCTGAAATGAACGCCGAAGTGAACGTAATCAGCGAGCGGACTGTGCATCCCATGGCCGTCAACGGCGAATCGCTCCAGCTTGTCGCGCACTGGTTGAAGTCCAATGGAACGCGTCAGATCAGACAACCTGATCCGCGCCGGATGATGATCGAGCGTTACCCCGCTGGCCTGTTCAGCGAGGCCGAGCTGGAAGCCTTGTGGGATGTGATGGAAGGATAAGAACAATAGGGATTGGTAAAAGCGCTGCCGGGATGGTGGCGCTTGTTTTGCCTGATTTTTATCCACAGGTATACAAAGGTGGGAGCGAGCCTGCTCGCGAAGACGTCAGCCCTGCCAATGACTTCATCGAATGATCCACCGATTTCGCGAGCAGGCTCGCTCCTACAATTCAGAACTCCCTGCTTAACCTCATTTTTCTGCAATAGCCCAGCAAGAAAATTACGTTTCTTAGACGTTTTTCGCCTATTTAAAGACGATTCTTGAAATTGACACACTGTTCAGGGCGCGGCTACGATTCGGCCCAACGCCTGTGGCTAACCGCCATGACTCAAAATAAGGAGCAGGCCCGCCATGACGTTAACGTCGGCGGGCTTTTTTGTTTCGGGGTGAATACAAGAGTGCAAAAGCGCCGTTTCAGCCGTTCGACACAGCGCGTTTCAACCCGTAATAAGGAAAACAAAATGTTGAACAAGCGAATCAGTCTGATCGCACTGGGGATATTGAGTGCTACACAGGCCATGGCTAACGACCAGGCCGAATCCAAGGGTTTCGTTGAAGACAGCAGCCTGAAAGTGCTGTTGCGCAACGCCTACATCAATCGTGACTACAAAGACGGTAACAAGGACAAGGCCGAATGGGGCCAAGCGGCCATCGGTACGTTCTCGTCGGGCTTCACCCAAGGCACCGTCGGTGTCGGTGTGGACGCTTTCGGTCTGTACGCATTGCGCCTGGACGGCGGAAAGGGCCGTAGCGGCGCCGGCGGCATCGACTTCTTCAAGCAGGAAAATGATGGTCGCGCGAACCACGACATCGCCAAGGGCGGTGCTGCGGTCAAGTTCCGAGTGTCCAATACCGTACTGACCTATGGCGACCAGATGCCGGCCCTGCCGGTGCTGAGCTACGACAACGTGCGTCTGCTGCCGGAAAGCTATACCGGTACCTTGATCACTTCCCGTGAAATCCAAGGCCTGGAATTGAACGCCGGTCGTTTCACCGGCGAGTCGCGCAAGAGCGATGAGGGCCGTGACAGCGGCGGTCTGAAGTCGATCAACGTGTTGGGCGGCAGCTATCAGTTCACCGAACATTTCAAAGGCGCGCTGTACGCCTCCGACGTTGAAGACGTCTTGAAGAAACAGTACGTGAACGCCAACTACGTGATTCCGTTCAACAAGGATCAGTCCCTGACCCTGGATTTCAACGGCTATCGCACCAAGCTGGACAGCTCGTACGTGCGCGAAAACACCGTGCCGGGCGAAAGCATCGTCACCGGTCGCGACAACAAGATCTGGAGCCTGGCAGCCACCTTCGCCACCGGCCCGCACTCGTTCACCGTGGCGCACCAGCGTTCCACTGGCGACAGCAACCTGGGTTATGCCTACGGCGGCTATCAGAAAGACCAGGGTCGTGTCGGCGACGGTGGTAACTCTATCTACCTGGCCAACTCCTACTGGTCTGACTTCAACGCCGAAGACGAACGCAGCTGGCAGCTGGGCTATGGCCTGGACTTTGGTTCGTTCGGCGTTCCAGGTCTGAGCTACAACTTCGCTTACGTGCGCGGCGACAACATCACCACGTCCACCAGCGAAGGCGGCACCGAGCGCGAAATCTTCAACCAGTTCAAGTACGTCGTGCAAAGTGGCCCGGCCAAAGACCTGAGCGTGAAGTTGCGCAGTTCGATCCTGCGCGTGTCGCAGAAATCCAGCGAGTACAACGTCAGCGGTAACGAGTTGCGCGTATTCGTGGACTACCCGATCAACATCTTCTGATGATCGATCCGCTGTAAGAGAAATGAGAAAACCCCGATTCGGTCGGGGTTTTTTTTCGACGGTTTTTCAGTGAAAACCGGAAATAACCGGAGTTCTTGTCATGTAAAAGTCGTTTTTCAAGGGCTGCAGATTCCGTTTCAAGCAGAGCTTCAAATGCCTGAAATTCTTTCTCATGGACGCAAATTCTCCACCCCATAGATTAGGGCGTTCAACGCAGCGGAGAATTTGGTAATGATCGTTTTGAACAGAGAAGTGGGCGAATCGCTACGGCGCGACAAGTTTGTCAACGTCCAGGGTGGTGACTTCAATCTCTACGGTCATTTTGCCGACTTCGTCAGACTAACCAAAAGTTGGGAAAACATGGAGCCTGACAGCTACTACGGTCAGGCCGAAGCCGGCATGCGTTACCGTCGTTACAGCGACTTTGAATACAACCCGAAAACCCGCGAGCTCAAGCAACTGGAGCATCGCCCCTATGTGCAATCGAAAGAGAACAACGCTTACGTCGGTGGCGTGGTGCGGCACTTTCAAGACTTTTCCGAGGAAGTGATCTCTTCACCGGTGATGCGCAGCCTGATCGACACTGATTTCGAAGTGTACAAAAGTGTGCTGCCGGAAGAGTTGCACGATGAAATCTGGCAGTGCCAGATCCATCAGATCCGCATCGAGATCAAACCCGGCAAACAGCTGGAAATCACCCCTGAAGGTATTCACTGCGACGGCTATCCGTTCAGCGGCGTGCACTTCTGGGGGCGCAATAACGTCGAGGGTGCGGAGAGCCGTTTGTACGACACCCACAAGCAACAACTGGCGGCGACCACCTACGAGGAAATTCTCGACACCACCTACTTCCTCGATCGCGACATGCGCCACTACGTGACCCCGGCGCGCAATACCCACACCCATGCCATGGCGTACCGGCAGATTCTGGCGATTTCCTTCTCGCGGCCCGGGACCGCTTTCGACATTGTTCGCTAATCAGATCACCCCAATCGACGGCGTCGAATGCTCGACGCCGGTGGTACTGCGCCGCGCCACCGCCAAGGATGCGCAACGCATGGAGCGCTTCTTCCGCCAGTTCGACGAAGTGTCGTTCTGCGAATGGCAGGACGCCAAGTGCCTGCGCGGCGTGTTGATCCAGAAAACCACCACGGCGTATCTGGCTTTCGATGTGGATGGCGAGATCGTCGGCGCGGTGCTCGGCGGCATGCTCGGCAGTCGCGGCACGATCAACCATCTGGCCGTAAGCCCGCGTTACCGCAGTCAGGGCGTTGGCCAGCGTTTGGTCGAAGCAGCGTCGTCCGACATGAAACGGGTCGGGGTGTTGCGGATGTTTCTGTTCGTCGACGATGCTAACCTCGCGGGCAAGCGATTCTGGACCGCCCAGGGTTTTTGCGAGCCTCACGGCGAACGAACATTTGAGAGGGATCTATGAATGAAAGGTCCGGCAGCGCGCCGCTGATGGCGACTCATCAGCCGTCGCGCACGTTTGCCGAAGCCAGCCCGGTGGTCGCCGGGTATTTCACCGTGTCGTTTGTCTTCGGGCTGATGGCGGTCAACGCCGGCCTGCCGATGTGGCTGCCGGTGGCGATGTGCTTGTTCGTCTATGCCGGCGCCTCGCAGTTCGCTGCGCTGGCGCTGATCTCCAGCGGCGCGTCGCTGACTACCATTGTGCTGACTACTTTCCTGATCAATGCGCGGCACATGCTGATGTCGGTGTACATGGCCAAGGCCCTGCGCGCCCTGGGCTTGAGCCGCATGGAGCGTTGGGCTTACGCCGGTGGCCTGACCGATGAGTCCTTCGCCTTTCATAGCGTCAAGCTCGGCACGGGCGCCCCGGTCAACGTGCGTTACCTGATCGGCTTCAACCTGTTCTGCCACACCTCTTGGGTGCTCGGCGGTTTGCTTGGCGCGGTCTGCGCGCAGTACGCGGCGCACTTGATCAAATATCAGCTCGATTATGCGCTGACGGCGATGATGCTTTACGTGCTGGTCTCGCTGTGCAACACGCGCAACAAACTGATTGCCGCCGCTGCCGCCGTGGTCTGCATGGGTGCGCTGAGCCTGATCGGCAGTTCGCCCTTCAACGTATTTATCGCCACGTTTGTGGGCTGCGGAGTGGGTGTATGCCTGACCAAACGTTCCTGATTCTGGTGGTGGTGCTGATGATGGCGGTGACCTTCCTGCCGCGCGCCTTGCCGCTGCAGATCAACACCGAACACTGGCCGCCGTTCGTGGCGCGCGCACTGGAATATCTGCCGGTGGCGATCGTCGCTGCGATCAGCCTCACGCCCCTGTTGATCAAGGACCGGCAGATTCAGCTCGATCGCCCGGAATTCTATGCCGCGATTCCGACGTTGCTATGTGCGTATTTCAGCAAAAACCTCTTTCTCAGTGTGGCGGTGGGGACGGCTGCGTACATTGCGCTCGGCTCGTTCATGTAGCGGCAGATCAACGACATCGTTCAGCGCCTGGTGGGACAACTCCGGATTGTTCACCGCCAGGCGCACTTCGAGGAAATCCTCGAAACCGGGAAAAATCGTCAGGCCGTTCTTCTGAGCCGCTTCACGCGAGACCATACCCACCGCGTCCATCTGCGTGATCAACGACAGCGTCAGGGTTTCGCTGCACGAATAAACCATGCGTTGGCCGTTCTCGTGATTGCCCAGCCCGGCGTCGAGAAAACGCAGGAAGCTGTGGGAATACGGACAATCTTCCGCAGGACGCACCTGAAACTTGTTGCCCAGCAACGTCAGCGGATCGTTCTCCTGACCGCAATGCGCACCGACCACCTGCACCTGCACCTCCGGCAGGACGATGCTCGGCAGCCCCGGCCGCTGCGGGCCGATCAGCACGGCAAGGTCGAAATCTTCGTTCCTCAGCTTGCTGAGGTTTTCCATCGACTCGGCGTAGCTGAATTCCATCTGGTAGTCGGGAAACACCTCGATCAGCCGTCCGATCATCCGCCGGTTGAAGTCAGGTGACAGGGTGTTGTTCAACGCCACCTTCAACGTCCGCTGCCCGGGTACCTTCAGCGCCTCGACCTTTTCTTCCATCTGTCGAGTGGCGATCAGCACTTTGTCGATGTAGGGCGTGAGCTCCGTGCCTTGTGGCGTCAGCGTCAGGCCCTTGTTGGAACGGCGAAACAAGCGGAAACCGAACTGCTCTTCGACCTTGTTCAACTGTGCGGCCAACGCCTGCACGGTCAGGCACGAATGCTCGGCTGCGGCCGACAACGAGCCGGTCTGCACGATGCGCATGAGGTTGCGTAAGGTTCTGCTATCCATGGGTAATGCCCTCTGAAGTGGGCTGGGTATTGTTGTTTACGAAACGACCGAAACGGCGCCATATGCCGGCTATATTCCTGCACCTGAGCATAGTTGTCGCGGATTTAGTAGCGAATTGATTTCCCCGCCGATGGCTGGAGGCTGACAGAGGATCGGGGTTTTTGGTGAAGTGGGGGTGATGAAGGTCAAAAAATTGCGTGGTTTTGGTGCGCGGGGAGATTCTTTTCGAAGAGAAACAGCTTACATCTCCCTAGCTTTTTGCCCGCGTCATACGCAGATAGGTCTCGGGTAAAGTAACGATTTAGCTGATAGCGCCCAACAGTCAAAGGAGTTGAAATGGATGTCTGGCATGCGAGCCATGGTGGTAGATAACCACCTATCAACTTCGCGTTGACCGACGAAAATCACTCCGAACACAATGCAGAGGTAGCGCTGATGTAGCTACAAAACCACGATGAGGTAATTGAAATGGCTGCACTACTGAAAACTACCGATGTGCGCTGCCGCATTGATGAGGATTTGAAAGCGCGTGCCACTGAAGTCTTGAACGCTTGCGGGCTGAGCATTAGTGACGCCATGCGACTTTTTCTGCGACAGGTTGTTGCTACTCAGGGGCTTCCCTTCGAGGTGCGAGTTCCATCGGAAAAGACGGCCCGCGCAATGATGGAAGCACGAGAAATCCGTCAGCGTTTCGACTCGATAGACGACATGCTGAGGAATGCTGATGGCGAAACAGGAGAAAACACAAAAACGCGCTGATCGACCTAAACAGTGTGCACAGACTTCTGAATTCAAGAAGTCTTGGGATCGTTATAACCGTGCCGGAAAGCGAGATATGAACGACGTTCGGAAGGTGATGGCAATGTTGTTCCTGGGGCAGCAGTTACCGGCAGAATATCTGGATCATGCGCTGACTGGAGTTGGTCTGGATTCCGCGAGTGTCATATTGGTGGCGATTTTCTGATGGTTTACTAGAACACACGTCCAGACCTGATCACGTTCGTGGATTTAGGGAGTCATTCAGAACTGTTTCAATAGCGCAGAAATACATAAGCCGGCTTAACTCGGGCTTCTTTGCGTTTGATTGTTACGATTCGTTCGTTTGTGTATCAAAACACTAAAAAATTACAGTTATGTACTAGTCTTCAGCTAAGACAAAAAATCAGGAGGCGTCTATGCCTACCTCATCCCCAGTTCTCACCCCACACGAACAACTCGACGCCCCCGAAGCCGGCCGCGTTGCGTTGAAGTTCTTCTTCAGCCTCATGGAGCATTGGGGCTGTAGCGCTGAGCAACAACGCACCCTGCTCGGTGGAGTCGGCAACACCACATTCTATAAATACAAACACCTGCCAAACATACGCCTGCCCCACGACACCCTTGAGCGCATCTCTTATCTGATGGGCATCCACAAGGCGTTGAGCATCATCTTCAGCAATAGCCGCGAGCGCACCTACCAGTGGGTCAGCAGCCCGAACACCGCGGCACCGTTCAATGGCAAAACCGCGCTTGATTACATGCTGGCGGGCCGGGTGGTCGATATCGCGGATGTGCGCCGCTACCTCGACGGAGTCCGCGGTTGAAAACTCCGCAGCTGGTCGATGTGCCATGGCCACGCGCGTATCGCATCGTCAACAGCAGCTTCCCGCCGATCGCGCTGTTCGAAGACGTCCTCGACCCCGAAGACCTTGAAGTTGCATACGCCATCGAAGCGCTGACCAATGATCGGCTGGTCGAACAGGCCGGCGTCCTTGCCCGCGTACGTCCCGAAGATCGCCTGTCCGGCCCCGGTTCCAGCCCGGTGATGGCCGCGTTCACTCACGTCGGCAAACGCAGCCGTTTCAGTGACGGCACCTTCGGCGTCTATTACGCCGCCAGCAGCCAGAGTGCGGCCATCGCTGAAACCTGTTTTCACCAGCAACGCTTCCTGGCGGCAACACAGGAAGCCGATCTCGAACTGACCATGCGCACTTACGTCAATCAGGTGGTCAAACCGCTGCATGACGTTCGCCATGGCTTTGATCATTTGCATCAGCCTGATCCTGAAGCCTATGGCCCATCACAGCTGTTCGCGCGGCAACTGCGCGACGCCGAGTCGTGGGGCTTGCTCTATAGCAGCGTGCGGTTGCCTGGGCATGAATGCGTTGCGGCGTTTCGTCCGCCGGCGGTATCGATTCCGAAGCAGGGCAAGCACTTGCGCTATGTCTGGAGCGCAAGTGAGGGCAGAATTTCGTTTGTGTTCGAGGTCAGTCAGGTCTGAATTATCGCTTTGACTTCGTCGAGTGTTTTGCCCGGAATGACGCTGGAAGGAATTCGCGAAGAGGGCGACAAGTTGTAAACGGCAAACTCTTTGCCGACGACTTTGTCGGACATGAGTTTCAGAGATGGAAGAATTCTGGAATGAAAATGCTGATCCAGGCCGCACGGCGAGATAGAGCTTCCATCAGTCTCGTAAAAGCGCCCGGCGGACTGGTTCATGTCCGCTCCCACCAAAATCACCTTTGAAAAGCCTGC
This sequence comes from Pseudomonas sp. CFBP13508, assembly GCF_005233515.1. Lineage (GTDB taxonomy): Bacteria > Pseudomonadota > Gammaproteobacteria > Pseudomonadales > Pseudomonadaceae > Aquipseudomonas > Aquipseudomonas mercuritolerans. The sequence continues at coordinate 166,642 of NZ_QFZZ01000005.1, forward strand.
GTGATAGGCAAGTTGGAGTGCGAGATACAAGACTGTGCGGGCATCAAAAAAACCATGGGCCAGGTTTTTGCTGAACCCGATACTGCGGTTTCGACTACCCCAAACAGCGCGATTACGTACCAGATCCTGGTTGTTGCGCAGTAGCCATTCAGTCAAGGTTGGTTTGGGCGCTTTCTTGAGCAAATAGAGATCACCTGTCGGCTCAACAATCAGTTCCTGAGCCTGGTTAGCCCACACAGCTACACGCTGACTGGTGCGCATCGCATAGGCAAACAGTTCAGGTTGTTGTAGCGAAAAACTGGTATCGGTGCATGCGTAGAAAAACGGCTTTATGCCTGTTCCCATGAACATGGATATCGCACCGTTCACCGTAATCATCGGGATGTCGGCAAACTGTTCGATGGGAAAATCTTTCGCGGAGCTGCCCGAAACGATGATGAATGCAGCGCCGTGAGCGATATTTCGGCAGTCAGCAAAGTCCCTGACGTGGAGGGGACGTGGGGAGGCATTTGGCGTTCTTGATGTCGAGTTCATCGATGGTCTCTAGGTCCATGTCATGCATTCAGTCCGTTGTGCTGACGTGATGAAGCGAGATGACTCTTCCACAGCGCCGCGCTTTGTAAGTGAGTGTTGCGCTCGGCGTTAGTTCCAGTTGGCTGCTGGGCAGCCGATGCGTTGGCCAAGAACGCTCCAGTGGCTGGCGGGTTATCTGGATAGATGCAGGAGGGAAGACGGGCATGTTTTCGGCAGGCCTGAAACGCAAAAAGCCCTCGCATCAACGAGGGCTTTATATGAAGGTTTACATCAATGGTTTGTCTGGCGGCGCATCCATTACTTTCACCACATCATCGATCAGTGCCTTGCTTGGCTCCTGCAGATACTGCGAGGCATAAGCATGAAGATGAGGATCGCGCGCGACTGAAACAACAAATTTCCCAAGGCATGCTCCATGCATTTCGTCTGTCCCTACTAACGTTTATGGTGTGGCTGTTGATGTCGTGCCTGGTAGTGGAGGTATGCGCAAGGTGCGCTGCACTTGCAGCGGCATGGTAAGCGAGGCGGTATACGCATCATTTATTACAACTCGCTTGCTGAAGGCCCGATTTGGTTGCTCATTGCCTACACCAAGGCAAAGCTCGACAACTTGCCCGTAGCCTTCCTCAAGCAACTGAAGGAGGAAATCAGCGATGGTCGATGAACTGGAGCAATTCCAGCAGGACTTGCTGGAATCTGTACGTCAGATGAAAGCCGGAAAGGCCGCGCGCGTAAAACAGGTGCCGCTCTCTGCGGCAGCAGAAGCACGCGCCAAGGTGGGGGTTTCACAAACTGCGTTCGCCAAACTGATCGGTGTCAGTCTGCGGACCTTGCAGGATTAGGAGCAGGGGCGCAGGCAGCCGACGGGTGCAGCGCAGACTCTCTTGCGGGTGGCAAGTCAGCATCCTGAGGCGTTGCGGGATTTGTATACTGCTGATCCCCGTAGTGGACTTCTTGGCTGACTCAGAAACAACAAAGCCCCTGCATTTCTGCAGGGGCTTTATTTTGTATGGTGCGGCACCAGGAGTCGAAAAAGAACATAACTATCTAAATTTTATGATTATTATTCTCTGTAGTTCAGCCTGCTATCTCTAAAAATATCCCTAGGCACCCTACCAATTGCTTACAGCCTGCAAAGTCAGCGAATGTGCACCAACGTTTGCTGAGATTGGACTTTGTGATGGCGTTTAGCTATTGTTATAATACGTATGATTGATAGATGCTAATCGCAAATATATATAATACAAGCCGTCTTATAGGTAATTAGAATGACTAATATGCCAGGTCCGCAACCGGAAATACAGTTTTGCCCAATTTGCAGAGGTGATCTTCGAAATATTCCAAGAAATGAAATGCGTTCATCTGGATACACCCGTGCTGACGGTTCGGTATCAGAGCATACGCACACCTATGAGTGTGCTGAGTGCCAATCTCGATTCGAGATAAATCAAGCTAGATGAGCTCAGGATTGTAAACATTCAACATCAAAACACCTATCGTTCTACGAGTAATTAATTACTATATCCGATAGGTGCGGCGTCGCACTACAATTTTTAAGGGCAAATGATGAATACTTCTGTGTATATGCCATACAAGAGCATCTCCCCTAATATTCTTGAGTGCAAAGGGCTAGAGTCTTATCCAGGGATTTATGGTACTGGCTTTTTTGTAAGGTTTCCACCATATTGCTCTTTGTTTTATATTACCGCCAGACATTGTATCCAAGAAACTTTGCTAGAGGAATCTGAGACCAGGCTTATGATCCCTATAGAGTTTGGTACGAGTAAAGCAGTACGATTTGAAGGTGTCATGGTTACTGCTACTGATGGCGCGGACGATGGTGAGCTTGAAGACATTGCCGTATATGTAGTTTCTGAAGATATTCCTGAAAATGAATACAAATATTGCGTGAGCGCTCGCTGCCATTGCAGCATCAAGACGACGTGGATAGCATATTAAATGTTTCATTGATACGCCGCACCAATTTGCGCATAGTTGGATACCCAATTCATGATCACCCTAACTGCGCTACAGAAGTGGACTATGAGGCAGGGGAAATCAGACTTCAGGCAAGGGGGTTTTATGGGAAGGTATCGAACGATGGATTATTTCCTAATCATTACTGCCTTACCGAGGTTAATTGGAAAGAGCAAGACTATCGAGGCTTCAGTGGTTCCCCTGTTGTTGACTTGGCTGAGAATATAAGTGTAACGGGCGATGTACAGCCATTAGTTGTCGGTGTAGTGCTTATGGCAACCCAGCAAATGGTTCGTTTTGTTTCTATAAACGTCATTTCCAACACAATCGCTGCTTATCTAGTCCAGAAAGGACACCAAGAGGATTGAGCAATGTTTTGCTGGCTCGCTCGTAGAACCAGAATGGGCCTAACTCTCTTGAAAAACGGGCGTTAAGAATTATTTCATCCGAAGCGCTGACTTAACTCACCTAGCGCCATGCTTGGGGCTGCGGCCGTCTAACAGCAGTGAGGGACAAACGATGAAAACCCGACAGTCGTTGATTAAGTCGCATCTTGATATGGTCGAAAGAAACTCTATTTTTTGGGGCGCACTTTATTGTGCATGGCTTCATTCCTGACGACAATACCTTGAGCTTTAAACAGCCGAAAAAAGCATTCCGAAGAAGTTTTAATTGGTTGCTTTAGTTTATCGTTTGCATGCTTATAGTTTGAGCTTTGAAGCTGCAATGCTTAATTGCTTTGTGGGGATATACTCATTTTTGCTTGCTGTATAAATGCCTTTTTCGGAAAACAGATAAAGGGCAGATTTAGCCCTAGAAGATATAACATAAAGAAGGCGCCTTGCCATATAGGTAGAGTAGCTATGGTTCTTATTTATTATTTCATCCCAGTGAGGTATTCTACCTTCTAATAAACCTGCACATATAACTACCTCGTATTCATCCCCCTTGGTTGAATGGCATGTAGTTACTTTAACGCCGGTCAATTCATTGAAGTATTTTGATAGGTTTCTAGTATCCCTGTCGATGCCATCTTTATTTATACGTGTGTTAGTTGCCTTGACTAGAGAGTCATACTGTTCAGAAAGTTCTCTATGATTGGATACCAATATACCTAGAGCTGCGCAGAAAGCTTGGGTCAACGAGTGAATGTACCCAATGATATCGGCCTCATTAATCAGAATTCTGTTCGAGGTTCTGAGTAGTGATCGTGCATCAAAGTTTTCGTCAACGTTGACCGCCATTCCCTGAAGGGCTAGAAGAATTTCGTTGGCAAGTCGAGTTCTTCTGTTGTAGTTTTTGTTGCTTTTTTTTAAGTGGTGCAGTCTTATTAGTTTGTACCATATGTTTTCATGGCAGTGCGGTATTGGCGATAATCCCGGCGCATCGAAGGGAGTATTTGGGAGAATTTTGGATACCTCCCGACCTAGAGATGTTGCTTCGTACCATTGGGGATGTAGTATTGCGATTTCACTTGGCAATACACCGAGTGATAGATGCTTCTGGACGATATAACTAATAGCCTTCGGTAAATCATCTCGGGTTGTAACTTTGTCATACGCTAAAATTTCCAGTGGGAATTTCTTATCCTGAAGGGACTGGATAGGTATTTTGTGATCTTGGAACTCAGAATAAAAATCTACTATTTGTTGCTTTGATCTGAAGCATCCAGACAGTGTCATTGTCTCTATTTTTTTTAGAGAAAACTCCACGCATATTTCAGTGCTATTTTTTACAATTGCACCGAGCCCTGTGTAAATTGCTTGGTCTATATCACCGATCAAACATACTTTAGTGCTTCCGTGCTTTAGGATTTCCCGCATTATGTCATATTGAGTTTGATTGGTGTCCTGATACTCATCAATGAATATTGAATCAAAAAGGTGTGATAGTCTCTGACCTATCGAGGGATGGTTTTTTAGTATTTCTGCGGCTGTACTTAGTATTAAGTCGAAATCAATTAGCTTGTGCTCTACGAGATGGTTGTGATACTGCTGGGCAGCGCGAATGGAATCGCGACTTACGCCATGGGTTTGAATAGTCCCATCAGATTGCAATTTCGTAATTATTTTTTCGTAATTTTTGAGCTTTAGTTCTGATTTAATAGTGTCGAGTATTTCTTGAGATTCATATTGATCAAGTAGTCGGTAGCCTTTGCTGGTTCTGGAAGAGTGCCCACGGTATGGTTTTATAATCCACTCTAGACAGAACGAGTGAATAGTTCCTATCCAGAGATTATCTGATGGGATTGAAAAGGCATCAAGCCTGTCGACGATGGTGTCTGCAGCTATATTTGTATAAGTAATAGCGACCAAGATTTTTCTGCGAAGATCATGGGTCTGTAGTTTGTAGGCGATTTTGGCCACGAGGGTCTTGGTCTTTCCGCTTCCAGGACATGCTGTAAGCAAAAGATTGTCGTTATATGTGGCGGCATCATACTGCTCTTTCGTAAGACTCTTCAGAGGCATAAATCTTACCCTCGGATCAAAATTGCGACGGGGTCATGCTCAAAAAAATTTGCAAAAGTTGACGAGGTGCCATGTGGAGTTGAATCTCCTTTAGATACACGATGCTTCTCATAATTCTGCAGTGTGTCGCCAGACTTATAGAACTGTAGTCTGTAAGAAATCATTTTTTGCCATATATCTTCGGTAGCGTGGTTTCGCAAAACATGGTGAAGAGCATTTAGAATATATGTCGGCAGATAAAGGCAAGGGTGAGACTTTTCAGATAGAAGCAGAGCAAACCATCCTTTACCGACCTTGTTGGCGAGTTTTAATACGTAGTGATTTCGTATGGCCTCGTCAGAGGATTTTAAATACTTCTCGTAAGCAGTTATAAATGCCTTGCGCTCATATATCAGAGGTAATACTGATGTGAAGAGGTCTATGTTGTTAGGATAGACTATGGCAGCACTGATTAATTCGGTTTCAAAAGTATTTTTTGCATAGAAGGCGCGCGTGTACGAATTTCCGGCTAAGCAGGAGGTAAGCTCGTTTTGTCTTTGGAGTCCGTCTCTATCTGCAGCAATTAAGTGATCTATGTCCTTTTTGTTTGCATATGAGTTCGGTGTTGTTAGATAAGCTTCATCTCTATCTGTTAATATGGCGCAATATGTACGTAGGCGATCTTGGTGGAAAAGATCTGAGATATGTTTGAAAACTGTACCGCCCATACTGACTAAGCTTATGCCAAGCTCATCAAGGGAAATACCTGTGGTCTTCTTGATTAATGTTGGTATCAGTATTTGTTCTGCTTCACCTTCTACCAATATAACGCCTTTAGCAAACAGTAAAGTGCTCCTGACAGCGTCTAAGTAGCGTTCTATTCGCGAAACTTCACGAGGTTCTAAGCCATTTGATGGTTGATATACTTCTGATTTTGATTGCTTTCTAGATAATACGTTTACAGCAGATATTTTGGAAACGGAGCTGATCTGAGAGGAATGGGTGGAGATGAATACTTGAGTGTTTATGTGGCTTACGTTTGAAAATAATGTTTTCTTAATGTGGGTATGAATATGTGCTTCCGGTTCCTCAATAAGCAAAAAGTGAGCTATTTTGCTATTTGAATCAACTTGTGCTTCGTACTCATACAGCTTGAGAGCTAAATATATTAAATTCGCACCTCCCAAACTTAGATCTTCGAGCTTTCCTGAGCCTAAATAGCCATTGCTATCCTCGACCAAAAGCCCCAGAGATTTTATTAGCTCTTCAAAATCCTCAGGTAGATTAGAGGATATTTCAAGAGTCGGAGAGTATGTATGACCCACAGCACTAAGTAAGGTTTTTCTGATTTTGGCGCTTAAGGACTGTATTTCTGCTAGGCCAGAAATCGTGGTATTTACATCTTTCACCTTTGCAGTGATGAGGTGAGAGTCGGAAATTGTTTTGCTTTGTTTGGATAGTAGTTTTACGAGTGGGTTGCTATTTGCGTACTTCATATCTGAAACGACGTTGCGTAAAGCTTTGACATATGTGCACGATATTTCCCTGATCAGAGAGAAATGCGGTGGTCTTGTGTTTCCTATTATGGACGAATCCTCGTTGTCGGGGTCTGGAAAAATGTAGTTCGTGAAATCCCCCGCAATGGAATGATAAACCCCATCCGAGGTTAGATCGGCCGTCGTTCTCGTAAAGGCTGTTATCTCGTAATGTTCTCGATCAATGCTGATGGTTCTCAGGTAGTCAGTTGCACATTGTTTTCGGCTATCAAAGTCAGTAATGGATTTTGTAATATCATAGAGTTTTTGGCGGATCTGCTTTTTGGGTCTGTATACAAATGTATAAGTTCCTTTTGAGCTGTCATCACCAGGTAATAAGCTATGGTTAGCAAGCACAAAGTCCTCATCAGAATCACCCAGCCCAGAAAATTGAAAAGCAATTATTATCCAGTGACCGGTGGGTGATCCTAAACCTCTATAAAAATCTGAGTTGGTTAGTTGTCGCGCATTTATTGGTAAGTTTTCATCAAGTACCAGGCGCATAGCATAGAATAAGTTGGTTTTGCCAGAAGCATTTTCCCCTATTAGAGTATTAACTTCGTCTTTTATAAATTTAAATTTCGCTGACTCGAAGTTTCTAAAATTTCTAATCCCTACTTCTGTAATATGCATTTTCAGTCCTTTTTTGCTTCGAGTATTAAAGTGACAGTTTAGATATAAATCATTGGCTCAGAATTTTAGGTGATGGCTTAGTAGGTAATTTAAAGATTCCTAAGTACCTGGTGAGCGACGAGCGTGGTGATATCAGGATGACACTATTTCTTATTCCGGACTTGGTCAAGATCTTCTCGCGGTTGAATCTCCAAGCCGTCCTCGTGCGATCCCGCCAAGAGTGAAGATTTATCAGGCATAGGCCTCAGTAACCTGTGAGGGTGGCCAGGTCAATTGGCAGGAAAGGGAATCCCGTAAAGCCATGTGAGGTGAAGGCTGCTGCAGTAGTTAAGGCGCCGCTTGCTACCGGCTATGGTGACCAACATCAAATCCTCTTTTGGCAGTTGAACACCCATGACCTTTCCAATCGACGAACGAGTAGCTGCACGGTGAGCAAGTAGTAGTACCGCGTCGCACCACTACGCCCGGCGAGGTGATGCTTGATAAACCAAACAATATGTTTTCTCTGCCATCCCCAAGGGGTCTCCCGCTGCCATCGCTCTGCGATCTCAGCCTGAATAATCCTCGCCTGTCGCAAATGGCGCTGCCGCGTTGCGTGCGAGCCGGTCAGCACACCAGCTAAGAAAAGCTCCATATCGAATGGCTTACTCATGCCCGCCCCCCAATGTAGGCAGCGACTACATCGATCCGGCCATGCCCCATCTCATAGCCGATTTGGCTTCGTGCTTCATGATCAAGACGCGGATCCATCTGGCGGCATTGACCACCGTTGATAGGGGCGCGGTGTTGGGTGATTTGCTCGTAGCGCTCACATGCGTAAGCCGCTCGTAATTCATGGAAGCCTTTGAGGTTGTATGCATGGAGGATGTCCCGCGCAGGGCGGACTATTTCCTGTAGAACGTTGAAGTAACTTTCGTGTGGCGCAATCAGGTTGCGGCTACCCGCAGGCGAGACCTGCTCCGCAAATCCAGGCGCTACTCGAACTTGCTCGTCCACCGTAATCCAGCGGGGTGCCGATGCACCGGCACGGCCGCCTTTGGTGCCGTCCTGGATATTGATCTTGCCGAAGTCTCTAGCTTCACGACTTAGCCGTGGTAGGTCAGCTAAGATGGCCTCACGTAAGCGCATGCCGGAGGCTCGCGCCAACGTAACGATGGCGGCAGCCCGTAGCTGATGGCAACTGCAAAGCGAATCGACGATCTGCTTAACCTGTTCGCGGTCCAGGCCTTGCGGCACCGAGCGACGAACCCCGGTGCGCTGCATACCTAATGCCTTGCTTGGGCTGGGCAATTTCACGTACTTATCACCGCGAAGCGCGGCCATAGTCCTGTTAACGCTGGACAGTCGGTTTTGTGCGGTGCTGACAGCTAGGCCACCACGGCTAACCAAGTCGCTTACGTACGCTACGTAATCCGCCAACACCTCCCGATCAATCTGCCTCGCATCATTGATCCTTGGACCATCATCAGAACGACACCACTTCACGAAGGCCAACCACCGGTCAGAGTGCGCCTTGAACGTGCCGTAATGGCCGCCGCTGAACATGTCTTTCAATGCCTGCGGCCCTGCATAGCTCAATTGCGTACCGTAGCCAAAATTGCGGCCATCGCGCCTACCCACCAATGCCATGTCGGTTACCTCATCTACTTTTCCCGTTCTTTCCCCACGTCATCCCGCCAAGAATGTTGAGTGTTATCAGGGATCAAGGCCCCTGCGACCTGTGAGGGTTGTCCACTAACGCGGGACTGGCGGCTCCTTACGACTGGGAGCTTGGGCATCTCATGATCTGGCCTCCTGAGCACTTCCGAAGAAGTGGGCGGGTGGAGGCTGCACTGGCTGACGAGACCAATGCCGCGAGAACCTGAGTCGGGTGAAGGCAGTGATGCTATGACTGGGGCATGCCTGACTGTCAGTCAGGTGCAGTCCATTCCGTGGGCTGCGGCACCATCATCTGCATCGCTGTTGCTGGTGACTTCGGTGTTTGTCACGCCGATTGTCACGAGGGGGAATGCCGCAAAGCCTTGTACGAGTTGGGCTGCAGCAGCGGTAGGAGCGCCCGTCTCTTTCCGGGAGAAAGAGACGGGCGCAGGTTGGCGCACGGGAATGGCCAAGCGGATAGGTTGCTGCAGAGCAGCTATGAAAGGGGATGAGTTGCCGCAGTGGGCACACTGGTAAAAGTAGGCATCCATCACATCGCTGTGACCGTGCGAGCCGCCGGACGCTAATCGCACTTTGGGAGAACCACCACGGTGTGGCGTAGCCTTAAAGGTTCTGGCTACCTGGGTTGCTGTCAGCGACAGCGATTTGCCAGATCTTTTCTACGCCTGTGGATAATTCGGGTCAAGGCTCGAATTTTTGGGAGTTCTGTGGCTGTGGATGAAATTATCCACCGGTGGAAATCTGTGGTTTTCCACAGACAGTTGCGTGGGCTTTAGATTTTTTAAGTGAGGTCCATCCAAACTGGGCGGCTTTGCAGCCCTGTTTGGATGGACCCGCGTGGACAAGCGGATCACTGAGATATGAAGACCGAGCGCTTACTCGGTTGCGCCACGTTTTGCTTTTAGGCGAGTGACGTTCGCTCCGGTCTGGTTTGCGAATTCGTGTGGAGTGACATGCTCCTGCCGGTTGGCCTCCAGGTACCGGCTCCACCAGTTCATGATCAGCCTGCGCTCCTCGATGAACTCGGCCTTGTGGATGTAAGCGGCGCGGACGTTGTTGCGCTCCTTGTGGCTCATCTGCCGTTCAATGGCGGTCTCCGACCACAATCCTGACTCGATCAGTGCGCTGCAGGCCATCGAACGAAACCCATGCCCGCAGATATCGGTTTTGGTGTCGTATCCCATCGTCCGAAGCGCGTTGTTCACAGTATTTTCGGACATGGGCTTCCAGGGTTTGGCATCACCTGCGAAGACCAATGCGAATTTACCTGTGAGTGCATGGATTTTTTCGAGTAGCTCCACGGCTTGCGGCGATAAGGGTACTAAATGGATATCCCCTGCCATCTTCGTACCCCTTGTGGAAAAGGGTACTCCCTCCAACGCTGGCCGAGTGTCGGGTATCTCCCAGGTGCCGCGCTTAAGGTCGAACTCGCTCCAGCGGGCGAAGCGCAGCTCACTGGAGCGGACAAACACATGCAGCGACAGCATCACCGTCAGACGGGTAAGTGCCCGGCCTTTATAGGTGTCGATCCGCTCCTGCAGTTCCGGCAGTCGCGATAAGGGTAGAGCGGGGCGATGTACCACCCGCGGGGCTTTGATCGAGCCTTCGAGATCGTAAGCAGGGTTTATGGTGATAAGCCGGAGGCGCTTTGCCTCGCGCATGATGCTCTGCAGGTAGTTTTGTACCCTTAAAGCAACGTCGATCGTTCCGCGCTTCTTGATCGCTTCCAAGGGCTGCATAAGGTCATGGGTGTCGAGATCAACAATGGCGCGGGCGCCTATCAGCGGGAACACGTGGGTTTTGAGGCGGCTCATCACAGTCTTGGAATGGCCTGGTGCCCACTTGGCCGACATTTCCGTATGCCAGTCGAGAGCAACGCTTTCAAAGGTTCTGCCTTTGATCACGGCTTCCGCCTTGGCTTGGTGCTTGGTCTCTATAGGATCAACGCCATCCGCCAGCATTCGCTTAACTTCCAAGCGCTTGCGGCGCGCATCGGCGAGGCCAATGACGGGGTAGTTGCCGAACGAGGTCAGTCCTTCGCGTCCGTCAGGTTTGACGTACCGGAGCCGCCAGCCTTTGCGGCCGTTGGGTTGGACTAGGAGGTAGAGGCCATCGCCGTCGAAAAGCTTGTAGGCGCGGTCTGTAGGTTTTGCCAAGCGGCAAGCTGCGTCGGAGAGCGGAGCTGTGGTGCGCGACATAAGGGTACTCCCTTTTATCGAAGTGACCTGTATCCCAAACTCTACCCTTAAAACGGTTGGAATCCACCAGTTTCTGACGGAAACCGATGGAACCCCAAAACGAAAAAACCCGCCAGAAGGCGGGTTCTTTGGGGGTTCCAGAGATTTTGAAAGTCTTCTCTGGAACCTTGTATGGTGCCGGCACCAGGAGTCGAACCCGGGACCTACTGATTACAAGTCAGTTGCTCTACCAACTGAGCTATACCGGCGTGTGGGCGACGATTATAGCGATTGGGTTGATCCTGTAAACCCCTGAATTCAGACTATTTTTGCATTCCCGGAAAATGAGGCCCTGCGTAAATTTATACGCAGCTTTTTGTACCTCACCTGCAGTGAGGCATTTATGCAGGGCGGACAGTTGAGTTTGGGCTTTCGGGACCCTGCAGTTACTCACTCGGCTAGCCCAATATTCGTCGGTTATGTCGTTTTGATTGGCACCTTATGCACAACTGAGGGGCGCTAGGACTGCTCGGGCGAGGTTTTGTGAAGCCATTCTCATCTTGTTCGCAAATCCCTGTTTTACCGGTTTTTATTTATGTGAACAAAAAATGACCAGTGTTGTTAAGGCGACGAAACAGGCGCAGATATTGGATCCACGGAAAATCCATCAACAGAGTTATCCACAGGCTGTGATGTTTTCAGCGCGTTCGGCGAGCAGCAGTAAGTTACGCGGTGTAAGTGAGGTATCGCAGAAGGTCCCGAGGCGTACGAAGTATCCCTGTTCTGCGAGGAAAAGCGCTCGATCCAGATTCAGCCAGAGCTCAAGCGGTCGTCGGAACAATCCGCGAAGCAATTCCAGGTTGCGCACTTCGGCCAACCGCTGCCAACCGGCGGCTTCGAGTGTCGACCAATCTGGCGAGCCGACTGTGGATAACTCCTTCAGCGCTGCTAGATCGAGACAATAGTCCGCAAACGGTTTATCCAGCCAGGCGCTGGGCAGGGAGGGCGTTGGAAGGTAGTCATCGACGCCGCGCACTTGCCGTTGCAGCAGGTCGAAAGCCAGGCGACGAGCCATCGAGGTGTCGCGCTGACGTCGGACGCGAGCACCGGCGGTGACGGTTTCGCTCATCGGCAACGCCAGATCTTCCAGCGACAGCTTTAGGAGCGATGCCGATCCTGCGCAGGACAAGGCCTGATATTCGTTGCGACTGATGCGGTTGTAGCAGCAGGGCGCAATCGCCATTTGCTGGCAACCTGCGGCACTGGCCAGTTGCATCAAGCGCACATGCAGATCACCGCACGCGTGGAGGGCGATGGCTGTGTGCGCGGCGTTCAATACGGCTGGGGCATCCGCCGCGAGTACATCCTGTTCGACATGCAGGGCGTTCAAGTGATGACGCTGACTCAAGGCCTGACCGCTGGCGACCAATAAAGGATCGTATTCAACGCAAGTCAATTGTTGCCCGGCACCCAACAGGCGGCGTCCCAGATGCCCTTTGCCGGAGCACCAGTCCAGCCAATGCGTCGGCTGCGAGGCGAAAGACAAGCGACTGGCAAACGCTTCAATCTGCTGCCACTTACGACCCGGCACATCGACATTCAAGCGATGCCCGGCAGCCTCAAGCGCATGCCCCGACAACTCACCGACCGCACTCAGCTCAGCCGACAACTTCGCCAATGAAGCGAACGGCTCCGGCGCTTCAACAAGATCAGCAGGATGGTTGTGCGTGCGTTCTGCATCTTCCAGCGACCGCCCGCGTAGCCACGCAGACACCTCGGGATAAGACGCTTCCCAGGCAAGCGAAAGGTGGGTGAACGGCCGAGGTTTCCACAGCGCCTGATGCTTAATCAAAAAAGCATCCAGCGCGGTGAAGCGGGCGAGTAGGGCCTCGCCCGTCAGCACGTGGGACGTTTCAGCGGCCTTGGCAGGCATCGACGCGCAGCCAGCGTTCCAGCAGCTTGAAGCCGCGAACCAGCACGTAAGCCATGACCAGATAGAACACGCCGGCGGCAAAGAAAATTTCCACCGGCAGATAGGTGCGCGCAATGATCGTGCGCGCCATGCCGGTCAGTTCCAGCAGGGTCACGGTGCTGGCCAGGGCGCTGGCTTTGAGCATCAGGATCACTTCGTTGCTGTAGGCCGGCAGGCCGATGCGCGCGGCGCGGGGCAGGATGATGTAGAACATCGCTTTCGGCCTGGACATGCCCAAGGCCCGCGCGGCTTCGATTTCTCCCGGCGGAATTGCCTGAATGGCTCCACGCAGGATTTCGGCAATGTACGCCGCCGTGTGCAGGGTCATGGTCACGGTCGCACACCAGAACGGATCGCGCAGGTATGGCCACAACGCGCTTTCACGCACTGCGTCGAACTGCGCCAGGCCGTAATAGACCAGAAACAGCTGCACCAGCAACGGCGTGCCGCGGAAAAAGAAGATGTAGGCGTAAGGCAGCGAGCGCACGTACCAGCGCTTCGAAGAGCGGGCGATGCCCAGCGGAATGGCGAGCAGCAGACCGGCAATGACAGCGATGGCAACCAGTTCCAGCGTCAGGGTCGCGCCCTGTGCCAGTTTCGGCAGCCACTTGATGATGACTTCCCAGTTCATTGCGCGCTCCTCGCAAAGCCGCGAGCGGCGCGTTTTTCCAGCAAGTGCATGCCGGTCATCGCCAGCACGGTCAGGCCCAGGTACATGATCGCGGCGACCATATAGAAGGTGAACGGTTGTTTCGACACGGTTACGCCAATCTGCGCGTGACGCATGATTTCTTCCAGGCCAATCACCGAGACCAGCGCGGTGTCCTTCATCAGGATCATGAACAGGTTGCCCAGGCCCGGCAGGGCGATGCGCCACATCTGCGGCATGATCAGCCGGGTAAAAATCCGCCATTTCGACAGGCCCAGGGCCTGGCCGGCCTCACGGTGACCTTTGGGAATGGCCAGCAGGGCGCCGCGAAACACTTCCGTGGCGTACGCTCCGAAGCACAGGCCCAGTGCGATCACACCGGCGGCAAACGCGTTGAGTTGCAGGTCGGGATTGCCGAAGTACTCACCGAGGGCGCGCATCAGGTTGACCGTACCGAAGTAGATCAACAGCACCCAGAGCAATTCCGGGACGCCGCGTACCAGCGTCGAATAAGTGCCGCCAAGCCATTGCAGCGGCTTGTACGGGGAGGTCTTGGCCAAGGCGCCGAGCAGGCCGAGCACCAGGCCCAGGCACAGGGCGGTGAGGGCCAGTTGGACGGTCATCAGCGCGCCAGCGGCGAGCGCCGGGCCGAATCCGTAGAGGTCGATAATCATGGGTTTCTGTTCAAATTGCGGCAGGCAAAGTCGGGATCCGGTGCCGCTTGATCACGGCGCCGGTCCCACAGGTCAGATCAATAGATACTGAACGGGAAGTACTTGTCGTTGATTTTCTTGTAGGTACCGTCAGCGACGATTTCCTTCAGGGCTGCGTTCAGCTTGTTGCGCAGCTCGTTGTCACCCTTGCGCACGGCGATGCCGATCTTGTCGCTTTCCACCACCGGGTCGCCCTTGAACTCGTAGTTCTTGCCGGCGTCGGTTTTCAGCCAGTCATAGTTGGCGTACTTGTCGGCGAGGATCGCGTCGACACGACCGGAGGTCAGGTCGAGGTAGGCGTTTTCCTGGGTGTCGTAGAGGCTGACCTTGATGTCGTCACCGTAGGTGTCTTCGAGCCAGGTGCCGGCCAGCGTTGCGCGCTGGGTGCCGATAGTCTTGCCCTTGAGCGAGTCCTTGTCGGTTTTGAAATCGACATTTTTCGGCGCGATGAACTGCAATTTGTTCGAGTAGTACGGGTCGGTAAAGTCCACCGCGGCTTTGCGCTCTTCGGTGATCGACAGCGAGGAAATCAGGAAGTCGAACTTCTTCGCGTTCAGCGCCGGAATGATGCCGTCCCAGTCAGAGGTGACGACGGAGCATTCGGCTTTCATCTTCGCGCACAGGGCGTCGCCGATTTCCTTGTCGAAGCCGACCACTTGGCCGCTCGCGTCTTTATTGTTGAACGGCGGGTAGGCCGCTTCGATGCCCATCTTCAGGGTTTCAGCCATGGCACCGGCGCTGAACGCGAGAGTGACGGCGGCGGCCAGGAAGACCTTTTTGAAATTCTGCATGCATGTTGCTCCGTTAGCGGTTGCTGGACATGAATTGTTTGCAGCGCGCCGAAAGCGGGTTGTCGAACACCTGCTGTGGCGATCCTTGCTCTTCTATAAGGCCCTGATGAAGGAACACCACTTCGCTGGAGACCTGGCGGGCGAAGCCCATTTCGTGGGTCACGAGCAGCATGGTGCGGCCTTCTTCGGCCAATGCGCGGATGACACTAAGTACTTCCTGAACCATTTCCGGGTCAAGCGCGGAGGTGGGTTCGTCGAACAGGATCACCTTCGGCTGCATTGCCAGCGTGCGGGCGATGGCGGCGCGTTGTTGCTGACCACCGGACAATTGCGCCGGGTAGGCGTGGCGCTTGTCAGCGATGCCGACCTTGGCCAGCAACGCTTCGGCGACTTCGATGGCCTCGGCCTTGCTCTGGCCGAGCACGCGGCGCGGGGCTTCGATAACGTTGTCGAGCACGCTCATGTGCGGCCACAGATTAAAGTTTTGAAATACAAAACCAATCTCCGAACGAAGGCGATTGATCTGCTTGCCGTCGGCGGCGACCAGTTCGCCGTTCTTCGCGGCCTTGAGCTTGAGTTCTTCACCGGCCACCAGGATCTGGCCCTGATGCGGGTTTTCCAACAGGTTGATGCAGCGCAGGAACGTGGACTTGCCGGAACCGGAAGAGCCGAGGATCGAGATCACGTCGCCGTCGCGGGCGGTCAGCGAGATGCCTTTGAGCACCTCAAGCTGTCCGTAGCGTTTGTGCAAGTTGCGGATTTCAAGCGCGGGCGTGGCCTCAGCCATGTGCGTTCCTCATATATGTTGCGCTCCTGCTGTTGGCGGGCCTTCCTGGCGAGGCGGCCAAGCTAGCATAGCGTTTCAATGGCAGCCAACAGCGCTACGAGCGGTAAACGGGTGGCATGTTGCGGGTTGTCGCATCGGCGCAGCAGACTGTCGCCCCATCAACAACCGAACGGGTGTTTGATCGTGCAAACCCGTGGGTGCCGCGTAAAAAAAGGCGCGATGTTGCCAGCTTTGGCGGGGTGTTGGAAGCGCTATCCGGCCGAACGTTCCTTATTCGCCCTTTTTCTGTGCGCCGCACACTTTATCTGTGTGTTTCTGGTGCGCGGATTCGTCTCGAAAGTGAGTCGCCGGGTAACGTTCTGGCGAATAGCCATTAAACTCAAGGACTTGCATCGGATGCCGGAGCCCCCGGCCCTCAAGGACTTGAAACATTTTGGCGCAAATATTGCGTGCAGAATAAGGAACAGGCCGTTGGATTCTTTTTACGAGAAAGAATTTTCAGACGCGCCGGACGCACTCGCTTTCCTTGCAAAGGTAGTCTCTATGAGCAGTACCCCAAGCTCCACTGGCCTCGAACAGGGGCTCAAACCGCGTCATGTGACCATGTTGTCGATCGCCGGTGTGATCGGCGCCGGTCTGTTCGTCGGCTCCGGCCACGCCATTGCTGCCGCCGGCCCGGCCGTGCTGCTGGCCTACGCCGCTGCCGGCACTCTGGTGGTGCTGGTGATGCGCATGCTCGGCGAAATGGCCGTAGCCTCG
Source organism: Pseudomonas sp. CFBP13508 (assembly GCF_005233515.1). Taxonomy (GTDB): domain Bacteria; phylum Pseudomonadota; class Gammaproteobacteria; order Pseudomonadales; family Pseudomonadaceae; genus Aquipseudomonas; species Aquipseudomonas mercuritolerans. Next base: position 183,275 of record NZ_QFZZ01000005.1, read on the forward strand.
CCGGACACCGGTTCGTTCTCGACATATGCCGACCGCGCGATCGGTCACTGGGCCGGTTTCACCATCGGCTGGCTCTACTGGTGGTTCTGGGTGCTGGTGATTCCGCTGGAAGCCAACGCCGCCGCGACCATCCTGCATGCGTGGTTCCCGGGCGTGGACATCTGGGCTTTCGCTTTGGTCATCACCATGCTGCTGACCGTGACCAACCTGTTCAGCGTGAAGAATTACGGCGAGTTCGAGTTCTGGTTCGCCCTGATTAAGGTGCTGGCGATCATCGGCTTCATCGGCCTCGGCCTTGCGGCGATTTTCGGCTTTCTGCCGACCAGCCAGGTCAGCGGTGTGTCGCATCTGTTCGACAGTGGCGGCTTCCTGCCCAACGGCATGGGCGCTGTGCTGGGCGCGATCCTGACCACCATGTTCTCGTTCATGGGCACCGAGATCGTCACCATCGCGGCGGCGGAATCGAAGGACCCAGGCAAGCAGATCTCCAAGGCGACCAACTCGGTGATCTGGCGGATCGGCTTGTTCTATCTCGTTTCGATTTTCATCGTGGTGGCGCTGGTGCCGTGGAACGATCCTACCCTGGCCAACCTCGGTTCCTACCAGACCGTGCTTGAGCGCATGGGCATTCCCAACGCGAAGATGATCGTCGACATCGTCGTACTGGTCGCGGTGACCAGTTGCCTGAACTCGGCGCTGTACACCTCGTCGCGCATGCTGTTCTCCCTCGGCAAGCGCGGCGACGCCCCAGCCATGTCGACCCGCACCAACAAAAGCGGCACGCCTTACTGGGCAGTGATGTTGTCGACCGGCGCAGCGTTCCTCTGCACCTTCGCCAACTATGTAGCTCCGGCCGCGGTGTTTGAATTCCTCCTGGCCAGCTCCGGCGCCATCGCCCTGCTGGTGTATCTGGTGATCGCGTTCTCGCAACTGCGTATGCGTAAACAGCGCATGGCCCGCGGCGAGAAGATTGTCTTCAGCATGTGGCTGTTCCCGGGTCTGACCTGGGCGGTGATCATCTTCATCGTCGCCGCGCTGACCATCATGCTGTTCCAGGAAGCCCACCGCGTGGAAATCCTCGCCACCGGCCTGCTGAGCCTGATGGTGGTGGCTGCCGGTCTGCTGGTGTCGCGCCGGCGCAAGCTGGAAAAGCGCGGTGCGGTGGTGTTGAACTGATTTTTAACGCGTAATGCAAAACGGCCGCTGTCAGGGATGACTAGCGGCCGTTTTTGTTTCTGAGCTTTTCAATCAGGTTAAACCCAGTCCTCGATTCGCAAACCGGAAACGCGTTCAAACTCCCGTACGTTGTTCGTCACTACAATGAGTCCAAGTGACCGCGCGTGGCCAGCGATCATTTGGTCGTATGGCCCGATCGGCGTTCCAGCCTTCGCAAGTTCAGATCGAACCATCCCGGCCTGTGCGGCTGCGTCGTTATCGAAAGGCAAGACATCCAGTCGCGCGACGAACCCTTCGACAATCGCCAGATTCTTCTCCGGGACCGCTGACTTTTCAGCACCGTAAATAAGCTCCATGAGCGTGATAGCGCTGATGCACAACTGCCCGGAATGTCGATTGAAGGCTTCCCGGACAATTTGTGGTTTGTTCTTGATGGTGAAGATGCAGATGTTTGTATCCAGCATGTATTTGATCATCAGAACGACTCGCGCTCCTGATCAGTGGGTTGCTCACGGTCAGCCATGAAATCAGGGCTGACGCTGTCGCCATCAAACCAGCTATCCCAGCATTCTCCAGCAGGCGTAATGACGCGTGTTCTGCCAATCGCGATAACTTCCACGCGTTTAACGTCGCCGGGCATCGCAACTGCCTTTGGCAGGCGGACTGCCTGACTTCTATTGCTCATGAAAATTGTGGTCTGCTCCATATCCGACCTCCGGGCCTGATCCTGTGATTGGTTCAGGATAGGTTGTGCTGGGGATATGTCAACGGGATATACATTGTCATTGGGCAAAGAGTGCTAGGCCATCCAAACAAAAAAACGGCCGCTGTCAGGGATGACTAGCGGCCGTTTTGGTTTCTGAGCAGGGCTTATTCGCTCTTGTCTTCCTGGGTGTCTACCGACTTCCCATAAGCATCCAGCGCCACCCCGAAATCCGTAATGAACTGCGGCTCGCTCAGCCAGGCCTGGGCCTGTTCGATGGTCATGCCGTCGGCCCACATGCGGTAGTCGATGAGCATGTCGGCGGCGAGGTGGGTGGCGGCCATGCCTTCGTTGTCGGCGTTTTTCATGTCGAGCAGTTCAGGATGGTCGACGATGATGAAGGCCAGTTCGCGCAGCAGGGTCAGCAGCATTTCGTCGCGACTGACCGCTTCGGCTTCACGCATTTTGCTGAACATCGCCAGGGTGTATTCCGGGATCGGCTCGGCGAGGTGGCCGAGGTCTTCGTCCTGATCCAGCGGTTTGCGCCCGACCATGCGGATCTGCTTGGCCTTGGCCTTGGCGCGTTTGGCGCGTTTCTGTTGCTTGTTCAGGGATGCCATGGGAGCTCAGTTCTTCTGTTGGGTTTGTGCAGCGATCGCGTCGGATGCCGCCACATAGTCAGCCTGGAAGGCCGGGGATTCGATCCACGCCAGCGCGCCAGCCTCGTCGGTTTCCTGTGACCACTGGCGATACTCGATCAGCGCGGCGAGGATGAAATCCATCGCGCCTTCTTCGCCTTCCTGCTCATAGACCAGTTCCAGCAGCGGGTCTTCGAGGAACGCGGTGCACATGGCTTGCTGGCTGATCTTCTCGGCGTCGATCATTTTCTTGAACAGTTCGGTCAGGTCCACCGATTCGAAATCGATGCGGTCGTCGTTCGGGTCCAGCTCGACCGGCGCTTCGGCGCGCTTGGTGCGGTTCTGCTTGGCCTTGGCTTTGGCCCGGGTGGCGCGTTTTTGCTGCTTGTTGGCGGAGGCCATGGTGTGTTCCGTCGTGCGTGGAGAAGGGCTCAGCTGCGCGGGACTTGCCGCCCGGGTGTGTCGGGGGCCAGTGCGCCGGTCTGCAGCCAGGTCAGAGCGATGGGCCATAGTGTGGCTTGGTATGCGCTGCGAAAAAAGCCGAAATGTCCGACTTGTTGTTCGCCGATGTCCTGCGGCTCGATGCGCAGGTGAGTTTTTGCCGCGTTGCTGAAGTAGCCGAGCAGGCGTTCGATGGCCGGGATCGTGCCGTAAGGATCATCGCAGAGGCTGATGGCGAGGGTCTGCGCGCGGACGTTGGCGAAAGGCAGGGCGCCCGCCTTTTTCATCAGAGCACGACCGCTTGGACGATCCTCGTAACGTGCGGTGGGTGTGCTCCAGTCGCGGACTACACCGGTGGGCGTGTCCTCCAGCCAGCCGAGCCGCTTGCCTGGAAAATAACCGCAGAGCAGCGCCATCAAAGGCATGACCACATGCCACTTGCCGAACATCCGCCAGCGGTGTTCGGGGGCGTAATCGCGCCAGTAGGCGAACTGCGCACCGACGGTTACCAGCCGTCGGATTACCTTGCCGGATGCGGCGAGACCGGCCGCGCAACCACCGAAGCTGTGGCCAACCACATCGATTGGCTGACCGGGAAACTCCTGCTGCGCGCGTTTGAGCATCGCTTGGAAATCCAGCGCGCCCCAGTCGGTCCACGAGGTACGCAGCCCTTTGATCGATTCGCTGCGTGATTCGCCGATGCCCCGGTAGTCGTAGGTCATCACGTCGAAGCCGTGGCTGAACAGATAGGCCGCGAACCGTGAATAGTGCCGACAGCGCACCGAGGTGGCGGCGTTGATGATGACCACCGGGCGCTGAGGATTGGGCGAACTGTGGCGCCAGGTGAAGCCGCCGAGTGCGTAGCCGTCGGCTGCGGTTTCCTTGAAGGGCGTGGCTTTAGTTACAGTCAAAGCTGCTTGGCTCAACTCTGGGGCGCCCACATCGGATGTCTGCTGACAGCTCATGGCGCTTGACCTCGGCGGTTAGGTGCCAACCATAGTCGCCGCGCTGATCAAGAACAATCCGGCCGGTTCATTCACTGGATTGAATGAGCATGCGTTCTTCGATCAACGCCTGTTCGCGGTTGAGTTCAGCACGTAACTCTTCTTCGCTCGGCAGTATCGTCTTGTAGCTGCTGGCGAACAGTTGCTCATTGCCTTTGAGCATGGAATAGCGCGCCACCGAGTCATTGCTTTCCGCGCTCAGAATGATACCGACGGTTGGCTTGTCACCGTCGCTGCGCTTGAGCTCGTCGTACATGCGCACATACATGTCCATCTGCCCGACATCGCGGGCGCTGAGCTTGCCGCGTTTGAGGTCGATGATCACGAAGCACTTGAGCAGGTAGTTGTAGAACACCAGATCGATATAGAGGTCGACGCCGTCAGTGCTGATGCGTTGTTGGCGGGCGACAAAGGAAAAGCCTTTGCCAAGTTCAAGCAGAAAGCTTTGCAAGTGGTCGATGAGTGCTTGTTCGAGTCCGCTTTCCCTGACTTTGCCTGCCGAGGGCAGGCCGAGGAATTCGAGCATGACCGGATCGCGAATGAATTCCCGCGGATTGCATTTCATCGCGTCGATGTTGGTCGTGGCTTCCTCGACCACCTCGGCTTTGTCCGGACTCATCAGCAGGCGCTCGTAGTAGAGCGTCAGGATCTGACGATCAAGGGCGCGGCTTGACCAGTTGAGGTCGGCGCATTCGTTCATGTACCACAGGCGCGCTTTCTCGCTTTCGACCCGCAGTAGCCGGCGGTAGTGGGTCCAGCTCAATTCGGGACGCAGTGCGTCTCGAATTGGAAATTTTTGATAAAACAGGCGCATCTTCCACAAATTGGTTTCATCAAACCCTTTCCCGAATTGCCCGGTCAGATCCTTAGCCAGTAGGCCAATCAATTTTTTCCCATATCCCGCACGTTGGGCTCCCTGTTGTTCAAACTCGACGATATGCCGGCCGATTTGCCAACAGGTCTGCACCTGAATCGTATCGACCGCGCGTAGCACTTTTTGCCGCGCCTGGCGAATCAGCTCGCCCAGTTCGCCCAGCAGTGAATCGATTTTATGGTCTTGCGTATCAGCAGGTTTGAGCTGGCTCATCGGGTCTTCCGCATTCTGGAAACAGAGACGCAAGCATGCCGGGGAAGGCGGCGCAGGTATGTCGGGCGGACCTGCGAGTTCGGAAGGAAGGGTGGGACAGGCGTTGCAGGACATTGCCACTGGAAGGCGCGTAACAGGGTAAATGTCCGTAGTCCATTTCGTACTCTTGCTCACTCAGTCGCCGCGAAGTTGGCAGCGCTACGGCCCGCAATCTGGTGTTTCACCTGAAGGGCAAAGCCTAGGTTCAATAGGCCGCTTCGAAGAAGCACCCCAACTTCATCATCGCGAGCGCTTGCGCTTCGGCCTCTGCTCACGCACCCGCCCTTTGCGATAAATCCACAGCCCGAACACACCGATGGCCAACATGAACGCGGTCCAGAAGCTCTGCCAAAGGAACTCGAACCAGTATCGCCGAGGTTGCAGTGCCAAGGTGTAGGTGCTGCGCGGCCCGCGATTGTTGGTGGTGATGGAGCCGCTGATCCAGCTTTCGACAAGCATGGAGATCGAAAGGCATACGGCTAAGGCAATCAGCACTCCAGCGAGCACCGTCAGCCAGAATGTCCAGCGGCTCGGGCGATACGGCGGGGGATGCGGCAAGCGAATACGGGTTCTTTTCTGATTCATAAGCGAGGCTCGCGTGAGCCGGTCAGGAAACTGCCGGCTCTTGCAGTTGTTCAGTCGGCATCTGCCGCAGGCTCGTCGGGCGTGCGGCAAGGTGGGCGCATTCAGCGATCACCTTGAGAATGCCGATCACCGCCGGCGTCAGCGCAGTGCCGAGGCAGATGCGCACGCCTGTGGAAGCCTGGCCGTCGGCGAAAAAGATGCCGCTGCCAGCCACGTGGCAACCACGCTCCGTGGCCAGTTGCTGCAGCGCAGACATGTCGGTGTGTGCCGGCATTTCGATCCAGTGGATGAAGCCGCCGCGTGGTGGCACATACCGGGTCCCGGTGGGGAAATCCGTGCGCACCAGCGCTTCGACGAAACTCGCCAGCGAAGACAGTTGCGACCTCAATCTGGCGCAGTGCTCGTCCATGTAGCCACGGCCGATGAATTCATTGAGAACATTTTGCGCCAGGCTGGAAACGGCCAGGTTGCGCGAAAACATCTGCGCGAGGATGGCATTGCGGTATTTGCCGGCCAGACACCAGCCGACGCGATAACCCGGCGCGATGGTTTTCGAAAAGGACGAGCAGTAGATCGTCTGGCCGCTGCTGTCATAGCTCTTGAGGGCGCGCGGTCGATCAGCTTCGGGCACCAGATCGAAGAAGATGTCGTCTTCGATGATCGGCACATCCGCTTCGCGGGCGATCCGTGAAAGTCGGGCGCGCGCTTCGTCGGGCATGATGAAGCCACGCGGATTCTGCAGCGTCGGGTTGAGAAAAATCACCGCGACCTTTTTTTGCTTCAGCGCTTCCTCCAGATGATCGACATCCAGGCCCGTCCGGCCGTGGGTGCGGATCGGCAAGGCGCGCATGCCCAGGCGTTCGATGGTCTGCAGAATGCCGTAGTAGGTCGGGGTTTCGATGGCGACTGTAGCGCCTTTCGACGCGACGGCTTCGAGGGCCAGTTCCAGAGCGATGGTGTCGCCCGAGGTCACTAGAATATCGTCCGGCCCGCAGACCACGCCGCGTGTCAGCATCAGCCCGGCGATGCGCCGTCGCAGCGCCGGCAGGCCGGGTGGCGCGACCAGACCGCTCAGCGCGTTGTCAGTCTTGGCGGCCAGCACCGAGAGGCATTTGTTGAGCAGCACGTTGGGCGTGAGATCGCTGTGCAGCACCGCCGAATTCAGTGATGCGGTGGTGCGCGACGCCGCTTCGGAGAGCATCGCGACTACCGCATGATTGACGTTGACGGTGACACTGGAAAAGTCGAAGGCGCCGGACGGTTTTGCCCGCCCTGACGCCGAGACGAAGTAGCCGACGCGGGGCACGGTCGAGACGTAGGCATCAGCCTCGAGATCGGCCAGCGCCCGCTGCACCGTGGTGATGCTGGTCTCGAACATCCGCGCCAGAACGCGGATTGACGGCAGTTTCGCTTCGGCCGCCAGGTCACCGCTGTCGATCTGGCGAATAATCCAGTCCTTGACTATCCGCCAGCGCTTGTCCGGCAAATCAAACCTGTCCATAAGTTCTCTGTGATGATTCGAAACAATTCACAGAAAGTAGAGCAAAACGATCCCCGTTGCAGCAACTATGACGATGTTCAGCGCCACCAGACCGAAGGCGAAGCGGATCAGGCTGTTTTCTTCCTGGCGGTTGGCACCGGCAAGTCCGGTGATCAATGACAGGATCGACAGCGAGCCAAGTGCGCCATGGCCGGCGGCGCTGTTGACCATTGCCGCCAGCCACGCCCCGTGTTCGCTGCTCAGCGCGGCAATGGACGGCATCACCAGCGTGTTGCCGCCGACGTTGGAGCCGGTGACATAACCGGCAATCCCCGCCAGCAGGGCGATCGTCGGCGCCAGCGAAATACCCGACATGGATTGCAACGCGCTTTGCGCCTCGACGAGGAATCCGGCGTTGACCATCACCTGGGAGAGCAGCAGGAACAGGAAGATTGTCGTGACCGGAAACTTCGCCCGGTTGAACAGCGCTTGCCACGGGAAGCCGCCGCCCGCGGTTTGCCTGAACGCCATCAGCACGGTCACGATCAGCAGCGCCAGCCCTGGAGACGCCAGCGGCTTCCATGAAACGTGTTCGCCCCTGACGACCCACAGGCCATCCCAGCCCGACAGCACGAACAGTCCGCGCGACGCCACAATCACTCCCAGCAAGGCCAGATAAGGCCATGCCGCGCTCGGCCAGCGCACCAGTTTTTTCCGTTGCGCCCAGGAGATGCCCAGGCCAACGCAAGCCACGGCCAGCCCGGCCAGCACACCGGAGACTTCCGGGCCGAGCCACAGGTTGACGCCAAACAGCACGGCAACGAACAGGGCCGTCACGACAAGCAGCCCCAGCCACGCTGTGATCCTGCGGATGCCGGCCTGCCACAAGGCCAGCGACGCCAGGCAGAGGAACACCGGCGCGCTGATCAGCGCCGAATGGCTACCGAGGGTTTGCGCCGGCAAATGCGCCAGCAAGGCACCGATCACCGTTGCCAGACCCAGCGTGCCCCACGGCATGATCACCATGCCGGCGAGAGCGATTTTCATCCCCGACTGGCGAGTGAAAAGCCCCATCAGCAGCGGCACCGTGGCGATCAGCGAAACGCCGAAGCCGGTCATCGCTTCCAGCAGCGGTGCCAGGCCCAGCACGATGAAAATCACCTGCGCGGGGGGCGTCCAGCCGAGTTCCTTGACCCACGCGCCGATGGCCTGTGGTGCGCCGCCGCGCTCGACCAGAATGACGAAGGCCAGCCCCGGGACGATGACGCACGCGGTGCTGAGAAACAGGATCGTGGTGTCCTGAAATATCGCCGAGGAGATCGCCGCCGACACCGGCCCGGCGGCGCCCAGTGCCCACAGCACCAGCACCAGCACCACACCGGCCAGCGCCGCTTGTACCGGCGGACGGCGGAGGATCAGGATCAGCGCGATCACCAGCGCGATCGGTGACATTTGCAGCAATAGAGAGCTCATAGCGATTTCCTTGGCCTAGTCGTGCGTCTGTCCGCTGTACTCGGTCGCCCGCATGGACGCGCGCTGGCAGAACGTCTGATACCACTCGCTCAGGCGTGCCTGCGCCGAGAAGTCCGAGAGTTGACGAAAAGCGATCCAGTCAAGGGCAGTCGCCAGGGCGATGTGGCCCACGGTGATCGGGCCATTGAGGTCGACGTGCTCTTCGATGAAGCGATACGCCTCCTTGAGTTTGTACGCCTGACCCTCGGCGTACGCTGGATAGCGCAAAGCCTCGGGGCGCCGCTCGACTTCCCAGCGCAGCTTGATACCGACGTCGCACATACCCTGCGCCAACGCTTGCAGGCGCAGCGCCTGGTAGCGCTCGGGGCCGCTGGCCGGGATGAATTTGCGGCCACCGCTCAGGTCGTCGAGGTATTCGCAAATGACGATTGAATCAAACAGTGCGGTGTCGTCCGGCAGCATCAGCACCGGCACTTTGCCCAGCGGATTGGCCTGGTAGATGGTCGCGTTTGGCGAAGTCGGACTGGTTTCGTGATGAATCACCTCCAGGCTCGACGCGATGCCGAGTTCGTGAGCTAGCACCAACACCTTGCGGGCGTACGGCGAATGCGTCTGATAGTAGAGTTTCATGCGCGAGTTCCTGTCTCAAGGATGGCGGTGGCGACTCGATGGGCGTCCATGAACAGCCGCGAAGGTGCGCCCGCCGAGGTGACGTAGTGGTTGTAATAACAGGAGCCTTCGGCGAGCGGCCCCAGCACCCAGATGTCACGCACCGCTTCGCCGCCGTTCGATTTGGGGTGGCAGGCCGCGTCGACATCGATGCCGTCGATGCCCGGCACATCGGTGCGCGGACGCACAAGGCCCAGGCGCGCGAGGTCGCGCACCGGCGCGCAGTCGCTGTGGGCGACGCCGCTGCTCTGGACGTAACCGGCGATTCGCTTGAAGTGCTCGATCGCGGGGCGTGAGCCAGGCTTGAGAAAGGTCAGCAAACCGGCATCACACAGCGCGAGCAGATCGGCGTGGCGCTCCTTCTGCGGGCCGGCGACCAGACGATTGATCGCCTTGTGCCAGCGGCCATAGAACTGCCGATGCGAATCTTCGGTGAGCCCGTCGAAATCCACCGCCTCACGCAGCCGGTCACGCAAGTCTCGCCATACTTCGATGGCGGCTTTGATCGGCGACGCGCCGCGTCCCAGGCGTGCTTCATGCAAGTCGGCTTCGAGGGTGTCGTAAATCCATGCGTGATAGTTGTAAGGCGTGACGCTGTCGGGCAGTGCGTGGCAGATCAGCTCCAGCGGATTGATTGCCCCGGCAATCGCTTCGAACTCGCGCAGCAAAGCTTCGCAGGCGACAACACCTGCTGGGCCGGCAACGCTGACGGTTCTGAGCTGCGCAAGCAACTGTTGTGGCGCTGAGGGTTTATGCAGGACGGCGACCGCAGCGGCACGCATTTCCAGCAGCATCAGCGGCAGAATGTCCCGTTCGAAATCCAGTCGGCGGTTGTGCGCGTTGACCCGCAACGACTCGATGCGCTCGCTCGTGAGCAGCACGGCGCTATGGCGGGGGCAGCCGATCAAGCCATTGGGACGCGTGCGAAACGGCAGCCCGTCCCGCGACTGGATGAAAATCACCGGCTCCCGACCCGAAGGCTGGTAAGTGTGACTGCCATCGGCCATGGGTTTGTAGATCCCGCCTCTGCCAGCCGTCAGCGCCGCCAGGGTGTCCATGGCGCCCAGGCCCAACCCTTCGATCAACACCGTTTCGCCTGGCTCGACGGTGGTGAGGCTGCCCGGCAACGGGTAAACGTTGTCGACCCGGTTCTGCCCCGCCAGGCGCAAGCGTCCGGTGTGGCCGACGGTCAGCACCAGACGATCCACCGTCACCGCAGCGCCGTCGGCGGTTTGCAGAACGTATTGCTGATTCTCGTTGCGCTCGACCGCCGTGACCTGATGCCGATGCAGATTGACGGTGACCCAGGCGGGTGCGGTCGCGAGGATCTGCGTGAAGGCGTCAGCCAGATAGGCGCCGAGCAGGTGCCGTGGCAGAAAATCCTCCGCCTCGACGTCGCGACCGTCGGCGGCGAGCAGGCCACTGTCGGGGTCAACCTTGACGCGCCGGGCTCTGCACCACGCGAGAAAGTCCGGCCCTGGCCGTTCCCGGGCGTCGGTCAGATCACCGAACGCTGCTGCGTCGGGAAACACCCCGAGCTGACCGGCGACGGTGTTGAGCAACAGGTAGTCCGGTTGATCGGGCCAGTGCGCGCCGCTGCCGAGCACATTGGGCTCGAAGATGTCGATGAACACCGGTTGTTGCGGGCGTTCCTCGGCGCGGCTCAACAGGCGCTCGAATACCGACAATCCGCGCGAACCGCAGCCGATCAGGCCGATTTGCATAGGCGCCTTCACCATCTGCGCTCCTCGCCAAAAAAGGACGGTATGGCAATTGCCGTACCGGCCGCCACCGCAATGTCGTGGATCATCCGGCCAATCGCGAGATCGAGAATGCCCATGCCGAATGGCGAATAGATCAGCGGTTTGTCCTGGGCGACATGCAGGTCGCCGCGAATCAGCTGCGCCACTGTGCCGGTGACAAAGTCGCGATGGCCGTATTGCTGCTCGGCCAGATGCGGCGAAGTATTGGCTTTCAGGCAATGGGTGATGTCGTCGAAGTAGTTGTAACTTTCCTCGATGATTTCGGCGCCGATATCCCGCAGCGAGATGTTCAGAACAATCTGCCCCGGGCGGAACGTGCCCTGGCCTTTTACGTACGGCTCGCCCGCGCTGGTGGCGAACACCACGATGTCGGCAGTCAGCGCTTCTTCGAGCGACAGCAGGCGTACATCCGGCAGGCCCAGTTGTTCACCAAATTCCGCGAGGGCTTGCGCCGATTCCGCGTTGAGATCGTGAATGCCCACGCTGTCGAAGGACCAGTCGTCCGCGACGAAAGTCTCGAGGATATTTCTTGAGATTACCCCGCCACCAATGATCGAAAGTGTCGCCGCGTGGCGGTCCTGGCCATTCAGCCACCAGGCACCCAAGACTGTCGACGCTGCCGTGCGCACAGCACTGATCAGTGCACCTTCGAGCAGCGCGTAGGGGTAACCGGTCTCGGGATAGTTGAGAATCAGCACCGCAGATGCGCGCGGAATGCCCGACTTGATGTTGTCGGGATAACTGGCAATCCACTTGATTCCGGAGACGGATTGATCGCCCTCGCTGTCGACGATGGCCGCCGGCAGCGCAATGATCCGGTTCGCCGGTTGCGCAGGGAAACGCAGAAAATAGCTGTCGGGGTTAACGGTTTCGCCACGCTCGTGGGTCAGGTAGGTCTGCGCCACCATGTCGATGGTTGCATGCCGCAGCCCGTTGAGGATGTCTTTGACGACAGCGCCGGGGATGACGTGGAACGGTTGGATCGGATTCTGTGTGGTCATGAGGATTACGCCGAGAGTGCCAGAGCGATTTCAGGGAAAAGGGGCTGCAGTGCGGTTGCGCCGATCCGCTGGGTGACCCAGTCGTCGGAATAGATGGTTTCGAGGTAGCGCTCACCCATGTCGGGGGAGATCGCCACCACGACATCGTCGGGCCGGATATGCGGCGCCCACTGGCGGATGCCGGCGAGCACAGTGCCGGTGGAGCCGCCGAAGAGCAGGCCGTAGCGTTGCGCCAGCCAACGGCAGACCTTGATCGTCTGTTCCTCGGGAATCGACAGGAAGTCGTGAATGCCCGACGACTCGAATATCTCCGGCAGGCGGCTGGTGCCGAGCCCCGGAATATGGCGCGTGCCGCCCGGCAGTCCGAACGTCACCGAGCCGACGGTATCGACGGCAATGACTTTGGTGTGCGGATGATGTTCGGCAAAGTAGTTCTTGCAGCCCATCAGCGTGCCGGTGGTGCCAGCGCCGACGAACAGATAATCGACCTGGGGAAACCTGCGCGCGATGGACGTTGCAGTCGCTTGATAGTGAGCGAGGGGGTTGGTCGGGTTCTTGTACTGGTTGAGCCAGATGTAGTCGGCGTTATCAGCGACCAGTTGCTCGATCAGACGAATCCGCGAATTCAGATAACCGCCGTTCTCGTCGCGTTGATCGACCATGAGCATTTGCGCGCCCAGGGCGTGAATCAGCTTGCGGTTCGGCGCGGAAATATTCGGATCGATTACGCAAACGAACTGGTAACCCTTGGCGGCGCAAACCATGGCCAGCGCAACGCCCAGATTCCCCGACGAGGATTCGATAAGGCGGGTCTTGTGGTTGATCAGTCCGCGGACTTCAAGATCAGTGATCAGCGCGTGCGCGGTCTTCAGCTTGATGGAGCCGGCGGGATTCAGTCCTTCGATTTTGAGCTGGATCGTTGCGCTGCAAAGATCGCCGATCTGCACATAACTGTCTTCATTGATGAGTTGCTTGATCATACGTCGTCCGTTTCGCTGTTTTGCCGGGCGCACGGGGGCGCCAGCATTCATCCTGGAATGTTTGAAAAGCAGTAACTGCAGTTCGCCTGTGGGTTGGGTTCAGATTTTTTTGCTGGACAGGAAGTGACCTTGCGGGCGACGCCGATCGATTCAAAAAATCAGGTTTTGCGCTCTGAGGGCTACAGAAACCCAGAGTGTTGCGGGGCGCAAAGTGGAGCCAGTCATTGGCTCGCCAAGGCTTGCGCAAAGTATTGGCGAAACGCCATCTGCGCGCAGAGATACAGATTTCGGGTTTTTTCCAGTACAGCTGGAATTGGGTGTATCGAAGGGAGAAGTGAGGAGGGGGATCAAATCGCAGGCATAAAAAAACCCTGAATCTTGCGATTCAGGGTTTTCGGTATTTGGTGCCCAGAGACGGAATCGAACCGCCGACACGGGGATTTTCAATCCCCTGCTCTACCGACTGAGCTATCTGGGCAACGGGGCGCATTAAAAGGGTTTTTCGGATTTACGTCAACGACTTTTTGAAAATTTCTTAAATTAATTCCGTCGCTTACGAAATCTGCGGGTTATTCGGCTGGCGGCACGTAGCCTTCGGCCTTGGCGTATTCCTCGCCGGAGAAGTACTTGTCCATTTCGCCCTGCAGGTATTTGCGATCTTCTGCGTTCATCATGTTCAGGCGCTTTTCGTTGATCAGCAGGGTCTGGTGTTTCTGCCAGTCGGCCCAGGCCTTGGCCGAGACGTGGTCGAAAATGTCCTGGCCCTTGGCACCCGGGAAAGGGGCGCGCTCCAGCGCGGGCAGTTCTTCTTTGTACTTGCGGCACATTACGGTGCGGGTCATGGCGATTCTCCTGCATTCAATACGGCGGCCGCGCGTTCGAGCAAGGTCTTGACCGGGGCAGCAAGGCCCAGGCGCGGCGGGGTGGCGAGGTTATACCAGAGCCAGTCGGCCTCGGCCACGTGATGGCTGGCTTCCTGCACCTGAACCAGCCAGGGTTCGATGGACAACTGGAAATGGCTGAAGGTGTGAACCAGGCTCGGCAGCGCCTGCTGCTGGCCCATGGTCAGTGAGTGCTGATCGGCCAGATGTTGCAGATCCTCCAGGTCATCCAGTTCCGGCAGGCTCCACAAACCGCCCCACAGTCCCGTCGACGGGCGGCGGTAAAGCAGAATCGCGCCTTCACCGTTGGCGAGCATCGGCATCAGCGTGCGTTTCTGCGGGATGGCTTTGCGTGGCTTGGGAATCGGATAACGGGTTTCCAGGCCAAGCATGTGCGCTTCACAGCCACGCTTGAGCGGGCAAAGCAGACAGCTCGGCTTGCTGCGCGTGCAGAGTGTCGCGCCAAGATCCATCATCGCCTGGGTGTAGGCGTTGACCCGATCGTGCGGGGTGAAGCGCTCGGCGTTGGCCCAGAGTTGTTTGGCCACCTTCGGTTCGCCAGGGTAGCCCTCTTGCGCAGTGAAGCGCGCCAGCACGCGTTTGACGTTGCCGTCGAGGATCGGCGCGCGCAGGCCCATGCTGATGCTGGCGATCGCCCCGGCGGTGGACAGGCCGATGCCTGGCAGCTCGGTGAGTTTTTCCACGTCACGCGGGAATTCGCCAGCGTACTGGCTGACGACGATCTTCGCGGTCTTCTGCAGATTGCGTGCGCGAGTGTAGTAACCCAGCCCGGTCCACAGGTGCAGCACCTCGTCTTCCGGCGCCTCGGCCAACGCTTCGACCGTCGGCAGCGCCGCCATGAAACGCTCGAAGTAATTGAGCACCGTGCTGACCTGAGTCTGCTGCAACATGATCTCGGACACCCAGACCCGGTACGGGTTGATGTCCTGCTGCCACGGCAAATCGTGGCGGCCATGGCGGTCGAACCACTCCAGCACCGCCGTGGAAAATTGCTCCGCTGTCATCGCTTGAACAGCCCCTTCAACGCGTCTTTCAATTCCGGGCTGACTTTGTCGCCCAGTTTTTCGTCGATTTTCTCGCTGAGCTTGTTGCCAGCCATCTTGCTGGCGACTTGGCCGAGACGGTCATTGTCGACACGGCAGGCCTTGGCCCCCAGTTCCAGCGGGCCACGGCAGCGCAGCGGCCACTCGATGCCGACGAATTTGTCGCCTACCTGACAGGCCGGGTCAGGCATGGCGCTGGTATCGCCTTCGACGATGATGCCGACGCGGTAATCCATGCCGAGCACGCGCAGGTCGATGTCGCCGTCACCGTTGACGGTCATGCCGGGGATGCGCACTTTCAGGTCTGGGTTGCTGGCGACGCCGTTGCGCACGGTCAGGTTGCCCTTGAGCTCCTCGAACGGCGTGTCCTTGCCCCGTGGCTCGCCGCTCAGGGTTTTGCGGTTGAGCGTGGCGATGCCTTTGCACAATTGCTGTTCAAGGTTGGCGTTGAGCAGCACACCGTTGTTGATGACGAAACTGGCGTTGCCGTTCAGCGTATCGATCAGCGCCTGTTGGCTGTTGCCGCTGCCAGTGAAGCTGCTGGTCAGCGTCACCAGGCCTTTGACCGGCGGGTTCTTGCCCTGGCTTTCGATGATTTTTTCCACCGGGACGCGATTGAGGCGGGTCTGCAGGTTCAGCACCGGCGCGCTTGGGCGCACGTCGAGTGTGCCGTTGGCGACGAAGCCGCCGTTGTACAGATCGCCGCTCAGGTTAGTCAGCGTCAGCAGGCCGCCCTGGCCAGTGGCTTTGAGCGCGGCGTTCTGTATCGGCAGTTTGTCGAGGGTCAGTTGGCCGAAAGTCAGGTCGGCATCGACGTCGAGTTTGGCCAGGCGTTCGACCGGCAGCAGACGCTCGGTGCTCCAGGCGGTTTTGCTCGGTTTGTCCGGCAGCGGCGTGGTGCCGGCCACAGCCCCGGCCTCGGTGCTGGCGACTTCGGCCTGACGTGTTTGCGTGGCGCTGTTGGCTTGGGCAGATTTCGGTGGCAGGTAGCGATCGGCGTTGAAAGTGTCGGCCTTGAGAATTGCGCGCAGCGATTGTTTGGCGAAGTCCTCGATGGCGATGCGGCCGCTGAAGCTGCTGTCATCGAGTTTCAGGTTGATGTTGTCGAACGACAGGCTGGTCGGAGTGGCCGCAACGCGGCTGACCAGTTCGACCTTGCTCAGGCTGCCTTCGCCCATCGCCGGCAGTGTCTGGCCGATGCTGTCGACGAATTTCGCCAGATCGAACTGCGCAATGGAAATGCCGCCGCTGATCTGTGGCGTCTTGTCGAGGTCGTTGGCTTTCAGCTCGCCCAGGGCGCGCAACTGGTTGGCGGAAATCTTGATGCCGGTCCACTCGGCGACGTTCGCTGCCTTGTCCAGCAGCAACTGGCCCTGAGCAGAGAAGGTCATGGTCTTGCCTTGCAGCGGATCGCCAGCGAGCTCGCCGGTCAGCTTCAGGTCTTCGAACTTGTAGCGTTGCAGGGCGCGCTCGAAGCGCAGCTCACCGTTGAGCTCGGTGCGCACGCGCAGCACCGGTTGGTTGGTGCCAAGGAACGCGGTGGCTTTCACCGGGATATTGGTCGAGTCATGGACCGGGCCGGTGCTCAGCTGAATGCTTTCGGCGCTGAACTGCTTGCCGGTCAGCTCATCAGTGTATTCAACGCGGGCGTTGTTGACGGTCAGGCTGTCGATGTCGAGGCGGATCGGTTGCGCCGGTTTTTCCACGGCGACAGTCGGCTCGCTGGCGGTCGCGCCCGCTGTGGCCGGTGGAGTCGAGCCCGGCGCCACAGGCACCTTGCCGATGTCTTCCCAGTTGCCGTGGCCGTTCTTGTCACGGTTCAGGCGCAGGTTGAGGCCTTCGACGCGCACGTCGCTCATCTGCACTTCGCGGCGCAACAACGGCAGCACGCGCACGGACAGGCCGAGCATCTGCAAGTCGGCAAACGGTTCGGCAGGTTTGGCCAGGGTAGCGACGCTGGCTTCGTGCAATTCCAGGCCGAGCCACGGGAACAGGCTCCAGCCGATATCGCCATTGAGCGTCAGCTCGATGTGGGCCTTGTCGCGGGCAATCTGGCGGATCTCGTCTTTATAGTCGTTGGGATCGAAGAGGTGGGTCAGGGCAAAGCCTGCCGCCACAATGATCAGCAACAGCCCGAGAAGTACCAGACCCAGGATTTTGCCGAACGCTTTCATGGGCGAGTCCTTGTAGTTAGTCGAATTGGTCATATGGCCGGGGAGTATAGCGCTGCCGGCACCCGGTTCGGTGTGGCGTCATCTGCCGAGGGTCGGCGGTGGCACCTGCAACTTCGCCACCGGGCCTGCGCTTGAGGATGCCCGGCGGGCGTCAGAGGGTGCAATCCGGCCCCCGCTTGCGACGCCATTTTTTGCGCTTGGTTCACCAGTCGTTCAGTCACGCCCAGTCGACGGGTAACTTTTCACACGCATAAATGGGACAAGTAGAAAACGGCGTGGTGCCTTTGCAGACGCGGGGTTGGCAGCTTCCCGAGTCGTACGAGAACAGATGACTTGAAAAAAGGTGATATCAGTTTGGTTTTTCTGTCACCTGAGAATGGTAACCTTCGCCAGTTCGTCCGCCCGTCTGCGACTTAACGTCGCGCCTTCAAGGAGCTTCACCTGAAAAAACGGTCATGCCTGCGTGCATAAGGCCGAGGGTGAGCAGTGGCTGGCGAACCATACTAACAATTGGGGGATACACAATGAGCACGAGCATCACGGCGGACGGCCTCAAAGCCGACCAGCCTGCGTTCCTGTCCAAGGAACGCATCATCGCCAAGCCCGGTTTCAACCGCTGGCTGGTTCCACCGGCCGCTTTGGCCATTCACCTGTGCATCGGCATGGCCTACGGCTTCTCGGTGTTCTGGTTGCCGCTGTCCAAGGCACTCGGCGTTACCGCGCCGGTGGCTTGCGCGCCGGACATGAGCTTCATCGCACAGGTATTTTCGTCGAACTGCGACTGGCCGATCTCCATGCTCGGCTGGATCTACACGCTGTTCTTCATCTTCCTCGGCTGCTCGGCAGCGATCTGGGGTGGCTGGCTGGAACATGCCGGTCCACGCAAGGCTGGCGTTGTATCGGCCTTGTGCTGGTGTGGCGGTCTGCTGATTTCCGCGCTGGGTATCTATACCCACCAGATCTGGCTGATGTGGATCGGCTCCGGCGTGATCGGCGGTATCGGTCTGGGCCTGGGCTATATCTCGCCGGTGTCGACCCTGATCAAGTGGTTCCCGGACAAGCGCGGCATGGCGACCGGCATGGCGATCATGGGCTTCGGTGGCGGCGCGATGGTCGGCGCACCATTGGCGACTGCACTGATGAGCCACTTCGCATCGCCAGAAGGCGTGGGCGTATGGCAGAGCTTCGTGGCCATGGCGGCCATTTACTTCGTGTTCATGATCGGTGGCGCACTGTCCTACCGCGTGCCGCCAACCGGCTGGAAACCTGAAGGCTGGACCGCTCCGGCGAAGAAAGCGTCCAACGCCATGATCACCAACCGTCACGTTCACGTGAATGTAGCGTGGAAAACTCCGCAATTCCGTCTGGTCTGGCTGGTGCTGTGCCTGAACGTGTCGGCGGGTATCGGTATCCTCGGCATGGCTTCGCCACTGTTGCAGGAAGTGTTCGGCGGCAAACTGCTGGGCGTCGATGTGCCGTTCGGCCAACTCGACGCTGGGCAACTGGCCTCGATCGCGGCGATCGCAGCGGGCTTCACCGGTCTACTGAGCCTGTTCAATATCGGTGGCCGGTTCTTCTGGGCCTCGTTCTCGGATTACCTGGGCCGCAAGAACACCTACTTCGTGTTCTTCGCGCTGGGTTTTGCCTTGTACGCGCTGATTCCGAACATGGGTCATCTGGGCAACGTTGCGCTGTTCGTGGCGGCGTTCTGCATCATCCTGTCGATGTACGGCGGTGGTTTTGCCACCGTTCCGGCGTATCTGGCCGACCTGTTCGGTACGCAGATGGTCGGTGCGATCCACGGTCGTCTGCTGACTGCCTGGGCCGCTGCCGGTGTGCTCGGTCCGGTGCTGGTCAACTACCTGCGTGAATATCAGCTGAGCATCGGCGTGGAACGCGCTGCCGCTTACGACATCACCCTGTACATCCTCGCCGGCCTGCTGGTGCTGGGCTTCCTGTGCAACCTGATGGTGCGCCCGGTGGCCGACAAGTACTTCATGACCGACGCAGAACTGGCCGCCGAACAGGCGCTGGGCCACGACAAGGGTGCCGATGCCAGCACCGTTCTGGAGTGGAAAGCGGCGCCGGGCACCAAGCCTCTGGCGATCGCGGCATGGCTGGTGGTGGGTATTCCGTTGGCGTGGGGTGTGTGGGTGACCCTGCAGAAGACGGCGGTACTGTTTCACTAAGGTGTTAGCTAAATAAACACCGAACCTGTGGGAGCGAGCCTGCTCGCGAAGACGGAGCACCAGTTGACATCAATGTTGGCTGGCGTACCGCATTCGCGAGCAGGCTCGCTCCCACATTTGTTTATGGCATGCCTGTACTGGCTTGTATGGACATGTCTACCCGCGACAGCCGGGCGTTCTATCCGTCAGGCATCTCACCTCGCGTGTTTCTGTTTGCTTGCTGCGTGCCTATAATGGCTGCCTTTTTCGCCCAATGATTTTGCGGAGCTGGTGATGGCCGAACGTAAGGCGTCTGTCGAGCGCGACACTCTGGAAACCCAGATCAAAGCCTCGATCAACCTTGATGGCACCGGAAAGGCCCGATTCGATATCGGTGTACCTTTTCTTGAGCACATGCTGGACCAGATCGCCCGTCACGGGTTGATCGACCTGGATATCGAATGCAAGGGCGACCTGCATATCGACGACCACCATACGGTGGAAGACGTCGGTATCACCCTCGGCCAGGCCTTCGCCAAAGCAATCGGCGACAAGAAAGGCATCCGTCGCTACGGCCATGCCTACGTGCCGCTCGATGAAGCGCTGTCGCGCGTGGTGATCGATTTCTCCGGTCGCCCGGGCCTGCAGATGCACGTGCCGTACACCCGCGCCACCGTCGGCGGTTTCGACGTTGACCTGTTCCAGGAATTCTTCCAGGGCTTCGTCAACCACGCGCTGGTCAGCGTGCACATCGACAACCTGCGCGGCACCAACACTCACCACCAGATCGAAACCGTGTTCAAGGCTTTCGGCCGCGCGCTGCGCATGGCCGTCGAGCTGGACGAGCGCATGGCCGGGCAAATGCCGTCGACCAAAGGCGTTCTGTAATGCAGACGGTTGCAGTTATCGACTACGGCATGGGCAATCTGCACTCGGTGGCCAAGGCGCTTGAGCACGTCGGCGCCGGCAAGGTGCTGATTACCAGCGATGCGAAGGTGATTCGCGAAGCTGACCGCGTGGTATTCCCGGGCGTTGGCGCTATTCGCGATTGCATGGCGGAAATCCGTCGCCTCGGCTTCGATTCGCTGGTGCGTGAAGTCAGCCAGGATCGGCCGTTCCTCGGCATCTGTGTCGGCATGCAAGCCCTGCTCGATACCAGCGAAGAGAACGACGGCGTCGACTGCATCGGCCTGTTCCCCGGCGCGGTGAAATTCTTCGGCAAGGATCTGCACGAAGACGGCGAGCACCTCAAAGTCCCGCACATGGGCTGGAACGAGGTGAAGCAGAAGATCAGTCACCCGCTCTGGCATGACATCCCGGATCTGGCGCGTTTCTACTTCGTGCACAGCTACTACATCGCCGCCGCCAATGCGCGTCAGGTGGTAGGCAGCGGTCATTACGGTGTCGATTTCGCCGCAGCGCTGGCCGACGGTTCGCGTTTCGCCGTGCAGTTCCACCCGGAGAAAAGCCATACCCATGGCCTGCAACTTCTGCAGAACTTCGCTGCGTGGGACGGTCGCTGGTAAATGGCTGCCAAGAAATCCAAGCCGCCGATCCTGACCCTCACTCCCGAACAGGAGAACGAGGCCAATCGCAAGATCCAGCGGTTCATGGAAGACCGTTTCGAGCTGGATCTGGGTTCGTTCGAGGCGGCGGAAATTCTTGAGCTGTTTACCCGCGAGATTGCTCCGCACTATTACAACAGGGCGATTTTCGATGTGCAGACCCACCTCAAGGAACGGTTTGAAAGCATCGAAAGTGACCTGTGGGCGCTCGAAAAAAGCAGCTGAAAGCTACGAGCTTCAAGCTGCAAGAGTGAAACGAACACACGCATGCTTGCAGCTTGTGGCTTGCAGCTTGCAGCTCTTTTGACGAAGGAAAAAGCATGCTGATTATTCCCGCTATCGATCTCAAGGACGGTGCCTGCGTACGTCTGCGCCAAGGCCGCATGGAAGATTCCACGGTGTTCTCCGATGACCCGGTGAGCATGGCTGCCAAGTGGGTGGAGGGCGGTTGCCGTCGTCTGCATCTGGTCGACCTCAACGGCGCGTTCGAAGGCCAGCCGGTCAACGGCGAAGTGGTGACCGCGATCGCCAAGCGCTACCCGACCCTGCCGATCCAGATCGGTGGCGGCATCCGTTCGCTGGAAACCATTGAGCATTACGTCAAGGCCGGCGTCAGCTACGTGATCATCGGCACCAAAGCCGTAAAAGATCCGGCGTTCGTTGCTGAAGCCTGCCGTGCGTTTCCGGGCAAGATCATTGTCGGTCTGGATGCGAAAGACGGTTTCGTCGCCACCGACGGCTGGGCTGAGATCAGCACCGTGCAGGTCATTGACCTGGCCAAGCAGTTCGAAGCCGACGGCGTGTCCTCGATCGTTTATACCGACATCGCCAAAGACGGCATGATGCAGGGCTGCAACGTACCGTTCACCGCTGCGCTGGCCGCTGCCACCAGGATTCCAGTGATCGCTTCCGGCGGCATCCATAACCTGGGTGACATCAAGTCGCTGCTCGACGCCAAGGCACCGGGCATCATCGGCGCGATCACGGGCCGCGCGATCTATGAGGGCACTTTGGATGTTGCAGAGGCTCAAGCTTTTTGTGATGGCTACGCGGCCAGATAAAAGCAGCTTCAAGTTGCAAGCTGCGAGCTGCAAGTTAGAAGCGCGACCGCAATCCGCCCTTTCTTGCAGCTTGAAGCTTGAAGCTTCTTAAT
This sequence comes from Pseudomonas sp. CFBP13508, assembly GCF_005233515.1. Lineage (GTDB taxonomy): Bacteria > Pseudomonadota > Gammaproteobacteria > Pseudomonadales > Pseudomonadaceae > Aquipseudomonas > Aquipseudomonas mercuritolerans. The sequence goes on from NZ_QFZZ01000005.1 coordinate 205,319, forward strand.
CGGAGATTAAGTCTTATGGCGTTAGCCAAGCGCATCATCCCTTGCCTGGACGTGGACAACGGCCGGGTCGTCAAAGGTGTGAAGTTCGAGAACATCCGCGACGCCGGTGACCCGGTGGAAATCGCCCGTCGCTACGACGAGCAGGGCGCCGACGAGATTACCTTTCTCGACATCACCGCCAGCGTCGATGGCCGTGACACCACGCTGCATACCGTCGAGCGCATGGCCAGCCAGGTGTTCATTCCGCTGACCGTCGGCGGTGGCGTGCGTACCGTGCAGGACATCCGCAACCTGCTCAATGCCGGCGCGGACAAGGTGTCGATCAACACCGCTGCCGTGTTCAACCCGGAATTCGTTGGCGAAGCCGCGCAGCATTTCGGCTCGCAGTGCATCGTCGTTGCCATCGACGCCAAGAAAGTCTCCGGCCCCGGCGAAACCCCGCGCTGGGAAATCTTCACCCACGGCGGGCGCAAGCCGACCGGTCTCGACGCAGTCGAGTGGGCGAAGAAAATGGAAGGCCTCGGTGCCGGCGAGATCCTGCTGACCAGTATGGATCAGGACGGCATGAAAAACGGCTTCGACCTCGGCGTGACCCGCGCCATCAGCGACGCGCTGGGCATTCCGGTGATCGCTTCCGGTGGCGTCGGCAATTTGCAGCATCTGGCCGACGGCATTCTCGAAGGCCATGCCAGTGCGGTGCTGGCGGCAAGTATTTTCCACTTCGGCGAATACACCGTGCAGGAAGCCAAGGCCTACATGTCGCATCGCGGCATCGTCATGCGCTAAAGCGTACAGGCCAGTGGACAGCATGGCGCGCCCAAGGCACTCTTGGGCACGCCATGGATTCCGGTAGCCCGACATGATCAAACGCCTGCTTGTTGTTCTCGCCAGCGCCTCGTTGTTGTTCATCAGCAATGCCCGGGCCGAAACCAGTCCCGACACCGATCTGGTGCTGCTCACCGAGAACTTCCCGCCTTACAACATGGCGAAGAACGGCAAGAATTTCGCCCAGGGCGACAACATCAACGGTATTGCCACGGACATCGTTCGCGAGATGTTCCAGCGCGCCGGCCTCACTTACAGCCTGACCCTGCGTTTCCCCTGGGAGCGTGTCTACAAGCTCGCCCTGGAAAATCCCGGTTATGGGGCCTTCGTCATGGCGCGCCTGCCCGATCGCGAAAAACTCTTCAAATGGGTCGGCCCGATCGGACCCGACGACTGGATCCTGCTGGCCAAGGCTGACAGCAAGATCACCCTGGAAACCCTCAATGATGCACGCAAATACAGGATCGGCGCCTACAAGGGCGATGCGATTGCCGAGACCCTGACCAAACAGGGCCTCAAACCGCTGGTGGTGCTGCGCGATCAGGACAATGCGAAGAAACTCGTCAACGGCCAGATCGATCTCTGGGCTACCGGGGATCCTGCCGGCCGTTATCTGGCGCGGCAGGATGGCGTGACCGGTCTGAAGACCGTGCTGCGCTTCAACAGCGCCGAACTGTATCTGGCACTGAACAAGGATGTGTCAGATACAGTCGTTGCCAGGTTGCAGGCTGCGCTTGATCAGATGCGCAAGGACGGAGTTGTCGACGAGATCATGGGACGCTATCTGTAGTCACTGGCAACTCTGTGCTTGTTGGCAACGCTGCGGCTTCGTTATCCGTTTCGTCCTCGACTGTTGCGCTTTGCATGTGCGCGGCCTCGGCAGGCAGGACTGTCGCGTTTGGTTGCGGTGGTGTGTACACGCTGAAGTGCAGGTTCTTGCCATCGGTGTAGCTGACGACGCTGCCGATCTGTGTGCCGTCCGCGCGCAGCAGCTTATAGTCACTCTGAGTCAGATACACCGCCATCGAGCTGTTGCCGGCCACGATAGCCGCGACCTCGATAGGTGCCGGGTTGAGCCATTCGTTCGAGTGCATTTCACACTGGGTGAAATCATTGTTCAACCGCGCCGAAAACAGAAAGGGTTGGGACAGATTGCTCTGCCACTGTGCGCCGAACTCGATCAAAGTGGCGCTGGTAAACAGGCGCAGTCTATCGTTTTGTTGCAGGCGGGGGGCGACCCAGCGGACGGTCTTGTTGCTGTCTTCCGTGTTGTGGCAATGGCCAACGAGCTGATAATGATCCGTGCGCTGTAGCAGATACTCAGGTGACTGACTGAGCTGTTGGCGTCGGGTGAGCTGTGGGTCTTTTACGATGAACCAAGGCAGTCGCGCGCTGTAGGCAGGTTGCTCGGGCACCCGCAGGTCGGGTGGCGTGACATCCGCAAGGACTGGCACGGCGGGGCGTGCATTGACGTCAATCTCAATCGGGATACGCAGGGAATAAATGGTGAAATTGGCGGGTTTGGAATAACTCTTCAAGCCGACGAAGGTGCCGGGCGCCAGATGGATTTCATCCGCAGGCGCCGAAGGCGGAACGGCGCTCCACGTGCTGATGCTTTGTCGGGCTCCACTGCCCTTGTCTGTCCACACCGATTCAGCCAGGCCGGAAGCAATCAAGAGGTCGGCACGGACGCAACGGACAGCGTTCAAAGAAGGCTTTGCGTGACCGTCGGAGCAGACCGAACCGAGCGCTACATACCCTTGCGGAGGAATGGGTCGCCAGATCGCCCCGTCCTTTTTCGAGCCTGAGCCTGTGTCTTGCCAGATCAGTTCATAGTCGTCAGGACGGCGCAACGCGCTGCCTTTTGCGGGATCCGCACTGGGTGTCGCCGCTTCGCAAACCACAGCCACCGCATGTCTGTCAGTAATGTTGTCATGGTCATCAATCGCCACGTCGCCCAACGGAAAGTAACCCGGCAGCACATCGGCAGGTGGCGTGGGCCGCCAGAAGGCAGCCGGTTTTGCCCGGGATCCAGCGGTATCCCAGATGCGCAGAAACTCCGTCGTAAAGCTGATCAGCAAATTGTCGTTTCGGATGGGTTGCATTTGCCTGGCTGGCAAAGCGGTAGTCTCATGAGTAGTCATTGCGATTCCTGATAGTGAAAGCGACGCAGGGGCGTCGCGACCTGTTGCAGGTCGCACTATCGGAATCGGGGGCGGTTACCGGGTGGTAAATATGTATGTGCCAACGTCACAGGGCGTTACCGGTAAACGCCGTCCTTGCCATGGCCGGCCATGGCGCGGTTGCTGCGCACGCTGATCATCTGCCGGATATCGATCCAGTCGATACCCTGCGCCTTCAGCCTGGGCAGTTCGCGCTCGAGCACCGCCAGGGTCTGCGGATACGGATGGCCGATCATCACCGCTGAACCCTGTTTGTGCGCCAGAGCGATTGCGGTCTGCAGTTGAGTGGAAATCGCCGCTTCGGTGCGTTCGTCATCGAGAAATACATCGCGGGAAACGCTGGCCAGATCGATTTTCTGTGCCTGCTGCGCAGCGACTGTCTTGGCGCTGGTGCGGCTGTCGACGAAGAACTTGTGCCGGTGCTGCAACTCAGCCATCAACCACGCCATCGCCGCCGGCTGCGCGGTCATGCGGCTGCCCATGTGATTGTTGATGCCGGCAGTGAACGGGACTTTCTCGAACGCGGCATTCAGGCGTTTCTGCAGTTCTTCGATGGGCAGTTCGGGGTGCCAGGCGTACGGTCCGGTGGCCGGGTCCATCGGCATGTGCAGGATGACGATCTTGCCGGCGCGATGGGCCTCGCGGGCAAACTCGGTGGCGTGGGGCGTATCGGGCATGATCGCTGCCGTGACCGGGCCGGGCAGGGCGAGCACGCGGCGATCCCGGGGCAGATTCTGCCCCAGGTCATCGATGATCAGTGTCAGGTAGGCTTTGTGCGGCGTGGAGCCGGCGGGCTCCGCTTGGGCAAAACCCGCCAGACAGCACAACAGAGCGCAGACGAAACGCAGCAACATCCTCAGCGGCCGGAGGTGATGCTCAGGCCTTTGAGCAGGCTCAGGGCCTGGGCCAACTGGTAATCGTCATCCTGCGGCATGGCTTTGGCCTTGCCAGCCGAACCACTCGGTTTGTCGGCGCCGCCGTTGCCGTTGCCCAGGTGACCTTGCAGATCGGCTTCCTTGAAGTATTCGCTGTCGGCTTCGTTGGTGATCTTGGCGCGGCGCACTTCGATGTCCGGCACGATGCCCTGGGCCTGGATCGAGCGGCCGTTCGGCGTGAAATACAGCGCGGTGGTGATCTTCAGCGCGCGGTCGTTGTTCAGCGGCAGCACGGTCTGCACCGAGCCCTTGCCGAAACTGGTGGTGCCCATGACCACGGCACGTTTCTGGTCCTGCAGGGCGCCGGCGACGATTTCCGAAGCCGAGGCACTGCCGCCGTTGATCAGCACGACCATCGGCACCGCTTCGCTCTCGTCCTTGCCGGTGGCGGAGAAGCGCAATTCGGAGTTGGCGATGCGGCCCTTGGTGTAGACGATCAGGCCTTTGGTGATGAAGTGGTCGACCACTTCCACCGCCGATTGCAGCACGCCACCCGGGTTGTTGCGCAGGTCGAGAATGATGCCGTTGAGCTTCTTGCCGTTGTCCTTGCGCAGTTTGGCCAGAGCCTTGGAGACTTCTTCGCCGGTCTTGACCTGGAACTGGGTAATGCGGATGTAGCCGTAGCCCGATTCCAGCAGCTGCGCCTTGACGCTCTTGACCTGAATCACTGCGCGCGCCAGGGTCACGTCGAATGGCGTGCCGCCGTCGCGAACCAGGGTCAGGGTGATTTTCTGGCCGATCTTGCCGCGCATCTTGTCGACGGCTTCAGTCATGGTCTGGCCACGCGTTGGCTGGCCGTTGATCTTGACGATGAAGTCACCAGCCTGAATGCCAGCCTTAGATGCCGGGGTGTCATCGATCGGCGAGACGACCTTGATGAAGCCGTCTTCGGCGCCGACTTCGATGCCCAGACCGCCGAACTCACCACTGGTGCTTTCCTGCAGCTCGGTGAAGTCTTCCGGGCCAAGGTAGGCCGAATGCGGATCGAGATTGCTGAGCATGCCCTTGATCGCGTTTTCCAGCAGGGTCTTGTCGTCCACAGGCTCGACGTACGCGGCTTTGATCCGGTCCATGACCTCGGCGAAGGTGCGCAGCTCTTCCAGCGGCAACGGCGCCTTGGCGGTCGCGGCAGTGCCTGCCGGAGTGACGGTCGGGGCCGGTTGTGCGGCGAACGCCAGAGGCGCGCCGATCACCAGAGCGATCGTCAGGGCCAGCGAGGTAAGGCGGGACAAATGCAGCATGTCGAACGAACTCCTGAATTAGATGCCGTGCTTATCCTTGCGCACGACACCATTGCGCCGGATCACTCGGGTGACCCTGCTGACGAATTGCGAAATACAGCGCTGGCGTGTCCTGACCGCCACTGTTACCGACAGTGGAAATCGACTCGCCAGCCTTGACCACATCACCCGCCGACTTGAGCAGCGTCTGGTTGTGGCCGTAGAGACTCAGAAAACCGTTGCCGTGATCGAGGATCACCAGCAAGCCGGCACCGCGCAGCCAATCGGCGAACACCACGCGCCCGCCGTGTACAGCGTGCACCTGGCTGCCGGCGGAAGCGCTGATCATCACGCCATCCCATTTGGTGCGGGCATCGTCGCCACGGCTTTCACCGAAGCGTGCGAGTAATCGACCATCAACCGGCCACGGAAGTTTTCCCCGGGTTGCAGCAAATGGCCCGCCAAAGGTTTCGCCGCTGCTCGATACCAGCGCGCCGGGGCTTGATCTGACGGGTTTTCGTGGGGCGTCGCTGTTTTCAGCCTGCGCCTCACGCAAACGCTTTTTTTCCGCTTCCTGCTGGGCGATCAGCGCTTTCTGCCGCGCCTCTTCTGCCTCACGAGCCTGGCGGGCCAGGGTTTCTTCAATGGTTTTAAGGACTTTAGACAGGTCTGCCTGATCCTGCTCGCGGGCGGCGAGTTTCTGGTCGCGGGCCTTGACGTCGTCATTGAGTTTGGCGAGAACCTGCTGGCGCTCCTTGCGGACTTTCTCGAGTGCTTCGCGCTGCGTGTCGAGGTCGCGTTTCTGCACCAGCAACTGCGCTTGCTGCAGACCGATGTCTTTTTCGACATTGGCCAGTTGGCGCAGGGTTTCGTTGAAGTTCTTCAACTGCTCCAGGCGTGCCTGGCTCAGGTAGTCGTAATAGGTGAGGGTGCGGGCGAACTTCTCGGGGTTCTGCTGATTGAGCAGCAGCTTGAGGTATTCCTGGCGGCCGTTCTGGTAAGCCGCACGGGCCTGAATGGCGATCAGTCGCTGCTGTTCAGTGCGCGCGCTCTGGAGTTTTTTTTTCTCTGCATCGAGCCGCTGTAGCTCGGATTCGCTTTTCTGCAGTTCTTTCTGCAGCGCGTCGACCTGCTTCTGCAGCTTGCCCATCTCGGTTTCAGTGCCCTTGAGCTCTTTCTGCACGCCGGACTTTTCTTCCTGCAACTTGCCCAGGAGCTTTTTCAGCTCGGCGATATCCTGACGCGTGGCCTCCAACTGCTGTTGGGTTTGCGCGCGCTCGTCGGCGAAGGCCGGCTGGAGCAGACAGGTCAGAGCAAGGGCGATCAGGACGCGAAGCATAGGGGCGGGCGGCACCAGGGTAAGGGACGGCCTAGTATGCCCGCCCGAGGCTGCAAAAAAAACGCCCAATTGGGGCTGTGTGATAACTGGACAGAAAAACACCGCAAAACCAATGTGGGAGCGAGCCTGCTCGCGAAAGCGGTGCGTCAGGCGACATCGCTGTCGACTGATCCACCGTATTCGCGAGCAGGCTCGCTCCCACAGGGATTGGCGGTGTTTATACGAGGATCGAGGTACCTGTCATCTCCGCCGGTTTTTCCAGGCCCAGCAGCATCAGCATGGTCGGTGCCACGTCCGCCAGCACGCCGCCTTCGCGCACTTTCAGGTCGCGTTTGCCGACGTAGATGAACGGCACCGGCTCGGTGGTATGCGCGGTGTGCGCCTGACCAGTGGATTCATCGGCCATTTGCTCGACGTTGCCGTGGTCAGCGGTGATCAGTGCTTCGCCGCCGACCTTTTCCAGCGCCTCGACGATGCGACCGACGCAAGTGTCCAGGCACTCGACCGCTTTCACCGCCGCGTCGAACACGCCGCTGTGGCCGACCATGTCGCCGTTGGCGTAGTTGACCACGATCACGTCGTAACGCTGGTTTTCAATGGCGTCGACGATGCGGTCAGTAACTTCCGGGGCGCTCATTTCCGGCTGCAAGTCATAGGTAGCGACTTTCGGCGACGGGATCAGGATGCGCTCTTCTCCCGGGAACGGTTCTTCGCGACCGCCGGAGAAGAAGAAGGTCACGTGGGCGTATTTTTCGGTTTCAGCGATGCGCAGCTGGGTCTTGCCGTTTTTCGCCAGATAATCGCCGAGAACGTTTTCCAGGCTGCCGGCGGCGAAGGCCGACGGTGCCGGAATGCTAGCGGCGTACTGGGTCAGCATGACGAAACCGGCCAGTTTCGGCTGGCGGGCGCGCGCGAATTCCTTGAAATCGTCTTCGACGAACACCCGGGTCAGCTCGCGGGCGCGGTCGGCGCGGAAGTTCATGAACACCACGGCGTCGCCGTCTTCAACTTTCACCGGCTCGCCGATGGAAGTGGCTTTGACGAATTCGTCGCTTTCGCCACGGGCGTAGGCAGCTTCAAGACCTTCCTGAGCGGTGGCGGCGTTGAATTCGCCGTTGCCGTCGACGATCAGGTTGTAGGCCTGGGCGACGCGATCCCAACGGTTGTCACGGTCCATGGCGAAATAGCGGCCGATGATGCTGGCGATCCGGCCTTTGCCCAATGCCTGGAACGTCGCGTCGAGCAGTTCGATCGACGAGGCAGCGCTCTTCGGCGGTGTGTCACGGCCATCGAGGAAGGCGTGCAGATAGATTTTTTCGGCGCCGCGCTTGAAGGCCAGTTCGGCCATGGCGATCAGGTGATCCTGGTGGCTGTGCACGCCGCCATCGGACAGCAGGCCCATGAAATGCACGGCTTTGCCGGCGGCCACGGCTTTATCGACAGCGGCGCAGATGGTCGGGTTTTCGAAGAATTCGCCGTCGCGGATCGCTTTGGTCACACGGGTGAAGTCCTGATACACCACGCGCCCGGCGCCGAGGTTCATGTGGCCGACTTCGGAGTTGCCCATCTGGCCATCCGGCAGGCCGACGTCCATGCCGCTGCCTGAGATCAAGCCGTTTGGCACGGTGGCCCACAGACGATCCAGCACGGGTTTCTTCGCCGCGAACACGGCATTGGATTCGGGGCTGTCGCTGTGACCGAAGCCGTCGAGAATCATCAGGACCAAAGGTTTGGGCGTAGTCGTCATGGAATCCACTCGTGGCTGATAAAGAAGAGGCGATGGAAAACGGAGTTGGAGTTTAAAGCGAAGTTCCGACCGCGTCACCGCCGGACGGGGTTTGGCCGACCATAGTGGCTGTGTATACTGGCCGACATTTTAACGCCCTGGAACCTCCTTCGATGGTTGCTCACCTGATTGAATTTGCCACTAACCACTACATTCTTGTCGGTATCTTCGTCGTACTGCTGGCTCTGTTGCTGGCGCACACGATGCAGGGCGGCGGCAAGAGCCTGAGCACCGGCGAGCTGACCGCACTGGTCAATAAAGATGCAGGCGTGGTGGTGGACATCCGTCCGGCCAAGGATTATGCCGCCGGCCACATCGTCGGCGCGGTGAACATCCCGCAAGACAAGCTGGCCGCTCGCGTCGGCGAGCTGGAAAAGCACAAGGCCAAGACCATCATTCTGGTCGATGCCCTCGGTCAGACCGCCGGCACCCACGCCCGCGAACTGATGAAGTCCGGCTTCACCGCCGCCAAGCTGTCCGGCGGGATTTCCAGCTGGAAGGGCGACAACCTGCCATTGGTGAAATGACATGAGCGAAGTCATCGTCTACTCCAGCGATTACTGCCCCTACTGCTCGCGCGCCAAGCATCTGCTCGCCAGCAAAGGCGTGGCCTTCGAAGAGATCAAGGTCGATGGCAAGCCGCAGCTGCGTGCCGAAATGACCAAAAAGGCCGGGCGCACGTCCGTGCCGCAGATCTGGATCGGCTCTAAGCACATCGGCGGTTGCGATGATTTATATGCCCTGGAGCGCGCCGGCAAACTCGACGCGCTGCTCAAGGGCTGAACGGCTGCACCCACGTACAGCACTCCCTAAAAGACCCAAGATCGATAAGGATCTGAGATGACTGACCAACAGAACACTGCAGCCAGCGAAGAAGAAACCGCACCGCAATTCTCCTTGCAGCGCATCTACGTACGCGACCTGTCCTTCGAAGCCCCGAAAAGCCCGGCGATCTTTCGCCAGCAGTGGGATCCGGCGGTCGGTCTGGATCTGAACACTCGGCAGAAAGCGCTGGAAGGCGATTTCTACGAAGTGGTGTTGACCCTGTCGGTGACCGTGAAGAACGGTGAAGAAGTCGCCTTCATCGCTGAAGTGCAGCAGGCCGGTATATTCCTGATCAAGAACCTCGATGCGGCTTCGATGAGCCACACCCTCGGTGCGTTCTGCCCGAACATCCTGTTCCCTTACGCCCGCGAAACCCTCGACAGCCTGGTTACCCGTGGCTCGTTCCCGGCGCTGATGCTGGCCCCGGTGAACTTCGACGCCCTGTACGCGCAAGAGCTGCAGCGCATGCAGGAAAGCGGGGACGCACCAACCGTTCAATAACGGCGCGGATACGCATCGCGGGCAAGCCCGCTCCCACAGGTTTTGCACATTCCTGTGGGAGCGGGCTTGCCCGCGATTGTTTTTGTCAGGTGAAAACTATTTGAAGTCGTTCTGCCGCCACGCTTCGTACACGGCGACCGCCACAGTGTTGGACAGGTTCAGGCTGCGGCAGCCCTCGCGCATCGGCAGGCGCAGGCGTTGTTCGCCGGGCAGGGCGTCGAGCACGTCCGCGGGCAGGCCCCGGCTTTCCGGGCCGAACAGAAACGCATCGCCGGGCACGAACGCGGCATCATGGAACGGCCGCGAACCCTTGGTGGTGAAGGCGAACACGCGCGGGTTGCCCAGACTTTCCAGACAGCTGGCCAGGTCCGCGTGACGCTGCAACGTGGCATATTCGTGGTAGTCGAGACCGGCACGGCGCAGGCGCTTGTCGTCCATCTCGAAACCCAGTGGTTCGATCAAATGCAGGTGGCAGCCGCTGTTGGCGCACAGCCTGATAACGTTGCCGGTATTCGGCGGAATTTCTGGTTGAAAAAGGATGACGTGAAACATGCACGGCTCCGAAGGTAAAGATGACGCGCATTCTACGCCGCAAGCGGACCCGCGTTCGAAACTATTCCCGCGCGTCATTGGTTCGCTGGCGATCGTCGGGATGATGATCGGCTTGATGATCGGCCGCCTGACCACGCCAGACCCGAGCGTGCTGGAGAGGGTCGAGGTCACCGAAGGCGGCCTGGTAGTGTGGTTCAACAACGAACCGAAACTGCACGGCGAGATCATCGATGGCACCATCGCGCTGCTGTTTCAGGCCGAAGGTCGGGCGCAGAAAGGCCAGCTCAGGCTCAACGGCAAGGACGTCAACTGGCGCACGCGCAAGAGTGATGGCGGATTGTTGCTGACGGTGCTGGCAGCGCGCCCATTGCAGGGCGACTGGGTCGGTAGCGAGGTCGATGATCGCTGGCGACTGGAGATCCGCTTGAGCGAGCCCTAGCGGGAAGTCATCCTTGCTGATGTTCGTTCCTACACTGTTTTAGGTCGTTTCCCTCTGCGGCCGTCGCCCTTTCCCATCTCCGTCAGATGCTCGTCCACGCTATCGTTCGCCCCTTCAAACGGCAGGATGCCGATACCAAGCGTGCCCTTGCATGAATGCATGGGGCGTTTTTTTCAAGGATGAAGATATGCCAGTAAAACCACCGCGCGGTGGCAGTACCCCCGTTGATGTGAATGCTTCCGCCGGCGCGAGTCGATCGGCCGAAGTTGATACGTCGCTGCCGACAACATCGGGCCGCCGAGGTTCCGCATCGGATATTTCTGTGGATCATTCGCGCCCGGGAGACGGGGCGTCCGACGGCATCGCCGGGAATGAAACCAAGCCGCTTGCGGTGGTAATGGTCCACGCGGCTAGCGCTGAGGCGCTTGTTATTCCCGGTCCGTCGTCGTTGGAAAACTACCTGATCAGTGCCGGTTCAACGCTTCCAGACGCCAACAGCAGCGGACTCAGAGTGTTCAAGAGCCGCACTTATGTTGATCTGTCCATCGGCGGGACTGTGCTTGTCGGGGCGGATCCGGATACGGGACTTTATCGCGCCCGGCGTTCGAGTGAATTGCGTCCCTCTGGCCCCGTGCTGGAGCGCGATAGCGCTAGCGGCTTGTGGCGTTTGCACGAGGATGTTGGCGCGACCATTCGAGAACAATTCAAGAGATCGTTTCCTGAGGCCGCCGATGAACACGCGCAGCACTTTAACAACCGATTCGGTGACAGGGACAGCGCAGAGATTGAACTTGAGCGGATCAAGTTTGGGTTTCCTCAACTGGACCGCGAACTCGGCGCATGGGAGAAGGCTTACAAGGGCTCTGATACCGAGGAGCGCGATCGGCGCTTTGCTCTGGGAACCAAGGTGCGTCAATTGTTCAAGTGGCTAGGCGATGCATCGGAGAGAATCCATCAGGAGGGATTTCAGGCAGGTTTTGTCCTGAAACTGGAGTTGGGAAGGAAGAGGAATCTAAGTCTCCCGGTTTTATCTACACGACTCGGTTCCATCGTTGCCCTTGAAATCACAGAGGGTGCCGTAGGTAACCTCGAAGGTCTGTTCAAGAGCTTGCCCCACATTGAAACGCTGAAAGTGCAAGCGTCACTGCGTGATGGCTTACCTGCCGGGATCGAAACACTCACAGAGCTGAAAGTCCTCGACATGGGCCAAACAGGGGTCCTGTTCAAGCCGGCCGATGTGGATCGCTTCACACGCATGAGCCGCCTGCAGGAGTTGAACCTCGAAAATGGCAGGGTACTGCACGCTCCGTCAGTCCGCGGTCTTACCGAGTTACGCGTATTGAATCTTCGATATACCGGTATAAATGCTTTGCCGGCTGGACTGAGTGAAATGCCCGGCCCGTCACGTTTACAAGTGCTTGATTTGAGTCGGAATCGGGGCCTGAAAGTCGCACCTGACGTAAGTGCAATGTCTGAGCTGCGAATATTGGATCTGGCGGATACGGGGATAAGCAGGCTTCCGGTAGGGCTTGATTCCGGGAGTGGACCTTCGCGGCTCGAAATATTGAACCTCAGCGCCAATGATCTTTATGTGGCGCCTTCGCTTAGAGGGATGACTGCATTGCAGGAGCTGAATCTGAGCTGGACCCGTATAGACAGACTTCCCGAGGGCATTACGGCCGATATCCCCAAGACGAAATTGATACTTAAAGGCAACGATATTCAAACGATCCCCGAATCGCTTGAGCTCAGGAAAGGCTTCGACCTTTCATACAATCCGATTTCCGACCCGGCTTCCCTGCGGCGATTCATTTTTGCTCGGCGACAAACAGGCACAGATGTCTGGCTGGGGCGAGGAAGTACTGACCTGTCTGCAAATCTTTGGCTGAAGAATGTGCCGCCAGCACAATTGCCCGACAAGCTGGCGCTCTGGAACCGATGGTCGAGCGTTCCCGAAAGCGACCTGATGTTACGTATCCGACACTTGAGTGGCACGCCAGAATTTCACATCGAGCGTCCGCTATTGCAACGCCGCGTCTGGGCATTCCTCGAGGCATTTGACAAGGCTGACGCTGTCGAACAGGCACAGCTCAGAGCTGTTGCTGGAAGGTTCACGGAAAATGAACCAATTATTGGCGTCATGCTGGAAAGACTGGAAGCCGAAATTGAAAAATTTGATGCACGGCGCCAACACGTGCCACCGCATCAGTTACCCAAGCGACCGAGATTTGAATGAACGCAAGTTCATGTCTCGGCGTGCGATATAAAACCGGGAATTCCTGACCCGCCTGTATTCAGGTTGCTCCAAGGCACGGCTCACTGCGCTGCGGTCTGAGTCCGAGGCGGGCAATCTGTGTCGCGCCCTCATTTCCCCTTGCATGATGCAGGGGGCATTTTTTTCAAGGATGAAAACATGCCATTAAAACCAGCCAAAGGTGGCTCTGCCCGCGCGAAAGTGGACGCTTCCACCAGTCCGACCCGACCGGACGACATCGATATCGAGCTCGCCGGCACATCACGTCGGGGAGGCGCCGGCGCGGCTTCCTCCGCCGATCATCTGGCGTCGCGCGCCGGCCCGTCCAGCGCTATCGACGCAGACGCCACTCGTGCGACTGCGGCAGTCGTGGTTAATGCGCTCCCTGCTCAAGCCAGTCTGCCAGCGTCTCAACCCACGCTGGACCATTACGTGATCAATGCCCGCGCAATGCTTCCAGAACTCAACAGCGAAGGACTAAGGGTGCTCAATCAACGCACCTACGTTGACGTGGCCGATGGTGACCTCGTTCTTGTCGCCGTGGATCCGCAGACGGGTCTGCAGCGTGCCCGCCGGCCAAGCGAGTTGTTGCCAGGTCCGGTGATGCTGCGCGATGCGGACAGCGGACTCTGGTATGCGCGCGAAGTCGTTGAGCCAACCACGCGAGCGCAGATCGAACGATATTTTCCGCAGGCGACCGATCAACAGGTGGAAAACCTTATTGCCCGATTCGGTGACAAGGATGTGGCAGACGTGGAGCTCAAACGGGTCCAGTCCGGGCTTGCTCAGATGGAACGGGATATGGCAATTCTTGATGGCACAGGGAGTTTCGTTGCCAGAGAAATGGCAAGCAGACTGCGCAGAGTTTATACGTGGCAAGGCGATCCTGATGAGCGGGTCTACCACGATGATCGGCTGGCGGGGTTCAAGATCGAGATCGATCTCAACGCTTGGCCGACCCATCGAACTTTTCCAACAACATTCAATTCCATTGCTTCTCTCACCCTGAGGGACGGGAGTCAGCTCAACCTGGAGGTTTTCCTCAGGCAGTTTCCCAACGTCGACCGGGTACTCATCAATCCACCGTCTCAGTATCGGACTTTTTCGAAGCTCAGGATCGAGAATGGTTCTGTTGAGCAGTCGACGTTGCGCCGTTTCAGGGAGCTGCACCTGCAAGACTGCATCTTGCCCGATGATTTTTCGCTGGCGGGCATGACCAGACTGCAATTGCTTACGCTGGGTAACATTCAGCAGGGGCCGGACTTGATTGCTCTGGTCAATCAACTGCCAGAACGCTCACAGTTGCAGTTGCTGGACTTGAACCAAAATCCCTACTTGAAGGCCGCACCACCCATTGTGGGGATGACGCAGTTGCGTGTACTGGATCTGACGATGACTGGAATACACCAGTTGCCTGTCGGGCTGGGGGCTGAAAACGGGCCGTCACGACTGGAAGTGTTGAGACTTGGATATAACCCGTTATCCGCTGTGCCTTCGCTCAAGGGAATGAATGCACTGCAGGAACTCGATCTTTCCGGCACGGGTCTGGACAGGTTTCCTGAAGGCATCACGTCTCAGTTGCCAGGGAGAGTGTTGAATCTGGCGAATAACCGTATTTCAGCCATCCCCGAATCTGTTGAACTTCGAGCAGGCTTCAATCTCAGTGGTAATCCTGTAACTGATCCGGCTCAACTCCAGCGCCTGATGGATGTACGTATCAAAACAGGCTCTGACATTTGGCTGGGTGAGGAAAGTACTGATCGATCGGTTAATCCCTGGCTACGGCATTCGCCGCTGGAAGAACTACCTGAACAATTGAAGCTCTGGGAAAGGACCGGCGATTCCACATGCCGTCAAGGAATCTTGAAGCTTACTCGTCTGCCCGACTTTCATCTTGACCGACCACTCTTGCAGCAGCGAGTGTGGCGGTTCCTGGACGTCTACAGCAAGGCTGGCGCCAGGGATGTGTTTACCATGAGGAGTATCATGTCCAGTGAACTCAGCCCTGGGAAAATGCTGGACCGACTGGAAGCAGAAATCTATTCGCAAAGCGAGCCTCTGCCCTCGGCCATGGATCTGCTCCGCGAATCCGGCAGTATCGTCCAGCCCCCCCGTATACGAGACGAGTCGGCCTCGCGAGCGCTGGTACGAAAATATTTTCCGGAGGCGACCGATCAGCACGCAGATCACTTTATCGCCAACTTCGGGGACAAGCGCGCGGCAGAGTTGGAACTCCAACGCATGCAGCTCGGAATTCCAGAACTGGATCGCCAGGTCAACGCTGCGTTTGAACAAAGCCCTCACACTCAAATGTGGCGCAAGTTGCGTCGTCTGTACAAATGGCAAGGGGAGCCTGATGAGTTGGTCTTCCACGATGCTCGACCGGTGGGTTTCAAGACGTCTATCAGTCTTGATCTATGGGGGGATGACCTGCAGTTACCTCTGCAATTCAGCTCCGTTGTCTCCCTTTCCCTGACAGCAGGCATCCTGCGTAAACCGGAGACTTTCTTTGCACATTTCCCCAGTCTTGAACGTCTGACGGTCATAAGCGAAGCCTGGCAACCACGCTTCAACGCGGACCCCGGCTTCACTGAACAATTGACAAAGCTTACGCGCCTGCGCGAATTGCACCTGCAAAGGACGTCCGTACCGTCCAACTTTTCGTTGGTGGGCATGAACGAGCTGCGCATACTCGATCTTACGCAGACGGGACTGGTTCGACTTCCTGTCGGGCTTGGTGCCGATAACGTCGCGCCGGGGTTGGAAGTACTGAAACTTGGCGGTAATCCTCTCTCTGAGGTGCCTACGGTCAAAGGACTGACTGCGCTGCAGGAACTGGATCTCTCCAATACCGGCCTGGACAAGTTCCCGGAGGGCATCACATCCCAGATACCCGGGAAGGTGTTGAACCTTGCGAACAACCGTATTACTTCGATTCCCGAATCCGTTGAACTCAGGGCGGGCTTCAATCTCATGGGTAATCCTGTAACAGATCAGGCTTCACTCCGACGGCTCATACGTGCACGTATCGAAACGGGTACTGATATCTGGCTGGGAGATCTGAGCAGCGATCAGTCGTCGTTCGTCTGGCTAAGAAATGTGGATAAGGACGTCACTGAAAAACAGCAACTATGGGACCGCGTCGGCCCATCTGGCAGTCTCTTGAAGAACAGGATATTGCTGCTTACTCGTACGCCGGAATTTCATGCCGAGTATCCTCTTTTGCAGCGGCGGGTCTGGTCGTTCCTCAAGATCTACAGCGAACTTGCGTACGGCGAGCAGCTCCGTCTCAATGACATTTTGCTCCGTGAATTCAGTCCCGGGAAAATGCTGGACAAGCTGGAAGCAGAGATCCGCGAACGTGACTCAGGGAGGCAAAACCAGCCTTCGCATCATTTACCCAAGCGTCCGAGGCTTGATATTTAACGGCTCGACGGGCAATTCGAAACCGCAACCGCTCCATTTATGTTGGCAAGATGCCAATTTCTTCGTCCCTTGCGTAAATGCCGGGGGCGATTTTTCAAGGATGAAAACATGCCAGGAAAACCAGCCAAAGGTGGCGCTACCCGCGCGAAAGTGGATGCTTCCACCAGTCCGACCCGACCGGACGACATTGATATCGCACTCCCCGGCACATCAGGTCGGGGAGGTTCTGGCCCGGCTTTCTCCGCCGATAATCTGGCGTCGCGCGCTACCGACGCAGACGCCACTCGTGCGACTGCAGCGGTCGTGGTTCATGCAACCCCTGCTCAAGCCAGTCTGCCAGCACCTCAACCCACGCTGGACCATTACGTGATCAACGTCCGCGCAATGCTTCCGGAGCTCAACAGCGAAGGGCTAAGGGTTCGCAATCAACGCACTTACGTTGACGTGGCCGGTGGTGACCTCGTTCTTGTCGCCGTCGATCCGCAGACGGGTCTGCATCGTGCCCGCCGGCCCAGCGAATTGTCGCCAGGTCCGGTGATGCTGCGCGATGCGGAGAGCGGACTTTGGTATGCGCGCGAAGTCGCGGAGCCAACGAGTCGGGAGCAGATACGCAAATATCTTCCGGACACGACCGATGAGGACGCGGATGCCTTCATCGCGCGGTTTGATGACAAGGATGCAGCAGAGCTTGAGCTCAAGCAGATCCAGCTTGGGCTTGCGCAACTGAACTCGACGTATATTCGCGTGCCGCGCAGTCCGGATCGTATTGTATCGGGCCCGGAATTAGATGAGGCCTCTGTAACTTGGACGACGCTACGCCAGTTATACAAATGGCAGGGCCAGCCCGATCAACGGGTCTACAGTGATGGGCGGTTTGTGGGCTACAAGCTGGATATCAATCTCACGACATGGCCAGTTCAAGAGCCGCTTTCATTGAAATTCAGCTCAGTCGTTTCTCTGACCTTAAGAGGTCGTGGGAGGCTGGACCCGGACGCGTTTTGCGCACAATTCCCCAACCTTGAAAGTCTGACGATCACTAGTCAGGTGATCAACATGAATGGCCGGGTACCGGGACGGATCTCGGTAAGATTTGTTCATTCGAAATTCAGCATGGATTTGGGCTTTGCCGAACAATTGAAAAGATTCCCGCGTTTGCAAAGGCTGCGCCTGCAGGACTGTGAACTGACGGCTGGCTTTTCGCTGCGAGGCCTTACCAGGCTACGTGAGCTATGGTTTTGCAATACATTCGAGGCGCCGGTGAGTACGTTGTACGGGCAGATGCAACGTCAGGAGCAAGTCACCTTTTCGCAAGTGGCAGCTGACGTCAGAGGGATGACTGAATTGCGGGTGCTGGATTTGAGCCACACCGGAATAGAACTGCTTCCTACCGGACTTGATGCCATTGAAGTTGCATCGAAGCTGGAAGTATTGAAACTTGGTGGCAATCCGCTTTCAGCCAGCCCGCCACTCAAAAACATGACCGCATTGCAGGAGCTGGATCTTTCCAGCACAGGGCTGGATCGATTCCCGGAGGGCATCACCGACGTTTTTCCCGGCAAAGTACTGAATCTGGCGAACTGTCGGATTACTTCGATTCCTGAATCCATCGAGCTCAGAGCGGGCTTCAATCTCATCGGCAATCCCATAACGGACCCGGCCTCTCTTCGGCGGTTGATACGTGCACGTATGGCGACGGGCACAGATATCTGGCTTGGGCAGGAAAGCAGCGATGTGTCTGCCGGTCTCTGGCTGCGCAATGTACCGCAGCAACAGATAGCCGAAAAACAAACGCTGTGGGACAGGCATTTCGGAACAACCCCACAAGCCTTGACCATGATCATTCGTCGACTGAGTCGTACGCCCGAATTTCATGTTGAGCGACCGCTTCTGCAGCGGCGCGTATGGTGGTTTCTGGATATGTATGACAAAGCCGAAGTCAACGAGCGATCCAGGCTTGACGCCATTCTTGCCACCGAAACGAGTCCTGGAAGGATGCTGGACAGGCTGGAAGAAGAGATTCGCAAATATGACGGCGGGCGGCAGAATCAGCCGTCGCACCCCCCGCCCAAGCGCTCCAGACTGGAGTGACTCGCAGGCGTCCGCAATGCCGGTGTAAAAGCGGCAATATTCAGCCTCCCTGTACCAAAGGTGCCAACCCCAACATCGTCTCTGGCATTTATGCCAGAGAAGAACTTTCAAGGATGAAAACATGCCAGTAAAACAGTCTCGCGGTGGCAGCGTTCGCGTGGATACGGATGTCCGCACGCACTCCACTCACAGTTCGGAAAAGAATTTTTCACAGGCCGGCACGGCCGGCCGGGATGCTAAGGTCTCACGAGTTCGTGTTGATGACACGTGGCAGCGAAGCACCTCTGTTGGCGATGCTGCAGTGCGGGAGACGATTGCGTCGACGCTCACAGTCGAGGCTCGCCCGGATCCGCTTCCTGTCCAGAAGCCAATCGCTTTTTACACGTCGCTGGAAAATTACCGGATCCAGTCAGTTGCCGTGCTGCCGGACGCTGACAGCGAAGGCTTGAGGGTTTACAAGGATCGCCAATATGTTGATGTACCTGACGCAGGCGTGGTGCTTGTCGGCGTGGATGCGGAAACCGGATTGTATCGCGCTCGGCTATCCAGCGAGTTGCTGCCCTCCGGCCCATGGATGCTGCGGGATATCGAGAGCGGCATCTGGCATCCGCACAACGACTTCAGCACACGTACCCATCCTTTGACCGACGCAAGTTTGCAGAACTTTCGCAGTGGCCTCGATCTTGGCAGTGTGGAACCCGGCGTTGACGGCGTGATACGTCACAACGGCAAGCTCTACGTGGTCATCCAGGAACACACGTATCAGGTTCTGCAGGATCTTGATGCGTCCCGCCCGGAATATCGAGTCTGGCGTCTGGTCAATCCAGCAGATCCCGTCGCCACCGACAGCGCAAACATTTATCGCGCCAGCCTTGGCGGTGAGACTGTGGCAATTACCCGTAGCGAACAGGATACGTGGGTTTCCATCCTCACAGGTCTGCGCGGCGGCATGGACCGCAACGCCCCCGCAGATGCCAACCCGTTCAACTTTCACCGCCCCTGGCTCACCGGTGCGGGTCAGTCAACGCCGCAACCACCGGCCCTTGTGGCGACGACCCGGGCACAGGTCAAACGCTATTTTGCAGACTCGACCGATCAACATGCCGATGATTTCATCGCACGCTTTGGTGAAGCGGGTGTGGCGGAATCGGAACTGCAGCGGATTCACCTTGAGTTTCCTCAGTTGAACCGTGAGATCGCGGCGTGGGAAAGGGGCTATAAGGGCAATGACGATGCTGAGCGCAGTCGGCGACTGGAAATAGGTGCGAAGATGCGCCGGCTGTTCAAGTGGCAGGGAGACAGTAGCGAAAAAGTCTACCGTGACGGGCGGCTGGTCGGTTTCGAGCTGGAGCTCGACCTGGGAAGGCGAAGCAATCTGTCGTTACCGGAATTTTCGATTCCACTCAGATCCGTTGAATCTCTTGTCCTTGAAGGCAGCCCCTCGAGAAGCCTGGTGAATATGTTCGCTATGTTCTCGCATATCGATTCTCTCGAAGTTCGGAGATTCTCAGGCGAGAGCCGTGAGCTGCTTGCCGAAATTGCCAGGCTGCCGGCGTTGAGAGTCCTGCAGATGCGGGACAGTAAGGTCTGGGCGTCGTCGATCGATCATGAACTCTTTCCGCACTCGACGCGTTTACAGAAACTGATCCTGACCAACTGCAGTATCTGGCCAGATCTCTCAGTGCGTGGCATGGCCGATTTGCGAGTCTTGCGCGTGCGTGGTTGTGCTTTGCTCGGGTTACCGCCCGGACTGGGTGATATGCCCGCCGCGGCGCGGTTGCAGGTACTTGATCTGTTCCATAATC
The DNA here is from genome assembly GCF_005233515.1 of Pseudomonas sp. CFBP13508. Classification (GTDB taxonomy): domain Bacteria; phylum Pseudomonadota; class Gammaproteobacteria; order Pseudomonadales; family Pseudomonadaceae; genus Aquipseudomonas; species Aquipseudomonas mercuritolerans. The sequence continues at coordinate 225,497 of NZ_QFZZ01000005.1, forward strand.
CGGCGATCACGGATGCGCCGGACGTGACCCATATGTCGGAACTGCGAGAACTGAATCTTTCCTATACCTGCATTTGGGCTCCACCGCGTGGACTTGGCTCGCAGAATGGTCCTTCGCGGCTTGAAACCCTGAATTTATCGCAGACCCCACTTGCCCAGGCGCCATCCCTCAGAGGCATGAGAAGCTTGCTGGAGGTTGATCTCAGCCATACTCAGATAAAAGATTTCCCTGACGGTGTGACTTCCGAGAATCCCGTTGTTAGTTTGGATCTGTCTTACACCGGAATCACCTCGATACCGGACAGCGTTGAAATCAGAGCAGGTTTCGAGCTGACCGGCACTCTGCTTTCTGATCCGGTCACTTTCCGGCGGCTCATTGCTGCGCGTCGGCAAACAGGTACGGATTTCTGGTTGGGAAGAACCCTGTACGACCTGGTGATCGATCATTGGATGCATAACGTTCCGCAGGAGCAGCACGCCGCCAAAGCATCTCTCTGGGTCTCGTTGATCAATCCGACAAACATTCCGATGATGAGAAAAATCAGGGATCTTGTACGCACGCCTGAGTTTCAGGTCGAGCGGTCACTCCTGCAGCGTCGGGTCTGGGCGTTTTTTGAACATTTCCAAAGGGCAAGCCTTGGTGAGCAGGAAACTCTGCGGGATATTGCTTTCGCTGAGCCAAGTCCCGGGAAAATGCTGGACCGGCTCGAAGAGGAAATACGCAAGTTTGATCCAACGTGGCAGAACCCGCCCTCGCATCATTTGCTTAAGCCTGGGAGGGTGGGTTGAAGGGATGCAATGGCTGTATGTAAAAGCGGGAATCCCTGACCTGCCTGTATCAGGGTTCCCAAAAGCGTGGGCTGCGCTTGTGGCGTCAGCCCGGTGTAAAGAGGGAACCCCCGGCCTGCCTGTACCAAGGATCCCAAAAGGGTGGGCTCGCCGCTTTGCGCTGTGAGCCCAATGTAAAGAGGGGAATCCCCGGCCTGCCTGTACCAAGGTCCCCGAAACGGGTGGTGAAACGAATCACCTGAGATAGGTGTTGCAGGGTGCGTGCCAGCTTTTAATTTGCTGAAACAAAAAACGCTTTGAGAACGCGAAAGCCCCGGGACTCGGGGCTTTCGCGTTTTTGAATAAAGGGTTTTTCAGTTTTTTAAGGAGTGATTGTGGCGATACGGCTGTGCGCGATCGCGGGTCATTGTGCATTGATGCGGTGCACGGTGGCCCTCACCCTAACCCTCTCCCAGAGGGAGAGAGGACTGACCGAGTTGCCCGGTCAAGTTACGCCGACCTGAGATACCGAGCCGAACTCAGGCCTCGAAACCACCCGAGATTGCTCCCTTCCCCCTCTCCCCCTTGGAGGAGAGGGCTGGGGTGAGGGGGATCGATCCTGAGTACACGACAACCCTTAAGCGTTAACCCTCTTCCCCCTCATCATCATCCCCACCATCAACCTTCATCCCCAGTTCCTTGATCTTGCGCGTCAGGGTGTTTCGGCCCCAACCCAGCAACACCGCCGCATCCCGCCGACGCCCTGCGGTGTGCTTCAGTGCCGTCTCGATCATGATCCGCTCGAACGCCGGCACTGCGCTGTCGAGCAGGCTCGACTGGCCGCGGGCCAAGGCCTGATCCGCCCACTGGCGCAGGGCCTGTTCCCAGTTGGTCACTGGCGCCGAATCCTGCGGCAGGTTGAGCAGTTCCGGCGGCAAATCGCTGATGTGCACTTCACGGCCGGAGGCCATGACGGTGATCCAGCGGCAGGTGTTCTCCAACTGGCGCACGTTGCCCGGCCACGGAAGATTTTTCAGGTATTCCTCGGTTTCGCTTTTCAGCAGCTTCGGCTCCACCGCCAGTTCCTGCGCGGCGCGGCTGAGGAAGTGCCGGGCCAGGGTCGGGATGTCTTCGCGACGATCCGACAGGCGCGGGATGTGGATGCGGATCACGTTGAGGCGGTGGAACAAGTCCTCACGGAATTTGCCGGCGTGGACGAGCGTTTCCAGATTCTGGTGGGTCGCGGCGATGATGCGTACATCGACCTTCACCGGCACATGGCCGCCGACGCGGTAGAACTCGCCATCGGCCAGCACGCGCAGCAGGCGAGTCTGGGTGTCCGCCGGCATGTCGCCGATTTCATCGAGAAACAAGGTTCCGCCGTCGGCCTGTTCGAAGCGCCCGCGCCGCAGGTTTGCCGCGCCGGTGAACGCGCCTTTCTCGTGGCCGAACAGTTCCGATTCCATCAGATCCTTGGGAATCGCCGCCATGTTCAGGGCAATGAACGGCGAAGCCGCGCGTGGGCTGTGGCGGTGCAGGGCGTGGGCGACCAGTTCTTTACCGGTACCGGATTCGCCGTTGATCAGCACGGTGATGTTGGAGTGGCTCAGGCGGCCGATGGCGCGAAACACTTCCTGCATCGCCGGCGCTTCGCCGATGATTTCCGGGGTGCGGGTCAGCGCCGGCACCACTTCCAGGCCTTGCTGTTCCTGCGCATGTTGATTGGCGCGTTTGACCAGCGAAACGGCTTCGTCGACGTCGAAAGGCTTGGGCAGGTACTCGAAAGCACCGCCCTGATAGGAGGCGACAGCGCTGTCCAGATCGGAGTGAGCGGTCATGATGATGACCGGCAGCCGTGGGTGCTGTTCGCGAATCCGCGCCAGCAGATCCAGGCCACTGGCGCCCGGCATGCGGATATCGGAAATGATCACGTCCGGCTGCTGCCGGGCCAGACGACTCATCACGCCATCGGCGCTGTCGAAGCTCTGGGTGGTCATGCCTTCCTGCTGCAAGGCCTTTTCCAGGACCCAACGGATAGAACGGTCGTCATCGACGATCCACACGGTTTCACTACGGCTCATGTCGATGTGGCTCCTTGTTCCAGTGGCAGGAAGATCGAGAAGGTGGTGTGGCCTGGATGGCTCTCACACTCGATCAGGCCCTGGTGCTGACTGATGATGTTCTGGGTAATGGCCAGGCCCAGCCCGGTACCGTCCGGGCGGCCGCTGACCATGGGAAAGAAAATGGTTTCCTGCAGTTCCGCCGGGATGCCCGGGCCGTTGTCGATGATCTCGATCTTGGTCACCAGACGATGGCGGATGTGGCCGATGGTGAACTGGCGCATGGCGCGGGTGCGCAGGCTGATGCGGCCCAGGCGCAGCTCGTTCTGGCTGCTGATCGCCTGCATCGCGTTGCGCACGATGTTCAACACCGCCTGAATCATCTGCTCGCGGTCGATCAATACGTCGGGAATGCTCGGGTCGTAATCACGCACCAGGGTGATGCAGCCCTGGCTTTCGGCTTCGACCAGATGGCAGACGCGTTCGAGCACTTCGTGGACGTTGCACATGGCCAGCGACGGCAATTTGTTCGAGCCGAGCATGCGATCCACCAGATTGCGCAGGCGGTCGGCCTCTTCGATGATCACATTGGTGTAATCGCGCAGGCTGTCTTCTGGCAGTTCGCGGGCGAGCAATTGCGCCGCGCCACGGATGCCGCCGAGGGGGTTCTTGATCTCGTGGGCGAGGCCGCGTACCAGCATCTTGCTGGTTTCCTGCTTGGACAGCTGCGCCTCTTCCTTGGTGATGCGCAACAGGCGATCACGCGGATGCACTTCAAGCAAAAGCAAAGTCTCGCCGTTACTGAGAATCGGCGTGACCGCGTAATCCACGGTCAGCGTCTGGCCGGTGAGGGCGGTGAGCATCGCTTCACGCTTGGTGAACGGGTGCGCCTGCTCCACCGCCTGACGCAAGGAATTGAGCGCCTCGGGGGATTCGGTGAACAGCTCGCTGATGAACTGGCCGTGACTGCGCTGACCGCTGACCGCCAACAGCATCTCCGCCGCCGGGTTCATGTACTCCAGTCGCAATTCGGCGTCGAGCAGGATGGTCGCCGTGGTCAGGTTGTCGAGCAGCAAACGGTGAATAGCGTCGCTTATGGTCATCTGGACCCCTTTTGGAGCAAGGCGTGCGCGAGAACAAAGCGCTGATGTCGGGAAAATGCAAAAACCAAACCAAGGCTCCGAAAAGAAGCGTTTAACCCCTGAAACAGGCGTTTGACGCGCGTTTGTATGGCACGAAGCCAGCTCAAACGGGAAGTTTCGAACCAAAATGGGTTGGGTTGTGGGCGAGATGCAGTTTAGTGCACCAATAGAGTGCGCACGCCCGACGGGTGTTAAAAGAAGCGCAGGAATGGATTTTTCGGTTCGTCAGGTTTGTCCTTGAGCGGGCATTCCGGACGCACGCCATAGTCGTCGGCGACACAGGGTTTGACCTGACGTTTCTGCGCCAGGGAAATGCGCAGCATGTGGAACGGTTGATTGGCGGTACGCTCCACGGTACGCCCGGCGGCGTCGAGAATCTCGATCGAAAGGCTGTGGCTGCCGCGATCAATATTGCTCAGCGCAAATACCGGGCTGACGCCGGGCTCGCCAGTGGCCTTGCCATCCAGCAGCAAGCGATAACGATGGCCGCTTTGCAGGCCGGGCTCGCTGGTGACGCTGACGATCAGCTCGCCGGCGCTGCTGCGCAAAGTGGCATCGGGCTCCGGGATCAGAATGCGCAGCATGTCGTAGTGAAAGGGCGGCGGTTCGGCGGATTTTTTCGCTGTGGTGATCGGCGCTGCGGTGTTGGCAGGGACAGCCATGCGATTGCTCGTCGCGATCGGCACTCGCTTGGCGTTGGCGCGTGGCTGGTCGGTGTAGACGCGGTTGCCCTGCGCGTCGACGTAGGTGAATACCTCGGCTGAGACAGGCGCCATCATCAGGACCAATAAGGCGAGCAGCGCTGCGCGGATCATGGTTTATGCACTCGTTGCACGGTGAGCACGGCGGACGAGCTCTGCTGGATGACGGTCTGTCCGTCGATCACTTGCACGGCCAGGCGATGTTCGCCGCGATCGATGTTCACCAGTTGCAGAACCGGCACGTTGCTCGGCTGGCCGTAGGGTTCATCGTCCAGCACCAGTCTCAGTTGATGGGGCGGTTGCAGGCGCGGCTTGATCAGGACGTTGACCGTGAAGGTGCCGTTGTTGGCGCGCAGGGCCTCGTCAGTGGGCAGACCGGAGAGCTCGAGAATTTCATAGGCGTTGCGCGGTGGTTGGGGTTGTTCCGCAGCGGGTGCTTGCGGCGCGCTCGGCGCTTGTGGCTCGACCCGATTGAGTGGCGGCAACTCGACCGGTTGCGCCTGCACGCCGTCCGGCGGCTGATTGCTGTACGCCGTGTTGCCGTTGGCGTCGGTGTACTTGTAGATCTGCGCGGCGGCGGGCAGGGCGATCAGCAGCAGAATGTAGAGGAGCGTGCGACCCATGAAATCGACCGGGGTTGGAAGCGATGGGTAGCAGCATAGGACAGGTGGGGCGGTTGGCCCAACTGGCGACACATTCAAAGATCATTCAGACACCACAGATCGCCTGTGGGAGCGAGCCTGCTCGCGAAGGCGTCGCATCAGTCACCATCATCTTCAATGCCTCACCGCTTTCGCGAGCAGGCTCGCTCCCACAGGGTAAATGAACTGCGCCGGGCAATAAAAAAGGCCTCCCGAAGGAGGCCTCTTTTGTCACGCCACTTTACGCAGCGCTACCGGATCAGCAGCTGTAGTACAGCTCATATTCCAGTGGGTGTACGAAGGTGCGAACCTTGATTTCTTCTTCCGATTTCAGCGCGATGTAAGCGTCGATGAAGTCGTCGGAGAATACGCCGCCCTTGGTCAGGAACGCACGGCCCTTGTCCAGCTCTTCCAGGGCTTCTTTCAGGCTGCCGCAAACCTGTGGGATCTCTTTCGCCTCTTCAGGCGGCAGGTCGTACAGGTTCTTGTCGGCGGCGTCGCCTGGGTGGATCTTGTTCTGGATACCGTCCAGACCAGCCATCAGCAGCGCTGCGAAAGCCAGGTACGGGTTGGCAGCCGGATCCGGGAAGCGTGCTTCGATACGGCGGGCTTTCGGGCTCGACACGTATGGAATACGGATCGAAGCGGAACGGTTGCGAGCCGAGTAGGCCAGCATTACCGGCGCTTCGAAGCCTGGCACCAGACGCTTGTAGGAGTTGGTCGCCGGGTTGGTGAAGCCGTTCAGGGCCTTACCGTGCTTGATGATGCCGCCGATGAAGTACAGAGCGGTATCGGACAGGCCGGCATAGCCTTCACCTGCGAAGGTGTTCTTGCCGTCTTTCCAGATCGACATGTGCACGTGCATGCCCGAACCGTTGTCGCCGTACAGTGGCTTCGGCATGAAGGTCGCGGTGCGGCCGTAAGCGTCGGCAACGTTGTGCACAACGTATTTCAGGGTCTGAACTTCGTCGGCCTTCTTCACCAGGGTGTTGAACTTGACGCCGATTTCGTTCTGGCCGGCAGTTGCCACTTCGTGGTGGTGAACTTCAACCGACTGACCCATTTCTTCCAGTGCGTTGCACATGGCGGTACGGATTTCGTGGTCGTGGTCGAACGGTGGAACCGGGAAGTAGCCGCCTTTCACGCCTGGACGGTGACCCTTGTTGCCGCCTTCGATGTCCTGGTCGGACATCCACGAACCTTGCTCGGAGTAGATCTTGAACATCGAGCCGGAGATGTCCGACTTGAATTTCACCGAGTCAAAGATGAAGAACTCAGGCTCTGGACCGGCGAATACGGTGTCACCGATACCGGTGGCTTTCAGGTGCTCTTCGGCGCGCTTGGCGATCGCACGTGGGTCGCGATCGTAGCCCTGCATGCTCGAAGGCTCGATGATGTCGCACACCAGGATCAGGGTTGGGTCTTCGGTGAACGGATCGAGTACGGCAGTTTCGTCGACCGGCATCAGGATCATGTCGGAGGCTTCGATGCCTTTCCAACCGGAGATGGAGGAACCGTCGAACATCTTGCCGACTTCGAAGAAGTCGTCATCCAGCGCATCGCGAGCCGGCATGGTCACGTGGTGCTGAGTGCCTTTGGTGTCCGTGAAGCGCAGATCAATCCACTTGACGTCATGATCTTTGATGAGTTGAACCGACTTCGACATAGTGTCCTCCGGGTGAATTAGGGCGGGTAGTGGATGCCCTTAATAATGGTGATGCCGGCGCGAATACTCTGCCAAGGCAACCTGCCTCACAAGGGAGCAAATTGCATGCCAGTGCCCCAGCATGGGTTTTTTGCCCCAAATTCACGCTTATTAAGGCGTGCGAGGTTCTGAATCGACAAATCCCGCCCCTTAATGTTGCGTTTAAATTCAGAAATGACCTGTTTTGGTGCAAGCAAAACCTTCTGCACATTAACTGGTTAAACCTTGAGCAATTTCCGCTATAATCCGCGCCCCCCTTTTTCGGCTGGCCGTTCGCGCGCTGTTTTCATGAAACTTATCGTAAAAGTCTTCCCCGAGATCACCATCAAAAGCCGACCTGTCCGGACGAAATTCATCCGCCAGTTGGCCAAGAACATCCGCACCGTGCTCCGTGACCTGGACCCGGCCGTGGTGGTGAACGGCGTGTGGGACAATCTCGAGCTGGAAACCCGCGTTACCGACCCCAAAGCCTTGAAAGAGATGGGCGAGCGCCTGACCTGCATGCCGGGTATCGCGCATTTTCTGCAGATCGACGAGTACCCGCTGGGCGACTTCGACGACATCACCGAAAAATGCAAACAGCACTACGGCGATGCACTGGCCGGGAAGATTTTCTCGGTGCGCTGCAAGCGCGCAGGCAAGCATGCCTTCAGCTCGATGGACGTGGAAAAATACGTCGGCAGCAAGCTGCGTCGTGAGTGCGGTGCGGCCGGAATCGACCTTAAAGCACCGCAAATCGAAGTCCGTATCGAAGTTCGCGACAAACGGTTGTTCGTGATTCACAGCCAGCACAACGGCATCGGCGGCTACCCGCTCGGCGCGTTGGAGCAGACGCTGGTATTGATGTCCGGCGGCTTTGATTCGACCGTGGCGGCTTACCAGATCATGCGTCGCGGCCTGATGGCGCACTTCTGCTTCTTCAATCTCGGCGGGCGTGCCCACGAATTGGGCGTGATGGAAGTCGCGCACTTCATCTGGAAGAAGTACGGCAGCTCGCAACGCGTGCTATTTGTCAGTGTGCCGTTCGAGGAAGTGCTGGGCGAAATTCTCGGCAAAGTCGATAACAGTCATATGGGCGTGGTTTTGAAGCGTATGATGTTGCGCGCCTCGTCCGAGATCGCCGAACGCCTGCACATCGATGCACTGGTGACCGGTGAAGCGATCTCCCAGGTGTCGAGCCAGACGCTGCCGAACCTGTCGGTGATCGACTGCGTGACCGACAAGCTGGTGCTGCGGCCGCTGATCGTCGCGCACAAGCAGGACATCATCGACACCGCCAACGAGATCGGCACCGCCGATTTCGCCCGGCACATGCCAGAATACTGCGGCGTGATCTCGGTCAACCCGAAGACCGCCGCCAAGCGTGGCCGGGTTGAGCACGAAGAGAAAGAATTCGACATGGCGGTGCTCGAGCGTGCGCTCGCCAACGCCAAACTGGTGCCGATCGATCGGGTAATCGACGAGTTGGGCCAGGATTTGCAGATTGAAGAAGTCAGCGAAGCGCTGGCCGGTCAGATCGTGATCGACATCCGCCACCCGGATGCCGCCGAGGATGACCCGCTGGAGCTCGCCGGCATAGAGGTACAGACGATGCCGTTCTATGCAGTGAACGCACGTTTCAAGGAACTGGACCCTACTCGCCAGTACCTGCTGTATTGCGACAAAGGCGTGATGAGTCGCCTGCATGCCCACCATTTGCTCAGTGAGGGGCATGCCAATGTGCGCGTTTATCGACCGAGCTAAGTGCCCGGGGCTGTTTGCCTGTGGCCTGCGTCACCGGCCCCCCGACACCGCCGTCAAGCTGTAACGGCCATGCCGGACACTACTGCTAATCGCTGCCATGACTTGTCAGCAAACCGAATCCTCTGATCGAGATACACAAGTGATCGAAAATCTACGCAACATCGCCATCATTGCCCACGTTGACCACGGTAAAACCACCCTGGTAGACAAACTCCTGCGTCAATCCGGCACCCTGGAGCGCAACGAGCTCAACGACGAGCGCGTGATGGACTCCAACGACCAGGAAAAAGAGCGCGGTATTACCATTCTGGCGAAGAACACCGCCATCAACTGGAACGGCTACCACATCAACATCGTGGACACCCCGGGCCACGCCGACTTCGGCGGCGAAGTTGAACGCGTAATGTCGATGGTCGACTCCGTTCTGCTGCTGGTTGACGCTCAAGACGGCCCTATGCCGCAAACCCGTTTCGTGACCAAGAAGGCTTTCGAAGCCGGCCTGCGTCCAATCGTGGTGATCAACAAGGTTGACCGTCCAGGCGCGCGCCCGGACTGGGTTCTGGACCAGATCTTCGACCTGTTCGACAACCTCGGTGCGACCGAAGAACAACTGGACTTCCAGGTTGTTTACGCTTCGGCCCTGAACGGCATTGCCGGTCTGGACCACACCGCCATGGGCGAAGACATGACCGCGCTGTACCAGGCGGTAGTCGACCACGTTCCGCCTCCGGCCGTTGACCGTGACGGTCCGTTCCAGATGCAGATCTCCGCTCTGGACTACAACAGCTTCCTGGGTGTTATCGGTGTTGGCCGTATCGCTCGTGGTCGGGTCAAGCCGAACACTCCGGTTGTCGCGATCGGTGCCGATGGCAAGCGTCGTAACGGCCGTATCCTGAAACTGATGGGTCACCACGGTCTGCACCGCGTTGACGTTGAAGAAGCTGCGGCCGGCGACATCGTCTGCATCAGCGGTATGGATTCGCTGTTCATCTCCGACACCCTGTGCCACCCGGACACTGTCGAGGCGATGAAGCCTCTGACCGTCGACGAGCCAACCGTTTCCATGACCTTCCAGGTTAACGATTCGCCTTTCTGCGGTAAGGAAGGCAAGTTCGTGACGTCCCGTAACATCAAGGACCGTCTGGACAAAGAGCTGCTGTACAACGTTGCACTGCGCGTTGAAGAAGGCGACTCGGCTGACAAGTTCAAGGTTTCCGGCCGTGGTGAGCTGCACCTCTCGGTACTGATCGAAACCATGCGTCGCGAAGGCTTCGAACTGGCCCTGGGCCGTCCTGAAGTGATCATCCGTGAAGTTGACGGCGTGAAGCAGGAACCGTTTGAAAACGTGACCATCGACATCCCTGAAGAATCCCAGGGCAAGGTCATGGAAGAGATGGGCCTGCGTAAGGGCGACCTGAGCAACATGGTGCCGGATGGCAAGGGCCGTGTACGTCTGGAATACAACATCCCTGCTCGCGGTCTGATCGGTTTCCGTAACCAGTTCCTGACCCTGACCAACGGTGCTGGCATCCTGACCTCGATCTTTGATCGTTACGACACCGTCAAGTCGGGCCACATGTCCGGCCGTCAGAACGGCGTTCTGGTTTCGGTTGAAACCGGCAAGGCACTGACCTACTCGCTGGAAACCCTGCAGGCTCGCGGCAAGCTGTTCGTAGAACACGGCCAGGAGATCTACAACGGTCAGATCGTTGGTCAGAACAGCCGTGACAACGACCTGGGCGTCAACCCTACCAAGGGCAAGAAGCTCGACAACATGCGTGCTTCGGGTAAAGACGAAACCATCGCTCTGGTGCCACCGGTGAAGTTCACCCTGGAACAGGCTCTGGAATACATCCAGGAAGACGAGCTGTGCGAAGTCACGCCTAAGTCGATCCGTCTTCGCAAGAAGATCCTCGACGAAAGCGAGCGTACCCGCGCTGCCAAGAAAGCCAAGGCGTAATCCAGCCCTGGAATAAAAAACGCCCCCGGTCGCGAGACCGGGGGCGTTTTTGTTTGTCCGGGCTCAAAAGTCCCTCACCCTAGCCCTCTCCCGGAGGGAGAGGGGACTGACCGAGTTGTTCTTTGATTTTGCATCGACCTGAGTAATCGAGTCGAACTCAGGTTTGGAAGCCGACAGAGATCGGCTCCCTCTCCCTCGGGAGAGGGCTGGGGTGAGGGGCTGGGGTTTAACGGCTACCCAAGAGCTCAGCGTCGCTCAGAAGCGCTCAATTGATCGGAAATTCTGCACCCGCTCGACTTCTTTCGGCTTGTAAGCGCAATACCCCGGCCGCGGGCCGATCTTCGGGTGGTTGCGGCAGGTGTCCGGGCGCTTGTCATAAATGGTGCACAGGCGCGTTTTACGATCCAGGTAATAGCAGTCGTTGTTGCTCATGCGCTGGAGGGTGAAGATTCCCGACTTCTGATTGAAGCGCTCGACCAGACCTTCCTTTTGCAGGCGCTTGGCTATGTTCTTTGGCGGATCGCCCAGTTCGAACTCGTCGACCACGCCGATGCGCACCAGATCCTTGATCTTCACTTCGACCGGTAGCGTGCAGCAGCTGGACATGCACGAGCCGCACATCGGTGCCGAATATTTGGCCCACGTATCGAGACGATCAATCTCGGCGGCGGCGATCAGGTTGGGCTTCATCATCGGGAGTTACCAGGCGTGTATGCATCAGGGCGCGCGATCATACCGGGAGCGGTGGAATTTTGAACAACCTTTCGCCGGATATTTTTGCAGCGGCCGCATTTTTCCCGACAGGACGGCACGGCCCCTGCATTCATTGGCTCATCCGCCAAGGTTATGTCGCACTGGCGCACAGTCCGCGCAAATACTGCCGAACCAGAGCCGTTACCGCCGGTCAGACCGTCTAGGCTCAGAAAATTCCCGCTCGCTCGAGGTCCTGTTGATGACTCAAGAACCACTAGTTCGCGAAGCAGAGGTGGCCGCGTTCCGCGACGCCGTCCTGACCAAACTCACCTACGCCGTGGGCAAAGACCCCGATCACGCCTTCGACCATGACTGGTTCGAAGCCATCGCCCTGGCTGCGCGTGATCACATGGTCGAACACTGGATGGACCACACCCGACAGATCTATCGCAAAGGCCAGAAGCGCGTTTATTACCTCTCGCTGGAATTTCTCATCGGCCGCCTGCTCTACGACAGCCTGAGCAACCTCGCCCTGCTCGATGTTGCCCGTGAAGCGTTGACCGAACTGGGTGTCGATCTGGAGCGCATCCGCCTGCTGGAGCCCGATGCGGCGCTCGGCAACGGCGGCCTCGGTCGTCTCGCGGCGTGCTTCATGGAAAGCATGTCGACCCTTGGCATCGCCGGCCATGGCTATGGCATTCGTTATGAGCATGGCTTGTTCCGTCAGGCGATTGTCGATGGCTGGCAACAGGAGCAGACCGAACACTGGCTGGATTTCGGCAACCCTTGGGAGTTCGAGCGTCCGGAAGTGGTGTACCCGATCGGCTTCGGCGGCAGTGTCGAAACCGTCACCGATGCCAACGGCAAGACCCGTCAGGTCTGGTCGCCAGCGGAAACCGTGCGCGCGATTGCCTACGACACGCCGGTGGTCGGCTGGCGCGGGGCGAGCGTCAACACTCTGCGCCTGTGGCGCGCCCGCGCCATGGAAGACTTGCACCTGGAGCGCTTCAACGCCGGTGACCACCTGGGCGCCGTTGCGGAAGTGGCCCGCGCCGAAAGTATCTCCCGCGTCCTCTACCCGGCCGACAGCACCGAAGCCGGGCAAGAACTGCGCCTGCGTCAGGAATACTTCTTCGTCGCCGCCTCGCTGCAGGATCTGCTGCGCCGTCATCGCAACATGCACACCTCGGTGCTGACCCTCGGTGACCACGCGGCGATCCAGCTCAACGACACTCACCCCTCGATCGCCGTGGCCGAACTGATGCGCCAACTGGTCGACGTCTACGACGTGGCGTGGGACGCGGCATGGCAAGTCACCGTCGACACGCTGTCGTACACCAACCACACGCTGCTGCCGGAAGCGCTGGAAACCTGGCCGGTCGGGCTGATGGAGCGCATGCTGCCTCGGCACATGCAGATCATTTACCTGATCAACGCGCAGCACATCGATTCGCTGCGGGCCAAGGGCATTCACGACTTCGACGTGTTGCGTGCGGTGTCGCTGATCGAAGAAGACAACGGCCGCCGGGTGCGCATGGGCAACCTCGCGTTCCTCGGTTCGCACAGCGTCAACGGCGTGTCCGGTCTGCACACGCAACTGATGCGCAAAACCGTATTCGCCGAACTGCACAAGCTCTATCCGGAGCGGATCAACAACAAAACCAACGGCATCACCTTCCGCCGCTGGCTGTATCAGGCCAACCCGGAACTGACCTCGATGCTGGTCGATGCCCTCGGCCCGGACGTGCTCGACCATCCCGAAGAGCGCCTGCTCGAACTCGAGCCGTTCGCCGAGAAAACCGCGTTCCGCAAAGCCTTCGCCGAGCAGCGTTTGCACAGCAAGAAGGCGTTGGCCTACCTGATTCACGAACGCCTGGGGATCGCGGTCAACCCGGCGGCAATGTTCGACGTGCAGGTCAAACGTATCCACGAATACAAGCGTCAATTGCTCAACCTGCTGCACACTGTGGCGTTGTACCAGGCGATTCGTGCCGAGCCGGAAGTCGACTGGGTGCCGCGCGTGAAGATCTTCGCCGGTAAGGCGGCGGCGAGTTATCACCAGGCCAAGCTGATCATCAAGCTGACCAACGACATCGCTCGGGTGGTGAACAACGATCCGACCGTGCGTGGCCTGCTGAAAGTGGTGTTCCTGCCCAACTACAACGTCAGCCTGGCCGAGAGCATCATCCCGGCAGCGGACTTGTCCGAGCAGATTTCCACCGCCGGTTTCGAGGCGTCAGGCACCAGTAACATGAAGTTCGGCCTCAACGGCGCGCTGACCATCGGCACCCTCGACGGCGCCAACGTGGAGATGTGCGAGCGTATCGGCGCCGAGCACATGTTCATCTTCGGCCTCAGCGCGCAACAGGTTGAAGCGCGCAAGCAGAACCACGAGTTCAGCGCCGTGCCCGACATCGCTGCATCCCATCGTTTGAACGATGTGCTGCAAGCGATTCGCAGCGGTGTGTTCTCGCCGGACGACACCTCGCGCTACACCGGCCTGATCGACTCACTGATCGACTACGACCGCTTCCTGGTCTGCGCCGACTTCGACTCCTACTGGGAAGCGCAGAAGCGTGTCGATGCGCACTGGCATGACTCGCAGAACTGGTGGCGTTCGGCGGTGCTCAACACCTCGCGGATGGGCTGGTTCTCTTCCGACCGGACGATTCGCGAGTACGCCACGGATATCTGGAAAGCGCTGGAGTAACTTTCCGCAACAAATCTGCGCAGGGCCCAACGTTTGTTGGGCCGGATCGATATACTGAGCGCCGGTTAAAAGGCATCAATCACCGCCATCCCCTGTGGGAGCGAGCCTGCTCGCGAAGCGATCGTCGACTTAAACAGAAATGTTGGCTGACAATCCGCCTTCGCGAGCAGGCTCGCTCCCACAAGGTTTGTGCCTAGACTGAAGCCATCGCCGGACTCGCCCCGTCTCGGGGCTGCTTAGGGATATCGACCATGCAATGGATGTTCATGTTGATCGGGCTGGTGCTCGGTGGGCTGCTTGACGAGTCTGTCAGTGGCGCGCTGTTGGGTGCGCTGCTGGGGCTGGTCATCGGCCAGATGCTTCGCATTGCGCGCCTCGGCTCGCAGGCGGCGGAGCAACAGCGCCAGCTCGAGCAGGTGCGCGAGGCCTTGCAAGGCGTGGCTCAGCGGCTGTTTGTGCTGGAGGGTTCGCCTTCTCATGCGCCGGCACCGCCAGCTGAAGTGGAGTCTGTCGTCGCACCCGTCGATGTGGCGGAGCAGGCCGCCCCGAGCCCTGAGCTGATCTGGGAACTGCCGCCCGAACTCGAACCGATCTCCGCCGTCGCCCGCGAAACCAGTCAGCCGCTGCCGGCCGATGTATGGCGCGCCGAACCGGCTCCCGTTGCACCACCGCAAAAAACCGCCGAACCCCGCGGCCCGAACCTGATCGAACGCGGCATCAGCGCGGCGCGCAATTGGCTGTTTGGCGGCAACACGGTGCTGCGCGTCGGTGTGGTGCTGCTGTTTTTCGGTCTGGCATTTTTACTGCGTTACGCCACCGAAGGCATGGTGGTGCCGATCGAGTTGCGATACGCCGGCGTCGCGGCAGCAGCGTTGGCCCTGCTGGCGCTGGGCTGGTGGCTGCGACGACGCAACAGCCACTATGCGTTGATGCTGCAAGGAACCGGGATCGCGGTGTTGTACCTGACGGTGTTTGCGGCGATGCGTTTGCATCCGTTGCTTGATCCGTCCGCTGCACTCGGTTTGCTGGTCGCGGTGACGGTGTTCTCGGCCATTCTGGCGATTACCCAGGATGCACTCGGGCTGGCGGCAGCGGCAGCACTCGGTGGTTTCGCCGCGCCGATTCTCACTTCTACCGGCGAAGGCAATCACGTCGCGCTGTTCAGTTATTTCGCCTTGCTCAACGCCGGTATTCTGGCCATCGCCTGGTTCAAGGCCTGGCGCCTGCTCAATCTGATCGGCTTCGTCGGCACCTTCGGCATCGGTTTCGCCTGGGGCCTGCGTTCCTACACGCCGGAACTGCTGTGGAGCACCGAGCCGTTCCTGATTTTGTTTTTCCTCATGTACCTCGCCATCGGCCTGCTGTTCGCCCGGCGCAAATTGCGCGACCTGCATGATGCTCCGGCGGAGGCTGATCGCGAGGCGCTGCTGCAATGGTCGGCCCGCAAGGGCGATTACGTCGACGGCACCCTGCTGTTCGGCCCGCCGATCATCGGCTTCGGATTGCAGTTCGCGCTGGTGCAGCATCTCGAATTCGCGGCGGCGTTCAGTGCCCTGGCGCTGGGCATGATTTACATGGCGCTGGCCAAAGCGCTGATGGGCGGGCGCGCGATGCTGTTGGGCGAAACCTGCCTGGCGCTGGGAGTGATTTTTGCCAGCCTGGCGATTCCACTGGGGCTCGATGCGCGCTGGACGTCAGCGGCGTGGGCCGTGGAAGGTGCGGGGATTTTCTGGCTCGGGTTGCGTCAGCAGCGACCGTTCGCCCGGGCCTTTGCGCTGCTGCTGCAACTGGGTTCGGCACTGGCGTTCCTCAGCCAGTTGCAGCTCGGCCAGAGCAGCCTGCTCGACGGCGCACCGCTGGGCGCACTGATGCTCGGGCTTGCGCTGCTGTTCAGTTTCGATCAATTGCGCAAGGCTACGCCTGAGCAGACTTCGCCGTGGGAGCGCCAGAGTCTTCCGGTGCTGGCATGTCTGGGCCTGACTTTCCTCTATCTGCTGGCACCGTTGTTCCTGTTCATTCAGGGCACGGCGATCAGTTGGGCGTTGGCCGGGTTGGCGACCTTGTTTGTTGGCTTGCGAATTCAATCGCGCACATTCCTGTTTACCGCGTTCGCCGTGCAGTTGCTGGGCGGCGCGTTGTTTCTGCTGCGCCTGCAAACGGCCGGCGAAGATTCGGCGGCGGTGTTCAGCGCTGGCTGGAGCGGTTTGCTCAGTGCGTCCTTGATCGGTCTGGCCTTGATTGGCGGCATGCTGCTGGCGGCGCGGGACGAGATGGTGCGCGGTGATGTGCGCCTGCTGCGCGGCTTGTCGGTGGTGCTGCTGGCCGGCTTGGTGCTGATCAATCTGGCGGTGCTGTTCGTGCTGCCGTGGCAAACCGCGAGTGCAGTGTGGGCGGCCAGCGGCTTGCTGATCATCTGGCTGAGCCTGTACCTGCAACAGCGTCTGAGTTTCGTTTTCGGGCTGCTGTTGCAGGTAGTCGGCGGCGCGGCGTTTCTGCTCGCCGGCCCCGAATGGCTCGGGCCATTGTCTAGCGAAGAATTGAAACCATTGGCCCATGGCGGCTTCTGGACACCGCTGGTGCTGGGGCTGGCCGCGCTGATCGGTGCGTGGCGCTTGCAATTGGGCAACCATGCCACGGCTTTTGATGCCTTGAGTTTGCAGCGCTTGTCGCAAGTGCTGCTGGTCTGGGGCGCCGGTTGGTGGACGCTGGCGTGGGTCAGCGAAATCCTGCGTTTCGCCTCGCCGAACCTGCAAGGCACATTGTTGCTGCTGGTCGCTGCGATCAGTGTGGCGCTGTGGACGATTTTGTCACTGCGATTGAAATGGCCGGCGCTGGGGTTGCTCTGCACCTTGCTGATTCCGGTGGCGGCGCTGGTTTTGCTCGGCGCTTGGCATTCGCGCTACCACCCGGCCGCCGACTTCGGCTGGCTGGCGTGGCCGGCGCTGTTCGCGGTGCACTTCTTCAGCCTGCAGCGCCTGGCGTCGATGTTGCCGACGCGCGCGTTGAGCGCGGCCCATGTGCTCGGTTGCTGGCTGCTGATTGGCGTGCTGGCGCTGGAGTTGCGTTACGGCCTGCTGCTGTTGTCCGAGCAGTACAACGCGTGGCGGTGGCTGGGCTGGGCGATTCTGCCGAGCCTCTATCTGTTGCTGATGGCTGCTCACCGTACGTGGCCGTGGCCGGTGGCCGCATTTGCCCGCGAGTACCGCTTGTATGCGGCGGCACCGCTGGCGGTGTTGATGCTGGCGTGGTTCTGGCTGGCCAATGGCGTCAGCGATGGCAATGCCGAACCGTTGCCCTATGTGCCGCTGCTCAACCCGTTGGAGTTGGGCCTGTTGTTCGCGCTGTTCGGCGTTTATGTCTGGTCCCGCAGTGCGGTTGCACAACTGTCGATCCGTAAGGACTACGCCGACCATGCCACGCAACTGATCGCCGGGGTTTCGCTGTTCGCCTTCTGCACCGCGCTGGTCACTCGCGCCGCGCATCACTGGGCCGGCATCCCGTTCGAGCTTGATCAACTGCTCGCGTCGATGCTGGTGCAGGCCGGCCTGTCGATCGTCTGGACGCTGATGGCGCTGGGGCTGATGATCGGCGGCCATCTGCGCCATCGCCGCGAAGTGTGGCTGATCGGCGCGGCGCTGATCGCGCTGGTGGTGGCCAAACTGATTTTTGTCGAACTGAGCAACCGTGGCGGCCTCGCCCGGATCGTCTCGTTTATCGGCGTCGGCGTATTGCTGCTGGTGGTCGGCTACTTCGCGCCGCTGCCACCCAAACGCGTCGAGGCCGAACCGGCGGCGGACAAACCCGCGCCGGAAACCGAAGGAGTTGCATCTTGAGTCGCATGCTGAATCTGGGGTGGTTGGCGCTGGGCGTGGTGATGGTCGCTGGCGCTCAGGAAAAACCGGCGGACTTCGCCACGCAAGTGCCGTTGACGGTGAGCGGCAATGGCCCGTGGTATCGCCTCGACCTGCCGCTGAGCGCGCAATTGCAGGCGCGCCAGACCGATCTCGGCGACCTGCGTGTGTTCAACGCCGCCGGCGAAGCGCAGGCCTATGCCTTGGCTCGCGAATCGGCGCAGACCCGCGACGACGGCAAGCTGCATGAGGTCAAGTGGTTCCCGCTGTACAACGCCGCCGATGCCAGCGAGCGCGCGCCGAACGTGCGCGTGCAGTCGACCACCAACGGCACACTGGTCGAAGTGCAACCGTCCTCGCAACTGGAGGCGGGCGAAGAAGTGCTGCGCGGCTGGCTGCTCGATGCCAGCGCGATCAAGGCGCCATTGCAGCAGTTGGTCCTCGACTGGACCAGCGAGCGCGACGGTTTCCAGCGTTTCAGCATCGAGGCCAGCGACGATCTGCAGCACTGGCAGGCATGGGGCGAGGGCCAGGTGGCACGGCTGACCTTTTCCGATGAGCGCATCGAACAGCACGAAGTGACTTTGCCGGGGCAGACCGCGCGCTATGTGCGCCTGTTGTGGGAGTCGCCGGGCTCGGCGCCCGTCCTGACTTCGGCACAATTGAAAAGCAGCGACCCGCGCAACCTGCCGCTGCCTTTGGTGTGGTCGCCCAGCGTGGCCGGCACCAGCAGCAAATCCGGGGAATACATCTGGCAGTTGCCGATGGGGCTGAATGTCGAGCGGGTGCAGATTGAGCTGAAGCAGCCGAACAGTCTGGCGCCGGTGACGTTGGCAGGCCGGCGCGAGAGCAACTTGCCGTGGCAGACGCTGAGCAGCGGTTTGCTGTATCGCCTGAGCCAGAACAATCAGGACGTGGTGCAGAACGAAATCCCGCTGTCCGGGCAGACCGTGCAGCAACTCAAGCTGACCGTGGATGAGCGCGGCGGCGGTCTGGGTGAGCAGGCGCCGGACCTGAAATATGCGGTGCGCGCCACGCAAGTGATCTTCCTCGCCCGGGGCGAAGGGCCGTACAGCCTGGCCTTGGGCAATGCCACGGTGAAAACGGCGAACCTGCCACTGGCAACGTTGATTCCGGACTTCAAGCCAGAAAAGCTGGCGAGCCTGGGCAAGGCAACGGTGCAGGGCGAAGCGCTGGCCACGCAGACCTCGACGGCTACCACGGCTGCGGTGGCCGGAACCAATTGGAAGAAACTCGGCTTGTGGGCGGTGTTGTTGCTCAGTGTGGTGTTTCTCGGGGCGATGGCGTTCAGCCTGTTGCGCAAGCCGCCTGCCAATACCTGAGCATGGCGGCGCTTTGCGCCGTTCGCGAGCGGGCTCGCTCCCACAATGGAATACATTGCCCTGTGGGAGCGAGCCTGCTCGCGAAAGCGCCCGGGCAGACACTGAAAATCTTCAATCGCTCATGCCGAACCGAACTACGCTCAATCCGACACCTGAACTCTCCACCAACAATCACGTCTCATACAGGCAAATACACCCAGGCGCACGTTAGCCGGCGTCTTCGCTCGCTAGGTTTTCAGACTCCCTGTAAACTGCGCGGGTTTTCCGCCCCCCATTCCACCGGAGCCGTCCATGTCCCGCGTTACCTTGAGTCGCTATTTGATTGAGCAGACCCGCAGCAACAACACTCCTGCCGATCTGCGCTTTTTGATCGAAGTGGTGGCGCGTGCCTGCAAGGAGATCAGCCACGCCGTGTCCAAAGGCGCCCTGGGTGGTGTTCTGGGCAGCATGGGCACCGAGAACGTGCAAGGCGAAGTGCAGAAGAAGCTCGACGTGCTGTCGAACGAGATCCTGCTCGAAGCCAACGAATGGGGCGGTCACCTGGCCGGTATGGCGTCCGAAGAAATGGACAACGCCTACCAGATCCCGGGCAAATACCCGAAAGGCGCGTACCTGCTGGTGTTCGACCCACTGGATGGCTCGTCGAACATCGACATCAACGCCCCGGTCGGCACGATCTTCTCGGTACTGCGTTGCCCGAACGAATACCTGAGCCAGAACGAGCCGCTGAACGAAAAAGCCTTCCTGCAGCCAGGCACCCAGCAAGTGGCCGCCGGCTACGCCATCTACGGCCCGCAGACCATGCTGGTGCTGACCCTGGGCGACGGCGTCAAAGGCTTCACCCTGGACCGCGAAATGGGCAGCTTCGTCCTGACTCACGAAGACATCACCATCCCGGAAACCACCCAGGAATTCGCCATCAACATGTCCAACCAGCGTCACTGGGAAGCCCCGGTGCAGCGCTATGTCGGCGAGCTGCTGGCCGGTGAAGAAGGCCCGTTGAAGAAGAACTACAACATGCGTTGGGTCGCGGCGATGGTTGCCGACGTACACCGCATTCTGACCCGTGGCGGTCTGTTCATGTACCCGCGCGACAGCCGCGAGCCGTCGAAACCGGGCAAGCTGCGCCTGATGTACGAAGCCAATCCGATGTCGTTCCTCGTTGAACAGGCCGGTGGCGCGTCCACCGACGGTCACCAGCGTATTCTCGACATCCAGCCGGAAGGCCTGCACCAGCGCGTTGCAGTGTTCCTCGGTTCGAAAGAAGAAGTCGCCCGCGCCACGGCCTACCACAAGGAATAAACCATGCACGCGCCCTGGCAGCCGTTGCTCGACTGGTGGTTCGGACACGCTGAATCACCGAATGCAGTAGCGGCTGAAAAGGGCAAGTTGTGGTTCGGCAAGCGAGACAGCCAAGACCTCGAAGCGCAGACGCGTTTCGGGGTCTTTGTCGATCAGGCCCTGGCCGGCGGATTGACCGAGTGGACGCAATGTCCCGAAGGCTGGCTGGCGGTGGTGCTGTTGCTTGATCAACTGCCGCGCATGATCTATCGCGATACCCCCAAAGCCTTTTCCGGTGATCTGCGCGCACAGAAGCTCGTCGCGCAAGGCATTGCAGCGGATTTCGATCGGCAGTTGAAACCGATTCAGCGGGTATTCATTTATCTGGTATTCGAACACTGCGAAAACCTCGCAGTGCAGAACGAAGCCGTTTCCAGATTTATTGAATTGGTGGCTGAACAGCCAGAGTCGGAGCGGGCGGTGTTCGCCGACAATCTGGATTATGCCGAGCGGCATCAGAAGGTGATTGCCCGATTTGGCAGGTTTCCGCACCGCAATGCGGTGTTGGGGCGGGAGTCTACGGCTGAAGAGTTGGTATTTCTTTCCAAACCTGGATCACGGTTCTAGTTTGCTGGGCTGGATCCAGTTCATCTAGCTCAAGAAATACGTCTTCAGCGTTTGTATAGTTTCCTCGATCGATTTCCTCGCTACCCAGCGCAAGGATTGCCAATAATGTGATTTGATCTGGATGAACCCCGTTGTGTTTCTTGTTCATCTGGCAAATTCCCGATGTTTATATTGAAGACATTCTGCGTGATGCAGGCCGCTTTCGCGAGCAGGCTCGCTCCCACAGGATTTGGTGGTGCACTCAAATTGTGTAACCACCGGAGATCCCTGTGGGAGCGAGCCTGCTCGCGAGGAAGCCTGAGGCCGCGGCTTAGATCCTGAAGCTGCCGACCAGATGCTTCAACCGCGCGGCTTGCTGCTCAAGATCCGAACACGCGCGCAATGTCGCCTGCAAGTTCTCCACGCCTTCCTGGTTCAGCGTGTTGATCTCGTTGATATCAACGTTGATCGACTCGACCACGGCTGTCTGTTCTTCGGTCGCGGTGGCCACCGACTGGTTCATGCCGTCGATTTCGCCGATGCGCTGGGTCACGCTGCCCAGACGCTCGCCGGCCTGGTTGGCGATGCCGACGCTGCTTTCGCTCTCACGCTGGCTCTCGGTCATGATGGTCACCGCCTGACGTGCGCCGACCTGCAGCTCTTCGATCATCTTCTGCACTTGCTGCGCCGAATCCTGGGTGCGGTGGGCTAGATTGCGGACCTCATCGGCGACCACGGCGAAACCACGCCCGGCCTCACCGGCACGCGCGGCTTCGATGGCGGCGTTGAGTGCGAGCAGGTTGGTCTGCTGGGAGATGCTGGTGATCACTTCGAGAATCTGGCCGATGTTCACCGTGTTGCTGTTCAGCGTTTCGATGTTGCCGCAGGAGTCGCTGATCTTCGCCGACAGTTGCTGCATGGCCTGGATGGTTTTATCCACTACCTGCTGGCCATCGACCGCCAGGCTGCGTGCGTCGCTGGAATGCTGCGAGGCGAGGGCGGCGTTCTGGGCGATTTCCTGAGCGGCGGCGCCGAGCTGATTGATCGCGGCCGCAACGCTGTTGGTGCGGCTGGCCTGCTGGTCGGAGTTGTACATCGACGAGTTCGAGGCAGCGACTACTCGCAGAGCGACTTCGTTGACCTGGCCGGTGGCCGAAGACACTTCGCGGATCGACGTATGAATGCGCTCGACGAAGCGGTTGAACGACGTACCCAGCGCGCCGAATTCATCATTGCCGTGAATCACCAGACGTTTGGTCAGGTCGCCTTCGCCTTCAGCGATGTCATGCATCGCGCGGCCCATGGTCAGAAGTGGCTGCATCAGCACGCGAATCAGCATGCCGAGCAGGCCGATGATGATCAGCACGGCGATGACCATGGCGATCAGTGCCGAGGTGCGGAATTCGCTGAGCATCGAGAATGCGGTGTCTTTGTCGAGCACCAGTGCCACGTACCAGTCAGCCGAAGGCACGCCGTTGACGCGAGTGAAGGAAATCAACTGGGTTTTGCCGTCGAACTCGACTTCTTTCAGGCCCGGGCTGACTTGAGGCGCGCCGTTCGGATAGGCCTCGGCGAGGGTCTTGAGCACCAGTTTGCTGTCCGGGTGAATCAGGATCTTGCCTTCGGCGCTGACGATGAACGCATGACCGTGGCCGCCGAAGTTCAGCGAGTTGATGATCGCGCTGACGCTGGTCAGATCGATGTCGGCCCCGGCCACGCCAAGCATCTGGCCTTGACGCTGCACCGGCGTGGCCACAGTGATGACCAGTTTGCCCGACGAAGCGGCGATGTACGGTTCGGTGACGATGGTCTGTTGTGCGCTGTTCGCGGCTTTGTACCAGCCGCGCGCCCGTGGATCGTAGTCCGGCGCACGGTTGCCGGCCGGCACCGAGAACATCACGCCGTCGGCGCCGCCAAAATAGCTGAGCTGGAAATTGCCGGTGTAGGCGGGCAGGTCGATGATGCGCTTGAGGCTGGCGGGCGCGTTGCCGTCAACGGCGACTTGCTGCGACAGCGATTGCAGCAGCTGAATGCGGCTTTCCAGCCACGTCTGAATATTGCTGGTGGTCAGGCTGCCCAGCTCCTGCATGGTCGCTTCGGTGCTGCTGCTCAAGGCCTGACGCTGGCGATAGTCGTTGAAGAAGATGAAACAGGCGAACGCTACGGCCACCACAAGGGCAGCAGCCAGCAGAATCTTGTGGCTGAATTTCATGTTTCTGGTCATCGAATGAACTACCGCGAAGGGGCTGGTCAGGAAAGGGCGGCAATTTGCCATATTCGGCAGCGTTGCGCTGCTCTTATTTTCGACCGCGCCGCGCCAAAGATTAGGCGTTTGCAGGGAAAGTCGACGAAATGCTCGACGGCTTCACAAAGTTTTTGATTTACCGAAAAAAGCCAGACGGGCGGGCTGATAAATAGGCGTTTGGTCACGGAACCAGATGACACTTTCCTCTTCTAAGCTTCTGGTTGGCACCATGCCATCCCCCCTCGTTCCAGGAGTTTCACCATGTCGCTGCGATCTATCGCCCTGCTGTCGTTTTGCGTGCTGTTGGCCGCATGCAGCAAGGTCAATCAGGAAAACTACTCCAAGCTCTCGGCCGGCATGGCCAAGTCCGAAGTGGAAACCCTTCTCGGCAAGCCCACCGATTGCTCGGGCGCGCTCGGTATGTCCAGCTGCACCTGGGGCGACAAGAACAGCTTTATCAGCGTGCAATACGCCGGTGACAAAGTGCTGATGTTTTCCGGCCAAGGCCTGAAGTAAACCGGGGCTTCGCGCCCACGGAGAAAAAAATGAAGCGGTTATTGCTGATCCTTTTTGCTGGCCTGGTACTGGCTGGCTGCGCCACTTCCGGCGTCGACCCGTTGGCGCCCAAGACCGTCAACAGCGTCAATCTCAAGCGTTATCAGGGCACCTGGTATGAACTGGCACGCTTGCCGATGTTCTTTCAGCGCCACTGCGCGCAGTCCGAAGCCCACTACACCCTCAAGCCTGACGGTAACGTCGGCGTGCTCAACCGTTGCCTGACTCCGGAGTGGCAGTGGGAAGAAGCCAAGGGCACGGCTTATCCACAAGTGCCGGGCAAGACCGACAAGCTCTGGGTCGAATTCGATAACTGGTTCTCGCGCCTGGTGCCGGGTGTGGCGAAGGGCGAGTACTGGGTGTTGTACGTCAGCGACGATTACAAGACCGCCATCGTCGGCGATCCGAGTCGCAAGTACCTGTGGCTGCTGTCACGCACGCCGACCGTCAACGGTGTAGTGCGTGAAGAATTGCTGAGCAAGGCGCGTCAGCAGGGTTACGACACCACCCGCCTGATCTGGCGGGCTTCGGATCGGCAGATGGCCAAGACCTCTAATTAAGCCGCTATACAAATCAAATGTGGGAGCGAGCCTGCTCGCGAAGAGGGTGTATCAGTCGACATGAATATTGACTGATACACCGCGTTCGCGAGCAGGCTCGCTCCCACAGTTTGGTTTTGGGTCAGCCCAAGAGATCGCGCAGGACCCGGGTGAAGGCTCGGGCGCTGTCCTCTTCGCCGGCATGCCGGCCATCGCGCACCACCCACTGACCATTGACCAGCACATCGCGCACCTGGCGATCGCCGCCGGCAAACAGCCAGCGATTGAGAATCCCGTCACCCGAGGCCGTCGCCAGATACGGATCGTTGCCATCAAGCACAATCCAGTCCGCGCGCTTGCCCACTTCCAGCGCGCCGATCGGCTGCCCCAGTGCCTGTGCGCCGCCGTCCAGCGCCGCTTCATACAGGGTGCGCCCGACCATCGGCTGGTCCGCGCCATACAAGCGATTACGCCGCTGATCACGCAGGCGCTGGCCATATTCCAGCCAGCGCAATTCCTCCACCACGCTCAGCGACACATGGCTGTCGGAGCCAATGCCCATGCGCCCGCCCTGGGCAAGAAAGTCCACCGCCGGGAAAATTCCGTCGCCCAGATTCGCTTCAGTGGTCAGACACAGCCCGGCGATCGCGCGACTGTTGGCCATCAGCGCGACTTCTTCCGGGTTGGCATGGGTGGCGTGGACCAGACACCAGCGCTGATCGACTTCAGTATTTTCATACAGCCATTGCAACGGACGGCGACCGCTCCAGCTCAGGCAATCGTCGACTTCTTTCTGCTGCTCGGCGATGTGGATGTGGACCGGGCATCGCTTGTCACTGGCCGCCAACACTTCGCTGATCTGCTGCGGCGTCACCGCACGCAACGAGTGGAAACACAGGCCCAGCGATTGCGCCTTTTGCTGCGCCAGTAAAGGCTGCAAACGCGCTTGCAGATTCAGATAATTTTCAGTGCTGTTGATAAAGCGACGCTGGCCATCATTTGGCGTCTGCCCGCCGAAACCGGAGTGGCTGTAAAGGACCGGCAGCAGGGTCAGACCGATTCCGCTTTCGCTGGCGGCCTGACTGATGCGCAAGGCCAGCTCGGCCGGATCGGCGTACGGTTGGCCGTTGCTGTCGTGGTGCACATAGTGAAATTCGGCGACCGAGGTGTAACCGGCCTTGAGCATTTCGATGTACAGCTGACGGGCGATGATGCCGAGCTGATCCGGGCTGATTTTTCCGACGAGGCGGTACATCAGATCGCGCCAGGTCCAGAAACTGTCGTTGGGGTTGCCGGCCACTTCGGCCAATCCAGCCATGGCGCGCTGGAAGGCGTGAGAGTGCAGGTTGGGCATTCCTGGCAGCAACGGCCCGCGCAGGCGTTCGGCGCCGTCTGCGCTGGAATCGGCCTGGATTCGGGTCAACAGGCCATCGGCGCTGACCTCGAGACGTACATTGTTGGCCCATCCCTCAGGCAGCAGTGCGCGTTCGGCAAAGAAGGCGGACATCGTTCGGCACCCCATCGTGTGTAATTTGTATATACATATACAGACGTTTGCCTGCCCGGTAAACTCCGGCAAGCTAGTCACTTTCATCCAATGAACAGGGATCAACCGTGCCGACTCCGCCTCCAGTTTCTCCGTTGGCCGCGAACATGGGCGACAGTCCGGCGCCTTTGTACGCCCGCGTCAAACAGATGATTACCCAGCAGATCGACAGCGGTAACTGGCCGCCGCACTACCGCGTGCCGTCCGAAAGCGAACTGGTCAGCCAGCTCGGCTTCAGCCGCATGACCATCAACCGCGCCCTGCGCGAGATGACCGCCGACGGCCTGCTGGTGCGCATGCAAGGCGTGGGCACGTTTGTCGCCGAACCGAAGAGCCAGTCTGCGCTGTTCGAAGTGCACAACATCGCCGACGAAATCGCCTCGCGCGGCTATCGCCACACCTGCCAGGTCATCACCCTCGAAGAAGAGGCCGCCGGTTCCGAACGCGCGCTGGCGCTGGACATGCGCGAAGGCCAGAAAGTCTTCCACTCGCTGATCGTGCATTACGAAAACGACATTCCGGTGCAAATCGAAGACCGTTTCGTCAACGCCCTGGTCGCCCCGGAATACCTCAAGCAGGATTTCACCCTGCAAACGCCCTACGCCTATCTCAATCAGGTCGCGCCGCTGACCGAAGGCGAGCACGTCGTTGAAGCGATTCTTGCCGAGCCGTCGGAGTGCAAGTTGCTGCAGATCGAAAAGGGCGAGCCGTGCCTGCTGATTCGTCGACGTACGTGGTCGGGGCGTCAACCGGTGACGGCGGCGCGTTTGATCCACCCGGGTTCGCGTCATCGTCTGGAAGGGCGCTTTCATAAATGAATTATCAAGTGAAGGTTCTACGCGCCGAAGGCTACCCGCGCATGCCGTGGAAAAACGGCGGCGGCAGCACCGAGGAAATCACTCGTGATGCCGGCACTGGCCTGGACGGTTTCGGCTGGCGCCTGTCGATTGCCGACATCACCGAATCCGGCGGTTTCTCGACATTCGCCGGTTACCAGCGAGTCATCACCGTGTTGCAGGGCGACGGCATGACCTTGTGCGTCGACGGTGACGATACCCGTCCACTGTTACCCTTGGACCCGTTTGCTTTCAGCGGCGAAAGCCAAGTGTCCTGCACCTTGCTCGGCGGTGCGATTCGCGACTTCAATCTGATCTACGCGCCGCAACGTTACCGCGCGCGATTGCAGTGGCTGGACGGCGAGCAGCGGTTCTTCAGCTCGGCATCAACGCTGCTGGTGTTCAGTGTCAGTGAGCGGATGGACGCGCGTGTTGGCGACGGCGTTTCGCAGCTCGGTCGGCATGATTGCCTGCAACTGGACGGTAACAGTGGGCTGGTCGAAGTCTCCACCAACGCCGCATGCTGCGTGATCGAACTCCTTCAGAACTGAACACACCCCTGTGGCGAGGGGATTTATCCCCGCTGGGCTGCGCAGCAGACCGCCTTTTTAATCAAGAATGGGGCCGCTTCGCGACCCAGCGGGGATAAATCCCCTCGCCACCAAAGCCATCCCCACTCTTGTTTCCCTCCACGCACCAACTTGTTACCGAACGCCCCAGCGTGGCGCAAAACCACGCTCACTTGGCCCAGTCGCATCTCCTCAGAATCTCCTTCCGGAAAATTTCATCCACGCCAGAACCCTCGATTCAGGCGCTCTCCAGCCATGCCCATGATTTTTCCTGAACACTCCTCCAACAAGTTGGCCGCTTGATTGCATATGCTTGTATGTACAAGTAAAGACGTATGCGTATGAGTCGGTCGAGACTCTCCGCAGCGTCCACTGATTCGCTTGTCGCGCAGCACAGCGCGCAGGCTGCTGCCCACTGCCAGGGTTGGTTTGAATTGATCGCTGAGGAGTCTTTTTCGTGACTGACAATACCCAGAACAGCAACAAGTTTCGTGACGTGCAGATCCGCGCCGCACGCGGTAACACGCTGACCGCCAAGAGCTGGCTGACTGAAGCGCCGCTGCGCATGTTGATGAACAACCTCGACCCGGAAGTCGCCGAGAACCCGAAAGAATTGGTGGTCTACGGTGGCATCGGCCGCGCCGCGCGGAACTGGGAGTGCTACGACAAGATCGTAGAGAGTCTGACCAACCTGAGCGACGACGAAACCCTGCTGGTGCAATCGGGCAAGCCGGTCGGCGTATTCAAGACTCATAGCAACGCGCCGCGCGTGCTGATCGCCAACTCCAACCTGGTGCCGCACTGGGCGAGCTGGGAACACTTCAACGAACTCGACGCCAAAGGCCTGGCCATGTACGGCCAGATGACCGCCGGCAGCTGGATCTACATCGGTAGCCAGGGCATCGTTCAGGGCACCTACGAAACCTTCGTCGAAGCCGGTCGCCAGCATTACAACGCTGACCTCAAGGGTCGCTGGGTGCTGACCGCCGGCCTCGGTGGCATGGGCGGCGCACAACCGCTGGCCGCCACCCTGGCCGGCGCCTGCTCGCTGAACATCGAATGCCAGCAGGTCAGCATCGATTTCCGCCTGAAGAGCCGTTACGTCGACGAGCAAGCCAAAGACCTCGACGACGCTCTGGCGCGCATCGACAAATACACCAAAGAAGGCAAAGCGATTTCCATCGCCCTGCTCGGCAACGCGGCGGAAATCCTGCCGGAACTGGTCAAGCGCGGCGTGCGCCCGGACATGGTCACCGACCAGACCAGCGCCCACGATCCGCTCAATGGTTACCTGCCGGCCGGCTGGAGCTGGGACGAATACCGCGCCCGCGCCAAGACCGAACCGGCCGCTGTGATCAAAGCCGCCAAGCAGTCGATGGCGGTGCACGTCAAAGCCATGCTGGAGTTCCAGAAGCAGGGCATTCCGACCTTCGACTACGGCAACAACATCCGTCAGATGGCTCAGGAAGAAGGCGTCGAAAACGCTTTCGATTTTCCGGGCTTCGTGCCGGCCTACATCCGTCCGCTGTTCTGCCGTGGCATCGGCCCGTTCCGTTGGGCGGCGCTGTCGGGTGATCCGCAGGACATCTACAAAACCGACGCCAAGGTCAAAGAGCTGATCCCCGACGACGCGCATTTGCACAACTGGCTGGACATGGCCCGCGAGCGCATCAGCTTCCAGGGTCTGCCGGCGCGTATCTGCTGGGTCGGTCTGGGCCAGCGCGCCAAGCTCGGCCTGGCCTTCAACGAAATGGTCCGTAGCGGTGAGCTGTCGGCCCCAGTGGTGATCGGTCGCGACCACCTCGACTCCGGCTCGGTCGCCAGCCCGAACCGCGAAACCGAATCGATGCAGGACGGTTCCGACGCCGTGTCCGACTGGCCGCTGCTCAACGCGCTGCTGAACACCGCCAGCGGCGCGACCTGGGTGTCGCTGCACCACGGCGGCGGCGTCGGCATGGGCTTCTCGCAGCATTCGGGGATGGTGATCGTCTGCGACGGTACTGACGAAGCGGCCGAGCGCATCGCGCGCGTGCTGCATAACGACCCGGCGACTGGCGTCATGCGCCATGCCGATGCCGGTTACCAGATTGCCATCGACTGTGCGAAAGAGCAGGGGCTGAATCTGCCGATGATCACCGGTAAATAACGCGAAAGCACTGTAGGAGCTGCCGAAGGCTGCGATCTTTTGATGTTGATTTTTAAGATCAAGAGATCGCAGCCTCGTTTCACTCGACAGCTCCTACAGGTGTGCGAACCAACCCGAATCGCAATCCACAGAGGTTGAATCATGGCGGTTAACAACGAACGTGCAGGCAGTACCCCGTTGATCGAAAGGCGTTCGATCGACTACATCCCGGAAGCGGAAAGACACGGTCGTCTGTTCAGCCAGTTCACCCTGTGGATGGGCGCCAATCTGCAGATCACCGCGATCGTCACCGGGGCCCTGGCGGTGGTGCTTGGCGGTGATGTGTTCTGGTCGTTGATCGGTCTGCTGATCGGCCAACTGCTCGGCGGTGGCGTGATGGCGCTGCATGCCGCGCAAGGGCCGAAACTGGGCCTGCCGCAAATGATCTCCAGCCGCGTGCAATTCGGCGTTTATGGCGCGGCGATTCCGATCGTGCTGGTGTGCCTGATGTACCTGGGTTTCACCGCCACCGGAACGGTGCTCTCCGGGCAGGCGCTGGGGCAGTTGTTCGGTGTCAGCGACAGCGTTGGCATCTTGATTTTCGCCAGTGTCATCGTGCTGGTCACAGTGCTCGGCTATCGCGTGATCCACTGGATCGGCCGCGTCGCCAGCGTGATTGGCGTGATCGCTTTTGTGTTCCTGTTCTGGCGGCTGATGAGCCAGACCGACGTCGGTGCACTCCTGCAAATCCGCCACTTCAGCTGGAGCAGCTTTCTGCTGGCGGTGTCGTTGGCGGCGTCCTGGCAGATCGCTTTCGGCCCGTATGTAGCGGACTACTCGCGTTACCTGCCGAGCGCAACTTCATCGGTGAAAACCTTTTTCGCCGCTGGCGCAGGCTCGGTGATCGGCGCCCAGGTGGCGATGATCCTCGGCGTGTTTGCCGCCGCTTCGGCCAATGGTCAATTCGCTGGTCATGAAGTCGCCTACATCGTCGGTTTAGGCGGTACCGGCGCCACTGCCGCGCTGCTGTATTTCAGCATCGCGTTCGGCAAGGTGACCATCTCGACGCTGAACTCCTACGGCAGCTTCATGTGCATCGCCACCATCATCAGTGGCTTCAAAGGGCACCTGACGGTTACCCGCATGCAGCGGCTGGTGTTCGTGCTGTTCATCGTCGGCGCCGCGACACTGATTGCCCTGCTCGGGCAGCACTCGTTCCTCGGTGCGTTCAAGTCGTTCATTCTGTTTCTGCTCGCCTTCTTCACCCCGTGGAGCGCGATCAATCTGGTCGACTACTACTGCATCACCCGCGAGCGTTACGACATGCCGGCGCTGGCCGATCCGAACGGCCGCTACGGCCGCTGGAACCTGCTCGGTATCAGCGTCTATGTGTTCGGCGTGCTGGTGCAGCTGCCATTCATCTCGACCAAGTTCTACACCGGGCCGCTGGTGGCCGCCCTCGGTGATGTGGACATTTCCTGGATCATCGGCCTGGTTCTCCCGGCCGCCGTCTATTACTTCTGCGCAAAGAAATGGCACAGCGCAGTGCCCGATCGCCTGATTCTGCCGGTCGAGCAGAACAGCACCCAACAAGCAAAAACGAGCGGGGCCGGTCGCGCTGCGGCGCAGGCCTGATCTGGACGTGGACCAGGCTGGATGCCTCTTGAACTGCCGTAAGCCCATTCATGATTAGGAGCGTCACGACAATGAAATCGAACAAGACCCTGCTGACCACATTGCTGTCCATGGGCCTGTTGGCCAGTGCCGGTGCGACGCAAGCCGCCGGCTGGTGCGAATCGGGTAAGCCGGTGAAATTCGCCGGGCTGAACTGGGAAAGCGGCATGCTCCTGACCGACGTTATGCAAGTGGTGCTGGAGAAAGGTTACGGCTGCAAGACCGACAGCCTGCCGGGCAATTCCATCACCATGGAAAACGCCCTGAGCAGTAACGATATTCAAGTGTTTGCCGAAGAGTGGGTCGGCCGCAGCGAGGTCTGGAACAAGGCCGAGAAGGCCGGCAAGGTCGTCGGTGTCGGCGCGCCGGTAGTGGGCGCGATCGAGGGCTGGTACGTGCCGCGCTATGTGATCGAAGGCGACGCCAAGCGCAAGCTCGAGGCGAAAGCCCCGGACCTGAAAAACATCGCTGACCTGGGCAAGTATTCCGCCGTGTTCAAGGACGCCGAAGAGCCGTCCAAGGGCCGCTTCTACAATTGCCCGGCCGGCTGGACCTGCGAGCTCGACAACAGCGAAATGCTCAAGAGCTACGGCCTGGAAAACAGCTACACCAACTTCCGTCCGGGCACAGGCCCCGCGCTGGATGCGGCAGTGCTGTCGAGCTACAAGCGCGGCGAGCCGATCCTCTTCTATTACTGGTCGCCGACGCCGCTGATGGGCCAGATCGACGCGGTCAAACTGGAAGAGAAACCCGGCGTCGACAAGACCGTCAGCATCAAAGTCGGCCTGTCGAAAACCTTCCACGACGAAGCCCCGGAACTGGTCGCCGTGCTGGAAAAGGTCAACCTGCCGATCGACCTGCTCAATCAGAACCTCGGGCGCATGGCCAAGGAACGTATCGAGTCGGCAAAACTGGCGAAAATCTTCCTCAAGGAACATCCTGAAGTCTGGCACGCATGGGTGAGCGACGACGCAGCCAAGAAAATCGACGCGGCCTTGTAGGTCAGGTTTCCCGGCTGCCAGCACGGCAGCCGGACGCTTGATCGCAACCCCTTGATTGAGAGTCCCTTATGTTTCCCGAAAGCTTTACCTTTTCCATCGCCGACTGGGTCAACGGTTGGGTCGATTCGCTGGTGACCAACTACGGCGACGTGTTCCGGCATATCTCCGACACGCTGCTGTGGGCCATCGTCAGTCTCGAAGGTTTGCTGCGTGCGGCGCCGTGGTGGTTGATGCTGGCAATCGTCGGTGTCATCGCCTGGCACGCCACGCGCAAAGTCGTCACCACCGCCGTGATTGTCGGCTTGCTGTTTCTGGTGGGTGCGGTTGGCCTCTGGGACAAGCTTATGCAGACCCTGGCGCTGATGATGGTCGCGACGATCATTTCGGTGCTGATCGGCATTCCGCTGGGGATCCTCTCGGCGCGCAGCAATCGCCTGCGTTCGGTGCTGATGCCGCTGCTCGACATCATGCAGACCATGCCGAGTTTCGTGTACCTGATTCCGGTGCTGATGCTGTTCGGCCTGGGCAAGGTGCCGGCGATTTTCGCCACGGTGATTTACGCCGCGCCGCCGCTGATTCGCTTGACCGATCTGGGCATTCGCCAAGTCGACGGCGAAGTCATGGAGGCGATCAACGCCTTCGGCGCCAACCGCTGGCAGCAACTGTTTGGCGTGCAACTGCCGCTGGCGCTGCCGAGCATCATGGCCGGGATCAACCAGACCACGATGATGGCCCTGTCGATGGTGGTCATCGCCTCGATGATCGGCGCCCGTGGCCTCGGTGAAGACGTACTGGTGGGGATTCAGACCCTCAACGTCGGCCGTGGTCTCGAAGCCGGGCTGGCGATCGTGATTCTCGCGGTGGTCATCGACCGCATCACTCAAGCGTACGGTCGGCCACGCCACGAGGTGAGCAAATGAGCAATGCAAGCGTGAGCAAGATCGAAGTGCGCAACGTCTTCAAGATTTTCGGCAACCGCGCCAAGCATGCGCTGGCCATGGTCGGCCAGGGCAAGAGCAAGGATCAGGTGCTCAGCGAAACCGGTTGCGTGGTCGGCGTGAACGACTTGTCGCTGAGTATCGGCACCGGCGAAATCTTTGTGATCATGGGCCTGTCCGGTTCGGGCAAATCCACCCTGGTGCGCCACTTCAATCGCCTGATCGATCCGACCAGCGGGGCGATTCTGGTCGATGGTGAGGACATCCTGCAGTACGACATGGAAGCCCTGCGCGAATTTCGTCGGCACAAGATCAGCATGGTGTTCCAGAGCTTCGGCCTGCTGCCGCACAAGACCGTGCTCGACAACGTCGCCTACGGCCTGAAAGTGCGCGGCGAGAGCAAGCAGGTCTGCGCCGAACGCGCGCTGCACTGGATCAACACCGTCGGCCTCAAAGGCTACGAAAACAAATACCCGCACCAGCTCTCCGGCGGCATGCGTCAGCGCGTCGGCCTCGCCCGTGCGTTGGCGGCGGACACCGACATCATCCTGATGGATGAAGCATTCAGTGCGCTGGATCCGCTGATCCGCGCCGAAATGCAGGACCAGTTGCTGGAACTGCAAAAGACCCTGCACAAAACCATCGTCTTCATCACCCACGACCTCGACGAAGCCGTGCGCATCGGCAATCGCATCGCGATTCTCAAGGATGGCCGGTTGATCCAGGTGGGTACGCCAAGAGAGATCCTGCACTCGCCGGCGGATGAGTACGTTGACCGGTTTGTGCAGCGGCGGGCGGCGGTGGTCTAGGTAGATTTGTGGTGGCTGGGCGGGTCTCTTCGCGAGCAGGCTCGCTCCCACCCTGGAATGCGGTCCCCTGTGGGAGCGAGCCTGCTCGCGAAGGCGGCGGTGAAGCTGCATCGATATTTGGATGAGGTTAAAGATGTCCCAGGCTGAAAAAATCATCATCACCGGTGCGCCTCTGCATTGGCAGGACGTGGTCGCCGTCGCCCGTCACGGTGCGCTGCTGGAACTGTCCAGCGACACATGGGCGCGCATCGACAACGCTCAGGCCATTGTTCAGCGCATCGTCGCCAGCGGCGAGCGTGCCTATGGCGTCAACACCGGTCTGGGCGGTCTGTCCAACGTTTCGCTGCAAGACGAACAGCTCAGCCAACTCTCGCGCAACACCCTGCTCAGCCATGCCTGCGGTGTCGGCCCGGTGCTCAGCGACGAGCAGACCCGCGCGATCATCTGCGCCGCGATCCACAACTACAGCCACGGCAAATCCGGCCTGCATCGGCGTGTGGTCGAAGGGCTGCTGGCGCTGCTCAATCGCGGCATCACCCCGCAGGTGCCGTCGCAGGGTTCGGTGGGTTACCTGACGCACATGGCGCACATCGGCATCGCGCTGCTGGGCGTTGGCAATGTCAGCTATCGCGGGCGGATCATTTCGGCGCAACAGGCGCTGGCCGAAGAAGGCCTGCAACCAGTGCAGCTCGGCGCGAAGGATGGCTTGTGTCTGGTCAACGGCACGCCGTGCATGACCGGCCTCAGTTGCCTGGCGATCGCCGATGCCACGCGGCTGCTGCAATGGGCCGATGTCATCGGTGCGATGAGTTTCGAAGCCCAGCGCGGCCAGATCGATGCGTTCGATGCCGAGATCATCGCGCTCAAGCCGCATCCCGGAATGCAGCAGGTCGGCATCAATCTGCGCGCCTTGCTCGATGGCAGCGAAGTGATCGCCGCGAGCAAAGGCATTCGCACTCAGGACGCGCTGAGCATTCGTTCGATCCCGCAGGTCCACGGCACCGCGCGTGATCAACTGGAGCATGCGATCAAACAGGTCGAAGCGGAGCTGAACGGCTGCACTGATAACCCGTTACTGCTGGGCACGCCGGACAATTTTCGGGTGATGTCGCAGGCCAACCCGCACGGTCAATCCGTGGCGATGGCGGCGGATCTGCTGGCGATTGCCATGGCCGAAATCGGCTCGATTGCCGAGCGCCGTCTCGACCGTTTGGTCAATCCGCACGTCAGCGGTCTGCCGGCGTTTCTGGTGGCCAATCCCGGGGTCAACTCGGGGATGATGATCGTGCAATACGTCGCCGCATCGCTGTGTGCGGAGAACCGTCAATTGGCGCAACCGGCGGTGCTCGACAACTACATCACCTCGGGCCTGCAGGAAGATCACCTGAGCATGGGCACCAACGCCGCGCTGAAGCTGCATCGTGCGCTGGAAAACTGCACACAGATCCTCGCGATTGAATATCTGCTGGCGGCGCAGGCGTTTGAATTCCTCAAGGAGCAGCGCTTTGGCGTCGGCACAGATGTCGCCTGGCGCCTGCTACGCGAAACGGTCCCGGCCTACGATCAGGATCGCTGGCTGGCGCCGGATATCGCTGCCGCTGCGACCGTGTTGAAAGACCCGAATCTGCCGCACAACGTCCTACCGAATTTGCACTGACAACTACCCATACCAGCGTGCCAAGGCGTGGATCGTTCACAAGACGAGAAACGACGGATAACGGAATGCTCCGGAGCGACTGGTAGTTAATAACAATGCCTAACAGGAGCATTTTAATGACTGCGCTGAACCTGATCCCCGGCCAACTGAGCCTGGCCCAACTGCGTGACGTCTACCAGAACCCGGTCACCTTGACTCTCGACAACAGCGCCAGTGCGCAGATCGAGGCCAGCGTCGCCTGCGTCGAACAGATCCTCGCCGAGAACCGCACCGCCTACGGCATCAACACCGGTTTCGGCTTGTTGGCCTCGACGCGCATCGCCAGCGAAGATCTGGAAAACCTCCAGCGTTCGCTGGTGCTCTCGCACGCTGCCGGGGTCGGCCAGCCGATCAGCGATGAGCTGGTGCGACTGATCATGGTGCTCAAGGTCAACAGCCTCAGCCGCGGTTTTTCCGGGATCCGTCGGCAGGTGATCGATGCGCTGATCGCGCTGATCAATGCCGAGGTCTATCCGCACATTCCGTTGAAAGGTTCGGTTGGTGCGTCGGGGGATCTGGCGCCGTTGGCGCACATGTCGCTGGTGCTGCTGGGCGAGGGCAAGGCCCGCTACAAGGGCGAATGGCTTGAAGCCACCGAAGCGCTGAAAATCGCCGGCCTGGCGCCGCTGACGTTAGCGGCTAAAGAAGGTCTGGCGCTGCTCAACGGTACCCAGGTTTCCACGGCGTTTGCCCTGCGCGGTTTGTTCGAAGGCGAGGATCTGTTTGCCGGTGCAGTGGCGCTGGGCAGTCTTACTGTTGAAGCCGTGCTCGGTTCGCGCTCGCCGTTCGACGCGCGCATTCATGCCGCACGTGGGCAGAAAGGGCAGATCGATGCCGCTGCGGCCTACCGCGATCTGCTCGGTGAGCGCAGCGAAGTCTCCGCCTCGCACCAGAATTGCGACAAGGTCCAAGACCCGTACTCGCTGCGCTGCCAGCCGCAAGTCATGGGCGCCTGCCTGACCCAGTTCCGCCAGGCCGCTGAAGTGCTGGCGGTGGAAGCCAACGCAGTTTCCGACAACCCGCTGGTATTCGCCGCCGAAGGCGACGTGATTTCCGGCGGCAACTTCCACGCCGAACCGGTGGCCATGGCCGCTGACAACATGGCCCTGGCCATCGCTGAAATCGGCTCGCTGAGCGAGCGGCGCATCTCGCTGATGATGGACAAGCACATGTCGCAACTGCCGCCGTTCCTGGTGGCCAATGGCGGGGTGAACTCCGGTTTCATGATCGCCCAGGTCACCGCTGCGGCGTTGGCCAGCGAAAACAAGGCGTTGTCCCATCCACATTCGGTGGACAGCCTGCCGACCTCGGCCAACCAGGAAGATCACGTATCGATGGCCCCGGCAGCCGGCAAGCGTCTGTGGGAAATGGCTGAAAACACTCGCGGGATTCTTGCGGTGGAATGGCTGGCGGCGGTGCAGGGGCTGGATCTGCGCAACGGTCTGAAGACCTCGCCGAAGCTGGAACAGGCACGGGCGATTTTGCGCAGGGAAGTGCCGTTTTATGAGAAGGACCGCTTCTTTGCCCCGGACATCAATGCGGCGACGCAATTGCTGGCGTCGCGGTGTTTGACAGAGCTGGTGCCGGCGAAGCTTTTGCCGAGCCTGTAAAAACCAGCCCTCACCCCAGCCCTCTCCCGGAGGGAGAGGGAGCCGATCTCTGCGAGTTTCAAGACCTGAGTTCGGCTCAAGACTCTCAGGTCGATGTAGCTCGACAGAACAACACGGTCAGTCCCCTCTCCCTCTGGGAGAGGGCTAGGGTGAGGGGCTTTTGAGGCTGCTCACCATACAAACCCAAACGGAGGCCAACAGTGAAAACCCTCTGGCAACACTGCCACGTCGCAACCATGGCCAACGGCGCCTATTCGATCATCGAGGATGCCGCGATCGTGACGTCCGGCTCGCTGATCGAGTGGATCGGCCCACGCACTCAATTGCCGTCCGGCGAATACCCGGCGGTCAATGACCTGCAAGGCGCGTGGGTCACGCCCGGGCTGATCGACTGCCACACCCACACCGTGTTCGGCGGCAACCGCAGCGGCGAGTTCGAGCGGCGTCTGCAAGGCGTCAGCTATGCCGAGATCGCCGCGCAGGGCGGCGGCATCGCCAGCACCGTGCGCGCCACTCGCGAAGCCACTGAGGACGAGTTGTTCGCCAGCGCCGCCAAACGTCTGAAACGCCTGATGCGCGACGGCGTGACCACTGTGGAAATGAAATCCGGCTACGGTCTCGATCTGGCCAACGAGCGCAAGCTGCTGCGGGTCATCCGGCGCTTGGCGGAAGAGCTGCCGATCAGCGTGCGCAGCACTTGCCTGGCGGCGCACGCCTTGCCGCCGGAGTACAAGGATCGCGCCGACGAATACATCGATCTGGTCTGCGAACAGATGCTCCCGGCCCTTGCCGCCGAAGGTCTGGTCGACGCCGTGGACGCGTTCTGCGAATACCTGGCGTTTTCGCCGGAGCAGGTCGAGCGGGTGTTCGTCGCCGCGCAAAAACTCGGTCTGCCGGTGAAACTCCACGCTGAGCAATTGTCCTCGCTGCACGGCTCCAGCCTCGCCGCTCGTTACAAAGCCTTGTCCGCCGATCACCTGGAGTTCATGGACGAGGACGATGCCATCGCCATGGCCGCTGCCGACACCGTCGCCGTGCTGCTGCCGGGCGCGTTCTACTTCCTGCGCGAAACCCAATTGCCGCCGATGGACGCGCTGCGCAAACACAAGGTGAAGATCGCCATCGCCAGCGACCTCAACCCCGGCACCTCGCCGGCGCTGTCGTTGCGTCTGATGCTGAACATGGCCTGCACCTGTTTCCGCATGACCCCGGAAGAAGCTCTGGCCGGGGCGACCATCCATGCCGCGCAGGCGCTGGGCATGGCGCAGACCCATGGCTCGCTGGAGGTCGGCAAAATCGCTGATTTCGTGGCGTGGGACATCGAGCGTCCGGCGGATCTGGCCTATTGGCTCGGTGGCGATCTGGACAAGCGCATCGTGCGTCACGGCGTTGAATCGAATTTATAGGAGGGCGGTTGTGGACAAGGTTCTGAGTTTCAAACAAGGCCGCGTGCCGCTGCTGATCAGCATGCCCCATGCGGGCGTGCGTCTGACCCCGGCGGTCGAGGCCGGGCTGATCCCCGCGGCGAAAAGCCTGCCGGACACCGACTGGCATATCCCGCAGCTCTACGACTTTGCCGAGGAGCTGGGCGCCAGCACCTTGGCCGCCGAGTATTCGCGTTTCGTCATCGACCTCAACCGGCCGTCCGACGACAAGCCGTTGTATGCCGGGGCGACCACCGGGTTGTATCCGGCGACGTTGTTCGACGGCATTCCGTTGTTTCAGGAAGGTCTGGAACCGTCGAAAGAGGAGCGCGCGACTTACCTGGAGCAGATCTGGACGCCGTATCACCGCACCTTGCAGCAAGAGCTGGCGCGACTGAAAGCCGAATTCGGCTACGCGCTGTTGTTCGATGCGCACTCGATCCGCTCGATCATTCCGCACCTGTTCGACGGCAAACTGCCGGACTTCAACCTCGGCACCTTCAATGGCGCCAGTTGTGATGCGCAACTGGCCAGTCAACTGGAAGCCATCTGCGCGCAGCACGAGCAGTTCACCCATGTGCTCAACGGTCGCTTCAAGGGCGGACACATCACCCGCCAATACGGCGACCCGGCGCAGAACATCCACGCCGTGCAGCTGGAACTGTGCCAGTCCACCTACATGGAAGAGTTCGAACCGTTCCGCTACCGCGCCGACCTGGCCGAACCGACGCGGGTGGTGCTCAGGGAATTGCTGCAGGGCTATCTGGCCTGGGCAAAATCTCACTACAGCGCCTAACCCCTGTGGGAGCGAGCTTGCTCGCGAAGGCGTCCGTTCAGCCGACAACCAGGCCGAATGACACACCGCGTTCGCGAGCAGGCTCGCTCCCACAGGATCGCGTTCAGCCCGTGAGGGTGATGGCTGACAAACGGTGACAGCGCACAGGCATGCTCATTGACGCAAATCGGGTTTATGATGCCCAACGGCAGAATAATACGAGTCCCCCCAGGGATGACCTCGACCCCTTACGGAGCGCGCAATGCAGACTTTGTTTCCGCAGATCAAACCCCACGCCCGGCACGATCTGGCTGTCGATGACACCCATACGCTGTACGTCGATGAAAGCGGCTCGCCGGAGGGTTTACCGGTGGTGTTCATCCACGGTGGCCCCGGCGCCGGCTGCGACGCCCAGAGCCGACGCTATTTCGATCCGAATCTGTATCGCATCGTCACCTTCGACCAGCGCGGCTGCGGTCGCTCGACGCCGCACGCCAGCCTGGAAAACAACACCACCTGGGATCTGGTCGAAGACCTTGAGCGCATCCGCAAACACCTTGGCATTGAAAAATGGGTGCTGTTCGGCGGCTCGTGGGGTTCGACCCTGGCGCTGGCCTACGCGCAAACCCACCCGGAGCGGGTCCATGGTCTGATTCTGCGCGGGATCTTTCTCTGCCGTCCGCAGGAAATCGAATGGTTCTATCAGGCCGGCGCCAGCCGTCTGTTCCCCGATTACTGGCAGGACTACATCGCGCCGATCCCGCTGGACGAGCGCGACGACCTGCTCAACGCTTTCCACAAACGCCTGATCGGCAACGATCAGATCGCCCAGATGCATGCGGCGAAGGCGTGGTCGACCTGGGAAGGGCGCACCGCGACCCTGCGCCCGAACCCGCTGGTGGTCGATCGTTTCTCCGAGCCGCAACGCGCGCTGTCGATTGCGCGGATCGAATGCCACTACTTCACCAACAACGCCTTCCTTGAGCCGAACCAGTTGATCCGCGACATGGGCAAGATCGCTCATCTGCCCGGCGTGATCATTCACGGTCGCTACGACGTGATCTGCCCGCTCGACAACGCCTGGGAATTGCACCAGGCCTGGCCCAACAGCGAATTGCAGGTGATCCGCGACGCCGGCCACGCCGCGTCCGAGCCGGGCATCACCGATGCGCTGGTGCGCGCCGCGAGCAAAATGGCCCAGCGCCTGCTCGACCTGCCGCTCGAAGAAGCATGAAGGCGCTGTTGCAACGCGTACGCGGTGCGCGGGTGGAGGTCGCCGGCGAAATAGTCGGCGCGGTCGATCAGGGTTTGCTGGTGCTGGTGGCGGTAGAACCCGACGACACGCGTACCAGCGCCGACAAACTTCTGCATAAGCTGCTTAACTATCGGGTATTCAGTGACGCCGAGGGCAAGATGAATCTGTCCTTGGCGGATGTGGGTGGCGGGTTGCTGCTGGTCTCTCAGTTCACCCTCGCCGCCGACACCAAAAGCGGCCTGCGTCCGAGCTTTTCCACGGCCGCACCGCCGGCGCTGGGTGAAGAACTGTTCGACTATTTATTAAGCCAGGCGAAACAGATGCATGGCACTGTGGCATCAGGTAGATTCGGCGCCGATATGCAGGTGCACCTGGTCAACGATGGCCCGGTTACCTTTTTGTTACAGACCTGACAGTGCCTGAAACACCTTTTTCGGTAATTTCGACTGTTTTTAGGCTGTTTTCGCGATAAATACTTTGTTACCCCTGATGCGTTGTCATCCGGGCTACTAGATAATCGCGCGCTGCGGGGATCGACATTCGTTGATCCGTTTTGACTTAGGTAGAGACTTGTCTGGATCCGATTGGGGAATCATTTTGCCCCGGCGGAGTCGGAACAATGCTCGCCAACTTGGCAAGGGTGCCCTGAAAGGTCGGTTTTTCATTGCCGAAAACCCTAAAGGCACTTCATCTGGCCGTTGGTTTATTGATCTGTTTTCGGCGAGGGTTGCTCGTGATTGTTAGTCCCTGTAATGCAGCAAAAATGTCTGCCAAACGCATGCGAAGTGCTCTGGTAGCGGGTTCGGCGCTCCTGTGCCTGCTCAGCGCCGGTCAGCTTTGGGCGTTCAATCTTGACGACGTATCGGCCAAGGCCAAAGAGCTGGCCGGGCAGAAGTTCGAAGCCCCGCGCAGCAACCTGCCGAACGAATTCCGCGAAATGAAGTTCGCGGACTACCAGAAGATCCGCTTCCTCACCGAAAAGGCTGAGTGGGCCGATCAGAAGACGCCGTTCAAGCTCTCCTTCTATCACCAGGGTATGCATTTCGATACGCCGGTGAAAATCAACGAAATCACCGCAAACACCGTCTCGGAAATCAAATATGATCCGAGCCGCTTCGATTTCGGCGATCTGAAATTCGATCCGAAAGCCACCGAGCAATTGGGCTACGCCGGCTTCCGTGTGCTGTACCCGATCAACAAGGCCGACAAGCAAGACGAGATCATGACCATGCTCGGCGCGAGTTACTTCCGCGTCGTTGGCAAGGGCCACACCTACGGTCTGTCGGCCCGTGGTCTGGCGATCGATACCGCGCTGCCGTCGGGTGAAGAATTCCCGCGTTTCCGCGAGTTCTGGATTCAGCAGCCCAAGCCAGGCGACAAGCACCTGGTGATCTTTGCCCTGCTCGATTCGCCGCGCGCCACCGGTGCCTACCGTTTGATCCTGCGTCCTGGCAGCGACACCATCGTCGACGTCAAGGCGCAGATGTTCCTGCGTGACAAGGTCGGCAAACTGGGTATCGCGCCGCTGACCAGCATGTTCCTGTTCGGCGCCAACCAGCCGTCGAAAGTGCTCAACTACCGTCGTGAACTGCACGACTCCAGCGGTCTGTCGATCCATGCCGGCAACGGCGAGTGGATCTGGCGCCCACTAAATAACCCGAAACACCTGGCCGTGAGCAACTTCAGCGTCGAGAACCCACGTGGTTTCGGTCTGCTGCAGCGTGGCCGTGACTTCAGCCACTACGAAGACCTCGACGACCGCTACGACAAGCGCCCAAGCGCCTGGATCGAGCCGAAGGGCGAGTGGGGCAAGGGTACTGTCGATCTGGTAGAGATTCCGACCGCTGACGAAACCAACGACAACATCGTTGCGTTCTGGAGCCCGGAAAAAATGCCGGAGCCAGGCCAGCCGCTGGACTTCGCCTACCGCATGCACTGGACCATGGACGAAGCAGCACTCCACGCGCCGGACAGTGCCTGGGTGGCACAGACCCTGCGTTCGACCGGTGACGTCAAGCAATCGAACCTGATCCGTCAGCCCGATGGCAGCGTGGCCTATCTGGTCGACTTCGAAGGCCCGTCGCTGGCGGCCCTGACGCCGGATGCCGACGTGCGCAGTCAGGTCAGCGTCGGTGACAACGCCGAACTGGTCGAGAACAGCGTGCGCTACAACCCGGAAACCAAGGGCTGGCGCTTGACCCTGCGGATGAAGATCAAGGACCCGAGCAAAGCGACCGAGATGCGCGCCGCCCTGGTTCAGCCGGTAGTCACCGCAGATCTGGGCAAATCGGTGCCGGCGTCCAATTCGTCGGTCGCCAAGGCTGACAAGGTTGCCGCCAAGCAACAGGAAAAACTCGACAAGGAAGCCAAGGCCGCCGAAGCCAAACAGGCTGAAGCCAAGCCTGCAGCCGACGCCAAGGACAAGGCCAACAAAGACGCCAAGCAGCCAGTCGCTGCCGACGCGGCCCCAGCCACACCGGAATCGGCGCCGACTGAAGAAGTCCTGACCGAGACCTGGAGCTATCAGTTGCCTGCCGATGAGTAATTCACCAGTACAGCCAGAGACTCTGTCCGAGTATCTGGCGCATCTGCCGATGACCGACGAGCAACGCGCGGAACTCGCGGGTTGCCAGTCGTTCAGCGAGCTGCATGAACGCCTGTCGTCCTCGACATTCGACGCTCCTGCCGAAGCCGCCCAGGCTTCGGTGGGCAAGCGTCTGACCCTGAGCACTGCCGAAGAACTCGCTGAAGCGGAAATGCTGGTGCTCGACGCCAGTGGTCGGGTCAGCCTCAAGGCGACCCCGCCGATCCGCCGCACCAAGGTCGTGCCGGAGCCATGGCGCACCAATATTCTGGTGCGTGGCTGGCGCCGTCTGACCGGTCGCACCAACCCGCCGCAGCCGCCGAAGGACGCCAATGTCCTGCCGGCCGCGCGCTGGCGCACCGTCGGTTCGATCCGCCGCTACATTCTGTTGCTGCTGATGCTCGGTCAGACCATCGTTGCCGGCTGGTACATGAAAGGCATCATGCCGTACCAGGGCTGGTCGTTCGTCGATCTGGAAGAAGTCCTGCATCAGCCGCTGCTGCAAACCGCCACGCAAGTGCTGCCGTACGCGCTGCAAACCAGCATCCTGATTCTGTTCGGGATTCTGTTCTGCTGGGTCTCGGCCGGCTTCTGGACCGCGCTGATGGGCTTCCTCGAGCTGCTCACCGGCCACGATAAATACCGTATCTCCGGGAAAAGCGCCGGTAACGAGCCGATTCCGAAAGATGCGCGTACTGCGCTGGTGATGCCGATCTGCAACGAAGACGTACCGCGTGTATTCGCCGGTCTGCGTGCGACGTTCGAATCGGTAGCGGCCACCGGTGATCTGGATCGCTTCGACTTTTTTGTCCTCAGCGACAGTAACGACACCGATATCTGCGTCGCCGAGCAACAGGCCTGGCTGGATG
Organism: Pseudomonas sp. CFBP13508; assembly: GCF_005233515.1. GTDB lineage: Bacteria > Pseudomonadota > Gammaproteobacteria > Pseudomonadales > Pseudomonadaceae > Aquipseudomonas > Aquipseudomonas mercuritolerans. The sequence goes on from NZ_QFZZ01000005.1 coordinate 269,750, forward strand.
TCTGCCGCGAGGCCAAGGGCTTCGGCAAGATCTTCTATCGCCGTCGCCGCCGTCGCGTGAAGCGCAAGAGCGGCAACCTCGACGACTTCTGCCGTCGTTGGGGTGGTGACTACAAGTACATGGTCGTGCTCGACGCCGACTCGGTGATGAGCGGCGAGTGCCTGACCAGTCTGGTACGTCTGATGGAAGCCACGCCGGACGCCGGGATCATCCAGACCGCGCCGCGTGCCTCGGGCATGGACACCCTGTATGCGCGCATGCAGCAGTTTGCGACCCGCGTGTATGGCCCGCTGTTCACTGCCGGTCTGCACTTCTGGCAGTTGGGTGAATCCCACTACTGGGGTCACAACGCGATCATTCGCATGAAGCCGTTCATCGACCACTGCGCCCTCGCGCCGTTGCCGGGCAAGGGCGCGTTTTCCGGTGCGATCCTTTCCCACGACTTCGTCGAAGCTGCGCTGATGCGCCGTGCCGGTTGGGGCGTGTGGATTGCCTACGATTTGCCGGGCAGTTACGAAGAGCTGCCACCAAACCTGCTCGACGAACTCAAGCGTGACCGTCGCTGGTGCCACGGCAACCTGATGAACTTCCGCCTGTTCCTGGTCAAAGGCATGCACCCGGTGCACCGCGCGGTGTTCCTCACTGGCGTGATGTCCTACCTATCGGCGCCGTTGTGGTTCTTCTTCCTGGTGTTGTCGACCGCGCTGCTGGCGGTGAACACGCTGATGGAGCCGCAGTACTTCCTCGAACCGCGCCAGCTCTATCCGCTGTGGCCACAATGGCACCCGGACAAGGCCATCGCGCTGTTCTCGACGACCATCGTGCTGCTGTTCCTGCCGAAGCTGTTGAGCATCATCCTGATCTGGGCCAAGGGCGCGAAAGAGTTCGGCGGCAAGTTCAAGGTGACCCTGTCGATGCTGCTGGAGATGCTGTTCTCCATGCTGCTGGCGCCGGTGCGGATGATTTTCCACACCCGCTTCGTCCTCGCCGCGTTCCTCGGCTGGGCCGCGACCTGGAACTCGCCGCAGCGTGACGACGACTCGACGCCGTGGAGCGAAGCGGTCAAGCGCCACGGTCCGCAGACGTTGCTGGGCTTCTTGTGGGCGCTGCTGGTGATCTGGCTGAACCCGAGCTTCCTCTGGTGGCTGGTGCCGATCGTCGGTTCGCTGATGCTGTCGATACCGGTATCGGTGATCTCCAGCCGTGTCGGCCTTGGTCTGAAGACCCGTGACGAGAGCCTGTTCCTCATCCCCGAGGAATACAATCCGCCACAGGCCTTGCTGGCAACCGATCAGTACACCCACGAGAACCGTTATCACGCCCTCAACGACGGCTTCGTCCGCGCCGTGGTCGATCCACAGCAGAACGCCCTGGCGTGCTCGCTGGCGACCTCGCGTCACGGCCAGGCCGAGCCGATCGAGTGGCTGCGTCAGGAACGTGTGCGTCACGCCATCAAGGTCGGCCCGGCCGGGCTGAACAACCATGATCGCCTGCAACTGCTCAGCGACCCTGTAGCACTGGCACGTCTGCATGAGCAGGTCTGGGCCGAAGGTCACGCCGAGTGGCTGGACGCCTGGCGCGCCTCGGTGAAAGCCGATCCGCATGCGCCGTTGCTGCCGCTGCGACCGGTGAGCTTGCAGGCTCAGCCGGCTTGATAAAAAAACCCCGCTGATCAGCGGGGTTTTTTTATGTCCGCTGTTGAGCTGCGAACAAATACCGATCAAACCTAAAACCAGTGCATAGCATCCGTCGCCAAATTGGCGCGCCCGTTACCTACGACGCGCAAACCGCGCCGCTGCCTTCGCGAGCAGGCTCGCTCCCACAGGGAAACGCATTCCAAGGTGGGAGCGAGCCTGCTCGCGAATGGCATCACCTCGGTTCCAGGCGAACCGAGGTTGTGCATCAACTCAGACTTTGAAGCGGCCCACCAGCATCTGCAGATGCGTGCCCAGTCGCGCCAGTTCAACACTCGACGCTGCGGTCTCTTCACTCGCCGCCGAGGTCTGATCGGACACATCGCGCACATTCAACACGCTGCGGTTGATCTCTTCGGCCACGGCGCTCTGCTGCTCGGCGGCTGCGGCGATCTGCTGGTTCATCGCCTGGATCGCCGACACGGTGCGGGTAATGCTTTCCAGCGAACCTCCCGCACGCCGGGTCAGTTCGACGCTGCTGTCGGTCAGGCTGCGGCTGTTGTCCATGATCGTCGCCACTTGCTGGGTGCCGTTTTGCAGGCCGACGATCAGCTCTTCGATCTCTTCGGTGGACTTCTGCGTGCGTTGGGCGAGGCTGCGCACTTCATCGGCAACCACGGCGAAACCACGTCCGGCTTCCCCGGCACGCGCGGCTTCGATGGCCGCGTTGAGGGCCAGCAGGTTGGTTTGCTGGGCGACCGACTTGATGACGTCGAGGACGCTGCCGATCTTGTCGCTTTCGCGCTTGAGCTCGCCCATGGCTTCTGTGGAATGGCCGACCTCAAGCGCCAGACGCTCGATCTGCGCGATCGCTTCGCCGACGACCTTGTCGCCTTCACGGGCCTGTTGGTCAGCGGCGACAGCGGCTTCAGAGGCCTCTTCAGCGTTGCGCGCGACTTCCTGCACGGTGGCGGCCATTTCGTTCATGGCGGTGGCGACCTGATCGGTCTCGACCTTCTGATTGTTGACCCCGGCGCTGGTCTGCTCGGTCACCGCCGAAAGCTCCTCAGCGGCGCTGGCGATCTGCGTGACGCCGTCGCTGATGCCGCCGATCAACTCGCGCAGGCCTTGGGTCATGCTCTGCATCGAGCGCTGCAATTGACCGAGTTCGTCGCGACGCAGGGACACCAGGTTGTGAGTCAGGTCACCGGCCGCCACGCGCTCGGCGACTTTCAGGGTCTGGGTCAGCGGAATGATGATTTGTCGGGTGATCGCCCAGGCGGCAATCAGACCGAAGGCCAGCGCCAGCGCAGTGGCGACCAGCAGCATGTTCTTGGCGTGGGCGGCGTCGGTGTCGCGCACCACGGTTTGCGATTCGGTGAGCTTCTTGCTGGCCGACATGAGGATGTCGCCCTGAGCCGACATGTTCGCCAGTGCGGCGGTGTTCTTGACCTGCGAATCACGGAATTGGGCGACGGCGGCGCGGTAGGCCTTGAGCGAGTCGGTGGCTTGCTGCAGGTTGGCGATGTGCTGCTCTGGCACGCGGGTCGGCAGGCTTTCGAGGTTTTTCAGGGCGTTGTCGATGGCAGTCAGCGCCGGTTGCTCCGCGTCGGCCTTGCCGCTGTAGGTGTAGCCGCGCACTTGATAGCGCGCTTGCTGGAGCAATTTGGTCATTTCGATCACTGCGTTGTATTGCGCGACGCTGTCGCCTTGCAGCAGCGCACTTTCAACTTCGCCAACCTTGGCTACCGCGTTGTCAGCGTTGGCGCCAAGCTTGCTGCGCGCGTCTTCACGCTGCACCGTGGCCTGGGTCATTTCGCCAAAGGCGCGTTTGTATTCGGCAACCGCAGCAAGTTGTTGATCGACCATCGCCACATCTGACGGCTGCTCGATCATGCCGCGTGCCGATTGCAGACCGCTTTCGAGTTTGCTGAGCAATTCATTGACCGCGCCCGGACCCTGTTCGCCACGACGCATGTCGTAGTCCATGCGCGCCAGGCGCAGGTCTTTGGTCAGCTCGTTGAGGCTGGAAATGAAGCCGAGCTTGTCGCCACGGCTGATGATGCCGCTCATGCCGGTCCAGCCAGTGAAAGTGATCAACAGCGTCAGCAACAGCACCAGGCCGAAACCGATGCCCAGCTTGCGTTTGACGCTGACGTTTCCAAGACTCTCGGCTAACCAACGGTACATGCGACCACTCCCTTCGGACCACTAAATTGGACTTATAGGGGTTGTATCGGCTGGGTGATGGCAATCTGTAACGCCACTTGTCTGCGCCCCATAGGAGCTTGTAGGAGCTTGTAGGAGCTTGTAGGAGCTGACGAGTGCAACGAGGCTGCGATCTTTTGATTTTGCTTCTAAAAAAACAAGGTCAAAAGATCGCAGCCTCGTTGCACTCGACAGCTCCTACAAGGATCGCTGTCGCGCTAGAACAGGCGCGCAAGCAGGGCGGTGACGGCAGTTTCGACGCGCAGGATGCGCTCGCCCAGTTGCACCGGTTGCAGGCCGGATTTGGCCAGCAGATCGATTTCGTAGGGAATCCAGCCACCCTCGGGGCCGATGGCCAGGGTTACTGGCTCGCTCAGGGCGCGCGGGCAGGGCGGGAAGTTGCCGGGGTGGCCTACCAGGCCGAGGGTGCCCTCGGCGATCGCCGGCAAGCGATCTTCAACAAAAGGCTTGAAGCGCTTTTCGATGACGATCTCCGGCAACACCGTATCGCGTGCCTGTTCAAGACCGAGGATCAACTGCTCACGAATCGCTTCCGGCTCCAGAAACGGCGTCTGCCAGAAGCTTTTTTCGACGCGATAGCTGTTGACCAGAATCACCTTGGCCACACCCATGGTCGCGACGGTCTGGAACACGCGGCGGAGCATTTTCGGCCGGGGCAGGGCCAGCACCAGGGTCAGCGGCAGTTTGGCCGGCGGCGGCTGATCGAGGTTGACGCGCAGCTCCGCTTCGCCGGCTTCCAGACGCAGCAACTCGGCCGAACCCATCAACTCGTTGATGCGCCCCACACGCAGGCTGTCGCCGACTTCCGAACGATGCACTTCCTGCATGTGCGTAAGGCGCCGGTCGCGCAGGATCACGCGGTCGGCCGCAATGAAGTCGGCCTCTTCGAGCAGCAGCAGGTTCATGCCTGGGTCGCTGGCGGCTGGTCGTTGTGGTCGTCGGCCGGCGTTTCGTCCGGGCGTTCGCGCTTGCTGACCAGCGCGCCGAAGAGAATGCCGATCTCGAACAGCATCCACATCGGCACAGCCAGCAGGGTCTGCGAGAAGATGTCCGGCGGGGTGAGGATCATGCCGACCACGAAGCAGCCGATGATCACGTACGGGCGAATCTTCTTCAGGTATTTGACGTCGACCACGCCGATCCACACCAGCAACACCACCGCCACCGGAATCTCGAACGCCACGCCGAAGGCGAAGAACAGCGTCATGACGAAATCGAGGTAGCTGGCGATGTCGGTCATCATTTCCACGCCCGCCGGGGTGGCAGCGGCGAAGAACTTGAAGATCAGCGGAAAAACGAAGTAATAGGCGAACGCCATGCCGATGTAGAACAGCAGAATGCTGGAGATCAGCAGCGGCACCGCGACGCGTTTTTCATGCTTGTACAGGCCTGGCGCGATAAAGCCCCAGATCTGATGCAGGATCACCGGAATCGCGAGGAACAGCGAAACCATCATCGTCAGCTTCAGCGGCGTCAGGAACGGCGACGACACGTCTGTGGCGATCATCGTCGCGCCGACCGGCAGGTACTGGCGCAGCGGCGTCGAGACGAAGGTGTAGATCTGCTGGGTAAACGCAAACAGCCCGGCAAAGATAATGAAGATCGCCGCCACGCAACGCAGCAGGCGGGTGCGCAACTCGGTGAGGTGCGAAACCAGCGGCATGTGCTGGTCGTTTTCCGGAAGATCGCTCATGGGGCTCGCGGCGGCAGTGTAGGGTCTTGAGGCGCTGGTGTAGTCGGCGCGGCGGAGGGCGCTACGTGTTCAACCGATGTGTCTGTGGTAACCGGCGCCGGTCCTGGCGGTGTTACAACAGGTGCAGGTGCAGGTGCAGGTGCAGGTGCAGGTGCAGTGGGAGCGGCAGCGCTGTGAATCGTCTGCTCGCCCACAGGCTCGACCGGCGTCGGCTCCTGCTGGTTCGGATTGAAAATCTTCCGCGCCTCTTGCTCCAGCGACAGAATATGTTCGTTGTGCAGTTGCCGACGGATCTCGTCGGCACCGATTTCACGTTCAACTTCCTGTTTGATCGCGTTGAAGCTGCGCTTCAGGCGGCCGACCCACAGACCGGCGGTGCGCGCAGCGCCCGGCAGACGCTCGGGGCCGAGCACCAGCAGGGCGACGAGGCCGACGAGCAGCAGTTCAGAGAAGCTGATACCAAACATTAGTCAGTGCTCACACGTCTTTACGGATCGGCTCTTCGACTTTCTGCGCCTGCACGTCGATGGTGTGCGGCGGGTTGGCCTGAGCAGTGGTTTGCGGCTGCACCGGTGGCACAGGCTGGGCCGGCGGGGTCACGTTTGGTTCGGCCGGTTTTTCGTCGTCGTTCATGGCTTTGCGAAAACCCTTGATCGACTCGCCAACGTCGGTGCCGAGGTTTTTCAGTTTCTTGGTACCGAATACCAGCACCACGACAATCAGAATGACGACCCAGTGTTTCCAGTCAAAAATGCCCATGTGGCGATTCCTCTCTAAAAGTTGTTCAGGCGGACGGACGCGAGGCTTTCTCGACGTGTCCGGACAGGCCGAAGCGACGGTCCAGTTCATCCAGCACGGCCTGCGGATGCTGCCCCAGTTGGGCGAGCATGACCATGCTGTGGAACCACAGGTCGGCGGTCTCGTAGATCACATCACTGCAATCGCCGCTGATGGCGGCATCCTTGGCGGCAATAATGGTTTCGACCGACTCTTCGCCGACTTTCTCCAGAATCTTGTTCAGCCCCTTGTGATACAGGCTGGCGACATACGAGCTGTCGGCGGCTGCGCCTTTGCGCTCTTCGAGCACTTCGGCCAGACGGGTGAGGGTGTCACTCATGTGTGTGTCCTGCGGAATAGATAGCGTGCGGATCTTTCAGTACCGGGTCGACCGTTTTCCAGTCGCCGTTTTCGAAGACCCGGTAAAAGCAGCTTTGCCGGCCGGTGTGGCAGGCGATGTCGCCGATCTGTTCAACCATCAGGATGATCACGTCGGCGTCACAGTCCAGGCGCATCTCATGCAGGGTCTGCACATGGCCGGATTCTTCGCCCTTGCGCCACAGCTTGCCACGGGAACGTGACCAGTAGATTGCACGATTTTCCGCAGCGGTCAGTTCGAGCGCTTCGCGGTTCATCCAGGCCATCATCAATACGCGCCCGGTCTTGTGATCCTGGGCAATCGCCGGCACCAGGCCGTCAGCGTCCCACTTGATCTCGTCCAGCCAGTTTTTCATCTTCAATTCCTGAAAAGCAGCTTCGAGTTTCAAGCTTCAAGCTGCAAGTAAACGCACGTTGCGGTGTGCCTGTAGCGTCAAGCTTGAAGCTCGCAGCTTATAACTTGCAGCTCAATCGTGCTATCGGCGAACGACCAGATACAAACCGACCGCGATCATGATTCCGGCGGGCCAGTGCGACCACTCGGTCAACGGACCACCCGCTGCGAGGATCGCGCCGCCGGCCAGATGCACGCAGCCGAGCAGGCGCAGGAACCAGTCGTCCTTGCGTTTGCGCCACGGCGGCGGAGGGTCTTTGGCGTGAGGTTGCGACATGCGTTCGAGCAGATCGCGAGCCATGTTCGACAGGTGCGGAATCTGCTCCAGCTGGCTCTGCACGTTGCCCAGCAAGGCTTTCGGGCTGACGCGTTCGCGCATCCAGCGCTCGAGAAACGGCTGCGCGGTGTTCCATAGATCCAGATCCGGATACAGCTGACGCCCGAGGCCTTCGATGTTCAGCAGGGTCTTCTGCAACAGCACCAGTTGCGGCTGCACTTCCATGTTGAAACGGCGAGCGGTCTGGAACAGGCGCATCAGCACCTGGCCAAATGAAATATCTTTTAACGGTTTTTCGAAGATCGGTTCGCACACCGTACGGATCGCCGCTTCGAATTCGTTGAGTTTGGTTTCCGCCGGCACCCAGCCCGAATCGATGTGCAACTGCGCCACACGGCGGTAGTCACGCTTGAAGAAAGCGAACAGGTTGCGTGCCAGATAATCCTGGTCTTCCGGGGTCAGGCTGCCGACGATGCCGCAGTCGATCGCGATGTACTGCGGGCTCCACGGATTGACTGTGCTGACGAAGATGTTGCCCGGGTGCATGTCGGCGTGGAAGAAACTGTCGCGGAACACCTGAGTGAAGAAAATCTCCACGCCGCGCTCGGCGAGCATTTTCATGTCGGTGCGCTGGTCGGCGAGTGTCGCCAGGTCGGTGACCTGAATCCCGTAGATGCGCTCCATCACCAGCACTTTCGGCCGGCACCAGTCCCAATAGACTTGCGGTACATAAAGCAGCTGCGAGCCTTCGAAGTTGCGGCGCAACTGGCTGGCGTTGGCCGCCTCGCGCAACAGATCGAGTTCGTCGTAAATGGTCTTTTCGTAATCCTGCACCACGTCGACCGGGTGCAGCAGGCGCGCATCAGCGGAGAATTTTTCCGCCGCGCGGGCGAGGATGAACAGCCATGCCAGATCCTGCGCGATGATCGGCTTCAGACCCGGGCGAATGACCTTCACCACCACTTCTTCGCCGCTTTTGAGCTGCGCCGCATGCACCTGCGCTACCGAGGCCGAGGCCAGCGGTGCGACGTCGAAACGGCTGAACACTTCGCTGATTTTCTTGCCCAGCTGTTCTTCGATCAGCTTGATCGACACCTGCGAATCGAACGGCGGCACGCGGTCCTGCAGCAGCATCAGCTCATCGGCGATGTCTTCCGGCAACAGGTCGCGGCGGGTCGAAAGGATCTGCCCGAACTTGATGAAGATCGGCCCCAGATCCTGCAACGCCAGACGCAAGCGCGCGCCACGGTTGAGCTCCAGCGGCTTGCGCGGCAGCCAGCGCCACGGCAGCAAAAAGCGCACGGCCAGAAGGAACCAGGGCAGTGGCAGATCGAAGAGCAGGTCATCGAGGCGGTAGCGGATCACGACGCGCTGGATGCGCAACAGACGGCGGACGGCAAGCAGCTTCATGCGTTATCGCTTGGGTCGAGGGATCGGGAAAGGCGCTCGAAACGCGCCTCGAGTCGTTCCAGATCAAGTTTGATCCGGTCCAGTTCGCTGAACCGCGCTTCCGCTTCGCGTTGCCCGACAAGGGTGCGCGATTCTTCGGCGAGGTATTCGGCAAGATTCTGGTTGAGGCTGGCAAATCCTTGTTGATACCAGCGCGCGCGGCTGCGCAGATGGCCGCCGAGCAATTGCGTGGCGACCGGCCCGAGCCAGCGCGAGAGTTCGTACTCCCAGTCCAGCTCAAGATCCTGCAGCACGCCGGCCAGTTCCAGCAACACACCGCTGTCGCCATCGAGCTCGACTTCCGGTGCGTGCAGCACGGCGGTCTTGTCTTTGCTCAGGGCCAGTTTCACCAGGCTCGAGGCCGGTGCACGCAACGTGCAATCGACGTCCGCTGCCCACTGCGCAGCCAGCATCAGGCCTTCGTCGCTGGGCAGGATGAACAGTTGCAGCGCCGGGCTGCGGCAGTCGACGGCAATCACCTTGCCGGTCAAATGCGCCAGGCGCGGCAGCGCCGTGCTGTCGAGACGCAGCACCCGGTTGAGGCCGAGTTCGACGCTGGCGAGCAGCCCGGTGAGCAACATCAGGGTTTGATGCCGCGGTGCAGGGCGACGATGCCTGCGGTCATGTTGTGATAGGTCACGCGGTCGAAACCGGCCTCGACCATCATCGACTTCAGGGTTTCCTGATTCGGGTGCATGCGGATCGATTCGGCCAGGTAGCGATAGCTTTCCGAATCGTTGGTGATCAGCTTGCCCATCAGCGGCATGAAGGCGAACGAGTAGGCGTCGTAGGCTTTCGACATCAGCGCGTTGGTCGGCTTGGAGAATTCCAGTACCAGCAGGCGTCCGCCGGGCTTGAGCACGCGCAGCATCGAACGCAGCGCGTCCTCTTTGTGCGTCACGTTGCGCAGGCCGAAGGCGATGGTCACGCAGTCGAAATGGTTGTCCGGGAACGGCAGTTTTTCCGCGTCGGCCTGGACGAATTCGACGTTGCCGGCAACGCCCAGATCGAGCAGACGATCACGGCCGACCTTGAGCATCGACTCGTTGATGTCGGCCAGCACGACCTGGCCGGTCGGGCCGACGAGGTTCGAGAACTTGCGGGTCAGGTCGCCGGTGCCACCGGCGATGTCGAGCACGCGGTTGCCGCTGCGCACGCCGGAAAGCTCGATCGCGAAACGCTTCCACAGACGGTGCATGCCGCCCGACAGAAGGTCGTTCATCAGGTCGTATTTCGCGGCTACGGAATGGAAAACCTCAGCGACTTTTTCCGCTTTCTGGCTTTCCGGAACGTTTTTGAAGCCGAAGTGAGTGGTGGGTTCGGCATCGCTGCCTTTGCGCTGATCAGTCATATCGCTGTCACCAAAAGAGAATGCGCGACATTCTAATCCCCAAGCCGTGCTTTGTCTTGGAATGGCTAAAGGTAAGATGGGCAACCTTCGGGACGATTTGCCGCAGATGCGGTCAAGATTCAACGTCAGCCATTCAATCATCAGGAGTCATTCCATGGCCAAAATCAGTGTTGAGCGCGCCCACACCCTGGGCAAGGACGCCGCCCGCGAAAAGGCCGACAAACTGGCCAAAAAGCTCAATGAACAATACGGCCTGGAGCCGCAATGGTCGGGCGACACCCTGAACCTCAAGCGCTCGGGCGTGAAAGGTGAAGTGCACGTGGCGGACGATTCGATCAGGGTCGACGTCGAGCTGGGCCTGATGATGTCGGCCATGAGCGGCATGATCAAAGCCGAGATCGAGAAGGCCCTAGACAAAGCCCTCGCCTGATTTCCAGATTGAAATCAAGTCCCCTGTGGGAGCGAGCCTGCTCGCGAAAGCGGTCTTTCAGTCAAATTATCCGTGACTGACAAACCGCATTCGCGAGCAGGCTCGCTCCCACATTTGTTTTGTGTTGCTCCCGCTGGTTAGGGTGCCCTTTCTAATTTTTCTGCCTACTTTGTGCCTGAGCCCGACACTCGTCCGGCAGTTCCTCAAACCTTCTGCGCGTGAGGTGCACCATGGCCAAAGTCATTTTGAAGAAAAAAATCGACGCTCCGACTTCCACTCTGAGCGACGTCAAATCCTATGCCCGCAAGATCTGGCTGGCAGGCCTGGGCGCCTACACCAAGGTCGGCCAGGAGGGCAGCGAGTACTTTCAAGAACTCGTGGCCGCCGGTCAAACCGTTGAAAAGAAAGGCAAAAAAGCCGTCAGCGAAAAACTCCTCGCGGCCAACGCCGAGATCGATGACGCGGCCACCCAGGTCAGCTCGTTCAAGGGTCGCGTTGAAGTTCAGCTCGACAAGGTCGAGAAGGCCTTCGACAACCGTGTGGCCAGCGCCTTGAATCGGATCGGCATTCCGTCTAAACATGACGTTGAGGCACTCTCTGCTAAGCTCGATGAGCTGACGGCATTGCTCGAACGCGTCGCGCGAAAATCTTAAGGAGAACGGGATGGCTGGCAAAAAGAACACCGATAAAGAAAGCAGCTCGTGGGTCGGGAAGGTCGAGTCCTACTCCCGCAAAATCTGGCTGGCTGGTTTAGGCGTGTACTCGAAGATCGACACTGACGGCAGCAAACTCTTCGATGCATTGGTCAAAGACGGCGAGAAAGCCGAGAAGCTCACCAAGACTGCGGTCGGCAAGAAAGTCGAGGACTCGACCTCTTCGGCCAAGTCGCGCATCAGCGGCGTGAAAGACCGTGCCATGGGCAAGTGGGACGAGCTGGAAGGCGCGTTCGACAAGCGCCTGAACAGCGCGATTTCGCGCCTGGGTGTGCCGAGCCGCAATGAGGTGAAGGCGCTCAACGCCAAGGTCGACACGCTGACCAAGCAGATCGAAAAACTCACCGGTCTGAAAGCTCAGCCTGTGGCGGCAAAAACCGCTGCGGCGAAACCTGCCACTAAAACTGCAGCGGCCAAACCTGCGGCGAAAACCGCAGCCAAGCCACTGACCAAAGCAGCGGCGAAACCTGCTGCAAAAGCTGCGGCCAAAACGGCAGCCGCCAAGCCTGCGGCCAAAGCGGCAGCCAAACCGGTTGCCGCCAAGGCCGCTGCGAAACCGGCAACCAAAGCAGCAGCAAAACCTGCGACTAAAGCTGCAGCGAAACCAGCGGCCAAACCAGCAGCGAAGACCGCTGCTGCCAAACCCGCTGCGAAGCCTGCGGCCAAACCGGCTGCGGCGAAAAAGCCTGCAGTGAAAAAACTGGCTGCGCCGAAAGCCGCTGCGCCGAAACCGGCCGCCGCACCATCGACTGCTCCAACAGCTCCGGCCAACGCGGCAAACTCCGCTGCGGCACCCACGGCAGCAGCTACTCCGACTGCGGCATCGACACCGTCGACGCCATCCAGTCAGTCCTGATTGCAGGGCAAATCAAAAACGCCCGGCCTGTGAAGGTCGGGCGTTTTTGTTTGTGCATTCCAAGCGGCCCCTCACCCCAGCCCTCTCCCCAAGGAGAGGGAGCCGACCGCGTTGTCTCCAGACATCCACCGACCTGAAAAAAACAGTCGATTATGGATTCAAGGAAGCTCGCTCAGGTCGGCGTAGCTCTCGAACATCCCCCAGTCAGTCCCCTCTCCCTCCGGGAGAGGGCTAGGGTGAGGGGCTTTTCGAGTCAGCCGTAATCTTCGGATAGTCGATTATGGATTCAACGAAGCTCGCTCAGGTCGGCGTAGCTCTCGAACATCCCCCAATCAGTCCCCTCTCCCTCCGGGAGAGGGTTAGGGTGAGGGCTTTTCGGGTCAGTCGTGATCCTCAAGGTATTGCAGCGCCATTCGCTCTGTCGCCACCTTCATCGGCGGCAACAAATGCGGCGCCACCAGCATCATGATCTGATAAACCACCAACCTGACCTCACCCTCACGATCCAGAATCCGCTGGTAATCCAGCGAGAACAGCAGCGTCATGGTCACCTGCTCGACCAGTTGCCCCAAGGCCTGGGTATCGCTGACCAGTTGCCCCGAAGCCTTCAGACGCGCCAACAGAGAGGCCAGAGTTCTCTTCAATGCATTGAGCAGATTGCGAATTCCCTTGGCCAGTTTCGGCAAACGGCCGGCGAGGTTCGACAGGTCCTGGAACAGGAACCGGTACTGCGCCAGTCGCTCGACGATCAAATGCAGAAACAGCCAGTAATCTTCCGGTGCGAGCTCCACCTCCGGTGGCGGGTCGAGCAGGGGGGCGAGTTCGTGCTGGAAGCGTTCGAACAGGCCGAGAATCAGCGGTTCCTTACCGTGGAAGTGGTAGTAAAGATTGCCCGGGCTGATCCCCATTTCGTTGGCCACCTCCATGGTGGAAACGTTCGGCTCACCCTTTTCGTTGAACAGTTGCAGTGCACATTCGAGAATCCGGTCGCGGGTTTTCATCCAGTCTTCTTAGAAAATTTCGGTTGAGCGTCAGCGCACATGCACATAGGTGCCGGGTGCCGCTTCCATCGGTGGATAGTTCGGATTGCCGAGGGTGGTGCGAGTCTCATTCAGGGCGCCGGAGCGCTGCGCGACCCATTCCAGCCACTGCGGCCACCAGCTGCCGTCGACGTGTTTGGCATCGTAGTACCAGGCACGCGGGTCGCTGCTCAGTTTGGCGTTCTCGACGTAGGCAGCTTTCGGGTTGCTCGGCGGGTTGAGGATGCTCTGCACGTGGCCGCTGTTGGACAGCACGAAACGTCGCTCGCCACCGAGCAGCAGGGTCGAGCGATACACCGCGTCCCATGGCGTGATGTGGTCGTTCATGCCGGCGACGCTGAAGCTGTCGACATTGACCTTCTGTAGGTCGATCGGCGTACCGCACACCTCGAGACCGCCAGCGTGGATCAGCGGGTTGTGCTTGAAGAAGTCCAGCAGATCGCCGTGCAGCGCCGCCGGCAGGCGCGTGTTGTCATTGTTCCAGTAGAGAATGTCGAAGGCTGGCGGCTCCTTGCCCAGCAGGTAGTTGTTGACGAAATAGCTCCAGATCAAATCGTTGGGGCGCATCCAGGCGAAGACCTTGGCCATGTCGCGACCGTCGAGCACGCCTCGCTGGTACGAGCGACGTTTGGCCGCTTCCAGTGTTTGCTCGTCGGCGAACAGCGTGGCCGGGGTCTCGATCTGGCTGTCGAGCAGACTGACCAGATACGTCGCGCTGGCGACCCGGCGTAGTTGCCGTTTGGCCTGCAAATGCCCTTGCAGGGCGGCGATGGTCAGGCCGCCAGCGCAGGCGCCCATGAGGTTGACTTCGCGGGCGCCGGTAATCGCCCGGCAGATGTTCATCGCTTCTTCGACCGCTTCGACGTAACTCGACAGGCCCCACTCGCGATGGCGCACATCAGGATTGCGCCAACTGATCATGAAGGTCTGCAGGCTGTTTTTCAGGGCGTACTGGACGAAGCTGTTCTGCGGGCTTAGGTCGAAGATGTAGTACTTGTTGATTTGCGGCGGCACCACCAGCAGCGGCTTGGCGTACTGCTTTTCGCTCATCGATTTGTACTGGATCAGCTCGAACATTTCATTGCGAAAGACCACCGATCCGCTGGTGGTCGCCACGGTTTTGCCGACCTCGAACGCCTGCCTGGTCACTTGCCGGGGCAGGCCGTCGTTGTGCAGCAGATCATCAAACAAATGGCTCAGGCCACGCACCAGACTCTGCCCGCCGGAATTGAACAGCTCCTTGACCGCCAGCGGATTGAGCAGGGTGTTGGAGGGCGCCACGGCGTCATTGAGCAGGGTGAAAGCGAAGTGCGCACGGGCACGATCTTCAGGGCTCATGTCGCCTTCATCGATCCAGCTCTTGACCTGTTTCTGCCAGGCCAGATACGCCTGCAGGCTGCGCCGGTAGAACGGGTTGAGGCTCCACGCCGGATCGGCGAAGCGGCTGTCTTGCGGATTGGTCGGGTGCAGGGTTTCGCCGAGCAGCACGCGGCCCAAATGTCCGCCAAGCTTCAGCGCATGCTTTGCGCTGTGCAACGGATTGCGCAAGCCGTGGGCGGCGACGCTGCGCAGGGTCGACAGCAGATCCCTGCCGCGCAGACCGGCGATCGCACTCTGGGCGTTGATAAACACGGCGGGGCTGGGCACCACGCCCGTCGCTGGTTTTTCGCGCATGACTCAACACTCCTTCGTCTTCAGGGCAAAAACACACTCACCGAACCAGAACACCATAGACGCTGTTACCGGTTGCTGCCTGCGCGGCGTCCTGCCGCGCGCTTGATTTGGAAAGTGCTGCATAAAGCAGGCCGCCGCGATCAGCCGCCGAGCGGGGTCGGATGCGGGTGCATGACTGCGCGCAGACGCTCCTCTTCGAGAAACTTCATGATGATCGGCGCCACCGCTTCGGCGCGGGTAATCAGGAACAGATGGCCGTCATCGATGATGTGCAACTGCGCATTGGGAATGCGCCAGGCGAGCATGCGCATGTTGATCAGCGGAATCAGTGGGTCGTCATCGCCGGCCAGCACCAGCGTCGGCTGATGGATCTTGTGCAGCCAGTGGATGCTGGTCCAGCCGAGGCCGGCGAACAGTTGCCAGTAGTAACCGAGCTTGCCCGCCGAGCGCACTTTCGCCGCATGGCTGGCAGCCAGCGTCGGGTCGCGGCGGAACGAGCCGCCGTAGATCATCGGCGCGATGCGGATCACATGGGATGGCTGAATGTAGCGGCGCGGACTGGCCATCATCCACAGCACTTTCGGTTTGCCGGGGACCATCACCGCACCGGCCGCAGTGGCCGCCAGTACCAGTTTCTTGCAGCGCTCGGGATAGTCGTAGGCAAACTGCTGCGCCAGAGCTCCGCCCCACGACACGCCGATCACATTGACCTTGCCGTAGTCGAGATAGTCGAGCATCCGCGCCGTCAGTTTGGCCAGGCCGGGGAAGCGATACGGTCGGTTCGGCGTCGACGAGCCGCCGACCCCGGGCACGTCGAAGGCGATCACTTCCAGATCCGGGTCGAGCGCTGCGACAAACGGAAACACCAGCTCCAGGTTGGCACCGATGCCGTTGAAGATCAGCAGAGGCGTCAAATGAGGCTTGCCGGGACGCACCGCCGTGCGGAGGGTCTGGCCATCCAGATCGACGGTGCGGAATATGAACGGTTGCGGCATGGGTCAAACCCTTCGGGTCAGTTGGGAGCAGCTGCAAGCCGCAAGCTTCAAGCAGAACCCGCTCAGCTTGTCGCTCGCAGCTTGAAACTTGCCGCTATCTCTCATGTACGTAAGTGCCTGGCGAAGCCTCGCCTGCCGGGTAGGCTTTGTTGCCCAGTTTCGCCGGGGCCTTTTTCAGGTTGCCCGAGCGTTCGGCCAGCCATGCCTGCCAGTACAGCCACCAGGAATCGGTGTGCTTGGTCGAGTTTTCCTGCCAGTCATCGGCAGTCGCCGCCATCTCTTCGCTGGTCATGTAGCGCGATTTCGGATTGCCCGGCGGGTTGAGGATGCTCTGAATATGGCCGCTGCTCGACAGCACGAATTCGACTTTGCCGCCGAACAGTTGCGCCGACTTGTAGCAGGACTTCCATGGCGTGATGTGATCGTTGGTGCCGGCCAGGGAAAAGATGTCGGCGGTGACCTGCTTGAGGTCGATCGGCGTGCCGCACACTTCCAGTGCATTGGGGCGGATCAGTGGATTGTTTTTGAACATCTCGATCAGGTCGCCGTGGAACGCGGCGGGCAGGCGAGTGGTGTCGTTGTTCCAGAACAGGATGTCGAACACCGGCGGCTCGTTGCCGAGCAAGTAGTTGTTGACCCAGTAGTTCCAGATCAGATCGTTGGGGCGCATCCAGGCGAAGACCTTGGCCATGTCTTTGCCTTCGAGCACGCCGGCCTGGTAGGAGTGGCGCTTGGCGGTCTCCAGGGTCTGCTCGTCGACGAACAGGGCGACGTCGCTGTCCAGGGTGGTGTCGAGCACGCTGACCAGCAGGGTGAGGGCGTTGACCTTGTTCTCGCCGAGCGCGGCGTAGTGGCCGAGCAGGGCGGTGCAGGTGATGCCGCCGGAACAGGCGCCGAGCATGTTCACATCTTTGCTGCCGGTTATAGCGGTGACTACGTCGACGGCTTCCTTCAGCGCCTCGATGTAGGTCGACAGACCCCATTCGCGCTGGGCCTTGGTCGGGTTGCGCCAGCTGATGATGAAGGTTGGCACATTGTTGCGCAGGCAGAAGCGCGCCAGGCTTTTGTCCGGGCTCAAGTCGAAGACGTAGAACTTGTTGATCTGCGGCGGCACTACCAGCAGCGGGCGCTCGTGGACCTGCTCGGTGATCGGCCGGTACTGGATCAGCTCCAGCACATCATTGCGAAACACCACCGCGCCTTCGGTGACGCCCAGGCTCTTGCCAACCTCGAACGCGCCCATGTTGACCTGGCTCGGCATGCCGCCGTTGTGCACAAGATCCTTGGCCAGATGCGAGAGGCCATCGAGCAGGCTTTTGCCGCCGGTTTCGAAAAAGCGTTTGACCGCCGCCGGGTTGGCCGCCGTGTTGGTCGGCGCCATGGCTTCGGTCATCAAGTTGATGACGAAATGGCCGCGAGCGATGTCCTTGGGGGACAGGCTGCTGTCATCAATCCAGGCATGCAATTCCTTGCGCCAGGCCAGGTAGGTTTGCAGATAGCGTTTGTACAGAGGGTTCTGGCTCCACGCCGGGTCGGCAAAACGGCGATCATCACCGGCCGGTTGCAGCGCGGATTTCCCCAGCAGCACGTTCTTCAGCTCAAGGCCGAAATGGGTCACGTGCCTGACGCTGTGAATCGGTTGTCTGATGGCCTGTTTCAGCACCATCCGAGCAGAGGCCAGCAGATCCTTTCCGCGCAGCCCGACGACGGGGTTAAGCCCCAGAGTATTTTCCGAGGCTTGGTACTTCAGGTCATCGTTATTCTTGTCACTCATCTACGACGCTCCATTGTCCTGAGACGAGTACCCGGTTTCACGCTGTCGCTTCCACAGCCAATGCCGGGTACTACTGCTCGGGTGACCGTTGATTCTGCATAGCTGCTTTACAGTCGTAGAGCACTGCAGGGAACTTGCCAGCTCCATTGGTTACCCGAGTTTAATTTTTTTCGCAAGCGGCCGATCCGGGGCCGTATGCGCGGAGCATTCAAACAGATGAAGTTAGAAAATGCCCTCTAAAGAGCGAGAGCCACGGCCTAGAGCATCAGCTTGACGAACGACTCGTTCGGATCGCGGGATTTCCCGGCAGCGCGCAGCTCCGCAAGATAATCGTCCCAGAGTTCGTTCTGGCGTTTGCCAAGTTCGTAGAGGTATTCCCAAGTGAACAGGCCACTGTCGTGACCGTCGTCGAAGGTCAGTTTCAGTGCATAGTTGCCAGCCGGTTCCAGCTTGCTCAGACCCACGTTGAGCTTGCCGAATTGCAGGATCGGTTTGCCGTGGCCCTGGACCTCGGCGGAGGGAGAGTGCACGCGCAGAAACTCGGCGGGCAGAGTGTATTCCTCGCCGGACGCATATTTGAGCGTCAGGGTTTTCGAGGCTTTGTGCAGTTTGATGTCGGTGGGAATCATGAAAAACAGCCTTTAGCTGCAAGCTACAAGTTGCAAGCTTAACTCAGCTTGCCGCTTGTAGCTTGTAGCTTGCCGCTCTACAGAATGTAGCGGGACAGATCTTCGTTCTGCGCCAATTCGCCGAGGTGGCTGTTGACGTAGTCGGCGTCGATCAGAATCGCCTTGTCATCGTGGGCGCTGGCCAGGTCGCCGGCGCTGAACGACACCTCTTCGAGCAGACGCTCGAGCAGGGTATGCAGACGACGGGCACCGATGTTCTCGGTCTTCTCGTTGACCTGCCAGGCGATCTCCGCCAGACGCTTGATGCCCTCGGGCTGGAACTGGATGTTCAGGCCTTCGGTCTTCAGCAGCGCGCAGTATTGCTCGGTGAGCGAGGCGTGCGGTTCGCTGAGGATGCGTTCGAAGTCTTCCGGGCTCAGCGCCTTGAGCTCGACGCGGATCGGCAGACGGCCTTGCAGCTCCGGCACCAGATCGCTTGGCTTGCTCAGGTGGAACGCACCGGAGGCGATGAACAGGATGTGGTCGGTCTTGACCATGCCCAGTTTGGTATTGACGGTGCAGCCTTCGATCAGCGGCAGCAGGTCGCGCTGTACGCCTTCGCGGGAGACATCGGCGCCGCCGACATTGCCGCGCTTGGCGACCTTGTCGATTTCGTCGATGAAGACGATACCGTGCTGCTCGACCGCTTCCAGCGCCTTGGCCTTCAGTTCTTCTTCGTTGACCAGACGCCCGGCTTCTTCATCGCGCACCAGTTTCAGCGCTTCCTTGACCTTGAGCTTGCGCGACTTCTTCTTGCCCTTGCCCATGTTGGCAAACAGCGATTGCAGCTGGTTGGTCATCTCTTCCATGCCCGGCGGCGTGGCGATCTCGATGCCGGAGACTTCGGCGACTTCGATTTCGATTTCCTTGTCGTCCAACTGGCCTTCGCGCAGGCGCTTGCGGAACAGCTGACGCGTATTGGAATCGGAGCTCGGCGCTTCTTCGTTGCTGAAGCCCATGCGTGCCGGCGGCAGCAGCGCGTCGAGGATGCGATCCTCGGCGGCGTCTTCGGCGCGGTGGCGTACGCGGGTCATTTCCTGTTCGCGGAGCATCTTGATCGCGGCATCGGCCAGATCACGGATGATCGACTCGACGTCGCGGCCGACGTAGCCGACCTCGGTGAATTTGGTCGCTTCGACCTTGATGAACGGCGCATTGGCCAGTTTCGCCAGGCGACGGGCGATCTCGGTTTTACCGACACCGGTCGGGCCGATCATCAGGATGTTCTTCGGGGTCACCTCAACGCGCAGCTCTTCAGGCAGCTGCATGCGGCGCCAGCGGTTGCGCAGGGCAATCGCGACGGCGCGCTTGGCATCGTCCTGGCCGATGATATGGCGGTTGAGTTCGTGGACGATTTCGCGGGGAGTCATGGACATAGTAATTGACGGTCCTCAAGCAGAAACAAGCCGTGGCACATGGGCCGCAACAGGCTTATTCAGCGAGATCCTGCTCCTCAATGGTCTGGGTGTGGTTGGTGAATACACAGATGTCGCCAGCGATGCCGAGAGCGGTTTCGACGATCTCGCGCGCCGACAGGTCGGTCTTTTTCAGCAGGGCGCTGGCGGCGGCTTGCGCGTAGGCGCCGCCGGAACCCATGGCGATCAGGCCATCTTCAGGTTCGACCACGTCACCGTTGCCGGTGATGATCAGCGAAGCATCCTTGTTGGCAACCGCGAGCATCGCTTCGAGGCGGCTCAGGGAGCGGTCGGTGCGCCATTCCTTGGCGAGTTCGACGGCGGCGCGGATCAGGTGACCCTGATGTTTTTCGAGCTGGCCTTCGAAGCGTTCGAACAGGGTGAAGGCGTCGGCGGTGGCACCGGCGAAACCGGCGATGACCTGGCCGTGGTACAGGCGACGGACCTTTTTGGCGTTGCCTTTCATCACGGTGTTGCCGAGAGAAACCTGGCCGTCGCCGCCCATGACGACTTTGCCGTGGCGGCGGACTGAAACGATGGTGGTCAAGGGAAGAGTCTCCACGCAGCGGGGCGAAAATGCCTTATGCCCATTCATATGGGGGTGCTGGAGGGGATTTCAACTGTAGCGCGGGAGAGGAGACGAGCGGTGATCAACTGTAGGAGCTGCCGAAGGCTGCGATCTTTTGATCCTGATCTGAAAGCAAAATCAAAAGATCGCAGCCTGCGGCAGCTCCTACAGGGGATTTGCGTTACCTGTGGGAGCGGTTGTCTACGTAAAGTCAGCGGCTCTGGCGTTGTTGTAACAACAGGTTGCTGAAGCCGGCGCCGGCCAGTTGTTTCTGCGCCGTGGTCAGTTGTTCACGGTTGCTGAACGGCCCGACCAAAACGCGGTACCAGGTTTCATCCTTGACCGTGCCGGACTCCACCGCGACGGCTTGGCCGAGCAGAATGATCTGCGCACGCACCTTGTCAGCATCGGTTTCCTTGCGGAACGAACCGGCCTGGAGGAAGAACTTGGTCACTGGCGCGGCCTTGCTCACGGGTGGCGCTGGCGGCGGCGTGATCCCGGCCAGAGCCGCTTGAGCCCGTGCGGTGTCGATCTTCGCCGCTTCGGCCGGGGTTACCGGTGTGGTCGGGATGGCCGGCACTTGCGGCGTCGGCAGGGTCTTCTCCGGTACCGCGTCCGGCGGCACGATCACTTCCGATTCCGGCAGCAAGGTGTAGAAGTCGTACTTCGGCTTCACCGGTTGGGTCGGGCTCGGCGGAGTCTTGTTGGCCTCGGCGATCTTCGACGCTTTCTGCTGCTGTTCGACTTTCTCGCGCTTGACCGTGTCGCTGCCCTTGCCCGGTTCCAGTTTCATCAGAAACACGATGAACGCGCCGACGGTCAGGCCGATGGCCATCCACAGCCAGCCCGGAATCGGTTGTTTCGCCGGGGCCTGATAGCGGCTGGCGCCGCGTTTGGGTGCAGGTTTTTTCTTGGCAGCCAACTTACATACGCTCCAGAGTTTCCAGACCCAACAGCTCCAGGCCTTGCTTGAGGGTGCGACCGGTCAGTGCGGCCAGACGCAGACGGCTCTGCATCTGCGCCGGGGTGTCGGCGGCGAGGATCGGGCAATTCTCGTAGAAGCTGGAGAACAAGCCGGCGACGTCGTACAGGTAGGTGCAGAGAATGTGCGGCGTGCCTTTTTCAGCGACGTTGTTCAGCACTTCGCCGAACTGCGCCAGCTTCGCCGCCAGCTCTTGCTCGTGCGCCGCTTCGAGGACGATCTGGCCGTCGACTTCGCTGAAGTCCTTGCCCAGTTTACGGAACACACCGGCCACGCGGGTGTAGGCGTACAGCAGATACGGCGCGGTGTTGCCTTCGAAATTGAGCATCAGGTCGAAGTTGAAGCTGTAGTCGCTGGTGCGATGCTTGGACAGGTCGGCGTATTTCACCGCGCCGATGCCGACGACCTTGGCGATGTTGCGCAACTCGTCTTCGGCCAGGGTCGGGTTCTTCTCTTTCACCAGGTTGTAGGCACGTTCCTGGGCTTCGGTGAGCAGGTCGATCAGCTTCACGGTGCCGCCATCACGGGTCTTGAACGGACGGCCATCGGCGCCGTTCATGGTGCCGAAACCCATGTGTTCCATTTCCATCGGATGGGTGACGAAACCGGCCTTGCGCGCCACCGCGAAGACCTGCTGGAAGTGCAGGGCCTGACGCTGGTCGACGAAATACAGCGCGCGATCAGCCTTGAGCTTGCCGCTGCGGTAGCGCACGGCCGCCAGGTCAGTGGTGGCGTACAGGTAACCGCCATCGGCCTTGACGATGATCACCGGCAGCGGATCGCCATCGGCGTTCTTGAACTCGTCGAGAAACACGCACTGGGCGCCGTTGCTCTCGACCAGCATGCCGGCAGCTTTCAGGTCGTTGACCACATTGATCAGGTCATCGTTATAGGCGCTTTCGCCCATTACGTCGGCCATGGTCAGTTTGACGTTGAGCAGTTCGTAGATCTTCTGGCAGTGCGACAGCGAGATGTCCTTGAACTTGGTCCACAGTGCCAGGCATTCGGCATCGCCAGCCTGCAACTTGACCACCAGGCCACGGGCGCGGTCGGCGAATTCTTCGGACTCGTCGAAACGCTGCTTGGCCGCACGGTAGAAGTTTTCCAGATCGGACAATTCGTCGCTGGTGATCGGGTTTTCCTGCAGATAAGCCATCAACATGCCGAACTGAGTGCCCCAGTCGCCAACGTGGTTCTGGCGGATCACCTCGTCGCCGAGGAACTCAAGAACGCGGGCCACGCCGTCGCCGATGATGGTCGAGCGCAAGTGGCCGACGTGCATCTCTTTGGCCAGGTTCGGCGCCGACAGATCGACCACGGTGCGCTGCGCCGGGCCGGCCTTGCGCACGCCGACACGGGCGTCGGCCAGTGCGGCGTCGAGGCGCGAGGCCAGTGCCTGGGTGTTCTGGAAGAAATTGATGAAGCCCGGGCCGGCGATTTCGGCCTTGGTGACGTTCTCGTCAGCGGGCAGAGCGGCGATGATTTTCTCCGCCAGATCGCGCGGCTTCATGCCGGCAGGCTTGGCCAGCATCATGGCGATGTTGCTGGCGAAGTCGCCGTGGGTCTTGTCGCGGGCGTTCTCCACCTGGATCGCCGGCGTCAGGCCTTCAGGCAACACACCTTCGTTGACGAGTTGGGTGAGGGCTTGCTGGATCAGCTGGCGAATGGTGTCTTTCATGGTCTTCTCTTTCGACCGCAAGCGCGGCGGGCGCATCGATGCGCGGGTGGAAAAACTGGGCATTATCCGTTGCGAAGACGGGCTTGCCAACCTTAGCAGGCAGGATGTGGATATGTGGTGACAAAAAGTCCGCTTTCGCGAGCAGGCTCGCTCCCACAAGGTTTTGCGCAGGATCCACAACGTATGTACGGCGCTGATCCACTGCGGGAGCGAGCCTGCTCGCGAAAGCGATCTTCAGCTCAATACAGATCCACCGGATCAACATCCAGCGACCAGCGCACCGCCCGCCCGCTCGGCATCTGCTCCAGCACCAGCATCCAGCTGGCGAGCAAGCGATGCAACGGCGCCCGGGCGGTCGCCTGCAATAACAGTTGCGCGCGATAACGCCCGGCACGGCGCTCCATCGGTGCCGGCACCGGCCCGAGCAGCTCGATGCCGCTCAGATTCAATTCGGCCAGCAGGCGTTCGGCCTCGCTGCACGCTTCATCGAGAAAGCCTTCCGCCTGCCCCGGCTTGTGCGCTTCGGCACGCAACAGTGCCAGATGGGCGAACGGCGGCAACCCGGCCGCGCGGCGTTCGCTCAAGGCTTGTTCGGCGAAGGCGAAATAACCCTGCTCGGTCAGTTGCACCAATAAAGGGTGGTCGGCGAGGTGCGTCTGGATGATCACCTTGCCCGGCTCCTCCGCCCGGCCGGCGCGCCCGGCGACCTGCACGATCAGCTGCGCCATGCGCTCGCTGGCGCGGAAGTCGCCGGAGAACAGGCCGCCGTCGGCATCCAGAATCGACACCAGCGTCACCCGTGGGAAGTGGTGCCCTTTGGCCAACATCTGCGTGCCGACCAGAATGCACGGCTGGCCTTTCTGGATCGTCGCGAACAACTGATTCATCGCGTCCTTGCGCGAGGTGCTGTCGCGATCGACGCGCAGTACCGGGTAATCCGGGAACAGAATCGCCAAGCGTTCTTCGGCGCGTTCAGTACCGGCACCGACCGGGCGCAGATCGACCTTGCTGCATTTCGGGCATTGGCGCGGTGTGCGCTCGACGTTGCCGCAGTGGTGACAGCGCAGCTCGCCGTAACGCTGGTGCACGGTCATGCGCGCATCGCAACGCGAACACTCGGACATCCAGCCGCAATCGTGGCAGAGCAGGGTCGGGGCAAAGCCGCGCCGGTTGAGGAACACCAGCACCTGTTGGCCGTTGGCGAGGGTCTGGCCGATGGCTTGCTGCATCGGTCCGGAAATACCGCTGTCGAGCGGACGGCTTTTCACGTCCAGACGCAGAAAGCGCGGTTGCTTGGCGCCGCCGGCGCGTTCGTTCAGACGCAGCAGGCCATAGCGACCGGTGTAAGCGTTATGCAGGCTTTCCAGCGACGGCGTGGCGGAGCCGAGCACGATCGGGATGTTTTCCTGCCGTGCGCGTACCAGCGCCAGATCGCGAGCGTGGTAGCGCAGACCTTCCTGCTGTTTATAGGAACCGTCGTGCTCTTCATCGATGATGATCAGCCCGGGATTTTTCATCGGGGTGAACAGGGCCGAACGGGTGCCGATAATAATGTCGGCCTCGCCATCACGGGCGGCGAGCCAGGCTTCCAGGCGTTCGCGATCATTCACCGCCGAGTGCAGCAGGGCGATGCGCGCGTTGAAGCGCTGTTCGAAGCGCGCCAGGGTTTGCGGGCCGAGGTTGATCTCCGGAATCAACACCAAGGCCTGCTTGCCGGCTTCGAGGGTTTCGCGGATAAGTTGCAGATAGACTTCGGTCTTGCCGCTGCCGGTGACGCCGGCCAGGAGAAAAGCGTGGTAACTGTCGAAGCCGGCGCGAATCGCTTCATACGCCGCGCGTTGTTCACTGTTGAGCGGCAGCTCCGGTTGCGCCAGCCAGTGTTCATGGCGAGCGCCGGGGGCGTGGCGGCGGATTTCGACTTGCACCAGACCCTTGGCCAGCAGCAGATCAAGGCTGTCCTTGCTCAGCATCAGTTTGCTCAACAACTGATGGGCGACGCCATGAGGATGCTGGGCCAGCGTGGTCAATGCCTCGCGCTGGCGTGGCGCACGGGCGACCCGTGGGTCGTCAACGCTCGCGCCCGGGGCAATCGACCAGAAGCGTTCCTGCCGGGCCTCGGCCAGCTCGCCCTGACGCAGCAGCACCGGCAAGGCCCAGTTCAAGGTGTCGCCGAGGCTGTGCTGGTAATACTGCGCGGTCCACAGGCACAGCTTGAACAGCGCTGGCGGCAGTGGCGAAGTCGTGTCGAGCAGGGCCAGCGCCGGCTTGAGTTTTTCTGCCGGCACTTCGCTGGAGTCGGTGACCTCGACCAGAATCCCGATCATCTCGCGCCGACCGAACGGCACCCGCAAGCGCATGCCCGGCTGCAATTGCTCACGCCGCACCCCGGCCGGCGCCCGGTAATCGAACAGGCGGCGTAAAGGCGAAGGCAGGGCAAGGCGCAGAATGGCGTCGGGCACGCGGGGGGATCTCGATACGCAAAATGATCGGATATGCATGACCTGTGGGAGCGAGCCTGCTCGCGAAGGCGGTGGGTCAGGCAACACATGTGTCGACTGCCATGGCGTCTTCGCGAGCAGGCTCGCTGCCACAGGGAAGTGCGTTTAAGGCCGGGAGCCTAGCAGACGGTCGGTCTCGGTGACAGCTTGCGCGATTGAAAAGGTCTGGTAGAATCCGCGGCCTAATTACGTGCGGTATTCAACAATAGTGTTGGGTGGCGGCACGCTAGCCTGAGGAAGACACCATGAAAGCCGAAATCCATCCGAACTACCCGGAAATCGCTGTTACCTGCAGCTGCGGTAACAAGTTCGAAACTCGTTCGACCTACGGCAAAGCCCTGGCGATCGACGTTTGCAACGAATGCCACCCGTTCTACACCGGTAAGCAGAAGACTCTGGACACCGGCGGCCGTGTGCAGAAGTTCGCAGACCGTTTCGCTACTTTCGGCGTCGGCAAAAAAGCCTGAGGCTGATCATTTTGGAAGGTCGCTTCGACTTCTCCAGACTGATGAAAAAGGCGTCCCTTGCGGGCGCCTTTTTTGTGTCTGCGATTTGGCTGTCCGCCGCCCAGGCCTTTTGTCCGGCACCCGCAGGGCTGACCAGCGTTTCCGTGCAGCGAGTGGTCGATGGCGACACCCTGCGCCTGAGCGATGGCCGCAGCGTGCGCTTGATCGGCCTCAATACGCCGGAGCTGGGCAAGCAGGGCCGCAGCGACGAGCCCTTCGCCGTGGCAGCGCGCAAACGCCTGCAAGCGCTGGTCGATGACAGCGGCGGCCGGGTCGGTCTGCGACCCGGCAAGCAGGCGAAAGACCATTACGGCCGTACGCTGGCGCATGTTTACAGTGTCAGCGGTGCCAATCTCGAAGCGCAGATGCTTGCCGCTGGCCTGGGTTTTCAGGTCGCGGTGGCGCCGAACGTCGATCTGGTCGCCTGCCAACAGGCCGCCGAACGCAGCGCGCGACAGGCCGGACTTGGTCTCTGGCGGCAATCGCCGGTCCAGAAAGCGCAGCAGATCCAGCGTTCGGGCTTCGCCGTAGTCAGCGGTCGGGTGAGCAAGGTGCTGCGCAATCGCGGCGGAATCTGGATCGAGTTGCAGGACACGCTTGTATTGCGGGTTGCACCCAATCTGGTCGGACAATTTGACAGTGCTGGTTTGCAAGCATTGAAAGGCAGGCAGATCGAGGCGCGTGGCTGGGTGGTTGACCGATCACGGCGCGGTGGTTTGCAAAAAGGTCAGGCGCGCTGGTTGCTGCCGTTGACCGATCCTTCGATGCTGCACGTACCGCGCTGAAGAAAAATTGTAGACATTTTTACAGCTGATTGTGAACAGTCCAGCCCTTGTGCGCCGTGGCTCTTGGCCCAAAGTCGTAGGGCAGGGCGCTTGACAGCGGTGACTGCCCAGTCTTGTGGGGACTTTGCGAGGCGCGTATCCTCGCTGACCAGTCTGTCCAACAGTAAAAAAGCGGAATGCCAAAATGTCTGATCTGAAAACTGCCGCTCTCGAATACCACGCCAATCCTCGTCCGGGGAAGTTGAGTGTCGAGCTCACCAAGGCCACTGCTACCGCCCGCGACCTGTCGCTGGCCTACAGCCCCGGCGTAGCTGAACCAGTGCGCGAGATCGCTCGCGATCCTGAACTGGCCTACAAATACACCGGCAAGGGCAACCTGGTGGCAGTCATTTCCGACGGCACCGCGATTCTCGGCCTGGGCAACCTCGGCCCACTGGCTTCCAAGCCTGTAATGGAAGGCAAAGGCGTGCTGTTCAAGCGTTTCGCCGGCATCGACGTATTCGACATCGAAGTCGACTCGGAAAGCCCGCAGGCCTTTATCGACACCGTCAAGCGCATCTCCATCACCTTCGGTGGCATCAACCTGGAAGACATCAAGGCGCCAGAGTGCTTTGAGATCGAACGCGCTCTGATCGAGCAGTGCGATATTCCGGTGTTCCACGATGACCAGCACGGCACCGCGATCGTGACCGCTGCGGGCATGATCAACGCCCTGGAAATCGCTGGCAAAACCCTGCCGGAAGCGAAGATTGTCTGCCTCGGCGCCGGTGCTGCCGCCATCTCCTGCATGAAACTGCTGGTGAGCATGGGTGCTCGCATCGAAAACATCTTCATGGTTGACCGTACCGGCGTGATCCACTCCGGCCGTGACGACCTGAACCAGTACAAAGCCGTGTTCGCCCACGCTACCGAGAAGCGCACCCTGGCAGACGCACTGGCAGGCGCTGACGTATTCGTCGGTCTGTCCGGTCCGAACCTGCTGAGCGCCGAAGGCCTGCTGTCGATGGCGGCCAACCCGATCGTGTTCGCCTGCTCCAACCCGGATCCGGAAATCTCCCCGGAACTGGCGCACGCCACCCGTAGCGACGTGATCATGGCCACCGGCCGTTCGGACTACCCGAACCAGGTCAACAACGTACTGGGCTTCCCGTTCATCTTCCGTGGTGCCCTGGACGTTCGCGCCAAGCGCATCAACGAAGAAATGAAAGTCGCCGCCGCCAACGCCCTGCGCGAACTGGCCAAACTGCCTGTTCCACAGGACGTGTGCGATGCCTACGGCGGTGCTCCGCTGGAATTCGGCCGTGAGTACATCATTCCGAAACCAATGGACAAGCGCCTGATCACCCTGATCTCCGACGCCGTGGCCAAGGCTGCGATCGAGACCGGCGTGGCCACCCTGCCGTATCCGAAGAACTACCCGCTGAAAAGCGTGGATGACGTGTTCAACGGCTAAGTCGTTGTAGCGCTTCAAACAAAAGCCCCGGCTCGCGAGAGTCGGGGTTTTTTTGTGTCTGAAGATCAAGAGCCCCTCACCCTAACCCTCTCCCAGAGGGAGAGGGGACTGATTGGGGGACGCTTGGGAGCTACGCCGACCTGAATGTATGGTTTTGAATCCATAATCGACACCACACTTTCAGGTCGGTGTTTGACCCCAGACAACTCGGTAAGTCCCCTCTCCCTCTGGGAGAGGGTTAGGGTGAGGGGCTTTTGATCTTCGGGTAATAAAAAGCCCCGCACTTCTCACGAAGGCGGGGCTTTTCATTAGCTCAGCATCAGAACAGATCGATCGGCGCCTGTTCATCCGCCGGCAGCGGGCTGCCTGGCACAACGCCGTTGCCCAGCTCGTTCACCGATGGCGGCGTGTCTTCGGCCTTGAACAGTTCGAAGTACGCCCCCGGTGTGCTCGGCGTCGCTGCACGGCCGCTGACCGGGTCCACCCGCAGGCTGAGCAGACCTTCCGGCTCAGGCTGCACATGTGGCGGCTTGTCTTTCAGCGCGGCCGACATGTAATTCATCCAGATCGGCAGCGCCACGGTGCCGCCGAACTCACGGCGACCGAGGCTTTCCGGCTGGTCGAAACCGGTCCACACGGTGGTTACGTAATCAGCGTTGTAACCGGAGAACCAGGCATCTTTCGATTCGTTGGTGGTACCGGTCTTGCCGGCGATGTCGCTGCGGCCCATGGCCAGTGCACGGCGGCCGGTGCCGAGTTTGATTACGTCCTGCAGCATGCTGTTGAGGATGTAGGTGGTACGTCCATCGACAATCCGCTCGGCCACGGCCGGCGCTTGCGGCACTGCCGGATTGCCGGGCGCTTCACCGGCAACCGGTGTGGCGTTGACCGTGAACGACTCGGTGGCTGGCGCAGCGATCCCGTCGGTCGCCGAACCACCCTGTGGCACGGTCGGCGGGTTGGCGATGAACAGCGTGTCGCCGTTACGGCTTTCGATCTTGTCGATGATGTACGGGGTGATCTTGTAGCCGCCGTTGGCGAAAGTGCTCCAGCCAGTGGCGATTTCCATTGGTGTCAGCGTTGCGGTGCCGAGTGCCAGCGACAGGTTCGGCGGCAGGTCCTGCTTGTTGAAGCCGAAGCGGGTGATGTAGTCGATGGTCTTGCCCACGCCCATGGCCTGCAACAGGCGGATCGACACCAGGTTGCGCGACTTGTACAGCGCTTCACGCAGGCGGATCGGGCCGAGGAAGGTGTTGGTGTCGTTCTTCGGGCGCCAGACCTTGTCCAGGTACTCGTCGACGAACACGATCGGCGCATCGTTGACCAGGCTGGCAGCGGTGTAGCCATTATCCAGCGCGGCACTGTAAACGAACGGCTTGAAGCTCGAACCAGGCTGACGCTTGGCCTGCATGGCGCGGTTGTAGTTGCTCTGCTCGAAAGCGAAGCCACCCACCAGCGAACGGATCGCGCCGTTCTGCGGATCCAGCGACACCAGTGCGCCCTGAGCCTGGGGAATCTGGCTGAATTTCAGCGAATTGTCGGTCTGGCGCTGCACGCGGATCAGATCGCCGACCTGCGCGACATCCGACGGCTGGCGCGGGTTGGCGCCCATGCTGTTGGTATTGAGGAACGGTCGCGCCCATTTCATCGTGTCCCAGGCAACGTGCTCTTCACCGGTGCGGGTCAACACCTGCAGGCCGGTTTTATCGACTTGGGTGACGATCGCAGGTTCGAGACTGCTGATGGTGCGCTGCTTGGTCAGTTCGCTGGCCCAGGCTTCGCGGGTCTTGCCCGGCAGGCGCGACTCGGGGCCACGGTAGCCGTGGCGCTGGTCGTAAGTCATCAAGCCTTCGTGCAGTGCGGTGTTGGCCATTTCCTGCAGATTGCTTGGCACCGTGGTGGTGACACGGAAGCCTTCGGTGTAGGCCTCGCTGCCATAACGACCGACCATTTCGGCACGGGCCATTTCGGCGATGTACGGTGCGTTCACTTCCGGGGTCGGCACGTGATAGCTGGCGTTCAGCGGCTCGTTGATCGCCGCGGTGTAGTCGGCTTCGCTGATCTTGCCCAGCTTGTACATGCGCCCGAGGATCCAGTCGCGGCGTTCTTTGCTGCGCGCCGGGTTGGCCAGCGGGTTGAAGCGCGACGGAGCCTTTGGCAGACCGGCGATCATCGCCATCTGCGCCAGGCTGATGTCACGGATCGATTTGCCGTAATACACCTGCGCCGCCGCCTCGATGCCGTAGGCGCGGTTACCCAGGTAGATCTTGTTGACGTACAGCTCCAGGATCTCGTCCTTGGTCAGCTGCCGTTCGATCTGCAGGGCCAGCAGGATTTCCGTGGTTTTACGCGAGAAGCTGCGCTCGCTGGTGAGGAAGAAGTTCTTCGCCACCTGCATGGTGATGGTGCTGCCGCCGGACTGAATATGTCCGCTCTTGACCAGTTGCGTCGCCGCGCGCATCAGGCTGCTCGGGTCGACGCCATAGTGGTTGGCAAAATTGTCGTCTTCAGCACTTAGTAACGCATTGATGAAATTGGGCGGAATGTCGGCGAAACGGATCGGTGTACGGCGCATTTCGCCAAATTCTGCGATCAACTTGTTGTCGCTGCTGTACACGCGCAGAGGAATCTGCAACTGAATGCTTCTCAGCGCCTCCACAGACGGCAAACCCGGACTAAGGTAAAGAAAGGCGCCGCTGAGACCTAAGAGCAGTCCGCAGAAAACGGCGACGATGGACCAACCGAAAAATTTCAGCAGACGAATCAAGGCTTTTGGACATCCAGGGCAAAGAATGAATTTGGCACGGGGCTGCGGTTACACACAGAGCCATCCGCGCGGGCAGTAAAAAGCGGAAAAAATCGCTGGGCATTATAAGCACTTTTCCGTCGGAGGCGTCATTGGCGCTTCTGTCAAGACGGGGGTGAAGGAACGCAATGCGTATTACAGAGTCCGTAACTCACGGAAAGTCATAGGGAATTGGTAGTGCTGGGACTCTTCAATAAAAAGACCAATGCGTTACTGGGGATCGACATCAGCTCCACGTCGGTGAAGCTGCTGGAACTGAGCCGTCAGGGCGAGCGCTACCGGGTCGAGGCCTACGCGGTGGAGCCGTTGCCGGCGAACGCTGTGGTCGAAAAGAACATCGCCGAACTCGAGGGCGTTGGCCAGGCACTGAGCCGCCTGCTGGTCAAGGCGCGTACCGGGGTCAAGAGCGTGGCGGTGGCAGTGGCGGGTTCGGCGGTGATCACCAAGGTCATCGAGATGGACGCCGGGCTGTCCGACGACGAACTGGAAAACCAGCTCAAGATCGAGGCCGACCAATACATTCCCTATCCGCTGGACGAAGTCGCCATCGACTTTGAAGTCCAGGGCGTCTCGCCGCGCAACCCGGAACGGGTCAACGTGCTGCTTGCCGCCTGTCGCAAGGAAAACGTCGAGGTACGAGAAGCGGCGCTGGCGCTCGCCGGCCTGACCGCGCGGGTGGTGGATGTCGAGGCCTACGCGCTGGAGCGCTCGTTCGGCCTGCTGGCGGCGCATCTGGCGGCCTCCCAGGAGCGCCTGACCGTGGCGGTGGTGGACATTGGTGCGACCATGACCACCCTCAGCGTCCTGCACAACGGCAAGATCATTTACACCCGCGAGCAATTGTTCGGCGGACGCCAGCTCACCGAAGAGATCCAGCGCCGCTACGGCCTGACCATCGAACAGGCGGGGCTGGCGAAAAAGCAGGGCGGGCTGCCTGACGATTACGTCAGCGAGGTCTTGCAGCCATTTCGCGAGGCGCTGGTGCAGCAAGTCTCGCGTTCGCTGCAGTTCTTCTTCGCCTCCGGCCAGTACAACGCGGTTGACCATATCCTGCTGGCCGGCGGCACCGCCTCGGTACCCGGCCTGGACCGTCTGATCGAACAGCGTCTGGACACGCCGACGCAGGTCGCCAACCCGTTCGCCGACATGGCCTTGGGCAGCAAGGTCAACGCGGGAGCGCTGGCCAGCGACGCGCCAGCCTTGATGATTGCCTGCGGGCTCGCGCTCAGGAGTTTCGACTGATGGCGCGGATCAACCTTCTCCCCTGGCGCGAGGAGCGCCGCGAAGAACGGCGCAAACGCTTTCTGCTGGTGCTGATCGGCGTGCTGGCCGGCTCTATCGGCGCGGTGCTGATTGCCGACCAGATCATCACCGCAGCCATCGAGCGGCAGATGGCGCGCAACGATTACATCGGCAAACAGATCGCCGTGGTCGACGAACGCATCAAGCAGATCAGCGAGCTCAAGGCGCGCCGCCAACAACTGGTCGAGCGCATGCGTATCATCCAGGACCTGCAGGGCAACCGGCAGATCAGCGGGCGAATCTTCGATCAGTTGGCGCGCACGTTGCCGGACGGCGTGTATTTCACCGATGTGAAAATGGCCGGCAAGACCTTGTCCATCAGTGGCGCGGCGGAGTCGAACAACCGGGTCTCCGAGCTGATGCGCAATCTCGACGCGTCCGACTGGTTCGACGCGCCGAGCCTGAATGAGGTCAAGGCCACCAGCGCCGATCAGGTAGAGCAGGCCAACATCTTCCAGCTGACCGTTCGTCAGACCCAGCCCAAGGTTGTGGAGGACGAGCAATGAAAGCCTCCGAGTGGCTGCAGGGCCTGCGCAACATCGATTTCAACGACCTCGACACCAGCAACATCGGCTCTTGGCCACCGGCAGTGAAAACCCTGTGCGGTGCGCTGGTGATGGTGTTGATCCTCGCGCTTGGCTATTACTTCTTTATCAGCGATATGGAAAATCAGCTCGACCTCAAGCGCGAAGAAGAAATCACCCTCAAGGAACAATTCGCCAGCAAGGCGCGGCTGTCGGCGAACCTTGAGCTCTATACCCAGCAAATGAAGGAAATGGAAAACACCTTCGGCGTGCTGCTGCGGCAATTGCCCAGCGACACCGAAGTGCCGGGCCTGCTCGAAGATATCACCCGCACTGGTCTGGGCAGCGGCCTGGAATTCGAGGAAATCAAGCTGCTGCCGGAAGTGACCCAGCCGTTCTACATCGAACTGCCGATCCAGATCACCGTAACCGGTGCCTATCACGACCTCGCGACCTTCGTCAGCGGCGTCGCCGGCCTGCCACGGATTGTCACTCTGCACGATTTCGAACTGGCTCCGGCCAATCCCGAGGGCGGGACGAAGCTGCGCATGAGTATTCTTGCCAAGACGTACCGCTATAACGACAAGGGGCTGGAGAAATGACCCCGATTCGTTATCTCGTCCTGCCCATGATGCTGGCGTTGAGCGGCTGCGGTGGCGGCGATGACTTCAGCGACCTCGATGCTTACCTCAACGAAGTGCGCCTGCGCCCGGCGGGCAAGATTGAACCAACGCCGACATTCCGGTCTTACCCCACATTCACTTACAGCGCCGCCAACCTGCGCAGTCCGTTTTCGCGGCAGGCGCGGGTCGATCTGGCCGGGCAGAAGCATGGGTCGCGCAACGTCAAACCCGACCCCAACCGCGTCAAGCAATACCTTGAAGGGTTCAATATCGAGCAGTTCGAAATGGTTGGCACGATCGCCAATGCCTCGGGCTCGTTCGCGCTGCTGCGCGGCGCAGGCGGGGTGCATCGTCTCAAGGTCGGCGACTACCTGGGCCGCAACGACGGCCGCATCGTCGCCATCAGCGCGACCCAGGTCGATGTCGTCGAGATCGTGCCCGACGGCGCCGGCGCCTGGCTGGAGCGGCCGCGCACCATTCCTTTGAAAGAGCACTCATAGTGGAAGTCGAACAATGAACAGGATTTTCTCCACCCTCGGTTTTTCGCTATGGATAGCGCTGGTGTCACCGATGGTAATGGCGGCCAGTCTGAAAGCGCTGGATGTTGCCGCGCTGCCGGGTGACCGCGTCGAACTGAAGCTGTCGTTCGACAGCCCGCCACCACAGCCCAAGGGCTACACAACCGAGTCGCCGGCGCGCATTGCACTGGATCTGCCGGGCGTGACCAGCCAGTTGGCCAACAGGAATCTTGATCTGGGCAGCGGCAACGCGCGTACGGCCACGGTGGCCGAAGCCAAGGATCGCACGCGGCTGATTGTCAGCCTGACGCAATTGGCGCCTTACAGCACGCGGGTCGAGGGCAATAATCTGTTTGTGGTGGTCGGTCAGGGCGCTTCCGCGACTGCGCCGCGCCCGGCTGCCGTTGCACCGCGTGCCGCCACGGCCGCTGCCGCACCTGCCAGACCAGCCGCGCAACGCAGCAGGGCGATTCGCGGCGTCGATTTCCAGCGCGGCACCGAGGGCGAGGGCAACGTAGTCATCGACCTCTCTGATCCGACCATCGCCCCGGATATCCAGGAGCACGATGGCAAGATCATCCTCAGCTTCGCCCGCACGCAATTACCGGAAAAGCTGCGCGTGCGCCTGGACGTCAAGGACTTCGCCACGCCGGTGCAGTTCGTCAACGCCGCGCTCACCGGCGATCGCACCGTCATCAGCGTCGAGCCCAGCGGCACCTTCGACTACTCCACGTTTCAGACCGACAACAAGCTCACCGTCAGCGTGCGGCCGATGAGCATCGACGACCTGCAAAAGCGCAACGCCGACCGTCAGGCCTATGTCGGCGACAAGCTCTCGCTGAATTTTCAGGACATCGACGTGCGCTCGGTGCTGCAACTGATCGCGGACTTCACCAACCTCAACCTCGTAGCAAGCGATACGGTGCAGGGCGGTATCACCTTGCGCCTGCAGAACGTGCCGTGGGATCAGGCGCTGGATCTGGTGTTGAAAACCAAGGGCCTGGACAAGCGCAAGATCGGCAATGTGCTGCTGGTCGCGCCGGCCGATGAAATTGCCGCTCGCGAGCGTCAGGAACTGGAATCGCAGAAGCAGATCGCCGAGCTGGCGCCCCTGCGTCGCGAGTTGCTGCAAGTCAATTACGCCAAGGCAGCGGACATCGCCAAGTTGTTCCAGTCGGTGACCAGTGCCGAGGCCAAGGTCGACGAGCGCGGTTCGATTACCGTCGATGAGCGAACCAACAACATCATTGCCTACCAGACCCAGGATCGCCTCGACGAACTCCGGCGGATCGTCGCGCAGCTGGATATTCCGGTACGCCAGGTGATGATCGAGGCGCGCATCGTTGAGGCCAACGTCGACTACGACAAGAGCCTGGGCGTGCGCTGGGGCGGTTCGGTGCAGAACAAGGGCAACTGGAACGCCTCCGGGGTCAACGGTTCGTCGAGCACCATCGGTACGCCGGGCAGCACCGGCACCAACTCGCCGTTCGTCGACATGGGCACGGTCAATAACACTTCGGGGATCGGCATCGCATTCATCACCGACAACGTGCTGCTGGATCTCGAACTGACGGCGATGGAAAAGACCGGCAACGGTGAAATCGTCTCGCAGCCGAAGGTGGTCACCTCGGACAAGGAAACCGCAAAAATCCTCAAAGGCACCGAGATTCCCTATCAGGAGGCCAGCTCCAGCGGCGCGACCTCGGTGTCGTTCAAGGAGGCCTCGCTGTCGCTGGAAGTCACCCCGCAGATCACACCGGACAACCGCATCATCATGGAGGTCAAGGTCACCAAGGATGAGCCCGACTACCTGAACAAAGTGCAGGATGTGCCGCCGATCAAGAAAAACGAGGTCAACGCCAAAGTGCTTGTAAATGACGGCGAGACCATCGTAATCGGCGGTGTTTTTTCAAATACTCAAAGCAAGGTCGTAGATAAGGTGCCATTTCTTGGCGATGTGCCGTATCTTGGCCGCCTTTTCCGGCGTGATGTGGTTTCGGAGAAAAAATCCGAGCTGCTGGTATTTCTCACTCCGCGTATCATGAATAACCAGGCGATTGCTGTGAGTCGTTGATTCTGTGCGAAATTTGATACTTGTAGGACCGATGGGTGCTGGCAAAAGCACCATCGGCCGATTGCTGGCCAAAGAGCTGCGCCTGCCGTTCAAGGATTCCGACAAGGAAATTGAGCTGCGCACGGGTGCCAATATCCCATGGATCTTCGATAAGGAAGGCGAGCCCGGCTTTCGTGATCGCGAGCAGGCGATGATCGCCGAGCTGTGCGCGTTCGATGGCGTGGTGCTGGCGACCGGCGGCGGCGCGGTGATGCGTGATGCCAATCGCAAGGCCCTGCATGAAGGCGGGCGCGTGGTGTATCTGCACGCCTCCGTCGAGCAGCAGGTCGGCCGCACCTCCCGCGATCGCAATCGGCCGCTGCTGCGTACCGCCGATCCGGCGAAAACCCTGCGCGACCTGCTCGAGATCCGTGATCCGCTTTATCGGGAAATCGCCGATCTGGTGGTGGAAACCGACGAGCGGCCGCCACGCATGGTGGTGCTCGACATTCTCGACCGCCTCGCGCAGTTGCCGCCCCGTTAAAGCATCGTCCGAAATGCGCTATCCTCGGCGTCCTGTCAGCGTCCGCCGAGGGTGTGGCGGATGCCGGGCGAGCGGCGTCATACCGCTACAGGCCGCAGAACACCAATAATTTCAGGGCAGGATGCCTGCTTCCATCTTCACTGTGGGGACACATGCAGACACTCAAGGTCGATCTAGGCGAGCGCAGCTACCCGATTCATATTGGCGAAGGTCTGTTGGATCAGCCGGAACTGCTGGCGCCGTATATCCATGGGCGGCAGGTGGCAATCATCTCCAACGAAACCGTCGCGCCGCTCTATCTCGAACGTCTGACCCGCAGCCTTGCGCAGTTCTCGGTGATCTCGGTGGTGCTGCCTGATGGCGAAGCCTTCAAGAACTGGGAAACCCTGCAACTGATTTTCGATGGTCTGCTGACCGCCCGTCATGACCGCCGCACCACCGTGATCGCCTTGGGCGGCGGGGTGATCGGCGACATGGCCGGGTTCGCTGCCGCCTGCTATCAGCGCGGCGTCGACTTCATTCAGATTCCTACCACGCTGTTGTCGCAAGTCGATTCCTCGGTTGGCGGCAAGACCGGCATCAATCATCCGCTGGGCAAGAACATGGTCGGCGCGTTCTATCAGCCGAACGTGGTGCTGATCGATACCGCATCGCTGAAAACCCTGCCGGAGCGCGAGTTGTCGGCGGGCCTGGCGGAAGTCATCAAGTACGGCCTGATCTGCGACGAGCCGTTCCTGACCTGGCTCGAGGAAAACGTCGATGCCCTGCGTGCGCTGGACCAGACCGCGCTGACCTATGCGATCGAGCGTTCCTGCGCGGCCAAGGCTGCGGTGGTCGGTGCCGATGAAAAGGAAACCGGCGTGCGCGCCACGCTCAACCTCGGCCACACCTTCGGCCACGCCATCGAAACCCACATGGGCTATGGTGTCTGGCTGCATGGCGAGGCGGTGGCGGCGGGCACGGTGATGGCGCTGGAAATGTCCGCGCGCCTGGGCTGGATCAGCGAGCAGGAGCGTGATCGCGGCATTCGTCTGTTCCAGCGTGCCGGCTTGCCGGTCGTTCCGCCTGAAGAGATGAGCGAAGCCGATTTTCTCCAACACATGGCAATTGATAAAAAAGTGATCGACGGTCGTCTGCGCCTGGTGCTGCTGCGCCGGATGGGCGAAGCGGTAGTGACCGACGATTATCCGAAAGAGGTTCTACAGGCCACGCTGGGAGCGGATTACCGCGCCCTGGCTCAGCTTAAAGGTTAAAACGATTCCGATGACTAGTTTGCATGCCGACGAGGCGTTTCTCGGCCATTTCCAGTTAAGTCACGACCCGTTCGCGCCACGGGTGCCGGGCTTCAAATTCTTCCCGGCCCAGCGCAAACCGGTGCTGGGTCAACTGCATCACCTGGCGCGCTACAGCCAGTTGCTGCTGGTGGTCACCGGCCCGCAAGGCAGCGGCAAGACCCTGCTGCGGCAGGCGCTCGTTGCCAGTACCAACAAGCAATCGGTGCAAAGCGTGGTGGTTTCCGCCCGTGGCGCCGGTGATGCGGCCGGCGTGCTGCGCCAGGTGGCGCAGGCGCTGGATGTCGCTCAGGCCGAAGTCGGTGCGATTCTCGAGCAGGTGGTGCAACTGGGTCTGACCGGGCAGGAAGTCTATCTGCTGGTGGACGATGCCGAGCAGCTCGACGAGTCCGCGCTGGAAGCGTTGATGGCGCTCGGCGCCGGAACGCCGGAAGGTCGTCCGCATGTGTTCCTGTTCGGCGAGTCGTCGCTGATCGCTCAGCTCGAGGCTTTGCAGCTCGAAGAAGAGCGTTTCCACGTCATCGAATTGCAGCCGTACACCGAAGAAGAGACCCGCGAATATCTCGACCAGCGGCTGGAAGGCGCGGGTCGGGGTGTCGAACTTTTCACCGCAGATCAGATCTCTGATATTCACGAAAGCTCCGAGGGCTGGCCAGGCAACATCAACCAGGTCGCTCGCGATGCACTGATCGAAGTCATGATTGCCAGCCGCTCCGCGGTCAAGCGTCCAAGTATGGGGTTCAACATGCCGAAGAAACACGTATTGGCGATTTCCGCCGTCGTTGTGGTCGCGGTTGCCGCCGCCTGGCTGATGCCGGGTCGCAGCAAGGCACCGACCACCGGTGCTCCGGCCAATGAACAGGCGCAACTGCCATTGGGTCAGGGTGCAGCGAACGGCGCCAACCCGTCCGTCGAATTCGCCGGCAACACCCAGCCGATGCCGCTGCCATTGGTCGGCAACTCGCAGCCGGTCATGCGTGGCCCGCTCGCTGAAGCCGCCGGTGGCATTACCGAAGGCGACGACGGCGTGCCGCTGGAAGGCTCCAGCGATACCCCGCCGACCGTAACCACCTCCGCGCCGCCTGCTGGCGTTCCGGCCGGTCCTGCGCCGACACCGGTCCCGACCCCTGCCGCCAAACCGGCACCAACCCCGGCGCCGACGCAGATCGCCACAGCCAAGCCTGCTCCGGCCACTCCGGCGCCAGCCGCGAAACCGGCTCCTGCTCCGGCCAAGCCTGCCGACAAGCCAGTCACCGTGGCCAAAGCCGCCGGTGGCAGCTGGTACGCCGGTCAGCCGACCAGCAACTACGTGGTGCAGATCCTCGGTACCAGCTCGGAAACCGCCGCGCAGAACTTCGTCAAGGAGCAGGGCGGCGAGTACCGTTATTTCAAGAAAGTCCTCAACGGCAAGCCGCTTTACGTGATCACCTACGGCAACTTCGCCAATCGTGATGCGGCCGTTTCTGCCATCAAGGCCTTGCCAGCGAAGGTTCAGGCTGGTAAACCTTGGCCTCGCACTGTCGCCAGCGTCCAACAGGAACTGGCAACAACTCGCTGAAGATTCGGCGGCCTTACCCAGGCCGCCTCTCCCGGCACCTCAAAATCTCCATAAGTGCGCGCTTTCTGAAAAGGATGCGTGCCTTGTGGTGTCTGCGTCACAGTAGTTTTTGAGTCGTTGCGGTCAGAATTTAAAAAAGTTTTGACTAGCACAGCAGATCGTTTTAAACCTTTCACAAATGCGACATGAATTTGCGACAGTTCGTCGTCAAATTTGTGAGCCTCTGTGTCGCTGTGTACAATGACCACCCTTTTGCCCCCGCTAAGCCGGCGTACGTTCGGCGCGGATCGCAAGTGGTTGAATTGAAAAGAAATTTGCCTCGAATAGAGGCAGCCTGGTGAGAAAGTGTCTATGAAAGCAGGTCTGTACCAACCAGATGAATTCAAGGATAACTGCGGTTTCGGCCTGATAGCTCATATGCAGGGCGAGCCCAGTCATACCCTTTTGCAAACGGCCATCGAGGCCCTGACCTGCATGACCCACCGCGGTGGGATTAATGCCGACGGCAAGACCGGTGACGGTTGCGGTCTGCTGATTCAAAAACCCGACGCCTTCCTGCGAGCCATTGCCCGGGAAAGCTTCGGCGTCGAAATGCCCAAGCAATATGCCGTGGGCATGGTGTTCTTCAATCAGGATCCGGCCAAGGCCGAAGCCGCTCGCGAGAACATGAACCGCGAGATCCTCGCCGAAGGCCTGCAACTGATCGGCTGGCGCAAAGTGCCGATCGACACCAGCGTCCTCGGCCGCCTCGCCCTTGAACGCCTGCCGCAGATCGAGCAGGTCTACATCGGCGGCGAAGGCCTGAGCGATCAGGACATGGCCGTGAAGCTGTTCAGCGCCCGTCGCCGTTCGTCGGTGGCCAACGCCGCTGACACCGACCACTACATCTGCAGCTTTTCGCACAAGACCATCATCTATAAAGGCCTGATGATGCCGGCCGACCTGGCCGCGTTCTATCCAGACCTGAGTGACGAGCGCCTGCAAACCGCAATCTGCGTGTTCCACCAGCGCTTCTCTACCAACACCCTGCCGAAATGGCCGCTGGCGCAGCCGTTCCGCTTCCTCGCCCACAACGGCGAGATCAACACCATCACCGGTAACCGCAACTGGGCGCAGGCCCGGCGGACCAAGTTCACCAACGATCTGATGGATCTGGAAGAACTCGGCCCGCTGGTCAACCGTGTCGGTTCCGACTCCTCGAGCATGGACAACATGCTCGAACTGATGGTCACCGGTGGCATCGACCTGTTCCGTGGCGTGCGCATGATCATTCCGCCTGCGTGGCAGAACGTCGAAACCATGGACCCGGATCTTCGTGCGTTCTACGAGTACAACTCGATGCACATGGAGCCGTGGGACGGCCCGGCCGGCGTGGTAATGACCGACGGTCGCTACGCGGTGTGCCTGCTCGACCGTAACGGTCTGCGCCCGGCGCGCTGGGTCACCACCAAGAACGGTTTCATCACTCTCGCCTCGGAAATCGGCGTGTGGAACTACCAGCCTGAAGACGTGCTCGCCAAGGGTCGCGTCGGCCCTGGCCAGATCTTCGCTGTGGACACCGAGACCGGGCAGATCCTCGATACCGATGCGATCGACAACCGTCTGAAATCCCGTCATCCGTACAAGCAATGGCTGCGCAAGAATGCCCTGCGCATTCAGGCGACCATGGAAGACAACGACCACGGTTCGGCTTTCTACGACGTCGATCAGCTCAAGCAGTACATGAAGATGTATCAGGTCACGTTCGAGGAGCGTGATCAGGTGCTGCGTCCGCTCGGCGAGCAAGGCTACGAAGCCGTGGGCTCGATGGGCGACGACACGCCAATGGCCGTGCTGTCCCAGCGTGTACGCACGCCGTACGACTATTTCCGTCAGCAGTTCGCGCAGGTCACCAACCCGCCGATCGACCCGCTGCGTGAAGCGATCGTGATGTCGCTGGAAATCTGCCTCGGTGCCGAGCGCAACATTTTCCAGGAGTCGCCGGAACACGCCTCGCGCGTGATCCTCAGCTCGCCAGTGATCTCGCCGGCCAAGTGGCGCTCGCTGATGAACCTCGACCGTCCGGGTTTCGAACGGGCGATCATCGACCTCAACTACGACGAAAGCCTCGGCCTCGAAGCGGCGATCCGCAACGTTGCCGATCAGGCTGAAGAAGCCGTGCGCGCGGGGCGTACCCAGATCGTCCTGAGCGACCGCCATATCGCCCCGGGCAAGCTGCCGATCCACGCTTCGCTGGCGACCGGTGCCGTGCACCACCGCCTGACCGAGAAAGGCCTGCGTTGCGATTCCAACATCCTCGTTGAATCCGCGACCGCCCGTGACCCGCACCACTTCGCCGTGCTGATCGGTTTCGGCGCCTCGGCGGTCTATCCGTTCCTGGCCTACGAAGTGCTGGGTGACCTGATCCGTACCGGTGAAGTACTGGGCGACCTCTATGAGGTGTTCAAGAACTACCGTAAGGGCATCACCAAAGGCCTGTTGAAGATCCTGTCGAAGATGGGTATCTCGACCATCGCTTCGTACCGTGGTGCGCAGCTGTTCGAAGCCATCGGCCTGTCCGAAGAAGTCTGCGAGCTGAGCTTCCGTGGGGTGCCAAGCCGCATCAAGGGCGCGCGTTTCGTCGACATCGAAGCCGAGCAGAAAGCCCTCGCCGTCGAAGCCTGGAGTCCGCGCAAGCCGATCCAGCAGGGCGGTCTGCTGAAGTTCGTCCACGGTGGCGAATATCACGCCTACAACCCGGATGTGGTCAACACTTTGCAAGCCGCTGTGCAGCAGGGCGACTACGCCAAGTTCAAGGAATACACCACGCTGGTGGACAACCGTCCGGTGTCGATGATTCGCGACCTGTTCAAGGTCAAGACCCTCGACACGCCACTGGACATCAGTGAAGTCGAGCCGCTGGAATCGGTGCTCAAGCGCTTCGACTCCGCCGGTATCTCGCTGGGCGCACTGTCGCCGGAAGCTCACGAAGCCCTGGCCGAAGCCATGAACCGCCTCGGCGCGCGTTCCAACTCCGGCGAAGGTGGTGAAGATCCGGCGCGTTACGGCACCATCAAGAGCTCGAAAATCAAGCAGGTTGCGACTGGCCGTTTTGGTGTAACTCCGGAATACCTGGTCAACGCCGAAGTGCTGCAGATCAAGGTCGCCCAAGGCGCCAAGCCGGGCGAGGGCGGGCAACTGCCCGGCGGCAAGGTCAACGGGCTGATCGCCAAGCTGCGTTACGCAGTGCCGGGTGTGACCCTGATTTCGCCACCGCCGCACCACGACATCTATTCGATTGAAGATTTGTCGCAGTTGATTTTTGACTTGAAGCAGGTCAACCCGCAGGCGCTGGTTTCGGTGAAGCTGGTAGCAGAAGCGGGCGTCGGCACCATCGCCGCCGGTGTGGCCAAGGCCTATGCCGACTTGATCACCATTTCCGGCTACGACGGTGGCACCGGTGCTTCGCCGCTGACCTCGATCAAATACGCAGGCGCACCGTGGGAACTCGGCCTGGCTGAAACCCACCAGACTTTGCGCGGCAACGACCTGCGCGGCAAAGTCCGGGTGCAGACCGACGGCGGCCTGAAAACCGGCCTCGACGTGATCAAGGCCGCAATCCTCGGCGCCGAGAGCTTCGGCTTCGGTACCGCGCCGATGATCGCACTGGGCTGCAAATACCTGCGCATCTGCCACCTGAACAACTGCGCCACCGGTGTCGCGACTCAGAACGAGAAACTGCGCAAGGATCACTACATCGGCACCGTCGACATGGTGGTGAATTTCTTCACCTACGTCGCCGAAGAAACCCGTGAGTGGTTGGCC
Source organism: Pseudomonas sp. CFBP13508 (assembly GCF_005233515.1). Taxonomy (GTDB): domain Bacteria; phylum Pseudomonadota; class Gammaproteobacteria; order Pseudomonadales; family Pseudomonadaceae; genus Aquipseudomonas; species Aquipseudomonas mercuritolerans. The sequence goes on from NZ_QFZZ01000005.1 coordinate 312,991, forward strand.
AAGCTTGGCGTGCGCTCCCTCGAAGAGCTGATCGGTCGCACCGATCTGCTGGAAATCCTCGAAGGCCAGACCGCCAAGCAACATCACCTGGACCTGACCCCGCTGTTGGGCAGCGATCACATCCCGGCGGACAAACCGCAGTTCTGCGGCGTCGAGCGCAACCCGCCGTTCGACAAAGGTCTGCTGGCGGAGAAGATGGTCGAGCTGGCCGCGTCGGCGATCAACGACCTCAGCGGTGCTGAGTTTGAGCTGGATATCTGCAACTGCGACCGTTCGATCGGCGCCCGGATCTCCGGCGAAATCGCGCGCAAGCACGGCAACCAGGGTATGGCCAAGGCGCCGATCACCTTCCGTTTCAAAGGCACGGCGGGGCAGAGCTTCGGCGTGTGGAACGCCGGCGGTCTGAACATGTACCTCGAAGGCGATGCCAACGACTACGTCGGCAAAGGCATGACCGGCGGCAAGCTGGTCATCGTGCCGCCGAAGGGCAGCGTCTATAAAACTCAGGAAAGCGCCATCATCGGCAACACCTGTCTGTACGGCGCCACTGGCGGCAAGCTGTTCGCCGCCGGCACCGCAGGCGAGCGTTTCGCCGTGCGTAACTCCGGTGCCCACACCGTCGTGGAAGGCACTGGCGATCACTGCTGCGAGTACATGACCGGTGGTTTCGTCTGCGTGCTGGGCAAGACCGGTTACAACTTCGGTTCTGGCATGACCGGTGGTTTCGCCTACGTGCTCGATCAGGACAACGCCTTCGTTGACCGGGTCAATCACGAACTGGTGGAGATCCAGCGGATCAGCGGCGAGGCGATGGAAGCCTACCGCAGCCACCTGCAGAACGTGCTGAACGAGTACGTCGCCGAAACCGACAGCGAGTGGGGTCGTGAACTCGCCGAGAACCTCGACGATTACTTGCGGCGTTTCTGGTTGGTCAAACCGAAGGCAGCGAGTCTGAAATCTCTGCTCTCCAGTACTCGTGCGAGTCCGCAGTAACGACGCAGCTGCAAGCCACTAGCTTCAAGCGACAAGCTGAAGCTAGTACGCGTTGTACCGGACTAATGTGATTTTCTTGCAGCTTGAAGCTTGTAGCTTGGAGCTGTCGTGTAAGAGGTTTTAGTAATGGCTGAACGTCTGAATAACGACTTCCAGTTCATCGATGTCGGGCGCAAGGATCCGAAGAAGAAACTGTTGCGTCAACGCAAGAAAGAGTTCGTTGAAATCTACGAACCGTTCAAACCCCAGCAGTCGGCCGATCAGGCCCACCGCTGCCTGGGTTGCGGCAACCCGTATTGCGAATGGAAGTGCCCGGTGCACAACTTCATTCCAAACTGGCTCAAATTGGTGGCCGAGGGCAACATCCTCCAGGCCGCCGAGTTGTCGCACCAGACCAACACCCTGCCGGAAGTCTGCGGCCGGGTGTGCCCGCAGGATCGTCTGTGCGAGGGCGCCTGCACCCTCAACGACGGCTTCGGCGCGGTGACCATCGGTTCGGTCGAGAAGTACATCACCGACACCGCATTCGCCATGGGCTGGCGCCCGGACATGTCCAAGGTCAAGCCGACCGGCAAACGTGTGGCGATCATCGGCGCAGGCCCGGCGGGTCTGGGTTGTGCCGACGTGCTGGTGCGTGGCGGCGTAACTCCGGTGGTATTCGACAAGAACCCGGAAATCGGTGGCCTGCTGACCTTCGGCATCCCCGAGTTCAAGCTGGAAAAGACCGTGCTGAGCAATCGTCGCGAAGTCTTCACCGGCATGGGCATCGAGTTCCGGCTCAACACCGAAGTCGGCAAAGACGTGACCATGGAACAACTGCTCGCCGAATACGACGCGGTGTTTATGGGCATGGGCACCTACACCTACATGAAGGGCGGCTTTGCCGGTGAGGACCTGCCAGGCGTTTACGACGCGCTGGATTTCCTGATCGCCAACGTCAACCGCAACCTGGGCTTTGAAAAGTCGCCGGAAGATTTCGTCGACATGAAAGGCAAGAAGGTTGTGGTCCTGGGCGGCGGCGACACGGCTATGGACTGCAACCGCACCTCGATCCGTCAGGGCGCCAAGTCGGTGACCTGTGCCTATCGTCGTGACGAAGCGAACATGCCCGGCTCGCGCAAAGAGGTGAAGAACGCCAAGGAAGAAGGCGTGAAATTCCTCTACAACCGCCAGCCGATCGCGATCGTCGGTGAAGACAAGGTCGAAGGCGTGAAAGTGGTCGAGACCCGTCTCGGCGAGCCGGACGCCCGTGGCCGTCGCAGCCCCGAGCCGATCCCGGGTTCCGAAGAGATCATCCCGGCCGACGCCGTGGTCATCGCTTTCGGCTTCCGCCCGAGCCCGGCACCGTGGTTCGAACAGTTCGAAATCCAGACCGACAGCCAGGGCCGTGTTGTTGCGCCTGAGCAAGGTCAGTACAAGCACCAGACCAGCAATCCGAAAATCTTCGCCGGTGGCGACATGGTGCGCGGTTCTGACCTGGTGGTGACGGCGATCTTCGAAGGGCGCAATGCGGCTGAAGGCATCCTCGATTACCTGGGTGTCTAACCCCGGCGCCTGAGCCAAACGCAATACTCCTGTGGGAGCGAGCCTGCTCGCGAAAGCGGTCTGTCAGCCAACTTCAATGTTGGATGTGCCGGCCTCTTCGCGAGCAGGCTCGCTCCCACAGTTGTTTTAGGGTGTTGCGGAAAATCGTGTTCCAGCGCGACAAATTGACCCGATAGACAAAAGGCTGACCCACATCCGTGCCTTTTGCCTCGCGCTCTGAGAAAATGCCCGCACTTTTTTCCCGGATGCCGACATGACTGCCCTGAAGAACGACCGTTTCCTCCGCGCCCTGCTCAAGCAACCCGTTGACGTCACCCCTGTGTGGATGATGCGCCAGGCCGGTCGCTACCTGCCGGAATACCGCGCCAGTCGCGCCCATGCCGGCGACTTCATGAGCCTGTGCATGAATCCGGAATTCGCCTGCGAAGTCACCCTGCAACCGCTCGACCGCTACCCGCAACTGGACGCGGCGATCCTGTTTTCCGACATCCTCACCATCCCCGATGCCATGGGCCAGGGCCTGTACTTCGAGACCGGTGAAGGCCCACGCTTCAAGAAGGTCGTCAGCACCCTCGCTGACATCGAAGCCCTGCCGATCCCCGACCCGCACAAAGACCTCGGTTACGTCATGGATGCGGTCAGCACCATCCGCCGTGAACTCAACGGCCGCGTACCGCTGATCGGCTTCTCCGGCAGCCCGTGGACACTGGCGACCTACATGGTTGAAGGCGGCTCGTCGAAAGACTTCCGCAAGACCAAAGCGATGCTCTACGACAATCCGCAAGCCATGCACCTGCTGCTCGACAAGCTGGCGCAGTCGGTGACTTCCTACCTCAACGGCCAGATCATGGCCGGTGCACAAGCGGTGCAGATCTTCGATACCTGGGGCGGCAACCTGTCGGCTGCGGCGTATCAGGAATTCTCCCTGGCCTACATGAAGAAAATCGTCAGCGGCCTGATCCGCGAGAACGACGGACGCAAAGTGCCAGTGATCCTCTTCACCAAGAACGGCGGCCTGTGGCTGGAAAGCATCGCCGAAGCCGGCGCCGACGCCCTTGGCCTGGACTGGACCTGCGACATCGGCAACGCCCGCGCCCGTGTCGGCGACAAGGTCGCGCTGCAAGGCAACATGGACCCGACCGTGCTCTACGCCAAACCGGAAGCGATCCGCACTGAAGTCGGGCGCATTCTGGCCAGCTACGGCAAGGGCAGCGGCCACGTGTTCAACCTTGGCCACGGCATTACGCCGGAAGTCGATCCGGAACATGCCGGCGCGTTCCTGCGCGCGGTGCATGAGCTGTCGGCGCAGTATCACGAGTGATCAGCGCCCAATAAAAAACGCCCGGCCAATGCCGGGCGTTTTCTTTTGCACGATCTAATGTCGTACCCAAATCAACTGTGGGAGCGAGCCTGCTCGCGAAAGCGGTGTGTCATTCAACTGATGTTGCCTGACACAGTGCATTCGCGAGCAGGCTCGCTCCCACAGGGTTTTATGTCAGGCTTTGACGCCCTGCAACGGCGGCAACTTCGCCAGCTTCAACGCCACCAGCAGGGCAATCAGCAACAACGCACCAATAAACAGCCCGATCCCGTTCCACCCGCCCATATGCCAGAACACCCCGCCCGCCGTCCCGGCAATGCTCGATCCGGCGTAATAACTGAACAGATACAGCGACGACGCCTGACCCTTGGCGGTCAACGCGCGCCGGCCGATCCAGCTGCTCGCCACCGAGTGCGCGGCGAAGAAGCCGAAGGTGAATACCAGCATGCCGACGATCACCAGCAACAACGAAGTGAACATGGTCAGTGCCAGTCCGGCGAACATCAGCGCAATCGTCGCCCAGAGCACTTTGCGTCGCCCCAGTTTGTCCGCCAGCGAACCGATTTTCGCCGAGCTGTAGATTCCCGACAGGTAGACCACCGAGAGCAATCCGACAAATACCTGATCGAGGTTGTACGGCGCGGCCAGCAAGCGATAGCCAATGTAGTTGAACAGCGTGACAAACGCGCCCATCAGCACAAACGCTTCAAGAAACAGCAGCGGCAGGCCGGCGTCGCGAAAGTGCATGGTGAAGCCGTCGAGCAGGCTGCGCGGGTGTAGCGAGCGGGCGCGGAAGTTGCGCGACTCCGGGAGGATCTTCCAGAACACCGCCGCAGCGACCAGCGCCAGACCGCCAATCACCAGCATCGCCGTGTGCCAGCTGACGAAGTCAATCAGCACGCCGGTGATCAAGCGTCCGCTCATCCCGCCGATCGCGTTGCCGCCGATGTACAAACCCATCGCCAGGCCGATGTGTTGTGGATGGATTTCTTCGCTCAGATAGGTCATCGCTACCGCTGCCAGGCCGCTCAATGACAGCCCGATCAGCGCGCGCATGATCAATACGCCGTGCCAGCTCGGCATCATCGAACTGGCGATGGTGCACAACGCGGCAGCGAACAGTGCGGCGACCATCACCGGTTTACGGCCGACGCGGTCGGAGATCGGCCCGGTGATCAGCAGACCGAAGGCCAACATGCCGGTCGCCACCGAAAGGATCAGGCTGCTCTGCGCCGCGTTGATCCCGTATTCGTGGGACAGCAGCGGCATCATCGGTTGCACGCAATAGAGCAGCGCGAACGTCGCAAAGCCGCCACAGAACAGCGCCAGCACTGTGCGCATGAACGCCGGCGTGCCTTTTTCGATGTAGATCTCCTGCAGCTCGGCGAGAGCATCGTCGTCGGCAGCGGGCGGGATTTCGTGGGCAAGGGGCGCGACAGCAGTTTTCACTTCAGACCTCGGAAAGCACAGCCGGGCAGGCAATGAAAAAATCATATAGCTGGCTAATGTTTCTATCCAATATATTGTTCGACCTGTTTGATAGCTTCAGCGACCTAATGGTAATCCTATGGAACTGCGTCATCTGCGTTACTTCATCGCCGTCGCCGAAGAGCTGCATTTTGGCCGGGCCGCACAGGTGCTGGGCATCTCCCAGCCACCGCTGAGCCAGCAGATTCAGGCGCTGGAGCAACAGCTCGGCGCGCGCTTGTTCGAACGCACCAATCGTCGGGTCGAATTGAGCGAGGCGGGCAGGTTGTTTCTGCAGGAGGCGCGGCTGGTGCTGGCACAAGTCGACAAGGCCGCGGATGTCGCCCGCCGTGCGCAACTTGGCGAGCTGGGTGAGTTGAAGATTGGCTTCACCTCGTCGGCACCGTTCAATTCGACCATTCCGCAGGCGATTTTTTCCTTTCGTCAGCGCTTTCCGGCGGTGCATCTGAATCTGCGCGAAATGAGCAGCACCATGGTCGCCGATGCCTTGGTGGACGAGTCGATCGAGGTGGGCATCATGCGCCCGCTCGGATTGCCGGATTCACTGAGTGTTGTGGAGTTGATGCGCGAGCCATTGGTGGCGGTGCTCAGTTCCAAGCATCCGTTGGCCCAAGGCAGCGACGAAGGCCTGTTTCTCTCGGCGCTGGCGCTGGAACCGTTCGTGTTTTTTCCGCGCAGTTATGGCAGCGGGCTCTACGCACAACTGCTGAGTCTGGCCCGTGATGCTGGCTTCAGCCCGCACTTCGCTCAAGAGGCTGGTGAGGCGATGACCATCATCGGTCTGGTGGCGGCGGGCTTGGGTGTATCGGTGCTGCCAGCGTCCTACCAACGCATGCGCATCGACGGCGTGGTCTACCGCCCGCTGCTCGATCCTGAAGCGATTTCGGCGGTTTGGCTGGTGCAGCGCAAAGATCAGAAATCACCGATGGCCAAGGCGTTTGTCGAACTGCTTACGCGAAAGGTTGAGCCTCTGACGGTGTGAAGGCGTCGGCCCAAACATCACAGATTTCAGGGCAACCGCACCAAATCCCCCTTCAAAGCCACCCGGGTAACAAAAACTCCTGCCCTGCACTCGTAGGTATTCAAATCCTTGCGTACACGCTGGTCGTAGTAACTGACGATATTGACCACCGCATTCGCTCCGACCCGCTTGGCATCAGCCTGCAATTTGATCAGATTCGACTGCAGCACCCATTCGCACGAAGCCTGATCGCTCTTGTTGAAGCCGTTGGTTTTCAAATCACTGACCACCCCTTGGCGCAGCAACTGCTGAGTGCCCTGCGGCCCGTTGCCGATCAGGTAGAACTTCACACTGCCATCCAGCCGACCGGCGCGAATCGCGTCCGATAGCACGGTTTCGAAAGGCATGTACATGAGGTTGGTGGCATGGCTGGCACTTGGCAGCAGGGCGATAAGCGCAGCGGCCATCAGGGCTTTCACTTGCATGGTCATCTCCTTTGACGGTGAAAGAGAACTGCGAGGGCAGGTACTGAGCCGGGACCTGCTTAAGCGAGTGTAGATGGTGGAAGGGAGCAAGGGGATTGCAGAGAGCTACATTTCCCGTTACGGATCTGCCTTAGGGGAACGCTCGATTTTTGCGCAAAATCGCCTCTTTTTCAGTGAGTGCCACGGATGCCTCTTCGATACCAGCCCAAGGAGGGCAGCGTGCTGATTTGCGATTTCAGAGGCTATGAAGTGCCTGAGATGGTGAAAGTCAGGCCCGTTGTCGTTCTGCGTAAACACCGCAGCAATAGTCTGTTGGTGGGACTGTGATGGCACTGAATATGGCGCCGAGAGGCGAAACGCCAGCCGTTGTCTGCCAATGCATTTCAAGCAATACTGCCTGCGTTCCCGAAAGGGGTTTGTGAGACTCTGAGGATCCTGGGCAACCAGCCATCGCAGAGCCAGGCAGGTAATCGGCGATGACAAGCCAACCTGTCTGTGAAAGGGCGCCGAATGGCGCCCTTTGTCGTTTCTGGCGGTTACTGAACCTTCGCCAGATCACCCTTCAGCGCAACGCCTGCCATGATCGCGCCGGCGTGGCATTCGTAGGTTTGCGCGTCCTTGCGCTCGTTGCGCTTGTAGAAACTGACGATGTTGGTCACGGCGTTGGCGCCGGCGTTTTTCGCGGCCTGGTGCAGGCTGATGATTGCCGATTGTGCGACCCATTCGCAGGCGACTTCGTCGGATTTGTTGAAGGCGTTGGTTTTCTTGTTGGTCACGGCGTCGGGGCTGACCACGGTGACTTTGCCGGCCGGGGTGTTGCCGGCCAGATAGAATTTCACGCTGCCATCGATCTTGCCGGAGCGGGTGGCCTCGGCGACGGCTTTGTCGAATGGCAGGTAGACCGCCGTGTCGCGGGCCTGGCTGACTGCTGGCAGGGCGCAAAGCAGCAGGGTGACGGCGGCGAGTTTGTGGAAGTGCATGAAGGTCTCCTTGACCTGGATTGATTCGGTTACGGCCAGCGGCGGAAGATCAACGAGGTGTTGACGCCGCCGAAAGCGAAATTGTTGTTCATCACGTAGTCGTGGTGCATCTGGCGGAATTCGCCGCGCAGGTAATCGAGCTTGCCGCAGTGCGGGTCGACCTCGTCGAGGTTGAAGGTGTGCACGTACTGATCGCTGTTGAGCATCTCGATGCTGAACCATGACTCCAGCGCACCGCAGGCACCGAGGGTGTGGCCGAGGAAACTCTTCTGCGAGCTGATCGGCATGTGTTCGCCGAACAGGCTGCTGGTGGCCAGCGTTTCGGCGATGTCGCCCTGTTCGGTCGCGGTGCCGTGGCCGTTCACATAGCCGATGGCGTCCGGGCTGACGCCGGCATCTTCCAGGGCCAGTTCCATGGCGCGGCGCATCGTGACCTGTTCCGGGCGGGTGGTGTGCTGGCCGTCGGCGTTGCTGCCGAAACCGACGATTTCCGCGTGAATGTGCGCGCCACGGGCGAGGGCGTGTTCCAGCTCCTCAAGCACCAGCATGCCGCCACCTTCACCGATCACCAGACCGTCGCGGCCCTTGTCGTACGGGCGTGGGCTGGTCTGTGGTGCATCGTTTTTCAGGCTGGTGGCGTAGAGCGCGTCGAACACCATGGCTTCGGTCGGGCACAGCTCTTCGGCGCCGCCGGCGAGCATCAACGGCAGGCGGCCGAACTTGATTGCTTCGTAGGCGTAGCCGATGCCCTGGCTGCCGCTGGTGCAGGCGCTGGAGGTGGGGATCAGGCGGCCGGTGAGGCCGAAGAAGATGCTGATATTGGCGGCGGTGGTGTGCGGCATCATCCGCACATAGGAGTTGGCGTTCAGGCCCTCGGCCACCGAATTGAGCAGCATGTTGCCGAACGCTTTGATTTCGTCAGTGCTACCGGTAGATGACCCACAAGCGACGCCCATGCGCCCGTCCTTGATCGATTCGTCACCGAGCAGGCCAGCATCGGCCAGAGCCTTTTCTGCTGCGCCGACCGCCAGTCGCGAAACCCGGCCCATGCTGCGCAACTGCTTGCGGGTCCAGTGCGACGGTACGAGAAAATCATCGATAGGCCCGGCCAGACGCGTGTTCAGCTCAGTGAAGCGATCCCACTCGTCCATGCGGCGAATGCCACTGCGATTGGCCGCGAAATTGCCGGCAATGGTTTGCCAGTCGCTGCCCAGTGAGGTGATGCCGGCCATGCCGGTGACGACGACGCGCTTCATCAGCACAGGCCTCCGTTGACGGCCAGCACCTGGCGGGTGATGTACGAGGCTTCCGCCGACATCAGGAAATTCACCGCAGCGGCCACTTCTTCCGGGGTGCCCATGCGCTGCGCGGGGATCATTTTCATCAGTTCCTCCACCGGCACGTTTTCGTCGAGCATGGCCGTGTCGATCAGGCCAGGGGCGACGCAGTTAACCGTAATTTTGCGCTTGCCCAGCTCGATCGCCAACGCCTTTGCCGCACCGATCACACCGGCTTTCGAGGCGCTGTAATTGACTTGCCCACGGTTGCCGATCAGGCCCGACACCGAGGTGATGCAGACGATGCGTCCGGCGGCGCGACGACGGATCATCGGCATCATCACCGGGTGCAGAACGTTGTAGAAACCGTCGAGGTTGGTGCGCAGGACCACGTCCCAATCGTCATCGCTCAGCGCCGGAAACGCGCCGTCGCGGGTCAGCCCGGCGTTAAGCACCACGCCGTAATAGGCGCCATGGTTTTCGACGTCGGCCTCGAGAATGCTTTTACAGGTTTCACGGTCGGCGACGTCGAATTGCAGGATGCGCGCGCGGCGACCCAGTGCTTCGATTTCGGCCTGCACCGCTTGGGCTTCAGTCATGCCGCTGCGGCAATGCAGGACGATGTCATGCCCGGCCTGCGCCAGACGCAAGGCAATGGCGCGGCCGATGCCACGGCTGGAGCCGGTGACCAGTACGGATTCAGTCATCGTGCGACTCCTTTGTCTGTTGCAGATATTGGTTGGCTTGCGGCGGACGGAACACGTTCAGGCGGGCGCTGGCATGAATGCCGTCGCCGTGGATGTGACATTCGAATACGCCCATGCCGTTGTCGTCTTCCAGTGAGCGCAGGCCATGGATGGTCAGCTCGCTGCCGGGCGCAAAGGCTTCGACGTTGCACTCGAATTTGCGCGTGCCGAGCAGAAAGCCCAGCTCCGGCGGATTGCCTTTTTGCCGGGCGTGGCAACCGGCGAAAGCGGCGACGCTCTGTGCCATCAGCTCGACGCCGACCCACGCCGGCAGGCTGCCGTCGGGCAGGTTGAACAGGCCGTCGGGCTTGACCGTGAGGCGAGTGAAAATCTGCTCATCGTCGAAGCGCTCGATGGCGTCGATCAGGATCATGTCGCCGGCATGCGGCAGCAGTTCGGCGAGCGGCCAGTGGCTCATGGTGCGTCTCCGATAATCAGGCTGACGTTGTTGCCGCCGAAGGCAAACGAGTTGCTCATCAGGTAGCGCGGTGCAATGGACGTCAGGCGTTCGCTCGCGGTCACCCAGTTGAGCGGCGGCAGCGCGGGATCGGCCTGGCCATCCCAGATGTGCGGCGGCAACGCCTGTGCAGGGTTTTCGGCACTCAGGCTCAACCAGCAGAACGCCGCTTCCAGCGCGCCGGCGGCGCCGAGGGTGTGACCGGTCAGCGGCTTGGTTGACGAGCAGGCGACGCCTTCGGGAAACAGCGCCGCGACCGCCAGACTTTCCATCGCGTCGTTGTGCTGGGTCGCGGTGCCGTGCAGGTTCAGGTAGTTGATTTGCCCGGCTTGCAGACCAGCGCGGCCAAGCGCTTTCTGCATCGCTTGCAGGGCGCCGCGGCCGCTCGGCTCCGGCGCGGAAATATGGTGCGCATCGGAGCTCGCGCCCGTCCCCAGCAGGGCGATGCCCGGACCTTCGCCGCGCTGTTTGCTCATCACGAACAGTACCGCTGCCTCGCCGATATTGATGCCGTTGCGGTTGGCGGAAAAAGGATTGCAGCGCTCATCTGAAACGGCCTCCAGCGAAGAGAAACCGTTCAGCGTGAGCTTGCACAGACTGTCGACGCCGCCGCACAGCACCGCGTCGCACAGGCCCAGATCGAGCAGGCGCTGAGCGCTCATCAGCGCGCGGGCGCTGGAAGTGCAGGCAGTGGAAATCACGTAGGCCGGGCCGCTCAGTTGCAGCCATTCGGCGAGGAAATTCGCCGGGGCGCCGAGTTCCTGCTGGCGATAGTCGTACTCGGGGGGAAATTGCTGTTCGCGGATGTAATGCGCCAGACCCCGGCTGGCCTCGTCGATACCCGAGGTGCTGGTGCCGAGCACCACGCCGATGCGCTCACGGCCATAGGTCTGGATCGCGCGATCGATGTCGTCACGAATCTGCAGCGCGGCTTCCAGCAACAGCCGATTGTTGCGGCTGCTGTGCTCGACCAGGTCCGCAGGGATCGCCGCCAATTCACCGTGTACGCCGGCCACAGGCAGCTCACGCTCGGCGACCCAGCCGGACTCGCGGCGCATGCCCGAACAGTCGCCGGCAAACAGATTGCGCGCGACTTCAGACTTGTCGCGGCCCAAAGCGCAGATCACGCCGAGGGCATTCAGGTAAGCGGTCATGGCGTCGATTCACCTAACTGGGAAACGCGATAGTGCGGGCCTTGAGGCAGGTCCAATTGGAAGCTCAGCGGTTGTGAATAGCGGATGTTCCAGCGCGCCGGCAGTGAACGCTGATCGGCCTGTTGCCGGGCGTCGGGATAATTGCGCAGCAACTCGGCGGAAGGCGTCAAAGCGAACAGCAATGCCGCGAACAACTCCCGCGCTTCCGGGTTCGGCGGCAGCAGACCGTCGGCCTGCCAATGCCCGTCGATCAGTTGCTGGCGGGCCTGGGGAATGCCCAGCGGATCCATCATCGACCAGCGCGTGCCGGCGCCTTCGCGCTGGATCACCAGCAGCCAGTCCTGACGTTGCCCGGCCTGCTCGCGCTCGATGTGCAGTTGCAGCGGCAGGGGCAATGTCGGGTTGGCCGCCGGCAGCGGTGGCTGGCTGGCGCAGGCGCTGAGCAGCAAGGCTGACAAAACGATCACCAGCCACGCAGCAATCCCTGTGGGAGCGAGCCTGCTCGCGAATGCAATCTGACATTCGCCACCTTTGCTGACTGATACACCGCTTTCGCGAGCAGGCTCGCTCCCACAGGGTTTCAGGTGTTCAGATCGATAGCCGTACATCAGACAGATTCCTGCAATGGCTTGCGCGCGACGACATTCACCAGCGTTTCTTCACGCTCACCGAATGGCTTGGGTTTGCTCAACCCCAGCCGCTCCAGCAATCCAAAATCCTTCGACCGGCTCCACCACAGATACGGATAGGAGACATTGCGCTCGGCAAACTCGAAACCCTGCTCGCGGATCATCTGCAGATAGCCGGCGGCGCTCTTCTGCACATGCATCGGATGGCGGAACAGCCAGCGAATCACCCAGGTATCAATGTAAGCCTCGGTGGATTCGGCGAACAGCAGATAGCCGCCCGGCTTGAGCACGCGATGGAACTCGGCCAAGGCCTTTTCCTGCTCGACCAGATGATGGAAGGTCTGGTGGCAGAACAGCAGATCGACGCTGGCATCGGCGACGTTGAGCGTGGCGCAATCGCTGCCGATCAACTCGACTGGCATGCCCAGGCGCGCTGCCTCTTCGGCGCTGAGTTGCAGGCTGTGCGGGTCGGCGTCGACGCCGATCAGGCGCTGCGGGGCAAAGGTCTGGCGCAGGAGGCCGAAGGACTTGCCCTGACCGCAACCGGCGTCCAGCAGCACCGGGTGTTCCGGCAGCGCTTCACTGAATAATCCACGCAGATCGTTGATCGCCACGCGCAGCACATGGTGCTGCCAGGTGTGGCTGCGCAGGAACCAGAGACCGAAGCGGGTTTCCTCGACGTAACTGTCGCTCAGGTAATTCATGGGGTGTCCTGCGCGCAGAGTTGGGAAATCATCTTCAGCCGGCGCCGCGCTTCACTGACGAACGGGTTGCGCTCGTCCCAGGCGTAACCGGCGAGGATCGAGCAGATCATCCGGCGAATTTCCGCCTGGCTGTCCTCGTAGAAAATCACGTCCTGGAAGGTGCCGGCGTACCAGCCTTCGACGTAGCAGCGGAACGTGTCGACGCCGCGTTTCAACGGCTCGGCGAATTCGCTTTGCCAGTCCACCGTTTCACCCTGCAACTGACGGTGCAGCACGCCAGCGGCCATGCTCGCCGAACGCATGGCGATGGTCACGCCGGAGGAGAACACCGGATCGAGGAATTCTGCGGCGTTGCCCAACAGCGCGAAGCCCGGGCCATGCAGGGTTTTCACATTGGCTGCGTAGCCGCCGAGGGTGCGCGCCGGGGTGTCCCAGACCGCGTTGTTCAGAACCCCGGCGAGGCTTGGCGTCTCGGCGATAAAACTGCGCAGGCAGGCATCCAGGTCGCTGTCGCGGCCCCGGAAATGTTCCTCAGCTGCGACCACGCCCACCGAGCACCGGCCGTTGCTGAACGGGATGGTCCAGAACCATACATCGCGATGCTCGGGATGGGTGGTGACAAGGATCTTTTCGCGGTCGAACGCCGGATTGTCGATGTGATCTTCAACGTGGGTGAACACCGCCTGGCGCACCGGGAAATTCGAAGGTGCTTCGAGGTCGAGCAAGCGCGACAACACGCGGCCGTAGCCGCTGGCGTCCAGGACGAAATCGGCTTCGACGCGGTACTCGCTGCCATCTTCGCGGCGCACATCAAGGAGTGGTTTCGCCTGATCGAAATCGACGCTGAAAATCGCATCGCCATAACGGATCTCCGCGCCTTGCAGTGCCGCTTGATCGGCCAGCAACTTGTCGAAATCGGCGCGCTGCACCTGGAACGTGGTCGGCTTGCCGGCGGTGAAAGTGTCGCCAAAATCGAAAGCGCTGTAGCGCTCGCCCCAGGCAAACGCTGCGCCGGTCTTGCGCTGGAAACCGGCGGCGTTGACGGCGTCGAGCATGCCGGCTTCTTCGACGAAATCCAGGCAATGGCTGAGCAGGCTTTCGCCGATGGAGAAGCGCGGGAAGTGCTGGCGCTCGAGCACCAGCACATCGTGGCCCTTGCGTTTGAGCAGGGCGGCGGCGATAGCGCCGGACGGACCGGCACCGATGATCACGACCTGACGGGATTCCATTTCAACGATTGGCACGTGAGCTCCGGGGCAGAGGACTGTTCAGATTCAAGGGCGCGCGATGCAGGCCGATCAGGGCCGGCAGCAGCGTCGCGATCAGGCCCATCAGCATCAACGCGAAATACAGCGCCGGGGTGATGAGCTGTTGTTGCAATAGCAGATTGAGAAAGACGATTTCGCTCAGGCCGCGAATGTTCAGCAGCACGCTTTCGCGCCAGCGGCTGGCGCCAGCGAACGAGGCGCCCGCCCAACCGAGGCCGAGCCAGTTGCCCAGCAGTTTACTGGCAATCGGCAACAGCAGCAGCGCCGCCCACTGCCCGGCGCCAAGGCTGGCGAGGGCGCTGTGCACGTCGATCTGGACGATGCCGAAGGTGAGGATCAGCGGGATCGCGATCCACGTCTGCAAGCGGCTCATCCAGCGTGCCGGCAACGGCAGCACCAACGGCACTTTCAGCAGCGCCATGCACAGCAGATAGCCGATGCCGAAAATCAGCGCGTTGAGTTTGTAATGCTCGGCCATCACCAGCAACGCGAAGAAGCCGAGGCTGTAGGTCAGCGGGCGACGCACGCGCAGCAGGTGCAAAAGCAGCGGCACGCCGGCCATGGCCACAGGCAGCAACAGGCTGCTCAAGTGCAGGCTGCCCTGGGCGAGGCCGAACAGCGTCCAGCAGGTCAGGTCGATAAGGATCGCGGTTTGCACCAGACGCCGGGTGGCAGCGGGCGGGTAATCGATGTGACGCAGATACAGGTACAACACCGGGATCGCGGTAATGGCGAAGACCAGTCCGATGGCCAATGCGTTGAGCCACGGCTGCGACGGCAGCAACCAATACGCGACCGCCAACCCGCAAGCGAACGGCACAGCGAAACTCGGCACAGCGATTTTTACGCTCTGGCGATCCAGACGCAGATCGATGACATCGCTGAGAATGTGCCCGAGCAGCAAGGCGAAACTCAGGCTGTAGAGGTTTTTCAGCCAGTCCGGAGCTATCAGTTGTGCGCCGCTGAGCTGCCAGCCCGGTTCGATCCAGAAGTACATCAGCAACGGCAAACCGAAGCTCGCCAGCAGCAACTGACTGACGATCGGAATCAGGCCGAAGTGACGGCCGACCCGGGTCGCCAGGGCAAACAGCGCCATAGTTAGCAACCAGAAGCCGAAGACCATCATGTCGCTGGCTCCGCAACCGGTTCATGGCGCCCGGCCCACGGTGCGAGCATGAAGCTGAACGCCAGACCGAGGCTTACCGACAGGCCGAAATTACTCACCGCCGGCGTACTGGAAACCGCCAGCAGGCCGAACGATAGCCACGTGGTGACGGCGGCGAGCAAGGTGCCGAGCAGGCTCACCGCCGCGCCGCCCACCTGTTCGCGCATGAGGATTGCGTAATCGACGCTGATCGCCGTCACCAGCAACAGGCCGAACAGGCTGAACAGGGTCAGTGGCTGACCGAGCCAGCCAAGGCTGGCCAGACTGCACAGCGCCGCCAGCAGTGGCAGGGCGACGATGCGCAGTGCGCCAGTCAGGCCGAACGGCAGCATCAGCACCAGCACGATCAACACGCAGGAGGCCAGTTTCAGTTCGGCGGCGCTGATCTGCGTGGCGGCGAACATCTTGTTCAGGTCACCGAGGCGATCGACCAGCACCACCCCCGGCAAATCGAGTGCTTGCACGCGCAACAACGACGGATTGTTCAAGCCCTGCAAACTGGTCATCGCTGCGACGCCGTCTTCAGTCGGTCCAAGCCACAGTGTGCGATACGGCTCGCCGAGCGGGCCGGCCAGCGCGGCGTCGATGTCTTCGGCGGGCAGGGTCTGCAACTGCTGCAATTCATTTTGCAACGCCGTCACTGGCACGCCGAGATCGAGCAGCGGTTGCCAGAATGACGGCAGCTTGTTCAGTGATTCGCGCACTTGCTGTTGCTGGCTCGGCGCGCTGACCAGTTGATCGAGGGCCAGATAGCCTTGCAGTTTGTCGAGGTTGACCAGTTGCTGCAGGCGTTCGCTCAGCGCTGCCTGGCGCTCAAGCAATTGCTCCTGATTGGCCGCGCGGACGAGGAAGAATTGGCTGGTCGGTTGATAGCCGGTGATGCGCGCGATGGTCTGCGCTTCGTCGGTCAGATGCTGCGGCGCGCCGACCCATTGGCGGATATCGTTTTTGCTCTGCAACTGCATCAGACCGCCGACGCAGAAGGCGATCAGCAGGGCCAGCAGCGCGGGCGTGCGAATGCAACCGAGCAGCGCCTCACGCAGATGTATCAGGCGTTCGGCCAGGCGCAGCGGCCATTGCGCCGGGCGCAGTTGGACATTTTTCAGCAGCGCCGGCAGCAGGCAGACCGCCGACAGATAGGCACCGAGCAAGCCGGCAGCGGAGAACACGGCGATCTGCGTCAATGCCGGGAACGGCGTCCACGCCAGCGCCAGATAGCCGATGACGCTGGTGATCAGGCTCAGGGTCAAGCCTGGCAAGGTCAGGCGCAGGGCCGGCCAGCTGCGCCAGGGCTTGAGACTCCAGCTCTTGGACAGATAGTGCAGTGGGTAATCGACGGCAACGCCGATCAGACTCGAGCCGAGCACCAGCGTCATCACATGCATGTGACCGAACAGCGCCACGCAGGCCACCGCGCCGAACAGCATGCCGACCAGCACCGGGACGAACGCCAGCAACACGCCCCAACGGCGAAACGCCAACAGCAGCAACAGCAGAATGCCGACCGTCGCGCCACCGCCGACCCAGGTCATTTCGCGGGTGGCTTGTTGCTGGCCGTTGGCGGCGTAGAGCAGGCCACTGGCGGCGAGCAACTGCACGTCGCTTTGCGCCGCTCGCTCGCGGCTGTGCTTGAGCAGCTCTGCCACTTGCAGCGGCAGGTTCATGTCGAAGGCGTTGCCGGTGGTGCGCGCACGCAGCATCACCCAGCTCTTGCCGTCGGCATCGGCGACCAGTGCGCCGCTGCCAGTGTCCAGTTGCACTGCGCCATGTTTCGGCTGGCTGTTCTGGATGCGCGCGGTCAGGCCGAGCCAGTCGTCCTGGCTCGGCACCAGGGTGAAGCCGTTGAACGGGTCGAACAGCGCCTGCACCCGCTGCTGAATGAAAACCTCGGGATGTTCGCTGAGCAGCTGCCTGTCATCCGCCGAAAGCATCGCCAAACGCCCTTGCAGCAATTGCTTGCGCAGCGCCGGCAAGTCGGCTTGCAGGTTCCACTGCACGATTTCGAACAGACCGCTGGCCTGCCATTGTTCGCCCAGTTGCTGAGCCATGTTCAGTGCTTGCTGGCGATCGGCGTGACCGACCAGCACCAGCATTTCGCGATTGAGCGGTTCTTGCATGCGCTGTTCGGCGCGCACTTCCAGCGCGTCTGGACTGGTCCCGGGTACCAGCTCCATGAGATTGGCCGACAGCGGCGCACCGTCGCGCCACTGCCAGGCAGCCAGCGCGACGACGGCCAGCAGCAGGCTCAGAAACAGCCAGGGCAGCCTGCGTTCACTCGGCAAAGTCATGTTGCTCCGCTTCGCTCAGGGGTTGCTCGGCCGTGCTGTCCTGCATGCGCAGCAGGGTGCTGTCGCCCTGGGTTTCCAGCAGCTCGATGGTTTGCACAAGGGCGCCGCCATCGATATTGATCTGCTTGAACACTTGCTTGAGCAGCATCGAACGCGGCGTCAGGGTCAGTTGCCACTGCTGCGCCGTGCCGCTCAGGGCCAGTTCGAAATCCCGCTGCAAACCGCTGCTGTCACCTTGCAGCACGGCGAGGAACAAACGGTTCTGCTCGGCGCCGGCGCTCTTGTTCGGCAGCAGTTGCCAGCCGTTGCTGTCACGGCGGGCGATGCCATTGGCGGTGATGCGGTAATCCTGTTGCAGCGGAGTTTTCAACAGCCACAGCAAGCCATGATTTTTCGCGAGGACGAAGCTGCCCTTGCTGATCAGCGGCTGCGGCAGGGCGCGCAGGTGTTTTTCCTGAATGAACTGGCCGTGGATAACATCCGGTTTCGCCAGTTGTTCACTGAGTTGTTGCAGGTCGAAGGCATTGGCCCATGACGACACGGCCAGCAGCGTCAGTGCGCCGAGGCTTCTGAAAAACACATTCATCGCAGCATCCTTTCCACGGCATCGGTGAAGACTTTGGGTGAAGCCAGTTGCATCTCGCGGCTGCTGACTTCGACAGCGACCTGCACGGAGCTTGCGCGGGTCAGGCGTTCGCCGGTCTGCAGGTCGCTGATCAGATAGTTGATCTTCAGACGGTTTTCCCACTCGATCAGGCTGGCGCGCACGTTCAGCCGCTGGCCGAACACCGCGCTGCGCACGTAGCGCAGTTGCAGGTCGATGATCGGCCAGGCGTAACCCGACTCGACCATGTGCGTGTAGTTGTGGCCAATCTTGTCCAGCAGCGCGCAGCGCGCGACTTCGAGGTATTTGACGTAATGGCCGTGCCAGACCACGTGCATGGTGTCGACGTCGAAAAACGGCACCAGAATCTCGGTATCGGCGTGAAGCACTCCGGCACTACGCATGCAGCCTCCAGTGTTGCGCGGCGATGCGTTGCAGGCACAGGCGCAGTTCGCCTTCCAGCGCGCGGTCTTCGATGACCGGCGGGAAGTCTTTGCCCAGCTCTTCGTGCATCGCCGCCAGTGCCGGCGGCAGCGGACGCGCATCGGCGGCTTGAGCGCGCAGCCACACGCCCTGGTTGGCGGCGAGAAGCGTGGCGGCGGCGACCTGTTCGGTCAGCTCCAGCACGCGAATCGCATCACGGGCGGCGATGGTGCCCATGCTCACCTTGTCCTGGTTGTGGCACTCGGTGGAGCGCGAGAACACGCTGGCCGGCATGGTGTTTTTCAGCGCTTCGGCGGTCCAGGCGCTGGTGCCGATCTGCACCGCTTTGAAGCCGTGATTGATCATCGCCCGATCGGCGGGGGCGCCGGAGAGGTTGCTCGGCAAGCCGTGGTTGTAGCGCTCGTCGACCAGCAACGCCAATTGCCGATCGAGCAGATCGGCGACGTTGGCCACGAGGTTTTTCAGGCTGTCCATGGCAAAGGCAATGTGCCCGCCGTAGAAGTGCCCGCCATGCAGAACGCGCTCGGCTTCGGCGTCGATGATCGGGTTGTCGTTGGCGCTGTTCAGCTCGGTTTCGATGAAGCCGCGCAGCCAGTTCAGGCTGTCGGCCAACACGCCGAGTACATGTGGCGCGCAACGCAGCGAGTAACGATCCTGCAGACGATGCAATGGCGCGGTTGGCGCGTCGATCGCCAGATCCTTGCGCAACCACGCGGCGACCTGCATCTGCCCCGGATGCGGCTTGGCGGCGAACAGGCGTTCGTCGAAGTGCTCCGGATTGCCTTGCAGCGCGACGACGTTGAGCGCGGTGATGCGCGTGGCCAGTTGCAGCAGATAATCGGCGCGGGCGAAAGCGAGGCAGGCGAGGCCGGTCATCACCGCCGTGCCGTTCATCAGCGCCAGCGCCTCTTTCGGGCGCAGCACCAGCGGCGTCCAGCCGAGCTCGCGATGTACATCGGCAGCCTGACGACGTTCGCCACGGAACATCACTTCGCGCTCGCCGGACAGGGTTGCGGCGACATAGGAAAGAGGCGTCAGATCGCCGCTGGCGCCGACCGAACCCTCTTCGGGAATCAACGGCAGGATGTCGTATTCGAGAAACGCATGCAGACGCTCGAGCAGTTCGACGCGCACCCCGGAGACGCCGTGACACAGCGACTGCAAACGCGCCGCCAGCACCGCGCGGGTTGCCTGCGCGTCGAGCAGTTTGCCCAGGCCGCAGCCGTGAAAAGTGTAGAGATGACGCGGCAGCGCCTCGACGTGATGCAGCGGCACCGCGACCACGCAGGAATCGCCGTAACCGGTGGTAACGCCGTAGATCACACCTTCCTTGTCCAGCAGCGAATCGAGAAACCGCGCGCCCTTGGCGATGCGCTCGCGATAGTCGGCATCAGCCTGCAACTGCACGGGCGCCTGACGGTTGGCCAGGGCCAGCACGTCTTCGATGCGCAAAGGGCGTTCGCCGAAGGTTACCGGCTCATGGGTTGGCGTCGTCATCGGTCTTCCAGAAAGGGTAAAAGTTGAACCATTGCTGCGGGGCTTCGAGGCAATAGTGACTCAGGCGCTGCGCGTAGCGAGTGGCCCACTGATGAATGACCTGCTCGCGCTCGCGGCGTGTCCACACCACCGCGTCGGCGAACGGTTCGAGGGTCAGGCGATAGTGGCCGTCGGGTTGCTTGAGGCACATCAGCAGGTTGACCGGGCACTTGAGCAGGCCGGCCAGCAACCACGGGCCTTGCGGAAATGGCGCCGGATGGCCGAGAAAATCCACCGTCACGCTGCGCCCGCCGTGCAGTGGCACGCGGTCACCGGCAATCGCCAGCCACTCGCCGCGTTCGAGCCGTTCGTGCAGTTGCAGCATGATCACCGGGTCGAGTTCGCTGACCTGGATCAGGCGCAGATTGGTCGCCCCGGCCTCGCCAAGCAAGCGGTTGAATTGTTCGGCGTGCTTTGTGTGCACCAACACGTTCATGGTGACCTTTTCGCCGATCTCCGCCAGCGCCCGGCACACTTCGAGATTGCCCAGATGCGCGCCGACCAGCAGTTGCCCGCGACTGCCGCGCAACTGCTTGCGCAGCAGCGCCGGGTCGATGATTTCGATCTGCTCGATGCTCAGCTTGCCATTCCACACGTCGAGCTTGTCGAGCAGCGAATCGGCAAAGGTCATGAACTGGCCGAACACCCGCCAGTGGCTCGGGCGCAGGTCGTCGCGCCGGCTCCACTCGGCCAGCCGCTGCTGGTACTGCCAGGCACTGCGCCGGGCGATCCGGCCGAAGAGGAAAAAATACAGGACGATGCCGTACAGCAACGGACTGAGCAGGCGGCGGCCGAGGACTTTGGCGGCGAACGCGGTAAATTTCATCAGCAGGAAGCTGCCCCGCTCTTCGCGGTCGGCCCAGTGCTTCTTGTCAGCTTCTTCGCTCATGGCTTCCACCGTCGCCAGAGGATCAGCGGCCAACGCAGCAACATGCCGAAGAACAGCCGCGTGTGCATGCTGGAAATCAGCGCGTTGTCGTGGAACAGGCGAAAGTGCGATACACCGTCCAACGGGTAATGCACGCTGGTCTGCAGCCAGCGCATCGGCTGATTGCGCCAGGCCAGACGCACGAGAATGTCCGAATCGAAATCCATGCGCTTGCCGACCTTGGCCGAGTCGATCACGGCCAGAGTCGGCGCCAGCGGATAAACGCGGAAGCCGCACATCGAATCGCGAATCTGCAACGACAGGGTGTTGATCCACACCATCACGTGGGTCAGGTAGCGCGCGTACAAACGTCCTTTCGGCACGCTCTCGTCAAACAGCGGATAGCCGCAGATCATCGCCTCGGGATGGGCGCGGGATTCGCCGACGAAGCGCGCGACGTCGTGCAAATCGTGCTGGCCGTCGGCATCGACCTGCAAGGCATGGCTGTAACCCAGACGCGAGGCTTCACGCAGACCGGTCATCACCGCGCCGCCCTTGCCCTGATTGGCCGTCAGGCGCACCAGAAAAACCCTGTCGCGCTGGGCCAGGGTGTCGAGCACCCGCGCGCAGGACGGCTCGCTGGCATCGTCCACCAGAATGCATGGCAGGCCTTGTGCGAGCAGGGCATCGACCACGGTGGTGATCGCGGTTTCGTGGTTGTACACCGGGATTACGGCGCAGGGGTTATGCATGGGCAGGCCCCAGCAAAATCCGCCCGCTGGAACACGTGGCGGTGTCATTGCGATAAGCGAAATACAACTTGCCGCGCTCGGCATCGAAACGCAGATGCAGCTGGATTTCATCACCCGGGCGCACCAGTTGCTGGAATTTCAGCACTTCCATTCCGGCAAACGCGCCGTCCAGCTTCAGCAACTGCCGACCCAGATTCAGCGCCCATTCCACCTGCACCACCCCGGGCAAAACCGGTGCCTTGGGAAAGTGTCCGCTGAAGTAGGCCAGATCCGGCGGCACGCTGAGTTGCAGGCTCCACTCGCCGTCGCTTTCGCTTTGCTCCAGCACTTCGGGGGCTTTCGGCCGTGCGGCCAGCAGCAGCGCTTCGACGTCGGCTTGCGCCAGTTTGCCCTGGCTGTTCAACGGCATTTGCCGCAGCAGGCGCCAGCGTCGGGGCAGGGCGAGGGCTTCGCAATGTTGGCTCAGATGTTTGCGCAGGGTTTCGGCCAGGCCACGGCGGCCGTGCTCGCGCAGGGCGAACAGGCCCGATTCGCTGAGCACCAGCAGCGCACCGAGCGAGGCGCGGTTTTCCTGGACCACACCGAGGCGCGCCTCGGCGACCCAGTCATGGGCTGCCAAGGCCTGCTCAAGCATCGGCAGCGAGATGCGTTTTTCTTCCAGTTTGACGATGCGGTCCAGTCGCCCCAGCAGTTCGAAACGACCATCGGCGGCAATGCGCGCGGCGTCAGCGCTGTGCTCGACATGGCCAGCAGGCAGGTAAGGCGAGGCGATCAGCAGGGCGCCGTCGCTGTCCTGGCTCAGCTCGACGCCGGCAAACGGCTGCCATAACGATTCGCCCTGGCGCCAGGCGATGCCGCCGGTTTCCGAGCTGCCGAGGATTTCCGTCGGCCATTGCTGCAAGCGCTGTTGCAGGCTTTGCGCCGCTTCCGGCGGCAACGCACCACCGGAGGAAAACACCCGGCGCACCGCGCTCAGGGCCGGCCAGTCGAGGTTGTCGCCCATGCGCTTTAGCAGCGCCGGGCTCGCAACCCAGGCAAAGGCCGGGTATTCGCGGCTGGCGCGCTGCAAGTCTTCGGAAAAGGCCAGTTGCCGGCGCACGAACGGACGCCCGGCGCACAATGGCCACAACACGCGAAACAGCAGGCCATAGATGTGTTGCGTGGCGACACTGCCGATGATGCAGGCTTCACCGAGGTCTGCGCCCCATAACTGTTCCAGCGCTTCGACCTCCTTGGCCAATTGGCGCAGGGTCTTGTCGATGCGCTTGGGCTCGCCGCTGGAGCCGGAGGTGCACAGGCTCAGTCGGGATTGATCGAGATCCAGCTCTGCGCCGGGCAGGCCGGGCTGAGTGAAGTCGTTCAACCGGGCGTCGCCGGGTTGATCGGTCAGCCATAGATCGACTTGCTGCGACCAGCGCTGACGCGTCTGCGCTTGCAGATCCGCCGGCAGCAACACGCTGACGCCGGCACGCCAGGCACCGAGCAGGGCGATGGCGAGGTCGGCGGCATCTTCCAGATGCACGGCCAGGCTTTTCACGCCTCGGCTTTGCAGACCCGCGGCGACGCTCAAGGCCTGCGCTCGCAGTTGCGTGTGATCGAGTGCCGGCGCCTGGCAGATCGCCCGTGCCGGCAGTGCCTTGAGCAACAGCTGCTCAAGTTTTATCCAATTCATGTACGGCCTCTTACCCGTTGTCGTATCAGCCATTCAATGGCAAACATCAGGCCGATCAATCCATAGGAGATCAGGCCGGTGTACAACATCCACCAATCCAGCGGCGCCCACAGGGTGAGGAGGGCGGCGCACAAACCGTTGCAGAAGAAAAACACGCTCCAGGCCAGCGTGACCTTGCGCGTGTAGCGAATGGCAACCTGCGGCAGTTCCGGCTCACGCAAGCGCGCCAGACGCTCGACCATCGGCGGGCCGTATTTCAGGCTGGCGCCGAACAGCACCAGCATGAACGCGCTGATCAGCACCGGGTACCAGCGCAGCAGCTGCGGGCTGTCGAACACCGCCAGCAACAGGCAGAACACCATCGCCACGCAGGCCATCCACAGGCTGCCGGGCTTGCGTTCGCCGGTCAGAGCGCGCGCCAGCCACAGGCTGCCCAGCAGCAGTGCAAATTGCCACGGGGCGAAATGCTCCATGCCGAAATACACCGCAAAGGGGTACAGCAGACCGGCCAGCAGCAGGCCCAGGCCGATCAGTCGGCTCATGCGGCCGGTTGAACCAGACGGAACACCGCCTCGACCACGTCACCGACGGTGCGCACCGATTTGAACTCTTCGGCGGCGATTTTCTTGCCGGTCTGGCGTTTGATGTGATCGATCAGGTCGACCGCATCGATGCTGTCGATTTCCAGATCCTGATACAGATTGGCGTCCATGCTTACACGAGCCGGATCCAGTTCGAACAGCTCGACCAGGGCATCGCGCAGGGTGTTGAAGATATCGTCACGAGTTTGCATGGTCCGTTCTCAAGCTGCCTGTTTTGCCGTGACGAATGCCGCAAGGCTGGCCACGTTGGTGAAATGGTTGCGGGTGTCTTTGGCATCGGCGTCGATCTTGATGCCGTATTTTTTCTGGATCGCCAGACCCAGTTCCAGCGCGTCCACAGAGTCCAGGCCGAGGCCTTCGCCGAACAATGTCTGCTCGTCGCCGATGTCCTCGGGGCTGATGTCTTCGAGACCCAAGGCGTCGATGATCAGCAGTTTGATGTCACGCACCAGGCTAGGGCTGTTCAGTTCGCTCATCTGCGGCGAGCTCCTTAATGAAATAGTCATGCAAATAATCGTTGAGCTTGCGCGAGGCCTGCGGTGCGGGGCCTTGCGCGGCGAAGGTCTGTGGGTCTATATCGGCCCCCACGCGAAAACTGAAGTGCACGCGGCGATGGGGGATGCGATACCACGGCTCGGCTTTGGTCAGGGTGGTCGGGCTGACCTTGATGATCACCGGCGTAACGATTTTCGCACCGCGCAGGGCAATCGCCGCCGCCCCCCGATGAAAGGCCGGCGCCTGCCCCGGCTGGGTGCGCGTGCCCTCGGGGAAGATGATCAGGGTCTGGCCGTCCTGCAACGACTGCGCGGCGGCGTCGAGCATGTCCATGCTGCCGTCGTTGCTGATGTATTCGGTGCGGCGCAGCGGGCCACGGGTAAACGGGTTTTCCCAGAGGGTTTTCTTCACCACGCAATTGGCGTGGCGCACCAGACCGATGAGAAACACCACATCGATCAGCGACGGGTGATTGGCGATGATCATCTGCCCCGGCCGGCCGAGGCGTTCGGCGCCCTCGATGTCGTAGGTGAGCACGCCGGTGCGGGCCATGAAGCGCACGAAAAACCAGAACAGTCGGCTGACCGTACGCCGCGCGCGCAGGCGATGTTCAAGTGCATCACCGGGCAGGCAGCCGAGCAGCGGAAATACCAGCAGGCGCAGACACAGCCCGCCGAGCCCGAACAAGGCGAAGCTCGCAGCTGTGGCCAGCAGGCGCCAGTAGTAGGCGTCGCGGTGTTTGGCGGTCACGGGTTGCGATGCCAGGTCCATACACGATTTTTCCACGCATGTTGGCAATCAGGTTGTTGGCCGAGCAGGGTTCGCAGCAGGTTGAGCGCGTGCGGCCAGTGCGCCTTGGACCGGGTTTCGGTGCTGCTGTTCAGGGTCAGCCGCCAGTCGGTACCGGGCGTGAGCAATAAACCCAGCGCGTAAGGGAACGGCACGTCGTCGACCCACTGCGAATAGGCCTCGGGCGGTTGTTCTTCGGTGATCACCAGCAACACCGCTGGGGCGCCTTCTTCGAGCAGTGCGGCTGCTTCGAGCATGCCATGTTCAAGGCCATCGCCAGCCGCAGCGAGGGCGGTCATTTCGCTGGTTTCACCGCGCATGATCGACCACAGGCCGATGATCGCGTTGTGCACCGAGAGGCTGAACTGGGTCGGCGACAAGGGCTGTTCGGTGGCCAGGTCGCGGAGGATTTCAAACGTGCGCGGGGTTTCCCCGTGCCGCGAGACGAACACCAGCGGCAGACTTTCCCGTCCGTCGGCCAGTGGCCAGCCAACGCTGAAGGCCATCCGCGCCAGGCGGCTGAGGCGACGGCGTTGCATGGCCGGCAGAAACGACACATCGGGCGCGGCATCACTGCTCTGCAGCACGACCGGTTGTCGGCTCCAGGCCTGCCAGGCGTCCACGCTGTCGAGCCCCGGGGCCCACGCGCGCCATTGGGCGATGTTGAAGTTGATCACGGACATTCATCCCGCCCCTGCGGGCTTTCGTTGACGCGTTGAGTCGCCAGCGCCGCAGCAGGCTTGGCTTGGCGCAGGGCGCCGGGTGGCGCGCATTATCCCGGTGCGACGGGTGTGTAGCAAATGTTGGTTACATTTTGCCCAACAAAATGTACCGAGCGGTTCGCTGCATGGCTATCACTTGGCCATTATCCAGATTTGACGCGGCGTGTCTGTCAGGTGTCTCTGGGATGGCTGGCGGTTTTTTCCATGTCTGGGCGTCGATTTTTACACCTGACGACGTAGTCCATGTCCGTGAAGGTAGCGAAGCGCGGCCACCGCCAACTACACTCGGTCATTCTTTGATACACGGAGGTTTGGTCATGCGGCGCGTGGTGTTCAATCAGAAAGGTGGCGTGGGCAAGTCCAGCATCGCCTGCAATCTGGCGGCGGTCAGCGCCAGCGAGGGTTATCGCACGTTGTTGGTCGACCTCGATGCCCAGGCCAATTCCACCCAGTACCTGACCGGGCTCACCGGCGACGACATTCCTATGGGCATCGCCGATTTCTTCAAACAGACCCTGTCGTCCGGGCCGTTCTCGAAAAAGAATCAGGCGGACATCTACGAAACCCCGTTCGACAACCTGCACATCATTACCGCCACTGCCGAACTGGCCGACCTGCAGCCCAAGCTCGAGGCTAAACACAAGATCAACAAGCTGCGCAAGTTGTTGGACGAATTGTCCGAGGACTACGACCGGATTTATCTGGATACCCCGCCGGCACTGAACTTCTACGCGGTGTCGGCGCTGATTGCGGCGGATCGCGTGCTGATTCCCTTCGACTGCGACAGCTTCTCGCGTCAGGCCCTGTACGGGCTGATTGCCGAGATCGAAGAGTTGAAGGACGACCATAACGAAGGCCTGGAAGTGGAAGGCATCGTGGTCAATCAGTTTCAGGCCCGGGCCAGCCTGCCGCAGCAGATGCTCGATGAGTTGATCGCCGAAGGCTTGCCGGTGTTGCCGGTGTACCTGAGCAGTTCGGTGCGCATGCGCGAGTCGCACCAGGCCAGCATGCCGCTGATCCATCTCGATCCACGGCACAAGCTGACGCAGCAGTTTGTGGAACTGCACAACCTGCTGGAAGACCACTGATACCCCGACTCACACGCAAATCCTGTGGGAGCGAGCCTGCTCGCGAAGAGGCCGGCACATTCACCATCGGCGCTGAATGATCGACCGCCTTCGCGAGCAGGCTCGCTCCCACAGGGTGGTCTGTGTTGGGTCAGATGCCTTGGCTACGCAACCACGCCATCAACTGCGGCAATGGAAATGCACCGCTTTGCCGCGCCACTTCCCTGCCGTTTTTAAACAGAATCAGACTCGGAATCGAGCGAATCCCCAACTGCGCCGACAACTGCTGATTCGCTTCGCTGTCGAGCTTGGCCAGCCGACACTTGCCCGCCAACTGCGCCGCCGCCTGCTCAAACACCGGCGCGAACGACTTGCACGGCCCGCACCAGTCCGCCCACACATCCACCAGTAACGGCAGATCGCCCTTGATCTGACTGGCGTAATCGCCTTGTTTGAGTTCAAAGGGTTTGCTCAGCAGTACCGCAGATTTGCAGCGTCCGCACTTGGGTTGATCGGCGAGACGCTCGGCTGGAATGCGGTTGACGCCGTTGCAGGAGGGGCAGGGGATGAGGAGTGGGGTGGTCATGATTGGTTCTCTGATAGGCAGTCTATAGAACTGATTTGGAGTCGATCTGCCAACTTATCAATGTCGCAACTGCTCACATTTTTCTCAAAACCGTTCCGGGATCGATGGCTAGTCTGAAGACCAATTCGGCGTTTTACGCTTGTCGTGAGGAGATCGCTTTGTCTGTATCTGCATGCTACTTTTGTTGCACTAATCCAGGAATCGATGATTCCTATGCATCAAATCGGAGCGACATAATGTCCGTAACTTCCAAGATACGCCGCCAAGGCGGCGCTGCCGTCATTACGATTCCGCCCACGCTTTTAAAGTTGTTGCATCTGGAGGTTGGCGCACAGCTAGAGCTGAATGTGGTCGATGGCGAACTGATTGCTCGTCCAGCCGTAGCCGCTACGCGTAAGCGTTATAGTTTGTCAGAGCTACTCGAAGGCGCAGAAGAATTGCAGAAACTTAACGCCCAGACTAGCGAGACTCTTGAAGGTGATTCTGTCGGCCGGGAGCTGGGTTGATGGTGCGCCGACAGCCCCCTCAGCGGGGTGACGTTTACTGGATTGATCCAAACCCAGTGGCGGGGCGGGAGATGATGAACAGACATCGCTTTGTGGTGATTACGCCCAGAGAGATCAACGCATTGGGCGTGAGCATGACGGTGCCTGTTACTAGCGGTGGGAATTTCAGCCGGAATATGGGTTTGGCGGTCGCCATTACTGGCCACGAAACCAATGGTGTAGCGGTGTGTAATCAGGTTCGCAGTTTTGACATAGAACAACGGGTACGAGACGGCACGGCCAAATTCATCGAGCGACTGGATGATGTGACAATGTCTGACATCGTCGACCGTGTAATCAGTGCAATCGACCCGCTAAGCTGAAGCGCCTACGAAGAACAACTGATCTCCAAATGCTTGCCCCACTCCGGTGGCCGCTCGGCGTAACCCTCCATCCCCGGCTGCTCCTCAAACGGTTTGCTCAGCACCGCATGCAGCCGGCGCACTTCGGAATAATCGCCTTGCTCGGCCGCATCGATGGCTTTTTGCGCAAGGTAATTGCGCAGGATGTACAGCGGATTGACCGCATGCATCCGTGCGCGGCGTTGTTCCTGATCGGCATTGCCGTCGCGGCCGACCCGGGCGACGTAGCGTTCGCCCCAGGCATCGAAACCCTTGATATCGACGAAGTCATCGCGCAGGCGGGCGACGGCCTGTTCGGCTGATTCTTCACCGAGGCGGCGGAAGAACAGCGTGTAGTCGACGCCGCTGTTCTGCATCAGTTGCAGCAGGTTTTCCAGCAGTTGCTGATCGTCGTCCTCGGCGGTGGTGAAGCCGAAGCGGCGGCGCATCAGGTCGAGGTAATGCGCTTGGAACAGCGGCAGGTACAAGCCGAGGGTTTCACGAAGGGCCTCGACGCTGATGAACGGCGTCAGTGCCTGGGCGAGGGCGCTGAGGTTCCACTGGCCAACCGGCACCTGATTGCTGAACGAGTAGCGGCCCTGATCGTCGGAGTGGTTGCAGATGAAATGCGCGTCGAAGTCATCGAGGAAGGCGAACGGGCCGAAGTCGAAGGTGATGCCGAGGATCGACATGTTGTCGGTGTTCATCACGCCGTGGCAGAAGCCATAAGCCTGCCACTTGGCGATCAGCTCGGCGTTGCGCTCGACGATCTCGCGGAACATCGCCAGATACGGTTCCGGTTGTTCCAGGCATTCGGGAAAGTGCATCGCCAGCACATGCTCACCAAATTGCTTCTGCTGCTCGGGGCGCTTGGTGTAGTAGAAATATTCGAAGTGGCCGAAGCGGATATGGCTCGGTGCCAGACGCAGCACCATTGCCGCGCGTTCCTGTTTTTCCCGCCAGACCGGCGTATCGGAGCCGATCACGCAGGCGGCGCGCGAAGATGGAATGTTCAGCGCAAACAACGCCTCGGAGGCGAGAAATTCGCGAATCGATGAGCGCAGCACCGCGCGACCATCGCCCATGCGCGAAAAGGGCGTTTGCCCGGCGCCCTTGAGGTGCAGGTCCCAGTGCTCACCAGCGTTGTTGTAGACCTCGCCCAGCAGCAGACCGCGACCGTCACCCAGTTGCGGGGTGTAGCCGCCGAACTGATGCCCGGAATACACCATCGCCCGTGGTTCGGCGTCGGCCCACAGCTTGTGGCCACCGAACAGTTGCGCGAATTCTTCGGTTTCAGCGCTGGCCGGATCAAGATCCAACAGAGCCAGGGCGGCCGGACTGGCGACCACCAGGCGCGGATTGTCGATCGGCTCGGGCAGCACGTGCGCGGAGAACGCGTCGCCCAGGCGGGCGAAGCGATTGTCGAAAGTCAGTTCGTCGAGGGCTTTCACGGGCCGGCTCCAGCAGAATGTCCGAGCATTCTGCTGGGACCATGTCGGTTAGTCGAGTTTGCTCGTTGGCGGTTCCGGCAACGGTTTCTGCCCGTCGACGATCGGCACGATGGTTTTGTTCTCCGGTTCCACAGGCACCATTTTGTATTCTTGGCCATGCAGGTTCTTCAGATAGACCTCCATCTGCCGGAACGAGATGTTGATGTGCTGCTTCTTGAACTCGCGGTTGATGAAGCGGTTGACCTCATCCAGCACCGGGTTGCGGTCACCGAGGTCGCGCACATGCATGCGCAGTTCGTGGTCGAGGGTGCTTTCGCCGAAGTTGAGGAAGTACACGTGCGGCTCCGGTTCCTTGAGCACGCGCGGGTTTTCCCGAGCCGCTTTGAGCAGCAGTTCCTTGACCAGATCCAGATCCGAGCCGTAATCGACGCCCAGTTTCAACGTGACGCGGGTGATGGTGTCGGTCAGCGACCAGTTGATCAGTTGCCCGGTGATGAACGTTTTGTTCGGGACAATGATGTCCTTGCGGTCAAAATCCGTGATGGTCGTGGCGCGGATGCGGATCTTGCTCACCGTGCCCGAGAGGTTGCCGATGGTGATGGTGTCACCGATCCGCACCGGGCGTTCGAAGAGGATCATGATGCCGGAGATGAAGTTGGCGAAGATCTCCTGCATACCGAAACCGAGGCCCACCGACAGCGCCGCCACCAGCCACTGTAACTTGTCCCAGCTGACGCCGAGGGTCGACAGGGTGGTGACGAAACCTACGCCGGCAATCACGTAGGACAGCAGCGTCGTTGTCGCATAAGCGCTACCCTGGGCCAGGTTGAGCTTGGACAGCACGAACACTTCGAGCAGGCCGGGCAAATTGCGCGCCAGCGCGAAGGTGATACCGATGATGATCAGCGCGCCGAGCATGTCGCCGATGCTGATCGGCACCATGCTCATGTTGGCGCCAGTGCCGCTGGTGTATTCGTAGAGGGTGATGTTGTCCAGATACGAGAACACCGAAATCAGGTCCGACCAGACCCAGTACAGCGCCGCGATGAAACCGCCGAGCAGGGCCAGACGGATCAGGCGCAGGGACTGTTCGTTGACCTTTTCGATATCCAGCGTCGGCTCTTCGATCACCGCTTCGCCGTCGCCGGCCTCTTTTGCCGCCTGCCGTTTGGCCAGCGCGCGCTGGTAAGCCAGACGCCGCGCGGCAACGCTCAGACCACGCACGAAGGTGGCCTCGATCACCAGCCAGAACATCAGCAGGTACAGGGTATTGATCAAGCGGTCGCTGAGTTTCAGCGCGGTGTAGTAGTAGCCGAAGCACACCGCGACAAACAGGGCGATCGGCAGCAGGGTGAACATCACACCGACGGCTTTGCGGAACAGCGAAGCGTTCTGGTGCGTCGGGCTGCTGATCAGCAGGCGACTGAGCAGCCACGCCATCAAGGCGTAACAGGTCAGCACCACCGGCATGCCGAGCACGTCATCGGCCAGCGCCGCCGGTTGCAACTCGGCGACGGCCACCACGGCCACCAGCGCCATGACCACAAGGCCCAATCGACGCACCCAGCCCTGAAGGAACTCGACCTGCGGCTTCTCCCAGCGGAAGTGCAATTCCGCCACGCCACCCGGCGCAAGAATCCGGTACGCGGTGTAGAACACCAGCCAGGCCTGGCCCATCTGCAACAGCGCCGCGCCCATGTTGGCGTTCTGCCCGCGCGCGTCGATCTGCAGGGCCAGGCCGCACAGCGCCAGACCCAGCGCCACCGGCATCGCCAACAGGATGTTGATCAGAATCGCCTGCGGCGTGTGCCACTGGCTGTCGCGCTTGAAGTGGCCGATGTCCTGGTGAACTTTGTTGAGGCGTCCGTACAGGGCCTTGCGGCGCCACAACAGGGCGCCGATCAGCAGCGCCAGAGGCAAGAACAGCAATGGCCGCTGGGTCAGGCCGTCAGCCAGTTCGCTCAGGCTCGACGCCCATGGCAAGGTATTGACCTGTCGCTCGAGACGCTCGGGCACACCGCGCATCCATTCCACATCCAGCGGTTTGTTGCTGGGGATCCAGAACATCTGTTCGTCGAGGGTCGCGCGCAGGCTTTGCGCGGTGCTCAGCAATTGTTTCTGGTTGAGCTGCAGGGTGATCGATTCATTGAGCATCGCGCTCAACTCGCGGTTCAGCCGCTCGAGCAGATCAGCGCGGGTGTTGGCCAGATCGAGCAGGCTCTTGCGCAATTGCGGGGTGACCTGCTCCGGCGGCTGCGTGGCCAGCAAATTGTCGACGTAGGTCGCCGGATTGCTCAGCAGCTCCCGCTGCTGGCTGACATCGAACTGATACAAGCGAATATCGGCAATCTGGTCGGCGAGGTCGCGGTCGACCTTCAAGTGCGGCAGCGCCTGCTTCTGTTTGTAGAGGATTTTCGACAGCAGCAGGCTGCCCTTGAGCACATTGATTTGCTCGTCCAGTGCCGAATCGCTCTGGGTCAGGGTGTCGAGTTGCTGTTTGGTCTGCAGGTTCTGCTGCGTGACTTCGTTGAGACGGTCGGTGCTCTTGAGCAAATAGTCGGAAAGCTTGAGATTGGTCGCGCTCTCGCTCGCCAGCAGGCTGCTGCCGCCGGCCTTCTGCGCTTCGATCGATTGCTGGGTAACGGTTTCCTGCGACTGCGCCAGACGTTTCTGGTTGATCAGGGTTTGCAGTTCCTGGATCTCGCGGTCGAGACGATCGGATTTTTCCGAGAGCAAGTCATGCTGAGCATTGCCCAGATCCTGCAACTGGGTGTTGCCGGCCAGTTCCTGGCGGCGCAGTGGAATCAGTGCATTGAGTGCGGCGAGTTCGGCGTTCAACTGGTCGCGCTGTTCGGCGGTGACCGTTTTGCCGGTGTCCTTGCCGGATTTGAGGATGGTGTTGATCTGCTGGATGCGCGTCTGGCTGGCAGAGATCTCCGCCTGCGCACGCTCGGGGCGAGTCTGCGCGGTGATGATCAGGCTGTTGGCTTCGGCCAGGGCTTTTTGCAGATCGCTCTGCTGGGTCGAGCGATCGGTAAGGATCTGCTCCAGTTGCTGGATCGACTCTTTCGGAAAACGCTGCGCGACCGGCACCGGTGCGGTGGCCTTGAGGCGGCTGAGTTCGCGGGTATTTTCAATCGTCTGCTTCGGCGCGTTGGCCAGCTGACGCTTGAGATCGATCAGTTTCTGCTCGTAATCACGCTGGTTGTTCAGCTGATTGAGGGTGTTCTGCAGCACGGTCTGCAGGGTCTTCTTGTCGGCGTCCGGCAGTTTGCTGTCGGCCAGCTTGTCGAGGCTGGCCTGCACGGCATCGCTGGACGGTGGTTCGGCAGCATGCAGCGGGCCGACGACAAGACTGAGGCCCAGCAGGGCCGCGGCGAAAAAGGAGCGCAGGGTAGGCATAGAGACCGGTCAAGCAAGTGAGAGTGGAGGCAGTTTAGAGGAAGAGTCCGGGGCCCGGGCGACTTCCTTCGGGGAATCTGACGCCCACTTTGCCGATCTTGTTCCCGTCCATGACCGCGACCGTCCAGTGGGTGTTGTTCCACTCCACCTGGTCGCCGACGATGGGAGCACCCCCGACTTTTTGCGCAATGAACGCACCCAGGGTCATGTCCGGATCGATGCCTTCGGCCGGCAAGCCATACAGCGCTGCAACCGCTTTAAGCTGGGCGTCTCCTTCGAGCACGAAGTCGCCGAAGAAACGCAGATCGAGGCCGCGTTGCGGCGCCTGGCTGAACAGTTTGCCGAGGGCGGGCAAGTTGTGTTCATGACCGATAACACACAGCAAATCATCGACTTCCAGCACCGTACTACCCGACGGATGGAGCAATTGCTGGCCACGAAACAGCGCCGCGATGCGTGTGCCTTCGGGCATTTTCAGCTCACGCAGGGGCGAACCGATGCACCATTTCTCCGCGCCGAGCTTGTAAACGAACAGTTCCCACTCGCTGGTGACGTGCACTTCCAGTGCCGCCCGGGATATCGGTGCGGGTTCTGGCGGAACGGTCACCTTGAGTAATTTGGCCACCCACGGCAGGCTCGTGCCCTGCACCAGCAGCGACACCAGTACGATGAAGAACGCCAGATTGAAATACAGCTGCGCTTGCGGCAGGCCGGCCATCAGCGGGAACACCGCGAGAATGATCGGCACCGCGCCGCGCAGGCCGACCCAGGAAATAAAGGCTTTTTCACGACCATGGAAGGCCTTGAACGGCAGCAGGCCGACCATCACCGACAGCGGCCGCGCGAACAGAATCATCCACAGCGCCAGACCGAGGGCGGGCAGGGCGATCGGCAGCAGATCGTGGGGCGTGACCAGCAGGCCCAGCACCAGGAACATGCCGATCTGCGCCAGCCAGGCCATGCCGTCGAGCATGTGCAGAATGCCGTGGCGGCTGCGCACTGGGCGGTTGCCGATCACCAGGCCGCACAGGTACACGGCGAGGAATCCGCTGCCATGCAAGGCGTTGGTCAGCGCGAACACCACCAGACCGCCGGCGATAATCAGAATCGGATAGAGCCCGGCGGCGAGATTGATGCGGTTGACCAGTTGCAGCATCACCCAGCCGCCGCCCAGACCGATCACGCCACCGATGCCGAACTCGCGGATCAGGTGGGTCAGCAGGCTCCAGTGCAGGCCGGTCTGGCCGCTGGCGAGCATGTCGATCAGGGTCACGGTGAGGAACACCGCCATCGGGTCGTTGCTGCCGGATTCGATTTCCAGACTGGCGCTGACCCGTTCGTTAAGGCCTTTACCGCCGAGCAGCGAGAACACCGCAGCGGCGTCGGTCGAACCGACGATGGCGCCGATCAGCAGGCCCTGAATCAGATTGAGATCGAACAGCCACGCAGCGGCCATGCCGGTCAGCCCGGTGGTGATCAACACCCCGACCGTGGCCAGCGACAGCGCCGGCCATAACGCCACGCGGAAACTCGACACCCGCGTACGCAAGCCGCCGTCGAGCAGGATCACTGCCAGGGCGAGGTTGCCGACCAGATAGGCCGTCGGGTAGTTATCGAAAATGATCCCGCCACCATCGACCCCGGCCGCCATGCCGACCGCGAGAATGATGACCAGAATCGGAATGCCGAGACGTGAAGAAAGAGAACTGACAAGAATGCTTGCGCCTACCAGCAACGCGCCGATCAAGAACAGGCTGTTGATGGTCGTCGCATTCAAAGGCAGTACTCCAGAAGCGTAAAGACGAGGCACAAACTGACCATGCAGTCTGCGTGCCAGCGATTCTAACCTGTTGAAATGTGATGCTGTCAAAAAGGATTTCAGGAGGGCATCAGGATTTGCGGCAGGCGGACGATTGCGGCCCTCACCCTAGCCCTCTCCCAGAGGGAGAGGGGACTGACCGCGTTGATCATGCGAGATACATCGACCTGAAGCTCCTGAGTCGAACTCAGGTTTGAACAGCACAGAGATCTGCTCCCTTTCCCCCTCTCCCTCTGGGAGAGGGCTGGGGTGAGGGGCTTTTGATCTTGATCTGAAAAGTTACAGGCTGAACCGCCCAACCATATTGTTCAGATCCAGCGCCAACCGCGACAGCTCATTGCTCGCCGCGCTGGTCTGATTGGCGCCGGTCGCCGACTGGACCGACAGATCGCGGATGTTGACCAGATTGCGATCGACTTCCCGCGCCACCTGCGCCTGCTCTTCGGCAGCGCTGGCGATGACCAGGTTGCGCTCGTTGATTTCGACGATGGCACTGTTGATGGTGTCCAGCGACATCCCGGCGCCACGGGCAATATTCAAGGTCGATTCGGCGCGCTCGGTGCTGTTGCGCATCGAATCCACGGCGTGTTCGGTGCCGCTCTGGATGCTGCCGATCATGCGTTCGATTTCGCTGGTCGACTGCTGGGTGCGATGGGCCAGAGCACGCACTTCGTCCGCCACTACGGCGAAACCACGACCAGCCTCACCGGCACGGGCCGCTTCGATCGCTGCGTTCAAGGCCAGCAGGTTGGTCTGGTCGGCCAGGCCACGGATTACGTCGAGCACTTTGCCGATGTCGCGGGACTCATTGGCCAGGTCGCCGATCAGCGAAGCGGTGCTCTGCACATCGGCGCTCATGCGTTCGATGGCGCTGACGGTTTCCTGCACCAGATCCCGGCCGTCGCCCGCCGAAGTGGTGGCGTTTTTCGAGGCTTCCGAGGTGCTGACCGCGTTGCGCGCGACTTCCTCGACGGCGCTGGTCATCTCATTGACCGCAGTGGCGGCCTGCTCGATTTCGTTGTTCTGCTGGGTCAGGCCGCGAGCGCTTTCGTCGGTCACGCTGTTCAGCTCTTCCGCGGCAGACGCCAGTTGCGTGGCCGAACCGGAGATGCGCTGCAGGGTGTCGCGCAGCTTCGATTGCATCTTCGCCATCGCCGCCAGCAGGCGCCCGGCTTCATCTTCGCCATCGACATGGATCGGCTGGGTGAGGTTGCCTTCGGCGATGGTTTCCGCCGCCTCGAGTGCCTTGGAAATCGGCTTGGTAATGCTCACGGTCAGCAGCCAGGCGAACAGCAGGGTCAGGCCGCTGGCGATCACCAGCAAGGTCACCACCAGATTGAACGACAGCGAATACTGATCCTTCGCGCCCTGATCAGTCTCGGCAATTTGCTGGGTATTGATCTCCAGCAGACGCGCAAGTGCGGTGTTGACGGCCTCTGAGTTGCTCAGCAAATCGCTGTTGAGCATTTGCCGCAGTTCGTCGATCTGATTGTTGCGCGACAGGGTTTTCATGCGCTCTTCAAGCTGACGGTACTGCGCCAGCAATTGCACGTATTGATCGTACGCCGCACGTTCCTGCGGGCCTTCGATCAGTGGCTCATACGCGCGTTGCGCATCCGCGATCTGGCGGTTGCGCATGTCGAACAGTTCGATGGTTTTCTGCTGCACGTCGGGTTCGCGGTTGATCAGCAGGCGGTAAGAGAGCACGCGCAGGCGCAGGGTCAGTTGGGTGAATTCGTCCAGAGCCTTGATCGACGGCACGCTGGCGGTAGCGATGTCTTCGCCGGCCGCGCGGATCTTGCTCATCTGGTTCAGCGCAAACACGCCGAGGATCAACATCAGGCCGCCGATCAGGGCGAAGCCGGTGAACGCCCGTGGGGCGATATTCATATTGCGAAGGGACATGGGCGGATACCGAAAAGGGCCGCATCCATGCGGGCTGAGACTGCTGTATGGGTGACTTATCGGTCATACGACTAAAGTCTTGAGGTGGTGTGCGTATTTGTCGCAGACACGCTTGAGCGACGAAGTGCAGGAACCAGATCGACCAATCACAGTCTTTTAAACTCGCGAGAAGCTTCGCCACCCAGGAAAATCAAGGCCTTGCGCCGGTTTAAGCCTGGCATCCGTGGTGACTTTTCTTTATCGTACGCGCCCTTTGAAAAACGCTTGGAAGATCAAAATGTTGGAAGCATCCCTCAGCCAATTGGAACAGCTCGTCAGCGACCTCGTGCAACAGAACCAGACTCTGCTGCAGACCAACCAGACTCTGTCCACGGAACTGGCCCAGGCCAAGGATGAAAACGAAAGCCTGCAACTGAACCTGATGGAGCAGGAAGAAAAACACGGCGCCACCGCCGCGCGCATCCAGGCACTGGTTGATCGCGTCAATGCCGGTCCTGTCAGCGCATGAACCACGGCACAGCAGGGGTAAAAGTCATCTCCATTCTTGGCGAGGACTATTCGATCAAGGCACCGGCCGGGGAAGAACAGACCCTGCTGGACGCGGCGATGATGCTCAAGGCAGCGCTGGAAGACACCAAGCGCAAATACCCGACGCTGATCGGCGACCGTTTGCTGGTCCTGGCGGCGATGAATCTGTGTTCGCAGCAGATCGAAATGAAGAAGCAGCACCAGGAAGAGCTCGACCGTTATCAAGAGCAAGTCAGCGCCACGGTCGACACCATTGCCAAGACGATCAGTCAGGGTTGACTCGCTTTTCGCAGCGCCTCGGTACATTGAGGCGCTGAACATGCTGAGGTCTTGTTGCTATGAGGCTTGGAGTATTGGCTGCCAGTAGACTTTTGTTGTCCATTCTCCATCGGATTGCTTGATGAACTCTGAGTGGGAAACTCTATAGGTGGTATTTTCGATCGTCACTTCATCACCCTTGGAAAGCAGGTGGATATATTCTGCCGACGGAATTGGCTGAGCTGTGCTGTACGTCGTGCCTGCGAGGGTGGTGATCGTAATTTTGTAATGGATTACCGGGAAAACCATGACCTCGGTGAAGTGCCTGCGAATAATCATCGATTGAGAAGTCGAGCTCCCGACAAAGTCGCCAATGAGCGCCGATTTAACAAACGTATCGTTGTCAGCCATTGCCTGAATAAAATTCTCTCGTCGACCGGTGTCAGTCATGTTCTTTCTCCTGCTATGGACGGCTTGGATCTGCGACGCGGATGCTTGTCACAGACGTGAAACCGTGAATCTAAGCCACCCGATGCAAGTTGTAACCTGTCAGACTTGACAGTGAATCCCTAGATATAACGGCCTGCTTCTTGCTAGTAAGGATACGGCTGTACCGAAGGTTGTGTTTTATTCTGATGCTCTTTGTATACAATCGGCACGGCTGTTGCAGTGGTTCAGGCTCTTATTCTTCGGGGGTGATCCATGCAGTGGTGGCGACGCAGTATTCAATGGCAGTTGATTCTCGGCATGGGCGCGGCCCTGCTGATCAGCATTGTGATCGTGGTTGGCATTTATACCCTGGTGGTCAACCGCCTCGCCCAGAGCTATCTGGTCGAGCAAGCGCTGCCGTCGAGCATCGAAGCGACGCGCAACGACATCGAGCGGATCCTCGTACAACCACTCACCGCCGCCAAAGACATCGCCAGCAACACCATGGTGCGCGACTGGCTGGCGACAGGCGAAGACAGCAGCAAAACCGCGCTCTTCGCGCAATATCTGGAAGGCATCCGCGCCGAACACAGAGCGTTCACCGCGCTGATCATCGGCACCGAATCCAATCACTACATCACCGAAAAAGGTCTGGATCGAACCCTCAGTCGTGCCAAACCGGCCGATGCCTGGTTCTATTCCTTTCTCGACAGCAATCAGCCGCGCACCCTCAATATCGACAACGACGGCGCCACCGGCGAACTGGCCTTGTTCATCGATCTGAAGGTCGAGCAGGCCGGCAAAGTCGTCGGTGTCGCCGGGCTTGGGCTGAGCATGAAAGAGCTGTCGGAGCTGATCCACAACTTCAGTTTCGGCGAGCGCGGCAAGGTCTATCTCGTGCGTTCCGACGGTCTGATTCAGGTCCATCCTGAGGCGCAGTTCAGCGGCAAACGCACCTTGACCGAGCAGATTGGTGCCAATGCGGCACAAGCGCTGATGGGGCACAAGGATGCGGTCAACAGCAGCTTCCAGCGCGACGGTGAAGACTTCCTCGCCTTCAGCCTGCCGTTGCGCGATCTCGGCTGGACGCTGGTGGCCGAAGTGCCGCAGTCGCAGATCTACGCCGAAGCACGCAAAGCGATGTGGATGAGTGGCGGCATCGGTCTGCTGGTGGCGCTGGTCTGCCTGGCGTTGGTGGTGTGGCTGGCCCAGGGGCTGGTGCGACCGATTCGACAAGTAACACGGGCGCTGGTGGCCATCGGTAGCGGTGGTGGAGATTTGACTCACCGGTTAGATTCCAGCCGTGCCGATGAGCTGGGCGACCTCGCGCGCGGCTTCAACCGTTTCCTCGACAGCCAGCGCGCAATGATCGGTGAAGTGCTGACCACCAGCGAGCGCTTGCGCACGGCCGTAGGGCAAGTGGCGACGGTGGTGGACAACACCGCCGAGCGTTCCGGCCGGCAGCAGGAAATGACCGACATGGTAGCCACTGCCGTCCACGAAATGGGCCTGACTGTGCAGGAGATCGCGCAAAACGCCGGCAACGCCGCGCTCGCCTCGCAAACTGCCCGTGATGAAGCGCTACAGGCGCGGGAAGTGGTCGGTGGCTCGATCCGTCATATCGAAAGCATGTCCGATGAAATCGGCGTGGCGGCGGGCGCAGTGGGTGAGCTGGCGCAGCAAGTGGCGTCGATCGATTCGGTACTGGCGGTGATTCGTGGCGTTTCCGAACAGACCAATCTGCTGGCACTCAACGCGGCCATCGAAGCCGCCCGTGCGGGTGACATGGGCCGTGGTTTCGCGGTGGTCGCCGATGAAGTGCGCACCCTCGCGCGCCGAACCCAGGCCTCGACCGACGAAATTCAACTGATGATAGGCAGCCTCAAGCAAGGTGCGGAGAACGCCGTGTCATCGATGCGCACCGGTCAGGCCGCGACCGGCACCGGGGTTGAATCGAGCCAGCGCACCGGTGCGTCGCTGACGGCGATCACCGGTCAGGTCGAGCGCATCAGCGATATGAACCATCAGGTGGCGACGGCAACCGAAGAGCAGTCCGCGGTGACTGAAGAGATCAACCGCAACGTGCAGGGGATTTCCGATCTGGCACGGGCGACGGCGGGGGAGGTCAGGGCTTGTCGCGAAGACTGCCAGATGTTGCAGAAACTGGCGGATGATCTGGCGCGGCAGATGGGTGGGTTCAAGTTGAGCTAAAGGATCAAGATCAAAAGATCGCAGCCTTCGCAGCTCCTACATTGGAATGCGTTTCCTGTAGGAGCTGCCGAAGGCTGCGATCTTTTGCTTTTAGAACCACGCGTCCCGCATCCCCAGACACGTATCATCCCGCGCCTCCAGCAAGTCCAGCTCATGCTGGCACCCCGGTACTTCCCATGTCAGGAAATACCGCGCCGCCTGCAACTTGCCCTTATAGAAGTCGACATCCGCCGC
Organism: Pseudomonas sp. CFBP13508; assembly: GCF_005233515.1. GTDB lineage: Bacteria > Pseudomonadota > Gammaproteobacteria > Pseudomonadales > Pseudomonadaceae > Aquipseudomonas > Aquipseudomonas mercuritolerans. Next base: position 353,712 of record NZ_QFZZ01000005.1, read on the forward strand.
GTTCCCTTTGGCCAGGCCTTCCTCGGCGCGGATCGCCTGCTCCAGCCAGCGCCAGCCGATCACCGCGTGACCGAACACCTTCAGGTACAGCGCCGAGTTCGCCAGGCTGCTGTTGACCTTGCCTTGGGCCAGATCGGTCAGCAGGCCGATGGTCACGGTTTGCAAGCGGGCAACGAGTTTCTCCAGCGGTTCGCGCAGTGCGGTCAGCGAGTCGTACGCAGTGGCGCGTTCGGCAGTGTTGGCGATCAAGCGGATCAATTGCTTCAACCCGGCGCCACCGTTCTGCGCCAGCTTGCGCCCGAGCAGATCCAGCGACTGGATGCCGTGGGTGCCTTCGTGGATCGGATTCAAGCGGTTGTCACGGTAGTACTGCTCCACCGGGTATTCACGAGTGTAGCCGTGGCCGCCAAGAATCTGGATCGCCAGTTCGTTGGCTTTGAGGCAGAACTCCGATGGCCAGGATTTGACGATCGGCGTCAGCAGGTCCAACAGCTCATGAGCCTGTTTGCGTTCGGCTTCGGTTTCCAGCGTGGTGGTGTCATCGAACAAACGCGCCGCATACAGGCCGAGGTCAAATGCACCTTCGACGTAGGATTTCTGCGTCAGCAACATGCGTCTGACGTCCGCGTGCTGAATGATCGCCACCGGCGCCGTGGTCGGATCCTTGCTGTCCGGCACCCGGCCCTGCGGACGCTCACGCGCATATTCCAGCGAATACAGGTAACCGGCATAGCCGAGCATCACCGCGCCCATGCCGACGCCGATCCGCGCTTCGTTCATCATCTGGAACATGTAGCTCAAGCCATAGTGTGGCTTGCCTACCAGATAGCCGACGCACTCGCCGTTATCGCCGAAGTTCAGCGCCGTCGATGTGGTGCCGCGCCAGCCCATCTTGTGGAACAAACCGGCGAGCAGCACGTCGTTGCGCTGGCCGAGGCTGCCGTCGTCGTTGACCAGAAACTTCGGCACGATGAACAGCGAAATACCTTTCACCCCCGGTGGGGCGTCCGGCAGCTTGGCCAGAACCATGTGCACGATGTTTTCCGACAGCGGGTGATCGCCACCGGAAATGAAAATCTTGTTGCCCTTCAGGCGATAGGTGCCATCGGACGCAGGCTCGGCGCGGGTGCGGATATCCGACAGCGACGAACCGGCATGGGGCTCGGTCAGGGCCATGGTGCCGAAGAAACGTCCGTCGATCATCGGTTGCAGGAAGCGTTGTTTCTGCTCCTCGCTGCCGAAGCTCTCGATCAGGTTGGCCGCGCCCATGGTCAGGAACGGGTACGAGGTCGACGCTGCGTTGGCGGACTGAAAGTGCGCGAAGCAGGCTTGCGACAGCAGGGTCGGCAATTGCATGCCGCCGGCCTCGAAGCTGCGTGCGGCGTTGAGGAAGCCGGCCTCGAGAAAGGCATCCACCGCTGGTTTCACTTCGGGAATCAGAATGGCCTGGCCATCTTCATAGCGCGGCTCGTTTTCATCGCCCTTGCGGTTGTGCGGGGCGAAATACTTTTCGGCGATGTTGCGCGCGGTGCCGATGGCGGCGTCGAAGGTCTCGCGATTGTGCTCGGCAAAGCGCTCGCGCCGGGTCAGGCCCTCGGCATCGAGGACTTCGTACAGCTCGAAAGCCAGATTGCGGGAACTGAGCAGCGTCTCGGACATGGCGGCCTACCTTAAAGAAAGTATGCCGCAGTCTAGGTAGGCCCATAAAAATGGGGAAGGAAGATAGATAAGGGTGATGGGGCGGCACAAGCCACAAGCTTCAAGCTGCAAGTAAGAGCAGTTTGCTTCTACTTGCAGCTTGCAGCTTGCAGCTTGCAGCTTGCAGCTTACAACTTGCCGCTGCTGCTTAACCTATCGTCATCAGACTGGCATTGCCTCCAGCAGCAGCCGTGTTGACGCTCAATGCCCGTTCGATCACCAGACGCTCCAGGGCAATGTTGGTCTCGCCCTGAGACAGGCCCTGAACGCCAACGATCGCGCCGCCACGCTGGGCGATCTGCTGGCAGACGCCGCGCAACTGGTCGGAGTGGCCGTGATGCAGTACGGCATCGAACACCACTTCGTCCTTGTTCCAGTCGGCAACGCGCTTGATCCGCGCCTGCACTTCTTTAGGCAGACGGGCGAACAAGGCCTTGCTCAGCTCGGTTTCCGGCCACACTGCCGAACCGCCCACCGCCAGCACCGCCGCCAGTTGCGTCAGCAGATCACCTTCAACTTCCGCCAGGCACAGCACGTGTTCGCGCGGCAGGATCGCGTAGCTGTTTTTCTCGCCGGTCGGGCCCGCCAGCACGCGGGTGATACCGCTCTGCGATTGCGCAGCGTACTGAACGCACAGGGTGCTCAGGTCAGCGAACTTGTTGTTGTCGGCCCAGGCTTTCAGGGCGTTCAACGATTGGCTCATGGCATCGCGCAAACGCACGTCCGGGGCGCTGATGGCGTCACCGCGAGCGAAGGATTGCTCGATTGCGTCGCTAGGACGCGTCGACAGCAAACGGTACAGATACAGCGGGCCACCGGCTTTCGGGCCAGTACCCGACAGGCCTTCGCCGCCGAACGGCTGCACGCCGACCACGGCACCAACGATGTTGCGGTTGACGTAGACGTTACCGGCGTTGACGTTGTCGATCACCTTGGCGATGGTCTCGTCGATGCGCGTGTGCACGCCCAGCGTCAGGCCATAACCGGAGGCGTTGATCTGGCCGATCAGTTGATCCAGCTCCTTGCGCTTGTAGCGCACCACGTGCAGTACCGGGCCGAAGATTTCGCGTTGCAGTTCGTCGAAGCTTTCCAGCTCGATCAGAGTCGGCATGACGAAGGTGCCGCGCTTGACCTCTTCGCTGTCGGCAATCGCCACCTGGTAAACATTGCGACCTTTGTCGCGCATGCCTTGGATGTGCTTGTCGATGCCGGCCTTGGCTTCGGCGTCGATCACCGGGCCGATGTCCACGGACAGACGCTCGGGGTTGCCGAGACGGCTTTCAGCCATGGCACCTTTGAGCATTTCGATGACGCGATCGGCGGAATCTTCCTGCAGGCACAGCACGCGCAGTGCCGAGCAACGCTGACCGGCGCTGTCGAAGGCCGACGACACTACGTCGATCACCACTTGTTCAGTCAGTGCCGAGGAGTCGACGATCATCGCGTTCTGGCCACCGGTTTCGGCGATCAGCGGAATCGGACGGCCCTGGCTGTCGAGGCGCCCGGCGATGTTGCGTTGCAGCAGACGGGCGACTTCGGTGGAACCGGTGAACATCACGCCTTTGACGCGTTCGTCACCGACCAGACCGGCGCCGACGGTTTCACCGCGACCCGGCAGCAGTTGCAGCACGCCTTCCGGAATGCCGGCTTCGAGCATCAGGCGCACAGCCTGAGCTGCCACCAGTGGGGTTTGTTCGGCCGGTTTGGCCAGCACCGGGTTACCGGCGGCCAATGCCGCAGCGACCTGGCCGCTGAAGATTGCCAGCGGGAAGTTCCACGGGCTGATACATACCACCGGACCCAGTGGGCGGTGGGCGTCATTGCTGAAGTCGTTGCGCGCCTGCACGGCGTAATAACGCAGGAAGTCGACCGCTTCGCGCACTTCGGCGATGGCGTTGGCGAAGGTCTTGCCGGCTTCACGAGCCAGCAGGCCCATCAGCGGCTGGATCTCGCCTTCCATCAGGTCAGCGGCACGCTCCAGAATCGCCGCACGTTCGGCCGGCGGGGTGGCCTGCCAGATCGGCGCGGCGTTCAGCGCACATTGAATGGCATTGTCGACGTCTTCGACGGTGGCTTCTTGAACGTGACCGACCACATCGCGGTGATCGGAGGGGTTGAGAACGGCGACCGGCGTTTCGTTGCTGGACGCGCAACCGAGCATCGGCGCGGCTTTCCAGTCGTTGTGCGCGGTGGCGAGCAGGGCGCAGGACAGCGAGGCCAGACGATGTTCGTTGGCCATGTCGATGCCGCTGGAGTTGGCGCGCTCGGCACCGTACAGATCACGCGGCAGCGGAATGCGCGGGTGCGGCAGGCCGAAACCGCCTTCGACGGTGGCCATCTGCTCGATCTGCGCAACCGGGTCGGCCACCAGTTCCTGAATCGAAATTGACTGGTCGGCGATACGGTTGACGAACGAGGTGTTGGCGCCGTTTTCCAGCAGACGACGCACAAGGTACGCCAGCAGGGTTTCGTGGGTGCCGACCGGTGCGTACACACGGCACGGACGGTTCAGCTTGCCCTCGGAAACCTTGCCTACAACTTGTTCGTAGAGCGGTTCGCCCATGCCGTGCAGGCATTGGAATTCGTACTGGCCCGGGTAATAGTTCTGACCGGCGATGTGGTAGATCGCCGACAGGGTGTGGGCGTTGTGCGTAGCGAATTGCGGGTAGATGACTTCCGGTACCGACAGCAGTTTGCGTGCGCAAGCAATGTAGGAAACGTCGGTGTACACCTTGCGGGTGTAGACCGGATAGCCTTCCAGGCCTTCGACCTGGGCGCGCTTGATTTCGCTGTCCCAGTACGCGCCTTTCACCAGGCGGATCATCAGGCGATGGCGGCTGCGGCGGGCCAGATCGATCACGTAGTCGATCACGTACGGGCAACGCTTTTGGTAAGCCTGGATAACGAAACCGATGCCGTTCCAGCCAGTCAGTTGCGGCTCGAAGCACAGGCGCTCGAGCAGATCCAGCGACAACTCGAGGCGGTCGGCTTCTTCGGCGTCGATGTTCAGGCCGATGTCGTATTGCTTGGCCAGCAGGGTCAGCGACAGCAGGCGCGGGTACAGCTCGTCCATCACCCGCTCGTACTGCGCACGGCTGTAACGCGGGTGCAGCGCCGAGAGCTTGATGGAAATGCCCGGGCCTTCATAAATCCCACGGCCGTGTGACGCTTTGCCGATCGAGTGGATCGCTTGTTCGTACGACGCCAGGTATTTCTGCGCGTCGACTTCGGTGAGTGCCGCTTCACCGAGCATGTCGTAGGAGTAACGGAAGCCTTTGGCTTCGAACTTGCTCGCATTGGCCAGCGCTTCGGCGATGGTTTCGCCGGTAACGAACTGCTCGCCCATCAGGCGCATGGCCATGTCGACGCCCTTGCGGATCATCGGCTCGCCGCTCTTGCCGATGATGCGGCTCAGCGACGAAGTCAGGCCGGCTTCGTTGTGGGTGGAGACCAGTTTGCCAGTCAGCAGCAGACCCCAGGTCGCAGCGTTGACGAACAGCGAAGGGCTGTTGCCCAGGTGCGGATGCCAGTTGCCGGTGCTGATCTTGTCGCGGATCAGCGCATCGCGGGTGCCTTTGTCCGGGATGCGCAGCAGCGCTTCGGCCAGGCACATCAGCGCCACGCCTTCCTGGGACGACAGGGAGAATTCCTGCAGCAGGCCCTGAACAATACCGGCACGACCGCCGGCACTTTTCTGGTTACGCAGTTTTTCCGCGATGGTCGCGGCGAGCTTGTTGGTGGCTTCGGCCATCGGGGCTGGCAGGCGCGCCTGTTCGATCAGCATCGGCACCACTTCCGGCTCGGGGCGGCGGTAGGCGGCGGTGATCGAAGCACGCAGAACCGATTGCGGCAGGATGCTTTCGGCGAATTCGAGGAAGCATTGGTGAGCGTGATCGGTCTGCACTTCGCCTGCGTCATCGGCGTCTTTGGCGGTCAAACCGTTCAACTCGGTCAGGGTTGCACCACCCTCGAGTTTTTCCAGGTAATTGAAAATTGCCTGCTTGATCAGCCAGTGCGGCGTGCGATCAATCGAGGTTGCGGCAGCCTTCAGGCGCTCGCGGGTCGGGTCATCGAGTTTGACCCCAAGGGTGGTGGTAGCCATATTTTTATCCTCATGGTTGCCACAGTTGCGTGGCATCAGCTGGCCGCAAGATTAGCCGTGCGTTGAATGAGGTGCAACCGGGTGCAACCCTTTTTTTGCCGGAATAATACGCAGCTCGTCAGGAATTAAATTCTGGAACGAAAGTGCTGCTCCTGCTTGGTGCTTTTGCTTCTAGCAAAGAGCCATGACTGCCACAAAAGGGAGCAAAAACGGGGTGTTCGTCGATTAATCCGAATGGGTGCAACTAATTCTCGCGAAACTGGTTGCACCTTATTTGCTTTGTTGCATAGCATTCGCCGCCAAGGTGCAACCGGGAATAACCCGGTGCATCGGCTGATGGCTTTCCTGGGGAAACATCAGTCTTAAATGCGCGGGATCCCGGATCGTCTGCCAAACGTCGTCGTTTGCGAGCGGTTCACCACCGCCGCTACATAAAAACAAAGCCAGGGCGTAACTCAATGAGCGTAAGCAATCCAACCCTGATCACATTCGTGATCTACATCGCAGCAATGGTGCTGATCGGCTTGATGGCCTATCGCTCCACCAACAACCTTTCTGACTATATTCTCGGCGGTCGCAGCCTCGGCAGCGTTGTAACCGCGCTGTCTGCCGGTGCTTCCGACATGAGCGGCTGGTTGTTGATGGGCCTGCCGGGCGCCATCTACATGTCCGGTCTGTCCGAAAGCTGGATCGCCATCGGCCTGATCGTCGGTGCCTACCTGAACTGGCTGTTTGTCGCCGGCCGTCTGCGTGTGCAGACCGAGCACAACGGCGATGCCCTGACTCTTCCGGACTACTTTTCCAGCCGTTTCGAAGATAAAAGCGGCTTGCTGCGGATCATCTCGGCGATCGTGATTCTGGTGTTCTTCACCATCTACTGCGCTTCCGGCATCGTCGCCGGTGCCCGTCTGTTCGAAAGCACGTTCGGCATGACCTACGAAACGGCGCTGTGGGCCGGTGCGGCGGCGACGATTGCCTACACCTTCATCGGCGGTTTCCTCGCGGTGAGCTGGACCGACACCGTCCAAGCCACGCTGATGATCTTCGCGCTGATCCTTACGCCGATCATCGTTCTGCTGGCCACCGGCGGCGTCGACACCACGTTCCTGGCCATCGAAGCGCAAGATCCGAGCAACTTCGACATGCTCAAAGGCACCACCTTCATCGGCATCATCTCGCTGATGGGCTGGGGTCTGGGCTACTTCGGTCAGCCACACATCCTCGCGCGTTTCATGGCGGCGGATTCGGTCAAGTCGATCGCCAAGGCGCGTCGCATTTCCATGGCCTGGATGATCCTGTGCCTGGGCGGCACCGTAGCGGTGGGCTTCTTCGGTATCGCTTACTTCTCGGCGCACCCTGAAGTAGCCGGTCCTGTCACCGAGAACCCGGAACGCGTGTTCATCGAACTGGCGAAAATCCTCTTCAATCCGTGGGTTGCCGGTGTGCTGCTGTCGGCCATTCTGGCTGCGGTAATGAGCACCCTGAGCTGCCAGTTGCTGGTGTGCTCGAGCGCCCTGACCGAAGACTTCTATAAAGCCTTCCTGCGCAAGTCCGCTTCGCAACTGGAGCTGGTCTGGGTCGGTCGTGCCATGGTGCTGCTGGTAGCCCTGATCGCTATCGCATTGGCTGCCAACCCGGAAAACCGCGTACTGGGCCTGGTGTCCTACGCCTGGGCCGGTTTCGGTGCTGCGTTCGGTCCGGTGGTGCTGATCTCGGTGGTCTGGAAAGGCATGACCCGCAACGGCGCACTGGCCGGTATTCTGGTCGGCGCGATCACCGTGGTGGTCTGGAAGCATTTCGAACTGCTGGGTCTGTACGAAATCATTCCGGGCTTCATCTTCGCCAGCCTGGCCATCTACTTTGTCAGCAAGGCGGGTGAGCCGACTCGCGGCATGGTTGAGCGTTTCGAGGCAGCGGAAAAAGACTTCCATCTGAACAAGTGATGGACTGAGCTTCGGCTCACATGAAAACGGCCCGCTTCCTAGAGGAAGCGGGCCGTTTTTTTTGTGCCTGTGATTTCTCGAATCCTGTGGAAATCCATTGTGGGAGCGAGCCTGCTCGCGAATGCGATTGATCATTCAATGAATGTATCGACTGACATGCCGCTTTCGCGAGCAGGCTCGCTCCCACAGGGTGGATGGCAGGTTTGATTGAATTGTCTGTAGTCGAACGGCCGAATTAACAAGGTCGTTTCAGCAAACCACGTAGGGCAAATCTGAATTTCCCGTCACCTGCTCGGCACCCCTTGCCCCTCATGCAGAATCGCCCGCCCTCACACTGCAGAGAGACATCGGATGTTCGCGCCTGCCAATCAACCGCGTTTCACGTTGACACTCGAAGGCGCCCGGCATGACCTCAAAGTCCTTGAGTTCACGGGCAGGGAAGCCATCAGCCAACCCTTTCGCTTCGAGCTGGAACTGGTCAGCGAGCGGCCGGACCTGGATCTGGAAAGCCTGCTGCATGGTCAGGCGTTTCTGAGTTTCGATGCTCAGGGTTGCGGTATTCATGGTCAGATCTATCAGGTCGGGCAGGGCGATTCCGGGAAACGTCTGACACGCTATCACCTCAGCCTTGTCCCGCGTCTGACGTATCTGGGGCATCGCATCAACCAGCGTATTTTTCAGCATCAGAGCGTGCCGCAGATCATCACGCAGATCCTCAAGGATCATTCGATCCTGCGCGATGCCTTTGAATTTCGCCTGGGCAGCGAATACCCGGAGCGCGAGTACTGCGTGCAATACGCGGAAAGCGATCTGGCCTTTATCCAGCGCCTGTGTGCCGAAGTCGGCATTCATTACCACTTTCAACACAGCCCCGAAGGCCATTTGCTGGTATTCGGCGACGACCAGACCGTGTTCCCCAAGCTGCCCGAGCCGACGCTGTATCTGCCGGGCAGCGGCATGTCGGCGGGGGCGCCGGCGATTCAACGTTTCAATGTGCGCGTGGAAACCCGCACCAGCGTCGTCACCCGGCGCGACTACAACTTCGAAAAACCACGGCTGTCGCTGGAAAGTCGCAGTGACGGCGAGCAGCGTCCGGTGCTGGAGGACTATCACTTCCCTGGCCAATTCAATGATCGCGAAACCGGCAAACACCTGACGCGCCGCGCGCTTGAAAGGCACGTCGCCGATTACCGCCAGGCCGAGGGCAGCAGCGACGAATCCTCACTGGTCTGCGGGCATTTCCTGCACCTCACCGAGCATCCGCGCAGCGACTGGAATGATCTGTGGTTGCTCACCGCCGTTGAACATCGCGGCCGCCAGCCACAAGTGCTTGAGGAATCGGTGACCAGCGATGGCGAATCCTTCCAGGGCTACCGCAATACTTTCGTCGCCACACCGTGGGACGTGGTCTTTCGTCCGGCACTGTGCCCGGAAAAACCGCGCATGTCGGGCTACCAACCTGCCGTGGTCACCGGCCCAAAAGACCTGGAAATCCATTGCGATGAATATGGCCGGGTCAAGGTGCAACTGGCCTGGGACCGCGATGGCGAATTGAACGAGCACTCCAGTTGCTGGCTGCGCGTCGCGACCGGTTGGGCTCACGATCACTACGGCAGCGTGCTGATTCCGCGCGTCGGCATGGAAGTTTTGGTCGGCTTCATTGATGGCGATGCTGACAAGCCGCTGGTCATGGGTTGCCTGCCCAACGCCGCGACACCGATCCCGCTGGACTTGCCAGCGGACAAGACCCGCAGCATTTTCCGCAGCCAGAGCAGCCCCGGCGGTGGTGGTTATAACGAACTGCGCATCGAGGACAAAAAAGGTGCCGAGGAAATCTACCTGCGTGCCCAGCGCAACTGGACCCAGCACGTGCTCAATGACCAGCAGCTGCAGGTCGACAACCAGCGCAGCGTGGTGGTCACCGGCACTGCCCGGCATGAACTCAAGTCCGACGAGCAGCGCATCACCCACGGCCAGCGTCAGACCGAGGTCAGGCAGGATGACCATTTGTCCGTGCTTGGCGATCAGCAGGTTCGGGTGAACAGCCAGGCCACCAGCGCCTCGGCGCAGATCCACATCAGCGCTGGTCAGCAGGTGGTTATCGACGGCGGGGCGAGTGCGACGATTCAGGCTGGCGGGCAGTGGATCAACATCGGCCCCGGCGGAATTTTCAGCAGCGTGCCGATTGTTGTGGGTGGCTCGCCAATGGCGGCAACGAGTGCGGCACCGGTGGTGCCGGGATTGCCGGAGAAACTGATCGCTGCGTCGGCGGCGGTTCTCACCGCCGCACAGATCATGAGTCTCAAAGGTGATGCGCCTTTCTGCGAAGAGTGTGAGCGGTGCAAGGACGGTGTTTGTGCAGCCTGAAGTACTGACCCCCGAAAATTGGCTGGCGCGGCAGCCGCTGCACGCGTCGGAGCAATTGTTCGCAATTTTCAGCCGCGCCAGCGATGCCGATGCTTTCAAAGCCTGGCAGGGCACGGCGATTCCGGTCTGGGCCGAGACCATTTATGCCGAGTGGGACGCGGTGATGCCCTATGTGGGAATTGTCGCTGCAGACAGTGAGTTTTTACGCTGGGTGATGGAAACCGACTCGCGGGACTGGGGGTGGCTGGCGGTGTCTTCGGCGGATCTTGACGTGCTGGTCGAACATTTCCGCAGCCTGACTCAAGTGCTGATGCCGGACGGTAAAGCGGTGTTTTTTCGCTTTTGGGATGGTCGTTTTCTGCTGCCTGTTTTGCAGTCTGGCGAGGTCAATCCCGCGCAATTGCTGCCGGTCGTTTCACGAGCCTTGATCAATGGCCAAGCCATTGAAATCGGGGGCCGTGCGCTGGTTTCGGGGCGAATCTTTCCGTGGTGGAACGTGCCGAAATCAGTGTTGGCGCAGACTGATGCAAGCGTACGCATCGCCAATGCTTTGCAATGGCTGAGCGAGGAGCAACCGGCCGTGTTCGAGGTGTTTCCCGAGGCTGTTTTGCGCTGCAAGGTCGGGCAGTTTTTCAAATTATCGATGTCGGAAGATTCGTCACGATCGGCGCTTCTGGAGTTTTTGCTGGCAGAGGCAGAGTGAAATTTCGGGGCAAGCGCTTCGGACGTTTCCTTCGAATCGCGGCGGTTTTCATGAACTGGTGCGCGGTAGGTTGCAGGGATAGTCTTTTCGTTGTCACTGCGAGAGCGGTGGCAGGGGGTAGGATCCCGAACTCTGAAGTGCATAACTGCCGCAGGCTGAATACAAGGGTCAAAGCGTATTCATGACAAGTTGACGGCGGCTTTGTGCGGGACACGTTTCGACGTGGCTGATTTGGAGTTCTCAGTTCCTACTCCCGCACATGGCTGCCACCCAAACCCGTAGGAAGGTCAATGGCGGCTCCACTCAGAACTTCGGGGATGCCAAGAATGACAACGACAAAACATGATCCGCCCTACAAGAAAATCACGCCTCACCCCGACAACCGCTTCATGGCCCTCACCGGCAATTGCAGCGACATGCCCAGCCTGTTCGTCGACACCCATGTGCCCCTCGATATCCTCATGGACGCTGCCAACCACCGCATCCGCGCCGTGGTCCAGGTCCTGGAAAACATGTGCATGCGCGGCTCGATCGAATGCGACTCCGTGATCCTCAGCGACTTTGCCCTGCTGTGCGCGATTCCATTGCGGGATGGCTGTGATGTGCTGGACGTCATCGGCAAGCGCCTGCGCAGCTTGCCCGCCTGAAGATCAGAGGATCGCAGCCTCCGGCAGAGTGAGCGCCTATCCCGTGGAGCTGCCAAAGGCTGCGATCTTTTGATGTTGAGGCCCACTCGGCTGCGAACCCCTGACTTGCCGCCCGGTAAAAGGTAAACTTTGCGCCCTTCGCAGGAGCAGCCATGAATTATCGTCACGCCTTCCATGCCGGCAATCACGCCGATGTGTTCAAACACCTGACCTTGACACGCCTCATCGCTCTGATGTCGCGCAAGGAGCAGCCGTTTGCCTATCTCGACACGCACGCCGGCATCGGTCTGTATGACTTGCAGGGCGATCAGGCCAATCGCACCGGCGAGTACCTGGAAGGCATTGCGCGGTTGTGGGATCAGCCGGACCTGCCGGCGCTGACTGCCGACTATATGAAGGTGCTGCACGAGATGAACCCGGATGGCCAGTTGCGCTATTACCCGGGTTCGCCGGAGCTGGCGCGGCGCCTGACGCGGCCGCAGGATCGGGTGATGCTCAACGAAAAGCACCCCGAAGATGGCGTGTTGCTCAAGGACAACATGGCCGGCGATCGTCGAGTGAAAGTCCATCTGGGCGAGGGCTGGCACGTGGCGCGGGCGATGTTGCCGGTGCAGGAAAAGCGCGCGGTGATGCTGATCGATCCGCCGTTCGAGCAACTGGACGAGATGCAGCGTTGCGCGGCGTCGATGAAAGAAGCCATCGGCCGCATGCGCCAGACTGTGGCAGCGATCTGGTATCCGGTGAAGGATCAGCGTGCACTGCGGCGTTTCTATCAGGACCTGGCAGGCACCGGTGCACCGAAGTTGCTGCGTGTGGAGCTGCTGGTGCATCCGCTGGACACGCCGAACAGCCTGAACGGTTCCGGGCTGGCGATCGCCAATCCGCCGTGGGGGCTTGAGGAAGAGTTGCGTGAGTTGCTGCCGTGGTTGTCTAAGAAGCTGGGGCAGACCCAGGGTGGCTGGCAGATGGATTGGTTAATAGCGGAATGAAGCTACAAGCTACAAGCTACAAGCTGAAGCGAAAACAGCGCTTGCAGCTTGAAGCTTGCCGCTAGCAGCTTTTAGTTCGGCATGCACACACCGGTGCCGCCAATCCCGCAGTAACCTTCAGGGTTCTTCGCCAGATATTGCTGGTGATAAGCCTCTGCAAAGTACACCGTCGGCGCCTGGTCGATCTCGGTGCTGATTTCACCCAGACCGGCCTTGGCCAGTTCCGCCTGATACACGTCTTTGCTTTTCAGTGCCGCATCCAACTGCTCCGGGGTGGTCGCATAGATCACCGAGCGGTACTGAGTGCCGATGTCGTTGCCCTGACGCATGCCCTGAGTCGGGTTGTGCAGTTCCCAGAACATCGCCAGCAGTTCTTCGTAGCTGACTTTGGCTTTGTCATACACCACCAGCACCACTTCGGCGTGGCCGGTCAGGCCCGAGCAGACTTCTTCGTACGTCGGGTTCGGCGTGAAGCCACCGGCATAACCGACCACGGTGCTGACCACGCCTTCGCGCTGCCAGAAGCGTCGTTCCGCGCCCCAGAAGCAACCGAGACCGAAGATCGCAAAATCGACGTCCTGAAAGAATGGACCGAGCAGCGGGGTGTCTTCGAAGACGAAGTGTTTCTCCGGCAGGGTCATCGGGGTTTCGCGGCCGGGCAGGGCTTGTTCTTTGGTTGGAAGCACGTTTTTGTTCACCAGAATTTCCGAGCGCAGAACCATGAGCGTTCCTCTCAGTCAGGTTGGAGGTAAAAAGTCAGACCGCCAGTGTGCCGAATGATGCCGGAATTCGCACTATCAAAACTGTGGGAGCGAGCCTGCTCGCGAAAGCGGTGTGTCAGGCGACGAAGATGTCGACGGTTTTATCGCCTTCGCGAGCAGGCTCGCTCCCACAAGGGATCTTCATAGAGGCAGGCGTTAGAGGCAAAGCGGCCCACGGGGATAGCGCTTGAGCGCTTTGATCAGTTCATCACCCGGAATCGGTCGGTCGAACAGATAACCCTGGCCGACGTCGCAACGATGCCGGCGCAGGAACGCCAGTTGCTCGGCGGTTTCGATGCCTTCGGCGACAACCTTGAGTTTCAGGTTGTGGGCCATGGCGATCACCGCAGAGGTGATTTCCATGTCGTCCTGGTTGTCGGGAATTTCGTGGATGAAGCTGCGATCGATCTTGATGATGTCGATCGGGAATTTCTTCAAATAACTCAGCGATGAATACCCGGTGCCGAAGTCATCCATGGCTAGCGTCAACCCGAGGCGCTTGAGCTGGTCGAGTTGCAAGTGCGTGTCTTCGGTGGCTTCCAGCAGCAGGCCTTCGGTCAGCTCCAGTTCGAGCAGACTGGCCGGCAGCGCTTCTTCCTTGAGGATGTTGGCGATCGAGGCGACCAGATCCGGATCGGAGAACTGTTTCGGTGACAGATTGATTGCCACCTGCAGATTGCCCAGGCCGGCAGCGGTCAGGGATTTGCTCATGCGACACGCCTGACGGGCGATCCATTTGCCGATCGGAATGATCAGGCCGGTTTCCTCGGCGACGCTGATGAACTGGTCCGGGCGAATCATGCCGCGCTCCGGGTGGTTCCAGCGCAACAGCGCTTCCATCCCCAGCAGGCGACCGCTGCGCAGGCACAGTTTCGGCTGGTAGAACACGTCCAGCTCGTTCTGGGTCAGGGCGCGGCGCAGGTTGTTCTCGACGAACAGTTTGTAACTGGCTTCGGCGTTCAGCGCTTCAGTGAATACCTGCAACTGGTGTTTACCGTTGGCCTTGGCCTTGTGCAGTGCCAGACCGGCGTTGCGCATCAGGGTTTGCGGATCGCGCCCGTGCAGCGGCGCGCAGGCCAGGCCCACGGAGCCGGTCACGCTGATCAACTGGTTGTCGACGAACATCGGCTTGTCGAGGGTCATCAGCAACTGACTGGCAATCTGCTGCCCGGCCTCAAGATCGGTGTCGTCGAGCAACACGGCGAATTCGTTACTGGCAAAACGCGCCAGACTGCCACTCGGGCTGAGGCTGTTGCGCAGGCGCCGGGCGAGGCTGATCAACAGTTTGTCGCCGGTCTGGTGGCCGAGGCTGTCGTTGATCCGCTTGAAGTTGTCGATGTCGACCAGCAACAGGCTGATCGGTGTATCGCTGTCGCGGGCGAAACGCTCGTCGAGATTGCGAATGAATGCCGGACGATTGCCGAGGTTGGTCAGGTTGTCGGTGTAGGCCAGGCGCTCGATACGTTGCTGCGCGAGTTTGGTCTGGGTGATGTCTTCGTAGATGCCGATGTAATGCGTCAGCTCTCGGTTGTCACCATAGACCTTGGAAATCGACAACTGGCCCCAGTACGGTTCGAGATTCTTGCGGCGGCTCTTGAATTCACCCTGCCAACTGTTGCTCTGGGCCAACGCCGAGGGCGCGTCGAACAGCAATTCGCTGAGGTTTTCCAGCGCCGGCAATTCCGACAGGCGCTGACCGTGGACTTCCTCGGTGGTGTACTGGGTGATCGCAGTGAAGCTCGGATTGACGTACTCGACCACGCCGTCGCAGTTGACCAGCAAAAAGGCGTTGGCGCTCTGCTCGACCGCGCGTTGAAACAGGTGCAGGGCGCTGGTGGCGGTGCGCCGGTTGTGATTGTTGATCACCTGCGCAAACTGGTCGGCCAGTTCACCGGCAAAGGCGATTTCGTCGGACTGCCAGGCGCGAGTGACGCCGGTCTGTTCCAGACACAACACGCCGACCACCTGGCCGTCGACGCGGATGCTGGCATCGAGCATGGCATTGACGTCACGCGGACGCATCGCCTCGGCCATCTCGCGGGTGCGCGGGTCATGCATGGCGTTGTTTGCGTCGATGGCGCGGCTGCTGTGCAACGCTTCCATGTAGTCGGGGAAGCCGCTGATATCGATCGGCTCCGGCAGGATGTATTCCTGGGTCGCACGATGGTAGGCGGAGATCGGCAGCAAGCGCTGACCGTCGAGGTTCCACAGGCTGGCGCAGTCGATTTCGTAGATATCGCAGGCGCAGCGGGTGATCAGTTCGGCGGCTTCCTGCAGCGAGTTGTGCGTGCTGTAGCGCTGGCGGGCGAGCAACAGAATCAGATCCTGCTGGGCGCGCACGCGCTCCAGATGCTGCAGTTGTTCCTGTTGGGCACGCTGGTTCAGCTCAAGGGCGATTTGCAGGCGCGAGTTCTGGGTTTCCAGATCCACCGAAGGCAGCGCCTGGGCTTGGTCGAACACCTCGTCGACGGCCAGCAGGTAGCCGCGCAGCAAATGCCGGTTGTGCTGTTTGTAGGCTTCACCCAATTCGAGGATATTCAACGCGCCGGCGGCGGTGTGCAGGGTGTAGCGCACCACGTAATGCGCGCTTTTGCTTAGTTGCTGCTGGATTGCGTCATGCAGTTGATAGCGCGCTTCCGGCTCCATCAGGCTGGCGTAGGGCGAGCCGACCAGCGCGCAGAGCTCGACGGCGGGCTGGCCGAACTGGCGTTCACAGTTGGGGTCGAGGAACAACATCGCCCAACTGGCTTCATTCAAGCGCTCGAAACGCAGCATGCCGAGCCGCGAGGGCACAGGCAACTGCGTCACTACCTCGGCCGCCGTACGGCTGGCGGCATCGGGTTGGCTCTTCATGAATGGAACTCGCTTGGAAATATGCTGAATGCGCCGGGCTCTCGCCCTCTTGTCTGTTGGCTGCGGCAAGGTTGCATCATTGCGGCACCGACTGACAAGAGAGATGAAGGCCAAGTGCTATAAGAATATGTCGGCTGCAGTGAACATTTCTCCAGTGCACAACTGAAATGAGCAGAAGATCGCAGCCTTGAACAACTCTTGCAGGCGCCACGTAGCCATGTAGGAGCTGCCGAAGGCTGCGATCTTTGGGTGTTTCAACGCAATTTCATACTGATCGACTGCAGCTGCTTGCCATCGCGGTCATGGTAATTGACCAATATCTGATCAGCCTCAACGACCACATGAGCAAAATTGTCCTGACTCACTACGGCACTGGTCAGCTCGTGCCGATAATCCCCGGCCGCCGTGCGCACCAGCGGTTGATTGAGGATGAATGTCGAGGCTCTGGCATACGGCAGCAATTTGCTGTTGTGCAGCGGCGAGGACACGATGGTGTGCACTTCGAATCCGGCGTCCTCGCTGTGAGACAGGCGACTGGTCAGAGAACCATGAACGTCGCCGGAAACGAACACCACGTTCTTGATCCGATGGGTGCGAATGGTTTCCAGCAGGCGCAGGCGCTGTTCGGGAAAGGCTTTCCAGGCATCGTCACCGTTGAACTTGCGATCGGGATAGAACATCACGCTGGTCACCACGAACTTCACCCGTGCCGGGCTGTGGATCAGCCAGTCAAGCAACGCCTGTTCCTGCTCAGCGTCGAGAATGCGCCGGTCATCCTTCGACAGGTTGCGCCGGGTGCGACTGTCGGTGACGAACCAGGCGATATCGCTGTCGCCGAACTGATACCAGTAATGCTTCAAGGTATTCCGGTCTAGCTGGCCCTTGCCATTACATGCGTAAACCGGGCTGTGGCTGGCTTGATAAAGTTCATAAGCGGCCATGGCATTGCGATACAAGTCCTTGTCTGCTGCTTTGGCATTGGCGGGCCAGTTATCTTCGATTTCATGATCGTCGAGCATCATGTAAGTCGATGTATTGGACATCAGTCTTTGAATATTCGGTTGCGAGAATGCCGTTCGGTACTTTTTCAGAATGTCCTTGGCTGCGCGATCCGGTGCAATGATATTCAAGTCATCTACATAAACTTGATCGCCGGTCATGATCACCGCACTGACCGGTAAATGACTTTGCTCGACGAGCTGATTGATCGAGCCAAAGATGCGGTCGCCCAGCTGCGGCAAGGAGGCGATGCCAGCGGTGATCCGCAGATAACGGCAAGAACCGACAATAAAGCCTCGAGGCTGCCTCGCTTGCGCAGTGCGGGTGCGAAAGCGATAGAGCTGCCGTGGCCATTGCAGTGGAAACTCCACCACGGTGTCGACGGTGTGCACTGGATTCATCGGGCTTAACCAGCCAGCCTGGTATTCATATTCACAATCGGCATCCAGATCCTGTAATACGAGCACACCCGACATATCATTGGCTGGATTCAAAAGTGCAAATACGCTGTTCGACCATTTCTCCGCACCGCTTTTACGGGCGCGGACTCCGGCAAATACACGTTTTCTGTCCTGCTGTTCACCGCGAATGAAAATTCGCACTTCGTTAGTTGTGGTGTGGCCCACAATGGGGCCTATGGTCGGTTTGAACATGATCGATTCCGTTCGAAAGTCAGAGAAGTAAGAGTTAAATAATCGGAGCGCGTTGAAGCAACTTTCCAGAGCAGAGGTTAGTTGCCGAGCGGCGGAAAATATTGGCGCTAAGTGGACAGGGTTTGTGGCCGATGTCAGCGATAGTTGTGGGAAAAAGACGCCCGCCGCTTTCATTCAGGCAAAAAAAAGCCCCGCCAGACTGGCGGGGTTGAGGTACGAGCGTGTGGCGCTCGAAAGGGTGCAGCAAGCGGCCCCCCGTTGCCGGAGGGCCGTTTGAGTTACAGCAGGATGGTGCGGATGTCGCCCAACAGACTGCCCAGACGCTGAGTGAAGCGTGCAGCTGCAGCGCCGTTGATCACACGGTGATCATAGGACAGCGACAGTGGCAGCATCAGCTTCGGCTGGAAGGCTTTGCCGTCCCAGACTGGCTGGATGGTTGCCTTGGAAACACCAAGGATCGCCACTTCCGGCGCGTTGACGATCGGCGTGAAGCCGGTGCCGCCAATGTGGCCGAGGCTGGAAATGGTGAAGCAGGCGCCCTGCATCTCGTCCGAGGACAGCTTCTTGGTGCGGGCTTTTTCAGCCAGCGAAGCCGCTTCGGCTGCCAGTTGCAGCAGGCTCTTCTGGTCGACGTTCTTGATGACCGGCACCAGCAGGCCATCCGGGGTGTCGACGGCGAAGCCGATGTTCACGTACTTTTTGCGGATGATCGCCTTGCCGCTTGGTGCCAGCGAACTGTTGAAGTCCGGCAGCTCCTTGAGCAAATGCGCGCAGGTCTTGAGCAGCAGCGGCAGGATGGTCAGCTTGACGCCAGCCTTCTCGGCCACGGCTTTCTGCGCTACACGGAAGGCTTCCAGCTCGGTGATGTCCGCCGAGTCGAATTGCGTGACGTGTGGCACGTTCAGCCAGCTGCGGTGCAGGTTGGCAGCGCCGACCTGCATCAGGCGGGTCATCGGCACTTCTTCGATTTCGCCGAAACGGCTGAAATCGACCACCGGGATTGGCGGAATGCCCGCGCCACCGGTAGCGCCGCCAGCAGCGGCCGGTGCTTCCTTGGCCTTCTGCATCATCGCCTTGACGTAAACCTGCACGTCTTCCTTGAGAATGCGACCGTGCGGACCGCTGGCGCCAACGGCGCTCAGCTCGACGCCGAACTCACGGGCCAATTGACGCACGGCAGGGCCAGCATGCACTTTCGCGCCCGGCTTGGCCGGTGCGGCGGCTGGAGCGGCAGCAGGTGCAGCGGCAGCCGGAGCAGCAGCGGCAGGTGCCGGAGCGCTCGGTGCAGCAGCCGCAGCCGGGGCAGCAGCAGGGGCCGCGCCTTTGACTTTGAGCTTGAGGATCAGGTCGCCGGTACCGACTTCGTCATCGAGCTTGATCGAAACGCTTTCGACCACGCCAGCGGCAGGCGATGGGATTTCCATGCTCGCCTTGTCGGATTCCAGGGTGATCAGCGACTGGTCGGCTTCGACAGTGTCGCCGGCCTTGACCAGCACTTCGATGATCTTGGCTTTGCCAGCCGAACCGATGTCCGGGACATGGATGTCCTGAACAGTGTCAGCGGCCGGTGCCACCGGAGCCGCCGCCGGGGCTGGCGCAGCGGCAGCAGCAGGCGCAGCAGCCTGAGCCGGAGCGGCAGCAGCAGGGGCCGCAGCACCCGCCACTTCCAGATCCAGAATCAGGTCGCCAGTGCCGACTTCGTCGTTGAGCTTGACGCTGATGGCCTTGACCACGCCAGCGGCAGGCGACGGGATTTCCATGCTCGCCTTGTCGGACTCCAGGGTGATCAGCGATTGATCAGCTTCGACGCTGTCGCCGACCTTGACCTGAATCTCGATGATCTGCGCCTTGCCCGACGAACCGATGTCCGGCACGTGCACTTGCTGTACCGAGGCAGCAGCAGGAGCAGCGGCAGGAGCGGCAGCAGCAGGGGCGGCAGCCGGTTTCTCCTCGGCTTTCGCAGCAGGTGCGGCGGCAGGTGCAGGGGCCGCTTCAGCGGCGCCCTCGACTTCCAGCTCAAGCAGTTCGTCGCCTTCTTTCAGACGGTCGCCCAGCTTTACTTTCAGGCTCTTGATGACGCCGGCTTTCGGGGCCGGCACTTCCATGCTGGCCTTGTCCGATTCCAGGGTCAGGATGCTCTGGTCGGCTTCGATGCGGTCGCCGACCTTCACAAACAGTTCAATTACTTCACCTTCACCGCTGCCGATGTCAGGTACGCGAATGAGTTCGCTCACAAAATGTCTCCTCAGCAGTCCAGTGGGTTGCGTTTTTCCGGGTCGATGCCGAACTTGGCGATGGCTTCGGCCACAACCTTAGGTTCGATATCACCACGGTCAGCCAGTGCTTCCAGGGCTGCCAACACCACGAAATGACGGTCGACTTCGAAGAAATGACGCAGTTTCTTGCGGCTGTCGCTGCGGCCGAAACCGTCGGTGCCCAGGACTTTGAATTCCTTGGACGGTACCCACTGACGGATCTGCTCGGCGAACAGCTTCATGTAGTCGGTAGAAGCAATGACCGGACCTTTACGGCCGTTCAGGCACTCTTCGACGTAGCTCAGCTTAGGCTTCTGGCCAGGCTTGAGACGGTTGCTGCGCTCTACAGCGAGGCCGTCGCGACGCAGTTCGTTGAAGCTGGTAACGCTCCACACGTCAGCGCCGATGTTGAACTCTTCACGCAGGATCTTCGCCGCTTCACGCACTTCGCGCAGGATGGTGCCGGAGCCCATCAGCTGAACGTGGTGCGCCGCATCGCGAGTGTCTTCCTCAAGCAGGTACATGCCTTTCTTGATGCCTTCTTCGGCACCGGCCGGCATGGCTGGCTGCTGGTACGACTCGTTCATCACGGTGATGTAGTAGAAGATGTCCTGTTGCTCTTCGGTCATCTTCTTCATGCCGTCCTGAATGATCACCGCCAGCTCGTAGCCGTAGGTCGGATCGTAGGTGCGGCAGTTCGGGATGGTCGCGGCCAGCAAGTGGCTGTGACCGTCTTCGTGCTGCAGACCTTCACCGTTCAGGGTGGTACGGCCAGCGGTGCCGCCGATCAGGAAGCCACGGGTACGGCTGTCGCCGGCAGCCCAGGCCAGATCGCCGATGCGCTGGAAGCCGAACATCGAGTAGAAGATGTAGAACGGCAGCATCGGCTGGTTGTGGCTGGAGTACGAAGTACCGGCAGCGATGAACGAGCTCATGGCGCCTGCTTCGTTGATGCCTTCCTCAAGGATCTGACCTTTCTGGTCTTCCTTGTAGAACATCACCTGGTCTTTATCGACTGGCTCGTAGAGTTGGCCGACGGAGGAGTAGATACCCAGCTGACGGAACATGCCTTCCATACCGAAGGTACGGGCTTCGTCCGGGATGATCGGAACGATGCGCGGGCCGATTTCCTTGTCCTTGACCAGTTGCGCGAGGATCCGCACGAAAGCCATGGTGGTGGAAATTTCACGGTCGCCCGAGCCATCGAGGATGGCTTTGAGGGTGTCCAGATCCGGGGTCGGTACGCTGAAGCTCTGCGCACGGCGCTGCGGCACGAAACCGCCCAGTGCGGCACGGCGCTCGGCGAGGTAGCGGGCTTCGGCGCTGTTTGGCTCTGGCTTGAAGAACGGCAGATGCTCCAGTTCTTCGTCCTTGACCGGGATGTCGAAGCGGTCGCGGAACAGCTTCAGGCTGTCGACGTCGACCTTCTTGGTGTTGTGCGCGGTGTTCTTCGCTTCGCCGGCACCGGTGCCATAACCCTTGATGGTCTTGGCGAGGATGACGGTCGGTTGTTCCTTGTGGTTGACCGCTTCGTGGTACGCCGCGTAGACCTTGTACGGGTCGTGGCCGCCACGGTTGAGTTTCCAGATCTCGTCGTCGGACAGATCGGCAACCATCGCCTTGAGTTCAGGCGTGTTGAAGAAGTGCTCGCGAACGAACGCGCCGTCTTTGGCTTTGTAGTTCTGGTACTCGCCGTCGATGACTTCGTCCATGCGACGTTGCAGGATGCCGTCGACATCCTTGGCCAGCAGCGGGTCCCAGAAACGGCCCCAGATGACTTTGGTCACGTTCCACTGAGCGCCGCGGAACACGCCTTCGAGTTCCTGGATGATCTTGCCGTTGCCGCGAACCGGGCCGTCGAGGCGCTGCAGGTTGCAGTTGATGACGAAGATCAGGTTGTCCAGCTTCTCGCGGCCGGCCAGGGAAATGGCGCCCAGGGATTCCGGCTCGTCGCACTCGCCGTCGCCCAGGAAGCACCAGACTTTCTGTTTGCCCGGCTGGATGAAACCGCGGTGTTCCAGGTACTTCATGAAGCGCGCCTGGTAGATCGCCTGGATCGGACCCAGACCCATCGATACGGTCGGGAACTGCCAGAAGTCAGGCATCAGCCAAGGGTGCGGATAGGACGACAGGCCTTGACCATCGACTTCCTGACGGAAGTTGTTCATCTGGTCTTCGGTGATGCGGCCTTCCATGAATGCACGGGCGTAAACGCCTGGCGAGGTGTGGCCCTGGAAGTAGATCAGGTCGCCGCCGTGTTCGTCGGTCGGGGCCTGGAAGAAATAGTTGAAGCCGATGTCATACAGGGTCGCACTGGAAGCGAAGCTGGAGATGTGACCACCCAGGTCCGAATCTCGCAGGTTCGTGCGCATTACCATGGCCATCGCGTTCCAGCGTACCAGCGAGCGAATGCGGCGTTCCATGAACAGGTCGCCAGGCATGCGTGCTTCGTGGGTAACGGGGATCGTGTTGCGGTAAGGCGTGGTGATCGCGTAAGGGAGCTGCGAGCCGCTGCGGGTCGCGAGTTCGCCCATACGGGTCATCAGATAGTGAGCACGGTCTTCGCCTTCTTTGTCGAGAACCGATTCCAGGGCGTCCAGCCATTCCTGGGTTTCGACGGGATCGAGGTCTTGCATGGCTTGCTCCAGGGCGGAAAGGCTTCCAGAATCGGTTGCCTGAGTTTGCGACTGGCCTTGTGGGCAGACGATTTAAAATTCTTGGATTGCCGACAGGTTGTTCCGGCGGCGTGTAGTTTTACTACAAATCTTCCGGCATTTCAGCCTTTCGAATGTATAGACGAGTAGTAAAACTACAGATGAAAGGCTTGTGGCCTCCGACTGCGTTGTGAGAATAATCGTTAAGGCGGGTCGATTTCCATCCGAATAAGGTGAAAGTTTGATGCTGGATGCCAAAGAAGAAGAAATTTCAGCTATTTCTAACTTTTGTTCGACAGTCCTTCACGTAGCGGGTTTTCATCATTCACTACAAGCGGCCCTCAATACGCCGATCAAGGATAGACCATGACCCTGCCCGTGCTTGCCGAACTGCCCGCCATTCTCCTGCCGTTGGTCAGCCGATCCGAGCAGTCGTTCCGTACGTCTGTCGCCGCCCTTGAAGACGATCACGGCCTGTCGAACTGGACGCCGGAGCGCTGGGCGCAATTCGCCCGTGTCAGCGCCGCCAGCGAATTTGTCATTGAACAGAGCATTCGTGACCCTTTGATGTTGTTGTCGCTGGTGGCGTCCGGCGAACTTGATCGAGCGTTTGCGCCCGGGGAGCTGTGCGCACAGATCGCCGCCGCTGTGAACACCGCGCAGAGCGAAGAAGAACTCGGCCGCGCCTTGCGTCGCCAGCGCGCACGCCATCAGGTGCGGATCATCTGGCGCGACCTGACCCGTCAGGCCGATCTGGTGCAGACCTGCCGCGACCTCTCGGACATGGCCGACGCCACCATCGATCAGGCTTATCAATGGCTATACAGCCGCCATTGCGAGCAATTTGGCACACCCACCGGCCGGCGCAGCGGTGAGCCGCAGCAGATGGTCATTCTCGGCATGGGCAAGCTCGGCGCGGTCGAGCTGAATCTGTCTTCCGACATCGACCTGATCTTCGCCTACCCCGAAGGCGGCGAAACCGTCGGCGTGAAACGCTCGCTGGATAATCAGGAATTCTTCATCCGCCTCGGCCAGCGTCTGATCAAGGCGCTGGATCCGATGACGGTCGACGGCTTCGTCTTCCGCGTCGACATGCGCCTGCGTCCATACGGATCCTCTGGTGCGCTGGTGCTCAGCTTCAATGCGCTGGAGCAGTATTACCAGGATCAGGGCCGCGACTGGGAACGCTACGCGATGATCAAGGCGCGGGTGGTGGCTGGCGATCAGGTTGCCGGCGCGCAGTTGCTCGATATGCTGCGGCCGTTCGTTTATCGGCGCTATCTGGACTTCTCGGCGATCGAAGCGCTGCGCACCATGAAGCAGTTGATCCAGCAGGAAGTGCGGCGCAAGGGCATGGCCGACAACATCAAGCTCGGCTCCGGCGGCATTCGTGAAGTCGAGTTCATCGCGCAGGCCTTTCAACTGATCCACGGTGGCCGCGACCTGAGCCTGCAACAGCGTCCTCTATTAAAGGTGCTGAGCACGCTGGAAGGGCAAGGCTATCTGCCGCCGGCGGTGGTCAGTGAGTTACGCGAGGGTTACGAGTTTCTGCGTTACACCGAACATGCCATTCAAGCGATTGCCGACCGCCAGACGCAGATGCTGCCGGACAGCGCTCAGGATCAGGCGCGGATCGCCTTCATGCTGGGCTTCGCCGATTGGTCGGCGTTCCATGAACAACTGATGTACTGGCGCGGGCGCGTGGCCTGGCATTTCGCCCAGGTGATCGCCGATCCCGATGAGGAAGAGGGCAGCGAAAGCGAAGTGGTGGTCGGTGGTGAGTGGCTGCCGCTGTGGGAGGAAGAACAGGACGAGGAGGCCGCGTGCCGGCAGTTGCAGGAAGGCGGTTTCGTCGATGCCGGCAAAGCCCTGAAAGCGCTGGCCGGTTTGCGCGGCAGTCCGCAACTGCGCGCGATGCAGCGGCTGGGACGCGAACGTCTGGATGCGTTCATTCCGCGACTGCTTGCGCAAGCAGTGGAGCATGACAATCCCGATCTGGTACTCGAGCGCGTGCTGCCGCTGGTGGAAGCGGTGGCGCGGCGCTCGGCGTATCTGGTGTTGCTCACGGAAAACCCCGGTGCGCTGCGCCGCCTGCTGACCCTGTGTGCGGCGAGCCCGTGGATTGCCGAGCAGATCACGCGCTTCCCGCTGCTGCTCGACGAATTGCTCAACGAAGGTCGGCTGTTCAAGCCGCCGCTGGCGCCGGAACTGGCGGCCGAGTTGCGCGAACGCCTGACGCGAATTCCCGAAGACGACCTCGAGCAGCAAATGGAAGCCCTGCGCCACTTCAAACTGGCGCACCGCTTGCGCGTCGCCGCCTCGGAAATTGCAGGCAGCCTGCCGCTGATGAAAGTCAGCGATTACCTGACCTGGCTGGCCGAAGCGATTCTCGAACAGGTGCTCGCCCTGGCCTGGCGGCAGACCGTGGCCAAGTACGGCACGCCGCTGCGCACCGATGGCACGCTGTGCGATCCCGGCTTCATCATTGTCGGTTATGGCAAAGTCGGCGGCCTGGAATTGGGGCATGGTTCGGATCTGGATCTGGTGTTCATCCACGACGGCGATCCGCAGGCGGAAACCGACGGGCCGAAATCAATCGACGGCGCGCAGTTCTTCACGCGTTTGGGGCAGCGGATCATTCATTTGCTCACGGCGCAGACCAACTCCGGCCAGCTGTATGAAGTGGATATGCGCCTGCGGCCGTCCGGTGCTTCCGGGCTGTTGGTGAGTTCCCTCGGCGCGTTCGCGCGCTATCAGGAAAACGAAGCATGGACCTGGGAGCATCAGGCCTTGGTGCGCGCGCGGGTGCTGGTGGGCAGTCAGGATGTTGGCCAGGCCTTCGAGAAAGTCCGCGCGCAGGTATTGGGCAAACCTAGGGATCTGGCCAAACTGCAACAGGAAGTCAGCGAGATGCGCGCGAAGATGCGCGACAACCTCGGCACCCGCAGCACCGCGGCCGGCACGGCGGCGAATGCGTTCGACGGGGGCGTGCCGTTCGACCTCAAGCAGGACGCCGGAGGTATCGTCGATATTGAATTTATGGTGCAATACGCGGCCCTGGCGTGGTCGCACAGCCATCCGCCGCTGCTGCGCTGGACTGATAACATCCGCATTCTGGAAGAGCTGGAACACGAACGGCTGATGCCCGCCGAAGATGCCAGTCTGTTGCGCGAGGCCTACAAGGCCTACCGCTCCGCCGCCCACCGGCAGGCCTTGCAGAAGGACGCCGGGGTGATACCGGGCGACCAGTTTGCCGACGAACGTCGGCAGGTTTTGCGGATATGGAAAGAGATGGGGCTAAGCTGAAAAAGCGCCAATGAAGACAATGAGATTCAAAAGGTGGGAGCGAGCCTGCTCGCGAAGGCGGAGTGTCAGTCGGCATTTGTTTTGAATGTACTGGCCCATTCGCGAGCAGGCTCGCTCCCACAGTAATCTGCGCTGAAATGCAGATGTTGAAACAGATGCAAAACCCTGTGGGAGCTGGCTTGCCAGCGATAGCGGAGTATCAGACGACAATAGTGTTGAATGTGAAGACCCCATCGCGGGCAAGCCCGCTCCCACAGTAGATCTACAGTGTTTGTAGAATTATCGAGGCGGGGAGGCGTAAATGCCTCCCCGGTTCGTTTTTGGAAACCACATGAATATTCTGATCGTTGGGCCCAGTTGGGTCGGTGACATGGTGATGGCGCAGACACTGTTTCAGTGTCTCAAACAGCGCCACCCGCAATGCGCAATCGACGTGCTGGCGCCCGAGTGGAGCCGGCCGATCCTCGAGCGCATGCCCGAAGTGCGCAAGGCCTTGAGCTTCCCGCTCGGCCACGGCGCGCTGGAACTGGCGACGCGCCGACGCATCGGCAAGTCCCTGCGCGGTCAGTACGATCAGGCGATCCTGCTGCCCAATTCGCTGAAATCTGCACTGGTGCCGTTTTTCGCCGGCATCCCGAAACGCACCGGTTGGCGCGGCGAGTTTCGCTATGGCCTGCTCAATGACGTGCGTACCCTCGACAAAGAACGCTACCCGCTGATGATCGAGCGTTTCATGGCGCTGGCCTATGAAGCGAACGCCGAGCTGCCGAAGCCGTACCCGCGCCCGAGTCTGCAAATCGACCCGGTGACCCGCGAAGCGGCACTGGCCAAATTCGGCCTGACTCTCGATCGCCCCGTCCTGGCTTTGTGCCCCGGCGCCGAGTTCGGCGAATCCAAGCGCTGGCCGTCCGAGCACTACGCCAAGGTCGCCGAAGCGCGCATCCGCGAAGGCTGGCAGGTGTGGCTGTTCGGCTCGAAAAACGATCACGCGGTCGGCGAAGATATCCGCGCACGTTTGATCCCGGGCCTGCGTGAAGAATCGGTCAACCTCAGCGGCGGTACCTCGCTGGCCGAGGCCATTGACCTGCTCTCATGCGCCGATTCCGTTGTGTCCAACGATTCCGGCCTGATGCACGTCGCTGCTGCATTGAATCGTCCGCTGGTCGCGGTGTACGGCTCGACCTCGCCGGGCTTCACCCCGCCGCTGGCCGAGCAGGTCGAGATCGTGCGCCTGGGCATCGAATGCAGCCCGTGCTTCGATCGAACTTGCCGGTTCGGCCATTACAACTGCCTGCGCCAGCTGATGCCGGACGCGGTCAACGATGCCTTGCAGAAGTTGCAGGGCTCCGTGGTCGAGGTTCATTAACTTGCGGGTATTGCTGATCAAGACTTCATCGCTGGGCGACGTGATTCACGCGTTGCCGGCGCTGACCGACGCCGCGCGGGCGATCCCGGGCATCAAGTTCGACTGGGTGGTGGAAGAGGGTTTCGCCGAGATTCCGAGCTGGCACCCGGCGGTCGATAAAGTGATTCCGGTGGCGATCCGCCGCTGGCGCAAGAATCTGTGGCAAACCATCACCAGCGGCGAGTGGAAACGCTTCAAGCAAAGCGTGCGCGCCAATAAATACGATCTGGTGATCGACGCGCAAGGCCTGCTGAAAAGTGCCTGGCTGACCCGCTACGTCAAAGCCCCGGTGGCCGGCCTCGATAAAACCTCCGCGCGCGAGCCGATGGCTGCGCGCTTCTACGATCGTAAACTCGCTGTCGCCCGAGGCCAGCACGCCGTCGAGCGCGTACGCCAGTTATTCGCCATCGCTCTGGGTTACGACTTGCCCAAAGGCCTCGGCGATTACGGCCTCAACGTCGAGCGCCTGGTCGAGTTGCCACGCAAGAACGCCTATGTTGTGTTCCTCCACGGCACCACTTGGGACACCAAGCACTGGCCGGAAATCTACTGGCGCGAGCTGACCGAGCGGGTCGGCTACCTCGGCGTTGGCGTGAAGCTGCCGTGGGGCAACCCGCAGGAAAAGGCCCGCGCCGAACGCATCGCTGCCGGCTTCAAACACGCCGAAGTGCTGCCGAAACTCAATCTGGCCGGCGTCGGCAAAGTCCTCGCCGGCGCGCAAGCCTGCGTGGCAGTGGACACCGGGCTCGGCCATCTGGCCGCTGCGCTGGATGTACCGACGATTTCGTTGTTCGGCCCGACCAACCCGGGCCTCACCGGCGCCTACGGCAAGCTGCAGATTCATCTGGCCAGCGACTTCCCGTGCGCGCCCTGCATGCAGAAAAAATGTACCTATCAACCGACCGAGCAGGATGCCCGTCAGTTTGACCTGAAACGCGAGCAGCCTTTGTGCTTCACGCGTGTGAACCCCGAGCGTGTCGCCAGCCGACTGAGCACGTTGTTAATGGCTGAGGAGCTGCGCTGATGCAATTGGCATTCGTCCTGTACAAATATTTCCCGTTCGGCGGCTTGCAGCGCGATTTCATGCGCATCGCCCTTGAATGCCAGAAGCGCGGCCACCAGATTCGCGTCTACACGTTGATCTGGGAAGGCGACGTGCCCCCGGGTTTCGAGGTGCTGGTGGCGCCGGTCAAGGCGTTCTTCAATCACCGCCGCAACGAAAAACTCAGCGCGTGGATGGCAGCGGATCTGGCCAAGCGTCCGGTCGATCGCTTGATCGGCTTCAACAAAATGCCGGGCCTTGACGTCTATTACGCCGCCGATGGCTGCTTCGAAGACAAGGCGCAGAACCTGCGCAACTCGCTGTATCGCCGCTGGGGCCGCTATCGCCATTTCGCCGAGTACGAGCGCGCGGTGTTCGCCAAGGACGCGAAGACCGAAGTGCTGATGATTTCCGAAGTGCAGCAACCGCTGTTCATCAAGCATTACGACACGCCGCTCGAGCGCTTTCACCTGCTGCCACCGGGCATTGCCCAGGATCGTCGGCGGCCGGCGAATGCCGATGAGATTCGCGCCGGTTTTCGCGCCGAATTCGATCTCAAGGACGACGAGCTGCTGCTGGTGCAGATCGGTTCCGGCTTCAAGACCAAGGGCGTCGATCGCAGCCTCAAGGCACTGGCCGCACTGCCCGCCGAATTGCGCAAACGCACCCGCCTGTTTGTAATCGGCCAGGATGACCCCAAATTGTTCCAGATGCAGAGTGCGACGCTGGGCCTGGGCGACAATGTGACCTTCCTCAAAGGGCGCAGCGATATCCCGCGTTTCCTGCTCGGCGCCGACCTGTTGATCCACCCGGCCTACAACGAAAACACCGGCACCGTGCTGCTTGAAGCGCTGGTGGCCGGGTTGCCGGTGCTGGTCAGCGCGGTCTGCGGTTACGCCCATTACATTGCCGAGGCCGATGCCGGGCGAGTGCTGGACGAGCCGTTCGAGCAGGCGCAACTGACCCGATACCTGACCGAGATGTTGAGCAACGACGCTGCACGTGCGGCCTGGAGCCGCAACGGTCTGGCCTTCGCCGAGACGGCCGACCTCTACAGCATGCCGCAGCACGCGGCGGATGTGATTCTGGCGGAGCACGCTTAATGAAGTTGATGCTGGCTGAACCGTTCAAAAGCCTTTGGGCCGGACGCGACCCGTTCGCCGCAGTCGAGGGCTTGCAGGGCGAGGTATACCGCGAGCTGGAAGCGCGCCGGACATTGCGCACGGAAGTCGACGGCCATGGTTTTTTCGTCAAGATTCACCGTGGCATCGGTTGGGGCGAAATCTTCAAGAACCTGCTGACCGCCAAGCTGCCCGTGCTCGGCGCCGGGCAAGAGTGGAAGGCCATCCAGCGTCTGCAGGAAGTCGGCGTGCCGACCATGACCGCCGTCGCCTACGGCGAGAAGGGCAGCAACCCGGCGGATCAGCATTCGTTCATCGTCACCGAAGAACTGGCGCCGACCATCAGCCTTGAAGACTTCAGCATCGATTGGGTCAAACAGCCGCCGGAGCCAACACTCAAGCGCGCATTGATTGCCGAAGTCGCGCGGATGACCGGGATGATGCATCGCGCCGGGGTCAATCACCGCGACTGCTATATCTGCCACTTCCTGCTGCACACCGACAAACCGGTCACGCCGCAGGATTTCAAACTCTCGGTGATCGATCTGCACCGTGCCCAGACCCGCGCGAAAATCACTCAGCGCTGGCGCAACAAGGATCTGGCAGCGCTGTACTTCTCCGCGCTGGACATCGGCCTGACCCGCCGCGACAAGCTGCGTTTCCTCAAGGGCTACTTCCAGCAACCGCTGCGGCAGATTCTGGCAGAAGAGGCGTCGTTGCTGAGCTGGCTGCAAGGCAAGGCCGACAAGCTCTACGCGCGTAAACAGCGTTACGGGGATGCGCTCTGATGGCGGGCTGGACACTTGAACCGCAGTACAGCGACCTCGCCGAAGATTTCGGCAGTCTCGAAGCGGTGTTTGCGTTGCAGGGCGAGCGCCTGACCCGCGACCCGCTGTCGGAGGTCCTTCGCGTGCAGCGCGACGGCGTCAATTACTACGTCAAACGCTACGTTGGCGCCGGTAAGGGCCTGCGCCGTTACCTCGGCAAGCCGCGGGTAAAAATGGAATGGCAGAACCTCAAGCGCTTCGCCAAGTGGGGCATCCCGACTGCCGAGGTGGTGGCCTGGGGGCTGGAGCGGCGGGGCGCGGCCTACGATCGGGGTGCGATGATCACCCGTGAACTGCCCAATACCGAAGACCTCTCGGCGCTGGCCGAGCGCAAGGATCCCAGGCTCAAGGATCGCGCCTGGGTCGACGGTGTCAGCCAGCAACTGGCCGGCTACACCCGGACCATGCACGACCATCGGTTTACGCATAACGATTTGAAATGGCGCAACCTGTTGATCGACGATCAGGCGCGCATCTTCCTCATCGACTGCCCCAACGGCGAATTCTGGCGCGGCTTCTGGCTCAAGTACCGGATCACCAAGGACCTCGCCTGTCTCGACAAGCTGGCTAAATATCACCTGTCCAACACCCAGCGCCTGCGCTTCTACAAGCAGTATCGCCAGTGTGATCGGCTCGATGTCGCCGACAAGAAACGGATTCGCCACGTGGTGAGATTTTTTGAGGGGCGCGAATGACTGATTTTCTTGCCGAACAGGACCGCGCACTGCTGGAGCGCCACGGTCTCGGCAACTTCGACGCACTGTGGGCTAAACAGCTTGAAGCTGTGGATGAGCCCAACACCGCCGGTGGCGGCTGGAGCAGCGTGTTCCGCCTGGATCTTGAAGGCCAGGGCTATTACCTCAAGCGACAGAGCAATTACCTGACGCGGACCTTGCAGGCGCCGTTTGGCGAACCGAGCTTTGCCCGCGAATTTCGCAACATCAGCCGTTACCGCAAGTTGGGCATTCCGGCGTTGCAGGCGGCGTTTTTCGGTGAGCGCAAGGTCGCCGGGGAAGTGCGCGCCATTCTGCTCACCCGCGCACTCGATGGCTGGAGCGACCTGGATTCGTTGCTGGCGCGCTGGGCACAGCTCAGTGCCGCGCAACATTCGGCCATCCTCAGGGCTTGCGGTCTGCTGGCGCGGCGGCTGCACAGCGCGCGTCAGGTGCATGGCTGTTTCTATCCCAAGCATATTTTCCTGCGCGCCACCGGCGACGGCTATGAGGCGCAACTGATCGATCTGGAGAAAACCCGCCCGCTGCTGTTCGGCATGCGTGATCGGGTCAAGGATCTGGAACCGTTGCAACGTCGCGCGCCGCAGTGGAGCGAGGCCGACTTGCGCCAATTGCTCGCGGCTTATCTCGATCAGCCGACTGACAGCTCGCTGCTCGACAGCTGGCTGAGCCGACTGACCGCGCGGCGCAGTCACAAGGAGACTCGTTGATGCAATTGTCCGAGCTGGCCCGCTCCGGGCGCGCACCTTCACTGCCACTGACCGTAACCCTCGCGGACGCCGCCGGTGCGGCGGATCTGCAGTTGCTCAGTCTGCTGCGGGTGTTGCCCGGGCAGCGTTACGTTGGCGCAGGTGTCTGGCGCGGTCGGCCGGTGCTGGCAAAGTTATTGGTCGGCAGCAAGGCCGCCCGGCATTTCCAGCGGGAGCTGGACGGTGTGCGCCTGCTCGCTGCGCAAAACCTGACCACGCCGCTGCTGTTGGCCGATGGACTGAAGGACGGCGAGGGTGGCTGGCTGCTGTTCGAATTTCTTGAGGGCGCCAAAAGTCTCGGTGATGCCTGGGCGGAGGTCGAGTCGCTGCCGGCGCTGGCCGACGAGCAGACCGCCGTGCTGGCCGAAGCACTGGATGCTATCGGACGGATGCATGGCAAAGGACTCTGGCAGGAGGATCTGCACCTGGACAATCTGCTGCGCCACGGCGGTCAGCTGTATCTGATCGATGGCGCCGGCGTTCGTGGGGAAACGGCGGGGCAGCCCTTGTCCCGGCAGAAAGTGCTGGAAAACCTCGGCGTGTTTTTCGCCCAGCTACCGAAATCACTCGAGCCGTTCACCGAAGAGCTGCTGGTGTATTACCTGCTGAGCAACAGCGAACATGCGTTGCCGCTGGAGGCGTTGCAAAAACAGATCGACAAGGTGCGCAACTGGCGACTCAGGGATTATCTGAACAAGGTCGGCCGAGACTGCACATTGTTTGCGGTGCAGCGCGGCGCATTTGCCCTGCGCGCGGTTCGCCGTGAAGAAGAAGCGGCCATGCTGCCGGTGCTTGAGCAGGCTGACGCCTTGCTTGATCAGGGGCACCTGTACAAGACCGGCGGCGCGGCCAGCGTTGGCAAAGTCGAGATAGCCGGGCGGGCTCTGGTTATCAAGCGCTACAACATCAAGAATTTCGCCCATTGGCTCAAACGCTTCTGGCGCCCGAGCCGGGCCTGGCATTCCTGGCGTGAAGGCAATCGCCTGGCGTTCCTGGGCATCGCCACGCCGAAACCGCTGGCGGTACTGGAAAAACGCTTTTTGTGGCTGCGCCGCAGTGCCTATCTGGTCACCGAATTCCTGCCCGGGCCGGACATCATCGAGCGCTTTGCGCCGTACGTGGAAAATGGCCAGGCACCGGAAGCCGAGTTGCTGGCGCTTGATCAGCTGTTTGCCCGATTGATCGCCGAGCGCATCAGCCATGGCGATTTCAAGGGCCACAACCTGTTCTGGCAGACGGATCGCTGGGCGCTGATCGACCTCGACTCGATGTGTCAGCACTCATCGGTCGGCAGTTTTGCCCAGGCCTACGCCCGCGATCGCGCGCGGTTCATGCGTAACTGGCCTGAAAGCAGCGCGTTGTACCAAGTCATTGATCAGCGGTTGCCGAAGGAAGTCTCCAGCGCAGGGTGAGTTCTTCTCACGAGCAGGCTCGTTCTTGCAATGGGCCTGGTCCACTGCGAAACGGAGTCTGTGGGCAGTAACGGACAAAATACAGCGATCTGTCCTACAACTTCTCCAGAAGCCATGAACTGTGCCCTGCTCGGGCTCGATGCTAATTTGCCTGACGATCTCGGAGGGCAAATCTTGGACATGAAGAAATTTCTGACGCTGGGCGTAATATCTGCAGTTCTCTCAGGCTGTGGCAGTGTCTCGACCGTTTTACAGGGCGACGCCGATGCTGCCCGTGACCTGCGCAAAAAGAAGACCTACTGCCAATCGATTCCGCGCATCTACAGTGGTCTGGCCTTCGATTTTTGCACTCTGAATGCGCCGCCTGATCCTACGGGAATGCTGGTGCCGTTTGTTTTGTTCGATCTTCCGTTGTCCGCCGTGTTCGATACGCTTTCGCTGCCTTACACGGTATATCGGCAGATTACCGATTCAAATCTGAGTATTTACTGGCGCAGAGACGGCTATTGAGTCGTTGAACCTGTTGATTCGGACCAATCGTGCAGGTGGCAATTCGCACAAGGTAATTCCCGTCATGTTTACGCTATAATCCCGCCCTTTAGCTGCCACTCGCCCTGTGCGAGGGCACATCAATTTTCAAGGCGCATCGCGCCTGCATGCAGACTAAAGAGGCTAGACCCCTGTGGCATTGACGATTCTTGGCCTGTCCGGCGCCCTTAGCCATGATCCTTCCGCAGCGTTGTACATCGACGGCAAGCTGGTCGCGGCGGCTGAGGAAGAGCGCTTCGTACGCGATAAACATGCAAAGAACCGCATGCCCTACGAATCGGCGAAATTCTGCCTCGAGCAAGCCGGCATCAAGCCGTCCGACGTTGACGTGGTAGCGATTCCATTCGCTCCGATCAGCCTGTTCGGCAAGGCCCGCTGGCACTACGCCAAGCGCTACTGGTACGCCCCGGATCGTGCTCTCGATGCGATCCTGATGGGCAACCGTCGCTACAAGCGCTATCGCAACAAGATCGTCTGGTGCCTCGAGCAACTGGGCTTCGATCCGAAGAAAATCAAGATCGAGCCGGTCGAGCATCACTTGGCTCACGCCTCCAGCGCTTATCACTGCTCCGGTTTCAAAGAGAAAACCGCGATCCTCGGCATCGACGGTAAAGGCGAATACGCCACGACGTTCTTCGGTTATGGCGAAAACGGCAAGATCCACAAGATCAAGGAATTCTTCGATCCGGACTCCCTCGGCGGTCTGTACGGTGCGATCACCGAGTTCCTCGGTTTCGAGATGCTCGACGGCGAGTTCAAGGTCATGGGCATGGCGCCGTACGGCGATGCCAGCAAATACGATTTCTCCCGTCTGGCCTCGTTCGAAAATGGCGAGCTGGTGATCAATACCGACTACGCCAACGTCATCGGCCTGCGTCGTTATAAAGAAAAGGGCAAAGGCTTCTACTTCTCGCCGAAGCTGATCGAGTGGCTGGGTCCGAAGCGCGAAGGCGACATCGCTGATGAACCATACATTCACTACGCCGCGAGTATGCAAGCGCTGTTCGAGAAGCTGGCGTTGCAGATGATCGACCACTATCTGGGCGACGTCCTCAAGGAAACCGGCAAGCTGGCTTTCGCTGGTGGCTGTGCGTTGAACGTCAAGCTCAACCAGAAAATCATCGCGCGCGACGACATCAAAGAGCTGTTCGTGCAGCCTGCGTCCGGCGATGCCGGCACCGCAGTCGGCGCTGCCGCTTACGTGTCGCATGCCCGTGGCGTACCGGTCGAGAAGATGGAACACGTCTACCTCGGCCCGTCCTATAGCAACGAAGACGTGATTGCTGCGTGTGCCCGCCACGAGAACAAGCCGACCTGGCGCAAGCTTGACAACATGCCGGAGCAGATCGCCCAGATCATGGTCGATGGCAATCCGGTCGCCTGGTTTCAGGGGCGCATGGAGTTCGGTCCGCGTGCACTGGGTGGCCGTTCGATCATCGGTTGCCCGAGCGTGGCCGGTGTCGCCGACCGCATCAACCACCAGATCAAGTTCCGCGAGCGCTGGAGGCCTTTCTGCCCGTCGATGCTCGACACCGTCGCGCCGCAGATGATCAAGATCGATCACCCGGCGCCGTTCATGACCTTCACCTTCGAAGTCGCCGAAGAATGGAAAACCCGCGTGCCGGAAGTCGTCCATGAAGACGGTACTTCCCGGGCCCAAGTGCTCAAGCGTGAGTACAATCCGCGCTACTACGACATGATGAAGGCGCTGGAAAACCTCACCGGTAACGGCGTGTCGCTGAACACTTCGCTCAACCGCCGTGGCGAGCCGATGATCTGCTCGCCGACCGACGCGCTGAACATGTTTTTCGGCTCGGATCTGCAGTACCTGATCATGGAAGACATCCTGGTGGTGAAAGAGGGCGCGAACGCTTATGACTCGTTCGGCTGAACGCCATGTGCTGCAGTTCTGTCACGGCTATGACGGGCCGTTCCTGGACTGCGCACGGCAGTACGCCAGCCTGTTTGCCGGCACCGGCTATCGGGTGACCACGGTGTTTCTGACCGGGGCGGCCGATAGCGAGGTGGCCGCAGCGTGTGCTTCCGATGAAGTGTTGTTCATGGAGTACAGCTCCAAGGCCATCCGTGGCCTGAAACTGGGGGCTATCGGCGATTTGCGCAAGATCGTCGCCTCACGCAATTTCAGTCTTTGCATCGCCCATCGCTTCAAACCGATCTACATCGCCTTGCTCGGCACCTCGCTGCCGGTCATTGGCGTGCACCACGCATTCGGCGATTACCAGCGCGGCACGCGCAAGTTGTTCGCGCATATTTTCCGCAAGCGCCTGAGCCTGCTCGGGGTGTCGGATGCGGTGCGTGACGACATGCGTCACTGCCTGCCGAAGTGGCCGACGAGCCGAATCCAGACGCTGTACAACCGCATCGATGTGCCTGCACTGCAAGCCCGTCAAATCCCGGCTGAAGAAGCGCGTCAGATCCTCGGGCTGTCGCCGGATGCCTGGATTGTCGGCAACGTCGGCCGCCTGCACCCGGACAAGGATCAGGCCACGTTGCTGCGCGGGTTTGCCCAAGCGCTGCCAGGCCTGCCGGCCAACAGTCAGTTGGTCATTCTCGGCAGCGGTCGCCTGGAACAGGATCTCAAGGAGCTGGCCCGTGAGCTGGGGATTGCCGACCGAGTGCTGTTTCTCGGTCAGGTGCCTGAAGCTCGCAACTACTTTCGCGCCTTCGATGTGTTTGCCCTGAGCTCCGATCACGAGCCGTTCGGCATGGTGTTGCTGGAGGCCATGGCTGCCGGCGTGCCGTTGCTGGCCACCGCCTGCGGCGGGGCGAAGGAAGTGGTGGAGGGTGTGGGCATTCTGTTTCCGCTGGGCGATGCCGAACATCTGGCTCAAGGGCTGCAACACCTGGCCGCGATGGATGAGCCGCAGCGTCGTCAATGTGCGCAGATGATGCTCGAGCGACTGCATGAGCGTTTCTCCGACCGTGCGGTGCGCGAGACCTTCTGGCGCCTGCCGCCAGTTACCGATCTGGCAACGAGGGGCTGATGCTCAACCGATTTCAAGGCTGGCGCGAACGTGGCTGGTCGCCCGTTGACGCCTCGACCTATGCCACTGCCTGGCAGCGTTATGGCGGCAGTGTCGCAACGCATCCGCTGGTCATCGAGCGCTTGGCGGACCTGGCCGGGATCCCGGTGCGTTATCTGGCCTGGCAGCAGCAAGGCGACATCAAAGCCTCCATCGCTACCTGGGGTCGCGATCTGGCGCTGTCCAAGGACGCGCTCAAGCGCCATGGCAAGAAAGGCCTGTTCGACCTCGGCAATGCCGAGCTGATCCTGCCGGGTGCCGTTGATGCCCAGGCACCGCTGCGTCATCGGGCGCGCTATCTGTCGGCACTCAACGAAGGCCGTTTCAGTGGCCTGAAGTTGCAGGCAGAACAGCTTGCCATGGCGCGCACCCCGGAAGAATTGTCGAAAAAGTTCCGCTACAACCAGCGTCGCGAATTGCGCCTGCTGGAAGAAGCGGGCGGTGTGGTGCGAGCGGTCAGCGAGTTCTCCAGCGTCGAGCTGGCCGCGATGTATTGCGATCTGTTCCAGCGCCGCTGGGGTTTTCCGGCCACCGGCGCGGCGCGCATGGCCGAGGTCATCGAGTTGCTGCGCGAGTTGCTGATCGGCTCGGTCATTTTCCTCAACGATGCGCCGATTGCGATTCAACTGGTCTACCGCGTCGAGGCGCCGGAATGGATCAGTGTCGAATATGTGAATGGCGGCGTTGATCCCGAGACCCGTGAGTTCAGCCCCGGCAGCGTGCTGAGCTTTCTCAATACGCAAAGCGCCTGGGAACATGCACGGGCACTCGGCAAGCCGCTGCGTTTTTCATTCGGTCGCGCTGATCGTGAATACAAGGACCGCTGGTGCAACCCTGTGCCAGTGTTCACCGTATGAGCCAGACCATGAGCCGCAAACAGCAATTGCTCAAGCGCCATCGACGCAACAAGCGCGTGGCTGTGTTGGTTGCGCTGGCCGCCATCATCGCACTGAGCGTACTGGTTGCCTGGTGGCTGGCCCCGGTGTTGCTGATTGGCGGCTGGATCGCTCATGAGGCGTGGTTTGCCGATCATCTGTTCTACGCGCCCGGCGACGATTACCAATACAGCTTCCCGGCGTATACGCCGCAGCCGAAGGTGCATCTGCACGGCGAGCAGTTGCGTCTGGATGAAGGTGTGATGCTGGCCGACGACGCGACGCTGATCCTGGCGGTGCGGGTCAAAGGCACCTGGCTGGGACGCTTCTTCGATCCTCGGGTCGAGTTGTCGGGCGGCGCCAATCCTGACGTGCAAACCTTTGAGCGCGGTGTCCGTGGCCTGCGCTACCTGAACCTCAGCGGGCAGGCGCAAGCGTTGTCCGAAGGCGTGTTGCGCCTGCGCGGACGCTTCTGTCGCGTATCGGGAGAGCCGGTGCTGTGGGCGCTGGAGCACGCCGAGTATCGTCACCAGCGGGTCATGGTCATTGCGCCTCACGCGGATGATGCGGAACTGGCGGCGTTCGGCTTGTACAGTCAGGCCGAAGAGGCCTGGATCGTCACCCTGACCGCTGGCGAAATCGAGGCCGAACATTACCAACAGATGGGCATGAGCAAGGTCGACGCCGCACGGCTCAAGGGACGTTTGCGCGCCTGGGACAGTCTCACGGTTCCGCAGTGGGCCGGTGTCGCCCAAGAGCGTTGCGTGCAGTTCGGGTATTTCTGCCTGCAACTGGCCGCGATGCGTGACAAGCCGGAGCAACCGGTGGGCTCGCGCGAAGCGGATTTGAGCGATACCCGCCTGTTCCGTCAATTCAATCCATTTGTGCTCCCGGGTGACGCCGACGGCGCGCCGACCTGGAACAATCTGCTGGCCGATCTGCGCGAAACCATGCTGCGCGCGCGTCCAGAGGTCATCGTGCTGCCGCATCCGGCGCTCGACCCGCATCCTGACCACATCTGCGCGCAGCAGGCTGTGCTTGAAGTGTTGAAAGGTCTGGACTGGCAGCCGACGCTGCTCGGTTATGCCAACCACCTGCACGATAACGATCGGTGGCCGATGGGTAACAGTGGTGATGGCGTGGCGCTGCCGCCGGCCTTTGATGCTGGCGTGCCGGTGCAGCCTGTATGCCTGGCGTTGTCGGTGGCGCAGCAGCGTGACAAGGCCATGGCCCTGGGGATGATGCATGACCTGCAGCCGCCCGCGCCGTTCAAGCGCCGCTTGCGTCGTGGCTTGCAGCGATTGCTGGCAGGGCGCTCCGGTTCGCCTTATGGCGAGAACGAATTTTTCCGCAAGGCGGTTCGGCGACATGAACTGTTCTGGCGTTTGTAACGACACAGGCGCCCGCGCAAGACCTTCTTGCGGGCGGGCATGTTCAGGTTTGCTCGGGTTGCTGTTGCGGCAAGGAAGACAATGAAAGTTCTATTTCTGGTGCAGAAAGATCAACGGGCCATACTCGATCGTTTGTACGAGGGTGTTGCAGCCCATTGCGATTGCGATTTGCGCTGGTTGAGTGGTGACGAGCAGCGCAATCTGCGTCGATATTTCCGCCGCGAAGTCGACGTTTCGCGCTATGACCGCATCGTGTTTTTCTTGCGCTTCAAGCAGGAGATCCGTCAAGTCGGGTTTATCCGCACCATCCCCAATCTGGTGATTCTGGAGCACGACGCCTATCAGAATTACATCCCCTGCAAATACACTGGCAAGTTCAGCGCGCACTACCGCCGCTTGCCGTGGGCACGCGTGATCAGTTCCGGTTTCGTGGTTGCCGAGCGCCTGCGCTCGGAGGGCTTCGACGCCGTGTTCGTGCCCAAGGGCTACGATCAGACGCAATTGCAAGACCTGGGGCGCGAGCGGGATATCGAACTTGCCTTCGTCGGCAGTACCAACAGTGTGGCCTACAGCGGTCGCAAGGCACTGCTGGATGAATTGGGTCAGGTCGAGCCGCTGCTGGTAACGCGGACCAAGTCAGGGGCTGAATATCTGGAAACGCTCAACCGTATCCGCTTTTTTGTCAGCGCGGACGTGGGCATGGGCGAGTTCATGATCAAGAACTTCGAAGCCATGGCTTGCGGCTGCGTCCTGCTGGCCTATGATCAAGGCGCCGCCGAAGGCGCGGCGCTGGGTTTGCAGGACATGCACAACGTGGTGTTCTATCAGACGATCACGCAGTTGCAGGAAAAACTGGCCAGGCTGCGCGAAGATCCGCAACTGGCGCAGCGCATCGCTGACAATGGTCGTGAGCTGGCGGTACGTCAGTTCAGTTTTGCGCGGATCGGTCAGCGCATCGTTGAAGAGCTTGAGCAACCGCTGCGTGAGCGGGCGCCGCTGAGTCTGCTGGAAAAAATCCGCCTGAAACTGGGCATTTGACAAGTGTCATATAGCCAGTGATATTGCTGGCGACTTCTGATTAACGAGATTTCGGTGCAATTTTCCAAAGAAAGCCAGATTACATTGGTGGTTACCAGCTGCGGTCGACTCGATCTGCTCAAGACCACTCTCGACAGCTTCGACCGATACAACACGGCACCCATTCGTGAAGTGTTCATCACCGAAGATGCCGGCGACGAAGGCGTTGCCGGGATTCTGCCTGCGCACTGGAAAGAGCATTGCACGATCTTCGTCAATCGTCCGAAGCTGGGCCAGTTGGCATCGATCGACCTGGCCTACGGGCAGGTCACTACGCCTTATATCTTCCATTGCGAAGACGACTGGGAGTTCTACCGTCCGGGGTTCGTGGAAGACTCCATGACTATTCTGGAGGCCCGGCCGGAAATTCTGCAGATCTGGTTGCGCAGCTATAATCACGATCTGCGTGTTCACAGCCCTTATATCCATTTGGGCGCGCGCGAGATTGTCGATGGCGTCGCGTGTTATCCGCTGATTTCCGACAAGCCGGAGTGGCAGGGGTTCTCGCTGAACCCGGGGTTGCGCCGACTCGAGGACTATCGGTTGTGTGCACCTTTCGCCGGGCACGGTGGCGAAAAGGCCTTGTCACAGCGCTACTCGCAATTGAACAGGGACGCCTTGATCCTCGAGGCAGACGCGGTCATGCACACCGGTTTCGGCCTGCATGTGCAAACGGATGTCGAGCGTGAACGCAAAGCGCGCCGCAATCGCCGCGAACAGATCAAGTTCGCCCTGTTTCTATTGCTGGGAGTCTGCATTGGCTGGTTCATCAACTGAGTTCGAGTACGCCGCAGCTTGTCCCCGCAAATCCATGCAACGGCTTTCTGCCCGATGAATATCCTGAATATCATGTGGGCCGGTGGTGCTCCGTTCGCATCAATCCATAAAGTGCACCAGCAGATATTGTCTCAGGCCTCGCCTTCGGCGGAGGTCAAGACCTGGCTGCTCCAGGGGCAAGGAACCGAGTGCGGCGTGGACGTCGGCGAGGTGCGGGAGTGGCAATTATCGTCGGCCCGCCTCAAAGGCCGGCATTTCTGGCGCTTCGCCAGGCCATTGATGCGGGCGAGGTTTCGCCAGGCGCTAGTGGACAGTGACGCTCGATTGCTGCTGCTGGACGGCATGGGGGTGGCACGCACGTTATTGCCGGTCCTCAAGAGTCTGCCAGACATCCGCGTCGTGGTGATTTTCCATGGCTCGGCACGTCTGAATGCCGGCGATCAGGCACTTTTTCAGGCATTGCCGGCGTCCCGGCTGACATTGGTTGCTGTCTCCAGCACCCTTGCCGATTCGCTGGCTCATGATCTGCAGATGCCTGTCACTCCGTTGCGAAGTGCGTTCGATCCGGAGGCATTTCGCGCTGAGCTGTTCACCCGCGAGCAAGCCCGGGCACGGTTGGGATTGCCGCAAGGCGATACGCCGGTATTGGGCGCGGTGGGGCGGCTGGTCTCCGAAAAGGGTTTCGGCTATCTGCTTGATGCCTTTGCTGCAGCACTCGACACCCGCCCGGACTTGCGCCTGGTCATTATTGGTGAGGGCTCCAAACGTACGGCCCTGGAGCAGCGCATCGAAGCGCTTGGCTTGCATGGGAAGGTCTTGCTGACCGGGCATCTGAACGAAGCAGCGCAGCTTTATCGTGCATTCGACTGGGTTGCCATACCTTCGTTGGAAGAGGGCTTGGGGCTGGTCATGCAGGAGGCGGTGATGGCCGGCGTACCGGTGCTGTGCAGCGATCTGGAAGTGTTCAGCGAACAGCTGGGCAGCGCTGGCTGGTATGCCCCGGTCAATGACACGCAAGCATGGTCCGAGGCCATTGGCCGAGCCTTCAGTGCCTCATCTCGGGCGATCAATGCCGAGCAATACCGGATGCTTGCGCCGGACGAGGCCTGGTCGAGCTTCAGCCAGGCTGCCCGCGCATTGTTTTCATGACGACAACACTGCGCGCTCCAGTGCTTGCATCGGAAAGCTGTCGTTCAGCTTCTCGCGCGCAATATAGCGGGCGAAATGTTGCAGGTTGCGTCTGATCAAGCGTTCGGGCAACGGTCCACGGGTAAAGCGCATGTCGGCGACATCGATCAGGCCCATGCGGTTGTCTGGTGTGACGACGATATTGCCAAGATGCAGGGAGCGGAAATAGATGCCCGAGCGGTGCAGGCTGCGTATCAGGGCGGCCAGATCCGGC
Organism: Pseudomonas sp. CFBP13508; assembly: GCF_005233515.1. Lineage (GTDB taxonomy): Bacteria > Pseudomonadota > Gammaproteobacteria > Pseudomonadales > Pseudomonadaceae > Aquipseudomonas > Aquipseudomonas mercuritolerans. The sequence goes on from NZ_QFZZ01000005.1 coordinate 396,047, forward strand.
AATGCCTGCTTCCAGTCGAACCCTTGCTCGCTGGCGATCTGCCGCAGCGTTTGCCCTGGCAGAGGCTGATACAGCACGGCGGTCATGCCGGGTTTCTCGAGGCGGAAGAACTGGAGAATCTGCAACGTCGGTACGCCGAGCTTTTGCAGTTCGACGGCATTGTCGATGAATCGCTTCGAATAGGGGCGAAACAAAGCGGATGAAAAAAACCGTTTGCGACGGAACAGTTTAAGAATTTTTCCATCCTGCAGCAGGTAGACTTTCGGCCCGTAGCTGTCCGCTTCCAGCACTTTGGCAGCGTCGATCATTTGGTCTAGAGCGGCTTGTGAAAGCCGGGAGCATCGCATCGTAGGAAGCCTTGTCGAAAGTGCGGGGTGTTGTAGCGGGCAATGATGCCGAAAAGTTTCGATTTTAACCATGCCGCGTCGCATGGGCGAACCCTTGTCAGGAGCAGATTGATGCAGGAAACACGCTGGGCGCAACTATGGATGGCGACAGGGCTCTTGTGGTTTCTACTGGCCATTGCCGTAGCGCCCACCAACAAGGTCTACCAACAAGGGCTGGTCGCTCTCGTCTGGTTGCCGGCGCTGTTGCTGTGTTGGCCGGCGCGCCATCGCGTCATGGCAGTGCTCCATGAGCAACGCTGGATCTACCTGCCAATGCTCGGTCTGCTGATCTGGTCGCTGATCAGTCTGGCATGGACAAACGCACCTGAGCCCGGCCGCGAAGCCAAGCGCCTGTTGTACATCGTGGTGTTTCTGCTGTTTTTTCCGGTGTTTGCCAATGGGCGTCCCGAGCGATTGATCCGCATCATGCAGTGGGGCGGGCTGGGGCTGGCAGTGACTGCGCTGGTGGCTATCGTCAAGTTCTACGGCATAGAAGGCAACGTCTGGTCCGCCCGGGTGGAAGGGCTGGGTGAGCTGGCGCATCCGATCCTCGGTGGCTATGTGATCGGTGTGGCGGCTGTGTGGCTGGCATTGTGGGCGCCCCGCGGTGTGATATGGCAAGTGATCTATGCGTTGGCGCTGGCGGTGCTGGGCACATTTGTGCTGATGAGTCAGAGTCGTGGTGCGGGATTGGCATTGTTTCTCACCATCCTGGCCATGCCGATGTGGTGCCGTGACCGCCACAGTCGCATCGTCGCGGCCGTAGCTCTGGTGGTGGCCATGCTTGCGCTGTGGTTTTTCGAACCATTGGTGCTGGCGCGCGGGGTCTCGTATCGTCCGCAGATTCTGATGGCCTCTCTGGATATGATCGCCAAACATCCCTGGGGTGGGTTGGGCCTGGGTGGGGACTATCGGGTTTTCTGGTCGGGCATGACTTTCGACCACGCCCACAATCTGTTCACGCATGTTGCGATCGTGCTGGGTCTGCCGGGACTGCTGTTATGGGCTGCCGTCTGGTTCGGCGTGATTCTCCAGGCTTGGAAAGTTCGCGAGACCCTTTATGCCCGTGGGGTTATCGGTATCTGGCTGTTCTCGACACTGGCGATGCAGTTCGACGCTGCCAGCCTGACCGGCACCCCTCGTGCCGAGTGGTTCATCAGCTGGCTGCCGTTGGGGCTTGCCAGCGTTTTGGTATGGGCGCGGGCCAATGGCGGCGCTTGTGATAAAATTTCGCGTTCTTCTTAACCAGTGAGCTCTACGATGACTGACGCACCGCCCAAAGCGGAACAGGAATCCAGCCTGAAAATCTACTTTCGGCTGTTGGGGTACGTAAAACCCTATATCGGTCTTTTCCTGCTGAGTATCGTGGGCTTCGTGATCTTTGCCTCCACGCAACCGATGCTGGCCGGGATTCTCAAGTATTTCGTCGATGGCCTGAGCAACCCTGAAGCGGTGCTCTTCCCCAATGTGCCCTATCTGCGAGACGTGCAGCTGTTGATGGCTGTGCCGTTGCTGATCATCCTGATCGCCGCGTGGCAAGGCCTCGGCTCGTTTCTCGGCAACTATTACCTGGCGAGGGTTTCGTTGGGGCTGGTGCATGACCTGCGTATCGAATTGTTCAACAAGCTGTTGGTATTGCCCAACCGCTATTTCGATACCCACAACTCGGGTCATCTGATCTCGCGCATCACCTTCAACGTGACCATGGTCACCGGCGCCGCTACCGATGCCATCAAAGTGGTGATCCGCGAAGGCCTGACCGTGGTCTTCCTGTTCGCCTATCTGCTCTGGATGAACTGGAAGCTGACCCTGGTGATGCTGGCGATCCTGCCGGTGATCGCGTTCATGGTCGGCAACACCAGCAAGAAATTCCGCAAGCAGAGCAAGAAGATTCAAGTGGCCATGGGCGATGTCACCCACGTCGCTTCCGAAACCATTCAAGGCTATCGCGTTGTGCGCAGTTTCGGTGGCGAGGCTTATGAGCAGCAGCGTTTTGCCGCGGCCAGCCAGAGCAACACCGACAAACAATTGCGTATGACCAAGACCGGCGCGGTGTATACGCCGATGCTGCAACTGGTGATCTATACCGCCATGGCCGTGCTGATGTTCCTGGTGCTGTTCCTGCGCGGTGATGCAACGGCCGGTGATCTGGTGGCCTACATCACGGCCGCGGGCCTGCTGCCGAAACCGATCCGGCAATTGTCCGAAGTCAGCTCGACCATCCAGAAAGGCGTGGCCGGTGCAGAAAGCATTTTCGAGCAACTCGACGTTGAACCGGAAATCGATACTGGCACGATCGAGCGTGATCGGGTCAGTGGCCATCTGGCGGTGAACAACCTCAGCTTCACTTACCCGGGCACTGAACGGGAAGTGCTGAAAAACATCAGCTTTACCGCATCGCCAGGTCAGATGATCGCCCTGGTCGGGCGTTCCGGCAGCGGCAAATCGACGCTGGCCAGTCTGATTCCGCGTTTCTATCACCACGAGACCGGCGAGATTCTGCTCGATGATGTCGAGATCGAAGATTATCGCCTGCGCAATCTGCGTCGCCATGTGGCGCAGGTCACTCAGCATGTAACGCTGTTCAACGACACCATCGCCAACAACATCGCTTACGGCGATCTGGCAGGCGCGCCTCGGGAAGATATCGAGAAAGCCGCGCGGGACGCATTCGCCATGGACTTCATCGCGCAGATGCCCCAGGGCCTCGATACCCAGGTCGGCGAGAACGGTGTGCTGTTGTCTGGTGGACAGCGTCAGCGTCTGGCGATCGCCCGGGCGCTGTTGAAAAATGCCCCGCTGCTGATCCTCGACGAAGCGACGTCGGCCCTCGATACCGAATCAGAGCGGCACATTCAGGCGGCACTCGACCATGTCATGAAGGGCCGCACCACGCTGGTGATTGCCCACCGTTTGTCGACCATCGAGAAGGCCGATCTGATTCTGGTCATGGATCAGGGCGAAATCGTCGAGCGCGGCACGCATGCCCAACTGCTTGCCCACAATGGCTACTATGCGCGTCTGCATGCGATGGGCCTGGATGCCCCGGCCGAAGACATTGCCTGATCTGCAGACCAGGGTGAGCCAGCCTCACCCTCGTGTATTCCCGGTGTGCGCGATCCTGTTAATATCGCGCCCCTGTTCATTTTGTATGTGGGTTGCTCCATGAAATTGTCGATGCCGCGATTCGATCAAGCCCCTGTCTTGGTGGTCGGCGATGTCATGCTCGACCGTTACTGGCATGGCGGAACCTCACGGATTTCTCCTGAGGCGCCGGTGCCGGTGGTCAAGGTCGAGCAGATCGAAGATCGCCCGGGCGGTGCCGCCAACGTGGCGCTGAACATTGCCGCGCTGGGCGCACCGGCATCGCTGGTGGGCGTGACCGGCGATGACGAAGCCGCCGACAGCCTGAGCAACAGTCTCAAGGGTGCGGGCGTACGAGCCCTGTTTCAGCGCATCGCCCATCAACCTACCATCGTCAAGCTGCGGGTCATGAGCCGGCATCAGCAACTGCTGCGTATCGATTTTGAAGAAGTGTTTGCCACCGATGCGCTGGCATTGACCGCGCAGGTCGACGAGCTGCTGGAAGGCATCAAAGTGCTGGTGCTGTCGGATTACGGTAAAGGCGCGCTGAAGAATCATCAGACGCTGATCCAGGCCGCCCGTGCCAAGGGCATTCCGGTGCTGGCCGATCCGAAGGGCAAGGATTTTTCGATCTACCGCGGCGCCAGCCTGATCACGCCGAACCTCAGCGAGTTCGAAACCATCGTCGGTGGTTGCGCCGACGAGCACGAGCTGGTGAGCAAAGGCGCCGTGCTGATGCAGGAACTCGACCTCGGCGCACTGCTGGTGACCCGCGGCGAACACGGCATGACCTTGTTGCGCCCGGATCATCCGGCGTTGCACCTGCCGGCCCGCGCCCGCGAAGTGTTCGACGTGACCGGTGCCGGCGATACGGTGATTTCGACATTGGCGGCAGCCATTGCCGCTGGCGAAGAACTGCCGCACGCGGTGGCGCTGGCCAATCTGGCGGCCGGTATCGTCGTCGGCAAGCTCGGTACAGCAGCGATCAGCGCCCCGGAGCTGCGCCGCGCCATTCAGCGCGAAGAGGGTTCGGAGCGAGGTGTGCTGGGTCTTGAGCAACTACTGCTGGCGGTTGACGATGCCCGTGCGCACAACGAGCGGATTGTCTTCACCAATGGCTGCTTCGACATCCTCCATGCCGGCCACGTGACCTATCTGGAGCAGGCCCGCGCTCAAGGCGATCGTCTGATCGTCGCGGTCAACGATGACGCCTCGGTCAGCCGCCTGAAAGGGCCGGGCCGGCCGATCAACAGCGTTGATCGACGCATGGCGGTACTTGCCGGTCTCGGCGCGGTGGACTGGGTGATCAGCTTTTCTGAAGGCACGCCGGAAAACCTGCTGCGCGAGGTCAAACCGGATGTGTTGGTCAAGGGCGGCGATTACGGCATCGATCAGGTAGTCGGCGCCGATATCGTTACCGCTTACGGCGGCACCGTGAAAGTTTTGGGTCTGGTGGAAAACAGCTCGACGACAGCGATCGTGGAAAAGATCCGCGGCCGATAAGATCAAAAGATCGCAGCCTGCGGCAGCTCCTACAGGGAAATACATTCCAATGCAGGAGTTGTCGAAGGCTGCGATCTTTTGCTTTCAGGAATTCACTTTCTTGCGCGGTACGATTTTCTTCAGCAACTGCCTGGCCTTGCCGCGCAGGCGTGCCAGTCCAGTGGCCTTCTCTGGTGGCGTCAGGCCCTGTTGGCGCAACCAGTCCTTCCAGCGAATCCGCTCATCGCGCACCAGCCAGCCATCCTGTCGGGCAAAGCTTTCAGCCAGATACAGACCGCGCGTACTCGCCGGATACAGTTGATCCTTTTTCAGCGTATACAACTCGGGCAGCGGCTGACCGTCGTGCAATGGCATCAAGTACAGGTCAGGCCGTTTGCGATCGAGCCGCGCCACCAGTTGATCGCCTTCCAGACGCTCATCGACATGAAACAGGCTCAGGGATTTCGCTTCCTTGGGTACGTCCAGGCGCAAGTCATAGATCAATTGCAGTGATGCCGTCGGCAAATGCACGTAGGCCCGTGGCCGCTCCAGCAATTGCAGGTTGGCGCAGCGCACCGGCCGTGCGGATCCGGACAATGGCGTAAGGCGGAACGGCAGCGCTTCGCGGTAATGCAGCGCGGCGGAGTAGGGCGCAGGCAGCCAGGTGTCGTTGAAACGCCCGCCGAGCCAGCCTTCCGGGGTTTCCAGCAGACACTCTTCGGCAATTTCCTGAATCGCTGTGTGCAGCGGAATATTCAATTCGTGGGCCGGCACGTAGCCGGAAATCAGCTTCAGTACCACGTCGCCGCGATCCTGCCGACGCTGGCGCACCAGCACCCAGTAATCGCGATTCTGCCAATGCAGGGTCAGGCGCACGGACACGCCGAGGTTGGCCAGTTCCAGGGCGAAGCGCTCGCTGTCGGCGACGCTGACCGGTTTACGCCGTTGCAGGGTCTGGGCGAAGTTCAGCGGCATGCCGACGCTCTGATAGCTCAGGCCTTCGGGTGTGGCTTCGACGAACAGCGGCAGCGTCTTGAAGTTGCTCGGGTTCTTGCGGATGAGCGTGCGCGGCATATCGGCTCCTGCTTAAGGCCGCGGGGCGGCGTCAGTGACCACGCAGGACCTGGGCAACGGTCGCGGCGTTATGGGCGAGGTGCAGCGGATTGATGGTGCCGACAATAGCACTGGCGACGCCGGGCTGAGTGAACAGCAACTCGAAGCTGGCGCGCACCGGATCGACTCCCGGACTCAGACAGACATGACCGCTGGCCAAGGCTTTTTTCACCAGAATCGCTTTGCCGTGGGCAGCAGCATAGTCAATGACCGCCTTTTCGTTTTGTTCGTTCAGATTGTAGGTGACCATCGCACAGTCGCCTTGCTCCAGCGCTTTCAAGCCGCCTTCGACGGTTTTGCCGGAAAAGCCGAAGCCGCGAATCTTGCCCTCGGCCTTCAGCGCCGCGAGGGTGACGTACACCTCTTCGTGCTCAAGGATGGCCATGTCGTTGCCGTCCGAGTGCACGAGGACCAGGTCGATAAAATCCGTTTCCAGACGTTGCAGGCTGCGTTCGACCGACATTCGCGTGTGCGCAGCGCTGAAGTCGTGGCGCGACAGGCCGTCGGCAAACTCTTCGCCGACCTTGCTGACAATCACCCAATCCTGTCGCTGGCCGCGTAGCAGCGGGCCGAGGCGTTCTTCGCTGCGACCATAGGCCGGTGCGGTGTCGATCAGGTTGATGCCCAGATCCCGCGCCTGGCGCAGCAGCATGCGCGCCTCGTCATCGCCGGGAATCTGAAAGCCGTTGGGGTATTTCACCCCTTGATCGCGGCCGAGTTTGACTGTGCCCAGGCCCAACGGCGAAACCGACAGGCCGGTGCTGCCCAGCGGGCGATGCAGTTCGTGCAGAGTGGCGATGGTCATGGCAGCAGTTGCTCCCACGCGGGTACGCCGAGCGGCGGTTTCGGCAATGGCGGCAGCGGTTCAGTCGCCTGCGGCTGGATGCCGTCGCGTTGCAGCGACGCGATAACGCGGTCGGCGAAGTCTGGCGCCAGTGCCAGTTTGGTCGGCCAGCCGACGAGCAAGCGACCCTCCTCGGCGAGGAAAGCGTTGTCCGGGCGGGTAAGGCCGCTTTGCAGCGGCTCGGCGCGGTCGACGCGCAGGGTTGCCCATTGCGTGGTGCTGAGGTCGATCCATGGCAGCAGCTGGGCGATTTCCTTTTGCGCGGTGGCGATCTGTTCGGCCGGCTCGCGGGCCACGCCTTCGCTTTCGGCAATGTCGCCGCCCATGTACCAGACCCACTGGCCGTCAGCGGCCGGGTGCGCGGTCACGGTGATGCGCGGCTTGGTGCCGCCGCCCAGGCAGTGCGCGTACAGCGGTTTCAAGCCGGGGCCCTTCGCGAGGATCATGTGCAGTGGTCGGCGCTGCATGGCCGGACGACTGAGGCCCAACGCTTCGAGCAGTTCGGCAGTGCCGGCGCCAGCACTGAGGACGATGCGCTGGGCGCGGATCTCCCGCCCATCGACTTTCAGGCCGACCAGCACACCGGCTTCCAGCAGCGGCTCGATGACCTGACCGGCGAGCAGACCGTCGCCGGCCAGCTCGGCCAGACGCTGGATCAGGCTCGGCACGTCGACCACCAGTTCGGCGAGGCGATAGACCTTGCCCTTGAAACGCTTGTCTTGCAGGGCCGGCGGCAGTTCATCGCCCTTGACCTGATCGACCCGGCCACGCACGGCTTTACTGGCGAAGAAACTGGTGAGATTGCCGGCCAGTGTGCCTGGCGACCACAGGTAATGCGCTTCGGACAGCAGGCGCACGCCGGACAGATCCAGCTCGCCATTGCCGGCCAACGCCTCGCGCCAGCGGCGCGGCATGTCGGCGATGGCTTCCGAGGCGCCAGTCAGCGCACCGTGCAGCGCGTATTTGGCGCCGCCATGGATGATGCCCTGGGACTTCACGCTCTGCCCGCCACCGAGGCTGGCGCTTTCCACCAGCACGGTCGAAAAACCCTGACCGCGCAGGCGCGCATTCAGCCAGAGGCCGGCGACACCAGCGCCGACAATCAGAATGTCGGTGGAAATAACGGATGGCATGCAGCGACCTCGGAGCTTGAAGAAGCCGCAAGTTTCAAGCTTCAAGCTGCAAGCTGCAACCCGGACCAGCAAATCAGCAATGCTTGCGGCTTGCCGCTTGAAGCTTGCTGCTGCTTTTTAATGCCCGGCGGTTTTCGAAAACAGCTGAATCACGACGACCCCCAGCACGATCAACGCCATCCCCAGCATCGCCGGTACGTCGAGCTTCTGCCCGTAAATGAACAGAGCGGCGACGCTGACCATGACAATGCCCATCCCCGCCCAGACGGCATAGGCAACGCCCACCGGTACGGTGCGCACCACCAGCGTCAGCATCCAGAATGCGATCCCGTAGCCGACAATCACCAGAATCAGCGGCAGCGGCGTGCTGAAGCCCTTGACCGCTTTCATCGAAACGGTGGCGATCACTTCGGCGCAGATGGCGATGGCCAGATAGACGTAGGCGTTCATGGTTGTGATCCTCAAATAAAACGTTGCTTGCTGAGGTGACATTCTAGGGACTGCTCAGATGGGGTAAAGTCATTACCTATCTGTTCTAGAGATAGGTCGAAAGCGCGCATGCAATGGAATCTTGAGCAGCTACGCATATTTGTCGACGTCGCCGAGCAGCGTTCGTTCTCCGCCGTGGCGCGCCGACAACGCAAGGCGCAATCGGCGATCAGCAGTGCTGTTGCGATGCTCGAAGAGGATTTGGGCGTGAGTCTGTTCGAGCGCAGCAGCGGTCGGCAGCCGATGCTCACCGAGGCGGGCGCGGCGTTGCTGGAAGAAGCCCGCGAAGTGTTGCGCCAGTGCGAGCGCCTCAACGGCAGGGCCATGGCCATGCTGCGCGGCCAGGAGGCGCAATTGCGAATGGCTCAGGACGAGGCGATGCCGTATCAGGCGCTGGTGGAAAGTTTCGGTGAACTGGCCGAGCAGTTTCCCAGCCTGGAAGTGCAACTGACTAGCGCCGCCCAAGGTGAAGTTGCACGCAAACTGGTCGAGCGTCGGGCCGACCTCGGCCTGCTGTTCTATCACGATGAAATCCCCGAAGCCCTTGAGCGCCGCGTGCTGGGTCGAGTGGAAATGGTCACGGTCTGCGGCGTCAATCATCCGCTGGCGCAGCAGGCTTACGTGACGTGCGAGCAACTGGCGCAGCACCGGCAATTGCTGATGTCGACGCAGACCAGCGTCTATCCCGGCAACGAGCCGGCCAGCCCGCAGGTGTGGCGCGCCGACAGCTTTTACGTGATGTCCGAATGGCTGGTGCGCGATCTCGGCTGGGCGTGGTTGCCGCGCCACGTTGTGCAGTACTCGGCGTATCAGGGCCAAATGGTTGAACTCGATAGCGAATGGACGCCGCCAGCGCTGGTGGTGGAACTGGTCTGGCGCCGCGACGAACCGCTCGGCCCGGCCGCGCGCTGGCTGGCGGAACGTTTTGCCGTGCACTTGCGGGCGATCGGCGACAAAAGCCGATAAACTCCGCCGCCATGAATAGAACTCTCTACACCGCGCTGTTTTACCTGGGGCTGCCATTGGTGGCGATTCGGCTGTGGCTGCGCGCACGCAAGGCGCCGGCCTATGCCAAGCGCATTGGCGAGCGCTTTACTCTTGGCATGCCGACCTTGCAGCCCGGCGGCATCTGGGTGCACGCGGTGTCGGTCGGCGAAAGCATTGCTGCCGCGCCGATGATCCGCGCGCTGCTGGAGCGCTATCCGACGCTGCCGATCACCGTGACCTGCATGACCCCGACCGGTTCGGAGCGGATTCAGGCACTGTTCGCCAACGAGCCGCGCATGCAGCACTGTTATTTGCCGTACGACTTGCCGTGTGCGGCGGCGCGTTTTCTTGATCGCGTGCAGCCGAAACTTGCGGTGATCATGGAAACCGAGCTGTGGCCCAACCATATTCATCAATGTGCCAAGCGCGGAATTCCGGTGGCCTTGGCCAATGGGCGACTGTCCGAGCGCTCGGCACGCGGTTATGGCCGCTTCAGTAAATTGACCGCGCCGATGCTGGATGAGATGAGCCTGTTCGCCGTGCAGACCGAAGCCGAGGCCCAGCGCTTCCGTGATCTGGGCGCCCGGCCGGAGACGGTTGAAGTCACCGGCTCGATCAAGTTCGACCTGACCATCGACCCGCAACTGCTGCAACGCGCAGCCGAACTGCGTAACCAATGGCAGGCGCAGGATCGCCCGGTATGGATCGCCGCGAGCACTCACGAAGGCGAAGACGAAGTGGTGCTTGACGCCCATCGTCGATTGCTTGCCAGCCATCCCGATGCGTTGCTGATTCTGGTACCGCGTCATCCCGAGCGCTTCAATTCGGTGTTCGACCTGTGCCAGCGCGAAGGTTTCGCCACGGTACGTCGCTCGACCGGGGCCAATGTCGATGCGCAGACGCGCGTGCTGCTTGGCGACACCATGGGCGAGTTGCTGTTTCTCTATGCCCTGGCCGACAGCGCATTTGTCGGCGGCAGTCTGGTGCCGAATGGCGGGCACAACCTGCTCGAACCCGCCGCGCTGGCGAAACCGGTACTCAGCGGCCCGCACCTGTTCAACTTCCTCGACATCGCCGCGCAGTTGCGCGAAGCCGGGGCGTTGGCCGAAGTGGATGATGCCGAAGGCCTCGCAGTCGAGGTGCAGCGCTTGTTCGAACTGCCGCGTGATGCGCAGCGCATGGCCGAGGCCGGGCTGGCGGTGATGCGCCGCAATCAGGGCGCGTTACAGCGGCTGGTGGATGGCTTGGCGCGGCTGATCCAATAATCGCCTGGAATATTACCGTGGCGAGGGGATTCATCCCCGCTGGGGTGCGAAGCAGCCCCAAAACCATTCAGCGCGGTGATTCAGTCAGATCTGGCAAGCCGGATTTACGACTGCTGCGCAGCCGGACGGGGATAAATCCCCTCACCACAGGGGTTCATTCCAGATTGTTCATGGCCGGGCCTTACTGTGGCGAGGGGATTTATCCCCGCTGGGTTGCGAAGCAGCCCCAAACCATTCAGCGCGGTGATTCAGTCAGATCTGGCAAGCCGGATTTACGACTGCTGCGCAGCCGGACGGGGATAAATCCCCTCACCACAGAGGTTCATTCAGATTGTTTATGGCCGGGCCATACTGTGGCGAGGGGATTTATCCCCGCTGGGTTGCGAAGCAGCCCCAAAACCATTCAGCGCGGTGATTCAGTCAGATCTGACAAACAGGATCTACGACTGCTGCGCAGCCGGACGGGGATAAATCCCCTCACCACAGGGATTCATCCCCGCTGGGTTGCGAAGCGGCCCCGAAACCATTCAGCGCGGTGATTCAGTCAGATCTGACAAGCAGGATTTACGACTGCTGCGCAGCCGGACGGGGATAAATCCCCTCACCACAGGGGATTCATCCAGATTGTTTATGGCCGGGCCTTGAGCTGCGCTTCAGCCGCCGACGCCAGATCCGGCGGCAGGAAGTCCTTGTCCGGGTTGTAGTCGGCTTTCAGATAGCGCCGCAGATCTTCCAGGTCACCCGGATTCAGCGTCCCCGCCGCCTGCTTCAGGCGCAGGTTGTCGAGGATGTAGTCGTAGCGGGTGTTGTTGTAGTTGCGCACCGAGGTGTACAGCTGGCGCTGCGCGTCGAGCACGTCGACGATGTTGCGTGTGCCGACCTGATAACCGATTTCCGTGGCTTCCACCGCACTTTGGTTGGAGATGATCGACTGGCGGCGCGCCTGCACCTGCTCAACGTCGGTGTTCACCGCGCGGTGCAGATTGCGGGTGTTTTCCACCACTTGCCGGCGCAGCGATTCGCGCTGCTGTTCGCTCTGATCCAGTTGCGCATAGGACTGACGCACTTGCGAACTGGTCAGCCCGCCGCTGTAGATCGGGATGTTCAGTTGCAGGCCCAGGGTGCTCTGCTCGACGTTACCGCCATAAGGCGCGCCGAACGAGTTGGGGTTGGCGAAGCCGAGGGCGTCGTTGTCGCCTTTCTCGTATTTCGCCACGGCGTCGAGAGTCGGCAGGTGGCCGGCCTTGCGCTGCTTGAGCGTCTGCTCGGCGGAGCTGACCGCGTAGTTGCTGGCGAGCAGATTGAGGTTCTGCCGCGCCGCCGTGTCGACCCAGGATTTCGCATCGTTGGGCGCCGGCGGCAGGATCGGCAGCGTGTGGACGATGCCCTGAATCGAGTTGTACTGACGGTTGGTCAGGGTGATCAACGCCTGGAACGCATCATCGACCTGACGCTGGGCGACGATACGGTTGGCTCGCGCGGTGTCGTAACTGGCTTGCGATTGCAGCACGTCGGTCTTGTCCGAGAGGCCGACATCGAAACGCTCGTTGGACTGGTCGAGCTGACGTTTGAACGCCGCTTCTTCAGCCTTGGTCGAGGCCAGATTGTCCTGGCTGCGCAGCACGTTGAAGTAGCTTTCGGCCGATTGCAGGATCAGGTTCTGTTCGGTCGCCGACAGTTGCAGCGCGGCCTGTTCGTTGACGTCCTTGGCTGCTTGATACTGGAACCAGCGATCGGCGCGGAACAGCGGCTGCGCGAGTGTCGCCTGGTAGGAATGCGCGCTGCGGTTGGCGATGGCCGAGGGTTGGTCGATCGAGGTGCGCACGTCGGCGACTTCGGCGCCACCGGACAGGTTCGGCAGCAGACCGGCGCGGGCCTGGGGCACCACTTCTTTTTGCGCGCCATACTGGGCGCGGGCCGCCGCGAGGTCGGCGTTATTGTCGACCGCTTCCTGGTAGACGCTGACCAGATCGGTTTTGGTCGACAAGGGTGCTTCCGCTGCCCAGGCCATTGTGTTGGACGCACAGGACACGGCAACAGCCAGTGAAAGTTTGCGCAGCATGAGGCGATCCCTAGCATGAATATTATGGAAGTAATCCGGGCGCCAAAGGTAAGGCGCAGCCCGCACAGCGTCAAGGCTGAGCAGGCCAAGCGAGTGTAGTTGCGCATTGCTCCGGCAACAATCGGCCAGCCTGGGTATTTACGCCATTCATCATGGCGTTTGCTGCGGTGTTGGCGTTCCTCGGTGGTTGTGTCTAGACTGGCCGGGTTCTTGTCGGGGTGCCTTGCTATGAGGCTGAGATCGAATAATTTCGGATCCCGTTGAACCTGATCAGGTTAGCGCCTGCGTAGGGAACAAGATTTCTCGTCACCCGGCGAGTCCTCTTGTGCTTCGTCCGGGATATTGTTCGACAATCGAACGCCATGACGAATGCACAGCACCGGTCCTGGTGCGTCCGTGCCTTTCAGGTTCTGCTCCGACAATCCACTGCTGGATGCTGTCTGGAGAGCCTGTGATGACAACAAAAGAAAAAAACGCGATCAACCTGAGTGACTCGGCCAAGGTCGACGAGCAATCGGTCAAGCCGTTCACCCGTTCGCAAAAAGTCTACGTTCAGGGTTCGCGCCCGGACATCCGCGTACCGATGCGCGAAATCAGCCTCGATGTAACCCCGACCGATTTCGGCGGCGAGATCAACGCCCCGGTCACGGTCTACGACACCTCCGGCCCGTACACCGATCCGAACGTGGTGATCGACGTGCGCAAAGGCCTCGGCGATGTGCGTTCGGCGTGGATCGATGACCGTGGCGACACCGAGCGCCTGCCGGGCCTGAGTTCGAACTTCGGTCAGCAGCGTCTGGCCGATGCCGAACTGACCAAACTGCGCTTTGCCCACGTCAACAACCCGCGCCGCGCCAAGGTCGGGGCCAACGTCAGCCAGATGCACTACGCGCGCAAAGGCATCATCACTGCCGAGATGGAATACGTCGCCATCCGCGAAAACATGAAGCTGCAAGAGGCCCGCGCGGCTGGCCTGCTCAAGCAGCAACACGCCGGCCACAGCTTCGGCGCAAGCATTCCGCAAGAAATCACCGCGGAATTCGTCCGCGAAGAAATCGCTCGCGGCCGCGCGATCATTCCCGCCAACATCAACCACGTCGAACTGGAACCGATGATCATCGGCCGTAACTTCCTGGTGAAGATCAACGGCAACATCGGCAACAGCGCCCTGGGTTCTTCGATCGAAGAAGAAGTGGCGAAACTGACCTGGGGCATTCGCTGGGGCTCGGACACGGTGATGGACCTGTCCACCGGCAAACACATTCACGAAACCCGCGAGTGGATCATTCGTAACTCGCCGGTGCCGATCGGTACCGTGCCGATCTATCAGGCGCTGGAGAAGGTCAACGGCGTCGCTGAAGACCTGACCTGGGAGCTGTTCCGCGACACCCTGATCGAACAGGCCGAGCAGGGCGTCGACTACTTCACCATTCACGCCGGCGTGCTCCTGCGCTACGTACCGCTGACTGCCAAACGCGTGACCGGCATCGTCTCCCGTGGCGGTTCGATCATGGCCAAGTGGTGCCTGGCGCACCACAAAGAGAACTTCCTCTACACCCACTTCGACGAAATCTGCGAAATCATGAAGGCCTACGACGTCAGCTTCTCGCTGGGCGATGGCCTGCGTCCGGGCTCGATTGCCGACGCCAACGACGAAGCGCAATTCGGCGAACTGGAAACCCTCGGCGAGCTGACCAAGATCGCCTGGAAACACGACGTGCAATGCATGATCGAAGGCCCGGGCCACGTGCCGATGCAGTTGATCAAAGAGAACATGGACAAACAGCTCGAATGCTGCGACGAGGCGCCGTTCTACACCCTCGGCCCGCTGACTACCGACATTGCGCCGGGCTATGACCACATCACTTCCGGTATCGGCGCGGCAATGATCGGCTGGTTCGGTTGCGCGATGCTCTGCTACGTGACGCCGAAGGAACACTTGGGCCTGCCGAACAAGGATGACGTGAAAACCGGGATCATCACTTACAAGATCGCCGCGCACGCGGCGGACCTGGCCAAGGGACATCCGGGCGCGCAGATTCGTGATAACGCACTGAGCAAGGCGCGTTTCGAATTTCGCTGGGAAGACCAGTTCAACCTCGGCCTGGACCCGGACACCGCGCGCTCCTATCACGACGAAACCCTGCCGAAGGATTCGGCCAAGGTCGCGCATTTCTGCTCGATGTGCGGGCCGAAATTCTGCTCGATGAAGATCACCCAGGAAGTCCGCGAGTATGCGGCCAACCAGCGCATCGACGCGGTCGACGTGGACGTCGCCAAAGGTCTGGCGGAGCAGGCCGAGCGGTTCAAGAAGGAAGGCAGTCAGCTGTACAAGAAAGTCTAGCCACAAGCGGCAAGCTACAAGCTACAAGCTGCGAGATCAGAAGCAGTCCGCGTACCGCTTTTAACTTGCAGCTTGCAGCTCGCAGCTTGCAGCTTTTTCCTGCTCCTCTTTGAGATAACACCCTTGAGCATTCAACCCGGCACTTATTCCCCCGACCTCGCCGTGCCCGCTGACAAGCGTGTCTTCGGCGGTCGCGATCTGTTTTCCCTGTGGTTCTCCCTCGGCATCGGCCTGATGGTTTTGCAGACCGGTGCATTGCTCGCGCCGGGTCTGGGTCTGTCCGGTTCTTTGCTGGCGATTTTCCTCGGCACGCTGGTCGGCGTGCTGTTGCTGGCCGCCGTTGGCGTGATCGGCAGCGACACCGGCCTGTCATCAATGGCCGCGCTGAAGCTCAGCCTTGGCAGCAAAGGCGCGAGCCTGCCGGCGCTGCTCAATCTGCTGCAACTGATCGGCTGGGGCTCGTTCGAAATCATCGTCATGCGCGACGCCGCCAGCCTGCTCGGCACCCGCGCCTTCAGCGAAGGTTCGCTGTGGTCGAACCCGGTGTTGTGGACGCTGTTTTTCGGCGCGCTGGCAACGTTGCTCGCGGTCAGCGGGCCGTTGACATTTGTGCGGCAGATCCTGCGCAAGTGGGGCATCTGGCTGTTGCTCGCGGCGTGCCTGTGGCTAACCTGGAACCTGTTTGCCAAAGCCGACCTCGCGGCGCTGTGGGCGCGCGCCGGTGACGGTTCGATGCCGTTCGCGGTGGGCTTCGACATTGCCATCGCCATGCCGCTGTCGTGGCTGCCATTGATTGCCGACTACTCGCGTTTCGGCAAGCGCGCGAAGAATGTGTTTGGTGGCACGGCTGTGGGTTTTTTCATCGGTAATTTCTGGCTGATGAGCCTTGGCGTGGCCTACACCCTGGCGTTTGCGCCGAGCGGTGAAGTCAATGCGTTGCTGCTGGCCTTGGCTGGTGCCGGTCTGGGCATTCCGCTGTTGCTGATTCTGCTCGACGAGTCGGAAAACGCTTTTGCCGATATACATTCGGCAGCGGTCTCGAGCGGGATTCTGTTGCGTCTGAAAGTCGAGCATCTGGCCTTGGCCATCGGCGTGATCTGCACGCTGATCGCACTGCTGGCGCCGTTGGCGCAGTACCAGAATTTCCTGCTGTTGATTGGCTCGGTGTTTGCGCCGCTGTTCGGCGTGGTGCTGGTGGATCATTTCATCCTGCGCAAGCGCAGTGCTCAGGTCGCCTCAGCCGCATTGCGCTGGCCGGCGTTGCTGGCGTGGCTGGGTGGCGTGAGCACCTACCACTTGCTGGCGAATCTGTATCCGGATGTCGGCGCAACCCTGCCGGCGCTGGTGCTGGCAGGGTTGCTACAACTGGTGCTGGGCCGGGCCTTCAGTTACGGCCGGGAAACAGCTCAGGCTTGAGAATGCCGTTCAGGCGCGGGTAAGGAATCTTCAGTTCGACGTGGCCCAGCGCATAGGGCGCGATGGTGGTCACGTCGTACTTGAGGATCACGCCACCGTAGGTCAGCGCCACGTGCGGGGTTTTCACGAACGGCCAGTTCGCAACGAATTCCGCCTCCTGATCGAGCTTGGTGCTGATCAGCCAACTGTTGTGCGCCACTTGCGCGGCTTTCCAGAATGCCTCTTCCTGACCCGGCAGCAACATGTCGGACAGGTTCAGCACCTTGTGCTGCTGGCGCGAATAGTTGATGAAACCGCGACCCGGCGTGCCATGGGCGCCGCCGGTGTCGAGGTAGCTCGACAGCTCGATGATCACCAGTCCGTCATGCTGCTCGCGTACTTTCGCTTGCAGATAGCTGCTGTTGCGCGGGCCGGCGCTGGCGAGGAACTGCTCGCGGTAGGCGGCCAGGGTTGGCGCGACCGGTGCGTTCTTCTCGGTGCGGGTCATTTGCAGCAGACGTTTTTCGATGATGCCGTCCAGTGCCGGCTCGTCCGGGAAGCGCAGGGTGTCGATGTTCACCAGCGGGCAATCGGGATTGGAACAGCCGGGTTTGAGTTGTTCCGAGGCGTCGCGGGTGGCTTCCAGCGGCGTGCGATAGTTGGGCTGGAACAGGCTGGCACAGGCGCCCAGAGTCAGGGCAATAGCGGCCACAGAGGCAATTTTGAAAAGCGACATGGGCGTCCTTTCGAAAGCAGGGGAAGGCAAAAAGATACCGCTTCGACTCTCAACGGAGCAGTCAGTTCGCCACTAAGCTGATTAGAGTGTGTTTCACCGTCACCGTCCATCCCGCTGACGGTAAAGGGGCTGCATCAAACGGTGCGGGCGCGTTAGGATGGCGCGAAGTCGAGGTTGCCGGTTGTACATGGAAACCCCGTAAAGGATATGCAGTAAAGAGGATGATCATGACTGATTTTGCCAACGCCATTCCGACCGTCGTCGATATCGTGCGGCGTGAAAAATGCTACGAGGGCTTCTACAAGCTCGACCGTGTGCACTTGCGCCATGAGCTGTTCGCCGGGGGTATGAGCCGCGAGATCAACCGGGAAATCTTCGTGCGCCACGATGCCGTGTGCGTCCTGCCTTACGATCCGCAGCGCGATGAAGTGGTGCTGATCGAGCAGTTTCGCGTCGGCGCCATGGGCAAGACCGATAACCCGTGGCTGGTCGAACTGGTCGCCGGTCTGATCGACAAGGATGAGCAACCGGAAGAAGTTGCTCACCGCGAGGCGCAGGAGGAAGCTGGGCTGAATTTCCAGGCCCTGTGGCCGATGACCAAGTACTTTCCATCGCCGGGCGGCAGCAACGAGTTCGTGCATTTGTATCTGGGGCGTTGCAGCACCGACGGTGTCGGCGGTCTGCACGGGCTGGAAGAAGAGGCCGAAGACATTCGCGTAACGGTCTGGGCATTTGAAGATGCCTTGCAGGCCGTGCGTGACGGTCGGATTGCCAACGCGGCGAGCATTATCGCCTTGCAGTGGCTGGCGCTCAATTGCGCCGAAGTGAGGGGGCTATGGTCGTAAACAAGCTGCGCGATCGTTATCGGGTTGACCTTGTGGGGCTGCAAGCCGCCTGCGAGGCCAACTACGCGCGCCTGATGCGACTGCTGCCGGACATGCGCAACGAACCCGAAGCGCGGCGTATCGCTGTGACCCAGGGCGAGCAGATGCTCGGCGTGCTCGCCCTCGAAGTGCTGCAGACCTGCCCGTACACCACGACCTTGCAGGTACGCCAGGAGCTCAGCCTGCCATGGTTGCCGGTGCCGCAACTGGAAGTGCAGGTCTACCACGACGCGCGCATGGCCGAAGTGGTCAGCGCCGAACATGCACGACGCTTTCGCGGCATCTATCCTTACCCGAACGCCGCCATGCACCAGCCCGATGAAAAGGCCCAGCTCAATGTGTTTCTGGGCGAATGGCTGAGTCATTGCCTGGCGTTGGGGCACGAGTACGAAGTCGTTCGCTAGTTGTGAACTGCGTCCGCTTCGGCGGTTTCCCCTTTTTGTCATCCCCCAGCATAATTGCCGCACCCATCCATTGTGTGCCTAGCCCCGGGAGAGCGCCTTGCCCAGCGTATCGACATTGACCAGCGCCGACCCGGCGCTGCTGGTGCAGTTGTCCGACAGCCACCTGTTCGCTGAAGCGCACAGCAAGCTGCTGGGCATGAAGACCCGCGAGAGCCTGCAACAGGTCATCGACCTGGTGTTGGCGCAACAGGCGCGGATCGACCTGCTGCTGGCGACCGGAGATATTTCCCAGGACGGTACGCTGGAGTCGTATCGGGCCTTCCGCCAGATGAGCGCGCAGATCAATGCCCCGGCGCGCTGGATTCCCGGCAATCACGACGAGCCGATGGTCATGGCCGAGGCGGCGGTGCAGAGCACCTTGCTCGAATCGGTAGTCGATATCGGCAATTGGCGGGTGACGATGCTGGATTCGGCGGTGCCGGGTTCGGTGCCGGGCTATCTGCAGGATGATCAATTGCAACTGCTGGCCCGCGCGCTGAGCGAGGCGCCGGAGCGTCATCATCTGGTGTGCCTGCATCATCATCCGGTGTCGATCGGCTGCGCGTGGATGGAGTCGATCGGCCTGCGTAACCCGGAAGCGTTCTTTGAAGTGCTGGATCGCTTTCCCCAGGTTCGCGCGGTGTTGTGGGGGCATGTGCATCAGCAAATCGATCGCGAACGCAATGGCGTGCGCTTGATGGCCTCGCCTTCGACGTGCATCCAGTTCGAGCCGGGGAGTGCGGATTTCAAAGTGGGCGAGCAGGCGCCGGGGTATCGGTGGTTGCGGCTGTTGCCGGATGGGCGACTGGAAACTGGCGTCGAGCGGGTCAGCGACTTCGAGTTCACCGTCGATTACGGCTCCAACGGCTACTGAACTGACAATCAAAAACCCTCACCCCAGCCCTCTCCCGGAGGGAGAGGGGGCCGACCGAGGTGTCTTGCGCTATGCATCGACCTGAAACAGCGATATCGATTATGGATTCGCAGCAAAACGTCAGGTCGGTGTAGCTCTCGAATATCCCCCAATCGGTTCCCTCTCCCTCCGGGAGAGAGGGGGCCGACCGCGGTGTCTTTGGCTGTGCATCGACCTGAAACAGCGATATCGATTATGGATTCGCAGCAAAACGTCAGGTCGGTGTAGCTCTCCAATATCCCCCATTCGGTCCCCTCTCCCTCCGGGAGAGAGGGGGCCGACCGCGGTGTCTTTGGCTGTGCATCGACCTGAAACAGCGATATCGATTATGGATTCGCAGCAAAACGTTCAGGTCGGTGTAGCTCTCGAATATCCCCCAATCGGTTCCCTCTCCCTCCGGGAGAGGGCTAGGGTGAGGGCTGCTCTTGCTGTTACACCAATTTATCGAGCCCACCCCCAATCCGGCTCTTCTCACTGTAAACTCCGCTATCTTTCGCCGACAGCCAGGGAGCTCAAATGTCCGGTTCGATCCTCTATATCCACGGTTTCAACAGCGCGCCGGCCTCGAAGAAGGCCTGTCAGCTGGTCGCGGTCATGGAGCGGCTGGGTTTGAGCGAGCAATTGCGCGTGCCGGCGCTGCATCACCATCCGCGTGAAGCCATCGGTCAGCTCGAGCAGGCAATCGCCGAGCTGGGCCGGCCGCTGCTGGTGGGAAGTTCGCTCGGCGGCTACTATGCGACTCACCTGGCCGAGCGCCATGGCCTGAAAGCTCTTCTGGTCAATCCGGCGGTCAGCCCGCACCGGATGTTCGATGGTTATCTGGGCACGCAGAAGAACCTCTACACCGATGAAACCTGGGAACTGACCCACGACCACGTCACGGCGCTGGCCGAACTGGAAGTGCCACCACCGCAGGATCCGCAGCGTTATCAGGTCTGGTTGCAAACCGGCGACGAAACGCTGGATTATCGCCTCGCCCAACAGTATTACCGCGCCTGTGCCTTGCGCATCCAGGCTGGCGGCGACCACAGTTTTCAGGGCTTTGCCGGGCAATTACCGGCGTTGCTGAGTTTTGCCGGCATGGCTGCCGATATGTATCAGGCAATCGATTTCACCACGCTGTGAAGTCTTGCCCCTCTTTCATGAATGACTGACGACGAGACCTTATGGCCACTCCCAGCGCTAGTTCTTATAACGCCGACGCCATCGAAGTCCTCTCGGGCCTCGACCCGGTGCGCAAACGCCCCGGCATGTACACCGACACCAGTCGGCCGAACCACCTCGCCCAGGAAGTCATCGACAACAGCGTCGACGAAGCCCTGGCCGGCCACGCCAAATCGGTGCAGGTCATCCTGCACGCCGACCATTCGCTGGAAGTCAGCGACGACGGCCGTGGCATGCCGGTCGACATTCACCCGGAAGAGGGTGTGTCCGGCGTCGAGCTGATCCTCACCAAGCTGCACGCGGGCGGCAAGTTTTCCAACAAGAATTACCAGTTCTCCGGCGGTCTGCACGGCGTGGGTATTTCCGTGGTCAACGCGCTGTCCACCGAAGTGCGCGTTCGCGTCAAACGTGACGGCAACGAATACCAGATGACCTTCAAGGACGGCTTCAAGGCCTCCGAGCTGGAAATCGTCGGCACCGTCGGCAAGCGCAACACCGGCACCAGCGTGTACTTCGCGCCGGACCCGAAATACTTCGACTCACCGAAATTTTCCATCAGCCGCCTCAAGCACGTGCTCAAGGCCAAGGCTGTGTTGTGCCCGGGGCTGCTGGTCAGCTTCGAGGACAAAGGCACCGGCGAGAAAGTCGAGTGGCATTACGAAGACGGCCTGCGTTCTTATCTGGTTGATGCGGTCAGCGAATTCGAACGTCTGCCGAACGAGCCGTTCTGCGGCGCTTTCGCCGGTAATAAGGAAGCGGTCGACTGGGCGCTGCTGTGGCTGCCGGAAGGTGGCGACGCGGTGCAGGAAAGCTACGTCAACCTGATCCCGACCGCGCAGGGCGGCACGCACGTCAACGGTCTGCGTCAGGGCCTGCTCGATGCGATGCGCGAGTTCTGCGAATTCCGCAGCCTGCTGCCGCGCGGCGTGAAACTCGCGCCGGAAGACGTCTGGGAGCGCATCGCTTTCGTCTTGTCGATGAAGATGCAGGAACCGCAATTCTCCGGCCAGACCAAAGAGCGTCTGTCTTCCCGTGAAGCGGCGGCGTTCGTCTCCGGTGTGGTGAAAGACGCTTTCAGCCTGTGGCTCAACGCCAACCCGGAAACCGGTCTGGCCCTGGCCGAACTGGCGATCAATAACGCCGGTCGTCGCCTCAAGGCGAGCAAGAAAGTCGAGCGCAAACGCGTCACTCAAGGCCCGGCATTGCCGGGCAAACTGGCTGACTGCGCCGGGCAGGACCCGATGCGTTCCGAGCTGTTCCTGGTCGAGGGTGACTCCGCCGGCGGTTCGGCCAAGCAAGCGCGGGACAAGGAGTTCCAGGCGATCCTGCCGTTGCGCGGCAAGATCCTCAACACCTGGGAAGTCGACGGCAGCGAAGTGCTCGCCAGCCAGGAAGTGCACAACATCGCCGTGGCCATCGGCGTCGATCCGGGCGCGGCGGACATGAGCCAGCTGCGCTACGGCAAGATCTGCATCCTCGCCGACGCCGACTCCGACGGTCTGCACATCGCCACTTTGTTGTGTGCGCTGTTCGTCCAGCATTTCCGCCCGTTGGTGGATGCCGGTCACGTCTATGTGGCGATGCCGCCGCTGTACCGTATCGACCTCGGCAAAGAGATTTACTACGCCCTCGACGAGGCCGAGCGCGACGGTATTCTCGATCGCCTGGTGGCCGAGAAGAAACGCGGCAAGCCGCAGGTCACCCGATTCAAGGGTCTGGGCGAAATGAATCCGCCGCAACTGCGTGAAACCACCATGGACCCGAACACTCGGCGTCTGGTGCAGTTGACGCTGGGCGAAGACTTCGCCGAAACCTCGGAAATGATGGACATGCTGCTGGCGAAGAAACGCGCCGGTGACCGCAAATCCTGGCTGGAATCCAAAGGCAACCTCGCCGAGGTGCTGGCCTGATGCAGTTTGGCTGGGCCTTGGCGGGTGCGTTGCTGCTGAGTGCGCTGAGCGTGTCGGCCGAGCCGCTGCAACAATTGCGGCTGCTTTCCGAACACCCGGTCGAAGGCATGCGCGGCGGTAACCTGTCGGGTCTGGCCATGTGCGGCAATGAGCTGTGGACGGTTTCCGATCGCGATGACGAGCAGATCTATCGGCTCGATACCCGTGATCCGGTCTGGCAGGCGCAAACCGTGCACATCGACGTGCCGCCCGTGCCGGAGAGCGGCTTGCCGTGGGGTTTGAGTTCGCGCACCTGGGCTGCATCGTTCATTCGCGGTGGCGATCTGGATTTTGAGGGCATCAGTTGCGACAGCGTAGGCAATCGCTACATCGTCAGTGAGGCCCATGCGGCGGTGTTGCAGGTGCCGGTCAGTGGCCCGGCGAACTGGCTGAAAATCTCGCCGCTGCTGGTTCGCGAAGCGCGGGCGAGCGGCCTGCTGCTGAAGTTCAATTCGATCTTCGAAGGCCTGGCGATCAACCCGGCCGGTGATCAGATATGGCTGGCCGCCGAACGGCAAAAGCGCGGTTTGCTGCTGATCAAGCGCCAGCAGACGGTGTGGGATTGTGACGGTCGCTGTGTGCTGCTCAGTGAGGGCGGCAAGGAGATGCAGCCGCCACAGTTTCCGAAAGCGAAAGCGGTTCATCGCGACTTTTCCGACATTTCGTTGTTTAACGGCAAGCTGTTTACCCTTGAACGCAACGCTTTCGAGATCTGCCGTCGCGATGCACAGACGGCCAAAGTCGAGCAATGCTGGTCGTATGCCGGCGAACTGTTGCAGGAACAACGTCGCTACTCGCAGAACTACGGACTGGAGGAAGCGCTGATCATTGATGCCGAAGGTGCGTGGATCGGCGTCGACAACAATTTTGGCCCGCGTGCTGATGGCGAAGTCCGCCCGGTGGTCTGGCGCTTTGCCGCGCCGGACGGTGGCTGGAGTGCCAGGCCATGAGCCAGCAACCGCCGGGCAAGCGTGCCGGTCGGGTGTTGATGATCCTCGCCTGGTGCGCGGCGCTGTTTCTCGCGACGCGGTTTTTCGGTCAGTGGGAACAGCGCCAGCAGAACCCGAATATCGTGGTCACGTCGGAGCAGGGCGAAGGTTTTATCGAAGTGAAACTGGCGAGCAATGCCCAAGGGCATTTTGTCGCCAGCGGCCAGATCAACGGCGAACCGGTCGAGTTCATGCTCGACACCGGCGCGACCGATGTGGCGATCCCGGCGGATCTGGCCAAGCGTTTGAAGCTGCAAGAAGGTTTCGGCGTGACCCTGAGCACGGCCAACGGCCTGAGCCAGGGCTATCGAACGAAGATTGCCCGCCTGCAATTGGGCGACATCGTCCTGCGCGATGTCCGCGCACTGGTGGCGCCGGGGCTGCATGGCGATCAGGTGCTGCTCGGCATGAGCGCTCTGAACAAACTTGAATTTACCCAGCGCGGTGGCACCATGCTGCTGCGCCAGACAACGAACCGATGAGGCCCGCATGAGCGACTCCCTTGATCTCAGCCTGGACGGTGTAGAACGCCGATCGCTGGCTGACTTCACCGAAAATGCCTACCTCAACTACTCCATGTACGTGATCATGGACCGTGCCTTGCCGCATATCGGCGACGGCCTGAAACCGGTACAGCGGCGTATCGTCTACGCCATGAGCGAGCTGGGGCTGGACGCCGATTCCAAGCACAAGAAATCGGCGCGTACCGTCGGCGACGTGCTCGGCAAGTTCCATCCCCACGGCGATTCGGCGTGCTACGAAGCGATGGTGCTGATGGCGCAGCCGTTCAGCTATCGCTACACGCTGGTCGACGGCCAGGGCAACTGGGGTGCGCCGGATGATCCCAAGTCCTTCGCCGCCATGCGTTACACCGAAGCGCGGTTGTCGCGCTATTCCGAAGTGCTGCTCAGCGAGCTGGGCCAGGGCACCGCTGACTGGGGGCCGAACTTCGACGGCACCCTGCAGGAGCCGCTGGTATTACCGGCGCGCCTGCCGAACATTCTGCTCAACGGCACCACGGGTATCGCCGTGGGCATGGCCACCGATGTGCCGCCGCACAACCTGCGTGAAGTCGCCACCGCCTGCGTGCGTCTGCTCGATGAGCCGAAAGCCACGGTCGAACAGCTCTGCGAGCATATTCAAGGCCCGGACTATCCGACCGAAGCGGAAATCATCACGCCGCGTGCCGACCTACTGAAGATGTACGAAACCGGCAAAGGCTCGGTGCGCATGCGCGCCGTGTGCCACGTCGAGGACGGCGACATCATCGTTACCGCGCTGCCGCATCAGGTCTCCGGCGCCAAAGTGCTGGAGCAGATTGCCGCGCTGATGCAGGCCAAACCGTCGAAAGCGCCGCAGATCGCCGATCTGCGTGACGAATCCGACCACGAAAACCCCTGCCGCATCGTAATCATTCCGGTCAACAGCCGCGTCGATCACGAAGCGCTGATGCAGCACCTGTTCGCCAGCACCGAGCTGGAGTCGACCTACCGGGTCAACGTCAACATCATCGGTCTGGACGGCAAGCCGCAGCTGAAAAACCTGCGCGCGCTGCTGGTCGAATGGCTGGAATTCCGCGTGCTGACCGTGCGCCGCCGCCTGCAATTCCGCCTCGACAAGGTCGAGCGTCGTCTGCACCTGTTGGACGGTTTGTTGATTGCCTACCTCAACCTGGATGAAGTGATCCACATCATCCGTACCGAGGAACATCCGAAAGCCAAACTGATCGAGCGTTTCGCCCTCAGCGAGATTCAGGCCGACTACATCCTCGACACCCGCCTGCGTCAGTTGGCGCGACTGGAAGAAATGAAGCTGCGCGATGAGCAGGATGAACTGCTCAAGGAACAAGCCAAGCTGCAAGCTCTGCTGGGCAGCGAAGCCAAGCTGAAAAAACTGGTGCGCACCGAGCTGCTCAAAGACGCCGAAACCTACGGCGACGACCGTCGTTCGCCAATCGTCGAACGCGCCGAAGCCAAGGCGCTGAGCGAACACGATCTGCTGCCGAACGAGAAAGTCACTGTCGTGCTGTCGGAAAAAGGCTGGGTGCGTTCGGCCAAGGGCCATGACATCGACGCCACCGGTCTGTCGTACAAGGCCGGCGATGGCTTCAAGACCTCGGCGGCGGGGCGCTCCAACCAATTTGTCGTGTTCATCGACTCCACCGGCCGCAGCTATTCGGTTGCTGCGCATACCTTGCCGTCGGCCCGTGGTCAGGGCGAACCGTTGACCGGCCGTCTGACGCCGCCACCGGGCGCCTCGTTCGAATGCGTGCTGATGCCTGAAGACGATGCGCTGTACGTGATTGCCTCCGATGCCGGTTATGGCTTCGTGGTCAAAGGCGAAGACCTGCAAGCGAAGAACAAGGCTGGCAAGGCGCTGTTGAGCTTGCCGAACAACGCCAAGGTCATCGCGCCGCGCCCTGTGGCCGATCGTGAGCAGAACTGGCTGGCCTCGGTCACGACCGAAGGTCGCCTGCTGATCTTCAAAATCAGCGATCTGCCACAATTGGGTAAGGGCAAAGGCAACAAGATCATCGGTATATCCGGTGAGCGCGTGGCCAGTCGCGAAGAATATGTCACGGACATCGCCGTCCTGCCGGAAGGCGCCACCCTGGTGTTGCAGGCTGGCAAACGGACCCTGTCACTGAAAGCCGACGACCTCGAGCACTACAAAGGTGAGCGTGGACGGCGCGGAAACAAACTTCCGCGGGGCTTCCAGAGGGTGGATGCGCTGCTCGTCGAAAACCTCAATTAGACGAGAACGCCTTACTAGAGCGTTCGATCTGCGATTAAACGCGTAGATCGACGCTTTGGCGCTGGAGTCGGAACGCATATTCACGGATGATATGGCCTTTCAAGCGCCGGCGTGGCCGAGCGTTCTTCATATTTATTGAGTATTTTCACTGTGGTCAGCCTTGTGGCGGCCACCTGGACGGGATGATGACTGCTCTACGCCCCCTTATTTTGTTGCTCGCCGGCGTTCTTGGCCTGGCGGGTTGCAGCGTTCACCAGCCGGTGTCGCTGTACCAACTGGACAGCGGAAGTCCGGTTCAGCCTGCGCAAAGCGCGGGCATGGCGGTTTTGCTGGGGCCGGTAGTCGTTGCCGATTACCTTCAGCGTGAGACCCTGCTGCAACGTCAACCGGACGGCAGCCTGCAAGCGGCGACCGACGGTCGTTGGGCTGGCAGCCTTTCGTCGGATATCGATCAGTTGCTGATGCGTCAGGTCGCCGGTCACCTGGACAGCCAGCGTGTGGTACTGGCGCCTGCTACCGCCGGGTTCACGCCGGATGTGCAGGTGTTGCTGACCATCACCCGTCTGGATTCCGGGGCAAAACAGCCGGCGATTCTCGATGCGCAGTGGCGTTTGATCGATCGTCGCGGCAAGGTGCGAGATAATCGCATCATTCACCTGCAGGAAACGCACGCCGGCAGCACCGCGTCCCAGGTGCAGGCGCAGGGGATTCTGTTGCAGCGTCTGGCCGAGCAGCTGTCGGTGGCGCTCAAGCCACTGGCCAACCAGCCGCCAGTGGCCGAGGCACCGCGCAAGGCCGCGCCGAAACCCGCAGCGCCAGCGGCGGATGCCGAGAAGCAGCCGAAGATTCCGATGGCCTCGCCGATTCGTACCGATATGGAAGTGTTTCGCTTCTGAGGCTGGAACGCGTCAGAACAGAGCCCGCCTTGTGCGGGCTTTGTTGTGTCTGGAGGTGGGGTGGAAGATCCAAAGCCCCTCACCCTAACCCTCTCCCGGAGGGAGAGGGGACCGATTGGGGGATATTCGAGAGCTACACCGACGTGAACGCGCGGAGGTGAATCCATAATCGCCAAGATCTGTCAGGTCGACATATGGCGCCAGACACCTCGGTCGGTCCCCTCTCCCTCCGGGAGAGGGCTAGGGTGAGGGGCTTTTCAGGGATGCGCACGATTCCAATAACACCGCGCACAAAAAAGCCCGCAGACAATCACTCGTCTGCGGGCTTTTGCGTACGGGCCTAAGCCTTACGCCCGGCGCTCATGCATCCGCGCCAGTTGCCGTTCCAGCATCGACGGATACGGCTCCATCAACCGCTCCACACAGCAAGCGCCCTCAGGGCTGGCGATCGGCCGGATCCGCGCACGCTGGCGGATCAACGCGTCATCGCTGATCTTGCGTTCAACCAGCAGCAGATTGCGGCTGTGTTGCGACAAGGCCAGTGCATCCTGAGCCGAATCGGTCAGCAGCAGATCAATCTGGCTCAGACCGAACAACTCATCGCCCAAGGTCAGGCCCAACTGCAATTGCAGGGTGATGCCGCTGTCCGCGACCTCGATCTGCAACTGGTGCCCAAGCGCGCGCAGCAGTTCGCCGCAGCAGATGGCATTGGTCAGGTAATCGTCGCCGCAATCTTCGGTGTGGAACAGCAACAGCGTGCTGCCATCGTTGAGGGTTTCGATTTCGCCCTGATACAGCGAAGCAGCCTGCTCAAGGCAGTCGCGATAGCGTTCCTGCAATTCTTCCAGACGTGCGCGAGGCAAACGACGCAATTGTTCCTGCGAGCCCAGTTGCACGGCCAGTACGGCAGTGTGCTGTGGCACGTCAGGGCTCGGTTTGCGCGTGAGCGGTTGGACGGCGCCATTGAGCGATTCGTCGCGCAGCTCGGCGAAGGCGTCATCATCGTCATCGTCTTCGACCGTGCTGACCAAATGACGCGGCGCCGGTTTCTTCGCGGCCAGCGGGCGGCTTTCGTCGAAACTTGGATCGCGCAGGTTACGCACTTCGAATTCCGGCTCGTCTTCTTCCTCGGCGAATTCCGGCTCGGGTTCGGGCTCAGGCTCCGGTTCCGGGGCGTAGCTGGCGTGCAGCTGGCGCGCCAGATCGCCGATTTCATCCTGGCGATCGATGCCCGGTGTATGCGCGTCGATGCGGCGCAGCCACACACGCAATTGCAGCAACGGCGTCGACAGATAACGGCCCATGCGCAGGCTCAGGGCCAGCGACAGTGCCAGCAGAATCGCGCTCAGAATGCCCATGCTTTGCAGGCTGATGGTCATTGGCTGCTGGAACTGATCCATGTCCAGGCTGATGCGCAGTTGCCCGGCCGTCACGTCCTGGAAAGTGATCTTGCTCTCGTACATGCCCTCCGCTTCGCCCAGCAGGCTGTGCTTGGGACGCTGACCGGACTCGGCGAGGATGCGGTTGTCCACACTGTAGATTGCCGCGTGGGCGACCAGTTTGTTCTTGGTCAGATTGTTGAGCAGCACGTTGAGGCTGAGGATGTCGTTGGACACCAGCAGCTCGGTGGCGGAGGTGGCGGTCTGCGTGGTCAGGCTTTCGCCCAGCGCATCGGCCTGCTCGTGCATGGCCTGCTTGAATTGCAGCCCCATCACCCCGGCATAGATCACCAGGGCCAGAGCGACCAGGATCACGTTGTGGCTGGCAATGCGCAATGCAATCGGTACACGGCGATGGCGCAGTGCACGGAAGATCAGCAGGAAGAAGTTATCGGTTTTGACTGGCGTGGGCCGGTTCACTTGAGCTCGGCTCTTTGTCCGTGAAGTTGACGCGCAGTATAGCGACAGGCCCCAGACCGGCAAAGCGCTCGCGGTGCCCGATGGTCACTGAAAGTGGGTAGAATGCGGTTTTTTTCCAGTTGCGGGGGTGCGCGTTGCGCGAAATCGTCCTGATAAACATCACGGGAGTCGACCGTCCGGGTCTGACGGCGGCCATCACCGGTGTTCTGGCACAAGGTGGTGTGAACATTCTCGACATCGGTCAGGCGGTGATCCACGACACCCTGTCGTTCGGCATCCTGGTTGAAATTCCCGATTCCGAACAGGGCAAGTCAGTGCTCAAGGACATCCTGTTCAAGGGCTACGAACTGGATCAGCAAGTGCGCTTCACCCCGGTATCCGAAGAGGATTACCAGCAATGGGTGGGCAATCAGGGCAAGAAGCGCCACATCGTTACCCTGCTGACGCGAAAAGTCACCGCCGGCCAATTGCAGGCAGTCAGCGCAATTACCGCCAAATATGGCCTGAACATCGACCATATCGACCGTCTGTCGGGGCGCATGCCGCTGGACACACCGGCCGACAAGGGCAAGGGCTGCATCGAGTTTTCCGTGCGCGGTGAAGCGGCCGATCCGCAGGCCTTGCGCGCCGAATTCCTCAGCGTTGCCCAGGAATTGAACGTCGATATCGCCTTCCAGGAAGATTCGCTGTTCCGTCGCAACCGGCGACTGGCCGTGTTCGACATGGACTCGACGCTGATCGAAGCGGAAGTCATCGATGAGCTGGCCAAGGCGGCCGGTGTGGGTGATCGTGTTTCGGAAATCACCGAGCGCGCCATGGCCGGCGAACTGGATTTCCGCGCCAGCTTCAAGGAGCGTCTGGCGCTGCTCAAGGGCCTCGACGTCAGCGTGCTCGACTCGATCGGCGCCTCGCTGCGCCTGACCGAAGGCGCCGAAACCCTGTTCGCCGAACTCAAGCGCCTCGGCTACAAAACCGCCATCCTGTCCGGCGGCTTCACTTATTTCGCCAAGCAGCTGCAAGCCAGGCTTGGCATCGACTACGTGTTTGCCAACGAGCTGGAAGTGGTCGACGGCAAGTGCACCGGCGTGGCGATCGAGCCGATTGTCGATGCGCAGCGCAAGGCTGACTTGCTCAAGGAACTGGCGCACAAGGAAGGTCTGCGTCTGGAGCAGACCATTGCCGTCGGCGATGGCGCCAACGACTTGCCGATGCTGGCGATTGCCGGGCTGGGCGTGGCGTTCCGCGCCAAGCCGCTGGTCAAGCAGTCGGCGAAGCAGGCGATTTCAACGCTGGGGCTGGATGGCGTGTTGTATCTGCTGGGCTTCCGCGATCGCGACGGGCAGCTCTGAGATCTCCATAAGCTGATCTGGCCTCTTCGCGAGCAGGCTCGCTCCCACATTTGAACTGCATTTGAATGTGGGAGCGAGCCTGCTCGCGAAGGCCGCGCCTCGGTCTAGAGCGAATTCCACAACGAATCAAAATCCTCTTCGCCCCCGCCATTCTGCGCAGGATCCAGCGAGCGATAGGCGAACTGGTTGAAGCTGTGCGTACTCGCCACCCGCCGATCCAGCCCGGCGCGGTGTTCTTCGCCCTGGGTGTTGATCAACACCTTGTTGCCTTCCTGAAAGGGCAGGCGCGGCGCAAGTACGGTCGCTGGCAAATCGATCGCACTGATTTCCGGCAACAGCAAACCGCGCAAATACTGGCTGTGATCATCTTTCGTTCGCACCAGTTGCAAGCCGCACGGCTGCGCGTGTGGCGCGACCAGTTCAATGCCTATCTGCGTGCCGCTGCCGCGCACCTGGCGGATCCAGCGAATCACCGCAATGCTCCAGCCTTTGCCCTCGCTGTCCTGAATGCCGAGCATTTCCCCGGCCTGCAATTCGGCCGGCACTTCGCTCGGCCAGGCCAGGCAATAGCCGCCGGGGCTATGGTTGATCACCGGCAAGGCGTAAGTCGGATAATTCGGCGCGTTCCCTGGGCCTTCTTCTTCGCTCAACTGGTCGTACTGGATTTCCTCGTACGGCAACAGCTCATCGTTATTTTGCGGCGCAGCGTCGAACGCCTGACTCCAGCTGTCCTTTTCGCCGTTGGCCACCACGCTGCTGAAATTCGCCGCGCGAGCACCGGGATGTTTGAGCAACTCGCTGAAGGTGCGTTCGCCGCCGAGGTAGAAGTGCAGGGCGCTCATGCCAACGCACACGGTCAGCGTGCCCTGGCCGGCGATGCGCTGAAAGCTGCGTTCCGCAGCCTGGCCCCAGGTAGCGTGCAGATGTTGCAGGGTGTCGACGCTGAGGCCGGCGGAAACGGGCAGGGGCGTCGAGGTGGACTGGTGCAGCAAGTGCGTTTCGAGCTGTTTGACCAGCGGTTGCGGATCGAAGCCCAGCAGCCCGTTCTGTTGTTCGCTGCGAAACATCTTGCGGTAGCGCGGGCCGACATCGAGTTCCGGGCTGATGGCGAACAAACCGTCGTCGGCGCTGCCGGGATGCAGTTTGAGCAGGGCGCTCCACGGCTCGATCACCTCGGCCAGCCGGGCAATCTGGCTTTGACGCAATTGATTGCAACGGGCACTGCCCAATAGCAGTGCGGCGATGTAGGTCTGTTCGACGCTCAGTTCGCTGGTCAAAAAGGCCAGATCATCGCGCAGCCGCCGTTGTTGCAGCTGCAATTGCGCCGCGCTGCGATACAGCTGGTGCAATTCGAACCACACATGCTCGGGTGGAGAACTGTACAACTGCGTCGCACGCACCAGTTGCGCCTTCAGCGCGTGCGCGGCACGTTGCAAAGCGGTGCTGACCAGTGGCGCGCGATCCTTGCTGTATTTGGGCAGGATGCGCAGAACGATCTGTTTATAGCCGATGGCCAGCTGACCTTGCAGCGCCTGGCACAGGTTGCTGACCTTGCGCGAGCGCTCGTCGAGCATGATCGCCTGATGCAGAAAGTGCCGTTCCAGGTGCTGGCAGACGAAATACACCTCGGGCCGCAGCAACTCCAACAATTGCAGACGATTGTCGCTGGGAGTGAGCAACAGGTTCAGTTCGCCGAGGCCTTGATAGAGCAGGCGGGCGGTTTCGCCGATGTTGGCCTTGGGCAGGCCGGCGATCCAGCGCTTGAGGTCGCGCGGGCTGGCATCGCAAAACGACAGGCGTGTTTGCGTGGGAGTCGGAGCGCGCAGCTTGGGAGAGAAGAGGGTCTGGCTCATGACCAAAACCATAGCAGCAAATGCCGCAGTTTGCGGAAGCAGCCTCGGCTGCTTCCGCGAACAGGGTCACGCTTTTGGCAGTGCCAGACCTTGGCCCATCTGCACTGGCGAGCCGGCCACCAGTTCTTCGGCCCACTTCACCTGATCCGGACCAAACAGCACGATCGCCGTTGAACCGAGCTTGAAGCGCCCCAGTTCCGCGCCTTTTTCCAGATGAATCGGTGCGCGTGCGGCTTCGTCGTAGCGGAAGGTTTTCAGCTCGCGCTTCGGTGGTGTGACCAGACCGGCCCATACGGTTTCAATCGAAGCGACAATCATCGCGCCAACCAGCACCACGGCCATCGGCCCGCGTTCGGTGTCGAAAATGCACGCCACGCGCTCGTTGCGGGCGAACAGCTCCGGGACGTTTTCGGCAGTAGTCTGGTTCACCGAGAAAATGCGGCCCGGGATGTAGACCATTTCGCGCAGGGTGCCGGCCAGCGGCATGTGCACGCGGTGGTAGTCCTTCGGCGACAGGTAGATCGTGGCGAAATCGCCGCCCATGAACGGCGCTGCGTTGGCCGCATCACCGCCGAGCAATTCGAGCACGCTGAAACTGTGGCCCTTGGCCTGGAACACGCGACCGTGCTCGATCGGGCCGAGCTGGCTGACCGCACCGTCGGCCGGGCTGAGGATCGCGCCCGGAGTTTCGTCCAGTGGACGCGCGCCGTCTTTCAACGCACGCGTGAAGAACGCATTGAAGTGCTCGTAAGCGGTCAGGTCTTCGACCAGTGCTTGCGACATGTCCACTTGATAACGCTTGGCGAACCATTGGGTGAACGCATTCTTGAACCAGCGCACGCGGCATTCGGCGATGCAGCCGGCCAGGCGCGACAGCAGGTGATGCGGCAGCAGGTACTGGCTGAGGATAAACAGACGCTCTTTCATTAGTTGTCCTTAAAAACCTTGAATCTCGACTGGCGTGTCAGGGTGGTTGCCCCATTCGCCCCAGGAACCGGCGTAGCCCTTGACCCGCGGATAACCGAGGGATTTGGCCACCAGATAAGTGAAGCCCGACCGGTGATGGGTCTGGCAGTGGGTAATGATTTCCTTGTCCTTGGTGATCCCGAGGTTTTCGAGGATCTGCGGCATGTCACTGCGGATACGCAACTGACGAGTCTGGTCCATGCCGGCGGTCCATTCGAAATTGACCGCGCCGGGGATGTGGCCGCCCTTGGCGGCGAGGACTTTCTCGCCGGAATATTCCAGCGGCCCACGCGCGTCCCAGATCGCCAGATCGGCGGCGCCGAGACGGCTTTGCAGGTATTCGCGGGTGGCGGTCGGTTCGTCGTGCAGGGTCAGCGCCACCGGGCCACCGACGGCGGGGGGCACCTGGATCGACATCGGCATACCCTCCGCCAGCCAGGCCGGCAGACCACCGTCTATATAGTGGTACTTGTCGTGGCCAATGACATCGAGCAACCAGATGAAGCGCCCGGCCCAGCCACCGCCCTCATCGTCATACACCACGTAGACCGCGTCTTTGCGATGACCGAGCTCACCAAACAACGCTTCCAGATCGGCCTTCGCCGGCATCAGCCCCGGCGCCGGTGGCTGGCCGAGCTGGGTGCGTTTCGGGTCGACAAAACGTGCGCCGGGCAAGTGACCTTCGGCATACCGGGCAGGGCTGGTCAGGTCCACCAGGATCAGTTCCGGGGACTCCAGGCGCGGCAGCAGGTCGCTCGGCTCGATGACAAGCGGCAAGCCAGAGAAGTCAGACATGTGAGGTCTCCAGAGCACAAAGGGGAGGATTGTAGCGCAGGCTCATTGGCCGCGGCTGCTAAAGCTGTGCAGGGCTTTTTCGATGCACTGCGCAGTTTTGCCGAAGGCTTGCACAGTGATGTCGGCGAACGGCCCGCCACCCTGATCGGCAACGACGATCATGATCACCCGGCCGTTGTTGACCAGCGAACGCAGGAACAGATTTTCACCGCGAAACAGCGTGCGCAGGCTCGCTGGCAATAAGGCAGAGAATTGCCCGTTGTTCTCCGGTGTGATCCGCACCTGCGCCTGCTGAGCGAGCAGGCGTTGCAGGACTTTGCTCTGGCTGACGACAAAACTCAGCGCCGCCGCATCCTTCGGCAAACCGGCGGTCTGGTGCACGCGCAGGGTCGAGTGCGTGCGGTCGGCCATCAGAATCATCACCCGGCGCATGCCGCTGGCCACCAGTGCCTCGCGAGCGGCGACGGTCAGGCTCATGGCATTGGTGAAGCGGCTGGGCTCGGCGAGCAGTTCGGCGCATTGCCGACGCCACTGGCCCAGATCATCTGCATTCGGCGCTGCTGCCGGGAGCATGCCGGCCGGCAAGCGACGAACGCCCCAAGGCCAGATCAGCGAAACCGCCGGGTGCCACAGATCGGGCATCGCATGCTGACGCGCGCTGTTCGCTGCTTGCTGGTGCAACTGTTGTTGCACTTCGTCCATGGAAATCTGCAGATACAGGCTGGTCAGATACTGCCAGCGCTTACTGTGCGGACTGTCCCAGGCCTGTTGCGCCGACAGCGCCAGGCCGTTGGCGAGCAGCACGGTATTCGCCGGCTGGTTGAGCCAGCGGCGTAGCGTCGGATCATCGTCGAGGCGATTCTGCTGGCGCAGCGGGTGTTCGCTGTCGCGGGCAATCCGCAGCACTTTGACCAGTTCGCGTTGTTCGCCGAGCAGCAATTTGTAGCCTTGCTCGACCCAGATCGGCAGATGCCAGGCCTCGACCAGAGCCTCGGCAATCTTCAGCAAGCGCACGCCGAACAATTGCTTTTCGACCACCCGCGCCGACTCGCCCTTGTGGATCACCCGCAGTTCCCACTCCTCAAGCAACTGCGGATAGGTCAGTGCCAATGGCCACAGCGGCGACAAAAACAGCAGACTGCCCCAGTGGATGTCCTGCCACAGTCGCGCCAGACGACTGGCAAAAAAACCGTTGGCCTGCTGTGTCGCGTGTTGGCTGATCAGCTGCAACTGGCGCAAAGCCTTGGGGATCTGCCGGTGCGGTTCGGCGGGCAGGCGCGCGAGCAGTTCTTCGGTTCGCGCCAGGCCCAGGCGATTGATCGCCACCTCGAGATTTTCCGCCGGCGCGGCCATGGTGCCGTGGGTATGACGATTCGCCTCACGGATGATGCTCAAGGCCAGCGCCGGGCTGTCCTGCATCAGATCGGCGATGTCACGCAGCGAGCTGCGGTTGTCGCGGATCGCCCGGCAGACTTTGTCGTGAGCCTCTTGTGGTACGGGCAGGCGGACGCTGTCGAGCAGCTTGACCCAGCCGTCGAGGGTGGTCGGTTTTGCGTGTGGGACGTTCGTTTCATTAGCCATGTCTGGACGAGATCTTCACTGACTGTAGACGCGCCCGGCATGGGCTAAATTGGCTTTTCGCCTGAACTGGCTATAGTCTGGCGCAGTTTTGCCGATAAGTAGAAGAAGAGATTTTTTAACTTCCGAATATGACCTTGAACCCGACTTAAACAAGTACCTTCTACCTATGGCTAAAATTATCGGCATCATCGTCGTATTCGCGAGCGTGCTCGGCGGATACGTGCTCTCCCACGGCAAGATTGCCGCCCTGATCCAGCCCTTCGAGGTGATGATCATCGGCGGTGCGGCCCTCGGCGCGTTCCTTCAGGCCAACCCCGGTTACATGACGATGCACGTGCTCAAGAAATCCCTGAGCATGTTCGGTTCGCGCTTCACCCACACCTTCTACCTGGAAGTGCTCGGGCTGATCTACGAGATCCTCAACAAGAGCCGCCGCGAAGGCATGATGGCCATCGAAGGCGACATCGAAGATGCCGCCGCGAGCCCGATCTTCGCCAAGTACCCGGCGGTGCTCAAGGATGAACGCATGACCGCGTTCGTTTGCGATTACCTGCGCATCATGTCCTCCGGCAACATGGCTCCGCACGAACTGGAAGGCCTGTTCGACATGGAACTGTACAGCCTCAAGGAAGACCTCGAGCACCCATCCCACGCAGTCAACGGCATCGCCGACGGCATGCCCGGTTTCGGTATCGTTGCGGCGGTACTCGGTATCGTGGTGACCATGGCTTCGTTGGGCGAGGGCGACCAGGCGTCGATCGGTCTGCACGTGGGTGCGGCACTGGTCGGTACCTTCTTCGGTATTCTCGCGGCGTACGGTTTCTTTGGTCCGCTGGCACATTCCCTGGCCCACGATGCCAAGGAAGAGCTCAACGTCTACGAAGCCATCAAGGCCTCGCTGGTGGCTTCGGCGTCCGGCATGCCGCCGTCGCTGGCGGTCGAGTTCGGGCGCAAGGTTCTGTACCCGGCGCACCGTCCAAGCTTCGCCGAGCTGGAACAAGCGGTTCGCGGTCGCTAAGTCATGGAAAATAATCAGCCGATCATCGTCAAGCGCGTCAAGCGCATTGCCGCCGGGCACCACGGCGGGGCATGGAAAATCGCCTTCGCCGACTTTGCCACGGCGATGATGGCGTTCTTCCTGGTGCTGTGGCTGCTGTCCACTGCTACGCCGGAACAGAAGATCGCCATCGCCGGTTATTTCAAGGACCCGGTCGGCTTCTCCGAAAGCGGCACGCCGTACATCATCGACTTGGGTGGCACGCCGACCCTGGCGCCGGAAAACACCCTCAACCCGGAAGTGAAGTCGCAGCCACAGCCGGACAAGGTCACGGTCGACACCGATCAGGTTGAAGGCATGGCCGAGCAGGTCGAGAAGGAGCGTCTCGAACTGCTCCTGCAAGAACTGCAGAACAAGGTCGACGAGAACCCGCAACTGCAGAAGTTCAAGGATCAGATCCTCTTCGAAATTACGCCGAACGGCTTGCGCATCCAGATCATGGACGCCGAGAACCGACCGATGTTCGACTCAGGTTCCGCACGCCTGAAGCCGTACTTCGAAGACATTCTGCTGGCCATGGCTGACACCATCAAAGCGGTGCCGAACAAGATCAGCATCAGCGGCCACACCGACGCCAAGCCGTATATCGGCACTGGCGACTACGGCAACTGGGAGCTGTCGGCCAACCGTGCCAACGCCGCGCGTCGCGCATTGGTCGCCGGCAGCTATCCGGACGCGCAGGTGGCGCGGGTGGTCGGTTATGCCTCGTCGGCGTTGTTCGACCGGGAAAACCCGTTCAACCCGGTTAACCGCCGGATCGACATTGTCGTGCTGACCAAAAAAGCCCAGGCGGCGATTGAAGGTGCGCAGGGCCCTGAGGCGGCGAAACCGGCGGATCAGGGGCAGAACGGTGCTGCTCCGGCAGCCCCGGTTGATCCGGATGCGTTGCCGGCGGACAAGCAGCCAGTGCCGGCTCATGAGTTGCGCGAACGCTTGAATCTCTTTGATGACGCTGCGCCGAAGCCGGCTGAGCCGGGTGGGGCAGCGCCAGCGCCGAAGCAGTGATTTAAAAAGAAACCGACAGTGATGTCGGTTTTTTTTGGGCTGATTTTCGGCTTTGTATTTGGTGCGTTGCCAAGAACAACCCCCTCTCACCCCAGCCCTCTCCCCCAAGGGGGGCGAGGGGGAAAGGGAGCCGATTTGTGTGCTTTTCGAATTCGAGTTCGACTCGGTATTTCAGGTCGGTGTACTTGGAACATTCACCTCGGTCAGTCCCCTCTCCCTCTGGGAGAGGGTTAGGGTGAGGGGCTTTTCGAAAGTGACAAAATTCTAAAACCCGCGACGAATCCGGTTCTTCAACTGTTCATGAAACATCTCCGCATCGCGCTTGTAAGCCCCCTTGACCGATTCGCTGATCGAATCCAGCGCCATCGACCGCTTGTTCGACACCTCATCACGATACGCATCGATAAAGAAATCCAGGTCGCTGGCCGTGCTCAGCTTCGGCCACTTGTCCAGATAGATCGGCAGTTGTGCCGGCCCGGTCTTGAACGTACAGATCCGCCGGTTGCTGATCGTCGCCTCGCCAATCTCGAACGGCACCCACCACGACAGTGCAGTCTTCTCCGATACCACCGCCAGCAGATGCGTGCACTCGGTGATGTTGCGGGTAATGACCCCGGTGATGTCGTCGGTGGTCTGCGATTCCGGATCCAGCACGTCGAGGTAAGTCCTGATCTTCGCTTGGGTCAGACGGGTGTTGATGGCGATCGCATGAGTGCGATCCACATGGCGGTAGCTGATAAAGACTGGCATCAGAAATGTCCTTTGAGGGCGAGTT
This sequence comes from Pseudomonas sp. CFBP13508, assembly GCF_005233515.1. Lineage (GTDB taxonomy): Bacteria > Pseudomonadota > Gammaproteobacteria > Pseudomonadales > Pseudomonadaceae > Aquipseudomonas > Aquipseudomonas mercuritolerans. Next base: position 434,599 of record NZ_QFZZ01000005.1, read on the forward strand.
CGCGGTAATAGGCACCGAGTGCCGTCAGGCGGCAGCCGGTGGAGTGAATGGCGGCGTAGTACATGTGCTCGGCGTCGACCGGTTCGATCAGGCTGTGGCGGTTGCACTTCTGCAACTGGGCGAAGATCTCGCCGTGCTCCTGTATGAACGCCATTTCGGTGGGTTCGTAGCTGGGGTCGAGCGGGAAGACCGATTCGGCTTCGGCGAACCAGTTCGGCAATTTGCGCAGGATCTCCTTGGGAATCAGCGGCGAGACTTCGCGCAGGGAAATGAACTGCGACACATTGGTCTTGAACACCGGACGCTGCTCCCACGGGCCGAGCGCGTTGTCGACGAAGGAGTACAGGCTGCCGGGGGTGATTTTGCCGAGGATATTCGCCGCGCCGCCATGCAGCGCTTGCAGCAGCAGGCCGGTGAACACGCCGTGCTGCGCGCCCTCCAGTGCCGGCTCGGCTTTTTTGCAGGCGGTGAGGATGGTCATGCCTTCGCTGACCATGCTGCTCTCGCTGCGCAAGGCGCGCACTTCGCCGGCCGAACCGCTTTCGCAGCAGTCGAGGATGATCATTTTGTTTTTGATCCGCGTGGCTTTGTCCGCCCAGTTGAGAATGTCGCTGATGCGGATGCCGTCCTTGGCGTTGCGGTAATCCTGCGGGATCAGCATGCCTTCGTCAGTGTCGGCGTCGAAACCGCCATGACCGGCGAAATACAGCAGAGCGACGTTGCAGTCGCCGGAAAACAACTCGCGGATCTGGTCTTCGAGTTTTTGCCGGCTCAGGTAATCCTCGGCGGACGTCAGTATCAGATTCTTGAAGTTGGGGTCGCCATCGGCGTTGGTTTTCAGTACCGAGGCCATGGCCATGGCGTCGTTGCAACAGCCGCTGAGCCCGCCAATATGCGTGTAATCGTTGATGCCGATGAACAGTGCCTTGCGCATGGTTACACCACCGTGAGCAGGCTGAACGCGCTGACGATTCTGTGGGGATAACGCAAGTGGGCGCAGCGAGACGAATGGCTGATGAATGAATGACAGCTTTGCATTGGATTCCTCTGAGATCGCGGTAAGCGAAGGAGGAAGCGAATGTAGGCCGCTGGCGCAGACCTACAAGGTCTGCGTGGCAAAACAGAAAGGTCCTGCGAGCAGGTGCGCAAAAGCCTACAGAAGAGACTGATGTTTAACAGCGAGAGGCGTGAGTCAGATGCAGTACGACAGCCAACGGCCCATAGTGCAGGGCCGCCGGCGTGACTGTTTAATAGCCGTTTTCAGGCAGGCTGGCGATGATCGAGCGATAGCTGTTCATCCGCTGCTGCTGGATGCGTCCGTCTTCGAGTGCCTTGAGCAGCGCACAACCCGGTTCGCGATCGTGCTTGCAGTCACGGAAACGGCAGGTGCCAAGCAGGTCGTCGAACTCGATGAAACCGGCTTCGACGTCGGCGCGGCTGACATGGCCCAGACCGAATTCGCGGATGCCCGGGGAGTCGATCAGTTCGCCGCCGCCAGGGAAGTGGAACAGGCGCGCGGTGGTGGTGGTGTGCGTGCCCTGACCGGATAGCTCGGACAACGGCCCGACGCGGGTTTCGACTTCCGGCAGCAGGCTGTTGACCAGCGACGACTTGCCGACGCCGGACTGACCAACGAATACGCTGATGCGCCCGTCGAGCTGCTTTTGCAGCTGCTCCATGCCATCGCCGTGGTGAGCCGAGACTTCCAGCACCGGATAACCCAGCGTGCGATACACCGCCAGCAACGCGTTCAGCGCCGGGGCGTTCTGCTCGTCGATCAGGTCGAATTTGTTCAGCAGCAGAAGCGGGCGGATGCCGGCATGTTCGGCGGCGACCAGATAGCGGTCGATCAGGTTGGCGTGAGGCTCGGGCAGCGGCGCGAAAACGATGACGATCATGTCGACGTTGGCGGCAACCGGCTTGAGCTGACCACGGCTGTCGGGGCGGCACAGCTCGGTGCTGCGCGGCAGTTGCGCGACGATCACGCCAATGCCCTGGTTGCCGGCGCGCCAGACGACTTTGTCGCCGGTGACCAGCGCTGGCAGGTTGGCGCGCAAGTGGCAGCGGAACACTTGACCGGCGAGTTCGCCGTCAACGGCTTCGACTTCGACCTGCACGCCGAAGTGGGCGATCACCAGGCCGTGTTGCTCTGGGCCAAGGTCGCCGCCCTCGAGGGCTTCGACCGCCGAGGACTCGCGTTTGGCGGCGCGTGCGGCGCGCTCGCCCTGGATCTTTTCGATGCGCCAGTTTTGACGACGATTGAGTTGGCGTTTGGCCATGGGTGTTCCGTCTGAAGAATGCAGCGATTAGGTAAAACGGCCGCGAGTTTAGCACGCCCGGCCACCGGCCTAGGCTAAACTGCGCAGCATTGCCTAGGAGCCCGAATATGCAAAACCCGCAGAACCTGATCTGGATCGACCTGGAAATGACCGGTCTGGACCCGGACAACGACGTCATCATCGAAATGGCCACCATCGTCACCGACAGTGAGCTGAATACATTGGCCGAAGGCCCGGTGATCGCCATCCATCACAGCGACGAAGTGCTCGCGCGCATGGACGAGTGGAACACCCGCACCCACGGCAATTCCGGCCTGACCCAGCGTGTACGCGACAGCCGCATCAGCATGGCTGAGGCAGAAGCTGAGACCATCGCCTTCCTGGAAAAGTGGGTGCCGAAGGGCAAATCGCCGATCTGCGGCAACAGCATCTGCCAGGACCGCCGCTTCCTTTATACCCACATGAAGGCGCTGGAAAGCTACTTCCACTATCGCAACCTCGACGTCTCCACGCTCAAGGAGCTGGCCGCGCGCTGGGCGCCGGACGTGCGCGACAGCTTCAAGAAGGGCAGCACCCACCTGGCGCTGGACGACATCCGCGAATCGATCGCCGAGCTGCAGCACTACCGCAAGCACTTCATCAAGTTCTGACGCGATCCCTGTGTAGGAGCTACCGCAGGCTGCGATCTTTTGATCTTGGTTTTGCACCTTAAAAAGCAAAACTAAAAGATCGCAGCCTTCGGCGGCTCCTGCAGGGAGTTGTGTTTGCTGAGGCGCCCTCTTCTGGTGCGGCACCGAAATGGCTAGACTGCGCGCCTTCCTGCCTGGACTGCCATCATGTTGCTGATGCTCTATCTGATCGCCATCACCGCCGAAGCCATGACTGGCGCGCTGTCTGCCGGGCGACGCGGCATGGACTGGTTTGGCGTGGTGCTGATCGCCTGCATCACCGCGCTCGGTGGCGGTTCAGTGCGCGACGTGTTGCTCGGGCACTACCCGCTGACTTGGGTCAAGCACCCGGAATACCTGGTGCTGACGTCGGTGGCGGCAATGTTTACCGTGTTCACCGCACGCTGGATGCGCCACCTGCGCTCGTTGTTTCTGGTACTCGACGCGGTGGGCCTGGTGGCATTCACCTTGATCGGTTGCATGACCGCTCTGGAGATGGGCCACGGCATGCTGGTGGCATCTGTCAGCGGCGTCATTACCGGGGTGTTCGGCGGCATCCTTCGTGACATCTTCTGCAACGACATTCCGCTGATCTTTCGTCGTGAGCTTTACGCCAGCGTTTCGTTTGCCGCTGCGTGGTGCTACATGCTTTGCCTGTACCTGAACGTGCCAGGCGAGCAGGCGATTCTGATCACGCTGTTCGGTGGGTTCTTGCTACGCCTGCTGGCGATCCGTTTTCATTGGGAAATGCCCAAGTTTGTCTACAACGACGCGCCCTGACGCTCGGCATGCTGCCTGAGCGCCCACTCGACGTGTTCCTGCACCAGATCGGAAGGATAATCCCGTCGCGCCTTCAACGCTTCCAGCACCACAATCGTTGAAGGCGCATTGCCCAGGCCCACCGCCAGATTCCTCAACCAGCGCTCATATCCCGCCCGCCGCAACGGCGAACCTTCGGTGCTGCTCAAAAACTTATCTTCATCCCACAAAAACAACTCCGCCAGTTCGGCATTGTCGAGGTTGTGCCGTGGCTTGAAATCGCTTTCCCCGGAAGGCTTGGCGAAACGGTTCCACGGGCAGACGATCTGGCAGTCATCGCAGCCAAACACCCGATTGCCTATCAATGGCCGCAATTCTTCGGGAATCGCGGTTTTCAGTTCGATGGTCAGGTAGGAAATGCAGCGTCGGGCGTCCAGCACGTACGGGCCGACAAAAGCGTTGGTCGGGCAGATATCCAGACACGCGGTGCAGCGCCCGCAATGTTCGCTGCTATGCGGCTCGTCCACCGGTAGCGGCAGATCGACGAACAGCTCGCTGAGGAAGAAATAACTGCCGGCCTTGCGGTTGAGGACCAGGGTGTTTTTACCGATCCAGCCCAGCCCGGCCTGTTCGGCGATGGCTTTTTCCAGCACCGGCGCGCTGTCGACAAAGGCACGAAAACCGAACGGGCCGATCTCTGCCTGGATCCTGTCGGCCAATTGTTGAACACGTTTACGGATCAATTTGTGGTAATCGCGGCCCAAGGCATAGCGCGACACGTAAGCCTTTTCCGGTTCAGCCAGGCGTTTGGCCATTTCGGTATCGCCCGGCAAGTAGTCCATGCGCAGGGAAACCACGCGCAACGTGCCCGGCACCAGTTCGTCGGGGTGCGAGCGTTTGCTGCCATGGGCGCCCATGTAGTCCATTTCGCCGTGATAGCCGGCCTCAAGCCAGCGCTGTAGATGCTGCTCGTGTTCGGCCAGGTCCAGACCGCTGATGCCGACTTGCTGGAAGCCCAGCTCGCGGCCCCAATCCTTGATCGATTGGGCGAGGGCGGGCAGGTCTGTGGTGATGGCGGACATGAGGCGAGAGAAACCGGAGCTGAGGTGCGTATAATTCTGCCAGACATCGGAGCCCGAAGACGCATGCCGCAGACGAAAGATGAATTACCCGACGCGCTGTACCGCGCCGCGCAGGTGCGCGAACTCGACGCGCGGCTGATCGCCGCCGGCACGCCGGGCTTCGAATTGATGCAACGCGCCGCCCGCGCGACGTGGCGCGCACTGGTGCGCAAGTGGCCGGCAGCGAACGAACTGACCGTGCTCGCCGGGCACGGCAACAACGCTGGCGACGGTTATCTGGTGGCCGGGCTGGCGCTGCGGGCCGGTTGGATGGTGCGCGTTCTCGCCGTCGGCGATCCGCAGCGTTTGCAGGGTGATGCCGCGCTGGCCCATGTCGAATCGGTGGCCGCAGGTGTTGTGGTGCAAGGCTGGCAGGCGCAAAGCGAGCTGCACGGTGTCGTCCTCGATGCCTTGCTCGGCACAGGCCTGAGCGGCGAAGTGCGTGAGCCCTATGCATCGGCGATCAAGGCGATCAACGCCTGCGGTTTGCCGGTAGCGGCGGTCGATATTCCTTCCGGGCTATGTGCCGATACCGGGCGTGAACTGGGTGTCGCGGTCCGCGCCGATCTCACGGTGACATTCATTGGTATGAAGGTCGGGCTGTTGACCGGCGATGCGGCGGATCATATCGGCGAACTGGTGTTCAACGACTTGCAAGCCACCGACGAAATTTTCAGTGACATTCCCGTCTGCGCTCAACGCCTGAGCGCCGCTAATCTTCCAGCACTTGCGCCGCGCGCGGCGACCTCGCACAAGGGCCGCTTTGGCCATGTGCTGCTGATCGGTGGCGATCATGGTTTCGGCGGGGCGATTCTGCTCAGCACGGAAATGGCCTTGCGCGGCGGCGCGGGCATGGTCTCGCTGGCGACCCGTCCCGAACATGTCCCTGCGGCGCTAACCCGCGTGCCGGAGGCGATGGCTCTCGGCACCTCGTCAGCCAATCAACTGATGGGTCTGCTGGAAAAGGTTTCGGTATTGGTGGTCGGGCCGGGACTCGGTCAGGCCAGTTGGGGCCGTGCCCTATTGTCGGCAGCCGCCAATGCCACGTTGCCGCAAGTGTGGGACGCTGACGCGTTGAACCTGCTGGCCAGCGGATTTGTCCAGTTGCCCAAGGATTGCGTGATCACCCCGCATCCGGGTGAAGCGGCGCGCTTGCTTGGCGTCAGCACCACCGAGGTGCAGGCCGATCGCCCGGCCGCTGCTCTGGCGTTGAGCAAAAAGTATTCAGCGGTAGTGGTTCTGAAAGGTGCCGGCAGTCTGATCGCCCATCCAGACGGGCGTCTGGCCCTCTGTCATCAGGGCCATCCGGCGATGGCCACGGGCGGGCTCGGCGATGTGCTGGCCGGTCTGGCCGGCGCATTGCTGGCCCAAGGCATGGACGCGTTCGATGCGGCATGCCTGGCCGTCTGGCTGCATGCCAACGCGGGTATGCAACAAGGCAAATTCGGCCGTGGGCTGGCGGCCAGTGATCTGATTCCAGCCATTCGTCAGTTGTTGGAGGAGCAAGCACCGTGTCTGAAGTAACCCTGTACCTGGCCGATGAACAGGCGATGAGCGACTTTGGCGCACGGATCGCCCGCGTCACCCAGGGCCATGGCCTGATTTTTCTCGAAGGCAATCTGGGTATGGGCAAAACCACGCTGTCGCGGGGCATCATTCGCGGTTTGGGGCATGTTGGCGCGGTAAAAAGTCCGACCTTCACATTGGTCGAGCCCTACGAGATCGGTGACATTCGTGCCTTCCACTTCGACCTCTATCGCCTGGTCGATCCCGAGGAACTGGAGTTTCTCGGTATCCGCGACTACTTCGAAGACGATGCCCTGTGCCTGATCGAGTGGCCCGATAAAGGTGCAGGCTTTTTGCCAAAGCCTGACCTGACCATTACCATTGGCCCGCAAGACAGCGGGCGTTCGCTGAAAATTTTAGCCCAGGGCTCGCGTGGCGAGGCCTGGTGTGCCGCTTTGGCATTGGAATCCAATTAAATGATGGGGTTTGGTATGCGCTTTCGCGCGTTGGTGGCTGCCGCTGGACTGATGTTGATGGCAGTAACCGTCAACGCTGTGGCCGATTCAAAGGTCAACAGCGTGCGCCTGTGGCGGGCGCCGGACAACACGCGACTGGTCTTTGACCTCAGCGGCCCGGTGCAGCACAGCGTTTTCACCCTGACAGCCCCGGACCGGCTGGTCATCGACATAAACGGCGCCACCCTCGGCGCGCCGTTGAACGTGCAGACCGCGAACACGCCGATCACTGCGATGCGCTCGGCTCAGCGCACACCGACCGACCTGCGCGTGGTCATCGACCTGAAAAAAGCCGTCACCCCGAAAAGCTTCTCGCTGGCGCCGAACGCGCAGTACGGCAACCGTCTGGTGGTCGATCTGTTCGACAACCCGGCCGATGCCGCGCCGCCGCCGGCCCCGACGCCGTCGGTGGCGACTGTGCCGGCAGTGCCGGTTACCCCGACTGAGCCGGCGATCAAGTTGCCGCCAGCCCCGGCCGGCAAGCGCGACATCATTGTGGTGATCGACGCCGGCCACGGTGGTGAAGACCCGGGCGCGTCCGGTTCGCGCGGCCAGCGTGAGAAAGACGTGGTACTGCAGATCGCTCGCGAGTTGCAGCGTCAGGTCAACGGCATGAAAGGCTTCCGCGCCGAGCTGACCCGTACCGGCGACTACTTCATTCCATTGCGCGGGCGAACCGAAATCGCACGCAAGAAGGGCGCCGACCTGTTCGTCTCGATCCACGCCGACGCCGCGCCGTCCGCAGCCGCGTTCGGTGCTTCGGTGTTCGCCCTGTCCGATCGTGGCGCTACGTCCGAAACCGCCCGTTGGCTGGCCGACAGTGAAAACCGTTCCGACCTGATCGGCGGTGCCGGCAACGTCAGCCTTGATGACAAGGACCGCATGCTCGCCGGCGTGCTGCTCGACCTGTCGATGACCGCGTCGCTGACTTCCAGCCTCAATGTCGGGCAAAAGGTGCTGACCAACATCGGTCGCGTCACGCCGCTGCATAAACAGCGCGTGGAACAGGCCGGCTTCATGGTACTGAAGTCGCCGGACATCCCGTCGATCCTGGTCGAAACCGGCTTCATTTCCAACGCCAACGAAGCGAACAAACTGTCCGCGTCGAGCCATCAGCAGGCGCTGGCCCGTTCGATCAGCAGCGGCGTGCGCCAGTTCTTCCAGCAGAATCCGCCACCGGGCACCTACATCGCCTGGCTGCGTGATTCCGGCAAGATTGCCCAAGGCCCGCGCGACCACCGTGTCGGCCCGGGTGAAACCCTGGCGATGATCGGCGTGCGCTATCAGGTTTCGCCGGCCACCTTGCGTGCTGCCAATAACCTGAAAAGTGACGAGTTGAAAGTCGGTCAGCACCTGACCATTCCCGGCACCGAACTGGCGTCGAAAGAATGAACCAGGTAATGAACACGGCGCGCATCGAGCTGCTCAGCCCACGGCTGGCGAACCAGATCGCCGCCGGAGAGGTGGTTGAGCGCCCGGCTTCGGTGATCAAGGAGCTGCTGGAAAACAGCCTCGACTCTGGCGCCAAGCGTATTGACGTCGATGTCGAGCAGGGCGGCGTCAAGTTGCTGCGCGTGCGCGACGACGGCAGCGGCATCTCCGCCGATGACCTGCCGCTGGCCCTGGCTCGTCACGCCACCAGCAAGATTCGCAACCTCGAAGACCTCGAACAGGTGATGAGCCTGGGTTTCCGGGGCGAGGCGCTGGCGTCGATCAGCTCCGTGGCGCGTCTGACCCTGACCTCGCGTACCCGCGATGCCGACCAGGCCTGGCAGGTCGAGACTGAAGGCCGGGACATGGCGCCGCGCGTGCAGCCGGCGGCGCATCCGGTCGGCACTTCGGTGGAAGTCCGCGACCTGTTCTTCAACACTCCGGCCCGGCGTAAATTCCTCAAGACCGAAAAAACCGAATTCGATCACCTGCAAGAAGTGATCAAGCGTCTGGCGCTGGCGCGCTTCGACGTGGCTTTTCATCTGCGCCACAACGGCAAGACCATCCTCAGCCTGCACGAGGCCCACGATGATGCAGCCCGCGCAAGGCGGGTGGCGGCGATCTGCGGTTCGGGTTTTCTTGAGCAGGCGTTGCCGATCGAGATCGAACGCAATGGCTTGCATCTGTGGGGCTGGGTCGGTTTGCCGACCTTCAACCGTAGCCAGGCTGACTTGCAGTATTTCTTTGTGAACGGTCGGGCAGTGCGCGACAAACTGGTCGCCCACGCGGTGCGTCAGGCTTATCGCGATGTGCTGTTCAATGGCCGGCACCCGACCTTCGCGCTGTTTTTCGAGGTCGATCCGGCGGCGGTAGATGTCAACGTGCACCCGACCAAGCACGAAGTGCGCTTCCGTGACGGGCGCATGGTCCACGATTTCCTGTATGGCACGCTGCACCGCGCGTTGGGCGATGTGCGTCCGGAAGATCAACTGGCCGGCTCGGTCACCACGGCGATTGTTCGGCCAACTGGCATCGAGGCGGGTGAGTTCGGCCCGCAAGGCGAGATGCGTCTGGCCGCCAATGCGCTGCTGGAGCAGCCGCAGGCGCAACCGGCGTTCAACACTGCGTCTGGTGCCAGCGCTGGCGGCGCTTATCAGTATCAATACACGCCGCGTCCGCAATCGGTGGTGCCCGCTGCCGAGGCGCAAGCTGCTTACAAGGAGTTCTTCGCGCCGCTGCCTGAAGCCAATGCCAGCGCGCTGCCGACCGGTCAGGAAGATATCCCGCCGCTCGGCTATGCACTGGCGCAGCTCAAGGGCATCTATATTTTGTCCGAGAACGCCCATGGCCTGGTGCTGGTGGACATGCATGCCGCGCACGAGCGAATCATGTATGAGCGCCTGAAAATCGCCATGGCCAGCGAAGGTCTCAGTGGCCAGCCGTTGCTGGTGCCGGAGTCGCTGGCCGTGAGTCAGCGCGAGGCCGATTGTGCTGAAGAACACGCCGCGTGGTTTCAGCGTCTTGGTTTTGAATTGCAGCGGCTGGGGCCGGAAACCCTGGCGATCCGGCAGATTCCCGCCTTGCTCAAGCAAGCCGAAGCCAATCGACTGGTCGGCGACGTGCTCTCTGATCTGATGGAATACGGCACCAGCGATCGTATCCAGGCGCACCTCAACGAACTGCTCGGCACCATGGCCTGCCACGGCGCGATCCGCGCCAACCGGCGTCTGGCCCTGCCGGAAATGAACGGCCTGCTGCGCGACATGGAAAACACCGAGCGCAGCGGTCAATGCAACCATGGCCGACCGACCTGGACCCAGTTGGGCCTGGACGATCTGGACAAACTGTTCCTGCGCGGTCGTTGATGAGCCAGCTTCCTCCAGCGATTTTCCTGATGGGCCCGACCGCTGCGGGCAAGACCGATCTGGCCATCGAGCTGACCAAGGTGCTGCCGTGCGAATTGATCAGTGTCGATTCGGCGCTGGTCTACCGCGGCATGGACATCGGCACGGCCAAACCTTCGAAAGAACTGCTCGCCGAATATCCGCACCGGCTGATCGACATTCTCGATCCTGCTGAAGCGTATTCCGCTGCCGATTTTCGTCGCGACGCGTTGCAGGCCATGGCCGAGATCACTGGGCGAGGAAAGATCCCGCTGCTGGTCGGCGGCACCATGCTCTATTACAAGGCTCTGGTCGAAGGTCTGGCGGACATGCCGGCGGCCGATCCCGAGGTCCGTGCGCAGATCGAGGAAGAAGCTGCACGCCTCGGCTGGCAAGCCCTGCACGATCAACTGGCGCAAATCGATCCGGTGTCGGCGGCGCGCATTCATCCCAATGACCCGCAGCGCTTGAGTCGGGCGCTGGAAGTGTATCGAGTCAGCGGGCAGAGCATGACCGCCCTGCGCGAGCAACAATCTGCGCAAAGTACTGAAGCAGCCGCTTCGGGACGCCAACAATTGCCCTATACTGTCGCGAACCTGGCCATTGCTCCGGCGAATCGCCAGGTTCTGCACCAGCGAATTGAACAAAGATTCACAAAGATGTTGGAACAGGGATTCATCGACGAGGTCGTAGCCCTGCGTAAGAGAAGTGACCTGCATTCGGGGTTGCCGTCTATACGTGCGGTAGGCTACCGCCAAGTCTGGGATTACCTGGACGGCAAGCTGACATTGGCCCAGATGCAGGAGCGGGGCATCATCGCCACGCGCCAATTGGCCAAACGCCAGTTTACCTGGCTGCGCAGCTGGGACGATTTGCACTGGCTGGACAGTCTTGATTGCGACAATCTGCCACGCGCCTTGAAATACCTTGGGACCATCTCCATATTGAGCTGAGTCCTTGCAATTGCCGTCTATCCTTGGGGGTGTGACGGCCGAAGCCATCTGAATTCACCTGTTTTTCATTATTGAATCCTTAAAGGAGTGCGGCACATGTCAAAAGGGCATTCGCTACAAGACCCTTACCTGAACACTTTACGTAAAGAGAAAGTCGGGGTTTCCATCTACTTGGTCAACGGTATCAAGCTGCAAGGGACGATCGAGTCGTTCGACCAGTTCGTGATCCTGCTGAAAAACACCGTAAGCCAGATGGTCTACAAACACGCTATCTCGACCGTCGTGCCGGTTCGTCCAATTCGTCTGCCTAGCGCAACCGAAAACGAACAGGGCGATGCCGATGCAGCGCCGGGTAACGCCTGATAGGAGTCTCCTTTGTTCTTTGAGCGCCACGGTGGTGGTGAACGAGTCATCCTCGTTCACTTGGATGGACAGGACCCTGAGGCGCGCGAAGATCCGCAGGAGTTTCAGGAGTTGGCAAATTCGGCTGGCGCCGAGACCGTCGCGTTTTTTAACGTGCCGCGTCATCGGCCAACCGCCAAATATCTGATCGGCAGCGGCAAGGTCGAAGAACTGCGCGACCTGGTCAAGGCTGAAGAAGCCGATCTGGTGATTTTCAATCACATCCTCACGCCCAGTCAGGAACGCAACCTCGAACGTGTTTTCGAGTGTCGCGTGATTGACCGTACCGGGCTGATTCTCGATATTTTTGCCCAACGCGCCCGTACCCATGAGGGCAAGCTGCAGGTCGAACTGGCCCAGCTTGACCACATGAGCACGCGCCTGGTTCGCGGCTGGACTCACCTTGAGCGTCAGGGTGGCGGTATCGGTATGCGCGGTCCGGGTGAAACCCAGCTGGAAACCGACCGCCGTCTGCTGCGGGTTCGCCTGCGCCAGATCAAGGGGCGGCTGGAGAAGGTGCGCAGTCAGCGCGAGCAGTCGCGCCGTGGCCGGTCCCGCGCGGATATCCCGACCGTTTCGCTGGTGGGATACACCAACGCCGGCAAGTCGACACTCTTCAACAACGTGACGAAATCCGACGTGTACGCGGCCGATCAACTGTTCGCCACACTCGACCCGACCCTGCGCCGGCTGGAGCTTGACGACCTCGGTCCGATTGTCCTCGCCGACACCGTGGGGTTCATTCGTCACCTGCCGCACAAGCTGGTCGAGGCATTTCGGTCTACGCTCGAAGAGTCGAGCAATTCCGACCTGCTGCTGCACGTGATCGATGCGGCCGAACCGGATCGCATGTTGCAGATCGAGCAGGTAATGGTGGTGCTGGGCGAGATTGGTGCCCAGGACTTGCCGATCCTCGAGGTCTATAACAAACTCGATTTGCTTGAGGGCGTCGAGCCGCAGATCCAGCGCGATGCCGATGGCAAGCCGCAACGGGTCTGGCTCTCGGCGCGTGATGGTAGCGGTCTGGAGTTGCTTGAACAGGCCATCGCCGAGTTGCTCGGCAGTGATCTGTTCGTCGGTACCTTGCGCTTGCCGCAACGCTTCGCTCGACTGCGTGCGCAGTTCTTCGAACTCGGTGCGGTGCAGAAAGAAGAATACGATGAAGAAGGTGTCAGCCTGCTGGCCGTTCGTTTGCCCCGGATCGAGCTGAATCGATTGGTAAGCCGCGAAGGATTGCAGCCGATGGAATTCATCGAGCAACACACTTTGCAATAAAAGCCTGACAAAGCGGTTGTGCCGCAACGGCAGGCATTCTGTAGCATTGGTCGGCGCGCCGTGGGTGCGTCTTTGCTTTATCAGATGGAGAGCGCTATGGCTTGGAATGAGCCGGGTGGCAACTCGAATAATCAGGATCCCTGGCGTGGCAAGCGCCGCAATAACGGCGACCGCAAGGGACCACCGGATCTCGACGAGGCCTTCCGAAAGCTGCAGGAAAGCCTGAACGGGTTGTTCGGTGGTGGTAAGAAACGCGGTGATGACGGCGGCGGATCGGGGCGCAGCAGTGGCGGCTTCGGCGGTCTGCTCGGCATCGGCCTGGTGGTGCTGGCGGCTGTCTGGCTGTACAGCGCGGTCTACGTGGTGGACGAGCAGGAGCAAGCCGTGGTGCTGCGCTTCGGCAAGTACTACGAGACTGTCGGCCCGGGCCTGAACATCTACTTCCCGCCGATCGACAAGAAGTACATGGAGAACGTGACGCGTGAGCGTGCGTACACCAAGCAGGGCCAGATGCTGACTGAAGACGAGAACATCGTCGAAGTGCCGCTGACCGTGCAGTACAAGATCAGCAACCTGCAGGACTTCGTGCTGAACGTCGATCAGCCGGAAATCAGCCTGCAGCACGCGACTGAAAGTGCGCTGCGTCACGTGGTCGGTTCCACCGCCATGGACCAGGTGCTGACTGAAGGTCGTGAATTGATGGCCAGCGAAATCAAGGAGCGTCTGCAACGTTTCCTCGATACCTATCGCACCGGTATCACCGTCACCCAGGTCAACGTACAGAGCGCAGCGGCACCGCGTGAAGTACAGGAAGCCTTCGATGACGTGATCCGCGCCCGTGAAGACGAGCAGCGTTCGCGCAACCAGGCCGAAACCTACGCCAACGGCGTGGTGCCGGAAGCCCGTGGTCAGGCCCAGCGCATCATCGAAGATGCCAACGGTTATCGCGACGAGACCATCTCGCGCGCCAAGGGTGAGGCCGATCGCTTTACCAAACTGGTCGCCGAGTATCGCAAGGCACCTGAAGTCACACGCGAGCGTCTGTACCTGGACACCATGCAGGAAGTCTTCAGCAACACCAGCAAGGTCCTCGTGACCGGCAACAAGAACGGCCAGAGCAATCTGCTCTACCTGCCGTTGGACAAGATGATCCAGAACAGTTCGGGTAATGCACCGGTGACCGGTTCGGCCGCCAGCAACAACACGGACGTCACGCCGCATGTCACCGACGTGCCGCAGACGCGTACAAGGGAGACCCGCTGATGAGCAATAAATCGCTGATCGCCCTGATCGTTGGCGTCGTTGTGGTACTGGTGGGCTGGAATTGCTTCTACATCGTCGCTCAGACCGAGCGCGCGGTGCTGCTGCAATTCGGTCGTGTGGTTCAGGCCGATGTCCAGCCGGGTCTGCATGTGAAAGTGCCTTACGTCAACCAGGTGCGCAAATTCGACGCGCGTCTGCTGACGCTGGATGCACCGACGCAACGCTTCCTGACTCTGGAAAAGAAAGCCGTAATGGTCGATGCCTACGCCAAGTGGCGGGTCAAAGATGCCGAGCGCTTCTACACCGCGACTTCGGGTCTGAAGCAGATCGCCGACGAGCGTTTGTCCCGTCGTCTCGAATCGGGCCTGCGTGACCAGTTCGGCAAGCGCACCCTGCACGAAGTGGTGTCGGGTGAGCGTGACGCGCTGATGGCTGACATCACTGCGTCGCTGAACAAGATGGCGGAAAAAGAGCTGGGTATCGAAGTGGTCGATGTCCGGGTCAAGGCCATCGATCTGCCGAAGGAAGTGAACCGCAGCGTGTTCGAACGTATGAGCACCGAGCGTGAGCGTGAAGCTCGCGAGCACCGCGCCAAGGGTAACGAGCTGGCCGAAGGCATCCGTGCCGACGCCGATCGTCAACGCCGCGTGCTGCTGGCCGAAGCCTATCGTGAATCCGAAGAGGTTCGCGGTGACGGTGACGCCCAGGCTGCTGCGATCTACTCCAAGGCCTACGGCCAGGATCAGGAGTTCTACGGTTTCTACCGTAGCCTGCGTGCCTACCGTGAAAGCTTCGCGAACAAATCCGACGTCCTGGTCCTCGACCCAAGCAGCGACTTTTTCCGTTATCTGGAAAAAGCCAAACCTTGATACGACGTTGACCTGAATCAGTCCGCCCGGCGGCTAAAACCTCGGGCGGGGTGATCCTTTCGGAAAACGTGTGTATGATGCGGCAGCCGGGAAATTCCCGGCTTTTTTGCGTCTGCACGTTTGATTGCTGTTTTTGTTGCAGGCTTCGGGTTTGTACGGCCCGAGCGTTTTTCGAGGAAAGTGATGGGCGAAGCCGGTAAGGCCTTTCGCTGCGTCGTTCATGCGCGTGCGTTTTGAACGCCCCGGTCATTTTCTGCTTCACTCAAGGCTCGCCCTCGTGCTGGCCGCCCGGATCAAAGGGGAATGGCGTAATGGCAACGGTAGACCGCTGGCTGCTGCCAGATGGCATCGAAGAAGTACTGCCACCGGAGGCGGCGCGCATTGAAGTCGCGCGTCGTCAGGTGTTGGATCTGTTCCAGAGCTGGGGTTACGAGTTTGTCGTGACTCCCCATATCGAGTACCTGGAATCCCTGCTGACCGGCGCGGGCCAGGACCTGGATCTGCGTACCTTCAAGGTCATCGACCCGCAATCGGGCCGGCAGATGGGTTTCCGAGCCGACATCACGCCGCAGGTCGCGCGCATCGATGCGCACACCCTGCGTCGCGAAGGCCCAAGCCGTCTGTGCTACGCCGGCAGCGTGCTGCACGCCCAGCCGCGTGCATTGTCGTCCTCGCGCAGCCCGATCCAGCTGGGCGCCGAGCTGTACGGCGACGCCAGTCCGAGCAGTGACGTCGAAGTCATCAGCCTGATGCTGGCCATGCTGCAACTGGCCGACGTGCCGGATGTGCACATGGACCTCGGGCATGTCGGCATCTATCGTGGTCTGGCGCGCGCCGCCGGTCTGTCCGGTGAAGTCGAGCAGCAGTTGTTCGACGCGCTGCAGCGCAAGGCCATCGATGAAGTGATTACCCTGACCGAAGGCCTGCCGGCCGACCTGTCGGGCATGCTGCGCGCACTGGTTGATCTGTGCGGCGGCCGGGAAGTGTTGAGCGCTGCCCGCGAGCGTCTGGCCAATGCGCCGGCGCCGGTGCTGGCGGCGCTGGAAGATCTGCTGGCGATCGCCGAGCGTCTGTCCGTGCGTTTCCCGCAGCTGCCGCTGTATTTCGACCTCGGCGAACTGCGCGGCTATCACTACCACACTGGCGTGGTGTTCGCGGTGTTCGTGCCCGGCGTTGGCCAGTCCATCGCTCAGGGCGGTCGTTACGATGACATCGGCGCCGACTTCGGTCGCGCCCGTCCGGCGACTGGTTTCTCTACCGATTTGAAAACCCTGGTGACCCTGGGGCGTGCTGAGATCGAGCTACCGTCTGGCGGTATCTGGATGCCTGACAGTACGGATGCGGCACTCTGGCAGCAGGTTTGCCAGTTGCGCAGTGAGGGTCAGCGTGTCGTTCAGGCCTTGCCTGGACAACCTTTGGCCGCCGCCCGTGATGCGGACTGCGACCGGCAATTGATTCAGCAGAACGGGCTTTGGCAAGTATCGCCACTGGCTTCTTGAGTTTTCCTGCCGGCCATCGCCGGCACCAAGTTTGCGCGAATGAGGACAAGTGTTATGGGTAAGAATGTCGTAGTCCTGGGCACCCAGTGGGGTGATGAGGGCAAAGGCAAGATCGTTGATCTGCTGACCGAACATGCTGCCGCCGTAGTGCGCTACCAGGGTGGCCACAACGCGGGTCACACGCTGGTGATCGACGGCGAGAAAACCGTCTTGCACCTGATTCCTTCGGGCGTGCTGCGCGAAGGCGTACAGTGCCTGATCGGCAACGGCGTGGTGGTTGCGCCTGACGCCCTGCTGCGCGAGATCACCAAGCTGGAAGAGAAAGGCGTACCGGTGCGCGAGCGCCTGCGTATCAGCCCGTCCTGCCCGCTGATCCTGTCCTTCCACGTTGCGCTGGACCAGGCCCGTGAAAAGGCCCGTGGCGAGCTGAAGATCGGTACTACCGGTCGCGGCATCGGCCCGGCTTACGAAGATAAAGTTGCCCGTCGTGGCCTGCGTGTCGGCGACCTGCTGAACATGCCGCGCTTCGAAGACAAACTGCGTGAACTGGTGGATTACCACAACTTCATGCTGGTCGGTTACTACAAAGAGCCGGCCATCGAATTCGAAAAGACCCTGGCCGAGTGCAAGGAATACGCTGAGCTGCTCAAGCCGCTGATGCTCGACGTGACCGCCGAGCTGCACGACCTGCGTCGTGCCGGCAAGGACATCATGTTCGAAGGCGCGCAAGGTTCGTTGCTCGACATCGACCACGGCACCTACCCGTACGTGACCAGCTCCAATACCACCGCTGGTGGCGTGGCGACCGGTTCGGGCGTTGGTCCGATGTTCCTCGATTACATCCTGGGCATCACCAAGGCCTACACCACTCGCGTGGGTTCCGGCCCGTTCCCGACCGAGCTGTTCGATGACGTCGGTGCACACCTGGCCAAGCAAGGCCATGAGTTCGGCGCCACCACCGGCCGTGCCCGTCGTTGCGGCTGGTTCGACGCCGTCATCCTGCGTCGCGCTATCGATGTGAACAGCATCTCGGGCATCTGCCTGACCAAGCTGGACGTACTCGACGGTTTGGAAACCATCAACATCTGCGTTGGCTATAAAGATGCGCAGGGCAACGCCGTTGCGCCGACCGACGCTGACAGCTATGTCGGCCTGCAGCCTGTGTACGAAGAAGTGCCGGGCTGGAGCGAATCGACCGTGGGTGCCAAGACCCTGGAAGAGCTGCCGGCCAATGCTCGTGCCTACATCAAACGCGTTGAAGAGTTGATCGGCGCGCCGATCGACATTATTTCGACGGGCCCGGACCGCAACGAAACCATCGTTCTGCGTCATCCGTTCGCTTGATAAGTCGTTGATGTAAAAAACAAAGGCCCCTTAATCGGGGCCTTTGTCGTTTATGCCTGTTGGACGGCATGACCTTTGCTGTGAATCTGTCTACAAGAGTGCCATCAAATTAATGGCGTCAGAAGTAGAGGGATTTAAAGTGTCAGCCGTTCTCTCACTGTTACAAAGCCGTTTGTTGCGGCCGGTGTTCGTTACCCTTGGTATCGCCCTTTTGGTGCAGGTGTTGGTGGCGGTTGCCCTGACGCGGAGCACGGTGACCGCGCTGGAAGCCGATCTGGCCGTGCGCCTGGGTGCCGACAGCCAGAAACTCTCCGGTGAGCTGGAGCAGGCCGGGCGTGAAGTCACTTCGAGTCTTGATGCGCTGTCAGCCAGTACTCGTCAGCGCCTCACGGCTGGCCTGTCCACACGCCTCAAAGATGAGCAGGCGCAACTGCGGGCGACGCTGGAAAAGGATCTGAAGGATTCGGCCAACGACATGGCGCAGTTGCTTGCATCCGTAGCGCCGCGTGCGATGTGGGACAGCGACGTGCCGACGCTGTCGGAGTTCGCTCGTCGCGCCCAGCGCAACCCCAACGTGCTGTTCGTGGTGTATGACGACGCCACCGGCCAGCACCTGACCCGTTATCTCAACCGTGAAAACCCGATCAACAAGGCCTTGCTGGAAAAGGGTCAGGGCGAGCGTGCGCTGGATAAGGTGCTGGATGCGGCGAAGAATGATCCTTCGGTCTACTACCTCGAGGCCTCGATCAATCCCAATGGCGTGGAAATCGGCAAAGTGCTGATGGGCGTGTCCACGGCCTCGGTGGAAACCGATCTGGCCGAGCTCGACAAGCGCTTCCTCGCGCTGATTGCCAGCAGCGATCAATTGGTCGGCGACAGCCTCAAAGGCGCAGCGGCGGACAGCGCCAAGGCAATGCAGGCGCGCCTGCAATCGGCGCAGGGCACCGCTGGTGAAATGAAAGCCAACACCGCACAAACCGTTCAAGACGCTGCCGCGACACTGCGCTGGCGTATCGGCCTTGGCCTGGCGCTGGTCGGTTGCGGCGTGTTGCTGTTGCTGGCGGTGGTCCTCGGTCATCGTGTAGTCAATCGCCTGAAAATGCTCAACGCGGCGATGGACGATCTGGCGGCAGGCGAGGGCGATCTGACCAAGCGTGTGCAGATCAACAGCAAGGATGAAATCGGCGACATGGCGGCGGCGGTCAATCGCTTCGTCGACAAGTTGCAGCCGATCGTACGCGAGGCCGGCGATGTCGCTCAGCGCACTGGCGTGGAAATCGGCGCGATGACTTTGCGCAACGCTGGCGCCGATGCCGCTGCCGGAATGCAGCGCGATGAAGTTGCAGAAAGCCTTCGCGCGCTGTCGCAAATGGCAGACGAGGCGCAGTCGGAAAGTCAGGCGATGCAGGCGGCGCTCAAGCAGGTTGTCGATATTCGTCAGGCCACCGATGAGAACACTCGTACTTCCGCCAAGGTCGGCAGCCTGATCGAAGCGCTGGCCGGGCAGGTCGATACCGGGGCGAAGGTCATCGAGCGACTGGCGCAGCAGAGTGAGCAAATCGAGGTGGTGTTGACGGTGATTCATGGCATCGCTGAACAGACCAACCTGCTGGCGTTGAACGCTGCGATCGAGGCGGCGCGGGCCGGTGAGACCGGGCGTGGTTTCGCCGTGGTCGCCGATGAAGTGCGTGCGCTGGCGAGCAAAACGCAGAGCTCGACGGGTGATATTCAAGCGCACATCGTCGCTCTGCAGCAGGGCGCACGTGAGGCGGTCGAGGCGATTGGTCAGGCCGGACGGCAGGCCAGCGAAGGTTTGCTGGTGTTGCGCGACAGTGCGCGGTTGCAGCAGTCGGTGCAGGCTTCGGTTGAGCAGGTGCATGCGGCGATCGGTCTGGCGACGCAAGCAGCAGCGCATCAGGCGCAGGGTGCACAGGCAGTGCGTGGGCGGGTCGAGACGATTCATGCACAGGCCGAGAAAGCGGCGCAGGCAGTGGTGGAGACCACGGCCAGTGGCAAGGTGCTGGATGGCCTGGCTGCGCAATTGAAGGCTAGCCTGGGACAATTCCGCGCTTAAGATCAAAAGATCGCAGCCTGCGGCAGCTCCTACAGGGAAACGCAAATTCCGATGTAGATACCGTCTTGAGCCTCACCGGGCAAGCGCAAGTTTCGGGTCATATGGCAGTCCTGACTTGAGCACTCCGTAAACGAAGT
>NZ_QFZZ01000006.1 GCF_005233515.1 Pseudomonas sp. CFBP13508
ACGGTCGCTGCGCTCCCACGCCCGGATCAATCCCTCCACTCAGCCTTCCGACGTCGCCGGTGGATCAAGATCAAGAGCAGGCGAGCTGACACTCGGCCTATTGAGTGGTGAAAAGCGTGTGTGTCCGGCTTTTGATTTGTGTTGTTGCTGCCCCTCACCCCAGCCCTCTCCCGAGGGAGAGGGGGCCGATTTTGTGTGGTTTGCAAATCCTGAGTTCAACTCGGACTTTCACGTCGGCGTACCTCGCCTGAACAACTCGGTCAGTCCCTCTCCCTCTGGGAGGGAGAGGGGGCCGATTTTGTGTGGTTTTCAACTCCTGAGTTCAACTCGGACTTTCACGTCGGCGTACCTCGCCTGAACAACTCGGTCAGTCCCCTCTCCCTCTGGGAGAGGGCTAGGGTGAGGGTGGCGATCTGGAGTGTGTTTAAAGCAGTGTCTGAGTTCGCAGAACCTTCCCACAAGGTTTTCAGGTTGTCCGTCGGACGTGCGATCTCTAGTCTTTTGGTGTCGCCGAAACTTCGGCGATCGGGTGTGAGAACCCTTAGGAACTGTTAATCCACAATCAGTACCACCATAATCGCCGCCGGCATTCCTGCTGTCTGCATTGTTATGGCGGCTGTGTGCGGGCGGACTTCGGTCCGGCCGGGCTTGTTCCTACCGGTTTCTCACCCCGCACACTGCTGCCACCACTCCGCCGCGTGAGAAACGGCAAGTGATTGGCTATTGATGAGGAACGTATCAATGTCAAAACCTGTCCCCGACCCACCCCTCGAACCCTCACCCCCCCTCGAACAAACCATCCGCGCCGACGACCTCGCCAAGAACCGCGAAGCGATCAAGCGGGCTCTGGATTTTTACCTGTGTCCGCAGCCGAGCAAAGCGCACCCTCCCAGTACCATGTTTGTGATCCAGCCCGAAATCGACACCGAAACCCTGCTCGCCCATGCCTGTGAGTCACTTGCTTCAGCCAACACCCTGGCCAGTGATTTCGCCGATCAGTTGGGGCGACCGCAGCGCAATACGGCGCTGGCGATTCAGCAGATCATCATGCTTGCCGAGCTGGCGGTGAACCGTGCGCTGGATCGGGTGGATCCCCAGGCATGAAAAAAACCACTGGGCCGTCAAGCCCAGTGGTTTTCCACGACGTGCAATCGCTCGGGTGTCACGTCACCGGTGTCAGGTTCACGTCTGTTACAAGCATGTCGATCAACAACCGCAGGTATTTGAAGCTCTCACCTTTTTTCTCCCAACGATCAACGAATAACAGACCCTTGTCATTGACCTGGATCGGCGTGACAACGATCTCGCCATTGCGGGATCTATGCACAACGCTAGCGTTGCGGGTATCTGCATTTTCGATCAGGAAATCCCCGGTTCGGGTCAGTTTGCTGCGACTGACCGATGGCGTCGCGGCAGGCTTTTTCGTTCCGGGGACGGCCACCTCCATGAGAAAGTCGCTGCTCAAGGCCTGTACGTTGGCCTTGCTCTTGTCGCTGACAAACTCCCACGAGCCACGGTGGATGTCCCTGGCCAGCTCAGGGGCCGTGTCGCGTACGTGCAGGCTGACGGCTGAAAGTGTATCGGCCAGACCTGGCACGCCGAGGTTGTAATTGGTGTGCGCGCTGCCGATGAGGGCCACCCATTTATGCGGCCCGTGAGCCAGTTGATCGGCTTCGATCACTTGGGTCGCGAAATAGCTGAACATCTCGTTTCGGGAGATTTCCACGTCATGTATGCCCTTGAGGTGGTAGGACGCCGTGCAATCGAGTGCCCTGATGCGCATGTTGTATTTGGCTGCGGCCTGATAGACCTCTGTGTACGTATCGCTCCCTTGGTAAAAGCGCATGTGGCCGTGATCCTGGCGCTGCAGATACGCCTTAAGCCTGTCCGGCATGCGCTGGGTGCGCAGGAAAGTATCGAGATCGGCCTGGTGCAGGTCGGTGAACACGTGCTCGACATATAACGTGTCGTACCCTGCTTCCTTGAGGGCTTTCATGTGCTTTTTCAGCAGCGCTTTGCTGGCTGTATCGCTGTGGGTTTCGCCGATCAGCAGATTCAAGCGTGCGTCGGTCAATTGCCGCAAAAAAACCTCGAATGTGCAGTCGGAGGTGAGCAACGGCAGGATAGGCGCATCGGGAGGGGCGTAAGCAGTGAAGGCGTCTCTGGCCGCTTTTTCCAGACGGTCGCGCTGGGCAATGAAAGCCTCGTAGGCCGTTCTTTCACTCGGTACTGTCGGGGTGTAATACGAGTTCATGGAGTAGGGCCTTTGCAACATTTCAGCAATGTCGTTGCGCAGTGGCGCAGCAACATCGAATTCACTGAAGTGGTCAACGGCAGCCGCTGCGGCGGACGGCCTGGAGGCTGGCAGAGGCGCCATGTATGTACTCGGCATCTGGACGAGAAA
Organism: Pseudomonas sp. CFBP13508; assembly: GCF_005233515.1. Classification (GTDB taxonomy): domain Bacteria; phylum Pseudomonadota; class Gammaproteobacteria; order Pseudomonadales; family Pseudomonadaceae; genus Aquipseudomonas; species Aquipseudomonas mercuritolerans. Next base: position 2,405 of record NZ_QFZZ01000006.1, read on the forward strand.
ATCACCTTGCGCTGATGCATCTCCGGCGATGCCGCCGGGCGCATCCCTGGCAATGCGCGCGGGTTGGTACAGGTCGACGTCTTCAATGCGCACGGCCACGGCATCGTGAAGATCGGCAAGCCCCGGTGTGTTGTCGAAGGTGCTCATCCGCGATTGTTCCGTGAGCACGATCCAGCGTTCGTCTGGCGCGTCAACGCTATCGCCAGCAAGGATTTTGTGCGAGTAGAAATTTCGCACGCTGTTGCTTCTCGGCGTCAGAGGCGAGAGCTCGGACATGACCATTGCGCCCTCGACCCGGTAGCAGGTGGAAGCATCCAGCGCGCTGATTTTCAGGCCTTTTTCCCGTGCCGCGCGCACCAGCGCCTCGTAGGAGAACGTCGCATCGCAGCCCAACGCCTTATCCACGGCTTGCAGATGCTTGCGGATATGCAGCCAGGATTTGCCCGCGTTGAATTTTTCCAGTTTGAGCGGGAAGACGTCTCCGGGCAGGTATTCGATATAGAGACGCCTGTAGCCGTTTCTGACCAACGCATCCAGATTCTGGATCAGCGCTTGTTTACTGGCGATCGAGGCGGGCACCGCGCCGATTACCAGGTTTTTGCCCTTGAGCGCATCGCTGGCGATCAGTTGGGCAAACGATATATCGGCGCCGACATCAGGGACCTGCGGGCGTGCGGGTAGCGAGGCAAGTTCGGAAAAATGCTGCGTGGCATCCTTGGTCAGCTTCTCGACCTGCGTCAGGTAGGCTCTGCGCGTCGAGGACATTTCACTGACAGCCCCGGCGACGATCGACTCGGGACGGACCATGTAGTCCGCACTGCGCTTGAGCAGCTCCTCTCGAGCTTGCGGATTCATCACCGTTTCGATGCGTTCGCGATATTTGGCCGCCACACCGTAATCTGTGTGCGGGCCGGAGGCCTGCGGTAAGGTTTCATACTTCGGCGCCCCCCCGCTGATGCCACTGCGCACCATCCTGCCTTCTGAATCACGCACTGCCAGAATACCGGTCGAGAACAACCTGCCACTGTCCGGGTCAAGGCGATGCAACAGATAGCGTCCGAGGGCATCGGGCTGGTTCGACGCCCACAAATTCTGTGCCCTGAATACCACCGGCTGCATGTCCGCCGGAGCTGCGACCGGAGCCACTTGATCGATCAGTGTCACCACATTGCGTTGTTCGTTGCTGGCACTGGCGCTGATTCGGCGCAAAGGGCGGCGCACAGGTTTGAGCGAGCGCAGGGCGGGACGCAGGTCAGTCAGTACCGCGCCGGCACTGTTGAACCAGTAACCGAGCAGATGCCCGAACGCTTCATTGGTATCGCCCTGGCGGTAGGCATGCAAAGCGAGCATGGCGTCCTTGAACGCCAGCAGCAGGCCAGTGCTCAGACTCAACAGCGGGAAGGGCGCGGTGGCAATGGCGAGCACCCATTCGACACTGGTCCAGATCAGACCGGCGATCATCTCGGTACGGCTCGTGGTAGTGGCGTGGACATTGTCGATCCGGCGCTGCAATTTCATGTTGTACAGCGCAGTACGTAAATCGCTGACAGGTTTTACCGACCGGGTCGAGTCGTAACGTGCCGGGCTGGGCATGGAGATATTGAGGCTGTCGGGTAACTGTTTTCTTGCATTTTCGAGGAAGGTGCGAACCCGGGCCTGGCCACTGACACCTACCCGCAGCGTGAGGTATTCAATCAGGCCAGGCTGTTTCTTGAGCAGATAATTGAACTGTCGTGCCTCACGAAAACCGATGCCGTCCGGCGCATCGGGTGTGTAAAGCAGGACCGGGTTTTCGGCATGGCTGAACAGCCACACATCAATTATCCATTCGCCATCGATCATCATCCGGTGCAGCGCGTATTTCGTGCGCACAGGTCCCGAGGTCTCATCCATGCTGGTAATACTTTGCTCCAGCCATTGCAGATCGTGACTGGTGATGCTGCCTCGCAGCCGGCTTTCCAGCGCAGCGCTTTTCATCTGCCGCTGGGTAATCGCCAGCGTCGCGTTGCGTCTGAAAGCGTAGCCCTCGCTGGTTGAACCCTGCAGTTCCTTCTTGACCTTGTCGGTGTAGCGTTGGCCGATCCATACGCCAGTGACCGAGCGCGCTACTTTCTGCGCGGTCAGGAGGCTGATATCGATACCTGGCGGCCCCTTGAAGCGAGCCGAGCTGGAAAATTTTTCATCGAGAAAACCGACGCCGTCGGCATAGCCGTCGCGATACAGCTGTGTGTAGGTCATCGGCGGCGGTGTCGACGAACGCACCATCGAGGGTGGCGAATAGGCCCAGACGGTATCCGGGTCGACGTCGTTGGCCGGGCGCTGCAGCAGGCGGTTCAGGCTGATCCGGGCTTGCTCGTGGACAAAATCGATAAACGCCGGGAAACGTCCGCCCGACAGTGGATGGTCATTGAACTCACGCAGGGCGCCCTCGGCATCCTCGGTCAATGTCGTGAGTTTTCTGCGGTCGGCCATGCTGGTCCGGCGATACCACGGCGGCGTGCTGAAATCATAATCGTCAAGACGCGTGGCCAGTACATGCTCGGCCATTGCTCGCAGGCAATCGGAGTGACTGCCGATATGTTCGAACGTGACCCTCTGATGTTCCAGCGATCCAGGCTTGAAACTCAGGCCGGCCAGCACTTTGCGCAGGGTCGGGCGAAAGCGCATGGGCGCACGGTTGATCAGGTAACCCGCCATGCTGTCAGCGACATCGCTGTGCCTGGCCCAGCTCAACAGCTGGGACTGGCACTCGCGCTCACTGCCGAAAGCCTGGAACTGTTGCTCGCGAGGTGCCTGAGGCGTACACAGCAATATCCGCGTGATCGCGCCATTCGCATCACTCTGGCGCAGCACCCACAGGTCCAGCAGTTGCGCCCCATGCACGCAAAGGGTGGCGGCCTGCAGTTGGCTGTCGCTGGCGCTGCGCAGACGCTCGATCAGTTGCAGATCAGTGTCGAGCAGGTGCCCTTGCAACGCTGCCGTATGCGCGAGCGCGACGATGCGTTGATCGAGCATCTTTTCGATCGCCGGCTTTATCGTGGGCCGCGCCTGCATATCTTTTTGCAAGCTGGCGTAGTCGACGCGAGGTTGCATCTTGAGCGCTTGTTCGACCAGCCATGCCGGAGTCACGTCCGCGTACATTGCTGGCAACGGCGCGTCATCGTAGCTGAGCGTGGTGTAGCGCAAAAACTCCGAACCGGGCAGTTCATCGCCGGTGTGTGGCCCGCGCAAGGACAGATCGAGCAAATTGGATCGATGCACATAAACCCCATAGCCCGGCACTCGGCGATCGGTGCTGATATGCAGCTTGTGCGGTTCGAGGTCGTCGATCTCCAGGTCATCACTCAGGCGCTCCAGCCATTGGTGGCGAGCAAGCGCCGCCAGGCTGCCCGTCGGCTCCATCAGATCAAGCAGATGCTGACGCGCACGGTTGTAGTTGGCGACATGCTGCGTGAGTTCTGTCTGCCTGTCGGGACTGGCGCTGCGATACCAGTCCGGCGCGCTGTAGCGCAGGTGGCGCTCGAACAGGGTCTGGGCACGCAATTGAAGACGCGCGGTGAGATCAGGCAGTGCCGCAGCGATTGCGCGCTCCAGGGCGCTGACCAGTAACTTGGGATCTTGCTGCGGATTGTCGGCGAAGCTCAACGCCCGTTCGATGTCCTGGGTGCGTTTTTCGATCAGCGCGTCGTAGGTGTGCTCGAACAACGGCTTGCTGTCGATGGCTGCAAGTCGCAGCGGCCAGATCCCCGCGGCGCCGACGTCGTGGTAGCGCGTCGGCAACAGGGACATGAACTCGTCGCGACCGCCGGGCTGGTTCAGGGACGCACGCAACTGGCTATCGAGGTCGGCCAGAGAGCTGAAAAACTCGAGACCGCGCACGGGTGTGAACAGTACGGCAAAGCCAACGCTCTGGTCTGTCAGCAGATCGCTGACCCGGGGAGTGTCCTTTTGGGTGACGACAAAGGCGCCGGCCAGCTCGACGCGGCTGCCCTGATAGCTGAATTGCAGCGCGTACATTGCCGGACGCAGCATCGGCCCCAGTCCGAGTTTCTCCAGAAGCTCGCCGGCTTGCGGGTGCAACAGTCGGTCGGTCACGGCTTGCCGCGCTTCGTGCTCAATGGCGGTGAATCCAGCATCGTATTTGAGGAAGGTTTTCGCCGGCTTGCCGTCGATCTGATCGCGCAGGTCCATGTTGATCAGTTGGGTGTTGAGCCTGATCTTCTGGGTTGCGATGAGCTGTTTGCCTTCCGCGGTTTGCAGATCGCTGGTTTCCAGCGCCTGATAGAGCGCTCGGCTGCGTTGCAAAAAGCCGTTACGGTAAGTGGTGAGCTGTTCGTTGAGACGTTTCAGGTAAGTCTGTTCAGCGGTCGGTTTTTGTGCGGGAAGCAGTGGGGTCGGGCTGTCAAACAGATAGTCGCTGATCTGGTTGACGTTGCTGTTGATCTCTGCGGGTGTTGGGGATTTTGCCGGGGTCACGGGCGCTCTCCAGATTGGGAATGAGCGCTCAGCATGGCGAGGGGGGCGTGGAGGAGGGTGGTACATACGTATGGAGTGTGGAATCTGCGGAGCTGGCGAGCCTGATCGCGAACAGGCCCGCCAACCCTCGTTCAAACCTGCGCGCTGACCTCTTGGCGATTCACCAACCCTTCCAGCGCGCAGCTCAGACTTGCTGCCTTTTCACCCACCAGCAAATGCCAGATCCCACCGTCCAACTGGCTGACACCCTGGCAGCCCAGCGCTTGCAACTGCGCCTCTGACAACGTCTTGCCATCGGCCAGTTGCAGGCGAATGCGGGTCATGGCGATGCAATCGAGCTGCAGCACATTGTCGCGACCGCCCAGTGCATTCAGCCATTGCTGAGCCTCGTTGCTTGTAAGCACAACGGTCTTCGGTTCATCGGCAATTACTGCGGTTTCCACCAACGTTGTTCGGCCCAGCGCAGGCATGGCCAAGCGGATTTCATCGGCAATGCTGTCAGCCAGCGGCCCGACCACGACCTGCAGACTGCCGCCCTTGCCCGGGCGCACCACCGCCATCGCGCCCAGCGCTTTCAGCTCGGCATCCGAGGCCTTGTTGCGATCGACCATCTCCAGGCGCAGTCGGGTCGTGCAGGCGCCGACGGTGAGCAGATTCTCGGCGCCGCCCAAGGCTTTGATATACGCACTGGCGCGTTCGGTTTCCGAAAGCACGGCTTTTTCTGCCGTGGCCACGTCTTCGCGTCCCGGCGTCTTCAGATTGAAGCGGCGGATACAGAAGTCGAAGACCAGGTAATAGATGACCGCGTAAGCCAGCCCGACCGGCACCACCAACCAGCCATTTGTGGACTTGCCCCAGCCGAGAATCATGTCGATGAAGCCACCGGAAAAGGTGAAGCCCAGATGAATGTTCAGACCGTTGGTGATCGCCATCGACAGCCCGGTCAGCAGCGCGTGCAGGAGGAACAACAGCGGTGCGAGAAACATGAAGGCAAATTCGATCGGCTCGGTCACGCCGGTCAGAAACGAGGTCAGCGCCATCGACAGGAAGATCCCGCCCATCACCTTGCGCCGCTCCGGCAAAGCGTTGCGATACATCGCCAGGCACGCGGCGGGCAGGCCGAAGATCATCATCGGGAACATGCCGGTCATGAACTGGCCGCCCTTCGGATCGCCGGCAAAATACCGCGACAGATCGCCGGTCACCAGCGCGCCGGTGGTCGGGTCGGTGAAGTTGCCGAAGACGAACCACGCCATGTTGTTAAGGATGTGGTGCAGGCCGGTGACGATCAGCAAACGGTTGAAGACGCCGAAGACGAAGGCGCCAATGCTGCCGCTTTCCATCATCAGCGCGCCGAACGCATTGATGCCCTGCTGGATCGGCGGCCAGATATAGCCGAACAGCACGCCCAGCCCCACCGCCGCGAACCCGGTGACGATCGGCACGAACCGCCGGCCACCGAAGAACGCCAGATACTCCGGTAGCTTGATGTCCTTGAAGCGGTTGTACAGCGCGCCGGCCAACAGGCCGCTGACGATCCCGGCGAGCATGCCCATGTTGATGGTCGAGTCGAGCACCTTGAGCGTGGAGATCATCACCAGATAACCGATCACCCCGGCCAGGCCGGCGGTGCCGTTGTTGTCCTTGGCGAAACCGACGGCGATGCCGATGGCAAAAATCATCGCCAGGTTGGCGAAGATCACTTGCCCGGCATCGTGAATGATCGCGATGTTCAACAGGTCGGTGTCGCCCAGGCGCAGCAGCAGGCCGGCAATCGGCAGGATCGCGATCGGCAGCATCAGCGCGCGGCCGAGGCGTTGCAGGCCTTCGATGAAGAGTTGGTACATGGCGTTTGTCCTTTTTGTTTTTGTTAGCGCAGAGGCCAATGTTGATGACAGGCGTGGCGAACGGCGGCGGCGCTGGAGAGCTTGAGCAAGTCGCGGCTCAGGCGCTGACATTCGGCTTCATGCAACTGACGTACGCGGTCCTTGATTTCACCGATCTGCACCGGGCTCACCGACAGTTCGGTGACGCCGAGGCCGATCAGCACCGGCGTGGCCAGCGGGTCGGAGGCGAGGGCGCCGCAGACACCGACCCAGCGCTTGTGCACCGCCGCGCCTTCGCAAGTCATGGCGATCAGGCGCAGCAACGCCGGGTGCAGGGCATCGACCCGCGCCGCCAACCCGGCGTGATCGCGGTCCATGGCCAGGGTGTATTGCGACAGATCGTTGGTGCCGATCGAGAGAAAGTCGGCGTGTTCGGCCAGTTGTTCGGCTTGCAGCGCGGCGGCGGGGACTTCGATCATCACGCCGATTTCCGGGCGCTCGGCAATGCCCATTTCAAGCCGCAGTGCATCGACGCGCTGGCGGATGTGCAGCAGTTCGTCGACCTCGGTGACCATCGGCAACAGAATCCGGCAACGCGACAACGGCTTGACCTGCAGCAGCGCGCGCAGTTGCTGATCGAGAATTTCCGGCCGCGCCTGGGCCAGACGAATGCCGCGCAGACCGAGCACCGGGTTGGCTTCGGCCGGCAGTGGCAGGTAGTCGAGTTGCTTGTCGCCACCGACGTCGATGGTGCGGATGATCACCGGCTTGTCGCCCATGGCATCGATCACCGCTTGATAGGCGCTGCGCTGTTCCTCGACGTCCGGTGCCGTCTGGCGATCAACGAAGAGAAACTCGGTGCGCAACAGGCCGACGCCATCGGCACCATTGGCAAAAGCGTCTGCCGCTTCGTTGCTTGAGGCGACATTGGCGACCACTTCGATGTGCACGCCATTGCGCGTTTCAGCGGGCAAATGGGCTTTGGCCTGTTGGCTGTCGCGGCGCTGCTGGCGCTGGATTTGTGCCTGTTGCACTTCGCTCAGGCGTTGCGCATTCGGCGTCAATTCGAGGCGCCCGTCGTCAGCGTCGAGCACCACGGCCTGATCCTGCGGCTGCTCAAGCAATTGCGCGCCCAAAGCGACGATGCACGGCAAGCCTTTGCCGCGCGCCAGAATCGCTACGTGCGAGGTCGCGCCGCCCTCGGCCATGCACAACCCGGCGACACCTTGCGCGCTGAGTTGCAGCAGATCCGATGGCGTCAGTTCATGGGCGGCAACAATGGCGCCGGCCGGCACCTGGTATTGCCAGGCCTCGCCAAGCAGGGCACGCAGCACGCGTTGCTTGAGGTCGCGCAAATCGTTGGCACGTTCGGCCAGCAGCGGACTGCCGGTGCCTTGCAGCATGTCGCACTGGGTGTCGATCGACTGACTCCAGGCATGGGTCGCTGCGGTGCCTTGTGCGATGAATTGCTGCGCGGCGTCGAGCAGGGCCGGGTCTTCGAGCAGCGCCATGTGTGCAGCGAAGATCGCTTCTTCGTCGGCGTTCTTGTGCTTTTTCGCCTGGGCGAGGGTGGCGGCGATTTCGCTGCGCACCGCGTTCAATGCCGTTTCAAGCGTCTGCTGCTGTTGCACTGGATCGTGATGGCCCGTATCCGCCGGCAAGGTGATCGCGTTCAAGCGAAACAACGGCCCGGCGACCAGCCCCGGCGCCGCGCAAACACCGTGCAACACGCCAGCCTCGGCCGGGCGTTTCAGCGCGGCTGTGGTGGTCGGCGCTTGCCCGTGATGATCGTCCGGCAGCGCCGTGGCCAATGCGCTGAGCAAGGCTTGCAGCGCGGCATCGGCGTCCGGTCCCTGACAACTGACCTGCACCTCATCCTGCTCGCCAATGGCCAGACCCATCAAACCGATCAGGCTGTTGCACGGCGCCGATTTACCGTTGAAGTGCAGCTGTGAATGGCTGCTGAAACTCTGGGCGGTCTGGCGGATCAGCGCAGCCGGGCGCGCATGCAAGCCGCCGCGATGAGCGACCCGCGCCTGGCCACGAACCTCAGGCCCGCCGCTTGTATCGGTATTCGCCGCCACCACATTGCGCGCGATGATGTGCAGCAACGGCTCGCCGACTTTCACCGCTTTGAGAGTGATCGGCCGCACCTGAAAATCCGCGCTGTTGGTCAGGATCAACAGGCTGACCAGGCTTTTGCAGTGCTGGCCGACCTTGTCCAGGTCATAGCGCAGCAGCGGCTGACCGAGGCTGACGCGATCGCTTTCCTTGACCAGCATGGCGAAACCTTCGCCGTTCAATTCAACGGTGTCGAGGCCCAGGTGCAGGAGGATTTCCGCACCGTTGTCGGCGCGCACGGTCACCGCGTGGCTGCTGCGCGCAACGTGGATGACCACGCCGGCGCAGGGCGAATACAGCGTGTCGTTGAGCGGGTCGATGGCGATGCCGTCGCCCATCGCGCCACTGGCGAACACCGCGTCCGGGACGTTGGCGAGCGTCAGCACCGGGCCGCTGAGCGGGGCGCTGAGGGTCAGCTCTTTATTGTTGTCGGGCATGGCTGGGTCTCATCAGTTGAATCTCGGTTCGATGTCCCCTGTAGGAGCTGCCGAAGGCTGCGATCTTTTGATCTTGTTTTTATGGGTCGAGATCAAAAGATCGCAGCCTTCGGCAGCTCCTGCATGGAGTTACGTCCTTTAGCCGCTATCAGTGCGTGCGGGTCACTTTGCTCAAATGGCGCGGCTGATCCGGGTCCATGCCCCGCGCCACGGCCAGGCCTGCGGCCATCACGTAGAAACTCTGGATCGCCAGAATCGGATCGAGGGCCGGGTGTTCGGCGCGGCTCAGGGTCAGGTCGCGTTCGCTGACGTCATCCGGCGCGGCGAGCAAGACCCGGGCGCCGCGCTGGCGCATTTCCGCCGCCAGACTCAGCAGGCCGGCCTGCTCGGCGCCGCGTGGGGCGAAAACCAGCAGCGGATAGTGTTCGTCGATCAGTGCCATCGGGCCGTGACGGACTTCGGCACTGCTGAACGCTTCGGCCTGAATCGCCGAGGTTTCCTTGAATTTCAGCGCCGCTTCCTGGGCAATCGCGAAACCGGCTCCGCGGCCGATCACCATCAGGCGCTCGCAACCGCGCAGGGCTTCGATGGCCACGCTCCAGTCCTGTTTCGCCGCTTCGCGCAGGCCTTCTGGCAGCGCATCGTGGGCTTGCAGCAATTCGCTGTCCTCTTTCCAGTGCGCGATCAAGCGCGCGCTGGCGCTGAGGGTGGCGATAAAACTCTTGGTCGCGGCGACGCTGCTTTCCGTGCCGGCGAGCAGCGGCAGGCTGAATTCACAGGCCGCTTCCAGTGGCGAATCGGCAGCGTTAACCATCGACACGCTCAGCGCGCCACGCTTGCGCAACAGGCGCAGGCTGTTGACCAGATCCGGGCTCTGCCCCGACTGCGAAAACGCAAAGGCGACCTGACCGCTGACTTTCAGTGGCGCCTGCTGCATGGTTACCACCGACATCGGCAACGAGGCCACCGGCACGCCCAGTTGCTGCATGGTCAGGTAGGCGAAGTAGCTCGCCGCGTGGTCGGAGCTGCCACGGGCGACGGTCATCGCCACTTGCGGCGGCTGACGGCGCAGGCGCCCGGCGATCTCGATCATCGGCGCGTCGAGCTGTTGCAGCTGTGCTTGCACGGCCTCGAACGAGGACAGCGCCTCTTCAAGCATTTTTGAAGTCAATGTCTTCTCCTTCGACCATGACGGCGGTCAGTGTGAGTGAACGATCGAGCCGCACGCAGTCGGCCCAGGCGCCGGGGGCAAGGCGCCCGCGTTCGGTGATGCCGAGGTAGTCGGCGGGAAATTGCGACAGACGCTGCGAGGCTTCGGCGATCGGCAAACCGATCTTGACCAGATTGCGCAGGGCCTGATCCATGGTCAGGGTGCTGCCGGCCAGCGTGCCGTCGGGCAGGCGCACGCCGCCCAGGCATTTGGTCACGGTGTGGCTGCCAAGCTTGTATTCACCGTCGGGCATGCCGGCGGCGGCGGTCGAATCGGTGACGCAATACAGGCACGGGATCGAGCGCAGCGCCACGCGGATGGCGCCAGGGTGCACGTGCAACAGATCGGGAATCAGCTCGGCGTATTTGGCGTGGGCCAGTGCTGCGCCAACGATGCCCGGCTCGCGGTGATGCAGCGGGCTCATGGCGTTATAGAGGTGGGTGAAACTGCTGGCTCCGGCAGCCAGCGCGGCGACGCCTTCCTCGTAGCTGCCGAGGGTGTGCCCGATCTGCATGCGGATGCCACGGCTGCTCAGCTCACGGATCAATGCATCGTGACCGGCGATTTCCGGGGCAATGGTGATGACGCGAATCGGCGCCAGCGCCAGATATTCTTCGACTTCGGCCATCAACGCGGTGTGGGCGAAGTTCGGTTGGGCGCCGAGTTTTCCCGGGTTGATGTAAGGGCCTTCAAGGTGCACGCCGAGGACTCGCGCGGCGCCTTTCGGACGCTGTTCGCAGAATTCTCCTACCTCTTTGAGAACGCTGGAGATCTCCGCGCTCGGCGCAGTCATGGTCGTGGCCAGCAGCGAAGTGGTGCCGAAACGCACATGGGTTTTGCTGATGGTTTCGAAGGCTTCGGCGCCCTCCATGATGTCTTTGCCGCCGCCGCCGTGCACATGCAGGTCGATGAAACCCGGCAGCAGATAGGGCAGATCGTTAGCCGCCGGATCGCAGGGCACGCCTTCGATCGACACGATCTTGCCGTGTTTGTGAATCAGCCGGCCGCGAACCCAGCCGCTGGCGGTGAGGATGTTGTCTTCGGACATTTCGCTTCTCTCGTTTGGCTTGCTGCTGATCAGCGGCGAAGCTCTGCAACAAAGTCGTAGTAGTCGTTGCGGCAATAGGTGTCGGTGACTTCGATCGGCGTGTTGTCTTCCAGATAGCCGACCCGGGTCATCAGCAGCATGGCGGTGCCGGGGGCGATGCCGACCAGTGCGGCGAATTCGTCCGAGGCGTTGATTGCCTGGATGTGCTGAAGGGCGCGGACGATCGGTTTGCCGATGCCGTCGAGGTATTCGTAAAGCGAATCGCCCACCGCTTGCGGCCTGGGCATGATTGAGGCGGGCAGGGTGCTCATCTCGATCGCCATGACCGTGTCATCGGCTTTGCGCAGGCGCTTCATGCGCGCCACCTTGTCATTCGGCGACAGGCCGAGGCGGATCAATTCTTCGTGGGTCGGCAGGGTGATTTCCCGCTCCAGCCATTTCGAGCTCGGCACGAAACCTTTCAGGCGCAGCATTTCGCTGAAGCCGGACAGACGCGACAGCGGTTGTTCCAGGCGTGGGGTGATGAACGTGCCCGAGCCTTGCAGGCGGCGGATCAGGCCTTGCTCGAGCAAGACTTCCAGCGCCTTGCGTGCGGTGACCCGGGAAATGCCGAGCTGGTCGCTGAGGTTGCGCTCGGACGGCATCGCCTGTTCGGCCTTCCACTGCCCGGCATGAATCGCCGCTTCCAGATTGCGCGCCAGCTGCAAGTACAGCGGCGTCGGCTGGGCATCGTCAGGACGTAGGGATTGGAGGTCGTTCATGTAGGTCGTTTCCGCCGCGAGTATAGGATTGTTGTGGCTCGCTTGTGCGACGGAAGCTAATACCACTTGAATACCATGTCAACGCCATGAATCGGCGTCTGGCCCAATGGATTGGCGGCTTTCAGAGGGCGTTGTTTAAAGTGGTATTAGTGTTGGCCTATAAAAAGCAAAAGATCGTAGCCTGCGACAGCTTCTACAGTTGAGAGTGGTATCACCCCTGTAGGCGCTGTCGCAGGCTGCGATCTTTTGATTTATTTTTTTTTGCGGTGACCAGCGGTCGAGGTTACGGGCGAATCTCGATCATCGTGCCGTCCGGTACCAGGTTCCACACTTCACGCATGTCGACGTTGCGCATGGCGATGCAGCCGTCGGTCCAGTCGAGGGTATGGAACAGCTGTTCCGGATTGTCTGCCGAATCCGGAGTGCCGTGGATCATGATCATCCCGCCGGGCTCGACACCTTCACGGCGAGCACGGGCGGCATCGCTGATGTTCGGGTAGGAGATGTGCATCGACAGGTTGAATTTGTCGCTGGTCTTGCGCCAGTCGATCCAATAGAAACCTTCGGGTGTGCGTTTGTCGCCCTCGATCAGTTTCGGGCCTTTCTTCGCGCCCTTGCCCAAGGAGATGCGATAGGTCTTCAGCGGCTTGCCGTCGGCAATCAACTGCAGTTGGTGGGCTGATTTGAGTACCAGGACTTTTTCGATCAGTGGAGTGCTCGAGGGCGTCACGGTGGTCACGAATGACGCTTGCGAAACGCTGACGAACGACAGGCACAACAGGGCAAGCAACCAACGCATTGAAACGATTCCCCAAGAATGACGCAGACACATAGTGATAGATGCAGGTGTGGTTATCGGCAGGGTGCCGCGAAGCTCAAGTGATCGCTGGCTGCACCAGTGGCGGAATCGACTCCGAACGCACCGGGTAAACCTCCCTGCGCCGATCGGCAAAGAAACATTCCAGCGTGCGCCCGACCGTGCGGAAAGCCAGCTCGTCCCAGGGAATGTCGGCTTCTTCGAACAGCTGCACTTCAAGGCTTTCCGGCCCGGCCGCATACTGCAGATCGGCCAGTTCGGCGCGGAAGAACACATGCACCTGGCTGATGTGCGGCACGTCGATCAGCGTGTAGATGCTCAGGTTGCGCACCCGGGCGCAGGCTTCTTCGGCGGTTTCGCGGATGGCGGCCTGCTCGATGGTCTCGCCGTTTTCCATGAAGCCGGCAGGTAGCGTCCAGTAACCGAGACGCGGCTCGATGGCGCGGCGGCAGAGCAGCACTTTCGTCCCCCAGGTCGGCACGCAACCGGCGACGATATTGGGGTTCTGGTAGTGAATGGTCTGACAGCTGTCGCAGACAAATCGCAGCCGCGAGTCGCCTTCGGGAATGCGCTGGGTGACCGGGTTACCGCAGTGGCTGCAAAATTTCATGCTCGGGTTCCTGAATGCTGCGCCTATCTTGGCGTGCAGCGGGGCCGGTCGGCAAGTTGTCGTTTCGCGACACGACGGGTTTCGGGGGCTTGGGCGCTCGCTTTGATTGGTGCATGATGCGGAGCAAGGCACCGATCGAGAACACTCATGCTGGACGAGCTACTGCATAGGGTAAGCAACCACACACCGCGCACGCTGGAGACCGACGCACGTTTTCCCGAAGCCGCCGTGCTGGTGCCGATCACCCGCAGTGACGAACCGGAACTGGTCCTGACCCTGCGCGCCAGCGGGCTTTCCACCCATGGCGGCGAAGTTGCCTTCCCCGGAGGGCGCCGCGACCCGGAAGATCCGGACCTCATATTCACCGCCCTGCGCGAAGCCGAAGAAGAGATCGGCCTGCCGCCGGGCCTGGTCGAAGTCATCGGCCCGCTGAGTCCGCTGATTTCCCTGCACGGCATCAAGGTAACGCCGTATGTCGGCGTGATTCCCGATTTTGTCGAATACCAGCCCAATGATGCCGAGATCGCCGCCGTCTTCAGCGTGCCGCTGGAATTCTTCCGCAAGGACCCGCGTGAGCATACCCATCGCATCGATTATCAGGGCCGCAGTTGGTACGTGCCGAGCTATCGCTTCGGCGAGTACAAGATCTGGGGCCTGACGGCGATCATGATCGTCGAGTTGATCAACCTGCTCTATGACGCCAAAATCAGCCTGCACCGACCGCCGAAAAGCTTTATCGATACCTGAGCCGTCGTTCGAACGGCCGTGAGCCCTGAGGAAAACAAGATGAAATACCGCCTGGGCGACGCCCGTGTCGAAACCCATCCACAGAGCTGGGTCGCGCCCAATGCCGTGCTGGTGGGCAAGGTTCGCCTGGAAGAGGGCGCCAACGTCTGGTTCAACGCTGTGTTGCGCGGCGACAACGAACTGATCCTCATCGGCAAGAACAGCAATGTGCAGGACGGTACGGTGATGCACACCGACATGGGTTACCCACTGACCATCGGTACCGGCGTGACCATCGGCCACAACGCGATGCTTCACGGTTGCACGGTCGGCGATTACAGCCTGATCGGCATCAACGCGGTGATCCTCAACGGCGCGAAGATCGGCAGGAACTGCATCATCGGCGCCAATTCGCTGATCGGCGAAGGCAAGGAAATTCCCGACGGTTCGCTGGTGATGGGCTCGCCGGGCAAAGTCGTACGTGAACTGACCGAGGCGCAAAAGAAGATGCTCGAAGCCAGCGCCGCGCACTATGTGCATAACTCGCAGCGTTACGCCCGCGATCTGGTCGAGCAGGAACAATGACGACTGTTGAACGACCAGTCGCCTCGCCTTGCGTGAATATCTGCGCGCTGGACGAAGAAGATGTTTGCACCGGGTGCCAGCGCACGGTCGCAGAGATCACCCGCTGGGGCCGCATGAGCAATGACGAGCGCCGGGTGGTGCTGGGGTTGTGTCATGAGCGGGCGAAGGCGAGTGGATTGGTCTGGATGATTCCCGCGAAGTCAGGCGTCTGAACCACCGCTTTCGCGAGCAGGCTCGCTCCCACCTTGAAAATGCATTCCACTGTGGGAGCGAGCCTGCTCGCGAAGACGTCGGTCCTGTCACCGCACCTATTGGCGCAATACCAGCGCTCAAGTAACCTGTGCGCCACATTTACAGGCCGCCCCCATGATCTTCCTCATCGCCTACATCAGCAGCGTCGTGCTGATCAACTTCGCCTTTTCCACCGCACCGCACCTGGACATCATCTGGTCGGCCTGGGGCGGGCTGGTGTTCGTGCTGCGCGACATGGTGCAAACGCGCTTCGGTCATGGCGCGATCGTGGCGATGCTGGCGGCACTGGTGCTTTCCTACATCACGTCCGACCCTTCCATCGCGCTGGCCAGCGCCACGGCGTTCGCGGTCTCCGAGTGCATCGACTGGCTGGTGTTCAGCATCACCAAGCGGCCGTTGCGTGATCGACTGTGGATCAGTTCGGCGCTGAGCATTCCGCTGGATACCTTCATCTTTTTCGGCATGATCGACGCCTTGACGCCGCCGGTGATCATCACCGCGCTGGCCTCCAAGTTCGCCGGCGTTACCGCGGTCTGGCTGATCATGGCCTGGCGTGATCGCAAACAGGCTGTCGCCAGCTGAAGCCAAACCCTCGGGTTCATGTAAAATGCCGCGCTTTCTCCCCATGGAAAGCGCACCTGCGTGGCTTTCCTCGATGATCCGCTTCCCTTGAGGACCTGAGATGACCCGTATCGGAACTCCATTGTCGCCAACCGCGACCCGCGTATTGCTGTGTGGCTGTGGTGAGTTGGGCAAGGAAGTGGTAATCGAACTGCAGCGCCTGGGCGTTGAAGTGATTGCCGTCGACCGCTACGCCAACGCGCCGGCCATGCAAGTCGCCCATCGCAGCCACGTGATCAACATGCTCGACGGTGCTGCTCTGCGTGCAGTGATCGAAGCCGAGAAGCCGCACTTCATCGTGCCGGAAATCGAAGCCATCGCTACCGCCACGCTGGTCGAGCTGGAAGCTGAAGGCTTCACCGTGATTCCGACCGCGCGTGCGGCGCAGCTGACCATGAACCGCGAAGGCATCCGTCGTCTGGCTGCCGAAGAGCTGGACCTGCCGACCTCGCCGTACCACTTCGCCGACACCTTCGAGGACTACAGCAAAGCCGTTCAGGACCTGGGGTTCCCTTGCGTGGTCAAGCCGGTGATGAGTTCGTCGGGCAAGGGGCAGAGCCTGCTGCGCAGCGCCGATGACGTACAGAAAGCCTGGGATTACGCGCAAGAGGGCGGTCGCGCCGGCAAAGGTCGGGTGATCATCGAAGGCTTCATCGACTTTGACTACGAAATCACCCTGCTGACCGTGCGCCACATTGGCGGCACCACGTTCTGCGCACCGGTCGGCCACCGTCAGGAGAAGGGCGACTATCAGGAATCCTGGCAGCCGCAGGCCATGAGCCCGATTGCTCTGGCTGAATCCGAGCGCGTTGCCAAAGCAGTCACTGAAGCGCTGGGTGGCCGTGGTCTGTTCGGCGTCGAGCTGTTCATCAAAGGTGATCAGGTATGGTTCAGCGAAGTCTCGCCACGGCCGCATGACACCGGTCTGGTCACGCTGATTTCCCAGGACCTGTCGCAATTCGCCCTGCATGCCCGCGCCATACTCGGTCTGCCGGTGCCGCTGATCCGTCAGTTCGGCCCATCGGCGTCGGCAGTGATTCTGGTGGAAGGCCAGTCGACCCAGACTGCATTCGCCAACCTGGGCGCTGCGTTGAGCGAGCCGGACACCGCGCTGCGTCTGTTCGGCAAGCCGGAAGTGAACGGCCAGCGCCGCATGGGCGTGGCGCTGGCGCGGGATGAGTCGATCGAGGCTGCTCGCGCCAAGGCGACCCGTGCGTCGCAGGCGGTTGTTGTAGAGCTGTAAACCGGGTCGCGGCAACTATTCGCGAGCAGGCTCGCTCCCACATTTGGAATGCATTTCCCTGTGGGAGCGAGCCTGCTCGCGAAGCTTTTGATCTTCTGTCAGGCAACCTGATTCAGATCGTTGTTGCGGGTTTCCTTCAAGCACAGCACCGCAATCAGACTCAACACCGCCGCCGCCGACACATACCCGCCGACATAGCTCAACCCACCCATCGCCACCAGTTTCTGCGCAAAGAACGGCGCCGCCGAGGCTCCGACGATCCCGCCCAGGTTGTACGCCGCCGAAGCACCGGTATAACGCACGTGGGTCGGAAACAGCTCAGGCAACAGCGCGCCCATCGGTGCGAATGTCACGCCCATCAAAAACAGCTCGATGCACAGAAACAGCGCCACGCCCCAGGTCGAGCCCTGCGTCAGCAATGGCTCCATCAGAAATCCAGACAGAATCGCCAGCACGCCACCAATGATCAGCACCGGTTTGCGCCCGTAACGGTCGCTGGCCCAGGCTGACAATGGCGTCGCGGCGGCCATGAACAACACGGCAAAGCACAGCAGGCCGAGGAACGTTTCGCGGCTGTAACCCAGCGTCGATACGCCGTAGCTCAGGGAAAACACTGTCGAGATATAGAACAGTGCGTAGCAGACCACCATCGCCGCCGCACCCAGCAGTGTTGGAGCCCAGTATTGGCTGAACAACTCGACCAGCGGCACTTTCACTCGCTCCTGACGAGCGATCGCATTGGCGAACACTGGCGTTTCATGCAGCTTGAGGCGCACATACAGGCCAACCATCACCAGCGCCGCGCTGAGCAGAAACGGTATACGCCAGCCCCAGCTGCGGAACTGTTCATCATCCAGCGTCATCGCCAGGGTCAGGAACAGACCGTTGGCCGCCAGAAAACCAATCGATGGCCCGAGCTGCGGGAACATGCCGAACCACGCGCGTTTGCCCTTCGGCGCGTTTTCCGTAGCCAGCAGCGCCGCGCCGCCCCATTCACCGCCAAGGCCCAGGCCCTGACCGAAACGCAGCACGCACAGCAGAATCGGCGCCCAGGCCCCAATGCTGTCATAGCCCGGCAACACGCCAATCAAGGTGGTGCACACGCCCATCAACAGCAGCGAGGCGACCAGCGTCGACTTGCGCCCGATGCGGTCGCCGAAGTGGCCAAACAGTGCCGAACCCAGTGGTCGGGCGAGGAAGGCAATGCCGAAAGTGAGAAAAGCGGAAAGCATCTGCGCCGTGCCGGAGGTCTGCGGAAAGAACACCGGCCCGATCACCAGCGCCGCAGCAGTGGCGTAAACGTAGAAGTCGTAGAACTCGATAGCGGTGCCGATGAAGCTTGCCGTGGCCACGCGGGTGGCGGAGTTGGTCGGCTGGGCAGGCGCGGTTTCGCTGTAAGCGGTATGGGTCGTCATGCGGTGATCCCTGACAGTCATGAGCTCCAGTGGAGCGAATTATTATGGTCGAACACCCAGGGATGTGGGGTAGGGCGCGAGCGCTGTTTCGAGTAGGAACAGTCGTCGGTTTGCAGCGGAAACAGTCAGGATCCGGGCAGTGCCGGGTAGGCACAGGGATCGACGGCGCTTGGGTAAGCGTCCCGATTATAGGAAGGGGGCTAACGATCAAACAAGCGCAAAAGATCGTCCGATCGCGGTCCGAGCCTTCGGCAGCTCCTGTAGATGAACGCATTCCACATGTAGGAGCTGCCGAAGGCTGCGATCTTTTGATCTTTTATCTTGCAGGCACCAGAGCAGGCACCGATGAGGTCAGCCAGATCAACACCTTGCTCACCCGGTTCTCCTCGGTCTCGAGGATTTCCAGTCGATAACGCCCGATCTTCAGGCACACCGCGCTTTCCGGAATGGTTTCCAGCGCTTCGGTGACCAGGCCATTGAGCGTCTTCGGCCCGTCGCTCGGCAGATGCCAGCCCAGGCACTTGTTCAGGTCGCGGATCGATGCGGCGCCATCGATCACCATACGCCCGTCGGCCTGGGGATGGATGTGCGGATTGTCGAGGCTGTGCTCGCTTTCGAATTCGCCGACGATCTCTTCGAGAATATCTTCAAGGGTGACGATGCCCAGCACTTCGCCGTACTCATCGACGACCATGCCAAGGCGCCGCTGCTGCTTGTGGAAGTTCAGCAATTGGAGCTGGAGCGGCGTGCTTTCCGGGACGAAGTAGGGCTCGTAGCTGGCGGCCAGCAGTGCCTCGCGGGTCAATCCGCCGTTGCTCAGCAAATGGCCGATCTGGCGGGTGTTAAGCACCGCTTCGACCTGATTGATGTCGCTGTGAAAAACCGGCAGACGCGTGCGCTTGTTCTCGCGCAGTTGCTCGATGATCTCTTCGATCGAATCGTCGAGGTTGATGCCATCGACGTCACTGCGCGGCACCAGGATGTCGTTGACCGTGATGTTGTCCAGCGCATGAATGCCCGACAGCGGGTGGCTGCGCACGGGATGGTCGTGATCCTCATCGTGATCGGCCGGCACCTCGTCCTCGCTCTGTTGCACCACCTGAACCTTGCGCGTGAACGGGGTCATCAACAAAGCGCTGACCCGGCTGAACAGCCACGCGAACGGGTAGACGATTTTCATCGGCACGGTCAGCAGGGCATTGCCGAACGCCAGCACCGCGTCGGGATAGCGCCGGGCCACGGTGCGCGGGAAATAATCAGCGAACACCAACAGGATGCCACCGGCGCCCAGGCACGCCGCCCACGGGCCGTTTTCTTCGCAGAGGAAAATCGCCAGCAACGTCGCGATGATCACCGCGAGAGCGCGGCACAGGGTATTGCAGAGGATCAGGCTGTCGAGCGGGAAGCTCAGCTTCGCCAGCGGTTTATCGCTGGCGCGCGAGGCGATACGTTGCGCGAGCAGGTGCTGCTGCGCGATTTCGACGGCGGTAAACAGCCCTGACCATAAAATCAGCAGGACAAATACCGCGAGCATCGGCCCTATGGGCAAACCGTCCATTTATGCCGCCCGTCAGATGTGCAGAA
Organism: Pseudomonas sp. CFBP13508; assembly: GCF_005233515.1. Lineage (GTDB taxonomy): Bacteria > Pseudomonadota > Gammaproteobacteria > Pseudomonadales > Pseudomonadaceae > Aquipseudomonas > Aquipseudomonas mercuritolerans. The sequence goes on from NZ_QFZZ01000006.1 coordinate 22,137, forward strand.
TGTATTCACGAACCAGTTTGCTGCCGAAGTACGCCAGCATCAGCAGGCAGAAACCGGCGAGGGTCCAGCGAATCGCCTTGTGGCCGCGCCAGCCCAGACGGTTGCGGCCCCACAACAGCACGCTGAAGACGATCCATGCCAGGCAGGCCAGCAGAGTCTTGTGCACCAGGTGCTGGGCGAACAGGTTCTCGACGAACAGCCAGCCGGAAATCAGCGACAGCGACAGCAGCGTCCAGCCGGCCCAGAGAAAGCCGAACAGCAGGCTTTCCATGGTTTGCAGGGGCGGGAAGTTCTTGATCAGCCCGGACGGGTGCTTGTGCTTGAGCTGATGGTCCTGAACCAGCAGCAGCAACGCCTGGAACACCGCAATGGTGAACATGCCGTAGGCGAGGATCGACAATAGAATGTGCGCGAGGATGCCCGGTTCTTCATCGATGATCTGCACCGTGCCGGTCGGCGCGAACTGCGCCAGCAATACCGTGATCGCGCCCAGCGGGAACAACAGCACCAGCAGGTTTTCCACCGGGATCCGCGAACAGGCGAGCAGGGTCAGGGCGATTACCGCGGCGGCAATCAGGCTGGACGCACTGAAAAAGTCCAGGCCAAGGCCGATCGGGGTCAATAGATGTGTAAGCAGGCTGGCGCCATGGGCGAGCACGGCGAAGACGCCGAGGCTGACCAGCAGGCGCTTGTTCGCCTTGGCGCCGATGGCCAGACGAGTACTTTGATAGACGGTCGCAGCGGCATAGAGCAGGGCGGCGGCGAGGGTGGTCAGCAAACTGGGTGACAAGGGGAGCATAAATCCTGTTAGGCGAGCCCGAAAGGCGCTGAGTTTGGCATAGAACCGCCACGGCACGAAAGACTCCGCAAGCTGACGGCGAGGTGTCCGCCGGCCGCAGTCTTCGCTATAATCCGCGACCTGCCCACGCCGCAGGCTCGCCGAGCACATGTTGATTCCGGTCTGGGCCGCCATTATCCCGGTTCGTACAGGGCCTGAAAGGATCGCGCAATGTTTGAAAACTTAACCGACCGTCTCTCGCAGACGCTGCGCCATGTCACCGGCAAGGCGAAGCTGACCGAGGACAATATCAAAGACACCCTGCGTGAAGTGCGCATGGCGTTGCTCGAAGCTGACGTCGCGCTGCCGGTGGTCAAGGACTTCGTCAATTCGGTCAAGGAGCGCGCTGTCGGCACCGAGGTGTCGCGCAGCCTGACGCCGGGCCAGGCGTTCGTGAAGATCGTCCAGGCCGAACTCGAAAGCCTGATGGGCGCGGCCAACGAAGACCTCAATCTGAGCGCTGTGCCGCCAGCCGTGATTCTGATGGCCGGTCTGCAGGGCGCGGGTAAAACCACCACTGCCGGCAAGCTGGCGCGCTTTCTTAAAGAGCGCAAGAAGAAGTCGGTCATGGTCGTGTCTGCGGACATCTATCGTCCGGCGGCGATCAAGCAGCTGGAAACCCTGGCCAACGACATCGGCGTGACGTTCTTCCCGTCCGACCTGAGCCAGAAGCCGGTCGACATCGCCAATGCGGCTATTAAAGAAGCCAAACTGAAATTCATCGACGTGGTCATCGTCGATACCGCCGGTCGTCTGCACATCGACGAAGAGATGATGGGCGAGATCAAGGCGCTGCACGCTGCGATCAACCCGGTCGAAACCCTGTTCGTGGTCGACGCCATGACCGGTCAGGACGCCGCCAACACGGCCAAGGCGTTCGGCGATGCGCTGCCGCTGACCGGTGTGATCCTGACCAAGGTCGACGGCGACGCCCGTGGTGGTGCCGCGCTGTCGGTGCGCGCCATCACCGGCAAGCCGATCAAGTTCATCGGTATGGGCGAGAAGAGCGAAGCGCTCGATCCGTTCCACCCTGAGCGTATCGCCTCGCGGATCCTCGGCATGGGCGACGTGCTCAGCCTGATCGAGCAGGCCGAAGCGACGCTGGACAAGGACAAGGCCGACAAACTGGCCAAGAAGCTGAAAAAGGGCAAGGGCTTCGACCTCGAAGACTTCCGCGATCAGCTGCAACAGATGAAGAACATGGGCGGCCTCGGCGGGCTCATGGACAAACTGCCGAGCATCGGCGGCGTCAACCTGTCGCAGATGGGCAATGCCCAGAACGCCGCAGAGAAGCAGTTCAAGCAGATGGAAGCCATCATCAATTCCATGACCCCGGCCGAGCGCCGCGATCCTGAGCTGATCAGCGGTTCGCGCAAGCGCCGGATCGCCATGGGTTCCGGCACGCAGGTGCAGGACATCGGCCGCTTGATCAAGCAGCACAAGCAGATGCAGAAGATGATGAAGAAATTCACCGCCAAGGGCGGTATGGCAAAAATGATGCGCGGCATGGGCGGTATGTTGCCCGGCGGCGGCATGCCGAAAATGTAAAGACTTCGCCGGTCGTCGCACCGGCGCAGACCCTGCAAGGACGCAGGATCAACAGCAAACCCGCACTCGGCGGGAGCTGACTGGCCGTTTTTATCGACGGCTCTCTATGCAAATCTGCACGGCATGCCATGGGCGCCGGAAAAAGTCATTTGCAAAAGTCCGGATATTCCTTAGAATATGCGGCCTTTCGGGCACCCATGCCCGCTGTGCATTTAGATTTGCAGCACCGACTACAGGAACGATGTTCACATGCTAACAATCCGTCTTGCCCTTGGCGGCTCCAAAAAGCGCCCGTTTTACCACCTGACCGTAACCGACTCGCGTAACCCGCGTGACGGCTCCCACAAAGAACAGGTTGGTTTCTTCAACCCTGTTGCCCGTGGTCAGGAAATCCGTCTGTCCGTGAACCAAGAGCGCGTTGCCTACTGGCTGAGCGTTGGTGCACAACCTTCTGAGCGCGTTGCTCAGTTGTTGAAGGAATCTGCCAAGGCTGCGGCCTGAGCAATATGAACGCGACGCCAGCCCCTGCCGATGATTTGATTGTTATTGGCAAAATTTATTCTGTTCATGGCGTTCGCGGCGAAGTGAAGGTTTATTCCTTTACTGATCCGACTGAAAACCTGTTGCAGTACAAAACCTGGACGCTCAAGCGCGAAGGCAATGTCAAACAGGTCGAGCTGGTCAGTGGACGCGGGAGCGACAAGTTCCTGGTCGCCAAGCTCAAGGGTCTCGATGATCGTGAAGAAGCTCGTCTTCTGGCCGGTTATGAGATCTGCGTGCCGCGCAACCTGTTCGCTGAATTGACCGAAGGCGAGTACTACTGGTACCAGCTGGAAGGTCTGAAGGTCATCGACACCCTTGGGCAACTGCTCGGGAAAATCGATCATCTTCTGGAAACCGGCGCCAATGATGTAATGGTCGTCAAGCCTTGCGCTGGCAGCCTGGATGATCGCGAACGCCTGTTGCCCTATACGGAGCAATGCGTGTTGGCCGTCGACCTGGAAGCGGGCGAGATGAAGGTGGATTGGGACGCGGACTTCTGAACGTGGCTAACTTGCGCGTAGAAGTGATCAGTTTGTTTCCCGAGATGTTTTCCGCCATTGGCGATTACGGCATCACCAGTCGTGCGGTCAAACAGGGGCTCTTGCAGCTGACCTGTTGGAATCCGCGAGATTACACGACGGATCGGCATCACACTGTGGACGATCGCCCGTTTGGCGGTGGTCCGGGCATGGTGATGAAGATCAAGCCCCTGGAAGATGCACTGGCTCAGGCCAAGGCAGCAGCCGGGGAGGCGGCGAAGGTGATTTACCTGTCCCCCCAAGGCCGTCAACTGACTCAGTCGGCGGTACGCGAGCTGGCACAATCGGATGCATTGATCCTGATTGCCGGCCGCTACGAAGGCATTGACGAGCGCTTTATTGAGGCTCATGTCGATGAAGAGTGGTCGATTGGCGACTATGTACTGTCTGGCGGCGAGCTGCCGGCCATGGTCCTGATCGATGCGGTTACACGACTGCTGCCTGGAGCTTTAGGGCATGCGGATTCCGCTGAGGAAGATTCCTTTACGGATGGTCTGCTGGATTGCCCGCACTACACCCGCCCGGAGGTGTATGCGGATCAGCGTGTTCCCGACGTGTTGCTGAGTGGCAATCACGCGCATATCCGGCGTTGGCGTTTACAGCAGTCCCTTGGTCGGACCTATGAACGACGCGCCGATCTTCTGGAAAGCCGCTCGCTTTCTGGAGAAGAGAAGAAGCTGCTCGAGGAATACATCCGCGAGCGGGACGATAGTTAACAACGTATCGATGGTAGATCGAACGATTTACCTTAGGAGCACAGCATGACCAACAAAATCATCCTTGCACTCGAAGCAGAGCAGATGACCAAAGAAATCCCTACCTTCGCCCCAGGCGACACTATTGTCGTTCAGGTGAAAGTGAAGGAAGGCGATCGTTCCCGTCTGCAAGCGTTCGAAGGCGTTGTAATCGCCAAGCGTAACCGCGGCGTGAACAGTGCGTTCACCGTTCGTAAAATCTCCAACGGTGTTGGCGTAGAACGTACTTTCCAGACCTACTCCCCGCAGATCGACAGCATGGCTGTCAAACGTCGCGGTGACGTACGTAAAGCCAAGCTGTACTACCTGCGCGACCTGTCGGGTAAAGCAGCACGCATCAAGGAAAAACTGGCTTAAGCCCAGCTTCCGATGCAGAAAAAAGCAGCCTACGGGCTGCTTTTTTGTTGCCCGGGATTTGTTCTGCAAGGATCTTCAGTCTATCCGTGACCGAGTCGCGGCCTTCGCGAGCAGGCTCGCTCCCACCGAAGTCCGAATGTGGGGCCTGCTCGCGAATCGATCCGTCAGGCGCCGGAACCTTGCGGTTGAATCAACGCCAGCAACGTCCACCCAGCTCCCGGCTTCAACGCCGTTTCCGGTGTCACCACATGCACCCAGCAGCTGTCATCACGCATGAACAGCAGCGTTGCACGATTGCCGTGCAGCGCTTGGTAATCCTCCCAGCCGAAGCCGTCCGTCAATGTCGTGCTGTAAAGCTCCGCTCCCTGGCCCATCTGGCCGGCCAGTTTCGAATAGGTCAGTGCCTCACTGCCCAATTGATTGCCCCGGTGTTCCAGGCTTGCGCGGTGCTTGTCGCTGCGGCGGCTTTCATGGCCGCTGGCCAGGCCGAACAGGCGCTGATGACCGAAGTCATGACGAAAGCGCATCGCCGCCAATGTGTTCAGCTCGCCCGACGGTGACAGTGCCAGCAAATGCCCCAACCCCACCAGATCCAGATGCGCGTCGGCATGCTGCGACGCCGGGTTGCCGAAGTAGGTCGGCAAGCCTTCCATGCGTGCCGCGCGGATATTCTCCCAGCTCGAATCGGTCAGCAGCACGCGGCTGCCCAGCTGTTGCAGCGACTTGCCCAATTCGCGGGCCGGGCCATTGGCTCCAACGATCAGAAAACCGCTCGGCGCCGGTTCGGCGACCTTTAACAGCCGTGCCAGCGGTCGCGCCGTTGCGCTTTGCAAAACCACGGTGCCGATGATCACCGCAAAGGTCAGCGGCACCAGCAGCAGGGCGCCTTCATGCCCGGATTCATCCAGGCGAATCGCGAAAATCGCCGAGACAGCCGCAGCGACGATTCCGCGCGGGGCGATCCAGCACAGCAACGCTCGTTCGCGCCAGCTGAGACTGGAACCGGCGGTGCTGAGCAAAACATTCAACGGACGGGCGATCAGCTGGATCACCAACAGCAGAATCAACACCAGCGGTCCCAGGCCAAGCAAAGCGTTCAGGTCCAGACGCGCCGCGAGCAGGATGAACAGCCCGGAAATCAGCAACACGCTGAGGTTTTCCTTGAAGTGCAGAATGTGCCGCACGTCCACGCCTTTCATGTTGGCCAGCCACATGCCCATCAGCGTCACCGCCAGGAGGCCGGACTCATGCATCACTTGGTTGGCACCGATGAAGATCGCCAGCACGGCTGCCAGCGAGGCCAGGTTATGCAAGTATTCCGGCAGCCACTGACGTCGGATCACCGTCCCCAGCAGCCAGCCACCGACGACACCAAACGCGGCGCCACAGAGGATCACCCCGCCAAAGGTGAAGAGGCTTTGCTTGAGGCCATGACCGTCAGCGCTGGCGATGATGAAGCTATACACCACTACCGCGAGCAGAGCGCCGATCGGATCGATGACGATGCCTTCCCAGCGCAGGATGTTGGCGATCGAAGCTTTTGGCCGCACCACCCGCAGCATCGGTACGATCACGGTCGGACCGGTGACCAGGGTCAGGCTGCCAAACAGAATCGCCAGCATCCAGTCGAAGCCCAGCAGAAAATGCGTAGCCACCGCGATGACGATCCAGGTCGAAATCGCACCGAGGGTCACCAGTCGATGAACGACGCTGCCGATCTCTTTCCATTCCGACAGGTGCAGGGTCAGGCTGCCTTCGAACAGAATCAGCGCCACTGCCAGCGACACCAGTGGCATCAGCAGCGGGCCGAACATTTCCTGCGGGTCGAGCCAACCCAGCACCGGGCCGGCCAAAATGCCGGTCAGCAGCAGAAACAGAATGGCCGGCAGCTTCAGGCGCCATGCCAGCCACTGACAACCCAGCGCCGCCGCGCCGATCCCGCCAAATGCCAAGAGAATTTGCTGCTCGTTCATTGATGCTCCCTGTTCCTTGATCTGGCTGGCTATGAAAGACTAGCGGCCATTCCCGTCGTTCACTGTCTATTTGCGCGCAGTGTGAAAAACTGCCTGCCCCGAGCACCCATGCCTGCCATCGACCATCCGCTGATTGATCAATTCCTCGACGCTTTATGGCTGGAGAAAGGCCTGTCCGACAACACCCGCGACGCCTATCGCAGCGACCTCGCGCTGTTCAACGGCTGGTTGCAGGAAAAAAATCTCGAGCTGATCAATGCCGGCCGCGAATTGATCCTCGATCACCTGGCGTGGCGGCTGGAGCAAAACTACAAGCCGCGCTCGACGGCGAGATTTCTCTCCGGGGTGCGTGGCTTTTATCGCTATCTGCTGCGGGAAAAACTGATCAGCGTCGACCCGACGTTGCGCGTCGACATGCCGCAACTGGGTCGGCCGTTGCCCAAGTCGCTGTCGGAAGCCGATGTCGAGGCGCTGCTCAAGGCGCCGGACCTGAGTGACGCCATCGGCCAGCGTGACCGCGCGATGCTGGAAGTGCTGTATGCCTGTGGCCTGCGCGTGACCGAACTGATCAGCCTGACGCTGGAGCAGGTCAACCTGCGCCAAGGCGTATTGCGGGTGATGGGCAAGGGCAGCAAGGAGCGTCTGGTGCCGATGGGCGAGGAGGCGATTGTCTGGGTCGAGCGCTATATGCGCCACGGCCGTAGCGAACTGCTCGGTGGCCGCCCCAGCGATGTACTGTTCCCCAGCCAGCGCGGCGAGCAGATGACCCGGCAGACGTTCTGGCATCGCATCAAGCATCAGGCCAAGGTCGCCGGGATCAGCAAGTCGCTGTCGCCGCACACCTTGCGTCACGCGTTCGCCACGCACCTGCTCAACCATGGCGCCGACTTGCGCGTGGTGCAGATGCTGCTCGGGCACAGCGACCTTTCCACTACCCAAATCTATACCCACGTCGCCCGCGCCCGCTTGCAGGACTTGCACGCTAAACACCACCCACGCGGCTGACACATCCCACAATGTTGAAATACTGACCTGTGGCGAGGGGATTTATCCCCGTTCAGCTGCGCAGCAGTCGCAAACCCGGCTGGCTCGATTTTGACTGAAAGATCGCGGTGGATGGTTCAGGGCTGCTTCGCAACCCAGCGGGGATAAATCCCCTCGCCACAATAATGTATGTCAGTTGCACATGAGTGTGTGGCGACAGGCGCATTCGGCCCTCGTGACCTTATGTGTTAGGCTTTGCCGGTTTGCACGATGGACGGTTATGACCCGGTGTTTCGCACGGGCGTTCTGACCGTTTCATTGGCCCGCCCTCAGGAGTACTCATGCGTCTGACCCAGATTTTCGCTGCCGCCGCCATTGCGTTGGTGAGCACCTTTGCCGTCGCCGACGACGCGGCCGACAAAGCCATTCGTCAAAGCCTGGAAAAACTCGAACTCGAGGTTCCGGTCGAGAGCATCAGTGCCAGCCCGTTGCCTGGCATGTACGAAGTCAAACTCAAAGGCAGCCGCGTGCTGTACGCCAGCGCCGATGGCCAGTACATCGTGCAGGGCAACCTGTATCAGCTGGCGAATGGCAAACCGGTCAACCTGACCGAGAAGACCGAACGCCTGGGCATTTCCAAACTGATCAATGCCATCCCGGTGGCCGAAACCGTGGTCTACCCGGCCGTGGGCGAGACCAAGTCGCACATCACCGTGTTCACCGACACCACCTGTCCGTACTGCCACAAACTGCATGCGGAAGTGCCCGAGCTGAACAAGCGCGGCATTGAAGTGCGCTACGTGGCTTTTCCGCGCCAGGGCCTGAATTCGCCGGGTGACGAGCAGCTGCAAGCAGTGTGGTGCTCGAAAGACAAGAAAGCCGCGATGGACAAAATGGTCGATGGCAAGGAAATCAAGGCCGCCAAGTGCGATAACCCGGTTTCCAAGCAATTCGCCCTCGGTCAGTCGATCGGCGTGAATGGCACACCGGCCATCGTTTTGGCCGACGGCCAGGTCATTCCGGGCTACCAGCCGGCGCCACAAGTCGCCAAACTGGCGCTGGGCGCGAAGTAAATCGCATCGTCACGGGCAACCGTTGACGATCGTGGTCCGGCAGCAACAGCGCCGGGCCATCAACAGAGAGCCGCGAGCACGCGGTTGTTTTCCGGCCGACCCTGTGTCGGCCGTTTCATGGGGAGTTCACAGTGAATCCGGTCAAAGTAGGCATCTGTGGGTTAGGGACCGTCGGTGGCGGTACCTTCAACGTACTTCAGCGCAACGCCGAGGAAATTGCTCGTCGTGCCGGGCGTGGAATCGAAGTGGCACAAATTGCCACGCGCACGCCAAAGCCTCAGTTCCAGACGACCGGTATTGCGATTACCAACGATGTCTTCGAAGTGGCCACGAACCCTGAGATCGACATCGTCATAGAGCTGATGGGCGGCTACACCGTTGCCCGCGAGCTGGTACTCAAGGCCATCGAGAATGGCAAGCATGTGGTCACCGCGAATAAGGCGCTGATAGCCGTTCACGGTAATGAGATTTTCGCCAAGGCACGCGAGAAAGGCGTGATCGTGGCATTCGAAGCGGCGGTGGCCGGTGGCATTCCGGTGATCAAGGCGATCCGCGAAGGCCTGTCCGCCAACCGCATCAACTGGGTTGCCGGGATCATCAACGGCACCGGCAACTTCATCCTCACCGAAATGCGCGAGAAGGGCCGTACGTTTGAAGACGTACTCGCCGAAGCGCAGGCGCTGGGTTACGCCGAAGCCGATCCGACCTTCGACGTCGAAGGCATCGATGCCGCGCACAAGCTGACCATTCTGGCGTCGATTGCCTTCGGTATTCCGCTGCAATTCGACAAGGCGTACACCGAAGGCATCACCAAGCTGACCACCGCCGACGTCAACTACGCCGAAGCGCTGGGCTATCGCATCAAGCACCTCGGTGTGGCGCGCAGCACTGACGCCGGCATCGAGTTGCGCGTGCACCCGACGCTGATTCCGGCCGATCGCCTGATCGCCAATGTCAACGGCGTGATGAACGCAGTGATGGTCAACGGCGACGCCGCCGGTTCGACGCTGTTCTACGGTGCCGGCGCTGGCATGGAGCCGACCGCTTCTTCGGTGATCGCCGACCTGGTCGACGTGGTTCGCGCCATGACTTCCGACCCGGAAAACCGTGTGCCGCACCTCGCCTTCCAGCCGGACTCGCTGTCGGCGCATCCGATCCTGCCGATCGAAGCCTGCGAAAGCGCTTATTACCTGCGCATTCACGCCAAGGATCATCCGGGCGTACTGGCCCAGGTGGCGAGCATCCTGTCGGAGCGCGGCATCAATATCGAATCGATCATGCAGAAGGAAGTCGAAGAGCATGACGGTCTGGTGCCGATGATCCTGCTGACCCACCGCGTGGTCGAGCAACGCATCAATGATGCGATCACCGCGCTGGAAGCTCTGGCTGGCGTCGACGGCCCGGTTGTACGGATCCGTGTCGAACATTTGAACTAAAAGCAGCGGCAAGCTTCGAGCTGCAAGCGGCAAGAGAGAAGCAGTCTGGCTTTTACTTGCGACTTGCAGCTTGCAGCTTGCAGCTCAAACCGAAGGTTTGAAAAAAATGCGATATATCAGTACTCGCGGCCAGGCCCCGGCCCTGAATTTCGAAGAGGTCCTGCTGGCCGGTCTGGCGACCGATGGCGGTCTGTACGTCCCGGAAAACCTGCCCCGTTTCACTCAGGAAGAAATCGCTTCCTGGGCCGGCCTGCCGTATCACGAGCTGGCCTTCCGGGTGATGCGTCCGTTCGTCACCGGCAGCATTCCCGACGCCGACTTCAAGAAGATTCTCGAAGAAACCTACGGTGTGTTCGCCCACAGCGCCGTGGCGCCACTGCGTCAGTTGAACGGTAATGAATGGGTGCTCGAGCTGTTCCACGGCCCGACCCTGGCGTTCAAGGACTTCGCCCTGCAACTGCTCGGTCGTCTGCTCGATTACGTGCTGGAAAAGCGCGGCGAGCGCGTGGTGATCGTCGGTGCCACCTCCGGTGATACCGGTTCGGCGGCCATCGAAGGCTGCAAGCACTGCGAAAACGTCGACATCTTCATCCTGCACCCGCACCAGCGTGTATCCGAAGTGCAGCGTCGGCAGATGACGACGATCTTCGGCGAGAACATCCACAACATCGCCATCGAAGGCAACTTCGATGACTGCCAGGAAATGGTCAAGAACAGCTTCGCCGACCAGAGCTTCCTCAAAGGCACGCGTCTGGTGGCGGTGAACTCGATCAACTGGGCGCGGATCATGGCCCAGATCGTCTACTACTTCCACGCGGCCCTGCAGTTGGGCGGCCCGGCGCGTTCGGTGTCGTTCTCGGTACCGACCGGCAACTTCGGCGACATCTTCGCCGGCTACCTGGCGCGCAACATGGGCCTGCCGATCAACCAGTTGATCGTAGCGACCAACCGCAACGACATCCTGCACCGCTTCATGAGCGGCAACCAGTACGTCAAGGAAACCCTGCACGCAACGCTGTCGCCGTCGATGGACATCATGGTGTCGTCGAACTTCGAGCGTCTGCTGTTCGACCTGCACGGGCGTAACGGTGCGGCGATCGCCGGCCTGATGGACTCGTTCAAAAAGGACGGCAGCTTCAGCGTTGAACAAGAGCGCTGGACCGAAGCGCGCAAACTGTTCGACTCGCTGGCCGTGGATGACGCACAAACCTGCGAAACCATCGCTGAAGTCTACGAGCAGACCGGCGAAGTGCTGGATCCGCACACCGCCATTGGCGTCAAGGCCGCGCGCGAATGCCGTCGCAGTCTGGACATTCCAATGGTGATTCTCGGCACTGCCCATCCGGTCAAGTTTCCTGAGGCAGTGGAGAAAGCGGGTGTAGGAAAAGCGCTCGAGCTACCTGCACATCTTTCTGATTTGTTTGAGCGAAACGAGCGCTGCACTGTTCTGCCAAACGATCTCAAAGCCGTGCAAGCCTTTGTCAGCCAGCATGGCAACCGCGGCAAGCCCCTTTAAGCGCGCAAAAGCTGTCACATTTTGAAGCCCGTCTCCTGACGGGCTTTTTTGTTTCTGCTGCCACACTGCTCGGGTTTTCACCCATGAAGGACGGGTGAGTCGATCACGAAGGAAATGGCAATGCTGTTTTACAGAGGTTTGAAACCGGCACTGGGCTGGTTGGTTTTGTGGGCGATGCTGGGATGCAACAGTGCCTTGGCAGCGCAAATGGCACTCGATCAGGCGCATGCGTCAGTCAATGTGCCACCTGTCGAACTGGATGCGCACGAGCGACAATGGATCCGTGACAATCCCAAGGTCACAGTCGCCTCGGTTCAGTATCCGCTGTACCTGTTTCAGGACGAACACGGGCAGTGGAGCGGTCTGAACAACGATGTGCTCAAACGCGTCAGTGCAATGACGGGCCTGCAATTCGAGCATCAGGAATCGTTTTCTACCGATCATATGCTCGAACGTCTGCAAACCGGGGTCGCGGACATCAGTACGACCCTGGCCGTGAGCGACGAGCGCAAGATGTTCCTGGATTTCAGCCACGCCTTCGGGGGAGCGGGGTGGGTCTTCGTCGGGCATGCCAACGCGCCGATCGTGGAATCCTTTGAACAACTGGCGAATCGCGTGGTGGTACTGCCGGCCCGGCATGCGCTGGAGGATCTGATCCGGCGTGACTACCCCGCGATTGAAATACGCTCGGTGAAGACCTATGCCGAAGCGCGAGCACTGGTCGAGAGCGGTGAGGCCTACGCCACGATCGAAAACGAAATCGGCGCGCAGCTTTACCCGTTGGGGATGCTCAAGGTTGGAGGCCTGGTGGAGGGCAAGTGGGAAGCCGATCATCTGGCTGTACGAAAAGGCATGCCGCAGCTGCTGAGTATTCTCAACAAGGCGCTGGAAGCTTTCCCTGCGGCGGAGTTGCGGGCGATCCGTCTCAAATGGCTCGAAGGCATTTCGCCGACGCCGGTGCCGTCGATCTGGCAGCAGTTGGTCGAGTGGGGATGCTGGGCGATGGGCGTGATCGGTGTTTTCGGAATATTGTCATTGGTCTGGAACAGGCGGCTGGCGGCCGTGATCAAGTTGCGCTGCGCAGCGGAAAAGGAACTGGGGGACCAACTGGCCTTTCAGCACGCCCTGATTGATTCCATGCCCGATCCGGTGTTTGTTCGTGATCTGCAGGGGCGCCTGATCATCTGCAACCGCAGTTACGAAGAGGCGCTGTCGGTGCGCCTGGACCAGATGCACGGACGCTTGCTGATCGAGGTCGATGCGTTTCCCGAAGCCACCGCGCGCATGCTGCACGAGGAGTTCATCGCGCAGTTGCAGACCCGCAAATCGCGCTTCAGCAAGCGGCAGTTGCTGTTCAATGGCGGGCCGCGTGAGGTCTATCAGTGGACGGTGCCGTTTTACAGCGGCGACGGCAAATTGCGCGGCTTGTTGGGCGGCTGGACCGACATCACCCAGCGCCGGACCGAGAGCGGTTGCCGATGTCTGCAATAAAGTAAGGAAATGTCCTGCAAGACGCGGCTCCTTTTCTGATGGGAGGCTTAAGACGCCTGCCCTAGAGTGAACGACAACTGCGGTGAGAGTCCGCGATGATCGCTTCAGAGGTCGCCCATGCGCTCGCTTAAAGTCCTGATTCTTGAACCCAACCCGTTCCAGCTGATGGCATTGCATCAAATGCTCAATGCCATCGGCATCTACGATGTATTGACCGCGCCTTCGCTTGCGTCGGCCCTGAGTTCACTGGGGCATCGCGGCGCAGTCGATATCGCCATCTGCGATCCGCAACTCAAGGGCGGTGATGGCCTCGCTCTGATTCATCACCTGGCGGCGCACCATGAGGCGCGTGCACTGATTCTGCTGGGCGCGGTCGCACAGAGCCTGTTGAGTGACCTCGAACCAGTGCTTCGCCAACAGCGCCTGCGCCTGCTGGGGCGGCTGCAAACGCCGGTCTCGGCGGTGTTGATGAGAGGTCTGCTGGACAGTTATCTGCTGACTGCACAGGAACTCATCGAGGCCTGAAACTCGCGGTTATCTTTCTGTCATCTTCGCCGTGCATGCTCTGTCAGACGCGGTCCCGCGAGATCAGGACGCGACAGGCAGAACTTTCTTCTCGGGCCGGTGGTCATTTATTGTGAACACGCCCCAGGCACTGTGTTTTCGGACTATTGAGTGGAGATCGAGATGGAAAGTATCAGTCTATTGCTCGGTGAGGCTCTGAGCCCGTATCAGGTGACGCTGACCCCTCGTGGCAGCCATGGTGAATGTCTGGTGACGCTGAAGAACAGCAGCGGCGCAATTGTGGTGGAACGCGAATTCAGTCAGGCCCAGTTGAGCGACAAGCGCTTGCTGACAGACGTGGTGGACGGCCTGCACCGTGACGTCATGATCGCCGAAGGGCGGCTGAAACCCTGCGTCATCGCGGCGTTGCGCAATGCGGCTCTGGACAAGCGTCCGGCCCTGTAAAGATGAAATATTTTTTGTGGGAACCTTCCTGCATCCCTGTCAGTCAGACCCCATAACAGCAGGATCAAGCATTGTGCTCCGGTGCTTGTCGCTTGCTGCTACGGGTCTCGAAGCAGACCACGTTTAACCCCGAGTCGTCTCCCCACTTCTCGGGGTTTCTTTTTGCCCGGGATTTGCTCAATGCGCGGCTTGCAGCTCGAAGAATGCCCGGGCATCGGCCAGATAGCCCGCTCTTCTTGCTGGATCAAGCCATTGCGCATAAAGCTCATTGAAATGTTCGCGCGGCAGGCTGCGCAGCAGCTGATTGATCTCGCCGATGGCTTGGCGCCCTTGTTCGGTGCCGGAGCAGGCAATGTAGCCCGAGAGATATTTCTCGCTGCCCCGGATCGGATAAAACTGCAGTTCTTCTTCGTCAATCTGTGCGTGCCGGGCCTGATAGCGGATTTCCGGCCAATAGCCGAGCACCACTTGCAGCCGTCCCAGACGCTGCATCGACAACAGATTGCTCAGCGCATCGTTGCCGTAGTGCGGCGTGAGTGAGCCTTTGGGTGCCTGTTGCAGGATGTTATCGATGAACTCGCCATAACTGCGCTCGGCAACTACGCCGAGCTGCTTTGCGCCATCCCCCAGCAGCGCCGCCAGATCAACTTCGCCCGCGACCAGATAAGGGTCGAGCACGCCGCGATCCTGCTGGCGCACCACCAGCCCATTGCTCACGGCGCGAATCGCCGGGATCGAATAGGTCACCGACTGTGCGCGCGCCTTGCTCCAGAGCAGCGCGGGGTCGCAAGCCAGCGGGTTTTCCTCGAGCATCTGCCAGCCGCGAGCGCGGTTGACGCGCATCAGCGTGTGCTCGTACTGCGGCATGCCGGCGATCAACTGCGGCATCAGTTGATCGATGACACCCTGGCCTTTCTTCGGTCCTTCAAGAATCGTCATGGGCGGCAAGTCGCGCAGCAGCCAGATCAGCGTCGGTTTCGCATGGGCTATCAACGGCAGGCCAAGCACCATCAGACCGAACAACGTCCAAAGTAGAGGGGCGCGGTTGCTGCCCGATGTCTGCTGACGCTTCAGCTTAAATGGCTCCGTCTTTACGCAGCCGAGCGATTTGCTCCACGTCGTAACCCAGACCGCCAAGCACCAGCGCATTGTGTTCGCCAAGCTGCGGTCCGACCCACTCGGACGAACCTGGAGTTTCGGAAAGTTTCGGGACGATGCCGGGCATCTTGAAGTCCTTGCCATCCGGCAGCTTGGCGTGAAGGAACATCTCCCGCGCCAGATACTGCGGATCGTTGAACATGTCCTCGGCGCTGAAGATCCGGCTCACCGGTACTTCGGCCTGATTGAGCAGGTCGAGCACAGTTTGCAGCGGCAACGAATTGACCCAGCGATCAATCACGCCATACAACTCGTCCCGGCGACTGTCGCGCCCGTCGTTACTGGCCAGCAGTGGGTCGTTGGCAAGATCTTCGCGGCCAATCACGAGCATGAAGCGTTTGAAGATCGCATCACCATTGGCGCCGATCTGCACATGCTTGCCGTCGGCGCTGGTGTGGATCGAAGAGGGCGTGATGCCCGGCATGATGTTGCCGCTGCGCTCACGAATGAAACCGAACACGTCGAACTCCGGCACCATGCTTTCCATCATCGCGAAAATCGCTTCATACAGGGCGACGTCGACCATTTGGCCGAGTCCGCTATTGACCTCGCGATGACGCAGCGCCATCAACGCACCGATCACGCCCCACAGCGCGGCAATCGAATCACCGATGGAAATCCCGGTACGCACCGGCGGCCGGTCTTCGAAGCCGGTGATGTACCGCAGACCGCCCATGGATTCGCCGACCGCACCGAAACCTGGCTGGTCTTTCATCGGCCCGGTCTGACCGAAACCGGACAGGCGCACCATCACCAGTTTCGGATTCAGTGCATGCAACGTTTCCCAGCTCAGACCGAGTTTTTCCAGCACTCCGGGGCGGAAGTTTTCAATGAGGATGTCGGCTTCACCGAGCAATTGTTTCAGGATCGCCAAACCGTCGGGGTGTTTCAGATTGAGGGTCAGCGACTTCTTGTTGCGCGCCTGGACGAACCACCACAACGAGGTGCCTTCGTACAACTTGCGCCACTTGCGCAGGGGATCGCCGCCGTCCGGCGACTCGATCTTGATCACTTCAGCGCCAAACTCGCCACAAATGCGCGAGGCGAACGGCCCGGCGATCAGCGTACCCAATTCAATGACTTTCAGACCCGAGAGCGGTTTGCTGGTGAACGGCATGCGAAATCCTGTGGGACAAGGCTGAGCGGATACAGGGTTTTAACATAGCCGGCTGTCAGACGCCGCAGCTTGATCGCCATCAATTCGATGATTGCCGGTGGCATCGGTTAGACTTGCCGACTTTCCTCGTATCAAGAAGCCCGTTCATGGCCCAGCCGTCCACTACCTACAAATTCGAACTGAACCTCACCGACCTCGACCGCAGCGTGTACGAGAGCGTCAAGCAGACCATTGCCCGTCATCCTTCGGAGACCGAAGAGCGCATGACCGTGCGGCTGCTGGCCTACGCGCTCTGGTACAACGAGCAGCTGTCGTTCGGCCGTGGTCTGTCAGACGTGGATGAACCGGCCTTGTGGGAAAAGAGCCTGGACGACCGTGTCCTGCACTGGATCGAAGTCGGCCAGCCGGATGCCGATCGCCTGACCTGGTGCTCGCGTCGCACCGAACGCACCAGCCTGCTGGCCTACGGCAGCCTGCGAGTCTGGGAAACCAAGGTGATCCCGGCGATCAAGAACCTGAAAAACGTCAACATCGCAGCCGTTCCGCAGGAAGTGCTGGAAACCCTGGCCAAGGACATGCCGCGCGTCATCAAGTGGGACGTGATGATCAGCGAAGGCACGATCTTCGTCACCGATGATCGCGGTCAGCACGAAGTCCAGTTGCAATGGCTGCAAGGTGAGCGCGGCTGAGGTCGCATCACCGCTGATATTTACCACGAATCAAAGAGAAGCCTCCGTCGCCCCATGCGTATCGAACCTCGTCAACTGCCTGCCACGCTGCCTTTCCTCGGTGATCTGCCGCCACTGCTGACCCGCCTGTATGCGGCGCGGGGCGTGCAATCTGAAGCGGAACTGGACAAAAGTCTGGCGCGCCTGATCCCGTTTCAGCAGCTCAAAGGCATTGAAGCGGCGGTCGATCTGCTGGTGACGGCTCTGGAGCAGCGTCAGCGCATTCTCATTGTTGGCGACTTCGATGCGGACGGCGCCACCGCCAGCACGGTCGGTGTGCTCGGCCTGCGCCTGCTGGGCGCGGCGCATGTCGATTATCTGGTGCCGAACCGTTTCGAATACGGCTATGGCCTGACGCCGGAAATCGTCGAAGTCGCGCTGACCCGCGAACCGCAACTATTGATCACCGTCGACAATGGTATTTCCAGTGTCGAAGGCGTCGCGGCGGCCAAGCGTGCCGGACTGAAAGTGTTGATCACCGACCACCACTTGCCCGGCGATGAACTGCCGCAGGCCGATGCGCTGGTCAATCCGAACCAGCCGGGCTGCGAATTTCCAAGCAAGGCGCTGGCCGGTGTCGGGGTGATTTTTTATGTCCTGATGGCATTGCGCGCACGCCTGCGCAGCCTCGGCTGGTACGAGAGCAAACCGCAACCGAACATCGGCGAACTGCTCGATCTGGTGGCGCTGGGCAGCGTCGCCGACGTGGTGCCGCTGGATGCCAACAACCGCATCCTTGTGCATCAAGGGCTGGAGCGGATTCGTTCCGGCCGGGCGCGGCCGGGGATCAAGGCGATTCTCGAAGTTGCCAAGCGAGAGGCTGGGCGGATCACTTCCACCGACCTGGGTTTTATTGTCGGCCCTCGCCTGAACGCCGCCGGGCGTCTGGACGACATGAGCCTGGGCATCGAATGCCTGCTCACCGCCGACGCCAATCTGGCGCGGGAAATGGCTGCGCAACTGGACGGCATGAACCAGGATCGCAAATCCATCGAGCAGGGCATGCAGCGTGAAGCGCTGGCGCAGCTCAAGGATCTGCCGGTCGAGTCGATGCCGTTCGGTCTGTGCCTGTTCGATCCGGAGTGGCATCAGGGCGTGATCGGCATCCTCGCCTCGCGGATGAAAGAGCGCTATTTCCGCCCGACCATTGCTTTCGCCGATGCCGGTGATGGTCTGCTCAAGGGCTCCGGTCGCTCGGTTCAAGGCTTCCATATTCGCGATGCGCTGAGCGTGGTCGCGGCGCAACATCCCAACTTGATCGCCAAGTACGGTGGCCACGCAATGGCCGCCGGTCTGACCTTGCCGCAGGAGAATTTTCCGCTGTTCGCCGAGGCATTCGACGCTGAGGTGCGCAGGCAACTTCGCGAGGAAGACCTCACCGGGCGCATGCTGTCGGATGGCACGCTGGCCGTCGAAGAATTCCACCTCGAACTGGCCCGTGCCTTGCGCCATGCCGGGCCGTGGGGGCAACACTTTCCGGAGCCGCTGTTTCATGGCGTATTTCAGTTGGTCGAGCAGCGTGTGGTTGGCGAACGACATTTGAAAGTGGTGCTGAAAAGCGAATGTGGCTCGGTGAAGCTCGATGGCATCGCGTTTGGTATTGATCGCGATGTATGGCCGAACCCGACGATTCAATGGGTTGAACTGGCTTACAAGCTCGACGTCAACGAGTTTCGTGGCAACGAGACGGTGCAACTGATGATTGCTCATATCGAACCGCGTTAAGCCATTCGCGAGCAGGCTCGCTCCCACAGGTACGGTGCAGTCTTGTGGGAGCGAGCCTGCTCGCGAAAGCGTCCTCTCATACATTGAATTACTCTGAACCCTCCGTCATCTCCGGTTGTCGACTAGGCTCTAAGCACTGCTTGATTGGCCTTGTGACGTCTTGTCGAATTTTTGCCCGCGGGGGCGGGTGCTGCACCCTTTTTCTGTCACTCGTCGACTTTTCAAACAGAACCCTGGAGCCTGCCCACTGATTCGAGAGGTGCCCCATGAGTCTGCTGCTTGAACCCTTTACCCTGCGCCAACTGACCCTGCCCAACCGCATCGCCGTGTCGCCGATGTGCCAGTACTCCAGCGTCGATGGCCTGGCCAACGACTGGCACCTGGTGCACCTGGGCAGCCGCGCGGTGGGCGGTGCCGGTCTGGTCTTCACCGAAGCCACGGCGGTGACCGCCGACGGGCGCATCACCGCCGAAGACCTTGGCCTGTGGAACGACGAACAGATCGCACCGCTGCAACGCATCACTCGCTTCATCACCGCCCAGGGTGCGGTCGCTGGTATTCAACTGGCCCACGCCGGGCGCAAGGCCAGCACTCACCGGCCGTGGATCGGCAAGCATGGCAGCGTCAAACCCGAGGATGGCGGCTGGATCCCGGTCGGGCCATCGCCGATTGCTTTCGATCCGCAGCACACGCAACCGAAGCAGCTGGATGAGGGGCAGATCGCCGAAGTGATCCAGGCCTTTGTCGACGCGGCCAAGCGCGCGCTGACGGCGGGGTTCAGCGTGGTCGAGGTGCATGCCGCGCATGGGTATCTGCTGCATCAGTTTCTTTCGCCGCTGAGCAACCAGCGTCGCGATCAGTACGGTGGTTCATTCGAGAATCGCATCCGCCTGGTGCTGCAAGTCACCGAAGCGGTGAGGGCGGTTTGGCCGGAGGAATTGCCGGTGTTTGTCCGCGTCTCGGCGACCGATTGGGTCGAAGACGGCTGGAATCCGGACGAAACCGTGGAACTGGCGCGTCGCCTTCACACGCTGGGCGCCGATCTCATTGACGTTTCTTCAGGAGGGACAGCTGCAAACGCGGAAATTCCGGTCGGACCCGGATATCAGACGCGCTTTGCCGAGCGGGTACGCAAAGAGTCAGGCATCGCGACGGGCACTGTCGGCATGATTACCGAGCCTGCACAGGCCGAGCACATCCTGCGCACCTGTCAGGCCGATATCATCTTCCTCGCCCGAGAGCTGCTGCGTGATCCGTACTGGCCGCTGCATGCCGACGATGATCTGGGCGGGCGCAAGGCGGTGTGGCCGGCGCAGTATCAGCGCGCGACCCATCGGGATCAGCCGATTCATGAGTCGGATTTGCGTGATTAATTGAAGGCTGAAGAACAAAAGCCCCGAGCCGGTGATGGTCGGGGCTTTTCTATTCGCAGAAGTTTGCGTTGTCCAGGCGGGCCTCTTCGCGAGCAGGCTCGCTCCCACAATAGGAATGCGGACCCCTGTGGGAGCGAGCCTGCTCGCGAATGACGCCAGAACAGCCGCCTTAGAACCTCAAGGGTATTTACGCTTGTCCGGCGCCGGCGGGAAATACTGGTACAGCCAGGTCTCGCTCAACGTGCGGTCATTGGTGCGAATGAACAGGCGCAGTTCCACTGGCTCGACACTGTCATTGGTCGGATACCAATCGAACAGAATCCGGTAACCCTTGATGTCATCCAGCACCAGCACGCTGAAGTCCTGCACCTTGCCGTTGGAACAGGTAATCACTGGCTCGATCCCGGTGCCCTGTGGCAGGCGCTCGAGGCCGCCACCGGTGAAGTCCACGGCAAACCGGCGCGCCCAGACTGGTGGGTAGTGCTCACCCGGCGCCCAGCCCTCGGTGAAGCCACCCATGCCCGAACGCGTTGCGTGCACCCGTGCCAGTGGCGTACTGACCGGTGGCAGGGCGCTCCAGTACAGCTTGTAACCGTAATTCAGCGAATCCCCGGCAGCCACGGGTTTCTTCGGCGTCCAGAAGGCGACGATGTTATCCAGCGTCTCGCCGGTCGTAGGAATTTCCAGCAGATCGATAGAGCCTTCGCCCCACGCGGTTGTCGGTTCTACCCACAGGCTCGGGCGCTTGCTGTACCAGTCGACAGTGTCCTGATAGTTGGCGAATTCGTGGTCGGTCTGCACCAGGCCGAAACCCTTCGGGTCCTTGTCGGCAAATGCGTTGAATTGCAGCGTAGCCGGGTTGTTCAACGGACGGCAGATCCACTCGCCATTGCCACGCCACATTGCCAGGCGATCGGAGTCGTGGATTTGCGGGTGAATGGTGTCGCACATGCGCCGTTCGTGGGTGCCGCAGCTGAACATGCTGGTCATCGGCGCCACGCCCAACTGTTCGATAGTGGTGCGTGCGTTGATGTGCGCGTCGATTTCCATGACCACGCGCTCGGCCTGGCAATCGATGTCGAAGCGATAGGCGCCAGTGGCGCTCGGCGAGTCGAGCAGGGCGTAGACCACAAAACGCGTTGCGTTCTTGTCAGGCGTCTCGAACCAGAACTTGGTGAAGTCGGGAAACTCTTCGCGCTTCTTCGCGTAGGTATCAATGGCCAGGCCGCGTGCGGAGAGGCCATATTGGCCAGTGGCATCGACGGCGCGGAAATAGCTGGCGCCGAGAAACGACACTACGTCATGGCGATCCAGCTCCGGCGCCTTGAACAACTTGAAGCCGGCAAAACCCAGGTCGCCCTTGAGCTGCTGGGTGTCGACCGAAGTGTTCTCGTAGTTGAATAGCGCCGGGCGGAAGTGCACTTCGCGCGCCATGCGTGTTTTCGGATCAACGCTGTACATGCGCACCGGCTGACGGAAACCCATGCCGACGTGGAAGAACTGCACGTCCAGCTGACCTTTGTTTTCCTTCCACAGGGAATGCTCGCCGTCGTAGCGGATCGCGTTGAAATTCTGCGGAGTCATGGTCGCCAGGGTTGGCGGCAACACCTGTTTCGTATCCTGATAGGCATTGCCGGCGAGCTGCTTGGCCTGACGCTTCAACGCTTCGAAATCGAAGGCCTGGGCCTCGCCATCGGCGGCGCCGCCATTGGCCGCCCAAGCGCGAGTGGCCAACAGGCCCGACGCGGAAAGACCGGTATAGGCCGCAATGGCCATGGACGCTTTGAGCAAATTCCTGCGGTGCATAAATACAACCTGTCGTGTGCAATCCCGCGCCGTTCCTGGCACGTATCGGATCGGAAATTACGGTTCGGTCATGCCTTCGGCCAAACGCAACGGACTATAAACAGATGCCCGCTAGCTTAATCGGTTCGATTGTCGGGCAAAAAGGCTTGTTTGCGTTGCGCCATCTGGCAATGAAACAAGACATGTCTGTAATTTTTCTGACAGGGCTATCTGATTTAGAGGGCATATCTGCTTTTTTCGATTAATTACTCTAAAAACCACTTTTCAACGCCGATTTAATTCCTATTCTATGAGCAAGACCGGATACAAGCCTTCGTGCCGGCGGGGCACACGACGCTGCTCGAAGAGGCAGGGCGATGTGAGGTTCAGCAGTTTCTTGACTCAATAGAGAAGGACATCGTCCATGGCGAAAATACAGGGCATCACCGAAATGTTGGGCATCTTCCCTTGCTTGGGCGGCGGGCGCAGAAGACGCCGTCTCAATTCCGAGGAATTGAAGCTGGTGGAACGTTATCGAGAGCTATCGGAAAGCGACCGGATCGCCATGCGCTATCTGGTGGATGCGATGCGGAGTGTTTCGCGGTTTTAACACTGAAGCAGGCACCCTGAAAGCGATTTGGCTTACACGGTGGACAGATAAATCAACCTTACCTGTGGCGAGGGAGTTTGCTCCCTTGCCACAGTTTTTTAGCAGCAACTGGATGATGTTGTAGGAGATGAGAGTTTTTCAGGAAGGTCGTATCTGTAGGAAATGCCTGTTTTTGTGCAGGCATCAGCGTGACCACCCCTAGCCGGTGTTTTTTCCGTTATTTGTTTGATCTTACGCGTCGCTGCAGATGCCCGGCCCTTGGTTTCAGGGCTAAAGAGATTGTTACGAATAACGGAGAATTCAATGAAGGTGTCTCTCAAGCAGATCAATGGCCCTTGGGATCAGGGCTGGGTGCTGGACAAACACATGGTAAGTAGTACCTTTCTCGGCAACGATGATCGCGGACACGCATGTTTCGATAATCAGCGTACCGAGATCGGTGAGGCGACCTACCGGCTCAAGTACCAGAAGGATTGGAACCAGGTCGGCCCACTTGCTCAAGCGGTAGCGACAAACGTGTTCCCAAAACTGGATCAGGTAGGTTTCGTAGTGCCTATGCCAGCTTCGAATATTCGTCAGCGCCAACCGGTAACCGAGGTCGCATTGGCGTTGGGACGAATCATCGGGCGACCGGTTTTCTCGGATTTGCTCCGAAAGGCGGCTACGGGGAAATCGTTGAAGGATCTGCATTCCAAAGCAGACAAGGTTGCAGCGATTGGAAACAGTTTTAGCGTCAATGACGAAATCACTACTGACGGGCGCTGGAATGTTTTGGTGGTAGATGATTTGTTTGATAGCGGCGCGTCGATGGACGCGGCCTGCGCCGTTTTACGTAAATATCCAAAGGTCGGAAAGATTTACGTAGCGGCACTTACCTGGAAATGAACTCAATGACCACTGTATTTATTGCTGGCTCTATCAACATCAAGAACCTTGATCCAAAGGTTAAAGAGCGCATCAATAATATCGTTGCGTCTGATTTTGAGGTGGTGGTGGGTGATGCGGGTGGCGCTGATAGCTCCATTCAGGAGTACCTGCTGAGTCTCGAAGCTTCCAGAACAACGGTGTTCTGCAGCGGCTCGGTGCCCAGGAATAACCTTGGGCAGTGGCCCGCCAGGCCCGTGGCCTCAAAACATACCAAAGGATCAAGAGCCTTTTTCACCGAAAAAGACGTGGTCATGGCCGAAGCGGCTGACTATGGCTTGATGATCTGGGATGCAAAGAGTACCGGTACGCTCAGCAATGTGATCGAACTGTTATCCAGAAAAAAGAAGTCGCTTGTATTCGTCAACAAGGAAAAGCAATTCAAAGTGGTTGGAGATGTCAGCCAGCTCGAGGAGTTGATTGCAGTCATGTCCGATCACGCCAGGCAAAAAGCCAATGAAAAAATCAGGCTGTTCGATCGTATATCCTTGCTGAAACACGATCAGGCAGAGCTTTTGTTTTGATGATGCTTTCCGGGGGGTGATGGCCCCTGAACTTGTTCATGCGGGCCCAGGAAAGTGGTGCATTGAGCCGGTTTCCGTTCTGGAGCCGAGGTGACACTTTCGCGAGCAGGCTCGCTCCCACAGGAAATAGAGATCAAATGTGGGGGCGAGCCTGCTCGCGAAGGTTCTGGATCCTAGTGCTTGAACATCACATGCCGAACCGTGGTGTAGTCCTCCAGCCCGAACATGGACATGTCCTTGCCGTAGCCGGACAGTTTCTGGCCGCCATGGGGCATTTCGCTGACGAGCATGAAGTGCGTATTCACCCATGTGCAGCCGTACTGCAAGCGCGCCGACAGACGATGCGCGCGTCCCACATCGCAGGTCCACACGGATGACGCCAGACCGTAGTCCGAATCGTTGGCCCACTCCAGCGCCTGTGCTTCATCGGTAAATTTCGTCACTGAAACCACCGGCCCGAATACTTCACGGCGGACGATTTCGTCATCCTGCTGCGCGTCGGCCAATACGGTTGGTTCGAAGAAGAAACCATCGCCGTCGACCGATTTGCCGCCGGTGATCAGGCGAATGTGCGGTTGTGCCACGGCGCGTTCGACGAACCCGGCAACACGGTCGCGATGTTGCGCGGTGATCAATGGGCCGAGTTCGGTCGACGGATCGTCCTGCAAGCCGTACTTGATACTGCTGACCGCCGCGCCGAGCTTTTCGACGAACGCGTCGTAGATGCCTTGCTGCGCGTAGATCCGGCACGCAGCGGTGCAATCCTGCCCGGCGTTGTAGAAGCCGAACGTACGTATACCTTCCACTGCCGCGTCGATATCGGCATCGTCAAAGATGATCACCGGCGCCTTGCCGCCGAGTTCCATGTGCATGCGTTTGACGCTATCGGCGGTGCTGGAAATGATGTTGGCGCCCGTGGCGATCGAACCGGTCAGGGAAACCATGCGCACTTTCGGATGGTTCACCAGTGGACTGCCCACCGTAGGACCGCGCCCGAATACCAGATTGAGCACGCCGGCCGGGAAGATTTCCGACGCCAGTTCGGCCAGGCGCAACGCGGTCAGCGGAGTTTGTTCCGACGGTTTGAGCACCACGGTATTACCGGCAGCCAACGCCGGAGCGATTTTCCAGGCGACCATCATCAGCGGGTAGTTCCACGGTGCGATCGAGGCGATCACGCCGACCGGATCGCGACGGATCATCGAGGTGTGGCCGGGCAAGTATTCGCCAGCGGCCGAACCGCCCATGCAACGACTGGCGCCGGCGAAGAAGCGGAACACGTCGGCAATCGCCGGAATCTCGTCGTTGAGCGCGGCGCTGTAAGGTTTGCCGCAGTTGTCGGATTCCAGCTTCGCCAGTTCCTCGCCGTGGGCTTCGATGGCATCGGCGAGTTTGAGCAGCAGCAGCGAGCGGTCTTTCGGCGCGGTTTGTGACCACTCGGCGAAGGCCTTGTCGGCGGCACGCACGGCGGCATCGACCTGGGCTTCGCTGGCTTCGTTGATCTCCACCAGTATTTCGCCCCGCGCAGGATTGAGCACCGGTTGCGCCGGGCCTTCGCCGTCGATCAGTTGGCCGTTGATCAAGAGTCTGGTTTGCATTTCATTAGCCCTCGCTAACACTTTTGTTTTTCTGTCGAAACCGAATCCACCTGTAGGAGCCGCCGAAGGCTGCGATCTTTTGATGTTGCTTTGAAGATCAAGATCAAAAGATCGCAGCCTTCGGCAGCTCCTACGGGGATCTGGTTTCTTCAGTCATTTGGTTATTTCCCGCCACTCCCAGCCACACTCTCGCCCCCGCGCGTCAGGTAATACGCGCCGAGAATCGGCACCATTGTCACGATCATTACCAGCATTGCGACAACGTTGGTCACCGGCACATCCCGTGGGCGACTGAGCTGATTAAGCAGCCACAGCGGCAACGTGCGTTCATGCCCGGCGGTGAATGTGGTGACGATGATTTCGTCGAACGACAACGCAAACGCCAGCATGCCACCCGCGAGCAACGCCGAGCCGAGGTTCGGCAGGATGATGTAGCGGAAGGTCTGCCAGCCGTCGGCGCCGAGATCCATCGACGCTTCGATCAGACTGTGTGAAGTGCGGCGCAGGCGGGCGATAACGTTGTTGTAGACGATCACCACGCAGAAGGTCGCGTGGCCGACGATGATGGTGAACATCCCCGGCTCGATGCCCAGCGACTTGAACGTCGCCAGCAAGGCGATCCCGGTGATGATCCCCGGCAACGCGATCGGCAAAATCAGCATCAACGATATGCCTTGCTTGCCGAAGAAATCGCGCCGGTATAACGCGGCCGACGCGAGTGTGCCGAGCACCATGGCGATCAACGTGGCGATGGCTGCGATCTGCAATGACAGCTTGATCGCCTCCAGCACGTCCGGCCGGGAAAACGCCACGCTGAACCAGTGCAGCGTGAAGCCCTTCGGCGGAAAACTGAAGGCCGCGTCTTCGGTGTTGAAGGCGTAGAGGAAGATGATCAGGATCGGGAAGTGCAGAAACACCAGCCCGCCCCAGGCTGCGATGCGCAAACCTATAGAAGCACGCCCTTGGGATGAAGAGTCAGAGCGCATCGAAAGCCCCCAGACGTTTGACGATGGCCAGGTAAACCGCAATCAGCACGATCGGCACCAGCGTAAACGCCGCCGCCATTGGCATATTGCCGATTGCTCCTTGCTGCGCGTACACCATGCTGCCAATGAAGTAGCCCGGCGGGCCGATCAGTTGCGGCACGATGAAGTCGCCCAGGGTCAGCGAAAAAGTGAAGATCGAACCCGCTGCAATCCCCGGAATCGACAAAGGCAAGATCACTTGCATAAAGGTCTGACGCGGCTTGGCGCCCAAGTCGGCAGACGCCTGCAACAGCGACGGCGGCAAGCGCTCCAGCGAGGCCTGGATCGGCAGGATCATGAACGGCAGCCAGATATAGACGAACACCATGAACCGCCCCAGATGCGAGGTCGACAGTGTGCTGCCGCCGACACCGGGAATCCCCAGAACCCACTGCAACAGCGGCTCCAGCCCCAGGTGCTGAACGAACCATTGCGCCACGCCGCCCTTGGCCAGCAGCAGCGTCCACGCGTAAGCCTTGACGATGTAACTGGCCCACATCGGCAACATCACCGCGATGTAGAAAAACGCCTTGGTCTTGCCCGTGGTATAGCGCGCCATGTAGTAGGCGATCGGGAATGCAACGATGGCGCTGGCGATCGAGACGACGATCGCCATGCTCAGCGTGCGCAGGATGATGTCGAAGTTCGACGGCTGGAACAGCGCGGCAAAATTGGCCAGCGTCAGGTCCGGCGTGACTGCCATGGTGAAGTCGTCGAAGGTGTAGAAACCCTGCCACAACAGCATCAGCAACGAGCCGAGATAGATCGCGCCGAACCACAGCAGCGGCGGCACCAGCAGCATCGACAGATACAGGTTGGGCTTGCGATAGAGCAGGTTGGAAAACCTGCGCAGCGGTGGTGACGAAGTCATCGCGAGGGCGCTCATGTCACACCTCGCTCGCCACGTTGTCACGCAGTTCAACCATCGCTTCCCGCGCCCAGCGCGCACTCAGTCGCTGCCCGGTCTGATGTTGCGCGCTGCTGTCGAACCATTGATTGTTGGCGTGGCTGATGCTCAGGTTCTGGCCGTTTTCGAGCTTCAGTTCATAGCGCGTGGCGCTGCCCTGATACTGGATGTCGTGGAGCAGGCCGCTGACTTCGATTTCATCACTGGCGAGCGGGCCATCGGCGAAACGCACGTGTTCCGGACGGATCGAAAACGCTTGCGAATGACCGCTGATGTGCAGCGCCAGATCGCCTCGGATCACGTTCGACGTGCCGACGAATTCAGCGACGAAAGTGGTGGTCGGCTTCATGTACAGATTGCGCGGCGTGTCGACCTGTTCGATGCGGCCGTTGTTGAACACGGCGACGCGATCGGACATCGACAGCGCTTCGGTCTGATCATGGGTGACGAAGATGAAAGTGATGCCGAGCTGGCGTTGCAGCTTTTTCAGTTCGCTCTGCATCTGTTCGCGCAGTTTCAGATCCAGCGCGCCGAGCGGCTCATCGAGCAATAGCACACGCGGGCGATTGACCAGAGCGCGGGCGAGGGCGACGCGCTGACGCTGACCACCGGACAACTGCACCGGTTTGCGCGCGCCGTAACCACCGAGGGCGACCATGTCCAGGGCTTCTTCGGCACGTTTGTGACGTTCAGCCTTACCGACGCCTTTGACCTTCAAACCGTAGGCGACGTTATCAAGCACGTTCATGTGCGGGAACAGCGCGTAGTCCTGAAACACTGTGTTGACGTCACGTTGATATGGCGGCAAACCGGCCGCTTCGGCGCCGTGGATGCGGATCGATCCGGCGCTCGGTTGCTCAAAACCGGCAATCAGGCGCAGGCAAGTGGTTTTGCCCGAACCCGAGGGGCCGAGCATGGAAAAGAACTCGCCGTCCTCGATATCGATGGAAACCCGGTCAACGGCCTTCACCTCACCGAACTGCCGGGACACGTTGGTGAACTGGACTGCAAGTGGCATGGTGTGTTGCTCCCCAAAAGGCGAGGGCTGTCGCGCCTGCTCGGCCTTACTGCTGGAAAACCTGAATCTTAAGAGCTTCGCGAGCAGGCTCGCTCTCACAGGAGGAATACAATCCAATGTGGGAGCGAGCCTGCTCGCGAAGAGGGTTTAACGGCCGCCCATGATCGCAATGTAATCCTGCGTCCAGCGGCTATACGGCACGAACTTGCCGCCCTCAGCCTGCGGGGTCTTCCAGAAAGCGATCTTGTCGAACTGATCAAAACCATTGGTCTTGCAGCCCTCAGCACCGAGCAACTCGCTTTCCTTGCACGCTGCTGGCACCGCCGGCAACGAACCAAACCACGCCGCCACATCACCCTGGACCTTGGGCTTCAGCGACCAGTCCATCCACTTGTACGCGCAGTTCGGATGCTTGGCCTCAGTGTGCAGCATGGTGGTGTCGGCCCAGCCGGTGGCGCCTTCTTTGGGGATAGTCGAGGCGATCGGCTGTTTCTCGTTGATCAGGCCGTTGACCTGATACGGCCAGGCGCTGGATGCGACCACACCTTCGTTTTTGAAATCGCTCATCTGCACCGTGGTGTCGTGCCAGTAGCGGTGAATCAGCGGCTGCTGCGCGCGCAATAGATCGAGCACGGCTTTGTACTGCGCTTCGGTAAGCTGATACGGGTCGTCGATGCCCAGTTCCGGCCTGGCGGTCTTCAGATACAAGGCTGCGTCGGCAATATAGATCGGCCCGTCATACGCCTGCACACGACCCTTGTTCGGCTTGCCGTCGGGAAAATTCTGCGCGTCGAACAACACGTTCCAACTGGTCGGCGGTGTCTTGAACACGTTGGTGTTGTACATCAACACGTTCGGACCCCACTGGTACGGTGTGCCGTAAGTCTGGCTGTTGACCACGTACCACGGCGCATCCTTGAGGCGCGGGTCGAGGGTGTTCCAGCTCGGGATCAACGCGGTATTGATCGGTTGCACACGCTTGCCGGCGATCAAGCGCAGCGACGCATCACCGGACGCAGTGACCAGGTCATACCCGCCCTTGGCCATCAGGCTGACCATTTCATCGGAGGTCGCCGCTGTCTTGACGTTGACCTTGCAGCCGGTTTCCTTCTCGAAACCGCTGACCCAGTCGTAGGCCTTGTCGCTCTCGCCACGTTCGATGTAACCCGGCCACGCCACGATATCCAGCTGACCTTCGCCAGCGCCGACAGCCTTCAACGGCTCGGCGGCCTGCAAACTGGCGCTGGCCAGCAGCGCCGTGGTGATTGCACTGAGCAGTGCGGTCTTGTGCACGAACATGGTTGATCCCTCTTTTTCATATTATGGTCGGGGCAGTTGTGAACGCGGTGCAGCATGCCGTTGGCGGCTTGTTATCAGCGTAGTCAGAAGGCCGAAGCGGGGCGGGCGAATCTCGATTACGACGGCGGATATTTTTTCGCTGGGCTGAAGTGTAGATCGGTTTTTCCAAGGACAACTGCACACTTCAATCCGGAGCGCGAGCAACATCTGGAAGCACACTCGCGGGGCGGGTCCGGGCACTTTCGAACTAGGCTGAGGGCCTTAGATCCGGATAACCCTTTTTTGGAGACGGAACATGAACACCCGTGGATTGCTCGATCAACTGCTCAAGTCCGGGCAGGAAATGCTGCAGAACAAGACTGGCGGCGCTTCCAGCAAATCGGCTGCCAGCGGGCTTGGCGGCTTGCTCGGTGGCTCGTCTGGCTCCAGCGGCCTCGGCGGCCTGCTCTCCGGCGCGGGTGGCGGCGCATTGGCCGCAGGCGCGATGGGCCTGCTGCTCGGCAATAAAAAGGTCCGCAAGGTCGGCGGCAAAGTCGCGATCTACGGCGGCCTCGCTGCGCTGGGCGTACTGGCTTACAAGGCTTACGGCAACTACAACGCCCAAAAAGGCAGCGCACCCCAACGCGAACCGCAAACCCTCGACCGCCTGCCACCCGCTCAAGTCGAGCAGCACAGCCAGGCAATCCTCAAAGCCCTGGTCGCCGCCGCCAAAGCCGACGGCCACATCGACGAGCGCGAGCGCGAACTGATCGAAGGCGAATTCACAAAACTCGACAACGACCAGGAACTGCAACACTGGCTCCACGCCGAACTCAACAAACCCCTCGACCCCACCGACGTCGCCCGCGCGGCGAGCACGCCGGAAATGGCGGCGGAGATGTACATCGCCAGTGTGATGCTGGTGGATGAGGAGAATTTTATGGAGAAGAGCTATCTGGATGAACTGGCGCGGCAGTTGAAGCTGGAGCCGGGGTTGAAGGTGGAGTTGGAGAGGCAGGTGCGGTTGGCGGCCGATTGATTCTATGGTGTGAGAAATCGCAGTGTTGTGCTGCGATTTTTCCTGAGTCGCCTAATGACGCTTCAATGAAGATTGATCTTGGAAAGCTGTTTTAAATCTGTTCCATTCTTGAGCAGCGATGGACTCAAGCCTCCATCATGAACTCTTCAATTTTTTCAATAAATTCGATTTTGCTTTTGGTCCTGAATTCAGATAGAAAAATTTCGGAGTTTTTAATCGGATTACCTCTTCTATCGTATTCGATCGTTAGCATGTCGATCACAAACTCTCCGTCGGGATCCCCTTCGGGCTCGACTCTCGTGTCAAAGCAATGGCCGGTACTCTGGCGGACTCCCCCGATCAGTACCGAACTAGAGAACCAGTTGCAAGTCTCCGGTGTCAGCTCCACCTCAAACAAATTGTTGATTGTTATTGTCCAGCCGCTTGGTATTCTGATAGGTTGGAGCTTGTATTCGAGTTTTGATCTCATTGGGTCTCTTCAAATCTTTGTATTCGTGAATACTTTGCTCTGATCATTCAAACGATAATCGTGCTCACTGCAGCGTTGAATAAATGCGCTGGCAAGTATCAATTTTTGTACTTTAATTTGTATTCAAATTTTTCATCTAAGCCCAGGGATATGTCCTGATTTTTTGTTCGCTCGAATATAGATATTATTTTTTTAAACGTTTCACCCATGCTTTGTTCAGATTCTTTCGAATTTTTCCATACTATTTCAATCGGACGCTCCACGTCCGTACTGAGCAAATCCCAAAGAGAATTTAGGTTGTTTCCATAGTACTCAGCCACGGAAAATGCAGAAGCTATACGCTTGTGGAAATCTTGCTCGGAAGAAATGGATAGGCCGTCAAGTTCAATTATCATTTAGGTTATTTCCACTTTCCTATTGGGCTGACAGTTTCATAATGATCACTGGTGATATCTAGCAGGCCATCATTCGAATAGAGCAGCCTGGTTCCAGGTTGGTTGCTCCGTGACATAGTGCTGCTTAGTCCGACGTCGGCCTCATACCAAGTTCGGCCAGAGGCGGATGGGAGAACATTTGTATCAATGTAGAAAATATCTCCACCTATTTGTCCACCGGGAACGCTGTTGTTAACTGCGTTAGCCGGCTTTCATCCGCTCTGAGCAGCCTGAGCCTTAAGAAAAGGGGACGAATTATATTTAGTTTGAAGAAATAACTCTGTCCTCTTTTACTAAAGACTAAGCGACCACATAATCGCTCTGTCTTCAGAGATGAATTAGACCTCCTGCCGCCATGCGGAAAACGTGATCACTGTGCCGGCTTCTTTTCTATTGGTGATTTCTATTTTATAGGTACCACCATTGATGCGGCCTTCAACGAGCGCTTTGCGCTCGTTGCCGCTGACTTCGGCGTCCTGCGCATGTTGCTGATAGAAGTCGATAACATCCGCGTATTCGGTAAAAGTCCTGAGAATGACCTCATATTCATGCTGAGGGCGTCCGGCTATTTTGTCCCAGTCACCGTCAATTGACGTGCCCTCCATACCCGGTGTCGTAAAGACACCGTGAGCGCCGGCGCCAATCAAGTGAGCTCGCTGCGGAAGCAACGGCAGCATCGCTTTTGGAAAATCGGAAGGTAATTGAGCCGCAGTCCAGGCTCCTTGTTTCGGCTGAGTCACGATGTACTCAACGTGGGCAATCTTCTGCGCAGCGGCTCGGCGTTCTGGATCGTCACTCTCCGCCCACAGCGCCATCATAGGGGGCAACTGCTTACTCCAGGGGATCAAAGAGTCAGCGTCAGCCTTTTTGGCGCCTTCTGGCTGGAAAATGGTCAGCACTGTTTCCGGCGCATCATTACAAGTCAATGCTTCCTCACGAGACTTGACGGTGCAGTGGCCATTGACCAGTCCTACGGCGAGCAGTTGCCCCTTGTCGTCCAGCAGCAATGCGCCGCGCTCGAATCCGTTGTTACCGTCGTCCATGGCGGTGATCATTTTTCTGCCGGGAGGCACTCCATCAACAAACGTCGCCATTTCCGAATCGAGCGCTTCAAGAACCTGCTGCACGATCATCGTATTGTCATTGGTGTAACTTCCGGTTTGGTAGCCAAGAAAATCAACGAGTGCAGAGCGAACCGCCGGGTCTTGGTTGAGCTTGTGAGCCCGTTCTGGACTGGCTTCGTTTGTAAGCAACAAGACAGTTGTGCCGTCGGGATGTTGTTCGGATCGTAGTGACAGCGCGCTTGCGCTTAGGGAGAAGGTAAATGCTAGAAGCAAGGAGAGAGTGCGGCTCAAGTGTTTCAAGATAACAGTCCTTTGATTATTTAATCCATGAGAGTGGTCGCAGAGATTTGATCTGGTGATTATGCGTTGAGCATAAGTTTTCTGTTTTTCATTATTCTTGAATGGAGAGTTTAAGTTGACAGTCGCCTTGAAGGTTTCAGTGACGTGTTTTTCACGCATATCAGGCGGCCCAGCAGATTTCTTCGTACAGCTAATCATTCAAGGCTTCCAGAATTCAATTCCCTCCACATGACGCTCTATGTCATCCATGTCATCCTCGCCAAGAGTTGAGTCAAAGTTTTTGCTGATAATTGTTCTGATTTTTGCTAGTCGCTGAGTTACGTTTTCATTGTCAATGAACTCGGTTGTAGCTTTTCGATATTCTTCAACCGGTTTGTCGCTATAGTAACTTCCCATTTTATGTAGAGAAATCATGATGAATTCAATATTTGCGAGTGCTTCCAGAGCATCTTCGCCAGTCAGTATGATTTTCTTGTTTTTTTCTAACATTATTTTCTCCGAGTAAAAGTTGGGTTCTCTAATTTTAAGTTTCCTTTAATGGTCAGCTCCATAGTTCCATACCTAGGGTTTTTAACCCATTCGAGCTGCGAGTCAGGTACGTCTGTCTCAATGTAGTCCCGGCCGCGGCCTCTGCCAATTTGGTATTTTTCTTCAGCATCAAGCTGGCTCAGCGGCTTCTTGTTGGCGGGTTCAACGTAAACACGATTGTTATCCTGAGCTTGGATTACACCATCGCTTTCGATACCAGTAGAGCCTTTTCTGTTGGTGTAGTGCCGGACACGAGTAGTACTTTCTCCGCGAGGGACGGGGGAAGGTGCCGCTGGTTCGCCTTCGTTGACCTTGGCTTTTTCGGAAGGGTTACCGATATCGCCCCTAGATTTAGCTTTCTTCTGTGGACATTCGCTACTCAACCCCAAAGGATCCACCCACCCCGTAGGGTTAGGCACGTACTGGTAGCTGTTCAACCCGCCCGCAAGCTTGATCGGATCCGGCGTCAAGAACCGTCCAGTCCCCGGATTGTAGTAGCGGTGGCGGTTGTAATGTAACCTTGTCTCGGCGTCGAAATACTGCCCTTGAAAACGCAGCGGATTATCGATTTCGCTCACATCCAGCGCTGCGAGGTTGCCGTAGGCGCGGTACTTCGCCGACCACATGATTTCGCCGCTGTAGTCGGTGAGTTCCTGCGGTGTGCCGAGGTGGTCGAGTTGGTAGTAGAACGGGGCCGCTTTTAGCGGGCCTTCGCCGTCGAGCATTGCCAACGGGCGGAAGCTGCCCGGCTCGTAGATGTAGCTGCGATAGCGATTTTCTGCGCTTTCGGCGATCAATCGCTCGCCTTGCCAGAGAAATTCAGTGGTGTGGCCGTCGACGGTTTTCTCGATGCGGCGGCCGAAGGCGTCGTATTTGTAGGATGCGGTGCTGCCACCCGGCAGGCTGACGCCGATCAGGCGGTGCTGGCAGTCGTAGCGGTACTCGGTGACGAGCTTTTGGCCGGTGCCGCGACGCTCGCGGATCAGGTTGCCGTAGGCGTCGTAATCGTAATGGCGGTCGCCTTGCATCAGTAGGCGGTTGCCTTTGACGTTTGCGAGGTTCGCAACGGGCAGGTCATTTTGTCCGAGGAGGTTGCCTGCCGGGTCGTGAGCGAAGCTCTCTGGCATGGCGCCGCGTACGCTGATCAGTCGGTCGAGTGGATCGTAGTGATAGCTGCGGTTGCCTTTGCGGCTGTCGTCGATTCCGGCGAGGTTGCCGTTGGCGTCGTAGTTGTAGCGACGCTGGAACAGGTGTTTTTCCCGCTGGCTGACGCTGTGCGCTTGCAGTCGGCCCTGTTCATCGTATTGGTATTGGCTGAGCAGCAGGCCTTGTTGGCGCTGTTGTTCGCGACCAGCGCTGAATTGGTGGCTAGTCAGGCGAGAGCCGTTGAGGTCGATGCTGCTCAGCCGTCCACCGGACAAATGACGGTAATCGAGCGTGCAGCCATCGGGCAGACGGCAGTGGCTGAGCTGACCGACTTTGTCGTAAGCGTAACGCGTGGTGCCCCAGCCCTGATGTTCGGTGATCAAGCGATCTTGCACGTCGTATTCATAAGCGAGCGGCCAATGGCTGTCGTCGACGTTTACCAGGCGACCGAGTGCGTCGTAGCTGTAATGAATCTCTTCGCCATCGGGCAGCGTCTTGACCAGCAAACGGCCTGCGGCATCGCGCTGGTATTCGGTGACCAGTTCGCTACCGTCATCACCGAACTCGGTTTTCTTCAGCAGTTGGCCGTTGAGGTCGTATTCGTACGCGGTGCGGCGGCCGTCGAAGCCAGTTTCCTGCTGGATCAGGCCGTTCGGGTAGTAATCGAGTTGATAGCGTTCGCCGCGCTCGTTTTCGATCTCGGTGAGGTTGAGTTGCGAGTTGTCGTAGCGGTAGCGCAGTTGGCTGCCGTCGGGGTTGATGCGGCGGCTGACGAGGTGCAGGTTGTCGGCGTATTCGTAGCGGGTGATACGACCCAGTTCATCGCGTTCGGCGGTGAGATTGCCATAGGCGTTATAAGTGAACGCTCGGGTTGCACCGCCTGGTAGCGTGACTTGAGCGAGGCGATTGGCGGTGTCCCATTGGTAATGGGTAATCGCGCCTGACTCTTCCTGGCGGGTGATCTGCCTACCCAGTGCGTCGTAGCGGTACTTGCGTTGACCGCCATCAGGCAGGCGCTCTTCCAATAGCTGGCCGAGATTGTTCCAGCCCAACTGATGGCGGCTGCCGTCCGAATGACGGATTTCCAGCAGACGACCCTGAGGCCATAGCTGTAGTGGGTGGTGTTGCCGTCCGGATCTGTCTGCTGTGTGATATCGCCCTTAAGGTTGCGTTCGTATTTCCAATTGGCCTTGAAGGTTGAAACGGCTGATCAGCAGGTTGCTGGCGACCATGCCTGAGGTCTTGCTGATAGGGCGCAGGTGCGAATTTCGGAAACACCGCTTGGTCATTGCCGAATATTAATTTGTGCGCGGTCCTGGCGTGCTGATACATGATTCGCGCAGACGTTGGAATTATTCAGGGGACAGGCTTGTTTAAAGTGCCTAAAAGTGGAGGTTGTTCACTTTGGGCGACCATCTCTATAAAAAATGGTCTCTCCCAGATTGCTCGATTCGATGATTATTTAGAGATTCAACTACGGGCAGCCTGCGTATAACGTTTGAGGAAATGATCTATTCTGATTTGAAGGGCTGCACTTTTCTTTGTTTCTAATCACTGCTGTTACTGATATGGACGCAGTCATGATCATCCATGTGGATTAGAACGTTAAAAAGATCGTCGGCTATCCAAAAAGGGAATCCTGTTGTTTCGGAAAATAATTTTTTTAAATCTAAAGAGTTCTCGAGTTTCCAAGCGTGTATGTTGCTGTCTTGAACTATAAGGAACGGGTGTCCAAGATTTTCCAGTGTGTCAACTTTTTTCCAAAACTCTGGATCATGATGTTTTTTGTTTGACTTTAAATGGAGCGGGTCAAGATATTTAGCTTTAGTAGAAAAAAATACGGTCGTCAGTTTAGTGATCAGATCAGATAGTTCGTCGTCGCTCAGTTTTTCATGCGGTAAGGCATGCTGCACTAATGTTGAATCGATCTCTTTTTCTAGGTAGTTCATTGCGGATCTCCAATTCTTGCGCGTGATACGGGTAAGGATTCCAATAAAATGTGGCCTCTAACAGCTCCACCTGTACCCCGTTTGCCTGGCGTTTGGTAACCGACATGGGGATCAGCCGGGCCATCACCAGAAGGAACGAGACGAGGATCATCCATGTTAACTTCTGCGCCTTTATTTCTGCCTTCTAATACTCGCCATTCTGTAGGATAAGATTTTCCATATTGGTCTTTACCCCACTTAGTAACTGTAAATTCGTTTTTCGGCACGCCTGTTCGAGTGAATGCTTCGTCAACTCCTTTATGCATTTGCTGGTATGACGTCCCAGGTGTATCTCTCCAGTCTAAATCAACCTCAGAATTGAACTTCCATGTTCCGCCTGGGACAGGCTGTGGACAATTTGTGGGGCCGCTAGATAAACCTAGAGGATCCACCCACCCGGTAGGGTTGGGCACGTACTGGTAGCTATTCAACCCACCTGCAAGCTTGATCGGGTCCGGCGTCAAGAACCGTCCAGTCCCCGGATTGTAGTAGCGGTGGCGGTTGTAATGTAACCCTGTCTCGGCGTCGAAATACTGTCCTTGGAATCGCAGCGGGTTATCGATTTCGCTGACGTCCAGTGCAGCAAGATTGCCGTAGGCGCGGTACTTCGCTGACCACATGATTTCGCCGCTGTAGTCGGTGAGTTCTTGCGGCGTTCCGAGGTGGTCGAGTTGATAGTAGAACGGGGCCGCTTTCAATGGGCCTTCGCCGTCCAGCATTGCCAACGGGCGGAAACTGCCTGGTTCGTAGATGTAGCTGCGATAACGATTTTCTGCACTTTCGGCGATCAAGCGTTCGCCTTGCCAGAGAAATTCAGTGGTGTGGCCGTCGACTGTTTTCTCGATGCGGCGGCCGAAGGCGTCATATTTGTAGGATGCGATGGTGCCTCCCGGCAGGCTGACGCCGATCAGGCGATGCTGGCAGTCGTAGCGGTATTCGGTGACGAGCTTTTGGCCGGTGCCGCGACGCTCGCGGATCAAATTTCCGTACGCGTCGTAGTCGTAGTGGCGGTCGCCTTGCATCAAGAGGCGATTACCTTTGACGTTGGCGAGGTTGGCTGCGGGCAGGTCATTTTGTCCGAGGAGGTTGCCTGCCGGGTCGTGAGCGAAGCTCTCTGGCATGGCGCCGCGTACGCTGATCAGTCGATCCAGTGGATCGTAGTGATAGCTGCGGTTGCCTTTGCGGCTGTCGTTAATGCCGGCGAGGTTGCCGTTGGC
This sequence comes from Pseudomonas sp. CFBP13508, assembly GCF_005233515.1. Taxonomy (GTDB): domain Bacteria; phylum Pseudomonadota; class Gammaproteobacteria; order Pseudomonadales; family Pseudomonadaceae; genus Aquipseudomonas; species Aquipseudomonas mercuritolerans. The sequence continues at coordinate 60,114 of NZ_QFZZ01000006.1, forward strand.
ATCGTAGTTGTAGCGACGATGGAACAGGTGTTTGTCCCGTTGGCTGACGCTGTGCGCTTGCAGTCGGCCCTGTTCATCGTATTGGTACTGGCTGAGCAGCAAGCCTTGTTGGCGCTGTTGTTCGCGACCGGCGTTGAACTGATGGCTGGTCAGGCGTGAACCGTTCAGGTCAATGTTGCTCAGGCGTCCACCGGACAAATGACGGTAATCGAGGTTGCTACCATCAGGAAGGCGGCAGTGCTTGAGCTGGCCAACGCTGTCGTATCCGTAGCGCAAGGTTCCCCAGCCTTGGTGTTCTTCGATGAGTCGGTCTTGCAGATCGTATTTATAGGCGAGCGGCCAGTGGCCGTCGTCGACATTGACCAAGCGACCAAGCGCGTCGTAGCTGTAGTGAATCTCTTCGCCATCGGGCAGCGTTTTTACCAGCAAGCGGCCTGCGGCATCGCGCTGGTATTCGGTGACCAGCTCGCTACCGTCTTCGCCAAATTCAGTTTTCTTCAGCAGTTGGCCGTTGAGGTCGTACTCGTAGGCAGTCCGACGACCATCGAAGCCTGTTTCTTGTTGAATCAGGCCGTTGGCGTAGTAATTGAGGTGGTAGTGCTCGCCGCGCTCGTTTTCGATTTCAGTGAGCAGCAGGCGCGAGTTGTCGTAGCGATAGCGCAGTTGGCTGCCGTCGGGATTGATGCGGCGGCTGACGAGGTGCAGATTGTCGGCGTATTCGTAGCGGGTGATGCGACCCAGTTCATCGCGTTCGGCGGTGACATTGCCATAGGCGTTATAAGTAAAGGCTCGGGTTGCACCGCCTGGTAGCGTGACTTGAGCGAGGCGATTGGCGGTGTCCCATAGGTAATGCGTAATCGCGCCTGACTCTTCCTGGCGGGTGATCTGCCTACCCAGTGCGTCGTAGCGGTACTTGCGTTGACCGCCATCAGGCAGGCGCTCTTCCAATAGCTGGCCGAGATTATTCCAGCCCAACTGATGGCGGCTGCCGTCCGAATGACGGATTTCCAGCAGACGACCCTGAGGGTCATAGCTGTAGTGGGTGGCATTGCCGTCCGGGTCGATCTGCGCAGTAATATCGCCCTGCCGGTTGCGTTGGTACTTCCAACTGGCTTTGCCGCGACGAACGTCGCTGACGAAACCATTGATGTATTCGTAAGTGGTGGCTTCGTCTTCCGGCGGGATGACCGCGGTCATCAATCCGTTATCGTCATAGCGATATTCGGTAACGGCGCCCAGCGGATCCTTTTCGGCGATCAATTGGCCTTTGTCGTTGTAGGCCTTGAGATGCTCGGCACCATCCGGATCGATCTTGCTGATCAATCGGGCCTGATCGTCGTGGGTATAGACCTCTTCGCTGCCATCGGCGTTGGTTACGGTGACGCTGCCTTTGTCGTCCCAGACGTACTGCGCTTCCATCTGCGAAAAGTTGGCCCAGTGACGAGTGCAGCGAGACAGTTTGCCTTCGTTTTCCCATTCCCAATAGAACGCCGCGCCGCCTGCCAATTGCCGCTCGAGAATGACGTGCTGCTCGTTGTAGCGATAACGCTCGGCTTCGCCCGCCGCGTTTTTCGCCTCGATCAGGCGATGTTGCGCGTCGTAGCTATAAGTGACCAACGTCTGCACGGTATTCCAGACGTCTTCCAGATTATCGGCGGGCAGAAACTGCTGATAATCGACGGCGATGATGTGCTTGCGGTCGTAGCGCAGAAGCAGGGCGCGGCCGGCGCCGTTGTCGAGGCGCTTGATGCGACCGTGGATGTCGCGGGTGACGTGCAGGCGGTTGCCATAGCTGTCGCTGATGGCGATCAGGCTTGCGCCTTTGCTGTCGTGACGGAAATGGTAAAACGATGGGCGCTTGCCAGCCTGAGCCAAAATCAATTCGGCTGGGTCGTCACCCAGGAAAATGGCAGCACGTGAAAGGCTGTTGGTGATGGCCGGACGCTGCTCACTTGGAAGCGGAAATGCGGTGGAGCGGTTTTCCTGGTCGGTCCAGATGACTTCATCGCCATTGATCTCGATGCGATGAGCTAGTGCGTGGCTCCAGCCATAGCCCAGGCCGCAATCGATTTCTACGGCGCTGGTTCTGTAGAGGCGGGTCCACTCAAACGGCAGCAGGCCGTCCAGTTGTCCATCCGTCAGCGTCAATAGTTCTTCGCCAGTGACCATCGAAACAGGGCAGCCGCTGGTGCAAGTATTGGCTGCGGGTTCTGCGCTTTTTTCGGCAGGATTCTTCGCCTGACTCGACACATCATCCGCGACTTTGCCATCGGCAAGCCTGGCGTTTCTCTTGCCATCAAAACGCAACTCGGAAATCCCGTTCCTGACCTTAGCCGTCACCCCCCGCGCCGCCACAGCGGTGTACTTGGCGACATACTCCATAAAACCATTGATGATCTTGAATACCGACTTCACAAAGCCGATGACTGCATTGAGTACAAGCTCTCCATACTTTTTCAGTCGGGCAGCCAGATAAATGACCCCGGTGCCTTCAGCCGCGATGGTCAGCACGACACCAATGACGATGTCGATCGCAATACCGACAACGATCGCCGTGGTCATCTTCGCTACATCGCCTGCCATTTTCATCGGCGGCAAGCCCGCCAGCCAGATCACCGCACTGCGTACCAGCAAAAACAAAGCCGCTTCGTCACTTGCCAGCAACATGGCTTTTTTCATGATGTCAGGCGAGCTTTTGGCGACTTTGATCAGTTCGTCTGCGCCAGCGCCGAGATCCTTCGCAAACTTTCCGGGGTCCTGGAGGATGTCGAGCACGAGACTGATACCGTCCCACACGCCCTTGATCGCTTCCCAGCCACCTTCAAGAATGCCGTTGCCGATGGCCATGGCTGTGCCGGAGGTCGAAAGATTCGACCATTGCGGTTTGAAGCCGGCCCATTCCTTGCGCAGGAAACCTTCAAGGTCCGCAGTCACGCCGCTGTAAGAACTGAAGAGGGCGTCGATCTGCGCCGGGGTCACTTCGTTATGGACGCGAATTGTGTAGAACTTGCCGGGCACACCGCCGGTCCATGCGGCTTTGCCTTGCGCGTCGAGTTTGACCTTGCTGACAGCACCACCGTCCACGGCCACGATTTCGACTTCGATATCGCCGACGGGAATGTCGTAAACCGATTCGAATTTGCTCTCGATCAGCAACGGACCCTTGAGCGGACATTGAGCCACGTTCGAGGTGAAGTTACCGTCGGTCATGCTCACCGTTTTACTGGTGTTGCCCGCCCTGATGACACGCTCCATGCCCAACAAGGACGGCATGTCCGCGGCACGGCTACCCTTGTCGAGAGCCTGTGCGTACCAGGTTTTTGTTTGTTCCTGATACAGCTTCAGACTGTCCTTGAAGGTGTTCAGTTGGTTGTCAACAAAGGCAACGCGATCCATCAGCCTTGCTCCAGAATCAGGTGGTTTATCAATGCTTCTTTAAGATTTTGCGGCGCATCCGGGCGGCGCACGAAGCGGGTGATTTTCAGCTTCAAATTGTTCTCGGGCCACGCGGTGTAGAGGTCCGGGCGGTCTTCTTCCAGCCATTGCATCAGGTTGCTGACCAGCGTCGCCGGATTGTCCTTGCTCAACCCTTCCAACAAGCCCTTCGGCACCTCCCACCACGGCCAGTCCCTGACCTTCGGCACCACCCGCGTGCCCACTTCCAGCGCCTGCCCATTGATCAGATACCGCTCAAACACCGGCAGCACTTCTCCAGCCTTTTCCCCAAGCCCCCGCAGAATCGGATAGATATGCCGCCCATCCCAAAACCGGAAAAACACCTCGGTGCCATCCGGCATTTTTACCTGCGTCAGGCTGCGCAGATGTTCGAACACTTCGTTCGGTTCTGAACGCGACACCGCCAGCCAGCCCCAGTCGAGGGCGTCGGTTTCGGCGATCCATGGCAGGAAGGCGGAATTGGCTTTGAGTTCGGTGAGGTAGGGCATCACCGGTTGCCAGGTGGAGTAGGGCGTGCCGCCCCAGATCGGGATGAGTTGGGCGGTGGGTTCGGTGAGGTACAGGGTTTTCAGGGCGTCGGCGTCGCTGGCCGCGCTGACGATCAGGTACAGGCGCTCGCCGCTTTGCAGCGGCTGTTGCGCCAGCCAGTCCTTGGGGGTGATTCGTTCAGATGGCACAGGCACCTGCCTTGCATTTTTCGCATTCTTCACAGAACGGCGCGTTACGTTTCAGGGTGTTGATTTGCGCCGGGGTCAGGACCTGGCCAGCCTTGTCGGCATCCGCCTGTTTCAGCACGCCGGGCATCAATGGCGCGGCGCCCGTACCAACGCCGGGGCTCCCGCCGGAGTTCATGTTGATCACCGGCCCGCTCATGGTCACGCCGCCAGCATCGATCTTGATGAAGCTGCCGCCGCCGACCAGCGTGAGTTCGGCACCGGCTTCCATCACCACCTTCATGCCACTGCTCAGGTGGATTTCCTGACCTGCGTCGATGAACTGGCCGGTGCCGATCTTGACGTGCTGGTTGACGCCGACGGTGAGGTGGTCGTTGGCGCGGGTTTCGACTTTGCGGTCGGCGTAGACGGTGTGGTGTTCTTCGGCTTTGAACTCGGTGTAGCTGTTCTTTTCGACGGTGTCGTGGCGTTCGTTGCCGACGCGGATTTTCTGGTCGTGCTCGATGTTTTCGTCCCAGTCGCGCTGGGCGTGCAGGTAGATCTGCTCCTGACCTTTCTTGTCTTCGATGCGCAGTTCGTTGTAGCCGCCACCGCCCATCGAGCTCAGGGTCTTGAAGGTGCTGCGGGTCTTGTTCGCCGGCAGTGGATAGGGGACGGTGTTTTCCTTGTGGTACAGGCAGCCGCTGATCAGTGGCTGATCGGGGTCGCCTTCAAGGAAGGTGACCAGCACTTCCATGCCGATGCGCGGGATGGCGATGCCGCCGTACTGGGCGCCGGCCCAGGCGCTGGAGACGCGCAGCCAGCAGCTGGTCTTGTCGTCGGCCTGGCCTTCGCGGTCCCAGTGGAACTGGACTTTGACCCGGCCGTACTCGTCGCAGTGGATTTCTTCACCTTTCGGGCCGGTGACCACCGCGCTCTGGCTGCCGAGAATGCGCGGTTTCGGGTGGCGTAGCGGCGGGCGATTGGGCACGTCCCACGGCGTGGCCTGGAAGCGGTTGCGGTAACCCTGATGGAAATCGTCTTTCAGCGCGGTGGTGTCGCTGGTCACCGACTCTTCGAGCACTTGCGGCTGTTTGCCTTCGTGCAGAACTTCGGTGAGCAGCCAGAGGTCGTTCCACTTGGCTTTCGGGTGTTCGGTCAGGGCGAGGAAATGACCGCTGACCAGCAACGGCTGATCACTCTTGCCTTCGGCCAATTGGAAGTCGCTGCGGTGACGTTCGAGGGCGCGTTTGGCCAAATGCTTGCCGCGCTCGCGGTCGATGAAGCGGCCCGGGTAATCGTAGTCTTCAAGGTCGGGCAGGGCGTCGCCACGATTTTCGCTTTCCAGGGTCAGGCGCGGTTTTTCGAAATCGTAATCGCGGCGCGTGGTGCGGCTGGTGCGGGTTTCCATGCGCAGGTCGAAACGCTTGATCACCGGGTTGCTGGCGACCATGCCCGAGTCTTGCTGATAGGGCACAGGGGCCAGTTTCGGGAACACCGTCTGGTCATCGCCGAAAACGAGCTTGTGCGCGTTGGCGCTGTGCTGGAAGTGGAAGTGAATGCCTTCTTCCTCGCACAGACGCTGGATGAAGTGCAGATCCGACTCGTCGTATTGCACGCAGTAGATGCGTTCGGGATAGATCGAGCCGGTCTTGAATTCGTAGGCGTTGCCTTGAATGCCGTGCTCTTCCAAGACCATGCCGATGATCTTCGGCACGCTGAGGTTCTGAAAGATGCGCTGGTTGATGCGGTGCGCCAGGTACGCCAGTTGCGGGCGCAAGGTCACCGAATAACGGGTCAGGCGCTTGCCGGAATCGCCTTGCGCGGCGCGGTAGATCTGGCCATGGATGCCGCTGCCGTCAGGCGACAGCTGCAGAAAGGCCGGTTTGTGCAGCAGGGTTTCGAGGTCCAGCGACGGCTGCTCACTGACCAGCTCCACCTCAAAGACAAAAGGCTGGCTGATGGCTTCCCGGCCGGTAAGGGTGAATACCTGAAAGTCGGCGGAGAGCCCTTCGATGGTCAGGGCAAAGTGGGTTTCATTGGCCGGCGCGAACATCCCTTGTTCCTCGTGCTGTACAGCGGCGCCCGTCGACGACCGCAAAAAAGCGGCTCAACGTACGCGAAATTCTGGAGGGGCGTAAACAACATCGACCAGCAGAGCTGGCCGATGCGTGTAACGGTCAGCCGTAATTAAACGACTGGAGCACGCCAGTCATCGGAACCCGAAGTACCGGATACTTCGTGGGTCCAGGTGATTTTGCGGTAGGTGAACTGCACTTCTTCCAGGTGGGTGAAGTGCGCGTTGCCTGGATCCTGGCAGTTGTGCATTTTGTTGTTGATGGCGACGATGATCGCGTCTTCCAGTTTGGTGGTGTAGTAGTGCTCTTGGGTGCCTTGAGCCGAAGTGCGGTACCACTGGATAACGATTTCGCTCATGCGCTCGCCGGAAGTCAGTGCTGCTTGCAGCAGTGGCGAAGCCTTGTCGTAGACCTTGGTGATCACAACTGGCTTGTGTACGCGCTGACCGGTTGGCTGACCGGATTGCGGGTCACGCGGGATGATCACGTCGTGGGTGAAAGCCTGAACCATGACCTGGTCTTCGTGGCCTTCCTGGTAGGTGTTGCCAACGGAGTCGGCGGTGAAAGCGCCGGCAGTGATCAGGCCTTGTTTTTCGCCGGTAACCGACATGTACGCTGGTGTTGCCATGGGGTGCTCTCCTTGCGGATAAAGTTAGGGTGCCCGGAGGCGAAATCGCCCGGTGGGTGGCTGAGGCTTATCAAGGAGCGTGCCAGGTTTTGTGAGATGCCCGGATAGCGGGGGCGCCACGGTGGTTGATCATCATTCAGGGCTATTTTCAGCGGGAAAGTCAGGAGAAAGTGCGCAAGAAGTTGCGCAGTACTGCGCAACTTCTTGCGCACTTGGCTGCAGGGCTTGCACCGCTTGGGCTGCAGAGGACTTAGGCCCTGAAATATTACGACCAACTGCGCAACTTCTTGCGCAGTTGGGGATTTGCCGGGACCGCGGTGTGGCCTTCGCGAGCAGGCTCGCTCCCACGGGACAATGTTGCCAGCGAAAGCGTCTTATAAATGAAACACCGCGCTCGGCTATACTCCCCGCATTTCGATCAGGCACGAGGATTCACTGTGAAGAACTGGACGTTGCGCCAACGCATTTTGGCGAGCTTTGCGGTGATTATCGCCATCATGCTGTTGATGGTAGTGCTGTCCTATTCGCGGTTGTTAAAGATCGAGGCCAGTGAAAACAGCGTGCGCGACGATGCCATCCCCGGCGTCTATTACAGCTCGATGATTCGCGGTGCGTGGGTCGACAGTTATTTGCAGACCCAGGAGCTGCTCGGCCTCAAGGAAGGCCAGGGCATTTCCAGCGAAGACGCTGCCGACTACAAGGCGTTCGAGGCGCGGCTGCAAGAGCAGATGGCCAACTATCGCAAGACCATGGCCACTGATGAAGACCGATCCGAGTTCGCCCTGTTCGAGAAATACCACGACACCTACATCGAGATTCAGAACGCTGTGCTGGACCTGCGCAGTCGCAATCTTGAAGCGGATGCGGTCAAGTTATTCAACGAAAAACTGACCCCGGCGTGGTACGCGGGGCGCATGAAACTCAATGACATCATTGGCGAAAACAAAGTCGTCGCTGATACCGCCATGGCCAATATCGACGACGCGGTGGCAACGGCCAAAGTCAGCATGGTCATTTCCCTGCTGGTCGCGGTGCTGGCCGCCGGTCTCTGTGGGCTGCTGTTGATGCGCGCGATCATGGCGCCCATGAACCGCATCGTGACCATCCTCGACATCATGCGCACCGGCGATCTGAGTTCGCGCCTGAACCTCGATCGCAAGGATGAGTTCGGCGCGGTCGAAACCGGCTTCAACGACATGATGACCGAGCTGACGTCGCTGGTATCCCAGGCCCAGCGCTCCTCGGTGCAGGTGACCACCTCGGTGACCGAGATCGCCGCCACGTCCAAGCAGCAACAAGCCACCGCCACCGAAACCGCAGCGACTACCACCGAAATCGGCGCAACCTCTCGCGAAATCGCCGCGACCTCGCGGGATCTGGTGCGCACCATGACCGAAGTGTCCACCGCTGCCGATCAGGCCTCGGTGCTCGCCGGCTCCGGCCAGCAAGGCCTGGCGCGCATGGAAGACACCATGCACTCGGTCATGGGCGCGGCGGATCTGGTCAACGCCAAACTGGCGATCCTCAACGAGAAGGCCGGCAACATCAATCAGGTGGTGGTGACCATCGTCAAGGTCGCCGACCAGACCAACCTGCTGTCGCTCAACGCAGCGATCGAAGCCGAGAAGGCCGGCGAGTACGGCCGCGGTTTTGCCGTGGTCGCCACCGAAGTCCGGCGCCTGGCCGATCAGACCGCCGTGGCCACCTACGACATCGAACAGATGGTTCGCGAGATCCAGTCGGCGGTGTCGGCCGGCGTGATGGGCATGGACAAGTTTTCCGAAGAAGTACGCCGCGGCATGTCGGAAGTGCAGCAGGTCGGCGAGCAGCTGTCGCAGATCATCCATCAGGTGCAGGCACTGGCGCCGCGCGTGCTTATGGTCAACGAAGGCATGCAGGCCCAGGCCACTGGCGCTGAGCAGATCAACCATGCGCTGGTGCAGTTGGGCGATGCCAGCAGCCAGACCGTCGAATCGCTGCGTCAGGCCAGTTTCGCTATCGACGAACTGAGTCAGGTGGCCGTCGGCCTGCGCAGCGGCGTTTCGCGATTCAAAGTCTGATGAGCGACATCATCGCCAAGCGTGGCGCCGCACCAGTGGCGAAGCAGGCACTGTTTCTGCTGTTTCGCATCGGCAACGAGCGTTACGCCCTGCGCGCCACTGAAGTGGCCGAAGTGCTGCCGCGCCTGCCGCTGAAACCGATTGCCCGGGCGCCGCATTGGGTGGCCGGGGTGTTTGCCTATCGCGGTGCGGTGGTGCCGGTGATTGATCTCAGCGCGCTGACTTTTGGCCAGCCCGCCGAGGCGCGGACCAGCACGCGGCTGGTGCTGGTCAATTATCAGCCGGATCAAGCGCAAGCAGCGCAATGGCTCGGGCTGATTCTCGAGCAGGCCACCGACACGCTGCGCTGTCATCCGGACGATTTTCAGCCCTACGGCCTCGATAACCGCGAGGCGCCGTACCTCGGTCCGGTGCGCGAAGATGCGCAGGGATTGCTGCAATGGGTGCGGGTCAATGACTTGCTCGATGACGCCGTGCGCAGCTTGCTGTTGCCCGATCCGCCGCGTGATCCGGCGCAGCTTGAGGCGCAGCCATGAGCAGTGAGCAGCGCTTTTTCGATTTCCTCAAGGAACGCATCGGCCTTGATGTCGCGTCGGTGGGCGCGGCGATCATCGAGCGTGCCGTGCGCCAGCGCACCACGCTGTCCCAGGCCGCCCACGCCGACGAATACTGGGAGCTGTTGCAAGGCTCGCGGGATGAACAGCAGGCGCTGATCGAAGCGGTGATCGTTCCGGAAACGTGGTTTTTTCGTTACCCGGAATCCTTCGCGACGCTGGGCAAATTGGCGCAAGCTCGGCTTAAAGAACTCAACAATATGCGCGCGTTGCGCATCCTCAGCCTGCCGTGCTCGACCGGCGAAGAACCCTACTCGATTGCCATGGCCTTGCTTGATGCCGGATTGCAGCCGCATCAATTCAAGGTCGACGGCATGGACATCAGCCCGCTCTCGGTGGAAAAGGCGCGGCGTGCGTTGTATGGCAAAAATTCATTTCGCGGCCAGGATCTGGAATACCGCGAGCGACATTTTTTTGCCGAGCAGGACGGCCACCGGGTCAACGAATACGTTCGCGAACAGGTGCGCTGGCAGGTCGGCAATGTCCTCGATCCGACGCTGTTGGCGAGCGAGCCTGCCTTCGATTTCGTGTTCTGCCGCAACCTGCTGATCTACTTCGACCAGCCGACGCAAAAGCAGGTGTTCGAAGTGCTCAAGCGCCTGACCCATGTCGACGGCGTGCTGTTTATCGGCCCGGCGGAGGGCAGTCTGCTCGGGCGTTTGGGCATGCGTTCGATCGGCATCCCGCAGTCGTTCGCTTTCAGCCGTCACAGCGAGCCGCACCCCGAACCACTGCCGACGCCGAAACCGGTCGCCGTGCCGGTCAGCCAACCACTGCGTAGCGCGCCGCCGCCAGCGCCAGTGCGCAGCCGCCCTTTTGCTACCGTGACGGCTTTGCCGGTAACGAAAAAAACTGCCAACCCGGACGCCGCGACGCTGCTGGCGCAAATCGCTGCACTGGCCAACGAAGGCAAAAGCGCCGAGGCCCGTGCCGCGTGCGAGCATTATCTGCGCAGCCATGAACCGGTGGCGCAGGTGTTCTATTGGCTGGGCCTGCTCAGCGATGTCGCCGGCCTGAGCCTCGAGGCCCAGAGTTTTTATCGCAAGGCCTTGTACCTCGAACCGCAACACCCCGAAGCGCTGATGCACCTGGCCGCGTTGCTGCAGGCTCAGGGCGACACGGCGGGTGCCCGACGATTGCAGGAGCGCGCCGCCCGCAGCGGGCGCACCGCCGACAGTGAGCGTAAACGATGAGCGCGTCCGACACCTTGAACGTTACCCACGAAGACGCCCGCGCCATCGACGATTGCTGGAACCGCATCGGCATTCATGGCGACAAGTCCTGCCCGTTGCTGGAAGAGCACATCCATTGCCGCAACTGCTCGGTGTATTCCGTCGCCGCCACGCGCCTGCTCGACCGCTACTCGTTGCAGCAGGACCAGCGTGAAGCGGTTGTCAGTAAAGTCGAAACCGACGTCAAAACCCGCTCGCTGCTGATGTTCCGTCTCGGCGAAGAATGGCTCGGGCTGGCCACGCGCACGCTTGTCGAAGTCGCGCCGTTGCAGGCGATACATTCGCTGCCGCACCAGCGCTCGCGGGCATTGCTCGGCGTGGCCAATGTGCGCGGCGCGCTGGTGGCGTGCCTGTCGCTGGTGGAATTGCTCGACCTCGGCGCCAGCGTCGCGCCGGCGGGCGGCGGGCGAGTCATGCCGCGCATGCTGATCATCGCTGCCCATGGCGGGCCGGTGGTGGTGCCGGTAGACGAGGTCGACGGCATTCATGCCATCGACGAACGCATCCTCGACGCGGCGTCGCAGTCCGGTGCGCAGGCCAGTGCCAAATACACCCGTGGCGTTCTGCAATATCGCGGTCGCAGCCTGCGCTGGCTGGATGAAGAACAGCTGTTGTCCGCCGTGACCCGGAGCCTGACATGACCCCCGAGCAAATGCGCGACGCCTCTCTGCTCGAGCTGTTCAGTCTCGAAGCCGAAGCCCAGACCCAAGTGCTCAGCGCCGGGTTGCTGGCGCTGGAGCGCAATCCGACTCAGGCCGATCAACTGGAGTCGTGCATGCGCGCGGCGCACTCGCTCAAAGGCGCAGCGCGGATCGTTGGCATCGACAGCGGCGTCAGCGTCGCCCACGTCATGGAAGATTGCCTGGTCAGCGCGCAGGAAGGGCGTTTGTTGCTGCGTCCCGAACACATCGACGCGTTGTTGCAGGGCACCGACCTGCTGATGCGCATCGCCACGCCGACCAATGCGCCGCAACCTGCGGACATTGAAGCCTACGTCGCGTTGATGGGGCGTCTGCTCGATCCTTCGGCGCCAGCCGCTGTGGTTGCCACGCGGCCGATGGCCGAGTTGCAGATCGAACCAGCGCCGATACTGTCGGCGCCGATTGTCGACGAGCCCGCCGAGCCGACCCCGCGTAAAAACAAACGCACCACCGAAGGCGGCGAGCGCGTCTTGCGCGTCACCGCCGAACGCTTGAACAGCCTGCTCGATCTATCGAGCAAATCGCTGGTGGAAACCCAGCGTCTCAAGCCGCACTTGGCAACCATGCAGCGTCTCAAACGCATGCAGAACAACGGCCTGCGCGCGCTGGAAAATCTCAATGTGCACCTGAAGGAGCATGCGCTGAGCCTGGAAGCGCTCGAGTCGCTGGAAGATGCGCGACGTTTGCTCGCCGAGTCGCAGCAACTGCTGAGCGAGAAAAACGCCGAACTCGACGAATTCGCCTGGCAGGCCAGCCAGCGCGCGCAAGTGCTCTATGACACCGCGCTGGCCTGTCGCATGCGCCCGTTCGCCGACGTGCTCAGCGGGCAGGCGCGCATGGTTCGCGACCTCGGTCGCAGCCTCGGCAAGCAGGTGCGCTTGGAGATCGAAGGCGAGAAAACCCAGGTCGATCGCGATGTGCTGGAAAAACTCGAGGCGCCGCTGACTCACTTGCTGCGCAATGCTGTCGATCACGGCATCGAAACCCCGGAGCAACGCCTGCGCAAGGGCAAGCCCGAAGAAGGCCTGATTCGCCTGCGCGCCTCCCACCAAGCCGGTTTGCTGGTGCTGGAACTCAGCGATGACGGCGGTGGCGTCGATCTGGATAAAGTCCGCCGCAGCATCGTCGAACGGCAGTTATCCCCAGCCGAAACCGCAGCGCAATTGAGCGAAGAAGAACTGCTGACCTTCCTGTTTCTGCCGGGCTTCAGCCTGCGCGAAAAGGTTACCGAAGTGTCCGGGCGTGGCGTCGGCCTCGACGCTGTTCAGCACATGGTCCGCCAATTGCGTGGGGCCGTGGTGCTGGAGCAGACGGCGGGCGAGGGCAGCCGTTTCCATCTGGAAGTGCCGCTGACGCTTTCGGTGGTGCGCAGTCTGGTGGTGGAAGTCGGTGAAGAGGCCTATGCGTTCCCGTTGGCGCACATCGAACGCATGTGCGACCTGGCCCCGGAAGACATCGTGCAGGTCGAAGGGCGTCAGCATTTCTGGCACGAAGGCCAGCATGTCGGCCTGGTTGCGGCCAGCCAGTTGCTCAATCGCCCGGCCAGTCAGAACGATGGCGCTACCCTGAAAGTCGTGGTGATCCGCGAGCGCGAGGCGATTTATGGGGTGGCGGTCGAGCGTTTCGTGGGTGAGCGCACGCTCGTGGTGTTGCCGCTGGACGAGCGTCTGGGCAAGGTTCAGGACATCTCCGCCGGGGCCTTGCTCGATGACGGCTCGGTGGTGCTGATCGTCGACGTCGAAGACATGTTGCGTTCGGTGGACAAACTGCTCAATACCGGGCGCCTGGAGCGCATTGCCCGCCACGGCAATCAAGCTGCCGAAGCGGCGCGCAAACGAGTTTTGGTGGTCGACGATTCGCTGACCGTGCGCGAGCTGCAACGCAAACTGCTGCTCAATCGTGGCTACGACGTCGCGGTGGCGGTGGACGGCATGGACGGCTGGAACGCGCTGCGTTCGGAGAACTTCGATCTGCTGATCACCGACATCGACATGCCGCGCATGGACGGTATCGAGCTGGTCACCCTGTTGCGCCGCGACAACCGTCTGCAATCGCTGCCGGTGATGGTCGTGTCGTACAAGGATCGCGAAGAAGACCGGCGCCGTGGACTGGACGCCGGCGCCGACTATTATCTAGCCAAAGCCAGTTTTCATGACGACGCCCTGCTTGATGCAGTGGTCGAGCTCATCGGAGGAGCGCGGACATGAGGATCGCAATCGTCAACGACATGCCCCTGGCGGTGGAGGCCCTGCGCCGCGCGCTTGCGTTCGAGCCGGCGCATCAGGTGATCTGGGTCGCCAGCAACGGCGCCGAGGCGGTGCAACGCTGCGCCGAATACACCCCGGACCTGATTCTGATGGACCTGATCATGCCGATCATGGACGGCGTCGAAGCCACGCGGCGGATCATGGCCGAGACGCCGTGCGCGATTGTCATCGTTACCGTTGACCGCCAGCAGAACGTGCACCGCGTGTTCGAGGCCATGGGCCACGGCGCGCTGGACGTTGTCGACACGCCGGCGATCGGCGCCGGCAATGCCCAGGAAGCAGCGGCGCCGTTGCTGCGCAAGATCCTCAACATTGGCTGGCTGATCGGCGACAAGGCGCCACGTGCGCGCCCGGCGCCGAGTTCGCCGCGCAGCTCGCCGTCACGTCAGCGGCTGGTGGCGATCGGCTCGTCTGCCGGTGGGCCGGCGGCGCTGGAAGTGTTGCTCAAAGGCCTGCCGAGAGATTTTTCCGCCGCGATCGTGCTGGTGCAGCATGTCGATCAGGTGTTCGCCGCTGGCATGGCCGAATGGCTGGCCAGCGCCAGCGGCCTCGATGTGCGTCTGGCCCGTGAGGGCGAGCCGCCGCAAAGTGGTGCGGTGCTGCTGGCCGGGACCAATCACCATATTCGCCTGTTGAAAAACGGCACGCTGGCCTACACCGCCGAACCGGTCAACGAGATCTACCGGCCCTCGATCGACGTGTTTTTCGAGAGCGTCGCCAGTTACTGGAACGGTGACGCGGTCGGGGTTTTATTGACCGGGATGGGGCGCGATGGCGCGCAAGGGCTTAAGCTCATGCGCCAGCAGGGTTATTTGACCATTGCCCAGGATCAGCACAGCAGTGCGGTGTACGGCATGCCCAAGGCTGCCGCGGCGATCGATGCCGCGGTGGAAATCCGCCCGCTGGAAAAGATAGCGCCACGATTGCTGGAGATTTTCCCCAAATGATCAGGTTGATCGGCAATCCAGGCCCCCGCAGTACTCAGGTGACCGCTCATGAATGATTTACAGATCGACGACATTAAAACCGACGAGAACGCCGCCATGGTGTTGTTGGTGGATGATCAGGCGATGATCGGCGAAGCGGTGCGCCGTGGGCTGTCGAATCAGGAAAACATCGACTTCCACTTCTGCTCCGACCCGCAGCAGGCCATCGCCCAGGCGGTGCGGATCAAGCCGACGGTGATCCTGCAGGATCTGGTGATGCCCGGCCTCGATGGCCTGAGCCTGGTGCGCGAATACCGCAATCATCCGGCGACCAAGGACATCCCGATCATCGTCCTCTCGACCAAGGAAGACCCGCTGATCAAGAGCGCGGCGTTTTCCGCTGGCGCCAACGATTATCTGGTGAAACTGCCGGATACCATCGAACTGGTCGCGCGGATCCGCTACCACTCGCGTTCCTACATGACATTGCTGCAGCGCGACGCCGCGTACCGTGCGTTGCGGGTCAGCCAGCAGCAGTTGCTCGACACCAATCTGGTGCTGCAACGGCTGATGAACTCCGATGGCCTGACCGGGCTGTCCAACCGTCGTCACTTTGACGAGTACCTGGAACTGGAGTGGCGCCGTTCCCTGCGCGATCAGACGCAGCTGTCATTGCTGATGATCGACGTCGATTACTTCAAGTCATACAACGACAGTTTCGGTCACGTTGAAGGCGATGAAGCGTTGCGCAAGGTTGCCACGGCGATCCGCGAGGCCAGCGCGCGACCATCGGATCTGCCAGCGCGTTATGGCGGCGAAGAGTTTGTGCTGGTCCTGCCGAACACTTCGCCGGGCGGCGCGCGGCTGTTGGCCGAGAAACTGCGCCAGACCGTGGCGGCGTTGAAAATTCCGCACAACACGCCGGCCGAGGGCTCCAGTCTGACCATCAGCATCGGTCTGGCGACCATGGTGCCCCAGGCAGGGAGTGATTGCCGGCTGCTGATTTCGGCGGCGGATCGCGGGTTGTATCTGGCCAAGAACAATGGGCGCAATCAGGTCGGGATCGAGTAACGGCCGTTGCCCTCACCCCAGCCCTCTCCCGGAGGGAGAGGGGGCCGACCGAGGTGTCTCGGGCCAGACATCGACCTGAGAGATCGCAGCGATTATGGATCTTCAGGCTTGACGATCACGGATTCGGTGAAGCCATTCTATTCGGCGTATGTTTCATATATCCCCCGATCGGTCCCCTCTCCCTCCGGGAGAGGGCTAGGGTGAGGGCAGCAATCTCGGCCCATTCACCGCCAGACGGGCTGCCGCGACAGCCTGTTTACGTTATACTCGCCGGCTTTCAAAAGTTCGCCAACGAGTGCTGCCCGTCATGGAAATCAACCCGATCCTGAACACCATCAAGGACCTGTCCGAGCGCTCCGAAACTATTCGGGGGTATCTTTGACTACGATCAAAAGCATGAGCGTCTGACCGAGGTCAATCGCGAGCTTGAAGATCCGAGTGTCTGGAACAAACCTGAATACGCCCAGGAGCTGGGCCGCGAGCGTGCCGCGCTGGCGCAGATCGTCGACACCCTCGACGAACTGAACGGCGGTCTGGCCGATTGCCGCGACCTGCTGGACATGGCCGTCGAAGAAAACGACGAAGGCGCAGTGGGCGATGTCGTCGCCGAGCTGGCCCGTCTCGAGGAGAATCTGGCCAAGCTGGAATTCCGCCGCATGTTCAGCCATGAAATGGACCCGAACAACGCCTACCTGGACATCCAGGCCGGCTCCGGCGGTACCGAAGCGCAGGACTGGGCCAACATCCTGCTGCGCATGTACCTGCGCTGGGCCGACAAACGCGGTTTCGATGCGACCATCATGGAACTGTCCGCCGGTGAAGTCGCCGGGATCAAGGGCGCGACCGTGCACATCAAGGGCGAATACGCCTTTGGCTGGCTGCGTACCGAGATCGGCGTGCACCGTCTGGTGCGCAAGAGCCCGTTCGACTCCGGCAACCGTCGCCACACCTCGTTCTCCGCTGTTTTCGTCTCGCCAGAGATCGATGACAAGGTGGAAATCGAAATCAACCCGGCAGACCTGCGGATCGACACCTATCGTTCCTCTGGTGCCGGTGGTCAGCACGTAAACACCACCGACTCGGCCGTACGTATCACCCACGTACCGACCAACACCGTGGTCAGCTGCCAGAACGAGCGTTCCCAGCACGCCAACAAGGACACCGCGATGAAAATGCTGCGGGCCAAGTTGTACGAGCAGGAAATGCAGAAGCGCAATGCGGCCTCGCAGGCGCTGGAAGACACCAAGTCCGATATCGGCTGGGGTCACCAGATCCGCTCTTACGTGCTCGATGCCTCGCGGATCAAGGATCTGCGTACCAACATCGAACGCAGCGATTGCGACAAGGTGCTCGATGGCGACATCGATGAGTACCTGGAAGCGAGCCTGAAATCCGGCCTGTAACACCCTCTGTGGGAGCGGGCTCGCCCGCGATCCCCAGCCGAAGGCTGGGGGCAACGAACCTGATGGAATACTTAAAGACATGAGCGACCTACAACTCGACCCGCAAGCCCTGCAACAGGAAGAAAACTCCCTGATCGCCCTGCGCAAGGAAAAGCTTGCTGCCGAGCGCGCCAAGGGCAATGCCTTCCCGAACGACTTTCGCCGCGACAACTACTGCGATGCCTTGCAGAAACAGTACGCGGACAAGACCAAGGAAGAGCTGGCAGAGGCTGCAATCCCGGTCAAGGTTGCCGGTCGCATCATGCTCAACCGTGGCTCGTTCATGGTGATCCAGGACATGACCGGGCGCATTCAGGTCTACGTCAACCGCAAGACGCTGTCCGAAGAAACCCTGGCTGCGGTGAAAACCTGGGACATGGGCGACATCATTGCCGCCGAAGGCACCCTGGCGCGTTCCGGCAAGGGCGACCTGTACGTTGAAATGACCAACGTGCGCCTGCTGACCAAGTCGCTGCGCCCGCTGCCGGACAAGCACCACGGCCTGACCGACACCGAACAGCGCTACCGCCAGCGTTACGTCGACCTGATCGTCAACGAAGACGTGCGCCAGACCTTCCGCGTGCGTTCGCAAGTGATCGCGCACATCCGCAGCTTCCTGATGAAGCGCGACTTCCTCGAAGTCGAAACGCCGATGCTGCAGACCATTCCCGGCGGCGCCGCAGCCAAGCCGTTCGAAACCCACCACAATGCGCTGGACATGGAAATGTTCCTGCGTATCGCCCCTGAGCTGTATCTGAAGCGTCTGGTGGTCGGTGGTTTCGAAAAAGTGTTCGAGATCAACCGCAACTTCCGCAACGAAGGCGTCTCGACCCGTCACAACCCTGAGTTCACCATGTTGGAGTTCTATCAGGCGTACGCCGATTACGAAGACAACATGGACCTCACCGAGGAACTGTTCCGCGAGCTGGCCCAGCTGGTGCTGGGCAGCACCGACGTGCCGTACGGCGACAAGGTGTTCCACTTCGGCGAGCCGTTCGTGCGCCTGTCGGTGTTCGACTCTATCCTCAAGTACAACCCTGAGCTGACTGCCGATGATCTGAACGACATCGACAAGGCTCGCGCCATCGCCAAGAAGGCCGGCGCCAAGGTGCTGGGCTTCGAAGGTCTGGGCAAACTGCAGGTGATGATTTTCGAAGAACTGGTCGAGCACAAGCTGGAGCAGCCGCACTTCATTACTCAGTACCCGTTCGAAGTGTCGCCGCTGGCCCGTCGTAACGACGAGAACCCGAACGTCACCGACCGCTTCGAGCTGTTCATCGGTGGTCGTGAAATCGCCAACGCCTACTCCGAGTTGAACGACGCGGAAGACCAGGCCGAACGCTTCATGGCGCAGGTGGCCGACAAGGACGCCGGTGACGACGAAGCCATGCACTACGACGCCGACTTCGTCCGTGCGCTGGAGTACGGCATGCCGCCAACCGCCGGCGAAGGTATCGGCATCGATCGTCTGGTGATGTTGCTGACCAACTCGCCGTCGATCCGCGATGTGATCCTGTTCCCGCACATGCGACCGCAAGCGTAAACGTTTCAGTTAAAAAGCCGCCTAAAACAGGCGGCTTTTTATTGCCTGTCTGGTACAAATGTATCAATTGGTTAATTTGGAATTAGTAGAGGAAGTGCTGTCGTGATGGGTGCATTAGCTCAAGAAGGTGCAGCGGGTATCGCCACTGCGGTCGCTGAAAGTGTTCAGTACCAGGGCCGCAAGGCCAGCCGACAGGGCAGTGAGCAGCGTCGCCAGGACATTCTCGACGCCGCGATGCGCATTGTCGTGCGCGACGGCGTGCGTGCCGTGCGCCATCGTGCGGTCGCGGCGGAGGCCGGCGTGCCGCTGTCGGCGACCACGTATTACTTCAAGGACATCGATGATCTGCTCACCGATACCTTCGCCCAATACGTTGAACGCAGCGCGGCGTACATGGCCAAGTTGTGGATCAATAACGAAGGGCTGCTGCGCGAAATGGTGGTCAGCGCCGACGGCAGCCCGGAGTCGCGCTCGCAACTGGCCGATGACATTGCGCGATTGATGGCCGATTACGTGCACCGGCAACTGATCAACCGCCGCGAGCATCTGATGGCCGAACAGGCGTTCCGTCAGGAAGCGCTGCTTAATCCGCGTCTGGCCATTCTGGTGCGCTCGCATCAGCAGATTCTGCTGCAGGGCACCTGCCAGTTGTTCCAGGTACTGGGCTCGCGCGAACCGCAGCAGGATGCCAAGGTGTTGACGGCGATTATCGGGCGGATGGAATATCAGGGCCTGCTCAATGACGCCGAGCCATTGGCTGAAGAGGACATGCTCGGGATTCTGACGCGGTATATGCACCTGGTGCTGGCGTCGGTCTAGCGTTTGACACTAAACCCTGTGGGAGCGAGCCTGCTCGCGAAAGCGCTCTGATATTCAACATCTCCGTTGTCTGACACAGTGCATTCGCGAGCAGGCTCGCTCCCACAAAGGCCTCAGCGCCTATGATTGGCTACGTCACGTTTTCTACAGGAGTTTCGGGTGGACGATTACCAGCAGACGATACGCATGTTGTCCGATCGCATTGTGCTGGCGCAGACGCCGATCCGCGTGCTCGATGCGGTCAAATGGGACGACAACGTGCGCAAGGGCTTCCTCAAGGCCAAGGGCAAGGAAATGCCGGCGGTGGATCGCGACTACTACCTCAACCGCCCGCTGTCGTTCGACTCGAGCCAGGTCAAACTGGAATTCCAGAACATCGAGCGCGACATCACCCGCCAGCTCGGCCAGTTCAACCCGGTCGGGCAGATCATGCGGCGCATGTGCAAGGAATACCGCATGGTGGTGCGCATGCTCGAAGCGCGTGGCACCGAGGACTTCGGCCTGATCTCGCAAGAGCTGTACGGCGCGGCGTCCGATGCCTTCCACGCCGGTGACCCGACATTGGCCGACCTCGGCCTAATGATGTCCGACTACCTGAACAACATCGACGGACGCGGCGATCTCAAGGACGAGCCGAAGATCCTCACCGCCAAAGACGCGGTGCACCTGCTGCAAACCCGACTGAACAAGGTATTCGGTGAGGCCGAAGAGACGATTCGCGTGTTCGAGTCCGACGGCATCGTCGCCGACGCCGCTGCGGGCGCTGACTACATCAAGATCCGCACCGACGCGCTGTTCAACGACCGCGACGTGCGCGCACTGGAAGTCCACGAAGGCCTGGTGCATGTCGGCACCACACTCAATGGCTTGAACCAGCCGATCTGCACTTTCCTGTCCAAAGGCCCGCCCTCGTCAACGGTGACCCAGGAAGGGCTGGCGATCCTGATGGAAATCATCACCTTCGCTTCTTACCCGAGTCGCCTGCGCAAACTGACCAACCGCACCCGTGCGATTCATATGGTCGAGGAGGGCGCGGACTTCTTGCAGATCTACGAATTCTTCCGCGAGCAAGGTTTCGAGATGGCCGAAAGCTACGGCAATGCCAGCCGGGTGTTCCGTGGCTCGACGCCGACCGGTCTGCCATTTACCAAAGACTTGTCCTACCTCAAGGGCTTCATCATGGTTTACAACTACATTCAGTTGGCCGTGCGCAAGGGCAAGCTCGAGCAGATTCCGTTGTTGTTCTGTGGCAAGACCACACTGGAAGACATGCGGACCTTGCGGCAACTGGTGGACGAAGGCCTGGTGGTGCCGCCCAAGTATCTGCCGGACCAGTTCCGGGACTTGAATGCGTTGTCGGCGTGGATGTGTTTCTCCAACTTCCTCAACCATTTGAGCCTGGACCGGATTGAGGCGGATTATTCCAATATCCTCTAGACCCAGCACCGAACCCCTTGTGGGAGCGAGCCTGCTCGCGAATGCGATTTCACCTTCAACATTGATGTCGGCTGATACACCGCTTTCGCGAGCAGGCTCGCTCCCACAGGTTTGATTTGTGTTCAGTTCTCTTCTTTGCGAGGTTTCACCGGATGAGAATCCTCGGCATCCTTTGCCTGCTCTTGACCCTCGGTGGTTGCAGTTCGCTGCTGTTCTACCCGGAACCGGGCCAGATCTTCACCCCGGACAAAGCCAAACTCGAATACCGCACCGTCACCCTGATCACCGCCGACGGCTTGAAGCTCAACGCCTGGTGGCTGCCGGCCAAACCTGGCGTCGAGGTCAAAGGCACGGTCCTGCATCTGCACGGCAACGGCGGCAATCTGCCGATGCATCTGGGCGGGAGCTGGTGGTTGCCGAAGAATGGCTATCAGGTGCTCCTGGTCGACTATCGCGGCTACGGTTTGTCCGAGGGCAAGCCGAGCCTGCCGGCGATCTATCAGGATATCGATGCGGCCTTTGCTTGGCTCGACAACGCGCCCGAGGTCAAAGGCAAACCGCTGGTGCTGCTCGGACAGAGTCTGGGCGGTGCGATGTCGGTGCATTGGCTGGCGCAGCACCCGGAACGGCAAAAACAACTCAAGGCCCTGGTGCTGGATGGCGTGCCGGCCAGTTATCGCAGTGTCGGCCAATTCGCCCTCAGCACTTCGTGGCTGACCTGGCCATTGCAAGTGCCGCTGTCGTGGCTGGTCCCGGACGGCGACAGCGCGATCAACTCGATGGCGCAGTTGACCGGCGTGCCCAAGCTGATCTTCCACAGCATCGACGATCCGCTGGTACCGATGGCCAACGGCATTCGCCTGTATCAGGCAGCGCCGCCGCCGCGCGTGTTGCAGCTGACCCGTGGCGGTCATGTGCAAACCTTCGGCGACCCGGTGTGGCGTCAGGTCATGCTGCGCTATCTCGACGACCCCGAACACTTCGACGGCCTGCGCCGCCTCGGCGAAATCCCCAACTATCCGCCGCCCCCGAATTCCGAAGATGAGACCCCGCAATGACTGAAGAACGTAATGCCATCCCGCTGATCATCACCGGTATCTGCAGCATCCTCGGCACCGTCGGGGCGCTGTGGTACTACGGCTACCTGCATTTTGCCAAGCCGGAGGACGCGTTGTTGCTCAGCGAATTCACCATGCTCAAGACCGTGCCGGGCGAGGACTACAAAGTCTCGCTGACACCCGCGCCGCAAGTGGCGCAGTGCATCGATGGCGTGCTGGTGCTGTTCGATACCGAACAGAAAGGCCTGACCGGTGTGTTGATCAACGCGCAGAAAAAAGCTGTGCGGTGTATGGGCGAAGAGACTCCGCAGAAACTCGAGAAGTGATTCTGCAGGTTCAGCCCTCACCCTAACCCTCTCCCAGAGGGAGAGGGGACTGACCGAGGTGTTTGTTTAAGCTACGTCGACCTGATCCATAGCGCCGAACACAAGTTTTGAAAGCGACACAAATCGGCTCCCTCTCCCTTGGGAGAGGGCTGGGGTGAGGGGCTACGATGTCTGCTCCCACAAAAAAGCCCCGCCTGATCAAGTCAGGCGGGGCTTTTGCGTTACCGGGTGGAGCTTAGTTCGAGCTCACCGAAGAACGCGGTGCTACTGGCTGGTTGTCGTTGGAAATGGTCACTTCCACACGACGGTTCATCGCACGGCCCGAGACGCTGCCGTTATCCGCTACCGGGTACTCCTTGCCATAACCCTGAGCGACGATGCGCGAAGGATCGACGCCCATCTTGATCAGAGCCATCTGCACGGAAGTCGCGCGGCGCTCGGACAGCGATTGGTTGTAGCTCGCGGTGCCGGTGCTGTCGGTGTAACCCTCGACGATCACTTTGCGATCCGGGTTTTCCTGGAGGAATTGCGCCAGTTTGTTGATGTTCACCAGGCCGCTGGATTTCAGATCAGCCTTGTTGGTGGCGAACAGCACGTCACCGAAAGTCACCAGCGTACCGCGATCGGTCTGCTTGGCGTTGAGGCTGTCCTGCAGCTGTTTGATCTGCTGGTCACGGGCATCCAGACGGGCCTGGGCACGTTGGGCTGCGGCGTTTTTCAGGTTGTTTTCAGCGGTGCGCAGAGCGATGGTCTGCTTGGCCACTTCGACGCGCTGGTTGGTCAGGTAAGCCAATTGGTCAACCTTGGCCGCATCTTCTTTGTCCAGATATGCCTTGTCGGCCTTGTCCAGGTAATCGCTGGCGTCTTTGGTTTCCAGTGCCGCGACTTTGCTCGCCTGTGGGTTGGCCTGCAGGCCGGCGTAGTTGGTGCGCGCCTGTTCCAGGTTCGGGTTAGGCGGAGTAGAGCAGGCAGCCAGTGCAACGCTTGCGGCCAGAAGAGCGGGAATCATCAGTTGCTTACGCATAATTTGTCGTCCTTTCTATCGGTAAGAGTTTCAGCTTTGCGGTCGGGATGCGCGCTTACTGCACAGTGCGCTGGCTTTCCTGACGCAGTTCCTGAACACCTTTCTGGGAATCCTTCACAGCCTGTTCGGCCTTGGCGGCCTGAGCCTTGCGTTCAGCGACGCGAGCGTCCCATTCAGCCTGTTCGGCCAGGCGACGGGCCTCGTCATACTTCTTGTCGTGCATGGCGATTTCAGCTTGTTTCAGTTTGTCCTGAGCCTGCTTCATTTCCACCGCAGCAAATTCGGTACCGCCAGCGCTGACGGCGCTGTTGACGGCCGATTGGGTCACGGCGTACTGCTCGGTCGGTGGGTTACCCGCGCAACCGGCCAGTACGAAGCTGGTGCCGATGGCCAGAGCGGCCAGTTTCAGACCGCGCAGGTGGGAAAACGAGGTTTGGGTTTTCATGGTCTTCAACTCCATTAGGCATCTCCTGAAAATACAACTGAATCCATCCTGGCAGAGGAGCCGAAAGCATCGCTTGTTGACGCGAATTGAAACGCTCGTTCCAGGCGTGGTTACCTGTTCCGACCGGCGGCATTTTTGAAAAGTTCAGAAAAGATGGCCTATCGCCAAAAATTAAATTGACCGTTTGGACAAGGCTCTGGAGCGGGAACTTTGGGGCTTTTGAGCGGTACGCGCGGGTGCAATCTGGCCGTTGATAAACCAATTTGCGATCTGGAACACGACCCAGGTGGGAGCGAGCCTGCTCGCGAATGCGATGTGTCAGCCAGCGCAAATGCTGGATGAAAATCCGCATTCGCGAGCAGGCTCGCTCCCACATTTGTGATGTGTGTCGGATCAGTGCTTCTGCTTGTTCTCAGCCAAGGACAAATCATGCAAATGCCGCCGCGACAGCGCCAGAAAACGCGGCGTCGGGCCGACATCCTCATACAGCGGATCACCTTCCTCATCCGTCGCCACCACGGTCGAACCCTTCACATACGGCAGGCTCGCTTCGAACTCCTCGAGCGCGGCGCCGATCAGTTCGCCGAGCAACTCCTCGGGATGACGTTTGGGGTACATCTCCGCAATCGCCGCCAGCCTCGCAGCGGATTCCACATCCAGATGAATCGTGTAGCCGGTGTCGGTCAGGCGACCTTTGGCGTTTTCTTCCCAATGCTGGGCGAGTTCACGAATTTTCATGATGACCTCATTTAGCGCCTGCTGATGGCAGGCCTGGGTGAGTGTCCGGCAGCGCCGGCGGCGAGCCGTCGTACGGCTTACTGTTGAGACTGACATTCCCGCGCAAGGTTTAAGTCGATTCGTCGCCTGCTTGTAAGAAGCGGCGCAGAGCGGCACTCTCTGGCAAAGCATTCGTTTCTGCGCTGTCCCCGATTACCGCTGGAGAACTGCTGATGACCGATATTGATGCACGCTTGCGCGAAGACGTTCACCTGCTCGGAGAGCTGTTGGGCAACACCATTCGAGACCAGTACGGCGAGGCGTTCCTCGACAAGATCGAGCAGATTCGCAAGGGCGCCAAGGCCGACCGGCGCGGCTCGATGGACGCCGAACTGAGCGCCAGCCTCAATCAATTGAGCGAAGACGAATTGCTCCCGGTCGCGCGGGCCTTCAATCAGTTTCTCAACCTCGCCAACATCGCCGAGCAATATCAGCTGATCCATCGCCGCGAGGAATCGCAACCGGCGCCGTTCGAGTCGCGGGTATTGCCGGAACTGCTCGCGCGCCTGCGCAGCGAAGGGCACAGCGCCGAATCCCTGGCCCGGCAACTGGCTCGCCTGGAAATCGAACTGGTGCTGACCGCGCACCCGACCGAAGTGGCGCGACGCACGTTGATCCAGAAGTACGATGCAATCGCCGCGCAACTGGCCGCGCAGGATCATCGCGACCTGACCAGCGCCGAGCGCGAGCAGATCCACAGCAAACTGCAACGGCTGATCGCCGAAGCGTGGCACACCGAAGAAATCCGCCGCACCCGACCGACCCCGGTCGATGAAGCCAAGTGGGGCTTTGCGGTGATCGAGCATTCGTTGTGGCAGGCGATCCCCAACCATATGCGCAAGGCCGATCAGGCGCTGTTCGCCGCGACGGGCCTGCGCTTGCCGCTGGAAGCCGCGCCGATCCGTTTCGCCTCATGGATGGGCGGCGACCGTGACGGCAACCCCAATGTCACCGCCGCCGTCACTCGCGAAGTCTTGCTGCTGGCGCGCTGGATGGCCGCTGATTTGTATCTGCGCGATGTCGATCACCTTGCTGCCGAGTTGTCGATGCAGCAGGCCAGCGATGCGCTGAAGGCCAAGGCCGGCGACAGCGCCGAACCTTATCGCGCGGTGCTCAAACAATTGCGCGAACGTCTGCGTGCGACGCGCAATTGGGCGAACGCTGCATTGACCGCGCCGACTCCGGCCACCGCCGATGTGCTGCACGACAATCGCGACCTGCTCGAGCCGTTGCAGTTGTGTTTCAACTCGCTGCACGAGTGCGGCATGGGCGTCATCGCCGACGGGCCGTTGCTCGACTGCCTGCGTCGGGCGGTGACGTTCGGACTGTTTCTGGTGCGCCTCGATGTGCGTCAGGATTCAACGCGGCACAGCTCGGCGATGACCGAAATCACCGATTACCTCGGCCTCGGCCGCTATGAGGAATGGGACGAAGAGCAGCGCATCAACTTCCTCACCGAGGAGCTGAGCAACCGTCGACCGTTGCTGCCCGCGCATTTCAAACCATCGGCGGATACCGCCGAAGTGCTCAACACCTGCAAGGAAATCGCCGCCGCGCCCGCTGCGTCGCTGGGTTCCTACGTGATCTCCATGGCCGGCGCCGCTTCCGACGTGCTCGCGGTGCAACTGCTGCTCAAGGAATCCGGCGTTCTGCGGCCGATGCGCGTGGTGCCGCTGTTCGAGACCCTCGCCGACCTCGACAACGCCGGGCCGGTGATGGAACGGCTGTTGCTGTTGCCGGGCTATCGCGCGCGTTTGCACGGCCCGCAGGAAGTGATGATCGGCTATTCCGACTCGGCCAAGGATGCCGGCACCACCGCTGCTGCGTGGGCGCAATATCGCGCGCAGGAGCGCCTGGTGGATATCTGCCGTGAGCAGCAAGTCGAACTGCTCCTGTTCCACGGTCGCGGCGGCACCGTTGGCCGTGGCGGCGGTCCGGCGCACGCGGCGATTCTGTCGCAACCACCGGGTTCGGTGGCGGGACGTTTCCGCACCACCGAGCAGGGAGAAATGATTCGTTTCAAATTCGGCCTGCCGGACATCGCCGAGCAAAACCTCAATCTGTATCTGGCCGCCGTGCTCGAAGCGACCTTGCTGCCACCGCCGCCGCCGACTCCGGAATGGCGCCATCTGATGGACGAATTGGCGGCGGACGGTGTCAGCGCTTACCGCCAGGTGGTGCGGGAAAATCCGCAATTCGTTGAGTACTTCCGTCAGTCGACCCCAGAGCAGGAGCTGGGACGTTTGCCGCTCGGCAGTCGCCCGGCCAAACGCCGCGCCGGCGGTATCGAAAGCCTGCGGGCGATCCCGTGGATCTTCGGCTGGACCCAAACCCGATTGATGCTGCCGGCCTGGCTGGGCTGGGAGACGGCGTTGAGCAAGGCGCTGGAGCGCGGCGAAGGTGAGTTGCTGGGGCAGATGCGCGAACAGTGGCCGTTTTTCCGCACTCGTATCGACATGCTGGAAATGGTCTTGGCCAAGGCCGACGCGGATATCGCGCAGTCCTATGACGAACGTTTGGTCGAAGCCGATCTGCTGCCGTTGGGCGCGCAGTTACGCGACCTATTGTCGCAGGCATGCTCCGTAGTATTGGGCCTGACCGGGCAGTCGCAGCTGCTGGCGCACAGCCCGGACACCCTCGAATTCATCCGCTTGCGCAATACCTATCTCGACCCGCTGCATCTATTGCAGGCCGAATTGTTGGCGCGTTCGCGGCAGCAGGAAGTCGAGCAGGGCAGCCCGGTGGAACAGGCGCTGCTGGTGTCTGTAGCGGGGATTGCCGCCGGATTGCGCAATACCGGCTAAGGTTGCTGAGCACCTCTGGCGGCATTCGCGACAAGGGTCGGATGCCGCTTCTCCTGCCGTAGGAAAGTGCCGCGAGGCGACAGTTAATGTTGGGGTTGCGACTTGGGTTACCGCGTCGCGAGGTCACGGCGGGCTTCGGTTTCTCCGACTTTTGGCGTCTTGTGTGGGCGCAGCCTGCTGTGTATCTTGATCAGCCTTTGGCCGTTTGTGCGGCCACGACCCGTATTTTCAGGATCCGCCTGTTACGAGCGAATCCTTTGTTTTGTAAAGCTTTTATATAAAAAATTGAGGAGCACATCGATGCGCGTCATTCTGCTGGGAGCTCCCGGGGCCGGTAAAGGTACTCAGGCAAAGTTCATCACCGAGAAATTCGGCATTCCGCAAATCTCCACCGGCGACATGCTACGTGCTGCGGTCAAGGCTGGCACTCCACTGGGCGTGCAAGCCAAGAGCATCATGGATGCCGGCGGCCTGGTGTCGGATGACCTGATCATCGCGCTGGTCAAGGACCGCATCGCTCAACCTGATTGCGCCAACGGTTTCCTGTTCGACGGCTTCCCGCGCACCATTCCGCAGGCTGAAGCGCTGGTCACTGCCGGCGTCGAGCTGGATGCCGTGGTCGAGATCGCTGTAGAAGACGAAGAAATCGTCCAGCGCATCGCCGGTCGCCGTGTTCACGAAGCCAGCGGCCGCGTTTACCACATCGTCTACAACCCGCCGAAACTGGCTGGCAAGGACGACATCACCGGTGAAGAGCTGGTGCAGCGCAAGGACGACACCGAAGAAACCGTGCGTCATCGCCTGTCGGTCTACCATTCGCAGACCAAACCGCTGGTGGATTTCTATAAAAACCTTTCCGCCAACAACGGCGGTAAGCCAAAGTACAGCCACATCGAAGGCGTGGGTTCGGTCGATGCAATCACCGCCAAGGTGTTGGCCGCGCTGAGCTGAAAAGTCTGATCGGCTGCATCATCCACGGCCCGCTTGCGGGCCGTAGTTGTTTATACTGACGCACTTTTTTCCCCACCCCTGTTTTGGAAACATCGATGAGCACCTTGCTGGCCCTGGACACCGCGACTGAAGCTTGCTCCGTTGCCTTGCTGCATGACGGCAAGGTCACGAGCCATTACGAGGTGATCCCGCGTCTGCATGCGCAGAAGCTGCTGCCGATGATCCAGCAATTGCTCGCCGATGCCGGCACCACATTGCAAGCGGTCGACGCGATTGCCTTCGGCCGTGGCCCGGGCGCGTTCACCGGTGTGCGCATTGCCATTGGTGTGGTGCAGGGTTTGGCCTTTGCTTTGGATCGTCCGGTGTTGCCGGTATCCAACCTTGCCGTGCTGGCACAGCGTGGCTTTCGTGAACATGGCGCAAGCCAGGTGGCAGCCGCCATCGATGCGCGGATGGATGAAGTGTATTGGGGCTGCTACCGCGAGACGGCGGGGGAGATGCGTCTGGTTGGCGCCGAAGCGGTG
Source organism: Pseudomonas sp. CFBP13508 (assembly GCF_005233515.1). Lineage (GTDB taxonomy): Bacteria > Pseudomonadota > Gammaproteobacteria > Pseudomonadales > Pseudomonadaceae > Aquipseudomonas > Aquipseudomonas mercuritolerans. The sequence continues at coordinate 88,950 of NZ_QFZZ01000006.1, forward strand.
CTGCCGCCGGAGGTGGCTGCGCTACCGGCCGATGCCACAGGTGACTGGTTCGGTGCCGGTACCGGTTGGGGTTATGGTGAGCGCATTGCGGTCAATCTGAGCGGCTCCGACGCCGGCATGCTGCCCCACGCCGAAGACCTGTTGACTCTGGCGCGTTTCGCCTGGGAGCGCGGCGAAGCCATCCCCGCCGATGACGCGCAACCGGTCTACCTGCGCGATAAAGTCGCCACCCCCAAAGCCCGCTGATACCTCGAAAGATCGCAGCCTTCGGCAGCTCCTACATTTGGAATGCATTTCCCTGTAGGAGCTGCCGAAGGCTGCGATCTTTTGATCTTCCATTCGCCAATCGTCAGTTTCTGCCCCCGCCCTTAAAACCTTTTGCGCTTTATGTGTTCTAGTTATCACTCGGCGGTTTGCTAAGTCGGTCAAGTGCCGCTAAATTGCCATCATTGATACCGAGCATGACATTATGCGTATAGACGGCGTTTCCACTCAGTCCTACCCCATCAAGCGCAAGCCGCGAAAAGGCAATGCGGCGCTGGATGAGTCCGTCGAGATTATCGACGGCGAGCTGGAATTCCCGAGCGAAGAGCAGATGGCCGCCCGTGCAGCCCAAGCTACCGCGCAACGCCTGAGCAACCTGCCTGCCCGTCAGCAAGACATGATTTACCACCGCGCGATGAAGAAAAGCGTAGCCATGGCCCTGGCCAGCTACCTCAGCACCGCCGGTTTTGTCGATTGGGACGCAGACGTGCTGGGCCTCGATCTGTATATCTGATGGATCTGCCTTACTACCTCGGTTGCCCGTCCTGGAGCGAAAATGCCTGGCGCGAGTATCTGTATCCGGTAGACGCAAAAACCTCCGACTTTCTCGCTCTCTACTGCCAGGTGTTCAACGCCGTCGAAGGCAACACCACCTTCTACGCCAGTCCGTCGCCAGCCACTGTGCAGCGCTGGGCCGAGATCATGCCGGCGCACTTTCGCTTCACTGCCAAATTCCCCGGCGACATCAGCCACAGTGGTGACCTGCGCGAGCAACTGACCGCTGCCGAAACCTTCCTGCAATTACTCAAGCCGTTGGGCGAACGTGTTTCGCCGCTGTGGCTGCAACTGTCGAAAAGCTTCACGCCGCAGCGTCTGCCGGAGCTTGCGGCGTTTATCGATGCGCTGGATTGCCCGCTTGCGGTCGAGGTGCGCAATGAACAGTTCTTCGCCAAGGGCGAGAGCGAGCGTCTGCTCAATCGTCTGTTGCTGGATCGCGGTGTCGAGCGCATCTGTCTTGACCCGCGCGCGCTGTTCAGCTGCTTGTCGACCGAGTCCTCGGTGATCCACGCGCAGTCGAAAAAGCCGCGAGTGCCGACGCGTCCGGCGGCGTTCACGCAGTTTCCGCAGGTGCGTTTCATCGGCCATCCCGAGCTTGAGGCCAACGATGCGTTTCTCGTGCCGTGGGTGGTGAAAATTGCTGAATGGATCGAAGAAGGGCGCACGCCTTACATGTTCCTGCACACCGCCGACAACCTGTTGGCAGCGAAACTGGCGCAACGTTTTCACGCACAACTGATGCAACGTTTGCCTGGCTTGCCCGCGCTGCCTGAGCTATACAGAGAACCCGCCGCCGAGCAGCTTGGCTTGCTCTGAGGCGGGTTTTTTCTGCCCGGGAGCCCGTCGATGAACGTCCAAGTCAGTCAACAGCAACTCCTCAAAGCCCAAGTCTTCAAGGCCCTGCATGATCGCCAGGGGATCTTCGTCATTCCCAATCCGTGGGATGCCGGCTCGGCGAAGATGCTCGCCAGTCTTGGCTATCAGGCCTTGGCCACCACCAGCGCCGGTTACGCGTTTTCCCAGGGCAAGGCTGATGGCGCACTGAGTCTCGACGAGACCCTGGCCAATGTCCGCGCGATTGTCGCGGCGACGGATCTGCCGGTGGCGGTGGATCTGGAAAACGGCTTTGCCGATGATCCGCTGGAGTCCGCGCAGAGTCTGTTGCGCGCCGCCGAGGCGGGCGCGGTGGGCGGGTCGATCGAAGACGCGACCGGGCGCCCGGATGCGCCGATCTATTGCTTCGAACACGCCGTCGCACGGATTGAAGCCGCTGTCGCGGCGGTGCGCACCTTGCCGTTTCCCTTCGTACTCACCGCTCGCGCGGAAAACTACCTGCACGGTAACCCCGACCTCGATGACACCATTCGCCGCTTGCAGGCATTTGCCGAAGCGGGTGCCGACGTGCTCTATGCGCCGGGTTTGCGCAGCGCCGAAGAAGTGCGTGCAGTGGTGCAAGCGGTGGCACCGAAACCGGTCAATGTGTTGATGTCTGGCGGTTTGAAACTGACCGTGCAGCAGCTCGAGGAACTGGGCGTACGCCGCATCAGCACCGGCTCTGCTCTGGCGCTGGCGGCGTTCGGCGAGTTCTTCCGCGCGGCGGAAGAGATCCAACAGGCCGGCACCTTTGGGTTTACGTCGCAGTCGATGCCGTGCGCCAAGGCCAATCAATTCTTCAAGGACTGAGCATGGGGCGCTGGCTGTTCTGGGTGCTGTTGCTGGCGATCGGCGGTGCGGCGGTCAGTGTCTGGCGCGGCTGGCTGGAGGTGCCGCCGCAGTGGAACCCGTGGGCGCCATTGGACATAAAAGCCGCGCCCAACTGGCTGACCGGTTACAAACTCATGCGCCTGCGCAGCGATCCTGAACTGTGCGCAAAGGCATTGAGCAGCTCGGATCTGCGCGTCAGTCGCCAGGCCGACAGCCCTGGCGCCAAGTGTCCGCTGATCGGTGCTCTACGGGTGCAGGGCGGTGAAGTGGCGCTGAGCAGCAGTTTCATCGCCAGTTGCCCGCTGGCGGTGGCCTACGCAATGTTTGAACACCACACCCTGCAACCGGCGGCGCAATCGCTTTACGGCCAGAAAATCGCGCGGGTCGATCACCTCGGCAGCTTCGCCTGTCGCAATGTCTACAACCGTGAGAGCGGTGCCCTTAGCCGACATGCGAGTGCCGATGCGCTGGACATCGCCGGTTTCCGCCTGTCTGACGGGCGCACGATCAGCGTGCTCAAGGATTGGCCCAAGCAAAACCAGGACGCAGAGTTTTTGCGCCAGCTGCGTGACGGCGCCTGTGAGTCATTCAGTGTGGTGTTGAGTCCGGACTACAACGCCGCTCATCGCAATCACTTTCATGTCGATGTCGGGCGCTGGAGCGTGTGTCGCTGAGGATCAGGCGGCGAGGCGCAGGTTCTGCAGAACGATCGGGCGAGCCCAGCCATTATCGAAGTCCAGGGCTTTCTGTTGCTCGACGATTTCTTCCGGAGGGAACGGCGGGTAAGGCTTCTGCAGCAAGTCCAGGTCGAACTCGGCAATCGGCAGGTACAGCGGACGTTTCTGCGGAGCAGGGCCTGGCTCTGGCAGTGGCTGGCCATTGTTGATCACAATCGGGCGTACCCAGCTGCTGTCGAAATCCTGTTGCTCTTGCTGAGCCTTGAGTTCTTCTGGCGGGAACGGTGGGAACGGCTTGTCCAGAAGCTCCATTTCGAATTCGGCGATCGGCAGGAACAGTGGCTCTGGCGGGCGAACCTGGGTTTCGACCACGTCGCACTCACGCTGGCTGACGATGTGCGCGTGCAGCTCGCTGCCAACGGTCGGTTCTTCCGGGCTGTTCAGGTCAACCGGTGGAAACGTGCCACAGGCAGGCACTACTTCACTCGTCTGTTCGGCCAGGGCCTGGGCAAAGAAATCCTGCCACAGGTGACTGACGCCGCTCAGTGCTTGAGTGTTATGACGGCTGAAGTCGCCATGGGGCGAAACGTAGCCAATCGATGTGGGAAGAATGCCTGACATTTTTTTCGGTTGACGCTCAGCTCTGGCAAAATGCGCGTTGAATGGTTTATCGGCGGTTTTTGTCGATCCTTAACTTTTTTGAGCGTTTTTTCATGATCGAGTCACCCGCGGCCTGCCGCATCCATGTCCAGGCCCTCGCCCCAGCGTTTCAAACGCAAGCCGCACACTGGGCCGAACGTCTCGGCCTGCCGCTCGGCGAGGCGGACGGTGAGTTCGCCTTGCAGGTCGGCGAACAGGGTTTGCAGTTGCAGCAGCTCGGCCCGGACGCCCCGGGGCCGGTGCGGGTCGACTTTGTCGAGGGCGGTGCGGCGCATCGTCGTTTGTATGGCGGTGGCAGCGGGCAGATGATCGCTAAAGCGGTCGGCATCGCCCAAGGCGTGCGCCCGCGGGTGCTCGATGCCACGGCGGGCTTGGGCAAGGATGCGTTTGTGCTGGCCAGTCTCGGTTGTGAAATGAGCCTGATCGAGCGTCAGCCGCTGATCGGCGCACTGCTTGAGGACGGCTTGGCGCGGGCGGCAGAAGATTTCGATGTAGCGCCGATCGTGGCGCGGATGAAATTGCTCAAGGGCAACTCCATCGAAGTGATGCGCAGTTGGGAAGGGGAGGCGCCGCAGGTGATCTATCTCGACCCGATGTTCCCGCATCGCGAGAAAACCGCGCTGGTGAAAAAAGAGATGCGCCTGTTCCGCCCGCTGGTCGGCGATGATCCGGATGCCCCGGCCCTGCTTGAAGCCGCACTGGCACTGGCCACGCACCGGGTGGTGGTGAAGCGCCCGCGCAAGGCACCGTGCATCGAAGGGCCGAAACCGAGCCATGCGCTGGATGGCAAATCGAGCCGGTATGACATTTATCCGAAAAAAGCGCTGAAGCCCTAGAAGCAGCTGCAAGCTGCAAGCTGCAAGCTACAAGCTACAAGCTACAAGCTACAAGCTACAAGCCAGAGCCAGAGCCAATTCACTGCTTTTGCTTTTTCTTGCAGCTTGTAGCTAGAAGCTCGCAGCTGCTCCTCCCCCATAGGCCCTCATAAACAACCCCACCACCTCGCGCACATGCCGTTCCGCTGCCTCTCCAGTCAGCGGCTCGCCGCAGCCGTACAACAAACGGAAATTCCCCGCGCCTTTGATCAGGCAGAAGAAGTGCTCGGCGGCATTGCGTGGCTGGTCGATGCTCAGCGCGCCGGTTGCATGGATTTTCGTCAGCAGACCTTCCATGCCGTTGACCACGCGCTCGGGGCCGGCCTCGAAGAAGATCAGCGACAGCTTCGGATCCTGACTGCCCAGCGCCATGATCAGACGGTGCAGGTTCACCGATTCATCGCTGTTGATCAGTTGATGGAAGCCCCGGGCAATGTTCAGCAATACATTTTCCACCGCGATGCCGTCCGGCAATTCGAAGAACAGCGGCGGTAATTGTTCCTCGCATTTCGCGACGACAGCAGCGGAGAACAGCGTCTCCTTGTCGTTGAAATGGCTGTAGACCGTCAGCTTCGACACGCCGGCCTCGCTGGCAACCGCGTCCATGCTTGTGTTGGCGTAGCCATGGCAGAGAAACAGGGTTTTCGCCGCATCCAGGATCGCCTGGCGTTTGGCCAGATCCTTGGGGCGGCCCGGGCCGTTTGAAGTTGAAAGATTGTTCGACATTCTTCGCTTTTAATACTGGACTGGTGAGTTTGCTATTAATACCATACCCGCCAGTATAAATATTCCAAGCCTCATTCGCGAAAGGTCCGTCACCATGTTCCGCCATGCGTTGTCCTTTGCCGTGCCAGTCAGTCTGGCGTTCCTGTTATCGGCGTGCGGTCAGGAAGAGGTGACCAAAGTCACCGTACGCCCGGCCATGGTGGTGCAACCCGAGCCTTCGGCGCAGGCGATGGAAAGTTATCCGGGCGAGGTGCGTGCCCGCTACGAGCCTGATCTGGCGTTCCGCATCGGCGGCAAAGTCAGCCGACGACTGGTCGACGAAGGCCAGCGCGTCAAGGCCGATCAGCCCTTGGCCGAACTCGATCCGCAGGATGTGCGCCTGCAACTGGAAGCCACCCGCGCGCAGGTTGCTGCCGCCGAGGCCAATCTGAACCTGGTGCGCGCGGAGCGCGATCGCTACAAAACCCTGATGGAGCGGCAGATGGTCAGCCGCTCGGCCTACGACAACGCCGAAAATCTATATCGCTCCGGCGAAGCCCGCCTTAAACAAATCAAAGCTGAATTCAACGTTTCGACCAACCAGGCCAGTTACGCGGTGCTGCGTGCGCCGCAGGATGGCGTGGTGGCCAAGCGTTCGGTGGAAGTCGGTCAGGTGGTCGCTGCCGGGCAAACCGTGTTCACTCTCGCCACCGATGGTGAGCGCGAAGTGTTGATCAGCCTCCCGGAGCAAAGCTTCGGCCGCTTCAAGGTCGGTCAGCCGGTTACCGTGGAATTGTGGGCACAGCAGAATCAACGCTTCGCCGGGCAGATCCGCGAGTTGTCGCCGTCCGCCGACCCGCGCTCACGCACTTTTGCTGCGCGTATCTCGTTCACCAGCGGCAAAGTCCCGGCTGAACTGGGGCAGAGCGCCCGGGTGTTTGTGCAATCGGCCGACAGTGTCTCGTTGTCGATACCGCTTTCCGCGCTGACCGCTGAAAACGGCGCGACCTACGTCTGGGTGGTCAACGGCAACAACACGTTGAAGAAAACCCCAGTGCGGGTCGGTCCGTTCGGCGAGAAAAGCGTGGCGGTGCTCGAAGGCTTGAATGCCAGCGACTGGGTGGTGGCTGCCGGCGTTCATGTGCTCCTCGACGGCCAGCAGGTGCGGCCGGTGGATCGCTCCAACCGTGTGGTCAATCTGGCAAACAAGGAGTAAGCCCCGATGCGCTTCAACCTCTCCGAATGGGCGTTGCGTAATCGCCAGATCGTACTGTTCCTGATGCTTTTGCTTGCCGTTGTCGGCGCGTTGTCCTACACCAAGCTCGGCCAGAGCGAAGACCCGCCGTTCACTTTCAAGGCGATGGTCATTCAGACCCGCTGGCCCGGTGCGACCGCGCAGGAGGTCTCGCGCCAGGTCACTGAACGTATCGAAAAGAAGCTGATGGAAACCGGCGAGTACGAACGCATCATGTCGTTCTCCCGCCCCGGTGAATCCCAGGTCACGTTCATTGCCCGCGATTCGATGCACTCCAAGGACATCCCCGACCTCTGGTACCAGTTGCGCAAGAAGGTCGGCGATATTCGCCAGACCCTGCCGCCGGGAATCCAGGGGCCGTTTTTCAACGACGAGTTCGGCACCACCTTCGGCAATATCTATGCGCTGACCGGCGACGGTTTTGACTACGCGGTGCTCAAGGATTACGCCGACCGCATCCAGATCCAGCTGCAACGGGTCAAGGATGTCGGCAAGGTCGAATTGCTTGGGTTGCAGGACGAGAAAATCTGGGTCGAGCTGTCCAACGTCAAACTCGCCACTCTGGGCCTGCCGCTGGAGGCGGTGCAGCAGGCGCTGGAGGAACAGAACGCCGTGTCTACGGCGGGGTTCTTCGAAACCGGCAGCGAGCGCTTGCAGCTACGCGTCTCGGGGAATTTTCAGACAGTCGATGAGATAAAGAACTTTCCGATCCGCGTCGCCGATCGTACGTTCCGTATCTCCGATATCGCTGATGTGCGTCGCGGTTTCAGTGATCCACCGGCGCCGCGCATGCGTTTCATGGGCGACGACGCGATCGGTCTGGCCGTGGCGATGAAGGACGGCGGCGACATTCTGGTGCTGGGCAAGGCACTGGAGGGCGAGTTTTCGCGCATTCAGAAAAACCTCCCGGCCGGCATGCAGCTGCGCAAGGTGTCCGATCAGCCGGCAGCGGTAAAAACCGGCGTCGGCGAGTTCGTTCAGGTGTTGGTCGAGGCGCTGGCGATCGTCTTGCTGGTGAGCTTCTTCTCCCTCGGTGTGCGCACCGGCATGGTCGTCGCGCTGACCATTCCATTGGTGTTGGCGATGACCTTCGCCTGCATGTATTACCTCGGCATCGGCCTGCACAAGATATCCCTCGGTGCGCTGGTGCTGGCGCTGGGGCTTCTGGTGGACGACGCGATCATCGCCGTGGAAATGATGGCGATCAAAATGGAGCAGGGCTTCGATCGCATTCGCGCCGCGAGTTATGCCTGGACCAGCACCGCATTCCCGATGCTCACCGGCACGTTGATCACCGCCGCCGGCTTCCTGCCGATTGCCACTGCGCAGTCCGGCACCGGCGAATACACCCGTTCGATTTTCCAGGTAGTGACCATTGCCTTGCTCGCCTCATGGGTCGCGGCGGTGATGTTCGTGCCGTACCTGGGGGAAAAACTCCTGCCGGATCTGGCGAAAATTCACGCGGCAAAACACGGTACTGGCCATGGTCAGCCTGATCCGTATGCCACGCCGTTTTATCAGCGCGTGCGGCGTCTGGTGGAGTGGTGCGTGGCGCATCGCAAGACGGTGATCGTGCTTACCGTGGGCCTGTTTATCGCCTCGGTGGTGTTGTTCCGCTTCGTCCCGCAGCAGTTCTTCCCGGCTTCGAACCGGCTGGAGTTGATGGTCGACCTGAAACTGGCCGAAGGTGTTTCGCTGGCCAACACCACCAGTGAAGTCAAACGCCTCGAAGCGCTGCTCAAGGAGCACGCCGGCATCGACAATTATGTGGCCTATGTCGGCACCGGTTCGCCACGCTTTTATCTGCCGCTGGATCAGCAACTGCCGGCGGCGAGTTTTGCCCAGTTCGTGGTGTTGGCAAAAACCATCGAAGAGCGTGAAGCGCTGCGCAGTTGGTTGATCGAAACCCTCAACGAGCAATTCCCGACCCTGCGTTCGCGCGTCACGCGTCTGGAAAATGGCCCGCCGGTTGGCTATCCGGTGCAGTTCCGCGTCACTGGCGAGCACATCGAAGAAGTCCGTGCATTGGCGCGCAAAGTGGCGGCGAAGGTTCGCGAGAATCCGCATGTGGTCAACGTGCACCTGGATTGGGAAGAACCGAGCAAAGTCGTCTACCTGAACATCGACCAGGATCGCGCGCGCGCCCTCGGCGTGAGTACCGCAAATCTGGCGAAATTCCTGCAAAGTTCACTGGTCGGCTCGACGGTCAGCCAGTACCGCGAAGACAACGAGTTGATCGAGATTCTGCTGCGCGGCACCGTGCACGAGCGCACTGAATTGTCGTTGTTGCCGAGTCTCGCGGTGCCGACCGATAACGGCCGCAGCGTGGCGTTATCGCAGATTGCCACGCTGGAATATGGCTTCGAGGAGGGCATCATCTGGCACCGCAATCGCCTGCCGAACGTGACGGTGCGCGCAGATATTTATGACAAGGAGCAACCGGCGACGCTGGTGAAGCAGATCATGCCGACGCTGGAGCCGATTCGCGCTGAGTTGCCCGATGGTTATCTGCTGGATGTCGGCGGCACGGTGGAGGATTCCGAGCGCGGGCAGAAGTCGGTGAATGCCGGGGTGCCGATGTTCATTGTCGTGGTGCTGACCTTGCTGATGGTGCAGTTGCGCAGTTTCTCGCGCACGGCGATGGTGTTCCTGACGGCGCCGTTGGGCTTGATCGGGGTGACGTTGTTTCTGATGGTGTTCCGGCAGCCGTTCGGGTTTGTCGCGATGCTCGGGACGATCGCATTGTCCGGGATGATCATGCGCAATTCGGTGATTCTGGTCGATCAGATCGAGCAGGATATTGCATCGGGGCTTAAGCCTTGGCAGGCGATTATCGAGGCTACGGTGCGCCGGTTCCGGCCGATTGTGTTGACGGCGCTGGCGGCGGTGCTGGCGATGATTCCGCTGTCGCGCAGTGTGTTTTTCGGGCCGATGGCTGTGGCGATCATGGGTGGGTTGATTGTTGCGACTGCGCTGACGCTGTTGTTTTTGCCGGCGTTGTATGCGGCCTGGTTTCGGGTGCGTAAGGAGGCTTGAGGTTTTTGTGTCGTGGCGGCCTTCGGGCCGACCATGACTTAGGTGTTTTGGGTGTATATCCGTTCCTGTGGGTGTTGCTGATTACGGTTCCGCCCTTACGGCGGGTCACCTTTTTCAAACGCCAAAAAGGTAACCCAAAACGCTTGCTCCTACGTTCGGCCCTCGCAGGCTCGGGTTCCTTCGCTCCGGGATCGATCCGGGCGCAGCGGCTACGGTTTGCTTCGCTGCACCTCCTTCCGCTGTGTTCGACTGCGTCGAACGGTCGCTGCGCTCCCACGCCCGGATCAATCCCTCCACTCAGCCTTCCGACGTCGCTGGTGGATCAAAAGCACTCGAGCTTGCGCTCATTGTTGAGTGGGGCGGCTGCGCCGCGGGCAGCTGCGCTGCTTTGCTTTTGCTTTTGTGGGAGCGAGCCTGCTCGCGAAGGCGGTCTGACAGCCAATTCATTTCGAATCGCCAATTCACGCTGCCTTCCTACAGCTTTTTCAGAATCCTCCGATCTTGAGGCGCTGGCCGTCCAATGCTGTACTCCGGGTTCTGCTTTTCCGAGTCCTTGAGTCTGTCTGATGAAGAAACCACCGACATTAGCCGGCAGAACGGATCCTGTTTTCGACCTGTTGGCCCGCTCGCCACACAAGCAACGACTTGCGGATTATCTGGCGCTGCTCAAGCCGCTCGATGATCAGGGGCGCTATCTGCCATTCGAGGCGTTGCGCTATCGCTGGGCGGCAGGGTTGGACGCGAATCTTTGTTGGGCGTTGGTGAAGAAGGCGCGGGCGACCCAGTACATTCATTTGTTGCCGTTGGGCGAGCCGGTGCAGTGGGGCAAATACGTGCCAACGCCGTTGGCGCAGAAAACCTTGGCTGTGGTGGATCGTTACGCCAGTACAGCCGCGCTGGATTACATGACCAGTCAGATCGGCGAGCGGGCGCATTTCTCCTGTCTGCTCAATGACCTGATCGAAGACGAAGCCATCGCCAGTAGCCAGTTGGAGGGCGCGGCGACCACTACTCGTGTTGCCAAGGACATGCTCAAGCATCAGCGCCAGCCGCGGACGCCGGATGAGCGCATGGTAATGGGTAATTATCGAATGATGAATTTCGCTTGGGAAAAGCGTTATGAACCTCTGAGCATTGAGCTGATTGCAGAGATCCATCGAGTGGGTGTGGAGGGGATCGACGACGAGCAGTATTCCCCCGGATTGTTCCGGACCAATGATGAGGTGGTTGTTCAGGATGGTTCAGGCAACACTGTGCACCGACCACCTCCTGCTGCAGGATTGGTTGCGCGGTTGGCGAGGTTGTCCGCCTGGATCAACCGGCCCGCTGCCTCGATTCTGGACAAAAATTATCTGCATCCACTGACCAAGGCCGTGACGCTGCATTTCGCCATGGGTTATGAACATCCATTTCGCGACGGTAACGGGCGGGTGGCGAGAGCCTTGTTTTACTGGTTCATGTTCAAACATGAGTTCGCGGCGTTTCGCTACATTGCGATCAGTCTGCTGCTGCGCAATGCACCGGTGAAATACGGACGCTCCTACCTGCACACCGAGGCGGATGAGCTGGATCTGACTTATTTCATCGAGTTTCAATGCGCGGTGATTTTGCGAGCCGTGGTCGGATACACCAATGTTTGTCGAAAAAGGCTAAATGGCTCGAGGGCGAGTCGCCTCGCCCCAGTGTGATGACGTCTTAAATCGTACCAAACACCTTCTTCGCCAGACTCGTCGCCGCAGCGGCCGGGTTCTGGCGGATGGTTTCTTCCTGCTTGCCGATCATCTCGAACAAACCATTGAGCGCCTGTTCAGTGACGTAGCTTTCAACGTTCGCGCTCTTCGCGTCCACCACGCCAAACGCAGCGGCCTGGCCCGCGAAGGCGTTGTACTTCTGGGCGACGCCGACCTTGTCGGTGGCTTGTTTGACGATGGGCAGGAATTTCGCGCGGATCTGTTCGCGGCTGGATTTGTTCAGGTATTGGGTCGCCGAATCGTTGCCGCCGCTGAGGATGCCTTTGGCGTCGGCCACGCTCATTTTCTTCACAGCATCGACGAGGATTGGCTGGGCCTGGGTCACGGCGGATTCGGCGGCTTTGTTCATCGCGGTTTCCAGTTCTTCGACCTGGGCGCTCATGCCGAAGGCTTTCATCTTGCTCGCGGCCTTGCCGAGTTTGCCCGGCAGTTCGATTTTCACTTCGGGGTTGTTGCTGAAGCCGCCCGGGGTGCCGAGTTGTTTCACGGCGATCTGTGCGCCTTGGGTCAGGGCGTCCTTGAGGCCGCCGGTGGCGTCTTGTTGCGACAGGTCGTTAAGGGACAGGGCCAAGGCGTTGGCGGAGATCAGCAGGCCGGCGCAGACGGCGGCGAAGCGGAGGGTAGGGCGGCGCATGGCGGCTTCCTTGTGGCGAAAAATGGATTAACGAACGGCGTCGACGCGGATTTTCAGCGGCTGCGGGTCGTTGCCGTCGAGTTGCACGGCATGGTTTTCGGTGGTGATGAACATCAGCTCGCCGTTGACTTCAATGCGTGCGCTGATCGAATAACGATGGCCGGGTTTGACCTGCGCCGGATCGTAGCTCAAATGAAACGGCAGCGGCACCTGGCCTTTGATCGGGCCGTTCTGTTGGTCAAGGACGACGGCCGGCGCATCGGCCAGCGATACGTCTTGCAGGCTCACGCTTAGAGTCGCGCTCGGGGGCAGGGCGATGCGTTGCAGGTAGAAGACTTCGCCGTCGAGGCTGGCCTTGCCGGCAGGGGTGGTTGATTGGCAGGCGCTGAGCAGGGTGGCGGCGGCGAGGGTCAGCAGTTTTTTCATGGGTGAATCTCCTATCAATGTGGGAGCGAGCCTGCTCGCGAAAGCGCTGGATCAGTCAAAATAAATGGCGACTGACACTCCGTCTTCGCGAGCAGGCTCGCTCCCACAGGGGTAAGGCATCAAGCCTCAGGCTGTGGCGTGACCTGATCCGCCGCATCTTCACTGCGATGCAGTGCGACCTGGCGGATCGACAGGCGAATTTCCGCCGGCAACACGCGCTTGGCCGCGCCTTCGGCCAGCTCGCCAAGCAGTTCGTGATAGCTGAGCTTGCCGGCTTCGTCGCGGCGCAGGACGTCGAGGTCGAGCAGGGTCTGGATGAAGTGGCGGAACAGACTCTTGTCGAAGAACTCCGGCGCATTCAGGCCATGCAGGATCGACAGGCGCTGGGCCATTACTGTGCAGAGGTCTTCCAGCTCTTCGGCGCTGATGCTGTTCTGGCCGCTGTTGAGCAGCAGGGACACGGTCATGTAGAAACGCTGCAAGGTCTGCGCGATGCTTTTCGACAGCAGCGTCAGCAGCACGAAATGCCGCGAACTCGGCGCCGGGCGCAGGTACAGGTCTTTCTCGAAACGCAGCAGGCCCTGCTCGACGAACGCTTCCAGCCACTGGTCGATCACTGCATCAAGTTCGTCCAGGCTCCAGCGGATGAACAGCTCCGATTGCAGGTACGGATACAGCGCGCGGGTGTAGCGCAGGATCTGCTCGCGGCTCATGCGCGAGGTGCTCTGGAAGAAACTCGCCAGCAACGACGGCAGAGCGAAAATGTGCAGGACGTTGTTGCGGTAGTAAGTCATCAGGACCGCGTTCTGCTCGTCCAGATAGAGAATCTTGCCCAGCGCATCGTTCTGCTCGGCGAGCAGATCCATGTCTTTCACATGCTCGATCAGCGCGCGGCCATCGCCTTCCGGCAAGGTGGTGTGTGGCGAATACGGGACTTTGCGCAGCAGCGCCAGATACAGATCCAGCACCCGCGCCATGGCCCGATCGTCCAGCGCCAGGCGCGTGGTCGACAGCAGGGCCAGCGCTACCAGATTCACCGGATTGATCGCCGCCGCTTCGTTGAGGTGGCGGGCGACTTTCTCGCCGAGGCGGTTGGTGGTTTCGTTGAGCCACGCCGGTTTGAACTGCGGGCCGAGCTCCTGCTGGCGCCAGTCCGGTTGCTCGGCGTCGAGGAATTCCGCCAGTTTGATCGGCTCACCGAAGTTGACCGCGACCTGACCGAAACGCTGCTTGAGCGCGCCGATCACTTTGAAAATATCGAAGATCGATTCTTTTTTCTTGCTCGCCCCGCGCAGTTCGCCGAGGTAGGTGCGGCCTTCGAGCACGCGCTCGTATCCGATGTACACCGGCACGAACACGATCGGCATCCGCGAAGAACGCAGGAAACTGCGCAGGGTGATCGCGAGCATGCCGGTTTTCGGTTGCAGCATGCGCCCGGTGCGCGAGCGACCGCCCTCGACGAAATACTCGACCGGGAAACCTTTGGTGAACAGCGTGTGCAGGTATTCGTTGAACACCGAGGTGTACAACGGATTGCCCTTGAAGGTGCGGCGCATGAAGAACGCACCGCCGCGACGCAGCAGGCTGCCGATCACCGGCATGTTCAGGTTGATCCCGGCGGCGATGTGCGGTGGGGTCAGGCCGTTGCGGAACAGCAAATAGGAAAGCAGCAGGTAGTCGATGTGGCTGCGGTGGCACGGCACGTAGATCACTTCGTGACCTTGCGCGACGTTCTGCACGCCCTCGATGTGGTTGACCTTGATGCCGTCGTAGATCTTGTTCCAGAACCAGCTCAGCACCACTTCGAGAAAGCGGATCGCGGTGTAGGTGTAGTCCGAGGCGATTTCGTTGCCATAGCGCAGGGCCTGGGCCTTGGCTTTCTCCGGGGAGATTTTTTCGCGCTCGGCTTCGTCGAGGATCGCCTGTTTGACCAGCGGCTGGTTGAGCAGGCCTTTGACCAGATTGCGCCGGTGGGAAATGTCCGGGCCGATCACCGCGGCTTTCAAGTTGCGGAAGTGCACGCGCAGGATGCGCTGGGCCATGCGCACGGTGCGCTCATGACCCTTGTTGTGATCGATCAGTTCGCGCAGGTGGATCGGCGCGGAAAATTGCACGCGGGTTTTACGCCCGAGGACGATGATACTCAGCAGTCGACGCAGACGACCGGTGACCGCCCAGCTGTCGGCGAACAACAGTTTCCACGGGCTGTTTTCGCTGTCTGGCGACTGGCCCCAGAACACGCTGACCGGAATGATTTGCGCGTCTTCGGCAGCGTTCTGTGTCAGCGCGCTGACCAGACGGGTCAGGGTCGGCGGCGCGCCGCGTTTGTCCTGGCGGCCGAGCCAGTCCGGGTCCGGCGTCAAATAGAAAAACGCCGCCGGCTCGATCAGCGCGCCCACCGACACCGCCAGCACCGGGCGCGGCAGGCCGGCCTTGGTGCACTCTGTGTCAACCACCGCCAGATCGGTCAGCGAAGGGTTTTGCAGGACGTAGAACACCGGACGACTGCGGTCGAGGTTAAGAGTGAACGACGACTGATTGATGGTCTCGGAGCGAACCCAGAGATACAACAGGCGGCGCAGGGTGCCAAACACAAGACGGCGGAACGGGGAACGGGTCATACGGCTTCTGCGTGAGTGAATAGAACCGAGCGGTTGCTCAAGTGGGCGACAGTTTGCCGGATTCACCGAAAATCGGCAAAAAAGCGCCGAAGTAATCTCCTGTTGAGAGTTTCCGCACCTGTCATATACTCGGCGGTCTGTTGCCGGTGCCCTGTCATGGACGTCGGACGCAGGCTGACGTTCCTCAAAGGCTTTCCTGCGAAAAGCCCGTTCAATAATAAAAAAGGAGTATGAACAGATGGCAACACGCGAAACCGGCAACGTGAAGTGGTTCAACGACGCCAAAGGCTACGGCTTTATCCAGCGCGAAGACGGCGTGGACGTGTTCGTGCACTACCGCGCGATACGCGGCGAAGGGCACCGCTCGCTGACTGAAGGCCAACAGGTCGAGTACGCCGTGATTACTGGCGAGAAGGGATTGCAGGCTGAGGATGTTGTAGGCCTGTAACACAAACTTCTAGAGCGCCAAAAACCACTGTGGGAGCGAGCCTGCTCGCGAATGCGCTGTATCAGTCACCATTCATATCGACTGACACTGCGCATTCGCGAGCAGGCTCGCTCCCACATGGGCTCTACGTTGCCCCGGTTAAGCAGTTTTCCAGGTGATCTCTTCTTCTCCGTCTGCGCTGATGCGAATCCAGCGATCGGCGGTTTCTTCACCTTCTTCTTCGACCCACGTCCCCGGTGCACAACGCACTTCGACGTTCAGTGCGGCAAAGGCTGCGCGGGCGCAGGCGATGTCGTCGTCCCAGGGGGTCTGGTCGCTTTCCAGGAACAGGCTGTTCCACTTGCCCACGGCTTTCGGCAGCCAGGTCACCGGCACGTTGCCGGCCTTGCACTTGTACGTCTGGCCTTTCTGCACCCAGTCGCTGCACGGGCCCAGCGCTTGGCCGAGCCAGGTGGAAATGGCCTTGTGGTCGACGTCGGCGTCTTTCAGGTAAATCTCGATGTCCGGTTGGCGCATGGATGTCCTCACTGCGGGTCTGAAAAATCCATTCGCGGATTTAGCCGGCCCCGGGCCTTTGCCCGAGACCAAAAGTTATTGAAGAACGAAATAATCGTAGCGCATCGACACGGTGGTCTCGAACGGCTCGGCCTGCTCGATTACCGCCGCACGACGCTCGGCACTGGCACGCCAGCCGTGAGGCGTCATCGCCAACAGGTTGGCGCGGTCCTCGGGCTTGTCCAGGGTCAGTTTGAATTCCAGCGTCTCGCTGTGCGCCAGCGCCATGCCTGCCGGCACCAGCGCCAGGTGCTTGTCGTCGGTGTACTCGCGCACTTCGTCGTACAGGCGCTCGCGCAATTCCATCAGATGGCCACGGGTCGGGCCGACTTTCATCAGCCCGCCGCCGACGCTGAGCAGACGCTTGGCTTCTTCCCAGTCCAACGGACTGAAGACGCTGGCGAGAAATTGGCAACTGCCTGAAGCCAACGGCACGCGGGCCATGCTGGCAATCAACCAGGTGATCGCCGGATTGCGTTTGCAGGCTCGTTTGACCGCTTCACGGGAGATATCCAGCGCGTAGCCATCCGCATTGGGCAACGCTTCGGCGATTTGCGCGGTGTAGTAACCCTCGCCACAACCGATGTCGACCCAGCGCTCCGGCGCATAACTCGCCGCCAATTCAGCCAGACGCCTGGCGACTGGCGCGTAATGCCCGGCGTTGAGGAAATCACGCCGCGCCTCGACCATCGCTTGATTGTCGCCCGGGTCGCGGCTGTTCTTGTGCTGCACCGGCAACAGGTTCAGATAACCCTGACGCGCACGGTCAAACCGATGCCCGGCGGGGCAGACCACGCCGTTGTCCACCGCATTGAGCGGCTCACTGCAGATCGGGCACGCGAGCATCAGGCGAGCAACTTGATCAGGGTCTGGTAATAGATTTCGGTCAGCACGTCGAGATCGGCTGCCAGCACGCGTTCGTTGACCTGGTGAATGGTCGCGTTGACCGGGCCCAGTTCAACCACTTGCGTGCCCATGGTCGCGATGAAACGGCCATCGGATGTGCCACCGCTGGTCGAGGCTTTGGTTTCGCGACCGGTGATGTCCTTGATGCTCGACGACACCGCATCGAGCAGCGCGCCCGGTTCGGTGAGGAATGGCAGGCCGGACAGCGCCCAGTCGATGTGCCAGTCCAGACCATGCTTGTCGAGGATGTCGGCAACGCGTTTCTGCAGGCCTTCGACGGTCGATTCGGTGGAGAAACGGAAGTTGAACACCGCCACCAGATCACCGGGAATCACGTTGGTCGCGCCGGTGCCGGAATTGAGGTTGGAAATCTGGAAACTGGTCGGCGGGAAGAAATCGTTGCCGTGGTCCCAGTGCTCGGCGGCCAGCTCTGCCAGCGCCGGAGCGGCGAGGTGGATCGGGTTCTTCGCCAGATGCGGGTAGGCCACGTGACCTTGCACACCTTTGACCGTGAGCTTGGCGCCGAGGGAGCCGCGACGGCCGTTTTTCACCACATCGCCGACCAGCGTGGTGCTCGACGGCTCGCCAACGATGCACCAGTCCAGGCGCTCGTTGCGCGCGACCAGACGTTCGACCACAGCCTTGGTGCCGTGATGCGCCGGGCCTTCTTCATCGCTGGTGATGAGGAAAGCGACCTTGCCTTTATGGTTCGGATAGTCGGCGACGAAACGTTCAGCGGCGACTGTCATCGATGCCAGGCTGCCTTTCATGTCTGCCGCGCCACGGCCGCAGAGCATGCCATGTTCGTCGATCACGGCATTGAACGGATCGATCTGCCATGCGGTAACCGGACCGGTCGGCACCACGTCGGTGTGGCCGGCGAAGCACAGCACCGGGCCGTCGTTGTTGCCGTGGGTGGCCCAGAAGTTATCCACATCTTCGATGCGCATCGGCTCCAGAGTGAAACCGGCATCGCCCAGGCGCTGCATCATCTGCTTCTGGCAGTCGGCATCGACCGGGGTTACGGAGGGACGGCGGATCAGGTCGATGGCCAGTTGAAGGGTCGGCGATAGGTCGGCGTGGGCCGTCATGGAAAACTCCGGATCATGAATTTGAGCGAGGGCCAATGTGGGAGCGAGCTTGCTCGCGAAAGCGGTGGAACAGGCAACATAAGGGTTGAATGTTACAAAGCCTTCGCGAGCAAGCTCGCTCCCACGGGGATAGCAGCGCGCCCGCAAAATGGCGGTTATCTTAAAGCAAAACGGCGACCATTGGCCGCCGTTTAGTGCTGCGTTGCGGATTTAGACGACCGGTGCCGGCTCAGCCTTGGCCACAGGTTTGGGCAGCGACGACAGGAACGCCATGATCAGCGCCGCCAGATACGGCAGCGACTGCACCAGCAACATGGTTACCCAGAAGCGCATGTCATTGCTCGGGATGCCCTGCACGAGGAAGATCCCCAGCGCCGCGCCCCACAGCAACAGCATGATGAACAGCTCCTCGCGAGCCTCGCTGATCGCCACCCAGAAACCGTGGTTGTCAGCGTTTTTCGGCGTGCGGAAAAACGGAATGCTGCTGGTGAAGAAACCGTACAGTACCGCTTTGGCGATGGTGTGCGACAACGCCAGGCCGGCCAGCGCCGCGCAGAACGCATCTTTCAGATTCACGCCGACGGCGCGGCGGTAGAGGAAGATGATCTTGCCGACCTTGAACACGAACAGCGCCAGCGGCGGGATCGCGAAAATCAGCAACGGCGGATCGACCCGTTGCGGCACGATGATCATCGCCGCCGACCATAGCAGGGCGCCGACGGTGAAGAAGATGTTCATGCCATCGGCGACCCACGGCAGCCAGCCAGCGAGGAAGTGATAACGCTGACCACGGGTCAGTTCGGTGTCCTTGCCGCGCAGCAGGCTGCGGGTGTGGCGCTTGATGATCTGGATCGCGCCATAGGCCCAGCGGAAACGCTGTTTCTTGAAGTCGATGAAGGTATCCGGCATCAGGCCCTTGCCGTAGCTGTCGTGGTAATACGCCGCCGACAGGCCCTTCTCGAACACGCGCAGACCGAGCTCGGCGTCTTCACAGATGCACCAGTCAGCCCAGCCCAATTCTTCCAGCACGGAACGGCGGGTCATGGTCATGGTGCCGTGCTGAATGATCGCGTCACGGTCGTTGCGGGTGACCATGCCGATGTGGAAGAAGCCTTTGTATTCGGCGTAGCAGAGCTTTTTGAAAGTGCTTTCGTTCTGGTCGCGATAATCCTGCGGCGACTGCACCACGGCGATTTTCGGGTCGGCGAAGTGCGGCACCATGTGCTTGAGCCAGTTGGGGTGCACGCAGTAGTCGGAGTCGATCACGGCAATGACTTCGGCATCCTTGGCGGTATGCGGAATCAGGTAATTCAGCGCGCCGCCCTTGAAACCGGCCAGCGGCGAAACATGAAAGAACTTGAAGCGCGGGCCGAGGGTCGCGCAGTAATCGCGCACCGGTTCCCACACCGCCGGGTCCTTGGTGTTGTTGTCGATGATCAGGACTTCGAAGTCTGGATAATCGAGCGCGGCCAAGGCATCGAGGGTCTGTTTGACCATCTCTGGCGGCTCGTTGTAGCAGGGCACGTGAATCGACACTTTCGGTCGGTAATCGGAATCGCCCAGCACCGGCAGGAATTCCCGCCGGCGCTTGTGAATCCACACCGCTTCGGCCAGTTCATGGGCCTCGGTGAGCAGGACGATGAATACCCCGAGCGCACCGAGCGCCAGGAGAAATCCGACCGTGAGGCTGAACCACGTGCTGTATTGCTGGCTGTAGTCGTAACCGATGTACACCAGCACCGAACCGCAGAGGAACGCGATAAACGTCAGGAACGTGCGACCACGCTGGCGCAGCGCCGAGCCGTCGATCATCAGCAGGGTCAGCGACAGCAGCGCCAGTACCACCGAGCCGATGGCCAGCACGCGCCATTGCGGAATCGCCACCACCGGGCCTTCGAAATTGAATTTCTGCTGGCGCGCGGCGTTGAACACGCCCCAGTAGGCGCCGACCGAACCTTCATCGCTGGCCTTCCACGGCTGATCGAACGCTTCGATCACGAAGTAGTTGAAGCCTTGGCGATTGAGCTTGTTGACCAGCGTGCGCAGATAAATTGCCTGATCGGCTGGCGATGCATCGGCGCCACCGCGCATGCGCCCGTTGCTCGGCCAGCCGACCTCGGAGAGCAGCAGCGGTTTTTTCGGAAACAGCTTTTTCAGATCGCGGGCGCGGTCGAAGACGAACTGGCCGGCCTTGTCCACCGGAATGAATTCCCAGTAGGGCAGGACGTGGGCGGCGATCAGGTCAACGTGCTTGGCCAGTTGCGGGTATTTCTCCCAGATGTGCCATTGTTCGGAGGTGGTTACCGGCACCTTCACCGCAGCGCGCACCCGATCCAGCAGAACGATCAAAGCCTCAGGGGTGATTTCTTCGCGAAACAGCGCCTCGTTGCCGACCACCACGCGCACGACGCTGCGCGAGGTGTTGGCCAGTTCGATGGCTTTGGTGATTTCCCGTTCGTTGCGTTCCTGATCCGGACTGATCCAGATACCGAGGGTGACGCGCAGGCCGAATTCTTCAGCCAGTTTCGGGATGTCTCCCAACGAACCGTCGACCGAATAGATACGAATGTTGTCGGTCAGCTTGCTCATGATTTCCAGGTCACGGCGCATTTCATCGTCAGACGGATACTGATCCTTCTGAGGGAATTGCCCCTGCTGGAATGGCGAATACGAGAAGCCGGAGATTTGCTGCGGCCAGTTCGGCGCCGTGACCGGGCGATTGACCAGCGCCCAGAAACCGGTGAACAAGGCAGCGATGGCCAGCACCACCACCAGGTTGAGTCCAAATTTACGCGATGACATAGCTGTTTCGGGTTCCAAAGGCTGTGGAACGAAGGATCGGTCGGATAGACGCCCGAGGGGCGCGCATCCTACACCGGCGGTTAACCAGTCGTACAACTGACGGGAAAATGCCTGACATTGGGCAGCCGTCTCTGACTTAAGTTCTTACACTTGTCGCTTGCAGCTTAAAACTTGTCGCTGCGTAGCCCTATAATGCGCGCCGGTTTTTGGGGTAATGGTCATGAGTACAGAAGATCCGCGGTTTGCAGGCATCGCCCGTTTGTATGGCATCGAGGGCCTGGAACGCTTGCGTGCCGCCCATGTGGCGATCGTCGGCGTCGGTGGCGTCGGTTCCTGGGCGGCGGAAGCGATGGCCCGTTGCGGGGTGGGCGAGATCTCGCTGTTCGACCTTGATGACGTCTGCGTCAGTAATGCCAACCGTCAGTTGCACGCCTTGGACAGCACTGTCGGCAAACCCAAGGTCGAGGTGATGGCCGAGCGCCTGCGCGGGATCAACCCCGATTGCACGGTGCACGCCGTGGCCGATTTCGTCACCCGCGACACCATGGCCGAGTACATCACGCCGAACATCGACTGTGTGATCGACTGCATCGATGCGGTCAATGCCAAAGCGGCGCTGATCGCCTGGTGCAAACGCCGCAAGATCCAGATTATTACCACCGGCGGCGCGGGCGGGCAGATCGATCCGACGCTGATTCAGGTCTGCGATCTGAACCGCACCTTCAACGACCCACTGGCGTCGAAAGTGCGCTCGACCTTGCGTCGTGACTACGGCTTCTCCCGCACCGTGACCCGCCATTACAGCGTGCCGTGTGTGTTTTCCACCGAACAGCTGCGCTACCCGAAACCGGACGGCAGCATTTGCCTGCAGAAGAGTTTTGTCGGCGACGGTGTGAAGCTCGACTGCGCCGGCGGGTTTGGCGCGGTGATGATGGTCACCGCGACATTTGGCATGGTCGCGGCGACCAAGGCTGTGGACAAGATTGTCGCTGGTGTTCGGCGCCCGGCGGACCGGGTCAGGCCTCAAGCCTGAAGGTGTTAATGAGGGCCTCTTCGCGAGCAGGCTCGCTCCCACCGGGAAATGCATTTCCATTGTGGGAGCGAGCCTGCTCGCGAAGGCGATTAGCGCGCCAACTCATTCATCCGCGTGAGCACGGCATTGAGGCCATTGCTGCGCGATGGCGATAGCTGGCGGGACAGGCCGAGCTGATTAAACCAATCCGGCAAATCGATTTGCTTTATATCAGCCGCCGACAAGCCATTGACCCGCAACAGCAACAACGCCACCAACCCGCGAATCATCCGCGCATCGCTGCTCGCCTTGAACTGCCAGTGCCCGTCGCGCAAATCTCCGACCAGCCACACCTGACTCTCACAGCCATGCACCCGGTTGGCCTCGCACTTTTGCGCGTCATCCAGCGCCGGCAGACGATCACCAAACTGCATCAGCAGCCGCGCCCGCTGTTCCCAGCCCGCCGCGTTCTGAAAGATCTGCAGCGCTTCGGCCGCTTCGACCGGCAGGCTCATCGCAACATCTCCAGCGCCTGATCCAGCGCCTCGAAAAAGCGCTCCAGATCTTCCGAGTCGTTATACAGCGCCAGCGACACGCGGATCGCGCCGGCCAGTTCGAAGCTTTTCATCAGCGGCATGGCGCAGTGATGCCCCGCGCGCACGGCGATGCCTTGTTCGGTGAGCAGATGCGCCAGATCGGCGTTGTGCACGCCTTCGACGACAAAACTGGCCAAGGCCAGTTGCGGCTTGCCGAGCAGGCGAATGCCGTTACGGGCGGCGAGGCCGCGCAGCAGATAGTCGTGCAGTGCCGCTTCGTGGGCAGACACGGCGTCCTGATCCAAACCGGCCAAGTAGTCGAGGGTCGCTCCGAGGCCGATGACACTGGCGATCGGCGGTGTGCCTGCCTCGAACCCCAACGGCGCCGGGCGGAAGCGCGAATCCTGATAGTTGGCATCGAGCACCATCTCGCCGCCGAACTGCCATGGCTGCAATTGCTCCAGCGCAGCGTTGCGCCCGAACAGCACGCCCAGACCATCCGGGCCGTAGAGTTTGTGGCTGGAAAACACATAGAAGTCGCAACCCAGCGCCTGCACATCATGCCGACCGTGCACCACACCTTGCGCGCCATCGACTACCGTGAGCGCGTTCTGCGCCTTGGCCATGCCCAGCAAAGCGGTCAGTGGCTGCCAGGCGCCGAGGACATTGGACAACTGGCTGACCGCCAACAACCGCGTGCGTGGGCCGATCAGATGCACGGCAGCGGCGAGGTCGATCAGGCCGTCGGCATCCAGCGGCAGGATCACCAGTTTCAGCTGACGGCGTTGCGCCAGTTGCTGCCACGGCAGCAGGTTGGCGTGATGCTCCAGAGCGCTGATGACGATCTCATCGCCCGGCTGAAACAGAGGCTCCAGACCATAAGCCAGCAGATTCAGCGCGCTGGTGGCGCCGTGCGTGAAGATGATTTGCCCGCTGTCACCGGCATTCAGCCATTGGCCAACCTTGCGCCGACTGTCTTCGAACGCTTGCGTCGCGTGGGCACCGGGCAAGTGTTGCGCACGATGCACATTGGCCGCGCCGTTGGCGTAGTAATGCGTCAGTGCGTCGAGCAGGGCCTGGGGTTTTTGCGTGGTGGCGGCGCTGTCCAGATAGGTCTGGTCTTGCCGTTGCAGGGCGGCGATAGCCGGGAAATCGGCGCGCCAGGGAGAGGGGATCATCATGAGTTCAGCCCTGTGAAATTGGGCGGGGTGTACGCCAAACCTTGCGGGAGCGAGCCTGCACGCGAAAGCGTCCTTGAGGACGCCAAAAGCTTCGCGAGCAGACTCGCTCCCACAGGCCTACAGCGCTTAGTTGTGAGCGTGCAGCGCTTCGTTCAGTTCGATCGCCGATTTGTGGGTCTTGCACTCCACAGCACCGGTTTCCGAATTGCGACGGAACAGCAGATCAGTCTGACCCGCCAGCTCACGCGCCTTCACAACCTTGACCAGATTGTTGTGCTCGTCCAGCAGCGCAACCTTGGTGCCGGCGGTCACGTACAGGCCCGATTCCACGGTGTTGCGGTCGCCCAACGGAATGCCGATACCGGCGTTGGCGCCAATCAGGCAGCCTTCGCCGACCTTGATCACAATGTTGCCGCCGCCCGACAGAGTGCCCATGGTCGAGCAACCGCCGCCCAGGTCCGAACCTTTGCCGACGAAGACGCCAGCGGAAACGCGGCCTTCGATCATACCCGGGCCTTCGGTGCCGGCGTTGAAGTTGATGAAGCCTTCGTGCATCACGGTGGTGCCTTCACCGACATAGGCGCCCAGACGCAGACGTGCAGCATCAGCGATACGCACGCCGGCCGGTACCACGTAGTCGGTCATTTTCGGGAACTTGTCCACCGAGAACACTTCCAGCAGTTCGCCGCGCAGACGCGCTTCGAGTTGCATTTCCGCCAGTTCGCTCAAATCGATCGCGCCCTGGCTGGTCCACGCCACGTTCGGCAGCAGCGGGAAAATACCGGCCAGGCTGACGCCGTGCGGCTTGACCAGACGGTGCGAGAGCAGATGCAGCTTGAGGTAGGCCTCAGGCGTGGAGGTCAGTTGCGCGTCTTCGGCCAGCAGCGTGGCGACCAGCGGCTTGTGGCTTTCGGCCAGGCGGGTCAGCAGCTTGCCCTGCACGGCGTCGATGCCTTTCACGGCTTCAGCCAGTTGCGCGGCCTGGGCGGTGGTGAAGGTAATGGCCTGGTTGCCTTCGGTGTAACCGAGGATCGGCGCAACAGCCGCGACCAGTTCGGCCGAAGGGTTGAGCAGGGGTTGCGCGTAAAACACTTCCAGCCATGCGCCTTGACGGTTCTGGGTGCCGACACCAAAGGCGATGCTGAACAGGGAATTGGACATGTGAATACCTCTACAAAGAGTGACGGGCTGCTTACTTCAGAGCGGCCGCGTAGATATCTGGCTTGAAGCCAATCAGGGTTCGGTCACCGAGATCGAGCACCGGGCGCTTGATCATCGAGGGTTGTGCGAGCATCAGTTCGATGGCTTTCGACTGGTCGAGATCGGCTTTGCGTTCGTCGTCGAGTTTGCGAAAGGTCGTGCCGGCGCGGTTCAACACGGTTTGCCAGCCGTGCTCGTCGCACCATTGGCTCAGGTGCTCACGGTCAATGCCGGCGGTCTTGTAATCGTGAAAGTCATAGCTGACAGCGTGTTCATCGAGCCAGGTGCGCGCCTTTTTCATGGTGTCGCAGGCTTTGATGCCGAAAAGGTGCAACGTTTTACTTGAAACGGCCAAGGAATCGCCCCCTTTACAGGTGCTGGAAAAAAATGGTGACGGATTATGCCATGACCGGACGGTTTCGTCGGCCACGGTTGTCGTAACGCTGTAAAACCTGTGGGAGCGAGCTTGCTCGCGAAGGGGGCCTGTCAGTCAATTTCTGTGCTGAATGACACACCGCATTCGCGAGCAAGCTCGCTCCCACATTTAGTCCGGCGTCTGGCCGTGCGACATAGGTGCAACGGTCAGCGACAGCCTAAGGCGCTAATATGGCAGTTCAATGCTGTCGATCGCCTGAGATTCTGGTTTTATGCAAACTGCTTACACCGTCCTGATCCTGCTGATGCTGGTCAGCGTCTCGCGCCTGGTTGGGCGGGTCATCCCGCTGCCGTTGCCGCTGGTGCAAATCGCCGCCGGTGCCTTGCTCGCCTGGCCGACGCTTGGCCTGCACGTCGTCCTCGATCCCGAATTGTTTTTGTTTCTGTTCTTGCCGCCACTGCTGTTTTCCGATGGCTGGCGCATGCCCAAACGCGCCTTCTGGCAATTGCGCGGACCTATCCTGACCCTGGCCGTCGGCCTTGTTCTGTTCACCGTAGTCGGTGCCGGTTATTTCATTCATTGGTTGCTGCCGACGATTCCACTGCCCGTGGCCTTCGCCCTTGCAGCGGTTCTGTCGCCGACGGACGCCGTGGCGGTGTCAGCGATTTCGCAGAACCGTCTCCCCACGCCGCTGATGCACATACTCCAGGGCGAGGCGCTGATGAACGATGCCTCAGGCCTGGTGACCTTCAAGTTCGCTCTCGCTGCAGCGGTCACGGGCGTTTTTTCGTTGACCAATGCCAGCCTGACGTTCGTGGCGGTGGCGCTCGGTGGTCTGGCGGTCGGCGTGGCGCTGAGCTGGCTGGTTGGACGCCTGCGCGCGTGGATGATCGCCCGTGGCTGGGACGATCCAGCCACGCATGTGGTGTTCATGTTGCTGCTGCCGTTCGCCGCTTATGTACTGGCCGAACGTTTGGGCGCTTCAGGGATTCTCTCGGCGGTGGCAGCGGGGATGATGCAGAGCTGGCTCGATCTGCTGCCACGCCAGACCAGCACCCGCCTGCTCAATCGCAGCGTCTGGGCGCTGCTCGAATTTGCCTTCAATGGCTTGATCTTCCTGCTGCTGGGCCTGCAATTGCCAGACATCATCAAGGCTGTGGTCAGCCATGAGCCGACGCTGTGGCCAACGCTGTTCTATCGCTGCCTCGATGTGCTGGCGATTTTCGTCGCGCTGGTGCTGCTGCGGTTCATCTGGGTGCAAAGCATCTGGCGCTTGTCGGTGTTGCTGCGCCGATTGCGCGGCAAGGGCGAGCTGACGCAAGTGCCGACGGCGCGCTCCTGCTGGTTGCTGACGGTGGGCGGTGTGCGCGGGGCGGTGACGCTGGCGGGCGTGATGTCAGTGCCGATGTTGATCGGCGCGGAGGCTTTTCCTGAGCGCGACCTGCTGATCTTCATTGCTGCCGGGGTGATTCTGCTGTCGCTGGTCTCGGCCTGTATTGCGCTGCCCTTACTGCTGCGCGGCATCGACAAAAGTCCCGACGACAAGCGTCGTCAGGAAGTGCGCGATGCCTGGCGCAAGACTGCCGAGGCGGCCATTCACTCGCTGGAAACCGAAGAAGTCGTCCCACAGGATGCCGCTCAAGCGGCGCTGGCAGCGGAGCTCAAGGCGCGGATCATGTCCGAATATCGCCATCAACTTGATGTATTCAACGATTCCGCCGAAGCCCAGGCGCTGGC
This sequence comes from Pseudomonas sp. CFBP13508, assembly GCF_005233515.1. GTDB lineage: Bacteria > Pseudomonadota > Gammaproteobacteria > Pseudomonadales > Pseudomonadaceae > Aquipseudomonas > Aquipseudomonas mercuritolerans. The sequence goes on from NZ_QFZZ01000006.1 coordinate 115,960, forward strand.
ATTCCAGATGGATCTGCTTGAACGGCGTTTGCGCTTGAAAGCGCTGCGCGCGCAACGTCTGGAACTGTACAGTCTTAGTCGGCAGCATCAGATTGGTGATGATGTGCTCAGAGAAGTGTTGGCCGATCTGGACTTGAGTGAGGCCAACCTGGGCCAGGTCAAATAATCTGCGCTCGATAATCAATGGCGGGATAACTTTGCCTGGCGAGGCGTTTGTCCCGTTCACTGAGTTTCATGTTGAAGGCAATCTCGAAGTTACCATGGGTCAAGAAATTCGGTACCGGGTAATGCATGATTGAAAGACTGTCGTATTCTCCTTTGAAAGTACTATCGCAATTGTTTATGCGGAATATGTTCATTTCAATTTCATCATCATTCCAGCCCTGAGTTTCCTTGAAGTACATATAAACAGCTTCCATATTCCATGGAATATTCGCATCGGGATGCAGATGGGCATGATGAAATCCCAGTGCATGTCCGAACTCATGCAGCAGCGTGGCTTCAAACTGCGGGTCTTGCAAAGCGGTCTGTATGACCAGCGTGGGTTCTTCGGGGCCGAGGTCCAGGGCTTCGGTGCCGATTGCCGACCAGTTCTCGTCGCCGTTCAGGGCGATACGGATTTGCCCTTGGCCTTGTTCGACCTGTTCGAATGTCAGGCTGACAACCGGTTCCCATTGGCGAATTATGCGTTCGACCCGGTAGGCAACTTCATCGGGTAAATCTTCCATGAACGAAAAAGTTACCGTGCTGGCGTTGCTCCATAAGCGGTTGGAGCAGGCGATGGCACGCTTGTGACGTTCTCCCGAGGTGAAGTTGCGACTGCGCATTTTGACGAAGGGGTAGTGGTGCATGATCAATATCCATATTGATTTACGAGATGGTTGTGGGTGCTGTTTGCAGGTTATTTTCTGAATCGATAAAAGCGACAGTAACTGAGCCAGAAGACTATCTTTGGTAAAGGCGGGTTGGAAGTCGTTAATTGCTTTGATATGTATCGCAGTGATCAAGCCGCGCGCCAGATTGCCTGGCGCGGGCCGATATTACTTATTGTTGACGGGTGATGAAATCGCGAATCCGTTCGGCGGCTTCGACGCATTCCGCCAACGGCGCAACCAGCGCCATGCGCACACGCCCGGCGCCAGGATTGACGCCATCGACATCGCGAGACAGATACGAGCCCGGCACCACGGTCACGTGTTCCTGTTCGAACAGATCACGGCAGAACGCCGCGTCGTCACCCTTCACGTTCGGCCAAAGATAGAAACTGCCGTCCGGACGCTGTACGTCCATGACCGGGCTGAGGATGTTCAGCACCGCATCGAACTTCTCGCGATACAGTGCGCGGTTGGCGCGCACATGCACTTCGTCATTCCACGCGGCAACGCTGGCCAGTTGGGTTTGGACTGGCATCGCGCAGCCGTGGTAGGTGCGATAGAGCAGGAAACCCTTGAGGATGTCGGCATCGCCGGCAACGAAGCCTGAACGCAGGCCCGGCAGGTTGGAGCGCTTGGACAGACTGTGGAAGACCACGCAGCGCTTGAAGTCATTGCGACCCAGTTCGACGCAGGCGCTGAGCAGGCCCGGCGGTGGAGTTTGCTCGTCGAAGTACAGTTCGCTGTAGCACTCGTCGGCGGCAATGACGAAGTCGTACTGATCAGCCAGGGCGATCAGCTTCTTCAGGGTCTCGACCGGAATCAGCGCGCCGGTCGGGTTGCCCGGCGAGCACAGGAACAGAATCTGGCAGCGCTGCCAGATCTCCGGCGCTACTGCGTCGAAGTCCGGGTTGAAGCCGTTTTCATCCAGGCATGGCAGGTAATGCGGCTTGGCCCCGGCGAGAAACGCCGCGCCTTCGTAGATCTGATAGAACGGGTTGGGGCTGACCACCAGCGCATCGTCGCCACGGTTGACCACGGTCTGGGTGAAGGCGAACAGCGCTTCACGGGTGCCGTTGACCGGCAGCACATTGCGCGCCGGATCGATCCAGCCGCTCGGCACACCAAAACGACGCTCGCACCAGCCGGCGATGGCTTCGCGCAGGGCCGGGATGCCGAGGGTGGTCGGGTACACCGCCATCTGATCCAGATTGTTCGCCAGCGCTTCGGCGACAAAACTCGGCGAACGGTGTTTCGGCTCGCCGATCGACAGGGCGATCGGGCGTTTGTCCGGGGTCGGCGTAACGCTGCCGAGCAGGGCGCGGAGCTTTTCGAACGGGTACGGCTGGAGCTGGTTCAGAGCGTTGTTCATGGGGGCCTCTTTTAAATGCTCAAGAGCTTTCTGTGGCGAGGGGATTTATCCCCGTTGGGCTGCGAAGCGGCCCCAAAACCATTCACTGCGGTTCAACTGAATGTCCGCATACACAGGTTTTACGACTGCTTCGCAGCCGAACGGGGATAAATCCCCTTGCCACAGGGGATTGTATGTACCGGAGGAAAGCATGGGCTGCATTCACAGGGATAAACGGGTGATTCAGACACTGATCCGCGAAAGTTTGATATCCGGTTCCTGATTGACGCTCAGCTGTTCGACGATCGCATCCTGCAAACGGCTGCACAGCAGCGGATCGGACAGCGGCTGGTTGTGCGCGTCGGTGATGAAGAACACGTCTTCCACGCGCTCGCCCAGGGTCGCAATCTTGGCGTTCTGCAGCGACAGGTCGAACTCGAGGAAAATCCCCCCGACCCGCGCCAGCAGGCCCGGCCGGTCAGGCGCCGTCAGTTCCAGCACGGTCACCGGACGCTGGGCGTCGTTGTGAATCGTTACTTGCGGGGCGAAAGCGAAGTGTTTGAGCTGACGCGGCACCCGGCGCTGGATGATCGTCGGGTAGTCGTCCGGGTTGCGCAGTGCCTCGGTCAGGCCTTCGCGGATCTGCTTGATCCGCGCCGGGTTGTCGCCGATCGACTCGCCTTCGTTGTCGAGCACGATGTAGGTATCGAGAGTGAACTGGCTGCTCGAAGTGATGACCCGGGCGTCGTGAATGTTCAGGTTGAGCTGGTCCATCGCCGCCACGGTCACGGCGAAGAAATCATGCTGGTCCGGTGCATAAATGAAGATCTGCGTGCCGCCTTCGAACTCGCGCTGGGTGGTTTCCTTGATCAGCACCAGCGGCCCGCCATCGACTGGTTGCTGCAGGATCGCGTCGCTGTGCCAGGCTACATCGCCGGCGGTGTGGCGCAGGAAATAGTCATCGCCCAATTGCGCCCACAGTTGCTCGACATCGTCCGGGTCGGTGCCGCCGCGCACCAGAATGTCCAGCGCCGCACTCTGAGTCTGGCGAATCTGTTCTTCGCGATCCACCGGGTTTTCCAGACCGCGGCGCAGGGCGCGCTTGGTCTCGGTATAGAGCTGGCGCAGCAGGCTGGCGCGCCATGAGTTCCACAATGTCGGGTTGGTCGCGTTGATATCGGCCACGGTCAGCACATAGAGGTAGTCGAGGCGCGTTTCATCGCCGACCGCCTGAGCAAAATCGTGGATCACCTGCGGGTCGGACAGATCCTTGCGCTGCGCAGTGGTGGACATTACCAGATGGTTCTGCACCAGCCAGACGATCAGGCGGCTGTCCCACACCGGCAACTGATGGCGCTGGCAAAACGCTTCGGCATCGACCGCGCCGATCTCCGAGTGATCGCCGTGCCGGCCCTTGCCGATGTCGTGATACAGACCGGCCATGTAGATCAGCTCAGGCTTGGGCAGCTTCGCCATGAGCTTGGCGGCCAGCGGAAATTTTTCCGAGACCTGGGTGTACTGCAGTTTGCGCAGGTGCTTGATCAGATTCAGCGTGTGCGCATCGACCGTATAAATGTGGAACAGGTCATGCTGCATCTGCCCGACGATAAAGCCGAACTCCGGCAGATAACGCCCGAGAATGCCGTAGCGGTTCATTCGCCGCAGATTGCGATGAATGCCGATCTTGCACTTGAACAGCTCGATGAACAGGCTGGTGTTGCGGATATCGTTACGGAAGTTGTCATCGATCAGGTGCCGATGTTCGCGCAGCAAACGAATGGTGTCGGCGCGCACACCTTTGATTTCCGGCTGCTGGGCCATCAGCACGAAAATCTCCAGCATGGCGAACGGCGTGCGGCGGAACACGTTGTCGTTGCGCGCTTCGATGTAACCGTCATGCAACTGGAAGCGCGAATTGATCGGTTGCGGCGGCGCTTCGTCTTCCGGGGCGAGGATGACTTCCTCGAAGTGCTGGATGATCAGATCGCTCAACTGGGCAATGCTCATCACCGTGCGGAAGTACTGCTGCATGAAGTTTTCGACCGCCTGTTTGGCGTCGTCTCCTTCAAAGCCGAGCAGGCCGGCAATGGTGCGCTGATGATCGAACAGCAAGCGGTCTTCGGAACGGCCGGCGAGCATGTGCAGGGCGTAGCGCACTTTCCACAGGAATTCCTGGGAGGAGGCGAGCAGGGCGTTTTCGCTCTCGACCAGAAAGCCTTCGCCAGCGAGGGCGCGCAGGTTCAGGGTGCCGTACTGACGGCGGGCCACCCACAAAATGGTCTGAATATCGCGCAGGCCGCCGGGCGAACCTTTGACGTTCGGTTCGAGGTTGTATTCGGTGTCGTTGTATTTGTGGTGACGGGCCTTCTGCTCGGCACGCTTGGCGAGGAAGAACTCCTTGGCCGGCCACATGTGCGCGGTGCTGGTGACGTCGAGCATGCGCTGGCGCAGACGCTCGGGGCCGCAGATGGTGCGGCTTTCCATCAGGTTGGTGACCACAGTCAGGTCGGCGCGGGCCTCTTCTGCGCATTCGTCGACCGAGCGCACGCTCTGGCCGACTTCCAGACCGATGTCCCACAGCAACGTTAGAAAACGCTCGATGGAGTCGCGGAAAACTTCGTGGTCGGCACTGTCGAGCAGGATCAGCAGATCAATGTCGGAATAGGGGTGCAGCTCGCCACGACCGTAGCCGCCTACCGCCACCAGAGCGATGTCGGCGTCTTCGCTCCAGTTGAACTGCTCCCAGGCCTTTTGCAGGATGTTGTCGACAAACCAGGCGCGGTCCTCGATCAGGCGGCGGATGTCGCGGCCATTGCGAAAACGCGTGTCGAGGACCTCGCGGGCCTGGCGGATCGCCTTCTTGAACGCCGCGATAGGACTCGCTTTGAGGGCCAGTTCAGCCTGGAACTGGCCGCGGTCGAAGAGTTCGGGATCCACCTGCGGCATCGATTGGCTTTCCTTTTATAGGCTGGGAGCGTTTTGTGAATCAGGCCGAGACGCGCGGGATGGTGTCATCGCTGCGCAAGGTGAAGATCTCGTAACCGGTGTCGGTGACCAGCAGGGTGTGTTCCCACTGGGCCGAGAGCTTGCGGTCCTTGGTGATCGCGGTCCAGCCGTCGCCGAGAACCTTGGTGTCGGCCTTGCCCTGGTTGATCATCGGCTCGATGGTGAAGGTCATGCCAGCCTTCAGCTCCATGCCGGTACCAGCGCGACCGTAGTGCAGGATCTGCGGTTCTTCGTGGAAGACCTTGCCGATGCCGTGGCCGCAGAACTCGCGGACCACGGAGAAACCATTCTTTTCTGCATGCTTCTGGATCACTTCACCGATGTCGCCAAGGCGGCAGCCGGGTTTGACGATCTCGATCGCCTTGTACATGCATTCCTGGGTGACCTGCGACAGGCGCTCGGCCCAGACCGGTACTTGGCCGACGTGGAACATGCGGCTGGTATCGCCGTGGTAGCCGTCCTTGATCACCGTGACGTCGATGTTCAGGGTGTCGCCGTTTTTCAGCGGTTTGTCGTTCGGGATGCCGTGACAGACCACATGGTTGATCGAAGTGCAGATCGACTTCGGGTAGCCCTTGTAGTTGAGCGGGGCAGGGATGGCTTCCTGCACATTGACGATGTAGTCGTGGCAGATCTGGTTGAGCTGATCAGTGGTCACGCCCGGTTTGACATGTTCGGCAATCATTTCCAACACATCGGCGGCCAGTTTGCCGGCAACACGCATGCCAGCGATGTCCTCGGGGGTTTTGAGGTTGACGGTCATACAGGCTCTCTCTGCGCTCGGCGGCGCTTACGGATACGAATTGGGTGGCAAGCGTACATTTTGCGACCCTGAAAAACGCGATTCTACCAGACGGGAGGCGCAAATCCGCGCCTGCATGTCCAGCTTCTATCTATACAATGGTGCGCATCGAGCCGATTCCAAGGGGGCTGCGCCCATGTCACTGGTGCGAATACAGATTCCGGGTTCCGTTTCTGCGCACCCTGTGGTATAAAATGCGCCGCTTTCCGGGGATGCCCCGAAAAGCTTAAATCCACACACGTGTCGACACGATGACCTGGGTGCCTTGGGCTTTATGCCTCTGGTTGGTCATTGGGATACGTGGAGGCCAAACCCGACTTATCAAGGAACTATCATGTCCCAAGTCAACATGCGCGATATGCTGAAGGCCGGTGTGCACTTCGGTCACCAAACCCGTTACTGGAATCCGAAAATGGGCAAGTACATTTTCGGCGCGCGTAACAAGATTCACATCATCAACCTTGAAAAAACCCTGCCAATGTTCAACGAAGCTCTGACTTTCGTAGAGCGTCTGGCCCAGGGCAAAAACAAGATTCTGTTCGTCGGCACCAAGCGTTCCGCTGGCAAGATCGTTGCTGAAGAAGCAGCACGTTGCGGTTCGCCGTACGTCGATCACCGCTGGTTGGGCGGCATGCTGACCAACTTCAAGACCATTCGTGCTTCCATCAAGCGTCTGCGTGACCTTGAAGTTCAAGCCGAAGACGGTACTTTCGCCAAGCTGACCAAGAAAGAAGCGCTGATGCGCTCCCGTGATCTTGAGAAGCTGGATCGTTCGCTGGGCGGCATCAAGGACATGGGCGGTCTGCCAGACGCACTGTTCGTGATCGACGTTGACCACGAGCGCATCGCGATCACCGAAGCCAACAAGCTGGGCATCCCGGTCATCGGCGTTGTCGATACCAACAGCAGCCCGGAAGGCGTTGACTACATCATCCCAGGCAACGATGACGCCATCCGCGCTATCCAGCTGTACATGGGTTCGATGGCTGACGCAGTTATCCGTGGTCGCAACAATGTTGCTGGCGGTACTGTTGAATTCGCAGCTGAAGAAACTCAGGCTGCAGCTGAGTAATCGACGCCCCTGGCGTTGACTCAGTAAGCAAAAAGGGGGCTTGGCCCCCTTTTTGCCACCTCGAAAACCATTTGTCGGCGCCCACGTCTGTATTTGTCATGTGCGGCAGCCAACATGGGTGGTTCGGGAAGAATTGAACGCCCGTTCGATCGGGTGGAATGGTTGAAAACCTATCCAAGAGGAATTTGAAAATGGCAGCAATTACTGCAGCGTTGGTCAAAGAACTGCGCGAGCGTACCGGCGAAGGCATGATGGATTGCAAGAAAGCCCTGGAAAAGGCTGACGGCGACATCGAAAAAGCCATTGATGACATGCGTGCTTCGGGCGCCATCAAGGCTGCGAAAAAAGCCGGCAACGTTGCCGCTGAAGGCGCAATCGCCATCAAATCGAATGACAAGGCAGCCGTACTGCTGGAAGTCAACTCGCAGACCGACTTCCTGGCTCTGCAAGACGACTTCAAGAACTTCGTTGCTGCCAGCGTAGAAAAAGCTTTCGACGAAAAACTGACCGACGCAGCTCCGCTGATCGCCGCTCAGGAATCGGCTCGTGAAGCCCTGGTTGCCAAAGTCGGCGAGAACGTCAACATCCGTCGTCTGGTACGCGTAGAGGGTGACGTTGTCGGCACCTACCTGCACGGTAACAAGATCGGTGTTGCTGTTGTCCTGAAAGGCGGTGACGTCGAGCTGGCCAAAGACATCGCTATGCACGTTGCTGCAAGCAACCCTGAGTTCCTGCTGCCTTCGCAAGTCTCCGACGAAGCGATCGAGCGTGAGAAAGCTGTGTTCCTGCAGCTGAACGAAGAAAAGATCAAAGGCAAGCCAGAAAACATTGTTGAGAACATGGTCAAGGGCCGTATCAGCAAGTTCCTGGCAGAAGCGAGCCTGGTCGAGCAGGCGTTCGTCAAGAACCCTGAAGTCAAGGTTGGCGAACTGGCCAAGAAAGCCGGCGCTGAAATCGTTTCCTTCACTTACTTCAAAGTAGGCGAAGGCATCGAGAAGCCGGTCGACAACTTCGCTGAAGAAGTTGCTGCCCAGCTGGCTGCCGCCAAGCAATAAGACGGTTTTTCAACTGTCGCCCGAAAGAGGCTGCCCGCTCACGCGCGCAGCCTCTTTTCAGATGGGGTTACCAATTTTTTATTTGGTTTCCAACCGGAACTGACTTACAAAGCCATGTTCCGATGGCGCTGCAGCAGCGCCAAGCTAGAGTGAACGCCAGCTGTAAACAGCTCGCAAAGAATTTTAAATACGCCGCAGGAGAGATTCGCAATGGCTCAGCAGGGCAGTGGTTATCAGGCTCGCTATAAACGCATTCTACTCAAGCTTAGCGGCGAGGCCCTGATGGGCTCGGAAGAGTTCGGGATCGATCCTAAAGTATTGGATCGCATGGCGCTGGAAGTCGGCCAACTGGTCGGCATCGGCGTCCAGGTCGGTCTGGTGATCGGCGGTGGCAACCTGTTCCGTGGCGAAGCACTGAGCAAAGCCGGTATGGATCGGGTCACAGGCGACCACATGGGCATGCTGGCCACTGTGATGAACGCCTTGGCCATGCGCGATGCGCTGGAACGTGCCAATATCTCGGCCATCGTCATGTCGGCCATTTCCATGGTTGGTGTGACCGATCACTACGATCGCCGCAAAGCCATGCGCCACCTGAACTCCAAGGACGTCGTGATCTTCGCGGCCGGTACCGGCAATCCGTTCTTCACCACGGATTCGGCAGCCTGCCTGCGTGCAATCGAAATCGACGCTGACGTTGTGCTCAAGGCCACCAAGGTTGATGGCGTCTACACCGCAGACCCGTTCAAGGACCCGCATGCCGAGAAGTTCGATCATCTGACTTATGATGAAGTACTGGATCGCAAGCTGGGCGTAATGGATCTGACTGCTATCTGCCTGTGCCGCGATCACAAGATGCCGCTGCGCGTTTTCAACATGAACAAGCCCGGCGCCCTGCTGAACATTGTGCACGGCGGCGCTGAAGGGACTTTGATCGAGGAAGGCCAATAATGATCAACGAAATCAAGAAAGACGCCCAAGCGCGTATGCAGAAATCCCTGGAATCGCTGAACCACGCGTTCGGCCAGATTCGTACCGGCAAGGCTCACCCGAGCATCCTCGGCAGCGTCATGGTGCCTTACTACGGTACCGACACTCCGCTGAGCGGCGTTGCCAACGTCACCGTAAAGGACTCTCGCACCCTGCAGGTCGTGGCGTTCGAGCGCAACATGCTCGCGGCTGTCGACAAGGCAATCCAGAGCGCCGGTCTGAACCTCAATCCGACCAACCTCGGCGAGTTGCTGTTGATCCCGATGCCGGCCCTCACCGAGGAAACCCGCAAGGGCTTCACCAAGCAGGCCCGCAGCGCAGCTGAAGACGCGCGCGTTGCTGTGCGCAACATTCGTCGTGATGCCTTGGGTGAGCTGAAAAAACTGGTCAAGGACAAGGAGATCAGCGAAGACGAAGAGCGTCGCGCCATCGCTGATATCGACAAGCTGACCAAAGAATCCGAGGCCCAGATCACCAAGGCCACGGACGAGAAAGAAAAAGACCTGATGGCCGTATAAGGGTCGAGTTTTAAATGGACAAGACCAAGCAGACTGCGCCGTCCGCGGTGCCGCGCCATGTCGCGATCATCATGGATGGCAATAATCGCTGGGCGAAAAAACGCTTTATGCCGGGTGTCGCCGGGCATAAAGCGGGCGTGGATGCTGTGCGGGCGGTGATCGAGGTGTGCGCTGAGGCCAAGGTCGAAGTCCTGACCCTGTTCGCCTTCTCCAGTGAAAACTGGCAGCGCCCGGCCGATGAAGTCAGCGCCTTGATGGATCTGTTCTTCAAGGCGCTTCGTCGTGAGGCCAAGCGCCTCAACGACAATAACATCAGCCTGCGTATCATTGGTGATCGCTCGCGTTTCCACCCTGAGCTTCAGGCGGCGATGCGCGAGGCCGAGGCCATGACCGTCGGAGCCAACCGCTTTGTCCTGCAGATCGCCGCCAATTACGGTGGCCAGTGGGATATTGCCCAGGCCGCACAGCGCCTGGCGCGTGAAGTTCAGGCTGGGCATTTGCGCCCGGAGGACATCACCCCGGATTTGCTGCAGACCTGTCTGGCCACCGGCGATCTGCCGTTGCCCGACCTGTGCATCCGCACCGGTGGCGAACATCGCATCAGCAACTTCCTGTTATGGCAACTGGCCTACGCCGAGTTGTACTTCTCCGACCTGTTCTGGCCGGACTTCAAACACGACGCCATGCGCACCGCGCTGGCCGATTTCGCTTCGCGCCAGCGTCGCTTCGGTAAAACGAGCGAACAGGTCGAAGCTGGAGCCCGGGTTTAATGCTTAAACAACGAATAATCACTGCACTGATCCTGCTGCCGATTGCCTTGTGCGGGTTTTTCCTGCTCAAGGGTGCCGGCTTCGCACTGTTCATCGGCCTGGTAGTCAGCCTCGGTGCCTGGGAATGGGCGCGTCTGGCCGGCTTCACCGCGCAATCGTTCCGCGTCGGCTTCGCCGCCGTGGTCGCCTTGATGCTGTTCGTCATGTATGTGTTGCCCGGGCTGGCGCCTTGGGTGCTCGGTGCATCGGTGATCTGGTGGGCGATTGCGACTTATCTGGTGCTGACGTATCCACGCTCCAGCGCGCATTGGTCCACCGCGGCGACCAAGCTGCTGATTGGTCTGCTGATCCTGCTGCCTGCATGGCAGGGGTTGGTGCAGATCAAGCAATATCCGCTGGGTAACTGGTTGATCATGGCGGTGATGGTGCTGGTCTGGGGGGCGGACATCGGTGCTTACTTCTCCGGACGCAAGTTCGGCAAGCGCAAACTTGCGCCGCAGGTAAGCCCGGGCAAGAGCTGGGAAGGCGTCTACGGTGGTCTGGCGCTGAGTCTGGTGATTACCGCAATTGTCGGGCTGGTGCGCGACTGGACCGTGGCCGAGCTGCTCAAAGGCCTGATCGGTGCTGTAGTGATCGTCTTCATTTCCGTGGTCGGTGACCTCACCGAGAGCATGTTCAAGCGTCAGTCCGGCATCAAGGACAGCAGTAATCTGCTGCCCGGGCATGGCGGCGTGCTGGATCGCATCGACAGCCTGACCGCGGCCATTCCGGTGTTCGCCGTATTGCTCTGGATGGCCGCACCGTGAGTCGTCCCCAGCAGATTACGGTGTTGGGTGCGACCGGTTCGATCGGTCTGAGCACTCTGGATGTGATTGCCCGTCATCCTGAGCGTTATCAGGTTTTTGCATTGAGTGGCTTCTCGCGTCTCAGCGAGCTGCTCGCGCTGTGCGTGCGTCATGTACCGCGATTTGCCGTGGTGCCTGAAGGTGCCGCAGCGCGCGGGTTGCAGGACGACTTGCGTGCAGCCGGTTTGCCGACTCGCGTCCTGGTGGGCGAGGAGGGCCTGTGTCAGGTTGCCTCCGCGCCTGAAGTCGATGCGGTCATGGCGGCCATTGTCGGTGCGGCCGGGCTGCGTCCGACACTGGCGGCGGTCGAGGCGGGCAAGAAAATTCTCCTGGCCAACAAGGAGGCGCTGGTGATGTCCGGCGCTCTGTTCATGCAGGCCGTGCGCAAAAGCGGCTCGGTACTGCTGCCGATCGACAGCGAACACAACGCGATTTTTCAGTGCATGCCCGCAGATTTCGCGCGCGGCTTGAGCTCGGTGGGCGTGCGGCGGATATTGCTGACGGCCTCTGGCGGTCCTTTCCGGCAGACGCCGATGGCCGAGCTGGCGCATGTTTCGCCTGAACAGGCCTGTGCGCATCCGAACTGGTCCATGGGACGCAAGATCTCGGTGGATTCGGCGAGCATGATGAACAAGGGTCTGGAACTGATCGAAGCCTGCTGGCTGTTCGACGCCAAGCCGGCTCAGGTCGAAGTGGTGATCCATCCGCAGAGCGTGATCCATTCTCTGGTCGACTATGTGGATGGCTCGGTGCTGGCGCAATTGGGTAACCCGGACATGCGTACGCCGATCGCCAATGCCCTGGCCTGGCCGGAGCGTATCGATTCCGGCGTACCGCCACTGGATCTGTTTGCCATTGCGCGACTGGATTTCGAAGCGCCCGATGAAAGCCGTTTCCCTTGTCTGCGTCTGGCTCGTCAGGCGGCCGAAGCCGGCGACAGCGCGCCGGCGATGCTCAACGCGGCCAATGAAGTGGCCGTAGCGGCGTTTCTCGACGGACGGGTTCGCTACCTGGAAATCGCGAGTATCATCGAGGAAGTCTTGAATCTGGAACCGGTGGTGGCGCTGAACGATCTGGATGCCGTGTTTACGGCGGACGCCAAAGCGCGATTGCTGGCCGAGCAATGGTTAAGTCGGCACGGCCGATAGTTTGTGCAACACAACGGCGACACGCGACACTGAACAGGATTGCGGAGAAAGTAGATGAGCGCGCTCTATATGATTGCCGGCACCCTGATCGCCCTGGGTGTGCTGGTCACCTTCCACGAATTCGGCCACTTCTGGGTCGCGCGTCGCTGTGGCGTCAAGGTTCTGCGTTTTTCCGTGGGCTTTGGCATGCCGTTGCTGCGCTGGCATGACAAGCAAGGCACTGAATTCGTGGTTGCCGCGATTCCCTTGGGCGGCTACGTCAAGATGCTCGACGAGCGCGAAGGCGAAGTGCCGGTCGATCAACTCGATCAGTCGTTCAATCGCAAATCGGTACGTCAGCGTATCGCCATTGTTGCCGCTGGCCCGATTGCCAACTTCCTGCTGGCGCTGGTGTTCTTCTGGGTGCTGGCGATGCTCGGCAGCGAGCAGGTGCGGCCGGTCATCGGCGCGGTCGAGTCTGGCAGCATCGCCGCCAGGGCTGGTCTGAATGCCGGTCAGGAGATTGTTTCGATCGATGGCGAGCCCACGTCGGGTTGGGCAGCAGTCAATCTGCAACTGGTCCGTCGTCTCGGTGAAAGCGGTGCCATTCAATTGCTGGTGCGAGAGCAGGGTTCGACTGCTGAGTCGCCGCGCACGCTGGCACTGGATAACTGGCTAAAAGGCGCCGACGAGCCGGATCCGATCCGCTCGCTGGGGATTCGTCCGTGGCGCCCGGCCCTGCCGCCGGTGCTTGCCGAGCTCGATCCGAAAGGCCCCGCGCAAGCGGCAGGCCTGAAAACCGGTGATCGTTTGCTGGCCCTTGATGGCAAGCCACTCGATGACTGGCAGCAGGTGGTCGATACCGTTCGTACGCGTCCTGATACCAAAATCATGCTGCGCATCGAGCGCGACAATGCTCAAATCGACGTCCCTGTGACCCTCGCAGCGCGCGGTGAAAGCAAAGCACCGAGCGGTTATCTGGGCGCTGGCGTCAAAGCCATCGACTGGCCGCCGGAAATGATCCGCGAGGTCAGTTATGGTCCGCTGGCCGCGATTGGCGAGGGCGCCCGTCGCACTTGGACCATGAGCATCCTGACGCTGGATTCACTGAAGAAAATGCTGTTCGGCGAGCTCTCGGTAAAAAACTTGAGTGGACCGATAACCATTGCTAAAGTGGCGGGCGCTTCTGCCCAGTCGGGCGTCGCTGATTTCCTGAATTTCCTTGCTTATCTGAGTATTAGCCTGGGCGTTCTGAATTTGCTGCCCATTCCTGTACTGGATGGGGGGCATTTGTTGTTTTATCTGATCGAGTGGGTGCGTGGTCGCCCCTTGTCGGATCGGGTGCAAGGTTGGGGGATACAGATCGGTATCAGTTTGGTGGTCGGGGTGATGTTGCTTGCTCTGGTCAACGATCTGGGTCGACTGTAACGCTTCGCTGAATTGCGAATCTGCCGCATTTTGCGGCAGTTTGTTTATTGCCAGTTGGAATAAGAAAGGACTTCATGAAACGTCTGCTGCTAACTGCGGTTCTCACCGTATTGATGATCGCCGAAGTTCACGCCGAGTCCTTCACTATCTCTGATATTCGCGTTAATGGCCTCCAGCGGGTCTCCGCGGGTAGCGTCTTTGGTGCCTTGCCGTTGAACGTCGGCGAGCAGGCGGATGATCGTCGCCTGGTGGAATCCACTCGTGCGTTGTTCAAAACCGGTTTCTTTCAAGATATCCAGCTGGGCCGCGAAGGCAACGTTCTGGTCATCACCGTGGTCGAGCGTCCATCGGTCGCCAGTATCGAAATCGAAGGCAACAAGGCGATTTCCACTGAAGACCTGATGAAGGGCCTCAAGCAATCCGGTCTGGCCGAAGGCGAAATCTTCCAGCGCGCCACCCTTGAGGGTGTGCGTAACGAACTGCAACGTCAGTACGTGGCCCAGGGTCGCTACTCGGCCACCGTCGATACCGAGGTGGTTTCGCAGCCGCGTAACCGCGTGGGTCTGAAGGTGAAGATCAACGAAGGCACCGTTGCCGCCATCCAGCACATCAACGTGGTAGGCAATACGGTTTTCCCTGAGGAAGACCTGACTGACCTGTTCGAACTGAAAACCACCAACTGGCTGTCGTTCTTCAAGAACGATGACAAATATGCCCGCGAAAAACTCTCCGGTGACCTGGAGCGTCTGCGTTCCTACTATCTGGACCGCGGCTATATCAACATGGACATCGCTTCGACCCAGGTATCGATTACCCCGGACAAGAAGCACGTCTACATTACTGTCAACGTCACCGAAGGCGAGAAGTACACCGTCCGTGACGTCAAGCTCAGCGGTGACCTGAAAGTCCCTGAAGACCAGGTCAAGTCGCTGTTGCTGGTGCAGAAAGGCCAGGTGTTCTCGCGCAAGCTGATGACCACTACCTCCGAACTGATCACCCGCCGCCTGGGTAACGAGGGCTATACCTTCGCCAACGTCAACGGCGTGCCTCAGCCGCATGACGACGACCACACTGTGGACATCCTGTTCGCTGTCGATCCAGGCAAGCGTGCCTACGTCAACCGCATCAACTTCCGTGGCAACACCAAGTCCGAGGACGAAGTGCTGCGTCGTGAAATGCGTCAGATGGAAGGCGGCTGGGCTTCGACCTACCTGATCGACCAGTCCAAGACCCGTCTGGAGCGTCTGGGCTTCTTCAAGGAAGTCAACGTTGAGACTCCGGCTGTGCCGGGTGTCGACGACCAGGTTGATGTGAACTATGCGGTTGAAGAGCAGGCTTCCGGTTCGATCACTGCCAGCGTTGGTTTCGCTCAGAGTGCCGGCCTGATCCTCGGTGGCTCGATCACCCAGAACAACTTCCTCGGTACCGGTAACCGCGTCAGCATCGGTCTGACCCGCAGCGAATACCAGAGCCGCTACAACTTCGGCTACGTTGACCCCTACTGGACCGCCGATGGCGTGAGCCTGGGTTACAACGCGTTCTATCGCACCACTGACTACGATGAGCTCGATGCCGATATCTCGAGCTACGCCGTCGACAGCCTGGGCGCTGGCGTCAACGTTGGCTACCCGATTAGCGAAACATCGCGTCTGACCTTCGGTCTGTCTGCCCAGCAGGACAAGATCAACACCGGTCGCTATACCGTTGACGAGATTTTCGATTTCGTCGACAAGGAAGGCGACAACTACCTGAACTTCAAGGCCTCGGCCGGTTGGTCCGAGTCGACCCTGAACAAAGGCGTGTTGCCGACCCGTGGTCGTTCCCAGAGTCTGACCCTGGAAACCACCATTCCTGGCAGCGACCTGTCGTTCTTCAAGCTCGACTACCGTGGTCAGCTGTTTCAGCCAATCACTGAAAACTACACCCTGCGCCTGCACTCCGAACTCGGTTATGGCGATGGTTACGGTTCGACCGATGGTTTGCCGTTCTATGAAAACTACTATGCCGGTGGTTTCAACTCGGTTCGTGGCTTCAAGGACAGCACCCTCGGCCCGCGCAGTACGCCGAGCCGTGGCACCAACCCGGGCACGTCGCTTGATCCGGACCAGGATCCACTGCCGTTCGGTGGTAACGTCCTGATCCAGGGCGGTGTGGAAGTTCTGTTCCCGCTGCCATTCGTCAAGGATCAGCGTTCCCTGCGGACTTCGGTTTTCTGGGATGTCGGTAACGTGTTTGACTCGCAGTGCAAGGACACTACGAACGCCAATGGCTCGTCGTCCAACACCAAGTGCAACGACATCAGCCTGAGCAACATGGCCAGTTCCGTCGGTGTCGGCGTGACCTGGGTCACCGCACTGGGGCCGTTGAGCTTCGCGCTGGCGATGCCGATCAAGAAACCGGATGACGCTGAAACTCAAGTGTTCCAATTCTCCCTCGGCCAGACGTTCTAAGCGTCTGACCCAAGATAACGACAATGGATTTTGTAGGAGTGCATCGTGCGTAAGTTGACTCAATTGGTTCTCCTGGCCTCCGTACTGGTGGCAGGCCCGGCGTTCGCCGACATGAAAATTGCCGTGCTGAACTATCAGATGGCACTGCTGGAATCCGACGCGGCGAAGAAGTACGCCGTGGATGCCGAGAAGAAGTTCGGTCCGCAACTGACCAAGCTGAAAACCCTGGAAAGCAGCGCCAAAGGCATTCAGGACCGTCTGATGGCCGGTGGCGACAAAATGCAGCAGGGCGAGCGTGAGCGTCTGGAGCTGGAATTCAAGCAAAAGGCTCGTGACTTCCAGTTCCAGTCCAAGGAACTGAATGAAGCCAAAGCCGTTGCCGACCGTGAAATGCTCAAGCAGCTGAAGCCGAAACTGGACAGTGCCGTGGAAGAAGTCATCAAGAAAGGTGGTTTCGACCTGGTGTTCGAGCGTGGCGCAGTCATCGATGTCAAACCTCAGTACGACATCACGCGCCAGGTTATCGAGCGCATGAATCAGCTGAAGTAACCCATGACCGTGACTATCAGGCTCGACCAGTTGGCCGAGCACCTCGGCGCCACTCTGCGTGGCGACCCCGAGACGCAAATTACTGGGCTAGCCACTTTGCAAGAGGCTGGCCCAGCTCAGTTGAGCTTTCTGGCAAATCCCCAATACCGTAAATACCTGGCCGGTTCCCAGGCAGCTGCACTGCTGCTCAAGGAAGCCGATGCCGAGGGTTTTGCCGGTAACGCCCTGGTGGTGCCGGATCCTTACCTGGCCTACGCGCGCATCTCGCACCTGTTCGATCCAAAACCAAAAGCTGCTGCGGGGATTCATCCGACAGCGGTGATTGCGGCGGATGCAGTGGTTGATCCAAGCGCCAGCATCGGCCCGTTCGTGGTGATTGAAGCCGGTGCGCGTATCGCTGCGCAGGTGACGCTGGGCGCGCACTGCGTGGTCGGAGCTCGCAGCGAAATCGGTGAAGGCGGCTGGCTGGCTCCGCGCGTCACGCTGTATCACGACGTGCGCATCGGCAAACGTGTGGTGATCCAGTCCGGCGCGGTGATCGGCGGCGAGGGCTTCGGCTTCGCCAACGAAAAGGGCGTCTGGCAGAAAATCGCCCAGATCGGTGGCGTGACCATCGGCGACGATGTCGAGATCGGCGTGAACACCGCCATCGACCGCGGCGCTCTGGCCGATACCGTGATCGGCAACGGCGTGAAGCTCGACAACCAGATCCAGATCGCACACAACGTCCAGGTCGGTGATCACACCGCCATGGCCGCGTGCGTCGGCATTTCCGGCAGCACCAAAATCGGCAAGCACTGCATGCTCGCCGGCGGTGTCGGTCTGGTCGGCCACATTGATATTTGCGACAACGTTTTCCTGACCGGGATGACCATGGTGACCCACTCGATTACCGAGCCGGGTGCCTATTCTTCCGGCACAGCCATGCAACCGGCGGCCGAATGGCGCAAAAGCGCGGCCCGCATCCGTCAGCTCGATGACATCGCGCGACGGTTGAAACAGCTGGAAAAGCGCGTAGGGGAAGTGACCCCTGACGGCAATGCTTCATCTGATGGCTGATACCATTTCCATATCAAGTGTGCACAGCCTCTAGACTGCCTCCTTGATTTGCTAGAGGAGTGCGCGTCAGTCGCGCTCCCAATCTTTACATAGGCTTTCCCCTGAAATGATGGACATCAACGAGATTCGCGAATACCTGCCTCACCGTTACCCGTTCCTGCTGGTGGACCGGGTGGTGGAACTGGACACTGAAGGCAAGCGAATTCGCGCCTACAAGAATGTCAGCATCAATGAACCGTTCTTCAATGGTCACTTTCCCGCGCATCCAATCATGCCGGGCGTGCTGATCATCGAAGCGATGGCTCAGGCTGCCGGGATCCTCGGTTTCAAGATGCTCGACGTCAAACCGGCCGACGGCACCCTGTATTACTTCGTTGGCTCCGACAAGCTGCGCTTCCGCCAGCCAGTCAAGCCGGGCGATCAGTTGATCCTTGAAGCGACCTTCATCAGTTGCAAGCGCAAGATCTGGAAGTTCGAATGCCAGGCTTCGGTGGATGGCAAGCCGGTCTGCTCGGCAGAAATCATCTGCGCGGAACAGAAAGTATGAGTTTGATTGACCCTCGCGCAATCATCGATCCGTCCGCCGTACTGGCTGACGGCGTCGAGGTCGGCCCGTGGTCGATCATCGGCGCAGGTGTGGAAATCGGCGAGGGTACCGTGATCGGGCCGCATGTGATCCTCAAGGGGCCGACCCGCATTGGTAAATACAATCGCATCTACCAGTTTTCCTCGGTAGGCGAAGACACCCCGGATCTGAAGTACAAAGGCGAGGAAACCCGCCTGGTGATCGGCGACCACAACGTCATCCGCGAAGGCGTGACCATTCACCGTGGCACCGTGCAGGATCGTTCGGAAACCACGCTGGGTGATCACAACCTGATCATGGCCTATGCCCACATCGGCCATGACAGCGTCATCGGCAACCACTGCATTCTGGTCAACAACACAGCGTTGGCCGGGCATGTACACGTTGACGACTGGGCGATCCTCTCCGGTTTCACCCTGGTGCATCAGTACTGCCATATCGGCGCGCACAGCTTTTCGGGCATGGGCACGGCGATCGGCAAGGACGTTCCGGCGTTCGTCACCGTTTTCGGCAACCCGGCCGAAGCGCGCAGCATGAACTTCGAAGGCATGCGCCGTCGCGGTTTCAGCGAAGACGCGATCCACGCCTTGCGTCGTGCCTACAAAACGGTCTACCGCCAGGGCCTGACGGTCGAGCAGGCGCTGGCCGAGCTGGCGGAACCGTCTGCGCAGTTCCCTGAAGTCGCCGTGTTCCGCGATTCGATCCAGGCATCGACTCGCGGCATCACCCGCTGATCATGGCCAGTCTGCGTATTGCGCTGGTGGCGGGAGAGGCTTCCGGTGACATTCTCGGCGCCGGCCTCATGCGCGCCCTCAAGGCTCAGCACCCGGCAGTGGAATTCATCGGTGTCGGTGGTCCGCTGATGCAGGCCGAAGGCCTGACCTCGTACTTCCCCATGGAGCGCTTGTCGGTCATGGGGCTGGTGGAAGTCCTCGGCCGGCTGCGTGAGTTGCTCAAGCGCCGCAAAGAGCTGATTGCCACACTGATTGCCGCAAAGCCAGACGTGTTCATCGGCATCGATGCGCCGGATTTCAACCTCAATATCGAACTCAAGCTGCGTCAGGCCGGGATCAAGACCGTGCATTACGTCAGCCCGTCGGTGTGGGCATGGCGGCAGAAACGGGTGCTGAAGATCCGCGAAGGCTGCGATCTGATGCTCACCCTGTTGCCGTTCGAAGCGAAATTCTACGAAGAGAAAGGCGTGCCGGTGCGTTTCGTCGGTCACACCTTGGCCGATACCATTCCGCTGCAAGCCGATCGCGGCGCTGCGCGCGCCGAGCTGGGTTTGCCCGACGGTCCGCTGGTGGCGTTGATGCCGGGAAGCCGTGGCGGTGAAGTCAGTCGCCTCGGCGCGCTGTTCCTCGACACTGCCGAACGTCTGCGCGCCATGCGTCCGGGCGTGCGCTTTGTCATTCCTTGTGCAAGCCCGGAACGTCGGGTGCAACTTGAGGCCTTGCTCGCTGGCCGAGATTTGCCGGTGGCATTGCTCGACGGTAAATCCCATCTGGCCCTGGCCGCGTGCAACGCGGTGTTGATCGCCTCTGGCACTGCTACCCTTGAAGCGCTGCTGTACAAGCGGCCGATGGTGGTGGCGTATCGGTTGGCGCCGCTGACGTTCTGGATTCTCAAACGCATGGTCAAGAGCCCGTACGTGTCGCTGCCCAACTTGCTCGCTCAGCGCTTGCTGGTGCCGGAATTGTTGCAGGATGATGCGACTGTCGAGGCGTTGGCGCAGACGCTGTCGCCATTGATCGATGGTGGCGAGGAACAGACCCGCGGCTTCGACGAGATCCACCGCACGCTGCGGCGCGATGCTTCCAATCAGGCGGCGCAAGCCGTCCTTGACCTGATCGGCAAACCACAATGAGCAAGACAAGCATGCAAATGGGCCTGGATTTCACTCTGGTCGCCGAAGTCGAAGAACTGGTCGCCGGTGTTGATGAAGTCGGTCGTGGTCCGTTGTGCGGTGCGGTGGTGACGGCGGCAGTGATTCTCGATCCGAACCGGCCGATCCTCGGCCTCGACGATTCGAAGAAACTTACTGAAGCCAAGCGCGAAAAGCTCTACGACGAGATCTGCGAAAAGGCCCTGAGCTGGTGCATCGCCCGCGCCGAAGTCGAAGAAATCGACGATCTGAATATCCTCCACGCGACCATGCTGGCGATGCAGCGCGCGGTTGCCGGTCTGCACATTCAGCCGAAACTGGCGATGATCGACGGTAACCGCTGCCCGCATCTGCCGATGCGTTCCGAGGCGGTGATTCAGGGCGACGGCAAGGTGCCGGCGATAGCGGCGGCGTCGATTCTGGCCAAGGTCAGTCGTGATCGCGAAATGGCGGCGTTCGAATTGATCTACCCGGGCTACGGCATTGGCGGCCATAAAGGCTATCCGACGCCCGTTCATCTGGAAGCACTGGCGCGGCTCGGCCCGACGCCGATTCACCGCCGCTCGTTCGCCCCGGTGCGCCTGGCTTACGAGGCGCGGGAAAGCCTGACGCAGGTTTAGGCGCAAGGCTGATGTTTTATTCGAGGCCCGGTACAATCCGGGCCTCGTTGTCTCTATGTAACTGGACAGGATCACTATGCCGGCTTCATTCGTTCATCTACGCCTGCACACTGAATACTCCCTGGTCGACGGGCTGGTGCGGATCAAGCCGCTGGTCAAGGCGCTGACCGCCATGAACATGCCGGCAGTCGCGGTCACTGACCAGAACAACATGTGTTCCCTGGTCAAGTTCTATAAAAACGCCATGGGCGCCGGCATCAAGCCGATCTGCGGCGCCGACCTGTGGCTGGCGAACAAGGACCCGGATGCACCGCTGAGCCGCCTCAGCCTGCTGGTGATGAACGCTCAGGGTTATCGCAATCTCACCGAACTGATCTCGCGCGGCTTCATCGAAGGCCAGCGCAACGGCATGGTCATCGTCGAGCGCGAGTGGGTGGCTGAGGCCAGCGAAGGCCTGATCATGCTGTCCGCCGCCAAAGAAGGCGAGATCGGCATGGCCATGATCGGCGGCAACCCGGCGGAGGCCGAGGCCTTGGCGCGCGAGTGGATGACGGTCTTCCCGGATCGCTTCTATCTGGAAATCCAGCGCACCAACCGTCCCAACGACGAAGAACAACTGCATGGCGCCGTGGCGCTGGCCGACAAGCTCGGTGCGCCGCTGGTGGCGACCAACGACGTGCGCTTCATCAAGCAGGAAGACTTCGCCGCCCACGAAACCCGTGTGTGCATCGGTGAAGGCCGCGCCCTCGATGACCCGCGCCGTTCGAAGAATTACAGCGATCAGCAATACCTGAAAAGCGCCGAGGAAATGCTCGAGCTGTTCAGCGATATCCCCGACGCCATCGAAAACACCGTCGAGATCGCCAAGCGCTGCAACATCGAAGTGAAGCTGGGCACGCACTTTCTGCCCAACTTCCCGATTCCCGATGGCATGACCATCGACGAATATTTCCGCAAGGTTTCCTTCGAAGGGCTCGAAGAGCGCCTGGCGGTGCTGCTGCCCAAGGACACCACCGAAGACTACGAAGCCAAGCGCCAGGTCTACGTCGACCGCTTGAATTTTGAGCTGGATATCATCATCCAGATGGGCTTCCCCGGTTACTTCCTGATCGTGATGGACTTCATCCAGTGGGCCAAGAACAACGGTGTACCGGTAGGTCCGGGCCGTGGGTCGGGTGCCGGTTCGCTGGTGGCGTATGTCCAGAAGATCACCGACCTCGACCCGCTGGAATATGACCTGCTGTTCGAACGTTTCCTCAACCCGGAACGGGTCTCCATGCCCGACTTCGACGTCGACTTCTGCATGGACGGTCGCGACCGCGTGATCGACTACGTGGCCGAGAAATACGGCCGCAACGCGGTAAGCCAGATCATCACCTTCGGTTCCATGGCCGCCAAGGCTGTGGTCCGTGACGTGGCGCGGGTGCAGGGCAAATCCTACGGCCTGGCGGATCGCCTGTCGAAGATGATTCCGTTCGAAGTCGGCATGACCCTGGAAAAAGCCTACGAGCAGGAAGAGATCCTGCGCGACTTCATCAAGGTCGATGAAGAAGCGGCGGAAATCTGGGAGATGGCGCGCAAGCTCGAAGGTGTGGTGCGCAACGTCGGCAAGCACGCCGGTGGTGTGGTGATCGCGCCGACCAAACTCACCGACTTCTCGCCGATCTATTGCGACGAGGCCGGCGACGGTCTGGTAACCCAGTTCGACAAGGATGACGTTGAAGCGGCCGGTCTGGTGAAGTTCGACTTCCTCGGCCTGCGTACGCTGACGATCATCGACTGGGCGCTGAAAACCATCAACCGCGACCGCGCCAAGGTCAACGAGCCGCCGCTCGATATCGCTTTTATCCCGCTGGACGACAAACCGACCTACCAGTTGCTGCAAAAAGCCGAAACCACGGCGGTGTTCCAGCTTGAATCGCGAGGCATGAAAGAGCTGATCAAAAAGCTCAAGCCCGACTGCCTGGAAGACTTGATCGCACTCGTTGCATTGTTCCGTCCGGGGCCGCTTCAATCGGGCATGGTGGACGACTTCATCAATCGTAAGCACGGTCGCGCCGAACTGGCCTATCCGCACTCGGACTACCAGTACGACGGTCTGAAGCCGGTACTGGCGCCGACTTACGGCATCATCCTGTATCAGGAACAGGTGATGCAGATTGCTCAGGTCATGGCCGGTTACACCCTTGGCGGTGCGGACATGCTGCGTCGGGCGATGGGTAAGAAAAAGCCCGAAGAAATGGCCAAGCAGCGCGGCGGTTTCATCGAGGGTTGCGCGACCAACGGCATCGACGCGGATCTTGCCGGTAACATTTTCGACCTGGTAGAAAAATTCGCTGGTTACGGCTTCAACAAATCCCACTCCGCCGCCTACGGCCTGGTGTCCTACCAGACCGCGTGGCTGAAAGCTCACTACCCGGCGCCGTTCATGGCTGCGGTACTCTCGGCGGATATGCACAACACCGACAAGGTCGTGACCTTGATCGAAGAAGTGCGGACGATGAAGCTGCGCCTCGACGCGCCTGACGTGAACACTTCGGAGTTCAAGTTCACGGTGAACGACGATGGCCGCATCGTTTACGGCCTCGGCGCGATCAAGGGCGTCGGTGAAGGTCCGGTGGAAGCGATCACCGAGGCGCGACAGGCCGGTCCGTTCAAGGATCTGTTCGATTTCTGCGCGCGGGTCGACCTCAAGCGCATCAACAAGCGCACCCTCGACGGTCTGATCCGCAGCGGTGCGCTGGATCGTCTCGGCCCGTATTTCCACGACGAACAGAAAGCCTATCAAGCCAATATCGACCGCAACCGTGCGGTGCTGCTGGCGGCGATGGAAGAAGCGATCAAGGCTGCCGAGCAGACTGCGCGGACTCACGACTCTGGCCACGCCGACCTGTTCGGCGGCTTGTTCGTCGAAGAGGATGCCGATGTTTATGCGTCCCATCGCAAGGCCAAGGAGCTGACCCTCAAGGAACGCCTCAAGGGGGAGAAAGACACCCTGGGCCTGTACCTGACCGGTCACCCGATCGACGAATACGAAGGCGAGATCCGCCGTTTCGCCCGTCAGCGCATCATCGACCTGAAACCGGCACGTGACACGCAAACCGTAGCGGGGATGATCATTGCCCTGCGGGTGATGAAGAACAAGAAGGGCGACAAGATGGGCTTCATCACCCTTGATGACCGCTCCGGGCGGATCGAGGCGTCGCTGTTTGCCGATGCGTTCCATTCGGCGCAATCACTGTTGCAGACCGACGCGATGGTGGTGGTCGAGGGCGAGGTCAGCAACGACGACTTCTCCGGTGGCCTGCGCCTGCGGGTCAAGCGGGTGATGAGCATGGAGGATGCGCGTACCAATCTGGCCGAAAGCCTGCGCCTGAAACTGCACACCCAGGATCTGAAAGGCGATCAGCTACGCTGGTTGGGCGAACTGCTCAAGCGTCATCGCGGCGCGTGCCCGATCACCATGGAGTACACCAGTCCGGATGCGAAGACCTTGCTGCAGTTCGGCGAGACCTGGCGGATCGACCCGGCGGATACCTTGATTCAAGCCCTGCGTGACCAGTTCGGGCGAGACAACGTCTTCCTCCAATACCGTTGACCGGCAAGTGCCACCATTGCGCTTGCCCGCAACCTGAATTTTTAATCTCGACCTCAGCGCGCCTCTCCCTTAAGGTAGGGCGCGAATAGACAACCGGCCGGCCCAAGCTCACTTGGGACACGACCCAAGACGGACGCCTATGAACCCGAATTTTCTAGATTTCGAACAGCCGATCGCCGACCTGCAAGCCAAGATCGAAGAGTTGCGCTTGGTCGGTAATGACAATTCGCTGAATATCGGCGATGAGATCTCCCGCCTGCAGGACAAGAGCAGGACGCTGACCGAAGACATCTTCGGCAAGCTGACCAGTTGGCAGATCGCACGTCTGGCGCGTCACCCGAAACGCCCTTACACCCTCGATTACATCGAGCACATCTTCACTGAGTTCGACGAACTGCACGGCGACCGTCACTTCTCCGACGACGCTGCCATTGTTGGCGGTATCGCCCGTCTGGAAGACCAGCCGGTGATGATCATCGGTCACCAGAAAGGCCGTGAAGTGCGCGAGAAAGTCCGTCGCAACTTCGGCATGCCGCGTCCTGAAGGCTACCGCAAGGCCTGCCGTCTGATGGAGATGGCCGAGCGCTTCAAGATGCCGATCCTGACCTTCATCGATACCCCGGGCGCCTACCCAGGCATCGACGCCGAAGAGCGCAACCAGAGCGAAGCGATTGCCTGGAACCTGCGTGTGATGGCGCGGTTGAAGACCCCGATCATTGCCACCGTAATTGGTGAGGGTGGTTCCGGCGGCGCACTGGCCATCGGCGTCTGCGACCAACTGAACATGCTGCAGTATTCGACCTACGCGGTGATCTCGCCGGAAGGTTGCGCATCGATCCTGTGGAAAACCGCCGAGAAAGCACCGGATGCCGCTGAGGCGATGGGCATCACCGCTGAGCGTCTGAAAGGCCTGGGCATTGTTGACAAAGTGATCGGCGAGCCACTGGGCGGCGCCCACCGTGACCCGGCTGCTGCCGCTGCGTCGATCCGCGCCGAGCTGAGCTCGCAACTGGCGATGCTCAAGCAGTTCGATAACGAAGCGCTGCTCAAGCGCCGTTACGATCGCCTGATGAGCTACGGTCTCTAAGTCGAGCGCTATCCCCTGTAGGAGCTGCCGAAGGCTGCGATCTTTTGATCTTGCTTGTCAGAATCAAAAGATCGCAGCCTTCGGCAGCTTCTATAGGGATTTCTGAGAAGCGACCCTCTCTATGAATTCCTCTAAGAGTGATTTGCCGTCGCGGCTTCTGCTGAACCTTGAGCCCTGGCGCCACGCCGCTCATTGGCGCATCGCCTTCTCCGGTGGCCTCGACTCCACCGTCCTCCTGCATCTGCTCGCCACTCTGGCGAACGCCGAATCCCTCCCTGCGCTAAGCGCCATCCACATCCACCACGGCCTTCAGGCTACGGCCGATGCGTGGCCGCAACATTGCCAGTCCGTTTGCGATGCGCTGGGCGTGCCGTTGCAAGTGAAGCGGGTGACCGTAAAGGGCGGGGCGAGCCTGGAGCGGGCGGCGCGGGATGCGCGTTATGCTGCGTTCAGTTCGCTGACACAGACCAATGACGTGCTGATGACTGGCCAGCACCGCGACGATCAAGCCGAAACGCTGCTGTTTCGGCTGTTGCGCGGAGCTGGAGTGCGTGGGCTTGGCGGGATGCCGCAGCAGCGTCCAGTGGGGCAGGGCGCTCTGGTTCGACCGTTGCTCGACGTCAGTCGCGCCGAACTGGAAAGTTATGCACAGGCACATCAGTTGCACTGGATCGAAGACCCGTCCAATCAGGATCGGCAGTTTTCCCGTAACTACCTGCGCCATCAAGTCATGCCGGTGCTGACCGAGCGCTGGCCGCAAGCGCAGGCCAGCATGGCACGCACGGCTGTGCATCTGCGTGAAGCCCAGGGCTTGCTCGATGAGCTGGCGCAGATCGATCTCGCACAAGCCCAAACGGTCCATGAATTCGCTTGGCTGGGTGTTCCATCACTTGAGCTGGCGCCGTTGGCTGCATTGTCTGACGCACGCCAGCGAAACGCCCTCGGTCACTGGCTTGAGCCACTGACTCGCCTGCCAGATGCTGACCATTGGTCGGGTTGGATCGACCTGCGCGATGCCAGCTCCGACGCTTCACCGATCTGGCGTCTCGCCGACGGAGAGCTGCACCGCAGCGCCGGTCGCGCCTGGTGGCTCAGCGGCCATTGGCTGCGCACGCCGGTGATCGGCGCCGACTGGCAGACCCCGGCTGCAACGCTACGCTTGGCCGATAACGGGCGCGTCATGTTTCACGGCCAAACTCCGTCCGCGCCTTTGCGCATCGCCTATCGGCAGGGCGGTGAAGTAATGCATCTGGCGGATCGCGGCCACCGTGATCTCAAGCGTCTGCTCAATGAGCGCGCATTACCAAGCTTCGTGCGTGGCAGATTGCCGCTGCTGTTTCGTGGTGAAGAATTACTCGCGGTGGCGAACCTGCCGGGTCTTGATGGTCAGATGGACGAAGGCTGGACGTTGCATTGGCAGCCAACAGACGAAGATCAAGGTTTGAGCTGAAAGGAGCATTCCGGTAGACTACGCTCCCTTCTTGATACAACTTCTGTGGATTCGCCTGAATTGCAGGAGTTGCCGATTACCAAGCAGTCTTTGCTGGGCGATTCCAAAAAATGTGTAGCGAGCAACGTACCGGTGTTTCATCTGCCGGTCTGTCACAACGCGGCGGTTTTTTCGAAAGGTGCACTGTGATTAATGCAGGTGATCGGGGGCTTCGGCCTTCCTTCGCTTTCCCCGGCGGCTCGTTCCGCTTTAACGCAGACTTCTAGGGTTTTTCATGACGCGCTACATATTCGTCACGGGCGGTGTTGTTTCTTCATTGGGGAAAGGCATTGCCTCGGCTTCATTGGCGGCTATCCTGGAGGCGCGGGGGCTTAAGGTCACCATGCTGAAGCTGGATCCGTACATCAACGTCGATCCGGGCACCATGAGTCCGTTCCAGCACGGTGAAGTGTTCGTCACCCACGACGGCGCCGAGACCGACCTGGACCTGGGGCACTACGAGCGGTTCATCCGCACGACCATGACCCAGAACAACAACTTCACCACCGGCCGTGTCTACGAGCACGTGCTGCGCAAAGAGCGCCGTGGTGACTACCTGGGTGCGACCATCCAGGTCATCCCGCACATCACCGATGAAATCAAGCACCGCATCATCAAGGGTGCCGGTGACGCTGACGTGGCGATGGTCGAAATCGGTGGCACCGTCGGTGACATCGAGTCGCAACCGTTCCTCGAAGCTGTCCGCCAGCTGCGTTTCGAAGTCGGCGCCAAGCGCGCGATGCTGATGCACCTGACCCTGGTGCCTTACATCGCCACCGCCGGCGAAACCAAGACCAAGCCGACCCAGCACTCCGTCAAGGATCTGCGCTCGATCGGTCTGCAGCCAGACGTGCTGGTGTGCCGCTCCGACCACCCGATCGATATTTCCTCGCGCCGCAAGATCGCTCAGTTCACCAACGTTGAAGAGCGTGCGGTGATTGCGCTGGAAGATGCCGACACCATCTACAGAATCCCGGGCATCCTGCACTCGCAGGGCCTGGACGATTTCGTCGTCGAGCGTTTCGGTCTGCAATGCGACAGCGCCGATCTGTCCGAGTGGGAAGCAGTGGTCGATGCCAAGCTGAACCCGGAACACGAAGTGACCATCGCCATGGTCGGCAAGTACATGGAACTGCTCGACGCCTACAAGTCGCTGATCGAAGCGATGAGCCACGCTGGCATCAGCAACCGCACCAAGGTCAACCTGCGCTACATCGATTCCGAAGACATCGAGAACCAGGGCACTGCGCTGCTCGAAGGTGTCGACGCGATTCTGGTACCCGGCGGCTTCGGTCTGCGTGGCGTGGAAGGCAAGATCACTGCTGTTCAGTACGCTCGTGAAAACAAGGTCCCTTACCTGGGTATCTGCCTGGGCATGCAAGTGGCGGTCATCGAGTTCGCGCGTAACGTGCTGGGCTGGAAAGACGCCAACTCCACCGAGTTCGATCGTGCCAGCGGCCATCCGGTTGTCGGTCTGATCACCGAGTGGGAAGACGCCACCGGCGCTGTTGAAGTGCGTACCGAAGCGTCCGATCTGGGCGGCACCATGCGCCTTGGCGCACAGGAATGCCTGCTTGAGCCGGGCTCGAAAGTGCACGACTGCTACGGCAAAGACGTGATCGTCGAACGTCACCGTCACCGTTACGAAGTGAACAACAACCTGCTGCCGAAGATCATGAATGCGGGCCTGAAGATCTCTGGGCGTTCAGGCGACGGCGCATTGGTTGAAGTGGTCGAGGCACCGGATCATCCATGGTTCGTGGCTTGCCAGTTCCATCCTGAGTTCACCTCGACACCACGCGACGGTCATCCGCTGTTCAGCGGTTTCGTCAAGGCAGCACTGACGCAACACCAGAAGAAGGCGTAACCCGATGGCACAGAAGATCATCCGCGTCGGCGACATCGAGATTGCCAACGACAAACCCATGGTGCTGTTCGGTGGCATGAACGTGCTGGAAAGCCGTGACATGGCCATGCAGGTTTGCGAAGAATACGTGAAGGTCACCGAAAAACTCGGTATCCCTTACGTGTTCAAGGCCAGCTTCGACAAGGCCAACCGGTCTTCTGTGACGTCGTATCGCGGTCCTGGCCTGGAAGAGGGCATGCGCATCTTCCAGGACATCAAGCAGGCCTTCGGCGTGCCGATCATCACCGACGTCCACGAGCCGGATCAGGCCGCGGTGGTCGCTGAGGTCTGCGACATCATCCAGCTGCCGGCCTTCCTGTCGCGTCAGACCGATCTGGTCGTCGCGATGGCCAAGACCAATGCCGTGATCAACATCAAGAAAGCCCAGTTCCTCGCACCTCAGGAAATGAAACACATCCTGAACAAGTGCGTAGAAGCCGGGAACGATCAGTTGATCCTCTGCGAGCGCGGTTCGAGCTTCGGCTACAACAACCTCGTGGTCGACATGCTCGGCTTCGGCATCATGAAGCAGTTCGAATACCCGGTGTTCTTCGACGTGACCCACTCGCTGCAAATGCCCGGCGGTCGTTCCGACTCGGCCGGCGGTCGCCGCGCGCAGGTCACCGATCTGGCCAAGGCCGGCATGAGCCAGTCGCTGGCGGGTCTGTTCCTCGAAGCGCATCCGGATCCGGACAACGCCAAATGCGACGGCCCTTGCGCCTTGCGTCTGGACAAACTGGAGCCATTCCTGGCCCAGCTCAAGGCTCTGGACGAACTGGTGAAGAGTTTTCCGACGGTAGAAACCGCGTAACGCTCGATTCTCCGGTAAAGTACCGCACGATTTGTCGCTCATGCCCTCGGGCGTGAGCGTTGTCGTCTGCAAGTCTGCCCGCTGTACTTCGCTTGCCGACGATAAAGATTTCCTCTAGCTGCGTCGTTTTCGTCAACTTTGGAGTGTTTACAACAATGGCAAAAATCGTCGACATCAAAGGTCGTGAAGTTCTCGACTCCCGTGGCAATCCCACCGTGGAAGCGGACGTGCTTCTCGACAACGGCATCATCGGCAGCGCCTGCGCGCCGTCCGGTGCATCCACTGGCTCGCGTGAAGCGCTCGAGCTGCGTGATGGCGACAAGAGCCGTTACCTGGGCAAGGGCGTGCTCAAGGCGGTAGCCAACATCAACGGTCCGATCCGCGATCTGCTGCTGGGCACCGACCCAAGCGACCAGAAAGCCCTCGACCACGCGATGATCAAGCTCGACGGTACCGAAAACAAGGCAACCCTGGGCGCCAACGCCATCCTCGCCGTGTCCCTGGCTGCGGCCAAGGCGGCTGCGCAGGATCAGGACCTGCCGCTGTACGCACACATCGCCAACCTCAACGGCACCCCGGGTGTGTACTCGATGCCGGTACCGATGATGAACATCATCAACGGTGGCGAGCACGCCGATAACAACGTCGACATCCAGGAATTCATGGTGCAGCCAGTTGGCGCCAAGTCTTTCTCGGAAGGTCTGCGCATGGGTACCGAGATTTTCCATCACTTGAAAGCTGTGCTGAAGGCCCGTGGCCTGAGCACCGCCGTTGGCGACGAAGGCGGTTTCGCACCGAACCTGGCGTCCAACGAAGACGCTTTGAAAGTGATCTCCGAAGCCGTGGCCAACGCCGGTTACACACTGGGCACCGACGTGACCCTGGCGCTGGACTGCGCTGCAAGCGAGTTCTACGAAGACGGCAAGTACAACCTGTCCGGCGAAGGCCAGGTGTTCACTGCTGAAGGTTTCGCCGACTACCTCAAAGGTCTGACCGAGCGTTACCCGATCATCTCCATCGAAGACGGTCTGGACGAGTCCGACTGGGCTGGCTGGAAAATCCTCACCGACAAGATCGGCGAGAAAACCCAACTGGTGGGCGACGACCTGTTCGTGACCAACACAAAGATCCTGAAAGAAGGCATCGACAAAAAGATCGCCAACTCGATCCTGATCAAGTTCAACCAGATCGGCACCCTGACCGAAACCCTGGAAGCCATCCAGATGGCCAAGGCTGCCGGTTACACCGCAGTGATCTCGCACCGTTCCGGCGAAACCGAAGATTCGACCATTGCCGACCTGGCTGTGGGCACCTCGGCTGGCCAGATCAAGACCGGTTCGCTGTGCCGTTCCGACCGCGTTTCCAAGTACAACCAACTGCTGCGTATCGAAGAGCAGTTGAACGGCAAGGCCAAGTACAACGGCCGTGCCGAGTTCCGCGGTTAAGCGCAACCTGATCAAAGGACACCGGATTGTGTCGGAAAAGTCGTGACAGCGATGGATTTGCCACTAATCTGATGCCTTAAGCACAAGCCTGGATCTTTCCAGGCTTCGTGCTATCAGATGCTGCAACATTATGCGTGGCTGTCTTTTTTCACTGGATACCTGATATTCGATGCGCAGTCCTTACTGGTTGTTTCTTGTTTTGCTCTTGCTGCTGGCCGGTCTGCAGTACCGCCTGTGGGTGGGCAATGGCAGTCTGGCGCAGGTCGCCGAGCTGAAACAGCAGATCGCCGACCAACATGCCGAAAACGAAGGCCTGCTGGAGCGCAACCGGGTGATGGACGCTGAAGTCAGCGAGTTGAAGAAAGGCATGGAGACCGTTGAAGAGCGGGCTCGTCACGAACTGGGCATGGTCAAGGACGGCGAAACCCTTTACCAGTTGGCCCAATGATCGATTCCCTGCCGGCCTTCTGGGCCGTAATTCCTGCCGCGGGCGTCGGTGCCCGAATGGCCGCGGACCGTCCCAAGCAATATCTGCAACTGGGCGGGCGCACAATTCTCGAACACAGCCTCGGCTGTTTCCTTGATCACCCGAGCCTCAAGGGCCTGGTGCTCAGTCTTGCTGTCGATGATCCCTATTGGCCGAATCTGGCATGCGTCAACGATCCGCGCATTCAGCGGGTTGATGGCGGGGCGGAGCGTTCCGCTTCGGTGCTAAACGCCTTGCTGCATCTGCATGCGCAAGGTGCCGACGATGACGACTGGGTGCTGGTGCACGATGCGGCCCGGCCCAATCTGAGTCGCGATGATCTCGACAGGTTGCTGGCTGAATTGGCGGATGACCCAGTGGGTGGTTTGCTGGCGGTACCCGCCCGCGACACGCTAAAACGCGTCGATAAAAACGGGCGCGTAGTTGAAACGGTGGATCGCAGCGTGATCTGGCAGGCGTATACGCCACAGATGTTTCGCCTCGGTGCGTTGCATCGGGCGTTGGCCGACAGCCTGGTCGCGGATGCCGTCATTACCGATGAAGCTTCGGCGATGGAATGGGCCGGTCTGGCACCGCGTCTGATCGAAGGGCGCGCGGATAACCTCAAGGTGACCCGGCCGGAAGATCTGGAGTGGTTGCGCCAGCGATGGGCTAACCGCCGCTGAGATTTGCGGTCGCTGTGCCATTGCCTTCGCGAGCAGGCTCGCTCCCACAGAGGGAAAGCATCCAGCTGTCGAACTCGGTCAATTGTGGGAGCGAACCTGCTCGCGAAAGCGGTCGCACGGGCAATCAATAACTCAAAGCTTGTACTCCGGCCTTTCAGCCAGTCCCACCTTCAAAAAATCCACCAACTTGCGCACCTTCGGCGACAGATGCCGCTGCTGCGGATACAACGCCCACACCGCCGTATTCGGCGGCTGATGCGCCTCGAGCAAGGAAATCAGCGCGCCGCTGTGCAGGTGCTCAAGCACGTAATAGTCCGGCAACTGACACAACCCGACACCCTGCAGGGCTGCATCCAATACCGCTTGCCCACTGTTGCAGCGCCAGTTTCCCTGTACGCGCTGGGAAAATTCCCGGCCGTTCTGTTCCAGTTGCCAGATATCCGAACTGCCAATCAGGCAATTGTGCCGACTCAATTCCGACAAACTATGTGGGCGCCCATACCGTTCCAGGTAGGAAGGCGACGCGCACAGGTACATTCTTCGTGGCGCCAGACGTGTCGCGACCAGGCGCGAGTCCTGTAGCCGGCCCAGGCGAATCGCCAGGTCCAGACCTTCATGCACCAGGTCAAGCTGGCGATTGCTCAGCTCGATATCGATGCGCAGCTGCGGATACAGCCCCATGAACCGCGTCACCAGCGGCACGATAAACCGTTCACCGTAGGCCACGGCGCAAGTCATGCGCAGCATGCCTTTCGGTTCGCTGGTCAGATCACCCACTGCGCGCAAGGCTTCTTCGCGACCGTCCTGCAGGCGTTGGCAATGTTGCAGGAACGTTTGTCCGGCCTCGGTCAGCGTCACCCGCCGGGTGCTGCGATAGAGCAGGCGCGTTTGCAAACGCTCTTCGAGCCGTACGATTTGTCGACTGATGTGCGAGGAAGAAACCCCAAGACGCTCGGCAGCGGCGGTGAATTGGTTGCATTCGGCGACGGCAACGAACTCGTCGATGCCTTCCCAGCGGTTTTCCGACACTTGGATTATCCCTGTATGGCAATAATGTTTTGCTTTCGTCCGGATTATTCATCAGGGCGCGCTGAACTACACTGTCTGTCTGCTTTTTTATTTATCGGGTTCACTGGAGAGTCAGCATGATCAAGTCGCGCGCCGCCGTTGCCTTCGAGGCCAAGAAGCCGCTGGAAATCGTAGAAGTCGATGTCGCCATGCCGAAGGCGGGTGAAGTGTTGCTGCGCGTTGTCGCTTCCGGGGTGTGCCACACCGATGCCTACACCTTGTCCGGCGCAGACCCGGAAGGCATCTTTCCGTCGATCCTCGGTCACGAAGGTGGCGCCATCGTTGAAGCGATCGGTGAGGGCGTGACCTCGGTTGCCGTCGGCGATCACGTCATTCCGCTGTACACCCCGGAATGCGGCCAGTGCAAATTCTGCAAGTCGGGCAAGACCAACCTCTGCCAGGCGATTCGCGCTACCCAAGGCAAGGGCTTGATGCCGGATGGCACTTCGCGTTTTTCCTACAAGGGCGAGACGATTTTCCACTACATGGGCACATCGACGTTCTCCGAATACACCGTGCTCCCGGAAATCTCCGTAGCCAAGATCTCCAAAGACGCACCGCTGGAAAAGGTCTGCCTGCTCGGCTGCGGCGTCACCACCGGTATCGGCGCCGTGCTCAACACCGCCAAGGTCAAACCGGGTGACACCGTGGCGATCTTCGGTCTCGGTGGCATCGGCTTGTCGGCCGTGATCGGCGCGGTGAAAGCCAAGGCTGCGCGCATCATCGCCATCGACATCAACCCGGCCAAGTTCGAGATCGCCAAACAACTCGGTGCCACCGATTGCGTGAACCCGAAAGACTTTGATCGTCCGATCCAGGAAGTGATCGTCGACATGACCGATGGCGGCGTCGACTTCTCCTTCGAGTGCATCGGCAATGTGCAACTGATGCGCGCCGCGCTTGAGTGTTGCCACAAAGGCTGGGGCGAGTCCGTCATCATCGGTGTCGCCGGTGCCGGTCAGGAAATCGCTACCCGTCCGTTCCAGTTGGTTACCGGTCGCGTCTGGCGCGGTTCGGCGTTCGGTGGCGTGCGTGGCCGTACTGAATTGCCGAGCTACGTCGACATGGCCCAGAGCGGCGAAATCCCGCTGGATACCTTCATCACCCACACCATGGGCCTGGAAGATATCAACAAGGCGTTCGACCTGATGCACGAAGGCAAGAGCATCCGCACCGTC
The DNA here is from genome assembly GCF_005233515.1 of Pseudomonas sp. CFBP13508. GTDB lineage: Bacteria > Pseudomonadota > Gammaproteobacteria > Pseudomonadales > Pseudomonadaceae > Aquipseudomonas > Aquipseudomonas mercuritolerans. The sequence continues at coordinate 150,679 of NZ_QFZZ01000006.1, forward strand.
ATTCATTTCTAAGGAGCAGCGGCAAGCTACAAGCCACAAGCTGCAAGCAGGCGCAACGCCCTCTTGCAGCTTGAAGCTCGCAGCTTGCGGCTGAAGTGCTATGAATCTGGAAAACATTTCCTGTCAGAAGAGTTTCGGTGGCTGGCACAAGCGCTATCGCCATCGCTCCGAAGTGCTTGATTGCGACATGGTCTTCGCCGTGTACCTGCCGCCGCAGGCGGAGCAGGGCGGCAAGCTGCCAGTGCTGTACTGGTTGTCGGGGCTGACCTGCACCGATGAGAATTTCATGCAGAAGGCCGGTGCGATGCGCATGGCTGCCGAGCTTGGTCTGATCATCGTCGCCCCGGACACCAGCCCACGTGGCCCGGATGTCCCGGACGATGCGGACAAGGCTTGGGATTTCGGTCTCGGCGCCGGGTTTTATCTGAACGCCACGCAGGAACCGTGGGCGCGTCATTATCGGATGCATGATTATGTCGTGCAGGAATTGCCGGCACTGGTTGAAGCGCATTTCCCCGCTTCCGACAAGCGCAGCATCAGCGGCCACTCGATGGGCGGCCACGGTGCTTTGGTCTGCGCGCTGCGCAATCCCGGGCGTTATCAATCAGTGTCGGCGTTCTCGCCGATTACCCATCCGATCGACTGCCCGTGGGGCCAGAAAGCCTTCTCCAACTATTTGGGTGAAGACCGTTCGAAGTGGAAGGAGTGGGACGCCTGTGCGCTGATTGCCGAGGCCTCGGAGAAGTTGCCGTTGCTGGTCGATCAAGGCGATCGCGATGATTTCCTCGCCACCCAGCTGAAACCCGAAGCCCTGCAACACGCCGCAAAACAAGCGGGGTATCCGCTGGAGCTGCGCCTGCAACCGGGCTACGACCACAGCTATTTCTTCATCTCAAGCTTCATTGACGACCACTTGCAGCATCACGCGCGCGCTCTGCGCGGTTAATGCAGGTAGAATCACGCCCTGACAAAAATCGGGGCGTTTTTTTTATGCGTATTGGCCACGGCTACGATGTGCACCGTTTCGCTGAAGGCGATTTCATTACTCTGGGCGGCGTGCGGATTGCACACGGCTTCGGGCTGCTCGCTCATTCCGACGGTGACGTCTTGCTGCACGCCTTGAGCGACGCTTTGCTCGGCGCGGCGGCGCTGGGTGATATCGGCAAACATTTCCCGGACACTGACCCGCAATTCAAGGGCGCCGACAGCCGCGTGCTGTTGCGTCATGTGGTCAGTCTGATCCACGCCAAGGGCTGGAAAATCGGCAACGTCGACAACACCATCGTTGCCCAGGCGCCAAAAATGGCGCCGCATATCGAATCGATGCGCGCGCTGATCGCGGCGGATCTTCAAGTTGAGTTGGATCAAGTGAACGTCAAAGCTACCACCACCGAAAAGCTTGGCTTTGTCGGTCGCGAAGAAGGCATCGCCGTGCACTCCGTTGCCTTGTTGCTGCGCGCATGAATGAACTGCAATTGCTCGGCCCTCGGGCCTATGGCCAACCTCTCGGCACAGCGGTACTGAAAGCCAGCGCCGAAGATTTCCAGGTCGATGAAGTGCTGGATATTCCGTTCAGCGGTGACGGCGAACATTTGTGGATCTGGGTGGAAAAGCGCGGCCTCAATACCGAAGAAGCGGCGCGGCGGATTGCCAAAGCGGCGGGCGTGCCGTTGCGCACTGTCAGCTATGCCGGTCTCAAGGATCGTCAGGCCCTGACCCGACAGTGGTTCAGCGTGCAGTTGCCGGGCAAGGCCGATCCGGATCTGTCGGCGGCGGAAAACGACACGCTGAAGATCCTCAAGACCACGCGCCACAAGCGCAAGCTGCAACGCGGTGCGCATTCGGCCAACGGTTTCACCCTGCGCCTGACTCAATTCAATGGCGACAAAGACGCGCTTGAACAACGGTTGCAACTGATCGCCAAACAAGGCATTCCCAACTATTTTGGCGCCCAGCGCTTCGGCCATGACGGCGGCAACGTTGTCGATGCGCGGGTGTGGGCGGCGCGCAAGGCTCTGCCGGAGCAGCGCAATGTACGCTCGCGGTTACTGTCGACGGCGCGCAGCTTTCTGTTCAACCAGGTGCTGGCGGCGCGCGTCGCCGATGGCACCTGGAACACCGCGCTGGTTGGCGATTTGCTGGCTTTCACGGACAGCCGCAGTTTTTTTCCCGCCGGTGAAGCCGAATGCAGCGACCCGCGCCTGGCAATTCTCGACCTGCACCCGACCGGTCCGCAGTGGGGCGAAGGTGACTCGCCCGCAGCTGGCGCAGTCCATGAACTGGAGCAGGAGATCGCCGCCCGCGAAGCGGAGCTGCGCGACTGGTTGATCCACGCCGGAATGAGCCATGAACGTCGCATCCTGCGGCTGCCCATTGGCGGGTTGACGTGGCATTATCCCCAACCTGACATTCTGCAACTGGAATTCGTCCTCCCGGCCGGATGCTTTGCCACCGTATTGGTGCGCGAGCTCGTTGATCTGGTGCCGGTGGGGCAGACGGACAGCCCATGCGTATTCTGATTTCTAACGACGATGGGGTAACCGCGCCCGGTCTCGCCGCGCTTTATGCTGCGCTGGCGGATTACACCGAATGCGTGGTTATCGCCCCGGAGCAGGACAAAAGCGGCGCCAGCAGTTCGCTGACGGTCGACCGTCCGCTGCACCCGCAATACCTGGCCAATGGCTTTATCAGTCTCAACGGCACACCGACCGATTGCATTCACCTGGGCCTTAACGGCTTGCTTGAGCGCGAAGCGGACATGGTGGTTTCCGGCATCAACCTGGGCGCCAACCTCGGTGACGATGTGCTGTATTCCGGGACAGTGGCAGCGGCGCTTGAAGGACGTTTTCTTGAGCGCCCATCGTTTGCGTTTTCACTGGTCTCGCGTCAGGTGGATAACCTGCCGACCGCGGCCTACTTTGCGCGCAAACTGGTCGAGGCCCACGCCGGGCTCGATCTGCCGCCGCGCACGGTACTCAACGTGAACATTCCCAATCTGCCTATCGATCACATCCGTGGCATTCAGTTGACCCGGCTCGGCCATCGCGCCCGCGCGGCGGCGCCGATGAAAGTGGTCGATCCGCGCGGCAAGGCCGGTTACTGGATTGCTGCTGCCGGCGACGCTGAAGATGGCGGCCCGGGCACCGATTTTCATGCCGTGATGCAGGGTTATGTGTCCATCACGCCGTTGCAGATCGATCGCACCTTCAATGATGCCTTCAGAAGTCTCGATGGCTGGCTTGGAGGGCTGAGCTGATGCGTGAACATGACGACCGCCTGCGCAGCGGCATTGGCATGACCTCCCAGCGTACACGCGAGCGACTGATCCAGCGGCTGTATGAAGAAGGCGTATCGAACGCCAAAGTCCTGGAAGTGATCCGCCGCACGCCGCGTCACCTGTTTGTCGACGAGGCGCTGGCGCATCGCGCTTATGAAGATACCGCGCTGCCGATCGGCAACAACCAGACCATCTCCCAGCCTTATATGGTGGCGCGCATGAGCGAGCTGCTGCTGGAGGCCGGCCCGCTGGATAAAGTGTTGGAGATCGGCACCGGTTCCGGCTACCAGACAGCGGTGTTGTCGCAACTGGTTGAACGGGTGTTTTCCGTCGAGCGCATCAAGTTGTTGCAGGATCGCGCCAAGGAGCGTCTGGTCGAGCTGAACCTGCGCAACGTGGTGTTTCGCTGGGGCGATGGCTGGGAAGGCTGGCCGGCGCTGGCGCCCTACAACGGCATCATCGTCACCGCCGTGGCCACCGATGTACCGCAAGCTTTGCTTGATCAGTTGGCCCCCGGTGGGCGCATGGTGATTCCGGTCGGCTCCGGGGAAGTGCAACAACTGATGCTGATCGTGCGCGAGGAACATGGCTTCTCCCGACACGTTCTGGGCGCTGTGCGTTTCGTGCCTTTGCTCAATGGGCCACTGGCCTGAGCATTTGCAAACAGGCGCTGAATTCCTTTCAACGGCGCCGGTCTTACAGCGGCAGCCAGAGTTTAAACGCAGCGTACTTGCCCTTGGCAAACGTGTGCGCACGGTGATTTCGCTTCATTAAAGGTAAAGCCGTTTCGGCCCGTTATACTTGCGACACCTCATGCCGCAACGCGGCATTCAGAATTTTTCAGCCACCACAAAGGGAGCGGCGGGTGAGTCTCACAGTCATTGCGCAGCGTATGGGTAACACGAGCTTTCAGCGCCTGGTGACTGGCCTTGTCTTGAGCACCTTGCTGGTCGGTTGCTCCAGCACCAAATCGAGCAGCGTGCGGGTTGTTGATCGCAACAATACGGTGGCGCAACGTCCTACCGTCACCACCGGACAGTATGTAGTCCGTCCCGGCGATACCTTGTTTTCGATCGCCTTTCGTTACGGCTGGGACTACAAAACCCTCGCCGCCCGGAACAACATTCCTACGCCGTATACGATCCATCCGGGTCAGACAATTCGCTTCGACGGGCGCAGCGGTTCAACACCGACGGCGGTCGTCAGCAACTCCAGTTCTTCACCTTCTTCGTCGAGTAAAACCACGGTAATCCGGCGCCAGGCGAATGGCACCACAACCACTACAACCACCGGTTCCAAAGGGGTTGTACCGTCCGTCGCGAGCAAACCTGCACCCGCTCCACTGCCTCCGGCAGGCCCGGCCCCGACCGGCTGGGGATGGCCATCTAATGGCGTTCTGATTGGAAAATTCTCTTCAAACGGTAGTTTGAATAAAGGAATTGATATCGCCGGAGATTTGGGACAGCCTGTTTTAGCTGCGTCTGATGGGACGGTCGTATACGCCGGGAGTGGCTTAAGGGGCTACGGCGAATTGGTCATCATCAAACACAGCGAAACCTACGTCAGTGCCTACGGACATAACCGCAGGCTGTTGGTTCGGGAGGGGCAGCAGGTCAAGGTCGGACAGACAATTGCCGAAATGGGGTCAACGGGTACAGACCGGGTGAAACTGCATTTTGAGATTCGCCGCCAAGGTAAACCTGTAGATCCGCTGCAGTTCCTGCCAAGACGTTGATTTGAAGGCCAGCCTGTTCCGTCGCGTAGAGGGGACAGGCTCCAGCGTTGCCAAGGATAAAGGCGTCGCTTGAGCTTGGGGTCGAACTCACCAAAGGACTATAACAATGGCTCTCAGTAAAGAAGTGCCGGAGTTTGACATCGACGATGAGGTTCTCCTTATGGAGACCGGCATCGATTCGGATTCGATGTTGAATGATGAAGGGGCTGCTCCACCTTCCGTTCGTTCCAAATCCAGACACTCCGCCACACTCAAACAACATAAATACATCGACTACACTCGGGCACTTGATGCCACGCAGCTGTATCTCAACGAAATCGGCTTTTCCCCTCTGCTCTCCCCGGAAGAAGAAGTTCATTTTGCGCGCTTGTCGCAAAGTGGCGACCCTGCCGGACGCAAGCGCATGATCGAAAGTAACCTGCGGCTGGTCGTCAAGATCGCCCGGCGTTACGTCAATCGGGGGCTGTCGCTGCTGGATCTGATCGAAGAGGGCAACCTCGGCCTGATCCGCGCGGTTGAAAAGTTCGATCCCGAGCGCGGCTTCCGCTTCTCGACCTACGCCACGTGGTGGATCCGTCAGACCATCGAACGCGCGATCATGAATCAGACCCGGACCATCCGGCTGCCGATTCATGTGGTCAAGGAGCTCAACGTGTACCTGCGGGCCGCACGGGAGCTGACGCAAAAACTCGACCACGAACCTTCACCCGAAGAAATCGCCAACCTGCTGGAGAAACCGGTGGGCGAGGTCAAGCGCATGCTCGGCCTCAACGAAAGGGTTTCTTCGGTCGACGTCTCGCTGGGTCCGGATTCGGATAAAACCCTGCTGGACACCCTCACTGACGATCGTCCGACCGATCCGTGCGAACTGCTGCAGGATGACGACCTGTCGCAAAGCATCGATCAATGGCTGTCGGAGCTGACCGACAAGCAGCGCGAGGTGGTGATCCGCCGCTTCGGCCTGCGCGGTCATGAGAGCAGTACTCTGGAGGACGTAGGCCTGGAGATCGGTCTGACCCGCGAGCGGGTACGACAGATCCAGGTGGAGGGCCTCAAGCGCCTTCGCGAGATCCTGGAGAAGAATGGCCTGTCGAGCGAGTCGCTGTTCCAATAAGCGCCTGATCGACCGCCCGCAAAAAGCCCCGGCTGATTCAATCAGTCGGGGCTTTTTATTTATGCCTGTCTCGTGCATCGGGTCTGTCAGCGCGAGACACCTGACAAGCGGTAGGCAATTTCTGTGTTTGTAGTCTCGCGCTGTAAGCCTTTGCTTACTGTGTCGTAAGTGTTCGCTATTTTTATACTTCGGCAGAAGGCGATTGCGCTCAATGGTGAACGTTAACTCGATGATTTATATGAACATTTTTCAATTGTTATGTCTTTATGTCAGCGTAGACCTGCGCCTGAGCCTGATTGCTCCGCTGCGGAAACTCTCTAATATCAAGCCTGTGTCGACGGACAGACACGCCCATCACGGAAGAGGGGAACGGACATCGCAGGAGGCGATTCATCAGGACGATGAAAAGGAATACAGGGAATAGGGAAAAAATGTGGGCGGGTCATACCGCCCCTTTTTTCGTCTGCAGAAAAGTAAAACCTGCAAAAGCAAAAAGGCCCGCAAGGGGCCTTTCAGTCGAGCGCGGGGTAGATCAGCGTTCGAGTTGTTCGATTTTGTTCGGCTTGCCATCCCAATCAGCAGAATCCGGAAGCGGATCCTTGCGCTCGGTGATGTTCGGCCAGATATCCGCCAGCTCGGCATTGAGCTCGATGAAGTTTTCCATGCCGCTTGGGATCTCGTCTTCCGAGAAGATCGCCACAGCCGGGCATTCTGGTTCACACAGCGCGCAGTCGATGCACTCGTCCGGGTGAATCACCAGGAAGTTCGGGCCTTCGTAAAAGCAGTCCACCGGACAGACTTCTACGCAGTCGGTGTACTTGCACTTGATGCAGTTGTCGGTGACGACGAAGGTCATTTCTAATTTTCTCCTCAGGCGGCGGCAGCGTTGCCCCTTCACGGTTGGGGTCGCCAGGTTCGGGAGCGATACCTGCTGACCAGGCTATGAGCCAGCAGCATCCCGAACCGCGCGAGATTCTAACAGCTTGAAGCGATTTGCGTTATATCCGCTTCTTCAGTGCTTATATCCGGTTCTTCAGTGCATAGAGCATTTCCAGCGCACGGCGTGGCGTCATGTCGTCCAGATCCACTTTCGCCAATTCGTCCAGCACCGGATGCGGCAGCGAGGCGAACATGTCGCTTTGCTGTGGCGTCGACGGCTTGCCCTTTGCAGCCGGTTTCGGCGCTTCGTGGGGCAGGGCGGTGTCTTCAAGACGGCTCAAATGCTCCCGTGCTCGCAGGATCACTTCGCTCGGCACACCCGCCAGTTGTGCCACCGCCAAGCCATAGCTCTGGCTGGCAGGCCCAGGTAGGACGTGGTGCAGGAACACGATCCGTTCGTTGTGCTCGGTAGCGTTAAGGTGCACGTTAGCTACAAGGGGTTCGGCTTCCGGCAGCACCGTCAGTTCAAAATAGTGGGTGGCGAACAGGGTGTAGGCGCGCAGATGAGCCAAGCGCTCGGCCGCCGCCCACGCCAGCGACAGACCGTCGAAGGTGCTGGTACCGCGCCCGACTTCGTCCATCAGCACCAGGCTGCGCTCGGTGGCGTTGTGCAGGATGTTGGCGGTTTCGCTCATCTCGACCATGAAGGTCGAGCGACCACCGGCGAGGTCATCGCTGGAACCGATGCGGGTGAAAATCCGGTCCACCAGCGACAGCTCGCAACTGGCGGCCGGCACGAAACTGCCGATATGCGCCAGCAGCACGATCAAAGCGGTTTGCCGCATGTAAGTGGATTTACCACCCATGTTCGGGCCAGTGATGACCAGCATGCGCGTGTTGTCGTCCAGGCTCAGGTCGTTGGCCACGAACGGCGTGGTCAGCACTTGCTCGACTACCGGGTGACGACCCTGAGTGATGCGCATGCACGGCTCGCTGACGAACCGCGGGCAGTTAAGGTCAAGGTTCAGCGCGCGCTCGGCAAGGTTGCTCAGCACATCCAGCTCGGCCAAAGCGCCGGCGGTGTCCTGCAACGGCGGCAACTGGCTGATCAAGTCTTCGAGCAGCGCTTCATAAAGCATCTTTTCCCGAGCCAGCGCGCGACTCTTGGCCGACAGCGCCTTGTCTTCGAATTCTTTCAGCTCGGGCGTGATGAAACGCTCGGCACCTTTGAGCGTCTGCCGGCGGATGTAGTCAGCGGGCGCCGATTCAGCCTGCTTGCTCGGCAGCTCGATGAAGTAGCCGTGGATACGGTTGTAGCCGACTTTCAGATTGGCCAGACCGGTGCGAGCCTTCTCCCGGGCTTCCAGATCGATGAGGAACTGACCGGCGTTTTCGCTCAGCGATTGCAGTTCGTCGAGCTCACTGTCGTAACCGGTTTTCAGCACACCGCCGTCACGGATCACCGCAGGCGGATTGTCGATAATGGCTTTGGCCAGCAGCGCCGCCAGTTCCGGGTAAGTGCTGGCGGTGGCCGCCAGATGTTGCAAATGCGGCGCTTCCAGATCAGTCATCGCCACTTGCAGTTCGGGCAGCGCGCCGAGTGCATCGCGCAGACGCGCAAGGTCACGCGGCCGCGCATTGCGCAGGCCGATCCGCGCCAGGATTCGCTCGATGTCGCCGATTTCCTTAAGCTGCGGTTGCAGCTTTTCGAAGCGGTAACCGTCGAGCAGGCAACGGATCGACGTCTGGCGGGCGAGCAGTACCGTCAGATCGCGCAGCGGCCGATTCAGCCAGCGAGTCAGCAAGCGACTGCCCATGGCGGTCTGGCAACGATCGACCACCGATTGCAGAGTGTTGTCGCGACCACCGGCCAGATTGGTGTCGAGTTCCAGATTGCGCCGGCTGGCGCCGTCGAGCACCACGGTGTCATCGAGACGTTCGTGACGCAGGCTGCGCAAGTGGGGCAGGGCGGTGCGCTGGGTTTCCTTGGCGTAGGCCAGCAGGCAGCCGGCAGCGCCGATGGCCAGAGTCAGGTTTTCGCAGCCGAAGCCTTTCAGGTCTTGGGTGGAAAACTGCTGGCAGAGACTTTTCAGCGCCGAATCACGCTCGAAATCCCACGGCGCGCGACGGCGTACGCCACGGCGTTTTTCCGCCGGCAGGTCTTTTGGCCAGTCATCCGGAATCAGCAATTCCACCGGGTTGACCCGCTCCAGTTCCGCCAGCAGGTTTTCCCAGCCTTTGATCTCGAGCACGGTGAAGTTGCCGCTGGTGATGTCCAGCACCGCCAGACCGAACAGGCGCTCATCGCCCAATACAGCTGCAATCAGGTTATCGCGGCGTTCATCCAGCAGCGCCTCGTCGCTGACTGTCCCCGGCGTGATGATCCGTACGACCTGGCGCTCCACCGGGCCTTTGCTGGTGGCCGGGTCGCCGACCTGCTCGCAAATCACCACCGACTCGCCGAGCTTGACCAGTTTCGCCAGGTAACCTTCCGCCGCGTGGTAAGGAATCCCACACATCGGAATCGCCTGACCCGCCGACTGCCCGCGCGCGGTCAGGGTGATGTCCAGCAACTTGGCGGCTTTCTTCGCATCTTCGTAGAAGATCTCGTAGAAATCGCCCATGCGATAGAACATCAGCTGGTCCGGGTGCTGATTCTTCAGGCGCCAGTATTGCTGCATCATCGGAGTGTGGCTGGATAGATCGGAAATTGGCTTATTCATCAGTAGGTTAGGAGGGTACGCTGAAAAAAATGGGGCAAATTTGGGGCATTTGACGGCACGTGGATTACAAAGACCCAAATCGTAAGATTCTGTATTTAAGGGTATCACGTCGTGATGCCCTGCCCTCAACGCCAAGTACAGTGGTGAGGATCAGCTCGGCATGGTATTAATGTGCCATTGTTCATATGGAGGGGTTAGGCATGAAGGATGTGTTCTCTAGTCATTTCGCTGATGACGCTGAACGACGCGCAAAATTATGGCAAAACTGCTTTTTTGTTTTTGATACAAACGTCCTAACCTCAGTATATAAACGATCTGATGAAGCGCGAGATGCGCTCTATAAAGTGATTGCTTCCCTCGGTGACCGTTTATGGATTCCATATCAAGTAATCTATGAGTTGCTCGATAACCGCGCTTCAATTGCTCATGCACAAGCCGGATTATACACAGCAGCCGTAGGTAGCCTGACTTCGGTACTTGATAATTTCGATAGCGCAACGAAACATCCTTTTTTGCCTGAGAGTCTGCATAAGGAATTTGTTGAGGTTTCTAATAAAGTCATTGCTGAGCTTGAGGCTAAGCGTGACTTTCACGAATCTCGACTGACCGCGGATGATGTGAAGTCTTCGCTTTCTGAAATGTTGATGGGCAAGGTAGGGGCTCGGTATTCCGAAGAGCAATTGAGAGCTGTTGTAAAAGATGGAGAGGTTCGGTATGCGAATAGAATTCCTCCTGGCTTCGAAGATGTTGGAAAACACAAAGGCTCTACCGTTTTTAGTGATGTATGCAAACGTTATGGTGACTTGATTATTTGGAAGCAAGTTATTGAAAAAGCTAAAGCGGTTAACAAGCCCGTCATACTGGTGACGGGAGAGCAGAAAGACGACTGGTGGGATAGGCAAGGAGGCAAGACGATTGGACCATTGCCGCGCTTAATCGAAGAATTCTCAGAGGAGACTGGACAGGATTTTTTTCTGTATAGCCACCACCAATTCCTCGATTTCGCTAATACTTACTTGGAACAAACCACATCCCCAGAGGTTATTGATGAAGTGAGAGAGGCTGCCTTGGATGACGCCGCCGAGTGGAAGATTACGTTCGATAATTCCTCAAAACACACCTGGGCTCATGCCATAGGTGAAGAGCTAGATTTTGATGAGATTAATACTGACGCGATCACTAATCCTTATAATAATCCTGTTCCTAGTGATGTTGCTCTCGCCTATGCGCAGTTAATAGCAACTCAGCGAGCGTATAATAATTCGATTTCTGCTAGGTCTCCTAGTGATCCACGAGAAGTCCGCAGAAGAAAGCGTGAGGCGGAAAGACTGGTTGCTGAAATATACGAAGAGCAAAAGCGCTTGTTCGCCTCTAAAATGGGGAAGAAGGACGGTGGTGGTGACTAAATTAAGGGTTTTGCTAATTTTTTAATATTGTGCCAGATAAGTTCAAGTTCTTGGGGGGATTCATCGTCCATCCATTTCGCGTAGACTTCCACGAGCATAGTGAAGTCTTTGTGACCCATCTGTTTCGCAATGAACGCCAGATTTCCGCGTGCAGTCAGGCACCAGCATGCATATGTATGTCTGGTCTGATAGGGCCGACGCGGGCGTATCTCAGAGCGTTTTTGTACGGCGGCCCATTTGGTATTCCATGATGTCGGGACGTACCAGTGATTGATGATTTTCTTTCGAGCCTGCGTGGTCGGAGACAGCAATGGCGTTACCGTTTCCTGCCTGCTCTCATGCCGATTCATATAAATCTCGATAGTCCTCGGTTCATGGTTTTCGACGAGACCGATAAGGCTTTTGCAAGCATCGAGGGCTGGTGGCATCAAAAATACGGTGCGGGGCTTACCAGTTTTGGGGACTTTGAAGGTGCCGTCTGCAGTGATCGCTCTGGTTATGTGTAGCTGCCCGGACGCCAGGTCAATATCCTCCACCGCCAGCCCGCATAATTCTCCGGGTCTAAGTCCTGTGTAAACGGCGAGTGTGATCGCAGCCGAATCCTGAACGTGTAAACAGCCCTTATTTATCAACTGGTCGAACTCTGCCTTCGTCAGGGGATCTGGCTCACGTCCGATCATTGCGAAGCGGACGCAAGCCGCCGCCAACCCCTCACGGCAATATCTGTTGTCTTCACACCACGCTAAGAAGCCGGCGAAAGTCGCCAGGTAATGGTTCGCCGTCGACGGCGCCCTGGTGGCGATGAGCTGAGTCCTCAATCGCTGGATATCTTCGGGTAATAGGACGCCCGCCAAGCGTTCCGAGCCGAGCAGATCGGCGCAGATATCCAATGCGTAGCCGTATTTTTCTTCGGTCATCGGAGTTATGTCGACGGCCTTCAGCGGCTTGTAACGTTCCATCAACGCCCCGATCCGCTCGTCTTTTACCGTGGTGTAGTTGGTCGCATTCTTTGAGTTCGGGAAGTGGCGGCCGTATTCAAAATGTCCCGTCTTGATCTCGTGAAGAATTGCCGCCCTGAGTAGGGCGGCATGCTTGATGTTGGCTTTGGTCACGGGCAGGCCAAGGGTTTCGCGGCAGCGAATTCGCCGCCACATGAATACGACGCGAATGCTTCCGCCGTGTATTTCAATCCCTTTGTGTTTAGCCAGCTCCGCTTCTAGGCCGCTTGCTGAGGTGCGCTCTCGGCCCACTTGTCATACTCCGTCATGTTGATTGCGATGCGGCCGTCCGGTGTCTTGCGCCAGACCCTGCCTTGAGCCCACGTACCGTTTTTAACTTTGTGGCGAATTGCGTCTTCGCTATATCCGGTGAGTTCGGAGGCTCGGTTGATCATTACCCAGCGAGGAAGGCTCATGATTGTGCCTCCTGCAGCATCAAACGCAGGACGAATGTTAGAGGCTGCATGGGCTCGCCCCTTCTTGCTGAGCAACGAGCGCGGCATGCTTCCACGCTCTGCGACTCCACGCGGCGAAGCCGGCCCGATACGCGTAATGCTCACGGGCGAATGAATCGGATGTCTTCGCGCCTGGTGCGGTGATGTACGTGCCTCGCTGTGTGCAGTACTGCAGACCTTCGGGCACTGGGAACTCTTTTTCGAACTCGGCACGCTCGTTGATCTGCACCTTGTTGGCGGCAATTTTCGCTGTGCGTTCGGGCGAGCACGAGGGATGCTTATACCCCTCGGCAGGCTGCGCGGGCGAACGATTCTGAGCGTTTAGCGTGGCATTGGGGGTCGCTGCCTCGCGCAGCTTTTCGTGGGGTATAAGTGCCTCGGTGGAGCTGCTGCAAGGAGCAATAATGCCTGCTGCTGCGCAGCAGAGACTGTTTGTTTCTAGTGTGTCGACGCTGGTTTCCTTGCGGAGCAAAGCGGTCGTGGTTTGGGTGTCGTGCTGGTCCATTTGCATACCGCTTTCCTCCGAAATTTGAGTGCGCGTTGGTGCATCAATCGCTGATGGGGCGTTAGCCGGGTTGCGGTGGGTGCTGGATTGGGGACGGATTTCGCTCATGCGGCGTTCTCCTGCTCGGCCGGTTCCAGCAGAGCAGCCATGGCTAGCGCCTGGTCACGGAGGACGCTGGTATCGCGTTCCAGCTTTTTGCCGGTGCGAAAGGCGCTGAACGTTTCAGATGCGATCCGGAGTTTCTCGGCGATTTCCAGTAGGGTCAGTCGTTCCTGTTCGCCAAGTTTTGAGGCAGCCAAGGCGCGCTCATAGTGGGCGTAGAGTTTCTTGCGTTGGTCGTGCGCCTGATCAAGGGTGTGCTGCAAGTTGCGGATTTCTTCCGCGCTATCAGCGCTCTGGATCGCTTGGCCGTCTCGATACCCAACACAGCCGCCAACGTCATAGCCTTCGCTGTAACCCTCTGAATGTCCCTCGGCTCGGCCGCTGTTGAAGCCGTGCCGGTAGGCGAGCCAGTAAACGCCGGCGACCATGAGGACGATCGCTATCAGCGCGTAGATTTGAACTGCAGTCATGTGGTGTGCTCCTGGTGAAGTCTTCGGCTGGTGGTGGCAGCCGTTCGGTTTTGGGTGTTACTCGTTGGCGTCGTCCTGCTGCCGCTGCATGTCTTCGTCGGCCTTGTAGGCGCGGATGTCGATCAGGGAAGCGACGTGCCGGATGTGTGCGTACTTCGGTGCCTTGCGGCTGGTGTCCAGCGTGGTGATGGGGAGCTGGATGCGGCCGCTGCTGATCTCGGCCACGAACGATTGCTCGTTGAGGTTGCGGAAGTACTGCTCGCGCACTTTGTCGAGCGGGATCAGGACGTCGCCGAAAATGCGGTAAAGCAATTCGACCGTGGCTGATTCCGGCGCCGGGTGCAGGCGCAGCGGGTTTTGTGCTGTGTTACTCATGGCTTTGTTGGGCCTCCTTGCGTTGTTTTTTGGCCGGGTGGTTCCAGGCATTCAGGCAATGCGTTCTGGTCAGCTCGCGCAGATGTTCGGGCACTTCAAGGAGCGCGGCGTTGCGCTCCTCTCGTGTCCGCATAGCGATGATCTGGCGGGCGTATTCCCTAGGCCACGTCACGGCTGTCTGCCGGGATTGCAGGCAGATCGATACCCAACTGTTCCGCTAGCCAGCGGATGCCAGGTTGTTTCACCTTGGTCGACTGGCTGTACTGCATGCCGAGCTGATCGTGGTACCACTGGCCGTCCTTGATTCGCAGGAAGTCGCGATCACGGTTGGGATAGACCGGTAGGTTCCGCTCGTTGAGCAGACCTTTTTCACGCATACGTGCGATGAGCTTCGGCCGAGTCAGGCCGAGGTGGGTTGCGGCTTGGGCGAGAGTGCGTTCCATGGTGTGCCCCTCATGCCGCGTGCGCAGCTGGTGTTGCCGCTGCAGCAAGGTGGTTGATGGACTCGCTGACTTTTCCGTAGATCTCGTCATCGCTGCCGTACACGGTGAAGCAACGGGTGTGCGGGCTTTTGTTACCGATGCTCAGGATGGTGGTGACACCTGATCGAGAATGAGTGCGATGAAGCGCGACGATTAGCGGGTAGTCGAAACCCATATCGAGGTTCAGCACGCCGCCGGTGCGCACCAGCTCAAACACTCGCTGCTTGTCCGAGATTTCAAAGCGGCCATATTCGCGGCTGGCGTGGGGACGGTGCAGCAGATCGCTGGTATTGCTCGCATCGAACGGGCCGTTGGCGATCTCTTCGATGAAGTCGGCCAGCTTGAGATGCATCTTCTTTTCGTTCGGCAGGGTCAGCGTGTGGCGCTCGCTGCCCAGCTCCACGACGAAGGTGCTTTCCGAGATGCCACGTTCAACCTTGAGGCGAAACGCCAGGCACTCGCGCTTGGGCGCGGTTCGGAGGACATGGTTGAAGGTCTCAGTCAAGTTGACCTGAGCATTGAGCAATTGCAGGGTGCGGTTGTCGATTTTGTACTTGATCATGCTGCATGCCCTCCGCCGTTCGGATTGACTGGGGCAGGAGTGATGCGTGCTGTCAGCTTCGGTTTGCTGATGGCGAACGCGCAGCCGTACTTGCGGGCTAGGCGCCGGATCTCAAAAATTTGGAAGGGGTTGGCAGCGGCCGGGTGGACGTGCAGGGTTGCTGTGGTGTGCATGGTGTTGCCTCGCTCTGTGGTGGAAGAGTGAAGCTAATATCAACCAATAATTGATATTGGTCAACAACCTTTGGTTGACTGTTGAGATTTTGCTTTGCGCGTTCTAGATTGACATGGCGACCGCATTCTTCGTTTCCACTCCCAACCTATCTAGGGCTAACAAAATGACGTTACCAGGTGAGAAGCTCATTATCCGAATATGGGAATCAGTCGCGGATAAAGGCATAGGTAGTATTTTCAGACCAGCTCAGATTAGGCGTGAAGGTTTGGCAAATATTGAAGTTCGTCGTGCTGAGCAGTTAGCGTTAGCTCAAATGGAACGTGAAATTCAAGAAATTCGCAATGGCACCAGAGAGCTATCGGATTTTTCTTTGAAGCTTCCCTTTGCTGATGAAAGAAGAGTCAAGAGTAATCTTCGCGTGGAGCCAGTTATCAATACTGCCACTTTGATTGAAAAAGTTAGTTTGCAGGGGATGGCTGATAGTCTTCAAAAAGAGGTCAATATTACAAAGGCTTTGATCTATGCTGAGGAATCAGTAATGCAGGATGATGCGGAGCCAAGTGACGAAAAAGTTGAAGACGACTGGATTTATCGCTGGAAAGACTGTGCTAGCCAAATTTCATCAGATGACATGCAGAGGCTCTGGGGGCGGTTGCTCGCGGGAGAGGTTAAACAACCCGGAGCTTATTCTCTGCGTTGTCTGGAATTCGTGCGAAATTTATCCCAGAGGGAGGCAAAACTTATAGAGAGAGTGTTAAGGCTCGATTTGGATGGGGCTATTTGGTCAGGTTTTGAAGTTGAGGACGGCGCGCTGCGCTATGCAGAATACTTAGAGCTGGAAAGCTTGGGAATTTTGACTGGTGTTACGGGAAATATTTCTAATAATATTACTACTCATGAGCCTGGTGTTAAGTGGATTCGGTTCTTGCGATCTCATAAAAAAGGATTGTTGATCACGCATAGCGATCTCAATGCTACGTTAAAAATCAAGGGATATGCAGTCTCCGCACTCGGCTTGCAAATGAAGAGTCTGGCGGAGCTTGAATGTGATGAGAAATATTTGAGAAAATTAGGCGAGTTCGTGAAGGAACAAGGTTTTTCAGTTGAAATTGTTGATTATTTGCTAAAGGATGGCTACTACATGTTCGGCAATGCAATAGAGTTGTAGCTGTGAGGCGTTATCGTTTATTCAGGGATGAAGGAGCCCACTACTTTTCCACAGATATGAGTCTCCTCCGTAATATCGATGATTGGATATTGCGGATTTATTGGCCTCAAATATTGTCTTCCGGCATCTTCAACGAGAATTTTGAAAGTCGCTTCATTTGTTCTTGGGACTCTAGCAATTACACGATCTCCAGTTTTTGCTTCGGCTTCTGGGTCAACAAAAATGATACAGCCCGTTGGATAACTGCGCCCAGGACCAGGGTTGGTCATTGAGTCGCCAAGCACTTTAAGTGCATACCCATTGTTACTAATTGGGACGGGGCAAGAAAGCCAAGAGTCAGCATCATAGGAATCAAAGTTCGAAACAGTTTCACACCAAGCACCAGCCTGAACCCACGAGATCAACGGTACTTTACCAAATCGCTCATTGATTTCTCTTACATTGGTTCCGTCACTAACTCCGAATTGTCGAACATTGCTTTCGCCTGCCTGTTCTTTTGGCAGCACACCGTATTCAAGCCACTCCCTCCGTACCCTCAACCACGAGCATAGGGCTGACATGCTGTCTGCTTCAGCAATGGCTTCGCCGTTCAGCCATTTACTAATGGCTTGCGTGGTTTTATCCACCCCTGCACTTTTCAGTTGACGATGAATATCCACTCCACGACCACGAGCGCGTACGCCGGCATCGTCGAGAGCTTCGTGTAGGCGCTCGCTGAAAGCTGCGCGAAGGGAATTTTTATCAACCATGAGTTGAGAGTCTCATAAAGGTTGCGCAATAGTCAGTTGATCTATAACATCAACCGCAAGTTGATAAATGGAGGTTGTCATGTTGGACCCCGCAGATTTTCCGAGCGCAATTGCGTTTGCGTTTGAAGCCGTAGGCGGCATCGGGGCCGCTGCGAAGGTATGCAATAGAAGCTACCAGGCACTGAACAAATGGCGTCAGGCTGCATGCCTGCCGCGAACGGATTACACAGGTGAAACCAAATACGCCGAGCTGTTAGCGACTGCTGCGAAGCAAAAAGGCAACGCATTCCAAGCGGCTTGGCTGTTGAACGCTTCGGCTCCACAAAAAGCTGCAGCGTAGTCAGAAAAAAGGCGACCCAAAGGTCGCCCAGTTCCTCCCGGCATGCGCCACCACAGCGCTGTCGGGTCGCGATAAAGAAAGGCGGGCACACCACATGCAACCACCTCTCTTTATCGCGCTTTTCCAAGGCTCGGAAGCCTTGGTGTTGCTGCCTCTTCCACCACAGATTTGGCAGCTGTTGCGCCAGGGGTGAGCAACGGATTGCTCGCCCCGGCACGGTGCCGGTGTCGATCCCGAAGATCTAGCCGGCGTTTGGGCCCTTTCAAGCCACGCGGCAAATGTATCACCACTGCATGTCGCGCGGCACTGGCAACTTACAAGGATTAATGCCATGAGCCGTATCGCTCTGAGTTCTGTTGAGCGGGCGCAGCGGGAAGTTTTGCCGCTCGATCTCGCGCTTTACCATGCCGCACGGGACTACCCCGGTGGCGCCGCAGCCATCGCCGCCACCACCGGCCGGAATGCGACCACGCTGCAGCACAAGCTGTCCCCAACCCACCCCAGCCACACGGTGAACATTCAAGAGTTCGGCGAGATTCTGGAGCTGACCAAGGATCGCCGCATTCTGGATGCAGTGCATGCCTTGGTCGGTGATACGACTTGGCAGGAACTGGCTGAGGCGTACACCAATGACATGCCCGAGACGTTGACCATCGGGATTGCCGAGTACTTCCGGAAGGTCGCCGATCTGGCGGATATCTGGGCCAAGAGCATTGGCGACGGGGTGGTTTCCGATGAGGAACTGGCCGCGATTCGCCTGCAGGTGTTTCGAGGCATTCAAGGACTGCTGGGGCTGTTCAACCGCGCCACCTACGTCAATCAGACGACGCGGGGTACTGACCGTGGTTGATATCGTCGACTTTGCTAATGACTTGGTGCAAGAGCGCATCGATCAGGCGCTCGCTGCACGTCTCCTCGCCGCCAAGCCCACTTTGGCGGCGCATTCGTTTCTGTTCTGTGAAACCTGTGATGGCCCCATCCCCGAGGCTCGCCGTCTGGCGCAGCCCGGTTGTACTCAGTGCGTGGATTGCCTTTCCCTCGCAGAATTGAAAGGGGCGCGCCATGCTCGATGAGGTGTTAGGGCAATTCGCGGATTACGGTCTTGAGCCTGCGCAGCCATTGGTTTTCGGCAAGCTGACCCGCTGCAAGACGATGCAAGACAAGGGCAAGGAAAAGAACGGTTGGTATGTCGTTCACGAGCAGCGCACTGAGAAAGGCGAGACGCTGATCTTCGGTGCGTTCGGTGACTGGCGTTCGGGCGAGTCTCAGAAGATCAAGGTCAAGGCCGGCCGAATGTCGCCTGAAGAACGCGAAGTTATGCGCGCTCGGCAGGAAGAGGCCAAACGGCGGGCGGCTGAGATTTCAGCCAACGCGGCACGTCGTGCGGCCAAGCGGGCGGCGGGTATGTTCAAGCGCATGCCGGAGAAGGGGCGTAGCGACTATCTGGATCGCAAGCAGATTGTCGGCTTCGGCGTTCGGTATGCGCCGCGCACCGGCGCTTTCTTGGTGCCAATGAGCAATGTCCGGGACGAGATTGTCGGCCTGCAGGTGGTGTTCCCAACCAAGCAAGAGGATACCGGCCGGGACAAGTCCTATTGGCCTTACGGCATGTCGAAGGAGGGCGCTTTCCATCTGATCGGGCCGCACCCGGATCCGGGCGAGCCGGTGCTAGTGTGTGAGGGCTACGCGACCGGCGCAAGTCTGCATATGGCCACGTCATTGACCGTGGCCGTTGCGTTTGATGCGGGCAATTTGCTGGTGGTTTGCAAGGCCATGCGCGAGCGTTTCGCCGGTTGCCCGCTGATCATCTGCCGAGACGATGACTGGAAGACCACCAAGCCGAATGGCGATGCGTGGAACCCTGGTGAAGAGAAAGCAAACAACGCGGCGCTAATTGTCGGTGGCCAGGTTGTTGCGCCGATCTTTTCCGGTGAGCGTGAAGCCAAGTGGACCGACTTCAACGATCTGCATGTTGCGGAAGGTTTGGAGGCGGTGCGCCGTCAGGTACTGGCGGTGGTCAAGCCGCCGGCTGCTGGTGGTTGGAAAGATCTGCTGGCACGCAGCGAAAGCGGCGCGCTGATTGCGCACATGCAGAACGTCGAGTTGATCCTGGCCAACGATGAGCGTTGGGCCGGTGTGATTAGCTACAGCGCGTTCAGCTCGAAGATCGTGAAGCTGCGTGCGGCGCCTTATGGCGGCGGCACAGGCGATTGGGCGGATATTGACGATGTTCGGGTAATGAAGTGGCTCGCGCAGCAGTACAACTTGCGGGTCAAGGCCTCGCATGTGATCGAGGCGGTGAGTGTCGTTGCGCATGACCATGCGTTCCATCCAGTGCGCCAGTACTTGCGCAAGCTGCAGTGGGACCAGGTGCCTCGGCTTGAAAGTTGGCTTACCAACGTCATGGGCGTGAAGGCGACAGATTATTCAGCAAAGGTCGGCAAGCGCTGGATGTTATCGGCGGTGGCGCGGGTGATGAAGCCCGGTTGCAAGGCTGACTCGGTGATGATTCTGGAAGGTGCACAGGGCGCCGGTAAGTCGACGGCGATGAGCATCCTCGGCGGCGAGTGGTTTATGGACACCCCGTTTGCGCTGGGTGACAAAGACGGCTTTCAGGCGATCCGGGGCAAGTGGATCGTCGAGCTGGGGGAGCTGGATAGCTTCAACAAGGCCGAGAGTACGAAGGCCAAGCAGTTCTTTTCGGCGTCCACTGACACTTACCGCGAGAGCTACGGCCGCAGAACGATGGACGTGCCACGCCAGTGTGTTTTCGTGGGTACCACCAACCAAGACGAGTACCTGAAGGACGCCACCGGCAACCGGCGTTACTGGCCGGTCGCGTGTACCAAGGTGGATCTGGAATTGTTGCGCTCGATGCGCGATCAGCTATGGGCCGAGGCGGTGTTCTGCTACGACGCGGGCGATCTCTGGTGGGTAACGCTGGATGAAGCGGCGATGTTCGGCGAGGAGCAGGACGAGCGTTTCGTTGTGGATGAATGGGAAGGGCCGATTCTGACCTGGCTCGAGGAGTCGCAGATCGGCGAGACCACCACCGGCAGTGACGTGCTCACCAGTGCCTTGAAGCTGGACTTCGGGCACTGGGGCAAGCCGGAGCAGATGCGTGTCGGCGCGATCATGCACCGGTTGGGCTGGCGGCGTGTTCGGTTGCCGGCGTTGGCTAAGAGCGGCCAGCGGCCCTGGGCTTACAAAAAGCCGACAGGGTGGGGCGGTGCCTCGGCGTTGCAGCGAGTGGAGTTCGAGGAGCCTTGCTTTGATTAAGGAGATCGATTCGCTGCTTCGGTTGTGGGCGCAGGAGCTGCACTCGGAACATTCGAAAGGGGGGCTGGCTGGGGGGAATATGGTTGCCATGATGATGGAGAGCAACGGGCAACTGATCAGAGGGCGGCGTGCCTTCCGTGCGCCGCTGGAGAGTTCGTTGGACATTGAGCTGATCGTGACCAAGCACCTCGCGCCAGAGCTGGTGACGGTGGTGCGTGAGCATTACTGCACGCTCGATGTGGATATGCGCTTGCGGTATGTCCACTGCGGTTGTGGCCGCGATACGTACTACCAGCGTTTGCATGAGGCGCATCTGCAGATCTACTGGGTGCTGATGGGGGCGGCTGCGTGACCCCAGGTAGCGCTCCGGTTGTGGTTGTCCCACTGGCCCGTCTTGTCTCGCTGCGTTTTGATGCAGTGGGACAGGTGTGGGCCTTGTCGTTGTTGGGCTGTCCCACCGTCCCGCTTAGTAGTGCCTCCCGCCCGTGTGAGCGTAGCGGGCGAGCACTACGCGCTTACGCGCGAACGCGTGTTCTTAAAATTCTTCCTTTACACGAGAAAGAAGAAAGATAAGTAGGACAGTGGGGCGAAGCCCCGATTTTAGGCGCTCTCAGGCGTCCCACTTCGATTCTGAAAAGTGGGACGTATGGGACACCGCCGCAACAACAGAATGCCGTGGTGGTGTATTCGCCGACATTCGCTAGGCATTCACCCTGCGTTACCCACTTATTCACCGGGTGGCATTAAAACAGGGTTGCTGCCACCGGAATCGACCTGTAAAAAGTAGTCATCTTCGATAGGTGCGACCGCAGAGAGCGGCAGGCACCACACCACCAAACCCGGCCATTGCGCCGGGTTTTTGCGTTCATGGGGTAGGCGATGACAAGCGAGCAACAAGCACTGGCAGAAATGCCGATCTGGTTAGTGATCGTCCTGGCTCTGGTCGGTGGCGTATCGGGGGAGATGTGGCGGGCGGACAAGGATGGGGCGCGGGGCTGGGCGTTGTTGCGCAGGCTCGCGCTTCGGTCCGGGGCCTGCATTGTCTGCGGGGTGACGGCGATGATGTTGATGATCGCGGCCGGCATGACGATCTGGACGGCGGGCGCCTTGGGATGCCTCACGGCGATGGCCGGCGCGGATGTGGCCATCGGATTGTACGAACGATGGGCTGCCAAGCGTCTGGGCGTCAGCGAAGTCCCGCCCACCGGGGGCACGCAGGGGTGATGCACCGATCTGGGGCGCCGAAAACCGCCGGGGACCCTAGGGGTATCTGAAGGACACGGGGTCGGAAACCCGCGCAACTCGGTATCTGCGAGCACTGAAAACTTACTGAAATTTCAATCATTGAAATCTCATTGAAAAAGGACTGAAAAACTACCTATGACTGAGCCTCTCTACCTATCGAAAAGCGCCTTCGCTGCTCGAATTGGAAAGGCGCCCAGCACCATCACCTGGCTGAAAGACAACGGGCGTTTGGTGATGGCGCCGGATGGGAAACGCGTCGATGTATATGCGACAGAATCCCTCATCAAAGAAACATCGGACCCCAGCAAGGCCGGCGTTGTCGCTCGTCACGAACGTGAGCGGCAGCTCAAAGAAGGTTTCAGCACTGCGGTCCCCGAACCCTCGCAGCCGTTTTTGCAGGCTGCGCAGCCCGCGAGCCTTTCGGCTACAGACGCACTGCCTGACTTCCATAAGGCGCGTGCTCGAAAGGAACACTTTGCATCCCTCAGCGTAGAGGCTGATTTTTACAAGGATCAAGGTGTACTGGTTGAGTCGGCTGTGGTCGACAGAGCTGCCTTCGATACAGGCCGACTGCTGCGGGATTTGCTGATGACCATGCCGACTCAGATCGCTCCGGAATTGGCGGCAATAAACGATCCATGGATGGTGGAAAAACACTTGTTGGCTGCGCTACGTCGAACACTGGAAGACGCCGAACGGATGTCCTCCGCTGATTTGCAGCGTGCGCTTTCAAATGCGGGGAATTAATCATGGTCAATTACGCCGATGGCACTGAGGTATACCGCAGCGGCTACTTTCGCGGACTGCGGCCGGAGCCTGAGCTTTGGGTTGACGAATGGGCCGACCGTTACATGCGGATTCCCCAAAGCCAGGGCGGTGCTGAACCCGGTCCCTATCGCACGGCGCGTACGCCGTATGCTCGTGAGCCGATGCAATGTCTCTCACCGGCGCATCCATGTAAGCGGGTGGTCACGATGATCGCCTCGCAGTTGATGAAGACGCAGATTGCTTTGAACTGGATCGGCGGCTGCATTCATATGGCGCCTGCGAACATCCTTTTGCTGGAACCGACGCAGCGCCTGGCACATGACATTGCCGCTCGTTTCGACCAGGCCGCAGAAGTTGTTCCTGAGTTGCGCGAACGCATTGTGAAGCCGCGCTCAAGGGAGGGCACCAATACCTCCGGAGTCAAACAGTTCGAGGGTGGACGGTTGTTCATTGCGACCGCCGGATCGTCTTCCAACCTCGCAGAAAAATCGGTGCGTTACGTCTACGGCGATGAGATTGATCGTTGGGAGATGGATCTGAACAGCGAAGGCGATCCGGTCAAGCTTGCAGAGGCCCGGGCCTCAACGTTTGGACGCAACGCCAAGTTCTATTTTTCTAGTACGCCAACTCTTAAGGGGGCGTCGCGCATTGATGATCTTTTCCGCATCAGCGATCAGCGCCACTTTTATGTGCCGTGCCCACACTGCCAGCACATGCAGGTACTCGACTGGTCTCATCTAAAGTGGGACGAGGCGTATGCCCAGGTTCAATACCTTTGCAATGGGCCTGATTGCGGCGCGCTCATCGATGAACATGAGAAGGCGACCATGCTGGCGAAGGGGGAGTGGCGTGCTCATTCTCACGGTGACGGCGAAACTATCGGCTTTCAGCTCAATGCCCTTTATGCGCCCCTTGGATGGACTAGCTGGGGCCTGCTAGCTCGCGAGTTCGACTCAGCGATGAGCGAGCAGAAAAAAGGCAATCAGTCGCTCATGCAGGTGTTTTACAACACGAGGCTTGGGCTGCCTTGGGACAGCGCGTTAGAACAGACTAAGGCTGATGAGCTTCAGGCCCGCGCACTGCAAGAGACCTATGTGCTCGGCACCGTACCCACGGGGGCGCTGATGTTGACTGCTGCAGTAGACGTTCAAGGCAATCGTCTTGAGTTCATGGTGATGGGCTGGGGCTTAGGCCTGGAGCGTTGGGTTATCGACCATCAGGTCATCATGGGCGACCCATCCGACGACAGAACATGGGAAACGTTGGACGACAAACTCAAGGCTCGCTACCGCCACCCTAGCGGAGTTGGATTGGGCATCCTTGCCACCGCGATTGACTCGGGGGGCAACCATACGCATGAGGTTTATCAGTTCTGCCGCATTCGTCGTTGGCGAAACGTCTTTGCAGTGAAAGGCGAGAGCCGGCGGGGCAAACCGATCATCGCCCAGCGCCCGTCCCGTGTAGACGTCAACTGGCGAGGCAACATCGAAAAGAACGGTGCTGAACTGTGGATGATCGGCACCGACACGGCGAAGGACTGGATCTATAACCGGTACGCATTGGTGTCTGGGCCGGGTGCCTTGCATTTCGCGAAGGATCTACCTGATGACTTCTTCGCCCAGTGTGTGGCCGAGCGCAAGGTTGCTCGTTTCGTCAAAGGTGAGTGGCGCGTTGAATGGACCAAGGGGAAAGCGGATCGCAACGAAGCGCTCGACCTGATGGTTTATGCCCGAGCAATGGCCGAATACCTGGGCTTGGGGCGTTATCACGAAAGTGATTGGGATCGGGTACGGCAGTCGCTCATGCAGCATCATCTGTTTGAAGACAAGTCAGTCCCCGCTGATCCGGTCATACCTAGATCCTCATCCGTGGAACCTGAGGCGTTACCCGTCACGAAAGCAGTCTCGGCCTCGCCCGTCATCGCTGCTGCGCCACCAGTCACTGCGCATCACAAGCCAAGGGCCGTTCCTCCACGCCGCATCAGTACAAGCGGCTACCTCAAGAGACGCTGATATGTCATTTACCCAGAAGCACCTCGACGCAGTTGAGGCGGCCATCGCTCGTGGTGAGAAAACTGTGCGCTACACCGACCGCACCGTGGAATACCGCACGGTCGATGAGCTGCTCAAGGCGCGGGAAGAAATACGCTCGTCGTTGGCAAGTGCAGCTGGGCCACGTTCGCGCGTAGTCCGGCTGTACCATGCCGGGAAGGGGGTCTGATGGCCCGACAGTTTCCGACGTTGACCCGTAACGGATTTGTCCTGCCGTCCAACATCAAGGCCAGTTACGAAGGCGCCGGAGAGGGGCGACGCTCCACTGGCTGGGACGCTCCCGACAACGGGATCAACAGCATCAACACTCCCGCCCTGCGCAATCTGCGGTCGCGCTCGCGGGCGGCGGTTCGCAATGACCCTTACGCCTTCAACGTCATCGACAAGCGCGTCAGCAACCTGATCGGTACGGGCATCACTCCTCGGCCCACAACCGACGATGATGCGTTGCGCAAGCTTCTGCAGGAGCTGTGGGGGGATTGGGTCGATGAATCGGATGCGGATGATCGCACCGACTTCTACGGCCAGCAGGCGCTGGTAGCACGCACGGTGGAAACATCGGGCGAGTGCTTCGTCCGGTTGCGTCCTCGCAGTCTGGATGAAGGTTTGGCGGTCCCGCTGCAGCTGCAGATCCTCGCACCGGAATTTGTGCCGCACGACAAATTCGAGACCACCAAAAACGGCAACGTCATCCGCGCTGGCATCGAGTTCACACCCGGCGGCAAGCGGGTGGCGTACTGGATGTACCTGTCGCATCCTCGCGATGCAGCCTCGCTGAACGCTGGCTACAACCCACTGGTCCGCGTGCCGGCTACTCAGGTGCTGCACATCTTCGAACCGGTGGAGCCTGGCCAGTTGCGCGGTGTGCCGCGATTGTCGCCGGTGCTCAAACGCCTGCGCAGTCTGGACAACTACGACGACGCGGTGCTGTTCCGTCAGGAAGTGGCCAACCTCTTTGCCGGTTTCATCAAGCGTCCAGCGCCGGACTCGGGGCCTCTTCCCAGAGATCCGGTGACCGGTCAGCCGCTCGATCTGGATCGCGATGGCTTCACCCCGATGGTCGCGCTCGAACCCGGCACCATGCAGGAGCTGGGGGCAGGTGAGGAGGTTGAGTTCTCCAAACCACCGGACGCCGGCAACAACTACCCGGACTTCATGCGACAGCAATTGATGGCTGCCGCAGCGGGGTCGGGCACGCCTTACGAGATCCTCACCGGCGACATGCGCGGCATCAACGACAGGGCGCTTCGGGTGGTGCTCAACGAGTTTCGGCGCCGTCTGGAACAACTTCAATTCAGCGTGTACGTGCACCAACTTTGCCGTCCTGTACGGGCGGCGTGGATGGACATGGCGGTGTTGTCTGGCGTCCTGGTGCTGGACGATTACGCACAGAAGCGCCGCCAGTACCTGCGTACTCGCTGGGTTCCACAAGGCTGGGCCTATATCCAGCCAGTACAGGACGTGCAGGCACGCCGGATGGAAGTACAGGCCGGGTTTTCTTCCCGCAGCGAGATGGTCCTGCGCACCGGCTACGACGCCGAAACGGTCGATCTCGAAAACGCCGCCGATCTGGCACGGGCCACAAAACTGGGCCTCAACTACAACACCCTTGATGCCGTCGATGACACCGACGACAAGGAGCAACCATGAGCAAGAAAGCGCGACCGCGCATTTACAACCGCGCAGGCAAGCGTATCGAAGTTCAGGACAAGACCTGGTACGCCCTGCAGGGCAGCGGAGAAGCCACCGAGCGAGTGATCGAGGTTTTCGTCTATGGCGAGATCGGCGCATGGGGCATCACTGCCAATCAGTTTGTGCAGGATCTGCGTGCCATGGATGACGGTGTGTCTCCGGTGATCGCCGCATTCAACAGTATCGGCGGTGACCTGTTCGACGGGTTGGCCATGCACAACGCGCTGTCGCGGTTGGGCGAGCGCTGTACCGGTCGGATCGATGCGCTTGCAGCGAGCGCCGCCAGCGTGGCCGTATGCGGTGCACATCGCGTTGTAATCGCGGCGAACGCCATGTTGATGATTCACAACCCATACACCTATGCAGGCGGTGGCGCTGAGGACTTCCGCCGGGTCGCTGACGTATTGGATCAAACCTTGGAGGCGATCATTGCGGCCTATAAGGCTAAAGCGCCCGACATCGATGAGGCCGAGCTGCGACGAATGGTTGATGCCGAAACCTGGCTGACTGCCAACGAAGCAGTGGCGCTTGGTCTTGCAGACGAAGTCGGCGACGGCATCAAGGTCAAAGCATGTCTCGGTCAAGGCGCGGTGTTGCAACGGTTCCAACACGCTCCGGCTGAGTTGGTAGCGCAGCTCGACGAGCCACCTGAACCAGATCCTGAACTGGAACCTGTGGATCCGCCGCTGGTGCCGCCTGTAGTTGACTCGGCCAAATTGGCATTGATGATCACTCAGCGCTGCACAGCGGCGGGCATCAGCAATCTGGTCGAGCCGCTGCTCAATTCTACCCAGCTCGAAAGCGAGGAAATCGTCCTCGCCGGCCTGGCACGCGCCAAGGCGGTGAACGATCTCTGCGTGGCCGCGCGTCTGCCGGAATTCAGCGCCGAGTATGTCGCGGCCGGTCTGGATGCGGCGGCGGTGCGGGCGCGTCTGTTCGACAAAATTGTCACCAGCGGCAAGGGCTTCGAAATCGACAACAGTCTGCCGCTGGCGGACGACCCGGCACCCAAGGTGCTGGCCAAACAACCTGACCCCAACTCGATTTGGGCTGCTCGGCAAGCGGCCCAAACAGGAACCGCGCGCGGCGCGAAAGGAGCATGAGCATGACTATCAAACAGGAACCGATGCACGCAGGTGAATTCCTGCTGTCCGAGGGCGCCGGCACGATCTCGCGCGAAGCGATCAATGTCGCGGCGGGTCCAGCATTGTGGCCGGGACAAATTCTCGGGCTGGTGACCGCCACCGGCGAATTCGCACCGTACGAACCTACTGCAGAGGACGGCACTGAAAACGCTGTCGCCATTCTGTACGGCCCGCTCGGTGAATCCGACGTGGTGCGTCGCGGTCGCGCCGTGGTGCGGCTGGCCGAGGTCAGCGAAGCGCACTTGACCGGCCTCGATCTGGCCGCTGAGAAAGCCTTGGCCGCACATTCGCTGATCGTCCGCTAAAGCATTTCCCTCTTTATTTTGCATCCCGCCGCGTGCGGGATTTTTCGTTTCTGGAGAGTACCCATGGCCGATATCGCCATTTTTGACGACGAAGCGTTTACCGTTACCGCGTTGACCGCTGCACTCAATGATCAACCGTACCTGCCAGGGCGCATCAGCGCCTTGGGCCTGTTCCGCGAGGAAGGCATCACCACCCTGACCGTGCAGATTGAAAAGGACGGTGACACCCTGGCACTGGTGCCCGCTGGCGAGCGTGGTGGTTCTGGCCTGGTGGTTGCGGCCAGCAAGCGCAACCTGATCCCGTTCAACACCGTGCATCTGCCTGAGCGCTTCACCATCAAGGCCGACGAGATCCAAGGCATCCGTGCCTTCGGCACTCGCACTGAACTTCAGGCAGTGCAGGACGTGGTCAATGCACGGCTGGCTAAGGCGCGGCGCCAGTTGGATGCCACGCACGAATTCCAGCGTATGGGCGCACTGAATGGTCAGATCCTCGACTCCGATGGCAAAACCGTGCTGCTGGATCTCTATGATCGCTTCGGTGTGGAGCGCCAAAAGTTGTCCATGGGGCTGGCGGATGCGGGCACGGAACTGCGGGTCAAGTGCGGTGAAGCGCTGGACATGCAGGAAGACGCGCTCGGCAGCGTGACCAGCACCGGTTCTCGCGCCTTCTGCGGCAAGAACTTCTGGAACAAGCTGATCGTTCACAAGTCGGTCAAAGAGACCTACCTCAATAGTCAGCAGGCAGCGGCTCTGCGCGGTGATGCTCGTGAAAGCTTCGAGTTCGGCGGCATCATCTGGGAGCGCTACCGTGGCAAGGTGGCCGGCGTGTCGTTCGTGCATGACGACAAGGCGCTTCTGGTTCCGGAAGGCGTGCCGGATCTGTACATCTCGGTGTTTGCGCCGGCTGACTACATGGAAACGGTCAACACCCAGGGCATTCCGTACTACAGCATGATCGAGCCGCTGCCCTTCAACAAAGGCATGGCCGGTGAAGCACAGTCCAACCCGCTGCACCTGTGCACCCGACCACGTGCGCAGGTCCTGCTGGAACTCTGATCGTGGGCTTTCGCGACCTGATCGCCGAGGTCGACGCGGTGGTGTTCGAAACGCTGGGCGACACTGCACGGATCGAAGGTCGCGACGAGCCAGTGTTCGGCATGTTCGCCGCACCCTGGCTGCAACCCAAGTTCGGCAAGCTCAACACCGGGTTGCGCGAGCCACGCTTCGAGATCCGTGTCAGCGATTCGCAAGGTCTGGAGCAGGGCATGCTGGTCAGCGTCGATTTGCCTGCCTTGGATGGTGGAGGTGACTACGACCTGATTCAGCTCGAACCGAGCGGTGACGGCCTGGTCGCTCTGATTCTGAGGTTGCGCCCATGAGTGTCGGCAGCTATTTCAAACCCTCGGCGGGGGGCGGGATGATCTCCATCCAGTCCTCGGCCGCAGACTTTCAGGCATTCCAGGACTTTGCCAAGGTGGTACCGAAAGCGGCTGCGGCGGCGCATCGGCGCGCGATCAACAAGACGTTGGGTTGGTTGCGCACGCACATTGCCCGAGCGGTCAGCCGGTCGGAGCGCATTGCTGTTGCGGCGGTGCGTCAGCGGTTGCGCAGCTATCCGGTTTCCGGCGGGGCTGCGAGCGGCAAACTGTGGTTCGGTTTGAACGCCATCGAATCCAGCCGGATCGGCCGGGCTCGGCAAAGCGGCAGCGGCGTGTCAGTAGCGGGGCGGCGCTACCAAGGGGCTTTCCTCAAGAAGGTCTACGGCAACAAGCCCGACATCTGGATCCGCACAGCCAGCAAGCATTTCAACGCGGACGACTACCCCGACAGCACGGTGTCACCTGGTCGCGGGCCGAGTTCGGGTTGGGTCGCCGAAAACGGCAGTCGTTTCCCGCTGGCTAAGGCCAAGGTATCGCTTGAGCAAGCCCGGCCGCACTTCGACAGCTGGGTGAAAAAAGCGGATGAGCGCCTGCTGGAGATCCTTAAGCAGGAACTCAACTTTGAGCTGCAAAAATACCTCAAGAGGATCGGCAATGTCTGAGGAACCGTTCAGCCTGGACCAGCTTTATCGGGCCGTAGAACAGCATGTGCGTATCCACTTGCCTGGCGTGCAAGCAGTAACAGCCTGGCCAGACATTAAGGATCGCGTGTTGCTGCCAGCGGTGTTTCTGGAGGTGTCCGAGATCGAGCCGGGTACCGATATCGGTACCGGCGAAACCTCGCTGGTCTGCAAGTTCGAGGCTCGGATCATCGTTGACCCGATCAAGCCGCACCATCACCAACAGGCCGTGCAATTGGCGACGCAGTTGGCGGTGCTGCTGCGCGCGCAGACGTGGGGGTTAGCAGTTGAGCCTGCCGAGTTTGTGCAATCGCTGCAGGACTGGACCCAGCCGCACCTGGATGGATACACGGTGTGGCTGGTGGAGTGGACTCAGCAGGTTTATCTCGGCGTTGAGGAATGGCCGTGGCGGGACGAACCACCGGGAACGTTGGTGTTGGATCTTGATCCGGGTGACGGACCATTCAAACCCGAGGATCTGCCGTGAGCTACGCAAGCGCCCAGCATGACCGCATGATCGCGGGAGCGGTAAAGGCTTGCTACGTGGTTGCGGTGGATCTATCAGCTTCGCCGCCGGTATGTCGCGTGTCGGACGGCAGTGAATGGGTCAGCGCTTGGGTGCGCTGGCACAGCATCGCAGCGGGCAAGGCCAGGCACTGGCGGGCACCGTCATTGGGCGAACAGGGCAGTTTGATCAGTCCCAGCGGCGACGTGGCGCAAGGCACGTTTGTTCCTGGCCTGTATGGCAATGCCGGACCGCCGCCAGACAACCGCGATCATGTTGAGGTCTGGCGCTTCGATGATGGCGGCTCGCTGATCTACGACTGGCAGGCTAAGAGCTACACCATCACTCTGCCGAGCGGTACGGTCACCATCAAAGTGGCCAGCACGGAAGCGGTCGTAACCGATAGCGCGGTGAACGTGACCGCCGGCAACATCAATCTGAAAGCGGCGGTGATGATCGACGGTGCGCTACACGTTACCAAGGGCATCACCAGCGCCGGTGCGATCATTGACGCCACCGGCAACAGTAATCACCACACGCATTAATTCATTCACGACAGCCCGCCCAGTGCGGGCTTTTTCATGCCTGGAGAAACAGATGGCCAAGATCGATACGACCGTCACCGAGGTGCAAGCGTCCTCGGAACCGGCAATTGCATCCTCACCGCTCTCATCGCCCGAACTCTTGAAATTCCGTGACAAGCTCTACACGTCGCGACTGTTGGTCGTCCCCGGCACTGACCGTTCCTATCCGGTCGACAAGGCGACGGTCGTGGTGCCGGCCTCCGACATCGAAGCGGTCAGATTCCTGAAAGCCAGCGAAGAATACGAGCCGTTCAAGGAGTGACACCGATGATCGGAATGGATCGCCAGACCGGCCTACCCATATCCGGCATCGAGCACCTGCGCCAATCCATTGCCGACATCTTGAGCACGCCGCTGGGCAGTCGTCGGCACCGTATGGAATACGGCAGCAAGCTACGGCGGTTTATCGATTTGCCCATCAACGAAGGCTGGAAAAGCGCCGTACAGGCTGAGGTCGCACGCGCTCTCGGGCGCTGGGAGCCGCGCTTGAAGTTGGATCAGGTGCGCGTCATTTCCGTCATTGGCGGGCAAATCAATTTGCAAATCGTCGGGACGTACCTGGGCGACAGCGTCACGTTGGAGGTGGCCGCATGAGTACCGTAGATCTGTCATCGCTGCCAGCGCCGACCGTGCTGGAGCCTCTGGACTTTGAAGAGGTTTATCAGGACGGGCTGAGCGTGTTTCGCGGGTACATGGGCGGCAACTGGACGGCCGCGCTGGAAAGCGATCCAGTGGTCAAAGTGCTTGAGGTCGGGGCTTACAACAAGGTCGGCAACCGCGCCCGAGTCAATGATGCCGGCAAGGCGCTTTTACTGGCGCATGCCATTCGCGGCGACCTCGATCACTTGGGCGCAAACGTTAATCTGAAGCGCCTGGTCATTCAGGCCGAGGATCTGCTGGCGGTGCCGCCGGTGCCCAAGGTCATGGAAGAAGACGACCCGTTTCGCGAGCGCATCCAACTGGCCTATGAAGGTTTGACCACAGCCGGCCCGCGCAACAGCTACATCCTGCATGCACGCAATGCCTCTGGGCTGGTGGCAGATGCCACGGCGGAGAGTCCGAAGCCTTGTTACGTTACGGTCACGGTGCTGGGGTTGGACGGGGAAGGCGAAGCGCCGCCGGAGCTGCTGGCGACTGTGGCCGCTGCGCTGAATGACGATGACGTGCGGCCGGTCGGTGATCGGGTGACTGTGCAGAGCGCAGAGGTGATCCGCTACGAGATTGACGCCATTTTGCACATGGCCAGCGCGGGTCCAGAAGCGGACGCCAGTTTGGCGGAGGCGAAAAGCCGCTTGGCAGCCTGGATCAATCCACGCAAGCGGCTGGGCGTCGAGGTCGCCCGCTCGGCTGTTGACGCTCAGTTGCACGTTGCCGGAGTTGCCCGGGTTGAGTTGGTCGGGTGGCAGGATCTGGCCCCGACCAAGGCTCAAGCGGCTTTCTGTACGAGCTACAACGTGAGGCTGGCGGTCTGATATGAAAAGTCTCCTACCGCTCAACAGCACGCAACTGGAACGGGCCATGGAGGCCGCGTTTTTCGAAAAGACGATTGTCCCTCTGCGCGACCTCTACAACGCTGATACCTGCCCGGTGCATTTGTTGCCGCACCTGGCATGGGCGTGGTCAGTGGATCGCTGGGACTACCGCTGGACGGAAGCAACCAAGCGCGCGGCCATCAAGGCGTCGTACTACATCCACAAGCACAAAGGCACCATCGGCGCGTTGCGCCGGGTGGTCGAGCCGCTTGGCTACCTGATCGAGATTGTCGAGTGGTTCAACACGGTGCCCGAGGGAGTGCCGGGTACATTCGCGCTGAAGGTCGGGGTGCTGGATACCGGCATCACCGAAGAAATGTATCAGGAGCTTGAGCGCCTGATTGACGATGCCAAGCCCGTTACCCGGCAACTGACCGGGCTGGCAATCAGCCTGGAAACGCAAGGCGATTTGAATATCGCCGTGTCCCTCTATGAAGGCGACGAAATCGACGTTTACCCGCCCGTCATGCGTGACATTGAGGTCACTGGCAGCTTTGGCGTGGTCGGCCGCGAACACACCATAGATACCCTGGACGTTTATTATGATTGATGCGAATTCGCAGTTTTTCGCGATCCTTACAAATGTGGGAATGGCCAAGCAGGCGAACGCCGACGCGCTCGGCATTCCCTGGCTGATCACGCAAATGGGCGTGGGGGATGCCAACCCGAACGGGCTGGCCGATCCGCCCAACCCGGTGCCGGCGGCAGGTCAGACCAAGCTGCTCAACGAGTGGCGCCGAAAGCCGCTGAACCAACTGAAGATCGACCCGGTCAACCCGGCGGTAATCATCGCCGAGCAAATCATTCCGGCCGATGAGGGCGGTAAGTGGATTCGCGAAATCGGCCTCTACGATGCAGACGGCGATCTGGTGGCGGTGGCCAACTGCGCGCCGAGCTTCAAGCCGCTGCTGTCGCAAGGCTCGGGCCGCACGCAAATTGTGCGCATGAATTTCATCGTCACCAGTACCGGCAACATTCAGCTCAAGATTGACCCGGCGATTGTGCTGGCCTCGCGGGCCTACGTCGATGCGGCGATTCTGGAAGTGCTGCCGAAGAACAAGGCGGCAGGCCAATACACCCGCGTCAAGGTCAACGATCGCGGCGTGTTCGTGTCGGGTGATAACCCGGAAACGCTGGCTGGGATGGGCATTAAGGACACCTACACCAAAACCGAAATCGAGGCGATGATTGCGCAAGCCTCGGCTTTGCCGGTCGGCGCGACAGTGGCGTTTCCGCTGGACAAGGTGGCGCCGGGTTTTCTGGAGCTTGATGGCAGCGTTAAGAGCATTGCTGTCTATCCAGATCTGGCGGCGTTCCTCGGCACGGCGTTTAACAAGGGAGACGAGGGTGCCGGTAATTTCCGCCTGCCGGAATCGCGCGGCGAGTTTCTGCGCGGCTGGGATCATGGGCGCGGTGTAGATGTTGATCGGGCAATTGGTAGCAGTCAGCTTGATGCCTTGCAGAACATTACCGGCCAATATGCTGCTAACAACGGCGTACAGCTCGCGGCTACAGGAACGGTGTTAGGCGCTTTCATTGCGACGGCGAATGGCGGGACACAGCTTCCGAACGGAACTGCCTCCTCCGGCGTGATCAATATGACGTTTGACGCTTCCAGGGTGGCGCGAACTGCTAACGAAACGCGCGGCCGTAACTTGGCGGTAATGTGGTGTATTAAGGCGTGGAACGCACCAATCAATCAGGGAAATATTGACGTTGCTGCACTCGCGGCTCTAGCGACGCAGGCCACGGAAATAAAGCTGGGTACAGCGAAGATCGCCACGCAGGTGCAGACCGATGCGGGCACCGATGATGCTACGATCGTGACGCCGAAGAAGCTGCGCTGGGGATTCTCGATTCTGAAAGGTCAAAATGGCTATATCGTCTTCCCGTCATGGCTGGGCGGGATAATCATTCAGTGGTTGACCAACAATACAGGGCAAATTTCCCAAGGGTTTGCAGAGGATGTAACCGGGCCTTGGACGCTAGCATTTCCCAATGCGTGCTGGCATGTGATCGGCAGTACGGGCAAGTCAAATAATGGTAATGGCTTCGCAACCTGCCGTATTGATAACTTCACACTGCTCAGTGTCAGCTCTAGCACCTATGCCCACATTACCGGCTGGGTGGCTCGTAAAATATTTGCTATCGGAAATTGAGGCCAACATGAAGCGCTATTACAGCCAAACCACCGGATGCACTTATCTGCATGGGCTTCATACTTCGATGCCAGCGGACGCGGTCGAAATTTCTGATGCTTTGTGCGAATTGGTTATCAGCAATCCTCCGTCCGGTAAGATCCGAGCGCACGACGAGAAGGGTTTGCCCTATCTAATCGACGCTCCGGCTCCTGTGGATGATCTGGAGTCTCTGGAGCGAGCATGGCGCGACGGAGAGCTATCTGCGGTGCTGTGGATGCGCGAGCGCCACCGTGACCAGCTCGAGATTTCCGAGGTAACCACGCTGACGGCGGAGCAATTCAACGATCTGCTGGTTTACATGCAGGCCCTGCGTGACTGGCCGCAATCGCCAGATTTTCCGGCGGTAGAAAATCGTCCAATTGCGCCGGACTGGATCGCCGGCCAAACCCAATAAACGCCCCGCACTGACGGGGCGTTTTCTTTTCCGTTACGCGTAACACGAACACCCTCACAGCCTCGCTCATGCGGGGCTTTTTCGTTTCTGGAGACTGACCCTTATGAGTTTCTTTCACGGCGTTACGACCACGTCGGTCGACACTGGCGCGCGCACCATCTCGCTGCCGTCGTCGTCGATTATCGGTCTGTGCGATACCTTCACACCTGGCGTTCTCGGCGGTGGTACGGCCAAGGCGGGCGAGCTGAAGTTGATCACCACCGAGCGCGAAGCCATCGCCGCTTTCGGCCCCAACTCGGCGATCACCAAGGCCTGTCAGGCCATCTACGTCAAGGCCAAAGCGGTGATCGTCGCCATCGGCGTGGCCAAGCTGGAAGACGCCGCGCTGCAGACCTCGGCGATCATCGGCGGCGTTCTGGCCTCGGGTCAGCGCACCGGGTTGCAGGCTCTGCTCGACGGTAAAAGCCTGTTCAACGCGCAGCCGCGATTGCTGATCGCGCCGGGTCACACAGCGACTCAGGCGGTGGCCACGGCGCTCGATAGCTTGGCGCAGAAACTGCGAGCCATCGGCATCATCGACGGCCCGGGCACGACCGATGAGGCCGCCATGGCCTACGCCGATAACTTCGGCAGTCGCAACCTGTTCATGGTCGACCCGGGCGTCAAGTATTGGGACACCGTCACCAGTTCGACGGTCGACGCGCCCGGCTCGGCTTGGGCAGCAGGCCTTTTTGCGTGGACGGATGCTGAATACGGTTTCTGGGCTTCGCCATCGAACAAGGAATTGACCGGCATCACCGGTACCGGCCGCGCGGTCGAGTACCTGGATGGCGACGAGACGTGCCGGGCCAACCTGCTCAACAACGCCAATATCACCACGATCATTCGCGACGACGGTTACCGCCTGTGGGGCAACCGCACGCTGTCGAGCGATCCGAAGTGGGCATTCGTCACCCGCGTTCGCACGCTGTTCATCCTTATGGACGCGGTGCAGGCCGGGCACAAGTGGGCAGTCGACCGCTCGATCACCAAGACCTACGTGACCGATGTCACCAACGGTCTCAACGCGTTCATGGCCGACCTGAAAGCTCAGGGCGCGATCATCAACTTTGAAGTGTTTCCCGACACCGAACTGAACACGGCCAGCCAGATCGCCCAAGGCAAGGTGTATTGGCGTATCCGTTTCACCGACGTGCCGCCTGCAGAAAACCCGAATTTCCTTTTCGAAGTCACCGATCAGTGGATGACCGAAGTGCTTGAAGCAGCCTAAGGGGGCGTAACCAATGATTCCTCAGACTTTGTACAACACCAACCTGTTCGTCGACGGCGTGAACTTCTCCGGCGACGTGCCGAGCCTGACGCTGCCCAAGCTGACCACCAAGACCGACGAATATCGTGGGGGCGGCATGGCCGGTCCCATCGAGATGGATCAGGGGCTGGAAAAAATGGAAGCCTCGTTTGTCACCAAGGGCGTGCGCCGCGAGTCGCTCAAATACTTCGGTCTGGCTGACGGCACCGCTTTCAACGCTACGTTCCGAGGTGCCTTCAAGGGCCAGAAGGGCGCGGTGACAGCGGTCGTTGCCACCCTGCGCGGTCGCCTCAAAGAGGTCGATCTGGGTGACTGGAAAGCCGGTGATGCGGCTGAGATCAAACACGCCGTTGCTGTCACGTACTACAAGCTCGAAATCGACGGGCGCCTGATGTACGAAATCGACATGGTCGCCGGCATTCAGGTGATCGACGGCAAAGACCAACTGCTCGAAGTGCGCAACGCGCTCGGCCTGTAAGGAATAGATCCAGATGACTCAAGCAATCGCTCAAAACTTGCCGGCCTGGCTGTCGCTCAGCGCGCACGGCGCGGTCGTGACGCTGACCCGCCCAACCAAAGCCAACAGCATCGACGTCGAGACGTTGAACCTGCGCAACCCGACCGTTCGTGAAGTGCGCGCGGCCGACCGCGCTGCCAACGGCGACGATGAACAGCGCGAACTGATGCTGTTCGCAGGTCTCGCCGAAGTGGGGCTGAAGGATCTGGAAGGCCTCAAGCTGACCGATTATCGCCGCGTGCAAACGGCGTATTCGCACCTGGTACCAAAAACCGATTATTCGGACTCGATGCCGGCATGGCTGTCGCTGACCACCGATCAGGTGCTGGTAACGCTGTCGTGCCCGAGCGAAATCAACGGCGTGACCGTCGACAAGCTGGTCTTGCGTTCACCGACCGTGGGCGACGTGCGAGCGGCCAACCGTGAGGTGGGTGGCGATGATGAGCAGCGCGAGCTGGTGTTGTTTGCTGCGTTGTCCGGTGCGCCTGTCGCGGATCTGGAGGGGCTGAAGCTGGTGGATTTTAACCGCTTACAGGCCGGCTATTTTCGCATGGACAACGACGACGGGCTTTAACCCCAGCGTGATCAAGTCGGCGGCGAAACGTCTGGCGGCGGAAACCGGATTTTCCGCCGCCGAGATCCAGTCGATGCCGTTCGCGGATATGGTGTGGTGGCTCACGGATTGAGCCGCCACCGGTAGTGCTGGGCACATGAGGGCCATGACATGGCAAACAAACTCGCCCTCGGGCTGGTGATCGGCGGCGCCGTCAGTTCCACAGTCGGCGCTGCGTTCAAGGACGTGACCGGGCGCATCAAGCGCCTCGAGGCAGAAGGCAATAAAGCGCGCGTGCTGCAGCGCACGATTGGCGACACCATCCGCCTGCGCGAAGAATGGAAAAAGGCTCACGACACTGGCGCTGCCGGCGCCTCCAAATTACTCAACCGCTTGAACTCGAACCTCGACAGCTTGAAAAAGCAGGGGATTGAGGTCGGCCGGCTGGAAAAAGCCTATCGCTCGATGGGGCAGACGGCCAACAAAGCCGAGCTGAAAGCCAAGGGGCATCAGCAGATCGATTCTGGCGTAAAGGGCATGAAGGGCGCTGTCGGTGCGGCGGTGGTCGGTGTTGGTGCCATGGCGTTACCGACCAAGGTCAGCGCAGATTTTGGCGCGATTGTGCGTGACATCGCGATCAAGGCCGGCATTGCCAACAAGCCGCAAGAGCAGGAGATGTCGCGCAAGATTATTGACACTTCACGCGACACCGGCATGGCGCGCAACGATGTGGCCGACGTGGTCAATCAGTTGGTCGGTGCCGGTATGGACCTGAGCAAGGCGCTGGAGTACGCGCCTGTCGCGGCCAAGTTTGTCGTGGGGCAGGGATCCAGCGGTGTCGACACGGCGAAGATGATCAACGCACTGGGGCAGAACGCCAAGATCACCGACCCCAAGCAGATGCAGCAGGCGCTGGAGGCGATTGCGTACCAAGGACAGGCGGGCAGCTTTGAAGCGGCCGACATGGCCAAGTGGTTTCCCGAGCTGTTGGCCAACATGGCCAGCAACGGCATCACTGGCTTGGATGCAGTGACGCAATTGGGCGCCATGTTGCAGGTGCAGATGAAGCAGGCCGGCAGTTCGGACGAAGCGGCCAACAACCTGAAAAACTGGATGGGCAAAATCGGTTCGACCGATACGGTCAAGGCTTACGAAAAAGCCGGGATCGATTACAAGGGATCGATGCAGACCGGTTTGCAAAACGGTATGTCGACGCTTGAGACCAGTATGGCGCTGGCTCAGAAGTACATTCAGGCGACCGATCCAAAGCGCGCGGCGGCCATGGCCGAAGCCACGTCAAAAATCAGCAAGGAAGCCAATCCCGAAAAGGCCAAGGCCATGATGGCCTCGCTGGAAGAATCCTTGCGCACCGGCGATCTGTTCGCCGACATGCAGGTCAAGGCCGCACTGTCGGCCTACATGCAGAACAAGGCGCTGTACAGCCAGCTCAAAAACGATTCGCGTGACGCGACCGGAATACTCGACAAGAACCTCGCCGAGCGGCGCGAGTCGTCATCGCAGAAATGGGCGGAAATGGCCCAGTCGATGGATGACGCCATGCGCAGCATCGGCGATGCGCTGCGCCCGGTGACGGACACGGTGGCCGAGTCGTTGACCAAGGTTACTAAAGGCATTACGTCGCTGACTGATAGCGCGCCCGGGGTAGTTGCCGGTATCGCCACGGTCGGGGCGGGGCTGATCGCCTTAAAGGGTATCTTCAGCACGATCAAGGTCAGCAAGGGGTTGCTAAACCTTGCGCGTGGGTCGCGCGGTGGCAGGAGTGGGAGCGAAGCCCCAAATAAAAACCCCGGAGAACTTGATCTGGTAGCGACTGGCCTGGATGTTGTTTCGCGGGTGAAGGAAGCGGCCACAGGCGGTGGCCTTGGTGCTGCAAATGATGCAGGTAACGACGGCGTCCAAAAGGTTTTCGTCGTTAATGCCGGCGCTATGGGTGGCGGTGTGGATGCGTCGGGCGAATCGCGCCGACGCGGACGTGGATCAAACCGTAGCGCTCGGCGCCGGACGTTGCCGAATTCGAGAGGTCCTCGCCCGTCTGTGCCTCGTTCCCCTGTTTCGATCCCATCGCCATCAGTCCCGTCCGTTCCAAGTGGGGCATTGTCCAAACTCGGCGTCGTCGCAGGAACCGTCGGTAAGGTCGGCAAGGCGGCTAAGGTCATTCCTGGCGGCACGCTGCTGGAGTCCGGCGCGATGGCTTTTGAAACCTTTCAAAACGCCAAGACCAGGGACGAAAAAGCCGAAGGTTACGGTTCGGCCGCTGGCAACCTGGCCGGCACCATGGCCGGTGCAGCAGCAGGCGCCGCCATCGGTTCGGTTGTGCCGATCATCGGCACCGCGATCGGCGGCATGATCGGTGCTTACCTGGGCAGTCAGGGCGGTGCGGCGCTGGGCGGGTCGTTGGGTAAGTCGTTGTTCGGTGGTGAGGATGAAAAGCCCGAACAAACGGCAAAGGCGTCGGTGCCAGTCACGCCGCTCATGATGGCGTCAGCGGCGCAGCAAGGCCCGGTGTTGGGGGATGTCGCGCGCTCGATGGCGGTGACGGCGCCGCTCAAGTCGGCGGCGCTGGCTATCCAGCCCAAGGAGCCAGAAAAACCGGTGCCGGCCAAAGTGGACCAGCAGTTTCAGTACTCGCTGAGCATGCCGGTCACGGTGCAAGGTGATGTCAAAGACCCAAAAACCTTGGCGCAGGATCTGATGCCGCACATGCAGCGAATGATGGCGGATGCGGCGAAGAGTAACGCCGCCAAGCTGTACGACGAACCCCATGTCTAAGGAGATTTCATGGCTTACATGGAGCAGATGCAATCGAGCCTGAAGTACCTGGTCGAGGCAGCGGAAACCGGGCGGCGCAGTGCTGACGGCATGCTGACCCCGGTCAACGGCGCGATCCGCGAACTTACCGGCGCCGCGTCCGAGCTGGAAAACATCCCGTTCGTTGGTCCGGCCATCGGCGCCAAACTTCAGCGGGTGATGCGCGGCGTCGACGCGGCTCAGGCCAAGGTCGGTCAGGTGGTAGCGGTGTACGGCCGCGCCACCCGCGCGGCGGCTGAAGTGCAGGATCGGCTGGGTACGTTGAAGGAACAGGCGGGCAAGGCGGCCACGGCGATCAACAACGTCGCCGGCAAGGTCAGTCCGGCGCTGGCCAACATCGTGCCCACCGGTTCCTTTGCCGGTGAGGCTACGCCGGCGCCGGAGGCGGTAAAGCCGTTCCCGCACCTGATGATCATTCAGCCACGCGATCCGAAAATTGAGCCGTATTACTTCAACCTGGACACGGCGGCCTTCGATGAGCTGAGTCGTTCGACCGAATTCCGCTGGGCTTCTCAGGAGCGGTTGACGCGCCGGCCGGCGAAGCAGTCCATCGGCATGGGCGATGAAAAGTTGACCCTCAAGGGCACGATCTACCCGGGCTTCAAGGGTGGATTGAAGCAGCTCGACACCCTGCGTTCCATCGGGGCCAGGCTGCAGCCGCTGACGTTGACCACGGGCTATGGCGAGGTGATCGGGACGTGGTGCCTGAAAAACATCAACGAGGAACAGTCCGCGCTGCTGCATGGCGGGATTGCTCGAAAACAGGGGTTCACTTTGGAGTTTGAGCGCTATGGCGACGACATGCAGGACGTCTGATGGCGACATGCTCGATGTCATTTGCAACAACGTTTACGGCCATCTGAATGGCAGCGTCGAGGCCGTGCTGGATGCCAATCAGGGGCTGGCCGATGAGCCTCAGCCGTTCCGGTCGGGCGTGATTATCGTCCTGCCGGATCTGCCGAGTCCGACCAGTGAGGGCGTCAGCTTGTGGGATTGATTCTGGCAATGCCCGGCGACGCGCTGTTTTTCTGCCCCGCCCTGTGCGGGTTTTTCATTGGGAAAAATCCATGACACCGATGTTTCGAATCGTCGCTGATGGGGCCGATGTCACGGCCAAGATCAATGATCGATTGTTGCAGCTGCGCACCTCTGACAAGCCGGGCATGGAGTCCGACGAGTTTGAGTTGCGTATCGACGATCGTGATGGGCAAGTGCAGTTGCCACGGCGTGGCAGCTCAATCGAGATCTACCTGGGCTATGCCGAAACCACCTTGACGCGTATGGGCAGTTACACCGTCGACACGGTCGAGGTGTCAGGCCCGCCGGACTCGATCGTGATCAAGGGCAAGGCCAGCGACGTGCGTGGCAGTGGCAAAACCATCCGTAGCGGAAGCTGGGAAGGCGTGCCGTTGTCGAAGATCGTGGCTGACGTGGCCGCGCGCAATGGCTGGACGCCGGTGTGTCCGGTGTCGACCAAGGTCGCTCGGGTCGACCAGCTCAACGAGTCCGATTTTAATTTCATCACCCGTCTGGCCAAGCAATACGACTGCACGGCCAAGGTGGCCGACGGCAAGCTGTTGGTGATGCCGCGCCAGGGTGGCCAGACGGCCAGCGGCAAAGCATTTGGCGCTATCACGCTGACTCGCAGTGACCTTAGCCGCTGGCAATTCAGTCTCGGTGATCGCAACTCGCACAAGGCGGTGGCCACCAAGCATCAGGACAAAAAGAACGGCAAGCTCGCGGTCGTCACCATCGACAACGATGACGCACCGGACGGCCTGCCGGCAGTGCATACCGACCGACATATCTACCCTGATAAAGGCGCCGCTGAGGCGGCGGCCAAGGCTCGTCTTTCGGCGTTCAACCGCTCGACCGCCGATGTGCGTCTTGAGATGCCCGGCCGGACGGACATCTTCGCTGAGCGTACCATCATCGCTCAGGGTTTCAAGGTCGGGCTTGATGGTGAATACCTGGCGGATTCGGTCGAGCAGGTGTTCACCCAGTCTGGGTGGTCGACCACGGTCGAGTGCAACGCCGGCAAAGCCGGTAAATCCAAGGGCAAGAAAAAGAAAGGGCCAAAACCACCCCTCAAGGTGGTGAACATCGAGAAGCAATAGCCGCATCCCATCGCCGCCTGAGTGCGGTTTTTTTACGTCTGGAGTTTGTATGTCCATCACTGAGCAACAGCTGCAAAGCATCATGCCCAACGCCCGCCGCCAAGCGGGCGTTTTTGTATCCGCCCTCAACGCAGCCATGGCCCACCGGCAGATCAACACGCCGAAACGCCAAGCCGCGTTTCTCGCGCAAGTCGGTCACGAGTCGGGTCAGCTGCAGTACGTCCGGGAACTGGGCGGCGACCAGTACCTGAGCAAATACGATACCGGCAACCTGGCTGCAAAACTGGGCAACACGCCGGCAGCGGATGGTGATGGCCAGCGCTATCGCGGTCGCGGCCTGATCCAGGTCACTGGCCACGACAACTACCTGCGCTGCAGCTTGGCGCTGTTCGGTGACGAGCGATTGCTGCGCACACCTGAACTGCTGGAGCTGCCGCAGTGGGCCGCCGAGTCGGCCGCATGGTTCTGGTCAGTGCGTGGGCTGAACGCGCTGGCCGATCAAAACGAATTCAACACGATCACCCGCAGGATCAATGGCGGCCTCAATGGCCTGCAGGATCGGCTGGAGTTGTGGGGGCGGGCGAGGGCGGTGCTATGCGTCTCGGCGAACTGATCCCGGCGCCGTCTCGGCTGCTGGCAAAAGGAGTGCTGCTGATCGTCTTGGTCGGTGGTTCTGCGTCCATTACCTGGCAAGTACAGGATTGGCGCTACGGCAAACAGCTCGCAGAGCAGGCCCGACTCCACACCGAAACCCTTAACAAGTTGGCCCTGGCCACGGTGGCGCAGCAGCGTGCCGAAGAGGACAAACGCCTGGCGCTCGAGCAGCGCCTGGCAACCAGTGAACAGACCCATTATCGAGTCTTGAGCGATGTCCAACGTGATCAAGGTCGCCTGCGCGACCGCCTTGCCACTGCTGATCTGCGCCTGTCAGTCCTACTCAACGCCACCACCGGCGCCGGCAACGGATCGCTGTCAGCCACCACCGCCACCGGCGGCGTGGTTCATGGCCCCACAAGAGCCGAACTTGACCCAGCGCATGCTCAACGAATTATCGGCGTCACCGATCACGGCGACCGGGGGCTCATTGCCCTCGCGGCCTGTCAGGCCTACGCCAAAGAAGTCTCAACACTGAAGTGAAAAAAAGAGCGGCCGGTCCGGATGCGTCAACATCCGGACCGGCCGCCGTCCCTGCAGATGATCCCTGCAAGTCCAGCCAAGGCTCTTGCTCCGTGCACAAAGCGCGGCGAGCCTAGCACCTGTTTATCCATACAGTAAAGGTCTTGCTATCAATGTCTACACCCATAATCCCTTGGATGGGCGGCAAACGCCGCCTGGCCGACCGCCTCATTCCGCTTTTTCCGCCACACGAATGCTACGTCGAAGCCTTTGCCGGCGGTGCCGCGCTGTACTTCATGAAGCCTCAGCCATCGCCCGTCGAAGTCCTCAACGACATCAACGGCGACCTGGTCACGCTTTACCGCGTTGTGCAGAACCACCTCGAAGAGTTCGTGCGCCAGTTCAAATGGGCGCTCAGCTCGCGGCAAGTGTTTGAATGGCAGAAAATGACCCGCCCCGAAACCCTCACCGACATCCAGCGCGCCGCCCGATTCTTCTACCTGCAGCACCACGCCTTCGCCGGCAAGGTCTCGGGCCAGACTTTCGGGACGGCGACGACTGCCCCGGCCATCAACCTGCTGCGGATCGAGGAAAACCTCTCGGCCGCTTGGCAGCGCCTGTCCGGCACCTACGTCGAAAACCTCCCCTGGCTTGAATGCGCAGAGCGCTACGACCGTGCCC
This sequence comes from Pseudomonas sp. CFBP13508, assembly GCF_005233515.1. Taxonomy (GTDB): domain Bacteria; phylum Pseudomonadota; class Gammaproteobacteria; order Pseudomonadales; family Pseudomonadaceae; genus Aquipseudomonas; species Aquipseudomonas mercuritolerans. The sequence goes on from NZ_QFZZ01000006.1 coordinate 195,078, forward strand.
ACACCTTCCACTACATGGATCCGCCTTACTGGCAGACCGCTGGGTATGGCGTCGACTTTCCGTTCGAGAACTATGAACGGATGGCCGACTTCATGCGCCGTTGCAAAGGTAAGGTGATGGTCAGCATTAACGACCATCCCAACATCCGCCGCGTATTCGAAGGCTTTCACTTCGAGACACTCGACATTCGTTACTCCAATACCAACCAGCGGCAAGGCAAAGCCGAGGTGAGCGGCGAGCTGGCGATTATGAACTGGACACCAGATTCGTTGGGCGGCTTGTTCTGACACGGCTCAGGCATCGTCTCTCAAATGAACGACGCCTTTATCAACTGCGGTTCAGATATATTGGTGGAACTCAAGTTGCCGCGTATTGTTCTGAAGCGCAATCATTGAAGAACTAGGTAAATGAACTCCTAGTTCTTCATACTTTGAATTTTCGTACAAGATGATTTAAATTGACCGCCAGTCGACTCAATTCATTGCTCGCTGCAATCGTCTGGTTTGCCCCTTCACTGCTTTGAATGGCAAGCGATCTAATACTGATTAAACTCCTGTCCACATCTCTAGCAACATGCGCCTGCTCCTCTGAGGCAACTGCGATCTGGAGATTGCGTTCATTTATTTCGAGCACGGTATCGGTAATCTTTCTTAAAGATTGGCCCGCACCTTCCGCGGTTCTTTTGGTGTTATACACCTCTTCGGTACTCCTGCGGATAGATTCAACGGTGGTTGCGGACCCATTTTGTATAGCGGTTATCATCTTCTCAATTTCCAAGGTGGAGACTTGCGTCCGATGCGCCAGCGCCCTAACTTCATCCGCGACGACTGCAAAACCTCTCCCTTGTTCACCCGCGCGCGCGGCCTCGATTGCGGCGTTTAAAGCTAACAAGTTTGTTTGCTCTGCTATACTTCTGATTACGCCCACGACTTGGCTTATGTCTTCAGCCTGTTCAGCCAGCTTCACCACTTGGGTAGAAGAGCTTTCCACAAGTTCCGTCAATGTCTCGACAGCGCTCAACGTTTCGGATACGCGTAGATTACCCAGCTTTGCCGATTCATTCGAGTTTTGGGCTGCTTGGGAAGTCGATGTGGCATTGCGGGCCACCTCTTCCACGGCGGAAGTCATCTCGGTAACAGCTGTAGCAGCTTGTTCAATTTCGCTGTTTTGTTGCTGAAGCAATTGATCCGCGGCCTCTGTTATCGACGTCATTTCCACAGCGGCGGAACTTAGCTGTATGGACGCTTCTGATATTTCTTGAATCGTACCGTGGAGATTCTTTGACATTAAATTTAATGCGCTCATTAGTCTGGATACTTCATCCGTTCCTGTGATTTCAAGTTGTCGCGTTAAATCGCCAGATGCAATCTCTTCGGCGAGTTTTAGCGAATCTCCTATGGGCTTTACGATGCTGCGCGTTAGAGCTATCGCCAAGAAGATCGTCAGTAATAGAGAAATGACAATTACGGTCGTGAGTACACGGGTACTTTTTTCGTAAATCTCGGCAGCCTCGGCCACCAAAGACCTCGCCTGATCGGCGTTAAATTCCCTCATTATGTTTAACTTTTCCTGGAAGGAGTTAGCGTTATCAGCTTGGGCGGAGTTGGCAAAGGCTAACGCCTGACTATGATCGGAAGCTTCCAGGTTTTTAAGCTGGTCTAGACCATTGATGTAATCTCTCATGGCGTGATCTGCAGCTTCAAACTGCCGCCGATCTTGGTCTCCAGCGATTAAGTTCTTACTATAGTGCTCGCTGCGCGCTTCCAGCGTTTGAACTGCATGTTGAAGTTTGGCTTCTCCGGCGGCTTTACCCGTTACGTTAGTCGAGTTCGCCAGCACCCTGATACTTTCCAAACGGGCGTTAAGCAGCGCGATTTGTATATCATCGATAGTTTGCGTGCTAGGTAGAGTATTCTGTGCTAGGTGCTCGCCCGCAGACTTTAGATAAGTCAGTTGAAAGGATGCGAAAATGCCAAGCGATATAAGGGTTGCGGTAATTATTCCGAAACATAACGTGGCCTTTTTGGAAATGCTTAAATTTCTGAAATTCATAGTTGCCTCGATAGGCTTTTTTTCATCCGTGAAGTTTGGAGGAAGTGAATGAAGTTTTTTATAATGGTACTGCTCAGCGTTGAAGTGTGATCACGCCTCGGGCGATATCGTTTAATGCTGCATGATTTACAAGTCCTGATTTTTTACTTGTCGTTGGCTAAATTTATTTCAGCATTGAAGAGCTCGTCGTCGAGTTTTTTCAATGTGTGGATGCTTCTGATCAGAACTTCTTTGTATTTGCGAAATGCATCTGGGAGAGGGTCACCAGGATGTTCGGATGTCTCCATTACAAGATTCATGGTAACAGAGTTAAGATACCCTAGGCTTTCACTAATATTGCGTTTGATTGTTGTTTTGAGTGCTTCGAGTGAAAAGTTTAACTTTTTCAACTCTTTCGCCAGCATGTGCGAAGGTAGTGAGCAGGCTTTGTCAAAGTTGTTGGGTCCGCACTTTGATGCTTTTTCGACTTCTAAGTTGGCGAGTATGAATGTGTGCTCCAGCGCTCTTACAGAAAAGACAATTGCTCCAACATCTTCTACCATTTGTGCAGTGAGTTCTTCGCATTTCTTTGTTGCTTCTACGTAGTTATATAATTTGGTCATGGGTAAGCCTGCAGCAGTCGTTAAGCACTGTGGAATTAATTGTTGTTGTATTCCATGACAATTAGCTTATCAAGACTAAGCCGGAATTCATTTCGCCTTTATACCTAAAGTTCTCTGTTGGTGATCAGAATGGCTTATGGGTTGCAATATCGGTATATCGAACTTGGTCAAATGCCATTGTTGCGTTGCCCGCAGTTCTGATCGGCGTGATGATATTACGCTATCATTTCGTCTGAAATAAATGACAATAGGTTGACGATTTACGCCAAAAATATGTATATGTGCACCACAAGGGTGCGCGGACGACTGTCAGATGCTAACAAAAACGATCCAATTCGTTTCCTATTCGCAGGCGAACCTTATCGATTTCGCTGGCCCATTTGAGGTGTTCTTAACCGCTAATTACTACTCTGACCCTAACGCTCAGCCTTACAAGCTATCGATAGTAACGCTTGACGGTACCGCTACAGTTATCCCCCATGCCTGTTTCAATACACCGCCATTAGCCCAAGACTCACCCATTCCCCATACTTTAATTGTCCCGGGTGGTCCGGGGATTTATGATTTTTGTAAACACCCACGGTTTAATTCGATATTCACAGCGCACGCTGGACGAGCTCAGCGTTTGGTCTCTATCTGTACGGGAGTGTTCGCCTTGGCGGCGTTGAGAGAATTAAAGGGCCGCAAGGTGACAACGCATTGGTCTGCATATGATGAGCTTGAGCGAAGTAATCCCGACCTTATACTTAAGCGAGGGCCAATATTCATAAATGACGGGCCTATATGGACATCTGCTGGTGTCACTTCTGGTATTGACCTTGCTTTAGCGCTTGTCGAAAGCGATTTGGGGCATGCCATGGCATTGAAAGTTGCGAAGCATCTGGTTGTATTTCTAAAGCGCCCGGGCGACCAAAATCAGTTTAGCTCTAGCCTAAACATGCAATCTAAAAGCGGTACTTTCTCGGATCTTCACGCGTGGATTAGTGAAAATTTAATGGAGGATTTGTCAATCCCTACACTCGCTGCGCGAATGAAGATGAGCGAGCGTACGTTCATTCGACGGTACAAGGCAAGCACGGGACAAACGCCAAGCAAGACAGTGGAACAGTTCAGAATCGATGCGGTGCGTCACTTGCTTGTAAGTACGGAACGCCCTCTCAAAGAGATTGCTTTTTTGACGGGGTTTGGACACGAAACTGGCCTAATAAGAAATTTTTCGAAGTTAAATGGCGTAACTCCAAATGAGTATCGTCAGCGATTTAGGTCCAGTATTTGAGGCTACGTCGCTGAGACATGAGCGCGAGCGCAAATCATTGATAGCGCTGCGCAGAACCTTGGAACGAGCGTGTTTAATTAAGCGTCCCTCAGTCGTCAAGGCTGCCCAGGTGCGCAGTCGCTCACGCCGCGAGCGTACAGGCAGCCAGCGTGCGCCGCTGCCCCGCTAGGCGGATCGTCAGGCCCCAATCGGGGCCGCCATCGATCTTGGCCACCAGGCATTCGCGCACGGCGTGTTGTTCAACCAGGGCGCGCAACACCTCTTCGTGAATGCCTTTGCCGATCACTGTGCATGCTCCAGGCGCCGAGCCGTCGCAGCGTCGTCGAAGGCCTTATACAAGACCTCGATACTGCCGGCGTTCAGCGCCTTGGCGGTTTCCAGCCCCAAGACAAAACCTTCGGCACGATCACTGGCGCGAAACAGATCATCGGCTGTCTGCGCACGGCCGATCTGGGCGAGGAGTTTCAGGACCTGGGCCTGCACCGCTTGCGGCAGGTTCAGCGCTGTGAAGGCGTCGGTCACGCTGCTCATTCCCACCTCCAGCCATTGAGGCTCGCAGGCTGCTCAAGCGCAAGGTCGTATTGTTCTGCCTCGATCAACAGCCAGCCACCGGCCGGCTCATTGCGCCCGTCGGCGATCGGGCCTTGCAGCAACAAGCCCCCCGGCAAGATCACCCGCAGGGCGTTCGCCTCCTTTGGACCGTGCAGGTGACGGTCAAACTCAATGCGAAACCGCCCCGATCCGGCGTTATGCACACGGACGTTCAATTCCAGCGTGGTGAGATCCGTCGGTGGCTGGCCCAAGTACAGTGCCAGCACGGTGACGGTGGCCAGGCCTTCATAGGCGTATGACATGCAGCAGCGTTCCTCTTGGAGGCGGCCGACGCATCGACCAGGAGGTTAGGCAATGGTAGACCAGCACCGGGGCCAGTGGTTGCCGCTTGGGCAAAAAAAGGCCCCCGCACCGGGCCGAGGTGTGGGGGCCTGTTGAACATAAACGGCGTTCTGTTCATTGGTCGGCAAAAGCCGCTATCGGCCGTACGCGGCGTCCGCACATCTGAATACAAACCGATAGACGGTGGTTCCGGTCGGCACTCAGCGTTGAACTCGTTTTTCTCTGGCACAATCCATTGGTCATCGAGGAGCGCCTTTATGAAATGTATGTGCTGGATTTGTTGGGAAAACGCGGAGCGTCGAACTCTGGCAGGCGACTGGGTAAATATTAAATGTGATGCCTGTGGCCGCTATTTCATTAGCCGCGAGTTCATGCGCGAGAACAAAGGCAAGACGCTTGATGTAGAAGCTATGAGATACCTGATCTCCGACGCTATGTCTGCTGGAGTATCACCAACCATTGGCAACGGAACAGCTCGTTTCGTAACGTCCAGAAAGTGTTGAGTGGAATCCGATGGACTCCGAACGCGCGTTGGCTCGCTCCTCCAACCATTACCAGTGACTACACCTGCCGTAATCGCGTGATCGCGTCCGTAATCGCTGCCGCATTCCTGTCCAGTGTTTCTAAGGCGACTACAGCATTATCGGCAACAACATCTGCGCCAGCCCCCGAGATCCAATGAGTGATCTCTTCTATCGCCGCACCCAGCGCATGCTGGTTGTGTAGCAACAAAGTCAGCGCGTCGGCCGTGGTTACATTTGAATCTGAGTTATTTGGCATTTTTGGATCGTCCTTGAGCGAAAGCTACCAAAAGGGCTAGTTCAGGCGTGCCAGACCAGATTAGCTCACGTATCTCTTTTTCGATGACTTTTTCGCACCACAATGGCGCATCTGTCCCAGATCTGTCCCATATGGCCATTTTTGGGACGTCAAAAACCACAAACCCCCGACTTTCTCTAGGAAAATCAGGGGCTTGCGTTTACTGAATGTGGCGGTGAAGGAGAGATTCGAACTCACAACACTATGAGCCTAAACCAACCCTTCTAACAACCCCAAATGCCTCACGCCAATGGCCGCTTTCGGCCAGAAGCGGACGTTTGCAAGCGAGCACGCACGACCAGAGGCGAAGTTGATGGTCGACCGTTTCCGGCGGTACCTATCTTTTTTAATGGAGATTGATTTGCATAGATGAAGCTAGGCCTTCATTAAACTTAATTGGTTTATAACAAACCACTGATGCATACAAATCACTGCTGCCCAGCTGCTCCACAAATATGGCAGCAGGTATTCAGTTCCGTATGATGTTTTAACGTTTGCAGCTATCTTGGCTCGGTAAGTTGCTAGCACTACGAGCCAGTAAGGACACGGATATCCATATTCGAATGCTGGTGAGGTTTTAAGCTCAGTTGCGTCGAGATTTTTGTATTCTCCACGAACTTGAAACTTTGCTATACGAGCGAACCCTCGAGAAAATTTTCTTTTGTCCTGGGGGTTGGTTACAGTGCTGAAGCTAGTCCTGACAATTTCATGCTTACCGCTTTCCTGAGCTCCAAGATGTTTCAGATTCTGGAACAAATCTTCCTTTATTTTTTCCTTTTTCAATCGCTGCATGTTTTTAATCAAAAAATCTTCAAAAGCACTTTGATAAATCTTATTTTCTGAATAGGACGTATTTGGTGAGTGCTGATAGAATCTAAGCAAAAAATAACTATTGATTGCTAGCGCCACCATCCAGACGTGTTGCGTATTTTGCGTAAAGGCAATTGTAGTTCCAAGTAATGACACCGACTTTAAGTCGGCACCAAAAAACCATAAAGATATGAGTATGGATGAAAAGGATAGGAGCATACCCCGAGCCTTCTTGAAATCACCCTCATCAAAACCAGAATCCATAAGTATCTTCCTTAAATCAAATAGAATCTAAATAATTACAATATTTCAGGTCAATGCCTTACGATGTAGATGCCCGGCAAAAACTAACTAAGCCTCTCGTGGCGAGCGCCAGATCCCCCTTTCGCATCGTATTTGCCGCTTCTTATCGCATATTGCAAGTCGCCCCGGCAGTAATGGAAAAATACTCGTCAGGAGATCGCGCTAACTTACAATATCTATTATAAGATCTTTCGTTGCCGTCCGTTTGACTGCTTCTAGACGAACCATATCAAGTTTGTCTTGGAAATCATCGGCTAGATAGTCTGGGCCGACGATTCCAAGAGCACCTTTAGGTGGGCTTCGAAACAATATTATCTTTGAAAATCACCACTGAACCTTCCACCGTCCACCACCTTTGCAGCCGTTGCAGTGCTGGATACTTCGCCAATCCGATCTACCTTCCAGCTTTGTTATTCCTTTTTCCGCCTGGATAGCTTTGAAGGCAGGTCGCCAAGAATTGTGGTTGCATTGTTTGACACAAACCAATGTGTCGGTATCACCTTTTTTTCCGATTTTTTTATAGTATCTTATTTGCCCTTCACCTACCGGAGAGTGAGCAATTTCGGTCTCGCAGTCTTCGGGCGAATTTGTGTCTTTTTCCGGATCGCCATCGTCTAACTTTGAACTTAAAAACGCAATTCGACTTTTGAGCTTTAAAATTTCAGTATTTGCGGCTTCTAATTTGTCATTTAATTCGCTGTTTTCATCGATAATAGAATTTAGGTCTTTTTCCTTTTCTTCAGCATTTGCAGCATTTAGACGATCGCGCATCTCACGCTTAGGGATTTCACGGAGGCTTTTAGGCGCTGAAAGCGATAGTGAGGACGTTTCGAGAACAATTCCTCTGATAGTTGACTGGAATCTACCTAGTCCAGGTATATCCCCCGAATATTCGTCCCAAAGCTTGCTTGCCGTCCAAATTGAAGAACTAAGGTAGTCCTTCTCACCCAGTGGCCAATACAGTCGGACTGCACCGAGATAACAGGAGTCTCGCTTACCTAACTCATCTGTCATTGCCCAAGACCCCTCGTCATCTACGACAGCTACATGAGCGACTCCAACGAGATCCCTTGCAAGTTTTTCAGCTAAGTTAGGCCAAGGTCGCTCATCGAGATCGTCAGAAATGACCACGACTGGAAACTTCCTTCCTTTATCAAGTAGCCTGGTGCACAGTGCAAGACCTCCGTCTTCTCCATTGCTGTCTATTATCGATGAGGAAGGTATCTTGTCTCCATCAAGCTCCCAGTCATCGAACTTCTCGATGATTTCTCTGATAATTCTAGGGCATCGGGGATGGATTCTGACTGGAGCGATAATCTGTGAAAGTCTTTTTGCAGATAGTGAACAGTATATAAAAACCGAGTTATCAACAAGTCCGATTCGAAGCTCAGTTACAAATGCATGCTCATTTTCAAAAATCTCAATTAATAATATTTCACGCAGGCTTCCAAGCTCGTTCTGTATGAGCTTGCGAGAAAAAGTTCCATTTGCACCCTGTTTGATGCTTGTAAATTTTCCTTTTTCACTTGATAGGTCACTCACCCCTTTTTCCGACATCCAACTGTCAAACATTTTATCTACAATTTCAAACCTATTTGTTGCATGCCTAGTGTCAGTTGATACGTGTTTTAATAGGTATTTTCCGAGATCCTGCATTATAGAACTCCGTTTCAACTTTCAGTTTGGGTTTTAATTGTTTTCTACCCGCATAATGGCACTCTGATGGTAGTGGTGTGGCGGAAAATTCTCAATCGCTTATGCGAACGTCCGATTCTGGCCGAAAGTCGTCATACCTGTTTAAGGCAAAATTAGGGCATATGGGAGGCCGCTTCGGCCCGCCCCACGCCTGCGGTAAAGAACGAAAGCGCCGTTTTTGGTGGGCAGCAGCGGCCTATAGAGAGTCCAGAGGGGGTTCGAATCCCTATCAATCAACTGGATCGCACATGTAGGGGTAAGATAGTCTGGCTTGCTGACCATCAACCTCTGCGTAGGTCACAAGAAGCTGACAGTTATTAGAGAAACCATGGATTCTTTTAAGAAAGGCTGCTCGGTGGGAATCCACTACACCTGGAATTAAGCTCCCATTTGATGCTTTTATTTCATAGGACTTTCCCGGTTCCAGAACTTTTCCATCAGCCGCGGTTTTCACAAACCAAACTCCAGTAAAATCTCGCTTCGTTTTACCTGCAATCTCAACGTTGACGAGGGTGGCCGCTCTCGCGCCGAGGTTGGTCAACGTGAAGTTCATTTGGTGGAAGTCGCCACCGATAATTGCGGGTCGTAGATCAGCCCGAGGTGGTGTTAACACGTGCTTGATGGGTTCCAATCCGCCTACAGAGAGTATGGTGACTATAGAGCTACAGATAAGAACAGGCGTCGTAAAGATTCGTCTCCACCCTTGGGTTGAGGAGCAGTGAGGGCACCTGGTTGCGTTTGTTTTTATCTCTTCTCTGCACGCACAGCATTGCTGCATTGTCTGACCTGGTTCATTCGTAAGTAGATGTGATAACGCGTATAGCTCAGAGCTGACTGGGATGTCCGGGCTAACAGTTGAGCGATGGCGTCGAATGGTAATGGGGCAAAAATGGGGCAAACCAGACGCCAATCCATGCCATTCAATGCTAATCGTACCTCAGTGCTTAGAGCGCGTTAATAGGCCAAGGCTCAGCAACCACGGGGGTTGTAGGCTCACGCACCGAGTTACTCCAGCACAATCGGAGTGTGGGAGGACAGGTCGGAGACGGCTTTATTCATCGGATTGTCGGGAAACTCGTTAAAAGATGTAGGGCAAAGCGCGGGCGGTGGCCGGGCTTTTCCGCGATGGGCGCAAGGTTACCATGGGCACTAAGCCCGACGCAGGCACTGCGGTCGGGTGAGCGTTTACTTGCAGTGAAAAGTTGATCTATGCACGATTTATGCAAATCAGCATTTGTCATCGGGAAAAACTTCAAGCACTATGCGCGTTATGCAAAAACGCAACGTTTCCTCCGTCTTAAGAGCACTGCTCGACCAGCACGGGATCTCCCCCACGGAGCTCCACCGTCGCACCGGCGTGCCTCAATCCACGCTCTCGCGGATTCTCAGCGGGAAGATTGTCGATCCTTCGGATAAACACATCTCGAAGATCGCTGATTATTTCAACGTCAGCACCGATCAGTTGCGCGGGCGCGCGGATGTCGCGCCAGCGGCAGCCGGCACGCGTGCTGACGTGCATGCGGAACTCAAGGACATAAGCCTGTGGGACGACGACACCCCCGTCGATGACGACGAGGTGTCGGTGCCCTTTCTACGCGAGGTTGAATTGGCTGCTGGATCAGGAAGATTCGTCATCGAAGAGAGCGAGCGCTCTAGCCTGCGCTTCGGCAAGCGCAGCCTGCGCCACAACGGTGTGCAGTTCGACCAGGCCAAGTGCGTGACGGTGCGCGGCAACAGCATGTTGCCGGTCCTGCGTGATGGCGCCACCGTCGGCGTCAACGCCGGCAAGTGCGGCATCGGCGACATCATTGATGGCGATCTGTATGCGATCAATCACAACGGCCAGCTGCGCGTTAAACAACTCTATCGGCTGCCCACCGGCATCCGTCTGCGCAGCTTCAATCGCGACGAGCATCCGGATGAGGACTACAGCTTCCAGGAAATCCAGGAAGAGCAGATCGTCATACTCGGTCACGTCTTCTGGTGGGGCATGTACGCCCGCTAGCCCCTTTCGATTCAACTGAAACCTGCCCTCCCGGCAGGTTTTTTTTCGCCTGCAGAAATCTCCCCACCCCTTGGCCCGCTTGGGTTTCATGCATATGCGCAAATTTAATGCATAAATAAATGCATTTACGCATTGACTGTATATGCATCCATGCATATTCTTGCCACCAAGCCGCTCGACAAAGCGGCTGGCAAGACAAGCTCTTTAGTTCCACATGAACAGGCAGCGATGAACCGGCCTCAACGGTTCAGAGGGTTGGCAACTGACCCGGGTGTGCAGCGTAAAGCACCAGAAGCAGTTATCCGGCGGGCAGGGACCGCGGTCGGAAAAACAATCTGAATGGACTCGTACCGCGCCAGTAGCGCCGAAAAGTCAGCTTCCTTCTCGAACACAGGATTGGAAGGAAGGCGAAGGAGCGCATTACTGAAAAGCCCGGTGCACAAGCGCCGGGCTTTTTGGAATGCCTGCCTCAATTGCGGCAAGCATTGTCTGGCCAAGTGTGAAGCTATATCAGCAGCACTGGCTGAAACCTGTCAAAAAGGAAACTGGCATGAACCGTTACGTCCTGACTATTTCACCTAATAACATCATTGTCGTTCTTCAAGTGCTGGACACTGAGGGAGAGCCACCTGCGATCCCTGCCAATGAACCAATCTCTGCGTGGCGCAATGTCACCGGTGATACCACCGCGCAGCCGGGATACAAATTGCAACTAGGCCCTTACGGCGAGTCTTTTTTGCCTCTCACACCTGATGAACTAGAGGGTGTCATCCGCGGCCGCCTGCAACAACGCTTTGACAAAGTCGAGCAGTTCCTGAAGTTCAACCCACTGCAGTACAAAGTGGACCTGGCAGTCGCCACTCCGGAAGAGTGGTCGCAATTGCGTGCCATCAAACAGTATTACCTCGACGTCTGCGCCACGACAGAGCAGAACACCTTTCCCGAAGTCATCTGGCCGATCGCACCATTCTGACCGCTGCGCTTTGCAACGCTTGATCGCGAAAGAGCATTGCTGAAAAGCCTGGCCCGCCGGGCTTTTTGGAATGCCTGTCTCAAGAGAAACCGTTCGAACCCAACCCATCACTCATCAATCACCCACGGAGGCGTGACATGACAAACGAGCAACAAGCGTTGGCGGACATGCCGATCTGGCTGGTCATCCTCCTTGCCGTCGTTGGCGGGGTGTCCGGCGAGATGTGGCGCGCCGACAAGGAGGGCGCTCGCGGCTGGTCGCTGGTGCGGCGTCTGGCTCTGCGTTCCGGCGCCTGCATGATCTGCGGCGTGTCGGCAATCATGCTGCTGTATGCCGCCGGCATGTCGATCTGGGCCGCTGGCGCGTTTGGCTGCCTGACGGCGATGGCCGGCGCTGATGTAGCCATAGGCCTTTACGAACGCTGGGCGGCCAAGCGTATCGGCGTATGTGAACTGCCGCCGCGCGACCAGCCTTAAATCTCCACGCATAGCCCTATGCGAGCGAGTCTGCTCGCGAAAGGGACGTCAGCTTCAGCATCGATGTGACTGATCGACCGCTTTCGCGAGCAGGCTCGCTCCCACAGGGACTGCGGCGTCCACTGTAATTTCTCTTACTTCGGAACACCCCCATGAAGATCACCCCGATCCTCACGCAACTGCGTGGGCAATGCCCTGGGCTTGCCAATCATGTTTCGGTGGGTGTCGATCTGGCGTTGCTGCAAGGCGACTCCGATCTACCGACACCCTCAGCCCACGTTCTGCCGCTGGCCGATCTGGCCAGTTCTGGCAGAGCACAAAACCTCGCCACCCAACCGATCCGCGAGCGTTTCGAAATCGTTCTGGTGCTTGACGCTACCGACGCTACAAAAGCGCTGGATCTGTTGCACGACCTGCGCGCCGAACTGTGGCGCGCACTGGTCGGTTTCAAACCTGATTCCACTTACAGCGCCATCGTTTATGACGGCGGTGAGCTGGTCTCGATCAACAGCAGCCGCCTGTTTTATCGGTTGCGCTTTTATGCCGAGTTCCAGCTCGGCCGCAATCTGCCAAGTCAGCCTGCGGAGAGTTGGCACGAGCGCGAACTGGACGCTTTGTCGTCCTTTACCGGGATGACGGTGCGGGTCGACGCGATCGATCCTGCCGACCCCAATCTGCAACGCCCGGGCCCGGATGGCCGGGTGGAAATGACTTTCTCTGGAGATGTAACCCCATGAGCAACCGCATCACCGTAGTGCCGGCCGCTGGCCGTGTCGTGCCTGACCCGGAGGCCGGCGACCTGTTGCCGGCTGCAGGCCGTGACGTGCTGGACAGCGCCTGGTGGCGCCGGCGTCTGGCCGACGGCGACATCACATTCAAAACCGCAAAAGCGGCTAAACCACAGGGAGCCAAATAATGGCAATCGGATTCAGCAACATCCCGGCGGACATTCGTGTGCCGCTGTTCTATGCCGAAATGGACAACTCGGCCGCCAACAGCGCGACCTCGGCCATGCGCCGTTTGATCGTTGCTCAGGTCAACGACAATATTGCCCCGACTGAAGTCGGCAAACTGGTGCTGGTTTCCAGCGTGGCGCTGGCGAAAAGCATCGGCGGCCAAGGCTCGATGCTCGCTTCGATGTACGAAACCTTCCGCAAGGCCGACCCGATCGGCGAGATCTGGTGCCTGCCTCTGCACAACACTGAAGGCGCTATCGCCAAAGGCGTGTTGACCCTGACCGGCACCGCGACTCAGGCGGGCATGCTCAACCTGTATGTCGGCGGCGTGCGCGTGCAGGCCACCGTGGTCAACGGCGCCACCGCCGCTCAAGCGGCCACCGCACTGGCGCAGAAAATCAACGCCACTGCGGACCTGCCGGTCAGCGCTGCCGCTGCTGAAGGTATTGTCACCCTGAACGCCAAATGGACCGGCGACAGCGGCAACGACATCAGCCTGCAATTCAATCGCCTGGGCAAGAGCAACGGCGAAGAAACTCCGGCCGGTCTGACCAGCGCAATCACCGCCATGACCGGCGGCGCCGGTGTACCGGATCAGATCGCTGCCGTCGCAGCATTGGGCGATGAGCCTTTCGAATTCATCGCGCTCCCGTGGTCCGATCTGGCCACTCTCAACACCTGGCAAGCGGTCATGGATGACAGCACCGGGCGCTGGTCGTGGGCCAAGCAACTGTTCGGTCACGTCTACAGCGCCAAGCGCGGCACGGTCGGCACTCTGGTCGCCGCAGGCCAGGCCCGCAACGATCAGCACATGACCATCCAGGCGCTGGAGCCGGGCGTACCGCAACCGTTTTGGGTACAGGCCGCCGCGCTGGCTGCACGCACGGCGGTGTTCATCTCCGCCGATGCCAGCCGTCCGACGCAAAGCGGCAGCCTGCCGGGTGTTGACCCGGCGCCGGCAAGCGAACGTTTCACCCTGACCGAGCGTCAGTCGCTGCTCAACTACGGCATTGCCACCGCCTACTACGAAGGAGGTTACGTGCGCATCCAGCGCTCGATCACCACCTACCAGAAGAACGCTTACGGCCAGGCCGACAACTCCTATCTGGACAGCGAAACCATGCACCAGTCGGCGTTCATCGTGCGTCGTCTGCAAAGTGTGATCACCAGCAAATACGGCCGCCACAAACTGGCCTCCGACGGCACCCGTTTCGGCGCCGGCCAGCCGATCGTCACGCCAGCGACCATTCGCGGCGAGCTGATCGCGCAGTACGCCAAGCTTGAGCTGGAAGGTCATGTGGAGAACGCCGAGCTGTTCGCCGAGCACCTGATTGTCGAGCGCGACGTGCAGGACCCGAGCCGCGTGAACGTGCTGTTCCCGCCGGATTACATCAATGGCTTGCGCGTGTTCGCACTGCTCAACCAGTTCCGTCTGCAGTACGACGACGCGGCCTGATCCGCGCGGTCGGCATTAAGCATTCAGCCCACCTCGCGTGGGCTTTTTATTTGAAGGGAGAAATACCATGGGTCAACTGATTGCAGGCACCTGCTACGTCAAGGTCGACGGCGCACAACTGACCATCAATGGCGGCTGCGAAGCGCCGCTGATGGCGGTCAAACGTGAAACCGTCGTGCCCGGTTTCTACAAGGAAACCGATATCGCGCCGTCGTTCAAAGTGACCGCGCTGCACACCGCCGACTTCCCGCTGAAGAAGCTGATCGAAGGCACCGACATCACCGTCACCTGCGAATTCAGCAACGGCAAAGTCTACGTGCTGGCCGGCGCCTATCTGGTCGAGGAGCCAGTCTCCAAGGGCGACGACGCCACCATCGAACTGAAATTCGAAGGCATCAAGGGGACCTGGCAATGAGCGGCGCCGTGAAGCTTCAGGTTGCGATCGAAGCCCACGGCGAGCCTCTGACCGAACTCGTCCTGCGCCGCCCGACGGTGCAGGAAGTGCGAGCGATCAAGGCGCTGCCATACAAGATCGACAAGAGCGAAGAAGTCAGCCTCGACATGGACGTGGCGGCCAAATACATCGCCGTGTGCGCCGGCATCCCGCCGTCGTCGGTCAACCAGTTGGATCTGGCTGACCTCAATGCGCTGAGCTGGGCCGTTGCGAGTTTTTTCATGAGTGCGGCGTCGGCGCCATCACCGACCTGATCGCCGTCGCCTATGACCTGGCCTGGTTCTGGAAGGTTGACCCCGAACAGATGATGGCCAGGCCACTGGATGTGCTCCGCGAATCGCTGGAGCACGCGCAACGGATCAATGCGATGCAGCAGGTGCAGTGATGGCCAATACTCAGATAAATGCACTCCAGCAAAACATGCAGACTACCGTGAACATGCTCGTCGTGATGCAGGGTCTGCAGAAGATGGACGCTGAGATGAAGGGCGTCCGGGGCAAGGTGGCGGCGTTCAGGAAAAGCCTGGAAAGCAGTTCGATCAAGCCCTTTGATTTGTCCGGTTTCATTTCCGGTGGCGGCTTGCTCAAACCTTTTCAGGAGGGACTGAAGAAGGCGATCAAGGCCGAAGACGAACTGGCGACCAAGAACAAAAAACTCAATACGCCGACGCTGGGCAAAGACGCGCTGATTCCTGCACCGTTGAACAAGTCCGTTACGGCGCAGGTACCGGCGGTAGTGAAGGGGGAAACCTCGGCCAATCTGGCGAAGTTCAACGTCTCGCTCGACAACATTTCATTGAAGATCGGTCAGGCGTTGTTACCAGCCGTCAACGGCCTTGTAACGGCGCTGGTGCCGGTGGTGACTTCGGTCGGTAAGTTTGTCGCCGATCATCCCCAACTCGTGGAGGGGCTGGCGGCGGCAGCGCTGGCGTTTACGCTGGTGACAACAGCGGCTGCCGGTTTCAGCGCGGTGCTGACGCTGCTTGCTTCACCCGTCGGGATATTCGCCGCCGGGGTTGCCCTGGCGGCCGGGCTGATCGTCGCCAACTGGAAACCCGTCTCGGCTTTTTTTGCTCGACTGTGGCAAGAAATCGCCCCCGTCGTAATGCCGATGGCCAGTTTTTTTCGGACCCTGTTCGGGTTCACTCCGATGGGCATGCTGATCAGCAACTGGGGACCGGTGAGCACGTTCTTCGCGGCACTTTGGAATGTGCTCAAGGCGCTGGCTGCGCCGGTCATCGACTTTTATGCAACGTTGTTTGCGTATTCCCCGCAGGCGCTGATTTTGAAGAACTGGGCGCCTCTGGTCGGACTTTTTGCGTCGATCTGGGATCTGCTCAGAGCGGTGTCAGTACCGGTCGGGGCTTTTTTCCAGGACCTTGTCGAGTCAATCAAACTGCCCGTGCTCGCCCTGTATGCGGTGATCCGCGAGCAGTTGGGCTGGTCGCCTCTGGAGTTGATCATTCAAGCCTGGGGCTCGGTGACGATATGGATCGAGAAATGGAGCGAGAAGTTTTACCAGGCGCTTGCACCGGTCAGGGCGTTTTTCAATGGAGGTTTGGGTGAGCTCGCTGCCGAAGCGTCGGCCAAGGTCGATGTCTTTACCCATGCCCAGGAACGGACCAATGCCCAAGGCAAGGGGGAATGGGCGCCAGAGTTTTTCGGCTCCAGTGCTGATTCCGCTGCCACACGTCCAGCGTCGATGGGGGCGCTGACACAGTCCTCGAATTCACTGACGCAAACTTCCAACAGCTTGATCCAGCAAAGCGCCGCAAACAACCGTACGCAACTTGAAGGCGGCCTGACCGTGCGCTTCGAAAATGCACCGGCAGGCCTGCGCACCGAACAACCGCAAACCAATCAACCCGGCCTGGCCGTGTCTTCGCGCATCGGCTATCGCTCGCTGTCGATGGGAGGTTCCCAATGAACTGGCGTGACCGTTTATTGCCGGCATCCTTTCGCGGTGTCGGTTTCTGGATCGACCAGGCGAAAACCCCGGTCGGACGCAAGGGGCAGTTGCATGAATACCCGCAACGCGACCTGCCGTTTTTCGAGGACCTCGGCCAGCAGGCCAAGACCCACGATCTGACCGCGTTCATCATCGGCCCCGATTGCCTGGAGCAGCGCGACAAGCTGCTCAAGGCGCTGGAGCAGGGCCGTGGCGAACTGGTGCATCCGTGGCTCGGACGCCTGCAGGTCAAGGTCGGCGAATGCGACATGACTCACACCCGCCAGGACGGTGGGTTGGTGACATTCGCGTTGAAGTTCTATCCCGACCAACCCCTGCCGTTTCCGACCGCCACGGTCAGCACGCAGAAAGTGCTGCTGGCCAAAGCCGACACTCTGCTGGGTTCGGCGGTGGCGCGATTCGAACAGGCGATGACTTTGATCAAGGCTGCGCGGATCGGCATCACCAACCTGCGCAACAGCCTTACCGGGGTTTACGAGGTGATCAAAGAGCAACTGAAACCTTTGATCGAGCAGTACCGGCAGATCACTGAACTGGTCAAAGCCGTGAAGGAGCTGCCCAAGGAAGTGGCGGCGGAATTCAAGGGTTTGCTCGGCGATATCAAGGAGCTGAAAGCGTTCGCCAAGGAAGGCTACCGGGGCGTGATCGCCGACGTGTCGCAGCAACTCGAAGCGATTCGCAAGGCCGATGTGCCGAAGATCACCACGGGCAAGGACACCAATGCCGCAGCCCAAGCGATGGCTGATCTGGTGCAAGACACGGTGCTGGTCAAAGTCGCACAGTGGGTCGCGTCGATGCCGGTGGCGACCACGCCGGTGAAGCTGGCGTCGACACCGTCGGTGGCGCAACAGTCGACCTCGCCGGTCAGCCGCCAGGAAGTCCCTGTCAGCGATGACATGCAAGCGCTGCGCACGGCGGTGACTGCCGCCATCGACCCGATGCTGGCGAAAGCCGGGCCTGCGCACTACCAGGCAATCAACGATGTAAAGGAAGCGCTGGTGGCTCATCTCAAAGCGGTGGCGTCCTCCGGCGTGCGGCAAGTCAGCAAGTCGTTTCAGGAAAGCTTTCCGGCGGTAGTCGTGGCCTACAAACAATTTGGCGACGCTACGCGGGTCGATGAAGTGACTCAGCGCAACGGGATTACCCATCCCGGTTTCTCGCCCAACGACGTGAAAGTCTCGCGGGAGTGATGCCATGAACGAGATGGACAATCACGTCACGCTGACGGTCAACGACATGGAATACGGCGGCTGGAAAAGCGTCGAGATCACCGCCGATCTGGAGCGTCAGTTCCGCACCTTCAAACTCGACATCACCTGGCAATGGCCAGGGCAGGCCGTGGACGAAAGGATCAAACCCGGCGACCCCTGCGAAGTGAAAATCGGCAAGGACCTGGTGCTCACCGGTTACGTGTTCAAAGCACCGATCCGCTATGACGGGCGGCAGATCAGCCTGACCATCGAAGGCAGTTCCAAGACCCAGGATTTGGTCGATTGCGCCGCTCGCAACCTGCCCAGCCAATGGCAGCAACAACCCTTGCTGACTATCGTCCGCGATCTGGCGAGCGAATATGGGCTGTCAGTGGTCAACGAGATCAGCGAAACCACACGCCTGACCAAACACACCATCGTGCCGGGTGAAACGGCATTCCAGTCGATCGACCGATTGCTCTCGCTGCTGCGGGTGTTTTCCACCGACAACGAGCTGGGCCAGTTGGTGCTGGCCAAACCCGGTAGCGGTGGGCGCGCCAGCGATGCGCTGGAGCTGGGCAAGAACATCCTGTCGGCCAGTGCGCCAATGGATTTCAGCCAGGTGTTCTCCGAGTACCGGGTGATCGGCCAGCAAAAAGGCTCGGATGCGAAAAGCGGCGCGGCGGTGAGTGAAGTCGAGTCGACCGCGGCCGATCTGAGTTTCAAACGGCGGCGCACCACGGTGATCAACGAAGGCACGCAACTAACCTTTGAGTTGGCGCAGCAGCGTGCCCAATGGGAAAGCGCGACCCGCATGGGCCGCGCACAGACCACCACCTATCAGGTGCAGGGCTGGCGGCAGAGCAATGGTGATCTGTGGCGCCACAACACGCTGGTCAAGGTCAAGGATCCGGTGCTCGATTTCGATGGTGACATGCTGATTTCCAAGGTCACCTATTCGTTGTCGGCGCAGGGTTCGGTGACCACGTTGCAAGTGGCCCCGCCGCATACCTTTGATCCTGATCCGACGCCCCCGAAAAAAACCTGAGCCTGACCCCGAACCCTGTGGGAGCGAGCCTGCTCGCGAGAGCGTCGCCAGCCTCAACATCACAGCGCCTGACCCGCCGCGTTCGCGAGCAGGCTCGCTCCCACACTGATCCCATTCGGGCGACTCTTTTCAAGGACATCCCATGAGCCTACTGACACGCCTGCTGGCGCGCGGCACTGTCGTGCTCGCCAATTCGGCTTCGAAACTGCAATCGCTGCAAATGCGCCTCACCGCCGGTGAAATCAACGACGACCTCGAACACTTCGAACCCTACGGCTTCACCAGCCATCCGCTGGCCGGCGCCGAGGGGGTTGTCACCTTCATCGGCGGCGACCGTTCCCACGCCATCGCCCTGGTCATCGCCGACCGCCGCTATCGCCTGCAAGCACTCGCTGCCGGTGAAGTGGCGATCTACACCGACGAGGGCGACAAAATTCACTTCAAGCGCGGGCGGATCATCGACATCGAAACCGTCACGCTGAACATCCGCGCCAGTAGCGCAGTGAACTTCGACACGCCGGTGATCAACCAGACCGGCAAGATCGTTTCCACCGGTGATCAACTGGCCGGCGGCATCAGCCAGATCAAACACGTGCATGTTGGCGTGCAGGCCGGCAACGGTCAGACCGGCGCGCCGGCAGGAGGCCAGTGATGTTCATCAGCCAGAACCTCCATGCCGCACTGACCCGCGCCGTACTGATCAGCCTGTTCACCTGGCGTCGCGCCGCCGATGACGATGCCCTCGATGACGAAGAACGCTTCGGCTGGTGGGGCGACAGTTTCCCCACGGTTGCCGACGATCGCATCGGCTCGCGGCTGTGGCTGTTGCGCCGGGTCAAGCTGACCCGGCAAACGCAGATGGACGCCGAGTTCTATGCCCGCGAAGCCCTGCAATGGCTGCTCGACGACGGCCACTGCAGCGCCATCGACATCATCAGCGAACGCCTCGACGCCCAGCGCCTGAACCTGCGCACGGTCCTGACCCTGGCCGACGGTGAACGTCTGGACATCAACCCCGATAACAGTTGGCAGGTGATCTATGCCGTTTGAAACCCCTTCGCTGCCGGTGCTGATCAAGCGCACCCAAAGCGACCTGGCCGGCGATTCGCTGCGCCAGTCCGATGCGCAAGTGCTCGCCCGCACCCTCGGCGGCGCCGCTTATGGCCTGTACGGTTATCTAGACTGGATTGCCCAACAGATCCTGCCCGACAAGGCCGATGAATCGACGCTGGAACGCATCGCCGCGCTGCGCCTGAATCAGCCGCGCAAAGCTGCGCAAGTGGCTACCGGCAGCGTCAGTTTCAGCGCCAGCACCGGCGCTGTGCTGGATGTCGACACCTTGCTGCAGTCCGATGATGGACGCACCTACAAAGTCACGGCCGCGCGCATCGCCGTCAGCGGCACTAACAGCACCACGATCGCTGCGCTCGATGCCGGTAGCGTGGGTAATGCCGACGCCGGTCTGACGTTGAATCCGGTGCAACCGATTGCCGGTGTGATCGGTAACAGCTTCATCGTTCAGCCACCTGGCCTCACAGGCGGCGTCGGCACCGAAAGCCTTGAATCGCTGCGCGCCAGAGTCATTCGCTCTTATCGATTGATTCCTCACGGCGGCTCGGCGCAAGACTACGAAACCTGGGCGCTGGAGTGCCCCGGTATTACCCGTGCATGGTGTCGTGGCAACTTCCTCGGCCCTGGCACCGTCGGCGTGTTCGTCATGCGTGACGATGATCCGCAACCGATTCCCAACGAAGAGCAGTTGGCGGAAGTCGAAGCCTACATCGAACCGCTGCGACCGGTGACCGCGGACGTGAGGGTGATGGCGCCGGTACAAGTGCTGGTCAAGTACAAGTTGCGCGTTACTCCGAACACCAGTGCAGTGCGCGCGGCGGTTGAAACCCAGTTGCGGGATCTGCACAACCGCGAGGCGGGGCTGGGCGATACGTTGTTGCTCAGCCACATCACCGAAGCCATCAGCAGCGCCACCGGTGAAAGCGATCACAGTCTCATCAGCCCCTCGGCCAACGTTAGCGCCCAAAGCAATCAATTGCTGACATTCGGGGGGTGCGAATGGCTGTCCTGAGAAGTCCCAGACAATACCGGCAGCAGTTGCGCAGCCTGCTGCCCAGCGGTCCGGCCTGGGACCCGGAACGAGTGCCGGAACTCGAGCAGGTTCTTGAAGGCGTCGCTCAGGAACTGGCTCGCCTCGATGCCCGGGCAGCGGATCTGCTCAACGAGATGGATCCGGCTGGCGTCAGCGAACTGGTACCCGACTGGGAGGCAGTGATGAACCTGCCCGACCCATGTCTTGGTGCGACTCCGCTCTATGACGATCGCCGCCTGGCTGTCCGTCGGCGGTTGCTGGCGGTGGGCAACCAGTCCGCCGCGTATTTCATTGAGGTCGCACGCACCCAAGGCTATCCAGAGGCCACGGTGACCGAACTACGGGTGCCGCGAATGGGGCGTTCGCGGTTCGGCGGCGCGCATTTCGGCACCTGGAAAGGGCAGTTCATGTGGATCCTCAACACCGGTGGCCGCTTGGCTATCGGGCGGCGTTTCGGCGCCAGTTATTGGGGCGAACGTTTCGGCATGTACCCAGGCTCGGCTCTGGAATGCCTCATTCACCGCAGTGCACCGGCGCATACCCGGGTGTACATCAATTATGACTAAGGACTGAATAAATGGATTATCCAAAAAGCGTACCCAGCGTCGGGCTGGTCGATGGCAAGTTTGTTGATGAGAACCCGGTGGCAGGCACGCCGGGATCGTTGATTCCGGCATCATGGGGCAATGCGGTAACCGAAGAAATACTCGGTGTGATCAAGGGCGGTGCGCTCAAGCCCGATGAAGCCGATGTCGGACAATTGCTGACAGCCGTGCGCAAGATCAGTCAGGCCGGGCTCATCGATTTCGCACTCGATACCGGTACGGCCAATGCTTATGCAGCCAACTATTCGCCGGCACCTGCGACGCTGGTAGACGGCATGGTGTTGCGCTTCAAGGCTTTGAATACCAATACCGGCGCCAGTACATTTTCCGTAGCCGGTTCGGTCGCCAAACCGCTGGTTGGTCTTGACCATACTCCGCTTCGCTCGGGTGAAATCGTTGCGACGGGAGATGTCTGGGTGCAATGGAACAGCTCGCTGGGCAGCGGCGCCTGGATTCTGATCGCCAGTACCGGCGTGGCCAGACAGTTGGGTGCCGACGTAGGCGATATGAAAGCCGTCGCTACCGTAGACGCACCCAGTGGCTGGCTCAAGTGCAACGGACAGCCTGTGTTGCGTACCCAATATGCCAATCTTTTCGCAGCAATCGGCACCCGGTTCGGTGCCGGTGACGGTGCAAATACCTTCAACCTGCCGGATTTGCGTGGTGAATTTGTTCGGGGGCTGGACGAGGGCCGTGGTGTCGATCCGGGGCGAGTTCTGGGTAGCAAGCAGGCCGGGCAAAATGCTTCCCACGTTCACGATGTGTCAGCCGCTGCTGCAGGTAACCATGCTCACACGGCGCGCACTGATGCTGCCGGAGTACACGCGCATGGCGGCGCTGTTACCGGCGGAGGCGCATTCAACATCGACACGGTCATGGGCGGGCAGGGGACAATCAACGGCGGCAATACCGCAGGTTCCATCATGGGATCGAGCTCGGCGCCTTTCATCAATCGCAACTTTACAACCAACGCCCCCGCTCACACCCACGGCATCGTGGCGGACGGCAACCATGCGCACAACGTCGGTGTGGATGCCGCCGGGCAACATACGCATACGATCTCGATGGCGGCCGCGGGCGGCAACGAGGCTCGGCCGATGAACACCGCGCTGTTGTACGTCATCAAGTTTTGATAACCGCTGTCCGGGACCCTCATCAGGTGGGCCAAGCGTTGCGATAGAACCCTGAAAACTCCGGAAAAAAATGGCTGGCAGGCATCAGTCGCCAGCCGTGATTCAATCGGGGCCATATCCAGGGAGGATCAAGCATCATGCAATTAACTGAAAAACACCTTATCGACATCATGCCCAACGCCCGCTCCCAAGCGGGCGTTTTTGTTTTAGCACTCAACGCCGCCATGGCCAGGCATCGCATCGACACGCCAAAACGTGTTGCGGCGTTCCTCGCCCAGGTTGGTCACGAGTCGGGCCAATTGCGTTACGTGCGTGAACTGGGCAACAACCAATACCTGAGCAAATACGACACCGGCACCCTGGCGCTGCGTCTGGGTAATACGCCCGAGGCGGATGGCGACGGGCAAAAATATCGGGGGCGTGGGCTCATACAAATCACCGGTCGCGCCAACTATCGCCAATGCAGCCTCGGTTTGTTTGGCGATGAGCGTCTTTTGTCGTTACCCGAATTGCTTGAGCAACCGCAATGGGCGGCGGAATCGGCGGCGTGGTTCTGGGCGCAGAAGGGCCTGAATGAACTGGCGGATGCGGACCAGTTCAACACCATCACCCGCCGCATCAACGGCGGGTTGAACGGCTTGCAGGATCGCCTCGAGATCTGGGCGCGGGCGAGGGCGGTGCTATGTCCGGCTCCTGGCGCGTGATTGGTCTGATGGCGCTTGTGGCCGGGGCGTTTGCAGCTGCATGGCAATTGCAGGACTGGCGCTACGGGTGGCAATTGGCCGAGCAGGGGCGGTTAAACGCCGAAACCCTCAATCAACTGACGCAGACCGCCGCCACCGCGCAACAGGCCGAGCAGGATAAACGCCTGGCGCTGGAGCAACGGCTCGCGGCCAGTGAACAAACCCATTATCGAGCGCTGAGCGATGCCCAACGTGATCAGGATCGCCTGCGCGATCGCCTTGCTACTGCCGATGTGCGCCTGTCAGTCCTTGTCGACGCCGGCGACGTTGCCCACGGCTGTGCGCTGCCAGCCACCGCCGGCACCGGCGGCGTGGATTCTGCAGCCGTACGCGCCCGACTTGACCCGGCGCATGCTCAACGAATTATCGCCATCACCGACACCGGCGACCGCGCACTGATTGCCTTGCAGGCCTGTCAGGCCTATGTCAGAGCGCTGGCGCCCGAACATCTTGAATGATTCTGTGTATTGAAAGCGCGTCCGGCTCGTGTACGGTGAAGGCATTCCACACGATCCGGAGCTTGCCGTGAAAGAGATCACCCAACTGGCCGCAGAACTGGGCCGACGTCTGCAAGTGCTCAATGCCCACGTCACCACTGCCGAGTCTTGCACCGGCGGCGGGATTGCCGAAGCGATCACGCGGATTCCGGGCAGTTCGGCCTGGTTTGAAGCGGGGTACGTGACGTATTCCAACCGGCAGAAAACCCGGCAGCTGGATGTGCCGGGCGATTTGTTCGAGACGGTAGGGGCGGTCAGTCGCGAAGTGGTCGAGGCCATGGTGCGCGGTGCGCAGCAGCACAGCCTGGCGCATTTTGCCGTGGCGGTCAGCGGTGTCGCCGGCCCCGACGGTGGCACGCCGAACAAACCGGTGGGCACGGTGTGGCTGGCCTGGGGCGTTGGCGACGCGGTTTCCAGCGAGGTTCAGCACTTCGCCGGCAACCGTGATGAAGTCCGCCGACAAACGGTGAAGGCCGCGCTAGAGGGACTTGTGCGACTAGCGGCACGAGAAATCGAAAATCAGGGGTAGGCGATCTTCGAACGCTGTGGAATAATACTGGCTACTTATACAGGTGTTGGCCGTCAGGCCTTATTGATTACGTGAGGACTTTAATGGACGACAACAAGAAGAAAGCCTTGGCTGCGGCCCTGGGTCAGATCGAACGTCAATTCGGCAAGGGTGCCGTAATGCGTATGGGCGATCAGGACCGTCAGGCGATCCCATCCATCTCTACTGGCTCTCTGGGTCTGGACATTGCACTCGGCATTGGCGGCTTGCCAAAAGGCCGTATTGTTGAAATCTACGGTCCTGAATCTTCCGGTAAAACCACACTGACACTGTCGGTCATCGCCCAGGCGCAAAAAGCCGGCGCGACCTGCGCATTCGTCGACGCCGAACACGCGCTTGATCCAGAGTACGCCGGCAAGCTGGGCGTCAACGTTGACGACCTGCTGGTTTCCCAGCCGGACACCGGCGAACAGGCCCTGGAAATCACCGACATGCTGGTGCGCTCCAACGCCGTTGACGTGATCATCGTCGACTCCGTGGCGGCATTGGTGCCGAAGGCTGAAATCGAAGGTGAAATGGGCGACATGCACGTCGGCCTGCAAGCACGTCTTATGTCTCAGGCGCTGCGTAAAATCACCGGTAACATCAAGAACGCCAACTGCCTGGTCATCTTCATCAACCAGATCCGCATGAAAATCGGCGTGATGTTCGGCAGCCCGGAAACCACCACCGGTGGTAACGCGCTGAAGTTCTACGCCTCGGTTCGTCTCGACATCCGCCGTACCGGTGCGGTGAAAGAAGGCGACGAAGTGGTCGGCAGCGAAACCCGCGTCAAGGTTGTGAAGAACAAGGTGGCTTCGCCGTTCCGCCAGGCCGAGTTCCAGATTCTTTACGGCAAAGGCATCTACCTTAACGGCGAGATGATCGACCTGGGTGTGCTGCACGGTTTTGTCGAGAAGTCCGGCGCCTGGTATGCCTACGAAGGCACCAAGATCGGTCAGGGCAAGGCGAACTCGGCCAAGTTCCTGGCGGACAACCCGGAAATCGCCGCGAAGCTTGAGAAGCAACTGCGTGACAAGCTGCTGGCACCAGTGGCAGACGTCAAGGCTTTGGCCTCCCGGGACAAGGTCGATAACATGGCTGAGGCCGATGTCGACGTTTGAAGTCATTGAATGACTCTTGTACTTGATACCCTCGTCGCGGTGCGGCGAACCGCCATGGACCTGCTCGCACGTCGCGAGCATGGTCGAGTCGAGTTGACGCGCAAGCTGCGTCAGCGCGGCGCCGAGGCGGAGCTGATTGAAACAGCCCTCGACCGTTTAACGGAAGAGGGGCTGCTTTCCGAAGCCCGTTACCTTGAAAGTTTTGTTTCCTACCGCGCCCGTTCCGGCTATGGCCCTCTGCGAATTCGCGAGGAGCTCAGCCAGCGAGGTTTGCAACGTACCGATATCGAAATCGCCCTGCGCGAAAGCGGTATCAACTGGCAGGCGCAGCTTCAGGATACGTGGCAACGCAAGTTCTCCGGACATTTACCGATTGATGCGAAAGAGCGGGCCAAGCAAGGCCGGTTTCTGGCGTATCGGGGGTTCTCGATGGAGATGATCAACCGCTTGTTCAGCGGTCGAGGGATGGACGATTAAACCGATTCAACAAAAAAGGCCCGCTATTTTTTAGTAAATAGCGGGCCTTTTTTTGCCTTCAAATTACGTTGGAAGGCTCGCGTGAGCGTTGTGCAGTGGGCGGTTTTGAATCGGCCCAGTTTTCCGGCAGGTTGATAAAGTCGACCAACTCTCTCAGGCGACCATGGGTACGGCCATTGAAGGCAAACGCCAATCGCGCCAAGTGGCTGAACTGTGCATCGTCGTGTTCTTCACCGTTGTAGGCATGTTGATGAAACTGGTCGCTGAGGCACAGATCGGCGAACTCTTCCTGCATCTGCGCCAGAGCCTGATCGCTGAGCTTGTGGTTCATGCGGATCACAAACTGCCGCTTGAGCCAGCGGCTGGAGTGGAAGTTGCTATAGAACTGATTGATCTCCTCCACCGCTTCTTCAACGCTGTAGACCAGGCGCATCAACTTCATATCCGTCGGCAGGATATAGCGGTTTTCTTCCAGCTGATTGCGGATGAAGTCCAGCGCTCCCTGCCAGAAGGTACCGCCCGGAACATCCAGCAACACCACCGGCACCAACGGGCTTTTGCCAGTCTGAATCAGCGTCAGCACTTCCAGCGCTTCATCAAGGGTGCCAAAACCGCCCGGGCACAGCACCAGCGCATCAGCCTCTTTGACGAAGAACAGTTTGCGGGTGAAGAAAAAGTGGAACGGCAACAGCTTGTCGGTGCCATCCACGGTCGGGTTGGCGTGCTGTTCGAAGGGCAGGGTGATATTGAAGCCCAGGCTGTGATCACGGCCGGCGCCTTCGTGGGCGGCGGCCATGATGCCGCCGCCGGCGCCGGTGATCACCATCATTTCCGCACGCGTCAGCGCTGCGCCGAGTTCGCGGGCCATCGCGTATAGCGGATGTTCCACTGGCGTACGTGCCGAGCCGAACACGGTGACTTTGCGCCGGCCTTTGAATTGTTCGAGCACGCGGAACGCCTGCTCCAGTTCACGCAGGGCTTGCAGGGTGATCTTGGCATTCCAGCGGTTGTGGTCTTCCTGAGCCATGCGCAGCACGGTCAGGATCATGTCGCGGTAGATGGGGATGTTCGGGCTGTTGGCGGAAACATGGTTGAGTTGTGCTTCGACCTGGCTGATGAGGTCGCCGCTTTCCTGAAAATGACGGCTCAAGAGGTCATTCGGCTGATAAGGCATTCAACGTCTCCTTCTGTACAGAGCGGGTAGCCCGGACAACCAGCGTCCGGGTCGCACTGCAAAAACACACAGGGCCGGCAGTTCCATTTCTGCCGTTAACGAATGATCGGGAATACTCTCAATCTAGACCCTCGCACGCATTCGCGCTGACTTGAACAGTGCGCTGTAACGTTTTGCCTGGCAACCGCTTGCTGATTTGCGCCAAAGCCCCGCCGCTCGTCTGAACGTGTCGCGAAGGGCCATCACTCTGATTTACTCAAAGACAGACGTCGCAAGACGACCTTGCGTTTGCGCAAGGCGAGGCAATTCAAGGATTCGTGGGTGGCAAGGAGGCAGGATGCATGGTCAGAGTGGTTCTGGAGATCGATACGCAGCTGTATCGAATGTTGCAGGAGTCGGCCGAGACGCATCAATTGAGTCTCGAAGAAGAGTGCTGCCGACGATTGGCTGGCGGCGAACGTCGCTCGCGCTATCTGCAGGCGTTGGTAGCGGAATTGCGCGCCGAGGATGAACAGCGGCGCGCCAAGGCTTCGCGCTGATTACTTCTTCTTCGCTGGCGCGGCTTTCGGGCAATCGGATTCCTGGTAGCTGGCCGAGCCGATCGCTTTGTTGGTTTTCACTTCGGTGAAGTCGTAACGCATGATCGCGCCCTTGGCCATCAGCTTGCGGTACGACGGGTTGTTGCACACCGACGCGCCCAACTGGAAATACACCGCCTTGGGATCGGCGCGCATCTTGTCGGCGTGGCTCTTTTGCACGCTCAGATGGTTGATCAGCTGCGTGCCCTCGACGGTGTAGCCTTGATCAAGAATGTCTTCATTGATCGCCCGTGGCGTGCCGACGCTGCTTTGGGCGGCGACGTTGCGCAGCTCTCGGTTCAGATTCTGCTCACTCAGGGACGCAGCCTGAGCGGTAAAGGACGACGCCAGCAGAATGGCAGCGGTGGGAACGATAAGGCGCAGCATGAAACTCTCCTGATTCGGTGACTGGTGGTTCGACCCGTCACGGGGCGGTGCGTTCAGTGGCGGCGAATTATAGGGGAGCCGGTCTGGACGGTACAGGCTTGTGGCCGTCGCTCTGGTAAACTGCCGGCCTTTATTGCCCTGCCGAGTGTCTTTCGTGTCGAGTTTCCCTGTCTGCCGGTATTGCCTGCGATGATCCATGCCCCCAACGCCGTGGCCCGCCTGCGCGATCAGCGCGAAGACGAAGGCATCAAGCCGATTCAGGCGCGCGGCTTTCGCTCCGAGCGTTGCCGCGAATGCCGGGTCATCATCAGTCATTGCCTGTGCGCGTGGCGGCCAAGCGTCGACACCCGTTCTGGCGTGTGCCTGATCATGACCGGCAAGGAAGTGTTCAAGCCAAGCAACACCGGTTGGCTGATTGCCGATGTGGTGCGCGACAACCACGCGTTTATCTGGTCACGCACCGAGCCCGACCCGCAGATGCTCGCACTGCTCAACGATCCGCAGTGGCAGCCGTATCTGGTGTTTCCGGGTGAATACGTCGAACCGTCGCGGGTGACCAACACAGTGAGCATCGGAAGCAGCAAGCGCCCGTTGTTCATTCTGCTCGATGCGACCTGGACCGAGGCGCGCAAGATCTTTCGCAAGAGTCCGTATTTCGATCGTTTGCCGATTCTCAGCCTGCTGCCCGACAAACTCTCGCGCTATCGCTTGCGCCGTTCGACCCGCAGCGAGCACCTGTGCACCGCCGAAGTCGCGGCGTTGTGCCTGGAACTGGCCGGTGACAGCGCTGCCGCCTCGGCGCTGGACGCCTATTTCGATGTGTTCAGCCAGCATTACCTCGGGGCCAAGCAGCAAATGGACATGAATGAATCAACGCCCGCTCACGCCGAGCTGTTGCCCTATATACGAAAGCCGCAGCCGGAGTTGGCCCGATAGTGGCCCATACTGTTCACAGCGCTGGCCATCTTGCTTGACCACCTAGGCTTCGCTGGGCATGCTTGGCGCCGATTAGGGTGCGGCCAAGGTTTGAGACGCCGTGTTTGCTGTTGATTGGCGTTGAACGTGCCCCTGTGGATAGCGCTTACAAGCGTTGTCTCGAGTTGCTTTGGCCAGACCGGAATCTACCGCGTCTGCCATCAAAAACAGGATCATTTGAAAAATGGCCACATACGACATCCTGATTGCCGATGATCACCCCCTGTTTCGCAGCGCCCTGCACCAAGCGGTGACGCTGGGCCTTGGCCCGGACGTGCGACTGGTGGAAGTGGCGAGCATCGCCGAACTGGAAGCGCGCCTGACCGAAAAGGCTGACTGGGATCTGGTCCTGCTGGATCTGAACATGCCCGGCGCCTACGGTTTTTCCGGGCTGGTGCTGCTGCGCGGACAGTATCCGCAGATTCCGGTGGTGATGGTCTCGGCTCAGGAAGAAGCCTCGGTGATGGTCAAGTCCCGCGAGTTCGGCGCCAGTGGCTTCATTCCAAAATCCAGCGATCTGAGCGTGATTCAGGAAGCGGTGCGCAAGGTGCTCGATGGCGACGTGTTCTGGCCGCCGCAAGCGTTCGAAGCAGTGAGTGTGTCGGATGAGGCGAAAGCCGCCAGCGATGGCCTGGCCAGCCTGACGCCACAACAGTTCCGCGTGCTGACCATGGTCTGCGAGGGATTGCTGAACAAGCAGATCGCTTATGAGTTGAGCGTGTCGGAAGCGACCATCAAGGCCCACGTCACGGCGATCTTTCGCAAATTGAATGTGCGCACTCGCACGCAGGCGGCTTTACTGCTGCAACAACTTGAGTCAATTCCCAGCCAGTGATGGCTGGCGGTTTCACGCTTTTTTGACTTTCGTTGATCTAGCTTCCCCACTCCTTTTTGGCTGGTTTCTCCTTATGTCACCTTTCAAGGGCCAGACCGGCCTGAAACGCATCCTCAACGCGTCCGGCTATTCGCTCGACGGCCTGCGCGCCGCCTTCACCGGCGAAGCGGCGTTCCGCCAATTGGTGCTGCTCAACGTGGTGCTGATTCCGCTGACATTTTTCCTCAATGTCAGCCGTGTCGAGCAGGCGGTGTTGATTGCCGTGTGTTTGCTGGCGCTGATTGTCGAGTTGCTGAATTCGGCGGTGGAAGCGGCCATTGATCGCATCTCGCTGGAGCTGCACCCTTTGTCCAAGAATGCCAAGGACATGGGCAGCGCCGCGCAGTTCGTGGCGCTGAGCATGATCGCGCTGGTGTGGGCGGTGATTCTGCTTTAAGCGATGGTCGGCAACACGATTTCGTCGCTGCGCTGCACCCCGGCGGTGAACGCGCGGCATAGCTCGAGAAACTCGCGCATGGCCGAGGTCTGGTATTTCTGTTTGTGCCAGATGAAGTAGAACTGCCGCGCCAGATCCAGACCCGGCGTCTCCACCGGCACCAGACTGCCGCGCCGGAACGCATCGCGCAGGGCCAGCCGCGAAATGCAGCCAATCCCCAGGCCTGATTCCACTGCACGTTTGATCGCTTCGGTGTGTTCCAGCTCCAGGCGAATATTCAGCGCGCTGCGATGGTGACGCATGGCCTGGTCGAAGGTCAGCCGCGTGCCGGAACCCTGTTCGCGCAGAATCCATGCCTCATGGGTCAGCTCTTCCATCGTCGCACTGCCGCGTTTGGCCAACGGATGCTGCGGCGCGCAAAACACCACCAGCTCATCCTCGACCCAACTCTGCACTTCGATGTCCGGGTGGCTGCAATCGCCTTCAATCAGACCCAGATCAATTTCGTAGTGGGCGACTTGTTGCACGATATTGGCAGTGTTCTGCACGTGCAGCTTGACCTGGCTTTCGGGGTGCCGCTGCATGAAGCTGCCGATCAGCAGGGTGGCCAGATAGTTGCCAATGGTCAGCGTCGCCCCCACTGATAAAGAGCCGAAACCGGATTTGCCATTGAGCAGGTCTTCGATTTCCTTGGCCTGGTCGAGCAGGGCCACCGCTTGCGGCAACAGTTGTTTGCCAAGGGCGTTGAGGCTCAGGCGTTTGCCGGCGCGGTCGAACAGCTGGCAGCTGGACTGGCGCTCAAGCTCGGTGATCGAAGTGCTGGCCGCCGATTGCGAGAGGTTGAGCAGACCCGCAGCACGGGATACGCTTTCCTGCTGGGCGACGGCGACGAAGACTTGCAGTTGACGGAGAGTAAATCGCATATCGATATAACCGATAACCCTTATCTTAATAATCCAGTTAACAGATATTGTCGTCGCTATTAGAATGCGATGCAATTGCGCACGTTAAGCCTCATTGAGCCGCGCAGACCAATCTCCAGGAGTCAAACGTACATGAGCAACATGAACCACGAGCGTGTCCTCAGTGTTCATCACTGGAACGACACTCTGTTCAGCTTCAAGTGCACCCGCGATCCGGGCCTGCGCTTCGAGAACGGTCAGTTCGTGATGATCGGCCTGCAACAGCCCAACGGCCGCCCGCTTATGCGCGCTTACTCGATCGCCAGCCCGAACTGGGAAGAGCATCTCGAGTTCTTCAGCATCAAAGTGCAGGACGGTCCGCTGACCTCCCAGCTGCAGCACTTGAAGGAAGGCGACGAGATCATCATCTCGAAGAAGCCTACCGGCACGCTGGTTCTCGATGACCTGAACCCGGGCAAGCACCTGTACCTGCTGAGCACCGGTACCGGTCTGGCGCCGTTCATGAGCGTCATTCAGGACCCTGAAACCTACGAGCGCTTCGAAAAAGTGATCCTGGTTCACGGCGTGCGCTACGTCAACGAAGTTGCCTACCGCGAATTCATCACCGAGCACCTGCCGCAGAACGAGTTCTTCGGCGAAGCGCTGCGTGACAAGTTGATCTACTACCCGACCGTGACCCGCGAGCCGTTCGAGAATCAGGGCCGTCTCACTGACCTGATGCGCAGCGGCAAGCTGTTCAGCGATATCGGCCTGCCACCGATCAACCCGCAGGACGACCGCGCAATGATCTGCGGCAGCCCGAGCATGCTCGACGAGACCAGCGAAGTGCTCGACAGCTTCGGCCTGAAGATCTCGGCGCGGATGCGCGAGCCGGGTGATTACCTGATCGAGCGTGCGTTCGTAGAAAAATAACCTGCGATACCTGTGGGAGCGAGCCTGCTCGCGAATGCGGTCTGTCTTCAACGTTGATGTTGCCTGACACGACGCCTTCGCGAGCAGGCTCGCTCCCACAGTTGGTTATTGGGTGTGACAGTAAAGCCCGCGTTGCCTGAGGAGGCAGCGCGGGCTTTTTCGTTTGCGGGCTTTATGCCTCGGCCGGGATGACTTCCAGCACGCGGATCTGGTCGGGCGTCGGGTAATGCCAGCGCACGTCGAGATCCCAGAACTGCGCACCATATTCACGTTCCGGTGCCGGTGTCTGATACGCCGGACGCGGATCCTGCGCCAGACACTGCTCGATCAGCTCAACCAATGGCTCATCGAGCCGCTGAGCGTGTGTGTACGCCTGTTTCAAGGCTGACTCGGCCCACCGCACCTCGATCAGCTGCGGCGCGGCGCTGGCGATGTCATTGGTCGCCCCGGGGATGATGTCGGCGTACGGCACGTACGGTTTGATATCCAGCACCGGCGTGCCGTCGAGCAGATCGATCCCGGAAATAAACAGGCGATTGCCTTCGACTTTGTCCAGCTTCACCACCGATTGGCCGATGCCATTCGGTCGGTGTGTAGCACGGGTGGCAAACACGCCCATCGACTTGTTACCGCCCAGGCGTGGCGGGCGCACTTTCAGGCGCGGTTTGTCTTCCAGGGCTTGGTGGAACAGAAACAACAGCCAAACATGACTGACCTGCTCCAGCCCCTGCACGGCGTCACCCTGATCGAACGGCGCGACCAGTTCCAGCACGCCACGGGCGGCCGGTGCCAGTTGCGGCTGGCGGGGGATGGCGAACTTCTCCTTGAAGCAGGAGCGCACGAAGCCGATGGGGGAGACGCTGTAAGTCATGGTCTGGGATCGAAGCGGGTAGGGCGGGCATGATAACCCGGCTCGCTTCAAGTCTGGTGGTGACAGGGCTGGCCTCTTCGCGAGCAGGCTCGCTCCCACAATGTAGCTGCGTTGTGTACGAAATCCCTGTGGGAGCGAGCCTGCTCGCGAATGCCGCACCGCCGATCTACAGACTGAATCCACCATCAAGAGGAATGATATTCCCGGTCATATAAGCCCCCGCCGTACTCGCCAGGCTGATCGCCAGCGCCGCCATCTCTTCCTCACGCCCCCAGCGCTTCATCGGAATCAGCGCAGTATCCTCAGCCAACGCCTGTTCATCATTACCAATATGCTGGGTCATCTTGCTCGGGAACCGCCCCGGCGCAATCACGTTGACGTTGATGTGCTGGCTCACCAGTTCCCGCGCCAGAATGCGCGACAACTGATGCAGAGCGGCCTTGCTCGGCCCGTAGGCATATGCCTGCTCGCCAAACGAAGAAATCCCCGCCACCGAACCGATATTGATGATCCGTGCCGGATTCGCCGCCGAGCCAGCCTTGCGCAGCAACGGCAGAAACTGCTGGATGCAACTGAACACCGAGGTCACGTTGAGCTGCATGACCTTTTCCCAGCCCTTGACCGGATAACTCTCCAGCGGCGCGCCCCACGTGGTGCCGGCGTTGTTCACCAGAATGTCCAGATGAGTGATCTGCT
The DNA here is from genome assembly GCF_005233515.1 of Pseudomonas sp. CFBP13508. Classification (GTDB taxonomy): domain Bacteria; phylum Pseudomonadota; class Gammaproteobacteria; order Pseudomonadales; family Pseudomonadaceae; genus Aquipseudomonas; species Aquipseudomonas mercuritolerans. The sequence continues at coordinate 229,072 of NZ_QFZZ01000006.1, forward strand.
CACCCAGGCGCGCGGCCAGTTCCCGCACGCCTTCCTCGGTCGCCAGATTTGCCGCCACGCCGTGGCAAATGCCCATGGCGCCAAGTTCTTCGGCGGTTTGATGGCAGGCTTCGACGTCGCGCGAGCACACGTAGACATGGGCGCCGGCCTCGACGAATGCCTTGGCGATCATTTTGCCGATACCACGAGTACCGCCAGTCACCAGAGCGGTGCGGCCTTGCAGGGAGAAGTAGGGATGCATGGCGAGTCCTGAAGATTAGGGATCAGTACACCCTAGTCGTCAGCCGCGAAAAGCGGAGCCACTATTTTTGCAGGGAATGAGGGGCCATGCGGCCAGCTTCGAGTTGCAAGCCACAAGCGGCAAGTTAAAGCAGGGGCTAACTTGCAGCTTGCAGCTTGTAGCTGCTTTACGCTCTCATGCGAAGCGTGAGCCCTTTGAGGAAGTTACGCAGCAACTGGTCGCCACACGGCCGATAGTTGGTATGGCCGACCTTGCGGAACAGTGCGCTCAGTTCAGGCTTGGATACCGGAAACTCGGCGGCTTTGAGGATCGCGTGCATGTCGTCTTCTTTCAGTTCGAAGGCCACGCGCAGTTTTTTCAGGATGATGTTGTTGGTCACCGGCACTTCGATCGGCTGCGGCGGACGGCTTTCGTCCTTGCCGCGCTTGAAGATCACCAGACCGTCGAGGAAGTGCGCGATGACTTCGTCCGGGCAGCGCACGAAGCCTTCTTCGTCTTCTTCTTTCTTGTCGAGCCAGGTGATGACATCGGCGAGCGTGACGTCCATGCCGCCCAGTTTGATGATTTCGACAACTTTCTTGTCGCTGATGTCGAGCATGTAGCGCACGCTGCGCAGTACGTCGTTATGAACCATGTCGGTATTCCTGATGCGTTGTGGGCAGCGCTCGCGGGCGCTGCCGGAATGTGGGGCGGCAGTGGAAGTCTTAGAACTTCTCTTTGCCGGACAGGTAGCGCCATTGGCCGACCGGGACTTTGCCGATCGACACGCCGCCGATGCGGATGCGACGGATGCCGATGACCTTCAGGCCGACCGCTTCGCAGAACTGCGCGATGATTCCCGGCTGCGGGTTTTTCATGGCGAAGCGCAGACGGTTTTCGTTCTGCCAACTGGCCTTGACCGGCGGCAGCTCCTTGCCCTTGTGCGTCAGGCCGTGCTGCAAACGATTGAGGCCGTGGGCAGCCATCTCACCTTCGACTTCGACGATGTATTCCTGCTCGATCTTCGCCGCGTCGGCGGTGAGCTTGCGCAGGATTTTCCAGTCCTGGGTGAATACCAGCAGGCCGCTGGCCTTGGGCTGCAGGTCGGCGCTGGCGGTCAGGCGCAGGAAATGCCCGCGCAACGGACGCTTGCCGTAGCGATGCTCTTCGCTGAGGGTTTCGGCGCTGAGCGATTGCATGGCGCTGTCGACATCCATGCCGGCGGGGGCGTTGAGCAGGATGGTCACCGGCTCCGGCGCGGTGGCCTTGGCGTCCTTGTCGAGCTCGACCTTTTGCTCGCCGACCTTGAATTGCGGCTCATCGATGACTTCGCCGTCCACGGTGACCCAGCCGCCCTCGATGAACAGCTCGGCCTCCCGACGGGAGCAACCGACCAGTTCGATGAGGCGTTTGGAGAGGCGAATCGGGTCAGTCATGACAGGGCCGTAACAAAAAAGGGGTGGGCATTGTACCTGTGTGGAAGCGGTTAAGCCCGGTTCCATTTGCAGGCGCTGTATTCAATGTGGGAGCGAGCCTGCTCGCGAAGGCGTCCTGCCAGTCTATGTGTGCAGTGACTGGTACACCGCATTCGCGAGCAGGCTCGCTCCCACAGGGGTTCCATGGTGTGTCAGCCGTTGCTTGAGCGCTGTTGGGACTGCCGCAAGCGCATGTGCAGCAACGGATACGGCTGGCCCATGCCATCGACTTCGGAGCGGCCGATCACCTCGAAGCCCTGCTTTTCATAAAAGCCCAAGGCTTGCGGATTTTGTTCGTTGACGTCGAGTTCATCGGCGTTGAGCCGTTCGATTGCATATCGGAGCAACTGCTTGCCCAAGCCTTGACCACGATGATCAGGATCGATGAACAACATTTCAATCTTGCCCGCCGCCACACCGGCAAACCCGGTGATGCGCTGCTGGCGGTCCTTGGTGCAGATCAGCATGACCGCATCGAGATAGCGGGTGAGCACCAGATTGCGCAGCAGCTCGATGTAGCTGTCCGGCAGGAACTGGTGAGTCGCACGGACCGAGGCCTCCCAGACCCGGGTCAGTTCTTCGTAATCGCTGATTTTCGGTGTGTGGATGACCGAATGCTGACGCATGTGCGTGTGCCTCTTGTGCGGTTCAAGGGAGTCCGTCCCCCGCTAAACGATAGCCGCAAAAAAGCCCCGTATCTCGGAAAAGAGCGGGGCTTCTGGATACAGCGCTATTCACTTGTGGGAGCGAGCCTGCTCGCGAAGGCATTGTGTCAGGCAATATTTACGGCGACTGACCCAGCGCATTCGCGAGCAGGCTCGCTCCCACAGGTATTTTGCGGTGCTTAGATCTGCTCAGCCCACAAATCATATTCGTCTGCGTCAGTCACCTTGCACCAGACCTTGTCGCCCGGCTTCAGGTTGCTGCCATTGTCGATAAACACGTTGCCATCGATTTCCGGGGCGTCGAAGAAGCAGCGGCCAACCGCGCCTTGTTCGTCAACCTCGTCCACCAGCACTTCGATCTCACGACCGATGCGCATTTGCAGGCGTGCCGAGCTGATTGCCTGCTGGTGCGCCATGAAGCGCTCCCAACGATCCTGCTTGACGTCGTCCGGTACCACGTCCAGATCCAGATCATTCGCTGGCGCGCCATCGACCGGCGAGTACTGGAAGCAGCCGACGCGGTCGAGCTGGGCTTCGGTCAGCCAGTTGAGCAGGTACTGGAAGTCTTCTTCGGTTTCGCCCGGGAAGCCGACGATGAAGGTCGAACGAATGATCAGGTCCGGGCAGATTTCGCGCCAGTTCTTGATGCGTGCCAGGGTCTTGTCTTCGAACGCCGGGCGTTTCATCGACTTCAGGACTTTCGGGCTGGCGTGCTGGAACGGGATGTCCAGGTACGGCAGGATCTTGCCGGCGGCCATCAGTGGAATCAGCTCGTCGACGTGCGGGTACGGATAAACGTAGTGCAGGCGGACCCAGACGCCCAGCGTGCTCAGTGCTTCGCAAAGCTCGGTCATGCGGGTTTTCACCGGCGCGCCGTTCCAGAAGCCGGTGCGGTATTTCACGTCGACGCCGTAGGCGCTGGTGTCTTGCGAGATCACCAGCAGCTCTTTGACGCCGGATTTGACCAGGCGCTGCGCCTCGTCGAGCACATCACCCACCGGGCGGCTGACCAGTTTGCCGCGCATCGACGGGATGATGCAGAACGAGCAGCTGTGGTTGCAGCCTTCGGAAATCTTCAGGTAGGCGTAGTGGCGTGGGGTCAGCTTGATGCCTTGCGGCGGCACCAGGTCGATCAGCGGGTTGTGATCCTGACGCGGCGGCACCACTTCGTGCACGGCGTTGACCACTTGTTCGTACTGCTGCGGACCGGTCACAGCGAGCACGCTCGGGTGGACGTTGCGGATGTTGCCTTCTTCGACGCCCATGCAACCGGTAACGATCACCTTGCCGTTTTCCTTGATCGCTTCGCCGATCACTTCCAAAGATTCAGCCTTGGCCGAATCGATGAAGCCGCAGGTGTTGACCACCACGACGTCAGCGTCCTGATAGGTGGACACCACGTCATAACCTTCCATGCGCAGCTGGGTCAGGATGCGCTCGGAGTCGACCAGTGCTTTCGGGCAACCCAGAGATACAAAGCCAACCTTTGGATTGGCCGGCGCAGGAGTGGTGGACATGTCTAACCTCGGTGTTTTGTGACGTCGCTGGCCACACGCGGCAGCTGACGGATGGGCGCTTGAGATGCGCCTCTGATCAAAAAGTGCGCAATTCTAGCGGCGGGCAACGCACTTGACCAGCTTTATACGGGGAAATACGACGAGTGCTGCGCTATGCTTCGCGCCGTTGAGCTTTACCGATTTCGTGCAGTCAATCATTGGTCTGTAACAACAGGTAAAACAGCGCATGCTGCACTACAAAGCATAGTGCTTCCTTCAAAGAAGCCAGTATCGAGATCAGGAGTGTTGGATGGGTCAGGCAAGTAGTCATGCGGCGGGCGCCGAGGGTTCGGCGAGCAGACCGCTGAGCATGCTGGTCGCGGCGGTCGGGGTGGTTTATGGCGACATCGGCACCAGTCCGTTGTACACCCTCAAGGAAGTGTTTTCCGGCGGCTACGGTGTGCCGGTCAATCACGACGGCGTGCTCGGCATTCTGTCGTTGATCTTCTGGTCGCTGATCTGGGTGGTCTCGATCAAGTACATGATGTTCGTCCTGCGCGCCGACAACCAGGGCGAGGGCGGCATCATGGCCCTGACGGCACTGGCACGGCGGGCAGCGGCGGGTCGCAAGCGCCTGCGCACGCTGTTGGTGGTGTGCGGGCTGATCGGTGCGGCGCTGTTTTACGGCGACAGCATGATCACCCCGGCCATTTCGGTGCTGTCGGCGATCGAAGGCCTGGGCCTGGCGTTTGAAGGCATCGATCACTGGGTGGTGCCGCTGTCGCTGGTGGTGCTGGTCGCGCTGTTTCTGATCCAGCGCCACGGTACCGCGCGGATCGGCATTCTGTTCGGGCCGATCATGGTCACCTGGTTCCTAGTCCTCGGCGCCCTCGGGGTGTACGGCATCAGTCACACGCCGGAAGTGCTGCACGCACTGAACCCGATGTGGGCGGTGAATTTTTTCGTTGTGCACCCAGGCATGGGCGTCGCAATTCTCGGCGCCGTGGTGCTGGCGCTGACCGGCGCGGAAGCGCTGTACGCCGACATGGGCCACTTCGGCCGCAAGCCGATCGCCCGCGCCTGGTTCCTGCTGGTGCTGCCGGCGTTGGTGCTCAACTACTTCGGCCAGGGCGCATTGCTGCTGGAAAACCCTGACGCCGCGCGCAATCCGTTCTACCTGCTGGCACCGAGCTGGGCGCTGATTCCGCTGGTCGGCCTGTCGACCCTGGCCACGGTGATCGCCTCGCAAGCGGTGATTTCCGGTGCATTCTCCCTGACCCGCCAGGCGATCCAGCTCGGTTACATCCCGCGCATGTACATCCAGCACACCTCTAGCGACGAACAAGGCCAGATCTACATCGGCGCGGTGAACTGGGCGCTGATGGTCGGCGTGGTGCTGCTGGTGATCGGCTTCGAATCCTCCGGCGCACTGGCCTCGGCCTACGGCGTGGCAGTGACCGGCACCATGCTGATGACCACCATTCTGGTGTCGGCGGTCATGCTGCTGCTGTGGAAATGGCCACCGATCCTCGCGGTGCCGGTGCTGCTCGGCTTCCTGTTGGTGGACGGTCTGTACTTCGCCGCCAACGTGCCGAAAATCGTTCAGGGCGGCGCGTTCCCGGTGATCGCCGGTATCGCCCTGTTCGTGCTGATGACCACCTGGAAGCGCGGCAAACAACTGCTGGTCGAACGCCTCGACGAAGGCGCGCTGCCGCTGCCGATCTTCATCAGCAGCATCCGCGTGCAACCGCCGCATCGCGTACAGGGCACCGCCGTGTTCCTCACCGCCCGCTCCGACGCGGTGCCGCATGCGCTGTTGCACAATCTGCTGCATAACCAGGTTTTGCACGAGCAAGTGGTGCTGCTGACGGTGGTTTACGAAGACATCCCGCGCGTCCCGCCATCGCGGCGTTTCGAAGTCGAAGCGCACGGGGAGGGCTTCTTCCGGGTGATCCTGCACTTCGGCTTCACCGACGAGCCCGACGTGCCGCAGGCGTTGAAGCTGTGTCATCTGGATGATCTGGACTTCAGCCCGATGCGCACGACCTATTTCCTTAGTCGCGAGACGGTGATTGCCTCGAAACTCGAGGGGATGGCGCGTTGGCGTGAGGCGTTGTTTGCGTTCATGTTGAAGAATGCCAATGGCAATTTGCGGTTCTTCAATCTGCCGTTGAACCGAGTGATCGAGTTGGGGACGCAGGTGGAGATGTAGCCTGCGCCTCAACTGAAAAGCCCCCGTCAGCCTTGCGGCTGGCGGGGGCTTTTTTGTGCCTGTGCCCAATCCTCAAACCACCGCTGATTCCCTGTGGGAGCGAGCCTGCTCGCGAAGGCTTAGTGTCAGTCGAAGCATGTGGTGGCTGAACCACCGCATTCGCGAGCAGGCTCGCTCCCACAACGGTCTGCAGTGTTAGTGGCTATCAGGTAATTCTTCTTCAGATTCAGTCTTCGTCCGCGCAGGTCGTGGGATCAGCGCCTGAATCACATCATCAATCAAGGCTTTGCCCATCACCGTCAGGTAATGCGCAGCCCAGGCGTGGCGGTCGGTGTCTTTGATGAAAGCAGCATCCTCGGCGAAGGATTTGGCGAGGGACAGCAGGTCGGAGGATTGGGACAAGGCATTGATGATCGGGATGCCGGAGCGGACGTTGAAGAACGCTTGATCCGAGTTGTAGAGGAAAGGGGTGAAGCCGATTGTTGTAAGGTCTGAAGGCGTTGACGGAATTTCTTCGCTCATTGTTTTGCTCCCTAAAACGAGGAGCTGCCGCATTCGTTACCACACGAATGGGTGGCAGCTGTACGCAGGGTGGTAAACCGGGAGAGCAAAGAAACCGGCAGACCCGAAGGTCTCCCACGTACAGCTGCCATGACAGTAAATTACAGGCGTAAAAGAACGCCTGATGTCGTGATGGAGGCACTGTTGCACTTTGCTTAACCGGGTTACCACACCCGATCGCTGAATGGGTCAGCGACATCCGGAGAGTATCCCGTCAAAAAACAGCGCAATAGAGCGGCAGAGCGCCCGAACACGAGTTTCGGAGTTTGCCTACAAGGTCTGTGGGCGTCATCTGATATTGCGAGACCAGACGTAAACGAAACTAAACGTTGCTGGCGATTTTGTGGGTATTTGTTCGGTAGATGAATGGGTGTGGAGTTGACGATTCGATAATGCCAATTAAGCAGGTGTCCACGTTTTATGGAGTGTGGACATTTGGTGATTTTAGCTTCCTGAAGAGTCAAGAAATTTACGAGCCTTGCCACAAAACCGCTGAATCCAGCGCAATTCCCCTGTGGGAGCGAGCCTGCTCGCGAAGGCGTAGTGTCAGTCGACGAATCTGTAAACTGACCCACCGCTTTCGCGAGCAGGCTCGCTCCCACAGGGGAATTTGGTGGCTGCTGGGATGTAAAAAGCCCCCGCAACCGTGAAGTTGCGGGGGCTTTTTGTGGATGCGCTTCAGATCACTCTTCAGCCACCGAGTCCTTGCTCTGGCGCTTCTGAATCAGCTCCACCAAACGCTTGGCCAGCGCCGGGTAGTTCTCGTCGAAGTGGTGCCCGCCGGGCAGTTTCACCGCTTCACCCACAGCAGTCTTGTCGGTGCAGCCGCTTTCATCGGTCTCTTCTTTACCATAGATGCACACAACCTTGGCCGCTGGCAGCTTGGCCATTTCCGGGCCGGTGGCGGCTTCTTTACCGGCGTTACCCAACCAGCCTTCGACTTCGATTTCGAAGCTGCCGGTGCGGGCGAAGGCGAGCAGGATGATCGCGTCGACGCGTTGCTGTTCGTTCTCTGGCAGGCGGTTGTAGATCGCCGGGAGTACGTCAGCGCCGAACGAATAACCGGTGAGGATGAAGCGCTTGGTGCCCCATTTCTGCCGGTAGTGCTGCATCAGTTCGGTGAGGTCCAGTGCACTCTGCTCCGGGCTCTTGTGTTGCCAGTAGTAGCGCAGGGTGTCGATGCCGACCACTGGGTAGCCGATCTTGGCCATTTCCCCGGCCACGTCGCGGTCGAGGTCGCGCCAGCCGCCGTCGCCGGAGAGGAACAGGGTCACGGTGTCGTTGGCCTGCCCGGCCGGCACTTCCACGACCGGGATCGCCAGACCGCCGTTGGCCTTGTCGCCGCCGACGAGGATTTTGCGCAGTTCGTTGTTCAGCACTTGCGGCAGGTTGATGTCGTAGTCACTGATGCTGGTTTCGGCGTTCGGCTGATCGCGCACGAAGCCTGCGCTGGCATCGTCCGGGTTGTCGTTCCACGCCACCAGCCAGTGGCCGTGGGCGGCGGATTTCGGCAGCAGGTGGGTGCAGCCGGGTTTTTCCAGGGCCAGATCGACAGAGATGGCCTGGGCCTTGTCGTCTTTCTGTTCGGCCAGCCAGCGCCACGCCAGCACAGCGCCTGGGCCGATGCCGCTGACCAGGGTGGCCGGGCCGTTCAGTTCGCGCAGGCCCGATTGCAGGGCGCGGCTTTGCAGCAGGCAGTCCTTGGGCAGGATCACCTGAACGATCTGCGCCGAAGCGCTGCGGCTGAGGGTGGTCAGTTGTTTCTCGGAGAGCTTCTGTTCGTCGGTGACGGCGACCAGCACCTGAGCCTTCGGCTTGCTGCCGGGGATGACCCGGGTCATGGCTGCGCCATCGGCGGGTTTGAGCTGTTCGACGGTCGGTTCCGGTGCCGGGCGTTTGAGGTACCAGTAACCGCCGCCGGCAATCACGGCCAGCACCAGCAGGCCGGCCAGGATGTACTTCAGGGAGCGTTGAATCATCAGCGTTTCACCAATCCAGTCAAGCCGCCCGCGATCAGGGCAGCAGTGTCGGCCAGTGCCACGAGCGGATCGAGTCCGGCGGGCACGGCCATATAACGGGGTTCCCAGTCAGGCTGGAACTTGTCTTTGAAGCGGCGCAAGCCTTGGAAGTTGTACAGCTGCTCACCACGGCGAAAAACCATCGAGCCCAGGCGCTGGGTCAGCGGTGCGCCGCGCCGGGGTTGCAGCCCCGACAACGGCACCATGCCCAGGCTGAAGCGCGCGTATCCGTGACTCTTATAGTGTTGAATCAGGCCGACCATCATGAATTCCATGGTCAGCTTCGGCGCTTCCGGGTGCGCGCGCATCAGGTCGAGACTGGCCAGATCGTGGCTGTAGGTCTCGAGCAGATTGGCGAACGCTACCGGGCGGCCTTCGAAGCGAATCACCGCAATGCGGAAATGCTTGAGGTAATCGTCGCTGAAGCGGCCGAGGGAGAAGCCTTTCTCGCGCACGTTCTTGCCGGTCAGCCAGGCATCGGAAATCACCTTCAGCTCATCCATCGGCGCCTGACCCGGCTCGTGGATTTCCAGCGACAGACCATCGCGGGTGCCACGGTTCCAGGTGTAGCGCAGGTCTTTCATCTCCTTGCCCTTGGCTTCCAGATCGAAGCGCAGCAGATCGACCCGGGCTTCTTCGCCGAGCTTGATCGCGGTCAGGCCGATGTCCATGTAATACGGCAGGTTCTCCGCGCGCACTTGATAGAACACCGGGCGGGTGTGATGGATGTCGCAGAGGTCGCGGAACTGCCAGATCATTTCCGCACGTTGCTGGCTCGGCCCGATCGGGTCGTACAGCGCCACCAGACTGCGGCCACGGCGGGCGTACATCAGGAACGCCTCGTCGTTGGGATGAAACAGCAACGCCTTGTCACCGGTCAGCGCGAGGCCGCCGTCGGGTTGCGACGAGGCCATGAGAATCTTTGCCGCGCGATCCAGTTCGTCTGGAGTTGGCAAATGAATCACAGGCCGCGCGGTGCGCAGCAGCCATGTCAGCGAAACCACCACCAGCAACACAGCAGCGCCAAGCAGCGAGCGCAGCCCGCGAGGCGCGTCGGCATCAAGGGTGAACTGCCACCAGAGCTGATGGCTGTAGGGCACGTCCTGATAGGCGAACAGCAGCAACCAGGCCGAAGCGCCCAGCACACACAGGCTGGCGACCAGATACAGCGGCGAAAACGGCAGTTCGGTCAAACGGCTCGGGCGATAAAAGGAGCGGCGGAACACGCCGAGCAGCGCGGCCGTCAACGTCATCAGCGTGGCTTCTTCCCAGTCGAAGCCTTTGAGCAGCGAAAGCAGGGCGCCGACCAGCAGCAGAATGGTGGTCAGCATCCACGCTGCCGACAGGCGCCGGCGCAGGCCTTGGGCAAGCAAGAGGCAGAGCACGCCGATCAGGCTGGCGCCGAAGTGCGAGGCGTCGACCAGACGATGCGGGATCAGAAAACCGATGTGCTCCAGGCGCGTGTCGATCTCCGGGGTGGCGCCGGAAAACAGCAACACCACACCAGACAGAAACACCAGCACCGCCAGAACCGGCGCAGCCAGACCGGACGCCGCGCGCATGGTCTGGGATTGAAACAGGCGCTGGCCTTCGTTGATCAGCAGCAGTACGCAAGCGACCAGCAGCGGCAGCACCACGTAGATCAGACGATACAGCAGCAGGGCAGCGGCCAGCGGTGCGGCGCCGAGCTTGTCGGCAAACGCGGCGAGCAGAATCGCCTCGAATACGCCGACGCCGCCCGGCACATGACTGAGTACACCGGCGGCCAGTGCCAGCAGATACACCAGCAGGAACGGTGCAAACGGCGGCGCTTCCGGCAGCAACAAATACAGAACGGTGGCGGCAGCCGCGACATCGAGGGCGGTGATCACCAGTTGCAGCAAGGTCAGGCGTCGACCCGGCAGGCGCAACGTGCGCCGCCCGGCACGGACCAGCAGATTGTCGGGGTAGGGTTGTTCCGGCAGACGACGGCGATAGATGCCGATCGCCAGCACTGCACCGAGGATCAATACGGCTGCGGCGACGGAGCCGAGCAAGACTTCGGACAATCCCAGGGCTTGCGAGGCGGCGGGCAGGTTGCTCAGCGTGGCCAGCGCTGCCAGTGGCGGCAATGCGCAGCCCAGCGAGAGGCTGGCAAATAGCGTCATGTGCGCAACTTCCGACGCACCGACGCCCAATCGCGCATATAAACGATAACGAACCGAGCCGCCGGAAAGCAGCGAAAGGCCGATCGCGTTGCCGATCGCAAACGCAGTGAAGCCGCCGAGCGCGAGGGTGCGCGGCGGCAGTTTCACACCAGCGTAGCGGCTGGCCGACCATTCATAGCCGAGCAGAATGATGAAGCCGACCACGGTCGCGCCGATGGCACCGAGCAGGGCCGGTTTCGGCACGTCGAGAATCGAGTCGTGCAGCGCATAGAGATCGAGCTCGGCGAGCAGATGGCGGCAGGCAATCAGGGCAATGGCAAACAGCAGCAACGTGACGGCCAGACCGATCGGCTGACGGTATTTGCTTAACCGTTCCAGCCAGCGCAATCGCTGGGGCTTGATCGGTTGTTCTGCTGTAACGGTGTCTTGTGGATCAGACGAGTTGGCGCGCATCAATCACCTCTTGGATTGTGCGCGACAGGATGGAGGTATCCAGCCAAGTTACCAATCCCTGTAGAAAAAAATAATCACAAAATACTACGCCTCTCGTCGGGCATCGGCGAGGGCAGTTCCTGGATTGCACAAACCCTGTCTGCGACTCAAGCATAGTCGCAAGTCAGTGGTTCTGATGATCCCCAGCGGTTCACTGCACAGTGACAGATCATTGCTGCGAAAGGACTTTTTCAACGGATACAAAAAAGGCCACTCTTTCGAGTAGCCTTTTTTGATGTTTGGTTGCGGGAGCCGGATTTGAACCGACGACCTTCGGGTTATGAGCCCGACGAGCTACCAGACTGCTCCATCCCGCGTCTGTGTGGCGGCATTCTACAGGCGAACGACGAGGTGTCAACCGCTAATCCCGGAATGGGCCAAATAACTGCAAAATCGCGGCAAACGGTCGCAGGTAATCCGTAAGTTTCGGAAATGTAACGGATTGCCGTTTCGCTAGCGACTGCGCGGCGCGCCAGTTTGCAAAACAGACGCGCACAAAAAAGGCCACTCTTTCGAGTAGCCTTTTCTGATGTTTGGTTGCGGGAGCCGGATTTGAACCGACGACCTTCGGGTTATGAGCCCGACGAGCTACCAGACTGCTCCATCCCGCGTCTGTGTGGCGGCATTCTACAGAGGTTCGCGAGTGTGTCAACCGTCAATCGGGATAAATCTGTTGAGGTTCAAGCGCTTAGCGTCTTTTTGCGGCGGTTGGCCGGCGCGCAGGGCAGGTGGCGCAAGGCTTTCAGCTCTATTGCCCGTTGATCTGTGATTGAAAAAATAAATTCATCGGAAATCTCCTACGGTCGGAAAAGAACATTCAACCACTGGTGCTATATACAGGTGCCAATGAGATACTGCGGCTCCGGCTTGCTACGTTGTCTTTTTCCGACATGACCCAGCGAAAAATCATCCACATCGACTGTGACTGTTTCTACGCCGCCATCGAGATGCGCGATGATCCGCGTCTGGCCGGCAAGCCTTTGGCGGTGGGTGGTTCGGCGGATCGGCGCGGGGTGATTGCCACCTGCAACTATGAAGCGCGCGCCTATGGTGTGCGCTCGGCCATGGCCTCCGGGCATGCATTGAAGCTGTGCCCGGACCTGACCATCGTCAAGCCGCGCATGGAGGCTTATCGCGAAGCGTCGAAGGAGATTCATACGATCTTTGCCGACTACACCGATCTCATCGAGCCGCTTTCGCTGGACGAGGCCTACCTCGATGTGTCGGACAGCGCGCATTTCGGCGGCAGCGCCACGCGCATCGCCCAGGACATTCGCCGCCGGGTCTCCAACCAGTTGCACATCACCGTCTCAGCTGGCGTTGCGCCGAACAAGTTTCTGGCGAAGATCGCCAGCGACTGGAAAAAACCCAACGGTTTGTTCGTGATCACCCCGGATCAGGTCGAGGATTTCGTCAGCAGTCTTCCGGTGAGCAAGCTGCACGGCGTCGGCAAGGTCACCGCCGACAAGCTCGGCAAGCTCGGCATCGTCGACTGCCAGCACCTGCGCGAGTGGGGCAGGCTGGCGCTGGTGCGCGAATTCGGCAGTTTCGGCGAGCGCTTGTGGAATCTCGCCCGTGGGATCGATGACCGTTTGGTGCACAACGACAGCCGGCGTCAGTCGATCAGTGTGGAAAACACCTACGACGTTGATCTGCCGGACTTGCGCAGTTGCCTCGACAAACTGCCCGAGCTGCTCGAGACCCTGAAAACCCGCATGGCGCGGATCGACAGCAGTTATCGACCGGGCAAGCCGTTCGTCAAAGTCAAATTTCATGATTTCACCCAGACCACCCTGGAACAGGCCGGGGCAGGGCGTGACTTGGGCAGCTATCAGTTGATGCTGACCCAGGCGTTCAACCGCGGTGGCAAACCGGTGCGGTTGTTGGGGGTGGGGGTGAGGCTGGAGGATTTGCGCGGCGGGTTTGAGCAGATGGAGTTGTTTGAGCGGTAAATTTGCGGCGCCTGGCAGGGCCTCTTCGCGAGCAGGCTCGCTCCCACAGTTCGAATGCATTCCTCTGGGGAGCGAGCCTGCTCGCGAAGCTTTTAAGCTTTAATTCGGTCCCGGATCAGCCACTAAGCGCCCGGCATCCTTGGCCAGAGACTTGAGAAACTCAGTCTGCAACTCAGGATCATTGCGGGTCAGTTCGATCAGGCTTTGTTCCAATTCGCTGGCTTCTTCTTCCAGGCCCAGCTCCGACAGGCGTTTGACCCGGTGTACCCACTGGCTCACCTCATCATCTTCCAGATCGTCATAAATCAGCCCGTGCGCCTCGATCAGCTTGCCGCGCAGGTGGCCACTGAGCATCAGGGTCGAGTCGGTATGCACATCGTCCTTGGCGTCCTCGACACTGATCTGCAAGCGGCCAACATGGTTGAGGTCATGTTCGGCGAACGGACTGTCGAGCAGATTCAAGCGCAGCACGCCGTTGCGATCAGTGGTCATGTCGAACGTCTGCTTGCCGGCCCTGACCTGCACCGGTCGTTCGCTCCACGGCAGGCTCGAATACTCCGTGCGCTTGTCGCGCTGGACTTCGTCGATGCCCGCGAGGTTCTGCTGCGCGCGACCGTTGGACTGCACGTTCATGAACGGGTTGAGCCCGGCGAAACCGTAGCTCAGCCAATCCTTGGTGACGCTATCCGGCAGGTTACCGAGGGCAAACACGTTGACCACGTTCGCACCGACACCACCGACCACGGCTACCGCGCCCAGCGGAATCTCGTAGACTTCGCGCCAGGGTTGGTAAGGCGTGTAGCGGTCGTAACGACGGGTGACCTCGAACTCGGTGACCTCGAAAGTCTTCTGCTCGTTGATCTTCACGCGTCGCTGCGGCAGCTCGAGCACCTTGGGCTCGCCGACATCGATCTGCAGGCTGTGATCGAGCAACTTTCGCTCGACCCGCTCTTCGTGCTCGCTGCGTTGCGACATGTGATTGGCGCAGCCGCTGACCAGCAGGGCGCCGCACAGGGCGGCGCCACCGAGGCCTAAGGTGTTTCGCTTGAACATGACGTCTCTATCTGGTTTCAGCGGCGGATACGGGCCTGAAGGAAGGACACAACATCGGCCACCGGCAAGGCTTGCGCCTCGCCTTCGGTGCGACTCTTGTATTCCAGGTTGCCTTCGGCAAGGCCGCGGTCGCTGACCACGATCCGGTGTGGAATGCCGATCAGCTCCATGTCTGCGAACTTGATGCCCGGGCTGGTTTTCTTGTCGCGATCGTCCAGCAGCACTTCAAAACCGGCAGCCGTGAGGTCGGCGTACAGCTTGTCGGTGGCTTCGCGCACCTGTTCGGTTTCATAGCGCAGCGGTACCAGCGCGATCTGGAATGGCGCCAGGGTGTCGCTCCAGATAATGCCGTTGGCGTCGTTGTTCTGCTCGATGGCAGCAGCCACCACGCGCGATACGCCGATGCCGTAGCAACCCATTTCCAGGGTCACCGGCTTGCCGTTCTCACCCAGCACTTCACATTTCATCGCCTTGCTGTACTTGTTGCCCAGCTGGAAAATGTGACCGACTTCGATGCCGCGCTTGATTTCCAGCGTGCCTTTGCCGTCCGGGCTTGGGTCGCCAGCGACGACGTTGCGCAGGTCGGCAACGGTCGGAACCGGCAGATCGCGGTCCCAGTTCACGCCAAAATAGTGCTTGTCGTCGATGTTCGCACCAATGCCGAAGTCGCTCATCATCGCGACCGAGCGGTCGATGATGATCGGCAGCGGCAGGTTCAGCGGGCCGAGCGAACCGGCGCCGGCGCCAATCGCGTCACGCAGTTCGGCATCAGAGGCCATGACCAGCGGGCTGGCCACGCCAGGCTGGTTGGCAGCCTTGATTTCGTTCAGTTCGTGGTCGCCACGAATCACCAGCGCGATCAGCTTGCCTTCTTCTTCGGCATGGACGATCAGGGTCTTGATGGTCTTTTCAATCGGCAGATTGAATTTTTCCACCAGCGCCGCGATGGTTTTGGTGTCCGGCGTGTCGACCAGACGCAGTTCTTCGGTTGGCGCAGGGCGCGAGGTTTCCCGTGGCACCGCTTCGGCTTTTTCGATGTTCGCCGCGTAGTCGGAACCGTTGCTGAAAACGATATCGTCTTCGCCGGATTCGGCCAGCACATGGAACTCGTGGGAACCGGCACCACCGATCGAACCGTTGTCGGCTTCAACCGGACGGAATTTCAGGCCCAGGCGCGTGAAGATGTTGCAGTAGGCTTCATGCATGCGGTCATAAGTGATCTGCAGCGACGCCTGATCTGCGTGGAACGAGTAAGCGTCCTTCATGATGAATTCGCGGCCGCGCATCAAACCGAAGCGTGGGCGGATTTCGTCACGGAATTTGGTCTGGATCTGGTACAGGTTGATTGGCAGCTGTTTGTAGCTGCTCAACTCGTTGCGCATCAGATCTGTGATCACTTCTTCGTGGGTCGGGCCCGCGCAGAAATCACGACCGTGGCGGTCTTTGATGCGCAGCAGCTCAGGGCCGTATTCTTCCCAGCGCCCCGATTCCTGCCACAGCTCGGCCGGTTGGGTGCTCGGCATCAACACTTCCAGAGAACCGGCAGCGTTCATCTCTTCGCGAACGATGGCTTCGACCTTGCGCATGACTCGCAGGCCCATCGGCAGCCAGGTATACAGGCCCGAGGCAAGCTTGCGGATCATGCCGGCGCGCAGCATCAGCTGGTGGCTGATCACGACCGCGTCGGAAGGCGTTTCTTTCTGTGTGGCGAGCAAAAATTGACTGGTGCGCATGGTTGGCCGTTGTCGGTTGCTATGACTGGAAATGACGGAGCAGTGTACCGGCGAGTTTTGCTGACGTACAGAAGTGTGGCCGGCACAGAGGTCGAGTGGCGGGATTCCTCCCACCACTGGCGAAGCGTCCTACGATTCTTCGGTGACGGGCGTCGGTGCAGGCTCGGGCGCCGGTGTTTGTCCTTCGCGGCGGCGCTCCTGAAACCAGTGCAGCGCGATCAGTAGCAGCGTCGGCACGCCGAGCAGGGCGGTGATGAGGAAGAAGCTGTGATAGCCGAACTTCTCGACCAGCACGCCGGAATAGCCGCCCATCAGGCGCGGCAGCAGCAACATGATCGAGCTGAGCAGGGCGTATTGCGTAGCGGAGAACTTGAGGTTGGTCAGGCTCGACAAGTAGGCGACGAACGCCGATGTCGCCAGGCCCGAGCTGAAGTTGTCGAGGGAAATGGTCACCACCAGCATCTGCAGGTTCGGCCCCATGTCGGCGAGCATGACGAACAGCAGGTTGGTTCCTGCCGAAGCCACACCACCGATAAACAGGATCGGCAGAATGCCGAAACGCACGATCAACAGGCCACCCATGCCGGCGCCGACGAGGGTCATGATCAGGCCGAAAATCTTGCTGACACTGGCGATCTGATCCTTGGTGAAGCCCTGGTCGATGTAGAACACGTTGGCCATCACGCCCATTACCGTGTCGGACATGCGATAGGTGGCGATCAGGCCCAGCAGCAACAGCGCCTGCCAGCGATAACGCAGGATGAAGTCATTCACCGGCGTCAGTACCGGCGCCAGTCCGCGCCGGCCCATGGCCGACAGACACATGCCGGTGAGCAATATGTAGAGGATGGCGCGCAGAAAGGCGCGGTCTTCGAGCAGCAAATCGAGCGGGCTCATGTCACCGAACAGCACGCCAGCGAAATCGGTGTTGTACAGCTGGGTGAACATCGCCGGCACGGAAACCAGCAAAACGATCAGCACGAATACCGACATCAGTTGATGCATGAACGTGTAGCGCCCGGCCTGCAACTGCGTGCGCAACGGCACCGGTGGTTCGCGCATGAACAGCGTGGTCAGCAGCGCGGGCACCATCAATGCGCCGAACAGCACATAAGTGCCGGTCCATGCCGCGTGCTTATAGTTGAAGCCAGTTGAGCCGAAACCTTCGGCGAAGAACAGCGCGCCGGCGGTGGCGAGCAGGGCGGCAACGCGGTAGCCGGACATATAGCTGGCGGCGAGCGCGGCCTGGCGGCTGTCATCGGCGATTTCCAAACGGTAAGCGTCGACTGCGATATCTTGCGTGGCCGAGGCGAAGGCGACGACGACGGCAATGGCGATCAGCCAGGACAAATGTTTCTGCGGATCACAGAAACCCATGCCGATCAGCCCGAGAATTACCAGCGCCTGGGAAAGCACCAGCCACGAACGGCGGCGGCCGAGCTTGCCCAGCAAAGGCAGGCGCCATTGGTCGAGCAGCGGTGACCAGACCCATTTGAACGCATACGCCAGGCCGATGAGGCTGGCATAGCCGATGGTTTCACGGGCCACGCCCGCTTCACGCAGCCACACGGAGAGCGTCGAGAACACCAGCATGTACGGCAGGCCGGCGGCAAAACCGAGCAACAACAGCACGAGCGTCGAAGGACTGGCATAGGCGGCGAGCGCGGCGCGCCAGGTTTTACGGGGCATGGGCTGAAGTCTGCCTCAAAATTGCGAAAACAAAGCGCGCACTCTAACCGCTGTGCTCTACCGGACGCCAGCCATGGCGCCGAATATCCACACGATTGTTCTGGACGGTAATGCCTTCCATGCGCAATCGCGCGCGTTGTTCATCACCGGAGGGGCTGCCGACCGGCAGGCTGATGCGCCCGCCGGCGCCGAGTACGCGGTGCCAGGGCAGCCTGGTGTCGCCAGGCAACTGGCTCAAAGTCCGCCCGACCCAGCGCGCGGCGCGGCCCAGCCCGGCAAGTTCGGCCAACTGGCCATAACTGACGACTTTGCCTTCAGGCACTTGCGCGAGCGTCGAGTAGAGTGCCGTGCGTCGGATTTGCGCATCATTTTCGACGCTGTCGAGCGGGTCTTTCACGTACGCGGCTCCTGAGCATTGGCGTGATGATGGCGACAAGGGTAATCGCTCGTGGCGCAATTGAGAAATGAACTCAATTGAAATAGTCCGGTCAGTCCTTGTCATGGGCAAAATCCTCCGGATAATGCCGACCCTTTTCGCCAACTCCGAGCCCCCGATCTGCTTATGTTCCCCAGAACCCTGTTGTGCCTTGCTGTTTTCAGCGCGTCCACGCCCCTGCTTGCCGACACCGTCTGGTTGAAAAACGGCGACAAGCTGAGTGGCACTATCACGGTATTCGACGGCGGCAAGCTGTTGATCCAGACCAAATACGCTGGCGCAGTGGCGATTGACTGGAAAGAGGTCAAGACCCTCGACAGCGATCAGCATCTGCTGGTCAAGCAGGACGCCTATGCCGGCGAAGTGTCGAAGTCGCTCACCGCGGCCGACGATGGCAAGGTCACCCTGGCTAACGGCGAGGAGCCGAAGACTGTCGAATTGGCGAGCATTCAGCAGATACTCAAGCCCAAGCCGATCGTCACCGACCTGGTGTGGAAGGGCAACGTCGATCTGGCGCTGGACTATCAGCGCGCCGAAAAGGACACCGACGATTACGACGTTGCCTTCAAGACTTCTGCTCGCCATGGCCGCTGGCGGCATACCGGCGAGGGCGAGTACAACCGCGAAGTCCAGGATGCGGAAACCACCACCAACAACTGGCGCGCCGAATACTCCCTCGACCGCTTCCTCACCGATCAGTGGTTCTGGCAGGGACGCATCAACTACAAGCGTGATCACATCGAAGAGCTGGCGCGTCAGCGCGTGGTCGGTACCGGTCCCGGCTACCAGTTCTGGGACGACGAACTCGGCGCGTTCTCGCTGGGCTCGTTGCTCAACCGCACCGACTATGAATACCGCGATGGCAGCAAGGACAACTTCTATTCCGTCGCGATGAAGTGGGACTACAACCGCTACCTGATCGGCAAGAAGGTCGAGTTCTTCACCAATGGCGAAGTCGGCAAGCCGCTGTCGGGCGTTGCCGATTACGCGCTGGATGCCGAGCTGGGCCTGCGCTACAAGGTCACCGACTGGGCGTCGCTCAACCTAAAGGCCGAGCGCGACATCATCAGCGGCACCAACGATGCGGATCTGAACAAGACCCGTTATACCGCAGGGTTTGGCGTGGCCTGGTAAAAGCACAAACAAAAAATCGCAGCCTTTCGGGCTGCGATTTTTTTTGCCTGAACAAAACAGGCGCCCACAAAAAAGCCCCGCTTTTAAGGGCGGGGCTCTTTTCTAAAGAAGCTACAAGTTAGATAACTTGTACTTCTTCAGCTTGCATGCCTTTCTGACCGCGGGTAGCGATGAAAGAAACCTGTTGGCCTTCTTTCAGGCTTTTGAAGCCGTCGGATTGGATAGCTTTGAAGTGAACGAACAGGTCGTCACCGGATTGTGGAGTGATGAAGCCGAAGCCTTTTTCATCGTTGAACCACTTAACGGTACCGGTTTGGCGATTAGACATGGTGTAACTCCTTGAACAAAGATAACTGCGACTCAGGAAGAACCCTGGCCGAGACTGAGTGCAAAGAGCAGGAAAAATTCTTGTAGATGGTTGGATCGAAATTCAACATATCGTGTAGAGATTCTCAGTGACACAAGCAACACAGTGACGCCACCTTAACCCTTTTTCCGGAACGTGCCAATGTTTCTTGCAAAGGATTCTGTGTTTTAGGGATCGGCGGTGCGACGGTTCGTCGCCACAGCGCGTAAATACGGGGTGTTCGCCGAGAATTGCGTTGCGCACTTTGATCGCGGCGACGCGCCCGGTAAGATGCCGGACAGAATTTTTCCACCTCGCTATTCAGGACAAACCCGCCATGAGCATCAAATCGGACAAGTGGATTCGCCGCATGGCGCAGGAACACGGCATGATCGAACCGTTCGTCGAGCGCCAGATGCGCGGCAGCGACGACAGCCGGGTGATTTCCTACGGCGTGTCGAGCTACGGCTACGACGTGCGTTGCACCAACCACTTCAAGGTGTTCACCAACATCAACTCGGCCATTGTCGACCCGAAGAACTTCGACGCCGGCAGCTTCGTCGACATCCACAGCGACGTCTGCATCATTCCGCCGAACTCCTTCGCCCTGGCCAGCACCGTCGAGTACTTCCGCATTCCGCGCAACGTGCTGACCATCTGCCTGGGTAAAAGCACCTACGCGCGCTGCGGCATCATCGTCAACGTCACTCCGCTCGAGCCTGAGTGGGAAGGTCATGTGACGCTGGAGTTCTCGAACACCACCAATCTGCCGGCGAAAATCTACGCCAACGAAGGCGTGGCGCAGATGCTCTTCCTCGAATCCGATGAAGAATGTGAAGTTTCCTACAAGGATCGTGGCGGCAAATATCAGGGCCAGCGTGGCGTAACCTTGCCGCGTACCTGATCGACCATCCGACGGATGTCGGGAATTCTTTGGCGGGCAGACACTCTATGGGGTGTACTGCCCGTTTTTGTTACACACAAATTCGGGCCTTCACTGAGGAGTGCCCTATGAAGATCGACCCGCGAATCAGCGCTGAACTGGCAAGGCTTGAGCCCAATCAGATAGGCGTTCTGGCCTGGTCGTTACTGGCGAATCCGTCTTTGAGCCTGTCCGGCGGCGTACCCGGCCAGCCCGATCCCGATACTCCCAACGAACAACCGACCGAACCAGGCGAACCGACGCTGCCGGACGAGCCGCCTCCGGCGCCTGTTGCCTGATCCACTGTCATGAATATGGCCCGTCAGTCTGATCGATTTGCGATCTAGCTGACGGGCCATATTTCGTTGTCGCCGATCACGAAGACCTTGCAACTGTCGTCGCGCTCGACCTGATAGCCGCCAGTAAACGCACCGAATGCCGGCATCAGGCTGATGCGCTCACCGAGTCTGAAACAAGCCAGGCGCAGACTCTGCCGACCTTTGCCATGCAGCCGATAGACCGGGTGCACATGGCCGGCGAGCACGTGCCGTTCCGGATGCGCATCGGGCTCATGCTGCAAGGCAAACGGCCCGAGTAACAGCGGCTCTGGCACTACGCGGATATTCAGCGAGGCCGGCGGGTCGCCCGCGCGTTTGTCGTGGTTGCCGCGAATCAGCGTCATCGGCAGGTCAGCGTGGCGCGCTCGCCACTCTGCCAGCGCATTCAGTGTGGTCGGGACATGGGAACCAGGCCCATGCAGAAAATCCCCGAGGAAGATCAACTGGCGACACGGCAACCGCGCCAGCAACGCGTCGATTACCTCGATGTTGCTCGCCGTTGTGCCATGGGGCACCGGCTGGCCGAGGCTGCGATAGGCCGCCGCCTTACCGAAATGCACGTCGGCGATCAGCAGCGCCTCCTGCGCTGGCCAGTACAGCGCTTTCTCCGGCAGCAACCACAACTCCTCACCGGCCAAACGCACCGGGTACGCACTCACGACGATTTTCCGTTATCAGCGGTTTTTTCCAGGTCACCGACCATTCTTCTGATCCTGTCAGCCAGTTTTTCCGAACTCATGCTCTCGCGCATCCGCTCCACCAGCAGCGGAAAGCCCAGCGGTGTAGGGCGTTTAACCTGATGCACGTCGAGTTTCATCCGATTGATCCGCTCCAATGTCTGCTCCAAACGACGAATATCCAGTTCCTCGCGTAGGACTTCTTCCCCAGCCTGGGCCAGCAGCAGGTTGTCGGCGTCATATTGTTTGAACACCTGGAAAAACAAGCCGCTCGACGCCTGCACCTGGCGGGTGCTTTTCGGTGCGCCCGGATACCCGGCGAAGACCAGCCCGGCGATGCGCGCGATTTCGCGGAAGCGGCGCAACGCCAGTTCACCGGCATTGAGACTGGCCAGCACATCCAGCAACAGGCCATCGGCGTTGAACAGGTGAGCGTCGAGATGCGCGGCCCAATCCACCGGCGTGGCGCTGAGCAGTTCCAGGCCGTAATCATTCACGGCAATCGAGAAGGTCACCGGTTGCCGCTGACTGACGCGCCACGCCAGCAGGCTCGCCAGTCCCAGATGCACCTGACGCCCGGCGAACGGATAGAGGAAAAGATGCCAGCCTTCGCGGGATTTCAGCACCTCGGCCAGCAGATTTTTCGTGGTGGGCAGGCCAGACCAGCGTATCTGTGTTTCCAGCAGCGGTCGCAGCGCCTGCATCTCCGGACCGTTGAACTCACCTTCAGCAGCAGCACTGAAGCGCGCCACCACCGCTTCGGCCAGTTCGTTGGATAACGGCATGCGCCCGCCATTCCAGCGCGGCACGGCGGCTTTTTTCGCGGTGCTGCGTTTGACGTAGGCGGTCATGTTTTCTACCCGTACCAACTCCAGCAGGCGGCCGGCGAAGAGGAAACCATCGCCGGGTTTCAGCCGGGCGATAAAGCCTTCCTCGACGCTGCCCAGTTGTTTGCCGCCGCCGCCCTTGCTCCAGAATTTCAGGTTGATGCTCGCGTCGCTGACGATGGTGCCGATGCTCATGCGATGGCGCCGTGCCAGACGCGCATCCGGCACACGCCAGACGCCGTGTTCGTCCGGCTCCACCCGGCGGTAATCCGGATACGCTGTAAGAGACATCCCGCCGTGGCGTACGAACGCCAGCGCCCAGGCCCAGTCTGCCGCTGTCAGGTCACGATAAGCCCAGGCACCACGGACTTCTTCGTACAAGTCTTCAGGAATAAAGCCACCACCAAGGGCCATGCTGACCAAATGCTGGACCAGCACATCCAGCGGCTTGTGCGGTGACAGACGCGGCTCGATGCGCCGCTGTTCGACGGCGTCGCGTGCGGCAACCGCTTCGATCAGCTCCAGGCTGTGAGTCGGGACCAAAGTGACCCGCGAGGTGCGCCCCGGCGCGTGGCCGGAACGCCCGGCACGTTGCATCAGTCGCGCGACGCCTTTCGCCGAGCCGATTTGCAATACGCGCTCAACCGGGAGGAAATCCACACCCAAGTCCAGGCTCGAGGTGCACACCACTGCTTTCAACTGGCCATTCTTCAACGCCTGCTCGACCCAATCGCGGGTATCGCGGGACAGTGAGCTGTGGTGCAGCGCGATCAACCCGGCCCAGTCCGGCCGCGCTTCCAGCAGCGCCTGATACCAGATCTCCGATTGTGCGCGGGTGTTGGTGAACACCAGGCTGCTGGCGCAGGCGTCGAGTTCGGCCACCACTTGCGGCAGCATCTTCAGACCGATGTGGCCGGCCCAGGGGAAACGCTCGATGGCCGGTGGCAGCAGGGTGTCGACTTGCAGGGTTTTTTCGCTTTTGCCCTGAACACTGACGCCGCCGCCCTGTGGGATCAGCACTTGCTCGGCGTGGGATTGATTACCGAGGGTGGCGGACACGCCCCAAACGATCAGTTCCGGCTGCCAATGACGCAGGCGGGCGAGGGCCAGTTGCAATTGCACGCCACGCTTGTTGCCGAGCAACTCGTGCCATTCATCGACGACGATCATGCGCAGGCTCGACAACGCCGTGCGCGCATCGGCGCGGGCGAGTAGCAGAGTCAGGCTTTCCGGGGTGGTGATCAGCGTCGTCGGCAGGCGTCGGCCCTGGCGGGCGCGTTCGCTGCTGCTGGTGTCGCCGGTGCGTAGGCCGATGCTCCACGGAATCTGTAAATCATCTACCGGGCTTTGCAGCGCGCGGGCGGTATCGGCGGCGAGGGCGCGCATCGGCGTGATCCACAGCACCGTCAACGGCTCGGCCGGCGGTTTGCGTTTGCGCGGTATGGCCACGGGCGGTTGCAGACGGGCGAAGCGGTTGAGCGCAGCAAACCACACCGCATAGGTTTTGCCGGCGCCGGTGCTGGCGTGGAGCAATCCGGACTCACCGTTTTTCACCGCCGCCCACACCTGTTTCTGAAAGGCGAACGGCTTCCAGTCGCGGGCGCTGAACCAGGTTTTTGCAAAGTCGGGGGATTTCGCCATGCCGGCTGCGTGCGCTCTGGAGGTGTTGTTTCAGAGACCACAGCAACAGACCAAAGGTTTAAAACAACGCGATTCCCTTGTAGGAGCTGACGAGTGAAACGAGGCTGCGATCTTTTGATCTTTGAGGCAGAGTCAAAAGATCGCAGCCTTCGGCAGCTCCTACAGGGGAATTGTGTACGGCGTTATTTGAGATTGCCGCTGAGGAACTGCTTCAGCCGTTCACTCTTGGGATTGCCCAGCACCTCTTCCGGCGCGCCTTCTTCTTCCACCAAGCCCTGATGCAGAAACAGCACCTGATTCGACACCTTGCGCGCAAAACTCATTTCATGGGTAACCATGATCATCGTCCGACCTTCCTCGGCCAGACCCTGAATCACTTTCAGCACTTCGCCGACCAGTTCCGGGTCGAGTGCCGAGGTCGGTTCGTCGAACAGCATCACTTCCGGTTCCATCGCCAGTGCCCGGGCGATCGCCACGCGCTGTTGCTGACCGCCGGACAGAAACGCCGGGTATTGATCGGCGACCCGCGCCGGCAAGCCGACTTTGTCCAGATAACGTCGGGCGCGATCCTCGGCTTCCTGTTTGCTGCAACCGAGCACCCGGCGCGGGGCCATGGTGATGTTTTCCAGCACGGTCATGTGGCTCCACAGGTTGAAATGCTGGAACACCATCGCCAACCGCGTGCGCAGGCGTTGCAGTTCATCGGCGTCGGCGACGTGCATGCCGTGGCGGTCGGTGACCATGCGGATCGATTGGCCATCAAGGCTCATGGCGCCGTCATTGGGTTGTTCAAGGAAATTGATGCAGCGCAAAAAGGTGCTTTTGCCCGAGCCGCTGGCGCCGATCAGGCTGATCACGTCGCCGGTTTTGGCCTTGAGCGAAACGCCTTTGAGCACCTGATGATCGCCATAGCTTTTGTGCAGGCCTTCAACGGTCAGTTTGTACATGGACGAGCATCCTCAAGGCGAAAGTAGGTAGCCGCTGCGATAGGCCTGGGCGCCCGCGACGTGGGCGATGACCATGCCGGCAGTGGCCATGCGCCGCAGCGAGCGCGCATACAGCAGGCCGGCGGCGGTGCAATGAATGGGGGTGACCTTGTCGTGGACCGGGTCGATGATTTCGGCGATCTGCTGGCCAGCTTCCAGGTATTGGCCGGGTGTCGCGCAGTACACCAGCAGGCCGCCGACTGGCGTGGTCACCGGTTCGACCCCGGCCAGCGGCGTGGCCGGGTACGGCAGTGGCGGTTGCGGCTTGGTCTCGCCGACGATGGCGTCGAACTGGATCAGATAATCGATCAGCGCCTGACAATCGCGGCTGGCCAGTGGGTGATTGACGTCACCCTGGCCGCGCAATTCGACGGTCACCGAGAAGCTGCCCAGCGGAATCTCGAACTGCTCACCGAAGCGCTCGCGCAGTTGCCACCAGAGCAGGGTGAAGCACTCGTCGAACGATTGCCCGCCGGAATCGGTAGCAAGCAGGCTGGCCTGCGCTTCGATATAGCGCGCCAAGGGCTCGACCTGTGGCCAGGCTTCGGGCGTGGTGTACAGGTGCACCACCGATTCGAAGTCGCAGTGCAAGTCCAGCACCATGTCGGCATCGCAGGCCAGGCGTTGCAGGGTCAGACGCTGGGATTGCAGTTGTGTGGTCGGCTTCTGACGGTCGAGGGCGTTGCGCAGGCTGGCGCGGATCAGTTCGAGGTTGTGCTGCGCATCGTCGTCCAACTGGCCTTCGATGGCGTTGCCGATTTCTTCGCTGAGGTCGACGAACCAGCGATTGAAGTTCTGCCCGCTCTCCAGGTCGTAACGGCCCAGCGGCACGTCCATCAGCACTTGTTCGAGGCCGACCGGGTTGGCCACCGGCACGAGGACGATTTCGCTGCGCAGGCGGCCGGCAGCTTCCAGCTCGGCCAGACGCTGCTTGAGGTGCCAGGCGACCAGCATGCCCGGCAGTTCGTCGGCATGCAGCGAGGCCTGAATGTACACCTTGCCCTTGGCCTGCTGTGGGCCGAAGTGGAAACTGTGAATCTGCCGTGCGGTCCCCGGCAGCGGGGCCAGCAAGTCATGAATCTGGTGGCGCATTGTTATCTCTTTATTTTCAAACCGGTGCTAGTGAGTCGGCCCGAGGAAGGCCAGCCAGCGGCGTTCGGCAAGGCGGAACAGACCGACCAGCGCAAATGTAATGGTCAGGTAGATCAGCGCGGCGATGCCGAATGACTGGAAGGTCAGGAAGGTCGCCGAGTTGGCATCCCGCGCGACTTTCAGAATATCGGGAATGGTCGCGGTGAACGCCACGGTCGTCGAGTGCAGCATCAGGATCACTTCGTTGCTGTAGTAAGGCAACGAACGGCGTAAGGCCGACGGCATGATCACGTAGGCGTACAGCTTCCAGCCGGTCAGGCCATAAGCCTTGGCCGCTTCGACTTCACCGTGGTTCATGCTGCGAATCGCCCCGGCGAAAATCTCCGTGGTGTACGCGCAGGTATTGAGCGCGAAAGCGAGGATCGTGCAGTTCATCGCGTCGCGAAAGAAACTGTCGAGGATCGGCTGTTCGCGCACGGCGGCGAGGCTGTAGATGCCGGTGTAGCAGATCAGCAACTGGATATACAGCGGCGTGCCACGGAACAGGTAGGTGTAGAACTGCACCGGCCAGCGAACGTAGAAGTGCGGCGAGACGCGGGCAATCGACAATGGGATCGAGACGACGAAGCCGATGCAGATCGAGGCGGTCAGCAGCCACATCGTCATCGCCAGCCCGGTGATGTTCTGGCCGTCGGTATAAAGGAAGGCGCGCCAATATTCCTGGAGAAGTTCGATCATCGTACGGCCTCCCGGGCACCGGCGGCGTAGCGGCGTTCGAGCCAGCGCAGGATGAAGTTCGAAGCACTGGTGATCAGCAGATAGATCAAAGCGGCAAGGACCAGAAAGTAGAACAGTTGATAGGTGCTTTTACCGGCGTCCTGGGCAGCCTTGACCAGATCGGCCAGACCGATGATCGACACCAGTGCGGTGGCCTTGAGCATGACCATCCAGTTGTTGCCGATGCCTGGGAGGGCAAAACGCATCATTTGCGGAAACACCACGAAGCGAAAACGCTGGCCACGTTTGAGGCCATACGCGGTGGCGGCTTCGACCTGACCACGCGGCACCGCGAGGATCGCGCCACGGAAGGTCTCGGTGAAATACGCGCCATAAATGAAGCCCAGCGTCAGCACGCCGGCGCTGAACGGGTCGATTTCGATGTATTCCCATTCCATGTAGTCGGTCAGTGACGTCAGCCAGGTTTGCAGGCTGTAGAAGATCAACAGCATCAGCACCAGATCCGGCACGCCGCGAATCAGCGTGGTGTAGAGCTGCGCGGGCAGGCGCACCAGTTTTACTTTCGACAGTTTGGCACTGGCGCCGAGCAGGCCGAGCAACACGGCCACCAGCAGCGACATCGCCGATAATTTGATGGTCATCCAGGTGCCTTGCAGCAGCAACGGGCCGAAGCCCTGCAGACTGAACGAGGCCAGCCCCAGATTTTGCAGGAGGGTTTCAAACATAAATCAGCAACCTGAGCGGATGGAAAAGGCGCCCATCGAGGATGGGCGCCGGGGCATTATTTGCCGCTGTACAGATTCAGGTCGCCAAAGTGTTTCTTTTGGATCTCGGCGTATTTGCCGTCGTCGTGTAACGCTTTGATACCTTTATCCAAAAGTGCTTTCAGCTCAGTGTTACCTTTCTTGATACCGATAGCGGTTTTCGACGGCAGCAATTCGCTGTCGACCGGCTGGCTGATTTCATAATCGGCGCCTTTTGGCGACTTCAAAAAGCCCAGTTCGGCTTGCAGCATGTCCTGGATACCGGCGTCGAGACGGCCGGAGGTCAGGTCGGAGTACACCTGATCCTGGTTCTGATAGGCGTGGGTTTTCACACCGGCCTTGTCCAGCACGGCTTTGGCATAGGCTTCCTGAATGGTGCCTTGCTCATAGCCAACGGTTTTGCCCTTGAGCGAAGCGACATCGGCGGTGATGCCGGAGCCTTTCTTGAACACATAAGCGGTCGGGCCGGAAAACAGTTCGCTGGAGAAGTCGATGACCTTCTCGCGCGCCGGGGTCACGGTCATCGAGGAGATCACACCGTCGAACTTGTTGGCCTTGAGGCCCGGAATCATGCCGTCGAAATCGCTTTCGACCCATTTGCACTTGACCTTCAGTTCGGCGCAGATCGCGTTGCCCAGATCGATATCGAACCCGACCAGGCTGCCATCGGCCGCTTTCGACTCGAACGGTGCGTACGAAGGGTCAACGCCAAAGCGCAGCTCTTTGTATTCCTTGGCCAGCGCGGAGCCGGCGGCCATGCACAACGCCAGTGCAGAAAGGGTCAGCAATGCTTTTTTCATTATTCAATCCCTAAGAACCAATATGAGCGCTTGTGGCGCAGAATTATTGTTACTGCAACGCTTACGACCTATAGAAAGTAGCAATTTCCGAACCAGAGTGCCGAACAGGTGTTTTAAAAGGTCGAGTGGAGAGAGGCAAGGGTAGTTGAATGCCCGGAAACGGGCATTGCTGTTTGCATGCACTGTTTCGGTTCAAGCGCGTGGCTCAGAGCAGTTGAAACTGTGGCGAGGGGCTTTATCCCCGATCGGCTGCGCAGCAGGCGCAAAAACCTGAGTTCACGATTTTCAGGGGGAAATTGCTGGGGGCCGCTGCGCAGCCCAGCGGGGATAAATCCCCTCGCCACAGGATTCTGCGATGTGTCGAGAATGAATCAGGCCAACAAGTCTTGCAGAGTCGCGAGGCTGTCGGCTTCTTCGACGTTCTTGTCCTTGCGCCAGCGCAGCATGCGCGGGAAGCGCACGGCGATGCCGCTCTTGTGTCGGCGCGACAGGGCGATGCCCTCGAAGCCGAGTTCGAACACCAGGCTCGGTTTCACGCTGCTGACCGGGCCGAATTTCTCCACGGTGGTCTTGCGCACGATGCTGTCGACCTGACGCATCTCTTCATCGGTCAGCCCCGAATACGCCTTGGCAAACGGCACCAGCGAGCGCTGGCTGGATTCCGGCGGGCCGTCCCACACGGCGAAGGTGTAATCGCTGTACAGACTGGCACGGCGGCCGTGTCCACGCTGGGCATAAATCAGTACCGCGTCGACGCTGAACGGGTCGACCTTCCACTTCCACCACACGCCCATGTCTTTGGTCCGGCCGACGCCATACAGCGAATCGCGGGCCTTGAGCATCATGCCCTCGACGCCGAGTTTGCGTGACGCTTCGCGCTGGCGGCCGAGGTCGAGCCAGTCTTCGCCGGTCAATACAGGGGAGGGTAGCAGTACGGGGCTGTTGCAGCGCGCGATCACCTCTTCGAGTTGCGCACGGCGCTTGACCTGCGGCTGGTTGCGCCAGTCTTCGCCCTGCCATTCCAGCAGGTCGTAGGCCAGCAGCACCACCGGCACTTCTTCGAGAATCTTCTTGTCGAGCGTCTTGCGACCGATGCGTTGTTGCAGCAGGGCGAACGGTTGCACGGCCGGCGGCTCATCGGATTGCGGATCGAAGGCATCTTCAGTCGTCGGATGGGTACTCTTCCAAACGACGATTTCGCCGTCGATCACCGTGCCGTCGGGCAAGCCGTGGACCAGCACATCGAACTCGGGGAAGCGCTCGGTCACCAGTTCCTCGCCGCGCGACCACACCCACAGCTTGCCGTCGCGCTTGACCACTTGCGCGCGGATACCGTCCCACTTCCATTCCACCTGCCAGTCGCTGGCCGGGCCGAGCAGGGCGTCGAATTCCTCGACCGGTTGCGACAAGGCGTGGGCAAGAAAGAACGGGTAGGGCTGGCCGCCGCGCTGGGCATGTTCGTCGGCTGATTCCGGGGCGATCAGTTTCAGATAACTGGCGGCGTTCGGTCGGTTCGACAGATCGGTGTAACCGACCAGACGCTGAGCCACGCGTTTGCTGTCGAGCCCGGCCATCGACGCCAGGGCGCGGGTGACCAGCAACTTCGACACGCCAACGCGGAAACTGCCGGTGATCAGCTTGATGCACAGCATCAGGCTCGGCCGGTCCAGTTGTGCCCACAACATTGGCAGCTGCCGCGCCAGATACTCCGGCGTTTCGCCGCGCAGTGGCAGCAGCCTGTCTTCGATCCATTCGGCGAGACCGGCCTCGGAGCTGTGGGGATTTTCCGGCAGCACCAGAGAAATGGTCTCGGCCAGATCGCCGACGGCCTGATAGCTTTCTTCGAACAGCCACGGCTCCAACCCTGAAACTTCCACCGCCAGCTCTCGGAGGATGCGCACCGGTACCAGTTGCCGAGGTCGACCACCAGAGAGGAAATACACCGCCCATGCGGCGTCTTCTGGCGCGGCCTGCGCGAAATACGCCTGCATTGCCGCCAGCTTGGCGTTGCTCGACGTGGTGGCGTCGAGTTCGGCATATAACTCGGCGAAGGCTTTCATGGGGATGTCTCGGCAACGGTGGGTTCGCTGGCGATGTTGTCGTCTTCGTCATCGCCGTATTCGGTGGTGAAGCCTTGTGCATCGAGGCCCTGTTCGCGCAGATGGCGCACGAGCACGCCGATCGAGCCGTGGGTGACCATCACCCGTTCCGCGCCGGTCTGGTTGATCGCCCAGAGCAGGCCGGGCCAATCGGCGTGATCGGAGAGGACGAAACCGCGATCGACACCGCGCCGCCGTCGGGTTCCGCGCAGGCGCATCCAGCCGCTGGCGAAGGCATCGCTGAACTCGCCGAAACGCCGCATCCAGGTACTGCCGCCCGCTGACGGCGGCGCAATGACCAGCGCTTGGCGCATGATCGGATCGCTTTTTTTCACGTCGCCCGCGTAGATCGTCGGCGGCAGGTACACGCCGGCATCGCGGTAGACGCGGTTCAGCGGTTCGACCGCGCCATGGCTGAGGATCGGCCCGAGGGTTTCGTCAATGCCATGGAGAATCCGCTGCGCCTTGCCGAAGGAATAGCAGAACAACACGCTGGCCTTACCGGCGGCAATATTGGCCGCCCACCACTGATTGATCTCGGCGAAGATCTGCGCCTGCGGCTGCCAGCGATAGATCGGCAGGCCGAAGGTCGATTCGGTGATGAACGTGTGGCAGCGCACCGGTTCGAATGGGGCGCAAGTGCCATCCGGCTCGACCTTGTAATCTCCTGACGCAACCCAGACTTCGCCGCCATATTCCAGGCGCACTTGCGCTGAACCGAGGACATGCCCAGCCGGGTGAAAACTCAAGGTCACGCCGTGGTGTGTCAGGCGTTGGCCGTAGTCGAGGGTTTGCAACTGGATGTCCTGACCCAGGCGCGCGCGCAGAATCCCGGCGCTGGCGCTGCTCGACAGGTAGTGCTGATTACCGGTGCGCGCGTGATCGCCATGGGCATGGGTGATCACTGAACGCTCGACCGGCCGCCACGGATCGATATAGAAATCCCCGGCGGGGCAGTAGAGACCTTCAGGTCGGGCAATAACAAGATCCATGTCGTGACCGGAATGGGGGGCTTGTTAGCTATGAGGCGGGCGTGAGGCTGGAAGTTCGATCGGCTTTAAAGCGCTACCCTCACCCCAGCCCTCTCCCAGAGGGAGAGGGGGCCGACCGAGTTGAATATGGACCCGGCACAGCCTTGAGCCTGATCCAATGTTGGATTCACTCTCTCTCTTTCAGGTCGGCGCAATACCCAAGCATCCCCCAATCAGTCCCCTCTCCCTTCGGGAGAGGGCTAGGGTGAGGGGCTGTTGATCTTCGCTCTATTTACCGGGCGTCAGGGTCAAGCGGGCCTTGCCATACACCCGATCAAAGTTCTGCGGCTGCATCGGCAGGCCGATGTACTGACCTTTCAGCCATGCATCGATCCCGTTCAGGTAGTTCGGACTCAGTGGATTGCCCGACTGCCCCGTGCCGTTCTGCGCCATCAGCGGTTCGCTCTGGCCGAAGTCGACGATGAAACGCATCGACGGCGCACGCATCGTGGCGAAGTCCTGACCCCAGGCAAATGCCGAGCTGTTCAGCGTGGTGTGATCGCCTCCAGCCGCCAGCGGCCCGCGTACAGTCTGACCATTGCTGTTTTTCCACGCATAGCTGTGCAATTTGCCCCACTGCCAGGCGCGATGATCGCCGCCCAACTGGCTGTCTCCCGCTGTAATCGCTGCAGCGAGACTGCGGGCGAGAATCACGGATTTGTCTTCCTTCTGCGGCGTGCGCAGGTCATCCCAGAACGGACTGTCCTCACGCCCCAAGAGATGATCGGCCTGCGCCGCGTAGGACAGATCGCCATTGGCGACAAAAGCCTTCCACGCCGGGCTCGACTCAGGACCCAGTTCATCGAGGAAGATCTGCTTCATGCTTTCCTGCAGAAACAGTTCATAAATCGCGGCATCCGCCGAGGTCGGGCTGAGCTTGCCGTCGAACGCCATCAAACGGGTGAAGGCTTCGCGCGCCTTGCTGCGTTCGGCTTCCGGCAGGGCGTCGATCGCCTGTTTCAGCGGTTGCTTCATGCCCGGTGCTTCAAAGACTTTTTTCAGCTTGGCGGCGAAGGTGGTGGTCTGGTCGTACTGCATGGTGATCACGCTGCGGCTGTCGTGCTTGCCGCTGCCAGCCATTTCCGCCAAGCGTTCGCCGCGCTCCGGTGCCGCCCAGGATTTCGACAACTGCATGCCGTAGCCGTCGGGGATGACGCGCTGGTTGGCGGTGCCGAGCCAGCCTTGTGCCGGGTCCTGATCGTAGGGGTGCAGCATCGGGTCGGCGTAACCGTCCCAGTCGTAGCGACCGTCCCAACCCGGCGAGGGCAGCAGGCCTTCGCCTTCGCGACGGTTGGGGAAGCGCCCGGTGACTTGCCAGCCGATATTGCTTGCGTCGGCGAATACCAGATTGAGGGTGATGGCGCGGATTTCGCGGCTGGCGTCCGAGGCGCGCTCGACGTTTTGCGCGCGGGTCAGATCGAAGAAGGCATCCAGGGTTTTGTCGTCAGTGAAATTCGGTGTCTGCAACGCGAGGCCGAAACCGCTGCCCTGCGCCGCTGCCTGGGAACTGTTGAGCAGCGCGCCGTGGCGGGTTTCGTAAACGGCTTCGCGAATCGGCCGCTGGCCTTTGACGAAGTAGGTTTCGTTGCGCACGCCCAGCGGCTGCCATTTGCCGTTGACCTCATAGGTCAGGCTGCTGCCCTGACGGCGGATTTTCTCGAGGAAAAGATCCTGGTTATCGCCGAGCACGCTGGTCATGCTCCACGCCACTTTGCCGTTGAACCCACCGAGCACCATCGGCAGACCGGCAACCGTGACGCCGGCGGCCTGATATTTCGGCGCACGGATCTGCACGAAACTCCACAGCGACGGCGCGGCCAGCGGCCCGTGGGCATCGCTGGCCAGCAGGCTCTTGCCGCTGCGGCTGCGTTGCGGGGCAATCGCCCAGTTGTTCGCAGTCGGCGTGGCGAGCAGGTTCAGCGCCGACAGTTGCTGGCTGGCGGTGCTCAATTCCGTCAGCCCCGGAATCTGCCCGTTGAGCTTGAGGCCTTGCAGTTTGTCGGCTTCAGCCACTGGCAGGTTTTCATCAGGCGCCGACGGGCTCAGCCAGGCGAGTTTGTCAGTGGTGACGGTTTGCGCGAGCACCAGCGACTGGATTTCCTCCGGCAGGTTGGCCGACTGGCTGAAATTCAGCAGGGCAAAAATCAGCGCCGAATCTTCCGGTTTCCAGTATTCCGGTTTGTAACCGCTGGCGGCGAGGTCGCCCGGCAACTTGTCGGCGTAGCGGAACAGGTAGGCGTTGACGCCCCGTGCGTAGACTTCGAAGAAACGCTTGAGCCGTGGCGACGAGGCCTTGTACAGCTCGCCGGCGCTCTTTTTCAGATTGACCGCGCGCATGTAGCGGTCGGCATCGAGCATCGACGCGCCGGACATTTCCGCCAACCGGCCCTGAGCCAACAGGCGCAGGGTGACCATCTGGTTGATGCGGTCGCTGGCGTGGACGTAACCGAGACTGAACAGCGCGTCATGAAAGCTGTTGCTTTCGATCAGCGGCATGCCCATCGCATTGCGCCGCACCGAAACGTTCTGCGCCAGGCCCTTGAGCGGTTGCACGCCGGAGGTCGGCGGCAGGCTGTCCTGGGCGTTCCAGGTCTGGCAACCGGACAGGCCGAGAACACCGGCCACTGCTGCGGCAACGCCGAACCGGGGAAGAAAATGTGTAAGGGCTGGCGAGGCCATGGCGAAGCTCCTGCGGGGGTATAAGGCTGGGGGCGCAATAAAGCCGCTACGTTAGTGACGGCGCGAGGGCCGCGCAAGCGGGGCGAGCGGTTATTTATGCAGTTGTCGGCTGATCGGTCAGAGGCGTGACAGTTGCTTGTGGGAAAGCGCTGATGTTGAACTACGGAACGAGTCCCGAGCCCTGTCAGGAGAAAGATCGCTATGGAGCTTCAGAGCAACGCTGCGCTGATCATCATCGACCAGCAGAAAGGCATTTTGCACCCGCGTCTGGGGCGGCGGAATAATCCTCAGGCCGAGGAAAGAATGCTTGAGCTGCTGGCGCTGTGGCGGCGGAGCAGGCGGCCGGTGATCCACGTGCAACATTTGTCGCGCTCGCCTGATTCGGTGTTCTGGCCGGAGCAGTCCGGGGTGGAGTTTCAAGAGCGATTTGTCCCTCAGGACGGTGAATGGCTGATCCAGAAAGACGTTCCGGATGCGTTTTGCGCGACCGGGCTGGAAGGGCGGTTGCGTGAGGCAGGGATCAGGCAACTGATCATCGTCGGTGTGGCGACCAACAACTCAGTTGAGTCGACGGCGCGCACCGCAGGCAATTTGGCGTTCGATACGTTTGTGGCTGAGGATGCGTGCTTCACCTTCGACAAGGCCGATTATTTCGGCACACCGCGTACCGCTGAAGAGGTGCACGGGATGTCGCTGGGCAATCTGCATGGGGAGTATGCGACGGTGGTCAGTAGTGTGCAGGTTTTGGCGGCAGGCTGAAGTTTTGTAGTGGAGGCGCCGCCGCCTTCGCGAGCAGGCTCGCTCCCACAGTGACCATATTTCTTCAGATGAAACGCGATCCCTGTGGGAGCGAGCCTGCTCGCGAAAGCGGTGTGTCAGGCGCCAACAATGTTGGAGGTGCCGGCCCCATCGCGAGCAGGCTCACTCCTACAGGAGATCGGTACGCGGTCACTGTGGGAGCGAGCTTGCTCGCGAAGGCGGCAGGTCAGGCGAAGAAGACCTTCGCCAGTGACATCAAGCGCCGTGGCACTTCTTGAATTTCTTGCCGTTGCCGCATGGGCAAGGATCGTTGCGGCCGACGTCTTTCAGGGCGTTGCGCACCGGTTCCTGGTGGGCGTGGCCGCAGTTCGGGCCGTGGACATGGCCATGGTCGTGATCGTGATGGTGGTCATGATCGTGGTTGCAGTCAGGGCCATGGACATGGGGTTGCTGGGTCATCGAGGTCACTCCGGAGTTAGATCGGCGGGGATTATCACGCCATTGCGCTCAAGGTGCACGTAGTGGGCGATGAATAAACCGGTTTCCATTTCCCCCTGCAATCGATAGGGAATCTGCTGGTTCGGATTTTTCAGCAGTTTCACCACCTGTTTGACCTTCGGCCACAGGTTGGTTCGGATCGGCACTTTGAAGTAAGCGCTGCGCTTGGGGCCGACGGTAAACCAGTGCTCGTGCTCGCCCTCGGTGAGCAGCATGTCGGCCAGATGAATCCGGTATTCGAGGCCGCGCACGGTCAGGTCGCTGTCGTTGGGATTGTCGACGCGAAAGTGCAGGATGAATTTCTGTTCGAGCAACTTGGCCCGCACCACCTCGACTTTCACCAGATGCACGGCGGGCTCGACGCTGTCATCGCTGAACCAAGAGGCGCAGCCGCCGAGGTTGAGGGTCAGCATCAACAGCAGAAAATGTAATGTGCGTCGATGACCGAGCATGGTGTTACTCCCTTTGGTGCCAGTCTAGACCTAAAAAGATCGCAGCCTTCGGCAGCTCCTACAGAATGAACGCAAATTCTTTGTAGGAGCGGCCGAAGGCTGCGATCTTTTGATCTTCAGCTCAAGCGCCGAAATAACCCGAACAACACTTCTTGAACTTCTGCCCGCTGCCGCAAGGGCAGCCGTCATTGCGCCCCAGCTTCATCTGCACCGTCGGATCGATGAAGTACCAGCACCCGCCGTTCTGGACAAATGAGGAGCGCTCGCGATGGCTGTGCTCGCCCTGGCTGTCGTGCCAGCGTGCGGTAAAGGTGACGAAGGCGTGTTCCGGCTGGCCGCCAAAGACTTCCGAGCTTTCAACCTCGAGGCCGAGCCAGGTGCTTTGTGCACTCCAGTCGCTGATCGATTGTCGGTTCAAGCCCGCCTGCTGCGCGGGCAGGGTGGTCGCCACCAGATAATCGACCAGCCCCAGCACGTAAGCGCTGTAGCGCGAGCGCATCAAGGCTTCGGCACACGGCGCCGGGTGGCCGTCGTGATAAGGGCCGCAGCAGGCATCCAGCAGATTGCCGCTGCCGCAAGGGCAAATGGCTGTACTCATTGCATTACCACCAGTATTTCCCGAAGTTTTCCGGATTGGCCCAGAAGCGTGAATTGAGCCAGTCGGGGACTTGTTTGTAGTCAAGCAGATCGTAGGTGAACAGGGTCAGCACCTGCTCGTCGCGCTGGAAACGCTCGCTGGCCTGCAGGGCCAATGAGTAGAAGTCGGTTTCCTGCCAGCCACTGGCCGCCAGATCCGCCAGCACCGCGATGCGACTGGCGTTGAGATTGCGGATGCCGCCCAACAGATTCAGGCCATCGCGCTTGGGCAAATGTTCCAGGCAATCGACCACCAGCGCCAGATCGAAGCGTTGCGCGGCCAGCTCAGCCGGCAGACCGCCGGGTGCGGCATGGGCGACCACGGTATCTGGATGCGCGTCCTTGAAAGCGCTCAAGGCGGGAAACTCGCTGGCGCCGATCAACAGCAATCGAGCCGGGGCGTAGCGATCCAGCAAAGCGGCCAGCGCCTGTTGCGGCGTGCGCGAAGAAATGGCGACGTTCATCGAAGCTCCTCAGTCAGACCGCCAAGACTAGCCTGCCAGACCGCGTCGGCAAAGCGCCCGGTGGCGGCGGTTTTCGCCGAAAGAGGCGAACCCCTGTGAACACGGTCGCAAACAGCGGTGGCCTATTGCTGGCGGAGATTAAAACTCCGGTCTTTACTCCCTGAATCGGTTTTAAGCCGATCCCTCAGGAGAAAACTAGATGAGCATAGTTCGGACAGCATTACCCTTGGTTCTGCTAACCAGTGTGTTGACTGGTTGTGCAGGTTTGCAGAAGACCGACTGGCCGACCTGTGCGGCGGTCGGTGGTGTGGTCGGTGCCGGTCTCGGCGCGACGGAAAGCGCTTCGTGGGCCGGTTACGGTGCACTGCTTGTCGGTGGTACGGCAGCGGCCTATTGCTGGGTGCATGGTGACGGCGATGAAGACGGCGATGGCGTGCCGGACAGTCGCGACAAGTGCCCGGGCACACCTAAAGGCGTGCAGGTCGATGCTGACGGTTGCCCGCCACCGACGCCTGCGCCAGTGGTCGAAGAAGCGGTTGTGGTCAAGGAAGAAACCATCGTCATTCGTGATGTGCATTTCGAGTTCGACAAAGCCACGCTGACCGGCCCTGACAAGCAAGTGCTGGACAAGGTCGCCGATCGCCTGAAGCAGGAATCCTCTACCGCGCAACTGACCGTGACCGGTCACACCGACAGTGTCGGCAGCGATGCCTACAACAAGAAACTGTCGGATCGTCGTGCGCACTCGGTGGTGGAATACCTGATTCAGCAGGGTGTACCGCGTGCCAGCTTCGTTTCGGTGTCGGGCCTTGGTGAAAGCCAGCCTGTTGCCGACAACAAGTCGGCCGATGGTCGCGCGCAGAACCGTCGCACCGAAATCAAAATCGTCCGCTAGCCCCTCTCGCATCCGCGGCTTGTGCAGTCGCGGATGCGGGTCTTTACTCCTGTGTAACCGGTATGGGCCGGTACACAGGAGCGTTCACAAATGCGTGTTTTCTCAAGGTCCGTCTTGCCGGTGCTGCTGCTAGGCAGCTTGCTCACCGGTTGTGCCACTCACAGCGATGGCACCGCCCCCCTCAATCAACGTACGTGGCCGATCTGCAGCCTGCTTGGCGGCCTGGTCGGCGGCGGTCTTGGCGCCATTGAAAGCGCCGGCTGGGCCGGTGGTGGCGCGGCATTGGGCATTCTTACCGGTGGGCTGATCTGTTACGCCCAGGATGGCGACGAGGACAGCGACGGTGTGTTTGACCGTCGCGACCGCTGCCCGGACACGCCGGAAAATACCGAAGTCGATCACCGTGGTTGCCCGTTGCCGCAGTATCCAGTGGCAGTAAAACCGGTCGAACCGGCGCCGCAGAGTGAAGTGATCACGTTGAGCGATGCCGGCAACGTGCTGTTCGATTTCGACAAATCCGATCTGACCCCGGCGGCCAAAGCGCAGCTCGACACCCTGATGGACAAGCTGCGTAATGCCGATGTGGTCAGCATCAAGGTCATCGGCCATACCGACAGCAAGGGCTCTGACGCCTATAACCAGGCATTGTCCGAGCGGCGCGCGAGCAGTGTCGCGGCGTACCTGCTGAGTCAGGGCCTGGCGCCGAACAAGCTCACCAGCGAGGGCCGAGGCGAAAGTGAGCCGGTCGCCGATAACGCCACCGATGAAGGTCGCGCGGAAAATCGCCGGGTCGAGCTGCATATCAATCGTTAGGAAAGGTCTGTAGTCCGCCGGCTAGAGCTGCCGGGTCGAAATCATCGGCCCGGGAGCCATTTAACCGGCGTTTGTAGAAATTTCATTTTTCCCTCTGGCTTATCCCCCGCAGAAGCCGGTACTGTGCGTGCAAAGAATAATTCGCAACACGGGGGAGCGTATGAAGGTGTTCTGGGGGCTGGGGCGTTTGCTGACCCTGCTGTTCTGCTGCGTGGTGCTGGCCAATCAACTGTTGCCGTTTGTTCATCCGCTGCATCTGCTGGTCAATCTGGCCGGCGCTCTGTTGTTGCTGATTCATATACTCGAAGTGCTGCTGTGCAACCGCAGCCTAAAGGGCCGTCCGCACCCTTGGCGTGATCGTGGCCGCATCCTGTTGTTCGGCGTTTTCCACCTGCAAACCATCCCGGCCCCGGCCGCTCCGGAGGCTTCTTCCCATGCGTAAACTCTGCCTGCTCGCTGCATTCATCAGTCCACTGGCCTGCGCCCAGGTCGTCAACGTGCAAAGCAATTCTTTGATGCGCTTGCCCAACACCACCAGCACGCTGCAACTGGAGAAACTGGAAGTCGCCGATTACGGCACCTTGCTGATCCCGTCCAATGTGACCGAATTGAACATCGATGAATTGCGCTTGGGCCACGAAGCGCGCATCGCCATCGTTCCGGCTGAACAGGCGCTGGAAGTGAAGGTCAAGCGCGCTGAGTTGAGCGAGGGCAGCCAGATCACCGCGCGCGGCGCCCCCGGCACTTATGAAAAAGCGGCCCGGGCCGGGCGCAATCTGAATCTGCAATTCCAGGCCCTGAGCGCGCCGCAACTGACGGTCGATGCCCGTGGCGGCAGGGGCGCGCCAGGTTTCGTCGGCCTCGACGGCGGCAACGGTGAAGATCCGGGCTGCACCTATGGCTCGGCCGGCCACGGTGCCGATGGCAGTGACGGCAGCGATGGCCAGCCGGGCGCGCCGGGTGCGCTGGTGCGCCTCGC
This sequence comes from Pseudomonas sp. CFBP13508, assembly GCF_005233515.1. GTDB lineage: Bacteria > Pseudomonadota > Gammaproteobacteria > Pseudomonadales > Pseudomonadaceae > Aquipseudomonas > Aquipseudomonas mercuritolerans. The sequence continues at coordinate 268,791 of NZ_QFZZ01000006.1, forward strand.
CGTACCACGGGATTTCCCGGTCGAGCTGATCAAGGTCAACGTGGCTGGCGGTGCCGGCGGCCCGGCGGGTCTCGGTGGTAAAGCAGGCAAGGGCGGCAAATCCAAGGGCTGCCTGGTGTACCGCGCTGACGGCGGCAAGAACGGCAAGGCCGGCGCGGATGGCCAGCCTGGGCCGGAGGGAGCGGCGGGTTCGGTTACTGTGCAGCGCCTCTAAAGGCAAGCCCTCACCCCAGCCCTCTCCCAGAGGGAGAGGGAGCCGACCGAGGTGTCGTGAGTTGAACGTCGACCTGAAAAAAACCGGTCGATTATGGATTCGGTAGGGCAGTTTCAGGTCGGTGTAACTCTCCAAATATCCCCCAATCAGTCCCCTCTCCCTTCGGGAGAGGGCTAGGGTGAGGGGCTTTTGATTTCAGTCCCCAATCTTCAGAATATCGGCCGAGCCGCAGCCACAGCCACCAGCACCAACCCGACCAGCAGATTAAGCCCCACCACCCGGCGAATCCGCCCCAGCACTGCCGCACCCGCCGGCCAATCCTTCGCCTCAACCGCCTTGCGCAATTCCGGCAGCATCAGCCCCTGAATGCGGATGAACAGCGCCGTCATCACCACATACAAACCGATCATCACCTGCACATACTTCGGCGCGGTCTCGAAGCCGACCTGCTGTAGATGCAACATGCCCACGCCGCTGATCGGCAACAGGATCACGGCGACCCAGACCCAACGGAAAAAACCTTGAAACACTTCCACCCACAGGGTCAGGCGAGCGGGGCCGTCCAGAGCCTTCACAGCCGCAGGGCGCAAGACCATCCAGGCGAAAAACATGCCGCCAACCCACACCAGAGCGGCGAGGACATGCAGGGGGTAAACGAGGCTAAAAGGTGTCATTCGGGCACTCCGTTCTGCGCAGGATCGATTAGGCAGGTATGATAGCCGCCGAACCAAACTACTGAAAATTTATCCAGCGTTTCCAGCGCCCGACACTCAATGATCAGCACTGAACTCAAAACCACGATCCAGGGCGCCTATTCGCGTTTTCTAGAGGCCAAGAGCCTCAAGCCGCGTTACGGCCAGCGCCTGATGATCGCCGAAATCGCCAAGGTCCTCGGGGATATCGACACCGATGACGAAGGCCGGCGCAGTGGCGACCCCGCGATTGTCGCGGTGGAAGCCGGCACCGGTACCGGCAAGACGGTGGCCTACAGCCTGGCGGCGATTCCCACGGCGAAACTGGCCGGCAAGCGTCTGGTGATTGCCACCGCGACCGTCGCCCTGCAAGAGCAGATCGTCTACAAGGATTTGCCTGACCTGATGCGCAACAGCGGGCTGAATTTCAGTTTTGCCCTGGCCAAGGGCCGTGGCCGCTACATGTGCCTGTCCAAGCTCGACATGCTCCTGCAGGAAGGCCACGCACAAACCGCCACCGCGCAGCTGTTCGAAGAAGAAGGCTTCAAGATCGAAGTCGACGAGGCCAGTCAGAAGCTGTTCACCAGCATGATCGAAAAGCTCGCCGGCAATAAATGGGACGGCGACCGCGACAGTTGGCCTAACGCGCTGGAAGACGCCGACTGGGCGCGCCTGACCACCGATCACAGCCAGTGCACCAACCGTCATTGCCCGAACTTCGGCCAGTGCGCCTTCTACAAGGCCCGCGAAGGCATGGGCAAGGTTGACGTGATCGTCACCAACCACGACATGGTCCTGGCGGATCTGGCACTGGGCGGCGGCGCCGTGCTGCCGGACCCGCGCGACACCATTTACGTGTTCGACGAAGGCCATCACCTGCCGGACAAGGCCATCGGCCACTTCGCTCATTACACGCGCCTGCGCTCCACCGCCGACTGGCTGGAAACCACTGCCAAGAACCTGACAAAACTGCTCGCACAGCATCCGCTGCCGGGCGATCTCGGCAAGCTGATCGAGCAGGTGCCGGAGCTGGCACGGGAGATCAAGACCCAGCAGCAGTTCATGTTCACCGCGTGCGAGCAGATCGCCGATTTCAAGCCCGGCGAAGACGTCGAAGGCCGCGAGCGTCCGCGACATCGCTTTGTCGGCGGGGTGATTCCCGAGGACATGCGCGAGATGGGCATCGAGCTGAAAAAAGGCTATTCGCGCCTTAACGATCTGTTCCAGCGCCTGACCGACCTGCTCAAGGAAGGCATGGATGGCGAGGTCAATATCGGCATCGCCAGCAATCAGGCCGAAGAGTGGTATCCGTTGTTCGGCAGCCTGTTGTCCCGTGCTTCCGGCAACTGGGAATTGTGGACCGCGTTCACCGCCGAAGACCCGGAAGACAGCCCGCCGATGGCGCGCTGGCTGACCCTGGCCGAAAGCGGCTCGCTGTTCGACATCGAGGTCAACGCCAGCCCGATCCTCGCCGCCGAAACCTTGCGTCGCAGTCTGTGGAATGTCGCGTACGGCTGCCTGGTGACCTCGGCGACGCTGACGGCGCTGGGTACTTTCGACCGTTTCCGCATGCGCGCCGGCCTGCCGAAAAAAGCTGTCACGGCGGTGGTGCCGAGCCCGTTCCATCATGCCGATGCCGGCGTGCTGCGCGTGCCGGATCTGAAGGCCGACCCGCGCGATGCCGCTGCCCATACGGCGGCGATCATTCGCGAACTGCCGGATCTGGTCGAAGGGTCGCGCGGCACGCTGGTGTTGTTCTCTTCGCGCAAGCAGATGCAGGACGTGTTCGACGGCCTCGATCGCGACTGGCGCAAGCAAGTGTTCATTCAGGGCAATCTGTCGAAACAGGAAACCCTGAACAAGCACAAGGCGCGGGTAGATGGCGGTGATTCCAGCGTGCTGTTCGGGCTGGCCAGTTTTGCCGAGGGTGTCGATTTGCCGGGCGCTTATTGCGAGCACGTGGTTATCGCCAAGATTCCGTTCTCGGTGCCTGACGACCCGGTCGAGGCTGCGTTGTCGGAGTGGATCGAGGCGCGTGGCGGCAATCCATTCATGGAAATCTCCGTGCCCGACGCCTCGCTGAAACTGGTTCAGGCCTGCGGGCGTCTGCTGCGCACCGAAGAAGACCGCGGCACCATCACCTTGCTCGACCGGCGTCTGGTCACCCAGCGCTACGGCAAGGCGATCCTCAATGCGTTGCCTCCTTTCCGTCGTGAAATATCCTGAGACACGGGTGGGCCGATTGGCCCACCGCGTTGTCTATCTCTCTGCCACCGCTTTTCCACTGGCCTTGACTGGTCGTTAGGGAGAACTCCGTTCTTATGATCCGCCGTTCGTTGCCCGCTGTTTTCGCCATGATTTTTGCCGCGCCGTTGCTGGCCGCGCCCGCCGGTCAGCAGACGCTGTTCAACTTCGTGCGCCCGGCCGACGTGGTCAAGGTCGCCACGGAAAACGCCGACCTGCCGCAGGCCAATGCCGAACAGACCGCTGAAGGTGAAGTGCTGCGCCGGGTGACGTTCAACCCGGTCGCGCGGCCGACCTTGCGCCTGACTCCGCAGACCGGTGCCTGGGACTGGTCGCAGTTCGGCATGATGACTTTGCGTCTGCAGAGTGCGATGAACTGGGCGGTGACGGTTTATGTGCAGATCCAGAGCAACGATGGCCGCACTCTGGTCAGCCGCGTCGATCTGCCGGCCGGCCCCGCGCAGACCTTGCTGGTGCCGCTGGTGGCTTCGACGCCGCTGAGCCAGGGCATGAAAGCCGGGCCGCCGATGCCGATGACCGTCGATGGCCAACGCATTCTGCTGGCCAGCAGCACGGGCGAGATCGATCGCAGCCAGGTGGTTTCGGTGAGTCTGTCGATGGATCAGCCGAAAGTTGCGCAGAGCCTGTTGCTTGAGCGTTTCGGCGTGCAGGACGGCGAGTCGGTGACGCGCGCGGTGTACGGTAATCTGGTCGACGCATACGGTCAGTCAACCCGCAGCAAGTGGCCGGAAAAAGTCAGCAGCGACGAGCAACTTAAAAGCGCCGCCAGCAAAGAGCAGCAACAACTGAATACGTGGCTGACCGAGCGTGAAAAGGCTTCGCTGGACAAGTTCGGCGGCTGGAACAAAGGCTCGGCGTTCAAGGCCAGCGGCTTCTTCCGCACGGAAAAACGTGATGGCCGCTGGTATCTGGTGACCCCTGAAGGCCACCCGTTCTATTCGCTGGGCGTCAACACCGTCAGCCCGCAGGTCAACCAGACCTACGTGGCTGGTCGTGAGTACATGTTCGAATCGTTGCCGAAGAACGACGACCCGCTGGCCGCGCATTTCGGCGAGGGCGACAACCGTGGCGGCAATGGCGCCGATCAGGGCCGTGGCTACGGCAACGGCCGCTGGTACGACTTCTATGGTGCCAATCTGCAACGCCTGTACGGCGAACCGTGCAAGGCGGACAGCGACAACAAGGCCGGGATTGCCGAAGCGGCGAAGGCGGGCGCGGCTGAGGCCGGCTCGGTGCAGGCTGCTGAGACTGCAGCGGTGCCTGCCGAGCCGAAATCGGGTATTGCCGAAGCGGCGCAGACCGATGCGGTGCAAGCGTCCAGCGCGCAAACCGCTCCGTGCACAGCCGCGATTGATGAAGAACGCTGGACCCGCCATACCCTCGACCGCCTGCAAGCCTGGGGCTTCAACACGGTGGGCAACTGGAGCGTGCCGTCGCTGGCGGACGCTGAACGCGTGCCGTACACCTTGCCGCTGTCGATCGTCGGCGATTACGCCAGTATCAGTACTGGCAGCGATTGGTGGGGCGGCATGCCGGATCCGTTCGATCCGCGTTTTGCCATGGCCACCGAGCGCGCCGTGGCCATTGCCGCCCGCGATCATCGTGACGATCCGTGGCTGATCGGTTATTACGCCGACAACGAACTGGCCTGGGCCGGCCCTGGTGACGATCCGAAGGCTCGCTACGCGCTGGCCTACGGCACGTTGAAAATGACCACCGACGTACCGGCCAAACGCGCCTTTCTCAAGCAATTGCGCGACAAGTACCGCAATCAGGCCGGACTGTCCAAGGCCTGGGGCATCGATTTGCCGGCATGGGAGTTGATGGAAGATCCGGGGTTCGTGCCGCCATTGCCGAACCCGGAACATCCGGAGATCGAAGCGGATTTCAAATACTTCCAGAAGGTCTTTGCCGACACCTATTTCAAGACCATTTCCGATTCGCTGAAATGGCACGCGCCCAACCAGATGCTGCTTGGCGGTCGCTTCGCCATCAGCACGCCTGAAGCCGTGGCGTCGTGCGCGCAGTATTGCGATGTGTTGAGCTTCAACATGTACACGCTCAAGCCGCAGGACGGTTACGACTTCGCCGCACTGGCAGCGCTGGACAAACCGGTGCTGATCACCGAATTCAACTTCGGCTCGGCTGACCGGGGGCCGTTCTGGGGCGGCGTGACGCAATTGGCCAAGGAAGAAGATCGCGGTCCGGCTTATGTCAACTTCCTCAAACAGGCGCTGAGCGAACCGTCGATTGTTGGCGTGCACTGGTTCCAGTATCTCGACCAACCGGTGACCGGGCGTTTGCTCGACGGCGAGAACGGGCATTTCGGTCTGGTCGGGGTGACCGATCTGCCTTATCAGGGCTTCGTCGAGGCGGTGCGCAAAAGCAATCTGCAGGCGCTGGAGCAGTTGGGCAAGGAGGCGCAGAAAGCACCGGTTGCCGAGGTTGAAGGTGGGCGCAAGGCCGAGGCTGGCAATGCGCCGGGGGCTGCGCAGGCGGGTGGGCATTCGGGGAATGGTCACTAGGTTTCAGACCGCGTTATCGTTCTTCGCGAGCAGGCTCGCTCCCACACTGGATATCAACAGCAGAGGAGATCCCCTGTGGGAGCGAGCCTGCTCGCGAAGGGATCACCATAAATTGCCGATCAACCGTCTGGCCCGCGCCTGTTCCCAAATCCCTCAAGGGCTGGAACAATGCGGGCCACTTTGTAGAGCGTTTTCGCGGGGGAGTTGCGGGTGCAGATTCAGGGACATTACGAGCTTCAATTCGAAGCGGTGCGCGAGGCTTTCGCCGCACTGTTCGACGATCCCCAGGAACGCGGCGCAGCCCTGTGCATCAAGGTCGGTGGAGAAACCGTCCTCGACCTCTGGTCCGGTACCGCCGACAAGGACGGCAGCGAAGCCTGGCACAGCGACACCATCGCCAACCTGTTCTCCTGCACCAAGACCTTCACCGCCGTTACCGCGCTGCAACTGGTCGCTGAAGGCAAGTTGCAACTCGACGCCCCGGTTGCCCGCTACTGGCCGGAATTCGCCGCCGCCGGCAAAGAATCCGTCACCCTGCGCCAATTGCTCTGCCATCAGGCCGGCTTGCCGGCGCTGCGCGAACTGCTCGCGCCTGAAGCCCTTTACGAATGGCAAACCATGGTCGACGCCCTCGCGGCCGAAGCGCCATGGTGGACTCCGGGCACCGGTCACGGTTATGCCGCGATCACCTACGGCTGGCTGGTCGGCGAATTGCTGCGCCGCGCCGACGGTCGTGGGCCGGGCGAGTCGATCGTCGCTCGGGTCGCCAAACCGTTGGGCCTGGATTTCCACGTGGGCCTGGCCGACGAAGAGTTTCATCGCGTGGCGCACATCGCCCGTGGCAAGGGCAACGCCGGCGACGCTGCGGCGCAGCGCCTGCTGCAAGTGACCATGCGCGAACCGACGGCGATGACCACCCGCGCCTTCACCAATCCGCCGTCCGTGCTGACCAGCACCAACAAGCCGGAATGGCGCCGCATGCAGCAACCGGCGGCCAACGGCCACGGTAACGCGCGCAGTCTCGCCGGGTTCTATGCCGGCCTGCTCGACGGCAGCCTGCTCGAGAGCGAGATGCTCGAAGAGCTGACCCGCGAGCACAGCCTTGGCGATGACAAGACTTTGCTCACGCGCACCCGTTTCGGCCTCGGCTGCATGCTCGATCAACCGGACGTGCCCAACGCCACCTACGGCCTCGGCCCACGCGCGTTCGGCCATCCGGGAGCGGGCGGCTCGATCGGTTTTGCTGATCCTGAGCACGATGTGGCTTTCGGTTTCGTGACAAATACCCTGGGACCTTACGTTTTGATGGATCCGCGCGCGCAAAAGCTGGCGCGGGTGCTTGCCACTTGTCTGTAAAGCTTCAACAGGGGTTCCAGGGTCGGAACCTCGAAAGGATTTTCGTTTCAAAACGGCTGTTTATCCGGGCGAAAGTGCTCTGATTTTTCATTACTTCATTTTGTGGATTTTCAATGTCATCTAAAAAGACCCTCGCCCTGGCCCTGTGTGTAGCGCTCACCGGTTGCGCACAGACCCCGAAAAACGATGCGGACGGCAGCAGTTGGTGGCCGTTCGGCTCTTCCGACAAAGTCGCGGCCAAAGATCCGGCACCGGCTCCTTTGAAACCTGCAGCGACCGCACCAGTTGCCAAGGCCGAAAGCAGCAACCCGTGGTATTGGCCGTTCGGTTCCAGCGATGAAGCGATCAAGGCTGATCTGAAAGCCGAGGTCAAACCTGAAGCCAAACCGGTCGAGGTGGCCAAAGCCGAGGCGCAGTCCAATGGCAAATGGTGGTGGCCGTTCGGCGGCAAGGACCAGCCAACCGTCAAAGCCGTGCCGATGCCCGATCCGAAGGTGACCCAGGCTTGGCTCGATGACTACGAACCGCGTTTGCGTGAAGCGGTGAAGGACAGCAACCTGCAACTCGAACGTCGCGACAACGTACTGGTGGTGACGGCGCCGGTGGAAGGTTCGTTCAACCCGGACCGCCCGGCGATGCTGCTGCCGGTCACCCTTGGCCCGTTCACTCGCGTGGCGAAAATCCTTGAAGCCGACCCGAAAACCGCGGTGCTGGTGCTCGGTCACAGTGACACCAGCGGTTCCGCGCCAGCCAACGTCAAATTGAGCCAGGAGCGTGCGCAATCCATCGCCGCAATTTTCCGCCTCAGCGGCTTGCAGCGTGATCGCCTGATGCTGCGTGGCATGGGTTCCGAAGCGCCGCGTGCGGCCAACGACAGCGTTGAGGGCCGTGCCTTGAACCGTCGTGTCGAACTGCTGGTGACTCCGCAAAACACCATGGTTGCGCTGCTGAGCAAATACAACATGCCAGCGCCGAAGCCGGTGACGATGGTTGCTGCGCAAGATGTCAAGCCAGTGGTCAAACCGGTTACCCCGGCGCCTGCGGCGAAAAAAGCCGCTGTGCCGGCGGCGAAAAAGGCGCCAGCCAAGAAAACCGCCGCCAAGGCTCCGGCGAAGAAGGCTCCGGCCAAGGCTCCAGCGAAAAAAACTGCACCAGCCAAAGCCGCCGCGACCGACAAGAAAGTCGCGGCAGCCGACGCTGCCAAGAAGTGATCCGCTAACGAAAAGGAATCCGCCATGACCCAGGCTCTGGCCGATATGCGTCGCGACTACACCCGTGACGGTTTGACCGAGGCGCAAGCCCCGGCCGAGCCGTTTGCGCTGTTTCACCAGTGGTTCGCCGACGCGGTGAAAACCGAGCAGGCGCCGGTGGAAGCCAATGCCATGACCCTGGCCACGGTCGACGCCGACGGTCGTCCGCATTGCCGCATTCTGTTGCTCAAGGGCCTGGACGAGCAGGGCTTCACCTTCTTCACCAACTACGACAGCGCCAAGGGCCAGCAGCTGGCGGCCAACCCGTTTGCCGCCATGACCTTCTTCTGGCCAACCCTGGAGCGCCAGGTGCGCATCGAGGGGCGGGTGGTCAAGGTCACGGCGCAAGAGTCCGATGCCTATTATCAAGTGCGTCCGCTGGGCAGCCGCCTCGGCGCTTGGGCCTCGCCGCAGAGCCGGGTCATCAACGGTCGTGGCGAACTGGAAGATTTGCTCAAGGCCACCGAGCAACGCTTCAGCGACACTCAGCCGCATTGCCCGGAACATTGGGGTGGTTACCGCTTGGTGCCTGAGCGCATCGAGTTCTGGCAGGGCCGTCCGAGCCGCCTGCACGATCGCCTCAACTACCGCCTCCAGGGCGCCGAGTGGATTCTTGAACGACTGGCACCCTGAGCAGTCTACCGAGCGGATAAAGGGCAATGGCGCAGGATCGATGATTTCACGCTACTTTAAGTGGGACGCTCGCGGGCATCTGTACCCAGCCTGAATGGAAGCCAATTTTATCCGGGTGGTGTCGTGACAGGCGCCAGGCCACGGAGTTTAATGAACACATGTTCTTTTGGAGTTGATGCTATGCGTAAGTCTGTTCTGCTGGTTGCTTCCTTTTCGACGATGGCGATGTTGCTGACCGGCTGCCAATCGAGCCTCACTGGCGACTCCTACTCCCGTGACGAAGCGCGTCGTGTGCAGACGATTCGCATGGGCACCATCGAATCCCTGCGACCGGTAAAAATCGAAGGCACCAAGACCCCGATCGGTGGCGCAGCAGGCGCCGTGGTCGGCGGCGTCGGCGGCAGCGCCATCGGCGGCGGCAAGGGCAGCATCGTCGCTGCGGTCATCGGCGCAGTGGCCGGCGGCCTGCTTGGCTCGGCCACCGAAGAAGGCCTGACCCGCACCCAGGGCGTGGAAATCACCGTCCGCGAAGACGACGGCAGCATGCGCGCCTATGTGCAGCAGGTTCAGGAAAATGAAGTATTCCGCGTTGGCGAGCGGGTACGGATTTCCACCGTTGGCGGAACCAGCCGCGTTTCGCACTAAGCGGGAAACCGGGTAAAAGAAAACCCCGATCAGGTGACTGGTCGGGGTTTTTCTTTGCTTGTGAATTGTTCATTCAGTATGTGGCGCAGGTGCCCATGAAGTATTCGAGGCCCTTTGGAAAACTGACGTCGAGCAGGTTTTCCAATGCGGTGACCTGATCCAGAGTTAACAACAACTCGCCGGGTTCCACCTCATCCAAGGGCTTGGATTCAATGAGCTGGGCCACTTTTTCATTCATCTCGCTGCCTGTGATATCCAGCTCGAATTGCAAGGAGTCGTCTTGGCTTCGTCAGGGAAAAAACCGGTAATTAAAAGAAAGTGCATGGAGCTAATACTTCCGGGGCTGTTAGCCGTAGTCAAACGAAATTTGATAGTCGTGAACTCTCAAATCGATTTGATGTTGAAAATACGGCTGAATGGTGGCGAGCCAATTTTGAGCGACGTTGAAACTGCCATTGTTGATGTTGTCCGCGGCGGGAATCCCCAAGGCGTTTAACACTGACTCGTCACCACCCAGGTCTTTTGACGACTCTTCCCCCTGAAACTCCAAGGTTGCTGTGTCGTACCATTCCAATCTCAGTTCCAGTCCCATCTACCATTGATCCCGGTAAACGAACGATACCTGATAGTCGTAAGAAGAAAATTGAATGGAATGCTGGAAGTGGGGCTGGAGAGTCTTGATCCAATCGGCTTTTACATCAAATCCGCCGTTATTGAAGCTTTTCGACGGTAGGCCTAATGCTTCCATTAATGAGCCGTCCTCGCCAAAATCTTTCGACAGTTCCTCCCCCTCACCCAGTTCGGTTTGTTGGTCGTACCATTCGAGTCTGGCTTTGAGTCCCATGTAATCCTCATAAATATTTTTTAATACTACGGTTTTTTTTGGGTGGATCTATCTGTTCACCAGTTCTGTGGTCGTAAGAGCCTAAATGGCTGCCATCACTTGCGCGATAGGCTTCAAGCTCGCCATGTAAATAGTCCCATTCATAAATTATTCGGCCTTTTGCATTGATCCAGCGATCCCGGAGCCCACCGTTGAACGGCGTTTTCTTTTTTGCTCTTCTTAAATCGGGAAAGGCTGTGATATCCGACGTATCGGGGGCGGGGTGATAGGTATTGTCCGTCGCCCTGCGGTGGGTTTTGCACCCGGGGAATGTCCTTGTTCCGCGCCACTGATCGTCCCTTCGTTCACCATCGACAGCCCCTCGAGTGGGGGCCGCACGACGTTATCGAAGCGGGGAAAGTGTGGCTGTAGGACGCGTCGCTAATGAAGTGGGGATTGTTCGCTGCGTAACTCTGAGGCGAGAAATCTGCGGCGAGGGGTGAAGCTCCCTCGCCACAGGGGTTATTGCAGTTGTGAATTCTTGCGACTCGCCGCCGCCGTCACCGCATAGCCAATCACCGCCGCGAGGATCGAGCCGGTGAGGATGCCCATGCGATCCATGCCGGCGTAATCACTCACGCCCGGTTCGAAGGCCAGCGAGCCGACGAACAGGCTCATGGTGAAGCCGATGCCGCAGAGGATCGCCACGCCGAGGACCTGGCCCCAGTTGGCGCCTTGGGGCAGGGCGGCGATGCCGATCTTGACCGCCAGCCAGGTCAGGCCGAACACGCCGACGGTCTTGCCCAGCAGCAGGCCGATGGCGATGCCCATCGGTACGTCGTGGGTGAAGCTTTCGACGGTGACGCCGCTCAGCGACAGGCCGGCGTTGGCGAAGGCGAAAAGGGGCAGGATGCCGTAGGCGACCCAGGGGTGCAGCGCGTGTTCGAGGGTCAGCAGCGGCGACGACTCGGCGTTTTTCGTGCGCAGGGGAATGCAGAAAGCCAGGGTCACGCCGGCCAGTGTCGCGTGGACACCGCTCTTGAGCACGCAGACCCAGAGGATCAGGCCGATGATCATGTACGGCCCGAGCTTGACCACGCCGAGCCGGTTCATCGCCACCAGCGCGGCAATGCACGCAGCCGCCAGGCCAAGGGACAGGGTCGAGAGTTCGCCGGAATAGAAGATTGCGATGATGACGATGGCGCCGAGGTCATCGATGATCGCCAGGGTCATCAGGAACAGTTTCAGCGACACCGGCACGCGCTTGCCGAGCAGCGCCAGTACGCCGAGGGCGAAGGCGATGTCGGTGGCGGTCGGAATGGCCCAGCCACTCAGGGCCGCGGGGTTGTCGCGGTTGAGGAACCAGTAGATCAGCGCCGGCACCAGCATGCCGCCGATCGCCGCTGCGCCGGGCAAGACGATCTGCGAGGGCTTGGACAACTGGCCGTCGAGCACTTCGCGTTTGACTTCCAGACCGATCAGCAGGAAGAACATCGCCATCAGGCCGTCGTTGATCCACAGCAGCAGAGGTTTGGCGATTTTCAACGCGCCGATCTGCGCCACCACCGGAGTGTCGAGCAGGCCGGTGTACAGCCACGACAGCGGTGAGTTATTGATGATCAGCGCGAGAACGGCGGCGGCGATCAATAGCAGACCGCTGGCGGCTTCCAACTGAAAGAAACGCGTGAAAGTGCTACGCAGAGGCAAGGTCGCTCTCCATGGAATCGTGAAAAAGATGGGCTACCCTAACCCGTACCGTTAGTTGTTAAAACAAAAGTTATATTCTTTTTTGTTATATGTCGTTACAGGCTGTCTGGTTCGGGCAGCACTGAGCCTAGCAGTTGCCTGACACATTGAGACTCAGCTGTATCTTTGCCGCCTGCGGGATTTTTCCTAAGCTTGCGGCAGACCTTTTCAGGAGACCGATCTCCTGCTTGATTCAATGAGAACCGAAACCATGAGCGACAACCGACAGTGGGCACGCGAAGCCATCCGCATCATCGAGGCGGACTTCCAGCGCAGCGCCGACACCCACCTGATCCCTTTGCCGCTGCCCGGTTTTGCCGGCATCGAGTTGTATTTCAAGGACGAATCCAGCCACCCGACCGGCAGCCTCAAGCATCGCCTGGCCCGTTCGCTGTTCCTTTACGCGCTGTGTAACGGCTGGCTGAAACCCGGCGCGCCAGTGATCGAGGCATCCAGCGGCTCGACGGCGATCTCCGAAGCGTATTTCGCGCGCATGCTCGGTTTGCCGTTTATCGCGGTGATGCCCGCGACCACCTCGAAAGAGAAGATTGCCCAGATTGCCTTTTACGGTGGCCAGAGTCATCTGGTGCAGGATCCGACGCAGATCTACGCCGAATCCGAGCGCCTGGCCCGCGAGCATGGCGGTCACTTCATCGACCAGTTCACTTACGCCGAACGTGCCACCGACTGGCGAGCGAACAACAACATCGCCGAGTCGATCTTCCAGCAGATGCGCTACGAAAAACACCCTGAGCCGACCTGGCTGATTTCCAGCCCCGGCACCGGTGGCACCACCGCGACCCTCGGCCGCTACGTGCGCTATCGCCAGCACTGCACCCGCGTGTTGTGTGCCGATGCCGAGCGTTCGGTGTTCTTCGATTTTTACCAGACCGGAGATGCCAGCCTGCGCCTGGACTGCGGCTCGCGCATAGAAGGCATTGGCCGGCCTCGGGTCGAAGCGTCGTTCCTGCCCAAGGTGATCGATGCGATGGTCAAGGTGCCGGACGCCCTGTCCCTGGCGGCCATGCATTATCTGGCGCAGCGTTTGGGGCGGCATGTCGGCGGGTCGAGCGGGACCAATTTGATCGGTGCGCTGATGGCAGCGCAGCAGATGAAAGCGGCGGGGCAGTCGGGGTCGATCGTGGCGATCCTGTGCGATGGCGGCGAGCGTTATGCCGACACGTATTACGATCAGGAGTGGCTGAAAGCGCAAGGGTATGAACTGGGTGATTTGATTGCAGCGGTGGCGGCGAGTGCCGAGCGCGGGGAGGCGCTGCCGACCTCGGTGCTGCGCGCGAACATCTAAAGCCAAATGCAGAAACCACTGTGGGAGCGAGCCTGCTCGCGAAGGCGGAGTCACATTCAACAACTTCGTTGAGTGACAGACCGCTTTCGCGAGCAGGCTCGCTCCCACTGGGTTTTGCGTTGTTGCGAACTTTGCGGATCAGGCGTCGACGCCGAGGATATCGCGAGCCACTGCTTCGGCAATACGAATCCCGTCGACACCCGCCGAAAGAATCCCGCCGGCATAACCCGCGCCTTCACCGGCCGGGAACAGGCCCTTGACGTTCATGCTCTGCAGCGACTCGTTGCGGGTGATGCGCAGCGGCGATGAAGTGCGGGTCTCGATTCCGGTCAGCACGGCGTCGTGGAGGGAATAACCGCGAATCTGCTTCTCGAACGCGGGCAAGGCTTCACGGATCGCCTCAATGGCAAAATCCGGCAGCGCCAAGGCCAGATCGCCCAGCGTCACGCCTGGTTTGTACGAAGGCTCGACTTCGCCCAGTTCGGTCGACGGCTTGCCGTTGATGAAGTCGCCAACCAGTTGCGCCGGGGCCTTGTAGTCGCTGCCGCCAAGGATGAACGCGTGGGATTCCAGGCGCTCCTGCAACTCGATACCGGCGAGCGGGCCGCCCGGATAATCGACTTCCGGGGTGATGCCGACGACGATGCCGGAGTTGGCATTACGCTCGTTACGCGAGTACTGGCTCATGCCATTGGTGACCACGCGATTCGGTTCCGACGTCGCAGCGACCACGGTGCCGCCCGGGCACATGCAGAAGCTGTACACCGAACGCCCGTTCTTGGCGTGGTGCACCAGTTTGTAATCGGCAGCGCCGAGTTTCGGGTGGCCGGCGTATTTGCCCAGACGCGCACGGTCGATCAGCGATTGCGGGTGCTCGATGCGGAAGCCCACCGAGAACGGCTTGGCCTCCATGAACACGCCACGGCTGTGGAGCATGCGGAAGGTGTCGCGGGCACTGTGGCCGAGGGCCAGAACCACATGCTTCGAATGCAGGGTTTCGCCGCTGGCCAGTTGTACGCCGACCAGTTGGCCGTCTTCGATCAGCACGTCGCTGACGCGCTCCCCGAAGCGCACTTCACCGCCCAGTTCGCGGATCTGCTCGCGCATGTTTTCGACCATACCGGTGAGGCGGAACGTACCGATGTGCGGCTTGCTGACGTAGAGAATTTCTTCCGGCGCGCCGGCCTTGACGAACTCGTGCAGGACTTTGCGGCCGAGGAATTTCGGGTCCTTGATCTGGCTGTACAGCTTGCCGTCGGAGAACGTGCCCGCGCCGCCTTCGCCAAACTGTACGTTGGACTCGGGATTGAGCACGCTTTTGCGCCACAGGCCCCAGGTGTCCTTGGTGCGCTGACGGACTTCGGTGCCGCGTTCGAGAATGATCGGTTTGAAGCCCATCTGCGCCAGCAGCAGGCCGGCGAAGATGCCGCACGGGCCGAAACCGACGACGATCGGCCGCTGGCCGAGATCGCTCGGTGCCTGGCCGACGAATTTGTAGCTGACATCCGGCGCCACGTTGACGTTACGGTCGTCGGCGAACTTGCCCAACACTCTGGCCTCGTCGCGTACGTTGAGGTCGATGGTGTAGATGAAGCACAGCTCGGAGGACTTTTTGCGCGCGTCATAGCTGCGCTTGAACAAGGTGAAATCGAGCAGATCATCGCTGGCGATGCCCAGGCGTTGCACGATGGCGACGCGCAGGTCTTCTTCGGGATGGTCGATTGGCAGCTTGAGTTCAGTGATTCGTAACATGGCGGGGATCCGGATTCGCGGGGCGCACAACTGCGCCAGGGCGTTTGAAGGCGGCGATTATAAGCCGCCGCGAGCGGATCCGTGGGGGAAAAACGATCAGTCGTTACGCGCGCCGCCGAAATAGCCGCAGCCGCGCTGCACCTGACCGTCGATACGCAACTCGGCGCTCATGTGCTGCACGCTGCCGGTGCTGCTGTCGACGCAGCGCTGTGGCGCGACCCACAATTCGATGCGCTGGTTGTTGGCTTCGCTGCTGAGATTGAAGCGGCCGTCGCCCAGTTGCTCTTCCACATACGGCACGGCCAGCGGCGGCTGGCCGTCGCGCTCGATGACCATGCCTTTGCCGCTGACCTTGACGTTCCATTCCGGGCCATGACCGGCGGCGCGCAGGATCAGCAGTTTGAAATTCGGATCGTCGCAGGCCGTGCCCGAGCGCTCGACGCGATACAACTGGCCGAGGTCGAGACGATCGCCGGAAACCTTGCCGCGCACATCGGCAAACAGCTTGCCCTGCTCGTCGGCGAGGGTGGCGGCTTCTTGCAGGACGCTGGTGCCGCCGATGTCGTTGACCACCAGTTGCCGCTGCTCCTGGCACGGCTGGAACACCAGTTTGCCGTCGGCGGCGGTCAGTTGCCCCTGCATCCGCGTCTGCCCGGCATGGGACACACTTTCACGCTGGCCGTCGAACAACTGGCAGGCGGCAAACATCGGCAGCAGGGCAACGAGGACGAACGAACGGGCAACACGCATCTTTGGCTCTCCAGACAAGTGTCGCCACGTTACGCAGCCTGACCGTTCATCACAAGGGCCTTAACCCACGTGAAACGTCTGCCCTGTTTGCAGGCCTTCGACACTTTTCGCGTAGGCCAATGCCACTTCCGCTGCAGCAACCGGCTTGAAGCCACGGAAATAGGGTGCGTATTTGCCCAGGGCTTCGGTCAGCACGGTCGGGCTCACCGAGTTCACCCGCAGGCCGCGTGGCAGTTCGATGGCGGCGGCGCGGACGAAGCTGTCGAGGGCGCCGTTGACCAACGCTGCCGAGGCGCCGCTGCGAATCGGATCGTGGCTGAGCACGCCGGTGGTAAAGGTGAATGAGGCGCCGTCATTGGCGAACTCGCGGCCGATCAGCAGCAGGTTGACCTGGCCCATCAGCTTGTCTTTCAGGCCGAGGGCGAAGCTGTCCCCAGTCATCTCGTCCAGCGCTGCAAACGTCACGTTGCCCGCCGCGCAGATCAAGGCATCGAACTTGCCGGTCTGTTCGAACAGCTTGCGGATCGACGCGCTGTCGCTGATATCCACTTGCAAGTCACCGCTGTTACGACCGATACGAATGACCTCGTGGCGTTGCGACAATTCTTTGTCCACCGCCGAACCGATGGTGCCGCCTGCGCCTATCAACAGAATTTTCATCGAGCTGTACCTCATGTGTGTGAATGAGGTTTCAGTCTAGAGTGGTTTTTTCTGCGGATAAGCGCACTAATAGGCAACCTTTGGTTTTCAAATGGAAACAATCCATGAGCGAAATGGATGACCTTGCCGCTTTCGCCGTACTGATCGAGGCCGGCAGTTTTACCCTGGCCGCGCAGCAGTTGGGCTGCAGCAAGGGCCAGTTATCCAAGCGCATCAGCCAGCTCGAGGCACAATACAGTGTGGTGTTGCTGCAACGCACGACCCGGCGCTTGAGCCTGACGGCAGCGGGGGCGGCGCTGCTGCCGCAGGCGCAGGCGCTGGTGGTCCAGGTCGAACGCGCGCGGCAGGCGTTGGCGCGGTTGAAGGACGACATGGCCGGCCCGGTGCGCATGACCGTTCCGGTGTCGCTCGGCGAGACCTTCTTCGATGGCTTGTTGCTGGAGTTTTCCGGGCAATACCCGCAGGTGCAGATCGAGTTGGAGCTGAACAACAGTTATCGCGATCTGTCCCGCGATGGCTTTGATCTGGCGATTCGTGCCGAAGTGGCCAATGACGATCGGCTGGTGGCCAGGCCGCTGTTGGCGTGGCACGAAATGACCTGCGCCAGCCCGGCCTACCTCGAGCGCTTCGGCGAGCCGGCGACGCCGCATGCCTTGGCCGAGCATCGTTGTCTGCTCAACAGCCATTACAGCGGTCGCGAAGAATGGCTGTATCACCAGCAGCACGAGTTGTTGCGGGTGCGGGTTTCGGGTCCGTTTGCCAGCAATCACTACAGCCTGTTGAAGAAAGCAGCGCTGTCCGGCGCCGGCATCGCGCGTTTGCCGTCGTATCTGCTGCAAGCGGAACTGGCGGACGGTCGCTTGCGCTGGTTGCTGCGCGATTACCAGACCCGACGCATGCCGATGTATCTGGTGCACCCGTATCAGGGTGGATTGCCCAAGCGCACGCAGGTGCTCGCGGATTATCTGATGGGCTGGTTCAAGCGCAGTGGCGAGGCGCTGGATCGACTGCAACGCTGATGTGATTTCCCTGTGGGAGCGAGCCTGCTCGCGAATGCGTCAGTATCAGTCGATACCGATGTTGAATGACACACCGCTTTCGCGAGCAGGCTCGCTCCCACAGGGGGGATCTTATTTTGCGAAACGGCGGGCAATCAGCTGGTCGATCGACAATTTGCCCGGCCCGGTCGCCATCAGGTACAGCAACACCGCCGCCCAGGTGCCGTGGGTCGGGTAGGCATCCGGGTAGACAAACAGTTGAATGGTCAGGGTCATGCCCAGCAGTGCCAGCGCCGAAAACCGTGTGGCGAAGCCGAGCAGGATCAGCAGCGGAAACACATGCTCGGCAAAAGCCGCCAGATGCGCGGCAATTTCCGGCGACAGCAGCGGCAGGTTGTACTCGCTCTGAAACAGCGGAATCGTCGAATCGGCCAAACGTGGCCAGCCCAGTTCAAAGGTGCCGTCAATCAAATCGACGGCCAATCCTTCGACCTTGGTTTGCCCGGATTTCCAGAACACCGCGGCAATGGAGAAACGCGCGATGAAGGCAATCAGGCTGTGCGGGATTTTTTCCAACAGCGCGATGACGCGCAGGATAAAAGCGTTCATAGCAACTCCTTGTAATTCAGCTGCGTGATCGCGTTATGCGCAATCAGTAAGGCGAGGGTTTGGGCGAGATCGAACGGCGGGCTGTTTTCTGCCGCCGCGAGCAGTGGCGAGCCCTGGAGCAGATGACGAAGGAACACGCTCGCACCTGGTTCAAGCGCAAACACCTCAACGTCGAGACCATTGCGCAGCACCAGAGCGTGCTGGCCTTGATTCAGGCCAATGCCCGCCAGAGTTGGCTCCTGCTGATGCGCGGCCCAGATCGCGACAACGGCGTAGGCTGAGTCGAGCAGGTGCAGCGAGGGATGCAGTTCGAAACACAGCTCAGTCAGCGACTGCGGATCGGCCAGCGCGGCACTGACTTGTTCAGGCCGTATCGGCTGCGCATCAGCGGCGTGGTAGGCGACAGTGCGCAGATGCTCAAGGCGCGCAACATCAGCGACATAAGGCACGCCGGCGATGGGTTCAAACTCTGCGATGAAGTCGGCGAAGTCTTCGCCATAGCGGCTCATCAACGGACTGTGTGGCGGCTGACTCTGGACGAAAATCGCTGCCATGGCGCGGAAGAACTCCTCGCCGACCAATTGCAGCACCACCGGATAGCTGTCGGCCAGGGCATTGATCAACGAGCTCTGCACGTTGTTGCGATACACCGCAAAACGTCGCGACGGATCGGCGCCGTTGCGGCTGCACAGGCCCTTGGGATACGGCAGTTGCGCATTGAGCAGGGCGGCGGCGAAGTCCGCTTGCGTGCTCATGCCGCACGCTCCGCGCGGCGCAAAAGCGTCTCGGCTTGCTGCGCTTCGGCGAGCAAAACGTCGAAGGCCGGCACCTGGTTATCGCGTTCGATCAGCGTCGCCACCGGGCCGATACGTTGCAGCACTTGCCGGTACAGATCCCAGACGGCCTGATCAATAGGCGCGCCGTGATCGTCGATCAGCAAGCGGTCGCCGAGGTTGTCGCAATCTTCAGCGAAGCCGGCCAGATGAATCTCGCCGACCGCGTGCAGCGGTAACGCATCGAGGTAGGCCAGAGGATCGCGCTGATGGTTTATGCACGACACGTAGACATTATTGACGTCGAGCAACAAGCCGCAGCCGCTGCGGCGGATCACTTCGGCGATGAACTCGGCCTCGTCGATCGTCGAGTGCGCAAATCCCAGATAGGTCGCCGGGTTCTCCAGCAGCATCGGTCGTTTCAGAGTGTTCTGCACCTGGTCGATGTGCGCACAGACGCGGTTCAGCGTCGGCGTGTCGTAAGCCAGTGGCAGCAGGTCATTGAGGAACACCGGGCCGTGGCTCGACCATGCCAGATGTTCGGAAAAGGCTTGCGGTTGATAGCGCTCGATCAGCTCGGCGAGGCGTTTGAGGTGCTGGCTGTCCAGCGCGCCTTCGCCACCGATCGACAGGCCCACGCCGTGCAATGACAGCGGGTACTGTTCGCGAATCAGACCGAGAAAATGATGAAACGGGCCGCCGGCCACCATGTAGTTTTCGGCGTGGACTTCGAAGAAACCGAGGTCCGGTACGGAGCCGAGCACTTCGAGGAAGTGCCCGGTCTTGAGCCCCAGCCCGGCGCGGGCAGGGAGCTCGGTGCGAGCTGCCTGAGTGCGCGGCAGGGACGGTTCGTGATGACTGAACATGGGCGTCACTCAGGCAGGCCGTGGATCAGGACTTGGCTTTGAAGGCTTCGAGCTGACCGAAGCCGGTCGGCGAGGTTTTGCTTTCGGTGGTGGCGCAGGTGCCTTTCGGAACGAGCTTCCAGGCGTTGGCCTGGTAGTCCATTTTCGCCGTGCCGGCGCAGGTAGTCCCGGCACCTGCGGCGCAATCGTTCTTACCCTTCATGGCCACGCCGAAGCATTTTTCCATGTTGGCATCGGCGGCATGGGCGGTGGAGACAGTGGCGATGCTCAGAGCGGAACCGAGGGCCAGAACCAGGGCGGTAGCGGACAGGGTACGGGTAGTCGCAGTCATGATGTTTCTCCAGTTTTTATCAGGGTTTCTGCAAGCGGTTTGCGCTTGCTTGTCCCTCTAGAGAACGGGTGGGGGGATGCGTTACAGGCGGGGCGAGAAATTTATGAAAAATTTCGGATTCAGCGGTATCCCTGTGGGAGCGAGCCTGCTCGCGAAGGCGGTGTGTCAGGCACCCATGATGTTGAATGACAGAGCGCTTTCGCGAGCAGGCTCGCTCCCACAGGGTTACCTTGGTGGTGCTCAGGAAACAAAAAACGGCCCGAAGGCCGTTTTTTTGTGCAGCGATAACACTCAACCGCCGAGGTACGCCTCGCGTACTTTCGGATCGGTCAGCAGCGCTTCACCGGTGCCTTGCATGACCACGCGGCCGTTCTCCAGAACGTAGGCGCGGTCAGCGATTTTCAGCGCCTGGTTGGCGTTCTGCTCGACCAGGAACACCGTCACACCGTCCTTGCGCAGCTGTTCGATGATGTCGAAGATCTGCTGGATGATGATCGGCGCCAGGCCCAGCGATGGCTCGTCGAGCAGCAGCAGCTTGGGCTTGCTCATCAGCGCGCGGCCGATGGCGAGCATTTGCTGTTCGCCGCCGGACATGGTGCCGCCGCGCTGGTTGAAGCGCTCTTTCAAGCGTGGGAAAAGTCCGAGAACCTTGTCCATCTGTTCCTGATAGTCGCCCTTGTCGGTGAAAAATCCGCCCATCGACAGGTTTTCTTCAACGGTCAGACGGGCAAACACCCGACGCCCTTCCGGGACCACGGCGATGCTCTTGCGCATGATCTGCGACGAGTCCTGGCCGACCAGTTCCTCACCCATGTAGCGGATGCTGCCGCTGTGGGCCTGCGGCGAACCGCACAGCGTCATCAGCAGCGTGGATTTGCCGGCACCGTTGGCGCCGATCAGCGTCACGATTTCGCCCTGACGGACTTCGACGTTGACGCTGTGCAAGGCCTGGATCTTGCCGTAGAAGGTGGAAACGTTTTCGAACTGCAGCATTTACGCTTCCCCCAGGTAGGCTTTGATCACTTCAGGATTGTCGCGGATCTGTTCCGGCGTGCCGTCGGCCAACGGTGTGCCCTGGTTGATCACGACGATGTGGTCGGAAATGCTCATGACCAGTTTCATGTCGTGTTCGATCAGCAGCACGGTGACGTTGTGCTCTTCGCGCAACACACCGATCAGCGCCTTGAGGTCTTCGGTTTCCTTCGGGTTCAGGCCGGCGGCTGGTTCGTCGAGCATGAGAATCCGCGGACGGGTCATCATGCAGCGGGCGATTTCCAGACGCCGTTGCTGGCCGTAGGCGAGGGTGCCGGCGGTGCGGTTGGCGAACTCTTTGAGGTTGACCTTTTCCAGCCAGTACTCGGCAAATTCCATCGCCTCGCGCTCGCTTTTGCGGAACGCCGGGGTCTTGAACAGGCCGGACAGGAAGTTGGTGTTCAAGTGACGGTGCTGGGCGATCAACAGGTTCTCGACGGCAGTCATGTCCTTGAACAAACGCACGTTCTGGAAGGTACGCACCACGCCTTTGAGGGCGATCTTGTGGCCCGGCAGGCCCTGGATCGGCTCGCCGTCGAGCAGGATGCTGCCGCCGGTAGGCTGATAGAAGCCGGTCAGGCAGTTGAACACGGTGGTCTTGCCGGCGCCGTTCGGGCCGATCAGTGCAACTACCTGTTTTTCCTTGACGGTCAGCGCCACGCCGTTGACCGCGAGCAAGCCGCCGAAGCGCATGCTCAGATTTTCGACTTTAAGGATCTCGCGGCTCATTTGCGCAACTCCATGTGTGGGCGTTGCATCGGCAGCAGACCTTGTGGACGCCAGATCATCATCAGCACCATCAGCGCACCGAACATCAACATGCGGTATTCGCTGAACTCACGCATCATTTCCGGCAACAGGATCATCACGATCGCCGCCAGAATCACGCCCAGTTGCGAGCCCATGCCACCCAATACGACGATGGCGAGGATGATCGCCGACTCGATGAAGGTGAACGACTCGGGCGTCACCAGGCCCTGACGCGCGGCGAAGAAGCTGCCGGCGAAACCGGCGAACGCAGCACCGAGGGTGAACGCGGAAAGCTTGATCACGGTCGGGTTCAGGCCCAGCGCACGGCAGGCGATTTCGTCTTCACGCAGCGCTTCCCACGCACGACCGATCGGCATGCGCAGCAGACGGTTGATCACGAACAGCGCGGCCAGTGCGAGCAACAGCGCAACCAGGTAAAGGAAGATCACCTTGTTGATCGAGTTGTATTGCAGGCCGAAATACTCGTGGAACGTCTGCAGGCCTTCGGCGGCTTTGCGCTCGAAGGTCAGACCGAAGAACGTCGGTTTCTCGATGTTGCTGATGCCGTTCGGGCCACCGGTGATGTCGGTCAGGTTACGCAGGAACAGACGGATGATCTCGCCGAAACCCAAGGTCACGATCGCCAGATAGTCGCCGCGCAGACGCAACACCGGGAAGCCCAGCAGGAAGCCGAACGTCGCCGCCATCAGGCCGGCAATCGGCAGGCAGATCCAGAAGCTCAAGCCGTAGTAATGCGACAGCAGCGCGTAGCTGTAGGCGCCGACGGCGTAGAAACCGACGTACCCCAGATCAAGCAGACCGGCCAGACCGACAACGATGTTCAGGCCCAGGCCGAGCATCACGTAGATCAGGATCAGCGTTGCGATATCCACCGCGCCACGGGAGCCGAAGAACGGCCAGACCAGGGCGATCAGAATCAGCGCAATGATGAAATAGCGCTGGGTGGTTGGCAGGGTCAGGAAGTTGCTGGCCTTGGCCGGGATCAACGGCATGCCCGGCGAGGAGCGCCAGGCCTTGCTGATCTGCTGGTTGAACAGCACGCGCAAGAACATCAGCACCGAGCAGATCGCGATGGTCGCGAGTACCGCAGGGCTGGTGTTGTGCACTTCCAGATTGATGCCGACGATGGTCAGTTTCAGACCCAATACCGGGTAGGCCACGGCCCACACCAGCAAGGCACTGAACAATGCCTGTTTAAGATTTCTAGTCATACTTTCTCAACCTCCGGACGGCCCAGAATGCCGGTCGGACGGAACAACAGCACCAGAACCAGCAGGCCGAACGCAACGACGTCCTTGTACTGGTCGCCGAAGATATCGGCACCGAACGCTTCCGCTACACCGAGCACCAGACCGCCGAGCATGGCCCCGGGGATGCTGCCGATGCCGCCCAGTACCGCAGCGGTGAAGGCCTTGAGGCCGACGAGGAAACCGGCGTTCGGGTTGATCACGCCGTATTGCATGCTCAGCAGGACTGCTGCAACAGCTGCCAGCGCAGCACCGATGACGAAGGTCAGGGCGATGATGTTGTTGGTGTTGATGCCGAGCAGGTTGGCCATCTTGATGTCCTCGGCACAGGCGCGGCAGGCGCGGCCCAGGCGGGAACGGGAGATGAACAGGGTCAGGCCGAGCATGGCGATCAGGGTCACCACGAACACCACGATCTGCATGTAGGAAATCAGCACTTCTTGTGCGCCACCCGGACCGAAGGCGAAGTTGCCCGGGATCAGGTTGGGGATAGCTTTGTCCTTGGAGTCTTGCGCCAGCAGAACGGTGTTCTGCAGGAAGATCGACATACCGATGGCAGAAATCAGCGGGATCAGACGGTTGCTGCCGCGCAGGGGGCGGTAGGCGATCCGTTCGATGCTGTAACCGTAGGAACTGGTGACGACGATGCTGGCGATGAACGCCGCGGTCATCAACAGCGGGACACTGTCGAGTCCCATCATGGTCAGCCCGGCGATGGCGATGAAGGCCACGTAGGAACCGATCATGTACACCTCGCCGTGGGCGAAGTTGATCATTCCAATGATGCCGTAGACCATCGTGTAGCCGATGGCGATCAGGGCATACATGCTGCCAACGTTGAGGCCGTTAACCAGCTGTTGGAAGAAGTGATAGAGGTCAGGCATTACAGCGCTCCTAAAAACCTGTACGCATTTCACTGGTGGAGTCATTTTCCCGCCCGGCCCCGTGGATCTCTATCCACTTCGAATCCGGGTTTTGCCAGCGAACCGCTGATGACGGTTTTGAGATTTTCAGGTGGGCCGACTGGCGGATCACGCCAGCGCGGCCCATACATTCGCAAAACAAAGCCCACGGCACGCCGTGGGCTTTATTGGCAGTCAGTCGGGCAAGGCCTTACTGAGGCGAAACTTCGGTTTTAGGTTTGCCGTTGTGCCACTCGTACACGACAAATTTGAAGTCCTTCAGGTCGCCCTTGTCGTCGAAGCTCAGGTCGCCGGTAGGGGTCTTGAACGAACCGGCGTGGATGGCTTCAGCCACTTTGGTCGCGTCTTCGGACTTGGCCGCCTTGATGCCTTCGGCAATCACGGTCACTGCCGAGTAGGACGGGAACACGAACGGACCGCTCGGATCTTCCTTCTTGGCTTTGAACGCGTCAGCCAGGGCAACGTTGGCCGGATCCTGGTCGAAGGATTTCGGCAGGGTCACCAGCAGGCCTTCGGACGCGTCCTTGGCGATCTGGGTGATCGAGTCGTTACCCACGCCTTCCGGACCCATGAAGCGGGCTTTCAGGCCTTTTTCCTGAGCCTGACGCAGGATCAGACCCAGCTCCGGGTGGTAGCCGCCGTAGTAGACGAAGTCGACGTTGGCTTGCTTGAGCTTGGCGATGATTGCAGAGAAGTCTTTGTCGCCGGCGTTGACGCCTTCGAAGACGGCAACCTTGGTGCCTTTCTTCTCGAGGGTCGATTTCACGGCGGTGGCGATGCCTTCACCGTACTGCTGTTTGTCGTGCAGCACGCCAACCACTTTCGGTTTCACGTGATCGGCGATGTAGTTGCCGGCGGCAGGGCCCTGGGCGCTGTCGAGACCGATGGTGCGGAAGATCATTTTGTAGCCACGGGCGGTGATGTCCGGGCTGGTGGCAGCCGGGGTGATCATGATCACGCCTTCGTCTTCGTAGATGTCCGAAGCTGGCTGGGTGGAGCTGGAGCACAGGTGACCGACCACGAACTTGACGCCGTCGTTGACGACCTTGTTCGCTACCGCTACCGCTTGTTTCGGATCGCAGGCATCGTCGTATTCAACGGCTTCGAGTTTCTTGCCGTCGACGCCGCCCTTGGCGTTGATCTGCTCGATGGCCATTTTCGCGCCACTGAACTGCATGTCGCCGTACTGGGCTACTGGACCGGTTTTAGGACCGGCGATACCGATTTTGATGGTGTCAGCTGCGAACGAATGGCTGGCAACCCCGGCCAGAACCATAGCGGCAAACAGTTTGGAAATCTGCTTAGTAGCCTTAGTCATAGTGCTCCACTCTTACTGTTGTATTTTTTAGAGTTCTGGCGCCGTAGCAGCAGAACCGGGTCAGATATCTTTGCGATACCCTCCGGAAAATGCCCCGGCAACTGTACCGGTACAGTGTAGAGCGCCGCTTGATCAACTGGGAAGCGGGCGCCACGGGGCAAAACTTGGGGGTGTCGCATTTTTGAATGAAAGAGACAGAATTGCGGCGGGGCAATCGGGGGCATATATCCCAAAAGGCAGCATTCCCTGGCGTTCCTGCTCTTTTCGTTCGGTGCAGCGATTTGCAACCGGGTTTTTCTGCCGGACCACCGACGTTATCATTCGCGTCGATTTCTTTTCCGGACAGCTCCCATGAATCAAGAACCTAGCACCCTCTATGCCAAGCTGCTTGGTGAAACGGCATCTATTACCTGGAAAGAGCTGGAGCCGTTCTTCGCCAAGGGTGCCCTATTGTGGGTCGACCCTGACCTGGATTTGATCGCCGCCGCCGAGGCCGTGGCCTCGGATGAAGGCGAGAAAGTCGCGGCCTGGCTGGCCGACGACAAGGTCGCCAAGCTGTCTGAAACGCGGGCGCTGGATATTTTCGAGCGAGATCCACAGCTGTGGGCAGTGGTGGTTTCGCCGTGGATTCTGATCCAGGAAAGGGCGGCCGTTTAATTGCTCGCACTCTTTTGGTGCCTCGATTGCCGCGCCGCAAGTGTGTAGCGGAGTAGCGTGATGGCACCTTGCCGTGGAGAAATGCCACGCCTCACGGTGACGTAAACGTAACGGGAACAGTTTATGGAGCGGCCTGAGGGTCGCTTAATTGTTTCTGGATGTTCGTAAAGCTGAATTTGTCGGTGAAGTCGAGGGCGCCTTCGCGAGCAGGCTCGCTCCCACCTTGGAATGCACTTTCCTGTGGGAGCGAGCCTGCTCGCGAATGGGGCGACTCGGTACTGGATCAGACCGAGTAAGTCTTCCCGGTATGGTTATTCAGCGAAATCACCTTGGTCTTGCCAATCCGGTGGCGGTAGATCTCGCGCAGGTACTTGATCGACTTCTTCACGCAATCGCGCGACAGGCGAATGTCATTGATCGAGACGAACTTGTCCTTGTCGTTGATCAACTCGCGGTACTTCTTCTCGTACATCGGTTTGATCGCGTACCAGTTGGTATCGAGGATCTTCGCCGGGTTTTCGAATTCGTTGAGCAGGTCGTCGATCCGCTCTTCGTCGAAGTCTTCCTGAATGATGAAGTCGAGAATCGAGTTATCCAGCGTCTCGTCGAAACGGTACGGATTCTTCGCAAAGCAGCGCTTGATGAACGCCACGATCAGCGTGAGGAAGTCGTCCGACAGGCACGGGCTCTTGGCGATCAGGGTCGTCAGCGACAGGTTGGCCGAAGCGCCGATCACCAGCGCGTAGCGCTTGAGCGTGGTGTTGGGGAACAGGCTGTTGAGGTGGGTCTTCAACCGGTTCAGGTCCATGTACGACAGTTTGTAGTCTTTCGGCAGCGAGACGATCGAGACCACCGACGAGCAATTCTTGAAGAAGTGCAGGTCGTGCAGCGCGGCGGCGTCGTAGCCGGAATTCTTGTACTGCTCAAGCGAAGCGCGATAACGCTTGGATTCGATCGGCAGCAGGCTGATGCCTTCGATGGCCTGAGTGACCTTGTTGAAGTGCGGCAGGTCGATCGAACGGAAGAACAGGTCGTCGATGTTCAGGCGCTGCGGCTCTTTATCGAAGACCTTGAACTTGTCGCTGCTCGGCGGCGGGGTTTCCGGCACCACCGATTCGGCGTAGGCAATCGCCACCGGCCCGGCCAGACTCATGAACAGGTCGTTGGCGTCCAGGCGGATGGTTTCGCCGATGTCGATGCCGGCGCGGCGGAAGTAGTTCTGGTCGTAGTCAGTGGTGACTGCCTGCGCCGTCAGAATGTTGAAGATCTGCTGCGAGATGTATTGGTTGGCGTGCTTCTCCATGGCATTGACATCAATGTTCTGGATATTGCCGTCATCGCTTTCTTCGGCGTAACGCATGATGTCGTTGGAGATCAGCATCATCGCGTTCCACGGGCGGATACGCCCCATCACGCTGGCTTCGCTGCTGTCTTCGTTGGCGAAGTTGTAGGAGAAATCCCATTCCTCCGACAGGTATTTGCACAGCAGGCGCCCGGCGTTGATGTGCAGCGCCTCGGACATTTCGCTGCGGTGGTCGGAAATGTTCGGCAGCACGCAGATGCCACTGGTGAAGATCGGCTCAAAGACAAACGAATGACCGCTCTTGCCGTCATGCTCGTCCATCGGCTTGGTGTCGAAGGTCTTGTTCATGTACGAGTGCTGCTGGGCCAGACCGAACTCCGAGGCCATGCCCGAACCGGTACCGCCGCCGGCACTGAAAATCGAGAAATACAGGCGCGACTGGTTGGCCTTGATCCCGCAGCTGTCGATCAGGTACGAGTGGATCATTTTCCAGTCGGGGCTGGAGAAGCGCTGGGTGTCCTTGTTGAGGATGATCTTCGCCAGGTACTGGCCGAGGATCGGCGCGTTACCGGCGCCACCGGCGTGGACTTCGGACAAGTCCATGATCTTCATTTTGCTGTAGTCGCGCAGGAAGCCGCTTTTCTCGCCCTTGCGCGAGAAACGGATGCGCCCGGCAATGTCCTTGTCGAGGTCGCCGAGCATCACCAGCGGTTCGACCAGAAACACCGGTTTGGTCGATTTGCTGGTACCGATGCGCAGGTTGTTCTTGATCCACTGCGCCGGGCTGTAGCCCTTGTCGGCCAGACGCCGGTCGGTCGGGCGGTCTTCGTTGTTGAATTCGTTGAGGTAGAACTTGCGCGCGTTGTACACCAGCTCCGCCACGTCGAGGGCGATGTTGGAGCCGCAGCGACCGAGGCCGATCAGGCACACCGAGGGGAATTCCTGGTCGTTGTGCTGTTCGTTGTCGCCTTCCTGATGCGCCGGGCGCGGGAACACCGAATCGCGCAGGCCGTCGAGGTTATCGAGGATGCGGTCAGTGTTGGTTTCGGTGAAGTACAGGTATTGCTGGGTCGACAGCGGGCGCGAAGGCGGCGCGGGTTTCGATAATGACGCGCTGTTCGCGGCGGGGCTCAGGGTCAGATCGGCTGTTGCACTGGCGGGGTTGTTTTTGGAGGTCATGGTGCGCCATTTACCTGGACTGGGTTGGCCCGCCGAACATTGCCGGCGAACCTCACGGAATAAGATCTCGCGTCTTGTGTGCGCGAATACGGCCCGGGCGTCGTAGTGCTGGCTGGTCTGATCGCCGGGCGGAATCCTTTCCTGATCGTTGATGAATCGGCCATGATTCGGTGTTCTTTAATCGAAAAGAGGCGAAATGATGTCAACGCTACCTTCGTTGGGGTTTGCCGGAATCGGCCTGATGGGTCTGCCGATGTGCCAGCGTCTGCTGGCGGCGGGTCACCCGCTGACGGTGTGGAACCGCAACCCGGACAAGTGCGCGCCACTGGTTGCGGCCGGCGCCCGACAAGTGACGAGCCCCGCCGAACTGTGCGCACACGCCGACATCGTCATGCTGTGCCTGGCCGACACTGCCGTGGTGCGTGAGGTGGTGTTTGGCGCTGGCGGCGTTGCCGAAGGTGCGAAGAACGGCCAGCTATTGGTGGATTTCTCCAGTCTTGAACCGACCGCGACTCGCGAGATGGCCGCAGAGCTGGCCGAGAAAAGCGGCATGGGCTGGCTTGACTCCCCGGTGTCCGGCGGCGTAGTCGGCGCCGAGGCCGGCAGCCTGGCGATCATGGTTGGTGGTGCAGCGGCAGATCTTCAGCGCGTGCGCCCGGTGCTGCTCACTCTCGGCCAGCGCGTCACGCACATGGGCGGCATCGGTGCGGGGCAAGTGACCAAGGCGTGCAACCAGATGATTGTCGCCTGCAATGCGCTGGTGATCGCCGAAGTGGTGGCGTTGGCCGAGCAGGCCGGCGTCGATGCCAGTCTGATCGCCGAGGCGTTGGCCGGTGGTTTTGCAGATTCCAAGCCTTTGCAGATCCTTGCCCCGCAAATGGCCGAGAGCCGTTTCGAGCCGATCAAGTGGCACGTGCGCACGCTGCTCAAGGATCTCGACACGGCGGTGAAATTTTCCCGCGAGCAGGGCTCGGCGACGCCAATCAGCGGATTGGCCGCACAATTGATGCGCCTGCATGGGGCGCAAGGCTTTTCAGCGAAGGATCCAGCGACGCTGGTGCAAATGTATCGCGCGCCAGACTCAACGGATTGACCCCGAGCACGGGTTTGCGCTGGTTGATTTCATCGAGCACCGCGCGCAATTCGTCCAGCGGCACCGGGCGGCTGAGCAGATAACCCTGAATGAAGTCGCAGCCCGAACGCTCGAGAAACTCGTATTGTTCCAGACTCTCGACGCCCTCGGTGACTACCTGCAGATGCAGGGTGTGGGCCATGACGATGATCGCCTGGACGATCTCCATGTCCGCCGTGGCGGTGGGGATGTCGAGGATGAACGAGCGGTCGATCTTCAGGGTGTTCAGCGGCAGGCGCTTGAGGTAGGCCAGCGACGAGTAGCCGGTGCCGAAATCATCGATCGACAGCGACACACCGAGGGCGCGGATCTGCCGCAACAGCACCAGAGTGTTGGCGATGTTGCCCATCAAGGCGTTTTCGGTGACTTCCAATTCCAGGCGTTCCGGTGCCACGCCTGCTGTGTGCAAGGCGTGCTCGATCTCCTCGGCCAGCTCTTCGCGCGCCAGATTCAGCGGCGAGCAGTTCCAGGCGATTTTCAATTCGGCACAACCATGCCGCGACAGCTCGCCGAGATCCCTGCAGGCGCGGCGCAGCACCCAATTGTCCAGTTCGGCGATCAAACCGTTGTTTTCGGCGATACCGATGAAGCGATCCGGTGTAAGCAAACCGTGAACCGGATGCTGCCAGCGAATCAGTGCTTCGAGCTTGGTCACGCGCCCGGTTTTCAGTTCGAAGATCGGCTGATAGTAGAGCATCAGCGCGTGGTCTTGCCGTAGCGCACTGCGCAGTTCTTCTTCCAGTTGCAGCTCGAAACTGGCGCGGGTCTTCAGGCTGGAATTGAAGAAGTGCAGACCGTTGCGCCCGGCGCCCTTGGATTGGTACAAGGCCAGGTCGGCGTGTTTGAGCAGCTCTTCGCAAGTGGTGCCGTCTTCGGGAAACAGGCTGATGCCGATGCTGGTGGTCATCACCATGCGCCGGCCGGCCAGTTCGATCGGCTCTTTCATCTTGTGCATGATGCGCTGCGCCATGCCGCGCGCCTCTTCACGATCGCGCAGGCTGATAAGGATGCAGAATTCGTCGCCGCCGAACCGCGCGACCACGTCTTCATGGCTGCGCACCGAACTCTTGATGTGCTGGGCGATGACTTTGAGCAGCGCATCGCCGGCATCATGGCCGAGGCTGTCGTTGATGCGCTTGAAGTGGTCGATGTCGAGAAACATCACCGCGAGCATGCCGCCCTCGCTGGTTTTCTGGCTGAGCTTCTCGGCGAACAGCTGGTTGAAGCCACGGCGGTTGGTCAGGTTGGTCAGCGCGTCGTAATTGGCCGCTTGTTGCAAGGACATGCGCGCCTGATCGAGCTGACTGAGCAGGGCGTTGACCCGGCGCAGATCGTTTTCCTTGTTCTGCAGTTTCTTGTCGGCGAGGGCGGCGCTGATCGCACTGCCGAGGATCAGCAGGATGATCAGCGCTACGGTCAGGCCCAGTTGCAGATGCCCGGTGTCGCCGCCGCTTGCTGCCAGAGCGCCTTCGGGAAGCACCAGGTCCAGCGCAGCCATACCAGTGAAGTGCATGCTGATGATGCCGGCACCGAGAATCAGCGCAGCGCTGTACTTGAGCAATTGATGCGCCACGCCGCTGCCTTCGCTCAGATAGCGCGCCACCCACAGCGCGGCGAAACTGGCGCCGATGGCAATCAGCACCGACAACGCGAAGAGCCCCGGCTGATAGTAGGCGGTGGCGCTCGACTTCATCGCCGCCATGCCGAC
The DNA here is from genome assembly GCF_005233515.1 of Pseudomonas sp. CFBP13508. GTDB lineage: Bacteria > Pseudomonadota > Gammaproteobacteria > Pseudomonadales > Pseudomonadaceae > Aquipseudomonas > Aquipseudomonas mercuritolerans. Next base: position 300,255 of record NZ_QFZZ01000006.1, read on the forward strand.
GTAATGCATGCCCGCGATGCCCAAGCCAATGACACACGCGGTTTTCAGGCAATGCAACGCGCTCGGCTGCACCTCACTGAGAGTGTGCATGGCCAGCCACGAGGCGAGCAGGGCGATCAGTAACGAGAAGAGGGTGACGCCGAGGTCGTACTGAATGTCGATCGGTGTCTGGAAAGCCAGCATGCTGATGAAGTGCATGGCCCAGATGCCGCCGGCCAGGCAGGTCGCGCCGATCCAGCGCCAGATTCGCCGCGACCCTGGATCTTCGGCATGCACGACGCGCTCGGCCATATCGAGCGTGGCGAAACTGGCCGCGCAGGCGACCAGATAGGCCACCAGCACCAGCAAGGGATTGTGACTGCAATCGAGGAGAATCTGCCCGCTCGCCGGCAGCTCGGCAACAAACTGCAAACCAAGCCACTCCATAGCGTGCCCCGTCTCGGATTCATAAGGCCGTGCGTCAGTCAGCGCAGGCGAATGGGAGGAGTATAGAGGCGGTTTTCAGGCTCGAAGGCGTAGTGGCATATTGGTGGTAATGATTTTGCCATTAGCCTCATAGCGATTCGCGCTAAGACTCAGGCAATGCGCTCCAGCGGCAGGTCGTTCCAGTGTGGTGGCAAGGGTGGCAGGCCGTGCGCGGCGCGGGCCTTGTCGCAGTCCGGGTTGTGCTCGCCGTTCTCCCACGATGCTTCAAACTCGCGGCAGGTGCTCGAGCGCTTGTCGTAGATCGTGCAGGCCACAGCGCTGCCGACCTCACCCGCCAGAGACATGCAACGCGCCGGTTTGCGGTCGGTGCCGATCATCGCCACTCGGCTCGGGGTGATCTGCGCGACCAATTCATCGGGGACCGTCCCGCCGGAGGATGAGCATTCACCCCAGAAAAAAGACACGCGAAAATGGGCACAGCAGGCACCGCAATTCAGACACGGACTGGCTTCGGACATGGGCGGAGGTATCAAAGGGATTGATCGGAAGATCCGGACGGATCCGGCGGCCATTCTAGGCTTTGCCATGCCGTTGGGAAGGGGGGCGCGAAACTATTTTTTTGTCGCCGGATTTTGCCGCGAAAGCCCCGTAGGGCGGGGGATTCCAGAGTTATCAAGGGCTTACGTTTCGTTACAGTGCGATGGTTCGATATCAGGCTGACGAATGATGACAGACAGCCCCCGCGCGGCTGACTAGATTGCAGGTTCCGGGCTCGACGCGCTGGCAGTGAAGCCCTCATAACAATAAAGAGACGGACCCATGCAGAACTCGACCCAAGCGGCGAATGCCTGGCGCATTCTGTTCCTGCTGTTCCTCGCCAACCTGTTCAATTTCTTCGACCGCACCATCCCGGCGATCATCATCGAACCGATCCGCATGGAATGGCACCTCAGCGACTTTCAGCTGGGCATCATCGGCACTGCGTTCACTATCGTTTACGCGATTGCCGGCCTGCCACTCGGGCGCATGGCCGACACCGGTTCACGCAGCAAGCTGATGGGCTGGGGCCTGGCGACCTGGAGTGCGCTGACTGCGGTCAACGGCATGGTCGGCAGTTTCTGGAGCTTTTTGATCGTGCGCATGGGCATCGGCATCGGCGAAGCCAGTTACGCACCAGCAGCCAACTCGCTGATCGGCGATCTGTTTCCGGCACACCGTCGGGCGCGGGCGATGGGCATTTTCATGCTCGGCCTGCCGCTGGGGCTGCTGCTGGCGTTCTTCACCATCGGCGCGATGGTCAAGGCGTTCGACAGCTGGCGCGCGCCGTTCTTCATTGCCGCCGTGCCGGGGCTGATCCTCGCGATCTTCATGTTCTTTATCAAAGAGCCCAAGCGCGGTGCCGCGGAATCCGTGCAGGTCTCGCAAGAGAAAGTCGACAAGCCGATCCGCCGCGTCCTCGCCGTGCCGACCTTCCTCTGGCTGGTGATGGCCGGGCTGTGCTTCAACTTCGCGACCTATGCCTGCAACTCGTTCCTGGTGCCGATGTTGCAGCGCTATTTCCTCATGCCGTTGCAGGAGGCGGCGGTGGCCACCGGCGTGATCGTCGGCGTCACCGGACTGGTCGGGCTGACTCTCGGCGGCTGGATCGCCGACAAGATTCATCAGCGTTTCGCCAGTGGGCGGCTGCTGTTTGCCGCGTTCAGTCTGATCATTTCGACCCTGTGCACAGCGTGGGCGCTGCATGCCGGGCGCATCGAGATCGGTGTGTTCGTCGCGGTGTTCAGCGTCGGCTGGCTGTTCGCGTACAACTTCTATACCTGCGTGTACACGGCGATTCAGGACGTCGTCGAACCACGCCTGCGGGCGACGGCGATGGCGTTGTTCTTCGCCGGTCTGTATCTGCTCGGCGGCGGGTTGGGGCCAGTGGTCGTCGGTGGGCTGTCGGATCACTTCGCGCACACGGCGATGCTGGCGGCGGGGGCTGAGCAGATGACCGAAGCGTTCAAGGCTGTTGGCCTGCACGACGCGATGTACCTGATCCCGGTGGCGCTGTTCCTGACCATGGTCTTTCTGTTTCTCGCGTCGCGCTGTTTTGTCCGCGATGCGCAGCGGATGAAGGAGGGGTTGGTGGCGGTGGTTGAGCCAGAAATTTCTGCGGCGACTGCTTAAGATCAAAAGATCGCAGCCTTCGGCAGCTCCTACAGGAGGAACGCATTCTCCCTGTAGGAGCTGCCGAAGGCTGCGATCTTTTGCTTTTTGCTTCTGAAATAAAAAAGGCCCGCATCACTGCGGGCCTCTTGGTTTTCAGCGGTGGAGCAGGGCGGTTTAACCCGCTACCAGCACCCGAATCGCTTCCAGGCGCAACGCCGCTTTGTCGAGCATCGCCAGACCCTGCTCACGCTGAGTGCGCAACGCCTCCAGTTCGCTGTCGCGCACGGTCGGGTTGACCGCTTGCAACGCGGTCAGGCGCGCCAGTTCTTCGTCGGTGTCGGCGGCCAGACGACGGCGCGCTTCGGCCACACGCTCGGCGTGACGCGGGGCGATCTTTTCTTCGCCGGCGTTGATCCGTGGCGTCAGCTGATCGCGCTGGGCCTGGATGAACTTGTTGGCGCTGGCCCGTGGCACGCTTTCCAGCTGATCGTTGAGGGTTTCGAACGACACCCGTGGTGACAAGTCGTTGCCATTGGCATCGAGCAGGCAACGCAGCGCCGCCGGTGGCAGGTAGCGACCCAGTTGCAGCGAGCGCGGTGCGACCACTTCGCTGACGTAGAGCAATTCGAGCAACACGGTGCCCGGCTTCAACGCCTTGTTCTTGATCAGCGCGACGGCGGTGTTGCCCATCGAACCGGACAGCACCAGATCCATGCCGCCCTGCACCATCGGGTGTTCCCAGGTGATGAACTGCATGTCTTCGCGCGACAGCGCCTGATTGCGGTCGTAGGTGATGGTCACGCCTTCGTCGTCGCCCAGCGGGAAACTGGCGTCGAGCATCTTCTCGCTCGGCTTGAGGATCAGGGCGTTTTCCGAGTGGTCTTCGCTGTCTATGCCGAACGCGTCGAACAGGGTTTCCATGTAGATCGGCAGGGCGAACTGATCGTCCTGCTCAAGGATCGCTTCTACCAGCGCTTCACCCTCGCCAGCGCCACCGGAGTTGAGTTCCAGCAGACGGTCGCGACCGGTGTGCAGCTCGGCTTCGAGACGTTCACGCTCGGCGCGTGCTTCGTCGATCAGCGCTTGCCATTCGCCGTCATCGGCTTCTTCAAGTAGCGGCAGCAGGCGCGGGCCGAACTGGTGCTGCAAGGCGTTGCCGGTCGGGCAGGTGTTGAGGAAAGCATTAAGTGCTTCGTGGTACCACTGGAACAGACGCTGTTGCGGGCTGGTTTCCAGGTACGGCACGTGCAATTCGATGATGTGCTTCTGGCCGATCCGGTCAAGACGACCGATACGCTGCTCGAGCAGGTCCGGGTGCGACGGCAGATCGAACAGCACCAGGTGGTGAGCGAACTGGAAGTTGCGACCCTCACTGCCGATCTCCGAGCAGATCAGCACCTGCGCGCCGAATTCTTCATCAGCGAAGTAGGCGGCGGCGCGGTCACGCTCAAGGATGTTCATGCCTTCGTGGAACACCGTGGCCGGGATGCCGGAGCGCACGCGCAGGGCGTCTTCCAGGTCCATCGCGGTTTCGGCGTGGGCGCAGATCACCAGCACTTTGGTGCGCTTGAGCATTTTCAGCTGATCGATCAGCCACTCCACGCGCGGATCGAATTTCCACCAGCGCTCTTCTTCACTGGTTTCCGGCTGGGCCTGGAAGCTGACTTCCGGGTACAGCTCGGCGTGTTCGCCCAGCGGCAGTTCGAGGTATTCGTCGGGGCACGGTAGCGGATACGGATGCAGTTTGCGCTCCGGGAAACCCTGCACAGCGGCGCGGGTATTACGGAACAGCACGCGGCCGGTGCCGTGGCGATCGAGCAGTTCACGCACGAGGCGGGCGCTGGCTTCAGTATCACCATCGTTGACGGCGGTGAGCAGGGCTTCGCCTTCGTTGCCGAGGAAACCGTGAATGGTCTTGTGCGCCTCGGCGGAGAGACGGCCCTTGTCGAGCAGTTCCTGCACAGCTTCGGCGACCGGGCGATAGTTGTCGCTCTCGGCGCGGAACGCGGCCAGGTTGTGGAAGCGGTTCGGGTCGAGCAGGCGCAGACGGGCGAAGTGGCTGTCCTGACCGAGTTGTTCCGGGGTGGCGGTGAGCAGCAGCACGCCGGGGATGACTTCGGCCAGTTGCTCGACCAGCGAATATTCCGCACTGGCTTTGTCTTCATGCCAGACCAGGTGGTGCGCTTCGTCGACCACCATCAGGTCCCAACCGGCGGCGAACAAGGCGTCCTGGGCTTTCTCGTCGTCGACCAGCCACTCCAGCGCGACCAGCGCCAATTGGGTGTCTTCGAATGGGTTGGTGGCATCGCTTTCGATGAAACGTTCTTCGTCGAACAGCGCGACCTGCAGGTTGAAGCGGCGGCGCATTTCCACCAGCCATTGGTGCTGAAGGTTTTCCGGCACCAGGATCAGCACGCGGTTGGCGCGGCCCGAAAGCAGTTGGCGATGGATGACCAGACCGGCTTCGATGGTTTTACCCAGACCCACTTCGTCCGCCAGCAGTACGCGCGGGGCGATACGGTCGGCGACTTCCCGGGCGATGTGCAACTGGTGCGCGATCGGTTGCGCACGCACGCCACCCAGGCCCCACAGCGAGGACTGCAACTGGCGGCTGGTGTGTTCAAGGGTGTTGTAGCGCAGTGAGAACCACGGCAGCGGGTCGATCTGCCCGGCGAACAGACGATCACTGGCGAGGCGGAACTGAATGAAGTTCGACAGCTGGGTTTCCGGCAGGGTGACGACTTCGTTCTGCCCGTTGAGGCCGTGATAGACCATCAGCCCGTCGACGTCGTCGACCTGCTGCACAGTCATCTTCCAGCCTTCGAAATGGGTGATGGAGTCGCCGGGCGAGAACCGCACGCGGGTCAGGGGCGCATTCCGTAGCGCGTACTGGCGGGTCTCGCCAGTGGCCGGGTAAAGCACGGTCAACAAGCGGCCGTCCTGTGCCAGAACGGTGCCTAAACCAAGCTCTGCTTCGCTGTCACTGATCCAGCGTTGCCCCGGTTGATACTGCTGCGCCATGCTGCCTGACTCCCACCTTGAAAAAGCGGGCTATCTTAACGGAATGCGACCCTGAGGCCAAAGAAATACTGGGGTAGGAGCTGCCGCAGGCTGCGATCTTTTGATCTGCGGGAACACTTGGGTTTTGCGTTGTCCCATAAGAGATCGCAGCCTTCGGCAGCTCCAACAGGTGCCAAGCGCATCACAAGTTTGCGACAGGCGGCTCAAGGCGCCTGCACCCCAGCCGATAGCCTGCAGACAGGAGACCTTTATATGTTGCCACCGATGCTCCCCTTGAGCGCCGTGCCGATCACTTCCCAGCAGGATCCGATCCGCCAGCGGCCGGACATCCCGCCAGTGGTGCCGGTGCAGGAAAGCTCCAACGAAAGCACGATCGATCTGCAGAAGCGTGATCCGGAAGAGGATCGTCTGCTGGCGCGCGAAGAACAGCGTCGCCAGCAGGAACGTGACCGCCGACGCCGCGAGGCGGATGAAGATCCTGAAGAGCATCTGGCCGTGCCGGGTACCGAGTTGAACGCCGACAACACCGTGCCGGTGGTGCCGTTGATAGACGATCAGCCGCGTCAGGGGCTGTGGGTCGATATCGAGATTTGAGCAGTGACTGGTCAGCGCCTGCGCCAAGCGGCATGATTGGCGCAATCCTGTCGGTGACGGCAGCTGTGATCTCTTTTGCGATGTGCCGGACGCCATGAGCCAAGACGACAAACTGATCGACCTCAGCACTGAACGCGCCAAGCGTGTGCATGACCTCAACGAGAAGCGCCTGAACGAAGTGCGCCAGGCTTTCGAGCAGGCGATGCCGTTGGGAAAAGCCAAGAAAAAGTCGAAGAACAAGCCGAAAAAGCGTTGATCTCCCGCTGCATTGGTTGATGCAGGTCAGTTATTTCCCCTCCTTTATTTCTCAACGTTGCGGATATTGATCCTGGTCAATATGTGCGCCTGTGTGTTTGTTAATTTGAATCCATCGCAGCAAAGCAAAGCAGGGCCGGGAGGTCAGTCATGTTTTTCGATAACGTGGTGTTTGCCGGGGTTCTCACGGTGGGGCTCATGGTGCTGTTTTTTGCAGGGTTTGGATTTTTTATCTGGAAGGATGCGCATAAGCGGCGCAAGTGAGTTCTTCTGGATTGATGGGCACGCAAGGCATTTTGGGGCGACTTCGGTTGCCCCTTTTTTTTGTGCCTTGGCGGCCTGTGGGCCGACCAGGCTGTTGGGGTTTTGGGTGAATATCCGTTGCTTCGGGTGTTGCTGATTACGGTTCCGCCCTTACGGCGGGTCACCTTTTTCAAACGCCNGCACCTCCTTCCGCTGTGTCTGGCTGCGCCAGACGGTCGCTGCGCTCCCACGCCCGGATCAATCCCTCCGCTCAGCCTTCCGACGTCGCCGGTGGATCAAGATCAAGAGCAGGCGAGCTGACACTCGGCCTATTGAGTGGTGAAAAGCGTGGGTGTCCGGCTTTTGACTTGCGTTGTTGCTGCCCCTCACCCCAGCCCTCTCCCCAGGGAGAGGGGCCGATTTATGTGGTGTTCAAAACCTGCATTCGACTCGGTATCGCAAGTCGGCGTACCCCGCCCAAACACCTCGGTCAGTTCCCTCTCCCTCCGGGAGAGGGCTAGGGTGAGGGGCTCTTGATCTGGCTTTTTCTTCGGCTCTTGATCTTTTGCCCCTTCGGCAGACTTCTTACCCCCAATAACAAAAAAGGCGTGATCCTCACGAATCACGCCTTTTCCAATCAACAGCTAACGATCAACTACCCAAAGCCTTCGAAGCCAACCAGAACAACCCGGCCGACAGCGCCACAGTCGCTGGCAGGGTCAGCACCCAGGCCAGCAAAATGGTCTTGACCGTGCCACCCTGCAGGCCGCTTTTATTGGCAACCATGGTCCCGGCAACACCCGAAGACAACACATGAGTGGTCGACACCGGCAGGCTGAAGATGTTGGCCATGCCGATCAGGCTGGCTGTGGTGATCTGTGCCGACATGCCCTGGGAATAGGTCATGCCCTGCTTGCCGATCTTCTCGCCAATGGTCAGCACCACACGCTTCCAGCCGACCATGGTGCCCAGGCCCAGTGCCAGGGCGACCGCCAGAATCACCCAGAATGGCGCGTATTCAGTGGTGGTGGTCAGGTCTTTGCGCAGCTTGTCGAGGTCAGCCTTTTCACGGGCTTCGAGGCCTGGCAGCTTGCCGACTTTCTTCGCCGTGTCGTCCAGGCAGAGCAGGTAGCGACGCACTTCGATGCGGCTGTCCGACGACAGCGAATGGTAGTCCGCTACACCTTTGAGGGTGTGCAGCAGGGCGGTGATGGTCGGTTCGGTCTGCTGCGGATTGCAGCGGAATTTCTCCGGCAGGTCGCCTTCCACGCTCTTGCCCAGCGCCAGGAACTCGCCCAGCGAATCGGCGTTGCGCTGGTAGAACTGGCTCAGGTGCAGGGTCGCATCGCGGGTGCGTTCGATCTGGTAGGTGGTGCTGTTCAGGTCGAGTACGAACTGTGCCGGGACGATACCGATCAGCACCAGCATGATCAGGCCGATGCCTTTCTGGCCATCGTTGGAACCGTGCACGAAGCTCACGGCCATGGCCGAGATCACCAGGACCAGACGGTTCCAGAACGGCGGGTGCTTTTTGTCGTCGATCTTGCGGCGCTGTTCCGGTGTCTTGTGCATCTTCGACAGCGGGCGCCACCATTTCAGGCCGATCAGCACCAGCGCGGCGATGAGGAAGCCGGCCATCGGCGAGAACACCAGCGAGGCGCCGATGTCGATCGCTTTCTGCCAGTTCACGCCATCTCTCAACGGAATGTCGTTGATCAGCGCGTTGGCCAGGCCGACACCGAGGATCGAGCCGATCAGGGTGTGCGAGCTGGAAGCCGGGATACCGAAGTACCAGGTGCCCAGGTTCCAGGCGATTGCCGCGGCGAGCAACGAGAACACCATCGCCAGGCCATGGCCGGTGTTCACATTGATCAGCAGCTCAACCGGCAGCAGGTGGACGATGGCATACGCCACGCCAACGCCGCCCAGCAGCACGCCGAGGAAATTGAACACACCGGAAAAGAACACCGCCAGGTGTGGCGGCATGGCTTTGGTGTAGATAACAGTGGCTACCGCGTTAGCGGTGTCATGAAATCCATTGATGAACTCGAAGGCGAGGACAAACGTCAGGGCGAGCAAGAGGCTCACAAGCACCCAAGCATCCAGTCCGCTGAATAAATCGATCATGAAGGTTTTCTGACCCGGTCGTAAGGGGGCGCGATTATGCCAGAAAAGACAGGAAATCGATGCCCCGTCTGCTCACTGGTCACACCCTTCTTCGATTTAATTTGTTGCAGGGCGTGAAAACCAAGCAGCACGCAGGGTTTTTCAACTAATTGATTTTATTGAATAAACTATATTTTCGAGCCGTTTTTTCAGACATCGCAAAGGCTCAAACGCTTGTCTGAAATATCTCTGAAACCTGTGGGACGCTCGTTCATAAGACGCAAAACAGCGATGCAGCCGCTGCCCGCGGTTAGCGGGCGCGCGAGGTGTCGTCTTCCACCGCGCTGTGGCTCAGGCGGACGCCGACTTTCGAATGCTCAACCGCCGTGGCTCATGGCTCTTCGGCTTTGAGTTCCTTTTCGATCTTTTCGATTTCCTGCTTGAACACCTGATCCTGAACGGTAGGGCGCTTGCGCCATGCCTTGCGTTCCGGTTCCGGCTGAGCGGCGTAGGTGGTGACTTCCCCGCCGTAAACTTCCTTGTAACGTTGTTCCTGGCGCTCTAGTTCCGCGCGCAGTTCGTCTTTTGTCACGGTGCTACCTGTATGAGTTGAATTGAATATCCGGTGAAACACACTGCAACGAGTCAATTGCGCGCCCCCGCCAGTCATCCACAGCCCGATCGGGCGCGGAGACATTGCAGAGGCGATCAAGACTTCCGTGTTACAGGCGGCTACGGCACCAGATAAAAACTGACGCAGCATCAGTTTCCTGTTTCAGCGAGCGCTGGCGTTGCATGTGTGATGGGCGCCGGGCGCTGGCCGGAGCTGAGACGAAGGACCTCGCTTCAGCAAGTCGCGGGCCTTTGATTAAAGCGCCGCGACCAGGGTGCATTATAGCGGCCGATTCGGGAATGACTATCTTTGCCAAGTTAAAAACGGTTCTGAATGTGTGATGGTTTTGTTGCTGGCAACTTTTGCCGCTAGTTAAGTGTAAAGACAGCGTTATAGAACAGGCGTTCTGTTTTTGGCGCCATTAACTAGCACAACTAAGTTGCGGGCAGAATCGCTAAAGCTGCTTCTAGCATGAAGAGGAGGGCGGGGGGCTGGATTGCGATTATCGGTCGGCGGTTCGATAATCGCCCAATGTTGGCGCCCCGGTGCTTGTGCATCGCGCGGCGAGCCGTTTGACTAGGCATCGATGCGTGCCGGACAAGGACAAGAAATGAACGATCAAATGCGCAACTCCTTCACCTCGGTGGCGCCGCCCATCGTCGCCTCGCCGGCCAAGCGCATTCAGGCGCTGACCGGTGATCCGGATTTCATGACTTCCCTGGCTCGCGGTCTGGCGGTGGTGCAAGCGTTTCAAGAACGCAAACGCCACCTGACCATCGCGCAGATCAGCCACCGCACGGAAATCCCCCGCGCCGCCGTGCGCCGTTGCCTGCACACGCTGATCAAGCTCGGCTACGCCACCACCGACGGGCGCACCTATTCGCTGCTGCCGAAAGTGCTGACCCTCGGCCACGCCTATCTGTCCTCGACACCGCTGGCCGTCTCCGCCCAACCGTATCTGGATCGCATGAGCGAGCAGCTGCACGAAGCCTGCAACATGGCGACGCTGGAGGGCGATGACATTCTCTATATCGCGCGTTCGGCGACCACTCAGCGATTGATCTCGGTCGACCTTTCCGTCGGAGGGCGGTTGCCGGCGTATTGCACGTCGATGGGGCGCATTCTGTTGGCCGCGCTGGACGACACCTCCCTGGGCGAATACCTCGACCACGCCGAACTGGTGGCCAAGACCAGCCGCACCATTCATACCCCGGACGCGTTGCTCGAATGTTTGCAGCAGGTGCGGCAGCAGGGCTGGTGCATTGTCGATCAGGAACTGGAACAGGGACTGCGCTCGATCGCCGTGCCGGTGTACGACGCCTCGGGGCAAGTGGTCGCCGCGCTGAATGTCAGCACCCACGCCGGGCGGGTCAGTCGCGCCGAGCTGGAGCAGCGCTTCTTGCCCGGCCTGCTCAGCGCCAGTCGCGACCTCAGTGCGCAGCTGTTCGCCTGAGGAAGCTGTTCGATAAACGCACAGTGTTGCGTTTATCGAATTGACGCTAAAACCCTCGGATCATTAATGTCGCGGCAGCGTCATCCGGCGCTGATGTGAATGAGCTCGCCGGACTGTCGACCCCATAATAATGACAAGAGGCAATTCACCATGCGCTCGCTCCCCGACTGTCTGTATCCCACCCGTTGTTGCCGGGTTCACCGCAACGCCTGATTACAACCTTCTATTCTTGTGACCGTGCCTTGCTTTGGCCGGCCGCCGTTCGACTGCGTTTTTTGCGTGGAATAAAAATAATGAACCAGCCTCAGTCCGCTGTGGGTAACTGCCTCGATGTGCAGACCTTCATCAACGCCCAACCGATCTCGCGCTATCAGTGGCGGGTGGTGATCCTGTGTTTCCTGATCGTATTTCTCGACGGCCTCGACACCGCCGCCATGGGCTTCATCGCCCCAGCGCTGTCGCAAGACTGGGGCATTGACCGCGCCAGCCTCGGCCCGGTGATGAGTGCTGCGCTGATCGGCATGGTCTTCGGCGCGCTCGGCTCCGGCCCTTTGGCTGACCGCTTCGGGCGCAAAGTCGTCCTCGTCGGTGCGGTGATTCTGTTCGGCGGCTTCAGCCTGGCCTCGGCGTACAGCACCAACGTCGAACAACTGCTGGTGTTGCGCTTTCTGACCGGCCTCGGTCTCGGCGCGGGCATGCCCAACGCCACGACCCTGCTCTCGGAATACACCCCGGAGCGCAAGAAGTCGCTGCTGGTGACCAGCATGTTCTGCGGCTTCAACCTCGGCATGGCCGGCGGCGGTTTCATCTCCGCGAAGCTGATCCCGGCGTTCGGCTGGCATGCTCTGCTGATGATCGGCGGGATCCTGCCGCTGATCCTCGCCGTGGTATTGGTGTTCTGGCTGCCGGAATCGGCGCGCTATCTGGTGGTGCGCAACCGTGGCACCGACAAAGTGCGCAAGACCCTCGCGCCGATCGACCCGGTCACCGTCGCCCAGGCTGCGAGCTTCAGCGTGCCGGAGCAGAAAACCGTCAAGGCGCGCAACGTCTTTGCGGTGATTTTCTCCGGTACGTACAGCACCGGCACGCTGCTGTTGTGGCTGACTTATTTCATGGGGCTGGTGATTGTGTACCTGCTGACCAGTTGGCTGCCGACGCTGATGCGCGACAGCGGCGCGAGCATGGAGCAGGCCGCGTTCATCGGCGCGTTGTTCCAGTTTGGCGGCGTGTTGAGCGCGGTCGGGGTGGGCTGGGCGATGGACCGCTTCAATCCGCACAAGGTCATCGGCATTTTCTACCTGCTGGCCGGGGTGTTTGCCTACGCCGTGGGGCAGAGCCTGGGCAACATCACCTTGCTGGCGACGCTGGTACTGGTGGCGGGCATGTGCGTTAACGGCGCGCAATCGGCGATGCCGTCATTGGCCGCGCGCTTCTACCCGACTCAAGGCCGCGCGACCGGTGTGTCGTGGATGCTCGGCATCGGCCGCTTCGGCGCGATTCTTGGCGCGTGGATGGGCGCAACCTTGCTTGGCCTGGGCTGGAATTTCGAGCAAGTGCTGACCGCTCTGGTGATCCCGGCTGGGTTGGCGACGGCGGCGGTGTTGATCAAAGGCATGGTCAGTCATGCGGATGCGACCTGAGTCGGGCGCAGATCGTTATTGAACAGGCTGGCCCCTTCGCGAGCAGGCTCGCTCCCACATTCTGAAATGCATTCCAAGGTGGGAGCGAGCCTGCTCGCGAAGCTGTTGATCTGATTGTTAGCTGAATAACAATCCGTTCGATAAACGAACACTCAGTCGATTATCGGATTGTTTGGCGAATTTCCCGAGCTTAATCTTCAGTGACTCCGGCGCTGAACCTCGCGCCTTTTTATCACTGGCGATTCCTTACAAGAACAGGAGCCCGCTCCATGGCTGAGATCCTTTCGCTGCACGACGCGGTGAAGCAATTCGTCAACGACGGCGATACCGTCGCCCTCGAAGGCTTCACTCACCTGATCCCTACGGCAGCGGGTCATGAAATCATTCGTCAAGGCAAGAAAGATCTGACGCTGGTGCGGATGACGCCTGATCTGATCTACGACCAACTGATCGGCGCCGGTTGCGCGCGCAAACTGATTTTCTCCTGGGGCGGCAACCCGGGCGTGGGTTCGCTGCACCGTCTGCGTGACGCGGTCGAAAAGCAGTGGCCGCACGCGCTGGAAATTGAAGAACACAGCCACGCCGACCTCGCCAACGCCTACGTCGCCGGCGCGTCCGGCCTGCCCTTCGCGGTGCTGCGTGCCTACGCCGGCTCCGACCTGCCGAAGGTCAATCCGCTGATCAAAACCGTGACCTGCCCGTTCACCGGCGAAGTGCTGGCGGCAGTGCCATCGGTACGCCCGGACGTCACCGTGATTCACGCGCAGAAGGCCGACCGCAAGGGCAACGTGTTGCTCTGGGGCATTCTCGGTGTGCAGAAAGAAGCCGCGCTGGCCGCCAAACGCTGCATCGTCACCGTGGAAGAAATCGTCGACGACCTCAACGCACCGATGAACGCTTGCGTACTGCCGACCTGGGCCTTGAGTGCGGTCTGTCACGTGCCGGGCGGCGCGCATCCGTCCTACGCCCATGGTTACACCGAGCGTGACAATCGTTTCTATCAGGCGTGGGATCCGATCGCTCGCGACCGTGAGACGTTTACCGCGTGGATCAACGAATACATCCATGGCTGCGCTGACTTCAGCGAATTCCAGGCCAAATTGGCCGCTGCTTCGGAGGCCAAGTAATGACTTACACCACCAATGAAATGATGACCGTCGCGGCGGCCCGGCGCCTGAAGAACGGCTCGGTATGCTTCGTCGGCATCGGCCTGCCATCGAAAGCCGCCAACCTCGCGCGCCTGACTTCATCGCCGGACGTGGTGCTGATCTACGAATCCGGCCCGATTGGCGCCAAGCCGAGCGTACTGCCTCTGTCGATCGGTGACGGCGAGTTGGCCGAGACCGCCGACACCGTGGTGCCGACCGGTGAGATTTTTCGCTACTGGCTGCAGGGCGGGCGCATCGACGTCGGTTTCCTCGGCGCCGCGCAGGTCGACCGTTTCGGCAACATCAACACCACCGTGGTCGGCGACTACCACGCGCCGAAAGTGCGTCTGCCGGGTGCCGGTGGCGCGCCGGAGATTGCCGGTTCGGCGAAAAGCGTGTTGATCATCCTTAAACAGTCGGCGCGTTCGTTTGTCGACAAGCTCGACTTCATCACCTCGGTCGGTCACGGCGAGGGCGGCGATTCGCGTAAACGTCTGGGCCTGCCGGGCGCCGGGCCGGTGGGCATCATCACCGACCTGTGCATCATGGAACCGGAGGAGGGCACCCACGAATTCGTGGTCACCGCGCTGCATCCGGGCGTGAGCCGCGAGCAAGTGGTCGCCGCCACCGGTTGGGCGATTCGTTTTGCCGACTCCGTTGAAACCACCGCTGAGCCGACCGAAGTCGAGCTGACGGCGCTGCGTGATCTGGAAGCGCGCACCGCTGCCGCCCATGGCCAGGCACCGGGAGAAGCATGATGCGTGACGTGTATATCTGCGACGCGATTCGCACCCCCATCGGCCGTTTCGGTGGCGCACTGTCCGCCGTGCGCGCCGATGACCTGGCCGCCGTGCCGATCAAGGCCTTGATGGAGCGCAATCCATCGGTGGACTGGAACGCCGTCGATGAGGTGTTCCTCGGCTGCGCCAACCAGGCTGGCGAGGACAACCGCAACGTCGCGCGCATGGCGCTGCTGCTCGCCGGCCTGCCGGACAGCGTGCCGGGCGTGACCCTCAATCGTCTCTGCGCTTCGGGCATGGACGCGATCGGCACCGCATTCCGTGCGATTGCCAGCGGTGAGATGGAGCTGGCGATTGCCGGCGGCGTCGAGTCGATGTCCCGCGCACCGTTCGTGATGGGCAAGGCCGACGCGGCGTTCTCGCGCAACATGAAACTGGAAGACACCACCATCGGCTGGCGTTTCATCAACCCGCTGATGAAGGCGCAGTACGGCGTCGATGCCATGCCGCAGACCGCTGATAACGTCGCCGACGACTATAAAGTCTCGCGCGCAGATCAGGACGCCTTTGCTCTGCGCAGTCAGCAACGTACCGCCGCCGCGCAGGCTGCCGGTTACTTTGCTGAAGAAATTGTCGAAGTGCGCATCGCCCACAAAAAGGGCGAAACCGTGGTCAGCGAGGACGAACATCCGCGCGCCGACACTACGATTGAAGCGCTGGCGAAACTGAAACCGGTCAATGGCGCGGACAAAACCGTCACCGCCGGCAATGCCTCCGGGGTCAACGATGGTGCTGCTGCGCTGATTCTGGCGTCAGCCGAAGCGGTGAAAAAACACGGCCTGACCGCCCGCGCAAAAGTGCTCGGCATGGCCAGCGCCGGTGTCGCACCTCGGGTGATGGGCATCGGCCCGGTGCCAGCGGTGCGCAAACTGACCGAGCGCCTCGGCGTGGCGCTCAGCGATTTCGACGTGATCGAACTCAACGAAGCGTTTGCCAGCCAGGGCCTCGCGGTATTGCGCGAGTTGGGCCTGGCCGACGATGCGCCGCAGGTCAACCCGAATGGCGGCGCGATTGCCCTCGGTCACCCATTGGGCATGAGCGGTGCGCGGCTGGTGCTGACCGCCCTGCATCATCTGGAAAAGACTGGCGGCAAGAAAGGTCTGGCGACCATGTGCGTCGGTGTTGGCCAGGGTCTGGCCCTGGCCATCGAACGTGTCTGACGCGCTGCGGCACTTACAAGAACTGAGGAAAGCGAAATGACTGACAAGCCTGGTTACCGTCGCCCACAGGCAGGCACTCAGCCTGACTACCTGCACCCGACGTATCAATCCACCAACCTGCGCTCGCCGTCCAAGCCGTTGGTGCACCTGCCGCACTCGCTGTCGGAAATCACCGGGCCGACCATCGGCGCCGAACACGTTGCCGAGAAGGACAATGACCTGACCGCCCAGCACGAAGGCGAGCCGTTGGGCGAGCGCATCATCATTCACGGCCGCGTGCTCGACGAAGACGGCCTGCCGGTGCCGGGGATTCTGGTGGAGATCTGGCAGGCCAATGCCGCCGGCCGCTACAACCATGCCCGTGACCTGCACGACGCGCCGCTGGACCCGAACTTCACCGGCACCGGCCGCACCGTCACCGATGCCGATGGCTGGTACCAGTTCCAGACCATCAAGCCCGGCGCCTATCCGTGGGGCAACCACCACAACGCCTGGCGCCCGGCGCACATCCACTTTTCCCTGTTCGGGCCGAGCATCCTCACCCGACTGGTCACGCAAATGTATTTCCCCGGCGACCCGTTGCTGGCGTATGACCCGATCTACAACTGCGTGCCGGACACTTCGGCCAAGGAACGCCTGATCGCTGCTTTCGATCTGGAAAAAACCATTCCGTCCTACGCCCTCGGTTACCGCTGGGACATCGTACTGCGCGGCCGTGAAGCCACGCCGATGGAGAAATAAGATGACGCTCTATGCGACCACTTCCCACACCGTCGGGCCGTATTACCACATCGGCCTGACCTGGCTGAACCGCGAAACCCTGGCCAACGAGCTGACCCTTGGCGAGCGCGTGGCGATCAGCGGCCAGGTTGTGGATGGCAATGGCGATGTCGTCAACGACGCCATGCTTGAAGTCTGGCAGGCCAATGCCGCCGGCAAGTACGACCACCCGGAAGATCACCAGGACAAACCGCTCGACCCGAATTTCGAAGGCTTCGGCCGGGTGCCGGTGGACGCCGAAGGGCGCTTCCGTTTTACCACGATCAAACCGGGCACCGTGCCGGGGTTGAAAGGCTCGACCCAGGCGCCGCATCTGGTGGTGCTGGTGTTTGCCCGTGGTCTGGTCAAGCATTTGCTGACGCGGATTTATTTTGAAGGTGAACCGGCGAACGTTGCTGACCCGTTGCTCGAGTGTGTGCCGGCGGAGCGTCGCCAGACGTTGCTGGCCAAGGCGGATGCGTCGGGTGTGTACCAGTGGAATGTAGTTCTGCAGGGCACCGATGCCGAGACGGTGTTCTTCGATTATTGAGAGAACACCCCAAATCCCCTGCAGGACAGAATCCCCTCACCACAAAGGCTGATCCGGCTTGGATGATGGGCCAATGTGGAACGGGACTGTTGCAAAGTACGTCTAGACTGTGACTGTCCCTATCGAGTGAAAAAACAATGACAACCACTACCTCCCACTACACCGGCGAAGAGCGCAGCAAGCGCATCTTCGCCATCGTCGGCGCTTCCTCCGGCAATCTAGTCGAGTGGTTCGACTTCTACGTCTACGCCTTTTGTGCGATCTATTTCGCCCCGGCGTTTTTCCCCTCCGATAACCCGACTGTGCAACTGGTCAACACCGCTGGCGTGTTCGCTGCCGGGTTCCTGATGCGGCCGATTGGTGGCTGGATCTTCGGCCGGGTCGCTGACAAGCACGGGCGCAAGAACTCGATGCTCATCTCGATTCTGATGATGTGCTTCGGCTCGCTGCTGATTGCCTGCCTGCCGACCTACAAGGACATCGGCGTCTGGGCGCCAGTGCTGTTGCTGTTCGCGCGTTTGCTGCAAGGTCTGTCGGTGGGCGGCGAGTACGGCACCACCGCGACCTACATGAGTGAAGTTGCGCTCAAGGGCCAGCGCGGATTCTTCGCCTCGTTCCAGTACGTGACGCTGATTGGCGGACAACTGCTGGCGGTGTCGCTGGTGGTGGTGCTGCAACAGTTCCTCACTGAAGAAGACTTGCGTGCCTACGGCTGGCGGATTCCGTTCGTGGTCGGTGCGGTGGCGGCGCTGATTTCGCTGTTCCTGCGTCGTTCGCTGAAGGAAACCACCAACGAGGAAACCCGCGCACACAAAGACGCCGGCAGCATCACTGCACTGTTTCGCGATCACAAAGCGGCGTTCATCACTGTGCTCGGTTACACCGCTGGCGGCTCGCTGATTTTCTACACCTTCACCACCTACATGCAGAAATACCTGGTGAATACCGCCGGCATGCACGCCAAGAGCGCCAGCTACATCATGACCGGCGCGCTGTTCCTGTATATGTGCATGCAGCCGCTGTTCGGCATGCTCGCCGACAAGATCGGCCGGCGTAACTCGATGCTCTGGTTCGGCGCCCTCGGCACGCTGTTCACCGTGCCGATTCTGCTCAGCCTGAAAAGCGTCAGCAGCCCGTTCCTCGCCTTTGTGCTGATCACCGTGGCGCTGGCGATCGTCAGTTTCTACACCTCCATCAGCGGTCTGGTGAAAGCCGAGATGTTCCCGCCGGAAGTGCGCGCCCTCGGTGTCGGCCTGGCTTACGCGGTGGCGAATGCAATCTTCGGCGGTTCGGCAGAGTTTGTGGCCCTGAGCCTCAAGGCCGGCGGCATGGAAAACGCCTTCTACTGGTACGTCACGGCGATGATGGCGGTGGCTTTCCTGTTCAGCCTGCGTTTGCCCAAGCAGGCGAAGTATCTGCACCACGATCTGTAAACCCATGTGCGCGGGCTGCGAGGCCCGCGCCGGCAAGGACTGTTTATGACTCAGCGACCGGGCAATCAATTGTTCGATGCCTACTTCACCGCCCGCGATATGCGCGAAGTGTTCTGCGATCAGGGCCGGGTGCAGGCGATGCTCGATTTCGAAGCGGCGCTGGCCCGGGCCGAGGCGCGGGTCGGGCTGATTCCTTCATCGGCCGTGGCACCGATTGCCGCAGCGTGCGACGCCGGTCTGTATGACTTCGCAGCGCTGGGCGAGGCGATTGCCACAGCCGGCAATTCGGCGATTCCACTGGTCAAGGCCCTGGGCAAGCAGATTGCCGCGAGCGATGCCGAGGCCGAGCGCTATGTGCATCTGGGCGCGACCAGTCAGGACGTGATGGATTCCGGGCTGGTCCTGCAATTGCGCCAGGCGCTGGCGTTGATCGAAAGCGAACTGGCGCAACTGGCCGACTCACTTGCTGTTCAGGCCCAACGCTTCGCCACCACGCCACTGGCCGGGCGCACCTGGCTGCAACACGCGACGCCAGTGACCCTCGGTATGAAAATCGCTGGATGGCTCGGCGCCGTCACGCGCAGCCGTCAGCGTCTGCAACAACTCAAGCCACGACTGCTGGTGCTGCAATTCGGTGGCGCTTCCGGAACGCTAGCTGCGTTAGGTGAGCAGGCGTTGCCGATTGCCGAAGCCTTGGCCGAGGAACTGCAACTGACCCTGCCCGAGCAACCGTGGCACACCCAGCGTGATCGCATCGTCGAATTCGCAGCGGTGCTTGGCCTGATCGCCGGGAGCCTCGGCAAATTCGGCCGCGACATCAGCCTGTTGATGCAGACCGAAGCAGCGGAAGTATTCGAGCCTGCGGCACCGGGCAAGGGCGGTTCGTCGACCATGCCGCACAAACGCAATCCGGTCGGCGCGGCGGTGCTGATCGGCGCGGCCACGCGGGTGCCGGGGCTGGTGTCGGCGCTGTTCAGCGCGATGCCGCAGGAGCACGAACGCAGCCTCGGTTTGTGGCATGCCGAATGGGAAACCCTGCCGGAAATCTGCTGCCTGGTGTCCGGTTCGCTGCAACAGGCGCGCTTGTTGGCCGAGGGTCTGGAAGTCGACGCGGCGCGCATGGCCCGCAACCTCGAATTGACCCAAGGCCTGGTGCTGGCCGAAGCGGTGAGCATCGTCCTCGCCCAACGCGTCGGCCGCGACACCGCGCATCACCTGCTCGAACAATGCTGCAAACGCGCCGTGGCCGAGCAACGCCATTTGCGTGCGGTGCTCGCTGACGAGCCGCAAGTCACCGCCGAATTCAGTGGCGCTGAACTCGGTGATCTTCTGAACCCCGCGCATTACCTCGGCCAGGCGCAAGTCTGGGTCGAGCGTGCGGTGGCTGAACACAACGCTTTGACTGTCTGAAGGAGAGGGCTGTGGCTTTCGTTCAACTCGCCGATGGCGAACTGCACTATCAAATTGAGGGCCCGGCGGAGGCGCCGGTGCTGGTGCTGTCCAACTCGCTGGGCACCGACCTGCACATGTGGGACGCGCAAATGCCGGCGTTCACCGAGCATTTCCGCGTGCTGCGTTTCGACACGCGCGGCCATGGGCAATCGCTGGTCACCGAGGGGCCGTACAGCATCGAACAACTCGGTCGCGACGTGCTCGGTCTGCTCGATGCGCTGCATATCGAGCGCGCGCATTTCTGCGGACTGTCGATGGGCGGGCTGATCGGTCAGTGGCTGGGGATCAATGCCGGCCATCGTCTGCACAAACTGATCGTGTGCAATACGGCGGCGAAAATCGGCGACCCGTCGGTGTGGAATCCGCGCATCGAAACCGTACTGCGTGACGGCCCGGCGGCGATGGTCGCACTGCGTGATGCCTCGATTGCGCGCTGGTTTACCCCTGACTTTTCGGCGGCCCATCCCGAGGAGGCGAAGAAGATTACCGACATGCTTGCCGCGACCAATCCACAAGGTTATGCGGCCAACTGCGCGGCAGTACGCGATGCTGATTTTCGTGAACAACTGGCTTCGATCAACGTGCCGTTGCTGGTCATTGCCGGCAGCGAAGATGCGGTGACGCCGCCGTCCGGCGGGCACTTCATTCGCGACCACGTGCGCGGTGCCGAGTACGCCGAGTTCCATGCGGCGCATTTGTCCAACGTGCAGGCCGGTGCCGCTTTCAGCGACCGTGTGCTGACGTTTTTGCAGGCTCAGTGAGGAAGATTTTGTGGACGAGAAACAACGTTACGACGAAGGCATGCAAGTCCGCCGCGCGGTGCTGGGCGATGCCCACGTCGATCGCAGCCTGACCACGCTGACCGAGTTCAACTCGGAATTCCAGGAGATGATCACCCGGCACGCCTGGGGCGACATCTGGACCCGCCCGGGCCTGCCCCGTCATACCCGCAGCCTGATCACCATCGCCATGCTGATCGGCATGAACCGCGAGGGCGAACTGAAACTGCACCTGCGCGCAGCGGCCAACAACGGCGTGAGCCGTGGCGAGATCAAGGAAGTGATCATGCAGAGCGCAATTTACTGCGGCATCCCGGCGGCGAATGCGACGTTTCATCTGGCCGAGTCGGTGTGGGATGAGCTGGGCGTCGAATCTCGAGAATAATGGCGGCCGGTCTGCCGCTTTCGCGAGCAGGCTCGCTCCCACCTTGGAGTTGTGTCGATCACAAAACAAATGTGGGAGCGAGCTTGCTCGCGAAAGCGGCAGACGCCGTGATGTGTTAATCAGCACATGCACTCAAACCCTGGCGACAATGAATATCCGCTTGAACGCAAACAACGTATGCCCATCCTCCTCCTGCGGATAATGCGCCTGCACCCGCATCAGGTAGTGATAGATGAATCGCGCCTGCTGCGCTGAATCCAGCGCCTGCATCACTGGCCTTAACGCCGAGACCTTGACCCAGTCATACACCGGCGATTTGCCGTTGACCACTTGCAGCTGTTCGGTCTCCCAAATGTCCAGCGACGCGGTTATTGGTGCGAGCAAACGGTAGTAATCCTCCAGCGCCACTAGCGGCCGCGCAGCCATGCGCCGGCGCAGTTCTGGCGTGCCCAACGGTGCGCCCCCGGGACCGGCGTCATCCAACGTTTGCAGCATTAACCGATACCACAACGCATCGCGCCAATCCGGCATGTGCGCTGCGAGGCAGCCGCCAGGATTCAGATAGCCGAGCAGGCGCGGCAGCAAGGTTTCGTGGTCATCGAGAAAATGCAGCACAGCGGCGGCGAACAGCAGATCCGCCGGTTGCTCAGGCTGCCAGTCCAGCAGATCAGATTGTTTCCACAAGGCCTTGATCGGCAGGCTTCGGGCCTCGTTGAGCATCTGCGCCGAGCTGTCGATGCCCTGCAAATGCGCACGCGGCCAACGCTTGGCCAGCAACTGCGTAGCGATGCCGGTGCCGCAGCCCAGATCGTAAATGCGTTGGGGGTTTTGCAGTTCGATACGGTCGAGCAATTCGTTGACCGGACGTTGTCTGAGACGGAAAAACTGTTGGTACGCCTTGGCGTCCCAATCGGGTGCAGTGGTGCGGCGCGTGATCATAAGGTGATCCTCCGGTGATCAAATGGTGTCTTCCGATGACAACCTGGTGCACAGCTGGAGACCGACTACGAAACGGAAGCGTGAAGGGTTGGAGCACCTGAGTCCTTCAGGTTTGCTCACTGTAACCGCCGCCCGCAAAAGCGCTACATGGCCTGACAAATGGCATGCATCTGTGATGGGAATCAAATGTGGGAGCGAGCCTGCTCGCGAAGGCCATTTCACATTCGACAGAGATGTCGACTGAAGTAGCGCTTTCGCGAGCAGGCTCACTCCTACAATTTTGATCGGTGGTTAAAGCAGGCTGATCGGGTAGCTGACGATCAGGCGATTTTCATCGAACTCGTTGTTGCTGAAGTCGCGGCGCATGGTCGAGTTGCGCCATCTGACGTTCAAATCCTTCAAAGTGCCGCTCTGCACCGTGTAACCCAGTTCCGATTCGCGACCCCATTCCTTGCCGTCGGTGATCGTCCCGGTGTGCACGTTGTCGCCGCTGATGTAGCGGTTCATCAGGGTCAGGCCGGGGATGCCCATGGCGGCGAAGTTGTAGTCGTGGCGCAGTTGCCAGGAGCGTTCCTGAGCGTTGTCATAACTGGCGTTGTAGCTGTCGTTGGCCAAGGTGCCGCCGCTGGTGCCGTTGACGCGCATCCACGCGCTGTCGCCGGTGAGTTTCTGCAGGCCGAGGTAGAACGTGTTGCCGCCGTACTTGGCCGAAAACATGCCGTACCAGGTTTTGTTGTCCAGATCGCCGGCACGCGCGCTGCCATCTTCCTTGCCGTAGAAAAATCCGAGGTTGGCGCCCAGCGTCCAGTCGCCGAGCGGCTGGCTGTGCAGCACGTTGAAGTACTGCTGGCTGTAGATGTCCTTGAGCTGCGCGTTCCACAGGCCGATCTGCGTGCGCTTGTCGTTGAACAGGTATTCGCCGCCCTGGAAGTTGAAACGATCAGAGGTGAACGCGGCTTTGCCGGTCATCGACATGTCGCTCATGCTGCTGTCGTCGCGCGGGCTGTTTGCGCGGAACTGGCCGCCATAGAGGGTCAGGCCGGCGATTTCCTTGGAGGTTATCTGGCCGCCACGGAAGGTTTGCGGCAGCGAGCGACCGTCGTCCGAACGCAGAATCGGCAATACCGGCATCCATTCGCCGACCTTGACCTCGGTCTGGGAAAGTCTGGCCTTGAAAGCGACGTTGGTGCGACCGAAGTTGTCCGCCGGGCGGCCGTCATGGTCCAGCGGCAACAACTGCGTACCGCCCGTGCCCTTACCGCCATCGAGTTTGACCGAATACAGCCCGAGTACGTCCATGCCGAAACCGACGGTGCCTTGGGTAAAGCCGGATTTGGCGTCGAGAATGAAACTCTGCGTCCACTCCTCAGCCTTGCCCTGGGTCTTGGTCGGGTTGGTGAAGTTGCGGTTGATGTAGAAGTTGCGCAGGTTAAGGTTGACCTTGGCGTCTTCGACAAAACCGCCTTCTTCGGCGCTTGCCGGCAGGGCCAGACCGGCGATGGCCAGGGCGATCACAGCGGGCAATGCGTAAGGCACAGGGAAAACTGTCATGGACTTGGGTCTCTCTTGTTTTTTTTAGGGCGAACGGCTGCGCTGTCGCGGCGGGTGCGGCGCAGGGCGAAGTGATGCAGTTATGAGATGCAGCGGTGGCGGTCAGCCGGGCGGGGCAGGGCGCAGGAGCATGGTGTCGAACCTTGTTGTTATTGGTTTTCTGGTTTGAATGGTGAAGGGCCTGTGTGTTCGGGTTCAATTGCTGAAAGCGGGTTCTGGGCGGTTATCGCACGCAAGATTGAGCCGGGTTTTTTGGGCGGATGTGCGGGCCTCTTCGCGAGCAGGCTCGCTCCCACAGGTGGGCGCATTTCAAATGTGGGAGCGAGCCTGCTCGCGAAGGGGGCAGCCCGAACAACACACCTTTCAGACAGGCAACAAAAAGCCCACCAATCGGTGGGCTCCTTGTAGTCAGCCGATGATCAGAACAGCTTCATCTTCGGCGCTTCTTCTTTCAGCGCTTCGTTCTGCGCGGTCTGCGCATTCCAGCCACCGCCCAGTGCCTTGTACAGGTTGACCGCACTGGTCAGCTGCGCGAGGCGGTCGGTGATCAGCGCTTGTTGTGCGCTGAACAACTGACGCTGGGCATCGAGGAAGGTCAGGTTGCTGTCGACGCCGATGCGGTAGCGACGTTCGGCCAGGCGGTAGTAATCCTGGTTGGCCTGAACGAAGTCACGCTGCGCTTGCAGCTGGTCGGTGTAGGTCTGGCGGGCGGCGAGGCCGTCGGCGACTTCTTGGAAGGCGGTCTGGATGGACTTCTCGTAGTTCGCCACGCCAATGTCCTTCTGGATCTTGGCGTAGTCGAGGCTGGCGCGCAGGCTGCCGGCGTTGAAGATCGGCAGGTTGATCTGCGGCTGGAACAGCCACGTCCCCGAACCACCCTTGAACAGACCGGACAGATCCGGGCTCAGGCTGCCCGCGTTGGCGGTCAGGCTGATGCTCGGGAAGAACGCTGCACGCGCCGCGCCGATGTTGGCGTTAGCCGCCTTCAGGTTGTACTCGGCCTGGAGGATGTCCGGACGACGTTGCAGCAGGTCCGAAGGCAGACCGGCCGGCACATCGCTGAGCAGATCATCGGACAGCGGTTTGGCCGTTTGCAGGTTGGCGGGAATACCGGTGCCGAGCAGCAGGGTCAGGCTGTTTTCGTCCTGTGCGACCTGGCGGGTATAACGCGCCAGTTGCGCCCGGGCGTTTTCCACGGAAGTGCGCGACTGCGCCAGATCCAGCGCCGAAGCCACACCGACTTCGTTGCTGCGGCTGGTCAGCTTGTAGCTTTCTTCGAAGGCACCGAGGGTGTCCTGCGTCAGCTTGAGCAATTCCTTGTCCGCCTGCCAGGTCAGGTAGGCGTTGGCGACGTTGGCGACCAGACTGATCTGCGTACTGCGGCGTGCTTCTTCAGTAGCGAAGTACTGTTGCAGCGCTTGCTCGCTCAGGCTGCGCACCCGACCGAACAGGTCGAGTTCGTAGGCGCTGACGCCGACGGTGGCGGAATACGAACTGCTGATCATCGACTCGCCGGTCTGCGAGGCACGGGCCGGCAGACGCTGGCGGCTGCCGGCGGCATTGGCCGACACCGCCGGGAACAGGTCGGCGCGCTGGATGCGGTACTGCGCCGCGTAAGCGTCGATGTTCAGCGCCGCGACACGCAGGTCGCGGTTGTTTTCCAGGGCGACCTGGATCAGCTGTTGCAGGGCAGGGTCATGGAAAAACTGCTTCCAGCCCTGTTCGGCAGCGGCTTGCGCCGGAGCCTGGGCCGGCGAATATGCCGGCCCCTGCGGGTACTGGCCTGCGACCGGAGCCTCAGGCTGCTGATAGTCAGGTATCAGCGAGCAACCGCTCAGCACGAAGGCGGCGACTGCGATGGAGAGTAGCGACTTGCTCATTGGCCAGCCTCTTTAGGAGTTTCAGTAGTCTCATCCGCGTCGGTCTTTTTGCGCTGACCGATGGACGACACAGTAACGAAGAACAGTGGGACCCAGAAGATCGCCAGGATCGTGGCCGTGAGCATACCGCCAATCACGCCGGTACCGATCGCGTGCTGACTGCCTGAACCGGCGCCGGTGGAAATCGCCAGCGGCACAACACCGAGAACGAAGGCCAGCGAGGTCATGATGATCGGGCGCAGACGCATGCGGCAGGCTTCGATTGCCGCTTCACGCAGGGTGCGTCCCTGTTCGTGCAGTTCCTTGGCGAATTCGACGATCAGAATGGCGTTTTTAGCCGCCAGACCGATGGTCGTCAACAAGCCCACCTGGAAGTACACGTCGTTGGACAGACCGCGCAGGCTGGTAGCCATCAGTGCACCGATGATCCCCAGTGGTACCACGAGCATGACCGCGATCGGAATCGACCAGCTTTCATACAGCGCCGCCAGACACAGGAACACCATCAGCAGCGACAGGGCGTACAGCGCTGGTGCTTGCGAGCCGGACAGACGTTCCTCGTAGGACAGACCGGTCCAGGAGATACCGACACCGGACGGCAGCTTCTTGGCAATCGCTTCGACTTCAGCCATCGCTTCACCGGTGGAGTAGCCCGGCGCCGGAGCCCCGAGGACCTCGACCGCTTCCACACCGTTATAGCGCGCCAGCTTCGGCGAACCGTAGACCCACTCGCCCTTGGCGAACGCCGAGAACGGAACCATGGTGCCTTCGGCGTTGCGCACGTACCACTTCTTCAGGTCTTCGGGGCTCATACGCGAGTCCGGCTGGCCCTGCACGTAGACTTTCTTCACTCGACCACGGTCGATGAAGTCGTTGACGTAGCTACTGCCCAACGCGATCGACAGGGTGTTGTTGATGTCGCTGATGGTGATGCCGAGGGCACTGGCCTTCTCGTCGTCGATTTCCAGCTGGAACTGCGGCTCATCGTTCAGGCCGTTCGGACGCACCTGGGTCAGCACCTTGCTTTGCGCCGCCATGCCGAGGAACTGGTTGCGCGCTTCCATCAGTTTTTCGTGACCGATACCGGCGCGGTCCTGCAGGAACACGTCGAAACCGGTGGCGTTACCCAATTCCAGAACCGCTGGCGGGGCGAAGGCAAACACCATCGCGTCGCGGAAGCTGAAGAAGTGTTGCTGGGCACGCGCAGCGAGGTTGAACACGCTGTTGTCGGCGTTACGTTCGCCCCACGGCTTGAGCATGATGAACGCCATACCCGAACTCTGACCACGGCCGGCGAAGTTGAAGCCGGTCACGGTGAACACCGAAGCCACCGCGTCCGCCTCACCGCCGTCCTTGTTCGGACGCAGCAGGTACTCACGCATTTCATCCACCACCACCTGCGTGCGCTGGGCACTGGAACCGGCCGGGGTCTGCACCTGAGCGAACAGTACGCCCTGGTCTTCTTCCGGGAGGAACGCGGTCGGGATGCGGGTGAACAGCCAGATCATGCCGACGACGATCAGCAGGTACGCCAGCAGGTACGGCGCCTTGCGGGTCAGCATGTTGCCGACGCCGCGCTCGTAGCTGCGTACACCACGGTCGAAGTTACGGTTGAACCAGCCGAAGAAACCTTTCTTCGGGGTACCGTGCTCGCCTTTCGGAATCGGCTTGAGCATGGTCGCGCACAGCGCCGGGGTGAAGATCAGGGCAACCAGTACCGACAGGGCCATGGCCGACACGATGGTGATCGAGAACTGCTTGTAGATCACACCCGTGGAGCCGCTGAAGAACGCCATCGGCAGCAGTACCGCCGAGAGCACGAGGGCGATACCGACCAGTGCACCCTGGATCTGGCCCATGGATTTCTTTGTCGCTTCCTTCGGTGACAAGCCTTCTTCGCTCATCACCCGCTCGACGTTTTCCACCACGACGATGGCGTCGTCCACCAGCAGACCGATGGCCAGCACCATGCCGAACATGGTCAGGGTGTTGATGCTGAAACCGGCGGCGGCGAGGATGCCGAACGTACCGAGCAGTACCACCGGCACGGTCATCGTGGTGATGACGGTGGCGCGGAAGTTCTGCAGGAACAGGAACATCACCAGGAACACCAGCGCGATCGCTTCGACCAGGGTGTGCACCACGCCTTTGATCGACTCGGTCACCACCGGAGTGGTGTCGTACGGGAACACCACTTCCATGCCTTGCGGGAAGAACGGCTTGAGGCTGTCGATGGTGTTGCGCAGCGCTTTGGCGGTATCGAGGGCGTTGGCGCCGTTGGCCAGTTTCACCGCCAGACCGGACGCCGGGCTGCCGTTGAACTGGGCACTGATCGCGTAGTTCTCGCCGCCGAGGCCGACTTCAGCCACGTCTTTGAGGCGAACCTGCGAACCGTCCTTGTTGACCTTGAGCAGGATTTCCTTGAACTGCTCAGCAGTCTGCAGACGGGTCTTGCCGATGATCGTCGCGTTCAGTTGCTGGCCCTGCACGGCAGGCAAGCCACCGAGCTGACCGGACGACACCTGGACGTTCTGCGCGGCAATCGCATTCTTCACGTCGACCGGGGTCAGGTTGAAGTTGTTCAACTTGGCCGGGTCGAGCCAGATACGCATCGCGTACTGCGCACCGAAGACCTGGAAGTCACCGACACCGGCGGTCCGCGAGATCGGGTCCTGCATGTTCGACACGATGTAGTTGGACAGGTCGTCCTTGGTCATGCTGCCGTCGCGCGACACCACGCCGATCACCAGCAGGAAGTTCTTCACTGCCTTGGTCACGCGGATACCCTGTTGCTGCACTTCCTGCGGCAGCAGCGGGGTGGCCAGGTTCAGCTTGTTCTGGACCTGGACCTGCGCGGTGTCGGAGTTGGTGCCTTGCTCGAAGGTCGCGGTGATGGTCATGCTGCCGTCGGAGTTACTTTCCGACGACACATAACGCAGGTTGTCGATACCGTTGAGCTGTTGCTCGATGACCTGCACCACGGTGTCCTGCACGGTTTGTGCGGACGCGCCTGGGTAGGTCACCTGAATCGCAATGGCCGGTGGCGCAATGCTCGGGTATTGGTTGATCGGCAATTTCAGGATCGAAAGTGCCCCGACCAGCATGATCACCAGGGCGATTACCCAGGCGAAAATCGGACGGTCGATGAAGAATTTTGACATGGGTTACTCCCCTTTGCCGCCGGCGGCTTTGTCAGCTGCCTGTGCGGGGGCCGGGTTCTTGGTGCCGACGTTAGTCGCCTCGGTCGCTTTGACCTCGACGCCCGGTTTGACGTACTGCAGCCCTTCGGTGATCAGACGATCGCCGGCTTTCAGGCCGTCTTCGATCAGCCACTGGCTGCCGACGGTGCGGCTGGCCTTGAGCTGACGCAGTTCGACCTTGTTGTCGGCGCCGACGACCAGTGCGGTCGGGGTGCCTTTGAGGTCGCGGGTCACGCCTTGTTGCGGCGCGAGGATCGCTGCGCTGTTGACGCCGGCTTGCAGCTGGGCGTGAACGAACATGCCTGGCAGCAGGGTGTGATCCGGGTTCGGGAACACCGCGCGCAGGGTCACCGAGCCGGTGGTCTGGTCAACCGAAACTTCGGAGAATTCCAGCTTGCCGTCGAGCTTGTACTGGCTGCCGTCTTCCAGGGTCAGCTTGACCGCAGCGGCGTTGTCGCCGGCCTTCTGCAGACGGCCGCTTTCCAGTTCGCGGCGCAATTCCAGCAGTTCCACCGACGACTGGGTCACGTCGACGTAGATCGGGTCGAGCTGCTGAATCACTGCCATTGCATCGGCCTGGCCATTGCTGACCAGTGCGCCTTCGGTGACCGAAGAGCGGCCGATACGGCCGGAAATCGGCGCGTAGACTTTGGTGTAGCGCACGTTGATCTGCGCGCTCTGCAACGATGCTTCCGATTGCAGGCGGTTGGCCAGTGCGGTGTCGTATTCCTGACGGCTCACGGCCTGTTCGTCGACCAGTTGCTTGTAGCGGTCGGAAATCGACTTGGTCGAACGCAGCTCGGCTTCGGCGCTTTTCAGCGTAGCTTCATAGACCGACGGATCGATCTGATACAGCTGCTGGCCGGCTTTGACGTCGGCACCTTCCTTGAACAGACGCTTGAGAATGATGCCGTTGACCTGCGGGCGAACTTCAGCGATGCGGAACGCACTGGTGCGGCCCGGCAGCTCGGATGTGAGGGTAAAGGCTTGTGGTTGCAGGGTGACGACGCCGACCTGAGGAGGCGGAGCGGCTGGGGCCGCTTCTTCCTTTTTACATCCGCTGAGCAGCGATGCCAGGGCGACGGCAGTGACCAGAGCGGTAACAGCTGGCTTGAATTGCATGAAGATCCTCGGGTCAGGCGCGCAAGAAGCGCACAAGAAGTGTGAAAGAGTAAAAATCGGGCACCGGGTGGATAAGTAGCTTGCTAAGTAATATACTTACGTTCATGGTTGTTTGTAAACACCTGCGCCGTGTACCCACCCTGATACAAAAGTCGTCGCAAGGTTTGAAATTGTAGGCCGGGGAGTCGATTCGCGAGAGATCGCCCCCTCTTTATTCAGCGGATATTCAGCCATCCCTGAAACATCCTGTTTGAGGTTTTACTGCCATGGTCCGTCGTACCAAAGAGGAAGCTCAGGAAACCCGCAGCCAGATTCTGGAAGCGGCCGAGAAAGCCTTCTATGAAAGGGGGGTTGCCCGCACCACCCTGGCGGACATCGCGACCCTCGCCGGCGTGACGCGTGGCGCCATCTACTGGCATTTCAGCAACAAGGCCGACCTGGTCCAGGCCATGCTCGACAGCCTGCACGAACCGCTGGATGAACTGGCCAAGGCCAGCGAAAGCGAGGACGAACCGGACCCGCTGGGCTGCATGCGGCAGTTGCTGATTCATTTGTTTCATCAAGTTGCACTGGACCCGAAAACCCGGCGCATCAACGAAATTCTGTTTCATAAGTGCGAGTTCACCGATGAAATGTGCGATCTGCGCCAGCAGCGCCGGACGGCCAGTCTCGATTGCAACGTGCGCATCGGCCTGACCCTGCGTAACGCGGTGAATCGCGGCCAGTTGCCGGAAGACCTCGACACTGCCCGCGCGGCCATCAGCATTCATGCCTACATCGACGGCCTACTGTACGGCTGGCTGCTGGCCCCGGACAGCTTCGAACTGCACGCCGAGGCTGAACGCTGGGTCGACACCGGGCTGGACATGCTGCGCCTGAGCCCAAGCCTGCGCAAATGAAACAAAATGCGCAATTGCCCGGCAGGATGTCAATCAGCCGCTATGGCCGATTATTGCGGTGGGGAGTTTAAACGTAGCCAGCCGTGGATTTTGTAGGGAAATTGTGTCGCTGTTGTGAAACGGTGTTCGCTGGCTCTTACCCTGCGCCAACAGCAAAAAGCCCCTGACTCTCACAAGTCAGGGGCTTTTTCATTTCTGCGCTACAGCGTGATTACAAGGTCGGATAGTCGATATAGCCGACCGGACCCTTGCCGTAGAAAGTTTCCGGATGCGGCTCGTTCAACGGCGCATCGGCCTGCAAACGTGCCGGCAGGTCCGGGTTGGCAATGAACGGCACGCCGAACGCTACGGCGTCTGCCTTACCGCTGGCCAGCCACTCGTTGGCGCTTTCCTTGGTGAACTTCTCGTTGGCAATGTATGGGCCACCGAACGCTTCTTTCAGTTGCGGGCCGAGGCTGTCGGCGCCTTCTTTTTCGCGCGAGCAGATGAACGCGATGCCACGCTTGCCCAGTTCACGGGCGACGTAGGTGAAGGTCTCGGCAAGGTTGTCATCGCCCATGTCGTGGGAATCTGCACGCGGTGCCAGGTGCACACCCACGCGGCCGGCGCCCCAGACTTCGATCGCGGCGTCGGTCACTTCCAGCAGCAGGCGCGCACGGTTTTCCAGCGAGCCGCCGTACTGGTCGGTGCGCTGGTTGGTGCTGCTTTGCAGGAACTGGTCGAGCAGGTAACCGTTGGCGCCGTGGATTTCCACGCCGTCGAAACCGGCGGCCTTGGCGTTCTCGGCGCCGGTGCGGTAGGCGTCGACGATGTCGGCGATTTCAGCGGTTTCCAGAGCGCGCGGCGTTGGATAGTCGGCCAGTGGGCGCACCAGGCTGACGTGACCCTTGGGCTGGATGGCGCTTGGCGCGACCGGTGCTTCACCGTTCAGGTACGAAGGGTGGGAAATGCGGCCAACGTGCCACAGTTGCAGGAAGATCTTGCCGCCGGCGCCGTGAATCGCCTTGGTGACGTTGGCCCAGCCACGCACTTGATCGTTGGACCAGATGCCCGGGGTGTCCGGGTAGCCGACGCCCATCGGCGTTACCGAAGTGGCTTCACTGAGGATCAGGCCGGCCGAGGCGCGTTGTACGTAGTATTCGGCCATCAGCGCGTTCGGCACACGACCTTCGTCGGCGCGGCAGCGGGTGAGCGGGGCCATGATGATGCGGTTGTTCAGCTCGATGTCGCCGAGTTTGATCGGGTCGAAAATAGTCGCCATGTCTAAAAGCCTCGCTTTAATTAAGGAAGTTGATCAGTTGGAAGCAGGCGCCAGCTCGGCATTGCCGTTCTGGCGGAAAGTAATCAGGGTCACCAGCAGGGCAAGCACGGCCAGCGCGGCGGCAGCCAGTGGCACGCTGGTCAGGCCGTAGCCGTGGGCGATGACGCTGCCACCGACCCAGGCGCCGAGGGCGTTGCCAACGTTGAAGGCGCCGATGTTCAGGGTCGAAACCAGGTTCGGCGCAGCCTTGCCGAAGGTCACCACGTTGACTTGCAGCGCCGGCACAGCGGCGAAACACGCGGTGGCCCAGAGGAACAGGGTGATCTCGGTCGGGATCAGCGCAACGCTGGTCCAGCTCAGCACCGTGGAAACCACGGCCATGGCGATGAACACGCCGATGAGCGTGGCGGCCATGCCTTTGTCGGCGAGTTTGCCGCCGATGATATTGCCGACTGTCAGACCGAGGCCGATGAGCATCAGTGTCCAGGTCACCCCACGCGGCGACACGCCAGTGACTTCGCCGAGCAGCGGCGCAACGTAGGTGAACAGGGTGAACACCGAAGCGGCGAACAGCGCGGTCATGCTCAGCGACAGCCAGATGCCGGCACCTTTGAGAGCGGCCAGTTCGGCGCGCATGTCGAGTTTCTCTTCGTCACGCTTGGCCGGCAGGAAGCGGATCAGGCCGATCAGCGCGATCACACCGATGACGGTCACGGCCCAGAAGGTCGAACGCCAGCCGGCTTCCTGACCCAATGCGGTGCCCAGTGGCACGCCAAGCACGTTGGCCAGGGTCAGACCGGTGAACATCAACGCCACCGCCGAGGCACGTTTGTTCGGCGCGACCAGATTGGCCGCCACCACCGAGCCGATGCCGAAGAACGCACCGTGACACAGCGCCGTGACCACCCGGGCAAACATCAGCACGTTGTAGTCGCTGGCGATGGCGCAGAGCAGGTTGCCGACAATAAAGATGCCCATCAACGCCACCAGCGCGGCCTTGCGCGGCAGCCTGGCGGTGGCCAGCGCCATGAACGGCGCACCGATGGCCACGCCCAAGGCGTAACCGGTGACCAGCCAGCCGGCGCCGGGAATCGACACGCCGAGGTCCGCCGCCACGTCGGGCAGCAGGCCCATGATGACGAACTCGGTGGTGCCGATGGCGAAAGCGCTCAGGGCGAGGATGAGAAGCGAAAGGGGCATGCAGGTTTCCTTGTCGGCTGGCTGACGTTAAGGGTCAGAGCTCTTTACTGAGGGTGCTGAGAAACGCCTGGATGACGTCCTCGTTACGTTTGAAAAAATGCCACTGCCCGGCCTTCTGGCTGCTGATCAGCCCGGCCCGTTGCAGGGTCGCCAGATGCGCGGAAACGGTCGATTGCGACAGGCCGCAACGCTGATCTATCTGCCCGGCACAGATGCCGTACTCGTGGTTGTGCAACTGCTCGGGGAATTCGCCTTTCGGGTCCTTCAGCCAGTTGAGGATGTCTCGCCGTACTGGGTGCGCCAGGGCTTTTATTATTTCGTCGAGGTCGAGGTTCATGGCTTGGGCTCGTGGTGGCAGTGGCGATATATCGCGATGGAGCGAACTTTAAATCGTTGGATCGCGATATACCAATATGAATTCGGTCTGACGAACGCATAAATCGCTATATCGGGTTATAACGATACGAGGGTGCTGGAGCAGCGAACGCAGTGCTAAGCTGCGCTCATGAACTATCTCGCGCATTTGCATCTCGGCGGTCAGCGCCCCGGTCAGTTACTCGGCAGCCTGTATGGCGACTTCGTCAAAGGTCGGCTGCAAGGCCAGTTCGACCCGGAAGTGGAGGCGGCGATTGCGCTGCATCGGCGCATCGACGTCTTCACCGATCGCCATCCACTGGTCGACATTGCTTTGGGGCGCTTTACCGAGACGCGGCGGCGCTATGCGGGGATAGTCCTTGATGTGTTTTTCGATCATTGCCTGGCGCGGGACTGGACGCTGTATGCCGACCGACCGCTGGAGCAGTTCACCGCAGACGTCTATCACGTGCTGTCCCGCGAACGACAGTTGCCGGAACGGCTGGCTAAGATCGCCCCGCACATGGTCGCCAACGACTGGCTGGGCTCGTATCGCGAATTTGAGGTGCTGGAACAGGTGCTGCGCGGGATCTCGCGGCGCCTGACCAGGCCGGAGGAATTGGCCGGGGCCATGGCGGAGTTGCGGCGGTTGTATGAGCCGCTGAGTGAAGACTTCAGCCTGTTTTATCCGCAATTGCAGGATTTTGCGCAAAACTCTGATCCACTGAAGATCTGAATGTGGGAGCGAGCCTGCTCGCGAATGCGGTGTCTCAGCCAATATAGATGCTGAATGGCACGCTGCCTTCGCGAGCAGGCTCGCTCCCACAGAGGATTTGTATTGGCTCAGGCGGCTATCAGGTTGCCTGTGCGGCGCGGTTCGGCAGGTTTTGCGACCTCGCCAAACAACACCTTCTGCACCGCCTGCTGCGCTTCGAACGCCAGCGCCGCACGCTCGCGGCCCTGACACTCTATTGGCTTGAGCAGATGCACCTCTACATCGCCACAGTCATGGCTGAACAGGCGCATCAGGTGCGAGAGCAGGTCATCGTCACCAATGAACGGTGCGAGCGTGTCGATTTCGCCGTCACGCAGATAACGGATCGCCACCGGTTGCAGCATCACCTCGGAATCGATCGCCGCCGACAGCAGGCGGCCATGAAAGGTGCGCAGGGAACGGCCATCGGTGGTGGTGCCTTCGGGGAACATCAGCAGCGCATGTTCGGTTTGCAGATGGCGGGTCATCTGCTTGCGGATCAACTGGCTGTCGCCCGACCCACGGCGGATGAACAGGCTGCCGGCCTTGGCCGCGAGCCAGCCGGCCACCGGCCAGGTGCGCACTTCGGCCTTGGACAGAAACGACAGCGGCGTGAGCATGCCCAGCAGCGGAATGTCGGTCCACGACACGTGATTGCTGACCCACAGCATTGGCTGTTTTGGCAGCTCGCCCTGGACGCTCACGCGAAACGGCAGGGCATTGCTCAGCCGCGCCATGAAGAAGCGCGACCAGCGCTGGCGCCGCTCCATCGAGTGGGCCAGACCGATGCGTTCGAACACGCCGAAGACGCTGGCCATGGTCAGTCCCAGCGTCACCACCAGCAGCACTCGCGCGATTCGCGCGTACACCCGCAACCGGCTCATCACATCGCCGCCTTGAAGTGCTTGGCGTAGCGCGGGCAGAGTTCGTCGCGCTTGAGCAGGATGAACACGTCGGCGACCTGGAAGTCTTCGTCCCAGCACGGCTCGCCGCAGATCTTCGCCCCGAGGCGCATGTAGGCCTTGAGCAGCGGCGGCATTTCGGCGATGACGTTGGACGGGATATCCAGCGTCGGCAGCGGATTTTTCGGCTCGGCGCGCAGGTGTTCGGTGCACAGATAACGCTCGCGCAGACGCTGCATGATCGCGTGGGCCTGGATGCCGCCGTCCTGCATCGGGATGCTCGCGCAACCCATCAGATAGCTGTAGCCGCCCTGATTGAGCACTTCGGCCAATTCGCCCCAGAGCACGGCGATGGTGCCGCCGTTGCGGTACGCCGGATCGACGCAGGTGCGGCCGATTTCCAGGATCGGGCCTTGCAGGTGGGCGAGGCCGTGCAGGCTGAATTCTTCTTCGCTGTAGAACTTGCCGAGGCTGCTGGCGGCGGTGTGATCGAGCAGACGCGTGGTCGCCACCAGGCGCCCGGTGTTCAGATCACGCACGCCGATGTGGCTGCAGTGAACATCATAGTCATCCATGTCCAGACCCAGTTCCGCGCCTTTCAGTTTGGCGTTGAACTCGCCGCTGAAGACGGCGAAGCGCAGGGCCTGGGCTTGCTGCAAGGCTTCGGCGCCGATCAGGCGTTCGGCTTGCAGGCGGCGTTCATTGCCGGTGTCGCTGATGCGGGCGATTTGCGTCATGTGAATCTCCGTACGGGCCTTGAACCCGTCGTGGGTTGCAGCCGATCGACTTTCTTTATGCAGCCGTGTTGTGCAAAGTCAGGCTATGTAGCCCCGGTGTCATCGCCATGAACGTTCGGTGATGCTTATATGACAGCCCACAAGGAGGCGCCCATGCCCTGGTTAGAACTGCTGCACCGCCGTGAACGCTTGCCCGCCGCTGCTGATCTGGCCGAGGGTTTCGCGACGCTATTGCAGACGCTGGGCAACGCCACGCCGTTCGAGTTGGCGGTGGCCGGCGGGCGGCGGATGGCCACGCCGGGGTTGGCATTTCTGGTCGGTTATCAGGCGGCGCTGCGCATGTTGTGGCCGAGCGCGCCGCTGAGCCTCGGCGCCTTGTGCGCGACCGAACAACGCAGCCCGCGCCCGGCCGATATGCAAACGCGGCTGCGCGATTTGCGCTTGAGTGGGCGCAAGGATTTCGTCACCGCAGGCGACGCCGCCGACTGGCTGCTAGTGGCGGCACGCAGTGAGGAACCCGGGGAAACGCCGCGTTTGAGTCTGGCGGTGATTTATCCCGGTGAGCCCGGCGTGAAGGTGGAAAAACTGCCGGCGTTGCCGTTGATGCCGGACATCAGCCACGGTCGCCTGCACCTCGACGGCGCCCTGTGCGAACTGCTCGCTGGCGATGGCTGGGACGCATACGTCAAACCGTTCCGCAGCCTTGAAGATGTCTATGTCTTGAGCGCCATGACCGCATGGCTGTATGGCGTCGGCCAGGACAGCGACTGGCCGCAGACCCTGCAACTGCGTTTGCTGGCGCTGCTGGCCGGGTGCGCCGAGGCCAGTCGGCAGGCGCCGAACAGTCCGGCCGGGCATGTGCTGCTGGGCGGGTTGTTTGCGCAATTTGAAGCGCTGGGGCGGGAGGTAGATGAGGCGCTGGGCAATGGCCCGGCGGAGTGGGCGCAGATGTGGCAGCGGGACAAGGGCGTGATGCAGTTGGCGGCAGGGGCGAGGGCCAAGCGCTTGGCCAAGGCTTTGGCGGTGATCTGAGCGGCCCCTTCGCGAGCAGGCTCGCTCCCACAGAAAGATCGTGTTTCGTCTGTCGAAATGTGGGAGCGAGCCTGCTCGCGAAGGCGGCCTCAAAATCACCATACATCTGTCATAAACCCCGACTAGTCTCGACAGGTTCATTCCCAGAGCCCCCACCATGTTCAAAGGCCTGTCCCTGTTCCTGCTGCTGATCAGCCTCACCGTCCGCGCCGAACAATGGCCCGGCGAGCAGTGGCCGATCGGCTCGCCAATCAGCGGCCCGGCTGTCGAAGCGCTGGAAAGCTACGCCTTCGCACCCCGCAACGACGCCACCCGCGAAGGCATCCGCACCGACGCCTTGCTGATCATCCACGACGGCCAGATCATCTACGAACGCTACGCCGCTCCGACCACCGAACAGACCCCGCACCTGACCTGGTCGATCAGCAAAAGCCTGCTGGCCGCCGTCCTCGGCGTGGCCTACGGCGAAGGCCGGTTCAAACTCGACGATCCAGTGCTGAAGTTCTACCCGGCGCTGGAAAAACACCCGGCGATCACCCTCGGCCATCTGCTGAACTGGGCTTCCGGTCTCGATTGGCAGGAGGACTACGAATACGCGCCGCTGAAATCTTCGGTGGTGGCGATGCTCTACACCCGCGGCCATCGCGACATGGCCGCGTTCACGGCGGGCCACGACGCCTACGCCGCACCGGGTCAGGCTTTCCGTTATTCCAGCGGTGACAGCAATCTGCTCGCCGCCGCCCTGAAAACCATGGTCGGTCCAGAGCGTTATGCCGATTATCCATGGACAGCGTTGTTCGAGCCCTTGGGCATTCGCCACGCCGTGTGGGAAAGCGATGTCAGCGGCACCTTTATCGCCTCGTCCTACGCCTATCTCACCGCGCGGGATCTGGCGCGGGTCGGTCTATTGATGGCGCGCGGCGGGCGCTGGAACGATCGGCAGTTGCTGCCCGAGGATTGGGTGGCATTCAATCTCAAGCCCTTTGCCGGCTACAAGGCGCATCAGGACGAAGCCGTACCCGGCGGCCACTGGTGGCTCAATCGGCCTGTCGATGGTGCGACGTCGCCGTGGCCCGACGCGCCACCCGACACCTTCGCCGCCCTCGGCCACTGGGGCCAGGCGCTGTACGTGATGCCCAGCGAGAAACTGGTGATCGTGCGTTACGGCGATGACCGTGATGGCAGCTACCAGCACAACGAATTGCTCAAACGCGTGTTGCAGGCGGTGCGGCCATGAAGCGCTTTTTATTATTGCTGTTGGTCGTGCTGCTCGGTTGGGGTTGGTATGAACGGGAAAACCTCTGGGCTTTCCCGGACATCATCAGCGCCTACACCGCCAAGGAATATTGCTCGTGTCGTTATGTGATGAACAACGACGCCGGGTATTGCCGTGGTTATGTGAAGCAATGGCTGCCAACCAGCGGTTTTACCGATGACGCTTCGAGCAAAACCATCACCGTCAGCGGCATGGGCCGCAGCAACAGCGCGCAGTGGCTGAGCGAACGCCAGGGCTGTCGCCTGAATCCTTGAATTATCTGGTCTCCCCTGTGGGAGCGAGCCTGCTCGCGAAATCGTCGCAAGCCGCAATACATGCTGTGCGGCGAGCATTGCATTCGCGAGCAGGCTCGCTCCCACAGGGCTTGCAATAACTTGGCGGGCGGTTAAGGTTCGTGCAGGTTTATCGCCCCCACGAGTGTTCAATGTTCAACCGCTCCCTCTATACAACCTTCGCCAGTCTGTTGTTGACCGCCGCTGCACTGCCGGCCCAGGCCAATTGGTACCTGGACGGCGAGTCGTCGCGGCTGTCGTTCGTCAGCACCAAAAATGCCAGCGTGTCGGAAGTGCAGCGTTTTCTGGTGCTGCACGGCAAGGTCGATCCAAACGGTCGCGCCGAGGTCGAAGTCGAGCTCGAATCGATCAACAGCGGCATTCCGCTGCGTGATGAGCGCATGCGCAAGGAGCTGTTCCAGATCGAGCAATTTCCTGCAGCCACTATCACCACGCAGATCGATCTGCGCCCGATTAACGATTTGGCGCCCGGCGCGCAGTTGGAATTGCGCCTGCCGCTGACCGTCAGCCTGCACGGCAAGCAGCACGAATACCCGGCCGAGTTGCTCGCCACGCGTCTGGATGATCGGCGCTTTCAGGTGGTGACACTGGAGCCGCTGGTGATCAACGCCGAGGATTTCGATCTGGCGCCGGGCCTGGAAAACCTGCGCAAACTCGCCGATCTGTCGGCGATCAGTCTGTCGGTGCCGGTGGGTGCGGTGCTGATCTTCACGGCGCGCTGACATGCGCGGTGCGGTGTTCCCCTGGCGTGACGGCAACCGTTTCGAACTGTTGATCGACGGCCCGCAGTTCTTTCCGCGCATGCTCGAGCATATCGCTGGAGCTACAGAGCAGATCGAACTGGAGCTCTATCTGGTCGAGGCCGGCGCCTGCGCCGAAGCCATCGTCCAGGCGCTGGTCGCGGCGGCCGAGCGCGGCGTGCGCGTGCGTTGCCTGTTCGATGATTACGGCAGCCTCGCGTTCACGCTGCACCTGCGCCAGCGCCTGACTCAGGCCGGAGTCGAGCTGCGTTTCTACAATCGCCTGAGCTGGCGGCGCTGGGTCGGCAACTTCTATCGTGACCACCGCAAATTGCTACTGGTCGACCAATGCCTGGCAGTGGTCGGCGGCACCGGCGTGACCGATGAATTCTGGACGCCGGGCCATGATGTCAGCGAGTGGCACGAGGTGATGGTCGAGATCAGCGGCCCGTTGGTGATCGACTGGCAATTGCTGTTTGATCGCCAGTGGATCGCCAACCGTTACCGCCGCGCCTGGCGTCCGGCCGCGCATTTTGGTCTGCCACGTTTGCCGCGCGTGCCGGACAAGGGCGAGGGCATGGGCCGTGTGGCGTATGCCGACGCCCGCCAGCACCGCGACATTCTGCAATCGCTGTTTCGCGCGCTGAACAGCGGGCAAAAACGCATCTGGATGGCCACGCCGTACTTTCTGCCTACCTGGAAAATCCGTCGCTCGCTGCGCAAAGCCGCTGCACGCGGGGTCGATGTGCGGCTGTTGCTGACCGGGCCGCGCACCGATCACCCGTCAGTGCGCTACGCCGGGCATCGCTATTACCCGCGCCTGCTCAAGGCCGGGGTGCAGATCTTCGAGTACCAGCCGTGTTTCCTGCACCTGAAAATGGTTCTGGTCGACGA
Source organism: Pseudomonas sp. CFBP13508 (assembly GCF_005233515.1). Classification (GTDB taxonomy): domain Bacteria; phylum Pseudomonadota; class Gammaproteobacteria; order Pseudomonadales; family Pseudomonadaceae; genus Aquipseudomonas; species Aquipseudomonas mercuritolerans. The sequence continues at coordinate 340,257 of NZ_QFZZ01000006.1, forward strand.
ATGGGTAAGCATCGGTTCGTGCAACTTCGATCACTGGAATCTGCGTTTCAATCTGGAGGCAAATCTGGAAGCACTGGACCCGGCGTTGACGGCAGCGGTGGAGTCGAGCTTCGTGAAGGACTTCGGCTTGAGTCAGCTGGTGAGCCTGGAGGAATGGCAGCGCCGACCGTTGTGGCGGCGGGTCAAGCAGCGGGTGTGGGGCTGGGTGGATCGGTTGGTGGTGAATATTCTCGATAGACGCGGATAACCACGATTTTGAATACACCCTGAATCCAATGTGGGAGCGAGCCTGCTCGCGAAAGCGGTGTGTCATTCAGCAATTTTTTGTCTGAATGATCGCTTTCGCGAGCAGGCTCGCTCCCACAGTGTTTTGCAGTGTTGCTGCTGTTACAGCAGTTCAAAGCTCTGCTGCGTCACCGCCTGCGAATCCAGGCCGATCTGCACGTTGAACTTGCCGGGCTCGGCCGCGTATTTGAGCTGGGCGTTGTAGAACTTCAGGTCGTCCTCGGTGATGGTGAAGTGCACGACTTTCTGTTCGCCGGCCTTGAGCATGATCTTCTGGAAGTTCTTCAGTTCTTTCACCGGCCGGATCATCGAACCGGTGACGTCCTGGATGTACAACTGCACCACGGTTTCGCCGTCACGTTTGCCGGTGTTCTTGACCATGACGCTGGCGTCGAGCTTGCCGCTGGCGTTGAGGGTGGTCGATGACAGCGCCATATCGCTCAGGGCGAAGGTGGTGTAGCTCAGGCCATAACCGAACGGAAACAGCGGGCCGGTGGTGTCATCGAAATACTGCGAGGTGTAGTTGCCCGGTTTGCCCGGAGTGAACGGCCGGCCGATGCTCAGGTGGTTGTAGTAGGTCGGGATCTGGCCCACGGAACGCGGGAAAGTCACCGGCAGTTTGCCCGACGGGTTGTAGTCGCCGAACAGCACGTCGGCGATGGCGTTGCCGCCCTCGGTGCCGCTGAACCAGGTTTCCAGGATCGCATCGGCGGACTGGTTCTCTTCGAGAATCGTCAGCGGACGGCCGTTCATCAGCACCAGTACCAGCGGTTTGCCAGTGGCTTTCAGCGCACGGATCAATTCGCGCTGGGTTTGCGGGATGTTCAGGTCAGTGCGACTCGAGGATTCATGGGACATGCCACGGGACTCGCCGACTGCCGCGACGATTACGTCAGCATCCTTCGCTGCTTTCACCGCTTCGTCGATCAGCACGTTGGCCGGGCGCGGGTCATCGACCACTTCCGGGGCATCGAAGTTGAGGAAGTTCAGGTAGTCGAGGACCTTCTTGTCGCCCGTGATGTTGGCGCCACGGGCGTAGATCAGGTTGGCCTTGTCGCCGATCACCGAACTCATGCCGTCGAACAAAGTGACCGATTGTGCCGGGCGCCCGGCGGCGGCCCAGCTGCCCATCATGTCGATCGGCGCTTTCGCCAATGGACCGACCAGCGCGATTTTCGCGTCTTTCTTCAGCGGCAGGGTTTCGTTGTGGTTCTTCAGCAGCACCAGACTGCGACGTGCCACTTCGCGGGCCTCGGCGCGGTGCAGGCGGCTCTCGGCGTAGGTGTCGGCCGGATCATCCTCGGCCTTGCCGATGCGCAGGTACGGGTCCTTGAACAGGCCCATGTCGTACTTGGCAGCGAGCACTTCGCGCACGGCGTTATCGATGTCTTTCTGTTCGATCTCACCAGACTTGAGCAATCCCGGCAGTTCTTTACCGTAGAGGGTGTCGTTCATGCTCATGTCGATGCCGGCCTTGATCGCCAGCTTCGCCGCTTCGCGACCGTCGCGAGCGACACCGTGCTTGATCAGTTCGAAAATCGCGCCGTGATCGCTGACTGCCAGGCCTTTGAAGCCCCAGTCCTTGCGCAGCAGGTCGTTCATCAACCAGGTGTTGGCCGTGGCCGGGATGCCGTTGATCGAGTTCAACGCCACCATCACACCGCCAGCACCGGCATCGATCGCGGCGCGGTACGGTGGCAGGTAATCCTGGTACATCTTCACCGGGCTCATGTCGACGGTGTTGTAGTCGCGACCGCCCTCGACCGCGCCGTACAGGGCGAAGTGCTTGACGCTGGCCATGATGCTGTCGGCGGCGCTCGGGGTCTCGCCCTGATAGGCCTTGACCATGACTTTGGCGATGCGCGAGGTCAGGTAGGTGTCTTCGCCGAAACCTTCGGAACTGCGGCCCCAGCGCGGATCGCGGGAGATATCCACCATCGGCGCGAAGGTGATGTCGAGGCTGTCGGCAGCGGCTTCTTTAGCCGCAACGCGACCGGACTGGCCGATGGCGTCCATGTCCCAGCTCGATGCGAGGGCCAGCGGAATCGGGAAAATCGTACGGTGACCGTGGATCACGTCGTACGCGAAAAACATCGGAATCTTCAGGCGACTGCGCATGGCCGCGTCCTGCATCGGACGGTTTTCCGCGCGGGTGATCGAGTTGAACGTGCCGCCGATATTGCCGCCGGCGATTTCCTTGCGGATCAGCTCGCGGGGCATTTCCGGGCCGATGCTGATCAGGCGCAACTGGCCGATCTTCTCGTCGAGGGTCATTTGTTTCATCAGGTTGCTGATGAAAGCGTCCTTGTTCTCCAAAGGTACCGGGGTCGTGGCGGCCAGTACCTGATGACTGGCCAGGCTGACGAACAGACCCAGCAAACACAGCTTCTTCATGAATTTTTTCTCTAGAGCCCAAACGGTGATGCAACACCGGCCAGCCAAAATGTAGGGAGCGACTATTGTTGTTCGGATACCGGCGCAAAATCCTGAGCCGGAAAACCGCAGCCGACAGCGGCAACGTGAACGCGAAGGGCACTTTTTAGCCGATTAGCCCGTCGCATGCCAGTGGCGGCGCCGATTATGCCCCAACCGCTGGCCGGGAATGCCCAGCGTTCGGTTTTTAAATCAAATGTGTCATGGAGCATCACTGCAATGAATATCAGCTCAACCTCCCGTTCACGGCTACAGATCGCCACGTTGCTGGTGTTCGCCACGCTGTTGACCGCGTGCGGCATCAACAATATCCCGACGCTCGACGAACAGGCCAAAGCCGCCTGGGGCCAGGTGCAGAACCAGTACCAGCGCCGTGCCGACCTGATCCCCAATCTGGTGGAAACCGTGAAGGGCTACGCGGCCCACGAACAGGAAACCCTGACCGCAGTCATTGAAGCGCGAGCCAAGGCCACCTCGATTCAGGTCGATGCCAGCACCCTCGACAATCCCGAGAAGCTCAAGCAGTTCCAGCAGGCACAGGATCAACTGACCGGCGCGTTGAGCCGTTTGATGGTGGTCTCCGAGCGCTACCCGGATCTGAAGGCCAACCAGAACTTCCTCGCCCTGCAATCGCAACTCGAAGGTACGGAAAACCGCATTGCCGTGGCCCGTCGCGATTTCATTCTGGCGGTGCAGAAGTACAACACCGAGATCCGCACTTTCCCCGGTCGCCTGTGGCACAGCGTGATGTACAGCGATCTGCCGATGCGCGAAACCTTCGAAGCCACCACGCCCGGCGCGGAGAAGGCCCCGGAAGTGAAATTCTGACTCGAGGTTGCCCATGCGTTTGTTGAAACTGGGCCTGGTGCTGATGCTGTGGCTGTTCGCCGTCAGCGCCCGGGCCGAATTGACGTTTCCGCCGCTGAGCGGGCGCGTGGTCGATCAGGCGCAGATGCTCGAGCCATCGATTCGCGCGCAACTGAGCCAGCAATTGCAGGCGCACGAGCAGGCCACCGGCGAGCAATTGGTGGTGGTCACGCTGCCGGATCTGCAGGGCACCACCATCGAGGATTTCGGCGTTCAGCTCGGTCGGCACTGGGGCATCGGCCAGAAGGACAAGAACAACGGCGCCTTGCTGATCGTCGCCCGTGACGAGCGCAAACTGCGCATCGAAGTCGGTTATGGCCTGGAGGATCGCCTGACCGATGCGCAGTCGTCGGTGATCATTCATCAGGTCATCACGCCGGCGTTCAAGGCCGGCAATTTCAGCAAAGGCATCAGCGACGGCGTTGCGGCGATGCTGGTGGTGCTCGGTGGCAATCCGCTGGACGAACCGTCGACCGTATACGAATCCAGCGGCGACCCGGCGGATGATTTCATCTCGCGGCACCCGGCGCTGTTCATGTTTCTGGTGATGTTGTTCATCCTGACGGTGTTTGTCTGCCAGATGCTCGGTATCCTGCCTGCCGGCCGGGGCGGCTCCGGAGGAGGGGGCGGCTTTGGCGGAGGCGGCGGATTTGGCGGCGGTGGCGGTGGCGGTGGCGGCTTCAGCGGTTGCGGGGGCAGTTTCGGCGGCGGCGGTTCGTCCGGCGGCTGGTGAGATCAAAAGAATAATGAGCAGGCACTTTTCGACATGGCATTACTGACTGAACACGAACAACGCAAAGTCGCCGAGGCCATCGCCCGGGTCGAACGCGACACCGACGCCGAACTGGTCACGGTGCTCGCTGCCCGCGCCGACGATTACGCGTACATCCCGCTGCTCTGGGCCAGTCTGCTGGCGCTGGTGTTGCCGGGCATCGTCCACTACCTCACCGGCTGGCTGACCCTGCGCAGCCTGCTGCTGGTGCAATGGGGCATGTTCATTGTCCTCTGCCTGCTGTTTCGTCTGCCGAAAATCACCACCCATCTGGTGCCGCGCCGCGTGCGTCACTGGCGCGCCTCCAACCTGGCGCGGCGGCAGTTTCTCGAACAGAACCTGCACCACACCGTGGGCAGCACCGGCATGCTGATTTTTGTCTGCGAGGCTGAGCGCTATGTGGAGATTCTGGTGGACGAGGGGATTTCCAAACGGCTGGATAACAGCAACTGGGACGCGATTGTCGCGGCGTTTACCGAACAGGTCCGCGAAGGCCGCACGCTTGAAGGGTTTGTCACGTGCGTGGAGGCGTGTGGTGAGTTGTTGAAGGTGCATGTGCCGGTGACGCAGGTGAGGAACGAGTTGCCGAATCGGTTGGTGGTGTTGGGCTGATATGGCTTTTCACTTGAGCCCCAGACCCTCACCCCAGCCCTCTCCCGGAGGGAGAGGGAGCCGACCGAGGTGCCTTTTGCTCGAAACCGACCTGAACGTCCGAGTCGACTATGGATTGAGAACCTGAGTTCGGCTCGTTTTTTCAGGTCGGCGTAGTTCTGGAGAACAGCGCGATCGGCCCCCTCTCCCTCCGGGAGAGGGCTGGGGTGAGGGGCTTCTGAACCGTTGGGTAAATAAGAGGGTGTCCCCAACCCCCATCCCCCCTAAAATACCCGCCATTCCTGATTCCGCCCGTCCGAGGCCGCTTGTCCATGTCCGTTTCCGCTTCTTCCGCGCCGTCCGCCAAACCGGCCGCCGATCACCACGCCCAGTTCATCGAGCTGCTGCAAACCAGCCTCGACGACAGCGGTTTCATCAAACTGGTATTGGCCAAATACGTCGGTGAAGAGGCGGATCTGCAACGGGTCATCATCAAACCGGTGACGGTCAAGGCGCAGCCGTGCCTGTCATTCGTTTATCGCTACAAGACCCGCGACATCACCAAGAACCTGCCGCTGAGCGAAGGCGTGGCGCTGATTGCCGGTCTGCTGCCGACCTCGTTCAAAAATGCTCATTTACTGGCGTTGACCGACGAAGCGCAGCTGGAATACAGCAAAAAGGGCAAGAGTTCGCTGTTCAAGAGCAAGCCTCAGCAATTGCGTGAAGCGCCGTCCGCCGAGCACAACCGCGAGAAAAACCGCTTCCTCGAATTAAGTCGCCCGTTCCTCAAGGATCTGGGCGTGACCAATGCGCAGCACGAGCTGATCCCGGCGATGTCGCGCAAGTGGAAGCAGATCAACAAGTTCATCGAAGTGTTCAGCCATGCCCTGACCTCGTCGCCGCTGGCGCTGGACAAACCGGTGCGGGTCGCCGATTTCGGGTCGGGCAAAGGCTACCTGACGTTCGCCATTCACGACTACCTGCGCAATACGCTGAAGGCCGAGGGCGAAGTCACCGGCGTCGAGCTGCGCGAAGAAATGGTCAACCTGTGCAACGCCGCAGCGGCCAAGCTCGAGCATCCGGGGCTGGTATTCAAGTGCGGTGACGTGCGCACAGTGGCGCCAAGTGAGCTGGACGTGATGATCGCCCTGCATGCGTGCGACATCGCCACTGATTACGCGATTCACACCGGCATCCGCTCGGGCGCGTCGATCATCATGTGCTCGCCGTGCTGCCATAAACAGATCCGCCTGCAGATCCAGAGCCCGGCGCTGCTCAAACCGATGCTGCAATACGGCTTGCACCTCGGCCAACAAGCGGAAATGGTCACCGACAGCTTGCGCGCGTTGTTCCTCGAAGCCTGTGGTTACGAGACCAAGGTGTTCGAGTTCATCTCGCTGGAACACACCAACAAGAACAAGATGATTCTCGCGGTGAAACGCGCCGAACCGGTCGATCCGACGCAGTTGTTGGCGAAGATCGCAGAGCTCAAGGCGTTCTACCACATCAGCGAACACTGCCTGGAAACACTGCTGCGCGCTGACGGCTATATGCCTTAACAGGCAGCTGCAAGCTTCAAGCGGCAAGCTGCAAGCTGCAAGTTGCAGCATGACGCTGGTGTGCCTGATATGGGTGATCCTGTTTTTTCTTGAAGCTTGAAGCTTGAAGCTTGCAGCTCAATTTGGGTCTACCTTGAATACTCCCCAGACCTTTCCCCGAGGAGTTTTCCCATGGCCGCGAAAAAGATCCTGATGCTGGTCGGCGATTACGTCGAAGACTACGAAGTGATGGTGCCGTTCCAGGCCCTGCAGATGCTCGGCCACACGGTCCACGCCGTGTGCCCGGACAAGCCCGCCGGCAGCACCGTGCGCACGGCGATTCATGATTTTGAAGGTGATCAGACTTACAGCGAAAAACCCGGTCACTTGTTCGCGCTCAATTTCGATTTCGCCAAGGCCAGCGAAGCCGATTACGACGCGCTGCTGATTCCCGGCGGTCGTGCGCCGGAATACCTGCGGCTGAACGACAAAGTCCTCGAACTGGTGCGCGCGTTCGACAACGCCGGCAAGCCCATCGCAGCGGTGTGCCATGGCGCGCAATTGCTCGCTGCGGCAGGTGTGCTCGAGGGGCGTGAGTGCAGCGCGTATCCGGCCTGCGCCCCGGAAGTACGTCTGGCGGGCGGCACCTACATCGACATTGCGGTGACCGACGGCCATGTTCAGGGAAATTTCGCCACCGCTCCGGCGTGGCCGGCGCATCCTAAATGGCTGGCCGGTTTCCTCGGTCTGCTCGGTACGAAAATCAGCTTGTAGTCGGGGCAGGCGACAGATCGCAGACGCTGGTCTTTACTCTGAAGCGCGAAATCTCTCAACCGCCCCCAGGAGAAACAGACATGTCCGGATGGTACGAAGTGAGCAAAAGCAGCAACGGCCAATTCAGGTTCGTGTTGAAAGCAGCGAACGCCGAAACGATTCTGACCAGCGAGCTCTACAGCACCCGCGCCGGCGCCGACGGCGGCATCGCCTCGGTGCAGGCCAACAGCCCGCATGACGAGCGCTACGAGAAAAAATCGACCAAGGACGGCCACCCGTACTTCAACCTCAAGGCGGCCAATCACCAGATCATCGGCAGCAGCGAGTCGTATTCATCGGATGGCGCGTGCGACAAGGGCATTGCCAGCGTGAAGGCCAACGGGTCGACGAAAACCATCAAGGACAAGACCCTGCCTGTCCTCTGAAATCCGACATCAACCTGTGGGAGCGAGCCTGCTCGCGAAAGCGGTGTTCCAGTCACCTTTTGGATTGGCTGCCAGGCCGTCTTCGCGAGCAGGCTCGCTCCCACAGGTGACCGCATTCCATTGTGGGAGCGAGCCTGCTCGCGAAGGCGTCAGCCCGGCCAATATCAAACCTCAACCGGTACCGCCAATTTCGGACTGCCCAGCGCATGACTCTTGGCATCAAAGAACCGCAACTCAACTCCGGTACCTTCAAACACCTTGGCGTAGTGACGCTTCTGATGCTGAATGAACGCGGCACTGCGCGGGTAAATCGAGATCGCCACGGTCGCGGGTCTGGCCAGGCGCAATGCCCGCACCAAGTGTGCATCCTGCTCGCCCAGCGCGTGGCCAAAGATGCACAGGCTGTCGCCATGGGCCAGTAACTGCTCGTAGCAGAACGACAGATAATCCGAGCTGCGGATGGTCTTTAGCTTATCGGCGCTCGGCCCTTCGGTGACGAACAGGGGCACGTCGTCCAGGGTTTTGATCGTGTTGTTGATGGCGAAACTGCCGAGCAGGGTGCCCTCGGTCGAGGTCAGTTTGCGTGCGGTGCCGTCCTGATTGCGCACCAGATGCAGCCCGCCGTGCAGGTACAGCAGGCGCGGTTTTTCGGTGGCGCTCTGGCTCAGATCGAAACTCGCGTCAGCGCCGTTGAACAGGTCGTCAATGGCCTCGCCCGGGTGTTGCAGCGCCCAGTAATTGAGCAGGTCGTAGTTGGTGGTGAACACCGTGCGATAGCGCGCCAGTTCTGCATTGAGCACCGTCAGTGTCGAAGGCTGCACCAGCCGCCACGGGATGTGCACTGCGTGTACGGTGTTGATCAGCGCTTCCTTGATCGCGTAATAGCGATTGCGCGGCGCCGCTGAACTGACCGCCAGCGCCTTGTTGACCCGGCTGGTGGTTTTCAGGGCGCCCAGCACTTGCTCGAAGCTGCGGGTTTGCAGCGCGTCGAATACCGCCAGTTCCGATGGGCTCAGCGGTTTCTCTTCGACCGTACGGGCGTTTTCGAACAGCGAGTCGTAGCCGAAGTCATCCCACACCGCGCGGCTGGCGCCATTGCCCACCAGCAAACCCTGGAAATCGTTCGCGGCGCGCAGGGCGTTCCAGTCTTCGAGGGTGGCGTCGACATCGAGAAAATCGGTCATTGCGTGGGCGGTCTCAAAACAAAGGGCAGATGGACGGCGACTTTATCACGAGCGGACATTGAGCCAGATCAACATTGCTCGTGACCGATCGGTCGATCCTGTGTGCACCCGCCGAATCGAGGCAGTCGATCCGGCTCCAGTCAGGAGACACACGATGAGCAGCACCTTCTTCATTCCGGCGGTCAACATCATGGGCAGCGGCTGCCTCGACGAAGCCATGGTCGCGATTCGCAATTATGGCTTTCGCAAGGCGCTGATTGTCACCGACAGCGGGCTGGCCAAGGCCGGCGTGGCGGCGATGATCGCCGAGAAACTGGCGATGCAGGACATCGATTCGGTGATCTTCGATGGCGCCAGACCGAACCCGACCACGGCCAATGTCGAATCGGGGCTGGGGCTGTTGAAGGAAAGCCGTTGCGATTTTGTCGTGTCGCTGGGTGGCGGCTCGCCACACGATTGCGCCAAGGGCATCGCCCTCTGCGCAACCAATGGCGGGCAGATCGGCGATTACGAAGGCGTCGATCGCTCGAGCAAGCCGCAATTGCCGCTGATCGCCATCAACACCACCGCCGGTACTGCCAGCGAAATGACCCGCTTCTGCATCATCACCGACGAATCGCGCCACGTGAAAATGGCCATCGTCGACCGCAACGTCACGCCACTGCTGTCAGTCAACGATCCGGAACTGATGGTCGCGATGCCCAAAGGCCTGACCGCCGCCACTGGCATGGATGCACTGACCCACGCTGTCGAAGCCTACGTCTCGACCGCCGCCAACCCCATCACCGATGCTTGCGCGTTGAAAGCGATGAGCCTGATCAGCGGCAACCTGCGCCTGGCTGTGCGCGACGGCAGCGACCTGGCGGCGCGGGAGAACATGGCTTACGCGCAGTTCCTCGCCGGCATGGCGTTCAACAACGCCTCGCTCGGATTTGTCCACGCCATGGCGCATCAGCTCGGCGGCTACTACGACTTGCCCCACGGCGTCTGCAATGCCGTGCTGTTGCCGCATGTGCAGAGCTTCAATGCGCTGGTCTGCGCTGACCGACTCAGGGATGTCGCCCACGCCATGGGCGCGGATATTCGCGGTTTCAGCGCAGAAGAGGGCGCGCAGGCGGCCATCAATACCATTCGCAACCTTGCCAAAGACGTCGAGATTCCCGGCGGACTGCGTGAGCTGGGCGCGAAACTCAGCGACATCCCGGTGCTCGCCGCCAACGCCTTGAAGGACGCCTGCGGACTGACCAATCCCCGGTCAGCGGATCAGCGCCAGATTGAGGAGATTTTCCGTAACGCGTTTTGAATGAAGGCGCGCAGGCGAGCGAAGTCGAACAGTCCTTCGCTCGCTTCTGCGACCACCGTAAAGGTGCGTACGCCCGCCCAGTTCGACGCGACGCCGCCCAATCGATGATTGACGGAAACTCTGTGTACTCGCGCACCGAGACCGGTCAGCTGTGTGAACCAGGTCATGTCAGGCTCAACCCTTACCTGAGCGAGGTGGTGACCGTCGTTCAGATCGACAATGTCGACGTAACCGCCTGCGCGAGGCACTGTTCCCTGGAATGTCACGACATCGCTGACCTGCTCGCTTTCCCCAGGCAAATTGATGACAGGGGCATCATCTGTTGCGTTGGCTCTGAATGAGCGAGGGGCGGACCACTCCGAGGCGGCGCCCGCTATCACGCGAGCACGGATCTGATGAAGTCCCGGAGCGATTTCTTCGAAAACATCAACTGTCCAGCGTTCGTCGCTTCCGATGGGGCCTGAAGCGTAATGGAAGTTTTCCCCGGCATCCCATATCTCGATCAAACCACCCGCCGGCCCCGTTCCGAACAGTACGGGACGGCGTGCGGTTTTACCGCCCTCAAAAGGAAATACGATCGTCGGAAGCCCCGGCTGGGCGTCCGTTGGATGTCCGCTACTCATGACCGGTTTGCTCATTCAGAAATGATGAATGAACAGGTTTACAGATTTGAACCGGTTTTGGACCTGTAAGAACTACCAGTTTTTTAGACTTGGTTGGTTGGACGTCAATAGCCTTAAGTTCTAAAAAACTGTCATTTATGTCAGTTGTTCAACATGGCTTCTTCGGGTCGAATGCTCTGAACAAGGGGGTCGACGTCGATCTCTTGAAGAGAATACGAACATGTCGAAATCCCCCGCGCCAAAGGCACCCAAAGCACAGTCAGCCGGAGAGCTGGATGAGCTTTTTGGTTTGCGAACCCTGAAATTTCCCGGGGCGAGCAAAACCATCAGCAAAGGCGTGGCGATCACTCCTTCAGGGAAGATCATGGTCAGCGCAACCGTTGAGCGATCAGGTCATTCGTACTACGGCCTTGCTCGTCTGGATGCCAACGGGAGTCCGGACTCGAGCTTCGGTGACGCCGGCTATCTGTCTGGCCACTTTGGTACACCTCTGCTCTCGCAAGGCGGACACTTGCTAGTGGATGCGGACGATGGGCTGATCTGGATGTGTGGGGTGATTGGCATCATCGAGGACGAGGTCATTAAACTCCACCAGGTCATCGCCCGGTTCTTGCCCGACGGCTCGCCGGACATCGCGTTCGGCGACGACAGGAGCGGCTACCAGATTGTGCCTACGCGTATCCCTTTGTTGTCCGGTGCCACGCATGGGCGATTTATTCTGACGAAATCTACCCCGCAGGTTGAAGGGGCGGACGGGCTGCTTTTCGTGACGTCTCAAAACGGTAGTGGTTTGTTGACGCGGTTGCTTCGCGGTGGCGCGAATGATCCATCGTTCGCTGACAAAGGCTGGCTGGTCCTGACGCTGCCTAAGGTAGCCATTTCATTGTCGGGGATCATTCAGCTCGCCAACGGGCTGATTCTGGTGCATGGCAAAATCGAAGTTACCAATCAGGGATTGGTCATGGCATTCGACAGCAGCGGAAACGTCGCAGAACAGTTTGGCGACAAGGGAGTATTGGTGCTGAACATCCAAAGGGATGGCAAACCGCTCGAAAGCCACGTGGAGAACATCGTTGCGCAAACGGCAGAGCGCCTGCTGCTGCTCGGTTCGGCGGTCGAATCAACGCAAGGTATGAAGCTCCAGCATGGTGTGATCAGCGGTATCACCGACGCCGGTCAGATGGATACAGCGTTCGAGAATCCTGTGATCACCCCCGCAATACAGACACTCGATCTCAGGAGTTGGAAGGCAGGCTTTGCGCTGAATGATATCGACGACGGACGGGTCGTCGCGGTCGGGCAAACCTCGGGCAATTCACGAGGCTTGCTGACGGGAGGTTTTGAGGTCGACGGCGCGGTGGATGATTCTTTTGATATCGAAGGCGCGAAGGACATTTCGTGGCCTGCCATCGATGCCTGCTTGCAAGGCTCATCCATCCTGGTTTTGGGCCGCAAAGACGACAGCGCGCAGTTGGTTCGCTTGCTGACCGCGGCCATCACAAAACCCGCACAACGCCGTCGCCGATAATCGATTCAAGGTAAAGCTCGCAACGCGTTCTAACGGATGTCTCCCCTCGGCGTGAACCGCACGCACAGCATCGCGCCCACTGCCAGTAACACGCACAGCAGCGACAACGGCCAGGCTTGGGGGCTGGCGATCAGGCTGGCCATCGCGCCAATGATCGCCGCCATCAACTGATGGATAAAGCCGCTCAACGCCATCGCATAAGCCCCGGCGATCGGTGCGCCATCGTTGGCGCGAGACAGGCTGATCGGGTAGTTCAAGGATTGGCCAAACACTGCCACGCAATAGGGCAGCCAAAACAGAATGGCGATGGAGCTGGCCGTCAAGCTTCCCAGCAACATCACGCCACTGCCCGCCAAGACCAAACCCACGCCAATGGTCATCAACCGCGCCTGACCGGTACGCACGACGAAGCGGTTGACAGCCAGTGCGCCGAGAAAATACGCCGCGCTGATCGGCCAGCCGAGCAGTCCGTAATCCACCGTCGACCACGCGAACGGCCCCTGCAGAATCAGCGGTGCGGCAGTGTTGAAAGCGATGATCACGCCGTAGCCCAAACCACCCGCGAGAGCCGGAAGAAGAAACGTCCGGTGCAACGCAATCCGTCGATAAGCGGACCAGGATGAGGTGCTGACGGGTTCGTCAGTCATCGAAGGGAAAGTCACTCGCGAGACAATCACCGCCATCAACAGGCACGTCACACCGAGCAAGTAGAAGATCGCCTGCCAGCCCAGCGTCACCTCGATGAGCGAGCCCAGATATTGGCCGATACCCAGCGCCACCACGAACGATATCGAAATCCACGACAGCGCCTTGGCGAGGAGATCGCCGCGAAAACTGTCGCGGATCAGCACCCGCGCCATCACCGAAATACCGCTGGCACCCACGCCTTGCAACAATCGCAGCAGCAAAAACGATTCAAGCGTCGAACCCGTCGGTAACGCCAGATTGCTCAACCCATAAATAACCAGCGCTGCCAGCAACACCGGTTTGCGTCCGATGCGCTGCGCCAGACTGCCCCAGAACAACATCGGCAGCGCCATACCGGTAAGGTACAGCGACAACCCCCACGCCACCTGCGCAGGTTCGGCGCGCAGATAACGGGCAATCTCCGGCAGCGCCGGCAGATAAATACTCATGCCCAGTTGGGCGAGGAAAACCGTGCTGCAGGTGATCAGAAGGGTGACGCGGGCGTTCATGGCTCATCCCTGTTTCAGTCGCTTGTTGCCCTGCATTACGGATCCACCGCTGGTGCAAAGACTTTACAAAGCAAAAAGTCCGGAATAAATCGGCGGTTTCCGTCATTCCTGAGAGGCGGCGCAGTTTAGTTTGTAGGGCGAAACCATGAAAGTCTGCGGACTGTTCACATGTCTGACTAAAACGAAAACCGGGCTATCCTGCCGATTCAAATCACTCAGTACTCGAGCTTCCCATGCTGCAAAAAAGCCTGATCCGCCGTCTCGACCTGATCACTCTGCAACTGTTCGTCGCCGTCCACGAGGAAGGCACGTTGACCCGTGCGGCTGCGCGCGAAGCCATCGCGGTGTCGGCGGCGAGCAAGCGTCTGATGGAGTTGGAGGAGGCGCTGGGCATCGCTTTGTTCGTGCGCCAGGCCAAAGGCATGATCCTCACGCCGGCCGGTGAAACCCTGCTGCACCATGCGCGGCAGATGCTCTTCAACGTGGAAAAAATGGGCCTGGAGCTGGGTGAGCACAGCCACGGTGTGCGCGGTTACGTGCGCATGCTGGCCAATCTGTCGGCGATCATTCAGTTCCTGCCTGAAGACTTGCGTGACTTCTCGGCGCAGCATCCGCAGGTCAAGACCGACCTTGAAGAACGCCCCAGCGCCGGGGTGATTCAGGGTGTGCTCGATGGCGTCGCCGACCTCGGCATTTGCTCTGAGGACAGCGACACCAAAGGCCTGCACAGCGTGTTGTACCGTCAGGACAAACTGGTGGTGGTGATGCTGCCGGAGCATCCGTTGGCTACCCGCGAATCGGTGACTTTCAGTGAAACCCTCGACAGCGACTACGTCGGCTTGCACGCAGCCAGTTCGATCAACATGCGTACCCATGCGGCGGCGCGGCAGGCCGGCAAAGTCCTGCGCATCCGCATTCATGTGCCGGGATTCGATGCGGTATGCCGGATGGTCCAGGCGAACATGGGCATCGGCATTCTGCCGCAGCGAGCCTATGAGTTGTTTGGTCAGGCACTGGGCTTGCGCGCGGTGCCGCTGACCGATGCCTGGGCTGATCGCGCGCTGATTGTGGTGGTGCGCGATGAGGCGGGGTTGTCGCCGGTGAGCCGGATGTTGTTTGAGCATTTGCGCGGGCGGTAGATCTTCATTGCGGCTGATGGCCCCTTCGCGAGCAGGCTCGCTCCCACATTGAACTTGTGTGAACACAGAATCTGAAACCACTACAGATCCTTGTGGGAGCGAGCCTGCTCGCGAAGGCGGCCCTGAATTCACCACGCAATCACTGCGGAGCATTCGCATTTCGCGAACGCTCATTGCCGAGAGACGGCTGGATTCGTCAATCATCGTTCCTCTAGCCTTGGCGACATATTCCAAGAACAAGAGGTACCCGCGATGAATGCCCCTTTGAGTGCAATCAAAGTGATCGAGATCGGCACCCTGATCGCCGCGCCGTTTGCCGCGCGCATGCTTGCCGAGTTCGGCGCCGAGGTGATCAAGATCGAAGCCATGGGTCAGGGCGACCCGCTGCGCAAATGGCGCAAGCTGCACGAAGGCACATCGCTGTGGTGGTACCTGCAATCGCGCAACAAGAAATCCCTGGCGCTCAATCTGAAATCCGCTGAAGGCATCGAACTGGTCAAGCAACTGGCCGGCGACGCCGACGTGATCATTGAAAACCTGCGCCCCGGTGCGCTGGAAAAACTCGGTCTGGGTTGGGACGTGCTACATGCGCTGAATCCGAACCTGACCCTGGTGCGTATCTCCGGCTACGGCCAGACCGGCCCTTACCGTGACCGGCCCGGTTTCGGTGCGATTGGCGAGGCCATGGGCGGCATCCGCTACACCACCGGCAATCCCGATTCGCCACCGGCGCGAGTCGGCGTCAGCCTCGGCGATTCGCTGGCCTCGCTGCACGCGGTGATCGGCGCGCTGATGTCGCTGTTGCGGGTCAAGACCGGGCAGGGCGGTGGGCAGGTCGTCGATGTGTCGCTGGCCGAAAGCGTGTTCAACGTCATGGAAAGTCTGGTGCCGGAATACGACATGCTTGGCCATGTCCGCGAACGCAGCGGCGGCGCCTTGCCGGGCATCGCGCCCTCCAATACCTACCTCACGGCCGACGGCGCCTACGTGGTGATTGCCGGCAACAGCGACCCGATCTACAAGCGCCTGATGCACACCATCGGCCGCGCCGACCTGGCCGAGGCAGAAGAATTTGCCCACAACGACGGTCGTGCGGCGCAGAGCGGTTTGCTCGATGCGGCCATCACGCACTGGACCAGCAGCCTGCCGATTGACGAGGTACTGGCCGCCCTCGAAGCCGCTGAAGTGCCGGCCGGGCGCATCTACTCGGTGGCTGACATCGTCGCCGATCCGCACTATCAGGCGCGGGACATGTTGCTCGATGCCGACTTGCCCGGCGGCGCAACGGTGAAAATGCCCGGCATCGTCCCCAAACTCTCGGAGACCCCCGGCGGTGTAAACTGGTCCGGGCCGAAATTGGGCCAGCACACCGACGATATTCTCGCCAATCTTGGCCTGACTGAACTCGATATCGAACGTCTGAAAGGCCAGGGGGTGGTGCAATGATCACTGACTATTCGCAAATCCTGATCGTCCAGGAAGTCTCGCCCCGCGATGGCTTGCAGATCGAGCCGACCTGGGTGGAAACCGCTGACAAGATCACCCTGATCAATCAACTCTCGCAGGCCGGGTTCAGCCGCATCGAGGCCGGCTCTTTCGTCTCGCCCAAAGCCATTCCGGCCCTGCGTGACGGCGAGCAGGTATTCAACGGCATCCAGCGTCAGCCAGGGGTGATTTACGTGGCGTTGATCCCCAATCTCAAAGGCGCACAACGCGCACTGGCGGCCAATGCCGATGAGTTGAATCTGGTGATGTCCGCCAGCCAGACCCACAACCTCGCCAATATGCGCATGCGTTGCGAGGAGTCGCTGGCCGCGTTCGCTGACATTGTTGCGTTTGTCAGCGGCTCAGGTGTGCGCCTCAACGGCAGCATCGCCACCACGTTCGGTTGTCCGTTCGAAGGCCGGATCGATGAGGATCGCGTGCTGCAAATTGTCGACGCTTATCAAGAGCTCGGCATTCAGGGCATCAGCCTCGCCGACACCACCGGCATGGCCAATCCACGTCAGGTCGATCGCCTGGTGCGGCGCGTTTTGCAGCGGGTTTCGCCGGCCGACCTGACCCTGCATTTCCACAACACTCGCGGCCTTGGTTTGTGCAATGTGCTGGCCGCTTACGAGGCCGGCGCGCGGCGTTTCGATGCGGCGCTCGGTGGCCTCGGTGGCTGCCCGTTTGCCCCGGGGGCGTCGGGCAACATCTGCACCGAAGACCTGGTGAACCTGTGCGCTGAAGTCGGCATTCCCACGGGGATCGATTTGCCGCTGCTGCTGAAGCTTTCGCGCGGCTTGCCCGATCTGTTGGGCCACGAAGTTCCCGGTCAACTGGCCAAGGCCGGGCGCAACTGCGATCTGCATCCGATGCCGACCTGAAGATACAAAACCCTTGTGGGAGCGAGCCTGCTCGCGAACGCGGTGTGTCATTCAACATCGGTATCGACTGATCTGGCGCATTCGCGAGCAGGCTCGCTCCCACAGTTCAAAAGCATTCAGCAGTACCACCAGACAACAAAAACAATCGGACGCCCATCGGCAGTCCGTCTGGAGAAAAATCCATGAGCCTCAATGTAATGGAGGCGGGCGTGAATCCGTCCGTCGATCACGATGCCGAAAAAGCCCTGGTCAGCAAAGTCGCCTGGCGCCTGATGCCGCTGATCATGGTCTGCTACCTGTTTGCCTTTTTCGATCGCATCAACATCAGCTTCGCCAAATTCCAGCTGCAGACCGACCTGAGCCTGAGCGACACCGCGTACGGCCTCGGCGCCGGGCTGTTCGTGGTCGGTTACGTGCTGTTCGAAGTGCCGAGCAACATGATGCTGTACAAGGTCGGCGCACGGCGCTGGATTGCGCGGATCATGATGTCCTGGGGCGTGGCGACGGCGGCGATGGTCTTCGTCAACAGCGAATGGCAGTTCTATGCGCTGCGCTTCGTCATCGGCGCGATGGAAGCCGGGTTTGCTCCGGGCGTGCTGTATTACCTGACCCTGTGGTTTCCGCAGCACTTCCGTGGCCGCATCACCTCGATGCTGTTCCTTGCCTCGGCGTTTGCCGGGCTGGTCGGCGCGCCATTCTCGGGGCTGGTGTTGCAACACCTCGATGGCGTGTTGCAGATGCGCGGCTGGCACTGGTTGTTCCTGCTCGGAGGCGTGCCGTGTATCGCGCTCGGTTTCCTGGTGCTGACCCAGCTCAAGGACCGCATCGAGGATGCGCACTGGCTGACCGCTGACGAGAAGAAGTTGCTCGCCAGCCGCATCGCCCATCACGAGCCACACAAAAGCGGCGGCTCATTGCTCGCGGCGCTGAAAATCCCCGGGTTCCTGACGTTGGGTTTGATCTACTTCCTGATTCAGGTCGCGTCCTACGGGTTGAATTTCTGGGCACCGCAATTGATCCGCAGTGCCGGCACCGAAAGCCCGGTGATGATCGGCCTGCTGACCGCCATTCCGTACATCTGCGGGGCGATCAGCATGGTGGTGATCGGACGCTTGTCCGACGCCACCGGAGAACGGCGCAAGTTTGTCGCCGGGCTGGTGATCGTCGGCGCGATCGGCTTTTTCAGCGCGGGAATCTTCGCCAGCCACACGACCTTCCTGATCGTCGCTCTCGGCCTGCTCGGCGCCGGTATCATCGCTTCGATTCCGAGCTTTTGGACACTGCCACCGAAGCTGCTGGCGGGCGCCGGTGCCGGCGCGGCAGGCGGGATCGCAGTGATCAATACCCTGGGGCAGTTCGGCGGGATCGTCAGCCCGGTCATGGTCGGGCGCATCAAGGACCTCACCGGCAGCACCACCCCGGCGCTGTACGTCATCGGCGTCGCCGCGCTGATCGCCGCAGCGTTGCTGCTGTGGGGCTTGCCGCAGAAATTGCGTACGCTGGACAAGTATTGAGATTTGCGGCGTCTGTGATGACGCCTTCGCGAGCAGGCTCGCTCCCACATTTGCAATGCGGCTTTCCTGTGGGAGCGAGCCAGCTCGCGAAGGCCGGTTCATAAGCACTGATGAACCTTCAGAATCACCCGGCAGCTACAACGTTCCTTCCCACTTTTGCGCAATAGTCCTGACGTCGTCTGCAGAAGCAAAATCACCGTCGTCGGCTTCCTGCGCTGCTCGCTGGACTTCCCGGATTTGCCATTGTTCTGCTGGGTAGTCGCGGGAAGTATCTGATGCCAATTCAGCCTCGTTCCGGCCCGTCGATATATCGACCCTTGTGAGCGTTTCGTTGCCTACGTCGGGGAAAAGCGGAGAGGAGGGAGACATCTGTAATCTCGGTGCAAGTGGATTCAAGAAAATCACCTTACAGCACCAAATGACATGGGGCTATGTACGCTTGCCTGCCTCTGTACTGGCAATCTGGCCTGGTGCGGTTGAATCGTCCGATTCAGAAGGGGATAGTGCGCGGCTGCAATGTCATCAAGGAGAGGGAATTGACAATGAAGTCCATATGGATCAGCGCTGCCGCGCTCTGCGGATGGTTGATGGCTGGGCAGGCGTGGGCCGATTGCACGCCGCCTGCGGTCAGTGGCGAAGCGGACTTTTCTTTGTGCAAGGAATGGCCGGCTTATCCGTCGCTGACGATTATCGCGCTATCGACGTTCGTGCCCGATCCCGTCTATGGCCAGGAGGGCAGGGTGGGTTCATACGATCTGGATCTGGCCGTCATCGCGGCCGGCAGCTCCAACCCGCTGGCGACCTATCATCAGCCGTCGACGTTTCTCTCCGATGCGATCGCGCTGGAGAGTCTGGAACTCGACACGGCGCGTTATAAACTCACGCCCGACCTTCGCGCATTCGGCGTACGCGCCCATTTCAAAGGCTCGTCGCGCGTCAATCCGCTGGATGAGACCCTGCTGTCGCTTTACGTGAAAGAAGGCGACAAACTGCGCCCGGTGCTGGATCGCTTGGTCGTCTACAGCTTCAGTGGCGAATGGGACGGCAATTGCGCCGGGGAGCGATCGGAGACGGTGCGCACGCTTGAGATGGGTAAAACCAGTTCCCATGGTTACGCCGATATCATTGTCCGCTCGGTCACCATGGGCCTGGTCGGTGAGGGACCGGCTGACACCTGCGAATCGAAAACTACCCACGAAAAGCCGGTGCTGACCACGTTGCGCTATGACGGCAAAACCTACGTTTTGCCGCAAGGTTTCAAGGGCATGTGACTAATGTCACTGATACGAATACTTCAGGGAAGAATCATGAATCTTCATCTCCGAATCTATATCGCACTCGGCTTGTTCGCGCTTACGGCTCAGGTCCATGCGGCTTGCGAAGTAAAAAAATTCGACGGCCATACTCTCTCGCGCTGCAAAGTCTGGCCTGCGTTCAACACTCAATCAATTGCAGTGAAGGCCACCTTCGTTCCCGATTCTGCGGGTGCTCAGGACGGCGTGTTCGATCTGGCCCTGTCAGTAATCAACGCCACGACGGGCAGCACATTCGCCAGTTATGCCAAACCCGGCGCTTACGACTCCGATGCGATCAGCTTCGATGATCTGATCATCGATACGGCGCGTTACCGTTTGGCGGCGGATGTCCGTGCGTTCGGGCTGCGATCGACGTTCATGAGCCACGGTTCCAGAGCGAATCCGTACTCCAAAACCGACCTGGCTTTGTATGTTCGTGAAGGCAATCGCTTACGCCCAGTGCTGGAAGGCCTGGTGGTGCGCAAGGATTTCGGTGAGGGTACCGGGGAGTGCGATACGCGAGACACACGCATTCGCAGGACTGTCGAAATTGGCTCATCCAGCCACAACGGGTTTGCGGATCTGATCGTCAGTTCCAGCGGTTCGTTGATGGAGTCTTTCACTTCAGGCAAACAATGCGCTTCGAAAACCACCAACCTGAAGAACACCCAGGTCACCCTGATCTACGACGGCCAGCAATATGTCCTTCCCGAAGACTTCAGAGGTTACTGATTCGATGCTTACTGGTCTTAACCACCTGACCCTGGCCGTCCGCGATCTGCAGCGCAGTCTGGCGTTTTATCGCGATGTGCTGCAATTGAACGTCGAAGCGACGTGGGATAACGGCGCCTATTTGTCACTGCCCGGACTGTGGTTGTGCTTGTCAGAAGATCCTCAGCGCAGTGGGGAGCCGGGCGCGGACTATACCCATTACGCTTTGAGCGTGAGCGCGGCAGACTTCACTTCACTGGTTGAGACGTTGAAATCGGCTCAGGTGCCGCAGTGGCGAGACAACCGTAGCGAGGGCGCGTCGTTCTACTTTCTCGACCCCGACGGGCACAAGCTGGAAGCCCATGTCGGCGATTTGCAATCGCGGCTGGCTGCGTGTCGGCAGAAACCGTACCCCGGCATGCGTTTTAACGACGCGCAGTGATCGGGCGCAGTCGGCTGATATAGACTGGCCGCCACGTGTTCTGGCGCTCGCAGGTTTTCCATGACTCCATCATTGCTGTTGGCCGTTCTGGCTTCGGGTTTCATCTACGGGATCACCCCCGGGCCGGGCGTGCTGGCGGTGTTCGGCATTGGCGCGGCCCATGGGCGGCGGGCCGGGGCGGGGTTTCTGTGTGGGCATCTGCTCGGCGACGTGATCTGGTGCAGTACCGCGCTGGTGGCAATCGTCGGCGCCCGTGAGATCGGTAGCACCGCGTTCGATGTACTCGGCGTGCTCAGCGCGGTGTACCTGTTCTGGCTCGGCTGGCGTGCGGTGCGTGCCCAACGCCGCAGCGGCGACGAGGCGCAAGGGGCGGCGCGACAGCCGTTCTGGCACGGCATCGTCTTCGGCCTGACCAATCCCAAGGCCTACCCGGTGGCGGTGGCGACCTTCACGGCGCTGCTGTCGAGCCGCGCCGAACTGCTCAATTGGTCGATGCTGCCGGCGCTGATCGCCCTGAGCTTTATCGGCGGTGCGCTGGCTTACGCTATCCTCATCGGCGTGGTCGGCGCGCAGCGGGTGCGCACGGTGTATCAGCGTCATGAACTGCTCATCACCCGTTTATGCGGCGTGATGTTTATTGGCTTCGCCATCAATGCGTTGATGCACGCGCTGCCGGGGCTGCTGCCGAACAAGACTTGATGAAATGGCAGGGACGCGCAACCACGATCACGGACGATTGAAATCGCTGCACTGTGCGGACATCCCGTAGAACCATGGAAAGCCCTAACCCTGCGCCGCTGGCGAGCTACATGGACCTGTTGCTGGACGCCGTTTGCGCGGTCGACAAACAGGGCCGTTTCGTTTTTGTCAGCGCTGCCTGCGAGCGGATTTTCGGCTACACGCCTGACGAGCTGATCGGCCGCTCGATGATCGAGCTGGTGCACCCGGCCGATCGCCAGCGCACCCTCGCGGCCGCAGGCGAAATCATGGGCGGCGACCCGAAGCACAATTTCGAGAACCGCTACCTGCGCAAGGACGGCAGCGTCGCGCATATTTCCTGGTCGGCGCGCTGGTCGGAGGTCGACCAACTGCGCATCGCCGTCGCCCGCGATATCACCGAGCGCAAGCAGGCCGAGTCGCGGCAAGCGGCGTTGTACGCAATTTCCGAGGCGGCGCATGCGGCGGAAGATTTGCTGGCGCTGTTCAAAAGGGTCCATTTGCTCATTGGCGAATGGCTGCCGGCGCTGAATTTTTCCGTGGCGCTGTATGACGAACACTGCGCGCAGCTGAGTTTTCCCTATCACGTCGACGATCACGAATTGCAGCCCGAGCAGCCCGGCACCGTCATCGGACGGCTTTGCGCGCAAGTGATCCGCAGCGGCCAGCCAATGTTGCTGACCCCGGACAGCGCCGATGCCACGCCCGACTTCGCTGCGCTGGTGGCGGAGCAGAACGCGCCTTGCTGGCTCGGCGTACCGCTGAGCTCAAAAAACGGCACCATCGGCGCCTTGATCGTCAAAAGCCTCGCTGGCGGCGAACGCTACACCGAGCAGGACAAGGAACTGCTGCAATACGTCTGCGCACAAGTCGCCACGGCCATCGAACGACAGCAACTGCATGCGCGGCTCAAGCGCATGGCGCAATACGATCAACTGACGCAACTGCCCAACCGCGAACTGCTGCGTGACCGGCTCAGGGCTGCGCTGGCCCATGCGCGAGCCGTGCACGGACACATGGCGCTGCTGTATGTCGATCTGGATCGCTTCAAACAGGTCAACGACACCCATGGCCATGCCGTCGGTGACATGCTCCTGCAAACCGTGGCCAATCGGCTGAAAGGCTGCGTGCGTGAAACCGACACCGTGGCGCGTATCGGTGGCGATGAATTTGTCGTGCTGTTGCATAGCGTGCATGCCGCCGAAGATGCCGACAGCGTCGCCGGAAAAATCCGTCAGGTGCTGGCGCAGCCCATGCGCCTCGACGGGCATGACTTGCGGATCGAATCGAGCATCGGCGTGGCGCGCTTTCCTGAACACGGTGAAGAAGAACAGCAACTGTTCCGGCATGCCGATCAAGCGATGTATGCGGCCAAACGCCTGAATCATCGGGCGCTGGGCATCTGAAGCGGGAGCGCCGTTCGTCGCGGCCTCGGCAGATTTTCTAAACCTTTGAACGCCAAAGCCTTCTTAACTGAGGCGGACAATTGTCCGCCGCGACTATTTGAGCAGCGGGCGAATCACGGCCCGCTTGAATTTTCAACGAAGGAGGGCGCGACCATGAGCCGGATGGCCACCCGTTTACGTAATGCCAGTTTTGCGACTCTGCTGGGCCTGTGCGCCAGCACTGCGTTCGCCCAGTCGCCTGCCGAATTCATCAACGATGCCTCCGCCAAAGGCATGGCCGACATCGAAGCCAGCCGTCTGGCCCACGGCAAGACCGAATCCAAAGAGGTCAAGGATTACACCATTGTCGTCATCAACGACCGCACCACGGCCAACCAGCATTTGGCGAAAATCGCCAAGAAGCTCGACCTGCCGGTCGCACCTCGCGAAGAACTCGCCGACAAGGCCAAAGAGTTGATGCCAGAAGTAAAGGATGGCGCGACCTTCGATCAGGCTTACGCTGCCAGTCAGGTCAAGGCGACCGAAGAGGCCATCACCCAGATCGAGCAACAGGCACAGACTACCGACGTGCCGGAAATCAAAGCGTTTGCCGATGAGACCTTGCCGAAGCTGCAAAGCCATCTGGAGAAGGCCCGCGCGTTGCAGGCCAGTCGCTAACTTCGCCGTATTGTTCAGCGCGAACGAAATCTTGAGTTGAAAAGCGATGCTTCCCCTGTGGGAGCGAGCCTGCTCGCGAAAGCGGTCTGTCAGTCAATGATGTTTTGACTGACCCTCCGTCTTCGAGAGCAGGCTCGCTCCCACAGGGTGTGTTTACTTGCTCAGCACTCGTTCAAATCCTGCTTTGGCTTGCTCTTTTCGCCAAGCCCCTCAAGATCAAACACTTGGTTCTCACCCAGCGCGCGGTAATGCCGGCGCAGTGCCTCTAGCTGCTTCAGATCCAGCGCCTCCAGCCCGAGCATCGCGTTCTGCGCTTCCTTGTTCACCCGCAGCAGCTCATCGAGTTTCAAGTGCAGAATGTCGGTATCGCGGTTCTGCGTGTTCTGAATCAGGAACACCATCAGGAACGTGATGATCGTCGTCGAAGTATTGATGATCAGTTGCCAAGTGTCGTTGTAACCAAAAATCGGCCCGCTCAAACCCCACAACCCGATCAGAATCAACGCCCCCATGAACGTCTTCGGGCTACCGGCCCACAGGGCGAGTTTTTGGGCAATCTTTGCGAATTTCATGATGCAGGTCCTTGTTTTGGGAACTTGAAATTCAGACATCGGCGTTGCGCTGAAAATTCTGTTTACAAGTTTCGGTGCAGGACTTTGGTAGGGAAGGCGTACCGCGCAGATCGCGGTATCGTGTCGGCAGTCGACAGAAAACCTCAACAGGAGAACGCAATGAGTTGGTCTGCCCAGCAATACGTCGCTTTCGAAGATGAACGCACCCGTCCGGCCCGTGATCTGTTGGCGGCGATACCCACGGCGCACGCCCGGGCGGTGGTGGATATCGGTTGCGGGCCGGGCAATTCCACCGAGTTGCTGGTGCAGCGTTTTCCCGAGGCCAGGGTCAGTGGCCTGGACAGTTCGGCGGACATGATCGCCGCCGCGCGCAAGCGCTTGCCCAATGTGCAGTTCGAGGTGGCCGAGATCGACAAGTGGGCCGATGAAGGCCCGTTCGATATGATCTTCGCCAATGCGGTGTTGCAATGGGTGCCGGATCACGCCTCGCTGCTGCCAGCCCTGGCGAGCAAGCTTTCAGACGGTGGCAGCCTGGCGATCCAGATGCCGGACAACCTCAACGAACCGTCCCACCGCTTGATGCGTGAGGTCGCCGCCAATGGGCCGTGGGCGAGCAAGCTCGCAGACGCTGCCGGGCAGCGTACCGACATGGCCAGTGCCAGTGAGTATTTTTCAATGCTGCGCCCGCACTGCGCGCGGGTCGATGTGTGGCGCACCACCTATCATCACCAACTTCGCGATGGTGCGGCGGGGGTGGTGGAGTGGTTCAAGGGTAGCGGGTTGATTCCATTCCTGAGCCCATTGACCGAGGAGGAGCGGGCGCAGTATCTGCAACGGTATCTGGCGGAGGTTGCCAAAGCTTATCCGGCCTTGGCTGACGGCTCGGTGCTGTTGCCGTTTCCACGTTTGTTTATTGTTGCGACCCGTTGAAAATATTCATTCGTCTAGCTCGTTTTTTATCGTGAGTTCGACGCATTGGTTCAGGTCGGCGTAACTCGCAAGAACAACCCGATCGGTCCCCTCTCCCTCGGGAGAGGGTTAGGGTGAGGGGCTTCTTGGCGCAGAACCCCGATCACCGCCGCACCGCCACCATCACCGTCCTCTGGCATCCTTTCAACTCGTTCACGCTGAACTCGTCGGAAATGTCCTTCTGTTTTCCAAGCTTTTACACGTGGTGCGCCATGGCTGTTTAAAGTCGAATCGCGTTACGTCCCGATGCCTACAAATCCTTGCGCCGCTGCCTACCGGTACGCCAGAATCCGCCTGCTTGTGCGCCTGGCGGGCGGGCGGTAACTTGGTTCGCGTCACTGATTTCCAGTGATCGGGTTTAGCAGCCCGGCCAGGATTGACCAACGGTTGCACATGTACCTTCCAGTCAGGCTTCGCCTGCACTTGATGGTGGCTGTGCGCATGGCACCCTCGGGTGCGCCGGGTTTTGGACTTCCTACCGGTCTGCTAAGGAATACGCAAGCCATCGTGCAGACGTTTGATCATTGCCAGACTCAGCTTGCGCTTGCGGTTCAATACTTCCGAAACATGGCCACTGGTGCCAATAAAGGACTCGAGATCCCGCGGCGTCAAGCCTTGCTGATCCATACGGAATTTGATGGCTTCAATGGGATCAGAGGGCGGCATCGGAAAATGCTGCTCCTCATACTTTTCAATCAGCAGAGCGAGAATTTCCCCAAACGTCAGACATGAAAAAACCGGCGACTGAGAGCCGGTTGGGCAGTAAGAATTTTTTAACCCTGCTGCAAGACTTTCAACGCCGCCGAAGCCAGAAACCCCGATCGGCTTTTCTCCTCAGGATGATGTAACACGTACTCATCAATGCGATTGAGCAAGTGCCCCGGCAGAGTGATGTTGAGCTTCTGTGCTTTGCCCAGGTATTTGACCACGTCGATATCCACTACCGCCCACGCACATCCGGCGTACTGCGGATTGGCGACATGCAGGCTCAATTTGCTGGCCGATGGAATCGGCGCACCGTCGTCTGCCAGAATTTCGAAATGACCTTCGATCGCCTCGCGCGCCATGGCGACAGCGTCATCAAGGTCGTCGCCGGCAGAAAAGCAGCCAGGAATGTCCGGCACTTCAACTCCCCAAGCGTGTTCCTCGTCGCCTATTGAAATCGCAATCGGGTAAAGCATGTTCGTGATCCTCCAAGGCAACGCTGAGAACGGATTCAGAGCATGGCCTGTTGCAAAATACTGATGGCCGTTTTTTTGAGCAGATCCTTTTTTGGATGCGGCACTGTTACCAATCCTGGTTTGGTTGGATGTTTGAAGTGATGATGACTGCCCCGAATACGTACCAGAAACCAACCGTCCGCGACGAGTTGTCCGATTAAAAAACGGCTGTTCACAACACCTCCCTGTGGTGTGCTTGGTGGTTACTATACCTACTGAATTCTACAGATCAATAGACTTGCTACCGTTCAGCCATCGTGGCGTCCGGCGAGGTGGTCAACCCAGTCTAGGCCGCGCGTGTTTGGAGGAACGATGGTTGTGTTGCAGTGTTTTGCGGTGACATTTACGCCGCAAAATGAAAGCAGATCGCTCAGCCAGTCATTGCGACTGATAGAGCGAGCTTACCCGTCGTTTCAACGAAGGAGGGCGACGTTGGTAGCGATCCTTCTCTGGATGATTTTCAGAGTCGCTGGGGTTCTTTTTGGAGCTGAAGGCTTTTCCTTGGAAATTGTCTTTCACCAACTTCCAGACACAAAAAAACCGGCCATCAATGCCGGTCTTTTCTATTCCTGCATCCCTCGTCGGACAACACAACGCGAGATCAATATTCGGTGGAGCGGGTAGAGGGAATCGAACCCTCATCTAAAGCTTGGGAAGCTTTCGTTCTACCACTAAACTATACCCGCTCAGAGCGGCTGACTTTGTACCAGACTCGGCCACGGATTTGAAGTTTTCTTTTCTCTGCGAGGGCTTTGCCGCGCAGAAATCGGTCGATCGCGAGCAAGGGCTGCGCCGGTGCAACAGGCACTTCAAGCTTGCAGCCTTGCCCGCGATGACGCTGTTTCAAATGGCCAGTGCATGTTGATCCTGCACAAACGAGTAGCGCGTTCGGCTGGCTTGCGGCGCAGGTTTCAGAAAGCCGAGCAGGGCGTTCTGGCTGTCGCGGCAGGCGGCTTTGTGCTCCATGTCGAGAAAGTGCCCGGTGGCTTGCAGGGTGGTGAAGCTGCTGTGCGCGACGTGATTGCCGAACAGGCGCGCGTCCTCGGCGGCAGTGTATTCGTCCCATTCGCCGTTGAGAAACAGCACCGGCACGTTGATTTTTTTCGCCGCATTCACATAGCACTGCCGGTCGCTGTGCAGCACGTCGTTGATGTGAAAGTGCATCTGTCCGTATTCATGCTCGGCGAGGCTGCTGACGTGGCGATAGTTGAAGCGCTTGAACAGCGACGACAGGTGTTTGCCGATGGTGTTGTTGACCAGATGGCCGACCCGGTCGCCGTCGCGGCTGCCGAGGTAATCGACGCCGCGCTCGAGGTAATCGAGCATGTGCGCATTGATCACCGGTGAGAACGAGCTGATCACGGCTTTTTCAATGCGCCGCGGTTGCTGGGCGAGGGCGACCAGGGTGGCGGCGCCGCCCCAGGAGAACGACAGCACGTGTTCGGCGGCGAAGTGATCGATCAGCTCCAGCAGAATCTGCCCTTCGACTTCCTTCGTCAGATGTTTCTCATGCCGGTTGTGGGCTTTTGAGCGGCCCGCGTAGGGCTGGTCGTAGCAGACCACGTTGAATTGCGGGTGCAGGTTTTTCACGGTCTGTGCAAACGACGCAGTCGTGGCCATCGAGCCGTTGACCAGAATGATGGTCTTTTCTGCGGCGTCTGCGCGATAGAACTCCGTGTAAACCCGATACTGACCCTGTATATCCAGCACAGCGATTTCTGGCCTCATGTCATAAGACTCCTGGCAAGCAAGCGGGTATGCGCGCAATCGAGATTGCACGAGCTTTGTGACAGGTAGGCATACGCCTGAAATTTGCTGGCCCATGTCGATCCGGTAAGGCAGGTCGACGGGTGTTGTTATTGGCGGGCAGATTGCCGGCTGAGGCGCAGCCCTTGAGGGCAGACGACCGACAAAAAGTTTCTTGGAAGTATGTGGTGACTCATTGGTCACATTTCGGCCGACGTCCTGATTCAAGCAGGGGACTCAGGATCACGCAAGTGCCGTCGGCGAATTGTTCGACAACTTCGGCTGAGCGGTCGCCGGCTTAGAACAAATGAATCTCTTCGGTGCGCAAAGCGCGGTATTCGCCCGGTTTTAGCGCGTGATCGAGGGTCAGTTCGCCGATGGATTCGCGGTGCAGGCGCAGGACTTTGTTGTTGAAGAAACCAAACATGCGCTTGACCTGATGGTAGCGGCCCTCAACGATGCTCAGCCGCGCCGAGCGTGGGCCGAGCAGCTCAAGCTGCGCCGGTTGCGTGGTCAGATCTTCGAAGGCGAAGTAGATGCCCTCGGCAAATTTCAGCGCGTAGCTCGGGTCGATGTCCTGTTCGGTTTCGACGTAATAGACCTTCGCCAGTTTGGTTTGCGGCTGCGTCAGGCGCCGCGACCACGCGCCGTCATTGGTGATCAGCATCAGCCCGGTGGTGTTGAAATCCAGACGTCCGGCGATGTGCAGATCGTCCTTGTGCGGTTCATCGAGCAGGTCGAGCACGGTCGCATGCTGCGGATCGCGGGTGGCACTGACGCAGCCCGGCGGTTTGTGCAGCATGAAATAGCGCGCCGGTTTGCCGCTCTGCAGTACCTCATCGTCGACTTCGACCCGACTGAATTCCAGCACCTCACTGTGCGGGTCGCTGACGACTTTTCCGTCAATCCGCACGCGCTTTTCCACCAGCAACAGGCGAACCTGCTGACGGTTGTAGCGGGGCAGATTGCTGAGGAAACGGTCGACGCGCATGGTCAGGATTCAACGGACAAAGGGCCGCGCATCTTACGGGATCGGCCGCCGACCTGCTTGCAGTTGCGCTTCGACCTGTGCGCAGCGCGGGCACAGGCAGGCTTGATTGCGCAGCGCGGCCGGCAGCGCGTCGAGCACCGCCGGCTCGATGGTCACGCCATAGCACCAGCATTC
The DNA here is from genome assembly GCF_005233515.1 of Pseudomonas sp. CFBP13508. Classification (GTDB taxonomy): domain Bacteria; phylum Pseudomonadota; class Gammaproteobacteria; order Pseudomonadales; family Pseudomonadaceae; genus Aquipseudomonas; species Aquipseudomonas mercuritolerans. Next base: position 369,698 of record NZ_QFZZ01000006.1, read on the forward strand.
GCGGTCGGCGGTGCGCGGGTCGGCGAGGCTGCAATCGTTGCGGGCGCCGCAGGCCGGGCAGTGGTCGGGTTTGACGTCGTTATCAGGCATAGGTCGAGTGCGGCATTTCCATGCAGGTGCGGTTGCGCCCGGTTTGCTTGGCGCGGTACATCGCATGATCGGCCCGCGACAGCAGAGTGTGCAAGGTGTCATCGCGTTGCACGGTGGTGGCGCCGATGCTCACGGTCAGATGCAGGCTGTGGCCATCGTAGGCATATTCGTGTAGTTCCACGTGCTGGCGGATCTTCTCGGCGATTTTCTGCCCGGTCTCGCCGTCGGTGTCTTTCAACAGAACGATGAACTCTTCACCGCCCCAGCGGCAGACGATGTCGGCGTGGCGCAGGCAACTTTGCAGGTCGCGGGCGAAACCGATCAACACCTGATCGCCAGCCATGTGGCCATAGGTGTCGTTCAAGGCTTTGAAGTGGTCGAGGTCGAGCAGCAACGCGGTCAGCGGCTTGGTTTCCCGTTGGGCCTCGTGCAGCGCTTGCGCGGCGAGGATGTCGAAGCCGCGTCGGTTCGGCAGTTCAGTGAGACTGTCGAGGGTGGCGTGCGCCTGAATCTTCGCCTGGAAGCGCTTGATCACCCGATTGAGCAGCGCCAGCACGATCAACGTCACCAGCAGGCAGATCAGCAGATTGAGGTACAGCGACTGGCGGATCTCGCTCAGCGCGCCGTCCTCGCGTTTATCGACGAACAGGTACCAGTTCAACTCGGGGATAAACCGCACGTTGAGAAAATGCCCCTGGCCGTGGGTGGAATATTCGTAGCTGCCGCTGTGCGGCTTGGGCAACTGGCTGACCAGACTTTTCATGCTCTCCAGTTCGCCAAGACTCTGGCCGATGTGCGCACCTTCCGGGCCACCCTCGGCACCGGTCAATACGAGGCGGCCGAAGGTGTCGACGAAGTACACGCTGCGTTGATAGCGCTGTTGATACTTGTCGATCAGCTTGATCACCGCGTCCACCGTCAGGCCCACGCCCGCCGCCCCGATGAAGCGGTTGTGGTAGTCGTAGACCTTGTAGTTGATGAAGAACGTCAGGTTGTCCCTGTTGGCCAGATCCGGGTCGACGTTGATCTCGTACGGGTCCTGCATGTCGCGCACGCGGAAGTACCAGGTGTCGCGCGGCTCATCGACTTTGACCTGTTTGAGCACGCCTTTGGCGTGGTAGTAGGTGAGCGTGGCATTGGAAACGAAGAACGCCGTGTAGGCGCCGTAATGGGTCATGACCTCGTCGAGATAGCGGGTCATCTGCTCGGGATTCTGTTCGCCATTGACCACCCAGTCGCGCATGAATGTATCGCGGGACATCATCGAGGAAATCAGGATCGGCCGGACCAGGTCTTTCTGGATTTCCGAATAGACCGTGTCGGAGGTCAGCGGCAGTTCGGTGTTGACGATGTTGTCGCGGATCGACGCGCGGGAGGCGAAATAGCTCAACAGTGACGTAGCGAGAAAGCCGGCGCCGAGCAGGGCGACCAGGGTGAGCACCAGTGAACGTTGCGAGTACAAGGGAGAACGAAGCGGCATGGCAGATCCGTTGGCAGTGGCCCGATGGGATGCATTCTAGTGGCACTGCGCGCAAATAACTGCTCCCTGTGCGGCGTGAATGGTCGTTCCTTTATTCGGGGGTGGTGCGCCAGAACCTGTGGGAGCGAGCCTGCTCGCGAAAGCGGTGGGTCAGCCACATCCATGTTGAATGACATACCGCATTCGCGAGCAGGCTCGCTCCCACAGGGCGACAGATTCAGGCCAGGGTTTTGAGGTATGCCCGCCATCCCCCCAAATGACTGATATCCACCGCATCCTCCAGGCCATACGGCTCACAGATAAACCCGCTCTCCCAGCGCCCATCCGCCAGTTGCACCTTGCCCAGTCCCAGCGGCGCCGGAATCCCGGTGAGAAACGAGCCCAGCTCACTGCTCGGCAACTCCCAAACCTCCACGGCAATCGCCACGCCGCCGTCCTTGACCCGTACCATCCCCGGCCGCAATGGCGGGCCGCCGGCGAGGGCGTGCAGTCGATAGTCCGGCGAACTGAGGGTGGTTTCCAGCAAGCGCCCGCCACGCTGGGTCAGTTGCCAGTTCAACGCCAGCCCTTGCAGATGCGCGCCACACACCACCAATCGAGCGCGGTCATTGCGCGCAGCGTTCGCCGGAGCTGGCAGGGCGCTGTCCTGGTAGCGCTGCAAGGCATCGGCCACGCTCAACAGATACTGGTCGGTAAACACCCGCCCGAACAGCGTCACGCCCCAAGGCAAACCGTTGTTCATGAACGCGGTCGGCACGGCGACGGCGGCGTAGTCGAGCAGGTTCATGAAGTTGGTGTAATAACCAAGTTCGGAATTGCGCAGCACCGGCTCGGCCTCAAGCTCGGCCAGGGTCACCGGGCGGCCGATGGTCGGCGTCAGCACGCAGTCGAGATTTTCCAGGGCCTCGTCGCAGAGTGCCTTCAGCGCCTGCAATCGATATTGCGCGCGAAAGGTCTGCACGCCGGTCACTGCCGGAGCCTTGGCCAGCACCGCTCGGATCACTGGCAGCACGGCTTCGGGGTTCTGCTCCAGCAGCTCACCGGCGACGCTGTAACGCTCGGCGACCCACGGCCCGTCGTAGAGCAAACGCGCTGCTTCCAGAAACGGTGACAGGTCCAGCTCGACGGGTTCGCCACCCAAGGCCTTGAGCCGTTCGATGGCCGCTGCGAACAGTTGCGGCCCTTCGTTGCAGCCGAAAAATTCAAGGTCCTGCGCCCGTGGCACGCCGAAGCGAAACGGCCGTGGCGCGCCGAACGCCGAGCCGTCGTTCCATGCCGGGTTGCCTCGGCTGTACTCATCGCGAGGATCGTGTTTGGCGGTCAACGCCAGCAACTGACTGGCCTCGCGAGCAGTGGCGGTGAAGGTGGTTACGCAGTCCAGCGTGCGGCACGCCGGCAGCACGCCGGCGGTGGAGATCAGGCCTTTGCTCGCCTTCAATCCCACCAGATTATTCAGCGCCGCCGGCACTCGCCCGGAACCGGCGGTGTCAGTGCCCAAGGCAAAACTCGCCACACCCAACGCTACCGCCAGCGACGAGCCGGCGCTGGAGCCGCCAGACGGATATTCGGGCAAAACGCTATTCGGGCACGCACCATAAGGTGAGCGGCTGCCATTGAGGCCGGTGGCGAACTGATCAAGATTGGTCTTGCCCAGCGGAATCGCCCCCAGCGCCAACAGCTGCTCGACGATGGTCGCCGACTGCTGCGGCACATAGGCAAACGCCGGGCACGCGGCTGTGGTGGGAATGCCGGCCAGATCGATGTTGTCCTTGATCGCGAACGGCACGCCATACAGCGGCAGACTGTCGAGGTCACGACCGTCGAGGGCGGCCAGATACGGCTCCAGTTCATCGACGCTGAGCAAGTGAATGAACAGGTGATAGTCGGGATTCAGGGCAGCGGCTTTTTCGCGCAATTGCAGCAGCAGTTGGCGCGGTGTGGTGTCGCCATTGCGATAGGCCTGGCGCAGTGCATCGAGTTGCAGATTCATCGGTTGATCCTCATAAAAAATGGCTTCAGTCGAGTTCCAGCACCACCACCCGTTGTCCGGCGCGCACCGCCGAACCGGGTTGCACGCGGATCTCTCGCACCACACCGGCCAGCGGCGCGAGCACAGGGATTTCCATCTTCATTGACTCGAGAATCACCAGCACATCGCCCGCAGCGACACGCTGGCCGGCCTCGACCTGCACCTGCCAGAGATTGCCGGCGATGTGGCTGTCGACGCTGTGTTCACCGCTTTGCAGCGGTGCTTCTTCGCTGGCGTCAGGCACGGCTTCTTCGCTGTCGAAATGCGCCTGGCCGCTGGCGATCCAGCGCTCGCGTTCAGCCTTGAACGCGCACTGTTGCTGCGCACGGAAAGCGTTGATGCCCTCGGCTTCCTGACTGAGAAATGCCTGATAGTCGGCGAGGTTGAGCTGGCTGTGTTCGATGTTCAGATCAAAGCGCCCAAGGGGGAAATCGCGGCGGATGCGCAGTAGTTCTTCGGCGCTGACCGGGTAGAAGCGGATCTGATCGAAGAAGCGCAGCAGCCACGGTTTGCCATCGAACGCGGCGACTTCGCGATAGCGATTCCACATCTGCAGAGTGCGCCCGACAAACTGATAACCGCCCGGGCCTTCCATGCCGTACACGCACAGGTAGGCGCCGCCGATGCCCACCGAATTCTCGGCGGTCCAGGTGCGTGCCGGGTTGTACTTGGTGGTCACCAGACGATGACGCGGGTCGAGCGGCGTGGCCACCGGCGCGCCGAGGTAAACGTCGCCAAGGCCCATCACCAGATAACTCGCATCGAACACCGTGCGCTGCACTTCGTCGAGATTCGGCAGGTCGTTGATGCGCCGGATGAACTCCAGATTGCTCGGGCACCACGGCGCGTCCTTGCGCACGGTGGTCATGTATTTATCGATCGCCAACTGACAGGCCGGGTCGTCCCACGACAGCGGCAAGTGCACGATGCGCGACGGCACTTGCAAGTCCTTGGCAGCGCACACCGCGTCCCATTCGCCGGCAATGATGCCGAGCAGATCGGCCAGCGGCAGTTGCTCGGGCTGGTAGTGCACTTGCAGCGAGCGAATGCCTGGGGTGAGGTCGATCACCCCATGCAGCGCTTGGCTTTCCAGCGCCTGCATCAGCGCGTGGGCGCGAAAGCGCAGGACCAGATCGAGCTCCGGCGCGCCGATTTCCAGCAGTAGATGAGTGTCGCCAGAAACCCGTGCAACCAGTCGCTGATCGCCTTGACCCAACGCCAACACCACTGGCGACACTAAACCCTGTGGGAGCGAGCCTGCTCGCGAAGAGGCCGTGTCAGTCAATATCGATTTGTCTGGGCCGACGCTTTCGCGAGCAGGCTCGCTCCCACAGGGTGCATCCCATTTCAGGGCGAGATCGCGGGCGGTGCCGAGGTCGACCGGAATGAACTGGACTTTATCGCCCGCCTTGAGCTGCCCCAGCTGCCACAGATCCGCCTCGATCACCGTCACCGGGCAGACAAACCCACCCAGACTTGGGCCATCCGGGCCGAGGATCACCGGCATGTCGCCAGTGAAATCCACCGCACCAATCGCATACGGATTGTCATGGATGTTCGACGGGTGCAGACCCGCTTCACCGCCATCCTCACGCACCCACTCAGGCTTCGGCCCGATCAGGCGCACGCCGGTGCGGCTGGAGTTGAAATGCACTTCCCACTGGGTCGCGAAGAATGTGGCGATGTAGTTTTCGCTGAAGTATTCCGGCGCGCCGTGCGGGCCGTAGATCACCCGGATCTGGCGCACGCTCGGCAGTGCGGTGATGTGCTGTTCGGCCAGTTGCTGGCCGACGCTGCGCTCGGTCAATGCCGGCACATGCAAGACATCACCGGCCCTCAACGCGCGACCGCCATGCCCGCCGAACTGGCCGAGGGTGAAGGTACTTTTGCTGCCCAGATAATCCGGCACTTGCACGCCGCCGCGCAGGCACAGATAGCTGCGCGCGCCGGCGCCGCTGATGCTGCCCAGTTGCAATGTCGCGCCGGCCGGGATCAGCAGCGCGGTGTTCATCGGCACCGGTTCAGCGTCAAGGGTCAAGGCAATCGGCGCGCCGGTCACCGCGACCACCGCGACACAATTGAAGCGCAGGATCGGCCCGCTCATGGTGATTTCCAGTGCGGCGGCGCCTTGTTCATTGCCGAGCAGACGATTGCCCAGGCGCAGCGCTCGGCTGTCCATCGGCCCCGAGGGTGGCATGCCGACGGCCCAATAGCCGAGGCGTCCGGGATAGTCCTGCACGCTGGTCTGCGTGCCGGCGCTGAGCACCTCGAAGGTGTTGGCGTGATACAGCAGATTTTCCAGGCAACGGGTCCACGGCTGGCCGCTGGCGAATGGAGTATCGAACAGAATCTGGCGCAGGTAATCGCGGTTGGTTTCCACGCCATACAGCAGGCTGTCGCCCAATGCCTGATGGAGTTCGGCGCGAGCCTGTTCGCGACTCGGCGCCCACGCGATGAGCTTGGCGATCATCGGATCGAAATACGGCGGGATTTCCACGCCGGCCTCGACCCAGGTGTCGATGCGCAACTCAACGCCGTTGGCTGGCGGGAATTGCACAGCGGTCAGCAGGCCCGGGCTTGGCTGGAAATCACGCCCCGGATCTTCCGCGTACAGACGTGCCTGAATCGCATGGCCCTGCGGTTCCAGGCCCTGATACAACTCATTCAGCGGCGGCAGATCACCGGCGGCCAGCTCGATCATCCAGCGCACCAGATCCACGTCCCACACTTGTTCGGTGACGCCGTGCTCGACCTGCAAGCGTGTGTTCACTTCGAGAAAATAGAAGCGCTGGGCCTCGCTGTCGAAGACGAATTCGACGGTGCCGGCGCTGCGGTAATTCACCGCTTGCGCCAGTTTGATCGCCGCTGCGCACAGCTCATCGGCCATGCCTTCTGGCAGGTTCGGCGCCGGGGTTTCTTCGAGGACTTTCTGGTTGCGCCGCTGCACTGAACAGTCGCGCACGCCGAGAGCGATGACGTCACCGCAGCCGTCGCCGAACACCTGCACTTCCAGATGCCGCGCGCGTTCGATGTACTTCTCGATGAACACCCCAGCGTCGCTGAAGTTGTTCTGACCGAGGCGTTTCACCGCTTCGAACGACTCGCTCAATTCGCTCGCGCTGCGGCATACGCGCATGCCGATGCCACCGCCGCCAGCGGTGCTTTTCAGCATCACCGGGTAGCCGACCTGTTCGGCGGCACTCAGCGCGCAATCGAGGCTGTCGAGCAGGTCGGTGCCTTCGAGCATGGGTACGCCGTGCTGTTTGGCCAACGCGCGAGCAGTGTGCTTGAGGCCGAATACCCGCAATTGCTCCGGCGTCGGCCCGATGAAGGCGATGCCCTGCGCTTCGCAGGCTTCGGCGAACGCTGCGTTCTCCGAGAGAAATCCGTAGCCGGGATGAATCGCCGTGGCGCCGCTTTGTTTGGCGATCGTGAGGATTTTGTCGACCGCCAGATACGTCGCGGACGCCGCGCCTTCGCCGAGGCTGTGCGCTTCAGCGGCCTGGGAAATATGCAGGCTGGCGGCGTCGGCTTCGGAGTACACGGCGACGCCTTGGGCCTTCAGCACGTTGATCGTGCGCAGGATGCGACAGGCAATCGCGCCACGGTTGGCGATCAGGATTTTTTCGAACATGGCATAACCCCTGAAGGGGGAGCGGGCCGTCCCGCTGTTTTTCGACAGACATCCGGGCCGTCCCGGATGGAAAAAACACACTTCACTCCAACCCACCACAACCCCCTGTGGGAGCGAGCCTGCTCGCGAAGGCGGTGGATCAGCCACATCAATGCTGAATGACACTGCGCATTCGCGAGCAGGCTCGCTCCCACAGGGTTCAGGGTTGTCTGGTGGATTTCAGGCACTGCCCGGAACGCGCCTGGCACAGGGCAAAAAGCCAACGGCGTAAACGGCTGATGGTCAGTTCCATACCAGCAACTCCGCCGGGGTCGGGTTGTAGGCATTGCATGGATTGTTCAGCTGCGGGCAGTTGGAAATCAGCACGATGACGTCCATCTCCGCGCGCAAATCAACGTACTTGCCCGGCGCGGAAATACCGTCCTCGAAGGTCAGCCCGCCATCCGCCGTCACTGGCACGTTCATGAAGAAATTGATGTTCGGCCCGATGTCGCTCTTGCCCAGACGACCGTCGTGGGCGCAGGCGCGCAGGTAGTTGTCGCGGCAGCTGTGCATGTAGCGTTTTTCCAGGGCGTAGCGCACGGTGTTGCTCTCTTGCGCGCAGGCGCCGCCGAGGGTGTCGTGGCGCCCGCAAGTGTCGGCAACGATGGTCAGCATCGGCTGGCCGAGGTTGGAATACAGCACGCTGCCGGTGCTCAGGTAGACGCTGTTCTGCCGGCGCAAGGTGCGTTGTACATCGTAGCGTTCCTTGGGGTTGCCGAGGCTGTAGAACAAGGTGTCGACTGCCTGATTGCCTTCCAGATCGAGGATGCGCAGGGTCTGCCCGGCCTTGACCTCCATCAGCCAAGGCTCGCCGGCGGGAATGGTCGCGCGGTAGATCGCGCTGTCGGCTTGCTTGTGGGAAGTGGCGATTGCGAGTGACATGGCTGCGATCCTCAGGCGAACAAACGGTCGGTGTTGATAAAGCCGCGCTCGTTTTCCGGGCGCGAAGTGCGGCAGTGTTCGGCGACGCTGGCGTCGGCGTTCATCCAGCTCAGCTTCAAGGGTTTCGGGGCGTATTCGGGGGACGGGTCCATCGGATGTTGCAGGGCGGTGAGCACCACCAGGGTGTCCATCGGCGCATACAACTCGATGTAGTCGCCGGCCTTCGAATTGCCCTCGACGAAGTGGAAACGCCCGGCCTCATCGACGTTCACGCGGCTGAACAGATTGAGGGTCATCAGCAGGTCGGACAGGCCCAGGCCCCACTTGCCGAGCTCCACCAGCAGGTTGTCGGTGCCGTTGCGAAAGAAGCCGTTGCGCAGTTCCTGGTAGCGGCCCTGGCCGTATTTTTCGGCGACTTCTTGCGCGCAGAGCACGCCGCCGAGGCTGTCGCTCCAGCCACAGGTGTCGGCGGTGATCGCGGCGAGCACGCGGCCCATGTCCGAGTACAGGCAGTGGCCGGCGGTGAGCTTGGCGGTGTGTTGGCATTTGAGGCTGTCGGGCAGGTTCAGCCGCTCGGTCTTTTCATGGGCATTGAGCAAGGTCAGGCTGACATTGGCGCCACCGCGCAGGTCGGTCAGGCGCAGCAATTGGCCGCGCTTGAGCACGAACGAACGGTGGCCGCCGCCCGGCAGCAGTTCTTCAGCGAAGGGTGGGAAGAGTTGGATTGAATCGGTCATCGGTGTGGTCATCAAAGCAGTCCTCTCAAGCAGTGCGAAGGGTGCCCGCCAGCGGCAGCGGCAGGGCCTCGACGGCGGCGCGCTGGGCGCGGCGGTCGCTGTTCAACGGGATGTCGTAAGTGATGCGAGCGCCATAGGCGCCGGGGGCGTGCGGGTCGAGGCGCACCTTGTCGAACACCAGCAGACGCGTGCCGAGGCTGAAGCCTTCGGACAGGTCGTGGGTGACCATGAACACCGTCAGTTGCGTCTCGCGCCACAGCTCCAGCAGCAGCGCGTGCATGTCTTTGCGAATGCCCGGATCGAGTGCGCCGAAGGGCTCGTCGAGCAGCAACACACGCGGCTTCATGATCAGCGCCTGGGCGATGGCCAATCGTTGCTGCATGCCTCCGGACAGCTGTGCCGGGTACTTGTCCAGCGCATGGCCGAGGCCGACTTTTGTCAGCAGGGCTGCAGCCTGCTCGCGAGCATCGCGTTTGGCGTTGCCGAACAGCCGGCCAAGCAAGGGCGCACGCGGCAATTCGAGACCGAGGGCGACGTTGTCGAGCACGCACAGATGCGGGAACACCGAGTAGCGTTGAAACACCACGCCACGGCTGGCATCCGGTTCGCCGGCCAAGGGCTGGCCGTCGAGCAGAATCTCCCCGCGACTGGCGCTTTCCTGGCCGAGCAGCAGGCGCAGGAAGGTCGATTTGCCGCAACCGGAGGCGCCGACCAAGGTGCAGAACTCGCCTTCGTTGACGCTCAGGTTCAAGCCTTCCAGAACCACTTGATCGGCGTATTGCTGCCAGACGTTTTTTACTGTGATGAAGCTCATTTCGCCGCTCCCTCGTACCAAGGGAAAGCGCGCTGGGTCAGCTGTTTCAGGCCCCAGTCCATCAGCCAGGCGAGCAGGGTGATCCACACCACGTAGGGCAGGATCACATCCATCGCCAGGTAGCGCCGCACCAGAAAGATTCGGTAGCCGAGGCCATCGGTGGAGGCGATCGCTTCGGCGGCGATCAGGAACAGCCACGCCGAACCGAGCATCAAGCGCAGCGAGATCAGCAAGCGCGGCAACAGCTGCGGCAAGACCACGCGCAGCATCAGCGTCCAGGTCGAGGCGCCGAGGGTCTGCGCCTTGATCAGCAGTTCGACCGGAATGTCACGGGCACGCTGTTCCAGATCCCGTGCCAGCGCCGGGGTGATGCCAATCACGATCAGCATGACTTTCGACAACTCGCCCAGCCCGAAGACGATGAACAGAATCGGCAGGATCGCCAGCGGCGGCACCATCGACAGCACCGTCAGCAACGGCGACAACGGCGCGCCGAACAGCGGCAGGGTGCCCGCCGCAATACCGAGGCAAAGACCCGCCAGCGCCGCGATGCCGAGGCCGATGGCCAAACGCCGCAGACTGGACGCAGTGTCTTGCCACAGCAGGTATTCACCGGTGCGGCTGTCGGCGTTGAAGGCCAGGCGTTTTACCGCGTCGCTCATCTGCACGGCGCTGGGCAGCAGTTTGTCGTTGGGGTTGTCCGCCAGGCGCTCGGCCGAGCCTGTGAAATAGGCGAACAGCACCAGCGCGAACGGCAGGATCACCAGCAACAGGCGACTCGGGCGATCAGGGTGGCGATTGATCAGGCGCATGGCCAAATCCTCCGTGGCTTACAGCTTGGCGTCGGCGGCCATCTGCACGTAGGTCGGATCGAAACGCAGCTTGAGATTGGCGGTGTCGCCGCTGGTCACGCCGTTGGCGAAGGACATGCCGACCGCGCTCGGGTCTTTCGCGCCTTCGCCGAGCAGGCCGTGCTCGAAGGAGAATTCGGCGACCTTGCGCATGGTGTCCGGCAGTTGTTTGCTGGTGGCGAAATTCAGCGCTTCGCTCGGCGTGGCGAACAGTTTTGTGGTGTCCAGTTGCGCCTGGAAGCCGGCGAGATCAGTACCCGAGGCCTTGGCCATGTGTTCCAGCGCAGCTTTGCTCGCGGCATTTTTCGCGTTCATCAAAGCGACCACTTCGAACCACGCCCCGGTCAGCGCTTTGCCCAGTGCCGGGTTGTCTTTGAGGGTGGCGCTGTTGACCACCATCATGTCCATGATCTCGCCGGGGATCTGGCTGGAATTGAACACTTCGGTGACGCCGGGTTTGGCCTTGATATCCGAGAGCATCGGGTTCCAGGTGGTCACGGCGTTGACGTCGTCGGTGTTGAACGCGGCGGCAATGTCGGCGTCGGAGGTGTTGACCACTTTCAGGTCTTTCTCGGTCAGGTCCACCGAGTCCAGCGCGCGAGCCAGCAGGTAATGCGAGACCGACAGCTCGACCAGATTGACGTCCATGCCTTTCAGATCAGCGACTTTTTTACCTTCGCCTTTGAGCACGATGCCGTCGTTGCCATTGGAGAAATCGCTGACGATCAACGCGGTGCTGTCGACGCCACCGGCAGCGGGAATGGTCAGTGCATCCATGTTGGTCATGGTGCAGCCGTCGAACTGGCCGGCGGTGTACTGGTTGATTGATTCGACGTAGTCGTTGAGCTGCACGACGTCGATCTTGATCCCGTATTTCTTCGCCCATTTGTCGACGATGCCCTGGCTGCCGGCGTATTCCCATGGCATCCAGCCGGCGTAGATCGTCCAGCACACGCTGAAGTGGTCTTTCTGGGCGGCGGAAGGCTGCGTGCTGATGAGCGCGGCGAAAGCGGCGGCGAGCAGGGCGGGGAAACGTAGTCGGATCATTGCGGATTCTCCAGTTGATCGAGGGCGGACAGGAAGGCAACGCGGCACCGCGAACGGTGGCTTGTCTCCCGGGCTTTTGTCCCGCCGTGTAACCTCAACTGGAGGTCGCCAACTCTCGGACCAGCCACTCGCGCTTGCGAGCCGGAACCCTAGTCAGCCATTGCAAATTGTGGTGCCGCGAACCTGTGATGACTCCTGCACGGGTTTGTTAAAGCGAGAGACGTGCCAAGTCGCGCCGAGGCCTCTGCGGCGGGGATCTGCTGGATTGTCGAAGTGAGCGGGGCGAGCGACAGCGCATCGTGGTGGTGCGCGGTTGCACCGTCATGCAGCGCGTTTACGCTTCATTGGTCGCTGATTTTGCGGGTAAACAAGATTTCATAATCACTTGTTTCAACTTGTTGCAGGAACGCACCAGATTCCGAAATCGCTGTCTGATTCTTCGACAGTCACGCAATTGCTGACGGTCGCCTGCCAGCGTCGCTGGTGTGGCCAACCCGCGGTCCAGGAGGCCGCCATGTATCGCCGAATCCTATTGCTTGCCGTGATGCTTTTTTCCCTTGGCGGATGCGTCCCTTATTCATACGGAGACAGCTACTACAGGTCAGAGGTCTACACATCACCCGCACCGGCCTATTACAGCGGTGGCGGCTCCTATTACCGCAGCGGCGGAACCTATTACAACCAGCCGCGCTACTACCAGCCAGCGCCGCGATATTACCAGCAACCGCGTTATTACCAGGCGCCAAGGCACTATCAACCGGCCCCGCGTTATTACGAAAGCCGTCGCTGGCACGGCAACGATCGCGGACGCTGGGACGGCCACCGTCGCGGCGGTTGGGACAATGACCACCGGGGTCGCGGCAACTATGATCGTCACAGCGGTCGCCGTGACTACAACGGCCGTGGTAACCGCTGGTAAATCACTGCAATGAACAAGCGGCGCATCAAGCGCCGCTTTTTTTTGCCCGGCAAAAAAGGGGTCCGTGGGCCATCTCCCAAGGCAATCCCGGAAGCGTCCTACAGTTTCATTTCGTGGTGTTTGTTAGCGTTCGTGGATGCCGAACGAGGCGAGCAATCCTCAGCTCGATAGCGGCGAAAAATGGACGTTCAGCGCTATGAAGCTACTGGTTATTCATCAAAATTTTCCCGGTCAGTTCCGTCATGTGGTGCTGGCAGCGCTGGAGCGCGGTGATGAGGTTGTGGCGATAGGTCGGGACACGGCACCGGGCGTCGCCGGTGTGCAAGTCCATCGATATCGAGCGACCAGCCGAGCGCCCGGCAATATTCACCCGTATCTGATCCGCTACGAACAAGCGGTGATCGACGGGCAGGAGGTTTTTGAAATTCTGGGCAGGCTGAAACGTTCGGGCTATCAGCCAAACGTGATTCTTGCCCATCCCGGATGGGGAGAGACGCTGTTTGCCAAGGACGTCTATGCCGATACGCCGCTGATTCACTATTGCGAGTATTACTATCGAGCGCAGGGCGCCGACTGCGGGTTCGACCCTGAATTCCGGCGAGCCGCAAGGGAGTCGTCACGGCTGCGCGTGCTCAACTCGCTGCATCTGTTGAATCTTCAACAATGTGATATCGCAATCGCGCCGACCCAGTGGCAGCGCAGCCTGTTTCCGGCCGCTTACCGGTCGGCGATTCGGGTCATCCATGAAGGTGTGGTTCAAAGTTCTGACCTGGCGAAAGTCGGGGCAGTCAGATTGCCCAATGGAATCGAGCTCAAAGCCGGACAGCCGATCGTTACCTATATCGCCAGAAACCTTGAGCCTTATCGCGGCTTTCACAGTTTCATGCGAGCGATCCCGCTTGTTCAGGCCGAGTGCCCCGATGCGCAGATCATCGTGGTTGGCGGTGATGGTGTCAGTTATGGGAATAAGCCGGTCGGGTACCCGGATTGGCGCAGCAGGATGGAGGCGGAGGTCAGTTTCGATCACTCCAGAGTGCATTTCACAGGGAAACTTCCTTACCAGACTTACCGCGCGGTTCTCGCATGTTCCAAAGTCCATGTTTATTTGACGTATCCGTTTGTCTTGTCCTGGTCGTTACTGGAGGCGATGGCGTCTGGTTGTGTGGTTGTTGCGTCGGATACGGCTCCGGTAAGGGAAGTCATTGCCGATGGGGCTAATGGAATATTGGTGGATTTCTTCGACCATCAAGCAGTTGCCAGAAGTGTAAGCAAGATTTTGAAGTCGGCAGGTGAGTACGATGGTCTTGCCAGCGCTGCGAAGTTGACGGCAGGTCGGTTCAGTGTGAAATCAGGCGTGAGCCAATATTTTGAGGTTTTCGCAAGCGCGATATCCGGGCATAACGACATACCAACCGTTCCGCGGTTTGAGCGGGAGGTTTGAAATGTCCAGGAAGTCGCGTAAGCAGGCGATCAAGTGGTTTAAAAGGCTATTGAAGTATGGATTGTTCTTTTATGTCTGTTATTGCGTAGCGGAATTTTATATTCGCAAAGAACAATCGGCCGAGTCGGCGGCTATTCACCAGGCAAACGAGAAAGCTTGCCAGAACAAACTGGCGAGCATGCAGCAAGTGCCGATATTAGGCGGCGCCTATATAGATAAGACGCTGATTCCTGAGTTTTACGTTGGCATGCCTGAAATGGTGAACAAGAAAGCGTGTCTGGCGATTGCTCTGAAGGGGCTGTTCTGGTGGACCGGGACGGGGCTGCACCGGTACCAGGATCAGCGCATGGAACCGATCCCCGAAAGCTGGCGGCTTTATAAATTGAATGCCGGGCTTTTTACCAGAAAAGAAACCACCGAACCCCATGAGCGCGGTTATCGGCACGTCAACTGGCCGGATGAGTTGATTGTGAAACTAAAGAATTATCCGGGGCTGGAGATTTGGCTGGATGCACCTCCGCCGCATTTCAAGAATGAAGACTCGGTTAGAACGTTTGTCATTAGTGGCTGGCCGCGGCGAGATGGAACCCCTCGGTTGATCAACTGTGACGGCTTGATACGCCCGGCGGCGGAGGAAAAACTGACTGACGAGAAACTGGCAAGGTTCAGCAGAACTGAATTGGAAAATCTTGATTTCGGCAAACTGAATTTCTTCTGCAATATCAATCTGGATAACTTCGACTTTGCCGGGGGGCACGGTAGCGTAGGACTCGGATTAGCGTCATTACGCGAAGCACCTGAGATGCTCAAATATCTCAGTGACTATCTTTCACGCTCTGTTATTACAAGGAAGTAACAATGAGTTATGTGTTCAGCGATATGGAAAAATCCGAGATTTTCAACGCGGCAAATATTTGCAAAGGAATGAGGCTGCGCTCAAAACAACTTCAGTACAATGCACTGAAATTAGCAGGGACAAGCTGCGCCCCCCTGTACCAAAAGCTGTTCGATATTATTGGTGAGAAAGTTTCTGACGTTGCAGCTGCCGATAAAGAGGCTGGAGACGTGCTGAAAAGCGCCAGACTCTGGCTTGCCGTGGCCATTGATGCCAACGGTGGAAACGGTGCCTACTCTGCCCTGATTCGTGGTTACACCTCCCGCCAAGGTGAACTGAGACTGAATACAATTTTCAGTGAAGACCTGATGCAGCTTTCATCCAACCAGGTTGCCGTCAACTTCATCAATACCCTGATCAACGGATCCCTTGCCGGTCAACTGGCACCCTGGACTGTTCCGTCAATCAGCCAGATCGCAGAAATCGACGCCAGCGCGATTGGCGAGGCCCTGTTCAAGGAGGTTTGCGGGGAGGACGACACCGCCGTCAAGCGTAACGCCGGCTGGTCTGGAACGATCGGTTTCAGCCTGTTGGGCGGTAAGCCTCCCTATGAAACCTGGCGGTTGATCTCCGCCGGTGATTCGAACGGGGAAGATGACGGCCCACCCCTTCAGGCAAAACCCAACCGGCTCGACGACTATAAAAACATTCTCTTCGCCATCGATTCCTATAGCGTCGGCCTGCGAGCGGCGATCAATAATTTCGGCATCAATCCACTGCAAAGTCTGCTTTCAGTGGTGCCGGAGCAAATCAATATCGCGCTGGCCAGTGGCAGTGTGAATCCGCTGATTCAGCATGTAGTCAAAGGCACGCCTGTTGCCGCCGTGGTCGAGCTGATGTTGCGCTACGGCCAGAACGAATTTCTCGACATGTTCAAGCGCACTCACGACGGCGATTCTGCTGCCACAGCCACCACCAACGACACCTTCGCCAGCAACGCTTACGCCTTCTTCTCGGCATTCTCCCCGGAGCAGTCGCAAAACATCGTCACCCGGACAATAAGCGAGTTCGGCAATGCCAATGCATGGGCGAAACTGGCAGGCGAGGCGACGCCGCTCGGTCTGGCGTTGCGCAACTCTTTGCAGCAACTCAGTGAAGTCGTCATAGAACGAGCCGACGGTTATCCCGATCGCAACCTCGAGCTTTACGATCCGCACACTGGCGAAGGCTTTATCACCGCGCAGTGGCTGACGGATCGTGCGCAGATGCTCGCCCGTTTGATTGCCCGAACCCAGGGCTCGTTTGGCGAACACTCGCTGCAGCAGTTCTCCTACTCCGATCTCGCCTCAAGCAAACAGGCGCCGATGACCACCGGAGTGCTGAACCCGCTGGCCCTGTTCGGTGATGACGGTGGGCGATCTTTCGCTGGTGGCGCAAATGCCGATCATCTGTATGGCGGCGTGGGCAATGACTCGATCCATGGGATGGCCGGTCACGATGTCATTGAAGGCGGTCGCGGTAACGACTCGCTAACCGGAGGTGACGGCAATGATGAGTTGTACGGGATGGCCGGTGACGATGTTCTGCTCGGAGGAAAGGGTAACGATTCTTTGATCGGGGGCGAAGGCAACGACCGTTATGAATTCGCCAGCGGCGATGGCATCGACGAGATTCTTGATGCCAACGCCGATGGGCAACTGTGGATCAACGGCGCGCCGATTCCCCAACTCAAACGCTGCGCGCCTCTGAGCAATATCTGGTCTACCGAGGATCGGTCCATCACCCTGACGCTTGTTGAACACACCCTCAACATCAAATATGGCCAGAGCGATCTGGTGGTCATCAAGAACTTTCAGCCCGGGATGCTTGGCATCCGCCTCCCTGAATATGAGGGGCAGCCGCTCACTGCTGCGGATTTGACGCTTCAGGGCGACTGGAAAGCCAAAGACGCCGATCCCACTGTCCCCGGCGATCAGCCGTCCTTTGATGAGCTGGGCAACGTGGTGCTGCTGCCCAAGGTTAAACAGCGCAACAAGGCCGACGTACTTTACGGTTCCGCGGCAGACGACGTCATTCTCGGCCTGGGCGGTTCTGATCGATTGTTCGGCAAGGCTGGAGACGATCGGTTATTCGGCGACAAGCAGACGACGCTCGAAAAAGCTATGGCCGACGGTGACGCCAAGGGCAAGGCAAGCCGCGGAGACTGGCTCGACGGCGGGCAAGGTGACGATTTGCTTATCGGTACGGCATCCCGAGACGTTCTGCTCGGTGGCAATGACCGGGATACTTTGATCGGCGGTGCTGGCGACGATGTGTTATCCGGAGACGAAACCACCGGTGCGCTGGAACAAGGTTGGGCGGTCAAACGCGCTGACGTCCCCATAGCTGGTGGTGTCACCAGTCACCGAACGGTCTTTTCAAAGGCCTCGATAAACAGTGCGTCCGAGGGCGGTGACGACGCGCTGTACGGGCAGGGTGGCAGGGATTTTATCGACGGCGGCTGGGGGGAGGACCTGCTTGACGGCGGAGCTGACGACGATTTTCTCAAGGGCGATCAAGGTAACGACACCCTGGCCGGTGGCAGCGGCAACGACGTGATGCTTGGTGACAACCTCGATTGGGGCGGTGGCCTGCCCAGCAGACACCATGGCAACGATGTGCTGGACGGCGGCAGTGGTGATGATTCACTCGGCGGTAACGGTGGCAGCGACGCTTTGTATGGCGGCCCTGGCAACGACATTTTGCAGGGTGATGACGGCGTACTGGACGGCGTCGAAGGCGATGCCGCGCATTTTTTTGGCGATGATCTGCTGGACGGTGGCTCCGGCGATGACACGCTCTGGGGCGGCGGTGGCGATGATTTGCTCTTCGGCGGCGAAGGCAATGATGATCTGATTGGCGATAGTCCTGAGCATCCGGTTCGTTATCACGACAACGACTTTCTCGATGGCGGTGCGGGGGACGACACCCTGCGCGGCATGGGCGGCGCGGATACGCTGACGGGTGGCGCAGGGGCGGATTTTCTCGATGGCGATGTGTCTGACCTGCAGCCGGGCGGAAGCAACAATGACGTGCTTCAGGGCGGCGAAGGAAACGATACGTTACAGGGTGGTTTCGGTGCCGACACGCTGGACGGCGGTGCGGGTGACGACATTCTTGCCGGCGATTACGAGAACAGCGCTGAGGCCGAGCAGAATGCCGATTATCTGCACGGTGGCCCAGGTAACGACACGTTGCTCGGAGGCGGTGGCAACGACACCCTGCTGGGCGGGGAAGGGACGGACTACCTTCGCGGCGATTCCGGTGACAACGTGTTTGATGGCGGTCCCGGTGCTGACGTGCTGGATGGCATGGATGGCGCCGACGTCTACTATTTCGGCGCTGGTGACGGCCTGGATATCGTCACCGATGCCGGCGGCCGCAACACCATCAGGTTCGGCGCGGGCTTTTGCGCGCAGAGCCTGAAAGCCGACATTATCGAAGTTACCGTCGGCACGGTATTGCGACTGGCCAATGGCACGGGCGACGCGATACTCATCAAGAATCACGAGAAGTGGAAGGATTCCACATTCAGTTTCAGCGACGGCGGGGTACTTGATTACGCAGATGTCCTGCGCAAAACACTGCCACCGATAGAGATGTCCGAGCCACCCGTACCGGAACCTGTCACCGCCCCGGCAACCCCTGAAAGCAAAGTTGAGGATCCGGTTCAGCCAGACGATGTCACCGCTGCGGCGCAAGGCCCGGTGGCATCTGTTCAAACGGTCAACTGGACCGATGAGTTCCTCGCGCAAATCAAGTCAAAACGCTCCGCCCGCAAACACGCCACAGGTTTTACCTTGAATGAGCAAGGCGTTTGGGTGCGCAGTCATGTCACCACCAGCGACACCGGTTACACCACTCACACCGAGCTGAGCGAGGACAGCGTCGACGCAGGAACACTGTCTGAAACGCCGCCATGGATGAAGGCTGATGGCGGGCAAGCCGTAGTCAGTGAAAGGCAGTCGAAAACCACAACCCGTGTCGAACATAAACCGGTGAAAGCCGAGGGAGCAATAGCCTTCTCAAGTCAGGCGCCTCGCTATTATCGATCCGGCTCGGCCAACGGGTTTTCATTCAATACGGGCGAGGTATTGGTTGAAGACCGAAAGGAGTCCGGCGCGCTTGAAGGCTGGTACGTCTATCCGGCAGCAAGCTTCAGTTCGGGCGCAACAGTGCCCAAGGCGTTTCGCTGGGATGTCACAACTGAAACGATCAAACGCAAAGTCGTCCATGGCGACGATGCCGGCGAGCGAATCAACGTCGAAGTGGAAAACGTTTTCCACGGCGGCGCGGGAGACGATCTGATCGTCGCTTATGCAGGCTCCCCACTTGACTACGGCACTGTCGGCGACAGAACACCGGGCGCGTTTTTATCCGCCGGGGCAGGTGACGATACCCTGCTCGGTTCCGAAGGCGCCGACTATCTGCTCAGCGGTGCAGGGGAGGATTGGCTGTACGGCGAGGACGGCGCCGACACCTACATCGTGCAAGCGCACGCCGCAGCGACCACCACAATTGCGGACGTGCTCAACCCTGTTTTCCACCGAGCAGAAGTTGGCGTAGCGGGGTGGAAAGACGAGTACGGATTGATCGATCAGGACACGGTCGTTCTTCCAGCAGGCGCGCAGCGCGATGCACTGCAATTGAGCTGGGGTGCTGCGCTGATAGAGACCACCCATGTCGAGTTGGAGCCCAACCCGGATCGCGCGGCTTACCGCAACCCGCCGAGAGCGAAAATGCTTCATCCGACACTCGATATCCAATGGGGCGGGACGCAAAAAGTCCGCATCGTCTTGCCCCACAACGGTGAACTTGAGGGGGCCGGTATTGAGCTAGTAAAGTTTGCCGATGGGGCGGTCGCAAGTTTGAAGCAACTGCTGCAATCAAGTCAGCTGGGACCTGCGCCCGAGACTTTTCATACGGGTGTCATCGTCAACAATCCCAGCCGTTCAACCTCCCTGCGAGACGGACGAGCGCTGCCACTCGTGGGCGGTCGCGGCAACGACACCATAAGCGGCGCGGGAGAGATCCGAGGCATGCACGGGGATGACGTGCTCACGGGCAGTCCCGGTGATGATCTGCTGGTGGGTGGGCCGGGCAATGACACGCTGGCCGGCGGCGCTGGAAATGATATCTACCGATACGATGGCCTCGGCAGAGACGTGATCATCAACAACGGAGGCGGCCTGGACGGGATCGATTTTTCCGAGCGCAGGCTGACGATCGACAACCTCAAGTTTCATCGTGAGCGCGATGATCTGGTGATCGTGGTGGATTACGGCATGGCGCCGAAAATCCGGGTTTCCAGTCATTTTGCCGTAGGTGAAAGCGCTATTGGCTTCATAAGAGTCAGCGAAGGAACAGCGAAAGACTACAGCGCGACGCAGATTGCCGAGCGTCTGCATCCTCTCCCGCCATTAAGGGATGTCGAGGATATTTTGATAAAGGGCGACGATGAAGCGCAGCGGGCCATGAAGGAAATCATTGAGTTCTACGAGCTGAATGTCTGACAAGATGACCGATTGAGCCGGCCCGCGATGGCAATCCAGTCGCCACCGCGGGCCTCGCGTCACCTCAATACTGGGTCAGATCCGCTAACGGATGCCGCCCCTCCCAAACCTTGTGAAAGTGCGCCTCGACCACCGCATCCGGCACGTTATTGATATCCGGCCAGTGCCAGTGCGGTTTCTGATCCTTGTCGATCAGCCGCGCGCGCACGCCTTCGCTGAATTCCGGATGGCGGCAGCAATTGAGGCTCAGGGTGTATTCCATCTGGAATACTTCGGCCAGCGACATGTGCCGCGCGCGGCTGATCTGTTCCCAGACCAGATGCGCGGTCAGCGGCGAGCCCTCGGTCATGGTTTTCGCCGCGCGGGCAATCAACAGATCGCTGCTGTCGCGGTGCAGGCTGATGGCTTTCCACGCACAGGCAACGTCGCTGACATCGAGCAGTTCGTCGATCTGCTGACGACGCGGCAGCCACTGCGCTTCGGGCATTTGCTCAAGTGCCTCCTGCTGCAGAGCCTTGAGCAGGCTGTTGAGCTGCATGGCGGTCTGTTCCTGCCAGTTCAATTGCAGCAAGCCTTCGATCAATTGCGGTTGCTGTTCGTCGAGCAGGAAGCGGTCGGCCAGAACCAGATCCAGCGCATCACGGCCGTTGATATGCGCGCCGGTCAGGCCGAGAAACAAGCCGAGCTTGCCCGGCAACCGCGCAAGAAACCAGCTGGCGCCAACGTCCGGATACAGACCAATGGTGATTTCCGGCATCGCCAGACGGCTGCTCGGCGTGACGATCCGCGTGCTCGCGCCCTGCAACAGGCCCATGCCGCCGCCAAGCACGTAACCGTGGCCCCAGCAGATCAGCGGTTTCGGATAGGTGTGCAGGTTGTAATCGAGGCGATATTCCGCGCTGAAAAACTGCGCGGCCAGCGGCGGGACTTCGCCGGGGTGAGCGCGGCAGGCTTCGACCAGGCTGCGCACTTCGCCACCGGCGCAGAAGGCTTTGGCGCCGTTACCGCGCAGCAGTACGCAGACGATTTGCGGGTCATTGGCCCAGGCGTTCAATTTGTCGCTGAGCGCGTTGATCATCGGCAGGGACAGCGCGTTCAACGATTTTTCGGCATCCAGGCTGGCGATGCCGATGCGGGCGCCGTCGGTGCCGGTAAGTTCTTCGAAGTGCAGATTCATCGTGACCTCGATCGGGAATTTGAGCGAACAGTATGATCGCTATGGGAGAAAGTGCCGGATCTGCGTCAGATCAATTGACAAGCGTGGTCGGCTTTCCTAGGGTTCGCCCCATTGTTTTTGCCGGAAATGACCATGACTGCTGACGACCGTATCAAACTCGAACCGAGCTGGAAGGAGGCACTGCGTGCTGAGTTCGACCAGCCTTACATGGCAGAGTTGCGCAGCTTTCTGCAGCAGGAGCGGGCGGCCGGCAAGGAGATCTATCCGCCGGGACCGATGATTTTCAATGCGCTGAACTCAACGCCGCTGGACAAGGTGAAAGTGGTGATCCTCGGCCAGGACCCTTACCACGGCCCGGGCCAGGCCCACGGTCTGTGCTTCTCGGTGCAACCGGGCGTGCCGGCGCCGCCGTCGCTGGTCAACATCTATAAAGAGCTGAAGCGCGACCTCAATATCGACATTCCCAACCACGGCTACCTGCAAAGCTGGGCCGAACAGGGCGTGCTGCTGCTCAACACCACCATGACGGTTGAGCGCGCCAATGCCAACGCGCACAAGGACAAGGGCTGGCAGCACTTCACCGACCGCATTATTGAGGTGGTCAGCGAACGGCAGCCGCATCTGGTGTTCATGCTTTGGGGCGCCCATGCGCAGAGCAAGCAGAAGCTGATCGACGCGACCAAGCACCTGGTGCTGACCTCGGTGCATCCGTCGCCGTTGTCGGCATATCGCGGGTTTTTGGGCTGTGGGCATTTCAGCCGGACCAACAAGTTTCTCGAACAGAATGGCGAAACGCCGATCGACTGGCGCTTGCCACCGATTTGATGTCTCGATCGGGTTGGCCCCTTCGCGAGCAGGCTCGCTCCCACAGCAATTGTGTGCAAGCCACAAAACCCCGTGGGAGCGAGCCTGCTCGCGAAAAGGGCAACTCGGTTTTCAGTCTTACGCGGGATGACGGTTCCAATACCTGAACAACGGCTCCGCCAGAAACAGCACGAACAACAGCCGCATCACCTGCATCGCCGTCACCAGCGGCACCGACAATTGCAGGGTTTCCGCGGTCAGGCTCATTTCGGCAATCCCGCCGGGCATCATGCCCAGGGTCAGCGAACGCAGATCCAGATGGGTCAACGCACTCAAGCCCAACGCCGCCAGCGACGCGATCAACATGGTCAGCGCGGTGCCGATCAACGTCCGGCCCATGAACGACGGCGCGCGGCGGAAGAACTGCCGATTGAAGTGACAGCCCAGACCGCTGCCAATCAGCCATTGGCCGATCTGACTGCCGCCATTGGGCAAACCGATGTGCAAATCCCACGTAATGCTCACCGCCGCACTGACCAGCAACGGCCCGAACAGCCATGGATTGGGTTGGCGCAGACGCTGCCAGAACCAGGCGAGCAGGGCGCCCGCCGGAAACAGAATCGCCAGCCAGCGCCAATCGACGCTGCCGGCGTGAGAAATCGGCGTACCGTCACCGAGCAGATACTTGAACGCCGCCGGCACGCACAACACCACCACCAACACCCGCAGACTCTGCCCGGCCGCGACATGGCTGAGCAGTGCACCGTTACGGGCGCCGAGGTTGACCATCTCCCCGGAACCACCGGGCATGCTTGAGAAAAACGCCGTGGCGCGATCCTCGCCGGTGCGGCGCATCAGCCATACGCCGACCACCGCCGACAGGCTCGTGACCAGCGCACCGAAGAAGATCAAACCGAAATGACTGAGCACCTGTTCCATCACCAGCGGGGTGAAGTGCAGGCCGATACCGATGCCGACGATCCACTGGCCGCACTTGCGCCCGCCAGGAATTTCCGCCAGTTGCCACGGCGTCAGGCAGCGCACCAGGATGATCGCCAGCAACGAGCCGACCATCCACGGCAGCGGCCAGCCGATCTGGCTGGCGATGAAACCGCCAAGCAGACCGACCAGCGGGGTGCCCCACCAGGCTTTCAGGGACAAGCGATCAAACATCGGCAATGACGCGCCGTGCCGCCGAACGTTTACGCCAGATGCGAATCAGCGGCATCAGCAGCATGATTGCGGTGAGGATCCAGCAACCGAAGGTGATCGGACTCGACCAGAGAATCTCCAGCGCGCCATTGGAGATCGACAGGGCGCGACGCAGGTTCTGCTCCATCAGGCCACCGAGGATGAAGCCCAGCAGCAGCGGCGACAGCGGGAAATCCAGCTTGCGCAGGATGTAACCGAAGATGCCGATACCGATCATCAGGAACAGATCGAAGGTGGTGGCGTGCACAGCGTAAACGCCGATCCCGGTGATGATCGCGATGATCGGCACCAGCGCCCAGTTCGGCACGGCGAGGATTCGGGTGAACACGCGGATCATCGGAATGTTGAGGATCACCAGCATGACGTTGGCGATGAACAACGAAGCGATCAGGCCCCAGACGATGTCCGGTTGCTGTTGGAACAGCAGCGGGCCTGGAGTGATGTTGTACAGCGACAGCGCGCCGATCATCACCGCGGTGGTGCCCGAACCCGGAACGCCGAGGGTCAGCATCGGAACGAGAGCGCCGCACGCCGCGCCGCCGATAGCGGTTTCCGGCGCGGCCAGACCACGGGGGTCGCCTTCACCGAACTTGCCGCTGGTGCCGGCGATGCGCTTCTCGGTCATGTAGGCCACGGCACTGGCGAGCGTTGCGCCGGCACCGGGCAGCACGCCCATGATGAAACCGAGCACGCCGCAGCGCACGTTGACGACGAACACCGACGCCGCTTCCTTGAAGTTGAACATCATCCGGCCGGTGGCTTTCACCGCTTCCTGGCCGTGGTGGGTTTTTTCCAGCAGCAGAAGGATTTCGCTGATCGAGAACAGACCCAACACCAACACCACGAACTGGATGCCGTCGGTCAGGTGAATGTTGTCGCCGGTAAAACGGTAAACGCCACTGTTGGCATCGATGCCGACGGTCGAAAGGAACAGACCGATCAGCGCCGCGATAAAGGTCTTCAACGGTCGATCACCGGCCATGCCGCCGAGACAGACAATTGCGAACACCATCAGCACGAAGTATTCCGCAGGTCCGAAGGCAATCGCCCATTTCGCCAGCAGCGGCGCAAACAGCACCATGCCGCAGGTGGCGATGAACGCGCCGATGAACGAACTCCACGCCGACAGCGACAGGGCGACACCGGCCATACCTTTACGGGCCATCGGGTAGCCGTCGAGGGTGGTCATTACAGTCGAGGCTTCGCCCGGAATGTTCAGCAGGATCGAGCTGATCCGGCCGCCGTATTCGCAGCCCAGATACACCGCTGCGAGCAGGATCAGCGCCGACTCCGGCGGCAGACCGAGGGCGAACGCGATCGGAATCAGCAACGCCACGCCGTTGATCGGACCAAGCCCCGGCAACAGGCCGACGACGGTGCCGATCAGGGTGCCGCACAGGGCGGTCACCAGGTTGTACGGGCTCAGCGCGACGCCGAAGCCCTGACCCAAATAGCCAAGGGTATCCATATCAGTTCTCCAGGACGCTGAGCAGGCCGAGGGGCAGCGGAACATCCATCAAGCGATCGAACAGCAGATAGAGACCAACCGCCATCAGGCTGATGATCACCACGCTCGGCAGCCAGCGGCCGCCATAGAGACGGGCCATCGGTACGCCGGTAATGATGCTGGCCACGATGAAGCCAAGGGGTTCGAAGGTGCCGGCAAATACCAGCAGCAGCACCACGCATACACCGATCTTGGTCAGGGTTTCGCGATCCAGCGGCGGCTCGTCTTCACTGTGTTTGATCGGCGCCGGGCGAAACACCATGTACAGCAGCGCCAGGCCCATCAGGCCGAGCATCAGCAGCGGAAAGGCGCGCGGGCCGACCGGTTCGTAGGAAAAAGCCGCTTGGTACGGCCACGCCATCAGTGCCAGGCCGGCACACACCAGCAGCAACACCGAGGCGAAAATGCGTTGAATAAGCATGGGAGCTCCTGTGCTGCGTCCCCGCGTAGGAGACGCAGCCACTAGACAGAGACGATCACTGGATCAGGCCGAACTCTTTGGCCAGCACTTTGTAGTCGGCGACCTGCTTCTTCACGTAGGTGTCCAGTTCCGGGCCGGTCATGGCGAACGGGAACAGTTCACGCTGATCGCGCAGCTTGGCGAACTCCTCGGAGGCCAGCAGTTTGTCGAACGCGTCTTTCCACCAGGCGTAGTCTTCGTCGCTGACCTTCGGCCCGAGGTAGAAGCCGCGCACCACCGGCCAGACGATGTCGTAGCCTTGTTCGCGAGCGGTCGGGATGTCTTTCATTTCCGGCTCGTCGAGACGTTTGTCGGCGAATACCGCGAGCAGGCGCATGTCACCGCTCTGGATGTGCGGCATGGAGTCGGAGATGTCGGTACTGCCGACCTGGATGTGGCCGCCGAGCAGGGCCGTGGCGATTTCACCGCCGCCTTCAAGGGCGACGTAGCGCAGTTCACGCGGGTTGATTCCGGCAGCCTTGGCGATCAGTGCGGTCTGCATCCAGTCCTGGCTGCCGACGGTGCCGCCGGAGCCGATAACCACCGAGCCTGGATCTTTCTTCAACGCCTGAACGAGATCGTCGAGGGTCTTGTAGGGCGAATCGCTTTTCACTGCGATGGCGCCGTAGCTGGTGCCGACGGCCGCGAGCCAGCGCACGTTGGTTTCATCGAAGCGGCCGAACTTGCCTTGGGCCAGGTTCAACAGCGAACCGCTCGACCACGCCACCAGCGTGCCGGCATCCGCCGGACGTTGCGCCACTACTGCGTTGTACGCCACCGCGCCTACACCGCCGGGCATGTAGGTCACGCGCATTGGTTTGCTCAGCAGCTTCTGGTTGACCAGTGCGCTCTGCACCAGTTTGCAGGTCAGGTCGAAACCACCGCCGGGGGAGGCGGGGGCGATGCATTCCGGACGTTTCGGCTCGGCCATGAGTTGGCCGGCAAACAGCATCGCGCCAGCGGCGAGAGCAACTTTACGCAGTGATACGTTCATTTGAGTCTCCAGAGGAGTTGTTGTTATGGATGGACCGAATGACCAAAGGGCAACGCGAAAGCCTAGCGGCAGGCGCAGTTTTCTCGCGGCGCGCGCGCAAGGACTGAAACAACGGAGGGGATATAGGACTGCGGCGAGAAACCGACAGTGCAATGGTGGAATCGAGCAAGGCGAGCAGGCATTAAAGCCTTGGTGCGCATGGAGGGCATGCTGGGGTACTCCGTTATTGTTCTTATGAGTCGAAAACGCTTCATGGCGTTTTTCGTTGCGCTGTGTGGCAGCAGCGGCGACAGTCGAAACTGTCCGTGGGCCGACTCTAACCGGCTAACCTTTCAACAACCTTTCAGTTGTCTTTCACGGTTTTCGGGCTTCACAGCGGCGGTTGCGGCTGTAAACTCCGCGGCAAAGCGCGGCGTCGGCCAACCCTGAACGAGGTACAAATCCATGCGTGTCCTGCTTGTCGAAGACCATCTGCAACTGGCCGAAAGCGTCGCTCAGGCGCTCAAGAGCACCGGTCTGACCGTGGATGTGCTGCACGATGGCGTGGCCGCCGACCTGGCGTTGGGCAGTGAGGAATACGCCGTAGCGATCCTCGACGTAGGCCTGCCGCGCATGGACGGTTTCGAGGTGCTGGCGCGGCTGCGTGCACGGGGCAAGAACCTGCCGGTGTTGATGCTGACCGCGCGCAGTGACGTCAAGGATCGCGTGCATGGCCTCAATCTCGGTGCTGACGACTACCTGGCCAAGCCGTTCGAACTGACGGAACTGGAAGCGCGAGTCAAAGCCTTGCTGCGCCGCAGTGTCCTTGGCGGCGAGCGTCAGCAGCGCTGTGGCGTGCTGGCTTACGACCTCGATACGCGGCGCTTCACCCTCGGCGACGAACTGCTGACCCTCACCTCGCGCGAGCAGGCCGTCCTCGAAGCGCTGATCGCGCGGCCGGGGCGAGTGATGAGCAAGGAACAACTGGCCGCGCAGGTGTTCGGCCTCGACGAAGAAGCCAGCCCCGACGCCATCGAAATCTACGTGCACCGCTTGCGCAAGAAACTCGACGGCCAGCCCGTAGCCATCGTCACCTTCCGGGGCCTCGGCTATCTGCTGGAAAGCCGCGATGCATAAGCCCAGCAGCCTGCGCTGGCGGTTGCTGTGGAACCTTGGATGGTTGCTGGTGGTGCTGATGCTCGCCAGTGGCTTGAGCGCTTACTGGAACGGTCGCGAGGCCGCCGACACCGCGTATGACCGCACGCTGCTGGCCTCGGCACGGACCATCGCTGCCGGGTTGTCGCAACGCGACGGCAGCCTCAGCGCCGACGTGCCTTACGTGGCGCTGGATACCTTCGCCTATGACAGCGCCGGGCGCATCTATTACCAGGTCAACGACATTCACCAGAAGCTGATCTCCGGTTACGAAAACCTCCCCGGACCACCGCCCGGCACGCCGCGCACTGATAGCTATCCGGCGCTGGCACGCTTCTATAACGCGAAGTACAACGGCCAGAACGTACGTGTGGTCAGTCTGCTTAAAGCCGTAAGCGAGCCGAACATGAACGGCATGGCGGAAATCCGCGTGGCTGAAACCGACGAAGCGCGGGTAAGCATGGCGCGCAGTCTGGCGGCTGACACCCTGTTGCGCTTGGGCATGCTGGCCGTCGGTGCATTGCTGCTGGTGTGGTTCGCGGTGAGTGCGGCGTTGCGCCCGCTGGAGCGGTTAAGAACCGCTGTTGAGGAACGCCAGCCCGACGATTTGCGGCCGCTGCCGCTGGTGGAAGTGCAGCATGAATTGGGGCCGTTGGTGCGCGCGCTCAATCATTTCACCGAGCGTCTGCGCGGCCAGTTCGAACGGCAGGCGCAGTTCATTGCCGATGCTGCCCATGAATTACGCACACCTCTGGCTGCACTGAAAGCACGGCTGGAACTGGGCCTGCGCTCGAACGAGCCGGAAACCTGGCGCACCACGCTGGAATCATCCGCACAAAGCACCGATCGCCTGACTCATCTGGCCAATCAGCTGCTGTCGCTGGCCCGGGTCGAAAACGGTGCGCGGGCGATTGCCGAGGGCGGCGCGCAGTTGCTCGATCTGAGCCAGTTGGCCCGAGAGCTGGGCATGGCCATGGCGCCTTTGGCGCACAAGCGCGGCGTGGCGCTGGCGCTGGAGGCGGATGAACCGGTGTGGCTGCGCGGTGAGCCGACGCTGCTCAATGAGCTGCTGAGCAATCTGGTCGATAACGCGCTGGCGCACACGCCACCGGGCGGCAATGTGATTCTGCGGGTCACGGCCCCGGCGGTGCTTGAGGTTGAGGACGACGGGCCGGGCATCCCGCTGCACGAGCGTGATCGAGTGTTCGAACGGTTTTATCGGCGCAATCAGCAGGTTGCCGGTTCAGGTCTGGGCTTGGCGATTGTCGGCGAGATCTGTCGTGCGCATCTGGCGCAGATCACCCTGCATGATGGCGAGCAGGCAGGGTTGAAGGTGCGGGTCAGCTTTATTGCCGGGTAGTGCTTTTGTGGTGAGGGTTTTTTGTGGCGAGGGGATTTATCCCCGCTCGGCTGCGCAGCAGTCGCAGTTCAGCGATCACAATCTGTCTGGAAAAAACCGGGTCGCAGAGTTCAGCGTCGCTTCGCAACCCAACCCAACGGGGATAAATCCCCTCACCACAGGTCAGTAGAACATCGACCGCGATTCTTCCAGATCCGCGCAAAATTGCTTGTTCTCCGGGTCAATCCCCAGCTTCCTGAACGCCGGCACGCTAAACGGGTCAATCCGCGCAAACGGATGGTCGGTGTCCTTGCGGCAATACAGATTGGCCACCTGCACGACATCGACGTAATCGATGCGCGTCGAGTCGCGGCTGAAGTCTTGATAGAGCAATGGCAAATGCACCAGGCGCTCGGGAAACTCCCAGACCCGCAGCAATTTCTCGCCGAGCAATGGGTGAATCTGCTCGATCACATGGGTCAGGCTGACCGCATCGGAGAGCAGTTCATTGTGGTCTTCGGCGTAAGTCAGAATCGGCAACACGCCAATCTGATGCACCAACCCGCCGAGTGCCGCCTGATCGGGTTTGAGCTGGGTGTGGCGACGACACAGCGCATAGCTGACGCCAGCGATTTCCAGACTGCTGCGCCAGACTTCGCGCATCTTCTGTTCGACCACTTCGGAGCGGGCGTTGAAGATCTGCTCCATCACCAGACCGATCGCCAGGTTGCTGCTGTAGTTGATGCCCAAACGGGTGATGGCGGTGTGCAGGTCGGTGACTTCCTGCGCGGCGCGCAGCAGCGGACTGTTGACCACTTTGATCAGGCGCGCCGACAGCGCGGTGTCGCGGCCGATGACTTTGCTCAGATCGCTGACGCTGATTTCCGGATCCTCGGCGGCCTTGCGAATCTGCAGGGCCACTTCCGGCAACGTTGGCAGGACCAGGTCATCGTTATCGATGGCCGCAACCAAATCCTGTTGGACCTTTTCCGCCAGTTCGCTCATTTGGACTCTCTAGGGTGTTGCAACAATGCTGCGATCAACGCTGGATTTCGCGGTCGCGATCCAGTTCGTAAGGCAGGTCGAGCACGTGCAACGCGGGGCCTTCGAGGGCGCCCAGACGCAAATCACCGGCTTCGGCAGCTTCGGCCTGCAACACGGCCAGGAGTTCAATGTTTCCCTCGGCATTGGCCGCCAGCACCACTTCGCCGATCGAGCTGCTATGGCTGGGCGCGAACAACTGAGTGCCGGGCTCCGGCAACTCTGCTGCTTCGAGGCGCAAGCGGTACAGCCGACGCTTGAGCTTGCCCAGGTACTGCATGCGCGCAACGATTTCCTGGCCGGTGTAGCAGCCTTTCTTGAAACTCACCCCGCCGACCGCCTGCAGATTGAGCATCTGCGGAATGAACAGTTCGCGAGTGGAAGGCATGACCTGACCGATACCGGCGCGGATCTGACCCAGCAGCCATTGATTCAGTTCGGCCTCAGGCAGCGCGGTCGACAGTTGGCTTTGCACGCTTTGCGCCTGAGCGGCAGGCACCCAGAGTTCGGCGCGCTCGGGCGAAACGCGAATTGCGATCAGGCCTTCATGGCGCACAACGCTGTCGGTTTCGGCGGGCAGTGCCAGACCGAGGCTGGTCAGGGCTGCATCGCCATGCGCCAGACCGAAGCGCACCCAGGCGGCGCTTTCATCGGTCAGCTTCGATTTGGAGAACACCGCGTACTTTTTCAGGTCGGCCAGTTGCGGCTCGAGCAGCTCGCTGGCCATCGCCATCACCACGCCGTCACCTTCAAGCAGGATGCGGAAGCTCGACTGCATCCGGCCTTTCTGCGTGCAGCGGGCGCCAAGGCTGGCGCGGGTGTCGCTCAGGTAATTGATATTGCAGGTCAACTGGCCTTGCAGGAATTTTCCGGCGTCCGCACCGCGAACCGCGAGTACGCCTTCATGAGACAGGGTGCAGAAAAAAGCAGAATCGGCCATGGGTCATCGCAGGGTAAATAGACTGGGGCACATCATAAGGGGGCAGGGTTGAAATGGGTAGTTGATAAAGGATCAGGGGTCCCCGACCAAAGCCGACTGTGCGGCCCGCGCCGGGGCTGTATACTGCCCGGCAAATTCGAGGAGGGCTCCATGGTCGAACAAGTTGAACTGAATCGCCTCTTTTGGCACAGCCGTCGCGGCATGCTTGAGCTTGACGTGCTGCTGGTGCCGTTCGTGCAGGAGGTTTACGCGACGTTGAATCAAGTGGATCGCGATCTGTACGTGCGTTTGCTGACCTGTGAGGATCAGGACATGTTCGGCTGGTTCATGGAGCGCAGCGAGTCGGAAGACCCCGAGCTGCAACGCATGGTCCGGATGATTCTGGATCGTGTCCAGCCCAAGTAATACGTTCGAATGCCGCTGGCATGCCTCACGGCAGTTGCTGGCGGCGTATCTGCAGGCCCAGGCGTTCGCCATGGGCTCGTTGTTTCTGCTGTCGATTCCACTCTGGGCCAGTCTGCTCGGCGCTTGCGCCTGTGCGCTGCATGGTTTTTGGGTGCTGCCACGGCAGATTTTGCTGAGTCATCCGCAAGCATTTTGCGGCTTGCGCCGCGATGGCGATGGCTGGCAGGTGTGGAATCAGGCTGATGGCTGGCAAGCGGTGCAACTGCGCCCGGACAGTCTGGCGCTGCCATTGATTGTGGTGCTGCGCTTTCGTCTGCGCGGAAAGTGGCGGGTCAGATCGATCTGCGTGCCACGTGACTCGCAGGCGGCGGATCTGCACCGACGCCTGCGAGTGCGGCTCAAGTTCAGCCGGCGTAGGTGGGCGGCACCAGAATAGTGTCGAGCGCTTCGGGCAGCATATCCGGATAGTCGAGGGTGTAATGCAGTCCGCGACTTTCCTTGCGTTCCATGGCTGAGCTGATCATCAATTCGGCAACCTGTGCCAGGTTGCGCAACTCGATCAGGTCGCGGCTGACTTTATAGTTGCTGTAAAACTCATCGATCTCATCCAGCAGCAGACGCACCCGGTGCTGCGCCCGTTGCAGACGCTTGTTGGTGCGCACGATGCCGACGTAGTCCCACATGAATCGGCGCAACTCGTCCCAGTTGTGCGCGATGATCACGTCTTCATCCGAGTCGGTGACCTGGCTGGCGTCCCAGACGGGCAGGGCGCTTGGCGCCGCAACGTCATCGAGTTGCGCAAGAATGTCCGCCGCTGCCGA
Organism: Pseudomonas sp. CFBP13508; assembly: GCF_005233515.1. Classification (GTDB taxonomy): domain Bacteria; phylum Pseudomonadota; class Gammaproteobacteria; order Pseudomonadales; family Pseudomonadaceae; genus Aquipseudomonas; species Aquipseudomonas mercuritolerans. The sequence goes on from NZ_QFZZ01000006.1 coordinate 401,885, forward strand.
ACGGGCATAAACGAAGCATTCGAGAAGCGAGTTGCTGGCCATGCGGTTGGCGCCGTGCAGACCGGTGAAACTGGTTTCGCCGATGGCGTAGAGGCCGGGTACATCGGTGCGACCGTGCTGATCGACCATCACCCCGCCACAGGTGTAGTGCGCGGCGGGGACCACCGGGATCGGTTGTTTGGTGATGTCGATGCCGAAGCCCAGGCAGCGCTCATAAACAGTCGGGAAGTGGCTTTTGACGAACGATTCAGGCTTGTGGCTGATGTCCAGATAAACGCAGTCGACACCCAGACGCTTCATTTCATGGTCGATGGCCCGCGCGACGATGTCACGAGGCGCCAGCTCCGCTCGTTTGTCGAAGCGATACATGAAGCGCTCGCCGTTGGGCAGCTTCAAATGCGCGCCTTCGCCGCGCAGCGCTTCAGTAATCAGGAAACTCTTGGCTTGCGGGTGATACAGGCAGGTCGGGTGGAACTGGTTGAATTCCAGATTCGCCACGCGGCAACCGGAACGCCAGGCCATGGCGATGCCGTCACCGCAGGCGCCGTCGGGGTTGCTGGTATAAAGGTAGACCTTGGCCGCGCCGCCCGAAGCCAGAATCACGAAACGTGCGCCGTAGGTGTCCACTTCGCCCGTGGCGCGGTTCAGCACGTAAGCGCCCAGGCAACGATCGCCTTCCATGCCCAAGCGGCGTTCGGTGATCAGATCGACGGCGACGCGTTGTTCCAGCAATTCGATGTTTTCACGCTCTTTGGCCTGGGCCAGCAAGGTCTTGAAGATCGCCGCGCCGGTGGCGTCGGCAGCATGGATGATGCGTCGATGGCTGTGGCCACCTTCGCGGGTCAGGTGAAATTCGAAACCACCGTCTTCAGTGCCGGACTGTTCGTCGCGGGTGAACGGTACGCCTTGGTCGATCAGCCATTGAATGGCCTCGCGGCTGTGCTCGACGGTGAAGCGTACGGCGTCTTCATGGCACAAGCCGCCGCCCGCATTGAGGGTGTCGTCGACATGGGATTCGACAGTGTCGGTATCGTCGAGCACGGCGGCAACGCCGCCCTGGGCCCAGAAGGTCGAACCGTTGGCGAGATCGCCTTTGCTCAATACGGCAATGCGCAGATGACCGGGCAAGGTCAAAGCGAGAGTCAAACCGGCAGCACCGCTGCCAATCACCAGAACATCGTGTTGGAACTGTTGGCTCATTTCAGGATTCCGCTCAAAGCGACCCGGGTCGGGGTTGGCGCAAGACAGCTGGATCGGCGAGTCAAGACAGCCACACAGCCCACTAGTATATAGAGGGGTTGGGCGGCACAATAGCCGGGCCCAGATGGCATTGTGAGACTACTGCGCATTAAAAAGCGCTGTGCTTCGTCGGAAGTTTTTTCCGGCGGTTTCGGGAATAGACACCTGTATCGGCGCTGAAACAGTCTTTTCCGAGCAGGGTTGCGCAATGTCAGGTGGGTACGGCTATAAATAATTGGAACTTTTGCCAAAGGCCCAAGATCAATAGACGGTGCCAGAAACCAGGGACAGTGTCGGCTTCAGTGCGGAATCTGCGTTTGGATTCCTGCCGGCGAAACCGATAACAAGATTATTCGCGCAGCCGGTTCAACCCGCGCTGCGTTTTTCGTGCGTGCCAAATCAGAGCCCGCAGGAAACTTGCTTGGAGGGGGAGAACTTTTGCGAAAAGCCCGAGTCTATGTTTGCAAGTCTGGTCGTTTAGTAATGCAAGTCTCCTCCGGGCTTATCGAGGAGTGTTCATGCTAACCCAGGAAGAGGATCAGCAGCTGGTCGAACGCGTACAGCGTGGCGACAAGCGAGCTTTCGATCTGCTGGTGCTGAAATATCAGCACAAAATTCTCGGGTTGATCGTGCGTTTTGTGCACGACACCCATGAAGCCCAGGACGTTGCTCAGGAAGCCTTTATCAAGGCGTATCGGGCACTTGGAAATTTCCGCGGTGACAGTGCGTTTTATACGTGGCTGTACCGTATTGCCATTAACACGGCAAAGAACTACCTGGTTTCCCGCGGCCGTCGGCCGCCGGATAGCGATGTAAGTTCAGAGGATGCAGAGTTCTACGATGGCGATCACGGCCTCAAGGATCTCGAATCACCGGAACGTGCATTGCTGCGGGATGAGATCGAAGGCACTGTCCATCGGACCATCCAGCAACTGCCAGAGGATTTGCGTACGGCTTTAACTTTACGTGAATTCGATGGTCTGAGTTACGAGGACATTGCGAGCGTCATGCAGTGTCCGGTGGGTACCGTGCGCTCCCGGATTTTCCGCGCTCGGGAGGCCATCGATAAAGCCCTGCAACCGTTGTTGCAGGAAAACTGAGACAGCGGCGACAGCCAAGAGAGGAACGCCATGAGTCGTGAAGCCCTGCAGGAATCGCTGTCCGCAGTGATGGATAACGAAGCGGACGAACTGGAATTGCGTCGAGTGCTCAGCGCACTGGATGATGTAGATACCCGTGAGACCTGGGCTCGTTACCAGATCGCTCGGGCAGCCATGCACAAGGATCTGCTGCTTCCGCGTCTGGATATCGCTGCGGCAGTGTCCGCTGCGCTGGAAGACGAAACGGCTCCGGCCAAAGTATCCCGCAGCCCGTGGCGTAACCTGGGTCGCCTCGCTGTTGCCGCTTCGGTGACCGTGGCCGTTCTGGCCGGTGTTCGCCTGTACAATCAGGACGAAATTGCTGGTGTTGAACTGGCCCAGCAGTCGAATCAGCCTACTCTGGCCACTCCACAGGTCAAGGGTCCGGCAGTTCTGGCTGGTTACAGCGAAAGCTCGGAAGCGACTGGTCCTATGGCTAACGGCGTTCTGCAAGGTCAGCCAGGCTGGCATGATCAGCGTCTGCCAGGCTACCTGCGTCAGCACGCTCAGCAGGCTGCACTCAAAGGAACTGAAAGCGCGCTGCCATACGCACGTGCCGCAAGCCTGGAAAACCGTTAAGGAGGATCATGCGCGCCATCCCTCTACTTTCGCTTCTGCTCAGTGGCTGGTTCGTTGTTCCAGCCCACGCTGACGAGGCCCAGGACTGGTTGACCCGTCTGGGCCAGGCCGAGCAGCAGCAAAGCTTCCACGGCACTTTCGTTTACGAGCGCAACGGCAGTTTTTCCACGCACAACATCTGGCATCGCGTCCAGAATGGCCAGGTCCGCGAGCGGTTATTGCAGCTCGACGGCTCGGCTCAGGAAGTCGTGCGCATTGATGGACGTACTCAATGCGTCAGCGGCACCCTGATTGCGGGATTGGGTGACTCACCCAACGCTGCCGCCCGTGCGCTGGATCCCAAAAAGCTGAAGAATTGGTATGACCTTGCCGTCATTGGCAAGTCGCGCGTGGCTGGCCGTGAGGCAGTGATCGTCTCGTTGACCCCTCGTGATCAGCACCGTTACGGTTTCGAGTTGCATCTGGACAAGAAAACCGGGCTGCCGCTCAAGTCGTTGCTGTTGAATGACAAAGGGCAGTTGCTCGAGCGTTTCCAGTTCACCAGCCTCGACACGGATGAAATCCCGTCAGACAAGGACTTGTTGGCGGACCCGGATTGCAAGCCGATCAACATTGCAAGCGACAAGGCTTCTGCAGCTAAAACCGTGCAAAACTGGCGTTCGGACTGGCTCCCGCCAGGCTTTGAGCTGACCAGCAGCAGTTCGCACAAGGATGCGCAGACCAAGACCCAAGTCAGCAGCCTGATGTATGACGATGGTCTGGCGCGTTTCTCGGTGTTCCTTGAACCGTTGAATGGCGCAACCGTCACTGACACCCGCACTCAGTTGGGCCCGACCGTCGCGGTATCCCGTCGCCTGACCACGCCGCAGGGTGAAATGATGGTCACGGTGGTCGGTGAAATTCCGATTGGCACCGCCGAACGAATCGCTCTATCGATGCGTAACAACGATGGCGCTGCGACCAGCAAGCAGTGAGCTGATTTCAGTCATTTCCACTTCGTCGTCGAGACGTCGAAATGTTTGCTGAGCATTTTCATTTGCAAAACCCCTGAAAATTTTTTATAGGTCAGAGCCTCACGGCTCTGGCCTTGTTTGTTGTTCCCGGAACAAAAATGCCGGTCTGTGGTTTCCGGTGTTCCTTTGCTCCATATCGCTTAACCCTGCTCGTCGTAACGGGAGCTGTATGTCGATACCAAGTTTGAAGTCTTACCTTTCCATCTTCGCCACCGTGCTGTTGCTCGGTCAGGCGGTTCCTGCTGCGCAAGCGGCCGATCTGCCTGATTTCACCCAGTTGGTCGAACAAGCGTCGCCTGCGGTGGTGAACATCAGTACCACGCAGAAACTGCCGGACCGTCGCGTCAACCAGCAGATGCCGGATCTGGAAGGCCTGCCACCGATGCTGCGCGAATTCTTCGAGCGCGGCATGCCGCCTCAGCAGCGCTCGCCACGTGGCGATGGCCGCCAGCGTGAAGCGCAATCGCTGGGCTCGGGGTTCATCATTTCGCCGGATGGCTACATCCTCACCAACAACCACGTGATCGCCGATGCTGACGAAATCCTCGTCCGTCTGGCTGATCGCAGTGAGATGAAAGCCAAACTGGTCGGCACCGACCCACGTTCTGACGTGGCGTTGCTGAAAATCGAAGGCAAGGATCTGCCAGTGCTCAAGCTCGGCAAATCCCAGGACTTGAAGGCCGGCCAGTGGGTCGTCGCAATCGGTTCGCCATTCGGCTTTGACCACACCGTGACCCAAGGCATCGTCAGCGCCGTCGGTCGCAGCCTGCCGAACGAAAACTATGTGCCATTCATTCAGACCGACGTGCCTATCAACCCGGGCAACTCCGGTGGCCCGCTGTTCAACCTGAACGGTGAAGTGGTCGGCATCAACTCGCAGATCTACACCCGCTCCGGCGGCTTCATGGGCGTGTCGTTCGCGATCCCGATCGACGTGGCGATGGATGTCTCCAATCAGCTCAAGAGCGGTGGCAAAGTCAGCCGTGGCTGGCTGGGCGTGGTCATTCAGGAAGTGAACAAGGACCTCGCCGAATCGTTCGGTCTGGATAAGCCGGCCGGCGCCCTCGTTGCGCAGATCCAGGATGACGGCCCTGCGGCCAAGGGCGGCCTGCAGGTTGGCGACGTGATTCTGAGCATGAACGGTCAGCCGATCGTCATGTCGGCCGACTTGCCGCATCTGGTCGGCGCGCTGAAGGCTGGCGCCAAAGCCAATCTGGAAGTGATTCGCGAAGGCAAGCGCAAGAATGTCGAGTTGACTGTCGGCGCGATCCCGGACGAGGACAAAGAGCTGGACGCGCTGCCGAAATCCGGCGCTGAAAGCAGCAGCAACCGCCTCGGTGTTGCGGTCGGTGAATTGACCGCCGAGCAGAAGAAAACCTACGACCTCAAAGGCGGTGTGGTGATCAAGGAAGTGCAGGACGGTCCTGCGGCCCTGATCGGTCTGCAACCGGGTGACGTGATCACCCACCTGAACAACCAGGCCATCGGCTCGGCCAAGGAGTTCACCGACATCGCCAAGGCGTTGCCGAAGAACCGTTCGGTGTCGATGCGCGTGCTGCGTCAGGGCCGTGCCAGCTTCATCACCTTCAAACTGGCGGAATAAGCCAGCAGGCAGGTAAAACGAAACCGCCTCGAAAGAGGCGGTTTTTTTGTGTCTGCAGTTTTTGTCTTAGTCGGGAAAGACTCAGCCCATCATGTCCTTGACCATACGCTCCTGCTCCATCAGTTCGCGCTGGCGGGCATCGATGCGCGAGGACAGCGGGAAGTTGTTGCCGGCCTTGCGCTTGGCGAAGTCCAGCTGCTGAATGGCCTGGCGGTAATCGCCGACCAGTGCAAAATACTCGGCGCGCGCCTGATGCAGTCCGATAATATTGCCCGACAGACCGCGGGTTTCAGCAACCTGATACCAGACGTCCGGATCATCCGGGCGTGACTTGAGCAGACTGTCGAGTGCCTTCTCGGCATCGGCGGCGCGATTCTGTTTCAGCAGCAGATCGACGCGCACCTGATTCAGCGGATAGTTGCCCGGGAACTGCGCAAGCATGCGGTCGACCCGTGACTGCGCATCGGGCAGACGATTGTTGGTGATGTCCAGATCGATCTGCGCGAGGTTGTAGATGATCTCGTTGGGTGACTTGGCCAGCAGTTGCTTGAGGTTCTCCCGCGCTTCATTGAGCTGGCCGCCCTTGATCTGGGCGATGGCGAGGCCGTAACGCGCCACGTCGTTTTTCGGATTCTCATCGAGCAGGGCGCGGAAACGCTTGGCGCCCAGCCCCGGGGTTTCCTCGTAGATCAACTGTACCCGCGCGCGGATCAACTGGTAGCGCATGCTGTCTTCGATGCCGCCCGGTTTCGCCTGCTCGGCGCGGTTGCGGGTGTCGGCGATACGCGATTCGGTGACCGGGTGAGTCAGGAGGAATTCCGGCGGCTTGGCATCGAAGCGGTATTGGCGCATCAGACGCTCGAACATGGTCGGCATCGAGCGCGGGTCGTACCCGGCCTTTTCCAGATTGAGGATGCCGATACGGTCGGCCTCCTGTTCGTTCTGCCGTGAGAAGCGCCGTTGTTCCTGCAACGCCGCAGCCTGGGTGCCGGCGATGGTGGCGATACCGGCATCACCGCCGCCTGCCGCCGCGATGACGATACCCGCCAGCAACGCGGCCATCATCGGCACCTGCATTCTTTGTGAGGCTTCGACGCCGCGAGCGAAGTGGCGTTGCGACAAGTGCGCCAATTCGTGAGCGAGCACCGAGGCGTATTCACCTTCGGTCTGGGCGTTGAGGAACAGGCCGCCGTTGACCCCGACCACGCCGCCCGGCGCTGCGAAGGCGTTGAGTTGTGGGCTGTTGATCAGGATGAATTCCAGGCGCCTGTCGGAGACCTGGCTGGTCTCGACCAGCTTGTACACGCTGGATTCGACGTAATCCTTGAGCTGCGGATCGTTGAGCTGGGAAACCTGACTGCGCAGCATGGCCAGCCAGGCGCGGCCGAGCTGGTATTCCTGTTGCGGCGAGACAATGGCAGAGCTGGCGTCGCCGAGTGACGGCAGATCGTCGGCAAAGCCTGGTGAGGCGAGCAGGCAAGCGAGCGTCAGCAGGGTAGGGCGCAGAAAAGTCATGCACAAAGCCTTGGAGGACAAAGACCTTACTGTAGCCGGACACCGAAGCCGCGACCAGATATTCTAGGCAGCTCGACAACCCGAACCGGAGTGACGCAATGACTGACGCTGTAGCCCATGACGTAGAATTGGACGCCAGTGGCCTGAACTGTCCTTTGCCGTTGCTCAAGGCAAAAATGGAACTCAACAAACTGCAAAGTGGCGCTGTGCTCAAGGTGATCGCTACCGATGCCGGCTCGCAACGCGACTTCCGTACCTTTGCCAAACTCGCCGGTCATGCGCTGTTGCGCGAAGAAGACGAGGCTGGGGTCTACCGTTACTGGTTGAAAAAAGCCTGAAGCGCCGCGCTAAAAACCGAAGGGATTATTGATGTTCAAAGTGTTACGCGACTGGATTCAGCGCTACTTCTCCGATGAAGAAGCCGTGGTGCTGGCAGTGCTGCTGTTTCTCGCCTTCACCGCCGTGCTCACCCTCGGCGGCATGCTTGCGCCGGTGTTGGCCGGGATGGTGCTGGCGTATCTGATGCAGGGCCTGGTGGTGACGCTCGAGCGGCTGCGCGTGCCGGGCGGGGTGGCGGTGGGGCTGGTGTTTGCGCTGTTCATGGGCGCGCTGATGCTGTTTATTGTCGTGGTGCTGCCGCTGCTTTGGCATCAGTTGATCACGCTGTTCAACGAGTTGCCGGGCATGCTCGCCAAGTGGCAATCGCTGCTGCTTCTATTGCCCGAGCGCTATCCGCATCTGGTGTCTGACGAGCAAGTCTTGCAAGCGATCGAAGCGGCGCGGGGCGAGATCGGCAAGTTCGGTCAGTGGGCACTGACTTTCTCGTTGTCGAGTCTGCCGCTGCTGGTGAACATCATGATCTACCTGGTGCTGGTGCCGATTCTGGTGTTCTTCTTCCTCAAGGATCGGGCGATGATCGGCGAGTGGGTGCGCGGCTATCTGCCCCGCGAGCGCGCGCTGATCACCCGCGTCGCCCAGGAAATGAACCGGCAGATCGCCAATTACATACGTGGCAAAGGCATCGAGATCGTGATTTGCGGCGGCGTGACCTACATCGCCTTCATCGCGCTGGGCCTGAATTACGCGGCGCTGCTGGCGTTGCTGGTCGGCTTGTCGGTGGTGGTGCCGTATGTCGGTGCGGTGGTGGTGACCGTACCGGTGCTGCTGATTGCGCTGTTCCAGTGGGGCTGGAGCGATCAGTTCATCTACCTGATGGCGGTCTACGGAATCATTCAGACGCTGGACGGCAACGTGCTGGTGCCGTTGCTGTTTTCGGAAGCAGTGAATCTACATCCGGTGGCAATCATCTGCGCGGTGCTGTTGTTTGGCGGGTTGTGGGGATTCTGGGGCGTGTTCTTTGCGATCCCGCTGGCGACGCTGTTCAAGGCTGTGCTCGATGCGTGGCCGCGCAAGGAGCCGGTGGTGGCGCCGTTGCTTTAGCGGTTGATCCGGATTTTACAGAGAGGCTATTCGCGAGCAGGCTCGCTCCCACGGTGATTACATTTCAATTGTGGGAGCGAGCCTGCTCGCGAAGGCGTCTTTACAGACGCAGCAAAAACATCAGGCTTTATTCAGAGCCTCAGCCGCCGCCAGCACGGCATCAACATGCCCCGGCACCTTAACACCACGCCATTCCTGACGCAGCACGCCGTCCTTATCAATCAGGAAAGTGCTGCGATCAACGCCCAGGTATTCCTTGCCATACAGCTTCTTCAGCTTGATCACGTCGAACAACTGGCAAACCGCCTCGTCCTTGTCGCTGATCAGCTCGAACGGAAATTCCTGCTTGCCTTTGAAGTTTTCGTGCGACTTCAAACTGTCGCGGGAAATGCCGAAGACTTCTGTGTTGGCAGCCTTGAACGCCGCATATTGATCGCGAAAGCCCTGGCCCTGAGTGGTGCAGCCCGGGGTGCTGTCCTTCGGGTAGAAGTAGATCACCACTTGCTTGCCCTTGAGTTCGGACAGGCTGACGGTCTGCCCGCTGGTCGCAGGCGCGGTGAAATCCGCAACCGGTTGGTCGATGACTACGGCCATGAAAGCTTCCTTACATTGGGTTTTGTGGGCGCCAAGGCTCGATCAGGGCATCCAGGTTCATCGCATCGGCGAAGTCGAGGAACTGATCGCGCAGCCAGCTGATCTGGGTGCCCGCCGGCAGGGTCACGGTGAACGTGGCGTTGAGCATGGTGCCGCCGGTCTGAGGCGCCTGATAGGTGTCGCAGGTGAGGTTTTCCAGCTCGACGTTGTGGTCCATGAAGAACTGGCACAGCTCATTGATGATGTCCGGGCGATAAGCCGAGCTGACGTAGGCCACGTAAGGCAGGGCCTGAGGGCGATTTTCCAGAGCGGCGCTGCGCACCACGTTGACTGTGAAAGCGTGACGCTTGGCCAGCACTGGCAGGCTGCCTTCGAGGCGCGCGAGGGCGTCCCAGCTGCCGGAAATTTCCAGCACCAGGGCGCTGCACTCGCCGTGGCGGGTCAGGCGAGAGGTGACGACGGCGCAGCGGTTTTCATGGCTGGCGCGGCACAGGACGTTGGTCAGCTCCATGGGGTTGGCGCCGAGGGCACTGATGACAAGGAATTGTTCGCGAACTGTGGGGGTGGACATGCAGCATTCCTAAAGCGATGAGCGGTCGGTAGGTTGACGGGCATTGGTAGCCGGGAGTGCCTGTTCTGGCGGTCCGTAAAAAGAGACCCGGCCAGCGATCGCGGCTCGCTCCACTGTGCGGGAGCGCGTCGATGCGACGCAGGAACGGGGCCTGGGAGGCCGAAAGGGGAGGCTGAAACCCGGCGTACAAGCTGATCTGTACCGATCAAAGTCTGAAGGGTAGCGAAAAGCGGCGCCAAGGGGAATGGCGGCGGCGCAGTACTTCGCTTGTGCAAGCATCTTGGCGCCAGTACCATTACCGCTCTCTTTTTCCGGCAGGAGCGGTTTCATGATTGCGGGCAGTATGGTGGCACTGGTCACTCCCATGGATGCACAAGGGCGTCTTGACTGGGACAGCCTCAGCAAACTCGTGGACTTCCACCTCAAGAACGGCACCCATGCCATCGTCGCCGTCGGTACTACCGGCGAGTCGGCCACCCTTGATGTAGAAGAGCACATCGCCGTCATCAAAGCCGTGGTCAAACAGGTTGCCGGGCGCATTCCGGTCATCGCCGGCACCGGCGCCAATTCGACCCGCGAAGCCGTCGAGCTGACCCGCAACGCCAAGGCCGCCGGCGCCGATGCCTGCCTGCTGGTGGTTCCTTATTACAACAAGCCGACCCAGGAAGGCCTGTACCAGCACTTCAAGCACATCGCTGAAGCGGTCGACATTCCGCAGATTCTCTACAACGTTCCCGGCCGCACCTCCTGCGACATGCAGGCCGAGACGGTGATTCGCCTGTCCACCGTGCCGAACATCATCGGCATCAAGGAAGCTACCGGCGACCTCAAGCGCGCCAAAGCGATCATCGATGGCGTGAGCAAGGATTTCATCGTGCTGTCCGGCGATGATCCGACCGCTGTCGAGCTGATCCTGCTGGGCGGCAAAGGCAACATCTCGGTCACCGCCAACGTCGCCCCGCGCGAAATGGCTGACCTGTGCGAGGCTGCGCTCAAGGGCGACGCCGATACCGCACGCGCAATCAACGAAAAACTGATGCCGCTGCACAAGGACCTGTTCATCGAAGCCAACCCGATTCCGGTGAAGTGGGCTTTGGTCGAAATGGGCCTGATGCACGAAGGCATCCGCCTGCCACTGACCTGGCTGAGCACCCCTTGTCATGAAACGCTGCGCTCGGCCCTGCGCCAGTGCAACGTCCTGGTTTAATTGAGGAAGTACAACGCATGAAGCGAATGGCCGGACTTTCCGCACTTGCCTTGATTATCTCCAGCACCAGTGGCTGCGGATGGGTCTGGGGGCCGGAAGGTTATTTCCGCGACCGTGGAAGCGATTACCTGCAAGCGCAACAGACTGCACCGATGCAATTGCCACCGGATGTGAGCACTGCCAAGCGCCTCGATCCGCTGTTGCCGATCCCGCGCAACGTGGCCGATGACACCGCGACGGGCGAATACGTCGTGCCGCGTCCTCAGCCGCTGTCGGCGGTTGCCGATGCCACCGATTACTCGCTGCAGAAGAGCGGTGATTCGCGTTGGGTCGTGGCCCAGCACCCGCCGGCCGAAGTCTGGCCAGTGGCGCTGCAGTTCTTCCAGGACAACGGTTTCCGTCTGGATGAACAGCGTCCGCAGACCGGTGAGTTCACCACCACCTGGCAGCACTCCGACGAGTTGTCCGCGTCGATGGCCAAGCGCCTGAGTGCGGCCGGTATCGCCAGCGACAGCGAAACCCGCGTGCGTGTGCGCATCGAGCCGGGTGTGCAGCGCAACACCAGTGAGATCTACGTGGTCAGCGCCGAGCGTCCTGCCGGCAGCACTGCCGACGTGGCTTTCACCAACCGTTCGGTCAACACTGGCCTGGACGCTGCGCTGGTCGACGACATGCTCGCGAGCATGAGCCGCACCTCCGAGAAGGGCGGTTCGGTGTCGATGCTGGCCTCGCGTGATTTCGATGCGCCGAGCCGTGTCAGCCTGAACGAAGACGGCAGCGGCAACCCGGTGTTGAACGTCGGTACCGATCTGGACCGCGCCTGGTCGAGCGTCGGCCGTGCGCTGGAACAGGGCGAATGGCGCGTTGAAGACATCAACCGCAGCCTGGGCCTGTACTACATCAACCTGGCCGAAAAAGCCGAGAAGAAAGACGACAAGCCTGGCTTCTTCAGCAGCCTGTTCGGCAGTGCGCCGAGCAAGGAAGAAGTCGAAGCCCGTGCCGAGCGCTATCAGGTTCGCCTGAGCAAGGTGGGAGAGAACATCCAGGTCACCGTCGAAAAGAACATCAACACCGTCGCGCCGGCCGATGTCGCGCGTAAAGTGTTGAGCGTGATTCAGGACAACCTGGGCTGATCCGATATGCGTTTTGCCGTTCTCGGCAGCGGTAGCCAAGGGAACGGCACGCTGATCGCCAGTGCTGATACGTACGTGCTGGTGGATTGTGGTTTTTCCCTGCGGGAAACCGAAAGACGTCTGTTGCGCCTGGGTGTGCACCCGGCGCAACTGAGCGCGATACTTGTGACCCACGAACATGCCGACCACGTGCATGGCGTGGGTTTGCTGTCTCGGCGCTACAATCTGCCGGTCTACCTCAGTCGCGGCACGTTGCGCGGGATGCGCAAACCGCTTGAACCGGCAGGCTTTCTGGCCGGCGGCGAGCAACTGCAGATCGGCGCACTGAACGTCGGGGTCATTGCCGTGGCCCACGACGCGCAGGAGCCGACCCAGTACGTTTTCAGCGATCAGGAACAGCGGCGCTTCGGCCTGTTGACCGACCTGGGATCGTTCTGCGAGCGGGTGCTGGATGGCTATCGGGACCTCGATGCATTGATGATCGAGTCGAACCATTGTCGCGACATGCTGGCCCGTGGTCACTACCCGTACTTTCTCAAGCAGCGGGTAGGCGGCGAACGCGGACATCTGAACAACCATCAGGCGGCATTCCTGGTGGCCGAGTTGGGCTGGCAGGGTTTGCAACACCTGGTCCTGGCCCATCTGAGCAGCAAGAACAACCTGCCGCAGCTGGCCCGGCAATGTTTTGTCGACACCCTCGGGTGCGACCCGGACTGGCTGCAACTGGCCGATCAAGATTCAGGGCTCGACTGGCGCCACATCGCCTAGCCCACCTACTTAGCAAGCGGAGCCCATCATGGAAAAACGTGAAGAACTCTACCGCGGCAAAGCCAAATCGGTTTACAAGACCGACGACGCTGACCGCTTGATCCTGCTGTTTCGCAACGACACTTCGGCGTTCGACGGCAAGCGCATCGAACAGCTTGATCGCAAGGGTATGGTGAACAACAAGTTCAACGCCTTCATCATGCAGAAACTCGAAGCGGCCGGCGTGCCGACCCAGTTCGACAAACTGCTGGGCGACAACGAATGCTTGGTGAAGAAGCTCGACATGATCCCGGTCGAATGCGTCGTGCGTAACTACGCCGCCGGCAGCCTGGTCAAGCGTCTGGGCGTCGAGGAGGGCATGAAGCTCAACCCGTACACCTTCGAACTGTTCTTGAAGGACGACGCCAAGGGCGACCCGTTCATCAACGAATCCCACGTCGTGGCGTTCGGTTGGGGCACCCCCGAGCAACTGGCGCGCATGAAGGAACTGTCGCTCAAGGTCAACGAAGTCCTGAGCAAACTGTTCGACGACGCCGGCCTGCTGCTGGTCGACTTCAAGCTTGAATTCGGCGTGTTCAGCGACGGCTCCATCGTCCTCGGCGACGAGTTCAGCCCGGACGGCTGCCGTCTGTGGGACAAGGACACCAAGAAGAAGATGGACAAGGACCGCTTCCGCCAGGGCCTTGGTGACGTCATCGAAGCCTACGAAGAAGTCGCCGCTCGTCTGGGCGTACCGCTTTAATCGACGCAAGCATCTGATAGCACGGAAAAAATTTCGTTTGGGGGGTTCGCAACCAACGAAAGTGTTGTTATGATGCGCGCCGTTGGAGAGATGCCAGAGTGGCCGAATGGGACGGATTCGAAATCCGTTGTACCTTCACCGGTACCTAGGGTTCGAATCCCTATCTCTCCGCCATTATTGAACAAGACGAAGCCCCCGTAATCATTGATGATTACGGGGGCTTTTTCGTTTCTGGCGTTTTGTTCGTTGCGCTTTTCGGGTACAACCTGCCGACTGCATAAAAGGAACAGCTCGATGAGTGAAGTTCAGCCGTTGGTGGGTGATGACGACGTTAGGCCGCAGGCCGTGAGTCTGCGCGTGGCGTTCTGGTTCTGGTTGAAGCTGGGCTTTATCAGTTTCGGCGGGCCGGCCGGGCAGATTTCGATCATGCACCAGGAGTTGGTCGAGCGGCGGCGCTGGATTTCCGAGCGGCGTTTTCTGCATGCCTTGAACTATTGCATGTTGCTGCCCGGGCCTGAGGCGCAGCAGTTGGCGACTTATATTGGCTGGCTGATGCATCGGAGCTGGGGCGGGATTGTGGCCGGGGCGTTGTTCGTGTTGCCTTCGCTGTTCATCCTGATTTTCATGTCGTGGCTCTATATCGCCTTCGGTGAAGTGCCGGTGGTCGCCGGGCTGTTTTACGGGATCAAGCCTGCGGTGACGGCCATTGTCGTGCAGGCGGCGCATCGCATCGGTTCGCGGGCGCTGAAGAATAATTGGCTGTGGGCGATTGCGGCGGCGTCGTTTACCGCGATTTTTGCGTTCAATGTGCCGTTCCCGTTGATCGTGCTGGGTGCGGCGGTGATTGGTTATTTCGGCGGTCGACTGGCGCCGGAGAAATTCAGGGCGGGCGGGCATAGCGCCGCGAAGAAGTCTTTCGGCGCGGCGTTGATCGACGACGACACGCCAACCCCGGCGCATGCCCGTTTCAGCTGGACGAAACTGGCCATGCTCGCCGTGATTGGTGCCGCGCTGTGGGCATTGCCGATGGGGGTATTGACCGCGCTATTCGGCTGGCAGGGCACGTTGACGCAGATGAGCTGGTTCTTCACCAAGGCAGCGCTGCTCACCTTCGGTGGAGCTTATGCGGTGTTGCCCTATGTCTATCAAGGTGCGGTCGGTCACTACGGCTGGCTGACTCCGACGCAGATGATCGACGGCCTGGCGCTGGGCGAAACCACACCGGGGCCGCTGATCATGGTGGTGGCGTTTGTCGGGTTTGTCGGCGCTTATGTGACGCAGGTGTTCGGCGCCGATCAGGTGTTCCTCGCCGGAGCGGTCGCCGCCGCGCTGGTGACGTGGTTTACCTTTCTGCCCTCATTCCTGTTCATCCTCGCCGGCGGCCCGCTGGTGGAGTCGACGCACGACGAACTCAAATTCACCGCCCCACTGACCGCGATCACCGCTGCGGTGGTCGGCGTGATTCTCAATCTGGCGTGTTTCTTCGGCTACCACGTGCTCTGGCCGCAAGGCTTAAGCGGCAGCCTGGACTGGCCGTCGGCGTTGATTGCGCTTGCCGCGGCCATTGCCCTGTTTCGCTTCAAGCGCGGAGTGATTCAGGTGTTGCTGGGCTGTGCACTGGTCGGGCTGGTGGTGCATTTGCTGCGTTAATGATCGCGGCGCCGGAAATCGAATCGCGCGCTGGAGACTCGATTCCGGCAATAAGTTCCAGTCGTTCCAGTGCGAATATCCCCAGCGGTACACCCCCGCTTCGCTTGCTCGCGCGGTTCAAACCATTTGTCCTGTCCCCACGATTTTTTTGAAATTTTCGCACAGACAATGCTTCACAAAAGGGTAGGCAGGCTTTTAACCCACGACTTGCCACGCTTATCCGACTGAGGAGATTTGTCATGTTTCTACATAACAAGCGACTTCAATACACCGTTCGTGTCGCCGAGCCCAATCCGGGGCTGGCCAATCTGTTGCTCGAGCAGTTTGGCGGCGCACAAGGTGAACTGGCGGCGGCTTCGCGCTATTTCACGCAAGCCCTGGCCGAGGACGATCCGGGACGCAAAGACCTGCTGATGGACATCGCCACTGAAGAACTCAGTCACCTGGAGATCATTGGCTCGATCATCGTCATGCTCAACAAGGGCGCAAAAGGCCGGATGGCTGAAGGCGTCGAGCAAGAAGGCGAGCTGTATCGCTCGCTCAATGGCAACGGCAATGACTCGCATATCACCAGCCTGCTCTACGGTGCCGGTTCGCCGCTGACCAACTCGGCCGGCGTGCCCTGGACGGCGGCGTACGTCGATACCATCGGCGAGCCCACCGCCGATATGCGCTCCAACATCGCCGCTGAAGCGCGGGCGAAAATCGTCTATGAGCGCTTGATGAACGTCACCGATGATCCCGGCGTAAAAGAAGCATTGGGCTTTCTGATGACCCGTGAGATTGCGCACCAGTTGTCCTTCGAAAAAGCCCTGCATTCGATTCAGCCAAACTTCCCGCAAGGCAAGCTGCCCGGCATGCCTGAGTTCACCAACGTCTACTTCAACATGTCGCAAGGCACCGAAAGCATGCGCGGTCCATGGAATCAGGGCGACGATTGGGAGTTCGTCGAAAGTCCGACGCCGGCGGTCGACGGCGGCGATGGCCTGGCCACCGTGCAACTGGACAGCGCCGACGAAGCGCTGCTGGAAAACATGAAAATGCGCACCATGTCCGACCCCAACAGCGAGCCGGTCACCGGTGCGGATCTGGGCTCCGGCGCGCAGGCCAAGCCTGGTTTGTAAGGCACGTGGGGCGCGCCGGACATCAGGCGGCGCGCCCCGGTTGATCACTGTGAAATCATCAAGAAGAGGACTCGACAATGGCTACTCCACAGGAAAACCTGCTCGACTGGCTGCGTGACGCCCATGCCATGGAGCAACAGGCCGAGCAGATGCTCAAGGCGCAATCCAAGCGTCTGGAACACTACCCGCAGCTCAAGGCGCGCATCGATCAGCACATCGAAGAAACCCTTGGCCAACAGAAACTCATCGACGAATGTCTGCAACGTCTGGGCGGTGAATCCTCGACGATGAAAGACCTGGGCGGCAAATTGATGGCGTTCGGTCAGGCGGTTGGCGGCTCCTTGATGAGCGATGAAGTGATCAAGGGCGCCATGGCCGGCTACGTTTTCGAGAACATGGAGGTCGCCAGCTATACCGTGCTGATCGCAGCGGCGAAAGCGGCGGGGGACACGCAAACACAGAAGGCCTGCGAACAGATTCTGCCGCAGGAGGTGGCCATGGCTGAATGGCTGCTCAAGCATTTGCCGCAACTGACCGAAGCGTTTCTGGAACGCTCGGCGGATCCGGACAAGGAAGCCAAGAAGTAACCCTGCCCACCAGCGTCCGCCTGCCGAGCGGGCGGACGCGGTATCAAAGCTACGGCGCGATTTCCATCGCTTTGCGCTCGATTGCCACGGGCAGCAAATGCCCAAAGCGGTCGAGGTGATAGCGTTGAAGATCCCGCGCCAGAATCAGTTGGCCGTTATACAGCGCCGCCGCTTCACTGCGCACATCTTCGATCGACGGACTCACCGCCGGGTTGGCCTGATAGCGCGCGCTGAAGTGCGTCAGCACCAGATTGCGCACACCGGCGGCCTCGGCAAATCCGGCGACAGCGGCGGCGCTACTGTGGCCGTAACTGGCACGAGCGCGGTCGATTGCTGCCTGCACGAATGTCGCTTCATGCACCAGCACATCCGCCGATTGCGCCACTTCTGCCAGCAGTGCCGGCCGATCGTTGTCGCCGCAGACGATGATGCGCCGATCAGGTCGCGCGCTCAGCAGATAGTCGCGAGCGTGCAGCATTCGCCCGTCAACCTCCACATCCTGACCATGGGCCAACTGACCCCAGAGCGGGCCGCGTTCGATGCCCTCGGCATCCAGGCGCCCCGCGTCCAGACGCGGCTCCGGGTCGGACTCGGTAAACACATAACCATGACACGGCACACGGTGGGACAACTCGACGGTCTGCACCTGAACGTTGAGGTTGCGCCATTCGGTAAGCGTTTCCACAGCGTGCAGGTTGATCTCGAAGGGCAGATGCGATTGCGTCACCTCCAGGCTCATTCTCAGCCACGGCTGCAGCGCCGCCGGCAGAATAATGTCCAGCGGCCGCGTGCGTCCGGACATGCCGGTGCTCGCCAGCAGACCCGGCAAGCCCAGGCAGTGATCGGCGTGCACATGAGTGATGAAAATCGCCCGCAATTCACTCAGTGACAGCGGCGTGCGCAGCACCTGATGCTGAGTGCCTTCGCCGCAATCGATCAGGTACCAGCCTTTGCCGGCAGAAGCGATCAATGCCGTTGCGCTGACATTGCGCTGGCGGGTCGGCACGCCGGCAGACGTGCCCAGAAACAACAAATCCACGGTGGTTCTCCCTGGCGGACCTCGGTGAGCTTTCGACAATCAGCGACACGATTCGGATCCGTCGATGTTCTGCGGCAATTCATCGAACGCCCGCGCTATCGGCGTCCGGCCTTGGCACTACGCTCGCAGATGATGGTCACAGCGAAACGGAGTCACTTAGCGGAGGTCAACTTGCCCAGAAAATCCAGGCCGATCGTCGACCGCGCCGATGCGGCGACCCTTTCGCAAGAACGCAAAGATGTGTTTTTCGCGGCGGTGCAGGTCAGCCGCATGGCCATGATTGTCACCGATCCTGCGCAGCCCGACGATCCCATCATTTTTGCCAACAATGCGTTTCTTGAACTCAGCGGCTACGAGCTGGAAGAAGTGCTCGGGCGCAACTGCAGATTTCTGCAAGGCGAGCAGACTGATCGCACCGTGTTGCAACAGGTCAAGCAAGCGCTCAAACATCAACACGAAACCTGCGTGGAGGTGCTCAACTACCGCAAGGACGGCTCATCGTTCTGGAACGAGCTGTTCATCGCGCCACTATTCAACGAGCGCGGACAATTGGTGTATTTCTTCGCCTCGCAAATGGACGTCAGCCGCCGACGCGACGCCGAGGACGGTCTGCGCTACAGCGAGAACATGGAAGCGCTGGGCCAGTTGACCGGTGGCATTGCCCACGATTTCAACAATCTGTTGCAAGTGATGATCGGCTACATCGAGCTGATCCAGCACACCGCCAAGCGGCCGAGCATCGATCCGCAGCGCATTGTGGTAGGCGCCGGTCACGCCCGCGCGGCGGCAGAGAAAGCACGCCTGCTGACCCAGCATCTGCTGGCGTTTTCCCGCCGGCAAAGGCTCGAAGGCCGAGTGATCAATCTCAATGCCATGCTTGAGCGCTCTGCGCTGCCGACGCATGAATCCGCCGATCTGGAGCCGCGATTCGAACTGGCCGAGGACTTGTGGAATTGCCGGCTCGACCCGGCGCAGGCCGAGATGGCGCTCAATCATCTACTGTCCAATGCCCGTGACGCCCTGCTGGGGCAACCGCAGCCAGAGATCACCGTGCAGACCCGCAACGTCGTTGTCCCGGACGCGACGGACCCGCACCAGGGCGGACTGGCGGCGGGGCGTTACGTCTGCATCGCGATTGCCGATAACGGCGTGGGCATTGCCGCTGACGATCTCGACAAAGTGATGGAACCGTTTTTCACCACCAAGGAGGAGGGCAACGGTGCCGGCCTCGGTTTGTCGATGGTCTACGGTTTCGTCAAGCAATCCGGCGGTGTGGTCAAAATCGAATCGGCGCCGGGGCTCGGCACCACGGTGCGCCTGTTCTTCCCGGCGGATGACAGTCAGCTATCGGCACCTGGCTCCGCTGAAACCGCAGAAAGTCTCAAGGGCACGGAGCGCATCCTGATCGTCGAGGATCGCGCCGAAGTCGCTGAACTGGCGCGCTTCGTACTGTCCGAACAGGGTTACCGGATCACCATCGCTGCAGACGCGAGCGAGGCACTGGCCGCGCTGCGGAGTAGCGACTATGAGCTGGTATTCACTGATCTGGTCATGCCCGGAGAGATGAACGGGCTGGCACTGGCGCGGGAAATCAGCCAGCGCTATCCGGCCATGCAGATCCTGCTGACGACCGGCTACTGCGCGGACGAGTCGACGCCCAATGAGCTGGCTGACAATGAATTCGAGTTGATCGCCAAGCCTTACGCACCGGTGGATCTGCTGCGCAAGCTGCGCTCGATGCTCGGCTGAAAAAACGAACTGACGGCGCACGTTCGGCGTCCATCCTAAAGACCGCATTGAACAACCAGTGAGGGGCCCGATCCCTGAGGAGATGTTGGCAATGAGCGATTATCCGATGGACGAAACCGATTCCGATCACCGCAACCGCCAGTTCGGCCAGGCTCTGGGGCTGGATGCTGACGAGGTGGAGTCGTGGGTCAGTGCAATCGAAGAAGATGGCAGCGGCATGGGCTATGTTGTGCATTTTTCCAGCGAAACGCCGGTGGACGTGCTGGCCAAGGTGCAAGGGCTGGGCGATGACCTGATGATCAATATCGGGCCGATTGATTGACCGCCGGGAGGGCGATCCATGCAGGAGCAACCGTTGGTAGTGATAACCGGCGCCAGTGCTGGCGTGGGTCGCGCAGTGGCCCACCGGTTTGCCGCTGGCGGCTACCGCATCGGCCTGTTGGCGCGTGATCCGGCGGGACTGGCTGCCACGCAAGAGGAGCTGCAAGCGTATGGCGTGCAGGTTGAAACCGTCAGCGTCGATGTCGCCGATGCGCTCGCCGTGCAGGAGGCCGCGCAGCAACTGGAAGCCGCGCTCGGACCGCTGGCAGTCTGGGTCAACGCGGCGATGGTCACAGTGCTTTCGCCGATAGATCAATTGTCTGCCGCCGAGATCGAGCGCGTCACTCAGGTGACCTATCTCGGCACGGTTCACGGCACCTTGGCGGCGCTGTCGTTGATGCGTCCGCGCAACAAGGGCCTGATCATCCAGGTCGGCTCGGCATTGGCCTATCGCGCGATTCCGTTGCAGGCCGCCTATTGCGGGGCGAAGTTCGCTGTACGCGGTTTTACTGATTCATTGCGCTGTGAGTTGCTGCATGAGCGCAGCCATATTCGCGTGTGCATGGTGCAGTTGCCGGCGATCAACACGCCGCAGTTCGACTGGGCGCGCAACAAATTGCCCAAGCGTGCGCAACCGGTGCCACCGATCCATGACCCCGACGTCGCGGCGCGAGCGATTTTCAGTGTGGTCAGGCACCCGCCTCGTGAGCTTTGGCTCGGTGGATCGACGATCAAAGCGATTATTGGCCAATCGGTCATGCCCGGTCTTCTCGACCGTTTGATGGCGCGAAGTGCATGGTCCGGTCAGCAGACCAATGAGCCTGAGGACAACGAGCACCCGGACAACCTGTTCGAAGCGCAGCCGGATCGGCATCAGACCCGTGGCCGCTTTATCGGCCGCTCAAAGGACGCGGCGCTGGCCTTGACTTCGACTCAAGTGCTGGCGGTATCGGCAGTGATTGCCGTGCTGTTGGGCGTAGCTCTATTACAGCTTTGATTGTTCCCCGCTTGGTCAGGGGTTGACGGATTTCAGTGCGCCAGCGGAGGGCTTGAGTTTTTCCTGCAGGTCGCGGGCAGTTTTTGCCTGTTTCTCGATGCTCGGCAACGCGGATTGGGCGAACGCCTTGAGCTGCGGATTGTGCGATGACATGGCTTCTTTCTTGAACAGCATCAGCTTTTGCTCAAGGGTTTCGGCCTGGCTGTCGATGTAGATGCGGTCGAAGGCGTCATCCCTTGATTCAAGGCGTAGCTGCTTGGCTTTGGATGCCACGGAGGGTTCGGCGGGAACCACCATATGTTGGCTTTGCCCCAGCTGCCTGATTTGTTTATCGAAGTGCTCATGGTCGGCGATCATTTGTCTGGCGAACGCTTTGACTTCGGGCAAGCTTGCCTTTTCCAAGGCGATGCGCGAACTGTTGTGCTGGAACAGGCTTTGCTGTGCCGCCTCTTCGATGAAGGCGTCGATGGTGTCTGCATGGCTTGGCTGGACGCTCAAAGCCAGGACCGCAAGGCATATCGCGGCGAGTGATTTCATGGAGCGTAATCTCCGCAGCATCAATGGATGGTGGCGGCCCGGGATCGGCTCATGGCTGCTGATAGTGGCCGGGGACGTTGTCGCCTTCGTCGGGCCTGATGCGTTTCTGCACCTGGACGTCGCTCAGTGAAGCGGCCTTCAATTCGGGAAAAGCGGTCTTGACCAGCGTTTCAGCGAGACCCG
The DNA here is from genome assembly GCF_005233515.1 of Pseudomonas sp. CFBP13508. Taxonomy (GTDB): domain Bacteria; phylum Pseudomonadota; class Gammaproteobacteria; order Pseudomonadales; family Pseudomonadaceae; genus Aquipseudomonas; species Aquipseudomonas mercuritolerans. The sequence continues at coordinate 423,615 of NZ_QFZZ01000006.1, forward strand.
GATCAAGGGTGTCGCCATCGTGGATCAGCGTGCGGCTTTGCGGCTGGTTGTCGACGATGAAACTGATGAGGTAGCGGTGCTCATGGGACATGGCTGAAATCCTTGGGTGCATGGCAGCAAAAATTGCAGTACATGCACCTTTGATGAACACCGCTGGCAAGCATTCAAATAAACGCCTTGAAGGGCGACAAACGGTGCCGGTTTGCAGATGAACCGAACGTCGCTCAAATTTCCTTGATTGGCGTCTCGTCCTGTACGGCTTTGATCAGGTTGATCACGTGCAGGCAATCAGCCTTGTTCACATACGATTCGCCACTGGCGACTGTCTCGTGGTTTCGCGCGCGCAGACGCCAGCGCCACTGGCCTTTGCCTGTGCTTGGGGTGCCTCGGGTTTGTCGGTAGATTTCGAAATACATGGGGTTCGCTCCCTGCGATAGAAAGGTGCGCCAACCAGTGTGGCGCATCGACGCAAGCCTAGCGCAGCGGGTTTTTTTGGCTATCGGGGATTTGTTTCCAATCGTTCGCGGATGTTTCTCAAAGACGCTGGCCAGAGCGCCGCGACTGCCCGGCGAATTGGCCGATATGACGCCGTGTCATGCTTGCACGTGCGTGCCTGCTACTGCTTAATACGGGACGGCTCATGGCCTCGAAATACTTTCGATGACCGACAAACTATAAAAAGAGCACTCCTTTGACTGAGCACGGAACGCAACAGGCCGGGCAAGTGACGTTGTCGCTGGTGATCCCCGTTTTCAATGAGGCCGACAGCCTCGACAGCTTTCTTTCGCGCATCGACGATGTCTTTCAGGCGCAGGCGCTGATCGATCTTGAACTGGTCTTCATCAACGATGGCAGCACCGACACCACCCTTGAGCGCTTGCTTGAACGGCAACGGCAGGATTCGCGTCTGCGCATCGTTGATCTGAGTCGCAACTTCGGCAAGGAAGCGGCGTTGTCGGCCGGTCTGCAAATGGCCACCGGGCAGATCGTAGTGCCGATCGACGCCGATCTGCAGGACCCGCCGGAAGTCATCTTGCAGATGATCGAGCGCTGGCGCGAAGGTTACGAAGTGGTGCTGGGGCATCGCGTCAGCCGCCGCAGCGACACTTGGGCCAAATCGACCTCGGCCCACTGGTTCTATCGCCTGCACAACCGCATCGCCGAACAGCCGTTACCGGAAAATGTCGGCGACTTCCGCTTGATGGACCGCTGCGTGGTCGATGCCTTGCTGACCCTGCCCGAGTCGCGCCGCTTCATGAAAGGTCTGTTCGCCTGGGTAGGTTTCCGCACCACGCATGTCGACTACGAGCGCCCCGAGCGCGTGGCCGGACAGAGCAAGTTCAATGGCTGGCGCCTGTGGAATTTCGCTCTGGAGGGCATCACCAGTTTCAGCACCGAACCGCTGCGGGTCTGGACTTACCTGGGAGCGACGGTTTCGCTGGTGTCGTTTGCCTTCGCGATGTTCATTGTCTTGCGCACGCTGATCCACGGTATCGATCTGCCCGGTTATGCGTCTTTAATGGTCGCGGTCACGTTTCTCGGCGGTCTGCAATTGATCGGCATCGGCGTACTTGGCGAATACCTCGGCCGCACTTATATCGAATCCAAACGCCGGCCGGTTTTTCTGGTGCGTCGCGTCTACGACCCCAAGGACTGACAGATGGATCTCAAGGAAACCGACATCCTCGGCGACAGCATCGATGAGCATTGGTATTACTGCTCGAAAGCGGCGGCGACCCGGCAATTGCTGGGTGACATGCCGATCCGACGAATACTCGATGTCGGTGCCGGCTCGGGGTTTTTCTCGCATCATCTGCTCACCCACACCGACGCGCATGAGGCGTGGTGCGTCGACATCAGTTACCCCGCCGATTCAAGCGCCACCACCGCGGGCAAACCGGTGCATTACCGACGTAACATCGACAGCATTGATGCCGATCTGGTGTTACTGATGGATGTGCTCGAGCATGTCGACGACGACCTCGGCCTGCTCAAAAGCTATGTCGATAAAGTGCCTTCGGGCAGTCGTTTTCTGCTGACGGTGCCGGCGTTTCAGTTTCTCTGGAGCGGTCACGACGATTTCCTCGAGCACAAGCGCCGCTACACCCTCGCGCAATTCGAAACCCTGGCGGGCGATGCCGGTTTGACCGTGCAGCGCGGCGCCTACTATTTCGGTGCGGTGTTTCCTATCGCCGCTGCGTTGCGCCTGATGCCTCAAGGTTCGCAAACCGCAGAGCCGCAGTCGCAACTCAAGCGTCATCACCCGTGGGTAAACAGTGTGCTCAAGACCCTGTGCCGCCTTGAGCTGCCGTTGATGAGGAAAAACCGGCTGGCCGGTTTGAGCGTTTTCGTGCTGGCGCAGAAACCGTGATCGCCGGCGACAAATCTGCGCTTGTCCGGCGCGGTCTGCGCTTTGCCGTAACCGGGCTGTTCGTCACCGCGTTGCATGCGCTGGTGGCTGTGCTGTTCATCCGCTTCATCGCGCCCGAACCGCCGCTGGCCAATGGTTTCGCCTTTGCCGTGGCGACTGTGGTTTCTTATTTGATCAATACCGCCTGGAGCTTCTCCGCGCGTCTGCATGGGCGCACGTTGCTGCGCTTTCTGACGGTGTCGGCGGGTGGTTTTCTGCTGGCGATGCTGGTGGCCTGGGCTGCGCAGATGGCCGGGTTGAATTATCTGTTTGGCATCGGCGCAGTGGCCCTGACGATTCCGGCGTTCACTTTCGTTTTGCATAATTTCTGGACGTATCGATGAAGCCCTGGAACAGATCTTCAGCGTTGACGATTCTGCCGTTGCTGTTGGGCGTGCTTGCTTTTTTCATGGTGATCGGTCCGCGCGCACTCGATCCGCAGAACATTGCCTGGCTCAGCGAGGGCGATCCGGCTACGCATTATCTGGGCTGGGTTTTTTTCCGCCAGTCACCGTGGACTTTTCCCCTCGGGCTCAACCCGTCCTACGGCATGGAGTTGGGCAGTGCGATCATCTTTTCTGACTCCAATCCGCTGCTGGCACTGCTGTTCAAACCGTTCAACGCCTGGCTGCCAGAAACGTTCCAGTATTTTGGCTTGTGGTTGCTCATCTGTTTCGTACTGCAAGCGTGGTTCGGCTGGAAGCTGCTCGGCTTGATCACGGATAACGTCGTAATCCGGCTTCTGGCCACGGGACTGTTGCTGTTTTCCCCGCCGATGTTTGTTCGTGCCGGAGGACATCTGTCTCTGGCCGGGCACTTTCTGCTACTGGCGGCACTTTACCTGGCGCTGCATCCTGCGTTGCAACGGCGGCGGCTGGCCTGGGGCTGTCTGCTGGCGGCGACAGCGCTGGTGCATGCGTATCTGTTGGTCATGGTGGCGTTGATCTGGTTTGCCGATCTGCTCGGCAAAGTCATTTTTGACCGATTGACTCGCCGTCAGGGGCTGATCGAGTTCGGCGGTCTGTTCGCACTGGTCAGCGTGTGTTGCTGGCAGGCCGGATACTTCAGCATTGCCGACGGCGCTGGCAGTGGGGGGTTCGGTTTTTACCGGATGAATCTGCTGGCGCCATTCGATTCGGATGGCTGGTCGCAGGTATTGCCGGACATCCGCACGGGCGGCGGCGATTATGAAGGCTTCAATTATTTCGGCCTCGGTGTGCTGATGCTGTTACCGCTGGCGGCGGTGGCAGGGTTGCGCGGCGGGATTTCGCCGAGGGCTGCGCTGGGCGAGCGGTGGTGGCTGGTGTTCGCAATGATCGGCCTGACCCTGTTCGCGTTGTCCCATCACATCGGTATTGGGACGCAGACTTTCAACTATCCGTTGCCGACATTCATCGAGCGGCTGGCCAGTATTTTTCGCGCTTCGGGGCGCATGTTCTGGCCGGTGTTTTATGCAATCGAACTGTTCCTCGTGTACCTGCTTGTGCGGGGCTTTCGCGCGCCAGTTGCCATGGGGTTACTCGCCTTGGCGCTGGTGGTGCAGGTGGCAGATACGCACAACGGCTGGGCGGGGCTGCGCGCATCAAGGATGGTAGCCCCCGCATCGGACTGGGTCAGTCCGATGCGCGACCCCTTCTGGAACAGCGCGGCCGGGCACTACAGGAATGTTCGCGGGTTGCTGCCGCAAAACCAGCCCGAACGCTGGCAAGCGATCGCTGATTTCGCTGGAGCACATGGACTGAAAACCGACGCGGTGTACATGGGGCGCATGAGCATTTCGGCGCTCGACAAGGCGCAGCGCGTGGCTCGGCATCGGCTGCAAACCGGAGAGTACGAAGCCGATTCTCTATATATCCTGGACGATGAAGCGCAGGCTCTGGCGGCCAAAAGCGTTCACAGCGATAGCGATCTGCTGACCCGGGTCGATGACTTCGTTGTGCTTGCACCAGGCTGGAAGCGTTGTCAGCAATGTCTGCCGATGATCGATGAGGGGCGGGCGCTGGCATCCATCGCGCTGAGCCGTCCTGGCGTTGTCTACACATTCGATCGCAAGAGTCGACAACTGATCAAAGGCTGGGGGGCACCGGAAGCGTGGGGCACCTGGAGTGAGGGCCATGACGCGGAAATGGCGCTGCGCGTGCCAGCGCAAGCCAAATCGATTTCGATCCAGGCGCTGGCGTTCGTCATGCCGCCAACTCTTGCTCAGCGAGTCATCGTCAGGCTCAACGGCGTTGAAGTTCTTTCGACTCGGCTGACAGCCTTTCAGGGCAATTCTCTGGAAATCCCGTTGAAAGAACAGGTCAGGCAAACCCTGCCGGAGGATGGCGCGCTGAGACTTGAACTGCATTTGCCCGACGCCGTCAGCCCGCGCAGTCTCGGAATGAGCGATGACGCACGCATCATGGGCCTGGGCGTGAAATCCGTGAGTGTGCAGTAAACCGCGTAACCGTTGATGGACGCCGGGTCCCGGGCTTTTCTACACTGCCGCTATTCCGGGGAGCAGGGGGGCAATGGATGAACCGCAATGAACTACGCAAGGCCGACATCAACCTGATGGTGGTCTTCGAGACCCTGATGCTCGAACGCAACGTGACTCGCGCGGCGGAGAAGCTGTTTCTTGGCCAGCCGACCATCAGTTCGGCGCTCAACCGTTTGCGCACGATGCTCAACGACCCGCTGTTCATCCGCGTCGGCCATCGGATGGAGCCGACGGCCCGCGCCGAAGACATTTACCGCCATCTCAAACCGGCACTGGATTCACTCTCCGCGGCGCTGAGCCTGACCCGCGATTTCGATCCCGCCACCAGCACCATGACCTTTCGCATCGGTCTGTCCGACGACGTCGAATTCGGCCTGCTGCCGCCGCTGTTGCGCGCGCTGCGCCAGGAAGCGCCGAGTGTGGTGTTCGTGGTGCAGCATGTCGATTACTGGCGCATTCCCGACCTGCTCGCTGCCGGCGATATCACCGTCGGCATCAGCCAGACCCGCGGCCTGCCGGCAAACGCCAAACGCAAACTGCTGCGGCACATCCAGCCGAGCATCCTGCGCGCCGATGCCTCTGCTACACCGCTGACCCTCGAGGAATATTGCGCTCGCCCGCATGTATTGGTGTCGCACACGGCCAATGTCAGTGGCTACGCCGATGAGTGGCTGGCGGAACTCGGTCGCACGCGGCAGGTGGTGTTGTCGGTGCCGCAGTACAGCGCATTGCCGGCGTTGCTGGCCGGCACCGACCTGATCGCCAGCCTGCCGGATTACACCGCAGCGGCCATGGCGGCGTCAGGGTTGTTGTTCCAGGAACCGTTCCCGTTCAAGACGCCGACGCTGGACCTGTCGATGGTCTGGCTCAGCCACGTCGACAGCGACCCGGCCGAACGCTGGCTGCGCTCGCGGCTCGAAGCGTTCATGAGTGAGCGGCCAACTGAGCACTACGATCCCTTGTAGATACCGTCTTGAGCCTCACCGGGCAAGCGCAAGTTTCGGGTCATATGGCAGTCCTGACTTGAGCACTCCGTAAACGAAGTG
>NZ_QFZZ01000007.1 GCF_005233515.1 Pseudomonas sp. CFBP13508
GGAAGGAGGTGCAGCGAAGCAAACCGTAGCCGCTGCGCCCGGATCGATCCCGCAGCGAAGGAACCCGAGCCTGCGAGGGCCGAACGTAGGAGCAAGCGTTTTTTTGCTTACTTTTTTTAGGCGTTTGTAAAAAAAGTGAGTCGCCGTAAGGGCGAAACCGCCAGCCGCAGCACCCGAAGCAACGGATATTCACCCAATCAGCCAGCATGCTCGCCTGTAAGGGCGCCTTCGCGAGCAGGCTCGCTCCCACAGTGAAAATGCGCCCGCCCAAAAATCAGCGGCAACAAAAAACCCGCAGACAATCACTCATCTGCGGGTCTCCCGTTCAAGCAGCCAAGAAGATCAGAAATCCTCCAGCCGCCACACCTCATAAGCAGGCGTCTCATACGGATGACTGAGCTTCAACGCCGCCACAACAGCCACGATCAACTCATCCGCCACGACAAGCTCAACCTTCCATTCCTCAACCCGCTCAACCTGCCCCGCCTCACCGATGAACGGCTGACTGCCGTCCAAAGGCCGAAACTGGCCAGAGCCAAGCACCTGCCACGCACAGTGGTCATAGTCACCGATCCGCCCACCACCGGCAGCGAACACAGCCCCTTTGACCACCTCGACATGACTGTCAGGAACAAAAAACGCCAGCTTGTACACGACGATCAGTTAACCCAGACGCGAGCATTACGGAACATGCGCATCCATGGCGCGTCTTCGTTCCAGTCTTCCGAACGCCACGAATTCTGCACCGCACGGAACACACGCTCCGGGTGCGGCATCATGATCGTCACGCGGCCGTCACGGCTGGTCAGGCCGGTGATCCCGCGCGGCGAGCCGTTCGGGTTGGCCGGGTAGGCTTCGGTGACCTTGCCGTGGTTGTCGACGAAACGCATCGCCACGCAACCGGACAGATCGGCTTCCAGCAATGCTTCTTCGCTGGCGAACTCGGCGTGACCTTCACCGTGAGCGATGGCGATCGGCATGCGCGAACCGGCCATGCCCTGCAGGAAGATCGAGTTCGATTCCTGGATCTGCACCATCGCCACCCGCGCTTCGAACTGCTCGGAGCGGTTGCGCACGAAGTGCGGCCAGAACTCGCTGCCCGGGATCAGCTCGTGCAGATTGGACATCATCTGGCAACCGTTGCACACGCCCAGCGTGAAGCTGTCGTTACGTTCGAAGAAGCCCTGGAACGCATCGCGGGCGCGGCTGTTGAACAGCGCCGACTTGGCCCAGCCCTCACCGGCGCCGAGCACGTCGCCGTAGGAGAAACCACCGCAGGCCACCAGGCCCTTGAACTCGTTGAGGTCGACACGACCGGCGAGGATATCGCTCATGTGCACGTCGATCGCGCTGAAACCGGCGCGGTCGAACGCGGCGGCCATTTCCACCTGACCGTTGACGCCCTGCTCACGCAGCACGGCAACCTGTGGGCGGATGCCTTTCTTGATGTAAGGCGCGGCGATGTCCTGATTGACGTCGTAGCTGAGCTTGACGCTCAGGCCCGGGTTGTCTTCTTCAAGCAGCGCGTCGAATTCCTGCTCGGCGCAGTCAGCGTTGTCGCGCAGACGCTGGATCTGGTAGCTGGTCTCGGCCCACTGACGCTGGAGCAGACGACGCTGGCCTTCGAACACGGTGTCACCGTTGAAGGTGATGTTGATCTGGCCATTGTTGATCGGCTGACCGATCACCGACACGCAGTCGCCCAGACCGGCGGCGCTGAATTGCGCGAGGATGTCCGGGGTGGCGTCCTGGCGAACCTGGATCACCGCACCGAGTTCTTCGTTGAACAGGATCGCGGCGATTTCCGAAGCGGATTCGGCAACGCTGTCAAGGTTCAGGCTCAGACCGCAGTGGCCGGCGAAGGCCATTTCCACCACGGAAGTCAGCAGACCACCATCGGAACGGTCGTGGTAGGCCAGCAGATGACCGTCGGCATTGAGGCCCTGGATCACCGCGAAGAAGGCTTTCAGGTCTTCGGCGTCATCGACGTCCGGCGCATGCTGGCCGAGTTTGCCGTGGACCTGTGCGAGGATCGAAGCACCCATGCGGTTCTGGCCGCGACCGAGGTCGATCAGGATCAGGTCGGTGGTGCCCTTGTCCATGCGCAGTTCCGGGGTCAGGGTCTGACGGATGTCAGCCACTGGCGCGAAACCGGTAACGATCAGCGACATTGGCGAGGTGACGGTCTTGTCTTCGCCGTTGTCGTTCCAGCGCGTGGCCATGGACATCGAGTCCTTGCCCACCGGAATGGTGATGCCCAGCTCAGGGCACAGCTCCATGCCGACCGCTTTCACGGTGTCGTACAGACGCGCGTCTTCGCCTGGGTGACCGGCCGCCGACATCCAGTTCGCCGACAGTTTGATGTCGGAGAGCTTGTTGATGCGCGAGGCGGCAATGTTGGTGATGGTTTCGCCGATGGCCATGCGGCCCGAGGCCGGCGCGTCCAGCAGAGCCAGCGGAGTACGCTCGCCCATCGCCATCGCTTCACCGGTGTACACGTCGAAACTGGTGGCAGTGACGGCAACGTCAGCCACCGGCACTTGCCATGGGCCAACCATCTGGTCACGGGCGACGAGGCCGGTGATGGTGCGGTCGCCGATAGTGATCAGGAAGCTTTTGCTGGCCACGGCCGGGTGATGCAGAACGCGTTCGATGGACTCGCTGATGTCGAGGTTCGACGGATCGAAGTCATCGCCCAGCTCGGCTTCGCGAACCACCGAACGGTGCATGCGCGGCGCCTTGCCCAGCAACACTTCCAGCGGCATGTCCACCGGGTTGTTGCCGAAGTGGCTGTCGGTCACGGTCAGTTGCGGTTCGGCAGTGGCTTCACCAACGACGGCAAACGGGCAACGCTCGCGTTCGCAGATCGTTTGGAAGCGCTCGAAGTCTTCCGGGCCGACTGCCAGCACGTAACGTTCCTGGGACTCGTTCGACCAGATTTCGTGCGGGGCCATGCCCGGCTCGTCGTTTGGAATGTTGCGCAGTTCGAAACGGCCACCGCGGTCGCCGTCGTTGACCAGTTCCGGGAAGGCGTTGGACAGACCGCCCGCGCCGACGTCGTGGATGAAGCTGATCGGGTTCTTGTCGCCCAGTTGCCAGCAACGGTCGATGACTTCCTGGCAGCGGCGCTCCATTTCAGGGTTTTCACGCTGCACGGAAGCAAAATCCAGATCCGCCGAGCTGGTGCCAGTGGCCATCGACGAAGCCGCGCCGCCGCCCAGACCGATCAACATCGCCGGGCCGCCGAGGACGATCAGCTTGGAGCCGACGACGATCTCGCCTTTCTTGACGTGCTCTTCGCGGATGTTGCCCATGCCGCCAGCGAGCATGATCGGCTTGTGGTAACCGCGCACTTCGTCACCGTGCGGAGTGGTGATCGATTGTTCGAAGGTACGGAAGTAGCCAGTCAGGGCCGGACGACCGAATTCGTTGTTGAACGCAGCGCCGCCGAGCGGGCCTTCGATCATGATGTCCAGCGCGGTGACGATGCGCTCAGGCTTGCCGTACGGCACTTCCCACGGCTGTTCGAAGCCCGGGATCTGCAGGTTCGATACGGTGAAACCGGTGAGGCCGGCCTTGGGCTTGGCGCCACGACCGGTTGCACCTTCGTCACGGATCTCGCCACCGGAACCGGTGGATGCGCCCGGGAACGGGGCAATCGCGGTCGGGTGGTTGTGGGTTTCAACCTTCATCAGAATGTGCACCGGCTCCTGCACCGCGCCGTACTGGCGGGTTTCAGGGTTCGGGAAGAAGCGGCCGGCGACGTTACCGACGATCACCGAAGCGTTGTCCTTGTAAGCGGACAGCACGCCTTCGCTGTGCATCTGATAGGTGTTCTTGATCATGCCGAACAGGCTTTTTTCCTGGCTCTGGCCGTCAATGTCCCAACTGGCGTTGAAGATCTTGTGGCGGCAGTGCTCGGAGTTGGCCTGGGCGAACATCATCAATTCGATGTCGTGCGGGTTGCGCTTCAGACCATTGAAGGCGTTGACCAGATAGTCGATCTCGTCTTCGGCCAGGGCCAGGCCCAGCTCGGTGTTGGCCTTTTCCAGCGCGGCGCGGCCGCCACCGAGGATGTCGATGGCGGTCAGCGGCTTCGGCTCGGCATGGCTAAACAGACCGGCGGCCTGCTCGAGGTTGGCCAGCACGATCTGGGTCATGCGGTCATGCAGCGCGTCCGAAATCAGCTGGGCTTCGGCTTCGCTGAACTGCCCTGCAACATAGAAGGCGATACCGCGTTCCAGGCGCTGGATCTTGCTGAGGCCGCAGTTGCGGGCGATGTCGCTGGCCTTGCTCGACCACGGCGAGATGGTGCCGAAACGCGGCAACACCAGAAACAGACGGCCGGTAGGCTCTTGAACCGGAACACTTGGGCCGTACTTCAGAAGGCGCGCTAGCACCTGCTGTTCGTCGCCGGTCAGGACGCCGGTGACTTCGGCGAAGTGAGCGAATTCAGCATACAGGCCAGTGACAGCTGGAACCTTCTGGCTCAGTTGCTCAAGGAGTTTGCTGTGGCGAAAGGCAGAAAGGGCAGGAGCGCCGCGCAGGATCAACATCTTCGGGACAGCCTCGGGAAGGGGTGTGCTTTGAGGCCGTGCATTCTAGCCTAAACCGACCTCAACATCACCCGAAACGCTACGCACGGTTGCACTCGGGTAGCAATCTGTGTTTCTGCCTTCGGGGTCAGGTAAATCGAGCGTTTCAGCATGGCTTATTTTTACTGTAACAAAATGCCCTGAAGGCCCGTATTCAAGGGATTTCGTTCGATTTTGTGATCGCTAGCAGACTAGTCCTACGCTGTCGAGATATGGCGCCCGTGGCCGTTTGCGTATACTGCGCAGATGTTTTTCCCAACGGCTTTGCGTCCGCGATACGCCAAATGGCTGATCGCAACCGGACTCTTCCTGGTGCTCGGTGGCTGTGTTGATAAACCCAACACACTCGAGCGCGTAAAGGAGGACGGTGTGCTGCGCGTGGTTACCCGCAACAGCCCCGCCACCTACTTTCAGGATCGCAGCGGTGAAACCGGCTTTGAATACGAGCTGGTGAAGCGCTTTGCCGACGATTTGGGCGTCGAGTTGAAGATCGAGACGGCGGACAATCTCGATGACCTGTTCAACCAGGTCGGCAAGCCAAACGGCCCGGTACTCGCGGCCGCCGGTCTGGTCGGCAGCGATGAACGCAAGAAGCAGGTGCGGTTCTCCCACTCCTACCTCGAAGTCACCCCGCAGATCATCTACCGCAACGGCCAGTCGCGCCCCACCGATCCGGCGGATCTGGTTGGCAAGAAGATCACCGTGCTCAAGGGCAGCACCCACGCCGAGCAACTGGCTGCGCTGAAACAGAAATATCCCGGCATCGAATACGAAGAATCCGACGCGGTCGAAGTCGTCGATCTGCTGCGCATGGTTGATGAAGGTCAGATCGACCTGACGCTGGTCGACTCCAACGAAGTGGCGATGAATCAAGTGTACTTCACCAATATCCGCGTGGCTTTCGACCTCGGCGACGCGCGCAGCCAGAGCTGGGCGGTGGGCCCGGGCGAAGACAACAGCCTGCTCAATGAAATCAACGCCTATCTGGACAAGGTGCAGAAGAACGGCACCCTGCAACGCCTGAAAGACCGCTATTACGGCCATGTCGATGTGCTTGGCTACATGGGCGCCACCACCTTCGCCCAGCACTTGCAGCAGCGCCTGCCGAAATACGAACAGCACTTCAAGAACTACGCGAAGAAAGAGAAAGTCGACTGGCGCCTGCTCGCCGCCATCGGTTATCAGGAATCCCTGTGGCAGCCGACGGTAACGTCAAAAACCGGCGTACGTGGCTTGATGATGCTGACCCAGAACACCGCGCAGGCGATGGGCGTATCGAACCGCCTCGACCCCAAGCAGAGCATCATGGGCGGCGCCAAGTACCTGGCTTATATGAAGGATCAGCTAGACGATTCGATCCAGGAACCGGATCGCACCTGGTTCGCGCTGGCGGCGTACAACGTCGGCAGCGGCCATCTGGATGACGCGCGCAAACTGGCGGCGAAGGAAGGCCTGAATCCGGACAAGTGGCTGGACGTGAAAAAGATCCTGCCGCGCCTCTCGCAGAAGCAGTGGTACAGCAAGACCCGCTACGGCTACGCCCGCGGTGGCGAGCCGGTGCATTTTGTGGCGAACATCCGTCGCTACTACGACATCCTGACCTGGGTAACCCAGCCGCAACTTGAAGGCGACCAGGTGGCCGAGGGCAACCTGCATGTTCCGGCGATCGACAAGTCGAAACCGGCGCAAGAGCCCGCCCCTCTTTAAAGCACAAGATCGCAGCCTTCGGCAGCTCCTACAGGGTTATGTGTACACCTGTAGGAGCTGCCGAAGGCTGCGATCTTTTGTTCTTAGCCCTTGAGAGCAGCAGCCAGGATCAGCGCTTTCATCTCCGACACAGCAGATTTGAAGCCGACAAACAACGCATGCGCCACCAGCGCATGGCCGATGTTCAGTTCATTGATGCCCTTGATCGCCGCCACGGCCTCGACGTTGTGGTAATGCAGGCCATGCCCGGCATTGACGATCAGCCCCTGGGCCAGTCCAAACGCCACGCCATCAGCGACGCGCTTGAGCTCTTCAGCCACTTCGGTGGGAGTTTCGGCATCGGCGTAACGACCGGTGTGCAGCTCGATGGCCGGCGCACCGACGCGCCTGGAGGCGGCGATCTGGCGCTCGTCGGCGTCGATGAACAGCGACACTTCGCTGCCGATTTTCGACAAACGCTCCACCGCAGCCCTGATGCGTTCTTCCTGCCCCGCCACATCCAGCCCACCTTCGGTGGTCAGTTCCTGACGGGTTTCCGGGACCAGGCAGATGTGCGCAGGGCGAATACGCTCGGCGAACGCCATCATTTCTTCGGTGACACCCATTTCGAAATTCATGCGTGTTTGCAGCACATCCTTGAGCAGCAGCACGTCGCGCTCCTGGATGTGGCGGCGATCTTCGCGCAGGTGCACGGTGATGCCATCAGCGCCCGCCTCTTCTGCGTCCAGCGCCGCTTTGACCGGATCCGGGTAGCGCGTGCCACGGGCCTGCCGCAGGGTGGCGACGTGGTCGATGTTCACGCCGAGAAGAATGCGATTGCTGCTGGTCACGGATGCGCTCCTGAATTGAGAGGTTCGGCGCACAGCATATCAGGGCTTGCGAAACAGCTCGCGACTGACAAGTGGGCGCCCGCCCAAATGCACCGCCAGCGCCTGGCGCATTAGACGCTTGGCCGCCGACAGCGCACCGGGCGCCGACCAGTCGGCTTCGGCCATGGCCAGCAGTTCGGTACCGTTGAACAGGCCTGGTTGCAGCAGATAAACCCTTTCGAGACCGGCATCGACTTGCAGACGATAGAGGCCGTCAGGTGCGACAGGCTCACCGTGCATATCGGTGTTCATTGAGAAGCCGTAGCCGAGATCATCCAGCAATCGCCATTCGAAGGAGCGCAACAATGGCTCCAGTGGTCGACCTTCGGCCAGCGCCAGCAAGGTCGCGGCGTAATGATCGAACACTGCCGGATGCGGATCTTCGGCCGGCAACAGGCGAATCAACAGCTCGTTGAGATAGAGGCCGCTAAACAGCGCTTCGCCATTGAGCCACGCCGAGGTGCCGGAGCTCTCCATACGCCCGACATTCTTCAGCTCGCCCTTGCCACGGAACTCGACCTCCAGCGCCACGAACGGCCGCGCCAGCGTCCCGGCCTTGCCCCGCGCACTGCGCAACACCGCCCGCAGCCGACCCTGCGGCGTAAGGAAATCGACCAATGCGCTGGTTTCGCGATAGGCACGCGAATGCAGGACGTAGGCGGGTTGGGCGGGAGGCGGGTTTTGCGACATTGAGTTCTCGATGAAGAAACGCGGTTTTACATACAACCCAAAACCACTGTGGGAGCGAGCCTGCTCGCGAAAGCGGAGTGACAGTCAACATCAATGCTGAATGTTACATCCTCTTCGCGAGCAGGCTCGCTCCCACAGTGAGTAGCGGTGTTTTCGAGATCGCTACTTACAGATCGCCATAACCCAGCGAACGCAGCGCGCGCTCGTCATCGGACCAGCCGCCCTTCACCTTGACCCACAGGTTGAGCATGATCTTGGAGTCGAACAGCAGCTCCATGTCCTTGCGCGCTTCGGTGCCGATGCGTTTGATGCGCTCGCCCTTGTCGCCAATGATGATTTTCTTCTGGCCGTCACGCTCGACGAGAATCAGCGCGTGGATGTGCAGGGTCTTGCCCTGCTGCTTGAACTCTTCGATTTCGACGGTGATCTGGTACGGCAGCTCGGCGCCCATCTGGCGCATGATTTTCTCGCGCACCAGCTCGGCGGCAAGGAAACGGCTGCTGCGGTCGGTGATCTGGTCTTCCGGGAAGAAGTGATCATTTTCCGGCAGGTGGTCGGCGATGACCTTTTCCAGCGCTTCGAGGTTGTGCCCGTGCTGCGCGGAAATCGGGATGATCTGCGCGTTCGGCAGCTGTTCCTGCAACCAGCTCAGGTGTGGCATCAGCTCGGCTTTGTCTTCGATGCGATCGGTCTTGTTCAGCGCGACGATCAGCGGGCCGGTCACGTACTGCACACGCTCCAGAACCATCTGGTCTTCGTCGGTCCACTTGGTACGGTCGACGACGAAGATCACCACGTCGACGTCTTTCAACGCCGCCGAAGCGGTTTTGTTCATGTAACGGTTCAGGGCCTTTTCGCCACCCTTGTGCATGCCCGGGGTGTCGACGTAGATCGCCTGCACGTCGCCCTCTGTCTTGATCCCGAGCATGTTGTGGCGGGTGGTCTGCGGCTTGCGCGAAGTGATCGCGAGCTTCTGCCCGAGGATGTGGTTGAGCAGCGTCGACTTGCCGACGTTGGGACGGCCGACGATGGCAACGTAGCCACAGCGAGTTGCGTTTGTATCAGTCATTGCCATTCTCCACGCCCAGGGCAATCAGTGCTGCGGCGGCCGCTACCTGTTCGGCAATACGACGACTCACACCCTGACCTCGGCTTTTTTCATTCAGTAAGACCACTTCGCATTCGACGAAGAAGGTTCGGCAGTGCGGTTCGCCCTGGATATCCACCACTTCGTAGCGTGGCAGTTCGCAACCGCGCGATTGCAGATGTTCCTGCAAGCGGGTTTTCGGATCCTTGTTGGTGTCGACCAGCGTCAGCCCTTCGAACTCGCCGGCCAACCACGCCAGCACGCGCTCGCGGGCGACGTCCATGCCGGCATCGAGGTAGATCGCACCGATCAGAGCTTCGAGGGCATCGGCGAGAATCGATTCACGGCGGAAACCACCGCTCTTCAGTTCACCCGATCCCAGGCGCAGATAATCGCCGAGGTCGAAACCGCGAGCCAGCACGGCCAGCGTCTCACCTTTTACCAGCCGTGCGCGCAAACGCGACAACTGGCCTTCGCGGGCCAGCGGGAAGCGATCGAACAGCGCCTCGCCAGCGACGAAGTTGAGGATGGCATCACCGAGGAATTCCAGACGCTCGTTGTTGCGCCCGGCAAAGCTGCGGTGCGTGAGGGCCAGCAGCATCAGCTCCTGATCCTTGAAGGTGTAACCGAGCTGGCGCTCGAGACGGCTTAGAGAAACGCTCACGGTTTACCCACGCTGAGTTCGTGGCTGGTTTCCACTGCCATCGCCGGGGTACGGCGCAGGCCTGGGACAATTAACGCTGTGTTCAAAAAATAAATCCTGGCGATTGCGAAGCCGATTGTGCCGGCTCCAGAAATGCATTCGGCGCTGTGGTCAACAGCGCCGTGTTTGATTACTTGATCAGGCCAACCCGCGAGAAATTCGGCAGGTGGCTGAGTTTCGGCTCTGGCCAGCTCATCCAGACCGCGAAGGCCTTGCCGACAATATTCTTGTCGGGAACCATGCCCAGCAGGTCCTTGGGAATATTCGGATCATCCCAGTAGCGGCTGTCGTTCGAATTGTCGCGGTTGTCGCCCATCATGAAGTAGTGCCCGGCAGGCACTGTCCACGAACGGTCC
Organism: Pseudomonas sp. CFBP13508; assembly: GCF_005233515.1. GTDB lineage: Bacteria > Pseudomonadota > Gammaproteobacteria > Pseudomonadales > Pseudomonadaceae > Aquipseudomonas > Aquipseudomonas mercuritolerans. The sequence goes on from NZ_QFZZ01000007.1 coordinate 10,008, forward strand.
GGAGTGGCGCGGTAACGGCTCATTTCCTTGCGGATCAAGTGCTCGGCTGCGCCGAGTTTTTCCTGATAGAGCTCCGCGCTGCCCAGCGAACCCGCTTCGGCGCCGACCATCTTCTCGGCAATCGATTCGCCGTTGACGAACAGACGCTTGTCGGCGGTGTAACGCACCGTGTCACCCGGCAGGCCGACCACACGCTTGATGTAGTTGACGTTCGGGTCGCTCGGGTAGCGGAACACCATCACATCGCCGCGCTGCGGGTCACCGACTTCGATGATCTTCTTGTCGATCACCGGCAGACGGATGCCGTAGGAAAACTTGTTCACCAGAATGAAGTCGCCGACGTCCAGGGTCGGTTTCATCGAGCCGGACGGGATCTGGAACGGCTCCACCAGGAACGAACGCAGCACCAGCACGATGAACAGCACCGGAAAGAACGACTTGCCGTATTCGACCAGCAGCGGCTCTTTGTTCAGCTTCTCGACCACCACAGGCTCGGGCTGGCTGACACTGCCTTGATAAGAGGCAATGGCAGCACGCCGACGCGGTGCCAGGAACAGCAGATCAAGCAACGCCAACAGGCCGCAGACGAACACGGCGATGACCAGCAACAGCGGGAAATTTAGCGACATAGGACCTGATTATTCCAACCTGAGCACGGCGAGGAAGGCTTCCTGTGGAATTTCCACGTTGCCGACCTGTTTCATGCGTTTCTTACCGGCCTTCTGCTTCTCGAGCAGTTTCTTCTTACGACTGACGTCACCGCCGTAGCATTTGGCCAATACGTTCTTTCTGAGCGCCTTGACGGTTGTCCGCGCCACGATCTGACCACCGATGGCGGCCTGGATCGCCACGTCGAACATCTGACGAGGAATCAGTTCTTTCATCTTCTCGGTCAACTGGCGACCTTTGAAGTGCGAATTGTCACGGTGCACGATCAATGCCAGGGCATCGACCTTGTCGCCGTTGATCAGCACGTCCAGTTTCACCAGATTGGCCGATTGGTACCGATCGAAATGGTAGTCCAGCGAAGCATAGCCGCGGCTGGTGGATTTGAGACGGTCGAAGAAGTCCAGGACCACTTCGTTCATCGGCAGGTCGTAGGTCACTTGCACCTGATTGCCGAGGAACAGCATGTCGACCTGAACGCCGCGTTTCTCGATGCACAGGGTGATGACGTTACCCAAATGTTCCTGCGGTACGAGGATATTGGCGCGCACGATTGGCTCGCGCATGTCCTCGATTGCCGACACATCCGGAAGCTTCGACGGGTTGTCGACGTAAATCGTTTCACCGGTTTTCAACACCAGCTCGAAAATTACCGTCGGCGCGGTGGTGATCAGGTCCAGGTCGTATTCGCGCTCGAGGCGCTCCTGGATGATTTCCATGTGCAGCATGCCGAGGAAGCCGCAACGGAAGCCGAAGCCCAGGGCGTCGGAGCTTTCCGGGGTGTACTGCAGCGACGAGTCGTTCAGGGTCAGCTTCTGCAGCGCTTCGCGGAAATCCTCGAAGTCGTCGGAGCTGACGGGGAACAGACCGGCGTAAACCTGTGGCTGGATGCGTTTGAAGCCCGGCAGCACCGGCACGTCCGGCGTCGAGCTCAGGGTCAGGGTGTCACCCACCGGTGCACCATGAATGTCCTTGATGCTGGCGATGATGAAGCCCACTTCGCCGGCCTTCAGATCGACGGTCGCGGTGTGTTTCGGGTTGAACACGCCGACGCTGTCGACCAGGTGCACCTTGCCGGTGGACTTGACCAGAATCTTGTCGCCCTTCTTCACACGGCCGTGGCGCACACGTACCAGGGAAACAACGCCCAGGTAGTTGTCGAACCAGGAGTCGATGATCAACGCTTGCAGCGGATCTTCGATGTTGCCGGTCGGCGCAGGGATGGTGTGCACCAGACGCTCGAGCACTTCGTCGACACCCAGGCCGGTCTTGGCGCTGCAGGTGACGGCGTCGGTAGCGTCAATGCCGATGATCTTCTCGATCTCGTCCTTGACGCGATCCGGCTCGGCCTGTGGCAGGTCGATCTTGTTCAGGACCGGCATGACCTCCAGGCCCTGCTCAATGGCGGTGTAGCAGTTGGCCACGGACTGGGCTTCTACGCCCTGCCCCGCATCGACTACCAGCAAGGCACCTTCGCACGCGGCCAGGGAACGGCTGACTTCGTAGGTGAAGTCGACGTGGCCCGGGGTGTCAATGAAGTTCAGCTGGTAGGTGATGCCGTCGCGGGCTTTGTAATAGAGGGTAACGCTGTGGGCCTTGATGGTGATCCCGCGTTCGCGCTCAAGATCCATGGAATCCAGTACCTGGGCTTCCATTTCACGCTCGGCCAGGCCGCCGCACATCTGGATGAAACGGTCAGCCAGCGTCGACTTGCCATGGTCAATGTGGGCGATGATGGAGAAATTGCGGATATGACTCAAATCACTCACGGATCAACACTCAAAAAGGCTGCAGGCTTGGCCCGCCGAAAAATAGCCGGGAATTGTACCTGATACACGGCGCAAGCGTCACGTTCGCCTGTCACCCGGATCGCATGCAAAAACGCCCCGGTCTGGCGACCGAGGCGTTTTCAGGGTTCAAGCGCTCAATGAAAGCTTGTTCATCAGCCCGCGCGTCTGAGCAGCCAGACGCCTGCCAGCGCACACACGCCGGCCGGCACCAGTACCGCAAACAGCGGCGAGAAACCGAACACCAGACTCGATGGCCCCAGCAGATCCTGGACGATGCGGAAGGTGAAGCCCACCAGCACGCCGGTGAAAACACGCTGGCCGAGGGTCACCGAACGCAGCGGGCCGAAGATGAACGAGATCGCCATCAGCACCAGCGCGGCGGTCACCAGCGGCTGCAACACCTTGACCCAAAATGCCAGCCAGTAACGGCCATTGCTCAGGCCCTGCTCGGCCAGATAGTGGATGTAGCCCCACAGACCGCTGATCGACAGCGATTCCGGCGCCATGACCACGGTGCTGAGCAGTTGCGGGCTCAACGCCACATCCCACTCCTCGCTCGGGGCATTGACGACCTCAGTGCTGCGCTCGTGGAACAGCGTGGTGGCGACGTCGGTGAGCTGCCACTTGCTGCCGTCGAACTCGGCCTTTTTGGCGAAGCTGGAGCTGAGCAGATGGCGTTCTTTGTCGAAGTGATAGCGCGTCACGCCGTACAACAGACCGTTCGGTTGCACCGCGTTGATGTGGATGAATTCCTCACCCTGACGATGCCACATACCGTGCTTGGCGCTTTGCGCATCGCCGCTGCCCTGGGCCAGCGAGCGATTGGCCTGGGCCATGCTTTCGGTGGCCGGCGCGACGTATTCGCCAATCAGCACGCCGGCGAGCATCAGCACCAGCATCGGCTTCATGACCGCCCAGACGATACGGCCGATCGACACGCCAGCAGCGCGCATGACTGTCAGCTCACTGCTGCTGGCCAGACTGCCGAGACCGATCAGGCAGCCGATCAATGCCGCCATCGGCAGCATTTCATAGAGTCGGCGCGGTGCGGTCAGCAATACGAAACTGAGGACATCGACCAGTGTATAGGTGTCGCTGACGTCGCCCATTTCATCAATGAAGGCGAAAAGCGTTGCCAGGCCGAGGATGATCGCCAGCACGGCGATGATCGCCATGAATACGCTGCTGCCGATGTAGCGGTCGAGTTTAACCACGGGCCACCTCCAGCGCGGCGCTGCGACGGCTGGCCAGCTTCAGGCGCAGCGGCTCCCAATAAAGCAGGCCGAGGCCGATCACCAGGAAGATCGCGTGTACCCACCACAGACCGAGGGCCGGCGGGATCTTGCCTTTTTCAAGGGCGCCGCGAGCGGCAATCAGGATGGTCAGGTAAGCCATATAAAGAAGAATCGCCGGCAGCAGCTTGAGGAAACGCCCCTGACGCGGATTCACCCGCGACAGCGGCACCGCCATCAGGGTCACGATGAACACCAGCAGTGGCAGGGACATGCGCCATTGCAGTTCGGTTTTCGAACGGATGTCATCACTGCCCCACAGGGACGAGGTCGGCATTGCGTCACGATCGGTGACTTCTTCGCTGACATCCGGCTTGGGCAGCAGCACACCGTAGGTTTCGTAATGAATGGCGCGGTAATCGGCCTGCCCCGGGCTGCCGTCATAGCGAAAACCGTTGTCGAGGATCAGGTAGCGATTGCCGTCGGGGCGGATTTCCTGACGGCCCGACTCGGCCACCAGCACGGAAATCCCGCGGTCCTTTTTATCGGCGCCGAGGTTCTTCTGCGAGATGAACACGCTGCCGAGATTGACGCGATCGTCGCTCAGGGTTTCGGTGTAGGTCACCCGCGTACCGTCACGCAAGGCCTGGAAGCGGCCAGGTTCAAGGGTATCGAACTCGGTCAGCGCGTCCTGCTTGTTCAGCAGCAGCTGAAACTGGTTGGCGCCCTGCGGAGCCAGGCCGAGGCTCAGCCACGCCACCACCAGTGCCACCAGCGTTGCAGGAAACAGGGTCATGCGAAACAGCTTCTGCTGGCTCATGCCGGTGGCCGAGAGCACGGTCATTTCGCTTTCGAGATACAGGCGACCGTAGGCCAGCAGGATCCCGAGGAACAGGCCCAGCGGCAGAATCAGTTGCAGGAAACCCGGCAGACGAAAGCCCATGATCAGGAACAGCGAGCCCGGATCGAGCTGACCGGCCGCAGCCTGCGCCAGGTATTTGATGAAGCGACCGCTCATGATGATGACCAGCAGCACGGCACTTACGGCGCTGAGGGTCAACAGGACTTCGCGGGACAGATAACGGAAGACGATCAAACCAGACACTCCAGGGTTGTCAGGCTAAGGCGGCCAAACAAGCAAACACATCGACCGGCCCGCCATGCAGAGCGGTCGAAAAAAGATGCGGCATTATCCTGTGATTGGGTGCGCCTGTCACTGCGCACACTCATCCATCGCTGTAATCCCTTGCTGAGGGTTGTCAGGCGCGGGGAGCGAGGTTCAAACTGCGGCCCTTGTCGCAGGCTTTGGCCTGCGCCTCTTCTATCTATAAGCAGGCGACTGCGCACAGCGTCGAACGCCTGCGTGTTGACCATTCATTCAGGGATCCGGACATGGAACTGGTTGTAAAAAGCGTTAGCCCAGAAACGTTGAAAACCGCCACCCTGGTGGTTGCCGTCGGCGAAGGCCGCAAACTCGGTGTCGCCGCCAGACTGGTCGACGAGTCGAGCGGCGGCGCAATCAGCGCCGTACTCAAGCGTGGCGACCTGGCCGGCAAGGTCGGTCAGAGCCTGCTGCTGCACAGCCTGCCGAACCTGAAAGCCGAGCGCGTGTTGCTGGTCGGCGTGGGCAAGGACGAGGAGCTGGGCGACCGTCCGTTCCGCAAAATCGTTGCCGGCATCCTCAACACCCTCAAAGGCCTGGGCGGCGGCGATGCCGTGCTGGCGCTGGATGAAGTCATCGTCAAAGGTCGCGACAGCTACGGCAAAACCCGTCTGCTGGCAGAAACCCTGGTCGACGGCGGCTACACCTTCGACCAGTTCAAGAGCCAGAAAGCCGAACCGCGCGCCCTGAAGAAAATCACTCTGCTGACCATCAAGGCTGCGCAAGCCGAAGTGCAGCGCGCCGTGAATCACGCCACTGCTATCGCCAACGGCATGGCCTTCACCCGCGATCTGGGCAACCTGCCACCGAACATCTGCCACCCGACCTTCATGGGCGAACAGGCGAAGAACCTGGGCAAAGAGTTCAAGGATCTGAAAGTCGAAGTGCTCGACGAGAAGAAGATCAAATCCCTCGGCATGGGCTCGTTCTACGCCGTGGGCCAGGGCAGCGCCCAGCCGCCGCGCCTGATCGTCATGCAATACAGCGGTGGCAAAAAATCCGAGAAGCCGTTCGCACTGGTCGGCAAGGGCATCACCTTCGATACCGGCGGCATCAGCCTGAAGCCGGGCGCCGGCATGGACGAGATGAAGTACGACATGGGCGGCGCTGCTTCTGTTTTCGGTACGCTGCGCGCCGTGCTTGAGCTGAAACTGCCGATCAATCTGGTGTGCATCCTTGCCTGCGCCGAGAACATGCCGAGCGGCAACGCATCGCGTCCGGGCGACATCGTTACCACCATGAGCGGCCAGACTGTGGAAATCCTCAACACCGACGCTGAAGGCCGTCTGGTGCTGTGCGATGCGCTGACCTACGCCGAGCGCTTCAAGCCACAAGCGGTGATCGACATCGCCACCCTGACCGGTGCTTGCGTAGTTGCCCTGGGCGCACACACGTCCGGCCTGCTGGGCAACAACGACGAACTGATCGACCAGTTGCTCAGCGCCGGCAAGGCTGCCGACGACCGCGCCTGGCAACTGCCGCTGTTCGATGAGTATCAAGAGCAACTGGACAGCCCGTTCGCCGACATCGCCAACATTGGCGGGCCGAAGGCCGGCACCATTACTGCCGCCTGCTTCCTGTCGCGCTTCACCAAGAACCTCAACTGGGCGCATCTGGACATTGCCGGCACCGCTTGGACCAGCGGCGGCAAGGACAAGGGCGCCACTGGCCGTCCGGTCCCCCTCCTGACCCAGTACCTGCTGGATCGCGCCAAGGCCTGAAACCGCTGAAAGGTGGCGTCACCCTCGGGTGACGCCACTTGCCGCTCTGGAACCGCAATGACCAAAGTCGACTTCTATATCCTGCCCAGCGCCGATCCATCAGCGCGCCTGGATTTCGTCTGCAAGCTCACCGAGAAAGCCTGGCGCATGGGCCACCGCATCTACCTGCATTGCAGCGATTCGGCTCAGCGTGACGATCTCGATGCGCGTCTGTGGGCATTCAAGGGTGAAAGCTTCGTGCCCCACGGCCCGGCCGACAGCGAACCGGACGGTTTGATCGTGCTAGGACTCGGGCAAGACTGCGGTGAACATCAGGATCTGCTGGTCAATCTCGACCTGAAAGTCCCGGCCTTCGCCAGCAAGTTCGCTCGAGTGGCGGAGGTGGTGGTGGAAGATCCGGCCATCCGAGCAGCGGCGCGGGAGAGTTTCCGCTTCTACCGCGAACAGGGCTATTCTCTGCAAGACCACCGTTTACAGCGACTCTGAGCACTCCAATGGACACTCCGAAACCGCAACAGAAGTCCGCACACCTGCTGGACGATCTCGAATCGATCCGCCAGTTGCTCGGCGATGACAACCTGCAACCGCCGCTGTTGACCGATACGGTCGATGACAGCGAACAGGAACAGATTCCAATGCTGTTCGACTCCGTCGGCAACCAGCCGGCGGCCGTCGAGCCGCCACCAGCGCCGCCGGCTGCCCCGGCTGCCGCACCGGTCGATAAAGGCCCGGACGCACTTCTCCACCTGGACAGCGAGCTGCGCGCCGCCGCGCAATTGATCATGCAAGACGTGATCGACGACTTCGCTCCGCACATCGAAACCGAAATCAAACGTCGCCTCGATGCGCGGATGGAACGGCTGCTCGCTGCAGCTGCAAGCGGCAAGCTTTAAGCTGCAAGCCAAAGCCAAAGCAAATCCGCCGCGCTCCTCTTGAAGCTTGCAGCTTGTGGCTTGTGGCTGTCCCCACGGCTATACTTCCCGGCTTTTCCTGAATAAATGCCAATAGGGTCCCGCCGCGCATGGATAAGACCTACCAGCCGCACGCCATTGAAACTTCCTGGTACAAGACCTGGGAGTCCGAGAACTACTTCGCCCCGCAAGGCGCGGGCGAGTCCTACACCATCATGATCCCGCCGCCGAACGTCACCGGCAGCCTGCACATGGGTCACGGCTTCAACAACGCGATCATGGACGCGTTGATCCGTTTCCGCCGCATGCAGGGTCGCGACACCCTGTGGCAGCCGGGCACCGACCACGCCGGTATCGCCACACAGATGCTGGTGGAGCGCCAACTCGAAGCCCAGGGCCAGAATCGTCACGATCTGGGCCGGGAAAAATTTCTTGAGAAAGTCTGGGAGTGGAAAGATCAGTCCGGCGGCAACATCAGCCGGCAGATCCGCCGCCTCGGCTCGTCCGTCGACTGGAGCCGCGAGCGCTTCACCATGGACGACGGCCTCTCGGAAGCGGTCAAGGAAGCCTTCGTGCGCCTGCATGAAGACGGCCTGATCTACCGCGGCAAGCGTCTGGTCAACTGGGACACCAAACTGCACACAGCGATTTCCGACCTCGAAGTGGAAAACCACGAAGAGAAAGGCTTTCTGTGGAACCTGAAATATCCATTGGCCGATGGCGTTAAAACCGCCGAGGGCAATGACTTCCTGATCGTCGCCACCACTCGTCCGGAAACCATGCTCGGCGACTCCGCCGTCGCGGTTAACCCGAACGACGAGCGCTACAAGGCCCTGATCGGTAAATTTGTCGAGCTGCCATTGGTTGGCCGGCGCATCCCGATCATCGCCGACGATTATTGCGACCCTGAATTCGGCACCGGCTGCGTGAAAATCACCCCGGCCCACGATTTCAACGACTACGAAGTCGGCAAGCGCCACAACCTGCCCCTGCTGAACATCTTCGACAAGAACGCCAACGTGCTGCCTGCCGCCCAGGTGTTCAACCTCGACGGCACGCTGAACGAGAGCATCGACGGCAAGATTCCGGCCGAGTTCGCCGGTCTGGAACGTTTCGAAGCGCGCAAGCAGATCGTTGCCGCTTTCGACGCCGCCGGCCTGCTGGTGAGCGTCAACGATCACAACCTGAAAACGCCGAAAGGCGATCGCTCCGGCACGGTCATCGAGCCGTGGCTGACCGACCAGTGGTACGTATCGACCAAGCCTCTGGCCGAGCCGGCGATTGCTGCCGTTGAAGACGGTCGCATCCAGTTCGTGCCCAAGCAGTACGAAAACATGTACTTCTCGTGGATGCGCGACATCCAGGACTGGTGCATCAGCCGTCAGCTGTGGTGGGGCCACCGGATTCCGGCCTGGTACGACGAGTCGGGCAAGGTCTACGTGGGTCGCGACGAAGCCGAAGTGCGCGCCAAGCACAACCTCGGCCCGGACGTTGCGCTGCAACAGGACAACGACGTACTCGACACCTGGTTCAGCTCCGGCCTATGGACGTTCTCTACTCTGGGCTGGCCTGAGCAGACCGAGTTCCTGAAGAAATTCCACTCCACCGACGTGCTGGTCACCGGTTTCGACATCATTTTCTTCTGGGTTGCCCGGATGATCATGATGACCATGCACCTGATGAAGAACGAAGACGGCACGCCGCAGGTTCCGTTCAAGACTGTCTACGTACACGGTCTGGTACGCGACGGCCAGGGCCAGAAGATGTCCAAGTCCAAGGGCAACGTCCTTGACCCGCTGGACATCATCGACGGCATCGACCTCGAAACCCTGGTGCAGAAGCGCACCTCGGGCCTGATGCAACCGAAACTGGCGAAGAAGATCGAGAAAGCCACCCGCGAAGAATTCGCCAATGGCATCGAAAGCTATGGCACCGACGCCCTGCGCTTCACCTTCTGCTCGCTGGCCTCGACCGGACGCGACATCAAGTTCGACATGGGCCGCGTCGAAGGCTATCGCAACTTCTGCAACAAGATCTGGAACGCCGCGCGTTACGTTCTGGACAAGGGCGAAGACTGCGGCCAGAACGGCGAAGCCTACGAGCTGTCGCTGGCCGATCGCTGGATCATCTCGCAACTGCAACGCACCGAAGCCGAAGTGACCCGTCAACTGGATCAGTTCCGTTTCGACCTCGCCGCGCAAGCGCTGTACGAATTCATCTGGAACCAGTACTGCGACTGGTATCTGGAACTGTCCAAACCTGTGTTGTGGGACGAGAACGCGCCGGTCGAACGTCAGCGCGGCACTCGCCGGACCTTGGTGCGCGTGTTGGAAGTGGCGCTGCGCCTGGCGCACCCGTTCATGCCGTTCATCACTGAAGAAATCTGGCAGCGCATCGCGCCGCTGGCCGGTATTCAGGGCAAGACGATCATGCTGCAGCCTTGGCCGGTGGCTAACGAAGAGCGCATCGATCCGGCGGCGGAAAACGACATCGAATGGCTCAAGGAACTGATGCTCGGCACGCGCAACATTCGTGGCGAGATGAACATCGGCCCGGGCAAGCCACTGCCGATCTTCCTGAAGAACGTCAGCGCTGAAGACCAGCGCCGCCTGACCGAGAACGAAGCGCTGCTGAAGAAGCTGGCGCGTCTGGAATCGATCACCGTACTCGCCGCTGGCGAAGAAGCACCGCTGTCCGCTACCGCACTGGTGGGCGAGATGGAAGTGCTGGTGCCAATGGCCGGCCTGATCGACAAAGGCGCCGAACTGGCGCGTCTGGACAAGGAAATCCTGCGTTTGCAGGGCGAAGTCCAGCGGGTTGGCGGCAAGCTGTCCAACGCAGGTTTCGTCGACAAGGCTCCGGCCGAAGTCATCGAGAAGGAACGCGCCAAACTGGCCGAGGCCGAACAGGCCCTGGGCAAACTGGCCGAGCAGCACGCGCGGATTGCCAGTCTGTAACGGCAAATCGCACTGAAAAAGGGAGGCCCAAGTGGCCTCCCTTTTTTATTCCTGCAAAACCTCGAGTCCCCTGTGGGAGCGAGCCTGCTCGCGAAAGCGCTGAGTCAGCCGACAAATCTGCCGGATGTGCAACCGCCTTCGCGAGCAGGCTCGCTCCCACAGTTTGAACGGTGTTGCCTTCAGATGTGGGACAATGCCCGCCACTTTCAGCCATACCCGAATCGACCACGCCCATGACCGCCCCCCGCACACCCAAACCTGCGCGCAAGAAGCCTGACGCCGCGTCCCCGAGCAAAGCCGTCGAGCCGCGTGAGAAGGCCAGCCTGCATCCGCGCAATCGCCATCAGGGTCGTTACGACTTTCCGGCACTGATCAAGACCACGCCGGAACTGGCCAAGTACGTGATCACCAACCCGTACGGCAAGGAAAGCATCGACTTCGCCAGCCCCGACGCGGTGCGGGTGTTCAACCGGGCGCTGCTCAAGGCGTTCTACGGTATTCAACATTGGGATATCCCGGCGGACTATCTGTGCCCTCCGGTTCCGGGGCGTGCCGACTATGTGCACTTTCTCGCCGACCTGCTGGCGAGCATGAACGACGGCAAGGTGCCGCGCGGCGCGATCGTCAATGTGCTGGACATTGGTATGGGCGCCAACTGCGTGTATCCGCTGATCGGCAATAGCGAATACCGTTGGCACTTCCTCGGCTCGGAGATCGACCCGACAGCCGTGGCGGCGGCGCGAGCCATCGTGCAATCGAATGATCTGAGCAAGGTGATCCAGCTGCGCCAGCAGGAAAACCGCAAGCACATCCTCATCGGCTTGCTGGAGCCGGGCGAGCGTTTCGACCTGACCATGTGCAACCCGCCATTCCACGCTTCCATGGAAGAGGCGACCAAGGGCAGCGAGCGCAAGTGGCGCGCCTTGGGCAAGGCCGACCCGAAACGCAAGCTGCCGGTGCTGAACTTCGGCGGACAATCGGCAGAGCTGTGGTGTGAAGGCGGTGAAGCACGCTTCGTGACGCAGTTGATTGCCGAGAGCGCGAACTTCCAGCACAAGGTGTTGTGGTTCAGCACGCTGGTATCGAAGGCATCGAACCTGCCGGCCATCGAGACGGCACTGAAGAAGGCCGGCGTGCTGGAAAGCCAGGTGGTGGAGATGTCGCAGGGGCAGAAGCAGAGCCGCTTTGTCGCCTGGACCTTCCAGACCAAGTCCGAGCAGCAGATCTGGCGGCGCGAGCGCTGGGTGCGCTGATAGCTTCGCAGATGCCCCTGTAGGAGCTGCGGCACGCTGCGATCTTTTGATCTTGATCTTGATGGTTAAAACAAGATCAAAAGATCGCAGCCTTCGGCAGCTCCTACGGGACGTGCACCCACAAAGACCCTAGTGACATCAAGAAATCACAGACACAAAAAAACCGTGCCCCGGATCACTCCGAAGCACGGTTTTTTTTATCGCTGCGTCTTACTTGTTCACAGCGTCGGTCAGGCCTTTGGCCACAACCAGCTTGATCACTTTCTTTGCAGGGATTTCGATGGCAGCGCCAGTCGAAGGGTTACGGCCGGTGCGGGCAGGACGCTCGGTCACTTTCAGCTTGCCGATACCTGGCAAGGTGATTTCGCCGCCGTTTTCCAGCTGATCGGCAACGATTTGGCCCAGTTGGTCCAGAGCGTTACGCGCGGTGGTTTTCGGCGCGTCGATAGCTTCAGCGATGTCGGCGATCAGTTGGTCTTTAGTAAGAGCCATGTAGTGTTCCTTCCCTATCAAATTCATATGGATTGCAGAGTGCAGTGTCAGCCATCGAGCCCGATCTTCTGGATCTGGCACCCTCGGCGATAACCACGACGAGTCGGGTTATAGATGCCGAAATCAGGGTTTGGTTCGACCTGACAAATGCTGAATGCACGCTTAACGCAGTGACTTCGCGTAAGACCGGGCAAAACTAGCACAGCGACAAGGAAATATCCGCCTCTAGCTACCCATTTGGTCAGCTTTATTGCGCTAAATCGGTAAAAAACCGCATAAGGCCGGCCCCTTGCCCCGGTTTCAGCCTTCAACCCCCTGTAGGAGCTGCCGAAGGCTGCGATCTTTTGACTTTGTTTTTTTCAAAAACAAGATCAAAAGATCGCAAGCTTCGGTAGCTCCTGCACAGAGCCTCAGATAGAGATTCGGGTACACTGAGCGCTTTTTCGGGGGAGCCTGCCCTCCTCCCTTCCAACAGCCGAGAAGCCCATGCCGATCCGTCATTGCATCGTCCACCTGATCGACAAAAAACCCGACGGCACGCCCGCAGTTCTGCATGCCCGTGACTCCGAACTGGCCGAGTCCGCAGCCATCGAAAACATGCTCGCCGACCTCAACGAAAGCTACAACGCCAAACAGGGCAAAGCCTGGGGCCTGTTCCATCCGGAATCCGGCGCGTTCCCCTTCAGCGGCTGGCTGAAGGAGTACATGGAAGGCGGCCGTGACTTCACCGCGTTCAGTAAAGTGGCGGTCGAGCATCTGCAGAAGCTGATGGAGGAATCCAACCTGTCGGTGGGTGGCCATGTGCTGTTTGCCCACTATCAGCAAGGCATGACCGACTACCTGGCAATCGCCCTGCTGCACCACAGCGAAGGCGTGGCGGTAACCGACGAGCTCGACGTGACGCCTTCGCGCCATCTCGACCTCGGCCAATTGCATCTGGCAGCGCGGATCAACGTTTCCGAGTGGCAGAACAACAAGCAGTCCAAGCAGTACATCTCGTTCATCAAGGGCAAGAATGGCAAGAAGGTCTCGGAATACTTCCGCGACTTCATCGGCTGCCAGGAAGGCGTCGACGGCCCCGGCGAGACGCGCACACTGCTCAAGGCCTTCAGCGACTTTGTCGAGAGCGAAGACCTGCCGGAAGACTCGGCCCGCGAGAAAACCAAAACGCTGGTCGACTACGCCAGCAGCCAGGCCAAGCTCGGCGAACCGATGGGTCTTGAGGAACTGTCAGAGCTGATCGACGAAGAACGCCCGAAGGCCTTCTACGACCACATCCGCAACAAGGACTATGGCCTGTCGCCGGAGATCCCGGCGGACAAACGTACCCTCAACCAATTCCGCCGCTTTACCGGCCGCGCCGAAGGCCTGTCGATCAGCTTCGAAGCGCACCTGCTGGGTTCGAAGATCGAGTACGACGAAGAGAACGGCACCCTGATCATCAAAGGCCTGCCGACTTCGCTGACCGATCAGTTGAAGCGGCGTAACTGATGCTCGGCAATGTGCTGAAAAAAGTCGCCCTGGTATTGCTGGTGGTCGTGGTCTATCAGAACTGGGGCAAGATCGAGCGGGTGTTCAATCCCGCGCAAATGGTCTCGCCGCAGACCCGGGCGCAAGCCAACGTCGTGCTCTATGCCACCGACTGGTGCGGTTACTGCAAACAGACCAAACGCTTTCTCGACAGCAAGGGCATACCGTTCAAGGAGTTCGACATCGAGAAGGATGCCGATGCGCGCCAGGCGTATGAGGCACTGGGTGGGCGCGGGATTCCGCTGATCGATGTGAACGGCACGTTGATTCGCGGATTTGATCCAGACGAAATCCTCGCTGCCCTGAAATAGTCCACTGTGGGAGCGAGCCTGCTCGCGAAAGCGCTGCATCAGCCAACGATAATGTTGAATGATCCATCGTCTTCGCGAGCAGGCTCGCTCCCACAGGTTTTGCAGCTGACTGGATAAATCAGCGCGCTTCGATACGGAACCCAAAACGCGGAAAGTGCACATGCACCACGCCGCCACGTTCGTCTTCACGGCGAATGATCAGCTCTTCACTGCCAGCAAACAGCAGCTCGCCCACCACCGGATCAACGCCGTAATCGATAGCGGCAATTGCCACTTGCTGGCCGGCCTTGAAGCCGTTCGGATCGACGAACCGCTCATCCGGCAATGCCGCTGGCGTCGCGTTATGCGCGACCTCCAATGCCTCGGCGGAAGACATCTCGCTCGCTGCGCCATGGCCGAACCCCAGCACCCGACCCAGCCACGCCGCGACCGCCGGATATTCATCCACCAGCGGCGCCGTGACGTGGGTCGCCTTGAGGAACCACAGCGGATGCGCCAACGCGAAGTCGGCAATCGACGGTTCGCCAAAGAGGAAGTCACCCTGTTCGCGCTGCAACTGTTGCTCCAGCCGCGCCATGATCGTCGGCCACTGATGCTTGGCCTGCTCGGCGGACAGACGCGTGGCGCTGCCACCGCTGAACAAACCGGCGCGGTCGGCCAGGAAGGCCTTGATCGCTTCCGGCGGCAATTTGCCGAAACGCACCGCCACCGATTCCGGCTGGAACACTAGGCTCACGGCGTGCTGGAACACCACCGAATCGGCCCACGCGGCAAAACTGGCGCTGGTCATTTCCTGGCCCTCGGGGAAGAACGCCGGCAGGGCTTTTTCCTGTTCCAGGCGTCGAGCGATCAGTGCGGTGTCGCAATAGATGTCAGCACCGATCTGCAACACTGGAGTCTTGCGGTAGCCACCGGTCAACGCGGTCAGATCCGGCTTTGGCATCACCGGGGAAATATGCACCGAACGCCAGGACAGGCCTTTGAAACCCAGCAGCAGGCGGGCCTTCTCGGCGAATGGAGAGGTCGGGTAATGGTGCAGAATCAACTCAGACATGCTCGGCTCCGCCGCTCAGATAGTGAGCCCGCAGCTTAGCGTGCATTGGATTAGCAGCCTACAGATCTGCCTGATGGGAACCAATCAGTCAGATTGATAAGACGCGACGAGGCATTCCTTGGCGCTTTTGCGCAGCTTCTTGATCAGCCGTTCCTGGCGCAGAGCATCGCTTTTGTCGCGGCACAGTTCGGTGTAGACCAGCGCCATCGCCGGGCTGGAAAGAAAGAACCGCGCGCCCTTGCCGCTCTGGTGCTTGGCGAAACGGCGTACGGGGTCGTCGCTGATTCCGCAATACAACGAGCCATTGGCGGCACGCACGAGGTAGACGAACCAGGATTTGCTCGCTGGTTCGGCAGCGTCGACGGATTGTTCGCTAAGACTGGTCACTTCGGGATCTGAACGTGTAGGAAAACAGGCGGCGATCTTATCAGCGCCCGGCCTGAAATGCCTTCAGTCCCTTGCGCGCCTGGGCACGTACGGCGTTGCGCACCAGCGGTGTCCAGCCCAGCAGCAGACCTTTGAAACCCAGCGCCTGCCGCGACCAGCGCCACATATCGAAGTGATCGTGATGCTCGCAGATCTTGCCGTCACGGAACACGAAGCGCGCCTGGATATCGTTGACCACGACATTGCCGGTCTGGCTGAACAGGTAAGTCGCCACCCAATGCGCGCCGCCGGTGCGCTCGTCGGCGCGGACGTTGTCGAAGGTCAGGGAAAAATCCTTGGCGCGGGTAGTCAGCATGCGCCACATGTCGCCGGCATCGCGACCGCGCAACTCACCGAAGGCCGGATCGCTGAAGACCACGTCATCGGTATAGCAGGCGGCCATGGCTTCGGCATCGAGGCGCTGGAAGGCCTGGTAGAAGCGAGTGATCAGGGCGCTGTGGGCTTCGCTCAAGGCAATCTCCAAAGAAAGATATACAGATTGCCAGCACCATAATCTGCCGCGCGCAGAAACACTATCGGCAATACGCAAAACCCTTGTGGGAGCGAGCCTGCTCGCGAAGGCAATTCAACATTCAACACCTTTGTTGACCGAACACCGCTTTCGCGAGCAGGCTCGCTCCCACATTTGCAACCAGTGCATTCAGAGCTTTTCGCTTTGCACCTGCACATACAACGCACGCCCTGCGCCCAGCCCGGCAATGATCGCACCGGCGCCGATAATGCCGAAAATCCAGCCCAACGCATTCCAGCCGCCGGTCCAGTCATGGACCACGCCTACGGCAAACGGCCCCATGGACGCCAGGGTGTAGCCAAAACCCTGCGACATGCTCGACAGATTCGCCGCGACATGGGAATCGCGCGAGCGCAGGACGATCAGGGTCAGGGCCAGACTGAACGTACCGCCCTGCCCCAGGCCGAGCAGAATCGCCCAGCCCCACAGACCTTCGATCGGTGCGTACAGGCAGCCGAACAGGCCGGCCAGGGTCAGCGCCATGACCACGACGATCGCCAGGCGCTGATCCTTGCCCCGGGTCGCCAGCCACGGCGCGGCCAGCGAACTGGCCAGCTGAATGATCACCGAACCGGACAGCACCAATCCGGCCTGAGTCGGTGTCAGCCCGCGCCCGATGAGGATCGACGGCAACCAGCCAAACACGATGTAGGCCAGCGACGATTGCAGGCCCATGTACAAGGTCACCTGCCAGGCCAGCGGATCACGCAGCAACCCGCGCACGCGATAGGCGACGTTGTGTGCGCCATGTTTGGAGCCGACTTGTGGCAGCCAGAAAACCGCCGCCACCAATGCCGGAATCACCCAAAAGCCGAGGCCCATCGCCCAGCTGTTGCCGAAGTGTTCACTCAGCGGCACAGTCGAACCCGCCGCCATCGCCGCGCCCAGGCACAGCGCCATGGTGTAGACGCCGGTCATGGTCCCGGCGTGTTTGGCGAAGTCGCGCTTGACGATGCCCGGCAGCAGCACGCCGACGATGCCGATGCTGGCGCCGCCAAGGACGCTGCCGGCGAACAGCCCGATCTCGCCGAAATTGCTGCGCAGGATGATGCCGCCGGCCAGTGTCAGCAGAATCCCCAGCACCACGCGCTCAGCACCAAACCGCCGCGCCAGAATCGGCGCCAGCGGTGCGAACAAGCCCAGGCACAGCACCGGCAACGTGGTCAGCAATCCCGCCTGCGCCGCAGACAGCCCGAGGCTCCTGGAGACCTCGCTAAGCAATGGCGCCATGCTCGACAACGCCGGGCGCAGGTTCAGCGCCACCAGAATCAGCCCGAGCAGCAGCAACCATGGACGTTTCACCAACGGATGGCTTTGCTGCACCTGCTCGTCATCAGCCTCGGCATCGATCAGCAGCTCTTCAAGTTCGGGGGTGCGTTTCGACGCTGTGGATAACTCACTGCGGGGCATGGATTTCTCGGTTTCAAGGTTCATTGATCAACTGCCTCGACAAGGCTTTGGCCCGTTCCGGGTCGCGTTGCTCGACCGCATCGAGCAAGTCGATGTGCAGATCGAACACTTCCTGACGGCGCGGGGAGATATTCAGGGTCTGGCGCAATTGCGCGCCGACGATGCTGGAGAAGTAGCGATACAACTCGCTGAGGGTCGGGTTGTGCGCGGCGTCGACCAGTCGGCGATGGAACACCAGATCGCAGGCGATATAGGTGTCGAGATCGCCGTGGTAATGGCTGCCGCTGGTGCCGAGCGCTTCACGCAGCGCCGCCAGATCCTCATCGGTTCGGCGCAACGCGGCCAGGCCGATGGCCTCGACTTCAAGGATGTGCCGGGTCTCCCGGGCCTGCTCCAGCGAACAACGCGATAGCGCTTTAAGTGTGTCGAGCGGGTCGACCAGCGCACGAAGATAACTGCCGTCGCCCTGACGAATCTCGATCAACCCCGAGAACGCCAGAACACGCATCGCCTCACGCACGGTATTGCGGCTGATGCCCAGCTCGGCGCACAGCTCAGGCTCGGTCGGCAGACGCTCGCCGACCTGCCACGCACCGCTGTTGATGCGTTGACGCAGTTGATCCAAAGCCTGATCGACCAGGGATCGCTTGATCAAAGGGGAAATGTTTGACATGTGCCTCACCCTTTCATCCAATCATAGGATGAATTTTCCGACATGTTAGTCAGACCCATGTAGGACGGCAACCACCTAGGGTCAATCGGAGACACATGGAGCGGCATTTTCGATTGGTCAAAATTACCCTTTAAGGGTAATTTCAGGGACAGGGTTTTGGCTTCTTATGGAAAAGAACACACCCATTACGACTTGGCGGTGATCAAGGCGGATGTCAGGAGATTAGGCTGGAGGGCATTCACACACTCAGCGAGGAGAACCGGTTCCGATATGGAGCTGACACTTGCAGACATGCAGGAAGTCGTCTTCATGCTGCAGCGCAACATGCTCTACAAGTCGATGACGACCTATGACAACCACCGTATCTGGCAGGACGTCTATCACATCAATTCACATGGTCTGGAGATTTACATAAAGGTGTCCTATCACTACGACTGACGCCCGCCGGTGATCTCCTTCAAGGAGAACAATTCATGAATACGCAACAGTGTCTCAGTTGCGGCGCCTCTGAAGGCATGGTGCATTTCGAAGGTCGAGGCGAAACGTTGAGCGTCAAAGGCATGGAGCGCCGCGTTGACGATCTTTCGGGCTGGGAGTGCCAGAAGTGCGGAGAAATCGAACTCGATGAAGTGTGCGGGCAGCGCTACTCGGACGCATGCGATGAGCTCGTTATCGCCAGCAGAAAAATGATTGGCAACGAGATGAAAAAGATTCGTCGCAAATTGCACCTTACGCAAAAAGATACGGTGCAACTATTGTCTGGAGGGGGGCATAACGCATTTTCTCGCTATGAGCGGGGCGAGGTATTGCCGCCCAAGGCGCTGATACTGTTAATGCGCTTATTAGAGCGCTACCCGTACTTGCTTACCGATGTGAAGACTTTCGGCGAAGGTGCAGATTTGAGAGGTTTCGAGCACATCGTCCACAAAGAACATGAATCCCTTTCGGTTTCCTGACCCCGAAAAAAACAACCCGGCACATGGCCGGGTTGTTTTTTACTCATCCACCATCAATGCAAAATCTGACTCAAGAACAACTTGGTCCGATCATTCTGCGGATTGTCGAAGAAGTCATTCGGCGCGGCCTGCTCAACGATTTCGCCCTTGTCCATGAAGATCACGCGGTTGGCCACGGTGCGGGCAAAGCCCATTTCGTGGGTCACGCAGAGCATGGTCATGCCGTCTTCGGCCAGACCGATCATGGTGTCGAGCACTTCCTTCACCATCTCCGGATCGAGTGCCGAAGTCGGTTCGTCGAACAGCATGATTTTCGGCTTCATGCACAGGGCGCGGGCGATCGCCACTCGCTGTTGCTGACCACCGGACAGTTGCCCCGGGTACTTGTGCGCCTGCTCCGGAATGCGTACGCGTTCCAGGTAATGCATGGCAATTTCTTCGGCCTTGCGCTTGGGCATTTTGCGCACCCACATCGGCGCCAGGGTGCAGTTCTGCAGGATGGTCAGGTGCGGGAACAGGTTGAAGTGCTGGAACACCATGCCGACTTCGCGACGGATCGCTTCGATCTGCTTGAGGTCGTTGGTCAGTTCCACGCCATCGACAACGATGCGCCCCTGCTGGTGTTCTTCCAGACGATTCAGGCAACGAATCGTGGTCGACTTACCGGAACCCGACGGGCCGCACAGGACGATGCGCTCGCCCTGTTTGACGTTGAGGTTGATGTCCTTGAGTACGTGAAACTGGCCGTACCACTTGTTCACGCCCTGCATCTGGATGATGCCTTCCGGACCCACAGGCTTTTTGATTGCTTCGCTCATTTACAGAGAACTCCTAACGCTTGTGGCCAGTGTCGAGCTTGCGTTCCAGATGCATGGAATAGCGCGACATACCAAAACAGAAAATCCAGAACACCAGGGCGGCGAACACGTAGCCTTCGGTGGCCATGCCCAGCCATTTCGGGTCGGCGGCGGCTTGCTTGACGCTGTTGAGCAGGTCAAACAGACCGATGATGATCACCAGGCTGGTGTCCTTGAACAGCGCAATGAACGTGTTGACGATGCCCGGGATCACCAGCTTCAGGGCTTGCGGCAGAATCACCAGACCCATCGAACGCCAGTAACCGAGGCCCATCGCTGCCGCCGCTTCGTACTGCCCTTTGGGAATCGCCTGCAGACCACCGCGCACCACTTCGGCGACGTAGGCCGACTGGAACAGGATCACGCCGATCAGCGCCCGCAGCAGCTTGTCGAAGTTCATGCCTTCGGGCAGGAACAGCGGCAGCATCACCGAGGACATGAACAACACCGTGATCAACGGCACGCCGCGCCAGAATTCGATGAAGGTCACGCAGACCACCCGAATCGCCGGCATGTTAGAGCGTCGACCCAGCGCCAGCACAATGCCCAGCGGCAATGCTCCGGCGATGCCGACGGTGGCAATCACCAGGGTCAGCATCAGGCCGCCCCACTGGCTGGTCGGCACGGTGGTCATTCCGAAACCGCCATGCAGCAGAGTGAAAGCGATGATCGGGTACAGCACCAGGAAACTCAGGCCATAGACCGCTTTACGCGGCATGCGCGAGATGAACAGCGGTGCTGCGCCAATGACCGCCAGCCACACGGTCAGGTCGACGCGCCAGCGCAGTTCGGTCGGGTAGTAACCGTACATGAACTGGCCGAAACGCTGCTGAATGAACACCCAGCAGGCGCCTTCCTTGGTGCAGTCGGCGCGGGTGGTGCCGACCCAGTTGGCGTCGACGATCGCCCAGCTGAGGATCGGTGGCACGACCAGGTAGATCAGGTAGAACGCAAACAGCGTCAGCAGGGTGTTGAGCCAGCTGGAGAACATGTTTGCGCGCATCCACGCCACCACGCCGATACTGCTGTTCGGTGGAGGCATGTCGGGTTTGAAAGTATGAGTACTCATGCGCTTTTCCTTACCGCTCGATCAGCGCAATGCGCTTGTTGTACCAGTTCATCAGCAGGGAAATGCTGATACTGATCGCCAGGTACACGCTCATGGTGATGGCAATCACTTCGATGGCCTGCCCGGTCTGGTTGAGCACGGTGCCGGCGAACAGCGAAACCATTTCCGGGTAACCGATACCGGCGGCCAGCGAGGAGTTCTTCGCAAGGTTCAGGTATTGGCTGGTCAGCGGCGGAATGATCACGCGCAGGGCTTGCGGGATGATCACCTTGCGCAGGGTCGGGCCGTTGCGCAGGCCGAGGGAACGCGCCGCTTCGGTCTGGCCGTGGCTGACCGACTTGATCCCGGAACGCACGATTTCGGCGATGAACGCTGCGGTGTACACGGTGAGTGCGAGGGTCAACGCCAGCAGTTCCGGGATCAACACCCAGCCGCCGACAAAGTTGAAGCCCTTGAGCTCAGGCATTTCCCAGTGCAGCGGAGCGCCGAAGATCAACGCGCACAGGGTCGGGATCACCAGCGCAATCGCCAGGCCAGTCCAGAACTTGTGGAACGGTACGCCGGTTTCTTCGAAGCGCTTGTTGGCCCAGCGGCACATCAGCACGATGCCGACAATGGCCAGGACGATGCTGACCACGAAGGCCCAGAAGCCATCAGCGGCGAGTGCGGCCGGCATGTTCAGGCCACGGCTGCTGACGAAGAAGGTGTCGCCGAAGTTGTGGCTGTTGCGCGGCCCCGGCATGGTCAGGAACACCGCGAAGTACCAGAACAGGATCTGCAGCAGCGGCGGAATGTTGCGGAACACTTCCACATACACTGTCGCCAGTTTGGCGATGATCCAGTTCTGTGACAGCCGCGCTACACCAACGATGAAACCGAGAATCGTCGCCAGGATCACGCCGATAAAGGTCACCAGAAGAGTATTGAGCAGGCCGATGACGAACACTCGCGCGTAGCTGTCCGCTTCGGTGTAGTCGATCAGGTGTTGAGCGATGCCGAACCCGGCACTGCGCTCCAGAAAGCTGAAACCGGAGGTGATGCCCCGGTGCTGAAGGTTGGTTTGCGTATTGTCGAACAGGTACCAGCCAAGCGAGACCACCGCCACAACAGTGATGATCTGGAATAGCCACGCACGCACTCGTGGATCGCTGAGGCTGAGCCTCTGCTTTGGTGCGCCGATAGAATTTTGCATGAAGTGCCCCGAGAGAAATGGAACAAGAACATCACCCGGCGGTTGGCCCGCCGGGCGATAGAACCATTAGCGCACTGGTGGTGCGTACTGAATGCCGCCGTTGTTCCACAGGGCGTTCAGGCCACGGTCGATTTCCAGCGGAGTGCTCTTGCCGAGGTTTTTCTCGAAGATTTCGCCGTAGTTGCCGACCTGCTTGACGATCTGCACAACCCAGTCTTTCGGCAGTTTCAGGTCTTTGCCGTACTCGCCGTCTGCACCGAGCATACGGGCCACGTCCGGGTTCTTGGTGGACTTGGCTTCAGCTTCGACGTTCTTCGAAGTGATGCCGGCCTCTTCGGCATTGAGCAGCGCGTAGCCGACCCAACGCACGATCGCCAGCCACTCGTCGTCGCCGTTACGCACGACCGGGCCCAGTGGTTCCTTGGAAATGGTTTCCGGCAGAACTACGTAGTCCTTCGGCGAAGCCAGCTTGCTGCGCTGGGCGAACAGCTGGGACTTGTCGGAGGTCAGCACGTCGCAACGACCGGATTCCAGCGACTTGGCGCTTTCATCGGAGGTGTCGAAGGTGATCGGGGTGTATTTCAGACCGTTGCCACGGAAGTAGTCGGAAACGTTCAGCTCGGTGGTGGTACCGGCCTGGATGCAGATGGTCGCGCCGTCGAGCTCTTTGGCACTTTTCACGCCCAGCTTGTTGTTCACCAGGAAGCCGATGCCGTCGTAGTAGGTGATGAAGCCCGGGAATTTCAGGCCCATGCCCGCGTCACGGGAACTGGTCATGGTGGTGTTGCGCGACAGGATGTCGATCTCGCCCGATTGCAGCGCGGTGAAACGCTCCTTGGCGTTCAACTGGCTGAACTTGACCTTGTTGGCGTCGCCGAAAACGGCTGCGGCCACAGCGCGGCAGACGTCGGCGTCGATGCCGAGGATCTTGCCGGTCGCATCCGGTACCGAGAAGCCCGGCAGACCGTCGCTCACGCCACACTGCACGAAACCTTTTTTCTGTACCGCATCCAGGGTTGCACCCGCCTGAGCGAACCCGCTGACGCCGAGTACTGCTGCAGCAGTCACGACCGCCAGAGTGGATTTCAACATCTTCATTCAAACCTCCAGTTTTGCTCTTGTTGTGTCGGAGCTTGAGCCCTGTCGCACCCTTTTGAGGCGTTGTTGACCCGTGTTGGCTTTTTTTGGGGTCAACCGACGTAAGACCTTCGCTATGAGTCTAGTAGGAGAAAATCCACATCATGGATCACTCACTTCTCACCAATCGGCCGAACGGGCTGTAGCCCTTTCACATTCGCTAAGCCCGTAGCGGCCATTGGCGAACATCCATCACCGGATTCGTTGCTGTCCCATCGCGCGACGTAGACTGATAGTGTTACCGCCACGCGTAGGACGCTTCGTACGGAAACCTCCATAGCAAACGCCGTACCACACCGCTTGCCGAAGTCATTGCGCGGCACGTCAATAGCTAAACTTGTAACCTTGCGACATCTTGTTAACGGATCAACCGGGCGCGCACTTCCATCACGCACTCAATGAGAGCGCCCGCACATTTTTGGAGCAGACATGACCGAGCCCTTGATTCTTCAGCCTGTTAAGCCCGCGGATGCCTGCGTGATCTGGCTGCACGGCCTCGGCGCCGACCGCTACGACTTCCTGCCGGTGGCCGAAGCGTTGCAGGAAAGTTTGCTGAGCACGCGTTTTGTGCTGCCGCAGGCACCGACCCGTCCAGTGACGATAAATGGCGGATATGCCATGCCCAGCTGGTATGACATCAAGGCCATGAGCCCGGCCCGGGCGATCGATCACGATGAGCTGGAGGCGTCGGCAGAGCGCATCATCGAGCTGATCGAAAACGAGCGCGCCAGCGGAATAGACGCCTCGCGGATTTTCCTCGCAGGATTTTCCCAGGGCGGCGCGGTGGTATTGCATACCGCGTTCCTTAAATGGCAGGGACCGCTGGGCGGGGTGCTGGCGTTGTCGACGTACGCACCGACATTCAGCGACGAACTGGAGTTATCCGCCAGTCAGCAGCGTATTCCGGTGCTGTGTCTGCACGGGCAGTTCGATGGCGTGGTGCAGAACTCGATGGGGCGTACTGCCTATGAGCATTTGGTGAAGCATGGTGTCACCGTGACATGGCAGGAATACCCAATGGAGCACGAAGTGTTACCTGAAGAGATTCGCGACGTCGGCGTCTGGCTGAGCGAACGCCTGCGCTGATTTGCGAGCAATGTCCGCCCATTGATCCCTCCTACTACGCCGCGCCCGATTCTTGCATTACACTGGCCGGCGTACATTCCTTAACCAACTGATGAGATGACCGTGCTCAAAGCACTCAAGAAGATGTTCGGTAAAAGCGAGGCTGAGCAGCTCGCGCCAGTTCCCAGTGCGCCGTCGCACGCCCCCGGTCATCGCACCGATGCCCCGCAGGCCGACCGCCCCGCTCCCGTAGCGACACCGAAACAGCCGCCAAAACCGGAACCGGCCGCTCCCATCGCCGCTGAACCCACCCAAGACGAAGCGCCGAAACCGGCCAGACCACGCCGCGAACCGAAGCCCAAGGCACCGGTCATTCCATGGAAACTCGAAGACTTCGTCGTCGAGCCACAGGAAGGCAAAACCCGCTTCCATGATTTCAAGCTTGCCCCGGAACTGATGCACGCCATCCAGGACCTGGGCTTTCCGTACTGCACGCCGATCCAGGCGCAGGTGCTGGGTTTCACCCTCGCCGGCAAAGACGCCATCGGTCGCGCGCAGACCGGCACCGGCAAGACCGCCGCGTTCCTGATCTCGATCATCACCCAACTGCTGCAGACGCCGCCGCCGAAAGAGCGCTACATGGGCGAGCCGCGCGCACTGATCATCGCGCCAACCCGCGAGCTGGTGGTGCAGATTGCCAAGGACGCCGCTGACCTGACCAAGTACACCGGTCTCAACGTGATGACGTTCGTCGGCGGCATGGACTTCGACAAACAGCTCAAGCACCTCGAAGCACGGCATTGCGACATCCTCGTCGCCACGCCGGGCCGCCTGCTCGACTTCAACCAGCGCGGCGACGTGCATCTGGATATGGTCGAAGTGATGGTGCTGGACGAAGCCGACCGCATGCTCGACATGGGTTTCATCCCGCAGGTACGGCAGATCATTCGCCAGACCCCGCCGAAGTCCGAACGCCAGACTTTGCTGTTCTCCGCAACCTTCACCGAAGACGTGATGAATCTGGCCAAGCAATGGACCACCGATCCGGCCATCGTCGAAATCGAAATCACCAACGTCGCCAACGAGAACGTCGAGCAGCACATCTACGCCGTGGCCGCTGCCGACAAATACAAACTGCTCTATAACCTCGTCAACGACAACGGTTGGGAGCGGGTCATCGTGTTTGCCAACCGCAAGGACGAAGTACGCCGTATCGAAGAGCGCCTGGTGCGTGATGGCATCAACGCCGCGCAGCTGTCCGGCGACGTGCCGCAGCACAAGCGCATCAAGACTCTGGAAGGCTTCCGCGAAGGCAAGATTCGCGTGCTGGTGGCCACCGATGTCGCCGGCCGCGGCATTCACATCGACGGCATCAGCCACGTGATCAACTTCACCCTGCCGGAAGTCCCGGACGACTACGTGCACCGCATCGGCCGTACCGGTCGTGCGGGCGCTGACGGCGTGTCGATCAGCTTCGCCGGTGAAGACGACTCCTATCAGTTGCCGTCCATCGAAGAAAAGCTCGGTCGCAAGATCAGCTGTGAAACGCCGCCAACGCATCTGCTGCGCGCGGTTGAGCGCAAACGCCCGCAGTAAGCGTCACGATATGAAAAAGCGCAGCCGGAGACGGACTGCGCTTTTTTTATGCCCGACGGTTGCCCAAAGAAACTAAAAGTCCATAATGGAAAAATAAGTTTAGTTTTGGAGCGCAGAATGTCCAGTTCGCCCTATGTGATCGACCAAGCCAAGGCCCGTGAGCTGCTGGCGCGTATTGATGTGCCGCAGATCCTGCGCAAGCTGTTCCGCGACCTCGCAGCAGGCAATGCCGTGCAACCTGCGCAGCAATTGGTGGAATTCCCCAAGGGCGCCGGCGACTTCATCAATTATCTGGGCGTGCTGGCCGAGGACGGCGTGTACGGAGTGAAGACTTCGCCGTACATAGTTCGTGAGCAGGGTGCGCTGGTGACGGCGTGGACCTTGTTGATGTCGATGAAAACCGGCCAGCCGCTGCTGCTTTGCGATGCGGGCGAGCTGACCACGGAGCGCACCGCCGCGACCACGGCAGTTGCGGTCGACGCCCTCGCGCCGTTGGATGCCCGACGACTGGCGATCATCGGCAGCGGCAAGGTCGCTCAGGCGCATCTGCATTACGTCAAAGCGTTGCGCGACTGGCAAAGCATCAGTCTGTATTCGCCGTCGCTCACGGAAGACGCCGAAACACAGGCCGTATTGAAGGCCATCGCGCCGTCACTGAAGATTGCCGACAGCCGCGAGACCGCCGTTACCGATGCGGATGTGATCATGCTCTGCACCTCGTCTGCCGGGCCGGTGATCGATCCGGCGCAACTGCACAAACCGGCGCTGATCACCTCGATCAGCACCAACGCCCCCCGCGCCCATGAAGTACCGCCGCAAAGCCTCAACGACATGCAGGTGTTCTGCGACTATCGTCTGACCACGCCCGAATCCGCGGGTGAGATGTTGATTGCCGCCGAACAGCATGGCTGGGACAAGGATTCGATTGTTGGCGATCTCGCCGACTTGCTCAGCGAAAAAGTGCAGCGCCCGGGTTACGACCGTCACGTGTTCTTCCGTTCAATCGGCTTGGGCCTGGAAGACATTGCCCTCGCCAATGCGGTTTATCACTTAACCCACTAACGCCAAAAATTCCCTGTGGGAGCGAGCCTGCTCGCGAATGCGGACTGACATTCACCGAAGATGTCGACTGATACACCGCTTCGCGAGCAGGCTCGCTCCCACAAGGGACTAGCGTACGCATTGATATTGCGTACCCACTGGAGACCCACATGAGCCACGCAGATTTCATCATCATCGGCGGCGGGATTGCCGGCGCTTCTACCGGGTTCTGGCTGGCGCCGCACGGCAAAGTGATCGTGCTCGAGCGTGAAACCCATCCCGGCTATCACTCCACCGGTCGCTCCGCCGCGCTGTACACCGCCGCCTACGGCACCGCACAGGTACGCGCACTCACTCAGGCGAGCCGCGCATTCTTCGACAGTCCTCCGAGCGGCTTCTGCGAGCACCCGCTGCTGACCCCGCGCGGCGAAATGACCGTCGACTTCATCGGTGATCCCGCCGAACTGAACAACCAGTACCTCAGCGCCAAAGCCACGGTGCCGGAAATGCAACTGCTCAGCGCCGACGAAGCCTGCGCGCGCCTGCCGATCCTGCGCCGGGAAAAAGTCCACGGCGCGATCTACGACCCATCGGCCTGCGACATCGACACCGACGCGCTGCATCAAGGCTACCTGCGCGGCATTCGGCGCAATCACGGCGAAGTGCGCACCGATTGCGAGGTGCTCGGCTTGAGCCGCGATGCCGATGGCCTGTGGATCGTGCAGACCAATGGCGAGACGTTCAGCGCACCAGTGCTGATCAACGCCGCAGGCGCCTGGGCGGACAAGATCGGTACCCTCGCCGGTGCCCAGCCGCTGGGTCTGCAACCGAAACGCCGCGCCGCATTTATCTTTGCCGGCCCTGAAGGCGTGGACACTCATCATTGGCCAATGCTGGTCAGCCTCGACGAATCCTTCTACATGAAGCCCGACGCCGGCATGTTTCTCGGCTCGCCGGCCAACGCCGATCCGGTCGAACCACACGATGTGCAGCCGGAAGAACTCGACATCGCCATGGGCATCTATCAGATCGAAGAGGCTACAACGCTGACCATCCGCCGCCCGACCCGCACGTGGGCCGGCTTGCGCAGTTTCGTTGCTGACGGTGATCTGCTCAGCGGCTTCGATCCGCAGGTGCCGGGGCTGTTCTGGGTCGCCGCGCAGGGTGGTTATGGCATTCAGACGTCGCCGGCGATGGGTCAGGCCAGTGCGGCGCTGGTGCGCGGCGAGCCATTCCCCGAGCACCTGCATCAATTCGGTCTCGACAGCGCCATGCTCTCCCCGGCCCGACTGGCTTGACCGCATCGACTCGTCGAAAAGATTGCGGCACACTCGCAGCGCCCCGGCACAAGGGGCGCTGACGCTGCCTGGAGCTCCACTGTCATGACTGCCCCCGAATTCGACCCGGCGCTGGATAACTTCCGCGCCATCGCCGACGCCATCGCCACGCTGTTCTTTCCCCATGCCGAGGTGGTGCTGCACGACCTGCGCACGCAGAAGGTCGACTACATCGCCAACAACCTGTCCAAGCGCGAGATCGGCGACGACTCGTCGCTGGAAGACATGCTCAGCGAGGATGTCAGCGACAGGAACATCGGCCCGTACGAAAAGCTCAATTGGGACGGTCAGAAAATTCGTAGCCTGAGCACTGTGCTGCGCGACAGCGAAAGCCGGCCGCTGGCGGTGCTGTGCATCAATCTGAATATTTCCCTGTTCGAAAACGCCAAGGCGGCGCTGGACCTGTTTCTCTCGCCGAGCAAGCTGATTCCGCAGCCCGACTCGCTGTTTCGTGATGACTGGCAGGAACGCATCAATACCTTCCTCCACGCCTGGCTGCGTGAACGACAGTTGAGCCTGAATGTGCTGACCCGCGATCACAAACGCGAACTGGTGCTGGCCTTGCACGCCGAGGGAGCGTTCAAGGGCAAGAGCGCTTCGAACTATGTGGCGAATGTGCTGAACATGGGGCGGGCGACGGTGTACAAGCATTTGAAGGAATTGAAGGGCTGAAGATTTGCATCGCCAGCGCTGGCCGCTTCGCGAGCAGGCTCGCTCCCACATTTGGAATGCGTTACCCCTGTGGGAGCGAGCCTGCTCGCGAAAGCGCTTGATCAATCGCCGTAGATATCGGACTTGAAATACTTCTCGGAAATTTTCTGATACTCGCCATTCGCTCGAATCCCGTCGATGGCGCTGTTCAACTGGCTGACCAGCTCGGTATTGCCTTTGCGCACCGCAATCCCCGCGCCCTCGCCGACGTACTTCGGATCCTTCAGCTCCGGCCCGACAAACGCATAACCCTGGCCGCGCGGCATCGACAGAAAGTCGTTAAGCGGAATGGTATCGGCGAAAATCGCATCAAGGCGCCCCGCCGCCAGGTCCATGTAGATTTCTTCGTTGTTGCTGTAGCGCTTGACGTTGATGCCCTTGGGTTCGAACACCTCGGTGGCGTAACGATCAGTGGTGGTCGCGCGCTGCACGCCGACGTTCTTGCCTTTGAGGCCGGCGTACTGATCATCCACCGTAGCGCCTTCCTTCATGACCAGACGCGAAGAAGTGAAGTAGTACTTGTGGCTGAAATCCACGGATTTCTTGCGATCTTCGTTGATGGTCATCGACGACAGCGCCATGTCGATCTTCTTCACTTTCAGCGAGGGAATCAGCCCGTCGAACTCACCTTCAACCCACACGCACTTGACCTTCATCTGCGCACACAGGGCATTGCCGATGTCGTAGTCAAAGCCGACAATTTCGCCCTTGTCGGTTTTCGAGGCGAATGGCGGGTACGCGGCTTCGATGCCGATGCGCAGGGTTTGCTCGGCGGTGAAGGCGCTGGCGGAGGCCAACAGGCTGAAGGCCAGACCGGTGATGAGGGGGAGTTTCTTCATGTTCGTTCTCTCGCGGGTTGTTGTTGGTTTGGCGAAGAAGAGCAGCTACAAGCGGCAAGCTGATAGCTGCAAGACAGAAGCTTTTTTGTACTTGGAAATCCATACTGGACTCTCAGGTACAAATCGTCAATCGGGTAGAAAGGGAAGGATTTTCGGTGTCGCAGATGACGCCTTCGCGAGCAGGCTCGCTCCCACAGGGGAACGCATTCCAATTGTGGGAGTGAGCCTGCTCGCGGAGACTGACCGGAGGGCGCTAAAAGAATTACTTATTCCAGCGATCAGCGGCGGCATGATCACTGTCACGCCCTTCGACCCAACGTGGTCCATCGCTGGTGTTTTCTTTCTTCCAGAACGGCGCGCGCGTTTTCAGGTAGTCCATGACGAAGGCGCAGGCATCGAACGCGGCCTGGCGATGGGCGCTGGCGGCGCCGACGAAGACGATCGGCTCGCCCGGTTCCAGCGCGCCGATGCGGTGCAGCACTTCCAGTTTCAACAGCGGCCAGCGCTGCTCGGCTTCGACAGCGATTTTGCCGAGGGCTTTTTCGGTCATGCCCGGATAGTGCTCAAGGAACATCCCGGCCACATCGAGACCGTCGTTGAAGTCGCGCACGTAACCGACAAAGCTCACCACCGCGCCAACGCCGACATTGGCCGCATGCATCGCATTGACTTCAGCGCCCGGATCGAACGGCGTGGCCTGCACGCGAATCGCCATGGCTCAGCCTCCGGTCACGGTGGGGAAAAACGCAACTTCGTCGCCATCGGTCACTGGTTCGTCGAGCTGGCAAAGATCCTCGTTGCGCGCGCACATCAGGTTCTGCTCGCTCAACACCTCGGCGCCGTCACGTTGCGCCAACAGTGCGCGCACGTCTTCAACCGTGGCGAAATCGCCCTCGACCGTCACTGAATCCACGCCCAGCGCTTCACGGTAACGGGCAAAAAACTTCACGGTCAGTTTCATGGCTGCTCCGCCTGGAAGTGGCCGCTCTTGCCGCCGACTTTCTCCAGCAGCCGCACGCTCTCAATGGTAATGCCCCGGTCGACGGCTTTGCACATGTCGTAAATGGTCAGGGCGGCGACGCTGGCGGCGGTCAGCGCTTCCATCTCGACACCGGTCTGCCCGGACAACTTGCAGCGAGCGACAATGCGCACGCTGTCCTCACCCTCGGCGCTGAGTTCGACTTTGACGCCAGTCAGCATCAGCGGGTGGCACAGGGGAATCAGATCGCTGGTCTTCTTCGCCGCCTGAATCCCGGCGATGCGCGCCACGGCGAACACATCGCCCTTGGGATGGCCGCCGCTAACGATCATCTGCAGCGTTGCGGGGAGCATGCGCACCAGCGCTTGAGCCGTCGCCTCACGGAACGTCACGGCTTTTTCAGTGACGTCGACCATGTTGGCGCGACCTTGGGAATCGAGATGAGTCAGCACGAGGGCCTCCTTGAGGCAGCTGCGAGCGGCAAGCTACAAGCGGCAAGTTAAAGCGCGGTAGGCAGGCGTCAGGAAAGCTCGCATTTAAACAGCCGAAAGCCGCAAGCTTCAAGCGGCAAGTGAATTTCACTCGGACCACTTGTAGCTTGCGGCTTGAAGCTTGTAGCTGCTCCTCTTAGAGATGCGATTCGGCGTATTCGGCCAGGATCGAGCGAGGCACCCCTTGCAGGGTGATGTGCACACCGTTGGGGAAGTCCTTGAAGCGTTCGGTCAGGTAGGTCAGTCCGGAGCTGGTCGCGGACAGGTAAGGGGTATCGATCTGCGCCAGGTTGCCCAGGCACACCACTTTGGAACCGGCGCCAGCACGGGTGATGATGGTTTTCATCTGGTGCGGCGTGAGGTTCTGGCATTCGTCGATCAGGATCAGGCTCTGCTGGAAGCTGCGACCGCGAATGTAGTTGAGCGATTTGAACTGCAACGGCACTTTGCTGAGGATGTAGTCGACGCTGCCATGGGTGTTTTCGTCATCCATGTGCAAGGCTTCGAGGTTGTCGGTGATGGCGCCCAGCCAAGGCTCCATTTTCTCCGCTTCGGTGCCGGGCAGGAAGCCGATTTCCTGGTCCAGGCCCTGCACGCTGCGGGTGGCGATGATGCGGCGATAACGCTTGCTGACCATGGTCTGCTCGATCGCAGCGGCCAGCGCCAGAATGGTTTTACCGGAACCGGCGGCGCCGGACAGGTTGACCAGATGAATGTCCGGGTCAAGCAACGCATACAGCGCCAGACTCTGATAGATGTCGCGCGGCTTCAGCCCCCACGCCTCCTGATGCAACAGCGGTTCCTGATGCAGGTCGAGGATCAGCAGGCGGTCTTCCTGGATTTCCTTGATCCAGCCGACAAAGCCCTGCTCGTCGATGATGAACTCGTTGATGTGCACGGCCGGCAGGTTGTCGATCAGTTGCACCTGATGCCAGGTGCGGCCGTGGTCCTGACGGGTTTCGACCTTGCTCACGCGGTCCCAGAAGGAGCCGGTCATGTTGTGGTAGCCGTTGGGCAGCAGGGACACGTCATCGACCAGTTGGTCGGTGCTGTAGTCCTCGGCATCGATGCCACAAGCGCGCGCCTTCAGGCGCATGTTGATGTCTTTGGTGACCAGCACCACCGGTTTCTGCGGATCGCGGGTGTGCAGATCAATCAGTTGGTTGATGATTTTGTTGTCGTTCAGATGCTCGGGCAGAATCAGGTTCGACTCGGCCTGCTTGCTCATCAGAATTGACAGCAAGCCCTTCGGCCCGCCCTTGCCGCGCTGGATCGGCACACCCAGTTCGACGTCTTCGGGGGACGCATCGCCCAGGGTCTTGTCGATCAGGCGGATCGCCTGACGGCATTCGGCGGCCACGCTGTGATGGCCGCTCTTGAGCTTGTCCAGCTCTTCCAGCACGGTCATCGGGATGGCGACGTGGTGTTCTTCGAAATTCAGCAGGGCATTTGGATCGTGAATCAATACGTTGGTATCGAGTACATACAGGATTGGCTGGTTGGAGGAAGGGCTGCGTCCGTGATCATCCATACTCGGTCACCTATGTGGGAGCCATTCGACGCAATACCTTGACAGTGCTGCGCCTCGAGGTGACTGCCGAATTCATCCACGCGGGCTGGATGAAATGCACACAATAGGAGTCTGGGAAGACGCCACCTGTGTTGCAGGTTTCGGCGGTCTGTCTTCGTAATACTCCAAAACCGATGACATAAAAAAGCACTTTGACGGTTTTTTTAAGTTTATTTTGCAGAGTGACGAAAAGCCCTTGGCGGACTCCCCGTACCCCGCTAAAGTCGGAAGTCCGCCTGCATCGAATTCCTCCTGAAAATCATCCCAAGCCCAATGTTTCCGGGCTTTTTGTCGTTTCTCAACGAAACGCGTCCTGACAGTCTTCCCAGCCAATGCCGCTCTGCGCAGTCTGGGTGATCAGCCACGGTAAGGACGTCTTCACCGCATCCTGTTTCATGTTGAAATTGATCACCCCGTGTCGCCACAGCAGCATCAGGGTCAACACTCGCTGCGCGCTCGCCGGCCCCTTGAGCTTGCCGGCACCGTCCTGGGCATCGATGTCCCACAGCGCCACTTGCAGGCCCTGGCTATTGAAAAAACCTTGCGCGTCACTGCGGCGCTGGCCATCCGGCGGACGGAATAGCGGCACGTAGTTTTCCGGCAGTTTGTTTTTCACCAGATCGGCGCTGCGCCGTACCGAATCCTGCCAGTCCTGCCAATGGCTGTGGGAGCGGAACTCCCAGCCCTGCACGCCCACGCACTGCCGGGAGAAACTCGCCTGCAGACTGCTGACCGAACGGCCGGTGAGTCGCGCCTGAATATCCTTGCCCAAGACAAAGAATGTCCCGCTCAGATTGGATTTGCGCAGGTATTCGGTCAGCCAGTCGGTGTTGTCCGGTTGCACGTTGGCGGCGCTGTCGAACGTCAGCAGAAACAGCCGATCGTGCATGTCATCGCCGTTGCGCTCGTAGTCGCCGAAACGATCGAATTCGTTACTGGTTTGCGGCGACAGCGCGGCCTTGCGCATCAGCTCGTCGAGGTACTGCAAATGGAAGATCCGGCTCGGCTCGGCCCACTTGGTGTAATAACTGTCGTCGCTCACCACGAACTTGGCCGCCTGCTCACGCAGGGTCGGCAGGTCTTCGACGAGGAAGCAGAACGAGGCGTCCTGATCGCAGCTTTGCTGGGCGTGGTTGTAGTTGGCGAGCAAGCGCTGCCAGAGGCGCTGGCGCAGCTGATTGACCGCATCGATATTGACCGTGCGCAGGCCCAGGCGCTGGGCCAGTGCCGCCTCGTCGATGGACTCGGTGCCGAGCAGGCCGCGAGCGAACATGAGGATTTCCGCCCGCGACGCGACGTCGAACAGGGTCGGGTTGCTGAGCTGCTCCGGCCAGGTCGTGCGATCCAGCGTCGCCGCATCACCGGGCGCCGCCATGGCCGCGAAGCTCAGCAGCCACGCGGTGAGTAAAAGAACAATGCGCAAAAGGATGTCTCCATAACAAAACCCGCGCGGAACTATATCGCGGGTGGATCAAAAGAAAGATCAAAAGATCGCAGCCTTCGGCAGCTCCTACCTGTCCGCATTGAATTCATTGCGGTTTGATGCCGTGCGCAATCTGTAGGAGCTGTCGAGCCCCGGCGAGGCTGCGATCTTGTTCCATGACACCACCGATCACCTATCACGCTCATAGCTGGAGTCAACAAGGACAACCCCCTAGAATCGCCCCCACGATTAAAGGAGACGACTTCATGCTGATGGTGATTTCCCCCGCCAAGACCCTCGACTACGAAACACCGCCGGCGACCCAGCGCTTTACCCAGCCGCAGTACCTCGACCATTCCCAGGAACTGATCCAGCAGTTGCGCGAGCTGAGCCCGGCGCAGATCAGCGAATTAATGCACGTATCCGACAAGATCGGTGGCCTCAATGCCGCGCGTTTCGGCAGTTGGACACCCGCCTTCACCCCGGAAAACGCCAAACAGGCGCTGCTCGCCTTCAAGGGTGACGTCTACACCGGCCTCGACGCGCAGTCCTTCAGCGAAGCGCAATTCGATTACGCGCAAAAACACCTGCGCATGCTCTCCGGCTTTTATGGCCTGCTGCGCCCGCTGGACCTGATGCAGCCGTATCGTCTGGAGATGGGCACCAAACTGGCCAACGCCCGTGGCAAGGATCTGTATGCGTTCTGGGGCACGCGCATCAGCGAGTGGCTGAATGAAGCACTGGCCGATCAGGGCGATGACGTACTCCTCAACCTTGCATCCAACGAATACTTTTCTGCGGTCAAACGCAGTGCGTTGAAGGCGCGGGTCATCAACACCGAGTTCAAGGATCAGAAGAACGGCCAGTACAAGATCATCAGTTTCTACGCGAAAAAAGCGCGCGGGCTGATGAGCCGTTTTGTGATTGAGGAACGCATCAACGACCCGGCTCAACTCAAGCAGTTCGATGTACAGGGTTATTGCTACTGCGCCGAGCAATCGAAACCCGACAATCTGGTGTTTTTGCGCGACCACGCCCCGGAATAAAGCATGCCCTTTGCACGACTCTTTTCCTCAAGAGTCGTGCAGTCCGCCCGAAGTCAAAATCCCCCCGCGACATATCGCCAAATTCATGGCGCCAATAAAACCACACTCCATTTTCTAATTTTAGTTTCACTCGACACTGAAGTTTTTTTTCAGTAGTGGCACCTAAATTTTTTATCCCTAGTGGCACAAAACTATCGACCCCGGTTTCACCCCGATAACTAAAGGGCGAAATCGTTAGTGCTATCAATTTGCACCCAGTGCCATCTTCATCAATATTTCAAAAAATTTCGGCCGGCACGATGAGCGGGCTGGAACTATGTCCAAATGCGTTGCTCATACCACCGGTAACGATTCTCGCCGAGTTTGTACGAGATAACTTACGCAGAGCTGGTAGCCATGTAACCAAGTTGTCACAGCAACTTGCCTGAGTGACTAACGAGTCTCAAAACAATCGATGGACAGGAGATACGCACCATTAATATCCCCTACAAAGGCCAAGGCCGCGCCCCTATAAACGTGCTCGCCTGAGCACCTAACTGCTTGATTTACCGGCTCCCTACCGGACGTCGAGCAGGCTACACGACTGCACTAGAGTCTTCCCGCACGGAAGATCGGCTGCATAACAGGGCAAGTCATAACAACAAGGCCTAGTTGCGCACATCTTGAGTGCACTTATTAGACACTCGGAACTTTGTATGCCTGCACACGGCATTGTGGCGCCTGTAAGCCGCACTTCCGAGTGCACTAGTGACCGCTGAACACCATTAACTCCGGCCTTCTAAGGCCTGATATATACAGAGGTAATTGCGATGCGCATCAGCATATTTGGTTTGGGTTACGTTGGCGCAGTATGTGCCGGTTGCCTGTCTGCACGGGGCCATGACGTAGTTGGCGTCGATGTTGCCAAAGACAAGATCGACATGATTAACGCCGGCAAATCGCCGATTGTAGAACCAGGCCTGGGCGAACTGCTGCAGCAGGGTATCCAGACCGGTCGTCTGCGCGGCACGACCAACTTCGCCGAGGCGATTCGTGATACCGACCTGTCGATGATCTGCGTCGGCACGCCGAGCAAGAAGAACGGCGACCTGGAACTGAACTACATCGAGGCCGTGTGCCGCGAGATCGGTTTTGTCCTGCGTGAAAAAACCACCCGCCACACCATCGTGGTGCGCAGCACCGTGTTGCCAGGCACCGTGGCCAACGTGGTCATCCCGATTCTGGAAGACTGCTCGGGCAAGAAGGCCGGCGTCGATTTCGGCGTTGCGGTCAACCCGGAATTCCTCCGCGAATCCACCGCCATCGCTGACTACGATCAGCCACCGATGACCGTTATCGGCGAGTTCGATACCGCGTCGGGCGACGTTCTGCAATCGCTGTACGAAGAACTCGACGCACCGATCATCCGCAAGGACATCGCCGTTGCCGAGATGATCAAGTACACCTGCAACGTCTGGCACGCGACCAAAGTGACCTTCGCCAACGAGATCGGCAACATCGCCAAAGCGGTCGGCGTCGATGGTCGTGAAGTGATGGAAGTGGTTTGCCAGGACAAGACTCTGAACCTGTCCCAGTACTACATGCGCCCGGGCTTCGCCTTCGGCGGTTCCTGCCTGCCGAAAGACGTACGTGCGCTGACCTACCGCGCCGGTTCCCTGGACGTCGAAGCACCGCTGCTCAACTCGCTGATGCGCAGTAACGAATCGCAAGTGCAGAACGCTTTCGACATCGTTGAAAGCCATGAAAAACGCAAAGTCGCCCTGCTCGGTCTGAGCTTCAAGGCCGGCACCGACGACCTGCGCGAAAGCCCGCTGGTCGAACTGGCGGAGATGCTGATCGGCAAGGGTTACGACCTGAGCATCTACGACAGCAACGTCGAATACGCCCGTGTCCACGGTGCGAACAAGGACTACATCGAATCGAAGATTCCGCACGTATCGTCCCTGCTCAACTCGGACTTCGACTCGGTGATCGACAACTCCGACGTGATCATCCTCGGCAACCGCGACGAGAAATTCCGTTCGCTGGCCCAGGAAGCGCCGCAGGGCAAGCAAGTCATCGACCTGGTGGGCTTCATGTCCAAGGCCACCAGCGCCGGTAGCCGCACCGAAGGGATCTGCTGGTAAGCAGACATTGCGCGGCACCGCATACCGCGTCGCCGCGCACTGACTGTGTGAACCCGTGGTAGGAGCTGACGAGTGAAACGAGGCTGCGATCTTTACCGGCTCACTTGAGTCGTGAGTGAACACCCAGAAGATCAAAAGATCGCAGCCTTCGGCAGCTCCTACAGTGGGCCATTGATGAGCCTGCCTTAACCCCATCGGGCCCAGCCCGAGATAGAGACGGATGCAGATTATGCACAGGCTAAGACACGGCCTACTTCAGGCCGCCGGTTGGCTGTTTTACCTAAGTTTGTTGATGGGCCTGGCCTTGATGCTGCCCACGTCCACATTCGACTCCGAGTCGAAGGACTTCATTTTCCTGATTGGCGCCGTGGGTATCTGGCGCTACTCGATGGGTGCAACGCACTTTGTGCGCGGCATGATTTTTCTCTACATCGTTTACCCGCATCTGCGTCGCAAAGTACGCAAGCTGGGTAAAGCGGCGGACCCGTCGCATGTGTTTCTGATGGTCACCAGCTTTCGTATTGACGCGCTGACCACCGCGCAGGTCTACAGCTCGGTGATCCGCGAAGCCATCGACTGCGAACTACCGACCACCATTGTCTGCTCGATCGTGGAAATGTCCGACGAGTTGCTGGTCAAGGCGCTGTGGGCGCGGATGAATCCGCCGGAGCGGGTCAAGCTCGACTTCGTGCGCATTCCCGGTACCGGCAAGCGCGATGGTCTGGCCTTCGGTTTCCGCGCGATCTCCCGTCACCTGCCGGACGACCGTGCCGTGGTGGCCGTGATCGACGGCGACACCGTGCTCGGCGAAGGCGTCGTGCGCAAGACCGTGCCGTGGTTCCAGTTGTTCGGCAATGTCGGCGGCCTGACCACCAACGAGTTCTGCGAAGTGCGCGGCGGCTACATCATGAGCGAATGGCACAAGCTGCGTTTCGCCCAGCGCCACATCAACATGTGCTCGATGGCCCTGTCCAAGCGCGTACTGACCATGACCGGTCGGATGTCGGTTTTCAAAGCCTCCGTGGTGACCAATCCGGAGTTCATCGCCGACGTTGAAAGCGACTCGCTGCAACACTGGCGTCTGGGCCGCTTCAAGTTCCTGACAGGCGACGACAAGTCGAGCTGGTTCAGCCTGATGCGCCTGGGTTACGACACCTTCTACGTGCCGGATGCCGCGATCAACACCGTTGAACATCCGCCGGAAAAGAGCTTCATCAAGGCCAGCCGCAAGCTGATGTTCCGCTGGTACGGCAACAACCTGCGCCAGAACTCGCGCGCACTGGGCCTGGGTATCCGCCGCCTCGGCGCGTTCACCTCGGTGGTGCTGTTCGACCAGCGCGTGTCGATGTGGACTTCGCTGCTCGGCCTGACCGTGGCACTGATTGCCAGCTTCAAGTACGGCACCGCGTTCATCCTCGTGTACCTGCTGTGGATCGGTATCACCCGCCTGATCCTGACGCTGTTGCTGTCGTGTTCCGGTCACCGCATCGGCCCTGCTTACCCGGCGATTCTGTATTACAACCAGATCGTTGGCGCCCTGGTGAAGATCTACGTGTTCTTCCGCCTCGACCAACAATCCTGGACTCGCCAGCCCACATCCCTGACCCGTGATCTCGCCAGCTTTCAACGTTGGTTCAACACCTGGTCGTCTCGGACCATGACCTTCTCCGCCGGCAGCATTTTTGTCGCCGTGCTGCTGATGATGGTCTGACCCGCTCCTATTGAATTAACAAGGAAATCGCCCCTATGAATACCGCCGTCAACGTCAACGTAGTGCATGAATCCGAAGCCCAGCGCCAGCACGCTCGCGTGAAAATCCCGGCCAAGCTGCGTTTCTTCGGCCCTGACCGGACTCCGCTCGAAGCGCGGGTCCTCGATCTGTCGGCTGGCGGTCTGGCGTTCAACGCCGGGCAGATGCCGCTGACCATCGGCGAGGTGTACAAGGCGCGTCTGCAATTTGTCATCGACAACCTCGGCCTGGCCATGGACGTTGAACTGCAAGTGCGTTCCTTCGATCGCGCCACCGGCCGCGCCGGCTGCCAGTTCCAGAACCTCGAGCCGCAGGACATTTCCACCCTGCGCCACCTGATCACTTCGCACCTGGCCGGCGACATCGTCAGCATCGGCGAAGTGCTGGCGACCCTGCAGCGCGACAACTTCACAAAGGCGCGCAAGAACAAGACCAACGACACCGGCATGACCCCGTTTGGCCGTCTGAAAGCCGTGACCTTCAGCGCCGGTATTTTCGCTGTTGGTCTGGTCGCCGCCGGTTTCATCTTCAAGTCGGTGTACGGCATGTACTTCGTCAGCCACGCCCAGGCCGGTCTGGTCAGCGTGCCGGGGATGAACATCACTATGCCGCGCGACGGCACCGTACAGAGCCTGGTCAAGTCCGACGGCGTTGCCGCCAAAGGCGCACCGCTGGCGACCTTCAGCACCAGCATGCTCGACGTGCTCAAGGGCCATCTGGCCGAAGACCAACTGGCCCCGGCCAAGGTTGAAGAACTGTTCGGCAAGCAAATGACCGGCACCCTGACCTCGCCGTGCGATTGCACCGTGGCCCAGCAACTGGTGGCTGACGGTCAGTACGCGAGCAAGGGCGACGTGATCTTCCAACTGGTGCCGCGCAACACCCAGGCCAACGTTGAAGCACGCTTCTCCTATCGCCAGTTCGGCGACGTGCGTCCGGGCACTCCGGTGAGTTTCCAGATCGCCGGCGAAGACAAGACCCGCACCGGCAAGATCGTCAGCAGCACCAGCCTGAAGAGCGCCGACCTGTCCTCCGACATTCGCGTACAGATCCAGCCTGACGAGCCGCTCGACAGCAGCCTCGCCGGCCGCCCGGTGGAAGTGAACAGCGACCGTGGCCCGAACCTGAACTGGCTGATCGACAAAGCCATGGCTGCCGGTCTTTAAGTCGAGGACATGCCTGTGACTACGCATAACTTGAACACACCGCCGACCCTGTGGGAGCGAGCCTGCTCGCGAAAGGGCCAGCGCGGTTTGTCTGAAGTACCGAGTCGACTGCTTCGCGAGCAGGCTCGCTCCCACATGGGATTGATGGTGTGCTCGCTGGCACTAGCAGTTTCTATGGCCGGTTGCGCCGGGCTGCCCGACCAGCGTCTGGCGAACGAAGCGCTCAAGCGTGGCGACACCGCCACCGCTGCGCAGAATTACCAGCAACTGGCCGATCTGGGTTACAGCGAGGCGCAAGTCGGCCTGGCTGATATCCAGGTCGACAGCCGCGACCCGGCGCAGATGAAACAGGCCGAGGCGACTTACCGTGCAGCGGCCAGCGTATCGCCGCGTGCCCAGGCACGTCTCGGTCGTCTGCTGGTGGCCAAGCCGGGCTCCACCGAAGCCGAGCACCACGAAGCCGAAACCCTGCTGAAAAAAGCCGCCGCCAATGGCGAAGGCAACACGTTGATCCCGCTGGCGATGCTGTATCTGCAATACCCGCACAGCTTCCCCAACATCAACGCGCAGCAGCAGATCGATCAGTGGCGCAAGTCGGGCTACCCGGAAGCGGGTCTGGCGCAGGTGCTGCTGTATCGCACCCAGGGCACTTACGACCAGCATCTGGATGACGTGGAAAAAATCTGCAAGGCCGCGCTCAACACCACCGACATCTGCTACGTCGAACTGGCCACCGTCTACCAGAAACGTGGCCAGCCGGAGCAACAGGCCGAGCTGATCAAGCAGATGCAGGCCGGTTACAGCC
Organism: Pseudomonas sp. CFBP13508; assembly: GCF_005233515.1. Lineage (GTDB taxonomy): Bacteria > Pseudomonadota > Gammaproteobacteria > Pseudomonadales > Pseudomonadaceae > Aquipseudomonas > Aquipseudomonas mercuritolerans. Next base: position 51,284 of record NZ_QFZZ01000007.1, read on the forward strand.
GTGGCACCGTCACCGCGCAGCGTGTCGACTCCGTAGCCCGCGTGCTGGCCGATTCGACCCTGGGCAAGACTGACGAAAAAACCGCGCAGGCGCTGCTCGAGCCGATCGCTCCGGGCTACCCGGCGTCGTGGGTCACCCTCGCGCAATTGCTTTACGACTTCCCCGAACTGGGCGACGTCGACCAGATGATGAAGTACCTGGACAACGGCCGCGCCGCCGACCAGCCGCGCGCCGAACTGCTGCTGGGCAAGGTCTACTACGAAGGCAAAATGGTCCCGGCTGACGCGAAAGTCGCCGAGGAACATTTCCAGAAAGCCGTCGGCCGCGAAGTCGCTGCCGATTACTACCTCGGCCAGATCTACCGTCGTGGCTACCTGGGCAAGGTCTATCCGCAGAAGGCCCTCGACCACCTGCTGACCGCTGCGCGCAACGGCCAGAACAGTGCCGACTTCGCCATCGCCCAGTTGTTCTCGCAAGGCAAGGGCACCAAGCCCGACCCGCTGAACGCCTACGTGTTCAGCCAGTTGGCCAAGGCCCAGAACACCCCGCAAGCCGATGAACTGGCAGCGACCCTCGAGGCGCAACTGCCGCCCGAGCGCCTGCCCGAAGCCCGCCGCCTGTTGCAACAGGAACAGGCCAGCCGCGGCGCCCTGAACTCGAACACGCTGCAACTGCACGCCCTGCAAGAAGAAGACGGCGAGGAAAAACTATGAAGCTGAACCCATTCGTGAAGGCCGGTATTGGCCTCACCTTCGCGCTGCTCTGGTCTTGCCCGACACTGGCTGCGATGACTGAAAGCAAGAACTTCGGTCTGGAAGTGAAACTCACCGGCCAGTCCGAAGACGACCGTGACCTGGGCACTGCCGGCGGCGGCGACGTCAACGGCGTGGGCCTCGACTTGCGTCCATGGATCTACGGCGAAAGCGGCGCGTGGAGCGCTTATGCGATGGGTCAGGCCGTGACCTCGACCGACATCATCGAGACCGACACCCTGCAGCAGTCCGACGGCGCACAGACCACCGACAGCGGCGATCGCGAAACCAAGAAAAACTACTTGGCGATGCGCGAGTTCTGGGTCGGTTACAGCGGCTTCACGCCCTACCCTGGCGAGATTCTCAAGTTCGGTCGTCAGCGTCTGCGCAATGACGACGGCCAATGGCGCGACACCAACATCGAAGCGCTGAACTGGACCTTCGATACCACACTGCTGCGCGCCAATGCCGGTGTCGCCGAGCGTTTCAGCGAATACCGCACCGACTTGAAAGAGCTGGCACCGAAAGACAAGGATCGCCTGCACGCCTACGCCGACGCTGCTTACCAGTGGACGCCGGGGCAGTGGGTCGGCATTCGCGGTCACCACACCCACGACGACGGCAAACTCGATTACGCCGAGCCGGGCGTCCCGCGCGACTCGCTGGACAAGACCGAGAACGGCGACATCAGCTGGATCGGCCTGACCGCCGACAGCGACGCCTACAACTGGCGCAACACCAACACCGTCAACTACTGGGGCAGCATCACCGGCATGAGCGGCGACCGCGACACGGTCAACGCGCTGAACGCCGACGGCACACGCCCGACACAAGCCAAGCGCAGCGATGACATCAGCGGCTGGGCAGCCGATGTCGGCGTACGTCTGCGCCTCGATCCGCAGTGGCAAGTCGGCGGTGCCTACGCCCGCGCCAGTGCCGATTACGAGCAGAACGGTCTGGAGAGCAACCGCTCCAACTACACCGGTACCCGCTCGCGCGTGCACCGTTTCGGCGAAGCGTTCCGTGGCGAAATGAACAACATGCAGACCGCCACCCTGTTCGGTTCGTGGATGGTCAACGATGAGTACGACGCCAGCCTGATCTACCACAAGTTCTGGCGTGTCGACGGCAACAAGCCGGTCGGCAGCAACGGCATCAATGCGGTGGAAAACAACACAGACGACGTCACCGGCGCGATCCTCTCCAGCACATCCCTGCCGCTTGAAGATGGCAACAAGGACCTGGGTCAGGAAATGGACCTGGTCGTCACCAAGTACTTCAAGCAAGGCCTGTTGCCGGCGGCGTTGAGCCAGTCGATCGACGAGCCTTCGGCACTGGTGCGTTTCCGTGGCGGTGTGTTCAAACCGGGCGATGCCTACGGCAGCCAGGTTGATTCCTACATGCACCGCGCATTCATTGACGTGATCTGGCGCTTCTGATGCAAACCGCCAAGGGAGTGCCCGACATGATCAGCACCAGAACAGGCTCACTCAGCCTGCTGGCCGGCGCGATGCTGCTGGCCAGCGCCAGCGCCTTCGCCAATGTTGAACCGGCGAAACCTGCGACCGTGGCCAAAGAACTGCAACAGGCCAAGACCTACACCGTCAGCAGCGCGCCGACCGACGCACTGAAACTGGCCAAGCCGACACTGCCCGACCTCTCCGGCTTCACCGCCGAAGCCGCTGCCGCGAAGATCGTGCGCAGCAAACCGGGCAAGATCAGCGTGCGCCGGATGATGCAGGAAAACGCCCTGAAGGACTTCATCGGCGGCGATAACAAGATGGCCGAATGGGTGGTGCGTCAGCACGGCATCCCGCAGGCGATCTTCATCGACGACGGCTACATGAACCTCAAGGACCTGGCGAAAAAACTGCCCAAGCAGTATTTCAGCGAGACGTCCCCGGGCGTGTATCTGGCCAAATTGCCGATCGTGGTCGGCGAGAAAGGCATCCTCGAAATCGACGGTCAGACCCAGGAACTGCGCCTGTCCCAAGAGGCCGGCTCATTCCTGGTCAACGACGGCAAGCTGTTCGTGCGCGACACCAAAGTCACCGGCTGGCGCGAAAAGGAAAACGGCCCGGCAACCTTCCGTTCGCCGAAGGAATTCCGTCCGTTCCTGCTCGCCTGGGGCGGCACCGAGACCTACATCGTCAACAGCAAGATGGCCAGCTTCGGTTACGCCAACAGTAAGTCGTACGGGGTGAGTATTTCCCAGTACACGCCGAACATGGCCAAAGTCCTCAAGCGCCCGGAACCGACCGGCTGGATCGTCGGCTCCGAGTTCTCGGACATGTGGTACGGCTTCTACTGCTACGAAACCAGCGACTTTGTGGTCAAGGGCAACACCTACAAAGACAACATCGTCTACGGCATCGACCCGCATGACCGCTCGCACCGTCTGATCATTGCCGAGAACACCGTTCACGGCACGAAGAAGAAGCACGGGATCATTATTTCCCGTGAGGTCAACGACAGCTTCATCTTCAACAACAAGAGTTTCGACAACAAGTTGTCGGGCCTGGTGATCGACCGTAACAGCGTCAACAACATCATTGCCTACAACGAGATCTACAAGAACCACACCGACGGCATCACGCTCTACGAGTCCGCCGACAACCTGCTGTGGGGCAACAAGGTCATCAGCAATACCCGTCACGGCATTCGTATTCGTAACAGCGTGAACATCCGCCTCTACGAAAACGTTGCCATGACCAACGGCCTGACCGGTATCTACGGCCACATCAAGGACCTGACCGACACCGACCGTGACATCAAGCTCGACCCGTTCGACGCGCAGGTCTCGCTGATCGTCGTCGGCGGCGAGCTGGCGGCCAATGGCAGCGGCCCGCTGTCGATCGATTCGCCGCTGAGTGTCGAGCTGTATCGCGTGTCGATGCTGGCGCCGACCAAGTCCAGCGGCATCAGCTTCAACGGCATCCTCGGCGAGCGCCAGGATGAAATTCTCGACCTGCTGGTGCGCCAGCAGAAAGCCGTGCTGATCGACCCTGTCGAACGCCAGACCGAAATGCAGGACTGAGGATAATTTTTATGCACCCACACATGATCAAACTGCTCAGCCTCTCGGCCCTGACCCTCGGCATTCTCGCTGCCGGCAACGCCCGCGCCGACGCTGACGGCGCAAGCGTCACGCCACCGAAGTTCACCGCCGAGCCGTGCTGCAACCTGTGCCCGGCTGCCCATGACGCGAAGAACTACACCACGCGTTATCAGCAGAACTTCACCACCCTGGTACAGGCCCAGGGCGACTGGCTGTTCCGGACCCAGGAAGACCTGCGCACCGAGTTCAACACTACGCCGGCCGGCTACAAGCGCCTGCAACAACTGCACGATGCGTTCAAGAGCAAAGGCGTCGAACTGGTGATCGTTTACCAGCCGACCCGTGGCCTGGTGAATCGCAACAAGCTAAACCCGCAGGAAAAAGCCGCGTTCGATTACGAGAAAGCGCTGGGCAACTACAAGACCATGCTCGGCCGTTTCGCCAAGATGGGCTACGTGGTGCCGGACCTGTCGCCACTGACCAACGAATCGCTGCCGGACACCCTGCCCGCCCACGATTTCTACTTCCGTGGCGACCAGCACTGGACGCCCTATGGCGCCCAGCGCACGGCAAAAATCGTCGCCGAAAAGGTCAAGCAGATCCCGGCCTTCGCCGACATTCCCAAGCGTGAATTCGAGACCAAGCGCTCCGGACGCATGGGCAAGACCGGCACCCTGCACAACATGGCCGGGCAGCTGTGCGGCACCAGCTACGCGATCCAGTACATGGACCAGTTCACCACCGAGCCGAAAGGCGAGGCAGGCGACGGCGATCTGTTCGGCGATTCCGGCAATCCGCAGATCACCCTGGTCGGTACATCGCACAGCGGCAAGAACTACAACTTCGCCGGTTTCCTTGAAGAAGCCATCGGCGCTGACATCCTCAACGTGGCCTTCCCCGGCGGCGGTTTCGAAGGTTCGATGCTGCAATACCTGGGCAGCGAGGAATTCCAGAAGACCCCGCCGAAGATTCTCATCTGGGAATTCTCGCCGCTGTATCGCCTCGACCAGGAAACCATCTATCGCCAAATGATGGCGCTGCTCGATAACGGTTGCGAAGGCAAAGACGCACAGATGTCCGCCAGTGCCACGCTGAAGCCGGGCAGCAAGCAAGAACTGCTGGTCAACAGCAAGAACCTGAACCTGCAAAACGCCAACCATCAGGTCGACATCCGCTTCGCCGACACGTCGGTGAAAACCCTGCAAGCCACCCTCTGGTACATGAACGGTCGCCACGAGGACATCAAGATCGAGAAACCGGAAACCTCCGACACCGACGGTCGTTTCGCCTTTGAGCTGCGCACGGACGAAGACTGGGCCTCGCAAAATCTGCTGGCAGTCGAAGTCCAGGGTCCTGAAGCCGGACCTGACGCCGCGCCACAAAAAGTCGAAGCGAAAATCTGCAAACGCAACGTATTCCCGGGCGTCGGTCAACAGACCGCGCAGCTCGGGCAATGAGGTCTGCTATGCGAAATCCGAAACTGAAAAACCTGTTGGCACCGACCCTCCTGAGCCTGGCGATGTTCGCCGGGGCAACTCAGGCTGCCGCGCCATTGCGTCCACCGCAGGGCTACTTCGCCCCGGTGGATAAATTCAAGACCGGCGACAAGAGCGAAGGCTGCGACGCGATGCCGGCGCCGTACACCGGTCCGCTGCAATTTCGCAGCAAGTACGAAGGTTCGGACAAGGCCCGCGCGACGCTGAACGTGCAGTCCGAAAAAGCCTTTCGCGACACCACCAAAGACATCACTACGCTGGAGCGCGGCACCGCCAAGCGCGTCATGCAGTTCATGCGCGACGGTCGCCCGGAGCAGCTCGAATGCACGCTCAACTGGCTGACCGCGTGGGCCAAGGCTGACGCGTTGATGTCCAAAGACTTCAACCACACCGGCAAGTCGATGCGCAAATGGGCGCTGGGCAGCATGGCGTCGTCGTACATTCGCCTGAAGTTCTCCGACTCGCACCCGCTGGCCCAGCACCAGCAGGAAGCGCAGTTGATCGAAGCCTGGTTCAGCAAAATGGCTGATCAGGTGGTCAGCGACTGGGACAACCTGCCGCTGGAGAAAACCAACAACCACTCGTACTGGGCCGCCTGGTCGGTGATGGCCACCGCCGTCGCCACCAACCGCCGCGACCTGTTCGACTGGGCCGTCAAGGAATACAAGGTCGGCGTCAATCAAGTCGATGCCGATGGCTTCCTGCCCAACGAACTCAAGCGCCAGCAACGCGCCCTCGCCTATCACAACTACGCCCTGCCGCCGCTGGCGATGATCGCCAGTTTCGCCCAGGTCAACGGTGTCGATCTGCGTCAGGAAAACAACGGCGCGCTCAAGCGTCTCGGTGATCGGGTGTTGGCCGGCGTCAAGGACCCTGATGAGTTCGAAGAAAAGAACGGCAAAAAGCAGGACATGACTGACCTGAAAGAGGACATGAAATTCGCCTGGCTCGAACCGTTCTGCACGCTCTACACCTGTGCGCCGGATGTGATCGAGAAGAAACGCGACATGCAACCGTTCAAGACTTTCCGTCTTGGCGGCGACCTGACCAAGGTCTACGACCCGTCGCATGAAAAGGGCAACAAGGGTTCGTAAGGCCAGACGCAAAACCTGTGGGAGCGAGCCTGCTCGCGAATGCGGTCTGACATTCAGAATGTGATGTCGACTGACACGACGCTTTCGCGAGCAGGCTCGCTCCCACGGGTGCCGGTGTCAGGTTTGAGATTTTTGAGTTGACCCTCCGGTTTTACGTGGGGGGTTTGGGGGGGCTTTGGCCCTTGACTGTTGGTTCAAACATGGAGAGATCGGGATGGTATTTTCATCCAACGTGTTCCTGTTTCTGTTCTTGCCGATCTTTCTCGGCTTGTACTACCTGAGCGGGCAACGCTATCGCAACCTGCTGCTGCTGATCGCCAGCTACGTGTTCTACGCCTGGTGGCGGGTGGACTTCCTCGCGCTGTTCGCAGCGGTCACGCTGTGGAACTACTGGATCGGCCTCAAGGTCGGTGCTGCCGGCGTGCGAACCAAACCGGCGCAGCGCTGGCTGCTGCTCGGCGTGGCCGTCGACCTGTGCATCCTCGGCTACTTCAAGTACGCCAACTTCGGTGTCGACAGCATCAACGAGATCATGACTTCGTTCGGTCTCGAGCCGTTCATCCTCACCCACGTGCTGCTGCCGATCGGTATTTCGTTCTACATCTTCGAATCGATCAGCTACATCATCGACGTGTACCGTGGCGACACGCCGGCGACGCGCAACCTGATCGACTTCGCAGCATTCGTGGCGATCTTCCCGCACCTGATTGCCGGCCCGGTCCTGCGCTTCCGCGACCTCGCCGACCAGTTCAACAATCGCACGCACACCCTCGACAAGTTCTCCGAGGGCTGCACACGGTTCATGCAGGGTTTCATCAAGAAGGTCTTCATCGCCGACACCCTCGCCGTGGTCGCCGACCATTGCTTCGCCCTGCAGAACCCGACCACGGGTGACGCCTGGCTCGGCGCACTGGCGTACACCGCACAGCTGTATTTCGACTTCTCCGGTTACAGCGACATGGCCATCGGCCTGGGCTTGATGATGGGTTTCCGCTTCATGGAAAACTTCAAGCAGCCGTATATCAGCCAGTCGATCACCGAGTTCTGGCGCCGCTGGCACATCAGCCTCTCCACCTGGCTGCGTGACTACCTGTACATCACCCTCGGCGGTAATCGTAAAGGCACGCTGATGACCTATCGCAACCTGTTCCTGACCATGCTGCTCGGTGGTCTGTGGCACGGCGCGAACATCACTTACATCATCTGGGGCGCCTGGCACGGCATGTGGCTGGCGATCGAAAAAATGCTCGGCCTGAACACATCGCCACGCAGCCTCAACCCGATCCGTTGGGCACTGACCTTCCTGCTGGTAGTGATGGGCTGGGTGATCTTCCGTGCCGAGAACCTGCACGTTGCCGGGCGCATGTACGGCGCGATGTTCAGCTTCGGCGACTGGTCGCTGTCGGAACTCAATCAGGCCAGCCTCACCGGTCTGCAAGTGGCGACTCTGGTGGTGGCTTACGTGACCCTGGCGTTCTTCGGCCTGCGTGATCTGTACACCAATCAGCCGCCAGCCAAGACCAAACCGGAAGTCAACGTCGAGGCCGATGGCCCTGCCACGGCGACGCCGGGAATGATCAAGGCAGCGCCTGGGGAAAATCCGGCGAGCATCCACGAACCTGGCTACACCGTCGGCGTCGAAGCCCAGGTGCAACCGGCCTACTGGACCGCTGACTGGTCGCGCTACGTGATGCGCGGGCTGATCCTGCTGCTGTTCATCGCCTCGATTCTCAAACTCTCGGCGCAAAGCTTCTCGCCGTTCCTTTACTTCCAGTTCTGAGGGATCTGACATGACCCGCTCATTACGCATCTTCTACATCGCCCTGTTCCTGGTGACGCTGTTGGTCCTCGGTCTGTGGTCGATTCGCAGCTTCTTCGGCTTCAGCACCAACGCCGACGCGACGGTGCTCAATGGCCGCTGGACCAAGGCGGTGGAAACCCACTACGACGATGAATTCCCGATCAAGCGTCTGGGCACCAACCTCTGGGCCGCGCTGGATTTCAAATTGTTCAACGAAGGTCGTCCGGGCGTCGTGCTCGGCCGCGACCAGTGGTTGTACAGCGATGAAGAATTCAACCCGATCGTCAACGAACAGCAGAACCTGCAAGGCAACTACGCGCTGGTCGAAGGCGTGCGCCAGACCCTGAAAGAGAAAGGCGTGAAACTGGTGATGGCGATCGTCCCGGCCAAGGTGCGTCTGTATCCGGAGCATCTGGATGAAGTGAAGCCTTCGAGCATTCACCAGAACCTGTATCAGGATTTCCACGCCCGTGTCGCGGCCGACAAGATCCTCGCCCCTGACCTGCTCGGCCCGCTGCAACAGGCCAAGCAGAACGGTCAGCAAGTGTTCCTGCGCACTGACACCCACTGGACGCCGGAAGGCGCCGAGATCGCCGCCAACACGCTGGCGAAAACCATTGCCGAGAAATTCCCGCTGAGCGGCGAGCCACAGCGCTTCGTCACCACGCCAGCAGAGAAGATCACGCACAAGGGCGATCTGCGTCTGTTCCTGCCGCTCGATCCGCTGTTCGAAAACATGATGCCGGCGCCTGAGCCACTGCTCAAACGCAACACCGTTGCCGCCGAGCAGCCTGCCGGTGACGACGCCCTGTTCGCCAACAGCGAAGTACCGGTCGCGCTGATCGGCACCAGCTACAGCGCCAACCCCAACTGGAACTTCGTCGGTGCGCTCAAACAAGCGCTGCACAGCGACGTCGTCAACTACGCCGAAGACGGCCATGGCCCGATTCTGCCGATGCTCAGCTACCTGAAAAGCGATGACTTCAAGAACAGCCCGCCACAAGTGCTGATCTGGGAGTTTCCTGAACGATATCTGCCTGTGAACAACGAAATCGGCGACGCCGACCCGCAGTGGGTCGCAGAGCTCAAACAAGCCGGCGCCCGCCAACAAAACGTAGCCATCAACACTAAATCCGAGACGCCCGATCGGGCGCAAAACTGAAAGAGAGGTACACCATGACTTTCACTACAACTCCTCGTCGTCTCGCTAAAAGCTTCGCACTGGTTGCTGGCCTCAGCGTACTTTCCGTCCCAGCCTTCGCCGGTGGCGACGCCGCCCTGTACGGCCCGACCGCACCGAAAGGTTCGACCTTCGTGCGTGTCTACAACGCCAGCAACGCTGAAGTCAGCGCGACTGTCGGCAGCACCAACCTGAGCGACATCGCGCCACTGGCCAGCAGCGACTTCAGCTTCATGCCGGGCGGCGACTACAGCGCCAAAGTCGGCAGCCAGACCCTGCCGGTGAAACTCGCCGGTGACCACTACTACACCCTGGTCAACAACGCTTCCGGCGCGCCACAACTGATCGAAGAACCGCCGTTCAAGAACAAGCAGAAATCCCTGGTACGCGTACAGAACCTCAGCGACAAATCGCTGACCCTGAAAACCGCCGACGGCAAGACCGACGTGGTGCCGAACGTCGCTGCCAAGGGCCGTGGCGAACGTGAAATCAACCCGGTGAAAGTCAGCCTGGCGCTGTACGAAGGCGACAAAAAAGTCGGCGACGTAAAACCGGTTGCCCTGGAGCGTGGTGAGGCAGCGGTGCTGTACGTCACCGGCAACGGCAGCAACCTGTCGCCAGTCTGGGTGAAACGCCCGGTGTCGACTCGCTAATCGCTCGAGCTATCAGCTACTAGCTTCAAGCTGCAAGTGAAGTGCTTCTAACTCACCACTTGCAGCTTGCAGCTCTCAACTGCATTTTATGGAGTAAACACTATGATTCCGGTGATCTTGTCAGGTGGTAGCGGTTCGCGTCTGTGGCCTCTTTCGCGCAAGCAATTCCCCAAGCAATTCCTCGCCCTGACCGGCGAACACACACTGTTCCAGCAAACCCTCGAGCGCCTGGTGTTCGAAGGCATGGACACGCCGATCGTGGTCTGCAACAAGGAACACCGTTTCATCGTCAACGAGCAACTGGCCGCGCGCAATCTGGAATGCCAGCGCATCCTGATGGAACCGTTCGGCCGCAACACTTCGCCGGCCGTGGCGCTGACCGCGATGATGCTGGTCAATGAAGGCCGTGACGAACTGATGCTGGTGCTGCCGGCCGACCACGTGCTGGAAGACCAGAAAGCCCTGCAACGTGCGCTGGCCCTGGCCACCGTCGCTGCCGAGAACGGCGAAATGGTCCTGTTCGGTGTGCCGGCGACCAAACCGGAAACCGGTTACGGCTACATCAAATCCACTGCTGATTCGCTGCTGCCGGAAGGCGTCAGCCGCGTCTCGCACTTCGTTGAAAAACCGGATGTGAAGCGCGCCACCGAGTACGTCGAATCCGGCGGTTACTACTGGAACAGCGGCATGTTCCTGTTCCGCGCCAGCCGCTTCCTCGAAGAACTGAAAAAGCACGATCCGGACATCTACGACACCTGCCTGCTGACCCTTGAGCGCAGCCAGCAGGACGCCGACACCATCACCTTCGACGAAGCCACCTTTGCCTGCTGCCCGGACAACTCCATCGACTACTCGGTGATGGAAAAAACCCAGCGCGCCTGCGTGGTGCCGCTGACCGCCGGCTGGAGCGATGTCGGCTGCTGGTCGTCGCTGTGGGAAGTCAACGAGAAAGACGCCAACGGCAACGTCAGCAAAGGCGACGTGGTCATCCAGGACAGCAAGAACTGCATGATCCACGGCAACGGCAAACTGGTCTCGGTGATCGGCCTGGAAAACATCGTCGTGGTCGAAACCAAGGACGCGATGATGATTGCCCACAAGGACAAGGTCCAGGGCGTCAAGCAGATGGTCAACACCCTCAACGCCCAGGGCCGCAGCGAAACCCAGAACCACTGCGAAGTCTATCGTCCGTGGGGCTCGTACGACTCGGTGGACATGGGCGGGCGTTTCCAGGTCAAGCACATCTCGGTCAAGCCGGGCGCGTGCCTGTCACTGCAGATGCACCATCACCGCGCCGAACACTGGATCGTGGTCAGCGGCACCGCCGAAGTGACCTGCGACGAGAACGTGTTCCTGCTCACCGAAAACCAGTCGACCTACATTCCGATTGCCTCGGTGCATCGCCTGCGCAACCCGGGCAAGATCCCGCTGGAAATCATCGAAGTGCAGTCGGGTTCGTACCTGGGTGAAGACGATATCGAGCGTTTCGAAGATATCTACGGCCGTTCCACCCCGATCGAGCGCGGCGTGTCGGTGAAAACCATCGCCCAGTAATCGCTTGCTCAAACAAGAAGCCCTCGTCCAGCCCGTTGCGTCCCCTATCCGCAGCGGGCTGGGCGGGGGCTTTTTTTGTCCTGATTCAGCGTCGCCAGAAATGGCCTCTTCGCGAGCAGGCTCGCTCCCACAGGGGAATGCGTTTCAAGTGTGGGAGCGAGCCTGCTCGCGAAGACGCCGGTCTGACGGCTCAAGTCCCGATGCCCATCGCCAACCTCACCTACGCTTAGGTAGGATGCCTCTCTGTCTCTGCGAGGTTATCCGACATGTTCATCGGCATCCTGCTGGTCATCACCTGGCTGATCCTGCTGCTGCGCTACCCGGCCAAGGCCTTGCCGGTGTCGGTGGCCGCTGCCATCGGCCTCGGCTTCGTAGCGATGTGGGTGGTGTGGCTGGACAATCGCGAGGTCAAACAGCTGGCGCGCCTGGAATTGCGCATCGCTTATGCTCCCGAACAATGCCCGGCCGATCGTCCGCTGCAATTGAAAATGAACAACGGCAACGATGTGCCGCTGACCGAGCTGCGCTGGCGCATCGCTGCCTATGCGCCGGGCGATACGGTCAATCTGGCCGACAATCAATACACCGCCCCACGCTATCGCGGCCCCGGCGAACTGCAGGCCGGCGCGACCTGGGAAGACTGCCTGCCGCTGCCGCCACTGCGCCCCGGTTATCGTCCGCAAACCCTGAAGTTTCGCGCCGAGCACTTGCAGGGTAGTTTCTCTGACTGATCCCCTCCCCCGACTTTTTTGCACAAGGAATGCGCCATGCCCGTTGCGTTGATTACCGGTTGTTCCAGCGGCATCGGCCGCGCCCTCGCCGATGCGTTCAAAGCAGCCGGCTACGAAGTGTGGGCCAGTGCGCGCAAGGCTGAAGACGTCGCTGCGCTCAGCGCTGCCGGTTTCACCGCGATTCAGCTGGACGTCAACGATGGCGCCGCGCTGGAGCAACTCGCCGAGCGCCTGAACCAGCAACACGGCGGCCTCGATGTGTTGATCAACAACGCCGGCTACGGCGCGATGGGGCCGCTGCTCGATGGCGGTGTCGCGGCCATGCAGCGCCAGTTCGAAACCAATGTGTTTTCGATTGTCGGTGTCACCCGCGCGCTGTTCCCGGTACTGCGCCGGGCCAAGGGGCTGGTGGTGAATATCGGCAGTGTTTCCGGCGTGCTGGTCACACCATTTGCCGGCGCCTACTGCGCTTCGAAAGCGGCGGTGCATGCGCTGAGTGATGCGCTGCGCATGGAACTGGCGCCGTTCGGCATACGCGTGATGGAAGTTCAGCCCGGCGCCATCGAATCGAGCTTCGCGAAGAATGCCGGGCACGAAGCGGAACAGTTGATCAATGAGCAATCGCCGTGGTTTCCCCTGCGTGAAGGCATTCGCGCACGGGCCAAGGCATCGCAGGACAAGCCGACACCTGCCAATGAGTTTGCCGCCGAGTTGCTCAAGGCTGTGCAGCAGAGCAAACCGCCACGGCTAGTTCGCATTGGTAATGGCAGCCGGGCGTTGCCGTTGTTGGCGGCGTTGTTGCCCAAGGGTTTGCTGGAATCGACGTTGATGAAGCGGTTCGGCTTGCGTGGGAAGCTTTGATTCACTTCAGTGAAATTGCCAAATCAGCCGATCAACGTAGAATGCGCCGCACTTGAAGCATGCAATGCTCCAAGTGAACCGTATAGCGCATGGAATCGCTGGTGCACGCATCGAAGCAAGGGAACTGCTGAATACTGATATCCCCCTCCCCCGGCCTTTCTCTACGGAAACGTCGCTGCTTTGTTTGCCTGCCTGACGACGCCCTGCGTACGCTTCACTTCAGATCAGGACCAACTTTTGAAACTTCTCAACGTATTGCCTTTGGCATTGCTCACATGGCTGGCGGGCTGTTCCACTCAAGAAGTGCCCCTCAACGACACCCTGCCGAAATTGACCGCGCAAGCGCTCTTGCCCGCCGTCACCGCAAATGAATACTGCAATCCACTGATGGACAGCGACATTCTGTTTGGCACAGGCTTGCTGATGTTCGAGGACGGATCGCGGGATGTCGCCCAAACTTGCCTGGTCATGGCGGCGCCGAACCACCCTAGAGCGTTTTGCTACCTGTCCACAATGGTGATGCAGTCCGGCGACCTGAGCAAAAACAAAAACCAGGTTTTCAACTACACGGCCTACGCGGCAAAGCAAAATGACTGGTGTGCGGAGTACGGCATGTACGATATGTACAGTTCCGGCACTCTCGGGGCGAAAAAAGACGCCAAACTTGCCATGCGCTGGCTGCTGCGCTCATCGCAACACGGTTATCCGGATGCCCAGAAGGAACTGATCAGTCAGTACGAAAAACAGGACAACCTGCCCGAAGCGTACGCGTGGAGCAAATTCCTCATCGATACTGAGGACGCCGCCATCGGCACCACACTCAAAACGCGGATGAGCCCGAGCCAGGTTGCCGAGGCTGACAAACGCTACAACGACCTCGTCCCTCAGGTCGCCAGCAAGGCGGCATTGGCCGCAGAAGAACGAGCAGAGGACGTCGCCCGCTACTCCGCCCAGATCTATCAAGACTATCCGGATACCTTCAAGGGCCTGACGTCCGCCGAACGTCAGGCCTACATGACCCGGTCGATCGGCGATGCCATGGACCTGCCATTCATCAGGAACCGAGACCATGTATTGATCTACATCGTGATCAATCGCGCCGCTGAGTTGAAAAAACCTGGCGCAAATATTGCCAATGATCAGCGGATCATCACTCTCATTGAAGACAAACGGTTAACAGTCGATGAGACCATCGAATCCGGACTGCGGGTGGTCAAAGCGTTCTACCGATAACCCGGATCGCGAGCAGGCTCGCTCCTACAGTGGATCTTCGGTGTACTGCAGATCCAGTGTGGGAGCGAGCCTGCTCGCGAAGAAGGCGACCCGGTCTTTCAGAGATCCGCAGCAGCCTGATTCACCACCACCGTGCAAGTAATCCCCGCCGCCAGCAAAACGCCCTCCGGCACTTCATCAATGTGAATCCTTACCGGCACCCGCTGAGCCAACCGCACCCAGTTGAACGTCGGATTCACATCGGCGATCAGCTCGCGGCTCTCCGGGTTGTCGCGGTCGTAGATGCCGCGGGAAATGCTCTCGACATGGCCCTTGAGCACTTCGCCGCTCATAAGCTGCATATCGGCTTCGTCACCGACTTTCACATGCGGCAGTTTGGTTTCTTCGAAGAAGCCGTAAACCCAGAACGAGTTCATGTCGACCACGGCCATTTTCGCCTCGCCGATGCGCGCGTAGTCGCCGCGATGCACATTGAGGTTGGTCACGTAGCCGTCCACCGCCGCACGCACTTCGGTGCGTTTGAGGTTGAGTTCGGCGGCTTCCAATTGCGCCTGGGCGTGTTGGTAATCGGCCAGCGCGGCATCAGCGATGTTGCTGGCGTCGTCGCGGTTCTCCTTGGAGATCACCAGATTGTCGAGGTCGGCGCGGCGGTGGGCGTTGACCTTGCGCATTTCCCAGGTCGACTTGCGCGAAGCCACCAGTGACTGCGCCTGCTTGACCGCGATGCGGTAGTGCTCGGGGTCGATGCGCATCAGCAGATCGCCCTTCTTCACCAATTGATTGTCGCGCACCGGCACTTCAACCACTTCCCCGGTGACGTCGGCGGCGACGTTGATGATGTCGGCGCGCACGCGGCCATCGCGGGTCCACGGCGTGTTCATGTAGTGCTCCCACAACGTGCGGCCGATCCACAGCGCCAGGGCCAGTACCAGCAGGGTCGCGAGCAGGCTGAAAAACTTTTTCATCAAGATGTTCTCAACGGTAGACAGTCAGCGCCATGGCGCCGAACAGACAGGTAAACAGGCTCAGACGCAGCAGCGCCGGGTGCCAGAAAAAGCGGTACAGGTCGAACCCCGAGAGGAAGCGGTCCACAGCCCAGGCCAATCCCGCAGCAATGAAAAACATCAGGGTCATGGTCGGCATGTACACGCCGTGGAAGGCGATTTCACGAGGCATGGGCGAGTCCTTCGGGCCGGGCAGAAGCGAATTGGGCGAGGGGTGATTGCGGGTCGAGCAGCGAGGTGCGGATGAAGTGCAGGTAGCTTTTCACCCGCCGCAACGCCGAGGTATCGAAGTGCGGCGCGAACGGCTCATCGGTGGCGGCGACGCGGCTGATCGCGTGATCGACGGCCACCAGTGCACGTTCGAGATTGCTCGCGTTCGGCTGCAAAAACAGGCGCACCAACGCGCGCCCCATCACGCGGATTGCCTGGCGCCACGGCTGCGATTCGGCATACGCCGGGTGCACCGGCAGGATCGCCTGTTCCTTGCGCAACTCGATGATCGCGTGGCCGACTTCCAGCACCACGAACATCCAGCGCAGCAGACTCTTCTGCACTTTCGGTTGCCCTGCCGCGAGGCCATAGGCCTGATGCAGCAGATCGCGGGTACGGCTCTCGAAACGCGAGGCCAGGCCCTTGAGTTTGCCGCTGATCGCGTAGACCACTTGGCCACGCAAGTCCTGCTCCAGGCGCTGCCACAGCCAGCGACTGTTCGGCGGCAGAATAATCGCCCCCGCCGCCGCACACACGAGCATGCCCATGACCATGGCGATGTAGTCGTTGATGAAGGTGTAGGGGTTGTAAATCGTGAGGTTGTCCGGCACTGAACCGGTGCTGAAAAAGATCAACAACCCGAGGCCGACACCGGCGTATTGCGGTCGTGAAGCGAGGAACGAACCGAGCACGATCACCGGCGCGAGCATCACGCAGAGCAAGGGGAAACCGTCGATCAACGGGAAGATGAAAAACATCTCGACGAAGCCGATCAGCGCACCGAGAAACGTGCCGCAGGCCATTTGAAAGGCCATGCGTTTGGGGTTCGGTGTCGCGGCGGAAAGGCCGACGGTGGCGGCAGCGATCAGGGTCATGGTCGCCCCGCTCGGCCACGCGGTGGCGACCCAATAACTGCCCAACACAATCAGGATGAACGAGGCACGAATTCCCGACGCGGCTGCGGCCCACCAGTTGGTTTGCGGGGTGAAGGGCTCGTCCCAGCGCTCGCGTTCGTGGCGGTGCTCGGCCAGAGACGCATGGGTCTGCGCATAGCTGTGCAGGTCATCGACGAAGCGGTAGAGCAATTCGTAGGCGGTGTGGAAATCCAGTTGTTCGGCTTCGCTCGGAGCAGTGTCCTGAAAGATCCCGCGCAGGGTTCGGACACGTGCCGGCAGACCTTCCTTGTAGGTGGCCAACGCGGTCGCCAAACGTGCCGCATCCGGGCTGGTCAGGGCGCGACCGCTGAAGCCGTCGAGCACTTCGGCGAGATCCTGCAAGCCCGGTTTGATCGCTGCCACGACGTGCTCTTCGCCATTGCCGTGCAGGCGTTCGAGCAACTGATGCAAGGCGTTGAAACGCGTGGTGATGCCCATGAACTCGCTGTTCAATCGGCTCAGACGACCGTTGCGCCGGCGCATGTGCGGGTCCTCGAACACGGTCACGCTGCGCAAGCCTTCCAGGCCGACGGCTTCGGCAATGAAGCGCACGTTGCTGGCTTCGAACGCCTCGGCTTTGCTGCGCCCGCGCAAGCCATCGGTGACGAAGAGCGCGAACACACCGAAGCGCTGATACAAAGCGTTGCGCATCGCCGCGCTGGCGGTCTGCGGCAGGATCGCCGCGCTGATCAGGGTTGAGCAGAGAATCCCCAGCGAGATCTCCAGCACCCGCCACACCGCGGCCATGAAGGCGCCGTCGGGATGCGCCAGCGCCGGCAGACCGACCATCGCTGCGGTGTAACCGGCAAGGACAAAACCGTAGGCGCGAAAGTTACGGCAACGTGCGGCACCGGCCGAGCAGATGCCGACCCAGATCGCCAGCGAGCCGAGAAACAGCTCCGTGTTCTGCGCAAACAAAGCGATCAGCGTGACCATCATCGCCGACCCGGCCAGCGTGCCGAGGAAGCGATAGAAACTCTTGGCGAAAACCTGGCCGCTCTGCGGTTGCATGACGATAAACACGGTGATCATCGCCGTGCGCGGTTGCGGCAATTCCAGACGCATCGCCAGCCACAAGGTGAGAAACGCGGCGAGCAACACCTTGAAGATATACACCCAGGTCACGCCGTCGCTGCGTGCCCAGTCGAAGAAACCGCGACGCCATTCCAGGGAGTGGAGCCAGCGCAGGGGGGCGGGCAAGGAGGTCATTGGAAATACTCAGGCATGCAATGCGGACTCGAAACCTGTGGGAGCGAGCCTGCTCGCGAAAGCGGCGTGTCAGGCAACATGTTCATTGACTGATACGCACTCTTCGCGAGCAGGCTCGCTCCCACAATGGAGGCTGTGTTCAACGCAAGAGAACCGGGGTTTTCGGGGCTTGGGTCTGCTCGGCTGTCGGCACGTCATCACCGGCACCAAGGCCGCCACCCAATGCCGTCACCAATTCGGCATGCGCACTCAATCGCGCCGCCTGCACCTGCTGCTGCACTTGCTGCTGTTTGAACAGCAATGTCTGCGCATTGAGCACGTTGAGGTAATCGGTGAGGCCGCGTTGGTAGGCGATCATCGCGATGTCGTAAGTCTTCTTTGCGGCAGCCACGGATTCGGCAGCGAACTCCTGCTGCTTGTCCATCGATTCGCGACGGATCAACTGGTCGGAAATGTTCTTCAGCGCGTTGATCAGGGTCTGGTTGTAGTGCGCCACGGCGATGTCATAACCGGCCGCCGCTTCGCCCAGTTCGCCACGCAGTCGACCGCCGTCGAAGATCGGCAACGAGATCGCCGGGCCGACGTTGGAGTTGAGTTTCTTGCCAGTCAAAAACTCCAGCGCGCCGCCGCCAGTGGCCATGTAGCCGAGGCTGCCGACCAGATCTACATTGGGGTAAAACCCGGCGTGAGCGACATCGATACCGCGCGCCTGCGCCGCCACTTGCCAGCGACTGGCGACCACGTCCGGACGCTGGCCGAGCAGTTCGGCAGGCAATGCCGAGGGCAATTTCAACGGCGCCGCGAGGGACAGCGTCGGCCGTTGCAGTTGCGCCGCAGCGCCCGGCCCTTTGCCGGCCAGCGCAGCAATCTGGTTGCGGCTCAGGGCGATTTCCTCGTCCAGCGCATCGAGTTGGCGATGGGTTTCCGGCAACGGCGTTTCGGCCTGGCTGACTTCGAAGTGCGTGCCGATCCCGCCGCTCAGGCGTTTCTGCGCCAGATCGAGAATCTGCTGTTGCTGCTGGAGCGTCGCGGCGACGATGTCGCGCTGGGCGTAATGCAGCGACAGTTCGATGTAGGCGCGGACGATATTGTTCTGCAATTCCAGCTGCGCCAGGCGCGCCTCGGCCACGCTTACATGGGCCAGATCCACAGCCCGTTCGCTGGCATTACGCTCCCGCCCCCAGAGGTCGAGGGCGTAGCTGAAGCCGAGCGCTGCGTTGTTGTCCCATGTGGTGGTGTTGGCCAGATCGCCGGGGCCGTAGAACTGGTCGGTCGGCCAGTTGTGGCGCTTGAGGGTCGATTCGCCATTGATCTGCAACGCCTCGGCTGCTTCGGCAACACCGGCCATAGCCTTGGCCTGACGCACCCGCGCGGCGGCGATGGCCATGCTCGGGCTGCCCTGCACGGCGAGGTCGATCCAGCGATTGAGTTGCGGGTCGCCAAACGCTTGCCACCATTGCGCAGTGGGCCAATGGGCGTCCTTGGCTGCGTCGGCAATGGCTGCATCGGTGGCCAGTGAATCGGCCGCAAGCGTTTCGCCGTGAGGGGCAATGCCTTGGGTTGAGATGCAGCCGCCGAGAGCCAGGGTTAAAGCCAGAACACTGAGCGGCAAAAGCGCTCTGTTGATGCGACGCGGCACAGCTGCGAATTCCTGAGAAAGGGATCAATCGAGGGATTTGTGTAGGAGCTGCCGAAGGCTGCGATGTTTTGATGTTGTCTTTTAAAAGATCAAAAGATCGCAGCCTTCGGCAGCTCCTACAGGGATTGGCGCAATTCTATGGAGCTGCCCTGACGGCGATAAGCTGGGTTTTCTGTGAATCTTTGTTACGGTTAACGAGATAATCCCTTGGTCGGGGGTCTCAGCCCCTGAAACTTCGTGTCACAATTTGCCATCTCCCTTGAGAGCACCCCATGGACACTTTGCAAAACATGCGCGCCTTCAGTTGTGTTGCCGAAGCGGGCAGCTTCACCGCCGCCGCCGTGCAACTGGACACCACCACCGCCAACGTCTCGCGCGCGGTCTCCAATCTGGAAGCCCACCTGCAAACCCGCCTGCTCAATCGCACGACCCGGCGCATCGCCCTGACCGAGGCCGGCAAGCGCTACCTGCTGCGCTGCGAACAGATCCTCGCCTACGTCGAAGAAGCCGAAGCGGAAGCCAGCGACGCCCACGCGCGCCCGGCCGGCCAACTGAAAGTGCACACCATGACCGGCATCGGCCAGCACTTCGTCATCGACGCCATCGCCCGCTACCGCAAGACCCACCCCGACGTGACCTTCGACCTGACCCTGGCCAACCGCGTGCCGGACCTGCTCGACGAGGGCTACGACGTGTCCATCGTGCTCGCCAGCGAACTGCCCGACTCGGGCTTCGTCTCGCAACGCCTGGGCATCACCTACAGCATCGTCTGCGCCTCGCCGGCCTACGTAAAAGCCAACGGCGCCGCACAGAAACCCAGCGACCTGCTCAACCATGCCTGCCTGCGCCTGGTCAGCCCGGTGATCCCCTTGGAAAAATGGGCCTTCGACGGCCCGGACGGCCAGGAAACAGTCACCATCAACAGCTCGCCATTCCTGGTCAACTCCGCCGACGCCATGAAAACCGCCATCACCAGCGGCATGGGCGTCGGCGTGCTGCCGGTCTACGCCGCCATCGAAGGACTGCGCAACGGCACTCTGGTGCGCGTGATGCCGAACTACCGCTCGCAGGAACTCAACCTCTACGCCATCTACCCGTCGCGGCAGTACCTGGATGCCAAGATCAAAACCTGGGTGGAATATTTGCGCGGATCGTTGCCGGAAATATTGGCGGCGCATCAGGCGGAACTGGTTGCTTATGAATTGACCGGGAGCCTGGCGGGCGTCCGCGTTGCGAACTGAGTTTTAAACACTCGCAGGTTTCGTGCAGGAGCTGACGAGTGCAACGAGGCTGCGATCTTTTGATTTTGCTGTTTAAAAATCAAAAGATCGCAGCCTACGGCAGCTCCTACGTTGGGGTGTTTACGGGGAAGTTTCCGACAGGTTTTGCAGGTTGTCCGTCGGAAGTGCGCTGGCTAGGATCTGGCGGTTGCTGACGAATCAGCGACCGGGTCTGGAAAACCCGCAGGATCACAGCGCATGACATAATGCCGCGCTCTTTCAGCGCCGGTATTCAGTTATGGCGGCTGTACGTGGGAGACCTTCGGGTCTGCCGGGTTTGATCCTTTGCCGGTTTTTCCAGTCCGCGTACAGCTGCCACCCCTTTCGCCTGGAAAACGAAAAATGGCAGCTCCATTAATCCAAAAGGATCTTTGCCATGTTCAAACCCACACCCAATCCCCCCGAATCCGCAAGCACCTCACCCTACCAATCCCCTGACTCGAACAAACTCCACGACGCCGCCGAGCGCGCGCTGGATCACTACCTCAAACCGGCCACCACCGCGCAGCAAAGCCACAAACCCAGCACCATGTTCCAGGTCGCCCCGGACCAGGACAACGAAAGCCTGCTGGCCCACGCCTGCGAATCCCTCGCCTCGGCGAGCATCATGAGCAGCGACATCGCCGCCCACGTCGACAGCCCACAGCGGCACACGATATTGGCCATCCAGCAGGTGATCATGCTGGCGGAACTGGCGGTGAATCGGGTACTGGATAATTACGAAATCCATCAGCCCCCGTCACACAATTGAATCTCTGTGGGAGCGAGCCTGCTCGCGAGGGCTTCGGCACATTCAACATTCGAGGTGTCAGATAAACCGCCTTCGCGAGCAGGCTCGCTCCCACAATTCTGGATCGTGTACATCAGCGAGATATGAGTCGGCTGTCACGCCGCCTTCGCTGGCAAGCCAGCTCCCACAGGGACGGGGTGAATCTGGCAGAGATGGGTTGGCAGTGGAGACGCTTTCGCGAGCAGGCTCGCTCCCACAATTCTGGATCGTGTGCATCAGCAAGATGTGAGTTGGCTGTCAGGCCGCCTTCGCTGGCAAGCCAGCTCCCACAGGGACGGGGTGAATCTGGCAGACAGAGGTTGGCAGTGGAGACGCTTTCGCGAGCAGGCTCGCTCCCACAATTCTGGATCGTGTGCATCAGCAAGATGTGAGTTGGCTGTCAGGCCGCCTTCGCTGGCAAGCCAGCTCCCACAGGGACGGGGTGAATCTGGCAGAGATAGGTTGGCAGTGGAGACGCTTTCGCGAGCAGGCTCGCTTCCACAGAAAGCAAAAGCAAGATCAAAAGATCGCAGCCTTCGGCAGCTCCTACAGTTTGAATCGAGTACATCAGCGAGAAACAGGTCGGCTGTCAGGCCGCCTTCGCGAGCAGGCTCGCTCCCACAAAAGCAAAAGCAAGGCAGCGCAGCTGCCCGCGGCGAAGCCGCCCCACTCAACAATGAGCGTTAGCTCGAGTGCTTTTGATCCACCGGCGACGTCGGAAGGCTGAGTGGAGGGATTGATCCGGGGGTGGGAGCGCAGCGACCGTCTGGCGCAGCCAGACACAGCGGAAGGAGGTGCAGCGAAGCAAACCGGAGCCGCTGCGCCCGGATCAGTCCCGGAGCGAAGGAACCCGAGCCTGCGAGGGCCGAACGTAGGAGCAAGCGTTTTTTGCTTACTTTTTTTGGCGCTTGTAAAAAAGTAAGTCGCCGTCAGGCGAAACCGCCAGCCGCCGCAGCGAAACCTTCGGATATTCACACCAGACAAACCAAGGCATGGCCGGCCCAGAGGCCGCCAAGACAACCCGAGCGAGAAAATGTTAGCGTGCTTGCAATCAAGCCCCGACGAGCCCAACCCCAATGAAAAAAACAGTCCTGGCCTTCAGCCGCATCACCCCGCCCATGATCGAACGCCTGCAAGAAGAATTCGACGTCATCGTCCCCAACCCCAAGACCGGTGACATCAACGCCCAGTTCGACGAAGCCCTGCCCCACGCCCACGGCCTCATCGGCGTCGGCCGCAAACTCGGCCGCGCACAACTGGAAAGCGCAACCAGACTCGAAGTGGTCTCGAGCGTCTCGGTCGGCTACGACAACTACGACCTCGACTACTTCAACGAACGCGGGATCATGCTCACCAACACCCCCGACGTGCTCACCGAAAGCACCGCCGACCTCGCCTTCGCCCTGATCATGAGCAGCGCCCGCCGCGTCGCCGAACTCGACGCCTGGACCAAGGCCGGGCAATGGCAGGCCAGCGTCGGCGCCCCGCTGTTCGGCACTGATGTGCACGGCAAGACCCTCGGCATCGTCGGCATGGGCAACATCGGCGCCGCTGTCGCCCGGCGCGGGCGCTTCGGCTTCAACATGCCGATCATCTACAGCGGTAACAGCCGCAAGACCGAACTGGAACAGGAGCTCGGCGCGCAGTTCCGCAGCCTCGATGAGCTGCTGGCCGAAGCCGATTTCGTTTGCCTGGTGGTGCCGTTGAGCGACAAGACCCGCCACCTGATCAGCCATCGCGAACTGGCGCTGATGAAGCCGAGCGCGATCCTGGTCAACATCTCGCGCGGCCCGGTGGTCGACGAACCGGCACTGATTGAAGCCCTGCAAAACAACCGCATCCGTGGCGCCGGGCTGGACGTCTATGAAAAAGAACCGCTGGCCGAATCGCCGCTGTTCCAATTGAAGAACGCCGTGACCCTGCCGCACATCGGCTCGGCCACCACCGAAACCCGCGAAGCCATGGCCAACCGCGCCCTGGCCAACCTGCGCAGCGCCCTGCTCGGCGAACGGCCGCAGGATCTGGTCAATCCGCAGGCCTGGCGCGGCTGAAAAAAAGGGCCAGCGCAACATTGCGCTGGCCCTCACCTTACATAACTTGCAACCGAACAAGAACGCCAGACCCAGTAACTGCCATATAAGCTCTCGCAACTTATCAACTTATTGATTATTTGCTATGGAGAGCTGATCCCGTGAACACCCTGACCACCGACAAACTGATTCGTTACAGCAAAGTCATCCTGATGGCTTATATAAGTTTCTTTGGCCTGCTGGTGATGATTCATAACTTCACTGACTATGAGTCCAACTACACTTACGTTGCACATATCCTGAGCATGGACACCACCAACGCCAGTGAAAACATCATGTACCGGGCGATCGACTCGCCGATGATCCATCACCGGATCTATTGGTTCATCATCACCATGGAAGTGACTTATACGGTGCTCTGCCTGATCGGCACTTACCAGTTATATCGCTACATCGACGCATCAGCAGCGCAGTTTCATGAAGCCAAGAAATTTTCGATCATGGGCATATTGGTCGCCATTTTCATTTATTACGTATGCCTGCAAACGGTCGGTGTCGAGTGGTTCGACATGGACACTTCGCAATCCTGGAATGCCAAGGACTGGGCAAGACACATTGTCGACTTCGTCTTCCCGGCAATGATTTACATCACTTTGAAAGTCGAGCGCTGACTATCAGCGCTCGAGTTATCAAGCCAACTTCCCATGCCCGGCAGGCACCAACGCTTTGGGTTTACGGAACACCAACACGTTGCCCAGCATCACCAGCACCAGCCCGACCAAAGCCGGTGCTGTCCATTGATATCCTTCGGCAAACGCCGACACGTTCAGCGCCACCACCGGGAACAGCACCGTGCAGTAAGCCGCCCGCTCCGGGCCCATGCGCCCGACCAGCGTCAGGTACGCGGTGAAGCCGATCACCGAGCCGGGAATCACCAGATACAACAGTGCCCCGACGTAACGCGGCGACCAATCCATGTCGAAGGGTATGCCCTTGATCAGACACCACACCGTCAGCATCGCTGCGCCGTAAGCCATGCCCCAGGCGTTGGTGGTCAGCGGTCGCAATCCCGCTTTCTGTTGCAGACTCGAGAGCATATTGCCGGCGGAAAAACACAAGGTGCCACATAACGCCAATCCAAGGCCGAGCAGGGTTTGCGGGCTGGCCTCATGCCCGGCCAGTTCCGGCCAGAACAACAGCCCCAGACCTGACAGCCCCAACGCACCGCCCAGCAACACATTGCGGGCAATGCGCTGGCCGAAGAACACCCGCGCATTAAGGGCGTTCCACAGCGTTGCCGTGGAAAACACCACCGCCACCAGCCCGCTGGGAATCCACTGGCTGGCCGTCAGAAAGCACATGAAGTTCACACAGAACAGGCACAGCCCCTGGGCCACACAGATCAAATGGCCACGGCGGTTCATCGGTTGCAGGCGCCGGCTGAGCAGCAACAGTGCAAACAGCACCAGCGCGGCAAGGCCGAAGCGATAGACAATCGACACCGGGATTTCGACCACGCCCAATTGCCATTTCAAGGCAATCCAGGTGGTGCCCCAGATCAGCACGGTCAGCAGGTACAACGACAGGTTCATGGCACACACTCCTTAAGCAGGCCTTGAGTGTCTGCCTCGGGCGTCATTCGGCGCTTGCACAATCTTGCGCTTTTGTCTGGCGGCAGGCTGGCAGCGCTGCGTCTACGGAGTAGGATGCAAGGCGTTGGAGAGAACCGAACATGGCCGCTATCGATACCCTGCAAGTCTTTCAAGCCCTCAACCGCTCGCCGAATGCACGTCTGGTGCACAGCGCCGAGCTCGGTGACGGCATGTCTGCGGCCTTGTGGACCAACCACCACGATGCCCAGGAATACGAAGCGCCAAGTCATCACACGCTGTCGTGCTACGTCGCCGGCGGCACCGGCACCTTCCGTCGTGGCCAGCCGGGCCGCAAGGGCGGGCCGGACAAGCTGTGTATCCTGCCGGCCGATCATGAATCGGGCTGGGTGATCAATGGCGATATCCGTCTGGCGCACCTGTATTTCAGCGCCGAACAATTCGCCCTCGGTTGCGTGACGTTGCTTGATCGCGAGCCGCGCGAGATGCAATTACGCGAGCAGACCTTTCTCGAAGATCCGCAGCAGGCGCAGCGCTTCCGGCAATTGCTGAATCTGAACTGGCAAGAGCCGGCCGAGCGCTTGCTGACCAGCAGCCTCGCCCATGAATTGATCAGCCACACGCTGCTCAGCCAGGTGGGTGCGCGTCAGGGCTTGCGCCTGAAGGGCGGGCTCGCGCCGCACCAGCGCCGACAACTGGTGGAGTTCATCGACAACCAGTTGAGCGAAGCCATCAGCCTCGGGCAACTGGCCGGGCTGTGTGCGCTGTCGGAATATCACTTTGCGCGGATGTTTCGCGTCAGCTTCGGGCTACCGCCGCACCAGTACGTGCTGGCGCGGCGCTTGAGCCGGGCGCGGGAATTGTTGCGCGGCACGGCGTTGCCGCTTGGCGAGATTGCGCTGGCGTGCGGGTTTGCCAGTGCCAGCCATTTTACTAATCGGTTCAGGCAGGTTTTGGGTGGGACGCCGGGCGAGTATCGGCAGGCGTTTTTGCGGTAACCCCATTCCCCTCACCCCAGCCCTCTCCCAGAGGGAGAGGGGGCCGACCGAGGTGTCTTGCGGTGTACATCGACCTGAAAAATCGCATCGATTATGGATTCCAAGCATTACTTTCAGGTCGGTGTATCTCTCGAATATCCCACGGTCAGTCCCCTCTCCCTCCGGGAGAGGGCTAGGGTGAGGGGCTTTTGGTCTTGCCTCAAAACTCCAGAGTGCTGGAAAGCGAAACCTGCCGCGAATCCCCCATCGACACAAAGAAGCGGCTCGCCGACGAGGTGTAATAGGTGCGATCGAACAGGTTCTTCACGTTCAACTGAAACTTGACCTTCTGCCCTTCGACTTTTGTGTCGTAAGTGGCAAACGCATCAGCCACCGTGTAGCTCGGCAGGTCAAAATCATTCACCGCATTGCCTGCGCGTTCGCCGACGTACCGCGCACCGGCACCGACACGCAACTGATCACCACCAAACACACTGCCGAAGTCATACACTGCCGACAGCGAGCCGGAATTCTTCGCTACGTTTTGCAGGCGCTTGCCTTTGTAATCCGGATCTTCGGTGACTTCGGCATCGGTATATGCATAGCTGCCGATCAGGTTCCAGTGCTCGCTGAGCTGCCCGCTCAGGTCAACTTCCAGCCCGCGTGAACGCACCTCGCCTGCCGCACTGTAAATCGTCGTCGGGCCTTCGGAGTTGGCCACCAGTACGTTGCGTTTCTTGATGTCGAACAACGCGATATTGCCGGTGATGCTGCCCGGCATATCCAGCCGCGCCCCCAGCTCCCACGACTTGGCTTCTTCCGGCGCAATGCTGCCGTCGAGCACGGTACTGCTGCCGCTCAGCGGGGCGATGGTCGAGTTGGGTTTGAACGATTCGGTGTAGCTGCCGTAGAACGACAGCGCGTCGGTGTAGCGATACACCAGCCCTGCGCGCGGCACCCACTTCTGCCCGTTGCTGTCGGTATTGGCCTTGAACGGCACGCCTTTGCCAGCGTACTGGTCGTACTCCTGAAAACGGCCGCCGGCGACCAGAATCCACTGCTCGTTGAGGTGAATCGAATCCTGCAGGAACAGCGAATCGCTGCGCAGTTTGTCGGTCTGCGCGCTGTCGGGCGCACTCACCGTAGTGCCCATCACTTCGCGACCATAGACCGGGTTGAGATAGCTGAAGGTGGTCAGGCTTTTCTGCCGGATCAGATCTTCGCGGTAGATCTTGCGGTATTCATCATCAACGCCGAACACCAGATCATGCTGCATGCCCAGCACATTCACTTTGCCTTCAAGGCTGGCGGTGGTGAAACGATCGGTGCTGATCGCGTTCTGGGTACCGTCCATGCTGCGGGTCAGTGTGCCTTTGTTGGTGTCGATCGCCGTCACGCGCACTTGGCTGGCGTCGTAGGTTTCGCGGTTCCAGCTGTAGCCGAAGTGGGCTTTCCAGTCGTCGTTGAGTTCATGATCGGCTTCGAAATGGTAGAGGTCCGAGCGCCCTTCCATGTCGTTGAACGGCTCGTCGAGACGCTCCTTGCGCGAGATATCCAGCGGATGATTGGTGCGCGGATCGATCAAGGTGCCACGGTCGAACGGCGTGAGAAATTCGCGGTGTTCGTAGGCGAACAACAGCTTGGTGCGCTGGCCGTACCAGGCCAGCGACGGTGCGATCAGCGTCTCGCGGTGGGTGCCGAAGTTGCGCCAGTAATCTTCGTCTTCATGATCGACGACCATGCGATAAGCGAAGCCGGAATCGCCCAGCGCGCCGGTGCTGTCGAAGGCGCCACCGCTGCCATTCTTGCCGTCACCGTAGGTCGAACCGCGTACGGTCACGGCGTTGTACTGGGTCAGTTCCGGCTTCTTGCTGACCAGGTTGACCACACCACCCGGATCCTGAATCCCATAGAGCAACGAGGCCGGGCCCTTGAGCACTTCGACGCGATCCACGGTGGCGTTCATGCCACGGCCCTGCACCAGCGGCATGCCGTCGCGCATGATCGAGCCGTTGCGGTTGTCGCCGAAGCCGCGAGTCATCACCGAATCCTGGGTACTGCCCAAGGTGTTGCCCTGGGTGATGCCGCTGACATTGGCCAGCGCGTCGTCGAGATTGCGCGGCGCCTGATCGCGAATGACCTGCGCCGGGATGACATTGACCGTCTGCGGAATTTCTTGCAGCGACGCCGATGAGCGCATCACCGAACTGGTTTCCGGTGGCTGATAACTCATCGATTCGTCGCGCGTGGACGTGATGGTGGTGGCGCCGAGATTGAGCGCGCCTGCGGTCGGCATCGGCTCCAGCGCCAGGGTATGACTGTCGGTGCGGCGAAAGCTCAGGCCGGAGTTGCCGAGCAGGCGTTGCAGGGCCTGTTCGGCGCTCATCTGGCCGTTGACTGCCGGAGCATTGAAGCCGTACGGCGCTTCGTCGGTGTAGACCACGCTTTGCCCGGTCACGCGACTGAAGTCGCTCAGGGCTTGCGGCAGCGGTTTCGCGGCCAGGGCAAAATTGAATTGCTGTTGCGCCTGATTGCTCACCGCTTCTGCCGCCAGCGCGATACTCATCGGCAGCAATGCCAACGCGGAAAAACTCAGCGCCGACATGCCCAACCACTGTTTGACCGAACCGGATTTTGCCCTGGACTTCATTGCTCAATGACCTGTGTAGAACCGCAACGGATGCGAATGGCTCGCAGTTTCAGTCACTACACGGATGGGGCTCGGGGTTACCTCACCTTTAATTTGAAAATATTTTTCGGGGAATTTGTTGCCTGGGCTGACGCCTTCGCGGGCAGGCCCGCTCCCACCTTTGGAATGCGTTCCCTGTGGGAGCGAGCCTGCTCGCGAAGAGGCCGGCAGCCTTAGCGCAAAATAATCAGCTGCCCCAACACCCGATGCTGCTCAAACCCCAACACCCCCTGCAACGAATTGAGCACTGCTTGCGGGTCCTTGCTCGGAAAGCTGCCGCTGATCTTGCGCGCCGCCAGCTCATCGTTGAGCAGCACAATCCGCCCCGGGTAATAGCGGCGCAGATCCTCGACGACTTCGCCCAGCGTGGTCTTGTAGTAAGTCAGCCAACCCTGACGCCAGGCCAGTTGCGCTTCACTGTCCACGGCATGCAGTTTTTCCGCAGAGCCGTCGGCATAAGCGACCTGCTGCCCGGCAGTGAGAATCTGTTGTTGGCCATGCTCGTGCGCCGTCACCGCGACACGTCCGGCCAACACCGTCACTTGCGCGCCATGAGGTTGCCGGCGCACTTCGAACTGCGTGCCGAGCACCCGCGCCTCGCCCTGTTCCGCCGCCACCACAAACGGATCGCCAGTGTGAGTGACGCTGAAGAAAGCAGCGCCTCTGATCAATTTCACGCGGCGCTGGCCATGACTGAAATCCACAACAATCGCGCTATCGGCATCCAGCGTCACTTGCGACTGATCGGCCAGTGTCACCGTGCGAATTTCGCCAGGTGCCGAGACATGATCGGCGCGCAGATCGTCGAGCCAGCGCTGCGCCTGCCACCCCGTGCCGAGGCTGACCATCAACAGCAGACACGCCGCCAGCGCCAGCGCGCCCGACCAACGCAACATCGGCGAGCGACGCGGGGCGTCCATCGCCTGCAGATAACCCTGCAGCGCGAGCGCATCTTCATCGGCCAGCGTGCGCGCGGGGCTTTCGCTGAGTTCCCAGATCACCTGCGCCTGCGCATACGCTTGGGCATGGGCCGGGTCGGCCCGCAGCCATTGGCTGAAGGTGAGCTGATCGCCAGTGCTCGGGCGGTCATGCAACAGGCTCAGCCAGGCCAGCGCGGCCTGCTCCTGGGCCGGCGTCGGTGTGATCGGATCGGATGGCTTCACGGTGCTTTCCCTGGCAGGCGTGGCGCGGGGTCGCGCAGGCTGGCCTTGCAGGCCTCGAGGGCGCGCATCATATGTTTTTCCACGGCACTTTGGGACAGGCCCATGGCCTTGGCGATCTCGGCGTACTTGCGCCCGTGAATGCGATTGAGCAGAAAGATCTGCCGCGTGCGCTCGGGCAAGGCGCGCAATGCTGCTTCGACGTGGCGCAGATCGTTGCCCGCTTCCAGCGCGGCCTGAGGCTCACTGCCGTGGCTGTCGGGTTCGTCCGGCTGCCAGCCTTCGTTGACCCGCGTGCGCGTGCCTTCACTGCGCAAATGATCGATGGCGATGTTGCCGGCGCAGCGCAGCAGATAAGTGCTGAGCTCTTCGACCTGCACCAGCGGCCGGCGCCAGAAACGCAAAAACAGATCCTGGACCAGATCCGCCGCCGTCGCCCGACAACCGACGCGCCGATTCACCAGCGCCTCCATTTGCGCACGCTGGGACAGAAACACCTGAAGAAAATGCGCACGCGCGCCACGCGCTTCATCGTCACGCGATTCCGGTGGCAGACCGATCAGCACTTCAGCACTGCGCCCAGGCGGCGACCGGGCTCGCCAGCAGGCTCAACCCGGCCAGGGCCATGGCCAGACGCGGGCGATACGGCAGCAACAGCACCAATGCCAAAGCGCTGAGCATCAGCACCGCGAACCAGTCGACCAGACCGAAACTCCAACCACTGGCCGCGACCGCCGCCCACAGCGAAAGCGCCAGCAACAGCCATCCCGCCAACGCCAGACCCTGACGGCGGCGTGTCGACGGTTTGGCGCCGAGCAATTCGGCATGATGGCGTGGCATCGACAGGCACAACGCGGTGAAGCCGGCATAGGTGAGCAACAAGGCCAGCAGCATCAGTTGGCCCCCTGTTCGACTGTGATCGAGCGAGGCGAAGAACTTGCTTTGCGAACGCTGACGCGCTCGCCCGCACGCTGCATCTTGCGTGCAGCCCAGCCAAGAAAAAGCCCCGTCGCCAGACACGTCAGATCAAATCCGGCCAGTGCCCAGTCGCGCTGCATCAGGGTCGCGCCAAGATTCCACGGCGTAGTCAGCGCATTGATCAGCGGCACCGCGATAAACAGCGCAGCGCCGAGCGTCAGCTGTTCGATCCACGCCTTGCGTCCCGGACGCAACACCGCGTGCACCACGCTCAGACCCCAAGCCATGAAAAACGCATTCACTTCCCAATCGGCCCGCCCTGCCAGACTCACCGGCAGCAGTCGATTGGCCAAAAAGAACACCGCCACCGCCGATACCAGGCCGGCCATGCTGGCGATATTCAGCACCTCGACCAAGCGCAATTCGAACGGCAGCGCCGCGCTTTTCACGTGCTTGAGCTGCCGCTTGCCGAGCCAGATCACCAGCCCGGTGCCAATCATCGCCGTGCCGGCCAATCCGCAAACGAAATACAGCCAGCGCAACAGCGGCCCGGCGAAATGGCCCATGTGCAAACCGTAAAACGCGCCACCCACCGCCATCGCTACGGGTTGATCGGGTGTACTGCTCAGAAGCTGCCCGGTGACGCCGTTGAACGTCACCGCCCGGCCGAAATCATGCACCACCCGATCGCCCGCGCGGGACAGCACCACCGTGGCGCTGGCATCGCCCGGATTGCTCACCGACAGGCGCGCGGTGTGGCCGCCCGACCATTGCTCGCTGGCCTTGGCCAGTAGCGGCGCCATGGCGGTCAGCGGTGCGGCGACATCGGCGCGCTCGGGCGTCTTCGAGGCGGGAAAGACTTCGTCGTAGAACTTGCGCACGTCGCTGCCGTAAGAGGCAACGATGCTCGCCGGCATAACCATCGACATGAAAATCACCAGGCTGCTGTAAGTGATCATCAAGTGAAACGGCAGCACCAGCACACCCACGGCGTTATGCCCGTCGAGCCAGGAACGCTGGCCCTTGCGCGGGCGGAAGGTGAAGAAGTCCTTGAAGATTTTCTTGTGGGTGATGATGCCGCTGATCAACGCAACGAACATCACCATTGCGGCGATGGTCGCCAGCCAGCGCCCCCACGGGTAAGGCATCTGCAACTGGAAGTGGAAACGGTAAAAGAACTCGCCGCCCATGCTTTCGCGGCCCTGCACCTCGGCCCCGGTCTGAGCGTCGAGAGTTCGGGATTCGAAGCGGCCGCGCTCGCCGGGTTTGCCCGGCGCCTGCTGCCAGCGCACCTTCAGACCGGGGTCGCGGGCATCGGGCAAATCGATCAGCCAGCGCGAGGCACCGGTGGCGTGTTGCTGCAGATAATCTTGCGCCAGCGCCAGACTCGCTTCGCTATCAAGCGAATGTGCAGCGATTTCCGGCTGCATCCAGTGGCTGATTTCATCTTTGAAATAAGCGAGCGTGCCGGTGAGAAAAATCGCGAACAGCAACCAGCCGAACACCAGCCCGGCCCAAGTGTGCAGCCATGCCATCGCCTGCCGGAAGCCCTCTTTCATGCCAGCCCCAGACCGCGCGCGGCACCGGAAACGGTGGCGAGAATCACGCTCGGCACCAACAGGCCGACCCACGCCGACCACGCGCTGCGGCAGGCAAAGCACCAGAGCACTGCGACCAGATAGACCAGAAAGGACACGGTCATGCCAGTGACCACCGCTTCGGCGCGGTTCAGCGGCAGCCACAACGTCAGGGTGACACTGGCCAGCGCCGCGACCAGATAGCCGCCGAAAATCGCCGCCAGCACTCGCGAAGTGACGGCCAGACGATAGGACATGGGAAGAGTGGCGAGTTTGCCTTTCATGTTTCGACCCTGAAACGAAAAACGTTCGGCCGACAAGCCGAATCTACAGGCGAGCAATATTAATGATAAATATTCTCATACGCAAAAGCA
This sequence comes from Pseudomonas sp. CFBP13508, assembly GCF_005233515.1. Taxonomy (GTDB): domain Bacteria; phylum Pseudomonadota; class Gammaproteobacteria; order Pseudomonadales; family Pseudomonadaceae; genus Aquipseudomonas; species Aquipseudomonas mercuritolerans. The sequence goes on from NZ_QFZZ01000007.1 coordinate 84,078, forward strand.
TCTGATTGCCGGACACTGTCGTCAGCCTCTACAATGCGAAACGTTCTTGTTCTCTAATGCACGTTCTCTACGCAAGTTTTGCGTCCGGAGTGATTTCGTTGCCGCCCGCCCATCCCGTCGAATCGCTCTACCACGCTCATCACAGCTGGCTCACCGGCTGGTTGCGGCGCAAGCTCGGCTGCCCGGACAGCGCGGCGGATCTGGCTCAGGACACGTTTATCAAGGTGCTGACCGCTCGCGAGCCACCGCTGATCATCGAACCGCGCGCCTTTCTCACTACGCTGGCCAAGCGCGTGCTGTTCAATCATTACCGGCGCCAGGATGTGGAACGCGCCTACCTCGAGACGCTGGCGCAAATGCCGGAAATGGTCGCGCCGTCGGAAGAGCACAAAGCGATCATCCTGCAGACGCTGGTCGAACTCGATGAGCTGCTCGACGGTTTGCCGCGCCAGGTCAAACGCGCATTCCTGCTCGCTCAGGTCGATGGTCTGACTTATCCACAGATCGCCGCAGAACTGGGTATTTCGGTGGCCACGGTCAAACGCCATTTGAACAAAGCGGCCATGCGCTGCTATTTCGCCCTGTGAATCGGGTGCCGGATTTCTCCGCGCAAGTCGCCGAACAGGCGGTGCACTGGCTGCTGGAAATGCAGCAGGGCACGCTGAGCCCGCGCCAACAACAGGCCTGGCAACAATGGCTGGACGCGCACAGCGAACACCGCCGGGCGTGGGAACACATGCAACGGGTCAACCAGCGCCTACGCGGCGTGGCGTCGCCGTTGGCCCACGCGGCGCTGAATGGGCCGAAGTCGGGCAGCCGCCGTCAGGCGTTGAAAATGTTGCTGATTCTCGGTGCCGGCTCAGCAGCGACCTGGGGCCTGCGCGAGCACACGCCACTGCCATCGCTGCTCGCCGATTACCGCACGCCGGTCGGCCAGCGGCGCAAGATTGCCTTGGGCGGTGCCGATTCGTTGCAGCTCAATACCGCCAGCTCGGTTGATGTTGATGGTGCGCAGCGGTTGATTCGTCTGCTCGAGGGCGAAATGCTGTTGAGCGCTGCAAATCCGTTCGAAATACGCACAGCACACGGCGTGCTGAAAACCCAAGATGTGCGCCTCAATGTGCGGCAGTTTGTTGATCGCACGCAGATCGCCCTGTTTGAAGGACGTGTCGAACTCATCGTCGAGCACCGCGCGCCGATGCTACTGCCGGTCGCGCGGCAGTTGAGTTTTACGGCCAGCTCCGTCAGCGCGGCCAAACCACTGGACGCCAACAGCGGTGCCTGGACTGACGGCATGCTGGTCGCCGCCCATATGCGCCTCGGCGATTTCCTCGAAGAGCTTGGCCGTTATCGTCGTGGGCAGCTGCGGTGCGACAGCAAGGTTGCCGATCTACTGATTTCCGGGACGTATCCGCTGGATGACAGCGAGCGGATTCTCGACCTGTTGCAGATCAGTCTGCCGGTGCAAGTGAAGCGCTTTACCCGTTATTGGGTGAGCGTCGAAGCGCGGGTTTGAACAGCAAGATCAAAAGATCGCAGCCTTCGTGTAGGAGCTGCCGAAGGCTGCGATCTTTTGATTTTTAAAAAAATGAGCCGTTTTTCAAATCTGGCGTGACAGAGAAGGAAAGCCCCCTTGATTCCACCTTCTCAGGATCATCCACATGCAGCCCACCCGTCTTACGCCACTGACCCGCAGCCTGCGCAATCTTCTGCTCGGCGCCAGCCTGAGTTTCACCGCCCTGCCCGCTGCGCTGGGCGCCGAGGCCAAGGTTTATCACATCGCCCCGGCGTCGCTGGAAACCGCGCTGAACCAGTTTGGCCGGGAAGCCGGCGTACTGATTTCCTTCGGTTCACAAGTCACCAGCGGTGTGCAGAGCCGGGGTCTTGAGGGCAATTACACGACGCAACAAGGCCTCGATGCCTTGCTCGAAGGCACCGGCCTGCAAGCCCGCGCCGAAGGCGACAATGCCTTCAGCCTGCAACCGCTGGCTGACGCGGCGCTGGAGCTGGGCACCTCGACCGTGGTCGGCGACTGGCTCGGCGACGCGGCGCAGATCAACGTCTTCGAACACCCGGGCGCGCGCGATGTGATCCGCCGCGAAGAATTCGAACGCCAAGGCGCGACCCAGGCCCGCGATGTGCTCAATCGCATCCCCGGTGTGAATGCGCCGGAGAACAACGGCACGGGCAGCCATGATATGGCGCTGAACTTCGGCATTCGCGGTTTGAATCCGCGCCTGGCCGCACGCTCGACAGTGCTGATGGACGGCATCCCGGTGCCTTTCGCGCCGTATGGTCAGCCGCAGCTGTCGTTCGCGCCGATCAGCATGGGCAACATGGATGCGGTGGACGTGGTGCGCGGCGGCGGCGCGGTGCGTTATGGCCCGCAGAACGTCGGCGGCGTGGTTAACTTCGTGACCCGGGCGATTCCCGACGAGCCAACGGTCAAGGGTGGATTCCAGACTGAAACCAGCCCATCGTCGAGCCACGACGGTTTCAAGACCAGCGCCAATCTGCTGGCCGGCGGCACCAACGCCAACGGCCTCGGTGGTGCGCTGTTGTACTCCGGCACCCGTGGCGGTGACTGGCGCGAACACAGCGATACCGAGATCGACGACCTGATCCTCAAGGGCAAGTACCAGCTCGACGAGGCCAACAGCTTCAACGCCATGGCCCAGTATTACGAAGGCAAGGCCGACATGCCCGGCGGTCTCAACGTCGCCGATTACGATGCCGATCCGTATCAATCGACGCGGCCGAAAGACCAGTTCTGGGGGCGCCGCACGATGTTCAACTTCGGCTATCGCTATCAGGAAGATCGCCGCGAATTCACCGCCAACACCTTCTTCACCAAAACCCTGCGCAGCGGTTATCTGGACCAGGGCACATTCCTTTCGTTGTCGCCGCGCGAGTATTGGGTACGTGGTCTGGAAACCCGTTTCGCCCAAGGCTTCGATCTGGGTCCTAGCAGCCACGAAGTCGGCGTCGGCTACCGCTACATCAACGAGGCCGGCCACGAACTGCGTTATCGCACGCCGATCAGCGCCAACGAATACCCGACCACCAGCAGCCGCAACGACCGCGACACTCGCGGTGGTACCGAGGCCAACGCATTCTTCGTCGATGACCGCATCGACATCGGCAAATGGACCATCACTCCGGGCGTGCGCTACGAGATGATCGAGTCGCAACAGACCAACAACCTGACCAACGTCAAATACAAGGGCGACTACAACACCGCGCTGCCGGCGCTGAACGTGCTGTATCACCTCACCGACAGCTGGAATCTGTATGCCAACACCGAAGGCTCGTTCGGCAGCGTGCAATACAGCCAGATGCCCAACCGCGTGAGCAGCGGCGAAGTGAAACCGGAAAAGGCCCGCACCTGGGAACTCGGCACGCGCTATGACAACGGCGCCCTGCGCGCGGAAATCGGTGCGTTCCTGATCAACTTCGACAACCAGTACGAAAGCAACCAGACCAACGACTCGGTGATCGCTCGCGGCGAAACCCGCCATCAGGGCATCGAGACCAGCGTCAATTACGCGCTCGACGACTTGAGCCCGGCGCTGGCCGGTTTCGATGTCTACGCCAGTTATGCCTATGTCGACGCAACCATCCGCGAGGACGGGCCGAACAAAGGCAACCGCGTGCCGTTTTCCTCCAAACACAAAGGCACGATCGGCGTCGGTTATACCGAAGGGCCATGGAAGCTGAATCTGGACAGCAGCTTCCAGAGCGACCAGTTTGCCGACAACGCCAATACATCGAAGGAAAGTGCCGACGGCAGCACCGGCAAGATCCCCGGTTACATGCTGTTCAGCAGCCGCGCCGGGTATGACTTCGGACCGCAGTTGTCTGATCTGAACGTGGCGGTAGGAGTGAAGAACATCTTCAACACGCAGTACTTCACACGCTCGTTCGATGACAACAACAAGGGCAAGTACGTGGGTGAGCCGCGGACGGTTTATGTGCAGACTTCGGTGGCGTTCTGATCGCAACCCATTGAAGATCAAAAGCCCCTCACCCTAACCCTCTCCCAGGGGGAGAGGGGACTGACCGAGGTGTATTTACGATTTGCGCCCGCCTGCAATATCGAGCCGAACGCTGGACTTGAAAACAACCGGATCGACTCCCTCTCCCTCGGGAGAGGGAACTGACCGAGGTGTATTTACAATTTACGCTCGCCTGCAATATCGAGCCGAACGCTGGACTTGAAAACAACCGGAATCGGCCCCCTCTCCCAGACGGAGAGGGAACTGACCGAGGTGTATTTACGATTTACGCTCGCCTGCAATATCGAGCCGAACGCTGGACTTGAAAACAACCGGGTTCGGCTCCCTCTCCCTCGGGAGAGGGCTGGGGTGAGGGGCTACGATCTCAAACCCTGCCGCGAAACAACCAACAGCCCAAACAAAAAAAACGGGCCTGCATCAGCAGGCCCGTTCTCCTTTGGTGACTTGTGATCTCAGCGCATCAACTGTTGATCGCTGCCTGTTCGTTCTCGTCGAATTCTTCCGCCAACAGCTTGTCATTGGCCTTGCCGGTAAACGGCACTACAGCGGCGCGTGGTTTACCTCGCAGTTTGCCGAACAGGTGCTCCAGTGCGTGCTCAAGTTTTTCGGCAGCGCCGTCGATTGCCAGTTCCAGCGAATCGGCTTTGTGGGTCACGGAAATCGGTTGGTGGCCTTTTGGCCGCGCTTCCAGTTGGCAGCGCAAGTCATGGGGACCTGGTTTGTCACCGTTCTCGTCGCTCAGGTGGACTTCGACACGGGTCAGGTCTTCTTCATAACGTTCGAGCGTGCTCTCAATAGTTGTACGTACCCACTCCTCCAGTCGCTGACTACTTTGAATATGGTTATCGCTGTTGACTTGGATTTGCATAGTTCATCCCTTATTTCAGCTAGCTCGCTGGAGGCCTTGAAGTGAATTTCCTGACCTCCTGGTTACAACAATCGGCCCGACTGCCGAACATTTCAACCCCTGAAAAAAGAAAAATATTCATTCGCAAAAAAAGCCGGACAACCGAGCGAGGCGCTGTTAATGTCGGGAGTTGGGTCGACCCGCTCCGCAGAAAAATCTGCTCACATCTGCTGCTCATTCAGCGGGTGAAGACTGCGGAAAATTCCCGCCTCCTCCACCAGCCAGTCATGCACAGCGCGCACGCCCGGATGGCTCAACGCCCCCGGCGCATACAGCAGCACATACCGTTTATGGTTGGGCACCGACAAGCCGAACGGCACGATCAATGTGCCGCGCTCCAGCTCATCGTTGAGCAACGTGCGCCGGGCAATCGCCACGCCCATGCCGGCGATCGCCGCTTCGATGGTCAGGTGATTGCGATTGAAAGTGTGGCCGCGTCGCACATCGGCGCCTTCGAAGCCGATCGCGTTCAAATAGAACTCCCATTCCGCGTATTCGTAACTGCCACGCCAGGCAGTGATGTCGTGCAGCAGCGGGAAATGCACCAGATCCGCCGGCCCGTGCAACGGCGGTCGCCCGCGGAGCAGGCTCGGCGCGCACACCGGGAAAATCTGCTCGTCGAGCAAGGCTGTGGATAACAATCCGGGGTAACTGCCATCGTTGAGGTCGATGGCCAGATCGAAATCGCCCTCATGCAGCGGCACGCTGCTGTCCTCGGCCACCAGGCGCAACTGGATATCCGGAAAGCGTTGCTGCAAGCGCGGCAGGCGCGGAGTCAGCCACTTGCCGAGAAACGACGGGATCGAACGCAACCGCAGAGTCCCGCTGATCATCCCCGCGTCGAGTCGGCGCAATTCGGCATCGATGCTGCCATAGGCTTCGTTGACGGTAATCGCCAGCCGCTGCCCCTGCGCACTCAACTCAACGCCCCGCGCGCGCCGATGAAACAGGCGAAAGCCCAGGCGTTCTTCCAATTGACGAATCTGCTGGCTGACCGCGCCCGGGGTGATGTGCAGCTCTTCGGCACAACGGGTGAACGACAGGTGCCGAGCGGCACAGGCAAATACCTGCAGCCAGACATAGGTCTGGGCATGCAATTGACGACTCATTGTTTAGTCCTGCTAAAGGCTGTCTTAGGAGGTTTCGTTGGTCACCTCGAACCGAGGCAGGCAGTATCGCCGACATTGCGCTTGTCCGACAAAAAATGGCAGCGATTCCTACTCCATTGCTTGTGAGGGTTTAGCATGGCTATCAGTGTTTTCGATCTATTCAAAGTCGGCATCGGCCCGTCCAGTTCCCATACCGTCGGTCCGATGCGCGCAGCGGCGACGTTTGCCCAGGCTTTGATCGATCAGCATCTGCTCAACGATGTGCGACGAGTTGAAATCCGTTTGTACGGTTCGCTGTCGGCCACCGGCATTGGCCATGCCACTGACCGCGCCACGGTCATGGGCCTGATGGGCGAGTGGCCGGACAGCATCGATCCTTCGACCATCGATCCACGCATCCAGCAACTGCGCGAAACCGGGCAACTGTCCCTAGCCGGTCAACGTGCAATTGCTTTTGACTGGCAGAGCGATCTGCTGCTGCTCGACGAGAGCCTGCCCTACCACCCCAACGCCATGTCGCTGAGCGCCTTTGGCGCAAGCGCCGAGCTGTTCACGCAAACCTATTACTCGGTGGGCGGCGGTTTCATCGTCGAAGCGGCTGAAGCCGAGTCTGGTGTGGCGCCAACCAGCGACGTGGTGTTGCCCTATGATTTTTCCAGCGCCGCCGAACTGCTCGCCCTGTGCAAACAACACAATCTGCGCGTGTCCGAACTGATGATGGCCAACGAGCGCGCCTGGCGCAGCGACGCCGAAATCCGTCACGGCCTGCTGCACATCTGGTCGGTGATGCGCGAGTGCGTCGAACAAGGTTTGCGCCACGAAGGCATCCTGCCCGGCGGTCTGAAAGTACCGCGTCGCGCAGCGAAACTGCACCGCAGCCTGTTGGAAATCGGCAAACCGAATGTGATCAGTTCGACTCTGTCGGCGATGGAATGGGTCAACCTGTTCGCTCTCGCGGTCAATGAAGAAAACGCGGCCGGCGGGCGCATGGTCACCGCGCCGACCAATGGTGCTGCCGGGATCATTCCGGCGGTTCTGCACTACTACATGAAATTCAACCCGGATGCGTCTGACGATGACGTCGTTGCGTTCTTTCTAGGCGCAGCCGCAGTCGGCATTTTGTGCAAGAAAAACGCATCGATCTCCGGTGCCGAAGTCGGCTGCCAGGGCGAAGTCGGTTCGGCTTGCGCAATGGCCGCCGCCGGCTTGGCCGACGTCCTCGGCGCGACACCGGAGCAACTGGAGAACGCTGCCGAAATCGGCCTGGAACACAACCTCGGCCTGACCTGCGATCCGGTCGGTGGTCTGGTGCAAGTGCCGTGCATTGAGCGCAATGCCATCGCGGCGGTGAAGGCGATCAACGCCACGCAAATGGCCCTGCGCGGCGACGGCAATCACTTTATTTCCCTCGACCGGGTGATCCGCACCATGCGCGACACCGGCGCCGACATGCACGACAAATACAAGGAAACTTCACGAGGCGGGCTGGCGGTGAACTGGGTGGAGTGCTGATCGGCCTGATTGCACTGTCAGCGATCATCGGCCCATTCCTGCCCTGAAAACGCGCCATAAAAAACGGCGAGCCCCGAGGCTCGCCGTTTTTTTTCGCCGTGTTTATTGTTCGACAATTTTTCCGGCATGCCCCTTGCTATATCACCCTTGAGGCAAACGGACATTGCAAACCTCAGCGAACGAGATGCCAGTGGTCTGGTGTTGCGAACCAAATCAGATCATGGCCGGTCAACAACTGCACGTTCAATCAGGCGGTGACGCATCATGGACAACCCATTTCAAATCATTACCGATGCTTTCGCGCCGGACTATCAGATCAATCTGAGCATTCAGGGCCTGGACGGCAGCATCATGTTGACCCTGTCCAATGCCGGCCGCATCGTGGCCAAGCGCATGATCAGCGCCGAACAGCGCAACGATCCCGAGCGTTTGAAACGGCTGGTACAAAGCATCCAGTTTGGCATCGCCATCGAACAGGGCCACAGCGCCATGTCGATTCTCGAGGCCATGACCAGCTGCGCCGGGCTGACCCCGCCACCGCCACGCGTCAAAGGCCAGCCGGGCCAGGCGGCGGGTCTTTAGAGCTCGCCCTTCTCCACTTCCGGATGCTCGCTGGAGCCCGTGCCGATCTTGCGCTGCGGGTTCTCGATCTTCACGGAAGGGAATTGCGACGAAGCGTAACGCACCACCAGGATCGCGAACGCCAGCAGCAGAATGCCGCCGCACAGGTAGATGATGCCCATGTCCGGCGGGTTGTGGTGCGAGACGTTGGAGATCAGCAGGCGCGTCAGCGCGGTGATCGCAACGTAAATCAGAAAGCGCACCGGCATATGGTTGGTCTTGAAATAAATCCCGACCATCGCGCCCAGTTCCAGATAGATGAACAGCAACAGAATGTCATCGATCTTGATGTGCCCGACTTCGAGCATGCCGAGGAACTCCATCACCGCCGCCCACGCCGTCACCGCACCGATGGCGAACAGCGCCAGATAGTGGAAGGTTTCGACGAACAGGTTGCCCAGGGACTCGGCCAGTTGATGCACGTTACGCCGCAGTTTCTCGGCCCAGTTTATTTTCACGATGAGTTTCCTTAGCCCGTTTCGGGCGGATGATGCGTATCGCACGTGACGGTTTTGCGCGCGCGCCTTGTTGCAATGGTTTTCATGCAGGTTCAGGGCCACGCATCATGGCGATCCGCCGCAAATCCCGCGCCGTGGCGTTTGGTCGCACCGCTAGAGTTTCTGTGGGAGCGAGCCTGCTCGCGAATAGCAGCCACCCCGTCCCCTGACAAACGCCAAATCCGGTCTACATTGAAAAGCCACTACCCATGGCGCAGGGATTCGCTTATCCTTTTCGCTGTATATGGATACAGTAGTCGTCAAGACAACTTAACGTGAAGGCATGTGAGGTGGTGAATGGCCGTCGAAGTGGTATACCGCAGCAGCCGAGATCTGGAGCGCTTGTTCATGGATAAAGCCGAAGCTGATCGTCATGACAAAATGCTCGAACTGGCCGAATATCTGGCCGATGTGCTGCAAAAAGCCGTTCCGTCCCTGACCGAACAGCAAGTGGAAGAAGCCGGGATCTACATGGCGAAGAATCGCGATGTGTTCGCCCGGGCATTCAAGAGTCAGCCCGATGCGCTGTCGGAGCTGATCAACGCGCCGGCCGAGCCTGTCGAAAAAGCTGAAGCGGCAGAACCTGACGAGGCGCCGGCGAAGCCCGCCAAAGCAGCGAAAGCGCCGAAGTAATCAGAAAGATCGTCCGATCGCGGCCCGAGCCTTCGGCAGCTCCTGCATTCCGAGTTTAGGAGCTGCCGAAGGCTGCGATCTTTTGCTTTTTCAGCGATACAAAACTTTCTCCGCCAACTCATCCGCCACCCGCGCCGGCGAACGTTTTTCCGCCTGAGCATGGGCAAAGACTTCGGTCAGCCGCGAACTGATTTTCGACAGATGCGCCGTAATCGTCGGCAATTCCTCCCCACGATGTTTCAGCGAAACATAAATTAGCCCGCCGGCATTGATCACATAATCCGGCGCGTAAAGAATCCCCCGCCGTTCCAGTTGATCCGCCACATCCAGATGGGAAAGTTGATTGTTCGCCGAACCGGCCACAGCGGAACAGCGCAGTTGCGACACCGAGTGACTGTTGAGCACACCGCCCAACCCACAAGGCGCGAGAATGTCGCACGGCGTGCTGAGCAATGCATCGTTGGCGATCGGGTGGGCATTGAGCTGTTCCATGGCCAGTTGCACCTTGCCGTGGTCGATGTCACTGACCAGCAACTCGGCGCCGGCAGCGTGCAGTTGCTCGGCCAGTGCATAACCGACGTTGCCAAGCCCCTGAATGGCAATGCGCAAACCTTCGAGGTTGTCGCTGCCCAGACGCGCCATCGCCGTGGCGCGAATGCCGGTGAACACGCCCATGGCCGCGTGCGGTGCCGGATCGCCTGCCGAGGTGGTGCTGGTGACATGCCGCGTCTGTTGGGCAATGCAGTCCATATCCGCCACTGAAGTACCGCTGTCGATCGCGGTGATGTAGCGACCGTCGAGTTGCTCGATGCAACGGCCGAAAGCCTCGAACAACGCGGCGCGATTCTCGACATGGGCCGGGCGCACGATCACCGCCACCCCGCCGCCCTGCGCAAGGCCGGCGAGCGCCGCTTTGTAGCTCATGTTTTGCGCCAGGCGAATGGCGTCCTCGACCGCAGATTCGTCGTTGGGATAGGCAAGGTAACGGCACCCGCCCAGGGCTGGCCCCAGGCGACTGTCATGAATGGCAATGACCGCCTTCAACCCGGTGACCGGGTCCACGCTCAGGTGCAGCGATTCCAGGCGAGTGCTTTGCATGAGAGCGAACATCGACAGGCTCCCGAATCACTTCTTGTAGAACGCCAGTATAGGCTTGCCCCTGAAAATTGCTGGCGCGCACCGGCATGAGCCGCCGAGCGGACAATGTTGCGCCGCTATAACTCGCGCTCAACGCGCCCGGTACTGGACGAACAACCCGGACGGGGCTAAAACGAGGCATTGGAGGGAGATTCAGATGAGTGCGCGCCAACGCTTTTTCGAATGCCTGCATCGTTCACCGCCAGCCCTGCTGGAAGCTGCGCTGTGGATAAGTGCCGAGCACGACAAAACCCTCGAGCCCGAGGCATGGTTGCGCACCTTCAAGGATCTGCAACTACGCGTCAGCTATGGCCTGCCGATGCTGCCGGTCAGCGAACTGGCGCAACCGTTGTTGCGGCGCATGGTCGATCTCGGTTTCGCACAGGATGATTTCCTGCCGCTGCGCCCACAGGCGGCGCTGCTGCACCGCGTGTTGCACACCCAGCGCGGTCAGCCGCTGGCATTGGCGTTGATCGCACTGGAACTGGCGCATGGCCTCGAGATTCCTTTGGTCGGGGTCAACTTCCCCGGGCATTTCCTGTTGCGGGTACCCGGCGCCGACCACTTGCTCGACCCTTGCGGCGGGCGACGCTTGTATCCCAACGACTGTCGCGAACTGTTGCAACGCCAATACGGGCCGAACATGCAGCTCAGCGCCGAACATTTGCTGAGCGCAACGCCAGTGCAGATGCTGCAGCGTCTGTCACGCAACCTGCGCCAATTGCACCTGACCCACGACGATTACATTGCCGCGCTGATCGACGCGGAACGAGTGCTCGAACTGGGCGGCGCCAAAGCCGCCGATTACATGGCCCGGGCCAGTCTGTATCAACGGCTGGACTGCCCAAACGCCGAGCGCTTCGACCTTGAGCACGCGTTGCTGCTCAGTGAAGACCCGATCCAGCGCCTGCGCCTGACCGAACGCCTCGGCCATCTGCCGCCCAACTCCGTCGTGCATTGACCACCTTCCGCAGGCTTGCCCCCATCCTTGAGGCCCACACAAAGCTGTGTGGGAGCGAGCCTGCTCGCGAAGGCGCTGTGTCAGCTGAATGAAAGGCCACTGACACTCCGTCTTCGCGAGCAGGCTCGCTCCCACAGGGGATTAAGGGGTGTCCGGTTGATTGGCAGGATGCGCCTTGATAAACGCCGGATGTTCAGCCGCCAACGCAGCCACACGGCGGATTTTCGGATACGCCTCCAGGCTGACGTTGAACCGCTCTGCGGCATACAACTGCGGAATCAGATACACATCCGCCACACACGGCCATTCGCCAAAACAGAAACCGCTGTCGCCGATCAACTGCTCCACCGTCGCCAGCCCTTGGCTGATCCAATGCCCGATCCACTCCATTACCTGCGTTTCATCCTGCCCGGACTGGCGCAGGCGATTGAGCACGCTGACGTTGTGCAGCGGGTGCACATCGCAGCCGATCACCGCCGCCACACCGCGCACCCGCGCGCGGGCCAGCAGATCATCCGGGAGCAACGGCACCTGTGGATAACGCTCCTCCAGATACTCGATGATCGCCGGCGACTGAATCAGCAGCGCGCCGTCATCAGTGCGCAAGGTCGGCACCCGCCCCTGCGGATTGAGCGCCAGATACGCCGGTTGCCGATGTTCACCGCCCGACGGTGCGATCAGGTTGACCGGCAGCGCCTGGTAATCGAGGCCCTTCAACGCCAGCGCAATGCGCACCCGGTACGATGAAGTGGAACGGTAATAGCCATAGAGATCCATAAGCCGCTCCTGTCAGCGTGCAGCGATCACGGTGCCGCGACATTCGCCGAAGCCGATCGAGGCAAAACCTTCGCGGGCGCAGCGAGCGCGCAGGATGATTTCGTCACCGTCCTCAAGGAATTTGCGCACTTCGCCGGAAGCCAGTTCGATCGGTTTCTTACCGCCCTCAGTGATTTCCAGCAAGCTCCCAAACTGGCTGTTTTCCGGGCCGGACAAAGTGCCCGAACCGAACAGGTCACCGGCCTGCAATTGGCAACCGTTGACGCTGTGGTGCGCGACCATTTGCGCGACGGTCCAGTACATGTAGCGGGTGTTGCTCAAGGTCAGGCGATGGGCCGGCAGATTCTGCTCGCGCATGGCTTCGGTGCGCAGCAGCACTTCCAGTTCGATGTCGAAGGCGCCGCCATCCTGATCACGCTTGTCGAGCAGATACGGCAACGGCTGCGGATCACCTTCAGGACGCGCCGGTTGCGCCGTGCGGAACGGCTCAAGCGCTTCGGCCGTCACCACCCAGGGCGAGACACTGGTGATGAAACTCTTCGACAGAAACGGCCCGAGTGGCTGGTATTCCCAGGCCTGGATATCCCGCGCCGACCAGTCGTTGAGCAGGCAGAAACCGGCGATGTGCTCGGCAGCGTCACCGATGGCAATCGGCTCGCCCATCTCATTGCCCTGGCCGATCCAGATGCCCAGTTCCAGTTCGTAATCCAGACGTGCGCATGGGCCGAAGACCGGTTCGGTCTGCCCGGCCGGCAGCGTCTGGCCTTTCGGCCGGCGCACGTCGGTGCCGGACGCTCGCACCGTGGAAGCGCGACCGTGGTAACCGATCGGCACGTGCTTGTAGTTCGGCAGCAGCGGGTTATCCGGGCGGAACAGTTTGCCGACGTTCTGCGCGTGCTCGATGCCGACGTAGAAGTCGGTGTAATCGCTGATTCGCGCCGGCAGGTGCATCTGGCAATCGGCAGCCAGTGGCAAGACTTTCGCGCCTTGCGCTTCGATGCTGCCGCGCAGGGTGCTGCCTTCACTGAACAGTTCGACCAGGCGTTCGCGCAGGGCAACCCGCGCCTCACGGCCAAGTTCGAAGAACGCGTTCAACTGCCCGCCGTGCATGGCTTCCACCGCACTGCGTGCGACACCGTCGAACAGCCCGGCCTCAAGCGCCACCTGCAAATCGAAGATGTGCTCGCCAATCGCTACGCCCGCGCGCGGCGTCGAACCGTTGAGACTGAACACGCCCAGCGGCAGATTCTGCAACGGGAAATCGCTGTGACCGTTGGCCGAAGCGACCCAGCTGCGGGTGATGGAATTCTGTGTCATGGGTTATCTCCGGGTCGGGTCGAACGTGGCGGGCAGCGAGGCCCAGCAAGCGTCATAACTGGATTGCAATTGAGGGCAGTCGAGGGCGAAACGGCTTGGGCGCAGCACCTGGCTGGTCTCGAACATGAAGGCCATGGTGTTATCGATTTTTGCAGGTGCAAGCTCGGCGTTGATCGCCCTGGTGCAGGTCTCGCCGTCGGGGCCGTGGGCGCTCATGCAGCTGTGCAACGAGGCGCCGCCGGGCACGAAACCTTCAGCCTTGGCGTCGTATTCGCCCTGGATCAGGCCCATGAATTCGTTCATCAGGTTGCGATGGAACCACGGCGGCCGGAAGGTCTTTTCGGCGACCATCCAGCGCGGCGGGAAGATCACGAAATCGAGGTTGGCCAGACCGTGCACGCTGGTCGGCGAGGTCAGTACGGTGAAGATCGAAGGATCGGGATGATCGAAACTCACTGTGCCGATGGTGTTGAAACGGCGCAGGTCGTATTTGTACGGCACGTTGTTGCCGTGCCAGGCGACCACATTGAGCGGTGAGTGATTGAGTTCAGTAGCCCACAGCTGGCCAAGGAATTTCTGCACCAGAGTGGTCGGTTGCTGGAGGTTTTCGTAGGCAGCGACCGGGGCAAGGAAATCCCGGGGATTGGCCAGACCGTTGCTGCCGATCGGCCCCAGATCCGGCAGGCGCAGCGGCGCGCCATGGTTCTCGGCGAGGTAACCGCGCGCCTGCGGGTCGAGCAATTCGACGCGAAATTTCAGGCCACGCGGCAGCACGACGATTTCCAGCGGCGCCACTTCGAGTACGCCCAGTTCGGTGGCGATACGCAGGCGACCGAGTTGCGGCACCAGCAGCATTTCCCCATCGGCGTTGAAGAACACCCGCTCCATCGAACGGTTGGCGGTGTAGTTATAAATGCTGATGCCGGACGGTTTCTCGGCGCCGGCGTTTGCGGCCATGCTGACCAGGCCATCGATGAAATCCGTCGGTTCGGTCGGCAGCTCCAGTGGATTCCAGCGCAGGCGATTGGGCGTCACTTCACCCAACGGTCCGCCGGCCAGTTGCCGTTCCAGTTTGACGAACGCCGGGTGATTGGCCGATGGCTGAATCCGGTACATCCAGGTGCGGCGCGCTTCGCTGCGCGGCATGGTGAACGCGGTGCCGGAGAACAGTTCGGTATACAGGCCGTATGGGGCTTTTTGCGGGGAATTCTGGCCAACGGGCAGCGCGCCGGGCAACGCTTCAGTGCTGAATTCGTTGCCGAAGCCGGACTGGTAAACCAAGTCCTGCGCGGTTGAATCGAGGTTCATGGAGCCTCCTGAACAGGGAGTCGGCAATGGCCCATCGCTCTGGCTCAGAGGTCTCGGCACGCCGGGGTTGTTATTATCGTAATCTGATTACGCATAACGTAATTTGCTCGCTATCCAGCGTCAAGCTATAAAGACGCCCACTCGAACCGGAACCGCCAGCCCCATGGAAAAAACCAGCGACAGCAACGGCAAACAGAAAGTCCGCTCCGCCGAGGTCGGCACCGACATCCTCAAGGCTTTGGCCGAGTTGTCACCGTCGACTTCGCTGTCGCGTCTGGCCGAACACGTGCAGATGCCGGCGAGCAAGGTGCATCGCTATCTGCAGGCGTTGATTGCTTCGGGATTTGCCGAACAGAACGCCGCCACCAACCATTACGGCCTCGGTCGCGAAGCGCTGCGGGTGGGCCTGGCCGCGCTCAACAGCATGGACGTGTTGAAGGTCGCTGCCCTGCCGCTGTCCGAGTTGCGCGATGAACTCAATGAAACCTGCTTCCTCGCGGTGTGGGGCAATCAGGGCGCAACCGTGGTGCACATCGAACCAGCGGTGCGCGCGGTGACGGTGGTGACGCAATTGGGTTCGGTGCTGCCGCTGCTCAGTTCGTCCACCGGGCTGGTGTTCAGCGCTTACCTGCCGCATCGGGAAACCGACGACTTGCGTGAGCAGGAAATCGCTGTCGCGGAGCATCCGCTCAAGGATGAAACAGCCTATGCAGCGCTGTGTGAACAGATCCGCGAACGCGGTCTGCATCACGTGCATGGTTTGTTGATGCCGGGTGTGGATGCGCTTTCTGCGCCAGTGTTCAACGCGGTCGGGCAGATCGCTGCGGTGCTGACCATCGTCGGCCCGACCTCGCTGTTCCACGCCGACGAAAACGGCCCGGCGGCGCAGCGGTTGCTGGCGGCTACGCGGGCCGTGAGTTGGCGGATGGGCTACGAACGATAACGCTCTTGCCCATTGAACGAGCGGTAACTATTCACAATACGATCAATGAACGGTGGTTTTGCTCAGGCTGGCATCAGCGCCTTCCATCAACGTGTTGAACAGTTCGACGAGTATCTCTTTCAAGTCTTCCTGGCCGGTGTAATACGTGACCAGTTCCGCAACCGTCCGCGCGTCCTCGAACAGGCTGAGAAACGACCGCTGTGCATGGGTGACTTCCTTGACCGGGTTACCCGCCGCCACGGCTTTGCCCAGGGTCAACAGGCCGGTCAGTGTTTCCTGCACATGTCCCAGCGCAGCGCGGTAGTCGCCTCGTTTATGCGATTGAGAGGCGTCGTAAATGCTTTTCATCATCTGCACAGCCACCACGACAGTGCCCACAGGAGGCACCAGCAGGCTCACGATGTTTGCCGCTTTCAACAGGTTGTCGTAAACCAGACCGACGATGATTTCATTGAGACTGGTGGTGCGCTCGTCGATATCACTCAATGCACGGCGCACTCGCTCGTCATGGAAAGTGAACAGATCCGGCAGTAACGACCGCTGCTGCGTGCGAATGACCGGTTTGGCATCGACTGTTGCAACCAGCTTGTCGAAATAGTCGTTGATCACCTTTTGGTCTACCAGCAGTATCCGCTCGCTGTAGTAGCTCCTGAACGGATCGTTTCGCAGACGAATCGAGGGAATGAACTCAGCGATTGGCCGGAAGCTGACCAGGTCCGGCGCATCCGGCGTATAGAGCAAATCGGCGAACCCTGAAGACAGCTTCAGTCGGAAAATATAAACGCCGCCAACCGTACGATCCCCGGCAGTCGTCAGACCCAGCGCGCCGATATTGAATTTATACACACCGACGTCACCTTCGGAGACGCTATTGGAGATTGACTCATAGCCGCCGCTTTCTTTCAGATTATCGATGACCCGTTGGATGGCCGAGAACGACTCCGTGGATAACCTGCCGTTGGTAAAGTCGGCAAAAGCATTGCAGTACATCTCACAGCGGATTTTGCGGGCGTGCACTGCACGTTTGAATGCGTAACCGGGATGCGCCTTGTTCTGATATTGCTCTTTCAGCATCGCGGCATATCGATCACCTGGACGGAACGTTTTCGACAGCGAGGACAGGTCTCGGATATCCAGTTTTTCAACGAGGGGATGCCCATTCACCAAATAGTACTTCGGGCTGAATTTCGTTTCGTAAGCTGGGTTTACCGCGTCAAAAGCGAGCCCCTCAAGCAATAGGTCGGTAACGCTTTTACGGAAATCTTCGGTCTGAACAATAATCTGGTCAGGATTGACCGAAACGTTGCTGCCACGTGTACGCAAAATATCTTCTATCTGAGTTTTCACCGAGTCATAGGTGAACTGCTCAAATGTCGGGAAACCATTGTCTCGAGCATCAACCGTAGACAGCGCCTTGAGTTCGGTGGACAGGCGCGAATAGCGCTTGCGGCCTTCAACGCCAAGCGCTCGATAACCTACTGGTGCAATAGCCTTGTGCAGGGCAACTTCGGCTCGGTAGGCGGCATTCACGTAATCGGCAAGCGGTGCTTTGGGATCCAGATGAAGATCGGCCGGACGGCTATCGAGGGTGTAGCGATAGCTCAGTTGTGTGCGAGCGCTGCCGAGCAACTCGCCTGCTTCGTGCAGGTAGTCTGGATGGATCAGCAAGGCAGCGTATTCACGATCGGCGGACATTGCCGACTCCAGCCAACGGTTCGCCGCATAAAGATCGGAAAACTTCTGCAGCTCGAATTCACCGCCAGGCATTCTGACCAACATCAGCGAAGGTACATATTCTCTGGCCGAAATAACCAGGACGTCTTTCAATGCCGGCGCCTGCAATCTGATTCGCAAACCCTGGACAGTCACCGCAGGGTCATTGGCCATGGCGCGAGCAATGATATTCGCATCGGTGGAATCCAACTTCCCAGAATGTCGAGCAACGAAAACTGCAAACTCCATCTGGCTATACAGGCAGTTTCGATAAGCCTGCTGATAATCATCGGAAGGCGAGAATGCAAAACTTCCGGCAAACTCCAGTCGCAGGTTACGATGCTCCAGCCATTGTTCTAGCGCCTGCGTCGTCAACCGGCTTCCGACAGGAGCGCCAATGATAGTCAGATTGGCTTTATAACCATTGTCGTGCAGACCGGAAACAATAAACTCTGTCAGCGTTCGTGTTTCTTCCTGCTCGATAGTTCGCCCGCCGATCTGCAAGGTGTAGGAACTGTGGACACGTATCACTTGCGCATCAAGATGTTCGCCCAGCACGCTGTCTGCCCATTCAGCGAACTTCCGCACCACATAATCCTTGAGTGAAAAACATGCATCGAACGCGTTCGAATAAATAGCCTGGTATTGGTCCCTGGACTTTTCCAGCTGGCTATATCGCTCTTGAATGTCGCTACCAGCGGTCTGCAGCCAAAGCGGCCAGTCGGTACGTTTCAGTGCAGCCCAGAGCAGATCGAAGCGGCTATCGATACCGCGGCGCAGCACGTGCAGGCCCTGATTGTCCTGCAGCGCGGATATGAACGGGTTATCTCGGCTATTGAGCAAGGACGACACGCTTTCAAGCTGGCCTTTGAGATGAGTCTCTACACTAAAGGCATAAGGACTTTGCGTGGCTTTCGGATATCTGATCTGGTCGCTACCCAGCAACAGCCGCTTCTGAAGTTCGCGATGCAAATCAACATTCTTGTCAAAATACTCGAAGCCTTTTTCCGGCGTATGCAAGAGGTAAGAGGTGGATTCATTTACCAGCGGCATCTCTGCGCCCGCACGCTCGGCGTTGTCCAGAACGAAACAGGGCTGGCGCGCCAGAAGGTAATTCTGCGGCGGTTGCAGGTTGACTTCAAACGCCGCGCGACCGCTGTCCGAGCTGAGCAGAAGGGCGAATCGCTCACCCACCCCGGCATCAAGCACATTGGCCATGACCGACAGCGACAGCTCTGCACTTGTGACCATGGCATAGGCTTGGATGAAAGCCTGCTTATTGGACAACGGTGCACTGTCAGCCAGAACGGCTTTCACGGGCGCCGCCCAGAACTTTGCGATCTCGGCGCGCAACGTTTTTTCCAGTCCGGCAGCTATGGCAGCAATCAGATCTTCGACAATAATGGTGTTGATGATCTTTACTTTGAACTGCTCACTGAACGTGTCCGGCAGATAAAAAACCCCATCGCCGCCCATAATGTAAGCAGGACTGACATTGTTATCGAGGCAGTAAACGGTGACTTCCCAAAGAGTGCCCGAAGGCCGGTCTGCACTGGCGGGAAAAGCAGGATCGGTATTGACATAGACCTTGTCGATATCGACTGTTTTGCCCAGACGTTTCAATTCACCTTGAAGCATGTTGCGCAGAATATCCATAACGCTCGGCACGGCGCCGATAATCTTGAACATCTCCGTTTTGGCATGGCTTGCCTTTTTCCACTCTTCAGCCCATGAAACCTGTTCACCCAGCGAATCACGCATCAAACTTTTAAATAACTTGATCACAACTTTCCCTTACTTGACCATCCAGAGCCGCAAGTGCGGCCACTGCAGATAGTTGCAAGGTAGTTTCTTTTCCAAGCCACTTGAAGCTCGAACAATTTACAAAACATGCCCACAAATAACACAAACCATTTACATTCAAAGCAAAGCAAAATACTAAACAAGTATTCCCAGCAACTTCGCCTTGGCCACAGCCTGAGTTCTGCGCTCCACACCCAACTTCCCATTAATACGTCTCGCATGGGTTTTTACAGTATGCAGCGAGATAAAAAGTTGTTCGGCAACTTGCTGGTTCGAAGCACCTTGGGCAATCAGCATCAGCACTTCGCGTTCGCGCCGACTGAGGCCTGGTGCCTGATCAACGTCGTCGCAATGCCAGTCAGGAACCGGCCTGGCAGACGTTGTGCCGATGTTGCCTCGGCGTAATTCCCACTCGCGCAGGGCTTGCTGCAACTGGCAGCGCTCCACCAGCATTGCGGCTCGCTGGAAAGCCTGCTGCGCCTGCACCGCCTCACCGCTGGATTCGGCCAACTGGGTGTAGGCCAGCAGCAACTCCGTTTCTGCCGCCAACATGCCTTTGGCCTGAACATGTTTCAACAATCGTTCAATGCCTGGCAGACCGGTTTCGTCCGGATTCAATTGCGCATGCGCGCAGGCCAGCAAGTATTCGATGCGAATAATCAGTTCGAACGTCGCGGGTGGCGCCTGCAACGCAGAGGGTCCTCGGTAATGCCGTAGCAGTCGGCCCAACGCTTCCTGGACAAGATGCGGTCGCCCCTGCTGCAACCAGAACTGGCTGCTGACCTGCAACACGACACCGCGATAGACCGTATCGGGAATCTGCCGCTGCTGCATGACCCTTTCGGCTTCGCGCAGGCGCTCGAAAGCGCACGCGTAATCACCGCGATTGCCGGCCAGTTGCGCCTGCCCCAGATAACCATAGAGGACCCGCTTGTCCTGGCTGCGCAAGCAATCTTCGAGACCTTGGCTGAACAGCTGCGCAGCCTGCTCTTCAAGCCCCATGCACAGCGCCAGCCGTCCGCGTCGCAGGGCAATCCGCCCCAGCAGCGGCGTGGGCACCATAGTGCGCTGACGCAGCAATTGCTCGATGTCCACCAGCAGACTTTCAGCGCGTACAGGCGCTCCTCGCTGCTCAAGCCATTGCGCATGATCAAGCTCCAGCAACCCCTCGAACAACAGGGAGCCATGCGCGCGCGCCAGGCACAGCGCCTCGCGGTTAAGGGCGTGGGCCTGATCGAGTTCACCGCATAGCAACGCCTGCTGGGTCAGTCCCGACAGGCACATCACACGCGCCTGCCAGGCATCGTCAGCCAGCGCTGACAACGCCTCCTGAAAACAGGCGCGCGCCGGCTCCATTTGCCCTTGCAGGTGGCAAAGCCAACCCTGTTGCGCCTGCCAGCGGGCCAAGAGTTGCTGCTCCAGTTGCGCTGTCGGCTGCGGCATGAAGCGGCCGAGATGGGCCATGCATTGCCCGGCCTGTTGAAATCGCCCGGCAAACAATAAGGCGCCCGTGACCAGCCCGACCAGCTGCGGTGTCATCAGGGTCAGCTCCTGACTTTGCTGCTCGTGCAAGCGCAACAGCAGGACGACCGCCTGGTCCTCGAACAAGTCTTCGAAGTTGAAATGCTGCAACAGGCTGACGGCGGTTTCGTACTCCTCGGCCAACAACGCTTGCTCGAACGCTGCTCGCCAATCCTGCGCCGCAGTGAACCACTGACAGGCGCGCCGGTGCCAGGAGCGTGCACATGGCCAGTGCGACGCCTGCATGATTCGCGACAGCGGCCGGAAGACCTGCAACCAATCGGCGGACTCCTGCCATGGCTCGATAAAGCAGCCCAGCACTTGCAGATCATGCAGCAGCCGGGCGCCTTCGCCGGGGCCGAACAAATGCTCGCACAACGACGCATTGAACCGTGGCAGGTGCGCCAGAACACGCCATGCCTCGTCCTGCTCCGGCGTCAGGTTGCTGAAGAGTTCGTGCTGCAGATAATCCAGAAGAGTGTCGACACGCTGCTGTGGTTGCGGGTTTTGCGACCAGTCACATTTTTGCAGGAGTGCCATGCGCGCCCCCGCGCACCAGCCACCGGTACGCTGAATGATGCGGCCAGCGACACGGTCCGCCTGATCTGGCGGCAAATGGCGCAACACCGATACCACCTCATCGTGAGTCAGCGCCAGGCTGGCGGGTTCGGATTCGTAGAGTTCATCATCGAGCAACAGCCGCGGCCAGTTGCACTGCGGCCGGCGGCGAGTGCTGATCCACCAGGTGAGCGCCGGGCTGCTGATTGCCAGCAAGCGATCAAACAACGCATCCAGAGCCGGATCCGGCAGGCGACTGTAATCGTCAATAAACAGCGAAGTCGGTTTCGACCAATGGGCCAGCTCCGCCATCAGTTGCGTTTCGTCAAGGCCTTCGACAAGCCCGAGCGCCCGCCTCAGACGCAGGCAGAATTCTTCGGTGCTGAGCGCCGCGCCTGCCAGCGGCAGCCAGATTGCCTCGCACTCCGTACGCACCTGCAGAAGACATTCGGTGAGCAGTGCGGTTTTGCCACTGCCCGCGGGCGCGCACAACAGCTTCACCCGCGCGCTGGATGCCAGTAAAGGTGCGCTCAAACGGCTGCGAGGTTGATGATGCGAAGAAAGCCTGGGCAAAAATCCGGGTCGATCCAGGCACGGGGTCATGGCGGTCATCGGCTGAGCCTTCTTATCGTTGTGCGCTCACCCTAGCCCTCTCCCGCGCCCTTGTTGACGAGTATTCAGCACGCTGATTGATGGCCATAAAAAAGGCGACCGTGCGGTCGCCTTTTGTCCAGCGGTGCAGTTCAAGCGTTAGCGCACACCCTCGGCGCGCAGGGCCGAGGGTGTGTAATCCGCGGCCTTGGCTTCAAAGCCGAATTCGAAGCTGTGCTTCTCTTCGTTCTTCATGCCCAACGCAATGTAGCGGCCGGCAATGATGTCGTAGAGCGCTTCCAGCGTGTAGGCCTGGGCCTGATGATCGTAGTAGTACTGCGCGTGACCTTCGGCGACGCGCCACAGTTGCCCGCGACCGTCGTAGTGATCGGCCAGTGCCACTTGCCAGCTGTCCTCGTCGATGTACATGTGGCGCTTGGCGTAGATGTGCCGCTCGTTCGGTTTCACCGTGCCGATCACTTCCCAGACGCGGTGCAGTTCGTAACGGGTCAGGTCCTGATTGATATGCCCGGCCTTGACGATGTCGTCGTACTTGAGCTTCGGCGAGTCGAGTTTGTAGCTGTTGTAGGGAATGTACATTTCCTTCTTGCCGACCAGTTTCCAGTCGTAGCGATCCGGCGCGCCGGAGAACATGTCGAAGTTGTCGGAAGTCCTCAGGCCATCGGCCGCTGTACCCGGACCGTCATAGGCCACTTGCGGTGCCCGACGTACGCGGCGTTGACCGGCGTTGTAGATCCACGCCAGACGCGGTTCCTTCACCTGATCGAGGGTTTCGTGCACCAGCAGCACGTTACCGGCCAGCCGCGCCGGCGCAGTCACCGATTGCTTGAAGAAGGTCAGCACGTTGGCGGCTTTTTCCGGGTCGATGTCTTTCATCAGTTGCGGCACGGCGATCTCTTCTTCGAAGCGGATCGGCGTGTAGCTGCCGTTGGTCTGCGGCGTGACCTGGGTGATGATCCGCCGCAGATTGCCACCGTGATAACGGGTGATGTGGTTCCACAGCACCTCGACGCCGTTCTTGGGAATCGGGAAGGCGTAGTAGCGATTGCCGGTGAAATTGGCCAGGCCGTTGCCGTCGTTGATCGCGTTGACGTTCAGCGCGCTGCGCTTGGCCGACTCATAGATTTCCGCTGGCGCGCCCACGGTGCGGTGGGTCGGGTAGACCGGAATCTTGTAGGTTTCCGGGTAGCGTTTGAACATCGCCACCTGGCCTTCGGAGAGCTTGCTTTTGTACTGCTCGACGTTCGCGGCGGTGATGGTGAACAGCGGTTTTTCGTTGGCAAACGGGTCGGCGAGGAAGCCCTTGCTGTCCACTGCGCCGGCGTTTTTCGGGATGCCGCCGGTCCATGCCGGGATCGAACCGTCCGCGTTGCCGGCTTTTTCCGCTCCGAGCGGGGTCAGGCTGGTGCCGAGTTTGTTGGCTTCATCCGGCGACACCGCCGCCATCACGTTGGCGGCCAGCAGACTCAAGGCCAGCACGCCACATTGCAGAATCGTTTTGCGCATTGCAGTCATCCTTCTCGGGCAGATCAGAAGTTCACGCCGAAGCTAAGGGCCACGAAGTCACGGTCTTCGAGGACGTTGTAGTCGCCACCGAAAAAGTCGGTGTAACTCAGGCTTGCGGTGTAGGTGTTGCGGTAGTCGGCATCGACGCCGACGCTGATGGCTTTCGCACCTTCGTTGAACAGACCGTTGGGGCCGTAACCGGCGACGTCATGGGACCACGACAGGTTGGGCTTGAGGTTGATCCCGCCGATGACGTTGGCGTAATCGAGAATCGCCCGGGCGCGATAGCCCCACGAAGTCGAGGTGACGAAGCCGTCGGTATCGCCGCCGAATCCGTACTGACCGTAGACCGAATCACGGCCATAACGCAGCTCACTGCGGGACTCCAGACCACCGACATGCACCACCGCCGCTTCACCGACCACGGTCAGGCGTTCGGCGCCGAGCACCTGATCGAAGAAGTGCGTGAGGGTGCTCTGGACCTGTGTGACTTCCTTGCGCCGGTAGCCTTTGTTGTCGGCACCCGGCGAAGTGGCGAGTGGCGATGCGGTGCCGCCGGCAATCGGGTTGACCAGCGCCAGGGTCAGGTCGTTGGTGTTGACCTGCACCGGCGCGTTCGGCCGGTAGCTGATCTCGCCGGTCCACGCGGTGCCGGTGGGCAGCGTGGTGGAGAAACTCGCGCCGTACAGACGAATGTCTTCCGGGTATTCGAGGTAATACTGACCGCGCCCGAGCATCACGCTCTGCGCCAGCCCCGCACCGCTGCCAGGCGCGAGGCCGTTGGCAATGCCGACCATGCCTGGCAACGCCGCCAGTGTCGACAGCCCCGCCGTGGTGGTGCCGACCGTCGGTGTACGGCTGTGGTAGTTCATGAAGTAGAGGCCGTATTCGGTGTCTTCGCCGAGCCAGCGCAGCGCCGTGCCCCACTGCCCGGAATCGCGCGCATCGCGATCGCCGCCACGGGGGATCACCACGCCCTCGCGGGTGACCTGAATGCCTTGGCCGAACGCGGTGGTCAGCGGCACCAGTGGCGCCACCGCCGGACTGCCGACGGTGTAGCCGTTGTTGCAACCGTCCGCCGCGACGTCGACGCCAAAGAAGGTGCCGCAGTTGTCGAGAACGGTCTGGTCCCACTCCAGTTGGTAGAAGCCTTCGACCGAAAGTTTGTCGGTCAGGCTCTGCGAACCAAACAGCATGTTCACCGGAATCAGGCCTTCCTTGATCTCGGCACCGGGACGGCGGAATGCCGAGACGTCGACCGGGTTGATGCTGTTGATCGAGTTGCCGATGAAGGTACTTTCGCCCCAGCTCACCACCTGCTTGCCGGCCCGCACGGTGCCGGGCAAATCGGCGATGGCATAGTTGTGATAGACGAATGCATCGAGGATCTGCGCGCCGGAAGATTTGGCGCCTTCCTTGCGGCCGCTGTCGCTGATCTGTTTGAACTCGCGGTCTTCGTCCTTGAGTTCGAAGTCGTACCAGTATTTGCCCCGCACGAACACGCCGGTATCGCCGTACTTCAGTTCGAGGTCGTGGATACCCTTGAAGATTTTCGAGAAGGTTTCGCCCTTCTTGAAATTCAGGCGCCCGTCATCACCGGTGGACGATTGTCCGCTGCCGCCATTGACCGTGCCGACCAGCGAACTGTCGGCATCGCGCAGGCCCCAGCTCGCGCCGACCGAAAGTGACGAGTCGAAGGTACCTTCGATTTCGCCGATGTTGAAGGCGACCGCGTGCGCCTGGGCGCAGCAACCCAAAGCCACCGCAGCGGCCAGCGCCTGCGGTGTGAAGATGGCGCGCATTGTTGTTTTTGTCATGCGTCTTCCCCGGTGAGTGACAGAAGGCCCCACCCTACTGCCGGGCGCTGCGGTCGATAAGCGCACCAAGGAGGTATTTGCGTTGTCGCTCGAAAGGATGAATGGCCTTGCCCGGCGTGGGCTGTAGCGGTTCATGGACTGGCTGGATGGCGCATCATCAGCGCCATGCATGGGCACGCCACTGTTGCGCGCCCCGTAACAGTGCATGTCCGGAATCGGTATTTTTCCTACAGGCTCAAGCACTTATTCTGAGCGCGCTTTCCCGGACATTGCGGAAAGCGCTGAGCCCGCTCCGCTGCATGCGGCTGCGATTGGCTACAGGTTTCGGATAAATCGATTTTCCGGTTTATCACCCCGGTGTTCACTGACGTTGATTTGTAGCTCCTTGATCCAACGTCTTACCTTGGCCGCTGCGTTTGCAGCGGCCTTTTTTATGGGCGTTTAAAAAGGCTGGATAGCGGTTCGGCAACGCTTCCGATCAGCGCGTCGGACATTTCTTCGAAGCTCGGACGAATTCCTTCTGCATCGATGAAAACCCGCGAAAACCCTTTCGACACAAGGCCCTGTTACTGACGGGCTTCTCGGATTTGATAACCGTCACTCTGATGTAACTTGAAACACCTCAACCATTCGCTGGTGACACGGATGTCATCGCCATCCGTGCGCACTTTCAAGCGAGTGAAAACGCACATTCAAAAGGATATGAATATGCCAAAGCCTCCACCGTTGGAACTGGATCCAGTACATATCAGGGAGCTCGGCCCTGATGGCTTCGAACCATTCAAAGAACGCGACATGAATTACTCCTACAGCGGCATGTTCGGCCCTGCCGGCGCCAATCCGCAGACGCGTGAATTGGTGCATGAAACGCAAGTCGCCGTGGAACAGGAATTCAACGCAAGAACCGCCTCGATTCCACAAACCATTGAGGTCGAACTGGCGGCGACCAGGCTGGAAGGGCCGACGAATCCTCTGCTACCTGCCGCGGCACTGGCCCGCGAAGTGGGCGTCAGGAACACGTTTATTCAACGCAAGAGCGCCGAGTTTCAACGGCAGACTGCCATCGCCAACCGCTTTTATGGCAGCGATCCACTGGGAAAAACCTTCAAGGATTACCTGAATCAGGCATCGGCCAATCGGCGCGCGCATGGCGCAGCGGTCCGCAGCAGAGCGTTGTGGAGCGAGTCCTTTCGGGCCGCCCACGAAGCGCGGCTGCTGGGCCAGACATTGGCGCTGCTCAACCAGCAACAGGCTGGCGTACTCAATTGGCTGGCCACCGTGCAGGCCCAGGATCAGGCCCAGGCGGCAGCGGCAGAGGCGCAACGCCAAGCTGCAGAACATGCCCGCATTGCCGCGGAGCAACAGCGCCAGCGTGACATTGCCGAAGCGGCGCGCCGGGAGCAGGAAGAAATCCGCGCACGCGAACAGGCACGTCTGGCCGCGTTGGCGGAGCAACAGCGTCGCGATGCCGAACAGGCTCGACTGGCGGCTGAGACCGCGCGCCTGAATGCTGAGGCTGAAGCTCGGGAGAAAGAGCGGATGGCTGCGTTGAAAATCGCCCAGGCCGAGGCAGATGCCAAAGCTGAAGCAGCGGCGCTGGCCCATGCGGCAGAACAGGCTCGGTTACAGGATGAAAGGAAACATGTCTTTCCGGCTTCTGGAGCAGTGGCAAGCAACGGCCCGGCCGTTTCTTTCGCTTCGACAGCCGTCCCGCTCAGCCCGGCTATCTCGGCGGGAATACTCAATGCGCTACGCACCGCAAAAGCGACCCTGACAGCGACGGGCACGGCGCTGTTCGGCAGTCCAGTACTGATGGGGTTCGCAGCGCTATTGATGCCGTCACCTCTGGGCAACAGCGAACGCTTCGCCATGAGCGTTCCACTGGCCGAGCTGTCGTCCGAGCCGGCCGAGACGCTACGTGACATCGCAGGCCGGCAGGGTACTTTGGAGATGCAGGTCGGGCTAGGCGTCAGGCGACTCGGGGCTGGCACGCAAGTGTTCGTCGCTACGAGTGATGACTTCCATATTCGCTCAAGTGTGCTGGTCCTCAATGCCGCATACGATTTGCTCAACGACGTATACAAGGTCGCACTATCGGACTCGCCCACCGATTTCCTGACCTGGACGCCGGCAATCTCGCCGGGTGGCCAATCGACCGCTTTGCCAATAGTGGATACCGATTCGCCCGCCTATTCCGGCGCTTCTCTTGTTCCGGTTGAAGGGCGGCTGGATCTGAACCCGATCCTGGTTGAAGGCTGGGATCGATTCATCATTGTGTTTCCGGCTGATTCGGGGATTGAGCCGCTTTATGTGGTGTTCAGCAGTCCTTATAAAGGGGCGACCGTAGAAGGGAAGCACAGTGGGCGTAGTTTCAACCCTGACGAGATTGGAGATGAAATATCAGATTTGCAGTGGGCAACAGCCGCTGTTTCATCGGAAGGAACGGACATTGTGAAGTTACACATTTCAAAGTTTCCGCAATCAGCTGCCAATGACGTAATGCTTGATCGCCTGGAGCGAATCGCTCGTGGAGAACTCGAAGCTACCGACACTGACAGACGTTTCTACACTCACGAGATAAGAGAGTTCGAACGATTCAGAGCTTTAGGCTTCGGTGATACCGAGATGCCAGAAATCGGGTCACCGATCTGGAATAACGTGCATACAGCAACGTTGGAAGATTTCCGGCTAAAAGATGATCCGGCGCTTCTTTACACGCCCGAAGCACTGGCTGCCGCAATGGAGCAGGAAGAACGTGATTATCAGAAGTTGCTGAAGGAGATGTGGCAATGAGCACCGTTGAGATGATTGTTAAAAATGAACCTCTGGATGACATTGTCACGGTGTTCGCGTTACTTCAGGCAACGCCACATCTGGACATGATGATCAGACGCCACAATCGAGACCTGATCAACGAGTATGGGACCCTGGAAGCATCGTACTCTCGGCTCTTCGCTGCAGGAATCTTGCTGGAGGGAGAAAAGGGCCTGGCTATCAAAGGACCTAACTGGAAGCCGCCCAAGTTCATGACAGAAAAAAGATACATTTGACAACTGGAGCCACGAGCCGCGAGGGCTGGTGGCTCCGTTACCTTCAAATCGAATATTTCTGCAAATTCGCCATCATTTCCTTCAACGCTTCAATATTGTCCTTGGGATGCGCCGCGCCCTCGAAATTACAAATCTGCTGCCAGTGCGCCGCCACATCCTCTGGCGAGAACCCCTCGCGCGGATCGAAGCCGGCACCGAGGCTGCGCTCCCAGCGCACCTTGCCCATCCAGCCGCCGCCGACTTCGAACAGGCCGGACGTTTCCTGGCATTGCTCGCTGGCCAGATATACGACCAATGGGCTGACCAGTTCCGGCTTCAGTTGCTCGAATACTTGCGGCGGGATCAGGCCCTCGGTCATGCGCGTGCCGCCGGTCGGGGCGATGGCGTTGACCAGAATGTTGTTCTTGCGCCCTTCGATCGCCAGCGTTCGGGTCAACCCGTACAGCCCAAGCTTGGCCATGCCGTAGTTGGATTGACCGAAATTGCCGTAAATGCCAGAAGTCGACGCAGTGAAAATTACGCGACCGTAGTTTTGCTCGCGCAGATGCGGCCAGGCGGCACGGGTGACCTTGTAGGCGCCTTCGACGTGGACGCGATAGACCAGATCCCAGTCGGCGTCGTCCATCTTGTGAAACGATTTGTCGCGCAGGATCCCGGCGTTGTTGACCACGACGTCGACGCGGCCGAAGGCATCGAGGGCGTTCTGTACCAGTTTGTCGCCGTCAGTCACCGAGTCGTGGTTGGCTTCGGCAATACCGCCAGCCTCGCGGATCTCCGCCACTACGCGGTCGGCAGCCGAGGCGTTGGCGCCCTCGCCCTGTGTCGAGCCACCGAGATCGTTGACCAGCACCTTGGCGCCCTGTCTGGCGAACAGCAGCGCATGGGCACGACCGAGGCCACCACCGGCGCCGGTGACAATCACGACTTTATCTTCGAAACGCACAGGTTCATTCATCGCGGCAACTCCAGCAGGCCAAGGGATATTGCCCCGAGTGTCAGGCACGGCGCTTTGGCTCACAACGAACACGGCTGCGGCTGAATGGTGCGCGATAAGGCTGGGGGATGATCGAGACTGTCAGGTCGCCGAGAGCTTGTGCACTCGGCGAAAATCAGGAGTACGCCACCTTGCGCGGAGGCAAAACCAGACGATCGCGAAACGCCAGATAGTGCTTGAGCACCTGTACCGGCGCCTCGGTTTGCGGATAGTGGCCGATGCCCGGCAACAGCACAGTGTCCGGATCGGGGATCAACTCGCGATAACGCTCGACCATGTGTACGCCGGAAATCGGATCGACCGCACCGTCGATGACCCGCAAAGGAATATCACCACGCTGCATGGCCGTCACCCAGCGCTCGCGCTGCACCCGGCGCTCAGGAATGTAAGTGATCAATTTGTGCATGATGCGCGGGCCATGGTTGCTGTCGACCAGGCTCCAGTAATCATCCAGCTCGCTTTCACTTGGCTGGGTCTGAGGGCCGAAGATCTGTCGGAAACCCTTGACCAACGCCTCACGGCTGAACGCGCGGCCGAGCAACCAGCCAATCGGACTGAGCAGCAGTTTCTGCATCAGCAACGGACGATGGGTTTCCGGAAAAAGACCGCCATTGAGGAACACGCAACTGGCAACTTCGATGCGTTTTTCGTAGTGCCGAGCGAGCAGCTCCTGAGCAACGCTGTCGCCGTAGTCGTGGGCGAGGATGTGCACGGCTTGGTCAACCTGCAGATGGGCAAGCAGTGCCTGTTGCAGATCGGCCTGTTCCAGCAGGCTGTAGGTGTGATTGCGCGGTTTTGCCGAATCGCCGAAACCGAGCATGTCGCAGGCGATCACCTGATAACGCTGGGCCAGTGGTTGCCACAGGTAGTGCCAATCCCAACTGGCGGTGGGAAAACCGTGAATCAGCAACAGCGGTTCACCCTGCCCGACTGTCCAGTAGCGGATCGACTGGCCACGAAAGACAAAAGTCCGGCTGCGCTTGCGCCAGACACTCAGAGGAATCTCGGCGAGTGGCATTAGAATTTATACCCCGGATCCTGTAGATCGAGTTTGCGCAGCAGCGCCGGCCACGCCAGCGCGCCGCCCATGCCCTGCGCGCTCTTGGTGACGCCGGCAATCATCGCTTTGGCGCCGGCGAGAATCTGCGGTTCGATGGCGATCAGTTCGGCACCTCCAGTCTGCGCC
Source organism: Pseudomonas sp. CFBP13508 (assembly GCF_005233515.1). Lineage (GTDB taxonomy): Bacteria > Pseudomonadota > Gammaproteobacteria > Pseudomonadales > Pseudomonadaceae > Aquipseudomonas > Aquipseudomonas mercuritolerans. Next base: position 114,576 of record NZ_QFZZ01000007.1, read on the forward strand.
ATGACCTGAATGTCGCAGGCGCGCTGGAAGGTGAACATCATCAGAAACGTATCGGCAATAGTGCCACCACAAGTCAGCAGACCGTGGTTGTGCAGCATGAGAAAATTGTTGTCGCCGAGGTCGGCCTGAAGGCGCGCCTTTTCTTCATGGTTCAGTGCCACACCTTCATAGGCGTGATAGGCCAGGCTCGACAACACAAACAGTGACTGTTGACTGATCGGCAGCACCCCCTGCCTTTGCGCCGACACCGCAACGCCTGACGCAGTGTGCGTATGCAGCACGCAAACCACATCGTGGCGCACTTCGTGGACGGCGCTGTGAATGGTGTAGCCGGCGGGGTTGATTTCGTACGGGCTGTCCATGAGTTTGTTGCCGGCCTGATCGACTTTCACCAGGCTTGATGCGGTGATCTCGTGGAACATCAGGCCAAACGGATTGATCAGGAAATCTTCGGTGCCGGGCACCTTGGCCGAGATATGCGTGAAGATCAGATCGTCCCAGCCGTGCAGCGCGACCAGGCGATAACAGGCGGCAAGATCGACACGGGTCTGCCACTCGGCAGCGCTGACCTGATCTTTGACATTCGGCGACGATTGGACGGGGGCTACGCTCACTGTATGCACCTCTGCGTTCTTCTTGTTCTGCTCGTGTCAGCAGTCTAGTCAGGCGCAGGGCATCGCGTAGTTGCATTGGCAGCCAGCTTGATGACTGAACGGGTCAGCCGGGCAAACATCCTGGATCCGTTGCAATGCAACAACGCTTAGAAGGTGCAGCGATTATTGCCCGCGATCAGCCCTTGAGCGCTTCAATCAACTGCGCCAGCCACGGCTCGGCATCGGTTTCCGGCGTGACGCTTTCGCTGGCGTCGATGCGCAGCATTTCCTGAACCTCGTTCACGCCCAGTTCGGCAAACAACTCCCGCATCTGCTCGCCACCGCCGCAGAAGGTGTCGCCATAGCTGGCATCACCCAACGCAATCACCGCGCCGGGCAGACCGCGCCATGCCGCAGGCAATTGATCACGAATAGCCGAATACAACGGTTGCAGGTTGTCCGGCAGCTCGCCCATGCCAGTGGTCGAAGTCACAGCCAGAAGCGCCTCGGGGCCGAACGCCTGGATATCGGCCAGCGTGGCGCGCGAGTTGTAGAAGGTTTCAAAGCCGGCGGCTTTCAGCAGGTCCTGGGCGTGGCGGGCGACTTCTTCGGCGGTGCCGTAGACTGAACCTGAGAGGATGGCGACTTTCATCAATCTGATCCTGGAACTGAAAAAAAGAGCCGCGATAGTAACAGCCCATGCCGCGAAGTTGCGATTGGCTCTCAATGCAAGCTGCTGGCCTATAGACAGCCTGTGGCTTTCTTCTAGAATGCCTGCCACTGACATAACGGAAGGGATTCTCGGATGATCAACGCCAGCCTGCTGCAAATGGTGATCAACGCATCAAACGACGGAATCGTGGTCGCTGAAAAGGAAGGCGAGCAGGACAACATCCTGATTTACGTCAACCCCGCTTTTGAACGGCTGACCGGCTACAGCAGTGAGGAGATTCTTTATCAGGATTGTCGTTTCCTGCAGTCTGGAGACCGCGACCAACAGAGCCTGGAACTGATTCGCGATACATTGCGCGAGGGCGGCTCATGTCGTGAAATCCTGCGTAACTACCGCAAGGATGGCACCCCGTTCTGGAACGAACTGTCGCTTTCGACCGTTAAGAACGCCGATGACGGGCAGACTTATTTCATCGGCGTGCAAAAGGATGTGACGGTTCAGGTCAAGGCGCAGCAGCGGGTTGCGCAGCTGGAAGCGCAAGTGGCGGCGCTGCAAAGCGAGCTAGCGGCGTTGAAAGCGACGAACGGCGCAAACAAAACCGCGAACTGATGGTCATTAACTACAATCACCAATGACTTTGTAACTATCCACTTCGAGTTAGCCATGCAGCGCGACGCCCTCCTCACTCAGGACGAGCTGGATTTCATCCAGACCATGCAGCACAACCCGCAATTGAACGTGCGGGATGCGACGTCGAGTCTGCTGGTTAATGGCGGTTCGCAGATCCGCGATCTGCTGACGCGCCTTGCAGCACATGAGCAAGTGACGATCCAGGCCAACTTCGAAAATCAGCAGATGACCTTCCCTCTGCATCTGGTTGAAGACGAGTTCCACGCCCTGCATCTGCGTCTCGGTGTGCCGAGCATCTACGAAGACGGCCCGATGGTGCGCCCATGGCGTCTGGTTCTTGAAGAGCCGGTGGCGCTGGAAAACGCCAAAGGCCAGCCCGGCACGCTGTGGGTACACGAGGTATCGCACAAAGGCGTGTTGCTGGAAGTGCGCAACAAGACCAAACCACCGAAACATTTCGCCCTGTGGTTCAGCCCTTCCGGTTATGAGCGCATCTCGTTGCGCGGCCATTTCGAGCGTGAAACCGAGCAAGGTTTCTTCGCCTACGAACTGAGCCAGACCGATGCCGACGAAACCGAGCGCTTGCGCCAGTTCATTCTGCAACAGCATCGTTTGACCCACCCCGCCCTGCACGCCTGAGTTTCAGGTATCCAGCGTGCCTGCCATGAATTGTTTCATGCGTTGACGCATTGTTGCGCCCTCATTCCCCAGACATGCCACGGATGAACCGGCCAGACTGTCTTCTGCAAGTTCGGAGGCATCGCCGGCCAGCATCAACTGACAGTCGAGGCTAAGCGCGAGGCGATTCAGACGCCGTGGCAGTTCAGCGCCAGGCGCATGATTGGAAAATAGCACCAGTACGTCAGGTTTGACCTTTTCGCAGACCAGCGTCAATTCATCGAATGGCTGGCCCGTGGTCAGCACCCGCACGCCAGAGTCGTTGCCACTGAGAAACAGCGCCGCGACCAGCAACTCAAGCTCTCTGCATTGCCCCGCAAGCGCACTGACGACCACCCGGCGCGGTTGCGCGCCGCGCAACATGACAATGCGCTGCAGCACGCGCGCCCTCAGAAATCCATCGAGAAACAACCATTCGCTGGTTTGCCCGAAAGCGTCCTGGCGCTGCAGCAATTGCCGCCACAACGGCATGATGATGGCTTCGAACACCACCGGCAGCGTGTACGACGAGAAAATCTGCCCGTAGACGCGATCCAGCTGCTGGTCGTCGAACGCACTCACCGCCTGCTGAATCTGCTCCTGCCATTGCCTGTAATCGGCCTGCACATGGTCATCGGGGATGAAATTGGCCAACACCTTCAACGGCTCTGTCTTCGCCAGAATCTTGCCGACCTTGCTCACGGCCACGCCGCGATCGATCCAGTCGACAATGCTGCGAACACGCTCGATATCGTTCATTGAGTACAGACGATGCCCGCTTTCGGTGCGGGTCGGCTGGATCAGGCCGTAACGGCGCTCCCAGGCACGCAGGGTCACCGGATTGACGCCGGTCAAACGCGCCACCTCGCGGATGGGGAACAGCTCTTCGCGCTCGAGCGTACCGGGCGCTGTTGAAGCCGGGCGAGTGTCCGTGATTACAGGCATCTGGCGGTCAACTTCCATGTCGGTTCATTGGATCCCATTCTAAACATGGCGGGGCGGAAACGTTCAAGTAATGATCTACGACGAAAGTGGCTGGTTTAATCGATAAAATCAGGAATAATCCTTGCTTGCTGTAAAGCGCAGGCCTCTACCCCGGCCTGCGTCAGGCGTAGCTCCTACCCGGAGAGACGCACTCGAAATACGGAGATACAAAATGTCTACTTCCCCCGTCACGCTCATGGTAGCGCGTCGCGTCGCTGATGGCCGCTATCACGAACTGATCGCCTGGCTTCGCGAAGGCGAACAACTGGCAACCGATTTTCCCGGCTACCTCGGCTCCGGCGTCCTCGCGCCACCACCGGGTGACAACGAATTCCAGATCATCTTTCGCTTTGTCGATGAGCAGACGCTGCATGCTTGGGAATATTCGGCGTCGCGTACCGCCTGGCTGAACCGCGGCAGCGATTTGTTCGAACATCCCAAAGAGCACCGAGTCAGTGGCATCGAAGGCTGGTTTGGTGCGACCGGGCAACGTCCACCGCGCTGGAAACAGGCCGTGGCGATCTGGCTGGCGTTTTTTCCGGTGTCGCTGATATTCAATTTTGTACTCGGCCCGTTGCTCGCTGAGTTGAGCCTGTTGCCACGCATATTGATCGGCACGGCATGCCTGACGCCGCTGATGGTGTACTTCTTCATCCCGTTGTCGACGCGCCTGCTGGCGTCTTGGTTGAACAGCACACCGACGCGGCCACTGGCTGGCGCACCGTCGGCGCAGAATCGCTGATCTGCAGCGGGCGGCGAGCCTGTTATAGTTTTCGCTTCAACCGCGATGCGAGCCGCCCATGCCAGATTCCGCAGCCCCGATCCTCATCACCGGCGCCGGCCAGCGTGTCGGTTTGCACTGCGCGCAGCGCTTGATCGAGGACGGCCACCCGCTGATTTTCACTTACCGCACCGAACGCCCGGGCGTGCAGGCCCTTCGCGATCTTGGCGCGACAGCGCTGTTCGCGGACTTTTCCAGCGAGGCAGGAATACTGGCCTTCATTGATTCACTGAAAGCGCACACCGACAGCCTGCGCGCCATCGTGCACAACGCCTCCGAATGGCTGGCAGAAACCCAGGGCAGCGAAGCACAAGCCTTCAATCGCATGTTCAACATTCACATGCTCGCGCCTTACCTGATCAACCTGCACTGCGCCGAGTTGCTGCAGTGCTCGACACCTGCCGACATCATCCACATCAGCGACGATGTCACCCGCAAAGGCAGCAGCAAGCACATCGGTTATTGCGCCAGCAAGGCCGGGCTCGACAGTCTGACCCTGTCGTTTGCCGCGCGCTTTGCGCCGGCCATCAAGGTCAACGGCATCGCCCCGGCGCTGTTATTGTTCAACCCAGACGATGACGCGGCGTACCGCGCCAAGGCGCTGGCCAAGTCCGCGTTGGGTATCGAGCCCGGCAGCGAGGTGATCTATCAGAGCCTGCGCTATCTGCTCGACAATCCCTATGTCACCGGCACGACCCTCACCGTCAACGGTGGACGGCACGTCAAATAGGCCGTCCCGCTTCGGCCGCGAGTCGAGTAAGATCCACCAGAACGCCTGCAATAGACTGGACGGAGCAAATCAATGCCACAACTTCAACCGGGGATGGCGCGCATCCGGGTCAAGGATCTGCGCCTGCGCACCTTTATCGGCATCAACGAGGACGAAATCCTCAACAAGCAGGATGTGCTGATCAACCTGACCATCCTGTACGCAGCGCAGGAGGCGGTGCGTGACAACGACATCGACCACGCGCTGAATTACCGCACCATCACCAAAGCGATCATCGCCCACGTTGAAGGCAACCGCTTCGCGCTGCTCGAACGCCTGACCCAGGAATTGCTCGACCTGGTGATGACCAATGCATCGGTGCTGTACGCCGAAGTCGAAGTCGACAAACCGCACGCCCTGCGCTTCGCCGAGTCGGTATCGATTACGCTCGCGGCAAGCCGCTGAGCTTCAAGCTTCAAGCTTCAAGCTTCAAACGGTAAGCTAACAGCCGACCCCGATCCATCTTGCAGCTTGCAGCTTGCCGCTTGAAGCTGTCTCGAAGAGACCCCCCATGACTGATCAACAACGCCTTGAACTCGAAGCCGCCGCCTTTCGCCGACTGGTCGCCCACCTCGACAGCCGCAAGGACGTGCAGAACATCGACCTGATGAACCTCGCCGGGTTCTGCCGCAACTGCCTGTCGAAGTGGTACAAGGCCGAAGCCGATCAACGCCAGATCGAGGTCAGCCTCGATGACGCCCGCGAAGTGGTGTACGGCATGCCCTACGCCGAGTGGAAAGCTCAATACCAGCAAGAAGCCAGCGCCGAACAGCAAGCGGCGTTTGCCAAAGGAAAACCCCAATGACTGATCTGAACACCCTGCGCGCCAGCCTCAAGAGTGGCGAGCATGCTTTCGCCGACACCCTGGCGTTCATCGCCGCCGGTTACGACTACCAGCCTCAAACGTTCAACAACGGCGGCGTGGAAAACGCTGCCGGCCAGAACGAAGGCTCCTGCAAGACACTGGGCCTGGCATTGCTTGAGGGTCTGAGTAATGAAGAAGCGCTGCTGGCGTTCGGCGAGCATTACCGTTCGGTACTGGCGACGCCTGAGGGCAGCGATCACGGCAATATTCGCGCGTTGATCAAGCACGGCCTGGCCGGGGTGAAATTCACCGCGCAACCGCTGAGCCGCCGCTGATCCCAATAGCCACACCTATCCCCTGTGGGAGCGAGCCTGCTCGCGAAGACGGACTGACATTCTTCGATGATGTCGACTGATACACCGCTTTCGCGAGCAGGCTCGCTCCCACACTGGATGCGTGGCGGCTGCGAATCTCGGGCACAAAAAAACCGGCCAATCTCTGGCCGGTTTTTTATGCCCGCGGTCTTAGAACGTGGCGTTCTGCAGGCCGTCCAGGTAGCGTTCGGTGTCGAGTGCCGCCATGCAACCGGCGCCGGCCGAGGTGATGGCCTGACGGTAAACGTGGTCAGCCACGTCACCGGCAGCGAAGATGCCTTCGACACTGGTGGCCGTCGCATTGCCTTCACGGCCGCCCTGCACGACCAGATAACCGTCCTTCAGAGTCAGCTGACCTTCGAACAGAGAAGTGTTCGGGGTGTGGCCGATGGCGATGAACACGCCGTCGACTTTGATCTCGTCGAAGCTGCCATCGTTGTTGCGCAGACGCGCGCCGGTGACGCCCATGTTGTCGCCGAGGACTTCGTCCAGGTTGGCGTTCAACTTCAGGATGATCTTGCCTTCAGCCACACGGGCGTTGAGCTTGTCGATCAGGATCTTCTCGGCGCGGAAGGTTTCGCGACGGTGGATCAGGGTCACGGTGCTGGCGATGTTGGCCAGGTACAGCGCTTCTTCGACAGCGGTGTTGCCACCGCCAACCACGGCGACCGGCTTGTTGCGGTAGAAGAAACCGTCGCAGGTCGCGCAGGCCGACACGCCTTTGCCCATGAACGCTTCTTCCGACGGCAGGCCCAGGTAACGGGCACTGGCACCGGTGGCGATGATCAGAGCATCACAGGTGTAAACCGCGCTGTCGCCGGTCAGAGTGTACGGCTTGGCAGCGAAGTCCACGGCGTTGATGTGATCGAAGACGATCTCGGTCTCGAAACGCTCGGCGTGCTCGCGCATGCGCTCCATCAGCACCGGGCCGGTCAGACCGTGGACATCACCCGGCCAGTTGTCGACTTCGGTAGTGGTGGTCAGTTGACCGCCGGCCTGCATGCCGGTGATCAGCAATGGCTTGAGGTTGGCGCGGGCCGCGTAGACCGCAGCGCTGTAGCCGGCGGGGCCGGAACCGAGAATGATCACTCGCGAATGACGGACTTCAGACATGAATCTGCTCCTGTTGGCCGGCCATGAAAAATCTGGCGCGGACGCCGGACGGCCGGCGGAATAAAAAAGGACCGTGGACACCTTGGGGAAGGCTTGAACTCGACAGTCCTGTAAAAAGTTGGGTGCAGCGTATCGAGGGGGGCAAGATTAAGGAAATACGGTTTAACAATCCAGCTCATAGGTGGTCTCTATGCCGAGACGCTGACGAGATAGACCTCTTTGTTACAGTGAATGTCGATTGCTCTGCCGCGCTTTCGCCGCTAGGGCAAAGCCGGTAACGTCGGCGCGTTTTCCCTTGCTTCGGAGCACCTTATGCCCGCCCCCGTTCTGTCCGGCCCGCAATACTTGCGCGAAGGCCTCAAACTGGTCTTGAGCCCAGGCTTGCGCCTGTTCGTGTTGCTGCCCTTGGCGATCAACCTGGTGCTGTTCGTCGGATTGATCTATCTGGCCGGCCACCAGTTCAGCCTTTGGGTCGATACGCTGATGCCGTCGTTGCCTGAATGGCTGAGTTTCCTCAGCTATATTCTGTGGCCGTTGTTCGTGGTCCTCGTGGCCTTGATGGTGTTTTTCACCTTCACCATGCTCGCCAACATCATTGCCGCACCGTTCAACGGCTTCCTTGCGGAAAAAGTCGAAGTGGTGGTGCGCGGCACCGATGATTTCCCGGCGTTCAGTTGGGGCGAACTGATCGCGATGATCCCGCGCACCCTTTCCCGGGAAATGCGCAAGCTCGGCTACTTCCTGCCGCGCGCCATCGGCCTGTTCATCCTGTCGTTCATCCCGGTGGTGAATATCGTCGCCGCGCCGTTATGGCTGCTGTTCGGCGTGTGGATGATGGCCATCCAGTACATCGACTACCCGGCGGACAACCACAAACTGGGCTGGAACGAGATGCTTGCCTGGCTGCGGCAGAAGCGCTGGCAGAGCATGAGTTTTGGCGGGATCGTCTATCTGGTGTTGCTGATTCCGGTGGTCAACATCCTGATAATGCCGGCGGCGGTAGCCGGGGCGACGTTGTTTTGGGTGCGTGAGCGTGGCGCCGAAAATCTGGTGATCCAACACTGACCGCGTCACAAATCCATCATCCGACCGTAACAAGCTCGACATGGCCTCAGCCGACACTGAGGTCATGACGACAGCTCTACATATCACTCTCATCAGCGAAACCTTCCCACCGGAAATCAACGGCGTGGCCAATACCCTTGGCCGCTTGTGCGAGGGTTTGCGCGCACGTGGGCATCAGGTGGAGCTCGTGCGCCCGCGCCAGGCCATCGATCCGCAACGCAGCGAAGACGATGCACTGTTGCTGTGTCGCGGATGGCCACTACCGGGCTATCCGGGGCTGCAATGGGGCCAGTCGTCGATGCATAAACTGCTGCGCCGTTGGAAACGCCAGCGCCCGGATGTGCTGTACATCGCCACGGAAGGCCCGCTCGGGTTGTCGGCACTGCGCGCGGCACGGAGGTTGGGGATTGCGGCAGTGAGCGGCTTCCACACCAACTTCCAGCAATACACCAGCCAGTACGGCCTCGGCCTGCTGACGCGAATGCTCACGCATTATTTGCGCTGGTTTCACAATCGTTCGGCAATGACTCTGGTGCCGAGCGCCAGTCAGCGCCTGGAGCTGGAGCGGCGGCATTTCGAACGGCTGGCGTTGTTGTCGCGGGGTGTGGACAGCCAGTTGTTCCATCCGAGCAAACGTCAGAGCGCGTTGCGTGAGCAATGGGGACTCTCTGATAAAGATATCGCGGTCATCCACGTAGGAAGGCTCGCCCCCGAGAAAAATCTGGGCCTGCTCAAACGCTGCTTTGAAGGTCTGCGCGAAACTTATCCACAGCGCCATCTGAAGCTGATCGTGGTCGGAGATGGACCGCAGCGTTCGGCGCTGGAAAAAGAACTGCCGGAGGCGATCTTCTGCGGCGCGCAGCGGGGAGAAGCACTGGCGGCGCACTACGCCTCAGGGGATCTGTTCGTATTTCCCAGCCTGACCGAAACCTTCGGCAATGTGGTGCTGGAAGCCCTCGCCTCGGGGCTTGGCGTGGTGGCTTATGACCAAGCAGCGGCGGCGCAGCATATTCGCCACGGCTACAACGGCGTGTCAGCCATGCCCGGTGATGAGCAGGCGTTCTGCGAAGCGGCGGCGTGGTTGCTGGAGGAGGATGAGCGGTTGCGCTGTGTAAGGCTGAATGCGCGGCAGCATGGCAGTCGCCAGGGCTGGGCGGCAATTATCGAGCAGTTCGAGGGGTATTTGCGTGGGGCTTGTGTGGGTGAGCTGGTGGTGCCTGGGGCGCAGACACAACCTTAGATTTTCGGCGACATAGAAACAGCTTTCGCGAGCAGGCTCGCTCCCACATGGGTACTGCATTCTTTCAGATGGAATGCGGTCGAAGGTGGGAGCGAGCCTGCTCGCGAATGGTTCGAACTGGCGCCGCTTAGACCAAGGTCATCAACGCCTCACGACTAAACGGAAGAATGTCCTGCTCCCGCCCTTCACGGACTTTCTGCGCCCAGTCCGGATCGACCAGCAGCGCGCGGCCCACTGCTACCAGGTCAAACTCTTCTTTGTTCAGACGCTCCAGCAGGTTTTCCAGGCTGGCCGGTTGCGCGACCTTGTCGGTGTTGACCATGAACTGCAGGAACTCGCCATCCAGGCCGACGCTGCCCACGGTGATGGTCGGTTTGCCGGTCAGCTTGCGGGTCCAGCCAGCAAGGTTCAGATCCGAACCGTCGAACTCCGGCTCCCAGAAGCGTCGGGTCGAGCAGTGGAAAATGTCCACACCGGCGGCGGACAGCGGCTTAAGAAACTCGCCCAGCGCTTCGGGGGTTTGCACCAGACGCGCAGTGTAATCCTGCTGTTTCCATTGCGAAAAACGGAAGATGATCGGGAAGCCCTCACCGACAGCCGCGCGCACTGCTTGAATCAATTCGATGGCAAAACGCGAACGATTGGCCAGGCTGCCACCGTATTCGTCGGTGCGCTGGTTGCTGCCTTCCCAGAAGAACTGGTCGATCAGATAGCCGTGGGCGCCATGGATTTCCACACCGTCCATGCCGATGCTTTGCGCATCTTTGGCAGCCTGGGCAAATGCAGCGATCACGTCCTGGATGTCCTGCTTGGTCATGCCGTGAACCACGACCTGACCATCCTTGAGTTTTTCCGACGGACCGTAGCCCGGCACGCTGGCGTCCGGCTCGGTGCCAAGGCGACGTACGCTGCCGACATGCCACAGTTGCGGGACGATCTTGCCGCCCTCGGCGTGCACGGCGTCGACAACTTTTTTCCAGCCGGCCAGCGGCGCGTCACCGAAAAACTGCGGCACGTTTGGATAGCCATTGGACGCGATGTGGCCGACCGTGGTGCCTTCGGTGATGATCAAGCCAACCCCAGCGGCCGCGCGACGGCGATAGTACTCAATGACTTTGGAATTCGGCACGCCGCCCGGCGAGAACGAGCGGGTCATTGGCGCCATGACCACGCGGGTCGGCAGTTCGAGGGCACCGAGATGGAACGGTTTGAACAGGGCTTGAACAGGCATCGAGAGGCTCCATAGCGATCGATTTATGACGGCGATAATATGGAGAGCCGGAGCCTTTGAATAGCATTATTGATTTGGGTGATTAATGATTAAAAGATTGAAAAGCAAAGATCGCAGCCTTCGGCAGCTCCTACAGAGGAAACACAAACCACCTGTAGGAGCTGCCGAAGGCTGCGATCTTTTGATGCTGCTTGTCAGCTCAGCGCTTTTTCAATCGCATGCACGATGGTCGGATCATCCGGCGCCGTGCGCGGCGAGAACCGCGCCAGCACGCGGCCGTCCTTGCCGAGCAGAAACTTTTCGAAGTTCCAGGTGATGTCACCGGGAAACTCGGCGCCCTCGCCCGCCAGCAGGCGATACAACTGATGCCGCTCGTGGCCGTTGACTTCGAGCTTGCTCGACAACGGAAAGGTCACGCCATAGTTGAGGCTGCAGAACTCCTGGATTTCTTTCTCCGAGCCTGGCTCCTGACCGGCAAACTGGTTGCACGGCAGGCCCAGCACAGCAAAGCCTTTATCTTTGTATTGCTGGTAGAGGTTTTCCAGTGCCGCGTACTGAGGGGTCAAGCCGCATTTGGAGGCCACGTTGACCACCAGCACGACTTGGCCCTTGAACGGCGCCAGCGGTAGCTCCTGACCATCCAGGGCTGTCAACTTAAGGTCGTGAAAAGCACTCATGCCGAACTCCAGGATTCTCGTGTTCTACTCGAAACAGCCACTTGGCGAGGCCACCAAGGACAGCCGCGGACTAAAAAGGCGCCCACAGGCGCCTCTCCAGTACTCGAAGCTTAGCGCAGAAAATCAGTGGTGATGGCCACCTTCGCCATGGACGTGACCATGAGCGATTTCTTCCTGGCTGGCGTCACGGATATCAACGATCTTCACTTCGAAGTTCAGGCGCTGACCGGCCAGAGGGTGGTTGCCATCAACGGTGACGTCGTCGCCGTCCAGATCGCGGATGGTGACGATCTGCATCTGGCCGTCCGGCGCCGAAGCGTGGAACTGCATGCCGACTTCCAGCTCGTCAACGCCTTCGAACATGCTGCGGCTCAGGGTGCTGACCAGTTCAGCGGCGTATTCACCGTAAGCGTCTTCCGGCTCAACGGCCACTTTCAGCTCGTCACCGACAGCTTTGCCTTCAAGGGCTTTTTCCAGGCCCGGGATGATGTTGCCTGCGCCTTGCAGGTAAACCAGCGGAGCGCCGCCGGCGGAGCTGTCGATGACCTCACCAGCGTCGTTGGTCAGGGTATAGTCGATGGAGACAGCCTTATTGGCGGCGATCAGCATGGGGCGAGACCTTTTGCATAAGAATATAGAAAGGCCAAGTTTAGCGAAGCAATCGCGTGAAAGCGACCACAAGCCGGACAAACGGGTTTCGACCATCACCGGCTTCCATCAGGACGAAGACGGCCATTGGGTGGTCGAGCTTTCCTGTGGCCACACCCAGCACCTGCGCCACCAGCCGCCGTGGCAAACCCGCGCGTGGGTCCTGGATCCGGCGCAACGTATTGAAAAAACAGGTCAACCCTTTGCCTGCGGTTGGTGTGCACAAGGCTCGGTTAGCGATAACCTTGGCGACTGAATTTCGGTAGTCGGCCAGACATAGGCTGACACCCTTGCATAGAGAATTCCCATGCAAACTTTTTTTATCGCCCCCACCGATTTTGGCGTGGGTCTGACCTCCATCAGCCTCGGGCTGGTGCGCACGCTTGAACGCGCCGGCCTCAAAGTCGGCTTCTTCAAACCGATCGCCCAGCCGCACCCGGGCGACACCGGCCCTGAACGATCCACCGAACTGGTGGCGCGCACCCACGGCCTGAAACCGCCGCAGCCGTTAGGCCTGGCGCACGTTGAACGCATGCTCGGCGACGGTCAGCTCGACGAACTGCTCGAAGAAATCATCGCCCTGTATCAGCAAGCGGCCGTCGGCAAAGACGTGCTGGTGGTCGAAGGCATGGTGCCGACCCGCAGCGCCAGTTACGCGGCGCGGGTCAACCTGCACTTGGCCAAGAGCATCGATGCCGAGGTCATTCTGGTCTCTGCGCCGGAAAACGAAGTGCTCGCCGAGCTGTCCGGCCGCGTCGAGTTGCAGGCACAAATGTTCGGCGGCCCGAAAGATCCGAAAGTCCTCGGCGTGATCCTCAACAAGGTCAAGACCGACGAAAGCATGGACGCCTTCGCCACGCGTCTGAAGGAACATTCGCCGTTGCTGCGCAGCGGTGATTTCCGCTTGCTTGGCTGCATCCCGTTTCAGCCGGAACTCAACGCGCCGCGCACCCGCGACGTCGCCGACCTGATGGGCGCGCAAGTACTCAACGCGGGCGACTACGAAACCCGGCGCATGAGCAAAATCATCATTTGCGCACGAACCATGCGCAACACTGTCGAGCTGCTCAAGCCCGGCGTGCTGGTGGTAACGCCGGGCGATCGCGACGACATCATCCTCGCTGTCAGCCTTGCGGCGATCAACGGTGTGCCGCTGGCCGGCCTGCTGCTGACCAGCGACACCCTGCCCGACCCGCGCATCATGGACCTGTGCCGGGGCGCGTTGCAGGCCGGTCTGCCGGTGTTGTCGGTAAGCACCGGCTCGTACGACACCGCCAATCTGCTCAATGGCCTGAACAAGGAAATTCCGATCGATGACCGCGAGCGCGCGGAGATCATCACCGATTTCGTCGCCAGCCACCTCGACGCCAACTGGCTGCACCAGCGCTGCGGCACGCCTCGGGAGATGCGCCTGTCGCCGGCGGTGTTCCGCTACCAATTGATCCAGCGCGCGCAAGCGGCGAACAAGCGCATCGTGTTGCCCGAAGGCAGCGAGCCGTTCACCGTGCAAGCGGCGGCGATCTGTCAGGAACGCGGGATCGCCCGCTGCGTATTGCTGGCCAAACCCGAAGACGTAGAAGCGGTCGCCCGTGCCCAAGGCATCGTGCTGCCGCCGGGTCTGGAAATCCTTGACCCGGACCAGATCCGCGAGCGTTACGTCGAGCCGATGGTCGCCCTGCGCAAGAGCAAAAGCCTCAACGCACCGATGGCCGAGCAACAACTGGAAGACACTGTGGTGATCGGCACCATGATGCTTGCGCTGGACGAGGTCGACGGCCTGGTCTCAGGCGTGATCAACACCACCGCCAACACCATCCGCCCGGCCCTGCAACTGATCAAGACCGCACCGGGCTGCACGCTGGTGTCGTCGGTGTTCTTCATGCTCTTCCCGGAAGAAGTGCTGGTCTACGGCGACTGCGTGATGAACCCGCACCCGAGCGCCGCAGAACTGGCAGAGATCGCCCTGCAAAGCGCCGACTCGGCGGCCGCATTCGGTATCACTCCACGGGTGGCGATGATCAGCTATTCCAGCGGGGAATCGGCGCGCGGTGAAGAAGTCGAGAAAGTCCGCGAGGCAACTCTGCTCGCCCATGAGCAACAAAATTCGCTGTTGATCGACGGCCCGTTGCAATACGACGCTGCCGCCAACGCCGACGTGGCGCGGCAACTGGCGCCGAACAGTCAGGTCGCCGGGCGCGCCACGGTGTTTGTGTTCCCCGATCTGAACACCGGCAACACTACGCACAAAGCCGTGCAGCGCAGCGCTGATTGCGTCAGCCTCGGGCCGATGCTGCAAGGCCTGCGCAAACCGGTGAACGACCTGCCGCGCGGTGCGCAAGTCGATGACATCGTCTACACCATCGCGCTCACTGCGATTCAAGCCGCCAACCGACCTATGGATGTGTAAATGCTGGACTTTCTCCCTGCACCGTTGCGCGGCGTGATCGCCTCGCTGCTGTTGGCGCTCAATACGATTCTGCTGTGCTCGTTCCTGTTCTGCGTGGCGCTGGTCAAGGCCCTGCCGTTTGCCTTTACCCAGCGCATCGCTGGTTGGCTGATGAGCCACACCCATGAGGCGTGGATCAGCAACAACAAAGGCTGGATGAATCTGGTACGGCGCACCCGCTGGCACGTCAGCGGCCTGCAAGGCCTCGACTATCAGCACTCGTACCTGATCACCAGCAACCACCAGAGCTGGGTGGATATTCTGGTGCTGCAATACGTGCTCAACCGCAAGATTCAACCGCTGAAGTTTTTCCTCAAGCAGGAGCTGATCTGGGTGCCGGTGATTGGCCTGGCCTGGTGGGCGCTGGGCTTTCCGTTCATGAAGCGCTACTCCAAGGCGTACCTGGAAAAACACCCGGAGAAGAAAGGCAAGGACCTGGAAACCACGCGCAAGACCTGTGCGAAATTCCGGCATAACCCGGTGGGAATTTTCAACTTCGTCGAAGGCACACGCTTCACCGAAGGCAAGCATGCGCAGCAGCAGTCACCGTTCAAGTACCTGCTCAAGCCCAAGGCCGGCGGGATCGCCTTTGTGCTCGATGCGATGGGCGAACAGCTGGAGTCGATCGTCAACGTGACCATCCACTACCCGGCCGGACGTCCGGGGTTCTGGGACTTGCTCTGCGGCAATGTGCGCGATGTGGTGGTGCATTTTGAAGAAATCAAAATCCCGCCGGCCTTCATCGGCAAGAACTACGACCAGGACGGCGAGTATCGATTGCAGTTCCAGGGCTGGATCAATCAGCTGTGGCTGGACAAAGATGCGTTGCTGGAGCAGATGCACCGCGAATATCCAACCAAACACTAACCCCCTGTGGGAGCGAGCCTGCTCGCGAAAGCGGTGGATCAGCTTGCAAAGATGTTGAATGAGATAACGCTTTCGCGAGCAGGCTCGCTCCCACAGTTTTGATCGCCGTATGCCCGAATAAAAAAGCCCGCCGATGATTGCTCATCGGCGGGCTTTTTATTTGTCGCTAACGCTTAAATCGCGCCACGCTGACGCAACAGCTCCAGCACTTGCTTGACGCTTTCTTCCAGGCTCAGCGACTGCGTGTCGATCACCAGGTCGGCATTGAGCGGCACGTCGTACGGGAAGGATTCGCCGGGAATGTTGTCGCCGCCAGCGGCGTAGAGACCTTGCGGATCACGCTCGGCGCACACGGTCGGCGAGGCCTGCACATAGACCGTCAGCAAGCGATCCTTGCCGATCAGTTCCTTGGCCTGCTCGCGACCTTCGGCACTCGGCGCAACGAACGCGGCCAGGGTCAGCAGCCCCGCTTCGTTGAACTGACGCGCCACGTGGGCGGCTCGACGCCAGTTCTCGGTACGCCCGGCGCGATCCTGTGGCAGACCTTTGTTCAAGTCATGACGCAGGTTCTGGCCATCCAGTACAAACACCGCGCGGCCCATGTCGAACAGCTTGCGCTCGACCGCGTATGCCAGGGTGCTTTTGCCCGCGCCCGACAGGCCGCTGAACAGCACGGTGGCCGGTTGCTGGCCGAAGCGCTGGGCACGCTCTTCAGTCGCCACGTGCGCCAGTTTGCCGTGGTGGGTGGCAGTGCCGTGCGCTACAGGCTGAGCGACGATCATGCCAGCGCCAACGGTGCCATTGGTCAGGCGATCGATAACGATGAACGCGCCGGTGGTGCGGTTGCTTTCGTAACCGTCGAGGGCGATCGGCGCGTCGAGCGCGATCTTCACCTTGCCGATTTCGTTGAGCTGCAACGCGCTCGCCGGGCCTTCTTCCAGAGTGTTGACGTCGACCTTGTTGACGATGCTGGCGATCGAGCCCGGCACGTAACTGGTGGCGCGTTTGATGTCATATTTCTTGCCCGGCAGCATCGGCTCTTCAGCCATCCACACCAGCATCGCTTCAAAGCTGTCGGTGACCGGCGGCACGTTGTCGGCATGCACCAACAGGTCGCCACGGGAGATGTCGATTTCGTCTTCCATGGTCAGCGTTACCGCCTGACCTGGGCCTGCGTGTTCCAGTTCACCTTCAAAAGTGACGATGGACTTCACCCGGCTGCTCTTGCCCGACGGCAGCACCACGACTTCGTCGCCCTTGTGCACGATGCCGCTGGCCAGGGTGCCGGCGAAACCACGGAAGTTCAGGTTCGGACGGTTGACGTACTGCACCGGGAAACGCAGATCGGTGAAGTTGCGGTCGCCCGCCACTTCCACAGTCTCGAGGATTTCCATCAGCGACTGGCCTTTGTACCACGGCGAGCGCTCGGACTTGTTCACCACGTTGTCGCCTTTAAGGGCAGACATCGGCACGAAGTGCATGCTGGTCGGCTTCATCTTCAAGCCTTCGGCGAACTTCAGGTAGTCGGCCTTGATCGACTCGAACACGCCTTCGTCAAAGTCCTTCAAGTCCATCTTGTTGATGGCGACGACGATGTGTTTGATACCCAGCAGGGAGGCGATGAAGCTGTGGCGACGGGTCTGGGTCTGCACGCCGTAACGGGCGTCGACCAGAATGATCGCCAGGTCACAGGTGGACGCACCGGTGGCCATGTTGCGGGTGTACTGCTCATGGCCGGGGGTGTCGGCGATGATGAATTTGCGCTTGGCAGTGGAGAAATAGCGGTAAGCGACATCAATGGTGATGCCCTGCTCACGCTCGGCCTGCAGACCGTCGACCAGCAATGCCAAGTCGATGTCGTCACCGGTGGTGCCGACTTTCTTTGAATCGCGGGTGATTGCTTCAAGGTGATCTTCGTAGATCATCTTCGAGTCGTGCAGCAGGCGCCCGATCAGGGTGCTCTTGCCGTCATCGACGTTACCGCAGGTCAAAAAGCGCAGCAGCTCTTTACGTTCGTGCTGGCCCAGGTAGGCGAGGATGTCCTCGCTGATCAAATCAGAAACATGCGACATGACAGCCCCTTAGAAATAGCCTTGACGTTTTTTGTCTTCCATCGAGCCTGCGCCATCGTGGTCGATGACCCGGCCCTGGCGCTCGGAAGTTCGCGTCAGGAGCATTTCCTGAATGATGTCCGTCAGGCTTTCGGCCTCGGACTCCACCGCGCCCGTCAACGGGTAGCAGCCAAGGGTGCGGAACCGCACTTTCTTTTTCACGATGCGCGCTTTGTCTTCATCGGACAGGTGCTCGAGGATGCGCTCGTCGTCGATCATGATCAGCGTGCCGTTCTTCTCGATCACTTCGCGTTCGGCGGCGAAGTACAGCGGCACAATCGGGATGCCTTCGAGGTAGATGTACTGCCAGATGTCCAGTTCGGTCCAGTTCGACAACGGGAACACACGAATGGATTCGCCCTTGTTGACCTTGCCGTTGTAGACGTTCCACAGCTCCGGACGCTGGTTTTTCGGGTCCCAGCGGTGCTTGCTGTCGCGGAACGAGTACACGCGCTCTTTGGCGCGGGATTTCTCTTCATCGCGACGGGCGCCGCCGAACGCTGCGTCGAAACCATGCTTGTCGAGTGCCTGTTTCAGGCCTTCGGTTTTCATGATGTCGGTGTGTTTGGCACTGCCGTGGGTGAACGGGTTGATGTTCTGCGCCACGCCATCGGGGTTGATGTGGGTGATCAGGTCCAGGCCCAAGTCTTCGACCATCTTGTCGCGGAACTTGTACATTTCCTGGAATTTCCAGCGGGTGTCGACGTGCATCACCGGAAACGGCAGTTTGCCCGGGAAGAACGCCTTGCGTGCCAGGTGCAGCATCACGGCGGAGTCTTTACCGATGGAGTACAGCATCACCGGGTTATCGAACTCGGCGGCCACCTCGCGGATGATGTGGATGCTTTCCGCCTCCAGCTGTTTCAGATGCGTCAGTTTGTCGACCATGGCTACTCACGAAAGCTTTCTTATGAACGGCCAGCGGGCCGTGTTCGAGCGAGGAATCCTAGCACAGCGACCTCTTCTAATCAGGACGCCAACTAGATCGAAAGGGTATATGAATATGCCCACCAGTTCGGCCCGTCAGGGCCGAATGTGGGAGCGAGCCTGCTCGCGAAAGCGGATTGTCAGGCACCTTTGTATTGAAGGTCTGAGGCGTTCGCGAGCAGGCTCGCTCCCACAGGAGTTTGCGGCGAGCTCAGATCGGATTCGGGCAATCGATGAAGATGTGCTCAAGGGCAAAGCGCTTCGCCAGATACTCACCCAGCGCCTGCACGCCGTAGCGTTCAGTAGCGTGGTGGCCAGCGGCGATGAAGCTGATGTCGTTTTCCCGGGCGCTGTGGAAAGTCTGCTCGGAGGCCTCGCCACTGATGAACAGGTCGACCCCCGCCGCCACGCCCTGATCGATATAGCCCTGGCCGCCGCCGGTGCACCAGCCGACGCGGCGGATCATGCCGCTGCCTTCGATCAGCAGCGGCTCGCGCCCCATGACTTCCTGCACCTTGCGCGCGAAATCCCGCGCAGTCATTGGCTCATTCAGCGAGCCGACCAGCCCGACGACTTTCGGATTGCTCGGGTCGAGCGAACCTTCGACAGTGATGTCGAGCTGACGCGCCAGTTGCACGTTGTTGCCGACGTCCGGGTGCAGATCCAGCGGCAGGTGATAGGCGAGCAGACTGATGTCGTGCTTGAGCAGGGTTTTCAAGCGGCGCTGTTTCATGCCGGTGACGCAAGGGTTTTCGCCTTTCCAGAAATAACCGTGGTGGACCAGGATCAGGTCGGCCTCGGCTTCGACGGCGGCATCGAGCAACGCCTGGCTGGCGGTGACGCCACTGACGATGCGCATCACCTGCGGGCGGCCTTCGACCTGTAATCCGTTGGGGCAATAATCGGCAATTTTCGCACTGCCCAGGTAACGGTCGGCTTCTTCGACGAGGGTGCTGAGGGCAACGGCCATGAAAGACTCCTAAATATCCCGTTCAGAGGCACGCGCGGCCTCGTATAATGCGCGACATTATGGGCGGTCTGACCTCGCCTGCAACCTTTCCAGGAACGTGCTTAATGCTCAAGGCGCTGCGTTTTTTTGGCTGGCCGCTGTTGGCCGGTGTGCTTATCGCTCTGTTGATTATTCAGCGTTACCCCGAGTGGGTCGGGCTGCCGAGCCTCGACGTCAATCTGCAACAGGCCCCTCAGACCACGATCGTGCAACAGGGACCGGTGTCCTATGCGGATGCGGTGGGCATCGCCGCGCCGTCGGTGGTCAACCTGTACACCACCAAGGTCATCAACAAACCGGCGCATCCCTTGTTCGAGGATCCGCAGTTCCGCCGCTTCTTCGGTGACAATTCGCCGAAACAGAAGCGCATGGAATCGAGCCTCGGTTCCGGGGTGATCATGAGCCCGGAAGGCTACATCCTCACCAACAACCACGTCACCAGCGGCGCCGACCAGATCGTCGTGGCGCTCAAGGATGGTCGCGAGACGCTGGCACGGGTGATCGGCAGCGATCCGGAAACCGACCTCGCTGTTCTGAAAATCGATCTGAAAAACCTCCCGGCAATCACCGTCGGCCGCTCCGACAGCATTCGCATCGGCGACGTCGCGCTGGCCATCGGCAACCCGTTCGGCGTCGGCCAGACCGTGACCATGGGCATCATCAGCGCCACCGGCCGTAATCAGTTGGGCCTGAACAACTACGAAGACTTCATCCAGACCGATGCGGCGATCAACCCGGGCAACTCCGGCGGTGCGCTGGTCGACGCCAACGGCAACCTCACCGGTATCAACACGGCGATCTTTTCCAAGTCCGGCGGCTCGCAAGGCATCGGTTTTGCCATTCCGGTGAAACTGGCGATGGAAGTAATGAAGTCGATCATCGAGCACGGTCAGGTGATTCGCGGCTGGCTGGGCATCGAAGTGCAACCGCTGACGCAGGAACTGGCGGAGTCGTTTGGCTTGTCCGGGCGTCCGGGGATTGTCGTCGCGGGGATCTTCCGTGACGGCCCGGCGCAGAAAGCCGGCCTGCAACTGGGCGATGTGATTCTGAGCATCGATGGCGAGCCCGCCGGCGATGGTCGCCGCTCGATGAACCAGGTGGCGCGGATCAAACCGACCGACAAGGTGACGATTCAGGTCATGCGCAACGGCAAGGAGCTGAAGTTGACCGCTGAAATCGGCCTGCGTCCCCCACCGGCACCGGTGAAAGAAAAAGAAGAGTAAAAATGTTTTCGCGCCAGCGGCGCGAATAACAGACATTCTCAACGGGCATGTTATATTGTTTCAATTCTAGCAATTGGAACAACATAACATGTCGTCTCGCAAAAAGGCCTCGCTGTTGGGCCTGACTCTGGGTTTGCTCTGCGATCCCGCCTTCGCCGATGAGCCGCAGCCCGTTGAGCTGGAAGCCATCAGCGTCACTTCCGACTACGAATCACCCACCGGCCCGGTCAGCGGATATCGCGCGACTCGCTCGGCCAGTGCGACCAAAACCGACACGGCGATTCGCGATATCCCACAAGCCATCAGCGTCGTGCCGGCCAGTGTGCTCTCGGATCTGGGCAGCACCAGCGTTGAACGCGCGCTGGATTTTGCCGGCGGCGTGTCGAAGCAAAACAACTTCGGCGGCCTGACCCTGTACGAATACAACGTGCGCGGCTTCACCACCTCGGAGTTCTACAAGGATGGTTTCAGCGCCAATCGCGGTTACCCGAGCACGCCAGATGCGGCCAATATAGAACGCATCGAAGTGCTCAAAGGCCCGGCCGCCAGCCTGTACGGCCGGGGTGATCCCGGCGGCACGGTGAACATCGTCACCAAGAAACCGCAGCCTGAAGCGTTCACCACTCTGCAGACCAGCGCCGGCAGTTGGGACCGCTACCGCACCGCGCTGGACGTCAACACGCCCCTTGATGATCAGGGCAATGTGCTCTCGCGCATCAAC
Source organism: Pseudomonas sp. CFBP13508 (assembly GCF_005233515.1). GTDB lineage: Bacteria > Pseudomonadota > Gammaproteobacteria > Pseudomonadales > Pseudomonadaceae > Aquipseudomonas > Aquipseudomonas mercuritolerans. The sequence goes on from NZ_QFZZ01000007.1 coordinate 136,120, forward strand.
CTCGCCGTGGAAGACAACAAAAGCTTTCGCGACCACGTCGACAGCCAGCGGGTATTCGTCGCGCCTTCGATCAGTTGGCAGTTGAACCCGGACACCTCGCTGCTGGTGGAAAGCGAAATCGTCCGTCACAACTCGACGTTCGATCGTGGCGTGGTGGCGCCGAACAACAAGTGGAGCGGCGTATCGCGCTCGACGTTCTTGGGCGAGCCCAACGACGGCAACATCGACAACCACAACAACCTGCTCCAGGCCACTCTTGAACACCATCTGAACGACAGCTGGAAACTGCGTCTGGCCAGCCACTACAAGGAAGGCAAGCTCTGGGGCGACGCCACGGAACAACGCGCGCTGAACGCCGACGGCCACACGGTCAACCGCCGCTTGCGCGAACGCGATACGAGTTGGCACGACAGCATCACCCAACTGGAACTGCGCGGTCTGTTCGACCTCGGGCCGTGGCAGCATGAATTGCTGATCGGCACCGAGTACGAGAATTACCGCAAGGACGAACGCGTCACCACCATTGCTGGCGGCCCCTACGCCATCGACATCTATAAACCGGTTTACGGCCAGCCGAAACCCAACGGCGCACGCTCGGGCACCGACTTCTTCGAACACGTCGAAAGTCATGCGCTGAATCTGCAGGACCAGATCATCTTCACCGACAAGCTGCGCGGCATGGTCGGCGCGCGCTTCGAGCATTTCGATCAGCGCATCGACGATCACAGCCGCAACGCCAAAAGCCAGCAACGCCACGACGCGCTGACTCAACGCGCCGGCCTGCTCTATCAGCTCACGCCGAACACCGGCCTGTTCGCCAACGCCTCGACCTCGTTCAAACCGAACAACGGCCTGGATGCATCGGGCAAATCCTTCGACCCGGAAGAAGGCGTCGGTTACGAAGTGGGGATCAAGAACGAGCTGTTCGATGAGCGGGTGAGCAGCACCCTCTCCTTCTTCCACATTGACAAGGAAAACGTTCTCGCCCTCGATCCGGGCACCGACACCAGCCGCGCCATGGGCAAGGCGCGCAGTCAGGGTTTCGATTGGCAAGTGAGCGGTCAGGTGACCGACGCAGTGCGGGTGATCGGCGCCTTCGCCTACATCGACGCCGAGGTGACCAAGGGCGACGCGACCATTCCTACCGGCAGCCGCATCCTCGGCGTGGCTAAACGCAGCGGCAGTCTGCTGGGTGTTTATGAATTTCAGGATGGCCATCTGCGCGGTTCAGACGTCGGTGCAGCGTTCACCTACGTCGGTGATCGTTCGGGCGAATCCGGCAGCGACTTCGAATTGCCGGCCTACCAGACCGTCGACTTGCTCGCCCATTACAAGGCAAGCGACAACGTCACGCTCGGCCTGAATCTGAACAACATCTTCGACGAGAAATACTACGAGCGCTCCTACAGCAACTACTGGGTCAACCCCGGCGAGCCACGCAATTTCACTGTCAGCCTGACACTCAACCTGTAAAAGGACGTCACCATGCACTACGGCAAATCCCTTCTGCTCATCGCTGCGCTGTTCACCGGTCAGGTGTCGGCGCACGGCCTGTGGACAGAGGAGCGACGCGGCAACATCGAAGTGGTCTACGGCCACGGCGCCGAAGACAACGCCTTCAAGGCGCAGAAAATCAGCGGTGCCTGGGCTTATGACGCAAGCGGCAAAATGATCCCGGTCAGCGTCGAGCGCCTGGCCGATCATGCCCGTTTGAAACCATTGAAGCCGCCGGCGCTGATGGCCGTGGCGCTGAACAATGGCATGTGGTCGCAGACGGCGGACAAGAAGTGGATCAACGAAGGACGCAGCAAAGTACCCGGCGCCACCGAGGCCACGCAGACGTTCAAGTACAGCCTGGCGATCTATCAGCCGGGGGCGAAGTTGCCGAAACTGGAGCAGATCAAACTGCTGATCCTGCCGGAGGTCGATCCGTTGACGGTCGGGCCGGGTAAATCGTTACCGGTGCGGGTGCTGCTCGATGGCAAACCGGCGGCGGGGGTGAAGTTGTATGGCGACTATCGCAGCGCGCCAAACACCCTGAGCACCGAGACCGACAAGGATGGGCGTGCGCAGGTGCTGGTGCGTAATGAAGGGTTGAATGTGATTGCGGCGCAGGTCGAGGTGCCGGTGAAGGACAGTGTGGATGTGGAAAGTAGAGGTTTGTTTACCTCACTGACCTTCCTTGGCGAGCCGCATCACGAGTGAGCAAGGGTCGTTTTCAAAATCCATGTTCGATCTGAATACCATCCCCCTCACCCCAGCCCTCTCCCCCAAGGGGGCGAGGGGGAAAGGGAGCCGATCTGTTTGCTTTTCAACACTGGAGTTCGACTCGGTATCTCACGTCGGTGCAACTCTAAAGTGCGCCTCGGTCAGTCCCCTCTCCCTCTGGGAGAGGGCTAGGGTGAGGGGCTTTTGCTTTTAGAGGTCGCCAAGGCCGTTGATCAACGCCTGATTCTGCTCAGGCGTCCCCACCGATATCCGCAGGAACTGCGCAATCCGCTCCTGCTTGAAGTGCCGCACGATCACGCCCTGCTCGCGCAGCTTGGCCGCCAGGCCCGCCGCATCATGCTGCGGGTGGCGAGCGAAGATGAAGTTGGCCGCCGACGGCAGCACTTCAAAGCCTTTAGCCTGCAACTGCGCCACCACCCATTCGCGGCTCTCGATCACCTGACGACAGGTCTTGTCGAAATACTCGCGATCGGCAAAAGCCGCCGCCGCGCCGACAATCGCCAGACGATCCAGTGGATAGGAGTTGAAGCTGTTCTTGATCCGCTCCAGCGCTTCGATCAAGTCCGGATGCCCTACCGCCAGACCGACACGCAGGCCGGCCAGCGAGCGTGACTTGGACAGCGTCTGCGTCACCAGCAGATTCGGATAGCGGTCCACCAGACTGATCGCCGTCTCGCCGCCGAAGTCGATGTACGCCTCATCTACGACTACGACCGAATCAGGACTGGCCTTGAGGATTTGCTCGACCGCGTCCAGCGCCAGCAGGCACCCGGTCGGCGCGTTCGGGTTGGGGAAAATGATCCCGCCATTCGGTTTGGCGTAGTCGGCCGGGTTGATCTGGAACTGCGCATCCAGCGGAACAGCGTCGAATTCAATGCCGTACAGACCGCAGTAGACCGGATAGAAGCTATAGCTGATGTCCGGAAACAGCAGCGGCTGGTCGTGTTGCAGCAGACCGTGGAAGATGTGCGCGAGCACTTCGTCCGAACCGTTGCCGAGGAACACCTGACTGGTTTGCACGCCGTAGTATTCGGCCACGGCGTTTTTCAGCAGATCACTGTTCGGGTCCGGATACAGGCGCAGGTTGTCGTTGAGCTCGGCTTGCATCGCCGCCAGCGCTTTTGGCGACGGGCCATACGGATTTTCGTTGGTATTGAGCTTGACCAGTCTGGTCAGCTTCGGCTGTTCGCCCGGCACGTAGGGCACCAGGTCCTTGACGAACGGGCTCCAGAATTTACTCATCGCTCAGTTCCCCTGCCCTTTCAGAAAGTCTTGGTCTTTGATGCGGTATTCGGCGCTGCGTGCGTGGGCGCTCAGCGATTCACCACGGGCCAGTACCGATGCTGTTTTGCCCAGCTTGGAAGCGCCGGCCTCGGAGCAGAAGATGATCGACGAGCGCTTCTGGAAGTCGTAGACGCCCAGCGGCGAGGAGAAACGCGCGGTGCCGGAAGTCGGCAACACGTGGTTCGGGCCGGCGCAGTAGTCGCCCAACGCTTCGGAAGTGTGGCGGCCCATGAAGATCGCACCGGCGTGGCGGATCTGCGGCAGCCAGGCCTGTGGATCGGCGACCGACAATTCCAGGTGTTCCGGGGCGATGCGGTTGGCGACTTCGATGGCCTGGGCCATGTCGCTCACCTGAATCAGCGCACCTCGGCCATTGATCGAAGTTTCGATGATGGTCGCGCGGTCCATGGTCGGCAGCAGTTTGTCGATGCTCGCGGCCACCTTGTCGAGGAACTCGGCGTCGGGGCTGACCAGAATCGCTTGCGCGTCTTCGTCGTGCTCGGCCTGGGAGAACAGGTCCATGGCGATCCAGTCCGGATCGGTCTGGCCGTCGCAGACCACAAGAATTTCCGAAGGGCCGGCGATCATGTCGATGCCGACTTGGCCGAACACGTGGCGCTTGGCCGTGGCCACATAGATATTGCCCGGGCCGACAACCTTATCGACACGCGGCACGCTTTCGGTGCCATAAGCCAGTGCGGCAACCGCTTGCGCGCCGCCGATGGTGAACACGCGGTCGACACCGGCGATGCAGGCAGCGGCCAGCACCAGCTCGTTGATTTCACCGCGCGGGGTTGGCACGACCATGACCACTTCGGTCACGCCGGCCACCTTCGCCGGAATCGCGTTCATCAATACCGACGACGGATACGAGGCCTTGCCGCCCGGCACGTAAAGGCCTGCGCGATCCAGTGGCGTGACTTTCTGACCAAGCACGGTGCCGTCAGCCTCGGTGTAGCTCCAGGAATCCTGCTTCTGTTTTTCGTGATAGCTGCGCACGCGGGCGGCGGCTTTTTCCAAGGCCTCGCGTTGCGGCACAGTGATGCGGGTCAGGGCCAGTTCAAGGCGCTCGCGCGGCAGGATCAGGTCGGCCATCGAGGCGACTTCGAGGCCGTCGAACTTCTGGGTGAACTCGACCAGCGCCGCGTCACCGCGCTCGCGCACAGCCTTGATGATGTCCAGCACGCGCTGATTGACCGAGTCGTCAGACACACTTTCCCAGCTCAGCAGATGATCCAGATGATGCGCGAAATCCGGGTCAGCAGCGTTGAGTCGGCGAATTGCAGTCGGTGCGGTCATAGCGAGAGCCTCATAGGAATTGGCAAAAAACTCAGGCGCCCGAAACTAGCATTCGATCCGCTTGGGCACCTGAGAATTCTGGCTATGAGGCGGATAGACGGCGCGGCCTCGGGCCGCGCTGGTAGATCAGCCGCGGTGTCGCGATTCCACTGCGTTGCGCAGGGTGTCGATCAACGCCTGGATTCGGGCGTGCTGCATTTTCATCGAAGCCTTGTTTACCACTAGACGCGAGCTGATCGTGGCGATCAGTTCCTGTGGCTCCAGACCGTTGGCGCGCAGGGTGTTGCCGGTGTCGACCACGTCGATGATCTTGTCGGCCAACCCGATCAGCGGCGCCAGTTCCATCGAGCCGTACAGCTTGATGATGTCGACCTGACGGCCCTGCTCGGCGTAATAACGCTTGGCAACGTTGACGAACTTGGTCGCCACGCGCAGACGGCCCTTGGGCTCGGCCGCGCCGATCTTGCCGGCGGTCATCAGCTTGCACTGGGCGATCTGCAGGTCCAGCGGCTCGTACAGGCCCTGGCCGCTGTATTCCATCAGCACGTCCTTACCGGCGACGCCGAGGTCGGCCGCGCCATGCTCGACATAGGTCGGCACGTCGGTGGCACGCACGATCAGCAGACGCACGTCGTCCTGGGTCGTGGGAATGATCAGCTTGCGGCTCTTGTCCGGATTCTCGGTCGGCACGATGCCCGCTTCAGCGAGAAGCGGCAGGGTGTCGTCAAGGATGCGGCCCTTGGACAGTGCGATGGTCAACATGGGAAACGTCAGTCCTTATCAAGGTACTCATGCCCGGTCGCAATCGGCGCCGGACACACATCGAGGGTGCGTACACCCTCGACTCGAAACGAATTCAGTGGACACGTCCCTGTGTCCCGATGCAGCGATCAGCCCGGAACGCGGCGGATCTTGGCACCCAGCATTTGCAGTTTTTCTTCGATGCACTCGTAACCACGGTCGATGTGGTAGATGCGGTCGATCAGCGTGTCGCCTTCGGCAACCAGCGCCGAGATCACCAGGCTGGCCGACGCGCGCAGGTCGGTGGCCATGACTGGCGCGCCCTTGAGCTTCTCGATACCGGTGACGATGGCAGTGTTGCCTTCAACCTGGATGTGCGCGCCCATGCGGTGCAGTTCGTACACGTGCATGAAACGGTTTTCGAAGATCGTCTCGATCACCGCACCGGTGCCTTCGGCAATGGCGTTGAGCGAGATGAACTGGGCCTGCATGTCGGTCGGGAACGCCGGGTACGGCGCGGTGCGCACGTTGACCGCTTTCGGGCGCTTGCCGTGCATGTTCAGCTCGATCCAGTCTTCACCGCAGGTGATTTCCGCACCGGCTTCACGCAGCTTTTCCAGTACCGCTTCGAGGATGGTCGGATCGGTGTCCTTGACCTTGACGCGGCCACCGGTCACGGCAGCAGCGACCAGGTAGGTGCCGGTTTCGATACGGTCAGGCATGACCTTGTAGAAAGCCGAACCCAGACGCTCGACGCCATCAATGGTGATGGTGTCGGTGCCAGCACCGGAAACCTTGGCGCCCATGGCATTGAGGAAGTTCGCCAGGTCGACCACTTCAGGTTCGCGAGCGGCGTTCTGCAACACGCTGCGGCCTTTGGCCAGTGCAGCGGCCATCATGATGTTCTCGGTACCGGTCACGCTGACGGTGTCGAAGAAGAAGTGTGCGCCGCGCAGGCCGCCTTCAGGCGCCTTGGCCTTGATGTAGCCGCCTTCGACGTCGATGACCGCGCCCATGGCTTCCAGACCGCGGATGTGCAGGTCGACCGGACGCGAACCAATGGCGCAACCGCCAGGCAGTGCGACTTCGGCTTCACCGAAACGCGCGACCATCGGGCCGAGCACAAGGATCGACGCGCGCATGGTTTTCACCAGTTCGTACGGCGCGATCAGGGTCTTGATGGTACGTGGGTCGATTTCGACGCTGAGCTTCTCGTCGATCACCGGCTCAATGCCCATGCGCCCGAACAGCTCGATCATGGTGGTGATGTCGTGCAGGTGCGGCAGGTTGCCAACGGTAACCGGGCCATCGCACAGCAACGTCGCGGCCAGAATCGGCAGGGCGGAGTTCTTCGCGCCGGAAATGCGGATCTCGCCATCGAGACGAGCGCCACCGGTAATAATCAATTTATCCATTAGTATCTCGACGCCCTAGGGCTCAGGTGCGCTCGGCCCAGGCCGTGCTGCTGAAAAATTTCATAGTGACCGCATGGATGCTGCCATCGACGATCCATGGGTTCAAATGGGCATAGACCTGCTGCTGACGCTTCACCGGGCTCAACGCCGCCAGTTCATCGCTGATCACGTTCAGCTGGAAGTTGCAGCCTTCGCCTTCAACTTCTACCAGCGTTCCTGGCAGCTTTCCTTCAAGGAAGCTCTTCACTTCTACGGCCTGCATGCTCAACCTCAATCGGCGCCCTGTGCGCACGGGTCGGACATCATACAAAAAAGCCCCGCGCCTGCGAACCCCGCAACGCAGGACTCTGACGGGGGGCTTCTTTATAGATGCGGGTTCAGGGGTGCGCCAACAGCTCGGTCAACTCGCTGACCTGAGCGATTTCGCGCATGTCTTCGGGCATCGCGCGGATGCTGACGGCCTTGCCGGCCGCCTGTGCATCACGCATGAAGCACAGCAGCAACGACAGGCCGACGCTGCTGGACTTCTGCACCGCCGAACAATCGATGACCAGCGCCGACGCCTTGCTCGACTTGATCAGCGCCTGCCCTTCCTTGCGCAGCTCAGGCCCGGTGCGGTAATCCAACACGCCGCTGAGCACCAGCTCGTCGACATCACTCATACGAACTGCCGCCTCACTCATTGCGCTGGCTTCGCGGCGGCTTTGTCGGTTTCCTGCTTGGCCTTGGCCACTTCACCGGCCCAGCCATCGATGGTCTTGTCCAGATCGTTGCCATTGCGCTGCATGGCGTCGGCGAACTGGTCACGGAACAGCTTGCCGATGTTGATGCCATTGATGATCACGTTGCGCAGCTTCCACTCGCCGCTGATCTTCTCAAGCGTGTACTGCACCGGATAGATCGCGCCATTGCTGCCCTTGACGGTCATGTTGACGCTGGTGCGCTCGCCCGATTCGTCTTTGGCCGGGTCAACGGTGATGCCCTGGTTGTTGTATTCCAGCAGAGCGTTGCCGTAGAACTGGAACAGACCGCGCTTGAAGTTTTCCTGAAAGCGCTGCATCTGCTCAGGCGTGGCCTTGCGCGAATACTTCACGGTCATGATGCTTTTGGAGATGCCCTCGGCATCCACCACCGGACCGACAATGTTGTTCAGCGCCGCATAGAAATCCTGCGGATCCTGCTTGTACTTCTCTTTGTTTGCCTGCAAGTCGGCAAGCATCCGGTTCGTGGTGTCCTGAATCAGGTCATGAGCCGATTGCCCCGGTGCAGCGTTAGCCATCAACGGCAGGGCCGCGAGCAACACCAACAGGCCACGTCGCAAGATAGAGATCATTCAAAAGCTCCTCATTTGGCGTCTTTGCTAACGGTATTGAGCAGGAATTTACCGATCAGGTCTTCCAGTACCAGTGACGACTGCGTGTCGTGGATGGTTCCGCCGTCTTTCAACTGTGTGTCCTCGCCGCCGACGCTGATACCGATGTATTTCTCGCCCAGCAGACCCGCGGTGAGGATAGACGCAGTCGAATCAACCGGCAGGTTGTCGACCTTTTTATCCACCTGCAGCGTGACCCGACCGGTGAAGCTGTCGCGATCCAGATCGATAGCGGTGACCTTGCCGATGGTCACACCGGCCATGGTCACTTTGGCTCTGACCGTCAGACCGGCGATATTGTCGAAATACGCATACAACTTGTAAGTGTCGGTGGACGAAGTCGGAGACAGGCCGCTGACGCGCAAGGCGAGCAGCAGCAAAGCCAGGATCCCTGCCAGCAGGAACAGGCCGACACCGATTTCCAGGGTGCGGTTTTGCATCAGAAATCTCCAAACATCAAAGCGGTCAGAATAAAGTCCAGGCCGAGCACTGCCAGCGAGGCAAACACCACGGTCTTGGTGGTGGCACGACTGATCCCCTCGGAAGTGGGCTCACAGTCATAGCCTTGGAATACGGCGATCCAGGTCACCACAAAGGCGAAAACGACACTCTTGATCACGCCATTGAGCACGTCACTGGTGAAATTCACGCTGTTCTGCATGTTCGCCCAGTACGAGCCTTCATAAACGCCCAGCCAGTCGACTGCGACCCACGAACCGCCCCAGATGCCGACGACGCTGAAGATCATCGCCAGCACCGGCAGGGAAATGAAGCCGGCCCACAGGCGCGGGGCAATGATGTACTTGAGCGGATCGACACCGATCATTTCCAGGCTGGACAACTGCTCGGTGGATTTCATGTTGCCGATCTCGGCGGTCAACGCCGAACCGGCGCGCCCGGCAAACAGCAACGCGGTGACAACCGGCCCCAGTTCACGCAGCAGCGTCAGGGCGACCATCTGCCCCACCGCCTGCTCTGAACCATAGCTGGAAAGAATGCTGAAGCCCTGCAACGCCAGGACCATGCCGATGAAAATGCCGGAGACCACGATGATCACCAGCGACATGACGCCGACCGAATGCAGCTGCTTGACCAGCAGGCCGAAACCACCGCTGATACCGCCACGGCCCAGCAGGGCGTGAAACAGGAACAGGGTCGCCCGACCAAACACCGCGACCGCGTCGATCGCCGATTCGCCGAACCGACGCACGCGTTCCATCAATGAAATTCTGCGCATCAGCGCTTCCCCAGAAGATCTGCGCGGTAATCCGTCGCTGGAAAGTGATACGGCACCGGGCCATCGGGATCACCGGTCATGAACTGGCGGATACGCGGGTCATCGGATTTCATCAGCTCATCCGGTGTGCCTTGGCCCAGCACCTGACCATCGCCCACTACATAGATGTAGTCGGCAATGCTCGCGGTTTCTGCAAGATCGTGCGAGACCACGATGCTGGTGATGCCCAGGGCATCGTTGAGCAGGCGGATCAGGCGCACCAGCACGCCCATGGCGATCGGGTCCTGGCCCACGAAGGGCTCGTCGTACATGAGAATCTGCGGATCGAGGGCAATCGCCCGGGCCAGCGCAACACGGCGCTTCATGCCGCCGGACAGTTCGTCCGGCATCAGCTCGATGGCGCCACGCAGACCCACTGCCTGCAATTTGAGCAGGACGATGTCGCGGATCATGTCTTCCGGCAGTTGCGTGTGCACCCGCAGCGGGAAGGCCACGTTCTCGAACACATCAAGGTCAGTGAACAGCGCACCGCTCTGAAACAGCACGCCCATGTGCTTGCGCGCATCGAACAGATCACTGCGCGACAGCGTCGGCAGATTCTGCCCGTTGACCCAGACTTCACCGCTGGACGGCCGCAACTGTGCGCCCATCAGGCGCAGCAGCGTGGTCTTGCCGCAGCCGGAAGGCCCCATGATGCCGGTGACCTTGCCGCGGGGGATGCGGATATCGACGTTATTGAAAATGCTCCGCGCACCGCGCTTGAAGGAGACTCCCTTCAGCTCGACCGCGTAGGCGTTATCGGCACTCATCTAAACTCCTTGCGATGCAGCCTCTCACTGGGATGCCAGACTTTCCTCGGAAACACCTGCATCCCGGGCAGGCCGAACTGGCGGCGAACTATATCACTGCAAAGGCTGAGCGCCCAAGCGAGAACCCGGCCAGAATCGCCGACACATGAGGGTCGCAGCGACTTTCAGAGTGTTTTGGTAACCAGTAATGACAAAGCACGACGAACTTGCGTGAGGCTTTGCCACATAACCGCTATAATCGCCGCCTTTTCATCGGCCCATACGATTCTGACATGAGCAAAACCCGCGACCTGATTCAGTCGGCACAACGCACCATCCGCCTCGAAGTGGAAGCCGTCCAAGGCTTGATGGCCCATATCGACGCCGATTTCGTACGCGCTTGCGAGATGATTCTGGCCAGCAAGGGCCGCGTCGTCGTGGTCGGCATGGGCAAATCCGGGCACGTCGGCAACAAGATCGCCGCCACCCTGGCCAGCACCGGCACCCCGGCGTTTTTCGTGCATCCGGCCGAAGCCAGCCATGGCGACATGGGCATGATCACCCGCGACGACGTGATTCTGGCACTGTCGAACTCCGGTTCGACCAACGAAATCGTGACCCTGCTGCCACTGATCAAACGCCTGGGCATCCAGTTGATCAGCGTTACCGGCAACCCGCAGTCGCCCTTGGCGAAGGCCGCCGAGGTCAATCTCAATGTGCATGTCGAGCACGAAGCCTGCCCGTTGAATCTGGCGCCGACTTCTTCTACTACTGCAGCACTGGTCATGGGCGATGCCCTCGCCGTGGCTTTGCTGGAAGCGCGCGGATTTACCGCTGAAGACTTTGCCTTCTCACATCCGGGTGGCGCCCTTGGTCGTCGCCTGCTGCTGAAAGTCGAAAACGTCATGCACGCCGGGCAGGAGCTGCCGCAGGTACAACGCGGCACCCTGCTCAAAGACGCGCTGATGGAAATGACCCGCAAGGGTCTGGGCATGACCGCTATCCTTGAAGCCGACGGCAAGCTCGCCGGGATCTTCACTGACGGCGATCTGCGCCGCACCCTGGATCGTGCCATCGACATTCGCAGCGCCACCATCGATCAGGTGATGACCGCCCACGGCAAGACCGCCCGGCCCGACATGCTCGCCGCCGAAGCCCTGAAAATCATGGAAGACCATCGAATCAACGCCCTGGTAGTCGTCGACGAGGAGGATCGCCCGATCGGCGCCTTCAACCTCTCCGATCTGCTGCGCGCAGGAGTCATGTAATGAGCAACGATCTGCTGCACCGCGGCAAAGCGATCAAACTGGCAGTGTTCGACGTCGACGGTGTGCTCACCGACGGCCGCCTGTACTTCCTCGAAGACGGCAGCGAGTTCAAGACCTTCAACACCCTCGACGGCCAGGGCATCAAAATGCTGATGAATGCCGGCGTGCAAACGGCGATCATCAGTGGCCGCAAAACCCCGGTGGTCGAGCGCCGCGCGAAAAACCTCGGCATCCCGCACCTGTTTCAGGGGCGCGAAGACAAACTGGTGGTGCTCGACGGCCTGCTCGGACAACTGGGCCTGAGCTATGAAGAAGTCGCCTATCTCGGTGACGATCTGCCAGACTTGCCGGTAATCCGCCGTGTAGGGCTGGGCATGGCGGTGGCCAACGCTGCCGACTTTGTCCGCGAACACGCCCACGGGGTTACCCGCGCCCGCGGCGGCGAAGGTGCCGCCCGCGAATTCTGCGAATTGATCCTGCGCGCCCAGGGCCGCCTTGAAGCGGCCAATGCCGCGTACCTGTGAGCCTGACCATGTTTAGCAAAAAGTTTCGCAACTTCCTGCTGTTTGGCTGCATCGCGGCGATTTTCGCTGCGGTCGGCTACTGGAACATCAGCCCGGAACGCTTCCTCGACAAGCCACCGGTTTCGGCGGCCGAGAATCCGATCGACTGGTACGCGACCAACACGCATACCATTCAGTACCTGCCCGACGGTAAGGTGCAGTACGAGATGACTTCCGACAAGGCCGAGCACGTCAAGGCTACCGATATCACCCTGGTGACCAAGCCTGATTTGAACATGTACCGCGGCACCGACTTCCCATGGCACGTGACCAGTGAGCGCGGCGAAGTGAATTCGGGCGGTACCGAAGTGGAATTGATCGACTCGGTACGCGTACAGCGCACCGACGAGAAACAGCGCGGCACCCTGATCACCAGCACCCGCATGACCGTGTTCCCGCAGCAGGAATATGCGCAGACTGCGCAACCCGTTAGAATCGAGGGCGCTGGCGGTGTATCGACTGGCGTCGGAATGAAAGCGTACCTGAAGGAAAGCAGGATACACCTGCAATCGAACGTAAGAGGACAGTATGAGGCTCGTTAAAACCCTCCCTATTTTGCTCAGTCTGGGCGCAGCACTGGGAAGCGCGAGCGCCTGGTCCCTGCCGAACGATCAGCAGCAGCCTATCCGCATTCAGGCCGACGACGCGCAACTGGACGACAAGAATGGCATCGCCACCTATAAAGGTGACGTGATCATTACCCAGGGTTCGATGATCGTCAAAGGCAACACAGTGACCATGACTCGCGCGCCCAATGGCGACATCGACGTGGTGACCTCGGTGGGCAACCTGGCTTACTTCGAGCAGCTGCAGACCCAGGGCGACGCCAACCCGGTCAAGGGCTACGGCGTGACGATTCAATACCACGCCCAGCAGAACCGGGTGGTGCTGATCGACAAGGCCAAGGTTATCGACAAGGATAACAACGTCACCCAGGGCGAAAAAATCGTCTACGACACCGTGAAGAAACTGGCCAGCGCCGGTCGCGCCACGGGCAGCAAGGTCACCGAATCGCGTCCGCGCATCGACATGGTGATCCAGCCGAAGAAGAAAACCGAAGAGAAATCCCAGTAATGGCAACTCTGAAAGCTCAGCACCTGGCCAAGGCCTATAAAAGCCGCCAGGTCGTGCGTGACGTCAGCCTGTCGATCGACAGTGGGCAGATCGTCGGCTTGCTCGGTCCGAACGGCGCCGGCAAGACGACCTGTTTCTACATGATCGTCGGCCTGGTGCAGGCGGATCAGGGCCGCGTGCTGATCGATGATCTGGACGTCAGCCATCAGCCGATGCACGGCCGCGCCAAGGCCGGTATCGGCTATCTGCCGCAAGAAGCGTCGATCTTCCGCAAACTGTCGGTCGCCGACAACATCATGGCGATCCTCGAGACCCGCCCGGAACTCGACAAGGCCGGCCGTCGCAAGGAGCTGGAAAGCCTGCTGCAGGAATTCCACATCAGCCACATCCGCGACAACCTCGGCATGAGCCTGTCCGGTGGTGAACGCCGCCGAGTGGAAATTGCTCGCGCGTTGGCCACTGCGCCGAAGTTCATCCTGCTCGACGAACCGTTCGCCGGCGTCGACCCGATCTCGGTCGGCGACATCAAGCAGATCATTCATCACCTCAAGGCCAAGGGCATCGGTGTGCTGATCACCGACCACAACGTCCGTGAGACGCTGGACATCTGCGAAACCGCTTACATCGTCAACGACGGTCAACTGATCGCTGAAGGCGATGCCGAGACGATCCTGGCCAACGATCTGGTCAAGGAAGTGTATCTGGGTCACGAGTTCCGCCTGTAAGCGCGACAGCGCTGTATCGATTCAAGGTGCATTTATCCGCTTTAATTGTTACAGCGCTCTAGGCAAACACTTCAGTTTCAGGCATATAATTTGCTTAAGTTTGGCGCTTCGGCGCCCTGTAGTGGATGGCGCAAAGCGCCGGCGAATAAGGTGTTAAGCCCCTGCCATGAAACCATCGCTAGTCTTGAGAATGGGCCAGCAGCTGACGATGACACCGCAGCTGCAACAGGCCATCCGCCTGCTCCAATTGTCGACCCTGGACCTGCAACAGGAGATCCAGGAGGCTCTGGAATCCAATCCGATGCTCGAACGCCAGGAAGAAGGCGACGACTTCGACAACGCCGATCCTCTGGCCGACAACGCCGAACAGAAGCCCGCCGAAATCCAGGAACCCTCCTACCAGGAAACCGCCCCGACGGTGGACAACCTTGAGGATGGCGAGTGGAACGAACGCATCCCCAACGAACTGCCGGTGGATACCGCCTGGGAAGACGTCTACCAGACCAGCGCGAGCAGCCTGCCCAGCAGCGATGACGACGAGTGGGATTTCACCACCCGCACCTCCGCCGGCGAGAGCCTGCAAAGCCATCTGCTCTGGCAACTGAACCTGGCGCCGATGTCCGACACCGATCGATTGATCGCCGTGACTCTGATTGATTGCATCAACAATCAGGGCTATCTGGACGAAACACTCGAAGAAATTCTCGAAGCGTTCGATCCTGAACTGGACATCGAGCTCGACGAGATCGAAGCCGTCCTGCATCGCATCCAGCAATTCGAGCCCGCCGGTATCGGCGCCCGCAACCTCAGCGAATGCCTGCTGCTGCAATTGCGTCAGTTGCCCGCGAAGACGCCGTGGCTGACCGAGGCCAAGCGCCTCGTCGCCGATTACATCGACCTCCTCGGCAGCCGCGATTACAGCCAGTTGATGCGCCGGATGAAGCTCAAGGAAGACGAGCTGCGCCAGGTCATCGAGCTGGTACAGAGCCTCAATCCGCGTCCGGGCTCGCAGATCGAATCAACCGAAGCCGAATACGTCATTCCCGATGTGATCGTGCGCAAGGACAACGAGCGCTGGCTGGTCGAGCTGAACCAGGAATCGGTGCCACGCCTGCGCGTCAATGCCCAGTACGCCGGGTTTGTTAAGCGTGCCGACACCAGCGCCGACAACACCTTCATGCGTAACCAGTTGCAGGAAGCCCGCTGGTTCATCAAGAGCCTGCAGAGCCGCAACGAAACCCTGATGAAAGTGGCCACGCAGATCGTCGAACATCAGCGCGGCTTCCTCGAATACGGCGACGAAGCGATGAAGCCGTTGGTATTGCATGACATCGCCGAAGCGGTCGGCATGCACGAATCGACGATTTCCCGGGTGACCACACAGAAATTCATGCATACCCCGCGCGGTATTTATGAGCTGAAATACTTTTTCTCCAGCCACGTCAGCACCTCCGAAGGCGGCGAATGCTCGTCCACGGCGATCCGCGCGATCATCAAGAAACTGGTCGCAGCGGAAAATCAGAAAAAGCCGTTGAGTGACAGCAAGATCGCTGGTTTACTGGAGGCACAAGGCATTCAGGTGGCTCGCCGCACCGTCGCCAAGTACCGCGAATCCCTCGGAATCGCGCCTTCGAGCGAACGCAAGCGGTTGATGTAAGCCACGTTACAGCGTTCCAGTGGCAGGCTTTTCGGCCTGCCGCTTTATGCACTGGCAACGAAGGAGAAGCTGTATGCAAGTCAACATCAGTGGACACCAACTGGAAGTGACCCAACCTCTGCGTTCCTACATCGAGGAAAAACTCCAACGACTGGAGCGACATTTCGACAAGATCACCAACGTGCAAGTCACGATGTGCGTCGAAAAGCTGAAGCAGAAGATCGAAGCCACCTTGCATATCCCCGGCAGCGAAGTGGTCGCCAACGCAGAAGATACCGACATGTATGCTGCGATCGACTCACTCACCGACAAGCTGGATCGCCAACTCAAAAAGCATAAGGAAAAGACCCAGAGCCTCCTCCAGGGCGCGACCGGTCGTTAACCCCCCTATCCCATGATCCGACTTGAAACCATCCTGACCCCCGGCCGTTCCCAAGTGAACGCGCCGGGCGGCAGCAAGAAAAAAGCCCTCGAACATATTGCCAACCTGATCCACCGCGAAGTGCCGGATCTGGCGATGCAGGATGTCTTTGAGGCGTTGATCGCCCGTGAAAAACTCGGTTCTACCGGTTTTGGCAACGGCATCGCCATTCCTCACTGCCGCCTCAAGGGCTGCACGGCGCCTGTCAGTGCCCTGCTGCATCTTGAAGCGCCAATCGATTTCGACGCCATCGACGGCGCTCCGGTCGACCTGCTGTTCGTGCTGCTGGTCCCGGAAGCCGCGACCGATGCGCATCTGGAGTTGCTGCGCCAGATCGCCAGCATGCTCGACCGCAAGGAAGTTCGTGAAAAACTGCGCAGCGCCGCGAGCAACGAAGCCTTGTACCAGGTTGTACTGGACGAGCAGAACGGGCACTAATCATGCGTTTGATCATTGTCAGTGGCCGTTCGGGCTCGGGTAAAAGTACCGCCCTGAATGTCCTTGAGGACAACGGCTACTACTGCATCGACAATTTGCCGGCCGGTTTGCTGCCGGAACTGGCCGAGCGGGCGCTGATTCACACCGAACTGGCGCAGCCGCTGGTCGCCGTGTCGATCGATGCACGCAACCTGCCCAGCCATCTGTCACGTTTCCCTGAGCTGCTCGAAGACGTGCGTGCCAAACATATCAAGTGCGATGTGCTGTACCTGGACGCCGATGAAGAAACCCTGCTCAAGCGTTTTTCCGAGACCCGTCGTCGTCACCCGCTGAGCAACGCCAATCGCTCACTGGCCGAGGCGATTCACGATGAAACCGCCCTGCTTGGCCCGATCGCCGATCTGGCTGACCTGAAAATCAACACCACCAACCTCAATCTGTATCAACTGCGCGATACCCTGAAGTTGCGCCTGTTGAATCAGCCTGAGCCCGGCACGGCGTTTCTGGTTGAATCATTTGGCTTCAAGCGCGGCATGCCGGTCGATGCCGATCTGGTCTTCGATGTGCGCTGCCTGCCCAATCCGTACTGGAAACCGGAGCTTCGTGCGCAGTCGGGCCTTGATGCACCGGTGGCGGAGTACCTGGCGCAGCAGCCGGATGTCGAAGAAATGTATCAGGACATCTACGCCTACCTGAACAAGTGGCTGCCACGTTTCGCCGCCAGCAACCGCGCTTACGTGACCATTGCCATCGGCTGCACCGGCGGGCACCACCGCTCCGTCTACCTGACCGAACGTCTGGGTCAGGCCCTGCAGAAAACCCTGAAGAACGTCCAGGTTCGCCACCGCGACCTCACCTAAAGGATTCACACCGCGATGCCTGCTCGTGAAATCGAAATCATCAATAAGCTGGGTCTGCATGCCCGGGCGTCGGCCAAATTCGTCGGCGTGGCCGGCAAGTTTCCCGAGACGACGATAAGAGTCGGTCGCACGCCCGAGACCACCGTGGACGGTAAAAGCATCATGGCAATGATGATGCTCGCAGCTGGCAAGGGCACCAAGATCCATTTGAGTACCGAAGGCGAGCAGGCAGAGGAAGCCATGGATGCGCTGGTGGAGTTGATCAACAACTACTTCGATGAAGGTGGTTGAAAGAACCATCAAAAGATCGCAGCCTTTGCCGGCGCTGCCGAAGGCTGCGATCTTTTGATCTTCTTCAACCCAACGCCGTATCCATCACCATCATCAGACAAAACCCGATCAGCAGGCCCAGACTGGCCAGCTTGTCATGCCCATGACGGCGCGACTCCGGAATAACTTCGTGGGTCACCACCAGCAACATCGCCCCGGCCGCCAGTGCCAGTCCCAGCGGCAGCAGGACCTGAGCCAGACTCACCAGCCACGCGCATAACAGTGCAAATACCGGTTCGACCAGCCCAGACGCCGCGCCGATCAGAAAGGCCCTGACCCGCGACATCCCCGCCCCGGCCAGCACCAAAGCAATACAGGCCGAATGCGCCGAACAGGATGCCGAAGCAGATCAGGCCACTGGCGGCCCACGGCGTCAGGCCAAGACTCTCCGCCGCAGCAATGCCCGGCACGATCAACGAGAACGCCGTCGCCGCCAGCATTACCCCGGCACCAAACCCAAGCAAGGTATCGCTGAGTGCCTGCGGCATGCGCCGAATGACCAGCACCGGCACCGCGCCGAGCGCCGTGCCCAGCGCGCAAATGGCGCCGCCCTGCAAGGCGCGTAACAATCTCGGTTCCAGATTCAGCCATTGCAAACCTTGGGTAACCAGCAAAGCCATCCCCGCCAACAGCAACAGTGAACCCACAGCGTAACGAAACATCCGCCCGCTGCCAATCGCCAGTGTTTCAGTGCCCATAGTCAGCCCTGGAATGTTTTTATTGAAGGCTTAAACCAGTGCGGCCTGATAGCGCGCAGCAACTTCCGGCCAGTTGATCACGTTGTAAAAGGCGTTGATGTATTCCGGACGACGGTTCTGGTAGCGCAGGTAGTAAGCGTGCTCCCAGACGTCGAGCCCGAGAATCGGGGTGTTGCCGTTCATCAACGGACTGTCCTGGTTGCCGCTGCTTTCCACGATGAGCTTTTTCTCCGGGGTCACGCTGAGCCAGGCCCAGCCACTGCCGAAGCGGGTCAGCGCGGCTTTGGTGAACGCTTCCTTGAAACTGTCGAGTCCGCCCAGTTGCTCATCAATAGCCGTGGCCAGCGCGCCGTCGGGCTTGCCGCCTCCGTTGGGCACCATCACTTCCCAGAACAGCGAATGATTGGCGTGCCCGCCGCCCTGGTTGATCACCGCCGCGCGAAGTTTTTCCGGTAGTTGCTGGACGCTGGCGACGAGTTTTTCCACCGGCCATTCGGCAAACTCGGTGCCTTCTACGGCGGCGTTGAGGTTGTTGATGTAGGTCTGGTGATGCTTGGTGTAATGGATCTCCATGGTCTGCGCATCGATGTGCGGTTCGAGGGCATCGTAGGCGTAAGGCAAGGCAGGCAAGGTAAAAGCCATTTCAATGGACTCCATGCTGATGAGAAGCTGAGGCGCGGCGGGCATTGCCGGTGTCTGGATGCAGCAGGCGCTGGGTGCGCGGGTACTCGCCGTGCTCGCTGATGAAATTCAACAGTTCGACGTAGGTCTTGCTGCTCTGGCGCAACGCTGCCTCACGCAGGGCCGGGCGCAGGCGTTCGTCCTGCATGGTCTGCAACAAACGCTGATGGATAGCGCACAGGTATTCGGCGCTCTCCTCCGGTTGATTCAGGCGCAAATGCAGGTCGGCGAGGTTGTGATGAGAGACGACGCAGGCCGCCACCGCTTCGTCGGCATCCGCCCAGCGTTCGAACAACACTTGCGCCAGGGCCAGGGCCTGCAGGTAAGCCTCGCGGGCGTCGATCAGTTCGCCCAGCATGAAGCAGCGATTGGCCCGTTCGATCGTGCGTTTCCAGTGCTCCATGGTGAGCCTCCAAAGCGGTTGCGGGGTTTACACGCCGCCGGCGGTGAGTTTCTCGGGGTTGAGCAACTCTTCCAGTTGGCTGCGCGACAGGTCGGTGTGTTCCAGGGCGACGTCGATCACCGCGCGACCTTCCTTGTAGGCCTGCTTGGCGATTTCGGCGGCTTTCTGGTAACCGATGATGGGGTTGAGCGCGGTGACCAGAATCGGGTTGCGCGACAACGCTTCCTGCAAGCGCGACTCGTTGACCTTGAAGCTCGCAATCGCCTTGTCACCGAGCAGGCGACTGGCATTGGCCAGCAGTTCGATGCTGCTCAGCAGGTTGTGCGCGATGATCGGCAGCATCACGTTCAGTTCGAAGTTACCGGATTGGCCGGCCACGGTGATCACCGAGTCGTTGCCGATCACTTGCGCAGCGACCATGGCGGTGGCCTCCGGAATCACCGGATTGACCTTGCCGGGCATGATCGACGAACCCGGTTGCAGCGCTTCGAGTTCGATTTCGCCGAGACCGGCCAGCGGACCAGAGTTCATCCAGCGCAGGTCATTGGCGATTTTCATCAGCGACACGGCGGTGGCCTTGAGCTGGCCGGAAACGGCGACGGCGGTGTCCTGCGAGCCGATCAGCGCGAACAGATCCTTGCCTGGGGTGAACTGCACGTCGGTGAGTTGGCTCAGATGCCGACTGAATCGGGCGGCGAACTCCGGATGCGCATTGATCCCGGTGCCGACCGCGGTGCCGCCCTGCGCCAGCGCTTGCAGGCTTGGCAGCAAATCCTGCAGATGCCCGATATTGGCCTTGAGCTGCTGTGCCCAGCCGTTGAGCACCTGGCTCATGCGCACCGGCATCGCGTCCATCAGGTGGGTGCGCCCGGTCTTCACATGATGATGCACCTGCCCGGCCTTGCGCTCGATGGCCTGGACCAGATGCAACAGCGCCGGCAGCAATTGTTCATGCAGGGCCAGCGCGGCGCTGACGTGGATGGTGGTCGGGATGATGTCGTTGCTGCTTTGCCCGCAGTTGACATGATCGTTGGCGTTGACCGGCTCGCCGAGCATGCGACTGGCCAGCGTCGCGATCACTTCGTTGGCGTTCATGTTCGAGCTGGTGCCGGACCCGGTCTGGAAGATATCCACCGGGAAATGCTGCATGAAATCGCCTTCGAGCAGACCTTGCGCGGCATCACTGATGGCTTTGCCCTGGGCCGCGCTGATCTGGTTCAGCTCAACGTTGGCCCGGGCAGCGGCGGCTTTGGCGAGGATCAGCGCGCGGATGAACTGCGTCGGCATCGGTTTGCCGCTGATCGGGAAGTTGTCCACGGCGCGCTGGGTCTGCGCGCCATAGAGCGCATCGACCGGCACCTGCAGTTCGCCCATGCTGTCGCGCTCAATACGTGTCTTGGTCATGCGAATGTCCTTGCAGCAAATCAATGAGAGGAATCGACGGTTGCAACTCGCAAGTGGCGAGCTGCCAGGTGTAGCGTTGCCAGCGCCGCAAGCGGCATTGGCATAGCGACAGGCGCTCCATTTCACGCAAGGGACGCCAGGCTTGATCGAGACAGACGCTGCGCCAGTGCCACGGCAACGCAATGTCGGTGGCGGTATCGAGCAGCAGACGGAAAGACGTTTCGGCGACAGTCCAGGGCGAAGTGGCTGTGCAACAGGACAGATAGCGCCCTTCGGCGAGGTAGTGTTCGATCAGGCGCGGTTCGTCAGGATCCAGCGCGCAACGGATCTGGCGACTCATCCAGCGCCAGCTTTCGAGGTAGGGCTGCTCGTGCAAGGCAGAACTCATGATCCGGGACTCGTTCTGAGATGAGATTCATTATTAGATGATAATGAGAACCAACACAAGCATTCGAGTTTGCGCTGTTCGCTTGTGGGAGCGAGCCTGCTCGCGAATGCGCTGTGTCAGTCAGCACATTTACAACTGATCCACCGCTTTCGCGAGCAGGCTCGCTCCCACAGGGGATTTGTGCGAAGCGAATAAAAAAGGCGCGCCATCCAGAACGGAGGGCGCGCCTTTTTTTGTTGGCGGATTCGCGGCTTAGCTGCCGGCGACAGTCATCCGCTCGATCAACACCGAGCCGGTGCGGATGTTGCTGCGCAGCTCCAGATCATTACCCACCGCGACAATCTGCTTGAACATGTCGCGCATGTTGCCGGCGATGGTCACTTCCTGCACGGCGAACTGGATCTCGCCGTTTTCCACCCAGAAGCCCGCCGCACCGCGCGAATAGTCACCGGTGACCATGTTCAGGCCGTGGCCCATCAATTCGGTGACCAGCAGTCCTCGGCCCATGCGCTTCAACAGCGCTGCCTGATCCTCGTCGCCATGGGTGACGAACAGGTTGTGCACACCGCCCGCGTTGGCGGTGCTCGGCATGCCCAGTTTCCGTCCGGAGTAAGTGCCGAGGATGTAGGAGACCAATTCGCCCTTTTCGACGAACGGTTTGGCGTAGGTCGCCAAGCCGTCACCATCGTAGGAAGCACTGCCCATGGCGCGCATCAGATGCGGACGCTCATCGATGGTCAGCCATTCCGGGAACAGCTTTTGCCCGAGTGTGCCTTCGAGAAACGACGATTTGCGATACAGGCTGCCGCCGGATACTGCCGAGAGGAAGCTGCCGAACAGACCGCCCGCCAGTTCGGCGGAAAACAGCACCGGCACTTCGCAGGTCGGCACCGGCCGCGCGCCCAGACGGCTCGCCGCCCGTTGCGCGGCACGCTGGCCGATGCTCACCGGATCGGCGAGCAAACTGCCCTGGCGATTGACGTCGTACCAGTAATCGCGCTGCATCTGGCCGTCAGCTTCGGCGATCATCACGCAGCTCAGGCTGTGCCGGGTCGACGCGTAGCCGCCGATGAAACCGTGGCTGTTGCCATACACCCGGCAGCCCTGATGGGTGCTGAGGGTGGTGCCGTCGGCGTTCTTGATCCGCGCATCAGCATCGAACGCCGCCGCCTCGCAGAGCAAAGCCTTCTCGATGGCCTGCTCCGGGGTAATGTCCCACTCGTGGAACAGGTCGAAATCCTGCACATCCCTGGCCATCAGTGCGGCGTCGGCGAGGCCCGAGGCTTCATCTTCGGAAGTGTGCTTGGCGATGGCCAGTGCTGCTGCGACGGTTTCACGAATCGCCTCCGGCCCGGTGGCCGAGGTGCTGGCCGAGCCTTTGCGCTGGCCGACATACAAGGTAATGCCAAAACCCTGGTCACGATTGAATTCAACGGTTTCGACCTCGCGCTGACGCACCGAAGTCGACAGCCCCTGCTCCAGCGACACCGCGACTTCACAGGCGCTGGCGCCCTGGCGCTTGGCTTCGGCGATGATCTGCTCGACCTGTTCTTGCAGTGCCGGCAATGCCTGCGGGCCGACGCTTTGAACTGCACTCATGCTCATCTCCACTCAAATTCTGCTTTCGGCTGGGGTCATCGAGCGACCGGGCCGGACAAGCGGCCCCCGACTGGTTATCATGGCGGCGTTTCTTTGCGGACTGCCACCATGGTTGATTCTTACGACGACTCCCTCGATACGGGAGAAAAAAGCAAATCTCAGGTCAAACGCGAGTTGCATGCGCTGGTTGACCTCGGCGAGCGCCTGACCACACTCAAGCCTGATCTGGTCGCCAAACTGCCGTTGACCGACGCTTTGCGCCGGGCATTGGCCGATGCGCCCAAGCACACCGCGAACATCGCGCGTAAACGGCATTTGCAGTTCATCGGCAAACTGATGCGCGACCAGGACACTGACGCGATTCTGACTCTGCTCGATCAACTCGATGCCTCCACTCGCCAGTACAACGAGCGCTTCCATAATCTGGAACGCTGGCGTGACCGCCTGATCGCGGGCGATGACGCCGTGCTGGAGAAATTCGTCATCGAGTACCCGGACGCCGATCGCCAGCAATTGCGTTCCCTGATCCGTCAGGCCCAGCATGAGGTTGCGCAAAACAAACCGCCTGCTTCGAGCCGCAAGATCTTCAAATACATTCGGGAGCTGGACGAGACTCAACGCGGCCTGCGTTGAAAATCGCCACCGGGTGGCCGTCCTGCGCGCCACCCGAAAGCCCCACCGTTCTTATGCGCCCGTGCCACCCACGGTGATCGCATCGATTTTCAGCGTTGGCTGGCCGACACCCACCGGCACCGACTGCCCATCCTTGCCACACGTACCCACACCGCTGTCCAGCGCCAGATCGTTACCGACCATCGACACCCGGCTCATCGCCTCGGGACCATTGCCGATCAATGTCGCGCCTTTGACCGGTGCAGTAATCTTGCCGTCCTCGATCAGATAAGCCTCGCTCGTGGAGAACACGAACTTGCCGCTGGTGATGTCGACCTGACCGCCGCCGAGGTTGGCGCAGTAGATGCCCTTCTTCACCGAAGCGATGATTTCTGCCGGATCGCTTTCACCGCCGAGCATGTAGGTGTTGGTCATCCGAGGCATCGGCAGGTGCGCATAGGATTCGCGACGACCGTTACCGGTGCGTGCCACGCCCATCAGCCGCGCATTGAGCTTGTCTTGCATATAGCCCTTGAGTACGCCGTTTTCGATCAGCGTGGTGCACTCGGTCGGGGTGCCTTCGTCATCGACGCTCAGCGAACCGCGACGGCCGCTCAAAGTGCCGTCATCGACGATGGTGCATAACTTGGAGGCAACCATTTCGCCCATGCGCCCGCTGTAGGCCGAGCTGCCCTTGCGGTTGAAATCGCCTTCCAGGCCATGGCCGACCGCTTCGTGCAGCAGCACGCCGGACCAGCCGGAACCCAGCACCACCGGCAAGGTACCGGCCGGCGCCGGAATCGCTTCCAGATTGACCAGCGCCTGACGCAACGCTTCACGGGCATAACCCATGGCGCGGTCTTCGGCGAGGAAGTAGCGGTAATCGGTACGCCCACCGCCGCCGTGCCCGCCGCGTTCGCGGCGGCCATTCTGTTCGACGATGACGCTGACATTGAAACGCACCAGCGGACGCACATCGGCAGCCAGGCCACCGTCCGTCGAGGCCACCAGAATTCGCTCCCAAACCCCGGCCATGCTCACGCTGACTTGCTGAATCCGTGGGTCGAGCGCGCGGGTAGCAACGTCGATACGCTTGAGCAGCTCGACTTTTTCCGCGCGGCTGAGCACTTCCAGCGGATTATCCGGCGCGTACAGTTGCGCCACGTCCTGGGTGCTGAACGCCTGCACCGTGCCGTTCTGCCCGGCGCGGGAAATCGAGCGCGCAGCACGGGCAGCAGCACCGAGGGCTTCGAGGGTGATCGCGTTGCTGTAGGCGAAACCGGTCTTCTCACCGGACTGCGCACGTACGCCGACACCCTGGTCGAGGTTGAAGCTGCCTTCCTTGACGATGCCGTCTTCCAGCGCCCACGACTCGGAGATCTGGCCCTGGAAATACAGGTCGGCGGCATCGATGCCCGGCCCGGCCAGATCGCCGAGCACGCCTTGCAGGCTCTCGATCGTGACACCGCCGGGTGCCAACAGGTGATCACTGACTGAGGACAACAACTCGCTCATAGGTTTACGCCTTAAATTCGTGTTCTGAAGCAGGCCGCTGGGCGCCCTGCGAGAAAAACCGCCGATGACGCGTCACCGGCATGCGCGCCCGGATGGACGCTTGTTCATCGCTGTCGCGGGCGGCCAGCAACACCGCCTCGCCTTGATCCTGCTGGGCCAGCACACGCCCCCACGGGTCGACAATCGCCGCATGCCCGAAGGTCTCGCGTGGCCCCGGATGACTGCCGCCCTGTGCGGCCGCGAGGATATAACACTGTGTTTCGATGGCCCGCGCGCGGATCAGTACATCCCAATGCGCGGCGCCGGTTACGGCCGTAAACGCCGACGGAGCGGTAATCAACTCGGCACCGGCGGCACGCAATTCGCTGTACAGCTCCGGGAAGCGCAAGTCGTAACACACGCTCAGACCGACTCGCCCCACCGGCGTATCCGCCACCACTACATTACCGCCATAAGCATAGTCATCGGATTCACGGTATTGGCCGCGATTGTCGGCGACATCGACATCGAACAGATGCAGCTTGTCATAGCGCGCGACGATCTCGCCGTATTCATTGATCAACAACGAGCAGGCATTGGCCTTGGCCGTGGGTTGACCCAACGGTGGCAACGGCAATGTGCCGGCGACTATCCATAAGGTGAGGTCGCGGGCGGTCTGTTTCAACCAGGGCAGGATCGGCCCTTCGCCCAAGGCTTCGGCGCGGCCGATATCGGCGACGTCACGACGGCCCATGGCGGCGAAGTTTTCCGGCAACACCGCAAGTTTCGCCCCGCCGGCGGCGGCCTGTTCAAGCAGGCGTCGGGCCTGGGCCAGATTGGCCGGCACGTCGCTCTGGCTGACCATTTGAATCACCGCTAAAGACATGGCCACTCCTCGGGATTTGCATATGACTGTGTAGGAGCTGCCGAAGGCTGCGATCTTTTGATTTTTTTTAAGAGCCAGATCAAAAGATCGCAGCCTTCGGCAGCTCCTACAGGGGTAGTGTCTGCTAGTTAAAAAGGCTTGTCGAAGGTGATTTTCGGCTCTTTCCATGGGCCTTTGACGGTGTACTTGACGCTGGCGAAGCGCGCCACGCGGTCGCCGATCAGCTTGTCGATGAGGAACAGCGCGCCGCCGACCGCCGGTGCGCCGACGAGCAGCGCGGCGATCGGCAGGTTGTTGGTCACCGGCAACGTCACCAGCAATTTCGCATCGACCTTGTCACCGAGCAGATCCAGCGTGCCGTCCAATTCCAGGTTGCTCGAAGGCCCGGTCAGGCGAATCGGCTCACGTGTCACGTAGACACCATTGTTCGCCACCAGCAGACCTTTGACCCGGTCGTAGCTCAGGCCTTTGCCGAACAGGTCGGAGAAGTCCAGACGCAGGCGCCGGCCGATGGAGTTGAAGTTGAGCAGGCCGAACACCCGCAGCGCCTGAGCACCGCCTTCCACTTCAACGAACTGGCCCTTGTTCAGCGAGGCATCGAGCGTGCCGGAGAAGCGCTTGGTCGCCAGCCACGCCGGCGAGCCCGGCCAGCGGCCATCGACATCCATGTGGAATTCTTCACTGGTGACGCTTGGCGCGAAGCCCCAGCCTTTGAGCACGTCGGCCAGATTCTTGCCGCCGACCCGGCCCTTGTACCAACTGCTGGTTGCCCCCGGCGCGCCTTCCCAGCCGCCGTTGCCTTGCAGGAGGATGCCCTTGAGGCCCATGTCGAGGTTGTTCAGGGCGATGCCCTTGGCCGTCGGCCGCACTTTCAGCGACCAGCCACCGACCAGATCGGGGCCGAGGAACAATTGATTGAGGGTGATATCCAGCGCCGGGATTTTCGTCGGGTCGACCGACGCCAATGGATCAGGCGCGTTCTCGTCAGCCTGCACCGCCGGGTCCGGCGCCGGCAGTTTCACGTATTGCAGATTCACCGCAATCGGCACGCCGTTGGCGTCCGGCAGGCTGGCACTGCCCTTGGCCTGTTGGCTGTCGAGCGCCAGATTCCACGCGCCGGGCTTGCGATTGATTTGCACCGAGGCCTGATCCAGCGTGGTACCGAACGCTGTCAACTTGCCGACTTTGACGTCAGCGCTGCTGAGCAGTTGTTTGGCGCTGCCGCCCGGATCCCCGCCAGCGTACTTGCTGGCCAGATCCTGCCACGGCGCGACGTCCAGCTCTGATAGCACGCCGCGAATGCGCAGGCCCTTGGCGCCTGGCAACACCGCTTCGCCAGCGCCGAGAAACAGTTCACCACGACCATCGGCGAAATTGCTCGGCGGCGCGGCAAAGGTGAAATTGGCCAGTTGATCGTAATTGACCCAGTAACGCCGCTCCTGCCCTTGCAAGGTCATGCGGAACACCGTGTCGCGCCCGACATCGGCGGCCATGCCGAACGGCGCCGGCAAATCCACTGCAACGCCTTTGAGGCTGGAACTGACTATCAACTGACTGTCGACCCCTGAGAGGTTCAGCTGCAACTGATAAGGAATGGTCCCGGACACCGGCAACGGCTGGGTCACGCCCAGCCAGTCAGTGAGTTTTTTCACTTCAACCTGCCCCGAGGCAGCCACCCGAGTCTTGATCTGGTTGGGGCTGCCGTCGGCGAATATCTGCGCAGTGACCGGTTTGTCGAAGGCCCGTGCAGAGATGTTCTGGCCGCTGAGGCCTTTATTGCTGTCGAAGCGGAAATCGCCCTTGAGCTGGCTAAGTTCCAGTTTCGGTTCGGCCAGTTTCAAACGCGCATTGGCGGTCTTGAAATCTACGAGGATTTTCGGTTGTTCGCCCTTGGCCAGCGGAATATCCAGCTTGAGCTTGCCGTTCAGATCACCCGCGCCCTCCCAACCGGCAAAGGTTTCGCCGGTGCCGATCGGCGCGTCCTGAAGAATCTTCAAGCCATCGCCCAGGCCACCAGCAAACGCGCCGTCGAGGAACAGATGGCTATTCTGCCCGGCCGGTACGTGCGGAATATTGACGAAGACATCGCTGACTTGGGTATCGAGCAACTGGCCCTTGCTGGCCCAGATGCGCACGCCGCTGTCCTCGATGAACACGTCACCGCTGACCTTGCTCACGTGCGGCCAGCCCGGCTGAAAGGCCAGTTCGGCGTCATGGACCTTGAAGAACAGGCTGATGCTGCGATCAGCCTCGCCGGCGTTCTTGCTCAGTGAGCCCTGATACTGGAAGAAGCCCTGGTCCACCGCGCCTTTGAGGATCGCCGTGCGCAGCCACTCATCGAGCGCCGGGCTCAACACAGCCGGCAGGTATTTGGCGGTGTAGCGACCGTCGCCATCGACCAGGCCGACGCGCAGGTCCATGTAATCTTCCTGGCTATGGTCGAAGTGCAGGCGGATGAGGAAGTCGCCGGCAATCTTGCCCTCCTCGCCCAGCACCTTCAGGTACGGCGCAATCAGGGTGAAGCCATCCTTGTCGATCTTCCACGTCAGCCGCGCATTGGCCTGCAGGTATTGCCATGGTTTGGCGAAAATCGGATCGAGGTGCAGGACGAAGTCCTTGCTGTCGAGGCGCAACTCGCCGCCGTCGAGGTTGCCACTCAGGCTGCCACTGACATTCCGCGCCGCCGGAGCGCCGTGGTAGGCATCGAAACCGACATTATCGAGGTTGGCGGCAAAGCCGAATTTGCTGCCATCGGTGGCGGTCGGGCGGAAGTCCAGCAACACGTTGCGCAGGCCGCCGGTTACCTTCAAACGCTCGACCACAGTGGCGAAGCTTTGCGGTAACGGCCCCAGCGCATTGAGCAGCGGCGTGATCGGGGTCAGATCGAGGCGATCGGCCTGCAAATGCCAGAGCTCTTCAGCGTTGGCGCTGGCGCGAGCCTGCTGCACCTGCACATGGGATTCCCAACGGGTGTCGCCGAAGCTCATCGCCAGTGAATCAAGAGTGACCTTTGCGCCCTCGGCGGTGTTGCGGTAATAGGCGTTGAGCGCCAGATTGTTGATCTGGATCGGCTTGCGCTCGGCGTAGGCACCGGTCACTTGCGGCGCATTCAGGCGCAACGCGGCGCTTTGCAACGCGCCTTCGGCCCAATCGACCCAGAGTTCACCGCCGGCCTTGATCTCGGAAAAATTCCATTGCTGGGTCAGGCGCTCGGGCAGCCATTTCGACCAGTCGCTTTGCGGCAGGCTGGCATAACCCTCGATGACGCTGTTCTGCCACTGATCAGGACGCAACTGGCTGCGCAGGCTCAGCGCCACAGGCTGGCCGTCGGGCAAGGTCAGACGCGCATCGAGACGCTGGCGACTGGCGCCGGTACGCACATTGAGGCCGACATAGGTGAGCGTCATGGGCGGGTGATCGAGCGGTTGCAGGGTCACCTGGCTGTCTAGTACCGACAGTTGCTTGATCATCTGCGAGCGCTGGAACAGTTGTGCCGGATCGAACGGTTGGTCCTTCTGCACCGGCAGGCCTTCCAGCGCCCAGGTGCCGTCTTCGGCTTCCTTGAGGCTGATCTTCAAACCGTTGAGTTCGATATGCGCGAGGCGCACCTCGCGGGCGAGCACACTGGCCCACATATCCGGCACCACCCGCACGCGGTCGAGGCGCAGCGCGTTGGCGCCGTCGCCGACCATCACGTCATGGGCCAGCAGGATCGGCGCGAAACCGCTCCAGTTGCCTTCCAGCTCACCGATCTGCAAGGGCATGCCGAGGGCGGCGCTGGCCTTGTCTTCGATGTCGGCGCGGTATTCCGCCACCAGAGGGGTCAGCTCGCGGCCGAGGCTGACGTACAACGCCATCAACACCAGAACCAACGCGCACAGGCCCAGCCCCCAGCGGGTGAGTGCGGCCAGAATGCGTGTCAGACGCTCCATGTCAGTTGGCTCCCATGGCAAAAATACTGCGAAAAGCTGAGGCCAGCCGCGTTGAATGAGTGGTGATGCAGGGCTTCAGAGCAGCACCACGTCATATTGTTCCTGGGAATACATGGTTTCCACCTGGAAGCGTATGGTGCGGCCGATAAAGCCTTCAAGCTCGGCGACGTTACCGGACTCTTCATCGAGCAGACGATCGACTACTTTCTGGTTGGCCAGCACCCGATAACCCTCGGCCTGGTAGGCCCGGGCCTCGCGCAGAATCTCGCGGAAGATCTCGTAACAGATGGTTTCGGCGGTTTTCAGTTTGCCGCGTCCCTGGCAACTGCTGCACGGTTCGCACAGTACCTGCTCAAGGCTTTCGCGGGTGCGCTTGCGGGTCATCTGCACCAGGCCCAACTCGGTGATGCCGATGATGTTGGTCTTCGCGTGATCGCGCTCCAGCTGTTTCTCCAGAGTGCGCAGGACCTGACGCTGGTGCTCTTCATCTTCCATGTCGATGAAGTCGATGATAATGATCCCGCCAAGATTGCGCAGGCGCATCTGCCGGGCAATCGCCGTGGCCGCTTCGAGATTGGTCTTGAAAATGGTTTCTTCGAGGTTGCGATGACCGACGAACGCCCCGGTGTTGACGTCAATGGTGGTCATGGCTTCCGCCGGATCGATCACCAGATACCCCCCGGACTTCAGCGGCACCTTGCGCTCCAGCGCGCGCTGGATTTCGTCTTCGACACCGTACAGATCGAAGATCGGCCGCTCGCCCGGATAGTGTTCCAGACGATCGGCGATTTCCGGCATCAGTTCGGCGACGAACTGCGTGGTTTTCTGGAAGGTTTCCCGCGAGTCGATGCGGATCTTCTCGATCTTCGGATTGACCAGATCACGCAGGGTGCGCAGGGCCAGGCCGAGGTCTTCGTAGATCACGCTCGGCGCGGCGATGGTCTTGATTTGCTCGTTGATCTGGTCCCAGAGGCGCCGCAGGTAGCGGATGTCCATGAGGATTTCATCAGCGCCCGCGCCTTCAGCGGCTGTGCGCAGAATGAAACCGCCGGCTTCCTTGATGCCTTCTTTGGCTACGCAATCGCTGACCACCTGCTTGAGACGCTCGCGCTCGGCTTCGTCTTCGATCTTCAGGGAAATCCCAACGTGGGCAGTGCGCGGCATGTACACCAGATAACGCGAAGGAATCGACAGTTGCGTGGTCAGGCGTGCGCCTTTGGAGCCGATCGGATCTTTGGTGACTTGCACCACCAGGCTCTGGCCCTCGTGCACCAGCGAACTGATGCTTTCCACCGCCGGGCCTTCACGCAGGGAGATTTCGGCGGCGTGAATGAAAGCCGCGCGATCAAGACCAATGTCGACAAATGCCGCCTGCATGCCCGGCAGGACGCGGACGATCTTGCCTTTATAGATGTTGCCGACGATCCCGCGTTTCTGCGTGCGCTCGACGTGGACTTCTTGCAGCACACCGTTTTCGACCACCGCCACGCGCGACTCCATCGGCGTGATGTTGATCAGAATCTCTTCACTCATGGCAGGATCTCGTTCAGGCATGTTCACGATAGTGGCCGCATCTGGATTCGTACGACGCTCAGGGCGTGTTCAGGTTTTGCCAACAGGGTATGCCGAAATGGCCCAACACCTCGCAGGTTTCGCACAGCGGCAGGCCGACCACCGCCGAATAGCTGCCGTCGAGCCCGGCGACAAACACCGCCCCCAGGCCCTGAATGCCATAGCCGCCGGCCTTGTCGCGCGGTTCGCCACTGGCCCAGTAGGCGCCGGCCTCTTCGCGGCTGATGCTGCGAAAACGCACGCGACTGCGCACCACCCGCGACTCGCAGCGCTCACCTTCAAGCACGGCGATGGCGGTCAGCACTTCGTGTTCGTTGCCGGACAACATCATCAGCATGGCGCATGCATCGGCTTCGTCCACCGGTTTGCCAAGTATTTTGCCGTCGAGTACCACAGCGGTGTCGGCGCCAAGCACGCAGAACGGCTGGTCAGAGACGACCGAGCGGCGCCCGGCCTCAGCCTTGCCACGCGCGAGGCGCTCGACATAGGCCGATGGGGATTCTTCAGGAAGCGGGGTTTCGTCGATGTCCGCGCTGATGGCAGAGAACTGCACGCCGATCTGCGTGAGCAATTCACGGCGGCGCGGTGAGCCGGAGGCGAGGTAAAGCAGTTTCATCAAAACATCTCCCTGTTCAGTGCCCTGCTTCACCGGCTCAATAAATTCTGTAGCGTCGGCACATCCCGCGAAGGGCGAAGCTGACCCACGGCCAGAGCAAGGCGCTGACCAGCGCCGGCAAGACCAGCGCCAGGGTTGGCTGACGGTTGCCGGTCAGAGCGCTGAGCCACAGTTGCGCCAATTGTGCGAGGCCGAAGATCACCAGGATCACCAGACACTGCTGCCACATCGGGAACATGCGCAGACGCTGCTGCAACGACAACACGAGGAAGGTAATCAGGGTCAGGATCAGCGCGTTCTGCCCGAGCAGGTCGCCCTGCAGGACATCTTCGGCCAGTCCCAGACAGAACGCGGTGACCATGCCGACCGTGTGCGGCATGTACAGCGCCCAGAAGGTCACGAGCAAGGCCAGCCACAGCGGGCGCAGGATTTCCATGAAGATCGGCAGCGGCGAAACGCTGAGCAGGATGCCGACGAAGAAGGTTAGCCAGATCATCCAGCCGTTTGCGGATTTTTTCGCGCCGACCATTATTCTCGTCCCCCGGTAGTCGCTGGCGGTTTCGCCGGTGGTTTGCTGGTGGCCGGTGGTTTGGCCGCGGCGGGAGCGGCAGCGGGCGGCTTGCTCGCGGCGGGCTTGGCAGGCGTGGTGGCAGGCGCCGCTGCTTCAGCGGCCGGCGCTGCGGCAGCGGTCGACGGCGTGGCAGGCATGATCAACGGTTTCGGCACGCTGGCCGGCAACATCGGGCCGCCGCCGTGGGCATCGAGCTGTTCCTGGGCCTGGGCGGCGTCATTGGCGCGTTCCTCGGCGGTGCGGCTATCGCTGAACACCAGCAGCAGGTAGCGGCTGCGGTTCAGGGCGGCGGTAGGTACCGCACGGACAATGGCGAACGGTTGGCCGGAGTCGTGGATGACTTCTTTTACCGTCGCCACCGGATAACCGGCCGGGAATCGCTGGCCAAGACCGGAGCTGACCAGCAGATCGCCTTCCTTGATGTCCGCCGTGTCGGCGACATGACGCAATTCCAGGCGTTCCGGGTTGCCGGTGCCGCTGGCAATCGCGCGCAGACCGTTACGGTTTACCTGCACCGGAATGCTGTGGGTGGTGTCGGTCAGCAGCAGGACACGCGAGGTGTAAGGCATCAATTCGACCACTTGACCCATCAGCCCGCGTGCATCGAGCACCGGTTGGCCGAGCACCACGCCGTCGCGCTCACCTTTGTTGATGATGATGCGATGGGTGAAGGGGTTGGGGTCCATGCCGATCAACTCGGCCACTTCGACCTTTTCATTGACCAATGCGGAGGAATTGAGCAACTCGCGCAGCCGAACGTTCTGCTCGGTCAGGGCCGCGAGCTTTTGCATGCGCCCCTGCAATAGCAGGTTTTCGGTCTTGAGTTTTTCGTTTTCGGCGACGAGCTCGGTGCGGCTGCCGAACTGACTGGCGACCCCTTCCCACAAGCGGCCGGGCAGGTCCGTGATCCAGTAGGCATCCATGAGCACCAGCGACGCTTGCTTGCGCGCGGGCTTGAGCAGGTCGAAACGTGCATCGACCACCATCAGTGCGACCGCAAGCACGGCCAGCACCAACAGGCGCACGCCCAACGAAGGGCCTTTGGTGAAAAGCGGTTTAATAAGCCGCTCCTCCCAGGCAAATGTTCTGTTTATTCATACGGCATCAAACCGGCCTGGATGAAGACTGACAGAAGATAAACGCCAACAGGCAGCACTGCAAAGTGCTGCCTGTGCGTTCACCCACGTATTGCATTCGAAGCTTATTCGCTCGAAAGCAGATCCATGGTGTGCTTATCCATCATTTCCAGCGCACGGCCCCCGCCGCGAGCGACACAGGTCAGCGGGTCTTCGGCAACGATCACCGGCAGACCGGTTTCCTGGGCCAGCAACTTGTCGAGGTCACGCAGCAGCGCGCCACCACCAGTCAGCACCAGGCCACGCTCGGCGATGTCGGAAGCCAGTTCCGGCGGCGATTGCTCCAGCGCGCTTTTCACCGCCTGAACGATGGTGGCCAGCGACTCTTGCAGAGCCTCGAGCACTTCGTTGGAGTTCAGGGTGAATGCGCGTGGAACGCCTTCGGCCAAGTTGCGACCGCGAACATCGACTTCGCGCACTTCGCCGCCCGGGTAGGCAGTACCGATTTCCTGCTTGATGCGCTCGGCGGTGGATTCACCGATCAGGCTGCCGTAGTTGCGGCGCACGTAGGTGATGATCGCTTCGTCGAAACGGTCGCCGCCGACACGTACGGATTCGGCGTAGACCACACCGTTGAGGGAGATCAGGGCGATTTCAGTGGTACCACCGCCGATGTCCACAACCATCGAACCGCGCGCTTCTTCAACCGGCAGGCCGGCACCGATCGCAGCAGCCATCGGCTCTTCGATCAGAAACACTTCACGGGCACCGGCGCCAAGGGCCGATTCACGGATGGCGCGACGCTCAACCTGGGTGGACTTGCATGGAACGCAGATCAGCACACGAGGGCTGGGCTGCAGGAAACTGTTTTCGTGAACCTTGTTGATAAAGTACTGCAGCATCTTTTCGCAGACGCTGAAGTCGGCGATCACGCCGTCCTTCATCGGACGAATGGCGGCAATGTTGCCCGGCGTACGGCCGAGCATGCGCTTGGCCTCGGTGCCGACAGCGACGACACTTTTCTGGTTACCGTGTGTCCGAATGGCCACAACCGATGGCTCATTCAGGACGATACCGCGCTCGCGCACGTAAATAAGGGTGTTGGCAGTGCCCAGGTCAATGGAAAGATCGCTGGAAAACATGCCACGCAGTTTCTTGAACATGGGAAAGGGACCCTAGGCAACGCGTGGGTAAAAAAGTGCGGCAAACTCTAACAACGACAGGGATTTTGGGCAAGGCGCCAATATGTTAAATTGGCCGCTTTTCTGTGCACCAAGCCCCACAATCGCGGCCTTATGACCGTAGAAGTGCGGTAGTGTTCCGACAATCTAACACACGGACGCCGTCCGTTCTGTTTTCCACTGGAGAATCCCGATGGCGCTAGAACGCTCCGACGTGGAAAAAATCGCGCACCTGGCCTGCCTTGGCCTCAACGATGCCGATCTTCCGCACATTACTTCCGCCCTCAACAGCATTCTCGGGCTGGTCGACGAAATGCAGGCCGTTGATACCGACGGTATCGAGCCGCTGGCCCACCCCCTGGAAGCCAGTCAGCGCCTGCGCGCCGACGTGGTGACCGAGACGAATAATCGCGAGGCCTACCAGTCCATCGCACCAGCGGTCGAAAACGGCCTGTATCTGGTTCCGAAAGTCATCGACTAAAGGGAAAGAGCCTGCAATGCATCAAATGACTCTGGCCGAGATCGCCCGCGGTCTCGCCGATAAAAAGTTTTCTTCCGAAGAGCTGACCAAAGTCCTGCTGGCGCGTATTACCCAGCTCGACCCGCAGCTCAACAGTTTCATCAGCCTCACCGAGGATCTGGCCATCGAGCAGGCGAAAGCCGCCGATGCACGCCGGGCCAATGGTGAGAGCGGCGCCCTGCTCGGCGCGCCGATCGCCCACAAGGATCTGTTCTGCACCCAAGGCATCCGCACCAGTTGCGGCTCGAGGATGCTCGACAACTTCAAGGCTCCCTACGACGCCACCGTAGTCGCGAAACTGGCCGCTGCCGGCGCCGTGACCCTGGGCAAGACCAACATGGACGAATTCGCCATGGGTTCGGCCAACGAGTCGAGCTGGTACGGCGCAGTGAAAAACCCGTGGAATCTGGAACACGTGCCGGGCGGTTCGTCCGGCGGCTCGGCGGCGGCGGTTGCTGCTCGTTTGTTGCCAGCGGCCACGGCCACCGACACCGGCGGTTCGATCCGTCAGCCGGCGGCGTTCACCAACCTCACCGGCCTGAAGCCGACCTACGGTCGCGTTTCGCGCTGGGGCATGATTGCCTACGCTTCCAGCCTCGATCAGGGCGGCCCGTTGGCGCGCACGGCCGAAGACTGCGCGATCCTGCTGCAAGGCATGGCCGGCTTCGACCCGAACGATTCCACCAGCATCGATGAGCCGGTTCCGGATTACTCCGCCAGCCTCGGCGAGTCGCTGCAAGGGCTGCGCATCGGCGTGCCGAAGGAATACTTCAGCGCCGGTCTCGACCCGCGCATTGCCGAGCTGATCCAGAACAGCATCCAGCAGTTGCAGAAGCTCGGTGCGGTGATCAAGGAAATCAGCCTGCCGAACATGCAGCACGCGATCCCGGCTTATTACGTGATCGCCCCGGCAGAGGCCTCCTCGAACCTGTCGCGTTTCGACGGCGTGCGTTTCGGCCATCGCTGCGAGAACCCGGAAAACCTCATCGATCTGTACAAGCGTTCCCGTGGCGAAGGCTTCGGCGCGGAAGTGCAGCGCCGGATCATGGTCGGTGCCTACGCGCTGTCCGCCGGTTACTACGATGCCTACTACCTGAAAGCGCAGAAGATCCGTCGTCTGGTGAAGAACGATTTCATGGCTGCGTTCAATGAAGTCGACATCATCCTCGGCCCGACCACGCCAAACCCGGCGTGGAAACTCGGCGCGAAGAACAGCGACCCGGTCGCTGCCTATCTGGAAGACGTCTACACCATCACCGCCAACCTCGCCGGCCTGCCGGGCCTGTCGATGCCGGCCGGTTTTGTCGACGGTCTGCCGGTGGGCGTGCAGTTGCTCGCGCCGTATTTCCAGGAAGGCCGCCTGTTGAACGTTGCCCACCAGTATCAGCTCAACACTGACTGGCACACCCGCACCCCAACCGGCTTCTGAGGAGACACACATGCAATGGGAAGTCGTGATCGGGCTGGAGATTCACACTCAGCTCACCACCCGGTCGAAAATCTTTTCCGGTAGTTCCACCACCTTCGGTTCCGAGCCGAACACCCAGGCCAGCCTGATCGACCTGGGCATGCCCGGCGTGCTGCCGGTGCTCAACCAGGAAGCGGTGCGCATGGCGGTGATGTTCGGTCTGGCGATTGACGCCGAGATCGGCCAGCACAACGTGTTCGCCCGCAAGAACTACTTCTACCCGGATCTGCCGAAGGGCTATCAGATCAGCCAGATGGAATTGCCGATTGTTGGCAAGGGCCACCTGGACATCGCCCTCGAGGATGGCACGGTCAAACGCGTCGGCATCACCCGCGCGCACCTGGAAGAAGACGCCGGCAAGAGCCTGCACGAAGAATTCAACGGTGCCACCGGCATCGACCTGAACCGTGCCGGCACGCCGCTGCTGGAAATCGTGTCCGAGCCGGACATGCGCAGCGCCAAGGAAGCCGTGGCTTACGTCAAGGCCATCCACGCGCTGGTGCGCTACCTGGGTATCTGCGACGGCAACATGGCCGAAGGCTCGCTGCGTTGCGACTGCAACGTCTCGGTGCGCCCGAAAGGCCAGGTCGAGTTCGGCACTCGCTGCGAGATCAAGAACGTCAACTCGTTCCGCTTCATCGAGAAAGCGATCAACTCGGAAATCCAGCGCCAGATCGAGCTGATCGAAGACGGCGGCAAAGTCATCCAGCAGACCCGTCTGTACGATCCGAACAAGGACGAGACCCGTCCGATGCGTTCGAAAGAGGAAGCCAACGACTACCGTTACTTCCCCGATCCGGACCTGCTGCCGGTGGTCATCGAAGAGTCGTTCCTCGGTGAAGTGCGTGCCACCCTGCCGGAACTGCCACCGCAAAAGCGCGAACGCTTCCAGAGCCAGTTCGGTCTGTCGGCCTACGACGCCAACGTGCTGGCCACCAGCCGTGAACAGGCGGACTACTTCGAGAAAGTCGCGGCCATCGGTGGCGACGCGAAACTGGCGGCGAACTGGGTGATGGTCGAGTTGGGCAGCCTGCTCAACAAGCAGGGCCTGGACATCGAAGACTCGCCAGTCTCCGCCGAGCAACTGGGCGGCATGCTGCAGCGCATCAAGGACAACACCATCTCCGGCAAGATCGCCAAGGTGGTGTTCGAAGCGATGGCCAACGGCGAAGGCAGTGCTGACGAGATCATCGAGAAGCGCGGCCTCAAGCAAGTCACCGACACCGGCGCGATCTCGGCTGTGCTCGACGAAATGCTCGCGGCCAACGCCGAACAGGTCGAACAGTACCGCGCGGCAGACGAAGCCAAACGCGGCAAGATGTTCGGCTTCTTCGTCGGCCAGGCCATGAAAGCCTCGAAAGGCAAGGCCAACCCGCAGCAGGTGAACGAACTGCTGAAAAGCAAGCTCGAAGGCTGACCACCAATGGAGCCGGATGCAAAGCCTGGCTCCATCCCCTGTGGGATTGATCTTCTGTGGCAGAAGATCAGTCCCACATTTGTATTCGGGAAACCTTGAATGAAGCGTCTGTTGCTGAGCAGCGCCCTGCTCTCTCTGCTGGCCGGTTGCGCCAGTACCGACACCATCGACCCGCACGGTTACGACCAGACCGGCGTCGCCTCCTACTATGGAGCCAAACATCACGGTAAACGCACCGCCAGCGGCGAAGCGTTCAACCAGCATTCCCTGACCGCCGCCCACCGCCAGTTGCCGTTCGGCACGCGGGTGAAGGTCACCAACCTGAAAAATGATGAATCAGTCGTGGTCCGCATCAATGACCGCGGCCCGCACACCCGTGGCCGGCTGATCGATCTGTCGCGCGAGGCCGCCGATGAAATCGGCATGCTGCGCAGCGGCACCGCACGGGTTCGCGTGCAGGCCCTGGACTGATGGAGCGCCGACCATTTTCGGACTAGCCGATCTGCCGCTGATCAACGTCATCGAATTGCTCAGCGGCCTGGTTCTTTTGCTCATCGGCGCCGAGCTGATGGTGCGCGCCGCCGTGCGCCTGGCCGAGCGCCTGCACGTGCGTCCGTTGATCATCGGCCTGACCATCGTCGCTCTCGGCAGCAGCGCGCCGCAGATGACCGTGAGCCTGCAAGCGGCGTTGACCGACAACCCGGACATCGCCGTCGGCAGCGTGGTCGGCAGCGGCATTTTCAACATCCTCGTAACCCTTGGCCTCTCGGCATTGATCATCCCCCTGCGCGTGTCGCGGCAACTGGTGCGCCTGGATATCCCGCTGATGATCGGCGCCAGCCTGCTGGTATTCATCCTCGCTTGGAATAAAGATCTCGGGCGTTTCGACGGCGTCCTGCTGCTCGGGGCGTTGGCGCTGTACCTTGG
This sequence comes from Pseudomonas sp. CFBP13508, assembly GCF_005233515.1. GTDB lineage: Bacteria > Pseudomonadota > Gammaproteobacteria > Pseudomonadales > Pseudomonadaceae > Aquipseudomonas > Aquipseudomonas mercuritolerans. The sequence continues at coordinate 175,266 of NZ_QFZZ01000007.1, forward strand.
CTTGTTGTTCCGCCAGTCGCGACACTCGACCCGCCCCCATACCGAACGCCCGAAGGATACGCAGCAATCCTGGCTGATCAGTGTGCTGATGATTCTCGCTGGCCTGGCCATGCTGGTGTTCGCCGGGCGTTTGCTGCTCGGCGCCGCCGTGGTCGTGGCCACCGACCTTGGCCTGTCCGAACGGGTCATCGGTCTGACCGTGGTCGCGGTCGGCACTTCGCTGCCGGAGCTGGCGACTTCGCTGATCGCTGCGTTGCGCGGGCAGCGCGACATTGCCGTGGGCAACGTGATCGGCGCCAACCTGTTCAACCTGCTCGGGGTGCTGGGGCTGACCGCGCTGCTCGCACCGACGCCGCTTTCCGTTTCCCCGAATGCGCTGGATTTCGACTTGCCGGTGATGCTCGGCGTCGCGGCGCTGTGTCTGCCAGTGTTTTACTCGGGCTACCGCGTTACCCGGGCCGAAGGCTTGCTGCTGCTCGGTTTGTATCTGGTCTACGGGCTGCATGTGGTGTCGTTCACCACCGGCATGCCGCTGGCCGGCAAACTCGAGCGCTTGATGCTGTTTTATGTCCTGCCGGCGCTGCTGACGTTTCTGCTGTTCACGTCGATCCGCGCCTGGCGTCGCCAACACCACAAGAGAGATGTGCCATGAGCGAGTCGAAGCAGTCCGGGGTTGAAATCCGTCGTCAGGTCATGGGCGATGCGTTCGTTGATCGCGCCCTGGGCAACGCCACCGAGTTCACCCAGCCGTTGCAGGATTTCGTCAATGAACACGCCTGGGGTGGGGTGTGGAATCGTGAGGGGCTGCCGCTGAAAACCCGCAGCCTGATCACCCTCGCCGCGCTGACCGCGTTGAAGTGCCCGCAGGAGTTGAAAGGCCATGTGCGCGGTGCGCTGAACAACGGCTGCACGGTGGAAGAGATTCGCGAGGCGCTGCTGCATTGCGCGGTGTATGCCGGCGTACCGGCGGCGATCGATGCGTTTCGCGCGGCGCAGGAAGTGATCGATACCTACCAGAAACCGCAGTGACCGCCTTCGCGAGCAGGCTCGCTCCCACATTTGCAATGCGCTTCCCTGTGGGAGCGAGCCTGCTCGCGAAGAGGCCCTGGCAGACAATGCGAATCCTTGCTCAGATCCACCCACCCCACTGCAACACAAAGATCCCGACATTGGTGGTAATCGCCGCCATCAAGGTGGTCATCACGATGATCGCCGCTGCCAGCTCATGATTGCCCTGCGCTGCCCGGGCCATGACGAAACTCGCCGCTGCCGTCGGGCTGCCGAAGTACAGAAAAAGAATCCCCAGTTCCGCCCCGCGAAAGCCCCACAGCCACGCGCCCACGGTTGCCAGTAACGGCAGACCGACCATCTTCACCAGACTGGAACTGAGCGCCATCTTGCCGCTCTTGCGCAACGCCGCCAGCGACAGCGTGCCGCCGATACAGATCAGCGCCAGCGGCAAAGTGGTCTGCGCCAGATACTGGCCGGAGGTTTCCAGCCAGCCCGGCAAACCGATCTTGAAATAAGCGAACGGCGCCGCCGAAATCACGCTGATGATCAGCGGGTTGCTGAACACGCTTTTGCAGATGCTCCACGGATCGGACTTGATCACCGGGCTGTACACCGCCAGCACGATGGTGGAGAGCGTGTTGTAGAACAGGATCACCAGCGCCGCGAGAATTGCCCCGAGGGAAATGCCGTAATCGCCGTACATGCTCGCGGCGAGTGCAAGGCCGATCACGCCGTTGTTGCCACGAAACGCGCCCTGGGTGTAGATGCCGCGATCTTCCCGCGGACATTTGAAAATCGCCCAGCCCCAGGCCACGGCGAAACTCACCAGGGTCGCGAGGGAAAAGTAGATGAGCAGCGAGGGTTGCAGCGCGGCGTGCAGGTCAGCGTGGAGAATGCCGAGGAACAGCAGCGCCGGCATGGTCACGTTGAACACCAGCGACGAGGCGGTGTGGATGAAGTTGTCGTTGATCCAGTCGATGCGCTTGAGCAGCACACCGAGAAACAGCATGGCAAACACCGGCGCGGTGATGTTCAGGGTTTCAAGAAAGATTGCCAGCATGCCGGGGAGCCTTGGGTGAGCTTAGTCAGGGGGGCAATGATAAAGCAAAAGCCCCTCACCCTAGCCCTCTCCCAAAGGGAGAGGGAACCGATCGGGGGATATTTAAACAATCCACCGACCTGAAATGACATCGTCGAATCCATAATCGACCCGATTCGTCAGGTCGATGTATAGCGCAGAACAACTCGGTCGGCCCCCTCTCCCTCCTGGAGAGGGAACCGATCGGGGGATATTTAAACAATCCACCGGCCTGAAATGACATCGTCGAATCCATAATCGACCCGATTTGTCAGGTCGATGTATAGCGCAAAACAACTCGGTCGGCCCCCTCTCCCTCCGGGAGAGGGCTGGGGTGAGGGGCTTTTGATCTTCCATGAAACGATCAGGTAATCGGCGCCGGGTTGAACAGGGTGATGTCGTTATGCAGCTTGTGCTTCTCCGCCCAGGTCTGTTGCTTGCCACTGGCAACATCCAGGTAATAGTGGAACAACTCCCAACCCAGCTCTTCGATGGTCGCGCGTCCGGTAGCGATACGCCCGGCATCAATGTCGATCAGATCTGGCCAGCGCTGCGCCAGTTCGGTCCGCGTCGACACCTTGACCACTGGCGCCATGGCCAACCCATAAGGCGTGCCGCGACCGGTGGTGAACACGTGCAGGTTCATCCCCGCCGCCAGTTGCAGCGTCCCGCAAACAAAGTCGCTGGCCGGCGTCGCGCAGAAAATCAGGCCCTTGTGCTTGAAACGCTCGCCCGGGCCAAGCACGCCGTTGATCGCGCTGCTGCCGGACTTGACGATCGAGCCCAGGGACTTCTCGACAATGTTCGACAACCCGCCCTTCTTGTTACCCGGCGTGGTGTTGGCGCTGCGATCGGCTTCGCCCTTGGCCAGGTAACGGTCGTACCAGTCCATCTCGCGCACCAGCTCTTCGGCGACGGTTTGCGTTTGCGCCCGCGACGTCAGCAGATAGATCGCATCGCGCACTTCGGTGACTTCGGAAAACATCACCGTCGCCCCCGCACGCAACAGCAAGTCCGAGGCATAACCCAGCGCCGGGTTGGCGGTGATGCCGGAGAACGCGTCGCTGCCGCCGCACTGCATACCGAGAATCAGCTCGGAGGCCGGCACGGTTTCGCGGCGGCGCTGGTCGAGTTTCTTCAAACGCACTTCGGCCAGTTCCATGATCTGTTCGATCATTTCGGTAAAACCGTGACTGGAATCCTGCAAGCGGTACAGCCACGGATCGCTGAGATCCACCGAGGCATCGTCCTCGTGCATCACCTGCCCGGCCTGCAATTTCTCGCAGCCCAGACCGATCACCAGCGCCTCGCCACCCAGGTTCGGGTTGCGCGCAAGATTGCGCACGGTACGAATCGGGATATAGGCGTCGGTGGCGGTGATCGCCACACCGCAGCCATAGCTGTGGGTCAGCGCCACCACGTCATCGACGTGCGGGTACTTCGGCAGTAGCTCTTCCTTGATGCGCTTGACCGCGTGATCGAGCACACCGGTGACGCACTGCACGGTCGTAGTGATGCCGAGAATGTTGCGCGTGCCAACGGTGCCGTCGGCGTTGCGATAGCCCTCGAACGTGAAGCCTTCCAGCGGTGCCTGCGCATCCGGCACCTCGGTGGACAGCGGCAAGCTGTCCAGCGGTGGCGCGGTGGGCATGCGCAGTTGATCTTCCTTGACCCAACTGCCACGGCGAATCGGCTGCAAGGCGTAGCCAATGATCTGCCCGTAACGAATCACCGGGCCGCCTTCGGGAATATCCTCCAGGGTGACCTTGTGGCTCTGCGGTACGAAATCCAAGGTGACCAGGCCGTCGGCAAACTCGGTACCGGCCGGTACGCCCTGATCGTTGACCACCACTACAACGTTGTCCCGCTCGTGCAGGCGGATGTAGCGCGGCGAGTCGGAATGTTCAATCAACTGCATGACGCCGCTCCTCAGGAATGCGCTTGAGACAAGTTACCGGTGACTTCATTGCCGCCCTTGGCTGGCGGCTCTTTCAAGACCACACGCTTGATCGGGCCGACGATCACCAGATAGCTGAACACCGCGACCAGTGCGTTGGCGCCGACAAACACCAGCGCCCACTTGAACGAACCGGTGGAGCTGATGATGTAGCCAATGACGATCGGCGTGGTGATCGAAGCGATGTTGCCAAAGGTGTTGAACAGGCCACCGCTCAGACCGGCGATCTGTTTCGGCGAAGTGTCGGAGACCACCGCCCAGCCCAGTGCGCCAACGCCTTTGCCGAAGAATGCCAGAGCCATGAAGCCCACGACCATCCATTCCACTTCAACATAGTTGCACGCGACGATGCTGCTCGACACCAGCAGGCCGGCGATGATCGGCGCCTTGCGGGCGAAGGTCAGCGAGTGGCCCTTGCGCAGCAGGTAGTCGGAAATCACCCCGCCAAGCACGCCGCCGATAAAGCCGCAGATCGCCGGCAACGAAGCGATGAAACCGGCCTTGAGAATGGTCATGCCACGCTCTTGCACCAGATACACCGGGAACCAGGTCAGGAAGAAATAGGTGATGCCGTTGATGCAGTACTGGCCCAGATACACGCCGAGCATCATGCGGTTGGTCAGCAGCTGACGGATGTAATCCCACTTCGGACCGTCGGACTTCTTGCCCTTCTGATCCATGTCGACCATGCCGCCGTTGTCAGCGATGTGCTTGAACTCGGCCTCGTTGACCCGTGGGTGCTCGCGCGGGCTGTAGATGACTTTCAGCCACACCAGCGAGAAGATGATGCCGAGAATGCCCATGACGATGAACACGTGCTCCCAGCCGAAGCTGTAGACGATCCAGCCCATCAGCGGCGCGAACAACACGGTGGCAAAGTACTGCGCCGAGTTGAAGATCGCCGAAGCGGTGCCGCGTTCAGCGGTCGGGAACCACGCCGCCACGATGCGAGCGTTGCCGGGGAACGATGGCGCTTCGGCCAGGCCCACCAGAAAGCGCAACATGAACAGCGCAACCACTGCCGTGGACATGCCGAATTCACCGACAAAGCCTTGCAGCACGGTGAACAGCGACCAGGTGAAAATGCTCAGGGCATAGACTTTTTTCGAGCCGAAGCGATCGAGCAGCCAGCCACCGGGAATTTGCCCGGCGACGTAGGCCCAACCGAATGCGGAGAAGATGTAGCCGAGGGTAACGGCGTCAATGCCCAGATCCTTTTGCAGGCTGGAACCGGCAATGGCGATCGTGGCACGGTCGGCGTAGTTGATCGTGGTCACCAGAAACAGCATGAGCAGGATCAAATAGCGGACGTGAGTCGGCTTGGAGGATTGCATGCAGATGTACTCCCACTGATTATTTTTATGCGGGGTGAAGCTTCTTTGGTCTTGCATCTATTCCCTGTAGGAGCTGCCGAAGGCTCGGGCCGCGATCGGACGATCTTTTGATCCTGATCTTAAAAACAGGATCAAAAGATCGCAGCCTTCGGCAGCTCCTACAGGGGTATTGCGGGTATCAGGAGCCTACGTAGGCGGTTTTCACCACGGTGTAGAACTCTTGTGCATAGCGGCCCTGCTCACGGGAGCCGTAGGACGAGCCTTTACGCCCGCCGAACGGTACGTGGTAATCCACACCGGCGGTCGGCAGATTGACCATCACCATCCCGGCCTGGGAGTGGCGCTTGAAGTGGTTGGCGTACTTCAGCGAGGTGGTGGCGATGCCGGCCGACAAGCCGAATTCGGTGTCGTTGGCCATTGCCAGCGCGGCTTCGTAATCGGCCACACGAACAATGTTGGCCACCGGGCCGAAGATCTCTTCGCGGCTGATGCGCATCGACGCTTCGCTGTCGGCAAACAGGGTTGGCGCGAGGAAGTAGCCCTCGGTGTCGCAAGTCACCACACCGCCGCCGCTGACCAGACGTGCACCTTCGGACTGGCCGATGTCGATGTACTTCATGTCCTGCTCAAGCTGCGCCTGGGAAACCACCGGACCGATGTCGGTGCCGGCCTTCAGCGCGTGGCCGACCTTGATCGACTTCATGCGCTCGGCCATCGCTTCAACGAACTTGTCGTGGATGCCAGCGGTGACGATCAGACGGCTCGACGCTGTGCAGCGCTGGCCGGTGGAGTAGAACGCGCTCTGCACCGACAGCTCGACCGCTTGCTTGAGGTCGGCGTCGTCGAGAATGATCTGCGGGTTCTTGCCGCCCATTTCCAGCTGCACCTTGGCCTGGCGCGAAACGCAGTTGACCGCGATCTGACGACCCACGCCCACCGAACCGGTGAAGCTGATGCCGTCGACTTTCGGGCTGTTGACCAACGCCTCGCCAACCACGCGACCGCTGCCCATTACCAGGTTGAACACACCGGCCGGGAAGCCCGCGCGGGAAATGATTTCCGCCAGCGCCCAGGCGCAGCCCGGCACCAGATCGGCAGGCTTGAGCACGACGCAGTTGCCGTAGGCGAGGGCCGGAGCAATCTTCCACGCAGGAATGGCGATCGGGAAGTTCCACGGGGTGATCAGACCGACCACGCCCAGCGCTTCGCGAGTGACTTCGACGTTGACGCCCGGGCGTACCGACGGCACATAGTCACCGGACAGGCGCAGGCATTCACCGGCGAAGAACTTGAAAATGTTGCCGGCGCGGGTCACTTCACCGATCGCTTCCGGCAGGGTCTTGCCCTCTTCACGGGCCAGCAGGGTGCCGAGCTCTTCGCGACGGGCGAGGATCTCGCTGCCGACTTTATCCAGCGAATCGTGACGGGCCTGAATGCCCGAAGTGGAGTACGCCGGGAACGCAGCGCGAGCAGCGTCGATGGCGGCGTTGACCTGGGTCAGGTCAGCCTTGGCGTAGTCGCCGATGGTGTCGCTGAGTTCGGACGGGTTGATGTTGGCCGAGTAATCGGCACCGGCGACCCATTCGCCATTGATGTAGTTGTCGTAGCGTTTTGCAGTTGTCACAGGGCAGCCCTCAACTCTAAAAGCCTTCACGCAAAAAGCCGCTGATTGCTCAGCGGCCTCGCTTTTCTCGTTTATTGCGCGCCTTGCTTGTCGATCAGCGCGGCGAGCATTTCGTACTCTTCGCCGGTCAGGTCGGTCAGCGGCGCACGCACCGGACCTGCGTCATAGCCGGCGATTTTTGCACCTGCCTTGACGATGCTCACGGCATAACCGGCCTTGCGGTTGCGGATGTCCAGGTACGGCAGGAAGAAGTCGTCGATGATCTTGCCGACGGTGGCGTGATCTTCGCGAGCGATCGCGTGGTAGAAGTCCATCGCGGTTTTCGGGATGAAGTTGAACACCGCCGAGGAGTAGACCGGCACGCCCAATGCCTTGTAGGCAGCGGCATAGACTTCAGCGGTCGGCAGACCACCGAGGTAGCTGAAGCGATCACCGAGGCGGCGACGGATCGACACCATCAACTCGATATCGCCCAGGCCATCCTTGTAGCCGATCAGGTTCGGGCAGCGCTCGGCCAGACGTTCCAGCAGCGGCGCGTTGAGGCGGCAAACGTTGCGGTTGTAGACGACCACGCCGATGTTGACCGATTTACACACGGCTTCAACGTGAGCGGCAACGCCGTCCTGGCTCGCTTCAGTCAGGTAGTGCGGCAGCAGCAACAGGCCCTTGGCGCCCAGACGCTCGGCTTCCTGAGCGTATTCGATGGCCTGGCGGGTCGAACCACCGACGCCAGCGAGGATCGGCACGCTGGTTGCGCAGGTGTCGACGGCAGTCTTGATGATTTCCGAATACTCGCTGGCGGCCAGGGAGAAGAACTCACCGGTGCCGCCGGCGGCGAACAGAGCCGAAGCGCCATACGGAGCCAGCCATTCCAGGCGTTTGATGTAGCCCGCGCGGTTGAAATCGCCCTGCGCGTTGAAATCGGTCACCGGGAAAGACAGCAGGCCGGCAGAGAGGATGGACTTCAGTTCTTGTGGATTCATTATTCGAACACCCTGGTAGCAACGTTTTATTGTGAGTGGACCGTTCAGCCTTCGCCGAAGTTGTAGGTCATCGTACAACTTAAAAAATAACCGTCAACTGCATTTCATCGTTGGCAGCGCTTTTTTGTCGGACAAGATTGGCTTTCGCGCTTAACGAAATGGCTACGAGGCGCGTGCTTGACGTCTTCGATGGCTGAAATATCCGGTCTGGATTCGTTTAATTCTGAGGGGACCAGCGGCTCGTAAAGTACGTCGACTGCCACGAAGGATCGTGGCGAACCACTCAAAGGAAGCCGTTATGTCGATGCACTTTGCTGCCCCTACCCTCACCCACATCGCCCCCGCACAGGACGACTGCGTCACGCTTCAGCTCTCGCAATTGCCGGACATCCTCACCGTGCACGTCCCGGACTCCAGCGATTTCGCAGCGAACTGGAGCGTCTACGCGATTCTCGGCAGCGATGGAGAAGAACCTGAATGGGAAGGTGATGAAGTGGACACTGGCGCCTGGGGTGACGCCGAGGATGAAATGGAAAAGCTCTTCGACATCGAGGTGCAGCTGCCGAAAGAAGCATTGCAACCGTACCTGAATCGCGAGGTGGAACTGCGCTACAAGTTTCGGGATGAGTCGAGTATGGAGCCGTATTCGCAGGGGTTGAGGTTGCGGATCGAGGCGTGAACACGGCGTTTCTCATCACCATTTCACGTTTCCAGGCGCAGCCGCTTTGCGTGACGACCGTTGGTCGGGACTGGTATTTCTAACAGGTGCGCAAGAAAGGGCCTAACTGAGCTAATGACCGCAGGGGATAGCGAACCGGCTCCTATCGTAGCGCGTCATTACTACGGAATTAAAAGGTTTGATTAGGTATAAAAGGAATTTCAATCATGACTGCAAACCCAACAAACCTCGCCCCGCCTCAACTTCTCGAAGCCACCGTGCATGACGGGAAACTCACGCTTTACATCCATAATTTGGTTGACCCTGCTCACGGCAGCGTCGAGTCGTACCCAAATGTTATGGAGGGAGACAAGGTGATCTTCGAGGTGAGCACTTCCACAGGGAACCAAGATAAGCAGGAGCTCGAAGTAAAATCACCCACCGACGCCTCATTTGTATTCGTTATTGCGAAAAAAATCTTTGCAGAAAAATTTGAGCCGGGTGCCATCGCTACATTGAGCTATAGCGTGCAGAGATCATCTGGTAATACTGCACAGTCTGAAGAGCAGAAGGTTTATCTCGAACTCTGACAACATCACCCCTGCGCCTGCGCCTCTTCATGGGCCTGGCGCAGTCTTTCGCGGCTGTTCGTCAGGTGCAGACGCATCGCCGCACGCGCGGCATCGGAATCCTGGCGGGCAATCGCGTCGTAGATTTCTTCGTGCTCGCGGCTCAGGCGGCCCATGTAGTGCTGCTGGTCATCATGAGCCAAACGCGCCGAGTTTAGCCGCGTACGTGGAATGATGCTGGTGCCCAGGTGCGTCATGATGTCGGTGAAGTAGCGGTTGCCGGTGGACAGGGCGATTTCCAGGTGGAAAGCGAAGTCCGACGACACCGCATCGCTGGCATGCGAGGCGCTTTCGTTCAGAGCGTCGAGGGCGGCGCGCATGGTTGCCAGTTGTTCGGGGCTGCGGCGTTGCGCGGCGAGGCCGGCGGATTCGACTTCGAGGCTGATGCGCAATTCGAGAATCGCCAGCACGTCACGCAGGGTGACCACGGTGGCCGGATCGATACGGAAACCGCTCGGGCTTGGCGTGTCGAGGACGAACGTGCCGATGCCGTGGCGGGTCTCCACCTGGCCGGCGGCCTGCAGACGGGAAATCGCCTCGCGCACCACGGTGCGGCTGACGCCATGGGCTTCCATGATCGCGGACTCGGTGGGCAACTTGTCGCCACGCTTGAGCAGGCCATCGCGGATCTGCTCGCTCAACACCGTCACCAATTCCTGGGCGAGGCTGCGGCGCTTGCGGGGGAGGCGCGGGGTGTCGATCAGCTTTTCCATGGTCTGCATCTTGTCTCGAAAGTTCGGCTTGGCGCCATCATAGCTCAAGCGGGTTGTACGATCACCGGGCAGATCACATTACCCCACTGTGGGAGCGAGCCTGCTCGCGAAAGCGGTGGTTCAGACGACAGATTCGTCGACCGATATGGCCCCTTCGCGAGCAGGCTCGCTCCCACAGGTGAGTGTTCAGACAGTTATGGCCTGTTCGACCAGACGACCGCTGTCGATCCGCACATGCCGTGGATGGAATCGTTTCAAACTGCTTCGGTGACCGACGCTGACAATGCTCAACCCCGGAATCTCGTCGATCAACGCCTGATACAAGGTCGCCTCGTCTTCTTCATCCATCGCCGAAGTGGCTTCGTCCATGTACAACCATTGCGGTGCATAAAGGAGCGCGCGGGCGAAGGCCAGGCGTTGCTGTTCACCCGGCGAGAGCATGCGCTGCCAATGATTGGCTTCATCCAGCCGCCCAACCAAGTGCGGCAGACGACAGGTTTCCAGCACCTGTGCATAACGCTCCGGCGTGTAAGTGTCGCCCGGTTGTGGATAACTCAACGCTTCACGCAATGTGCCGATCGGCAGATAAGGCTTCTGCGGCAGGAACAGATAACGCGCCGCCGGCAAACGAATATTGCCGTGCCCCGCCGGCCACAAATGCCCCATCGCCCGCAACAACGTGGACTTGCCGCTGCCGGAACGGCCGCTGAGCATCACTCGCTCGCCCGGTTCAACAGTCATGCCGGCGTTGGTCAGCAGGTGACGACCATCGGCCAGATCGAGGCCGAGGTTGTGCACCTGCAACTCACTGCCCTGGTTCTGCACATTGATAGCGGGCACCCGCTCTTCGTTGTTGCTCATGGCATTGCGGAAACTCAGCAGACGATCGCAAGTGGCGCGCCACTCGGCCAGATCCTGGTAAGCACTGATGAACCAACTGAAGTTCTCTTGCACATTGCCGAACGCCGAGTTGATTTGCATCAGCTCACCCAGCTCGATCTTGCCGCTGAAATACCGTGGCGCCGCAACAATGAACGGGAAAATGATCGCGATCTGTCCATAGCCCGAAGTGAAAAACGTCAGACGCTTGGACACCCGCATGATGTCCCAGAAGTTGTGCCAGACCAGGCCGAAACGATTGCTCAAGCGGCGGTTCTCATTCGGCTCGCCGTTGTAGAGGGCGATGCTTTCTGCATTTTCACGAACCCGCACCATCGAAAAACGCAGGTCAGCTTCGAAACGCTGCTGGTTGTTGTTCAAGCCGATAAGGCGTCTGCCGATCAGATGGGTCAGCCAACTGCCGACCGCCGCATAGACCAGTGCACACCAGAACATGTAGCCGGGAATAGTGAAACCGAACACCTCGATGCTCCCGGAGACGCCCCACAGGATGATCGAAAAGGACACCAGACTGACGATCGTGCGGATCAACCCCAAGCCAAGGGCCAAGGTGTTCGCGGTGAATTTATTGAGGTCTTCGGAGATGCGCTGGTCCGGGTTATCGGTATAACCGCCCTGCTCCAGCTGGTAGTAATTCTTGTGTTCAAGCCAACGGGTGAAGTGTTTTTCGGTCAGCCACGCCCGCCAGCGGATGGTCAGCATCTGCGTCAGATACTGCCGGTAAACCGCGGCGAGAATCGCCACGGCGGCGATACCGCAGAAGTACAGAATCAACTGCCAGAACGCCGCCTCATCCTTTTTCTGCAAGGCGTTGTAGAAATCCTTGTACCAACTGTTCAACCACACCGCGATCCATACGCTGAACAGCGTCAGCGCGATCACGGCAATCAGCAACGTCCAGGCCTTGCCCTTCTCTTCGCTGCGCCAGTAAGGCGTGGTCATCGCCCAGACTTTGCGAAAAAACTGCCCGCGCACAGCATCGTTGACCGCGGAATATTCAGCGTTCTGATTCATGGATAAGGCTCGATAGTAGAAAGAACGGACACGCGCCGATCATAGATGATCGGCGCGATTTATCGCGAGGGCTGGCGATAGTCGTTCAGCGCAGGTTCAGCGACGCACCGGACGCTTCTGCAATTTGCGCTGCAAGGTGCGGCGGTGCATGCCCAGCGCGCGGGCCGTGGCGGAAATGTTGCCTTCATGCTCGGTGAGCACGCGCTGGATGTGCTCCCATTGCAGGCGGTCGACCGACATCGGGTTTTCCGGCACCAGACTGTCGAGGTCGGCATGCTCGGACAGCAGCGCGGCCAGCACGTCGTCGGCATCGGCTGGTTTGCACAGGTAGTTGCAGGCGCCACGCTTGATCGCCTCCACCGCCGTGGCAATGCTCGAATAACCGGTGAGGATCACCACGCGCATTTCCGGATCGAGTTCCAGCAGCTTGGGCAGCAGGACCAGACCGGAATCGCCGTCCATTTTCAGGTCCAGCGCGGCGTAATCCGGCAGATCGGCCTGGGCGATGGTCAGGCCTTCTTCCGCAGAACCGGCAGTGCTGACGCGAAAGCCGCGGCGGGCCATGGCACGGGCCATGACGCGGGTGAAGGTCGCGTCGTCGTCGACCAGCAGCAGATGCGGCAGTTCTTCGCCTTCGACTTGAATTTCGTCACTCATGTTGGTCTCCTCGGGCGCCGTGGGGCAGGCGCAGCTCGGTGAGCGTGCCGCCTTCCTCATGACTATAGAGTTTCACTGAGCCGCCGGCGCGTGTCACGCTGGCCTTGCTCAAAAACAGGCCCAGGCCGAAACCTTTGCCCTTGGTGGTAAAAAACGGCTTGCCGATCTGCTCGGCGATGGCCAGCGGCACACCCGCGCCGTGGTCGCGAATGCTGATGGTCAAAGTCTCTGCGTCCCAGTCCAGCGTCACCTGGAGGTTTTCCGGGCAGGCGTCGGCGGCGTTGTTGAGCAGATTCAGCAAGGCCTGGGTCAGATCCGGCGGCGGCGCCATGCGCGGCACCGCCCCCTGGCCGAGACGCTGGAAGCGGTAACTGGCCTCCGGGCGCATCAGGTGCCAACGGTTCAACGCCTCGTCGAGCCAGTCGGTAACGTCCTGCATCTCCACCGCCAGACGCCGATTGGCCTCAGCGGCGCGGACCAGTTGCTGCAAGGTTTCCTTGCACAGCTTGACCTGATCCTGCAGCACTTTCAGATCGTCCTGCAGCAACGCATCGGGGTGATCCTGCTGCATTTCCTTGAGCAACACGCTCATGGTCGCCAGCGGCGTACCCAGCTCATGCGCCGCACCGGCAGCCTGGGTCGCAACGGCGAGCAACTGTTGATCGCGCAGACCTTCTTCGCGGCGAATCGCGCGCAATTCTTCCTGCCGGCGCAGCTCTTCAGCCATGCGCGCGGCGAAGAAGGTGATCACCGCAGCGGCCAGGGCAAAGCTTAGCCACATGCCATAGATCTGCAGATTCTCACGGGCGACCGGCAGGGTTTCCAGCGGATAGAAACGCGTCAGCATCAGCGTGTACAGCGCCAGCGCGATGCCCGACAGAATCACCGAATAACGCCACGGCAGCGTCACCGCCGCGATGGTCAGCGGCACCAGATAATAAGAAACGAAGGGGTTGGTCGAGCCGCCGGAGAAATACAGCAGCGCACTGTGAATCACCAGATCGCAGGCCAGTTGCAGCGCGTATTCAAGCTCGGTCACCGGCCACGATGTGCGCAGGCGCACGGCAGTGAACACGCAGAGCAGAATCGAACAGCCCAGGGTCATCGCCAATTGCACCCACGGCAACGGCAACAATTGCAGCCAGTAGGCCAGGCCCACGGACCCGGCCTGCGCGGCGAGCACCAGGGTGCGGATGAAAGTCAGCCGCCAGAGGTTCTGGCGAGTGGCGGAAGTCAGTTGTACGGGGGCGAGCATGAGCTCTCCTGATGAGCGCTCCAGGCGGATCGCACGGAGTATAACCAAGGCGCGGGGTTCAGAGGCGAAAGTGCGGCAAACGACCACAGGAGAGCAGCTGCAAGTTGCAAGCTTCAAGCGGCAAGCAAGATCAAAAGCAAGGGCAAGAGCTGCGGCGCTTTTGATGTAGCTTGCAGCTTGATGCTGAAGCTTGAAAGGAAGGCAGCTGCAAGTTGCAAGCTTCAAGCGGCAAGCAAGATCAAAAGCGCCGCAGTTCTTGCTCTTGCCTTTACTTGCAGCTTGAAGCTTGCAACTTGCAGCTGCTTTATAGAGTCTGATGGTTCACGCAGCGCCCTCTGCGCCTCACTCAAGGAGCCTTCATGCACACATTTCGCCGCAGCGCCGCCCTCCTCGCCCTGACCGTCGGCAGCGTCGCCAGCCTTCCGGCGCTGGCCGCCGATGAGCTGCACTACAACCAGATTTCCCTGCGCGCCGAAGTCAGCCAGGAAGTGGCCCGCGACCAGATGATCGTGACGCTCTATACCGAAGAGCAGAACACCGACCCGGCCAAACTCGCCGCCGCCATCAGCACCACCATGAACAAGGCCACCGCCCAGGCCAAACAAGTCAAAGACATCACCCTGCGCACGGGCAGCCGCAACAGTTATCCGATCTACGACACCAAAGGCCAGAAGATCACCGGCTGGCGCGAACGCGCCGAACTGCGCCTGGAAAGCACCGACTTCGCCGCCCTGTCCAAACTCACCGGCGAGTTGCTGACCGAGCTGAAAATGGGTGGCATGGACTTCGCCATCGCCGATCCAACGCGCAAGGCCAGCGAAGACCAGTTGCTCAAAGAAGCCGTCACCGCCTTCAAGACCCGCGCGCAACTGGCCACCGATGCACTGGGCGGCAAGGGCTACAAAATCGTCAACCTGAACCTCAACAGCAACGGTTACCCACAACCGTACCTGCGCGCGCCGATGATGATGAAAGCCGCGGCCATGGATTCCGCGCCGGTGACCCCGGAAGTTGAAGCCGGCACCAGCCAGGTCAGCATGACCGCTGATGGCTCGATTGAAGTGCTGATGCAGTGATTTGAGCTTGGCTGAATGAAAGACCGGCAATCAGTAAATGGTTGCCGGTTTTTTTGTGTCCGGGTTTTGTAGTGAATGATCCACCGCTTCGCGAGCAGGCTCGCTCCCACAGGTTGAACGCATTTGAATGTGGGAGCGAGCCTGCTCGCGAAGAACGATGACGCGATCTCAAGCGTGCGGATCAACCCGATCCAGCGCCCGATTCACCGCCAGCTCCGCCAGCATAATGATCTGCTGAATCGCCAGCGCCGTATTGCGCTGCGGACGACCAAGCTGATCGGCGAAATCGCTGGCCAGCGTATTGGCTGAAGCAAGGGACTCACAGGCGTGAGCCAGCAGGCTTTCGGTGTCGATGTCGGGCCGGATCTGAAACATCGTGCCGGGTGGATGGGGTTTGCCGGGGGGCGGGCAGAGATAGAAATCGAGGGCACGCTTGATGGCTTCGCGGTTTTTTGCGAGATCGTCGGCGCGCAGCGCGGCTTCAAGGGGGGTTGAGGTTTCTTCGGGTGGGTCGGGGACTGGTTTGGTCATTAAATAGCCCTACTTTGCTAAATGAACGCCATCACCTGCCGTTTCTCACGCGGCGAAGTGGGTGGCAACTATGTGCGGGGTGAGAAACCGGAAAAATAGGAAAACCGGCCAGACCGAAGTCTGCCCGCACACAGTCGCCATATCGCTATTGCAGACAACTGAAGAGCTGGCGGCAATTATGCGGACATGCGCACTGAATCACTAATTTTCCGGGTTCTCACACCCGATCGCTGAACAACCAGCGACGACCCAAGCCTAGAGAGCGGACGTCCGACGGACAACCTGAAAACCTTGTGGGAAGGTTCTGGCTGTTTCGCATCGAATTTAAACAGCCAAAAAGCAAACCCTCACCCTAACCCTCTCCCAGAGGGAGAGGGGACTGAACGAGGTGTTTGGGGGAGATACGCCAACGTGAAATTCCGAGTTGAACTCAGGATTTGAAAAGCACACAAATCAGCCCCCTCTCCTCGGGAGAGGGCTGGGGTGAGGGGCAAATCCACAACAAAGATAACGCCGAACACCCGCTCTTCACCACTCAATAGGCCGAGTGTCAGCTCGCCTGCTCTTGATCTTGATCCACCGGCGACGTCGGAAGGCTGAGTGGAGGGATTGATCCGGGCGTGGGAGCGCAGCGACCGTTCGACGAAGTCGAACACAGCGGAAGGAGGTGCAGCGAAGCAAACCGTAGCCGCTGCGCCCGGATCAGTCCCGGAGCGAAGGAACCCGAGCCTGCGAGGGCCGAACGCAGGAGCAAGCGTTTTGGGTTACCTTTTTGGCGTTTGAAAAAGGTGACTCGCCGTAAGGGCGAAACCGTAATCAGCAACACCCGCAGAAACGGATATACACCCAAACCCCCAACACCCTGGTCGGCCCAAAGGCCGCCAAGGTGCCACCAACGGAAACACCCAGTTGCACCAAGTAAAACTCCCTAATCCCTGCCCCAATCCACCCCACCCAAGCCCACCCCAAAAACCCCTCAACCCCGCCCATCCCCAAGGGTATAAATAAGTAACACCAAGCCCCACCCAAGCGCACAGAACAAGACCGGCGCACCATTTCAGTGCCCCAAATGCACCGCAAAAACCACCCGCAAACGGTCAAATGCGTCAAAAGTTATACGGATGCGACATTAAGGTACGTTCGTGCCACCGTTTAACGCCGCCGACCGCTCTGGATCTTGCATTGGGTATGGGGCCTGCATAAGTATCCGCAGGCACGACTCACGAGGTCGTACCTCACAACTAAAAAATGACAACAAATCATGAGGCCAACATGCTTAAACACGCGGTCATTCCGTTTCTAGTCGGCGCAGGCTTGTTAGCCTCCGCACCTTTCGCCACCGCTGCGACTAACCTGGTGTTCTGCTCCGAAGGGAGCCCGGCCGGTTTTGATCCAGGCCAGTACACCACCGGAACCGACTTCGACGCCTCAGCCGAAACCATGTTCAACCGCCTGACCCAGTTCGAGCGCGGCGGCACCGCCGTGATTCCTGGCCTGGCGACCAAGTGGGACATTTCCGATGATGGCCTGACCTACACCTTCCACCTGCGTGAAGGCGTCAAGTTCCACACCACCCCGTATTTCAAGCCGACTCGTGAATTCAACGCCGACGACGTGCTGTTTACGTTCAACCGCATGATCAACAAGGACGACCCGTTCCGTAAGGCCTACCCGACCGAATTCCCGTACTTCACCGACATGGGGATGGACACCAACATCACCAAGATCGATAAAGTCGACGACCACACCGTCAAGTTCACTCTGAAAGAAGTCGACGCCGCGTTCATCCAGAACATGGCCATGAGCTTCGCGTCCGTGCAGTCCGCCGAATACGCGGCCCAACTGCTCAAGGATGGCAAAGCCGCCGACATCAACCAGAAGCCGATCGGCACCGGCCCGTTCGTGTTCAAGAGCTACCAGAAAGACTCGAACATCCGTTACACCGGCAACAAGGATTACTGGAAGCCTGAAGACGTGAAGATCGACAACCTGATCTTCGCCATCACCACCGACCCGTCGGTGCGTATCCAGAAGCTGAAGAAGAACGAGTGCCAGGTCACCCTGTTCCCGCGTCCGGCCGATCTGAAAGCGCTGAAAGAAGACAAGTCGCTGAAGATGCCAGATCAGGCCGGCTTCAACCTGGGCTACATCGCTTACAACGTGATGGACAAGGTCAAGGGCAGCAACGAGGCCAACCCGCTGGCTGACCTGCGCGTGCGTCAGGCGCTGGACATGGCCGTGAACAAGCCGCAGATCATCGATTCGGTTTACCAGGGCGCCGGCCAACTGGCCGTCAACGCCATGCCGCCGACCCAGTGGTCCTACGACACCACCATCAAGGATGCCAAGTACGACCCTGAGAAAGCCAAACAGCTGCTCAAGGAAGCCGGCGTCAAGGAAGGTACCGAGATCGTCCTGTGGGCGATGCCGGTGCAGCGTCCGTACAACCCGAACGCCAAACTGATGGCTGAAATGCTCCAGTCCGACTGGGCCAAGATCGGCTTGAAAGTGAAGATCACCAGCTACGAGTGGGGCGAGTACATCAAGCGTTCCAAAGGTGGCGAGAACCAGGCCATGATCATTGGCTGGAGCGGTGACAATGGTGATCCGGACAACTGGCTCAACGTTCTGTTCGGCTGCGACTCGCTGAGCGGCAACAACTTCTCCAAGTGGTGCGACAAGAAGTTCGACGGCCTGGTGAAAGAAGCCAAACGCACTACCGACCAGGGCAAGCGCACCGAGCTGTACAAACAGGCGCAACACGTCCTCAAAGATGCAGTTCCAATGACACCTATCGCTCACTCGACGGTGTATCAACCCATGCGCGCCAACGTGCAGGACTTCAAGATCAGCCCATTTGGCCTGAATTCCTTCTACGGCGTCAGCGTCAGCAAGTAAGACATTGCAACGGCGGCGTTTCTGACGTCGCCGTTACTTTATCTACCGGGAAAAAAGGAAAAGGCCTACACCCAAATCCGCCGCAGATGATTGCTTCGGTATAGGCGCGTCGACTTTTCCTACGAGCATTAAGGCAATTACGTATTTACTGCCAGAGGCACGGTGCCTACCGTCGCGTACTGACCAGTGTCTGCGTGGGCCACCGGTTTTGCCGTACGTATTGGATTGAGCTCAATGCGACCAGAAAGTCCCGGGATAGGGACCCTGACGCATTGCACAACACTAAAAAGAGGGAGCGTCATGCGCCATACCTTGATTTTTTCCGCACTGTTGGGCGCCGGCCTGTTGGCCGCCACGTCTGCAAGCTACGCCGCCAGCGACAGCCTGGTGTTTTGCTCGGAAGGCAGCCCGGCGGGTTTCGATACCGCGCAGTACACGACGGCCACCGACAACGACGCCGCCGAGCCGCTGTACAACCGCCTCGTCGAGTTTGAAAAAGGCGCGACCAATGTCGTACCGGGCCTGGCGACCAAGTGGGACATTTCCGAAGATGGCCTGAAATACACCTTTCACCTGCGTGAAGGCGTGAAATTTCATACAACCCCTTACTTCAAGCCGAGCCGCGATTTCAACGCTGACGATGTCGTGTTCACGTTCACTCGCATGCTCGATGCGCAACAGCCGTTCCGCAAGGCCTATCCCACCGAGTTTCCGTACTTCAACGGGATGAGCCTGAACAAGAACATCGCCAAGGTCGAGAAGACCGGGCCGCTGACCGTGGAGTTCACGCTCAACAGCGTCGATGCCGCGTTCATCCAGAACATCGCGATGAGCTTCGCTTCGATTCTGTCTGCCGAATACGCCGACAAGCTGCTGGCCGACGGCAAGCCGAGCGACATCAACCAGAAGCCGATCGGCACCGGGCCGTTCGTATTCAAGAGCTACCAGAAAGACTCGAACATCCGCTATACCGGCAACCCGCAGTACTGGGATCCGAGCCGGGTCAAGCTGAAGAACCTGATTTTTGCGATCAACACCGACGCTTCGGTACGCGTGCAGAAGCTCAAGGCCAACGAGTGCCAGATCACCCTGCACCCGCGCCCCGCCGATGTTGAAGCACTGAAGGCCGACCCGAAACTGCAACTGATTTCCAAGCCGGGCTTCAACCTCGGCTACATCGCCTACAACGTGCGCCACAAGCCGTTCGATCAACTCGAAGTGCGTCAGGCACTGGACATGGCGGTGAATAAACAGGGAATTCTCAACGCTGTTTATCAAGGCGCCGGCCAACTGGCCGTCAACGCCATGCCACCGACCCAGTGGTCCTACGACGACACGATCAAGGACGCCGCCTACAACCCGGAAAAAGCCAAGGAACTGCTCAAGGCTGCCGGGGTGAAAGAAGGCACCGAGATCACCCTGTGGGCAATGCCGGTGCAGCGGCCGTACAACCCGAACGCCAAGCTGATGGCCGAAATGCTCCAGTCCGACTGGGCCAAGATCGGTCTGAAAGTGAAGATCGTCAGCTACGAATGGGGCGAGTACATCAAGCGCACCAAGAACGGCGAGCACGACGTCAGCCTGATCGGCTGGACCGGTGACAACGGGGACCCGGACAACTGGCTGGGCACGCTGTACAGCTGTGACGCCATCGGCGGCAACAACTATTCGATGTGGTGCGACCCGGCGTACGACAAGCTGATCAAACAGGCCAAGGTCGTCACCGACCGCGACCAGCGCACCGAGCTTTATAAACAGGCCCAGCAATTGCTTAAACAGCAAGTGCCGATCACGCCTGTCGCCCACTCGACGGTCAACCAGCCGTTAAGCACCCGGGTCGACGGGTTCAAAGTCAGCCCGTTCGGCCGCAACGTGTTCTCGGGTGTCAGTATCGATTAAACCAACCGATTAGCCGCAATGCTGAGGGGAGCCGTCTACTCCCCTCACGCAAGCGCTTTGCCGAAATTCGCCAATCCGGCTTTTTGCAAACGTTTGCGATGTGTGAACGAGTTCTAAACCAATAACCGGCATACCAAAAAAAGCCGGGATAAAAAGAAAGTAAAGGAGCTTCACCCATGAAACTGAGCAGCACCGCGATACTGGCCCTGGCCATCAGCAGCATCACCGCCACGGCTTATGCGGAAACCCAGAGCCAGGCGTTCACCCCGGTGACCGTCAACACCAAAAGCGCCCAAGCTGAGGCCACCGGCTTTCTGGAAGGTCAGTCGATTACTGGATCGACGCGTAACTGGTACGCCAACGAAGAACTCAAGCGTGGCGCCAAATTCCGCTATAAACATAACGACACGCTGCAAACCACTGATCGCCGCATCAACTGGGTACAGGGGACCATCATCAAGTACAACTCCGGGTTCACCGAAGGTACTGTCGGTATCAGCACCGAAGTTGCGCTGTACAACGCCATTGCGCTGGAGCGTGATCGCAAAAACCTTGCATCCGGCAACGGCGGCGCTCCGGAAGCCGGTCTCGAGCGCCCAGGCAACAACCGTACACTGACCCGTAACGGCGGTGACGCTGAAGGCCAATGGAGCAAACTGGGCTTGGCTAACGTCAAGGCTCGGGTTTCCAATACCACCCTGACCGCTGGCCGCCAGAACTTCAGCAGCCCGATGGTTGACGTGATCGGCAACCGTCCCCTGCCTTCGAGCTTTCAAGGCGTCAGTCTGCACAGTGAAGAGCTGGAAAACCTGACCTTCGACATCGCGACGTTCGATCAGAACTCGCCGCGTACAGAAGAAAGCCAGCGCAAGTTCCGTTCCGAATACGCTGATTCGATCATTGAAATTGATCACGTCAACACCGCTGGTATTTCCTATCAGCCGTTTGCCAGCCTGAAAACCAGCTTGTGGGCCACTCAAGCTGAAGACATGTGGAAACAGTACTACTTCGGCGCCACCCACGAACTGGGCGACAGCCAGATTCTGAGCCTGACCACCGGCCTGAACTACTACAAGACCGTGGATGAAGGTAAAGCCAAGCTGGGTGACATCGACAACGATACGTACTCGCTGTCCCTGGGTCTGACTCACCAGGCCCATAGCCTGACGTTCTCGTACCAGGAAATTAACGGCAACGAGTACTTCGACTACCTGCACGAAACCAACGGTATCTACCTGGCCAACTCCCTGCTCTCGGACTTCAACGGCCCGAACGAGAAATCCTTCCAAGTCGCTTACGGTCTGAACATGGCTGAATATGGCGTGCCTGGCTTGAAGTTCAACGTCTACAGCGCTCGTGGTTGGGGGATCGACGGTACCCACTATAAAGGCGGCGCTTATGACAGCGTGCTGGCGATGGACGGCGAACACCACTACGAATACGGAATCGGTGCTGCTTACGCGGTTCAAAGTGGTCCGCTCAAAGCCACGGCCATCCGCGCCACCTACACTGCGCACCGTGCCAGTGATAATCAGCTGGATGGCAGCATCAACGAGTTCCGTCTCGTAACCACCATCCCGTTCAACATTCTGTAAAAACGCCAGCCGACGGCTGACTCATGATGAGTCGGCCGTTCGGCTTTTTGTCTTCAACCGATTGCAGAGGGTTATCGATGAAAATGCTTCCCCTACGTGCGGCCATCGCGGCTGCGTTGCTGAGTGTCGCTGTCGGCGCCTCGGCCAAACCCTTGGTGGTCTGCACCGAAGCCAGCCCGGAAGGCTTCGATATGGTCCAGTACACAACTGCAGTCACGGCGGACGCTGTGGCCGAAACCATCTTCAATCGCCTGGCCGATTTCAAGCCCGGCACCACCGAAGTGATCCCGGCGCTCGCCGAGTCCTGGGACATCAGCGAAGACGGCCTGACCTACACGTTCCACCTGCGCAAAGGCGTCAAGTTTCACACCACCGAATATTTCAAGCCGACCCGCGACATGAACGCCGACGACGTGGTCTGGAGCTTCCAGCGTCAGCTGGACCCGAATCACCCGTGGCACAAACTGTCGAGCGTGGGCTTCCCGTACTTTGAAAGCATGGGCTTCAAGGAATTGCTCAAAAGCGTAGAAAAAGTCGACGACAACACAGTCAAGTTCACCCTGACCCGCCGCGAAGCGCCGTTCCTGGCCGACATCGCCATGGCCTTCTCGTCGATCTACCCGGCCGAATACGCCGACCAGTTGCTCAAGGCCAACAAGACTGGCGATCTGAACAACAAGCCGATCGGTACCGGCCCGTTCATCTTCCAGCGTTACGCCAAGGATGCGCAGGTGCGCTTCAAGGCCAACCCGGATTACTTCCGTGGCAAGCCGCCGGCCGACGCTTTGATTCT
The DNA here is from genome assembly GCF_005233515.1 of Pseudomonas sp. CFBP13508. GTDB lineage: Bacteria > Pseudomonadota > Gammaproteobacteria > Pseudomonadales > Pseudomonadaceae > Aquipseudomonas > Aquipseudomonas mercuritolerans. Next base: position 197,871 of record NZ_QFZZ01000007.1, read on the forward strand.
GGCGATCGCCACCGACAACAACGTGCGCCTGCAAAAGCTCAAGGCCAACGAGTGCCAGGTCGCGCTGTATCCGAAACCGGATGATATCCCGAGCATCAAGAAAGACAGCAAGCTGAAAGTCGACGAGCTGGACGCGATGACCGTTTCATACATCGCCATGAACACCCAGCACAAGTACATGAGCGACGTGCGCGTGCGCAAAGCCATCGACATCGCGTTCGACAAGGAAGCCTACGTCAACGCACTGTTCGGCAAGGGTAACGCGTCGGTGGCGGTCAACCCGTACCCGCCGACCCTGCTCGGCTACAACCATGATCTGAAGAACCCGCCGCGCGACCTCGACGCAGCGCGCAAGCTGCTCAAGGAAGCCGGGGTTCCGGAAGGCACCACCTTCACCCTGTTCACCCGTAACGGCGGCGGTCCGACCAACCCCAACCCGATGCTCGGCGCGCAGATGATGCAGGCTGACCTGGCGAAAGTCGGGATCAAGATCGACATCCGCGTGATGGAATGGGGCGAGATGCTCAAGCGCGCCAAGGCCGGCGAGCACGACATGGTCTCGGCCGGATGGGCGGGCGACAACGGCGACCCGGATAACTTCCTGACGCCTATGCTCAGTTGCGAGGCCGCCAAGAACGGCGAAAACTACGCACGCTGGTGCAACGAGAAATTCCAGGCACTGCTGGATGAAGCACGGGCTAAAGTAGATCCGGCCGAACGCGCCGCGCTCTACGAACAGGCCCAAGTGCTGTTTAATCAGGACCAGCCATGGATCAGCATGGCCCATACTCGGATGTTCACTGCAATGCGCAACAATGTAGAGGGCTACCACATCAGCCCTCTCACCACTAATAACTTCGCCACCACCCAGGTGAAGTAGATAAGAAACGCCCGGCGTCCCTTACCTGAGGGACGCCGGACACGCCTAACCGGCTGATGAGGTACCACACAAGATGTTTAGTTTTATTGCCCGCCGACTGGGGTTGTTGATCCCCACGTTTTTCGGCATCACCTTGCTGACTTTCGCGTTGATTCGCATGATTCCGGGCGACCCCGTGGAAGTGATGATGGGCGAACGTCGGGTCGACCCCGAAATGCACGCTCAGGCAATGGAACGCCTGGGGCTGAACAAGCCGCTGTATGCCCAGTACCTGGACTACATCGGCAAACTGGCCCAGGGCGATCTCGGTGAGTCGTTGCGTACCCGTGAAAGCGTGTGGACCGAGTTCACCTCTCTTTTCCCGGCGACCCTGGAACTGTCCATGGCCGCCCTGCTGTTCGCTGGCATCCTCGGGCTTCTGGCCGGGGTGATCGCGGCACTCAAACGAGGATCGCTGTTCGACCACGGGGTGATGGGCATCTCCCTCGCGGGCTATTCGATGCCGATCTTCTGGTGGGGCCTGATCCTGATCATGTTCTTCTCGGTGAGCCTGGGCTGGACCCCGGTCTCCGGGCGCATCGACCTGCTGTATGACATCGAGCCGAAAACCGGCTTCATGCTGATCGACACGCTGCTGGCCGATGACGTCGGCGCGTTCTTCGACGCCCTGCATCACCTGATCCTGCCGGCCATTGTGCTCGGCACCATTCCGCTGGCGGTGATCGCGCGGATGACCCGTTCGTCGATGCTCGAAGTGCTGCGCGAAGACTACATCCGCACCGCCAAGGCCAAAGGCCTGTCGCCGTCGCGCGTGGTCTTCGTGCACGGTCTGCGCAATGCGCTGATTCCGGTGCTGACCGTAGTCGGCCTGCAAGTCGGCACGCTGCTGGCCGGTGCGGTCCTGACCGAAACCATCTTTTCCTGGCCCGGCATCGGTAAATGGCTGATCGAAGCCATCGGCGCCCGGGACTATCCGGTGGTGCAAAACGGCATCCTGTTAATCGCCTGCCTGGTGATTCTGGTCAACTTCGTGGTGGACATCCTCTACGGCTTTGCCAACCCACGCATCCGTCATCAGCGCTGAGGTCAATACCCATGAGCACTCCAACATCCTCAGTAGCCACCGCCACGTCCGCCGTGGATCAAAGCCTGCTGTACCCGTCGCCGTACAAAGAATTCTGGCAAGCGTTCTCGAAGAACAAGGGCGCCGTTGCCGGCCTGCTGTTCATGCTGCTGATCATCTTCTGCGCGATCTTCGCGCCGTGGGTCGCGCCGCATAACCCGAGCGAGCAATACCGTGACTTCCTGCTGACGCCGCCGGCGTGGCTCGAAGGCGGGCAGATGCAGTTCCTGCTCGGCACCGATGAACTCGGCCGTGACCTGCTGTCGCGTCTGATCCAGGGTTCGCGCCTGTCGCTGCTGATCGGCTTGTCGTCAGTGGTGATGTCGTTGATTCCGGGGATCCTGCTGGGACTGTTCGCCGGTTTCTTCCCGAAAGTGGTCGGCCCGACCATCATGCGTCTGATGGACATCATGCTGGCCCTGCCATCGCTGCTGCTGGCCGTGGCGATCGTCGCCATCCTCGGCCCTGGCCTGATCAACACCGTGATCGCGATTGCTGTGGTTTCCCTGCCGTCCTACGTGCGTCTGACCCGTGCCGCCGTCATGGGCGAACTGAACCGCGACTACGTCACCGCCGCGCGTCTGGCCGGTGCCGGTCTGCCGCGCCTGATGTTCATCACCGTGCTGCCCAACTGCATGGCGCCGCTGATCGTGCAGGCGACCCTGAGCTTCTCCTCGGCGATTCTCGATGCCGCTGCACTGGGCTTCCTCGGCCTCGGCGTACAACCACCAACCCCTGAGTGGGGCACCATGCTGGCCTCGGCCCGCGACTACATCGAACGCGCCTGGTGGGTGGTAAGTCTGCCTGGTCTGACCATTTTGCTCAGCGTGCTGGCAATCAACTTGATGGGCGACGGCCTGCGCGATGCGCTGGACCCGAAACTCAAGAACGCCGCCTGAGGAGATTCAAATGTCACTGCTAGAAATCAAGAATCTCAACGTCCGCTTCGGCGACAAGACCGCGACCCCGGTGGTCGACGGCCTCGACCTGAAAGTCGACAAAGGCGAAGTATTGGCCATCGTTGGCGAGTCGGGTTCGGGTAAATCCGTGACCATGATGGCGCTGATGGGCCTGATCGAGCATCCCGGCATCGTCACCGCCGACTCGCTCAGCTTCGACGGCAAGGACATGCTCAAGCTGAGCAATCGTCAGCGTCGGCAGATCGTCGGCAAAGACCTGTCGATGGTCTTCCAGGACCCGATGACCGCGCTGAACCCGAGCTACACCGTCGGTTTCCAGATCGAGGAAGTGCTGCGCTTGCACCTGAAAATGTCCGGCAAGCAAGCGCGCAAGCGTGCCATCGAACTGCTGGAAAAAGTCGAAATCCCGGGCGCCGCCAGCCGCATGGACGCCTACCCGCATCAACTGTCTGGCGGTATGAGCCAGCGTGTCGCGATCGCCATGGCGATTGCCGGCGAGCCGAAACTGTTGATCGCCGACGAACCGACCACCGCGCTGGACGTGACGATTCAGGCGCAGATCATGGATCTGCTGCTGGCGTTGCAGAAAGAGCAGAACATGGGCCTGGTGCTGATCACTCACGACCTCGCGGTCGTGGCGGAAACGGCCCAGCGCGTCTGCGTGATGTACGCCGGCCAGGCCGTTGAAGTCGGTCAGGTGCCGCAACTGTTCGACATCCCGGCGCACCCGTACAGCGAAGCGCTGCTCAAGGCGATTCCCGAGCACAGCCTCGGCGCCTCACGCCTGTCGACCCTGCCGGGCATCGTTCCGGGCCGCTACGACCGTCCGCAGGGTTGCCTGCTGTCGCCGCGCTGCCCGTACGTGCAGGACAACTGCCGCACCCAACGTCCGGGCCTTGATCCGAAAGCCAACAGCCTCGCCCGCTGCTTCTACCCGCTGAACCAGGAGGTGGCGTAATGGCCGTCGTACTTACCGCCCGCGACCTGACCCGTCACTACGAAGTCTCGCGTGGCCTGTTCAAGGGCCACGCCACCGTGCGCGCGCTCAACGGCGTGTCGTTCGAACTGGAAGCCGGCAAGACCCTCGCCGTAGTAGGCGAGTCGGGCTGCGGCAAATCCACCCTCGCCCGCGCCCTGACGCTGATCGAAGAACCATCTTCGGGCTCGCTGCAGATCGCCGGCCAGGAAGTTGCCGGCGCCGACAAGGCCGAGCGCAAGCAACTGCGCAAAGACGTGCAGATGGTGTTTCAGAGCCCGTATGCGTCGTTGAACCCACGGCAGAAAATCGGTGATCAACTGGCCGAGCCGCTGTTGATCAACACCAAGCTGTCAGCCGCCGAACGTCGCGAGAAAGTCCAGGCGATGATGAAGCAGGTCGGCTTGCGCCCCGAGCACTATCAGCGCTATCCGCACATGTTCTCCGGTGGCCAGCGCCAGCGTATCGCGCTGGCGCGGGCAATGATGCTGCAACCGAAAGTGCTGGTCGCGGACGAACCGACTTCGGCGCTGGACGTGTCGATTCAGGCCCAGGTGCTCAACCTGTTCATGGATTTGCAGCAGGAGTTCAACACAGCCTACGTGTTCATCTCGCACAACCTCGCGGTGGTGCAGCACGTGGCCGATGACGTGATGGTGATGTACCTCGGCCGCCCGGTGGAACTGGGTCCGAAGAACGACATCTACGAACGCCCGCTGCATCCGTACACCCAGGCCCTGCTGTCGGCGACCCCGACCATTCATCCGGACCCGAACAAGCCGAAAATCAAAATCGTCGGCGAACTGCCCAACCCGCTGAACCCGCCTTCAGGCTGTGCTTTCCACAAACGCTGCCCGTATGCGACCGAGCGTTGCAGCACGGAAGAGCCGCTGTTGCGTGAACTGGATAACCGGCAAGTGGCCTGCCACTACGCCGAGCAGTTTCTCGACGGCGCGGCGTAAGGCCACGGAATATCCATGTGGGAGCGAGCCTGCTCGCGAATGCGGTGTAACAGTCACCAACATTGTCGACTGAAATGACGCTTTCGCGAGCAGGCTCGCTCCCACAGGGAGTTCGTGTTGATTCAAGAATTCATGCGATAACAAAACCCCCTCCACCTCGATTGCGCATCAGTCGAGGCCGAAGGGGTTTTTGTTTGGCCGGCGATCTATGTCTGGCTATCGCCTTCATCATCCGGGTCATCGGTATCCGGATCGTCCGTGGTCGAGTCGTCGTCATCGGCGCTGCCACCCTGCCCCAGATCACCCGGTTCCGACTCGGACTTGGCGAGCATCAGCCCGCTATGCCCGACCTGCCCATTGAACGCCTGAGATTCGTGATCCTCGCACTCGGCCCACGCCGTTGCGGTGCCGAGGGACAGCATCACCATCACTTTCAACAACATCAAAATCCGTAGCAATCTGCTTTTCATGGCCCACTCCATCCTGTTGCGCTAAGACATGCTTGCCGGACTGGCTCCGTGTGAAATCTAGTTGCGATCCGACCGGCTCACCACTTAGGACGCGACCGCGCAGGCAGAAATGCCATCGACCACCAGATTGCTTTCGAATAACCCCGATAACCGAAACAGCTAAGCGCCGCGCGTGGCCTGCCAGGTCAACGGAATGGAGATCAACACCAGCAGCGCACTCATCAGCCAGACACTGTGCCCGCCAAACTGGCCGTAGAGCTGACCGCTGAGCACCGGTGACAACAACGCACTGGCGCTCCAGCTCATGAAGAACAGCCCGAAGTACTGACCGCTCTTGCCGCTCTGCGCAAACTGCATCGCCAGTACATTCAACGGGGGCATGAACAAGGCCTCGCCCAGCGTCCAGATCAGCGTCGACAGACAGACAAAAGCCAAGCCGGAACCGTACGGCAACATCCCCAATCCGCAGGCCAACAGCATACTGCCGACGAGCATTTGCCAACGCGAGCCCCAGCGTTCGACAGAGTGCGACAGCGGGATTTGCAAAGCGATCACCAACAGCGCATTGAGCCCGAACTGCCAGCCGATCGCTTCGGTGCTCAGGTGGTAGTAATCACGCAGATAATTGCCCAGCGTGCTGTAGACCGTGTCGAATGCAATGCCGAGCACGGCCGTCGCCGCCAGCAGCCAGAGGAACGGCTTGTCGCGATACGGCACGCTTGAGCCATCGGCGGATTCGTCTTCAACCACCAGCACCGACCGCCGCCACGTCGTGCGCACGAACCAGAGCAACGCCAGCATCGTCATTGCCGCACTGACAAAAAACACCCAACGAAAATCCGCCTGCGCCAACACTCCGCCCGCCACCCCGGCAGCGGCCATGCCCAGATTACGCGCCACCCGGCTCAGCGCTTGCGCACGGGAACGTTGCGCGACTTCGCAATACTCCATGATCAGCCGCTGATGCAACGTCCGAATCGCCCCATCGATGACACCGCTGAGCAACAACAAAGCGGCCAGCCACGGCACCTGCGTCACCAGCCCCAACAGCATCAGCACCCACACCGAAACGAAAAACAGCACCGCCGTCAGCCGCGCCGTGCGCACATGATCACTGAGCCAACCACCGAGCATCGAACCGCCCAGCAACCCCGCGCCATAGGCCGAGAGCAACCAGCCGACGGTTTCAATCGCCAGGCCCAATTCCTGACGCAGGTACAGCGCCATGAACAGCTTGACCATGGCGCTGAGGCGGTTGATGAACAACAGCGCCGCGAGGACCCAGGCCATGGGGGTGAAATAGCCGTTGGGGCGCAGGAGTTGGGTCAGTCCTTTGAGCATGTAACGTCCGATGGGCACGAGGGTTTGCTGAACAGTAGACGGGTTGGATTGGAATGTCGTGGGGGTGAGGTCAGCCGAAGTAAAAACAGAGTATGGCTACGACGTAGAGGGAAAACGCCTTACGGAAAAATCGCCGCGCCCGGATTCAACTTGATTTTTCACGCGGCGTTAAAGACCAAAAGCCCCTCACCCTAACCCTCTCCCGGAGGGAGAGGGGACTGACCGTGGTGATTGGGCGAGGTACGCCGACCTGCAATACCAAGTCGAATGCAGATTTTGAACAACCAACAGATCGGCTCCCTCTCCCTCGGGAGAGGGCTGGGGTGAGGGGCAGCAACAATGCAAATCAAAAGCCGAAAACCCACGCTTTTCACCACTCAATAGGCCGAGTGTCAGCTCGCCTGCTCTTGATCTTGATCCACCGGCGACGTCGGAAGGCTGAGCGGAGGGATTGATCCGGGTGTGGGAGCGCAGCGACCGTTTGACGAAGTCGAACACAGCGGAAGGAGGTGCAGCGAAGCAAACCGGAGCCGCTGCGCCCGGATCAGTCCCGGAGCGAAGGAACCCGAGCCTGCGAGGGCCGAACGCAGGAGCTAGCGTTTTTTGCTTACTTTTTTTGGCGCTTGTAAAAAAGTAAGTCGCCGTCAGGCGAAACCGTCAGCAGCCGCTACCGAAGCAACGGATATTCACCCAAAACGAAAAGCAAAGAAAAACCCCCAAGGCATTCACCTTGGGGGCTTTCAGAAAAACAACTCAAACCTTAATGATGCTCCCGCGTCGCGCGGAATTTCACATCCGGCCAGCGCTCTTCCATCAATGCCAGATTCACCCGCGTCGGCGCCAGGTAAGTCAGGTGACCACCGCCATCCAGCGCGAGGTTCTCCACCGCCTTGTTGGAGAATTCCTCAAGCTTCTTCTTGTCGTCACACTCGATCCAGCGCGCCGAATACACGGTGATCGGCTCATACGAGCACTCGACCTTGTATTCCTCTTTCAAGCGGCTGGCGACCACATCGAACTGCAGCACACCGACGGCGCCGAGAATGATGTCGTTGCTGCGCTCGGGGAAGAACACCTGCGTCGCGCCCTCTTCCGCCAACTGCTGCAAGCCCTGACGCAACTGCTTGGATTTCAGCGGATCACGCAGACGCACGCGACGGAACAGTTCCGGGGCGAAGTGCGGGATGCCGGTGAAACCGAGGACTTCGCCTTCGCTGAAGGTGTCGCCGATCTGGATCGTGCCGTGGTTGTGCAGACCGATGATGTCGCCGGCGTAGGCCTCTTCCAGTTGCTCACGCTCGGAGGAGAAGAACGTCAGGGCGTCGCCGATGCGCACGTCCTTGCCGGTACGCACGTGGCGCATCTTCATGCCTTTTTCGTACTTGCCCGAGCAGATACGCATGAAGGCAATGCGGTCGCGGTGTTTCGGGTCCATGTTCGCCTGGATCTTGAAGATGAAGCCCGAGAACTTCTCTTCCACCGGCTCGACAGTACGCTCGTTGGCCACACGGGCCAGCGGACGCGGCGCCCAATCGACGACAGCATCGAGCACGTGGTCGACACCAAAATTGCCCAGCGCCGTACCGAAGAACACCGGGGTCAGTTGGCCGTCGAGGAATTCCTGCTGGTTGAATTCGTGGCAGGCGCCCTGCACCAGTTCCAGCTGTTCGATAAAGCGCTCGTACTCATCGCCCAGGTGCGCGCGCGCCTCGTCGGAGTCGAGTTTCTCGATGATCTTGGTTTCGGTGCGTTCGTGACCGTGACCGGCGGTGTAGACAATGATGTAGTCGTCGGCCAGGTGATACACACCCTTGAAATCGCGGTAGCAACCGATCGGCCAGGTGATCGGCGCAGCCTTGATTTTCAGGACGGCTTCGATTTCGTCGAGCAGTTCGATCGGGTCGCGGATATCACGGTCGAGTTTGTTGATGAAGCTGACGATCGGCGTGTCACGCAGACGGCAGACGTCCATCAGCGCAATGGTCCGTGGCTCTACACCCTTACCGCCGTCGAGCACCATCAAGGCCGAGTCCACCGCGGTCAGGGTGCGGTAGGTGTCTTCGGAGAAGTCTTCGTGGCCCGGGGTGTCGAGCAGGTTGATCATGTGTTCGCGATAGGGGAACTGCATGACCGACGTGGTAATGGAAATACCCCGCTGCTTCTCCATCTCCATCCAGTCGGATGTCGCATGGCGATCGGATTTACGGGATTTCACCGTACCGGCCACTGCAATCGCCTTGCCCATCAACAGGAGCTTTTCGGTGATCGTGGTTTTACCGGCATCGGGGTGGGAAATAATGGCGAAAGTGCGGCGTTTCGCGACTTCGGCGGCCTGTTGGGTCATGGGAAATCGCCTGGCGGTGATTCAAAAAAGGGCCGCGATTATAGCCCAACTCGCTGCAATAACCGAACCGTTGAGCACATTAAGGGTGGCCAAATGCTGCCGCAGATGGGAACCTTTTAAAGCACGGAGACGTCCATCCCCTGTTACGAACTTTCGTCAGGGGCTGAAAAATCAGCAAGTTAGCCTGACGAGGCTGCGCTCATGGCTCGCTTTCGCACCGCTTGGCCGGTGCTGGAAAACGGCTACTTTTCGCGAACGCTGACTCCGGCAGCCAGGAATGGCTTGCCACGCGGAGCAGCGCTCGCCGACTACAAAAAAAGGAGTCCGCCTGTGGCTATCCGCTATGGCAAAGGGCTGATGGGAGGTGCGGTGGTGATCGCGCTCCTGGCCCTGCTGGTCCACTGGATCGGCATCAACACGATCGAACACTACCGCGACGATTTGTTGTTTTACCTGCAAGCTCATCTGATTCTCGTCCTCGCTTCCATGCTGGCCGCCCTTGTCGTGGGCATCCCCGCCGGTATCTTCCTCAGCCGCCCGAGCATGGTCGGCCGCGCCGAACGCTTCATGCAGATCTTCAATATCGGCAACACCGTGCCACCGCTGGCCGTGCTCGCGATTGCGCTGGGCATCCTCGGCATCGGCAGTGGGCCGGCGATTTTCGCCCTGTTCCTCGCCTCGCTGTTGCCGATCGTGCGCAACACCTATGAAGGCCTGAAAAATGTCCAGGGCTCGCTGAAGGAAGCCGCTGTCGGCATCGGCATGACCCCGCGCCAAGTGTTGTGGAAAGTCGAATTGCCCAACGCCGTGCCGATTATCGTCGGTGGTGTGCGTGTCGCGCTGGCAATCAACGTCGGCACCGCGCCGCTGGCGTTCCTGATCGGCGCCAACAGCCTCGGCAGCCTGATCTTCCCCGGCATCGCCCTGAACAATCAGCCGCAACTGTTGCTCGGCGCCGCGTGCACCGCGCTGTTGGCGCTGTTGCTCGATGGCGTGGTCACCCTCGCCAGCCGTCTTTGGCTGGAACGCGGTCTGCGCCCGTCTTAAGGCTTTGCGAAGGAATATTTATGAAACGACTTAGCTTGATCTTAGGCTGCGTCCTGCTGTTCGCAGGAATCGCGCAAGCCGCTGAAAAACCGGTCATCCGCCTCGGCGCCCGGGTCTTCACAGAGCAGACCCTGCTCGCCGAAATCACCGCGCAATACCTGCGCAGCAAAGGCTATGACGCGCAGATCACCGGCGGTCTGGGCAGCAACCTCGCGCGCAGCGCCCACGAAAGTGGCCAATTGGACCTGCTCTGGGAATACACCGGCGTGTCGCTGGTGGCCTACAACCATGTCACCGAGAAACTCGACAGCGCGCAGTCCTACGCCCGGGTCAAAGAACTCGACGCGAAAAAAGGCCTGGTCTGGCTGACGCCGTCGAAATTCAGCAACACCTACGCCCTCGCTTTGCCGAAAAAAGTCGCCGAGCAATACCCGCAGATCGGCAATATCAGCCAGCTCAACGAAGTGCTGCGCGCCGAGGCCAAGACCAACCACCTGGTGGCGCTGGATACCGAGTTCGCCAACCGCTCCGACGGTCTCGACGGCATGGTCAAGCTCTACGACATGAACCTGACCCGCAAGAACATCCGGCAGATGGACGCCGGCCTGGTCTACACCGCGCTGCGTAACGGTCAGGTATTTGCCGGTCTGGTCTACACCACCGATGGCCGCCTCAATGCCTTCGGCCTGAAATTGCTGGAAGACGACAAGCATTACTTCCCCGACTACACCGCCGCTCCCGTGGTGCGTCAGGCCACGCTGGACGCCAACCCGAAACTGGCCGAACAACTTAAGCCGCTGGCCGAACTGTTCGACGACGAAACCATGCGCCAACTCAACGCGCGGGTCGATGTCGACCACGAAAGCCCATCGTCCGTTGCCGCCGATTTCCTGCGCCAGCACCCATTGAATTAAGAGAGGAGAAGTCATGGAATTCCTGAACGCCTTTTCCCATCTCGACTGGCAGCAGGTGATGCACCTGACCTGGCAGCACATTACCCTGGTCGGCATCGCCGTGACCCTGGCGATCGTCATCGGCGTGCCACTGGGCATCCTGATGACGCGCTTCCCCACCCTCGCCGGCCCGCTGCAAGCCAGCGCCACGGTGCTGCTGACCGTGCCGTCGATTGCCCTGTTCGGTCTGCTGCTGCCGTTCTACTCCAAGTTCGGCCAGGGCCTCGGGCCACTGCCAGCGATCACTGCCGTGTTCCTTTATTCACTGCTGCCGATCATGCGCAACACCTACCTCGCCCTGACCGGCGTCGAGCCGGGCATCCGCGAAGCTGCGCGCGGCATCGGCATGACCTTCGGCCAGCGCCTGCGCATGGTTGAACTGCCGATCGCGGTGCCGGTGATTCTTGCTGGCGTGCGCACCGCCGTGGTGATGAACATCGGCGTAATGACCATCGCCGCGACCATCGGCGCCGGCGGCCTCGGTGTGTTGATCCTCGCCTCCATCAGCCGCAGTGACATGTCGATGCTTATCGTCGGCGCGCTGCTGGTCAGTCTTCTGGCGATTTTCGCCGACCTGTTTCTCCAATGGCTGCAACGCTCGTTGACTCCAAAAGGACTCCTCAAATGATCGAACTTCAAAACCTCAGCAAAACTTTCCAAAGCAACGGCAAAGATGTCAAAGCCGTGGACTCGGTAAGCCTGACCGTCAATGAAGGCGAGATCTGCGTGTTCCTCGGGCCATCGGGTTGCGGCAAAAGCACCACGCTGAAAATGATCAACCGCCTGATCAAACCGACCTCGGGCAAGATCCTCATCAACGGCGAAGACACCACCGACCTGGACGAAGTGACGCTGCGCCGCAACATCGGCTATGTGATCCAGCAGATCGGTCTGTTCCCGAACATGACCATCGAAGAGAACATCGTCGTCGTGCCGAAACTGCTCGGCTGGGACAAACAGAAATGCCACGACCGCGCCCGCGAACTGATGAGCATGATCAAGCTCGAGCCCAAGCAGTATCTGCATCGCTACCCGCGTGAATTGTCCGGTGGTCAGCAACAGCGTATCGGCGTGATTCGTGCGCTTGCGGCTGACGCCCCGCTGCTGTTGATGGACGAACCGTTTGGCGCGGTCGACCCGATCAACCGCGAGATGATCCAGAACGAATTCTTCGAGATGCAGCGCGCGCTGAACAAGACCGTGATCATGGTCAGCCACGACATCGACGAAGCGATCAAGCTGGGCGACAAGATCGCCATTTTCCGCGCCGGCAAGCTGCTGCAGATCGACCACCCGGACACCCTGCTGGCGCATCCGGCGGATGACTTCGTCAGCAACTTCGTCGGCCAGGACAGCACGCTCAAACGCCTGCTGTTGGTGAAGGCCGAAGACGCGGCGGACAACGCGCCGTCGGTCAGCCCGGAAACCCCGGTGGCCGATGCGCTGGAGTTGATGGACGAGCATGACCGTCGCTACGTGGTGGTCACCTGCGCCGAGAACAAGGCGCTGGGTTACGTGCGCCGTCGCGACCTGCATCGCCAGACCGGCACCTGCGCGCAATTCCTCCGTGAGTTCAACGCCACCGCAGCGTACGACGAGCACCTGCGCATCCTGTTGTCGCGCATGTACGAGTTCAACCGCGCCTGGCTGCCGGTGATGGATGCCGAACGGGTGTTCTTGGGCGAGGTGACGCAGGAATCGATCGCGGCGTACCTGAGCTCGGGACGTTCGCGGGGGATGAAGACCAGTATCGTCTCGCCGGCTGAAACCGTCGTCGCCTAAAAATACAGACCCTGTGGGAGCGAGCTTGCTCGCGAAAGCGAAATATCAGTCAACAACGATGTCGACTGTGAAAATGCCTTCGCGAGCAAGCTCGCTCCCACAGGATCTGCGTGATTATGTTGATCTCGCAGGGTGACAAAGAATCTCAACAGCCTCTCCTGCAAGAGCGTCGTCAATCCAGCTTCTTCAAGATCCAAATCCCCCTTCAACACCCTCTCTCGACGCCAACGTCGCCGATGTTGCCGCTATCACACTTACCCGCGATCTAGCTGCCAAAAGCCCCGAACGTGCAGATATGTTTAACACCTGAAAATTCGCCGGGAACATCTGCCCGTCATCTCGGTCGGGTAGAAGAAGTGATGAACGCGACGCACGTCAGAAGCGTGCAAAAACGCGACATTTTTAGTTGATCTCGCGCCCCTCACGCCCTAAAGTTCGCGCCGAACGTCCATGCTGGAAACGATCCATCCGGCTCAAGTACTGACGACGAGACAGCAAGGCCAAGGGATAGCTGCACATCTCTGGGCCTTTTTGCTTTCGGCGACATGCCTTGGGAAGTAGGCGAACCAAAGTGGGGATACGGAGGGCGTTCATGCACCCATTGTTTTTACGAGTTTGCCCATAGGAGCACCCAGCATGTCGATCCAGGTCGAAGACTATTTCGCGCGCGCTACATTCGACAAAATGAAGGCGTTCGCCGACAAACAGGAAACCCCGTTCGTGGTGATCGACACCGCGATGATCGCCCAGGCCTACGATGACCTGCGCGCCGGTTTCGAATTCGCCAAGGTCTACTACGCGGTCAAGGCCAACCCGGCCGTCGAGATCATCGACCTGCTCAAAGACAAGGGCTCGAGCTTCGACATCGCCTCGATCTACGAGCTGGACAAGGTCATGGATCGCGGCGTCAGCCCGGACCGTATCAGCTACGGCAACACCATCAAGAAATCCAAGGACATCCGCTACTTCTATGAGAAGGGCGTGCGTCTGTTCTCCACCGACTCCGAAGCCGACCTGCGCAACATCGCCAAGGCTGCACCGGGTTCGAAAGTCTATGTGCGCATCCTCACTGAAGGTTCGACCACCGCTGACTGGCCACTGTCGCGCAAGTTCGGCTGCCAGACCGACATGGCCATGGACCTGCTGATCCTCGCCCGCGACCTCGGCCTGGTGCCGTACGGCATCTCGTTCCACGTCGGCTCGCAACAGCGCGATATCAGTGTCTGGGACGCGGCGATCGCCAAGGTCAAAGTGATCTTCGAACGCCTGAAAGAAGAAGACGGCATCCACCTCAAGCTGATCAACATGGGCGGCGGCTTCCCGGCCAACTACATCACCCGCACCAACAGCCTGGAAACCTACGCCGAAGAGATCATTCGCTTCCTCAAGGAAGACTTCGGTGATGACCTGCCGGAAATCATCCTCGAGCCGGGCCGTTCGCTGATCGCCAACGCCGGTATTCTGGTCAGCGAAGTGGTGCTGGTTGCGCGCAAATCGCGCACCGCTGTCGAGCGTTGGGTTTACACCGATGTGGGCAAGTTCTCCGGCCTGATCGAAACCATGGACGAAGCGATCAAGTTCCCGATCTGGACCGAGAAGAAAGGCGAGATGGAAGAAGTCGTGATCGCCGGCCCGACCTGCGACAGCGCCGACATCATGTATGAGAACTACAAATACGGGTTGCCGCTGAACCTGGCGATTGGTGATCGTCTGTACTGGCTGTCGACCGGTGCGTACACCACCAGTTACAGCGCGGTTGAGTTCAATGGGTTTCCGCCGTTGAAGTCGTTTTACGTTTAAGCGCTGAATCGGTAATGCAAAAAGCCCATGATGTGTCATGGGCTTTTTTGTGTCTGGCTTTGAGATTGGTGGTGTGCTTTCGATCTATCCCCCTCACCCCAGCCCTCTCCCCCAAGGGGGCGAGGGGGAAAGGGAGCAGATCGGGGGCTCTTCAAAACCTGAGGTCGACTGGATATCTCAGGTCGGTGTACCTGGAACATCCAACTCGGTCAGTCCCCTCTCCCTCTGGGAGAGGGTTAGGGTGAGGGCTATTGGCACCGAAGCGCATACCGCCCAGCCAACGCCTGAATCTTCGGATCTACAGCACTCGCCAGCGCCTGACTCGCCACCCGCAGAAAATTCAGATTGCCGCCGGCCAAGGCTTTCTCAAGCCATATGACTGCGTCATCGATCCGGCCTTCATCGGCCAACACCGCCGCATAACTGAACTGCCCACGAAAATCCCCAGCTTCAGCCGAACGCCGATACCACTCGCGCGCCGCCAGCGGATCCGCTGGACACACCTGCCCTTCCTCCAGATAGCGCCCCAGCAGGTTCATCGATTTCGCATGGCCCAACTCAGCCGCGCTCCGATACAACGCCAGCGCTTGCTGATGATCAACCGTCACCCCGCGCCCGGTCGCCAGCAAGTTGGCCAGGTTGTACATCGCCCAATCAAGACCCGCCTCGGCGGCGGCTCGATAATGCTGCGCCGCCACCGAGGCATCCGCCGCACATCCCCAACCATGCTCATGACAACGCCCGAGCATGTTGCGCGCCATCAGATGCCCGCGACCGGCGGCAATAGCGAACCAGCGCAGCGCCAATGGCTGATCCTGGGCGATGCCTTGGCCATCCAGCAGGATCTGCCCAAGCAACGCCTGCGCTTCAACCTCGCCCTCGCCCGCCGCGAGCAAAATCGCCTGCGCAGCGCGGGCGGGACTTTCGGCGAGCATGGCGCGCAGCTGTCCACCGTCGAGGACTTCCTCGCGGCGCAACTGGAAACTCATACCTCGACCCAACGCCGCAGCAAGTTGTGATAAGTGCCGGTGAGGCGGATCAGCGAAGGGTGATCGGGCACGTCCTGGGTCAACTGCTGAATCGCGCCGTCCATCTCGAACAGCAAGGCGCGCTGGCTGTCTTCGCGCACCAGGCTCTGCGTCCAGAAGAATGAGGCGTAACGCGCGCCGCGAGTGACGGCATTGACCTTGTGCAAACTGGTGCCCGGATACAACACCATGTCGCCGGCTGGCAGCTTCACTCGCTGGGTGCCGTAGGTGTCCTGAATCTCCAGTTCGCCGCCGTCGTAATCTTCCGGCTCGCTGAAAAACAGCGTCGCCGACAAATCGGTGCGCACTCGCTCGATGCTGCCCTTGGGCTGGCGCACGGCATTGTCGATATGGAAATCGAAACTGCCGCCAGCCGTGTAGCAGTTCACTAGCGGTGGGAAGACTTTGTGTGGCAGTGCGGCAGACATGAACAGCGGATTTTTCCACAACCGCTCAAGCATCGCCGCGCCGATTTCCTTCGCCAGCGGGTGGCCTTCGGGCAGTTGCAGATTGTGCTTGGCCTTGGCCGACTGGAAGCCGGCGGTGATCTTGCCGTCGGCCCAATCCGCTTGCTCCAGGGCCTGGCGGATGCGCTGCACTTCGTCTTTTGCGAACAGCCCGGGAATGTGCAGCAGCATGGCGATGTCACCTGATGGCAAGAAGGCGGCAATGGTATTGATTCTTATTGACTGTGTAAAACCCCCAAGACGGATGAACAAGCAGAAACCGTAAGGGCAAATTGTAAAGAATGTAAATTCAATGCGAATAACAATGTTTCGCAATTGATACGAATACCTGTTTACCCTATATTCCGCCGCCTCAAATCCTTGGGGAGGGGAATAAAAATGGCACGTCAACACGCACAATTACCGGTCAGTTCACCACGTCTGCTCGCCTCGGCAATCGGTGTCGCAATCACCGCCGGCTCCGCTGGGCAGATGGTCTTCGCGGCGGAAAAAACCGACAGCAAAGCGTCCGGCAACGCCATCGCCCTGGACGCCACCGCCATCACCGGCGAAGCCCAGGACTCGACGTCCTACCAGGTCGAAAAAGCCTCCTCGCCCAAGTACACCGCGCCGCTGGTCGACACGCCGCGCTCGGTCACCGTCATCCCGCAACAAGTGCTCAAGGACACCGGCGCGCTGAACATGCAGGACGCGCTGCGCACCGTGCCGGGCATCACCTTCGGCGCCGGTGAAGGGGGCAACCCGCAGGGCGATCGTCCGTTCATTCGCGGCTTCGACGCCCAGGGCGACACCTATCTGGACGGCGTGCGCGACACCGGTTCGCAGAGCCGCGAGATCTTCGCTGTGGAAAACATCGAAGTCAGCAAAGGCCCGAACTCGGCGATTGGCGGTCGCGGCGCAGCCGGCGGCAGCATTAATCTGGTGAGCAAGAAAGCCCATCTGGGCAACTCGTTCGATGGCGGCTTCACCTACGGCTCCGACCAGACCCAGCGCTACACCCTCGACGGCAACTACGTGTTCAGCGACAGCGCTGCCGGCCGTCTCAACCTGATGAGCCACGAGAGCAACGTCGCCGGTCGCGACAAGGTCGATTACGACCGCTGGGGCATCGCGCCGTCGCTGGCCTTCGGCCTGGGCACCGACACCCGTGTCAACCTCGACTACTATCATCTGGAAAGCAACGACACCCCGGACTCGGGCATCCCTTACACCATTCCCACCGGTGGTTCGGCCGCACGCACCAAGTCCAACCCGGACAAGCCATACGCCGGTGGCGATCACGACAACTTCTACGGTCTGGATCGTGACTTCCGCAAGGGCCGCACCGACACCGCGACCTTCGCCATCGAGCACGACCTGAACGATGCGCTGACCATCAAGAACACCCTGCGCCACGGCAGCAGCATGCAGGATTACATCCTCACCCAGCCGGACGACAGCAAGGGCAACGTCAACAACGGCAGCGTCTGGCGTCGCGCCAACACGCGGGTGAGCAATACCGAAACCACCACCAACCAGACCGACCTGTTCGGCACCTTCTACGTGGCCGGTTTCAAGAACAGCTTCTCCACCGGTGTCGAATACACCCGCGAGCAGAGCGAGAAATCCTCGTACAACGTCAACACCGACACCACGCCGCGCACCAGCGCTGTCACCACCAACTGCAACCCGGGCCTGATCGGCGCTGCCAGCGGTTACAACTGCACCTCGCTGTCTAACCCGAATCCGAACGATCCGTGGAACGGCGCGATCTCGCGCAACTACGCCGGCACCGACACCCAGGCCGACACCTACGCGCTGTACGTGTTCGACACGCTGGAGTTGACCGAGCAATGGCTGGTGAACATGGGCCTGCGCTACGACCACTTCGACACCGACTACAAAACCTACAACGCCGCAGGCACCACCACCTCCAAGGGTGATGACACCAGCGAATTCGTCACCGGCCAGTTCGGCGTGGTCTACAAACCGGCGGAAAACGGCAGCATCTACGCCTCTTATGCAACTTCGGCGACACCGCCGGGCAACACCTTGGGCGAAGGTCAGGAAGGAAATCCGCTGGGCGGCACCCCGGATCGCAGCGGCAACCTGCTGAGCAGCGACATGGAGCCGGAAACCACCAAGAACTACGAAATCGGCACAAAGTGGGACCTGCTCAACGATCGCCTGTCGCTGACCGCCGACATCTTCCGCACCGAGAAGGAAAACGCTCGCGTGCAGGTCGACACCAGCTCCTACGAGAACGCCGGCAAGACCCGCGTACAAGGCTTCGAACTGTCGGCCAGCGGCAAGATCACCGACAAGTGGCAGGTGTTCGCCGGTTACGCCTTCATGGACAGCGAACAGGTTGACGGTGGCCCGCTGGGTCGTGCCAACGACGGCAACGATCTGCCGAACACACCGAAAAACAGCGCCAGCCTGTGGACCACGTATCAGGTCACGCCGAAGCTGACGATCGGTGGTGGCGCGTTCTACGTCGACGACGTCTACGGCAGTGTGGCGAACACGACAATGGTCGATTCGTACGTGCGTTACGACGCGATGGCGGCCTACAAGCTGACCAAGAACGTCGACCTGCAACTCAACGTGCAGAACCTGACCGACGAAACCTATTACGACAAAGCCTTCTCGACCCACTTCGCCAACCAGGCGGCGGGCCGCACGGCGCTGTTGAGCACCAATTTCCACTTCTGACCGATGTGAAAACCTGTGGGAGCGAGCCTGCTCGCGAAGGCAATCTTTCAGCAACATCGATGCTGAATGACACACCGCTTTCGCGAGCAGGCTCGCTCCCACAGGGAATGTGCCGCGAGGCTCGGCCCCGTTCATTCAGTTGAACGGGGCTTTTGTGTGTAACGCAAAACGCTTCTTGATAACCCACGGCATAATGCGCGCCGTGATGACAATTTCCGAACGGACGGCGAGTGACGTGTTGAAGAAAACCCTGTTCCAGTTGCACTGGTTTTTTGGCATCACCGCAGGGCTGGTGCTGGCTCTGATGGGCATCACCGGCGCGGCCTATTCGTTTCAGGACGAGATCCTGCGCGCGCTGAATCCGTCCGTTCTGCAGGTGGAAAAACAGGTCGCCGGCGTGCTGCCGCCAGTGGAACTGGTGGAGCGCATTGAAGCCGCGTCCGGCAAGAAAGTCGCGATGCTCTGGGTCGAGACCGACAGCGGTCACGCCGCACGGGTATTCTTCACTCCGCCCAAGGGCGAACGGCGTGGCGAAATGCGCTACTTCGACCCGTACACCGCCGAGTTCAAGGGCGACGCCACCGGCCAGGACTTCTTTGGCCTGATGCTGCAACTGCACCGCTTCCTCGCCATGGGCGACACCGGGCGCAACATCACCGGCGCCTGCACGCTGATGCTGTTGTTCTTCTGTCTCTCCGGCCTCTATCTGCGCTGGCCGCGTCAGTGGAACAGCTGGCGCGTGTGGCTGACCCTGGACTGGAAAAAGAAGGGCCGCGCGTTCAATTGGGATCTGCATTCGGTGGCCGGCACCTGGTGTTTGCTGGTCTATCTGCTGCTGGCGTTGACCGGGTTGTCGTGGTCGTACGAGTGGTACAACAAAGGTCTGACCCGATTGCTTTCCGACGCGCCGCAGAACGAACGCGTGCGCGGTGGTCGCGGCCCGGCGCCGGAAGGCCCGGCACCGACCGCCGACTACGCGGCGATGTGGAGCAGCATCTACAGCGCTGCCGGCCCGGGTCTGGCCGCGTACAACATTCGCATGCCGGCGGTGGCCGGCCAGCCGGCGACGGTGTTCTACCTGCTCGACAGCTCACCCCATGACCGCGCGCTGAACCAGATCACCCTCGACCCGGCGACCGGCGTGGTCAAACGCGTCGACCGCTATGCCGACAAAAGCTTCAAGGCCCAACTGCTGACGAGCATTTATGCGCTGCACGTGGGCAGCTATTTTGGCCTCGTCGGGCGCATCATCGTGACGATTGCGGCGGTGTGCATGCCGCTGTTTTTCATCACTGGCTGGCTGCTGTATCTGGACCGTCGACGCAAGAAAAAGCAGATCAAGGATGCCCGCCAAGGTCTCGCACAACCGTCCGCCGATGCTTCGGCGTGGCTGATCGGTTTCGCCAGCCAGAGCGGATTCGCCGAGCAACTGGCGTGGCAGACCGCCGGACACTTGCAGGCCGCCGGATTGCCGGTCAACGTGCAGCCGCTGGCCAATCTGAGCGAACAGGATCTGCGTGAGTCGAACAACGCATTGTTCGTGGTCAGCACCTTCGGCGACGGCGAAGCGCCGGACAGCGCCCGTGGTTTCGAGCGCAAAGTGCTGGCCAAGGCCTCGGCACTCGACAGCCTCAACTACGCCGTGCTCGGTCTCGGCGATCGGCAGTATGCGCACTTCTGCGGCTTCGCCAAGCGCTTGCATCAATGGCTCGGCGAACACGGCGGCAAAACCTTGTTCGCCCCGGTGGAAGTCGACAGCGGCGATCCCTACGCGCTGCGTCACTGGCAAACCCAACTCGGCCAGCTCACCGGACAGGCGCCGAGCGAAACCTGGCAAGCACCGAGCTACGACAACTGGACGCTGGTCCGTCGCGAACTAATGAACCCCGACAGCAGCGGCGCGCCGGTCTACCTGCTCGGCCTCAAAGCCCCGGACACCCGCAGCTGGCTGGCCGGTGACCTGGTCGAAGTGCTGCCGCGCAATTGCCCGTGGGCCATCGACCACTTCCTCGACGGCCTCGGCATTCGGGGCGAGACCCCGGTGAAGATCAACGGCATCGACGAGCCACTGGAAGTGGCCCTCGCCTCACGGCAATTGCCCGAACACCGCGCACATCTGGTCGGTTTGCATGCGCAGTCGCTGGTCGACGCGATGGTGCCGCTGGCCATGCGCGAATACTCGATCGCCTCGATTGCCGCTGACGGCGTGCTGGAGTTGATCGTGCGTCAGGAACAGCACAACGACGGCAGCCTCGGCATCGGCTCAGGCTGGCTCACCGAGCATGCGCCAGTGGGCGGCAGCATCAGT
Source organism: Pseudomonas sp. CFBP13508 (assembly GCF_005233515.1). GTDB lineage: Bacteria > Pseudomonadota > Gammaproteobacteria > Pseudomonadales > Pseudomonadaceae > Aquipseudomonas > Aquipseudomonas mercuritolerans. The sequence continues at coordinate 218,966 of NZ_QFZZ01000007.1, forward strand.
CTGCGCGTGCGGCGCAACAGTGGTTTCCACCTGCCGAACGAACCCGTGCCGATGATCCTGCTGGGCAACGGCACCGGCCTGGCCGGCCTGCGCAGCCTGCTCAAGGCACGCATTGCCGATGGCCAGCAACGGCAGTGGCTGCTGTTCGGCGAGCGCAACCGTGAGCACGATTTCCTCTGCCGCGCCGAGCTCGAAGAGTGGCTGGTCAATGGTGATCTGGCGCGGCTGGATCTGGCGTTTTCCCGCGATCAGGCTGAGAAGGTTTATGTGCAGGATCGCTTGCGTGAGTCGGCGGATGAATTGAAGAAGTGGTTGGCAGAGGGGGCCGTCATTTATATCTGCGGCAGCCTTCAAGGGATGGCCTCAGGCGTCGACCAGGCGCTCAGCGATATCCTCGGCAGCGCCGAAGTTGAACGCCTGATCGAACAGGGCCGCTATCGCCGGGACGTTTACTAACGCCTGCGAAAAGCCCCTCACCCTAACCCTCTCCCAATGGGAGAGGGGACCGATTGGGGGATGCTGGAGATCGACGCCGACCTGAGCGTTCTTCACTGAATCCATAGCCATAATCACCTCGGTCGGCTCCCTCTCCTCCTGGGAGAGAGCTGGGCGGGCCGCGTTCCGATGAGGGAAATGGGCTACTGTTAAATCTCCAGTCAACTTCACAAGGACCGTGAAGCCATGCCAAGCCGCCCTACCCTCGCCCAATTCGCCCGCAACTTACGCACCAACCAGACAGATTGCGAACACCTGCTCTGGCAGCGCCTGCGTTCCCGGCAAATCGCCAATCTGAAATTTCGCCGACAGTTTCCATATCCGCCGTTTGTGCTGGATTTGTATTGTGTAGAGTTGAGGTTGGCGATTGAGCTGGATGGTGGCCAGCATTATGAGACGGCCGGGGTGCTTCACGATCGGCGCCGGTCGAACTTCCTGTCTCAACAAGGCATTGACGTCGTGCGATTCAGCAATCTTGAGGTGCTTCAGCAGATGGATGATGTGTTGGAGCAGATCATCAGAATTGCGGCAGAGCGGAAAATGCCCTCACCCTAGCCCTCTCCCAGAGGGAGAGGGGACCGACCGCGAATCATTCACGCTATGTGCCGACCTGAACGTCATTCGCCGAATCCAAATCCGACACGACCGCGTGCTCGACCCTGAACTCAGACGACGAAAGTTCCTTTATCCTCAATCACCTCGGTCTTCCAGGTCGATGCATGACGCAAGACACTTCGGTCGGCTCCCTCTCCCTCCGGGAGAGGGCTGGGGTGAGGGGCTTTTGATCCAGCGTGATTAAACAGGCTGCAACTTCTTCTCAAACACTGCTACCCCATCCAGATCCCGCAACACCACACTCATCTCGCCGCTCTGCCCTTCGATATTCACCTCACCAAAAAACTGAAACCCGGCAAACGGCGAGGTGTTCTGTGCGGGCGGTGCTTTCTCGAACACCACCTCAGGCCCAAATGTCTTGTCCAGTGGATTCGGCCCGAAACTGCCGGCGTTCAACGGCCCGGCGACGAATTCCCAGAACGGTTCGAAATCCTGAAACGCGGCACGGTCCGGGTGGTAGTGATGCGCCGCGCAGTAGTGCACGTCCGCCGTCAGAAACACGAAATTGCGCACCTGCTGCGAGCGCAGAAAGCCGAGCAATTCGGCAATTTCCAGTTCGCGCCCCTGCGCCGGGCCGGGATCGCCGTTGGCCATGGCTTCCCAGCGTGCAACGCCCGGGCTGACCTCGCCGTCGGGGACGCCCAGGCCGATGGGCATGTCGGCGGCGATGACTTTCCACTGCGCCTTCGATGCCTGCAACTCACGCTTGAGCCAGTCCAGCTGCTCGCGGCCGAGAAACGGTTTTGCAGCGCCCAGGTTGGCATCGTTGGCTTCGCGATAGCTGCGCATATCCAGCACGAATACGTCGAGCATCGGCCCGTAACTGAGCTTGCGATAAATGCGCCCGCCGCCGTCCGCCGCTTGCAAACGCATCGGCGCATATTCCAGCCACGCCTGCCGCGCGCGGCCAACCAGCTTGTGGATATCTTTCTCCTGATAGCGCTCATCCAGCTGCTTGCCCGGCGACCAGTTGTTGACCACTTCGTGGTCGTCCCACTGCCAGATCTGCGGCACTTCGGCGTTGAAGCGGCGGATGTTTTCGTCCATCAGGTTGTAGCGATAGTTGCCGCGATAATCGTCGAGGGTCTGCGCGACTTTGCTCTTGGCTTCGGTGGTGATATTGCGCCAGATGCGCCCGCTTTCGGTGGTCAGTTGCGCGGGCACCGGGCCGTCGGCGTAGATGGTGTCGCCGCTGTGGATAAAGAAGTCCGGCAGGCGCAGGCGCATGGCTTCGTAGATGCGCATGCCGCCGATGTCCGGGTTGATCCCGAAGCCCTGGCCAACGGTGTCACCGCTCCAGACAAAACGGATGTCGCGTTTTGTCGTTGGCACGCTGCGCAGATGGCCGAACCACGGTTCGCTGGCGACGCCGCTCTGCGCATCTTCGAAGTGCACGCGATAGAAGATTGCCTGGTTGGCCGGCAGGCCGGCGAGTTCGACGCGGGCGGTGAAATCGCTGCGCGCATCGGCCAGTGGCGAGACGAATTTGCGCGGGTTGCCGAACAGGCTGCCGGTGTCCCACTCGACCACCATGCGCGCCGGGCGATCGCTGCGGCTCCAGATCATCGCGCGATCGCCCAGCAGGTCGCCGGACTGCACGCCATCGGTGAGCTGCGGACGATCCTTGACCGAAGCAATCACCGCCGGCGCCAGCCCCGGCAGCAACAGCCCGGCGCCGACCGCTTGCATGACGCGACGCCGGCCGAGATTGAAGTCGCTCATGGTGTTCTCCCTGTAAAAGGGAAAACTTAAGCACGGGTGTATGAACCGGCTATGACAATGCAGACTCCTGTGGGAGCGAGCCTGCTCGCGAAGGCGTCCTGCCAGTTACCACATCTTCAGCTGGCACTCCGCTTTCGCGAGCAGGCTCGCTCCCACAGTGATTTGATGTTGTCGGTCAGGCCTTGGCGGGTTCCAGTGGTAGTTCGACAGCCTCAGGCCGTTTAAGCAGCGCATACACCACCGCCGTAACCAGGCTCCCCGCAACAATCGCCAGCAGATACAGCAGCGCGTGGTTGATCGCATTGGGGATCGCCAGCACGAACAAGCCACCGTGCGGCGCCATCAGCTTGCAGCCGAAGTACATCGACAAGGCACCGGTCAGCGCGCCGCCGGCGATGCTCGCCGGAATCACCCGCAGCGGGTCTTTCGCAGCAAACGGAATCGCCCCTTCGGAGATAAAGCACAGGCCGAGCACGAAAGCCGCTTTGCCGGCCTCGCGTTCAGTCTGGGCGAACTTGCGCCGGGCAATGAAGGTGGCGATGCCCAGGCCAATCGGCGGCACCATGCCGGCGGCCATGGTCGCGGCCATCGGTGCGTAACTCTGCGAGGCCAGCAGCCCCACCGAAAACGCATAGGCAGCCTTGTTGATCGGCCCACCGAGGTCGACGCACATCATGCCGCCGAGCAACACGCCGAGCAGAATCGCGTTGGTGGTGCCCATGCTGTCGAGGAACTGGGTGAGCGCCGCGAGCATGCCGGCGACCGGTTTGCCGACCACGTAAATCATCACCAGGCCGGTGACCAGACTGGCCAGTAACGGGATGATCAGAATCGGCTTCAGCGCTTCCAGGCTCTGCGGCAATTTCACATAGCGGGCGATGGCTTTGGCGGCGTAACCGGCCATGAAACCGGCGATGATCCCGCCGATGAATCCGGCGCCCAGAGTGCCTGCGAGCAAGCCGCCGATCATCCCCGGCGCAAGGCCAGGGCGATCGGCAATCGAGTAGGCGATGTACCCGGCCAGCAGCGGCACCATCAGCTTGAACGCGGTTTCGCCGCCGATCTGCATCAACGCCGCCGCCAGCGTGCCTTCTTCCTTGTAAGCGGTGATGCCGAACACGAACGACAATGCGATCAGCAAACCACCCGCCACCACCATTGGCAGCATGTACGACACACCCGTGAGCAGGTGCTTGTAGACGCCGGTTTTCTCGGACTTGGCCGGGGCCTTGCCGTCGCTTGCCGCACTTTCGACAGCGCCTTCGGCCAAGGCTTTTTTCAAAGTCGCTTCAGACTGCTTCAGCGCAACGCCAGTGCCGCAGCGATAGATTTTCTTGCCGGCGAAACGCTCGGTGGCGACGTCGATATCCGCCGCCAGCAGCACCACGTCAGCCTCGGCGATGGCCGTTGCGCTGAGTGGGGTTTTCGCGCCGACCGAGCCTTGGGTTTCGACCTGCAATTCATAACCCAGACGCTTGGCCGTCTGCTGCAAAGCTTCGGCGGCCATGAAGGTGTGGGCGACGCCGGTCGGGCAGGCCGTGATGGCGACGATGCGTGGCGCACGTGGCGCATCAATAGCCGGTTCGACTGCGCTGGCGACGTAGACTTCGGCCTCTTCGGCACCGCGACGCAGCACCGCTTCGACATCCTGCAAGGCCTGCGCCGGGGCGATCTGGAACACGCGCTTGCCGACGAAGCGACTCATGTCCACCGCGCCAGTGGTGACCAGCAACACCCACTCGGCGGCTTCGATGGTCGCCGCCGACAATTCGCGTTCCGGGTGCGCCGGATCGACCACTTCAACGCTGGTGCTCCAGCCCTGACGCTGCGCCGCTGCATCGAGCAGACGCGCGCACAGCACACTGGTGACCATGCCGTTCGGGCAAGCCGTAACAATGGCTAACTTCATGACAAACCCTCTTATTGTTCTGTCAGGGGACGCACGCGCACGCCCTGTTCGAGCTGCGCCAGTTGCGCAGCGTCGTTGATGCCAAAACCGATCTGGGTCACCGCCATCGCCGCAATCGCGGTGGCGGTGCGCAGGGTTTGCTCGGGGGTGTCGGCGCTGAGCAGACCGTGGAGCATGCCGGCGAGCAAGGAATCGCCGGCACCGACCGTGCTGGCCACGCTGACCTTCGGCGGCGTGGCGTGCAGGGCCGAGCCGACGCTGAACCAGTTGACCCCGTCGGCACCGTGGGAAATCACCACGTGCTCGATGCCTTGGCCGTGCAAGCGTGCAGCGGCTTGTGCTTCGGCGATTGGCGAGACCACTTCGCAACCTAATGCATCGGCGAGTTCCTCGGTGTTCGGCTTGATCAACCAGGGGCTGGCCAGCAACGCCGCGCGCAAGGCCTCACCACTGGAGTCGAGGGCGACTTTCAAGCCGAGCGCGTTCAACCGTTCAATCAGCTCGCGCAGCCACTGCGCCGTGACGCCGCGCGGCAGACTGCCGGCGACCACCACCGCATCGTGCCCCGGTGCGATCTGCTGCAAGCGATCAAGCAAGGCTTGCTGCGCCGCTGCATCGACCATTGGCCCCGGACCGTTGATGTCGGTGATGCGCCCGTCCTGTTCGGCGACTTTGATGTTGCTGCGCGTCTCGCCCGGCACGCGGATGAACGCGTCGACGAAACCGCGCTTGGCGAACAGGGTTTCGAACGCTTGCTGATTGTCTTCGCCGAGAAAGCCGCTGACGGTGACCTGATGGCCGAGATCCGCCAGCACCTGGGCGACATTGACGCCTTTGCCCGCAGCGTGGGTGTGCATTTCCTCGCTGCGATTGACCTGACCGGCATCCAGCCGCGACAGCTCGACAGTGAGGTCGAGTGCCGGGTTGAGGGTCAGTGTGAGAATCTTGGCCATTACAGGGCCTCCACTAATGCGCGCACTTCATTCGCGCTGCCCACGGCCAGGGCCTGTTGAGCGAGGGTTTGCGCCTGGGGCAGGCTGAGTTCACGGATGCGCGCCTTGACTTCGGCAATGCTGCGCCCGGACACGCTGAGCTCGTCGACACCGAGGCCGACCAGCACCGGCACCGCCAGCGGATCAGCCGCCAGTTCGCCGCAGACACCCACCCATTTGCCATGGGCATGGGCCGCGCGCACGGTGATGTCGATCAGTTGCAGCACTGCCGGGTGCAAGCCATCCGCTTGTGCAGACAGCGTCGGATGACCACGGTCGATGGCCAGGGTGTATTGGGTCAGGTCGTTGGTGCCGACGCTGAAGAAGTCGACTTCCTTGGCCAGAACCGGCGCGAGTAGTGCGGCGGATGGCACCTCGATCATGATCCCCAATTGCAGGTCGGCGACTGGAATTTCCAGACGCAGGCGTTCGGTCATGTCGCGGGCCTGGCGCCACTCTTCGACGCTGCCGACCATTGGGAACATGATCCGCAGCGGACGGTTGTCGGCCGAGCGCAGCAAGGCGCGCAGTTGCGCTTCCATGATCTGCGGCCGCTGCAGGGTCAGGCGAATACCGCGCACGCCGAGGAACGGATTTTCTTCCTTGCCGATCGGCCAGTACGGCAGCGGTTTGTCGCCGCCGACGTCGAGCGTGCGCACCACCAGCGGCCGCCCGGCCAGACCATCGAGGACGCGACGGTATTCGGCTTCCTGGGTCGCCTCATCCGGCGCCTGTGGGTGGGCCATGAAAATCAGTTCGGTGCGCAGCAGACCAATGCCTTCGGCGCCCTGCTCCACCGCGCTGGTCACCCCTGCGCTTTCGCCGATGTTGGCGAACACTTCAACGGCGTGACCGTCAGTGGTGTGCGCCGGTTGATGGCGTTGTTCGGCGGCGATCTTCAGGCGTTGCTCGCGGGTGTCGCGCTCTTCAGCGGCACGCTTGAGGGTCGCGGCATCGGCGTCGACATGCAGACGGCCACGCTGACCGTCGAGCAACAGCGGCGTGCCGGGCTCGAGCAACAGCACCGCTGCACCCGCGCCGACCAGTGCTGGAATACCGAGCGCGCGGGCGACGATGGCGCTGTGCGCGGTAGCGCCGCCGCGCGCGGTGAGAATCCCCGCCACTCGCGCAGGGTCCAGGCGCGCGACGTCGGACGGGCCAACTTCGTCCATCACCAGAATGTACGGTTGCTCGGGTTCATTCGCGGTCTGCACGCCACACAATTGCGCCAGCACGCGACGACCGATGTCACGCAGATCGGCGGCACGCTCGGCGAGCAAAGCGTCCTGCAGCGATTCCTGCTGTTTGGCGGCGGCTTCGATCACTGCCATCCACGCCGCTTCGGCGCTTTCACCTTGCTTGAGGCGGGTGTCGACTTCGTCGGTCAGATCCGGGTCGTCGAGCATTTCCTGGTGAGTGATGAAAATCTCGCGAATCGCCTTGGCCTTGCTGCGTTCGATCAAGCCTTGGATGTCGCGGCGCACGTCGCTCAGCGCTTGCTTGAGGCGCTCGCGCTCGATCGCGGCAGATTCGCCGCGCAACGGGTAATCGATGGCTTGCAGCACCTGAATGTGCGCAGGACCGATGGCGATGCCCGGTGCGGCAGGAATCGCCTGCAACAGGCTGCCGGAGGCCGGCGCGATCAATACTTCGGCGATGTCGGCGATCACTTCGCGCTGCTGACTCACGGCCGGCAGCGGCTCGACTTCCTCACCGAGGCCTTCTTCAATCGCCGCGAGCAGGGCCGGCAAGGCATCGGCGGCGATGCTCGGCTCGGCGATCAGCTCCAGCACCTGACCGCGGCGGGCGCCGAGACTGAGCAGTTTGCTCAGGCTCTTCACCGACACGGCGCTGTCCTGGCTGTCGACGATGCGCACGCGGATTTCGCCATCAAAACTCTTCGCCAGTTGCGCAAGAATCTTCGCTGGTCGTGCGTGCAAACCATGGGCATTGGCCAGGGCAATACGTGCACTCGGCCAGTCGGCCGGCAGTTCACCGCCGAGCACTTCGAGAACTTTGCGGCTGCTGGTGGCGCGGCCCAGTTCGTGGCCGCGACCTTCGATCAGCAACGCGCACAAACGCTCGAGCAGCGCCTGATGCGCTTCGCCCAGGCTTGCAAGGCAGAACAGTCCGCTGAGCGGCTGGCCGAGGTAGCGCATCGGTTTGTCCGGGGTGACGAACGCCAGCCCCGGACGCTTCACGGTCTGCTCGCTGTGCAGCCACCACAGGCCATCGCCCAGTGGCAGCGCTTCGACTTGCTGCAACACGCCGGCAAAGCCGTTGCTCACACAATCGGCCTGACGCAGCAGACGTGCGCCGCGCCAGACCAGTTCTTCGAAATCGTCGGCCGACACGCCGAGGCCGATCATCTGCGCATCCAGCGCCAGTTCCTGCGGCGCGCCTTGCAACAGTTTAAGCAGCGCTTCGGGGGAGCTGGCGCGACGCAAGGCCTGGCCCAGATCGGTCTCGCCGAGGGCGCGGGTCAGCAGTTGCAGCAGGCGCAGGTGTTCGTCGGATTTCGCCGCGATGCCGATCGCCAGATAGACGATCTGGCCATCGCCCCAGTCGACGCCGTCGGGAAACTGCATCAGGCGCACGCCGGTGGCGAATACCTGATCGCGGGTTTCCGGCGTACCGTGGGGAATGGCGATGCCTTGACCAAGAAAGGTCGAGCCCTGGGCTTCCCGGGCCTGCAGGCCGGCGAGGTAGCCGTCGGCAACCAGACCGTCGGCGACCAGATGACTGGCCAGCAATTGCAGGGCAGCGGGTTTATCCACGGCCGACTGGCCCATGGATATCTGCTCTATAGTGAGCTCGAGCATGCGATCTCCTTTTTGGCGCAGTTCAACGCCAGGTATTGTTTTGAATGGTTCACAGCTTAGGCGCTCTGCCGCGCTTTTCAGCGGCAGTTTTGGCGGTTTCACGGCAGGACCGGCCAAAGGCGTCTAAAACGTAGAAAATACGCTTGCTGAAACGTTTAATCTAGATTGATCGGCACGTTACTCGATAATGTCTCATCCTTGAAGTCCAACTTGTCGGAAGCGCGTAGACAATAAGTCGGCTGCCCTTATCGGGTAGGATTGGCGAAAATGTCGCGGCATGCTCGAAAAAACAAGGAAATACCGGGTTGAAACTCAGTGATATCGCGCGGTTGGCCGGCGTCTCCGTCACCACCGCCAGCTACGTCATCAACGGCAAGGCCGAACAGCAACGCATCAGCCACGCGACCGTCGAGCGCGTGCGCGCGGTGGTTGATCTGCATGGCTTCACGCCCAATCCGCAAGCGGCCGGCCTGCGCAGTCGGCACACGCGCACCCTGGGCTTTATCCTGCCGGATCTGGAAAACCCCAGTTACGCGCGGATCGCCAAGTTGCTCGAACAAGGCGCGCGGGCTCGCGGCTATCAACTGCTGATCGCCAGTTCCGACGATGCGCCGGACAGCGAGCGCCAGTTGCTGCAACTGTTCCGCGCGCGTCGCTGCGATGCACTGATCGTTGCCAGTTGCCTGCCGGCCGGTGATGACAGCTATCGGCAGCTGCAGGCCAAGGGTCTGCCGATCATCGCCATCGACCGGGTCATGGAGCCGGAGCATTTCTGCTCGGTGATCAGCGACGACCGCGAGGCCAGCCTGCATCTGACCCAGAGCCTGCTCGATCCGCAGCCCAAGCAGATCGTGCTCCTCGGCGCCCGCCCGGAACTGAGCATCAGCCAGGAGCGTGCCGCCGGTTTCCGCGAGGCTCTCAAAGATTTCAAAGGCGAGGTGCTGGTCGAGCACGCCGAGTCGTTCAGCCGCGAGTGCGGCAAGCAATTGATGGAAGAACTCCTGCAGCGTCTGGGGCATTTGCCTGACGCACTGGTGACCACCTCCTATGTGCTGCTGCAAGGCGTGTTCGATGCCCTGCATGATTTCCCGCTGAAATCACGGCCGCTGCGCCTCGGCACCTTCGGCGACACGCAGTTGCTGGATTTCCTGCCGCTGCCGGTCAACGCTATGTCCCAGCAACACCAGTTGATCGCCGACAAGGCCCTGGAACTGGCGCTGGCCGCGGTCGAGCAGGATGACTACCAACCGGGCGTGCAAGCCATCGCGCGGACCTTCAAGCAGCGTATTCATCGGGACTGAAGCGTGGAGCTGATCGACAGTCACACCCACCTCGACTTCCCCGACTTCGACGCCGATCGCGCCGAGTTGCTGGCCGAAAGCCGCGCTCTCGGCGTGCGGCGCATCGTCGTGCTGGGCGTGCATCAGGGCAACTGGCAACGGGTGTGGGATCTGGTGCAGAGCGATGCCGAGCTGTACGCGGCGTTCGGATTGCACCCGGTGTTTCTCGATCAGCATCGGCCCGAGGATTTGCATGCGCTGGGGGACTGGCTGACGCGCTTGCGCGGACATCGTCAGCTGTGTGCGGTGGGCGAGATCGGTCTGGATTACTTCATCGAAACCCTCGATCGCGAACGGCAACAGGCATTGTTTGAAGCGCAGCTGCAACTGGCCGCGGATTTCGAGTTGCCGGCGCTGATCCACGTACGCCGCAGCCACGCAGCGGTGATCGCCACGCTCAAGCGCTTCAAGCTCAAACGCGCCGGCATCATCCACGCCTTCGCCGGCAGCCGCGAAGAAGCGCGGGAATACATCAAGCTTGGTTTCAAACTGGGCCTCGGCGGCGCACCGACCTGGCCGCAGGCATTGCGCATGCATCGGGTGCTGCCGGAACTGCCGCTGCAATCGGTAGTACTGGAAACCGACTCACCAGACATGGCCCCCGCCATGTTCCCCGGCCAGCGCAACAGCCCGGCGCATTTGCCGGCAATCTGTGCGGCGTTGGCCGAGCTGATAAATATCACGCCTGAACAACTGGCCAACGCCAGCACCGCCAACTGCTGCGAAGTCTTCGGCTGGTAACACCGCCATCCCCTGTGGGAGCGAGCCTGCTCGCGAAAGCAATCTGTCAGTGACATCGTCAATGCCTGACCCACCGCCTTCGCGAGCAGGCTCGCTCCCACATTTTTGATCCGGTTCCAGCCTTTCAGACGCGAAACGCGCTGATCAGTTGTTTGAGCTCAACCACCTGCGCCGACAGCGCGCGGCTGGCATCTTCGGTCTGGTGCGCACCTTGCGCTGTGCGTTCGCCAGCGCGGTTGATTTCGACGATGTTCTGGTCGATGTCATGGGCCACGGCGGTCTGCTGTTCGACGGCAGCGGCGATCTGCTGGTTCTGATCGACGATCATGCCCACCGCGCCAAGAATGTTTTCCAGCGCCTGCTGGACTTTTTCCGACTGGCCAACCGTGCCGTTGGCCATCTGATGGCTGACGCCCATGGCCTTCACCGCCGCGCCGACGCCACCGTGCAGCTTGGCGATCATCTGCTCGATTTCTTCGGTCGATTGCTGGGTACGCTTGGCCAGCGTGCGCACTTCATCAGCGACCACGGCAAAACCGCGCCCCTGCTCGCCGGCTCGCGCGGCTTCGATCGCCGCATTGAGCGCCAGCAGGTTGGTCTGTTCGGCGATGCTCTTGATCACCTCTAGCACACGGCTGATCGACTGGCTGTCGCTGGCCAGTTGATTGATCACCAGCACCGACTGATCGATTTCGCTGGCCAGCGCGGCAATGCTGCCCTGCTGCGATTCCACCAGCCCGCGACCGCTCAGGGTCTCATCGTTGACGCTGTGGGCGCTGCTCACCGCAGCGGCGGCACTGCGAGCGACTTCCATTGAAGTCGCCGACATCTGGTTCATCGCCGTCGCCACTTGTTCGATCTGCGTACGCTGCCCGGCCACGGCCTGATTGCTCTGTGCCGACACGCTTTCCACCTGCCCGGCCTGACGTTCGACCTCGCCGACGGTATGACCGACGCGCTCGATCAGGTCGTGAATCTTTTTCACCGTGCCGTTGAACACCTCGCCCAACTCGCCCAGTTCATCGCGGCTGCTGGCCTTGAAGTTGACAGTCATGTCACCGGCCGCGACCTTGTCCATCATCGCGCCCAGGCTTTTCAGAGTGGTGCGGGTCGAGGCGTAGAAACCGCCATAAAGATAGAAAATCAGCACGAACACCACCGACAGCGCCGAGGCTTGCAGAATCATGTGCGTGCGGTTCTGCGCCAGTCGCTGCTGCAACTGGTTGTCGAGGAATTTCAGCGTGGCCTGATTGAGCTGATAGGTGTGTTCCATCAGCCCGGTGACCTGATCGTAGAATGCCTGCCACGGCGCATCGAGGGTGTCGGCCATCACCACTTGCTCTTCGAATAGCTCGCTGGCCTGCTTGAGCGAAGCCTTGCTGCTGTCGGCCTGGGCACTGAGGGATTCGCGTGCGGCGTTGCTGGAGCCGAGGGCGTCCTGCAGTTTCAGGGCGTACTCGGCCTGGAGTTTTTCGATCTGCACCAGCAGCTCGTCAAAACGCGTGCTCGAGGAACTGTTGAGAAAGCCCTGACCCAACGAATACGAACCCATCGCCCGGCCCTCGCCGAGGGTCTGCGTGACGCTAGGGGTAATCAGCGTGACCAGTTCGCTGAGCTGGCGAATGTCGCTCTGATTATCGCGGCTCAACCCGGCCTGACTGGTGATGATCTGGCTGAAAATCTGCGCACTGGCCAGCAACTTGCCGATCAACGCGCTTTTGCTTTGCAGCGAGCTCTCCGCCTGCTGGGCCTTGAACGCGGCGATCATTTCATCGCGCTTGGCCTCGAACTGCCTGATCTGTTCGGGATCCTCGGTCATCGCCGTCAGCCCTTCGAGGCGCGCGAGCACGGCTTGCTCCAGCGTCTGGATCTGCGCTTCGACATTGCCGGCCTTGCCGGACTGGCCGAGGCTGACATCGATCTGCACCAGATTGTTCAGGGTTTCCAGATCCCGGCGCAGGCTCAGGCTGCTGCCCAACAGGTCGAGGCTTTGCAGTTCGACGCGGGTGCCCTGAAATTCGCGATAGGAATCGCGCACCAGATAGAAATTGGTCACCAGCATCGGCACCAGGAACAGCACGCTGATCAGACTGAACTTCATGCCGAAGCTCAGACGGTTCATCAGCGAGACGGCGGGATAGAGCAAGCTCTTCACTGGAAGTCTCCCTTGGTTTTTCTTGTTTTTATTGGCAGGCGCGGGACGACAGCAGATAGCCACTATCGGGCGCTATCTCTGTATAGCGTAAATCGGCGGGAGGTTTTGTAACTTATGGTTAACTGTGGCGAGGGGATTTATCCCCGATGTGGCGCGCAGCGCCCCTAATAGCTGAATAGCCGTTGTATCTGATGAATGGTGGAACAGGGTTTTCAGGGCTGCGGCGCAGCCCATCGGGGATAAATCCCCTCGCCACAATGAGTTTCACTCTGGGTATCAGTGAACCAGAACCGTCCACAAGGCAAACCCGGCATACCACAGCACCGCCGCACGCAGCAGCAGTTCCCACAGGCAATCGAGGGTATTGATGCCGTCCGGGCCGACCACTGGCGGTGGGATTTCCCCGGCGGCCAGGCCGACCTTGTTGATCAACTGCGCAGCGCTGATGTTCCAGTTCAGCAGCTCATGCAGCATCACCCGGCTGACCGCGACGAAGTTGCCGACCAATGCAAGACTCGCCGCCAGCAAACGCACCGGCACCCAATCGAAGGCATGACGCAGCTGTGCCGCACGCTCGACCAGCGCCACAGTGCTGCCGTGCTCTTCGGCCAGCGCCAACAGGCGATAGGCCAATGCCGCCACCGGGCCGAGGAGGAAATACCAGAAGATCACCGCAAAGAAACTCTGGTAGGCCTGCCACAGCAGATGCCCCTGCACTTGTTCAAGCAATTGCTCGCCGCTGTCGGCGCAGATGTCCAGGTCGCGCTTGGCCACGTGGGCCGCCGCTTGCAGATCCTCACGGCGCCAGGCATCGCGGAACGGCCCGAGGCCGCCGAGCAGATCGCCGCGTCCGAGGCTGTAAATCACCACCAGCAAATGCACCGGCAGCGCCAGCAGACCGTACGCCACCGGTTCCAGCACCAGCAGCAACAGCGCCAGCAACGCCACCGGGCACAGCACCAGAATCGTCAGCACCAGCCACGGTTGCCTGGCCAGCCGTTTGCTGTTTTCGAGTTTGTGCAGTTCGCGGATCCATCCGCCGTCGCGTTGAAGCCGATGACGCAGGGCCGAAAACTTCTCGATCCACACCGCCAGCAGTAACACCAGAAAACTCATTGTCCTTCCTCTTTTGCCAGGGCTGCGCGGTAGCGTGCCCAGTCGAATGCCGGTCCCGGATCGGTCTTGCGCCCCGGCGCGATATCGCTGTGGCCACAGATACGCTGATCGGTGATCGCCGGAAAACGTTTCTGCAACTGCCGGGTCAGCGCCGTCAGCGCTCGATACTGTTCGTCGGTAAACGGCAGATCATCGGTGCCTTCCAGCTCGATGCCCACGGAAAAATCGTTACAGGTTTCGCGGCCTTCGAACAGCGAAACGCCGGCATGCCACGCCCGCGCAAGACAGGAGACAAACTGGGTGATCTTGCCGTCACGTTCGATCAGGAAATGCGCCGAGACGCGCAGGTCAGCGATGCCTGCAAAGTACGGGTGTTCGGTGACATCCAGACGATTCTGGAAAAATTCCTGCACCTTGCCCGTGGCGAATTGCGCCGGCGGCAGGCTGATGTTGTGGATGACCAACAGGGACACTTCGCCCGCCGGGCGCTCATTGAAGTTGGGCGACGGGCAGATCTGCACGCCATGACACCACCCGCTCGCGGGATCCAACTGCATACCGATTCCTTCAACGCCGACCATGTGGGCGCCCAGTATGCCGCGATCCGCCCTCACCGCGCGATCACTTGCCGCGATTGAGTCGCCGCAGGTCGCCCAGCACCGATTCCAGTGCGCGGTCGAATAGCAAGGTGTCATCCAGCGCACGCGCGGCGCCTCGGCTGAAAGCCAAGGCGAGGTCGGTGCGGCTGTGCTCCAGCACCTTCGTCCCGGTGCGGTCGACGAAGACATATTTGCCGGTCTCTTCGATGATCGCGGCGAGTTTGCAACGCAAGGTCTGTTCGTCGTCTGCGTCGAACACCACCCAGTGGCCCACACGCAACTGCTCGACCTGAGACAGACCGGCAGCGTCTTGCGCCAGGCGCGGCGCCGGGGCGGCTGCTGCCTGGTCGGCGCTGTGCTGCAAGACCTCGGGCGTGATTTCGATCAGCGGCGTAACGCTGTGCTCGGCTTCGTCGGAACGCTCCAGTACGCGCACGTGCAGAGCCTCCAGCTCGCTGAAGAATTCGCTGGTGGCAAACGGGTCGAAAGCCGTGCTGCTGAGGCCATCGCGCAGCGACTTGAGCAAACCCGGGACCAGTGCCAGCAGGCGCAGGCTGGATTCGCCGTCGTCATGGCGCTGCACGCTCCAGACCAACTGTTCCATGGTCTGCACATCGGCGTGCCATTCGGCGGACTGATCACCGTGCTTGAGGCAGGTCAGCAACAGCACTTTGCTCCAGGCCTGCTGGACGAAACTCACCACCGTCGCCGGCAGCACTTTGCCCAGCAGCGCCTGTTGCAACGCCTGCGCAACGCGATGCTGAGCCAGCTCGGCCTTCGCCCGGCCTTCCTCGGCATCGCGCAAGCGTTGTTCAAGCAGTTCGGTGCGGCGGCGTTCTTCCTGGGTGAAGGCGAGGAAGTCGGCGAGCAGTTCGGAGAAGATCGCCGGGTCGTCAACAAAATCACTCAGCAAGCGTTGCACCACTTGCTCGATGCGCACGTAGAGGCTGTCCCGCTCAGCGCCGTCAAAATCGCTCCAGCCCATTGCGGCCTCGGCGATTTCGTTGAGCAGGCGCCGCGCCGGGTGCGTGCTGCGGCTGAAGAAACTCTTGTCGAGCACGGCGACCTTGAGCATCGGAATCTGCAATCGGCCGATCAGCGCCTTGAGCGCGTCAGGCAGGTTGCGATCATCGAGGATGCAGTCAAAGACCATGGCGATCAGGTTGATCACATCTTCGTCTGCGGGCGCGACGACACGGGAGCGGCCGCTTCTGACGCTGACCCGGGTCAGCAGCTGCTCGAGCTGATGGCGCAGATCGAAATCTTCCTGAGCCTCGAGCGCCGGTACGTATTGCTGCAAGTGCGACAACAAGCGCAGCAGATCACGGGTATTGATCGGGTGCGCCGGGGCGCCGGGTTCCAGTGTGGGTGTGACGCGGCCACGCACCTGGGCGAGCAATTGCTGCATCGCCACGAATACTTCCTCGACGCCTTCGTCCGCTGGCGGCGACTCGCCGAGATCTTCAATCAATGTGTCGCTGTCCGCAGGCTCGACAACACGACGAGCCATGGCGGGCTTCAGATGTGGCAACACGCCGGTGGCGAGCAACAGCTGATTGGCCTCGCCATACAGCTGCTCAGTGTCAGCCAGCACATAGCGTTCGAACAGCTTGAGCAGGATCAGCTTGACCTTGATCTCGACGCCGAGGTTACGCCCGGCCTGCAGGAAATATTCGCAGAGCATCGCCGGACTCAGCGGGTTGTGCTGATCGTCCAGACGCTTGCCGAGCATGGAGCTGAAGCGTGCAGTCAGTTGATCGAGAGCGAAGCCGTCGCGCTTGAGCACGCGACTGACCATGGTCTGCACGGCCACGGTGCGCTCCATGGCATCGGTGCGCGGCGCCGATTCTTCGACCACCGGCGTGCGTGGCAGGGTGTTGGCGGCGGGATCGTATTGGGTAAGGCTGGCGAAAGCCTCAAAGAACAGTTCAAGAAAGCCGCGCTCGATGTTCTTGCGCTTGAGGCGCAGGTCGCGCATGGCTTCGAAAAAGATGTTCTGATCGACGTCGTTGCGCGCCCGGTCGGCCATTTCGAACAGCGTGTCGTCGGCGTTATCGAACAGCTCCTGCAAATCGTGGCGCAGCTGCTGCGCCGCCTTGTCGCGAACCTGCAACAGAATCACCGGCAAGCGGGCAAGCGGCGAGTGGTCCGCCAGATCGGCAGTCGCCCGGTGCAAAGGCACCACTTTCCCGTCGTTGCGCATCCAAGCCTCCTGAAACGGTGATTCGGTTCGTCGCTTTCGACACTGCCCCAGCGGAGTCGTTCGTCAAAGCCATGACGTCAAATACAAGGCGGATTATCTGGCAAAAGATGTCGACGATGCTATAGGCCTCAGGGTTTCCCCTATACGCCACGCCCACGCACTCGGCTCAGAAAAAATCGACCAGATGCGTCAGGCACGCGCGTTCTCGCCTTGGGTTGGCTCGCGCCCTGCCCCTATAATCGAACCACTTTGTTTGTGGAGTTCGTTATGCCGAATCTACGTCTCGCCGATCTGACCGCCGAAATCGAAAACAACGTGCGCCGTGCGTTGCTCGAAGACGTCGGCAGCGGCGACATCACCGCGCAACTGATCCCGGCCGAACGCCTGGCCAAAGCCACCATCATCACCCGTGACGACGCCGTCATCTGCGGCACCGCGTGGGTCGATGCGGTGTTTCGCCAGCTCGATCCGCGTGTAGCGGTGCATTGGCAAGTGGTCGACGGCCAGCGGGTCAAAGCCAATCAGCCTCTGTTTCATCTGGAAGGCCCCGCGCGCTCACTGCTGACGGGGGAACGCAGCGCGCTGAACTTCCTGCAGTTGCTGTCCGGCGTGGCGACGCGCGCGCAGTACCTGGCGGACTTCGTCGGCGAGACGCAGGTCAAGTTGCTCGACACTCGCAAAACTCTTCCCGGCCTGCGCCTGGCACAGAAATACGCAGTGACCTGCGGCGGCTGCCACAACCACCGCATCGGTCTGTACGACGCCTTCCTGATCAAGGAAAACCACATCGCCGCCAGCGGCGGCATCGCCGAAGCCGTGGCCGCCGCACACAAGATCGCCCCGGGCAAACCGGTGGAGATCGAAGTGGAAAGTCTTGAAGAGCTGAAGCAGGCGCTGGAAGCCGGCGCCGACATCATAATGCTCGACGAACTGAGCCTGGACGACATGCGCGAAGCGGTACGCCTGACCGCCGGCAAAGCCAAACTGGAAGCCAGCGGCGGCATCAACGAAAGCACGCTGCTGCCGATCGCCGAAACGGGCGTGGATTACATTTCGATTGGTGCGATGACCAAGGATGTCAAAGCGGTGGACCTGTCGATGCGACTGAGCCTCTAAACGCAGCGGCAAGCTACAAGCTACAAGCTACAAGCTACAAGCCAAGCGACTTTGCTTTGACTTGCAGCTTGTAGCTAGAAGCTAGAAGCTCGCATCTGCTCTTATACGACGAGATTATTCATCTCGCAGTACTCATACCACTCGACACCCAATACTTCCGCCGCTTCCTTGTGCAGCACGAGGCGCTGCGCCTCGAACTCCTCCGGCGTGCTCGTGTACTTGAGGGTCAGCTCCCACGGCTGCAAGCCCCGCGCTTCGGCTTCGTCCTCGAAGGCCCACTGGATCTGGTCTTTCTGATCATCGGGACTCAGGTCCTTGATCTCTTCCTTCAGGTCCGGCACATCCAGAAGGTATTTTTCCAGCGCTTGTTCGTGGCGTTGCTGTTGGGTCAATTCAGTCATGGGGTTCTCGCTGATCTTAGGAATGGAGGATGGATCTGGATCATCAAGGATCTCTCTGACGCAGGAAGTCATTGGAAGCTCGGTTTTTCCTGGCCTTCAGGACCATTCGTGGATCATCTGAAAACAACGGCGCTTGCTTGTCTGGTACGAAGGAATCCTAACAGAGACGCAAGCCAGTGCAACCGGCGGAATGAAATGAAGGGTGGTATGCGCTTGGTTACAGTTTCCTGTTTCCATGCGCGAAATTCACTGCGTATAAATCCTCGCCATCGCCTTTGAGGTCAAGGCGAACGAAACCTTCACATTGACCGCCCAAAAACAGGCAACTATATTCAGTTGCAATCATAGGCCAGCATGTCAAAGACTGAAAAACTTCTCGCCAAACTAGTCAACGGCCACAGCGCATTCACATGGTCCGAGCTTGTTACCCTGTTGGGGCGCCTTGGTTACTCTCAGCTGGAAGGATCAGGTAGCAGGATCAAATTCGACAACGGGAATCCGAGCGCAATGATCAACCTGCACAAGCCACATCCCGGAAATGAAATCAAAACATACGCAAGACGTCAGATTATCGAGCAACTGAAAACAGGAGGCCTGATTCCATGAGTTCCCAGCTGCACTACAAAGGCTATGTTGGCTCTATCGAGGCGAGCACGGAAGATAAGTGCCTGTTCGGAAAACTCCTTTTCATCAGGGCGCTGGTTAATTATGAAGGACAAACGGTGGCTGAACTGGAAGCAGCCTTTCGCGAGGCGGTAGATGACTATTTACAAACCTGTCAGCAGCTCGGGCAGAAGCCTGAAATCCCATGCAAAGGATCGTTCAATGTTCGCATCGGTCACGATCTGCATTTAGCAGCGGCTCTGGCGGCAACCCGTCAAAATTTGTCGCTGAATGATCTGACACGTCAAGCACTGAACGAATACCTCCAACACCACGCATAAAACCGACGGCGAAAATTTTTTGCCCGAGACAGGAATCGAACCTGCGACCTTCGCGTTACGAGTGCGCTGCTCTACCGGCTGAGCTACACGGGCGGTGGGCTAAACCTAGCACCGGTCTCGAGCTGCGGCAAATTTGTGGGTTGTCTGATGGTTTTCTTTTGAGAACTACAATTTCTTTATTTCAGATAAAAAAATGCCCCCGCCGTTTGCACGGCGGGGGCATCTTCATTGCGCTAAAGCGTTGGGGTGATTAAACGCCCGAAGCCTTGGCAGCTGCCACGTCTTTGATGGACAGCTTGATACGGCCGCGGTTGTCCACGTCCAGTACCAGCACTTCCACTTCCTGACCTTCTTTCAAAATGTCGGTGACTTTCTCTACGCGAGCATCGCTCAGCATCGAGATGTGCACCAGACCGTCCTTGCCCGGCAGGATGTTGACGAATGCGCCGAAGTCGACGATGCGCTCAACCTTGCCGACGTAGATCTTGCCGATCTCGGCTTCTGCAGTGATGCTCAGAACGCGCTGACGAGCAGCTTCTGCAGCATCCTTGGTTTCGCCGAAGATCTTGATCGAGCCGTCGTCTTCGATGTCGATCGAAGCCTTGGTTTCTTCGCAGATCGCACGGATGGTCGCGCCACCTTTACCGATAACGTCACGGATCTTGTCGGTATCGATCTTCATCGCGATCATGGTCGGAGCGTTGGCCGACAGTTCGGTACGCGACTGGCCAATGATCTGGTTCATCTGGCCGAGGATGTTCAGGCGCGCTTCAAGGGCCTGGCCCAGAGCGATTTCCATGATCTCTTCGGTGATGCCCTTGATCTTGATGTCCATCTGCAGTGCGGTAACGCCTTTGGCGGTACCGGCTACCTTGAAGTCCATGTCGCCCAGGTGATCTTCGTCGCCGAGGATGTCGGTCAGGACGGCGAACTTCTCGCCTTCTTTAACCAGACCCATGGCGATACCGGCCACCGGTGCCTTCATCGGTACACCAGCGTCCATCAGTGCCAGGGAAGCACCGCACACGGAAGCCATCGAGCTCGAACCGTTGGATTCGGTGATTTCCGACACCACGCGGATGGTGTACGGGAACACGTCAGCGGCTGGCAGCATGGCCGAAACCGAACGACGGGCCAGACGGCCGTGACCGATTTCGCGACGACCGGCGCCACCCATACGACCACACTCGCCTACCGAGAACGGCGGGAAGTTGTAGTGCAGCATGAACGGGTCTTTCTTTTCGCCTTCCAGGGTGTCGAGCAGTTGCGCGTCACGGGCGGTGCCCAGTGTTGCAACAACCAGTGCCTGGGTTTCGCCACGGGTGAACAGAGCCGAACCGTGAGTCTTTGGCAGGACGCCGACTTCGATGTTCAGCGGACGTACAGTCTTGGTGTCGCGACCGTCGATACGTGGCTTGCCGTTAACGATGTTTTCGCGAACGGTGCGGTATTCGATTTCGCCGAAGGCGGCTTTGACTTCAGCAGCGCTTGGCTGGCCTTCTTCACCGGACAGCTTGGCAACCACCTGGTCCTTCAGCTCACCCAGGCGAGCGTAACGGTCGGCCTTGATGGTGATGGTGTAAGCCTGGGAGATCGCTTCGCCGAACTCGGCACGGATAGCGCCCAGCAGTTCGGTGGCTTCTGGCGCAGGAGCCCAGTTCCAGGTTGGCTTGGCGGCTTCGGCAGCCAGTTCCTTCACAGCGTTGATCACAACCTGGAATTCGTCGTGAGCGAACAGTACCGCGCCCAGCATCTGGTCTTCGGTCAGTTCTTTGGCTTCCGATTCAACCATGAGCACGGCGTCGGAAGTACCGGCAACGACCATGTCCAGGCTCGAAGCGGCTTGCTGCTCGTAAGTCGGGTTCAGCAGGTAGCCGGTGCTTTCGTGGAAAGCCACGCGAGCGGCGCCGATTGGGCCGTCGAACGGAATGCCGGAAATGGCCAGGGCAGCCGAGGTACCGATCATCGCAGCGATGTCCGGATCGGTCTTCTTGCTGGTGGAAACGACGGTGCAGACAACCTGCACTTCGTTCATGAAGCCTTCTGGGAACAGCGGACGGATCGGACGGTCGATCAGTCGGGAAGTCAGGGTTTCTTTCTCGGAAGGACGGCCTTCACGCTTGAAGAAACCGCCAGGGATCTTACCGGCAGCGTAAGTCTTTTCCTGGTAGTGCACGGACAGAGGGAAGAAGCCCTTGCCCGGATCGGCTTGCTTTGCACCGACAACAGTCACCAACACGCTGACGTCGTCGTCAACGGTGACCAATACTGCGCCGGAGGCCTGACGGGCGATACGGCCTGTCTCGAGGGTAACGGTCGATTGACCGAACTGGAATTTTTTGATTACCGGGTTCACGGTGTCCTACCTTCTTTGTGGCTCTTGGGGGAAACGGTTTCTTGCGAATTCTTGGGCAATCTCGGGAATCGGCCCGATGGCAATTGTCCGGGTGCTACAGGTAAAGCCATGCTGCAGATAAAACTTGAGGCTGGGAGCCTGCAAGGCGCCAGCGGAAAACCGCTGACGCCCGACAGACCACCAACCTCATAGCGCAATCGCTGATTAGCGACGCAGACCCAGGCGAGCGATCAGCGCGGCGTACCGGCTTACGTCCTTGCCTTTCAGGTAGTCCAGCAGCTTGCGACGCTGGTTAACCATGCGGATCAGACCACGACGGGAGTGGTGATCTTTACCGTTGGCCTTGAAGTGACCTTGCAGTTTGTTGATGTTGGCGGTCAGCAGTGCAACCTGCACTTCTGGCGAACCAGTGTCACCAACAGCTTGCTGGTAGTCAGCAACGATTTGAGCTTTTTCTTGAACGTCGAGAGCCATGAGGCAATCCTTCCTTATCAGGAAACTGTTTCAGGGAAACAGCTTCAACAGGCCAGGGACAAATCCCTGTATCTATAAATGAGTAGTGACCATGCCTGTTAACAGCCACACTCGCCGGCCCGCTTAACGCAGACCGGTTCCGGTCATTCTGACCGAATCAAGCGACGCGGCGCGATGCGCCCGTCTTCGCTCACTTCACCGATACCGATGAAGCGACCATTGTGATCCTGTACTCGTACCATGCCGAACTTCGGCGCATCCGGGGCACGTACCGGCTGGCCGTTGAGCCAGTAGAACGCGCTCGCTTCGGAAAAGTGCAGCAACGGCCAATCCTGCAGGCCGCTGTCCGATGGCATCAGGAAGCGATCGACCGCTTCGTTGCCGCCTTCGGCATGTACCGCTTCCAGCTCTTCGAGGGTCACGGTCTGCGCCAGGGTGAAAGGCCCGGCCTGGGTCCGGCGCAATTCTGCGACGTACGCACCACAACCGAGTTGCTCACCGATATCCTCCACCAGGGTGCGAATATAGGTGCCTTTGCTGCAGTCCACCGCAAGCCGCGCAGTATCGCCTTCGAAGGCCAGCAATTCCAAGCGCGCAATAGTAACAGAACGCGGTTCGCGCTCCACTACTTCGCCTGCACGTGCCAGTTTGTACAGCGGCTGGCCATCACGCTTGAGTGCCGAGTACATCGGCGGTATCTGACTGATTTGCCCACGAAATTTCGGCAGGACCGCTTCGACATCGGCGCGACCAACGGTCACCGGACGCTCCTGCAAAACCTCGCCTTCGGCATCGGCCGTGGTGGTGGTCTTGCCCAGTTGCGCCAGGGTCTCGTAGCCCTTGTCGGAATCGAGCAGGTATTGCGAGAACTTGGTCGCCTCGCCGAAGCACAGCGGCAACACGCCGGTGGCCAACGGATCGAGGCTGCCGGTGTGCCCGGCCTTCTCGGCATTGAGCAGCCAGCGCACCTTCTGCAACGCGGCGTTGGAGGTGAACCCCAACGGTTTGTCGAGCAGGATGATGCCGCTGACGTTACGACGGATACGTTTGACCTGAGCCACCGAATTACTCCTTGGTGTCTTCAGGTGCAGGAGCGGCAACGTGCTGATTGTCTTCAGCCACGGCGCGCTCGATCAGCGCCGACAGATGCGCGCCACGCACGACGGATTCGTCGTAGTGGAAGTGCAATTGCGGCACGCTGCGCAGCTTCATTTCGCGAGCCAGCTGCATACGCAGGAAGCCTGCGGCGGCATTGAGCACCTTGATGCTTTGCGCGATGTCTTCAGCGTTGTCCTGGCCCATCACGGTGATGAAAATCTTCGCGTGACCAACGTCACGGGACACTTCCACAGCAGTGATGGTGACCAGGCCGACGCGCGGGTCTTTGACTTCGCGACGGATCAGTTGCGCCAGCTCGCGCTGCATCTGATCGCCGATACGTTGGGTACGGCTGTATTCTTTTGCCATGATTTGTTACCTGTTACTGCCCAGCGGTGAAACCCGCAAGGTCTGAAAGCGGCAAACGCCCGGCCTGACAAAAGCCAGACCGGGCGTTGCGTTTAGAGTCCGGACGCTGTGCCGTGCATTTGCATGCTACGGCCCATCGTGGCCCTTGAAGTGCGCGAGTCAGAGGCTGCGAGCAACCTGAACCTTCTC
The DNA here is from genome assembly GCF_005233515.1 of Pseudomonas sp. CFBP13508. GTDB lineage: Bacteria > Pseudomonadota > Gammaproteobacteria > Pseudomonadales > Pseudomonadaceae > Aquipseudomonas > Aquipseudomonas mercuritolerans. The sequence goes on from NZ_QFZZ01000007.1 coordinate 242,622, forward strand.
GAAGACTTCGATCTTGTCGCCGACTTTGACGTCGTTGTAGCTCTTCACGCCGATACCGCATTCCATGCCGGCACGTACTTCGGAAGCGTCATCCTTGAAGCGGCGCAGGGATTCCAGCTCGCCTTCGAAGATAACGATGTCTTCACGCAGTACACGGATCGGACGGTTACGGTGCACGACACCTTCGATCACCATGCAACCGGCGATCGCGCCAAACTTCGGCGAACGGAACACGTCACGCACTTCGGCCACACCCAGGATGTTCTCGCGAACATCGCTGCCGAGCATGCCGGTCAGGGCTTTCTTGACGTCTTCGATGATGTCGTAGATCACGTTGTAGTAACGCATATCCAGACCTTCCTGCTCGACGATCTTGCGAGCGCCGGCATCGGCACGCACGTTGAAGCCGAACAGTACAGCGTTGGAAGCCAGTGCCAGGTTGGCGTCGGATTCGGTGATACCACCGACACCGCCACCCACGACGCGCACTTGTACTTCGTCGTTGCCCAAGCCATTCAAGGCACCGTTCAACGCTTCCAGCGAACCACGGACGTCGGATTTGAGGACGATGTTGAGCGTCTTCTTCTCGGCCTGACCCATGTTTTCGAAGATGTTTTCCAGCTTGCCGGCATGAGCGCGAGCCAGTTTGACTTCGCGGAACTTGCCTTGACGGAACAGAGCCACTTCACGGGCTTTCTTCTCGTCGGCAACCACGCTCATCTCGTCGCCAGCGTCCGGGGTACCGTCCAGGCCGAGGATCTCGACAGGGATGGATGGACCGGCTTCCTTGATTGGCTTGCCGTTCTCGTCGAGCATGGCACGTACACGGCCGTAGTTCGAACCGACCAGGACCATGTCGCCTTGACGCAGCGTACCGTCCTGAACCAGCACGGTTGCCACCGGGCCACGACCCTTGTCGAGACGCGATTCAACCACCACACCACGGCCAGGAGCCGACGGAGTAGCTTTCAGTTCGAGAACTTCGGCCTGCAGCAGAACGGCTTCAAGCAGCTCGTCCACGCCAGTACCCATCTTCGCCGAAACCGGAACGAATGGTGTGTCGCCACCCCAGTCTTCGGAAGTCACGCCGTGAACCGACAGCTCGCTGCGGATGCGATCGAGATCGGCGCCCGGCTTGTCGATCTTGTTCACTGCTACCACCAGCGGCACGCCAGCTGCCTGAGCATGCTGAACCGCTTCGATGGTTTGCGGCATCACGCCGTCGTCCGCTGCAACCACGAGGATCACGATGTCGGTCGCCTTGGCACCACGGGCACGCATTGCGGTAAACGCAGCGTGACCCGGGGTGTCGAGGAAAGTGACCATGCCGCGATCAGTCTCAACGTGGTATGCACCGATGTGCTGGGTGATACCGCCGGCTTCGCCAGCAGCTACCTTGGCACGACGGATGTAGTCGAGCAGGGAAGTCTTACCGTGGTCAACGTGGCCCATTACGGTCACGACTGGTGCACGGGAGAACGACTCACCTTCAAACTTCAGGGACTCGGCCAGGGAATCTTCCAGAGCGGTGTCGCTGACCAGGGTCACTTTGTGGCCCAGTTCTTCGGCTACCAGTTGAGCAGTTTCCTGATCAAGCACCTGGTTGATGGTCGCTGGGGTACCCAGTTTGAACATGAACTTGATGATTTCAGCCGCTTTGACCGACATCTGGTTGGCCAGATCGCCAACAGTGATGGTCTCGCCGATCTGCACATCACGCACGACAGGGCCGGTCGGGCTCTGGAAACCGTGGGCGTTGCGCTTCTTCAGCTTGGCCTTGCCGCGACCACCACGACGGAAGCCATCGCTTTCTTCGTCGGTAGTGCGTGGCGCCACACGTGGCGCCGGGGCTTTTTCTTTGACCGATGCGCGATGCGGAGCGTTTTTGCGCTCGCCATCACCACCACCGCTGCGACGATTGTTGTCGTCGGCACGTGGCTTGTCCGGACGGCGCTGTTCGTTCTGCTTGTTGCGAACGTCAGCCGATGGAGCAGGAGCAGCAGCCACCGGTGCGCTTTCGCGAACAGGTTCGGCAGCGGCAGCCGGCGCCGCAACGGCGTCGCTGGCAGCGGTTTGCGCAGCAGCAGGCTGGCGACGCGCTTCTTCTTCGGCGCGCTGCTTGGCTTCTTCTTCAGCCTTCTGACGGGCAGCATTCTCTACTGCGCGACGCTCATCCAGTTCACGCTTGCGCTCGGCTTCGATTTCTTCCGGGCTGCGCTGTACGAAAACTTTCTTCTTGCGAACTTCAACGCTGATGCTCTTGCTACCAGCCACACGCAGGGTGCTGGTGGTTTTACGCTGCAGCGTGATCTTGCGTGGTTCTTCCACTTTCGCCTTGTGACTGCTCTTCAAGTGAGTCAGCAGGGATTGCTTCTCACTGTCAGTCACATTTTCGTCGGCGGCGGTGTGCGGCAGACCTGCCTCACGCATCTGCTGCAACAGGCGCTCTACCGGTGTTTTGACCTCATCGGCCAGTTGTTTCACCGTGACTTGCGTCATGCACTTCTCTCCTCAGGCCGCGCCTAATTACTCGAACCAGTGGGCTCGGGCGGCCATGATCAACTTGCCGGCACGATCATCGTCAATGCCGTCGATGTCGAGCAGGTCGTCAATAGACTGCTCGGCCAGGTCTTCGCGGGTAATTACGCCGCGCACCGCCAGTTCCATCGCCAAATCCTTGTCCATACCCTCAAGCGAGAGCAGGTCTTCGGCCGGATGGGCGTCTGCCAGCTTTTCCTCAGTAGCGATGGCTTTGGTCAACAAGCGATCCTTGGCGCGAGCACGAAGCTCGTTGACGATGTCCTCGTCAAAGCCGTCGATGTTGAGCATTTCCTCCACCGGTACGTAGGCAATCTCTTCCAGGCTGGTGAAGCCTTCATCTACCAGCACCTGAGCCAGTTCTTCGTCGACTTCCAGCTCGTCGATGAAGTTGCGCAGGATGTCGCCGGTTTCTGCTTGCTGCTTAGCCTGGATGTCCGATTCGGTCATCACGTTCAGGGTCCAGCCAGTCAACTGGCTGGCCAGACGCACGTTCTGACCACCGCGACCGATGGCCTGAGCCAGATTGTCTGCGCCAACGGCGATGTCCATGGCATGGGCATCTTCGTCCACGATAATTGCCGCAACCTCGGCCGGGGACATGGCGTTGATCACGAACTGGGCCGGGTTGTCGTCCCACAGCACGATATCAACACGCTCACCGCCCAACTCACCCGATACCGCCTGGACGCGCGAACCGCGCATACCGATGCAGGCGCCTTGCGGGTCGATGCGCTTGTCCTTGGAGCGGACGGCGATCTTGGCACGCGAACCCGGATCACGGGAGGCGGCCATGACCTCGATGAGGCCTTCGGCGATTTCCGGCACTTCGATACGGAACAGCTCGATCAGCATTTCCGGCGCGGTACGCGACAGGATCAGCTGCGGGCCGCGGTTCTCGGTGCGGATTTCCTTGAGCAGCGCACGCAGACGCACGCCGACACGGAAGGTTTCGCGAGAAATGATGTCTTCACGGGCCAGCAATGCTTCGGCATTGTTGCCCAGATCGACGATCACGTTGTCGCGGGTAACTTTTTTCACGGTGCCTGAGATGATTTCTCCCAGGCGCTCGCGATAGGCGTCGACCACTTGAGCACGCTCGGCTTCGCGAACTTTCTGCACGATGACCTGCTTGGCAGTCTGTGCAGCGATGCGGCCGAACTCGATGGATTCGATTTTCTCTTCGACGACGTCACCGACCTTGGCACCAGGATGCGTTTCGGCAACCTTGCTTGGCCAGGTCTCGATGGCCGGATCGTCGAGATCATTCTCTTCGACGACCGTCCAGCGACGGAAGGTTTCGTAGGAACCGGTGTGGCGGTTGATTTCCACACGCAGGTCCACTTCGTCTTCAAAACGCTTTTTGGTAGCAGTGGCCAGAGCCAGCTCCAGCGCTTCAAAAATTACGCTTGCCGGTACACCCTTTTCATTGGATACCGACTCAACAACCAGCAGTACTTCTTTGCTCATCGTACGCCTCGCCTTTCGCAAGCCATTGGATCCGCGGGATCCGCGTCTCAGTCAAAACTGGGAATAATGTTGGCCTTGTCGATCATATCGATCGGCAACAGGAACTCGTGGTCTTCTACCTGCACCACGACGTCCTGCTCTTCTACACCGCGCAGAAGGCCCTGAAAGTTGCGTCGACCTTCGAAAGGCGAGCGCAGCTTGATCTTCACTTGTTCACCGGCAAATTTGGCAAACTGCTCAAGAGTGAACAGCGGGCGCTCCATGCCAGGCGAGGAAACTTCAAGGGTGTACTCAACGGAGATAGGATCTTCAACATCCAGAACACCGCTGATCTGACGGCTGACAATGGCGCAATCGTCCACCAGCACGCCACCCTCTTTATCGATATAAACGCGCAACATCGAGTGACGACCCTGAGCCGAAAACTCGATACCCCAGCATTCATAGCCCAGGGCCACGACCACCGGGGCCAGCAAGGCCTGCAACTCTTCTAGCTTGCTCGACACCTGAACCCCCTAGTGCATGATATGTGCATGCTTTGCAAAATAAAAAAATGGGCATAACGCCCATCCTTGAAACGCCGTCGAACAGCGGCGTTGAAAGTATCCAGCTAACAAAAAGCCCCTTAAAAGGGGCTCCTTAAACTGGTTGCGGGGGCCGGATTTGAACCGACGACCTTCGGGTTATGAGCCCGACAAGCTACCAGACTGCTCCACCCCGCGACAAAGCTGGGGCGGAAGTATACGACCGATCCCTTTTAGGGTCAATGTAACCTTCCACCTGCAAGAAAGCCCGCAACAGCGGGCTCTCCTGACTAATTGGTACCGAGAAGGGGACTCGAACCCCTACACCCTATGGGCACAACCACCTCAAGGTTGCGTGTCTACCAATTCCACCACCTCGGCAATACTACGTTTGAAACTCTTCTTACTTCTGCTCTTGAGCTGGAGGCACGTCAGTCGCTGGAGTAGCCGACTTTTGCTCTTGAAGCACCGGGACATCATCAGAAGCCGGTTGTTGCTTAGGTACTTCCAACACTGCTGGATCTGGAAGACCTGCTTGAGTCAGCTGATGAGCTTTCTCTTTAGCAAAGTAACCTAACCCCAAGCTGGTTATGAAGAAACCGGCGGCAAGTATAGCAGTAAACTTACTAAGAAAGGTAGAGGAACCTTGGCTTCCGAACACAGTATTTGAAGCACCTGCTCCGAAAGACGCGCCAGCATCCGCACCCTTACCCTGCTGCAGCAAAACCAGAGCAACTACGCCCAATGCACCCAGCAGATGAAAAACGACTACGACTGTTTCCAGCATTTTTTCAGTTTCCCGCGGCGCGACAGATCGCACCGAACTCATCTGCATTCAGGGAAGCTCCACCAATGAGCCCCCCATCGATATCCGGCATGCCGAACAGTTCGACCGCATTGGCCGCCTTCACGCTGCCGCCGTATAGAAGCCGCACACCTCGTGCGACTTCAGAATTCTCTGCCGCCAACTGCTCGCGAATGGCTTTATGCACATCCTGAGCCTGTTGCGGCGTTGCAGTCAGCCCGGTACCAATGGCCCAGACCGGCTCGTATGCAATCACTGCCCCGGCAAAGGCACCGACACCCAGCTCCTCGATGATGCTGCCCAGCTGACGCCCGACAACTTCAAGAGTTTTTCCGGCTTCGCGCTGCTCGAGGGTTTCCCCTACACACAACACCGGAATCAAGCCACATGCCTGTGCCGCTGCGAACTTGCGATTCAGCATCCCGTCTCGCTCACCCATAATCTGGCGGCGTTCGGAGTGCCCGACAAGCACCAGGGAACAACCTGCATCCACCAGTTGGCTGGGAGCAATCTCACCAGTCAACGCACCTTGCATGGCTTCCACCGCAGAATTCTGCGCGCCGACCGAAATCGACTTGCCTTTCAAGCCATCAATCACTTGATTGATATACAGGCAAGGCGGGAACACCGCGACATCAACACCGCTTGGCAAGGCCAGATGACGAAGGCCGTTGATCAGCTCAGCGACGCTGGCGCGGGTACCGTGCATCTTCCAGTTACCAGCTACCATAGGGCGACGCATGCTGCACCTCGTCGGTCAAAGTGGGCGCAGATGTTACCCAACACAATCATGGCTTGCAAGCCGTATCAGGCAGAAACTTCGGTTACCAGTTTTGCCAGCTCTTCGGCATAGCCGCGAACCTGGTTTTCGTCCTCGCCTTCGACCATGACGCGCACCAGAGGCTCTGTGCCGGACTTGCGCAGAAGCACCCGACCGCGCCCCGCCATCGCCTGGGTGACACGGGCACTGGCTTCCTTGACAGCCGGATGCTCCAGCGGGCTTTCACCGCCACCAAAGCGAACGTTGATCAGTACCTGAGGGCACTTGCGCAAAGCCTGCCGGGTTTGCGCAAGACCTTCATTGCGCGATTTCAGCGCCATCAACACCTGCAAGGCCGCGATGATCGCGTCGCCCGTGGTGGTGTGATTGAAGCAGACGACATGCCCGGAGTTTTCCCCACCTACCAGCCAATTGCGCTCTTGCAGTTCGGCGATCACGTAGCGGTCACCGACATTGGCACGAACGAACGGGATCGAAAGATCCGCCAGGGCCAGCTCGAGACCAAGATTGCTCATCAACGTACCGACGACGCCACCCTGCAACTTGCCGCGCTCATGCAGATCGCGGGCAATGATGAAAAGCAGATCGTCACCATCAACGATGGCACCGGTGTGATCGACCATCAGTACCCGATCGCCATCACCATCAAAAGCGATACCCAGGTCGGCATGCTCAGCAAGAACGGCAGCCTGCAACGGCTCCATATGCGTGGAACCGCAGTTATCGTTGATGTTCAACCCGTTCGGCTGAGCAGACAGCACGACAACTTCGGCACCCAGCTCACGGAAGACGCTCGGCGCGACCTTATAGGTAGCACCGTGGGCACAGTCGATGACGATTTTCAGACCGGCAAAATTGGTCCCGGTAGGCACGCTGCTTTTGCAGAACTCGATGTAGCGACCCGATGCGTCATTGATTCGCGACACTTTGCCGATCTTGCTCGACTCGACGACGGTCATCGGCGTATCGAGCAACTCTTCAATCATCAGTTCCAATTCATCGGGCAACTTGGTGCCTTTGCCGGAGAAGAACTTGATGCCGTTGTCGTCATGCGGATTGTGTGACGCACTGATCACGATACCGGCTTCAGCCTGGAAGGTGCGCGACAGATAGGCGATGGCCGGCGTCGGCATCGGGCCGAGCAGCATCACATCGGCACCCGCCGAGGTCAGCCCGGCTTCCAGCGCCGATTCGAACATATATCCGGAGATCCGCGTGTCCTTGCCGACCAGCACCTTGCAGGCACCCATCTTGCGGAATGCCATGCCAGCCGCCCAACCGAGCTTGAGCATGAAGTCAGGCGTGATCGGGTATTCACCAACGCGACCGCGAATGCCGTCGGTACCAAAATATTTCTTGCTCATAAGTGCTCCATCATTCTTATTCGGCTGATTCCACGGCCGCGATCATCCGCACCACATCAACGGTTTCCGCCACATCGTGAACGCGCAATATACGCGCGCCTTTAACTGACGCCAGCGCCGCCAGCGCCAAGCCCCCATGCAGGCGCTCGCCCACGGGACGGTTCAAAGCGTGGCCAATCATACTCTTGCGCGAAACACCTACCAGCAGGGGGCGACCCAGCGCATGCAGGGCCTCCATGTGCTTGAACAAGCTTAGATTGTGCTGCAGGGTTTTGGCGAAGCCGAAGCCTGGATCGAGAATGATCCGCTCGGCAGGAATGCCCGCCTGCACACATTGATCCATGCGCTCGGCGAGAAACTCAGCGACCTCCCGGGTGACATCCTGATACTGCGGATTATCCTGCATATCGCCCGGCTCGCCGAGCATATGCATGAGGCAGACGGGCAAGCCGGTTGCCGCTGCCGCATCCAGCGCACCATCGCGACGGAGCGAACGCACGTCGTTGATCAATCCGGCACCGAGCCGCGCAGTTTCGCGCATGACAGCCGGCGTTGAGGTATCGACCGAGATGATGACATCCAGCTCGCGATTGATCAGCTCGACAATCGGCGCGACGCGCTCAAGTTCCTCCAGAGGAGAGACCGCTCGCGCGCCTGGCCGGGTCGATTCGCCGCCGACATCAATCAGCGTCGCACCTGCCAGCACCATGGCTTCGGCGTGGCGCAGGGCCGCATCGAGCTGGCTGAAGCGGCCGCCGTCGGAGAAGGAATCAGGAGTGACATTGAGAATGCCCATGACATGCGTCTGGGCCAAATCAAGAACCCGGTTGCCGCAAGGCAACCGGGTCAGGGACTGAACAGAAGTCATTTCAAGCCTTAAACGTCAGCAGCCGGACCGCCAATCGGTTTTTCCGGACGCTCATCCTGCACAACAGGCGGCGGAGGCGTACCGGCGCCACCCGACCAGTCGCGAGGTTCGCGAGGTGTGCGGCCGGCCATGATGTCGTCGATTTGCTCGGCATCGATGGTTTCGTACTTCATCAGCGCATCAGCCATGGCATCCAGCTTGTCACGGTTATCCGTGAGGATCTGCTTGGCGGTGCCGTAGCACTGATCGATGATGCTGCGTACTTCGGAGTCGATCAGCTTGGCGGTCTCACCGGAGAAGCTGGCAGCCTGGCCGCCACCGCCGCGACCGAGGAACACTTCGCCCTCTTCTTCGGCATACATCAGCGGACCGAGTTTTTCCGACAGGCCCCATTTCGTCACCATGTTCCGGGCAATCTGACTTGCACGCATGATGTCGTTGGACGCACCGGTGGTCACACCATCGAAGCCCAGGGTCATTTCTTCGGCGATACGGCCGCCGTAAAGCGAGCAGATCTGGCTGATCAGCGCACGCTTGGACAGGCTGTAACGATCTTCTTCCGGGAGGAACATGGTCACACCCAGCGCACGACCGCGCGGAATGATCGAGACCTTGTACACCGGATCATGCTCAGGCACGACGCGACCGACAATGGCGTGGCCAGCTTCGTGATAAGCCGTGTTCTGCTTTTCTTTCTCGGACATGACCATGGATTTGCGCTCGGCGCCCATCATGATCTTGTCTTTGGCCAGTTCGAACTCTTTCATCTCGACGATACGCTTGCCGCTGCGGGCAGCGAACAGCGAAGCCTCGTTGACCAGGTTGGCCAGGTCAGCACCGGAGAAGCCCGGAGTACCCCGTGCGATCACTGCCGGAGCAACGTCGTCGCCCATTGGCACTTTGCGCATGTGAACTTTAAGAATCTGCTCGCGGCCACGAATATCCGGCAAGCCGACGACCACCTGACGGTCGAAACGGCCCGGACGCAGCAGCGCAGGGTCGAGTACGTCCGGACGGTTGGTCGCAGCAATCACGATGATGCCGTCATTCATTTCGAAGCCGTCCATCTCCACCAGCAACTGGTTGAGAGTCTGCTCACGCTCGTCGTGACCGCCACCCATGCCGGCGCCACGATGGCGACCCACGGCATCGATTTCGTCGATGAAGATGATGCAAGGGGCGTGCTTCTTGGCCTGCTCGAACATGTCGCGGACGCGGCTGGCGCCGACACCGACGAACATTTCGACAAAGTCGGAACCGGAAATAGTGAAGAATGGCACTTTCGCTTCGCCGGCAATCGCCTTGGCCAGCAAGGTTTTACCGGTACCCGGCGGACCGACCATCAGCACGCCGCGCGGGATACGACCGCCCAGACGCTGGAATTTGCCCGGATCACGGAGGAACTCAACCAGCTCGCCGACTTCTTCCTTGGCTTCGTCGCAACCGGCAACGTCAGCCAAAGTGGTTTTCACCTGATCTTCGGAGAGCAGGCGTGCCTTGCTCTTGCCGAAGCTCATCGGCCCGCCCTTGCCGCCTGCGCCGCCCTGCATCTGGCGCATGAAAAACATGAACACCGCGATAATCACCAGGATCGGGAAGCTGGCCACCAGGAGCTGGGTCCAGATGCTTTGCTGTTCAGGCTGCTTGCCTTCAACCACAACATGATTGTCCACCAGATCGCCGATCAGGCCATTGTCCTGAATTGCCGGACGAATGGTCTTGAAGCTGTCGCCATCGGTGCGCTTGCCGGTAATCACATAGCCGTCAACAGCTACGCGCTCGACCTTGCCATCCTTGACCTGCTGGATGAAGTCGGAATAGTTGAGGGTCTGCGGCTCGTTAGGGCTGGAGAAGTTGTTCATCACCGTCACCAGGACTGCCGCGATGATCAACCACAGGATCAGATTCTTTGCCATATCGTTCAATTAACTACCCTCTGAAGCAAGCTCCGCTACTGGCGCGCGCTTCGCATGATATTCACCGGCCTAACTTACTACATTACCTACAACTCTGGCAGGCGCCGTCTGTAACCCTTTGTGAAACACTTTCTACACAATATTCGCTTATGCCTGCAGAGCGAAATATGAAAAACCTATCGCCCTGCCGAAAAACCTTGTTTTACGCATCACCGCCGCGATAACCCCAAGCCAGCATGTACTGCTCACGGGAGCTGCCACGGGAAGAGTCTGGCTTGATCATCTGGATCTTGTCGAATTTCTTCCGAGCATCCTTCAGATAAACGTCGAACCCTTCGCCCTGGAAAATCTTGATGACGAAGTTGCCACCGGGCTTGAGGATCCGTTCCGCCAGGTCCAGCGCCAGCTCACAGAGGAACATGGCCTTGGGCATATCCACTTCGGGCGTACCACTCATATTGGGGGCCATATCGGAAATCACAAGGTCAACCTGCGAATTACCCACGGCCTCCAGGATTTCAGCGAGCACCGAGTCCTCCGTGAAGTCGCCCTGGATGAAATGCACGTCCGGAATGCTGTCCATTTCCAGGATGTCCGAAGCGATCAGACGCCCCTGGCCACCAATCAGCCGGCTGGTGACCTGCGACCAGCCACCCGGCGCGGCGCCGAGGTCGACGACGCTCATGCCCGGGCGAATGAGTTTGTATTTTTCCTGGATCTCCAGAAGCTTGTAACTTGCACGCGAACGGTAGCCATCCTTCTGCGCCTGCTTCACATAGGGATCGTTGACATGTCTTTTCAGCCAACCAAGGCTTGTCTTGGAACGCGCCATTGGGCACCTCGATGATTAGGGTCGTGATTAGTTGGGCGGATCCACGAACCCTCGGGTAAAATGGCCGCCATTTTACAGAATCCAGACGAAAGGGTCAGATTATGCCGCTCACTCCAGAGCAGAAGAAACAGTACAAATCCATCGGCCACCACCTCAAACCAGTGTTGACGGTAGCGGACAACGGTTTGACTGAAGGTGTCTTAGCCGAACTTGAACGCGCCTTGGCCGATCACGAGCTGATTAAGATCAAGCTCAATATCCTCGATCGCGAGTCGCGCCTGGCGCACATCGCCGAACTGTGCAAGGTCGGCAAAGCGGACCTGGTTCAGGTCATCGGCAAGATGGCTCTGGTCTACCGGAAGAATTTCAGCGTCAACAAGCAGCTGTCGAACGTTCATCGCTTCAAGTGATGCGCAGGGTCAAGGGTGTGCTTCGCGCACCCTGCCACTCCATCCCGGCACCGGCTGCATGACCAGCACCAGCCCGGAAAATCCCAGCACCAGATAACTGAATACCTGCCAGCGCTGCGCATCCGGCCAGCCGACACGCACGGCAACATACATCGCGCACGCGTACAAAGCCGTCAACAGCACCTGCCCGCGAAAATCCCGCCATAGACTGGCGAGGCCCTCGGCCTGTACCAGCACCAAAGCCTGAAAAATCACGCACAGAGCGGCGAACCCCACCACCAGCACTTCGAATGCACTGGCGACTTCGTCGATCAACAGCGGCGCCAGGCCGATCTGGCCCAACGCCGGCTGCAAACCGATATGAATCAACCATAGGCCACCGACCCAAAGCATCTGGGTCAACTGCCAAAGCATGGCGCCCGCATGCAGCGGGCGCCTTCTTTCAGATGTGACGAACTTCGACAATCTCGTACTCGATCACGCCGCTTGGCGTTTTGACGGCGACGACGTCACCCTCTTCCTTGCCAATCAAGGCGCGGGCCAGCGGCGAACCGACGGAGATCTTGCCGAGTTTGAAGTCAGCCTCATCCTCACCCACGATGTGGTAAGTGACGCTTTCATCAGTCTCGACGTTGGCGATCTCGACGGTGGTACCGAAAATCACTTTGCCGGTATGAGGAATGGTCGTGACATCGATGATGACCTGATTCTGAATCCGGCCCTCGATGTCACGAATACGCGCTTCGACCATGCCTTGCTGTTCGCGGGCAGCGTGGTATTCAGCGTTTTCCTTCAAGTCACCCAACTCGCGGGCCGTGCCGATGTCCTGGCTGAGCTTCGGACGGACGACCTTGGTCAGGTGAGCATGCTCCTCTTCCAGGGCCTTCGCGCCCTGAACTGTCATCGGGTACTTGGTTATGCTCATGCCTTCAATCCTGCGTGTAGATCCTGCAAGCGGCGCACGGTCTTTTCCGGACCGAACTTCAGCGCTTCGCAGATCGCTTCGCCCGCAGCGATAGTGGTGGTGCAGTAGATCTTGTGCTGCAGGGCATTGCGACGAATGGAGTACGAATCGGCGATCGATTGACGACCTTCGGTGGTGTTGATGATCAGCGTGACTTCGTCATTCTTGATCATGTCGACCACGTGTGGACGACCCTCGGTCACCTTGTTCACGCGGCGCACTTTCAGGCCTGCGGCTTCGATCAGCTTGGCAGTGCCGGCAGTGGCGACCACTTCGAAGCCCAAGTTGATCAGATCACGGGCCACGCCTGCAACCAGTGGCTTGTCGTCATCGCGCACGCTGATGAACGCGGTACCACCGGTCGGCAGCACTTCGCTGGCGCCCATCTGAGCCTTGGCGAATGCTTCACCGAAGGTGTCGCCGACGCCCATCACTTCACCGGTCGACTTCATCTCTGGGCCGAGGATCGGGTCAACGCCAGGGAACTTGGCGAACGGGAACACCGCCTCTTTCACGCTGTAGAAGTTCGGGATGATTTCCTTGGTGAAGCCGATTTCCTTCAGGGTCTTACCGGCCATCACGCGCGCAGCGATCATGGCCAGGGAAACACCGATGCACTTGGAAACGAACGGTACGGTACGCGAGGCACGCGGGTTGACTTCGATGACGTAGATGTCTTCGCCCTGCAACGCCAACTGCACGTTCATCAGGCCGACAACGCCCAGCTCCAGGGCCATTTTCTTGACCTGTTCGCGCATCTCGTCCTGGATGTGCGCCGGCAGCGAGTACGGCGGCAGCGAGCAAGCGGAGTCACCGGAGTGAACGCCCGCCTGTTCGATGTGCTGCATGATCGCGCCGATCACCACGTCTTTGCCGTCGCAGACCGCATCCACGTCCATTTCGATGGCGCAGTTGAGGAAGTGGTCGAGCAGCACCGGGCTGTCGTTGGACACTTGCACCGCGTCACGCAGGTAACGCTTGAGCTCGTCTTCCTTGTAAACGATTTCCATCGCACGGCCGCCCAACACGTAGGACGGGCGCACCACCAGCGGATAACCGATCTTCGCCGCAGCGCGAACAGCTTCATCTTCGCTACGCACAGTGGCGTTTGGCGGCTGACGCAGGTTCAGGCGCTCGACCATTTGCTGGAAGCGCTCGCGGTCTTCCGCGCGGTCGATGGCGTCAGGGCTGGTGCCGATGATCGGCACGCCAGCGGCTTCCAGAGCACGAGCCAGTTTCAGCGGAGTCTGGCCGCCGTACTGGACGATCACGCCTTTCGGCTTCTCGACGCGGCAGATTTCCAGTACGTCTTCCAGGGTTACCGGCTCGAAGTACAGACGGTCGGAAGTGTCGTAGTCGGTGGAAACGGTTTCCGGGTTGCAGTTGACCATGATGGTTTCGTAGCCGTCTTCGCGCAGGGCGAGCGCAGCGTGAACGCAGCAGTAGTCGAACTCGATGCCCTGGCCGATGCGGTTAGGGCCGCCACCCAGAATCATGATCTTGTCGCGACCCGACGGCGCTGCCTCGCACTCTTCCTCGTAGGTCGAGTAGAGGTAAGCGGTGTCGGTGGCAAATTCGGCGGCGCAGGTGTCAACGCGCTTGTAGACCGGGAACACTTCCAGCTTCTGACGGTGCGTACGCAGGTTTTTCTCGGTGACGCCCAGCAGCTTGGCCAGACGCTGATCGGAAAAGCCTTTGCGCTTGAGCTTGAACATCAGGTCGCGGTCGATCGAGGACAGACCGAGGGTCTTGACCTTCTCTTCATCCTTGATCAGGTCTTCGATCTGCACCAGGAACCACGGATCGATCATGTTCATGCCGAAGATGTCTTCGACCGACAGGCCGGCGCGGAAGGCGTCCGCCACGTACCAGATACGCTCGGCGCCCGGCACGGTCAGTTCGCGCTTGAGCACGCTCATGCTGTCCGGGTTGCTCAGATCGAGCTTCTCGTCCAGACCGCAAACGCCGACTTCCAGACCGCGCAGGGCTTTCTGCAGGGATTCCTGGAAGGTCCGGCCGATGGCCATGACTTCGCCGACCGACTTCATTTGCGTGGTCAGGCGTGCGTCAGCCTTGGCGAATTTCTCGAAGGCGAAGCGTGGCAGCTTGGTAACGACGTAGTCGATCGACGGTTCGAAGGACGCCGGGGTCTTGCCGCCGGTGATGTCGTTCGACAGCTCGTCGAGGGTGTAACCCACAGCCAGTTTGGCCGCGACCTTGGCAATCGGGAAACCGGTGGCTTTCGAAGCCAGGGCCGAGGAGCGCGAAACACGCGGGTTCATTTCGATCACGACCATGCGGCCAGTGTTCGGGCAGATACCGAACTGCACGTTCGAACCGCCGGTCTCGACGCCGATCTCGCGCAATACCGCCAGAGAGGCGTTACGCAGGATCTGGTATTCCTTGTCGGTCAGGGTTTGCGCAGGAGCTACGGTGATCGAGTCACCGGTGTGCACGCCCATCGGGTCGAAGTTTTCGATCGAGCAGACGATGATGCAGTTGTCCTTTTTGTCGCGGACAACTTCCATTTCATATTCTTTCCAGCCGATCAGCGATTCGTCGATCAGCAGCTCTTTGGTCGGCGACAGATCCAGACCACGGGCGCAGATTTCTTCGAACTCTTCACGGTTGTAAGCGATACCGCCACCGGTGCCGCCCATGGTGAAGGACGGACGGATGATGCACGGGAAACCGAGAGTTTCGAGAACCGCGTTGGCCTCTTCCATGCTGTGGGCGATGCCGGAACGCGGGCAGGCCAGGCCGATGGATTTCATCGCCTTGTCGAAACGCGAACGGTCTTCAGCCTTGTCGATGGTGTCGGCATTGGCACCGATCATCTCTACGCCGAACTTCTCCAGAACGCCTTCGCGCTCCAGGTCCAAAGCGCAGTTCAGAGCGGTCTGGCCACCCATGGTTGGCAGCACGGCGTCCGGACGCTCTTTTTCGATGATCTTGGCCACGGTCTGCCACTTGATCGGTTCGATGTAGGTGGCGTCGGCCATGTCCGGGTCGGTCATGATGGTGGCCGGGTTGGAGTTCACCAGGATGACGCGGTAACCCTCTTCGCGCAGGGCCTTGCAGGCCTGGGCGCCGGAGTAGTCGAATTCGCAGGCCTGGCCGATCACGATCGGGCCAGCGCCGAGAATCAGGATGCTTTTAATGTCTGTACGTTTTGGCATGGTTTGTCACTCAAATCCGCAGGTCAGTCGGCAAGCCGTCTTGATCGATTTCTGAAGTCCCGAAGGGGCCGCCGGAACCGGGGCCGCCCTCGCGGGCTTCTCTCTACAGTCTCAAGGCGAACGCTTAGCGTCGCTTGGCCATCTCGTTGATGAAGCGGTCGAACAGTGGCGCGACATCGTTCGGGCCCGGGCTCGCTTCAGGGTGACCCTGGAAGCTGAACGCGCTCTTGTCGGTGCGCTCGATGCCTTGCAGGGTGCCGTCGAACAGCGATTTGTGGATCGCGCGCACGTTGGCTGGCAGGGTGGCTTCGTCTACCGCAAAACCGTGGTTCTGGCTGGTGATCATCACCACGCCTGTGTCCAGATCCTGCACCGGGTGGTTGGCACCGTGGTGGCCGTGGCCCATTTTCAGGGTCTTGGCGCCGGAGGCCAGAGCCAGCAACTGGTGGCCGAGGCAGATGCCGAATACCGGCGTCTCGGTTTCCAGGACTTCCTTGATCGCCTGGATCGCGTAGTCGCATGGCTCCGGATCACCAGGGCCGTTGGACAGGAACACGCCGTCCGGCTTCAGCGCCAGCACATCGGCGGCTGGAGTCTGCGCAGGCACTACGGTAACGCGGCAGCCGCGCTCGACCAGCATGCGCAGGATGTTGACCTTGACGCCGTAGTCGTAGGCGACCACGTGATATGGCAGCTCGGAAGCTTCGATGGTCGCGTGGCTGTCGGTTTTCAGATCCCAGACAGTCGAGCGCCATTCGTATTGGGTCTTGGTGCTGACGACTTTCGCCAGGTCCATGCCCTTCAGGCCCGGGAAGCCTTGCGCAGCGGCGATGGCCGCTTCTTCGGAGATGTTGTCGCCGGCCATGATGCAGCCGTTCTGAGCGCCTTTTTCACGCAGGATGCGGGTCAGGCGACGGGTGTCGATACCGGCGATTGCCACAACATTGTTGGCTTTCAGGTAATCGGACAGGGACATCGTGTTACGCCAGTTGCTCGCTACCAGCGGCAGGTCACGGATGACCAGGCCAGCGGACCAGACGCGGTCGGACTCGGCGTCTTCCGGCGTAGTGCCGGTGTTGCCGATGTGCGGATAAGTCAGGGTAACGATCTGTTGGGCGTAGGAAGGATCGGTAAGGATTTCCTGATAGCCGGTCATTGCGGTGTTGAACACCACCTCACCAACGGTCTGACCGTCGGCTCCAATGGCTTCGCCGCGAAAAATGCTGCCATCAGCAAGGGCGAGTATGGCTGGCTTAGTCAAGAAGACCTCCCGTAAATAACGCATGAAAGGGCAATCGCAGGTTGTAAAAAAGCGGAGTGACGTATGGACACGTCACCCCGCTTCTTCACTGAAATTATTCTGCGCGCTTTTAGTGGACACACTAAAGCTGTAGCTTACAGAAAAGGGCGTTTTTGGTCCACCGCTAAAGAGCCTTAAAGGCCGGAGAATGCGACAGGTCGTCGCCAAGCGGTAAAAACCGGCGCAAAACGGGACGTTTGCGCCGGGTTCAGCAACGACTCAACGCAGGTCGAGCACGTCTTGCATGTCGTACAGGCCCGGCTCGCGACCGTCCAGCCACAGCGCTGCACGCACCGCGCCCTTGGCGAAGGTCATACGGCTCGATGCCTTGTGGGTGATCTCGACGCGCTCGCCATCGGCAGCGAACAGAACAGTGTGGTCACCGACGATATCGCCGGCACGCACGGTAGCGAAACCAATGGTTTCACGCTCACGCGCCCCGGTCTGGCCTTCACGACCGTACACAGCGACCTTCTTCAGATCACGCCCCAGTGCATCGGCAATCACTTCACCCATGCGCACCGCCGTACCGGACGGAGCATCGACCTTGTGGCGGTGATGGGCTTCCATGATCTCGATATCGACATCGTCGCCCAGCACGCGCGCAGCGGTGTCGAGCAGCTTCAGGCAGAGGTTGACGCCGACGCTGAAGTTGGCGGCGAAGACGATCGGAATGTCCTTGCCCGCCTCGGCCAGCAATTGTTTCTCTTCAACACTGAAACCGGTGGTGCCGATGATCATCGCCTTGCCGTGTTTGCGGCAGAACGCGAGGTTCTTCAGAGTCACGGTCGGGTGAGTGAAGTCGATCAACACATCGAACTCTTCAGCCACACGATCCAGATCACCGGACAGTGGAACGCCGATACGACCCAGCGCTGCCAGCTCACCGGCATCCGCACCGACCAGCGTGCTGTCGGGACGATCGACCGCCGCCGTCAGACCGGCACCCGGCGTCTGCTGCACTGCTTCAATCAGGGTCTTGCCCATGCGCCCGGCGGCGCCCATCACTGCAATACGTCGCATGCCGACTCCTTACAAATCGCCGAAGAAACGCTTCACACCGTCGAACCAACCGGTGGTTTTCGGCGAGTGGCTGTTGTCGTCGGCCAGGGAGCTGCGGAATTCTTCCAGCAGTTCACGCTGACGACGGTTGAGGTTGACCGGCGTTTCCACAGCGACACGGCACATCAGGTCGCCGGCACCGCCGCCACGCACTGGCGCAACGCCTTTGCCGCGTACACGGAATTGCTTGCCGGTCTGCGTGCCTTCGGGGATTTTCAGTTTGACGCGACCGTCGAGGGTCGGAATCTCCAACTCACCGCCCAGTGCAGCGTCGACGAAGCTGATCGGCACTTCGCAGAACAGATGCTTGCCGTCACGCTGGAAGATGTCGTGTTCGCGCACATTGATCACAACGTACAGGTCGCCAGTCGGCCCGCCCTGAGTACCTGCCTCGCCTTCGCCGGACAGACGAATGCGGTCGCCAGTATCAACACCGGCAGGCACTTTGACCGAGAGGGTTTTGTACTCTTCGACACGACCGTCGCCGTGGCAGGAGTCGCACGGATCGGAAATGATCTTGCCCTGGCCATGGCACCGCGGGCAGGTCTGCTGCACCGAGAAGAAGCCCTGTTGCATGCGCACCTGGCCGATGCCGCCGCAAGTCGGGCAAGTCGTCGGCGAGGATCCCTTCTTGGCGCCGGAGCCATCGCACGGCTTGCAGTTGACCAGTGTCGGAACGCGGATATTCACCGACGTACCGCGCACCGCTTCTTCCAGATTCAGCTCCAGGGTGTAGCGCAGATCGCTGCCACGCTGAGCGCCGCCACGGGCACCGCCGCGACCGCCACCGAAGAAATCACTGAAGACATCACCGAAGATGTCCGAGAAGTTCTGGCCACCGAAACCGGCACCGCCGCCGCCCATGCTCGGATCGACGCCGGCATGACCGTACTGGTCGTATGCCGCGCGCTTGCTGGCATCGGACAACACTTCATAGGCCTCATTGGCCTCTTTGAATGCTTCTTCCGAAGCTTTGTCGCCGGGATTACGGTCGGGGTGGTGCTTCATGGCCAGGCGGCGATAGGCCTTCTTCAGGTCCGCTTCGCTCGTGCCCCGCTCGACACCCAATACTTCGTAATAGTCACGCTTTGCCATAAGTTCTTTGCACTCTTAAGGACGTTCGGCAAACCCCTCCTGAGCCTCGCCAAACTCGTTGAGCCCATTAAGGCCCGGACCCAACTCACGTCAATTCAACGATCCTGGTCTTGATTGATGCGGTATCTGCGGCGCGAAAAGCAGGAGCATTCCCGGCCATACCACCAACACGCGAGCGTTGTCGCATGCTGTAAAAATTCACGTATTCCAGATACGCCAACGCGGGAGGCAAGCTCCCGCGCGGCGACATCCTACCAGTCACCGCCGCAAGGCAGTCAACCGGGCGACCAACAACTTACTTGTGGTCTTTGACTTCTTCGAACTCGGCGTCGACAACGTCGTCAGCCTTCTCAGCCGACTCGCCTTGCGGGGCCGCGCCATCAGCTGGCTGAGCCTGTTCGGCGTACATCTTCTGAGCAACCGGAGCGGAGACTTTCGACAGCTCTTCAACCTTGGCTTCGATGGCAGCCTTGTCGTCGCCTTTGACAGCGGCTTCCAGAGCAACCACTGCAGCTTCGATTGCAGTCTTCTCTTCGGCGGTGACCTTGTCGCCCGCGTCAGCGACCATCTTGCGAGTCGAGTGCACCAGTGCATCACCCTGGTTACGGGCAGCGGCCAGCTCTTCGAACTTGCGGTCTTCCTCGGCATTCGCCTCGGCGTCACGCACCATGCGCTCGATTTCTTCGTCGGACAGACCGGAGTTGGCCTTGATCACGATCGACTGGGTCTTGCCGGTAGCCTTGTCTTTCGCGCCGACGTGCAGGATGCCGTTGGCGTCGATGTCGAAGGTCACTTCGATCTGCGGCACGCCACGTGGAGCTGGTGGAATGTCGGCCAGGTCGAACTTGCCCAGCGATTTGTTCTGTGCGGCTTGCTTGCGCTCACCTTGCAGAACGTGAATGGTCACAGCGCCCTGGTTGTCGTCAGCAGTCGAGAACACTTGCGATTTCTTGGTAGGAATCGTGGTGTTTTTCTCGATCAGCGCAGTCATCACGCCACCCATGGTTTCGATACCCAGGGTCAGCGGACTGACGTCGAGCAGCAGCACGTCTTTCACGTCACCGGCCAGAACAGCGCCCTGGATCGCAGCACCCATGGCAACGGCTTCGTCCGGGTTGACGTCTTTACGTGCTTCTTTACCGAAGAAATCGGTAACCAGCTTCTGTACCAGCGGCATACGAGTCTGACCACCGACCAGAATCACGTCGTTGATCGCGCTGACGTCGATACCGGCGTCTTTCATGGCAATGCGGCAAGGTTCGATGGTGCGCTGAACCAGGTCTTCAACCAGTGCTTCGAGCTTGGCACGCGAGATTTTCACGTTCAGGTGCTTAGGACCGGTCGCGTCTGCAGTGATGTACGGCAGGTTGACGTCGGTCGACTGAGCGGACGACAGCTCGATCTTGGCTTTCTCAGCGGCTTCTTTCAGACGCTGCATCGCCAGCGGGTCACCTTTGAGGTTCATGCCGCTTTCTTTCTTGAATTCGTCAACGAGGTAGTCGATCAGACGAATGTCGAAGTCTTCACCGCCGAGGAAGGTGTCACCGTTGGTGGCCAACACTTCGAACTGGTGCTCGCCATCAACTTCAGCGATTTCGATCACGGATACGTCGAAGGTACCGCCACCCAGGTCGTAAACGATCACGGTGTGATCGCCCTTGGCCTTGTCCATACCGTAAGCCAGAGCCGCTGCGGTTGGCTCGTTGATGATACGTTTTACGTCCAGACCCGCGATGCGGCCCGCGTCTTTGGTAGCCTGACGCTGGCTGTCGTTGAAGTAGGCCGGAACGGTGATCACCGCTTCGGTCACTGCCTCGCCAAGGTAGTCTTCGGCGGTCTTCTTCATCTTCTTCAGAATTTCAGCCGAGATTTGTGGCGGTGCCATTTTCTGGCCGTTCACTTCTACCCAGGCATCGTTGTTGTCAGCCTTGACGATCTTGTAAGGGACCATCTGGATGTCTTTCTGCACAACTTCTTCGTCGAAACGACGACCGATCAGACGCTTTACCGCGTACAGGGTGTTGTGCGGGTTGGTTACAGCCTGACGCTTGGCCGACTGACCTACCAGAATTTCGCCATCGTTGGCGTAAGCGATGATCGACGGCGTGGTACGCGCGCCTTCAGCGTTTTCAATAACTTTGGCTTTGCCGTTTTCCAGCACGGAGACGCAGGAGTTGGTAGTCCCCAGGTCGATACCGATAATTTTGCCCATGTTCACTCTCCCGAAACTTTGGATTTTGTTGCCGCAGCAGTGGTGGCTGACTGCGGTAGCACTTAAACGCTTGACTTCTAAATGGGGGCCTTGCGGCTAATTTCAAGCCTGCTCGTCAATCGAAGGCGAAACCGGTGCCGGCGCCTTGCTGACCACGACCATCGCCGGGCGCAGCAGGCGACCATTGAGCTGGTAGCCCTTCTGGAAAACCTTCAACACGCTGTTCGGCTCGACGTCGGCACTTTCCTGCATGGCCATCGCCTGATGGTGAACGGCGTTGAACGGTTCGCCATGCGGATCGATCGCTTCAAGCTGGTAGCGCTTGAGGGTGTCGTGGAACATTTTCAGGGTCAGCTCGATGCCTTCGCGCATCGGGCGGATGCTTTCGTCGTCCGGGCTCGACAGCTCAAGGCCGCGCTCCAGGCTGTCGACGATCGGCAGCAGGTCGCTGGCAAATTTCTCAAGGGCAAACTTGTGCGCCTTCTCGACGTCCTGCTCGGCACGGCGGCGAACGTTCTGCAGATCGGCAGCAACACGCAGAGACTGATCCTGCGCGGCGGCCAATTGCTCTTCGAGCACTTGCACACGGGTCGCCAGGTCGTCACCCGAACCTTCGGGCGCCTGATTGGCATCTGGGTTTTGCGTATCTACTGTCTGTTCGTCAGCCATAGAATTCTCCTTTCAATTTCGTCCGCGAGCCTGACTCGCGCTTCTGCCCCGATATATGGGGCCGCAAAATCAGGCTTCAAGGGCTGGAATCGATTGTCCTTACAAAAAAGTGCTGATTAGTCATTCTTGAATGCGCTAAGAAAACTTTTCCTTCAAGCAAATCGAGCTAAGGGAGGGCATTGTCAGGCCTGAACAAAACACTGTATAAATAACCAGACCTCAAGCCTGGGAGCGGCCTTTATGCTGGTGCACCTGTCCGTACACAACTACGCCATCGTTGAACATCTCGATCTCGAACTTGATCGCGGGATGAGCGTGATCACAGGGGAAACCGGCGCCGGCAAGTCGATCATGCTCGACGCCCTGGGCCTCACCCTCGGCGATCGCGCCGACAGCGGCGTGGTACGCCCGGGTGCCGACAAGGCCGACATTCTCGCCACCTTCGATCTGGCTGACATTCCTGAAGCCAGCGCCTGGCTGGCCGAGCGCGATCTGGAAAACGACGGGCCGTGCATCCTGCGCCGGGTCATCACCTCGGAAGGTCGTTCGCGCGGCTATATCAACGGCACACCCTGCCCGCTAGGCGACCTTAAAGCCTTGGGCGAGCTGCTGATCGATATCCACAGCCAGCACGAACATCAGTCGCTGCTGAAGACCGACACCCATCGCCGCCTGCTTGACGAGTACGCCGGTGCCACCGATCTGGCGCGTCAGGTGCAACTGGCCGCACAGCGCTGGCGCCAGACTCGCCAGGAACTGGAGCGCCTTTCCAACTCCGGCGACGAACAACGCGCACGCCATCAACTGCTCAGCTATCAGCTCGAAGAACTGGAAAACCTCGGTCTCGGCGAAAACGAACTGGAGCAACTGGAGCAGGAACACAAGAACCTGACCAACGCCGAAACCTTGCTGGGCATTTGCCGGCAAGTGGTCGAGCAATGCAGCGAAAGCGACTCCGGCAATGTGCTGAATGCGCTGACCGCCAGCCTCAATCGACTTTCCAGCGTGAACAGTTCGGTGGGTGCGCTGGGTGAAGCCAGCAGTCTGCTGACCAGCGCACAGATCCAGGTGGAAGAAGCGGTTGGTGAGCTCAATCGCTTCCTCGACAATTTCGATGCCGACCCGGCTCGCCTGCAATACCTCGAAGAACGTCTCGACGCTATCTATACCCTGGCACGCAAACACCGGATCCAGCCGACCGAAGTCGGCGAGATGCAGCAGAAGCTGCTGGATGAAATCGAGACCCTCAACGCCAATGACGAATCGATCGAGCGCCTGGGTGAGGAACTGGCGTCCTATGCCCGCCACTATCAAGAGAAAGCGCGCGAGCTGAGCGACCTTCGTCATCAAGCCGCCGGCAGCCTCGCCAGTGCGGTGGAGCAGGAAATCCAGCGCCTGGGCATGCCCGGCGGCCGATTCACCATCGAACTGAAAGCCAACAGCAGCGACGAGTTGCTGCCAAACGGGCTGGAACAGGTCGAACTGCTGGTCAGCGCCAATCCCGGCCAACCGCTCAAGGCGCTGGCAAAAGTCGCCTCCGGTGGTGAGCTGTCGCGGATCAGTCTGGCAATTCAGGTCATTACCGCCCAGACCTCCCGCGTGCCGACGCTGGTATTCGACGAAGTGGACGTAGGTATCGGCGGCCCGACTGCGGAGATCGTCGGCCAGTTACTGCGCCGTCTCGGTGATCGCGGCCAGGTCCTGACCGTGACGCACTTGCCGCAAGTGGCGGCGCAAGGGCATCAGCATCTGTTCGTGCATAAGGTCCGTGACGAGAAGGCGACTCACACCGCCGTCGCAAAGCTGAGCAAGAACGAGCGCATCGAAGAAGTCGCGCGCATGCTCGGCGGCATCGATCTGACCAAGGAGTCTCTGGCCCACGCGAAAAAAATGGTGGTGACCGCCAAGGCCTGACAAACGGTAGAAAGCACGAAGGCGACCCTTGGGTCGCCTTCGTTCGTTTCGCGAATGTGAAATTCGCGCGACATGCTTACTTTTTCTTGCGTACGTACAGCACCAGGTTGTGATCAACCATTTCGAAGCCATGCTTCTCGACGATCGATTTCTGAAGTTTTTCGATTTCTTCGTCGAAGAATTCGATCACTTCACCCGATTCCACGTTGACCATATGGTCGTGGTGGCCACCGTCAGCCAGTTCGAAGACCGCGTGGCCGCCGTCGAAGTTGTGGCGGACCACGAGGCCGGCCGCTTCGAACTGAGTCAGTACACGGTAAACCGTGGCCAGACCGACGTCCTCACCAGCTTCCATCAACGCCTTGTAGACGTCCTCGGCACTCATGTGGCGCTGCTCGGTGGAGTCGAGCATTTGCAGGATCTTGACCCGTGGCAGGGTCACTTTGAGGCCGGCTTTGCGTAGTTCGCTATTTTCAACCATGGTCAGCTTTCTCGCGATGCTGCTTCGCAGCTTCTCTTAATGCGGGTATGATCGGCGTTTACGTTGTCCCAGCCAAGATAGTGGAAGTCGCCCACCGATGCAAAACACCAAGCTCTTGCTAACCAGTTTCACCTTTGTGGGACTGCTCGCACTCGCCGGTTGTTCATTCCCCGGGGTTTACAAAATCGACATCCAGCAGGGCAATGTCGTCACGCAGGACATGATAGACCAGTTACGCCCGGGAATGACCCGGCCGCAAGTACGGTTTATCATGGGCAACCCTCTGCTTGCCGACACGTTCCATGCCGATCGCTGGGATTATCTGTACAGCCTGCAACCGGGTGGCGGTGAACGCCAGCAGGAACGAATCAGCGTTATCTTCAATTCCAACGACCAGCTTGTCAGCCTGTCCGGTGACTTCATGCCCGGCGTGAGCCGTGACGAAGCCATTCTCGGCAAGGACAGCGGTACTACCGTGACCGCGCCTGCTGAAAACGCCGACAAGCCAGAAGCTGAAAAGCCAGCCAAACCAGGCTCCTTGCTGGATCAGATCCAGAAGGACGTCGATGGTGTGGAAACCGTACCGGTTCCGACACCAGAGCCGCTGGACACCTCGCCGCAGTAAATGGCGAGGCAATAAAAAACCCGGAGATTCCGGGTTTTTTATTGCCGGCCGTTTGGCCTGATCAAATATTCCGCGCTTTTGCCTCAGCAGCCTTGGCCGCACGCAAACGTCGAACTTCTTTGGGATCAGCCTGCAGCGGTCGATAAATTTCGATGCGATCGCCCGCCTGAACAGGGCGAGAATCCCCGTCAGCCACGACCTTGCCAAAAATCCCCAGCGGACACTCCGCCAGATTCAGCTCAGGAAACTCTGCCGCGATGCCCGATGCGTGCACCGCAGCCCGAACACTAACGCCCTCAGCAACGCTGATCGTACGCAGAACCTGGCGATCAACCGCCGCGTACACGACTTCTATCTCGATCACCGGCTTAACCATGCATCTGCTTGGCGCGCTGGCAGAAAGCATCCACCAGCTGATTGGCCGCCTGATTGAACAGCGGACCCAACGTAGCGCGCACCAACGGCCCGGCATAATCGAACGACAGATCCAGACTGATCTTGCAGGCCTTTTCGTTCAGCGCCTTGAATACCCAGATGCCGTGCAACTGAGTGAACGGGCCCTCCTCAAGATTCATCTCGATCGACTGCCCCGGAACCAGCGTATTGCGCGTGACGAAATGCTGACTGAGGCCGCCTTTGGCCACGCCGACACTGGCGCGCATGTGTTCCGGGGAGCTTTCCAGCACTTCAGCCTCCGAGCACCACGGCAGAAACTCCGGGTACCGCGCGACGTCGTTGACCAGGTCGTAGAGAAACTGCGCCGGGTACGGCAGGAGCGCGGATCGTTGGATATGTGTCGTCATGTAAGCGTTACTTCCAGAGCTGAGCGGCAAAGACTACAAGAATGCCGATAGGCGCCACGTAGCGCATCAAGAACAGGGACAAGGCAAACAGAACCGGGCTGCGGATGGACAATTCATCCCGCACCGCTTCACGCCCCATCACCCATCCCGCGAACAGCACGAAACACAAGCCACCGAGGGGCAACATGATCCGCGAGGTGAAGAAATCGATCACGCCGAAGAAGTCGAGACCGCTCTGCGCACCCCATAGATAGAGGCTGAACGCTCCGCCTTCGTTCACGAAAAACTTGGCTTCCTTCCAGATATTGAAAGAAAACACCGTGCCCAGACCAACGAACCAGCAGGTGAACGCAAGCCAGAACGTCACCCAGATGCGGCTGATTTTAGTGCGCTCTACCAGGTAAGCCACCATTGGTTCGAGCAGGGAAATTGCCGAACTCCAGGCAGCCACCGCGACCAGCACGAAGAACACAACGCCCATCAACTGACCGAAAAATACATTACCAAAAGCAAATGGCAGGCTGACGAACATCAGCCCCGGGCCTTCGCTTGGGTTCAGGCCAGCGGCGAACACAATCGGAAACAAAGCCAGACCGGCGACCAGCGATACAAAAGTATCCAGCAGCGCGACACCGACCACCGTGCCCGACAGCGAGGTGTTCTTCGGCATGTAGGCGCCGTAGATCATGATCGAACCAACGCCGACGCTCAGCGAGAAGAACGCGTGCCCCATCGCTGGCAGCAGACCGTCGAGGACTTTTTCCGGGTGGAAGTCGAACATGAAATGCACGCCTTCCATGAAATGCCCGGTGGTCATGCTGTAGCCCAGCAGCACCAGAATCATCACGAACAGCAGCGGCATCATGATTCGCAGGCTGCGTTCAAGCCCGGCGACCACGCCTTTGGCGATCACGAAGGCCGACAGCAGCATGAAAACCGTGTGCCAAAGTGTCAGACGCCATGGATTGGAGATGACATTGCCGAAATAGGCGCCGACCTGATCGGCCGTCGCGCCCTGGAAATCTCCACGGCCCATGTCGACGATGTAATCCAGCGACCAACCACCGACCACACTGTAGAAAGACAGAATCAGCAGGGCCGTGATCATCCCGGCAAACGCGCCCCACGACCATTTGGCCGAGTGCCCTGCTTCCAGCGCCAGCACCTTCAAGGCGTTCGCCGGACTTTGCCGGGCGCGCCGGCCGATCAGGGTTTCCGCGAGCATGACCGGGACACCGATGAGCGCGATGCATGCCAGAAACATCAGCACGAAGGCGCCGCCGCCGTAGACCCCGACCATGTAGGGGAACTTCCAGATACTACCCAGTCCCACGGCCGAACCGGTCGCGGCGAGTATGAATACCCAGCGGCTAGCCCAACTGCCGTGGACAGAAACCTTGTCTGTCGACATCGTTTATCACGCCCAAGCGTTAGAAAAAGAGGCCGCATTGTCCGGGATTCACTCAACCTGCTCAAGCACGCAGCAACACCGTAGCCGACAGCCGAACAACTCCATATAATGCCGCCCCTATGGCTAAACAGAAGAAACACCCAACAGGGACCATCGCGCAGAACAAAAAGGCGCGACACGATTACTTCATCGAGCACAAGTTCGAGGCTGGTCTGGTCCTGGCCGGCTGGGAAGTAAAAAGTCTGCGGGCGAGCAAGTTGCAGCTGGTCGACAGCTACGTCCTGCTCAAGGACGGCGAAGCGTGGTTGCTTGGCAGCCACATCACGCCGTTGATGACCGCAAGCACCCACGTCATCGCCGACCCGGTGCGCACACGCAAACTGCTGCTCAACCGCCGCGAGCTGGACAAGCTTGCCGCCGCCGTGCAGCAAAAGGGTTACGCCTGCGTCTGCCTTTCCTGGTACTGGAGCAAGCACATGGTCAAGTGCGAGATCGCTCTGGGCAAGGGCAAGAAGGAATACGACAAGCGTGACACCGAGCGCGAGCGCGATGCCGGTCGTGAATTGCAGCGTGCGGTGCGCAACAAGGGCAAGGAAGACTGATCTTCCTCCTTTAGCACCAATTCGCGAGCAGGCTCGCTCCCACCTTGGAATGCATTTCAAAGGTGGGAGCGAGCCTGCTCGCGAAAGCTATTTCAGCATCAACCCAACCACATCTGATCACATCCCCTTGCGCCGCTCCGCGCGAGCCATGCGCTGTACTTCCTGACGCACCTCTTCCAGCACCTCCTGCACATACAGGATATGTCGGCTGGACACTTCCCGCGCCTGCTCGGCGCGCCCTTCGATAATCGCCAGATACAATTCCCGATGCTGCGAGATCAGCATGTCGCGGGTTTCCGTGCGCTGCTTGTACATGCCGCCGATGTTGGTCACGACGTTGCGCTTGAGCAGATCGAACAGTCCGCGAATCGTATGCAGCAACACCGCGTTATGGCTGGCCTCGGCAATCGCCAGATGAAACTTGGCATCCGCCGCGCCCTCCTCCGCCCGGCTGACTTCTTCATGGCGCGAGTAGCAATCCTGCAGCTCTTCGAAGGCAGCGGTCAGGCGCTCGCGATCGACATCGGTGGCGCGCAATGCGGCGTAATAGGCGCACGATGCCTCCAGGGTATGCCGGAATTCGAGCAAATCACGTTGCGCTTCGGGATTGCTTTCAAGCAATTGCAACAGCGGATCGCTGAACGTCGAACCCAGGCCTTCCACCACATAATTGCCGCCGCCCTGGCGACTGACCAGCAAGCCTTTGGCCGCGAGTTTCTGAATCGCCTCGCGCAACGACGGGCGTGATACGCCAAATTGTTCGGCCAGCGTGCGCTCGGCCGGCAACCGCTCGCCCGACTTCAGCGTGCCCTCGAGGATCATCCCCTCGAGGCGCTCGACAATATCGTCAGACAAACGGCGCTGACGTATCTGATCAAAGCCCATAACTCATTTCTCCACGATCCCGACCGCTCGCCGGGGTGTCTATTCTGGCCTATCCGCGCGCCGCCGACACCTGCCAGACACCACTTCGCCAAAGCGAATCAGTTGCTCTCTGCACCGTATCTTCGACGAAAGTTTCAGAGCGGCAAATTGACACACCGACATCAAGGCTTTTACCCTAGCCGACAGCGCTTGTAAATTGGTCTTACCAATTATCCAAGATTGCTCACAGTGCCTGACCAACAACAATTAGGGGCCACCCCACCATGCAAACCTGGCAACAGCTCTACAGTCCGCTCGGCAGCCTTGGCGTCTCCGCTCTCGCGGCCGTCATTCCCATCTTGTTCTTCTTTCTCGCCCTGGCGGTGTTCCGCCTCAAAGGCCATGTGGCCGGCAGCATCACCCTCGCGCTTTCGATTGCCGTGGCGATTTTCGCCTTCCAGATGCCAGTGGACATGGCCTTCGCCGCCGCTGGTTACGGTTTCGCTTATGGCCTGTGGCCGATTGCCTGGATCATTGTCGCAGCGGTGTTCCTCTACAAACTGACGGTGAAAAGCGGTCAGTTCGAGGTCATCCGCAGCTCGGTCCTGTCGATCACCGATGACCAGCGCTTGCAGGTGTTGCTGATCGGTTTCTGCTTCGGCGCATTTCTGGAAGGCGCCGCCGGTTTCGGCGCGCCGGTCGCGATTACTGCCGCACTCCTTGTAGGACTGGGCTTCAACCCGCTGTACGCCGCCGGCTTGTGCCTGATTGCCAACACTGCGCCGGTAGCGTTCGGCGCGCTGGGGATTCCGATCATCGTTGCAGGCCAGGTTACTGGCATCGACGCTTTCAAGATAGGCGCCATGACCGGTCGCCAGCTGCCACTGCTGTCGCTGTTCGTGCCGTTCTGGCTGGTATTCATGATGGACGGCCTGCGCGGTGTGCGCGAAACCTGGCCGGCCGCGCTGGTGGCAGGCTTGAGTTTCGCCATCACCCAATACTTCACCTCCAACTTCATCGGCCCGGAACTGCCGGACATCACCTCGGCACTGGCCAGCCTGATTTCCCTGACCCTGTTCCTCAAGGTCTGGCAACCACGTCGCGCCGCCGGCCAGCACATCGTTGGCGCCGTGTCCGCTTCGGTGGTCAGCGCCAGCGTCGGCGGCTTCGGCCAGAAGCGCACCACCGTCGCTTCGCCCTACAGCCTCGGGGAAATTTTCAAGGCGTGGTCGCCGTTCCTGATCCTCACCGTGCTGGTGACGATCTGGACGCTGAAGCCTTTCAAAGCGATGTTCGCTGCCGGCGGCTCGATGTACGGCTGGGTGTTCAACTTCGCGATTCCGCACCTTGATCAACTGGTGATCAAGACTGCGCCGATCGTGGCCAACCCGACCGCGATTCCAGCGGTGTTCAAACTCGACCCGATTTCCGCCACCGGCACGGCGATTTTCTTCTCCGCGCTGATTTCGATGCTGGTACTGAAGATCAATTTCAAAACTGGTCTGACCACTTTGAAAGAGACCTTCTACGAACTGCGCTGGCCAATCCTGTCGATCGGCATGGTGCTGGCGTTCGCCTTCGTCACCAACTACTCCGGCATGTCCTCGACCATGGCCCTGGTGCTGGCGGGTACTGGCGCCGCGTTCCCGTTCTTCTCGCCGTTCCTCGGTTGGCTGGGCGTATTCCTCACCGGTTCGGATACGTCGTCGAACGCGCTGTTCAGTTCGTTGCAAGCGACCACCGCCCACCAGATCGGCGTCAACGACACTTTGCTGGTGGCGGCCAATACCAGCGGCGGCGTGACCGGCAAGATGATCTCGCCGCAATCGATCGCCGTGGCCTGCGCCGCGACCGGTCTGGTCGGCAAGGAATCGGATCTGTTCCGCTTCACCCTCAAGCACAGCCTATTCTTTGCAACCATCGTCGGTTTGATCACCTTGGCTCAGGCCTACTGGTTCACCGGCATGCTGGTGCACTAAACCTACAAGAAAGACGGAAATAACCGACGCCGGCCCGTGATCCGGCGTCAGCAATTCACCACCGGGTCTGTAAGGCTGCTGAAAGCAATGCGCTTTATATTCGGCAGCCGCAGCAGACGGATAACCGGGCCCACCCGGAGACACGCCTGATGAGCGAGCTTTTTTACAACGCCGTGCCGAACGCGACCCGCGTGGCACCGCCACTGCCCGAACCTCGGCAATACCCCAGCGAAAAACCGTCGCGGGTCTACCTGTTCGGCACGTGTGTGGTCGACCTGTTCTACCCCGAAGCCGGAATGGACGCGATCCATCTGCTGGAGCGCGAAGGGATCCGGGTCGAGTATCCGCAAGGGCAGAGCTGCTGCGGCCAACCGGCCTACACCTCGGGTTACACCGAGCAGGCGCGGACGGTAGCGCGCTCGCAACTGGCGTTGTTTGTCGGCGATTATCCGGTGGTGGTGCCGTCGGGTTCCTGCGCCGGCATGCTGCGCGAGCATTACGCCGACTTGTTCAAGGACGAGCCGGAAACGTTGAAACAGGTGCAGGCCCTTGCGGCGCGCACTTATGAACTGGCCGAGTTTCTACTGTTCGTCTGCAAGGTGCAGCTCAAGGACAGCGGCGAACCGGTGAAAGTCGCGCTGCACACCTCGTGTTCGGCACGCCGCGAAATGAACACCCACCTGCACGGCCGCGAGTTGTTGGCGCAGTTGAGCAATGTGGAGCGGGTTAATCACGACCACGAAAGCGAATGCTGTGGCTTCGGTGGGACATTCAGCGTCCGTATGCCAGACATTTCCGGCGCGATGGTGGCTGACAAGACCCGTGCGTTGAAAGAATCCGGCGCGCACAAGGTACTGAGTGCCGACTGCGGCTGTTTGATGAACATCAACGGCGCGCTGGAGAAACAGCAGGAAGCGTTACGCGGGCAACATCTGGCAAGCTTCCTCTGGCAGCGAACCGGAGGTGCGCAATGAGCACCTCGACGATTATTCCTACGGTCGCCGTAGAAGAAGACTTCCGAACCCGGGCACACAATGCCTTGGGTGATCAGCAGCTGCGGAACAACTTCCGCACTGCCATGGATTCACTGATGACCAAGCGGGCAGCCGCTTTCAGTGATCCCGAAGAAAGAGAAAATTTGCGCGCACTGGGCAATTCGATCAAGGCCCGCGCGCTGTCCAAGTTGCCCGACCTGCTCGAGCAACTGGAACAGAACCTGACCCGCAACGGTGTGACAGTGCACTGGGCGGAAACGGTGGACGAGGCCAATGGCATCGTCTTATCGATCATCCGCGCTCACGAGGCGCGGCAAGTGATCAAGGGCAAATCGATGGTCAGCGAAGAGATGGAGATGAACCATTTCCTCGAGGCTCGGGACATTGAATGTCTGGAGTCCGACATGGGGGAGTACATCGTCCAGCTCGACCACGAGAAGCCTTCACACATCATTATGCCGGCGATCCACAAGAATGCCGGTCAGGTCGCGTCCTTGTTCCACGACAAACTTGGCGTGGAATACACCAAGGACGTTGACCAACTCATTCAGATCGGTCGCAGGGTCCTGCGGCAGAAATTCTTCGAAGCCGACATCGGCGTCTCCGGCGTCAACTTCGCCGTCGCCGAAACCGGCACCCTGCTGCTGGTGGAAAACGAAGGCAACGGGCGCATGACCACCACCGTGCCGCCGGTGCATATCGCCGTTACCGGCATCGAAAAAGTCGTGGAGAACCTGCGCGACGTGGTGCCGCTGCTGTCACTGCTGACGCGCTCGGCGCTGGGCATTCCGATCACCACTTACGTCAACATGATCTCCGGCCCGCGCAAGGAACACGAACTCGATGGCCCGCAGGAAGTGCATCTGGTGCTGCTCGACAACGGTCGCAGCCAGGCTTTCGCCGACAGTGAATTGCGCCAGACCCTGAACTGCATCCGCTGCGGCGCCTGCATGAATCATTGCCCGGTATACACGCGAGTGGGCGGCCACACTTATGGCGAGGTTTATCCGGGGCCGATCGGCAAAATCATCACCCCGCATATGGTCGGCCTGGCCAAGGTCCCGGACCACCCGAGCGCGTCCTCACTGTGCGGCGCCTGCGGTGAAGTCTGCCCGGTGAAGATTCCGATCCCGGCGATCCTGCGCCGTCTGCGTGAGGAAAACGTCAAAGCTCCGGACGCGCCGAATCAGGTGATGCGCGGTCAGGGCAGCAAGTATTCGCGCAAGGAACGGTTCATCTGGAACGCCTGGGCCAGACTCAACAGCTCGCCGACGCTGTACCGCTTGTTCGCTTTTTTCGCCACGCGCCTGCGCGCCCTTACGCCGAGCAATGTCGGCCCATGGACGCAAAACCACAGCGCGCCAAAACCGGCCGCGCGTTCGTTGCATGACATGGCCCGCGAGCATCTGGGCAAACAGGGAGAGCGTCGATGAGCGCCAAGCAAAATATCCTCGGCAAGCTGCGGAAAAGTCTGACCGGCACCACGCCAATTGCCGACAACTTCGACGTCGATCTGGTCACTCAGCCCTACACCTACAGCGCCGAGCAACGCATCCCGCAACTGCGCAAACTGATGGAAGCGGTGCACACCGAAATCCACCTGACCTCGGGCGCCGAGTGGCCGGCATTACTGGCGCAACTGCTGCGCGACCGCCAATTGCCGAGCCTGCTGATCGCACCGACCACACCGCACGGGCAACGCATCGCACAGCACTGGGCGAACAATCCCGAGCTGCCAGAACTGAAGTCCTACGACCGGCCAATGGAAGCGTGGAAAGCCGAGCTGTTCAACGACACCCCGGCCAGCCTCACCGGCACCCTCGGTGCGATCGCCGCAACCGGCAGCCTGATCATCTGGCCTACCCGTGAGGAACCACGCTTGATGAGCCTGGTGCCGCCGGTGCATTTCGCCCTGCTCAAGGCCAGCGAAATCCGCGACAACTTCTATCAGGTGCAAGAGGAATTCGAATGGGCGCAAGGCATGCCGACCAACGCGCTGCTGGTCTCCGGCCCGTCGAAAACCGCCGATATTGAACAGGTCCTCGCCTACGGCGCGCATGGCCCGAAAGATCTGGTCGTGCTGATTCTGGAGGATCAATGAGTCTTCCTGCCGCTTTCTTGCGTGATGCCGAGCAACTGATTCCAGCAGACCGGCGCTTCGACGATCCGCTGTCGACCCTGGCCTTTGGCACCGACGCCAGTTTCTATCGACTGATCCCGAAACTGGTGATCCGCGTTGAGTCCGAAGATGAGGTAGTGGCGCTGCTGCAACTGGCTCAGCGCGACAACGTGCCGGTGACCTTCCGCGCCGCCGGCACCAGCCTGTCCGGGCAGGCGATCAGCGACTCCGTGCTGATCGTGCTTGGGGATAACTGGAACGCCCGCGAGATTCGCGGCCAGGGCACGCAAATCCGCCTGCAACCGGGAGTGATCGGCGCGCAGGCCAACGCCTGGCTGGCACCGTTCGGACGCAAGATCGGCCCGGACCCGGCGTCGATCAATGCTTGCAAGATCGGCGGCATCGTCGCCAACAACGCCAGCGGCATGTGCTGTGGCACCGCGCAGAATACCTATCACACCCTGGCCGGGATTCGCCTGGTGCTGGCCGATGGCACGCGCCTCGACACTGAAGACCCTGCCAGCGTCGCGGCATTTCGCTCCAGCCACGGCGAGTTGCTCGAACGCTTGGCGACATTGGGTCGCGAGACCCGCGCCAACGCCGAACTGGCCGCAAGAATCCGCCACAAATACCGTCTGAAAAATACCACCGGCCTGTCGCTCAACGCCTTGGTGGATTTCGACGAGCCTGTGGATATCCTGAGCCACCTGCTGGTCGGCTCCGAAGGCACGCTCGGCTTCATCAGCGCGGTGACTTACGACACCGTCATCGATCACCCGAACAAGGCCTCGGCGCTGATCGTGTTCCCCAATGTCGAAACCTGCTGCAACGCGGTGACCGTGCTGAAAAGCCAACCGGTGTCAGCGGTGGAGTTGCTCGACCGACGCAGTCTGCGCTCGGTGCAGGACAAAAAAGGCATGCCCGCTTTCGTACAGCTGCTGTCGGAAAATGCCTGCGCGCTGCTCATCGAATCCCGCGCCGCCACGTCGACATTGCTACAGGAGCAACTGGGGCAAATCATGGCGTCCCTGCGCGATTTCCCCGTAGAGAAGCAGGTCGACTTCACCGAAGATCCGGTGGAAAACGCCCGCCTCTGGGCCATCCGCAAAGACACCTTCCCCGCCGTCGGCGCCGTGCGCAAAACCGGCACCACGGTGATCATCGAAGACGTGACCTTCCCGGTCGAACAACTGGCCATCGGCGTCAATCGCCTGATCGAGCTGTTCGACAAACATGCCTACGACGAAGCGATCCTTTTCGGACACGCACTGGAAGGCAATCTGCACTTCGTCTTCACCCAAGGCTTCAACAGCCCGGAAGAAATCGCACGCTACCAAGCGTTCATGGACGACGTCGCGCAACTGGTCGCGGTGGAATTCGGCGGCTCGCTGAAAGCCGAACACGGCACCGGCCGCAACATGGCGCCGTTCGTGGAACTGGAATGGGGCAGCGACGCCTATCAACTTATGTGGCAGCTCAAACGCCTGCTCGACCCCAACGGCATTCTCAATCCGGACGTGGTGCTCAGCGAAGATCCGCAGATCCACCTCAAGCACCTGAAACCGCTGCCGGCCGCTGACGAGATTGTGGACAAGTGCATCGAGTGCGGTTTTTGCGAACCGGTCTGCCCATCGAAAGGCCTGACTTTGAGCCCGCGCCAGCGCATCGTGATCTGGCGCGATATCCAGGCGAAAAAGCGCGCCGGCGTCGACACCACAGAACTGGAAAAAGCCTACGAGTACCAAGGCATCGACACCTGCGCCGCGACCGGCCTGTGTGCGCAACGCTGCCCTGTAGGCATCAACACCGGCGAACTGGTGAAAAAGCTCCGTGGCCGACACGCCACGCATCAGAAAACCGCTGACTGGATCGAAGGAAATTTCGCCAAAACCCTGCAAGGCGCACGCTTCACCCTGCACGTCGCCAACGGCGCGCGAATGATGCTCGGCGCACCGCGTCTGGCAAAGTTGTCGGCGACGCTGACGCGCTTGTCCAAAGGCCAGGTGCCGCTGTGGACCAACGCCATGCCACAACCGGAAAAAGCCATTCGCTTCAGCCCGAGCGTGGCCGACGAGCGCCCGCGCGTGGTTTATCTGGCAGCTTGCGTCTCGCGGGTCATGGGCCCGGCGGCGGGCGACAAAGAACAGATGTCGCTATACGACAAAACCCGTGGCCTGCTGGAAAAGGCCGGTTACCAGGTCGTCTTTCCCGACAACCAGGACAATCTCTGCTGCGGCCAGCCGTTCGCCTCCAAAGGCTACGCCGAACAGGCCGAGCACAAGCGCCAGGAACTGATCAGCGCCCTGCTCCACGCCAGTCGCGGCGGCCTCGACCCGATCTATTGCGACACCAGCCCGTGTACGTTGCGACTGGTTCAGGACATCGGCGAAACGCGACTGGATCTGTACGATCCGGTGCGCTTCATCCGTACGCATCTGCTGGATCGCCTGGACTTCACACCCCAGCAAGCGCCGATTGCCGTGCACGTGACCTGCAGCACTCAGCACTTGGGCGAAAGCCAGGCGCTGATCGATCTGGCGCGCAAATGCAGCAACACCGTGGTAATTCCCGAAGGCATACATTGCTGCGGATTTGCCGGCGACAAAGGCTTCACCACGCCGGAGCTGAACAGCCATTCGCTGCGTACGCTCAAGGACGCCGTGCAGCACTGCAGCGAGGGCATTTCCACCAGCCGCACGTGCGAAATCGGCCTGACCCAACATGGCGGAATCGACTACCACGGGCTGGTTTATCTGGTGGATCGAGTGACCCGGGCGAAGGCTGTCTGAAAAAAAATAGAACTCTTGAGCGAGACGGCAATCCACAGAACAGGCCCTGACAAATCGGGGCTTTTCCTCCATTCGATGGCTCGCCCAGCGGTCAGCGAAGCCTGGATCCCTCAGTTCAAGGAGATACACATGAAGCGTTCTGTACTGTTAGGTCTGTTCGTTACTGCCTCGATGATGGCGTCCACTTCGTTCGCCGAAGACAAGCCTGCTGACCTGTGTGATGCCAATATTCAGACCATCAACAATGCCAAGGGGCAGCTGTCAGCGAATCCGGAACTGAGCCAGCGCGCTAACGCCAGTGTGAGCAAGGCCGAGGCGCTCAAGGCTCAAGGCAAAATCGACGATTGCATTGCGGAAACCTCGCAAACCATCGTCGAACTGCGCAAATCCACCGGCACCAACAACTGATCCATATTGACGGGCCAACCTGCGGGTTGGCCTCGTCGGCAGATTGACGTACACTGTGCACGCTTGTTGCCCGATCAGATTCACCGGGCAATGAGTTCGGGGCCGTTTAGGATTCGACGCCGGTTGCGAAACTCTAGGTGCATGCCGACTTGGTAACAGAAGTCGTAAATCCACTGTTGCAACTACTTATAGTTGCCAATGACGACCAATACGGTGTTGCTCTCGCTGCTTAATTGCAGCTGACAATGCTCCTGGTACCTTCGGGTCCAGCAATCATCAGGGGATGTCTGTAAACCCGAAATGATTGTCATATAGAACAGAATCGCCGTGCAGTACGTTGTGGACGAAGCGGCTAAAACTTACACAACTCGCCCAAAGCACCCTGCCCGTCGGGTCGCTGAGGGTTAACTTAATAGACACGGCTACGCATGTAGTACCGACAGCGGAGTACTGGCGGACGGGGGTTCAAATCCCCCCGGCTCCACCACTTCATCATCTAAAGACGTCCATGGACGTCTTTTTTTGTGCCTGAAATCCAGTAAATACAGGGGTTTCAGCGCTTATGGGGGCTTTACAGGGTTTCTGAGTTCCAGGCGCTTTGGTATCCCAGGTGGTATCCCGGACGGCCAAATGCTATTTTCAGGATACCAAAACGGTGCTGGAGGTAGCCCCCATGCCTACTAACGCAACCCGCCTCTCCGATCGCCAGCTCAAGGCAGTCAAGGCAACTGGTAAAGACTTCGTCCTCAGCGACGGCGACGGCCTGCAGCTTCGAGTACGCGCCAGCGGCTCGATGATGTGGAATTTCAATTATCGCGAGCCGTTGACCAGAAGCCGTCTTAATATGGCGCTCGGTCCATACCCCGACCTCTCATTAGCGAATGCTCGGAAGAAAGCAGTCGAGGCGCGAGAGCTACTTGCTCAAGGCATTGATCCCAAAGCCCAGCGCGATGAGCAAAGGCAAGCCAGGCTGGCTGAGACCGAACACACCTTCGAGAAGATAGCCACCGCCTGGTTCGAACTGAAGAAAGACTCAGTGACGCCAGCGTATGCCGAGGACATTTGGCGTTCACTCACGCTGCATGTTTTTCCGAGCATGAAATCGACGCCGCTTTCTGAAGTCAGTGCTCCTATGGTGATCAAGCTCCTTCGCCCGATTGAGGCCAAAGGCAGCCTCGAAACAGTGAAGAGGCTGAGCCAACGACTCAACGAGATCATGACTTACGGGGTGAACTCCGGACTGATTTTCGCTAACCCTCTCAGCGGCATTCGGGCGGTCTTCAAGAAGCCCAAGAAAGAGAACATGGCCGCGCTACGACCCGAAGAGCTACCCGAGCTCATGATCGAAATCGCGAACGCCAGCATCAAGCGAATCACCCGCTGCCTGATCGAATGGCAACTGCACACCATGACCCGTCCTGCCGAAGCGGCTACCACCCGATGGGTAGACATCGACTTTGACAAACGCATCTGGACCATCCCGCCGGAGCGTATGAAAAAGCGTCGTCCGCACACCATCCCGCTGACCGAACAGGTACTCGCGTTACTGGAGACGCTCAAGCCCCACAGCGGCCACAGGGAATACGTGTTCCCGGCAGATAGGAATCCGCGCACCCACGCCAACAGCCAGACCGCCAACATGGCGTTGAAACGCATGGGCTTCCAGGACCGCTTGGTCAGCCACGGCATGCGCTCCATGGCTAGCACCATCCTGAACGAGCATGGCTGGGATCCAGAGCTGATCGAAGTCGCGCTGGCGCATGTCGACAAGGACGAAGTCCGAAGCGCTTACAACCGAGCTGACTACATCGAACGCCGGCGTCCGATGATGGCTTGGTGGAGCGAGCACATCCAGAAAGCGGCCACTGGCAACCTGTCGGCATCTGCGATCAATCAAACCAGAGACCACAACGTCGTGCCTATACGGTGAGCGCTCACCGGATGCCGCCGGTAACCGAAAATGACTCCCCAGATGGAGAGATGGTTGATTTGGCGACAGCGGCGACACCGGCGACAACCCGCGTAATACCTAGTTTGCAGCATGGCGACAGAAGTGGCGACTGTCGCCGTTGCAAGCCTCCCTCTTGGGGCTTTCTCGGCCAAGCCCATGCGAGCGGGAAGGCTCCGCATTCCCACGCGCATGGGCTCACATTAAAAACCGACGAACGACCACCCGGCCATGGAAAGCCACCGGTCTCCAAGGTCTTCCAGCGCTACCGATTGGCGCAAAAGTCGCCCCCAAATACTGTTGACCGCTAGCAGAACGAGCGCTAAACCAAACTATACAAGCGCTGTCCTCGACAGCACCCAGGTAGCCAGAACCTTTGAGGCTACGCCACATTGTGGTGGTTCCCCCCCAAAGTGCGATTAGCGTCCGGCGGCTCGCACGGTCACAGCGATGTGATGGATGCCACTTCTTCCAGAATGCCCACTGCGGCAACTCATGCCCCCTCCTGGCTGCTCTGCAGCAACTTATCTGCGTGGCCATTTCTTGCGCCAACCTTTTGCCCGTCTCTTTACCCCCTAAAGAGACGGGCGCATCTCACACTGCTGCAGCCCCGCTCGCATGGGGCTTTGCGGCTTTCCCCCTCGTGACAATCGGCGTGACAAACACCGAAAAATCACCAACAACAGCGATGCCGATGATGGTGCCGCAGCCCAGGGAATGGACTGCACCTGACTGACAGTCAGGCATGCCCCAGTCATCGCATTACTGCCTTCACCCGACTCAGGATCTCGCGGCGATGGTGTCGTCAGCCAATGCAGCCTCCACCCGCCCACTTCTTCGGAAGTGTTCAGGAGGCCAGATCATGAGATGCCCAAGCTCCCGGCCGTAAGGAGCCGTCAGTCCCGCGTGAGTGGACAAACCTCACAGGTCGCAGGGGCCTTGATCCCTGATAACACTCAACAACCGTGGCGGGATGAGTGAGGACGAAGTCGATAATCTCAGGAGAAGTGCGATGCAACTGTGCGAAGCGTTCGAGCCACCACAACCATTGCTGGAATCTCAGCAGGCGCCACTGCCCTACCCGGTCGAAGCACTCGGAGAACTGTTGGGACCTGCGGTTGAACGACTGGCCGAGGTGATCGGCGTGCCCTGCGCCATGGCCGCACAATCGGTGCTGGCCAGTGCCGCTCTTGTGAGCCAGGGTCATGCGAATGTCCAACTCGATGGCCGAACCTATCCGCTATCCCTCTACCTACTGACGGTGGCGTCCTCGGGTGATCGCAAAAGCGCGGTGGATCACCTGGCACTGAAAGCGGCGCGCGACTGGGAACGACAGCAGTGGACCCTGTATGCAGAAAAGCTCAAAGCCTATCGCGCCGCTACCAGCATCATGGCCAAACCCAAAACCTCAAAAAAACACGCAGAGGCGGAAGTCAGCGAACTATCCGAGCCGGTACCGCCGAGACTGATCATTGCCGAGCCCACTATTGAGGCCCTGGTCAAAAGCCTGTGCCATGGCCTGCCCAGCATGGGCTTGTTCAATGATGAAGGTGGCCAGTTCTTGGGCAGCAGCACCATGAGCAAAGAAAATCTGCTCAAGGCGATCACCACCTTGTCGACACTGTGGGATGGCAGCCCGATCGACCGGGCGCGCTCCATGGTTGGGGAAAGCCTGCGTGCCTATGATCGCCGCCTCAGCCTGCATCTAATGCTGCAGCCTTACCTGGCCAACCAGCTGTTCAAAGACCCGGTGATCAAGGGCCAAGGCATCCTGGGCCGTTGCCTGATCAGTTGGCCCGAGCGCCTGGCCGGCCAGCGGCTCTACAAGGCAATCGACCTGAGCCGGGATACTAAAATCCAGCGCTACCAACAACGGATCACCGCCCTGCTGCAAAAGCCCTGGTCGCTTCACAAGGATGGATCACTCAATCCGACCACGCTGGAGCTGACTCCCCGCGCCCGTCGTACCTGGATTGATATTCACGACACCATCGAGTGCCAGTCTGGCGAGTTCGGCGAGCTGGCCGGCGTCCAGCCCGTCGCGGGTAAGGCCGCGGCGAATGTACTGCGTATCGCGGGCGTGCTCGCTCTGGTTGAAGAGGCCAGTGCGTTGGAGGAAGCACACATCCAGCGCGCCTCCACGTTGATGGATTACTACTTGGCCGAGATCCAGCGCTTGACCGAACAAGAGCCGGTCAATAGCCGATGTGAAGAGGCGGATCGGCTGCTGCGCTGGCTGGTGCAGAAAGGCTGGGCCCACTTCACCATCCGCGACGTCAATCGCAACGGTCCTCGTTTTGCCCGCAAGAGCGCTGACCATACCGCCTCGTTATTGGTCCTGCTGATCACTCATCGCTGGCTGAGCTGCCGCGACGGAAAAACTTTCGAGGTCCGCCATGTTTCGCCTCAATGACGCGGTGCGCCGCTACCAGGCGCAACATCAAGCGCCGCCCGAGTCGCAGCGTGTCGCCGCCTCTGTCGCCACCCTGTCGCCACGCGCCAGGCCAGGAACGACGCGGGTTGTCGCCACTGTCGCCGCTGTCGCCACACCACCTCTGGACCCTGCCAACATCGCCCTGCTGATCGAGCAACTGCGTGAGGAAGGGGCGCTGCTGCAACACCGGGAGAACGTCCTCCTGATCCGCCCGACACACTGGCAGCAGATGGACAGGCTCAGCCCCCACTGGAAAGCCTTGCTGCTCTTTCTGCAAACAAACGAAAACGGTGATGATGATGGCCTTGGTCGGTCGGCGTGAGGGTCGCAACTTTGGCTATGGCCGCCAGCTGAGCTACGCCGGTCCACAAGCACTCAAGGATCTGTTTGCCGGCGGCCACTTCGCCACGGTCAAAGCGCATAGCGATCGCTGGCAAGCGTTCGTGCGTTGGTGTCGGTCAGAGGAGGGTCCCGGTTACAACGATGCGCGCCAGATCGATCGACAGACGCTGCAGGACTACGCCGCATACCTGCGCCAGCAGATCCAGCAAGGTGAACTCTGCATCGCTACCGCGCAGAACCGCCTCAGCAGCGTCAACCGTACCCTCGCTGCGCTGCGCGGTAATCAGGACGTGAGGATCGCCAGCCCGAGTCAGGCGTTGGGACAGAAACGCTCGACCGTACGCCCCCGTGCACCGGATGGCCAAGACCGCCAACAGCTGCGGCGAGTGCTTAAGGTGCTTGGCGAACGGCAACACGAGCGGGTGGCGGTGATTGTCCTGTTGGCCCGAGAAACCGGCATGCGCCTGCGCGAAGCGATCCTGGCTGACCTGC
This sequence comes from Pseudomonas sp. CFBP13508, assembly GCF_005233515.1. Taxonomy (GTDB): domain Bacteria; phylum Pseudomonadota; class Gammaproteobacteria; order Pseudomonadales; family Pseudomonadaceae; genus Aquipseudomonas; species Aquipseudomonas mercuritolerans. The sequence goes on from NZ_QFZZ01000007.1 coordinate 284,817, forward strand.
CACGACTGCAACGCGAAGCCAAACACTTAGGCCGCATCAACATTCAGGACGGCACCAAAGGCGGCCGTTCAGGGGCATCAGCGCCGCGATGGGTTGTGGCTAATGAAGAGGTGAAGGCGGCGCTGCAGTTGGCTCGTCATGCGTCGCCGCCCCATAGTCGCAACCTGCTGGCCCGAGACGAAAGCTACGCCGCGTTCCTGCAACAGACCGTGCTCCCCGCCCGCGACACGCTACATGAACACGGGCTGAAGGGCTTTCATGAACTGAGAGCAGCCTACGCCTGCGAGCGTTACGAACAGCTCACTGGCCACGCCGCACCGGTCAATGGTGGCCACTGCTATCGCCTTGACCGTGACCTTGATCAACAGGCGCGGAAACAGATCAGCCTTGAACTCGGGCATAACCGGATCGATGTAGTTTCGGCCTACATTGGAGGTCGAGCGTGACCAAACCCTTCGATATGGCGCTGTTCCTGAGCGGCGTACTGAATGGCTCAAAGGTCACGCAGCAACGCCACCTACGCCAAGCCCGAGTCATGCAAGCGGCCATTCAACAACGATGGCAGCGAGACAATCCCTGGACCTGGCAGCTCAAGCACGTGCGCTGGTTTCTCACTCAGCACCTGGAGGACCACTCCGACGCCACCCGGTATTACTATCGACTCACCGCCCTATTGATCTGGAAACGATTAGGGAATGACCGAGAAATGCTGATCTAACTCGAGTCGTGGGTAGGCAGCCTTCCAGGCTAGCTTGTCCGCATTCATCTATCTCAGCGTGGCATCCTCTTGCTGAGCAAACTTTTCGGAGCACACCCCCACAACGGCAAAAAAGGCTGAGACTTACCATTCGAAATAACCGACCTAGCTCATTCGATTGAACGAAGAGTGGGTCGTTTGTCGCTGATTTGTTTGCTCTCACTGAAGATGTATCCAGAAGTGTCCGGACCGGAGGTGAACGTTAAAAAGCTCACGCTTGCGACAAGATGGAGAAAGGTGGGATGCTCCGCTCCCTTACGGCGCACACATAAATGTAGGGGATTTAGTTGATAGACCGAGCATGCTTTCGCAAACTGCTCTTGAAGCTTGCAGCAGATAGACCTGCCGATTTCGTTGGGCTTGGGGTTATCGCTTACTCGACAATAGAGGGCTTGCCTGTAGTCCCTCTTGGATCGGTACCAAATGCACAGCCTGACCTGCCGGTTTCTGGTGAGAATAATGTCATGCTCACTCTCGCCTCGTTGGCCACACGACGAAGCACTAGACACGATGGCTTCCACCTTATAGAAGCAAATAGTGGAAACCTCACTCACGTCGCGCAGTTCGTTTCGCCACCTTTAGACGCAGCGCTCGCCAATCCGCACGCTGACTGGCCGCATGGCGCTCGCCAAATGACCGCACTTTTAATCTCGACTCTACCTCAGGTTGAAATTGCGGCAGTGGTATCCGCCGATGGGGATGTACAACTCTATGAGAACGGTGCACAAACGATAAGTGGAATGCATAAGTGAACCATCTCAGTCTAACAACCGCAGAATTCGAACGCCTTCTAAAGGTTTTTGGCTACCTGCTTGGCCTGCTCTGCCTTGCATGCTTCCTAGTTCAATGGAAGTGCTTCCACACACCCGTTGCCTCTGCGGCCTGGAAAGCATTCAGTTCGGCACTTGGATTGGGAGTTCTATTATTTGGTGTATTTACGAAGGTCGCTTGGCGCTGGGAACGACTTGCAAAGTGGATGAGCCGCCCGATCGTTCACGGCATTTGGAAGGGGGAACTGCGGTCCGACTTCGGAGCAGTTGATGGCAACCGATTGATCATCCCCATTTTCTTTGTGATTCGCCAAACTTACCTAACTCTTTCTGTCCAATCCTTTACCGAGCACCAAGAAGGTGAGTCACGCCTCGAGGCTCTGTTGAAAAGCTCAAAAACAGATACAACTCGTCTTTGTTACGTTTTCGAGTTGCGCAAGCTATTCTCTGGCGCAAACTCTTTAACAAGCGGCGCTGGCGAACTAAAGCTGGCTGGCGATCAACTTACACTTAGAGGAACTTACTGGACAAACACACCGACACATGGCGAAATATATTTGGAACACGTCACCCGCAACTGTGAAGGCGTCGCATCGTTCCAAGACGTGCAAAAAAGGGTCCAGCAAACAGGACCTTAAAATCCGTCTAAATAAAAACCATGGCAACTACATATTTTTTAAAGCTTGCGCAGCCCTCTACCTGACATATTTAGAAACCACGAGTGATATTTTATTATGGTCGAAAGTTGGCTGCTTTTTTCCCGGCCGAGGGTGCAGTGGCACACATCAGGAGAAGCGCCGAAATCTTGGCTCGCTCTCTTGAACCAGGACAGCTATTGGATAAAACTTCCTTGGCACCGCAGTTAGTTCGAGGTTGAATTTGTCTGGGCAGCTTTATTTCACGGACTAGCTACCCCACCCTTTCCATAGCTGAGCAGCTGCCTCAAGAAACTCATTGCAATTAGCCTGAGACCAGCAAGTGTGAGCATTTTCCCGCAACAGATAGTACTGCTCATTTGCACAGACCAACTTACTTTTATCCGCCTCCTTTTGAATCCAGTTGAAGACGTTGACAAATGAGTCTGCGTAGCTACCTCCGAACTTTTCAGCGGGAACATTATAAAGCAACCCCTCAATGTAGTAGGACGGTGCAAGCCCGGCCTTGATAACTCCATCATTGACAAGTTTAGTACGCATATTTTTCCATATACGCACCATAGGCTTTAGCCAGCTGCTGGAGCCTTGATGCATTTTGGTAAGATTTGCGGAATGTTGTTTTGGATAATTCGCTATCCGTTCACCTGCAGAATTGAAGAAGCAAATGCCTTCTTCATACGACTGATCCTGGAATCCATTGAATTTGTAGTAGCGTCGAAACTGCATTGACGCAATTACGTCAGTTTTCCTCCTACTACTGCTGGCATCAATCATGATTGCCTTATCTCCGGCCTCCACATCTTTTCCATATGCAGCAGTCAATACCGAAAGCACATCCTTCTTGAAGGTCGTATACGTGTAAGTTGCATCGCTATGGGCGCTCTTCCATGCCTCCTTTTCCGCGTCAGATAACGCTTCAAGGTCACTGTAAAAGCAGTCCTTCATAAGGATGACTACGTCAACGTCGCTTTCAGCATAAATATTGGTGTCGTTGCCATACGACCCCTGCAGAAAAATTTGGTAGTTCCTGTCGGCATAGGGGGTGCTCTTCGCTTCGAGCACACTTTTAACTGCGTTATAGGTAGTGCTAGACCCTTGGATAGCCCCCTGATGGGACCAAGTTTCGAGCTGCGCCTCAGGTATAGCCATCTACATTCACTCCTATAGCAAAAAATCACGCAGTTGAGCCTCACGAGAGGCGAAAGACTCACTTCCCCGTTGCCGTAAAATGTTCAGCTTACCCAAATTGTGCTCCATGAGATCTGTTGCCATTTCCGGACGCTCGAACGTGTCGCTGATACGGATGGTTGGCACGTCCTTAAATAGAATTTCTCGTAACTGATCCATCGACTGAGTATTTATTTCCAGTGTCTTTTGGAGGAGCTGCACGCTAAGCAAGTATTTCTTGGCTAGCCACATTTTCAGACCAGGTTTCGGATCCGGATAGATTCCCACTCCAATGCTAACGACGCGCAAATCCTGATGCGGTCGCTCCATTGCAACAAGCGCATCGGCAATCGCATACAGAGTGGGGTTGTTGGCACAGTATCCGCCATCAACGAGTTCGACTTGGTCTCCCGTTGACGTGATCACAACCTTCCGATTGAAGAAAGGGTATGCGGAGCAAGAGGCTTGAACAGCATCAGCCATCTTTACTCCGAAACCGGGAATGAAAGAGCTCTTGCGTCCGTGCGCTTGAGCTATGTTGGCCTTGAAGATCATCGGCTTCTCGGTCAGCCAGCGGGTGGCAACCACGCCAATGCCCGTTTTCACCTCGTCAAAGGTACGGTCTCCAAATACGTCCTTGGCAAGTTTGGCAAGAGCATCGGTTTTCTCAGACGGTGACCGCTTAGACATGACGGTCGGTACATGCTTCTTGTAAAGCTCATGGATTTCCTCGACTCGATACCCCAAGGCGAGGAGCGAAGCAATGATAGCCCCAGTGCTTGTTCCAAAGATGAGATCGAAGCGCTCAGAGAGCGGGCAACCTATCATGGCTTCGATTTCTCTCAGTACACCGAGCGTGTAGAAGCCCTTGGCCCCGCCGCCATCCAGCGAGAGGATTCTGTAAGGTGACCCCGATTGGTTCTGGGGCCGCTCTTCCTTGCTAACACTTACATCGACCATGTATTGCTCCCTGCTTTTTTAGAAGTGTAACAGTAGGGAGGAACCGGCCCGATTTAAATAGCGGATTTTGACTGCCCGCTTCGGGTTCAGACTGTGTGAAAACGCATGCGCCGTTTTGAAGGCTGCGTGGCTACGCAAAATCTGTCGGCGATTGGTTAGTCAACCAGACTTGAAATTTACGTAGGAATGCGATTTCGTTCCGATTTCGACTGGAGCCGCCCGAAAACTCGCTCTATTAGCTTCGCGATGGCTTGATTAAATTGGCGGAAATCATCGCAGCCTCCGCGTAATCAGCCTCTGTTTTCCCAGCAACTATGAGTGGACGTACAAGACAGACTCACGAACATAGAAATCGTCAGAGCGGCACACGGCGATAGTAAAACAACCGAACTGGCCGGTATTCCAATTGGTATTCCACATAAAAATAAAATTTTATATTAATGTTATAGATCAATATGTTATCGAACGAATTCAAATTACCCCGGCCGACCAACTCTCAACTACAAAGCCCGCCCAGTGCGGGCTTTGTCGCATCAGGGGTTTGGCAATGTGCGCCATTCGCTCTCCATTGGCTCAAACCTGCCGTCGCTGTTCGTATTCGACGCTACAGGTTTTTGGAGGTGAACGGCCCAGCTTCGGCTCCTTCTCCAATTTGATAAAACCCACTTGGCTGTGAAGTAAATACACTTGCGGAAATAGCCAAACCACACCCATCCCCTTACCATTCCGCAGCTGGCTGGATGCCTCGCAGAGAAACCCGATCGGCACGTGAAACACTCAACCTGCACAAGGAAGGCAATAAAACATGAGCTTCATCGAAACAATCCAATCCAAGGAAGTCGATATCTACATATCGGCGTTCTTCACCATCCTCGGCCTGATTCTGGGAGCCATTCTGGATCGGGTACTGAAAGGCGATTCTCCACAATCCGCCAATCAGCCGGGCCATTCGGTAAACCTGACCTTCAACACTGTGGTCAATCCACCGCCGGGCGTGAACGCCGCCAGCACAAGCCAGGATATGACTCCAGTCATCTGCATGATGATGGTGATTGCCGGGCTGATTTATGTGTTTTTCCGGGCTGAGATACTCAACTTGCTTTCCTGGATCACGCTATTCACCATTTCCCTGTGGGCTGGCGGAACCTTGCATAGCCTTTACCGGGGCTTCTTCGCGGGCATTAAGTGGGTCGTTGCGCTGTTGTTTTGCTTGGCATTTTGCGTGGCCGCGACGTATGTCACCGACGAAGCTTTTATGCCCACCCTGGCGCCGCAAAACTTTCAGTACAGCCAGCAGATCATCAATGAGCAGGGCCTGACGGGAATAAAGAAATATTTCGTCCTGCTAGACATGCACTGGTTCCTGCTGCACCTGACAGGCGTAATGCTGTTTATCTATACCAGCATTCGGATGATGCTTTTTTCAACCTACTTCATCGTTGCGGGTGCTCATGCCAACAACAATGGCACTGGCGAACCATGGCTTTCCAGAAAAACCCGCAAGTACGCCAATCTGCGCAAAAACATCATCTTCATGCCTCTCCTGCTGGTTCTCGCGTATCTGCTTACCTCGGGTCTTGCTTTCGACTGGTTCATCCACACGATGCCAAATCAGGTCAATGCGTTGATGAATACGGTGCTGTATGGGCGCTGATATTTTCATCGTGCGTTGAAGATCGACTGTCGGGACATCGACCCGGTCGGCGGAAGCGAGATGAACTTTTCTTCACTAAGCCCACCCGACCAATCCCATAAAATCCCCCCGCTCATTCAAGAAACTACGGTTCGCCCGCGCTCCTAGCGGGCTTTTTTTCGTCCTTCATTCCCCAAACCTTGCCGCTCCCCAGCATATGCGCGACTCTGCCAGCAGATCCCTCGCCAAGGAGCGCTCGATGCCGCTGTTATCCCTGCCCTGCCCGCGCCTGACCCTGGCGATCCTCTCCCCCGATCAGGCCGAGCTCGAAAGCGCTTTTTACCAGCGCAACCTCCGCCACCTGGCGCCGTGGTCGCCCATCCGCACCACCGACTACTTCTCCACCGCCAACATCCGCCGTCGCCTCGAGATCCAGGCCAGTGCTTTCGAAGCCGGGTTAGCCATGCATTTCGCGCTGCTGTCGCCGGACGGTCAGCAGATGATCGGCGCGTGTAATTTCAGCGGGATTATTCGTGGGGCGTTTCAGGCGTGTTATCTGGGTTATCACATCGATGAGGCGCATCAGGGACGGGGTTTGATGCAGGAGGGGCTGCAAGCGGGGATTGGCTATATGTTCGATACGCAGAATCTGCATCGGATCATGGCCAATTACATTCCCGGCAATGAGCGCAGTGCGCGTTTGCTTGAGCGGTTGGGTTTTGAGCGTGAGGGGTATGCGAAGGCGTATCTGAACATTGCCGGGCGTTGGCAGGATCATGTGCTGACGGCGCTGGTCAATCCGGGGTTCGAGGCGCCGGATCAACGTTGGTCGCGGCGCCTGGGTTGACGTTCAATCCAGGTTTTTCTGAACGCGTTCAGAGCGATACCTCAGGCTCTGCGTTGAAAGCTTTCTGCGTGCTTTTGGCCCGCACCGGTAAATCCAATCGTGCGCGTCCGTAGAAGGCCAATGCCGTCAGTAAACAGGTCAGCCAGACGAAGATGCCGGCCCAGAACGTGTGGGACATGTAGTGCCAGCCCTGCAGGACGCGGGTGGTGCCGTAGACCAAGCCCAGCAGCAGCGAGCCCCACAAGATCGCATTGGAAAAACGCCACTGATGCCGTCGCGCCACGAAATACAGCGCCAGCATGGTGAAGCCACCCGACGCATGGCCGCCCGGCCAGCAACGGCCACTCCCGGCTTCGTGGAACAGTTGGAAATTGCTGTACCACTCGATGTGGGGCATTTCCCCCCCGTACAACGTGGTCTCGATCGGGCAGTAGACGCTGGTGTGGGATTTGAGGAAGTGGATCACGCCCGTGCAGAGCGCAAACGCGATCACGACAAAGAAAAAATCCCTACGGTGATCTGCGGCAAATCGCAGCACTGGTGCGACTCTGCTGCGCTCCAGAAAGGCGCCGAGTCGTGGCCGTTCGTGCGGATTGGCCCCTGGCCAGATCAGCGACAGCAGTGCGCCGATCAGCGCGATCTCCGCCGTCCAGTTCGGAATGATCCGCGCCCATTTGTGGGTAAGTTTCTCGAAGAAGTGGATTTTGTCGATCGGGAAGGTTTGGCTCAGTGGGTCGAACAGCAGATTGCTGAAGGCGATGTCGATGTTGGTCATGTCGAACATCAGGAACACCACTGCCGCACAAACCAGCGGAATGCCGAGGTTGTAAGCGTAGAAACGGGATTTCATCGGGTAGTCACCGTGCGCCAGTCGGAGGCTTCAATGAAGCCGAGCATCTTCGGTGCAGCCGGGCTGGCAACGGATATGAACAAGGACGCGCCGTACCCCATGTTCGAGGCTGGCACTTTCAGGTCTTTTTCGATCTGCGCCATGCACTCGCTGTGGGTCACCAGAACCAGGTTACGCCCGGGGACCTTGTGCGCAAGGGCATCCTGCAACATGCGGCCTCTGCAGTTGATCAACCAGTCATCGCCACTGGCGGCATGGTTGAACATATAGCCGGCCGTCTGCACGGTGCGCATTGACGGGCTGTTATAGATGTCGGCGTCGGTCAGGCCCAGTTGTTCGAAACGAGCACCGACTGCCGCTGCGACACTGCGCGAGCGGTCGGTGATGCCGTCACTGCCGCTCAGGCACGCAGCTTTGGAGTGATCGCAACGTTCGACGTGGCGCACCAGCACGATCATGTCGCCCTTGGCCCACCCCGCCGCCAAAGCTTGTGCACCCGCCTGATTACCGTGGGCCAGGTCCGGCACGGCATTTGGCGCCAGCAACCACAGGGTCAGCGGGATCACCAAAATCGATGCCGCGAGCACCACCCATGCATCGCGAAAACGCGCCAGACCGCTCAGATCGATCGAGCGTTTGACGCCGAACAGACTCAGTCTCAATTCCACAAAAACCGCCTCGCCACTCTGCATCACAGGTCATTCGATGCGGTGAAACTACAGAGGCGCGCGTGGGCAGTCAGTGAAACCCATGTGAAAAAGTCCTTGAGATTCGTTGCTTCGTGGACTGTCAGACAAAAATCCTTTCAGCTCTCGGGTTTGCGGCCGATACAGACCTGCTAACACCCCTGCTGGCTCAAAAGAACAACAATCTTCCAGCTTAACTGACGACCAAGAAACCCAACGTTTCTGGAGGATTTGCATGAATAGCTGGTTCGGTAACATCAGCGTGAACATGAAACTCGGCCTGGGCTTCGGCCTGGTGCTGGCCCTGACCTGCATTCTGGCGCTGACCGGCTGGACCAGCCTCGGCGGCCTGATCGACCGCAGCAACTGGATGAGCGACATCACCCAGCTCAACGCCGGCCTGACCAGATTGCGCGTGGTGCGCCTGCAATACATGCTGACCAACGGCGACGAAACCGCCGCGCAGAATGTGCAGACCACCCTGGAAAGTTTTGCCGCTCAGCAGCAGGCATTGATCAGCAAATTCAAGAGTCCGGAGAACGTCAAACTGCTCAAGCAGCAGGCCGCGACCATCGCTGAATACCAGACCTCGCTGAACAAAATGCGCAACGCCTATCGCACCGGCAACAGCGCGCGCGACACCATGAGCGCCAACGCTCAGACCGCGTACAACCTGATCGAATCGATCAGCCAGCGCGTGCAGCAGATGGAGTTGAGCGATCAGCGTTTCGAACAGTTCCAGGCTGTCACTGCGGCCAAGGAAGCGTTCATCCTCGCGCGCTATGAAGTGCGTGGTTACACCGCGACCAGCAACGCCGAGACCGAGCAGAAAGCCGTCGGCCAGATCGACGCGGCCATCGCCAGCCTCAAACCACTGAATGCGCAATTTGCCGCGACTCAGCAGGATGCCCTGCGCCAATTGGAAACCGCGCTGACCAGCTACCGCAGCGCGTTGATGGCGTACAAGAACGCCAACACCGATGCCGTGCAGGCGCGTAAGGAAATGACCGATCAGGGCACCACCATCGTCGCCCTGAGCGAGCAGCTGTACCAGATTCAACTTGACCGTCGTGACGCTGAAAGCGCCCAGGCGCGCACCTTCCAGTTGATCAGCACGTTGCTGGCGCTGCTGGTGGGCATCATTGCTGCCGTGATCATCACCCGTCAGATCACCCGTCCGTTGCGCGAAACCCTGGCCGTGGTCGAGCGCATCGCCAGCGGCGACCTGACCCAGAATGTCACCGTTACCCGTCGCGATGAACTCGGCGTATTGCAGCAAGGCATCGCGCGCATGGGCGTGACCCTGCGTGATTTGATCAGCGGCATCCGCGACGGCGTCACTCAAATTGCCAGCGCCGCTGAAGAGTTGTCGGCAGTGACCGAGCAGACCAGCGCCGGTGTGAACAGCCAGAAAATCGAGACCGATCAGGTCGCCACCGCCATGCACGAGATGACCGCCACCGTGCAGGAAGTTGCGCGCAATGCCGAGGAAGCGTCGCAAGCCGCTGCCGCTGCGGACGGCGAAGCACGTGAAGGCGACAAGGTGGTGAATGAGGCCATCGCGCAGATCGAACGTCTGGCCAGCGAAGTGGTGCGTTCGACCGAAGCGATGAGCGTGCTGCAACAGGAAAGCGACAAGATCGGCAGCGTCATGGACGTGATCAAGGCTGTTGCCGAACAGACCAACCTGCTCGCGCTCAACGCCGCGATCGAAGCCGCGCGTGCCGGTGAAGCCGGGCGCGGTTTTGCCGTGGTCGCCGATGAGGTGCGTGGTCTGGCTCAGCGCACACAGAAATCCACCGAGGAAATCGAAGGCCTGGTCGCCGGTCTGCAGAACGGCACCCAGCAGGTTTCTGCGGTGATGAACAACAGCCGCGCGCTGACCGACAGCAGCGTCGCCCTGACGCGCAAGGCCGGCGCCTCACTGGAAAACATCACCCGCACGGTGTCGAACATCCAGTCGATGAACCAGCAGATCGCCGCCGCTGCCGAACAGCAAAGCGCCGTGGCCGAAGAGATCAGCCGCAGCATTATCAACGTCCGCGACGTGTCCGAGCAGACCGCAGCGGCGAGTGATGAGACGGCAGCGTCGAGTGTTGAGCTGGCGCGGTTGGGTGGTCAGTTGCAGCAGATGGTCAGCCACTTCCGCGTTTGATGTTCGTCTTGCGCTGAGGCTGAAACCGAATCGCGGGCAAGCCCGCTCCCACAGGTTTTCGTGGTCGAGCACTGTTGATGTGTTCATCTCGATAACTGTGGGAGCGGGCTTGCCCGCGATGGCGGTGGGTCAATCAAATCGACGTTGCCTGACACTGCGCATTCGCGAGCAGGCTCGCTCCCACCTTTGGATTTGTGTGGCTCGCTGGATTTTGAGCACACCGCAATACCCCTGTGGGAGCGGGCTTGCCCGCGATGGCGGTGGGTCAATCAAATCGACGTTGCCTGACACTGCGCATTCGCGAGCAGGCTCGCTCCCACCTTTGGATTTGTGTGGCTCGCTGGATTTTGAGCTCACCGAAAATCCCTGTGGGAGCGAGCTTGCCCGCGATGGCGGTGGGTCAATCAAATCAAAGTTGCCTGACACTGCGCCTTCGCGAGCAGGCTCGCTCCCACCTTTGGATTTGTGTGGCTCGCTGGATTTTGAGCTCACCGAAAATCCCTGTGGGAGCGAGCTTGCCCGCGATGGCGGTGGGTCAGTCAAATCAACATTGCCTGACACTGCGCCTTCGCGAGCAGGCTCGCTCCCACATTGGATTTGTGGGGCACGCTGGATTTTGATCAGACCGCAAAACCCTTGTGGGAGCGGGCTTGCCCGCGATGGCGGTGGGTCAATCAAATCGACGTTGCCTGACAGTGCGCATTCGCGAGCAAGCTGCTCCCACATTTGGATTTGTGTGACTCACCGGATTTTGAGCGCACAGCAAAATCCCCGTGGGAGCGAGCCTGCTCGCGAAAGCGGTGGATCATTCAGATCATCATTGACTGACACTGCGCACTCGCGAGCAGGCTCGCTCCCACAGGGGTCTAGGGTGTCAGGACTATTGGGGATACCCGGTGATTCTGCGGATGCTTTGGTACAGCGGTTTGAGCTGCCGGTACATGCGCAAATACACCTCTCTGTACAACTGCTCATAAACCTTCTGCGCCTCAGGCTGCGGTGTGAAAACCGCTCCAACCCGGGTCATCGCCGCAATGGCCGATGGAAAATCCCTGTGCATTCCCAACCCCACCGCGCAGCAAATCGCCGCCCCCAACCCGGACGCTTCATACACATGCGGGCGCTCTGCCGGCAGGCCGAAGATGTTGGCGGTCAGTTGCATGGCGGCGTCGCTTTGCGAGCCGCCGCCGGCGACGCGCAGGCGCAGGATCGACACTTTTGAACGCCGTTCGATGTTTTCCATGCCCTGGCGCAGCGCGTAGGCCAGGCCTTCGAGAATCGCCCGGTAGATGTGCGCGCGGGTGTGCACGTCGCCGAAGCCGATCATCGCGCCTTTGGCTTCCACGCCCGGTTCGCGGATGCCCGGTGACCAGTACGGTTGCAGCATCAAACCCATCGAGCCCGGCGGCACCGCGTTGACCAGCGCGTCGAACAGTTGCTCCGGTTCGATGCCCTGGGCTTTCGCCTGCTGCATCTCGCGCAGGCCGAATTCGTTCTTGAACCAGCTGACCATCCAGTAGCCGCGATAGATCATCACTTCGCAGTTGTACTGATCGGGCACGGCTGAGGGGTACGGCGGGATCAGCGGGACGATTTCCAGGTAGCGTGAGCGTGTGCTGGTGATGGTCGCGGTGGTGCCGTAGGACAGGCACACGGTGCTGGCATCGACCACGCCGGAGCCGATCACTTCGCAGGCCTTGTCGGCGCCGGCGGCAATCAGCGGCAGGCCTTCGGGAATGCCGGTGTGCCGGGCGGCTTCGGCGCTGATATAGCCAAGGGTTTCGCCGGGTTTGTGCAGGCTCGGCAACTGCTGCGGGCGCACCGCCAGTGCCTGCCATTTCCAGTCGCGCGGCGCCGCCCATTTCAGCCGCTTGAAGTCGAAGGGCAGATAGCCGACGCAGCAGCCGACCGAATCGACGAAGCGTCCGCACAAGCGATGAGTGAGAAAGCCCGAAAGCAGCAGAAACTTGTCGGTCGCCGCCCACACTTCGGGCTGATGCCGGGCGATCCAGTTGGCCTCGGCCTGGGCGCGAAAGTAATCCACCGTTGCCTTGGCGCCGACCAGTTTGAACAGCCAGCCCCACGGCCCCTTGGTGCCGCCCTCGACCTCGGCCTGACGTTGATCAAGCCAGACAATCGCCGGGCGCAGCGGTTTGCCGCTGGCATCGACATTGATCACCGTGCCGCGCTGGGTAGTCAGGGACACGCCGGCAATCTGCGCACGGTCGATGCCGGTCTGCTGCCAGAGTTGCTGACAAGCCTCGCCGAGTTTCGCCCAGTAATATTCCGGATCCTGCTCGGCCCAACCGGGTTGCGTCGAGTAGTACGCCTGCAAGTCGACTTTGCCTTTGCCGAGCAGATTGCCCTGCAGATCGAAGAGCAATGCGCGCACGCTCTGGGTGCCGTTGTCGATGGCTAACAGGTATTTCATGGCGTGATCTCCGGCAAGCCGTGATCGCGCAGCCACAACAATCGATAACGCTGGATTTCCGCTTGCCAGCGCTCATCATCCCAAGCCAATCGCGGCTGGCAGAGCGTGCGAATCGCAGGCAGATAGTCCTCGCCACCGCGCGGCAGCAACAGGCCCAAACGGGTGCGGCGCAGCAGCAAATCATCCAAATGCAGAATCATTTCCGCCTCGCAGGCGAACGCCAGCTCTGCCCACAACGTATCGGTGGCGCCAACCGTTTCCAGACCGAGTTCGCCGAGCAATTGCGCCAGCCTCGGCAGGTCTCGACCGTGACGTCCGGCCAAGCGTCGCCATTGACTGGCGCCCAGTCCCGCAATTGTCAGCAGCGGCACAGCGGCGAACACCGGCGCGCCGTCATCGACAAAGGAGCGCCCAAGCATCACCGCACACGCCTTGAGCACTTCGATCGCTTGCGGGCGAAATGTGGTCAGTTTGCCGCCGGCCAAAGTCACGCAACCCGGCTCCTGCCACAGCACATGTTCGCGGGTTTCGTTGGACGGTTTGTCCTGCTGCGCACCCGCCGCGCTGCCCACCACCGGACGCACGCCTGACCAGGTCGACAGCACGTCGTCGACGCCCACTTCGGCGCCGGGAAATTGCTGTTGGCACGCGGCGAGCAGATAGTCGAGTTCGTCGCTGGAAATGCGCGCGCTGTGGTCGAGATCTTCGCAGTGATCAAGGTCCGTGGTGCCGACCACCGTCGCGCCTTCCCACGGAAACACGAACACCGGGCGCCGATCGCGCTCATGCAGAAAAGTGAACGCCTGCGCGACCGGCAGACGCCAGCCTGGCAGCAACAGATGACTGCCGCGCAACGGTCGTAATTGCCGTGGTGCCTCAGTCGGACGCAGCCGTTCGGCCCATGCGCCGGTGGCAACGGCCAACACAGCGGAGCGCAATTGCAGCGTCGCCCCGCCCTCGCCATCTTCCACCTGAACCCCGCACACCCGCCCGCCTTCACGCAGCAGTTGCGTGACGCGCACACCATTGAGCACCACCGCGCCGTCAGCCCGGGCCTCGCGCAGTACGCGCATCACCAGCCGCGCGTCATCAGTCAGCGCATCGACAAAACAGCTGCCGCCGAGCAGGCCGTTTTCCTTCACCCCCGGGGCGAGAAAACGCAGTTGCTCGGCGTCATGAAAACCATGGTTGCGCCGTCCCGCCAGCGCGTCGTACACCGAGAGCAAGCTGCCCATGACGCGCGGCCCGGGAAAGCCGCCGCGATAGTGCGGCATCATGAAACTCATCGGCTCGACCAGCCCCGGCGCTTCGTCGAGCAGGCGCTGACGCTCGCGCACCGAATCGCGGGTCAGGCGCCACTGGCCGTTGGCGATGTAACGCAAACCGCCATGGACCATTTTCGATGATCGGCTGGAGGTGCCCCAGGCAAAATCGCGCTGTTCCAGCAGCAGACAGCGCCAGCCCCGGCGCGCGGCTTCGCGGACGATTCCGGCGCCGCTGATGCCGCCGCCGATGACGATCAGGTCCCAGGTTTCATCCGCCAGTGTCGGCAGAATCTGCTCGCGCCACTGCGCGTTCCAGTTCGCCGTCATGGCCGCGACTCTGGCAACAGCGTGCCCGGGTTGAGGCGCCCTTCCGGGTCGAAATGTTCGCTCAGCGCCTGCAACGTCTGCATCGCCAGCGGGCCTTTTTCCCGTAGCAGATACGGCGCATGATCCTTGCCGACGCCATGCTGATGGCTGATGGTGCCGTGGTTGTCGACGATGGTTTGGCTGGCCGCGTGTTTGAGCATCCGCCAGCGCGCCAGCGTCGCGGCATAGTCGGCTGCCGGGCGAAACACGTAGGTGGTGTAAATGCTCGAGCCCTCACCGTAAACGTGCGAGAGATGAGTGAACACATGCACCCGTTCGCCCTCGGCGGCCAAGGCGTCGCGCAGGCTGTTTTCGATCAGGCTGAGCAAGTGATCGACGTTGCTCCAGTCGGTGGCGGTTTCGAGGGTGTCGACCACGTAACCGGCGTTCCACAGGTTCTCGCGCAGGTAGGGAAAGCGGAAGCGGTTCTGCGCCCACTTCTTGCCCAGCAGCGTGCCGGTGAACACACCGCCGAAGGCTTTCAGATGTTGGCGCGCGTGTTTCAGCGACAGTGCGTTTTGCTGGCGATTGCCGGTCACACCGAAGGTCAACAGGCATTTGCCGTCGCCGGCGCCGCGCAGCTTGAGGTACTTTTCCAGCCAGGCAATCTGCTGCGGATGGCCGGCCAGCGCCAATTGCGTTTCGGTTTCCACCGCGTTGGACAGACGCAGCATCGACAGCGGTACGCGCGCCTGCGCCAGTTGCCGGATTGCTTGCAGCGCTTGCGGCCAATCGGGCAGAAACACGCCGTAGAAACGCTCGTCCGCCGGCAACGCGCTGACTCGCACTTTGACTTCGGAAATGATCCCGAAACGGCCTTCGCAACCGAGCACCATTTCACGCAGATCGGGACCTGCCGCCGACGCGGGAAAGGTTGGAATCTGCAGAGGCCCGGCGAACGTTTCCAGGGTGCCGCCGGCGAACAATTGCTCGATCCGACCGTAGCGCAACGACTGCTGGCCACTGGAACGACTGGCGACCCAACCGCCCAGCGTCGACAGCTCCCACGACTGCGGAAAATGCCCCAGCGTGTAGCCGCGCGCGCGCAACTGGCTTTCCACTTGCGGCCCACTGGCGCCGGGGCCGAATGTCGCCAGCAGGCTCTGTTCGTCGAGGTCGGTCAGGCGATTCATTCGCGCCAGCGACACCGTCAGCACCGGGCGCGTGGAGTTTGGCGGATTGATGTGTCCGGCCACCGACGTGCCGCCGCCGTAGGGAATCAAGCACAGATCCTGATCATGGGCGAGGGCCAGCAATTGGCGGATCTGTTCGGCCGTTTCAGGAAACGCCACGGCATCGGGATAAGTACCCAACGCGCCTTCGCGCAACGCCAACCAATCCGGCAGGCTCTGGCCGCGCGCGTGCAGCAGGCGATCGTGAGTATCGATGCTGTACAAGCGGTGCGGCACCAGGCGCGAGGTCGGCACTTGCGCCAACGCCGCTGCCAGGGTCGCATCGGGCAATGCCCGGCCAGCGCCCAGACGTTCGTGGAGAAATGTCGCGCCCTGGGCCGGCAGTTCGACCACCGTGCCTGCCTCTCCCCAGCCGTTCCAGCGTCGCATGCGTGTGTCCTTTTTCTGCCGTTGGATCAAGCTTGCATACTAGTCAGCGCTGGAGATCTGTCACGGTCGCATCCGGCCAGAACCTGTAGCGAATGGCGCCAAACGTCCGGGCATTTACTTTCGCCGGGCAATCCACTTACCTTGCGCCATTCATTCGCTCACGCGCCGTCGATCAAAGGACCGCGACCATGCCATCGCTCGGCTTCACTTCCGTTCCGCCGCTGCTCAAATACCTGCGCCATGCCGAACAGTTGGGCATGGCCATCGAGCCTGCGTTGGCGGCGGCCGGGTTGCAGGCGCAGCAGTTGAGCGACAACACCTTGCGCCTGCCGGGTGAGGTTCACGAGCGCTTGCTGGATTATTTCTGCGAGCACTCGGGCGATGGCTTGTTCGGGCTGCATGCGGCGAATTTCGTCCTGCCCAATTCGTGGAGCGTGCTCGGTTACATCACCATGAATTGCGCGACGCTGGGCGATGCGATGAGCCGGATCATGCCGTTCGAAAAACTCGTCGGCGACATGGGCGTCAGCCGCGCCGAGGTGCAGGGCGAGCACGTGCACCTGATCTGGACCTGCCGTTACCAGCGGCCACGGATTCGTCGGCATCTGGTGGAAAACGTGCTCGGCTCGTGGCTGCACTACGCGCGCTGGATCGCCGACACGCAGCTGTCGCCGGCCTGCGTATGGCTGGAGCATGCGCGGCCGGATGCGGTGACGCAGGCCGAGTACGAGGCGTTTTTTGGTTGCCCGGTGCTGTTCGATCAGGCGTATTCGGCGCTGGTGGTGCCGCTGGATTATTTGCAGTTGCCGCTGCGACAGGCCGATGCGCAGTTGCTGCGAACTCTGGAAGAACATGCGATGGGCTTGCTGGCGACGCTGGAGGATGCGTCGCTCGGGGAGCAGGTGAAAAACATCCTGCGGGGTTTGCTCAAGGAGGGCTTGCCGCGCAAGGAGCAAGTGGCGGAGCAGCTCAGCATCTCGGTGCGCACGTTGCAGCGGCAGTTGCAGCAGGTCGGGACGTCGTATCAGCAGATTCTCGATGAGCTGCGTCAGGAGTTGGCGGAGCATTATTTGCTTAATAGCACGTTGCCGATTCAGGACATTGCGCAGTATCTTGGTTTCACCGAACCGCGCTCGTTTCATCGCACGTTCAAGAGCTGGCGCGGGATGCCGCCGGGGGAGTTTCGGCTGCGGAATCGGCGGTGATGCTGATGACCTCTTCGCGAGCAGGCTCGCTCCCACAGTAGTTCTCGGTTGTCTGCATTTCCGAGTTCACCGCAGATCCCCTGTGGGAGCGAGCCTGCTCGCGAAGGCGTCATTCGCCACACCGATTAAACACGTCTTGGCACAACTGTTTAAAGCGACACGGCATTCCGCGAAACCACCCACAATTCCTTGCGCCGTTGCCTACGCCTGCGCCAGAATCCGCCGGCTTGTGCGCCTTGGGGCCTGCCGTTAACTTGATTCCGTCACTGATTTCTCAGTGATCGAGCTTAGCGGCTCGGACAGCATTCCGGTTGTACAAGTCCAATCCGGTCAGGCTCACGCCTGCACTCGATGGTGGCTGTGCGCATGGCATCTTCGGATGCACCGGGTTGAATGCTTACCGGTCCGCTAACTTGCGCACAGCTGCCTCCCTTTGCTTAGCGGCGAAACGGATGCAGCTTCATAAGAGGCAAGCATTCATGTTCAAAGTAACCCCAAACCCGCCCCCCACAGACCCGGCATCTCCCTACGAATCCGCCGACTCAAAGAAATTCCACGAAGCCGCCGACCGCGCCCTCGACCATTACCTCGGCCCATCCAGCGCCGAATTCATGGCCCCGCCCTACAAGTCCAACACGCTGTACATGGCCAATCCCGACGCCGACAACGAATCGCTATTGGCCGACGCCTGCGAAACACTAGGGTCGGCGACGGTGATGCTCAACGATCAGGCGGGGCTGGTGAACGGTTCGCAACGCAAGACGTTGCAGGGCATTGCGCAGATTGTGATGGTCGCGGAGATGGCGGTGAATCGGGTGCTGGATCGGTTGGTGCCGACTGATTGAGGACTTTTGCGGGATTTGGTGTGGGCTGGTTTTTGTGGGGTGTCAGGGGTTGCCCTCACCCCAGCCCTCTACCCAGGGAGAGGGAGCCGACCGTGCGATGCTCACGAATTACGCCGACCAGAAATGACCGCTGTGAATCCATATTCGACTCGGCCGTTCAGGTCGACGTTTGAAGCGCGGTCAACTCGGTCGGTCCCCTCTCCCCCCGGGAGAGGGCTAGGGTGAGGGGCTTTTGATCTCAGGCATGCAGATCAAAGACTGATCGCATTGGTAAACACCAACCGATTGCCAAACGGATCGGCAATGGTCATGTCCTGACTCCCCCAAGGCATCGCCTGAATCTGCGGATGCGAGAACGTGTAATCCTTGGCCATCAACTGCTGCTGAAACGCCTCCAGCTCATCGGTCTCGATACGCAGCGCCGAACCCGGGCAGGCATCGCCGTGATGCTCGGACAGATGCAGCACACACTCGCCCCGTGACACCTGCAGATACAGCGGAAAATTCGCTTCGAAGCGGTGCTGCCAGTCGATCTTGAAACCGAGAAAATCGACGTAGAACTCGACAGCCTTGGCCTCATCGAAGATCCGCAGGACCGGGGTGGTTTTGCCGAAGCTCATGGGGTGCTCCCTGACTGATTGGCCCCACAGTGTAGACGGGGAGGATGTCAGCAAATCGGCTTGTGGATGGCTTTCTTTAATTGCAATGTGCCATCACCACAGAAAATCAAAAGATTGCAGCCGGGTGTACACCTGTAGGAGCTGCCGAAGGCTGCGATCTTTTGGCGTCATCACCATCAATCAAATCCTTCGCGCAAATCACCTTCTCGTGCCAGAAACCGACCTGCCCTGCCCCCACTCGCCTGTCCATCGCGATAACTCAACACGCCGTTGACCCAAACCCCGTCAATCCCCTGCGCCGCCCGCTGCGGATCGTTGAAATCGGCCACATCGCGCACGGTCGCCGGATCGAACAACACCAGATCCGCCCAATGTCCTTCACGAATCTCGCCCCTTTCCTGCAAGCCAAAACGCGCCGCCGACAGGCCGGTCATCTTGTGCACGGCGGTGTGCAGCGGAAACAGGCCAACGTCGCGACTGAAATGGCCGAGCACCCGTGGGAAAGCGCCCCACAGGCGCGGATGCGGGAACGGGTCTTCGGGCAGTCCGTCAGAGCCGACCATCGACAGCGGATGAGCGAGGATTCTTCTGACGTCGGCCTCATCCATGCCGTAGTACACCGCGCCCGCCGGTTGCAGACGTTTCGCGGTTTCTTCCAGCGACAGTTTCCATTCGCCAGCAATGTCGATCAGGTCGCGCCCGCTGACTTCCGGATGCGGTGTCGACCAGGTGATGGTGATGCGGTGGGCGTCGGTGACTTGCTTCAAATCCAGGGTCGAAGAACTCGCCGCGTACGGGTAGCAATCGCAGCCGACCGGATGGGTTTTCGCTGCCTCTTCCAGCGCTGCGAGCAATTGCGGACTGCGCCCCCAGTTACCGACGCCGGCGCATTTGAGGTGGGAAATAATCACCGGCGATTGCGCGTGTCGGCCGATCTGGAAAGCTTCATCCATCGCCTCCAACACCGGGGCGAATTCGCTGCGCAAATGGGTGGTGTACACCGCGCCGAACGCCGTGAGTTCTTCGGTCAGTTGCATGACTTCATCGGTCGAGGCGTTGAAGGCGCTGGCGTAGGCCAGGCCTGTGGATAAACCCAACGCGCCGGCCTCGAGGCTGTCGCGCAACTGCTCGCGCATGCCGGTGATTTCGTCGGGGGTCGCGGTGCGGAACAAGTCGTCGAGGTGATTGCTGCGCAGCGCCGTGTGGCCAACCAGCGCGGCGACATTCAGCGTGGTATTGGCCGCTTCGACGGCGGCGCGGTAGTCGCTGAAGCGCGGATAGACGAACGCCGCTGCGCTGCCGAGCAGGTTCATCGGATCCGGCGGATTGCCCTTGAGGCTGACCGGCGAAGCGCTGATGCCGCAATTGCCGACAATCACCGTGGTCACGCCCTGGCTGAGCTTGGGCAGCATCTCGGGTTGGCGGATGACCACGGTGTCGTCGTGGGTGTGCACGTCGATGAAACCCGGCGCCAGCACCCGGCCGGCAGCGTCGATTTCTTCGCTGGCGCGGGTGTCAGGCAGATCGCCGATGCGCTCGATGCGGCCATTGAGAATTGCCACGTCGGCCTTATAGCCGGGCGTGTTGCTGCCGTCGATAACCAGCGCGTTGCGGATCAGGGTGTCGTACTGCATGTCAGTCTCCCAGCGGCAGGTGATCGTCGCCGCCACGGTATTCGTCGAGGGCGAGTTTGATTCGCCGCAGACGTTCTTGATTGTCTTCAGGGCTGGCCAGCGCCAGCTCGGTGGCGAGCACGTCGATGGCCAGCAGCATGCCGTAGCGCGCCGCCGTCGGTTTGTAGATGAACGAGGTTTCCGCGCCTTGCAGCGGCAGCACGACGTCGGCCAGTTCGGCCAGCGGTGAATCGCCGCGAGTGATGGCGAGGATGCGCGCGCCGTAGTTGCGCGCCAGCTCCACGGTTTCCAAAAGCTCCGGGGTGATGCCGGTCAGCGAGCAGGCGATCAGCACTTGCTCGGCGTTCAAACTGGCGGCGGTGACGCGCATCATCACCGCGTCGTGGCACACCGCAATCGGGTAACCGAGGCGCACCAGGCGCACCTGCAATTCATCGCTGCACAGGGTCGAGCAACCGCCCATGCCGAACGCGTGAATCATCCGCGCCTGGCCGAGTAATTTCACTGCGTCGGCGAAGCGCGATTCGTCGAAACCGGCCAGATGCTGGCGCAGCGTGGTTTCGATGTCGCCAACGATCTGCCCATAAAAAGCCGATTGCTCGGGCGTGCTCCCAGGTTCAAGAAAGCGGCTGCCAACGCCGCTGGCCTGGGCCAGTTGCAGGCGCAGATCACGCAGGTCGCGGCAGCCGACCGTGCGGGCAAAGCGCGACAGCGTGGCGGTGCTGACCTCGGCGCGTTGCGCGAGGTCTTCGAGGCTGGCGCTGGCGGCAAACCCGACATCGTCGAGCATCAGCCGCGCAATGCGCCCCTCACCGGCGCTGAAGAAATCCTGGCGGGCGCGGATCTGGTAGAGGATGTCCATGGGCGGCGGGCTCCGGTTACAGCAGGTAGGAAAGGCCGACGGTCAGCGCGAAAGCGACCAGCGAAATCAACGTCTCAAGCACCGTCCAGGTCTTGAACGTCTGCGCGACCGTCATGTTGAAGTATTCCTTGATCAACCAGAAGCCGCCGTCGTTGACGTGGGAAAAGATAACCGAGCCCGCGCCGGTCGCCAGCACCAAAAGCTCAGGGTGGGGATAACCCAGACCAATGGCCACCGGCGCGACAACGCCTGATGCGGTGGTCATCGCCACCGTCGCCGAACCGGTGGCGACACGCATCAGTGCGGCGAACAGCCAGCCCATGATCAGCGGCGACAGATGGAATTCGTGAGCGAGGCCGACGATCTGATCGGTGACGCCGGCATCCACCAGAATTCGGTTCAAGCCGCCACCAGCGCCGACCAGCAAGGTGATGCTGGCAGTGGGCGCGAGGCATTCGTTGGTGAACTTGAGGATCGATTCGCGGTTGAAACCCTGAGCAATGCCCAGCGTCCAGAAGCTCAGCAAAGTCGCCAGCAACAACGCGATCACCGAATTGCCGATGAACAACAAAAACTGGTTGAACGCACTGCCGGGGGTGGAAATCAGATTGGCCCAGCCACCGATCAACATCAGCACCACCGGCAGCAGAATGGTCGCCATGGTAATGCCGAAACCCGGCAGTTTGTCGCGCGGTTCGCGGTCGAGAAATTGCTTTTCCAGCGGGTTGTCCGCCGGCAATTGAATGCGCGGCACGATGAATTTCGCGTACAGCGGCCCGGCGATGATTGCGGTCGGAATGCCGATCGCGATCGCGTACAGCAAGGTCTGCCCGACCGACGCCTGATAGGCCTGCACCGCGAGCATCGCCGCCGGGTGCGGCGGCACCAGCGCATGCACCACCGAGAGCCCGGCGACCATCGGCAGACCGACCATCAGAATCGACACGCCAACCCGGCGCGCAACGGTGAAGGCGATTGGCACCAGCAAGACGAACCCGACTTCGAAGAACAGCGGCAAGCCGACCAAGAAGGCGATGCACACCATCGCCCAGTGCGCGTTCTTCTCACCGAACCTTTCGATCAGCGTGCGCGCCATCTGCTCGGCTCCGCCGGACTCGGCCATCATCTTGCCAAGCATCGTCCCCAACGCCACCACCAGCGCAATATGCCCCAGCGTCTTGCCGACGCCAGCTTCATATGCGCCGACCACCGCCGACGGCGGCATCCCGGCCACCAGCGCCAGGCCCAGGGAAATCAGGGTGATGACAATGAACGGATTGAGCCGGTAACGGGCGATCAACACGATCAGCGCAATGATGGCGACGGCGGCATAGACCAGCAGCCAATAGCCGAAGGAAGGCGTCATGCGGTACTCCTCGAAAGGGTCACGTTCGAATGGGTTGTGAAACTCATAAATCATTTCGAGATCGAGATTTCAAACCGCATGAAAATAATTTTCGTGGAGAGATAAGGTGTGTCGCTAATGGATATGCCAAGTCGCGTTTTATGAAAATCACCCCCATCCATTTTCGCCATCGAAATTTCTTATAAACATTCGCGCCGACGATTGCACCGCACGTTCGGTAACAAACAACTAGCTGAAGTCGAATAAAACGTCCTGAATACCGAGCCAGAACAATCCTTTCAGAACTTTTCCTACAAACCACTTAGTTCAAGTTTTTTCTTCTTACCCTCAGCAGAGAATATTCCTACACCTAAAATTCTTTGGACTAAGTTATGTTCGCCGCCACGACAACTCACAGCACTAACCGGCGAATAGATCATGAGTACAAGAGAACCAGACATACTCAAAAAGACTTGCGAAACGGCAGACACTTGGACTTTGGCTTATGCCAGCAGTCCTGCCCGGCAAATGACGCGGGAACAAATGGAGCGCCAACTGCACAAAGCTGACAAGACAGACGAGACAGATAAAACACGAAACAAGCGCGACCTGACAAAAATCGAGGCAACTTATAACAATCTCTTCAAAGAGAACTGGGGGGAGTTCTGCGCTCATGACGATATCGCTTCGATCGATTCTCCAGTTGCTTATCTGCGCGCGTTGTACTTGTTTGCCAAGCAATTCGACGCGAAAGCTAAACCCGGGCGAAAAATAACAGACCTTCGTCCGGATATCGCCGAGCAAAAGATAGATGCCAGCACTGTTTTTGAATCACTCTCGACATTGAAATTCGTCAACAATGTACTGGGCCGAAAAATAACAAACGATGCAAAAAACGTCAGCCGCAAGCAAGCATTGGAGATAATGTCGAAAAAGACTAAGCCCCTTTATTTCCCCTACCATCACGCTCACCAGCAATGTGTGGTAGCGCTCGCCGCGAAGAATCTGGGACTGGGCATTCTGGATTACAAATTGCGGTTTGAATGGCCACATTGCCATGTTGCGGATTCCGAAAACCTGAAGACAAAAGAGCTTTGCAAAGCCCAGCTAAAGATGTCGAATCTGAGCAACAGGCAAATCGAAGTCCTCACCGTCAAGCTCGCAGAATATATCGACCGGTCAGATATCCCGACAGGCACAGCAAACACTGTAGTCAACAGATCCGAAATAAACGACGGGCGTTACCCGCTGGACCTGTTCGCTTCTCAGACCCATTGCTCACCATCGGAAATCAAGCAGCTCCTGGACCTTCAAGTTAGCAAATCATACCCGTCACAAAATTCACATCCTGTCGTGGAAGATATAAAGGGTAGCGAACTGAAAAACATTTGTCTGGCACACGAAAATGACAATGCACACCTGTTTACCGCCCTCGACCGCCTCCAACGCATAATACGCTTGCATCGATGGAGCAAAATCTCGCTGGGGGATCTCGACACATTGGTCTGCAACGCAATTTCCAGCGATGGCAGCGATGGCAGTGATGGCAGTGATGGCAGTGATGAATTCATCAGTACGTCCACATTGCGCGCCTTGGGTGTTTATCAATATTTCAAACTACATTACGGGATTGAGGCAGAGGAATTCGCCGCGTTGCTGTATCGGTTACCTACCCACTCGGTCGACGGCCGCACGCCGTTGTCTTATCGTGTTTTGCGTCGCAATTCCCTGACGGCCAATTTGTTCCAACAAGAGGGGGGAGAGATTGAAGCAACTATCGCCTCTCTTGCCGAAGGAATGGATCTCGGGATTTCGTACCATTCGCTCAAGCAGATGGCGCAACTAAGCAAAACATATTCGAAAAACCTGCGTCAAAACTTGCAGACCGCTTCATCGCTTTATCGCCAGGCGCGCATCGCAAAGCTGTTTGGTTTGTCCCCGCTCGAATGCGTCGAGTTGGTCAATGTATTGGGAGGCGAAGCCTTCAAGGAATTGCTGGTATCCGGAAAATTAGGCAATGACAAACCGGACATTCTCCATTTGCTGATGGCACTGGACGGAGTAATGGCATGGTTGCGATCCGCCGGCCTGACTGCCGCGCAACTGTTACGCATGCTCGGGCAGCGCGTTCCTTTTGCGCGTGAAACGCTGCCCACGCATATCGCTGCGATAAGAGCCATGCGCGATGCCAGCGCTGAAGAACCACAAAGGCTTGCCGTGCAGCAAATGCTGCAGGACGTCGCCGGGCTTTCGGCGCAATACATTCCCTGCGTCATGAAAATGGTCAACACCAGCGAACAGGCGCTATGTACGCAAATCAGAGCCGGGGGAATCCTGCTGCTGAAACAATCACTGGCCGCCGCTGAAATCTGCCAGACATTAAACCTGAGCAGCGACGTATTGCTAAAGCTGTTGAATACGCCCCAGCTGCTGAAATCAGGCTGGAACAACGTATTTGCACTGGAAGACTTCTATTGCCTTGAACGCTTTGCCAATTACAGCCGAGGCAACGCGAGAGCAGGCGGAGATCTTCTAGGTTACTTAGACATCGCCTCCACCGATGAAAAAAACAAAGCCAATGAAGCGCTGAAAGACTTTCTTGATATCAAGTATTCGTTGAGCAGCCTAACCCAGCCTTTATCCCGGGAGCGTGTTGAAAACATGCAGCAACTGGATTGGGTCACGCGTCACCTTGAAGTCTGCAAAAGCGCTGGGCTTGCATTGGAAAGCCTGCATGAAACGTTGGCTTTGGATAACGAAAGCTCAAT
The DNA here is from genome assembly GCF_005233515.1 of Pseudomonas sp. CFBP13508. Classification (GTDB taxonomy): domain Bacteria; phylum Pseudomonadota; class Gammaproteobacteria; order Pseudomonadales; family Pseudomonadaceae; genus Aquipseudomonas; species Aquipseudomonas mercuritolerans. The sequence continues at coordinate 310,201 of NZ_QFZZ01000007.1, forward strand.
GGACGAATGGAGCACCGTCGCAGCCAAACTTCTCCACGCCGCAAATGTTTAAGGAACTGAACATGAACACCCTGAATATGGAAAAGCAGTTGGAGGAAGGCCTGCGCGATGCTCAGGTAGCCTATTACCTTCATCTGAAAGACGGACCAACGAAAAACACTTCTGCTGAAACGCTTTACGATAACTTCCTGTTGGACCCATTCGTCAGTCACGATGTCTCGACGACGCCGGTAAGCTTCGCGATATCCAGTCTTCAACACTACATCGAACTGATCATGACTCGTCATTCCTCTGATCATTCGCCGACCGAGGAGCAGCGTTCCTCGTGGCACAATATTTTGAGCCACTACTCCACTTGGGCAGCCCACCAGCAACTGATGTATTTCCCGTCGCTCTATCTCGACCCTGCATTGCGGATCGATAAAAGCGAAAATTTCTGCCAATTGGAAAACGACTTGACGCAGGGTCGGCTCGACGCTGCGACCGCGCATAAAGCGATACTGGGTTACCTCACGCGCTTTGAGGAAGTGGCGAACCTGAAAATCCTCAATGGTTATATTGATGGCGATGACGTTACTAACGGTGTTTGTTATCTGCTGGCCAAATCACGCACAGCTGATCGCTACTATTGGCGCTCGCTCGATATGTCGCAGCGACCTGAGAAGCTGATCGGCGAAGGGAAGAAAAAGCGCCAGCGTCCTGAACCTCAGGCCTGGAGCCAATGGAAAAAAGCCGATGTACCGATTTCACAGAACGCCATCGAACATACCATTCGGCCCGTCTGGTTCAACAATCGGTTATTCATATTCTGGGCAGAAAGTTACCGTCAGCACCCCGGCCAGCTTGCAGATCAAAGTGCAACGGGCAAGAGCAACCCGCAGCTGAAACTCAATTATGCATGGCGCAAAATCGACGGGAACTGGAGCCTGCCGGCAACCTGCCTTGAACGTTTTTTTGAGAGCATCTGGAACGCCCTAACACCAGAGCGATTCAATCAATACGTCGAAATCTACGCATATGAGCTGAACGATAAGATCGCCATAGGAATTGCGTTGGGTGCGGAAAGCCTGACTGGCGATATCGATAAGAATTTTTCGGTTTCGATAACCGCTGGAACTACCGCAGAAAATGATGCAAAGGAGAACGGTGCAAAGGAGGATTATGTAAAGAAGCAATTGAAGCTTACGATCGACTTCCTTTCACTCCGAGAAGTCTTGATGGCGAAAAACCACAAGATCACTGACTGGAAGATTGCCACTAAAGAGTCGTCGCAGACTTTGCAGTACAAGCCCGACGCCAGCAAAACGTCTCCAGACGCTGATGACCAGATCAGCCTCAATACCGGTTTCGCCTCCGAGATGATCCGGCGCGCGGAGAACAGTCTGGACGAACTGTTCAACCTCGACTCACCGAAATCCGAGTTTTCCGCGCCGAGCTCATCCCCCACGCAGGCGCTGGATTTTCATGGCGCTTACGGCCAGTACTTCACAGAACTGTTTTTATACGTGCCATGGGTGGTCGCGACCCGATTGAATACCGAGCACCGTTACGAAGAGGCGATGACCTGGGTCAATTATCTCTTCGATCCTTGGGGGCAGGACAAGGCTAGCCAGCCACAGCACTGGAAGTCAGAACCCCTGAGTCCTGTCGAAGAGCCCTCCTATGCGCAGAACAATCCGTATGACCCGCATCAGATCGCGCTCAGCCATCGCGTGCATTTTCGCAAGGCCGTGTTTTTTCTTTATGTCGACATACTGCTCAATCGCGCTGACGAGGCTTATCGCCGCCTGACAACCGAGAGCCTTGACCAGGCGAAGTCACTCTATCTGCAAGCGCAACATCTGCTCGGTGCTCGGCCAGTGATCAACCGGCGTAACGCCCTCTGGCAGAGCATCACACTGGGCGAACTGGTAACCGATCAGCCTGAACAGGATCTTGGCGAGAACGACAAGATCTCGCCGAAACCCAGATTGCATATTCCCTTCCACCCGCAATTGCTCAAGCGCTGGGATCAGGTGGAAAGTCGCCTGTACAACTTGAGGCATGGTCTGGACATCGCCGGTAAACGCAAACTCGTTCGCGTGTACGAATCGCCTCAAGAGCCGCGCGCGCTGTTGCAGGCCGGCAACGTCGGTGGCGAGAGCGGTACGCGATCGTCTTTTGCCTCGACGCAGATCCCGCATTATCGCTTCAGTGTGATGCATGGGCAGGCGCTGAGCGCCGTTGATAGCCTGATCCAGTTCGGCATTACGCTGCTGTCGCTGATAGAGCGTCAGGAACAATCGCAACTCCAGGAGGTGCAGCAGCAGCAAGCCTGGGCACTGGCGTCGCTGTCGGTTGACTTGCAGACGCAGGCATTGCGCGCCGAGCAGCAGAATCACAAAGCGCTGCTGGTGGGCAAAACAATCGTGCAGCAGCGGTTTGAACATTTTGAAAGCTTGCTCAAACAGGACCTCAGTGTCGAGGAGGCCAGCGCCAGTCAGTTGTACTTGCGCAGCGGTGTAGCCGAACAGCTGGCGTTAGCCTCCCAGGTCGGTGCCGGCGCGTTGATGCTGGCGCCAAACACCTTCGGCCTCGCCAATGGCGGCATGCGCTGGGAAGGCGCGCTGCATGCCTTGACCGCACTCGCCCAAGGCGGAGCGGCCGCTGACCGAACCGCAGCCAGCCATCTGGATCGTACGGCGCAGTTCAGTAGACGACGTGAGGAATGGACGCTTGCGCGCGACCAGGCCGCACTGGAGTTGACCCAGATTGCCTCCCAGTTGACATCGATGGAAGAACAACAGAAAGCCGCAGAGTTATTGATTCGCCAGGCCCAGACAACATTGTCCCAAGCCAGGAGCAACCACGAGTTCCTCAGCAGGCGCTTCACCCAGGCGCAGTTGTATCAGTGGCTTGGTACGCAGCTTGCTCCTCTTTACAGCCAGGCCTACGACATGACACTGGCGCTGTGCCAGGACGCGCAGGCCGCGTGGCAATACGAGATTGCAGATTTCAACACAACGTTCCTGCCGCAAGGCACCTGGCAAAACAATCAGCGTGGGCTTGGAGCCGGAGAGCACCTGAAGCTGGCTTTGATGAAAATGCAGGCTGAATACTTGCGGCGCAATCACCGGGAACTGGAGATTCGCAAAACCGTGTCGTTGCATCAGCTCAAAACCGGGAAAAAAGAAGACTGGAACAGCGTCCTGAATACTTTCAAATCCACGGGCAAGTGCGATTTCGAACTCACAAAAGAGCTGTTCGAACAGGATTACAGGAATCACTATCTGCGCCGGATCAAAACCATCAGCGTTTCCTTCCCGGCAGTTCTCGCTCCGTACGAGAACGTCCGGGCGACCCTGATGCAACTCTCCAGCGAAGTCCAACTGACCTCAGCAACAGACTCCATCCTGAGAAACCAACGGGTCAACGAAATCATTGCGCTGTCGACCGGTGTTGACGATAACGGCCTGTTCACTCTCAATTTCAACGATGAGCGCTACCTGCCCTTCGAATTCACTGGCGCCATTTCCAGTTGGCGGCTGTGCCTGTCCGATAAGGATGGGCAAACGACTTTCATCGACTCGCTGACTGACGTGCTCATACACATCAACTACACGGCCAGGTCGGCAGGAGGCCAGCAGTGAGCCGCCCGGAGCCCTTGTCCATCAATATTCCCGCGTTGCCCAAGGGCGGTGGCGCCATTCAAAGCGTGGGTAAAGGCTGGGGGCCTGTCGGACCGACCGGCGCTTCCAGTTTCCAGCTGGGGTTGCCGATTTCGACGGGGCGCGGGTTTGACCCGTCCCTGACCCTGGGCTACTCGAGTTCGGCAGGCAACGGTGTGTTCGGCATCGGTTGGAGCCTGCCGACACCGGCGGTGACGCGCGTGACCGCCAAAGGCGTGCCGACCTACACCAGCAAGGACGAAATCGCCGGCCCCGACGGCGTCGAGTGGTATCCGGCAGAATCGAGCAAACAAGATCGGTACAACGACCTCGATCTAAAAAAAAGCTATGCGGTTACGCGCTATCTGGCTCGCGTGGAAAGCGCTTTCGACCGGATTGAACATTGGTCTGCCGACGATGACCGCGCCGGCTTCTGGCTGGTTCATGGTGCCGACGGAACCCTTCACCTGTTCGGCCGTCAGGCCATCGCACGACGGGCCGACCCTGCGGATCCACTGCGTGTCGGTGAATGGCTGTTGCAGGAAAGCGTCAACGCTTCAGGCGAGCACATTTTCTATGACTATCAGACCGACATTGAAGATGGAAAAACAACGGCACAGCGTTATCTGAGCCGTGTCTGCTATGGCAACGAGAAATCCCAGCAACACCTGTATCTGTGGCGTCCCAAGCGTCTGGAGGCCGTGCGCTGGCATTTTGAACTGATACTGGACTACGGAGGACGCCATACCGGGTATTCGCAAAAACCCGATTATGCCTCTGGCAATGCGGTCAATCGCGACGATCACGTTCTTGATTACGCGTACGGCTTTGAGTTGCGCACGAAGCGCTTGTGCCGGCAGATTCTGATGTTCCATTGGTTCCCCAACGAACTGGGTGAGGATCCGCAGTTGGTCCGGCGCTTGCTGCTCGACTACCGGCAGACCGAGGCGGGTTACCATTTGCTCTCGGCAGCTCATCAGCAGGCATTCGCTGACGGGCCGGCGCCCGAAAGTCATCCGCCTGTGGAGTTCACTTACAGCGAATTTGCACTGCGACCATCGCCCTCTGCCTGGGAGCCTTTCAGCCAGATGCCCAAAGTGGCCAGCCACCAGATGGAGTGGGTCGATCTGTATGGCGAAGGCCTGCCAGGGTTGCTCTACCAGCAGCATGATCATTGGCGCTACCGTGAGCCGCTGCGCGGAAAACCGAATAGCGAACAAGTCGTTTACGGCGAAGGGCAGCTTCTGCCCGCCATGCCTGTGTTGAACGGAACATCCCGGCAATCGCTGTCCGACCTGACCGGTGACGGACGCCTGGACTGGGTCATTGCGCAACCGGCCATGAGCGGTTTTTTCTCCATGGCGCCGAACCGCTCGTGGACCGGTTTCAGCGCTTTCGATTCGTTTCCTCTGGACTTCTTCAACGACAAGGCACATCAAGCCGATCTGATGGGCGCAGGCTTGGCCGATCTGGCCGTGATCGGGCCACGCAGCATCCGGCTGTACGCCAACCAGCGCAGTGACGGGTTCGGCGCTGCCCATGAAGTCGCCCGCTCCGCTGACGAAGATAACCTTCCGGTTTTCAGCCATTCGAAGCAGGAGCTGGTCGCGTTCAGCGATTTGCTTGGCAGCGGCCAGCAGCATCTGGTACGCATCCGTCACAATGAAATCAAAGTGTGGCCAAACCTGGGCCGCGGACGTTTTGGCAAGGGTCGGGTTTTGCGTTGGCCGGGGCGTGCGCGGGAATCCTTCGACGCCTCGCGCATCCGTCTTGCGGATCTGGACGGTTCGGGCGCGGCAGATCTGATTTACCTGACAGCCGAACACGCGCTGATCTTCAGCAATCGCGCCGGCCACGGCTTCGATTCAGCAGTGACACTGGCCTGGCCCGAGAATTGGCGCTTCGATGATCTGTGCCGTGTCGATCTGGTGGACACCCGTGGTCTGGGCTGCTCCAGCCTGGTGATCCATGCGCCTGGCCATTCTCCACATCACTGGCGCTATGACTTCGTCCAGCACAAGCCCTACCTTCTGACCACTTCGAACAACAACATGGGACAGTCCACGAGCATCGCTTACCGCAGTTCCGCGCAGGAATGGCTGGACGAAAAAACCGAGCGCATGAAAGGGAACAAGGTCGACCTGACCTGCCACTTGCCCTTTGCCTTGCATCTGGTCAGGAGCCAGACGCAACGGGATGAAATCACTGAAAACCAGCTGACTCAACGTTTCAGCTACCGCCAGGGCTACTACGACAGCAAGGAGCGGCAACTGCGCGGATTCGGACTGCTGATCGAAAACAGCAGCGAAGCCTTGTCCAGCGCCGATCTCATGCCGCCAGGCAGGACCCGCCAATGGTTTCATACCGGCCAGCCAGGCGAGCCGTCGCGCCGCGGCTACGACGCGTCCGACAAAGACGCGCAGCGCTTGGGCAAAGTCTATGTGAGTCGGTATGAGGGAGAAGAAGAACTCGCCGTCGAAGCGAGCGATGAGGCTACCCGCCGGGCGATTGCCAGAGCCCTGTGCGGCCGCCTGCTGCGGCGCGAGGTCTTTGATCTCGGCGCCGGGTCGAAATCGCGCAAGCTGTTGCAGGTTGAAGAACACCGCTACCAAGTGCGCCTGCTGACCCCTCAAAAGGTTGCGCGAGACCACATCCGGGTACTGCCCCTGGAACTCGAATCGATCAGTTACAACTACGACGGCTTCGTTGCAGATCCGCAATGCGTGCACACGATCAATACCCGCCGGGACCGGTTCGGCGCCATAGAGCAGAGTTTCCAGATCCATTACGCCCGACGCCTGACCGCCAGTGACACCGCCCCCTTCGATCAAAGCCATGAATACCAATGGTGGAAAGATGCCCACGACCCGGCGCAACAGCGCTTCTACATCAGTGAGAACCGTGCCCGATACATTCACCTCACCGACGCGCAGGGCTGGCGTCTCGGCCTGCCTTGGCGCCAGCGCAGCCAGGCATACGAAGCTGGCAAGTCAACGGCGGTCGATGGGCTGAAGCCAAGCGACATCAGTTACGAAAAGTTCGAGAAATGGCTCATCGGCTCTGGCGTTGCGAAGAAAGGCGTGTTGACCGGGTTGTCGGTACAACGCTATCAAAACGCCCGGACCGGCGTTGTATTGCCCGACGGCGTGGCTGAATTTGCCGGCATTGGCGCCTACGTCGAAACAGCTGAGTTTGATCAATCTGCTCTGCGCGCTTTCGACACGCTGGCGCCCGATCTCCAGCCAGACGACGCATTGATGACACGTTTTGGCTATGAGCGCATGACCGACTGGCTCGCGCCCGCCGGGACGCAAGACAGGTTCTGGTCGGTCAGGAGCGGTTTCGTGAACGTAGCCTCGGGAAAAGGCTTCCATAAACCCCAGGCCCTGCAAGCCACCGCACTCCAGGGTCGGGTGACCGTAGAGCATGATGCGTATCACTGCTGTGTGCTGGGCATTCGTCAGGAGGATGGCTGCACCACCCGGGCCAGTTACGATTATCGAGTGATGGCGCCAACGCAGATCACCGACGCCAATGGCAATATCAATGAAGTGCTGGTGAACCCTTTCGGTCAGGTAATTGCCAGCAGTGTGCATGGAACCGAGCAGGGCCGACCGGTCGGATTCGCCAGTTTGAGCAGCTACCGACGACCGGACGCGCTCACACCGTCGAGCGTCATTGCCGATCCGCAGGGCGCACTGCAGAACGCTGCAAGTATCGCCGCCAGCGATGTGTTCAGCTGGATGGGCCGCATCGACGAAAACGCACGGCGCGACAGTGAATGGTTCAAGCGCTGCGTAGCACAGGGACTACTGTTGCCCGACGGCCACATCTGCACACGCGCCCGCGAACTGACCACCAGTGGCGCTCGGCTCAACGGTGACGCGCGACAGCTTGCAGCACTGATTACGCAGGCACATCGCGAGCCCGTGCACACCGCCATGTTGAGTGCGGACCGTTATCCCGGCGATCAGCAGCAGATCCGCATTTCCCTGACGTGCCTTGATGGCTTCGGCCGGGAGCTGCAAAGCAAACAGAAGGTCGATCCGGGAATGGCCTACTTCGTCGGCGACGACAACCGGCTCGTCCTCGAGAACGATGTCGCGCAGGAACGCGCCACAACCACACGCTGGTGCGTCACCGGCAGGCAGGAATACAACTGCAAGGGCCTGCCAATCCGCATCTATCGACCGTATTTCGCCGATCGGCACTGCTACGTCAACGATACGTCGATGCGCACACTGGACCATTACGACCTTCAGCATTACGACGCACTGGGCCGGCCGACCAAAACACTTCTGGCAAAGCAGGGCGCGATTTCATACCTGCGTCGCCGCCGTTATCACCCTTGGTATTCAGTCATGGAAGACGAGAACGACACCCTTGAGGAAGTGCTGCTCGCCACCTCCAAAGGAGTGCAAGCATGAGCGCCCGCCTGCACAACAAGACACCTGACGTCAGCGTCGTCGACAGCCGTGGGCTGATGGTGCGCCACGTCGCTTATTACCGCAGCAGTGAGTCGCAGGTACCCGCAACTCCCAGGGTCACGCGGCAAACCTACGACACTGCCGGGCGCCTGATCGAGCAATGGGATGCCAGACAAGACGCACGAAAACTGACGCCTAATCGCACAATGTCGTACTCGCTGACCGGCACGCCACTGGGCGTTGTCTGCGTCGATTCCGGATGGAGTCTTTCGCTGGCTCAGGCCACCGGCCAGGCTGGCAGGCGTTGGGATCAACACGGCCGCGTCTGGAACATGGAATATGATCGGCAGTTACGCCCTGTGAGGGTCGATGAACAATCGCCCGGTCAAGCCATGCGCGTTGCCGAACGCTTCACCTATGGTGACAGTTCTGCCGACTCCGCACAGCGCAATTGCTGCGGCCGGCTGGTGCGTCACGATGACAGTGCGGGCACGCTGTCGAGCAATGCCTACGCGCTGTGCGCAGAACCGTCCGACCAGACACGGCAACTGTTGATCGCTGCACAATTGCCCGATTGGCCAGACACCGTCGAACAACGTGACGCCCTGCTTGAGGATCGACGCCACACCACACGCTGGGAGTACGACAGCAGCGGTACCACGCTCAAACAGACCGATGCGAAAGGCCACAGCCAACGCTACAGCTTCAATGTCGCAGGGCAGCTCAAAACGCTGCATCTGAAAGTCGCCGACCAGCCCGTCGAACGCGTGATCATCAGCGACATCGAGTACAACGCGTTCGGGCAGATCCAGTCCCAACGGGCGGCAAACGGCGTGATCAATCGCGCGAAGTACGATATGGCCAGCGGTCGCCTCTGTGAGCTGAGTGCCTCGAAGGCTGGCCGGCTCCTGCAGGATTTGCAGTATGTCTTCGACGCAGTGGGCAACGTCTTGTCCATTACCGACAAGGCACAGCCCGCCAGCTTCGCGAACAATCAACAGGTACAGGCCGTCAGCCGCTTCACTTATGACAGCCTTTACCAATTGACCAGTGCCACCGGCCGCGAGGCACAGGCAGCAATCACGCAGCCGAAACTGGTGCCCGCAGCCAGCATGACCATCGGGGTCGGAGAGCTGTTCAACTACACCCAGCATTTTGCTTACGACACGGGCAGCAACCTGACGACGTTGCGCCATGTTCGCGATGGCAATCAATACACGAGAACCCTGAACATCGCCCAAGACAGCAATCGTCTTGTTGCCTGGAACCAGGGCGACCCGGCCACCGACACGGTCATGAACTCGGATGTCCATGGAAATCTGCTGACCTTGCAGCCCGGTCAGCCGCTGCAATGGAATGCCTTGGGCCAATTGGCTGGCGTGACACTGGTCAGCCGTGCCAACGGCGTCAATGACGAGGAACGCTACACCTATGACAGCAGCGGCCAGCGAGTGCGCAAATCCCGCACGTTTCACGGCGGAACGCTTACCCATCGCGATGAGGTGGTTTATCTGCCGGGACTGGAGTTGCGTTCACAGAACAAACAGCGCCTGGAAGTCATTACTCTGCAGGCTGGTCGTTGCAGCATCCGTTATCTGCACTGGACCGAGGGCAAGCCTGCAACCATGAGCCCGCGCCAGCAACTGCGCTATAGCCTGGACGAACCCTGTGGATCCTGCATGCTGGAGCTTGATGACGACGCAAATCTGATCAGCCAGGAAGCTTATTACCCTTTTGGAGGTACCGCCTGGAGCGCCGCGCGGTCAGTCATCGAGGCGCAATACACAACGGTGCGCCACTCGGGCAAGGAACGTGACAGCAGCGGTCTTTATTACTACGGACACCGCTACTACGCCCCTTGGTTGCAACGCTGGATCAGTGCGGACCCGGCCGGAACCGTCGACGGCTTGAACCTGTTTTGCATGGTGGGCAACAACCCGATCAGGTACAGCGATCACGGCGGCCTGCAGAAGTACGAATCGTTGAACCATCTGGACATTCCCGCCAGCGCGATCGAACGAGCCCCTCTCGCTCATTTGGTCGATCAACCGAACACTTCCTACGGCAGGTTCTCGGCAAAAACCCGGTGGTTGACCGGTACGCAAGCCGAAAATGCCCCGCCCGAGCCGAGGGCCAAGGCCAAATCCAGAAAAAAAGCGCATAAGCGATCCGAGTCCGACCCTGGCCCGCCCAGCGGAAAAAACCTGAAAAAATACATCGCACATGCCAGTTACGTCATGCGCGGCGCTTCTTCGGAAATGGCTACTTTTCATAATTTTCAAGGCAGCCCATCGGGAAACAATGTTTTTCCGGGCATTACCTCAATGCCGACAAAAATCCCCCAGAATCTGCAGATTCCAACGTTTGAAGGCGTTCGCAAGGATCCGCAATCGAGGAAAGACAATGACTTTCTGCCCACGGGTGATCTGGGTTCGTATTCGGTGACGGCGAGGAAACAGTTCAAGTCGGCCCTGCGTGAAGAGTACAAACGCAACGGGGTGATTCTGCATCCGGAAACAATGAAACTGATCATGAATCATGTTCGGGCACATCCCGAAATCCCGATCCGCGCAGGCGTTGCCGGCTTGCATGCTGACGTGCAGACCGTCAACGACATTGCCAATAAATTGCCTCTCAGGGACGGAAAGTTCGATTCGTCGGGCTTCAAACGAGCGCTGTCGGACAGCGTCGTTTTTGTCCAGAAACTGACTAACCCTGGACTCAATCAGGATTTCCCGGCTTGTGGCAACTGCACTGGCATCATCCCTGACATTGTCACTGTTGCCACCGGCATCCTGCCGTTAGGGCGCCACACCGGGACCTCTCGCCGAAGGCATATTTCCGGTTAATCGGAGAACGCCCTGTACCGGCTCAGACAATGGCGCAGGGCTTGGCAGCATCGGGCAGATTCGTCTGCCCGATGCCCCTTGCAGCATCGGAAGATGCCGCTCACACCATTTCTCGACGAATCCATTCCACCACCGACGTACGCTTCGGCACCCAGCCCAGCAGTTCGCGGGCATGTTTGCCGCGTACCCGGCTGTTGGAGCCGAGGCCGTAGTTGGCCATTTCATAGCCCCATTCGGCTTCGGCGTCTTGCAATGGCCAGTCTTGCGGTTTGCCCAGATTGAGGGCTTCGGCCATGGCGGTGGTCATGTCGATGAACGAGGCTTCACCGCTTTCAACAAAGTAGAACGTGCCCGGCACATTCCTGGTCAACGCCAGCAGATACAGGGCGACGACGTCTTCGATGTGCACGTTGGACCAGATGTTCTGGCCGCTGCCGACGTGACGCACCACGCCGCTTTTACGCGCCTGCTTGAGCAGTCGCGGCAGTTGCACGCTGTCGCGTTTCACTCCCAGGCTGTGGCCGTAGATCAGCGTGTTGCAGACCACCGCCGAGTTCACGCCATCCTGCGCCGCCGCGAGCACCAGATTGTCGATGGCAACGCGGTCGGCTTTATCGACGGTCGGTTCCGGCAGGTTGTCTTCGTAGTAAATGACGTCGCTGGATTTGCCGCCGGAAGCATCGCCGACAATGCTCGAACCGCTGGTGTGCAGAAAGACTTTGTTCGAGCCACGCAAAGCACCGAGCAACGCCTCCACTGCGCCGCGATGATCGCTGCTGGCAGCGTTGATGACGGCATCGGCAGCACGGGCCTGTTGCGCCAGCAACTGGCTGTCATCAAGGGTGCCGATTACCGCATGCATGCCCAACGCTTTGATTTCGTCAGCCTGCTCGGCGCTGCGCACCAGACCAGTAACCTTGTGCCCGGCCTGCACCAGACCGGTGGCAATGGAACCGCCGATAAAACCGGCAGCGCCGGTAACGAATACGTTCATGGAGAAACTCCCTGCGTGAATAAGTGATGCAGCGAGTATCGACCGATGAACCCCGGCGAAAAACCCGCCACAGGCCAATTCACTCTTGCGCAGGGATCACGAATCAGCCCTTGAATTCGGCGCTGGCGTAGGCGGCGAGTTTGCTCTGGATAAAGTCGAGGAAGCACTGGATGCGCAACGCCAGTTGCGAGTTGCGGTAGTACACGGCGTTGATCGGCTGACGGTAGCCGCTGTTGAATTCACCAAGCAGGACTTTCAGGCGCCCGGCACGGATGTCGTCGATGGTCATGAAGTGCGACAGACAGGCAATGCCCTGCCCTTCCAGCGCCAGATGGCGAACGGTCTCACCACTGGAAGCGCTGATTGCCGGGCTGATCGGCCAGCGGTCGCCATGCACATAGCGCAGCGGCCACTGGTTGAGGCCTTCGTTGTGGGTGAAGCCGAGCAGCGTGTGTTCGCTCAGGTCTGCTACCTGCCGGGGCGCGCCGTGTTTTTTCAGGTAAGCAGGGCTAGCGACGATCATCAACGGACTGCAACCGAGCGAACGCGCATGCAGCGTCGAATCGGCGAGGGTGCCGATGCGGATGGCGACGTCGGTGCTTTGTTCCAGCAGGTCAATGATCAGGTCATTGCTGTTGAGTTCGAGTTGGATGTCCGGGTAGAGCTGCCGGAATTCGTCGATGTAGGGAACGATGGCGTGGAGCATGAACGGCGAGGCGGCGTTGATGCGCAGGCGCCCGGAGGGAGTTTGCTGGCGCGAAGACAGACGCTCTTCGAGTTGATCCATCTGATCGAGAATCAGCTTGGCCTGTTCGAAGAAATACTTGCCCTCCTCGGTCAGGTCCATGCGCCGCGTGGTGCGGTTGATCAGCGTGGTGTCGAGCTTGGCTTCGAGCTTCGACAGCGTGCGACTGACGGCCGACGGCGTCTGGCCGACCTGCTCGGCGGCGGCGGAAATCGAACCGCATTCGATCACGCAGACGAAAATCTGCAACTCATCGGATCTGGCTTTCACGGGTTCCCTCTTTCAAATCGCCAAGATCGCAGCCAGTCGCCATGCCCACTGTAGGAGCTGCCGCAGGCTGCGATCTTTTGCTATGACCCCGATATTAGCCTGAAAGCCTCAAGCCTTGAGGCCAAACACCTCAGTCAGATGCTGCTCATAGCGCACCACATCATTCTCGATATTCGGACGCTTCATCACGTCAACGCAGAGGAAGGTCGGCAGCGCGGTCATGCCGAGAAATTCGTTGGCCTTGTGGAACGGGAAGTACACCGCGTCCACGCCTTTGGCTTCGAAGAAATCCGTCGGATCATCGAAGGCTTGCTGCGGCGCGTTCCAGGTCAGCGACAGCATGTATTGCTTGCCCTGAATCAGACCGCCACTGCCGTACTTCTGCGAAGCATCGGAACGGGTGCGACCGTCGCTGGCGTAGAGGCTGCCGTGGCCTTCGGTGAAGACTTCGTCGATGTACTTTTTCACCGTCCACGGCGCGCCCATCCACCAGCCCGGCATCTGATAAATAATCACGTCGGCCCAGAGGAACTTGGCCACTTCTTCGGCAACGTCATAGCCCTCGTCGATAAACGTGGTCTTGACGTCGACACCGCCGCGATCGAGCACGCTCAGCGCGGTTTCGTGCAGGGTAGTGTTATAGCGGCCATCGGAGTGGGCGAATTTTTTACCGCCATTGAGCAACAGCACTTTCTTCATCGGAAAACCTCGGCGCAGCCTTCAAGGCTGGATTGAAACAGGAATTGGAATGGCCGCAGATTAACCATCGATCTCGCGCGGAAACAGCCACGTCGACGCAAAATACATTTGATCAAAACGCACGAATCGATCGCCAATTGTTGCCGTAGCATCGCCGCTTTCTGCTTTTGAGGAAGTTGTGATGAATGAACGCCAGGGTTTCATCCTGCACGCCAAGACCCGCCCGGAAAAATCCGCCGAATTCGAAGCGCTGTTCCGTGCTTACGTGGAGCCGAGCCGCGCCGAACCGGGCTGCATCGAGTACCACATGCTGCGCGACCAGCAGGATCCGACGCTGTTTATCTTCTACGAAATCTGGGCCAGCCAGGCGCATCTGGATGAGCACTCGGCATTGCCGCACATGAAAGCGTTTTTCGCCAGGCGCATGGACTATCTGGAGCGCGATTTCGATATCCGCGCGATCGACATGCTCAGCGAATCGTCGGCTAGCCGCTGATCAGCAAATGGGCGCCGAGCGCGCCCAGTCCGATAAAGAACACGCGCTTGAACAGCACCGCACTGATGCGCTGACGCAACCATTGGCCAAGCCACATGCCGAGCATGGCCGGGATCAGCGCCAGCAGCGAGGCACTCAATTCGCCAGCGCCGAGTGCGCCGTGCCAGAGCAGCCCAGCGGCCAGCGCCAGGGTCGAGACGGTGAAGGACAGACCGAGCGCCTGCACCAGTTCATCGCGGTTCAGCCCCAGTGCTTGCAGGTACGGCACCGCTGGAATCACGAAGACGCCGGTGGCTGAGGTGATGACGCCGGTGATCAGGCCACACAGCGGGCCGAGCCAGCGCTCATGACGCAGGTTGACGTGCAAAGTCGACAGAAACAGTCCGCTCAATGCATACAGCAACAGCGCCGCACCAAGTCCGCGCACCACCCAATGGCCGCCGGACATGCCGAGCCAGAGGGTGCCGATGCCGGTACCGAGGAAGATCAGCAGCAGCATCGGCCAGAGACGTTTGATCAACCCGTGCAGATGCCCGCCGAAGGCCAGTTGCCAGAGGTTGGTGAGGGTCGCGGGAATGATCAACAGCGCGGCTGCCTGCGCCGGCGCCATAGCCAGACCGAGCAGGCCCATGGCGACAGTGGGCAGGCCGAGGCCGATCACGCCTTTGACCGTGCCGGCGAGCAAGAAGGTGGCGATGACCAGCAGGGACAGGGTCAGGCCGAGGGATTGGAAGTAGGTTAGTGTGTGCATTGGGGTAATGTGCACTGATCCGGGCTGGGGGAAAATCTGCCATATACTGAGGCAGCCTCTTCCTTTGCAAGAGGCTGACATCGGCGTTGAGGCATCTGGCCTCTTCGCGAGCAGGCTCGCTCCCACACGGGATCTGCGCTGTACATGAGTCCTGTGGAAGCGAGCCTGCTCGCGAAAGGGCCAGCCCAGCCACCGCAAAACCAGAGGCAAACCCCATGCACTTCGACCTCACCGACCTGCGCCTCTACCTGCACATCCTCGACACCGGCAACATCACCGCCGGCGCCGCGCGCAGCCACTTGTCCCTCGCCGCCGCCAGCGCTCGAATCCGCGCGATGGAAGCCTCGCTGGGCGCCGAACTTCTCGAGCGCGGCCGCCGTGGCGTCACCCCGACGCCTGCCGGCAAGGCCCTCGCCCGGCATGCGCGCATCCTTCTGCAACAGGCCGAACGCATGCAGCAGGAGCTTGCCGATTACGCGCAAGGCGTGAAAGGCCAGGTGCGGCTGTTGTGCAACACCACGGCGATCACCGAGTACCTCCCAGAAGTGCTCGCCGATTTCCTGCGCAGCCATCCCAACCTCGATATCGATCTAACGGAGCTGCCCAGCGCGCGGATCACCCATGCCTTGCGTGAAGGCGCAGCGGATCTGGGCATCGTTTCCGACGCGGTCGACACCAACGGCCTACAGACTCAGGCTTTTCGCGACGATCCCCTGGTGCTGATTCTGCCGCTCGATCATCCGTTGTCTGACGCCGCCGAGGTCAGTTTCAGCGACGCGTTGCAGCACGACTTTGTCGGACTCAGCGCCGACAGCGCATTGGCGATCTATCTGGAAGAACAGGCGCTGCACAGCGGCGCGCGGATGCAGGTGCGCATTCGCGCCGATGGCTTTGATGGCGCAATGCGCATGGTCGCCCGTGGTGCCGGCCTGGCCATCGTGCCGTTGGCCGCGGTCGAACGCGCGAAGGCCGAACACTTCAAATGTGTGGCGCTCAATGAACCGTGGGCGCGCCGCAGGTTATTGCTCTGCGCGAGAGGCTTCGCCGCGCTGCCGGGTTACGCCCAAGCGCTGTTACAAGCACTTACCGCTGCGCGCGTTTCTGAGCACTCCGATGTCGACCCCAGACAACTGAGCGACAACCGGGCGCTATAGGGTGCGACTTCAATTCTCAAGTCCACTTGCCCGGAGTCCCTAATGACCGCGACCGCCCCTATCACCGTTCTGCGCGACACCCACCCGCTGCCGGTACTCGACGCCTGCAAGTGGGAAAAACTCGAAGGCGACCCGCACACCGTCAACCTCAACGCGTATACCAGCGAAGACGGCAGCAAGATCATGGGCACCTGGATCTGCACACCGGGCAAGTGGCGCGTCGATTATGTGAAGTGGGAGTACTGCCATTTCCAGGAAGGCTACTGCGTGATCACCCCGGACGGCATGGCGCCGATCCACCTGCGCGCCGGCGATATCTTCGTCGTTGAGCCGGGCATGAAGGGCACGTGGGAAGTGGTCGAGACCGTGCGCAAATACTTCGTCTTCGCCTGATAAAGGCTGCGATGTTTTTCTTCCTGCACAAAAAAGCCGGGAAATCACCCGACGTGATTTCCCGGCAAATGTCCCGGCGTTGCTAAAACCTGTGGCGAGGGGATTTATCCCCGCTCGACTGCGCAGCAGTCGCAAACCCTGAGCACTCGGTTTACCTGACACAATCCAGGGGGCTGCTGCGCAACCCAGCGGGGATAAATCCCCTCACCACAAAGGTTTGATCGCGATTACTGCGGCTTGCGATAACTATTGATGATCGCCGAGAAATCCTTCCCGCCGTCACCGCGCTGGCTCATCGCCTGATACAACTGCTGCGCCACCGCGCCGAGCACCACCGGCTGGTGCGCCTGCCGCGCCGCTTCCGTCGCCAGGCCGAGATCCTTGAGCATCAGCTCCGCACCGAACCCGCCGGTATAACCGCGCGACGCGGGCGCCGTTTCGACGATACCCGGCCACGGGTTGTACATCTCCGAACTCCAGCAGCGGCCGGTCGAGCTGTTGATGATTCCGGCCAGCACGCCGGTGTCGATCCCCAGCGCATCGCCCAACGCCATCGCCTCACTAACGCCGACCATCGAAATCGCCAGCAGCAGGTTGTTGCAGATCTTGGCGATCTGGCCGGTACCGACTTCACCACAATGCACGATGTTGCGGCCCATCTGCGCCAGCACCGGTTGCAGAGTGGCGAACAGTTCCGGGGTAGCGCCGACCATGAAGGTCAGCGTTCCGGCCGTCGCGCCGCCAGTGCCGCCGGAGACCGGCGCATCGGCCATGGCCACGCCTTGTTTGGCGGCGGCCGCTGCGACGTCGCGGGCGGTCTGCGGATCGATAGTGCTGCAATCCACCGCCGGCACTCCTTGGCGAATGCCGGCAAGCACGCCCTCTTCACCCAGCCAGACACTGCGCACGTGCACAGCCGCCGGGAGCATGGTGATCACCAGTTCGGCATCTTCCGCCGCCTCGCGGGCTGAAGCGCGGATGGTGCCGCCCAGTTGCTCGAGTTCCGCCAGCACGGTTTTGTTCAGGTCGACCAGGTTCAACGAGTGGCCGGCCTTGATCAGGTTGCGCGCCATCGGCGCGCCCATATTGCCCAGCCCGATAAATGCGATTTTCATGATCGAATCCTCAGCGCAGGTTGATGGTGGTGTTCACGCCGTCGTTGACGCTGTCGTCGTCGAACCAGCGCGCCGTGACCGTTTTGGTCTGCGTGTAGAACTGCACCACTTGCTTGCCGTACGGGCCGAGGTCGCCGAGTTTCGAACCGCGCGAGCCGGTGAAGCTGAAGAACGGTACCGGTACCGGAATCGGGATGTTGATGCCGACCTGCCCGACGTCGATTTCAGTCTGGAACTTGCGCGCCGCCGCACCGCTCTGGGTGAACAGGCCGGTGCCGTTGCCGAACGGATTGGCGTTGACCAGCGCGATCGCCTGATCGAGGGTGTCGACTTCCAGCACCACCAGCACCGGGCCGAAGATTTCCTGGGTGTAGATCTGCATGTCAGTGGTCACGCCGGAGAACAGGGTCGGGCCGACAAAATTGCCTTGTTCATAACCCGGCACGCTGATGTCGCGACCGTCCAGTTCAAGCTTGGCGCCTTCCTTGATGCCGCTTTCGATCAGTTCGAGAATCCGCGCCTTGGCCTTTTTCGAAATCACCGGACCGACATCGGTGCCCGGCTCGCTGCCGGCATTGACCTTGAGCTTCTGCGCCAGCGCTTTCAGATCCGGCAGCCATTGTTTCGCCGCACCGACCAGCACCACTACCGAAGTGGCCATGCAGCGTTGCCCGGCTGCACCGAAACCGGCACCGACCAAAGCATTCAGCGCTTGCTCGCGATTGGCGTCCGGCAGTACCACAGCGTGGTTTTTTGCGCCCATCATCGACTGCACGCGCTTGCCGTATTTGCCGGCCAGGTCATACACGTGGGTGCCGACAGCGGTCGAACCGACGAACGACACGGCTTTGATGTCCTTGTGCGTGCACAGGCCATCGACCACATCCTTGCCGCCATGAACGACGTTGAGCACGCCCGCCGGAACGCCAGCCTCAATGGCCAGTTCCACCAGCAGCATGGTCGACAGCGGATCCTGTTCCGAAGGCTTGAGCACGAAGGTGTTGCCGCACGCGATCGCCATCGGGAACATCCACAGCGGAATCATCGCCGGGAAGTTGAACGGCGTGATGCCGGCGCACACACCGATCGGCTGGCGCAGGGTGTAAGTGTCGACACCGCCAGCGACGTTCTCGGCGAACTCGCCCATTTGCAGGGTGCCGATCGAGCACGCGTGCTCGACCACTTCCAGGCCACGGAAAATATCGCCCTCGGCATCAGCAATGGTCTTGCCCTGCTCGGCGCTGAGGACCACGGCGATGCGCTTGGAGTGCTCGCGGATCAGCGCTTGCAGCTTGAGCATGATGCGCATCCGCGCGCCGATCGGGGTCAGTTTCCAGGTCTGGAAGGCACGCTGGGCGGCGCTGACAGCGGCATCGACCTCAGCGGCGGTGGCGAACGGAACCTTGGCCAGCACTTGCTGGGTGGCCGGGTTGACGATGTCGTGCCACTCGGTGGTCTGCGACTCGACCCATTCGCCGTCGATCAGCAGTTTGACCTTTTGCAGCGTGGTGTCGTTGGGCGTAAGCGATGCGTTCATGCTGGTCTCCAGAACTTGTTTTTATCGTAGGAGCCAAGGCGAAAGGTTCGCCTTGAGATGAGGCGTGTGTCACGAATTGGTTGTCGGACTGTTTTTGGAGTATAGATGTGCAAACTTCTAATAAGAACGCACATATAAGCCCGACCATCATGCAAAAAAACATCACCTCGCTAGGCTCGCTGAACTGGGATGACCTGAAGTTTTTCCTTGAAGTCGCCCGCACCCGCAAGGCCAGCACCGCCGCCAAACGCCTGGCCGTCGACTACACCACGGTGTCGCGACGGATCAGTTCGCTGGAAGCGGCGCTCGGCACATTACTGTTCGAAAAATCCCGTACCAGCGGTTTCGTCCTTACCACCGAAGGCCAGCGCTTGCTCGGCTATGCGGAGTCGATCGAAAGCACGTTGCACATGGCCTGCGAGCAGGTTTCCGGCTCGGGCGTGGCCCTCTCCGGGCACGTGCGCATGGGCTGCACCGAAGGCTTCGGCAGTTTTTTCATCACTCCGCAGTTGAGCCATTTTGTCGACGCCTACCCGGCAATCTCCGTGGACATCCTGCCGCTGCCGCACTTCATCAGCCTGTCCAAGCGCGAGGCCGACATCGTCATCGCCCTCGAGCGGCCGGAGCACGGGCCGTACGTCTGCTGCAAACTCTGCGACTACCGCTTGCAGCTGTACGCAACCCAGGACTATCTGGACAAACACCCACCCATCCGCCACCCGGCCGACTTGAGCAAGCATCAATTCATCAGTTATGTGGATGATCTGGCGTTCAGCTCAGAGCTGCTTTACCTGGCCAATGTGCTGCCCGGCGCCAGCGCAAACTTGCGCAGCACCAGCGTGATCGCGCAATACGTTGCCGCGCAGCAGGGCCGCTCGCTGGCGATCCTGCCGTGCTTCCTCGCCGCACAGGACCCGCGATTGCTGCCGGTGTTGCCGGAGGAAATCGACATCACCCGGCAGTTCTGGATGTACTGCCGGGAGGATTTGCGCAAGTTGAAGCGGATTACCTTGTTGTGGGATTACATTCGCGAGGTGACTGAGCGTAATCAGGCGTTGTTGATGGGGGAAACGCGGGAGATGCGCTTTGCCGATTAATCGGCGCTGACCACAATCGACACCCGGCGATTTTCCGTGCGCCCCGCTGCGGTGTCGTTGGAAGCCACCGGTTCGCTGCTGCCCAGGCCTTGCAGCTGGATGTTTTCCGGCTTCATACCGACCGTGCCGAGGACGTTGGCGACGCTCTTGGCCCGGCGCAGCGACAGTTGCTGATTGTAGGTTTCCTTGCCCGATGCATCGGTGTGGCCATCGATCCGCACCCGCTCGATGCCCACGCCGAGCAGCGCCTTGCCGATGCGTTCGACGATTTCCGTGCTGGCTGCGTTCAGGCTTTCAACATCGCTGCCAAACAACACTTTGCCCGACAGGCCGAATTCCCAACCGTCGTCGGTCAATTCGAAACCCTGCTGTTTGAGCACGGCGACCTGCGCCGGTGTGAGGCCCTTTTGTGGGGCGGTCTGGCAACCGCTCAGGGTCAGCGCGGCCATCAGCAGCAATGCGGAAAACAGTCGAACGGCAAGTGTGAACACGGGCATCAGCTCCTGGTGTGAACGGTATCGACCGGGCGCTCCGACCCGGCCGTGAATTGCGCGCCGCGCGACAGGCGCTTGGCCTGATACATCGCCGCGTCGGCTGCGTTGAGCAAGGTGCTCGGCGTGCTGCCATGATCGGGATAAACCGAGATGCCGATACTGAGCGAAGTCACCACACTGCTGTCGCCGGGCAAGGTGATTGGCATATCCATGCTGGCGAGGATCTTGTCTGCGATGTGCTCAGCGTCTTCGACCGTGTGCAGCGGCGCGAGCAGCACGGCGAACTCGTCGCCGCCCAGCCGCGCGACCAGATCATCCTCGCGCAATTGCGCTCGCACACGATTGGCAATGGCTACCAGCACTGCATCGCCCGAAGCGTGACCAAAGTTATCGTTGATGCCTTTGAAGCGGTCGCTGTCGAGAAACAGCACGGCGACCCGCTCATCGTGCTTTTTCGCGTTGCGCAGGGCGCGGATCAAGCGACCTTCAAAAAATGCGCGGTTGGGCAACCCGGTGAGGCTGTCGTGGGTCGCTTGATGGGCAAGGGTTTCGTTTTCGTTTTGCAGGTGGGTTTGCCACGACTCAAGTTCGCCGAGCAAGGCATTGAAGTCGTTGCCCAGATTGTCCAGTTCGGCGATTTGCGCCGGCGGCACGCGCCGGTCCAGCGCTCGTTCGCTACGGGCGGCGTGGGCGACGGAGGCGAGGCTGTGCAGCGGGCCGATGATGGCGCGTAACTGCCGCCGCGCCAGATAAAGCGCGACCCAGGCGCTGATCGCGGTGCACAACACAATGCCGGCCAGACCGCTGAGCAGGAAGCGCATCAGGCTGCCGCCGTGGCCGATGAGCAGGACCCGACCGATTTCACGGTCCTGATGCTCAATCGGCAGGCTCACCGGTTTTTCCAGAATGGCGCGGGCTATCCGCATCTCCAGCTCGGAGAACAAGCCGGTTTCAGCGCGCTGCCATTGCGCAATCAATTGGCCTTGCGCGTCGAGCACCCGGGCATCCGCTACTTCCTCGGTGGCGGCGATGATCGCCAGCGCCTCGGTTGCCGCCGCTTTGTCATTGAACACGACGGCCGCTTCGACGGTGTAGCTGATCGAACGAGCGATCAAGTGCAGGTTGTGATCGGCATACACCCGCAGCGCGAGCACGCCCAGCAAGGTCAGCGAAACACTGGCCATCGCCACCGCCACCAGCGCGACAATCAAATGCCCGCGGCCAATGACCGAACCAAGAGTGGGGCGAGCCTTCCAACTGAACAGCTTCATGGCGCCGCCGCTTTGCGACGGGACAACTGCAACACGCTGGGGTGTATGCGCACACCACTGCGAGCCACGGAGTCGAGATTGACCTCGAACGACACTTGTTCATCGCCAACGCGCAGGCAGAACAGACTGCCGACGGTACATTGATCGTCGGCTTCGCTGATGCTCAGCACTGGATGCCCGATCAACGATGCGAACAGGCGACTGCGTTCATCGGCGGTGAGTTTGCCGATGTACACCGCATCGCATTCGCTGACGATGCCCGGGTTGTCCGCCAACAGACGCCGCACGGCCACCGGCCGGCCCGTGGCTTGCGTGGTGCCTTTGACCAGGTCATCGGTGTATTCGGTGGGGCCGACGATGCACAGGCGCAACTGCGCAGGTTCCACCGGCCAGCGTGCATAACTGAGGATGCCGAGGACCACTTGCGTGACCGCTTTGGCCCGCTGCTCGGCCGGCCCGGTTTGCGCTTGTGCGATCGCAATGCCCGTCAACACCCAGAGCAAAACGATCAGCAAGGCGCGCTGGCAGGCAACCACACGCTCTGTCGTCCGGACGGCGACCTTCATGCAGGGATTCTCTTGGAGCGTAACGAAATGATGCCGCAACGATAGCACAGCGCCAGAACACCAGCGAGGCGCCGGCCTCTGACCGGTTGGTCAGTATTCGTTGTCGGTCATTCAGCGCTTCATCCCTGAGGCTCGGTGCCCTCCTCCAGTTCCAGCATCAGCCCGCTCAGACGCTTGACCTTGCGCTGCACCGCCTCTTCAAACACGCCGGCACGCGGCTCGATCAAAGTGAACCAGTCTCTGGCG
This sequence comes from Pseudomonas sp. CFBP13508, assembly GCF_005233515.1. Taxonomy (GTDB): domain Bacteria; phylum Pseudomonadota; class Gammaproteobacteria; order Pseudomonadales; family Pseudomonadaceae; genus Aquipseudomonas; species Aquipseudomonas mercuritolerans. Next base: position 332,952 of record NZ_QFZZ01000007.1, read on the forward strand.
CGGGTAATCCCGGTGTAGATCAGCTCTTTGGTCAGTACCGGATTCAGCGCATCCGGCAGGATCAGCGCCGTGTGGGCGAATTCCGAGCCTTGAGACTTGTGCACCGTCATGGCGTACACGGTTTCCACGTCGTTGAGCCGACTCGGCAACACGAAGCGCACGCCGCCCTGACCATCGTTACGCGGGAAGGCCACGCGCAGAACCGTTTTACCGATCTCCGCGCCTTCACGCTCGGGCAGTTTCAGGGCGATGCCAATGTCGCCGTTCATCAGCCCCAGACCATAGTCGTTACGAGTCATCAGCACCGGCCGACCTTCATACCACTGCTGATCGCTCTCGATCAGACGCGCCTTGAGCAACGCAGCGGTAATGCGCTGATTCAGACCTTCAACGCCCCACGGCCCCTTGCGTACGGCGCACAACAACTGGAACGTATCGAACGCCTGCAAGACTTCCCGCGCCCAATCGGTCCAGTCCGCATGTTCAAGTGGCCGCGTCGACGGTGGACGCTTGTCGCGTAGGACGCTCAGGTAATGGCGATAACCTTGCGGGCCGTTGCCGTGACCTTCGAGCAACAGGCGTTCGAGCTTGTGATCGTGCTCGCCTTTGAGCGGTAGCGAATACACGTCGTCGTAGCTGCCGGCCGCGAGCAACTGTCGCGCCTCGTCGGCCAATTGCTGATTGACCCGACGCGCCAGCTGACCGATGCCGCTGCCCTCGCCGAAACGGCGCGAGTGACGCAGCATCACCACTTGCTGCGCCAGCGGGTGGGTGCCGTCGCGGTCTTCATGCAAACCGCTGCCCTGCAACGACTCGCCACTGACCGACTCCAGCCATTGCCGCGTCTGCGGGCTGTACCAACCGCCCTCGGCGTCACGGCACAGATCGCCCAACACCGCACCGGCCTCTACCGAGGCCAGTTGATCCTTGTCGCCCAGCAATACCAACCGCGCATGGGCCGGCATGGCATCGAGAAGGTTGGCCATCATTTCCAGGTCGATCATCGAAGCTTCGTCGACCACCAGCACATCCAGCGGCAGGCGGTTGCCGGCATGGTGACGGAAATGCCGGGTGCCCGGTCGACTGCCGAGCAGACGGTGCACGGTGGTCACATCGCTGGGGATCGCCGCGCGCACCGCTTCGGCGACTTGCAGCGATTGCACTTGCTGGCTGATCGACTCGGTCAAACGCGCAGCGGCCTTGCCGGTCGGTGCGGCCAGACGTATGCGCAGCGGATGGCCAGCCTCGACGGCCGGTGCCTGCAGCAGTGCGAGCAGGCGCACCACCGTGGTGGTTTTGCCGGTGCCCGGGCCGCCAGTGATGATGCTGAAAGCGCTGCGCGTTGCGAGAGCACAGGCGAGTTTTTGCCAATCGATGACAGCTGCGGATTCCGCACGGCCGAACAATTCATTGAGGCGCTGCGGCAGATCCTTTGGCGTCGGCTCCTGTTGCATCAAGCGTTGGCGCAACGCTGCATCAATGCGGCGTTCGTAGGTCCAGTAACGGCGCAGGTACAGGCGTTTCGAGGACAGCACCAATGGACGTGTCTGCGCTGTGTCACCCGCATCAGCGGCCAGAGCGACCAGCGAGCTGCTTGCCAGCACTTTGCACCAATGGGCTCCATCGAGCGTTTCGAGCAGTTGTGAGGGCAGCAGCAACACACCGCCCTGCACATCGCCTTCGGGCGGCAATGACAGTGCAAAATCCGGCGCCTTGAGGGTTTCGAACAGGTCCAGACACACATGACCATGGCCGAGCTGGTGACTGGTCAACGCCGCCGCGAGCAGCACCAGCGGATCGGTCTCGGGCTCGAGTTCATGCAGGAAAGCGACAAACGCCCAGTCCAGCGCGCGCAGCCAGCCGCGCTCGACCCAACGGCTCAGCAACAACAGCAAATCATCGGCGCGGGTCAGCGGCGAGAGTTTCGACAGGCTGTCCGCTTCCAGCGGTGTCGGCAGCAGATCGGCGAATGTGCGGCTCATAGCAGGACTCCCTGTTCCCAGGCGGGCTCTGACTTGGGTTCGGGTTTGCCCTGGAACATCCGGTCGAGGCGTTCGATCAATTCCCGTGGCGGACGCACGAAGTACACGCCTCGACTTTCGGCACGCGTACCGCGCAGGAAAAGATAAAGCGCCCCACCGACATGGCGGTCGTAATCGTAATCCGCCAGCCGCGCCTTCAACTGGCGATGCAGTGCCAGCAGATACAGCACGTATTGCAAGTCGTAACGGTTGTCGAGGATCGACTGTTCCATCGCCTGCACGGTGTAGGCCTGATCATCCACGCCGAGCCAGTTGGATTTGTAATCGGCGACGTAATAACGGCCAGCGTGCTCGAAGGTCAGGTCGATAAAGCCCTTGAACATGCCGTTGAGTTGTACCGGCTCCGCCGCCACCCGGGCGACGCCATTGTGGGTGTGCTGGCGCACCTGTTCATCGAGCTTGAGCACGTCGACTTTGTGGCTGGCGAACCAGAATTCCATCTCGACGCGGTATTGCTTCAGTTGCTCAAGAACCACCGGCGGTTGGCCGCCAGCGATCGGCAACGGCGACTTGAGCAAATGCTGCAGCCAGTCCGTCAGAGTGGTGATCCAGCCTTGCCAGCCGCGCAAGTTGCAGCGCCGGGCAATCGCGTCTTCCAGCGCTTCGCGGGTAACCGCAAAGCCTTCAGCGCCCGCCCATTCGAGCAAGCCATGCAAAAAGGTGCCGGGATTCGGTCCGCGAGGAAAACGGTGAATATCGGCGCCACCGCTGATGATTTCGCGGGGTGCGTCGGGGTCGAGGCGCTCGTCGTCGAAGAGCTTTTGCGCCTGCGGACTGTCCGGTGCTTCATCGCTGCCGATGCTCATTATGTCGCTGATGCGCAGGGCGCTGTAAGACGCGATCCACCAGTTTTCACTGGCTTTGCGCTTGGGCCGTAGCGTCGCTCGTAGCACTGCTTCATTGCGCGGCGGCTGGTAATGTTCGTCAGTGGGCTGAGGCATTTCGCCGATGCCGATGGCCGGGCAGTCTTGCTGCAGATCGCGCAGCCAGCGATTCAATTCGCTGGACTCGCCCAAAGCGGCACCGCCACCGAGCAAGTAACCCAACGCAGACAAGTGCAGCACAGAGCTGTTGTTATTGCCGCGCTTGAGATCGGTGACGCCCAGCCAACAGGCATGTTGTGCACGGGTCAATGCGACATACAGCAGCCGCAGATCTTCGGCCAGACGCTCATCGTCAGCCAGAGCGATCAATTCGGGAGTCGGCTTGAGGCTGATCTGCGCCTTGCCCGCAGCGTCGTGGTAATGCAGCGGCAGACGGCTGCCATCCACCGGTTTCGCCGAGCAAATGAATGGCAGGAATACCAGCGGATATTCCAGGCCCTTGGATTTGTGGATGGTCACCACTTTTACCAGTTGCTCGTCGCTTTCCAGACGCAGAATCTGCTCTTCACCGGCCTGACCGGACAGTGCCAGCAGCTCGGCCAGATGACGGATCAAAGCTTGCTCACCGTCCAGTTCAGCAGCGGCTTGCTGCATCAGTTCCGAGAGGTGCAAGAGGTTGGTCAGTACGCGCTCGCCGTCACTGCGCTGCATCAGGGTTTGCGGCAAATGGAAGTCGTGAAGCAGGCGCCGCAACATCGGCAGAACGCCCTGTTTACGCCACAGTTCGCGATAGCCGCGGAACTGCATGACCCGGGCTTCCCAGACCATCTCGTCCTGGTTCAGACGTTCCAGCTCGACCAGCGGCAGGTCCAGGGTAGTGCAGGCCAGCGCAGCCTTCAGCGAACGTTCGACATCGGGTTCGGCGCAGGCCTTCAGCCAGGCCAGCAGATCGTGCGCCTCTTGCGCGGCGAACACCGAATCCTTGTCCGAGAGATAAACGCTGCGCACCCCTCTGGCGGCGAGTTCGGCGCGTACGGCCTGGGCTTCTTTACCGTCGCGGACGAGGATCGCGATGTCCGAAGGACGCAGACCTCTGAAGTCAGCTTCCTGAACGAAACCAGCGCTACCGGTTTGCCCGCCATTGAGCAGTGCGGTGATTTCACTGGCGCAGGCGGCGGCCATTTGCTGACGATAAACCGCGCCAGAAAGCGGCTGATCGCTGGGCAATAGCCAGACATTAAGTGCCGCGACGTCTTGCCCGGAGATCCGCAGTGTCTCCTTACGTCCCTGAGATTCCACCGGCAGAAACGGTACCGGGTTTTCGCCGGTTTTCTCGCGAAACAAAAACGCGCCGCGTCCCTGCTCTCGGGACTCGGCGCGTTCGAATACGTGATTGACCGCCGTCACCATACCGTGGCTGGAGCGGAAGTTGGTGCCGAGCGTATGCAAGCGGCCGGTGGTGGCCTGACGTGCGCGCAGGTAGGTGTAGATGTCCGCACCGCGAAAGGCGTAGATCGCCTGCTTAGGGTCGCCGATCAGGAACAGGCCGGTGTCAGGGTGATTGTCTTCGATGCGGTAGATGCTTTCGAAGATGCGGTATTGCACCGGATCGGTGTCCTGGAATTCGTCGATCAGCGCGACAGGGAACTGCTCGCGGATCAGTGTCGCCAAGCGCTCGCCGCCCTCTGATTGAAGCGCGGCATCCAGACGCAGCAGCATGTCGTCGAAACCCATTTCTGCGCGACGGCGCTTCTCTTCTTCAAAGCGTGCACCGACCCACTTGGCGGCGTGTTGCAGAACGGCGGCATCGGGTGTCGGCAATGCGTCGAGGCTCGACTTGAGTGCGGACATGGCGTCCAGCCCCGGATGACTCGGGGCCTGGCCTTTCCAGGCTTCGGCCATGCCATCGGGTGTCAGACGAGTGAAGCCGGTGCCAATGTCCAGTTGCTCAAGCGCCTCGTCTGCGGCCCAGGTCTTGAGCTTGTCGAACCAGGGCTCGAAATAACGCGCCTGCATCTTGCGGCCATCGACGGTTTTGCTGGCCACGCCCTCATGGCACAGAGCAAGCAGCTCGTCTGCCCAGTCACGCCAAGGCATTTTCAGTTCGACCAACGCCGCTCGCCGCTCCAGCAAACATTCGGCGATCAGCTCCGCCGGCACCTTGCCTTCAGCGGTGTCACGCTCGCTGGCGAACAAGCCGCGTACCCGAGGCAACAGCGCTGCGGGGCCACCCCAATTGCTGCGCACCCAGTTCAGCGCATCGCCCTGCATTGGGTAGCAGAACAACCGCCAGTAATCGCGCAGCACCTCGCCGAGCAGATCGCTGTGATCGGTTTCCAGCGACTGCGTGAACAGGCTGCCGCTGTCGAACGCATGCTCACGCAGCATGCGCTGACACCAACTGTGAATGGTCGAGACAGCGGCTTCGTCCATCCACTGCGCGGCGATATCGAGGCGGTTGGCACAGCCCGGCCATTGCTGCGGATCGAACTGATCGCGCAGCTCGGCAATCAGTCCGTCGGGGGCAGTGATTTCACCGCGGAAGAATCGCGCGGCCTCAGCCAAGCGTGTCCGAATGCGTTCACGCAGCTCTTTGGTGGCAGCGTCGGTAAACGTCACTACGAGGATCTGCGGCGGCAGCAGTTCGCGTGCGAAACCGCTTGTCTCCCCGCCATGACCAAGAATCAGCCGCAGATAAAGTGCCGAGATCGTAAAGGTTTTGCCGGTGCCGGCGCTTGCTTCGATCAACTGACTGCCGCGCAGCGGGAAGGCCAGAGCCAACGGTGTTTTCGTACTCATGCGCGCGCACCTTCGCTGGACAAGGAACGCCAGGGCGCTTCGAATAATGGGCGGTACAAGGCGTCGCACCAGCCGGTGAAGGTTTCGTCTGCCAACAATGCATCGAAGTCGGGATATTGCCGGAGCAGTGCCGGGCTTTCACGCCGCTCGCCCTCGCTGGTCTGGCCGTCACCTTCATAGGCTTTTCGTGCAGCGGCTTCGGCTTTGACCGGGTCAGTTTGAGACAACCAGGCGAACGCGGTTTTTATCGCAATCGGCAAGGGTTGGCGCATGCCTGATTGCCACGCAAGAAGCAGGTCGCCGAGGAAACGCAGCGCTCGGTCTCGCTCCATTGGCTCAAGCAACAATGTGTCGTCACTGGCGACCAATGCCGTGGTCAACGCATGCTCGCTGGCGCAGGCGACCAGATGAGTGACCCACGGTTTGGTCAGCCGGTGCCACTTGCGCGTTTTGATCGAGCCGATGCTGTTGGGAATGGTAGTGACTGACAGCAGGCCGCCATCGGCACGTTGGTGCAGGCTTGAGAGCCAGCCTTCCAGCCGCACACCTTGCAAGTCGAGACTGACCGGGATTGCGCTGGTCAACGGAGTCGGCCATAACGTCAGCAACTGTTGGTACCGCTGCAGAAGATCCGGTAGCGGTTCGATCAACTCTCGCTGTAGACACTCGCCAAAACCGGCCATAGGCAGCAGACCACTGTTTTGCAGGCGCAGCGCCCGGGCTTGCAGCGCCTGATCGATATTGTCCGGCTGGCTCAGTGCGGCTTCCAGCAAGCTGTCGCTCAGCGTGTAGCGCTGTAGGGCGTCCAGCACGAAAGGTTCTTCATCTGCCAACGGCGCTTGCGCCGCCTCGAAATAGACCTTGAGACGTTGTGTGAAAAAATGCCGAACCGGATTACGCAGAAAGTCCTGCAGTAAAGCCAGTGTCAGCGGTTCTTCCTGAACATACGGCGCGAGTAACGGCGCCTCGCTTTGCTGCGCTTTCTCTTGATGCAACACCTGCCACTCGCTGGCGTAGCTGAACAGTTGCTCGCCTTCGTGGAAATAGCGGGCGCTGAAAGGTTGCAGAGGATGTTCTTCGGTCAGCACGTCCAACAGATCCTGGCTTGGGTCGATTGAACGCCAGCCGCTGGCGAGGTGATCGCGCAACTGGCCGATCAGTACCGAGGCAGGTCGTTCGCTGTTGTCACGGATGCTGCGACCGACCCAACTGATATAGAGCTGAGAGCGTGCGGACAACAGCGCTTCGAGTAACAGGTAGCGGTCGTCTTCACGTCGTGAGCGATCCCCAGGTCGGTAATCGCTGCCCATCAGATCGAAGTCCAGCGGCGGCTGCGCGCGCGGATAATCGCCGTCGTTCATGCCCAGCAGACATACCAGTCTGAAAGGAATGGCACGCATCGGCATCAAGGTGCAGAAATTCACCGCACCGGCGAGGAATCGTTGCGACAAACGGCCCTGATCCAGCCCGGCGAGCCAAGCTTCGCGCACGACAGTCAGCGGCAGTTCGTCAGTCAGCCCGACCGCCTCGCAGGTCTCCAGCCAGGCTTCGCGAAGCTCTTCCAGTTGGGTCAGCAGGTAGTCGTCGTGCTCGTTGCTCGCCTGGAAGAACACCTGCATCAGCGCTTGCAAACGCAGCCCCCACTCTTTCGGTTGAGCCGGTTGCGTGAGTTGCTGGTGAGCGATTTCCAAGGCATCCAGCAGAGCCACCAGTGGACCGATCAGGGCAGCATCAAGCCCACCAATTTCATCGTAAGGTTCTATACCTGCACATGCCTCGGCACTGCCGACGGCGTACCCCAGCAGCATTCGGCGCAGGCCGAAATGCCAGCTGTTCTGCTCCAGTTCCTCTGGCAAACCGAGACCGGCCCGTTGCTCGGCGCTCATGCCCCAACGCACGCCGGCGCCTTCGATCCAGCGGTGCAGAGTTGGCAGGTCGCGTTCTTCTACGCCAAAGCGAGCGCGCAGGGCTGGAACATCGAGCAAGTCGAGGATCTCACTGACTGGGAAACGGCTGTCCGGAAGCTTGAGCAGGTGCTCGACTGCGATTAGTAACGGATCGCGGCCACGCTGGCCCTGATCCGCCAAAGTGAACGGAATGAAGCGCGGGTCAAATCGATCGAGCTGACCGAAAACTGCGCGGATATGCGGTGCATAGCTGTCGATATCCGGGACCATGACGATCACATCTCGCGGGCGCAGATCCGGGTCGGCACTGAAACGCGCCAGGAGTTGATCGTGCAGGATCTCGACTTCACGCTGGGCGCTGTGGGCGATGTGAAAACGTATTGAATGGTCTTGGGTTGCATCGACCGCAGGCCAGAGTTCGCGTGTCTCGTTGAGTGGACGTAACTCCAGAATGTCGTCCTGAAGCTGGTTAAGCATGTTGTGGGGTTGGGCTTCGCTGAACAGGTCGATGCGTCCGTCACGAAAGGCTGCGCGGTAGCTGTTGGGATCGTCGTAGCTGTCGAGCAGGTTGATATAGTCGCGACCTTGCTTACCCCAAGCGGCCAGCAACGGATGCGCGTGCTGATGCAGGGTCTCGGCATCAAGCACGACGGGCATCCCGCTTTTGCGCTGTTGCCGTTTGTATTGATGCCGCAGCAGATCCTTGTCGGCGACGATATCGGCCCAGTGATGGCGACAAGGGTTATGTACGCAAAGCAGCACCTGGCTGAAACGTGCCAGACCGGCCAGCGCTTCAAGTACCTGCGCGGGCAATGAAGAAATACCGAAGACGATCACGCGTGGTGGCAGCGCAGCCGGAGCCTCATCAAGGGTGTTGATTCGCTCCATGAAGCGTTGATGCACGCCGGCACGACTCTGCGCCATGCCTTGTTCGCCGACGTCATCCAGCAGCGCTCGCCACAACTCGGCCTGCCAGCAGCTGGTCGGTGGCAGCGGCTTTATTTCACCTCGCACATTACGCAGTTGGTGGCGGCCGTCCGCCCAATCTTCGAGCCAGTCGGCCCGGTATACCTGATATTGGTCAAACAGATCGGCGAGACGCTCCGACAACTGATAGCGCTTGCGCAGGTCGCTGTCGTGGGTGAGGAAGCGTTGCAGCGGCTCAAAATGTGGGCGGTCGATTACCTGTGGCAAGAGGCGCATCAGACGCCAGGTCAGCGGTGCTTTATCGAGCAGGGATTTCGCTGGAATTTCATCCCGTCCCAAAACCATGCGATACAGCTGCCACATGAAACTGCCGGGTAGTTGCACGTCAATCGCCGCAGCGATCCCGCAACCGCCAAGGTCGTCGTCTTCGGGATCCTCGGCCAGTGCCAGCTTGAGCCATTGAGCGATGCCGTTGCTTTGCACCAACGCGATTTCGTTTTCCAGGGGTGCCAGTGGGTAGCGCCGCATGATGCTGACCACAAGGCTGCGCAGCTCATCGAGACTGTTGCTCTGAACCACCATGAATGCAGCGTTGAGGGACTGGGCGTCCGACATATGGATTCCTTGGAAAATCGCTAAAGCCGAGGCAGAACCTTAGCATTGTCGGCCGGCTGTGACAGCCGGACGAGGTCTGCAAAGGCTGTAAGAACTTTCTCGCAGGCAAAACAAAACCCCAACTGCTTTCGCAATTGGGGTTTCGGAATTTAATCTTGACGATGACCTACTCTCACATGGG
>NZ_QFZZ01000008.1 GCF_005233515.1 Pseudomonas sp. CFBP13508
AGGAGTTTTCCGTTTCGACTGCGCCGGAAGTGGGGCGAATTATAGACCTCTGGAATCTGCCGTCAACCGTTAATTTCGCTTTTCTTGCAGATTCTGCTTTTTACCCAGCAAACGCGGGATTCGCCTCGTCACCGGCGGTAGACGAAGCAACAAAAGCACGCCACCTATAAAGGCATAAATCGTCCACTCCTCCAGATCGGCTCGCACAATCCACAGCATATGCAGCAACCCCAGTCCCAGGATCACGTACACCAGCCGATGCAGCTTCTTCCAGCGAGTACCCAAACGACGCTGACTATAACGATTGGACGTTAACGCCAATATCAGCAATCCGAGGAAGCCCAGCGCACCGACAATAATGTACGGCCGCTTGCGCAGCTCAACGCCCAACTGTGACCAGTCGAACCCGAGGATAAACGCCATATAGCTGAACAGATGCAGCGTCACATAAGCAAAACACCAAAGCCCTAACTGTCGGCGCACTGCAATCCACCCCGCCCAGCCGCTCAGCTTTTGCAACGGCGTCATGCTCAGCGTAATCAACAGCAACACCAGCGTGCCAAGCCCGAGACGATCAACCAGCACCTTGCCCGGATCAGGCCCGAGCAGATCGGCGAACGCTTGATAGAACCACAGCAATGGCCACACCGCCGCAGCAATGAAAACGCCCACTCGCCAGAACGGATAGCGCATCAGTAGTTCTTCCGCAGATCGAGCCCTGTATATAAAGAAGCGACTTCATCCGAGTAGCCGTTGAACATCTGCGTATCGCGCACATTCGGCTTGAACAGACTGTTTGGCAGGCGCCGCTCGCGCGCCTGGGTCCAGCGCGGATGATCGACGGTAGGATTCACATTCGCATAGAAGCCATACTCGTCGGCAGCAATGCTTTGCCAGGTAGTCTTCGGCTGCTCGCTGACCAGACTGATGCGCACAATGGACTTCACGCTTTTAAAGCCGTACTTCCACGGCACCACCAGACGCAAAGGTGCGCCGTTCTGGTTCGGCAGTTCGCGGCCATACATGCCCACCGCCAAGATCGCCAAAGGATTCATCGCCTCATCGAGACGCAAGCCTTCGACATACGGCCAGTCGATCAAGGCAAAACCGGAACGCTGGCCGGACATGCTCTTGGGATCTTGCAGGGTTTCGAAGCGGATGTACTTGGCCTTGGAAGTCGGCTCGACCTGCTTGAGCAAGGCCGAGATGGGAAAGCCGATCCAGGGAATGACCATCGACCACGCCTCGACGCAACGCAGACGATAGATACGTTCCTCCAATTGATACGGTTTCATGAAGTCTTCCAGCGCATAACGCCCCGGCTTACCCACCTCCCCGTCAATCACCACGCTCCAGGGTTCGGTTTTCAGGTCGCCAGCGTTCCTCGCCGGATCGCCCTTGCCGGTACCGAACTCATAAAAGTTGTTGTAGTTCGTCGCGTCTTTATAAGGCGTGATCGCCTCGTCCTTGACGTTGACCGCCCCCCATTGAGTAAAAGGAAGCTTTTCGGCAAACCAGGCCGGAGCCTTGCCGGATTCGACATCAGAGTAGCGAGGGGCATCAGTTGCACTGGCCCAGCGCGGCAGGCTGCTCACGGCAATACCGGCAGCAGTGGCGCCGAGCAATTGGCGGCGGGAGAGATAAATGGCTTCAGGCGTGACATCCGACTCATGGCAGTCGGATGCTTTGGGGATCTTGATCAACATGACAACTCCGCAGCTTTGGAGGACAGGTGCACCCATAGACTGCGGAGTATGCGGGAAATTACATCACTCGGCGTTTTTGTGACGACGAAGACGCAACAGATATTGCACCGGACCGGACGCCGCATAGGCGAGGAATACCAGCAGCAGAATGCGCGGCGGATCACTGAACACGACAGCGAATACCAACACCACCGCAAGGATCGCCACGAACGGCACGCGCCCTTTCAGATCCAGCTCCTTGAAGCTGTTGTACTTGATGTTGCTGACCATCAGCATGCCGGCCGCCGCCACCATCAGCGCCACGAGGAACGACATTTTCGAACCCTGAATGCCGTAATCACTGAACGCCCAGACAATGCCGGCCACTACACCTGCCGCCGCCGGGCTGGCCAGACCAATGAAGTAGCGTTTGTCCGCCGTGCCGACCTGGGTGTTGAAACGCGCCAGACGCAATGCCGCACCCGCGACATAAATGAAGGCGACCATCCAGCCGACCTTGCCCATGTCGCCCAATGCCCAACCGAAGGCCAACAACGCCGGCGCGACACCGAACGCGACCATGTCCGACAGCGAGTCGTACTCGGCGCCGAAGGCACTTTGCGTATTGGTCATGCGCGCCACGCGACCATCGAGGCCGTCGAGCACCATCGCGACGAAGATCGCGATCGCGGCGAAGGCGAAGTACTTGCTCGCATTCACCGAGTCGCCGGCGCTCAATGCGGCCTGGGCGCTCATCGAGTTGATGATGGAATAAAAGCCTGCGAACAGGTTGGCAGTGGTGAACAGGTTCGGCAGCAGATAGATACCACGATGCCGGACTTTACGACCTTCAGCGTCGTGCCCTTCTTCGATATGTTCATCGATGGGCAGCAGGCTTTCGGCGTCGGAAGCCTTGTTCGGCTCTTCGGGACGTTCGCTCATGGACATTACCTTGCAACGGTTTGGAAAAAATTCGACAGAAGCTTGAGGACGACAGTTCGGCCACAAACGATGCAGCTTTATACCAGAAGCACCGGCCCAAACGAAAAAACGCGGCCGAGGCCGCGTTTTTCGTACAAGGGACGACGACTCAGTTCTTGGCTTTGTCGACGATCTTGTTGGCACCGATCCACGGCATCATGGAGCGCAGTTGCTCGCCGATGATTTCGATACCGTGAGCGGCGTTGTTACGACGCTTGGCGGTCATCGAAGGGTAGCCGGTTGCGCCTTCGCTGATGAACATTTTGGCGTATTCGCCGTCCTGAATACGTTTCAGGGCGTTGCGCATGGCCTGACGGGATTCGGCGTTGATCACTTCCGGGCCAGTCACGTACTCGCCGTACTCGGCGTTGTTGGAGATCGAGTAGTTCATGTTGGCGATACCGCCTTCGTACATGAGGTCAACGATCAGCTTCAGTTCGTGCAGGCACTCGAAGTAGGCCATTTCCGGCGCGTAGCCAGCTTCAACCAGAGTTTCGAAACCGGCTTTTACCAGTTCAACGGTACCGCCGCACAGAACGGCTTGTTCGCCGAACAGGTCGGTTTCGGTCTCGTCCTTGAAGGTGGTTTCGATGATGCCGGTACGACCGCCACCGACGCCAGCGGCGTAGGACAGCGCAACGTTCTTGGCGTTGCCCGAGGCGTCCTGGTAGATCGCGATCAGGTCAGGGATACCGCCGCCTTTGACGAACTCGGAACGCACGGTGTGGCCCGGGGCTTTCGGCGCGATCATGATCACGTCGAGGTCGGCACGCGGAACAACCTGGTTGTAGTGAATCGCAAAGCCGTGGGAGAAGGCCAGGGTGGCGCCTTTCTTGATGTTCGGCTCGATTTCGTTCTTGTACAGCGAGGACTGGAACTCGTCCGGGGTCAGGATCATGACCAGGTCGGCAGCGGCAACAGCGGAAGCAACGTCGGTCACTTTCAGGCCGTGAGCTTCGGCTTTGGCAACGGTGGCCGAACCTTTACGCAGACCGACGGTAACGTCGACACCGGAGTCTTTCAGGTTGCACGCTTGAGCGTGGCCCTGGGAGCCGTAACCGATGATGGCAACTTTCTTGCCCTGGATGATCGACAGGTCGCAGTCTTTATCGTAGAAAACTTTCATGAATTTCCCCTTATATCCGGCCGTTCAGGCCATGCGCTAATTTGGTTTAGATGCTGAGTACTTTGTCGCCGCGAGCAATACCGGTCACGCCGCTGCGGACGGTTTCCAGAATCGATGCGGTGCCGATGGACTGAATGAAGCTGTCGAGCTTGTCGCTGGTACCGGTCAACTGAACGGTATACACGCTGGCGCTGACATCCACGATCTGTCCACGGTAGATATCGGTGGTGCGTTTGATCTCGGCGCGCTGGGCGCCAGTGGCCTTGACCTTGACCAGCATCAGTTCACGCTCGATGTGAGCGCTTTCCGACAGGTCCACCAGCTTGACCACTTCGATCAGCTTGTTCAGGTTTTTGGTGATCTGCTCGATCACTTCGTCGTGGCCCACGGTGGTCAGCGTCAGACGCGACAGGGTCGGGTCTTCGGTCGGGGCCACGGTCAGGCTTTCGATGTTGTAGTTGCGCTGCGAGAACAGGCCGACTACGCGAGACAGAGCGCCGGGTTCGTTTTCCAGAAGCAGGGAAATAATGTGCCGCATGATTAAGTACGCTCCGTCTTGCTCAGCCACATATCGCGCATGGAGCCGTCTTTGATCTGCATCGGGTAGACGTGCTCGCTGGTGTCGACCGCAACATCGATGATCACCAGGCGATCCTTCATGGCAAACGCTTCGGCCATCTTCGACTTCAAATCTTTCGATTCGGTGATGCGTACGCCAACGTGGCCGTAGGCTTCAGCCAGCTTGATGAAGTCGGGCAGCGATTCCATGTAGGAGTGCGAGTGACGGCTGCCGTAGCTCATGTCCTGCCACTGTCGAACCATGCCCAGCACACCGTTGTTGAGGATGACGATCTTCACCGGCAAGCCGTATTGCAGGCAGGTCGACAGCTCCTGGATGTTCATCTGGATACTGCCTTCGCCGGTGACGCAGGCAACGTCGTCGTCCGGGAAGCTCAGTTTGATGCCCATCGCGGCTGGCAGACCGAAGCCCATCGTGCCCAGGCCACCGGAGTTGATCCAGCGGTTCGGCTTGTTGAACGTGTAGTACTGCGCGGCAAACATCTGGTGCTGACCCACGTCGGAGGTCACAAAGGCGTCGCCCTTGGTCACTTCGCAGAGGGTTTCGATCACGGTCTGCGGCTTGATCTGGCTGCCGTCGCCCTTTTCATAAGGGAACAGGCCGCGATCACCGCGCCATTCATCCACCTGCTTCCACCAGCTGGCTACGGACTCCTTGTTCGGGGTCTCGCCGATTTCCTTGAGAATCGCGACCATTTCGGTCAGGACGCTCTCGACCGGACCCACGATCGGCACGTCGGCCTTGATGGTCTTGGAAATCGACGCCGGGTCGATGTCGATATGGATGATCTTGGCGTTCGGGCAGAATTTCGCCGGGCCGTTGATCACGCGATCGTCGAAGCGTGCGCCCACTGCGAGGATCACGTCGGCATGGTGCATCGCCAGGTTGGCGGTGTAGCTGCCGTGCATACCCAGCATGCCGATGAACTGACGGTCAGTGCCTGGGAAAGCGCCCAGACCCATCAACGTGTTGGTCACCGGCAGGTTGAGCATTTTCGCCAGTTCGGTCAGTTGCGCGGAGCCATTGCCGAGAATCACGCCGCCGCCGGAGTACAGCACCGGGCGCTTGGCCGCCAACAACATTTCGGCTGCTTTGCGGATCTGCCCGGAGTGACCGCGAACGGCCGGGCTGTAGGAGCGCAGCTTGGCTTTTTTCGGAAAAACGTATTCGAACTTTTCGGCCGGGTTGGTCATGTCTTTCGGGATGTCGACAACGACCGGGCCCGGACGACCGGATTGCGCCAGGTAGAAGGCCTTCTTCATGACTTCCGGGATTTCCGAAGCGTGCTTGATCATGAAGCTGTGCTTCACGATCGGCCGGGAGATACCGATCATGTCGGTTTCCTGGAACGCGTCGGTGCCGACCATGGTGCTTGGCACCTGACCGGAAATGATCACCATCGGAATCGAGTCCATATAGGCGGTGGCGATACCGGTGATGGCGTTTGTGGCGCCTGGACCGGAAGTCACCAATACCACGCCGGCTTTACCGGTGGCACGGGCGTAGCCGTCAGCCATATGGGTCGCCGCTTGTTCGTGACGAACCAGGATGTGGGTCACTTCCGGTTCTTTGAACAGGGCATCGTAAACATGCAGGAGAGCACCACCCGGGTACCCGTAGATATATTTGACGCCTTCGTCACGCAAAAAGCGGACGAGCATCTCACCGCCAGATAAAAGCTCCACGTTGTTCACCTCTAAAACGCCAGAATACCGTCCACAAAAAAGGGGCGGGTCTTAATAGGTTTACTTCTCGGCAGAGCATGAGCGACGGTGGTCGCCGACTACGTCAGCACTGACTGAGCAAGTATTGGGATCGTCCCAAGTGTTGCGGGCCTTTCCCACCCAGCGCGAGGTAACGCGTTGCGGGTGTAACAGGTCGGCGCGGATGTGCGCCTCATGATCTACCGAGTGGGTCTGCTTCTGGCAGTCCCTCTACAGCGGACTTTGGATTCTTCTGTTTCGCCCTCTGCAAGTCAAGTCGTCTGTGTGGTTAATTGTGGGTAAGCACATGAGAACGCAAGAAAAAACCTGAAAAGCGCTACTCTGTTAGCGTCAATTGCGCATTTTTGCCAAGGAATCAGCATGCGAACGCTCCTCCTCACTCTACTGATTGGCCTCAGCCCATGGTGCTCGGCCGCTCAAATCTACAAATGGGTCGATGCCCAAGGTGTCACGCATTTCGATGCACAGCCGCCGCAGGGCCAACCGTCCACGACCCTGCAGAGGCCCTCCTCGCCCACTCCGAAAGCGGCGCCGATGCCGGGCGGCGGCGTACTTGGCGATCAGAAAGCCATTGATGCCAAGGTGAAGAAACAGGTCGCCGAGCAGCAGGCGCAGCTCAAGGCGTTTTGCGAGCAGGCGCGCACAAACCTGGCGCAACTGCAGAACAATCCGCGTTTGCGTGAGGAGGTCGAGGGGGATGTGCGCAGGCTCGACGATACACAGCGTCAGGAACGCATCGTCGAAGCGCAGAAGCAGATTGCCGAGAACTGCTCGTAGGCACGCTGCCGGATCTGTGTGAGAGCTGTTTAGGAGCTGACGAGTGCAACGAGGCTGCGACTTTTGATCTTGCTCTTCAACAGCAAAATCAAAAGATCGCAGCCTTCGGCAGCTCCTACACAACCGCGCTCAGCGGGATGCAGTGATCAGCAGGTCGAACTCTTTGAGCAGTACCTGCAACTGACGATCCTTGCCGCCAAGGTTGCGCTGGGCGAAGACCATTTCCGCCATTTCCTGAATACCCGAGGCGTTCGGCAAGGGCAGATCCTGTTCGAGGATCATCTTCATGCGCGGCAGGAAGATCCATTGCAGCCATTGCTCGAAGTCCAGCGTGTCGACCGAAAACGGCTCGACACTGCTTAGCGCTTCGGCGGACGGCTCAACCTCATCCCACCAGCCCTGTGTGCGCAGCTCGCGTTCGATCAACAACAGCTGATCGGCGATTTTCGGGAAACGCACGTCCATCACAGGGAAACCTTGGCCTTCTGACGGGCCAGCGCAGCACCGGCGGAATCGCCTTGTTTCTCACGGGACTGAGCGATGATTTCCCACAGGCTGGCTTGCAGGTCCGGACGACCGTTGGCCATGGTCAGCGCACGACGGGCAAATTGCTCGGCTTGCGGCGCATCGCCCTGGGCCATGCGCACCTGCGCCAGACGGTAAAGCACTTGTGGCTCACGGGGGGCGACACGTTGCGCCCGCTCCAGGCTGGAAGAGGCACCGTTGAGGTCGCCGCCGGCCTGCTGCTGTTGCGCAGTGGTCAGCAAGGCGAGTACCGGGCCGTCCAGTTGCTCATCCGCCGAAAGACCGCCGCCACTGCTGGCCGAAGGAATGCCACTCGGCGTCGATGGCATGCTGTAGCTGCCGGAGTTGATCGGTGCCGACTCAACCGACGATGGGTTGTAAGGCCCCGACGTGATGCCGCCGGATGCCGGGCCCGGGACGATTGGCGAAGAGCTGATCGGTGTCGACACCGCCGCACCGCCGCCCGGCACCATCACCACTACGCCGGTATCGCCTTGCGGAATCGCCTGAGTCTGGCCCTGCGCCGGGCGCTTGACCGTGGTCTGGCGGAAACCGCCATTGGCGCCGATGCGTTCGCTGTTGGACACGGCCGTGCCCGAATCCACCACGGGAATCGAACCACGCTGTACGGTGGAGCAGCCGCTGAGCAAAGCCACGGCGGTCACCGCTGGAATCAACCACTTGTTCACTTGAAACCCTCTTTGCTTAATTCATCCAGCCCTTGACCCAGTCCATCACCGATTCCGGCGAGGCAGGTGTTTCGCTTGCACACGCGGCGCCGGGTGGCGGTTCGCTGCCGCGAATATACGGCATCTGTACCGCGCCGGGGCAGTTGGCATCCGAACCCTGGCCGGTGCGCGAATCGACCCAGGCCTGCACGACGTTGTCCGGCTGCGGCATGTCCAGCGGCAGCGGATCGGCCTTGCGCATGAAACTGGTCCAGACCTGCAACGCACCGGTGGCGCCGGTGAACGGCGTCTTGCCGTTGTCGTCGCGGCCGAGCCAGACCACCGCCAGCAGATCCTGACTGAAACCGGCAAACCAGCTGTCGCGCGAATCGTTACTGGTACCGGTCTTGCCCGCCAGTGTCAGGGTCTTGGGCAGCACGTTATAAACCGAACTGCCGGTACCTTCACGCATCACCCGCTGCATGGCGTTCTGGATCAGGTAGATCGAGGCCGGGTCGAAACGCTGTTCGATCTGGAACGGATAGCGCTTGAGCGGCTCGCCCTCGGCGGTCAATACGCTGCGAATGCCGCGCATCGGCGTATTGAAGCCGCCGTTGGCCAGCGTCTGGTACATGGTCGCCACTTCGATCGGCGTCATGCCGCCAGCGCCCAGCAGCATCGACGGGAACGCCGGGAATTCGCGGGTAACGCCCAGGCGCCCCACGGTCTTGAGCACATTCGGCACACCGACTTCCAGGCCCAGACGCGAGGTCGACAGGTTGTAGGAATGCGCCAGGCCCTGGTAGAGGAAAACCGTACCGTGGGAGCGACGATCGTAGTTCTGCGGCTTCCACACCTGACCGTTGGCGCCCTTGACCGACAGCGGATCGTCCGACAGCCAACTGGTCAGCGTGTACTGGCTCGGCTTCTCGAGCGCGGTCAGGTACACCGCCGGTTTGATCAAAGAACCAATCGGGCGCACCGCATCCAGGGCACGGTTGAACCCGGCGTAGCTGGCCTGACGACTGCCAATCATCGCCTGGACTTCGCCGGTTTCCGGGTTGGTCACGACCATCGCCGCTTCGACGTCATCCGCGCCCTTGCGCCCGGCCAGACGCTTGAACGTGTCGTTGACCGAGGCTTCGGCTTTCATCTGCAGAATCGGGTCGAAACTGGTGAAGATGCGCAGGCCTTCTTCGGTCAAGTCTTCGTCGCGGTAATCTTCGCGCAACTGACGTTTGACCAGGTCGATAAAGCCCGGGAACGAGCTGTCGGCGAGCTTGCCGCGAGTCGTCACACCGAGCGGCATTTTCTTCGCTGCTTCGACCTGTTCGGCGGTGGCCACGCCTTGCTGCTCAAGCACATCGAGCACCAGGTTGCGCCGCTCCAGCGCGCGCTCGGGGTTGCGGCGCGGGTTGTAGTAGGACGGCCCCTTGACCATGCCGACCAGCATCGCCACCTGATGCAGTTTCAGCTCGGACAATGGCTGGCCGAAGAAGAACTGGCTGGCCAGACCGAAACCGTGCACCGCACGCTGACCGTCCTGGCCGACAAAGACTTCGTTGAGGTAGGCCTCAAGGATTTCCTTCTTGTCGTAGTGCAGCTCGAGCAGCAACGCCATCATCGCTTCGGTGAGCTTGCGGGTCAGGCTGCGTTCGCTGGTCAGGTAGAAGTTCTTCACCAACTGCTGGGTCAGCGTACTGCCGCCCTGGGTCATCTTGCCGCCGGAGGTGTTGATCCACACGGCGCGGGCGATCGATTTCGGCGACACGCCCCAGTGGCTGTAGAAGTCGCGGTCTTCCACAGCGATCAGGGTTTCGAGCAGGTAAGGCGGCACCTGATCAAGTTTGATCAGGATGCGGTCTTCAAGATTTTTCGGGTAAATGCCGCCGATCATCAGCGGCTCGAGGCGCACCACCGACAGCTTCGAGCCGTTGGTCGCGGAGAGTTCGGCGACGTAATCGCCGGAGAAGCGCACGCGCACTGGCTGCGGCTTTTCCAGACCTTCATAGAACTGGAAGCCACGGGTGTTCAGGTCAACCGTATTGCCGCTGACGGCTGCGGCGCCGGGGCCGTTGCTCACGGCTTCGCGGCGATAGCCGAGGGCATCGAGTTCGGTGAGGAAATCGTCCTTGCTGAGCTTCTGTCCGACGAACAGCTCGAGCGGGCGCGCGTACACCTTGGCCGGGATGGTCCAGCGCTTGCCGGAGAACTTCTCCTGCACCACGGCATCGAGGTAAACGGCGAAGCCGGCCAGCACTACAAGGCCGACCAGGCTGAGTTTAATGGCCCAGCTCAACCATGGGCTGAGGCCCTTGGCTGGTGGTTTTTTCTTGGTACGGGGGGATCGGGATCGAGTCATGGCGGCGGATTATACGCACTTTATCGATCGTCAACAGGCACGCGCGGAGGTTTGCGTCAGGCGGGCAAGCAGCCATAATGGCCGCCTCGAATTCCCCCGTCTCTGAAGGATCGCCCGTGAGCCAGTCCCTGATCGCTGCCCTGCAAAACCCGGCCCTCTACCCGCATCCCGTCGAAGGGTTTCAGGTCATCGAAACCCACATTTCGTGGGTGATTCTCACCGGCCCCTTTGCCTATAAAGTGAAGAAGCCGGTGAATTTCGGCTTCCTCGACTTCACCAGCCTCGACGCACGTGCGCATTTCTGCGCTGAAGAGCTGCGTCTGAACCAGCGTCTGACCGCTGATTTGTATCTGGACGTGTTGCCAATCACCGGCAGCATCGAGGCACCGCAATTGGGCGGCGACGGCCCGGCTATCGAATACGTGCTGAAAATGCGCCAGTTCCCGCAGAGCGGCTTGCTCAGCACGCTGCAAGCCAATGGCGAGCTGACCACTCAGCACATCGATGCGCTGGCCGAGCAGATCGCGCATTTCCATATCAATGCACCGAAAGTCCCGGCCGAACACGACGCTGGCACTCCGGACAGCGTGATGGCGCCAGTTTCGCAAAACTTCGAGCAGATTCTGCCATTCCTCAGCGACAAGAACGATTTGCTGCAACTCGAGGCACTCAAAGCCTGGGCCGAGAGCAGCTTCGAACGCCTCAAGCCGTTGTTCGCCGCGCGCAAGGCCCAAGGCTTCACCCGCGAGTGCCACGGCGACATCCATCTGGGCAACGCCACGGTCATCGACGGCAATGTGGTGATCTTCGACTGCATCGAGTTCAACGAGCCGTTCCGTTTCACTGACGTCTGGGCCGACACCGGTTTCCTCGCCATGGACCTGGAAGACCGTGGCCTGAAATCGCTCGCGCGTCGCCTCATCAGCCAGTACTTGGAACTGACCGGCGACTATCAGGGCCTGGAAGTGCTGAACTTCTATAAAGCCTACCGCGCGCTGGTGCGGGCCAAAGTTGCGCTGTTCAGCATGCCGGCAGATGCGACTGCAGTGCAGCGCGCCACCACCCTGCGCCAGTACCGCAACTACGCCAACCTGGCGGAAAGCTACAGCACCATTCCTTCGCGCTTCATGGCCATTACCCACGGTGTTTCCGCCGTCGGCAAGAGTCATGTGGCCATGCGCCTGGTCGAAGCGCTGGGCGCGATTCGCCTGCGTTCCGATGTCGAGCGCAAGCGCCTGTTCGGTGAGCAGACCGTTGCCAACGATGTGCAGGCCGGCATTTACAGCGCCGATGCCAACACCGCGACCTACGCGCGCCTGCATGAAATCGCCGAGGTGATCCTGCACGCCGGCTTCCCGGTGGTGATCGACGCGACTTACCTCAAACGCGAGCAGCGCGACAACGCGGCGAAGATTGCCGAAGCCACCGGCACGCCGTTCCTGATCCTCGACTGCAACGCCCCGCAAGCCGTGATCGAGAGCTGGCTGGCGATACGTCAGGCCGATCAGAAGGATCCTTCCGATGCCACCCTCGCCGTGATCGAAGCGCAGCAGGCGAATCGCGAAGCGCTGACGCCGGAAGAAATCCTCCGTAGCAAACGCGTGCAGACCAATGAATCCGGCACGCTGGACACCGTGGTCGCGCAGATCCGTCAGCGCCTGCCGGGTCTGTAAAAAACTATTTCGGCCGTGAAGCCCTCGCTCGCTTCACGGCCGGCAAATAGTGGCACTATACTGGCGTCATAAAACCAACAGGTGATCTGACATGAGCCAGCCAAAACTGCTCGACACTCCGCTTTACGCCCTGCTGCACAAAGATGACATCGCAGGCTTCAACAAGGAACGCCCACAGGATGGCCCGATCGACATGGTCGGCGGCGATTTCCGTGGTCTCGATCTGCGTGAACTGAATGCCGATAACGTGGATTTCCGCGATGCGTACTTCCGCTCCGCCGATCTGCGCGGCATCGACTTCCGCAAGGCATCGCTCGAAGGCGCCAGCCTGGCCCATGCGCAGA
Organism: Pseudomonas sp. CFBP13508; assembly: GCF_005233515.1. GTDB lineage: Bacteria > Pseudomonadota > Gammaproteobacteria > Pseudomonadales > Pseudomonadaceae > Aquipseudomonas > Aquipseudomonas mercuritolerans. The sequence goes on from NZ_QFZZ01000008.1 coordinate 12,446, forward strand.
TTTCCGGGGCGTACTTTCCGCCGGAGCTGAGTGCTGACGAGATTCTGATGTCGATGAATTTCGGCACGCGGCTGCGCTATCGCACCCGCTGAAACCTGGAGATCTTCCTGACACCACGCCTTTCCCCTGTGGGAGCGAGCCTGCTCGCGAAGGCGTAGTGTCAGTGGGTATCGATTGTGTCTGATACGCCCTCTTCGCGAGCAGGCTCGCTCCCACATTGTTAACCGCCTAACTCGCTTCCTTCTGCGTTCGCAGGCCTTTTCCCCCCTTTCTTAGAAGCTTTTGCGTCGAATCCGACCAAACAATCACGCTTTTCCTACTGATGGCTACACTGCTGAGAAGCTCGCCCACGCACCATTCGGCCGTCGCAAGGAGGCTTGATGAATGATGAACTGCAACACCTGAAAAATCTTGGCAAGACATCGGCGCAATGGCTGCATGCCGTGGGCATCCACAGCGCCTCGGACTTGCGTCGCCTCGGTGCAGTGGACGCCTACCGGGCCGTGCGTACTCGGGGGTTTCGCGCATCGAAGGTGTTGTTGTATGCGATCGAGGGCGCGTTGATGGACGTGCACTGGAACGATATCCCCGCCGAGCGCAAGGACGCCTTGAACAAACAGCTCGAGGCCATTTCCGCGCGTCACAAGAACTGAACAGGCGCTGACGCCATGTATTTACTGGGGGAACAATCGGCCCACGCCGACGCATTGATCAATCGCTTGCAGAATCTTCCCGGGCAATGGCTGCAGGATTTGTCGCCATGCGCGTCGGTCATCGAGCTGGAGGCAACGGACGATCTGTTTGCACAGGTGCCGAGCGATCAGTTGTTTCTGCTGAGCGAGGGCGTGGTACATGGCTGCATCGCGGGCCGTGCGCTGTTCTACTGGCAGGAAGGTGATCTGCTCGGCCTGCAACGTGGCGAGCAATGGAGCGACTGCCGCATTTGCAGCGACAGCGCTGTGCGCCTGGTGCCCTATGGGCGCGCTGAGGTTTTGCAGCATTTGTATGCCGATCCTGATCGATCGGAGCAGTTGCTGAGCTATCTGCTCGGGCAAATGGCGCTGCTCGCCCATGCCGTGGCCGAGTTGAAACCCCGGGAGTTTCGCAGCACCAACGGCTTCAAACGCGTTGAGGCGGGCGCCGTGCTGATTCAACAGGGCGATGCAGCGGATCATGTCTTCGTGATTATCGATGGGCATGCCGAGGCTTTTGTTGATGGGCACAAGGTCGGCGACGTGCCGAGGGACGAGATTTTCGGCGCCCTGGCGTTGTTCACCGGCGAGCCGCGCAACGCCACGGTAGTCACGTCAGAGCCGAGCACGGTGATGTTGATTCCCGGTGATCAGTTTTTGAGCATGACCCGCAGCAATCCGAAGATCGCCCACAGCCTGATTGAGGGCATGGCTCGACGCATCGGCCAGTTGAATCGGCAGATTACGCATTTGACGACGCATCGTATCTAGCGCAAACCCCTTAGTTTGCGTGGCCTCGAGATCATTCGAAAAACTAAATTACAGATTTGCAAAATCAGCGGTTGACGCGGTAATGAGAATCGCTATGATTATCACAACTGGTCGCGAGATCAGTCGATATTCTGAAAAGCCCTTGGTTCGGACTCTCAGATTATCTCCTCATCAGGCTAATCACGGTTATTTGACCCGGTTTTTTACCGGGTCTTTTTTTTGCCTGTGGAAAAGTCATTTGGCGAACTGTTGTCGCATCTGTTCGCAGTAATCCGGCTTCGGCGTGGCAGGCGTGTACCAGACGTAATCGGCCATCGCCGCCGTTACCACATCGCCCTGCTCGGCCAGCATCAATACGGTCGGCGCCCTGGTTGCGCCCAGATCGAGCAGATGCAGCGGCACGCCGACATCCTTTCGCGCATGCCAGGCACCGGCCAGCAGAATCGAAGGCATCGGCGCCGCCAGCATGCGTTCGGCCATTCGCCGATCACGCTGTTGCTGAATCGCCAGCATTGCCGGCATCTGTGATTCGGGCAGCAGGCCGCAGTGGGATTCACTGACTTGCCCAAGCAAAGTTTTTTTAACCGAAAGCGCATTGCTGCGCGCACCGTTCAGAGCCGGTGGATTGCGGTAAAACGCGCGGATTTCGCTGTCATCGAGATTGGCCGCCAGCAACGGATACGGTTGCGTCAGGGCGAAGCGCACGATCGGCCCGTAAAGATTCCAGTCCCAGCCCTCTTGCCAGGCCAATGCCGCGGGCAGGTCTGCCGGAACGGATTTCGACTGGCGCGCCGCATCGACTTTCGCTTGTTGATCCGGCGTGAGCATTTCCAGCAGCAGACTGCCTTGAGCCCGTTGCTCGCCGAGCGCCTGCAACAGCCACAACTGTGCGGCATGGTGATCGGCATTGTCGTGCTGCTCACCGATGATCAAACGCTCAGGCTCAGCCAGACGCGTCAGCAATTGCTGCGCCGTAAGTACCTCGCCGCTGCGCAGATCGCGGATATCAGCGCCCACCGGCGGAACCGCCACGTGCTGACACCCCGCGAGCAACACCAGCGCCAACAACCACAATCCACGCATGCGACACCTCGATGATTGATCAGCGGGCGATGATCAGCGGATGCCCACGCTCCGGGTGCGGCTGCACCAATACCTCCAGGCCGAACACTGCTTTGAGCGTATCCGGGCGCAGCACCTGCTGCGGAGTATCCAGCGCAACCGGGCGCCCCTCCTCCAGCAACAGCACGCGATCGCAATAACGCGCCGCCAGATTCAGATCATGCAGGATCACCAGTACCGCCGCGCCGCGATCGGCGAACTCGCGCACCGCCTGCAAGGTGGTGTGCTGATGCAGCGGATCGAGCATCGATGTCGGTTCGTCGAGCAACAAGGTTTGCCCGGCCTGACCCGGCCAGAGTTGCGCCAGCACCCGCGCCAGATGCACGCGCTGACGCTCGCCACCTGACAACGCCAGATAGCTGCGCCCACTCAGGTGCCCGGCATCGGCGGCGACCAGCGCTGCCGCGACGATTTCGTCATCACGTACGCGCCCGGTCTGGTACGGCAAACGGCCCATGCCGACGACCTCTTCCACGGCGAAGGCAAAGTCCAGCGTCGAAACCTGCGGCAACACCGCCAGTCGTTGTGCCCGCTGCGTTCCGCTCCAGTGGCTCAACGCCTGACCTTCGAGCGAGACATTGCCGTCACTGGCGGGCAACTCACCACACAATGCGCCAAGCAAAGTGCTTTTGCCGGCGCCGTTCGGTCCCAGCACGCCAAGCACTTGACCGGGTTCGAGCCTGAGCGTGACTCCACTAAGCACAGCTTTGCGGCCACGGCGGACATGCAGATCGCGCGCAGACAGCATCAGGCACGCCCTCGCAGCAGCAGATAAAGAAAGAACGGCGCGCCGATAAACGCAGTAACAATGCCGATCGGCAACTCCGCCGGCACCAGCGCCAGACGCGCCACCAGATCGGCGAGCAATAACAGGCTCGCACCGGCCAGCACCGAGGCTGGCAACAGAACTTTGTGATCCGGGCCGGCCAGCAGGCGCACCAGATGCGGCACCACCAGCCCGACAAAACCGATCATGCCCGCCGCCGCAACCGCCGCGCCAACGCCCAGCGCGGTGCAGAACACCAGTTCGCGCTTGAGCCGTTCGACATCGATGCCCAGATGACCGGCCTCGGATTCACCGAGCAACAAGGCATTCAATGCCTTGGCCCGACGCGGCAGCCACAGCGCCACGCCGATGGTGATGATCAGCAGTGGCCAAAGCCGCGCGTAACTGGCGCCGTTGAGGCTGCCCAGGTTCCAGAAGGTCAGGGTGCGCAGCGTGGCGTCATCGGCCAGGTAAGTGAACAGACCGACCGCCGAACTGGCCAGCGCCGTCAGCGCGATACCGGCCAGCAACATGGTCGCCACATGCGTCTGACCGTTGCGCCGGCCCAGCCGGTAGACCAACGCCGTCACCCCGAGCCCGCCAAGAAACGCACACACCGACAACAGATACGGCCCGAACCACTCCGGCAGGCCGCCGAATAACGAACCGCCGACAATCGCAATCGCCGCGCCAAGCGCCGCGCCACTGGACACCCCGACCAGCCCCGGATCGGCCAGCGGATTACGAAACAAGCCCTGCATTGCCACCCCCGACAGCGCCAGCACGCCGCCGACCGCCAAGCCGAGCAAGGTTCGCGGCAGGCGGATCTGGCCGAGAATCAGCTCGGCCTGCTCCAATCCTTGCGGCGCCAGCGGCACGCCGATCAGACGCAGCGCCGCGCGCAGGGTATCGAACAACGGCAGGCTCACCGGCCCCAATGCCAGCGACAGCCAGATCGCCAGCAGACACAGCAATGTCAGGCCGATAAACAAGCCGCGGGGTTTGACCAGTGTGGTCATTGGCCGCCCTTGGCCGGGTAGAAGCCGTCCGTCAGGGTTTGCAAAGCAGCCGGCAACCGTGGCCCGAGGCCGCCAACCAGCAGCGTCGGATCCAGCTCCATCACCCGCCCGCTCTTGGCCGCGCGGCTGGAATTGAGGATCGGATTTTCCTTGAACAACGCGGCTTTTGCCGCCTCGCCCGTCAACGCTCGGTCAGCGAACACCAGCACTTCGGGATCGAGGCTGGCGAGGGATTCGACAGAAAACGGTTTGTAGCCGGTATGCGTCGCAAGGTTGTGCCCGCCGGCTTGTTGCAGCAACCAATCGGCGGCGGTGTCCTTGCCGGCGATCAACGGCTTGCCGCCGGCATGCCCGAGCAACAGCAACACGCCGGGGGCTTTCTGCGTGGTCTGCACTTGGGCAACGCGCACTGTCTGAGCCTGGAGTTGCTGTTGATAACTCTGCAGTAGCTGCGCCGCCTGGTTTTGTGCGCCGAGCAAATGGCCCAGATGGGTGACATTCTTTTCCAGCGTCGGCAGATCCGGCTGCGCCGAGAACAACTCGACCTTGACCTTGGCCGCTTTGACTTGCGCCAGAACCGGCGGCGGTCCCATTTCTTCAGTACCTATCAGAATGTCCGGGCGCAGGCTCAAGATGCCTTCGGCCGACAGGCTGCGCTGATAACCGATACTCGGCAGCGCCTGCAACGATTCGGGATGTTGGCTGGTGGTGTCGACCCCGACCAGCTTCGACTCGCCGCCCAACGCGCTGACCCATTCCGACAGCGCACCGCCGGCGCTGACCCAGCGTTGCGGTAAATCCGCCGCGATCGTCTGATGGCTGAGAAAAAGACCGACGCACAGCACGACAACGCGGGTTTTCAGACGCATACAAAGCTTCCTTGAACAAGGTTTCCCGGGCATCGGCGCAGCGAGCCAAGTATCCTCGGCAACGGCCAGACTCCCAGTGGGAGAAGGTCGCCATTTGATAATTGTTTGCATTTGAACGTCAAGCTCGGACATATCCCGACACGAGCGGACATTAGAGGATAGCCATGAAGTTTCTCTGCGCCGGCAGCGATCTGGCCGAAGCCGGCAGTCGCGGTTTCGAAATCGAAGGCAAAAAGCTGTTTGCCGTGCGTCGAGGTGGCCAAGTCTTTGTCTATTTCAATCGCTGCCCGCACCGGGGTGTCGGGCTGGAATGGCAGCCCGACCAGTTTCTCGACCCGAGCAACAGCCTGATCCAGTGCGCCACCCATGGCGCACTGTTTCTGATCGAGAACGGCGAATGCGTCGCCGGCCCCTGCGCCGGGCAGTCGCTCACGGCAATTGAATGCCGGGAAGATACACAAGGCGTTTGGATCGACGTTTAACCGTTTAGCCGCACATCGAGTCGGCGATCAATGACCATTTCTTCGTGGTCCAGGCGCACTCCGTAGGCCAACACCTCAACACCACAGGCGACCGCTTCACGCAGCGCCTCGGCGTAAGCCCAATCGATTTCCTCGGCCGGGCGCACGGCATCGATGCCGGTAAGGTTCACGCAGTACAACTGCACCGCCCGAATGCCGTCGCGCGCCAGATGCGCAAGCTCACGCAGGTGTTTGGCGCCACGCTGGGTCACCGCATCGGGAAACGCCGCCACCGCCGTGCCGTCGAAGCCCAAGGTGACGCTTTTGACTTCGACATACGCCGGGCCGCTGGGGTATTCGAGGCGGAAGTCGATGCGGCTTTTTTCCTGTCCGTAGGCAACCTCACGCTTCAACGCGGTAAAGCCGTTCAACTCGGTGATCACGCCGGCCTGCAAGGCTTCTTCGACCAATCCGTTGGCGCGTGCGGTGTTGACGCAAAATAGCCGGCCCTGCGGGGTTTCGCCAATTTCCCAAGTGCCGGGCAATTTGCGTTTCGGGTCATTTGAGCGACTGAACCAGACCTGCCCGCCCTCGACCTGGCAATTGAGCATCGAACCGGTGTTAGGGCAGTGAATGGTCAGCAACTCCCCGCTAACGGTCTCGATATCGGCGAGAAAACGCTTATATCGGCGAATCAGCCGCGCTTCTTCCAGAGCAGGATAAAAGCGCATCAGCCTTGCCAGCTCTTCAAGCCGCGCGCAATGCGTTCCACGGCTTCCCGTAATCGTGCGAGGTTTTGTGTGTAAGCGAAGCGCACGTGATGGCTGGCCTGATAACGACCGAAATCCAGTCCCGGCGTAAAGGCAACGTGCTCGGTTTCGAGGAAATGTCGGCAGAATGCGAAGGCATCACCGCCGAAACGGCTGATATCGGCGTACAGATAAAACGCGCCTTCCGGCTCGACGGCGATGTTGAAACCGAGTTCACGCAGCGCCGGCAGGAGGAAGTCGCGACGGCGCGCAAACTCGGCGCGGCGCTCTTCAAGAATCGCTATGGTGGCCGGCTCGAAACAGGCCAGCGCCGCGTATTGCGCCATGCTCGGCGCACTGATGTAGAGGTTCTGCGCGAGTTTTTCCAGTTCGCTGACCGCCGCTTCTGGCGCCACCAACCAGCCCAGGCGCCAACCGGTCATGCCGAAATACTTGGAAAAACTGTTGAGGACAAAAGCGCTGTCATCGACTTCCAGCACACTGGCGGCATCGGTGCCGTAAGTCAGGCCGTGGTAGATCTCGTCCACCACCAGATGCCCGTGCCTGGCCGTGATCGCTGTGGATAACCCGGCCAGTTCATCGCGGGTCAGCAAAGTGCCCGTCGGGTTGGCCGGCGAAGCGACGAGAGCGCCGACACTGTCGTGGTCCCAGTGCCGATCAATGAGATCCGGGGTCAGTTGATAACGCACATCCGGCCCCACCGGCACCAGTTGCGCCGCGCCTTCGACCAGCCGCAGAAAGTGCCGGTTGCACGGGTAGCCCGGGTCGGCGAGCAGCCAGTGTTTACCCGGATCGACCAACAGGGCACTGGCCAGCAACAGCGCGCCGGAGCCGCCCGGTGTGATCAGAATCCGCCGTGGGTCGATGTTCAGGCCGTATCGCGACTGGTAGAACCCGGCGATCGCCTCGCGCAGTTCGGGAATGCCGCGGGCGGCGGTGTAACGGGTCTTGCCGGCAGTCAACGCGGCCTGGCCGGCGCGAATGATCGGCTCGGCAGTGGTGAAGTCCGGCTCGCCGATTTCCAGATGGATCACGTCGTGGCCCTCGGCCTGCAATTCATTGGCCCGCGCCAGCAGCGCCATCACATGGAACGGTTCGATCGCACGACTGCGCGCACTGTAGGGGCCCATTGGAATGCCTTCGACGGAAAAAAGAGACGATTCTACCTGTCTGCCGGAACGAGCGAGAACCCGTGAAGGTCACAGCCTCAAGAACGCTGGACTGTAACGATCTGAACGTACGCTCCAGGATTGACTAAAATCAGTGATTGAACAGGTCTCCCTTCCCACAGACACGGCTTGTCAGACATCTGCAAGCGCCACCCGCCGGGGGCTCGACATCCGGGAGTAGCGCAGGCTGATTTGATCTGGTAAGTTCGCCCGCTTGCAGCCGCAGGGCCGGCAGGTGTCGGTGATGGAGCAATCCTGCGCAATGGATTACAAGAGTAGAGGCGGTCTATTTCATGTCCACCCAAGCAAAGCAACAGCAGCAAGCGACGATCAGCGGCTTCGAACCTTATGTTCCGAAGGCGGGTGAAGAGTACATGGGCGCTCCGATGCGCGCGCACTTCACCAAGATCCTGAACAAGTGGAAACTGGACTTGATGCAGGAAGTCGACCGTACGGTTGATCACATGAAAGACGAAGCGGCCAACTTCCCTGACCCGGCCGACCGTGCCAGCCAGGAAGAAGAGTTCGCCCTCGAACTGCGCGCCCGCGACCGCGAGCGCAAGCTGATCAAGAAAATCGACAAGACCCTGCAACTGATCGAAGACGAAGAGTACGGCTGGTGCGAGTCCTGCGGCATCGAGATCGGCGTCAAGCGCCTCGAAGCCCGTCCGACGGCGGATCTGTGCATCGACTGCAAGACCCTGGCGGAAATCAAGGAAAAGCAGGTCGGCAAGTAATCTCGACCTGAACGAAAGACGGAGCGTGCGAACGCTCCGTTTTTGTTTCTGTGTTTTGCCCGCGGAACCTGCTTCTGCCTCTGTGGGACCGAGCCTGCTCGCGAAAGCGTCCCTTCAGACAGCTCATTATTGACTGACACAGCGCTTTCGCGAGCAGGCTCGCTCCCACAGAGGTAACCTGCTCAAATTCTGAATAGCCTTTATCGCCTCCATGACTGCCAAATCCCCCGCCTACATCGGCCGCTTCGCCCCCACCCCCAGTGGCCACCTGCACTTCGGTTCGCTGGTCGCTGCGTTGGCGTCTTACCTCGACGCCCGCGCCGTCGGTGGGCGCTGGCTGGTGCGCATGGAAGATCTCGATCCGCCGCGCGAAGAGCCCGGTGCGCAAGCGGCGATTCTCAAGGCGCTGGAAAGTTACGGCTTCGAATGGGATGGCGAGATGGTGCGTCAGAGCGATCGACACGCGGCTTATGCCGAAGTGCTCGATAGCCTGTTCAAACATGGCCTGGCCTACGCCTGCACCTGCTCGCGCAAACAACTGGAGCCCTATCACGGGATTTATCCGGGGTTTTGCCGCAATGCCGGGCATGAACAGCACGACGCCGCGATCCGCCTGCGCGTGCCGGAGCTGGAATACCACTTCATTGATCGCGTGCAGGGCGAATACCGCCAGCACCTGGGCCGCGACGTCGGCGACTTTGTCATCCGTCGGCGCGATGGTCTTTATGCTTATCAACTCGCGGTGGTACTCGATGACGCCTGGCAAGGCATTACCGATATTGTGCGCGGCGCCGACCTGCTAGATTCGACGCCGCGTCAGCTATACCTGCAAGAACTGCTCGGCCTGAAACAGCCGCGCTATCTGCACCTGCCGTTGATCACCCAGCCGGACGGCAACAAACTCGGCAAGTCCTACCGCTCGCCGCCGCTTGAAGCCGATCAAGCCACGCCGTTGCTGCTGCGGGCGTTGCGCGCGCTCGGGCAGAATCCCGGCGCTGAATTGGCGCACGCCTCGCCGCGCGAACTGCTGGCCTGGGGCAGCGCGCACTGGGATGCCGAAAAGATCCCGCGCACACTGACCCTGCCCGAAGCGCAACTGCAATGACGACACTTGCAGTCGCGCGCCCATCCGTTACCATCGCCGCACGTTTTCGGGCACGCGCATAAAAAAGAGAGGCCGGGATGTACATCTATCGCTTGGTCCTGCTTCTGGTCGTCGGGATCTACCTGTTCTCCCCCGCCATCATGGATTGGTGGATCGACGCGACGGGCGCCTGGTATCGCCCTTATCTGCTCTGGCTGATCCTGATTGTCGTGACCTTCATCCTGCAGAGCCAAAAAGATGCCGATGAGCTTTAGCCTGACCCAGATGATCCTGGTCAGCGCCGCCTACCTGGCGGCGCTGTTCGGCGTGGCTTGGGTCAGCGAACGGGGCATGATCCCGCGCGCGATCATTCGCCACCCGTTGACCTACACCTTGTCGCTGGGGGTTTACGCCAGTGCCTGGGCGTTCTACGGCACGGTGGGCCTGGCCTATCAATATGGTTACGGCTTTCTGTCCAGTTATCTCGGCGTGTCCGGTGCGTTTCTGCTGGCGCCGGTGCTGCTTTATCCGATCCTGAAAATCACCCGCACCTATCAACTGTCGTCGCTGGCCGACCTGTTTGCCTTCCGCTTTCGCAGCACCTGGGCCGGTGCGCTGACCACGATTTTCATGCTGATTGGCGTCTTGCCATTGCTTGCCTTGCAGATTCAGGCCGTGGCCGATTCGATCGGCATCCTCACCGGCGAGCGCGTGCAGAGTCGCGTGGCGCTGGCGTTCTGTGCGCTGATCATTCTGTTCACGATCTTCTTCGGTTCCCGGCATATCGCCACCCGTGAGAAACACGAAGGGCTGGTGTTCGCGATTGCCTTTGAGTCGATCATCAAACTGGTCGCCCTCGGCGGCGTTGGCCTGTATGCACTGTATGGGGTGTTCGACGGGCCGCAACAGCTCGAGCTGTGGCTGCTGCAAAACCAGACCGCCCTCGCCGCCCTGCATACGCCGTTGCAGGAAGGCCCGTGGCGCACGCTGTTGCTGGTGTTCTTCGCCTCGGCGATCGTCATGCCGCACATGTATCACATGACCTTTACGGAAAACCTCAACCCGCGCTCGCTGGTCAGCGCCAGTTGGGGCCTGCCGTTGTTTCTGCTGTTGATGAGTCTCGCCGTACCGCTGATTCTCTGGGCCGGCCTGAAACTCGGCGCCACCACCGACCCGGAATATTTCACCCTCGGCATCGGCATTGCCGCCAACAGCAAACCGCTGGCCTTGCTCGCCTACGTCGGTGGCCTGTCCGCCGCCAGTGGCCTGATCATCGTCACCACCCTGGCCTTGTCGGGCATGGCGCTGAACCACCTGGTGCTGCCGCTCTATCAACCGCCGGCCGAAGGCAACATCTACCGCTGGCTGAAATGGACCCGTCGGGCGCTGATCGTGGCGATCATCATGGCCGGTTTCGGTTTCTACCTGATGCTCGGCGTCGAGCAGGATCTGGCCAATCTCGGCATCGTCGCGTTCGTGGCGACCCTGCAATTTCTGCCCGGGGTGTTGTCGGTGCTGTACTGGCCGACCGCCAACCGCCGCGGCTTCATTGCCGGTCTGCTGGCGGGGATCACGGTCTGGGTGGTGACCATGTTGCTGCCGCTGGTCGGCAATCTGCAGGGTTTCTATATCCCGCTGCTGAACATGATCTACGTGCTCGACGACACCAGTTGGCACATGGCGGCCATCGCCTCGCTGGCCGCCAACGTGTTGATGTTCACCCTGATCTCGCTGTTCACCAATGCCAGCCCGGAAGAAGCCAGCGCCGCCGAGGCCTGCGCGGTGGATAACGTGCGCCGCCCGCAACGCCGTGAACTGCACGCAGCCTCGCCACAGGAATTCGCCACGCAACTGGCCAAACCGCTGGGCGCCAAGGCAGCGCAAAAAGAAGTCGAGCAAGCGCTGCGCGACTTGTATCTGCCCTTCGATGAACGCCGGCCTTACGCCTTGCGCCGTTTGCGCGACCGCATCGAGGCCAACCTGTCCGGCCTGATGGGGCCGAGCGTCGCGCAGGACATGGTGGAAACCTTTCTGCCTTACAAGGCGGGCGGCGAAAACTATGTCACCGAAGACATCCACTTCATTGAAAGCCGTCTCGAGGATTATCACTCGCGCCTCACAGGGCTTGCCGCCGAGCTCGACGCCCTGCGCCGCTACCACCGCCAGACCTTGCAGGAACTGCCGATGGGCGTTTGCTCGCTGGCCAAGGATCAAGAGATCCTGATGTGGAACAAGGCCATGGAAGAGCTGACCGGCATCGCCGCGCAGCGAGTGGTCGGTTCGCGCCTGAGCACCATTGCCAACCCGTGGAAAGAATTGCTGCAAGGTTTCATCAACCTGCCCGACGAGCATTTGCACAAACAGCACCTGGCCCTCGATGGTCAGACCCGCTGGCTGAACCTGCACAAAGCGGCAATCGACGAGCCGTTGGCACCGGGTAACAGTGGTCTGGTGTTACTCGTCGAAGATTTGACCGAAACGCAGATGCTCGAAGATAAACTGGTGCATTCCGAACGGCTGGCCAGCATCGGTCGACTCGCAGCGGGGGTAGCCCACGAAATCGGCAACCCGATCACCGGCATCGCCTGCCTGGCGCAGAACCTGCGCGAAGAGCGTGAAGATGACGGCGAGCTGACGGAAATCAGCGGGCAGATTCTCGAGCAGACCAAACGCGTCTCGCGCATCGTCCAGTCGCTGATGAGCTTCGCCCATGCCGGCAGTCATCAGCACAACGACGAACCGGTGTGTCTGGCCGAAGTCGCGCAGGACGCCATTGGCCTGCTGGCGCTGAACCGGCGCAATTTCGAAGTGCAGTTCTACAACCTGTGCGATCCCGATCATTGGGTCGAAGGCGACCCGCAACGGCTTGCCCAGGTGCTGATCAATCTGCTCTCCAACGCCCGCGACGCCTCGCCGCCGCACAGTGCGGTACGGGTCAAGAGCGAAGCCGGCGAACACACGGTCGATCTGATCGTCGAAGACGAAGGCAGCGGTATTCCGTCGAGCATCATGGACCGATTGTTCGAACCTTTCTTCACCACCAAGGATCCGGGTGAAGGCACCGGTCTGGGCCTTGCACTGGTCTATTCCATCGTTGAAGAGCATTATGGACAAATCACCATCGACAGCCCGGCTGATGTACAAAGCCAACGCGGCACCCGTATCCGGGTGACCTTACCGCGTCATGTCGAAGCGACGTCCGCTGTGAACTGAGACCGTCGAGAGTATCGAATCAATGCCGCACATTTTGATCGTCGAAGACGAAACAATCATCCGCTCCGCCTTGCGCCGCCTGCTGGAACGCAACCAGTACCAGGTCAGCGAAGCCGGATCAGTGCAGGAAGCACAAGAACGCTTCACCATTCCTACGTTCGATCTGATCGTCAGCGACCTGCGCCTGCCGGGTGCTCCGGGCACCGAGCTGATCAAGCTCGGCCAGGGCACGCCGGTGCTGATCATGACCAGTTACGCCAGCCTGCGCTCGGCGGTCGACTCGATGAAAATGGGCGCGGTCGATTACATCGCCAAGCCGTTCGACCACGATGAAATGCTCCAGGCGGTTGCGCGGATCCTGCGCGATCGCCAGTCGGCGCCGGCTGCCGGCGAAGCCACCGCGAGCAAGCCTGCCGCTGGCAATGGCAAAGCCGCTGTGGATAACAGCAATGGTGAAATTGGCATCATCGGCTCCTGCCCACCGATGCAGGACCTGTACAGCAAGATCCGCAAAGTCGCGCCAACCGATTCCAACGTGTTGATTCAGGGTGAGTCCGGTACCGGTAAAGAACTGGTGGCCCGCGCTCTGCACAATCTGTCGAAACGCGCCAAGGCGCCGATGATTTCGGTGAACTGCGCGGCGATTCCGGAAAGCCTGATCGAATCCGAACTGTTCGGCCACGAGAAAGGCGCGTTCACCGGGGCCAGTGCCGGTCGCGCCGGTCTGGTCGAAGCGGCGGACGGCGGCACCTTGTTTCTCGATGAGATCGGCGAACTGCCCCTCGAAGCCCAGGCTCGCTTGCTGCGGGTTCTGCAGGAGGGCGAAATTCGCCGCGTAGGTTCGGTGCAGTCACAGAAAGTCGATGTGCGCCTGATCGCTGCAACTCACCGCGATCTGAAGAGCCTGGCGAAAATCGGTCAGTTCCGTGAAGACCTTTATTACCGTCTGCACGTGATTGCCCTGAAGCTGCCGCCGCTGCGCGAGCGCGGCGCCGACGTCAACGAAATCGCCAATGCCTTCCTCGCTCGCCAGAGCGCGCGGATCAATCGCACCGACCTGAAATTCGCTGCCGATGCCGAACAGGCGATCCGGCACTATTCCTGGCCGGGTAACGTCCGTGAGCTGGAAAACGCTGTCGAGCGCGCGGTGATTCTCAGCGAAAGCCCGGAGATTTCGGCCGACCTGCTGGGCATCGACATCGAGCTGAGCGATCTGGAGGACGATGAGTTCATCGGTCTGCCGCCGCAAACCGGCGGTAACGCCAGCAACAGCAGCCATGAGCCGACCGAGGATCTGTCGCTGGAAGACTATTTCCAGCACTTCGTCCTCGAGCATCAGGACCACATGACCGAGACCGAACTGGCACGCAAACTGGGCGTCAGCCGCAAATGCCTGTGGGAACGCCGCCAGCGTCTGGGCATTCCACGGCGCAAGACCGGGGTTGCCAGCGAGAGCTGAGCGTTACCCACCGCGTGCGCGGGTAACGCATGACAATGTGAAAAAACTGTTACCGCAGTCGATTCACGTAACAGAAGCCGGGGTTATCGGTAACGAAACCCCGGCTTTTTTTCGCCCCTGCAAAACGGTTATATCGACCTAACCCCTTGTTTTACTGGGCTTGGCAAAAGTTGGCACGCACCCTGCTATATGTTTGGTACAAGAACAATAACAAGCAATGCACAAGACAATAAAAATAAGACGAATCGACTCACGCACAATAAAAACAAGACGGCGAGAGGCGCAGCTAACTGATTCTTTTGGAGAGGCGTTGTATTTGGGGCTTGCCCCACGACCAGGCCGAGAACAACAAAAACTGTCCTAAGACAGAGCCTGTACTGGTTGGATCGAGAGATCACTGCAATTCAGCGACCAAAGCAATCCGTTTGCTCTTGGCTCCCGATTGGGAGGGTCACGAGGGAAACACTTCGTGGCGAGGGCACTCAACAAAAACAAGAAGCCCGAATCAATAATAAAAAGAGCACGCAACTACTTCTTGGGGAGCTTCGGCTCCCCTTGTAGTTTCTCCCTTCTGCAAAAAATCCTCCGCTCTACCCCCGCTTCACCCTTGTAGCTTGCGGCTTTCAGCTCGAATCTGCTGTCTCCTACACCATCCCCCGACTAAATGCTAGAATCTGCGCCCATCATGCGGTCATTCTTTTGGTATGGCCGAACATTCCTTCAAACAGTGCATCCCATGCTGAAGAAGCTGTTCCAGTCATTCCGAACTCCCGTGCGTCGTACGCAACACATCCGCAGCACCCCTGAAGTGCTCAACAGCGGCCAACATTCGCTGCAGAAAACGCAGTTCAGCCGCTATGCGGTGAATATCGTCGAACGCCTGCAAGGTGCCGGTTACCAGGCTTATCTGGTCGGTGGTTGCGTGCGTGACATGCTGCTGGGCATCACGCCCAAGGACTTCGACGTCGCCACCAGTGCCACCCCCGAGCAGGTGCGCGCCGAATTCCGCAATGCGCGGATCATCGGTCGCCGGTTCAAGCTGGTGCACATCCATTTCGGTCGCGAAATCATTGAAGTCGCGACCTTCCGCGCCAACCACCCGGTCAACGAAGACGACGAAGACAGCAACCAGTCTTCGCGCAACGAGAGCGGGCGGATTCTGCGCGACAACGTCTACGGCACCCTGGAAGAAGACGCGCAACGTCGCGACTTCACCATTAACGCCCTGTATTACGATCCGGTCAGCGAGCGCATCCTCGACTACGCCAACGGCGTGCACGACATCCGCAATCACCTGATCCGTCTGATCGGCGACCCCAAGCAGCGTTATCAGGAAGATCCGGTGCGCATGCTGCGCGCGGTGCGTTTTGCCGCCAAGCTCAACTTCGGCATCGAGAAGCACACCGTGCAGCCGATCCGTGAACTGGCGCCGATGCTGCGCGAGATTCCGTCGGCGCGGCTGTTCGAAGAAGTGCTCAAGCTGTTCCTCTCCGGCCACGGCGCGATCACCTTTGAAATGCTGGTCGACCTGCAACTGTTCGCACCGCTGTTCCCGGCCAGTGCCGAGGCGCTGGAATACAACCCGGAATACACCCATACGCTGATCAGCGAAGCGCTGACCAACACCGATCTGCGCATCAAGCAGAACAAACCGGTGACCCCGGCGTTCCTCTTTGCCGCCTTGCTCTGGCCGGCGCTGCCGGCGCGAGTGCTGCGTCTGCAGGAACGTGGCATGCCGCCGATTCCGGCGATGCAGGAAGCGGCTCATGAGCTGATCGCCGAACAGTGCCAGCGCATCGCGATTCCGAAGCGCTTCACCATGCCGATCCGCGAAATCTGGGACATGCAGGAACGCCTGCCACGGCGCAGCGGCAAACGCGCCGACCTGTTGCTGGACAACCCGCGCTTCCGTGCCGGTTACGATTTCCTGCTGCTGCGTGAAAGCGCCGGCGAGGAGACCGATGGCCTCGGCGAGTGGTGGACCGATTATCAGGACGCCAACGACAGCGAGCGTCGCGACATGATCCGCGACCTCAGCGGCAAGGGCGACGATGCCAGCGGCGCGCCACGCAAACGTCGCCGCAGCGGCGGTTCCAAGCGCAAGCGCGCCGGTGCTTCGAGCGCGACGGGCGAGTAAGCGATGGAACGCATCTACATCGGCCTGGGCAGCAACCTCGCTGACCCGGCCGACCAGTTGCGCAGCGCCATCGCGGCGCTGGGGCAATTGCCGCAGACGAGCCTTGCCGGCGTCTCAGCCTTTTATCAAAGCGATTCGCTGTTGCCGGGCCAGCCTCGTTACACCAATGCCGTCGCAGCCCTCGACAGTTCGCTCGCACCGATCGAGCTGCTCGACGCCTTGCAAGCGATCGAAAACGCTCAGGGCCGCGAGCGTCTTGAGCGCTGGGGGCCACGCACGCTGGATCTGGATATTCTGCTGTTCGGCGATCGCCTGATCGATGAGCCACGGCTGAAGGTCCCGCATTACCAGATTCAGGAGCGGGCGTTCGTTCTCTATCCCCTCGCTGAACTGGCACCGCAGGATCTGCGCCTTGCCGATGGCCGCACACTGACAGAGCTGCTGGCCGCCTGCGCGTTTGTCGGCCTTGAGCGCATATCCCACGCCTGACACGAATCCGTCGTGTAGGAGCTGCGGAACGCTGCGATCTTTTGGTCTTGATGCTAAAAATCAAAAGATCGCAGCCTCGTTTCACTCGACAGCTCCTACAGTTGATCGGGTGAGATTCACTATTATTGTCAGACAAAAATCCCCCGAATCAGGCCCGCCGCGCCGCTGAATCGCATCAGTAACGCCGGTAACACCGCCCGCGTAACAATGCGGTAACACACGCAATTGACTTCCTGTTGGCTCATCACGACTATAGGCGTCCCGCTGCCGCCAACCCGGCATGAACGGGCGCAATCCAGGCCTTTCAAAGCACGACACAAGACCGTGCGCCTGAGTAGATGAAGAATCACGCGCGTGACTCGCAGCAGTTTGCAGAGCGCCTGAACGAGGATTTTTTACATGCCAGCCATCACCCTGACCACGCTCCAGAGCCTCAAGCAGAAAGGTGAAAAAATCACCATGCTGACCTGCTATGACGCGACCTTCGCCCATGCCTGCAACGAGGCCGGTGTCGAAGTGCTGCTGGTCGGCGACTCCCTCGGCATGGTCCTGCAGGGGCACGACAGCACCCTGCCGGTGACCACGGCGGAAATGGCCTACCACGTCGCCAGCGTCAAGCGTGGCAATGGCGATGCGCTGATCCTCGCCGACCTGCCGTTCATGGCCAACGCCACCCTCGAACAGACCATGAACAACAGCGCCATGCTGATGCAGGCCGGTGCGCACATGGTCAAGGTTGAAGGTCAACTGTGGCTGGCGGAGTCGATCCGCCTGCTTGCCGAGCGCGGTGTGCCGGTGTGTGCGCACATGGGCCTGACCCCGCAAGCAGTGAACATCCTCGGTGGCTATAAAGTGCAGGGCCGCAACGAGAATCAGGCGCGGCAGATGCGTGCCGATGCGATCGCGCTGGAGCAGGCCGGTGCGGCCATGCTGTTGCTCGAGTGCGTGCCGAGCGAACTGGCAGCAGAAATCAGCCAGGCCGTGGGCATTCCGGTGATCGGTATCGGTGCCGGCAACGCCACCGACGGCCAGGTGCTGGTATTGCACGACATGCTCGGCCTGTCGATCACCGGCCGCGTGCCCAAATTCGTCAAGAACTTCATGCAAGGTCAGGACAGCATCCAGTCCGCGCTGAAGGCTTACGTCAGCGAAGTCAAAGCCACCACGTTCCCCGGCATCGAACACGGATTCTCTGCATGAACACCGTCAAAACCGTACGCGAACTGCGTGCCGCCGTCGCCCGCGCGCGCAGTGAAGGCAAGCGCATCGGCTTCGTGCCGACCATGGGCAACCTGCACAGCGGCCACGTAGCACTGATCACCAAAGCTACCCAGCGAGTGGATTTCGTCGTCGCGAGTATTTTCGTCAACCCGTTGCAGTTCGGCGCCGGCGAAGACCTCGACAAATACCCGCGCACCCTCGCCGCCGATCAGGAAAAGCTCCTCGAAGCCGGTTGCGACCTGCTGTTTGCGCCGACGGTTGAAGAGATGTACCCGGACGGCATGGCCGGACAAACCCGGGTCAGTGTGCCGCAATTGTCCGAAGGCCTGTGTGGCGCCAGCCGTCCAGGGCACTTCGAAGGTGTGGCGACCGTAGTCAGCAAGCTGTTCAACATGGTCCAGCCGGATCTGGCGATTTTCGGCCAGAAGGATTACCAGCAACTGGCGGTGATCCGCGCACTGGTGCATGACCTGAACATGCCGATCCAGATCATCGGCGAGCCGACCGTGCGTGCAGCGGACGGTCTGGCGCTGTCGTCGCGCAACGGCTTCCTCAGTGAAGATCAACGCGCGGTGGCACCTGTGGTGTATCGCGTGCTGAGCAGCATTGCCGAAGCGATCAAGCAAGGTGAGCGTGATTACCCGGCGCTGATCGCTGCGCAGTCGCAGGTGCTGGAAGCGGCGGGGCTGCGTCCGGACTATCTGGAAATACGCCATGGCCTGACGTTGCGTCCGGCGACGGTGGAAGATCGCGATCTGGTGATTCTCGCGGCGGCGTTCCTCGGCACTACGCGGCTGATCGACAACCTGCACCTGAACCTCGATAGCCCGATTTAAGCAGCAACGAATTTCCTGTGGGAGCGAGCCTGCTCGCGAAGGCGGTGTATCAGCGACTTATAAGTTGCCTGACACCACGCCTTCGCGAGCAGGCTCGCTCCCACAGGTGTTTTCGGTGCATGCCGGTTGGGCGAAAATCTTTCGGGCACCTCCGTTTGTCGGCCAGATTCCTCTGCGGATGTTAAAAAAGTACAGGGATCTGGTCAGACAAAGTCAAGACAGAACGCAGCGCGAGGTTTACTGTATTCGCCCTGTGTCCAGATCTCGTGTCGACGCAGTTGATCCCATGCGCTAAAAACCCGTGGTTGATCTGTACCGTGTTCAAAAGGCCGTTCAAGTAAAAAGGAAAACCGCAGCGATGGCGTACTACCGCACTCCTCACGACGTTACCGCTCTGCCCGCCTGGCAAGCGTTGAAAGATCACCGCCAAGCCATGCAGGATTTCAGCATGCGCGAGGCCTTCAACGCCGATCCGCAGCGTTTCAATCAGTTCACCCTCAGCAGCTGCGGTCTGTTTCTCGATTATTCGAAGAATTTGATCAACGCCGAGACCCGCGACCTGCTCGTGGGCCTGGCCAATGAAGTCGATCTGAAGGGCGCGATCAAAGCGCTGTTCGACGGCGAAATCGTCAACGCCTCCGAAGGCCGCCCGGCACTGCACACCGCCCTGCGCCGCCCGGTCGGCGACAAGTTGTCGGTCAACGGCGTCAACGTGATGCCGGAAGTGCACAAGGTGCTGAACCAGATCACTGATCTGGTCGGCCGTATTCACGACGGCCTGTGGCGCGGTTACACCGAGAAGCCGATCACTGACGTGGTCAATATCGGTATCGGTGGTTCGTTCCTCGGTCCCGAGCTGGTGTCCGAAGCGCTGCTGTCCTACGCGCAGAAAGGCGTACGTTGCCACTATCTGGCAAACATCGACGGCAGCGAATTCCACGAGCTGACGCAGAAACTGCGTGCCGAGACCACCCTGTTCATCGTTTCGTCGAAGTCGTTCAACACCCTCGAAACCCTGAAGAACGCCCAGGCCGCACGCGCCTGGTACCTGGCGCAGGGCGGCTCGGAAGCCGAGCTGTATCGTCACTTCATCGCGGTGTCGAGCAACAACGCCGCAGCGGTGGCCTTCGGTATCCGCGAAGAAAACATCTTCCCGATGTGGGACTGGGTCGGCGGGCGTTATTCGCTGTGGTCGGCGATCGGTTTGCCGATCGCGCTGGCCATCGGCATGTCCAACTTCAAGGAACTGCTGTCCGGTGCCTACACCATGGACCAGCATTTCCAGACCGCGCCGTTCGAACAGAACATGCCGGTGCTGCTGGCTCTGCTCGGCGTGTGGTACGGCAATTTCTGGGGCGCGCAAAGCCACGCGATCCTGCCGTACGACCACTACCTGCGCAACATCACCAAGCACTTGCAACAGCTGGACATGGAATCCAACGGCAAGAGCGTGCGTCAGGACGGCACCTCGGTGTCGACCGATACCGGCCCGGTGATCTGGGGCGGCGTCGGCTGCAACGGTCAGCATGCTTACCACCAGTTGCTGCACCAGGGCACCCAACTGATCCCGGCCGACTTCATCGTGCCGATCGTCAGCTTCAACCCGGTTTCCGACCATCATCAGTGGCTGTACGCCAACTGCCTGTCGCAGAGCCAGGCGCTGATGCTCGGCAAGACCCTGCCGGAAGCCGAAGCTGAACTGCGCGACAAAGGCATGGGCGAAGACGACGTGCGCAAACTCGCGCCGCACAAGGTGATCCCGGGCAATCGTCCGAGCAACACCCTGGTGGTCGAACGCATCAGCCCGCGTCGCCTCGGCGCCCTGGTTGCGATGTATGAGCACAAAGTGTTCGTGCAAAGCGTGGTCTGGGGCATCAACGCCTTCGACCAGTGGGGTGTGGAACTGGGCAAGGAATTGGGCAAAGGCGTCTACAACCGCCTGGTCGGCAGCGACGAGACCGTGGCTGACGATGCCTCGACTCAAGGCCTGATCAACTACTTCCGCGGGCGTCATCGCGGCTGATAAAAGCCTTCGGGCCCAACGCTGTTCCCCTGTGGGAGCGAGCCTGCTCGCGAAATCGGTGCGTCATTCAACACTGTGTTGACTGATCCGCCGCCTTCGCGAGCAGGCTCGCTCCCACAGTTGTTTTGGCGCATGACTTGAACCTGTGCAGCGCTCGGCGCATCTTTATTCGTGTCGCACCACAAGAATAAGGAACCGTCATGTTCGATATCAGCACGTTCCCCAAAGCCGATGCCGTGCGCCAGGCCGCTCAGTTGAGCCAGGACGAGTATCGGCGCCTGTACCGCGAATCGATTGAACACCCCAGTGCCTTCTGGGCCGAGCAGGCCACGCGCTTCCTCGACTGGAGCACGCCATGGCAGACCGTGCAGCGCTATGACCTGAAAACCGGTGAAGCGGCCTGGTTTGCCGGCGGCAAGCTCAACGTCAGTTACAACTGCATCGACCGTCACCTCAAGCAACGCGGCGAGCAGACCGCCCTGCTCTGGGAAGGCGACGACCCGGCCGAATCGGCGCAAATCACCTACAACAAACTCCATCATCACGTCTGCCGACTGGCCAACGTGTTGAAAAACCGTGGCGTGAAGAAAGGCGACCGGGTGTGCATCTACATGCCGATGATCCCCGAAGCCGCCTACGCCATGCTCGCCTGCGCGCGGATCGGTGCGATTCACTCGGTGGTGTTCGGCGGATTCTCTCCGGATTCCCTGCGCGACCGGATTCTCGATGCCGACTGCCGTACCGTGATCACGGCCGATGAAGGCGTGCGCGGCGGCCGCTTCGTGCCGCTGAAAAACAACGTCGACAAAGCCCTGCAAAGTTGCCCGAACGTCAGCACCGTGGTGGTGGTCGAGCGCACGCAGGGCCAAGTCGATTGGGTCGAGGGCCGTGACCTCTGGTACCACCAGGCCGTGCGCGAGGTCAGCGACGACTGCCCGCCGGAACCGATGGACGCTGAAGACCCGCTGTTCATCCTCTACACCTCCGGCAGCACCGGCAAACCCAAAGGCGTGCTGCACACCACCGGCGGCTACCTGCTGCAAGCGGCAATGACCTTCAAGTACGTACTCGACTACCGCGACGGCGAAGTGTTCTGGTGCACCGCCGACGTCGGCTGGGTCACCGGCCACAGTTACATCGTCTACGGGCCGCTGGCCAACGGTGCGACCACACTGATGTTTGAAGGCGTGCCGAGCTACCCGAGCAGTTCGCGCTTCTGGCAGGTCATCGACAAGCACAAGGTGAACATTTTCTACACAGCACCCACCGCCCTGCGCGCGCTGATGCGCGAAGGCACCGGACCATTGAAGGAAACGTCACGCGCCAGCCTCAGATTGCTCGGCAGCGTCGGTGAGCCGATCAACCCGGAAGCGTGGGAATGGTATTTCAATGCTGTCGGTGAACAGCGCTGCCCGATCGTCGACACTTGGTGGCAGACCGAAACCGGCGGCATCATGCTCAGCCCGCTGGTCAGCGCGCAACGGATCAAACCGGGCTGCGCGACGCAACCGATGTTCGGCGTGCAACCCGTACTGCTCGACGAAGTCGGCAAGGAAATCCACGGCGCCGGCAGTGGCGTGCTTGCGATCAAATCGAGCTGGCCGGCGCAGATTCGCAGCGTCTACGGCGATCCTCAGCGGATGATCGACACCTACTTCAAGCCCTACCCCGGCTATTACTTCACCGGCGACGGCGCCCGCCGCGACGAGGACGGCGATTACTGGATCACCGGACGCATCGACGACGTGATCAACGTCTCCGGCCACCGCATTGGCACCGCCGAAGTGGAAAGCGCCCTGGTGCTGCACGACAGCATCGCCGAGGCCGCCGTGGTCGGTTATCCCCACGACGTCAAAGGCCAGGGCATCTACGCGTTCGTCACGCCAATGAACGGCACCGAGGCCAACGAAGAGCTGAAGAAAGACCTGCTGGCGCATGTCAGCAAGGAGATCGGCAGCTTCGCCAAACCGGACCTGATCCAGTGGGCGCCGGCGCTGCCAAAGACCCGTTCGGGCAAGATCATGCGGCGGATTCTGCGCAAGATTGCCTGCAATGAGCTCGACAGTCTGGGCGATACTTCGACGCTGGCTGATCCGAGTGTGGTGCAGGACCTCGTCGACAAGCGGCTCAATACTTGAGAGCTGCAAGTTTCTAGCTACAAGCTGCAAGCTAAAGCGGTCCGCGCAGCTTTTCGCTTTTAGCTTGCAGCTAGAAACTTGCCGCTTGTAGCTCCCCGACTGCTAAGCTTCGCGTTTTTTCAGCAAGGCGCCCGCATGTCTTCCTTGAATCAGGCGCTGCGCGCCGCCCTCGATCAACGCCAGGACCTGCTCGCTGCGCTGCACAGCCAGGGCACCGATTGCTATCGGCTGTTCCATGGCAGCCAGGAAGGTGCCGGCGGCCTGACCATCGACCGCTACGGCCCGCAACTGCTGGTGCAGAGTTTTCACCAGACGCTCGAACGTGACGACCTGCTGCAACTGCACGCCATGGTCAACCAGACCCTGGGCTTCGACAGCCTGCTGGTCTACAACGACCGCTCCCGTGGCAACTCGCGGATCGATCGCGAGGACAGCGTCTATAAAGCCGATGACGCCGCGCTGGCCGATCTGGTCGGGCATGAATGGGGTCTGAACTACCGCGTGCGCGGGCGTCATGCCGGGCAGGATCCGCTGCTGTTCCTCGACCTGCGCAACACCCGTGGCTGGGTCAAGGATCATGCGCAAGGCAAAAGCATGCTCAACCTGTTCGCCTACACCTGTGGTGTTGGCCTCAGTGCAGCGGCCGGCGGTGCACGTGAGGTGTGCAACCTCGATTTTGCCGAGGGCAATCTGGCGGTCGGTCGCGAGAATGGTTTGCTCAACCCGCAGTTGCCGCCGATGCAATTCATTCAGTCCGATTACTTCCCGGCGATCCGTCAGCTTGCTGGCCTGCCGATCAGCGTGCGGCGCGGGCAGAAGTTGCCGAGCTATCAGCGCCTCGAACAGCGCCAATACGATCTGGTCCTGCTCGATCCGCCGGCGTGGGCCAAAAGTGCGTTCGGCACCGTCGATCTGCTACGCGATTATCAGAGCCTGCTCAAACCGGCGCTGCTGACCACCGCCGACAACGGCGTGCTGATCTGCTGCAACAACTTGGCGAAAGTCAGCATGGACGACTGGCGCGAACAAGTGCTGCGCTGCGCCGAAAAGGCCGGCCGCCCGGTGCGCGAATGGAGCGTGATGACCCCGGGCGCCGATTTCCCCTCGCTGGACCAGCAGCCGCCGTTGAAGACGCTGATCTTGCAGTTGTGATCCCTCCGGCATGAGCGATTACATTTCCCTGTGGGAGCGAGCCTGCTCGCGAAAGCGCAGTGTCAGTCGACTTGTTTTTCACTGAACCAGCGCATTCGCGAGCAGGCTCGCTCCCACAAGGGAGATCTATTCCTGCAGAAATTTCTGAACAATCCTGTCCCACATCAAGCACTTCGGAACCAGAATCGCGTGCCATACTCCAAGGCACTCCGATTCAGACAGATGAAGCCGCACATGCCCAAAGGATTGATTCGCGCGATTGGCGCACTGCTGACAGCCCTGGCCCTCTACAGCCTGCTGGGGTTTCTGATCCTGCCGGGCATTGCCTTGCGCGTGGCCAACCAGCAACTGGCCAACTACGCGACGGTGCCCGCGCATCTGCAGCGCATCGAACTCAACCCGTTCAGCCTGGAAGTTTCCCTGTGGGGCCTGGTCATCGGCGAGCCGGGCAAGGAGCAGGTCGGCTTCGATCGCCTCTATGCCAACCTGCAAATCGACAGCCTGTGGACCAAGGCCCTGCACCTGTCCGACATCGAACTGGACAAACCCAAAAGCGAAATCCTCTTCGCCAAGGACGGCAAGCTCAACCTGCTCGGCCTGTTCAACCTGCCGCCGAGCGAGCCGACACCCGCCGATCCCGACGCCAAGCCGTTCCCGCTGCGTATCGACAACATCAAACTGGCCGGCGGCGTGGTGCATTTCGAGGATATGCGGCCCAGCGAACCGATCGAATTTCTTTACGACGACCTCAGTTTCGAGCTGAAAAACCTCAGCACCCTGCCCGAGGACAGCGCCGACATGACCCTCGTCGCCATCGGCCCCGCTGGCGGGCGGATCGACTGGACCGGCAATTTCAGCCTGATCCCGTTCACCTCCGAAGGCACCCTGAAAGTCACCGATGGCCAGATGAAATCCTTCTGGCCCTACGTGCGTGACGCCGTGCCGCTGGTACTGGAAAACGGCGTGGTCAGCCTCAGCACTGAGTACAAACTCAACCTGTCGAAACAGACCGAACTGCTGCTGAACAACGTCGCGGTGAGCATTGCGCCGTTTGCCATCAAGGCTCCGGACGGACGTCCGCTGGCCAGGCTCGAACGCCTCGACGTCAGCGACACCTCGCTGGACCTGGCCAAGCAGCAAGTGGTGGTCGGCAAGATCCGCAGCAACAAACTGGAAACCTGGGCGGCGCTGGAAGCCGACGGCCAACTGGACTGGCAGAAGCTGTTCGCCAGCCAACCGTCGAAACCGGCGGCCAAAGCCGCTGCCGAACCTACGGATACACCGGCCGCCGCCGACTCGCCAAAACCTGAGCCAAGCGCCCCTAGCAAGCCATGGCAGGTGCTGGTCAAGGATGTGCAACTGCGCAACTACACGGTCCATCTCGCTGACCGCTCGGCGCAACCGGCGGTGGCGCTGGACATCACTCCGCTGAACGTCGACCTGCAGGACTTCGACAGCCTCAACGGCTCGCCTTTCAAGCTCAAGCTCGACAGCGGTCTGGGCAAGCAAGGCAAGATCAGCGCAGACGGCACGGTCAATCTGGCCCCCGTCAACGCACAGCTCAACGTGAAAACCGAGGACGTCGACTTGCGTGTCGCGCAGTCCTACATCAACCCGTTCATTCGCCTGGAACTGCGCAGCGGCATGCTCGGCAGTGACCTCAAGGTCAACCTGAAGAGCACCGAGCCACTGACCCTCAGCGTCACCGGTCGCGCGCAGATTGATCAACTGCACACCCTCGATACGCTGAAGACCCGCGACTTCCTCAAATGGCAGCAAGTCGTGGTCGACGGCATCAACTATCAGCACGGCGACAGCCTGTCGATCGACAAGGTCAACCTGTTGCAGCCGTATGTGCGCTTCATGATCAACGACGATCGCACCACCAACGTCGACGACCTGCTGATCCCGCAACCGGCCGACAGCGGCGCCAAACCTGCCGGAGCCAAACCGCCCAGCAAGGACAAACCACTGGGCATTCACATCGGTGCGATTGCGATCAACGACGGCTCGGCCAACTTCGCCGACTTCAGCCTGACACCGAATTTCGCCACCGCCGTGCAACAGCTCAACGGCCAGATCGGCACCATCGACAGCCGTCAGGCAAAACCGGCCAGCGTCGACATCAAAGGCAAGGTCGACCGCTATGCGCCGGTGACCATCAAGGGTGCGGTCAATCCGTTCGACCCGATGGCCAGCCTCGACATCGCCACCAGTTTCAAGCGCGTCGAACTGACGACCCTGACGCCCTACTCCGGCAAATTCGCCGGCTACCGCATCCGCAAGGGCCGGCTCAACCTTGATCTGCACTATCTGATCACCAAAGGCCAACTGAAAGCCGAGAACAAAGTCGTCGTCGAGCAGTTGCAGCTGGGCGAGAAGGTCGACAGCCCTGATGCAGTGAGTCTGCCGCTGAAACTGGCGATCGCCCTGCTCAAGGACGTCGACGGCAAGATCTCCATCGAATTGCCGGTGACCGGCGACCTGAATAATCCACAGTTCAGCGTCATGCCGATCGTCTGGCAGACCCTGCGCAATTTGATCGTCAAAGCTGCCGCCGCGCCGTTCAAGATGATCGGCGGACTGGTCAGTGGCGGCGGCTCCGAAGACCTCGGCACGGTGTCCTTCGCGCCGGGCTCCAGCGATCTGAGCAAAGACGCCGAAGCGGCGCTGGTGAAACTGTCGCAAGCGCTCAAGGAACGTCCGGCGCTGCGCCTGGAAATCGAAGGCACTGCCGCGAAGAGCAGTGATGGGCCACTGCTGGCCGAGCAACGTCTGGAACGCGAATACCAATACAACTACTACAAGATGCTCCAGCGCCGTGGCGACAAAGTCCCGGCCCAGGCCTCGCTGCTGCAAGTGCCCGAAGGCGAGAAAGGCGCATTGCTCGAAGGCATCTACCGCACCCGCCTGAAAACCCAGCCACCGGTTGAATGGAAAGATCTCGGCAAAGAAGAACGCACGGCGAAAATGCGCCAGGGCGTGATCGCGTTCTGGAGCGGCAGCGAGGTGCTGTTGCGACAGTTGGGCCAGGATCGCGCCAGCACCATCAAGGATTACCTGGTCGACAAGGGCAAGCTCGAGGATGACCGCGTGTATTTCATCGACGCCAACCTCGGCGAGGCCGAAAGCGATGGCCGCGTGGTCACGCAAATGCACCTGGATGCAGAATGACCGTGCGTAACTGGCTGGCTGTGCTCGCTTTGACGTGCGCTGCCGGTCACGCGTCGGCTTCGGATACATTGCGCTGCGGCAGCCAGTTGATCAGCCTCGGCGACCGCGCCAGCGAAGTGCTGCAAAAATGCGGCGAGCCGGTCAGTCGCGACGTGCTCGGCTACAAGCGCAGTGCCAATCGCCGCGAAGAGTTTCAGGTCGAGGAATGGACCTACGGCCCGAACAACGGCATGTATCAATACCTGCGCTTCGAAGGCAATCGCTTGCGGCAGATCAACAGCAAACGCGGCAATTAAGCCGAACGAAATTTACCCTGTGGGAGCGAGCCTGCTCGCGAATACGGTCTGTCTACTGACGAACTTGTCGGCTGACACTACGCATTCGCGAGCAGGCTCGCTCCCACATTGGTTTTCGATGGATGCCCAAATAGAACAGGCCCCGACACAAGTGCCGGGGCCTGTAATGGTCACATCCGTGTAACCGTTCGCATGAACTCTAAAGTTGCGGCAGACGTATTGCTCGGCCCGTCTGTTGCGTCTTCTCCCGGTTCAGGCGAGAAGTCTTGCCTTACTCGGCTTTCAGGCCGTCAGCGGAGACCGCTTTAACGCCTTTGATTTTCTTGGCGATGCCTACGGCGACTTCTTTCTGCGACTCGGTTACCGCAGTGGTCGACGACAGGGAAACTACACCCTTGTTGGTTTCGACTTTGATGTCGGTGCCTGGAATGCCTTTTTCGGTAACCAGGTCAGCTTTGACCTTGGTGGTGATCCAGGTGTCGCTGGTATCTTGTTTCATTTCGGTAACTTCACCGGCAGCCAGAACCATTGGCGCTTGGGTAGCCTGAGCGGACTGGGCGAAAGCACCACCAGCCATGGTCAGGGTCAGAGCGGTAGCAGCGGCAGTGATAGCGAACTTCTTCATACGAGTAACTCCTGTTTTTTCTGGAAGTCTGCTGTAACGCTTGTCAGCAGGGTTACCGGAGATATTGCGAACGCTGTGCCAACTTTTTCGGTCGTATAAAATCGTTTAAAAACAAACAGTTATGAAAAACGCTCATTTTCATTTTCATGCAAAATGCATGACTCAACGCAATTTCGCATGCAAGTTGCGGTTTTTAAGAAAGTTCATAAGCTGCTGAAATTATTAGAGCTTTTGTGAAGCGGTCGCGATACGAGAATGCCCCGCGGTGCGGGGCATTCTGAAGATTACATATCGATCAAGTACCAGTAGCGTTACAGCCTTTTGGCGAATAGTCAGGAGCGACCGTAGTGCCACAAGTCCAACCACCCGCCGCTGTACGTGTCAGCGTGATGGTTTTGCCTAATACAGGCGCTGGCGCATTGGCCAGCGTACATACAATCGTTCCAGCTCCATCAGCAGCAGTGCCTGACGCGGTGAGAGCGCAATTGGAGGTCGTGGTTACGTTATCGCCCTTTACCGCCGCCAGCGTCGGGTTTGTCCCCTGATTAATCAGGTCTTCAAAGGGCACTTTCATCGCGCTAATCTCCGCCAGCCCCGCCGTAACCTTCGACCGCGCCTGATATTTCGAATACTGAGGCAGGGCGATAGTCGCCAGAATGCCGATGATCGCCACAACGATCAGCAGCTCGATCAATGTGAAACCTTGTTGTTTTTTCATAGACACGCTCCATGCATGAGTCGAAATCTCATGATCTGAACAAGGCTCAGCACAGGCCATGCCAACGCCTTTCAGGCCCCGCCTGCTGGGCGCGCGCAATTTCCTGCGCCGTTTCCTACAACCCGCAACCGCACTATCTGACACTTTTTGTCACCTGCACCGGCCGTGTTTGGCGCTGTCACTTGACTAGGCTATAAGTCATGAACGGCAAGCGTGCGGAATCCCCATGAATGACATCGCTCTGAGCGGTCTGGCCAAGCAATTGGTCCAGGCCGAACTGCTCACGGAAACAAGTGCCCGGCAATCCTGGGCGCAGGCCCAGCGCAATCGCGTCTCGCTGGTCAATTACCTGGTACACAACAAACTGGTCAACAGCCGGCAGATCGCCGAGATCGCTTCCGAACATTTCGGCATGGCCCTGCTCGATCTGCATTGCGTCGACAAAGAGAGTCAGCCCAAGGGATTGGTCAGTGAGAAACTGGTTCGCCAGCACTGCGCACTGCCCCTCTGGCGGCGCGGCAACAAACTGTTCGTAGGCCTTTCCGACCCGAGCAATCAGCAGGCGATCAGCGACATCCAGTTCAGCACCGGCCTGAGCACCGAAGCGATTCTGGTCGAGGACGACAAGCTCAGCGACGCCATCGACAAGTTCTTCGAGAGCCATGCCTCGGGCCTCGAGGAAATGGCCGATGTCGATCTCGACGGCCTCGACGTCGAGGCCATCGATGACAACAAACAGGACGTAATCGGCGGCCTCGATGCTGACGACGCCCCGGTCGTGCGCTTCGTGCACAAGATGCTGCTCGATGCGATCAAGAGCGGCTCGTCCGACCTGCATTTCGAACCCTACGAAAAAAACTATCGCGTACGCATGCGCACCGACGGCATGCTGCGCGAGGTGGCCAAGCCACCGATCCAGTTGGCCGGGCGTATCGCCGCTCGCCTGAAGGTAATGGCCAGTCTGGATATTTCCGAACGGCGCAAACCCCAGGACGGGCGGATCAAGATGCGCCTGTCGAAAAGCAAATCCATCGATTTTCGCGTCAACACCCTGCCGACCCTATGGGGCGAAAAAGTGGTGATCCGGATCCTCGACCCGTCCAGTGCGCAAATGGGCATCGACGCGCTGGGTTACGAGGCCGAGCAAAAGGCCTTGTACCTCGCCGCGCTGAAACAGCCACAAGGAATGATTCTGGTCACCGGCCCCACCGGCTCCGGTAAAACCGTGTCGCTGTATACCGGGCTGAACATCCTCAACACCGTCGACATCAACATTTCCACCGCCGAAGACCCGGTGGAAATCAACATGGCAGGCATCAATCAGGTCAACGTCAATCCTCGCCAAGGGCTGGACTTCGCCCAGGCGCTGCGCTCGTTTCTGCGTCAGGACCCGGACGTGATCATGGTCGGGGAGATCCGCGACCTGGAAACCGCCGAGATCGCGATCAAGGCCGCGCAAACCGGCCACCTGGTGCTGTCGACCCTGCACACCAACAGCGCAGCGGAAACCCTCACGCGCCTGCACAACATGGGCATTCCCGGTTTCAACATCGCCACCTCGGTCAGCCTGATCATCGCCCAGCGTCTGGCGCGCAAGTTGTGCGCGCACTGCAAGCGGCCGCTGGAAATCCCGCACGAAACCTTGCTCAAGGAAGGCTTCCCCGAGGAACGCATCGGCCATTTCACGATCTACGAGCCGGTCGGTTGCGATCACTGCAACGGCGGTTACAAAGGACGCGTGGGGATTTATGAAGTGGTAAAGAACACACCGGACCTGCAACGGTTGATCATGGCCGAAGGCAATTCGCTGGAAATCGACATCCAGATGCGCCGCGACGGCTTCGCCGATCTGCGCACTTCCGGGCTGCACAAGGCGATGCAAGGCATCACCAGCCTTGAGGAAATCAACCGGGTCACCAAGGATTGAACATGGCGGTCAAGGCAGCGAAAGTCAGCGTTTACGCCTGGGAAGGCACCGACCGCAAAGGCAGCAAGGTCACTGGCGAACTGAGCGGGCAGAACCCCGCGCTGATCAAGGCGCAGCTGCGCAAACAGGGGATCAACCCGGGCAAGGTGCGCAAGAAATCCGCGTCCCTGCTGAGCTTGGGCAAACGCATCAAGCCGCAGGACATCGCCCTGTTCACCCGGCAGATGGCAACCATGATGAAGGCCGGCGTGCCGCTGTTGCAGTCCTTCGACATTATCGGTGAAGGCTTCGAAAATCCGGCCATGCGCAAACTGGTCGACGAGGTCAAACAGGAGGTCGCGGCCGGTAACAGTTTCGCCACAGCCCTGCGCAAGAAGCCGCAATACTTCGACGAGTTGTACTGCAACCTGGTCGACGCCGGCGAACAGTCCGGTGCCCTCGACACCTTGCTCGAACGGGTGGCCACCTATAAGGAGAAAAGCGAAGCGCTCAAGGCCAAGATCAAGAAAGCCATGACCTACCCCACCGCCGTGGTGCTGGTGGCGGCTGTGGTGACCGGCATTCTGCTGGTCAAAGTGGTGCCGCAGTTCCAGTCGGTGTTTTCCGGATTCGGCGCCGAACTGCCGGGCTTCACCCTGATGATCATCAGCCTGTCGGAGTTCATGCAGCAGTGGTGGTGGGCGATTCTTGTTGCGCTGGTGGCAGCGTTTTTCGGCACTCGCCGGGCGTTGAAGACATCGCAGGCCTTGCGCGACCGCCGCGATGCCTGGTTGCTCAAACTGCCGCTGGTAGGCACTTTGATGTACAAGTCCGCCGTTGCCCGCTTTGCCCGCACCCTGTCGACCACTTTCGCGGCGGGTGTGCCGTTGGTGGAAGCGCTGGATTCGGTCGCCGGCGCCACCGGCAATGTGGTATTCAAGCGCGCGGTGCTCCGAGTTCGGCAAGACGTTTCGACAGGCATGCAGCTGAACTTCTCCATGCGCAGCACCGGTGTGTTTCCCAATATGGCGGTGCAGATGACCGCCATTGGCGAGGAGTCCGGGGCACTGGATGACATGCTCGACAAGGTCGCCGGTTTTTATGAAGCCGAAGTCGATAACATGGTCGACAACCTCACCAGCCTGATGGAGCCCTTCATCATGGTGGTGCTGGGGGTCATCGTCGGTGGACTGGTGGTGGCCATGTACCTGCCGATCTTCCAACTCGGCTCAGCGATCTGATATGCCTATCGACGAACTGTTTGCCATGTATCCGCTGGCCTTTGTGGTCAGCGCGCTGCTGCTCGGGATGGTGGTCGGCAGCTTCCTCAATGTTGTGGTCTGGCGCCTGCCGAAAATGCTCGAGCGCGACTGGCGGCAGCAAGCCCATGATGTGCTCGGCCTGCCCACTGAAACGCCCGTGCCGACCTACAACCTGATGCTGCCGCACTCCGCGTGCACGCATTGCGGACACCGGATCCGTCCGTGGGAAAACATTCCGCTGCTCAGTTATCTGTTGCTGCGCGGGCGCTGCTCGGCCTGCGCGGCGCCGATCAGCAAACGTTACCCGCTGACTGAACTCGCCTGCGGCCTGCTTTCTGCATTCATCGCCTGGCATCTGGGCTTTGGCTGGCCGGCAGCTTTGCTGATTTTGCTGACGTGGGGCTTGCTGGCGATGAGTCTGATCGACTGCGAGCATCAGCTGCTGCCCGACGTGCTGGTGTTGCCGCTGCTGTGGCTGGGGCTGATCGTCAACAGCTTCGGCGTGTTCGTGGCGTTGC
The DNA here is from genome assembly GCF_005233515.1 of Pseudomonas sp. CFBP13508. Classification (GTDB taxonomy): domain Bacteria; phylum Pseudomonadota; class Gammaproteobacteria; order Pseudomonadales; family Pseudomonadaceae; genus Aquipseudomonas; species Aquipseudomonas mercuritolerans. Next base: position 45,073 of record NZ_QFZZ01000008.1, read on the forward strand.
CCGATGCGTTGTGGGGCGCGGTCGCGGGTTATCTGGCGCTGTGGTCGGTGTTCTGGCTGTTCAAACTGCTCACCGGCAAGGACGGCATCGGTCATGGCGATTTCAAGCTATTGGCCTTGCTTGGCGCTTGGGGTGGCTGGCAGATTCTGCCGCTGACGATTCTGTTGTCATCCTTGGTGGGGGCGATTTTGGGCGTCGTCATGCTGCGCCTGCGCGCCCAGGAAACCTCGACGCCGATCCCCTTCGGACCCTTTCTGGCAATTGCCGGCTGGATTGCCTTGCTCTGGGGTGGTCAAATAACCGACTTCTATTGGCAGTCTGTCGGTTTGAAATGAATACCCCTGTGGAAAAACCCTGGATTCTCGGCCTGACCGGCGGCATCGGCAGCGGCAAAAGCGCGGCGGCGCAGCACTTCATCGACCTGGGCGTGCATGTGGTGGATGCCGATCATGCGGCGCGCTGGGTGGTCGAACCGGGGCGTCCGGCGCTGGCGAAAATCGCCGAGCATTTCGGTTCCGGCGTGTTGCAGGCCGACGGCACACTGGACCGTGCCGCCCTGCGCAAACTGATTTTTGAAGACCCCGAACAGCGACGTTGGCTCGAAGCGCTGTTGCATCCGTTGATCGGCGAAGAAATCGCTCATCATCTGGCGCAGGCAAAATCGCCTTACGCGATTCTGGTGTCACCTTTGCTGATCGAGTCCGGGCAATACGCGATGACCCAGCGCATTCTGGTCATCGATGCGCCGCAACAACTGCAGATCGAACGCACCTTGCAGCGTGACCAGACCAGCGAACAACAAGTGCAGGCGATCCTCAAGGCGCAATCGAGCCGTGAAGACCGCGTGAGCCGTGCCGACGACGTGATCGTCAACGACCGCGACCTCGCCTGGCTGCACAGCGAGGTCGAGCGTCTGCATCACTTTTATCTGACTTTATCCGGAGGCCAAGCATGAGCCAGATTCCAACCGTTGAATGCCCAACCTGCGGCGCCCCCGTCGAATTCACCCCGGCGAACAAATTCCGTCCGTTCTGCTCCGACCGCTGCAAATTGATCGACCTCGGCGCCTGGGCCTCGGAAGAACACAAGATTCCGGTCGCACCGGATGCCGAGGACGAGTTGTTCTCCGGCGATTTCGATCCGCGTCACTGATCGCTGATCAGGGCCGCATAAAGCCGTAGTCCTGACTGTCGTCGAGGTTCTCAGCGAGAAAGCGCAACTCGTCGGCCAAGTCTTCGGCATTGCGCACTGCCTTGCTCTGCTGCACCACGGCGCTGAGCAGGGCGCGCAAACTCAGGCCCGGGTCAAAGCCCACTTCCTGCGCCAGCTCCAGACTCTGCCGGGTTTCCTGCCGCGCCCATTCGTAAACGCCCATGCCAATGCTCCTGAAGGGATTTGCGTGAGCATGAAATCTCAGCGGCATGGCCGGTTTGATGTGGATCAAGACTTCGGATCGTCGTCCTTCCACGGCGCTGAAAGGTAACGGGTGCGGTTGAAGGTCTCCAGCCACTCCGGGCAAAACACCACCAACGCACTGACAACCATGCCGTTGATAAAGGCCTCGGGGAACAGCAGCAACCACAGGTAGCCGACAAAATCCTCCAGCCACTCCGGCATGGCGAAGAGGCCGTCGTACCACAGCAGCGTCAGGCTCAGAATCAGGCACAACAGGCCTGACAACGCAGCGGCGAAGAAGCCGGAACAGAAGATGTAAACGAACGGATTTCGTGGCTGCGCGCGTTCGACCAGAATCGCCACGCACTCGGTGATCAGCACTGGCAGCAGAATCAGCAACGCGCCATTGACGCCCACCGCAGCCAGGTCCTGACGCCCCAAAAGCACCAGGCCAATCTGCGCCACCAGCCCGCCGACAATCGCCAGCGGCCAATCGAGCAGCAGCGTGACCGCGGTCATGCCGATGAAGTGATACGACACGCCGGTGTCGAAATCCCTGCGCACCAGCCACAGCAGAAACAGCGCGAACACCGTGCCGAACAGCAAGTGCTGCCGGCGACTGTCGCTGAACAGCTCAACCCATGGCGCACGCATGATCGCCCAGAGCAGCACCGGCAGATAAATCAGCCAGCCGAGCGTCAGGCTTGCCGTTGAAAGCAGTTCGGCACCGATCATGATTCCCTCACCTGCTACTGGACACGCTTTTTTGTAGGAGCTGCCGAAGGCTGCGATTTTTTGATCTTGTTTATAAAAGCAAAAGATCGCAGCCTTCGGCAGCTCCTACAAGGGCGCAATCGCGCGACGTTTATGTCTGAGCCGATGCAAAGCTATCTGCTTGTCGTATTTGGACGCTAAGCTTGGCCTTATGGATGATTCAGATTATTTACGCCTGCTGACCATCGCGGCCGAGCAGGCCAATGCGTTCCTGTCCAATGCCCGCAAATGGGAGCGTGAGCGTTGGGTCTGCCAGCGCCTGCTGCAAGGTCTGAACATCCCCTACCGCGCCGACGAATTCGCCCCGGCCGGTGAGCCGCCGGACGTGCTGTTTCGCGATGCCAATTTCGAAGTTTTTTTCGTCCTCGATGAAGGCCGACGCCTCAATGACGAATGGCGCGACGAATTGCAGCGTCGGCGCAGCGCGTTTTCCCTGAGCCAACTGGTGCGCCGCGAAGCCAAACCCAAGCGCATCCCGGCCAATGAATTTCTCCTGCGTCTGGCGCCGACCCTGCGCAAGAAGGCGCACAACTACAAGGAACGCGGCATGGATCTGGGTGAGCTGGACATCATCGCCTTCGCCAGCCTCAAGCGCGAAGTGCTGGATCTCAACAGTCATTTCCCGCCACCGACCGAATACCTGCGCCAGGGCTGGCGCTCGCTGTCGCTGGTCGGCCCGACATTCGCCCGCGTGCTGTTCGCCCACCCCGACGCACCGGACTTTCTGCGCAGTAACCTCGGCCGCAGCATTTTGTTCGACGTGGGTATCAGCCTGTGACGCCGCTGCAGCAGTTGATCGCCGAGGTTCCGCAAACCGGTCGTGTGCGCTGGATCGGCGTGCGTCCAGAATCCCGTGGGCCGATGCTTGAGCTCGACGCGGTCGAGGCGCGGCTGGAAGCCGGGCTCACCGGCGACCACGCCCGCCCGGGCATTCGCAACGCGCGACAGGTGACGCTGATTCAGTGGGAGCATCTGGCGGTGATCAACGCACTGATGGGCCGCCCCGATGACGAGCCGATCCGACCTGAAGATCTGCGGCGCAATCTCGTTATAAGCGGAATCAATTTGTTTAGCCTGAAGGGGCGGCGCTTTCGCATCGGGCAGGCGATACTCGAAACCACTGGCTGGTGTCAGCCCTGTGCACGTTTGCAGAACAATCTCGGCCCGGGCACTTTTCAAGCCGTGCGCGGGCATGGCGGGATCACCGCCCGGGTGTTGCAAAGCGGCATCATTCGCCTCGACGATAGCGTGTGCGTCGAACCGGTTCCGGACAGCGGTTACGCTGCGTTCAACCCGGGCTGAAAACCGTTGTAGCCTGTGCCCATTCAGTAACGTCTACCTGACGAGGCAAATATGACCAGCCGCCTGAACCCCGAAGACCAAAAGCATGTCGAAGAGTACCTGCAACTGTCCCAACACCGTGTCGAGCGCCGGCCTTTCCGGCCGTGGATGCTCCTGGTGCTGGTGCTGGCAGTGACCATTGGTCTGGGCCTGTTGAGCCGATTTATCAGTTACCTGACGTTATGAGCTGCCTTGCGCTCCCTCGGGTAACCGCACCGATTTCCTTTAAAAACCTTGCGAGTTATCCCTATGTCCCATCGTATTGTCATTGTCGGCGGCGGCGCCGGCGGTCTGGAGTTGGCTACCCGCCTGGGTAAGACTCTGGGCAAGCGCGGCACGGCCAGCGTGATGCTGGTCGACGCGAACCTGACCCACATCTGGAAGCCGCTGCTGCACGAAGTGGCCGCCGGTTCCCTGAACTCCTCCGAAGACGAACTCAACTATGTCGCCCAGGCGAAATGGAACCACTTCGAGTTCCAGCTCGGGCGCATGAGCGGGCTCGATCGCGCGCAGAAGAAAATCCAGCTGGCCGCAACTTATGACGAAAACGGCGTCGAGCTGGTGCCGGCGCGTGAAGTGGCTTATGACTCGCTGGTGATCAGCGTCGGCAGCACCACCAACGATTTCGGCACCCAGGGCGCGGCGCAGCATTGCCTGTTCCTCGATACACGCAAACAGGCCGAGCGCTTCCACCAGCAATTGCTCAACCATTATCTGCGCGCCCACGCCGGGCAGACCGACGTGGTCGAGCAGATCAGCGTGGCCATCGTCGGCGCTGGCGCCACCGGCGTCGAACTGGCGGCCGAGCTGCACAACGCCGCCCATGAATTGGCCGCGTATGGTCTGGACCGGATCAAACCGGAAAACATGCACATCACGCTGATCGAAGCCGGCCCACGGGTGCTGCCTGCCCTGCCGGAGCGCATCAGCGGGCCGGTGCACAAGACCCTGGAGAAGCTCGGGGTCAATGTGATGACCAACGCAGCAGTCAGCGAAGTGACTGCCGACAGCCTGATCACCGCCGATGGCAACGAGATCAAGGCCAGCCTGAAAGTCTGGGCTGCCGGCATCCGCGCACCGGGTTTCCTCAAGGACATCGACGGTCTGGAAACCAACCGCATCAATCAGCTGCAAGTGTTGCCGACTCTGCAAACCACGCGCGACGAAAACATCTTTGCCTTCGGTGACTGCGCGGCGTGCCCGCAACCGGGCACTGATCGCAACGTCCCACCACGGGCACAAGCGGCGCATCAACAGGCGTCGCTGCTGGCCAAGTCGCTGAAGCTGCGCATCGAAGGCAAGACCCTGCCGGAGTACAAGTACACCGACTACGGCTCGCTGATTTCACTGTCGCGTTTTTCTGCTGTGGGTAACTTGATGGGCAACCTGACCGGTAGCGTCATGCTCGAAGGCTGGCTGGCGCGGATGTTCTATGTGTCGCTGTACCGTATGCACCAGATGGCACTGTACGGGCCGTTTCGCACGGCGATGCTGATGCTGGGGAGCAAGATTGGTCGTGGCACCGAGCCGCGTCTGAAACTGCACTAAAACGCCAACCTGTGGGAGCGAGCCTGCTCGCGAAAGCGGTGGGTCTGTCAACACTGTCGTTGAATGATCCGGCCCCTTCGCGAGCAGGCTCGCTCCCACATTGTTTCGTGCTGTTCTCAAATCAGTGGGCGAAGGCCTGCAATGAATCGCTGTTCATCACAGCTGGAAGCGCCGCACCATGCCCTGCAGCGCATTGGCCAGTTGCGACAGTTCGTGGCTCGATGCGCTGGTCTGATCAGCCCCCGCAGCCGAACGCACCGACAGGTCGCGAATATTCACCAGATTGCGATCCACTTCCCGCGCCACCTGCGCCTGCTCCTCGGCCGCGCTGGCGATCACCAGGTTGCGCTCGTGGATCTCGTGCACCGACGCTGTGATCGTCACCAACGCCTCACCCGCCCGCTCTGCCAGAACCAACGTGCTCGCCGCACGAGATGCGCTGGCCTGCATGGACTCCAGCGCCAGGCTCGAACCGCTGCGCATGCCTTGCACCATCTGCTCGATTTCCTGCGTCGATTGCTGGGTACGATACGCCAGCGCGCGCACCTCATCAGCCACCACCGCAAAGCCGCGACCGCTTTCGCCCGCTCGTGCTGCCTCGATGGCAGCGTTGAGCGCCAGCAGATTGGTCTGCTCGGCGATGGCGCGAATCACGTCCAGAACCTTGCCGATGTCCTGCGACTGATTGGCCAGCGACTGCACCAGTTCACCGGTGTTCTGCACATCGCTGGCCAGCGCATTGATCGCGCTGGCGGTTTCGCTGACGCGCTCCTGGCCCAATTGCGCCGATTGACTGGACTGGCGCGTGGCATCGGACGTCGACACCGCGTTGCGCGCGACCTCCTCCACCGCAGCGGTCATCTCGTTAACCGCAGTGGCGGCCTGTTCGATTTCGTTGTTCTGCTCTTGCAGGCCCTGAGTGCTGTCGACGGTGACGGCGCTCAGTTCATCCGCGGCGGTGGCCAGTTGCGTAGCTGAGCCGCTGATACCTTGCAGGGTCTCGCGCAGGTTTTGTTGCATCGTCGCCAAGGCCTTGAGCAAGCGGCTGACTTCGTCATTGCCATGGGTTTCGATCGGTCGGGTTAGATCGCCCTTGGCGACACTTTCAGCGGCATCCACGGCGCTGCTCAGCGGGCGCACGATACTGCGCGTGAGCAACATCGCCAGCGCCACCGTGGCCAGCGCTGCCAAGGCAATGAAAAGAGTAACGATGGTGCGCGAGGTTTCATAATGCGCGGCGGACTTCTCGCTTTCGGCGGCGACCTGGCGGGCGAACAGATCGGCGAGATCGTTGAGTTGTTTGCCGGAGCCGTCGACCACGGTCTTCATGTCAACCAGCAGCAATTTGGTCAGCTCGTCACGCTTGCCTTGCTCGGCGAGGGTGAATGACTGCGCGATGCCGGTGCGATAGGCGGCAAAGGTTTTCTTGAACTGGTCATACAGCTGCTGGCCTTCGGCAGTGTCGACCAGTTTGTCGTAGGCAGCGATTTTTTCGCTCAGCTCCTTATCGCGGGTGTCCATCTGGCCGCGATAGGTGGCGATGTTGGCCGGATCCTGATCGAGCGCCATGCGCAGGGAGATGGTGCGGATGCGCAGCATCAATTCGCGAATCTCGTCGCCGCCACGAATGCTCGGCAACCAGCGGTTCTCCACCGCCACCTCGCTGTCGCGAATGCTCGACATCTGCCCCAGCGCAAACACGCCGAGCAAGGCCACCAACACCGCGATCAGGGCAAAACCCAGGGCAGCCCGGGGAGCAATATTCAACTGACGAAGCAACATGACGGACGCCCTTATTCTTGTAGTGGCCAGGTTCAAGGGGCGAAGCGTTGGCAGTCCCCTCGTGTTAGCGGGCTATCGGCAGGTTGTATGACGACTTGAAGGGATTCAGCTTTCAGCAGGCAAAAAAAATCCCCGTATCTTTCGATACGAGGATTTTCAATATGGTCGGGGTAAGGGGATTCGAACTCCTGACATCCTGCTCCCAAAGCAGGCGCGCTACCGGACTGCGCTATACCCCGGTAAAAAAAAGGCGACCTTTCAAAGATCGCCTTCTTCGATCAGCGCTTTTGGCCTCTGATCTTAAGATTCGATCCCAGCGCAAACTGGTTTCAAAAATGGTGGGTCGTGTGGGATTCGAACCTACGACCAATTGGTTAAAAGCCAACTGCTCTACCAACTGAGCTAACGACCCAAATATGGTCGGGGTAAGGGGATTCGAACTCCTGACATCCTGCTCCCAAAGCAGGCGCGCTACCGGACTGCGCTATACCCCGGTTTGAAATTGGCTCCGTGACCAGGACTCGAACCTGGGACCCAATGATTAACAGTCATTTGCTCTACCGACTGAGCTATCACGGAACTACATATTTCAATTTACAACGGTGAAGCTTTGTTGCATCTCGCCACCCGTTCGCATCGCTGCGTTCGTGTGTCTGAGGCGCGCTATTCTACAACCTAGAACACCTCTGTCAACCCCCTAAATTGCTTTCAAGTTAATGATTTGCAACTTATTTCAGATTCCAACCCGGTGGGTTGAAACGCTGCCGGTGACTGACTGCGGGGCGCACTTTACAAGCCTTTTCCTTTGAGTTCAACAGCCTGGCGAAAAAAAGGCCTCGCAATGCGAGGCCTTCCCGGTTTCATTGCCGCTGAGGCTTAGCCGAAAACGATTTCGTCGTTCTCGACCTTGCCGATGGCGGTGTCGCCAGGCATGAAATGACCCGACAGGATCAACTGCGCCAGCGGGTTTTCGATCCAACGCTGAATCGCCCGTTTCAAAGGACGTGCGCCATACACCGGGTCGTAGCCGACCGCGATCAGCTTGTCCATCGCCTCAGGGCTCAGTTCCAGCTTCAGCTCGCGCTCGGCCAGACGGCTGCGCAGACGGCCCAACTGGATCTCGGTAATCCCGGCGATCTGCTCCCGCGCCAGCGGCTCGAAGATCACCACTTCGTCAACGCGGTTGATGAACTCCGGACGGAAATGCGACGTCAGCGCGTCCATCACGGCGGCCCGCTGCGCTTCACGATCACCAACCAGTTCTTGGATCTGCATCGACCCGAGGTTGGACGTCATCACGATTACCGTGTTGCGGAAGTCCACCGTGCGCCCGTGACTGTCGGTCAGCCGGCCATCCTCAAGCACTTGCAGAAGGATGTTGAACACATCCGGATGCGCCTTCTCGACTTCGTCCATGAGGATCACCGAGTACGGCTTGCGACGCACCGCTTCGGTCAGATAACCGCCCTCTTCATAGCCGACGTAGCCCGGTGGCGCACCGATCAGACGAGCCACGGAATGTTTCTCCATGAACTCGGACATGTCGATCCGCACCATCGCCTCTTCGGTATCGAAGAGGAATTCGGCCAAGGCCTTGCACAGCTCGGTTTTACCGACACCGGTAGGGCCGAGGAACATGAACGAGCCGCTCGGCCGATTCGGGTCGGACAGCCCGGCGCGGGAACGCCGCACGGCGTTGGCCACAGCCACGACCGCTTCTTCCTGACCGATCACCCGTTTGTGCAACAGGCTCTCCATCTTCATCAGCTTGTCGCGCTCGCCTTCGAGCATTTTCGACACCGGGATGCCGGTCCACTTCGACACGACTTCGGCAATCTCTTCCTCAGTTACCTTGCTGCGCAGCAACTGGTTTTCGCTCTTGCCGTGCTGGTCGACCATTTGCAGGCTGCGCTCCAGATCGGGGATCACCCCGTACTGCAACTCCGCCATGCGATTCAGGTCGCCTTTGCGGCGTGCGGCTTCCAGTTCCTGGCGCGACTGTTCGATCTTCTGCTGGATCTGCGCAGAACCCTGCACCTCGGCTTTTTCCGAGTTCCAGATTTCTTCCAGATCCGAGTACTCACGTTCATGACGCTCGATTTCTTCCTGGAGTTTTTCCAGGCGTTTCTTCGCTGCGTCGTCGCTTTCTTTCTTCAGCGCCTGGGATTCCACTTTCAACTGAATCAGGCGCCGCTCCAGACGATCGAGTACTTCCGGTTTGGAGTCGATCTCCATACGGATACGGCTGGCGGCCTCATCGATCAAGTCGATGGCCTTGTCCGGCAACTGCCGATCCGTGATGTAGCGATGGCTGAGTTTCGCCGCGGCAATGATCGCGCCGTCGGTGATCGCCACCTTGTGGTGGACCTCGTAACGCTCCTTGAGGCCACGCAGAATGGCGATGGTGTCTTCTTCGCTCGGCTCGTCCACCAGGACTTTCTGGAAACGCCGCTCGAGCGCCGCGTCCTTCTCTATATATTGGCGGTACTCGTTGAGCGTGGTCGCGCCGACGCAGTGCAACTCGCCGCGAGCCAACGCAGGCTTGAGCATGTTGCCGGCGTCCATCGAGCCTTCGCCTTTACCGGCGCCGACCATGGTGTGCAGTTCGTCGATGAACAGAATGATCTGCCCTTCCTGCTTCGATAGTTCATTGAGCAAGCCTTTCAGGCGCTCTTCGAACTCGCCGCGATACTTGGCGCCGGCGATCAGCGCGCCCATGTCCAGCGACAGCAGGCGCTTGCCTTTAAGGCCGTCCGGCACTTCGCCGTTGATGATGCGCTGCGCCAGCCCTTCGGCGATCGCGGTTTTACCCACGCCAGGCTCACCGATCAGCACCGGGTTGTTCTTGGTGCGGCGTTGCAGAACCTGAATGGTGCGGCGGATCTCGTCGTCACGGCCGATCACCGGATCAAGCTTGCCGTCTTCGGCGCGCTTGGTCAGGTCGACGGTGTATTTGTCCAAGGCCTGCCGCGACTCTTCGTGGTTGGCGTCATTTACCGCTTCGCCACCACGCAGGTTGTTGATCGCGTTTTCCAGGGCTTTTTTGCTCACGCCTTGGCCGAGCAGCAACTTGCCGAGCTTGCTGTTCTCGTCCATCGCGGCGAGCAGCACCAGTTCGCTGGAGATGAACTGGTCGCCCTTCTGCTGAGCCAGACGGTCGGCCTGATTGAGCAGGCGCGCCAGATCCTGCGACATGTTGACGTCGCCGGTCGGGTTCTGGATTTTCGGTAGTTGATCAAGCTCTTTGGTCAGCTCTTTACGCAAGCTGTTGACGTCGAAGCCTACTTGCATCAGCAACGGCTTGATCGAACCGCCCTGCTGTTCAAGCATGGCCTGCATCAAGTGCGCCGGCTCGATGGCCGGATGATCGTGGCCAACCGCCAACGACTGGGCGTCGGACAGGGCCAACTGTAATTTGCTGGTTAAACGGTCAATACGCATGGGTCACCTTCCTTTTGAGCAGGCCGGACCTAAGAAACCATCCTGAATAAAGAAACCTGCCAGATACCGCTATAGATGCGGTCGATTCTGCAAGATTCAAGCGTCGGAGGGTTGATGCAGATCAGCCAAGTCTAGCGGGTGATCCAAACGAGAGAGGCGAAGCGCCCAGTGCGCGACGCACGGCGATAGGAGAAGAAGCGCGGATCGGTCACGGTGCAGAAACCGCCACCATAAACAGCGGTAACACCGCGTTCAGCCAGACGCAGGCGCGCCAGGTGATAGATGTCGGCCATGAACTTGCCGGGATTGTGGCTCGGCACGAAGGCTGTCGCCGCTTCCGGCAACTGGTTGACGAAGACTTCGCGTACTTCCGCGCCGACTTCAAATGCTTGCGGACCAATCGCCGGACCGAGCCAGACCAGCACGTCTTCAGGTGCAACATCGAGGCTGTCGAGAGTTGCCTCAAGCACGCCCGCCGCCAGACCACGCCAACCGGCATGAGCGGCCGCGACACGCGTGCCGGCACGATCGCAGAACAATGCCGGCAAACAGTCTGCCGTCATCGCCGCACAGGCAACACCCGGCGTTGCCGTCCAACTGGCATCTGCAGTCGCAACGATGCCCGGATCAGCATGGGCAACGGTGATCCCGTGCACTTGCTGCAACCAGGCAGGCTGTATGGAGAAGTGTTCGGTCAAGCGGCGACGATTTTCGGCCACCGCTTGCGGGCGATCATCGACGTGATCACCCAGATTCAGGCTGTCGAACGGCGCCTCGCTGACACCACCCTCGCGGGTGGTGACACAGGCCCTGACGCTGGCCGGCGCAGGCCAGTCCGGCGTCAGCCAGTTCATCCGACGAAGGCCTCGCGATCCTGCTTGAGCAGGGTCAGCAGCCAGACGAAATCTTCCGGCAGCGGCGATTCCCAGCTCATGCGCTCACCGCTCGTCGGATGATCGAGTTCCAGGAAGCGCGCGTGCAGCGCCTGACGCGGGAAGTGCTTGAGCGATTCCACCATGGTCGGGTTGGCCGCTGGCGGAATGCGGAAGCGCCCGCCGTACGCCGGATCGCCGACCAACGGGAAGTTGATGTGCGCCATGTGCACGCGGATCTGGTGGGTCCGACCGGTTTCCAGTTTCACCCGAACGTGGGTGTGCGAACGGAAACGCTCGAGCACGCGGTAGTGGCTGACGGCAGGCTTGCCGCCTTCCATCACTGCCATGCGCTGGCGTTGCTGGCCGTGACGACCGATCGGCGCATTGATCTTGCCACCGGCGGTGACCACGCCAATGACGATGCACTCGTAGATACGGCTGACGCTGCGGCTCTGCAATTGTGCGACCAGCTTGGTCTGCGCCTGAATGGTCTTGGCCACCACCATCAGACCGGTGGTGTCCTTGTCCAGACGATGCACGATACCGGCGCGCGGGACATTGATGATGTCCGGCACATGGTGCAACAAAGCGTTGAGCAGGGTGCCATCGGCATGACCGGCAGCCGGGTGCACCACCAGGCCCGCAGGCTTGTTGATGACCAGGATGTCGTCGTCTTCATAGACGATGTCGAGCTCGATGTCCTGGGCGATCCACTCGCCCTGGGCTTCCTGCTCGGCAGTCAGCTCAAGGACGGCACCGCCATGCACAATGTCGCGCGGGCGGATCACCGCCCCGTCCACAGTCAGGCGACCTTCTTTGATCCAGGCGGAAAGGCGCGAGCGTGAGTGCTCAGCGAAGAGTTGGGCGGCGACTTGATCGAGGCGTTGGCCGCCCAATTCGGACGGCACCTCTGCGCGAAGTTCAATTTTATCGGACATGCTCGGACTGGGCGTCGGCACAGCCTTTGGTTTCGGCTGCGCGCTTGTGGTTAAATACGGCGTCTTTTGCCCCGAGGCTTTTCAACGGGGCGCTCATCATAACAGGACGGCCCCGCCCAAGACAGCGGCCGTCATAGGGACGCAAGCCGCCATGCAAGTGAAACACCTGCTGCTGATCGCCATCCTCGCATTGACCGCTGCTTGCTCATCGAAGGAAGTCGTAGACGAAAACCTCAGCGAAGCCGAGCTGTATCAGCAGGCTCAGACTGATCTGGACAACAACAGCTACACCAGCGCCACAGCCAAGCTGAAGGCTCTGGAGTCGCGTTATCCGTTCGGTCGCTACGCCGATCAGGCTCAGCTGGAGTTGATCTACGCCAACTACAAGAACGCCGAGCCGGAAGCTGCAAAGTCTGCCGCCGAGCGTTTCATTCGTTTGCATCCGCAGCATCCGAACGTGGATTACGCGTACTACCTCAAGGGTCTGACCTCGTTCGACCAGGACGTCGGCCTGCTGGCGCGCTTCCTGCCGCTGGACATGACCAAGCGCGACCCGGGCGCCGCCCGTGACTCGTACAACGAGTTCGCGCAGCTGACCAGCCGCTACCCGAACAGCCGCTACGCGCCGGACGCCAAGCAGCGCATGATCTACCTGCGCAACCTGCTGGCGGCCTACGAAATCCACGTCGCTGACTACTACCTGACCCGTCAGGCTTACGTAGCCGCTGCCAACCGTGGCAAGTACGTGGTCGAGAACTTCCAGGAAACCCCATCGGTCGGCGACGGCCTGGCGGTGATGACCGAGGCTTACCAGCGTCTGCATCTCGACGATCTGGCGGCCACCAGCCTGGAAACCCTGAAACTCAACTACCCGGATCATCCGAGCCTGCAAGATGGCCAGTTCGTGCCACGCGTAGCCGAGGCCGACAACCGTTCGTTCCTGAGCAAGGCGACTTTGGGCCTGATCGAATCGCGTCCACCGCTGCCGCCGGGCGAAACCCGCGCCAACCAGGACGTGCAGAAGCAGTTCCAGGACGCGAAAGATGCAATCCCGAACGAGCTCAAGCCTAAGGACGAGAACGGCGACGTTATCGAAGAGCCAGAGCCGGAATCCAGCGACACCGATCGCTCGTGGTTCAGCTACATGACCTTCGGCGTGTTCGACTGATCACACCGGCTGTACGAAAAAGGGAGATCTGCGGATCTCCCTTTTTTATTGCCGCGCTTTAATAGGCTGTGCGCTGATCGGGTCCTTGGCTAAACTGCCGGATCATCAGTCGAAAAGCCGCTCATCATGCTTCGTTTATTGTTCTGGATTGCCCTGATCTTCGCCGCCATCTGGCTCTGGCGCAAATTCAAGGCCCCCGCCTCGTCCACCCGATCGCCGCGCGAACAGGACGCGCCGCCGATGGTGCGCTGCGCCCACTGCGGTGTGCACCTGCCCCGCGACCGCGCGCTGGGCAACCAGCAACTGTGGTATTGCAGCCAGGCTCATCTCGAGCAAGGCCCGGGCGCCAGTGGTCGCTGAGACCGACCAAAAACAGGCTCAGCGTCTGCTGCGCCTTTATCACCTGTACCGGTTAAGTGTCGGCATCACCCTGGTGCTGCTGATCTCCAGCAACATGGACAACAGCCTGCTGACGTCGGCCAACGACGATCTGCTGCGCGGCGGCAGCTGGCTGTACCTGATCATCAACATGCTGCTGGTGGTGTTCCTCGAAAACACCCGGCGCCCGGCGCAGTTGTTCTCCCTGGCGCTTGTCGATGTGCTGCTGTTGTGCGGCCTGTTCTACGCGGCGGGCGGCGTGGCCAGTGCGCTGGGCAATTTGCTGGTGGTCTCGGTGGCGATCAGCAACACCCTGCTGCGCCGACGCATCGGCCTGCTGATTGCCGCCATTGCGGCGATCGGCATTGTCGGCCTGAGCTTTCTGCTGGGGCTCAGCCGCCCTTTGAGCGCCAATGCCTACTTGCAAGCCGGCACCCTCGGCGCGCTGTGCTTTGCCGCCTCGCTGCTGGTACAAGGGTTGATTCGTCGCCTCGAAGTCAGCGAGACCCTGGCCGAACAGCGCGCCAGCGAGGTGGTCAGCCTGGAGGCGCTGAACGCGTTGATCCTGCAACGCATGCGCACGGGGATTCTGGTGCTCGATGAGCAACGCCGGGTGCAACTGGCCAATCACAGCGCGCAGAGTCTGCTCGCCCATAGTCACCTGCAAGGTCATTTGATCGACGAATATTCGCCAGCACTGGTCGAGCGTCTGCAACTGTGGCGCAACAACCCGACCTTGCGCCCGCAGAGCCTGAAAATCCCCGGCAATGGCCTTGAGCTGCAACCCAGCTTCATCGCTCTCGAGCAGAGTCCGAACCAGCAGACGCTGGTGTTTCTCGAAGACCTGGCGCAAATCACCCAACAAGCCCAGCAACTCAAGCTCGCTGCGCTCGGGCGTTTGACCGCCGGCATCTCCCATGAAATTCGCAATCCACTGGGCGCGATCAGTCATGCCGCGCAGCTGTTGGCCGAGTCCGAGGAACTCGATAGCGCAGATCGGCGTCTGACGCAGATTATTCAAGACCACTCCCAGCGCATGAACCGAGTCATCGAAAACGTCCTGCAACTGTCCCGCCGCCAGCAAAGCGCGCCGCAACGGCTGGACCTCAAGCCGTGGCTGGAAGACTTCGTCGGCGAAACCCGCGAGCAGGCCAATGAGCGCCAGCACATTCATCTGCGAATCAATTCCGGCGATTTCACCACGCTGATGGACCCCAACCAGCTGCGGCAGATTCTCGACAATCTGATCCGCAACGCCTGGCGTCACAGTGCCCAACTGCACGAGCAGGCCGACGTCTGGCTGGCACTGTTTGTCGACCCCGAAAGCCAATTGGCAGTGCTCGAAGTGCAGGACAACGGCCCCGGCGTGTCGGCCGATGAACAGGCGCATCTGTTTGAGCCGTTCTTCACTACCAGCAGCCAGGGCACCGGCCTTGGCCTTTATCTGTCCCGTGAGCTGTGCGAAAGCAATCAGGCACGCCTAGACTTCAAATCACGCCAAGGCGGCGGCTGCTTTCGCATCACTTTTGCTCACGGACGGAAACAAAGTTGAATACAAGCCCACGGCAAAAAATTCTAATCGTCGACGACGAACCGGATATCCGCGAGCTCCTGGAAATCACCCTGGGACGGATGAAACTCGAGACCTTCAGCGCACGCAATCTGGGCGAAGCTCAGGCGCTGTTGCAGCGCGAGCACTTTGACCTGTGCCTGACCGACATGCGCCTGCCCGACGGCACCGGGCTGGAGCTTGTGCAACACATCCAGCAACGCGCCCCACACTTGCCGGTGGCGATGATCACTGCGTACGGCAGCCTGGAAACTGCAATCAATGCGCTGAAGGCTGGCGCGTTCGACTTCCTCACCAAACCGGTGGAACTGCCGCGCTTGCGCGAACTGGTCAGCTCGGCGCTGCGAATGCCGACAGCGGGCGGCTTGAGCACGGCAATCGAGCGACGCTTGCTGGGCGACTCGCCGCCGATGGCCAATCTGCGCAAGCAGATCGACAAGCTCGCACGCAGTCAGGCGCCGGTGTACATCAGTGGTGAATCCGGCAGCGGCAAAGAACTGGTCGCGCGTCTGATCCACGAACAAGGTCCGCGCGCCAGCCAACCCTTTGTGCCGGTGAACTGCGGGGCAATTCCATCGGAACTGATGGAAAGCGAATTTTTCGGCCACCGCAAAGGCAGTTTCACTGGAGCCGTCGAAGACAAGCCGGGGCTGTTTCAAGCGGCCCATGGCGGCACCCTGTTTCTCGATGAAGTCGCCGACCTGCCACTGTCGATGCAGGTGAAGCTGCTGCGGGCGATTCAGGAAAAAGCCGTGCGCAGCGTCGGCGGCCAGCAGGAAACGGTGGTGGATGTGCGCATCCTTTGCGCCACCCACAAAGACCTTGAAGCCGAAGTTTCAGCCGAGCGTTTCCGCCAGGATCTGTATTACCGGCTCAACGTCATCGAACTGCGCGTACCGTCCCTGCGCGAACGCCGCGACGACATCGAGGCGCTTGCCATGCACGTGCTCAAGCGCCTGGCCAAAGACACCGGACAACCCGAAGCACGCCTGCACCCGCAGGCGCTGGAGGCGCTGAAGAACTATCGCTTTCCCGGCAATGTGCGCGAACTGGAGAACGTCCTCGAACGCGCGCACACCCTGTGTGAAAACCGCACGATCGAGGCGCAGGATCTGCGTTTGAGCGAAGGTAATTGCTCGGCGGATGGCACACCGGCCGACCTGACGCAGATCGACAATCTCGAGGATTATCTGGAGAGCGTCGAGCGCAAACTCATTCTGCAGGCATTGGAGGAAACCCGCTGGAACCGCACGGCGGCGGCGCAGCGGTTGAGTCTGTCGTTTCGGTCAATGCGCTATCGGCTGAAGAAGTTGGGCCTGGATTAAAGGCCCCTTCGCGAGCAGGCTCGCTCCCACATTTGGAATGAGTATTCCTGTGGGAGCGAGCCTGCTCGCGAAGGCAGTCTACCAGCCTCTGACTAAATACGACCCTCAGGCGCATACGGCGCCGGATCAATGATCGGCGCCCGCCCCAGCATCACGTCGGCAAACAACTGACACGACGCCGGCGCCAGCACCAGCCCGTTGCGGTAATGTCCGCAGTTCAGCCACAACCCCTCGAACCCGGGCACTCGGCCAATAAACGGAATGCCTTCCGGCGACCCCGGCCGCAGCCCCGCCCAGTGCCCGACCACTTCGGCATCCGCCAGTGCCGGCAACAATTCGATCGCCGAGGCCTTGAGGCTTTGCAGCGCTACATCGGTCGGCGTCTTGTCGTAGCCTTCGTGCTCCAGCGTGCTGCCGATCAAAATATGACCGTCACGGCGGGGGATCGCATATCGTCCCTTGGCCAGCACCATGCTCGGTAAAAAATCAGCCGCGCACTTATAAAGAATCATCTGGCCTTTGACCGGCTCGACCGGCAGCGACAGGTTCAGCGTCTTGAGCAGATCACCGCTCCACGCCCCCGCTGTCAGCACAATCTGGTCGCCGTTGATCACGCCCGTCGGAGTCTGCACGCCGACCACGCGCTCGCCCTCGCGGACGAAGCCACTGACTTCGCATTGTTCATGAATCGTCACGTTCGGCAGCGCCAGCAGCGCGGCTTTCAGCGATTTGACCAGCCGTGGATTGCGCACGTTGGCGACATCGGCCATGTAGATCGCCCGGCTGAAACCGCTGCCGAGCACCCGCACCGCGTCATGCGCCGCCGAGATATCCACAGCCCGCAGCGGGCGGTTTTCCCGCTCGGCCCAGGCCAGGGCTTCGGCTTCATCGTCCAGGTCGAGCCAGTACAGACCGGTGGTGTGCACTTCAGGATCAACCTCGGTGTCAGCAAACAAGCGCTGGCCAAGCTGTGGATAAAAATCCTGCGACCAATGCGCCAGTGCGGTGACTGCCGGACTGTAGCGCCACGGGTACAACGGCGAAACGATGCCGCCGCCAGCCCAGGATGATTCCTGGCCGACATTCGAGCGATCCAGCAGCACTACGCTGCGCACTTCGGAGGCAAGATTGTAGGCAGTGAGCAGGCCAATCACCCCGCCACCGACAATCACCACTTGCTGTTGCCTGGTCATGTTTGATCCAACCGTAAAAAAGACAGTGGGCGCAAAAGGCGCCCGAAAAAGAATGCGTCAGCGGCCCCAGCAATCCTTGGCGGTCACTCCGGTGGTCGCGTTGTTCATGCTTCGCACGCCAGTGTTGGTCAGGGTGAAATCCCCGCACTTGTCGGTCGCCATGGCCGAGCCGGTTTTACGCACCGCAGTCAGCACAAAGGTCTGGTCGGTCAGCGTCGGGGTGATGGTGTAGAAATCATTGCCCGTGCTCAGCCCGGTGACGCCGGTGTAGACATTGTTGCGGGTATAGAAGCGTTCGAGGGTCTGCGCCTGCTCCGAGAGCAGCGAGACTACTTCGGCGCGACGGCCCTTCTTCACGTATTCGTTGTAGCTGGGAATGCTGATGGTGAGGATGATCCCGATAATCGCGATGACGATCATGATCTCGATCAGGGTAAAGCCTCGGCTGGATCTGCGCATGCCTCAAATTCTCGCTTACTGGATTTGTCGCCACATGATACGACGGCTGCCGCCGCCACCCTTTTCCACAATGACCGTGACCGCGCCGCTGGTGTCAGTCGTGCCCTTGCGCTCGCCGTTAGCGGAGATGAAGTTCAGGGTCGGAATGCCGCCGGTAAAAATCACGCCGCTGGATATCGTATCGTTGCTGTCGACTAAACGGTCGCCGGTGGTGTCGATCACGGCATAGTTGAGCATCTTACCGTTGAACGCATCCAGTTCGACCAACCTGCCCGTACCAAAGCTCGAACAAGGGTCAGTGGTATCGACGCTGGCAGTGGTGAAAACAACTCGCCCTAAAACAATACTGGCTTGGTTGATCACGCGCTCACCAGTCAGCACGTTGTTATACACCAGCGGCAGATACCAGCCTTTCTCTGCCGGATAGGTCGTTTCATTCTGGCTGGTGGTCAGGAACTGCCCGGAACTGCCGGAGAACGAGCCGGTTATCGCCTGCGCCTGCAAACTGCTGACGGTGATTTGCCCGGCACCACCCTCTGCATCCCAGATCGAATAGAACGCCTGCAGATCCTTGTTGCTCTTGTCGGCAGTCTCGTTGAACTTGCCGGTGCCAAAGAACACTTGCTTGCCGCCCTGCGGATTATCCGCCAGCAGCGGTTGCGCAGTAATCGGCTGCGTTGCCCCACCCGGGGCTGTAAACAAAGGCTTGCCGGCAAACGCCACGCCCCAGCTTTCTGCCCCGGGTGCGCTCAAGTCGAATTTCCACATACGCCCCTTCAGGTCACCAGCGTAGGCAGCCTGCACCACGTTCGAGGAATTGACCCTGAGTTTTACCGAAGACAGACCGTTGCTGGTTTCCGTGCTGTCGATGACGATTTTCCTGATCAGCGAACCATCCATTGCATCCAGTACATACAAAGCCGCAACCCCCGAATTGCTGCCGTAGCCGTTGGCGATGAATGTCGCCCAGCGACCATTGGCCAAGCGTGCCACTTCCGGACGGGCGTAGGCGTAACCCAGATCATTGAAAGCATTCGACGCATTGGCCGTGGCCGGCGCACTGACTTCCCACAGTGCCTTGATCACGTTACCTGCCGAGGCATCGAACAGCTGCAACCCATAGAAGGTTTTGCCACCCGCCCCCGTTCCGCCAATGGCCAGGGTTTTCCAGGTAGTGCCGGCCTGCGCATCGAACACGCCGACCTGACCGTCCACGAGAAACTTGTGGCTGACGCCGTTGACGTAGTTGGTGTCCGCGATCAGACGCAAGGAAGGCAGCACGCTGGAGGGCATGTAGGCATAACGGCGAGTGCCGTTCGCCGAATTGATCACGTTGACGAAACCGTCGTTGGCGTTCACCACCAGGCTGGTATTCATGTTCGCAGCCTTGGTGGTCAGGTAGTTGGTGTAACTGCTGTCACCCGTCAGATCGGATGCGGTCTTGTCCGAAGGCGACGCGAGTACCAGCGGCGAATTGATGATGTCGCCGAGCAGCGCAGTGCGCACTTTGAGCCCGGCCTTGTTGGTCCCCTTGCTCCACTCCACCAGATCATTGCCGTTGATTCCGGTAGGCAATCCCTGATTCAGCGTAGTCTGCTGTGTCGGGGAAAAGTTGAGGAGTGCCAGGGCAATTGGCGTATTGCTCAACGTGTTCCATGACTGAAAAGTCGGCGCGGTGGCAGAGGGCACGATAGTGGTGTCGGTCGACCATTGCGCCGCCGAGGTATTCACCGTGCCTGTCGAGGTAAAGCCGAACGACCTGATCGTGCCGCGCCAATCCTTGGGATCGTAAGTGGTCTGGTAAAAACTGCTGCCACTGGTCAAGGTGCTGCTGCTGGCGACGCCGGCACCACCGGAGCCGGCCTTGGAAGTGATATCGCTCAGTGCTGACGATAACGCCGCATTGAGCCCGGAGCTGTCGGTCGCCTGGTAATACCTGCCCTGCCCGTAACTGGCGGCGTCGGACAACATGTCATTATCCGCAGCGAAGCCAACCGTATAGGTGTTCATGTACTGCCTGGGAAAATCCACTGCGTTCCAGCTTTTGCCGGCGGCGTCGGTGCCGGTCGAGCGCATGTCGATGTCGAAGGCGAATTTGGCAATGTCATCCAGATACAGCGTGTCACCTTCGCCGTCACCGTTGAGGTTGTCGCCATCGTTATTCACGCCATCCCAGTTCGGTAAGCGACTGCCTCCCAGCGGATCGTTGGTCGGGAAGGTACGGTCATAGGTCGGCAAGCCATCGGTAATCACCACGCCGTAGTTTTTCTGGCAGCGATATTGAATCGGGCTGCTATAGGTCGCCGGCGTGCCGTTGTAGTAAGGCGCCAGACCACGCATGTAGCGGGTGACTTCGTAGTAGCTCTCGGCCAACGGCGTATTGGCGACTGCGTTCAAGCCATTGATCGATGAAATCAGCGCGTTGTAGTTCGTGTCCGCCTGGGCTTGGGTCACGCTGCCGGTCACCGGCGACAGGTCGGTGATCGAGCGGGCAATGAAGCCGCCATTGCCCGGGTTGGTGCTGGTGGCCGGATTGAACGTCGACAGGCCCATGCGCAAGGTGCGGTTGCTGCTCACCAGTGCGGTGGAAACGTTGCGCGCGACGTTCATCCGGTAATCGTTGGGAATCGCCCCGGTGGTGAAGTCGCGGGTGCCGTTGCTGATGGCCAGGCTGACTATGTAGGAAATGTAATCGGCGGAATACCGAGTGTTCTCGTTGCCTACGGGGTCGGGGAGCTTGAGGCACAACGGCGCCACGCTGTTGTTGTAGAACGCATAGGCGCCTCCCGAGCAACCGGAAGTCGGCAGGCTCGATAGAAACACCAAGTCGCCGGTAATCTGCGGCGCATTGAGTGCAGAGCACAAGCCGAGGAACGCATTGCACTGCCGGGCGGGAGTGCGGTTGACGTTAGGGTTGAATTCGGCGGCGTAGATGATGCTGTTCATGCTCCCCGAATCATCGATCAGCAGCATCACGTTCGGCGCCACCGCTGCCGCGCTCAGCAATGGCGAATCAGACGGCGTGAAGGCCCAGGCCGGCGCCGCCAGATAGAAACTCAGCAGCATGCCGACCAGCAACGAGGCGCCGTGCTCAATACTTCGCATAGACACTCTCCACCACGCTACGCGAATTGCCGGCGATGCCGACCGCAGTGACTCGATACAAGGTTGCCGAGGTGTTGCTCGGCACGTTCACCGCCGTCAGGGTCGTGCCGATGTTCTGCACGCCATAAAAGCCATTACCGGCAGCGATCCAGGTCACCCCGGAGGTCGAATTGAAACCTGCCGAGCTGACCGATAACGATTCCGCCGGCGGCAGACATTGGCTCGTGCCGCTGCACACCGCCAACGAATAACTGTCCAGTTGCACCGCGCTTTCGCCGATCCGCAATGCTGCTTCGGCCGCCTGAAACGATTGATTGCGCAGGCTGACGCTGCCGGCCATTTTCTCTTGCAGGTTGGCGCTCTGCATCGAGGACAAACCGATCAATGTCAGCAACAGCAGAAACACTAGGCTGACCAACAAGACCATGCCGCGCTGGGCCTGACGTTGCTGCAAGGAAATCCTCATCGCCGCCCCCCTCATGGCAAGCGATTGCGCAATGCCGCAACCACGTTGAAGGTTTGATTGCGCACCCGATTGTTCGGGTCGGTGAGGGTCAGGCTCAGGCGCACACTGCGGATGCGCGCGGGATCGCCAGGGTTGCTGCTGTAGGTCGAGGCTGCGACGTCGGTCGCCGAGCTGGCCAGGCCGAAGGTGACGTTGAAGGCGCTGACATTGTTCACCAGCACTTGCTGCGCCGGATTGCCGCTGCCGGTGCCCATGAGAATCTGGTTGTGACTGAAGCTGTAGATCAGACGCCGGATCGGGAACGCGATCTGCCCCGTGGTCGGGCTGCGCAATCCGCTGTAGGCGACCGCGCTGTTGCGGCAATCGGAAATCACCGTCCAGGTCGGCGTTCCCCCGCCGCTGCCGACATCGGCGGTGACCAGGGTCAGCTTGAGACTGGCGTTGTCCCAGTTGATCGGAGTGAGTTGCGCAGTGTTGAAATCCCCTGCTGAGCTGGAGTCGACGATGGTGCCGAGGCAGCCGAACATGCCGACCATACGGATTTCCTGAATCATTTTGCTGAGGACGAAGCGCGCGTCTTCCTGCATCGCCGCGGCGCTGTTCTGACTGACGTAAGTGTTTTTTGCGGCGATGAAAATCTGCACCACACCGAGTACGAAGATCAACCCTAAAGCCAGAGCAATCAGCAACTCGATCAGGCCGAAACCACGGTTGCAGCGCTTCATGGTGTCGCCACCGGATCGACCGCCGCCCGGCTGGTCAGGACGAAACTGCGCTGGGCACTTGCAGCGTTCGCCGCGCGCGCGTCGCTCCAGGTAATGGTGATTGTGTAGACCCGTTGATTGAGGGTGATGCTGCCTGTCGCGGTCGGGCCGCCGAAGTTGGCGATGTTGGTGGTGAAGTCGTAGAGGTCCTGGTCCCGCGCATTACTGAGATTGCCCGAGGTCGGTGGCGTGACGGTGTAGTTGGCGCCGGAATTGGCGCGGATGCGATCCATCATGTCATAGGCGATGAAGCTGGCCTGACTGGTCATCCGCGAACTGTCGGTGTACTTCAGCGCATTGAGCTGCACCGCCGCTGCACCCAACAGCCCGACGGTCAGAATCAGCAGCGCGACCAGCACTTCGATCAGCGTCATGCCCTCCTGTGCGTTTTTGCTCCCTGCCCTCATCCGCAATTTCCACCCAGTTGAATGCGTCCGTTCAAACACACGTTCAGCGTCCTGCTTTGCGTGCCCAGCGTGTAACCGATGACCACCGCCGTCGACGGTGCCGCCAGACCGCCGAGGTTGTTGAAATCCAGTGCGGTCACTCCTGAGGGTAGTGTCAGAATCGCGCCGCTGCTCATCTCTGGAACAACCCGCAACACATTGGCCGGATTGCCAGTGCTGTCGTAGACCGCCAGCTCACCGGTCCAGACACTGCCGCCAGCGGTCGGACGCAATCGCGTGGTCACGCCGCGATTGATCGCCTCGAGGCGGGCGAAATTGATCGCCCGCTGCAAGTCGCCGACTTCGGTATCTGCCTTGCTGCTCTGGATCGTACGGGTAAAGGCCGGCACCGCCAGCGTGATCAGTATCAGGAACACCGCAATGGCGACCAGCAACTCGACCAGCGTGAAACCTTTTGTACGAAGATCCATCGGTGCCCTCCGTTGCCGTCGGCTATACCTGCTCTTACACGCTAGAACATTCGCTCGGCACCCGCCGACTGATTTGCCCTGCGCGGCGCACGGAATGCGCCGCTCACACCATTCCACGGAGGGATTTTTCATGCCGCAACACGGTTTCAGCCTGATTGAACTGCTTATGGGACTGGCGATTGGCGCAATTGTTCTGCTGCTGGTCAGCCCGGCGTTCGCCACGCTCAGGCAAGCGACTCAACGCGATCACGCCGCGCAGTCGCTGCTCGAAGGCATCCGCCACGCTCGCACACTGGCGATCACACACAATCAGAGCGTGGTGATCCATGGCATCGACGGCGACTGGAGTCAGGGTTGGCGGATCATTCTGGATCGAAGCGGCAAGGGGCCGGAGGACAGCAGCAATCCGCTGCTGGTTGAACGCGCCAGAGAGGCGAAGGTGCCGATTGTCGGCAACTGGTGGGTGAGCCGCTATGTGCGGTTCAGTCATTTGGGGCAGCCGCTGATGCCGGGGCGGCGATTTCAGGCGGGGACGATACACGTCTGCTCGCCGCGCGAACCGGTCAGCCAGCGGCAGATCGTGCTGGCGGCGACCGGTCGCGTGCGCCTGAACAGTCAGGAAACCGAGCAGGCGCTGTGCGACAAAGGCAGAAGCGTCAGATCGAACGGACGCGCAGCTCTTTCGGCATCGAGAACGTGATGTTCTCCTCACGGCCAGCCAGCTCGTCGGCACCAGTCGCGCCCCAGGCCTGCAATTGCTGAATCACGCCCCGGACCAGCACTTCCGGCGCCGAGGCGCCAGCGGTAATGCCGATGCGCTCGACGCCGTCGAACCAGCTCTGTTGCAGGTCCTCGGCACCGTCGATCAGGTACGCCGGGGTCGCCATGCGCTCAGCCAGTTCACGCAGACGGTTGGAGTTGGAGCTGTTCGGGCTGCCCACCACCAGTACCACGTCGCACTCGTCGGCCAGCTGCTTGACGGCGTCCTGGCGGTTTTGTGTGGCGTAGCAGATGTCGTCCTTGCGCGGACCACCAATGGCCGGGAAGCGCGTGCGCAGGGCATCGATAACGCGGCTGGTGTCGTCCATCGACAACGTGGTCTGGGTGACGAAGGCGAGTCTTTCCGGATCGCGCACCTGCAATTCGGCCACGTCCTTCTCGTCTTCGACAAGGTAGATCGCGCCGCCATTGCTCGCATCGTACTGGCCCATGGTGCCTTCGACTTCCGGGTGACCGGCGTGGCCGATCAGGATGCACTCGCGACCGTCGCGGCTGTATTTGGCGACTTCGATGTGCACCTTGGTGACCAGCGGGCAGGTTGCATCGAAGACTTTCAGGCCACGACCGGCGGCTTCGTTGCGCACGGCTTGCGAAACACCGTGGGCGCTGAAGATGACGATCACGTCATCGGGTACCTGATCGAGCTCTTCGACGAAAATCGCGCCACGGCTGCGCAGGTCTTCGACGACGAACTTGTTGTGCACCACTTCGTGACGCACATAGATCGGCGGCCCGAAGACTTCCAGGGCGCGGTTGACGATTTCGATCGCCCGGTCCACACCGGCGCAGAAGCCACGGGGGTTGGCGAGTTTGATTTGCATGCTGTGCCTCGTGTCTTGCGCGCGAAAACAATGGAAAACAGACTGTGGGAGCGAGCCTGCTCGCGAAGGGGCCATCACCTGCAACATTTCTGTTGGTTGACACACCGCTTTCGCGAGCAGGCTCGCTCCCACATTTGACCTTATACAGTCAGTTATAGCGCTTTGACGGAAATGATTTCCACATCAAAGGTCAGCGTCTTGCCGGCCAGCGGGTGGTTGAAGTCGACGGTCACTTGCGTGTCGTCGAACTCTTTCACCACACCTGGCAATTCAGTATTGGCCGCATCGTTGAAGATCACCAGCAGACCCGGCGACAACTCCATGTCGGTGAACTGCGAACGCGGGATGGTCTGCACGTTCTGCGGGTTCGGCTGACCGAAAGCGTTTTCCGGCTCGACGGTCAGAGTGCGCTTGTCGCCGGCCTTGAAGCCGAACAGGGCGGCTTCGAAACCCGGCAGCAGGTTGCCGTCGCCGACCTTGAAGGTTGCCGGCGCCTTGTCGAAGGTACTGTCGACGGTGTCACCGTTTTCCAGGCGCAAGGCAAAGTGCAGCGTAACTTCGGTGTTCTGGCCGATGCGTTGCTCAGTCGATAGCGGTTCAGTCATGAGCAGCCTCTTCGGTTTTCTTCGATTTGAACATGTCCAGTGCCAGCATGATCGCGCCAACGGTGATCGCGCTGTCGGCAATGTTGAACGCGGGGAAATACCAGCGGTTCTGCCAGTGCACCAGGATGAAGTCGATCACATGGCCCAGGGCAACGCGGTCATACAGGTTGCCCAGCGCGCCACCCAGCACCAGTGCCAGGGCGACGGCCAGCCAGGTGTCGTTGCGGCCCAGACGCTTGAGCCAGACCACCAGCACGGCACTGACGACAATGGCGATCAGGGCAAACAGCCAGCGCTGCCAGCCGGAGCTGTCGGCGAGGAAGCTGAAAGCAGCGCCAGTGTTGTAGGCCAGGGTCCAGCTGAACAGATCGGGAATGATCACGATCTGCTGGAACATTTCGAGCTTGCTTTCGAAGTAGAACTTGCTGGCCTGGTCAATGACCAGGACCAGCAGGCTCAACCACAGCCAGCTCAGCCGTCCGAAACGGCCAACGGCATCAGGCATAGTGACGAACCTCGCCAGCGCCGCTGATGTTGTCGACGCAACGCCCGCAGATTTCCGGATGTTCCGGGTTCACGCCGACGTCTTCACGGCAATGCCAGCAACGTGCGCATTTCGGGAACGCCGACTTGACGATCTTCAGTTTCAGACCGCTGACTTCGGTAGCCACTGCATCGGCCGGAGCCTGCACGAATGGTGCGACGCTGGCAGTCGAGGTGATCAGGACAAAGCGCAATTCGTTGCTCAGCTTGGCCAGATCGGCGCTCAGCGCCTCTTCGGCAAACAGCGTCACTTCGGCCTGCAGGTTGCCACCGACGGCTTTCGCCGCGCGCTGGATTTCCATCTCTTTGTTGACCGCAACCTTCACTTCCATGATGCGATCCCAGTAGGCGCGACCCAGCTCGAAGCCTTCCGGCAGCTCGGTCAGGCCTTCGTACCAGGTGTTGAGCATGACCGACTCGTTACGCTCGCCCGGCAGGTATTGCCACAGTTCGTCAGCAGTGAAGGCGAGGATCGGCGCGATCCAGCGCACCAGCGCTTCGGAGATGTGGAACAGCGCGGTCTGGCACGAGCGACGGGCCTTGCTGTCGGCGCCGGTGGTGTACTGGCGGTCCTTGATGATGTCGAGGTAGAAACCACCCAGCTCCTGCACGCAGAAGTTGTGGATCTTCGAGTACACATTCCAGAAACGGTATTCGCCGTAGTGCTCTTGCAACTCGCGTTGCAGCAGCAGCGTGCGATCCACCGCCCAGCGATCCAGCGCCAGCATGTCTTCAGCCGGCAGCAGGTCGGTGGCCGGGTTGAAACCGGTCAGGTTGGAAAGCAGGAAGCGCGCGGTGTTACGGATACGACGGTAGGCATCGGCGCTGCGCTGCAGGATCTGCTCGGACACCGCCATTTCGCCGGAGTAGTCGGTCGAAGCGACCCACAGACGCATGATGTCGGCGCCCAGGGTGTCGTTGACCTTCTGCGGCGCGATCACGTTGCCCAGCGATTTGGACATCTTGCGCCCGGACTCGTCGACGGTGAAGCCGTGAGTCAGCAGTTCGCGGTACGGCGCGTGGTTGTCGATGGCGCAACCGGTCAGCAACGAGGAGTGGAACCAGCCACGGTGCTGGTCGGAACCTTCCAGGTACAGGTCGGCGCGCGGGCCGCTCTCGTGGCCCATCGGGTGCGAACCGCGCAGAACGTGCCAGTGCGTGGTGCCCGAGTCGAACCAGACGTCGAGGGTGTCGCTGATCTTGTCGTACTGCGGCGCTTCATCACCGAGCAGTTCGGCAGCGTCGAGTTTGAACCAGGCTTCGATACCTTCGACTTCAACGCGTTTGGCGACTTCCTCCATCAGCTCGACGGTACGCGGGTGCAGCTCGCCGCTTTCCTTGTTGAGGAAGAACGGGATCGGCACGCCCCAGTTGCGCTGACGCGAGATGCACCAGTCCGGACGATTGGCGATCATCGAGTGCAGACGCGCCTGGCCCCAGGCCGGAACGAACTTGGTGTCCTCGATGGCTTTGAGCGAGCGCACGCGCAGGGTGTCGCCGCTGGTTGGCTCCTTGTCCATGCCGATGAACCACTGCGCGGTGGCGCGGTAGATCAGCGGGGTCTTGTGGCGCCAGCAGTGCATGTAGCTGTGTTCGATGACGGTGGTGTGCATCAGCGCACCGACTTCGGTCAGTTTTTCCACGATGGCCGGGTTGGCCTTCCAGATGAACTGGCCGCCGAAGAATTCCAGCGACGGCACGTACACGCCGTTGCTCTGCACCGGGTTGAGGATGTCGTCATTGACCATGCCGTATTTCTTGCAGGTCACGAAGTCGTCCACACCGTAGGCCGGGGCGGAGTGAACCACGCCGGTGCCAGCGCCCAGTTCGACGTAGTCAGCCAGGTACACCGGCGACAGACGGTCGTAGAACGGGTGACGGAAGTTGATCAGCTCAAGTTCTTTACCGGTGGTGGTGGCGATGACCGAACCTTCCACGCCGTAGCGCGCCAGGCAGGCCTCGACCAGCTCTTCAGCCAGCACCAGCAGCTTGTCGCCGATATCGACCAGGGCGTAGTTGAATTCCGGGTGCACGTTCAGCGCCTGGTTGGCCGGGATGGTCCACGGGGTGGTGGTCCAGATCACGATCGCAGCAGGTTTGCTCAGCGAGGCCAGACCGAACGCGGCAGCCAATTTGGCTTCATCAGCGATCGGGAACGCGACATCGATGGTCGAGGACTTCTTGTTCTCGTACTCGACTTCCGCTTCAGCCAGAGCCGAACCGCAATCGAAGCACCAGTTCACCGGCTTGAGGCCCTTGAAGACAAAGCCACCCTTGACGATTTCGGCGAGGGCGCGGATTTCACCGGCCTCGTTCGTAAAGTTCATGGTCTTGTACGGGTTGGCGAAGTCGCCCAGCACGCCGAGACGGATGAACTCGGACTTCTGCCCTTCGATCTGCTCGGTGGCGTAGGCACGGCACAGCTCGCGGGTCTTATCCGCGCCGAGGTTCTTGCCGTGGGTCACTTCAACCTTGTGCTCGATCGGCAGGCCATGGCAATCCCAGCCCGGGACATACGGCGCGTCGAAACCCGACAGGGTTTTCGAGCGGATGATCATGTCCTTGAGAATCTTGTTCAGTGCGTGACCGATGTGGATCGTGCCGTTGGCGTACGGAGGGCCGTCGTGCAGGACGAACTTCGGACGATCCTTGCCAATCTCGCGCAACTTTCCGTACAGGCCAATACTGTCCCAGCGCTGCAGGATCTGCGGTTCGCGCTGTGGCAGGCCGGCCTTCATTGGGAAGGCGGTGTCCGGAAGGTTTAGCGTGGCTTTATAGTCGGTCATTTAAGGCTCTTCATTAGCGATGGGCGCTAGGTGCGGCTAGTGCACGGGCGGTGGCGACATCCGCATTGATCGCCGTTTTCAATGCCTCCAGAGAGGCGAAGCGCTGCTCTTCACGCAGCTTTTGGTGGAAAACCACCGTCAAACGCCGGTCATACAGATCGCCGGCAAAATCTAACAGATGGACCTCGAGGTGGGCTTTGCCATCTCCTTGCACCGTGGGGCGCACGCCGATATTGGCGACGCCGGGCCAGGTCTTGCCGTCGATGTCGACATTCACCAGATACACCCCGGTAAACGGCACGCGACGACGCTTGAGTTGAATGTTGGCAGTGGGCGTGCCCAGTTGCCGGGCCAGTTTCTGACCATGCAGCACGCGACCGGCGATGCGGTACGGACGGCCGAGCAAGCGTTCGGCCAAGGCAAAATCGGCCGCAGCCAAGGCGTTGCGCACCTGCGTGCTGCTGACGCGAATGCCGTCCAGCTCAACGGTTTGCGCAGCTTCGACAGTGAAACCGTGAACCTGCCCGGCCTGCATCAGAAAATCGAAATCGCCGAGGCGGTCGCAACCGAAACGGAAATCGTCACCGACCTCCAGATGCTGCACGCCAAGGCCATCGACCAGAATGGTATCGACGAACTCACTGGCGCTGAGCTTGCTCAGCCGCTGGTTGAACGCCAGGCACAAGACCCGGTCGACGCCTTCAGCGGCCAGCAATTGCAGCTTGTCGCGCAACCGCGCCAGACGTGCCGGTGCGGTGTCGGGAGCAAAGAACTCCCGTGGCTGCGGCTCGAAAATCACCACGCAGCTGGGTACGCCCAACTCGAGCGCACGCTCACGCAGCCGGGCCAGGATAGCCTGGTGACCACGGTGAACACCGTCAAAGTTGCCAATAGTGGCGACGCAGCCCCGATGCTGGGGGCGCAAGTTGTGGAGGCCTCGAACCAGCTGCATAACGCGCTTCTTGCTCATAAAGTGGTCGATTATAACCACACCCGACGGCCGACGACAGGCAACACCGTAACGCAAAGTGAACGAGCCGACAAAACCGCCGGCTCATGCCTGCTCATGAAGGCTGAAACCTCAGCTCAAGGCCTTGCGATTGAAGTCGCGCAGACGGAAACCCAGCAGCAGCAACATACCGAAATACGCCACCACGCCAGCAACCACCAGCGCGCCCAGCCGCAAGAAGCGCTCAAGCATATGCCCCTCATCCCACGCGGGCATGAAATGCATGCCGGCCAGCAACACCGCCGACATCACGGTCACTGCAACGACCAGCTTGAAACCGAATTTGCCCCAGCCCGGCTGCGGTTGATACATCTTTTGCTTGCGCAGCTGATAGAACAGCAGCCCGGCGTTCAGGCAAGCACCGGCACTGATCGCCAAGGCAAGGCCGGCATGGGCCAGTGGGCCGATCAACGCCAGGTTGAACAACTGCGTGCAGACCAGCGTGAAAATTGCGATTTTCACCGGGGTGCGAATGTTCTGTTGCGCATAAAAGCCCGGCGCCAGCACTTTGATCACGATAATCCCGAGCAGGCCGACCGAATAGGCAATCAGCGCACGCTGGGTCATCTCGGCATCGAAGCCGCTGAACTGGCCATACTGGAACAACGAAACGGTCAGCGGTTCGGCAAGAATCCCCAATGCGAGCGCACACGGCAGCACCAGCACAAAGCACAGGCGCAGGCCCCAGTCGAGGATCCGTGAGTATTCGTGGCGATCCTTGCTGGCGTAGGTCTTGGCCAGTGTCGGCAGCAGAATCGTGCCGAGCGCCACACCCAGCACACCCGACGGCAATTCCATCAAACGGTCGGCGTAATACATCCACGACACCGAACCTGCGACCAGAAACGAGGCGAAAATGGTGTTGATGATCAATGAAATCTGACTCACCGAAACACCGAGAATCGCCGGCAGCATCTGCTTCATCACCCGCCACACGCCGCTGTCGCGCAAGTTCAGGCGTGGCAGCACGAGCATGCCGATCTTTTTCAGGTGCGGCAGCTGATACAGCAACTGCGCCAGCCCCCCGACCAGCACCGCCCAGCCAAGGGCCATGACCGGTGGATCGAAGTACGGCGTGAGGAACAGCGAAAACACGATCATGCTGACGTTGAGCAGAGTCGGCACGAAGGCCGGCACCGAGAAGCGGTTCCAGGTATTCAGAATCGCGCCGGCCAGCGACGACAGCGAGATCAGCAATATATAAGGAAAGGTCACCCGCAACAGATCGGAAGTGAGCTGGAATTTCTCCGGGGTATCGGTAAAACCGGGGGCCGTGGCCCAGATCACCCAAGGCGCAGCGATCATGCCCAGCGCCGTCACAACCGCCAATACCAGTGTCAACAGTCCCGACACATAGGCAATAAAGGTGCGCGTCGCCTCTTCGCCCTGCTGGCTTTTGTATTCGGCCAGGATCGGCACGAACGCCTGGGAAAAAGCCCCTTCGGCAAAGATGCGCCGCAACAGGTTGGGCAGTTTGAACGCAATAAAGAAGGCATCCGTGGCCATCCCGGCGCCGAATGTCCGCGCGATCAGCGTGTCACGAACAAAACCCAGAATCCGGGAAAGCATCGTGATAGAGCTGACGGCGGCCAACGATTTGAGCAGATTCATTGAGAGAGTTTGTGCCTGTCGATAAACAGCAGGCGAACAATGCGCCTACTTGTGCGATACTCCGCGCCGCAACAGCACAGAGCCAAAGCTCGCGAGTTTACAGGTCAAGCGCCGGAAATAAATATCCCGCCTCTTTATACCTACCACTTAGCGGAACGATTCAAGTGCCCTTGACAAGACAAGTCTTCATCGGCATGATTCGCGGCCTATTTTGTTTGCTATTTCCTAAAAAGTCTTTCGAGGAGCTCGACGGTGGCCAACTCACCTTCCGCCAAAAAACGTGCAAAACAGGCTGAGAAGCGTCGCAGCCACAACGCCAGCCTGCGTTCCATGGTTCGTACCTACATCAAGAATGTAGTTAAGGCCATCGACGCAAAAGACGCTGAAAAAGCTCAAGCTGCATACGTTCTGGCTGTGCCAGTTATCGACCGTATGGCCGATAAAGGCATCATCCACAAGAACAAGGCTGCTCGCCATAAGAGCCGTCTGAATGGCCACGTCAAAGCGCTGAAAGAAGCCGCTTAATCGACGTAGTCATTAAAAAACCGACCTCAGGGTCGGTTTTTTATTGCCTGTGATTTAACAAGCAACAGGCAAAAAAATGTGGGAGCGAGCCTGCTCGCGAATGCGATCTGTCAGTTGATATTTCTATCGACCGACATGACCTCTTCGCGAGCAGGCTCGCCCCCACAGTTCGGATTGGTGACGCTTATTGCTGGACCGGCACCCATGGCAGGATCGGGATGGCAGTCACGGCATTCTGCGGGCTACCCTCGATCAAGCGATCGCTGTAGACCAGATACACCAGCGTGTTGCGCTTCTTGTCGAGGAAACGCACCACCTGCATGGTCTTGAACACCAGCGAGGTGCGCTCCTTGAATACCTCATCGCCGTCCTTCAACTCACCCTTGAACTTGATCGGCCCGACCTGACGACAAGCGATCGAGGCTTCGGCACGATCCTCGGCCAGACCGAGACCACCCTTCACTCCACCAGTCTTGGCGCGCGACAGGTAGCAGGTCACGCCTTCGACTTTCGGATCGTCGAACGCCTCGACCACGATCCGGTCATTCGGCCCGACAAACTTGAACACCGTCGACACCTGACCGATTTCCTCGGCCGAGGCCAGCAATGGCATGGCCATCAGCAGGCCCAACAATCCTTTCGCTACACGCATCGAATTTTCCTTAGACCAGAATCAGGTTGTCACGGTGAACCAGTTCCGGCTCCGCCATGTAACCGAGCAAACCGACAATCGCATCCGACGACTGACCGATGATTTTTTGCGCTTCCAGGGCGCTGTAATTGGCCAGACCCCGAGCGATCTCCCGACCATCCGGCGCTACGCAGACGACCATCTCACCGCGACGGAAACTGCCTTGGACCAGTTTCACCCCCACCGGCAGTAGACTTTTATTGCCCTTGGACAACGCCGACACCGCCCCCTCATCCAGCACCAGAGTGCCACGGGTTTGCAGATGACCGGCCAGCCACTGCTTGCGCGCCGCGAGCATGCCGCGCTCCGGCGATAGCAGCGTGCCGATGCGCTCGCCCGCCTTCAGGCGATCGAGCACGCGCTCAAGGCGCCCGCCGACAATGATGGTGTGCGCACCGGAACGCGCTGCCAGGCGCGCCGCGCGCAGCTTGGTCTGCATGCCGCCACGCCCCAGCGCACCGCCGGTACCGCCGGCGACCGCATCAAGCGTCGGATCATCGGCGCGCGCTTCATAAATCAGCTGCGCTTCGGGATTGTTGCGCGGATCGGCGTCGAACATGCCGTCGCGATCGGTAAGGATCACCAGCAGATCGGCCTCGACCAGATTGGCCACCAGCGCCGCCAGCGTGTCGTTGTCGCCGAAACGGATTTCGTCAGTGACCACAGTGTCGTTTTCGTTGATCACCGGAATGACTTTCAGCTCGACCAGCGCACGCAAGGTACTGCGGGCGTTCAGGTAGCGCTTGCGGTCGGAGAGGTCGTCGTGGGTCAGGAGAATCTGCGCAGTGTGCCGGCCATGCTCGGCGAAGCTCGACTCCCACGCCTGCACCAGCCCCATCTGACCGATTGCAGCGGCCGCCTGCAGCTCGTGCATGGCACTGGGTCGCGCAGTCCAGCCCAAGCGGCTCATGCCGGCCGCTACCGCCCCGGAGGACACCAGCACCAGCTCGACGCCCGCTTCATGCAGCGCCACCATCTGCTCGACCCAGACACTCATTGCCGCGCGATCCAGCCCCTTGCCGTCAGCTGTCAGCAAAGCGCTGCCGATCTTCACGACCCAACGCTGCGCACCTGTCACCTTGCTCCGCATCATCTTCAACCTTAGCTTGAGGGCAGCGCGACCTGGCACTGCCCGTGACGTTAATCGTGGCGATTGCTGACCAACGATCGATTTCCGGATACTAAAACGCCGCTCGATTGAGCGGCGTTCAAGTTTATCGCAACGGATCAGTCACGCACGTAAATGATTTCCGGACCGTCTTCGTCATCCACATCTTCTTCATCCCAGTCATCGTCGCCGATGTCATGGACCGACTTCACGCCGCTGCGACGCAGGGCACGCTTGTCGTCCAGCGCCTGCAACTGCGCACGGGCTTCGTCTTCGATACGCTGGTCGAGATCGGCCAGTTCTTCCTTGTACGCAGGATCTGCGGCGAGGCGATCGGCACGGTCTTCCATGTAACGCATGATGTCGTGGCACAGACGCTCAGTACCGATCTTGGCGATGGCCGAGATCACGTACACCGGACCAGTCCATTCCAGGCGATCGACGATTTCCTTGACCCGAGCATCGTGCTCTTCTTCAAGGATCTGGTCGCACTTGTTCAGCACCAGCCAGCGATCACGCTCGGCCAGCGACGGGCTGAATTTGATCAGCTCGTTGACGATCACTTCAGCCGCGTCCGGAGCACTGGAATCATCCAGTGGCGCCATGTCGACGAGGTGCAGCAGCAGACGCGTGCGCGCCAGGTGCTTGAGGAAGCGAATGCCCAGGCCGGCACCGTCGGAAGCGCCTTCGATCAGTCCCGGAATGTCGGCAATGACGAAGCTCTTCCAGCGATCGACGCTGACCACACCCAGGTTCGGCACCAGCGTGGTGAACGGGTAGTCGGCGACTTTCGGCTTGGCGGCCGAGACCGAACGGATAAAGGTACTTTTACCGGCGTTCGGCAAGCCCAGCAGACCGACGTCGGCCAGCACTTTCATTTCCAGCTTGAGGTCGCGCTGCTCGCCCGGCTTGCCTGGCGTGGTCTGACGCGGTGCACGGTTGGTACTGGATTTGAAACGGGTGTTGCCCAGACCGTGCCAGCCGCCCTGCACTACCATCAGTTTCTGACCGGCCTTGGTCAGGTCGCCGATGACTTCCTGAGTGGCAGAGTCGATCACGGTGGTGCCGACCGGCACGCGCAGGATCAGGTCTTCGCCCTTCTTGCCGGTGCAGTCGGTGCTGCCACCGTTGGAGCCACGCTCGGCATCGAAGTGACGGGTGTAACGGTAGTCGACCAGAGTGTTGAGGTTTTCGTCGGCCATCATGTAGATGGAACCGCCGTCACCGCCATCACCGCCGTTCGGGCCGCCGTTTTCAATGAATTTTTCCCGGCGGAAACTCATGGCACCGTTGCCACCGTCACCGGCCTTTACGCGAATCGATACTTCATCAACAAACTTCATAACCAACGCCTCTCGCCGTACGGACGAGCCGAAAAACAATCAAGACATAAGACTCTTGCAAAAATGAGCGCAGCGACCCCAAGACACGACCTGCATCGCACGCCGACAGCCCATACAAACAGCTTTGCAAGAGACTCACCCCACAAACGAAAAAGCCCCGTCGCAAGACAGGGCTTCTCCAGCGATCTCGCGATTAAGCCGCGATTACGCTCACGTAACGACGACCGAAGGCGCCCTTTACTTCGAACTTGATCACGCCTTCGATTTTAGCGAAGAGAGTGTGATCCTTGCCCATGCCAACGCCGTAGCCAGCGTGGAATTGGGTGCCGCGCTGACGCACGATGATGTTGCCGGCCTTGATGACCTGGCCGCCATACATCTTCACGCCAAGGCGTTTGGCTTCTGAGTCGCGACCGTTACGGGTACTACCACCAGCTTTTTTGTGTGCCATGAGTTCAATTCTCCTAGTGAGGAATTAGGCTGTAATTAAGCCTGAATACCGGTGATTTTGATCTCGGTGAACCACTGGCGGTGGCCCATACGCTTCATGTGGTGCTTACGGCGACGGAACTTGATGATGCGGACTTTATCGTGACGACCTTGGGAGATCACTTCAGCCTTGACGGTTGCGCCAGCAACAACTGGTGCGCCGATGTTCACGTCGTCGCCGTTGGCGACCAGCAGAACGCGATCAAAAGTCACGGATTCGCCAGTAGCGATTTCCAGTTTTTCGATCTTCAGGTATTCACCTTCAGCGACCTTGTATTGCTTACCGCCGGTAACGATTACTGCGTACATGGTATTTCTCCGATAATCCTGCTCACCCAGCTCTTTATAAGAAGAGGTATTGGCTGGCATGGCTGCATGGGGCTGGAACGGCCCAAGTGCAATTGCGTAAGGCAGGTGCTGCCCAGGAAGTTCAGGGTGCGCGATTGTACGCAAGCAATCTGCCTCGCGCAAGTGGCCGTCCATCGCGCCTTGACAGGTCTGGACGGGGGTCCTAGCATGCCGCGCAACCCTTCTGGAGCGACTCTCGCTGATGCAACCCCAAGCTTTCTACCGCGCGGTGGCGGACGATTTTAGCGCCGTCGACGGCATCATCAAGAAGCAGCTGACGTCTCGAGTGCCGCTGGTATCGAAAATCGGCGATTACATCACGTCGGCCGGCGGCAAACGCCTGCGTCCTTTATTAGTGTTGCTGTGTGGCAAGGCTCTGGGTCGCGAAGGCGACGACATGCGCCTGCTGGCCGCCACCATCGAATTCCTGCACACCGCGACCTTGCTGCATGACGACGTCGTCGACATGTCCGGCATGCGCCGTGGCCGCTCGACCGCCAACGCCATGTGGGGCAATGCCCCGAGCGTGCTGGTCGGCGACTTCCTGTATTCGCGCTCGTTCGAAATGATGGTCGAACTCGGCTCGATGCCGGTGATGAAGATTCTCTCGCAGGCCACGCGGATCATCGCTGAAGGCGAAGTGTTGCAACTGTCCAAGGTGCGTGACGCCAGCACCAGCGAAGAAACCTACATGGAAGTCATCCGCGGCAAGACCGCGATGCTCTTCGAAGCTTCGACCCACAGCGCCGCCGCACTCGCCGGCGCCACCGCCGAGCAGAGCGAAGCCCTGCGCACGTTTGGCGATCATTTGGGTGTGGCCTTCCAGCTGGTTGATGATCTGCTCGACTACAAAGGCGACGCGGAAACCCTGGGCAAGAACGTCGGTGACGATCTGGCCGAAGGCAAGCCGACCCTGCCGCTGATCTACACCATGCGCGAAGGTACGGCCGAACAGGCGGCACTGGTGCGTCAGGCGATCCAGAAAGGCGGGATCGAAGACCTGGAAAGCATCCGCATCGCCGTCGAAGCGTCCGGCTCGCTGGAGTACACCGCGCAACTGGCCCGCGATTACGTGGCCCGCGCGATCAAGTGCCTCGAGGCGCTGCCGGCCAGCGAATACCGCGATGCCTTGGTTGAATTGAGCGAGTTCGCGGTAGCCCGCACGCACTGATTCATCCCCTGTGGGAGCGAGCCTGCTCGCGAAAGCAATCTGCCAATCGACTCAATGTTGACTGACACAGCGCTTTCGCGAGCAGGCTCGCTCCCACAGTTGTTTCTGCGCTATGCCCTCCTCCGCGTAAAACCCTATACAATGTGCGCCCTTTAGTCCTCCTGATACCCAAGGAACCTTAGTGAGCACGTTGCCACCCTGCCCGAAATGCAATTCCGAATACACCTACGAAGACGGCACCCAACTGGTCTGCCCCGAGTGCGCCCACGAGTGGTCTGCCAGCGGCGAAGCCGAAGTGGCGGCCGATGATGCCGTGAAGAAAGATTCGGTCGGCAACGCCCTGCAGGACGGCGACACCATCACCGTGATCAAGGACCTCAAGGTCAAGGGCACATCGCTGGTGGTCAAGGTCGGCACCAAGGTCAAGAACATTCGCCTGTGCGATGGCGATCACGATATCGACTGCAAGATCGACGGCATCGGCCCGATGAAGCTCAAATCCGAGTTCGTCAGAAAAGTCTGAGCCTTGCGTCATCCATCCCGCGCCAGCCGTGGGATGGAGCTTTGCCCTCCCCGCTTCGGCTCAATGAATCCGCGCATGGCCATCAGCCAGCCATTTTGACCTGACACAACCTTTACCCGAAAAACTCCACGATCCGCCAATAGGCACTTGCTATTTGATGAATAAGAATTATTCTCATTGAAACCTTTCAAGGAGATGAGACCCATGACTTATTTGATCGACGCCTGGCTGGATCGCCCACACCCGTACCTCAGAATCCTCCATCGGGAAACCGGCGAAGTCTGTGCGGTGCTTGAAGAAGAAGCCTTGCATGAGCTGCAGGATCAAGGCGATCTGGACGTCAGCAGCCTCAATTCCAGCGAGCCGCTGGTACTCAAGGAGCTGGTGCGCAATCTGTTCCTGTTCTGCTATGCCCGGGCGTTGCGCCCGACCAATGAGCTGCACAACAAGATCGAAATATGAGCGGTAGTACAAAACCTGTGGGAGCGAGCCTGCTCGTGAAGACGGATTTGCAGTCGACGATTGAGTTGACTGACACACCGCCTTCGCGAACAGACTCGCTCCCACAGGGTTAGCCCGCCATCAAGGCAGGCTCGGTATTACAGAACGTCCAGCAGCTCGACGTCGAACACCAGAACGCTGTGCGGCGGGATGCTGCCGACGCCTTGGGCGCCGTAAGCCAGTTCGCTCGGCACGTACAGGCGCCATTTGCTGCCGGCATTCATCAGTTGCAGCGCTTCGGTCCAGCCAGCGATCACGCCGCCAACCGGGAATTCGGCAGGCTGGCCGCGCTCGTAGGAGCTGTCGAACACAGTGCCGTCGATCAGCGTGCCGTGGTAGTGCGTACGCACCTGGTCTTCACGGGTCGGCTTGGCGCCGTCGCCTTGAGTCAGCACTTCGAATTGCAGGCCGGAGGCCAGAGTAGTGATGCCTTCACGCTTGGCGTTTTCGGCGAGGAAGGCCAGGCCTTCGCCAGCCGCGGCTTCAGCCTTGGCCGCTGCTTCGGCTTGCATGATCTCGCGGATCACCTTGAAGCTGGCGG
This sequence comes from Pseudomonas sp. CFBP13508, assembly GCF_005233515.1. GTDB lineage: Bacteria > Pseudomonadota > Gammaproteobacteria > Pseudomonadales > Pseudomonadaceae > Aquipseudomonas > Aquipseudomonas mercuritolerans. Next base: position 83,867 of record NZ_QFZZ01000008.1, read on the forward strand.
ACATCTCTTCCTGGCCAACACGGCTTGGCTTGCCGGCGAAAGCGTCGGTCAGACCGGCCAGGATCGCGTCCAGGCTGACACCCGGTGGCGGGTTGTCGCGCAGCTGGTCGCCGAGTTGACGGCCGATACCGTAGCTGACGCGGGTTTCGTCGGTGGACAGATTTACTTCGGACATGACACTGCTCCGCTGTGCGGACGGCCACAGGACTTGCCGTGCGTGCACAGCGCGTCCCGGCGCGCCCGGAACCAAAAGGGCGAGCAGACTAGCACAGATACCCCGGACTTGGGGCCGGGGCTACAGGGCCGAGCGCCAGGCGAGCGGCACTTTCAGGCTTTCATCGAGGTCAGCGACCAGCCCGCACATTTCGTCATGGACTGAGGTGTGCACAAGGTTGAATGGCAGAACCGGGAAGGCATGCAGCAGATCCCGCGCGTGCTCCACTGAGCGCAGCGTCAGCATATTGCCCTTGAGATCGCTCAACGGATACGCCGTCCCATGCATCCTCGCTTCCAACAGGTAAATGCCTCCTTCCATCGAGATCAGGTTCAGCTCGTCGACCTTTCTGGCGATGGCAAACGCGTTCAACTCTTGCAGGTTCATGGAAGCACCTCACACCGTGGCGAATCGCACCGTTAAAGGGATAGGCCGGCGCGCTTGAAAGCACAAGCCACAAACGAAACCGCCCGTCTGTTTCGCAACAGACGGGCGGTTTTTTTGCCTTGATCGGCTGATCAGTGCTTGGTGACCTTGTCCAGGTAACCCATGGCAAACGCGGACACCACAAACGTCATGTGGATGATCACGTACCACATCAAGTGCTCAGGATCGACGTTCTTGGCATCCATGAAGATGCGCAGCAAGTGGATCGAGGAGATAGCCACGATCGACGCCGCGACTTTCATTTTCAGCGACGACGAATCCATGGTGCCCAGCCAGCTGAGCTTCTCTTTGCCTTCGTCGATGTCCAGTTGCGAGACGAAGTTCTCATAGCCGGAAATCATCACCATCACCAGCAGACCACCCACCAGCGCCATGTCGATCAGCGACAGCAGCACCAGAATCAGATCCGATTCAGCCATGGCGAAGACGTTGGGCAGGATATGGATGATTTCCTGGAAGAACTTCAATGCCAGCGCCAGCAGACCGAGGGACAGGCCGATGTAGATCGGCGCCAGCAGCCAGCGGGTGGCGTACATTGCATTTTCGATAAAGCGTTCCATTGACTCTCACACAAGGGGCTGGAAATGGCGGCGAGTATAACAGCCCGCTGTGACAGCCAGAAACCGCCGGAAAATCCGCCACCTGCGTGTGTGTGACAAAGTTTTTCTGCTAGTGTCCAAAGCATTGACAGCCCAATGACAGTGGACAGGACGCGTGGAAATGGATGTGCGATCAGCCTTGACGACTGCCGGAATCTGCCTCGCCTTGCTCATCGGCGGTTGCTCGCCCGGCGATGAAAAGCACGTCGCCAACCTCGACGAAAAGACCGCCACCTTCGAACAGTCATTGGACACGATCAGCGATCCCAAGCTCAAGGACGCCATCACCGAACTCGGCGGTTCGCTGCTGTTGCTCGAACGCGCCCGGCTCAAGCTCGACGACATCACCCCGCACACCGAATACGGCGCAGACGCCCTCGCCGTGCTCAAGCACTACCCTACCCCGCAAGCGCTGGTCGATACCTTCATCAACGGCCTGTTCGTGCTGCACAAGGACGCCAGCTCGGATTACCTCACCGATCTGCAGCCGGTATTCCCGTTCAACCTGAACATTCCCGGCGGTTTTCTGTTTCCGCACGGCATCGAGTGGCACTCGGTGACGTTGAGCAACAAACGCGTGATCGCCTGGCAGCCGGAGTGGTCGGAGACCGACCCAGGCATTCAACTCAGCCCGTCCAGCTCCAACGTGACCAATCCCGATGACCTGACGGTGACCTACCCGTTCATCGATGGCCTCAACGTCGACAAGAAAAGCCTGCCACAACCGGTCAGCCTGCAAGGCCAGGTCGAGGTCATCGCGCCGCGTCGCCTGTACAGCTTTGACCTGACGCAGAAAGACGTCGGCCAGACCCGCACAAACGACAACCTCAGCGTCAAACTGCTCAAGCTGGAAAAGAACTATGCCGAGGTCGAAGTCAGCAACAGCCTGCCGCTGGCAGCGGAAGTCGCCGAAACCCGGATCAATCCGCTGATCGTCCAGGCCCGCGACGCCGGCGGCCAATATCTGGTGCGCGCCGGTTCGATCAACGAAAGCCCGGAGCAGGTCGCGTTCTACCAGAAACAACTGACGCAGTTACAGAAGCAGAAGAGCTGGAGCGACACCCTGGAAAAACAGCTCAGCGACGACCAGCAAGCCTTCGAGAAAGACCACCCGCGCCGCTACAACAAGGTGTATTTCCACGGCCCGATCGAGACACTGGAAGTCAGCGTGCTCGACTTCTCCTCGGCGACAGTGACGCGCCAATCCCTGGATCTGCCGGTGCGCACCTTCAATCCGCACACCACGGCCAAAGCCGTGCAGCCGCTGGACCTGCCAGTTGTGGTGTATGACGACCTCGCCGCCAACTGGCTCAAAGGCGCGGACCTGACCGAGGAACAATTGAAGGCCGGCGTGCGCATTCATCAATCGGTGGAAGAGCCGAGCGCGGCGCGTATCGAGTTTTCCCACCGCCGCACCTTCAATGACGAATTGCTTGGCGACGAACTCAACCCCGGCGTCAGTCCCGTGACCTTCTTCACGGAAAAGCGCGGCGGCAAACTCGATGAGCCGATCGAACTGCCGCCCGAGGCATATCAGGTCGATCCGCTATCAGCGACGATTACTTATGATCTGAACCTGTTTCCGGAAACCCCGGCGATTGCCGTCGGTTCAATGCCGTTATTTCTGGCCACGGTGGCCAAGCAATCCTACGACGCGCAGTCATTGCCCAAAGGCCTGGCGATCAAGGACAACACGCTGGTGGTCGACCTGAAAACCTTCCCGGCCAACGAATGGCGTTTCTTCGTCAAGGACGACAGTGGCCACTACCTCAAGCAGATTCTTTCGGTCAGCCACGACGCCAGCACCGAAGGCCCGGCGCTACTCGGCGTGCACTATTTTTACGGTCGCCCAACTCGCGTGGAAACCTATCAGCGCACCGACCTCGCCACCGTGCAATACGGCTTTGAGGTCAAGCTCGACAAGGCGCCGGTGGACCAGGCGCCTTAACCGTTGAGGCTGCGCCCACGACCGCCGTTGATCTGCCGTAGCTGGGCTTGCAAGTGCAAGCTCCAGATCTGCGGATCATTGGCCAGTTCGTAACCATGCAAGGTCAGGCTTTCAACGATGGTGTCAAGAATCGACTCGGCCGCGACCGGGCCGTGGAACGGTCCTTGGGCTTTTATCGCGGAAGGTTGTTCGCCGGCCATGCCGGCGGCGAAGAGCAGCGTCCACATGCCGTTGTCGCCGGCCAGCGGCTTGACGGCGCATTCGATCCGGGTCACCAGACCCAGGCATTGACGGGTGAGACAGAGGTTGCGCGACATGGCGGCGACCCTCGGTAAAGCCGGTATTCAGCCCCCACGGGAGGACTGGCTCGATCCAGTGATACTGTCGATATCCTTGACCTGAGAATAGAAGAAAAGTGTCCCGCGCAAGCCAAATGGAACCAGAAGGCGCCGAATGGTCATTGTGTGAATATTGGCGCCAGAGTAGTGGCACATTCCCCGAAGATCCCCGCAGAGATCAATCTGGAAAGAATTGTGGGAGCGAGCCTGCTTGCGAAGACGATGGATCAGCCAACTCATTCGTCGACTGATACAGCGCTTTCGCGAGCAGGCTCGCTCCCACAGGGTTTATTGCAAGCCTGTCAGGCCGGTTTGGCCTCGGCGAGAGCCTCCTGCGCCAGTTCCTTCTCGGCCTCTTTCAAGTCCTCTTCGCTGATCATCTCGGCGATATCGCGCAGGCGCTCGACCACTCGCGCATTGATGCTGCCTTCGGGGAATTCGCCATCGGCGTTCGGCTCCCCGGCCGGCTCACCCACCAGCAGGCTCAACGCCTCATCGGCCTGACGCACTGCATACACGTGGAACTGCCCGGCGCGCACGGCGGCGAGGACTTTTTCATCGAGCATCAAAGTGGCGACGTTGGCCTGGGGAATGATCGCGCCCTGCTCGCCGGTCAGGCCGCGTGCTTCGCAGAGGCGGAAGAAGCCTTCGATCTTCTCGTTGACCCCGCCGACTGCCTGCACTTCGCCGAACTGGTTGATCGAACCGGTGATGGCAAAACATTGCTTGAGCGGGGTTTTCGACAGCGCCGAAATCAGCGTGCACGCCTCACCCAGCGACGCACTGTCGCCATCGACGTAGCCGTAAGACTGCTCGAGCGCAATGCTCGCCGAGATCGCCAGCGGGAATTCCTGAGCGTAACGGCTGCCCAGATAGCCGGTGAGGATCATCACGCCTTTGGAGTGAATCGGCTGGCCGAGGTTGACCTCGCGTTCGATGTCGACGATACCGCTGCCGCCCGGATAGACCGTGGCGGAAATGCGCGCCGGCACGCCGAACGCCGAATCGCCGACCTCCAGCACTGTCAGCCCGTTGCACTTGCCGACTGCCGCGCCATCGGTGTCGATGAGGATGATCCCGGCGAGCATGTCGTCGAGAATCCGCGCCGAGACGCGCCCGGTGCGGGTGGCCTTGGCTTTCAGAGCGCGTTCGATATGGCCGGCGTCGGTCATTTCATCGCCGGCCAGATGGCGAATGAAATCCGCCTCGCTGACCAGTTGGAACAGATCGCCAATGCGCGCCGACAAGCGCCCCTGATGCTCGGCCAGCCGTGCGCTGTAGGTCGCCAGTCGTGCCACCGCATCGGCGGTCAGCGGCGCCATGCCTTCTTCCGAAGTACGGGTTTTCAGGAGCTGGGCGAACTGCTCGAGGCTTTCGTCGACCATCGGGATGTCTTCGTCGAAGTCGACCAGAACGCGGAACATCTCCTGGAAGTCCGGATCGAGATCCTGCAGCGTGTAATACAGCTGCCGCGCACCAATGATGATGACTTTGACCTGCAACGGAATGTGCTGCGGATTCAGGGTCATGGTGGCGAAGCGACCCATCTCGCCCAGCGGCGATTCCATTTTCAGTTTGCGCGATTGCAGGGCGCGTTTGAGCGCATCCCACACGAACGGCTCGCTGAGCATTTTTTCCGCTTCAAGAATCAGGAAGCCGCCATTGGCGCGGTGCAGCGCACCCGGACGCAACTGCCGGTAAGTGGTGTAGAGCGCGCCCTGATCGGTGGTGTACTCGATGCGGCCGAACAGGTTTTCGTAGGTCGGATGCGGCTCGAACACCACTGGCGCACCGCCGCTGGCCGGATGCCCGACCACCAGGCTCGGTGCGTATTGTTCTTCCAGCAACTTGCGCGCGACGGCGTCGGTCTTGCTGTCGTCGACCAGTTGCTCGACCACGGTTTTCAGCAGGTAGACCTGCATCGCTTGCAGGTAACCGCAGACCCCGGCGTTCTCCGCGTACTTCTCCGACAGCGGCGCCAGCAACGGCTGCAAGGCCAGGGTGATGGTTTCTTCGTTGAGCGAACGCAGTTGATTGTTCGACTCGCGCTTCCACTGCGGCAGGCTGGCGAGTTCTTCGTTCAGGCGTTCTTCGAGGCCGGAAATGTCATCGTGAAAACGCTCGCGCTCGGCTTCCGGCAACTGCGCGAATTCAGCTTCGTCCAGAGCCTTGCCGTCGAGCATCGGGGTGAAGGCGATATTGCTACTGTCGCGGTACAGGGCGACGTCTTTTTCCAGGGCCAGACGCTCGATGATGTCCAGCGCCTTGTCGTAGCGCTGATTGAAGGCGCGGTCGATTGCGCTTTTTTTCTGCTGGTAGGACGGGTGTTCGAAAACTGCCGGAAAAGTCGCCAGCAGGTTGTCGATCAGGCCGTTGATGTCGCCGATGAACGAGGCCGCCGTGCCCGATGGCAGCTCCAGTGCACGCGGTTCACGCGGCTCATCGAAGTTGTTGACGTAGACCCAGTCCGCCGGGGTCTGCAGGCGCTTGCCTTCGGCTTTCAGGTAGCGTTTGACGAACGAGAACCGGCCAGTGCCGGGCTCGCCCATGACGAATACGTTGTAACCGGGGCGTGGCATCGCCACACCGAACTGCAAGGCTTCGACCGCGCGTTCCTGGCCGAGCACACCGCGAAAGGGCTCCAGATCATTGGTGCTGGTGAAGCTGAACTGTTCAGCGGAAAACGGACGAGTCAGCGCTTCGGGCGCAAGACGCAGGCTGGCAGCAACAGGATCAGGCATCGGGCTTCCTTAACAATCAGGCGGGGCAGGTAGCGGCATTCTGGCGCTGCCCGTGCCCCACTGGCAAGGCGCGCCACATGACAAAGCATAGACAAGCGCGCGGCGGGCCGACGCGTCCCGATAAATCAGAGGTTTATTCCAAATATTTTGCAAAAAGTCACGGAACCGCTGGAACGTGCCTAAACTCCAAACTGCGCGGCTGGAACTAATACCGGCCCACTGACACTTTCGGCTTTGTCCTCGGGCAGAGCGCGAAGGGCCAGAACCCTGTCCATTGGTATGCACATAAAGAGAACAAAGCTATGAAACGGATTCTTCTCGGTACTCTCTTCACCGCTGTATCCATCAACGCAATGGCGCAAGCCCCGGGCGGCCCCGATTGCGGTTGGGGCAACATGCTGTTCGAAGGTCAGCGTGGCACTCCGGCGCACTTCCTTGCTTCCACCACCAACGGCACTTCCGGTAACGCTACCTTCGGTATGACTTCCGGCACCAACGGCTGCTCGACCAACGCGTCCCTGACTTATGGCGGCAAATCCTGGTTCGCCATGAATGGCATGATGAACGAGCTGTCCGAAGACATGGCCAAAGGCAACGGCGAAGCGCTGACCACCTATGCCGTGGTACTGGGCGTAGCACCGGAAGATCGCGCGCATTTCGCGCAAGTGACCCACGAGCACTTCCAGCAGATCTTCAGCAAGGCTGACGTGACCGCTGAAGACGTGCATACCAACACCCTGGCAGTACTGAAATCGGACCCACGTCTGGCCAAGTACGCAACTCAGGCTTAAGCTCGACCCCGCCCGCTTCCTTCGGGAAGCGGGTTTTATTTTGATTACGGTCTGTGGCGAGGGGATTTATCCCCGTTCGGCTGCGAAGCAGTCGTAAAACCTGTGCATGCGATGTATCCGATGCATTGGTGACACAGCTTATGGGGCCGCTTCGCAGCCCAGCGGGGATAAATCCCCTCGCCACAGGGTGCAGTGATTACCCCCGATCCGGGATTTTTTTTCTTTCGACTTAAGTTGCCACCTATGCTCAAACGCCTTGCCTGGCTGGCGCTCTGTGTCTGCGCCCCGCTGTCCGCCGCGCCTCACATCGATCCTCAACGTTTGCAGCAACTGGCCAACGACCGCTTCTGGATTTCCCTCGGTCATTACGAAACCGCCAAGCTTGGCGGCTGGCGCAGCTATGTCAGCGACAAGAAGTTCTTTCTCGCCGCCGATGGCAACGAGCATCCGGACCGCGAACTGGCCGCCACCGTGCAGGCGCTGTACGCCCCGGCCAGCCTCGGCGAGCAACACGCACAATGCGTATACCCGGCGCGTACACGCTGGCTGAAAGCGCAGCTCAATCTCGCTGACCTGCCAGCGCCGGAATGCGCCGAATACAGGAAATGGTTCAAGGACGTCTCGCCGCACAGTGCGGTGATGATTTTCCCGGCGGCGTATCTCAACAGCCCATCGTCGATGTTCGGCCACACCCTGCTGCGCATCGATCAGGCGGATGTGCAGGCTGATAAAACCTCGCTGCTCAGCTACGCGATCAACTTCGGTGCCTACATCGAAGGCTCGGACAACAGCATTCTGTATGCCTGGAAAGGCTTGATGGGCGGCTACCCGGGGCTGTTTGCGCTGGTGCCGTATCAGGAAAAACTCTCGGAATACCGCAGCCTGGAAAACCGCGACCTGTGGGAATACCGGCTCAATCTGACTCAAGAAGAAACCGCACGCATGGTCGAACATGTGTGGGAGCTCAAGCAGATCCAGTTCGACTATTTCTTCTTCGACGAAAACTGCTCCTATCGCTTGCTGGAACTGCTGCAAGTGGCGCGGCCGAGCCTGCGCCTGACCGAACAATTCCCGCTGACCGCGATCCCCACCGACACCGTCAAAGCGGTGAAAGAGGCCGGGCTGGTCGAGCACATCGAATATCGCCCGTCCCGCGAACGTGAACTGCTCAGCCGCGCCGAGCCGTTGAGCGATGATGAACAGCAATGGGTGCTGAAAGTCAGCGCCGATCAAAAAGTCCTGCAAGAGCCAGCGTTCAAAGCCCTGCCGCGCGCACGTCAGGCGCTGATCGTCGACGCCGCCTATCGTCTGGAGCGCTACCGCGCCAACGGTCAGGAGCGCGACCCGCAACGAGCGCAGCGCAGCTTCGAACTGCTGCGGGCGATCAACAAGAACCCGGCGCCGGAGCTGGAAATTCCGCAACCCGGTCTGCCCGAAGATGGCCACGAGTCCCGCACCTGGCAGGCCGGACTCGGTACGCGCGGCGATCGCGCGTTCGGCGAATATGGCCTGCGCATGGCTTATCACGACCTCAATGACAACGCCGAAAGCTTCCCCCTCGGCGCGCAGATCGAGATCCTGCAACTGAAGCTGCGTCAATACGAAGGCAATGACTGGCAGTTGCAGCAACTAGACCTGGCGACCATTCGTTCGCTGACACCGCGCAACGAGCTGCTGCAACCATTGTCGTGGCAAGTCACCGGTGGCCTTGAGCGCGTGCCGGGCAAGCATGACGACGAAACGCTGGTCAGCCATGTCAACGGTGGCGGCGGCGGCACATGGCAGTTGGGCGAAGACGTTCTCGGCTTCGCTCTGGGCACGGTGCGGGTGGAACACAACAACGACTTCGCCGAGTTTGTTTCCCCGGCCGGTGGCTTCAACACCGGCGTGCTGTGGAAAAACCCGCTGGGCAATCTGAGCCTGGAAGCCAAGGGCGACTACTTCTTCAACGGCGAAGTGCGCCGCAGCCTGAGCCTGAATCAGCAGTGGGAGCTGTCGCGCAACCTCGGTCTGCGCTTGAGTGCGCAGCGTGAATTCAGCCAGCTCGCCAGCCCGGAAACAGAAGTCATGCTTGAAGTGAAGTGGTATCACTACTGATCCCCGCACACAGCACAAAACCAATGTGGGAGCGAGCCTGCTCGCGAAAGCGGTGGGTCAGTCAATAGTAGTGTTGCCTGACACGACGCCTTCGCGAGCAGGCTCGCTCCCACACGGGCTTTTTGGTGTGCAATGGATTTTTCACAGGCCTTCGACAGCCGCCTCATGAATCGCCTTCTAGACTTCCCGTATCAGCCGAAAACCGGCGCGGGAGAGTGCGATGTGGCGGTGCGTGGGGTTGTTGGGCGTTGTATTGGCGCTGGGCGGTTGCCAGACCACCCATGAAGACTTGATCGCCAAGGGTTATCCACCGGCCTTCGCCGACGGTTTCGATGACGGCTGCATCAGCGGCCGGCAAGCGGCGGGGTCGATCAGCGGCGAATTTCGCAAGAACGTGCCGCGCTATCTCAAGGATAAGCAATACGCCGAAGGCTGGGTCGACGGCTTCCGCCAATGTCAGGCGATGCTCGAAAACAAGGATCGCGAGCAATATCGCAACGAACATTGGGACGAACGCGAACGCGCCTGGCAGCAGCAGAAGGACCAGGACGCCGGGCGGGCTTATCGCTCACAATAGGTCGCTTGCAGACATCCATTGAAACCAAATGCCGGCAACCATGGCCCAAATCCTTTAAGAGGAGGACTTCATGAGTCGCGCATTCGTCAACGAAGACAACGCCGCCGCGCAGGCCGATCAGCCGGTCGAACGTCAGGTCAGCACGCAGCCAAATTATGTCACACCGCAGGGCCTGGCGCAGTTGCAGGCCAAGGTCGCCGAATTGCAAAGCCAGATCAATGATCGAAGCACCAAGGGTGAACTTGCAGACAAGCAGCGCCAGGCCGACCTTGAGCGGGACTGGCGGTATTTCAATCACCGCCTGCAAAGCGCTCAAGTGGTGTCTTTGTCCGCATCGGCCGACAAAGCGCGGATCGGCACATGGGTCACCTTTGCCAATGAGCATGACCAGCAGCAACGAGTGCAATTGGTAGGCGAGGACCAGGCGGATGCGACGCAGGGCCTTATCAATTGGGGCTCGCCGTTGGGGCAGGCGTTACTCGGTACCAGTGTTGGAGATGAAGTGTTGTGGAGTCGACCTGCTGGTGATTGCCTGATCGAGGTGCTGGATCTGCAGAACTCCTTGCCCGTTTGAATACCTTTTCCGAGCGCCCGGCAAGGCGCAAGGCAGGATGCCGGTATCTATGACGTTTCGGACGGCGGATTCTTCCCGGAGATAAACAGCGCCAGGAACACAAGAAAAAATAATCCGCCACTGAAGATCATGGCGGTAAGCGAATTGAACAGCAGAAATATCAAAGGGACAAAAACACAGGCTTGAAGTGTGGCAATATCAGACATGACCGTTAGCCGAAGTATACATACGATGACAAGTGTGTATAAAAAGCACCCTGCAAATCCAAAATTCAGATAAGCATCAATAAAGTACGCTGTATTCGCCGAGCCTGTCGCGGTTTCATTTTGCCCCCACTGAAAACTGAAAACTTCTTTCTCAAGATTTATTTTTTCCTCCCCCAGGATAGCGGCAACTACCGAAATACTACGCCCGAATGTGAACTCACCATTCATGATCTCATGCTGATATCTTAGCCATTCATGCGCTGTTATATAAGGAATGTAAAAAACCCTGTTGAGGATGTATTCAACCTGGCTATTCCCTCTGAACATATTATATTTTTCGGGAACTGTAAGAGCCGCCTGTCTCAGACTTCTGTCTTTACTGGATTGATTCCCCGAACCGATCTGTTCAGCAGCCCCGGCTGTGTACGAATCATCGGCCAAGCCCCCGCGTGCCAGAAAGGAGGTGGTGCCAATTGCTGCTATTGTCAGCAGGAGTACGAGTGCGGCCATTCTGTAATTGCGTTTTTGCGTAAAGAAATAAAAAAGCGGCAGCAGGGCCAAAACACTCAAGCTTTTCTCCAGCGTGAGCATCAATGAGAACAGAGACATCAGAAGCACGGCATGTCTTAACCTGCTATTACCCTGATACAGAATGCACACAGCGAATGGCATCAGGAACGAGCGAAACATGGAATACAAGTAATTCAATACAACTTCGAACCCGACTCTTGCGCGTAAAAAAGTTTCCCTGCCTTCGGCAACGGCCTGTACATCCAAGCCCCTGATTGAGTCAAAAAGGGGTATGGAAGATGCCGTGTATGACACATACACCATTAGCACGAAATAACTGCCGGAAACCCACAATGCCAACTTGCGCATTCCGACGTATTTCTTCTTCCAGGAATAAATAAAATCAAGTACCAGCACATCAATCCTTGATATCCAGAAGAACAGATAAAGGATTGTGCATATCACCGAGAGCAAGAGAACAACGGAGGCTTTAGGATCGTCACCCTTGAGGAACGAAATCAGGGCTGGCACCGTGTAGAAAGCCGTAATACCCAGAGGCAGCACCGAAGGCAGGAACAACCTGGTTGCCAATGACTTATCCACAGGCAGGGAGTTGCCGAGAGCCAGAGGTTTTTCATTGGCGAACATTCGCGAAGCCTCGCGTGACAGGAGATAGGAACGCGAGACTTTGCACGGACGAGAAAGGGAAAGAAGTCAGGCAAATCTGAGAGTGATGTAGGAAGTGTCGCCGCGGGACCCGGCGTCTATCATCGAATCGTCGATCGACCGCAGTTGCTCATTGAGCAGGTGTTGAAATGAGTGACAACCTGTTAAAAAAGCAAGCCAGTTCAGGTTTCATGGGGCCAATTGCTGGCCGGAAGAGGTGTCACCGAAGCCGGCATGTACCCCGGCATCAATCATCGCCCGGGTCGCAACGACCCGGGCGAGACATATTTCAGACCTCGGTTTTCAGTCAACCGGTCAGGCCTGAAGGCACGTTTTCAAGCAAGCCACCCAATATCAGGCCAGTTTCTTGTGGCGTACCCGGTGCGGCTGGGCCGCTGCTTCGCCGAGGCGTTTCTTGCGGTCGGCTTCGTACTCGGTGTAGTTGCCTTCGAAGAACACCGCTTGCGAGTCGTCTTCGTACGCCAGGATGTGCGTGGCGACACGGTCAAGGAACCACCGATCGTGGGAGATCACAATCGCCGCGCCAGGGAAGTCCAGCAGCGCTTCTTCCAGCGAACGCAGGGTTTCCACGTCGAGGTCGTTGGATGGTTCGTCGAGCAGCAGGACGTTGCCGCCCTCCTTCAGGGTCAGCGCCAGGTGCAGACGACCGCGCTCACCGCCGGAGAGGTCCTTGACGAACTTCTGCTGGTCGCCGCCCTTGAAGTTGAAGCGACCGACGTAGGTGCGCGACGGAATCTCGTAGTTGCCGATGCGGATCTGGTCGGAACCGTCGGAAATCTGCTGGAACACGGTCTTGCTGCCGTCGAGGTCTTCGCGGCTCTGGTCGACGCAGGCCAGTTGCACGGTTTCGCCGACTTCGATGGTGCCCGAATCCGGCGTTTCCTTGCCCATCAGCATGCGGAACAGCGTCGATTTACCGGCACCGTTACCGCCGATCACGCCGACGATGGCGCCCTTCGGCATGGAGAACGACAGGTTGTCGATCAGCACGCGATCGCCGTAGCCCTTGGTGACGTTCTTGAATTCGATGACCTTGTCGCCCAGGCGTGGACCGGCCGGGATGTAGATCTCGTTGGTCTCGCTGCGCTTCTGGAATTCCTGCGATTGCATTTCTTCGAAGCGTTGCAGACGTGCCTTGGATTTCGACTGGCGGGCCTTGGCGCCTTTGCGCACCCACTCCAGTTCTTCCTTCATGGCTTTTTCATGAGCCGACTGCTGCTTGGATTCGGCCGCCAGACGATCGGACTTGGCTTCGAGCCAGCCCGAATAGTTGCCCTCGTAAGGGATGCCCGCGCCGCGGTCGAGTTCCAGAATCCAGCCGGCGACGTTGTCGAGGAAGTAACGGTCGTGGGTGATCGCGACCACGGTGCCCGGGAAGTCGTGGAGGAAATGCTCCAGCCACGCCACCGAATCGGCATCCAGGTGGTTGGTCGGTTCGTCGAGCAGCAGCATGTCCGGCGCGGACAGCAGCAGACGGCACAGGGCGACACGACGCTTTTCACCACCGGACAGGTGTTCGACTTTCGCGTCCCAGGCCGGCAGACGCAGCGCATCGGCGGCGACTTCCAGCTGACGCTCGAGGTTGTGGCCGTCGCTGGCCTGCAGGATCGCTTCGAGCTTGGCCTGTTCAGCAGCAAGCTTGTCGAAGTCGGCATCCGGGTCGGCGTAGGCCGCGTAGACTTCGTCCAGGCGCGCTTGCGCATCCTTGATCACGCTGACCGCTTCCTCGACCACTTCACGCACGGTCTTGGTCGGATCAAGTTGCGGCTCTTGCGGCAGGTAACCGATGTTCAGGTCCGGCATCGGACGGGCTTCGCCTTCGAACTCGGTGTCGACGCCGGCCATGATTTTCAGCAGCGTGGATTTGCCCGAACCGTTGAGGCCGAGCACGCCGATCTTGGCGCCGGGGAAGAAGGACAGCGAAATGTTCTTGAGGATTTCCCGCTTCGGCGGAACAACTTTGCCCAGCCGATGCATGGTGAAGACGTATTGAGCCATGGAGAACCTTGGGTCAGTGACAGATGAATGATTGGAGCGCAGGCGATGCCTGGCCAGACCGGTGCGCGTCGTTCACTTGAGGGTCATCAATGCGTGCGCGCGGAAAAAAAGTCTGATTCTAGGAGCTGGAACGCCCCCGCGTAACCGGCAAAGCTACCTTAATGACCGATGGCAGTCCAGCCGAGAGGGGCTGGCACTTCGCCACGAGTCAAGGCATGCTAGCCGCCCTTCGGGCGTCCGGCTTATAGTGCACGTCGCGCCAGTCCAGCCAAATCGCAGGATCACAGCTTGACCAATGTCACTCCGCCAGCCTCTGTGAGCAGCACCCCACCGGCGCCCGGCTCGCCCCTGCGCGGGACATTGAAGGGGGCGCTGGCCACCCTCGTGCTGTTATTGCTCGCGTTGCTGTTCTGGCAACTGCTCGATCAACTGCGTGAAACCCAGAAAAACCAGCGCCAGTACACCATCGATTACACCGCCGACCTCGCCGCTCAGGTCAGCCTGAACATGGCGCTGAATGCGCAAATCGCCCTCAATCTGCTACCGATCGTCGAACAACCGCAAACTGCCGACGAACAGCAGATGCTCCTGCGCAAACTGCAACGCTCGCTGCCCGACCTGCGCAGCATGGCCCTGCTCTCGCCCTCCGGCCGCATCATCAGCGACAGCGCCGCCGACAGCTCCGACGCCGATTACCTGACTGAACTGGTGCGCCGCAGCCGCGCCCAGGCGCATTACTTCAGCAATGCCGATGACGGCTCGGTAGTGCATCTGCTGCTGCATCAGGCCAGCGGCAGCAGTCGCGGTTACTGGGCCTTGCGCCTGACGCCAACCTTCTTCGACGCTCTGACCAAACAGGACGCCACCACCCTGCGCCCGTTGTGGCTGGTGGAAAACCGCCTCAATCACCAGATCATAAGCCGCGACGCTGCGCTGACGTCAGCCAAGGCCGGCGTGCTGACCCCGGACGATGTGGCGAACACCGTGCTGACCGTGCCGCTGAGCAGCAGCGACTGGCAACTGCGCGGGCTGTTCGACCGCCAGCGCGTACTGGAAGAATTGCTGCCGGCGTTCATCGGCAAATGCCTGCTCGGCCTGGCGTTCTCGATGCTGCCGGTGATCGCCCTGCTGAACATGCGTCGGCGTCAGCGCCAGGTGCATGAAGGCCGGCGGCGTTATCAGGATATTTTCGAAGGCACCGGCGTGGCCTTGTGCGTGCTTGACCTGTCTGGGCTCAAGCAGATGTTCGACAAGGTGCAGATCCAGACCAGCGACCAGCTCGAGGCCTGGCTCGACCAACCGCAGCAGCGCCAGCAACTGCTCGGGGAAATGCGCGTCACCGAGGTCAATCAGGTCGCCCTGCAACTGCTCGATGTGCACTCCTGCGACGATGCCTGGCAGTTGCTGATCGACGGCCAGCGCCACCCGCAGTGCGCGATCGGTCAGCAGATCCTCGACGCCGTCCTGCAACAGCAGAAACAGCTGGAACTGGAAATCAAACTGCCCAACAGCAACGGTCGCGATCAGCACCTGTGGATGGTCCTGCGCCTGCCGAGCGAGCAGCACGACTATAAAGCGGTGATTCTCAGCATCAACGACATCACCAGTCGCAAGCTGATCGAGTTGTCGTTGCTGGAGCGCGAAGGTTTCTGGTCGGACGTGGTGCGCACCGTACCGGATCATCTGTATGTGCAGGACGTGATCAGCCAGCGGATGATTTTCAGCAACCACCACCTCGGCCAGACCCTGGGCTACAACCGTACTGAACTGCATCAGATGGGCGAGTACTTCTGGGAAATCCTTCTGCACCCGGAAGACGCCGACTATTACCATCGTTCGCGACAGTTGCAGCGTCACGCCGGTTACAGCCAATTGTTGCAATGCCAATTGCGCTTCCGCCATCGCGATGGCAAGTGGCGGCGCTTCGATATCCGTGAACAGGCGCTGGCGCGGGACAAGCACGATCAAGTCACGCGCATCATCGGCGTGGCCAAGGACATCACCGAACAGATCGAGGCGAGCGAATCGCTGCGTGACAGCGAGCAGCGCTACCGCATGCTCGCCGAGAGCATCAGCGACGTGATTTTCTCCACCGACAGCAAGCTATCGCTGAACTACGTCAGCCCGTCGGTGCAGGCGGTGCTCGGTTACAACGCCGAATGGATTTTCCAGAACGGCTGGCAATCGATCATCGCCAATCCCGGGCAACTGAACGGCATTCATGTGCTGATGGACCGCGTCAGCAAGGCGCTGGACAAGCCCGAGCAACTGGCATTGCTGCGCAGTCAGGTGCAAACGCAGCTGTTCCTCTTCGATTGCCTGCGCGCCGACGGCCGCAAGATTCCGATCGAACTGCGCCTGGTGCTGGTGTGGGACGAACACGGCGCGTTCGAAGGCGTGCTCGGCGTTGGTCGCGATATCAGCCAGCAGCGCCGTGCCGAAAAAGATTTGCGCATGGCCGCCACGGTATTCGAGCACTCGACTTCGGCGATCCTGATCACCGACCCCGCTGGGTACATCGTCCAGGCCAACGAAGCGTTCAGTCGGGTCAGCGGCTACAGCGTCGGCGAAGTCCTCGATCAATTGCCGAACATGCTCACCGTCGACGAGCAGCAGGACGCGCACTTGCGCTACGTGCTCAAGCAGTTGCACGAGCACAGCACCTGGGAAGGCGAAGTGTGGATGAAGCGCCGTAACGGCGAGCATTACCCCGCTTGGGTCGGCATTACTGCCGTGCTCGACGACGAGGGCGATCTGGCCAGTTACGTGTGTTTCTTCAGCGACATCAGCGAGCGCAAGGCCAGCGAGCAGCGCATTCACCGCCTCGCCTATTACGACGCCCTCACCCACCTGCCGAACCGCACGCTGTTCCAGGATCGTCTGCACACCGCGCTGCAAGCGGCCGAACGGCAGAAGTCGTGGGTGGTGCTGATGTTCCTCGACCTCGACCGTTTCAAACCGATCAACGACTCCCTCGGCCACGCCGCCGGCGACCGCATGCTCAAGGACATGGCCACGCGCCTGCTGGCCTGCGTCGATGACGACGACACTGTGGCGCGCATGGGCGGCGACGAATTCACCCTGCTGCTGCAGCATCGCTCCAACCGCGAACTGGCGCTGAACCGGGCGATTCACGTGGCCGAGCAGATTCTCGCCAGCCTGGTGCGGCCGTTCGTGCTCGAGGGCCGCGAGTTTTTCGTCACCGCCAGTATCGGCATCGCCCTGAGTCCGCAGGACGGCAATGAACTCAGCCAGTTGATGAAAAACGCCGACACGGCGATGTACCACGCCAAGGAACGCGGCAAGAACAACTTCCAGTTCTATCAGGCCGACATGAACGCCAGTGCGCTGGAGCGTCTGGAACTGGAAAGCGATCTGCGCCATGCGCTGGAGCAGAACGAATTCGTCCTGTATTACCAGCCGCAGTTCAGCGGCGACGGCAAGCGCCTGACCGGCGCTGAAGCGCTGCTGCGCTGGCGCCATCCGCGTCGTGGGCTGGTGCCGCCGGGGGATTTCATTCCGGTGCTGGAAGAGCTCGGTCTGGTGGTGGACGTTGGCGACTGGGTCATCAGCGAGGCCTGTCGACAGCTGAAAACCTGGCACCAGCAACGGGTGCGGGTGCCGAAGGTGTCGGTGAACATTTCCGCACGGCAGTTCTCCGACGGCCAGTTGGGCACGCGAATCGCGACGATCCTGCGCGAAACCGGCCTGCCGCCGGCGTGTCTGGAGCTGGAACTGACCGAAAGCATCCTGATGCGCGAAGTCAGCGAGGCGATGCAGATTCTTGCCGGGCTGAAAAACCTCGGCCTGAGCATCGCAGTCGATGACTTCGGCACCGGTTATTCATCGCTGAACTACCTCAAGCAATTCCCGATCGACGTGCTGAAGATCGACCGTACTTTCGTCGACGGCCTGCCGTCCGGCGAACAGGACGCGCAGATCGCCCGGGCGATCATCGCCATGGCCCACAGCTTGAACCTGGCGGTGATCGCCGAGGGCGTGGAAACCCATGAGCAACTGGACTTCCTGCGTGAGCATGGCTGCGATGAAGTGCAGGGATATCTGTTCGGCCGGCCGATGCCGGCGGGACGGTTTGAAGCGCAGTTCAGCAATGACGCGCTGTTCATGTTCGACTGAAGATTTGCGGCGCGGCCTTCGCGAGCAGGCTCGCTCCCACAGGGGAATGCATTTCACATGTGGGAGCGAGCCTGCTCGCGAAGGGGCCGGGAAAAGCACCGCACATCTGTCATGAACGCCACTTGTCTGCGACATGACGTCGTTTCATATGTCATCCAAAAGCGGTTGGGTTAGAATGCCCCCCTTTTCTGCCCCCCCGATCCTTGAGGACCGCCATGTTCAGCCGTGATTTGACTATTGCCAAGTACGACGCCGACCTTTTTGCCGCCATGGAGCAAGAAGCTCAGCGTCAGGAAGAACACATTGAGCTGATCGCTTCGGAAAACTACACCAGCCCAGCGGTGATGGAAGCTCAAGGCTCGGTCCTGACCAACAAGTACGCCGAAGGCTATCCGGGCAAGCGTTACTACGGTGGTTGCGAATATGTGGACGTGGTTGAACAACTGGCCATCGACCGCGCCAAGGAACTGTTCGGCGCCGACTACGCCAACGTTCAGCCGCACGCCGGTTCGCAAGCCAACGCCGCTGTTTACCTGGCTCTGCTGCAAGGTGGCGACACCATTCTGGGCATGAGCCTGGCCCATGGTGGTCACCTGACCCACGGCGCCAGCGTTTCCTCCTCGGGCAAGCTGTACAACGCCGTTCAATACGGTATCGATGCCAACGGCCTGATCGACTACGACGAAGTCGAGCGCCTGGCAGTCGAGCACAAGCCGAAGATGATCGTTGCCGGTTTCTCTGCCTACTCGCAGATCCTCGACTTCCCGCGCTTCCGCGAAATCGCTGACAAGGTCGGCGCTTACCTGTTCGTCGACATGGCTCACGTCGCCGGTCTGGTTGCCGCTGGTGTCTATCCGAACCCGGTGCCGTTCGCTGACGTCGTGACCACCACCACCCACAAGACCCTGCGCGGTCCACGTGGCGGTCTGATCCTGGCTCGCGCCAACGCCGAGATCGAGAAGAAGCTCAACTCCGCAGTATTCCCGGGCGCCCAGGGTGGTCCGCTGGAGCACGTGATCGCCGCCAAGGCAATCTGCTTCAAGGAAGCGCTGCAGCCTGAGTTCAAGGCTTACCAGGAACAAGTGGTGAAGAATGCTCAGGCCATGGCCGAAGTGTTCATCGCGCGCGGTTTCGACGTAGTGTCCGGCGGTACCAAGAACCACCTGTTCCTGCTGTCGCTGATCAAGCAGGACATCTCCGGTAAAGACGCCGACGCCGCACTGGGCAAAGCGTTCATCACCGTGAACAAGAACTCGGTGCCTAACGATCCACGCTCGCCGTTCGTCACCTCCGGCCTGCGCTTCGGTACTCCGGCTGTGACCACTCGCGGTTTCAAAGAGGCTGAGTGCAAAGAGCTGGCCGGCTGGATCTGCGACATCCTGGCTGACCTGAACAACGAAGCGGTGATCGACACCGTTCGTGAAAAAGTCAAAGCCATCTGCAAGAAACTGCCGGTGTACGGCGCTTGATGCGACGATAAACCCGCAGCATGAAAAACCGGCCAAGTGATTGGCCGGTTTTTTTTCGTCTGAATGAAAGATCAAAAGATCGCAGCCTTCGGCAGCTCCTACAGGGAGATCGCATTTCAGATGTGAGAGCTGTCGGAGGCTGCGACATTTGCTGCTGGACCACCGGTCAGACCGGTCATGCCAATTTCATGATTCCCACTTGTAATCAGGAAAAACCCAAGCCTAGACTGCGCCTGCACTGGACATACCGGTAAGACCACAATAATTAAGTCCTGAATCCGCTGCGCCACGCGTACGGCAGCCAGGACACCGACCCAGGATTTCCTCCCATGCTCAGATGGTGCTCGCGCTCAATCTTCCTTCAAGTGGTTCTCGGACTGATGCTCGGCATCGTCTGCGGGCTGACCCTTCCTGAATACTCCGCCCAGCTGAAACCGCTCGGCGATGGCTTCATCAAATTGATCAAGATGCTCATTGGCCTGATCGTGTTCTGCGTGGTGGTCAGCGGCATCAGCGGCGCGGGCGATCTGAAGAAGGTCGGGCGCATCGGCCTCAAGTCGGTGATCTATTTCGAAGTGCTGACCACCATCGCTCTGGTGATCGGTCTGGTGTTCGCCTTTAGCACCGGCATTGGCAGCGGCGCGAACATTCATCTGGAGCAGCTCTCCAGCGCCGACATGGGCGACCTCGCCGAGCGCGGCCAGCACATGCACACCACCACGCAATTTCTGATGGACCTGATCCCGACCTCGGTGATCGGCGCCTTCGCTGACAACAATATTCTGCAAGTGCTGCTGTTTTCGGTGCTGTTCGGCAGTGCGCTGAATCTGGTTGGCGAGGCCGCTTCCGGGATTTCGCGGCTGATCAACGAACTCAGCCATGTGATCTTCCGCATCATGGGCATGATCGTGCGTCTGGCGCCGATCGGCGTGTTCGGCGCCATCGCCTTCACCACCAGCAAATATGGCCTGGATTCGCTGCAGCACCTGGGCAGTCTGGTGGGTCTGTTCTACCTGACCTGCGTCGCCTTCGTCGCGCTGATCCTCGGTCTGGTGATGCGCGTCTCCGGTCTGCGCATGTGGCCGCTGCTCAAGTACCTGCGTGAAGAACTGCTGATCGTCATGGGCACTGCCTCTTCCGACGCCGTGCTGCCGCAGATCATGCGCAAGCTCGAACATCTCGGCATCGGCAGCTCCACGGTCGGCCTGGTGATCCCGACCGGGTATTCGTTCAACCTCGACGGTTTCTCGATTTACCTGACCCTGGCCATCGTGTTCATTGCCAACGCCACCGGCACGCCACTGGCGATGACCGACTTGCTGACCATCCTGCTGGTGTCGCTGATTACCTCCAAAGGCGCTCACGGCATTCCCGGTTCGGCGCTGGTGATTCTCGCCGCGACGCTGACGGCGATCCCGGCGATTCCCGTAGTCGGTCTGGTGCTGGTGTTGGCCGTGGACTGGTTCATGGGCATCGGCCGCGCTCTGACCAATCTGATCGGCAACTGCGTCGCCACCGTGGCCATCGCCCGCTGGGAAAAGGACATCGACGTGCAGCGCGCCAACAAAGTGCTCAACGGCGAACAGGGGTATAACTTTCAACCGCGAAAAACCGTCGCTCAGGCGGCGGCCAAAGAATTTTGAATGAGTGCCGTGCCTGCCAATGCGCAGGCACGGCGCCGGGAGCCAATACGTGATTACAACGTCAACCGTCGTCAACTCAGTGGTGGAAAAACTCCGCGCCGCGTTGGCCCGTGGCCAGTGGCGCACAGGCGACATGCTGCCGGGCCAGCGCGAGCTGGCCGAACAACTGGGCATCAGCCGGCCAAGCCTGCGCGAAGCGGTGATCGTCCTCGAAACCCTCGGCCTGGTGCGCTCGATGCCGGGCAAAGGCGTGATCGTCCTCGATGCGCAACTCAGCGACAGCCAGAGCCACGACAGCGCAGTCGCCGGGGCCAGTCTCGAAGACGTGCTGCAACTGCGCTACACCCTTGAGCCGTTCATCGTCGGTCTGGTTGCACAATCGATCAGCAGCAAGGAAGTCGGCCAGTTGCGCCTGACCCTGATGGACATGCGCGAAGCCCTCGAGGCCGGTGACAGCGAAGCCGGGGTCAGCGCCTACATCGCCTTCCACGAAGAACTGTTCACGCTGACCTCGAACCCGATTTTCCAGAGCGTGGTACAGCAGACCAGCAACGCCCTCAAGCAAAGCGCCGAAGTGTTGCGCAATTCCCCGGAACATCTGGCCGAACGCCTCGAAGAAAACGAAGCCGTGGTCCGCGCGATCCGCAGCAAGAACAGCGCCCAGGCCAGCGCCGAAATGCGTCGGCACATCCTGCGCGAAGGCCAGCGCATGGGCGTTGAGCTGAACATCCCGGACGACAACCTGCCCACCTGATTTGCCAGGAGAACGGCCATGAACAGTTTCGCTTCAGCGTCCCACGCGCAATCGACCGCCCTGCCCGTCTCTCGCCTGGGCACGCCGACGGAAGATCTGTATCCGCGACTGCTCGATGCGATCCTCGAGCAGCGTATCGATGAAGACAGCCGGTTCACCGAGGACAGTCTGAAGGCGATGTTCAATTCCAGCCGTGCCGATGTGCGGCGGGTGCTGACGCAGTTGTGTCATGAACAGATCGTGGTATTGCGCGCCAATCATCGGCCGCGAGTGGCGGCGCCGGACCGGGAATTGATTCGGCAGACCTTGCATGCGCGGCGGCTGGCTGAGAACACCTTGGTGCGGTTGGCCTGTCAGCGTCCGCGTGCAGATCAACTGACTGGCCTGCGCACGTTGATCGAACGTGAGAAGCGCGCCATCGAGCAGGATCGGCGCGGAGCGGCGATTCGATTGTCGGGTGAGTTTCATCTGCAGTTGGCGCGGATGGCGGGAAATTTGCCGCTGGCGCATTTTCTGCGCAGTCTGGTGCCGCTGACGTCGTTGGCGATTGCGCGAAGTCAGTGTTCGACGCGCAGTTGTTGCGCATGGCAGGAGCATTTGGCGCTGGTTGAGGTTGTGGAGCGAGGTGATGTTTCCAAGGCCGGCATGTTGATGAATCGGCATCTGGATCATCTTGAGCAGACGCTACTGGGTTCAGACCATGGGCATTGTGCTGTCGGCTAGATCGCCTTCGCGAGCAGGCTCGCTCCCACAAAAGACCGCATTCTGTCAGGAGGAATGCAATCCTCTGTGGGAGCGAGCCTGCTCGCGAAGAGGCCCTCTGAGCTGTTGAAATATCAGGCTTGTTGCGCCGCTACCCGGGCAAAACCCACCCGAATCTTCTCTTCCGGCAAATCATCGGCAATAAACACGATCACACTCTCCCGCGCCTCGCCCTCGGCCCATTCGGTGTCCCAGTCGAAACCGTAGAGTTTCAGCACACCCTGAAACACCAGGCGCCGGCCTTCGCCAGCAATGTTCAGCACGCCCTTGTAACGCAGCAATTGCTTGCCATGCTCTTCCAGCAGTTCGTTCATGAACTCGCTGAGCTGATCGATATCCAGCGCCTGATCGGTGCGCAACACCAGGCTGGAGATGCGATCGATCGACGGTGCCTTGCTCACCGGACGAAGGCTCAGACCACCGCCGAGGTCAGCATTGAGGTTGAAGCCGCGCACATCCAGCAGTTCGGCCAGATCGATGTTGCCATGCTCGACCACGCGGATCGGCGCGCGGCGGTTGATTCGCGTAAGGCGCTCGCTCAGCGCAGTGAACGTCGGTTCATCGACCAGATCGGTCTTGCTCACCAGCAAGCGATCGGCGAAACCGATCTGCGCCTGGGCAATGGTCTGGGTCAGGTGCACGTCGGCGTGAGCGGCGTCGACCAGGGTGATGATGCCGTCGAGCAGATAACGCTCGCGCAGCTCTTCATCGATGAAAAAGGTCTGCGCCACCGGCGCCGGATCCGCGAGACCGGTGCACTCGATCACCAGACGATCGAAGGCGATCTCGCCACTGTCCAGGCGCTCAAGCAGCAAGTACAGCGCCTTGGTCAGGTCGGTGTGAATGGTGCAGCAGACGCAGCCGTTGGCCAGGGTCATGACTTGCACCGGCTCATCACCCAACAGCTGGGTGTCGATGCCGGCGTCGCTGAATTCATTTTCGATCACGGCGATTTTCAGGCCGTGCTCGGCTTTCAATAAATGACGCAGCAAGGTGGTCTTGCCGGCGCCGAGGAAACCGCTGAGAACCGTTACCGGAATGGGAGAAGACAAAACTCGATCTCCTGAAAAGAACACAAAAACAAATGTGGGAGCGAGCCTGCTCGCGAAAGCGGTGTGTCAGTCAAATCATTCATCAACTGACACTCCGTATTCGCGAGCAGGCTCGCTCCCACAGGGGATTACCTCAACCGCAGGCTGTCAGCTCAACAGCACTTCGGCCCACCCTTGCCACCGTAACGGGCTTCCTGACGTTCGCGAAAGAACATCTCGTAGCTCATCACCGGTTTGTCCGGGTGTTTGGTTTGCATATGCTCGACGTAGGTGTCGTAGTCGGGCATGCCGACCATCAGGCGCGCGGCCTGACCGAGGTATTTACCGAGGCGACTCAGGTCATTGAACATGCTGCAATCCTCTGGTTACGCATCCGGCAGGGCCTGGAATGGCGATTCTTTATCCGTACGCTCTTTCTTGCCCCAGGCGGCGATGCCGACCTTGAGCGCATAGAACAGGATGCTGAACACCACGAACAGGAACAGCGCGGTGAGTGTGGCGTTGGTGTAGGCGTTGAAGATCACGTGCTGCATCTGCTCGACGCTTTTTGCCGGTGCCAGCACCTGACCGTTGGCCAGCGCATCGCTGTACTTCTTGGCCAGGGACAGGAAGCCGATCGCCGGGTTGGCGTCGAACAGCTTGATGAAGCCAGCAGTTGTGGTGCAGATCAACAGCCAGGTGGCCGGCAACAGGGTGACCCAGATGTAGCGCTGGCGCTTCATTTTGATCAGGACCACGGTGCCAAGCATCAGCGCGATACCGGCGAGCATCTGGTTGGAGATGCCGAACAATGGCCACAAGGTGTTGATGCCGCCCAGAGGATCGATCACGCCCTGATACAGCAACCAGCCCCACATCGCCACACAACCGGCGGTGGCGATCAAGTTGGCGCCCCACGATTCGGTGCGTTTCAGCGCCGGTACGAAGGAGCCGAGCAGGTCCTGCAGCATGAAGCGGCCGGCACGGGTGCCGGCGTCCACAGCGGTGAGGATGAACAGCGCTTCGAACAGGATCGCGAAGTGGTACCAGAACGCCATGGTGTTTTCACCCGGCAGGACACTGTGCAGGATCTGCGCAATACCGACCGCCAGGGTCGGCGCACCACCGGCGCGAGCCAGAATGGTGGTTTCGCCGATGTCATGGGCAACCGCTTGCAGCGCTTCCGGCGTAATCGCAAAGCCCCAGCTCGTGACAACCTGCGCCACCGAAGCGACGTCACTGCCGACGACTGCGGCCGGGCTGTTCATGGCGAAGTACACGCCCGGCTCGATCACCGAAGCGGCAACCATGGCCATGATCGCCACGAACGATTCCATCAGCATGCCGCCGTACCCGATGTAGCGGGCGTTGGTTTCGTTATCCAGCAGCTTCGGCGTGGTGCCCGACGAGATCAGCGCGTGGAAACCCGATACCGCGCCGCAGGCAATGGTGATGAAAAGGAACGGGAACAGACCGCCCTTCCACACCGGGCCGGTGCCGTCGACGAACTGGGTCAGCGCCGGCATTTTCAGCTCGGGCATGGTGATCAGGATGCCGATCGCCAGGGCGACGATGGTGCCGATCTTGAGGAAGGTCGACAGGTAGTCACGCGGCGCCAGGATCAGCCACACCGGCAGCGACGCGGCGACGAAACCGTAACCGACCAGCATCCAGGTGATCTGCACACCGGTGAAGGTAAAGGCTTTGGCCCATACCGGATCGGCAGCGATCTGCCCGCCCAGCCAGATCGAGCCGAGCAGCAGCAACACACCGACCACGGAGATTTCGCCGATGCGGCCCGGACGGATGTAGCGCATGTAGATACCCATGAACATCGCGATCGGGATGGTCGCCATCACGGTGAAGATGCCCCAAGGGCTCTCGGCGAGGGCCTTGACCACGATCAGCGCCAGCACCGCGAGGATGATGATCATGATCAGGAAGCAGCCGAACAGCGCGATAGTGCCGGGGATCCGGCCCATTTCTTCACGCACCATATCGCCCAGGGAACGGCCGTTGCGTCGGGTCGACATGAACAGGACCATGAAGTCCTGCACCGCGCCCGCCAGCACCACACCGGCTATCAGCCAGAGTGTGCCGGGCAGATACCCCATCTGCGCCGCCAGCACCGGACCGACCAGTGGCCCCGCGCCAGCGATGGCCGCGAAGTGGTGACCGAAAAGAATGTGTTTGTTGGTCGGCACATAGTCCAGACCATCGTTGTTGAGCACGGCGGGGGTGGCCCGACGTGGATCCAGTTGCATCACGTTGTTGGCGATGAACAGACTGTAGTAACGGTACGCAACCAGATAAATGGCCACGGCAGCGACCACAATCCACAAGGCGTTGATCGCCTCGCCGCGGCGCAATGCCACTACGCCCAGGGCGCACGCTCCTACGATTGCCAGCACGAGCCAGGGTAAGTGGCGCAGCAGGCTATTATTATTTTTCATTTTATTATTCCAGCCAGGGTGGACAAGAAAGACAGCCACCCCGAGTTTAGCGCTTACGGCGCCAAAGGCCATACCCCGACATAGGTCTAGACGCTTGAGCGATTGGCTGGCGCCCGCATTCGCGGTCTATAGTCAGCGAACCTTCATGAGGATTGCGCCATGAGCGAGCACCCCGCCAATCGACGTCGTTTCAAACGTATTGCGTTCGATGCCCGAACCGAGCTGAAACAGGGCGAGTACATTTGGCCGGTCAAACTGATCGACCTGTCGCTCAAGGGTCTGTTGATCGAACGACCGGAGCCGTGGCTCGGGGATAAAGAGCAGGACTTCTTAGTCGACATTCATTTGAGCGAAGACGTCGATATCGAGATGGACGTGCATCTGGCCCACGAGGAAAACGGCCACTTGGGGTTCATCTGCCGGCATATCAGCCTGGAGTCGATCCAGCGCCTGCGCCGATTGATCGAGTTCAACCTCGGTGATCCGCAGGAGCTTGAGCGGGAATTGGGTGCGCTGATCGAAATCTGATCAAAACCGGCCCACTGTAGGAGCTGCCGAAGGCTGCGATCTTTTGATCCTGGTCTTTTAAAAGCAAGATCAAAAGATCGCAGCCTTCGGCAGCTCCTACACAGGTGATTGGGGTTATTCGAAGAGTGCGTCAAGGGCTTGTTCAAGGCGCGTCACGGCGATGATCTGCAAGCCGGGAGGCGCTTCCTTCGGTGCGTTGCCCTTGGGCACGATCGCGCGTTTGAAGCCATGCTTGGCCGCTTCCTTCAATCGCTCCTGCCCACTCGGCACCGGGCGCACTTCGCCGGACAGGCCGACTTCGCCGAACACCAACAGATCATGCGGTAACGGCCGGTTGCGCAAACTCGACATCACCGCCGCCATCAACGCCAGGTCCGACGCCGTCTCCAGCACCTTCACGCCACCGACCACGTTGAGGAACACGTCCTGATCGTGGGTCGGGATCCCACCATGACGGTGCAACACCGCGAGCAACATCGCCAATCGGTTCTGATCCAGACCCAACGTCACCCGACGCGGGTTGGCCAGATGGCTGTCATCGACCAGCGCCTGCACTTCCACCAACATCGGCCGGGTGCCTTCCCACGTCGCCATGACCACACTGCCCGGGACTTCTTCCTGAGCACGGGTAAGAAAAATCGCCGATGGGTTGGAGACTTCTTTCAGGCCCTTGTCGGTCATGCCGAACACGCCCAACTCGTTGACCGCGCCGAAACGGTTTTTCACCGCCCGCAGCAGACGCAGACGACCATCGGATTCACCTTCGAAATACAGCACCGTGTCGACCATGTGTTCCAGAACACGCGGACCGGCCAGCGCACCTTCTTTAGTGACGTGGCCGACGAGGAAGATCGCCGTGCCGCTCTGTTTGGCGTAACGCACCAGCAACGCCGCGCTCTCGCGCACCTGGGATACGCCGCCCGGCGCCGATTGCAGTTGTTCGGTGAAGATGGTCTGGATCGAGTCGATCACCATCACCTTGGGCTTTTCCTGGCGGGCGGTGGCGATGATGGTTTCGATGCAGGTTTCGGTCATCACCCGCAGTTGATCCTGCGGCAGGCCGAGACGGCGTGCACGCATGGCCACTTGCTGCTGGGATTCCTCACCAGTGACGTACAGCGCCGGCATGCTTTTGGCCAGATTGCACAGGGTCTGGAGCAGGATTGTCGACTTGCCGATCCCCGGATCACCGCCGATCAGCACCACCGAGCCATCGACCAGCCCGCCGCCGAGCACGCGGTCGAGCTCACCGGACGCGGTGGAAAAACGTGGAATCTCTTCGATGCTGACTTCGGCGAGCGTCTTGATCTGTGCCTGCTGGCCAGCCCAACCGGTGCGCCCGGTGGGGGCCGTGGCGCCGCCGCTTTCGATCATGGTTTCGGTCAGGGTGTTCCAGGCACCGCACTCGCCGCACTGCCCGGCCCACTTGGGAAAGGTTGCGCCGCACTCGGTGCAGCCGTACATGCGCTTGGCCTTGGCCATCAGAACCCCCGGAACAAAAGACGCGATGATAACGCAGCCATCGCCGATCAGCGCGGCGCAGCGGTACGGATTTCGCCGCTGGCCAGACGCGCGGCACTGTTGCCCAGCGGATCCTCGGCGTTGAGGTCGGCGCCCTTGGCCTGCAAGGCGTCGAGCAATTCCAGACGCTTGAACAGCCCGGCGTACATCGCCGCGGTCTGCCCGGCGCCGTTACGTTGGTCGGGGCTGCAATCGGTGGCCATCAGGCGCCGGGCGATCTGCAACTCGCCTTTGAAAATCGCGCCCATCAGCGCCGTGTTGCCGCGCTGGTCCTGTGCACAGGCATCCGCGCCCGCTGCCAACAGTCGCTCAACCGCCGGCGCCTGACCGTGATAAGCCGCCAGAATCAGTGCGGTGTAACCCTTGCTGTCGCGGGTATCGAGGGAATAGCCGGACTCGATAAAGGTCTCGAGCATCGGTACGTCGCCGCGGCGGGCGGCGTCGAAGTAGTAATCCTGCAACTGCGCCTTGATTGCCTCGGGGCTTTGCTCGTCAGGTGCCGCCCAGACGGTGAACGACAGGCACGCGGCCGACCATAAAAGAAAAATACGCATCAGGCTCTCTCCTTGAACACACGCGAGGCCGCACTGGCCCTCGCGTGCGCTGCATCGCTGTCAGTCGGTCAGTTTGGCCGCAAGTGCTTTCACGCGGCTGAGGTCGCCCTTGGCCACTTCGGTCACGCCAGTGCCATATTCAGGATCGGCCTTGTACAGAAAGGACAGGATGATGTGCTTGCTTTCGTCATCGGTTGTCGCCAGCGAACCGCCGAAGCTGTCGATCAGGTCGCGACGTTCCTGCTTGCTGTACGAGCGATACAGGTCACCGGCCTGCTTGAAGTTCTGCTCACGCTGAATCTTCGCCTGTTGGGTGCTGCCCGCCAGCGCCGACTGGCTGTAACGCGCCGCTGGCGTCTCTTCACGCGGTTGCAGGCGGCTTGGCTGGTAGTTGACGCCGGACTGGCTGGCGCCAAAATTCATCGCGCCATCCTGATTGCCATTGTTCACTGCGGTTTTCGGTGCATTGATCGGCAATTGCAGAGCGTTGGCGCCGAGGCGATACATCTGCGTGTCGGCATAAGAGAACACTCGCCCCTGCAACAGACGATCTTCCGAAGGTTCGATACCCGGAACTACGTTGGCTGGTGCCATGGCCACTTGTTCGGTTTCCTGGAATACATTCGCCGGATTGCGGTTCAGGACCATTTGTCCAACTTTGCGTTCGGGAATACCCGGCCAGATCTTGGTTGCATCCAATGGATCGAAATCAAACTTGGACAAATCCTGCGGCTTGAGAACTTGCACGTACAAGTCCCACTTCGGAAAGTTGCCTTTGTTGATATTGCTGACCAGGTCATTGGTCATATGGCTGTAATCCTGACCCTGAACTTTGCCGACCTGTTTTGGCCGCAGATTATTAATCCCCTGCAAGCTCTTCCAGTGAAACTTCACATAGTGAACTTCATTTTTTGCATTGATCAGTTTGTAGGCATGAACGCCATTGCCATCCATCTCCCGATAACTGGCCGGAGTACCGTAGTTGGAATACAACTCGGTCAGTGTGCGGGTGGCTTCCGGTACATGGGAGAAGAAATCGAACCGGCGCGAATCGTCGTCGAGGTTGGTGCGCGGATCGGGTTTGAAGGCGTGGACCATGTCCGGGAATTTGATCGCATCACGGATGAAGAATGTCGGGAAGTTGTTGCCGACCAGATCCCAATTGCCGTCAGCGGTGTAGAACTTGGTGGCGAAGCCGCGCGGGTCGCGCAGGGTTTCCGGGGAATGGTTGCCATGCACCACCGCCGAGAAGCGCACGAACACCGGCGTGCTCTGGCCCGCGGCGAATACCTTGGCCTTGCTCAGGTCGCTGAGGTCATCGGTCACGGTGAAGGTGCCATGAGCGCCGGTACCGCGTGCATGTACCACGCGCTCGGGGATGCGCTCACGGTCGAAGCGCTGCAGCTTCTGGATCAGTTGCACATCCTGCAGCAGGACCGGGCCAGTGGCGCCGGCGGTTTGCGAGTTCTGATTGTCACCAACAGCAGCGCCGTTATCGCGGGTCAGCGGGGCGGCGTTGACCGAGAAGGTCAGCAGGCTGGCGGTGAGAACGCCGAGAGTGCGGCGATGGGGAAAAGCCCCCAGTCCAAGAGCGGAAGTCATATCAGGTTCCTCTGGTTTTATTGGGCGCATCCAGGTGCGCCACAACAAGGCTAGAGGCCCGTGCCGAGGAACATAAATAGAAAGAACGTAACGCCATGATTGAAGAAATTGGCTTTCACGTCAGCGGGTTAGCGCGTATTCCGCGCGCGATTGCTGGCATTTTGCAAACTAATCGTCAATTGATGTGTCGATAAAAACGGGCATTGTAAGAAGGTGTTTCGCGCAGGAGGCGTTTCGCTGATTTACACTGCCACCACCAAACTCATCTGTAACAAGGAAATAACTATGGGCGTGCTTAGCGAGTTCAAGGCCTTCGCGGTCAAAGGCAATGTGGTCGACATGGCCGTCGGTATCATCATCGGCGCGGCGTTCGGCAAGATCGTTTCGTCGTTTGTCGGCGACGTGATCATGCCGCCGATTGGCCTGTTGATCGGTGGGGTGGACTTCAGTGATCTGGCTGTCACGCTCAAAGCGGCCCAGGGCGATGCGCCCGCAGTGGTGCTGGCTTACGGCAAATTCCTGCAGACGGTGCTGGATTTCGTGATTGTCGCTTTCGCGATCTTCATGGGCGTCAAAGCCATCAACCGCCTCAAGCGCGAAGAAGCCGTGGCGCCGACCGCGCCGCCGATCCCGAGCAAGGAAGAGCAACTGCTGGGCGAAATCCGCGACCTGCTCAAAGCGCAGAACGAGCGGCCCTGAGGCATTCGCTACACATTGAAACGGCACCCGCGGGTGCCGTTTTCGTTACCAGTAATTCTCCACCGCGACCTGCCCCGGCTTGCGCGTCAGGCTCAGGCGCATGTCGCGCTGTTTCAGCAAGGCGCGGGTGTCGTCGATCATCTGCGGATTGCCGCACAGCATCACCCGCGAATGCTCTGGCGAGAGCTCAACTCCTGCCGCTCGCTCCAGCTCGCCATTTTCGATCAACGTGGTAATCCGGCCCTGCAACGCGCCTGGATGGGCTTCGCGGGTCACGGTAGGGATGAACTGCAACTTGTGGACGTATTCGCTCAGATAGTCACGTTGCGCCAACCCGGCGATCAACTCCTGGTAAGCCAGTTCCCGCGCCTCCCGCACGCTGTAAACCAGAATGATCCGCTCGAATTTCTCCCAGACCTCGAAGTCCTGCAGGATCGACAGAAACGGCGCCACCCCGGTGCCGGTCGACAATAACCACAGGTCTCGGCCGTCGACAAAGCGATCCAGAGTGAGATAGCCGAACGCCTGGCGCTCGACCATCAAGCTGTCGCCAACCTGTAGCCGGCTCAGCTCACTGGTGAATTCGCCGCCCGGCACGACGATGGAAAAGAACTCGAGAAACTCGTCGAACGGCGACGACACCATCGAATAGGCGCGCCAGACCGTACTGCCATCGGCCTTGGTGACGCCCAGCCGGGCGAACTGGCCGGCACGGAAGCGAAAACCGGGATCGCGGCTGGTGCGCAGCGTGAACAGGTTCGGCGTCAACGGTTGCACATCGAGCAAGGTCTGGGTGGTGTACTTCTCGGCACTGGCAGTCATGAGGCACTCCTTGAAACGATTGCCCACAGTGTCCCGCAAAATCGCGCTGCCAAACACCCGTGATTGGTAATGGTATTACCAGGATCTGCGTTGCGCATTCGATATGTTGTCAAGGTCGTATTTAAAGTAATAACTTGAGATGGCAATCTGAATATAACAGGCTGTATTGCTAAGAACGCTTTATGAATAACCTTCAGATATAAATCTCGAAATAATGTAAGGCAATTCTTCGGAATGATCCTACACTTCGATTCGTGCCGGGTCTTTTGGATCCATTCGGCGCCCCGCTATCAGGACATGGAGGCGAAAGCTCATGGAAACGTGGAAGGAATCACAACTCAAACAATTGACATTTGCCAAGGGCATAGAGGCGGCTTATCCGATCCTGCTGAGATTTGCCGAAAACCTGGGTTTTAATTTCTGCGCCATCGCGGTCACCTCACCCAATCGCGAAGTTCATCTGAACGCATTGCAAATCAATAATTACCCGAAAGAATGGAACACCCAGTACAACAAAGAAAACTACCGCAACATCGATCCCGTAATAGCGCATTGCAATCACTCAATATTGCCGATCGTTTGGGAAGAAAGAGTTTTCACTGATGCGCCCGAGTTGTGGCAGGCGTTGAAAAACAACGGGCTGCAGCATGGCTGGTCGCAAGCGTTTCATGACGAAGCCAGCGGTTTGTGCAGCATCATCAGCCTGGCCCGGACCCACTGCCCGATCAGCCCGCTCGAGCTATATGAGCATTACGGTTATCTGTTCTTCGCCAACCGACACTTCAGCGAATTATATGCGCGCACCGTTCCAATACAGGACAAGCCCAGCAGGCCCAGGCTATCGTCCCGGGAGCTGGAAATCATGAAACTTTCCGCCATGGGCAAGACCGCTCACGACATTTCGCGAATCCTCAGCCTGAGCGAACGCACCGTTAACTATCAGGTACAAAACGTCATCGAAAAATTCAACGTCTGCAACAAGATTTCCGCAGTGATTGCCGCCGCTCGGGCCGGGATCATCTGACAGCTGAACGTTATCGCGCGGTAATCCTGCAAGTATTTGCCCGCAAAAAAACGTACCATTCAGGCCTTTCCGAGTGATGACGCATACCGCTTGCATCGCAGTCCACTCGGTCGGATCCCGTCGCACGACATCCAGGCCACGGGATATCTGCCGAATATCCTGAGTCCCCGTCCCATGCCTTTGCTCGAAACGCCTTTCGCCCAACTCGACCTGATCCGCCAGCCCGAACAGCAGAATGAACCGCTGCAAGCATTCGACGCGGCAGACGAATACCTGCTCAATCATCTCGCCAGCGAACAACTGGCGAGCAGTACCCGCGTGCTGGTGCTCAATGACAGCTTTGGCGCCCTGGCGATCAGTCTGCTGGGCAAGGTCGAAGTCAGCAGCAGCGGCGACTCGTTCCTGGGTTTCGTTGGGCTGGAAAAGAATCTGCTGCGCAACAGCCAGGCGTTCGATGCAATCCGTCCGATTCCGGCAAGCGAGCCTTTGGTGGGGCCGTTTGACCGGGTGCTGATCCGCGTTCCCAAGACGCTGGCGCTATTGGAAGAGCAGTTGATCCGCCTGCAAGGACAACTCGCTCCCGGCGCGCAAGTGATCGCCGCCGCCATGGTCAAGCATCTGCCGCGCGCTGCCGGCGATCTGCTCGAGCGCTACATTGGCCCGGTACAGGCGTCGCTGGCAGTGAAAAAGGCGCGATTGCTGATCGCCACACCTGAAAGCAAAGCGCCCGCCACGTCTCCTTACCCGACCCGCTATCGCCTCGACGAACCGGCGATCGAACTGCTCAACCACGCCAACGTATTCTGCCGCGAAGGCCTCGACATCGGCACCCGCGCGTTTCTGCCGCATCTGCCGAAAAACCTTGGCAGCGCACGGGTCGCCGACCTCGGTTGCGGCAACGGTGTTCTGGCAATCGCCAGCGCCTTGCAGAACCCGGATGCGCATTACACGCTGGTCGACGAATCGTTCATGGCGGTGCAATCGGCTGCCGAAAACTGGCGCGCGGCATTGGCCGATCGCGACGTGATCGTGCGCGCTGGCGATGGTCTTGCCGGGCAGGCGCCGCAGTCGCTGGACGTGGTGCTGTGCAACCCACCGTTCCATCAGCAGCAGGTGGTCGGCGATTTCCTCGCCTGGCGCATGTTCCAGCAGGCGCGCGAGGCGCTGGTGGTCGGCGGTGCACTGTACATCGTCGGCAACCGGCATCTGGGCTATCACAGCAAACTGGCGCGCCTGTTCCGCGGTGTCGAGCAAGTCGCGGCCACGCCGAAATTCGTCATCCTCAAGGCGCGCAAATAAATCTGCGGCATAAAAAAACCCTCCGTGAGGAGGGTTGCAAACCCGTACCCGAAGGCGCCGGGACGGGATGTTTCAGTGGGTGGTCAAACCTGCGGCATTCATGAACATGCGCATCAGGCTGGCGGCGATGAACAACACGCCGACACTGCCAACCCAGATCAGGGCCAACCAGCCGAGCCGCTGCCACAGCGGCTTTTTTTCGGCTTCTTCAATGTCGTGCAGGGAATGTTTGCCGTTCATTGCATCGATCTCCGTTAAGCCAAGGCGTCACTGCGGACGCCTTCGCCAGCAGGCTCGCTCCCACAGGGCAAGCCCAGCATGGGATTAGTGGTAACCGTCTTCGTGGGTGACCTTGCCGCGGAATACGTAGTAGCTCCAGAAGGTGTAACCGAGGATGAACGGAATGATGAACAGCGTGCCGACCAGCATGAAGCCCTGACTTTGCGGCGGCGCGGCGGCGTCCCAGATCGAGATCGACGGCGGCACGATGTTCGGCCACAGGCTGATACCCAAGCCGCTGTAGCCGAGGAAGATCAGCACCAGGGTCAGCAGGAACGGCGTGTAGTTGGCATTACGTGCCACCGCGCGAATCAGGCCGTACAAGGTGACCAGCACCAGAATCGGCACCGGCATGAACCAGAACAGATTCGGCATGCTGAACCAGCGCGAAGCGATTTCCGGATGTGACAGCGGTGTCCACAGGCTGACGATACCGATCACTGCCAGCAGGACAAACGCCAGCGGCCGCGCCAGATCATGCATCTGCTCCTGCAACTTGCCTTCGGTTTTCATGATCAGCCAAGTACAGCCGAGCAAGGCATAGGCCACCACCAGCGCCGCACCGCAGAACAGCGTGAACGGCGTCAGCCAGTCCAGGGAACCGCCGGCGAACTGGCGGTTGACCACCGGCAAACCATCGATGAACGCACCGAGCGCCACGCCCTGAAAGAACGTCGCGGCGATCGAACCACCGATAAATGCCTTGTCCCACAGGTGACGTTTTTCATCCTTGGCCTTGAAGCGGAACTCGAAGGCCACGCCGCGAAAGATCAGGCCCATGAGCATGAAGATCAGCGGCAGGTACAGCGCCGACAACACCACCGAATAGGCCAGCGGGAAGGCGCCGAACAACGCCGCGCCACCCAGCACCAGCCAGGTTTCGTTGCCGTCCCAGACTGGCGCGACCGTGTTCATCATCACGTCGCGATCGGTCTTGCCGGGTACGAACGGGAAGAGAATGCCGATGCCCAGGTCGAAGCCGTCCATGACCACGTACATCATGATGCCGAAGATGATGATCACGGCCCAGATCAGCGGAAGATCGATACCCATGAGTCAAATCTCCTTGGTCAAGCGAGTGTTGTCTTCGTGCTCGCCCTCGGCCGGATCGTCGGCTGCGGACAGCGGACGCGCCGGGGTGCGTTTCTTGCCTGGACCACCGTCCGGCGTTTCGCTGCCTTCGCTGATCTTCGGCCCTTTGCGTACCAGACGCATCATGTAGCCGAGACCGGCGCCGAACAGGGCGAAATAGACCACGACGAACATGATCAGGGTGATGCTCATCTGCATGAAGCTGTGGTTGGACGAAGCATCGGCAGTGCGCATCAAGCCGTAGACCACCCATGGCTGACGGCCGATTTCCGTGGTGAACCACCCGGCGAGAATCGCGATCAGGCCGGACGGCCCCATCCACAAGGCCAGATGCAGGAACGGCCGCGAGGTATACAGCGACTCACGCTTGCGCAGCCACAGGCTCCACAACCCGGTGAAGATCATCAGGAAACCGAGGCCGACCATGATCCGGAACGACCAGAACACGATGGTCGAATTCGGCCGGTCTTCCGGCGGGAATTCCTTCAGTGCCGGCACTTGCTTGTCCAGCGAGTGGGTGAGGATCAGGCTGCCGAGGTAGGGAATCTCCACTGCGAACTTGGTGCGTTCTTCTTTCATGTCCGGCCAGCCGAACAGGATCAGCGGCGTCGCCTCGTCGCCATGGTTTTCCCAGTGGCCTTCGATCGCGGCGATTTTCGCTGGCTGATGCTTGAGCGTGTTGAGACCGTGGAAGTCGCCGATCACTGCCTGGATCGGCGCGACGATCAACGCCATCCACATCGCCATCGACAGCATGGTGCGGATCGCCGGGTTGTCCCTGCCGCGCAGCAGGTGCCAGGCCGCCGACGAGCCGACGAAGAACGCCGTCGCGACGAACGCGGCCGTGGCCATGTGCATCAGCCGGTAAGGGAATGACGGGTTGAAGATGATTGCCAGCCAGTCGGTGGGGATCACCTGACCGTTGACGATTTCAAAGCCTTGCGGGGTCTGCATCCAGCTGTTGGAGGCGAGAATCCAGAAGGTCGAAATCAGCGTGCCGATCGCCACCATCACCGTCGAGAAGAAGTGCAGGCCGCGCCCGACCTTGTTCCAGCCGAACAGCATCACGCCAAGAAAACCGGCCTCGAGGAAGAACGCTGTGAGCACTTCATAAGTCAGCAACGGCCCGGTGACGGCACCGGCGAAGTCGGAGAACCGACTCCAGTTGGTGCCGAACTGATAGGCCATGACCAGCCCGGAAACCACGCCCATGCCGAAGTTGACGGCAAAAATCTTCGACCAGAAATGGTAGAGATCGCGGTAGGTGTCGTTGCGGGTCTTCAGCCACAAACCTTCGAGCACTGCCAGGTAACTCGCCAGGCCAATGGTGATGGCCGGGAACAGAATGTGGAACGAGATGGTGAACGCGAACTGAATTCGGGCGAGATCGAGAGCCTCTAAACCGAACATATGGCTTCCTCTGTCAGGTAATACGGGTAGCTGGCCCGGAGGCCTGCACCACTGCCCCCACGGATATGGAGTGCGGCGAATTCGGATTCGTTCTTTTTTTGCAACCATCGCAACGCAGGGAGTCTGGCCAAATGGCCGCCAGATCAGTTCCGGTCGGGGTCTTGATCTGGATCAAGCAACGTTGAAAGAGTAGTCCCATTTCTGCCAATGAACTGCGTGGTGGTTTGCCGCGTGACAAGTTGCCTCACTCTCCTGTGGCCAAGGGATTTATCCCCGTTGGGTCGCGCAGCGGCGCCAAAATCTCGAAGCGACGACTGCTGCGCAGCCGAACGGGGATAAATCCCCTCACCACAGGGTTGATTGTCAGCATGAAAGATCAATGTCTGGCTAAGTGAATTGTTTCTCGTAGCAACTTCCTGTTACAGACTGGTGATAATCTCGCCGTTCACTCGTCCAAGACCTGCCTTCAGATGCCCACACAAGAGCCCCTGCTGTTACGTCACCATCGTCCGTTCCTGGCTTTCTGGCTGGCGCGGATTTTCACCGCCAGCGGTTTTCAGATGCTTACAGTGGCGATCGGCTGGAACCTGTATCAACTGACCGGCAACGTGCTGGATCTAGGTTTGGTCGGGCTGGTCGAATTCGCCCCGCGCGTGCTGTTCATGCTGCACACCGGGCATGTCGCGGATCGCTATGACCGGCGCAAGGTCGCCGCGCTTTGCCAGTCGTTGCAGGCGTTGATTGCCTTGGCGCTGGCTATCGGCAGCGCCAGCGACAATGTCACTCGCGAGATGATTTTCATCCTTGCCTTTCTGCTCGGCGCCGCTCGTTCGTTCGAAATGCCAACGACACAGGCGCTGCTGCCCAGCATCGTCCCCAGTGCGCTTTTTCCCCGCGCAGTTGCCGCCGCGCAATCGGCGCAACAGTCGGCCACTATCGTCGCGCCGGCCCTCGGCGGCTTGCTGTATGCATTCGGCAGCGTCTGGGTCTACGGCCCGACCGTGCTGCTGTACGTGATCGCCTGTTCGCTGATGCTCAACCTGCCGGCACGCCAGACGCCATTGAATAAAGGCAAAGCCACGCTGGACTCGCTGCTGGCGGGGATTCGCTTCATCCGCAGCCGCCCGGACATCCTCGGCGCGATCTCCCTGGACTTGTTCGCCGTGTTGCTCGGCGGCGCCACGGCGTTGCTGCCGGTGTTCGCCAAGGACATTCTGCTGACCGGCCCGTGGGGCCTTGGCCTGTTGCGCTCGGCGCCGGCGGTGGGTGCATTGCTGATATCGCTGTTTCTCGCGCGATTTGCCGTGGAACGCAATGTCGGCCGGGTGATGTTCACCGCCGTCGGCGTCTTCGGCGTCGCCACCATCGCGTTTGGTCTGTCGACCTCGTTCTGGTTCTCGCTGGCGGTGCTGGTGGTGCTCGGCGCAGCGGACATGATCAGCATGGTCATCCGTGCCTCGTTCGTACAACTGGAAACCCCCGACGAAATGCGCGGCCGGGTCAGCGCGGTCAATGGCTTGTTCATCGGCGCTTCCAACCAGTTGGGCGAATTCGAATCCGGCCTCACCGCCCACTGGTTCGGCACCGTGCCGGCAGTGGTCATGGGCGGGATCGGCACGCTGGTAGTGACGGGGACGTGGATCAAACTGTTTCCGACGTTGGCAAATCGGGACCGGATGCATGTGCCGGTGGAAGAGAAGGCCTGAGTTTTTTGGAAAAAACTCACCTGCTCAGCACATATCAAACGACAACGTGCGGTACAAAGTTACCGCACTGAGTGTAATGTATCGCCTTACACTCGCCGCCATGATCAAATCCTGTTTTGTCGGTTCGGATATCGAATTGGTCGATTATCTGGACTACCACTGACAGGAGGCAGGCTCATGCCCATGCACAACCCGCCACACCCCGGTGAAACCTTGCTGCTGGATGTCTTGCCTGAGCTTGGCCTCAGTGTGAGCGAGTTGGCCCGGCATCTGGGTTTTGCGCGCCCTCACCTTTCTCGCGTGCTGCACGGACACGCACCGATCAGCCCGGACCTGGCAGTGCGACTTGAGCGTGCAGGGATTGGCAAGGCGCGCGTGTGGCTAGGAGTTCAAACCGACTACGACCTGTGGCAAGCAGAGCATCGCGAGCAACCGAAGATTG
The DNA here is from genome assembly GCF_005233515.1 of Pseudomonas sp. CFBP13508. Taxonomy (GTDB): domain Bacteria; phylum Pseudomonadota; class Gammaproteobacteria; order Pseudomonadales; family Pseudomonadaceae; genus Aquipseudomonas; species Aquipseudomonas mercuritolerans. The sequence continues at coordinate 122,821 of NZ_QFZZ01000008.1, forward strand.
AACCCATCGCTGCCCACGGCTGATCCTTCAGGCCATCAACTCCCCCGCCACCCTCGCCCGCAATGCCTTGCCACTGAGCTGCTCGACCAGGGTCAAGGCAAATTCCAGCGCCGCGCCCGAGCCTTGGGCGGTGATGCAGTTGCCGTCGACCACCACCGGTTGATCAGCAAACGTACAGCCGGACAACTGATGGCTGGCGCCGGGCAGGCAGGTCATGCGTCGCTGGCGCAGCACGCCTGATGCTTGCAGCGCGAGAGCCGGAGCTTCGCCGATGGCGGCGAACAGGCGGCCGGCGCTGGCCTGGTCCTTGAGCAACTGCTGCAAGGGCTGATGCGCCGCCAGATGCTGCGAGCCGACGGCACCGCCCGGCAGCACGATCAGGTCGAAGCTCTGCGCGAGCACATCGACCAGCATGCCATCGGCGGTCAGGCGGGTGCCGCGCGCGCAGGTCAGCATGCGCCGGCCTTCGATGCTGGCGGCGACCACTTCGATGCCGGCGCGGCGCAGCACGTCGATCAGGGTCACGCTTTGCAAATCGTCGATGCCCTCGGCGAGGGCAATCAGGGCTCTGGAAGTCATGGGCGCTTTCCGCTGGGTGGTCTGTAAAGCGTAGTCAGCTTTGTCCCACCCTGTTCGAAGACAGCCGTTACTTGATGTAAAGCTGGGTCGATAGCGTGTTGCGCGGAGCGTTGATCGAGGTGTTGCTGAAGCTGAAGGTGCCTTCCTGTTTGCCGGCCAGATCGAAGGTATAAAGAGAACCGACGGTTTTGCTGCCAGGCGTGCACTCGGTGAGGTTGCCATTATCGAAGGCGCACACCGGGCCTCGGGTGCCGTTGACCTCGAAGCCATCCAGAGTCACGTGTGGCTGATTCTGGCCATAGCCGACTTCCAGCACGTAGACCTTGATGTTCGGACCGCTGTGATTGCACTGGGTTTGCGGCTGGTTATCGGCAATATCTTCCAGGCCGCAGGACGGTGATTGAACCTTAATCACCTTCACCTCGGTGAGCGGAGGCGCCGAGGCCGCGAACGCCGGAGCTGTCAGCAGCAGTGCTGCAATCCATCCGAAAATCCTGATCCAACCGTTGCGCATGCCTGCCCACTCCAAAAAATCAGCGCGCAGTATGGCGCAGTTGTCGGCTGCGCAAAACTTCGCCGACGATCGACACCAACATCCGCCAAATTCCTCACGCGGCTGGTATGATGCGCGGCTTTTTCCGGCCCACGACAATTTTCCAGGCGCTTGCGACGGTCTGTGCTTTGCTGTTGAGGTCGATACATTCACGGCGCCACGCGCGCCACGGGGAGCAGACATGCTGGAAAGGCTGTTTCAACTCAAGGCACACAACACCAACGTGCGCACCGAAATTCTTGCGGGCGTCACGACTTTCCTGGCCATGGCTTACATTCTGTTCGTCAACCCGAGCATCCTCGGCGAGACCGGCATGGACAAAGGCGCGATCTTTGTCGCCACCTGCCTGGCGGCCGCCATCGGCTCGACCGTGATGGGCCTGATCGCCAACTACCCGATTGCTCTCGCTCCGGGCATGGGCCTGAACGCCTTCTTTACCTACACCGTGGTGCTGCACATGGGCCACACCTGGCAGGTGGCGCTGGGTGCGGTGTTCATTTCCGCCGTGCTGTTTTTCCTGCTGTCGATCTTCCGCATCCGTGAATGGATCATCAACGCCATTCCGCTGCCACTGCGCTCGGCGATCGCCGCCGGTATCGGCCTGTTCCTGGCGCTGATCGCCCTGCACAACGCGGGTATCGTGGTCAGCAACCCGGCGACCATGGTCGGCCTCGGCGATCTGACCAAGCCGGCACCGATTCTGGCGACCGTCGGCTTTGCCGTGATCGTAGCTCTCGAAGCACTGAAGGTGCGCGGCGCGGTGCTGATCGGCATTCTCGCCGTAACCATCGCCTCGATCGTACTGAACGTCACCGAGTTCGGCGGCATCATGTCAATGCCGCCGTCGCTGGCGCCGACCTTCCTGCAACTGGACATCAAAGGTGCGCTGGACATCGGTCTGGTCAGCGTGATCTTCGCTTTCCTGTTCGTCGACCTGTTCGACAACTCCGGGACCCTGATCGGCGTCGCCAAGCGCGCCGGCCTGATGGGCAAGGACGGCCACATGCCGAAAATGGGCCGCGCGCTGATCGCCGACAGCACGGCGGCCATGGCCGGCTCGCTGCTGGGTACTTCGACCACCACCAGTTACATCGAATCCGCTGCCGGCGTCAGTGCCGGTGGCCGCACGGGCCTGACCGCCATCGTCGTGGCAATCCTGTTCCTGCTGGCGCTGTTCTTCTCGCCCCTGGCGGCCAGCGTTCCGGCATTCGCCACCGCGCCAGCGCTGCTGTTCGTCGCCGTGCTGATGACTTCGGGCCTGGCGGAAATAGACTGGGACGACATCACCGTGGCAGCACCGGTTGTGGTCACCGCACTGGCGATGCCGTTCACCTATTCGATCGCCAACGGCATCGCCTTCGGCTTCATCGCCTGGACTGCCATCAAGCTGCTGTCCGGCCGTGCCCGTGAGCTGAACCCGGCGCTGGTGATCCTGTCGATTCTGTTTGTGATCAAGTTGGGTTGGTTCAACGCATGACTTTCGATTCCCAAGCCTACGCCGAACAACTCGAAGCCAAGGTCACGCGTTTGCGTGAACTGCTGGCACCTTTCGATGCACCCGAGCCGACGGTGTTTGACTCGCCGCTGCAGAACTTCCGCCTGCGCGCCGAATTCCGCCTGTGGCGCGAGGGCGGCGAACGGCATTACGCGATGTTCTCCCAGGACGACAAGCGCACGCCGATCCTCATCGAGGAATTTCCGATTGCCAGCCTGCGCATCAACCAGTTGATGCCGCAGTTGAAGGCCGCGTGGCAAGCCAGTTCGGCGCTGAGCCACAAGCTGTTCCAGGTCGAATTCCTGACCACGCTGGCCGGCGACGCGATGATCACCCTTTGCTATCACCGTCCGCTGGACGAGCACTGGCATGCGGCGGCAACTCAGTTGTCGGCAGATCTGGGCGTGAGCATCATCGGCCGCTCCAAGGGCAAGCGCGAAGTGCTCGGCCAGGACTATGTCGTCGAGAAACTCGAAGTCGGCGGCCGCACCTTCAGCTATCGCCAGCCCGAAGGCGCGTTCACCCAGCCCAACGGCACGGTGAACCAGAAGATGCTCAATTGGGCATACGAAGCCTTGGGCGATCGCAGCGACGATCTGCTCGAGCTGTACTGCGGCAACGGTAACTTCACCCTGCCGCTGGCGACTCGCGTGCGCAAAGTGCTCGCCACCGAGATCAGCAAGACTTCGGTCAACGCGGCCCTGAGCAATCTCAGCGAAAACGCTGTGGATAACGTCACGCTGGTGCGTTTGTCCGCCGAGGAGCTGACCGAAGCGCTCAACGAAGTGCGCCCGTTCCGTCGCCTGCACGGCATCGATCTGAAGAGCTACGAATTCGGCAGCGTCTTCGTCGACCCACCACGCGCCGGCATGGACCCGGACACCTGCGAACTGACCCGGCGCTTCGACAATATCCTCTACATCTCCTGCAACCCGGACACCCTGGCGGCCAACATCGCCCAGTTGCATGACACCCACCGCATTACAAAGTGCGCGATGTTTGACCAGTTCCCGTGGACCCATCACATGGAATCCGGTGTGCTGCTGACCCGGCGTTGATTGCGGGTATCTGATACGCAAAAGCCGTCATGATTGACGGCTTTTTTGTGGGTGCTATGGCGCAATATCAGTTTTGCGTGGACGCCCGCCTTTCTTGCCATTGGCTCGTGCGGCTGCAGATTTGGCAGCACTGCTTTGACGCCCGTTGCGCGAGGCGACGACCGACGCGGCCATCCGCATAAGCGGCGGGCTCGCTGAAATCATTCCGGCAATGGAAATATCCAGATCCTTGCCCTCATGGCACAGCGCAGTGCCGGCGAAGCCGATCGTCAGACTTGCATAATCGGCCGCTTCGAACCCCGCGAATTCGGGATACAGCTTCACCGGAAGCAACACACCGCTGCCGTCCTCGAAACGAATGACCAAAGAGGATTCTTCGAAACTCACTGACACGGCCTGCAAACTATTGGCCTGTCGTACTTCGCCAAGTGTGATGGCGGCATCGAGCATCTCTTCCGTCAGGGGGCGATGCACCGACGGTTTTGCCTTGATGACCTTCATAATTCGATCTCAACTCCTTCCAATTTGCCGATCAAGGACAGCAGCACTTTGTCTTCATCGGGGTCATAGCGCGCCGATCCGATCCTGTAGGTCTCGTCGGTGACTGGTTTCATTACGGGCACTTCGTTTGCCTGGCAGTCCCATATCTGATTATCGAGACAAGCGGTCTTCACGGCCGACCACCAGATCCCTCGTGCTCTACGCAAATGCGCCGGTTGTCCAAGTGACAGACACAAGCCGTTAAGCACAGTGAGCGGTGGTCGTCGGGACAACGGCACGACATCCCACAGATCAACTTCGTTGTGCCAGAAGCTGAACCGGAAGCGGGCATTCCAGGCACCCCCATCTACATGGGCGTGCGGTGGGCAGTGTTCGTCTCTCAACATGATGCGAATCGACATTCCCTTGTAGCTGCATATCTTCATGCTAACCCATCCGTTAGGTTAATGGATTTCAAGATCTCGAATTTCCTTTCGAGTCCGACGATCGGTTGCAACCGTGAACGTGGCGGAGGTCATCCAAGGCTAGCGGGCATGGGGGTCGAGGCCTGAGAAATGAACGGAAAAAACGTAAGAAAAGCTGTCGTTACGTTTTGAAATCAGGACTCGCCTGAATATGGCTGTGCGATCACCGAACATAAAACGCGCGGGGCATTCCTGTTCAATTGACCGATGTAACCATCTAGTACATTTTACCTCCACAGGCTTAAACCTCTCGGCCCATGCCAAAAACAATAAGTGGAGTTACCCCCATGTCCCCTATCGTTCTGGTGCTTAACGGCCCGAACCTGAACCTGCTTGGCACCCGCGAGCCGGCGACTTATGGTCATGAAACTCTGGCCGATATTTCGGCACTGTGTGGTCGCGCGGCTGACGAGTTCGGCCTGACCGTGGAATTTCGCCAGACCAATCATGAAGGCGAGCTGCTCGACTGGATTCACGCCGCGCGCGGTCGTTGTGCCGGGATCGTGATCAATCCGGCGGCGTGGACGCACACGTCCGTGGCGATTCGCGATGCGCTGGTCGCCAGTGAATTGCCGGTGATTGAGGTGCATCTGTCCAACGTGCATGCCCGCGAGCCGTTCCGTCATCACTCGTTTGTTTCCGGCATTGCCACGGCGGTGATGTGCGGGTTCGGCAGCCATGGCTATCGCCTGGCGCTGGAGCATTTCAGCCAGCGGTTGCAGAGGTAAGAACCATGTCGCGTTCCAAGGTGATACTCGCCGGGCTGATCGGCGCCGGGATTCAGGCTTCACGCACGCCGGCATTGCATGAGCACGAAGGTGATGCGCAGGGCCTGCGTTATCTATACCAGCTCATCGACCTCGATCAATTGCGCCTCGACAGCAAGGCCCTGCCCGACTTGCTGCAAGCGGCGGAGCGAATGAATTACACCGGGCTGAACATCACCTTCCCGTGCAAACAGGCCGTCATCCCGCTGCTCGATGAGTTGTCGCCGGAAGCCCGTGGCATCGGCGCGGTGAACACGGTGGTGCTGAAGGACGGCAAGCGTGTCGGCCACAACACCGATTGCCTCGGTTTCGCCGAGGGTTTTCGCCGGGGTCTGACAGACGCTGCCCGTGAACGCGTCGTCCAGATGGGCGCCGGTGGCGCTGGCGCGGCGGTGGCCCACGCGCTGCTCAGCGAAGGCGTACGGCAATTGACGATTTTTGATGTCGACCGCGAGCGTGCCGAGAGCCTGGCAAGCAACCTGAATCAACATTTCGGCCCCAGTCGCGCGCAGGCCGGACTGGATTTGCCCGGGGCGCTGGAGCAGACCGATGGTCTGGTCAACACCACGCCGATGGGCATGGCCAAGCTGCCGGGTTCACCAGTGCCGGCCGGGTTGCTGCGCAGGGAAATGTGGGTCGCGGAGATTGTGTATTTCCCGCTGGAAACCGAACTGCTGCGCGATGCCCGCGCCTTGGGCTGCCGCACCCTGGATGGCGGCAACATGGCGGTGTTTCAGGCGGTGAAGGCGTTTGAATTGTTCAGCGGCGTGGTGCCGGATGCGCAGCGCATGCTTGAGCATTTTCAAAGCATGAATGGCTGAATTTCAAAGCGGCCCCTGTGGGAGCGAGCCTGCTCGCGAAGGCGTCGATTCAGTCAACGAACAGGGCGACTGACACACCGCTCTCGCGAGCAGGCTCGCTCCCACAGGGGAGATCGAGTCAGGCCTTCAGGTAGCGCAACACCGATTCGCAGATCATCTCGCGGTGGCGCTGCTTGATGGTTTCGTCCGGCAGGTCGATCTGGAAGATTTCCCCCAGCGTGTGGCGGTTCGACACGCGATAGAAGCAGAACGAACTGATCAGCAGATGCACGTCCAGCGCATCGATGCCACGCCGGAACAGACCTTCGTCCGCGCCTCGCTGCAGAATCCCGCCCAAGGTGTCGAGGATGGTGTTGTTCAGCGCCTTGATCGCATCGGAACGCTTCACGTACTCGGCGTTGTGGATATTTTCGATGCTGACGATGCGCACGAAATCGACGTTGTGATCGTGGTGATCGAAGGTGAATTCCACCAGGCGGCGGATCGCCAGCTCGGGCGGCAGCTCATCCAGATGCAGACGGTTCTCCGTGCTGCGGATATCGCCGTATAGCTTCTCCAGCACCTCGACGTACAACTGCTCCTTGCTGCCGAAGTAGTAATAGATCATGCGCTTGGAGGTGTGGATGCGCTCGGCGATCGCGTCGACGCGGGCGCCGGACAAGCCCTGCTGGACGAACTCGACGATCGCCTCCTGCAGGATGTTCTCACGGGTCTTTTCCGGGTTGTTCTTGCGACTCTTGCGCGGCACTGCGTCGGACTCGACAGCAGCGGCGGAAAGTTCTGAATTCATGGTCATCGCGGGCTCACGGCCATCACTGCACAAGCGGCGATTATGGGCCGCGCGGGACAGTGAAGGAAGCCGCGCAGCCGGTGTTTGATCCCGCGTTTACGAATTCCCTACAACTTCGCCTGACGCACCGCACCGCTGCGGGATTTGGCCATCGCCGCCAGCCGCACCGCGACGTTGGCCGCGCCGTAGCCGGCATAGCCATTCTTGCGCTGGATGATCTCGAAGAAGAACCGCCCCTCGAACGGCTCGGTGTAGACATGAAACAACTCGCCGCCCTGGGCATCACGGTCGTAGAGCACGTTGTAATAGGCCAGTTCGCTGAGGAATTCATCGTCGAAATCGAAACGCGCCGCAAGGTCGTCGTAGTAGTTGAGCGGGATGTCCAGCAGCGGCACGCCGGCCTCTTTGGCGCGACTGACCTGGGCGAAGATGTCGTCACAATCGAAGGCGATATGGTGCACGCCGGAGCCGCGATAACTCGATAGCGCATGCGAAATGGCAGTGTTGCGGTTCTCGGAGATGTTCAGCGGCAGCCGGATCGAACTGTCGCGACTGCGCAGTGCGCGGCTCTTCACCAGGCCGTACGGATCGGGCAGCACCACTTCGTCGTCGGCCTCGAAATCGAGCAGGCTTTTGTAGAACAGCACCCAACTGTCGAGGCTGTCGGCCGGCAGCGCCATGGCCATGTGATCGATACGCTTGAGGCCGCCGCCGGTCTGCGCGTCCGGCAACAGATTGAAATCGGTGCCGTACACGTCGGCGTCCGCATCGACCAGATAAATCAGGCTGCCGTCCGGTGCGCGCACCGCCGCCAGCTCCAGTTCATTCGGCCCGACCAGCCCGCGATAGGGCTGCCCCTTGTAAGCGACGGCGCGGGCCAGCGCACTGGCGCTGTCCTTGACCCGCACGGCCGTGGCGCACAGCGACGGGCCGTGGGCTTCGAAAAAGCTGTGGGCGAACGAATACGGCTCGGAGTTGAGGATCAGGTTGATATCGCCCTGACGCAGCAGGCTGACGCTCTTGGAGCGATGCTGCCCGGCCTTGGCAAAGCCGAGGCGTTGCAGCCAGTGACTGAGCTTCGCGCCCAGCGCTTCGTCGACGGCAAATTCGAGAAATTCCACACCGTTGTATTCGCTGGCCGGCGGCGTTTCGAAAAGAATTTCACGGTTGGCCACCGGCGTCGCTTCTTGCTCGAGACGCTGGCGGGTCTTCTCTTCCAGATACAGCAGCGAGCGCAAACCGTCGGCGGCGTTGGCCCGTGGCGGTGCGGCGCGGAAGCCGTCGTTGAAGATTTCCAGCGACAACGGCCCGGTATAGCCACTCTTGATGATCGGTGCGAGGAAACCCGGCAGATCGAATTCGCCCTGCCCCGGGAAGCAACGGAAATGCCGGCTCCACTCCAGCACATCCATGGCCAGGATCGGCGCGTCGGCCATTTGCACGAAGAAGATCTTCTCGCCGGGAATGTCGGCGATCGCGCTGGGATCGCCCTTCAGCGACAGGGTGTGAAAGCTGTCGAGCAGCACGCCGAGGTTAGGGTGATCAGCCTGACGAACGATGTCCCAGACCTGTTGATAAGTATTGACGTGACGGCCCCAGGCCAGCGCTTCGTAACCGATGCGCAAGCCACGGGCGCCGGCGCGTTCGGCCAGCAGGCGCAAATCATCGACGAGGATTTTTTGATCGCCGACACTGTCCGGCGAGGCGTTGCTGCAGACCAGCACCAGATCGGTGCCAAGCTCCTGCATCAGATCGAACTTGCGCTCGGCACGCTCCAGGTTACGCGCCAGACGATCACGGCGGCAGCCTTCGAAATCACGAAACGGCTGAAACAGGGTGATGGCGATCCCCAGATCGGCGCACATCTGTTTAATTTCCCGGGGACTGCCGTCGTAGTACAGGAGGTCGTTTTCGAAAATCTCCACGCCGTCGAACCCGGCGGCGGCAATGGCTTCGAGTTTTTCCGGCAGGGTGCCGCTCAAGGAAACGGTGGCAATGGAACGCTGCATGTTTCAACTCCCGGACTGCGCCGCTTTATCTTTACTGTAGGAGCTGCCGAAGGCTGCGATCGTTTGATCTTGATTGCCAAAACAGCAAATTCAAAAGATCGCAGCCTTCGCCAGCTCCTACCGGGGAATGGGTTTTTATAGTGAGGGAAATTATTGGCTGCATCCCTGCGCGCAGCAATTTAAAGTGTACTACCCGGTTAGTTTTGCGTGCGATTATCGAACACTAAGGCGATTTGGCGAATTGACGATTTTTTGTTCACTGCCCAACATCGGTTGCACATCGAGTCCGGCCACTAACCACCGGGCAAGGTGTTCGACAGAAAAGAACACCAAATAACAAATCCAAAAACGGGTGGAACACATGATTCCTTCACAGACTTCCCGCATGGCTCCGGCCATGAGCACTGCCACGGGTGGCATTGGCGACAAGATCCGCGGCGCCATGGCCGTCGGCAAGACCCGCTGGGGCATGCTGGCGCTGGTGTTTTTTGCCACCACCCTCAACTACATCGACCGCGCCGCCCTCGGCGTCATGCAGCCGATCCTCGCCAAGGAAATGAGCTGGACGGCGATGGACTACGCCAACATCAATTTCTGGTTCCAGGTCGGCTACGCGATCGGTTTTGTCCTGCAGGGACGCCTGATCGACCGGGTCGGCGTCAAGCGCGTGTTCTTCTGCGCCGTACTGCTCTGGAGCCTGGCCACCGGCGCCCATGGCCTGGCGACCTCGGCAGTCGGCTTCATGGTCTGCCGCTTCATCCTCGGTCTGACGGAAGCGGCCAACTACCCGGCCTGTGTAAAGACCACGCGCCTGTGGTTCCCGGCCGGTGAACGTGCAGTCGCTACCGGCATTTTCAACGCCGGCACCAACGTCGGGGCGATGTTCACGCCGATGCTGCTGCCACTGGTCCTGCATGTGTGGGGCTGGCAAGCGGCGTTCCTGTGCATGGCGGCACTCGGCGGCATCTGGCTGCTGTTCTGGGGCTTGAAGTATTTCAATCCGGAAGATCACCCGACGGTGAAGCAGTCGGAACTCGATTACATCCAGCAGCAAGTCGAACCGGAACAGGCCCGCGTGCCGTTCAGCAAGATCCTGCGCATGCGCGGCACCTGGGCCTTCGCCCTCGCCTACTCGCTGACCGCGCCGGTGTTCTGGTTCTATCTGTACTGGCTGCCGCCGTTTCTCAATCAGCAATACAACCTCGGCATCAACGTGACGCAGATGGGCATTCCGCTGATCATCATCTACGTCACGGCTGACTTCGGCAGTGTCGGCGGCGGGATTCTGTCTTCGTTCCTGATTGGCCGCGGCATGAACTCGATCAAGGCGCGGCTGCTGTCGATGTTGCTGTTTGCCTGCTGCATCATCGGCGTGGTGATGGCCGCCGGATCGGCGAATCTGTGGGTGGCGGTGGCGGCGATCTCGCTGGCGATCGGCGCGCATCAGGCCTGGACTGCGAACATCTGGAGCCTGGTGATGGACTACACGCCCAAGCACATGATGAGCACGGTGTTCGGCTTCGGCGGCATGTGCGCGGCGATCGGCGGGATGTTCATGACCCAGATCGTCGGCCACATCCTCACCGTCACCAACAACAACTACACGGTGCTGTTCACGCTGATCCCGGCGATGTACTTCCTCGCACTGACGTGGATGTACTTCATGGCACCGCGCAAGATTCCGACCGTTACCGAATAACCTGCCTGCATACATCCCATTGTGGGAGCGAGCCTGCTCGCGAAGGCGTCACGTCAGCCGCTGAATATGGCGACTGACCCACCGCTTTCGCGAGCAGGCTCGCTCCCACAAGTTGTACCGGGATCCGCTCTTCAGCGCCGGCTCTGCTGCCACGCTGCCGCCAATCCGCTGCAACAGATCACCGCGATACCGATCACCGTCAACCCGCTCGGGGTGTGATTGAACAGCAGCCAGCCCAACAACCCGGCAAAGACGATTTGGCAATAGCCGAACGGCGCCAGCAAGGCTGGTGCGGCGTGACGGAAGGCCTGGGTCAGGAACAGATGCGCCGTCATCCCGCAACTGCCCAGCGCCAGCATCAGAGCGGCGTGAGTCCACGTCGGCACTTGCCAGAAGAACGGCACCAGCGCGCTCATCACCAGGGTATTGCACAGGCCGGCAAAGAAGTTGCTGGTGGTCGGACTGTCGATTTCGGCGAGCTTGCGCGTCAGCAGTTGGTAGAAGCAGAAGAACAGCGCCGAGCAGAACGGCAGCAGGATCGCCGGGGTGAACAGTTCGCCGCCCGGGTGGACGATGATCAACACGCCGATGAAGCCGCAGATCACCGCAATCCACTGCCCGCGCGTCACGCGTTCCTTGAGCAACGGCACCGATAACGCCGTCACCAATACCGGCGCGAGAAAGTTGACCGCCGTGGCTTCCGCCAGCGGGATGTACAGCAGCGCCGTGGTGAAAAACAGGCTGGTGCCGAGCAGGCACAGGGCACGGGCGAGCTGCCATAACGGTTTTTTCGTGCGCAGCACACGCAAGCCGGACTGCGGCAGGAAAATCCCCGCCATCAACAAGGTGTGCACCACATAGCGCGCCCACACCACCATCACGATCGGATAAAAACCGGAGAGGTATTTCGACAACGCGTCGTGGCTGGAAAACAGGAACGTCGCCACGACAATCAGCAGAATCCCCTTGAAGGGCTGGTTGACACCGGAGAGCGGGGTGCTGACGGTCATTGGCAATCTCTGAAAAAAATACCCGGGCGAGCGTTCGCGCTGGCGGCAATCGTTGTGGCAATCATAGTCGGCCGAGCTTTCAGCAACCGCACAGGTTGCACTCTTCTGCACCGGGAAACCGCCGCCAGGCAAAACCTTGAGGCAAGATTCCCGCCACTTCGGCGCCCGGCCAGTGTGCAACATCACAGACTGCCGTCGAAACAGGGGGTTCATGACTTCGACGGAAGAAATTCCTCTCGGGATTGAATTCACGGCCCGCTCGGCCGTCAATACCAGGCCCGCACCATGTGGGCGCGTGTGCATGGACGGACGACCGGACTGGCGCCACACTCACACAGCGGCAACACTCATCACCAGCAGATTCATCACCGGCAATAAAAGAGGATTCCCACATGCTATGGAAAAAAGGCCGACGCAGTGACAACGTCGTCGACGCCCGGGGTGATGATGCCGGCGGTGGCGGCGGCATGCGCTTCGGTGGCGGCAAGGGTCTGAGCCTGACCGCTATTGTGCTGATTGTCGGCATCGGCTGGCTCACCGGCCAGGACCCGATGCAGATTCTCGGCCAGTTGACCGGGCAGATGGAGCAGCCGGCGCCCTCCTCGCAAACCCGCCAGGCGCCACCGGCCAATGATGAACAGGCTGAATTTGTCCGCTCGATTCTCGGCGACACCGAAGACACTTGGGGTCCGATCTTCCAGCAGGCCGGACGCCAATACAAAGACCCGACACTGGTGCTGTTCAGCAATCGGGTGAACTCCGCGTGCGGCATGGCCACTTCTGCCACCGGCCCGTTCTATTGCCCGGCCGACCAGAAGGTTTATCTGGACATGGCCTTCTTCCAGGAAATGTCGCAGCGCTTCAAAGCCGCTGGCGATTTCGCTCAGGCTTACGTGATTGCGCACGAAGTCGGCCACCATGTGCAGACGCTGCTGGGCGTCTCGGCGAAGATGCAGGCGGCGCGTCAGCAAGGCCGGCAAATGGAAGGCGACGGCGGCTTGCTGGTTCGTCAGGAATTGCAGGCCGACTGTCTCGCCGGTGTCTGGGCGTATAACGCGCAGAAACGCTTGAACTGGCTGGAACCGGGCGACATCGAGGAAGCCTTGAACGCCGCCAACGCCATCGGCGATGATCGCTTGCAGCAACAGGGTCAGGGCCGCGTGGTGCCGGACTCGTTTACCCACGGTACGTCAGCGCAAAGGGTGCGCTGGTTCAAAACCGGATTCGCGCAAGGCCAGGTAAGCCAGTGCGACACCTTCGCGGCGAAAACCCTGTAAATGCATAAATGGCTTGTGGCGTTACTGTTCATCGCCGGCACCGCGCAAGCGGCCGGCGTCGATGCGATCAGCCCCGGTCGCCTGCAACTCAAGGCCGGGGAAATGGCAGTGGGCATCGGGCCGGCACCGGAAAAGATCGAGCGGGTGCTGATCGTCATTCACGGTCGCCTGCGCAACGCCGAGACCTACCGCAAAAGTGCGGAAAATGCCGCCGAACTCGCCGGGCAGACCGCGCACACGCTGGTGATCGCTCCGCAGTTTCTCAATGAAAGTGACGTCACCCTGTATTCCCTGCCGCCGACGGTGCTGCGCTGGCAGGGCAACGAGTGGATGGGCGGCGGCTTGTCCACCGGGCCGAATCCGCTGAGTTCCTACGCAGCGCTGGACGAAATAGTCGCGCGGCTCAGCGATCGCAAACAGTTTCCGGACGTGAAGCAGATCGTGATCTTCGGCCACTCCGGCGGTGGTCAGGTGGTGCAGCGTTACGCCCTGCTGGCCAAGGATCAGCCGGCGCTCAAGGCCAACGGCATTCGCTTGCGCTATGTGGTGGCCAATCCTTCTTCTTATGCGTACTTCAACGAGCAGAGGCCAGTGGCGTTCGATCACGCGCAATGTCCTGGCTTCAATCGCTGGAAGTACGGTCTGGCGGACATGCCGGTGTATGCCGGCGGGCAAACGCCGTTGCAGGTCGAGAGCGCTTACGTCAAACGCGAGGTGATTTATCTGCTCGGCCAGCAGGATGTCGACCCGGAACATCCGGCGCTGGACAAGAGCTGCGCGGCCGAGGCGCAAGGGGCTTACCGCTTGATGCGCGGGAAGCTGTATTTCGGTTATTTGCTGCGTCGCCATCCTGAGGGGGTCAATCAACGGCTGATTGAAGTGCCCGGGGTCGGGCATGACGGCGATGGAATGCTGACGTCGGCGGAGGGGCAGAAGGCGTTGTTCGATCAGTGAGTTTTTTGCTGAATCCACCGGCCCCTTCGCGAGCAGGCTCGCTCCCACATTTGGAATAACTGCCACATTTGGCATGCATTCCACTGTGGGAGCGAGTCTGCTCGCGAAGGCGTCCGATCAGACAACAACCATCTCAGCCCTGCAGCATCCGTCGCAACTCAACACAATCCTTCGCATGCCAATCGGTCAATTCCGGCCACGGGTTATCCGGCAGATTAACCAACACTGTCCGCGCCCCCGCTGCTCGGCCGCAATCCAGATCAAAGCGGTAATCGCCGACCATCACCATGTCACTGGCCGGCACTTGCCAGGCATCGGCCAGTTTCAGCAAACCGCCCGGATGCGGCTTCGGCGGTGCTTCGTCGCGACCCAGCACATCCTCGACCGCAAAGCAGTCGGCCAGGCCGATCGCCTCCAGCGTGACATGTGCCAGCTCCCGCGCATTGCGCGTGAGAATGCCGAGGCGATAACCGCGCGCATGCAGGTCGCGCACCAGCTCCACCGCGCCGGTGGCCGGGGTCGAGCCCAACGCCAGATCGCGTTCATGCTCAAGCAACCATGCATGTTTGGCCGCTGCTTCATCCGCTGGCAATGCAGCTAGATGGATGAGGATGTCGTCCTCGGGCGGAATCGCCAGCGCCACACGAATCGCGGCGAAATCATGCACGGCGACAGTCAGCGTGCCGTCCATGTCGAACACCCAATGACGAACCGCGGTCAGGCTCATGCCCAGTCCTTGCGATGGCGGATCAGGCCTTCCTGAGTCACCGAAGCGACCAGTTGCCCGGCCCGGTTGAACACGCTGCCACGGGAAAAACCACGGGAGTTGCCGGCCCACGGGCTGTCCATCGCGTAGAGCAACCAGTCATCGGCGCGCAGATCATTGTGGAACCACAGCGCGTGATCGAGGCTGGCGACCTGCATGTCTTTCTGCCAGACCGACTTGCCGTGGGGCAGCATCGAAGTGGTCAGCAGGCCGAAGTCCGAGGCGTACGCCAGCAGGTATTTGTGCAGCGCAGGAATGTCGGCCAGGGCGCCATCGGCGCGGAACCACACATATTTGATCGGATCGGCCGGTTGCGGGTTGTACGGATCCTTTTCGGTAACCGGGCGTACTTCGATCGGTTTCGGGCACAGCAGTTTTTCACGCATGTGCTCGGGAATCAGGTGCGCACGCTGCTGGATCAGTTCCAGCTCCGAGGGCAGGTTTTCCGGGCCGACCACCGCCGGCATCTGGCCCTGATGCTCGAAGCCTTTTTCGTCGTACTGGAACGAAGCGCTGCACGTGAAGATCGGGTGGCCCTTCTGGATCGCCGTCACGCGGCGGGTGCTGAAACTGCCGCCATCACGCACGCGATCAACCGAATAGACCACCGGCAACTTGGCATCGCCCGGGCGCAGGAAATAACCATGCAACGAGTGCACATGGCGCGCCTCTTCCACCGTCTGACTAGCCGCCGACAGCGACTGGCCGAGCACCTGACCGCCGAACAACTGGCGGAACCCCAGATCCTGGCTGCGACCACGGAACAGGTTTTCTTCGATCGGTTCCAGGGTCAGCAGATCGACCAGATCTTCCAGCACTTGGCTCATTCAGATTCTCCTCACACAAAGCAATGGCCGCGCAGTCTTGGCTGCGGCGGACGATTCAGGTTCTGGCACGGGCCAAATACGATGGCGGCCATTGTAAACGTCCGTGTCGGCTTATTCATGCAAGGTTTGCAGCCATTGTTCGCGGCTGATGCGATACAGAACATGACGGCGCAACGGGTGATCGAGCGCAAGCTTGGGGTGATCGAAATCATCCTGCGGATCGTGATGCATGCCGATCGCCTGCATGACCTTCTCCGACTGCGCATTCTGCCCGGCGGTAAACGAGACGATTTCCTCCAGTTTCAATTGGTCGAAACCCGCGCGCAGTGCCGTCCACGCCGCTTCGCTGGCGTAACCCAGGCCCCAGTGTTCCTTGGCCAGACGCCAGCCGATCTCCACCGCCGGGGTAAACGGCGCATCGAAGCCGACCACGCCCAACCCGGTGAAACCGATGAACTCGCCCGTGTCCTTGCGCTCCAGCGCCCACAGGCCAAAGCCGTGCTCGGCAAAATGTCCGCGCACGCGGCCGATCAATGCGGCACTTTCGAGCCGGGTCAACGGCGCTGGAAAGTAGCGCATCACCTGTGGATCGGCGCACATCGCGGCGAATGCCGGCAAATCCTCGTCCTGCCACTGACGCATCAACAAACGCGCGCTTTGCAGCTCCAGTATCGGCTCCATCGTCCCCTCCATTTCCATGCCGTTGAGTCTACATCGCTGGTAGGATCGTTCATTCTTTCCCTGGTTCTGCGCGAAACAAGCCATGCCCTTGCCGTTGATCTATCACGAAGACTACAGCCCCGAGTTTCCCGCGGATCACCGCTTTCCCATGGACAAGTTCCGGCTGCTGCGCGATCACCTGGTCGACAGCGGCCTGACCCGCGACGCCGACCTGCTGCGCCCGCAGATCTGCCCCAACGACATCCTCGCCCTCGCCCATGACCGCAGCTATATCGAACGCTACATGAGCGGCGAGTTGTCCCGCGAAGACCAACGGCGCCTCGGCCTGCCGTGGAATGAAGCGCTGGCGCGGCGCACCGTACGCGCAGTGGGCGGTTCGATCCTGGCGGCAGAGAAAGCCCTTGAGCATGGCCTGGCCTGTCATCTGGCCGGCGGCACCCATCACGCTCACTACGATTACCCCGCCGGCTTCTGCATCTTCAATGACCTGGCAATCATCAGCCAGTACCTGTTGCAGAGCGGTCGGGTCAATCGCGTGCTGATTTTCGATTGCGACGTGCATCAAGGCGACGGCACCGCGCGGATTCTGCATGACACGCCGGAGGCGATTACCGTTTCCCTGCACTGCGAAAAGAATTTTCCCGCACGCAAAGCCGAAAGTGACTGGGACATTCCGCTGCCCAAAGGCATGGGCGATGCCGATTATCTGCAGGTGGTCGATGACACGCTCAATTACCTGCTGCCGCTGTATCAACCGGATCTGGTGCTCTACGACGCTGGCGTCGATGTGCACAAGGACGATGCCCTCGGTTATCTGCAACTGACCGACGCCGGGGTGGCCGAGCGCGATGAACGGGTGATGCGCCATTGCCTGGGCCGCGATATTCCGGTGGTCGGGGTGATCGGCGGCGGCTACAGCAAGGATCGCCACGCCCTCGCCCGCCGCCACGGCATCCTGCATCACAGCGCGCAACGGGTCTGGGATTCACACGGCTGTCGTTGAAACATGCTGCGTTACCCACAATCGCTGTGGAACTGGCTGTGGATAACCTGCGCGAAAGAGACTGCAGGCCATGCTGGGCATGGCGTACAGCGCGCTGTTTATTTTTTAACCAGACTCGAAATACACCGCAGCCCCTGTGGGAGCGAGCCTGCTCGCGAAAGCTTTAGCACCCACAACATCTAATTGACTGACAGACCGCGTTCGCGAGCAGGCTCGCTCCCACATGGGGTCTCCCACAGGGTTCAGCGCTGTTAGAATGCGCGCCTTGTCCCGCCATACCGCAGTGCACAGCCATGACCCAGAACTCCGCCCCCGTTAACGCTCACGTCGCCATCATCGGCGGTGGCCCCGCCGGCCTGATGGCCGCCGAAGTGCTGAGCCAGGCCGGAGTCCGCGTCGACGTGTACGACGGCATGCCCTCGGTCGGGCGCAAGTTCCTGCTGGCCGGGGTCGGCGGCATGAACATCACCCATTCCGAAGCGTACCCGGCGTTCCTCTCCCGCTACGCTGAGCGCGCAGCGCAGATCGCCCCGCTGCTGCGCGCGTTCGATGCCGATGCCTTGTGCCAGTGGATTCACGATCTGGGTATCGAAACCTTCATCGGCAGCTCCGGCCGCGTGTTCCCCACCGACATGAAAGCCGCCCCACTGTTGCGCGCCTGGCTCAAGCGCCTGCGCGACAGCGGCGTGGTTATCCACACCCGCCATCGCTGGCTCGGCTGGGACGCAAGCGGTGCACTGCGCATCGCCAGCCCGGAAGGCGAAATCAGCGCAAACCCCGACGCCACCCTGCTCGCCCTCGGCGGCGGCAGTTGGTCGCGCCTGGGCTCGGATGGCGCGTGGATGTTGCCGCTGGAGCAGCGCGGCGTGGATCTGGCGCCGTTGCAGCCAAGCAATTGCGGCTTCGAGGTGCAAACCTGGAGCGAGCTGATGGTGAGCAAATTCGCCGGCGCACCGCTGAAAAACATTGCCATCGGTTTGAACGACGACATCCCGCGCTTGGGCGAATGCGTGATCACCGCGACCGGCATTGAAGGCAGCCTGATCTACGCCCTGTCGGCGCCGATACGCGAAGAAATCAATCGCTACGGCGCAGCGGTTATCCACATCGACCTGCTGCCCGGCCGGCCTGTGGATAAATTACAGGCAGCGCTGAGCAAACCACGTGGCTCGCGCTCAATGGCCAAGCATCTGCACAGTCAGGTGGGGATTGATGGGGTTAAGGCAGCATTGTTGCGCGAGCTGACCGATGCCGAAACCTTCGGCGATCCGGCGCTGTTGGCGCGAGCGATCAAAGCGTTGCCGCTGACTCTGGTGAAAACCCGTCCGCTGGATGAAGCGATCAGCAGTGCTGGTGGCGTGAGATTCGAAGCGATGGATGAGCGCTTGATGCTCAAGGCGCTGCCGGGGGTGTTTTGTGCCGGCGAGATGCTTGATTGGGAAGCGCCGACCGGAGGCTATTTGCTGACCGGGTGTTTTGCCAGTGGGCGGGCGGCAGGGCTGGGTATTGTGCAGTGGCTTAAGCAGTCCGACTGAAAACCGAGTTGCATCCTTCGCGAGCAGGCTCGCTCCCACATTGATCTCCAGTGACAAGGAGTTCCCTTGTGGGAGCGAGCCTGCTCGCGAAGACGTCCCTACAAACGCCTCATCAAATCACGGCTTACGCTTACGCGGTCCAGTGTTAAACACCGGCACCTTGCGCACCGGTTTGATCGATGGCTCCGGTGCCGAGGTCTCGCCGCTGTCGACCCACTTGCCCAGATTGCGTTTACCACCGCCACCGCCCGATGCTTTCGGCTTCTTCGGTTTTTTCGGCTTCTTGATCACCTGACCGCTGGCGTCGGTGTCCGGCACGCGGTGCTCGGGTTCGAAATCCGGCTCGTTCTGGCGCTTCAACGTCTGCCGAGTCAGCATTTCGATGGCCGAGAGCATGTTCACTTCATCGGCACACACCAGCGAAATCGCCTCACCGGTGGCACCCGCGCGACCAGTGCGGCCGATGCGGTGAATGTAGTCCTCGGCGACGATCGGCAGATCGAAGTTGACCACCAGCGGCAGGTCTTCGATGTCCAGACCACGGGCGGCGACGTCGGTCGCCACCAGAATCTGCACTTCGCTGAGCTTGAAACGGTCCAGCGCGCGCTGGCGCGTGGCCTGCGGTTTGTCTCCATGGATGCCGTCAGCATTCACACCGAGGCCCTGAAGTTTTTCCACCAGCGCATCGACGCCGTTGCGGGTCTTGGCGAACACCAGCACCTGCTTCCACTTGTTCTTGCGCATCAGGTGCACGAACAGTTCGGCCTTGCGCTTCTTGTCGACGGTGACGATCCACTGCTTGACCGTGTTGGCAGCGACGTTGCGCGGGCTGACTTCGACACTCAGCGGATCATTGAGCATCTGCCCGGCGAGCAGGCGGATGTCATCGGAGAAGGTCGCGGAGAACAGCAGGGTCTGGCGCTTTTTCGGCAGCATGCGGTAAATGTTCGCCAGTTCTTCCGAGAAGCCCAGGTCGAGCATACGATCGGCTTCATCCAGCACCAGCGTTTGCAGCTGATTGAGTTTCAGCGCGTTCTGGCGGAACAGGTCGATCAAGCGACCGGGTGTGGCGACCAGCACATCGACGCCGCCGCGCAGCTTCATCATCTGCGGGTTGATGCTGACACCGCCATACACCGCGTAAGTACGCAGCGGCAGATTTTCCGCGTACTGGCGCACGGCTTCGTGGACCTGCTCGGCCAGCTCGCGGGTCGGCACCAGAATCAGCGCACGCGCCGAGTTGGCGGTGACTTTCGGCCCTTCCATGGCCAGCAACTGCAACAGCGGCAAGGCGAAACCGGCCGTTTTACCGGTGCCGGTCTGGGCCGCTGCCATCAGGTCGCGACCGGCCAGCACCGCCGGAATGGCTTGCGCCTGCACCGGCGTCGGGGTCTGGTAGCCGAGCGTCTCAAGGGAGCGCAGCAAGGGTTCGATCAGGCCAAGGGAGGCGAAAGTCATGGGAGTACCGTAGGAAAAAATGACGCGGGGATGCAATGCCGCGCAGTTTACCCTAATTCGTACGCGCTTCCGTCGGAACGGCTTTCGCCTCTTCCACGGGTGGCTGCGCAGGTCGGCGCCACTGCGGCAGGCTGATCAGCAGCACGGCGCTGATGATCACCAGCATCGCCAGCGCTTCTTCGAAGCCGATGGTCTCGCCAACAAACACCACACCGAGCAACACCGCCACCGCCGGGTTGACGTAGGCATAACTGGTCGCTGCCGCCGGGCGCACATGTTTGAGCAGATACATGTAGGAATTGAAGGCGATGATCGAGCCAAAGAAAATCAGATAGGCCAGCGCCAGCCACCCTTCGAGCGGCGGCATGGCTTGCAGGTGCTCGCCACTCAGCGCACTGCCGATCAGCAAGACCACGCCGCCGACGAGCATTTCCACCGCGCTGGCCATGGCCCCCGCCGGCAATGGCAGGTATTTGCTCCACACCGAGCCGAACGCCCAGCTCGCCGCCGCGAAGATCAGCAACATCGCGCCGAGCGGGCTCGATTGCAGGTTGGAACCCATGTTGAGCATGGCGATGCCAATAATCCCCAACGCCACACCGGCCCACTCCAGCCGCGTATTGCGCGCACCCCAGAAGTAGCCGAACAACAAGGTGAACAGCGGCACCGTCGCCACCGCCAGCGCAGCGACACCTGACGCCACGCCGGTGTGCTCGGCGACGCTCACCGCGCCGTTACCAAAACTGAGCAGCAGAATGCCGACCAGCCCCGCCGCTTTCCACTGCGCCCAGGTCGGCGCCGCAGCCCCGCGCCAGCGCAGCCAGGCATACATCAAGCTGCCGGCAATGACGAAGCGCACCCCGGCCAGCAACAGCGGCGGCCAGTATTCGACACCGATGCGAATCACCAGATAGGTCGATCCCCAAATCACATACAACGCAAAAAACGCAGCGATCAACGGCAGGGAAAAACGGCGCAAGGCAGGCATGGGCAGCTCGACAGTCAGATTTCTGTGGACCGGTCATTCTAGAAAGGCCGCCACGCAAAAATAAGTTACAAAACCTGTTTTTCGCGCCGGTACACTTTTGCATGAAAGCAGCTGAGACCGACAAGGTCCTTGTGGGAGCGAGCTTGCTCGCGAAGGCGGTGTATCAGCAGACATCCATCTTGGATCGTTCCCACGCTCCGCGTGGGAATGCCTCAACGGACGCTCTGCGTTCGGCTTTGAAAGGGACGCGGAGCGTCCCGGGCTTAATTCCCACGCAGAGCGTGGGAACGATCAGTAGGAGTGCCTGGAATCAGCGATAACGCTGCAAATGCTCGCCCACTTTTGCGGCAGGGACTTTCTGCAATTTGCACAATAGGTCGTGATTCAACTCGCGCACTCCATGTTTGCCCCGCAGCTCTTCAGCCAGATGCGCCATCAGATTGGCCGCCATCTCCGCATCAGCCATGGCCCGGTGAGCCTGGCCGGTATGCGGTAGCTGCGCGAACGTGGTGAGCGTACCGAGCTTGTGATTCGGCGCCGCCGGCATCAGGCGCCGCGCCAGCAGCAGTGAACAGGCGAAATTCTGCAGGCGTGTGCGCTTGATCCGCCCCAGTTCGAAATCCCAGAACTTCTGGTCGAACGAGGCGTTGTGCGCCAGCAACGGCGTGCAGCCGACGAATTCGTTGACCTCTTCCATCACCCGCTCGGCCGGCGGCGCGGTGCGCAGCATGGCGTTGCTGATGCCGGTCAGTTGCTCGATGAACGCGGGGACGCGCACGCCGGCGTTCATCAGGCTCTGGTAACGCTCGACGATGCGGCCGTTTTCCAGCATGACCACGGCGATTTCCGTGGCGCGGCAGCTGCTGTTCGGCGACAGGCCGGTGGTTTCAAAGTCGATGACTGCGATGCGTTCCAAACCGGGTTCAACTCCGTACAGATCAGTTCTTGAGCTTAATTCTTTAACAGCAGCGCGCCTTCGATCGGCACGTAACGGCTGGCGGCGCGGATCAGCGAGTTGGCGGTCAGGCCGGGGACGCCGTAGGCCACCGCTTGCACGCCGTGCTTGTTGATGATGCGTTCGAGCAGCATGTCGAAATCGCCGTCACCGGAGGCCAGCACCACTTCGTCGACGTGGTCGGCGGCGTCCATGATGTCCAGGGTAATGCCAACGTCCCAGTCGCCCTTGGCCGAGCCGTCGCTGCGCTGGATGTAGGGCTTGAGCTTCACGGTGAAACCGAGGTTGCGCAGGATCTGCTGAAACTGCTGCTGCTTGCTGTCGCCCCGGTCGATCGCGTAGGCGTAGGCCTCGACGATCTGCCCGTTCTTGCTGATGTCGGCCCACAATGCGGCGTAGTTGAAGTGGCAACCATAGGCCTGACGCACGGTGTAGTAGAGGTTCTGCACATCGGCGAACACTGCGATTTTTTTCACCGGAGTTCCTGTGAGCGCGCAAGCGCACGAAGCGGGGTCGGGCGATCAGGCCCGAAAAAGGCGCTCAGTATGCCAGCCCGAAGGAGGGTTCCGCGAATAATCGGCCACAGGCGCAAAGGTGCTGCTGACGAGTGGTGAGTGTGGCGAGGGGATTCATCCCCGATGGGCTGCGCAGCAGTCCTCGCTCCAATCAGGAAAAGCGGGGCTGCTGCGCAGCCCAACGGGGATAAATCCCCTCGCCACAGTGTACATGTCAGCCTTCAGAGGCTATGTCAGTCTTCAAAGGCTATGTCAGACAAAGGAGTCGTCGTCATCGAAGAACGACGAATTGTCGCTGCTGTAATCGGCGTCGCTTAAACCGCCCTGGTCATTGCCAGAGAAGCCGTTGTCCGCCACGCGCTGATCATCGCCCCAGCCGTTGTTGCTCTGGTCGGCGACCTGCGCCGGTTCTTCCTTGATGACCTCGACGATTTCTTCCGGTTGCTGATTGTGGTGGAACAGGCTGCTGATGCCCTGCGCCAACATCACACCACCGGCCACGCCCGCAGCGGTTTTCAGCGCGCCGCCGAGAAAGCTGTTACCCGCCGCCGGGGCTGCCTGCTGCGCATAGTTGGGCGGCGCGGCGGCGAAGTTCTGTTGCGGTGCCGGAGCCTGGTAGCTCTGCTGCGGCGCCGGTTCACGCCAGCCGCCGGTGGACGATGGCGCTGCGCTCTGGCTCGGCGCCGGACGTGAATTGCCGCCGCCAAAGATACTCGACAGGAAGCCACCGCCGCCGCTCGCCGCTGGCGCGCCGCTCTGGGCCTTGGCCGATTGCAGTTCGGCCTGCAGGCGCTGGACTTGCTGGGTCAGTTGCTTGTTCTGCTCGTCGAGGCTTTTCAGCGCGGCCTCTTGCACCAGAATCGCCTGGGTCATGAAATAGCCTGCCGCCGGTTGGCGCGTCAGGTGTTCCTTGATCCGCGCCTCAGCCTGGGCGTCGCGCGGGGCTGCCTCCGTTTCGGCCTGTTGCAGCCGGGAAAACAGTCCATCGATCAGGGTTTGCTCTTCGCTGTTCATGGCGACCTCGTAGATTGCCGGTAATAACGTGCCCGCGCCCACTCTGAGCGCGGTGCTCTCCTGTAATGGAGACAGTGACAAAACGTTTCAATGGCCTTTACCGAATGTTTACGTTTGTGTCGGCCCGCGTTGCATCGGTTAAAGTGAGCCACTGTTTTCAACCTGCGATACCGACTGATGAATGCCCTCGAAGTACTGCGCGACTCTTTGTATTTTTTCAAACGCCATCTGGGCAGCATCGTGCAGTTGTGCCTGCCGCTGGTGATTGTCGAAGCCTTCTTGCAGCAGGCAGTCGATCACGCCACCGGGCCGGACACCTTCGCCGGGGTAAGCATCATCGTCGGCCTGCTGGTGTATCCGCTTTACACCGCCGCGCTGATCCTGTTTCTCGATGCACGCAGCCGTGGCGAGTCGCCGCGCAACCGTGACCTGCTGGCGATGGCCGCAACCCTGTGGCCGCGCTTCGCCGTGCTCACCGCGCTCAATACCTTGCTGATTCTGCTCGGCCTGTCGCTGTACTTCCTGCCGGGCCTGATGCTAATGGTCATGCTCGCCTTCGCCGAATACCTGCTGGTGCTGCGCGGGCTCGGGCCGTTGCAGGCGATGAAGGAAAGTCTGCGCCTGACGCGCGGGCACTTCTGGCGCATTCTGCTGTGCATTCTCTGCGTGATGACCCCGTTGTGGCTGCTCAAGGGCGCGACGCTAGCGGTCTACCCCGAACCGCAGAATCCACTGATTGCCGGGCTGATCGACAGCGCTCACAGCTTCCTGCAACTGTTCACCAGCGTGGTGCTGTTCCGCCTTTTCATGCTGATCAGCGAATTGCCTGACAAACGTAACGGAGCGGTCTGACCGCGCCGTGCTTGGGCTTCGCCGCTGCCGTCAGGTATGCTCGGGGCCACTTTCTGTAACGCTATAAGCCGAGCCATGACCCGTCTGCTGCGCTACACCCTGCTCCTCGTCATCCTCGCCGTCGTCCTGTTCGGCGTGCTGCTGTTCAGCCTGACCTGGCGCCCCGATGCCCGCGAAACCCTGCCGGTCAGTTGCGGCACCACGGCGCCGACACTGGTGCCCGGGCAAGCGCTGAAAGTCATGACCTGGAACGTGCAGTTCCTCGCCGGCAAGCGCTACGTGTTCTGGAATGATCTTGCCGAAGGCGACGATGAAGCGCCGACCGCTGAAGACATGGCCTTCAGCCTCGACGAAGTAGCGCGGGTGATCCGTGACGAACAACCCGATGTGGTGCTGTTGCAGGAGCTCGACGACGGCGCCAAGGCCAGCGACTACCAGAATCAGCTCAAACTGTTGCAGGAACGTGTCGCCGATCTGTACCCGTGCAGCACCAACGCCTTCGACTGGAAAGCCGATTTCGTCCCCGAGCCCCATATCTACGGCAGCGTCGGCCGCCAGTTGGCGACGTTGAGTCGCTATCGCATCGAACACGCCGAACGCCTGCAACTGCCCGTCGCCCCGAGCAACTTCATCAGCCGCCAGTTCCAGCCCAAAGACGCCTTGCTCGCAGTCAAACTGCCGCTCAGCGATGGCGGACAACTGACCGTGTTCAACACCCACTTGCAGCGCGCCAGCCAGGCGGACGGCAACGTGCAGGCGCAAGTGGCTGCCGTGGCCAAGGTGCTCGACAAGTATGAAAGCCAAGGCCTGCCGTGGCTGATCGGTGGCGATTTCAATCTGCTGCCGCTGGGCCAGTATCGACGCCTGCCGGTCGAGCGCCGCACGCCCTACTCTGCCGACAGCGAACTGCATCTGCTGTGGGACAAGTACCCGATGATCCCGACCAACAACGAAGCCGGCGGTATCGACCGGGCCAAATGGCTGACCCATTACCCCAATGACCCCGGCCTCAACGGCCCGGATCGCACAGTGGATTATCTGTTCTACAGCCCGAAGCTCAAACGCCTGCAAGCGCAGGTGCGGCAGGACGATACCTTGCGCATCTCCGACCACTTGCCGGTGATTGCGCGGTTCCTGCTGCCCGCTGCACCCTGAGCGCTTTGGCCTTATAAGCCGGGCGGAACGTAGCCCGGAACATAGCGAACGTTAGCGCACTTGCCGTGCAGTATCCGCCCGTCTTCGATCAGGAACTGGGCGATCTTCTTCTGTTGATTGATCTTCGCCTGCAACTTGCAGGTAGAACTATTGCCGACCTGTCGGTAGTGCTCGGTGTACACCATGCCATTGCCGGTATGGGTCATCGAAGTGCCGGCTGCTTCGGTAGAGGTCCAGCTCGCGGACTTGTGCCAGGTCAGTACGGCCAAGGGTTCGCCGTTCGGGCCGGTTTCCTTTGCCATCGCGTCGGGCGTGCCGAACAGGTCCAGTGCTTCCTGCATATCACGGCCTTCCCAGCGGCTTTGCGCGATAGTGGAACAGCCGCTCAAGAGCAATCCCGCCAGCAGGGTTGCCAGCCATAAACGTGTGGTAGTCATTGGATGCCTCGGCTTATTTCTTGAGTTCGAGCAGGCTGTCGATGTTGTCCATCATCTGGCTCTTTTGCTGGATCGGCGCGAGCTTGAAGAACATCTGCTGCAGCATCTCGATCATTTGCAGGTATTCCATCTTGCCGACGGCGGCCATGTCGTTTTTGGCGCGACTGCCAGGGGCACAGGCAAACTTCAGCGCTTGCTGGACCCAGAACTCTTTCGGGGTCTGCCATTGGTTGGCAACTTTCAGATGCCGCATGGTGTAGGCCAGACGCTCGATGGACTGGCCATTGATGAAACGCACCTTGCCCGTAGAGCATTGGGCTTCGAGGTTGTAGACGTCGATCATCGGTTTGCCCGGTTCTTCATAAACCAGCGTCACCGCGACCATGGTTGCGCCTTTGGTTTTCTGCGAAGGCACTACCGACGTCGCATCGGCAACGTACATGATGTTTTTCTGGGGCACGCCGTTGCCGTAGATAATCCACCAGTCGCCAATCGGATTGGGCTCTTCGGCCAAGGCCGAACTGGAGGCGGCCAATAGCGCAGCCGACAAGAAGATCAACTTCCTGAGCTTGAAGAAAGAGGTCATGGGCAGTTCCGTTCCTTGGGCGCAAGTTGCCAGGCAACAAGGCTGGTTATTGTTCAGGCGGCGATTTTGCGAGCCGGAACAACCAAGGGCAATTAGCACGGATGGGCTAATGGCGCGCAGCCATTGCGGGTCAGGTGCCGCGTGGTTTCGCCCGCGCCGTGGCTTCGGCGACCAAGGGATCGTCCGGCCAATAATGCTTGGGATAACGCCCCTTGAGATCCTTCTTCACCTCGGCATAGGTGCTGCGCCAGAAGTTGGCCAGGTCCTGCGTGACCTGCACCGGCCGCCGCGCTGGCGACAGCAGATGCAGCTTGACCACTTGCCGGCCGCCGGCGATCCGTGGCGTATCGGCCAGACCAAACAGCTCCTGCAAACGCACCGCGAGAATCGGCGGATGTTCGCTGTAATCCAGACGAATCGATGAGCCTGACGGCACGCTCAAATGATGCGGCGCGAGTTCGTCGAGTTTCTGTGGCAGCGGCCACGGCAGCAGATTACGCACGATGCTCGACAGGTCGAGGTTGGCGAAATGGCTGAGCCGCGAGACCTTGCCCAGATACGGCATCAACCAGTCTTCCAGCGTATCCAGTAGCGCTGCATCGCTGACATCCGGCCATTGGCTGTCGTCCTGCGTGCTCAGATCGAGCTGGCGCAACAGCGCCACCCGCGCCTGCCACTGGCGCAATTCCGGCGTCCACGGCAATAACTCCAGACCTTTGCGCCGCACCAGATTGACCAGCGCCTGACTGCGCGCGTTTTCATCCAGACCGGTCAACGGTTCGCGGCTCAGAATCAGCTCGCCGACCTTGCGCTGGCGCTCGGCACGCAGCACGCCTTCGCGTTCATCCCAATCGAGTTGATCGACGCTGCGCACTTGCTCGGCGAGCACCGAATCGAAGAGCGCCGGATCGAAATCCGCCGCCAGATAGATGCGTTCTTCGCGCTGGCCCTGGCGGCTGCCAAGGTCGGCGATGACGATCCACTCGTGCTTCATCAGGCTATCGGCCTCAGCGAACAGCGCCGCGCGACCGTTGGCCAACCGGTATTCGGCCCCGCCGGCACGCCGTTGCTGGGCGACGCGATCCGGGTAGGCCAGCGCCAGCAGGGCGCCGAGCCAGCGCGGATGCTCGGGATCGTTTACCGGTTCGCTCGGCTTGCCGCGCAGGTAACCGCGATACTGCCGAGCCAATTGCCGGGCGCGTTGCACCCCGCCCTGCGCGCCACGACCGGCACGTTCTTCGCCGGAAAGCAGAACCAATCGGCTGTGCAGATCCGCGCCAGCGCCGCGCAGGATATCGCGCTCGCCGAGCAGCGCCGCCACATCACAGGCCATCGCCGACAGCCCCAATGCCTGACCGCGCAACAGCAAATGCGCGATGCGCGGATGCGCCGGCAGCTCAGCCATGGCCTGGCCGTGGGCCGTCAGCGTATCGCCGTGCAAGGCGCCGAGCCGTTGCAGCAGATCCTGCGCTTGGGCATACGCGGCGGCGGGCGGTATGTCGAGCCAGACCAGTTCGCCCGGGGTCACGCCCCAGCGCCCCAGTTGCAAAGCGAGGCTGGCCAGATCCGCCGAGAGAATTTCTGCGCTGCCATAGGCTGCCAGTTGTTCGTGCTGATCCTGTGACCACAAGCGATAACACACGCCCGGCTCCAATCGCCCGGCGCGGCCGGCACGCTGGGTGGCGCTGGCCTTGGAGATGCGTTGAGTGTCGAGGCGGGTCATGCCGCTGCCCGGATCGAAACGCGGCACCCGCGCCAGCCCGGCATCGATGACCACGCGCACGCCGTTGATGGTCAGGCTGGTCTCGGCGATGTTGGTTGCCAGCACCACTTTGCGCTGACCGGGCGGCGCCGGATCGATCGCCGCGCGTTGCGCATTGAGGTCGAGTTCGCCGTGCAACGGGCACAGCAAGATGTCCTTGCGCTCACCGATGGCGTGGGCCAATTGCTGGTGCACGCGGCGTATTTCCGCTTGTCCCGGCAGGAACACCAACAGGCTGCCGGTTTCATCGTGCAGCGCTTCGAGCACGGTTTGGGTAACCCGCTGGTCGATGTATTCGCCTGGCTGAAACGGCCGGCCCCAGCGCATCGTCACCGGATACATGCGCCCTTCACTGCGCAGGATCGGCGCGTCATCGAGCAACCCCGCCAGGCGCTCGCCTTCAAGAGTGGCCGACATCAGCAGAATCTTCAGCGGCTGTTCAGCGCGAAACAGCTCGCGACCGTTCAGACTGAGGGCCAGCGCCAGATCGGCGTCGAGGCTGCGTTCATGAAATTCGTCGAAGATCAGCAGGCCCACGCCGTCCAGCGCCGGGTCGTCCTGCAAGCGCCGGGTGAGGATGCCTTCGGTGACCACCTCGATACGCGTCTTCGGGCCGACCTTGCTGTCGAGGCGGATGCGATAGCCGACGGTTTCACCGACCTGCTCGCCGAGCTCGCTGGCCAAACGCTCCGCCGCCGCCCGCGCAGCCAGACGCCGAGGTTCGAGCATGACGATGGTCTGCCCGGCCAGCCAGTCTTCACTGAGCAAGGCCAAAGGCACGCGGGTGGTTTTACCGGCGCCGGGCGGTGCTTCGAGCACGGCTTCGTGGCGTGACGCGAGGGCTTCACGCAGGGCGGGTAAAACATCGTCGATCGGCAAAGAAATCATGCTGGCTCCCAAACAGAGGCGCGAGTATAACGGCGAACTGCAACGCGTTCGTCAGGGTCTTAACTTCACAAGACGAAGCTTCGTAATTTAATGACTCAGGAGACATTTCCATGCGCTTACCCTCTCGCCTGATCGGCGGTGTTCTGGTTGCCACCCTGCTCACGCAACTGTCGGCGTGCGGTTCGATTTTCTACCCGGACCGGCGTGGCCAGATCGACGGCAAGATCGACCCGGCGATTGCCGTGCTCGATGCCGTCGGCCTGCTGTTCTACATCATTCCCGGGCTGATCGCGTTTGCCGTCGACTTCGCCACCGGGGCGATCTATTTCGAACCGGGCCACACCGCGCAGATCGATCCGGCCAAGCTCAAGCAAGCCATCGGCCCGGATGGACAGGTCGACAATCACAAGTTGCAGGCGATTCTGGAAAGCGAACTTGGCCGAGATTTTCCTCTGGATGATCCGCGCCTGATCCAGCACAAGGGCAGCACTCAGCAACTGGCGATGTTCGGCCTGCAACCCGCCGCTTGAATAAGGACGTTCAATGACCTCCAGCCCCGAACACGCCCGCCTGCTGCGGCTGGCGACCCGCGCCTCGGTGGCGGTCGCGTGCACGCTGATCGTCGCCAAGGCGATTGCCTGGTGGCTCAGCGGATCGGTGAGCATGCTCGCCGGCCTCACCGACTCGGCGCTGGATGGCGTCACTTCATTGCTCAATCTGCTGGCAGTGCATTACGCCTTGCGCCCGGCGGATGACGATCACCGCTATGGCCACGGCAAAGCCGAATCGTTGGCGGGCATGGCGCAGGCGTTGTTCATCGGTGGCAGCGCGGTGCTGATCGCGTTTCAGGCCTACGAGCGCTTGCAGAAACCAGAGCCGCTTGGCGCGCCGTGGCTGAGCATCGGTGTGATCGTGTTTTCCCTGCTGCTGACGGCCGCGCTGTTGATGTTGCAGCACCGGGTGATCAGGCAGACCGGCTCCAACGCCGTACGCGCCGACTCACTGCATTACCGTTCGGACCTGCTGCTCAACGGCAGCATCCTCCTCGCGCTGGTGTTGGCCGGGATGGGTTTTGCGCAACTGGATGCGTGGTTTGGCCTGGGGATCGCTGCGTATATTTTCTGGAGCGCGATCCAGATCGCCCGGGAAAGTTTTTCGGTGCTGATGGACGAGGAACTGCCGACCGATGTCAGCCAGCACATGCTCGAACTGGCCTGCAGCGTGCCGGGAGTGCTCGGCGCGCATGACCTGCGCACGCGGATCTCGGGCAACCACTGGTTCGTGCAATTGCACCTGGAACTGCCGGGCGAACTGACCCTGTCAGTCGCCCATGGCATCAGCGATCAAGCAGCGGCGGCAATACACAAGGCTTATCCCAAAGCCGAGGTACTGGTCCACGCCGATCCTGTAAAAACAGCCACAAGCGACAAGCCTCTAGCTTCAAGCTCGTAGCTTGCAGCTTGCAGCTTGCAGCTTGTAGCTGCCCCTATCTGACCTGATAACCGCGACTGCTCAGGCAGTTGCCCTGCGCCTGGCGATAGGCCTGAACCACTTCGGGTGCCGGTTGGTAGGTCGCGGTGCGCGGGTCGAAACCGCTTTGCTGCACCGCGTACTGAGAGCACTGGTAACCGTCCTGCTGCACCTGCTGCGGTGACTGGCCGTTGGCCGGGTAGGCTTCGACGTCATAGCCCTGAGCTTGCGGTTGCGACGGTTGCTGCAGCGGCGGCTCGACCACCACGTAATCCTGCGTCGCCTCCTGATAGGCGTAATAGGAACCGGCGGCGAGGAACAGCAACGAACCACCGATCCACACTTCACGGGCGTAATCCGGCAAATACTGGATGCGGATCCCGCGCGGCGGCTGCACGACGATGTAGCGCGGGCCTTGCGGGCGATACCAGTAGCCGCCGGAATAGAAGTAATCCTGACCGCGATACGGCACGCGGTAATCACGATCCGGGAAACGATCGATCACATGGCCCGGGCGATATTGCGGGCCAGGCCCCCAGCCATTGCCATGACCGTTGGGCCGTCCCGGCCAGCGGTTGTCATCGGGACGCGGCTGCGTCTGCCACTGTTGATTGTGGTAACCGTTCTGCGGGCGCTCGTCGCGGTAGTAACCCTGACGCGGCTCCTGGGTCTGGTGCACGGCGTCGGGACGCGGCTGGATCGGCAGGTTATTACCGGGCTGGCGAGGCGGTTGCGGACGCTCATCGGCACGGTTGCGGTTCTGCCATTGACCGTCATTGTTATGCGGCTGGCCGTTGTGCTCGAACTGACGGCTGTTGTCGCCACGGATGATCCCGTCGTTCTGCGGCCCGTTGCCCGGCCCGCGATTCTGCGGCTCATCGGCCAGCGCTTGCGCACTGACCCCCACACAGAGCAAACCAACACCGGCCAGACGCCAGATGCGCGAATTCATGCTTTTCCTCACTGCGGGAGCCTGTCGTTGGCAGGGCTTATTGCTGAGACTCGAAACAGCCCCACCGGGTTCTGCAACAGGTTATCAGTCGCGCGACTTATTTATTGAGGCGCCAACATGAAATCGCAGGCAAGAAAAAAGGGAGACCCGTCGGCCTCCCTTCTGAGAACTTCGTCCTGGCTCGACGCTTTTGACGTCGGCTCACCTCACGCCGTCTTCTGGACAGTGTGCAGCTCGGGGGCCGGCACATCCCCGGTGGGGGTGGCGGCCGCGGCGGGCCTGATTGGGCGGGCCGCGTGGACTGTGTTACCGAGCAGTGATTCTGGTGATAAGAATAGGCCTGAAGCCGCGACAGAGGATTGCGAAAATTGCTCAATTAAACACTGCTTGCGCAATTTTTAACCCTGGATAGATAATCCGCCGCAATAGTTACGACCAAGGACAGATTGATGAGCAAACTCGACCGGTATGACCTGAGTATTTTGGCGGAATTGCAGCGCGACGCCCGTATCTCCAACCAGGAACTGGCCGAACGCATCGGTCTGTCGCCCTCGCCCTGCTCGCGCCGGGTCAAGCAGCTGGAAGACGATGGCTATATCTCGCGCCAGGTGGCGCTGCTCGATCGCAAGATGCTCGGCTTGAGCCTGACCGCGTATGTGCTGATCGGCATGGACCGGCACACGCCGGAACGTTTCGAGAATTTCGAAGCGGCAATCCGTACATTGCCGCAGGTGCTGGAATGCAGTCTGGTGACCGGAGTGGATGCCGACTACCAGTTGAAAGTGGTGGTGCCGGATATGGATCACTACCAGAAATTGCTGCTGGGGCATCTGACCCGGATCGAGGGGGTCACCAGCGTGCGGTCGAGTTTTGTGCTGAATCAGGTGCTCAACAGCACCGAACTGCCGCTGACTCATTTGCGTAGCTGATATCGCTTTCGCGAGCAGGCTCGCTCCCACAGGGAATGCATTTCAACCTGTGGGAGCGAGCCTGCTCGCGAAGGGGCCGGCACAGGCGACGCAGATCAATGCCCCGCCATCCGCCCTTGGCGTATACTCGCCGCCGCCCTTTCAGCCCTGTCCGCGCCGGAGATCGCCAATGGATCCAGCACTGTTCGAAGAGTGGATGATGACCGGTCTGGTCAGCATCCTGATCATTTTCATGGGTTTCATCGTCTGGGATCTGGCGAAGAAGTCCAAGGCCGGGCGGTTCGGCTCGTTCATTCTGTTTTTCGTGCTGGGCCTGGGCGTGGCCGCGTTCATCATCAAGAGTGTGGTGATCGGCCTGATCGAATCCGGCGCCTTATAAGCGCGCCGGCACTTCCTGCCACTGGCCCTGATCCAGCCCTTCAATCGTCCAGTCGCCAATCCTGACCCGCACCAGACGCAACGTCGGTAACCCGACTGCCGCCGTCATGCGCCGCACCTGACGGTTGCGCCCTTCGCGAATCACCAGTTCCAGCCATGAAGTCGGTATGGTTGCGCGAAAGCGTACCGGCGGATTGCGCGGCCACAACTGCGGCTCAGCCAGTTGCCGCGCTTCGGCGGGCAGGGTCATGCCGTCATTCAACTCGACGCCATCGCGCAGGCGCTGCAACTGCTCGGCCGTCGGCTCGCCCTCCACCTGCACCCAATAAGTCTTCGCCAGTTTGTGTTTCGGATCGGCGATGCGCGCCTGCAACTGGCCGTCGTTGGTCAGCAGCAACAAACCTTCGCTGTCGCGATCCAGACGTCCGGCCGGGTAAATCCCCGGCACATCGATGTAATCCTTGAGTGTCGCCCGCCCTTCACCGTCGCTGAATTGCGTCAGCACATCGAAGGGTTTGTTGAACAGGATCAGTTTCGGCTCGGCCGGTGGTGCCTTGGCAACACGGCGCGGGGCAGAAGACTGAGGCTTCACGCCGGGACGGCGCGAAGGTGGACGCGGGAGACGGGACATAAGAGACAGAACATTTAGCGATCAGGGCTGACAATGCTAGTGCCCCGACCGCCAAATGACCACGACTAACCGTTAACGGAACGGCGGCTCGTCGAAGCTGCGCAACTTGCGCGAGTGCAGCGAGTTGAGCTCGGTGCGCAGCAGATCCACTGCTTCGATGCCGATTTTCAAATGCTGGCTGACCGCGCGTTCATAGAAGGCGTTGGCCGAGCCCGGCAGTTTGATTTCGCTGTGCAGCGGCTTGTCCGAAACGCAGAGCAACGTGCCGTAAGGCACACGCAGGCGATAACCCTGCGCTGCAATAGTGCCGCTTTCCATGTCCACCGCGACCGCGCGGGACAGGTTGATCAGCGGCCGCTCCTGAGCCCAGCGCAGTTCCCAGTTACGGTCGTCGTAGGTCAGAACCGTGCCGGTGCGCAGGCGCTTCTTCAGATCGTCGCC
The DNA here is from genome assembly GCF_005233515.1 of Pseudomonas sp. CFBP13508. Lineage (GTDB taxonomy): Bacteria > Pseudomonadota > Gammaproteobacteria > Pseudomonadales > Pseudomonadaceae > Aquipseudomonas > Aquipseudomonas mercuritolerans. The sequence continues at coordinate 157,021 of NZ_QFZZ01000008.1, forward strand.
CTTCTCGCCAGTGACATTCGCCGCTGCCTGTTGAAGCGCAAGCTGCACTTCGGCCAGTGCCGGGATGGGGATATTCGGCGGCACCACGCGGTCGAGAATGCCGTCGCGACGCATGTAAGCGTGCGCCAGCACATAGTCGCCGATGGTCTGCGACTGACGCAGGCCGCCGCAATGGCCGATCATCAGCCAGCAATGCGGGCGCAGCACGGCCAGGTGATCGGTGATGTTCTTGGCGTTGGACGGGCCGACACCGATGTTGACCAGCGTCACGCCGTGACCATCGCTGGCGATCAGGTGATAGGCGGGCATCTGGTAACGGTGCCAGACCACACCGGCGGCAATTGCCGAGGCTTCGCCGTGGTCCATGCTCTTCTCGATGATCACGTTGCCCGGCAGGACCATGCGCACGAACCGCGGGTCGCGGCGCAACTGCTCCAGACCATGAACGATGAACTGGTCGACGTAGCGGTGATAGTTGGTCAGCAGAATCCACGGCTGCACATGGCGCCAGTCGCTGCCGGTGTAATGCACCAGACGGCGCAGCGAGAAATCCACGCGCGCGGCGTCGAACAGTGCCAGTGGCAGCGGATCGGTGTTTTCCCAGTCGTAGAGACCGTCGGCAATGCCATCGGTAGCGGCGGACAGATCGGTACTCGGGAATACCCGCGCCAGCACCGCCGCAGTGACGCCGGAACCGGCCAGTTCATCGCCCTGTTCGACCACGTACGGATAAGGAATGTTCTGCTGGCTGACGCCGACTTCGACGGTCACGGTGAAGTCGTGCATCAACGGCGTCAGTTGTTCAAGCAGGTATTTGCGAAACGCCGCCGGGTGGGTGACGGTGACGCTGTAAGTGCCCGGCAACTGCACCTTGGCGTAAGCGCGGGTGGTCTGCGGCACTTCGCCCTGGCAGTGGTAGGTCAGACGCAGTTCGGGATAACGAAACAGAGCACGCTGTTCGGCGTCGGGCTCGACGCGGTCCTTGAGGTAACGCTTGAGGGCAGAATTCAGCGCAGTGGTGGCCCGCTCATGCAGCTCGGCCAGACGATCCACGGCTTGTTCGGCGGTTTGAACGACAATAAACGCTTCGGTCACGATCAGCTTCCTGTGTTCTGACTTGCAGAGCTTCATCTTGCCTGCATCGTGGACGCACGGGAACAGTGGCGTTGTGGCGACACTTAAATCTGCAGACCAATGATGTCCCCTGTGGGAGCGAGCCTGCTCGCGAATGCGGTGGATCATCCAATAAAGATGTCGACTGACACACCGCTTTCGCGAGCAGGCTCGCTCCCACAGAGGAGGGATTTGAGGTGGGTCAGAAAAGCTGTGGAGTCGAGCGGGCGACGATCGCTTCGACGTCCAGCCCACGCGGCAACGCGCCATAGACGCGACCGCCACCGCTCAGACGGCTGGCAATGAAAGCATCACTGACCGCCGAATTCCCCGCCTCCAACAGAAGCCTGGCCTGCAACCCGAGCGCGATGTCTTCGGTCAACTGCCGCGCTCGATACTGAATATCACTGGTGTCCTTGAACTGCGCCTGCAACTGCTGGATATGCGCGGCCAGACGCTTGTCGCCATGGCCATCGCCCAGTTCGCTGAACAGCACATCCAGCACGCCCGGCTCCTTTGACAATGCGCGCAGCACATCCAGACATTGCACATTCCCCGAACCTTCCCACGTCGAATTCACCGGCGCTTCGCGGTACAGGCGCGGCAGGATGCTGTCTTCGACATAACCGGCGCCGCCCATGCATTCGGCGGCTTCGTTGATCATTCCTGGCGCGCGTTTGCAGATCCAGTATTTGCCCACCGCCGTCACCAACCGCGCGAACTGCGCTTCGTGGCGATCATCCAGATGATCGAGCGCCTTGCCCATGCGCAGACTCAGCGCCAGCGCCGCTTCGCTTTCCAGGGCCAGATCGGCCAGCACGTTCTGCATCAGCGGCTGCTCGCTGAGCAATTTGTCGCCGACCTTGCGGTGCGCGCAGTGATGGCTGGCCTGGGTCAGCGCCTGGCGCATCAGCGAACTGGAACCGACCATGCAATCGAAACGGGTCATCGCCACCATCTCGATAATGGTCGGCACGCCGCGCCCTTCTTCGCCGATCATCCATGCCAGTGCGCCACGAAACTCCACTTCGCTGGAGGCGTTGGACTGGTTGCCGAGTTTGTTTTTCAGACGCTGGATGTAGAACTGATTGCGCGTGTCGTCCGGGCGATGGCGCGGCAGCAGGAAGCAGCTCAAGCCCTTGTCGGTTTGCGCCAATGTCAGGAAGGCGTCGCACATCGGCGCCGAGCAGAACCACTTGTGCCCGACCAGTTCATAGGCCTGACCCGGGCCGCTGGGGCCGACCGGATAGGCTTTGGTGGTGTTGGCGCGGACATCGGTGCCGCCCTGCTTCTCGGTCATCGCCATGCCGATGGTCACGCCGGCCTTGTGCGCCATGCCGACGTTGCGCGGATCGTATTCGGTGGCGAGGACTTTCGGCAGCCACTGTTCGGCCAGCTCCGGCTGCAAGCGCAGGGCCGGCACGCTGGCGAAGGTCATGGTCAGCGGGCAACCACTGCCGGCCTCGGCCTGGCTGTGCAGATAGGTCATCGAAGCGCGGGCGACATGCGCGCCGTCCTGCGGGTGTGCCCAAGGCAGCGAGGTCAGGCCATGTTCGATCGCGGTGCGCATCAGCTCGTGGTAAGCCGGGTGAAACTCGACCAGATCGATGCGATGGCCGTAGCGATCATGGCTGGCAAATAGCGGTTTGTTCTGGTTGGCGAGAAACCCCGCTTCCATCAGCGGCCCACCCGCCAGTGCGCCATAGGCATCGATGCGCGACTCGGCCCAACCGGCACCAAAACGCCGCGACCACTCCTGTAGCGGCAGGTCGATGCGGTACAGGTTGGTGCCGTCCAGCGACGGCGGCTGATTGGTGACTTCGTGGGTTTCGGCGAACTGATGCAGGTTCATGACGGCGCTCCTTGTTCAGCAATGGCACCAGTTAAGCACTGGTGCTTTTTTGAACAAAGTGTCATAGGCGCCGTTTTTGCGGCGCTTTTACCCCATCAGCAACTGAGCACGCGGCGCTGCAAGGCAGCCTGCAGATCCTCGAATTTCACTGGTTTGTGCAGATAGTCGATAGGCGCGCCCGGGGCGCATTGTTCGAGATCCGCACCCAGCGCCAGCATGAACACTGGCAAATGCGCGCAGCCTGGCAATGCATGGATCTGGCAGCACAGCGATGCGCCTTCGTGGCGGGGCAACTGGCAATCGATCAGCACCGCATCAAAACTTTCCCGTTGCAGGCAGTCCAGCGCGGCGGCGCCGTTGTCAGCGCTGCGCACGCGAAAACCGAGCTTGAGCAACATGCCACGCATCACCAGTTGATTGACGCTGTCGTCGTCCACCAGCAGCACCGTGCAGTCCTGCGGCGCACGAATGCAATCGCGGGTCGGCTGATCCGCAGGCGCTTCGATCACCGGCAGTTCGAATTCGACATCGAGCTGGAAGCGGCTGCCGCGTCCCGGCTCGGAACGATGGGTGAGTTTGCCGCCGAGCAACTCGACCAGTTGCCGACAGATCGCCAGACCAACACCGAGGCCGCCGTATTCGCGAGTCATCGAACCATCGAGCTGGAAGAAACGCTGATACAGGGTCGCCTCGCCCAGATCAGTGAAACCGATGCCGGTGTCGATCACCGCAAACGACAGCGCCATGCGCTCATCCGCCGACGGCCGACCGGTAACGCGCAACGCCAGGCCGCCGACGCGGGTGAACTTGATCGCATTGTCCAGCAGGCATTCCAGGCACTGCGCCAGTTTCGCGCTGTCGCCGAGCAAGCGATCCGGCAGGGTCGGCAGCACCTCGACCTTGAAGTCCAGTGACTTGCTCGCTGCATTACCTTCGAACTGCACGCGCAACGCCTCGACCACTGCGCGCAGGCTGAAACTGCCCGGCGTCGCCTTGAGCTTGCCGGCCTGCAACTCAGTGAGCGTGAGGATGCCATTGACCATGCGCATCATGTCGCGGGCGGAACCGGCGGCGGTCTGTTGATATTGCTCTAGCTCGGGATCGAGGTCGACGGTCTGCATCAGCTCCAGCGAACCGATCACGCCGTTCATCGGCGTGCGCAATTCGTGGGTCAGCGTGGCGAGGAATTCATCCTTGAGCTTGTTGCTGTGGGCCAGTTGCTGGTTGAGCACTTCGAGTTTCTGCCCGGCGTCGAACAAGGTCTGCGCCTGTTGTTCGCGCATGGCGTTGATGCGATCGGCCAGCGCCAGCGACAGCAGCGCCACCTCGATCGCCGAGCCGATCTGGCTGGCGTACATGGTCAAAAACACGTTGGGCAGCAGGCCCAGCACCATCAGCGTATTGACGATGCCGCCGAGCAGGAACGCCGACCAGGCGATGATGAAGTAACGCGCAACGCGCAAGCCGCGCCACCAGGCAAGAATCCCGGCGGCAAAGATCACCACGGTGAAGGTCAGCGCCAGTGTGGTCGCCAGGCGCAGGGCCAGGGCGTAACTGGTCATCAGCGACAGGCCGATCACCAGCGCACTGAAGGCAATCAGGCCGATCAGCAAGCGATCCAGCCAGGGGCTGTGGGTCTTGGTCTGCAGGAAACTGCGGGCGAACTGGCTGCCGAACAGCCCGGCGCATCCGATGAAAAACGGCGTCGCGGCGTTGGCCCACCATGGGTTGTCCGGCCAGAAATACTCGACCGCCGCGCCGTTCACCGACAATTGATAGAGGCCGAACGAGCCGATATAGAAGATGTAATAGAGGTAACTGGTGTCGCGCACGCTCAGGTAGATGAACAGGTTGTAGACCAGCATCCCCAGCAGCACGCCATAAATGATGCCGAGTACATACAGGCGCACCGGTTGATCTTCGAGGTACGCAGTACTCGACCACAACGTCACCGGCGCCTGGATCGAGCCTTCGCTGGCCAGGCGCAGGTACAGCGTCTGTTGTTGATCCGGTTTGAAGGGAAGGTCGAACAGGTAATTGTTCTGGCGGATCTCGCGACTGGCGAAGGGCAAGGCATCGCCGGTCTGGCGCACCAGTCGGTATTCGCCGCGGGCATCAGGCAAGTACAGATCAAGGAGATCGAGTGGCGGATACGCCAGCTCCAGCAGCCAGGTGCGCTGGGCGGCCGGGTTGCTCGGGCGGTAATGCAGGTCGATCTTCAGCCAGAACGCCGAGCGCGAGTAACCGGCGTTGAGCGTGGCTTTGTCGTGGGTTTTGAACTGGCCGGCGGCATCTTGCGCGCGGACGTCGGCAATCGTCGCCTGACCGCTCGGGTCTTCGAACACTTGCAGCGATCGGCCCAGTGGCAGGCTCTGGGTGAATTCGTCGAATTCGACAGCGCTCGCCATAAGGGGCAAGCAGAACAGCAACATCAGCAAATAGCGCATTGAAGCCCCAGCGTGGCTCGTCCGGTTGTGTCAGGAAGCCCCCCATTCCTTTTGAGTAGACGTAAAACCGGTATTACCTGTGATTGTTTGGATCCAGCCTAGCATAGCCGTTGATGGCCATTGAGCACCATGGAAATTTTTCCTACAACAGCTCTAGAACGGGCGTTCCAGGGCAAAGCGCCGAGATAGAGCTGTTGGGTTGGTCAACTCGCGCCGACGGCCTCATTGATAGGTGACCAATTGTGGCGAGGGGATTTATCCCCGTTCGGCTGCGAAGCAGTCGCAAGTCCATCCAGCGAGGTGTGTCAGAAAGAACCGGATTGCAGGGTTTGGGGCCGCTTCGCAGCCCAGCGGGGCGGTGCGACGTTTCGCTAAATCCCCTCGCCACAGTTGTGGTTCATCTCCTCACTGCAGTGTTGTCAGACAATCTGTTGCGGATCGCTGTCAGGACTGAACCCCAAAATCAGCTTTGGTGGTAAGCTCGCGCACCATGAATATCTACAGCTCCCGCCCCGTTGTCCTCTGTCTCTCCGGCCACGACCCCAGTGGTGGCGCCGGCTTGCAGGCAGATATCGAAGCCTTGCTCGCGCAGGGTTGCCATGCGGCTCCGGCCGTCACCGCCCTGACCGTGCAAGACACCGTCAACGTCACGGACTTCCGCGTCCTCGACCGTGAGTGGGTACTGGCCCAGGCCAACGCCGTGCTCAACGACTCCGAAGTCGCAGCGGTGAAACTGGGCATGCTCGGTTCGCTGGAGATGGTCGACACCGTGGTCGAACTGCTCTCGGCGCACCCGCACCTGCCAGTGGTCTGCGACCCGGTGCTGCGTGCCGGCGGCGGCGGACGCCTGGGCAAGGATGAGGTCGGCTACGCGATGCGCGAGCGTCTGCTGCCGCTGTCGATCATTGCCACCCCTAATCTTCCTGAAGCGCGCATCCTCGCCGAACTGCCCGAAGGCACGGCCGACGAGTGCGCAGAAAAACTCCTGCCATTCGTCAAAAACCTGCTGATCACCGGCGGCCATGGCGACGAAACTGAAATCCACAACCGCGTGTACAGCCGCGACGGCCTGCGCGAAACCTTTATCTGCCAGCGCCTGCCGGGCAGCTATCACGGCTCCGGTTGCACGTTGGCCAGCGCCCTCGCCGGTCGCCTGGCTCAGGGCGAACACCTGGCCAGTGCCGTGCGCAGTGCGCTGGATTACACCTGGCGGACCCTGCGCGATGCCGAACAACTGGGCAAAGGCCAGTTCGTGCCGCGTCGCCTGCCGCTGGATTTCTGCTCGTAACGTCGTGAGGTCTGCCCGATGAAACTCCGTGGCCTGTATGCCATTACCGACAGCCAGTTGCTGGCCGGCAAGTTTCTGTCTTATGTGGAGGCGGCGCTCGACGGCGGCGTCACCCTGCTGCAATACCGCGACAAGAGCAGCGATGAGGCCCGCCGTCTGCGCGAGGCCGAGGCGTTGCGCAACCTGTGCGAGCGCTACAAGACGCAACTGATCATCAACGATGACGCCGAACTGGCCGCGCGCCTCAACGTCGGCGTGCACCTCGGCCAGACCGACGGCCCGCTGTCGCCGACCCGTGCCCTGCTCGGTTCGAAAGCCATCATCGGTTCGACCTGCCATGGGCAAATCGCTCTGGCCGAACAGGCTGCCAAAGAAGGCGCGAGTTACGTCGCCTTCGGCCGCTTCTTCAATTCCACCACCAAACCCGGTGCGCCGAGTTGCAGCCTCGACTTGCTCGACGAAGCCAAACGCACGCTGCACTTGCCGGTCTGCGCGATTGGCGGCATCACCCTCGATAACGCCGCGCCGCTGGTGGAGCACGGTGTCGATCTGCTCGCCGTGATCCACGGTTTGTTCGGCGCCGAGAGCAGCGCCGAAGTGACCCGCCGCGCCCGCGCCTTCAACGAACTTCTGAAAATCTGATTTGAGAGCCCGATCATGTCTCGTTCCGAAACCCTGTTTGCCAATGCTCAGAAACACATCCCCGGCGGCGTCAACTCGCCGGTGCGCGCGTTCAAGAGCGTCGGCGGCACCCCGCTGTTCTTCAAACACGCCGAAGGCGCTTATGTCACCGACGAAGATGACAAGCGTTATGTCGATTACGTGGGTTCGTGGGGCCCGATGATCCTCGGCCACAGCCATCCGGACGTGCTCGACGCGGTGCGCAATCAGCTGCAACACGGCCTGTCCTACGGCGCACCGACCTCGATGGAAACCGAGATGGCCGATCTGGTCTGCTCGCTGGTGCCGTCGATGGACATGGTGCGCATGGTCAGCTCCGGCACCGAAGCGACCATGAGTGCGATCCGTCTGGCCCGTGGTTACACCGGGCGCGACAGCATCATCAAGTTCGAAGGCTGCTACCACGGCCACTCCGACAGCCTGCTGGTCAAGGCCGGTTCCGGCGCTCTTACCCAAGGCGTACCGAGCTCGGCCGGCGTGCCGGCAGCGTTCGCCAAACACACCCTGACCCTGCCGTTCAACGACATCGACGCGGTTGAAGCGATGCTCGCCGAAGTGGGCGAAGAGGTGGCGTGCATCATCGTCGAGCCGGTGGCTGGCAACATGAACTGCGTGCCGCCAGCGCCGGGCTTTCTCGAAGGCCTGCGTTCGCTGTGCGACAAGCACGGCGTGGTGCTGATTTTCGACGAAGTGATGACCGGTTTCCGCGTCGCCCTCGGCGGTGCCCAGGCGCACTACGGTGTGACGCCGGACCTGACCACGTTCGGCAAGATAATCGGCGGCGGTATGCCGGTGGGCTGCTTCGGTGGCAAGCGCGAGATCATGCAGCGCATCGCCCCACTGGGTCCGGTGTATCAGGCCGGTACGTTGTCGGGTAATCCGCTGGCGATGGCTGCCGGCCTGACGACCTTGCGTCTGATCAGCCGCCCGGGCTTCCACGCCGAACTGACCGACTACACCGCGCGCATGCTCGACGGTCTGCAGCAGCGCGCCGATGCCGCCGGCATTCCGTTCGTGACCACTCAGGCCGGCGGCATGTTCGGTCTGTACTTCAGCGGCGCCGACGACATCGTCACCTTCGACGACGTGATGGCCAGCGACGCGGCAATGTTCGGTCGCTTCTTCCACTTGATGCTGGAAGGTGGCGTGTACCTGGCGCCGAGCGCTTTCGAAGCCGGTTTCACCTCGATTGCCCACGGCGAAGCCGAGTTGCAACTGACGCTGGACGCTGCCGAGCGTGCCTTCGCTGCACTGAAATAATCGCCGTACCGCTGACGTTGGCTATGGCCAGCGTCAGCTTTCACCTACATCCGCTCGGTTTTTCCGACGCGTCTGCGAAAATCCTGCCCGAATCGGGCGATATATTCCCCAAGCAGCAGAAAAACGAGTAAAGACTTTGTAAGGATGGCCCTGCTTATTTCATAATGCGCGCTTATTGGATCCCTCGACGGGTCCGCGTGCCCTCCAGAGGTAAGTCGATTCCCATGAACCGCACCGGCCGCACCCTTGCATTGGGCTGCCTGTTGCTCCTTCAGCCCCTGCTCGCGCATGCACAAGCAGGCGGCAACTCGTTGTTGATCCCGGCGATGGGTCGTTGCACCCTCAATACTCAGCCGCAAGACGTCACGCAGGCACTGGCCGCCTGCCAGAAAGCGGCGGACGAAGGGGACGCGCAAGCGCAATACGAGTTGGGTGAGTTCTACTACGACGGCAAGAACGCGCCGCGCGACCTCAATCAAGCCCTGAGCTATTTCGAAAAGGCCTCGTTGCAAGGCCACGCCCAGGCGCAATACAAGCTCGGCAGCATGTTCTTCCACGGTGAAGGCGTGCAGGCCAACAATATCCAGGCCTACATCGTGCTGAAGATGGCAGCGGTCAACGGTGCCGAAGAGGCGCTGGACACGGCCGACGAAGTCTCGGAAAAAATGTCCCGCGAAGATCTCGAAACCGCCACTCAGGTGCTCGGGCAGATTTTCCGCAAATACCTCATGGAACTGCAGAACGCCGATGGGCGTACGCCGTTTTCACCTCTTCCCTGATTTTTGCGCCGACCTTTCTGGCCTCTTCGCGAGCAGGCTCGCTCCCACAGAGAATCTTCTGAACACTGGAGATCTACTGTGGGAGCGAGCCTGCTCGCGAATGAGGGCGACGCGGTCCTGAAGCTTACTTCTCAGGCATCGGCATCGGAAACGGCATGACATTGCCGACCGCGCCCCGGGCCTCGCTGATTTTCGGCGTGCCCAGACGTTCCACTTCGTCGATGCGCACGATCGAATGCATCGGTACAAAGCTGCGCACCACGCCTTCGAACTGCGCCTTGAGCTTTTCTTCGCTCGGATCGACGACCATTTGCGTACGCTCGCCAAAGACGAATTCTTCAACTTCCAGGAAACCCCACAGATCACTTTGATAGATCTGCTTGGCGTACATTTCGAACACCTGGCCCTGGTTGAGGAAAATCACCTTGTAGATTGGAGCTTCGCGTTTGGTCATGGCGGGCGGATAACATCGGGGTAAAAATGAGGGCGCGAACTATAGCATAGCCACCGGACGCACAGCGGTAGGAACCTGACGGCTTGTTCCCTATAATGCGCGGTTCTTTGAATCACGTGACGACCCGAATCCATGGCCAACAAGCTTTACATCGAAACCCACGGTTGCCAGATGAACGAGTACGACAGCTCGCGCATGGTCGATCTGCTGGGCGAACATCAGGCCCTGGAAGTCACCGCTCGCGCGGAAGACGCCGACGTGATTCTGCTCAACACCTGCTCGATCCGCGAGCGCGCCCAGGATCGCGTGTATTCGCAGCTCGGCCGCTGGCGCGAACTGAAGCTGGCCAACCCGGACATGGTCATCGCCGTCGGCGGTTGCGTGGCCAGTCAGGAAGGCGCGGCGATCCGCGATCGCGCTCCCTACGTTGACGTGGTGTTCGGCCCGCAGACCCTGCACCGGCTGCCGGAAATGATCGATGCCGCGCGCATTACCAAGCTGCCGCAAGTCGACGTCTCCTTCCCGGAAATCGAAAAATTCGACCACCTGCCGGAGCCGCGTATCGACGGCCCGAGCGCTTATGTGTCAGTGATGGAAGGTTGCAGCAAGTACTGCACGTTCTGCGTGGTGCCGTATACCCGTGGCGAAGAAGTCAGCCGGCCGTTCGATGACGTGATCGCGGAAATCATTCACCTTGCCGAACACGGCGTGCGTGAAGTGACCTTGCTCGGGCAGAACGTCAACGGCTATCGCGGCCAGACTCACGACGGTCGTCTGGCCGATCTGGCCGAACTGATTCGCGTGGTCGCCGCTGTCGATGGCATCGACCGCATCCGCTACACCACCTCGCATCCGCTGGAGTTCTCCGACAGCCTGATCCAGGCCCACGCCGAAGTGCCGGAACTGGTCAAGCACCTGCACTTGCCGGTGCAGTCGGGTTCGGACCGAATTCTCGCGGCGATGAAGCGCAACCACACGGCGCTGGAGTACAAATCCAAGCTGCGCAAATTGCGCGCCGCCGTACCGGGGATCTGCATCAGTTCGGACTTCATCGTCGGTTTCCCCGGCGAGACCGAGAAAGACTTCGAACAGACCATGAAGTTGATTGCCGATGTCGGCTTCGATTTCTCCTACTCGTTCGTCTATAGCCAGCGCCCGGGCACGCCCGCTGCCGATCTGGCCGATGACACGCCGGAAGAATTGAAGAAAGAACGTCTGAACGCGCTGCAACATCGTTTGAATCAGCAGGGCTTCGAGATCAGCCGACAAATGGTCGGTTCGATCCAGCGCATTCTGGTGACCGATTATTCGAAGAAAGACCCGGGCGAGCTGCAGGGCCGTACCGAGAATAATCGTATCGTCAACTTCCGCTGCGACAATCCGACCCTGATCGGCCAGTTCGCCGACGTGCACATCGACGCCGCGCAACCGCACTCACTGCGTGGTTCGCTGATTCAATAACGCTGCATTTCTCCTGTGGGAGCGAGCCTGCTCGCGAAGGCGATCTGTCAGACAAATCAATATTGAATGTGTCGCCGCCTTCGCGAGCAGGCTCGCTCCCACAGGTACAGCGTCAGAGGCATGAATCGGGCGGGCTCATTTAAGAGCTTTCGCACCCACGCCACTGGCGTTATCCTTGATTTCATCCTAATTGCCCCAGGGCGGCTAAATACGACCTTGAACGCACCCATCGAACCACATCGTTTTCTCCTCGAGCCTTTTGAGGCTCGCCGCTTCGCCAATCTGTGCGGGCAATTCGACGAGCATTTGCGCTTGATCGAACAGCGCCTGGCCATCGAGATCCGCAATCGCGGAAACCAGTTCGAGTTGATTGGCGATCCAAAACTCACCACGTCCGCGGAAAACCTGCTGCGCCGCCTGTACCGGGAAACCAAGGGTACCGAGCTGTCGCCAGACCTGGTGCACCTGTTCATTCAGGAATCAGCAGATATCGACAACCCGGCCCCTGCCGAAGCGACCGTCGCCCTGCGCACCAAGAAAGGCATGATTCGCCCGCGCGGCTTGAATCAGCAGCGCTACGTGAAGGAAATCCTCGGTAACGACATCAACTTCGGCATCGGCCCGGCCGGTACCGGCAAGACCTATCTGGCCGTGGCCTGCGCGGTGGATGCGCTGGAGCGCGAGCAGATCCGCCGCATCCTGCTGGTGCGTCCGGCGGTCGAAGCGGGCGAAAAACTCGGCTTCCTGCCCGGCGACCTTTCACAGAAGATCGACCCGTACCTGCGCCCGCTATACGACGCGCTGTACGAAATGCTCGGTTTCGAATACGTCGCCAAGCTGATCGAGAAACAGGTAATCGAAGTCGCACCGCTGGCCTACATGCGCGGTCGCACGCTGAACAACAGCTTCATCATTCTCGACGAGAGCCAGAACACCACCGTCGAGCAGATGAAGATGTTCCTCACGCGCATCGGCTTCGGCTCCACCGCCGTGATCACCGGTGACATCACGCAGGTCGACCTGCCGCGCGGCACCAAGTCCGGCCTGCACCATGTGATCGAAGTGCTCAAAGACGTGCCGGGCATCAGCTTCACCCACTTCCAGCCCAAAGACGTCGTGCGCCACCCGTTGGTGCAGCGGATCGTCGAGGCCTACGAGCGCTTCGAGACCCGTGCCGAAGCCGCGAAGGAAGCCTCGCGCGATGCTTGAGTTGGATCTGCAAATCGCCACCGAGGCCAGCGCGCCGAGTGAAGCCGAGTTCCGCCAGTGGTGCGAACTGGCCCTGCGCCAGCGCAGCGCTGATTCGGAAATGACCATTCGTCTGGTCGACGAGGAAGAAGGCCGCGAGCTCAATCACACCTGGCGCCACAAGGACTACGCGACCAACGTGTTGTCGTTCCCGGCGGAAGTGCCTGACGAGTTTCTCGATATCCCGCTGCTCGGCGATCTGGTGATCTGCGTGGCCGTGGTCGAACGCGAAGCCGCCGAGCAGGGCAAGGAACTAAAGGCCCACTGGGCACATCTGGTCATTCACGGCTGCTTGCATCTGCTCGGTTACGACCATATAGATGACGACGAAGCCGAGGAAATGGAAGCACTGGAACGCGAGTTGCTTGCTGAACTGGGCTATCCCGATCCGTACGCGGATGACGAAACCGAACCAACCCCCATCGTTACAACAAAGGATTCAGAGTAATCGCTATGAGCGAAGATCGATCGAGCAACGGGCAGAAGTCATGGCTGGGTAAACTGACCCAGGCTTTTGCCCACGAGCCGAAGAACCGTCAGGAGCTCCTCGAGCTGCTGCGTGATGCACATCAGAACAAACTGCTGGACAGCGAAGCGCTGGCCATCGTAGAAGGCGCCATTCAGGTGGCTGACCTGCAAGTTCGCGACATCATGGTGCCGCGTTCGCAGATGATCAGCATCAAGGCGACCCAGACACCCCGCGAATTCCTCCCTGCCGTGGTCGACTCGGCCCACTCGCGCTATCCGGTCATCGGCGAAAGCCATGACGACGTGATGGGCGTGCTGCTGGCCAAGGACCTGCTGCCGCTGATCCTCAAGGAAAACGGCGACAGCTTCAACATTAAGGACCTGCTGCGCCCGGCCACCTTCGTGCCGGAGTCCAAGCGTCTGAACGTGTTGCTGCGTGAATTCCGTGCCAACCACAACCACATGGCCATCGTCATCGACGAATACGGCGGTGTGGCCGGCCTGGTGACCATCGAAGACGTGCTCGAGCAGATCGTCGGCGACATCGAGGACGAGCACGACGTCGAAGAAGACAGCTACATCAAGCCGCTGCCCAGCGGTGACTTCCTGATCAAGGCGCTGACGCCGATCGAGAACTTCAACGAGTTCTTCGACAGCGAGTTCTCCGACGACGAGTTCGACACCGTCGGCGGCCTGGTGATGAGCGCGTTCGGGCACTTGCCAAAACGCAACGAAACCACTGAAATCGGCGCTTATCGTTTCCGCATCCTGAACGCCGACAGCCGTCGGATTCATTTGCTGCGACTGACGCCTATCGCTCGTTAATTCTAAGGACTGAAATGCGCTGGACAACCCGCCCCGGCTGGCCCGGTAACCTGCTGGCCGTGGCGGCCGGTGCAATCACCACATTCGCTCTCGCACCTTTCAACATCTGGCCGCTGGCATTGCTGGCGGTCGGTCTGTTCTATGCCGGTTTGCGTGAGTTGAGTCCGCGTCAGGCACTGGGCCGTGGCTGGTGCTTCGGCTTTGGCCTGTTCGGCGCCGGCACCAGTTGGATCTATTACAGCATTCATCATTTCGGCGGCGCTTCGGTGTTGCTCGCCGGATTCCTGATGCTGCTGTTCACCGCGGCGATTGCCTGGTTCTTCGCCCTGCCCGCCTGGCTGTGGGCGCGCTGGTTGCGACGTAACGAAGCACCGCTGGCGGATGCCTTGGCCTTTGCGGCGTTGTGGGTCGGCCAGGAAGCGTTTCGTGGCTGGTTCCTTACCGGTTTCCCATGGCTTTATTCCGGCTATAGCCAGCTCGACGGTCCGCTGGCCGGACTCGCGCCGGTGGGCGGTATGTGGCTGGTGTCGTTTGTTCTGGCACTTACAGCAGCGCTGATCTACAACGCTCCGCGCTTGTTGCAGGCACGCCGCAAAGGTTTTGTCGCGGCCGGTGTGGTACTGCTGGCGGGGCCTTGGGTGGCGGGCATTGCCCTCAAGGGCCACGCATGGACCAGCCCGTCCGGCGCACCGCTGACGGTCGCCGCAATTCAGGGCAATGTCGCGCAAAGCATGAAATGGGACCCGGCCGAACTCAACGCGCAACTGGCGCTGTACCGTGATCTGAGTTTCCGCTCCAAACCAGTCGATCTGCTGATCTGGCCCGAGACCGCCGTGCCGGTATTGAAGGAGTCCGCCGAGGGTTACCTGACGATGATGGGCAACTTCGCCGCCGAGCGTAAATCGGCGTTGATCACCGGTGTGCCGATCCGCCAGACCGTGCATCACGAGCGGCGCTTCTTCAACGGTATCACTGTGGTCGGCGAGGGCGATGGCACTTACTTGAAGCAGAAACTGGTGCCGTTCGGCGAGTACGTGCCGTTGCAGGATGTGTTGCGCGGCTTGATCGCGTTCTTCGACCTGCCGATGTCGGACTTCGCGCGCGGCCCGTCGGATCAAGCGCTCTTGCAAGCCAAGGGTTACCAGATCGCACCGTTTATCTGCTACGAAGTGGTCTATCCGGAATTTGCCGCCGGCCTGTCGGCACGCAGCGATCTGCTGCTGACGATCAGCAACGACACCTGGTTCGGCACTTCGATCGGCCCACTGCAACACCTGCAGATGGCGCAGATGCGCGCGCTGGAGGCCGGACGCTGGATGATCCGCGCCACCAACAACGGCGTCACCGGCCTGATCAACCCGTTCGGGCAGATCACCGAGCAGATTCCACAGTTCGAACAAGGCGTGTTGTATGGCGAAGTGGTGCCGATGCACGACCTGACACCGTATCTGCAATGGCGCTCGTGGCCGCTGATCGTGTTGTGCCTGCTGCTGTTTGGCTGGGCGCTGATGGCCAATCGGATGTCAAAAACCCTCTGAGAAATGTGGCGAGGGGATTTATCCCCGCTGGAGTGCGCAGCAGTCCCCTCTTCTGAAGGTAAGAGAGGGGCCGCTACGCGCCCCATCGGGGATAAATCCCCTCGCCACGATGATCTTCAGCGGTAAAACAGCGAATACCCCACCTGCCCCACCGCCTCATTGAGCAACTGCCCGCTCTGCCAGATCGACTTGAACTCCGGCAGCCAGCCGCCGAACGGCCGGGCATTATCGGTACCGAGGAAACCCACCGGCGCCGGCACCACTTCGAATCCCGCCTGTTCAAAGCTCCACACCGCACGCGGCATGTGCCACGCCTGCGTCACCACGACAACCCGCTTGATCCCCTGCGGCAAGAGAATATCGGCCGTCATCTTCGCGTTCTCCCATGTGGTGCGGCTCTCGCCTTCCTGCCAGCGCACCGTTACGTCGAAATCATCGCGCAACGAATCTGCCATCAATTTCGCTTCGGTCGGCGGCGTGCCGTAGTGCAGGCCGCCGCTGGTCAGAATCGGCAGGCCCGAGGCCTTGGCCAGGCGCGCCGCGTAACGCTGACGCTCAAGACCGATGCCGGTCGGCTGGTCTTCGCCCCAGGCGATGTCTCCGCGCTCGCGACCCGAGCCCAGCACCACAATCGCATCGGCACGTTGCGCCAGGGTCGTCCATTCTGACCGCGCCAGCGGCGGCTCACGTTCCAGCGCCTTGGCGCTCCACTGCACCACCACCGGCAGGCTCATCAGCAGCAGGCCACCAAAACCAACGGCAAAACACACGCCAGCCAATCGCGGCCGCGAGCGGCGCAGCCACCAGGCGGCCAGCAACAGCAGCAAAAGAATGCCGGGCGGCAGTAAAAGTTGTTTGATGAAATATCGAAAGGGCATCGGGCATCTCCAAAGATGCCCGAAGCCTAAGAGTGTTGATTACGAGTTACAACCAATAGGCGGGATCCTGTTGCAAAAGATCCGTTTCATGACCTGCCATGCGCTTACTTGGCCTGCACAGAACGCACCTTGCCGGTGTCTCTGCGCGGCGCCTTGTCCTTGAGCCAGATGACCTTGGCCGAATGTGCTGCATCGAGTTGCTTCACTGCTTGAGACAGGCATCCCTGCGTTTCACGTTCACTGCGATCCAGATAGGCCTTGACCAGTTTGAACTCGGCGGGGCTCAAGCCACGCAATTCCAGTTCCAGGGGGCGCTCGTCGCGCAGCCGGTCGGCGGTTTTCACGGCGTCCAGCGCCATGCCCAGACGATCGATCAACCTTTCGTACAACTCGGGTTTCGTTACGTTTTTTTTCCGTTGCTCCACCATCCCTCACCTCATTGAAGATAAGACTCACTCCCCAGTTAGAGCTTAGCTTCGCTGCACGAACCGGCTACACGCCGCGACCAACGGCCCTCGTCGCCCAAAAGGTCTGGCAAACAGCTGTAATCAGGGTTTCCCTCGGCCAAGCGCGGTCATGTATGCTACGGCGCTTCCTGTCATTCCACTTCCAGCGCACCCGGGCCATCCCGGATGCCGCCGTCGAAGAGGATTAGGCCACCCCTATCCAGTACAAAAGTAGCCATGCACGAACAATATCAGCCACGTGAGATCGAAGCCGCCGCCCAGTCGTTCTGGGATGAGCAAAAGTCCTTTGAAGTCAGTGAACAGCCAGGCAAGGAAACCTACTACTGCCTGTCGATGTTCCCTTACCCCAGCGGCAAGCTGCACATGGGCCACGTGCGCAACTACACCATCGGCGACGTGATCTCGCGCTACCAGCGCATGCAGGGCAAGAATGTGCTGCAGCCAATGGGTTGGGATGCGTTCGGCATGCCGGCGGAAAACGCCGCAATGAAAAACAACGTAGCGCCCGCCAAGTGGACCTACGAGAACATCGCCTACATGAAGTCGCAGCTGCGCAGCCTCGGCCTCGCGGTGGACTGGTCCCGTGAAGTGACCACCTGCAAGCCGGACTACTACCGCTGGGAACAATGGCTGTTCACCCGCCTGTTCGAAAAAGGCGTGATCTACCGTAAGAACGGCACCGTGAACTGGGACCCGGTCGACCAGACCGTACTGGCCAACGAGCAGGTCATTGACGGCCGTGGCTGGCGTTCCGGCGCGCTGATCGAAAAGCGCGAAATCCCGATGTACTACTTCAAGATCACCGCTTACGCCGACGAGCTGCTGGAAAGCCTCGACGAACTGACTGGCTGGCCGGAACAGGTCAAGACCATGCAGCGCAACTGGATCGGCAAGTCCCGTGGCATGGAAGTGCAGTTCCCGTACAACGTCGATTCGATCGGCGAAGCCGGCACCCTGAAAGTCTTCACCACCCGTCCGGACACCCTGATGGGCGCGACCTATGTCGCCGTAGCTGCCGAGCACCCGCTGGCCACCCTGGCCGCGCAGAACAATCCCGAGCTGCAAGCGTTCATCGCTGAATGCAAGGGCGGCAGCGTCGCTGAAGCCGATGTCGCCACTCAGGAAAAGAAAGGCCTGCCGACCGGGCTGTTCGTCGAGCACCCGCTGACCGGCGAGAAGCTGCCGGTGTGGGTCGCCAACTACGTGCTGATGCACTACGGCGACGGCGCGGTCATGGCGGTTCCGGCGCACGACGAGCGCGATTTCGAATTCGCTCACAAGTACAACCTGCCGGTGAAATCGGTGGTGCGCACCAGCTCCGGCGACAGCAACCCGGCGCCGTGGCAGGACGCCTACGGCGAGCACGGCACACTGATCAACTCCGGTGAGTTCGACGGCCTCGACTTCGCCGGCGCGTTCGACGCCATGGAAGTCGCCCTGATCAAGAAAGAACTAGGCGCCTCGCGCACCCAGTTCCGCCTGCGCGACTGGGGCATCAGCCGCCAGCGCTACTGGGGCTGCCCGATCCCGATCATCCACTGCGCCGCGTGCGGCGACGTGCCGGTGCCGGAAGATCAACTGCCTGTCGTTCTGCCGGAAGACGTGGTGCCGGACGGCGCCGGTTCGCCGCTGGCGCGCATGCCCGAGTTCTACGAGTGCAGTTGCCCGAAATGCGGCGCGCCGGCCAAGCGCGAAACCGACACCATGGACACCTTTGTCGAGTCGTCGTGGTACTACGCCCGCTACGCCTCGCCCCACTTTGAAGGTGGCCTGGTGGAAAAATCCGCCGCCGACCACTGGCTGCCGGTGGATCAGTACATCGGCGGTATCGAACACGCCATTCTGCACCTGCTCTACGCGCGCTTCTTCCACAAGTTGATGCGCGACGAAGGTCTGGTCAGCTCCAACGAGCCGTTCAAGAACCTGCTGACCCAGGGCATGGTGATCGCCGAGACTTACTATCGTCGCGAAGCCAATGGTGCCTATACCTGGTTCAACCCGGCGGACGTGGAACTGGAGCGTGACAGCAAAGCCAAGGTCATCAGCGCCAAGCTGAAATCCGACGGCCTGCCGGTGGAAATCGGCGGTACCGAGAAGATGGCCAAGTCGAAGAACAACGGCGTCGACCCGCAGTCGATGATCGACCAGTTCGGTGCCGACACCTGCCGTCTGTTCATGATGTTCGCCTCGCCGCCTGACATGAGCGCCGAATGGTCCGACTCCGGCGTTGAAGGATCGCACCGTTTCCTCAAGCGCGTCTGGCGTCTGGCGCAAGCCCACGTCACCCAGGGCCTGCCGGGCAAACTGGATATCGCCGCCCTGAACGACGAGCAGAAAACCGTGCGTCGTGCGATTCACCTGGCGATCAAGCAGGCCAGTCATGACGTCGGCCAGAACCACAAATTCAACACCGCCATCGCTCAGGTGATGACGCTGATGAACGTGCTGGAAAAAACCGCCCAAGGCACCGATCAGGACCGCGCGCTGCTGCACGAAGGCCTGGAAGCGGTGACCCTGCTGCTGGCACCGATCACCCCGCACATCAGCCACGAACTGTGGAAGCAGTTGGGTCACGCCGATGCGGTGATCGATGCAGGCTGGCCGGCCGTGGACGAAAGTGCCTTGGTGCAGGACAACCTGACCCTGGTGATTCAGGTCAACGGCAAGCTGCGCGGGCAGATCGAAATGCCGGCCAGCGCCACCCGCGAAGAAATCGAAGCCGCTGCACGCATCAACGAAAACGTGCTGCGTTTCGTCGACGGCCTGACCATTCGCAAAGTGATTGTGGTACCGGGCAAACTGGTCAACATCGTCGCCAGCTAAATTGGATCGGCTGCCAGGCTCGCCTGGCAGCCAGTAAAACCTTTCGGGCCGCAGAGTCGGCTCACCTGGTTTCAAGGGGAGCAACACAATGATCAAACGCAATCTGCTGGTGATGGGCCTCGCCGTTCTGCTGAGCGCCTGCGGTTTCCAGTTGCGTGGTACCGGCACCAACGAACTGTCGATCAAGGAAATCGACCTGAGCGCGCGCAACGCTTACGGCGAAACCGTGACTCAATTGCGCCAGGTGCTGGAGTCCAGCGGCGTCAAGGTCTACACCGGCGCGCCATACAAGTTGTACCTGGCTGACGAGCAGGAAAACCAGCGCATTCTCAGCTATGCCGGCGCCGGTCGCACAGGCGAGTATCAGGTCAGTACCGTGCTGAGCTACGACATCCGCGGCGAGAACAATCTGTCACTGATCAGCGACAAGCTTGAAGTGCAGAAGGTGTTCATTCATGACGGCAACAACCTTGTCGGCTCCGATCAGGAAGCCAGTGACGCCCGTCGCGAGACCCGTCGTGAACTGGTTCAGCGCATGATGCTGCGCCTGTCGCAGCTGACCCCGGGCCAGTTGCAGCAACTGCAGCAAACCGCCAACGACCGCGCCAAGGCTGAAGCCGATGCGCTGGAAGCGGCACAGAAGGCTGAGGCGGAAACTCCGCGTCAGTCGCCGCTCGAAATCCCGCAGCAGTAAGACGGCCGGGGCGCCCAGGCGCCCCGTTCGCCCTTTCTTATGAAGCTCGCTCCCGCGCAACTCGGCAAACACCTGCAAGGCGCACTCGCGCCGGTCTACATCATCAGCGGCGATGACCCGCTGCTGTGTCAGGAAGCCGCCGACGCCATCCGCACCGCTGCCCGCCAGCAAGGTTTCGACGAACGCCAAGTCTTCGCCGCCGACGCCAATTTCGATTGGGGTACGTTGCTGCAGGCCGGCGCGAGCATGTCGCTGTTCGCTGAAAAACGCCTGCTGGAGCTGCGCCTGCCGTCGGGCAAGCCTGGCGACAGAGGCGCCGCCGCGCTGATCGAATACTGCTCACGCCCTGCTGAAGACACTGTCCTGCTGATCAGCTTGCCGAAGCTCGATGGCAGCGCGCAGAAAACCAAGTGGGGCAAGGCGCTGGTCGAAGGCCAACAAACCCAGTTCGTGCAGATCTGGCCGGTGGATGCCAATCAGCTGCCGAGCTGGATTCGTCAGCGCCTGTCCCAGGCCGGTCTATCGGCCAGCCAGGATGCGGTCGAATTGATTGCCGCGCGTGTCGAAGGCAACCTGCTCGCCGCTGCCCAGGAAATCGAAAAGCTCAAGTTGATGGCCGAAGGTGGGCAGATCACCGTCGAAACCGTTCAAGCCGCCGTGGCCGATAGTGCGCGGTTTGACGTGTTCGGCCTGACCGACGCGGTGCTCAACGGCGAACCGGCCCACGCCTTGCGCATGCTCGAAGGTTTGCGCGGCGAAGGCGTCGAACCGCCGGTGATCCTCTGGGCACTGGCGCGGGAGTTGCGCCTGCTGGCCAACATTTCCCTGCAATACAGCCAGGGCACGCCACTGGACAAGTGCTTCAGCCAGTCGAAACCGCCGGTCTGGGACAAGCGCAAGCCGCTGATGAGCAAGGCACTGCAACGCTACTCGGCGCAACGCTGGGCGCAGTTGCTGCTCGAAGCGCAGCGTATCGACGCGCAGATCAAGGGTCAGGCGGCGGGATCGCCGTGGATGAGCTTGAGTCGCTTGGCTCTATTGATGGCAGGCCAACGCCTGTCTTTGCCTGCCGAATAAGATCAAAAGATCGCAGCCTTCGGCAGCTCCTACATTTGGAATGTATTCCCCCTGCAGGAGCTGCCAGAGGCTGCGATCTTTTGACTTTTCTTTAGCATGAGCAGATTATCCGCAACGCGAAACCCACCACACCGAGAGAACCCTCATGAGCAAAAAGCCAGCAAAGCATGGCCCCAACAAGGCCAAATCCATCGTCGCCCAGCCCTTGTTCCGCAGCCGCCAGGAACGGCCAGCCAAGGGCAAAGGCAGCTACCGCCGCGAAGCCTTCCGGTCTGACAACCGGGAGGCTTTTTACTTTCTGGCTGCCTGAAGCGCACTACCCCTCGCTCATGTTAAGGTCTGCACCTGATTCGTTTCCCCTGGAACTGTGCATGCCCCCAAGTCTTTCCCGTCGTTGGCCCGTGCGCCAATTGATCGCTGCCTCCAGCTTCATCCTGCTTGTCGCCTGCGCGGAAAAACCCACCGCCGCCGATGCACAACCGCTTCAAGCCGCCCCGGTTACCACGGCCCCAGCGATCATTCCGCCGGTAGTGCCGTCCGCCGATCCGCTCGATATTCAACCGACCCAGACCTTCGCCGAATGGCAGGCAGGTTTTCGCAAGGACGCCCTCGCCGCCGGGATTCGTCCCGAGCTGTTCGATCAGGCATTTGCCAATGTCAGCTTCGACGCCAGCGTGATCCGCGCCGATCGCAGTCAGCCGGAGTTTTCCCGCCCGGTGTGGGAATACCTCGACGGTGCGCTGTCGCCGCTGCGCGTACGCAAGGGCCAGGCGCTGATCAACCAGTACGCCGACATTCTGCAGAGCATCGAGCAGCGTTATGGCGTCGATCGCCAGGCGCTGGTGTCGGTGTGGGGCATGGAGAGCAATTTCGGCCAGTTCCAGGGCAGCAAGTCGGTGATCAACTCGCTGGCCACCCTCGCCTACGAAGGCCGTCGTCCGGGCTTTGCTCACGCACAATTGATCGCCGCCCTGCAGATTCTGCAACAGGGCGATATCACCCCGGAGAAAATGCTCGGTTCCTGGGCCGGCGCGATGGGCCAGACCCAGTTCATTCCGACCACTTACAACACCCACGCCGTGGATTTTGACGGTGACGGTCGCCGCGACATCTGGGGCAGCCCGGCCGATGCGCTCGCCTCGACCGCGCATTATCTGCAAAGCTCGGGCTGGCAACGCGGCCAGCCGTGGGGTTTTGAAGTGCAATTGCCGAGCGGTTTCAACTACACGCTGGCCGATGGCGCGATTCGCAAAAGCGTCGCCGAATGGCGGCAACTGGGCGTGAACCTGCCCAATGGCGCGCAGGTGCCAGCCGGCTCCGAACAACTGTCCGCCGCCCTGCTGTTGCCGGCCGGGTATCGTGGCCCGGCGTTTCTGATCCTCGATAACTTCCGGGCGATTCTCAAGTACAACAATTCGTCGTCGTATGCGCTGGCGGTGAGCCTGTTGTCCGAGCGTTTCGAAGGCGCGGGCCTGATCAACGGCAACTGGCCGAAAGATGATCTGCCGCTGAGCCGTACTGAGCGCATCGAACTGCAAACGCTATTGAGCGCGCGTAATTATGACGCCGGCACAGCGGACGGGATTATCGGCGCCAATACGCGCAAAGCGATTCGCAGTGCCCAGCAGGCGCTGGGCTGGCCGGCGGATGGGTATCCGACGCACAAGTTGCTTGAGAGCCTGCGCACCCAATAGAAAGACTGCCGTATGGCGGATATCGCTTTCGCGAGCAGGCTCGCTCCCACAGTTGAGCGTATTCCAATGTGGGAGCGAGCCTGCTCGCGAAGACTGACTGTCAGGCAATAACCGTTTCAGCCTTGATGACCACATCCTGCTCCAGCAGCAACTCCTGTTTCCCCGCATCCAGCCGCACCAGCGCGCCCAACGGCAGTGTCAGGTTCGGGTCGCAATGGCCACTGCGCCAACCCGACAACACCGGAATCCGCAACGACTCAAAGGTTTGCTTGAGCAAGCGATTCAGCGCGTCGACCTCCACTCCGGCGATATCACCGACCAGCACACCGCGCAGTCGGGCCAGCTTGCCGGCCAGACGCATCTGGGTCAGCAGCCGATCAATGCGATACAGCGGCTCGTTGATGTCCTCGATGAACAGAATCACCCCTTCGACATCAATCTCGTAGGGCGTGCCGAGGGTTGCAGCAATCATCGCCAGGTTGCCGCCGAGCAAACGCCCGTGAGCGATGCCCGGTTCGACGGTTGATAACGGATAAGCCGCCGGATGGCTGAGCACACTGCCCGCTTTCAATTGCCCGCGCAGCATGGCGAAGAATGAAGTGACGGTCGGCGGCTCTTTGTCGCCCAGCAGGTCGGCATTGAGCAGCGGCCCGTGAAAGGTCACAAACCCGGCGTAGCGACTGATGGCCAGGTGGAGCGCAGTAATGTCGCTATAGCCGACAAAGGGTTTGGCGTGACGGCTGAGCAGGTCGTAATCGATTCGGTCGAGCAGACGCGGCGTGCCGTAGCCGCCGCGCAGGCAAATGATCGCGTCGACTTCGGGATCAGCGAACGCTGCATGCAGATCGCGCAGGCGTACGTCGTCACTGCCAGCCAGATAGCCGTCCTTCTCATAGACACCCGGAAACACCTTCAGCCCATAGCCGCGCGCGCGCATCCATTGCAGCGCTTTTTCAGTGTCGAGGGCGCCGGGGCCGGCAGGCGCGATGACGCCGATCGTCCCTTCGGAGGGCAGCGCCGGTACGGCTCGGTGGGCAATCAGGGTGTGGCTCGGTCGAACGGTCATCCTTGGGCTCCAGCGGTAAAGTCATGCACACACAGTAGTCAGCTGAAGAGACAAACAAAAGCCCCTTGTCTCAGGCAAAAAAATGCCCGCCGAGGAACCGTCCTCGGCGGGCATTTTTACATCAGCAGTGAATCAGGAACCCAGCAGCTCGGCCTTGACCAGCTTCGCCTGCTCGTCGGCGTGGTACGAGGAGCGTACCAATGGACCGGAAGCAACGTTCTTGAAGCCCATCTTGTAACCTTCTTCGGCGAACCAGGCGAAGGTGTCCGGGTGCACGAAACGCTGCACCGGCAAGTGACTGCGCGACGGTTGCAGGTACTGGCCGAGAGTCAGCATGTCGATGTCGTGTTCGCGCATGCGCTTCATGACTTCGATGACTTCCTCGTCGGTCTCGCCCAGGCCCAGCATCAGGCCGGACTTGGTCGGAATGTGCGGCATCATCTGCTTGAAGCGTTGCAGCAGGGTCAGCGACCACTGGTAATCCGAGCCCGGACGCGCAGCCTTGTACAGGCGCGGCACGGTTTCCAGGTTGTGGTTGAACACATCCGGCGGCTCGGCGGCGGTGATTTCCAGGGCGATGTCCATACGCCCACGGTAGTCCGGGACCAGGGTCTCGAGCTGAACGTTCGGCGACAGTTTGCGGATTTCGCGGATGCAGTCGGCAAAGTGCTGGGCACCGCCGTCACGCAGGTCGTCGCGGTCCACCGAAGTGATCACCACGTATTTGAGCTTGAGGTCGGCGATGGCGATAGCCAGGCTTTCCGGCTCGTTGACGTCCAGTGGCTTCGGACGACCGTGGCCAACGTCGCAGAACGGGCAGCGGCGGGTGCAGATGTCGCCCATGATCATGAAGGTTGCGGTGCCGCCGGAGAAGCATTCGCCGAGGTTCGGGCAGGACGCTTCTTCGCAGACACTGTGCAGCTTGTGCTTGCGCAGCAGGCTCTTGATGCGGTCGACTTCCGGCGAAACCGGGATGCGCACGCGGATCCAGTCGGGTTTCTTCGGCAGTTCGGTGGTCGGGATGATCTTGACCGGGATGCGTGCAACCTTCTCGGCGCCGCGCAGCTTGACGCCGGCTTCAACCTTGGGACGCGGGGCCGGGCGCTCGGTCACGTCGAGCGTCGGGATCATGGTTTGCACTGCATCAGTAGTCATATCAGTCGATTCCGCCCGTGAGGGTCGTCTGCTCAGCATAGTCGAGGTGTTTGACGAGCTGCGCGCGCAGCCGGGCACTTACCTCGGCAAATTCAATCGATCCTGCGTGATCGCTCAGCTGGGTCATGGCCAGCCCGGCGTAGCCGCAGGGATTAATCCGTCGAAACGGTTCCAGGTTCATATCCACGTTCAGGGCCAGGCCATGAAAGGAACAACCGTGGCGAATGCGCAAACCCAGAGAAGCGATTTTCGCTCCATCGACATACACGCCGGGAGCATCTGGCTTGGCGGCGGCGGTAACGCCGTAGCTGGCCAGCAGTTCGATCAGGCAGGCTTCCATGCGGCTGACCAGATCGCGCACGCCGAAACCCAGCTTGCGCACATCCAGTAACAGATAGGCCACCAGTTGCCCGGGGCCATGATAAGTCACTTGGCCGCCACGATCGACCTGCACCACCGGAATATCTCCCGGCAGCAACAGGTGTTCTGCCTTGCCGGCCTGGCCCTGAGTGAACACCGGCGGGTGTTCGACGAGCCAGATTTCGTCGTCGGCAGCAGTCCCGCGCTCATTGGTGAAACGTTGCATGGCATGCCAGACCGGCTCGTAAGCCATCTGGCCCAGCTCGCGAAAGCCCAGCGTGCCGCGCATCACAACACCATGTGCACGAAGCCGGTCGCCCGCAGTTCGCTGTTGATGTTGTACAGCTGATCCTGATCGGTGGCGACGATGTGCAGCTGGATGGTGGTGTACTTGCCGGTGCTGCTCTGACGCTCGTCGATGCGCTCGTCATTGATGGTCGCGTGTTTCTTCACGATCTCGATGATCTGGTCTTTGCGGCCGACGCCCGTATCGCTGATCACCTTGACGGGATAATCCGTGACAGGAAATTCGATCTTTGGCGCCTTTACTTCGTTATCGGTCATGGCGTAACGGCCTCTTAAGCCGTGGTAACGCACATGGCCCCGCACCGGATCGGGGCGGGGCCATGCAGGTCAACACAAAATCAGTTGAACAAGCCGTAGAAGAATAGACGGATGCTATCCCACATGCGGCGGAAGATACCACCCTCCTCGACGCCATCCAGAGCGATCAGGTCGGCGCTGTGCACTACCTTGTCTTCCAGTTTGACTTCGACTTTACCGATCACGTCGCCCTTGGCGATTGGCGCAACCAGTTGCGGGTTCATGGTCATGCTGGCTGCGAGTTTCTTCAGCTGGCCTTTCGGCAGAGTCATGGTCAGGTCTTGCGCCAGGCCGGCCTTGACCTGGCTGGTGGTGCCTTTCCATACCGGCGCCTGCGCCAGTTCAGTGCCCTTCTGGTAGAAGGTCTGGGTTTCGAAGAAGCGGAAACCGTAGGTCAACAGCTTCTGGGTTTCTGCGGCACGGGCCACTTCGCTGTTGGTGCCGAACACCACAGCGATCAGGCGCTGGCCGTCACGTACCGCTGAGGACACCATGCAGTAGCCGGCTTCGTCGGTGTGGCCGGTTTTCAGACCGTCAACGGTCTTGTCGCGCCACAGCAGCAGGTTGCGGTTAGGCTGCTTGATGCCGTTCCAGAAGAACTCTTTCTGCGAGTAGATCGCATAGTGAGCCGGGTCTTCGTGGATGATCGCGCGAGCGAGGATCGCCATGTCGTGAGCGGACGAATAGTGCTCAGGGTTCGGCAGACCGGTCGGGTTCATGAAGTGGGTATTGGTCATGCCCAGTTCGGTGACGGTCTTGTTCATCAGGTCGGCGAACGCGTCTTCGCTGCCGGCGATGTGCTCGGCCAGGGCGACGCTGGCGTCGTTACCGGACTGGATGATGATGCCGTGCAGCAGGTCGCTGACAGTCACTTGCGAGCCGACCTTGATGAACATCCGCGAACCGCCGGTGCGCCAGGCGTTTTCGCTGACGGTCACCGGGTCGTTTTCACCGATCTGACCGCGACGGATTTCCAGGGTCGCGATGTACGCGGTCATCAGCTTGGTCAGGCTGGCCGGTGGCAGACGCTGGTCGCCGTTGTTTTCGACCAGCACGTTGCCGCTGCTGGCATCCATCAGAACGTAGGCCTTGGCGGCCAGTTGTGGTGGCGACGGCATCATCTCGGCCGCAAAGGCGGCTGGCGAGAGGAGCAGCGGGACTAGCAGACACAGGCGTTTGGCAAAGGTGGTGATGTTCATCCGTCTCTCGAAATCGCTAATGGAAACTGTCCTTGCGGACAAAATTTAATCAGATGGCTTTCTGACGAGCCATCGCGTGTTCAGTTGCTCACTCCAGTCACCCTTGCCGGGCTTTTGTTCTTCGACGAGCCAACAACCTGGTTCACCCCCCGAATACCGCAAGTGAACCGTCAATCAAGGTCTACGTGTTACTCGGTGACCACGCTGGGCGAACCCAGATTGGCCAGACGCACACTGTTCTGCACCTGGGCGATTTCACCCGGCGAGCCGATCGGCCCCAGGCGTACCCGGTGCAGGGTCTGCTGATTGCGCACGATCGAGCTGATGAACACTGGCGCGCTCACCATCCCGCTGAGCTTCGACCTCAGCAGTTCGGCAGCGTCCGGGTTGGCGAACGCGCCCACCTGCAGATACTGGCCAGACGCTGGTGCAGAAGCGTTTTTTTTTGCATCGATCTGCACGGGCACCACGGCCGCGGCGTGTTGCTGCGGCGGCGGTGTCCATTGCTCGACGGTGCCGGCCGAAGCCGTAATCACTGGCGCGCTATTCTGCGCCACTTGCGGCTCGTTGAGCATCAGCGGCGCCGGACGGCCCTTGGCCGCCCACCACTGCTGCGGATCGATGCCTTCGACCTTGACCCGCGCGGTGCCGGTTTCGGCATAGCCGAGTTTCTTCGCCGCTGCGTAGGACAAGTCGATGATGCGATCGGAGTAGAACGGCCCACGGTCGTTGACGCGCAGGATCACGGTCTTGTTGTTGTCCAGGTTGGTCACCCGAACGTAACTTGGCAGCGGCAAGGTCTTGTGCGCGGCACTCATGCCGTACAGGTCATACACTTCGCCGTTGGCGGTGTTCTGGCCATGGAACTTGGTGCCGTACCAGGACGCCGTGCCCGAAGCCACGTAGGTCTTGGATTCCTGTAACGGAAAATAGGTCTTGCCCAGCACGGTGTACGGATTGGCCTTGTACGGGCCGGTGTGCAGGGTCGGCGTCGCATCCGGGATGCGCGAAACATCGACATCCCACCACGGCGCGCCGTCTTTGTGCGCGCGGTTGATGTCCAGGCCCGGTTGGGCGCGGACAGCGGTGGACGGGGTCTTCTGCGTCGGCGTACGGCTGGTCGTGCAACTGGCGACCAGGACTGCCAACGCAGCGAAAGCCACCAGCTTCAGGGGTTTATTGTTAGGCAATGCCTGCATTACTTGACGCCCCGTGCTTGTACCAGCTGTTCAGACAGTTGATGTACGGCCATGGCGTACATCACGCTGCGGTTATAACGCGTGATCGCGTAGAAATTCTGCAGGCCCATCCAGTATTCAGGGCCGTTGTCGCCTTCGAGGCGAAATGCGGTAACCGGCATATCATCGCGCAGCGCATCATGACTTGACCAGCCCAGCGCCCGCAACTCTGCGACCGTCTTCACCGGTTCGATACCGGTGGTCAGGCCTTCATCGACCTGCTCGCCGCGCACATCGGCGCGGCTGACCACCGGCTCGCCGGCAACCCAGCCATGACGCTTGAAATAGCTGGCGACGCTGCCAATGGCATCGTCCGGGTTGTTCCAGATATTGATGTGGCCATCACCGTCGAAGTCCACCGCGTAGGCGCGAAAGCTGCTCGGCATGAACTGCGGCAGGCCCATGGCCCCGGCGTACGAGCCTTTCAGGGTCAGCGGGTCGACCTGCTCTTCACGGGCCAGCAGCAGGAACTCACGCAGTTCCTTGCGGAAAAATTCGGCACGGGGAGGATAGTCGAAGCCGAGGGTCGATAAAGCATCGATCACGCGGAAATTGCCGGTATTACGTCCGAAAAAGGTCTCGACGCCGATGATCGACACGATGACCTGTGCCGGCACGCCGTATTCCTGCTCGGCACGGGCCAGGGTCGCCTCGTGCTGACGCCAGAAATCGACACCCCGGGCGATGCGCGCGTCAGTGATGAACATCGGGCGATATTCATTCCACTGCTTGACCCGTTCGGCGGGTTTGGAGATGGCGTCGAGAATCGACTGCTTGCGTTGCGCCTCGCGGAACACACCCATCAGTTGTTCACCGGCGAAACCGTAGTCGCGGGTCATTTCGCCGACGAATTCGGCCACCTGCGGCGAGCCTTCATAGTCGCCGGCCAGCGCTTCCTGCACGCTCCCCAGCAGGCCCATCAGGCCAACCAGCGGCGCGCATCGAGTCGCCCAGCCACGCATTACTTGCATTGCACTCTTCACCTTATTCAAACCTGTGCGATCCACTTGCGATGGGTATGGATCGACATCAAAACCCCAAACGCTGACAGCAGCGTCACCAGCGAAGTTCCTCCGTAGCTAATGAACGGCAACGGCACCCCCACGACCGGCAACAGGCCACTGACCATACCGATGTTGACGAAAACGTAAACAAAAAAAGTCATGGTCAACGCGCCGGCGAGCAATTTACCGAACAGCGTTTGCGCTTGCGCGGTGATCACCAGCCCGCGCCCGATCAACAACAGATAGATCAGCAGCAGCGCGCAAATCCCCACCAGACCGAACTCTTCACCAAGCACAGCAATGATGAAGTCGGTGTGGCTTTCCGGGAGAAAGTCCAGGTGTGACTGGGTGCCGAGCAGCCAGCCTTTACCGAATACGCCACCGGAACCGATCGCGGCTTTCGACTGGATGATGTTCCAGCCGGTACCGAGTGGATCGCTTTCCGGGTCGAGAAAGGTCAGGACCCGTTGCTTCTGATAGTCATGCATGACGAAGAACCACATCGCCACCGACACCGGCACCGCCGCCGCCAGTACGCTGAGAATCCAGCGCCAGCGCAGGCCGCCCATGAACAGCACGAAGGCGCCACCGGCGAGAATCAGCAACGAGGTACCGAGATCGGGCTGGCGCACGATCAGAATGAACGGCACGCCAATCAGCATCAGGCTGATGCCGACGTGCTTGAGCTGCGGCGGCAAGGTGCGTTTGGACAGATACCAGGCGATGGTCGCCGGCATCAGGATCTTCATGAATTCCGAGGGCTGGAAGCGGATCACCCCGGGGATGTTGATCCAGCGCGTGGCGCCCATGGCGTTGTGGCCCATGATGTCGACGACAATCAGCAAGACCACGCCGATCACGTAACCGAGCGGCACCCAGCGGGCCATGAAACGCGGCTCGAACTGGGCGATGACAATCATCGCCACCAGGCCGATGCCGAAGGATGTGGCCTGCTTGCCGAGCAGATCCCAGCTCTTGCCGCTGGCCGAATACAGCACGAACAGGCTGCCGGCGGCGAGGATCAGCAACAGGATCAACAGCGGGCCATCGATATGCAGTCTTTGCAGCAACGTCGCGCGGCGACGCATCACATCCTCGCTGGAGAGCATGCGATCGAAATTATTCATCACGGGCCGGGGCCTCCGCAGTGATTGGGCTGGCGTACTCGGCTTTCAGGTGGCCGTCCTGGTCGAGCAACCAGGCATCCATGACCTGGCGCACCACCGGCGCGGCAACGCCGGAACCGGACTCACCGTTCTCGACCATCACCGACACGACGATTTTCGGATCATCGGCCGGGGCGAAGCCGACGAACAGGGCGTGGTCGCGGTGGCGTTCCTGGACCTTGGAGCGGTCGTATTTCTCGCCCTGCTTGATCGCCACCACCTGCGCGGTACCGGACTTGCCGGCGATGCGATATTGCGCGCCGATCGCCGCTTTGCGCGCGGTACCACGGGCACCGTGCATCACCTGCTGCATGCCGTGGTTGACCTTGTTCCAGTCGGACGGGTCGCGCAGGACGATGTTCGGCATCGGGTTTTCATCCACCGGCTTGACCCCGTCGAGGGACTTGGCCAGGTGCGGACGATTCCAGATGCCTTTGTTGGCCACCAGCGCCGTGGCCTGGGCCAATTGCAGCGGCGTCGATTGCATATAGCCTTGGCCGATCCCGAGAATCAGGGTCTCACCGGGGAACCACGCCTGCTTGCGCGTCGCCCGTTTCCATTCGCGGGACGGCATCAGGCCCGGGGACTCTTCGAACATGTCCAGCGAGACCTTCTGGCCGATGCCGAACTTGTTCATGTACGTCGACAGCCGATCGATGCCGAGCTTGTGCGCCAGGTCATAGAAGTAGGTGTCATTGGAACGCATGATCGCCGTGTCGAGGTCGACGAAGCCGTCACCGGTGCGGTTCCAGTTGCGGTACTTGTGGTCGTAGTTGGGCAGCATGTAATAGCCCGGGTCGAACACCCGGCTGGAAGCCGTGACCACGCCGGCGTCGAGACCGGCAATCGCTACCGCCGGTTTGATCGTCGAGCCCGGCGGGTACAGACCGCGCAGCACGCGGTTGAACAGCGGCCGGTCGATGGAATCACGCAACTCGGCGTAGGCCTTGAAGCTGATGCCGGTGACGAACAGGTTCGGGTCGAAACTCGGCTGACTGACCATCGCCAGCACTTCGCCGGTTTTCGGATCAAGCGCCACCACCGCGCCACGACGCCCACCCAGCGCGGCCTCGGCGGCTTCCTGCAACTTGATGTCGAGGCTGAGGACGATGTCCTTGCCGGGAATCGGATCGGTGCGCTTGAGCACCCGTAATACGCGGCCACGGGCATTGGTCTCGACTTCCTCGTAACCGACCTGACCGTGCAATTCCGGCTCGTAGAAACGCTCGATGCCAGTCTTGCCGATATGGTGGGTGCCGCTGTAGTTGACCGGATCCAGCGACTTCAGCTCTTTCTCGTTGATCCGCCCCATGTAGCCCACCGAGTGCGCGAAATGCGCGCCCTGCGGGTAGTGACGGACCAGTTGCGCGACCACCTCCACCCCGGGCAGGCGGAACTGGTTCACCGCGATGCGGGCGATCTGCTCTTCGGTCAGCTCGAACAGGATCGGCACCGGCTCGAACGGCCGGCGCCCCTGACGCATGCGTTTCTCGAAGATCACCCGGTCCTCGGGCGTCAGCTCCAGCACCTCGACGATGACGTCGAGCACCTGTTGCCAGTCGCCGGAGCGCTCGCGGGTCATGCTCAGGCTGAAGCTCGGCCGGTTGTCGGCCACGACCACGCCGTTGCGGTCGAAAATCAGCCCGCGCGTCGGCGGAATCGGCTGCACATGGACGCGGTTGTTTTCCGACAGTGTCGAGTGGTACTCGTACTGGATCACCTGCAGGTAATACAGACGCGCGATCAACACACAGATCAGCGCCACGATCACGATCGCACCGAACACGACACGGCTGCGCACCAGACGGGCGTCCTTTTCGTGGTCCTTGATGCGGATCGGCTGAGACATGAGGGCAGGCTTACTTGTGGTAAGGGTGGCCGGACAACACGGTCCAGGCACGGTACAACTGTTCGCCGATCAGGATCCGCACCAGCGGGTGCGGCAAGGTCAGCGGCGACAACGACCAGCGCTGGTCAGCGCGGGCACAGACTTCCGGTGCCAGCCCTTCCGGGCCGCCGACCATGAAGTTGACCGTGCGCGAATCCAGGCGCCAGCGATCGAGCTCAACCGCCAGTTGCTCGGTGCTCCACGGCTTGCCGTGAACCTCCAGCGTGACGATCCGCTCGTTGTGCCCGACCTTGGCCAGCATGGCTTCGCCTTCCTGGCGGATGAAACGGGCCACGTCGGCATTCTTGCCGCGGGTATTGAGCGGAATTTCCACCAGTTCCAGCGCCAGCTCGGACGGAAGACGCTTGGCATATTCATGCCAGCCTTCTTCCACCCACTTGGGCATGCGTGAACCGACGGCGATCAGGCGCAGTCGCACAGCAATCCCTTAGAACTGGTCTTTGTTGAGCTTGGTGAAATGCTCGTGAGTGTTTTCCGGGCTGTGATGCTTGGCATCGGCCGCACGGCTTTGCTCGGCACCGGCCCACAGACGCTCCAGGTCGTAGAACTGACGCGCCGAGGCGGTCATCATGTGCACGATCACCAGATCGAGGTCGAGCAGTACCCAGTCGCTGTCGCCCTTGCCTTCTTCGCCCAGCGGCTTGGCGCCCTGCTTTTTCACTTCCTCGCGGACCTTGTCGAGCATCGCGTTGATCTGGCGATTGGAGGTACCGGTGGCGATGATCATGTAGTCAGTGATGCTCTGCTTGTCGCGCACATCGATGATCTGGATGTCCTGGGCCTTGACGTCTTCCAGCGCGGCGACGGCAATCTTGACCAGTTCGTCGCCCTTGAGCGGCTCGTTGGTGTTGACGGCTTCCGGCAGTGGTGCGCTCTTGAACGTGCCTTTGCGCTTTACTTTCGGTAGATCTTTATCAGTCATATGTAACTCGTTTTGCTCATGTATTCGGCGGCTTGGGGATACGGTGATCCGTATCGGTGAAGCACGCCTTGTTCAGTTCGACGCACGGTACAGACCGTGCGCATCGATGTAGGCCAGGACCGCGTCGGGCACCAGGAAACGTACCGACTTACCGCTGGCCAGCAGTTGACGGATCTGGGTGGCGGAAACCGCGAGCGGTGTCTGCCAGACGAATGCAATCTGTCCGCTCGGCCCTTTCAGGGCCAGCGGGTCGCTCACCGAACGCGCTGCCAGCAGGTTGCGCAAGGCATCCGGCGGTTCGCTGTCGGCGTCCGGGCGCTGTAGCACCAGGATATGGCAATGCTGGAGCAACTCTTCCCAGCGGTGCCAAGTGGGCAGGCCGCAAAATGCGTCCCAGCCCAAAAGCAGAAAAACCTGGGTCTCGGCGGGCATCTCTGCGCGCAGCGACTCCAGGGTATCGATGGTCCAGGACGGTTTGTCCCGCTGCAATTCGCGGGCGTCCACCACCAGCGGCGGCAATCCGGCCACCGCGCACTCGACCATCGCCAGCCGATCCTGCGCCGACACCTGCGGCGTACCGCGATGTGGCGGCCGCGCATTCGGCATCAGGCGCAACTCGTCCAGCGCCAGCGCTTCGACAACTTCCAGCGCGCCACGCAAATGGCCGATGTGCACCGGGTCGAACGTACCGCCCAGCACGCCAATGCGTTGGGGGCGCGACTCGCTGCCGGTGTGCGGCGCTGTCAGGTCGAGGTCGGTCAAGTCAGACCGTCGCCTGGCCGCGCAACTGGCCATCGCCGACCACGATGTACTTCTCGCAGGTCAGCCCCTCGAGCCCCACCGGGCCGCGGGCGTGCAGCTTATCAGTAGAAATGCCGATCTCGGCACCCAATCCGTATTCAAATCCATCGGCAAAGCAGGTCGGCGTGTTGATCATCACCGAGGCCGAGTCGACTTCCGCCACGAACCGGCGGGTGTCGGCGAGGTTTTCGCTGACGATCGAGTCGGTGTGATGGGAGCCGTAATGATTGATGTGTTCGATTGCCTGCTCCAGTCCGTCGACCACGCGGATCGACAGGATCGGCGCCAGGTACTCGGTGTGCCAGTCGTCCTCGGTGGCCGCTACAGCCTCGATGATCGCCCGGGTGCGTTCGCAACCACGCAACTCGACACCTTTGTCGCGGAACTGCGCGGCCATCGAAGGCAGGAAATCCCTGGCAATCGCTCGATCGACCAGCAAAGTTTCCATCGCGCCACAGATGCCATAACGGTAAGTCTTGGCGTTGAAGGCGATGCGCTGGGCTTTGCCCAGATCGGCGTGTTCACTGACGTAAACGTGGCAGATGCCGTCCAGGTGCTTGATCACCGGCACGCGGGCATCGCGGCTGATGCGTTCGATCAGGCCACGGCCACCACGGGGCACGATGACGTCGACGTATTCATGCATGCTGATCAGCGCGCCAACCGCGGCACGATCAGTGGTTTCGACCACTTGCACCACGGCGGCGGGCAGTTCGGCCTCGGCCAGACCGCGCTGAATGCACGCGGCAATCGCGCGGTTGGAATGAATTGCCTCGGAGCCGCCGCGCAGGATGGTCGCGTTGCCGGACTTCAGGCACAGGCTGGCGGCATCAATGGTCACGTTCGGACGGGATTCGTAGATGATTCCGATCACGCCCAGCGGTACACGCATCTTGCCGACCTGAATGCCCGACGGACGGAAGCTCATGTCGCGGATCGCGCCGACCGGATCCGCCAGTGCAGCGACCTGGCGCAAGCCGACGATCATGCCGTCGATGCGTGCCGGGGTCAGTTCCAGACGTTCCAGCAGCGCCGGCTCAAGACCGCTGGCGCGACCGGCAGCCAGATCCCGTTCATTGGCTGCGGCCAGCTCGGCGCGTGCAGCATCCAGAGCATCGGCGGCAGCCTGCAAGGCGCGGTTTTTCTGCGCGGTGCTGGCGCGACCGATGACCCGGGAGGCAGCGCGGGCGGCGCGACCCAATCGGGTCATGTAGTCAAGAACGGACTCAGTCATGGTCTGCTGGGGTCTTGGCAAAGAGGAAAGCGGCAGATTATAGCTGCCGCGTCCCGGGACTAACAGCGGTGACGGGCGGATGGTCGAAATGAGCTGCGTTTGCCCCTCGTTCAGACGTAATTAAGCTCAGCGTTGTTATCATCACGACCTCTTGAGCCTGGATAAACCTTGCCCATCATGACCAACGTGCCCCTTTGCCCCGAGTCCGCGCGCCTGCCCGTGGGCCTGCCGGACAGTTTTTTCGACCGCGACGCACAAGTGCTGGCGCAGGCGCTGCTCGGCAAAGTCATCCGCCATCGCGTCGGCGACCTGTGGCTGAGCGCACGAATCATCGAGACCGAAGCCTATTACTGCGCGGAAAAAGGCAGTCATGCCTCGCTCGGTTACACAGAAAAGCGTAAGGCTTTGTTTCTGGATGGCGGCCACATTTATATGTACTACGCCCGTGGCGGTGATTCGCTGAACTTCAGCGCGCAAGGTCCGGGCAATGCCGTTTTGATCAAATCCGCCTATCCGTGGGTCGACGAGGTCAGCGGCCCGGCGAGTCTGGCGCAGATGCTGCTGAACAATCCCGATGCCCAGGGGCGACCGCGTCCGACGCAGAAGCTCTGCGCCGGGCAGACGTTGTTGTGCAAGGCATTGGGTTTGAAAGTACCGATGTGGGATGCCAAGCGTTTCGACCATGAGTTGTTGCTGGTCGAAGACACCGGGCCGCCGCCCTCGCAGATTATTCAAACCACCCGGCTGGGCATTCCGCTGGGCCGTGATGAACACTTGATGTACCGCTTCGTTGACGCCGCGTATGCGCAATGGTGCACGCGGAACCCGCTGCGACGGGGTCAGGTCGAAGGCCGGGATTATATGTTGCTGTAAATGCTTACCCTTGTAGGAGCTGCCGCAGGCTGCGATCTTTTGATCTTGTTCTTTTAAAGCAGAATCAAAAGATCGCAGCCTGCGGCAGCTCCTACCGGGATCATCAATAGTCTGGAGTTTTTCTGTATGGGCCCATGGCTCGATAGCATCACCGGATGGCTCGGCGCCAATCCACAGTGGCTGGCCGCAGCGGTGTTCCTCGTGGCGTGCGTGGAGTGCCTGGCGATTGCCGGGCTGATCGTGCCAGGCACGGTGCTGCTGTTTGCCGTGGCGGTACTGGCCGGCAGCGGCGCGCTGTCACTGAGCGAAACGCTGCTGCTGGGCTTTCTCGGCGGCATCCTCGGCGACCTGATCTCGTACTTTCTGGGGCGGCATTTCCACCAGAACATCCGCCGCCTCCCCGGGCTACGCCATCACCCGGAATGGATGGCCGGCGCCGAGTCGTACTTCCAGCGCTATGGCATCGCCAGCCTGCTGGTCGGGCGTTTCATCGGCCCGCTGCGGCCGATGCTGCCGATGGTCGCCGGGATGTGCGACATGCCGTTCCCGCGCTTCTTCGCCGTCAGCCTGCTCGCCGCCGCCGGCTG
Source organism: Pseudomonas sp. CFBP13508 (assembly GCF_005233515.1). Lineage (GTDB taxonomy): Bacteria > Pseudomonadota > Gammaproteobacteria > Pseudomonadales > Pseudomonadaceae > Aquipseudomonas > Aquipseudomonas mercuritolerans. Next base: position 194,185 of record NZ_QFZZ01000008.1, read on the forward strand.
GAGCCTGGCTTACCTGTTGCCGGGCTGGGCCACGGGCGCGGCGTTCCGCCTGCCATTGCCTGAAGGTTTCTGGCTCGAAGCCGGAATTGTCGCGGCCAGCATCGCGGTGATGGTCGGCCTGAGCGTCAACAGCAGCGTGCGTCGTCATCGTCGGGCGACGATCTGGATCGGCGGCATGAGCCTGTTGATCCTGATCGGGCTGTTTATCGGCTATCCATACCTCACCGCGCTCGACAACGGTGTGATGACTCTGGTGCAGGAACATCGCCAGCCAGCGCTGGACGAAATCGCCGTGACGCTGACCCTGATCGGCGAGTTCCGCAACATGCTGCTGTTCAGCGCCCTGCTTGTCATATTGCTGTTGCTGTGCAAGCAGTGGCGCCAGGCGATATTTGCCGGCGCGACCATGATGGTGACCGCGATGGCCAACACCGGAACCAAATACTTCTTCGCCCGGGTGCGCCCTGAAGTGCTCAGTGATCCATTGACCACCTACAGCATGCCAAGCGGTCACGCCTCGGGCGCATTCGCCCTGTTCCTGACGTTGGGTGTACTGGCCGGTCGCGGTCAGCCGCCACGCATGCGTCTGACCTGGCTGCTGATTGCCTGCATCCCGGCACTGGCAATTGCCTTGTCACGGGTCTATCTGGGGGCGCACTGGCCAACCGACATTCTCGCCGGTGCCATGCTCGCCAGTTGCGTCTGTGCCGCGATGCTGTGGTTGAGCCAACGACAGACGTCCCTCAACGCGATGCCGTTCAAGATCTGGTGGCTGATCCTGCCATCGATGGTTGCACTGTTCGGATTCTTTGTACTGCGCCACTTGCCGCATACATTGTTGCGTTACGCTTATTGAAACAAATACTTTTCAGATATCAACCATTAAGCGCCGCTCTTCGGAAACACTCGAAAAGAGCGGCCCCGCCATTGGATTCACCTTTATTACTTGCGCACCCGCAAGCCAGCAAACTTTCCTGCTGAAACGAATATAAAATTGGCGTTACATAATAAAGCCGACTTCATACACCAGCGCCTTTCATACTGATAAGCACACGCCAGGTTAATAAACTTGATTAGCGTGATTACATATCCTCAAACATTGATCTCACCAGACAATGTTTATAGTTGCTATCAGTTTCGAGTCAAATCATGAGTCCAAAATTACCGCGCAAAACGTCCGTGACGGCTACGCGCCATTCTGAAATAGGCACTTCCGGGACGCGCAGATCCGACATTGCGCTTCCCGGATTTTCGCGCATCACGGATTTTTTTCAACAGACATTGCCGAACAGTCCTGGCAGCCTGCAATCAAGCGGGGAAACTCCAAGGTTGCCCGCCGTCGAAGTCACCCCCATGCCAGCCCATAGAGGGAGTGAAAAATCGATAGATGACTATTGGCTTTCCGAGGCTTTTTTGCGCGGCATGAACCCCGCCGACGCAGAAGGCTTTCGCTGGATCGTCAACCGCAAGTTCGTTGATGTGTATGTCGACGGCGTGCTGCGCACCACTCATGTCGGCCTCGATGAATCCGGCACCCTGCGAAGCAAACTGCTGACCGAGCGCATCCCTTCCGGACCGCGGCTGTATAAAAATGCCGAGGGCCAGACCTGGCGCCTGACGGAACAGCCTGCGGCAAAACGACCGCGCGTGCAGTCACCCTCTCAGCCCATCGACCAGAGCCGCTACTGGCCCTCGGGGCGCTCGCCAGACAACCAGGGTTATTTCGAAATGCGCGAGTCCGGGGGATCAAGCGCACCTCAGACACTGTTCGCTCTCACGGATGAGTATGGCAACTTCATGCGCGTCGACCCGCCCGCTGGCGGCTTTGACGCACAGCCGACGCACTTCGTGCACTGGACCGACAGGCAAATCTGGCAACTGTACGGGCTGCACGGCGAGGACATCGTGAGGTTTCGTCTGCATGCCCACACCACCGGCCAGCCACCCCAATGGGCGCAACCATCGCCCACGGGCAACCCGGTGACCGACCTGCTGCGCGACAGCCTGCGCTGGCTGCACCCGGCCATGTCCTTCAAGGAGCGTGAGCGTTATCTGCAGTCGTTCAACCTGCTGCCAAGCCAATTGCTGCGTCTGCAGCAAGACATGCAGAACCGGCTGGCAATACCGGCCTGGGTCCAGGCTCACCAGCGCTTGCTCGATGACGTCGACAATCCGCAGCGACTCGAGCAGTTCGCCAAGGATGCAGTCGAACAACTCAACCTCAAGCGCAATGCCCGCCACGACTGGTATCACGCCGAGAACAGTCTGACTCCCGAAATACGTGAAGCACTGCTGAAGAAACTCGGTTACTTGCGCAACAAGAACAATTGCCTGTACCGCACCGACATTCCTGCGCTGTTTCGAGGTGACGAGCGCACCCCGTTCGAATTGGCGAACGACGGCACCATGCTGCCGCGCTACCACCATGAACCCGGCGCCACTACACACAAGCCGATCAGCGCGACCTTCAGTCTCAATGAGGGCCAGATGTATGCCAGCGCGCCGGATCCTGAATACCTGCGCTTCAACAGCCAGACCCACAAATATCCGGGGCGTGATGCCAGCGACAGCAGCTCGGAAAGTGCTGACAGCGATGCCAGCGATTCGCCAAGCAGTTCGTCTTCCGGCTGGTCTGAACCGGCCAGCCCCGTGGCGTGGGATCACGAGCGCGATTACCGGTCCAGCCGCACCCGGCAGACGGAAATGTTCATCTACGCCCTCGACACCCGCAACCTTGAAGTCGTCCCGCATGAAGAAAACATGATGTTCAACGCCAGCGCCCGCAAAACGCCGCCGACCTGGTTTCCCTCTGACGATTTCGAGGGACTGATCTCTGTCAGCCGCAGCGGACTGAGCGCCGAGCGTATCTGGCTGCTGAACAGCGCCCAGACCAAAGGCGCCAGGGTGACAGACATCAACGACATGGCGGGAGACAGCGCTGGACGCATCAAAGCGGCGACCCATGCCGGACACTCCAATCAGTTCGAATATGACCGATTGATCGACCAGGTCGAGGCAGCGGCCCTGCCCATAGTCAGGCTTTCAGGCAACAGAAACGAATTCGCTCATGACATCGTTTGGCCCTGAAACAAACAGTTTGCCCGCAACACCGGTAAGAAAACCGCAGCTTCATACACACCATTCAAGGATCAAGACGTGGCGAAACTCATCATACCCTCGACGCATAGTTCCAATGTGCGCCTGCTTCAAGTCACTCCCATTGATGCCTCAGCCAATGCGTATGCACCGGCAACAGGCAACCCCGAGCACGTGCCTTCACCTTCCATCGTCGAGCCCGCTGACGCCTCGCACAACCAGACGCTGCAATCCCTCGACGAACACTTCGGCCCGCTGCGCATTGGCGAGTACATGGCCAGTCGGGTCGAACTGCAGGCGCTGGGCGCAACGGTCAACGGCCAACTGATCAGCACGACAAACGCCAACATGAAGGTCCCGGATCAAGAGTTTCTCGACGGGCTCAATTTCCAGGCGGCAGCAGTCGAAAGTCGCTTGAGGGCGGCCGACGTCCCGGACAGCGGCCTGGTGGCAATGCTCTTTTATGAGATCGCCTGCAAACGCTCCATCGACGCCGGGCCGATGTTCGTCAGCGACTCGCCCATTGCGGCTGGCAGCAGTACCGATCGCCTGAATCAACTGGGCAAGGCTGCGCAAAAGCTGGATATCCATCGGATCGATACGTTCGAAAACGCGCCAGGCTGGATCAACAAATACAAAAGTTACCTGACCAGCAGTGCAGGTGTCGGCCTGCAGGGGTTTGGCATCTACAGCGGTTATATGGCCATGGCCGATGCGCTGCAAAAGGGTGAAAAACTGGAAGCGCTGTTCCAGGGCAGCTCCATTGCCGCCGAACTCGGCTCGCTGGTCATCGAGCAGGGTCTGACCAAGACTGGCCACGCGATGCTCACTCAAGGAGGCAACCTCTTCAAATACTTCCCGCTGACTTCGGTGGGCAAATACATGAGCCGCGGCGCAGGAATGTTCGCCAGCGCGATCACCCTGCCGTTCGACATCATTGATGCGGTCAAATCGTTCAATGCTGCTGCTGCCGCGTCGGGCAAAGAAGCGCAGGATCACTACGTCAGTGGCGCGCTGAGCGTGGCCGGCGCTGGCATCAGTCTGGTGTTGGGCGTCGCTGCGCTGGCCGGGTTTGGCAGTGTCGCCGGCCCGGTCGGGCTCGCCGCTGCGGCGCTGCTGATCGCCGGGTCGATGATTTATCAGGCCGCGCGGGTGGTTGACGACATCGATGACTACATCGAACTGACTGGCCTCGAACGCCTGCGCTCCGGCTGGTTCGCTTTCACCCGCCAGGAACTGGACACGGAGGTGATGGATCGCTTCAAGCTGAGCAAAGGTTATCGCGACCATGAAAAACAGCTCGAACAGTCGGCCAGGGACCTGCTCGAGGGCGCGTACAAGAACTCCATCGAGCACGTGGTCAACGGCGCTTTTCGCACCGAATTGCAATCCGTCGAGCTGTGGCGCTATGTCTGGGACGAAAGCGTCGGACAGAAGCCGTTCAAACTCGATAGCCAGGCCGTCATCGTTGGCGCAGACGATGTGATCGATGCCGGCGATGGCTTGCCTGCCGATCTCAAAGGCAAGGTCAGCGGCAGCGCGGGCGAAGGCAAAGGCATTTTCTGGCGCCTGGGCGATGGCGATGACCGCGTCGTCGGCGTCAAGGCCCAGGCCAATCTGTTCACCTACCGCGACGGCCACAAAGCGCTGACCGGCGGCGACAGGAACGATGCGTTCCATCACGAAGTCACTGAGCAGGAACTGGACCGGCCAGGCAAACCGGCGCACATCAATGTGCTCGACGGCGGTGCCGGCGCCGACACCGTGGCGTTCGAAGGCAGCCGCCCGACCAGCGACACGCGCCACATCGGGCATGACATCAATCTGCAAACCGGCAAGGTGGCGTTGCGCGGCCTGGACCCAGCGGCGCAAGGAATCGAAGTCGCGCACCTGACTTCGTTCGAGAACGTCTCGACCCTGCGCAAAGGCACCAGCCGCGTCACGGGTACCGCCGATGCCAACCAGATTGCTGCCAACGGTTACGACCGCATCAGCGCAGGAGACGGCAACGACATCATTGCCATCTTCGGCACCGAATGTCAGGTGGACGGAGGCAGCGGCGAGGACAGCTACTACATCGCCAATACCAATATGCGCACAACGATCATCGAGGACGGCGAACACTCCAGCGTGGTCGAATTCGGCTGGCCGCGGGAAGTCATTCAGCGCTGGCAGGTCATTGGCACTTCGCTGGTCGTCAGTTCGCTGCGCGGCAAGGATGGCAGCGAACCCGAACATGTGCTGACGCTGGAAAACGTCTATCGGATGGTCGACGGCCAGCGCCAACTGAAAAACGCCCGATGGTTGTTCCGCACACAAGACAAATATGAACTGCTGGCGCTGCTGCCTGCCCAGCCAGGCGAAGCACTGAGTCAGGACATCGAGGTCGCCGTGACCGTCAACGGTCGACCGGCCGCGGCGCCGGCCATCATCAATGACGGCAAGGTAGTCATCGACAGCCAGGGCCTGAATCGATATTTCATTGCACGCACGGACCGTCGGGTCGAATTCGTCGCTGAGCGCACCGCACCTGCCACGGCCCGCACCGTTTATCTCGACTTCCGGGACAGTGAAATCATCGACGCGGTGATCAGCTATGACGTCGAGTTGCGTAACGGAGTTTCGGGCAATACCCACCTGATCTACACGAATATCTGCCTGTCGATTCTGCTGCCGTCCAAAGTGGTTGCGTTCAAGGGCGTGATTCAAACCATTGCATCAGCGACGGGATACAGCGGCCGCAACAGCCTGAAAGTCACCACACCCCTGCTGGCGCAGGACATCGTGCTGGTTCTCCAGGATGAAGTTTCCTACCGCCTGCAAGTGCCGGAGCTGGACTACGAAGAAGACGCGCAAAACCCCGGCACGCGGCTGTTCAGCACACGCAGCTGGTTGAAAAAGCGCAATGGCAAATATCTGTTCACGCGGCCTTTGGTCAGTGAAAAACCAGCATTGACCGCACAGGCGAGCAAGGTGGTCATCGAACAGCGTGCGCACACAGGAATCTATCTGCTCGAGGGCCAGAGCGCGACGTACGACGTTTATCTGGCCAGCAACTGCATCGTGCGCCTGTCCACCCCGGGGGCCGCGGCGAAAACCGCCAATGCGTCAACCTGGAATCTGTTTACTCGCACGCTCGGTGAGACCGTTACACGCGAGGACATCCGGCTTGACGGCAATCGCTTGCGCATCGCCAGCGTCACCGTTGAACTGCCGGAGATGGGAGTCGACACGCCAGTGGAGTCCGTCAGCGTGGTGACGTCGGCCGGCAATATCTACGAAGTCTCGCTGCTGTTCGAAATGTTGCAGCTATACGTCATCGATGCCCGCAGCTACGCCAGCGTCGAGGCGCTGCTGGCCGGCATCGAACAGCACAGGCAACGCAGCGAACTGGCCGCACGGGTCTACGTGACGCACATCGGTTACCAGCCCGGCATGCAGGGCACGCTGGTGTACAACTCGGTGAGCAACTACTGGAGTTCGGTGACTGATCCACAGACACGCTTGAACCGCGAAGACCTGTTTATCGCCCGCCATTGAATCTGACCGCGCCAGCGCGATGTGAACAAATTGCCAGTGGAGATCCGACTATCCACTGGCACCTGAACAACTCTGCCATTGAAGGCTGACTCGTAAAAAAGGAGTTTTTTCATGCGACAAAAACCAGGAGGCGTGCGCCCTTCACCGACGGCCGATACATCCACCGGTTCAACATCCCGTCCTTCACAACCCGATCGCTTGACAGATCTGGACTTCCATTTGCCAGGACGAATCAGACCGGACGGTTTGAACGAAACGCCTGGCACCGGCCCCAGCGCCTTTGACAATCACGGACAAGTGGATGCGAACATCACGGTCTCGCAGATGCGCGAGACGCAAGCTCCTCGACCTCGAACAACAGGCTTGCCACTGGAACTCTACTTGCAAAGCGTCGATCAGACCCTCGCCTGCAATGCGAACGGCCTGAGGGTTTATAAGGGTCGTCAGTTTGCCGACATCGCCAATGATGACGGCACCGCCGCAGGGCAAACGGTGATGGTGGCGTATCACGACCTGATGAAGGCCTGGCGCGCCAGGCTGCCGAGCGAGCGAGTGCCATCCGGACCGCCTCTTTATCGAGTCGCCGACACTGACTTGTGGAGCTTGAACAAGCTCGTCGAGGAGTACCCATCCGATCGTCGGGCCGGATCCTATTCCGCAGCTGTACCGGATGCGCAAGGCTATTACGCAGTACACGAATGGCAGGAAACGCCCCATCAAGGGCGGGTCACCTCGCGTTTGAATGTCGGCTTCGCCTTTCGGGACAAGCACGGCAGACTGATCAAAGCAGACCCGAGCGAGGCACGTCCGGACCCTTCCTTGCCTTTGCAGCTTGCGCACTGGACCGACGGCGAAATCTGGGATGCGTATAACCTGCGCGATGCACAAATCCATGCCTTTCGTACCGAAGCCCAAGCAAACGGCGGTCCGCCAGCGTGGGCAAGACGCAGGGATATCAAGGACCATCATAAATTCCTTCTGGACTCCATGAAGTGGTCCCACCCGGAGAAAACGCGCAGCGAATGTGCCGAGCTTTTACGCAGTTACAATCTGAGCGTCGCTCAGCAAAAACGCTTGCGTGCAGACATGGAAGACGGCTTCCCGGAGTGGGCCGGACAGCACAGACAAATGACACAAAACGGCCCGGACGAGAAAAGGTTCGAGCACATTGCGGAGGAACTGGGCCCGTTCAGTCTGAAGCTTAGAGAAGAAGGTGAAGGGGGTGAGAGCGATCTGCCTGACGTTAGTCAACGTTATGAAGAAAGCTTTCTGAACAGCTATCTCGAATATGCAGGCTACAAGCGCAACAAGCATGACTATCTTTATCGTACGGACATCCCTGCAATGTTCCGCGCCGATTTGCGTACCCCCTTTGAACTGGCGCGGGACAAGCGGTTGGTGAAGTTGCGGGGCAACCCTTCCGACACCACAACCAAACATGCTTTCAGCGCGACATTTTCTTTGGGTGACGGCGTCCATTATTTGAGTTTTGACTACTATTCCAACCCCCGCCACTACAACAGCCAGGCCAACCGCTATGCGGGGCATTTTTCCGACAGTGACTCATCCAGCGGAAATCGATTCAGTTCGGGTGAGGAGTCGGATACATCATTTGAGATGGACAACTCGCGTGATTACCCATTGCTGCGGCGCAAACAGGCACTTGGCTTTATGTATGTCATCGACACTCGCAGCATCGAAGTGGTCCCGCGGGTGGAAAACATCTACCTGAATAACAGGGACTTTGAGGGGGATACCTACGAAGGGCGGATTTCCATGCCCACCCGGGGTATCAGCGCCGAAAGGATCTGGCTGGTGCGATCGGATCTGAGCCAGGCAGCGCGTGTCGAGGATGTGTTAAGGCAGGCAGGCGACAATGCGGATGCGATCGAAAAGGCAACCTGGGCAGGCACTGATGGTGAGGATATGTATTGGCATGGAAGCAATGCCTATGACCGATTGATAGATCAAATAGCCCAATCCGGTGGCGTCGTGTTAAAGCTGCCAAAAGGCGGGAAGACCTGTTCCGATGATGTGACCTGGCCTGTGGCCGAACACTACCGCCCATGAAAAAAGGCGCCATTCATTGAAAATGAATGGCGCCTTTTCATGAATCTGCTGCTGTACGTTATTTAACGACTTTGATCACCAATCGTGCTGGTTTGCTGTTGAAGGCGTTATGCCCTGTGACATTGGGGTCTGTGTCCAGAAACAAACTCATGCCATCGCTCAACTGCCGATACAGCGGCTTGTCCTGCGGCTCGCTGTTCAACTCGATAAGTGCCGCACCGGAAGCGATATCGTTGAGGGAAGCCTTCGGCGCCCCATACGTACTGATTGAAAAGTAATGCTGCGGGGCGCTGGTGCTTGCCAACAGGTTATGGGTCTTGTCCTCGATGAAAATCTGCGCACCGTCAAACGCGCCCGGATGCACCAGGTGGACTGCGTAATAATCACCCTGAGGAACGAATTTCAACACCAGCGGGTCATCATCCTCATGGTCAGCCAGCGTAATGAAGCTGGATGTCCGCAGGCTCGTCAGTCCTACCTCAGCCTCCAGTTTTTCGCCCAGGGTTATCCGCTTGTCTCGCAACACCTGTTGCAGACGCTGTTGATTGAGAACGACCGGTCGACCATCCAGATAAAGATTTGCCGTGAAGCTCTTATTGTTTATTTTTGCCAAAGACATAGGGTTACCCACTGATAAACGCTCTGCCGTGACTCAACTGCATCGGCAGATAAATACTGAAAAGGGAAAAATCAAATAGCGGTCGCGGTCGCGATGGTTGCGGCTGTTGCCAACATCCGCGGTATATCCCCGTCAGGGATCTTTCCAGACTTGCGTTTACGTCGGGCTATTACCATGCGATCGGCATAATTCGCTGCCGCCTCGATTACGAGGCCGGCGTTATGATCAGTACCGGCATTTTTCAGAATATACTTGCCGGCAATATCGTCCCAGAACGCCCATTCATCTTCATATACAGTCATGCTTTCGTCCTTGTTCTTGTTCAAGTCATCCGCTTCCTGCGGACAACTTGAAACTAAGGCAAAGGCATGATCAGAACAATGCTGGCAAAAGCGATCAGTTGATTCAGAGTGCAACTAGGCAAACAACTCGCCCTGCAACTCATCGAGCAATGCCTGAATTGCATCCAGCCGTTGCTGAGGGTCGTCGAGTTGCAGCAGATCGATCTTGTCTTCTTCAGCGAAGGGCAACAGATAGGCAAGCTGATTGGCCAGCGCCTGTTGCCCGGCGGCTTCGGTGCCCATATCCAACGCTTCGACCATCGGGTGTTCGGCCAGCGCCTTGAGCAGCGCGACCAGATCGGCGTCCTCGTCCTGTAACGGTTGCTCGGGCTCGTCGTCCAGCCATTCGACGTCGGCCAGAATCAGTTGGTCGCGCTGTACTTCGGTGCGCAACACGGTGAAACGCCGCCCGCCCTGGACACGAATGCCGAGCAGGCCGTTGTCCTGTTGCTGGAAATCGGTGATCCGCGCCTCGCAGCCGACCAGCGCAAAACCTTCCGGCGCGACGCCGACTTCGCTGCCCTCAAGGATGCACACCACACCGAAACCGACGCCCTGCTTCATGCAGCGGCCGATCATGTCGAGATAGCGCGCCTCGAAGATCTGCAAGTCGAGATTGCAGCCGGGGAACAGCACCGTGTTCAGCGGAAAAAGCGGCAGACTCATAGACATTTCCTTACACCACCATCGACACCGCCAACGGCAGGAACACCGCCGTGGCCACGCCCATCAGACTCATCGCCAGCGCGGCGAACGCGCCGCACTCGTCGTTTTCCTGCATCGCCACCGCCGTGCCGACCGCATGCGCGGTCATGCCCAGCGCCATGCCGCGCGCTTCGGGGCTGTGCACGCCGAGGCGGGTCAGCAGCGCCGGACCGAAGATCGCGCCGATCACTCCGGTGATCAGCACAAACACCGCTGCCAGCGCCGCCACGCCGCCGATCTGCTCGGCGACCAGCATGGCGATCGGCGAGGTCACCGATTTCGGCGCCATGGTCATCAGGATCATGTGATCGGCACCGAACCACCAGCCCAGCGCCACGCCCATGCCCGTTGCCACTACCCCGCCTATCACCAGCGTAGTAAAAATCGGCCAGAACAATTGGCGAATGCGCCGCAGATTCAAATACAGCGGCACCGCCAGCGCCACCGTGGCCGGCCCCAGCAGAATGCTGAGGATCTCGGTGCTCTTGCGGTATTCCGCGTAGGTCAGGCCGCAGCCGACCAGCACACCGATCACCAACAACATGGAGACCAGCACCGGTTGCAGAAAGATCCAGCGGGTTTTCTCGAACGCCGCCAGCACCAGTTGATAGGCGCCAAGGGTGATGCCGATGCCGAACAGCGGATGATGAATCACCGACGCCCACGCGCCTTGCCAGTCAAACAGCATCAGGACTCCTCCGCCGGCGGCGCGTGACGTTTGACCAGCCGCTGCATGAGCACGCCGGCAAAGGCCATCGACAGGATCAGCGAGACCACCAGCGCGCCGACAATCGCCCAGAAATCCGCAGCAATCGCCGTGGCATACACCATCACGCCCACCGCCGGCGGCACCAGCAGCAACGGCAGATAACGCAGCAGACTGCCCGCTGCCTGATTCAACGGCTCGCCGACTTCACCGCGAATGATCAGGAACACCAGCAACAGCAGCAGCCCGATGATCGGCCCCGGCAATATCGGCAACAGCAAATGATTGAGCGCGGTGCCAAGCAATTGGAACAGCACCAGCAGGGTCAGGCCACGTAACAACATCCGACATCTCCGTCTTACATTTTCAGCCAGCAGGGGCTCGGCATTATAAGCATGCCGGCGCTATGGCCCGGCATTCGCCAAAAGCATGGTCGGTTGACCTGAGCAAATCGCCATGATGATCTACAGTGGTTCGCAGGCCGGTCAAATCCGCCCCCTGAAAAACTATAAAACAGATGAACCCAAGGAGAGTCTCAATGCCCTATGTTCCCGTTGCAGAGCTCAAGGATTATGTCGGCAAGGAACTTGGACGTTCCGAATGGCTCACCATCGATCAGGAGCGCATCAACCTGTTCGCCGAAGCCACCGGTGATTTTCAGTTCATTCACGTCGATCCGGTCAAGGCCGCGCAAACGCCGTTTGGCAGCACGATCGCCCATGGTTTCCTGTCGCTGTCGCTGATGCCGAAACTGATGGAAGACATCCTCGTGCTGCCCGAAGGCGTGAAGATGGTCGTCAACTATGGCCTGGACAGCGTGCGTTTCATCCAGCCGGTCAAGGTCAACTCGAAAGTCCGACTGAAGGTCGACATGGTCGAAGTCACCGAGAAAAAACCCGGCCAGTGGTTGCTCAAGGCTACCGCGACACTGGAGATAGAAGGCTCGGACAAACCGGCCTACATCGCCGAGCCGCTGTCACTCTGCTTCGTCTGATCATCCCGGATGCGAAGCAGCGCACGCTGTTTCGCGTCACGTCTGTATATATGCGACGCATAGCTGCGGCATACTCGGTCGCCTAATTGCCCGGATCCCGCTATGCGCTCAATCGCTCGACTTGCACCCCTTGCCCTGACCCTGATACTCACCGCTTGCGGCGACGGCGAATCGCTGTTGCCGCCGGATGCGCGCCTGCCCGATGGCGGTCGCTATCGCGGTGAACTGGTCGACGGCTTGCTGCAAGGTCAGGGCCGCGTCGACTATCCCAACGGCAGTTGGTACGCCGGAGAGTTCGATAAGGGTCAGTGGCACGGGCAGGGCGAATGGCATGGCACCAACGGTGAGGTCTATCGCGGCCAGTTTCAGCAAGGTCTGTTCGATGGTCAGGGCAGCCTGAGCACCAACGCCAGCAGTTACACCGGTGGCTTCAAGCAGGGCCGGCGCGATGGCGAAGGTACGCTGAAAGAAAACGGCATGACCTATCGCGGCGAGTTCAAGGCTGACCAGTATTCCGGCCTCGGCCGCCTGGAAATGGATGACGGCAGCTCCTATCAAGGCCAGTTCGCCCACGGCAAACCCAACGGCGAAGGCCAGCGCGGCGATGCCAGCGGCAATTCGTTCACGGGTCATTTCGTCAACGGTCAACTGGAAGGCAACGGCACCTACAACAGCGCCGACGGCGATATCTACGTCGGCGGCTTCAAGAACAATCAACTGCACGGCAAGGGTCGCTACGAGAACGCCGACGGCGACGTCTGGCTCGGCCAGTTCAAGGAAGGCGCGCTGACCGGCAAGGGCGAACTGATCGGTGCTGATGGCAGCCATTACATCGGTGTGTTCAATGACTGGCGCTTCACCGGTCAGGGCCGCTTGAACCTGGCCGATGGCAGCTTCTACATTGGCGGCTTCGACAACGACAGCTATTCAGGACGCGGCACGCTGGTGCTGACCGATGGCAGCGTGCTCAGCGGCACCTGGATCAACGGCCAACGCGTGCGCGACGCCGACGGCAAGTTGCTGCCCGACACCCTCGAACTCGGTTTGCTCGCCCAAGGTCGGTTGCTGGATGACGCACTGGCGGCGATTCCCGCTTCGACTCCGGCAGTCGAGTTGTACACCCTGACCCTCGGTGGCGACGGCAAGCAAAGCGTGTTCCTGCGTGAATCCGATTACGTCGCCAACATGCTCAGTACGCGCTTTGGCGCCTTCGGCCAGATCCGCCTGGTCAATCATCGCGATCATCTCGGCGACCGGCCTATGGCCACTCGCGAAAACATGCGCCGCGCCGCGCAAGCCCTCGCCGAACGCAGCGGGCCGGAAGATCTGCTGTTCATTTATCTGACCAGCCACGGCACCGCCGAGCACGAACTGGTGCTCGATCAGCCGCGCATGGAACTGGCCGATCTGCCCGCCGATGAACTCGCCGCCGTGCTCGCGCCACTGAAGCATCGCGACAAGGTCATCGTGATTTCCTCGTGCTATTCCGGTGGTTTCATCCCGGCGCTGAAGGATGAACGCACGCTGATCATGACCGCCTCGCGCGCCGATCGGGTGTCGTTCGGTTGCTCGGAAGAAGCCAACTTCACCTATTTCGGCGACGCGCTGTTCGCCCAGGCACTGAACCAGACTGATGATCTGGAACAGGCATTCAAACTGGCCAAGGCCACCGTCGCCGAACGTGAGCTGGCCGACGGCTTCGAAGCCTCGGAGCCGCAGATTTGGGCGCCGAAAACCGTGCTGTCGCACTGGCAACTGCTGCGAAAACAGCAAGCGCGCAAAGCTTTGCACAGCAGCGCATTGAACGACGCGGCGAAAAAAGGCAACTAAGCTGAACAGTATCAAGGGAGAGACACTATGTACTTGACGCCTCAGCACGTATTGCTTGCCGGAGCCACCGGACTGACCGGTGAACATCTGCTCGACCGTTTGCTCAACGAGCCAACCATTACCCGTGTCCTCGCCCCTTCGCGCCGGCCGCTGGCCGAGCATCCCCATCTGGAAAACCCGGTCGGCGACCCGCAGGCGTTTCTGCCGCAGCTCAGTGGCCGGGTCGATATCGCCTACTGCTGCCTCGGCACCACGATCAAGCAGGCCGGCTCCGAAGAAGCCTTTCGCGCAGTCGATCTGGACATGGTCGTGGCGTTTGCCAAGCGCGCGCGGGAAATGGGCGCGCGGCACCTGATCGTGATCAGTGCGATTGGCGCCGATCCGAATTCCTCGGTGTTCTACAACCGGGTCAAAGGTGAAATGGAACAGGCCCTGCGCGCGCAGAACTGGCCGCAACTGACCATTTGCCGACCTTCGCTGTTGCTCGGCGAACGCACCGAACCGCGTCTGGTCGAGCAACTGGCCGGGCCGTTGTCGAAGCTGATTCCTGGGAAATACCACGGCATCGAAGCGTGCCAGTTGGCACGAGCGATGTGGCGCCTGGCGCTGGAAGAACAGGATGGGGTGCGGGTGATCGAGTCGGATGAGCTGCGCAAGTTAGGCAAATAACTCCGGGACTTTCAGAACCAAAAGATCGCAGCCTTCGGCAGCTCCCACAGAAGACCCCATTCCCCTGTAGGAGCTGCCGAAGGCTGCGATCTTTTGACCTTTACAATCCACCAGTCGCCTGGAATCCGATGCCAATCACAGTGAGCAACGACAACGGCAACAACAGCGTGTCGAGCAGCGCACTGGCCGGCAGGTCCACTCCCGGATAGCTCGGCGCCTCGGCACCGAACCGGTCCATCGCGCAGCAGCCGCCGTTCAACGCATACAAATCCAGCCGCGTCCCGGCATACACCACCGGTGCGCCGGGTTTTGCCGCATCCAGCGTGCGCGCGGTGGCACACCCGCCCAGTTGCAGCGCCAGCATAAGCACCAGCAGCTTATTCATCGCTGCTCAGGTGATGCTCGCCCCAACGCGGCAGCATGTCCTGCGGGATGCCGAGCAGATTGAGAATCCGCGCCACAACGAAGTCGATCAGATCATCGATGGTCTGCGGCTGGTGATAGAAGCCCGGCGAGGCCGGCAAAATGGTCACGCCCAGATTCGACAACTTGAGCATGTGCTCCAGATGAATGCTCGAGTACGGCGCCTCACGCGGCACCAGAATCAACTGACGGCGCTCTTTCAGGGTGACGTCCGCCGCGCGCTCGATCAGGTTGTTGCAGGCGCCGGTGGCAATCGCCGACAACGTGCCGGTCGAACACGGCACCACCACCATGGCTGCCGGCGCGCCGGAGCCGGAGGCTACCGGCGACATCCAGTCTTCCTTGCCGTACACGCGAATCTGCCCGGCGGCGGCGCCGGTGTATTCGGTGAGAAACGCTTGCATCATCTGCGGTTTGTTCGGCAGCGAAACGTCAGTCTCGGTGGCCATCACCAGTTGCGCAGCCTTGGAGATCAGGAAGTGCACTTCGCGATCTTCGCGCACCAGGCAATCGAGCAGGCGCAAGCCGTACTGCGCGCCCGAAGCGCCGGTCATCGCGAGGGTGATGCGTTCCGGGCCGCCGTTCTGCGAAAAAGTGTTCATTGCAGTGCCTCGGCAAGCTTGCCGTGCAGGCCGCCGAAGCCGCCGTTGCTCATGATCACCACGTGAGTGCCGGGCTGCGCCTGGCTCTTCACGCGCTCGATGATGCCTTCCAGCGAATCGCTGACAATCGACGGCACCGTGCACAATGCGGCGGTGGCGCCGAGGTCCCAGCCGAGGTTGGCCGGGGCATACCAGATCACTTGATCGGCATCGACCACACTGTCCGGCAAACCGTCACGGTGGGCGCCGAGCTTCATCGAGTTGGAGCGCGGCTCGATGATCGCAATCAATGGCGCGTCGCCGATGCGTTTGCGCAGGCCGTCGAGGGTGGTAGCGATGGCGGTCGGGTGATGGGCGAAGTCGTCATAAATGGTGATGCCGCGCACCTCGGCGACTTTCTCCATGCGTCGTTTGACGTTCTTGAACGCGCTCAACCCGGCGATGCCCATCGACGGCACCACGCCAACATGACGCGCGGCGGCCAGAGCAGCCAGGGCGTTGGCGACGTTGTGTTGACCGGTTAATTCCCACTCGACGGTGCCCTGGGACACGCCTTCGAACATCACTTCGAACGCCGAGCCGTCCTCGCTGAGCAGCTTGACCTGCCACTGACCGCCGGCACCGGTGGTTTGCACCGGGGTCCAGCAACCCATCTCGATCACGCGCTGCAACGCTGGCTCGGTGGTCGGGTGGATGACCAGCCCTTCGCTCGGAATGGTGCGCACCAAGTGGTGGAACTGACGTTCGATGGCCGGCAGATCAGGGAAGATGTCGGCGTGATCGAACTCAAGGTTATTCAGGATCGCGGTGCGTGGACGGTAGTGGACGAATTTCGAGCGCTTGTCGAAGAAGGCGCTGTCGTATTCGTCAGCCTCGATCACAAAAAACGGCGTACCGCCCAGGCGCGCCGATACCGAGAAATTCTGCGGCACGCCGCCGATGAGGAAACCCGGGCTCATGCCGGCATGCTCCAGCACCCAGGCGAGCATGCTGCTGGTGGTGGTCTTGCCGTGCGTACCGGCCACGGCCAATACCCAGCGCCCTTGCAGCACATGGTCAGCCAGCCACTGCGGGCCGGAGACGTACGGCAGGCCTTTGTTCAGCACATATTCCACCGCCGGGTTGCCACGGGACATGGCATTGCCGATCACCACCAGATCCGGCGCCGGATCGAGCTGTGCCGGGTCATAACCCTGCGTCAGCTGAATGCCCTGGGCCTCGAGCTGTGTGCTCATCGGCGGATAGACGTTGGCGTCGGAGCCGGTGACGTGATGGCCCAGCTCTTTGGCCAACACCGCCATCGAGCCCATGAAAGTCCCGCAGATACCCAGAATATGAATGTGCATAGTCGACCTCGTAAAACATGGCCGCAGGTTAGCGTAGGGAGGGGGAAATGGCACTCTTTAGCTGAAGGATGGAGACGGGTTGGCGGCTACATCTACGCACGGCTTCAGACCGCAGCCCCTCACCCCAGCCCTCTCCCGGGGGAGAGGGAGCCGATCTCGGACACCTTCAAATCCTGAGTTCGGCTCAATATTTCAGGTCGGCGTAAATCGGCCCGGCTTTCGATCGCAGCCCCTCACCCCAGCCCTCTCCCGGGGGAGAGGGAGCCGATCTCGGACACCTTCAAATCCTGAGTTCGGCTCGATATTTCAGGTCGGCGTAAATCGCCAAAACACCTCGGTCAGTCCCCTCTCCCTCTGGGAGAGGGTTAGGGTGAGGGCTTTCAGCTGACACGCCGCTCAATTCCGTGTTTACGCAGTTTTCTATAAAGGGTGTTGCGGCTTACGCCCAGTTGCTGCGCTGTATGGGTCATATGCCAGCGCGTCTGCTCAAGCGCATTGAGTAATGCGACACGCTCGGCGTCGTCCAATGGCTGCGCGGCAATCTGCGCCGCCACCACCGCCGGCCGCGCCTGCCGAATCATCACCGGCAAATCCTCAACCCCGACCCGCCCGCCATCACACAACGCCGCCAGCGTACGCAGGACATTGCGCAACTGCCGCACATTGCCCGGCCAATCGAACGCCAGCAGCGCCTGCCGCGCGGCTTCGTCGATAAGAATCGTTTCGCCTCCGGCCTCCTCGGCCAGGAGAAAATCCAGCAACTGCGATTTATCACTGCGCTCGCGCAATGCCGGCAACGCCACTTCCAGCCCGTTCAAGCGGTAATACAGGTCTTCACGGAAACTGCCGTCCTCGACCCGCTCGAGCAGATTGCGGTGCGTCGCGCTGATGATGCGCACGTCTACCGCTTGCGGTTCGCCGCCAATCGGCACCACTTGCCGATCTTCCAGCACCCGCAGCAAACGCGTCTGCAACGCCAAGGGCATGTCGCCGATCTCGTCCAAGAACAAAGTGCCGCCATCGGCCTGTTGCAGCTTGCCGCGCATGCCGTCCTTGCGCGCGCCGGTGAAGCTGCCGCCGCGATAGCCGAACAGTTCGCTCTCGATCAGGCTTTCGGGAATGGCCGCGCAATTGAGCGCGACGAAAGCATTGCCGCAGCGCTGGCTGGCCTGGTGCACAGCCTTGGCGAACGCCTCTTTGCCCGAGCCGGTTTCGCCGTTGATCAACAGCGGCACGTCGCGCTCGAACACGCGCAGGGCTTTGCGAAATTCCGCCTGCAACGCTTCATCGCCGAGGCAGATGCCGGACAGGCGTGGCGCTGGAGCAGCGATTGGCGCTGGAACAAAGGCTGTCGGCTTGCGCGATTCGCCGCGCAACACGGCAAACAGATGCCGGCCATCACGGGTGCGCAGCGGCCAACTGGCGCTGGCGCTGGCACTCGCGCGACCAAGCAGGTCATCCAGCGAACAATCGAAAAACGCTTCCACCGGTTTACCGAGCAAACCACCGCGAATATGCCCGAGCAGGTTCAGCGCGCTCTGGTTGACTGCGCTGATCCGCCCTTCGCCGTCAAACGCCAGCAGCCCTTCGCTGAACAGGCCGACGGACTCGGCCTGCAGATGAAAACGCAGCAACCATTGGTTGTCGAAACAGCGCAGGAAGTAGCAGCTCTCGATCATCTTCGCCGACAGATTGACCAGCGCCATGGTGTGGAACTGGCTCTGCCGCGAGACGTCGGGCCGCGCCGAAGACACGTCGAGTACCGCCAGCAATTCACCATGGGGATCGAACACCGGGCTCGCCGAACAGGTCAGCCCCGTATGGCGGCCGCGAAAATGCTCGTCCTGGTGAATGGTCAGCGCCTGACGCTCGACCAGACAGGTGCCGATGCCGTTGGTGCCTTCGCAGGCTTCGCTCCAGTCGGCGCCGAGCCAGAGCCCGGCGCGCTCGAAAATCTTCCGTTCGGTCGGCGCGGTGACGCAATTGAGGATCACCCCACGCGCGTCAGTCAGCAGCACCGCGTGGCCGGCGCCGGAGAGTTGTTGATGCAGGCTGCTCATCTCGGTGCCGGCGATTTGCAGCACTTGTTGCAGACGCTCGCGACTTTCCAGCACGCGGCCATGTTCAAGCACGGTCGGCGCCATGGTCACGGAAGGATCGAGGTGATAGTCCTCAAGGCAACGCAGCCACGAACGGGCGATCGATGGATCGGCGCCGGGGCCGTGCAGGTGCGGTTTGCCCTGGGTGACGGTGAGAACCTGGCGGGCATGGCGACTCAAATGGTTGTCGTGCATTTCTTATTGTTCTCCCCGGGGCGCGATGGCCCAAAGCATGAGGTGACGCCCAGCATCCTCCAGCGGCTCCGGCATTGCAATGCCGGCAAGACCGTCCGGTCACGGGCTGTGCCGCAAGCGGTACAAACTGTCACTCGCGCTGTACCGAAACCGTCACAGCGCCACTCCATTCGTCCGAGACAAACCGGCCAAGCCCTTGATTTGCCTGACCTGCACGGCAGTGGCCCGAGCCTTGCTCTACGCTTATAGCAAGCGCACTTGCGCGTTTCTCTAATAAGTACAAAGCCAAGGAGAACATCATCATGCGTTACGCCCACCCCGGTACTGACGGCGCCAAAGTCTCGTTCAAGAGCAAGTACGGCAACTACATCGGCGGCGAGTTCGTCGCGCCGGTCAAAGGTCAGTACTTCACCAATACCTCGCCAGTCAATGGCCAGCCAATCGCCGAATTCCCTCGCTCCACCGCCGAAGACATCGACAAGGCGCTGGACGCTGCCCATGCCGCCGCCGATGCGTGGGGCGCCACTTCCGTGCAGGCGCGCTCACTGATCCTGCTGAAAATCGCCGACCGCATCGAAGAGAATCTCGAACTGCTGGCGATCACCGAAACCTGGGACAACGGCAAAGCCATCCGTGAAACCCTCAACGCCGATATCCCCCTGGCAGCCGACCATTTCCGTTATTTCGCCGGTTGCCTGCGCGCTCAGGAAGGCAGCGCTGCGGAAATCGACGGCAACACCGTGGCCTATCACATTCATGAACCGCTGGGCGTGGTCGGCCAGATCATCCCGTGGAATTTCCCGCTGCTGATGGCGGCGTGGAAACTCGCGCCAGCGCTGGCCGCCGGTAACTGCGTGGTGCTCAAGCCTGCCGAGCAAACCCCGCTGGGCATTTGCGTGCTGATGGAACTGATCGGCGACCTGCTGCCGCCGGGCGTGCTCAACGTCGTGCAAGGCTTCGGCAAAGAAGCCGGCGAAGCGCTGGCGACCAGCAAGCGCATCGCCAAGATTGCCTTCACCGGCTCGACCCCGGTCGGCTCGCACATCATGAAATGCGCAGCGGAAAACATCATTCCGTCGACCGTGGAACTGGGCGGCAAGTCGCCGAACATCTTCTTCGAAGACATCATGCAGGCTGAGCCGAGCTTCATCGAGAAAGCCGCCGAAGGGCTGGTGCTGGCGTTCTTCAACCAGGGCGAAGTGTGCACCTGCCCTTCCCGCGCGCTGGTGCAGGAATCGATCTACGACGAATTCATGCAGGCCGTGATGAAGAAAGTCAGCCAGATCAAACGTGGCGACCCGCTGGACACCGACACCATGGTCGGCGCCCAGGCATCGGAGCAGCAATTCGACAAGATCCTCTCGTACCTGGAAATCGCCAAAGGCGAAGGCGCGGAACTGCTGACCGGCGGCAAGGTGGAAAAACTCGAGGGCAGCCTGGCCACCGGTTATTACATCCAGCCGACCCTGCTCAAGGGCACCAACAAGATGCGCGTGTTCCAGGAAGAAATCTTCGGCCCGGTGGTGAGCATCACCACCTTCAAGGACGAAGCCGAAGCCCTGGCGATTGCCAACGACACCGAGTTCGGCCTCGGCGCCGGCCTGTGGACCCGCGACATCAACCGCGCCTACCGCATGGGCCGGGCGATCAAGGCCGGTCGCGTGTGGACCAACTGCTACCACCTGTATCCGGCGCATGCCGCGTTCGGCGGTTACAAGAAGTCCGGCGTCGGGCGTGAAACCCACAAAATGATGCTCGACCATTACCAGCAGACCAAGAACCTGCTGGTGAGCTACGACATCAATCCGTTGGGATTCTTCTGATCCAGACGGGGTGAGGCAGGTGTTTCCTGCTTCGCCCTCTGAATTGTCTTCGCGAGCAGGCTCGCTCCCACAGGTGATTCATGGTCGTACGCAATCCCCTGTGGGAGCGGGCCTGCTCGCGAAAGCGTTGTGCCATTCAACCCAATGGCCTGGCTGTAGCCGGGCCAATAAAACAATAAAAATGGTGAACCCTATGCCAAGCGAATCCCCGGCTGGCGCTCCGGCGACCGGCTCCTCCGTCGACTTCGAGAAAGTCGGCTCCGATTATTTCCAACAACGCGAATTGAAAAAAGGCGCCGCCGGTTGGGTCCTGCTGGTCGGCCTCGGCGTTGCCTATGTGATTTCCGGCGATTACGCCGGCTGGAACTTCGGCCTCGCCCAAGGTGGCTGGGGCGGCATGTTTCTCGCCACGCTGCTGATGGCGACCATGTACCTGTGCATGTGTTTTTCCCTGGCCGAACTGTCCTCGATGATTCCCACCGCTGGCGGCGGCTACGGTTTCGCCCGCAGTGCTTTCGGGCCGTGGGGCGGGTTTCTTACCGGCACCGCGATCCTCATCGAATACGCCATCGCCCCCGCTGCCATCGCGGTGTTCATCGGCGCCTACTGCGAGTCGCTGTTCGGTATCGGCGGCTGGATGATCTATCTGGCGTTCTACATCATCTTCATCGCCATCCACATTTTCGGGGTCGGCGAAGCGCTCAAACTGATGTTCATCATCACCGCCGTCGCCGCCTTGGCGCTGGGGGTGTTTCTGGTGGCGATGGTGCCGCACTTCGACGTCGCCAACCTGCTCGACATCCCGGTGACCACTGCGGTCGGCGCCAGTCCGTTTCTGCCGTTCGGCTATGTCGGCGTATGGGCGGCGATTCCCTATGCGATCTGGTTTTTCCTCGCCGTCGAAGGCGTGCCGCTGGCCGCTGAAGAAACCAAAAACCCCAAGCGCGACCTGCCGCGTGGCCTGATCGGGGCGATGCTGGTGCTGCTGATGTTCGCCCTGCTGATTCTGATCGTCGGCCCCGGCGGCGCCGGTGCGAATTCGCTGCTGACGTCAGGTAATCCACTGGTCGAAGCCCTGAGCAAAGCCTACGGCGGCTCGACGTGGATGGGCAGCTTCGTCAATCTCGTCGGTCTGGCCGGACTGATCGCCAGCTTCTTCTCGATCATCTACGCCTACTCGCGGCAGATCTTCGCGCTGTCGCGGGCCGGTTACCTGCCGCGCAAACTATCGCAGACCAACAAGAGCAAGGCGCCGGTGCTGGCCTTGGTGATCCCCGGCATCATCGGTTTCGGTCTGTCGCTGACCGGTCAGGGCGACCTGCTGATTCTGGTTGCGGTGTTCGGCGCTACCATTTCCTATGTGCTGATGATGGCCGCGCACATCACCCTGCGCATCCGTCGCCCCAAAATGGACCGGCCGTACCGCACGCCGGGTGGCATTTTCACCTCGGGTGTGGCGCTGGTATTGGCGTGCATCGCCGTGGTGGCGGGCTTCCTCGTCGATCCACGGGTGGTGATCGGCGCGGCGATCATCTATGGAGTGTTAATTGCTTACTTTGCTTTCTACAGTCGGCATCACTTGGTAGCGGGCACGCCGGAAGAAGAATTCGCGGCGATTCAAAAAGCTGAACAAGCCTTGCACTGATTGTCGAAAACCACGGCGCAGACCCATTCTGCGCCGTCACGGAGAACGCTGAATGGCCAGTTTTGCTCAAACGGTCGGCGCGCAGACTTACCGCTTCGACAGCCTTAAAGACGTCATGGCCAAGGCCAGCCCTGCCCGCTCGGGGGATTTTCTCGCCGAGATCGCCGCGCTCAACGACGGCGAACGGGTGGCCGCGCAAATGGCCCTGGCGGACATCCCGCTCACGCACTTCCTGCAAGAAGCGCTGATTCCCTACGAAGCCGATGAAGTTACCCGGCTGATCATCGACACCCACGACAAACAAGCCTTCGCCGTGGTCAGCCACCTCACCGTCGGCGGCTTTCGCGACTGGCTGCTCAGCGATGCGGCGGACGAAACCAGCCTGCGCGCCCTCGCCCCCGGTTTGACCCCGGAAATGGTCGCCGCCGTGTCGAAGATCATGCGCGTGCAGGATCTGGTGCTGGTCGCGCAGAAAATCCGCGTGGTCACCCAATTTCGCGGCACCCTCGGTTTACGCGGGCGCCTGTCGACCCGCCTGCAACCCAACCACCCGACCGACGAGCCGTCCGGCATCGCCGCGAGCATTCTCGACGGCCTGCTCTACGGCAACGGCGACGCAATGATCGGGGTCAACCCGGCCACCGACAGCATCGCTTCGATCTGCGCGATGCTGGAGATGCTCGACGCGATCATCCAGCGCTACGACATCCCGACCCAGGCCTGCGTGCTGACCCACGTCACCACTTCGATCGAGGCGATCAACCGTGGCGTGCCGCTGGATCTGGTGTTCCAGTCGATTGCCGGTACTGAGGCAGCCAATGCCAGTTTCGGCATCAACCTCAGCGTGTTGCAGGAAGGCTACGACGCCGGGCTCAGTCTCAAGCGCGGCACCCTCGGGCAGAACCTGATGTATTTCGAAACCGGTCAGGGCAGCGCGCTGTCAGCCAACGCCCACCACGGTGTCGACCAACAGACCTGCGAGACAAGGGCCTACGCCGTGGCGCGACATTTCAAGCCGTTCCTGGTGAACACCGTCGTAGGATTTATCGGCCCGGAGTACCTCTACAACGGCAAGCAGATCATCCGCGCCGGCCTTGAAGATCACTTCTGCGGCAAGTTGCTCGGCGTGCCGATGGGCTGCGACATCTGCTACACCAACCACGCCGAAGCCGATCAGGACGACATGGATACCCTGCTGACGTTGCTCGGCGTCGCCGGCATCAACTTCATCATGGGCATCCCCGGCTCGGACGACATCATGCTCAATTACCAGACCACTTCGTTTCACGACGCCTTGTACGCCCGCCAGACCCTGGGCCTGAAACCGGCGCCCGAGTTCGAGCAATGGCTGGCCAACATGGGCATCTTCACCCAGGCGGACGGCAAGGTTCGCTTCGGCAACAATCTGCCGCCGGCCTTCCGCCAGGCCTTGGCGCACTTGGGATGAGTCTTATGGAAAAACCTCCGGTCGATCCGCAAAACCCGTGGCTGGAACTGCGCCGCCTGACCCCGGCGCGCATTGCCCTGGGCCGCACCGGCACCAGCCTGCCGACGCGGGCGCAGCTGGATTTTCAGTTTGCCCACGCCCAGGCCCGCGATGCTGTGCACCTGGCCTTCGATCACAGCGAAATCAGCGCACAACTGAGCGAGCGCGGGCGGGAAACCCTGGCGCTGCAAAGCGCCGCGCCGGACCGACACACCTATCTGCAACGCCCGGATCTGGGGCGCAAGCTCAGCGATGAATCGGCGCAGACCTTGCGCGACTACGCCAGCCAACATCCGGGCGGGGTCGATCTGGTGATGGTCGTCGCGGATGGCCTGTCGGCGCTGGCGGTGCATCGCCACACGCTGCCGTTCCTGACACGCCTGGAAGAACAGATGAGCGGCGACGGCTGGTCCGTGGCGCCGGTGGTGCTGGTGGAACAGGGCCGCGTCGCCATCGGTGACGAGATCGGCCAGCTGCTCGGGGCGAAAATGGTGGTAATGCTGATCGGCGAGCGCCCGGGCCTGAGTTCGCCGGACAGCCTCGGGCTGTATTTCACTTACGCGCCGAAGGTCGGCCTGACCGATGCGTATCGCAACTGCATTTCCAATGTTCGGCTTGAAGGCCTGAGCTACGGCATGGCGGCGCATCGCTTGCTCTATCTGATGCGCGAGGCCTGTCGGCGCCAGTTGTCGGGGGTCAACCTGAAGGATGAAGCTCAGCTGCACACATTGGAGGCGGACGACGCTGTCGACATGAAAGGCAACTTCCTGCTCGATCCACCGCCAGCCTGAACCGTTTCCGCATTGCCTTTCTGCGCTGCTTTCAGGCAGGATCGACGCACGGCCGCCCGGGTTTCCCATCGCCGTCAGAGCAGTTGAAGACAGCCACTTGAAGACGAGACCTATCATGCGGATTATTCAAGCGACCCTCGAACATCTGGATTTGCTGACTCCTTTGTTCGTCAAATATCGCGAGTTCTACGGCTCCCTGCCTTACCCGGATTCCTCCCGCGCGTTCCTCGAAAAACGCCTGCGCCGCAAAGAGTCAGTGATCTATCTGGCCCTGGCCGACGATGATGACAAGAAACTCATGGGCTTCTGCCAGCTCTATCCGAGCTTTTCGTCGCTGTCGCTCAAACGCGTGTGGATTCTCAACGATATCTACGTTGCCGAAGATGCGCGCCGGCAACTGGTCGCCGACAACCTGATCCGCACTGCGAAGAAAATGGCCAAGGAAACCCAGGCCGTGCGCATGCGCGTATCGACCAGCGCAAACAACGAAGTGGCGCAGAAAACCTACGAATCGATCGGTTTCAAGGAAGACACCGAGTTCAAGAACTACGTACTGCCGATCAGCGACGAGCTCTGAACCCAAAAGATCGCAGCCTTCGGCAGCTCCTACAGCGGAACGCGTTCCAATTGTAGGAGCTGCGAAGGCTGCGATCTTTTGAGGGCTGACAATTGTTCACACCACGACACTCCCCGCTACAAAACCGGCGCGCTTTTCAGCGGTCAGACCGTATAATCCCGTTCTTTCCGGCTTGTAAGAAAAACTACACCCCGCTGTAGGCTTACACGAAGTCATCCGCACAGGCCTGCCGAGTCGGGCCGTCATACAGGTGCCCCCATGGATTTCAACCCGCTCGACCTTATCCTGCATCTCGACGTGTACCTCGATTTGCTGGTGAACAACTATGGGCCATGGATCTACGCCATCCTGTTTCTGGTGATTTTCTGTGAAACCGGTCTGGTGGTGATGCCGTTCCTGCCGGGAGACTCGCTGCTGTTCATCGCCGGCGCGGTGGCCGCAGGTGGCGGCATGGATCCGGTGCTGCTCGGTGGCCTGCTGATGCTGGCGGCGATCATGGGCGACAGTACCAACTACGTGATCGGACGCACGGCCGGGGAGAAGCTGTTCAGCAACCCGAACTCGAAAATCTTCCGTCGCGATTACCTGCAAAAAACCCACGACTTCTACGACAAGCATGGCGGCAAGACCGTGACCATGGCGCGTTTCCTTCCGATCATCCGCACCTTCGCGCCGTTCGTCGCGGGCGTCGCGCGGATGCCGTACCCGCGTTTCTTCGGTTTCAGCGTGCTCGGCACCATCCTCTGGGTCGGCGGCCTGGTCACTCTGGGTTACTTCTTCGGCAACGTGCCGTTCATCAAGAAAAACCTTTCGCTGCTGGTGGTGGCAATCATCCTGCTGTCGCTGGTGCCGATGATCATCGGCGTGGTGCGCAGCCGGTTCGGCGGCACCAAAGTGCAATCGCACTGATCCGATGTGGTCACTGAGCGCCTGGCGACGCCGGCGCCTCCTGGCCAGGCACCCGATTGCCGACGACCTGTGGCAACGGGTGCGCCACCAACTCTCCTTCCTCGATGGCATCAGCGCTGCTGAAGACCAGTGGTTGCGTGAAGCCTGCGTGCTGTTTCTCGACGACAAACACCTGACCGCCCTGCCCGGCGTCGAACTGCATCAGGAGCAACGCCTGCTGCTCGCCGCCCAAGCACAGTTGCCGCTGCTGCATCTCGGTGATCTGAACTGGTATCAGGGTTTCCACGAGATCGTGCTGTACCCGGATGACTTCCTCAGCCCGCAACGCCATCGCGATGCCAGCGGCGTCGAGCATGAGTGGGACGGCGAACACAGCGGTGAGGCCTGGCAGCAGGGGCCGGTGATTCTCGCCTGGCCCGGCGTACAGGCCAGCGGTGGCTGGGAAGGCTACAACCTGGTGATCCACGAACTGGCGCACAAGCTCGATATGCTCAACGGCGACGCCAACGGCCTGCCACCGCTGCATGCCGACATGCGCGTCAGCGACTGGGCTGAAGTGATGCAGGCCGCCTACGACGACCTCAACCGCCAGCTCGACCACGATCCCGACGCCGAAACCGCCATTGATCCCTACGCCGCCGAGAACCCTGCGGAGTTCTTCGCCGTCACCAGCGAATACTTCTTCAGCGCCCCGGATCTGCTCCACGAGGCTTATCCACAGGTCTACTTGCAACTGCAGCTTTTCTACCGGCAGGATCCGTTGGGCAGACTGCGGCAACTTCAGGCCACAGACCCGGTCTATCAGGCGCACGACTAAGCTCTGCACGACTTCTGGTACGTGGCGTCGGCGTAGGAATGTGCCTATAATCGCCGCCACTTTTTGGTCAATCCGGCCAAGTGTTTTTGGTCAACTACGGGGGCAACGCCCAATGAGCTACAGCAAGATTCCGGCTGGCAAAGACCTGCCGAACGACATCTACGTCGCGATCGAGATCCCGGCCAACCACGCGCCGATCAAATACGAAATCGACAAAGACAGCGATTGCCTGTTCGTTGACCGTTTCATGGCCACCCCAATGTTCTACCCGGCCAACTACGGTTACATCCCGAACACCCTGGCTGACGACGGTGATCCCCTGGACGTGCTGGTCGTGACCCCTTACCCGGTAGCGCCAGGCTCGGTAATCCGCGCCCGTCCAGTCGGCATCCTGAACATGACCGACGACGGCGGCGGCGATGCCAAAGTCATCGCAGTGCCACACGACAAGCTGTCGCAGCTGTACGTCGATGTGAAGGAA
The DNA here is from genome assembly GCF_005233515.1 of Pseudomonas sp. CFBP13508. GTDB lineage: Bacteria > Pseudomonadota > Gammaproteobacteria > Pseudomonadales > Pseudomonadaceae > Aquipseudomonas > Aquipseudomonas mercuritolerans. The sequence continues at coordinate 221,949 of NZ_QFZZ01000008.1, forward strand.
TACACCGACCTGCCGCCCCTGCTGATCCAGCAGATCGAGCACTTCTTCGCGAACTACAAGGATCTCGAGAAGGGCAAGTGGGTCAAGATCGAAGGCTGGGCCGGTGCAGACGCCGCCCGCGAAGCGATCACCAAGTCGGTTGCCGCCTACAAGGGCTAAGCAATTGCGCTTTGCGTGACGCTTGAAGAAAACCCCGGATTTCCGGGGTTTTTTGTTATTGGCGTCTGCATAATCGACTAGGTTTTTCAGCTCGATGTAACTCGAAATACACCTTGGTCGGCCCCCTCTCCCTCCGGGAGAGGGTTGGGGTGAGGGGCTCTTGAAAAAACCCGACTAAACAAACCGTTTAAATTCCTACATGCAGTTTTAATCTGTTTAATTTCCCACAAGTACGTCTTACATCCCGTCGCAAAATACAGGCTTTTTTTGAACGCCCGGTTTATTCAAACCGCTCTAGTCCGGCCGTAGACTCCGTGTTTATGAGAAAGAACACTAGCGGTCCACGATTCAAGGCACTCCTGGAAGCAGCGAACATCAGCACCACGGATTTCGCAAGGTTCTGGGGCACGGAAGCCCAAAACGTTCATAACTGGTACACCCGGGGCGTCCCGGCGTATCGCATGGAAGAAGTCTCACGCCTGTTGTCGGTCAATAGTGAATGGCTGAAAACCGGGGAAGGCGTCAAGGAGGTCGCGCGCCTGCACCCACCCGCCAGCAATGGCGACACGTTCGATGCCCAGTCCATCTGCGGCGTCTACACCGTCATCAACCCCAGCGACATTGACCTGGCATTTTTCAAGGAAACCCCGATCGCCAATGGCGACGGCAAAACCCACGTCATCCTCGACCCCGACCAGTCCCTGCGCCTGCCCCGCGCCCACCTCGATCAACTCGACATCCAGCACGCCAACGCCATCTGCGCGCACATGATCGGCAACAGCATGGCCGATCGCATCGAGGACGGCTCCATCGTCGCCATCGACCGTGGCCTGACCCAGGTCGTCGACGGCGAAATCTACGCCGTAGAGCACGACGGCATGCTGCGCATCAAATACCTGCACCGCATGCCCGGCAACGGCCTGCGCATGCGCAGCCACAACAGCGCCGAATACCCCGACGAGGTCTTCCGGCCGGCGCAGATCGAAGAGCAGCGGATTCACATTCTTGGCTGGGTGTTCTGGTGGTCGACACTGGGCAAGCGCCGGCCGGTGGTGCCGTTTCTATGACATTTCACTTGAACCTGTGGGAGCGAGCCTGCTCGCGAAGAGGGCCCTGATAACCAGTACAAATCCAGGATTTGTACTGCTTCAGTCGCTCTAAACCGCACTCGAGGCTGGGAATCCAGAGCAAAACTCAGTATCCTGCGCCCCACATTCGCGCATCGACCCGCCCAGCGGCTCGGATGACGCCCGACGCGGCAGACCAACGTCTGACCAAGTCCCACAGCCGGACGCAGATCCGGATGTACGTTTTGAAGGCTGGCGCGGTTTACCAAAAATAAACCAAGCCAGTCCCCGAGAAGCCGGCCACAAGCCGGCTTTTTAATGCCTGCAAAAAAGGCTACGCCTACCTTTTGGAGTCTGAGCCTCCATTTATTGAAGTGATTACCTTACTGTCGTAACGACAAACTTCATTACAGGAACTTCATCATGGCCTTCATCAACATCCGAATTGACGATGATCTGAAAGAGCGCTCCTTCGCAGAACTAAAAAAGCTGGGCGTCACGCCTTCAGAATTAATGTGTCAGACGCTCCAATATGTGGCCGAGCGGGGAAAGCTTCCCTTCAAAACGACGTTGCTCGGTAAGGAAGATGTAGCGCTGATTGCCGTAGTCAGCGAACGTCTCGCATTGACTCAGCGAGTCAAGGTGAGCCTGGATGACCTATAAGACCTGAGTTGATCGACGTGCCTCACAGGAATCAAACAAGCGGGACAGCGGTTCCGAAGCAATTCACAAGGAAGTTAAAACGTGCGATTCGCTCCTCGCCTCAAAATGCTCGGAACGGTCACCCTGGCCGCCGCGATGAGTTTCTGCATCTCTGGCTGCGTGGGTGCCATCGTAGCTCTGCCTGAGAAAATCACACTCAGAACTGACCAGTACAAAGCTCTGAGCGCTCGCTCGCTCACACCGGCGGTCACCCGAACCGCGCAATCAACGCCTGCCCGTGAATGGTGCGGTCTCACGGTTTGGGCGTTGGTCGTTCCTGTTCCGTTGAAGTTGCCCGTGTGTAGGTCGTACTACGAGCAGTCTTTCGGCAGTGACGAGTTCGGCAATGAAATTGTTTTGCTCAATTCAGAACAAAAAGTAGCGTCGCCGTTCTACGCCTGCGGCCCGTTCATGATGCTGGGGCCGATTGTGCATGGTTATCAGGGCAACGCGCTTTGTGGCGTTTTTCCTGATTAGCCGGATTCACGGATAACTGAACGACTTCACCAACGTCAGCTCTCCCGCCGTCCGCATCGGCACTACAAACGTCTCCATCTTCTCGCTCGGCGTGCCCTCTTCGGTGATGACCGTCACCTGCGCCGTGGTCAGCGCCTGCACCGCTTCATCCCCCCCTTCGTCATCTCCGCGATATCCGCCGCCGTAATAATTCACATACACCAGATACTGCCCTTTGATCGGCGCGGGCATGGCGGCGATTTCCGGGCCGTAGCCGGTGGTTACGTCGACGTCGAGGGCGGCGCCGTTGGGTGCGACGCGGTTGCCGTACCAGATGTGGGCGCCATCAGGGGTGATCAGGTGCAGGTCGAGGTCGGTGCCGTCGCTGTCCCAAGCCAGCAGGACGCGCAGTTTGGCCGGGGTGGCGCCGCCGCGGGCGTTGAGGAATTGCGTGCGGTGGCGTCGCTGGCCGTCGGCGCTGCGCACTTCGACGCTGTTGCTGCCGTTGGGGAAGGAGAACGGGCGATCGAAGCCGCCGGTTGGGTCGATTTTCAGTGGCATGCTGACGCCGTTGACGATCAGGCGGCCGGGTTCGTTGTTCTTCGGCACGGCTTTGATCTGGCCGCTGATTCTGGCGGTATTGGCCTGGCCAAGCGGTGTGTTGACCGACGAGGCCGGGTAGTTGACGGTCTGGCGAAAGCTCTCGCCCTCGCCTTGCGGTGCGCCGCTGCGCCAGCCGCCCACCGGGGTGTCGAGTTTGACGCCATCGGCGGCGAATGCTTGCGGCAGCACGTTGAGGGCACAGAGCAGCAGCAAGACCTGTGGATAACGGAGTGTCATGGTCTATTCCAGCAAAAGGTGACGGGCGAGCCCTTCGATGTAGGTTTCATCCTGGCCGTTGGGGTGTGCTTCGAAGGCCAGGTGCAGATATTCGTGGGTCAGGTCGAGGCGATCCTGCAGGGTCAGCACGCCGCGCACGTAAATCCGCTGGCGTTCGCGGTCAACGAAGGGCCGGCCGAAGGCGAGTTTGCATACGGCGAAAGTGCTGACTTCGTTGTAGCCGGTTTCGCTTTCCAGCGTCGGACGCCAGCCGCGTCGCTGCTTTTGCAGCCAGTCTTGCGCGGCGGGCAATGCTTCGCAGGAGGCGACCGGGTTGTCCCAGCGGCTGAGGCTGGCGCGTGGATAGGCGTGCAGCAGAATCGCGTCGTAGCGCTGGCCGGCGTTCGCTTGCTCGACGGCTTGCTGCCAGGCGAGTTTGTCTGGGCCGGGCTGGTCGGAGTGATAGGTGACGGTGCTGCCAGCCATTACCAGGTCCGCCGTCCACGCCGCGATGTTGCGTGACTCGGCCGAGGCTGGGCGCGGGGCGACGCGCTGGCGATTGCTGCTGTCGTCGATGCTCAGGCAGTCGCCGTTGCGCGTGGCGTTTTGCAGCAGATAAGTGCGGATCGCTACGGCCAGCGCCTTGGCGGCTTCGGCGGGTTGCGGTTTGGCTTCGCGTTCGAGAACGCGGGCGACATATTCTTCGCGATCAAGTCTTGCGACGAGTTTGTCGTTGAGCAGAAACAGTTCGCCATCGCTGTGGATGTCCAGCGCATTGCCGTTGGCGAATTCTACGCGGTAGTCGCCGCGCAATGGCCCGGACGTGGCGACACGATCCCCGACCAGAACCTTCGAAACCGGATATTTCGAAAACAGCCCGACTTCCACACAACGCCCCGTGTCCGCTGGCCACGCCGTCGGCAACACGCTGGCCAACGCTTGGCCGTAATGACGCAGGACCATCTGACTGGTACCGCGCCCACCCGCCCAGATCGGTGCGCCGTCGGCGCTCCAGCCGGCGAATCCACCTTGCCGCGATTGTGCATCCTGGTCGCCGAGCCAGCTCCAGGTCTTCACCCGCAGGCGCCCGCCCAACTCGCCAACGACATTGCCGTCCGCCGCGTTCAGCACGACATCGAGCAGCACGCGGCGCATCTGTTCCTGCGCTGACAGCAACGCCAGAACGCTCAATAACTCGGCAACCGAAACCCTTGTTGCCGGTTGCACGGCTGGCAAATCCAGCAACCACGACGGCGCCTGCCGCGCCTGCCAATACGCTCGCCAATCCGTCGCTGCAATGCCCAACCGCGCCGGTTCGAAATACAGACCGCAGGATTTCACCAGCGCCTGATCCCGCTCGATCCTGCCGCCCGCCGAGCAGCAATAAACTTCTTCTTTGGACTGCCCGCGACATTCATAAGCCGGTTCCCGTGCACCGGTATCCACCAGCCACGCGTAGACGAACAACTTCCACAGACTGCCCAGCGGCGCATCCAGCGACGCTGGCAACAGTTCGCGCTTGATCAGTTGCGTCTGACTCAACGACAACAACTCGCCCTGATAGGCCACGCGCAACGGCTCGTCCTGCGCTGTCGCCAGCGCCGGCATCACGTACATCAGCAGCCACAACAGCGGCCGGCGCATGTCAGTTGACCGTGACCTGACCGAGGGCGGCTTTCGCCTCCTGGGCCTGATGCTGCGGTGCATACACTTGCTTGAAGCGTACCGGCGGCAGGTTGAACTGGCCCTTCTGCGAGAAGCGCACCAGATGACGCAGGCGCAACTCGCCACTCAGCGCGTCGACCGGCACCGCGTATGCCAGTTGTCCCGGTTCGAAACGCGCCTTCTCCAGCGCGGTCGGTTCGGTGCCGTCCTTGCCCTGCAACTTGATGCCCCACGTCGTGCGCTCAACATCCGCGCCCGGTGGCAGCGGCACTTCAAGCATGCCGTAGCGCAGCGGTTTCGCTGCCTTGCTGGTGAGGATCACCTCGTCCAGGTACAGGCTGTCGCTGGACAACGGTTTAGTGCCGACCGGCTCGAGTTTGAAGGTGAACGCTTCGTCGCCCGGCACCAGACGCGACAGGCGCCGGGTGATGGTCACGGCCATCGGATCGACCTGCGGCTGTTGGGTCTGGAAGCTCAGCGCAGCACGCAGCGGCCGCTCTTGCGTGCCGGACACGCTCAGCACATTCGGCAGCGGCGTCGCACCTTGCCATGTCCAGTACATCTCGCCGCTGGCGCCGTGGTTTTTCTTCCAGCCTTCACCCGGCATCAGCGCGATGGTCGGCGAGGCCTGAGCGATGCTGCGTTGCAGCCAGGTCAGCGCCAGTGCACGTTCCAGTGTCGATTGCTGCGGCAACAGACGTTGCAACAACGCCGTCGCGCGAGCCTGATCGAACGGTTGCAGCGACAGGTTCAGTGCTTCAACGAAGGGCTGCGAGCTGACCGCCAGACGTTGTTGCGCTGCGCCCAGTTGCCGATTGAACGCCTCCGGCAAAGCAACTTTCGCCTGCGTGGCCAACGATGCAGTGAGTACCCGCGCCGCCGCCAGACCAAGTGCCGAATCCGGGTCGTTCATCACCAGACTGTCCTGGCCGTCGTCGAGCAAGGTTTCGGCAGCGCCTTCACCGGCCTTGGCCAGATCGTCGATCAGACCGCTGAGCAGCGTGTTCACTGGCAATTCCATCTGTTTGGCGAACGACAGAATCAGCGCCCGTTGCAGCAATGGCGTATTCGGCGCTTGCTTGGCATAAACCTCCAGCACCCGCTGCCAGTGCTCCGGCGGCAGGGTCAGGTCGAGTACGCGGCTGGCATTCCAGTCGGCGTAATAGGCATAGGCGGTGAGAAATGCATCCGGCTCGCCGTCGTAGCCCCACCAGGTGAAGCTCGCAGACGGCCCGGCCATTTGCACCAGGCGCAGACGACTGTTTTGCATGATCAGGCGCAAGCGATCGCGAATCTGCGGGTTCGAGGCCAGCGATGGATAAGCGATGCTTAGCGGCAGCAAGCGACTGGCCGTCTGCTCGACGCCGCCGTACGGGTAGCTGAGCAGATCATCGAGGGCGGAACGGAACAGCGCTTGCGGACTGTCATCCAGACGCAGGCGAATATCCGTGGCATCCGCCGGCAAACTCAAGGGTGTATCGCCGCTGACCACATCGAGACTTTGCGTTTGCGTGACCTGCCAGCCTTCACCGGTGGCACTCAAGCGCACAGCCAGGGCATCGGCGACTTTGCCATCCTGCACCAGCTCCGCCGTCCACTCGCCAGAGGCCAAAGCGAACGCCGGCAGTGGCAGGTAATTGATGCCGCTGTTCAAAGTCACCGGCAGACGTTGTTCGGTACCGGCATAGTGAGTCACCAGTTCCGCCTTGACCGGTTTCTCCGCCTGACTGAACGCAAACACGCCCAGTTGCGGCTGATCGCCCTTGCGGAATTTGCTCGGCCCGCTCCACTTCAGGTACAGCGGTTTTTCCGAACGGACAAACTGCTTCTTCTGCCCGACCTGACCGTCATCGGCAATCGCCCGCGCGGTGATGCGCCAGCGGGTCAGCGAGTCCGGCATCTTGAAGGTGAAACGGGTTTTGCCGTCGGCGCCGGTCAACAACTCCGGCTGCCACGCAGCGGTGTCGACGTCTTCACGGCGCGGACGCTCAAGCACTTTCACGCCGCGTTCGCTGCGATTGGCCTTGCCCGGTGCGCCGGGGCTGCCCGGCAATGCCACGTCGTAGCTGATGAATGACAGGCTGGCACTGGTGCGCACGTTGTTGCGCCGCGGATGATAGAAGAACTGGTCGATGCTCGGCGCGACTTCCGGTTGCAGCGCATAGACCATTTCGTCGACCACGCTGACCGTCAGATGCGCCGGAACCGCTTTACCGGCGAACTGCGTGGTGAGGTCGACCGTGACCGTATCGCCCGGCAGATACACCGCTTTGTCGGTGCTGATCGCCACGTCGATTTGCGGCGCGACCACTTTGATCCCGGCGTTCTGGAAGCTGTACTGACCGCCCTTGGTGTAGAGCACGGAGAAGGTCAGGTTCGGCGCGAAGTTATCCTTCACCGCAATGCGCGCGCGGTATTGGGTGTCGCTGAGTTTTTCCAGCTTCAACCAGTCAGCGCCCTTGGCCAGCAGCGCAGTGGCCTCGACCTTGTCGCGCTCCAGCGACAGCAGTGCATCGCTGACCGGCTCAGGGAAGGTGATCAGCGCCAGCGCTTCTTCGCCCGCCTTGTACTCGGGCTTGTCGAGGACGATTTCCACGGTACCCGGCACCGCTTTCACACCGTCGCCGGTGACCGAGTGGCCGGTGGCGCCGAGGACGCGACCGTGTTGATCCTTCAGCGTCAGGTTGTAAGTGCCCGGACGTTCGAAGGCGAGGCTGAAGCCTTTGTCCGTTGCGGCGAGTTTGCCTTCGCCGGTGCTCTGATCTTCCAGGCGCACCCAGGCGTAGCTGCTCGGCGTTACGGCTTTGCTTTGTTCGGTGCCACCCTCATTGGCGTAGCTGAAGGCAACCTTGTCACCGACCGCACTGAACCGCTGCGGCGCGCTCAAGCGGAAACTCGCCGCGCCACGGTCGATGAGGATTTCCTTGGTGGTCTTCACCCGATAAGCCGCGCCGTCGCTGGCAAACACAGTGAGCATGTAGCGGCTTGGCTTGTCGGCGGCTGGCAGGTCGAGGGTCGCGTTGCCCTTGCTGTCGGTGGTCAGTTCGGTGCTGGTCAGCTCCACCGGGAATTGCCCGAGGTATTGCAGCTCGTTGTCGACCATCGACAATTGCTGGGCGCGCAGGCTCAGGCTCAATTTGGCATTGGCCACCGGTTTGCCGTCGGGGTAGAGCAGCACCAGACTGCCTTTCACCGGCTCACCGGTGCGGTAATCCTGCTTGGCCAGATTGAGCGAGATTTCGAAGTGCGGCTTGATGTATTCGGCAACGCGGAAAGCACTGCTGTAGGCCTGATCCTTGTAGTTGAAACGGATCTCGTAACCACCGGCCACGGCGTTATCCGGCAACTGGAAGCGACCCTGCGTACCTGCTTTCGAATCCAGTTTCAGATCGAGGGTCTGCAATTCGGTCCCCGTGGCATCAAGCACGCTGACACTGACATCCGCCGCGCCCGGCAGCACCGAATCACGGGCATTCTTGAACTCGCGACCGACGATTTTCAGCGACACCCAATCGCCCGGACGATACAGCGGCCGGTCGGTGAAGGCGTAAAGTTTGGTGTCGTAGATTTCGCTGTCGTAGTAGAAGTTTTCCGAGACGAACACGCCGCCCTCTTCGTCCTCGCCGATGACGAACGAGCGCTCCGGGCTGACGTGTTTCAGGCGCAGCAAACCATCGGCATCGGTAGCACCGCTGCTCATCACGCCGAGGCCATCGGTCCACAGCACATTGACCTTCGGCACCGAGCTGCCCTCGTGTTTGCGCGCGGCCCAGACCAGTAATTCGTCACCGGCAATCTTGCTCACCGCGACGGTGTTGGAGACGAAAACCATGGTGGTCGCGCGGTACTTGCCGATCAGCGCTTCAACCAGATACAGCCCCGGTTTCAGGTTACCCAGCGGGATGTAGACGTTGCCCGGCGCGACGCTGACGAAGTCGCTGGACGAGCCGGCCAGATTAACCCCGGCCGGCGGCTGGATAGGCTTGGCCTGCCACAGCGGATAACGGAACTGGCTGACCACCGGCAGACCCGGGATCAGCGCGAATTGCGGCTGCGCGTCGTACGGCGTCGGCGCGGCCATGGCCTCACCCATTTTCAACTCCGGCACTTCTTCGGTGACCTGCTTGCGCGACTCGTAGGAGAACGCACGCTGCATCACCCGCCGGGATTTGCGATACCAGTTGTCCCACAGATAGGCGAGAGTGTTGGACAGACCTTCGCCCTTGAACTGGCCGTCGCTGACGACGCGATGCAGGTTCTTCTGGCGCTTGAGGAAATCCAGCGGCTTGTCGATGCGATATACGCGAATGTCGGCGCCGCCGTACGGCTCCATACGAAAGCGCCGGTAGTCACGACCCGGTGCTTCAAGGCGGACCATCGCCTGCTCGTCGCTGGCAAAACTGCTGTCGGCGAGCAGGAAGAAACTCTCACCGGCCACCGGCGTGTAATTGCTCGGCTCCACCGAGTCTTCGGCGTTGACGCAGGAAAACGGCAGCAACAACGCCAACAGCAAGGAAATTCGCGAACAGATACGCAACATGCGGGCACCGGTCATTGGGAGAGAAAGTTCAGTCGATAGACGCCGATGAAGTTGGGGTTGGCTGCGTCGGGTATCCATCGGGTGTCCTTCCATGTCATGAGTTGCTGCAGGCTTGCCGAACGCATGCCGTTGTCAGTGGGGGTGGTGGTGCCGGTGTGATAGGCGATGTAGCGGCCCATCCAGATCATCAGGTGCTGGTCGTCGCCCTGATCGAAAAACATCAGGTCACCGGGCCGCGCCTGCGACACATCGCGGCCGACCAGATGGCTGTTGAACTGAATAAGTTTGATCGCGTTGACGTACGGCCCGACCTTGCCGCCGCCCTGCTGCCACTGTTGCGCGAGCTTGCGTTGCTCGTCGCTCAGCGTCAGTTCCGGCGGCAGATAGCGATTGGACAGACCATTGCTGCGCAGCCATTTGTCGTCGTGGACTTTCAGCGCTTCGTTGGCGGCAAAGCGCACCAGCCCGGCGCAGTCCTGCTGATACCAGCGCGGGCTCGGGCCCTGGCTCAATTGCTCTTGAGCAATACGCACAAACCAGGCGCGAAACACCTGGGATTGCGCCGGGTCGAGCGCCGGCGCTTCAACCGCGCGGGCGCCTGCGCTGAGCAACAGCGCGAGCAGGCCGAGGCTGCGGATCAGTGCGCTCACAGCGCTTTCCATTCCAGCGGCAGCCATTGCCAGTGGCCATCCGGCTCACTGCCTTCGGGCAGGGTCAGGGCATATTTGCCGTAGCCGCCGAGGGTGCGCAGTTTCGGCATCAGATAGGTTTGCGCAGCGTTATAAAACACCGGTTCCATGTCCTGCGGCAGGCTGTCGAGGGTTTCGCGCTGCATCAGTTGCGCCATCGCGTCCGGGCCGAAGTAGATCGGCATCAGTACATCTTTTGGCAAAACGTCGGCCATCGGCGGGAAGCGCTTGTCGAGGGTGCCGAGGGCTTTGTCGACGAGTTTGTCGTCGAGGGAAAACAGCAGCGTCGAGCCATGACGGGCGAGACTGACCTTCATGAACGCCTTGCCGGAAATCGCCTCCGGGTTTTCAGCGGTCTTCGCCGCGTACGGCCCGAAACTGGAACTGACCTGACGCTGCCAGACGTGGCTCTGGCCTTCCTGCTTGTCGATCACCGGAAATACGCTTTCGGCGACGTTGGCTTCGAACGCGCCGACCATCGAACCGAACAATTTGCCCAGATCACCATCAAGCTTGCTGCTGTCCTCGTCTTTGAGGCTGGCGACCAGCAGCGGTGTGTACAACCGCGAATCGGCGTACCAGCACAGGCCGGCCGCGCCAGCGACGTGTTCGGTCAGCGTTTGCGCAACAGCTTCATCGGCACCGAGCTTGATTAATATCGGTTTCTGCGGCTCGGCCGCCACCGGCAGGGTCACGCAAGCGCTCGCCCCCAACGGCATCGCCTGCCAGACCGGTTTGAAATCGAAGTCCGGCTGGTTTTCCAGCTCATCCATGGCCAGATAGCTGTGCCAGCCCTTGTCGTCCATGTCGAAACGCAGTCCGGCGAAATTCGGGATGAAGCGCTGATAGCCCATGGCGAGCACGCTGGAATTGACCGACAGACGCTGCTTGGTTTCCGGGTTTTTCGCTGGCAAGCCGAACGCTTCGGGGAAGAGCTTTTCACCGTTGAGCAACGCCGCCAGCGCTTGCGCGGAAACGCGGCCCGACTCTTCCGAGACGCCGCTCTCGGGGTCGTAGTACTTGGCTGGATTGGACAGCACCACCAGTTTGTCGCCGCGCGACGCGAACAGCAGTGATTTGCTGGCGTTGTAGCTGAGTTGATACAGCGGCACGTCGTCGCCGCCGACTTTGAGAGTGCCGAAGATGCTGAGCTGGGTGTCATCCAGCGCCACTTTCGCCAACGGCTCGAGCAGCTTGGCCAAGCCGCCGCGATCCATCACCAAGAGAAAATCCTTCAAACGACCATCGGCGCCACGCCACAGCGCGACATCGGCCGGTTGATCAAAAAGCTGCTCGATCAGGCTGTCCTGCAATTTGAGGTCATGCTCGTAGATGATCCGGCGCAGGCTGCCGATCAGGCCGAGGCGGTCGGCGTGAGTTTCGTAATAGAAGACGAAATCCTCGGTGAGCGTGGCCTTGAGAAACGGCACTGTCAGCAGGTCCTTGGGCAATTGGCTCAGTGAGCGGGTTTCGAGCAAGGCGTCTGGACGGCCGAGGCCGAGCTTGTCACTGGCAAGTGTCGCCGGCGGCGCTTTGGGCTTGAGCAGCAGCCAGCCGAAACCACCCGCCACACCGGCCACCAGGCACAGGCCGAGCACGACCAGCGGCCAGCGCCGCGAAGGTTTGGCCGCCGGTGTCGCGGCAGCTGGAGTCACAGTGTTATCGCTCATGTTCACAACATCCGAGTTCATCCGTGGCGGGATGCTTAATAGTTGAAAGTCTTGACCAGCAGCAGATCACCGATCGCCCGCAGGGGCACGATGAAGGTTTCGCGTTTTTCGTCGACGGTGTTTTCGTTGAGCACCAGGGTGATCTGCGAGGTGATCACCTCGTTCTGATTGCTGGCTTCCTCGAAGTTATAGCCACCATCGCCGTAGTTGCCCCAATAGTTGACGTAGACCAGATACGTGCCGTGCAGCGGCGCGGTCATGGTGAACATTTCCGGGCCGGGGCCGTCGACGCCATCCGGGTCGAGGCCGCCGCCATTGCTCAACGCCGGCCTTGCCCAAAAGGCATGCTGACCGTCGGGGGTGACAATATGCAGATCCAGCTCGGCTTTCGGGTCGTCCCATCCCAAGACAAGACGAATCTTCGCCGGCGTGCGCAGATTATTTGCTTCATAAAATTGCACGCGCTTGAGCGACTGCCCTTCGGCGCTGATCACTTCAACGCTGTTGGAACCGGCGCCGAAGGCGTAAGGCCGGGCGAAACGCCCATCGTCGTCGGTGTACAGATTCAATGGATTGCCGTTGACGGCGAGGCTGTGCGGCGGACGCATGTGGCCGAGGGCTTTGAGCTGGCCCTGGATCATCGTGCGATTGCGCTGAATGCCGCGATCGATCGGCGGCGTCGGGTAGGCGACCTGCGGATTTTCCGAGCGATCGAGCAAGCCGTGATAACGCCAGCCGCCGACCGGCTCGGACACCTGCGCAGTCGGCGCGGCCCACAGCGCAGGTGCGCAGGCGAGGCCGATCAGCAGCAAAAGAAATGAACGCATGTGACGCCTCCTGCCATGCCTTGAACGAAACCTTGCACCCGATCCTCGGTACTTCACAGCGGTGAACTGCGTTTCGTCTGAATGCCCCGCAACTGTCGGAGCCGTAGAAGCCGCGAAGAGTAGCGATTCGGCAGTTTTTTAACAATCGGATACATGTGTGATGGCTGTAGGAATTGCGCCGCCCTGGTAGACGGTGAGCCGAATAGCCGGCATATTCGGCTCACCAAATGAGCCGAATAGCTTTGTTATTCGGCTCACGCTTCTTCGACAGGTGATCAATGACCGCGCACTGGATCTGGCAACAACCGGATTGGCCCGACTTCAATTGGCAAGCCGAGCGCCTCGCCCCGCTGCTGCGTGAGTGCGTGCAGACGCAGGGCCGACTCTTGGGAATGGCCGGCTCAGTGGGCGATTCGATGAGCGCACAGAGCGAGCTCGATGCGTTGCTTCAGAACATCGTCACCTCCTCCGCCATCGAAGGTGAGCAACTGAATGTCGGCTCCGTGCGTTCCTCTCTGGCCCGGCGCCTGGGTCTGGAATGGACTGATCGCGATAGCGTCAGCCAGCGTAGCGAGGGCTTGGCGCAATTGATGCTCGATGCCACCCATGGCTTCGACGAGCCGCTGACTCTGGCCCGATTGCTGGAATGGCACAGCTGGCTTTTCCCCGCCGAGGAAGCGATGTTCAGCGCGCGGCCAATACTCGTCGGTACCTTGCGCGGCGACGAACCGATGCAGGTGGTGTCCGGACGACTCGACCAACCAACGGTTCACTTTGAGGCGCCACCGCGCCAAGGGCTGGAACAGCAAATTGAGCGTTTTTTGAGCTGGTTCGAAGCCAGCCGCAATCAGGTTTCGCTGGATCCGCTGTTACGCGCTGGCATCGCGCATTTCTGGTTTGTCACTCTGCACCCTTTCGATGACGGCAACGGTCGTCTGACCCGCACTATCACCGATCTGGCACTGGCTCAAGGCGAAGCGCAGGCGATCCGCTTCTACGCGATGTCCGCAAGCATTCTCGAGGATCGCGCCGGTTATTACCGGATTCTGGAGTCGAGCCAAAAGGCCACGCTCGATATCACCGAATGGCTGACCTGGTTTTTGCAGACCTTGCTGCGCAGCCTGCAGCAAGCCATCACCCGGATAGATTCGGTCTTGGGCAAAACCCGCTTCTGGCAGACGCACCGCGAGTCCGACCTTTCAGCGGAGCAGATCAAAGTGCTCAAGCGCTTGCTCGATGGCGGTGAGCGCGGTTTCGAACAGGGCCTCAGCGCAGGGCAATATCAAGCGGTTGCGAAAGTTTCCAAAGCCACCGCGACGCGGCATCTGGCGGAGTTGCTGGACAAGGGCTGCCTGCAACGCCTGCCGGGCGGCGGACGCAGTACGCGTTACAAAATCAACTATCCGGATTGACTCGCCGACCGTTATGGAGAGGCTTGGCGACGGCCCGCTCATTTGCCCATACCCCCCCTATCTGCTAGTGTCGCGCCGGTTTAACGTCTACCGGAAATTGCCGCCATGGCCCGCAAAAAAGCTGCACTGGATTTCGAACAATCCCTCGCCGACCTGCAAACACTGGTCGAGCGTCTGGAGAACGGTGAGTTGTCGCTGGAAGACTCGCTGACCGCTTTCGAGCAGGGCATCGGCCTGACCCGTGACTGCCAGGCGGCGCTGGCCCAGGCCGAGCAGAAAGTGCAGGTGCTGCTGGAGCGCGATGGCGAGCTCGCCGAGGAACCCTTCGACGCGGATGAGCCAGAATGATCGCGGCGTATTCGGCGAGCAGTCAGGCCCGGGTCAACGCGGCGCTGGAGACGCTGTTCAATGCGCCGCTGCCGGAACTGGCGCGGCTCTACGAAGCAATGCGCTACAGCGTGATGAACGGCGGCAAACGCGTGCGCCCGTTGCTGGCTTACGCGGCGTGCGAAGCCCTCGGCGCAAAGGCTGAACAGGCCAGCGGCGCGGCGTGTGCGGTCGAGTTGATCCACGCCTACTCGCTGGTGCACGACGATTTGCCGGCCATGGACGACGACGATCTGCGTCGCGGCCAGCCGACCACTCACAAGAAATTCGACGAAGCCTGCGCGATCCTCGCCGGTGACGGCTTGCAGAGCCTGGCCTTCAGCGCCCTGCTCGACCCGCGCCTGAGCGATTGCAGCAGCGACATCCGTCTGCAGATGGTCACAGCGCTGGCCCATGCAGCCGGCCCGGCGGGCATGGTCGGTGGCCAGGCCATCGACCTCGGCTCGGTCGGTCTCAAGCTCGATCAAACAGCCCTCGAACAGATGCACCGGCACAAGACCGGTGCGCTGATTGAAGTCAGCGTCAGGCTCGGCGCCCTGGCCAGCGGCCGCGCCCAACCCGATCAGCTTCAGGCGTTGCAGACTTATGCACAGGCCATCGGTCTGGCCTTTCAGGTGCAGGACGACATCCTCGACGTGGAAAGCGATACCGCGACCCTCGGCAAACGCCAGGGCGCCGATATTGCCCGCGACAAGCCGACCTACCCGGCCCTGCTCGGCCTCGACGCCGCCAAGGCCTATGCTCTGGAACTGCGCGATCAGGCCTTGCAGGCGCTGCGACCGTTTGACGCGGCCGCCGAGCCGTTGCGCGAGCTGGCGCGGTATATCGTCGAGCGGCGCAACTGACGGCGTATCGGCCAAAAAAGACCAACGCGTGGGCAGGGGGCGATGCATCAGGTAAACTGCCGCATCTTTTATACCTATAACGATTCGCCTGATGCCCACGACGTTTCATGAGATTCCCCGCAAGCGCCCGACCACGCCCCTGCTCGACCGCGCGAACACGCCGGACGGCCTGCGCCGGTTAGGCGAAGCCGAGCTGGAAACCCTGGCCGATGAGTTGCGCCTGGAATTGCTCTACACGGTCGGCCAGACCGGTGGGCATTTCGGTGCCGGCCTGGGCGTGATCGAGCTGACCATCGCGCTGCATTACGTTTTCGACACCCCGGACGACCGTCTGCTGTGGGACGTCGGGCATCAGGCGTATCCGCACAAGATCCTCACCGGTCGCCGCGAGCGCATGGCCAGCCTGCGCCAGAAGGACGGCATTGCCGCGTTCCCGCGTCGCTCCGAGAGCGAGTACGACACCTTCGGGGTCGGCCACTCCAGCACCTCGATCAGTGCCGCGCTGGGCATGGCCATTGCCGCCCGTCTGCAGGACAGCGATCGCAAGGCTATCGCCGTGATCGGCGACGGCGCGCTGACCGCCGGCATGGCTTTCGAGGCGCTGAACCATGCGCCGGAAGTCAACGCCAACATGCTGGTGATCCTCAACGACAACGATATGTCGATCTCGCGCAACGTCGGCGGGTTGTCGAATTATCTGGCGAAGATCCTGTCCAGCCGCACCTACGCGAGCATGCGCGAGGGCAGCAAGAAAGTTCTATCGCGCCTGCCCGGCGCCTGGGAAATCGCCCGTCGCACCGAAGAATATGCCAAGGGCATGCTGGTCCCCGGCACCCTGTTCGAAGAGCTGGGCTGGAACTATATCGGCCCGATCGACGGCCACGACCTGCCAACCCTGATAGCCACGCTGCGCAACATGCGCGATCTCAAAGGCCCGCAATTCCTGCACATCGTCACCAAGAAAGGCAAAGGCTTCGCCCCGGCGGAAGTCGACCCGATCGGTTACCACGCCATCACCAAACTCGAACCACTGGACGCTCCGGCCGCTGCGCCGAAAGCCGCTAGCGGGCCGAAGTATTCGGCGGTGTTCGGCGAGTGGCTGTGCGACATGGCGGAGGCGGACGCGCGTCTGGTCGGGATCACCCCAGCGATGAAGGAAGGCTCGGATCTGGTGGCGTTCAGCGAGCGCTTCCCCGAGCGTTATTTCGACGTGGCGATTGCCGAGCAGCACGCGGTCACGTTCGCCGCCGGCATGGCCTGCGAAGGTGCGAAACCGGTGGTGGCGATCTACTCGACATTCCTGCAACGCGGTTACGACCAATTGGTGCACGATGTCGCGGTGCAGAACCTCGACGTGCTGTTCGCCATCGACCGTGCCGGTCTGGTCGGCGAAGACGGCCCGACCCATGCTGGCAGCTACGACCTGTCGTACCTGCGCTGCATCCCGGGCATGGTCATCATGACCCCGAGCGATGAAAACGAATTGCGCAAGATGCTCACCACCGGCCACCTCTACAACGGCCCGGCGGCAGTGCGTTACCCGCGTGGCAGCGGCCCGAATGCAGTCATCGAAAAAGATCTCGAAGCGATCGAAATCGGCAAGGGCATCGTCCGTCGTCAGGGCAGCAAAGTCGCCATGCTGGTGTTCGGCGTGCAACTGAGCGAAGCCTTGAAAGTCGCCGAGAAACTCGACGCCACCGTGGTCGACATGCGTTTCGTCAAACCGCTGGATGAAGCCCTGGTGCGCGAGATCGCCGGCAACCACGAGTTGTTGGTGACCATCGAAGAGAACGCAATCATGGGCGGCGCCGGCGGCGCGGTCAGCGAATTCCTCGCCCGCGAGAACATTCTCAAGTCGATGCTGCATCTGGGCTTGCCGGATATCTATGTCGAGCATGCGAAACCGGCGCAGATGCTTGCCGAGTGCGGGCTGGATGAGGCCGGGATCGAAGCGTCGATTCGCCAGCGGCTGGCATTGCTCGACCAATAAACGCAATACCCTTGTGGGAGCGAGCCTGCTCGCGAAAGCGGACTGTCAGTCAAAGACGAACTGACTGATACACCGCCTTCGCGAGCAGGCTCGCTCCCACATTTGATTTGTGTACACCTGAAACTCCCGTTGGACTGTCCATGAACCTCTCGCGCCTCGCCCTGCCCTTCCTCCTGCTGCCAACCGCCAGCGCCCTTGCCGATACATTCGAACGCGATCAGGCGCTGAAGCTGCCGGACATGCTGATCAGCGCCAACCGTCAGGTCGAGGCGCGCAACGACAGCAGCGCCGCCAACACCGTGTTCACTCGCGAAGACATCGATCGCCTGCAACCGAGCGATGTGGCCGATCTGCTGCGTCGCGTGCCCGGCGTGCAAGTGGCGCAGACCGGTGGGCGCGGCAGTCTGCCGGGGATCTACATTCGCGGCACGCAATCGGCGCAGAGTCTGGTGCTGGTCGATGGCCAGCGCATCGGCAACTCGACCTCCGGCGACAGCAACCTGCAGCATCTGAACATCGAGCAGATCGAGCGCGTCGAAGTGCTGCGCGGTTCGCGCTCGGTGATCTACGGCAGCGACGCGATTGGCGGGGTGATTCAGATCTTCACCCGGCGCGGCACCGAGCAAGGCTTGCAGCCGCGCCTGCATCTGGGCTTCGGCAGTCAGCAGACATGGGAACGCAGCTTCGGCTTATCCGGCGGCGACGACAAAACCCGCTTCAACCTCGGCGCCAGCCTCGACGAAACGGCCGGGCTCGACCGTACCCGCGAGTCGTATCCAAGCGACAGCGACCATGACGCCTACCGCAACAAATCCCTGAGCCTGAGCCTCAGCCACGCGCTGACCGATGACGTCGAAGTCGGCGCCAATCTGCTGGATAACCGTGGCAGGAGCGAATTCGACAACCCGTTCGGCCGTTTCGACATGGACACTTTCGAGTCGGTGCAACAGCAGCCATACAGTGATTTCAATGTCAGTAGCATCAGCAGTTATGTCGATGCGCGGGTCAACGAAACCTGGAAAACCCGCATTGAATTCGGCCACAGCGAAAACCGCGAAAAGACCTTCGACAAGCTCAACGACGAGCGCACGGTGTTCAACACCTATCGCGACTCGGTGAACTGGCAGAACGACCTGACGCTGGACGCGCGCAACAGCCTTATCCTCGGCGGCGACTGGTACGAAGACCGGGTCAACAGCAGCACTGCGTTTGACGAGGACAGCCGCTGGAATCGCGCAGCGTTCATCCAGCATCGTTATCAGGCCGACAGTTTCTCCACCGAGATCGGCCTGCGCCACGACGACAACCAGCAGTTCGGCAGCCAGAACACCTGGAGCGGCACTTTCACCCTGCCGCTGAACCCGGACAACGACGTGCTGCTGAGCTACAGCGAAGGGTTCCGTGCGCCGACCTTCAACGACCTGTACTACCCAAGCTATAGCAACTCGGATCTGAAACCGGAAACCTCGAAAAGCTACGAACTGCAATGGCGCAGCCAGTTGAGCGACAGCGCGCGGCTGGAAGCCTCGATTTACCGCACCGACCTGGAAGACGCGATCATCTTCGGCAGCAACTCACGCCCGCAGAACGTTGCGTCAGCCCGGATCAATGGCTTTGAAGCGGCACTGAAGCAGGAGCTGTTTGGCTGGCAGAGCAATCTTGGCGTGGCGATCATTGATCCGCGAGATCGCGATACCGGGCACACACTGGCACGGCGTGCGCGGCGCACGGCCAGCTGGGATGTGGATCGGCAGTTCGATCGCTTGGGAGTGGGCGCCAGTTGGCAACTGGTCAGCGGCAGTTACGACGACCTGAACAATACCCAGGCGCTGAGCGGCTACGGCACGCTCGGGCTGCGCAGCAGTTGGGCGCTGAACCGTGAGATCAAGCTGGATCTGAAGGTGGATAACTTGCTGGACAAGGGCTACAGCCGAGCGAACTACAGCTATGACGGCGCGCAGTATGGCTATCGTGAGGAAGGTCGGGCGTGGATGTTCGGGGTCACCTGGACTCCTGAACTCTGAACTGAGATTTGTGTTGGTTGGCAGGCCTCTTCGCGAGCAGGCTCGCTCCCACAGTAGACTGAGTGCGGCCACACAGTTTGTTTTCAACGCAAATCCAGTGTGGGAGCGAGCCTGCTCGCGAATACAGGCGATGCGGTCTACCGATCCGGCGCGATCAATTGGCAGAGTTTGGCGGTCGCACTGATCATCTGACCACTGGGCCTTTCCAGACCTTTGTCACTGACCAATAGCAGTCTCCCCTGCCTGACTGCTGCCACCTGCGGCCAGGTCTTCCACGCCCCTAGCTGCGCCTGATCACCGGCGACAATCACTTCCGGATCACGCTGCAATACCGCCTCGATACTCACCTGCGGTGCCGGCAGATTCAGCTCGGCGAAGACATTGCGCGCGCCGCACACCTCAAGCGCATCGCTGATGATCTGCCCGCCACCCACGGTGTAAAGCGGCTTGTCCCAGACTTGATAAAACACCCGCAGCGGCACATCACGACGATAACGCTGACGAAGGTCATCCAGTTGTTTACGCAATTCGGCCGCTCGTTGCGCCCCGCGTTCAGGACGCCCGAGCTGTTCGGCAATGGCTTCGATCTGCGCCGCAAGTTGCGTCAACGTATGCGGCTCGGCGACAAACGTGGGAATGTTCAGGCGCTTGAGCTGATCACGCTGCCCGGCGCCGACGCTGCCGGGCCAGAGCAGCAGCAAATCCGGTTTCAGGCTGAGCAAGCGCTCCATGTCGAGCTGGCCGTAGCGGCCCACTGATGGAACATCCGCTATCGCCGCCGGCCGCTCGCCCGCATCCAGCACGCCGACCAGCAGGTCGGCGGAATCCAGCTCAACGACGATTTCAGACAGCGAGGGGGCGAGGCTGACCACCCGCAGTGCGGCCAGCGCCGGGCTGCTCAGGCCGAGCAGCAGAACCGCCAGCCACAGGCGACGCATCAGCCGAGTTGACGCGGAATACGGTAGAGGTAGAACAGCACGGCGGTGGACAGCGCCAGCAGCATCAATGGCATGGCTTCGAGGCCAACGAATACCGCCAGTGCGCCAATCCAGGCCGGCAAAGACGCCACCAGCAACGCCGCACGCCGACGCGCCGCGAGGGCAATCCAGGCAGCGGGTTCTTCGGCGCTATCGAGGGCTTTTTGCGTAGCGATCAGGGCGTGTTTGTAGCGGGCGAAATACTTCAGGCTGACAAACATCGAGGCGACGCCGGCGATGAACAAAGGCATCGCCAGCACTGGCAACAGGCCCTGGCCTTCACCGAACAGCGCGTTGAGCATGAACAGCGGCAACAGCGCCAACGCCAGGTATTGCCACCAGGCCACCGCCAACCGCCGCCGCACCTGGCCGCGGGTCACGCGCGGTCGACCTCGCCCTGATGCTCGTTGCCCATCATGTGATCGAGCTTGCTGGCCTTGGTCGCCAGGTAGAGTTTGTTGTGCGGATTGTGGCCGGTGTGCAGCGGCACGCGCTCGGCGACGACAATGCCCATGTCGGTCAGCGCTTTGACCTTGCGCGGGTTGTTGGTCATCAGGCGCAGGGATTTCACACCCAAGTGTTCGAGCATCGGCAGGCACATGGCGTAGTCGCGCTGATCGGCAGCAAAGCCCAGACGCTCGTTGGCTTCCACGGTATCGGCGCCGCCGTCCTGCAATTCATAGGCGCGGATCTTGTTCAGCAGCCCGATGCCGCGACCTTCCTGACGCAGATACAGCAGCACGCCACGGCCTTCGCGGGCGATCGCCTGCAACGCCGCTTCCAGTTGCGAGCCGCAGTCGCAACGCTGGCTGAACAAGGCATCGCCGGTCAGGCATTCGGAATGCAGACGACCGAGTACCGGGGCGCCATCGGCAATTTCACCGAGGCTCAGCACGACGTGCTCACGCCCGGTGCTCTCATCGAGAAAGCCGTGCATGGTGAATTGCGCAAAAGGCGTTGGCAGCTTGGAAGCGGCGACGAAGACGACAGGCACCGATGTGCTCCTGATCTAGAAGACTGAAAATTCGCAGGCGGGCATTGTAACAGCAGGTTCCTACAGACGCTTAGGCTGAATTATCGGGCATAACGATCAAAAAGTTTGATGACACTCCCGCTCCCTGTAGGAGCTGTCGAGTGCAACGAGGCTGCGATCTTTTGATCTTGATCTACAAGCAGCAGATCAAAAGATCGCAGCCTCGTTGCACTCGACAGCTCCTACAGGGATTTGTGTTGGGCTTCAGTTCGGGTTGAACGGATACGGCTGCTGCCACTTCTCGAAGACCGGCTTCAACTCCCCGCTCTTGACCAGTTCCGCCATGCGCCGGTCATACAGCGCCATAAGCGCGCGGGCCTGCGGGGTATCGGCGAAACCGAGAAAAAGCGGCAGTTCGGCCAGATGCGAATAACGGTACTGCGCCGGATCCGCCGCGTCGCGCACGACGGCTTCAATTTCGGTCAGCGCATCGATGTAGTAATCCGCCCGCCCCTGCTTGAGCATCAGCAGAATGCCGGTGCGCCGTTCGATCTGGTTGAAGCGCTTGATGTTCGGCAGATAGTTTTCGTAGCGGTAGCCGCGCACCCAGGCCAAGCGGTATTTGCCCAGCGTCGCCTGTGTCGGCGGCGGGCTGCTCGCCAAGCCCAGCGCGTAGATGTGATCGGAGTCGAATTTCCACTGCGGGTACAGCACGCGCTCGGCCTCGTCGCGGTAGGAGCCGACCAGCGCGTCGACTTCCTTCAACTGCACCAGCCCGATCGAACGGGTATACGGCACCGTGCGGATATCCAGCTTGACCCCGGCCGGCTCGAAGACTTTGCGCAACACGTCCCAGGCCAGGCCGTGGCCATCGGCGGCGGTGTAATCCTCCCAGTCTTCGCTGGCCAGATGGATCACCCCAGGCACAGGCGCGGCGGCCTGCGCATGGGCGAACGTGCCCAGCAGAGCCAGAAGCAGCAGCGCCAACCCGCGTCGCAGCATTGCGTGTTTCCTCACGTGAGTCGAATCAGGCGAATACCCAGACCAGCCCTTGCATCGCCAGCCAGGCGAACACACCGGCCAGCACGTCGTCGAGCATGATGCCGACGCCGCCATGCACATGCTTGTCGATCCAGCGGATCGGCCACGGCTTGAGAATATCGAAGAAGCGGAACACCAGAAAACCCGCGAGCAACCAGTACCAGCCTTCCGGCACCAGCCACAGGGTGATCCACATGCCGACCATTTCATCCCAGACGATGCCTTCGTGATCGTGCACGCGCAAATCGTCAGCGACTTTGCCGCACAGCCAGAAGCCGAACAGCATGGTGATGCCAAGCATCAGCCAGTAGCCCCAGTCGGGCAGCATCTGCCACAGCGGAATGAACGGCAGGGCCACCAGCGAGCCCCACGTCCCCGGCGCTTTTGGCAAGGTGCCGGAGCCGAAGCCGAACGCGAGGAAATGCCACGGATTGCGCCAGACCGAGGGAGGCACGAATTCGGCAGGGACCTGTTTCGGGTGATCTGTCACGGTGTCTCCTGAAAATGTTGGTAGCCGCGAATTTGCGGAGTGATGTCGTGCCCGTCGCGGTCCAGCAGCACCACGCCCTGGCCCGGCAGCACTCGCCCGATCACATGGATCGGCCAACCGTCGGCCAGCAGTGCCGGCAACTCGGCGGTCGGCAAGGTGAAGGCCAGTACGTAATCATCACCACCGCTCAATGCCGCGCGCTCGGCACCGCGCTGGCCGAGAAACGCGACTAAAGCATCCGACAACGGTACACGCTCGCGTTCAATCTCAAGTCGCACCTTCGACGCCAGCGCGATATGCCCGCAATCGGCGAGCAGGCCATCGGAGATGTCCAGCGCCGCCGTAGCCTTGCCGCGCAGGGCCTGACCGAGGGCCAGTTGCGGCTGCGGCGACCAGTAATGCTCGAGCAGCGGCCGGGCGATATGCGCTTCGGCATCACGTTGGGCCAATACCAGCGGCAAGGCGCCGGCGGCATTGCCCAGTTCGCCGCCGACGCAGAGCAGATCACCGGCCTGCGCACCGCTGCGGGTCAAGGCCTGGCCAGCGGGTACGCGGCCGAACACGGTGACCGTCAGGCTCAACGGTCCGCGCGTGGTGTCGCCGCCGACCAGTGCGACGCCGCAGCTTTGCGCCATGCGGTTCAGACCACGGGCATAGGCTTGCAGCCAATCGGCGGTTACCGTCGGTAAGGTCAGGGCAAGGGTGAAGGCAACGGGCGCGGCGCCCATGGCGGCCAGGTCACTGACCGCGACGGCCAGCGAGCGCTGACCGAGCAGAAACGGATCGCAGGGGTCGGCGAAATGCACACCGGCCACCAGCGTATCGGTAGAAACCGCCAGCTGTTCCCCTGCGGGAACCGCCAGCAAGGCGCAGTCGTCGCCGATCCCCAAAGCAACGCCTTCGCCGCCCTGCGCACAAGGCGCGGCGGCGAAGAAATTGCGGATCAGCTCAAACTCGCCCATGGCCGAGAAAAAGTATTCAAGCGCCGATCAGCGCTTGAACGCCTTCACTTCAGCTTCACGCAGGCGCGGGGCCAGCTTGTCGAGCACGCCGTTGACGAACTTGTGGCCGTCGGTCGAACCGAACACCTTGGCCAGCTCGATACCTTCGTTGATCACAACGCGGTACGGCACGTCGACGCGCTTGAGCAGTTCCCAGGTCGACAGGCGCAGAACCGCCAGTTCAACCGGGTCGAGCTCTTCGATCGCCAGATCCAGGCAAGGCGTCAGGGCAGTGTCGATTTCGGTCTTGAACTGCGGAACCCCGTGAAGGATTTCGCGGAAGTAGGCACCGTCGACATCGGTGAAATCGTTATCAACGCGAAACTGCGCTTCGATCTCGTTCAGCGATTGCTTGGCCATGTGCCACTGGTACAGCGCCTGAGTCGCGAGCTGACGGGCTTCGCGACGCTTGACGCTTTTCGAGGGTTTGCCGGCATCCGCAGGTTTCGGATCGCGCGGGTTGAAACGATCGCTTTCGTCGCTAATCACTTGGCCTCCAACTGCGCCAGCAGGCTGACCATTTCCAGAGCGGACAGGGCAGCTTCGGCACCTTTGTTACCGGCCTTGGTGCCGGAACGTTCGATGGCTTGCTCGATGGAGTCGACGGTCAGCACGCCGAACGCAACCGGAACGCCGAATTCCATGGAGACCTGGGCCAGGCCTTTGGTGCACTCGCCAGCCACGTATTCGAAGTGCGGAGTACCGCCACGAATGACCGCGCCAAGGGCGATGATCGCTGCGAACTCGCCTTTCTGGGCGACTTTCTGCGCAACCAGCGGGATTTCGAAGGCGCCCGGTGCGCGAATGATGGTGATGTCGCTTTCGCTCACGCCGTGGCGAACCAGGGCATCAACGGCACCGCTGACCAGGCTTTCAACCACGAAGCTGTTGAAGCGGCCCACTACCAGAGCGTAGCGGCCTTTGGGGGCGATGAAGGTACCTTCGATGGTCTTCAGGGTCATTCGTCAGTTCTCTTAAAGAGCCGGGACGCGTCTGCTACGCGTCCCTCAGTGATTATTTGCCGCGAATCGGAGTCCGGAAACAGCCGGTCATTATTCGGAGGGCACGTATTCTACAACTTCCAGATCGAAACCGGATATCGCATTGAACTTCATTGGTGCCGACATCAAGCGCATTTTGCGCACGCCGAGGTCACGCAGGATCTGCGAACCGGCACCGACAATGCTGTAGGTGGTCGGTTTTTTCGGCGCTGCCTGCTCACCGGTTTCACGGATATGCGCCAGCAGCACGTCGCCATCGAGCGGGTGACCGAGCAGCAGCACCACACCGCTGCCGGCCTCGGCGACCGCAGCCATGGCGGCGCGCAGGCTCCAGCGGCCCGGTTGCTTGACCATCAGCAGATCGCGCAGCGGGTCCATGTTGTGCACGCGAACCAGCGTCGGTTCTTCAGCGCAGACAGTGCCCAGCGTCAGGGCCATGTGCACGTCGCCTTCCACCGAATCACGATAGGTCACCAGGTTGAATTGGCCCAGTTCGCTGTCCAGCGGCTGCTCGGCAATCCGCTGAACGGTACGTTCGTGGATCATTCGGTAGTGGATCAGGTCGGCGATGGTGCCGATCTTGATGTTGTGTTCGGCGGCAAAGGCTTCGAGTTCAGCGCGACGGGACATGGTGCCGTCGTCGTTCATCACTTCGCAGATCACTCCGCTCGGCTCGAAACCGGCCATGCGCGCCAGGTCGCAAGCGGCTTCGGTGTGGCCGGCGCGAGCGAGGGTGCCGCCGGCCTGGGCCATCAGCGGGAAAATGTGGCCCGGGCTGACGATGTCTTCAGCCTTGGCGTCCTTGGCCGCAGCGGCCTGCACGGTGCGCGCGCGATCGGCGGCGGAGATGCCGGTGGTCACGCCTTCGGCAGCTTCGATCGATACGGTGAACTTGGTGCCGAAACCGGAACCGTTGCGCGGCGCCATCAGCGGCAGCTTCAACAGTTCGCAGCGCTCGCGGCTCATCGGCATGCAGATCAGGCCACGGGCGTGCTTGGCCATGAAGTTGATGTGTTCGGCTTGGCAGCATTCGGCGGCCATTATCAGATCGCCTTCATTCTCGCGGTCTTCGTCATCCATGAGGATGACCATCTTGCCTTGGCGGATGTCTTCAACCAGTTCTTCGATGCTATTGAGCGCCACAAGGCACCCCCTTCTTTTGAATTATTTGAGGTAGCCGTTTTGGGCCAGAAAGCTTTCGGTGATGGTGCTGCCGGCGGTCTTCTCGGCGGCCTTGTCGCCCAGCAGCAGACGCTCCAGATAACGCGCCAGCAGGTCGACTTCCAGATTCACCCGGCGGCCCGGCTTATATGAAGCCATGATGGTTTCGCTGAGGGTGTGCGGAATGATCGTCAGCATGAATTCGGCGCCATCGACTTCGTTCACGGTCAGGCTGGTGCCGTCGACGGTGATCGAGCCTTTGTGGGCGATGTACTTGGCCAGTTCTTTCGGCGCGCGGATGCGAAATTCCACGGCGCGGGCATTGTCGCTGCGCGATACCACTTCACCGACGCCGTCGACGTGTCCGCTGACCAGATGCCCGCCGAGGCGAGTGGTCGGGGTCAGGGCTTTTTCCAGATTGACCGGGCTGCCGCTTTTCAAGTCATTCATGGCGGTGCAATCAAGGGTTTCGCGGCTGACGTCGGCGGCGAAACCGTCGCCCGGCAGCTCGACGGCGGTCAGGCAAACGCCGTTGACCGCGATGCTGTCGCCGAGTTTGACGTCACTCAGATCGAGCTTGCCGGTTGCGACGTGCACCCGCACATCACCGCCCTTTGGGATCAGTGCGCGGATACTGCCGATGGATTCGATGATGCCGGTGAACATGGGGTTCTCCTTGAGAACGAGGCCAGCGCTAACGCGATGGCCGGGAATTATACGCGGGCTGCAGGGACAGGGATCGCAGTGACTCGCCAGTCATCGCCCACCGCGCGGATTTCAGTGATTTTCAGCTCCGGCGCATCTTTCATCTGCGCCAGCGGCCAGTCGAGCAGCGGACGGGCCGTGGAGCCGAGGAACTTGCCGGCAATGAAGATCACGAATTCGTCGACCAGCCCCAGTTGCGCAAAGGCGCCGGCCAGACGCGGACCGGCCTCGACCAGCACCTCGTTGGTGCCACGATTGGCCAGTTCGATAAGCAACTGATGCAGATCGACCTGGCCGTCATCACCCGGCACGATCAGGCATTCCGGGCCATTGGCATATTGCTCCTCGACCGCGACACAGGTGGCCACCAGCGCCGGCCCGGCCTTGAAGAACGGCGCCTCCAGCGGCACTCGCAGGCGGCCATCGATCAATACGCGCAATGGCGGGCGACTCATGGCCAGCGCGGTTTGCTCGCTGTCCAGACCGAGTTCGTCTGCGCGTACGGTCAAGCGTGCGCCATCGGCCAGCACCGTGTCGGCGCCGGTCAGCACCACAGCCGCCTCAGCGCGCAAACGCTGTACCGCTGAACGCGCCGCCGGGCCGGTGATCCATTGGCTCTCGCCGCTTTCCATCGCTGTGCGCCCGTCGAGGCTCATGGCCAGCTTGACCCGCACGAACGGCAAGCCATGCTCCATGCGTTTCAGAAAACCTTGATTGAGCTTGCGTGCTTCGCCCTCCAGCACACCGCTTTCAGTGGCAATACCGGCATCAGCCAAGCGCTGCAAACCGCGCCCGGCGACCTGCGGATTGGGATCACGCATCGCCGCCACGACCCGGGCAACGCCAGCGGTCACCAAGGCATCGGCACACGGCGGCGTGCGCCCGTGGTGGCTGCAAGGCTCGAGGGTGACATACGCCGTCGCGCCCCGGGCCTGCTCGCCAGCGGCGCGCAGGGCGTGGACTTCGGCATGGGGTT
This sequence comes from Pseudomonas sp. CFBP13508, assembly GCF_005233515.1. GTDB lineage: Bacteria > Pseudomonadota > Gammaproteobacteria > Pseudomonadales > Pseudomonadaceae > Aquipseudomonas > Aquipseudomonas mercuritolerans. Next base: position 249,526 of record NZ_QFZZ01000008.1, read on the forward strand.
CGCCGGCGCGCTCATGCCAGCCTTCGCCGACAATCTGCCCGTCACGCACCACCACGCAACCGACTCGCGGATTGGGATGGGTGGTGTAGTGGCCCTTGCGCGCCAGTTCCAGCGCGCGGGCCATGAAATGCGCGTCGAGGATCGCCTGCTCGGCGGCGGTGGTCATTCTTTCACCGGTTCGCGGGCGAGGCGGTCGATCTCTTCGCGGAATTCATTGAGGTCCTGGAAGCGCTTGTACACCGAGGCAAAACGGATATAAGCGACTTCATCAAGCTTTTGCAGCTCGGCCATCACCAGCTCGCCGACCACGAGGGATTTGACCTCGCGTTCGCCGGTGGCGCGCAGCTTGTGCTTGATATGGACCAGAGAGGATTCGAGGCGCTCGACGCTGACCGGACGTTTCTCCAGCGCGCGTTGCATGCCGGCGCGGAGTTTTTCTTCGTCGAACGGTTGGCGGCTGCCGTCGGTTTTGATCAGGCGCGGCAACACCAGTTCGGCCGTCTCGAACGTCGTGAAACGTTCGCCGCAGGCCAGGCATTCACGCCGGCGGCGCACCTGTTCGCCCTCGGCGACCAGACGCGAGTCGATGACCTTGGTGTCGTTGGCACCGCAGAAGGGACAGTGCATGGTGGCTGGCAACAAAAAATGGGAGGGCCATGGTAGCGCATCCCCGTGGCAAGACAAGCCATAGGCTTTGCGGTATACAGAACGGCATGATCGTCTGATCCATGGAATTCATTCTGCCGGAGCCTCCAATGCCGTTACGTCCGCTCGTTCTGCTCAGTCTTTTCAGCCTGCTGGTGGCCTGTGGCAGCGACGCACCCAAGCCGCAACCGCCGACGCCGGGCCCCGCGCCGCAACAGGCGCAGAAAAAAGCCAGAGAGGCCGCCGAACTCGGCCCGCTGCCAGCCCATCAGCGCGAATTGAGCGGCACCCTGCAAGGCGTGCCGGCCGGCGCCGAAGTCGAACTGGCGCTGCTGGTGATCGATGAAAAGGATCGCCCGCAACAATTGCTCGCCAGTTCCAGCCTGATCGGCAACAACCAGATCCTGCCGTTTCACCTGCGCTTCAACCCCGAGGCATTTCCGGCCGGCGCACGGGTCGAGCTGCGCGGTCGCGCGAGCCAGTCCGGGCAACTGATCCTGCACCTGCCGTCGCAGACCATCACTCAACCGACTACTCAGGCTTTGGGCCAGCTGCAATTCGTCAAAGCGCCATGACAGCACCGCTCGACCTGCAACAGGCCTTGGGGGAATTGCTCGGCGACGCCAGACTGAAAGCCTGTGCGTTGCCGGGCACTGATTTGCAGCTGTGGTTGATCGACGGCGACAACATGGCCCGCGAATTCAGCCAGGAAGAAACCCAGCGCATCCTGCATGAACCGCCGTATTGGAGTTTTTGCTGGGCCAGCGGTCTGGCGGTGGCGCGGTATCTGGCGCGGTTCCCCGATTGGGTGCGCGGCAAACGCGTGCTGGATTTCGGCGCCGGTTCCGGAATTGCCGGCATCGCGGCGGTGAAGGCCGGAGCGCTAGAAGTGGTGGCCTGCGATCTCGATCCGCTGGCGATCGCCGCGTGCCGGGCGAATGCCGAGCTCAATGATGTGCAGATGAATTATTCGACGGATTTCTTTGCCGAGGCCGATCGCTTCGATCTGATTCTGGTCGCCGACGTGTTGTATGACCGGGCGAACTTGCCGCTGCTCGACGCGTTTCTCAGTCGCGGCCGTGAGGCGCTGGTGGCGGATTCGCGGGTGCGGGATTTTCGTCATCCGTTATATGAGCGAATTGAAATGCTCGAAGCGATGACCTTGCCGGATCTGGCCGAGCCTGAGGAATTCAGACATGTCAGCCTCTACCATGCGCGGCGTGATTGACGCCGCCAAAAGATCGCAGCCTTCGGCAGCTCCTACAGTGCAACGCATTCCAAAGTAGGAGCTGCCGAAGGCTGCGATCTTTTGCGTCACCCCTTATAGTGCGGTCATTGAAGCTTAGAGAGATCCCCCATGAGTCAGCAAACGCCGTACATCTTCGACGCCACGACTGCCGATTTCGACCAGTCGGTGATCGAAGCCTCCTTCAACAAACCGGTGCTGGTGGATTTCTGGGCCGAATGGTGTGCGCCGTGCAAGGCGTTGATGCCGATGCTGCAAGGCATTGCCGAGAGCTATCAGGGCGAGTTGCTGCTGGCCAAGGTCAACTGCGACATCGAGCAGGACATCGTCGCCCGCTTCGGCATTCGCAGCCTGCCGACCGTGGTGCTGTTCAAGGACGGTCAGCCGGTCGACGGCTTTGCCGGGGCACAACCGGAATCCGCCGTGCGCGCGCTGCTGGAACCGCATGTGCAGATGCCGCCACCGGCCGCTGCCGACCCGTTCGAACAGGCTCAGGCAATGTTCGACGATGGTCACTTCGCCGAGGCGGAAGCGGTGCTGGTGACCATTCTCAATGAAGACAATACCAACGCCAAAGCGCTGATCCTTTACGCACGCTGCCTGACCGAACGCGGTGAGCTGGGCGAAGCGCAAACCGTGCTCGACGCGGTCAAGAGCGATGAGCACAAAGCCGCACTCGCCGGCGCCAAGGCGCAGATCCAGTTCCTCGGCCTCGCCCGCAATCTACCGGACGCCGCCGACCTGAAAAGCCGCCTGGCGCAAAATCCGCAGGATGATGAAGCGGTGTATCAACTGGCGATCCAGCAACTGGCGCGCCAGCAATACGAAGCGGCGCTGGACGCCTTGCTGAAGCTCTTCATCCGCAACCGCAGCTACGGCGAAGGCTTGCCGCACAAGACCTTGCTGCAGGTGTTCGAACTGCTGGGCAATGATCATCCGTTGGTGACGGCTTATCGTCGCAAGGTATTCGCTGCGCTTTATTGAGAGCAAAAGATCGCAGCGTGCCGCAGCTCCTACATCGGATCGTGCTCATCGCGGCTTTTTGCGGATGAACACTGATTCTGTAGGAGCTGCCGAAGGCTGCGATCTTTTAAGGCTTACCCGATCCAGCTGTAGAGCGGCGTATCCCCGCCGCTCGCCACTTTCACATCGGAACTGTGGCGCAGACGCACCAGCAAACGCTTGCCCGCTGCCGCACTGCCGGTGAGCGCTTCCAGTTGATCGAGCAGATCCGGTCCACTGAGTTGCCCGGCCTTGCGCAGCAAGTCTTTGGCCACCTGCCACAGCGCATCGTCCTGATTCACTGGCTTCGCCGCCGGAGCCGACACCACTGCCTCAGACTGCGCAATCGGCGCCTGCCCGCTTAACGCGGAACCCAGCCTCGCCCAATCGCTGTCATCCAGCTCCACCGTCAAATCCACCGGCACCTCGCCGACCGTTCCGCGTATCCGCAACATCAAGTTCGCTCCTGCACTTTTCTGACCTGCATGCTCCCACGGGACTTGTGCAACGCCAAGCGACGTTGTCCAGTGTGGCGGTTATCGAGCATTCATCTACAGTGTCCTTTTTCTCACAGCACCCTGTAATGAAACGAAGTTACTACGCCCTATTGATGACCCCACTCTTGCTCATCGTGGCATGGCGCATCTGGTTGCCTGCCGATCTTTCGGCTTGTCCCGCTGACGGGGAAACTGCAGGTCCACTGACCCTTGTTATTCGTGATTACTTTGAGCGCAATAGCCGGACCGACTGGCGAGACATGGATGATCGTTTCGACATACTTTCAACCCCCGAAGGCCAGAGCATAGCGAGTCAACCGAATTCACACACTTGCGAAGCATTGCGGGTACTGCAGAGTCCGGCGTTCAGTCAGAGTGAAAAAATCTTCACCATGGCACTTATGTTCAGACTGCCAATCGACCAGTACATGGCCCTGATGGATCGCAGTCATCAACTCTACACGCAGGGCAAAATGGATAAGGAGGTGCTGACTCTGGTGGTATTTCCGCGCGGAACAGCCATCAACTACTGGTGGCTTCCGGCTTGGCGACAGCGTTTCAGTCGCGATGCCCCGAGCGTGCTCGACGCAAATCTGATCAACGATGTTCTTTCGGGACACTATTGGTTCGACTATCCCGGCGCAGGCTTCTGATTCTGCAAGCATGACATCCAATCCCAGCACCGCCCGCGAACTCATCCCGGGCGGTGCTTAGCCATGTCTTGCGCAATCTCAAGCGCACGGGCACACTCTGCGCACTTTCGTTATAAGATTACATAACAAACTTTTCATTTTTCTCGGAGTCCGTCATGCGTCGTCTGTTGCTCGCTTTGCCGTTTGCCCTGTTGCCGCTGGCCGCTGCCCATGCGGTTGATGAGCACGATCATGATCATGAGCACGGCAGCCTCGGCGCTCACGAACATGGCGTGGGTCGGCTGAACGCCGCGCTCGATGGTCAGACCCTGGAGCTGGAGCTGGAAAGCCCGGCGATGAATCTGGTCGGTTTTGAACACGCCGCCACGTCCGATGCCGACAAGGCCAAAGTCGCTGCCGCTCGGGCGCAACTGGAAAAACCATTGGCTCTGTTCAGCCTGCCCGCTGCGGCCGGCTGCAAGGTGGTCAGTCAGGAACTGGAAAGCCCGCTGTTCGGCGACAAACCGGACGCCGACGATCACGACGAAGATGAAGCGGACAAGGACGGTCACGAGCATCACCACGACCACAGCGAAATCCATGCGCATTACCAGTTCAACTGCGCCACACCGGGCGCGCTGAGCACGCTGAACCTGGCGAACATCTTCAAGACCTTCCCGGCGACGCAGAAGATTCAGGTACAACTGATCAGCGCGACCGGCCAGCAAGGTACCGAAGTGACGGCAAAATCGGCTGCGCTGAAATTCTGAAGCGAATGAAGATCCCCTGTAGGAGCTGACGAGTGCAACGAGGCTGCGATCTTTTGATCCTGGTTTTTTACAACCAAAAGATCGCAGCCTCGTTGCACTCGTCAGCTCCTACAGGCGTCCGTGTCCAACCATGAAATCGGTGCCATGACCCAAGCACTCATCGAACTTTCCGACCTTGGCTTCAACTGGCCCGGTCACCCGACGCTGCTGGACATCCCGGCGTTTCGTCTGGAAGCCGGCGAAACCCTGTTTCTCAAAGGCCCCAGCGGCAGCGGCAAGACCACCCTGCTCGGCCTGCTCGGCGGAGTGCAGAAGCCCGGTCGCGGCAGCATTCGCCTGCTCGGCCAGGAGCTGACCGAACTGTCTGCCGGCCAGCGCGATACGTTTCGTGTCGATCACACTGGCTACATTTTCCAGCAATTCAACCTGCTGCCGTTTCTCTCGGTGCGCGAGAACGTTGAGTTGCCGTGTCACTTCTCGAAACTGCGTGCGCAACGGGCGAAACAGCGCCACGGCAGCGTCGATCAGGCCGCCGCCACCCTGCTCGCGCACTTGGGTCTGAAGGACGAAAGCCTGCTCAGTCGCCGCGCCGACTCCTTGTCCATCGGCCAGCAACAACGGGTCGCTGCCGCCCGCGCGTTGATCGGTCAACCGGAACTGGTGATCGCCGACGAACCGACCTCGGCGCTGGATTACGACGCCCGCGAGAATTTCATTCGCCTGCTGTTTGCCGAGTGCCGCGAGGCCGGATCGAGTCTGTTGTTCGTCAGCCACGACCAGAGCCTGGCGCCGCTGTTCGACCGTCATCTGTCCCTGGCCGATCTCAATCGCGCCGCTACGTCCGCCGAGGTCTGAGATGTATCTGTTTCGTCTGGCCATGGCCAGCCTGGCCAACCGCCGTTTCACCGCATTGCTCACCGCCTTCGCCATTGCCCTGTCGGTGTGCCTGCTGCTCGCCGTCGAGCGCGTGCGCACCGAAGCCAAGGCCAGTTTCGCCAGCACCATCAGCGGCACTGACCTGATCGTCGGTGCTCGTTCGGGGTCGGTAAACCTGCTGCTGTATTCGGTGTTCCGCATCGGCAACGCTACCAACAATATTCGCTGGGACAGCTTCGAACACTTCGCCAACAATCCGAAAGTGAAGTGGGCAATCCCCATGTCCCTCGGCGATTCCCATCGCGGCTATCGCGTGATGGGCACCACCGAAGCCTATTTCGAGCACTATCAATACGGGCGCCAGCAACACCTGGCGCTGGCCGACGGTCGCGCGTTTGCCACCGATCCTTTCGAAGTGGTGCTCGGCGCCGAAGTCGCCGAAGCGCTGCACTACAAGCTCGGCGACAAACTGGTGCTGGCCCACGGTGTGGCGGCGATCAGCCTGGTCAAGCACGACGACAAACCCTTCACCGTGGTCGGCATCCTCCAGCGCACCGGCACCCCGGTGGACCGCACGTTGCACATCAGCCTCGGCGGCATGGAGGCGATTCACATCGACTGGCACAACGGTGTGCCGGCGCGCGGCAACGGGCGGATCAGCGCTGATCAGGCGCGCAACATGGACCTGACCCCGCAAGCGATCACCGCGTTCATGCTCGGCCTCAACAGCAAGATTTCCACCTTCGCCTTGCAGCGCGAGATCAACGAATACCGTGGCGAACCGATGCTGGCGATCCTGCCGGGCGTGGCCTTGCAGGAATTGTGGAGCCTGATGAGTACGGCCGAGAAAGCCTTGTTCGTGGTCTCGCTGTTCGTCGTGCTGACCGGGCTGATCGGCATGCTCACGGCGATTCTCACCAGCCTCAACGAACGTCGCCGCGAGATGGCGATTCTGCGTTCGGTGGGGGCGCGGCCGTGGCACATCGCAAGCCTGCTGGTGCTGGAAGCCTTTGCGTTGGCGCTGGCCGGAGTCATCGCCGGACTGGCATTGCTGTACATCGGCATCGCCGCTGCGCAGGGTTACGTGCAGGCCAATTACGGTTTGTACCTGCCGCTGGCATGGCCGAGCGAGTATGAATGGACGCTGCTCGGTGGCATTCTGGCGGCCGCGCTGCTGATGGGCAGCGTGCCGGCCTGGCGCGCGTATCGCCAATCATTGGCCGATGGCCTGTCGATCCGTTTATGAGGATGTTCACCATGCCCCGCGCCCTGCTTGCGCTGCTGATGCTGGTCGCCCTGCCCGTGTGGGCGGCGGCGCCGAAAGACCTGACCTGGTCGGAAATGATCCCGCCGGACGCCGCGCCGGAAGTGCCGAACATGACCCCGCTGCACGACCTGTCGAAGATGGGCGACGCACTTTCCGCCGAGTCCGCACCAGCGGCCAAGCAGGACATGCCCAATGCACCGGTCGTGAAGAGCCTCGACGGACAGAACATTCGCTTGCCGGGCTATATCGTGCCGCTGGAAGTCAGCGAAGAGGGGCGCACCACCGACTTTTTGCTGGTGCCGTACTTCGGCGCCTGCATCCACGTACCGCCACCGCCGTCGAACCAGATCGTCCATGTGAAAAGCGAACTGGGCGTGAAGCTCGATGAGCTGTATCAGCCGTATTGGGTCGAAGGGCCGTTGCAGGTGAAAACCTCGAGCAGTGAACTGGCCGATGCCGGGTATCAGATGGAGGCGGAGAAGATTTATGCGTATGAGCTGCCGGAGTAATTCCCGGTAGTTTTGTATTGGCTGGTCTATCGTCTTCGCGAGCAGGCTCGCTCCCACAGGTGATCACATTCCAAGGTGGGAGCGAGCCTGCTCGCGAATAGGCCCTCAAGGGTTCCACAAAACCCCGCCCCTTCACTGTTTCATTGAGCTGAGTCAAAACACCGTATCAGACGGCTTCGTACCCTAGGACATCGAATTTTTATGTCCTTTCGGAGCCCCCATGAACAAGTCCTTGCTCAGCGCCCCGCTGTTTGCCCTCGCGCTCGCAGCCCCGCTCGCCCACGCCCACGAAGCCGGTGACATTCTCGTGCGCGCTGGCGCGATCACCGTCAACCCGAAGGCCGACAGTTCCAGCGTCAAGGTCGATCAGGGTCCGCTGAGCGGCACTGATCTGGGCGGCAAGGCGACCATGAGCAGCGACACCCAACTGGGTCTGAACTTCGCCTACATGCTCACCAACAACATCGGTATCGAGCTGCTTGCGGCGACGCCGTTCGAGCATGACGTCAAGCTCAAGGGCACCGCCCTGCCCGCCGCCAACGGCAAGCTCGGCACGCTGAAGCACCTGCCGCCGACCCTCAGCGTCGTCTACTACCCGCTGGATTCGAAATCGGCCTTCCAGCCGTATGTGGGTGGTGGCATCAACTACACCTGGATCTACGACGAACACGTCGGCAGCGAAGCCAGCGCCAACGGCTTCAGCAACTTCAAGGCGAAAAACTCCTGGGGCCTGGCCTGGCAGGTCGGCGCCGACTACATGATCACCGACAACATCATGCTCAACGCCCAGGTGCGCTACATCGATATCGACACCCGCGCGACCGTGGAGAACAACGCCGTCGCACCCGGCACCCGCGCGCGGGTAAATGTGGACGTCGATCCGTTCATCTACATGGTCGGTCTGGGCTATAAGTTCTAAGTCGATTTTTTACTGAACGTTCACGTGGTGGTGAATGAGGCTTGGTGGCGGGCAGGCACAGACCTGACGACGACCGTACGCAGTCGATCGGGGGATAACATTCCCTCGCCACAGGGATAGCGATATTCCGGCCGTGAAAAAGGCGCCTGATGAAGGGCGCCTTTTTCATTTGCTGCTGAGTCATGTGGGGCGTGGAGGCCCGGCCCCCTCACCCCAGCCCTCTCCCGGGGGAGAGGGAGCCGATTTGTGTGTTGTTCAAAACCTGAGTTCGACTGGGTATCGCAAGTCGGCGTACTTCTCACAAACACCTCGGTCAGTTCCCTCTCCCCCTGGGAGAGGGCTAGGGTGAGGGGCTTCTCAGGAGCGCCCGAGCAAGCGCGCCAACCCGACACTCATCGGCGTCTGCGGTGGCATTTCAAAGCGTTCCAGCAAACGTCGGTTATCCGCTCGCGAATGACGGATATCACCCGAACGCGCAGGCCCGTAGCTCACGGGCGGCAACTCACCGACTACCGATTTCAACGCTTCGAGCATCTGCTTCAGGCTCATCGCCTGATTCCAGCCAACATTGACCGCGCCTTCCTGTACTTCAGGCTTTTCCAGCGCCTGCACCAGCAAATCCACCAGATCCCCGACAAAGAGGAAATCCCGAGTCTGCTCGCCATCGCCAAACACGGTGATCGGTAAACCTTTCGACGCGCGCTCGCTGAAGATGCTGATCACCCCGGAATACGGCGAGGAAGGATCCTGGCGTGGGCCGAAGATGTTGAAGAAGCGAAAGATTGCCGGCTCCAGGCCATGCTGGCGGCGGTAGAAATCGAAGTAATGTTCACCGGCCAGTTTGTCCGAGGCATACGGTGTCAGCGGCGCCTTCGGCGTGTCTTCATCAATCGACTCGCCCTCGCCATTGTTGCCGTACACCGCCGCGCTGGAGGCGTAGACCACACGCTTGACCCCGCCCAGGCGCATGGCTTCGCAGACATTCAGGGTGCCGATGAAATTGCTCTGGTGGGTTTTCACCGGGTCGTCCACCGAGGCCTGCACCGAGGCCACGGCCGCCAGATGCGCGACAGCGTTGCAACCTTGCATGGCGCTGGCGACCAAAGCGGCATCGGCGACATCGCCGACCACCAGTTCAACCTTGGGATTGTCCAGCGGCAAATTGCTGCGCTTGCCGGTCGACAGGTCGTCGAGCACGCGCACTGCGTAGCCCTTGGCGAGCAGCGCGTCGGTCAGGTGCGAGCCGATGAATCCGGCTCCGCCAGTGATCAGAACCGTTGCTTCAGCCATGTCGGTAAAACCTGTCCAGTAAGCCTGGGAGTGCGGCACGCCAGGCGCGCGGCTTGATCCCGAAAGTGTGGAGAATTTTCTTGCAGGCCAGTACCGCGTGTTGCGGTTCTTCGGCGGCGTCCGGGCGCGCGGCGTGGGCCTGCGCGGTCGGTGCTTCGATCGCCAGCGGATGCAGGCTGCGTGCTTCGGTGAGAATCGCCTGGCCCAGCGCCAGCGGTGTGGTCGCTTCGTGGCCGGCGTAATGGTAAGTGCCCCACAGCGGCGCGGCGCAGTCGAGTTGCTTGAGCACGGAAATGATCACTCGCGCGGCGTCATCGACCGGAGTCGGATTGCCGCGACGATCATCGGCCAGCAGCAATTCTTCGGGTTTTTCCGCGCGGGCGAGGAAGCGTCCGAGGGTGCCGTCCGGGCTGTCGTCGAGCAGCCAGCCAAACCGCAGCAATACATGTTGCGGGCAGGTCGCGCGAACGCTTTGCTCGATGCGCCACAAGGCCTGACCGCGCAGGCCCAGCGGCACCGGTTCGTCTTTCTCGCTGTAGGCCGTGGCCCGCGAGCCGTCGAACACGCGATAGCTCGACGGTTGCACAAGGACAATGTTGTGGTGCTGGCACAGTTCGGCCAGACGCTCGATGGCGCGTTCCTGGCCGCTCATGCGGCTTTCGCTGACGCTCTCGGCCTGGAACCAGTCGAAATAGTAGGCGAGGTTGATCAACGCATCGGGACGGGTGTCGTCGAGCAGTTGCGTGAGGCTCGCGGCATCCCAGCCGTTTTCGGGCGGGCGGGGGGCGAGGAAACCGATGTCTTCTTCCGCACCGAGGCGAATCAGCGCCTGCCCAAGGGCATTTCCGCCGCCCAGTAACATAAGGCGCATTCGCATAGAGTCAGCAGGCCCAGTCTGATTGGAACGATGGCTTTGGCGACGGTTCTCGTGGAACCGTCGTCGATAATTGCCGGAATCGTTGCATTTTGCGGGTTTAGTGCGCAACCGTCATCCGTAAAGTGTAGATCCGCGAATTTGCGGCGTCCTGACCGGCCCCTTCGCGAGCAGGCTCGCTCCCACAGGGGACCGGGTTCCAAGGTGGGAGCGAGCCTGCTCGCGAAGGCGTCCGAACGGTACTTGCATCTTCCCGCCCCCGCCCGCATAACTTCAGTCATGAATCTGCCCCTCCCCGCCAACAGTGCGCTGGCCGGTTTTCACCCCGCAGTCAGTGCCTGGTTCAACAAGACTTTCCCGGCGGTCACCGCCGCTCAGGCCCGTGCGTGGCCGTTGATTCGCCAGCGCCGGTCGACGCTGATTGCCGCGCCCACCGGCTCCGGCAAAACCCTGACCGCGTTCCTCGCCGTGCTCGATGAGCTTGTCCATCGAGGTCTGGAACAGCCCGATGGCCTGCCCGCCGAAACCCTGGTGATCTATGTCTCGCCGCTGAAGGCACTGTCCAACGACATCCAGATCAATCTGCAGAACCCGCTCGCTGGCATTACCGCGCAATTGCGCGAAATGGGCCTGCCGGAGCTGACCATCACTACCGCCGTACGAACCGGCGACACGCCGCAGAAAGACCGCGCCGCCATGCGCAAGATCGCACCGCACATTCTGGTCACCACCCCGGAATCGCTGTACGTGCTGCTTGGCTCGGAATCCGGGCGCAGGATGCTCGGCACCACGCGCACAGTGATCATTGACGAAATCCACGCCATGGCCGCCGGCAAGCGCGGCAGTCATCTGTCCTTGAGCCTCGAGCGTTTGCAAGCACTCTGCGCCGAACCGCTGACCCGCATCGGCCTGTCCGCCACCCAGAAGCCGGTAGAAGCCGTGGCGCGGTTTCTGGTCGGTCATGCCCGCCCCTGCGAAATCGTCGACATAGGCCACGCCCGCCCACGAGACCTGGGTATCGAAGTGCCGCCGGTGCCGCTGTCGGCGGTGATGGCCAATGATGTCTGGGAACTGGTGTACGAGCGCCTCGCCGAACTCGCCCGCGAGCATCGCACCACACTGATTTTCGTCAATACCCGACGCCTTGCCGAGCGCCTCAGCCGGCATCTGAGCGAGCGCCTCGGCAAGCAGGCCGTGGCCGCGCACCACGGCAGCCTGGCCAAAGAGTTTCGCCTCGATGCGGAACAGCGCCTCAAGCGCGGCGAGTTGCAGGTGCTGATCGCCACGGCGTCGCTGGAGCTGGGCATCGATATCGGTGAAGTCGACCTGGTCTGCCAGATCAGTTCACCGCGTTCGATCGCCGCGTTTCTGCAACGAGTCGGTCGCTCCGGACACCAGGTCGGCGGCACGCCCAAGGGGCGTTTGTTCGCCACCACCCGCGACGACCTGATCGAGTGCGCCGCCCTGCTCGACTGCGTGCGCCGGGGCGAGCTGGATACGCTGCACATTCCGGAAAAACCGCTGGACGTGCTGGCGCAGCAGATCATTGCCGAGGTCAGTTGCCAGGAATGGTCGGAGGACGCGTTGCTGGCGATGTACCGCCGAGCCTGGCCGTATCGCGACCTCGATGAAAAACACTATCAGGCCCTGCTGAGCATGCTCGCCGAGGGTTACAACGGCCGTCAGGGCATCCGCAGCGCCTATCTGCACCGCGATGCCGTCAGTCGCACCTTGCGTGGCCGGCGCGGCGCGCAACTGACCGCCGTGACCAGTGGCGGCACCATCCCGGACAACGCCGACTACAGCGTGCTGCTCGAACCCCAGGGCTTGAACATCGGCAGCGTCAACGAAGATTTCGCCGTGGAAAGTATCGCCGGCGACGTGTTCCAGCTCGGCAATACCTCGTACCGCATCCTGCGGGTGGAAAGCGGCAAAGTGCGCGTCGAGGATGCGCAGGGGATGCCGCCGACCATTCCGTTCTGGCTCGGCGAAGCGCCGGGGCGCAGTGATGAACTGTCGGCGGCCGTCGCGCGCCTGCAAGCGCAGTTGGACGAATTGCTCAGCGCCAGCCCCGGGAATCTGCAACCGGCGCTCGACTGGCTGACCACCATACTCGGCCTCAACCTCGCCAGCGCCGAGCAATTGGTCGAATATCTGGCGCGCGCACGGCAAACCCTTGGCGCCCTGCCCTCGCAGGACACGCTGTTGATGGAGCGGTTTTTCGACGAGTCCGGTGGCACCCAACTGATCATCCACACGCCGTTCGGCAGCCGCATCAACCGCGCCTGGGGCTTGGCCCTGCGCAAGCGTTTCTGCCGCACCTTCAACTTCGAATTGCAGGCCGCCGCCAGCGAAGACGCGATCGTGCTGTCGCTGTCCACCAGCCACAGCTTCGAGCTCGACGAAGTCTGGCGTTACCTGCACAGCAACAGCGCTGAACACACGCTCATTCAAGCGGTGCTTGATGCGCCATTGTTCGGCGTGCGCTGGCGCTGGAATGCCGGGGTGGCGCTGGCGTTGCCGCGCTTCACCGGCGGGCGCAAAGTCGCTCCGCAACTGCAACGGATGAAAAGCGAAGACCTGATCGCCAGTGTGTTTCCCGACCAGATCGCCTGCCTGGAAAACCTCGCCGGCGAGCGTGAAGTCCCCGAGCATCCGTTGGTGGAACAGACCCTCGACGATTGCCTGCACGAAGCGATGGACAGCGAAGGCTGGCTGACCCTGCTGCGGCGCATGGAGCGTGGCGAGGTGCGCTTGATCGCCCGTGATCTGCCTGCGCCGTCGCCGCTGGCGGCAGAAATTCTCAGCGCCCGGCCGTACACGTTTCTCGACGACGCGCCGCTGGAGGAACGCCGCACGCAAGCGGTGATCAATCGACGCTGGAGCGATCCGCAGTCGACCGATGATCTCGGCGCACTCGATGCAGATGCGATCACCGCAGTGCGCGAAGAAGCCTGGCCGTCGCCCAACTCCCTGGATGAGATGCATGAAGCGCTGATGAGCCTCGCCTGCATCAGCGACGCCGAAGCCCGCGCCAACGCGGGTTGGCCGGACTGGCTGCAAACGCTGATTGCCAGCGGCCGCGCCTGCCTGTTGCGGATCGACGCCGAGCATCAGTTATGGCTGGCCCGCGAACGCTTGAGTTGCCTGCAAGCACTTTATCCACAGGCGACATTGCTGACTGAGGCGGTGGTGCTGCCCGGATTCGACGACACGTGGGCATTCGATGAGGCGCTGGTCGAAGTGATCCGCGCCCGCCTCGGCGCCTTTGGGCCAATCCCGTTGCCCGCCATTGCCGAGCCGCTCGCCCTGCCAGTTGCGCAAGTCAATCAGGCCCTCGCGCAACTGGAGCGTGAAGGTTATGTGTTGCGCGGCCAGTTCACGCCGAACAGCGTGATTGAAGAATGGTGCGAACGCCATCTGCTGGCGCGCATCCATCGCTACACGGTCAAGCGCCTGCGCCGGGAAATCGAACCGGTGGCATTGCAGGATTTCATGCGTTTTCTGTTCGACTGGCAGCATCTGACGCCGGCCACCCAAGGTCAGGGCAGCGCGGTGTTGCCGGCGATTATCGGCCAGTTCGAAGGCTACCCGGCGGCAGCTTCGGCGTGGGACAGCGACATCCTGCCGGCGCGCCTCAAGGACTACTCGCCGAGCTGGCTGGACGACCTGTGCCGCAACGGCAAACTGGTGTGGACGCGCATCAGCGCGCGGCAGAAGGTCAGCGGCTCGGCATTGCGCAGTACACCGATTGTGCTGCTGCCGCGCAGCCAGGTGGGTTTGTGGAGTGCATTGGCGGAACAGACGCCAGTGAGTGAGTTATCGCCGAAAACACAGAAAGTCTTCGAGGCGCTGAGTCAGCAAGGCGCGCTGTTTTTCGATGAGCTGATACACGAAGCGCGCCTGCTGCGCAGCGAACTGGAAATCGCCTTGCAGGAACTGGTTGCCGCAGGTTTGGTGAACGCCGACAGCTTCGCCGGTCTGCGCGCGCTGATCACTCCCGCAAGCAAGCGCCAGCAGCGCAGCAGTCGACGCGGGCGCGGGGCGTTTATCGGCGGCATGGACGATGCCGGGCGCTGGGCATTGCTGCGCCGAGGTTCGTCAGCCGATGCCGCCGAGACGCTCGAACATGTCGCCATGACCCTGCTGCGCCGCTACGGCGTGGTGTTCTGGCGTCTGCTGGAACGCGAGGCGGACTGGCTGCCGAGCTGGCGGGAATTGCTGCGCACGTTTCATCGTCTGGAAGCGCGGGGCGAGATTCGTGGCGGGCGGTTTGTCAGTGGTCTGGCTGGCGAGCAGTTTGCCTTGCCCGAAGCCATTCCCTTGCTGCGCGAAGTACGCCGACGCCCGCAGGACGGCAGCCTGGTGGCGGTGTGTGGGGTTGATCCATTGAATCTGGCCGGGACCTTGTTGCCCGGGGTGAAAGTGCCGGCGCTGGTGAGCAATCGGCTGGTGTATCGCGATGGGGTGCCGGTGGCGGCGGTGATTGCCAGCAAGCAGCAGGTTTGGGTAGAGCTGGATCCGATAGCCATGGGACAACTGCATGCCAAGCTGATCCGGCATTGAGAGTGTTCGCACCGGCGTCTTCGCGAGCAGGCTCGCTCCCACAGTCCAATCCCGTTTCCCCTGTGGGAGCGAGCCTGCTCGCGAATGGCCGGCCCTCCACCCCAAAATCATGCTTCAGGTCCGCGACTCCTGCGGCACATCACCCGCAACCACCGCCCCCTCCTCCTGCCGCTTAGGCAACAACACCTGCTGTGGATAAGTCTGCGCAAAATGCACATTCGCTGTGTTATCCACAAGCTTCTTCAAGCGCTGGTTGAACGCGCGGCTCACCGCATATTGGCCACCGGACACCGTGCGGAATTGCGCCGTCAACACCACGCCGTTCAAGTCCATCTTGTCCACGCCAAATACATCCAGCGGCCCTTGCAGGTTGTACTTGAGGAACGGGTCTTCGCGGATCGAATCGCCGGCCTCGCGGATCAGCTCGATGGCTCTGTCGACATCGGTGTCGTAAGTGAACTGCACCGAGAAAAACGCGAAGGCGAACTGGCGTGATTGGTTGGTCACAGCCTTGATCTGGCCGAACGGCACCGAATGCACAAAACCCTTGCCGTCGCGCAGGCGCAAGGTGCGAATGGTCAGGCCTTCCACGGTGCCGGCGTGGCCGGAATCGAGCACCACCCAGTCGCCGATCGACAAAGTGTCTTCGATGATGATGAACAGCCCGGTGATGACGTCCTGCACCAATTGCTGCGAACCGAAACCGATCGCCAGGCCGACCACGCCCGCACCGGCCAGTAGCGGCGCGACGTTGATGCCGAGGTTGGCCATGGTGGTAATCGCGCAGATCACCACGAGGATGATTTTGATCGCATTGCGCAACAACGGCAGGATGGTTTTCACCCGCGTGCTCGGCTGGCGTGCCGCGCGTTTGCTCAGCGGCGGTTTCAGCGCTTCCTGAATCGCCGTGTCGAGCACCACCCACAGCAGCCACGTCACCAGGAAGATCAGGCCGATGCTGCTCAAGGCGTTGCTGATCGCTCGACCGACGGTGCTGCTCTGGGCGAAATCGAGCAGCGACACGCCCCAGATCCGCCCGAGAATATCGATGAACACAATCGCCATGACGATGCGCAGCAACGCATGCAACAGGCTGAGAAAACGTTCCTTGTAGGCACTGCTGCGCTGGATCGCCTCGGCTTTGCGCGACTTGAACAGGTGCTGCAATACCGTGCTGAGAAACACCGTGGCGATCAGCAGCACGGTGGTGAACAAGGCGCAGCGCAGAGCTTTCTGATTGTCCTCGCCGATGCCGATCAGACTGACTGCCGAGACCAGCACCATCAGCACGATCGGCCAGTACCACAGCCCGGAAAATATCCGCAGCGACTCTTGCAGCGACGGTTGTTTCAAACGCTGAGCGAGCGGGCGATTGCGGATCAGATGCGCCACCGGGCGGCGCAGGCGAATCACCAGCAAACCGAAGATAACCGAGGCGATCAGCCCGGTGAACACGGCGATGCTGCTGGTGATATTGCCGCCCAGTTGCCGGGCGATCTGCGGGCTGGTCAGGGCATCGCTGAGGGCGGCGAGAAAGCCGATCAGGAACAGCGGGCGCGGGCAGTATTCACGGATGATTCGCGCGGCGGCGCGCTTGTGGCCGACGTTGAACATCACCACCACGCACAACAACATCGACGTGGAAAAGATGCCGCTGCTGGTGGCGTAGGCCAGACACAGCGCCAGCGCGCGGCCCACCGAAGCTTGCAGAAAATGGCTGACATACAGCGTCAGCGGCAGGCAGATCAGCGCCGGCACGGTGTACGGCAGCACATAGCCGAGGAGATCCTGACTGCGCTGGCGGGTGCGCAACCAGCGGCCCTCACGTAGACGCTTGGCCAATAGACTGCCAAGCACGGTGAGCAGGGCGAAACTGCCCAGCCATACGCCCGACAGCGTGAGGAAATCCCCTGCCACGCTCCAGCCCGAGCGGTTCGACGGTTGCTTGACCAGCCGATCGACCTCATCCGCCGCACGGTCGGCGCGCAGCCGCCAGGCATCGACCAGGTGTTCGTTGAGATCGAGTTTTTCCTGCACATCGTCGATACTCGTACTGATCGCCCCGAGCAAACCGCCCTGCACCAGCGGTTCCGGTTCGGCGGGTTTCTCCGTCGAGTCGGCGGCAGCCGGAACGCCCGGCAGCGCGACGGCTTGCGATGTGTTGACGCCGAAGCACAGCAGCGCTCCCAGCAGAATGGCGATCCTGAAATTGCGCAAAACTCCGATCTCCCGTGGCTGACCCTGGTAAGGAACTGATCGGTAATTGCGCGGCAAGTTCAAGAGCCCCCTCACCCCAGCCCTCTCCCCCAGGAGAGGGAGCCGACCGAGTTGCCTGACCAAAATCACCAACTGCACGTCTTGAGTCGAACTCAAGCCCTGAACACCATGCAGATCTGCTCCCTTCCCCTTCGCCCCCTTTGGAGGAGAGGGTTGGGGTGAGGGGGAAAGCTCTTGATCTTCGCTTCACCCGCGACCGTCCGTAACACCACCGAAACTTTCCCGCCCCCGCCGCAGTCATCACAGAACATCGGCAACACGAGGACTTTCTACGGGAGGATGGGATGGCGACGATTCACATCGGTATTTCAGGCTGGCGCTACGCCCCGTGGCGCGGGGATTTCTACCCGAAGGGACTGGCGCAGAAGCGCGAATTGCAGTTCGCCTCCCGCGCGGTCAACAGCATCGAAATCAATGGATCGTTCTACGCCCTGCAACGCCCTGAACGTTACGCCCAGTGGTACGCCGAAACCCCTGATGACTTCGTCTTCAGCGTCAAGGCGCCGCGCTTCATCACCCACGTGCGCCGTTTGCGCGAAATCGAAAAGCCGCTGGCGAATTTCTTTGCCTCGGGCGTGCTGGAACTGAAGGAAAAACTCGGGCCGATCCTCTGGCAGTTTCCGCCGAACTTCAAGTTCGATGCCGAGCGCTTCACCCAGTTTCTCGCGCAGCTGCCCCACGATACCCAAGCCGCAGCCGCCCTCGCCCGCCAACATGATTCACATTTGCCCGGCCACGCCAGCGTCAAAGCCTGGCGCAAGAAGCCACTGCGCCATGCCGTGGAAATCCGCCATGAAAGTTTCATCGACCCGGAGTTCGTACGCCTGCTCAAGCGCCATAACGTGGCACTGGTGGTCGCCGATACCGCCGGAAAATGGCCGTACCGCGAAGACCTCACCAGCGACTTCGTCTATCTGCGCCTGCACGGCGCCGAAGAGCTCTACGCCAGCGGTTATTCCGAACAAGCGCTCAAGCGCTGGGCCGAGCGCATCGACGCCTGGCATCACGGTAAACAGCCAGAGGACGCCCACCTGATAGCGCCACGCCTGAAACCCCGCGCGCGCAAATCCCGCGAAGTGTTCTGCTACTTCGACAACGACATAAAAGTCCGCGCGCCCTACGACGCACGCAACCTCTTGCAGCGCTTCGACCTCGATAAAGAGCTGGCCACGACTCCCGGGCAAGTTGCCGCAGAAGGAGTTCTGTCATGAGTATTCCCGAACCGGTCGGTTTCACCGACGAAGGCTCCGTGGTCGCGCCCTCGGTGCGCACCTTCACCGTACTGACCGTCAACACCCACAAGGGCTTCACCGCGCTGAACCGGCGCTTCATTCTGCCGGAGCTGCGTGAAGCGGTGCGCAGCGTCGCCGCCGACGTGGTGTTTCTGCAGGAAGTGCACGGCACGCACGAGCAGCATCCGAAACGCTACGACAACTGGCCGACGATGCCGCAATACGAATTCCTCGCCGACAGCCTCTGGCCGCAATTCGCTTACGGGCGCAACGCGGTGTATCCGGCGGGCGATCACGGCAATGCGCTGCTGTCGAAATTCCAGATCATCCGCCACGACAACCTCGACGTGTCGATCAGCGGCCATGAAAACCGTGGCCTGTTGCATTGCGTGCTGCGCCTGCCTGGCGACGGCACCGAAGTGCACGCGATCTGCGTGCATCTGGGCCTGCGCGAAAGCCATCGCAACGCACAGCTGGATCTGCTGCTGCAACGCCTCGCCGAACTGCCCGCCGATGCCCCGGTGATCGTCGCCGGTGATTTCAATGACTGGCGCCAGCGCGCCGATGCACAGCTCAAGCCCTGTGGCCTGCGCGAAGTGTTCGCCGAGCAGTACGGCAAGCCCGCGCGCAGTTTTCCCGCGCGTCTGCCAGCGCTACGACTCGACCGTATCTACGTACGCAACCTCAAGGCCAGCCGGCCGAAAGTTTTGACCAACCGGCCCTGGTCGCACCTTTCCGACCACGCACCGTTATCGGTGGAGATTGAACTATGAACAGTGCGCCACTGGAAAAATCTGCCGTCGACCCGGTCCCGTTGAACCCGCCCGTGCGCGAGCCCGGCCACGTTGACGTCGAGTATCAATGGCACAGCAACAACCGCGTAGAGCTGCTGGAGAACGGCGAGGAATATTTCCCCCGCGTGTTCGAAGCGATGCGCGCAGCCAAGAGCGAGATCCTGCTGGAGACCTTCATCGTTTTCGAAGACAAGGTCGGCGCCGAGTTGCAGCAAATCCTCATCGAAGCCGCCCAGCGTGGCGTGCGCACCACGGTCAGCCTCGACGGCTTCGGCTGTGGCGAGCTGAGCACCGGCTATCTGTCGGCCTTGAGCGATGCCGGCGTGCATCTGCAAATCTTCGATCCGGCGCCAAAGCACCTCGGCATCCGCACCAACTGGTTCCGCCGCTTGCACCGCAAGATCGTGGTGGTCGACGGCTTGATCGCGTTCATCGGCGGGATCAACTTTTCCGGCGATCACCTGGCCGACTTCGGCCCTGAAGCCAAGCAGGATTATTCGGTGGAGATCCAGGGCCCGGTGGTCGCCGATATCCATCACTTCGCCCTGCTGCAAAGCGGTCGTCCCGGACGCGCGCGGTTCTGGTGGCAGCGCCGGCGCCAGCGTCTGGAGGAAATGGCCTTCACCGATCACGACGGTCAGGTGCGCCTGGTGTTCCGCGATAACGATCAACACAACACCGATATCGAAGACGTGTATTTGCAGGTGCTGCGCAAGGCCAAGCGCCGGGTGATCATCGCCAACGCCTACTTCTTTCCCGGCTACCGTTTGCTGCGCGAAATCCGCAACGCCGCCCGCCGTGGCGTCGAGGTGCGGCTGATCCTGCAGGGCCAGCCGGACATGCTCGTAGCCAAACTGGCGGCGCGCATGACCTACGATTACCTGCTGCGTGCCGGCGTGCAGATTCACGAATACTGCCAGCGCCCGCTGCACGGCAAGGTCGCGCTGGTCGACGATGACTGGAGCACCGTGGGCTCGAGCAATCTCGACCCGCTGAGCCTGTCGCTGAATCTGGAAGCCAACGTGCTGATCCGCGACCGCGCGTTCAATCAGCACTTGTACGAACGCCTCGAAGACCTCAGCCAGAACCACTGCAAAGCCATGGACGCCAAGCTGTTGCCGCGCGGGCGCATCTGGCACATGACCGTAGGCTTTCTGGTGTTCCACTTCCTGCGGCACTTCCCGGCCATGGCCGGTTGGCTGCCGGCGCATAAACCGCGTCTGAAGCCTTTCCGAGGTGCGCGTCCATGAGTCATTCCGAAGTGCACTCCGATAGCCATTCGGCACAAGCGGCGCCGTCAAAATGGAGCCGCTGGAAACGCCCGCTGACCATCCTGTTTTTCCTCGCGCTGATCGTCCTGCTGACGATGTTCGCCACCCGCATCGAATGGGCCGAGGTGCTGGAGACCCTTGCCGATTTCAAGGTGCGCACGCTGATCATCGCCGCCAGCCTGACCCTGCTGAGCTTTCTGGTGTACGCCAGTTTCGACCTGATCGGCCGCACTTACATTCGTCAGGATCTGACCTGGAAGCAGATCCTGCCGGTGGGCATCATCAGCTACGCCTTCAACCTCAATCTCAGCGCCTGGGTCGGCGGCATCGCCATGCGCTATCGCCTGTATTCGCGGCTGGGCGTAAGCAAAGGCAACATTGCCAAGATTCTTGGCCTGAGCCTGGCGACCAACTGGTTCGGCTACATGACCATCGCTGGCGTAGTGTTCAGCAGCGGTCTGGTGAGTATGCCGCCGGGGTGGAAACTCAGCAGTTCGGCCTTGCAACTGGTCGGTGTGTTATTGCTGCTGGTCAGCGCCGGCTATCTGGCGGCGTGTCAGTTTTCCAAGCGCCGCGAGTGGTCGATTCGCGGCGTGGAAATCAACCTGCCGTCGCTGCGCATGGCGGTGCTGCAATTGCTCTTGGGCGCGTTGAACTGGTCGCTGATGGCGGCGGTGATCTTCACTCTGCTGCCAAGCAAACTGGATTATCCGCTGGTGCTTGGGGTGCTGTTGATCAGCGCGATTGCCGGGGTCATCACGCACATTCCGGCGGGGCTGGGTGTGCTTGAGGCAGTGTTCGTGGCGCTGCTGCAGCACGAGGCATCGCGCGGCAGTCTGGTCGCGGGATTGCTGGCGTATCGGGCGATTTACTTTCTGTTGCCGCTGTTGATTACGGTGGTGATGTATCTGGTGGTGGAAGCCAAGGCCAAGGCGTTGCGGATCGAAAAGAAACCGTCCTGACCGTGCATTGCTGCTGATGGCCCCTTCGCGAGCAGGCTCGCTCCCACAAACTGTGGGAGCGAGCCTGCTCGCGAAGGGGCCGGTACATGCGAAACATTATCTGGACTGGATAATGCTCAACCGCTCCCCCACCACCATCTCGGTAATCCAGTCCACCAGAATCGAGGTGTAGGCCTGCTGCGAAACCGGGTCACTCAATGCGTGATCCGCGCCATCGATGATCCGGTGGGTCAACGAGTGGGTCTGCTGACACGCGGCGCGGTAACTCATGATCGTCGCGTGGGGCACGAAATCGTCGGTTTCCGATTCCACCAACAGCACGTCACCCGTGAATTGCGAGCAGGCATGCAGGGCGCGATTGCTGTCGGCGCGCACCAGCGTGCCGCGATAATCGCGCAGGTCGGCCTTGTCCAGATCGCGCTTGGGCGTGTGCCATTGCTCGTCGCGGTACAGCGCCGGCACGCGCAGCGCCAGCCAGCGCACCGGGCGCAATGACGTCAGGATCGAGGCAAGATAACCGCCATAACTGGTGCCGACCACGGCGATCGCCGAGGTATCCAGCGCCGGGTGCGCCAACAGGCGATCATAGGCCGCCAGCAAGTCACGCAGATTGTCTTCACGGGTCACCCGGGTCAGCGGAATTCCGGTGCCGCCGGTGTGCCCGCGCAGGTCGAAGGTCAGGCAAACGCAACCCAGGCCGGCGATGCCTTTGGCCCGTTCCAGATCACGTTCCTGACTGCCGCCCCAACCGTGAACAAACAACACCCCCGGGACTTTCGATTTGGGACTGAGAAAAGTCCCGCTCATCTGTTCGTCATCAATGTCGATTTGAATGCTTTCGCTTCTAGCCGTCATAGGATTGGACCGTCACATATTTGAGAAGAAACGCGCTGTTTTCAGCCGGACCGCGATAGACCTCGATGGCGTCGGCCGGCAGCGCCTGATCGGTGTAGGTTTCCACCGACGACACGCGAATCGCGCGCATCTGTGGATCGTTGACGAAGCTTTGCAGCGCCGCCACTTCGGCGCTGCTGGCACCGCCCATGCGCCAGGATTGTTCGAGCACGCCGCTGCGCGGGTTACCGCTGGCGTCGAGGCCCTGGGCGATATC
Organism: Pseudomonas sp. CFBP13508; assembly: GCF_005233515.1. Classification (GTDB taxonomy): domain Bacteria; phylum Pseudomonadota; class Gammaproteobacteria; order Pseudomonadales; family Pseudomonadaceae; genus Aquipseudomonas; species Aquipseudomonas mercuritolerans. Next base: position 272,266 of record NZ_QFZZ01000008.1, read on the forward strand.
GTAATTGCGCCGCGAGGCGAAGAAGCGCGGGTAGGCTTCGTTGGCGGCGCTGTCGAAGACCTGTGCCTGCTCAATGGCCAGACGCACATCGTCAGGCAGATCCAGCGCGAGCAATTGGTCATAGCCGCCCTGCACCACCAGCAGATTCGAACCGCCGTAGACCTCTTCGCCCTGGCCGTCCTCGGTCAAGTATTGCTCACCGCAGTAGCTCAACACTTTGCCGCCGATGAACGACTGGCCGACGCTGTGGGTGACGACGTCGCTCAAGTCCTGCTCCAGCACTACGCCGTCCTTGAACAGATTTTGCGCCTCGGGCCGCGCGAGGATCTCATCGAACGCGTCGAGGCTTTTGATCACTTCCTGACCGCGACCGGCGCAAGCGTGAACCGGCTTCAAGCGAATCGGCCCGGCGTACAGCAAATGTTCGGCGGCGGGCCGAGCATCTTCCAGGGCAAATACGCTGAGACCGTCGAGCACGACGTTGCGCACCCGCTCCGAGAACAGCGGCGACCAGCCCTGCGGCGCGTGCGCCAGATGGCTGCGCAAGCCGTGGCTGATGGCTTTGGTGCAGATGAAATCGTATTCGACGTAACCGCCCCACAAGTCATCGGGGCCGTTGATGCCGAGCGCTTGCGCGTGGGCGGCGCCGACGATGGTCTGTGTCGGCAGCAGATACAGATCACGGTCTTGATGCTTGGCCGGATCGTAGCTGCCGCCGAATTTGCAACCGAGAATCTGCGCCAGCCAGCGCGCCAGGGCCTTGTTGGTCTCGACTTCATGTTGCGGCGCCTCGGCACGCACCGAATGGGCAACGACAATTTTCTTGCTGGGTGTCGGGGTCATGCGTTCCCCTTTTATCAGTCGATGGGTTCTCAAAGGAAATTGCAGAGATCAGGCCAAACAACGATCCCGCCGAACCGCCCGATAATCGGGAGTTTGCCGTGACTGTGCTGGCATGAAGCCTGTTTCAAACTGCACGACGGCGCGCAAAACTCCGGCAAATTGCACGATCTCTCATCCTCGCCGCGATCATTGTGGGAGCGAGCCTGCTCGCGAAAGCGTAGTGTCAGCCGTCTACAATTCTGTAGATCCAGCGCCTTCGAGCAGGCTCGCTCCCACATTAGTTCATCGTCGTTCTGGGAGCGGGGTTCACACCAAACCGCCCCCGGTACTCACTCGGCCCCAACCCGGTAATCTTCTTGAAAATCGCGCGAAACGCGCTCGGATCCTGATAGCCCACCGTCCAGGCAATGTGGTCGATCGTGCCATTGGTGAACTCGAGCATTTCTCGCGCTTTGCCAACCCGCAGGTGCTGGCAATATTCGGTCGGTTTCAAGCCTGTCGCGGCGCGGAATCGGCGCAGGAAAGTGCGCTCTTCAAGGCCCGCGCGCTCGGCCATCGCGTTCAGCGAAACCTCCGTCGCCCCGGTGCTTTGCAGCCAGTGCTGGACCTTGAGAATCGACGCGTCGCCATGGCTGAGGATCGGCGCGAAATTGCTCCCGCATTCACTGGCGCTGTCGCTGTGTTCCATCACCAGAAAACGCGCGGTCGCGGTGGCGATGCTCGGGCCGAGCAAGCGATCGACCAGGCGCAGTCCCAGTTCCGACCAGGCCATCAGCCCCGCCGTGGTGATCAGGTCACCGTCGTCGACAATCGGCGTGTCGGCCTTCAGTTTGATCTTCGGGTAACGCTCGGCAAACGCCTGGGCCGAGGTCCAGTGGGTGGTGGCGCTGCGACCGTCGAGCAAGCCGCTTTCGGCGAGCATCAACGAGCCCACACAAACACCACCAAGGGTTGCGCCGCGCGCATGCTGATCGCGCAGCCATTGCGTCAGACTCGCGGTCATCTGTGCCGCATCAAACCCGCCGAGGGACGGTGGAATCAGTACGGCGAGCAAAGCGTCTTCGGCACCCGGATGACTGTCATAGACCCGCGTCGGCAGCTGCTCGCCCTCGACCTGCCAGTGACTGACCCGCAGCAAGGGCAATTGCACAGCCTGATACTCGACGGCGATGCGGTTGGCCACGGCGAACAGATCGGTCAGACCGTGCACCGCCGCCAGTTGCGCGCCGGGATAAATCAGCACGCCCAGTTCAGCGGTGGCGGCTCTTTGTGCAGCCATTGTCAGTTTTCCCCCGTCTATTGTCGGTGCGGCCAATCCTCGAATCCTCGGCCAGCGTCAATACTGAGGCCACACCCAATCACCGTCTCGAGGACAATCCCATGACCAAGCAAGCGCTCATCGTAGTCGATATCCAGAACGACTACTTCCCCCAAGGCAAGTGGCCGCTGGTCGGCGCCGACGCCGCTGCGGACAACGCCGCACGGCTGATCGCAGCCTTTCGCGAAACGGGCGATCCGGTGGTGCACATTCGGCATGAATTCACCTCCGACGATGCGCCGTTTTTCACTCCCGGCTCCGAAGGCGCGAAACTGCATCCGAAAGTGCTCAACCGCGCCGACGAGCCGGTGGTGCTCAAGCATTTCGTCAACTCGTTCCGTGAAACCGAACTGCAAGCGGTGCTAGACGAACACGGCATCACCGACCTGGTGGTGGTCGGCAGCATGAGCCATATGTGCGTCGATGGCATCACCCGCGCGGCGGCGGACATGGGGTATGTCGTCACGGTGATTCACGATGCCTGCGCCAGCCGTGACCTTGAATTCAACGGTCTGACGGTGCCGGCCGCCCATGTGCACGCAGCATTCATGTCGGCGCTGGGTTTTGCCTACGCCAGCGTGGTATCCACTGACGAGTTCCTGAGCAGCAACGCCTAGCAACAACTGCGCAATCCCTTGGCCCGCCACGTTGCGGGCCTTTTTGCGTCTGTCATGAAAATCTCACGCGTGAGTCATTGATGGCACTTTGCATTAGTTGTAGTGTGGCCCACGCGTGAGACGCTCATAACCGGATTCCAGCCATGACAAGCCGCACTCCTACGCCTGCCGCAGCCAGCTCCAAGGGCGAGCGCGGCAACACGTCGGCGAAAAAACCATCAAGCTTCTACATGAAGCAGATGCGCGCAGGCCTGGCCGCCGCCGGTTATGTGAAACACGAAACTTGGGTGCTTCCGGAAAACCGAAGCTTGCTCAAGCAAATGGAGCAACAGCTACGCCAACCGATTCTGGCTGGCTCTTTCATGTCGGAGAAATACATGAGCGCAGGCAACAACTGGACCATCGACAGCCTCTTCAATGCCCTCAAGGCGCTGGACGAGGTGGCTTCCCAAGAGATTTCGCTGTCCCTGATCCAGAGCTCCGAACCGAGCATCAAGCTGGAAATGAACGAATTCGGCGGCCTGCCGATTCACATCGCCCTGGCCGGCCAGCAGATCATCGTCGACACCGTGCTGGTGGACATCGATTCGATCAGCAACGTCCAGGCGTTCAACGATGCCGTGCTGCGCAGCCGCGAGATGTTCCCGCTGTCGTCGATCGGGATCGAGTCGATGCCCAACGGGCAGACCGTCTACAACATGTTCGGCGCCCTCAGCGCCGATTCGAGCCTGACCAACGTGGTCACCGAGGTGAAAACCCTGGTCGACAACGTGCAGCGCGCCAGCGAAGCCTTCGAACACTTCTTCAAGTAATCAACAGGGAATATCCAATGACTCAGTCCATCTGGAGCAAGTTGTTCACCGCACTGCGCGGCGGCGCCAATGAAGTCGGCGAAGCCATCGCCGATCAGCAGGCCCTGCGCATCCTCGATCAGGAAATCCGCGACGCCGACACCGCGCTGTCCAATGCCCGCCGCGAGCTGGTGACGATCATGGCCAAGCACAAACTGGCCGCCGACCGCGTCAGCGAGTACGACGCCAAGATCAAGGACCTCGAAGCCAAGGCCGTGGCCGCGTTGAATGCCGGCCGCGAAGACCTGGCGCTGGAAGTGGCCGAAGCGATTTCGACCCTGACCAACGACCTCGCTGCCGAGAAGAAACTCAGCGATGAATTCGGCGCCTACGCCGACAACATGCGCAAAGACATCAGCAAAGCCGAATCGCGGATCAAGAGCCTGCGCCAGCAAGTGGACATGGCCAAGGCCCGCGACAGCGTGCAGAAAGCCCAGGTCAGCGCCTCGATTGCCAGCGGCGGCGCCAACGGCAAACTGGAAACCGCAGTCGGCACCCTGAACCGCCTGCAAGCCAAGCAGCAGCAACGCGCTGCCGAACTGAACGCCGCAGACGAACTGGCCGACGCCTCTACCGGCAACGACCTGGAACGCAAACTGCGCGACGCCGGCATCACGCCGAACGAAGGCAGCGCCAATGCGATCCTTGAGCGGCTGAAGCAGAAGTCCGCGCAGTAATCACTGAACGGTAACTTGTGGGAGCGAGCCTGCTCGCGAAAGCGTCGTGACAGTCAAATAATCGAGTGACTGACACAACCCATTCGCGAGCAGGCTCGCTCCCACATGGTTTCACGGCGTAATTGCCTCTGCTCGTTCACCGCTTCGCCCGGTACACTACCGCCACTTTTTCACCCCCGAACACCTCCACCCGCTTCAAGGAACGTACCCATGGGATGGTTTAAAGACTTGCTCGGCACCAGCAATTGGCAGACCGCTGCGCCAACGAGCACCGGCGCCAGCGGCCCGCTGGGCATGGCACAAGGCAAAGGCGTGCGCTTCGACACGACCCTGGCGTTGCTGCTGGAAGGTTCGACCTCGGTGCGAGTGCCGTTCGATCAAGCGGTGTGGAGCGCCGGCTGGGTCGACCTCGGCCAGTCCAACAAACTGCACCGCTACTACATGAACGACGAGGATTTCTGGGTGCAGATCCACGTCACCGGCGATGATCAGGTCGAGTCGGTCACCCTGTTCAATTACCTCAGCTACGTGACGGTCAACAGTGACGCCGAACTGCAGCGTCTGGCCGGCCCCAACAGCCTGATCGGTCTGCCGACCTACCACCACGACGGTGTTGAATACACCCGCGAATGGGGCACCGAACTGCAGCAGACCGAACTGGTGCCAATGACCGAACACGTGGTCAACCCGGACGAGTCCTACACCATCAAGCACCACGCCATGCTGTATGCCCGCGACACCGGCCTGACCGATCGCCGCGAACTGCTGCTGTTCTCCGTCGAACAGGACGAAGAAGGCACCGTCAGCCTGAGCACCTCGCTGGGCATCTCGCTGTACACGACTGATTTGAGCGCCATTTAAAAAGGAAGTTTTTCATGCTGGAAGTCTTGGCCGTTTCCCTGAACAAAACCGCGCTGGTCGGTTTTGTCGTCTACCTGATCGGCGCCGTGTTGCTGTTCATGCTGTTTCAATTCGTCTACACGCGCATTACCGCGCACAAGGAATTCGAACTGATCCGTGCCGGCAACACTGCCGCCGCCATTGCCCTGTCCGGGGCGATCATCGGTTTCGCCATTCCGGCGAGCAACGTGATCGCCTACTCGGTCAACGTGCTCGACTTTGTCCTCTGGGCGGTTATCGCCGCCGTCGTGCAATTGCTGGCGTTTGTCGCTACCGGGCTGGTGCTCAAGGGCACTTCCCAGCGCATCGCCAACGGCGAAGTCGCCGCCGGCATTTATGTGGCGGCCGTGGCGATCAGCGTCGGCATGCTCAATGCCGCGTGCATGACCCCGTCCCACTGACCGGCAGGAAGCCTCTCGATGAAACGCAGCAAATACGTGCAGTTGTCCCTCGCCGCGTCGGTGGCGATGGCGATTTCCGGTGAAGCAGCGGCGCTGGATCAGCCGCGCAACTTCCAAAGCGTTGAACAGTGTGTCGACGCCGAATTGGCCGCCGATCTCTGCTCCAGCGCCTACGTCGCCGCCCTGAACGAACACCGGCGCATCGCCCCGGCCTACACCGACAAGGCCAAGTGCGACGCAGACTTTGCCGCTGGCTGGTGTCAGAAAAATTCCGATGGCCGTTTCGTGCCGAAACTCGGCGGCTTCAAAGTGCCGGGCAATGCCGAGACGCCGCAAGATCTCGATGCCATCGCCAATTCGCAAATGCCGGCGGGCGACACCACCACCAGCAGCAGCGCAAGCCACGGCGGCTCGCACTATTCCGGTGGCTCAGGTGGTGGCGGCAATGGCTGGCTGACCGGTTGGCTGATCGGCAACGCAATGAGCAACAACGCCGAACGCACCGTTTACCGTGATCGCGAAACGCGCCAGCCGTACAACACCTCAACGCAGTACCGCCGAGCTGACACAACCTCGCGCAGCCAGTCGGATTACGAGAGCAGCAAGAGCAAGCCGGTGAATGTTGCGTCGTCGACTTCGCGCGGCGGTTTCGGCAGCCAGTCCAGTGCCCGCAGCGGTTGGGGTGGCTGGGGCAGCAGTTCCGGACGCTCGAGCAGCTGACATGAAAAAGATCCACTGCGCCGAGCGCCCCGACTGGAAACACACCGCCGAAAGCCTCGGTTTCCTGTTCCACACTATCGACGACGAACCGTACTGGGACGAAAGCGCCTACTACCAGTTCAGCCTCGCGCAGATCGAAAACGATCTCGAAGATCCGACCACCGAACTGCACGAGATGTGCATGGATCTGGTTGATCGCGTCGTCAACAGCGAGGAGTTGCTCGATCGCCTCAGCATCCCGGCGACGTACTACGACATGATCCGCACCTCCTGGCGTGAAGGTCATCCGCATCTGTACGGTCGCATGGACTTTTCCTACAGCGGCAACGGGCCGGCGAAACTGCTGGAGCTCAACTACGACACGCCGACCAGTCTCTATGAAGCGGCGGCCTTTCAGTGGGGCTGGCTGGAACAGTGCATCGAGCGTGGCACGCTGCCGCCGCATGCTGACCAGTTCAACAGCATCGACACCAAGCTGCATCAGGCCTTCGCCGAGTTGCAGCTGAAGCGGCCGTTTTACTTTGCCTCGATGAAAGATTCGGTCGAAGACAAAGGCACCACCGACTACCTGCGGCTGATCGCGGAAAAGGTCGGCATCGAATCACGCCATATCGATATCGAAGACATCGGCCTGACGGCTGAGGGTCGTTTCGTCGATCTGCAGGATCGCTGGATCCCGCACCTGTTCAAGCTGCACGCCTGGGAATTCATCTTCCACGAACCGTTCGGCGCCGCGATCGCCGAGTGCGATACGCAGTTTTTCGAACCGGCGTGGAAGGCGATCCTGTCCAACAAAGGTGCGCTGCCGCTGCTGTGGGAATTGCACAAGGGACATCCGAATCTGCTCGCTGCGCACCTTGATCCGAATCCGAAGAGTGCGGTGCCAAAAGGCTGGGTGCGCAAACCGTACTTTTCCCGCGAGGGTGCCAACATCGAGCTGCAAACCGCGGAGGGTCTGATCGTCAAAGAGGACGGGCCCTACACCGATGCGCCGTTCATCTTGCAGGAGTTCGCACCGCTGCCGAAGTTTGGCGACAGCTACACGCTGATTGGCTCGTGGGTGATTGGTGATGAGGCGGCAGGGATTGGTGTGCGCGAGGACAATAGTCTGATCACCAAGGATTCAAGTCGCTTCCTGCCCCACCTGATCCTCGACTGAAACAATTCCCCATGCACTCGTCAGCTCCTACAGGCTCTCGGGATCGCCGCTGATTTTGTGGCAAAAAAAGGCCCGTCGTTTAAGCGACGGGCCTTTTTCATTCAAAGCGGTTACAGCAGCAAATCAGAACGGAATATCGTCATCGAAGCTGTCGAAATCCGGAGCCGGTTGCGGTGCGGCCTGCTGCGGCGCTGGCGGAGCCGAACGCTGCTGCGGAGCCGACTGCTGCGGGCGCGGTGCTTGCTGACGTGGCGCCTGCTGCTGGTAGTTGTTGCCGCCGCCTTGCTGGTCGCCCTGTTGTGGACGGCCGCCGAGCAGTTGCATGGTGCCTTGCATGTCGACCACGATTTCAGTGGTGTAACGCTTGATGCCGTCCTTTTCCCACTCGCGGGTCTGCAGCTTGCCTTCGATGTAGACCTGCGAACCCTTGCGCAGGTATTCACCGGCGATCTCGGCCACCTTGCCGAACATCGACACACGGTGCCACTCGGTCTTTTCGACCTTTTGACCGGTCTGCTTGTCGGTCCATTGTTCGCTGGTGGCCAGACTCAGGTTGGTCACGGCGTTACCGTTAGGCAGGTAGCGAACTTCGGGATCCTGGCCGCAAGTGCCGACCAATATGACTTTGTTAACCCCACGGGCCATAACGTTCTCCTAAGCGTCGCACGCAGCCCCGGCCGGGTTGTTGACCAGGCGTTCGAGGGTGGTGCGATCCACTAATTCTTTGTCCAGTTTGATGTAAACAGCCGCCTCTTCGCCGACTATCACTGCATCTGTTACCCCTACCAGGGCCTTGAGGCGCTCGACCAGACCCGCTTCGCGGATCGCTTCGGGCGACAACGGCAAGCGCAGGCTCGTCACGTAGGGAGGTTCGCGCATGGTAACAGCAAAGGCCAGCCAAAGTGCAGCCAGCGCGGCGCATCCGAGGAACACAACCGACAGACCGCCATGCTGGAACAACCAGCCGCCGAGTATCCCGCCGAGTGCCGAACCGAGGAACTGGCTGGTGGAGTACACGCCCATGGCCGTGCCCTTGCCGCCTGCCGGTGAAACCTTGCTGATCAGCGACGGCAACGATGCCTCGAGCAGATTGAACGCGGTGAAAAACACCACCGTGCCGATCACCAGAGCACGCAGGCTGTCGCCGTACTGCCAGAAGAATAGTTCAGTCAGCATCAATGTCATGACGGCGCCGAGCAAAACTCGTTTCATTTTGCGTTTCTTCTCGCCGTAGATAATGAACGGGATCATGGCGAAGAAAGAAATCAGCAGCGCGGTGAGGTAGACCCACCAGTGCTGTTCCTTGGGCAGGCCGGCTTTTTCCACCAGTGCCAGCGGCAAGGCCACGAAGCTCGACATCAACATGGCATGTAACACAAAGATGCCCAGATCCAGGCGCAGCAGGTCCGGGTGCTTGAGCGTCGGCATCAGCGCCTGCCGCGCCACGCCGGATTCCCGGTGCTGCAACGGCCCGGTGGATTGCGGCACCATGAACATGATGATCAAAATGCCGACCAGCGCCATGGCGCCAGTGGCAAGGAACAGCCCGGACAGCCCGAACGCACTGGTCAACAACGGGCCGACAACCATGGCCACGGCGAACGACAGGCCGATGGTCATGCCGATCATCGCCATGGCTTTGGTTCGATGTTGTTCGCGGGTCAGGTCGGAAAGCAGCGCCATCACCGCCGCAGAAATCGCCCCGGCGCCCTGCAGGATTCGTCCGGCGATCACGCCCCAGATCGAATCGGCCTGCGAAGCCAGCACACTGCCGAGGGCGAAGATGATCAGGCCGAGGTAGATCACCGGTCGACGGCCAATGCGGTCGGAAATGATCCCGAACGGGATCTGGAAAATTGCCTGGGTCAGACCGTAAGCGCCAATCGCCAGCCCGATCAGGGCCGGGGTCGCTCCCGCCAGATCCATGCCATAGGTCGCCAGCACCGGCAACACCATGAACATGCCAAGCATACGGAAGGCGAACACCAGGGCCAGACCGCTCGCCGCGCGGGTCTCGCTGCCACTCATGCGTTCGCTGTGGGGATCGTGCATGGAAAAACCTCGTGTGAACCGGCGGCGATTCTACCAGTCCCATCGGAAGACGGGGTATATCGCGACGCTATGACGCGTATAGATGAAACTCTCTTCATGAACGGCATAACGCCCTTCGTTTGATAGTGTGCATCCATCCAGTATTTGCCCGTATACTCCTACGTTTTCGACGCCCGCCGAGCGAGGCCACTTTGGACAAGATCCTGATACGTGGGGCCCGTACCCACAACCTGAAGAACATCGACCTGACCCTGCCACGGGACAAACTGATCGTCATCACCGGCCTGTCCGGATCCGGCAAGTCGTCCCTGGCGTTCGACACGCTGTATGCCGAAGGTCAGCGCCGCTATGTCGAATCGCTGTCGGCCTACGCCCGGCAGTTCCTGTCGATGATGGAAAAACCCGACGTCGACACCATCGAAGGCCTGTCGCCGGCGATCTCCATCGAACAGAAGTCGACCTCGCACAACCCGCGTTCGACGGTCGGCACCATCACCGAAATCTACGACTACCTGCGTTTGCTCTATGCCCGCGTGGGTACGCCGCGTTGCCCGGATCACGACATTCCACTGGAGGCGCAGACTGTCAGCCAGATGGTCGACCTGGTGCTGGCACAGCCGGAAGGCAGCAAACTCATGCTGCTGGCACCGGTGATCCGCGAGCGCAAGGGCGAACACCTTTCGGTCTTCGAAGAATTGCGTGCGCAGGGTTTCGTCCGCGCCCGGGTCAACGGACGCATTTGCGAACTCGACGAGCTGCCGAAGCTGGATAAACAGAAGAAGCATTCGATCGATGTGATCGTCGACCGCTTCAAGGTTCGCGCCGATCTGCAGCAACGTCTGGCCGAATCTTTCGAAACCGCGCTGAAACTGGCCGATGGCATTGCCCTGGTGGCGCCGATGGACGACGAGCCGGGCGAAGAAATGATCTTCTCCGCACGCTTCGCTTGCCCGATCTGCGGCCATGCGATCAGCGAGCTGGAACCCAAGCTGTTTTCCTTCAACAACCCGGCCGGCGCCTGCCCGACCTGCGATGGCCTGGGCGTTAAGCAGTTCTTTGACATCAAGCGTCTGGTAAACGGCGAGCTGACCCTGGCCGAAGGTGCGATTCGCGGCTGGGACCGGCGCAACGTCTATTACTTCCAGATGCTCGGCTCACTCGCCTCGCACTACAAGTTCAGCCTGGACAAGCCCTTCAACGACCTGAGCGCCGAGCAGCAGAAGTTCATCCTGCACGGCAGCGGCTCGCAAAACGTCGACTTCAAATACCTCAACGACCGTGGCGATATCGTCAAACGCTCGCACCCTTTCGAGGGCATCGTGCCGAATCTTGAGCGTCGTTACCGCGAAACCGAATCGGCGAGCGTGCGCGAAGAGCTGGCCAAGTTCCTCAGCCATCAGGCCTGCCCGGATTGCCGTGGCACGCGTCTGCGCCGTGAAGCCCGGCACGTCTGGGTCGGCGAGAAAACCTTGCCGGCAGTGACCAACCTGCCGATTGGCGATGCCTGCGAATATTTCGGCGCGCTGAAGATGACCGGTCGCCGCGGCGAGATCGCCGACAAGATTCTCAAGGAAATCCGCGAGCGTCTGCAGTTTCTGGTCAACGTCGGGCTCGACTACCTGTCGCTGGATCGCAGTGCCGACACATTGTCCGGTGGCGAGGCGCAACGGATTCGTCTGGCCAGCCAGATTGGCGCGGGCCTGGTCGGCGTTCTGTATATCCTCGATGAACCATCCATTGGCCTGCATCAGCGCGACAACGATCGGCTGCTTGGCACGCTCAAGCATTTGCGCGATATCGGCAACACGGTGATCGTGGTCGAGCACGATGAAGACGCGATTCGTCTGGCTGACTATGTCGTCGATATCGGCCCTGGCGCCGGTGTGCACGGCGGACAGATCGTTGCCGAAGGCACGCCTGACGAAGTCATGGCGCACCCGGATTCGCTGACCGGCAAATACCTGTCCGGCCGGGTGAAGATCGAAGTGCCGGCCAAACGCACGCCGCGCAACAAGAAGCTCAACCTGTCGCTCAAAGGTGCGCGTGGCAACAACCTGCGCAACGTCGATCTGGACATCCCGATCGGCCTGCTGACTTGCGTGACTGGCGTATCCGGTTCGGGCAAATCGACACTGATCAACAACACGCTGTTTCCGCTCAGCGCCACTGCACTGAATGGCGCGACCACGCTGGAAGCGGCTGCGCATGACAGCATCAAAGGCCTGGAACATCTCGACAAAGTCGTCGACATCGACCAGAGCCCGATCGGCCGTACTCCGCGCTCCAACCCGGCGACCTACACCGGGCTGTTCACGCCGATCCGCGAACTGTTTGCCGGCGTGCCCGAGTCGCGCTCCCGGGGTTACGGCCCAGGGCGTTTCTCGTTCAACGTCAAGGGCGGTCGCTGCGAAGCGTGCCAGGGCGATGGCCTGATCAAGGTGGAAATGCACTTCCTGCCGGACATCTACGTGCCCTGCGATGTGTGCAAGAGCAAGCGTTACAACCGCGAAACCCTTGAAATCAAGTACAAGGGCAAGAGCATCCACGAAACCCTCGAAATGACCATCGAGGAAGCGCGGGAGTTCTTCGACGCGGTGCCGGCACTGGCGCGCAAGCTGCAAACGCTGATGGATGTCGGCCTGTCCTACATCAAGCTCGGGCAGTCGGCAACGACCCTGTCCGGCGGTGAAGCACAGCGGGTCAAGTTGTCGCGCGAGCTGTCCAAACGCGATACGGGCAAAACCCTGTACATCCTCGACGAGCCAACCACCGGCCTGCACTTCGCCGATATCCAGCAGTTACTCGATGTTCTGCATCGTCTGCGCGACCACGGCAACACCGTGGTGGTGATCGAACACAACCTCGATGTGATCAAGACCGCTGACTGGCTGGTGGACCTCGGTCCTGAAGGTGGTTCCAAAGGCGGGCAGATCATTGCCACCGGTACGCCGGAGGAAGTTGCCGAGATGAAGCAATCTCACACCGGCCATTACCTCAAGCCGCTGCTGATCCGCGATCGGGCTTAACTGCCAGGCATGAAAAAGCCCCTGTCACTGAAGAAGTGACAGGGGCTTTTTTATAGCAGTTGCAATCAGGACGCGTGGGATTGCAGGTAGTTCTCAAGACCGATGAGTTTGATCAGGCCCAACTGCTTTTCCAGCCAGTAGGTGTGATCTTCTTCAGTGTCGTTGAGCTGAACCCGCAGAATTTCGCGGCTGACGTAGTCCTGGTGTTGCTCGCAAAGTTCGATGCCTTTGCACAGCGCAGCGCGGACTTTGTATTCGAGGCGCAGATCCGCTTCGAGCATCGTAGGCACCGTGGTGCCGACATCCAGATCATCCGGACGCATGCGCGGCGTGCCTTCGAGCATCAGAATCCGCCGCATCAACGCATCGGCGTGGCCGGCTTCTTCTTCCATCTCGTGGTTGATGCGCTCGTAGAGCTTGGTGAACCCCCAGTCCTCATACATCCGCGAATGAACGAAATACTGGTCACGCGCGGCCAGTTCGCCGGTCAGCAACGTATTGAGGTAATCGATTACATCTGGGTGGCCTTGCATCGCCCTACATCTCCCTTCCTGAAAGTCTGTAGTTTGAACCAACCTGACCGGAAGGTCACTCACCACGCGCAATAAAAGCGAAGATATTCTGAGAAAAGCAGGCCAAATAACGCAAAAACCGCCCAAATGAGGGCGGTTCTGCTTCTCGTTTAGACTACGTTAAGCTGTCAGTTGAGCAGCTTTGCGATTGCTTCTCCATACGCCGGATCGGCTTTGTAGAAATGCTGCAACTGACGATCGACGACGTCGCTGGAAACACCCGCCATTGCGCCGGCAATGTTGCTGACCAGCAATGCTTTCTGCTCGTCGCTCATCAAGCGGAACAAGGCACCGGCGTGGCTGTAGTAGTCGGTGTCTTCGCGGTGATCATAACGATCGGCGGCACCGCTCAAGGCCAGCGCTGGCTCCGCGTAATGCGGCGCTTGCTTCGGCGACTCAACGTAGCTGTTCGGTTCATAGTTCGGCGCCGCGCCGCCATTGCTGCCGAACGCCATGGAGCCGTCACGCTGATAGGTGTTCACCGGACTGCGCGGAGCGTTCACCGGCAATTGCTGGTGATTGGTACCTACGCGATAGCGATGTGCGTCAGCGTAGGCGAATACGCGACCTTGCAGCATGCGGTCTGGCGACAGACCGACACCTGGCACCATGTTGCTCGGGCCAAACGCAGCCTGTTCAACTTCCGCGAAGTAGTTCAGCGGGTTGCGATTCAACTCCAGCTCACCGACTTCGATCAACGGAAACTCCTTCTGCGACCAGGTCTTGGTCACGTCGAATGGGTTCTCGTAATGAGCCGCCGCTTGCGCTTCGGTCATGATCTGAATGCACACGCGCCATTTCGGGAATTCACCGCGCTCGATGGCCTCGAACAGGTCACGCTGCGCATAGTCCGGGTCGGTACCGGCCAAACGGGCAGCCTCGGCTGGCGCCAGGTTCTTGATGCCTTGCTGAGTCTTGTAGTGCCACTTCACCCAGTGACGCTCGCCTTTGGCGTTGATCAGGCTGTAAGTGTGACTGCCGAAGCCGTGCATATGGCGATAGCCGTCAGGGATGCCACGATCAGAAAACAGGATGGTGACCTGGTGCAACGCTTCAGGCGAATGCGACCAGAAATCCCACATCATCTGCGCACTTTTCAGGTTGCTTTGCGGCAGACGCTTTTGCGTGTGGATAAAGTCAGGAAACTTTAGCGGATCACGGATGAAGAACACTGGCGTGTTGTTGCCAACGATGTCCCAGTTGCCTTCCTCCGTGTAGAACTTCAAGGCGAAGCCGCGCGGATCGCGCTCAGTGTCGGCCGAACCACGCTCGCCACCTACGGTGGAAAAGCGCAGAAAGGTTGGCGTTTGTTTGCCTACCGATTCGAACAACTTTGCGCTGGTGTATGCGGTGATGTCACGGGTGACGGTGAACGTACCGTAAGCGCCCGAGCCCTTAGCGTGGACACGGCGTTCTGGTATGTTTTCACGGTTGAAGTGCGCGAGCTTTTCGATCAGATGGAAATCGTCGAGAAGCAGCGGACCGCGTGGGCCGGCGGAACGGGAATTCTGGTTGTCAGCGACTGGCGCGCCACTGGCGGTTGTAAGCGTCTTGGTCTGGCTCATGCGGTCTTCTTCCTCTGTCAGTCTTGAACTGCCGGCTAATGGGCTTGGGGCGAAGTATTGATCATCGACGTTACAGCTACAAATTCATTAACTTGCAGGCATCGATAGATAATTACTAATTATGTTTTCCCGGCACATAGTGGCAGTTCAACCATGTCAGAAACTTGTACGGACGACGCATTTCTTACAGGCACAAAAAACCGGGCACTAGGCCCGGTTCTTTGTTTCAGACTGACGTCTTACTCGGCGGATACAGCTTCGCCAGCAGTAGCACGATCAACCAACTCGACGTACGCCATAGGCGCGTTGTCGCCAGCGCGGAAACCGCACTTGAGGATGCGCAGGTAGCCACCCTCACGGGTAGCGTAACGCTTGCCCAGGTCGTTGAAGAGCTTACCAACGATAGCTTTCGAACGAGTACGGTCGAAAGCCAGACGGCGGTTAGCCAGGCTGTCTGTCTTGGCCAGAGTGATCAGCGGCTCGGCAACGCGGCGCAGTTCTTTGGCTTTTGGCAGAGTAGTTTTGATCAGCTCGTGCTCGAACAGCGACACCGCCATGTTTTGGAACATGGCCTTGCGGTGCGAGCTGGTGCGGCTCAGGTGACGACCACTTTTACGATGACGCATGGTTCATTCCTTACCAAACACT
The DNA here is from genome assembly GCF_005233515.1 of Pseudomonas sp. CFBP13508. Classification (GTDB taxonomy): domain Bacteria; phylum Pseudomonadota; class Gammaproteobacteria; order Pseudomonadales; family Pseudomonadaceae; genus Aquipseudomonas; species Aquipseudomonas mercuritolerans. The sequence continues at coordinate 287,615 of NZ_QFZZ01000008.1, forward strand.
ACGTTCGGTGATTACGACGATCAGGCAGTCGCCTTGTCGTCCTTCTTAAGACTTGCAGGCGGCCAGTTGTCGAGGCGCATGCCGAGGGACAGACCGCGGGAGGCCAGAACGTCCTTGATTTCAGTCAAGGATTTCTTGCCCAGGTTCGGAGTCTTCAACAGCTCTACTTCGGTACGCTGAATCAGGTCGCCGATGTAGTAGATGTTTTCCGCCTTAAGGCAGTTAGCCGAACGTACAGTCAGTTCCAGATCGTCAACCGGGCGAAGCAGGATCGGATCGATCTCGTCTTCCTGCTCGACAACCAGCGGCTCACTTTCACCTTTGAGGTCGACGAACGCAGCCAGCTGCTGTTGCAGGATGGTTGCAGCGCGACGGATAGCCTCTTCAGGATCCAGGGTACCGTTGGTTTCCAGATCAATAACCAGCTTGTCCAGGTTGGTACGCTGCTCGACACGGGCGTTTTCCACCACGTAAGCGATACGGCGAACCGGGCTGAACGAAGAGTCAAGCTGCAAGCGACCGATGCTGCGGCTTTCGTCTTCATCGCTCTGACGCGAGTCGGCTGGTTCATAACCACGACCACGAGCTACGGTGAGCTTCATGTTCAGGGCGCCGTTAGACGCCAGGTTAGCGATTACGTGATCGGGATTAACGATCTCGACATCATGATCCAGCTGAATATCGGCAGCGGTAACCACCCCCGAACCCTTCTTCGACAAGGTCAGCGTAACTTCGTCACGACCGTGCAGCTTGATGGCCAGACCTTTAAGGTTCAACAGGATTTCAATTACGTCTTCCTGTACACCTTCGATGGCGCTGTACTCGTGGAGCACACCGTCAATCTCGGCCTCGACTACTGCGCAGCCGGGCATTGAGGACAACAGGATGCGGCGCAGCGCGTTGCCCAGGGTGTGGCCAAAACCACGCTCGAGAGGCTCGAGAGTGATCTTGGCGCGGGTTGGACTGACAACCTGCACATCAATGTGGCGGGGTGTCAGGAACTCATTTACCGAAATCTGCATGGATGCACCTATTTTCTAGCCCTTACTTGGAGTAGAGCTCGACAATCAGGCTTTCGTTGATGTCGGCGGACAGATCACTGCGAGCAGGAACGTTCTTGAAAACGCCTGACTTCTTCTCAGTGTCTACTTCTACCCATTCTACGCGGCCACGTTGGGCACACAGATCGAGAGCTTGGACAATGCGAAGTTGGTTTTTTGCTTTCTCGCGAACTGCAACCACGTCACCAGCACGAACCTGATACGACGGAACGTTTACGGTCTGACCGTTGACGCTGATCGACTTGTGCGATACCAGCTGGCGGGATTCGGCACGAGTCGAACCAAAGCCCATACGGTATACAACGTTGTCCAGACGGCATTCGAGAAGTTGCAGCAGGTTTTCACCGGTTGCACCTTTCTTGCCAGCAGCTTCTTTGTAGTAGCCGCTGAACTGACGCTCGAGAACGCCGTAGATACGACGGACCTTCTGCTTTTCACGCAGTTGGGTGCCGTAATCGGACTGGCGACCGCGGCGTTGGCCGTGGATACCAGGTGCTGCTTCAATGTTGCACTTCGATTCGATCGCGCGCACGCCGCTCTTCAGGAAGAGATCGGTGCCTTCGCGACGAGCGAGTTTGCATTTTGGACCAATGTAACGAGCCATTCTTTACAATCTCCTGGATTACACGCGGCGCTTCTTCGGCGGACGGCACCCGTTGTGCGGGATTGGCGTCACGTCGGTGATGCTGGCGATCTTGTAGCCACAGCCGTTCAAAGCGCGGACTGCGGATTCACGACCTGGACCTGGACCCTTGACGTTGACGTCGAGGTTTTTCAGGCCGTATTCCAGCGCAGCTTGACCAGCACGTTCAGCAGCTACTTGAGCAGCGAACGGGGTGGACTTGCGGGAACCGCGGAAACCCGAACCACCGGAGGTAGCCCAAGAAAGAGCGTTACCTTGACGGTCGGTAATGGTCACGATGGTGTTGTTAAAAGATGCATGGATGTGGGCGATGCCATCAACCACTGTCTTTTTAACTTTTTTACGAGGACGAGCAGCAGGTTTTGCCATGATTAAATTCCTGTCGATTCGCTGGGGCGATTACTTGCGGATCGGCTTACGCGGACCTTTACGGGTACGCGCGTTGGTCTTGGTACGCTGACCGCGTACTGGCAGACCACGACGATGACGCAGACCGCGATAGCAACCGAGGTCCATCAAGCGCTTGATTTTCATGTTGATTTCGCGACGCAGGTCACCTTCAGTGGTGAACTTCGCCACTTCGCCACGCAGCTGTTCAATTTGCTCGTCGCTCAGATCTTTGATCTTTGCTGCTGGGTTTACCCCAGTCACTGCACAGATCTTCTGCGCAGTAGTGCGACCAACACCATAGATGTAGGTCAGCGAGATAACAGTATGCTTGTTATCTGGAATGTTAACGCCTGCAATACGGGCCATTCAGTGGGACTCCAATTGACAGCTACCTACGCCCCGGAAGCCAAGAAATAGGGCGCGAGATAATATCGCTGTAATAACAAATAATCAACCCGGTAGCGCACTAGCTACCGGGCTTGAAGCACAATCACACTCAGCCTTGGCGCTGTTTGTGACGCGGTTCCGCGCTGCAAATTACTCGAACAACACCTTCGCGGCGAATAATCTTGCAGTTACGGCACAGCTTTTTCACCGATGCACGAACTTTCATCACCAACTCCTCGAACCTTATGGGTACTCAGCGCAACATGCCGCTGCCGTAACCCTTCAGGTTGGCTTTCTTCATCAGGGATTCGTACTGGTGCGAAACGAGGTGCGATTGTACTTGGGACATGAAGTCCATCACAACCACGACCACGATCAGCAACGAGGTCCCGCCAAGGTAGAACGGAACGTTTGCTGCAACCACAAGAAACTGGGGCAACAGGCACACGGCCGTCATGTAAAGAGCACCGAACAGGGTCAAACGAGTCAGAACGCCATCAATGTAGCGCGCAGACTGCTCACCTGGACGAATGCCCGGAATAAAGGCACCGGACTTCTTCAGGTTTTCCGCTACGTCTTTCGGATTGAACATCAACGCCGTATAGAAGAAGCAGAAGAAAATAATCCCTGCACTAAACAGCAGAATATTCAACGGCTGACCAGGAGCGATCGACTGCGAGATGTCCTGCAACCAGCCCATACCTTCAGACTGACCGAACCAGGCACCCAACGAAGCCGGGAACAGCAAAATGCTGCTCGCGAAAATAGCCGGAATAACACCGGCCATGTTCACCTTCAGCGGCAAGTGGCTGGTCTGCGCAGCAAAGACCTTGCGGCCCTGCTGACGCTTGGCGTAGTGAACAGCGATACGACGCTGACCACGCTCAATGAACACCACGAAACCGATAATCGCTACTGCCAGCAAACCGATGGCAACCAGGGCGAAGATGTTGATATCACCCTGACGCGCAGACTCGAAAGACTGCCCGATTGCTCTCGGAAGACCGGCGACGATACCCGAAAAAATCAACATCGAGATACCGTTGCCAACACCACGCTCAGTAATCTGCTCACCCAGCCACATCATGAACATCGCACCAGCCACAAATGTGGTTACCGCGACGAAATGGAAGCCAAAGTCACCAGTGAACGCAACGCCCTGCCCGGCCAGACCAATGGACATGCCAATAGCCTGGACCAGAGCGAGAGCGACGGTGAGGTAGCGGGTGTACTGGCTGATCTTGCGACGGCCAGCTTCACCTTCCTTCTTCAACTGCTCCAGCTGCGGGCTGACGGCGGTCATCAGTTGCATGATGATCGATGCCGAAATGTACGGCATGATCCCCAGTGCAAAGATGCTCATCCGTTCCAGCGCGCCGCCGGAGAACATGTTGAACAAGCTAAGAATGGTCCCCTCATTCTGTCGAAACAGGTCTGCGAGTCGGTCCGGGTTGATACCTGGAACCGGGATGTGTGCGCCTATTCGGTAGACGATAATCGCCAGGAACAGAAAACGCAGACGAGCCCAGAGTTCAGACATACCGCCTTTGCCGAGCGCAGAGAGAGCACCTTGCTTAGCCATTTATTCCTCGAACTTGCCGCCAGCTGCTTCGATAGCCGCACGCGCACCTTTGGTGGCGCCGATTCCCTTGCCGATAGTGACAGCGCGAGTCACTTCACCGGACAGCATGATTTTCACACGCTGTACGTTGACGTTGATCACGTTGGCATCTTTCAGGGACTGCACAGTAACGATGTCGCCTTCCACTTTGGCCAGCTCGGACAAACGCACTTCTGCGCGATCCATGGCTTTCAGGGAAACGAAACCGAACTTGGGCAGGCGACGATGCAGCGGCTGTTGACCGCCTTCAAAGCCTGGAGCGATGGTGCCACCGGAGCGGGAGGTCTGACCTTTGTGACCACGGCCACCAGTCTTGCCCAAACCACTACCGATACCACGGCCCGGACGATGCTTTTCGCGACGGGAACCCGGCGCTGGACTCAGATCATTGAGTTTCATCGATTAACCCTCGACACGCAGCATGTAGTAAGCCTTGTTGATCATCCCGCGATTCTCGGGAGTATCCTGGACTTCTACAGTGTGACCGATGCGACGCAGACCCAGACCCTTAACGCACAATTTGTGGTTAGGGATGCGGCCGGTCATGCTTTTGATCAGCGTAACTTTAACGGTAGCCATGATTACTTGATCTCCTCAACACGCAGGCCACGCTTGGCAGCGATGGACTCAGGAGACTGCATAGCCTTCAGACCCTTGAAAGTGGCGTGAACCACGTTTACCGGGTTAGTCGAGCCGTAGCACTTGGCCAGAACGTTCTGAACGCCAGCAACTTCGAGGACAGCACGCATAGCGCCGCCAGCGATGATACCGGTACCTTCAGAAGCAGGCTGCATGTACACCTTCGAAGCGCCGTGAGCGGACTTCATTGCGTACTGCAGAGTGGTGCCGTTCAGGTCAACTTGAATCATGTTGCGGCGAGCAGCTTCCATTGCCTTCTGGATCGCAGCAGGCACTTCACGCGACTTGCCACGGCCGAAGCCAACACGCCCTTTACCATCACCAACCACGGTCAACGCGGTGAAAGTGAAGATACGGCCGCCTTTAACGGTTTTGGCTACGCGGTTAACTTGAACCAGCTTCTCGATGTAGCCTTCGTCGCGCTTTTGGTCGTTATTTGACATAACTTAGAACTCCAGCCCAGCTTCACGAGCAGCATCAGCCAGCGCTTTAACGCGGCCGTGATACTTGAAGCCAGAGCGGTCGAAAGCCACTTGCGATACGCCAGCGGCCTTAGCACGCGTAGCGACCAGCTGGCCAACCTTTGTGGCCGCGTCGATGTTGCCAGTGGCACCATCACGCAGTTCTTTATCCAAAGTCGAGGCACTTGCCAGGACTTTGTTGCCGTCGGCCGAGATGACCTGGGCGTAGATGTGCTGCGACGAGCGGAACACGCAGAGACGCACGACTTCGAGTTCGTGCATTTTCAGGCGTGCTTTGCGAGCGCGACGCAGTCGAGTAACTTTTTTGTCGGTCATTTGCTATGCCCTACTTCTTCTTGGCTTCTTTACGACGGACGACTTCGTCCGCGTAGCGCACACCTTTGCCTTTGTACGGCTCTGGTGGACGGAAGTCGCGGATCTCGGCGGCCACTTGACCTACCAGCTGCTTGTCGATGCCCTTGATCAGGATATCGGTCTGGCTAGGAGTCTCAGCGGTGATGCCTTCCGGCAGTTCGTAATCCACTGGGTGCGAGAAGCCAAGAGCCAGGTTCAGAACCTGACCTTTTGCTTGCGCTTTGTAACCAACACCGACCAGCTGGAGCTTGCGCTCGAAGCCTTGGCTTACGCCCTGGACCATGTTGTTTACCAACGCACGCGTGGTACCGGCCATTGCGCGAGTTTGTTGATCGCCATTGCGAGCAGCGAAACGCAGCTCACCAGCTTCTTCAACGATCTCAACGGACGAATGGATGTTCAGTTCAAGAGTACCCTTGGCACCCTTCACCGAAAGCTGTTGGCCTGCGAATTTGACTTCGACACCGGCTGGCAGCTTAACGGGGTTCTTAGCGACGCGAGACATGCTTATCCCCCCTTAGAACACAGTGCAAAGAACTTCGCCGCCGACACCGGCAGCGCGCGCAGCACGATCCGTCATCACACCTTTGTTGGTGGAGACGATAGACACGCCAAGACCGCCACGAACTTTCGGCAGATCTTCAACGGACTTGTACTGACGCAGGCCTGGACGACTAACGCGCTTCACTTCTTCGATAACCGGACGGCCTTCGAAGTACTTCAGCGAGATGGACAGCGACGGCTTGGAGTCGGTGGTGATCTGAAAATCCGCGATGTAACCTTCGTCCTTCAGGACTTTTGCTACAGCAGCCTTCAACGTGGAAGACGGCATGCTTACGACAGACTTTTCAGCCATCTGGGCATTACGGATTCGAGTTAGCATGTCCGCTAACGGGTCCTGCATACTCATGGGCTAGACGCTCCTAATACAAAAAAATTAGCCTTGCGGCTACTACTTGTCGCCGAGAACTTCCGGGCAGAAAAACACGGGCTCAGGCGAGCCGGTCATTCTAGACACACCCCAGAAATGAATCAAGCCCCAAAAGGGGCTTGATTCAGATTCAAGGCCACCGATGGTCAGGTTCTTGCGAACCCGAACATCGAGACTTTGACAACTGTTACCAGCTGGCTTTAACCAGACCTGGTACGTCACCACGCATTGCAGCTTGACGCAGCATGTTACGGCCGAGGCCGAACTTGCGGTACACGCCGTGCGGACGACCAGTCAGGCGGCAACGGTTACGCATGCGCGAAGCGCTTGCGTCACGTGGTTGCTTCTGCAGAGCTACGGTAGCTTCCCAACGCGCTTCTGGACTTGCGTTCAGATCGACGATGATAGCTTTCAGCGCTGCACGCTTGGTGGCGTACTTGGCAACGGTGAGCTGACGCTTCAGCTCACGGTTCTTCATGCTCTTCTTGGCCATTTTCCTACTCCAATCAGTTGCGGAACGGGAATTTGAAAGCACGCAGCAGAGCGCGGCCTTCATCATCGTTCTTGGCAGTGGTGGTCAGGGTAATGTCCAGACCGCGGAGAGCATCGATCTTGTCGTAGTCGATTTCCGGGAAGATGATCTGCTCTTTCACGCCCATGCTGTAGTTGCCACGACCATCGAAGGACTTGGCATTCAGGCCGCGGAAGTCGCGAACCCGAGGCAGGGAGATCGACAGCAGACGATCCAGGAACTCGTACATACGCTCACGGCGCAGGGTCACTTTGACGCCGATCGGCCATCCTTCGCGGACTTTGAAGCCAGCGATGGATTTACGAGCGTAGGTCACAACGACTTTCTGGCCGGTGATCTTTTCCAGGTCAGCAACAGCGTGCTCGATGACTTTTTTGTCGCCGATCGCTTCGCCCAGACCCATGTTCAGGGTGATTTTGGTAACGCGCGGAACTTCCATCACGTTCGAAAGCTTAAGTTCTTCCTTAAGTTTCGGAGCGATTTCCTTCCGGTAAATCTCTTTTAGTCGTGCCATGGTCTTCTACCTAGCAGTGTTCAAGCATCAACCGCTTTTTGGGTCGACTTGAAGACACGAATTTTCTTACCGTCTTCTACTTTGAAACCAACGCGGTCAGCCTTGTTGGTTTCGCCGTTGAAGATGGCGACGTTGGAAGCGTGCAGTGGCGCTTCTTTCTCGACGATACCGCCCTGTACGCCCGACATCGGGTTAGGCTTGGTATGACGCTTGACCAGGTTCAGACCACCAACAACCAGACGGTTGTCAGCAAGAACCTTCAGCACCTTACCGCGCTTACCTTTGTCTTTGCCGGCGATCACGATGATCTCGTCGTCACGACGAATCTTTTGCATGTCGGATCTCCTTACAGCACTTCTGGGGCGAGCGAGACGATCTTCATGAACTTCTCAGTACGAAGTTCACGGGTCACTGGCCCAAAGATACGGGTGCCGATCGGCTCTTGCTTGTTGTTCAGAAGAACAGCAGCGTTGCCATCAAAGCGGATAATGGAGCCATCAGCACGACGTACGCCGTGACGAGTGCGGACTACAACAGCAGTCATCACTTGGCCTTTTTTCACCTTACCGCGAGGAATTGCTTCCTTCACGGTAACTTTGATGATGTCACCGATACCAGCGTAACGACGATGGGAGCCACCCAGCACCTTGATGCACATAACACGGCGAGCGCCGCTGTTATCGGCCACATCGAGCATGGATTGAGTCTGAATCATATAATTTCTCCGACCCCTAGCCCTTAGACTTCCACAGCGCGTTCGAGAACATCAACCAGCGCCCAAGACTTGGTCTTGGCCATCGGACGAGTTTCACGAATAGTGACTTTGTCGCCGATGTGGCACTGATTGGTTTCGTCGTGCGCGTGCAGCTTAGTCGAACGCTTAACGTATTTACCGTAGATCGGGTGCTTAACGCGACGCTCGATCAGAACGGTGATGGTTTTGTCCATCTTGTCGCTGACAACACGGCCAGTCAGCGTACGGACAGTTTTTTCGGCTTCAGCCATGATCACTTACCTGCCTGCTGGTTGAGCACAGTCTTCACGCGAGCGATGTCACGCTTAACTTGCGAGAGCAGATGAGACTGCCCCAACTGGCCAGTTGCTTTCTGCATGCGCAGATTGAACTGGTCGCGCAGCAAGCCGAGCAGTTGCTCGTTCAGCTGCTGTGCGGATTTTTCACGAAGTTCATTCGCTTTCATCACATCACCGTCCGTTTAACAAAGGAGGTGGCGAGCGGCAGCTTTGCAGCAGCCAGGGCGAAAGCCTCACGCGCCAGCTCTTCAGAAACACCCTCGATTTCATACAGGACTTTGCCTGGCTGAATCTGGGCAACCCAGTACTCCACGTTACCCTTACCTTTACCCATACGAACCTCGAGAGGCTTCTTGGAGATCGGCTTGTCCGGGAATACACGGATCCAGATCTTGCCGCCACGTTTTACGTGACGGGTCAGAGCACGACGCGCTGACTCGATCTGACGAGCGGTGAGACGACCACGAGCAACAGACTTCAGCGCGAACTCGCCGAAGCTGACTTTGCTACCGCGCAGTGCCAGACCACGGTTGTGGCCGGTCATCTGCTTGCGGAACTTCGTACGCTTTGGTTGCAACATTTGGCGTACCCCTTACTTAGCAGCTTTTTTACGAGGCGCTGGTGCTTGTGGTTTCAGTTCTTCTTGGCGACCACCAATAACTTCGCCTTTGAAGATCCAAACCTTTACACCGATCACACCGTAAGTGGTGTGAGCTTCGTAGTTGGCATAGTCGATGTCGGCACGCAGGGTGTGCAGTGGCACACGACCTTCGCGATACCATTCAGTACGTGCGATTTCAGCACCGCCGAGACGACCGCTCACTTGGATTTTGATGCCTTTGGCACCAATGCGCATGGCGTTCTGTACTGCGCGCTTCATAGCGCGACGGAACATTACACGACGCTCCAGCTGCTGAGCTACGCTCTGCGCAACCAGCATACCGTCGAGCTCCGGCTTGCGGATCTCTTCGATATTGATGTGCACAGGCACACCCATTTGCTTGGTCAGGTCCTGACGCAGTTTCTCAACATCTTCACCTTTCTTCCCGATAACGATACCAGGACGAGCGGTGTGGATGGTGATGCGTGCAGTTTGGGCCGGACGATGGATATCGATACGGCTTACGGACGCGCTTTTTAGTTTGTCTTGGAGATACTCACGCACTTTCAGATCTGCGAACAAGTAGTCCGCATAAGTCCGACCGTCTGCGTACCAGACGGAGGTGTGCTCCTTGACGATTCCCAGGCGAATGCCAATGGGATGTACTTTCTGACCCATCTCTTCGACTCCGTTACTTGTCAGCAACCTTGACAGTGATATGGCAAGACCGCTTGACGATGCGATCAGCACGGCCTTTGGCACGTGGCATGATGCGCTTCAGCGAACGCCCTTCGTTGACGAAAACGGTGCTGACCTTCAGGTCATCAACGTCTGCGCCTTCGTTATGCTCGGCGTTGGCTACGGCCGACTCCAGCACTTTCTTCATGATCTCGGCGGCTTTCTTACTGCTGAAAGCCAACAGGTTGAGCGCTTCGCCCACCTTCTTCCCGCGGATCTGGTCGGCGACCAAGCGGGCTTTCTGGGCGGAGATTCGAGCGCCCGACAACTTAGCGGCTACTTCCATTTCCTTACCCCTTAACGCTTGGCTTTCTTGTCAGCCACGTGCCCGCGATAGTTGCGGGTACCGGCGAACTCGCCCAGTTTGTGGCCGACCATGTCTTCGTTAACGAGAACTGGGACGTGCTGACGACCGTTGTGTACTGCGATGGTCAGACCGACCATTTGTGGCAGGATCATCGAACGACGCGACCAGGTTTTAATTGGTTTGCGATCGTTCTTTTCCGCCGCCACTTCGATCTTCTTCAGTAGGTGAAGATCAATAAAAGGACCTTTTTTCAGAGAACGTGGCACTGTCGTATCCCTCTATTTACTTGCGACGACGGACGATCATTTTGTCGGTACGCTTATTACCACGAGTCTTCGCGCCCTTAGTCGGGAAGCCCCATGGCGATACCGGATGACGACCACCAGAGGTACGACCTTCACCACCACCATGTGGGTGGTCAACCGGGTTCATGGCAACACCACGAACGGTTGGGCGAACGCCACGCCAGCGTTTGGCACCAGCTTTACCCAGCGAACGCAGGCTGTGCTCGGAGTTCGAGACTTCACCCAGGGTCGCACGGCATTCAGCCAGGACTTTACGCATTTCACCGGAACGCAGACGCAGGGTCACGTAGACACCTTCACGAGCGATCAGCTGAGCCGAAGCACCAGCGGAACGAGCGATCTGTGCACCTTTACCTGGCTTCAATTCGATGCCGTGTACGGTAGAACCGACTGGAATGTTGCGCAGTTGCAGAGCATTGCCTGGCTTGATTGGAGCCAGAGCGCCTGCGATCAGCTGGTCGCCAGCACTCACGCCTTTAGGGGCGATGATGTAGCGGCGCTCGCCGTCTGCGTAGCAAAGCAGTGCGATGTGAGCAGTACGGTTTGGATCGTATTCGATGCGCTCGACAGTGGCGGAGATGCCATCTTTGTCGTTGCGACGGAAATCGACCATACGGTAATGCTGCTTATGACCACCACCGATGTGACGAGTGGTAATACGGCCATTGTTGTTACGACCACCAGACTTCGATTTTTTCTCGAGCAGCGGTGCGTGAGGAGCGCCTTTATGCAGCTCCTGGTTGACCACCTTGACCACAAAACGGCGGCCAGGGGAAGTCGGTTTGCATTTAACGATTGCCATGATGCACCCCTTCCTTACTCAGCACTGCTGCTGAAATCGAGATCTTGGCCTGGCTGAAGGGAGATAACTGCCTTCTTCCAGTCATTACGCTTGCCCAGACCGCGAGCAGTGCGCTTGCTCTTACCCAGAACATTCAGGGTAGTGACGCGCTCTACTTTCACGCTGAACAGGCTTTCGACGGCCTTCTTGATTTCCAGCTTGGTTGCGTCAGTAGCAACCTTGAAAACGAACTGGCCTTTCTTGTCTGCCAGAACCGTAGCCTTCTCGGAAACGTGCGGGCCAAGCAGAACTTTAAATACGCGTTCCTGGTTCATCCCAGCAGCTCCTCGAATTTCTTCACGGCCGACACGGTGATCAACACCTTGTCGTATGCGATCAGACTAACTGGATCGGAACCTTGCACATCACGTACATCTACGTGCGGCAGGTTGCGAGCAGCCAGGTACAGGTTCTGATCAACAGCGTCCGACACGATCAGAACGTCGGTCAGGCTCATGTTGTTCAGTTTGCCCAGCAGATCTTTGGTTTTCGGAGTTTCAACAGCGAAATCCTGAACCACGACCAGACGATCAGTACGCACCAGCTCAGCAAGGATGGAACGCATTGCTGCGCGATACATCTTCTTGTTCAGCTTCTGGGAGTGATCCTGTGGACGAGCTGCGAAAGTGGTACCGCCGCCACGCCAGATTGGGCTACGGATAGTACCGGCACGAGCACGGCCAGTACCTTTCTGACGCCATGGGCGCTTGCCGCCACCACGAACGTCGGAACGGGTCTTCTGCTGCTTGCTACCTTGACGGCCGCCGGCCATGTAGGCCACGACTGCTTGGTGAACCAGCGTCTCGTTGAATTCGCCGCCAAATGTCAGTTCGGAAACTTCGATCGCTTGAGCGTCATTTACATTTAATTGCATGTCAGCTTCCCCTTAACCGCGAGCCTTGGCTGCTGGACGTACAACCAGGTTGCCGCCAGTAGCGCCAGGAACAGCACCCTTGACCAACAACAGATTGCGTTCAGCGTCCACGCGCACTACTTCCAGGGACTGCACGGTCACGCGCTCAGCGCCCATATGACCGGACATTTTTTTGCCCTTGAATACACGACCAGGAGTCTGGCACTGGCCGATAGAGCCTGGGACGCGGTGGGATACGGAGTTACCGTGGGTGTTATCTTGCCCGCGGAAATTCCAACGCTTGATCGTACCCTGGAAGCCTTTACCCTTGGACTGACCGGTTACATCAACCAGTTGACCAGCGGCGAAGATTTCAGCGTTGATCAGATCGCCAGCCTGGTACTCGCCTTCTTCAAGGCGGAATTCCATGGTGGTGCGACCAGCGGCAACGTTCGCTTTAGCGAAGTGGCCAGCCTGAGCTGCTGTTACACGCGAAGCGCGACGCTCGCCGACAGTGACTTGCACTGCACGATAGCCATCGGTCTCTTCAGTTTTGAACTGGGTGACGCGATTCGGCTCGATCTCAATGACCGTGACCGGAATGGAGACACCTTCTTCGGTGAAAATACGGGTCATACCGCATTTACGACCGACTACACCAATAGTCATGTTGTAAACCTCATGAGTGTACGGGGCTTTCACCCGCTATGGCCGCCCATTTCAGAGCGTTACACGACCAAGACCGAGTCTTAGCCGAGGCTGATCTGCACTTCCACACCGGCCGCAAGATCAAGCTTCATCAGCGCGTCAACGGTTTTATCCGTTGGCTGGACGATGTCCAGAACACGCTTATGAGTGCGGATCTCGTACTGGTCACGCGCGTCTTTGTTGACGTGCGGGGAAACCAGAACGGTGAACCGCTCTTTACGGGTAGGCAGTGGAATTGGACCACGCACTTGAGCACCAGTACGTTTCGCGGTTTCCACGATTTCCTGGGTTGATTGGTCGATCAGGCGATGGTCAAAAGCCTTCAACCTGATACGGATTTGCTGATTTTGCATTGGATTTCAGACTCCGGCTGCTATTCCCACCGGGCGCAATACGCCCGTTAAAAGGAGGCGCAATTCTATAGACGCCCCCGATAGGTGTCAACCCAATAAAAAAGCCCCCGCTGAGCGGGGGCTTTTCAATCCATCAAGCTGACTTTAAAAGTCTTACTCGATGATTTTGGCTACGACGCCAGCGCCGACGGTACGACCGCCTTCACGGATAGCGAAACGCAGACCGTCTTCCATCGCGATGGTTTTGATCAAGGTAACAGTCATCTGAATGTTGTCACCCGGCATTACCATTTCAACGCCTTCTGGCAGCTCGCAGTTACCAGTCACGTCAGTAGTACGGAAGTAGAACTGTGGACGGTAGCCTTTGAAGAACGGAGTGTGACGGCCGCCTTCTTCCTTGCTCAGAACGTAAACTTCTGCGGTGAACTTGGTGTGCGGCTTGACCGAACCTGGCTTGACCAGAACCTGGCCACGCTCAACGTCGTCACGCTTGGTACCACGCAGCAGAACGCCGCAGTTCTCGCCAGCACGACCTTCGTCGAGCAGTTTGCGGAACATCTCAACACCGGTGCAGGTAGTGGTGGTGGTGTCACGCAGACCAACGATTTCCAGAGAGTCCTGAACGCGAACGATACCGCGCTCGATACGACCAGTCACAACAGTACCGCGACCCGAGATCGAGAACACGTCTTCGATTGGCATCAGGAATGGCTTGTCGATCATACGAACTGGCTCTGGGATGTAGGTATCCAGAGTTTCAACCAGTTTACGAACGGCAGTGGTGCCCATTTCGTTGTCGTCTTTGCCTTCCAGCGCCATACGAGCCGAACCGATGATGATCGGAGTGTCGTCACCTGGGAAGTCGTAGGTCGACAGCAGGTCACGAACTTCCATCTCAACCAGTTCCAGCAGCTCAGCGTCGTCTACCAGGTCAGCCTTGTTCAGGAAAACCACGATGTACGGAACGCCTACCTGACGGGACAGCAGGATGTGCTCACGGGTTTGCGGCATCGGACCATCAGCGGCCGAGCAAACCAGGATCGCACCGTCCATCTGGGCAGCACCGGTGATCATGTTCTTCACGTAGTCAGCGTGACCTGGGCAGTCAACGTGAGCGTAGTGACGAATAGTCGAGTTGTACTCAACGTGAGCGGTGTTGATGGTGATACCGCGAGCTTTTTCTTCTGGTGCGCTGTCGATCTTGTCGAATTCAACGACGGCCGAACCGAAAACTTCGGAGCAGACGCGAGTCAGAGCAGCAGTCAGAGTGGTTTTACCGTGGTCAACGTGACCAATGGTGCCAACGTTGACGTGCGGTAGGGAACGATCAAATTTTTCTTTAGCCACGACAATTAACTCCTAGCCTAAAGGGGCTGAATCAGCCTTGTTTTTTGGTTACGGATTCGACGATGTGCGACGGAGCCGTATCGTATTTTTTGAATTCCATAGAGTAGCTTGCGCGACCCTGGGACATGGAACGAACGTCGGTCGCATAACCGAACATCTCACCCAGTGGAACCTCGGCACGGATAACCTTGCCGGACACTGTGTCTTCCATACCCTGGATCATGCCGCGACGACGGTTAAGGTCGCCCATCACATCACCCATATAGTCTTCAGGCGTAACAACCTCTACCGCCATGATCGGCTCGAGCAACTCACCACCGCCCTTCTGGGCCAGTTGCTTGGTCGCCATGGAAGCAGCCACCTTAAACGCCATCTCGTTGGAGTCGACGTCGTGGTAAGAACCATCGAACACGGTAGCCTTCAGGCCGATCAGCGGATAGCCGGCAACAACGCCGTTCTTCATCTGCTCTTCGATACCCTTCTGGATAGCCGGGATGTATTCCTTAGGAACCACACCACCTACAACTTCGTTCACGAATTGCAGACCTTCCTGACCTTCGTCAGCAGGAGCAAAACGGATCCAGCAGTGACCGAACTGGCCGCGACCACCGGACTGACGAACGAACTTGCCTTCGATTTCACAGTTCTTCGTGATGCGCTCACGATACGAAACCTGAGGCTTGCCGATGTTGGCTTCGACGTTGAACTCACGGCGCATCCGATCAACCAGGATGTCCAGGTGCAGCTCGCCCATGCCGGAGATGATCGTCTGACCAGTCTCTTCATCAGTTTTAACGCGGAAAGACGGGTCTTCCTGAGCGAGTTTGCCCAGAGCGATACCCATTTTTTCCTGGTCATCCTTGGTCTTGGGCTCTACGGCAACCGAAATAACCGGCTCCGGGAAGTCCATGCGAACCAGGATGATTGGCTTGTCAGCGTTGCAGAGGGTTTCACCAGTGGTGACGTCCTTCATGCCGATCAGGGCCGCGATGTCACCAGCGCGCACTTCCTTGATCTCTTCGCGAGCGTTTGCGTGCATTTGCACCATACGACCCACGCGCTCTTTCTTGCCCTTGACCGAGTTGATCACGCCGTCGCCGGAGTTCAACACGCCCGAGTAAACGCGGACGAAGGTCAGGGTACCCACGAATGGGTCGGTAGCGATCTTGAACGCCAGAGCCGCAAAAGGCTCGTTGTCGTCTGCATGACGCTCCATCTCTTCTTCCTCGTTATCAGGGTTGGAACCCTTGATAGCAGGAATGTCGGTCGGAGCAGGCAGGTAGTCGATAACGGCGTCGAGAACCAGGGGAACGCCCTTGTTCTTGAACGAAGAACCGCAAACGGCCAGAACGATTTCGCCGGCGATAGTACGCTGACGCAAAGCAGCCTTGATCTCTTCGATCGACAGCTCTTCGCCTTCCAGGTACTTGTTCATCAGCTCTTCGTTGGCTTCGGCAGCAGCTTCAACCATGTTGTTGCGCCACTCTTCAGCCAGCTCTTGCAGCTCGGCAGGAATGTCCTTGCGAACAGGGACCATACCTTTGTCGGAGTCATTCCAGTAGACAGCTTGCATGTTGATCAGATCGATCTGACCCTGGAAGTTGTCTTCGGAACCGATGGCCAACTGGATCGGCACCGGAGTGTGACCCAGACGCTGCTTGATCTGACCGATCACGCGCAGGAAGTTGGCGCCGGCACGGTCCATCTTGTTTACGTAAACAAGACGTGGAACGCCGTATTTGTTGGCTTGACGCCATACGGTTTCCGACTGCGGCTCAACACCCGAAGTACCGCAGAACACAACGACAGCGCCGTCGAGTACGCGCAGGGAACGTTCAACTTCAATGGTGAAGTCAACGTGGCCCGGGGTATCGATTACGTTGAAACGGTGCTCGTGAGAGTACTGCTTCTCGGAACCTTTCCAGAAGGCGGTAATGGCAGCAGAAGTAATGGTAATACCACGCTCCTGCTCCTGAACCATCCAGTCTGTGGTCGCGGCGCCATCATGCACCTCGCCCATTTTGTGACTTTTGCCGGTGTAAAACAGTACGCGCTCGGTGGTGGTGGTTTTACCAGCATCCACGTGAGCGACGATACCGATGTTACGGTAGCGGCTAATCGGAGTAGTACGAGCCATAAAGCCCTCGCAAAATTAGTGAAGCTAAAATTAGAAGCGGTAGTGCGAGAAAGCTTTGTTAGCTTCGGCCATACGGTGCACGTCTTCACGCTTCTTAACAGCAGCACCTTTACCTTCAGCAGCATCCAGCAGTTCGCCAGCCAAACGCAGAGCCATAGACTTCTCGCCGCGCTTACGGGCGAAGTCTACCAACCAGCGCATTGCCAGAGCGTTACGACGGGAAGGACGAACCTCGACCGGAACCTGGTAAGTAGCACCACCAACGCGGCGCGACTTCACTTCGACCAGCGGAGCGATGGCGTCGAGTGCTTTTTCGAAGAGTTCCAGGGGATCGGTGCCAGCCTTACGGGCCGCAACGGTTTCCAGGGCACCATAAACGATACGCTCGGCAACGGCTTTCTTGCCGCTTTCCATAACGTGGTTCATGAATTTGGCGAGGATCTGGCTTCCGTATTTCGGATCGTCCAGAATCTCACGCTTTGCTGCTACGCGACGTCTTGGCATGATAAGCCCTCAAGCGGTCTTCAGGTTAGCTCGGGACAGATCCAGAGGATGCGTGCCCGACCTTACTCTTATCGACTCAATAAAATAAAAATCTGCAAAACGGCCGATTACTTCGGACGCTTGGTACCGTACTTCGAACGACCCTGGTTACGGCCTTTAACGCCGGAAGTATCCAAGGAGCCGCGAACGGTGTGGTAACGAACACCTGGCAAGTCTTTTACACGACCGCCGCGGATCAGTACCACGCTGTGCTCTTGCAGGTTGTGGCCTTCACCGCCGATGTACGAGGAAACCTCGAAACCGTTGGTCAGACGCACACGGCATACTTTACGCAGTGCCGAGTTAGGTTTTTTCGGCGTGGTGGTGTACACACGGGTGCACACGCCACGACGTTGCGGGCAGTTCTGCAGCGCAGGTACGTCGGATTTCTCGACGATACGCTTACGCGGCTGACGTACCAGCTGGTTGATAGTTGCCATCTACTAGCTCCACTGTTGTCTTGCGACGCTATTGTCTTGCAAGAAAAGCAAAATGGCAGGAACGAATTCCCGCCAAATTTAGGGGATCAAGAGTCTAAAGAGGATCTTGATTCCAGTCAAGGCAAGGCCCCGACCTCCCCGCCCATCGAACCTTGACTTGATGTCTCGATTCGACGAACGGAGCGACCAGGGCCTCACGCTCGTTTATCGCAGAACTCAGTTACCGCTCGAGTTCAGCGCTTCGGTCAGTGCAGCTTCCACTTCACTGGCGCTTACGCGCAACGGCTTGTCGGCATCACGGCGACGCTTGCGCTCGCTGTGATAGGCAAGACCGGTACCAGCCGGGATCAGACGACCCACGACTACGTTTTCTTTCAGGCCGCGCAGGTAATCGCGCTTGCCGGTGACTGCCGCTTCGGTCAGTACGCGGGTGGTTTCCTGGAAGGAAGCCGCCGAGATGAACGATTCGGTGGACAACGACGCCTTGGTGATACCCAGCAGAACGCGAGTGAACTTGGAGACAAACTTGTCTTCCGCGCTCAGACGCTCGTTCTCTACCAGAACGTGAGTCAGTTCCATCTGGTCACCCTTGATGAAGCTGGAATCGCCGGACTCGGAGATTTCAACTTTACGCAGCATCTGACGCAGGATGGTCTCGATGTGCTTGTCGTTGATCTTCACGCCTTGCAGACGATAAACGTCCTGGATCTCGTTGACGATGTACTTGGCCAGCGCGCTTACACCCAACAGACGCAGGATGTCGTGCGGATCGCTTGGACCGTCGGAGATAACTTCGCCGCGGTTTACCTGTTCGCCTTCGAAGACGTTCAGGTGACGCCACTTCGGAATCAGCTCTTCATACGGATCGCTACCGTCGTTCGGGGTAATGACCAGACGGCGCTTGCCTTTGGTCTCTTTACCGAACGCGATGGTGCCACTGACTTCAGCCAGAATCGACGCTTCTTTCGGACGACGGGCTTCGAACAGGTCGGCAACACGCGGCAGACCACCGGTGATGTCACGGGTCTTAGAAGTTTCCTGCGGGATACGAGCGATAACGTCACCGATCGCAATCTTCGCACCGTCAGCCACACCGACCAGAGCGTTGGCTGGCAGGAAGTACTGAGCGATAACGTCAGTGCCTGGCAGCAACAGATCCTTGCCGTTGTCATCGACCATCTTCACTGCTGGACGGATTTCCTTACCGGCAGCTGGACGATCTTTCGCGTCAAGTACTTCAATGTTGGTCATACCGGTCAATTCGTCAGTCTGACGCTTGATCGTGATGCCTTCTTCCATGCCCACGTAGGTCACGGTACCTTTCATTTCAGTAACGATCGGGTGAGTGTGCGGATCCCACTTGGCCACGATTGCGCCAGCGTCGACCTTGTCACCTTCCTTAACCGAAATCACAGCACCGTACGGCAGCTTGTAACGCTCGCGTTCACGACCGAAGTCGTCCGCGATTGCCAGCTCACCGGAACGGGACACGGCAACCAGGTGGCCATCCACTCGCTCAACGTGCTTCAGGTTGTGCAGACGGACGGTACCGCCATTTTTCACCTGAACGCTGTCGGCTGCGGAAGTACGGCTTGCCGCACCACCGATGTGGAACGTACGCATGGTCAGCTGGGTACCCGGCTCACCGATGGACTGGGCAGCGATAACGCCGACCGCTTCACCGATGTTCACCTGATGACCACGAGCCAGATCACGGCCGTAGCACTTGGCGCAGATGCCGTAGCGGGTTTCGCAGCTGATCGGCGAACGCACGATCACTTCGTCGATGCTGTTCAGCTCGATGAACTCGACCCACTTCTCGTCAACCAGAGTGCCGGCAGGAACGATAACGTCCTCGGTACCCGGCTTGAATACGTCACGGGCAATGACACGACCCAATACGCGCTCACCCAACGGTTCTACAACGTCACCGCCTTCAATGTGCGGAGTCATCAGCAGACCGTGTTCGGTGCCGCAATCGATCTCGGTTACTACCAGATCCTGCGCCACGTCTACCAGACGACGAGTCAGGTAACCGGAGTTAGCGGTTTTCAACGCGGTATCCGCCAGACCTTTACGAGCACCGTGAGTCGAGATGAAGTACTGAAGTACGCTCAGACCTTCACGGAAGTTCGCAGTAATCGGCGTTTCAATGATGGAACCGTCCGGCTTGGCCATCAGACCACGCATACCGGCCAGCTGACGAATCTGTGCTGCGGAACCCCGTGCACCCGAGTCGGCCATCATGTACATCGAGTTGAAAGACTCTTGATCAACTTCGTCGCCGTGACGGTCGATGACTCTCTCTTTCGAGAGGTTGGCCATCATCGCCTTGGAAACTTCGTCGTTCGCTTTCGACCAGAGGTCGATCACTTTGTTGTACTTCTCGCCCTGGGTTACCAGGCCGGAGGCGTACTGGCTCTCGATCTCTTTCACTTCGTCGGTGGCTGCACCGATGATGCGGGCTTTTTCATCCGGGATAACGAAGTCGTTAACACCGATGGAAACGCCGGAGATGGTCGAGTAAGCGAAACCGGTGTACATCAACTGGTCAGCGAAGATCACGGTCTCTTTCAGACCAACCACGCGGTAGCACTGGTTGATCAGCTTGGAGATCGCCTTTTTCTTCATCGGCAGGTTGACGACGTCGTACGACAGACCTTTTGGCACAACCTGGAACAGCAGCGCACGGCCGACAGTGGTGTCGACGATACGGGTACCGCTCACGCTGTTGCCGTCACGGTCGTTGACGGTTTCGTTGATACGAACCTTGACCTTGGCGTGCAGTGCGGCTTCGCCGGCACGGAACACACGGTCGACTTCCTGCAGATCCGCGAATACACGACCTTCGCCTTTGGCGTTGATCGCTTCACGGGTCATGTAGTACAGACCCAATACAACGTCCTGCGAAGGAACGATGATTGGCTCACCGTTGGCTGGCGACAGAATGTTGTTGGTCGACATCATCAACGCACGCGCTTCGAGCTGGGCTTCCAGCGTCAGCGGTACGTGCACGGCCATTTGGTCGCCGTCGAAGTCGGCGTTGTACGCGGCGCAGACCAGCGGGTGCAGCTGGATAGCCTTACCTTCGATCAGTACCGGTTCAAACGCCTGGATACCCAGACGGTGAAGGGTCGGTGCACGGTTGAGAAGAACCGGGTGTTCGCGAATCACTTCAGCGAGAACGTCCCAAACCTCTGGCAACTCGCGCTCGACCATTTTCTTGGCCGCTTTGATGGTGGTCGCCAGACCACGCATTTCGAGCTTGCCGAAAATGAACGGTTTGAACAGCTCGAGAGCCATCTTCTTCGGCAGACCGCACTGGTGCAGACGCAGGGTCGGGCCTACGGTAATTACCGAACGACCGGAGTAGTCAACACGCTTACCGAGCAAGTTCTGACGGAAACGACCTTGCTTACCCTTGATCATGTCAGCCAGGGATTTCAGAGGACGCTTGTTGGAACCAGTGATTGCGCGGCCACGACGACCGTTGTCGAGCAGTGCATCGACCGCTTCCTGCAACATACGCTTTTCGTTGCGCACGATGATGTCCGGCGCGGACAGATCCAGCAGGCGCTTCAAACGGTTGTTACGGTTGATCACTCGACGATACAGATCGTTGAGGTCGGAGGTCGCGAAACGACCGCCATCCAGCGGGACCAGTGGACGCAGATCTGGCGGCAGAACCGGCAGAACGGTCAGCACCATCCACTCTGGCAGGTTGCCGGAACCCTGGAAGGCTTCCATCAACTTCAGACGCTTGGACAGTTTCTTGATCTTGGTTTCCGAGTTGGTTTGCGGAATTTCTTCGCGCAGACGGCCAATCTCGTGTTCCAGGTCGATAGCGTGCAGCAATTCACGGACAGCTTCGGCACCCATGCGGGCGTCGAAATCGTCACCGAACTCTTCCAGCGCTTCGAAGTACTGCTCGTCGTTCAGCAGCTGACCTTTTTCAAGGGTGGTCATGCCTGGATCGATAACGACATAGCTCTCGAAGTAGAGAACGCGTTCGATATCACGCAGGGTCATGTCCATCAGCAGGCCGATACGCGACGGCAGCGATTTCAGGAACCAGATGTGGGCAACCGGCGAAGCCAGTTCGATGTGCGCCATGCGCTCACGACGAACCTTGGCCAGTGCGACCTCAACGCCGCACTTCTCGCAGATCACACCACGGTGCTTCAAGCGCTTGTACTTACCGCACAGGCACTCGTAATCCTTTACCGGGCCAAAGATCTTGGCGCAGAACAGGCCGTCACGCTCAGGTTTGAACGTACGGTAGTTGATGGTTTCCGGCTTTTTAACTTCACCGAACGACCACGAACGGATCATCTCCGGCGAGGCCAATCCGATACGGATGGCGTCGAACTCTTCGACTTGACCCTGGTTTTTCAGCAAATTCAGTAGGTCTTTCAAGGCCTTTCCTCCTGGCGGAGCAGAGAGCGGGCAATCCTGCCCCGCTCTCGATTCGCGTCACGTGTTATTCGGTTTCCAGATCGATATCGATGCCGAGGGAACGAATTTCCTTGATCAACACGTTGAAGGACTCGGGCATGCCCGGCTCCATACGGTGATCGCCATCCACGATGTTTTTGTACATCTTGGTACGGCCGTTCACATCGTCCGACTTCACTGTGAGCATTTCTTGCAGAGTGTAAGCAGCACCGTATGCTTCCAGTGCCCAGACCTCCATCTCCCCGAAACGCTGACCACCGAACTGCGCCTTACCACCCAGCGGCTGCTGGGTAACCAGGCTGTAAGAACCGGTAGAACGCGCGTGCATCTTGTCGTCTACCAAGTGGTTCAGCTTCAGCATGTACATGTAGCCAACGGTAACTGGACGCTCGAACTTGTTGCCGGTACGGCCGTCGGTCAGCTGCATCTGGCCGCTTTCCGGCAGGTCTGCCAGTTTCAGCATGGCCTTGATTTCGCTTTCCTTGGCGCCGTCGAACACTGGAGTGGCCATTGGAACGCCGCCACGCAGGTTGTTCGCCAGATCGAGGATTTCCTGATCGGAGAAGCTGTCCAGATCTTCGTTACGACCGCCGATCTGGTTGTAGATCTCGTCCAGGAAGGTGCGCAGTTCAGCGACTTTACGCTGCTCTTCGACCATCCGGTTGATCTTCTCGCCCAGACCTTTGGCCGCGAGGCCCAGGTGGGTTTCGAGGATCTGACCAACGTTCATACGCGAAGGTACGCCCAGCGGGTTGAGGACCACGTCGACCGGGGTGCCATTGGCATCGTGCGGCATGTCTTCAACCGGCATGATCACGGAGACCACACCCTTGTTACCGTGACGACCGGCCATCTTGTCGCCCGGCTGGATGCGGCGACGGATTGCCAGGTAAACCTTGACGATCTTCAGCACGCCTGGAGCCAGGTCATCGCCCTGCTGCAGTTTGCGCTTCTTGTCTTCGAACTTGTCGTCCAGCAGACGGCGACGATCAACGATGTAGGCCTGAGCCTTCTCGAGCTGCTCGTTCAGAGCATCTTCAGCCATGCGCAGTTTGAACCACTGGCCGTGCTCAAGACCGTCGAGTACTTCGTCGGTGATGTCCTGACCTTTCTTCAGGCCGGCGCCGCCTTCGGCCTTGTGGCCTACCAGTGCGGAACGCAGACGCTCGAAAGTCGCGCCTTCAACGATGCGGAACTCTTCGTTCAGATCCTTGCGGATCTCGTCCAGTTGGGACTTCTCGATCGACAGTGCACGAGCATCACGCTCAACACCGTCACGGGTGAAGACCTGTACGTCGATGACAGTACCTTTGGTGCCGGTTGGCACGCGCAGGGATGTGTCTTTAACGTCGCTGGCTTTTTCACCGAAGATTGCACGCAGCAGTTTTTCTTCCGGAGTCAGTTGGGTCTCGCCTTTCGGAGTGACCTTGCCAACCAGGATGTCGCCTGCGCCTACTTCAGCACCTACGTAAACGATACCGGCTTCGTCCAGCTTGTTCAGTGCAGCTTCACCCACGTTCGGGATGTCCGCAGTGATTTCCTCTGGGCCAAGCTTGGTGTCACGGGCCACACAGGTCAGTTCCTGAATGTGGATCGTGGTGAAACGGTCTTCCTGAACCACACGCTCGGACAGGCAGATGGAGTCTTCGAAGTTGAAGCCGTTCCATGCCATGAACGCGATGCGCATGTTCTGACCCAGTGCCAGTTCACCCATATCGGTGGACGGGCCGTCGGCCATGATGTCGCTACGCTGAACACGATCACCTTTACGCACCAGCGGACGCTGGTTGATGCAGGTGTTCTGGTTCGAGCGGGTGTATTTGGTCAGGTTGTAGATGTCGACACCGGCTTCACCGGTTTCAACTTCGTCATCGGCAACACGAACCACGATACGGCTGGCATCGACGGAATCGATCACGCCACCACGACGAGCCACGACGCAAACGCCGGAGTCACGGGCTACGTTACGCTCCATGCCGGTACCTACCAGCGGCTTGTCAGCGCGCAGAGTCGGTACAGCCTGACGCTGCATGTTCGAACCCATCAACGCACGGTTGGCGTCGTCGTGCTCGAGGAACGGAATCAGCGACGCTGCAACCGAGACAACCTGCTTCGGCGAAACGTCCATCAGGGTGACGTCTTCCGGCGCCTTGACGGTGAATTCGTTCAGGTGACGTACGGCAACCAGTTCGTCGATCAGGACTTTCTGCTCGTTCATGGTCGCCGAAGCCTGCGCGATCACGTGATCGGCTTCTTCAATAGCGGACAGGAACACGATCTCGTCGGTGACCACACCCTCTTTCACCACGCGGTACGGGCTTTCCAGGAAGCCGTACTGGTTGGTGCGAGCGTACGCAGCCAGGGAGTTGATCAGACCGATGTTCGGACCTTCCGGCGTTTCAATCGGGCAGACACGACCGTAGTGAGTCGGGTGTACGTCACGGACTTCAAAGCCTGCGCGCTCACGAGTCAGACCGCCAGGGCCGAGTGCAGAGACACGACGCTTGTGGGTGATCTCGGACAGCGGGTTGTTCTGGTCCATGAACTGCGACAGCTGGCTGGAACCGAAGAACTCTTTCACCGCCGCAGCCACTGGCTTGGCGTTGATCAGGTCTTGCGGCATCAGGCCTTCGCTTTCAGCCATCGACAGACGCTCTTTGACCGCACGCTCAACACGTACCAGGCCAACGCGGAACTGGTTCTCGGCCATTTCGCCTACGCAGCGAACACGACGGTTACCCAGGTGGTCGATGTCATCGACGATGCCTTTACCGTTACGGATGTCGACCAGAGTCTTCAGGACCGCGACGATGTCTTCCTTGCACAGCACGCCCGAACCTTCGATTTCGGTACGACCGATACGACGGTTGAACTTCATCCGGCCGACCGCAGACAGGTCATAGCGCTCGGGGCTGAAGAACAGGTTGTTGAACAGGGTTTCGGCAGCGTCTTTGGTTGGCGGCTCGCCTGGACGCATCATGCGATAGATCTCGACCAGCGCTTCCAATTGGTTGCTGGTGGAGTCGATCTTCAGCGTGTCGGAGACGAACGGACCGCAGTCGATGTCGTTGGTATACAGGGTCTCGATGCGAACGACCTGAGCCTTGGCGATTTTTGCCAGGACTTCAGTGTTCAGCTCGGTGTTGCATTCGGCCAGGATTTCGCCGGTAGCCGGGTGCACGATAGCCTTGGCGGTGGTGCGGCCAAGGACGTAGTCCAGTGGCACGTCCAGCGTCTTGATACCGGCTTTTTCGATCTGGTTGATGTGGCGCGCGGTAATACGGCGGCCTTGCTCAACGATGACCTTGCCCTTCTCGTCCTGGATGTCCAGAACTGCAACTTCACCACGCAGGCGCGATGGCACCAGTTCCAGGCTGAGGGTTTCGCCGCTCAGGTGGAATACGTTGGTGGTGTAGAACGCGTCCAGCACTTCTTCGGTGGTGTAACCGAGTGCGCGCAGCAGTACCGAAGCCGGCAGTTTGCGACGACGGTCGATACGCACGAAGACGCAGTCTTTCGGGTCGAATTCGAAGTCCAGCCACGAACCGCGGTAAGGAATGATGCGAGCCGAGTACAGCAGTTTGCCGGAGCTGTGCGTCTTGCCGCGGTCGTGATCAAAGAACACGCCCGGGGAACGGTGCAGCTGGGAAACGATAACACGCTCGGTACCGTTGATTACAAAGGTACCGTTCTCAGTCATCAGGGGGATTTCACCCATGTAGACTTCTTGCTCTTTGATGTCCTTGATCGCTTTGTTCGACGATTCTTTGTCGAAAATGATCAGGCGCACTTTTACCCGCAAAGGTACGGCGAAAGTTACACCGCGCAATACGCATTCTTTGACATCAAATGCCGGTTCGCCCAGGCGATAACCGACGTACTCCAGCGCAGCATTGCCGGAGTAGCTGATGATCGGGAAAACGGATTTGAAGGCCGCATGCAGGCCCACGTCGCGGAACTGATCTTTAGTCGCTCCCGCTTGCAAGAATTCACGATACGAATCCAGCTGGATGGCCAGGAGGTAAGGCACATCCATGACGTCCGGCAACTTGCTAAAGTCCTTGCGGATACGTTTTTTCTCAGTATATGAGTAAGCCATCAGCGTTCCCCAGCTTGGTCACCTGCTTGTTTGGCCCCTCCCGACGGGAGCAGCCAGAAAATCGTGCAAACCCCATGGTTTGCGCCACCGCATCGGGTGGTTACAGCGCCTTTATTGGCACCGACCCAGTCGGCTGCCAATAACGGAAAAAGGCCGGTGGCAAGAGCCACCAGCCATCAGCCTGTCGCTTGACGCTCGGGCTGGAGGAGCAAAGTCGATGCTTACTTCAGCTCGACTTTAGCGCCTGCTTCTTCCAGCTTCTTCTTGGCGTCTTCAGCAGCTTCTTTCGAAACGCCTTCAGCTACAACCTGAGGAGCGCCGTCTACTTTCTCTTTGGCTTCTTTCAGGCCCAGACCGGTCAGTTCACGAACTGCCTTGATCACGTTAACCTTCTTCTCGCCAGCTTCCAGCAGAACAACGTTGAACTCGGTTTGCTCTTCAACAGCAGCAGCAGCTACAGCTGGGCCAGCCGAAGCGGCAGCAGCGGTAACACCGAAGGTTTCTTCCATCGCTTTGATCAGCTCAACGATTTCCACTACGGATTTCTGGCCGATTGCTTCGATGATTTGTTCGTTAGTCAGAGACATGACTCATTTCCTGAATTGGGGGACGGCCTACGCGACCATCGAAATAAACAAAAAACGCGAGAAGTGACGAGCCTTAGGCTGCGGCAGCTTCTTTCTGGTCGCGAATTGCCGCCAGAGTACGAGCCAACTTGCTGGTAGCGCCTTGAATCACGCTCATCAGCTGGGAAATTGCTTCGTCACGGGTCGGCAGAGTTGCCAGTACGTCGATCTGATTAGCTGCGAGGAACTTGCCCTCGAACGCAGCTGCCTTGATCTCGAACTTGTCCTGACCCTTGGCAAACTCTTTGAAGATACGGGCAGCAGCGCCCGGATGTTCGTTCGAGAATGCAATCAGGGTCGGGCCGGTGAACACGTCGTTGAGGACACTGTATTGAGTGTCAGCAACAGCGCGCTTGAGCAGGGTGTTACGTACAACACGTACGTAAACGCCAGCTTCACGAGCCTCTTTACGGAGTCCGGTCATTGCGCCTACTGTTACGCCACGTGCATCAACCACGACAGCGGACAGAGCGACTTTGGCAGCCTCGTTGACTTCAGCGACGATGGCCTTCTTGTCTTCGAGATTAATTGCCACGGGTTTAACTCCTGCTTGTTACCGTTTCATTCGATCGGAACCGAATGTCGTTTTGGTGTCTGATTCGGTAAGGAACCGGGAGCACCATCTGCGTAGGCTTGAGGTTTAAGGCTTGCGCCGCCTACGGTCTTGGATAGCCCCCGCCAGGCAGGGACCCCAATCTTTCAATTGGCGCGGCAAACCGCGCCAACCTTTGTCTTACGCGTCGAGTGAGCTCTGGTCGATAACCAGACCTGGGCCCATAGTGGTGCTCAGGGTAACGCGCTTGACGTAAATGCCTTTCGAGGAAGCTGGCTTGATACGCTTCAGATCAGCGATCAGGGCTTCAACGTTTTCCTTCAGCTTGACGGCGTCGAAGCCGATCTTGCCAACGGAAGTGTGGATGATGCCGTTTTTGTCGGTGCGATAACGAACCTGACCAGCCTTGGCGTTCTTGACCGCGTTGGCTACGTCTGGAGTTACGGTGCCGACTTTCGGGTTAGGCATCAGGCCGCGTGGACCGAGGATCTGACCCAGCTGACCTACAACGCGCATGGCATCCGGGGATGCGATCACTACGTCATAGTTCAGGTCGCCGCCTTTCATTTCAGCAGCCAGGTCGTCCATACCCACACGGTCAGCGCCGGCAGCCAGAGCGGCCTCAGCAGCTGGACCCTGGGTGAACACAGCAACGCGAACGGTCTTGCCAGTGCCGTGTGGCAGCACAGTAGCGCTACGAACAACCTGGTCGGATTTACGCGGGTCTACACCCAAGTTTACAGCAACGTCGAACGACTCGCTGAACTTGACAGTCGACAGCTCGGCCAGCAGAGCAGCGGCGTCTACAATGTTGTAGGCCTTGCCTGCTTCGATTTTGCCGGCGATAGCCTTTTGACGCTTGGTCAGCTTAGCCATTACACACCCTCCACGTTAAGGCCCATGCTACGAGCAGAACCGGCGATAGTACGCACGGCTGCATCCATATCAGCTGCAGTCAGATCCGCGTTTTTGGTTTTCGCGATTTCTTCCAGCTGAGCACGGGTAACAGTGCCAACCTTAACGGTGTTCGGACGAGCGGAACCGCTGGTCAGACCGGCCGCCTTCTTCAGCAGAACCGAAGCAGGGGTGGATTTGGTTTCGAAAGTGAAGCTACGGTCGCTGTAGACAGTGATGATCACTGGAGTCGGCAGACCTGGCTCAAGACCCTGAGTACGGGCGTTGAAAGCCTTGCAGAATTCCATGATGTTCACGCCGTGCTGACCCAGAGCAGGACCAACCGGTGGACTTGGGTTAGCCTGAGCGGCCTTCACTTGCAGCTTGATGTAAGCGGTAATCTTCTTGGCCATGAGGCACTCCAATTACGGGTTCGAACGCCTCGAAAGGCTCCCCGGTTACTTGCGCGTTTATCCCAGTGACGACAAAACCCCACAGCCTAAGGCTGCGGGGTTGGGATTGCTTGTCCAGTTAGACCTTCTCGACCTGACTGAACTCGAGCTCCACCGGAGTAGAGCGACCGAAAATGAGCACTGCCACTTGGATCCGGCTCTTTTCGTAGTTAACTTCTTCCACAACGCCATTGAAATCAGCGAATGGACCGTCATTGACACGTACCGTCTCGCCTGGCTCGAACAACGTCTTCGGCTTCGGCTTGTCGCTACCATCAGCAACCCGACGCAGAATCGCTTCTGCCTCTTTATCGGTAATTGGTGCAGGCTTGTCGGCAGTACCGCCGATGAACCCCATCACCCGAGGAGTATCCTTGACCAAGTGCCAAGTACCCTCGTTCATATCCATCTGGACCAGCACATAGCCCGGGAAGAATTTCCGTTCGCTTTTGCGCTTCTGGCCGTTACGCATCTCTACCACTTCTTCAGTGGGAACCAGAATCTCGCCGAAGCCATCTTCCATGCCAGCCAGCTTTACGCGCTCGATCAGCGAGCGCATCACATGCTTCTCGTAACCCGAGTAAGCATGCACAACATACCAACGCTTAGCCACGGGACACCCTTAGCCGACAATCAAGGAAACAAGCCAGCCGAGCAGGGAATCAAGACCCCACAACAGCAACGCCATAACCAGAACAACAGCCACGACAATCAGCGTGGTCTGCGTGGTTTCTTGGCGAGTTGGCCACACGACTTTACGAATCTCGGTGCGAGCTTCCTTAACCAGTACAAAGAAAGACTTGCCCTTCGCGGTCTGCAAGCCTACAAAGGCAGCTACAGCAGCAATGGCAAGCAAAGCGAGTACACGGTACAGGATCGGCGAAGCAGCGTAATACTGATTGCCAACAACGCCAACAACTACCAAAGCGACTACTACAAGCCACTTGAGCAGATCGAAGCGAGAGCCTTGAGCTTCAGCTTTAGGAGTCATCTATGAAGATCCTGTGAAAAGAAAGCCAGACACACCGAGTGAATCTGGCAGGTCAGGAGGGAATCGAACCCCCAACCTACGGTTTTGGAGACCGTCGCTCTGCCAATTGAGCTACTGACCTAAAACAAAATCAGGCCGACCATTATGCCAGCCCGAAAAATACATTACAACCGCTTATTCGATGATTTTGGCTACGACGCCAGCGCCGACGGTACGACCGCCTTCACGGATAGCGAAACGCAGACCGTCCTCCATCGCGATGGTTTTGATCAGGGTAACAGTCATCTGAATGTTGTCACCTGGCATTACCATTTCAACGCCTTCTGGCAGCTCGCAGTTACCAGTCACGTCAGTAGTACGGAAGTAGAACTGTGGACGGTAGCCTTTGAAGAACGGAGTGTGACGGCCGCCTTCTTCCTTGCTCAGAACGTAAACTTCTGCGGTGAACTTGGTGTGCGGCTTGACCGAACCTGGCTTGACCAGAACCTGGCCACGCTCAACGTCGTCACGCTTGGTACCACGCAGCAGAACGCCGCAGTTCTCGCCAGCACGACCTTCGTCGAGCAGTTTGCGGAACATCTCAACACCAGTGCAGGTGGTGGTGGTGGTGTCACGCAGACCAACAATTTCCAGAGCGTCCTGAACGCGAACGATACCGCGCTCAATACGACCAGTCACAACAGTACCGCGACCCGAGATCGAGAATACGTCTTCGATTGGCATCAGGAATGGCTTGTCGATCATACGAACTGGTTCTGGGATGTAGGTATCCAGAGTTTCAACCAGTTTACGAACGGCAGTGGTGCCCATTTCGTTGTCGTCTTTGCCTTCCAGCGCCATACGAGCCGAACCGATGATGATCGGAGTGTCGTCGCCCGGGAAGTCGTAGGTCGACAGCAGGTCACGAACTTCCATCTCAACCAGTTCCAGCAGCTCAGCGTCGTCTACCAGGTCAGCCTTGTTCAGGAAAACCACGATGTACGGAACGCCTACCTGACGGGACAGCAGGATGTGCTCACGGGTTTGTGGCATCGGACCATCAGCGGCCGAGCAAACCAGGATCGCGCCGTCCATCTGGGCAGCACCGGTGATCATGTTCTTCACGTAGTCAGCGTGACCTGGGCAGTCAACGTGAGCGTAGTGACGAATAGTCGAGTTGTACTCAACGTGAGCGGTGTTGATGGTGATACCGCGAGCTTTTTCTTCTGGTGCGCTGTCGATCTTGTCGAATTCAACGACGGCCGAACCGAAAACTTCGGAGCAGACGCGAGTCAGAGCAGCAGTCAGAGTGGTTTTACCGTGGTCAACGTGACCAATGGTCCCAACGTTGACGTGGGGCAGGGAACGATCAAATTTTTCCTTAGCCATCGATATCACCCTCTACAGAAGAAATTAGACAAACAATATCAACCATTAAAACAAAGGCAGATATTTTCATATCTGCCTTGTTATATGGAGCTCTTGAGCGGATTTGAACCGCTGACCTCACCCTTACCAAGGGTGTGCTCTACCAACTGAGCTACAAGAGCAGAACCCTTTGCACAACCTGCAAACTTGGAGCGGGTAGCGGGAATCGAACCCGCATCATCAGCTTGGAAGGCTGAGGTTCTACCACTAAACTATACCCGCGGAGCCTGCAGCTCACGCTTAAATCTGGTGGAGGGAGAAGGATTCGAACCTTCGAAGTCGTAGACGTCAGATTTACAGTCTGATCCCTTTGGCCGCTCGGGAACCCCTCCTAATCAGGCCGGCATTCTATATCATGCCAAACCTCTGTCAAGCATTTTCTCATTTAAAAACCTGAGGTTAGCTGCGTTGACACGCCTCACTTTGAAATCCGGTTAAGGTCTTCGCTGTGGAGCGGGCGCCATTCTATGCAAACTATTCGGCAGGTGCAACCCCTTCGCACAGCATTATTTTATGTTTTAACTCATTGAATTCCTTGGAAAGGTTTAGCAACTGTTGATCGCCCAACAAACGCTGGCCATCCGGTGTGACTGTTAGCCAGTAACCGCTTCCAGCAGCGTCTTTCGGCACGGATTGCACATTGACCTTCATTGCCGACAGACGCTGCTGCAACCTGGCAACCGAATCCTCATCAGAAAACCCACCAAGGAACAGACACTGCTGACGCGGAGCAGCCTCCACTCTGCGCCCATCACTGGCTGTTTCGCTCAGCAAACGAATATCCTGCTGCGAACCACGATATAAATTCAGAGGCGTCACGTCTTTGGCTCGCAAGGGCGCTTCCTGCTGATGCCAGACATAGTAAAAAACATTGAGAACCACAAGGAGCAGGAACAACCAACGCATATAAACCTCAGGACAAGGGACACGCCATGGCCAGGCCGACAAAAACCAGGTCGGGCACAACCTTGGCCTCAGGCACGACGCCATCCACCAACTCGGCATCCCCTCCCGTGATGAAGACCATGAAGCTTTCGCCCCAATATGCTCGAGCCAGCTCTAATTGAGTGAGTACGAAGCCCCTTAACATCAGAGAACAACCGCGCTCCACCGCCTCAACGGTGGTCCGCCCCGGTACGTGACTGGAAAGGGCCCGCTCCGCCGCCTCATCACCATAACGAATTTTACGCGTATGGGTGCGCAGCTGGTTTCGCATCAAAGGCATACCAGGACAAATGAAACCACCAAGATGCTCACCGTCAGCCGCAACAAAATCGGCAGTGACCGCCGTACCGAAGTCGAGAACCAGGCAAGCATTCCCAGCAGCCAAGTGAAAGCCGCCAAGCATCGCCAGCCAGCGATCAAGGCCTAGACGCTCATAATCCTCGTAGCCGTTTCGAACACCGGACATCTCGCGAGCAGGTTTTGCGCACACAATAGGAATACCGAACTCGCGCTCAATAAGCTCGATTAACGCGCCGGTTTCCTCGTTGGTCCTGACGCTCACCAAACGACAGTGGCGCAGCGAGAGAGACCTTATGTGCCGCAGGCTTTCGATCAAAGCCTGATTGGAGTCTACAACTCCTTCCGAGACCACCGCGCTCGCCAAGGCGTCCAACACGCGCCATTTTATAAAGCTGTTGCCGCAGTCAAGCTCAAGAATCATCACGCAACCTCAGGCTGAGCTCTCCGCCACTAAAGACTTTTTCAATACCATCTACAAGCAAACGCAACCCGCCTTGGCTATCAATGCCGAGCACGACCCCATCAATATGGCTGTTACCCGCGATCAACGAAACGGTCCGATCCTGCCACAGATGGTTTTCCGCCCATTCTTCCTGCAGACTCGCGAACCCTTCAAGCTGATGTTTATGGATATAAGCCTCGAGTTGATTACTCAACTCCGCCACTAAAGCATTGCGATCGCAGGACTTGCCGGACTCAAGCTTTATAGAGGTCCATTGCTGGTCTACCTCGTCAGCAACTTGCATATTCACGTTGATTCCTATGCCCACCACAACATGACATACATCCGCCGGATCTCCGACGAGCTCAAGCAGGATGCCTGCTATTTTCTTGTAGCCCACCAAAACATCGTTGGGCCACTTCAAACCGGCTGTCGGCACACCACCGCTTCGCAAGGTCTGCAGTACCGCCAGACCAACAACAAGGCTCAACCCTTCAAGCTGACGCATGCCGCCTTCGATACGGAGTACGAGGCTGTAATAAAGGTTTTCGGCAAATGGGCTCACCCACTTTCGACCACGGCGACCACGCCCAGCCACCTGTCGCTCGGACAGCACCAAAAACGGCGCGAGAGCCCCTTCATTAATAGAGCGCAAAGCCTCGGCATTTGTTGAATCGACAGAATCGAACACAGTTACCGGCCATTGAGGTGCTCTTCTGGTTATTTCCAAGGGCTCAAGCAGAGTCAGAGGCGCGGACAGTTGATAGCCGCGACCGCGAACTTTATGGATCGACAGGCCAAGTTCAGCTTCAAGCTGCTGCAGCTGCTTCCATACAGCGCTTCGGCTAACTCCCAGGGCCACGCCCAGATCCTGTCCAGAATGGAATCGTCCATCCTTCAGAAGATTCAACAACGTCAACATGCAGGTTTCGCCTCACAATGAGGCCCGCATAATAGCCATGCCCCGGACTGTTGCATAGAAATCAGGCAGACACATTTCTCGCAGGCAAAACAAAACCCCAACTGCTTTCGCAATTGGGGTTTCGGAATTTAATCTTGACGATGACCTACTCTCACATGGG
>NZ_QFZZ01000009.1 GCF_005233515.1 Pseudomonas sp. CFBP13508
TATGCAGACCGCCACAAAAACAGTGTGGGAGCGAGCTTGCTCGCGAAGGCGTCGGGTCAGTCAGATCCACACTAACTGACACACCGTATTCGCGAGCAAGCTCGCTCCCACAGGGATTGGCGGCGTGCGCTCAATATGCAGACCGCCACAAAAACAGTGTGGGAGCGAGCTTGCTCGCGAAGGCGTCGGGTCAGTCAGATCCACACTAACTGACACACCGCATTCGCGAGCAAGCTCGCTCCCACAGGGTTTGGCGGCGTGCGCTCAATATGCAGACCGCCACAAAAACAGTGTGGGAGCGAGCTTGCTCGCGAAGGCGTCGGGTCAGTCAGATCCACACTAACTGA
The DNA here is from genome assembly GCF_005233515.1 of Pseudomonas sp. CFBP13508. GTDB lineage: Bacteria > Pseudomonadota > Gammaproteobacteria > Pseudomonadales > Pseudomonadaceae > Aquipseudomonas > Aquipseudomonas mercuritolerans. Next base: position 348 of record NZ_QFZZ01000009.1, read on the forward strand.
CACACCGTATTCGCGAGCAAGCTCGCTCCCACAGGGTTTGGCGGCGTGCATTCAATTTGCAGACCACCACAAAAACAAAGTGGGAGCGAGCCTGCTCGCGAAGGCGTCAGCTCAGTCACATCCACGTTGACTGGCACACCGCTTTCGCGAGCAAGCTCGCTCCCACAGGGGTTAGCGGCGTGCGCTCCATTTGCAGACCGCCACAAAAACAATGTGGGAGCGAGCTTGCTCGCGAAAGCGGTGTGTCAGTCACATCCACACTAACTGACACACCGCATTCGCGAGCAAGCTCGCTCCCACAGGGATTGGCGGCGTGCGCTCAATATGCAGACCGCCACAAAAACAGTGTGGAAGCGAGCTTGCTCGCGAAGGCGTCGGGTCAGTCAGATCCACGCTCACTGACACACCGCATTCGCGAGCAGGCTCACTCCCACAGGGATTGGCGGCGTGCGCTCAATATGCAGACCGCCACAAACACAATGTGGGAGCGAGCCTGCTCGCGATGGCGTCGGGTCAGTCACATCCACACTCACTGACACACCGCATTCGCGAGCAGGCTCGCTCCCACACGAAAACTGCTTGCGTAATCGAGGGCGGTTAAAGCGCTGGAATATCCAGCGGCGCCGCCATGAACTGACTGATCCGCGAGCGCAGCCATTTCTCTGCCGGGTCGTTGTCGTGCACCCCGCTCCACGCCATCGACAATTGCGCCGCATCGATCGGGAATGGCGGGTCTTCGGCACGCAGGGCGCAGCCTTCGACCAAGGCACAGGCGGCGTAATCCGGCACCGTGGCGATCATCTCGGTACCGGCGAGCAAGGCGCGCAAGCCGCTGAACTGCGGCACACCGAGGACGACTCGGCGGCAGCGACCGATCTTGGCCAGATCCAGATCGATATTGCCGCTCAGGTCACCGGAGAACGACACCATCGCATGCGGACGCGCGCAATATTCGTCCAGCGTCAGCGGCCCCGGACGATCGTCGCCGCGCAGCACTTTGCAGGGAATATCACGTAGTTTTTTGCGCTTGGCATTGGCCGGCAGATCCGTGGTGTAGCTGACGCCCACGGAGATCTCTCCAGAGGCCAACAGCGCTGGCATCAACAGATAATTGGCCCGGCGCACCACTACGATGATCGCCGGTGCCTCCTGCTGAAGCTGGCGCAACAGCGGCGGAAACAGACCGAACTCGGCGTCGTCCGACAGTCCGATGCGAAACACATCGCAACTGCTCGCCGGTTCGAATTCCTTGGCGCGGCTGACTGCGCCGGAAATCACGTCCATTGCCGGTTGCAATTCCTTGAGGATCGCCAGCGCCCGCGCCGTCGGTTCCATACCGCGACCGTTGCGCAGCAGCAACGGATCGTCGAACAGATCACGCAAGCGCCCCAGCGCAGCACTGACCGCTGGCTGGCCCATGAACAGTTTTTCGGCAACGCGGGTCAGGTTCTTTTCGAACATCAACGCTTCGAAAATCACCAGCAGGTTCATGTCGACGCGGCGCAGATCGTTACGGTTCATGGGCGTGGTTTCCTTATCGGTGTCAGACGCTTTATGCCAATGGCGCTGGGCACTTTACTCGATCAACGGCACTTTCGCCGCGCGTTTGTAAGGGCCGTACTCCACCGGCACCCACTGGAAATGCTTGCCCTCGGCGGCGATGTGGCCGATGCCCGGGAACGGCAGATGCGCTGCCGTCACCCAGGTCTTGCTCGCTGCCGCAGCACTGAACACTGCCTGCCGACTGGCGATCGCTTGCTGACTGTTGACGTCGAAACCGATCGAGACTTCCGGGTGCAAGAACTGCACCGCGAGGTTGTGCACCAGATCGCCCATGAACACGATGCTCTGCTGCTGCGAGGTGAAGCGGTACGTGGTGCTGCCCGGGGTGTGCCCGGCTTCGAGGGTTGCTTCGACCAGTCCCGGCAATGGCGACTGCCCGGCGGCAAACGTCTTGAAGCGGCCAGCGGCAACGTAGGGCGCCGTCGAATCCTGGGCAATTTTGAAAAACTCTTTGGCGCCGGCCGGAGCCTTGACCAGTGCTGCCGGATCAAGCCAGTAATCGGCCTCTGCCTTGGCCGCATAGACGGTGGCATTGGCGAACAGCGGCTTCTTCTCTGCATCGACCAGACCGCAGACGTGATCGAGGTGCAGGTGGGTCAGCAAAATTGTGTCGACCTGCTCAGGCTTGTAACCGGCGGCCTGCATGTTGGCCGAGAGTTGGCCTGCGGTGGCGCCGATGCACTGCCCTGCGCCGGTGTCGACCAGAATCAATTGTGTGCCGGTGTTGACCAGAAAGGCATTGAACGCCGTCTGCACGCCCGGGGTTTCAATCGAACGCCGTGCGAGCAGCGCGCGAATCTGACTCTGGCTCATGCCCTGCAACAACTTCGGCGACAAATCGTTGTAACCGTCGAACAACGCGGTGACTTCGTAATCGCCCACCGCCAAGCGGAAATAACCCGGCGCCTGAGTGCCCACCTGCGGTGCCTGCGCCATCGCGCCGGACATTGCCAGCATGACCGCCAGAGTCGTTGCTGCTTTCATCATGCCTTTCATTGCATTCCCCCTGAACCTGGCCAACGGCGGCCGCGCTTTGTCGACATCGTCGCGCAAAGCGCCGGGCGCTGACTTGCAAGGATGTGCTGAGTTCCAGCCTTTGCGATGAAATTAACAACGATTAACTCGTCAGCCTCACGCCCTCACCCAACAATGAAGCCCTCTGCGCAGCGTTGCTTTTTGACCTGAGGGAATGCGCCGACCGTGTATTCCCCACCGACACGGACCTTGGCCATGGCTTATCTACAGCAAACCGTCGCCCTCGCCCCTGCTTGCGAACCGGGGAAAAACGCGACTGGCGGACTCAGTCCGCAGCGCGAACGCCAGATCAAACAGTTGATCCTCGAGCGCCTGGGCGAAAGCCTCGAAGTGGCTGAGCTGGCCCGTGCCTGCTCATTGTCGCGCAGTCATTTCTCCCGTGCATTCAAGTGCAGCACCGGCCTGTCGCCACAGGACTGGATCCGCGCCCAGCGCCTGGCCCGGGCCAAGTTGCTGATCCAGCACACCGACCTCAGCCTGACGCAGATCAGCCTGGAATGCGGCTTCTGCGATCAGGCGCACTTCTGCCACATGTTCACCCGCAGCGAGGGCATCAATCCCTTCGCCTGGCGCTGTCGAGTCATGGGCAAGCCGAAAAACAACGCAGCGCAGCCTGCGGTGTTTTGACTGCTGCCGTTACGCCACCCGTTGCACTGATGCTCAAACCTGAGGATTATGCCCGGACACCCCGGATCAGAAGGCCTGCGCTTGCGCCAGGGACTGATTCGCCCTGTCCGCCGCATCACCGCAGGAGCGCGCTGTTGAGTTTCTCCCCGAATCAGGCCATTGCGTTTGGCCCCTATCGGATTCATCCCGGGCAACGACTGCTACTTGAAGGCCAACAGCCTTTGCGCCTGGGACGGCGGGCGATGGATATCCTCCTGATTTTGCTGGCCCACGCCGGCGAGGTGGTGAGCAAGCAGCAATTGATGGCCGGGGTCTGGCCAGACAGCGTTGTCGAAGACATCAACCTGCGCGTGCACATGGCGGCCCTGCGCAAGGCGCTGGGCGACGGACAGAACGGTCAGCGCTACATCGTCACCGTGGCGCAGCGCGGCTACAGTTTTGTCGCCCCCATCCTCATCGACAGCATCGAACAAAAACCGGCGATGCCCGTCGCCAGACACAACCTGCCGCTGCGCCGCACACGAATGATCGGCCGCCAGCCGGTGGTCGATCACTTGATTGCGCAACTGCCGCGCCGACGCTGCATCACTCTGGTCGGCCCCGGCGGCATTGGCAAGACCACCGTCGCCCTGCGCGTCGCCGAACAATTGATCGGCCAGTATCGCGACGGCATACGCCTGGTGGACTTGGCACCCATCGCCGATCCCGCGCTGATCGGCTCGCACCTGGCGACACTGCTTGATCTGTCCGCGCCGGAAGGTGATGCGCAAGCGTGTCTTGTCGATGGCCTGCGTGATCGGCAAATGCTGCTGGTAATCGACAACTGCGAGCACCTGATCGATGCGGTCGCCGCGCTCAGCGAGCAGATTCTGCGGGGGGCGCCAAAGGTGCATATCCTCGCGACCAGCCGCGAGAGCCTACGCGCTGAGGGCGAATTCGTGCAGCGTCTGGAATCGCTCGAATGCCCGTCCTTGTTGACCCCGATGGATCCGGCCCAGGCGCTGGGCTTTGCTGCGCTGCAACTGTTTGTCGAGCGCGCGACCGCGGCGCGGGAAAGCTTTCAACTGAGTCGCGCCGAGCTACCGCAGGCGATCGAAATCTGCCAGCGTCTGGACGGCATCCCGCTGGCACTGGAACTTGCCGCCGCTCAGGTCAGCGAATTGGGCATGGACGGATTGCTCAAGCAATTGCGCGAGGGTTTGCCGCCATTGTCGGCCGGACACCACAGCAGCGCCGAGCGCCACCTGACCCTGCGCGCAACGATGGACTGGAGCTTCAACCTGCTCAACGCCTGCGAGCAAACCTGTCTGCGGCGACTGGGAATTTTCCGCGGCAGCTTCACCCTCGCCTCGGCGGCAGCGGTGGTCATCGGCCAACAGATCGACCCCGGCGCGGTGTTCACCGCTGTCACGCAACTGGTGGCCAAATCCCTGCTGAGCGTCGAAGTGGGTGACGAAGATGTTTTCTACCGGTTGCTCGACACCACGCGCCACTACGCACTGGAAAAACTCGAACAGGCCAACGAGCTCAGCGCAACCCGCCAACGCCACGCCGAGCGCTGCCTGACACTGATGCAGCAGGCGCAGGCGGATTGGGACAATACTCCGACTGTATTGTGGATGGAGCGCTATGCCAGGGGGCTGGAGGATTTGCGCGCGGCGCTGGACTGGAGCCTCGACGGCCCGGGACCGGATGAGCTGGGCGTGCAACTGGCAGCCGCGTCGGCACCGTTGTGGCAGGAGCTGTCGTTGCTGCGCGATTACAGCCGCTATGTGCGCCGGGCACTGAGTCTGCTGGAGGCTTCGCCAGCAGGCTCGCTCCCGCCGCCCTGCCCTAGCCTGCAAATCGCCTTGAAACTGGCGCTCGGCAGCGCCAGCTATCACACCTGGGGCGGCACGCCACAAACCATCCAGGCCTTCGTCGACGCCTGCCGCTTAGCCGAAGAACACGGCGATCTGGCCGGGCAACTGCGTGCAATATCGGGGCATATGGCGGTCAATCTGAGTTGCGGGCATTACCGCATGGCGCTGGCGCAGAGTGAGCAATTTGATCGCATCGGCGTGCACGACGAGCCATTGCTGTCGCTGAGCACGCATCGCTTGCGCGTGCTGGCGTTGCATTATGCCGGCGACCAACCGCAGGCCCGCGTACATGCCGAGCAGGTGCTGCAACGCATGGCTCACAGCGGCCATCTCAATCGCTTCACCCATGGTTTCGGCGTGCAATACGACCAGAGTGTCGCCTCGCTGACGGTGTTGGCCCGAGTGCTGTGGCTGCAGGGTCTGCCCGAGCAAGCCTGGCGCGCGGCACGGCAGGCGCTGGACATCGCCGTGCAGATCAATCACGGCACATCGATCTGCTACACCCTGGCGCTGGCCAGTTGTCTGATCGCTCATTACAACGGTGACGCCGCCAACGCCCGCGCGCTCCTGCAATTGTTGCTGGAGCAGTCGCAGAAGCATTTGGTGCTGCTGTTCAATAATTGGGGGCGGCAGTATGCCCAAGTGATCGATCCGGATAATGCCGCGCCGGTATCGACGCAGAGCAGCGGTTTGATCAGGGAAGTGATGGTTACGCTGGATGAGCGCTTTGTCGATGAGGCACTGGTGGAGCGCGCGCGCAATGGGGACGCGGGTTGGAGTGCAGCGGAAATACTGCGGGCGCGGGCGGCGGCATTAGTGAAGGGTTCAGAGTGGCCCCTTCGCGAGCAGGCTCGCTCCCACAAGGGGTCGGTGTCGGGCGCAAATTCCGAGTTGTGCGCTGTTTCCTGTGGGAGCGAGCCTGCTCGCGAATCGGCCTGCTCAGACACCGCTGAAACCCGAGAAGCCGAACAAATCCTGCAACAAGCGCTGACCATCGCCAGAAGCCAAGGCGCGTTGGCCTGGGAGCTGCGCAGCGCCACGGACCTTGCGCAGTTATGGCAGCGCCAGTCCCGCCATCGCGAAGCATGGGATTTGCTCAGCCCCCTCTACCAGCGCTTCACCGAAGGCTACGCCACACCGGACTTGCGCAAGGTCCGCCTGCTACTCGACAGCCTGCGCGAGCAGTGCCTGGCCTGACGCATTGCGCGTGCGGCTGAGATAGCGCGCATGACGCTGTTGCAGTTCGAGCCTGTCGTCGCTGCGCTCAAAGCGATCACGAGCATAGCGGCGCACGGTGTTGAGCATCCAATAGCGCGCCGTTGCCCGGTTGGGTTCTTGAATGAGCAACGACTTGCGCGCCAACCCTTCGATAATTGCGCTCAACCTGGATCCCGCCAGATCCACGCTGCTGATCACGCTAAGTGCAGCCTCCAGAGTAAAGCCCGTGCTGAACACCGACAGACGCAGCAGAACACGCTGTTCCATTTCCGTCAGGTACTGGAAGCTCCAATCGATCGCAGCGGCCATCGACTGATGGCGCGGCTCCGCGGTGCGCCGTCCTTGGCCAAGCAACTGCAGACCGTTTTCAACCTGGGCCTGTAAGCCGATCAAGCCCAGCGCGTCGATCTGCGCAGCGGCGAGCTCGATCGCCAGCGGCAAACCGTCCAGTTGGCGGCAGATTTCGCGCACACCTGGCAAATCCTGTTGACGCAAACTGAAGCCCTGTTGCCGCGCTCGCGCGCGATTGACGAACAACTGCACCGCCGGATAGCCCATGGCTTCCTCGACGGAGTTCAATGCCGAGCGCTTGGGAATCGCCAACAGCGGCACGTAATGGACGGTCTCGTGCGCGATGTTTAAGGCTTCACGGCCGGTGACCAGAATCGACAGGCGAGGCGCGGCATGCAACAGGGTCTCTACCAGAACCGCGCAACTGTCGCGCTGGTGATCGCAGTTATCCAGGATCAACAGGGCGTGCCGGCCGGTCAGTGTGAAAAAGTCTGTGTTCAGGGTGTGCAACAGGCGCTCGATCAATGGAATGTCATCTTCGAGGCTGGCAAGGTCGACCCACCAGGCGCCATCACGAAAGTATTGCAGCAGCAATTCCGCCACGCGCAGTGCCACAGTGGTTTTGCCAACGCCCGGGGCACCGGTAATCGTCATCAAGCGGCATACCGGCATTTGTCGAACCAGACCACCGATCAAGGCGTCGCGCCCACTGACTGGCGTCAATCGTGCCGGAAGATTGTGCAGGGGCGTGAGCGCGGCGGCGGGCATGGGCAGCGCGTCATTTGGACTCTGCTCTACCGGGGCGACAAAACTGTAGCCACAGTGCGCCACGTGAATGATGTAACGCTGCCCGTTGCTGCCATCGCCCAGTGCGCGGCGCAACGCTGCGATGTGCACCCGCAGGTTGATTTCCTCGACGATCGACGTCGGCCACACTTGAGCAATCAACTGCTCTTTGCTGACCACCTCGCCCGCGTGTTCGAGCAGCACCTGCAGAATGTCCATGGCGCGCCCGCCCATGCGCAGCGGCTGTTCTCCTTCGAGAACCAAGCGTTGGCGCACATGGAAAGCGTACGGGCCAAAACGCAGCACCGAACCTTGGCTTGTGTCGTTGTGATTATTCATGCCAAACATCTTGGCACTGTTGCGTGACGATACAACCGCCACAACCGACGCAATACGGACATCCGGCTGCGGCAGACGGACAGAACCGCTCTAGCTGAACTGTTCGCGGTATTGCAAAGGCGTGAGACCGAGCTTTTCGGCGAACAACGAGCGCATGCGCCGAACACTGCCAAAGCCACTTTTATAAGCGATGGTCTTCAGCGGCAGATCGCTGGTTTCCAGGAGGTTTCGTGCGCAGTCGATACGGGCGTTCTGCAGAAACTCCATTGGAGTCATGTTGACGTCACGGGCGAACAGCCGAGCAAAGTGCCGTGCGCTCATATTCGCCAGTCCGGCCATGCGCTCGACGGTAAAGGCTTCGTCCAAGTGTTCAAGCACGTAATTCTGTGCGCGGGTGACAGGCGTTTCTTGCGGTGAGACGGCCGCCATCAACGGGCTGAACTGCGCTTGCCCACCCTGACGCTTCATGACCACCAACAACACCTTGGCGACGTCCTGGGCGATTTTCTTGCCGTGATCCCTGGCCACCACCGCCAGCGCCAGATCGATGCCAGCGGTTACGCCACCGGAAGTGATGAGATTGCGATCCTCAACGTAGATCTGGTCGGTGGTCACCGTGGTTTTCGGGAAAGCCTTGATCAGGCGCTCGGTGTAGTTCCAGTGCGTGGTGACGCGATAACCATCAAGGAGGCAGGCATGGCCGAGGATGAATGCGCCGGTACAAATCGAACCGTAACGCTCCGCGCGCGGCACGGCTTTCTTCAGCCAGCCAAACAGCTCGGGAAATCTCTGGTTATAGGCGCCGGGGCCGCCGGGCACCAATAACAGGTCATAGCGCTCGGCCGCCTCGTCGATGTGCAGGTCAGCCTGGACCTGTACACCATTGGAAGCCCTCAGCAAGCCGCGCTCCGTGCCTAGAGTCGTCAGTTGGTAGTGCAAATCGGGTTTCAGATAACGGTTGGCGACTGAAAACACTTCCAGCGGCCCGGCCATGTCGAGCATCAGAAAGTCAGGGAACAGCACCATTGCCACGGTTTTCATGGGAGGCATCACACATGTTCAAGGATCAATACGCACGCTACAGCCGGGGCATTATGGCCAACTGAATCGTGATGGGCGTAACCGAATGCGTGAACCATAACGCAAAACTGTCAACCTGAGCCGGACAGTCTTTCAATTTCCACCTACTTATTGGCTTGTCGGGTAACCAGTAACCTTCTCCTCACTCGGACGAATTCACGTCCAGCCAGGAGATTTCATCATGCTGACTCTTCGCAAAGCCTCCGATCGCGGCCTCGCCAATCACGGCTGGTTGAAGTCGTTTCACACCTTTTCTTTCGCCAGCTACCGCAACCCGCGTGAACAGGGTTTCTCCGACCTGCTGGTGATCAACGATGACCGGGTCGCCGCCGGCAAAGGTTTTGGCCAGCACCCGCACCTTGACATGGAGATCTTTTCCTATGTGCTCGAAGGCGCGCTGGAACACAAGGACACCCTCGGCACTGGCTCGGTGATCCGTCCCGGCGACGTGCAATTGATGAGTGCCGGCAGCGGCGTGGCGCACAGTGAGTTCAACCACTCGGCCACCAAGCCCGTGCACTTTCTGCAAATCTGGATCGTGCCGGACGTCAGCGGCGCCAAACCGCGCTATCAACAGGAGCATTTCAGCGCGCAGAAAAAACGCGGTCGCCTGCAACTGATCATCTCGCCGGATGGCAGTAAAGGTTCTCTGAAAGTCCGCCAGGACGCGCGGGTCTATGCAGGATTATTCGACGGCAAGGAAAGTGCCACGCTGCAATTGCCGGCCAATCGTTACGCCTACGTGCACGTCGCGCGTGGCAGTGTCGAACTCAATGGCCAAGCCTTGCAGGAAGGCGACGGCGTGCGGGTTCGTGAAGAACAGCTGCTCACTTTGAGCAACGGTATCGATGCCGAAGTGCTGGTGTTCGATTTGCGCCCTCAGGAGTTGCCGGAAATGCCATGATCTGGCGCGATGCAGAACGGCCTTCCGATGAAGGCCGTTTTTTATTGCGGCGGCACTGTTGAGGGTTGTACGACCGGTTTGGGTGACGATACCTCTTTGCCAATCTGAATCGCTGCCAGCGTGGTTTGTATGGTGGTCAACACCGCCGCCTGATTGGCGAAATGTGCGCCAACCAGCAAGGAAGCCACGCCGAGAAAATGCACAGTGGTGGCCGCCCAGTAATTGGCCTTTACCGTCGATGCCTGCCTGATCGCTTCCCGCGATTCGTCGGCAATTTTCTGCACGCCCATCCACATCACGTCATAACGCTTGTCCCGTTCCTGTAGTGCCTTGTCCCGTTCAAGATAGACCTTGTCCCGCTCTGCCTGAGCAGCCAGGAACCCGCGAATGTCGGCGCGCATTTCTGCCACGCGGCCGTCCATCCTCGTCTCGATGGTCTCTATCCTGGCATCGAATTCTTCGCGACTTATGCTGCTCATGGTTTGCCTGTCCCGCCCTGCATTCGATCTGTCCGTGACCGCATATTGATTCACTTCCCTGATTTTCAATTCGGCACCTTTCCATGGCTACGCGGCCTTCCCTGGCTCTTCCTTTCGATGCGTAACTGAGGTTCGCATCGAGCTGCAGTGACAATAGAACTCATCATTGCTTACGACAAGCCGGCCCATTCTGCCTCGGACGTAGGCTGTTTCGTCAGACCTTGTAGCCTCTGCAAAACCCTGCACCCATTATTGGTTTTCCAGCGCAAAAGCCTCAACGATCTGCTCGATGACCGCCCGTACCCGCGCGGTGTGACGCAGGTCGGCGTGGGTGACCAGCCAGACTTCATACGGCAGCGGCCGGGCGCGCTCCGGCCAGAGCCTGACCAGGCCGTCGCGTTCGCCCATGTACACCGGAATTTCCCCTACACCCAGGCCGGCGGCAAGTGAGCGACGCACCAACAGGCTTGAACTGAGCGTCGCCACGATGCGCCCTCTGTTCAACGGTTCGGAGACCAGGGTCAAATCCTTTTTGCTCTGCAAATACGGCTGATAGACCACCAGATCATGGCCCTCGAATGCACTGCCGGGCTGCGGTTCGCCGTTGCGGTCAACATAGGCCTGCGCTGCGAAAAGTCCTACAGGCCAGCGGGCGATTCGCCGGGCGATGAGATCCGGGTTATCCGGCCGAGTATTGCGCACCGCGATATCGGCTTCGCGCTTGGCCAGACTGAGGATTTGCGTCGACGCATCCAGCTGGATCTGCACATCCGGATGCTGATCATGCAGGCGTGCCATCGCCGGGATGATGAAGTCGATGGCCAGCGAGTCGGTGGTGCTGACGCGTACGTTACCGGTCAGACGATCATCCAGCCCATGGATGTGCCGCTCCAGTTCCAGCGCCGAATGCTCCATTTTTTCCACGCTTCTGAGCGCCGCTTCACCGACTGCAGTCAGCGCGTAGCCATCAGAGGTGCGCAGGAACAGCGTCGCGCTCAAAGACTTCTCCAGCGCGGCGACACGCCGTCCGACCGTGGCCTGGTCCACGCCCAGAACCCGCGCAGCCCCACGCAATGTCGACTCGCGACAGACCGCCAGAAACACTCGGGCATCATCCCAATTCATGCTGATCCTCTTCGAAGCATTTTTGCATCAGTGTGCCGCTTAATCGCTGCGTATGCGCAGCATACGATAGCCGATAAGCTGAGCGCCATACACCTCTTGTGAGATCGCGATCATGCGTACTGCAAACTCTACCGGCATCTGGCTGCCGATCTTCGCCGGACTTTGCGCCAGTCTGGTCAGCATTGGTCTGGCGCGTTTCGCTTACACGCCATTGATCCCTTCGCTGATTCAGGCGCACTGGTTTTCGGCCAATGATGTCGTCTATCTCGGCGCGGCCAATCTGGTCGGCTATTTGATCGGCGCCCTGCTCGGTCGGCCCATGGCTCACCAAACAGGCAACCGCAACGCCTTGCGCCTGATGATGCTGGCGGTCACGGCGGCATTTTTTGCCTGTGCTTATCCGCTGTCGGTGAGCTGGTTTTTCGGCTGGCGTTTGCTGTCAGGTGTTGCTGGCGGCGCGATCATGGTGCTGGTCGCGGCAACCGTGCTGCCTCACGTTCCTGCGTCACGAAGAGGCTTGGCCAGTGGCGCAATCTTCCTTGGCATCGGCCTCGGAATCGCCGGCTCCGGCACCATCGTGCCGCCGCTGCTGAGCCTCGGCTTGCAGGCAACGTGGCTGGGACTGGGCGCGCTGGCGTTGCTGCTGACCGCGGTGAGCTGGTTCGGCTGGCCTGCGGATACCACGCATGCCGTGGCTGCGCACGCAACGTCGGCTGATGAGCCAACACCGTCGGGCGTTTACCTGTTGTTCGCTCAATACGCGTTCATGGCTGCCGGGCTGGTACCTGCCATGGTGTTTCTGGTGGATTATGTGGCTCGCGGCTTGGGGGCCGGCGCGCATATCGGCGCAATGGTCTGGGTCATGTATGGCCTGGGGGCGATTGTCGGGCCGGTGACTTACGGCTTCCTGGCCGACCGGCTTGGCGCCCGCACCGGTATTCGACTGGTGTTGGTAGTGCAAGCCGTCGCCCTCGGTTTGCTGGCCATGCTCCATTCGTTTCTGGCGCTGGCGTTACTGGCGGTGATTTTCGGCTCGTTCCCGCCGGGTATCGTGCCGCTGGCCCTGGCCCGCGTGCATGAACTGGTGCCGTCGCATCACCGCCAACAGATCGCCTGGAGCCGTGCCACTGTGTCATTCGCAACCTTTCAGGCGCTGGCCGGGTTTGCCTATTCGGCATTGTTCAATGCCTCGGGCGGCCAGCACACGCTGCTGTTTGTGATCGCCGCTGGCGCGATCGTCGTTGCCCTGCTGCTGGAGCAAGCCATGCGCTGGCTGCCCTCTACAACTGAACCACGTTGCGCGGCGAACTGAAGGGAATCATTGCGCGCTGCCAGCGTTCCCATCTACACGACCTTTTTCACAGGAATCGACAATGTCACTGCCCAACGAAATGACCCGTTTTGAAATCACCGAACCCGGCGGCCCTGAAGTATTGCAAGCCAGGCGCGTGCCTCTGCCGACCGTTGCCGAAGGCCAAGTGCTTATCCGCGTTCACGCTGCCGGCATCAATCGTCCGGATGCCTTGCAGCGCGCCGGCAAATATCCGATGAAACCCGGGATGGACCCGATTCCCGGCCTGGAAGTGGCTGGCGAAGTGGTTGCACTGGGTCCCGGAGTTACGCGGTTCGCTGTGGGCGATCGTGTTTGCGCACTGACCAATGGCGGCGGATACGCCGAGTATTGCGCGGTACCAGCCGGCCAGACTTTGCCTGTGCCGGATGGAGTCGATTGGGTCCAGGCCGCCGCGATTCCGGAAACGTTTTTCACCGTCTGGGCCAACCTGTTTGGCCTCGGCGGTGCCAAGGCCGGCCAGCGCGTGCTGATTCACGGCGGCACCAGCGGTATCGGCACCACCGCGCTGATGCTCTGCCGTGAATTCGGTATCGAAGCGTTCGCCACCGCCGGCAGTCCTGAAAAATGCGCCGCAATCAGTAAACTTGGCGGGCAGCCGATCAACTATCGGGAAGAAGATTTTGCCAAGGTCATTGCCGAGAAGACCGCAAATCAAGGCGTGAACGTGATTCTCGACATCATGGGCAGCTCGTACCTCAACGGAAATATCAGCGCACTGGCAATGGATGGGCGACTGGTGATGCTCGGCTTCCTCGGCGGCGCCCGCGCTAACGATGTGGATTTGTTGGCGATCCTCGGCAAACGCGCGGTGGTCACCGGTTCGCTGCTACGCGCGCGCACCGCTGCGGAGAAAGCCGCCATCGCCGATCAACTGCAAGAACACGTTTGGCCTGCCCTCAGCGCCGGGCGCTGCCTACCGATCATCGACAAGGTTTACCCGATGGCTGACGCGGCTCAGGCCCACGCCCGCATGGAGGGCGGCGATCATATCGGCAAGATCGTCCTGCAAGTCGCGTGAGCGATTGCAGCATCCTGTAATCGTTGCACATGCACGGTGGTCGAAAATAATCACGCGCAGACCAAGGCATCTGGTAAAAAGCGTTCTTTGTCTGCGCCGTGGTGAAACGATTAATGTTCCTGTCCTTGCTGACTCGCCTGCGACGCCGCCGCCTGGCGTTCGCCATGATGGCCGCGCTGATCATTGGCGTGCCGACGAGTTGTGCGGTACTGGAACACACCGAGCGCAAACTGCTGTTTCGTATCGAGACGGGCACCGCCGGCTGGTATCGCGGTCTGCCCGGCAGCGTTCAGGAACTCGATCTGCAACCGAAGAGTTTCAAGGCCGGGCAGAACATCCATGCCTGGTGGTGGCCGGCGGAACGTGCCAATGCCCCGGCAATCCTTTACTTGCATGGCGTGCGCTGGAACCTCACCGGACAGTTGTTTCGCATAGAGCAGCTACGCGCGGCGGGTTATTCGGTGCTGGCTATCGATTATCGCGGGTTTGGCCAGAGCAAGGGCGATCTGCCGTCGGAGAGCAGCGTTTATGAAGATGCCCGCGTCGCGTGGGAACGCTTCCAGTTGCTGCAACCGGACCCGAACAAGCGCCTGATCTACGGCCACTCTCTCGGTGGCGCGGTGGCGATTGATCTGGCGGCCGAACTGGGACAGAACGCGGCGCGCAACCACACACCGCTGCCGGTACGCGGTCTGGTCATTGAATCAACCTTCACTTCCTTGGCCGATGTCGCCGCCGCCGTGGCGAACACCTCGCTCCCGGTGCGCTGGTTGCTGTCGCAGAAATTCGATTCCATCGACAAGATCGCCGATATTCATATGCCGCTTTTGGTGGTGCATGGCCTGGCTGATGCCTTCGTGCCGCCGCGCTTCAGCGAGCAGCTATTCAATGCCGCTGAGCAGCCCAAGCGTCTGCTGCTGGTGCCCGGAGCAACGCACAACAACAGCATGGCGCTGGGCGGTCAGGGTTATCGCAAGGCCCTGGATGCGCTGATGCAGACCAGACCGTTGCCGAGGGTTGCCGGGCCGACGGTGGCCAAAGGCTCGCGCGACTCTTGATCAGCGCACTGGCATACTGGCGCCCCTTGCGACACCACAAAAAGGACTGAGTGTGTTAACCCGCCCCAATGCCCAATGGATTTACTACCCGATTTGCTGGCTTGCTGTTCTCTCACTGCTGCTGCACATCGCTTTCTATGACTGGAATCTCCTCACCCCAATCGACGTCGGTGGTACCTTCATGGGGGGAATGGGCGGCCAGCTGTTCGCCAGTGGCTGGGTCGCCGCCACTGTAGCTTTGTTATTGGCCATGCTGGTGCGCATACCAGGCGCGATTCATGCCTGCATACTCGCCGGCCTTATGCCGTTGGCCATCGGCGTCTGGTGGCAAATCAACTATCCCGACGACGCGGAACAGCGCATCTACAGCATCAGCCCTCACGAGATCGGCAGTGCGATGCTGATCGGTGCGGTGTTATTCGGGCTCGGCCTGTTTTTGCGTTCCAGGCTTAACAAGCAAAACAAAGGCGCGCCTACACTTTGGGCAATGATCGGCAGATCAGCCACGGCGATTCTCATATCGACAGTATTTATTGGCGTGCCCATTTATGTCGCCAGGCAGATGTCACTGCCGCATTGTGCGTTCACCAAAGACGGCCAGCAGTTGACCATATGTTTGAGTGACGACGACAACGAACGCGTGATCGTCGACTGAATATTTCGCCACCGTTCAAAAAACACAAAAAAGCCCAACCAGTCAGGTTGGGCTTCTTGGCTTATCGCCGTGCCAACTCGTGGCGTACGCACTGTTCGTAATAGGTCTGCTTGACCGCTGCCGGTTTGAGTTTCGAACTGCTGTTATAGGTCTGCTCGGTAATTCCCATCGCGGTCATACGCATCCAGGGTTGCTGGAACCGGCGAACCTGCAATTGCTTGCGCGCGCCATACAGCGAGACTCCGGACAGCTTGGATTGCTGCGCACCGGCAGCAATGTCCGAGCCCCAGGCGCAGGCAAAGCGATGGCCCTTGCTTAACTCTTTTGCCTGCACTCCCGAAGCGATCAAAGCCAGGGAAAGCATCGCAACGGTGATGACAATCGTCCGCATATAGCCAACCTAACCTTTTGAAAAAAAGGCGATTTTGCCGGGGCGAAAGGTCTCTGGGGGCCAGCAATTTGCCTGCTGTCAGGATTTTTTTCATCAGGGTGAAATTCGCCGTTCGTCCAGTACCGCGCACCTTCGCCAGACAGGCCTATCCAACGCTGTACATTCCACCTCGCAGAAGGCCCACGTGATGAACAAGAAAATTTTCGCCTTGTCGTTTTTCAGCCTGTGCCTGATCGGCCCAATTCACGTTTCGGCAGCCGAATCCACGGCGGGCGCCGCCACCCCCGCCACCGCCCTGCCCGGCGTCAATCATGCAGAAAGCTCTCGCGATCATGATGAGAAGGCGAACAAGAAAGGCGAAGAGTCGTCAGGCGCCAACGCAGGCTCCCAGCCGCATGAGACAGAAAAGGATGCCGCGACGTCGAGCGATTCCAACGACCTAGATAAAAAACCCGCTCAGTAAGAGTGGATTCGCTTTTGGTAACGAAAATCCGACACCGAAACTAGCGCAACACCGGGTGATATCAATATGATGCGCGCACTGGCCGCCATAGAGGGCGGCCAGAGGAAAATACATCCAAGGAATGCAAATGAAAGATTTCGTCATCGGCGTCAACAACATCGTTCTCTACATCGCACTGGCGGTCATCCTGATCGTTTCCCTCTTCATGATGAGCCAGAGCTTTCTCTCGGGTCTCGGTATGTTCGTAGGCGGCACCCTGGGCTGGTGCATCGTCTCCGGCTTCTGGTTCGTGCAATCGGCGACCTATGAAGAACTGCGCAAGTTGAACTCGAAAACCAACTGATCTGCGCCGAGTATTCGTTAAAGAGAAAAGGCCAATGTCATCGACATTGGCCTTTTTTTAGCGGCGAAGAGACTGGCTGGTCATTGTTTGGTGCACTGAGCGCCCAGTCCCATGCCCATGGAACCCAGGGCTACCATCGGACCGCTCGGCAATTCGCAGGTATATTCGCCACTTTCGGTTTGAGCGGTGTAGAACGTTGTATTGAAGTCGCTGCGGATGTTGGAAACCTTGATCACGGGTTTGCCGATGGAGGTCTGTGCGCGATTCTTGAGATCACTCTCCCCCGGCTTCACGGTCTGGCATCCCGTGACCGCGAGGACCAGTGTTGCGATTAAAGCGAGAACCGGAATAGTCCTTGATGAATTCATTGCAGATCGACCTTTTTGATTTTGTACCGGAAAATTTGACAGTCAGCTGCCAAGCGACAGGACTTTAAGGTCGAGCCGGAACAGGGGCAATTAGGTCGGATGTGCTAATGGCTCAAGGCTAGCGGCGCTCTCAGTGAAGTTTTGCGACTGCCTTCGGGATCGCAGGTCGCTGCTAATGAGTTTGTAAAACTGCTATACGCAAGCGATCACTGCCCTCCTCCTGGCAATCGATACGGACGGGCAAAAACATCTGGATGACTTCAATGTTGCTGCGCAAATGATCAGTCATGCGCGGCGTGGTGAACGATCCACCGCCGGCCAGCGCCATCGGCAACAGCAACTGATCGGCCAAGTGCTCAGCGACCGCAGCACCACTACGCAGCCAGTCAGCAGCCTGATTGATCGCGGCATCCGCTACTTTCTCAGCGCGTAACGACACTTGGCCAAATGCGCTGAACACTTCAGTGACGTGTTCGAAAACGTACTCCAGCAATAACACATTGCCCGGGCCGCGTGCCGGATCAAGCGTCACCGCTTGCAGCGTCTCCGCAAGCCAGTTCAACCGCTTGGCCACTTGGCTCAGTTCTCGCTGAGCGACGGTAGGCGCAAGTCCGGCAGTCAGCGCCAGAGCCTGCCGTGAAATCGCCTCGCCGCGCTCACACACATCCAGTCGCGTCAGGCGCGACGGCTGCACCGTCACGGCAATCTCGCCACCGCCAGCCGGTACGAAACCATGACGCAGCAACTCCAGCTCGACATTGCCGCCCATGCGCCGCAGCAGCGGTAGCCAACTGCGCGAGAGGAAATCCGTCGGCGGTGCCAGCGGATTGTGCGTGCCACCGGAGATCGTCACCCGACTGGTTTGAGGCGCCTGCAACAGGGCTGGCAACAAAGTCTGTAACACCAGCGTGCAACTGCCGGCCGTGCCGATGGCGAACCTGAAATCGCCGGCACGAATTTCGCGCGGTTCGAAGCTCAAAGCCTGTGAACCCAAGTGCGCACCCGATATCTGTGCGCCGCAAACCTCGGCCGCCGCCATCACGGCTGTCAGATGTTGACGCAGCAATCCCGGACGGCTGCGTCTGGCGCGGATCTGTTTAATACGAAACGCCCGGCCTGTCACCATCGACAGGCTCAGCGCACTGCGCAACACCTGACCGCCACCAATGGCGCCGTCCAGTTCAATTATTTCTTTCATTGCCAATCCTTATGCATACAGCCCGACGATATCCCTGAGGTACCGATACTGCCGTCACGAATCTTGCTGAGCTCTGAGTAATGTCAGGACTTTGCGGTCCAGCTCAGCCGCGATGAAACGGTGCAGTGCCGGACGACGGAGGTTCCAAATGCCCTATCCAGCACGGCAGTCGTTATCCTTTAACGCACACCACCTGACGCAGGGTATGCAGCACTTCCACCAGCTCGCGCTGGGCGTGCATGACTTTGTCGATGTCCTTGTAGGCCATCGGAATTTCGTCAATCACCGCTTCGTCCTTGCGGCATTCCACGTGGGCGGTGGCGCGAATCTGATCGGCGACGGTGAAGGTATTCTTGGCCTTCGTGCGGCTCATGGTGCGCCCGGCGCCATGACTGCAGGAACTGAACGATTCTTCGTTGCCCAGACCGCGCACAATGAAACTCTTCGCCCCCATCGAGCCCGGAATAATGCCCAGCTCGCCCTTCTTCGCTGACACCGCGCCTTTGCGGGTAATCAGCACGTCTTGGCCAAAATGCCGCTCCTTCTGCACGTAGTTGTGATGGCAGTTGACCGCTTCCAGCGCGACCTCGAAAGGTTTGCGGATGATCTGCCGCGTAGCCTGAATCGCTGCGCGCATCATCAGTTCACGGTTCTGTCTGGCAAAATCCTGCGCCCAGCCCACCGCCTCCACGTAGTCATCAAAATGTCGGCTGCCTTCTTCGAAGTAGGCCAGGTCACGGTCTGGCAGGTTGGCGATGTGCTGACGCATATCGGCTTGGGCCATCTGGATGAACAGGTTGCCGATGGCGTTGCCGACACCCCGCGAGCCACTGTGCAACATGAACCAGACCCGATTGGCTTCATCGAGGCACACTTCAATGAAGTGGTTGCCGCTGCCAAGCGTCCCCAAATGCCCACGGTTGTTGGTGTTGGCCAGTTTCGGATACTTGTCGGTGATCAGTTTGAAACGCGGCTGCAACCCCGCCCAGGCCTGATCGGCTTGCTGAGGAATCTCATCCCACGCGCCTTTGTCTCGCCGCGAACGAGTCGAACTGCGGCCGTGCGGCACCGCTTGTTCGATCGCAGTACGCAATCCATGCAGGTTGTCTGGCAGATCTGCAGCCGTCAGCGACGTACGCGCAGCGATCATGCCGCAACCGATGTCGACACCCACTGCCGCCGGAATGATCGCGCCGACCGTTGGAATCACGCTGCCAATTGTCGAGCCCTTGCCCAAGTGCACATCGGGCATCACCGCCAGATGCTTGAAGATGAACGGCATTTTTGCCGTGTTCATCAACTGTGCGCGGGCTTCGTTTTCAACCGGAACGCCTTCGGTCCAGAGTTTGATGGGTTTGCCATTGGCGACTTCGAGAAGCTGATAGGTTTGGTCTTTCATATCTTGGTGTCCATGTTCGTTTCCATCAGCACTGCAGCCGCTGTGCCAGCTTTGGATGCGGCCACGGTTGTTTCTGCTATCTTTTTGATTTTAATAGCTTTTATATCTGATACGACGAGTCTCGATAATCCATGGAAGACAAATCCAACCAGCAAAATTATCATTGCATATCGTCATTTATCTTATGAGATAAGCATGCCCAACAAACGCACGGTCGCCATCGGATTTATCGGAGCCACCCTGGATCGCGTCGGCAAAGGTGCCAGCCGTTGGAATTACTGGCGACCTAGCGTAGGTCTGTGCCAACAAACAGACCTTCCTATCCATCGGCTTGAATTGATTCACGGCCTCGACGCGCGCGACGTCAGCCTCGCCGAGCGTGTCCGAGCGGACATCCAGCAGATTTCTCCGAGCACCGAAGTGCGCCTGCATCCAATGTCGCTGCGCAATCCTTGGGATTTCGAGGAGGTGTACGGCGCCCTGCACGACTTCACCACTGCGTACAATTTTGACACCGAGCACGAGGATTACCTCGTCCACATCACCACCGGCACCCACGTCGCACAGATCTGCTGGTTCCTGCTCACCGAGGCGCGCTATCTGCCGGCCCGACTGATCCAGACCTCCCCCGCCAAGCGCAAGAACGATAACGAACCCGCCTGCGGCACGCATGCGCTGATCGATCTCGACCTGTCGCGCTATGATCGCATCGCCTCACGCTTCGCCACCAAACGCCTCGAAGGCCTGGAATTTCTCAAGTCCGGCATCGCCACGCGCAACCCGGCCTTCAACCGCTCCATTGAACAGATCGAGCGCGTTGCGCTGCGCTCCAAAGCCCCCATGCTGCTGATCGGCCCGACCGGCGCCGGCAAATCCTTCCTGGCTCGACGCATCTACGAACTCAAACGTAACCGTCATCAAATGCAGGGACGCTTTGTCGAAGTCAACTGCGCCACTTTGCGTGGCGACGGCGCGATGTCGGCCTTGTTCGGCCACGTCAAAGGCGCTTTCACCGGCGCGCAGAACTCACGCGATGGCCTGCTGCGCGCCGCCGATGGCGGGATGTTGTTTCTCGATGAAATCGGCGAGCTCGGCGCAGACGAACAAGCGATGCTGTTAAAGGCAATCGAAGAGAAACGCTTCTTCCCGCTGGGCTCGGACAAGGAAGTCGAGAGTGATTTTTTGATCATCGCTGGCACCCACCGCGACCTGCGCAGCCGGGTCGCCGAAGGCCTTTTTCGCGAGGACCTGTACGCACGGATCAACCTCTGGACATTCGACCTGCCCGGCCTCGCCGGCCGCCGCGAGGATATCGAGCCAAACATCGACTTCGAACTGGAACGCCATGCTCGCGAACAGGGTGAGCGGGTGCGTTTCAATCTCGAGGCACGCCGACGCTACCTGGCTTTTGCCAGCTCACGCGAAGCAGCCTGGCTGGGCAACTTTCGCGAACTGTCCGCATCGATTACGCGGATGGCGACTTTGGCCGACAGCGGCCGCATCGATGAAGCGCAGGTAGATGATGAGATCGATCGATTGCGGTATGCGTGGAGCTTGGCGCAACCCTCTGCAGCTGATTTGCCGGGAGATGGACAGAGCATGGACTTGTTCGACCGCTTGCAGTTGAAGGCTGTCATTGAGGTGTGCCAGCAGGCGGACAGCCTGTCCGACGCCGGCCGACAGCTGTTCGGTGTTTCCCGGCAGGCCAAGGCGCAACCCAATGATGCAGATCGTTTGAGAAAGTACTTGGGGCGGTTCGGACTTGAATGGGGCGAGGTAGCGAGCACAAAGTAAGGCGGCATTCATGCTCACACCCCGTCAATGAATACCGTAGAAAAAATGAATTAGCCGCCTGATCCCTCGGTCAAGAATTATGAACGCAGTAAATCTGACGAGGTGACAGCAATGACTATCCAGGCAGAGACACTCGTACAACTGACCGAAGCGCTCCAAGAGCGAGGCATGAAAATGGTCTCAGACGTCCATTTCACCCGCGCACCCTATCGATACAACCATCGCTGGATCTGCATCGTCGAGTAAACATGCTTGTTGCCGGCGCCTGGATCAATCATTCAGGCGCCGGCGCCGCTCGGCTTCGCCCTTGGAACCCAGATGACCGTCTCCATATACATCCCGGCTACGTTGATAGCGGATTCGGTGGCAATAAAAAACCCGGCGCGATGGCCGGGTCTCGTACACGATATGAATTCAATGCGTCTATTTCGCGCCGCCGTTGTCGCGACCCGTTTGCGCATCTTGATCAGAGCCAGGATTGCCGGGTGGCGGATTCCAGTCCTCTGGTCGTTCGTCGGTACCTTGCTTGGGCTCAGAGTCAGCTTGCTCAAGTCCGGAATCATGACCCTCGCCAGAGTCAGGGGTTTGCTCGCCTGGTCCCGGATATGGCGCTTCAGGGCCGTTGTTGTCGTCGATCATCATTCTCTCCCGTCAATGGCGCAGGGGCTGCGCTTAATAAGTGAGAGGAGCTCGGAGCACGAGGAGTGCTGTTTGCTCGACGAGCGGACATTTTCATTAACTCAAACGCTTGAGGGTGCTAGCCGCAGCCGTGATCGAAGTAGCCCCGCAAATCTCACACACATGAAAAAGGCCAATGCTGTGAACATTGGCCTAAGTCATTGAAATATATGGTCGGGACGGAGTGATTCGAACACTCGACCCCTAGCACCCCATGCTAGTGCGCTACCGGACTGCGCTACGCCCCGACTGATGTTGCATCTCGTTCTTCACCTCGAAGAACGCTCAAGAATATATCGCAAGCTTTTGAAAACTGGAAGTATTCAAACGCCGCTTTTTATTTCTTGAGCACCACCAGGACATCTTCCAATTCGGCAATCATCTGCCGAATCATCTGTTTGTACTGGGTGGTATCGTCTTTGGCTTCGTCGCCGGACAGACGCAGACGTGCGCCGCCGATGGTGAAACCCTGATCGTAAAGGAGCGCGCGGATCTGCCGGATCATCAGCACGTCCTGGCGCTGATAATACCGGCGGTTCCCGCGGCGTTTGACGGGGTTGAGCTGAGGAAACTCCTGCTCCCAATAGCGCAGCACGTGTGGCTTTACGGCACACAGCTCGCTGACTTCACCAATGGTGAAGTAGCGTTTGCCCGGGATGACGGGTAGCTCGTCGTTATGACTTGGTTCCAGCATAAGCCTCAACTCGGGCCTTCAACTTCTGCCCTGGACGAAAGGTGACCACACGGCGAGCCGTGATCGGGATTTCTTCCCCCGTTTTCGGGTTGCGGCCAGGCCGCTGGCGTTTGTCCCGAAGGTCGAAATTGCCGAAACCGGACAATTTGACCTGCTCGTTGTCTTCAAGAGCGTGCCTGATTTCCTCGAAAAACAGTTCTACCAATTCCTTGGCTTCCCGCTTGTTCAGGCCCAGCTCTTCATACAGACGTTCCGCCATCTCAGCTTTCGTCAAAGCCCCCATACGTCACTTCCTTAACGTGGCGTTCAACCTTTGTTCGAGCGAGGTGAGGATATTTTGCGTCGTCGAATTCACCTCATCGTCATTAAGAGTGCGCGATGGATGCTGCCAGGTCAAGCCAACTGCAAGGCTTTTTCTATCAGGATCAATACCTTTACCCTGATACACGTCAAACAGCCTGAGCTCTGTGAGCCATTCGCCTGCATTTTCACGGATTACGTCCAGCACAGCCGAGGCCGCGACGTCTTTGTGCGCGATCAGTGCAAGGTCACGACGCACTTCAGGAAAGCGCGACAACTCGTGGAATTTCGGCATTTTACCGAGCGCCACTTCCGCCAGAACCAGCTCGAAGACGAACACCGGACGATCCAGCCCCAGCGCCTTCGACAGCTCAGGGTGAATTGCACCGATGAAGCCCACTTCGCGACCATCACGCTCGATGCGCGCGGTCTGGCCCGGATGTAGCGCTGGGTGTTTGCCCGGAGCAAACGTGAACGAATCCAAGGCACCGGCAAAACCCAATACCGCTTCCACGTCAGCCTTGACGTCGAAGAAGTCGACGGTGTCGCGGCCCTGAGCCCAGCCTTCCGGCAAGCGGCTGCCGCAAACAACGCCGGACAACATCGGCTCTTGCTTCAGGCCTTCAAGCTGACCAACGAAGCGCAGGCCGCTCTCGAACAGACGCACGCGATCCTGCTGACGATTGAGGTTGTGCTGCAACGCCTTGACCAGACCTGGCCACAGCGACGAGCGCATGGCTGCCATATCGTTGGAGATCGGATTGGCCAGCAACAGCGGCTCGACGCCTGGATTGAACAATTCGAACTGACGCGGATCGATGAAGCTGTAAGTGATCGCTTCCTGATAACCACGAGCAACCAGCAGACGACGCAACTCAGGCAGATCGCTACGCGCTTCGGCCTTGGCTTGTGGCGCCAGACGCGCTTGCGGGTAACGAACCGGCAGACGGTTGTAACCGTACAGACGCGCCAGCTCTTCGATCAGGTCGACTTCCAGACTGATATCAAAGCGGTGGCTTGGCACTTCAACGCGCCATTGCCCTTCCCCGTCAGCGGTGATGTTCAGGCCCAAGGCACTGAGCAGACGCTCGACCTGTGCCGAATCCATCTCCATGCCTAGCATCTGCGCGATGCGCTGAGCACGCAAAGTGATCGGTGCAATCGATGGCAGGTGTTGCTCGCTGACGGTCTCGATGATCGGGCCAGCTTCGCCACCAGTGATTTCCAGCAGCAGGCCAGTGGCGCGCTCCATGGCTTCACGGGCCAGCTGCCAGTCAACGCCACGCTCGTAGCGATGCGAAGCGTCGGTGTGCAAGCCGTAGGAACGTGCCTTGCCGGCAACAGCAATCTGATCAAAGAACGCAGATTCCAGGAACACATCGCGCGTGGTCGCGGAAACACCGCTGTGCTCGCCACCCATGACGCCGGCGATCGCCAGTGCACGAGTGTGGTCAGCGATGACCAGCGTATCGCTACGCAGGCTGACTTCCTGACCATCAAGCAGAACCAGCTTCTCGCCCTCTTCAGCCATGCGCACACGAATGCCGCCATGGATTTCGGCGAGATCGAAAGCGTGCAGTGGCTGGCCGAGCTCGAGCATCACGTAGTTGGTGATGTCGACGGCAGCGTCGATGCTGCGCACGTCGGCGCGACGCAGACGTTCAACCATCCACAGCGGAGTTGGCTTCGACAGGTCGACATTACGGATGACCCGGCCCAGATAACGCGGGCAGGCCGCTGGGGCCAGCACCTCGACCGAACGGGCTTCGTCGTGTACCGCTGCAACCGCAGCCACCACAGGACGGGTTACCGGCACGGCGTACAGCGCGCCGACTTCACGGGCCAGACCGGCCAGGGACAGGCAGTCACCACGGTTCGGGGTCAGGTCGACCTCGATGCTGGCGTCTTCCAGATCCAGATACACACGGAAATCTTCGCCCACCGGCGCATCAGCCGGCAGCTCCATCAGACCGTCGTTGCCCTCACCGACCTGCAGCTCTGCCTGCGAGCACAGCATGCCGTTCGACTCGACGCCACGCAGCTTGGCCTTCTTGATCTTGAAGTCGCCCGGCAGTTCGGCACCGATCATGGCGAACGGAATCTTCAGGCCCGGGCGCACGTTTGGCGCACCGCACACGACCTGGAAGGTTTCCGCGCCATTGCTGACCTGGCATACGCGCAATTTGTCGGCGTCCGGATGCTGCTCGGTGCTCAGCACCTCGCCCACCACCACACCACTGAATACGCCGGCGGCCGGAGTAACGCTATCGACCTCAAGACCGGCCATCGACAGACGAGCAACCAGCTCATCGCGATCTACCTGCGGGCTAACCCAGCCACGCAGCCATTGTTCACTGAATTTCATCCTGCTCTCCTAAGAATTCGTTACGACTAGCGAAATTGCGCGAGGAACCGCAAGTCGTTGTCGAAGAACAGACGCAAGTCGTTCACGCCGTAACGGAGCATGGCCAGACGCTCGACGCCCATGCCGAAGGCAAAGCCGGAGAACTCTTCCGGGTCGATGCCGGACATGCGCAGCACGTTCGGGTGAACCATGCCGCAGCCCATCACTTCCAGCCAGCCAGTCTGCTTGCAGACGCGGCAGCCTTTGCCACTGCACATCACGCATTCCATATCGACTTCAGCGGATGGCTCGGTGAACGGGAAGTACGAAGGACGGAAACGCACGGCCAGTTCTTTCTCGAAGAACACCCGCAGGAATTCTTCGATGGTGCCTTTGAGATCGGCAAAATTGATATCGCGATCGACCAGCAGGCCTTCGACTTGGTGGAACATCGGCGAATGGGTGATATCGGAGTCGCTGCGATAGACGCGGCCCGGGCAGACGATGCGGATCGGCGGCTGCTTGGATTCCATGGTGCGGACCTGTACCGGCGAGGTATGGGTGCGCAGCAACATGTTGGCATTGAAATAGAAGGTGTCATGCATCGACCGGGCCGGGTGATGGCCTGGGATGTTGAGCGCTTCAAAGTTGTGGTAGTCGTCTTCGACCTCAGGGCCTTCGGCGATGCCGTAGCCAATGCGGGTGAAGAACTGCTCGACGCGCTCCAGAGTCCGGGTGACCGGATGCAGACCGCCAGAGGTCTGGCCACGGCCCGGCAACGTCACGTCGATGGATTCGGCAGACAGTTTGGCAGCCAGTTCGGCTTCTTCAAACAATGCCATGCGCGCATTGAGAACGCCTGTAACACGTTCCTTGGCAACGTTGATCAGCGCGCCGACTTGCGGACGCTCTTCTGCCGGCAGATTCCCCAGGGTCTTCATCACCTGAGTCAATTCGCCCTTTTTGCCAAGGTATTGAACCCGGATTTGCTCCAGGGCATTGATATCTTCAGCGCTTTGCACAGCCTCTAGTGCTTGAGAGACCAGCGCATCCAGGTTTTCCATGTACAGACTCCAGATACAAAATAGGGGAAGAGCTTGAAGGCTCTTCCCCTATTTATGACGTTTAACACCTGGCCCCACAGAGGTGAGGCCGGGTGACTGTCGGGGGTACTTAAGCCAAGGTGGCTTTAGCTTTCTCGACAATCGCAGCAAACGCCGCTTTTTCGTTCACTGCCAGATCAGCCAGAACCTTGCGGTCGATCTCGATGGACGCTTTTTTCAGGCCAGCGATGAAACGGCTGTAGGACAGACCGTTAACACGAGCACCAGCGTTGATACGAGCGATCCACAGAGCGCGGAACTGACGTTTTTTCTGACGACGGTCACGGTAGGCGTACTGGCCTGCCTTGATTACCGCTTGCTTGGCAACACGGAATACGCGGGAGCGTGCGCCGTAGTAGCCTTTAGCAAGTTTCAGAATTTTTTTGTGACGCTTACGGGCAATGACGCCACGCTTTACACGAGCCATGAGTTACTTCCTCTATTCTTGACTAAATTAACGAAGGCGCAGCATGCGCTCGACTTTTGCCACGTCAGACGGATGCAGCAAGCTGCTACCGCGCAGTTGACGCTTACGCTTGGTCGACATTTTAGTCAGGATGTGGCTCTTGAAAGCGTGCTTGTGCTTGATGCCGTTAGCAGTTTTCAGAAACCGCTTGGCAGCACCACTTTTGGTTTTCATTTTTGGCATGTTCGGATACTCCGCATTCAGTTGATAAACATAATCAGAAGGCCTGCCGTGCCCTGTTGATTACTTCTTCTTTTTCGGGGCGATGACCATGATCAGCTGGCGTCCTTCCATCTTAGGATGCTGTTCGACCGAACCGTACTCGAGCAGGTCTTGTTCAACCCGCTTGAGGAGTTCCATCCCCAGCTCCTGGTGGGCCATCTCACGGCCGCGGAATCGCAAGGATACCTTGGCCCTGTCCCCGTCACTCAGGAAACGTACCAGGTTGCGCAGTTTTACCTGGTAATCCCCTTCCTCCGTCCCTGGACGAAACTTGATTTCTTTAACCTGAATCTGCTTCTGGTTTTTCTTTGCCGCGGCAATCTGCTTCTTCTTCTCGAAGATCGACTTGCCGTAGTCCATCACCCGGCAAACAGGCGGGACTGCGTCTGCGGAAATTTCCACCAGATCAAGCTTTGCTTCTTCAGCGATACGAAGCGCTTCATCAATCGAGACGATGCCAATCTGCTCGCCATCAGCGCCAATTAACCGAACCTCGCGTGCCGAGATATTCTCGTTGATCGGGGCTTTCGGTGCAGCTCGTTTATCTTGTCTCATTTCACGCTTAATAATAATTACTCCGAATCTGGGCGACCACGCCGGGAAACCGCTTGCGCGAGAAACTCAGCGAACTGGGCGACGGGCATCGAGCCCAGGTCAGCACCTTCACGAGTACGCACAGCGACAGTCTGCATCTCGACTTCCTTATCTCCGATAACCAAAAGATAGGGAACCTTGAGCAAAGTATGCTCGCGGATTTTAAAGCCGATCTTTTCATTTCTCAAGTCGGACTTGGCACGAAATCCGCTTTCGTTGAGAGTTTTTTCAACCTCTGCAACAAAATCTGCCTGTTTATCAGTGATATTCATGATCACCGCCTGGGTCGGCGCGAGCCACGCAGGGAAAGCACCTTCGTAGTGCTCGATCAGAATCCCGACGAAACGCTCGAAAGAACCGAGGATCGCTCGGTGCAACATCACAGGGTGTTTGCGGCTGTTGTCTTCAGAGACGTATTCAGCGCCCAAACGGACAGGCAGGTTAAAATCGAGCTGCAAGGTACCACACTGCCAGACGCGACCGAGACAATCTTTCAGCGAGAACTCGATCTTCGGCCCGTAGAAAGCGCCCTCGCCCGGCTGCAGATCGTACGGCAGGCCAGCAGAATCAAGGGCTGCAGCCAATGCTGCTTCAGCGCGATCCCACAGCTCATCGGAGCCGACGCGTTTTTCCGGACGAGTGGACAGTTTCATCTCGACTTCGGTAAAGCCGAAATCGCGATAGACGTCCATGGTCAGCTTGATGAACGCAGCGGACTCGGCCTGCATCTGCTCTTCGGTGCAGAAAATGTGCGCGTCGTCCTGGGTGAACGCTCGCACACGCATGATGCCGTGCAACGCACCCGATGGCTCGTTACGGTGACAGGCACCGAACTCGGCCAGACGCATCGGCAACTCACGGTAGCTTTTCAGGCCCTGATTGAATACCTGCACGTGGCACGGGCAGTTCATCGGCTTGATGGCGTAGTCGCGGTTTTCCGACTGAGTGGTGAACATGTTGTCGGCATAGTTGGCCCAGTGCCCGGATTTTTCCCACAGGCTGCGGTCGACGACTTGAGGAGTCTTGATCTCAAGGTAGCCGTTGTCGCGCTGGATCTTGCGCATGTACTGCTCGAGCACCTGGTACAGAGTCCAGCCATTCGGGTGCCAGAACACCATGCCCGGGGATTCTTCCTGGGTATGGAACAGGCCCAGACGCTTGCCGATCTTGCGGTGATCGCGCTTCTCGGCTTCTTCGATGCGCTGGATGTACGCCGCCAGTTGCTTCTTGTCAGCCCAGGCGGTGCCGTAGACGCGCTGCAACTGCTCGTTCTTGGCGTCGCCACGCCAGTAGGCGCCCGACAGCTTGGTCAGCTTGAAGGATTTCAGGAAACGCGTGTTCGGCACGTGCGGACCGCGGCACATGTCGACGTACTCTTCGTGATAGTACAGACCCATGGCCTGCTCGTTCGGCATGTCTTCGACCAGACGCAGCTTGTAGTCTTCGCCGCGAGCCTTGAACACTTCGATCACTTCGGCGCGCGGAGTGACTTTCTTGACGACGTCGTAATCCTTCTCGATCAGCTGCTGCATGCGCTGTTCGATGGCCGCCATGTCTTCCGGCGTGAAAGGACGCTCGTAGGCGATGTCGTAATAGAAGCCTTCGTCGATGACCGGGCCGATGACCATCTTCGCGGTCGGGTACAGCTGCTTGACCGCATGGCCAACCAGGTGCGCGCAAGAGTGGCGAATGATCTCCAGCCCCTCTTCATCCTTTGGCGTAATGATTTGCAGGGTCGCGTCGCTGCTGATGATGTCGCTGGCGTCGACCAGTTGGCCATTGACCTTGCCCGCGAGCGTCGCCTTGGCCAGACCTGCACCAATGGATGCGGCGACCTCGGCTACGGAAACCGGGTGATCGAATGAACGTTGACTGCCGTCGGGAAGAGTAATAGTTGGCATGGCGCCTCCTCTCCTAGTGGTGACCCCTACCAAAGGTCACGTGGGTTGGGATGAGCCAGTACAAGATCCGATCCAGGCCATTCAATGACGAACGCCTGCCTTACAGCGGCAGGAGCCTTGCGGCCAACCGGAAAACCGAACCAGAGTGACTGGGATTCAAATCGGAAAAATTCGCACGCCGACCGCTTCGGGACTGAAGGTCATCCGAAGCCTGAGAACGCTTGAGCCCGGCATGCTAGCACAGATGAGCGGTCGCTTGAGCCCTGATTTGGCAGAAGGCGAAATGTCCGTTTTTATGCCAGAGTGCTGAACTTGATAGGCCATTGCGCCCTCAGATAACAAGACATTGACCCACAAGGAGCATCCTCGCATGCGTCTGAAAACCTTATTCGCCGTCGTCGCCCCCGTCGTTATGCTGCTGCCATTGAGCGCCCATGCCGACTGGCCGAAAGGCGAGCGCGAGAAGTACATGGCCCAGTGCACTCAGGCTGCCACCCAGCAAATTGGTGCTGCCGCAGCGAAATCCCACTGCGCTTGTGGTGCTGACGCCATCAAGTCCTATCCGGCCAGCGACATTCAGGCGCTGATGGACAACAAGGCGACTCCTGAATTGCAACAGAAAGCCCTTGGCCAGATCGCCAAATGCAAGGCAAATACCGCCCCGAAAAAATAAGAAAACCGGGTATTAACATCGGCTGAAAGACGGAAAAAAGTGCTGGAAATGAGCCTTTTCAGACGATTTATGCAGGTTTTACAGGTTTTTTTATCGTCTTTACGTTTCGCTGAAAGCCTTTCAATCCGGGGCTTTCAGCAGAAACGGGTGGTAAAGAAAACACGACTGATTGGCAAACAGCACGTCCGGGGGGCTCCCAAAGCGAACATTTCGACTATGATACCCGGGTGTGCCCAGTTGGCCTGAGCAGCACAGTACTACTGAAAATATATGTTTCTTGGAGATACACCATGTCTAATCGCCAAACCGGCACCGTTAAATGGTTCAACGATGAAAAAGGCTTCGGCTTCATCACTCCTCAAGGTGGCGGTGACGACCTGTTCGTACACTTCAAAGCTATCGAATCCGACGGTTTCAAAAGCCTGAAAGAAGGCCAGACCGTCTCTTTCGTGGCTGAGAAAGGCCAAAAGGGTATGCAAGCTGCACAGGTTCGCCCAGAGTAATTTCTCGGCGCACTAAAAAAACCCCGTCCTGGTGACGGGGTTTTTTATGTCTTGGACAAAGTGCTCAGCCGCAGTTGACGCGGGTAACCACCAGGTTGTTGTCGGTATTGAGGTTCAGGCGATCGGAGCGGTATTCCAGGGTGATCATGTCGTTTGGCTTGAGGAAGCGCGCATTTTGCGCCCCAGCCTTGGCACGTGCCTGATCCAGCAATTCAGGGGATGCCTTCTTGCCGATGGCGAATTGCGCTGCCGATGCTTCGCAGCGGCTGCTTCCCGATTCAGCCGCCACGGGTTCCTTTGCCGAATCGCTGGAGGTTGTGCTGCAACCAGCCAATAGCGCAGCGGCCATAAGTGCACCCAGTGTCGCGAACTTCAAAGGCATGAAGCCTCCTTGTTTTCAAATGTTTAAGCAGAGATCGTGCGACCGCCAATGCGGCGTTTGGTTTCAAGGCTCAAGCCATGCCCTGCCCCACGAGCGGAAAAATGCCGAGTGTGCCTGAGCTGCGCGCGGCGACTCAGCAAACAATCGTGACTGAATATTAACGACGCTCAATAAACGTCAATGTAGTCATACGGCGGATTCGGCCAGTTGTCCTTGAGCGCGTTGTAAATCTGCATCACCCAGACTTCATCGCTGGCTGCGACGTTACCCACATAGCCGGAGCCCTTTGCCCAGGTTTCCAGGCGAAAAAGAAGACCGTCGATATCCTGCCCACCGGTCACGGTGGACAGATAGGCGATGCCGTCTTTGGTCACGCGCAATTGGTTGTGTACGTCGTCACTGGCCGAGGCGAGCAATTGGCGCACTGCTTCGAGTGTGAGGCCGTCAGGGCTATTCAGATCGATCTGCACAACAGGGTCCTTGGCAAGCCGGAAAAGACCAAGTGTCGCATAGCACTCCGCTCATGCCTAAGTCGCAGTGCCAAACGCCGCGCAAAATGGTTAACTCGAAAAACAGACATCCTGACCTTTCGAGCCTCCTCATGACCAGTGTAAGCATCGACGCCGCCATCAACGCCAAATGGGCCGAAGGACACAGCTCTTACAGCCCCGGCACGACGGAAGAACTGGCGCTGATCGGCATCGATCTACTGGTCAAGGAGTTGGGGATAGAAGCGGCGCAACATTTCATCAATCAGGTATTCGAACGCTATCCGATCGGTCAGGCCGAACAGGCACAGTGAAACCCCGCAGACAACAGCCTGCGGGTTTACGACTTATTTCAGACGCTTCAAGCGCTCGGTCAGCAGGTCAAAGAATCCCTGGGCATCGCCATTTTCGACCCAGAACGCGTTCTTCGGTGCTTTCAAACCGTCGTACCAGTCAACGATGGTCTGGCCGAATGTCGGTCCTTCACGGCTATCCACCACGACGTTGACCGCACGGCCGGTGAACAGCTCAGGCTTGAGCAGGTATGCCACAACGGTCGCGTCATGCACCGGGCCGCCGGGAATGCCGTAGTGCTCCATATCGCCCTTGATGTATTCGTTGAGAATGTCGCCGACGATTTTGCTCGCATTGTTGTTCAGCGCGGCGATCTGCTTCAGGCGTGCATCGCTGGTCAGGATCTTGTGGGTCACGTCCAGCGGCAGATAGGTGAGTTTCACCCCGCTCTTGAGCACCACCTCAGCCGCCTGAGGATCAGCGAACAGGTTGAATTCAGCGACGGGGGTAATGTTGCCACCGTTGAAATGCGCCCCGCCCATGATCACCACTTCCTTGATGCCCTGAACGATTTCCGGTTCCTGGATCAACGCCAGAGCCAAGTTGGTCTGCGGGCCGAGCATGGCGATAGTGATGCTGTGCGGTTTGGCGGATTTAAGGGTGTCGATCAGATAATTGACCGCATTGCCTTTCGCCAGGCCTTTCTTCGGTTCGTGAACCGTCACGCCCGACAGGCCTTCCTTGCCATGAATATTCTCGGCGTAGATCGGCGTGCGCATCAGCGGCCTCGGTGCGCCAGCGTAAACCGGCACGTCTTCGCGCCCTGCCCATTCGCGAGCCAGCCGCGCGTTGCGCGAGGTCTTGTCCAGGCGCACATTGCCCGCGACGGTGGTCAAGGCACGGATATTCAATTCATCCGGCGAAGCCAGGGCAAAGAGCAAGGCGACCACGTCGTCAGCGCCTGGATCGGTGTCGATGATCAGGTCGATCTTTTCCGCCGCCTGAGCGCCGGTCGCAGTAATCACAGACAAAAGCAGCAGACCCCGAAGCAGTTGATGGAGTT
Source organism: Pseudomonas sp. CFBP13508 (assembly GCF_005233515.1). Classification (GTDB taxonomy): domain Bacteria; phylum Pseudomonadota; class Gammaproteobacteria; order Pseudomonadales; family Pseudomonadaceae; genus Aquipseudomonas; species Aquipseudomonas mercuritolerans. The sequence continues at coordinate 33,403 of NZ_QFZZ01000009.1, forward strand.
TTTCAGCATAGCGTTGCATAGCGCATTCCTTGTGCAGGTGAGATCGGAAATCAGAATGTAACCCCGGCGACCAGAACGATGTTGCAGTACGGCTGACATTCTCCTGTACGAATGATCGCCCTGGCCTGTCGGCTAAGCACCTTGAACTGCTCATGAGTGAGCAGATCCCTACGGCCCAGCGCTCCCTCTTCGTTCAAAGCATTCAGATCGCCCAGTGCCGTCGGTTGCTTGTCGAAAATCTCCTTGGCCAGCACATGGCTTTCCACCTGCATCTCGCTGAGCACGACTTTCAGCGTGCTGACAAAATCAGGGATGCCATGGGTCAGCGCCAGATCGATCAATTCGACACCCGGCGGCACAGGCAAACCGGCGTCGCTAATCACGACCATGTCACCGTGACCAAGAGAAGCGATCAGTCGCGACAGCGCGACGTTGAGTAATGGAGTCTTTTTCATGCGGGTCTGAACGCCTGTACTTCGGACATGGTTGGAATGGACGGTTGCGCACCTGCACGGGTAACCGACAATGCAGCGGCGATCTGACCGTAGCGAATCGCCTCTGCCTCGGATTTGCCACTGGCCAGCGCTGCGGCGAAACCGCCGACAAAGGTGTCACCCGCCGCGGTGGTATCCACTGCCTTTACGGTCGGCGCGGGGAAATGTTCGAAGCCCTTGCCATTGGCGAACAACGAACCCTGCGCGCCCAAGGTGACGATGACTTTACCGGCACCCATGGCGATCAATTGGCTGGCAGCCGTTTCTGCCGACTGCAGCGAGTCGACAGCCAAACCGCTCAACGCTGCAGCTTCGCTCTCGTTGGGAATCAGGTAGTCGATCGCGGCAAACCAGTCTGCCGGCAAAGGGCGACTGACTGGCGCCGGGTTAAGAATCACGGTTTTGCCCAGTTCACGTGCACGCTTGAGCGCATGCCCGACCGTCGCATCGGGAATCTCGAGCTGACAGATCACTACATCGGCGGCCTGCAAAATCGCGTCAAAGCGCTCGATTACCGCCGGCGTCATCGCGCCGTTGGCACCAGCGACAATCACGATGGCGTTCTGGCTGTTGTCATCCACCACAATCAGCGCGACGCCACTGGAATCCTCTACGACACTGACAGCCTGGCAGTCGATATCCTCGGCGAGCAAGGCATCGCGTAATCGCACGCCGTAGTCGTCATGGCCCACGCAGCCGATCATCGCCACCTGCGCACCCAGACGAGCAGCCGCAACCGCCTGATTGGCGCCCTTGCCGCCCGACACCGTGGCAAAGGAATGACCAATCAGCGTTTCACCGCCGCGCGGCAGTCGTGGCGCCCGGGTGACCAGGTCCATGTTCAGGCTGCCTATTACCACTACATTTGCTGGCATACATCACTACTCATCAATTCGGTTTCAGCGATATTCGGTAAACACGCCGGACAGCGGCGCGGTCGATTCGCGCAGGACAATACTCGGGGTCACGATGCGTTGATCGGTGCCCGAGTCCGGCGCAGCAATTCTGCGCAACAGCACTTCGGCGGCCATCTCGCCCAGTTGCAGGATCGACTGGCCGACCGTGGTCAACGCCGGATAGACATAACGACTCATCTGAATGTCATCGAAGCCGATCACCGACAGCTCGGCCGGCACCCGAACATTCCGTTCAGCCGCCGCACGCAGCACACCGATGCCAATCATGTCGTTGCCGGCAAAAATCGCACTGGGCGGATTGCTTTCAAGCAGCCGGGCCGCGGCGTTGTAACCGCCGGTGCTGGTGAAGTCGCTTTCCAGCATGCGCTCTTCGCGCACCTCGATTCCCGCCTCTTGCAGCGCTCGGCAATAACCGGCCTGACGCATTTGCGCCACGCTGGTACTGGCTGGACCGCCGATCGTGGCGATGTCGCGATGCCCCAACTCGAGCAGGTGGCGGGTTGCCAGATAAGCGCCGTATTCGTGGTCGATGCGCACCAGATCGGCATTCACACCTTCCAGGCCCCGGTCGACGATGACCATCGGCGTCTTCACGCCTGCCAGCCCTTGCGCCAGACCACTGTCACCGCCAGCAGAGGCGACGATCAAACCGTCGATGCGCTTTTCCAGCAACACACGCAAATAGCTGCGCTGCTTGTCCGGGTTGTCGTCGGAGTTACAGAGGATCACGCAATATCCGTTGCGCTCGCAGTAATCCTCGATTCCCCGCGCCAGTTCGGCGAAGTATGGGTTGAGACTGTTCGGCACCAGCAAGCCGATGGTCGCGGTGGTCTTAGCTTTCAGCGAGCGCGCCACGGCACTGGGTACATAGTCGAGACTTTTGATCGCCGCCTCGACTTTACGCCGCACTTCCTGACTGACCGGACGGGTGTTGTTCACCACGTGGGACACGGTCGTGTAGGAAATGCCCGCGAGCGCCGCTACATCCTTGATCGTTGCCATGGTTCAGCCCCGGCGACTGGCGCGTTGACTGCGATAGGTGTCGAGCACCACAGCGATAACGATTACCGCGCCGGTGATGATGCGCTTGGTCGGCTCCGTCGCACCAATCTGCGCGAGACCGGCCGCGAGTACGGAAATGATCAACACACCAAAGAAAGTGCTGATCACCGAACCGCGCCCGCCCATCAGGCTGGTGCCGCCGATAACCACGGCCGCGATCACTTGCAGTTCCAGTCCGGAACCTGCGTTCGGGTCCGCGGCTTCCAGACGGGAAATCTGAAACAGCGCAGCGATACCTGCCAGCAGCCCCATCAAGCTGAACACCAGAATCTTGTAGGGCTTGGGATTGATCCCGGCCAGACGCACGGCCTCTTCGTTGGTGCCGATGCCGATCAGATAACGACCAAAAACCGTGCGGGTCAGAACCGCCTGCGCAATGAAGATCACCAGCAAAGCGATGATGAACGACGGGGAAATGCCGAACGCGATCGGATTCGACAGCCAGGCGAACGCATCGCCAATGTACGCAGTACGCGACCCGGTCATCTGATATGCCACACCGCGGGCCATTTCCAGCACGCCGAGGGAGACGATGAACGACGGAATCCGCCAGGCCACGGTGATCGAGCCAGTGATGGTCCCGGCCAGAGCCGCCACGGCCATGCCGAGCAGCGCAGCCGGCAGAACGCTCCAGCCCCAGCCGAGAATCGCAACGCTGACCGTCGATGCGGCCAGCGCCAGCACCGAGCCGACGGACAAATCAATACCGCCGATGATCAGCACAAAGGTCATGCCTACCGCCAGCACCATCAGGTCGGGAATCTGGTTGGCCAGGGTGCTGAAAGTGTTGTACGAGAGAAAATGGCTGCTCAGGACCGAGAACAGCGCAATCATCGCCAGCAAGGCACCGGCCAGGCCCAGATAAGTACCCAGGCCGAAGAAATTGCCACTACGTTTACTGGCAGAAGATGCAGTTTTCATGGGAGATCCCTAGGCGCTGCTTCATTGAGCAACGCATCACGTTTCTGGTAGCCGGCGAAAGCGGCGGCAAGCAAATCATCCTGGGTCCAGCTGTCGCGCTCGAAGGTGTCGATCAGCCGCCCCGCCGAGAGCACGCCGATCCGATCACAGATCAGCATCAATTCGCGCAAGTCGCTGGACACCACCACCAGCGCCTTGCCCTGACGGGTCAGCTCGCCGAGCAGACCGTAAATGTCGAACTTGGCACCGACATCAATTCCGCGAGTGGGCTCGTCGAACAGCAGCACTGAACAGTCGCGCTCCAGCCAACGACCGATCACGACCTTCTGCTGATTGCCGCCGGACAGCTCCGAAACCAACTGCGTAGGGCTCGAGCTGCGGATGCGCATGGCCTCGATCTGACGTTGCGCCAAGGAAATTTCGTCGCCGTTGTTGACGAAACCGCCACTGGAGATTTCCGGCATGTTGCCCAAGGCGATGTTGGCGCTGATCGACTGACTGAGCAGCAGCCCTTCGCCCTTGCGATCCTCGGTGATCAGCGCAATGCCGTTGCGTACCGCATCGACAGGCGAGCGAACACTCACAACCTTGGCCGGCGAGCCGAGCGCGATGGTGCCGCTGTCGGCAACATCGGCACCGAAGATCAGCCGCAGCAACTCCGTGCGCCCTGCCCCGATCAATCCGGAAATGCCGTAAATCTCGCCGGCGCGCACCTCGAAGGAAACATCGCGGACCTTGTCAGAACGCGTCAGGCCGTTGACCGTCAGCGCCGGAGCGCCGATCTTGCGCGGCCCCATGTCGATGTGTTCGCCCAGTTCGCGACCGACCATCAAGGTGACCAGTTGCTCGCTGTTGTAGTTGGCCATCGGCTCGACGCAGACCAGATTGCCGTCACGCAGCACAGCAATGCGTTGCGCCACACGCGCCAGTTCTTCGAGGCGGTGAGAGATATAAATGATGGAAACGCCGCGAGCCTGCAGTCGCGTGATCTGCTCGAAGAGCATTTCGACTTCGCGCGCCGTGAGCATCGCGGTCGGCTCATCGAGGATCAATACGTGGCAATCGCCGATCAGGTTGCGCGCGATTTCGACCATTTGCTGATGACCGATGCCCAACTCGCCGACCAGCGTATCCGGGTCGATCGCGTCGAGGCCGACTTGCGCCATGGCTTCGATCGCCGCCTTGCGCAATTGCTTGCGACTGATCCAGCCCGCGCTGCTCGGCAGATTATCCAGAAACAGGTTTTCCGCCACCGACAGCGTCGGCAACAGATTGAGTTCTTGCATGACCATGCGCACGCCAAGCTCTTCAGCCTGGGTACGGCTGCCCGGACGGTAGTCCTTGCCGTGGAATTGCATCTGGCCGGTAGTGGGTGTGACCAGACCACCAATGATCTTCGACAGGGTACTTTTGCCGGCACCATTTTCGCCGGTCAGCGCCAGTACTTCACCGCGCATCAGCGTCAGATCGATGCCGGTGAGCACCGGTTGCGCATAGGTCTTGCCGATACCGCTGACCGAGAGGACAGCGTTCGGGGCGGAAACTGACATAGAAATCTCCATGCGCTCGCCCGGACGGACGAGCGCCGTTGTGTCGCCAGATGACTTACTGGGTGACCAGCTCGACCGGTGTTTCGATCACGCCGTTGGCACCGCTGTCGACTTTCTCGCCCTTGATGATTTTCAGCGCGGTTTCGATGCCGAACACGGCCTGCTTTGCAGCAAACTGGTCAGCAGTGGCCAGCACACGACCGTCCTTGAGCATTGGCTTGATGGCATTGATGTTGTCGTAACCGACGACTTTCACCTGCCCTGCCTTGCCAGCGGCACGGACTGCGGAAACGGCGCCGACCGCCATGCTGTCGTTACCAGCCAGCAGTGCTTTGACATCGGGGTATTCACTGAGGATCGAAGCGGCAACCTTGTTGCCCTTGTCGATTTCCCAGTCACCGGATTGCAGCGAGACCACTTTGATCTGTGCGGCTTCCATCGCGTCCTTGAAGCCGGCCGTACGTGCCTGCGCGTTGGTGGTGGTGGACACGCCTTCGATGATGCCGACCTCGTCGCCCGCCTTCAGTTGCTTGGCCAGGTATTCGCCCACCAGACGTGCGCCCTTGCGGTTGTCCGGACCTACGAAAGGCACGTTGATGTTTTTGCTTTTGACCACGGCAGGATCGAGCTGGTTATCGATGTTGATCACCGTGATACCGGCGTCTACGGCCTTCTTGATCACTGGCACCATGGCCTTGGAGTCAGAAGGCGCGATCACCAGCGCATTCACCTTGGCCAGAATCATCTGTTCGACGATGCGAGTCTGGCCAGCGGTGTCGGTTTCGTCCTTGATGCCGTTGGAGATCAGATCGAAATCGGCGGAGTGTTCTTTCTGGTAGGCCTTGGCGCCGTCTTCCATGGTCAGGAAGAATTCGTTGGCCAAAGATTTCATGACCAGCGCGACTTTGGGCTTTTCTGCAGATTCGGCGAACGCCGAGGAGACAGGTAGTGCGGCGGCTGTGGCAGCCAGCATAGCGACAGCAAGAAGACGTGCGGCGAATGGCAGCTTCATGGGTTCACTCCGATCTTATGATTATTGTGAGCAACGTTTGCGCTGACGTAAGCTACGTCACGGCTTCGGGACCAGAGGCCCTTCCAAGCCGCGCAAACGTTTGCGTAGACCGGACTATGAGAATACCGCCGACATTTGTCAACAATCAGAAATCGTCTTTTGTTGTAGGCCGAATCGCTGAGCTGGCCATCTGACGCTTCAGGCGGTCGTGTTGACCAAGCCCCCGCTGGTAGCGCTTTTCGACATTTCCTTGACCAATGCACCCGCTACTTCCGCCAGTGCCGCGCTGGTTTGCGCAATCTGGCCCTGGATCGACATTACTGCCTGGGTTTTCGCTTCAGGCGTCGGATAGCTAGCAGCCTGAGCGGCAGCCAGTTGCTGTTGCTGCTCCTGGAGTTGCTTTTGCAATTCCTTCATCCGCTTGAGCAACGTCTTGACGGTGATGCTGAGATTGCTGTCAGCCTCCGTTTCACTGTTTTCCTGCACAGGACCACCACCGGTTCTGACCTGATTCTTCTCAGTCTTCTCGGTACCCAGCGCCTGCGCCGATGCCTCATTGGTCGCGTCGTTCAGGGTGTTGATAGTCGCTGCAGTTTTACCGCCGATGGTGACTGCAGCGGGATTGGCAAAACCGACCGTCAATGACATGTGAACTCCTAAGATTTGGTTTCCTTGAGGACGCATCGGCCTGAAAGCACATTTCTTTAGCGGGGATTTGTCACGGGCCGGCATTTCAAAAAATCGCCATCGGTGAGCCGAACGAGAATCCGCCTGTCGTTCGGAATCCCGGATGGGCAAGGCGGAAACAATACTTCGACTATCGACAAATATTGATTTAAATCATCGGCTTAAACATTTTCCGCCAGCACATTACGCATGGTATGAATCCTGCTCCCCTCCTTGCACCTCGAGCATTCAGATCGGCTTGGGGCGCATCTAGATGAACCTGCATCAGCACCGTCTCACGACTAGAGAGAAAAATAATGAAATCTGCTTTCAATACTTTGATTCCGGGCGCATTGGCCCTCCTCCTGCTCCTGCCTACTGCCCTTCAGGCAAAAGAAGCCGAAACCCAGACGAAACTGGCCAACGTCGTCGTCCTCGCCACAGGTGGCACCATCGCTGGCGCCGGCGCCAGTGCGGCCAACAGCGCCACGTATCAGGCAGCAAAAGTCGGTATCGAACAACTTATCGCCGGCATCCCCGAGTTGAGCAAACTGGCTAACGTGCGTGGCGAACAAGTCATGCAGATCGCTTCGGAAAGCATTACCAACGACAACCTGCTGCAATTGGGTCGTCGCGTTTCCGAACTGGCTGACAGCAAGGACGTTGACGGCATCGTTATCACCCACGGCACCGACACCCTCGAAGAAACCGCTTACTTCCTGAACCTGGTCGAGAAGACCGACAAGCCGATCATCGTCGTAGGTTCGATGCGTCCGGGCACTGCCATGTCGGCAGACGGCATGCTCAACCTGTACAACGCCGTCGCCGTGGCGAGCAGCAAAGAAGCACGCGGCAAAGGTGTGCTGGTCACCATGAACGACGAGATCCAGTCCGGTCGCGACGTCAGCAAAATGATCAACATCAAGACCGAAGCGTTCAAAAGCGCCTGGGGTCCACTGGGCATGGTTGTCGAAGGCAAATCCTACTGGTTCCGCCTGCCAGCCAAGCGTCACACCATGGATTCGGAATTCGACATCAAGGACATCAAGAGCCTGCCTGACGTAGAAATTGCCTACTCCTACGGTAACGTCAGCGATACCGCCTACAAGGCACTGGCCCAAGCCGGCGCCAAAGCGATCATCCACGCCGGCACCGGCAACGGTTCGGTATCGTCCCGCGTGGTTCCATCGCTGCAAGCGTTGCGCAAGGATGGCGTGCAGATCATTCGCTCGTCCCACGTCAACGCCGGAGGTTTTGTCCTGCGTAACGCCGAACAGCCTGACGACAAATACGACTGGGTTGTCGCTCACGATCTGAACCCGCAAAAAGCCCGCATCCTGGCGATGGTCGCGCTGACCAAGACCAACGACAGCAAAGAACTGCAACGGATGTTCTGGGAATACTGATTGACCTTCGCCTGATCACTACTCGATCGGGCAATTGCGCACCACTTGCCAACTTGGCAGGTGGTGCCTCGCTTACAACCCTCAAGCATTTTTCCCACACAAATCTCGACAAGCCTTACACCAAAATCAGAAACCCGCTGTCAGAGGATTTTCTTGAATTTTAAGCAGTTGCGAAATCGCTTACAGTTAAATACTGTATGCACGTACAGCTTAATAAGGATAACCTCGTGGCCACCTCTCCTGCTGCTCCTGACGCTTACGAACGCATGGGTATGCGCGTTCAGAAAATCATCAATTCCCCCACCGCACAAAAAGCCAAAGCCGCACTTATTTTCCGTTTGCCGGATGAGCCGATGGATGACTGGGAGCGCCTGCTTGAGGAAATCGACGAGAACGACAACGTTACCCTCGCTTATCGCGATGACGGTGGCGTGCAGATTTTTTGGGTTGTGCCGAAGGAAGATTGATTCAATGAGTGTCCGGTGTATTGCTTTGCTGTTGTTGATTTTCGCTGTGGGCGCCCAGGCTGGCGCGCCACGAACCTTTTCCGAAGCCAAGAAAGCCGCGTGGAAACTCTACGCGCCGCAGTCCACCGAGTTTTACTGCGGCTGCAAGTACACCGGCAACAAAGTCGATCTGAAGGCTTGTGGTTATGTGCCGCGCAAAAACGCCAAGCGTGCGTCGAGAATCGAGTGGGAGCACATCGTGCCGGCGTGGCAGATCGGACATCAGCGACAGTGCTGGCAGCAAGGCGGACGCAAGAATTGCACACGCTACGACCCGGTGTATCAAAAGGCCGAAGCTGACTTGCATAACCTGGTACCGAGCATCGGTGAAGTCAACGGTGACCGCAGCAACTTCAGCTACGGCTGGTTGCCGGTGCAGTCCGGTCAGTACGGTTCCTGCCTGACGCAGGTCGACTTCAAGGCGAAGAAGGTCATGCCCCGCCCTTCGATTCGCGGCATGATCGCCCGCACATATTTTTATATGAGCAAACAATACGGACTGCGCCTGTCCAAACAGGATCGGCAGTTGTACGAGGCGTGGGACAAGACCTATCCGGTGCAGGACTGGGAGCGTCAGCGCAACCAAAGCGTGGCGTGCGTGATGGGGCGTGGCAACGAGTTTGTCGGCTCGGTGAATCTGAAAGCCTGCGGCTGATTGCAGCATAAATAAAAAATGCCTCGAGCGTTATGCTCGAGGCCTTTTTCATGTCTCTTCAACCTGTTTTGAAGGCGCTTCGCTTATGGCGTGAGCGGATGCTCGATCACCACCGATTCGATATTTTGTTTCTTGGCTTTTACCAGCGCTGCATCGACCTGCACCTTTCGCGCCTCGGCGTCAGCCTGGGAATTGAACGGACCGATCAAAATTCGTGTTTTACCGCTGCCGTCCTTGACGACCGTCGGAACGAAAGCATGCTCGATCAACCAGCCGCTCAGGTCACTGACTGCCTGCGGAGTTTCGCCACGCACTTCCAGATCCCACTGTGGCGCGGCGGCCGCCGGCGCTGCCGCGACCTTCGTCTCAGGCTTCGGCGCATCTACATTCCTGCCTTCACCGCAGCCTGCCAATGCCAGTGCCGCTACCAGCCAAACCAATTTGCGCACAACGCTTTCCTCGGAATTCACAAAGCGGGGATCTTAGCATTCAAAAATACTTCGCGAGCCCCGCAAAATGGGCACAAAACAACGAGAATGATGATTGCAGCCTCTGTATAGTTACGCCCTGGGAATTAATGCCGCTTCTGCGCGTCAGAAAGAGGCACCCAAACCGTGAGACTTCGCACTAATCTATAGATACCACCGACCTCTGCACTGTCTGAATCAGGTGCCCTACAAAGCAATCAAGGAGAAGACCATGCTGATACTCACCCGCAAAGTCGGTGAAAGCATAAACATTGGTGATGACATCACGATCACCATCCTCGGAGTCAGCGGCCAACAGGTCCGCATCGGCATCAACGCTCCGAAAAACGTGGCAGTGCACCGTGAAGAAATTTATCAACGCATCCAGGCCGGCCTGACCGCTCCGGACAAGCCGCAAACGCCCTGAGCCACTCTGCATTACGTAGCCAGTCCTATTGCCGTCGCGCAAGACTGGCTAAAGATTCACGCGCCGTTTAGCCATCCGCATTTCACCCCGCTGGGCACGGCGCCTGAAGCATGCTGACTCCTTTCACTTGCCCCTTCCCTCTTTTCTTGCGCCGATATTACCTTTCACTTCTGGAGCTGGCTGTCGGACGTTTCCGATAGAGCGCGGAGAATTTCGCCTTTTCTCGTACCCGCCAAACGCACGCATCGCTCCGGTGACCAGCAGCGTCAACGCCGAAAGCCCCCACAGGTTATCGGCGAGCAGAACGCGCTTGGCCGCTCCCGTACCCGACGCAAATAGGCTGGACGCTCTGCCACGCGCCAGCACTGCCCAAAAGGCCAAGGCAAACGCAAACAGGTGAATCGCCGCAAGAATCCACTGACTCAGCATCGACGCGCTCCTCTATAAAGAGTCGAAAATCGGCCAGTCATTAGTAGTCGAAAAAACGGCGCCTCGCTCGGAGGTGGTGGAGCGACGGATTGCCAAATGCCAAATCGCAGGCAAAAAAAATCCCAAGCAGCTGATGGAAGCTTGGGATTTAAAAATGCATAAACCGTGGTGGTGAACGCGAGGCAGATGTTACTTAAGTTCACAACCACCAACAAGGCTTTTTCGATAACCGGTTGGAGAAAAAAATCTGTAAGTCTTTCATTAGCCACATTTTTTTAACGAAAAATCAGAAAAACAACCGTCTGCCAGCCGATGAAAGCCGGAGTCGAATGCAATCACCCCCCCGGGGACAACAGAAAATTGTTTCAGTTTTATGCTTCAGAAAATATTTTTCCCGTAGAATATCCACCTGAACAGAAACAGATCGAAAATCAGGTCAAGGAAGAATTCGTGGGACGCATTACCGCTGCTGTATGGCCTCTACTTTCCATCTTCGCTTTCTCCGCCAGTGCAATTGCTGCACAGGACGATTACTACGCGGCCTACTCTATCGTGAGTGTTGATGGCGACATGCCGATCCGCACCGTGATAGTGAAGCGGGTCAGTCAGGATTTCGTTTCCTATCGCGGCTTTCAATTCGATTGCACCAATCAGGCGCTGAGTCAGAGCGGATTCTATAACGCCCCTGATCTGGCTCTTGGCGAATTGGCCAAGGCTACGCCTTCGTCAGGCAACTACACATTCATGACTGACCGCGCCCGCGCTAAAGCTTGTGACATCGAGAGCTCGCAAACTCTAGGTGGACTGAATCAGCCGCAGCCTCAAGGACCTTCCTGAATCTGCTCGCAAATCCACCCCGGCGTGACATGAATCAGCACAGTTTGCTCGAGTGACTGCCCGGAATGGCTGATCAGGCCCAATCTGATCAGCCATTCGCCAAAATCAACAGCCAGACGAAACCGGAGCCATCGCCATTTTCCGCGCCATGGGCTTCGCCAAGTACGCCGCCGCTATCTAAGCCCCACCCCACCGAACCGATCAAATTATCATCTCAGCCAGTCGACCTTCTGACGACGTATGAAGGGCTGTTCCATGCCGTTTGCTGCAAATGAAAAAGGAACGCACTGAGCGGAAGATGTGTTCGGTGGTCGCCTGCTTGAAGTTTGCCCAAACATCAGACAACAAAAAAGGGCCCACCTTTCGGTGAGCCCTTCCAGACCGCCCAGCAGAGCGGATTTTGTTTGGTAGGCGCGATTGGACTCGAACCAACGACCCCCACCATGTCAAGGTGGTGCTCTAACCAACTGAGCTACGTGCCTGCTGTGAGGCGGCATTCTACGGAATTCCGGAGGGGTGTCAACACCTTTTTTTCACCTAACCCTATGAATATGCAAAATATTTAATTTCGCCTCAGCGACGAAGATTTTCCGGTGGCTGGCGGAGGTTTTTCAACTCGGGTAGGATCGACGCACTCGTAAAATATATTAAACAGAGGCAGCAGGATGGCGAACACCCAATACCCAGAGTCTTATTACGCTGCGTCGGCCAATGCCGTACCACCACGCCCTGTGCTGCAGGATGATGTGGAGACGGACGTCTGTGTGATCGGCGCCGGGTATACCGGGCTGTCGTCCGCCCTGTTTCTGTTGGAGAACGGTTTTCGCGTAACCGTGCTGGAAGCGGCGAAAGTCGGTTTCGGCGCTTCGGGGCGAAACGGTGGACAGATCGTCAATAGCTACAGCCGTGACATTGATGTCATCGAACGCACCGTCGGCCCCAAGCAAGCGCAATTGCTCGGTGAAATGGCCTTTGAAGGCGGCCGGATCATTCGCGAGCGCGTGGCCAGATACAACATCCAGTGCGACCTGAAAGACGGCGGTGTATTCGCCGCCCTTTCCGCCAGACAAATGGGTCACCTGGAATCGCAAAAGCGCCTGTGGGAACGCTTCGGCCACACCCAGCTGGAATTGATGGATCAACGCCGCATCCGTGAAGTGGTGGGTTGCGATCAATACGTCGGTGGCATGCTCGATATGAGCGGCGGCCACATCCATCCGCTGAACCTGGCGCTCGGTGAAGCGGCGGCAGTCGAGTCTCTCGGCGGCACCATCTATGAGCAATCACCTGCCGTGCGCATCGAGCGCGGCGCCAGTCCGGTGGTGCATACGCCGCAGGGCAAGGTCAGGGCCAGGTTCATCATCGTCGCCGGCAACGCCTACCTCGGCAATCTGGTGCCGGAACTGGCGGCCAAATCGATGCCGTGCGGTACGCAGGTGATCACCACCGAGCCGCTGGGCGATGAGCTGGCAAAGGCGCTGTTGCCGCAGGATTATTGCGTGGAGGACTGCAACTATCTCCTCGACTACTATCGCCTGACCGCCGACAAGCGTTTGATCTTCGGTGGCGGCGTGGTTTACGGCGCTCGCGATCCGGCGAACATCGAAGCGATCATTCGCCCCAAGATGCTCAAGGCGTTCCCGCAACTCAAGAATGTGAAGATCGACTACGCCTGGACCGGCAACTTCCTGCTGACCCTGTCGCGCTTGCCGCAAGTCGGTCGCCTGGGCGACAACATCTATTACTCGCAGGGTTGTAGCGGTCACGGCGTCACCTACACGCACCTGGCGGGCAAGGTCCTCGCCGAAGCGTTGCGCGGTCAGGCCGAGCGTTTTGATGCCTTTGCCGACCTGCCGCACTACCCGTTCCCCGGCGGGCAGTTGCTGCGCACACCGTTTGCCGCGCTGGGCGCCTGGTATTACGGGTTGCGGGATAAGTACGGCCTATAAACACCATTGTGGCGAGGGGATTTATCCCCGTCGGGGGTGCGCAGCGCCCCTCTCTTGAGCAGGAGGGGACTGCTGCGCAGTCCAACGGGGATAAATCCCCTCGCCACAGTAGATTCAGCAAGGCTTTGGATCAGAGCTGATCCCGAGCGATCCCGCTGCGAATCCGCAGGATATCCGCCAGCACCGCCAGCGCAATTTCCGCCGGGGTCTTGCTGCCAAGGTTGAGGCCGATCGGCGCATGAATCCGCGCCAGCTCTGCCTCACTCAAGCCACCAATGCGGCGTAAGCGCTCGAAGCGTTTCTGCGACGTCTGCTGAGATCCCATCACACCGATGTAAAACGCCTCGGTGCGCACCGCTTCCATCATCGCCAGATCGTCGATGCGCGGATCATGGGTCAGCGCCACGACTGCTGTGTCGCGATGGCAGCCACCGTCGGCAATGAACACCGAAGGCAACTGCCGACGGACCTCCACGCCATTGAGCACCACACCTTCAAGCACTTCATCACGCGGATCGCAGAGAATCACTTCGAAGCCAAGCCCTACAGCAAACTCGGCACAGGCCTGCGCCACACTGGAGTAGCCAGCGAGCAACAAACGCTGTGCTGCACCAATACGGATGCGCACCCGATCAATCTCACGCTCGATCCGTGCACCCTGCTCGCGATCAGCCAACAGAACGCGCGCACCGCTGGCCAGATCGACTTCGCGAAGCAGCCGACGTTGACCCAGCAGCGCTGATTCCAGTTCACGCAGATGCGCCTGCACCTCGCAGTCGGCGTCAAGTTTCTCCACCAACACATCGAGAATGCCGCCACAAGGCAGGCTGACCCGCGAGCGCGGATCATCGCCTTCGCCGTAACGCACGACGCTTACTGCTTCGAGAAATGCACCTTCGGCGACGCGCTGAAGAAAGTCCTCCTCGACGCAACCGCCCGACAGCGAACCGATCCACTGCCCGCCTTCGCTCACCGCGAGCAGCGAGCCCGGCGCGCGCGGTGCCGAACCGTAAGTGGCCAGCACCGTGCACAGCCAGATTTGCTGCCCGGCCACCGACCATTCCAGCGCCCGACGCACCACTTGCAGATCGAGATGCTGCATATCAGTGGGCCTTGTGCTCGACGCTCGGCGCGTCGGCTTGCAGCTTCTGCACTTCGCTCACCGCCAGTTCAGCGCCCTGCCCGCCCCAACCCTGACGCAAATAGTTGAGCAGATCGGTCAATTGCTCAGGACTGAGCTTTTCAGCAAAACCCGGCATCGGCTGCATGTGCTCGAACCCGGAAAACTTCTGTTCGCCGATACCATCCTCGATCACTCGCAACAGGTTGCGCGGATCTTCCAGGCGCAACGTGGTGTTGCCACGCATGGCCACTGCGATGTGCGGTTTGCCTTCACCGCCAGCCGCGTGACAACCGGCGCAGACGTTCAGGTATTCCTGACGGCCGCGCTGAGCACTCGGGCTGAGCTTGCCGAGCGGCACCTCGACGAGCTCTTTGGCTGGCGGCGGTTGCTCGCCGAGCAGGAATGTCGCCATTGCCGCCAGATCCGTATCGCTCAGCCCCTGAGTGCTGTTGTGAAACACCGGGAACATCTCGTTGAACATCGTCCCTTGCGCGCTCATGCCGTGCTTGAGAAACGTGCTCAGATCCTGCTGATTCCAGCCGCGCGCGGCCAGGTCGGTGGCCAGCAGGCTTGGCGCCAGATAACCGTTGAGGATGCCGCCGGTCATGCGCTTGTCCATTTGCATCGCGCCGGGCAGGCCGCGTGGCGTATGGCATTCGCCGCAGTGACCGAGAACGTCGACCATGTACTGGCCGCGCTTCCACGCCGCACTTTTGCCTTCCGCCGATTCAAGCTTGACGTCTTTGCCGTAGAGCATGTTCCAGCCAGTCAGGCCCAGACGCACATTGAACGGAAAGCTCAGGCTGGTCACCGGCGCGGCGCGTTCGATCGGCTCGATGGTTTTCAGATACGCGTGAATCGCATCGGAATCGGCGCGCGGCATCAGGTGATAAGAGGTGTACGGCATCGCTGGATACAGATTCGCACCGTCGCGCCGCTTGCCTTCGGTCAGCGCAGCGAAGAACTCGTCATCGCTGTACAGACCGATGCCGTGCTCTTTGCTCGGGGTGATGTTGGTGCCGTAGATCGTGCCGAATGGCGAGACGATCGGCAGGCCGCCGGCATAGGGCGCGCCACCCGGTGCGGTGTGGCAGGCCATGCAGTCAGCGGCGCGGGCGAGGTATTCGCCGCGCTTGATCTGATCGTCGGCGTGGGCCGCCATGAGCGGCGCAGCCAGTCCGACCGCGAGGGCCAAGCGGGTCAGTAAACGCTTCATGCTCAACCCTCCTTGACCAGACCAAGATCGGTCAGCACGTTGCGCGTGGCGTTGTAATAACGCACGTAACCGGTGCAGCGGCAGACGTGATGGCCGAGGCTGTCCTCGATCACCTGTTCCAGCTGACTTTTGACGATCGGCTGGCGCTGCAGCTTCTCGACCAACACCGTCGCGGCGTTGACGAAGCCTGGCGCGCAATAGCTGCACTGGAAGGCGAACTCGTCGACAAAGCGCTGCTGGATCGGATTGAGCTCGGTGACCTGACCCTGCTCGTCGCGAGTGGCGTGGCCTTCGATGGTGCGGACTTTCTTGCCCTCGAAGTAGTGCGCGCCGGTGATGCAGGTGCGCACTTCTTCGCTGGTACCGTCTGGGTTATCGACGATCACCACGCAGGCGTGGCAGATCCCCTGACCGCAGCCCAGCCGCGAGCCGGTGAGGTTTTTGTATTCGTGCAGGTAGTCGATCATCGGCAGGTCATCAGGGATGTCCACCGGGCCGACGGATTGACCATTGAGGGTCAGTTGAAGCGGACGGTTAGCCATTGAGGGCCTCCTTGATGCGCGCAGCGGTGATAGGCAAGTCACGAACACGTTTACCAATGGCGTGCGCCACGGCGTTACCGATGGCACCGACAATCGGGATCATCACCACTTCGGCGATGCCCTTGGACGGATCGCTCGGCGACAGCGGCGGCAGGATCTCCGCGGTCTGCTTCCACACCGCAACGTGACGCGCCATCGGCAGGCGGTAACGGTTGAAGTTCCAGTCACCCTCCCCCGGCCCGCCTTCGTACAACGGCATTTCTTCCATCAGCGCATGGCCAATGCCCATGGCGATACCGCCTTCAAGCTGACCCTTGACCAACTCTTCAACCAGCACGCGACCGCACTCGATCCACGAATGGTGATTGAGCACCTGGACTTCCGCCGAGCCTTTATTGACCTTCAACTCGACCAGCGTCGCGACCGGGCTGTAATAGGTCACGGCAGCGTTGTTCAACTGCACTACCGGGTAGTTGACGTTCTGCCGATCGAGCAGGTGGAAACCGGCGCTGTTCATCTGCGCTTTCTTCGCTTGCGGCGCGCCATCGCCGTATTTCACCGCCAGACCGTCGAGCGGCAGGCGCTCGCGCACGCCGTCGATGCTGTATTCAGCCTCGGCCCAGCTCCAGCGGTTGAAACCGTGCACCGTGGCGCCTGTAACCAGACCGCGCTCGTGGGCGCGCTTGGCCAGCTCTTCGAAACTCAGCGGCTGCATGCCGTTGGCGGTCAGCTTGCCGTCGATCCAATGCGCATCTTCGCGGCGCACCACGTAAGGGTTGGCCTGACCGCCATACGGACCCTGACGCCAGATCTCCAGTGCCGCCGGCCACAAGCCGTGGTTGAACAGCACACGTGCCGCTTCCCGGGTTGCATGGCTGAAGTAATAGGCGGAGTTGGTCGCCGAGGACGCCGACGCCAGCTTGCCGACCCAGCGCGGATTGCGCAGCAGATTGTCCTGCTCGGCCTGGCTCATGATGTAAGGGTTGCCGCTGGTGATCAGCTGCATTTCCTGCCATTCGGTTTCGCCGGTCTTCACCTCATGCGCGGGGCTGCCGAGGAAATCGGCGACGACCAGGGCTTGCGAGGTGGACATGCCGGTACCGATTTCGATGCCGATGTGGCGCAGGGTGATGCGCCCGTCAGCGGTGAATTCGATGCTGGCCATCGGCGCTTCGGAGCCGGTGCCGAAGTCTTTCTGGCAGATGGCGAAACCGACGCCGTACCAGTTATCCGGGTCTGCCGCTTCACGTTGTTGCTTGATCGCGTCGCGGTTTTTCCAGACTTCGTGCACCGAGGCCTTGTCGAGAATTTCGTGCAGGCGCAGTGCACCGGCCGGGACTGCGCCCTGGGTGTTTTTCATGCCGGAACGCAGGGCATTCCTGCGGCGCAAGTCGATAGCGTCGACACCCAGGCGATTGGCGATCTCATCGACCATCATTTCGGTGGCCGCCATGCTTTGCAGGGTGCCATAACCGCGCATCGAACCCGCCTCGACCGCGCGCGAGTGATACGCGGTGACTTGCAGGTCGTTCTGCGGCATGTAGTAGATCGACTGCGCAGCCGTGGCGCCAACCGCCGCCACCGATGGGCTGTAGTTGACCCGACCGCCGCCGTCGACGCTCATTTCTGCACGGAAAATCTTGAAGGTGTAGTCGTTCTTGTCCACGGCCAACTGGTAGCGGATGTCGAACGGGTGACGCTTGATGCCGCTCTGGAATTGCTCATAGCGGTCGTTGGCCAGACGCACCGGCACACCGGCGCCGTACAGCGCGGCCAGGGCTGCGTAGTAGACGAAAATGTTGTGGTCTTTGGAGCCATACCCGACGGTGTAGCCAGGGTGCATGTTCAGGTTGGCCAGGCCGAAACGCGACGGCCCGATCATCTTCGCGGTCTCGGTCGCGACTTCCAGCGGGCATTGCGTCGCCACGACGAAATGCAGGGTTTTGGTTTTCGGGTCGTACCAGCCGTTGCCGTTGTCCGGCTCGAGGGCGGCCGGTTCGATCGACGGCGTCTTGTAGCGCTCATCGAACACCAGCCAGTTGTCTGGCGGCGTGTCGATTTCCTGCTTCATGCGGTCGGCGTAGAACAGGCCGCGCTCGGTGAGGTTGCCATGAAGGTTCGGCGATGCATTCCACACTGGACGGCGGTTCTTCAGCATCGGAAACAGGATCGAATCCTTGAGGCTGGCGAATTCGTCTTCGTCCGCCGAAGTCGCGCCGCCGACTCGCACGTAGCGGAAGCTGCCGTAGGGGTCGCCTTCGTAGAACGGCACTTTGGCGCCGTAACGAATCGCTTTGTCATGGAATTTGAGTTGATTCTTGGCCTGACGGAAACGCTCGAAGTCGTTCCAGATCAGGATCGCCACCGGATGACCGATGAACATCGGCACTTTGCCTTCTGGCAGCAATGGATCAGGCGCGTGCTCTTCGGGGAAGTGGATACCGTCCTTGTCCAGGTCGGCAGCGGTAACGATGCGGTCCGGCTGCAGATCAGCGCCGAGCCACGCCAGGTCGTAGCCTGCGTAGATGCGGTCGGCCTTGATGGTTTTCAGCAGCATGGCGTGGCCTTGTTGTTCAGGCCAGCCGGGCATGTCCTTGGCGCGGATGTCGCGGGCAAACACTTTGCTGCCGCAGACCTTGGACAGAGCATCGTTGCGTTGCCGCGCCTTGCCGTTATTGCCGAGCCATTTCTCGGACGGCACGGTGACGCTGTTTTCCATCAAGGCAGCCAGCGCCTGACTGCTGAGCGGCGTAAGCGTAACGCTCACACCCGCCACCAGCCCGCCCTGGAGGAACGAGCGCCGGGATATTTCACGGTTGGACATGGATCATCCTCTGGGCGGTTATAGGTCCGCCCTTGTGGTTATCTACTGGGGATCTCGAGTCGTGCAGAAGCTCTTTCTGGCGAAGCAAAGAGCTGTATTGACAGTGCAAAGCTGACCGAAAGGTTAACTTTAAAGGTTTCTGCGCCCACAGCAAACAACCAGTTACAAAAACCTGACTAAATAATCAAAAAATCAATGCGACGTGGCACCGCACGCGTCTTGAAGGCTTTCTTGTAGGAGCTGTCGAGTAAAACGAGGCTGCGATCTTTTGATCTGGATTTTTTAAGAGCAGGATCAAAAGTTCGCAGCGTACCGCAGCTCCTACAGGGGATTTGTGCAGGAGTTCGAGAGGGGAATAGCCAAATTTCAGACACAAAAAACCCCGGCCTTTCGACCAGGGTCTTTGCTATCGATCCGACTCAGCCGATGGCTGGTTTCGGCGCTTCAAGGCGTTCAGTGGTCCTTGAAACAGATATGGCGCAGCGGACGGGACTCGAACCCGCGACCCCCGGCGTGACAGGCCGGTATTCTAACCGACTGAACTACCGCTGCGTATCGCTTTGAGCTTGCGCTCAAGTAACTCGTTTTGATTGCCGGCTTCGGTGCCTGGCAATCGCGAATCAGATGAATCTGATTCGTAAAATATGGCGCAGCGGACGGGACTCGAACCCGCGACCCCCGGCGTGACAGGCCGGTATTCTAACCGACTGAACTACCGCTGCGCGTCGGTGCAGGCACTTTCAGCCTACTCTCTTGCTTGCGCAAGCTTCTCGGGAGTGGTGGGTGATGACGGGATCGAACCGCCGACATTCTGCTTGTAAGGCAGACGCTCTCCCAGCTGAGCTAATCACCCGTTTGCATCTCCGAGGCCGCGAAATTTACGCAGGTGGCGCAGCTAAGTCAATAGCAGGATTGGAGTTTTTTTCAAAAAGGGGTTCAAGCTTCAAGCTTCAAGCTTCAAGCTTCAAGAAAAGGATGATCACCTAAAACAGGCACACCAGCGTCTTGCTTTAACTTGAAGCTTGCAGCTTGCAGCTCGAAGCTGCCTTTCACTGCTCGTAGATCATCTTCTTGGTCATGCCGCCATCGACGACAAATTCCTGGCCGGTGACAAACCCGGCATTCCTCGACAGCAACCACGCCACCATTGCCGCCACGTCCTCGACAGTCCCTACCCTGCCCGCCGGATGCTGAGCATGATCGGCATCGGCCAAAGGTTCGGCGCGACGCACCGAGGGATCACGGGCATCAATCCAGCCAGGACTGACTGCGTTCACGCGGATTTCCGGTCCAAGGCTGATTGCCAGCGCATGGGTCAGCGCCAACAGCCCGCCCTTGCTCGCCGCATACGCCTCGGAGTCCGCCTCCGACTGTCGCGCGCGGGTCGAGGCCAGATTGACGATCGAACCGTTGTGCGCACGCAGATACGGCGCACAGTGCTTGGCCAGTAACATCGGCCCGCTCAGATTCACCGCCAGCACCCGATTCCAATACGCCAGATCGAGGCTTTCCAGGGTGATGTTGTGCGGATCGGCCACCGCCGCGTTGCAGACCAGCGCATCAAGACGACCAAACTGCCCCAATACCTCGGCCACGCCCAGCGCGACCTGGTTTTCGTCGGCGACGTCCATGGCGATGAACCAGGCGTTCTCGCCGAGCACCTTCGCCACTTTCGAACCACGCACCCGATCAAGATCGGTCAGCACCACCTGCCAGCCTTCGCTGATCAGCCAGGCGGCAATTCCAAGGCCGATACCGCGCGCAGCCCCGGTGACCAGCGCCACGCGGCCATGGGTATTGGCCGCCGGTGTGGACAACTCGATCACAATGCCGCCAGACCGCGCGCCAGATCAGCTTGCAGGTCAGCCACATCTTCCAGACCGACCGCAACGCGGATCAGACTGTCACGAATGCCTGCCGCTTCACGCTCCTGTGGCGCCAGACGGCCGTGGGAGGTGGTGCTTGGATGGGTGATAGTGGTTTTGCTGTCGCCAAGGTTGGCGGTGATCGAAATCAACCGCGTGGCATCGATAAAGCGCCAGGCGCCTTCTTTGCCGCCCTTGACCTCGAAGCTCACCACCGCACCGAAGCCCTTCTGCTGGCGCTGAGCCAACTCGTGCTGCGGATGGCTCTTCAGACCGGCGTAATGGACCTTCTCGATGCCGTCCTGCTGCTCCAGCCATTCGGCCAGCGCCTGAGCGTTGGCGCAATGCGCTTTCATGCGCAGGTTGAGGGTCTCGAGGCCTTTGAGGAAGATCCACGCGTTGAACGGGCTGAGGGTCGGCCCGGCGGTCCGCAGGAAACCCACCACTTCTTTCATCTGCTCACCGCGACCGGCGACAACGCCGCCCATGCAGCGGCCCTGACCGTCGATGAACTTGGTCGCGGAGTGCACGACAATGTCTGCGCCGAGCTTCAGCGGCTGCTGCAACGCCGGGGTGCAGAAGCAGTTGTCGACCACCAGTTGCGCGCCCTTGGCATGAGCGATTTCTGCCAGCGCAGCGATATCCACCAGCTCGGCCAACGGATTGGACGGCGATTCGACAAAAAGCAGTTTGGTGTTGGATTTGATTGCCGCATCCCAGGCCGACAGATCGGCCAGCGGGACGTAATCGACTTCGACACCGAAGCGCTTGAAATACTTCTCGAACAGGCTGATGGTCGAGCCGAACACGCTGCGCGATACCAGTACATGATCGCCAGCACTGCACAGGCTCATCACCACCGCCATGATCGCGGCCATGCCGGTGGCCGTGGCGACGGCCTGCTCGGCGCCTTCCAGCGCGGCGATGCGCTCTTCAAACGCACGCACGGTCGGGTTGGTATAACGCGAATAGACGTTGCCCGGCACTTCGCCGGCAAAGCGCGCCGCAGCATCGGCAGCGGTGCGGAACACGTAACTGGAGGTGAAGAACATCGGATCACCGTGTTCGCCTTCCGGCGTGCGGTGCTGACCGGCACGGACGGCCAGGGTATCGAACGCTACGCCTTCGAGGTCGCTGTCCAGCCGACCGGCATCCCATTCCTGACTCATGCTGTCTCTCCTTTGTTCACGAACAATAAATATCAGATACAAAACCGGCCCCTCAGGGCCGGTGGAAACTCAGTTGTTGTACAGATCGATGATCGCACTGACTGCCTGGGTCTTGACCTTCGAGGCATCGTTGCGCGCCTGTTCGATCTTGTTCAGGTAAGCCTCGTCGACGTCACCAGTCACGTACTTGCCGTCGAACACCGCGCAATCGAAGTGCTCGATCTTGATCTTGCCGCCACCGACCGCTTCGATCAAGTCAGGCAGGTCCTGATAGATCAGCCAGTCAGCGCCGATCAGGTCGGCCACGTCCTGGGTCGAACGGTTGTGCGCGATCAGTTCGTGAGCGCTCGGCATATCGATACCGTAGACGTTCGGGAAGCGCACCGCAGGTGCCGCCGAGCAGAAGTAGACGTTTTTCGCGCCGGCTTCGCGGGCCATCTGGATGATCTGCTTGCAAGTGGTGCCGCGCACGATCGAGTCATCGACCAGCATCACGTTCTTGCCACGGAATTCCAGCTCGATGGCATTGAGCTTCTGGCGTACCGACTTCTTGCGCGCCGCCTGGCCCGGCATGATGAAGGTGCGACCGATGTAGCGGTTCTTGACGAAGCCTTCGCGGAATTTCACACCCAGGTGATTGGCCAGCTCCAGCGCGGCAGTACGGCTGGTGTCCGGAATAGGGATGACCACGTCGATGTCGTGCTCAGGGCGCTCGCGCAGGATCTTTTCGGCAAGCTTCTCGCCCATGCGCAGACGTGCCTTGTACACCGACACGCCGTCGATGATCGAGTCCGGACGCGCCAGGTAGACGTGTTCGAAAATGCACGGGGTCAGCGACGGGTTGGTTGCGCACTGACGGGTGTGCAGCTTGCCATCTTCGGTGATGTACACCGCTTCGCCTGGCGCGAGATCGCGGATCAGGGTGAAACCGAGCACGTCCAGGGAAACGCTTTCCGAGGCGATCATGTACTCGACGCCTTCGTCAGTGTGACGCTGGCCGAACACGATCGGGCGAATGCCGTGCGGGTCGCGGAAACCAACGATGCCGTAACCGGTGACCATCGCCACAACGGCGTAACCACCCACGCAGCGGTTGTGCACGTCGGTCACGGCGGCGAACACGTCTTCTTCGGTCGGCTGCAGCTTGCCGCGCTGGGCCAGCTCGTGGGCGAACACGTTGAGCAGCACTTCCGAGTCGGAACTGGTGTTGACGTGACGCAGATCGGATTCGTAGATCTCTTTGGCCAACTGTTCAACGTTGGTCAGGTTACCGTTGTGCGCCAAGGTGATGCCGTACGGCGAGTTGACGTAGAACGGCTGGGCTTCGGCCGACGTCGAGCTGCCGGCAGTCGGGTAACGGACGTGGCCGATACCCATGTGGCCGACCAGACGCTGCATGTGACGCTGCTGGAACACATCACGCACCAGGCCGTTATCCTTGCGCAGGAACAACCGGCCATCATGGCTGGTCACGATACCGGCAGCGTCCTGGCCGCGGTGCTGGAGCACGGTTAGCGCGTCATACAGCGCCTGATTGACGTTCGACTTACCGACGATACCGACGATGCCACACATGCGACGCAACCCCTACTTAATGGATCTGAACTGAACAGCACTCACTGAGGCGTTTTCGCCGTCGGCAAGAGCTGCTCCTTGAACGGAATCTCAGCGGGTACGCTGATTCCGCTGGCAAGCCACTGACTGCTCCACCCGAGTATCAGGTTTTTGGACCAGTCGGCGACCAATAGAAACTTGGGCACGAGCTGTGATTCTTTCCACCACCCGTCCTGCTGTACCGGCCCCAGGCTCAACAGCCCGACCGCCACGACCACCAGCAACACGCCACGCGCTGCGCCGAAGGCCATGCCGAGGAATCGATCGGTCCCGGACAACCCGGTGACGCGAACCAACTCGCCGATAAGATAATTGATCATTGCGCCCACGATCAGTGTGGCGACAAACATGATGGCACAGCCCGCGATCACGCGAGCCGATGGGGTTTCGATGTATCCGGCGAGGTACTCGGACAGTGAGCCACCAAACATCCAGGCAACCGCTCCTGCGATGATCCAGGTCAGCAGCGATAACGCTTCCTTTACGAAGCCGCGGCTCAGACTGATCAATGCGGAGATGGCGATGATTGCAACGATCGCCCAGTCAACCCAGGTAAATGGCACAGTGCAGCCTACAGACGGATAAGGCGGCGCATTTTAGCAGAGCGCATGGCTGTCGGTAAGCTGCGATTGTCAGTGCTTTTCAATCGAGGTGATAGATTTCAGCCACGTTCAGGCTGAAAACGGACAACGAAGCCCTTGAGGTTCTGTTGACGGCTCAGCAGATCACGCAGACGATCGGCCTCGGCACGCTCGATCAGCGGACCGACGAACACCCGGTTCTTGCCATCGGCCGAACGAATGTAGGCGTTATAACCCTGGCTGCGCAGGTTCTTCTGCAGGCTTTCGGCGCTGGCGCGGCTCGACAGACTGGCCAGTTGCACCGACCAGCTCACCGACAGACCGTTGGCATCGACGCGGCTCTGCGTGGTGTCAGGCTTGCTGGTTGTGGAGGCGATTGGCTGAGCCGGCGCCGGAATCGGCTTGGCCACCGGTGGCGGCGTTGCCGGGCGGGCAATCTGCGCCGGGATGGTCGGTGCCGGGGCGGCCGGAGCAGCAGCCGGAGCAGCAGGCACCGCTTCTTCAGCGACCTCTGCGTCCGTTGGCACAGGCTCTTGCGGCAAAGCCTGGGGCTCAGGCACGGCGACCGGGTCCATTTGCACTTGCGGCATGGCCGAAGGCTGAGGCGCAGCCGGGGCCTCGACGGCCACCTGACGCTGCTCGTCCTGACGGGAAAACAGCATCGGCAGGAAGATCACCGCCAGCGCCACCAGTACCAGCGCGCCAACCATGCGCTGCTTGTACGCTTTATCCAGCAAAGCCATTTGCCGCTTCCTCCGTGGAGCGCCGGGCCAGCCATTCAAGGGCCTCGGCGACACAATAAAATGATCCGAACAAGAGAATCTCGTCGTCGCTGGTACCTACAGCACACTGCCCTTCCAGAGCCGCCGCAACGCTGGCATAGGACGTAACCGAAGCACCAAGGTTCTGCAGCGCTGCCTCAAGCTCAGTTACGGGACGCGCACGCGGCGAATCCAGCGGCGCGACAGCCCAATGCGCGACACTAGCATTCAATTCGCCAACAACACCATCGAGATCCTTGTCCGCCAGCAACCCGAACACCGCCAGACGCTTGCCAACCGGCGGCCGCGCAGCCAGACGTCGCGCGAGATATTCAGCGGCATGCGGATTGTGACCAACATCCAGCAACAGGTTCAGGCGCTTGCCGTTCCATTCGAACGAACGACGATCGAGGCGCCCGACCACGCGCGTCGCCTGCAACGCAGGTACGATCTGTTCGGCATTCCACGGCAAACCGGTCAGCAGATAGGCTTGCAGCGCCAGCGCGGCGTTTTCCATCGGCAGATCGAGCAGCGGCAGGTCGCGCAATTCGACCGATTGGCCTTGGACATCGGTGCCGCGCCATTGCCAGTGTTGGTCAGTGATGCCGAGATCGAAATCGCGTCCACGCAGGAAGAACGGGCAAGCCAGTTCACGCGCCTTGTCGAGCAGTGGTTGCGGAGGGTTCAGATCGCCACACAAGGCCGGTTTGCCCTGACGGAAAATTCCAGCCTTCTCGTAGGCTACGGATTCGCGGGTATCGCCCAGATAATCGGCGTGATCGACGCCAATGCTGGTGACCAGCGCGATGTCGGCATCGACCACATTGACCGTGTCCAGACGCCCGCCCAGACCCACTTCAAGCACTACAGCGTCAAGTGCAGACTGCTGAAACAGCCAGAACGCCGCCAGGGTGCCCATTTCGAAGTAAGTCAGGGAAGTCTCGCCGCGGCCCGCCTCGACCGCAGCAAAGGCTTCGCACAGCTGGGCGTCAGTGGCTTCGACGCCATTGAGTTGCACCCGCTCGTTGTAACGCAGCAGGTGCGGAGAATTGTAGACACCAACGCTCAGGCCCTGCGCACGCAGCAAAGAAGCCACGAACGCGCAGGTCGAACCCTTGCCGTTGGTGCCGGTGACCGTGATCACCCGAGGCGCCGGCTGGCCCAGCCCCATGCGGGACGCTACCTGTTGCGAACGCTCCAGGCCCATGTCGATGGCCGACGGATGCAACTGCTCGAGGTAGGCGAGCCATTCACCAAGGGTGCGCTGGGTCATACGTTGGCAGGCACCGGCGGCACCACGATCGGCTCGATCGGCGCGGCGACGAACTTCGGCGTCGGCTTGCCGGTCATCTGTGCCAGCAGGTTACCCAGACGCGGACGCAGTTCCTGACGGTGAATGATCATGTCGATTGCACCGTGCTCCAGCAGGAATTCGCTGCGCTGGAAGCCTTCCGGCAGTTTTTCGCGCACGGTCTGCTCGATTACCCGCGGACCGGCGAAGCCGATCAGGGCTTTCGGTTCGCCAACGATGACGTCACCGAGCATCGCCAGACTGGCGGAAACGCCGCCGTAGACCGGGTCGGTCAGTACGGAAATGAACGGAATGCCTTCTTCACGCAGGCGCGCCAGCACGGCCGAGGTCTTGGCCATCTGCATCAGCGAGATCAGCGCTTCCTGCATGCGCGCGCCACCGGAAGCGGCGAAGCAGATCATCGGGCAGCGGTTTTCCAGTGCGTAGTTGGCAGCGCGCACGAAGCGCTCACCGACGATGGCGCCCATGGAACCGCCCATGAAGTTGAATTCGAATGCCGAAACCACCACCGGCATGCCCAACAAGGTACCGCTGACCGAGATCAGCGCGTCTTTTTCGCCGGTCTGCTTCTGCGCAGCGACCAAGCGATCCTTGTACTTTTTGCCGTCGCGGAATTTCAGACGGTCAACCGGCTCCAGGTCAGCGCCCAGTTCGTTGCGGCCTTCCGGATCGAGGAAGATGTCGATGCGCGCACGTGCGCCGATACGCATGTGGTGGTTGCACTTGGGGCAAACGTCCAGGGTCTTTTCCAGCTCCGGACGGTACAACACCGCCTCGCAGGATGGGCATTTGTGCCACAGACCTTCAGGCACCGAGCTCTTCTTGACCTCCGAGCGCATGATCGAAGGGATCAGTTTGTCTACTAACCAGTTGCTCATGCTTTCTTTCTCCAGTACCGGCGGCCCGAACGCTCTGGTTCGCAGCCCCGCGTATGCCCTTGAGCTAAATTCATGTGTGTGGCGATGGTTGCCGAACAGTCGCGGTCAGCGCGAAACATGACCTGCGTACGATTCAGCAACCCTCAGCCGCGCCTGCTTTGTGCAAGTGCATTGATGGACGGCGGCAGACTGCCAGCCGTCACATCGACGATGTATTGCCGCGCACCGCGTTGATGAATGCGCGAATCTTGTGGTGATCCTTGATGCCTTTGCTCGCTTCTACCCCGCCGCTGACATCCACCGCGTAGGGCTTGACCCGCGCTACCGCGTCGGCAACGTTCTGCGGCGTCAGGCCGCCTGCCAGAATCAGCGGCTTGCTCAAGTGTTGCGGAATCAGTGACCAGTCAAACGCCTCGCCGGTTCCGCCGGGCACCCCTTCGACATAAGTGTCGAGCAGTACGCCACTGGCGCCGGGAAAGGCATCGCAGGCGGCGGCAATATCATCGCCAGCCTTGACCCGCAACGCTTTGATGTACGGACGATGCCAGCCTTCGCATTCCTCCGCGCTTTCGTCGCCATGAAATTGCAGCAGATCCAGCGGCACCGCATCGAGGATTTCTCCCAGCTCGCAACGACTGGCATTGACGAACAGCCCCACGGTGGTGACAAACGGCGGCAGCGCCTTGATGATCGCCCGCGCCTGCTGCACGTTCACCGCTCGCGGGCTCTTGGCGTAAAACACCAGACCGATCGCATCGGCACCGGCTTCAACGGCGGCCAGCGCATCTTCGATGCGGGTAATGCCGCAGATCTTGCTGCGAACGGCTGACATGTCAGGAAAACCTCAAGGCAAAATCCGAAAACGTCCCGGATGGTAACAAAAGCGTTCGAGGGCGTCAGCCGTCAAGTTCGGAGAAACCCGTAAGGAAATGTGGCCCGATAAAGCGTTCGGGTAACGGGAATTCGTCGTGGTACTCAACCTGTACCAGATAGAGCCCATATGGATGCGCCGTCACCCCGCCGGAGCGACGCTCGCGACTCTCCAGCACTTCTTTCATCCACTCCACCGGGCGCTCCCCGGCACCGATGGTCATCAGCACACCGGCAATATTGCGCACCATGTGATGCAGGAAGGCATTGGCCCGAATGTCGAGCACGATCATCTTGCCGTGACGGGTCACGCGCAGGTGATGCATCTTTTTGATCGGCGACTTGGCCTGGCACTGACCAGCCCGGAACGCGCTGAAGTCGTGGGTACCGATCAGGTACTGCGCGGCCTCGGCCATGCGCTCGGCGTCGAGCGGGCGGTGATTCCAGGTGATTTCTTCATTGAGGTGCGCCGGGCGAATCTGATCGTTGTAGATCACATAGCGATAACGCCGGGCGATGGCCTTGAAGCGCGCATGAAAATGCGCCGGCATGACCCTGGCCCAACTGACGCTGATGTCGTGGGGCAGATTGATGTTGGCGCCCATGACCCAGGCTTTCAGCGAGCGATCAACCTGGGTGTCGAAGTGCACCACTTGGCCGCAGGCATGCACGCCGGCGTCGGTACGCCCGGCGCATTGCAGGGAAACCGGTGAATTGGCGACTTTCGACAGGGCTTTTTCAAGCTCTTCCTGCACCGTCGCCACACCGGTCAACTGACGCTGCCAGCCGCTGTAGCGCGAGCCTTTGTACTCAACGCCCAGTGCGACGCGGTAAAAGCCGTCGGGCGCCATTTCGGCGACCGGGTTATCTATGTTTGCCAAGGTGGGACAGCCTGCTGATTTTGCAAAGGCGGGCATTATAAGGCGGTGGGCCGGGGATGCCAGAGTTCTCTATCGGCAGTACCGCCGCCTTCGCGAGCAGGCTCGCTCCCACATTTGCAATGCATCCCCCTGTGGGAGCGAGCCTGCTCGCGAAAGCAATCGATCAGACACCGCCGAATCCGGCACCAACAAAAACGGCAGCCCCACCGGGCTGCCGCTTGTTGTTTACCGCTGAACTTACGCCAGGTTGGAAAGCATTTCCTTGGCCTCGCCCCGCTGCTTCTCGTCACCCTCGGTCAACACTTCGTTGAGGATGTCACGGGCACCGTCGGCGTCGCCCATGTCGATGTAGGCCTGGGCCAGATCGAGCTTGGTCGCTGCTTCGTCAGTGCCGGCGAGGAAGTCGAAATCGTCTTCGCCCAAATCATCACCCAACGCTGCGTCCGCTTCGGTGAAGCTCGGTTCGGCCATGCTTTGCGACAGGCGATCCAGCTCGGCATTGACGTCGTCCAGCTCGGCCGAGAAGGCATCCGGCTCAGCAGCCGGGTTGCTGTCCATTTCGTCCGCCAGCGACAGGTCGAAATCGGCTGGCAATTCCAGATCGTCCTGCGGCACGTCGGCGACTACCGGCGTCTCGACCGGCGGCAGATCTTTCACGCCGTCGTCCAGATCCAGCAGGAAGTCATCTTCAGCCAACGTGGCCGGCGATGGTTCGGCGCCGAGATCCATATCCAGATCGAAGTCCGATAGATCGTCGAGATTGTCTTTCATCTCGGTCTGTTCCTGCAGCACCGAGGCGAAACTCAGATCGTCTTCAGCCGGAAATGCGTCGAGCTCGACCGGCGCTTCTGGCTCGACCGCTGGCGCAGGATCGACCGGGGTGATGTTGTCGAGATCGTCCAGGCTCAAATCGAAGGCTGTGTCCAGATCGTCAGTGGCTGGCTCCGGCGCTGCCGGCTCGTCCTGCAACAGTTCCTTGACGTACTGTGCGTCCAGCTCGGCAGCGACGGCGGCAGCCGCCAGCCCACCGGCAGCAACCACGGCCATGGCCGGGAAGCGGCTTTTCAGTGCTTCGACCTTGGCGAAGTTATCGCCATTAGCCACCAGTTGACGCTCCTGCGCGACGAACGCATCGCGGTCGCCCTGCTGGCCGTAGACTTCCATCAACTTCAGGCGCAGATCGCTGCGTTCCGGCTCAAGGCTCACGCCCTCTTCCAGCAGCGCGGCGGCTTGATTGAGGCGACCGGCATTGATGTGCGATTGCGCTTTGTCGAGCACGTCATCCGATCGCTCGCCGGCCGGGGCCACCAGAGGTGCGGCAATCGGCGCAGCCATCACCACCGGAGTGACGACCGGTGCAGGGGCTGGTGCAGGTGCCGGAGCTGGCGTATTGAGTTTGACGCTGGCTGCCGGGGTTTCCAGACCAGAGAAGCTGCTTTCCGGCAGTTCCTGCTCAGCGGAGAATTCTTGCTCTTCAGCCAGAGCGCGGGCCATGCGCAGATGCTTTTCGGCTTCCTGCTGGGCTTTGCGACGACGCGCCAACAGCAACAACAGAAGCAGCAGAACCACCGCACCGCCGCCGATCAGGCCGAGCAGGATCGGATTGGTCAGCAGTTCATTGAAGGCTTTGTCGTCATCGGCGGCAGCAGGCGTGGTTTCGACCACCGGCTCGACGACTGGCTCAACCGGGGTTTCCGCTGGCGGCGCGATGGCCGACTCTGGAGTCGGTGAAGCCGCTGCGGCGTCGGCCGGGGTGGCTGGCGGGGTCGCCGCCAGTTCGGCAGTGATCGCCGGCACCGGCGGTACAGCAGCAGTGGCGCCAGGCGCAGCGCCGGCACCAGCGCCGTCGGCCTGCATCTTCGCCAGCTGATTGTTCTTCAGCTCGATCAGCTTTTGCAGCTTGTCCAACTGGCTCTGCAGATCCGCCATGCGGCTTTTCAGTTCCTCATTGTCACGACGGGTCGTGTCGAGGTTTTCCTGAGTGATTGCCAGTTTGTTGCTCAGCGCCTTGGCGTCGCCGGCCGGGCCTTTCGCACCGGGCTTGGCGCTTTCCGCCGAGACCAGGCTCAGGTTGTCCTGAGTGTTGGCCGCTGTACCGGTATTGCCACGGCCACGATTGGTCGCATCCAACTGCTGCTGACCGGTGCCAGGCTTGGCCGCGTAACGACGGCCCTGACGCCAGGCTTCGTTCTGCGCCGCCACTTCAGCGATGGCCGCCGACTGCGGCAGCGCGGTGCTTTGTACCGGATCCGGCAGACGCAGCACCTGACCGGTTTTCAGACGGTTGATGTTGCCGTCGATAAAGGCATTTGGATTGAGCGCCTGAATCGCCAGCATGGTCTGCTGCACCGAGCCACCGTTGCGCGCCTTCGCAGCGATTTCCCACAGGGTGTCGCGCGGCGTGGTGGTGTATTGATTGCGATGGGTGGCGCCAGTGGTTGGCGCGGTGATGGTCTGCGACGGCGCCGGCTGCGCGGCGGCGTCTGCGGTCTGCGGCGAGAACTTCGACGGATCGAGCAGCACGCTGTAATCACGCAGCAGGCGGCCATTGGGCCACATCACCTGCACGAGGAACTTCACCATCGGTTCCGACAGCGGTTGGCTCGAGGTCACGCGCAATACGCTTTTACCGTTGGCGTTGAGCACCGGGGTGAAAGTCAGATCGTTGAGAAAGGCCTGACGATCAACGCCGGCCTTGGCGAAATCTTCAGGGGAAGCCAGGCTCGGCACCACCTCGGCGGCGGTGAGATCCTTGACGTCGAGCAGCTCGATTTCAGCCACCAGCGGCTGGTTCAGGGTCGACTTCAGGGTCAGCTCCCCGAGCCCGAGGGCATGCGCCATACCGGAGGACAGCGCCGAGGCGGCCGCTATTGCTAACACCAGTTTGCGAACTTGAACCATAGCCTCATCCTTTGTTTGAACGTTCCTCGGCCAGCGAGAAGCTTTTGAATACCGCTGCCGTAAGGCATTGCGCGCGACGACGGAAGTCGCCGCGCGCGATCATTTCTGTGCTGCCCCGGAAAGTCCCGGAGGGTGACTCGTCATCGACGCGCTTCGGGCAAGCATAGCGCTCACCTAGAATCAGTCGACAAATTGTTGCCAAGTATCTTTTACAGCAGGTCTTTTATCAACAACTCAGCCAATTGCACGGCATTGAGCGCCGCGCCTTTGCGTACGTTATCTGACGTCAGCCAAAGATTTAGTTCCGCCGGGTCGTCGACACCACTGCGCACGCGGCCGACATAGACCACGTCCTGCCCCACCGCATCGCCGACAGCGGTCGGATAATCGCCAGCCTCGACCAGCTCGATGCCCGGTGCAGCCTCGAGCGCGGCGTTGACCTTTTCCAGGTCAACAGCGCTGCCTGACTGCAAGGTCACGCTAAAGCTATCGCCAAAAAACACCGGGGCTTGAACGCAAGTGGCAGAAATCTTCAATAAAGGTTTTGCCAGAACCTGGCGCAACTCGCGTACCAGACGCTTTTCCAGCAGCGTATGGCCCTGCGCATCAGGCGTACCGACTTGCGCCAGCAGGTTGAACGCCATCTGCCGATCAAAGAAGGTCGGCTCCAGCGGGCGCATGTTCAGCAGCTCGGCAGTCTGCCGCGCAAGCTCGGTGACCGCCTCGCGCCCTTGCGCAGAAACGGCCAGGTTGGCGGTGACGTTGACGTATTGCAGATCGAGCAGATCGAGCAGCGGCGCCAGTACCACAGCAAGCGTGGTGGCCGACGGGCTTGGGCTGCTGACCTGGAATGGGCTTTTCAGACCGGCGAGAATATCGGCATTGGCCTCGGGCACCACTTGTGGCGCCTGCTCCGCAGGCAACGCGCCGGATAAATCGATCAGAGAGCAACCGGCAGCATGGGCGCGAGCGGCGTAGCTCAGCGACACCGCAGCGCCAGCGGCGAAGAACACCAGTCTGACCTTGCTGAAATCGAACTCGTCGACCTCGCGCACACGGACGTTTTTGTTGCGGAACAGCACCGAGCTGCCGGCCGATTCGCTGCTGGCCAGCAGGTGCAGATTGCCGACCGGGAAGTCGCGCTCTTCGAGAATCTGTACGAGGGTTTCGCCGACAGTACCGGTGGCGCCGATAACGGCGATATCGAAAGTCTGGGTCATGGAGCTACCTCTGGCAAAACGGGGGGAGCGGCACTTTACCGGGTGGGTGGCGCACAGGCAATTTCTGCGGGATTTGCGGCGGCTGTGCCGGCCCTTTCGCGAGCAGGCTCGCTCCCACAGGGACCGCACTTCAATGTGGGAGCGAGCCTGCTCGCGAAAAAGGCAGCACAGACACCGGAGAAATCCTTGGCATAAAAAAACCCGCACCTCTCACAAGGCACGGGCTTCTCATTGCTTCAAGCGATCAACGCTCCAGCAGGATCCGCAGCATGCGGCGCAGCGGTTCGGCCGCGCCCCACAGCAGTTGGTCGCCGACGGTGAAGGCGCCGACGAATTGCGAACCCATGTTCAACTTGCGCAGACGACCGACCGGTACGTTCAGGGTGCCGGTGACCTTGGTCGGGCTCAGCTCCTGCATGCTGATTTCGCGGTTGTTCGGTACCAGCTTGACCCACGGGTTGTGCTGGCTGATCAGCCCTTCGATATCGGCGATCGGTACGTCTTTGTTGAGCTTGATGGTCAGTGCCTGGCTATGGCAACGCATGGCGCCGATGCGCACGCAGATGCCGTCGACCGGGATCGGGCTCTTGAAGCGGCCAAGGATCTTGTTGGTCTCGGCCTGGGCCTTCCACTCTTCGCGGCTCTGGCCGTTCGGCAGTTCCTTGTCGATCCACGGGATCAGGCTGCCGGCCAGCGGTACACCGAAGTTTTCGGTTGGGTACGCTTCGCTGCGCATGGCCTCGGCCACGCGACGGTCGATGTCGAGGATCGCGCTGGCCGGGTCGGCCAGCTGATCGGCGACAGCGGCGTGGGTCGCCCCCATCTGCTTGATCAGTTCACGCATGTTCTGCGCGCCGGCACCGGAGGCCGCCTGATAGGTCATGGCGCTCATCCACTCGACCAGACCGGCCTCGAACAGACCGCCCAGGCCCATCAGCATCAAGCTGACGGTGCAGTTGCCGCCGATGTAGTTCTTGGTGCCCGCGTCCAGCTGCTGGTCGATGACCTTGCGGTTGACCGGGTCGAGAATGATCACAGCGTCATCGTTCATACGCAGGCTCGACGCCGCGTCGATCCAGTAACCCTGCCAGCCGGCTTCGCGCAGCTTGGGGAATACTTCGCTGGTGTAGTCGCCGCCCTGGCAGGTCAGGATCACGTCGAGGGTCTTCAGCTCGTCAATGCTGTAAGCGTCCTTGAGCGGAGCAATGTCCTTGCCCACGGACGGGCCTTGGCCACCGACATTGGACGTGGTGAAAAACACCGGCTCGATAAGATCGAAATCCTGCTCTTCCAGCATCCGCTGCATGAGCACGGAACCGACCATCCCGCGCCAACCGATCAGACCTACACGTTTCATCGCAACTACACCTTCTTGAAAAGTGGGCCGCTGCTTTGTATTGAATTTCGCAGCGGGCCCGAGAGATTACAGATTCCGCAGCGCGGCGACTACTGCGTCGCCCATTTCCTGCGTACCGACTTTGGTACAACCGGCCGAGTGGATGTCACCGGTGCGCAAGCCCTGATCGAGCACGACGCTGACGGCTTTTTCGATGGCATCGGCAGCGTCGTGCAGATTGAAGCTGTAACGCAGCATCATCGACACCGACAGGATCGTCGCCAGCGGGTTGGCAATGCCTTTACCGGCAATGTCCGGCGCCGAACCGTGGCAAGGCTCGTACATGCCCTTGTTGTTGGAGTCCAGCGAGGCCGACGGCAGCATGCCGATCGAGCCGGTGAGCATCGACGCTTCGTCGGAGAGGATGTCGCCGAACATGTTGTCGGTGACGATCACGTCGAACTGCTTGGGTGCGCGCACCAGTTGCATGGCGGCGTTGTCGACGTACATGTGGCTCAGTTCGACTTCCGGGTAATCCTTGGCCACTTGCTCGACCACTTCACGCCACAACTGACTGGACGCCAGGACGTTGGCCTTGTCCACCGAGCAGAGCTTCTTGCCACGCACCATGGCCATGTCGAAACCGACACGGGCGATGCGGCGGATTTCGCTTTCGCTGTACGGCAGGGTGTCGTAGGACTGACGCTCGCCGTTGTCCAGCGTACGGGTGCCACGCGGCGCGCCGAAGTAAATGCCGCCGGTCAGCTCCCGGACAATGAGGATGTCCAGACCGGCAACGATTTCCGGCTTCAGGCTCGACGCGTCGGCCAGTTGCGGATACAGGATCGCCGGGCGCAGGTTGCCGAACAGGCCCAGTTGCGCGCGGATTTTCAGCAGGCCGCGCTCAGGGCGGATGTCACGCTCGATGGTGTCCCATTTCGGCCCACCGACAGCGCCCAGCAGCACAGCGTCGGCAGCGCGGGCGCGATCAAGGGTTTCGTCGGCCAGCGGCACGCCATGCTTGTCGATGGCCGCGCCACCGATCACGTCGTGGCTCAGCTCGAAGCCCAGGCTGTACTTGTCATTGGCCAATTCCAGCACCTTGACCGCTTCGGCCATGATTTCCGGACCAATACCGTCACCCGGGAGAATCAGAATCTGCTTGCTCATGCTTTCCTCGTGTCTTCAAGCGGTGCGCCAGTGAACGGCGCGCCGGGAAAAATTCTTATCGCTCAGCCATCAGTACGATCACATCGGTACTGAACGAGCCGTCGGCATCTATCTCAAAATACTCACCCACTTCGTTGCCCATCGACTGCTGCAACTGGCGGATCGCCGCGCGCATCACTTCAGGTGTGCGCATGCGCTCGACCCAACTGCTGTACTCCAGACGCAGGCGCTGACGGGTGGTACTGCGCACATGCAGACCGGCCTCGCTGACCTGGCGCAGCCACTCGGCGGCGGAGTAGTCGCGGACATGGCTGGTGTCGCGCAACACCTCAACGCTTTGCAGGTAAGTGTCGAACAACGCACTGCCCGGTGACAACACATCAACGAACGCCGCCACCCCGCCCGGCTTCAGCACCCGACGCACTTCGCGCAAGGCCAGACCGAGGTCGCTCCAGTGATGCGCCGAATAGCGGCTGAAGACAAAATCGAACTCGCCATCGGCGAACGGCAAGCGCTCGGCAGCACCGTTGACGGTAATGATGTTGCTCAAGCCGCGATCGACGGCAGCGCCGGCAACCACATCAAGCATTTGCTGCGACAGGTCGTAAGCCACCACTTCCCTGACCAGCGGTGCCACATGAAAGCTGACGTGACCGGCGCCACAACCCAGATCCAGCACCCGTGCCGCGCCTTGCCCGGCCAGCTCAGCCTGCAGCAGCGCGAATTCACTGCCTTGGGCATGAACGGCGCTGCTCAGGTAAGCGGCGGCCTGTTCGCCGAATTGCTTCTGGACGACCTGGGTGTGCTGGGGGGTGCTGGTCATGGGTCACATCCTGTAAGCAGTGTTGTTTGAAATACATTCCCTGTGGGAGCGAGCCTGCTCGCGAAGAGGCCCGCCCTGACTACATCAATCTCGAATCACGCGTCGCGAAACAACCACGGCTGGCTAACTCGATGCTTGGCCTCGAACGTCGCGATCGCATCGCCGTCCTGCAAGGTCAGGCCGATATCGTCCAGACCATTGAGCAGGCAGTGCTTGCGGAACGCGTCGATCTCGAAGCTGTAGACCTTGCCATCCGGGCGGGTCACGGTCTGCGCTTGCAGGTCGACCTGCAATTGATAACCCGGCTCGGCTTCAACCTGCTTAAACAGTTCATCAACTTCTGCATCGCTGAGGATGATCGGCAGCAGGCCGTTCTTGAAACTGTTGTTGAAGAAGATGTCGGCGTAACTCGGCGCGATGATGCTGCGGAAACCGTACTCTTCCAGCGCCCACGGCGCGTGTTCACGGCTCGAGCCGCAGCCGAAGTTCTCGCGGGCGAGCAACACGCTGGCACCCTGATAACGCTCGGCGTTGAGGACGAAATCCTTGTTCAACGGGCGCTTGGAGTTGTCCTGATACGGCTGGCCAACATCCAGATAACGCCACTCGTCAAACAGGTTCGGACCGAAACCGGTGCGCTTGATCGACTTCAAGAACTGCTTGGGAATGATCTGATCGGTGTCGACGTTGGCACGATCCAGAGGCGCGACAAGACCAGTGTGCTGGGTAAAAGCTTTCATGCTGCGCTCCTTTTAGATCAATTCACGAACGTCGATGAAACGGCCGTTCACCGCTGCCGCCGCTGCCATCGCCGGACTGACCAGGTGGGTACGGCCACCGGCGCCCTGACGGCCTTCGAAGTTACGGTTGGACGTCGACGCGCAATGCTCGCCGGACTCCAAACGGTCCGGGTTCATCGCCAGGCACATCGAGCAGCCCGGTTCACGCCATTCGAAACCGGCCTCGAGGAAAATCTTGTCGAGGCCTTCGGCTTCGGCCTGCGCCTTGACCAGACCCGAGCCCGGCACCACGATCGCCTGCTTGATGGTCGAGGCGACCTTGCGGCCCTTGGCAATCACTGCCGCAGCGCGCAAATCTTCGATCCGCGAGTTGGTGCAGGACCCGATGAACACGCGATCCAGCTGAATGTCGGTGATCGCCTGATTGGCGGTCAAACCCATGTATTTCAAGGCGCGGACGATCGAGTCGCGCTTGACCAGATCCATTTCCTTGGCCGGGTCCGGCACGTTCTGATCCACGGCCAAGACCATTTCAGGCGAAGTGCCCCAGCTGACTTGCGGCTTGATCTGCGCGGCGTCGAGCTCGACCACGGTGTCGAATTTGGCATCGGCATCGGAAACCAGGTCTTTCCAGGCTTCGACGGCCATGTCCCACTGTTCGCCCTTCGGCGCGAATGGACGACCTTTGACGTAGTCAATGGTCTTCTGATCCGCCGCTACCAGGCCGACGCGGGCGCCGGCTTCGATGGACATGTTGCAGATGGTCATGCGGCCTTCAACGGACAGATCGCGGATCGCGCTGCCGGCAAATTCGATGGCGTGGCCGTTACCGCCGGCGGTGCCGATCTTGCCGATCACCGCAAGGACGATGTCCTTGGCGGTCACGCCGAACGGCAATTGGCCTTCGACGCGCACCAGCATGTTTTTCATTTTCTTGGCCACCAGGCACTGCGTGGCGAGCACGTGCTCGACCTCGGAGGTGCCGATGCCGTGGGCCAACGCACCGAATGCACCGTGGGTCGAAGTGTGCGAGTCGCCGCAGACTACGGTCATGCCCGGCAACGTCGCGCCCTGCTCCGGGCTGATCACGTGAACGATGCCCTGACGCACGTCGTTCATCTTGAACTCGACGATGCCGTATTCATCGCAGTTGTCGTCGAGGGTCTGCACCTGCAAACGCGAGACCTGGTCGGCAATGGCTTCGATGCCGCCCTTACGCTCAGGGGTGGTCGGTACGTTGTGGTCCGGGGTCGCGATGTTGGCATCGATGCGCCAAGGCTTGCGCCCGGCCAGACGCAAGCCTTCGAAAGCCTGCGGCGAAGTCACTTCGTGGATGATGTGACGATCGATGTAGATCAGCGCCGAGCCATCGTCGCGCTGCTTGACCAAATGCGAATCCCAGAGCTTGTCGTAGAGCGTTTTGCCGGCCATCAGACGGTTCCTCATCAGCTTGTTTCTATGCCCTGGGCTTATAACCCTTTGGCTTGTGAGGCCGATCCTATGGGGTTAGATTAAATAACTCAAATTCATATTTTTTATGCTTTGGATAACCAACTGGAATGCGACATGGACTTGGCTAACCTCAACGCTTTTATTGCCATCGCCGAGACCGGCAGCTTCTCCGGCGCTGGCGAACGCCTGCACCTGACACAACCGGCGATCAGCAAGCGCATCGCCGGTCTTGAGCAGCAATTAAAGGTGCGCCTTTTCGATCGACTGGGCCGCGAAGTCGGCCTGACCGAGGCCGGTCGTGCCCTGCTGCCACGGGCTTATCAGATTCTTAACGTGCTCGACGACACCCGCCGCGCCCTGACCAACCTGACCGGTGAAGTCAGCGGCCGCCTGACCCTGGCCACCAGTCACCACATCGGCCTGCACCGCTTGCCACCTCTATTAAGGGAGTTCACCCGCCGCTACCCACAGGTCGCGCTGGATATTCAGTTCCTTGATTCGGAAGTGGCCTACGAGGAAATTCTCCACGGCCGCGCCGAACTGGCGGTCATCACCCTCGCGCCGGAGCCGCATACCCTGGTCAAAGCCACGCCGGTATGGGACGACCCGCTGGATTTTGTTGTCGCCCCGGAGCATTCGCTGATCAATAACGGCGCCGTCAGTCTGGCGGACATCGCCGGTCATCCGGCGGTTTTCCCCGGCGGCAACACCTTTACCCACCACATCGTCCAGCGTTTGTTCGAAGCTCAGGGCCTGACGCCGAACATCGCCATGAGCACCAACTACCTGGAAACCATCAAGATGATGGTCTCCATCGGCCTGGCCTGGAGCGTGCTGCCGCGCACCATGCTCGACGAACAAGTGGCAAGCATCGCATTGCCGGGCATACAGCTCACTCGCCAGCTAGGCTATATCTTGCACACCGAACGGACGCTATCGAATGCAGCACGCGCCTTCATGGCCCTGCTGGATGCACAAATCGATCGGCCAGGGATCCCGGCCTGACTTGTGCTACTTCTATAGAGCCGCTCCTGTGCCTAACGCCACTCAGCTCAAGGCCCGCTGACAATGCCGAAATCTGTTGACCGAATTCCGCCGATGCCGCGAATCCAGGCTGTTGATCCGCGCCATTCCGAGCAGAGCTGGGAAAGCGCGCCACAATTGCTCGCCGCGCTCAACGGCGCGCGGCTCGGTGCCTGGTATTGGGACATCGAGCGCGGGCAGATCAGCTGGTCGCGAGGCACCCAGGCGTTGTTCGGTTTCGATCCACGGCAGCCATTACCCGCCGACCTGGAATACCTCGACCTGTTGCCACCGGAGGACCGCGCAAAAACCGTGCGTGCCTTCCACGCGGTGATCGCCGGCGCCCCGCTGGAGCAGGCGATGCATCACCGCATCCGCTGGCCCGACGGCAGCCTGCACTGGCTGGAGATCAGCGGCAGCCTGCTGCCAGACAAGAACGGCCGGCCCCGAATGATCGGGGTGATTCGCGAAATCACCCACCAGCGCCAGCGCGAGCAGGCCTTGAGCAGCTCGGAGAAACGTTTCGC
Organism: Pseudomonas sp. CFBP13508; assembly: GCF_005233515.1. Lineage (GTDB taxonomy): Bacteria > Pseudomonadota > Gammaproteobacteria > Pseudomonadales > Pseudomonadaceae > Aquipseudomonas > Aquipseudomonas mercuritolerans. The sequence goes on from NZ_QFZZ01000009.1 coordinate 73,529, forward strand.
TACACTTTTCCACCTATGCCCGAACATGGTTTTGCTGACCCGTCAGGAGGACGGCCTGATCAGCGAGGCCAACCAGTATTTCGAAAGCCTGTTCGGCTGGCCGGTGCAAAGCGCGATCGGCCGCACCACCCTGGAACTGGGCCTGTGGGTGCACCCCGAGCAACGCGCCGAACTGGTGAAGAAAACCAAAGCCAAGGGCGAATTGATCAGCATGGAAGTGCAGTTCCGTGCCAGCAACGGCCAGGTCCACGACGGCATCCTCAGCGCGCAGAAGGTCGAGCTCGAAGGCCAGCCCTATCTGCTCAGCACCTTCCTCGACACCACTGAACGCAAAGCCGCCGAACTGGCCTTGAAGGACAGCCAGGAACGCCTCGACCTGGCGCTGGACTCGGCGCAACTCGGCACCTGGGACTGGCACATCCCCAGCGGCATGCTTTACGGCTCGGCGCGCGCTGCGCAATTGCACGGGCTGGAGCCGATCCCATTCCATGAATCATTCGAGGAGTTTTTCGAAGGCGTGCCGGGCGAGGAGCGCGACAGCATGCGCGACGCCTACCGCAGCCTGCGCGAAGGTCCGGCCGGCAATTATCAACTGACCTACCGCGTGCAATTGCCCGACGGCAGCTCGCGTTATCTGGAAAGCCGCGCGCGTCTCTATCGCGACGACAACGGCGCGCCGCTGCGCATGGCCGGCACGTTGCTGGACATCACCGATCAGGTCGAGCGCGAGCAGCGTCTGGTCGCCTCGGAAGAGAAATTCGCCACGCTGTTTCAGGTCAGCCCTGATCCGATTTGCGTCACGCGCCAGGAAACCGGGGAGTTCATCGAGATCAATTCCAGCTTCAGCCAGACTTTTGGCTGGAGCGCCGCCGACGTGATTGGCCACACCGCCGAGGAAATCGGCCTGTGGGACGCCTCGGCGAAAAGCCTGCAACGCATCGAACGGGTGATTCGCGAACAAGGCCTGAGCAACGTCGCCATTCTCGTCCAGCACAAGGACGGCCAGTCGCTGACCTGCGTGATTTCCAGCCGGCAGATCAGCGTCGGCGATCAGCCGTGCATCGTCACCACCCTGCGCGACATTACTCAGCAACAGCGCTCGGAAGCGGCGCTGAAGGCCAGCGAAGAAAAATTCGCCAAGGCGTTTCACTCAAGTCCAGACGCGATCACCATCACCGAGCGCGACACCGGGCGATATCTGGAGGTCAACGACGGTTTCTGTCGCCTCACCGGCTACCGCGCTGACGAAGTGGTGGGCAAAACCGTTTATCAGGTGGGGATCTGGGCCGAAGAGAAACAACGCTCGACCTTGCTCGCCGAGTTGCAGATCAAGGGACGCGTGCATCATCAGGAAATGCTCGGGCGCAACAAGCGCGGCGAATTGCTCACGGTGGAAGTCTCGGTCGAGCCGATTACCCTCAACGAAACCGCGTGCCTGCTGCTGACCGCGCGCGACGTCAGCCTGTTGAAGAACGCCGAAGCGCAGATTCGTCACCTGGCCTATCACGACCCGCTGACCAACCTGCCCAATCGCGCGCTGCTGATGGATCGCTTGAGTCAGCAGATCGCCCTGCTCAAGCGCCACAATCTACGCGGCGCCTTGCTGTTTCTCGACCTCGATCACTTCAAGCACATCAACGATTCCCTCGGTCACCCGGTCGGCGACACCGTGCTGAAAATCATCACCGCGCGGCTCGAAGCCAGCGTGCGCATGGAAGACACGGTGGCGCGCCTCGGTGGCGATGAGTTTGTGGTGTTGCTCAGCGGCCTCGAAGGTTCGCGCAGTGAAGTCAGCGAACAAGTGCGCGCGCTGGCCGACACCATTCGCGAATTGCTTTCGGAGCCGATGTTCCTCGATGGCCAGCGCCTGCAAGTGACGCCGAGCATTGGCGTCGCGTTGATCCCCGATCACGGTTCGACCCCGACCGACCTGCTCAAACGCGCCGACATCGCCCTTTACCGGGCCAAGGACTCCGGGCGCAACACCACGCAGATGTATCACAACACCATGCAGAAAGCGGCCAGCGAACGCCTGCGCATGGAGACCGACCTGCGTCTGGCGCTGTCACGCGGCGAGTTCAACGTGCACTTTCAGCCGCAGGTCGATGCCCGCGACAACCGCATCATCGGCGCCGAAGCGCTGGTGCGCTGGAATCATCCCGAACTCGGCGCGCAATCGCCCACCGAGTTCATCAAGGTACTGGAAGACAGCGGCCTGATTCTCGAAGTCGGCACGTGGATCCTCGATGAAGCCTGCAACGCCTTCAAAAAACTGATCGCGTTGAAACTGGTCGACCCGCTGAACTTCAGCCTGTGCGTGAACATCAGCCCGAGACAGTTCCGCCAGAACGATTTCGTCGAACGCATCGAACACAGCATGACCAGCCACGGCCTGCCCTGCTCGCTGCTTAAACTGGAAATTACCGAAGGCATCGTCATCCAGAATCTGGAAGACACCATCAGCAAAATGCGCCGCCTGAAAAAGCTTGGCGTGAGCTTCGCCATGGATGATTTCGGCACCGGTTACTCATCGCTGACCTATCTGAAACGCCTGCCGGTGGACACCTTGAAAATCGACCAGTCGTTCATCCGCGATGCGATCACCGACTCCAATGTCGCGGAGATCATTCGCGCAATTGTCGCGATGGCGCGCAGCTTGGAGCTGGAAGTGATTGCCGAGGGCGTGGAGACGCCGGAACAGTTGGCGTTCTTGCAGGGGCTGGACTGCCATTTGTATCAAGGTTATTTGCATAGCCGTCCGGTGGGGTTGGAGGATCTGAAAAAACTGCTGCCCTGAATCGGCGGTCGCACGGCCTGGCAACAGAGCAACAATTGCCACGGTTTGCGTCAGCCTGTAGGGTCGCGTTTTTTGCGCCGCTTCGAGATCAACCATGCAGGATGCATCCCTTCCCCGCCCGGCCCTGCTGGGCATCGACCTTGGCACCACCAACAGCCTGATCGCCGTCTGGCGTGAAGGACGCGCCGAGCTGATCCGCAACGCCCTCGGCGATGTGCTGACACCGTCGGTGGTCAGCCTTGATGAAGACGACACGATTCTGGTCGGCAAAGCCGCCCGCGCCCGCCTGACCACGCACCCGGAACGCACTGCCGCCGCGTTCAAGCGCTTCATGGGCAGCGACCGGCAAATCCAGCTCGGCTCTCGCCAGTTCAGCCCGGAAGAGTTGTCGGCGCTGGTACTTGGCTCACTCAAGCAAGACGCGGAAGCCTTTCTCGGCCAGGCGGTCACAGAAGCGGTCATTTCCGTACCGGCATATTTCAGTGACGAGCAGCGCAAGCGCACCTTGTTCGCCGCCGAACTGGCCGGGCTGTCCGTGACGCGCCTGATCAATGAACCGACCGCTGCCGCCATGGCGTACGGCCTGCACGAACAGAAGTTCGAACGCACGCTGATTTTCGATCTCGGCGGCGGCACGTTCGACGTCACCGTGCTCGAATACGCATTGCCGCTGATCGAAGTGCACGCCTCCACCGGTGACAACTTTCTTGGCGGTGAAGACTTCACCGCCGCCCTGTTGCAGGCCTGCCTGAAACACTGGCAACTCACCCCCTCAACGATCGATGCACAAGCCATGGCCAGCCTCGGTGATGCCCTGGAACAGCTGAAATGCAAACTCGGCGAAGGGGCGCAGCACTTGAGCTGGCGGTATGCCGAGCAGACATTCGAATGGGAACTGGATGAAGCCGCTGCGGTGAAAATCTGGGAGCCGTTGCTGGCCCGCTTGCGCGCACCAATCGAACAGGCTCTGCGCGATGCCCGACTGAAACCGCGCGACCTCGACAGCCTCGTACTGGTCGGTGGCGCCACGCGCATGCCGGCGGTACAGCAAATGGTCGCCACGTTGTTTGGACGCCTGCCTTATCGGCATCTTGATCCGGACACCATCGTGGCTCTGGGCGCAGCGACGCAGGCGGCATGCAAGGCGCGGGACGGTGCGGTCGAGGAATTGATTTTGACCGATGTCTGCCCTTATACGCTGGGGATTTCGACCAATCGTGGCGAAGGCGTCAGTGGCGCGTTCTCGCCGATCATCGAACGTAACACGGTGATTCCAACGTCACGGGTGCAGCGTTACTCGACGACGTTTGCGCAACAGACTGAAATCCGTATCGCGGTTTACCAAGGGGAACGCCCGTGGGTACGCGACAATATTTTCATCGATTCTTTCGACATCCAGTTCACCCCTAGTGAGCAGCTGCAGAGCCTCGATGTGCGTTTCAGTTATGACATCAACGGCCTGCTGGAAGTAGACGTCACGCTTCTGGAAACCGGCGAACGTTACGGCCACAGCATCGACCGCAGCCCGACCGGACTGGATGAACAGGCGCGCAGAGACAGCCATGCCCGGCTCGCGACGCTCAAAGTCCACCCTCGCGACGCCCTGCCCAACCGCACCCTGCTCGCACGTCTGGAGCGAGCATGGATGCAAACTCTGGGCGACGAGCGTGCGCGCATTGCCGAGTGGATGGACACCTTCAACACCGTGCTTGCCGGCCAGCAAGCCAGCAAAATCGCCAGCCACCGCTCAGCGCTGAATGATGCGCTGGATCAGATGCGTCTTTAACCGTTCAGTTGCCGTAAAGCAGCCTGCAACCCGCCGGACAACATATCTGCCCCACTGTCCGGCGGCACGCCATAGCGGTTAGGCAGTTTGTCTCCCGGAAAGCCGAACAACACCAGCGGCAGGAATGGCAGAAACGGCGACAATCCAAGAAATATCAGCAGTGTCGGTATGCCCCGGCCCATATCGTGCAACCGCCGTAGAACTGCCGCGAACAACAGCAGCACGCCAAGCAAAAAGATGACCAACCCGCCAATCGTCGTGCCCGTTATCAGCCCCGCTATTGGGGTTACCACTACGCATCCCAGGACCTGAGCGATAAAAGCCTTGCGCCCCAGCCGTGATCCGAGGCGCCAGAAAGCTTTCGCTGGTACTGGCTGGACATCACTGTTGGCTAACAGCAACCGCTCCGACCACGACAGCAACGCGCACAGTGCCAAGCGCAAACCGACGCTGTTCTGCACGTCATCCTTACCCTGCTGCAGTTGCCGCAACACTCGCGTTTTCGGCACACCGGCAGCGCCGTAGCGAATCAAGCTTTTGAGCGCATCCAGCGCCTCATAGGCCAATAGTTTGTCGACACCGAAATCCGTCAACACCTTGCGCGGTGGCCACACCGGTTCGCCCTTGATCAGACCGTCGCGAAAGCCTTCGAACCAGTCATCCTCGCAACTGACCGCTTCAATCGACTGCAACAACGCCCGGTGCTGCTCGGCGCTCAGGCCTGGATCGTGGTAGAGCACGCCCCAGAACATCAACAAGCCCAGCAGATCATCGCCGCACGCCGCACGGTCACTTTCGACGCAGGTGTAAAGCAGGGTATTGGCGGGCAGCCTGGCGCTGTCGAGAGCCTGCTCGACACTGAACAACTGTTGCACCAGCAAACCGTGCACAGGATCGTCACCCTGCAGCCAGCCCAGCAAACCGGCGCCATTGCCCTGCTCACGCAGCAAGCGCCGCAATAGCGGCTGCAGTCGGCTCAAAGGATGCGCAGGATTGAACGGCAAACGCTCCAGACACTGCGCATCAATCAATTGCAACCAGCGCTCGGGTTGTTCCAGCAATGCCAGAAAAAACACGGTTTGAGCGTGCCAATCCCAGATGGCCGCTCCCAACCCGATCGGCGGCAAACCTGTCGCGCGCCGACTCAACTGGAGCATGAGATCAAGCTCCGAGAGGTCATTGCCGTCTTTGACCGCACTCAGCTCGAACGCGTCGGCGATGCGTGCAAGCGCCGTGTCGCTATAGGGCCGCAAGCGCTGCAACCACAGACGACAAACCTTGTGCAGCGCACCTTCGGACAACGCGAGCGGCAATTGCGGTGAAAGTGTTTGCGAGTCAGTGAAAGCGCTCATGGCCTGCGCAACAGGCGCCTTGGCCAGCCAATGCAGATGTTGCCTGGCCTGATACTTCAGGCCGCTCAAAACCAGGCATTCCAGCGCGTCCACCGGCAGCGGTTCGTCGACAATCTGCTGCAACAAGGCCGAATCACCACGATGCAGCGCCCAGGCGTGCCGGTACAGACGCAGCAAACGGCTGTCGTGGTTTTCGCCGATCAACTGCGCGAGCAATGGCAACTCGTCGCCCGCCATGCGCCAATCAACAAAGCTTTGCGCCAGTGCATCAAGCTTGAGCCGTCCGACACCCAACCAACGGGTCAAGGTCTCGGGCCGTTGTGACGGACTGCCATACACTTGGCACTCAGCACCCAGTTCGTCCGGCCAAACGGCGCAGTCCTCCAGACGATCGAACGCCTGAATCAGCACCGGCAGAAAGGTCGGCTGACGCTTGGCACACAGCTCCAGCAAGCGACTCTCTGCCGCGGGATGGCGATGTTCGCTCCAGAGCCGAATCCAGCATGGAAACGCTTGATCGTCGTGCCCCAACAGACTGTACTGACACGCCAGCAGGTACAGCCAGTCGACGTTATCCGGCGCGGCATCGTGCTGTTCGGCACAGCATTGCAGGAACGTCGGCGCGCCCATCCCCGCTTGGGTGAACTGCACCAGCAACCGCTTGAGGTACGCGGCATCGTTGGGCAACGGCAAGCACGTGTGCCGACTGGCGAACTCGGCGAACTCGTGAAGCGGACGCTGAGTAAAGATGAAATCGAGGCTACGGGCATACCACAGCGACTCGGTCTGTGCCGGCTCTGACCAGGCGCTCATCAGATCCGTGTCGAACGGGTCGGGCGTCTTGATGCGCTGCAAAAAGCCTTCTACCGCTTGCGCATCGTCGAATGCCAGATCGAGCAATTGCTGGTCCCAGGCCATGCGCTGCGCCAACAGATTCGCACAACGGTAGGACAACGGACCGGCGCCGGAAAGTCGGTGGTACAAGCCCCAGTTGAGGTCATCGAAAACCTCCAGTGACAAGTCATCCAGCGTCCGGACAAATGCCTGCCATGCCGCGTAGTTGAAGCGTCGCGCGGGATCATCCAGCAGCGCACAGAAATCCAGGAAAGCTTGAGGCGCCCGGACGACATTGGCTTGTGCAGCGTCGATCTCGTCTCCAGCCTCTTCCTCCTCTTCACGGGCCAGACGCAGGGCACTCTCGTAGGCCATGCGTAGCGCTTGAAAACCTTCCGGATCGGTTTCCGGATGGTGCGCCGGCAAACGGGCGCGATAGGCGCTGCGAATCAGGGTTTCGTCAGTAGTCGGTTCAATGCCCAGTCGAATCCAGCAACTCATGACCAGTCGAACTCCCCAAGCGATGCCGGACGAGACGGCGGATCAATATCCATGTGCCAAGGCAGATCAGCGAGAAAGTGTGGAATGTTTTGCGCAAGGCCTCGGGCAATCCTGGTGTTGAAAGCGCTGGTGCCCTCACGACTCATCTCGACCGCCAGTTCACCATCGCTTTTGCTCATGCAGCACCAAAAAGTTCGTCCCACCAGAAAGCCGTTGAAATAAGCCATCCAGCTGCCGTAATGAAACTGCGCCCTCAACGCCAGACGACTGTGCAACCAGTTGCTCTCGTCCAGACCGATCCATTGATTACGCACGGCGCAGCGCAACAGAAAGCCCATCCGGCCGTAATCCCAGGACAAGATGCCGCCGGGACCACAGTTGCCGAAGGTACGGCTGGCAAATTCATGCAGGACGCGCTCGCGCGGGCTCAGCTCATTGAGCAACGACTGCCATTCACTCGGCAGGCATCGCTGCCACGCCAGATAGGCCGCACTGAGGTGTTTGGCATGGCCGTCGTCGGTCATCCATCCGAGCATGTCGAACAACTGTTGCCGATCATCGATACCCCAACTTTCCTTGAGGTTGATGTAACGATCGTTGCAGAACGCCGGGTCGTCATACCCGGCGCCGGTGTTGAGCGCGGCCATTGGTGCGGACAACGCGCACAGCCAGCGCTGTTGAATCTCGTCCATGAAAAAAGGCTCCAGGCCGACCGCTGGGAAATGGGGGCCGGCAAAACTGCGCCGATTGTAAAGAGCCCCGCCAACAGCGGCAAACCCTGCATCGCTTTGACTGCGCGCACAAAAAAGGCCCCGACGTATCGGGGCCTTTCGTTCAGCGGCTTATCGCCGGTTCGGGCGATTGTGTGTCAGCACATGAATCAATGCTGCAACGCCGGCTGCTGCGCTCCATTGATCGGGATGCGCTTGGCTTTCGCCTCTTCCGGGATCACACGGAGCAGGTCGATGCTCAGCAGGCCGTTGCGCAGGGCAGCGTCCTTGATCTCGATGTGATCAGCCAGACGGAACGACAGCTTGAAGGCTCGCTGAGCGATGCCTTGATGCAAGAACGTGACGCTTTCGTCGGTGTCACGTTTGCCGCCACTGATGGTCAGCACACCCTTCTCGACTTGCAGGTCCAGGTCTTCTTCCTGGAAACCGGCGGCCGCAACGACGATACGGTATTGGTCATCACCGTGTTTTTCGACGTTGTAAGGTGGGTAGCTGCTGCCTGGCTCGTTGCGCAGGGCGGTTTCGAAAAGGTCGTTGAAACGGTCGAAACCTACCGAGGAACGGAACAGTGGTGCGAGAGAAAATGCAGTACTCATGATTCAAATCTCCTGAAAACAATCAGCAAGGTTTTGTGTCTCCGCGACCCGAATTCGGCATCGCGTAACCCTTAGATAGGGACCGCTGTTTTGATTTCAAGAGAATATTTTGAGATTTTTTATGCGGCTTCGACGAGCGGCAATCCGAGCAGACGCGAGACTTGATCCGGCTCGGTTTCGCGGCGCAGAACGGTGAAAAGCTCGGCGGCTTCCGGGTAGTTGCGGGTCAGCATGGCCAGCCATTGCTTGAGGCGACCGGGCGATTGGCGCGCGGTCATTTGCGCTTTGGCCTGCAGCCAGAAGTCCCGAATCAGCGGCATCAGCTCGGCCCAGGTCATCTCGACGACCTCTTCGCCAGCGCGAGCCGCAGCGATCTGCCGAGCGAGATCCGGGCGGGAGACCAGACCCCGACCGAGCATAATGTCTTCCACGCCACTGATTTCGCGGCAACGGCGCCAGTCTTCGACGCTCCAGATATCGCCGTTGGCGAACACCGGCACCTTGACCACGTCCTGCACGCGCGGGATCCACTCCCAATGAGCCGGCGGTTTGTAGCCGTCCATTTTCGTCCGCGCATGTACGACGATGTGCTCTGCCCCGCCTTCGGCCAGCGCCGTGGCGCAGACCAGCGAGCCGTCAGGACTGTCGAAACCCAGGCGCATTTTCGCGGTAACCGGGATATGCGCCGGTACGGCGCGACGGACATGCTCGACGATCTGGTTGAGCAGCTCCGGCTCCTTCAGCAGCACGGCGCCGCCACGGGATTTGTTGACGGTCTTGGCCGGGCAGCCGAAGTTGAGGTCGATCACTTCAGAACCGAGCTCGCAGGCCAGAGCGGCGTTTTCCGCCAGGCACACCGGATCGGAACCGAGCAATTGCACGCGCAGCGGCACGCCGGACGCGGTGCGAGCACCGTTGAGCAGCTCGGGGCCGAACTTGTGGAAATACGCCGGGGTGAGCAACTGGTCGTTGACCCGAATGAATTCGGTCACGCACCAGTCGATGCCGCCAACGCGGGTCAGCACGTCGCGCAGGATGTCGTCGACCAACCCTTCCATGGGCGCCAGAGCAATTTGCATGGGGAAACACTACTTGAAGAAAAAACGTGCGGCAGTTTACTGGATATCGCCCAAATCCGCAGAACTACACATATCTCTGTGGGAGCGAGCCTGCTCGCGAAGACGGTCTTTCAGCTCATGCATGCGTGACTGACCTGACGCTTTCGCGAGCAGGCTCGCTCCCACAGGGTGAGATTTACATCGCCTCTGCAATCTGGATCGCCGGGCCATAGCCTTCGATGAATTCCGCCGGCATGCGCTTCGGCTTGCCGGTCGACAGTTCGATGCACACAAACGTGGTCTGCGCGCGCAGCAGGGTGGCGTTGTCGCTGGGGCGTTTGAGCTGGAAGTGCCGGGTCATTTTCAAGCGCTGATCCCAGTCGACGATCCAGGTCGCCAGTTGCAGTTCATCACCTTCATAGGCGGCGGCCAGGTAATCGATTTCGTGGCGGACAACGGCCATCGCCCGATCCAGTCGCCGGTATTCGACCAGGTCCAGGCCGAGGCGCTGCGAATGGCGCCAGGCGCAGCGCTCGAGCCAGGTCACGTACACCGCGTTATTGGCGTGCCCGAGCCCGTCGATGTCTTCGGCGCCTACTTGCAGATCAATGGTAAACGGCGTTGCCCGATCCCAGCCCATGCCCCACTCCCGGTCAAAGTATTCAACCGGGGCAGTGTAACGGAGCTCAGGCCGATTGGCGCGCCTGAAGGCTGCGACCGGCAAGCAGTGATAACACACCATCAATCACTCGAGGGTCGGCCAGCACGCGTTGATGGCCGCCGCTTTCCAGACGCAGCAGGCGGCTGTCGAACCAGGCTTCGTGAATCAATTGCGATTCCTTGACCGAGACGAAGTTGTCGTCCTCGGCATGCACGATCAGGCCGGGCATATCCAGTTGATAGTGGGCCACGTCCAGCGTCGCAGCGCGCATGCCGACGTCCTGCTCGACCTGACGAATGAACGCAGAACGCGCGCGCGGCGGCATGCCGACCATGCGCGCGAATCCGCGCAGTACGCCGAGGATCCGCGACGGTGCGGCAATGCTGACCAAGGTTTCGGTGCGCAGACCCAATTGCACGGCGAGCATCGCGCTGGCGCCGCCCATGGAATGGCCGATAACCGCTTGCAGCGGCGGCAATTCGGCAGCCGCTTCGAGCATGGCGCGGGCGAACAGCACTACATTGGCTTCTCGCCCAGGGGAGCGACCGTGAGCCGGACCGTCGAGCGCGACGACGGTATAGCCGGCATCGACCAGAGCATTGATCAGCGAGGCGAATTGCGTTGGCCGCCCTTCCCAACCATGCATCAGCAGCACCGTAGGGCCTTGGCCCCAGCGCAGCGCCGACAGGCCGAAGCGCAACGTGATGCGTTCGGAGCTGGCCAACAGCGGCAGCTCCCAATCCCGCAACGGCAGCGCCCGTGGCGTCATGAATGCCAGGCGCATTTTGCTCGCCACCAGTTTCGGTGCAAACCAGCCCAAGGTACCGTTAACGCCACGAACCCACTTCAACGCGTTCATCGCACTCTCCTCAGGCTTGTTGCCTTCAGGTCAACGCACCGCCGACTTGGCAGCGCGCAGCAATCGATCGGATAACTCTCCCGGACCCAGCGCTCTGGCCAAGGCCAGACCACCGACCATCAACGCGACATCGGCCAGAGCCTTGTCGGTGTCTTCAGGGCTGGCCGCCAGTTGCGCGACCATCAGCTCCAGATGCTCGTTCAGTGCAATGCGGAACGACTCTGGCAGACGGCCCAGCTCGCCAATAGACGCCGGAATCGGGCATGCGGCTTCGCTGGAATCACGGTGTTTGCGCGACAGGTAGAACGCAGCCACCAAAGCGCGACGCTCTTCGCCGGTCAGATCGGCGTCCATGTCGGCAATCAGGTCGCGACGGCGGCCCAGCAGTTGCTTGAACGCTTCGAGCATCATCGCGTCCTTGCTTTCGAAGTGTGCGTAGAAACCGCCGACGGTCAGGCCGGCGGCGCCCATCACTTCGCCCACGCTCGGGTCTGCCGGGCCGCGCTGAATCAACGCGGCGCTGGCAGCCTTGAGGATGCGTTCGCGGGTTTGAGCTTTTTTATCGTTCATCGTTGCCTCCGAATATTACGACTAGAATATTATTCGCATAATAATATTCCGCAAGTCATGAATATGACCGCTGGTCTGAAGCACAGTGTAAGGAAAAAGGAGAGTTGGCCAAACGCCAGACAAACAAAAGGGCCATTCAATAATTGAATGACCCTTATAAAATCCCGCAGAGCGGGTAATCGTGGCGTCCCCTAGGGGACTCGAACCCCTGTTACCGCCGTGAAAGGGCGGTGTCCTAGGCCACTAGACGAAGGGGACACAAACCCTTCTATACAACTGATCAGTGCTGAGAGCTGATCGATTCAAGGCCGGTGTGGCCAGACCTTGAACTGTAAAATTGGTGGAGCTAAGCGGGATCGAACCGCTGACCTCCTGCATGCCATGCAGGCGCTCTCCCAGCTGAGCTATAGCCCCGGATTTTTCGCCTCACGGCGGAGTGATCTCTTGCAACATCACTTCTGTAAAACTGGCGTCCCCTAGGGGACTCGAACCCCTGTTACCGCCGTGAAAGGGCGGTGTCCTAGGCCACTAGACGAAGGGGACGCAAACCCTTCTATACAACTGATCAACGCTGAGTGTTGATCGCTTCAAGGCCGGTGTGGCCAGACCTCGAAGTGTAAATTGGTGGAGCTAGACGGGATCGAACCGTCGACCTCTTGCATGCCATGCAAGCGCTCTCCCAGCTGAGCTATAGCCCCTCATCGCTGAGGACGGGGCGAATCTTAAGGGCGTATCGAAAGCCTGTCAAACTTATTTTTGAAAAATTTCAAAATTTTTTGCCGGGATAACAATCACTTACCGCCCTCCCCCGTAAAACCGGGCGGTTTGCAACGCGGGCAGACCTGCAGGAGCTGGCGCAGCCTGCGATCTTTTGACTTTGCCTTTTGAAAACAAGATCAAAAGATCGTAGCCTGCGGCAGCTCCTACCAAGAAGCAAAAGCGTTTAGACGATAGAGCCCAAGAGCTTTTCCCATTCCTTGTTTTCTTTCTTCGACACGCCGCCCAGCAGGTCAATCGCCTGTCGCAGGCGGAAACGGGTGAGATCCGGGCCGAGGATTTCCATCGCATCGAGCACCGACACCGAACTGGCCTGCCCGGTGATCGCAGCAAACATCAGCGGCATGGCGTCGCGCAGTTTCAGCTCGAGGGATTCGACCACCGCCTGAATCGTCGCGGTGATGCTGTCCTTCTCCCACTGCCGCAGACTTTCCAGTTTCCACAGGATCAACTGCATCAACTGGCGAACCTGATCGCCGGAGAGCTTTTTCGACTCGAACAGCCTGGCGTCCGGATTAACGCCGCCGGCAAAGAAGAACCCCGCCAGCGGTGCAACCTGGCTGAACGTTTCAACCCGGCCCTGCACGTGCGGCGCGATCTTCATCATGTAGTCGGAATTGAACGCCCACTTCTGCACGCGGGCGGCAAACTCTTCGACCGGCAGATCGCGCAGCCACTGGCCGTTGAGCCACGACAGCTTCTCGATGTCGAAAATCGGCCCGCCGAGGGAGACACGCTTGAGGTCGAAGTTGTCGACCATTTCCTGCAGCGAGAACTTCTCGCGCTCGTCCGGCATCGACCAGCCCATGCGCCCGAGGTAGTTGAGCATCGCTTCCGGCATGAAGCCCATGCGCTCGTAGAACGTCACCGAGGTCGGGTTCTTGCGCTTGGACAGCTTGCTCTTGTCCGGGTTACGCAGCAGCGGCATGTAGCACAGCTCTGGTTGTTCCCAGCCGAAGTATTCGTACAGCAAAATCAGTTTCGGTGCCGATGGCAGCCATTCTTCGCCACGCAGCACGTGGGTGATGCCCATCAGATGGTCATCGACGACGTTGGCGAGGAAGTACGTCGGCAGGCCGTCGGTCTTCATCAGCACCTGCATGTCCATACGATCCCACGGGATCTCGACGTCACCACGGAGCATGTCCGGCACCACGCAGACGCCTTCGCTCGGCACCTTCATGCGAATCACGTGCGGTTCGCCAGCAGCCAGGCGCGCCGCGACTTCTTCCTTCGACAGCAACAGTGCGCGACCGTCGTAACGTGGAGTTTCGCCGCGAGCCATTTGCTCGGCGCGCATCTGGTCCAGCTCTTCAGCAGTGCAGAAGCACGGGAACGCATGGCCCATGTCGACCAGTTGCTGGCAGTAGTTCTGGTAGATATCGCCGCGCTCGCTCTGCCGATATGGGCCGTGCGGGCCGCCGACGTCCGGGCCTTCGCTCCAGTCGATGCCGAGCCAGCGCAGGGCGTCGAAGATCTGCTGTTCGGACTCGCGGGTCGAACGCAACTGATCGGTGTCTTCGATGCGCAGGATGAACTCACCGCCGTGCTGCTTGGCAAAGCAGTAGTTGAACAATGCGATGTAAGCGGTACCTACGTGGGGGTCCCCGGTAGGCGATGGCGCGATGCGAGTGCGGACGGTGGTCATGGCATGTCTCGAAAAGAATGAAAAGCAAAACAATCAAGCGGCGAATGGTAACAGGCGACACCCGCCCCGCTCCAGCGGGCAGGGCATTTAAGCCGGAAGCCCTAAGGCCTTCCGATTGTGTGAAGGCCATTCGCGAGCAGGCTCGCTCCCACAGGAATATGCAATTGCTATGTGGGAGCGAGCCTGCTCGCGAAGAGGCCCGGCAAGGCGATCAAGATCAAACGGTGAGAAGTCGCTCGCGCAGTTTGGCAATCTCGTCGCGCATCTGCGCCGCCGCTTCAAACTCCAGATCCCGCGCCAGCTGGTACATCTTCTCTTCCAGCGCGCGGATGCGCTTGGTGATTTCGCTTGGCGAGCGCAGTTCGGCTTCGTACTTGGCGTTCTCTTCGGCGGCCTTGGCCATGCCTTTGCGCTTCTTGCTGCGCGAACCGGGCACGGTGGCGCCTTCCATGATGTCGGCGACGTCCTTGATCACACCTTTCGGGGTGATGCCGTTTTCCAGGTTGAAAGCGATCTGCTTCTCGCGACGGCGCTCGGTCTCGCCGATCGCTCGCTCCATCGAACCGGTCATGCGATCGGCGTAGAGAATCGCCCGGCCGTTGAGGTTACGTGCCGCACGGCCAATGGTCTGGATCAGCGAGCGCTCGGAACGCAGGAAGCCTTCCTTGTCCGCGTCGAGAATCGCCACCAGCGACACTTCCGGCATGTCGAGCCCTTCGCGCAGCAGGTTGATCCCGACCAGCACATCGAACACGCCGAGGCGCAAGTCGCGGATGATCTCGACGCGCTCGACGGTGTCGATGTCCGAGTGCAGATAACGCACGCGCACGCCGTGGTCGGCGAGGTAATCGGTCAGGTCTTCGGCCATGCGCTTGGTCAGCGTGGTGACCAGCACACGTTCTTCGATCGCCACGCGCTTGGTGATTTCCGAGAGCAAGTCATCGACCTGGGTCAGGGCCGGCCGCACTTCAACCTGCGGGTCGACCAGACCGGTCGGCCGTACCACTTGCTCAACCACGCGGCCGGCGTGCTCGGCTTCGTAGTTGCCCGGCGTCGCCGAGACGAAGATGGTCTGCGGGCTGACCCCTTCCCACTCGTCGAAACGCATGGGCCGGTTGTCCAGCGCCGAAGGCAGGCGGAAGCCGTACTCAACGAGGGTTTCCTTGCGCGAACGGTCGCCCTTATACATTGCGCCGACCTGCGGCACGCTGACGTGGGATTCGTCGATCACCAGCAAGGCGTCGGCGGGCAAGTAGTCGTAAAGCGTGGGTGGCGCCGCGCCGGCCGGACGCCCGGACAGGTAGCGCGAGTAGTTTTCGATGCCGTTGCAATAGCCCAGTTCGAGGATCATTTCCAGGTCGAAACGGGTGCGCTGTTCAAGACGCTGGGCTTCCACCAGTTTGTTGTTGCTGCGCAGGTATTCGAGGCGCTCCTGCAATTCGACCTTGATGCCTTCGATGGCGTCGAGCAGGGTTTCCCGCGGAGTCACGTAGTGGCTTTTCGGGTAGAAGGTGAACCGCGGCATCTTGCGGATGACTTCGCCGGTCAGTGGGTCGAAGGCGGAAATGCTCTCGACCTCGTCATCGAACAGCTCGATGCGGATCGCTTCCAGATCGGATTCCGCCGGGAAGATATCGATCACGTCACCACGCACGCGGAACGTCGCCCGGGCAAAATCCATGTCGTTGCGGGTGTATTGCAGGTCGGCCAGGCGCCGCAGCAGAGCGCGCTGATCAAGCTTGTCGCCGCGATCAACGTGCAAGACCATCTTCAAATAGGTTTCCGGACTGCCCAGACCATAAATGCACGACACTGTGGTGACGATGATCGCGTCCTTGCGTTCGAGCAACGCTTTGGTTGCGGACAGCCGCATCTGCTCGATGTGGTCGTTGATCGACGCGTCCTTCTCGATGAAGGTGTCGGACGACGGCACATACGCTTCGGGCTGGTAGTAGTCGTAGTAGGAAACGAAATATTCCACCGCGTTGTTCGGGAAGAACGCCTTGAACTCCCCGTACAACTGCGCGGCCAGGGTCTTGTTCGGCGCCAGTACCAGCGTCGGACGCTGTACCTGCGAAATGACGTTGGCGATGCTGAAGGTCTTGCCCGAACCGGTCACACCGAGCAGCGTCTGGTGCGCCAGCCCGGCGTCAATGCCCTCAACCAACTGGCGAATGGCTTCCGGCTGATCGCCGGCGGGCTCGAAGCGGGTGACTAGCTGGAATTCCGACATACACACCTCTGGAATCGCGGCGTTCCGCGTCAGACGGAACACCACGAGGACGACCGCAAACGACCGATGTCGCGCAAGAAAAAACCTGGATTGTGCTGAATGTGGTGGCGATTGCCTGACCTTTCAAGGCAAACGTCCTACATCCGGTAAAGAATCTGACAAAGTCAATCGACTAACGGTCCAGAAATAATCGGAAAAACTTACCGTAAAAGCCGATTCGCCTGTCGCCATTGCGCGGTGATGGCCTCTATACTAGCTCCCCGTTTGTGCACCGCTCTAGTGCATTCGGCTGGAGCGCTACACGTCCCTCCACTCTCCATTCAGAGCCGCCGTAATAATGAGCCTGTTCTCCGCTGTCGAAATGGCACCCCGCGATCCAATCCTGGGCCTCAACGAAGCATTCAACGCCGATACCCGGACCACCAAGGTCAACCTGGGCGTGGGCGTGTACTGCAACGAAGAGGGGCGAATTCCACTGCTGCGTGCGGTGATCGAAGCCGAGACGATTCGCGTCGCGCAACACGCTTCGCGCGGTTACCTGCCGATCGATGGCATCGCTGCCTACGACCAAGCCGTGCAGAAACTGCTGTTCGGCAACGATTCGCCGCTGATCAGCGCCGGTCGCGTCATCACCACTCAGGCCGTCGGCGGGACTGGCGCACTGAAAATCGGTGCCGACTTCCTCAAGCAACTGCTGCCGAACGCCGTCGTGGCGATCAGCGACCCGAGCTGGGAAAACCACCGCGCACTGTTCGAAACCGCTGGTTTCCCGGTGCAGAACTACCGTTACTACGACGCTGCCACCCATGACGTTAACCGTGCCGGCATGCTCGACGACCTCAACGCCCTGCCGAACGGCTCGATCGTTGTCCTGCATGCTTGCTGCCACAACCCGACCGGCGTCGACCTGACCCCGGCGGACTGGAACAAGGTGCTGGAAGTGGTCAAGGCCAAAGGTCACGTGCCGTTCCTCGACATGGCTTACCAGGGTTTCGGCGACGGCATCGACGAAGACGCCGCCGCTGTGCGCCTCTTCGCCGAATCCGGCCTGACCTTTTTCGTCTCGAGCTCGTTCTCCAAATCGTTCTCGCTATACGGCGAACGCGTTGGCGCACTGTCGATCATCAGCGAATCGAAAGAAGAAAGCGCGCGCGTGCTGTCGCAGGTCAAGCGCGTGATCCGCACCAACTACTCCAACCCGCCGACCCACGGCGCCAGCATCGTTGCTGCGGTGCTCAACAGCCCGGAACTGCGCGCGCAGTGGGAAGCCGAGCTGGCCGAGATGCGTCTGCGTATTCGCGGCATGCGCGAACAGATGGTTGCCCTGCTGGCGGAAAAAGCGCCGGGCCGCGATTTCAGCTTCGTTGGTCGTCAGCGCGGCATGTTCTCCTACTCCGGCCTGACCACTGAACAAGTGCATCGCCTGCGCAACGAGTTCGGCATCTACGCCCTGGACACCGGCCGCATCTGCGTGGCCGCGCTGAACCAGAGCAACATCAAGGCTGTGACGGACGCGATCGTTCAGGTCATCTGATTTCGGCCAGTGATGAAAAACGGGAAGCCTTTTCGGCTTCCCGTTTTTATTTGTCTCTGGAAACGCCTTGCAACCTCTAGACTGCACACAATTCAGAACCGTAGGAGCTCGTAGGAGCTGACGAGTGAAACGAGGCTGCGATCTTTTGATCTTGTTTTTTAAGATCAAGATCAAGATCAAGAGCAAGATCAAAAGATCGCAGCGTTCCGCAGCTCCTACCGGTTTTGTGTACACCCGAGATTTTTGAAGAGAACCCACATGAAAAACGACAACCTGCGCGCTGACCGTGACGACCTGGATGATTTCATCCCGCGCGCTCCGGCCAAGCGTGAAAAAAGCCTGGTGCTGCAAGTCGCCACCGGGGTATTCCTCGGTGGCCTGGCCCTGTGGCTCGTGCAACTGGCGGCGACGGCGGCCTATGCCAAGCTAATGCTCGGCACGATTACCTTCGGCAGTTAAGCCAGCTCGGCCGAGCGCTGGGTGGCGGCGTCGTCGTAAATCACATACAGCGATTCGGCGACCTGGCTCTTGATGGCCTTGCTGCTTTCGAGGCCGAGGACAAAACCTTCAGCCTTGCCGCCAGCGCGGTTCAATTCTTCGGCGGTGCTTGCACCGGCGATTGCATCGAAAAGTTTTTCGGCGTGCGGGCCGATGCCTTTGGGCAGGCTGATCTGTGTGGTGCTCATGCGAGCACCTCGGTGTTGCGAGTGATTTGAATCATGGCGCGTACCTTTGCGGCGAATGGCCGGTAGCGCGTGTGACCACTTCCGGGCTGCCATGGTAGACCGCCGAGGCCATTCTGGTAACCGCCAATCGCTGACAAAATGCCGTCCGTCCAGGCGAAACGCAAAAGTTGCCAGGCGACGCTTGACTTCTCTTTTTGAATCAGTAACATACGCACCAATTCCGCAATAGCTCAGTTGGTAGAGCAAGTGACTGTTAATCACTGGGTCCCTGGTTCGAGTCCAGGTTGTGGAGCCAAATAGCAAAGCCCCTGAATCGCAAGGTTCAGGGGCTTTTTTGTGGGCGCACGAAAAATACCAAAAGGCCGATCTGTTTGGGCAGATCGGCCTTTTCTGTTTCAGACGCAGCGGTCAGACATGTTCGCTGCTTTTCACCTGCACCTTCGGCGCGCCGTGGCCATGATCATGGTCATCCGGCTCGATCACCGGCACTTCCTTGCCATCGCAATCATGCAGCTTGCCGTCGCTGAAGTAATCACCTTCACGCAGCGCGGCGAGATCGCGATAACGCAGGGTGCGCTCTTCCGCGGCGGCGAACACCGATTGTTGATCCGAATTGCCGGTCGTGAAGTGGTTGAACGCCAGGTTGAGCAGGATCGCCATGATTGCCGACGAACTGATGCCCGAATGGAAAATCGTCGCGAACCAGCTCGGGAAGTGATCGTAGAAATTCGGCGCGGCGATCGGGATCATGCCGAAACCGATCGAGGTGGCAACGATGATCAGGTTGACGTTATTGCGGTAGTCCACCTTCGACAACGTGCGGATGCCGCTCGCAGCCACAGTACCGAACAGCACGATCCCGGCGCCGCCGAGTACCGAAGTCGGCACGGCGGCAATCACCCGCCCCATGAACGGCAGCAGGCCGAGCACCACCAGGAACAGACCGCCGGTGGCGACCACGAATCGGCTCTTGATCCCGGTCACCGCCACCAGGCCGACGTTTTGCGCGAAAGCACTTTGTGTAAAAGAACCGAAGATCGGCGCGAACATGCTCGACAGCATGTCGGCACGCAGGCCGTTGCCCAAGCGTTTCGAGTCGACCTTGGTGCCGATGATCTCACCCACCGCAAGGATGTCCGCCGAGGTTTCCACCAGCGTCACCATGACCACAATGCACATCGACAGAATCGCGGCGAAATGGAAGGTCGGCATGCCGAAGTGGAATGGTGTCGGAAAGCCAAACATGGGACCGGTGGTGACACTGGAGAAATCCGCCATGCCAAGGAACACCGCCAGCACCGTGCCGATGACCATGGCCAGCAGAATCGACAGCCGAGAAATGGTCGCGCTGCCAACCTTGCTCAGCAGCAACACCAGCACCAGCGTGACCGCCGCCAGACCGATGTTCTGCATGCTGCCGAAGTCCGGCGCGTGGCTGTTGCCGCCCATCGCCCAGCGTGCGGCCACAGGCATCAGCGTCAGGCCAATGGTGGTGATCACAATGCCGGTGACCAAAGGCGGAAAGAACTTGGTGATGCGTGAGAACACCGGCGTGATCAGCAAGCCGATCAACGAGGCGGCAATCACCGCACCCAGCACCGATTGGAAACCGCCCTCCCCGCCGCTGCTGACGATCGCGACCATGGTCGCCACGCCGGAGAACGATACGCCCTGGACCAGCGGCAACTGACAGCCAAAAAACGGCAGACCCAGGGTTTGCAGCAACGTCGCCAGCCCCCCCGCAAACAATGAAGCAGCAATCAACAGACCAATGTCCGCCGGCGACAGACCGGCCGCCTGGCCGATGATCAGTGGCACCGCAACGATACCGCCGTACATGGTCAGAACATGTTGCAGGCCGTAAGCCATATTCGCGCCGACCCCGAGGTTTTCGTCCTCGGGCCGTTGGTGTGAAACATGGGGCGTTTTCATGGTGGGGGGTTCCCTGGTTTTTGTTATGCGCACACTGTATTCAATACTCAGGACAAATGTCTATAGAGTTGTATACAACTTATCAGTCACATAATGGTTAGGTAGCCATCCAACCTTCTAGCCTGCGCTTCTTGCTCCAACAAATCCGGCAACACATCCCCGCTGCGTCCGCGCCAGTGCCCACTAGGCTGGAGTGTTCACGGCGACCGACGGTGCAGTCGCGCTCTTTTAGCGGCCATCGGCGAAATCCGTCGCGTATTGGAGCCTGGTGTAAAGCCTTAGATGGAGGCTGGCGCGATGACCCGAGCCAGCGCTTGCCGTACACGCGGTGAATCAGGCACCTGAAGGTCGAACTCGCGGCGCAGCAACTCCATCAGCTCGTCGACGTCCGCCACCTCGCGCCGCTCACTGTCCGCGCCCATGTGATGAATGGCAAAACTGCCGTTGTTCAGGGTTTTGCGCCAACCAGCGCCGGTGCGCGCAACCATCAGGCGCTGGGCAAAAGGTGACTCGGGATGGGTGGAGACGTACCAGTTGCCGACGCTGTAATCGATGTCTTCCTGGCGCTGCAAATCGAACAGGTACATCGGCCGCCATTCGCCTGCGACTTTGGCGCGCAGCAGGTAGCCATCGGTCTGTTTGTCGATGCGGTAGGGTTCGTGCGGGGTGGGTTGCTCATCCTCACTGTCGAGCAACAGCGGCGCGGTGGGCACCATGCCACCGAAGCCGACGTCGGTGATGTAACGCACTGCGTCGATGGTCACCAGACTCAAACGATGGGTTCGCGCCGTCCAGCTGCCTTCCGGCTGATTCATCACCACGCGCCCGCTGATCGCCCGCGCGTCGAAGCCCAATTCAAGCAGCAGCGCATAGAACAAATGATTGAGCTCATAGCAGTAGCCGCCCCGCCCCTGCTGCAACACCTTGTCTTCGATGGAGACCAAGTCGATCAACACCGGCTCTCCACTGATCGTTGCCAGATTTTCGAAAACAAACTGAGCGGTGTGGCGCAGTTGCAACTGATGCAAGGTTTCCAGCGTCGGTGGCGGCGGCGCATCGAAACCCAGACGTTGCAGGTACAGATTGGTATTGGTCAGCCGTGGCGCACTCATTGCTCGATCCTTATGCATGGGCCGCAGAACACTGCGTTGATGTTGCCCTGTATACGGGATCAGGCACGGCTTTCGACAATTGATTTCGCCAATCGCCCGTTCAGCGCTTTTTCCGCGAAGCGATGCGAATCCACGTCGGCGCATGGTCACTGGCGTGCGGTTCATTGCGCACCCAGGCGTCGACGCCAGCGTCATGCAGATACGGGCTCAATGCCGGGTTGAGCAGCAGGTGGTCGATGCGCAGGCCGGAGTTGGTTTGCCAATGATTGCGGAAGTAATCCCAGAAGGTGTAGAGGCGCTCTTCGGGATACACGTGGCGCAGAGAATCGGTCCAGCCCTGATCCAGCAGCCGCTGGTAGCACTCGCGGCTTTCGGGTTGCAACAAAGCATCCTTGAGCCAGGATCGGGTGTTGTAGATGTCCATGTCGGTGGGCACGACATTGAAGTCACCGGCGAGCACCACCGGGTGATCGCTGCTTTGCAGGTCTTTGGCGTAATTGATCAGACGCTCGAACCAGGCCAGTTTGTAATCGAATTTCGGCCCCGGCTGCGGGTTGCCATTGGGCAGATACAGGCAACCGACCAGCACACCGTGCACCGCCGCTTCGATATAGCGGCTGTGGGTGTCATCGGCATCGCCGGGCAAACCGCGTCGACTCTCCAACGGCTGCGCATCACGCGCCAGAATCGCCACGCCATTCCATGACGCCTGGCCCTGCCAGATTGCGCCGTAACCGGCGGCTTCCAGTTCGGCGGCGGGAAATGCGCTGTCGACTGATTTGAGCTCTTGCAGGCAGGCGATGTCCGGCTGCTCGCGCTTGAGCCATTCCAGCAGATTCGGCAGCCGCGCGCGCATGCCGTTGACGTTGAAGGTGGCGATTCGCAGGTTTTTCATCGTCTGCAACTCCTGCCCGGTGGGATTGCAAATTGTGACCCTGAGAACGCCGCGCAGGTTGCATCGAATGACAATACGACAGCTCAGACTCGGTTACGCAGCCATTGCAGAAAGCCTCTTTTCGGCGCGACCACGGGCGTTTCCTCGGTCAGCGACTGTGCCTTGTGCAGACGGAAATCGAGCAACGCCTGCATCGCATCATGGATGTCATGGCGCGCATCCAGGCACGGTTTCAGGTAGGACTTCTCGATGCGATACAGGGCGCAGAAAGTCTTCGCGGAGAAATCCGCCGGCAAGGCGGTGTCGGAAAGAATCCCGGCCTCGCCGATCACCTCACCCGGCCCCATGCGCCCGGATTCCAGGGGTGCGCCGTGGCGCTTGAGCGTCACCGATACCACGCCGGATTCAATGATGAACAAATGATCGCTGACCTCGCCGCCCGCGAGAATCGTTTCGCCGGCGCGGAAGGTTTGCAGAGTCATGTTCTGGCTGAAGGTGTCTTTCTCTTCTTCACGCAGAGTCGAGAAGATCGGTGAGCTTTCCAGCAGCGCCCGTGGCCGCGACAACTGCGGTGCGGCGCTGGTCTCGTTGCTCGACAGCAGATTGACTCCCGAAGCCTGCAAATGTCGGTAGGCCAGATCGAACAATTGATTGCGCACCACGCGCTTCTCGCCCATCGAAGCGACAAATCCGCTGATCTCGTATTCCGCACCGCCGCTGGCAGAACTTTTCAACGACACGCTGGGCGCCGGTGTGTCGAGCAATTGCCGGCAGCCTTGCATCGCCCGCTCCAACGCCTCGATTACCGAACTGGGCCGGGCATGGGGGCTGACGGGCACGCTGACGGAAACGCCGAACATATTGCTCGGTCGGCTGAAGTTGATGATTTTGGCTTTCGCCGCCAGCGAGTTGGGAATTACGGCCATGCTGCCCTGACTGGTTTGCAGACGCGTGGCGCGCCAGTCGATGTCGGTGACGCGGCCCTCGGTGCCGTCGATGGAGATCCAATCATCGAGTTGATAGGGCTTGGTGGTGTTGAGGACGATGCCGGAGAACACATCGCTCAAGGTGCTCTGCAAGGCCAGACCGACAATGATCGCCAACGCGCCGGACGTCGCCAGCACGCCTTTGACTGGCAGATCGAGCACGTACGCCAGCGCCGCAATGATCGCGATGAGGAAAATCACCGCGCCGAGCAAGTCCTGCAACAGCCGGCCGGTATGGCCGACCCGTTGCATCATCACCGCGCCGATCAGCACCGTCAGGGTCCGCGCACCAAACAGCCACCACCCGATCTGCAACCCGGTCGCCGCCAGATGCAGCGGCACGTTGTCGGCCCACGGTGCCGGTTCCATCGGGTTGAGGCCTTCGTTGAACAGCACAATGCTGAACAAGGCGAAAATCAGCACCCGCACCAACAGCTTCCATTCGCTGCCGCGAGAGCTGATCAGCCGCCACAGGCCAAGATCGAGCAGGATCAGGATCAACGCGCTAAACAACGGGTGTTCGGTCAGCAGAGACAGCATCAAACAACTCCGACAAAGGCCAATCGCGAGAAGATCGCACAGATTGGCACAGTGTAGGAGCAATTGATTTCGGTGGATGAACAGCGTCTCGAAAACGCTGAAAAACCTGTAGGAGCGAGCCTGCTCGCGAAGGCGTCCTGTCAGTCACTACCTCTTGGACTGAAACAGAGCATTCGCGAGCAGGCTCGCTCCCACAGGGGGGGTCAGTTGCCAGTAAAGCTCGGGGTCAGGGGTGCATCTGGCCAAAGCGCCCGGACTGGAAGTCGGCAAAGGCCTGATGGATTTCCTGCTCGGTGTTCATCACGAACGGGCCGTGGCCGACGATCGGTTCGTCGATCGGCTCGCCACTGAGCAGCAATACCACCGCGTCTTCGCTGGCCTGGAGGGTGAGTCGATCACCGTCGCGTTCGAACAGCGCCAACTGCCCTACTTCCACCGATTCCGCGCCGTTGACCTGCACCGAACCTTTTAACACCACCAGCGCCGTGTTGCGTCCTTCGTGCAGATCAAGCGTCAGCAGCTTGCCGGCATTGAGGCGCAGATCCCACACGTCGATCGGCGTGAAAGTCCGCGACGGTCCGGTGTGCCCATCGAATTCGCCGGCGATCAGACGCAGGCTGCCGGCGTCGTCCTTGAGCGCGATGCTCGGAATGTCGCGGTCGAGAATGGTCTGGTAACCCGGCGCGGCCATTTTGTTCTTGGCCGGCAGGTTGACCCACAGCTGGACCATTTCCAGCTTGCCGCCGGTTCTGGCGAAGTTCTCCGAATGAAACTCTTCATGGAGGATGCCGGACGCTGCGGTCATCCACTGCACATCACCCGGGCCGATGGTGCCGCCACTGCCGGTGGAGTCACGGTGCTGCACTTCGCCGTCGTAAACGATGGTCACGGTTTCGAAACCACGGTGCGGGTGCTGGCCGACGCCACGCTGTTCAGTGGTCGGGGTGAATTCGGCGGGACCGGCGTGATCGAGCAGCAGAAACGGGCTGATGTGCTTGCCCAGGTTGTCATAGGAAAACAGGGTGCGCACCGGGAAACCATCGCCGACCCAGTGGCCGCGCGGGCTGGTGTAAATGCCGATGATATTTTTCATGGGGTCTCCAATGTGTAAGTGCATTGGATTAAGCGTAAGGGCATATCGAATATTCGACTAGAGGGTGCAAACCGGCTTGAGTGTTCCATATGCAGAACAATTGAGCAGCGGCGCGCATTTCTCGAGCAGGCTCGCTCCCACAGGAGTCTGCAATGGTTCAGAGGCACCGTGCGAGGCCGTGCATGGCTTCGCGCAACTTGCCGATGGCACGGTCGATGACAGCGCTGTCACTGTCTCGGCACGCCGTGTCCAGATCAGCGCACGCCGCAACAACCCGCGCAGCCCCAACCATTTGCGCGCCGCCCCTGATGCGATGAGCCAACTCGCGCAAGTCTGCGCGGTCGCTCGCCTGCAAGCGATCCAGTGCTTGCAGATCATCGCGCAGGCTATTGCCGACTTCCTTGCGCAAGCGTTCGATCAACGAATGATCGGCACCCGCCATCTGTTCAAGAGCACTGAGATCGATCTCGACCGGCTCGGCGCCTGGCGGTTCATCTTCGTGCGGCGCGCAAGGCTGCGCGCCGGTCAAGGCCTGTGCCAAATCGCGCAAGCGAATCGGTTTGAACAAGCAGTCATCCATGCCGGCATCCAGACAACGCAAACGCTCTTCGACCTGCGCGTTGGCCGTAAAACCGAGGATCAGACAGGGTGCGCGGCCGCTGGCGGCCTCTTCATCGCGAATGGATCGCGCCAGTTCATAGCCATTGCGTCGCGGCATGTTGCAGTCGGTTATCACCACATCAAAAGCCTGCGCTCGCCAGCGTTGCAGCCCTTCATCGCCATCCCCGACATCAGTCGTGCGATGCCCCAGTTCGCTCAGTTGCCAGCACATCAGCAAGCGGTTGACCGGGTGATCGTCTACCACCAGCACGTTCAATACACAGGCGGCGAGCGTCACGTCGGGCGTAGCCGCTGTGGTCGTCATCGCGGTCAGCAGTGGCAATTGCAGATGGACTTCCACTCGCGTGCCCTGCCCCAGGTCACTGTCGAGGCGCAGCGTACCGCCCATCATGTCGCAGAGGTTGCGGCTGATCACCAGCCCCAGACCGGAACCGCTGCGCGCCGTTTGCGAACTGTTGCTTGCCTGGACGAAAGGACTGAACAGAAGCTTTTGATCTTCGACACTGATGCCGATGCCGCTGTCTTCGATGCGCACCAGCATGTCCACTTCAGCGTCGGTCATGGCGATGACCTGCAAGCGCAAACTCACCTCACCCACCTCGGTGAATTTGATCGCATTGCTCAACAGGTTCGACAGCACCTGTTTGAAGCGCGTCGGATCAATCAGCACATCCACGTCGGCGCGCGGATCAAGTTCGATGCGCCACACCAAGCGCTTCTGCCGCGCCAGCCCTTCGAACACTCGGCATACCGATAACACCGTCTCGCGTAAATTGGCCCGGTCGGGCGAAAGGGACAAATGCCCCGATTCGATGCGGGCGATGTCGAGAATGTCGCCAATCAACGCCAGCAGTTGCTGGCCGGCATTCGAAGCCACTTGAATCGCCAATCGGTCGGTCACGCCCTC
The DNA here is from genome assembly GCF_005233515.1 of Pseudomonas sp. CFBP13508. GTDB lineage: Bacteria > Pseudomonadota > Gammaproteobacteria > Pseudomonadales > Pseudomonadaceae > Aquipseudomonas > Aquipseudomonas mercuritolerans. The sequence continues at coordinate 100,238 of NZ_QFZZ01000009.1, forward strand.
CTCTGCGCGCATGAGCGCCAATTCGAGCATGCCGATCAGGGCGTTCATCGGCGTGCGGATCTCGTGGCTCATGGTCGCCAGAAAAGTACTCTTGGCCCGATTGGCCTCATCCGCTGCGTCCTTGGCCTGTTGCAGTTGCAACAACCATTGCTGGCGCTGATGGATCTGCCGACGCTGCCAGCCGATCCAGATCAAGGCCAGCAGCAGCAACACCGCCGCGCTGGCAAAGCCGAGCAGAATCTCCTGACGATGGCGCGACCAATAGCTGTCTTCAACCACCACATCGTGGCTCCAGCGCTCGACCAGTTCATCCATTTGCTGCGGCGCGATGCTCAGCAACGCCTTGTTCAGGATCGAGTGCAGCAGCGCCGACTGCGGCGCCGTGGCCAAAGCGATGCGCGCCGGCTGATCGCCAACGGTGCCGGTGATGCGCAGGCGGTCGCGATACTGGCGGGCGATCAGAAAACGCGCTACCAGCAACGAGCTTACCGTCACGTCGACCTGCCCTCGGGCAATCAGCGCCATGCCTTCGGCTGGGCTTTTGACCTCGACCAGACGCAGACCGGGGACCCGTTGCAGCAAATAATCGCGCAGCGGGTGCCCCCGATAGATCGCCAGGCGTTTGCCCGCCAGTTCGTCGAGCGGCAATGGATGTTGCCCGTTCGCCGCGCTGACCAGCACGAACGGATTGTTCAGATAGGCGCGAGTGAATTGCAGCTGCGCTTCACGCTCGGTGCTCGGCGTCACCACCGGCAGAACATCGAGTGCGCCGGCCTGAAGTTGGACGACCTGGTCGTTCAGCGAGGTGCCACGCACGATCTCGAAATTCAGCCCGCTGCGCTGTGCAATCAGGCTCAGCAACTGCGCTGCCAGCCCTTTGAAGCGTCCGTCGGCATCGAAAAACGCCAACGGCGCGAAGTCTTCGACAGCGCCGACCCGCACCACCGGGTGCTGATCCAGCCACTGCTGCTCGGCGGCGCTGAGCTGTACCCGCGACTGTTCGGCCATCTCGGCGAGGCCGACGCTCCAGCGCTGTTCGATCAGATGGCGACGCTCCATGGGCACGGCCAGCAAGGCCTTGTCGACGATGCGTTTGAGCACCACGTCGCTGCGCAACAACGCAAAAGCGAACGGATTGGCATCAAGCCCCGACGGCCCGGCCAGTTGCAAATCGTTGCGGTAATTGGTGTTGATCAGATAGTTGGCGCTGATGAAGTCGCCCAGGTACGCATCGTCGGCACCGAAGGCGACCGCGCCGAGTGCATCCATTGCCGAAGCATAAAGCTGCACGTAGGCGCCGGGGTAGAAGGCCTGAACGTGGGCCAGCGGCAGGTAATCCTCGACCATGGCGATGCGTTTGGCCGCCAGGTCGGTGGGCAGTTTCTCGTCGTGGCGCGTAACCAGCATCGGCTGATCTTCAGCGTACGGCCGCGACAGAATGAAGGCCGGATCTGCCGCTTCGAAACTGTTCGAGGTGCCCAAGAGATCGACATCACCGCGCTTGAGTGCCGCCATCAGCGCGGGTCGATCGGTAAAACGCCGCACTTCGATCCTGATGCCGAGCAGTTGTGCCAACAGGTCGACGTAATCCGCCGTCAGTCCCTCCAACTCATGCTGATGGCGGGTGATTTCGAAGGGCGGGTAGTCCGGGCCGGAGATGCCCATACGCAACACCGGATGCTCACGCAACCACTGGCGTTCCCGATCATCGAGGCGGACCTGGACATTGCCCGGTTCGAGGCGGGCCAGCACTTCCAGTGTCTGCGGCCGGTCATCGGCCCAGACCGAGGCGGCCAGCCCCAGCCACAACCCTAAAACCCGCAGTCCCTGCGTCATGTCGGGGCACTCAGATCAAGTGATTGCGCTTGGCGAACTCACGCAGGAGCACCAGTGAACCCAGGCAAAGCTTGGCCATCATGCGGGTTTTGTAGGTGCTGACGGTCTTGTGACTCAAGTGCATCTCCTGGGCGATGGCCTTGTTCGGTTTGCCCAGCGCCAGATTCACGAAGATGCATAACTCCCGATCGGACAGCTGAGCGATCATCTCCTGTTCAGTGCGTTGCACGGCGTTGTACAGACCGCTGGTATTGGGTAACGCGGAGAAATAGGTGTGGCCGGACATCAATGCCTTGATGGCTTCGTGCAGCAGAGTCAGTTGGTTGCTCTTGGTCACGTAGCCCCGTGCGCCGGCACGCAGACAGCGCTCTTGATAATGCGTGGGCTCATGCATGCTGAACACCAGGATTCGGCAGCGCGCCGTCGGCGCCTTGATCTGAATCCGCGTCAACACTTCCAACCCATCCATGGACCCCAGCCCGAGGTCGAGTACGACGAGCTGCGGATCATGGGTGCAAATCAGCGGCACGACTTCGTTGCCATTGGACGCTTCATGAATATCGGTGAAGCCTTGAGCCTGCAGAACGATCCGAATGGCCGCGCGCACTACTGGATGATCATCGACGATCAGCGCTGACTTCATTGGTACTCCTGCAAAATCGAAGACACCGCAACAATCTGTTCCGGAGTCGGTGGCTGCGCAGGCACTGTTACATGGATGATCAAGAGAATCACCTGTCAGGTCTGACAGTTGTGCAGCCTGGTTTTTTATGCATTGGCATGGCGCAACGACCAGCGGGAATCAGACGCAGCTTGGCGTTCGCCGGCGGCTTCGACTCTCGCCATCACCTGTTCGATGAGTGCTGAACTGGGCAATGGCGCCGGGCTGATCTGCGCGTTTTCCTGAGCAAACCCGGCAACCGCCTGCAAAGGTGCCGACGGTTCGTTGTAGATCAGAGCGTGGCGGACCTGTGGGTTATCGAGCAGAAAGCCCAGCAGATCGAGAGAGCCTGCCGCCAGTTCGGCATTGATCACCAGCACATCGAACGGCTCGCAGCCGTAGTCGACCAGGGTCAACAATTCACCGAGATTCTGCACCGGGGCAACGCGGTAGTAGCCGAACGCGTTGAACAGGCGCTCGATTTTCATGCGATGAAAATGCTGCGGGTCGGCGATCAGGATGCGCAACGCTTTGTTGCTCATGGTCATTCTCCCGGTGGGGTTTGGGGAGGGCAAGACTACGCAAGCGCCGGGGATAGCTCTGTAGGACTTTTCCTAAAAATCCGGTCATTCATCCGGCGGCCCTGACGCACCAATATCCCCTGTGGGAGCGAGCCTGCTCGCGAAGGGGCTATACCAGTCAGAGATACTGACTGACACGACGCCTTCGCGAGCAGGCTCGCTCCCACAGGAGAAGCATTCCATGGCGGTTATTGCCAGCCGAACCGGCGGATGTAGAAACCCTTCACTGCCTGGGTCAGGGCCATGTACGCCAGCAGAATCATTGGCAGAAACACGAAATACAGCGACGGCAGTGCCTGCAATTTGAAGTAATGCGCCAGCGGGCCCATTGGCAGGAAGATGCCGACGGCCATGATGACCCCGGTCATCACCAGCAGCGGCATGGCTGCGCGGCTTTGCAGGAACGGGATCTTCGGCGTGCGAATCATGTGCACGATCAGCGTCTGGGTCAGCAGACCGACCACGAACCAGCCGGACTGGAACAGTGTCTGGTGATCCGGGGTATTGGCGTCGAACACGTACCACATCAAGGCGAACGTCGTGATGTCGAAAATCGAGCTGATCGGACCGAAGAACAGCATGAAGCGCCCGACGTCAGCCGGCTGCCAGCGCTGCGGCTGTTTCAGCATCTCGTCGTCGACGTTGTCGAACGGAATGGCGATCTGCGAAATGTCGTAGAGCAGGTTCTGCACCAGCAGGTGCATCGGCAGCATCGGCAGGAACGGGATGAACGCGCTGGCGACCAGCACCGAGAACACATTGCCGAAGTTGGAGCTGGCAGTCATCTTGATGTACTTGAGCATGTTGGCGAAGGTGCGCCGCCCTTCGAGCACGCCCTCCTCCAGCACCATCAGGCTTTTTTCCAAGAGAATGATGTCCGCCGCTTCCTTGGCGATGTCCACCGCGCTGTCCACGGAAATGCCGATGTCGGCGCTGCGCAGCGCCGGCGCGTCGTTGATGCCATCGCCCATGAACCCGACCACGTGGCCGTTGCCCTTGAGAATGCCGACGATGCGCTCTTTGTGCGATGGCGTGAGTCTGGCGAAGACGTTGGTAGTCTCGACCGCCGCGGCCAGTTCGGTATCGCTCATGCGCTCAATGTCATTGCCCAGCAGCAAACCCTGTTGAGCCAGGCCGACCTCACGGCAGATTTTCGCCGTCACCAGTTCGTTGTCGCCGGTCAGTACCTTGACCGCCACGCCATGCTCGGCCAAGGCCTTGAGCGCTGGCGCGGTGCTTTCCTTCGGTGGATCGAGGAATGCCACGTAACCGATCAGCGTCAGTTCCTGTTCATCTGCCAGGCTGTAAATCTCGCGCCCTTCTGCCATTGAGCGAGCCGCGACCGCCACCACGCGCAGACCTTCGGCGTTGAAAGCACCGGTGACGTGGCGAATCCGCGCCAGCAATTCATCGCTCAAGACTTCATCGACCTCGCCGTGACGCACCCGGCTGCACACCGCCAGCACTTCTTCCACCGCGCCTTTGCAGATCAGTTGATGGGGCTGACCGCGGCCCTCCACCACCACCGACATGCGCCGGCGATTGAAGTCGAACGGGATCTCATCGACCTTGCGAAACACGCTGCCGACCTTGAGTTCGCGATGGACTTCCACGTGTTCGAGCACGGCGACATCCAGCAGGTTTTTCAGGCCGGTCTGGTAGTAGCTGTTGAGGTAGGCCAGTTCCAGCACAGCGTCAGAGTCCTCGCCCCAGACGTCGACATTACGCGCCAGAAAGATCTTGTCCTGAGTCAGGGTGCCGGTCTTGTCGGTGCACAGCACATCCATGGCGCCGAAGTTCTGGATCGCGTCGAGGCGTTTGACGATGACCTTTTTGCGCGACAGGAACACGGCGCCTTTGGCCAGGGTCGAGGTGACGATCATCGGTAGCATTTCCGGAGTCAGGCCGACGGCAATCGACAGCGCGAAGAGTAGCGCTTCGCTCCAGTCGCCCTTGGTGAAACCGTTGATGAACAGCACCAGCGGCGCCATGACGAACATGAAGCGGATCAGCAACCAGCTGACCTTGTTGACGCCCTGCTGAAACGACGTCACCGCGCGGTCCGTCGCGCCGACCCGTTGCGCCAGCGCACCGAAGTAGGTGCTGTTGCCGGTGGTGAGAATCAGTGCAATCGCGCTGCCGGAGACAACGTTGGTGCCCATGAACAGAAGGTTGTCCAGCTCCAGTGGGTTACGCGTGTCGCGATCGGTCTGCCGGGTGAATTTCTCCACCGGCATCGATTCACCGGTCATCGCAGCCTGACTGACGAACAGATCCTTGGCGCTGAGCACGCGGCAATCGGCAGGAATCATGTCGCCAGCCGAGAGCACGATGAGATCGCCGGGCACCAGTTGCCTGATCGGCAGTTCCCGCCGTGGCGCATCCCGGCGCAGCACCGTGGCGGTGTTGCTGACCATGGCTTTGAGCGCATCGGCCGCCTGATTGGATTTGCTCTCCTGCCAGAAGCGCAGCAGCGTCGACAGCACCACCATGGAAAAAATCACCACGGCCGCCTTGAGGTCTTCGGTCAGCCAGGAGATCACCGCGAGCAGAGTCAGCAGCAGGTTGAACGGGTTTTTGTAGCAGTGCCACAGATGGTTCCACCACGGCAGCGGCTGCTCGTGTTCGACTTCATTAAGTCCGTGTTGCGCGCGCAGTGCATCGGCCTCGACCTCGGAGAGCCCCTCGCCGTGCGTGCCCAGCGATGACAGCAACGCAGCGCTGTCTTCATGGGCGGCAGCGACCAGCGTGTTGGCCAGCGTCGGCGGTACTTCACGGCTGACCGTGGTGTCATTGATCGAATCCAGCAGCGCCAGGCGACGGAAGTGCCTGGCGATGTGGCGGCTGCGCAGAAAGCCTGCGAAAAATTCCTTGAGCGTGAGTTTCATGGCTGTGTCCCCTGTGGTCAGCCGGGAAACCGTCGAGCAGGTACCGCCGCGCCCTGGCACCGGGAAAACCGGCACGGCAAGGCGTGGCACGCCGGTCAGGAACAGGCGTGTCGATAGGCTGCGAGACGACTGAGGTCGCCATCACGCCTGGTTCAGCATCGATGAGAAGGACGTCGAGACACGATCCGGAACGGGTCGTGCACGGGATGCCGCTGCTCGCTGTTACGGCGAGACAACGGCAGGGAAAGGCTGCGCGTTATCTTGCCGAGAATCTGCCGGTGATCGAGACCGGCCGACAACTGTCACTCGAACAAGTACCCACTGTGGGTCTCCGCAATTGATGAAAACGCGCGCAGCTTACGCCCGCAGCGAAACGGCTGGAAGAGGTGTTTTCGGGGAATGTTGGGGGTGTTCAGGAAGGGTTCAGATTCAGGATCTGTGGGGCTTTCCATGGCCCCTTCGCGAGCAGGCTCGCTCCCACATTCTGGCCTGCGTTCACAGAACCATTGTGGGAGCGAGCCAGCTCGCGAAGGCGATATGTCAGGCAATGCAGATTCAGCTGGCAGTGGCTAGTAACAACTCCGCCACCGAGCGACTGTGCCCGCGCTGTTTGCCATGCTCGTACAACGAGCCAGCGATTTCATCGGCGCGAATCGGCAGCACCGAGAGCAGCGTATCGCTCAGACCATGGCTGGCCTGGCAGAAGCCCTGCATATAAATGCCGGCCTTGCAGCGCTCGTCGGTGATCAGTTTGTAGTTGCGATCGACCTCGAACTCACCGAGGTATTCCTCCAGCGGCGCGAGCAACTTGCGGTGCATCTGCCGCTCGTAACCGGTGGCCAGCACCACGGTGTCATAGATTCGCACCGTGACTTCGCCGGTGGCATTGTTGCGCACTGCCAGTTCGATACCGTTTGCCGTGGCAGTGGCGCTCTCGACGGTGGTCAGGGTGCGGAACGCATGGCGGGCAATTCCGGAAACCTTCTGCCGGTAGAAGATGCCGTAGATGCGTTCGATCAGGTCGATGTCGACCACCGAATAGTTGGTGTTGTGGTACTCGTTGACCAGACGCTCGCGCTCGACGCTGTTCTGCTGGAACACCAGATCGGTGAACTCCGGCGAGAACACTTCGTTGACGAACGGGCTGTCGTCCGCAGGCTTCAAGGCCGAGCCGCGCAGGATCATGTCGACCTGCACCGACGGGAACGAATCGTTGAGATCGATAAAGGCTTCCGCCGCGCTCTGCCCGCCACCGATGATCGCGATGCTCATCGGTTGATTGTTCACGCACGGCTGCCTGGCCATTTGCGACAGGTATTGCGAATGGTGGAACACCCGATGATCGCCCTTCAGTGCCTTGAACGCTTCTGGAATACGCGGTGTGCCGCCAGCGCTGACCACCACCGAACGCGTGGTACGCACGAACTGCTGGCCGTCGCTGCCCCGGGAAATCACCCGCAAGGCTTCGACCTGCTGGTTGTGCAATACCGGTTCGATGAACTGCACTTCTTCGCCATAACGGCTCTGCGCGGTGAACTGCCCGGCCACCCAGCGCAGGTAGTCGTTGTACTCCATGCGGCATGGATAAAAGGTGCCGAGGTTGATGAAATCGACCAGACGCCCGTGGTGCTTGAGGTAGTTGACGAACGAGTAAGGGCTGGTCGGATTGCGCAGGGTCACCAGGTCCTTGAGGAAGGAAATCTGCAACTCGCTCTGCGTCGACAAGGTGTTGCCGTGCCAGCTGTAAGTGGCCTGCTTGTCGAGGAACAGCACATCCAGTTCGCCATGGGTGGCGCCGCGTTCCTGCAGAGCGATGGCCAGTGCCAGGTTCGAAGGGCCGAAACCGACGCCGATCAGGTCGTGAACGATGGGCGATGCAATTGCCTGTGTCATTTCCAGTGTCCTCTGGATGAACCCCTCAACGCGGGGAAATAAAGCCTGGGTGGCCTGACCGGCCTGAATCAGGTCAGCAGGTCGTCTGTTGAGTAGGAACGAGGACGATGAAAGGAAATTTAACCGGCGCGGCTCACTGGCCATCCCATTGCTGGATGCGCAAGCGGCAGTGCTTCATGGCGTTGACGATGTGTTTTTCCACCAGCGCCCGGGAGATGCCGAGGGTCTGGGCGATTTCCGGATGGGACAGGCCTTCGATCTTGCGCAGCAGAAAACTGTCGCGGCACAGCGGCGGCAGCTCGGCCAGTGCGCGCTGAAGCATTTCCAGGCGCTGTCCGTGATCGAGGGTGCCGTGGGGGGACGGGGTGAAATAGCGCTCTTCATTGTCGAGCACGTCCAGCGATTCGACCTGGCGCAGCGCGTTGCGGCGGTGATCGTCGATAACCAGGTTCAACGCGGTGCGATAAAGGAAGGCCCGGGGTTGTTCGATCGGCACCTCGCTGGAGCGCTCCAGCACGCGTACATAGGCGTCATGCACCACATCCTCGGCGACCTGACGGTTGCCCAGTCTGGCGTTGAGGAAACACACCAGCTCACGATAGTAGTTTTCCAACATGACTCCCGACCGCATCGATGCCGTTTCTGTCCTTGAGCGCACTGATCAGACCTGCGAATCACGCAGTAGCAAGATAGTGGCAACTTGAGGTGCGTAATTTATAGTAATTCTCATATAGATTTAAAGAGTTGATTCCATATCCCGGACAAATAGTCGTGGCCCGGCTGCGGTAACTCGATGTGTCTGCGGCTAAATTCCGTCGCCCATGCCTCGTTTACAGGACAGCCCCTGTGTCTGTCGTGCCTTGCGACGGGCCGCAACCACTGGCCGGAACCCTGCATGAATCGTCCCCGCCCCGCCCGTCGCGCACTGTTCGCCGCCCTCTGTCTGATTCCCGTGATCGCCGTCGCTGCCTGGCAAGTCTTGCCACCCGGTCGCGACGCCGTTGCCACTGTGCAGGTCAGCCGCGGCGATATCGAAAACAGCGTGACGGCGCTCGGCACCTTGCAGCCGCGCCGCTATGTGGATGTCGGCGCACAGGCTTCGGGGCAGATTCAGAAGATTCACGTCGAAGCCGGCGATACGGTCAAGGAAGGCCAGTTGCTGGTGGAAATCGACCCGTCGACACAGAAAGCCAAGCTCGATGCCGGGCGCTTTTCCATCGAAAACCTCAAGGCGCAGTTGCAGGAGCAACGCGCCCAGCACGATCTGGCGCAGCAGAAATACCAGCGCCAGCAGAAACTCGCCGCCGGTGGCGCCACCCGCGAAGAAGACGTGCAGACCGCGCGCGCCGAGGTTCGCGCAACCCAGGCGCGCATCGACATGTTCCAGGCGCAGATCCGTCAGGCCCAGGCCAGCCTGCGCAGTGACGAGGCGGAACTCGGTTACACGCGCATCTACGCGCCGATGAGCGGCACCGTGGTCGCCGTCGGTGCGCGCGAAGGCCAGACGCTCAACGCGCAGCAACAGACCCCGCTGATCCTGCGCATCGCCCGGCTGTCGCCGATGACCGTGTGGGCCGAGGTGTCGGAGGCCGACATCGGCCACGTCAAACCGGGCATGACCGCCTACTTCACCACCCTCAGCGGCGGCACTCGGCGCTGGAGCAGCACGGTGCGGCAGATCCTGCCGGTGCCGCCGCGTCCGCTTGAACAGAACCAGGGCGGCAGTCCCACCAGTGGTCGCAGCGGCAGCGAACGGGTGGTGCTGTACACCGTGCTGCTCGACGTCGACAACGCCGACCACAGCCTGATGACCGACATGACCGCCCAGGTGTTCTTTGTCGCGCAACAGGCGCAAGACACTTTGACCGTGCCGACTGCTGCCCTGCAACCGGGCTCGCGTCCGCAGTGGCAGCGAGCGCAGATCGTCGCTGCCAACGGTGATATTCAGGCGCGCGAAGTACGCACCGGCATCAGCGATCGCCTGCGCACCCAGGTGCTCGAAGGTCTGGCCGAGGGCGAGCATGTTCTCAGCGCGCCGGCCGCCGGTCATGGAGGCTGAATGCACACGCCTCTGATCGACCTGCGACAAATCCGCAAAGCCTATGGCGGTGATGACAGCCCGCTGGTGGAAGTGCTGCGCGGGATCGATCTGTCGATCCACGCCGGCGAGTTCGTCGCCATCGTCGGCGCCTCCGGTTCAGGCAAATCGACGCTGATGAACATTCTCGGTTGCCTCGACCGTCCCACCAGCGGCGAATACCGCTTCGCCGGGGAAAACGTCGCGCAGCTGGACAGTGATGAACTGGCCTGGCTGCGCCGCGAAGCCTTCGGTTTTGTCTTTCAGGGCTATCACCTGATCCCGTCCGGCTCGGCCCAGGAAAACGTCGAGATGCCAGCGATCTATGCCGGCACCCCGGCCGCCGAGCGGCATGCCCGAGCCCACGCGTTGCTGGAACGTCTCGGCCTCGGCACTCGCACCGGCAATCGCCCGCATCAGCTTTCCGGCGGCCAGCAACAGCGGGTGTCGATCGCACGTGCGCTGATGAACGGCGGCCATATCATCCTCGCCGACGAGCCGACTGGCGCCCTCGACAGCCACAGCGGCGCCGAGGTCATGAGCTTGCTCGACGAACTCGCCGATCAGGGTCATGTGGTGATCCTCATCACCCACGACCGCGAAGTGGCGCAACGGGCCAAACGCATCATCGAAATCCGTGACGGCCTGATCATCAGCGACAGCGCCGAGCACGCCTGCGCGCCGCCTGCAGCCAATCCCGGCGCGCTGCAAGCGGTCGACCTGCGCCAGCGCCTGAGCAACGGCAGCAGCCAGACCGGCGCCTGGAAAGGTGAACTGCTCGACGCTGTACAAGCGGCGTGGCGGGTGATGTGGATCAACCGCTTTCGCACGGCGCTGACGTTGCTGGGCATCGTCATTGGCGTGGCCTCGGTGGTGGTCATGCTCGCCGTCGGCGAAGGCAGCAAGCGCCAGGTCATGGCGCAAATGGGCGCGTTCGGCTCCAACATCATTTACCTCAGCGGTTCGGCGCCGAACCCGCGCACGCCGGAGGGCATCATCACCCTCGACGATGTTGCCGAACTGTCCACCCTGCCCCAGGTGGAACGGATCATGCCGGTCAACGGCTCGACCGCCGGGGTGCGCTTTGGCAACGCCGACCACAGCAGTTACGTCGGCGGCAATGACACCAACTTTCCGCAGATTTTCAACTGGCCGGTGATTCAGGGCAGTTACTTCACCCAGGCCGACGAGGACAGCGCCGCCGCTGTCGCGGTGATCGGCACCAAGGTCCGCGACAAGTTGCTCAAGGATGTCGCCGACCCCATCGGCCAATACATCCTCATCGAAAACGTGCCGTTCCAGATCCTCGGCGTGCTCGCCGAAAAAGGCGCCAGCTCCGGCGACTCCGATAGCGACAACCGCATCGCCGTGCCTTATTCGGCGGCGAGCACGCGCCTGTTCGGCAGCCGCAATCCGCAATACGTGGTGATTGCCGCCAAGGACGCGCGCAAGGTCAAGGACGCCGAACAGGCCATCGAACAGGCGATGTTACGTCGGCACCACGGCAAGAAGGATTTCGAGCTGACCAACAATGCCGCGATGATCCAGGCCGAAGCGCGCACGCAAGGCACGCTGTCGCTGATGCTGGGGGCTATTGCGGCGATTTCCCTGCTGGTCGGCGGTATCGGCGTGATGAACATCATGCTCATGACCGTACGCGAACGTACCCGCGAGATCGGTATTCGCATGGCCACCGGCGCCCGTCAGCGCGACATCCTACGTCAGTTTCTCACCGAAGCCTTGATGCTCTCGGTGGTCGGCGGAATCGCCGGGATTGGCTTGGCGCTGCTGGTCGGCGGCGTGTTGTTGCTCAGTGGCGTGGCGATCGCCTTTCAAGCGCTGGCGGTGATCGGTGCGTTTTCCTGTGCGCTGGTCACCGGCGTCATTTTCGGCTTCATGCCGGCCCGCAAAGCTGCCCGGCTCGACCCGGTCACGGCCCTTACCAGTGAATGATCGACCTATGAAAGTGCGACTGACCTTCCTCGCCGCCAGCCTGCTACTGGCGGCCTGCAGCAGCCCGGCGCCGCGCCTCGACAGCGGCGTACAGCCACCGAGCGCGTGGCAGTCCGCCGCCAACCATGGCGCGCTGCAGAGCAATCGGCAATGGTGGACGCAATTCGGCAGCCCCGAGCTGGAGCGGCTGGTGGAACAGGCGCGGCTGGGCAGCTATGACCTCGCCGCCGCCGTGGCGCGAGTCAGACAGGCCGAGGCCAGCGCAACCATCGCCGGCGCCCCGCTGCTGCCCGAACTCAAGGCCGGGCTGAATGCCAACCGGCAGAAACTGATCCACGGCAAGGGCTACAGCCAATTGGATGTCAGCCCGGAAAATCGTTCGCTGGACTATTACGATGCCGAGCTCAGCGCCAGTTACGAGATCGATTTCTGGGGCGGCAAGCGAGCCGCGCGCGACAGTGCCGTGTTCGGCGTGCAGGCCAGCGAGTTCGACCGCGCCACCGTCGAGCTGACCTTGCTCAGCGGCGTCGCCAACAGTTACACCCAAGCCCTGGCCTTGCGTGAGCAGGCGCGCATTGCCGCACTCAATCTGGCCAATGCACAAAATGTGCTGCATCTGGTGCAGACCCGTTTCGACGCCGGCAGCGCCACCGCGCTGGAACTGGCCCAGCAGAAAAGCCTGGTGGCCGAACAACAGCGCCGCCTGCCGCTGGTGCAGCAGCAGGCCCGCGAAGCACAGATCAGCCTCGCCGCCCTGCTCGGCCGACCGGTACAAACGTTACCGTTGCCCACGCAATCCTTCGCCCAATTGCACTGGCCGGACATCGCCAGCGGCGTGCCGAGCGAATTGCTCAGCCGCCGCCCGGACATCGCGAGCGCGGAGGCCAAGCTCGCCGCAGCCCAGGCTGATGTCACCGTCGCCCGCGCCGCGATGCTGCCGAAAATCACCCTGACCGCCAGCCTCGGCAGCGGCGCTGATCTAGCCGCCGATTTGCTACGCACGACGTTCTACAACCTCTCCTCGGGGCTGACCGCGCCGATCTTCAACAACGGCCGCCTCAGCGCCGAACGCGACAAGGCCAAGGCGCGACAGGAAGAATTGCTGGAGACCTATCGCGGGGCAATCATCAACGGCTTCGCCGACGTCGAAAAAGCCCTCAGCAGCATTCGCGGCCTCGACGAACAACGGCAATGGCAAAGCGAAGAACTGAACCAGGCACAAACCGCCTTCGACATCGCCCAAAGCCGCTACCAGGCCGGCGCCGAAGACCTGCTCACCGTCCTGCAAACCCAGCGCACGCTGTATGCCGCGCAAGACCTCAACGTGCAACTGCGCCTGTCGCGGTTGCAGGCGAGCATTGCCTTGTACAAAGCGTTGGGGGGTGGCTGGGAGGTGATCTGACGGAGATGCGTCGACTGGACTGACGCCTTCGCGAGCAGGCTCGCTCCCACAAATGGAATTCGGTTTGGACCAAGATCTTCGGCATGACCAAGGCCCCCTGTGGGAGCGAGCCTGCTCGCGAAGGGGTCCTGTCAGGCACTGATGCATCTGGATGACACACCGTATTCGCGAGCAGGCTCGCTCCCACAAATGGAATTCGGTTTGGACCAAAATCTTCCACACGACCAAGGCCCGATGTGGGAGCGAGCTTGCTCGCGAAGAGGTCCTGTCAGGCACTGATGCATCTGAATGACACCCCGCATTCGCGAGCAAGCTCGCTCCCACAAATGGAATTCGGATTGGACCGAAATTTTCGGCACGACCAAGGCCCATGTGGGAGCGAGCCTGCTCGCGAAGGGGTCCTGTCAGGCACTGATGCATCTGAATGACACACCGCATTCGCGAGCAGGCTCGCTCCCACAAATGGAATTCGGTCTGGACCGAAATCTCCGCCACGACCAAGGCCCATGTGGGAGCGAGCTTGCTCGCGAAGGGGTCCTGTCAGGCACTGATGCATCTGAATGACACACCGTATTCGCGAGCAGGCTCGCTCCCACAAAGGAATTCTGTTTGGACCGAAATCTCCGCCACGACCAATGCCCCATGTGGGAGCGAGCTTGCTCGCGAAAAGGTCGTGTCAGGCGCTGATGCATCTGGATGACACACCGCATTCGCGAGCAGGCTCGCTCCCACAAGGGGAATTCGGTTTGGACGGAAATCTCCGCCACGACCAAGGCCCCATGTGGGAGCGAGCCTGCTCGCGAATAGGCCTTGTCAGGCGCTGATGCGTTGGATGACACACCGCATTCGCGAGCAAGCTCGCTCCCACAAATGGAATTCGGTTTGGACCAAGATCTTCGGCATGACCAAGGCCCCCTGTGGGAGCGAGCCTGCTCGCGAAGGGGTCCTGTCAGGCACTGATGCACCTGAATGACACACCGCATTCGCGAGCAGGCTCGCTCCCACAAGGGGATTGCGAACTATTCTGGATATGTGTGTGTTGAACCCTTCTAGAGCTGTCGGCCCTTGACCTTCAGGTGCCGTGCATACCACGGGCGCTGCGGCACTTTGCGGAACAGCTCGGTCATATTGTCTTCGTCGCCAAAAGTGATGCGCAGCGCCAGTTTCATGGTTTCCGGATCCATCTCCACTGAGCGGCCGACTTGCAGGCCGGGCACGGTGCTGCAGCCGTGGGTGTCGGGGCCGAGCCAGGGGTCGGCGACTTCCACCCAGCGTCCCGGTGCAAACCATGGCACGCCGTTGACTTCCAGACGGCTCACTTCGCCCGGATGAAAACGTTCATGGGCGCGGAACCAATCTTCCAGGCGATCATCGATCCAGCCATGAAAGCGCCAGAACACCGGGTTCACATGGGAGGAAAACGGATCACCGAGAAAGTCGTTTTCCGGCGCATACCAGCGCGCAGCGAAGTCCGCCTGATCGCGCGCCATCGGCACCGGAATGTCGTTGGACGGATCACGCGCCACCGAAGCCCAGCGCATGTGCAGCCAGTCGTGCAGGCCCAGTTCGACTTCCGAACCGAACTGGCCAAGGGTCAATTTCGACAAATAACGCGGATCACGGTACTGCGATTCCCAAACCAGAAAATTGCTCTGAAAAGTCTCCGCCGCTTTGATGTCGCTGACCCATTTGGTGTACTCGTCATCACCCTCTGCCAGCCAGGTCGGCGGCAGTGAGTTGCCGTCGTGATTGTCGAAATAACGCGCGAAGCCTTTCCGGTCCCGTTCCAGCTCAGGCTGCGGCTGCGGAAACGCCGGCCACGACGGTAAATCCTGCATCGAGCGGGCGATGCCGAGCATGTGCCGGTGCATAAAGAAAAAATCCACGCCCGAGCCATTGCGATCCTTGCTCGGCCCACGGGCGTCGCGTTCCTTGTCACGTGGCCCGGGCTGCCAGCCGATGCCGCGCAGCGCTTCGCGTTTTTTCTCCGAGAGCTTGTGCCACTTGTCGCGGGTGGCGTGCCAGAGTTGGTGAAACAACCGATGCTCGGGCGCCACCAGCCAGGCCAACAGTTGCGGATTAAGCCCGGTGCGTTCACGGGCCTCGGGAAAACGCCGCTTGATGGCGATGAACTGATTGTCCAGCTCGGGCAACGCCAACGGCCGGTCCAGACGCAGTACCTGCCCGGTGAACGTGGCGCTGCCGGCATTGCCGAACGCTGCCCAGACTTCATCCAGTTTGACTTTTAATTCATACACCGGTGGCGCCAGCGGCTCATCGGTGCGCAGCAGGCGCCAATACATCTCGGCGCCGTTGCCCGGTGCCAGATTGCCAATGACTTGATAACGCACAGGCCCTTCGGCACGCAGGTTCGCTCCGGTGTCGAGATAGCCGCGCAAGCCGCGCCCACGATGGGCAATGTCGAGAAACAGCTCCAGGCCTTGCGCCGGCAGACCATCAAGCCCCGCCGCCGCACCGGTAAAGCGAATGTCCCAGACCCCACGCAAATTGTCCGCCAGCTGTTGCCCGGCGGTGTCCGCCAGATCGACCGTGGCCTCGCCCGGGGTGATCGGAAACTCCTCGCGAGTCAGTTCACGATGTGCATAAAAAGCGGCAGGCAGCGCGGCGCCCGTGAGTGCCATGCCCGCCATGAACCAGCGTCGAGAGATCGTCATTGCCCTACCTGTGTCAGCCATGAAGCAGGCTTTATCCAAGCTAGAACGTTTGCTCGGCGCGGAAATTTACGCCGCCGGCAAACATCACCCGCGCCGCTGCCGGGCATTTGTAACGCACACCTAAATTAGCCGTGCAGCCACTCGTTCTTCCCAGATAGCAAAGGCCCCTGCGCCTGCACCTCGACGGCGAACCTGAATGAGATGGCAATGACAAAACCGCGTTGGAAAAAGGCTCTATTCATCGGCCTGCCGCTGGCCCTGGCGATCAGTGCCGGCGCAGGACTTCTGGCCTGGGATTACCTGAACAACCCCGGCTACCCGGTGAAGGTGATGAAACAGGCGAGCGAGTTGCAGGATCGCCTGCTGTCGTTCGACAGCCACATCACCGTGCCGCTGAGTTTCGGCAGCCACGACCACGAAGCCGACAAGGATGGCTCGGGCCAATTCGACCTGGTCAAGGCCAATCGCGGACGCTTGTCCGGCGCAGCATTGACGGTGTTTGGCTGGCCGGAAATGTGGAACGGGCCGAACGCCCCGCACCGTCCGACCGAGGGTTTTGTCGAAGAGGCGCGCAACCAGCAGGAAGTGCGCTACAAGATCATTTCCGGGATCGTCCGCGACTTCCCCAATCAGGCCGGCATCGCCTACACGCCAGATGATTTCCGCCGCCTGCACGGCGAGGGCAAGTTTGCGATCTTCATCAGCATGCTCAACGCCTACCCGCTGGGCGATGATCTGAGCAAGCTCGACCTGTGGGCCGGGCGCGGCATGCGCATGTTCGGCTTCAGTTACATCGGCAACAATAGCTGGGCCGACTCATCGCGACCGCTGCCGTTTTTCAATGATTCGCCCGATGCCCTCGACGGTCTGTCGGACATCGGCAAACAAGCGGTGCAGCGCTTGAACGATCTGGGCGTGATCATCGACGTGTCGCAGATGTCGAGCAAAGCCCTCGAGCAAGTTGCCGAACTGAGCCGCACACCGCTGGTGGCCTCGCACTCGGCGCCCCGGGCGGCTGTGGATATCCCGCGCAACCTCAGCGACAAAGAGCTGCAACTGATCAAAAACAGTGGCGGCGTGGTGCAAGTGGTCGCTTTCTCGCAATACCTGAAACCGCTGACCCAGGGCACGCAGGACAAACTCAATGCGCTGCGTGCGCGCTTCGATCTGCCGCCACTGCCCAACCTCGCCATGGCGCTGATGCCGGGCGATCCGATCATCACCGCCTGGTCGGAACAGAAGCTCGGCCAGTACGCCAGCGGCCTCTACGCGATCCTCGAAGAGGAACCGAAAGCCACCCTCAAGGACTTCGGCGACGCCATCGATTACACGGTGCGCAAGATCGGTATCGACCACGTCGGCATTGCTTCGGATTTCAACGATGGTGGCGGCATCAAGGGCTGGGAAAACGTCGGCGAGATCCGCAACGTCACCGCCGAACTGCTGCAGCGCGGCTACTCCGAAGCGGACATTGCCAAGCTCTGGGGCGGCAACTTCATGCGCGTCTGGGATCAGGTGCGAAAAGCCGCGAAACCGGCGCTGGCGGCACGCCAGGAGGTGGCGCGACCATGACCGATCGTCGCACTTTCCTGAAGCAGGCCGGCCTGCTCGCCGCCGCCCTGCCCCTGGGCGCCAGCCTGACTGCACCGGCGGCCATCGCTGCTGCGCCCACTGCGTCGCGGGACAAATGGGCGCAGTTGCGTCAGTTGTTCGATCAGGATCCTCAGGCGATTCACTTCGCCAATTTCCTCGTCACCTCGCACCCCAAACCGGTGCGCGAAGCGATCGAACGCCATCGCGCGGCGCTGGATCTGAATCCGGGTCTGGCGATGGATTGGGATCTGGGCGTCACCGAGAAGCGCGAAGAAAACGTGCGCCACTGGGCCGGCCAGTATCTGCAAGCCAAACCGGCGCAGATCGCGCTGACTGGCAGCACCACCGAAGGCCTGGCGATGATCTACGGCAGCGTGCAGGTGCGCGCGGATCAGGAAATTCTCACCACGGTTCACGAGCATTATTCGACGCGCAACATCCTCGATTTCCGCAGCCGGCGTGACGGCACGCGCGTGCGCAAACTCACCCTGTTCGAAAACCCGCAGAGCATTTCTCTGGATCAGGTGCTCGACACGATCAATCGCAGCATCCGCCCCGAAACCCGCGTGCTGGGCATGACCTGGGTGCATTCGGGCAGCGGTGTGAAGCTGCCGATCAGCGAAATCTCGCGGGTAGTCGATGAGCACAACCGTCAGCGCGACGACCAGGATCGGCTGATCTACGTGGTTGATGGTGTGCACGGTTTTGGCGTCGACGACTTGAGTTTCCCGCAGATGAACTGCGACTTTTTCATCGCCGGCACGCACAAGTGGATGTTCGGCCCGCGCGGCACCGGCATCGTCTGCAGCCGCACCGAAGAACTGAAATACGTCAGCCCCAGCGTGCCGACCTTCTCCGAGGCCACGGCCTTCTCGACCATCATGACCCCGGGCGGCTACCACGCCTTCGAGCATCGCTGGGCGCTGGACGAAGCCTTCAAGTTGCACCTGCAGCTGGGCAAAGCCGAGGTGCAGACGCGCATTCATCAGCTCAACAGCTACCTCAAGCAACGCTTGCAGGAGCACCGCAATATCGAGTTGGTGACCCCGCTCGACTCGCAGTTCTCCGCCGGTTTCACCTTCTTCCGGATCAAGGGCCAGGACAGCGACGCAGTGGCGGCCTGGCTAATGCAGAACCGGGTGATCTGCGACGCGGTCAGCCGCGACGTCGGGCCAGTAATTCGCACCGCGCCGGGCTTGCTCAACAGCGAAGCCGAAGTGGATCGCTTCATGGACATCCTCGGCAAAAAGCTGCGCGCCTGACCCTCGACTGCCGTTTTCCTTTCAAAGAGACGACCCATGAAAAAGCCTCACGCGTCAATCCTCTCCAAAGCCCTGCCCGCACTGGCGCTAAGCGCCCTCTGCACTGCGCTGTTGCCCGGCACCGCGCACGCGGCGACAGCACCCGCTGCGGGCAAGGTGTTCAAGGATTGCAAGGACTGCCCGGAAATGGTCGTGCTGCCGACTGGCAGCTACACCATGGGCACGCCGGACGATGAAGTCGGCCGCCAACCCGACGAAGGCCCGCTGCACACCGTGACGTTCAGCAAACCATTCGCTATCAGCCGCTCGCAGGTGCTGGTGGGCGAATGGGACGCCTATGTGCGCGAGACCGGCAACAAGCCCTACGACTTCGATGATCGCCCGGGGCGCCGTTGCACCGCCGGCAAGCCGGAATTCAAACAGACGCCACGTGACCCGGCCGTATGCATGAACGTCGCCGAAGCCCAGGGCTACATCGACTGGCTGTCGAAAAAGACCGGCCACGCCTATCGCCTGCAAAGCGAATCGATCCGCGAATACGCCGCCCGGGGCGGCAGCACCGGGCCTTTCCCGTTCCCGTTCGATGAGGGCAAGGATTACCAGATCTCCAAACACGCCAACACCTATGGCGCAGCCGACGGCTACAACTTCACCTCGCCGGCCGGCACCTTCCCGGCCAATGCGTTTGGCGTGTTCGACGCCCACGGCAACGTCTACGAATGGACCGCCGATTGCTATCACCCGGACTACTCCGGAGTGCCCGCCGACGGTCGCCCATGGACCCAGGAAAACTGCGAACGCCAGGTCATGCGCGGCAACGACTGGGGCGAAGCGCCGATCTTCTCGCGCTCGGGCAACCGCAACAGCAGCTGGCCGACCAGCAAGGGCGACTGGCTGGGCTTTCGCGTAGTACGCGACCTCTGATCCCGCCCTCGACGAGCGCAGCCACGCCTGCGCTCGTTTAAAGAAACTCCGCGACCATTCGTTTTCCTTAAGTACCGGCACTCCCTCCGCATCGAAGCAGGAATCCTCCATGACCAAGCCTACGCGTGGGGCGATCAACGAATTGTTCGCCCTGCTCAAGCCCTTCCGCCTGATCGTCTCGGCGTCCATCGTGCTCGGCATGCTCGGCGGCCTGAGCGTCACCGTGCTGCTGGCGACCATCAACAACGCCCTGCATTCCGATGACGGCCTGACCCGCACCGTGGTGATGATCTTCGCCGGCCTCTGTGCCCTGGCCCTGCTGACCACGATCCTGTCGGACATCGGCACCAACTACGTCGGCCAGCACATCATCGCCAAACTGCGCAAAGAGCTGGGGGAGAAAGTCCTGTCGGCGCCGATCGACCAGATCGAACGCTATCGCAGCCATCGCCTGATTCCGGTGCTGACCCACGACGTCGACACCATCAGCGACTTCGCCTTCGCCTTCGCGCCGCTGGCGATTTCCATGACCGTGACCCTTGGTTGTCTCGGCTATCTGGCCATGCTGTCGTGGCCGATGTTCCTGATGATGCTGGTGGCCATCGCCATCGGCACCACCATCCAGGCGATTGCGCGGGCCAAGGGCATGCGCGGTTTCTACGCCGCCCGCGACTCCGAAGACGAACTGCAAAAGCATTACAACGCGATCGCCGAAGGCGCCAAGGAACTGCGCATTCACCGGCCGCGCCGCCAGCGCATGTTCGTCGCCGGCATTCAGAAAACCGCCGAGAAAATCTGCGACACCCAGATCAGATCGATCAACACCTTCGTCATCGCCAAGTCGTTTGGCTCAATGCTGTTCTTCGTGGTCATCGGCATGGCCCTGGCCCTGCAATCGCTGTGGCCGAGTGCCGACAAAGCGGTGATGAGCGGTTTCGTTCTGGTGCTGCTGTACATGAAGGGGCCGCTGGAACACCTGATCAGCACCCTGCCGATCATCAGCCGCGCACAGATTGCCTTCCGCCGCATCGCCGAGCTGAGTGAACAGTTCTCCTCACCGGAACCGCACCTGTTGCTGCAGGATCAGGGCAGCAAGCCGGCCGCCGTCAACAGCCTGGAACTGCGCAACGTGCGCTACGCCTTCCCTCCCGTGGAAGGCAGCGAGCCGTTCCGCCTCGGCCCGGTGAACCTGCGCATCGAACAGGGCGACATCGTGTTCATCGTCGGTGAGAACGGCTGCGGCAAAACCACGCTGATCAAACTGTTGCTGGGGCTGTACGCGCCGACCGAGGGCGAAATTCGCGTTAACGACAAGCCGATCACTGCGGTCAACCGCGACGATTATCGGCAGAACTTCACGACGATCTTCGCCGACTACTACCTGTTCGATGACTTGATCCAGGGCGATCGTGAAGTGCCGCAGGATGCCACCCGCTACCTCGAACGCCTGGAGATCGCCCACAAGGTCAGCGTGCGCGACGGCGCGTTCAGCACCACCGACCTGTCCACCGGCCAACGCAAGCGCCTGGCACTGGTCAACGCCTGGCTCGAAGAGCGCCCAGTGCTGGTGTTCGATGAATGGGCGGCGGATCAGGACCCGACCTTCCGGCGGATCTTCTATACCGAGCTGCTGCCCGACCTCAAGCGCCTGGGCAAAACCATCATCGTGATTTCTCACGACGACCGTTACTTCGACGTCGCCGATCAACTGGTGCGCATGGAGGCCGGCAAGGTCAGAAGCGAACTGCAAACCGCTTGATCGAGGCAGCCGCGACCGGGCCGGAGAAAAAACTTTTCCGGTTTGCCGCGGCTTCCTCGTCTTAATGAGATGAATAAGAACCATTAACAACTATACCTGCCAAGGTCTTAACCTCATGTCCGCATCCCGTTTCATGCTTCGCCCTCTGACTCGAGCCCTGCTGATGCACGGCGCGACCCGCACACGCCTGGCCGGTAGCGGCCTGGGTCTGGCACTGACCCTCGCGGCAGCGCCGTATGTCCAGGCCCAGGAATGGACCCTGAACATCCCGGCCCAACCGCTGGCCCAGGCCCTGCAAACCCTCGGTCAGCAGACCAGCCTGCAAATCGTCTACAGCCCGGAAAGCCTGCAAGGCCTGCGCTCCAGCGCCCTCAACGGCCGCTATCAGGATGACGAGTCGCTCAAGGCCATGCTCAGCGGCACCGGCATTCGCTATCAGCGTGACGGCAACACCGTCACCGTGCTCGGCCCGGCCACCAGCGGCAGCGCGATGGAACTGGCGCCTACCAACGTCAACGCCAACCGCCTCGGCGCCACCACCGAAGGCAGCAACTCCTACACCACGGGCGGTGTGACCATCGGCAAGGGCGTGCACTCGCTCAAGGAAACGCCGCAGTCGGTCACGGTGATGACCCGCAAGATGCTCGATGACCAGAACCTCAACACCATCGAACAGGTGATGGAGAAGACACCGGGCATCACCGTCTACGACTCGCCAATGGGCGGCAAGTATTTCTACTCGCGCGGTTTCCGCATGACCGGCCAGTACCAGTACGACGGCGTACCGCTGGACATCGGCAGCAGCTACGTGCAGGCGGACAGCTTCAACAGTGACATGGCCATTTACGACCGCGTGGAAATCCTCCGCGGCGCGGCCGGCATGATGAAGGGCGCGGGCGGCACCGCCGGCGGCGTCAACTTCGTGCGCAAACGCGGCCAGGACACCCCGCACACACAGCTGTCGCTGTCGGCCGGGACCTGGGACAACTATCGCGGCCAGGTCGACACCGGCGGCCCGCTGAACGACGCCGGCACCGTGCGTGGCCGCGCCGTGGTGACGCAGCAGACCCGTCAGTATTTCTACGATGTCGCTGAACGCCGCGACCAGATCTACTACGGCGCCCTGGACTTCGACCTCAGCCCCGACACCACCCTCGGTCTGGGCATGGCCTATGAAGACGTCGACGCCACCCCGTGCTGGGGCGGCCTGCCGCGCTACGCCGACGGCTCCGACCTGCACCTGAAACGCTCCACCTGCCTGAACACCTCGTGGAACAACCAGCGCAGCAAACGCGCCACCTACTTCGCCGACGTCAAGCACCAGTTCAACGACGATTGGTCGCTGAAAGTTGCCGGTGTCTACTCGCGCAACACCCAGGACATGGAATATTCCTTCCCGAGCGGCGCGGTGCCGGTCGGCGCCACTGCCACCAACACGCTGATGCTCGGCAGTACCTATGACTACGATCAGCGCGACTACGGTTTCGATGCCTACGTCGACGGCAAATTCGACGCCTTCGGCCAACAGCACGAACTGATCGTCGGCGCCAACGCCAGCCGTTCGCACAAGGACGACTTCTACGCGGTGGCAGCATTGCCGCAGCGTCAGAACGTGTTCAACCCGAACCACAACATCCCGCAGCCGGATGAAAGCTACTACCTGGCCAACGCCTCCCGTGGCGGCCCCGTGGACATGCACATCAAGCAATACGGCGCTTACTCGATCGCCCGCCTGAAACTCGCCGACCCGATGACCCTGGTACTCGGCAGCCGCGTCAGTTGGTACAAATCGGACACCGACTCGGTGCAGTACTTCCGTGGCGAAGGCACCGAGGTCAACACCCAGTCCACCGAAACCGGCCAGGTCACGCCGTTCGCCGGCCTGCTCTACGACCTCAACGACAACCTGACCGCCTACGCCAGCTACACCGACATCTTCACCCCGCAAGGCTCGTACAAAACCATCGATGGCAGCACGCTCAAGCCATTGATTGGCCAGAGCTACGAATTGGGGATCAAGGGTGAGTGGTACGACGGTCGCTTGAACACCACATTCAACCTGTTCCGCACCATCCAGAAAGACGCGGCGCAGGATGACCTGCGGTGCGAAGACAGTTCCTGCCAGATCAACTCGGGCAAGGTCCGCGCCCAAGGCTTTGAAGCTGAAGTCAGCGGTGAAGTGATCGACCGCCTGCAATTGCTCGCCGGTTATACCTACACCCAGACCAAGGTGCTGGAAGACGCCGACGCCACTCAGGATGGCGCGGTCTACAACTCCTACGTGCCGCGTCACCTGTTGCGCGTCTGGGGTGATTACGCCCTGAGCGGGCCGCTGGATCGGGTGACGATTGGTGCGGGTGTCAATGCACAGACAGGCACCTACCGCGTTTCGCCTCTGGGCGGGGACAATGTCAATGGCGCGGGTTATGCGGTCTGGAACGGTCGCATTGGTTATCGGATTGATGACACCTGGTCGGTGGCGTTGAACGGCAACAACCTGTTCGACAAGCGTTATTACGCGACCATTGGTACCGAGGGGTTCGGTAACTTCTATGGGGATCCGCGCAATTTTGTGATGTCGGTGAAGGCTGATTTCTGATTTTTTGATTTGAGCTGTGAGAGAGCCCCGCATTGTGAGATGTGGGGCTTTTTTGTTTTTTGGGATTGAGGCATATCCATTGCTGCGGGTGTTGCCGCTGGCGGTTTCGCTCTTACAGCGACTCACTTTTTCAAACGCCGGAATGCCGGCCCAGCAAAAAGTAAGCAAAAGGCTTCGCCCCGGCGTACGGCCCACTCGCTGGGGCTCGGGGTACCTTCGTTACGGAACCGATCCTGGCGCAGCGTCTACGGTTGGCTTCGCTGCACCTACAATCGCTGTGTACGACTGCGTCGTACGGTCGCTGCGCTCCCACGCCCGGATCGATCCCGTAACGAAGCCTGCCGAAGGGGCAAAAGATCAAGAGCCGGATCAAAAGCCAAAGCCAAAGCAAAAACAAATGCAAAAGCCAGATCAAAAGATCGCAGCCTTCGGCAGCTCCTACAGTTGGATCAGGCGCGGGCATAGAGAAATCGGTCGGCTTTAAGGCCGCCTTCGCGAGCAGGCTCGCTCCCACAGAAAAGCCAAGCAGCGCAGCTGCCCGCGGCGAAGCCGCCCCACTCAACAATGAGCGCAAGCTCGAGTGCTTTTGATCTTGATCCACCGGCGACGTCGGAAGGCTGAGTGGAGGGATTGATCCGGGGGTGGGAGCGCAGCGACCGTTCGACGAAGTCGAACACAGCGGAAGGAGGTGCAGCGAAGCAAACCGTAGCCGCTGCGCCCGGATCAGTCCCGGAGCGAAGGAACCCGAGCCTGCGAGGGCCGAACGTAGGAGCAAGCCTTTTGGGTTACCTTTTTGGCGTTTGAAAAAGGTGACCCGCCGTAAGGGCGGAACCGTAATCCGCAACACCCGCAGAAACGGATATGCACACTAAACCAGAGCCCGCGCAAGCGCCCCACCCACCCGCAAATACACCTCCAGAACCCCAGGCACCACCGCCCCCAACCGCAACAAATCATGAGTCAACCCGGCACAAACCTCGACATCGACCTCAACCCCCTGCCCGCGCAGCCTGTCGACATAAGCCTGCCCCTCATCCAGCAACGGATCAAACCCGGCCAATACCACAATGGCCGGCGCAACCCCACGCAAATCCTCCGCCAGCAACGGCGAAAAACGCCAATCCAGATAATCCTCCGGCCCTCGCGCATAGTGCTGATAAAACCACTCCAGCGTGTCGTTCTCGAGCAAATACCCCTCGCCAAACAACAGCCGCGAATCATGCACCCGCGAAGCATCCGTCACCGGATAACACAACAACTGCGCCTTGGGCGCGATAGCCACCGTGTGCGGCTGCCGCAGCGCCTGAATCGCCAGCACCGTCGCCAACGTGGCGCCCGCGCTGTCGCCACCAAACGCCACCCGCGAACCATCCAGGCCGAGGCTCGCAGCCTGTTCCGCCAGCCAGGCCAAAGCGTCCTCGCCATCCTCCAGCGCCGTCGGAAAGCGATGCTCCGGCGCCAGTCGATAACCGACCGAGAGCACCGCACACGGCGTGCGCTGGCAAAACTCGCGGCAGACACCGTCGTGGGAATCCAGACTGCCAACCACAAACCCGCCACCGTGGAAATACACCAGCACCGGCAGCGGCGATTCAACACCGTTGGGCCGATACAAGCGCAACGCCAGCGCCGCACCATCGCGGGCCAGTGTCTCAATCTCGCTGACTTCAACATCCTGCGGCGCCGGCCAGCGCAGTTGCGCGGTGGTCTGTTCGAAGGTGGCGCGGGCCTCGCTCGGGGTCAGTTGATGCATGGCCGGCAGGCCGGCGTCCTGGCTGTCTTGAGCGAGGTCGAGAAATGCTTCCAGATCAGGGTGTAACGACATCGGTAAAAATCCTTGTATCCGCAATAAGACGGGCGCGCCTGGGCAGCGCCCGCGCAAAAGGCCGGGTGATCAACCCACCCGCGCCATGCAATGTTCGATCAACGCTTCAAGCTCGCGCTGGTAATCGCTCATCAGCGCATCCATGGTGCCGGCGCGGTAACGCTGACTGCTGTAGATGCAGCGCAAGGCCAGTTGCCCGTCATAGACCTGGCCGACAATTTCCAGCCAGTTGCCCAGGTTCGCCTTGAGGCTGTAGTTGTCGCCGGTCTCTTCCAGTGCCGGCACCAGCAACGCCTGTTCATCGAAGCTCTGGTCGAACTGCCCGAGGTAGTTGAACGTCACCCGTGCCTGCGGCAATGCAGCCAGTTGCGCGGAGATTTCCGGCCCGGCCAGATGACGCAACACGCCGTAGCCGATGCCCTTCTGCGGTACGCCCGCCAGTTGCGCCTGCACATCGATGATCGACTGGCCGATGTCGTCGCCGTCCGGGCGCAAACGCACCGGGAACATGCTGGTGAACCAGCCAAGGCTGCGGCTCAGGTCGATCGATTCGAAGAGGTCTTCGCGCCCGTGCCCTTCAAGCAGGATCAGCGCCGACGGTTGCTGGCTCCAGCGGCACAGGGCGCGGCTGAGCGCTGACAACAGCAGGTCGTTGATCTGCGTACCGTACACCGCCGGGGCCTGTTTGAGCAGTTGTTCGGTGTGCTCGCGGGACAGTTTGAGCCGTGCCTGCGCCTGTTGCCGCACGAGGTTCTTGCCGCGCGGGTTGTCGCACGGCAGATCAACGCCGGGCTGATCCAGTTGCTCCAGCCAATAGCTCAATTCCTGCTCGGCAATCACCGGCGCCTGCGCCTGCAATGCCTCGGCAAACGAACGGTAACTGCTGGTGCGAATCGGCAGTTGCGGCGCCAGCCCCTGCACGCACGCCTCATAAGCGACTTTCAGATCGTCGAGCAGAATCCGCCACGACACGGTGTCGACCACCAGGTGATGAATTACCACCAGCAACCGCGCCTGGCCATCCGGCAAGGCCACATGCATGACCCGCCAGACCGGCCCGTCATCGAGTTTGAGGCTGCGCTGCGCGAGGTTGGCCAAGGCTTCGACCTCTTCGCTGCTTTGCGCTTCACGGCGCCACAGCACAGCCTCGTCGGACAAGCGGGTGCTATAGCGCTGCAACCAGCGCCCGCCGTCGTTGGAAAAACGCAGGCGCAGCGAATCGTGATGTTGTTCGATCAAGCCCAGCGCCTGTTCCAGTGCATCGAGATCCAGCGGTTGACGTGCGCTGAGCAGCAACGACTGGTTGTAGTGATGCGCCTCGGCCATGCCTTCGGCGAAGAACCACTCCTGGATCGGCAGCAAATTGAACGCGCCCTCTGCGGCAACCTGAGTCAGGTCCGGCAGCGCTTGCCCGGCGCCCTCCTTCGCCACTTGCTGCTCGAGAATGCCGGCGATGGTTTGATAGCGCATCAGATCGCGCAGCTTCAGCTCCATCTGCAGGGTCGGATGGTTTCGCACCCGCGAGATCACTTGCAGGCTGAGGATCGAGTCGCCGCCCAGTTCAAAGAAGTTATCGCTGATACCGACCTGCTCGACCTGCAACACCTGCGCCCAGATTTCCGCCAGCAGGCGTTCCTGCTCGGTGCGCGGGGCAACATATTCGTCGCTTTTGAACTCCGGCTCCGGCAGGGCCTTGCGATCGAGTTTGCCGTTGGGCGTAACCGGGAATGCGCTGAGGCAGACGATCTGCGCCGGCACCATGTATTCCGGCAGCGAAGCGCGCAGCCCGGCCTTGAGTTCATCGCCGATATCATCACCCGTGGCGGTGACCACATAACCGATCAGTTGCTTGCCGGAGGCATTGTCGCGGGCAATCACCAGCGCATCGCTGACCGCTGGCAACTGACGCAGGCTGGCCTCGACTTCCCCCAGCTCGATGCGGAAGCCGCGCACCTTCACCTGATGGTCGATGCGTCCGACGTAATCGACCACGCCGTCCGCGCGACGGCGCACCAGATCGCCGCTGCGGTACAGGCGCTCGCCGGGCGCAAACGGGTTGGGCACGAAGCGTTCGCCGGTCAGGTCGGGGCGCCCGTAATAACCGCGAGCGACGCCGTAACCGCCGATGTACAACTCACCGGCAAAACCCGGCGGCAGCGGATTCAGATCGTCGTCGAGCACGTACAGCGAACGCGCACCGACCGCGCGGCCGATCGGCGCATACGCCGCTTCGCAGTGCTGGCTGATGACGACTTTCCAGAGCATCGGCGTGACCACGGTTTCGGTCGGGCCGTAGCCGTTGGTGAAGTATTGCGGACGCAACGCCGCTTTGACCTGTTCGAAGGTCTGCTCCGGCACCGCATCGCCACCGAAGCAGTAGATGCGCACCGGCGGCGGTGCGATGCCGCTGGCGGCGGCGTACTCGGCGAGTTGCTTGAGATAGGCCGGCGGGAAGCAGGCGATGGTCACGCCGTAATCGTGCAGGGCCTGATAGGTCTGCTCCGGCGTCCACAGGCAACCGTCGCGAATCACCAGACGACCGCCGCTGTACAAGGTACTCAGCCAGCGTTCATGGGCACCGTCGAAAGCGAACGACATGAAGTGCAACTCGCAACTGCTGGCGTCCATTTCGTACAGCTCAGCGATGGCCTGGCAGTGCATGCTCAGCGGTCCCTGCGTCACGGCCACGCCTTTCGGCCGTCCGGTTGAACCGGAGGTGTAAACCAAGTACGCCAGGCTCTGCTCGTGAACATCGCAGACCGGGGCAGCATCGCTGTAAAGACTGCGATCGAGTTGATCGATTTCCAGACGCCGCACGCCGTTAGGCGCCGGCAACGTCGCGCGCAGGCTGGTTTGCGTCAGCAGCAGGGCCATGCGCGAATCTTCGATCATGTACGCCAAGCGCTCGGGCGGATAATCGATGTCCAGCGGCACGTACGCCGCACCGCTCTTGAGCACGGCGAGGAAGCTCACCAGCATTTCCAGCGAACGCGGCAACGCCACGCCGATCACCACTTCCGGCCCGGCGCCATGGGCGATCAGGCACTGCGCAAGTCGATTGGCCTGCCGCTCCAGTTCGGCGTAGCTCAGGCTTTCGCCGGCGCATTGCACCGCGATCGCGTCGGGCTGCTGTTGCGCATGACGGCTGATCAACTCCGGCAACAGGCGAGGTTCATGGCGGTGCGCCGGCTCGGCGCTCCAGGTCTGCGCCGCTTGCCATTGTTCGGCGGACAGACGCTGTAAGTTGCCCAGCCGCTCATACGGCGCGGCCATCATCGCCGCGAGGGTGTTTTCCAGGGTCAGACGAATGCCATCTACCGCCTCGGCGCTGAAGTGGCTGCGCAGGTACAGGTACTCGATCGACAACTCGTCGCCGAGCATCACCGCAAGGTCCATCGGCACGTTGGTCACGCCGTGGCCGATGGATTTGCCGAAGGTCAGCTCGGTGTCGGTTTCTTCCTGCAAGCGCTCGTCGATCGGGAAGTTCTCGAACACCACGATGCTGTCGAACAGCGCCTGACCACCGAGGTTCGACCAGCGCTGCACATCGGCCAGCGGTGCCTGGGAGTAATCGCGAATGTCGAGGTTGTAGGCCTGCACTTCACCCAGCCAGTCGGCCAGACGCTGATCGGCCTGCGGCGTCTGAATGATCGGCAAGGTGTTGATGAACAGGCCGAGCATGTTGCCGACGTTCGGCAGGCTTTCCGGACGCCCTGATACGGTGGCGCCGAAGGTCACCGTTTGCTGGCCAGTGTAGCGTTGCAACAGCAGCAGCCACGCGCCCTGGATCAGCGTGTTGGGGGTGATGCGCAAATCGCGGCAGAACTCCAGCAGGCGCGCGGTTTGCGCCTTGTCCCAATTCGAATAGAGCGCATCGTGACCGGTAACGTCGGCACTGTGGCGCGGGTGCATCGCCTGACTCAGCGCAGTCGGTTCGTTGACCACCGCCAGACGCGCCTTCCAGAACAGCTCCTGGGCATCCTGATCCTGCGCCTGCAACCAGGCAATGAAGTCGCGATAGCGGCCGTTTTCGCCAGTCACCTGGCCCGTGGAGTAGTACTGCAAGACCTCGCCGAACAGCCGCGAACTGCTCCAGCCGTCCATCAGGATGTGGTGGCTGGTCCAGATCATCTGGTACTGCTCGTCGCCCAGCTGCAACAGGGTCACCCGCTGCAAACGCGCTTCGGCCAAGTCGAAGCCCAGCGCGCGATCAGCGCTGGCGAACTCGGCAATCGCCGCCTCGCTGCAGTCCTGCTCACGCCAATCGAGCACCTGCATCTGCAGCGGCGCATGGCGATGCACCACCTGCAGCGGTTTGGCCAGGCCGTCCTGCCAATGGAAACTGGTGCGCAGGATCGCCTGACGCACAATGATGAATTCCCAGGCCCGGCGGAAACGCTCAACGTCGAGGCCCTTGATCGGCAGGCTGACCTGTTGCACGTAAAGGCTGCTGCCGTTATCCGACAGGGTGTGGAAGAGCATGCCTTCCTGCATCGGCGACAGCGGATAGACGTCTTCGATCAGCTCCGCCGGTACCGGCAAGGCATCGAGCTGCGCCTGATCCAGTTGCGCCAACGGGTAGCCGCTGGCGCTGGCGGAGTGCGCGTCTGCCAGCGAAACCACTGCGGCCAGTTTCTGCACCGTCTGCTGCTGGAACAGGTCTTTGGGCGTGAAGCAAATGCCCTGCTGCCGCGCGCGGCTGACCAGTTGAATCGAGATGATCGAATCGCCGCCGAGGGCGAAGAAGTTGTCGGTCACGCCGACCTGCTCGATCTTCAGAATGTCCTGCCAGACCTCGGCCAGTTGCTGCTCCAGCGCCGTCGAAGGCGCGACGTAATCGCGTTGTGCCTGATTGGCATCCGGCGTCGGCAAGGCCTTGCGATCAAGTTTGCCGTTGGGTGTCAGCGGCAACTGTTCGAGGAACAGCCACTGCGCCGGCACCATGTAGTCCGGCAGATGCGCCTTGAGCGCGGCTTGCAACTCAGCACTCAGCGCGTCCAGTTGCGCGGGGCTTTGATCAGCCTCGGCCGGTACCACATAAGCGACCAGTTGCTGACCGCCAACGCCGTCCACCGCCAGCACCACGCCTTCGCGCACGCTGGCCTGGGCCAGCAGACGCGCTTCGATTTCGCCCAGTTCAATACGGAAGCCACGCACCTTGACCTGATGGTCGATGCGGCCGACGTATTCGATACGGCCGTCGTCCATGAAACGCGTCAGGTCGCCGGTGCGGTACATGCGCTCGCCGTTGCTCGCCAACGGGTTGGGCACGAAACGTTCGGCAGTCAGGCCCGGGCGCAACAGATAGCCACGGGTGATGCCCTCACCGGCCAGATACAGCTCCGCCGCGATGCCGACCGGCGCTTGCTGCAATTGCTCGTCGAGCAGGTACGCAGTGGTATTGCGCAATGGCCGGCCGATATTGGCCTGGCCGCCGAGTTCGCGGCGGGTCCAGGTTGAATACGTGGTGTCTTCGGAAGGCCCGTACAGATCGTAAACGTGGGCGACCGAAGTCTCGCGGTACAGGGTGTCGACCAGCGCCTGCTTGAGCGGCTCGCCGGCCAGATTGATGATGCGCACGCCCGGCGGAATCTGGCCGATGCGTTGCAACGCGGCAATCGCCGACGGCACGGTGTTGATCAGGCGCACCTGATCACGCTCGGGCAAGTCCGGCAGCTCCAGGGCATTGCGTGCCATGACCATGGCTCCGCCGCGCGCCAGGGTGACGAAAATCTCCCACACCGACAGGTCGAAGCACACCGACGTCGAGGCCAGCACGCCTTGCAGATCGTTCTCGCTGTAGACCTCGGCGGACCAGTGAATCAGCGCCTGTACGTTGCGATGGGCGATGGCCACGCCTTTCGGTTTACCGGTGGAACCAGAGGTGTAGATCACGTAGGCAAGATTGGCCGAGTCGGCGCGCGCCGGCAGGTTGTCCGGTGCTTGCGCGGCGAACGCCTCACCGCCGGCCTCGACCAGCACCACGTGGGCTTCGCTGGATGGCAGCTGCGCCAGCAATGCTTGCTGGGTCAGCAGGACTTTCGCCTGACTGTCGTCGAGCATGTAGGCCACGCGGTCGGCCGGGTAGTCGGGGTCCAGCGGCACGTAGGTGCCACCGGCCTTGAGCACCGCCATCAGGGCGATCACCAGTTCCGCCGAACGCGGCAGTGCTACGCCGACGCGCACTTCGGCGGTGACACCCAGCGTCACCAGATGCCGGGCCAACTGGTTTGCGCGGCGGTTCAGTTCGCCGTAGCTCAGGGCCACGCCGGCATGACTCAACGCCCGTGCCTGCGGATGCGCCGCCACCCGTGCTTCAAAGCTCTGCGAGATCAAGCGCTCGGCCGGATAAGCCGCGTGATTGTCGTTCCACTGCGCCAGCGTCTGCCGTTCGGCCAGCGGCAGCAGACCGATCTCGCCAAGTGCCCGTTGCGGCGCTGCGATAAATTGCTCGAGCACTTCACGCAGATGCGCGGCCAGAGCGAGCACGCTGCGCTCGGCGAAGTGTTCGGTGAGGTAGTTGAAATCGAGGTTGAGCACTTCGCTGGCGCCGGCAATCAGGGTCAGACCGTAGTTGGTCTGCTCGCGATGCTCCAGACCGGAAAAACGCAGCCCGCCCGGATTGGCCTCCAACGCTTCGGACACCGGGTAGTTCTCGAACACCAGCAAGGTGTCGAACAACGCTTCGCCACTCAACGCCGCCAGGCGCTGAATGTCCTGCAACGGCGTCTGTTCGTAGTCGCGCAACAGCAGGTTCTTGTCCTGCACGCTGCGCACCCAATCGCCGACGCTGAGGCTCGCCTGCGGGGTGGCGATCACCGGCAAAGTGTTAATGAACAGCCCCAGTTGTTCTTCGATGCCCGGCAGATCCACCGGACGCCCGGATACCGTAGCGCCAAACGCCACCGTGGCCTGCCCGGTGTAGCGCTGCAACACCAGTAGCCACGCGGCCTGCACCAGGCTGTTGAGGGTCACCTGTTGCTGACGGGAGAAGCTGTTCAGACGCTGGGTCAACGCTTCATCGAAATGCAGACGATGCATCCGTTTGCCCGGCCCCGGCACGGTGCGTCCGTGACAAGCCGACGCCAGTCGGGTCGGCTCGTCGAGTTCGGCCAGTTGCCCGCGCCAGAAGTCCTGCGCGGCTGCCTTGTCCTGGCCTTGCAGCCAGACCAGAAAATCGCGGTAGCGGCCCTGTGCGCTCGGCACCGGCTGGCCGGCGTAATCCTGCAGCACCTCGCCGAACATCCGCGAGTTGCTCCAGCCATCCATGAGGATGTGGTGGCAGGTGAAAATCAGTCGATGGCGATCGTCGGCAGTGCGCAACAGGCACAGGCGCAGCAGCGGCGGATTCTGCAGATCGAAGCCGCGCTCGCGGTCGGCCTGCGCCCGCGCCTCAAGCACCGCCGGCAGATCAGCGGCATCGCGTACATCAACTTCCGGCATTTCCAGGGTCAGTTGGCGATTGATCACCTGCAACGGCGCGTCAAGGCCATCTCGGCCCCAGATGAAACCGGCGCGCAGCACTTCGTGGTGATCGACCACCCTCTGCCAGGCTTGCTGAAACCGTGCAACGTCGAGGCCGTCGATGTCCAGCAGCATCTGATAGACGTAGGCGCTGGCGTCGGCGTCGTACAGGCTGTGGAACAGAATGCCCTGCTGCATCGGCGCCAGCGGATAAATGTCCTCGATGCGCTGGGCGGCGATCGGCAGGCTGTCCAGATGCGCCTGGGACAAACCGGCCAGGGGCACATCGGACGGAGTCAGCCCCCCGGAATGACTAAGGCAGTGGTCGATCAATTCGCTCAGCGCCACTTCGTAGGCGCGGGCCAGCGCGGCAATGGTCGTCTCTTCGAAGACGTCACTGCTGTAGGTCCAGGTCAGGCTCAACTGGCCCTGATAAACCCGGCCATCGATGGTCAGCCAGTTGGCCATCGGCGCGTTTGCGTCCTGACCGGCGCCCTTGTCTTCGGTGGCAGGCCGCCACAAGGCGTCTTCATCGAAGTTGTTATCGAACTGGCCGAGGTAGTTGAACGTCACCTGCGGTTGCGCCAGTTCATGCAGTGCCGCTTGTGCTTCGGCGGTGCCGAGATAACGCAGCAAGCCATAGCCGATGCCCTTGTTGGGGATCGCGCGCAGTTGCTCCTTGATGCCTTTGATCGAGCTTTCCAGGCTGGAGTTTGGTGTCAGGCGTACCGGGAACATGCTGGTGAACCAACCCACGGTGCGGCTCAAATCGATGTCATCGAAGAGGTCTTCGCGGCCATGGCCTTCGAGCTGCACCAACGCACTGTCGCTTGCAGTCCACTCACACAACACTCGCGCCAGTGCGGTCAGCAGCAGGTCGTTGACCTGGGTGCGGTAGACCGCCGGGGCCTGTTGCAGCAACTGCCGGGTGCGTTCGGCATCCAGCCGCGTGTCGACGCTGCGTTCGAAGCGGTTATTCAATTGGCCCTGCGGATTATCCAGCGGCAAACCGAGCGGCGCGTCGCGCAACTGCTCGCGCCAGTAACTCAGTTCGCTGCCCAGCGCCGCGCTTCGCGCATGCTCTTCCAGGCGCAAGCCCCAGTCCTTGAAGGCGCTGGTCTTGGCCGGCAGATGCACGCGCTGTCCGCTGCTGATCTGCTGATAGGCGTTCTGCAGGTCTTCCAGCAGGATTCGCCACGACACGCCATCGACCACCAGGTGATGAATCACCAGCAGCAGACGCTGACTGGCGTCCGGCAAATCGATCAGCGCCGCGCGGATCAGCGGGCCGTTGTGCAGGTCGAGGCTGCGTTGCAGGTCCAGGCACAGCGCTGGCAATGCCGCGCTGTCGTCCAGCGTGAAAGTGCGTAACAACGCTTGTGGCTGATCCGCCGCGCCGTGGCTTTGCTGCCAGCCCTGCTCGGTTTGGCGATACCGCAGACGCAAGGCGTCATGCTGCTTTTGCACCTGCGCCAGGGCCTGTTGCAGCGCCGCGGCTTGCAGGGTTTTCGCCGGGGTCAGCAGGATCGACTGGTTCCAGTGATGCCGCGCCGGGATGTCGCTGTGGAAAAAATACTGCTGGATCGGCGTCAGTGGTGCGTCGCCAAGCACCTCGCCCTGCTCCGTCTGCACGGCGTCGCTTTGTTGCGCGACGGTGGCCAGACGCTGCACGGTCTGATGCTGAAAAATGTCCTTGGGCGTAAAGCGAATGCCGGCCTGCCGCGCGCGGCTGACCACTTGAATCGAAATGATCGAATCGCCGCCCAGCTCGAAGAAATTATCGTGAAGCCCGACCCGTTCGACCTTGAGTACGTCCTGCCAGATCTCCGCCAGACGCTGTTCCAGTTCGCTGCGCGGCGCCGCGTAGGCTTCTTGCACCTGGGCAACATCCGGCTGCGGCAGTTGCTTGCGATCGAGCTTGCCGTTGGCGGTCAGCGGCAGTCGGTCGAGGAACGCCCAACTCACCGGGACCATATAGTCCGGCAGGGTTTCGCGCAGGTGCAGCTTGATCGAATCACGCAGCGCGCCCTGCTCGTCCGCGTTCAATGTCTCAACCGGCACGACCCAGGTCGCCAGTTGCTGGCCGCTGAGGCCGTCCACCGCCAGCACCACCGCTTCGCGCACCTGCGGATGCTTGAGCAGTTGCGCTTCGATTTCGCCGAGCTCGATGCGGAAACCACGGATCTTCACTTGGTGGTCGATACGACCGATGTACTCGATCACCCCGTCGCCGCGCAGGCGTGCGAGGTCGCCGGTACGGTACAGACGCTGGCCGGCCTTGCGATTGAACGGATCGGGCACGAAGCGGGTGGCGCTCATGCCGGCCTGATTCAGATACCCACGTGCGAGACCGGCACCGGCGATGTACAACTCGCCAATGCAGCCTTGCGGTACCAGGTTCAGCGAGCTGTCGAGCAAGTACCACGACAGGTCGACAATCGGTGCGCCGATCGGGCTGCTGTGATTGCTCTGCAGATCCGCCAGCGACAACGGCCGGTAAGTGACGTGCACGGTGGTTTCGGTAATGCCGTACATGTTGATCAGCGTCGGCGTGCGGTCGCCAAAACGCTCGAACCACGGACGCAGATTCTGTACTTCCAGCGCCTCGCCGCCGAACACCACGTAACGCAGGGCATTGCTGCGGCTCGACTCGCAGGCGACCTGCATCAACGGCTTGAACGCCGACGGCGTCTGGTTCAACACGGTGACATTTTCATCGCACAGCAGCGTGTAGAAATCCTCCGGCGAACGGCTGACATCGTGCGGCACCACCACCAGTTTGCCGCCGTACAACAGCGCGCCGAAAATCTCCCACACGGAAAAGTCGAACGCGTAGGAATGGAACAGCGTCCAGCTGTCCTGCGGGCCGAAATCGAACCAGTGCTCGGTGGCGCTGAACAGGCGCATCACGTTGCCGTGCGGCAGCAGCGCGCCTTTGGGTTTGCCGGTGGAACCGGAGGTGTAGATGACGTAGGCCAGATTGTCCGGCGTGGTCAGGCATGGCGGGTTGCTTGCGATGCCGTGCTCCGGCGTTTGATCCAGATCGAGACAGACCAGCCCCGGCGGCAGCGGCAATTGCCCGAGCAAATGGCCCTGGGTCAACAGCAATTGAATACCGCTGTCGTCGATCATGTAGCTCAAGCGGTCATCCGGGTAGCTCGGGTCCAGCGGCACATAGGCGCCGCCCGCTTTCAGCACCGCGAGAATGGCGACGATCATGTCCAGCGAACGCTCCACCGCCACGCCGACGCGCACGTCCGGGCCGACGCCCTGCTCGATCAGCGTATGCGCCCACAGGTTGGCGCGGTGATTGAGCTCGGCGTAAGTCAGGCGTTGCCCGGCACTGCTCACCGCCACCGCATCGGCATGCCGCTCGGCCTGGGCCTCGATGGCTTGCTGGAGGCACTGGGTCAGCGGTTGTTCAATCAGCGGCGGATTCCATTGCGCCAACAGCTGTTGCTGCTGGCCTGCATCGAGCATTGGCAACTGGCCGATACGCTGGCTCGGCTCGGCGACGATCGCTTGCAACAGCGCGATCCAGTGTTGCGCCAGGCACTCGATGGTCGCTGCGTCGAACAGGTCAGTGGCGTACTTGAGCACCGCTTCGATGCCGTGGGCCTGCTCGGTGGTGTTGAGGGTCAGGTCGAATTGCGCGGTCTGGCTCTGCCATTCCAGCGGTTCGATGTTCAGGCCGTTGAGGCGCGTGGCGACGCTCGCACGGCGCTCGGCCTGGTGGTTGAACATCACCTGGAACAGCGGACTGTGGCTGAGGCTGCGGCCCGGCTCCAGCGCTTCGACCAGTTGCTCGAAGGGCAAGTCCTGATGCGCCTGCGCCTCCTGCGCCGTCTGTTTGACCTGACGCAGCAGTTCGATAAACGGCAGCTCTGCGTCGATGTCCGCCTTGAGCACCTGAGTGTTGACGAAGAAGCCGATCAGCCGCTCGATTTCCACCCGGCCACGGTTGGCCACCGGCACGCCGACACGGATGTCGCTTTGCCCGCTGTAGCGATGCAGCAAGGCCTGAAACGAAGCCAGCAGCAACACGAACAGGGTGACGTTTTCCTGCCGGGCAAAGGCCTTGAGGGCATGGCTCAGCGGCGGATCAAGAATCAGGTTATGGCTGGCGCCGGCGAAGCTTTGATCGACCGCGCGCGGGCGATCCAGCGGCAGTTCCAGCA
Source organism: Pseudomonas sp. CFBP13508 (assembly GCF_005233515.1). GTDB lineage: Bacteria > Pseudomonadota > Gammaproteobacteria > Pseudomonadales > Pseudomonadaceae > Aquipseudomonas > Aquipseudomonas mercuritolerans. The sequence goes on from NZ_QFZZ01000009.1 coordinate 137,808, forward strand.
CCGGTTGTTCGCCGCCGAGCTTTGCCTGCCAGTAGGCCAGTTGCCGCTCCTGCTCACCGGCCTCCATCCACTGGCGCTGCCACAAGGCGTAATCGGCGTATTGAATCGGCAGTGCCGGCAGACCGGCGTCGTGACCGAGGTTGAAACCGGCATAGAGCTGCACCAGTTCCTCGATCATCACTTGCAGCGACCAGCCATCGGAAACGATGTGGTGCAGGGTCAGCACCAGCACATGGTCATCAGGGTTGACCTGCAGCAGCGCGGCGCGCAGCAACGGGCCGTGCTGCAGATCGAAAGTCTTCTGGCTCTGGGTCTGGACGAAAGCTTCGATCGAGTGCTCCGGGTCATGCGCCAGATCAGTGCTCAGGTGATGAATATCGAGGGTAAAAGGTCCTGCGGGCAGGACCACTTGCAAGGGTTGCGCGCTGTCTTGAGAGAACACCGTGCGCAAGGTTTCGTGGCGCTCGATCAGCGCCTCGACGCTGCGTTCCAGTGCCGGCACATCCAGCGGCCCCTGCAAGCGCAGGGCCGTCGGAATGTTGTAGGCCGCGCTGTGCGGTGCCCACTGCCAGAGGAACCACTGGCGCTGCTGAGCGTAGGACAGCAGCAACGGCTCTTCAGCCGTGCGCTTGAAAACCGGGGCAATGTCAAAGAGGTTGACGCCTTTCTGCTTGAGCAGAACCGCCAGAGCCTTTCTTTGCTTAGCCGAAAGTTGTCCTACCGACTCGATTAACTCTTGCACGCGTTTTTCCCTCTCAAGAAATCAGTTTTTCCAGATCATCGAGGGATAGACGTTTGAGGGCCTCCAGTGATTTAGCCAATTCATCCTGAACGGGCGACATTTCGACGCGCAGCGCTTCGATCCGCGCGCAGAAATCCTTGAGCGTGTCGGCCTCAAACAACGCCTTGAGCGGCACCTTGTCGCCCAGACGTTCCTGCACCCGGGTCACCACCAGCGTCGCCAGTAACGAATGGCCGCCGAGCTGGAAGAAGTTGTCCGCCAGCCCCACCCGCTCGACTTCCAGCACCTCCTGCCAGATCGTCGCGACCTCCCATTGCAGATCGCTTTGCGGTGCATGGTATTGCTCCTGCGTCGGGCTCTCGCCCAACGCCATCAGCGCCTTGCGATCGAGCTTGCCGTTGGGCGTCAGCGGGATCGCGTCGATCAGGTGCACATGCCCCGGCACCATGTGCGCCGGCAAGCGACCGGCCAAGGCATTGCGCACCCGCTCGGCCAGCGTCGACTGCTCGCTGTCCGGCGCGGCGACGAGGTAGGCATGCAGGTGTTTGCCAGCGGCGCCGTCCTGCGCCAGTACCACCGCCTCACGGATATCGTCGAGTTCCAGCAGGCGCGCTTCGACCTCGCTGAGTTCGATGCGGAAACCGCGAATTTTCACCTGATGGTCGGCGCGACCGATGTACTCGATGTTGCCATCGTCGCCCTGGCGCACCAGATCGCCGGTGCGGTACAGGCGCTCACCGTTGCTCGCGTAAGGATTCGGCACAAAGCGTTCGGCGGTCAGCGCGGCACGACGCAGATAGCCGCGCGTCACCCCGGCACCCGCCAGATACAGCTCGGCCGCCACGCCCTCGGGCAGCGCCTGCAACTGACTGTCGAGCAGGTAGGCCACGGTGTTGTCCAGCGGCCGGCCAATGTTCGCCCGGCCCTGCGGGGTGCGCAGGGTGAAGGTCGAATAAGTGGTGTCCTCCGACGGCCCGTAAAGATCGTAGACCTGCTGCACCTGAGTGCTGGCATAGAGGCTGTCGACCAGACCCTGCTTGAGCGGTTCGCCGGCCAGATTGATGGTGCCGACCGACGACGGAATCTGCCCGGTCCGTTGCAACGCGGCAATCGCCGACGGCACGCTGTTGATCAGCGTGACCTGATCGCGCGCCGGCAAATCCGCCAGCGCCAGGGCGTTGTCGGCCAATACCAGACAGCCACCGCAGGCCAGCGTGACGAAGATTTCCCACACCGACAGATCGAAGCAGATCGACGTCGAAGCCAGCACGCCGCGCAATTGTTCTTCGCGATAGACCCCAGTCGACCATTGAATCAGCGCCGACAGATTGCCGTGGCTGATCGCTACGCCTTTCGGTTTGCCGGTCGAGCCAGAGGTGTAGATCACGTACGCCAGATTGTCTGCCGCGAGATCAACCAGTGGCGCAGTGGCCGGGTATTCGCTGGCGACGTTCTCGTCCACCAGCAGCACCTGCGCACTCAACGACTCGGGCAGCATCGCCAATGCCGCCGGCTCAGTGAGCAGCACCGCCGCGCGGCTGTCGTCGAGCATGTGCAGCAAGCGTTCCCGCGGGTAATCCGGGTCCAGCGGTACGTAGGCGCCACCGGCCTTGAGGATCGCCAGCAAGCCGACCAGCATCTGCGGCGTGCGGCGCATGCACACGCCGACGCGCACTTCCGGCCCGACGCCCATGCCTTGCAGCTTGTGCGCCAGACGATTGGCCCGGGTATCGAGGTCTTGGTAAGCGATGGACTGCTCAGCGAACAGCACCGCGTTCGCCTGTGGCTGTCGCTGCACTTGCGCGGCGATGTGCGCCAGTACCGTGCGTTGATCCGGCGTGGTAACCGGCGCCTTGCCCCACTCGATCGCTTGTTGCCGTTGTGGCTCGGCGAGCAGTTGCAGCGCGCCCAGCGGCTGCCCGGCGTCGGCGAGGAACTGCTCGAGCAGGCCTTGCAACTGCGCACTCAACACGCGGATCGCTTGAGCGTCGAAGCTGGCCTGATCGTAACTTACGCCCAGACTCAGCTCGCGGCCGGTGATCGCCACCAGCGTCAGCGGATAGTTGGTCTGCTCCTGCCGGCGGATTGCCGAGAACTTCAGGCCCGTCTCAGGGCCCTGCGCCAACGCCTCGGCCATCGGGTAGTTTTCGAACACCAGAATGCTGTCGAACAACGCCCCGGCGCCCGTACCGGCCCAGCGCTGAATGTCATACAGCGGCGTGTGCTCGTGCTCGCGCAAGGCCAGGTTGAGGTCTTGCACCTGTTGCAGCCATTGGCTGACGCCGATTTCCGGCGATGGCGCCGCCACCACCGGCAAGGTGTTGATGAACAGGCCGATCTGCTGCTCGACACCCGGCAAATCGGTTGGCCGTCCGGCGACCGTCGCGCCGAACGCCACGTGATCCTGGCCCGTATAACGCTGCAACAGCAGCAGCCACGCCGCTTGCACCAGCGTGTTGAGGGTGACTTTCTGCTCGCGAGCGAAGCGGTTCAGTTCGGCGGTCAGCGGTTCGCTGAACACATGCTGGTGATCGGCATAGCCGCTGGCGGCGTGCCTGACCGGCATGGCACTGGCCAGTCGCGTCGGCTGTTCAAGGTCCGCCAGCGCTGCGCTCCAGAACTGCCGACTGGCTTGCTGATCGCGCTGGCCGAGCCATTCGATGTAATCGCGATAACGCCCCTGCCCTGCGCTCGGCACGATGCCGGCGTAACGTTGCAGCACTTCGCCGAACAACTGCGAAGTGCTCCAGCCGTCCATGAGGATGTGATGGCAGGTGTAGATCAGGTGATGAGTGTGCTCATCGGTGCGCACCAACGTCACGCGCAACAGCGGTGCATCGAGCAGATCGAAGCCGTTATGCAGATCTTCAGTGGCGAGATGATCAAGCGCGGCATCCAGGCCGGCGCGACCGCGCCAGTCCTGCACCTGCCACGGCATCTGCACGCGGCTGCGCACCACTTGCACCGGCGCGGCGGCATCCTGCGGCCAGACGAACGCCGTGCGCAGAATATCGTGGGCTTCGAGGGTCTGCTGCCAGGCCTGGCGGAAGCGCTCGGCGTCGAGCTGCTCGACGTCGACGCGCAGCTGATTGGTGTAAGCCGGACTGTCCGGCTCGTTACGACTGTGGAACAGAATGCCTTGCTGCATCGGCGACAGCGGGTACAGATCGACGATGTCACGCGGCGCCATCGGCAATGCCGACAGCTGCGCCTGGGTCAGGTTGGCGAGGTTGAAATCCGAGGGTGTCACGCCACCGGCCGCGCTGTCGCAGCAATGTTCGATCAGGCGTTGCAGTTCGCGGCGATAGGCCTCGGCCAACGCCTCGATGGTCTCGGCGCGGTACATGCCGGTGCCGAAGGTCCAGATCAGTTCCAGCTCACCGCCGAGAACCTGTCCGTCGACGCTCAGCCAATTGCCCAGCGGCGCTTGCCCATCCTGATTGGCGCCGGTGCTTTCAGCGCTTGGCAGGAACAACGCGCCTTGCTCGGCGCTGAACGCGCCGTCGAACTGACCGAGGTAATTGAAGGTCACCCGTGGTTGCGCCAGCGTCTGCAACTCGGCAGCACGCGTGAGGTAACGCAGCACGCCATAACCGATGCCTTTGCCCGGCACGGCGCGCAGTTGCTCCTTGATCGCGCACAGCGATGCAGCGGGATTGGCCTGCGGAGTCAGGCGCACCGGGAAGAGGCTGCTGAACCAGCCGACCGTGCGGCTCAGGTCGATGTCGTCGAACAGGTCTTCACGACCGTGGCCTTCGAGCTGGATCAACACCGACGGCTGCTCGCTCCAGTCACACAACACCCGCGCCAAAGCCGTCAGCAACAGGTCGTTGATTTGCGTGCGGTACGCCGCCGGGGCGACTTTCAATAGCTTGTCGGTCAGTGTCCGGCTCAGGCGCGTACTGGCGCGCGCGGCCTGAGCGCGGGTCTGGCTGTCCTCGGCAAAATCCCGTGGCAGTGACGCGTCGCCGGCCTCAAGGGTTTGGCGCCAATAAGCGCTTTCGGCCGCCAACGTGTCGCTCTGCGCATAACGGTGCAACTGCCCGGCCCAGTCGTGCATCGAACTGCTTTTGCCCGGCGACGCGAGCGCAGTCCCCGCCGCCAATGCGTGGTAAGCCTGCTGCAAGTCTTCAAGCAGAATGCGCCACGACACGCCGTCGACCACCAGGTGATGAATCACCAGCAACAAGCGCTGCTCGGCGTTCGGCAGGTTGACCAGCACCGCGCGCAGCAACTGCCCGCGTTGCAGATCGAGGCTGCGCTGCGCCGCGTCGGCCAGTGCGGGCAAGGCGTCGAGGCCGTCCAGCTCGCGGACCCAGAGCAGTTCGGCATCGCGCTGAGCCTGAGGCAACGCCTGCCAGCTATCGCCCGACTGCACGAAGCTCAGGGCCAAGGCCTCGTGCTGTTCTACCAACGCTGCCAGCGCCTTGCGCAGATGCGTGGCGTCCAGCGCCAGGGTCGGTTGCAGCACCACCGACTGATTCCAGTGCTGGCGCTGAGCAATCGGCGTCTCGAAAAAACGCACCTGAATCGGCAGCAACGGCAACGGCCCGCGTGCCACTGGTGCCGCGACGGCAGCCGGTTTGGCTTCGATCAGTTTGGCCACAGCAGCCAGTTGGCCGATGGTCTGTTTTTCGAACAACTGCTTGGGGCTGAGCTTGATGCCCTGGCGCTTGGCCCGGGCGATGATCTGCAAGCTGAGGATCGAGTCGCCACCCAGTTCAAAAAAGTTATCGCTGCTGCCGACCCGTTCGAGCTTGAGCACTTCGGCCCAGATCGCGGCGAGTTTTTCCTCGATCTCACCGACCGGCGCGACGAACTGCTGGCTGACCACGCCGGGCACTGGCAAGGCACGCTTGTCGAGCTTGCCGTTGGCGGTCAGCGGCAGCTTTTCCAGCAACACTAACTGCGCCGGCACCATGTAATCCGGCAGCCGCGCCTGCAATTGCTCGCGCAGATCCTGCGCCTGCACCTTCACGCCCACTGCCGGCACGCACCACGCCAGCAGTTGCAGGCGCGCCGGATCGTCATCCAGTGGCAGCGCGAGCACGGCGGCTTCGCTGACACCGTCGAGGCTGAGCAACAGCCGCGCGACTTCCGCAGGCTCCACACGGTAGCCGCGCACTTTGACCTGATCGTCGGCACGACCGATGAACTCCAGCGCCTGCTCGCGATTGCGCCGGACCCGGTCGCCACTGCGGTAGACCCGCGCGCCCGGTGTGCCGAACGGGTCGGGCAGGAAGCGTTCGGCGGTCAGCGCCGGCTGATTCAGGTAGCCAAGGGCAACGCTGTCGCCACCGATGTACAACTCACCGGCAACCTGATCGGCTACCGGGTTGAGCACATCGTCGAGCACATAGACATGAGCACCGGCCAGCGCTGCGCCGATCGGAACACTGCGCGCCTGGGCGGCGAGTTCTTCGACCTCGTGGGTCAGCACGCCCACAGTGGTTTCGCTCGGCCCGTAGTGGTTGATCAGGCGGCAGCCCGGCTTCAGTTGCTGCACGCGCTCGACCAGCGCCGGCGAACAGGCTTCGCCGCCGACGATCAGCGCGTGTTCCGGCAGCACATCGGCAGGCTTGGCCGCCTGCAACAGCGCGGCGAGATGCCCGGGGACGATTTTCAGCACGCCGACGCGATGGCGGGCCATGTATTGGGCAAAGCGATCCGGGTCGAAACCGAGTTCTTCTGGCAGCACATGCAGCAGTCGGCCCGAGCACAACGCGCCGAACAGCACGGTGAAGCCAAGGTCGGCGGCGATGGTCGAGACCAGCGCCATGCTCGCCTCCGGCGCCGGCGCCAGACGTTCGAGTACGCCGCGCACGTAACTGCCCAGCGCGCCGTGGCTGACCAGTACGCCCTTCGGTTGCCCGGTGGAACCGGAGGTGTGAATCACGTAGGCCGGCGACTGCGCATACAGCGTCAGTTCAGGCGCGGACGTCGGCAGTGACTGCCATTGCCCCGGTGCAAACTCCAGACCCTGACAGCCCTCACCCGCCAATTCGCTGACCCGCACATCGCCTTCAGCACCGATCAGCGCCCGCGCCTGCGCAGCGCCGAGCATCTGCTTCAGGCGCGCGCTCGGCGCCTTGACGTCGAGTGGCATGTACACCGCACCTGCCTTGAGAATCGCGAACAGGCAAGTCAGCCAGTCCAGCGAACGTTCCAGCAGCACCGCCACCGGTTCGCCGACACTGACGCCCTGCGCGCGCAAATAATGGGCGAGACGATTGGCATCCTGATCCAGCGCCTGGAAAGTGATTGTCTGCTGTAGATCACGAGCGGCCAGCGCTTCTGGTTGCCGGGCCACTTCACGCGCCCAGTGTTGCAACACCGTCAACGCCGGTTCGCGGTGAATGGCAAGCGCAGCAGGCCGCCGCGTGCCTACGGTGTGCAATGGCGCCTGCGGCGAGTTGAGCAACTGTGTAAACAGGTCCAGCAACATCGGCACAAAACCGGCGACCGTTTCCGCCCGATAGAGATCGCTGGCATAGGTCATCTGGCCGTGGATCAGTGCGCCGTCGTCGGTGATGTCCAGCGCCAGATCGAAGTGCGTGCCGTCCTTGGCCAGCGGGTATTCGCTTACAGTCAGGCCGGGCAAGGCCATCGAGCGCTGTTTCTGCATGCCGACGTTCTGGTTGAACTTGGCCTGGAACAGCGGGTTGTGGCCGAGGGTGCGTTCGGCGACCAATTCGTCGACCAGTTGCTCGAACGGCAACTCCTGATGTGCCTGTGCGCCGAACGCCGCTTCACGCACCTGCGCGAGCAAATCGGCGAAACTGCCGCGCTCATCGACCTGGCAACGCAGCACCTGGGTGTTGACGAAGAAACCGATCAGTCCCTCGACTTCGGCGCGGCCACGGTTGGCATTCGGCACGCCGACACGAATGTCGCGCTCGCCGGCCAGACGCGAAAGGAACAGCGAGAACCCGGCCAGCACCAGCATGAACAGGCTGATGCCCTGGCTGCGCGCAAAAACGTTGAGCTGTTGCGACAGGTCGGTGCCGAAATCAAAGCTCAGGGTCTGTCCTGCAAAGCTTTGCGTCAGCGGTCGGGCAAAGTCCGGCGCCACTTCCAGCAGCGGATGTTCGTCGCCCAATTGCTGACGCCAGTAGTCGAGCTGGCGCTCGCCCTCGCCGGCCTCCAGCCAGCGCCGCTGCCAGATCGCATAGTCGGCGTATTGCAACGGCAGCGCCGGCAGTTGCGGCTCGCGCTGCAGGCTGAACGCCTGATAGCACTGCACGAATTCCTTGACCATGACGTCCATCGACCAGCCATCGGAGACGATGTGATGCATGCTCACCACCAGCACGAACTCATCGTCGGCCAAAGCAAACAGGCTGGCGCGCAACAGCGGGCCGTGGCGCAGATCGAACGGTTGCGCGGTGACGTCTTGCACGTGTTGCGCGAGCAGTTCTTCGCGCTCTTGCGCGGCGGTACCGGTCAGATCGAAGCGTGCCAGCGCAATACTTTGCTGCTCGAGAATCAGCTGATGCGCTTGATCGCCGTCGGTGTGAAACACCGTGCGCAGCACTTCATGGCGCGCCAGCAGATGATCGAACGAGCGGCTCAGGGCCGACTCATCCAGCCGGCCTTTCAGACGCAAGCCAGCGGCCATGTTGTATGCGGCGCTGTGCGGTTCCAGTTGCCAGAGAAACAGCAGGCGTTGCTGGGCGAACGACAGGGGAATCTGCGCACAGTCGTGGCGGCTGACCGGCAGCGGCAACAGGCTGAAATCCTTGCCCTCCTCGCGCAGCTTGGCGAGAAACAGCCGACGCTGTTCCAGCGGCAGGCCGACGAACCTTTTTGCAATACGTTCCGCCATCGTGCCGCTCATACTTCTTCTCCTTGCAAAGCATTCATGAACTGATCCAGGTCGGACCAGTCGTCGTCGCCGCTCACCTCGGCCAGTTGCCCGAGCACCTCGGCGAGATCCGCCAGCAGCGGTTTTTCGAACAGGCTGCGCAGCGGCAGCACCACGCCCATCTGCTCCTTGACCCGCGCAATCACCTGCGCGGCCAGCAACGAATGGCCACCCAGTTCAAAAAAGTGATCGTCCAGGCCCACACGCGGCACGTGCAGCACCTCGGCCCAGACCTGCGCCAGACACTGCTCGGCCGGCGATTGCGGAGCGCGGTAATCGCCCTGCAACTGCGCCGGATTCGGCGTCGGCAAGGCCTTGCGGTCGAGCTTGCCGCTCGGCGTCAGCGGCAGGTCCGCCAGCAACAGCAGATGCCCCGGCACCATGTAATCCGGCAGGCTGGCTTGCAGCGCCGCGCGGGTCTGCTGACGGAACGCCGTTTGCGTCGCCGCGCTGGCAAGCACCGCAGGCTCCGTCACCACGTAAGCGATCAGTTGCGCTCCACCCGCGAATGGCACCGCCAGCACCACTGCCTCGCGAACGCCCGGAGATTGCTGCAGGCGCGATTCGATCTCGCCCAGTTCGATGCGGAAGCCGCGAATCTTCACTTGATGATCGACCCGGCCGACATATTCCAGCGCGCCATCGCCGCGCAGCCGCGCACGGTCGCCGGTGCGGTACAGGCGCTGGCCGTCGGCGAAAGGGTCGGCGATGAACCGCTCAGCGCTGAGGCTCGGCTGACGGTGATAACCGCGCGCCAGCCCCGGCCCACCGATGTACAACTCGCCCACCGCGCCTTGCGGCAGCAGGTTCAGATCATCGTCGAGCACGTACAGGCGCCGCGCTGCCAGTCCGTGGCCGATCGGCATGCCACGCCACGACACGTCTTGGGCGGTCAGCGCGGTGCAGTCATGAATCGTCGAGACAACCGTGGCCTCGGTCGGGCCGTAGGTGTTGAGCAGGCGCACATGGCCGAGCCCGGCCTGTTGCCACAAGCGCAAACCGTCCACCGCCATGGCTTCGCCGCCGACGTGAATCTGCCGCAGCGCGCCGAAACTGGCCGGCGGTTTCGCCGCGTATTCCTGCACCAGCCAATACCAATAAGCCGCCGGCAGGTCGGCCAGGGTGATGCGCTGATCGACGATGACCTGATGCAAAGTCGCGCTGTCCCACAACGGCGCGTCGCGCATGACCACGCTGGCGCCGTGGCACAGCGGTGGGAAAAACTGCTCGACGAAGCCATCAAAACTGCTGGTGGCGAATTGCAGAACCCGGTCGCCTTCGCGCAGATCGCTGTAGTCGATGGCGCGGGCGATGAACTCGCTGAGCGCGCCATGACTGACCGCCACGCCTTTCGGCCGCCCGGTGGAGCCAGAGGTGTAGATCACGTACGCGAGGTTGTCGGCTTCGATCGTGATCGAGGGATTGTCGCTCTGCTCGCTGTCGGGCAATTGCTCCAGACACAGGCACTCGATGCCGTCGAGCGGCGGCAGGCTGGCAAGGCTTTGCTGATCACTGAGCAACAGTTGCAAACCACTGTCAGCGAGCACATGGAGCAAGCGTTCGGCCGGGGTTTGCGGATCCAGCGGCACATAGGCACCGCCGGCCTTGAGCACGGCCAGCAGCGCTACCGCCAATTCCAGCGAACGTCCCAGCGCGACGCCGACCAGCACGTCCGGGCCGACACCCTGTGCGCGCAACTGATGGGCCAAGCGATTGCTGCGGCTGTTGAGTTCGTCGTAGCTGAATGCCCGTGAAGGCGCGGTGGCCAACAGCACCGCCGGCATTTGCGCAGTGCGTGCGACTTGCGCTTCGAACAGGCTTTGCACGCTAGTGAAACGAGGCGCTGGCGCGGTGGCCTGGATCAACCCGTGGCGTTCGCTGTCGGCGAGCATCGCCACTTCGCCGATCAACTGCTGCGGATCGCGGCACACCGACTGGAGAATGTTGCGCCAATGCCCGGCCAGCGCGGCAATGGTTAAGGCATCAAAAATATCCGTGGCGTAAGTGAAGGCGGCAAACAGTTGCTCGCCCTCCTCGCGGGTGTCGAGCATCAGGTCGCTGGTGGCCGCGTGTTGCCGAGCGCTGCCGGCCAGTTGCTCTTCGCTCAAATAACCCACGCGCAAGCCTGAAGCGAGTTGCGCCTGATGCAAATCGGTAACCAGCGGCTGGTGGTTGAACATCACTTGAAACAGCGGATTGTGGCTCTGGCTGCGCGCCGGTTGCAGGGCTTCGATCAAGGCGTCGAACGGCAGGTCCTGATGGGCCTGGGCGCCGAGGGCGGCCTGGCGCAGGTTCTGCAGCAGCTCGGCGAATGGCGTTTGTGCAGTAACCGCGCTGCGCAGGATCTGGGTGTTGACGAAGAAGCCGATCAACCCTTCGGTTTCACTGCGGGTGCGGTTGGCGATCAGCCCGCCGACACGAATATCGGTCTGGCCGCTGTAGCGATGCAACAGGGTCTTGAACGCTGCCAGCAACACCACGAACAAGGTCACGCCCTGACGCTGGGCAAGGTTTTTCAGTTCTTCGCGCAGAGCTGCGTCGATCACCGTGTCCAGGCGTGCGCCTTGATGGCTGGCTTGCGCCGGATAAGCGCGGTCGGTGGGCAACTCCAGCACTGGATGTTCGTCGCCCAGTTGCGTGCGCCAGTAGTCCAGTTGCCGCTCGCGCTCACCGGCCTCCAGCCAGCTGCGCTGCCACAGCGCGTAGTCGCGGTAATGCACGGTCAAGGGCGCCAGCGTCGGTTCACGCCCGGCCACCAACGCGTCGTAAGTGCGCATGAATTCGTCGATCAGAATATTCATCGACCAGCCGTCGGCGATGATGTGATGCAGGGTCAGCAGCAGCACGTGTTCCTGCGCGGCCAGGCGCAACAGGCGCAGACTCAGCAGTGGGCCGTTCTGCAGGTCGAAGGCCTGGGTCGCCTCGGCCATCATGTGCTGCTGCGCCAGCGGCCAGCGCTGGGCTTGGGGCAACTCGCTCAGGTCAGTCACGGGCAACTTCAGTGGCTTTGGTTCGGCCACACGCTGGAAGGCCCGCTCGCCGTCCTGGCCGAAGGTGGTGCGCAAACATTCGTGGCGCGCCGCCAGACGGCTGAAGGCTTGCTCCAATGCCTCGACTTGCAATTCACCATCCAGACGCACCGCCATCGGCAAGTTATAGGCTGCGCTGGTCGGCTCCAGTTGCCAGAGAAACCACATGCGCTGCTGCGCGTAAGACAGGCCGTCACGCTCGGCGATGCCGTCGCAGGCGGTCATGGGAAGCTGCGCAAAATCGATGCCCTCGCGGGCCATGCCAGCGAGGAACAGACGGCGTTTGTCCTGAGGCAATTCGATAAAGCGGCGGGCTAGTTTCTGTGCGTCTGCGGCATTCATGCGTGGAGTCCTTGCTGATCGGCGGCGTGACCTGGAGACCCGGTCGTATCAACAAGAACGAATGGCCCGCGCGATGATTTAGCGCGCCAGCGGCAATCACGGCCCGACGGTACAAGGCCAGACAGACAAATGCCGAAGCCGGTACAGGCCCGGATTCGGCATTTGAGTTAAAGGGTTGCGAACAGGTCAGCGCACGTCCTGCGAATGCCCCTCGGCCATCGCCACGATGACTTTGCGCGGCCCTTCGAACGGTGAGCGCGCGTGAGCCGAAAGCATGTTGTCGAGCATCAGCACATCGCCCTCCTGCCAGGGGAAACTGATCGCACAATCGTCGAGCACCGCACGAATCTGCGCCAGCACCTCGTCTTCGATCGGCGAGCCGTCGCCGTAGTAGACGTTACGCGGCAGGTCTTCTTCGTCAACGATGTCGAGCAGGCTTTCGCGCACGTCCGCTGGCAGGTTGGAGATGTGAAACAGGTGCGCCTGATTGAACCAGACGTGGTCGCCGGTCACCGGGTGCACCGCCACCGCCTGACAGGTCTGCCGCGTGCGCAGCTCACCGTCGTCCTTCCACTCGCAGACAATGCCGTGTGCCTTGCAGTACGCCTCGACGACTTCGCGGTCTTCGGTGTTGAACACATCTTCCCAAGCGACATCTAGGCCATTGCCGAAGTTGCGCACGTACATAAGGCCTTTGCTGACAAAACGCTCGCGGATCGCCACGGGGATGCGCCGGTAGACTTCGCGGCTGTCGGCAATCGGCGTCTCGCCGCCGGACCTGGCGGCGATCATGCTGTAGAACCAGATCTTCATCGGCCAGTCGCGGGAATAGGCCTGTTCGTTGTGCAGCGGAATGCTCTGGTGCGCCGGGTATTCGGTGGAGGTGTACACGCCTTGAGTGACGTTGGTGCGCGGCGTCGAGCCGAACTCGTAGTTCAGCAGCGGATGGCCGAAGCTCGCGGCAAACTGGCGAAACTGCTCGGCGCCGTCGAGGCGAAAACCGCGAAACAGCACGCCACCGTCGCGCAGCAGATGCTCGTCGACCAAGGCCTTCAATTCATCGAATACCGCCAACAGATCGGTGTCGGCATCGCCCGCCTCGACCAACAGCGGCAAACGTCCGCGCTGCGGCAGCAACGGCCGCACGGAAAAGCCCAGAGCAACAGCCATGACTGGCCTCCTGAAAATGATAGATGAGGCGCGTCTCAGAACGCCGGTTGCACAGCCTGCGCATAGCGCCGGTGATGCACTTCCAGATGGGTCTTGATCGTGCGAATGACCCGCGCTTCGTGCTCATGAATGAAGAAATGCCCGCCGGTCATCATGTCCACCGAGAAACTGCCCAGGGTTTCTTTGCTCCAGCCGATCAGTTGTTCGGTCGTGGCGCGGTCTTCCTTGCCACCGAGCACGTGCACCGGGCAATTAAGCAAGGGCCGCTCGGCAGGCGTGAAGCGCCCGCACATCATGAAGTCGGCGCGCAGCACCGGCAGGGTCAGGCTCATCAATTCCTCATTGGCGAGGATTTCTTCGCTGGTGCCCTGAAAGGTGCGCAACTGTTCGATGAGCTCTGCATCGCTGCGCGGTTCGGCAAAGCCGCGGTCGTAATCGCTGCGCATGGACGGTGCGGCGGTGCCGGAGGCGAACAGCGCCAGCGGCTCCGGCACACCCATCTCGCGAAAGGCATGGGCCAGTTCGCAGGCGAGCAACGCGCCGAGGCTGTGCCCGAACAACGCGTACGGGCCTTGCAGCCCTGGTTTGTGCTCGCGCGCCAGTTGCCGCGCCAACGCGCGCATGTCGGTTTGCAAAGGTTCATCGAACCGCGCGCCACGCCCCGGCAGCTCCACCGGTTGCAATTGCAGCCACGTCGGCAGTTGACGCCGCCAGCGGCTGTAAACCATGGCGCTGGCGCCCGAATAGGGCAGGCACAGCAATGTCAGCTTGGTCACCGCGCTTTCCTTGAAAAATGTGTCTGCAAGAAAGACGGATCACTGGCCGGACAAATTAGTCGCCCGGCCGCTAAATTCCCCCGCCAGCCGCTCGTTGCCTGTTCAGGAAAAAAACAACAATCGCGAGGGAATCACCGTGGACCTGCAGAGCATTCTGGGCAAGTTGTTCGCCAACGCCGGCGCGGTCGGCATCGAAGGGGTTTTCCAGTTCATCTTCAGTGCGCAGCAGGTGTACTGGTACGACATCAAGACCAGCCAGCGCACGGAAGTCGGGCGCCACCCAAGCCCGGACGTGACCATTGAAGTCGCGGAAAAAGATTTTCTCGGGATCATGGCCGGCGTGGTCAATGTCGAGGAACTGTTCGCCAGCGGTCGCTTGAAGATTGGCGGCAACATGGGCCTGGCGACGATGTTGCCGCAGATCATCGACCACGCCCGCCAGGGTGGCGGCACGGTGGAAAAAGTCGATATGAACAAGCGCTACCCGACGCCGCCACGCTTCAGCGAAAAGCTCACTGCCGCGCTGCCTCGGCAGACCAGCGTCGAACGCCGGGCGCGCGAAGGGTTGAGCCGGCACGAATTCGAAACTCGTTATTTGCCCAACGGCATTCCGTTGGTGATCAGCAATGCCCTGCACGACTGGCCATTGTTCAGCCTGAGTCGCGAAGAGTCGCTGGTGCATTTCGCCGAACTGCAAGGCATCACCCGCCATGGCGATTACGTGAAGAAGACCTTTTCCACTGAGCGTGATTTCCGCTCGACCTCGATGGCCGAGTTCATCGCCTCGCTGGACAGTCCGGCGGTCAAAGGCGCGGATGGCGAGCCGCCGGCGTACATGGGCAACAACATCCTGCCCGCGCAGTTGTTGCAGCAGATCCACTACCCGCCCTACTTCGACACGTCGCTGTTCATCCCGCCGCGCATCTGGATCGGCCCCAAGGGCACGCTGACGCCGTTGCACCGCGATGACACCGACAACCTCTTCGCCCAGGTCTGGGGGCAGAAGAAATTCACCCTCGCCGCGCCGCATCACCGAGAGGCGCTGGGCACCTGGTCGACCGCGCCGAAGGGTGGCCTGGATGGCTGCGATTTCAACCCCGATGCGCCGGACTATGAACGTTTCCCGGCGGCGCGGGAGGTGACGTTTCTGCGGGTGACGCTGGAGGCTGGGGACCTGCTGTTTTTGCCCGAGGGCTGGTTCCATCAGGTGGAGTCGGTGTCGACTTCGCTGTCAGTCAACTTCTGGGTCAACTCAGGACGCGGCTGGTAACACCGCAAAAAAACTGTGGGAGCGAGCCTGCTCGCGAATGCGTTGTATCAGGTATGAAGATATTTACTGACACACCGCCTTCGCGAGCAGGCTCGCTCCCACAGTGGAATTTCATTTCAAGTGACGGAAACTTTGGAACGCTGAAATCAGCACCACCGCCCCCGCCGCAATCGCCAGCCAGAAGCCGCTACGCGCGCCAAACGCATCCACCAGCGCGCCGGAACCGGCGGCGCCGATCGCCACGCCGATGCTCAGCCCGGTCACCAGCCAGGTCAGGCCTTCGGTGAGTTTGGCCGGCGGCACGATGCGTTCGATCAACGCCATCGCGACAATCAGCGTCGGTGAAAAGAACAGCCCGGCGATAAATACCGCGATCGACAAGCCAAGGATGTTGCTCGCCAAAAGCAGCGGCAGCGTGGTCACCGCCGTCGCCACGCCGCCGTAGAGAAACAGGCGCGGCAACGGCAGTTTCGAACGCATCGCACCGAAGGCGATGCCGGCCAGGCATGAACCAATCGCGTATACCGACAAGACAATACTCGCCGCTGCCGGCTGGCCCTGATGTTGAGCGAAAGCGACGCTGACTACATCGATCACCCCGACAATCACGCCCATCGCCAGCATCAACGCCAGCAACCATTGCACGTCAGTCGAGCGAATGATCGAGCCCTGATGCTGCGACTCCTGCGCGTGCACCGGTGGTTCGGTGCTGCGCTGGGCGACAAACGCCGTCACGCCGATGGCCAGGGCCAACAGCGCCGCCAGCGGCCCGGCCTCGGGAAACACCGCGACCGACAGGCCCACCGACAGCGGCGGCCCGACGATAAAACACACTTCGTCGAGCACCGACTCCAGGGCATACGCCGTCTGCAATTGCGGCTGGCCACGGTAGATTTCGGTCCAGCGCGCCCGCACCATCGCCGACATGCTCGGCATGCACCCGGCCAGCGCGGCGAACAAAAACAAGGTCCAGTCCGGCGCCTGCAAACGCGTGCACAGCAGCAACATCAATAACCCGCCGCCACCGGTCAGCGCTGCGATCGGCAGCACCCGCCCCTGCCCGTAACGGTCCACCAACCGCGATACCTGCGGCGCGCAAAACGCCGTGGCCAAGGCAAACGTCGCCGCCACCGCACCCGCCAGCGCATATCCGCCGTTCAACTGCGCAAGCATGGTGATCAGGCCGATGCCGGTCATGGAAATCGGCATGCGCGCCAGCATCCCGGCCAGCACAAACGCACGGGCACCGGGGGCGGTGAACAATTCGCGGTAGGGGTTTGCCATCGATTGCAGCCTCATCAGGGGCGGCCAAGTTGCCATAGGCTTGAATGCCGTGGAAGCGCGCAATTGTTGGTGGAATGTGAAAGCCCCTGATCTTTCCAGTGCTGAACAACGATGACCATTGGTCGAAAACCAACGCTGACCTGTCAGACCTGACAGGTGCGCTTCCTTGTCGTTTGCGCTCTGATGAGGCCTTGGATCTTCGCGTATCACCGTGGAACCCTGTACACGCACTCAGGAGCCTCGCCATGGACGAATCGTCAATGCTCGTCTCACCCGAAGCGGAAAAGGCGCCGTGGGCCGTGCCCGCCCTGTATGGCCTGGCGCCATTTCGCAACAATGCCGCGCTGGCAGACGAGGTGGATGATCGGCTGATGCCGTGGATCGAGCGGGTGGGGATTTTCCCGGGTCGGCACGACAAGGTCCGCGCCATGGGTTTCGGTCGCTTCGCCATGCTCTGTCATACCGACACCGATGAGCCGGATCGGCTGCTGCTCGCGGCGCAATGTTTCGCCGCGCTGTTCGCCGTGGACGATTACTACTGCGACGATGAGCGAACCGGGTCCGAACCCAGAATGGTCGGGCCGCGCCTTTCCCTGGCGCTGGCGGCGCTGGAGCCGGTTCACTTGAGCGAACGGTTCCGCCCGGGGCTCGAGCAGGCCTTGAGCGGCGATCCGGTGCTGGTCGCACTGCGGGCCTATCTGAGGCGGGTCGAGACTTTTGCAACAGCGGCGCAGGTTGCCCGCGTACGCCATGAAATCATTGCCATGTTCGTCACCATGACCGCCGAAGCGGCCTGGCGGATCGAAGGGCTCACGCCCGCGCTCTGGGAATATCTCGCTCAGCGTCAGGTCAACAGTTTCCTGCCGTGCCTGTCGCTGATCGACATCATCGGTGGGTATGAATTGCCCGCCAATGTCTACAGCGCACCCGAGGTGCGCAAGGTCACGACGCTGGCCGCCAGCGCCACGATCATTGCCAATGATCTTTTTTCCGCGCTGAAGGAACAGCAGGCCGGTATCGGCGATTTCAATCTGCCTATGTTGCTGATCCAAGAACAGGGCTGCTCCCCCGCGCAGGCCATGGCGCAAAGCGCTGCCGTTCACGATGACATCATGCATCTGTATGAGGCGGCGGAACGGGCGGTATTGCCGCACGCCTCGCCGCTGCTCAAACGCTATCTGCGCGGAATCAAGAGCTGGCTGGCCGGCAACGTCGAATGGCATCGCAGCAGTGGCCGCTATCAGCTCTGAAGCTGGCGAACTTTTCATGGTTGCAGATGAACTCTCGCCACAGGCCATCAGTCAGCTACTTAAGTCTCTTGAACCAAGGCGCGAATCGTCATGCAGATTTCCCTCGCTCATCAGGTGGCGCTGGTCACTGGCGCCAGCTCCGGCATCGGCCATGCCGCCGCAAAAGCACTGGCCGCCGCCGGCGCTGCGGTCGTGATCAATTACAACAGCAGCGCCAAACCCGCCGAAGAACTGGCCGCACAGATCAACGCCGAAGGCGGCAAGGCCCTCGCCATCGGCGCGGATGTTTCGAAAGAGGACGAGGTCGAGCGACTGTTCGCCAAGACCGTCGAAGCCTTCGGCTCGCTGGACATTCTGGTGGCCAACTCCGGTCTGCAAAAAGACGCCGCTGCCGTGGACATGACGCTCGACGACTGGAACACGGTAATCGGCGTCAACCTCACCGGGCAGTTCCTCTGCGCGCGGGCGGCGTTGCGGATTTTCCAGCGTCAGGGCGTGCGCGAAGGCGTGTCGCGCGCGGCGGGCAAGATCATTCACATGAGTTCGGTGCACCAGCGCATTCCATGGGCCGGGCATGTCAATTACGCGGCGTCCAAGGGCGGCGTCGATCAGTTGATGCAGAGCCTCGCCCAGGAAGTCAGCCACCAGCGCATCCGCATCAACAGCATCGCGCCCGGTGCGATCAGCACGGCCATCAACACAGAAGCCACTGAAGGCGCGGCCGGCGACAAACTTCTTGAGCTGATTCCCTACGGACGCATCGGCGATGTCGAGGATGTTGCCAACGCAGTGGTTTTCCTCGCTTCCGATGTGTCTGACTACATCGTCGGCACCACCCTGTTCATCGATGGCGGGATGAGCCTCTATCCGGAGTTTCGCGGCAATGGCTGAGCCTGAAGTGGAACAACAAAGTCCCATCGGTGCCCATGGCATCATCGGCGACATGCGCAGCGCCGCACTGGTTAACGACAAGGGCAGCGTGGATTTTTTCTGCTGGCCGGAGTTCGACAGCCCGACGATTTTCTGCTCGCTGCTCGACACCCCTGAAGCAGGGATTTTCCAGCTCGCGCCGGACTTGCCCGATGCGCGCCGGGAACAGATTTACCTGCCCGACACCAATGTCTTGCAGACCCGTTGGCTGAGTGAACACGCGGTGGTGGAAATCACCGATCTGTTGCCCATCGGTGACGATGTCGACGCCCTGCCCCTGCTGATGCGCCGGGTGCGCGTGGTCAGCGGCTCGGCGACGTTCAACCTGCGTTGCGCGGTGCGCCACGACTATGGTCGTGCCGACACCCGGGCCGAGATGGACGCACAGGACGTGACGTTCCACGCCGCTGGCCAGCCGTCGATACGCCTGGCTTCAGATCAGGCGCTGCAAATCGATGCGCAAGCGGCCGTCGCGCAATTTACCCTCGAGCACAACGAAAGCGCCGCGTTCATGCTCGGCGGCAGCGACGATCCGCGCTTTGCCCAGGGTGCCGCCGAATTGTGCATGGAGCGTACCTTGAAGTACTGGCGTGGCTGGATCGGCCAATCCAACTATCGCGGGCGCTGGCGGGAAATGGTCAACCGTTCCGCCCTCGCCCTGAAACTGCTGACCTCGCGTCGCCAAGGTGCGATTCTCGCCGCCGCTACCTTCGGCCTGCCGGAAACCCCCGGCGGCGAGCGCAATTGGGATTACCGCTACACGTGGATCCGCGATGCCTCGTTCACCGTTTACGCGTTCATGCGCCTGGGCTTCGTCGATGAGGCCAATCACTACATGCAATGGCTACGCGGGCGAGTCAGCGATTGCTGCGGCAAACCGATGAAACTCAACATCCTCTATGCCATCGACGGTCAGCAGGAATTGCCGGAAACCGAACTCACGCACCTGTCCGGTCACGGCGGTGCGCAACCGGTGCGCATTGGCAATGGTGCTTATGATCAGATCCAGCTGGACATCTTCGGCGAGCTGATGGATGCGGTGTATCTGGTCAACAAGTACGGTGATGCGATTTCCCACGAAGGCTGGCGGCACGTCGGCGAAGTGGTCGATCAGGTCTGTGAGAACTGGCAGAACGAAGATGTCGGCATCTGGGAAATGCGCGGTGAAACCCATCATTTCCTGCACTCGCGGCTGATGTGCTGGGTGGCGCTGGATCGCGCCATCCGGCTGGCTTCCAAGCGTTCGCTGCCGGCGCCGTTCGCCCGTTGGGATCAGACCCGGCAAGCGATCTACACCGACATCTGGGACAACTTCTGGGATGAGGAACGCGGACATTTCGTTCAGTACAAGGGCGGTACCGCACTGGATGGCTCGATGCTGCTGATGCCGCTGGTGCGTTTCGTCAGCGCCAAGGATCCGCGCTGGCTGTCGACTCTGGAAGCGATCGAAAAAACCCTGGTGCGCGACGGCATGGTCTATCGCTATCGCAACGAAGACGCCAACATCGATGGCCTCAGCGGCACCGAAGGCGCGTTCGCCGCCTGCTCGTTCTGGTACGTCGAATGCCTGGCCCGGGCTGGTCAGGTGGAAAAAGCCCATCTGGAGTTCGAGCAGTTGCTGCGATACGCCAATCCGCTGGGACTGTATGCCGAAGAGTTCGACAGCCATGGCCGGCATTTGGGCAACACACCGCAAGCGCTGACGCATCTGGCGTTGATCAGTGCAGCGAGTTTTCTTGATCGCAAATTGAGCGGGGAGAAGAGTTCCTGGCAGCCATAGCGCTGTTTTTTCGTCAGCGCATGTCAGACCGATCCCTGACTGGACGGGATTTTTCCACAACGGGCCTGCCCGCCAGCCAACGGGTACAGGCCCATGCCCAACGTGAAACCTGCGCGGCGGTTACGTCTGGCGACAGTCTGTGTAAAAACTGAGCCTACAAACACCACTCACGTCAGGTTGAAACGCTTGCCGCAACGTGTGCTTACACGCCGAAATACCTTGTTGCCAGCCGTTACATCCACACCTACCATCCAACGCAACGGTCGATATGAAGCCATTACCTCAGTCAGTCCCCTCTCCCTCCGGGAGAGGGCTAGGGTGAGGGGCTTTTGATCTTCTACGGGCACAGCGGAGCTGTCCAACCACCCCCGAATTCAAGGAACCGGAATGCCTCACCACGTCCAGCGCAGCATCGACTCCCCTCTTCGCACCGGCCTGACCCGCACCCAGCTCTGGGAAGACGGCGACCAAGGCCTGATCAAATGCTGGGAAATCGGCCGCCAGCGCGCCGAACGCTTTCCCGAACTGGCCCAGCGCTGCCTGGCCGATGAATTGCCAGTGCTGGGCTGGAAGGGTGGCGTCAGTCGCAGCCTGAAGAAAAACGAGAAGTACGGCTCACTGAAATATCTGGCGCAGTGGCAGGGTCTGCGCGGTGAGGATCTGGATATTGATCTGGCGCAGGAGCGTTCGCTGGTGTGTTCGCGGACGAAGATGAAGGTGACGTTTACCCCGGATCGGACGAAGTATTTCAATCAGATCGCGGAGCTTGAGGCTTAGCCGTGCGGAAGTCCGGGCGGTAGCAATCCGAGTACAGGGCACAGACGCCGTACTGGGCGTCCAGATCGGCCATGTGCTGGTAGAACTGCTCGATTTCCCAAAACGTTTCATCCGCAACGGTCATCAGGTAGAAGTAACTGAGCTGATGATCATTGGGCAGCACCAATGGAAACTCTGCCAGCGCGTCCATCCTCGGCGCATTGGCCAGCGCCGCGAGCATCGGCGTCGGTGCCTGGGACAATTGCTCGAAGTACTTTTGCTTGTATGCCGCCAGACCGAAGGCTTCACCTTTTGCTCTGGCATCGATAAGTTGCGCGAGGTTTGCCCGGCGCTGCTCCCAGTACGCCGCCGGCAGGTCGACATTCATTTGTTTCTTGTGTCTGGCCAATGCCTCATCGGCGCTGAGCTGGCGTTGCGGTTCGCCCGGCGCGGCGGCGGATCGTGCGTCCAACTCCTTGAAGGACAGCATGATCGTCGACTTGGCAAACATGCGTTCCATCAGTTCACGGCGCTGCGGGGTGTCCGGCAGTGCCGGTGGCGGCGATGCGCAACCGGTCAGCATCACGACAAGTCCCAACACAACAAGCAGCATTTTGAGTGACATGTATCGTCCTTGAAGCCAGTCGACAGAATGAGCTGCGCAGTCTATCCGATGGTCTAGGGTTTGGAAGACGTTTGCACGGAGTTGTCAGTCATGATTCAGTCAGTCCTCACCCCTTTTCTGACCATCGCCTACGAACAGCATGGCCCTGCCGGCGGCGACTCGGTGATTCTGCTCCACGGCTTCCCCTACTCGCCGCGCACCTTCGACGAAGTCGCCCCGGCGCTGGCCGCGCAAGGCTATCGCGTCATCGTGCCGTACTTGCGCGGTTATGGGCCGACCCGGTTCAACAGTGCGCAAACCCTGCGCTCGGGCCAGCAAGCTGCGATGGCGCAGGACCTGCTCGATCTGATGGACGCGCTGGGCATCGAACAGGCCATGCTTTGCGGCTATGACTGGGGCGGTCGGGCGGCGTGTATTGTCGCGGCGTTGTTTCCGGCGCGAGTGCGCGGGCTGGTCAGCGGCGACGGCTACCTGGTGCAGGACATCGCCCATGCGAACCAGCCGTTGGACCCCGAAGACGAGCATCGGCTCTGGTATCAGTACTATTTCCACACGCCCCGTGGCGCCGAGGGTCTGAGGCAGAATCGCCGGGAGTTGTGCCTGTTGCTCTGGCGGCTGTGGTCGCCGACATGGGCGCGCAAGGACGAACGCTATCCGCTGACCGCACCTGCTTTTGATAATCCTGATTTTGTCGACGTGGTGATTCATTCCTATCGGCATCGCTTCGGATACGCCTCGGGGGATCCGGCCCTGGAGTGGATGGAAGAAGCGCTGGCCATACAGCCGGTGATCAGCGTGCCGAGCATTTCGCTGTGCGGCGCCGATGATGGCGTCGGCCCGCCTTCGCTGACTGATGAAGATGCCGGGCATTTCAGCGGTTTTTACCAGCGGCGCGTGCTCGCGGGCGTCGGCCACAACCTTCCCGAAGAAGCGCCGCAGGAAACCCTCAAGGCAATACAGAATCTGTTGCAACGCTGACCGAAAAGCGCTCGCGATAAGCCTGCGGTGTCACGCCAATCGCTCGGAGAAAACTGCGCCGCAGCGTCTCTTCACTGCCAAACCCGCAATTGGCGGCGATGCGTTTCACCGGCAGGCCGGTATCGCTGAGCAGTCGCCGAGCGGTTTCGACGCGGATCAGTTCGATCGCCCGCGCCGGGGTCTGGCCGGTGTTGGCGCGGTAGTGGCGGATGAAGCTGCGTTCGCTCATGCCGGCCTGTTCGGCGAGGGTCGGGATGCCGAGGTCGCAGGTCAGGTTTTCGGCGATCCAGGCGTGCAGTTCATCGAAGCGGTTGCCCTGTTGTTGCAGCGACAGCGTCACGCTGAATTGCGACTGCCCGCCCGGGCGTTTCAGGAAGACGACCAAGTGCCGGGCGACGTCGAGGGCGATGTCGCGGCCGAGGTCTTCTTCGACCATGGCCAGCGCCAGATCGATACCGGCCGTGACCCCGGCAGAAGTCCATACCGGGCCGTCGTTGATGAAGATCGGGTTGGCCTCGACGCGCAGATTGGGATGTTGCGCGGCCAATTGCTCGCAGCGCGTCCAGTGGGTGACCACGCGGCGACCATCGAGCCAGCCGCTGGCCGCGAGCAGAAAGGCCCCGGTGCACACCGAAGCCACGCGCCGGCAATGAGTGCCGTGCTCGCGCACCCAGCCAACCAGTTGCGAGTCTTCGGCGGCGGGATAAATGCCCCAGCCGCCGGCGATGATCAAGGTATCGCTGGGCGTTTGCGGCAACGGTTCGGCCAGCACCGCCAGACCCGCCGATGACATCACCGCCCCGCCGCCGCTGGCGATCACGCTCGGCGCATACGGCACCGACATTCCGCGCTGGCGGGCCAGATCGTTGGCCGAGGCGAACACCTGCAACGGCCCGGTAACATCGAGAATCTGCATGTTGGCGAACGCGAGGACGTGAATGGCTTTGGGCATTTGGCGTAATTCGTGGGTTGATTGGCGTATGCGCCAGAACCTACCCGCCTACAGTGAAGTCGTCCACTTCTTTCAACGGAGCCACAACGATGACGCTGCAGATCGGTTTTCTGTTATTCCCGCAGGTTCAGCAACTCGACCTGACCGGCCCTTACGACGTGCTCGCCTCGTTGCCCGGCGTGCAGGTGCATCTGGTCTGGAAGGACCTGATGCCGGTGACGTCCAGCACCGGCCTGCTGCTGAAACCGACCACGACGTTCGACGATTGCCCGGATCTGGATGTGATCTGCGTGCCAGGCGGTGGCGGCGTCGGGCCGTTGATGGAAGACCAGCAGACGCTGGATTTCATCAAACGCCAGGCCGCGCAGGCACGTTATGTGACCTCGGTGTGCACCGGCTCGCTGGTGCTCGGCGCGGCGGGTCTGTTGCAGGGCAAGCGGGCGACCACGCATTGGGCGTATCACCAGTTGCTGCCGACGCTGGGAGCAATTGCGGTGAAGGATCGGGTGGTGCGCGACGGCAATCTTTTTACCGGCGGCGGGATCACCGCCGGGATCGATTTTGCCTTGGTGCTCGCGGCGGAACTGGTCGATGCCGACACGGCGCAACTGGTGCAGTTGCAACTGGAATATGCCCCGGCACCGCCGTTCAATGCCGGCAGTCCGGATGTGGCGCCAAGTGCGGTGGTCGATGAAGCGCGGTTGCGCGCGGCGCCTTCGTTGAAGCTGCGCACCGAGATTACCGAACGCGCGGCCGCCAAACTGGGCCTGCGCTGATCTTCAGCCGAATGCAAAACCTGTGGGAGCGAGCCTGCTCGCGAAAGCGGAGTGTCAGTCGCCAGTGACGTCATCTGCAAAACCGCTTTCGCGAGCAGGCTCGCTCCCACATTTGATTTGTGTCGGGCATGACTGCCACACCTTCACTTGTCCCACTTCCCTCGCCCGTGTAGAAAGCCCCTTCCAGAAATCTCGCACAAGGACTTTCGATGAAGGCGCTGCCCTGGCTCTATCTCGCGCTGCTCGGCCTCGGTTACGGATTGGCCCTGAGCTACGGCCAGCTCGGTTGGCTGGCATTGATCTCCGTGGGGCTTCTGTTGTTCGCCGCGTTCGCCGTGCGCCAGCAACAAGTACCGTTTGCGCGCTGGCTCGGCCATGGCCTGTTCATTGTTCTGGCCGTGGCACTTGCGCTGCACTGGCTGCCGGGCTTCGCCAACGGCCGGGTGATCAATCCGCAACGTTTCACTGACAACGCGGTGCCGTTCGCGATGTATTTCAATCTGGATAAACCGCTGGTGGGCTTCTGGTTGCTGCTGGTTTGTCCGTGGATTGTCGCGCGGCGTTCGTTGCGCCTGACGGTCTATGCCACCGCCCTCGCCCTGACGCTGTGCGCGATTCTCGCCCTCGGCGGCGCATTGTTGCTCGGCGTAATCGCCTGGGCGCCGAAGTGGCCGGATCAGGCCTGGCTGTGGGTGCTGAACAATCTGCTGCTGGTGACGCTGGTCGAGGAAGCGCTGTTTCGCGGCTATATACAGGGCGGGCTGAGCCGTCGCTTCAAGCACCTGCCCTACGGCGACAACCTCGCGCTGCTGTTGGCCTCGCTGCTGTTTGGTCTGGTGCACGCCGGCGCCGGCTGGACCTGGGTGTTGCTGGCGGGACTGGCCGGGGTCGGCTATGGTCTGGCCTATCGTTTCGGCGGACTGGGCGCGGCGATCGCCACCCATTTCGGCCTGAATCTGTTGCACTTCGGCCTGTTCACCTATCCGATGCTGGCCAGTTGACGCAAGCGCGGTTTTGCGACGGCGTACTTGAATCTGAAAAAAAACTTCAATAAAAACCTGTCAGCGCCGACAACCTTTCAAAGCCTTGCGGATTGAAAAACCATGCGTAACAACCAGCCCATTACACAACGCGAGCGGACCTTTCCAGCTCAGCAACGGTTGATTTCCACCACCGATGCCAAGGGCGTGATCACCTACTGCAACGACGCGTTCGTTGAAATCAGCGGATTTTCGCGGGAGGAACTGATCCGGGCGCCGCACAATCTGGTCCGTCACCCTGACGTGCCGTCGGCGGTGTTCTCGCACATGTGGGGCACATTGAAACAAGGCTTGCCATGGATGGGCATTGTCAAGAATCGCTGCAAATCCGGTGACCACTACTGGGTTAACGCCTACGTCACGCCGGTGTTTGATGGCAGCCAGGTGGTCGGCTACGAGTCGGTGCGCGTCAAGCCCACCGCCGAACAGATCCGCCGTGCCGAAGCGCTTTACCAACGCATCAACCAGGGCAAGTCGGCGATTCCTTCGACGGACAAATGGCTGCCGATCCTGCAGGACTGGCTGCCGTTCATTCTGGTCAGCCAATTGAGCTTCATGATCGGCGCGACGCTGAACTCGCAATGGGGCTTTGCCCTCGCCGCCGGTTTGTCGGTGCCGCTGGGCCTGATGGGCCTGCAATGGCAGCAACGCGGGCTCAAGCGCCTGCTGCGCCTCGCCGAGCAGACCACCTCCGACCCGCTGATCGCGCAGATGTACACCGACAGCCGTGGCGCGCAGGCGCGTCTGGAGATGTCGATCCTCAGCCAGGAAGCGCGCCTGAAAACCTGCCTGACTCGCCTGCAGGACACCGCCGAACACCTGACCGATCAGGCCAAACAGTCCGACGCCCTGGCGCACAACAGCTCGACCGGCCTGGAACGCCAGCGCGTGGAAACCGAACAGGTCGCCACCGCCGTCAACCAGATGGCCGCCACCACCCAGGAAGTCGCCAGCCACGTACAGCGCACCGCTGACGCCACCCAGGAAGCCAACCGCCTGACCGGCCGTGGCCGCGACATCGCCGGGGAAACCCGCGAAGCGATCCAGCGGCTGTCCGTCGTCGTCGGTGAAACCGGCCTGACCGTGACGCAACTGGCCAAGGACAGCGACGAAATCGGCGGCGTGGTCGACGTGATCAAAGGCATCGCTGACCAGACCAATCTCCTCGCCCTCAACGCTGCGATTGAAGCGGCGCGTGCCGGTGAAATGGGCCGTGGTTTTGCGGTCGTGGCTGACGAAGTTCGTCAACTGGCGCAACGCACCAGCGAATCCACCGGGCAGATTCACGCGCTGATCGCCAAGTTGCAGCAGACTGCCTCCAGCGCCGTGCAGACCATGGAAGCCGGGCATCGCCAGGCCGAAGAAGGCGTGGCGCGGGTACTGGAAGCCGACCAGGCGTTGGTCGGCATCAGCGAAGCGGTGGCCAACATCACCGACATGACCACGCAGATCGCGGCGGCGACGGAAGAGCAAAGTGCCGTGGCTGAAGAAATCAGCCGCAACATCAGCAATATTTCGGAGTTGGCGGATCAGACCTCGGAACAGGCGCATAACTCGGCGTTGCTCAGTGAAGAGCTGACGAAGACGGCCAGCACGCAGTATTCGTTGGTGGCGCGGTTTAACCGCTGACTGGAAGGCTGGAATGAAAAAACCCGGATGGCGTGAGCTTCCGGGTTTTTGTTGCTTGTCTGAAAGTGATGGTACTTGGCAGACCGCTTTCGCGAACAAGCTCGCTCACATATTGGAACTGCTTGGGACCACAGTTTTGTGTCCGACGACAATCCCCCTGGGGGAGCGAGCCTGCTCGCGAAGAGGCCATTACAGCCAACGAAATTATTGAGGCAACTTCAGCTTATCCAGCAGTCGATTGACCAACAGTTCGTTGAGCATGATCACCTGTTGCAGCGCCAGCAGTGGTTTGCGTTCCGGGCCGCCTATTGAGTTGGCGATGTTACCGGCCATGGCATGGGCGTAGGAAAGCGACTCGCAGGCTTCGACCAACAGGGTTTCGTCATCCAGCGTGGGGTCGACAACATAAACCGGGCGATATTTTGGCGAACTTGGCGGAGCTGCCAGGTCTTCAGGTTTGAGGTAGTAATCGAGGGCGCGGTCGGTGGCTTCCTGGATTTTTTGCGGGTCGAGTGCGCGGTCGTGGGAGGGTGGCGGGTTGGGGGTGACTTTGAACATGATGAAACTCCTATTGCAGATTCAAGGAGCCATCAC
Source organism: Pseudomonas sp. CFBP13508 (assembly GCF_005233515.1). Taxonomy (GTDB): domain Bacteria; phylum Pseudomonadota; class Gammaproteobacteria; order Pseudomonadales; family Pseudomonadaceae; genus Aquipseudomonas; species Aquipseudomonas mercuritolerans. The sequence continues at coordinate 165,595 of NZ_QFZZ01000009.1, forward strand.
CTTCGCTACCAAACGAGGGTGGCGGCCATACGCGGGTTGGTAGACCGGCTGCAATAGGAACCCGGCGCCCGCGAACGAGCCCCACGCATGACCACCATATAAACCGAGCCCCCAAAAAAAGGACGGTCTGAAGGCGTAGACATACGGCCATTACAGACGGGCTACCAAACCCGATCACTGCTTTTTGTCAGTGACCGAGAAACGATATAGCCAACCTCATAGCGCGTAAGCCGGCGGATTCTGGCGTAGGCGTAGGCAATGGCGCAAGGAGTTGTAGCCGGGATGGCGTAACGGGTCGTGTAGTTTAAACGTGGGTATTTGATGATGTTTAAGTGCAGGGATTGCCTCTGACAGTCAGGTGGTTTGAGGTCGTCTGGAAGAGAGCTTTCGCGAGCAGGCTCGCTCCCACATTTGGATCGGGTATATCAGTGGGGGATTGGTCGACTTGGAGGCTGCCATCGCTGGCAAGCCAGCTCCCACAGGGATTGAGTCCGGCCGGTAGATAGTGGTCGGCTGTCAGGCCGCCTTCGCGAGCAAGCTCGCTCCCACAGAAAAGCAAAACAGCGCAGCTGCCCGCGGTAAAGCCGCACCACTCAACAATGAGCGTTAGCTCGAGTGCTCTCCCACAGGGATTGAGTCCGGCCGGTGGATAATGGTCGGCTGTCAGGCCGCCTGCGCGAGCAGGCTCGCTCCCACAAAAAGCAGAAAAGCAAAGCAGCGCAGCTGCCCGCGGCGAAGCCGCACCACTCAACAATGAGCGCAAGCTCGAGTGCTCTTGATCTTGATCCACCGGCGACGTCGGAAGGCTGAGTGGAGGGATTGATCCGGGGGTGGGAGCGTAGCGACCGTCTGGCGCAGCCAGACACAGCGGAAGGAGGTGCAGCGAAGCAAACCGGAGCCGCTGCGCCCGGATCGATCCCGGAGCGAAGGAACCCGAGATTGCGAGGGCCGAACGTAGGAGCTAGCGTTTTTTGCTTACTTTTTTTGGCGCTTGTAAAAAAGTAAGTCGCCGTCAGGCGAAACCGCCAGCCGCAGCTCCCGAAGCAACGGATATGCCCCCAAAAGCAAGATCAACAGCTACCCCCTCACCCCAGCCCTCTCCCCCATGGGGGCGAGGGGAAAGGGAGCAGACCTTCATGCAGCGCAAAACCCCGGCCCGACTCAAAATCAGTCACGGAGAAATTCAGCCACCTTCTGCGCAGCACCCGCCAAATGATCGGAGTGCGTAAAGCCAGAAGCCTTGAGCGGCTTCAAATCATGATCCCCCGCCACCAACCAAAACACCTCAATCCCCGGCGCTAACGAATACCCCTCAACCGCCTCGCGATTCCCCAGAGCATCCCGCTCCCCCTGCACAATCAACGTCCGCGTCTTCAACCCAGCCAAATGCTCAACCCGCGGCTTCTCCGGCTTCCCCACCGCATAAAACGGATACCCCAGACACACCAACACATCCACCCCCAACTCATCCGCCACCAGACTCGCCATCCGCCCGCCCATCGACTTGCCGCCAACCGCCAAAACCCCAGCGACATGACGCCGCACAAGCGCAAACACCTCCCGCCAGCAATCCAACAGTTTCGGCGCAGGATTCGGCGGCCGCTTCACCCCATCCACCCGCCGCTGCGCCATATACGGAAACTCAAACCGCAACACGTTGACCCCAAGCCCGGCAAGGCGCCCAGCCATGTCGTTCATCCAGTCGCTATCCATCGGCGCCCCCGCCCCGTGCGCCAGAATCAGCGTTGCTGAAGCCTCACCAACAGCGGCATCCCAAAGCCACCCATGATCGAGCACACACTGCGCCCATTGATCCCCGTCAATACTGGCCTTGTGCTGTTTGTCCATGCTTGCCTCGCTTTTAGTCTGCCTATAACTCCAGGCGAAGGATTCGCGCCGTTTGCGCGCTCACTTCGGCTGAACCGTGGATGGGGAACCATGAACACTTCTATCAGTACCGCCTACAACTACAAGGTGGTCCGCCAATTCGCCATTATGACGGTGGTGTGGGGCATCGTCGGCATGGGCCTCGGGGTTTTTCTCGCGGCGCAATTGGTCTGGCCGGAACTCAACTTCAATTTGCCCTGGACCAGTTTCGGCCGTCTGCGCCCGCTGCACACCAACGCGGTGATCTTCGCCTTTGGTGGCTGCGCGCTGTTCGCCAGTTCTTTCTATTCGGTGCAACGCACCTGCCAGACACAATTGTTCGCGCCGCAAATCGCCGCGTTCTGCTTCTGGGGCTGGCAGCTGGTGATCCTGTTGGCGGCGATCAGCCTGCCGCTGGGTTACACCAGTTCCAAGGAATACGCCGAACTGGAATGGCCGATCGACATCCTGATCACCATCGTCTGGGTCGCCTACGCCATCGTGTTCTTCGGCACGATCATGCAGCGCAAAACCAAACACATTTATGTGGGCAACTGGTTTTTCGGCGCGTTCATCATCACCGTGGCGATTCTGCACATCGTCAACAACCTTGAGTTGCCGGTGAGTTTCACCAAGTCCTACTCGGTGTACGCCGGTGCAACCGACGCGATGGTGCAATGGTGGTATGGCCACAACGCTGTGGGCTTTTTCCTCACCGCCGGCTTCCTCGGCATGATGTATTACTTCGTGCCGAAACAGGCCGAGCGTCCGGTGTACTCGTATCGCCTGTCGATCGTGCACTTCTGGGCCTTGATCACCCTGTACATCTGGGCCGGCCCGCACCACTTGCACTACACCGCGCTGCCGGACTGGGCGCAGTCGCTGGGCATGGTGATGTCGCTGATCCTGCTGGCACCGAGCTGGGGCGGCATGATCAACGGCATGATGACCCTCTCGGGCGCCTGGCATAAGTTGCGCAGCGACCCGATCCTGCGCTTCCTCGTCGTGTCGCTGGCGTTCTACGGCATGTCGACCTTCGAAGGGCCGATGATGGCCATCAAGACCGTCAACGCCCTCTCCCACTACACCGACTGGACCATAGGCCACGTTCACGCCGGCGCCCTCGGCTGGGTGGCGATGATCTCGATCGGCGCGCTGTATCACATGATCCCGAAAATCTTCGGCAAAGCGCAGATGCACAGCGTCGGTTTGATCAACGCGCACTTCTGGCTGGCGACCATCGGCACCGTGCTCTACATCGCTTCGATGTGGGTCAACGGCATCGCCCAGGGTCTGATGTGGCGCGCGGTGAACGAGGACGGCACGCTGACTTACTCATTCGTCGAAACCCTGGTGGCCAGCCATCCGGGCTTTGTCGTGCGCCTGATCGGCGGGGCGATTTTCCTCAGCGGCATGTTGCTGATGGCTTACAACACCTGGCGCACCGTGCGGGCCTCGCAGCCTGCTGATGTCGTTGCTGCCGCGCAGATGGCCTGAGGAGTCCGCCATGAAACACGAAACGATTGAAAAGAACGTCGGCCTGCTGATGCTGCTGATGGTGTTCGCCGTGAGCATCGGCGGCCTGACCCAGATCGTCCCGCTGTTCTTCCAGGACGTCACCAACAAACCGGTGGAAGGCATGAAGCCCTACACCGCGCTGCAACTGGAAGGCCGCGACATCTACATCCGCGAAGGCTGCGTCGGTTGCCACTCGCAGATGATCCGCCCGTTCCGCGCCGAAACCGAACGCTACGGGCACTACTCGGTTGCGGGCGAAAGCGTTTGGGACCACCCGTTCCTGTGGGGTTCGAAACGTACCGGTCCTGACCTCGCCCGGGTCGGCGCGCGCTACTCGGATGACTGGCACCGCGCGCACTTGTACAACCCGCGCAACGTCGTGCCGGAGTCGAAGATGCCGGCCTATCCGTGGCTGGTCACCCAAGCGGTCGACAGCAGCCACACCGAAACCAAGCTGAAAACCATGCGCACTCTCGGCGTGCCGTATACCGACGACGACATCAGCGGCGCGGTCGCCAGCCTCAAGGGCAAGACCGAAATGGACGCCCTCGTTTCCTATCTGCAAGTGCTCGGCACTGCAATCAAGAGCAAGAGGTGAGCCATGGTCATTGAAATGAGTGCAGGCCTGATCCGCGGCCTCGGCACGGTCGTGGTGTTCGTCGCCTTCGTCGGTTTGACCTTGTGGGTGTTCAACCGCAAGCGCACGCCGGAATTCGCCGAAGCACGCCTGCTGCCATTCGCCGACGAACCACTACCCGAAACAATTTCAGCCCCTGAAACAAGGAGTACCCGGCCATGACCACCTTCTGGAGTACGTGGATCTGCGTACTGACCATTGGCAGCCTGATCGGCCTGACCTGGCTGCTGATCGGCACGCGCAGGGGCGAGACCAAGGGCAGCGTCGACCAGACCATGGGCCACAGCTTCGACGGCATCGAGGAATACGACAACCCGCTGCCGCAGTGGTGGTTCATGCTGTTCGCCGGCACGCTGGTGTTCTCGGTGGGTTATCTGATTCTGTATCCGGGCCTGGGCAACTGGAAAGGCATCCTGCCCGGTTACGAGGATGGCTGGACCGGCGTGCACGAATGGGAAAAGGAAATGAACAAGGCGGACGCCCGGTTCGGGCCGATCTTCGCCAAATTCGCGGCGATGCCCCTGGAAGAAGTGGCCAAGGATCCGCAGGCGCTGAAAATGGGCGGTCGACTGTTCGCCTCCAATTGCTCGGTGTGCCATGGCTCGGATGCCAAGGGTGCGTTCGGCTTCCCTAACCTTGCTGACAGCGACTGGCGCTGGGGCGGCGATGCCGAGACGATCAAGACCACCATCATGGGTGGGCGGATGGCGGCAATGCCGGCCTGGGGCGAAGTGCTCGGTGAGGCTGGGGTGAAAAACGTTGCCGCGTATGTGCGCCACGAACTGGCCGGCCTGCCGCTACCCGCCGACAGCAAGGCGGATCTGCAAGCCGGGCAGCAAGCGTTCAGCACCACTTGCGTTGCCTGTCATGGCGCCACCGGCCAAGGCACTGCGGCGATGGGCGCGCCAAACCTGACCCATCCGGCCGGCTTCATTTATGGCACCAGCCTGACCCAACTGGAACAGACCATTCGCCATGGTCGTCAGGGGCATATGCCAGCGCAAAACGAATTGCTAGGCAACGATAAAGTGCAATTGCTTGCTGCTTATGTGTACAGCCTCAGCCATGGATTGAACACAGAAAAACTGATAACTGAAGACAGCAAGAAATAGCAATTGCGTACACCACTGCCGCAGCTTTCTCGCTGCGGCAGTTTCCCGCCCCTTTGCGACGCATTGTCGCACCCCTTGGATCCTCTCCTTTCGGAACCCCGGATTCGGGTCTACGCTTCATCGAAGCGGACCGGCTGAAGTCGGTTTCCAGATCAATCCCGAACGATGCGCGCCGTGAACCGGCTGATGGACTCGCCGCAAACGCAGGCAGATAACGGCTGTTGCGCCGATTGCCCGCAATTCCCCGATCACGACCTGTGAACGGGCACCGTTGACGGCGATCCGGATTGCGAGCTTTTTACGCGCACTGCGACATTTTGTCAGAGGCCATTTTTGACCCTACGCGGCGCATGGAAAGGCCGCAGAATCAGCGTTGGAAAGCATTGACCCAGGTCATGGCGCGTTGCAATGACCCCCTGCTTTATACATACTTGCGGCCGATTTTATCCCTATAAAAATACCCAAACCGTGGAACCTTAGAATGAGCACAGCAATCAGTCCGACTGCTTATAACTATAAGGTAGTCCGCCAGTTCGCCATCATGACGGTGGTCTGGGGGATCCTTGGCATGGGGCTCGGTGTCTTCATCGCCTCGCAACTGGTCTGGCCGGAACTGAACTTCGGTCTGCCGTGGACGAGCTTTGGACGCTTGCGCCCGTTGCACACAAACCTGGTGATTTTCGCCTTCGGCGGTTGTGCACTGTTTGCCACTTCCTACTATGTCGTGCAACGAACCTGCCAGACGCGACTGATTTCCGACAGCCTCGCTGCCTTCACCTTCTGGGGCTGGCAAGCGGTCATCGTCGGCGCCATCATCACCTTGCCGCTGGGTTACACCACCACCAAGGAATACGCCGAGCTGGAATGGCCGATCGCGATTCTGCTGGCGATTGTCTGGGTCACTTACGGTCTGGTGTTCTTCGGCACCATCACCAAGCGCAAAACCAAGCACATCTACGTTGGTAACTGGTTCTACGGCGCATTCATCGTCGTCACCGCGATGCTGCACATCGTCAACCACATGTCGCTGCCGGTCAGCCTGTTCAAGTCGTATTCGGCCTACTCCGGTGCCACTGACGCGATGATCCAGTGGTGGTACGGCCACAACGCGGTGGGTTTCTTCCTGACCACCGGTTTCCTCGGGATGATGTACTACTTCGTGCCGAAACAGGCCGAACGTCCGATCTACTCCTATCGTCTGTCGATCGTGCACTTCTGGGCGCTGATCACTCTGTATATCTGGGCCGGCCCGCACCACCTGCACTACACCGCCCTGCCGGACTGGGCACAATCGCTGGGCATGGCGATGTCGATCATTCTGCTGGCGCCAAGCTGGGGCGGCATGATCAACGGCATGATGACCCTGTCGGGCGCCTGGCATAAGTTGCGCACCGACCCGATCCTGCGCTTCCTCGTGGTGTCGCTGGCGTTCTACGGCATGTCGACCTTCGAAGGGCCGATGATGGCGATCAAGACCGTCAACTCGCTCTCGCACTACACCGACTGGACCATCGGCCACGTACACGCCGGCGCCCTCGGTTGGGTAGCAATGATCTCGATCGGCGCGATCTACCACATGATCCCGAAACTGTTCGGCCGGGCGCAGATGCACAGCACCGGGCTGATCAACGCGCACTTCTGGCTCGCCACTATCGGCACCGTGCTTTACATCGCCTCGATGTGGGTCAACGGCATCACCCAGGGCCTGATGTGGCGTGCAATCAACGATGACGGCACCCTCACCTACTCGTTCGTCGAAGCGCTGCAGGCCAGCCACCCGGGCTTCATCGTCCGTGCGCTGGGCGGTGCTTTCTTTGCCAGCGGCATGCTGCTGATGGCTTACAACGTGTACCGCACCGTTCGTGCGTCGGATCCGGTTGAAGCCGAAGCCGCCGCCAAGATTGCCGTCGTTGGAGCTCACTGATGAAGCATGAAGCTGTCGAGAAGAATATTGGCCTGTTGGCCTTCTTCATGGTCATCGCCGTCAGCGTCGGTGGCCTGACCCAAATCGTTCCACTGTTCTTCCAGGACGTCACCAACAAGCCGGTCGAGGGCATGAAGCCACGTTCGGCGCTGGAACTGGAAGGCCGCGACGTGTACATCGCCAACGGTTGTGTCGGCTGCCACTCGCAGATGATCCGCCCGTTCCGCGCTGAAACCGAACGCTACGGCCACTATTCGGTTGCCGGTGAAAGCGTCTGGGATCACCCGTTCCTGTGGGGTTCCAAACGTACCGGTCCGGACCTGGCCCGTGTGGGCGGTCGTTACTCCGATGACTGGCAACGTGCGCACTTGTACAACCCGCGCAACGTGGTCCCCGAGTCGAAAATGCCGGCTTACCCGTTCCTCGTGGAAAACAAGCTCGACGGCAAGGAAACCGCGAAAAAAATGGAAGTCTTGCGCACCCTCGGCGTGCCGTACACCGACGAAGACATCGCCGGTGCACAGGATGCCGTGAAGGGCAAAACCGAAATGGACGCGCTGGTGGCCTATCTGCAAGGCCTGGGCACCATCATCAAAAGCAAACGGTGAATCTGATGGATATCGGGATGATTCGAGGCCTGGGCACCGTGGTCGTGATGGTGGCCTTCATCGGTCTGGCCTTGTGGGTGTTCAGCCCCAAGCGCAAGTCGGAATTCGACGACGCGACCATGCTGCCTTTTGCCGATGATCCCGAAGCCATCAAGCACGTCGAGCAAGCTTCTAGGAGTAACAAAGAATGACTACATTCTGGAGTCTGTACGTCACAGTCCTCAGTCTCGGTACGATCTTCGCCCTGACCTGGCTGCTACTGTCGACCCGCAAGGGCCAGCGCAGCGAACAGACGGACGAGACGGTCGGCCACTCCTTCGACGGGATCGAGGAGTACGACAACCCGCTGCCGAAATGGTGGTTCATGCTGTTCGTCGGCACGATCATTTTTGCTCTGGGTTATCTGGTGCTGTACCCGGGTCTGGGCAACTGGAAAGGTCTGCTGCCGGGCTACAACTATCTGGATACCGAGAAGCAGACCGCGTTCGCCAACGGCCAGACCGGCTGGACCGGCGCCCACGAGTGGGAAAAGGAAATGGCCCGTTCGGACGCCCGCTTCGGTCCGATCTTCGCCAAGTTCGCGGCGATGCCGATCGAAGAAGTGGCCAAGGATCCGCAAGCACTGAAGATGGGCGGCCGTCTGTTCGCGTCCAACTGCTCGGTGTGCCACGGTTCCGACGCCAAGGGCGCCTATGGCTTCCCCAACCTGACCGACGCCGACTGGCGCTGGGGCGGTGAGCCGGAAACCATCAAGACCACCATCATGGGCGGCCGCCACGCGGTGATGCCGGCGTGGGCTGAAGTGATCGGTGAGCAAGGCGTGGCTGACGTAGCCGCCTTCGTGGTGACCAATCTCGACGGGCGCAAACTGCCGGAAGGCACCAAGGCCGACCCGGCCAACGGCCAGAAACTCTTCGCCGCCAACTGCGTCGCTTGCCACGGCCCTGCCGGTAAAGGCACTCCGGCCATGGGCGCGCCTGACCTGACACACCCGGGCGCATTCATTTACGGCTCGAGCTTCGCACAACTGCAGCAGACCATCCGCTACGGCCGTCAGGGCCAGATGCCGGCGCAGGAACAACTGCAGGGCAACGACAAGGTTCACTTGCTGGCAGCGTATGTCTACAGCTTGTCGCATGGGGAAAAAGCACCAGAGGCGCAGGCCGAGTAAGGCCAACGCTTGAAGTATGAAAGGCCTCGCCAATGCAAATTGGCGGGGCCTTTTCATGAGCGGAATTCACGCCCTGAGACACTCGATAAATATGAATGTCTTCGCGCGCAAGTCTGCTGTACTTACTTGACGGGGATCGTATCCACCGCCACCCGACTCGGCCAGTTATTATTCTCAACCTTGCTGATGACCAGACTCTTCCGGTCTTTGGAAAAGCTGGCGATCAGATAAGTTTGCTGCGAAGCGGAACCGCTCAGATAAACTGGCACACTGCCGAAATTTTCCGTCCACCAGAAGCGCCCTGCTCTAGTATGCAAATGGCCTGCGAACACCGCAGTGACATTGTAATCCTCGATGATCTTTGTGAATCGCTTGATCTGCTTATCGTCACCCTGCCAGCGAGAAGGCTTATGCATATTAAGGATAATAATCCGTCCCTTCTCACGCGCCGCCTTCAGATCCTTTTCCAGCCAGTCCAGGGAATTCCTGATGTCGAACGTCGTCGGATTCAAGAAATGTGAAATCCATACCGAATACGTCGGCTCGTTGTGCAACTGGACAAGGTGTACATCTCCAACATCTATGGAGTAGGCCAGACTCCCAGAAAACAGCCTGTTAATCGGACTACCGCTTATATTCAGGTCTAGATTTCCGACTTTGCCACGATGATGCTCTTCGAAATCGGTGATACTACCTGCAGCACAACTTTCAGAAAAACAATCATTCTTTTCATAGTCGTGATTACCGAGGCCGTAGAAGACATTGCCACCGAAGTATTTATTCAAAACCGGTCGCAACCAACTTCGCTGCCACCCATGCCCATAGGCCGTTATATCGCCATTGATCATGATCGGAATATGTTCCGGAGATATGCTGAAGTTTTTGCGAAAGTTTGCGATATCCGAAAACTGGCTTTCGATCAGCGCGCGGGAACGCGCTTCCTTTTCCGACTCAGATTCAGCTTCACCACTGTCCGTTTTTTCCGTCCACGGATATTGCGGATCAGACGCAAATATCATGTGATTTGGATTTTGCTCAGCCAGCACCACTGCAGGCATTAAACTGAAAACCCATAACAGCGCACAGACATGCCGAACCTTGAACATGCTCTTCATATAATTCCTTTTATCTTTATTGAAATAACAGCAACCAAAAACGATCACAGACAAAAGCTATGTGAAAAACCAGAACAATAAAACCGCGATTTCATTGCAAGTTAATTAAGCAACTTCACGACAACTCTCCCCCTAAAAAGACATTTAGCCGAAGTGATACCTTCACGAAATCGCTGCAAAAACCCTACCCGCCGTTTTACCTGCATCTGCCGAAAACTCAGCCATACTCAACAAGTCAATTGATCTGCATCAGGCTTTTCTGCAATCGCTACACCATCTGCATTTTTTACCCAACGCGACCAAAGGTCGCACCCTTGAGCCAGAGCTGCAGGCGTATCATCGCGCTACTGCAACAGCCCTTTTTGACCTTGGTTGGCACGTATCGACCGAGGCATTTTTCCACTGCCGTGGGATGCAATGATGAGCAATCAGATTCCGGTACACGACGTCACGCCGCCGAGCAAGAACGCGAACAACAGCGTCGATCTTTATGCCTCACGAGAAAAAATCTACACCCGTGCCTTCACCGGCCTGTTCCGCAATCTGCGGATGCTCGGCGGTGCGGCGTTGTTTCTGCTGTATTTCGGCACGGTGTGGCTGAACTGGGGCGGTCACCAGGCGGTGTGGTGGAACCTGCCGGAGCGCAAGTTCTTCATCTTCGGCGCGACCTTCTGGCCACAGGATTTCATCCTGCTCTCGGGGCTGTTGATCATTGCCGCGTTCGGCCTGTTCTTCATCACCGTGTACGCCGGGCGCGTCTGGTGCGGTTATACCTGCCCGCAGAGCGTGTGGACGTGGATTTTCATGTGGTGCGAAAAGGTCACCGAAGGCGACCGCAACCAGCGCATCAAGCTCGACAAGGCGCCGATGAGCGCCAACAAATTCGTGCGTAAACTGGCCAAGCACTCGCTGTGGCTGCTGATCGGTTTTGTCACCGGCATGACCTTTGTCGGCTACTTCTCGCCTATCCGCGAACTGGTCATCGAATTCTTCACCGGTCAGGCCGATGGCTGGTCGTATTTCTGGGTCGGTTTTTTCACCCTCGCCACGTACGGCAATGCCGGCTGGTTGCGTGAGCAGGTGTGCATCTACATGTGCCCGTATGCGCGCTTCCAGAGCGTGATGTTCGACAAGGACACGCTGATCGTTTCCTACGACCCGCGCCGTGGCGAAAGCCGTGGGCCGCGCAAGAAAGGCATCGACTACAAGGCGCTGGGGCTGGGCGACTGCATTGACTGCACGATGTGCGTGCAGGTCTGCCCGACCGGCATCGACATCCGCGATGGCCTGCAGATCGAGTGCATCGGCTGCGCTGCGTGCATCGATGCCTGCGACAGCATCATGGACAAGATGGATTACCCGCGCGGGCTGATCAGCTACACCACCGAACACAACCTCTCCGGGCAGAAAACCCATAAACTGCGACCGCGCCTGATCGGCTATGCCGTGGTGCTGCTGGCGATGATCAGCCTGTTGGTCGCCGCGTTCTTCATGCGCTCACTGGTCGGTTTCGACGTCAGCAAAGACCGCGTGCTGTACCGCGAAAACGCTGAAGGCCGGATCGAAAACGTCTACAGCCTGAAGATCATGAACAAGGATCAGCGCGACCACACTTACCTGCTGCAAGCCGAGGGTCTGCCGGACCTGCGCCTGCAAGGCAAGCGCGAAATCAAGGTTGCCGCCGGCGATATCGTCAGCATGCCGGTCGAGTTGTCGAGCGCGCCGGAACAACTGCCATCGAGCACCAACGAGGTGAAATTCATCCTCAAGGACGCCGATGACGACAGCGTCCACGTTGAAGCCAAGAGCCGATTCATCGGCCCACAAATCCGTTGAGAGAATTTTGAACATGCCCGCTGCAAACGCCGCAAGTCCCTGGTACAAGCACCTCTGGCCGTGGATCATCATCGCGATTCTGGCCTGCTCGGTGGCCTTGACCCTGTCGATGGTGACCATCGCGGTGAACAACCCGGACAATCTGGTCAACGACAACTATTACGAAGCAGGCAAAGGCATCAACCGTTCACTGGATCGCGAGCTGCTGGCGCAAACCCTGAAGCTGCGTGCGGCGGTGCATCTGGATGACGTGACCGGTGAAGTCGATCTGCGCTTGAACGGTGACAGCCAGCCGCAAACCCTGGAACTGAACCTGATTTCGCCGACCCAGCCGGAGAAGGATCGCAAGATCGTGCTGACCCGCAGTGACAGCGAGAGCGGGCGCTACATTGGCCAGTTGGGCGACAAGGTCGAAGGGCGACGGTTTGTCGAGTTGCTCGGCAGCCAGGATGAGCACGTGTGGCGCATGTTTGAAGAAGAACTGGTCAGCCATGACAAGGAACTGCTGCTGGGTGATGAGCCATTGCAGGGTGCGGAAGACCTGAAGAATTGAATCAAAATCAAGAGCCCCTCACCCTGGCCCTCTCCCGGAGGGAGAGGGGACTGATCTCGGTTGCCTGGAAGCGGGGCGTATGACAGTGACAATGTCGGCGACTGAAACCGCTCTTCAGGCTCACACCGATCGGCTCCCTCTCCCTCCGGGAGAGGGCTGGGGTGAGGGCAAGCGAACACCCCCAATGCAAGGGCTCACACCCTCATCAATGCCATGACCACCCCAACCCCCTGCTACCACTGCGCCCTGCCCGTCCCGTCCGGCAGCCGCTTTACCGCCGTCGTCCTCGGCGAGTCTCGCGAGTTCTGCTGCCCGGGCTGTCAGGCGGTGGCTGAAGCCATCGTCGCCGGTGGTCTGGAAAGCTACTACCAGCATCGCAGCGAAGCCTCGGCCAATCCCGAAGCGCTGCCGGTGCAACTGACTGATGAACTGGCGCTGTACGACCGCGCCGACGTGCAGCAACCCTTCGTCCGTCATGAAGGCGATCTGGCCGAAACCACCTTGTTGATGGAAGGCATCAGTTGCGCCGCTTGCGGCTGGCTGATCGAGAAACACCTGCGCACCCTGCCCGCCGTCGCCGAAGCGCGGTTGAATCTGTCCAACCATCGCCTGCACGTACGCTGGGCCGACGCCCAATTGCCGCTGAGCCAGATCCTCGCCGAGCTGCGCCACATCGGTTACGCCGCTCACCCGTACCAGGCCGACCGTGCCAGCGAACAATTGGCCAGCGAGAATCGCCTGGCCCTGCGCCAGCTCGGCGTCGCCGGTCTGCTGTGGTTTCAGGCGATGATGGCGACCATGGCCACCTGGCCGGAATTCAACATCGACCTCAGTCCCGAGCTGCACACGATCCTGCGCTGGGTCGCGCTGTTTCTGACCACGCCAATCGTGTTCTACAGCTGCGCGCCGTTCTTCAAAGGTGCGATGCGTGATTTGCGCACCCGCCACCTGACCATGGACGTCTCGGTGTCGTTGGCGATTGGCAGCGCTTATATCGCCGGGATCTGGACGTCGATCACCGGGGTCGGCGAGCTGTACTTCGATGCGGTCGGCATGTTCGCCCTGTTTCTTTTGGCCGGACGCTATCTGGAACGCCGCGCCCGCGAACGCACCGCTGCCGCCACTGCGCAACTGGTCAACCTGTTGCCGGCCTCATGCCTGCGCCTGGATAGCGATGGCCAGAGCGAACGCATCCTGCTCAGCGAGTTGCGCGTGGGCGAGCGGATTCTGGTGCAGCCGGGCTCGATTCTGCCGGCTGACGGCAAGATCATCGACGGCCAGTCGAGCATCGACGAATCGCTGCTGACCGGCGAATACCTGCCACAGCCACGCACGCTCGGTGATGCGGTCACTGCGGGCACGCTCAATGTCGAAGGCGCATTGACCGTGCAAGTGCAGGCGCTGGGACAGGACACGCGTCTCTCCGCAATCGTGCGCCTGCTCGATCGCGCTCAGGCGGAGAAACCGCGTCTGGCGGAAATCGCCGACCGCGCCGCGCAATGGTTCCTCCTGTTGTCGCTGATTGCGGCGGCAGTGATCGGCCTGCTGTGGTGGCAGCTGGACTCAGCGCGGGCGTTCTGGATCGTCCTCGCCATGCTGGTGGCGACCTGCCCCTGCGCGCTGTCATTGGCGACGCCGACCGCCCTCACCGCCGCCACCGGCACCCTGCACAAACTCGGGCTGTTGCTGACCCGCGGCCATGTGCTGGAAGGCTTGAATCAGATCGACACGGTGATCTTCGACAAGACCGGCACGCTCACCGAAGGCCGCTTGGTGCTGCGCTCGATTCGCCCGCTCGGCAGGCTGGACAGCGAGCAATGCCTGAGCCTCGCCGCTGCGCTGGAAAACCGTTCGGAACACCCGATCGCCCGGGCGTTCGGCCGTGCTCCACTGGCCGCTGACGATGTGCAGAGCACACCGGGGCTGGGCCTGGAAGGCGTGGTCGGTGAGCAACGCTTGCGCATCGGTCAGGCCGAATTTGCCTGCGCCCTGAGCGGCGCGGCACTGCCGTCAATGCCTGATGAAGCCGGACAATGGTTGCTGCTCGCCGACACGCACGGGCCGCTGGCGTGGCTGGTGCTCGATGATCGCCTGCGTGACGATGCCCCCGCTCTGCTCGCGGCTTGCAAAGCGCGGGGCTGGCGCACCTTGCTGTTGTCCGGCGACAGTTCGCCGATGGTCGCCAGTGTCGCCGCCGAACTGGGCATCGACGAGGCCCGTGGTGGCTTGCGCCCCGATGACAAACTGCGAGTGCTGCAACAACTGCACAAGGAAGGGCGCAAGGTGCTGATGCTCGGCGACGGCGTCAATGACGTGCCGGTGCTGGCTGCGGCCGATATCAGCGTGGCCATGGGCTCGGCCACCGATCTGGCGAAAACCAGCGCCGATGCAGTGTTGCTGTCCAATCGCCTCGACGCTCTGGTGCAAGCTTTCACGCTGGCGCGACGCACGCGCCGGGTAATCATCGAAAACCTGCTGTGGGCAGCGCTGTACAATGGCCTCATGTTGCCGTTCGCCGCCCTCGGCTGGATCACTCCGGTGTGGGCGGCGGTCGGCATGTCGATCAGTTCGCTGACCGTGGTGCTCAACGCCCTGCGCCTGACTCGCCTGCCGAGCGCGCCGGCCGCCAGCAGCCCGACACAAACCCGCCCGCTGCCGGCCTGAGCCGCGCGGGCCTGGAGTACAGATGCCAGCTCTCTACGTGATGATTCCCGCTGCCTTGCTGATCGTTGCCATCGCCGTGTACATCTTCTTCTGGGCGGTGGACAGCGGTCAGTACGATGACCTCGACGGCCCGGCGCACAGCATCCTTTTTGACGATCAGGATCCCAACCACACCGCTGCGGTGGACGAAGCCAACGCCGGCAAACCGGACGACAAGGCGCCACCCCATGCTTGAACTGGCGCCCCTGCTGGTCTCGGCGCTGATTCTCGGCCTGCTTGGTGGCGGCCATTGTCTGGGCATGTGCGGCGGTCTGATGGGCGCGCTGACCCTGGCGATTCCCAAAGAACAGCGCAGCCGGCGCTTTCGTCTGTTGCTGGCGTATAACCTCGGGCGGATTCTCAGTTATGCCACGGCGGGATTGCTCATCGGCCTGGCCGGCTGGGCAGTCGCCAACAGCCCGGCGGCGCTGTTCATGCGCGTACTGGCCGGGTTGCTGCTGATCGCTATGGGTTTGTACCTCGCCGGCTGGTGGAGCGGGTTGACGCGTATCGAAGCGCTCGGGCGTGGTTTGTGGCGCTTTATTCAACCGGTGGCGAATCGCTTGCTGCCGGTTTCCAGCCTGCCGCGCGCCTTGCTGCTCGGTGCGCTGTGGGGCTGGCTGCCGTGCGGGCTGGTTTACAGCACGCTCTTGTGGAGCGCCAGCCAAGGCAATGCGCTGGACAGTGCGCTGTTGATGCTTGCGTTTGGCCTCGGCACGTGGCCGGTGCTGCTCGCCACCGGGCTGGCGGCTGAACGAGTCACGGCTATCCTGCGCAAACGTAGCGTGCGCATGGCGGGTGGTTTGCTGGTGATTGTGTTCGGGATCTGGACCTTGCCCGGGCCGCATCAGCATTGGCTTATGGGTCATTAGACCGCCGGCGCGGCCTTCGCGAGCAGGCTCGCTCCCACATGAGACTTGCAGCGAACACAAGACCTGTGGGAGCGAGCCTGCTCGCGAAGAGGCCCGCACGAACAACCCAAATCCTCGCCGTTGATGCAAATCAACATGCCCTGTCACGCCCTCCCCTAGACTCGCCACACTGCCAGCCTATCCGGGGGAATGCCCGCATGCTCGACGCCATTCGTTGGGACTCTGATCTGATCCGCCGTTACGATCTGGCGGGGCCACGCTACACTTCGTACCCGACCGCCGTGCAATTTCACGGTCAGGTCGGCACTTTCGACCTGTTCCACGCCCTGCGCGACAGCCGCAAGGCGCAGCGGCCGTTGTCGCTGTACGTGCATGTGCCGTTCTGCGCGAACATTTGCTACTACTGCGCCTGCAACAAGGTCATCACCAAGGATCGCGGTCGCGCGCAGCCGTATCTGCAACGGCTCGAGCAGGAAATCCAGTTGATCGCCTGCCACCTCGACCCGGCGCAAACCGTCGAGCAACTGCATTTCGGCGGTGGCACACCGACCTTTCTCAGCCACGACGAGTTGCGTCAGTTGATGGCGCACCTGCGCAAGCATTTCAATTTGCTCAACGATGATTCCGGCGATTACGGCATTGAAATCGACCCGCGCGAAGCCGACTGGTCGACCATGGGCCTGCTGCGCGAACTGGGTTTCAACCGGGTCAGCATTGGCCTGCAGGATCTGGACCCGGCGGTGCAGCGTGCGGTCAATCGCCTGCAAAGCCTGGAAGAAACCCGCGCGGTGATCGATGCGGCGCGAACCCTGCAATTTCGCTCGATCAACATCGATCTGATCTACGGCCTGCCAAAGCAGACACCGGACAATTTCGCCCGCACCGTCGAGGAAGTGATCAGTCTGCAACCGGATCGCCTGTCGGTATTCAACTACGCGCACCTGCCGGAACGCTTCATGCCCCAGCGACGGATCAACAGCAGCGACTTGCCGAGCCCTGCGCACAAACTGGAGATGCTCCAGCGCACCATCGAGCAACTGACCGCTGCCGGCTACCGCTACATCGGCATGGACCACTTCGCCCTGCCCGATGACGAGTTGGCGATCGCTCAGGAAGAACACACCCTGCAACGCAACTTTCAGGGCTATACCACCCACGGCCATTGCGACCTGATTGGTCTGGGCGTGTCGGCGATCAGCCAGATTGGTGATTTGTACTGTCAGAACAGCAGCGACCTCACTGCCTATCAGAACAGCCTGGCCAGCGCGCAGCTGGCGACCAGTCGCGGCCTGGTGTGCAACGCCGACGACCGTTTGCGCCGCGCGGTGATTCAGCAGCTGATCTGCAATTTCAAACTCGAATTCGCCGAGATCGAGCAGCAATTCAACATCGATTTCCAGGGCTATTTCGGTGCGCTGTGGCCGCAGCTGCAAGGCATGGCCGAGGATGGCCTGATCAGGCTCGAGCGCGAGCGCATCGAGGTGTTGCCGGCGGGCCGATTGCTGGTGCGTTCGGTGTGCATGGTCTTCGATGCGTACCTGGAGCAGCAGAACCGCCAGCGTTTCTCCCGAGTGATTTAAGGCTTGGTCAGCAACGAGCCGACCTTGAGGTTCTGATCAGGGTTGAGCGCCGACTGGTTCATGACTTTCGACAAGGAAAGGTTGGCGGTGATCAGGCCGCTGTTGAGGGCGGCGATGGCGCCACGTAATGCGGCGAGCTTGTTGATCTTTTCCTCGTTGGAGAGGGTTCTGTCTGACATGACCGCCGCCATGCGCGCTTTTTTCTCGATGATTTCCTTTTGGATCTTGCGAATCATCTTCAGCAACTGCTGGATGTTCTCCGGCAAGCCACTGTTGTCGATGTCACTGTTTTCGCCGCCGACAGCGGCGGATTTGGCGATGGCCGCGCCGGACAGCGACACTTTGACACCCTCGACCAAGGTCGGGGTTGCCGTACGTGACAAGGTGTCCTCGCGGCCCACTACAGCGTCGGGACCGGTTACCTCCGGCGAAGCAGCAATACCGCTGCTACCGGGGCTTAGCGTGCCAATGGCGGTCATCGGGGGCCTTCCTTGGATGAATGCTGATAACGGGTTATCGGCCGTAGGTGCTGCGGCTTTATGTCTGTAGGACAACGCCGCAGCGCGCTGGCCTGAATGTCCTTTGCTGGGTTACCCTTACGGCTTATGTGTGTTTTCCCACAAGGATTGAAGAAATGTCCGAGCCAGTCAAACTGCGCGCTCACAACCAGGCCCACTGCAAGGATTGCAGCCTGGCCCCGCTCTGCCTGCCACTTTCTCTGAATCTGGAAGACATGGATGCGCTCGACGAAATCGTTAAACGCGGCCGCCCGCTGAAGAAAGGCGAATTCCTCTTTCGCCAAGGCGACACCTTCGATTCCGTCTATGCAGTCCGCTCCGGCGCGCTGAAAACCTTCAGCCTGAGCGATGCCGGCGAAGAGCAACTGACCGGCTTCCACCTGCCGAGCGAACTGGTTGGTCTGTCGGGCATGGACACCGAAAAACACCCGGTCTCGGCCCAGGCGCTGGAGACTACGTCAGTCTGCGAAATTCCCTTCGAGCGCCTCGACGAACTGGCGCTGCAATTGCCACAACTGCGCCGCCAGTTGATGCGGGTGATGAGCCGCGAGATTCGCGACGATCAGCAAATGATGCTGCTGCTGTCGAAAAAAACCGCTGACGAGCGCATCGCCACTTTCCTGGTCAACCTGTCGGCGCGCTTCCGCGCTCGCGGCTTCTCGGCCAACCAGTTCCGCCTGAGCATGTCGCGCAATGAAATCGGCAATTACCTGGGCCTGGCGGTGGAAACCGTGTCGCGGGTGTTCACCCGTTTCCAGCAGAACGAGCTGATTGCCGCCGAGGGCAAGGAGATCCATATCCTCGACCCGATCCAGCTGTGCGCGCTGGCCGGCGGTTCGATCGAAGGCTGATCACGACCCGCGGTTGAGCGAATCGTTTCAGCCGCGGGTATACTGCGCCGTTTGCAGCCCTGCCAGGACACCCCGATGGTCTTCGACTCCTTCGACATCAAATCCCTGATCCGCCCCGTGATCGACTTCCCCAAGCCGGGCGTGATCTTTCGCGACATCACCCCGCTGTTCCAGTCGCCGACGGCCCTGCGCCTGGTGATGGACAGCTTCGCCCACCGCTACGTCGAAGCCGACTTCACCCACATCGGCGCCATGGATGCCCGTGGTTTTCTGATCGGTTCGGTACTGGCTTATCAGTTGAACAAGCCGCTGGTGCTGTTCCGCAAGCAAGGCAAACTGCCGGCGGACGTGCTGGCCGAAGGTTATGCGACCGAATACGGCGAAGCGTTTCTGGAAGTGCACGCCGACAGCCTGTGCGAAGGCGATTCGGTGGTGATGTTCGATGACCTGATCGCTACTGGCGGGACGTTGATTGCAGCGGCCAACCTGATTCGCCGCATGGGCGCGCGGGTGCATGAAGCGGCGGCGATCATTGACTTGCCAGAGCTGCACGGTTCGCAGCGCCTTGAGGACATGGGCATTCCTACGTTCTGCCTGACGCAGTTTGCTTTGACCGATAAATAAGCAGCGTCTGACAGGCCGCTTTCGCGAGCAGGCTCGCTCCCACAGGGCAATGCATTTCAACTGTGGGAGCGAGCCTGCTCGCGAAGGGGCCGTCAGCTGCATTGCAAGATCTAAAGCCCTATCTGCATTCTGATGATCTCGTCCATCACTTCCCTGTCCCGCCGCGTCTTCCTGGATTGCCAGTGTTGACAATCAAACCAGAGATCACTTCAACTCATTGGTCCGGATCTGGCTTGATCGCGATATCAGGCACTGGCTGATAGAACGGCCCATAGTCCAACAACAATTCATCTCCCTTCTTGATATCCGAAAGCGCCACATAGAACGTCAGGTTTTTCCCGACCGCAATGGAGATGACATTATTCGACTTCCACACAGGTCCGCTTTTCAGTTGCGAAGTGTTGATCAGGCTCAAGGTATTGCCAGTGTGCAGCCCGCTCACCGTGCGCTTCACCGAACGTGTGCCGAAAATATAAGTCAGCACGGCCTCTGAACCTTGCTTGCGCTGCTCCTGAAACAACGATGCCTCTGATGGATGGTACTTGCCCGCATAAGGTCCGAGTACTTCAAATTGGGAGATATCGCGCCGCGCCCATACCGAAGCGCCTCGGGTCGGCCCACCATCATCCAACGAGATGATTACCTCCAGGCACTCATCAAATCGGGACTGATGTTGACCCTCGGTACGCAGCCAGTCTTTTATCGACGCCTTGATCTGAGCCGAAACCCGCTTCTTCGTTGCACTGTCGAGTCCATCACGCAGACCATTCCAGTAGGCGATACGAATGTCATCAATGGGTCCTTCAAGTGACCGGGTCAAGCTGAGTCTCGGATTCGCCGGATCCTGCAGAATCGGCAGAGTATTGTCGATCTGATGGCGACGTAACGGCGTAGAGACACCGGGCTCGGTCTTGATTACAACAGGCTCGACCGCCGAAGACGGCCCGGGGACTTCTGCATCCTCCGGCGTATCGGTCGAGCTGGCCTGGGCCGCCGCCTTCGGCGGCGGCGGCGGCGGCGGATCCAAAGGATCTGATGCTGGCCGCTTTCGTGTCGTGCTCGCACCCGCCTGCTCCGCCGCGATATGTTGCTCCGCTCGATCGAGACGGCGCGTGGCGGCCTCTTTCAAGGTGCCGTCTGCGTCAACCAAAATTGCCCAACGGCTCGGGTTGAGCTCGTATTTGCGTATGAACTGCTCAGGTGTCATTGAGTTGTCAGGCTGCAAGAACTGCTCTCGCCAATGGTGTAAATGGTCGTCGGTAATCGTCTTGTAGGTGCGCCCGACCAGCCTGTTCATCAGCGCCTCGCCGCTGGGGGCCAAACGGCCATTTAGCCGCACAAACGATTTCAGCCGTTCGGGATTCAGGTGGTAGTGATCAGCAAAAACTTTCATGGTCATTGCATCACGCGCCTGCTGGGTCATGCTCTGCCAACGACGAATGTTGACTTCGCTTATCTTATTGAAAGGCATTCCAGCAGGGCGATCACGCACAATCACGCCAGTAGCGCTCAGCGTGCCATCAGGCTCTACGTAATGTGCGAAGGTTTTAGGGAAGAGATTATGCTTGCGGGCAAACTCTTCAGGGGTCAGCCCTAACCGCTTCTTGAGCCATAATGTCTCCCAGGCCCGCAAATGTTCAGCCGTCACTTTGGTTGTTTTGGCGTCCAGATCCGCTTCGGTAACGTCAGGAGACGGCGTGCTGTTCTGCCCTGCACGATCCAGACGTCGCACCGCTTCATCTTTTAATGAACCGTTGTCATTAACGTATCTTTTCCATTTGATTGGGTTCAGTTTGTTGCGCCTGACGAATTGTTCTGGCGTGACAGCGTCGTCCGCACTGGCAACGAGCTCGCTCCAATCGCGTAAATGCTTATTGGTAATCGGTTCATAGATACCACCCTCTGCCTTGAACAAAAGCGTCTCACCAATCGCAGTCAGGCGCCCGTCCGCATGCACGTGGTTTTTCAGTGTTCCCGGGTTCAAATGGTGATGACCGGCAAATCCTTCCAGGGTCGTTGCGTCTCGCACTTGCTCTGACATGCCTTGCCAGCTGCGGACGTGCGTGGCAGTCACCATATTGAACGGCATGTTGGCGGGGCGGTCGCGCACCAGCACGCCGACGTCACTCAGCCGGCCGTCAGACTTCACATAGTGGGCAAAGGTTTTCAAAGACAGGTGGTGCTGTTGGGCAAAGCCTGGCGGGGTCAGCTTGCGCTGCTCTTGAGGTGAATGCGCCTCCCAGGCCCGCAAATGCTCGGCGGTGATCCTGTTCCTGTGTGTACCCAGCGCCTGGACCGCGGGTAGTGCGGGGTTTTTCTTTGCCTGTTGCAGACGTTGCTCAGTCGCCTTTCTAAAGGAACCATCGGGGTTGACTTGAAACCTCCACAGGTTCGGGTTCAGCTCATGCTGACGCAGGAACGCCTCCTCGGCAATCGATCCATCCCCTTGGGCCAAGAGCTTGCTCCACTCACGCAAATGCTCATCGGTAATCGTCTTGTAGGCCCCCCCACCCGCCTTGAACAACAGGGCTTCTCCGCCAGGAGTCAACGTCCCTTTGCTCCGTACGTACGATCTGAATGTATTGAGATACAAATGGTGATGTGCGGCAAATCCATCTATGGTCATTGCATCGCGCGCCGGCTGTGTCATGTTTTGCCAACTACGGACGTGCTCGGCGGTTATCTCATTGTAGGGCGAGTCCATTGGACGGTCTCGCACAAGTACGCCCGTAGCGCTTAGCTGACCGTCAGGTTGTACAAAGTGCTCAAAGGTTTTTATGGACAGATGATGTTCCTGCGCAAACCCCTTCCGTGTAACCCGCAACTGTTCCTCGGCTGACAGGGCTTCCCACGCTCGCAGATTTGCGCCCGTGATTCTCTGCACGCTTGAACGGCCTGCTGCCGGCCCGGTGGTGCTGATCCGCGCGACACGTTGCAGAGCAGCGTCTTTCAGAGAATCATTGCTGTGAACGTATTTCTCCCACAGTCGTGGATCGAGCCCGTGTTGTTGCCTGAACTGCCCTGCCGTGACTGAATTGTCCGGTTGGTCGTATAGCTCCTGCCACAAGCGTAAATGTTCATCGGTAATTTTGTTATATATGCCACCACCCTCCCGGTACAGCAGCGATTCACCTTGGAGCGACAGGCTGCCATCGACGTGTACGTGATTTTTGAACGTCTGCGGCTGGAGGTGATGGTGAGCGGCAAATCCTTCAAGGGTCATCGCATCGCGCGCTTGCTGCGTCATGGATTGCCAGCTACGAACCTGCGCTGCAGTGACCGCATTGAAGGCCGTCCCGGCAGCTCGGTCACGCAGGAGCAGTCCTGTAGCACTTAGTTGGCCGTCAGCGTTTACGTAATATTCAAAGGTTCTTGCAGAGACGCGCTTCTGACGTGCAAAGCCCCGACGAGTGAGTGTCAGCTGTTCCTCGCGCGACAACGCCTCCCACGCTCGCAAATGTTCAGCGGTAATATTCCCACCACCGGATAAACCCAGGCGTTGCCACTGGTCACCGTGAACATGCTGGATCAGCAACTCGGTTTGCCGGGTATTGTGATAAACCCGCGCCTGAACGACGCCGTCTTCCGTGCGCGTGACCTGTCGCACTTCGTACACAGCCGTTGTACCCCGGTTATCAATATGGCGTACATGAGAAAGATACCCATCGGCAGCAACATAGACACCCTGGCTGTTGCGCGTAAGCCCGGCGATACGCGATTCAGGTACGGCAAGGCGACCGTAGCGCTCATGACTCAGCGCCAGCGCCTCGTCTATATGGGCTGTCCAGACCTGGCCTGCAACAGCCTGGGTCGCAACTTCGAAGTCCTCGAGCGGACGACCGAAAGGCCTCATGGAATCGGCGTCAAAGGCGTACCAGTGTCCGCTCCTGAGGACCGCAGCGACCTCCAACTTGTGTCCCGCTACATTCAACCCCCCGATCGCCGCAGCGTCGTACTGTTTGCTCACCGCCTTCAAGACATCGTAACTGGCAGCTGCCCCCCTGAGCCTGTTGATCGCTCTGACGCCTTTGGACACTACGTACAAGCCGCCAACGCCGGCAAGTCTGGCCAAATCTCCCGCCCCACCGACGGGATTGAGCAATTCTATGGCCGACACACCGATAACGTTGGCCGACCTTAATACCTTGGCTCCGGCAGAAACGGCAGTACGTCCGATCTTCAGGAGTTTGCCGGCAGTGGCGGCACCAGCAGTGAGAAATCCGAACACGTCCAGCAGCAGATCAAATACTGCCTCGCCATAACTACCGGCCCGAAGATTGGCTATTGCAGAGCGGAAAGGAATCAGGTTCAGCAGAAAATCGTTCAAGGGCCTTGGAGCGAAATATTCATCTAACGGGGTTTGCCCGCGTGCCAACTGCTTTATTGCAGGATCATCGAGATCAAGGTGCTGGACAAATACATCGGCAATGCCACGGGCACGCGCGCTGTTGAAGCTGTCCAATAGTGAGTCGTTCAAGGATTGCTCGCGACCCAGATCATTTTCGGTGTCTCGTGGTTTGAGCTCTCTGGTCGTGAAATATTTGTTGGCATCTCTTGATTGCTTGCTCTTCGCTCTGTTCAGGTTCGCCTGTTCAATCGCACCTTTTTCGAAATTGATTTCGTATGCCTGGAAGCTTCCGCGCAGCTCGGTTCTGAGGAGCAGCCAGGGCTCTTTTTGTTCCGGACTGTTATTAAAAAAACCGTCGGATGTATACGAACTCTCCTGAAAGAAGGTGAGTTTTGCGAATTGCAGAGTTTTCCTGTCTGCCAATGGAAGCTGCGCGATCATGTGCCTGACCGTTGCAGCGACGGCGGATTTTTTCTCGCTGATTGCATTGGCGAACTGCTCTTCGAAAGCCGCCAGCACGCCAAATGCCGGGTTATGGTTTACAGCCTCCAGCGGAAGGCGAGCGTCGGTTGACTTGAGGGGCCGCAGATTCGGCAGGTCCATCATTGCGTAATCCAGAAGCGAATGAGTGCCACCGAACCCTCTTTGCCCGTTTTCCCCTCGATACATATCTGTACTGAGCGCCTTCACTTCAAACAGCGCACCGAGATCACCAAATCGCTTCTTCAGGATTGCCAGTGCGATTTCTCTGCGCGTTGGTATCTCACTGGTCAATATGCTGGAGGCAGCAAGTCGCTGATCAAGTTGTGCGTTGAATGCATTTCTCGCCGTTTCGAGTGTCGCGACGGTGTACGCGTCATCGTTGTTTCTTCTTATCACTCCGTTGGCTACTGCCCAATCCAGTACCGAAACTGTCCGGGCGCTTTGAGTGACGGCGGTATCGATCTGGCGGAATTGGTCAGCATCATTCATGACCTGAGCGAACGTCATGTCGAGAACCTTGCCCGGGTGCAACGCCTCTATTGTCATTGCCGCGATCGTCACGTTGGCCCAGGCCTGGCTGCCGATTGTTACATTAGGGGGAACCTGCTGAATCAACAGAGACGGGGCGATTCTGGCAATCAGGATGCGGGCACCGATTTTTGCCATTGCGGCGCTGGTGCGACCGGTCGAGCTCAAGTGCTCAGCAAGACCATCCACGACCGCGCGCGGAGCCTTTCCCCAATACTGCTCACTGGCCAGGTCAAAACCAGCGACTTTATTGCGCACGGGGGCGACGATTGATTCAGGATCCAGCTGCAGAGCAATCCCGGCCAGCAGGTAATCCGTGACGCTTCTATCGCTTTCCATGCCCTGCATTTTATGTTGCAGCGCTTTGCCCATCAGCTGCCCCTGTGGGGAGTCGACCAACGCTTCGAGCATCTTCGCCGGCTCATGCTGCGCCATTAAGGGGATGAGGTGGCAATAGTTCAGGAACTCCAGCACACCGCCCTTGATTTGCATGACCAGCGGCTGATCGCCCAAATGGTGTTGATGGCTCATGGTGACAAGACGCAAGCGGCGCTGCTCGTCTGTGTTCAAGGGAATCGACCATGACAACGCTCCTCCGAGATTGCCCAAGCGGCGCAATTCGGCGCCGGCGATTCTGTCAACGTCGGGAGGTAACGCAATATCCCCTCTTGATCCCTCAGGGGTGGTCAACGACTCGACTTTGTCGGCTGGTGGGTGCGCGTGGTTATCAGATGTACTGGCCACGAACGGAAGATGTGGGGGTGCTGGGGTAATGCCGGTCATGAAAAATACCTGTCCTTGGTAAAAAGTCATCCTGCTGTACTGCTCTTGGGGAATGTACCTGCCAGTCCGTGATGCAGTCACCCCGCCTTCGCGGCGAATTTGATTCAAGTTATCTTCGCTGTCCCTCCGGGCGAGCTTGCTCACAAGCAGCCCTCACGCTTTTGGTCAAAGCCCCATCTGCTTGCTGATGATTTCGTTCATCACTTCCCGCGTCCCGCCGCCAATCGACAGAATGCGGTTATCCCGATACAGCCGTTCCACCAGGCTTTCGCGCATGTAACCGAGCCCGCCAAGAATCTGCACGGCCTCGGTGGTGATACGGTCCGAGGTGTCGGTGGCGAAGTTCTTCGCCATGGAAATCTCCTTGATCACGCTCTGCCCCGCCGCCATTTTTGCCGCTTGCCGATACGTGAACTCCCGCGACACTTCCAGCGCCGTGGCCATTTCGGCGAGGCGATGCTTGATCACCTGAAATTTGCCGATGGGCTTGCCGAATGCCTCCCGCTCGCGCGCCCACTTCAGGCTCTCCTCCAGCGCCAATTGCGCCGTCATGTTGGCCATCAGCGCCAGGGCCAGGCGTTCGCTCTGGAAATTGCCCATGATGCAGGCGAAGCCCATGTTCTCCCCGCCGATGAGGTTTCCTACAGGCACGCGGCAATCGTCGAAGAACAATTCAGCCGTGTCCGACGCCCACCAGCCCATTTTCTTCAACTGCCGACCCACGGTGAAACCAGGCGTACCCTTCTCGATCAGCAACAAACTGATGCCGCCAAACCCCGGCGCACCGGTACGCACCGCGACGGTGTAGAAATCCGCGCGCACGCCGCTGGTGATAAAGGTCTTGCTGCCGCTGACCCGGTAGAAGTCACCGTCACGCACGGCGCGGGTTTGCAGGTTGGCGACGTCGGAACCGCCACCGGGTTCGGTCACTGCCAGCGCGCTGATTTTCTCGCCGCTGAGCACTTGGGGGACGACCCGCTCTCGCATTTCAGGCCGCGCCCATTTGACGATCGGTGGCAGGCCGATATCCAGCGAACCCAGCCCCGCCACCAGGCCACCAGAGCCACAGCGCATCAGCTCTTCACTGGCGGCGACCTTGGCGAACAGATCGCCTTCATGGCTGCCGCCAAGCGCTTCGGGATAGCCGATACCGAGAATGCCCGCCGCACCGGCCTTGAGGTACAGCTCACGGGGAAAGCTTTCGGCTTCTTCCCACTGATCGATGTCCGGCAGGATCTCGCGCTCGACGAAACGTCTGACGCTGTCGCGTATCAATTGGTGGCTGGGGTCGAAGTATTCCTGAAAGGCAGGCATGGGCGAGCTCCACGGAAGGGTTCGCCGACGTTAACCGAGCGCTTGCTTGGTTATCAATGAAATTGTGTGAATCAGATGGACCGCGGCGCGCCATTCGCGAGCAGGCTCGCTCCCACAGGGGATTTGTGAACGACACAAAACCAATGTGGGAGCGAGCCTGCTCGCGAAGGCGTCAGTTCAGACGCCGCAAATTCAGAGGGAAATCGGTTTACGCCCGGCAAACGAATGCGCCAGCGTGCCGCCGTCGACCAGCTCCAGCTCACCGCCCAGCGGCACGCCGTGGGCAATCCGCGAGGCGACCAGGCCTTTGTTGTTGAGCAACTGCGCGATGTAGTGCGCCGTCGCCTCGCCTTCCACTGTGGGGTTGGTGGCGAGGATGACTTCGGTAAAGGTCCCCGCCTCTTCAATCCGCGCCATCAGTTGCGGAATACCGATCGCTTCCGGCCCCAGGCCATCCAGCGGCGACAAGTGCCCCTTGAGCACGAAATAGCGGCCACGGAAGCCGGTCTGCTCTACCGCATAAACATCCATCGGCCCTTCGACCACGCAAAGCAGCGTGTCATCGCGGCGCGGGTCGGCGCATTGCGGGCACAGATCGTCTTCGGTCAGCGTGCGGCATTGGCGGCAATGGCCGACGCCTTCCATGGCCTGGCTCAAGGCCTGGGCCAGACGCGTACCGCCGCTGCGATCACGTTCGAGCAACTGCAACGCCATGCGCTGAGCGGTTTTCTGACCCACGCCCGGCAAGGTGCGCAGAGCGTCGATCAGTTGGCGAATCAAAGGGCTGAAGCTCATGGGTAAACAGTCCGACTAAACAACGAGACGCGGTTTATACCCGCGCCTCTGGCCAGCGTCAAATCCTCAGTCCTGGGCGACCCGGACTACCAGTTTGCCGAAGTTGCGCCCTTCCAGCAGACCGATGAAAGCCTCGGGCGCCTGCTCCAGGCCTTCGACCACATCCTCGCGGAATTTCACTTTGCCGTCGCGTACCCACGGCACCATGTGGCTGATGAATTCCGGCTGACGATCACCATAGTCATCGAAGACGATGAAGCCCTGAATCCGCACACGTTTGGTCAACAGTGTGCGTTGCAG
Organism: Pseudomonas sp. CFBP13508; assembly: GCF_005233515.1. Taxonomy (GTDB): domain Bacteria; phylum Pseudomonadota; class Gammaproteobacteria; order Pseudomonadales; family Pseudomonadaceae; genus Aquipseudomonas; species Aquipseudomonas mercuritolerans. Next base: position 193,634 of record NZ_QFZZ01000009.1, read on the forward strand.
CATCGGCAGGCGATCCGGGCCGGTCGGCGCTTCGGCGGCGTTGTAGCCGGCGATCAGGCCGCACAACGGGATGCGCGCCTTGGGATTGAGCAACGGCACGACCGCGTCGAAGACATGGCCGCCGACGTTCTCATAATAAATGTCGATTCCGTTGGGGCAGGCCTTGGCCAGTTGCTCGGCGAAGTCGTCGGCCTTGTGGTCGATGCAGGCATCAAAACCCAGCTCCTCAACGACGTATCTGCACTTCTCGGCACCACCGGCCACGCCGACCGCGCGCAGACCTTTGATCTTCGCCACTTGCCCAACCACCGAGCCGACGGCGCCGGACGCCGCAGCCACCACCAGGGTTTCGCCTTCTTTCGGCTGGCCGATGTCCATCAGGCCCATGTACGCGGTCATGCCCGGCATGCCCAGTACGCCGAGGGCCATCGAAGGGCTCGGCAGGCCGGCCGGGATCGGCATGATGTTGCGACCGTCGCTGATGCTGTGGCTCTGCCAACCGGTGGCGCCAACCACCAGATCACCGGTGTGGAATTTCGGGTGATTGGACTGCTCGACCCGGCTGACCGCGCCGCCGGTCATAACTTCGCCGATTTGCACTGGCGCAGCGTAGGACGGTGCGTCGCTCATACGTCCGCGCATGTACGGGTCGAGCGACAGGTACAGGGTTTTCAGCAATACCTGGCCGTCCTGCAGATCCGGCAGCGCCTCGCGCTCGAGACGAAAGTTCTCCGGGGTCGGCGCGCCGGTCGGGCGCGAGGCGAGGACGAAGCGTTGATTGAGGGTGAGAGGGTCGGACATGTCAGCGTCTCCTGTGAATGGGGAATTCGGTGTATAGGGAGCAGACCTTGGTTGCCGTGGTGTGTTCGATGTTTCTTCAGTTTTGAACGAGGCGCCCCCCCTTCGCGAGCAGGCTCGCTCCCACAGGGGAATGCATTCCAAATGTGGGAGCGAGCCTGCTCGCGAAGGCGTCAGTCCAGCCGGCATATGTCCATCAGGCAGAAACAAAAATGCCAGGCGCAATGCCTGGCATTTTGTGTAGCTCATCTGCCGCCCAATGGCGAATCAGAATGGCAGTTTCATACCCGCTGGCAGGTTCATGCCGGCGGTCATGCTGCCCATTTTTTCCTGGCTGTTGGCTTCGATCTTGCGCACGGCGTCGTTGACGGCGGCAGCGACCACGGCTTCCAGCATCTCTTTGTCGTCTTCGCTCAGGCCTTCGACCAGGCTTGGGTCGATGCTCACGCTTTTAACGTCGTGACGACCGGTCATCACCACGGTGACCATGTCGCCGCCGGCCTTGCCGGTGACTTCGGCGTTGGCCAGTTCTTCCTGCATCTTGGCCATTTTTTCCTGCATCTGCTGCGCCTGCTTCATCAGGCCGGCCATGCCACCTTTCATCATGGGAATCACCTCAAACGTACTTGGAAAAACAGCGCCCGGCCATCTTGGCCGAGCGCCTTCAGTTATTAGCCTTGGGTGACCAAGGCGTCGACAGGTTCAATAGTATCGCTTCGCACCACCGCGCCGAACTGCTGAACCATCTGCTGGATGAACGGATCACCGTGGATCGATTCCTCCGCCTCACGCTGGCGATTGGCGCGGCGGCGCGAGGCGGCCTGGGCCGGTGTTTCCTGTTCGGGCTTGATCAGCTCGATGGTCAGGGTCAGCGTGCGCCCGTGGAACTGGTTCAATGCGTCGTTGAGACGACGCTGTTGCGTGGCGTTGAACAGGGCGCTGTGGGCCGGGTCAAGGTGCATCAGCCAGTGATCGCCATCGACCGCAATCAACGTGCAGTTGGCGGCGATGCTGCCGGTCATGCCGGAAATCGGCAGTTTCGGGAACAGCTCCAGCCATTGCAGGGCCAGACCGGTGGCCGGCGCGGCGGCAGGTTCCGGCTCGGGCTCAGGCTCGGGATCGGCAGCGTGTTCGCTGGCCAGTTCGTCGAGATAGCTGTAGGCCGAATCCATGTCCGGCTCGATGTAGTCTTCATCCAGCGGCGGTTCGTCGTCCATGTCCATGCCCGGCGTAGCGGCATCGACGTCGGCGACGGACGGCTCGGGAATTGGCGCAGCGGCCCACTCCGGCGCATCCGGCACCACGCTGTCCGGGGTCGGCAGCGGCATCGGCGGCAATTCAGGCTGCTCGCCAGCGGTTTCCAGCACTGGTTCGACAGCGGGTTGCTGAGCGGGCGCAGGCTCGGCCTCGGCTTCCACCGGGTCGTTCCACGGCAGATCGACCACGGCTTCGACGGCGACTGGCTCAGGCTCCGGTTGTGCTTCGACAACCGGCGCCACAGGTTCTGGCTCGGCAAACGGCGCCGCTACCGGTGCGGGCGCAGGTGTGGGCGCAACAGCCGCAGCGACCACCGGCGCAGGCTTCGGCGCGGCAGCCACTGAGTTTGCGGAATCAACTGTGGCCTGGCTGATCCCCACTGGCTTTAGCGGTTGCCTCGGCGCGTCCGCCGTATCCGCCGGGCGGAACGCGAGCATCCGCAGCAAGACCATTTCGAAACCGCCGCGCGGGTCCGGCGCCAGCGGCAAATCGCGGCGCCCGATCAGGCCCATCTGGTAATAGAACTGCACGTCTTCGGCCGGCAACGCTTGGGCAAGGGCCAATACGCGATCACGGTCGCCGTGGCCATTGTCGACCCCTTCCGGCAACGCCTGAGCGATGGCCACGCGGTGCAGCACGTTAAGAATTTCCGAGAGCACGCCGTTCCAGTCCGGGCCTTGCTCGGCCAAGTGACGCACGGCTTCGAGCAGCGCCTTGGCATCGCCTTCGATCAGCGCATGCAGCACGTCATAGACCTGACCGTGATCCAGTGTGCCGAGCATCGCGCGCACGTCGGTCGCGAGGACCTTGCCTTCACCGAACGCGATGGCCTGATCGGTCAGGCTCATGGCGTCACGCATCGAACCGTCAGCCGCGCGGCCGAGCAGCCACAGTGCATCGTCTTCGAACGGTACGTTTTCCGCGGTCAGAACGTGGGTCAAGTGCTCGACCACACGCTCGGGCGTCATGTTCTTCAGGGAGAACTGCAGGCAACGCGAAAGAATCGTTGCCGGAAGTTTCTGCGGATCGGTGGTCGCCAGGATGAACTTGACGTAGGGCGGCGGCTCTTCGAGGGTTTTCAACAGCGCATTGAAGGAATGGCTGGATAGCATGTGCACTTCGTCGATCAGGTAGACCTTGAAGCGCCCACGGCTTGGCGCGTACTGCACGTTATCGAGCAGTTCGCGGGTGTCTTCGACCTTGGTGCGGCTGGCGGCGTCGATCTCGATCAGGTCGACAAAACGGCCTTCATCGATCTCGCGGCACACCGAACATTCGCCGCAGGGGCTGGAGGTGATACCCGTCTCGCAGTTCAGGCACTTGGCAATGATCCGCGCGATGGTGGTCTTGCCGACCCCGCGCGTCCCGGTGAACAGGTAGGCGTGGTGCAGCCGTTGGCTGTCCAAGGCATTGATCAGAGCCTTGAGCACATGGGTCTGGCCGACCATTTCGCGGAACGAGCGCGGACGCCATTTACGTGCAAGAACCTGATAACTCATCGAAAACCGTCGCAGCGAAGGAAGCAGAAGCGGCTAATGCTAGCGGAGCAAGGGCAAAATTGCATCCGGTGTCCTCGTCTAATATGGCTAAGCTGCATCAGCAGAGGCTTTTATCAGCTCGGGATGGGGAATTACCGGAGCGTCTATGCGGTGGGCCGTGGTGGCATTGCTGGGTATCAGCCTCAACGCGATGGCAGCGCAAGCGCCGTTGCGTTTCGCCGTGCCGGACAGTTGGGCGATGCCGATGGTGCAACTGCAAAGCGGCAGACCGACCCAGGGCATCCTGCATGACATTCTGCTCAGCCTGGCGACCCAGGTCGGCGCGCCCGCGCAATTCGTCGTCCTGCCGCGCGCGCGGGTTCAGAGCGCCATGGAGCACGGCGACATCGACGTGCGCTGCTATGCCGCGCAGTCGTGGCTGCCGAATCAGTCCGGCGATTACATCTGGAGCGTGCCGTTGTGGTTCCAGCGCGACCTGCTTATCAGCCGCAAGGAACAACCGGCGCAGATCAATCCCGCCCAGTTGCCGCGCCAGGCCATCGGCACCGTTCTTGGCTACAGCTACCCTACCCTGCAACCGCTGTTCGACGCCGACCAGTTGCAACGCGAAGACGCGCGCAATCAGGAACAGGTCCTGGAAAAGCTCCTCGCCGGGCGATATCGCTATGCGGTGAGCAATCAGTGGACGCTGGACTGGATCAACCAGCGCCTGCTGCCGGAGCAGCAGCTGCAAGGGGTCGCGGTGTTGCAGGAACAGAATATCGGCTGCTATGTGCGGAACGACCCGAAAGTGCCGGTGCAGCGGATCCTGCGCACGTTGCTGCGGATGAAAATGTCCGGCGAGATCGACGACATTATCCGGTTGTACACCGGCGCCTCATCAACCACACCCTAACCCCGTGTGGGAGCGAGCCTGCTCGCGAAAGCGGTATGTCAGGCGGCACAGTTGTTGAACACTCCGGCGCCTTCGCGAGCAGGCTCGCTCCCACAGGGTTGGCCGGGTCAATAACCGTGTGATTCGCGGAATTTCGGCTCGCGGCTGTGGTGATAATCGATCCATTCCACCACGTCATAAGGCAGATAGAGCTGCTGCCGGGCACGGGACACGGCGATGTACACGGCACAGATGCGCTGATCGAACTCGTAGGCATCCTTGAATTTCTCGTTACTGAGCAACGTCCGGGTCAACAGCACGCGCCTGAACTCCATGCCGCCAGCCCGCTCGGCCATCATCAACAGGCAGGCTTTGCCCGGCTCGATGATCTTTTGGCTCAGTCGCGTCAGGTCGGCAATCATGAAGCCGTTTTGCAACTGTGCCTCGATCCACAAGAATGCTTCATCGAACTGGTTGGCGGCGCGCACCTGCTGCCAATCAGCCATGTCGCTGAAATACGGGTGCGGTCCTTTCTCGCTGGACCCGGCGTTATAGAAGTCGCGGCGGAACAGCTCGATGGCGGTGGTCATGAAATGCTTGATGTCGTCCTGCGCTTCCCGGTCGGGAAAACTGAAGGCGCAATTGCAATCGTGCAGGTGGATGGCCCACATCATCGTGTCCCACGGTGAAGCGGTCAGCACCACGCAACCTTCGGGCGGCACGAAGGCTTGCGGGTAGTACTCGATATCGACGTCGGCGTGACGAGCGCCTTCGAACGGCACTTTGCTCTTGTGCGTGTGGCGCGAGATCAGCGGATTGACCAGGCGCTCGACATTGCGCCCCGAGCGCACCGAATAGCAGATATCGCTCTGACGAACTTCACGCTTGCGCTTGGGCGCCTCACCCGTGGCCTGCTGATACTCATCGCCGAGGGTGATCAGCACCTGCTGCCCGCGCTCGATGATTTGCAGCAGCGACGCCGGCACATCCTGGCTTTCGTCGATGATCACATGGGTGTAGCGCGGCGGGACGCGGCAACCGGCGAGACTGGCGCGCTTGACCATCAACAACGTCGGAAAACCGCTCTGGCTGGCCCAGGCCGGGTTGGCCTCCAGATACACCCACAGGCGACTGGAGTATTCCAGCAGCGCTTGCGAGTCTGCGCCGGTCAAGGGCTGCTGGAAGTGCGGCAAGTGCCTGGCGGACAGCGTGTGATCTCTTGAGGCGCAGTACAGCTTGAGCACGCGCAGACAAACCTCGAGGGTGCCCGGACCGTCGTGGTGGCGAAAGCCGAAGATATGCAGTTCCTGCGCCAGCGCCTGTTTGCTCGGGAGACGCGCGGGCGTCCTGGCCATAGGCAACCGGGGACCGAGCAGCTGAGCCTGGGCGAAATCGAAAAAGGTCTGGCCAATTTCCGTGTCGTGGACCTGCACGATGTGCTTGCGCAGCGTCGCCAGTTTCGCCGGGGTGCGCGCCAGTACCAGGGTGCGTTTCGAGCGCAGGCATTCGATCAGCGCGCTGAGCATGTAGCTCTTGCCGATGCCCGCATAACCCTGCACGTGCAGGTCTTCGTCGAGGTTGGCACGGAAGGTTCGCAGCAGTTTGTCCTGCGCCGCACTTAACCAGTGTTCACGCTCGCGTGGCGTGACCATTTGCTGAATGAACGGGTTGTTCTGTTGCTGATGGCGGATCTTGTAGTCCACATCCCACTGCCCGCCGGGCAACAGAAATGCCTGCGCGGCGACTTCATCGGCCATGAGAAAGCGCAAGTTCAGGCCTTTGAGCGCATTGAGGCCGAAATACAATTTGCGCGAATCGAACAGACGCCGCGCCTCTGCAAGCAGTCCTGCCGATCCGGTGCGCCGGGAGGTGACAGACCAGTCAATGAGTCTGGCGAGAATCTTCTCCGCGGCGCTGGCGCTCAGATCCTGTTCCGTGGCCTGGGCGAGGTTCTGAATGACCAGCACTGCCGCCAGTTCCGGGTCGCTCAGGCTTGCCAGTGTCGCGACACCCTCGGGCTGCAACAGCGCCGTACACGCATCATGGGTGATGGGCAGAAATACCGGGGTGGCCAAATCAAAATGTTCCGGGTGCATACAACCTCGCCGCCTGGGCTTTAATACAACACCAGATCAGTCCTGGTCATTCTCGTCGTGCATTTCATGGGACTGCGGCAAGTTTCCCTCACTGCCGGACTCGGGGCTGATCCGCAGTTCGAAGGAGTAGCCGCCGAGCGTGCCGGACATGCCGCGTCGATCTGCGCCGCCAGCCAGCGGCCCTGCTTCAATCTGCGCTTGCACTTCGTAGAGCGCCACTTCCAGCAGTTTGCGCAGGTGTTCAGGGCTTTGCGCGCTGGCGTGCAGTTGCAGGTCGTACTGGCCGGCCACCGATTCAGCGAGGGCGGGCTGGTCCTGCACCGCGGCCGGCTGCGCAGCTTCTTCAGCCGCATTGAACACGGTCGAAGCCGCCAGAATCGCGGCGTGCTCCTCATCCATCAGGTCGAGCACTCGTGACAACTCCAGCGTGCGCTCGGGCTGATCCTGCATCTGCGCTTTGACTTCCAGACGCCGCATCTGCCATTCGCGCAGTTTTTCACGAGTCAGATCGTCGATTTCACCCACTTGCCTTACCTCTCGTTGCCAGGCGAGGGAGTATGCCACTGTTCGCTGTCGACAGCCGCACGGGCACCGGGACGCTGCGCGGCTGATCCGCGCGTTTCTGATGGCGGATCAACGCCACTAGCCAAATCGCAGGCATAAAAAAACCGCAGTGGGCAAACCCATGCAGTTCTCTTTGAATTCTCGGTTGGTTCGTTAAGGTGGTGCCCCCACCAGCCACACCCCGGCACACAATGTTCCCGCTGTGGCTGCTTCCTTCCGGATCTGACCAGGTTCACGGGTAATCGTTGCGGGGGGACCGATGGGGTCACCATAACGACGCTTGCCTATCGGCGAGCCGCGCCATTGTACCTGTCTGAGATGAACTTACAACCGTTGGTTGCAGATAAAAAACCTGAACGGCTTCAAGGACATAAACATCACGGCCCTGCGACACCTACAAGGCCAGCACCTCATCCGCCCTGCCCCCGGCCTGCTGGATCACCAGATGAATGAAGTGCAGCTTGGCGATCGCCGCTGCCGGCAGTACGAACGGGTAGAAATCCGGCTGGCCCATGCTGCGCGACAGTTCGTTGAGCATGCCGGCCAGTTCGATCCACGCATTGACGAATGACAGGAAAGCGCCACCGCCGGGATGCTCGGGGTCGTACAGGGTGCTGGTCGGAAATGGCTGATAGTCGAAGTCCATTTCCCGCGCGCTCATGCCGAAGCCCAGCGCCGTGTCGACCGCGTCCATCATGTGCAGGTAATGCGCCCAGGTTTCCGCCCAGTCTTCCCACGGGTGCATGGTCGCGTAGGCGCTGACGTAATGCTGCGGCCAGTCCAGCGGCGCGCCTTGCTGGTAGTGCCGGTCCAGCGCCTCGGCGTAACTGGCGCGTTCGTCGCCGAACAGATTGCGGAACGCGTCCAGCCAAGGGCCGTTGGCGATGAGGCGGTCCCAGTAGTAGTGGCCGACCTCATGGCGAAAATGCCCGAGCAGCGTGCGGTAAGGTTCGTGCATCGCCGCCCTGACCTGCTCACGGTGAGCGTCGTCGGCCTCTTTGATGTCGAGGGTGATCAGTCCATTGGCGTGGCCGGTCATCGGCGCGTTGCCTTCGAGGTCTACGCCAATGAAGTCGAACGCCAGTCCGGTTTCTTCGTCGACGGTTTTCGGGATCACCGGCAGGCCGAGGGTGATCAGTTGCGCGACCAGTCTGCGCTTGGCGATTTCGACCTTGCGCCAGCGTTCGGGATTTTCCGCGACGGACAGGTCGGGAATGGTGCGGTTGAGGCTGCAAGCGATGCACAAGGTGTCATGGTCGTTGGCCGGCAGCAGCCAGTTGCACGCGGCGGGCATGTCGAGGTTGGCGCAGCGGCGGAACAGTCCGGCGTCGGGATCGGCGTCGAGTGTCCAGGTACCCTCTTCCGGCCCCGGCTGCAGCGACGTCAGGCGACTTTGTTCGGGCTGATAGCCGAGCAAGGCGCTACAGGCCAGGCACTGACTGTTGCGAAAGAACAGCGACTGGCCGCAACGGCACGGCCAGACTTTGCTGTTGCGCGAGGATCCGGCCACGAACGGCGCGATGATGCGGGAACTGAGCTGCTCGAAAAAACGGTGCATGGCGATCTCTCCCTGGGACTGGCCAAGACTAGATCATTCTGAAGACAACATCGTTCCCACCCATAACCGCGCAGCCGGGTGATAGCAGCATTGTGGTGAGGGGATTTATCCCCGCTCGACTGCGCAGCAGTCGCAAAAAACCGTACACGCGATACAGATGAAATGATCGGTCGCAGGGTTTTGGGGTCGCTGCGCAACCCAGCGGGGATAAATCCCCTCGCCACAGGGGTTCATACCGTCAGACAGCGACGCCGTGGGTTTTGAGGAAGGCGATAAACGCTTCTTCGTCCATGACCTTCACGCCCAGTTCGTTGGCCTTGGTCAGTTTCGACCCGGCACCCGGGCCTGCGACCACGCAATGGGTTTTCGCCGACACGGAGCCGGCAACTTTCGCGCCGAGGCTTTCCAGATGATCCTTGGCCACATCCCGGCTCATCAACTCGACCTTGCCGGTCAGCACCCAGGTTTCGCCGGACAGTGGCAGACCTTCGACGACTTTCTTCTCGCTCTGCCAATGCATGCCGAAATCGCGCAATTGCTGCTCGGCCTGCTCGGCCAGTTGCCGATGCTCAGGCGAGGCGAAGAACTCGCGCACCGAGTTGGCCTGCTTCTCCGGCAATGCCTGGCGCATGTCCAGCCAGTCAGCGTTCATCACCGCTTCCAGCGAGCCGAAGCGATCGGCGAGTTTCTGCGCACCACCGGGGCCGACGAAGGGAATGTGCAGTTTGTCGAGCAAGCCGCCCAGGGTGGTACTGGCGGCGAATTCGGCGCCCAACTCGCCTTGATCCTGAATCTGCAAACCATGGCCGAGCAATTCGCTGATGACCTGCTGGTTGTGCGCATCCTCAAAGAAACTGTGGATCTCGTGCGCCACTTCCAGGCCGACGTCCGGCAGGTAAGTCAGCACATGCGGCAAGGCCTGTTGCACGCGCTCCAGCGAACCCAGCGAACGCGCCAGCACCTTGGCCGTTTCTTCGCCGACATCGGGAATGCCGAGGGCGTAGATGAAACGTGCCAGGCTCGGTTGCTTGCTGTCTTCGATGGCTTTGAGAAGCTTGTTGCTCGATACCTCGGCAAAGCCTTCCAGATCGACGATGTCGTCGAACTTCAGCGCATACAGATCGGCCGGCGAGCTGACCAGCCCTTCGTCGACCAGTTGCTCGACGCTCTTGTCGCCCAAGCCTTCGATGTCCATGGCCCGGCGCGAGACGAAGTGAATGATCGCCTGCTTCAATTGCGCGCCACAGGCCAGTCGGCCGACGCAGCGATACACCGCACCTTCGCTGAAGGTTTCCTTGCCCTTGCTGCGCTTGACCAGTTGCGTGCGTTCAACGTGGGAGCCGCACACCGGGCAGCTTTCGGGAATGGCCACCGGGCGCGCGTCATCGGGGCGACGCTCGGTGACTACCTGCACCACTTGCGGAATCACATCACCGGCGCGGCGGATGATCACCGTGTCGCCGATCATCAGGCCCAGTCGCGCCACTTCGTCCATGTTGTGCAACGTGGCGTTGGCCACGGTGACGCCGGCGACCTTCACCGGTTTCAGACGCGCCACCGGCGTCACCGCACCGGTGCGGCCGACCTGGAATTCCACGTCGAGCAGCTCGGTGAGTTCTTCCATCGCCGGGAATTTGTGTGCGATCGCCCAGCGCGGCTCGCGGGCGCGGAAGCCCAGCTCACGCTGGTCAGCGATGCTGTTGACCTTGAACACCACGCCATCGATTTCATAGGCCAGCGAGTTACGACGTTCGCCGATGTCGCGGTAGTACTCCAGGCACTCATCGATGCCCTTGGCCAGCTTCAGTTCGTGACTGATCGGCATGCCCCACTTCTGCAACTGCTTGAGGTTACCGATGTGGGTGTCGGCGATATCGTGAGACACCTGACCGATGCCATAGCAGCAGAATTCCAGCGGACGATTGGCGGTGATCTTCGAGTCGAGCTGGCGCAGGCTGCCTGCTGCTGCGTTGCGCGGGTTGGCGAAAGTCTTGCCGCCGATTTCCAGCTGCGAAGCATTGAGGCGCTCGAAACCGGCCTTGGACATGAACACTTCACCGCGCACTTCCAGCGTCGCCGGCCAGCCTTCGCCGTGCAGCTTCAGCGGAATATTGCGCACGGTACGCACGTTGACGCTGATGTCCTCGCCGGTGGTGCCATCGCCACGGGTGGCGCCGCGCACCAGCAGACCGTCCTGATACAGCAGGCTGACCGCCAGGCCATCGAGCTTCGGCTCGCAGCTGTATTCCACCGCCGCGCCGCCACCGAACAGATCGCCGGCCGGCACGTCGAGGCCTTCGTTGACGCGGCGATCAAACTCGCGCATGTCGGATTCTTCGAAGGCGTTGCCGAGGCTGAGCATCGGGATTTCGTGGCGCACCTGAGTGAACGCAGTCAACGCCATGCTGCCGACGCGCTGGGTCGGCGAATCGCTGGTGATCAGTTCCGGGTTGGCCGCTTCCAGCGCCTTGAGCTCGTGGAACAAGCGGTCGTACTCGGCATCGGGAATGCTCGGCTCGTCGAGAACGTGATAGCGATAGTTGTGCTGATCCAGCTCAGCGCGCAGCTCTAGAATGCGGGTTTTGGCGGCGGTCATGGGTGTTCTCTCATAAAGCAAAAGAGCAGCCGAGGCTGCTCCAGTTTCATTCCATTATCGGCGGCGGGGCCAAAAGATCGCAGCCTCGTTGCACTCGTCAGCTCCTACAGGCCGAAGGCTGCGATCTTTCGATTTTGGCCTTAGCGCTTCTGCGTCAATGCGCGGCGTTCGAATTCGACGATGCGCTGACGGTAGTGCTCAATCGTCTGCGCAGTCAGTACGCTGCGCTGATCGTCTTTCAGCTCGCCGTTCAGTTCCTGCGACAGCTTGCGGGCCGCCGCGACCATTACGTCGAAAGCCTGCTTCGGATGACGCGGGCCAGGCAGACCGAGGAAGAAGCTCACCGCCGGAGTGCTGAAGTGGTCGATGTCGTCCAGATCAAAGATGCCCGGCTTGACCGCGTTGGCCATGGAGAACAGTACTTCGCCGTTGCCGGCCATGCTTTCGTGGCGGTGGAAAATATCCATCTCGCCGAAACGCAGGCCGCTTTCGAGAATGTTCTGCAGCAGCGCCGGGCCTTTGAAGCCGGCCGGGTCGCGGCAGATCACGCTGATCACCAGCACTTCTTCGGCTTGCGGCTGATCTTTTTCCGCCACGGCCGCTGCAGGCTTGCTGTCTTCGGCGAAATCGTCATCGCGGCTGCTGAAGCTCGGACCGCCGTCCAGATCGAGGTCGAGGTTCAGGTCGCCCTGCGCCGGGCCGTTGCTGCCGCGCTTGCCACGTTTCGAACCGGACTCACGCGGTTCGCGGGCTTCGCGGTTGGGCATGCTCACCGACGGCAGATCGTGCTCGTCCAGTTGCGGCTCTTTGTGCGTGTCCAGGACGCGGGCCGGGCCCAACAGCTCGGCGCTGGTGTCCTCGTCCGGCAGATTGGACAGGCTCCGGTCGAGACGGAATTTCAGCTTTCCCTTGCCGCCGCGCATACGGCGCCAGCCATCGAAAAGAATACCGGCTATCACAATGATGCCGATGACGATCAGCCACTCGCGCAGACCGATTTCCATGTAATCCCGTGCCTCTATAAAAAATGCTGAAAAATAAGGGGTTTACACTGCGTAAACCGCTTTAAAACGTGGCGCCAACTCTATGTTCTGACAGGCGTTTTGCCCACGTATACGAAAAATTGACATTAAACTAGCACGATCAAAGGCTTCGCAGCTACAAGCTTTAAGCTCCAAGCCACAAGCCGTCCACTTGCAGCTTGGAGCTTGTAACCTGCAGCTGCGCCGCTAGGCGTCCACCATCGCCATCGCCTCCTCGACATCTACCGCCACCAGTCGCGAACAGCCCGGTTCATGCATCGTCACACCCATCAACTGCTCGGCCATTTCCATGGCGATCTTGTTGTGGGTGATGTAGATGAACTGCACGGTCTGCGACATCTCTTTGACCAGGCGTGCGTAGCGTCCAACGTTAGCGTCATCCAGTGGCGCGTCAACCTCATCGAGCATGCAGAACGGCGCCGGGTTCAACTTGAAGATGGCAAAAACCAGGGCCAATGCAGTCAGGGCCTTTTCGCCGCCGGAGAGCAAATGGATGGTGCTGTTCTTCTTCCCGGGCGGCTGCGCCATGATCGTCACCCCTGTATCGAGTAGATCTTCGCCCGTCAGTTCCAAATACGCGCGCCCGCCACCGAAAACTTTCGGGAAAAGTGCCTGCAAACCACCGTTGATCTGATCAAAGGTATCTTTGAAACGGTTGCGGGTTTCCTTATCGATTTTGCGGATGACGTTTTCAAGGGTCTCCAGCGCCTCGACCAGATCGGCGTCCTGCGCATCCAGATAACGTTTACGCTCCGATTGTTGCGTGTATTCGTCGATGGCCGCGAGGTTGATCGCACCCAGGCGCTGAATCCGCGCGTTGATGCGTTCGAGTTCTTCTTCGGCTTCGCGTTCACTGGCTTGCGCGGTCAATGTGGCGAGCACGCCGTTGAGATCGTAGCCATCTTCGAGCAATTGATCCTGCAAAGCCTTGCGCCGCACGGTCAGGGCTTGCCACTCCATGCGCTGCTGTTCGAGCTGGCCGCGAATCAGCTGCGATTGCTGCTCGGCCTGGGTGCGGCGTTTTTCCGCGTCGCGCAATTCACGATCGGCGTCTTCCAGGGCGATCTGCGCGGTCTTGAGTTCTTCATCGACGGTCATGCGCTTGTCGAGCAACTCTTCGAGTTTCAGACGCAGCTCTTCCAGCGGCGCCTCGCCCTCCTCCAGATTCAGACTCAACTGTTCGCGCTTTTCAGTCAGGCGCTCGGCCTGCATTTCCAGACGCTCCAGCGCCTGCCGCGTGGAGTCATGCTGAGCACGCAATGAGCCGAGACGCACGGCCAATTGATGGGCGTGATCCTTGTGCTGCCGCGCTTCTTGACGCACGCGATCAAGGCGCTCGCGCAGGCTGTCGCGCTGGGCCAGCAGCAACTCGCGCTGCTCGGTGTCGAGCGCCATGGAATCCAGCGCTTCCTGCAAATTCATGCGCGCTTCGCCGACCTGCTCGTGCTCAAACTCGCGCTGTTCGGCGAGCTCGACCAGTTCTTCATCGAGACGGGTGCGGCGCAATGTCAGCTGCTCGGCCTTGGCCTTGCCGGCGGACAATTGTGCTTTCAGTTCGCCTTGCTGGCGCGCTTCGTCCTGCAGCAAGCGGCGCAGATGTTCGCGGCCGTTTTCCTGCTGGCGCTGTTGCGCGCGCAGGGTTTGCAGGCGGGTTTCCATGGCGTCGACCGTGGCTTCGCGCTCTTCGCGCTCCAGTTGCAGGTCTTCGATTTCCTGGCCACGGGCGAGCATGCCGCTTTCCGCTTCGCTGGCGCGACGTACGCGTAAAAAGTGTCGACCGACCCAATAGCCGTCGCGGCTGATGAGGCTTTGCCCGGCGCTCAACTGGCCGCGCAAGGCCAGCGCCTGTTCAAGGCTGTCGACCGGTTTGACCTGGCCGAGCCACGGCGACAGATCGATCTGCGCCTCGACTTTGTCCAGCAGGCTGCCCGCCACCCGCACGCCATCGCTGGCCGGGCTGAGCAGGCGCAGATCGCCCTGGGTGAATCCGGACAGATCAAAACCGCTGAAATCGTCGACCAGCACCGCTTGCAGATCGGCGCCGAGCACGGTTTCCACCGCCAATTCCCAACCGGCCTCAACCTTCAGACCTTCGGCCAGACGCGGGCGCTCGGCGAGATTGTGTTCCTTCAACCATTCGGCGGTGCCGGTGCCCGGATCGAGCGCGGCCTGCTGCAAGGCTTCCAGCGACGCCAGACGCCCGTTGAGCCGCTGTAGATCGCCCTGCGCCTGCTGCTGTGCGGTCAACGCTTGCTGTAATTCCTGACGCAGTTGTTCAAGCTTTTCGACTTGCGCTTCTTCGCTGGTCTGTAAATCTTCGAGGGTCGCTTCGGACTCGGCGAGCTGCTCGTTGAGCGCCATGATCGCCGCGTCTTCCGGGTCGGCGGACAGCAACGCGCGCTCTTCAGCGAGACGTTTCTGCCGGTCGGCCAGACGCTCCATGCTGCTTTCCAGCTGCTGGATCCGCGACTGCTGGACTTCAGCCTGACGGCGCGGTTCGGCAGCGGTCAGGTTGAAAGCATCCCACTGCTCCTGCCAGCCGTGCATGGTGGTTTCGGCTTCTTCGAGGGCCGCAGCGGCTTCCTCGGCGGCGGCGCTGGTGACTTCCTGTTCTGGCGTGAGCATGTCCAGCTCTTCGCCGAGGGTCAGCAACAGCGTGCGGTCGTGGCCAAGGTGCGATTCGGTTTCCAGACGCGCGCGTTCGGCTTCTTTCAGATCGTCCTGCAACTGGCGCAACCGCTGCTGGCCATGCTGAATGCTCTGCTCGACCCGGGCGATATCGCCGCCGACCGAATAGAAGCGGCCCTGCACCAGATTGAAGCGCTCGGACAGGTCGTGGTGACCGTCGCGCAGGCGTTCGATGGCCGCATCAGCGTTACGCTGTTCAGCGACCAGCGCTTCGAAGCTGACTTCCTGGTTGCCGATGATCGACTCGCGCTGACCGACCTGCTCGTTAAGATCCTGCCAGCGCAGGGCCGACAGTTGCGCCTTGAGCTGACGCTCTTCGGCCTTGAGTTCCTGATACTTTTTCGCCGCCTCGGCCTGACGGTGCAGACGTTCGAGCTGGCGCTCCAGCTCCTCGCGCAGGTCGGTGAGGCGGGCGAGGTTCTCGTGGGTACGGCGGATACGGTTTTCCGTCTCACGGCGACGCTCCTTGTACTTGGAGATGCCCGCCGCTTCTTCGATGAAATTGCGCAGGTCTTCCGGCTTGGATTCGATCAGCTTGGAGATCATCCCCTGTTCGATGATCGAGTAGCTGCGCGGGCCGAGGCCGGTGCCGAGGAAGATATCGGTGATGTCGCGCCGACGGCATTTGGTGCCGTTGAGATAATAAGTGGTCTGGCTGTCGCGGGTGACTTTGCGGCGGATGGAAATCTCCGCATAGGCCGCGTATTCGCCGAGCAGCGTGCCGTCGGAGTTGTCGAACACCAGTTCGATGCTCGCCTGGCTCACCGGTTTGCGGCTGGTCGAACCGTTGAAGATGACGTCGGTCATCGATTCGCCACGGAGGTTCTTCGCCGAACTTTCGCCCATCACCCAGCGCACGGCGTCGATGATGTTCGACTTGCCGCAACCGTTCGGCCCGACGACCGCCGCCATGTTACTGGGGAAGTTCACCGTGGTCGGGTCGACGAAGGATTTGAACCCCGCCAGTTTGATGCACTTCAGCCGCACGCTCAGGCAACCGTCAGCGCAGACACCACCAGATCGCAGCTGCGCTGGGCATACGCCGTGAGCACGATGCGGATCTGCGGCAAATCACGGGCGAGTACGGCGGCGAGCAAGCGTTCGAACAGTTCGAGGAACTCGCTCATTTCCGCCTTGCGCTGTTCGAGGGCGAGGAAATACGCGCGGCTCATCGCCGGCTGGAGGTTCTCGACGGTTTCTTGCAGGTACGGATTGTTGGCAAACGGATAGGCGGCGCGCATCACCGCAAAGCTGTCATCGACGAAGCTGCGGATATCGCCGCGTTCGTAATTGGCGGTCAGGCGCTGCTGGATCTGTACGAACGGCGCCATGTCCGACTGCACTTGCCAGCCATTGGCCACGGAATTGCCGAGCAGGATGTACAGCTCGCTCATCAGCGTGCACAGGCTCTGCACCTTGTGCGGCGTCAGCTCGGTAACGTGGGCGCCACGACGCGGCAGGATCGCGATCAGGTGACGGCGCTCGAGGATCAGCAAGGCTTCGCGGACCGAACCGCGGCTGACGTTGAGCGCCAGCGTGACCTTCTGTTCCTGGATGCGCTCTCCCGGCTTCATTTCGCCACGAATGATGCGTTCGGCGAGGTGGTGAGCGATTTGCTCGGCGAGGCTGTCCGGCGCCTTGAACGTCATGGTTGTCCTTCAAACTCTATCGATCTGCACAAGCGGCGCAGTGTAGCGCAAATGCGCGGTCATGGCGGAGTGCCCACTCAGCGGTTTTTGGCACGAATCCCGCAAAAAAAGCGCAGTGACCGATGAAGGTCAATACTGAATAGACACGCTGTTGATCGACGAAACGGATTTTCCTGACCTTTAAGTCAGAAAACCATTGACCGAAAAGTCAGACCTGCTAAATTCGGTTCACGTCGGTTAACAACAATAATGAGTCTGCGAGGCCTTCCGTGATCCAGTTTTTACTTAACCAGGAACTCCGTAGCGAGCACGCCCTGGACCCGAATCTGACTGTGCTCAATTACCTGCGCGAACACGTGGGCAAGCCCGGCACCAAAGAAGGTTGCGCCAGCGGTGACTGCGGCGCCTGCACCGTGGTGGTTGGCGAGTTGCAGACCGATGACAGCGGGCGTGAGCATATTCGTTATCGCAGCCTCAATTCGTGCCTGACTTTCGTTTCGTCATTGCATGGCAAGCAACTGATCAGCGTTGAAGACCTCAAGCACAAGGGCGAACTGCACAGCGTGCAGAAAGCCATGGTCGAGTGCCACGGTTCGCAGTGCGGCTTCTGCACCCCCGGTTTCGTCATGTCGTTGTTCGCCCTGCAAAAGAACAGCGATGCGCCGGATCAGGCCAAGGCTCACGAAGCGCTGGCCGGCAACCTCTGCCGCTGCACCGGCTACCGCCCTATTCTCGCCGCTGCCGAACAATCCTGCTGCGCCAAGCCTGCGGATCAGTTCGACGCCCGCGAAGCCGAAACCATTGCCCGCCTCAAAGCCATCGCGCCGACCGATATCGGCGAACTCAACAGCGGCGACAAGCGCTGCCTGGTGCCGCTGACCGTCGCTGACCTGGCCGATCTCTACGACGCTTATCCACAAGCGCGGCTGCTCGCCGGCGGCACCGATCTGGCGCTGGAAGTCACCCAGTTCCACCGCACTCTGCCGGTGATGATCTATGTCGGTAACGTCGCCGAAATGAAGCGCATCGAAACCTTCGATGACCGCATCGAAATCGGCGCCGCCACCGCTCTCTCCGACTGCTACGAGGCGTTGAATGCCGAGTACCCGGACTTCGGCGAACTGCTGCACCGCTTCGCCTCGTTGCAGATCCGCAATCAAGGCACCCTCGGCGGCAACATCGGCAACGCCTCGCCGATCGGTGACTCGCCACCGCTGCTGATCGCCCTCGGCGCGCAGATCGTGCTGTGCAAAGGCGAAACCCGCCGCACCTTGAACCTGGAAGATTACTTCATCGACTATCGCGTCACCGCGCGTCAGGAAAGCGAATTCATCGAGAAAATCATCGTTCCGCGTGCCAGCGCCGAGCAGTTGTTCCGCGCCTATAAAGTGTCGAAGCGCCTGGATGATGACATCTCCGCCGTCTGCGCTGCGTTCAATCTGCGCGTGGAAAATGGCGTGATCAGCGACGCGCGCGTGGCCTTCGGCGGCATGGCGGCGATTCCGAAACGCGCTGCGCACTGCGAAGCCGTGCTGCAAGGCGCGCCGTTCAACAATGCCGTGATCGAACGCGCCTGCGCCGCGCTGGCCGAAGATTTCACACCGCTCTCGGACTTCCGCGCCAGCAAGGAATATCGCCTGCTCAGCGCGCAGAACCTGCTGCGCAAATACTTCATCGAACTGCAAACACCGCACATCGAGACTCGGGTGACCGCTTATGTCTAATCATCACGCCGTAGAGAAGACCCAGGCTGAATTGGCCGAATTGTTCGCCAAGGATCTGACCACCGGTGTCGGTCGCAGCGTCAAGCACGACAGCGCCGCCAAGCATGTGTCCGGTGAAGCGCAGTACATCGACGATCGCCTGGAATTCCCCAACCAGTTGCATCTGTATGCGCGCCTGTCGGACCGCGCCCACGCGAAAATCCTCAGCATCGACACGTCGCCGTGCTACGCCTTCGAAGGCGTGCGCATCGTCATCACCCACGAAGACGTGCCGGGCCTGAAAGACATCGGCCCGCTGATGCCGGGCGATCCGCTGTTGGCCATCGATGATGTGCAGTTTGTCGGCCAGCCAGTGCTGGCGGTCGCGGCGAAAGACCTGGAAACCGCGCGCAAAGCAGCGATGGCGGCGATCATCGAATACGAAGATCTGGAACCGGTGCTCGACGTCGTCGAAGCCCTGCGCAAGCGCCATTTCGTGCTCGACAGCCACACCCACCAGCGCGGCGACTCGGCCTCTGCACTGGCCACGGCTGAACACCGTATTCAGGGCACGCTGCACATCGGCGGCCAGGAGCACTTCTATCTGGAGACACAAATCTCCTCGGTGATGCCCACCGAAGATGGCGGGATGATCGTCTACTGCTCGACGCAGAACCCGACCGAAGTGCAGAAACTGGTCGCCGAAGTGCTCGACGTGTCGATGAACAAGATCGTTGTCGACATGCGCCGCATGGGCGGTGGTTTCGGTGGCAAGGAAACCCAGGCCGCGAGCCCGGCGTGCATGTGCGCGGTGGTCGCGCACCTCACCGGCCAACCGACCAAGATGCGCCTGCCGCGCGTCGAAGACATGCTGATGACCGGCAAGCGCCACCCGTTCTACGTTGAATACGACGTCGGCTTCGACAGCAGCGGCCGTCTGCACGGGATCAACATGGAGCTGGCCGGCAACTGCGGCTGCTCGCCGGACTTGTCTGCTTCGATCGTTGACCGCGCGATGTTCCACTCGGACAACTCCTACTATCTCGGCGATGCGACCATCAACGGTCACCGTTGCAAGACCAACACCGCGTCGAACACCGCCTATCGCGGCTTCGGCGGCCCGCAAGGCATGGTCGCCATCGAAGAAGTGATGGACGCAATTGCCCGTCATTTGAAGCTCGACCCGCTGGCGGTGCGCAAGGCCAACTACTACGGGAAAACCGAGCGCAACGTCACCCACTACTACCAGACCGTCGAGCACAACATGCTCGAAGAGATGACCGCCGAACTGGAAGAAAGCAGCCAGTACGCCGAGCGCCGCGAAGCGATCCGTCGCTACAACGCCAACAGCCCGATCCTGAAAAAAGGCCTGGCGCTGACACCGGTGAAATTCGGCATTTCCTTCACCGCCAGTTTCCTCAATCAGGCCGGTGCGCTGATCCACATCTACACCGACGGCAGCATCCACCTGAACCACGGCGGCACGGAAATGGGTCAGGGCCTGAATACCAAAGTCGCTCAGGTTGTGGCTGAGGTGTTCCAGGTCGAAATCGACCGTGTGCAGATCACCGCGACCAACACCGACAAGGTGCCAAACACCTCGCCGACCGCTGCCTCCAGCGGCGCTGACCTGAACGGCAAAGCCGCGCAGAACGCAGCACAGACCATCAAGCAACGCTTGGTCGAGTTCGCCGCGCGGCACTACAAGGTCAGCGAAGAAGACGTCGAATTCCGCAATGGCCACGTGCGGGTGCGCGAGCAGATCCTGACCTTCGAAGCGCTGATCCAGCAGGCGTATTTCAATCAGGTCTCGCTGTCGAGCACCGGCTTCTACAAGACTCCGAAAATCTACTACGACCGCAGTCAGGCGCGGGGCCGTCCGTTCTACTACTTCGCTTTCGGCGCAGCCTGCTGCGAAGTGATCGTCGACACCCTGACCGGCGAGTACAAGATGCTGCGCACCGACATCCTGCATGACGTCGGCGCCTCGCTGAACCCGTCGATCGACATCGGTCAGGTCGAGGGCGGTTTCGTCCAGGGCATGGGCTGGCTGACCATGGAAGAGCTGGTCTGGAACAACAAGGGCAAGCTGATGACCAACGGCCCGGCCAGCTACAAGATCCCGGCGGTGGCGGACATGCCGCTGGATCTGCGGGTGAAACTGGTGGAAAACCGCAAGAACCCGGAAGACACGGTGTTCCATTCCAAAGCTGTCGGTGAACCGCCGTTCATGCTCGGCATCGCCGCGTGGTGCGCGATCAAGGACGCGGTGGCGAGTCTCGGTGATTATCAGCATCAGCCGAAGATCGATGCGCCGGCCACGCCGGAGCGGGTGTTGTGGGGCTGTGAGCAGATGCGCCAGCTCAAAGCGGTGAAGGCTGTCGAAGCTGAAACCGAGCTGGCTCCGCTTTAGGACCGAGGCGCGGCCATTCGCGAGCAGGCTCGCTCCCACATTTGGAATGCATTGCCAATGTGGGAGCGAGCCTGCTCGCGAAGAGGCCGGCACAGACAACGAAGATGTCGAGGTGAACATGTACAACTGGATCGACGCCCTCGCCGACCTGCAGAACCAGGGCGAACCCTGTGTGCTGGTGACGATCATCGAAGAACTTGGCTCGACGCCACGCAACGCCGGCTCGAAAATGGTCGTCAGTGCCGACCGCCTGTTCGACACCATTGGTGGCGGGCATCTGGAATTCAAAGCCATGCAGATCGCCCGCGAGATGCTCGCCAGCGGTAAGCAGGACACCCATCTGGAGCGCTTCAGCCTCGGCGCCAGCCTCGGCCAATGCTGCGGTGGCGCCACGGTGTTGCTGTTCGAACCCATGGGCCAGGTGCAGGCACAGATTGCCGTATTCGGTGCCGGCCATGTCGGGCGCGCCCTCGTGCCGCTGCTGGCTAGCCTGCCCTGCCGGGTGCGCTGGATCGATTCGCGCGAGGCGGAGTTCCCCGAACACATTCCCCACGGCGTGCGTAAAATCGTCAGCGAAGAGCCGGTGGACGAAGTCGATGATCTGCCCGCCGGCAGCTACTGCATCGTCATGACCCACAACCATCAGCTCGATCTGGAGCTGACCGCGGCGATTCTCAAGCGTAACGATTTCACTTGGTTCGGCCTGATCGGCTCGAAAACCAAACGCGCCAAATTCGAACACCGTCTGCGTGATCGTGGTTTCGACCCGAGCGTGGTGCAGCGCATGCGCTGCCCGATGGGCATCGGCGAAGTCAAAGGCAAACTGCCTGTGGAAATCGCCATCTCCATCGCCGGCGAAATCATCGCCACTTACAACGCCAATTTCGGCCAGCACAGCGCCCGCGCCGAACCGATTGCCCGACTGCTGCCCGCCTCGCGCCGCAGCCAGTCCGCCAAACTCAAAGCCTCAAACTGATTAGAGAAACCTCATGCCTCTGACTCGCAAAGCCTACCGCGCCGCCATCCTGCACAGCATTGCCGACCCTGCCGAAGTCGGCATCGAAGCCTCTTATGAATATTTCGAGGACGGCCTGCTGGTGGTCGACGACGGCAAGATCAGTGCCCTCGGCCACGCCAGCGAACTGCTGCCAACCCTGCCGGCAGATATCGAGATCAACCATTATCAGGATGCGCTGATCACACCGGGCTTTATCGACACGCACATTCACCTGCCGCAAACCGGCATGGTCGGCTCCTACGGCGAGCAACTGCTCGACTGGCTGAACACCTACACCTTTCCCTGCGAAAGCCAGTTTGACGACAAGGCTCACGCCGACGAAGTGGCCGATATTTTCATCAAGGAACTGCTGCGCAACGGCACCACCACGGCGCTGGTGTTCGGCAGCGTGCATCCGCAATCGGTGAATTCGTTTTTCGAGGCCGCCGAGAAGCTTGATCTGCGCATGATCGCCGGCAAGGTGATGATGGACCGCAATGCCCCGGACTATCTGGTCGATACCGCCGAATCCAGCTACGTCGACAGCAAGGCGCTGATCGAGCGCTGGCACGGCAAGGGTCGCTTGCACTATGCGGTGACGCCGCGTTTCGCCCCCACCAGCACCCCGGAACAACTGACCCTGGCCGGGCAATTGCTGACGGAATACCCGGATCTGTATATGCAGACCCACATCAGCGAAAACCTCAAGGAAATCGAGTGGGTCAAAGAGCTGTTCCCGGAGCGCAAGGGTTACCTCGACGTCTACGATCACTACCAGTTGCTTGGCGAACGCTCGGTATTCGCCCACGGCGTGCACCTGTGTGACGAAGAATGCGCGCGACTGGCGGAAACCGGCTCGGCGATCTCGTTCTGCCCGACCTCGAACCTGTTCCTCGGCAGCGGCCTGTTCAACCTGCCGATGGCGGAAAAGCACAAGCTCAATGTCGGCCTCGGCACCGACGTCGGCGGCGGTACCAGTTTCTCCCTGCTGCAAACCCTCAACGAAGCCTACAAGGTCATGCAATTGCAGGGTGCGCGGTTGAGCCCGTTCAAGTCGCTGTATCTGGCGACCCTCGGGGGTGCGCGGGCGCTGCGCCTGGAAGACAAGATCGGCAACCTGCAACCTGGCTCCGATGCCGACTTCCTGGTGCTGGATTACAACGCCACGCCGCTGCTGAGTTATCGCTTGAAGCAGTCCAATAACATTGCCGAGACGTTGTTTGTACTGATGACGCTGGGGGATGACCGCACGGTGCAGCAGACTTACGCTGCGGGAGCGCTGGTGCATCAGCGGTAGGTTTTCCCGAGGCATAAAAAATCCCCCGGTGGTGTTTACCCCGGGGGATTTTTGTTGCCGGTCAGGTTGTCTTCGCGAGCAGGCTCGCTCCCACCTTTGAAATGCATTCCCCTGTGGGAGCGAGCCTGCTCGCGAAAGCCGCGACTCGGTCTCAGCTTAGAGCTTGGCCGCTGGGCGCCCCGGCTTCTTGGTCTGCAACAAATGCGAGAATACCGCATGCAGATCATCCGACGCGCCTTCCTCGTCGAGGTTGAGCTTGCTGTCGATGTGATCCATGTGATGCATCATCAGGTTCACCGCCAGTTCGCCGTCGCGCTTTTCGATGGCGTCGATCAACTGGGTGTGTTCGTCGTAAGAGCAATGCGAGCGGTTGCCGCTTTCGTACTGGGCGATGATCAGCGAAGTCTGCGACACCAGGCTGCGCTGGAAGCTGATCAACGGTGCGTTCATCGCCGCTTCCGCCAGTTTCAGGTGGAATTCGCCCGACAGACGAATACCGGCACCACGATCGCCACGGGAGAAACTGTCGCGCTCGTCGTTGACCATCTGCCGCAGTTCGGCGATCTGCTCGGCAGTGGCATGTTGCACCGCCAGTTCAGTGATCGCCCGCTCGACCAGACGCCGGGCGAGAAACACCTGACGCGCCTCTTCAACGCTCGGGCTGGCGACCACGGCACCACGATTGGGCCGCAACAGCACCACGCCTTCATGGGCCAGACGCGACAGCGCGCGGCGAATGATGGTGCGGCTGACCCCGAAGATTTCCCCCAGCGCTTCTTCGCTCAACTTGGTACCGGGCGCCAGGCGCTGTTCGAGGATGGCCTCGAAGATATGCGCGTAGACAATATCGTCCTGGGTTCCGCTGCGGCCGGCTTTGCCTGCTCGCGGTTGTTTCTTGAGGGGTTGCAACTGTTCGTTCATGGGCACTCGAGTCGGGAAAACTGCGGCGAATAGACCGTGACTGTAATACGGCACAGTAGGTCGCTGGCAAGTATCGCGTAAAAAACAGCGCGATTGTACACAATGAATGGTGGCAACACGACTGTACGGCTGTTTGCGCCTGCGGCTGTATTGCAACGTTGGGTTACGTTTGAGTTTAGGCTTGATCGCAGAATCCGCTGCATGACCGCAATCCTCCCGTGGGAGCGAGCCTGCTCGCGAAAGCCATTCCACATTCACTATGAATGTTGACTGACCTACCGCTTTCGCGAGCAGGCTCGCTCCCACAGAGGTGATGTGTTGTGGCGGACATCTCCATTGGTATAAGGAACACCGCCGTCATGACCGACGCCACCCACGCCCGCTTGCGCCCTCTGGCCGACACCTCGCCTTCCGCCATCGTCGCCGGTTTCATCGCGATGATGACCGGCTACACCAGTTCGCTGGTGCTGATGTTCCAGGCCGGGCAAGCGGCCGGCCTGAGCAGCGGGCAGATTTCTTCGTGGATCTGGGCAATTTCTATCGGCATGGCAGTGTGTTCGATCGGCCTGTCGCTGCGCTATCGCACACCGATCACCATCGCCTGGTCGACCCCCGGCGCGGCGTTGCTGATCACCAGCCTGGGCGGTGTCAGTTATGGCGAGGCAATCGGCGCCTATGTCACCTGCGCGGTGCTGGTGACGATCTGCGGCCTGACCGGCAGCTTCGAACGGCTGGTAAAAAAGATCCCGGCCTCTTTGGCGGCGGCCTTGCTGGCAGGGATTCTGTTCAAGATCGGCAGCGAAATCTTCGTCGCCGCGCAACACCGTACCGGTCTGGTGCTGGGAATGTTCTTCACTTATCTGCTGGTCAAGCGCCTGTCGCCACGCTATGCCGTGCTCGCGGCGCTGCTGATCGGCACCGCGCTGTCGGGCTTCATGGGGCTGCTGGATTTCAGTGCGTTTCATCTGGAAGTTGCCACGCCAGTCTGGACCACCCCGCACTTTTCACTGGCGGCGACCATCAGCATCGGCATTCCGCTGTTCGTGGTGGCGATGACCTCGCAGAACATGCCCGGCATCGCCGTGCTCCGCGCCGATGGCTATAACGTCCCGGCCTCGCCACTGATCACCACCACCGGCATTGCCTCGCTGCTGTTGGCGCCGTTCGGCTCCCACGGCATCAACCTCGCAGCGATCAGCGCGGCGATCTGCACCGGCCCGCATGCCCACGAAGATCGCAACAAGCGCTACACCGCAGCGGTGTGGTGCGGGGTGTTCTACGGGATTGCCGGGGTGTTCGGCGCGACGTTGGCGGCATTGTTTGCGGCGTTGCCGAAAGAACTGGTGCTGTCGATTGCCGCGCTGGCGCTGTTCGGCTCGATCATCAATGGCTTGAGCATTGCCATGAGCGAGGTGAAGGAACGGGAAGCGGCGTTGATCACCTTCATGGTCACGGCGTCGGGGCTGACGCTGTTTTCCATTGGTTCGGCGTTTTGGGGGATTGTTGCGGGGGTGCTGACCTTGCTGTTCCTCAATTGGCGCAAAGCTTAAGGCAAAAGATCAAAAGCCCCTCACCCTAGCCCTCTCCCAAAGGGAGAGGGGACTGACCGAGGTGTCTGGAAGACATACGCCGACGTGGGATATCGAGTCGAACTCAGGTTTTGAAAAGCCCGCAAGTCGGCTCCCTCTCCTCGGGGAGAGGGCTGGGGTGAGGGGCGAATCCACCACCAAACCCAAGCCGTACCACCCAAACCCCAGACGAAAAAAAACGGCGACCCGAAGGTCGCCGTTTTTTCAGTATCACTTGGCCGCGTTGATCGGCTTTTCCGGATACCACACGTCCAGCAGCGGGCTGACTTCGTACTTGGTCAGCTCGGAGCGGTTTTTCAGCCAGGCTTCAACGGCAGCGCGCTGCTCTTCGTTGACCGAGCCACGCTTCTGCAGGCACACCAGACCGAAGTCGTCGCCGCCAACATAACCCAGACCGTTGGCTTCCATGGCTTCTTTGATGAATGCTTCGAGGAAAGCGTCAATGGCTTCTTCGGACAAGTCTTCTTTGAAGTCCAGGTTCAGTTCGAAACCCAGCTCTTGAAATTCATCAACGCACAGTTTTTTGCGCAGACGCTGGGAACGGTTAGTCGCCATTGGAACAATCCTCTTAAGTAATAACGGCCGGCACTTTACCAGTTTAAGCCGGCGATTGCCCGACTCTCTGGTCGCTGCGGCCGACCGCCTGTAAAAAAATAAGCGATTGGCCGGGCCTGACACGGCACAAGCTGTTACAGCTTGGGGCATAATGCCGACACTTTCATGACCACTGAGGGCCTTTTCATCCATGTCCTCGTCTTTTTTCCCCTCTTTTGCAGGGTTTTATTGCATATGATCAAATCGTTGCGTCCACTGTTTCTCGCCGGCCTTCTTCTGCCTCTGGCCCTGCCTGTCTCCGCTGCCACCATCAACACTTCCCTCACCCCGAACGTCGAAAAAGCCCTCAAGGCCAGCAAGTTGCAGCCCACTGCGCTGTCGCTGGTGATGGTGCCGCTCGACGGTCCGGGCACGCCGACCGTGTTCAACGCCGACGTCTCGGTCAATCCGGCCTCGACAATGAAACTGGTCACCACCTACGCGGCGCTGGAAATGCTCGGCCCCAACCATCAGTGGAAAACCGAGTTCTACACCGACGGCGACCTGAGCGGCGGCATTCTCAACGGCAACCTCTACCTCAAGGGCGGCGGTGACCCGAAGCTGAACATGGAGAAACTCTGGCTGTTGATGCGCGACCTGCGCGCCAATGGCGTGACCCAGATTACCGGTGACCTGATCCTCGACCGCAATTTCTTCGTGCAGCCGCAATTGCCGGAATTCAACGATGACGGCAACGACGACAACAAGCCGTTCCTGGTCAAGCCCGACTCATTGCTGGTCAACCTCAAGGCCCTGCGCTTCGTCGCGCGCAATGACGGTGGCCGCGTACTGATTTCGGTTGAGCCGCCGATTGCCAGCATTCGTATCGAAAACACTGTCAAGGCGCTGCCGTCCAAGCAATGCACCGGCGGCGTGCGCTACAACCCGGTGCCGCAGGCCGATGGCAGTGTGACCGTAACCGTCGGCGGCCAGTTGGGCGAAGGCTGCAGCTCGCAGACTTACCTGTCGCTGCTCGACCACGCGACCTACACCGCCGGCGCTGTGCGGGCGATCTGGAAGGAACTGGGTGGCAGCATCCAGGGCAAGGATCGTCTGGCACCGACGCCGAGCAGCGCCAAACTGCTCGCCCGCGCGTACTCGCCGGATCTGGCCGAGATCATCCGCGACATCAACAAATACAGTAACAACACCATGGCCCAGCAGCTGTTCCTCAGCCTTGGCCAGCGTTTCCGCAACGATGCCGACGGTGATGACGCCCGGGCTGCGCAACGCGTGGTGCGTCAGTGGCTGGCGAAGAAAGGCATCACCGCGCCGCATCTGGTGATGGAGAATGGCTCTGGTTTGTCGCGGGCCGAGCGGGTCAGCGCGCGTGAGATGGCCAACATGCTGCAGGCCGCCTGGCACAGCCCGTACGCCGCCGAATACATCAGTTCGCTGCCGATTGCCGGCACCGACGGCACCATGCGCAAACGCCTGAAAACCACGGCAATGCGCGGCGAAGCCCACGTCAAGACCGGCACCCTGAACACCGTGCGCGCAATCGCCGGTTTCAGCCGTGATGTGAATGGCAATACCTGGGCGGTGGTAGCGATCCTCAACGACAAGGCCCCGTTCGGCGCCTCGTCGGTACTCGATCAGGTGCTGCTGGATCTGTACAAACAGCCGAAACTGCCGCAGACCGCTTCGGTGCTGTAAGCGCGGCAGATTCAATTGTGGGAGCGAGCCTGCTCGCGAAGACGTCGGTTCAGTCAGCTTGTTCAGTGGCTGCCACACCGCTTTCGCGAGCAGGCTCGCTCCCACAAGAAATCAGCGCAAGGCCCCATCTGCCCCACAGGGTCAGGTGCCAGGTTCGAATCAGCTCATCTCCCGCTCAACCCGATCCCGGCCATTCTGCTTCGCTGCGTAAACCCCTGAATCAGCGCGCAGCAACAACGCATCTGCGCCCTCCCCCGGGCGCCAGCTGGCGATGCCGAAACTCGCGGTGACCAAGCCGACCACGTCCACCGGCGCGCTGCGCAAACCTTCCCACAACTCCATCGCCAGCATGTAGGCGTGTTCACCGTCGATATCCGGGCACAGCACCATGAACTCTTCACCGCCCAAACGGCAGAACACGTCGGTGCGGCGCAGGCGATGGCCGATCCGCTCGCAGACTGCCTGCAGCACGCGGTCGCCGACGGCGTGGCCGAACTGATCATTGATGCGCTTGAAGTGGTCGATGTCGAGCATGATCACCGACAACTCGCCGCCGCCACGCTCGACCCGGGCCATTTCGGTGGTCAGGCGTTCCTGGAAATAGCGGCGGTTGTGAATGCCGGTCAGCGAGTCGGTGATCGACAACGCGCGCAATTCTTCTTCCACGCGCTTGAGATCGGAGATATCCGAGATATAACCGTGCCACAGCACCCCGCCGCCCGGCAGCTCTTCCGGCGTCGCCTCGCCGCGCACCCAGCGCAGACCGCGCTCGGGCAGTTGCACGCGATACTCCTCGCGCCATGGGCTGAGATTTTCCGCCGATTCGCGGATCGAGCTGCGCACGCGAATCGCATCCTGCGGGTGGATACGACTGAAGATCGCCTCGGAGTCGAGCAGCAGCACATCCGGCTCCAGCTCGTAGATGTCGCGGATGCCATCGCTGGCGTAGATCACGCTGAAGCGTCCGTCGAATTCCATTTTGAATTGGTAGATGCCACCGGGAACATGGGCGCTGAGCTTCTTCAGCAATGTGTCGCGTGCTGCCAGCACTTCGTGCACGCGTTTGCGCTCGGTGATGTCGATGCAGATCGCCAGATGACCGACCCACAGGCCTTGCTCGTCAAGCACCGGGGTGGCGAGCATGTTCACCGGCAGGTGGCTGCCATCGCTGCGCACCAGGGTCCATTCGCGTGCTTCATGGCCACCGACTTCGCCGCCCTCGACCAGCATCGCGTGGCAAGTCGGAATACTTTTGCCGTAACGCGCGCTCAGCTCCGCCGAACGCGCTGCCAGCTCGCGGGGCAAATGCAGGTTTTCCAGGGTCATCCGCCCAACGACTTCGGCACTGCTGTAGCCGAGCATTTGCTCGGCACCGGGATTGAAAGTGTTGATCACGCCGCGCAGGTCGGTGGCAATGATCGCGACCTGAGTGGCGGCATTCAGCACGCCGCGCAGTTGACCGTGGGTGCCGCGCAGTTCCTGCTCGCGTTCATGCAACTCCTGGGTGCGCACCTCGACCAGGCGCACTGCGCGCTGACGCTGGCTGACCAGTACGTAAAGCAAGGCACTGAGCAGCGCGCTGAGCAAGCCGCCCAGAATGATCACACTGCCCACCGAAGAATGGTTGGCCTGCATGAACGCGTAGCTTGGCAGGATATCGACCTGATAGTCATGATCGGCCATGCGCAGCAAGCGCGTCGCCGCCAGATCGCCGGGCACCGCTTCGTTGGTCGATTCGAACAACGCCTCGTGCTGCCCTTGGGTCGACAGGTCGAGAATGCGCACCGACAAATAATCGTGCAGGGCATCGGGCAGCCCGTCGGCGAGCAACTGGCGCATGCTGATCACCGCCATCACATAGCCGAACGGCTGTGACCCGCCCGGGCGACTGACCGGCGCCAGTAGCAACACCCCACGCGCGTATGACGGCTCGATCCCGACCAGATGCATCGGTTGCGACACTGCCATGCTGCCGAGCTGGTCGGCGCGTTGCAGGGTTTCGCGGCGCAAGGGTTGGGCGAGCAAGTCGTAGCCCAGCGGTGGCGCCAGTCGGCTTTGGGTTTGCGTGTAGAGCACCGGCACGTATTCGTCGCGCGGCGGCGCCAGTTGCAATTCGCCTTTGGCGTCCAGTTCGCGAATGGTGAACTCGCTCAGGCCCTCATCACGCACCTGCTGTTCGAACGCGGTCCGTTCGGCACCGCTGACTCGCGGCGCGTAGGTATAGGCTTGGGTGCGCAGCAATAAGGGTCGAGAGTACCCGTCGAATTCGGTGCGGGACACTGATTCGGAGTTGGCGAAGAACCGCCGCAGACTATCGAGACGTTGCTCCTGGTCTTGAAAACGTTCGGCGATGCGGCTGTAGCGTTCGTTGGCCAGCAGTTGGAAACGCTGACGCGATTGTTGCTGAAACTGGTTGAAAGTGCCCCATGCGAGCAGCCCGGTGAGAATCCCGCCGGCAAGCAACACCAGCAAAGCGACCAGCCAGGCTGAGACGTCTTCACTGATGAAACCGAGGATTTTCGGGCGCACGGGGTGCAACGGCATAAGCACGACTCACTCCGCCAGATTCCCGGGAAAAACCCCATTGGCGGTGTGTGAGTTATAGCTATTAGCCACTAATTTAGCTAGCACCGCTGGATCCACCGAGCCGTTAAAAATCAACGCTCTGTGGATCCAACCAGTGAAAGCGTCAACGAGCCGTGATTTTCCAGGCGCGGTGGATCTTGGTATTGCGCGCGAAATCCGGATCAATGGTCTGCGCGCTGATTTCCTCGACCGCATAACGCTCGGCGAGGTTTTCCTCCAACTGGAACTTGCGGAAGTTGTTGGAGAAATACAGCACGCCACCCGGTGCCAGACGTGCCATGGCCAAGTCGATCAACTGCACCTGATCGCGCTGCACGTCGAAGATGCCTTCCATGCGCTTGGAGTTGGAGAACGTCGGCGGGTCGATGAAGATCAGGTCGTACTCGTCGCGGCTGCTTTCCAGCCACGCCATCACATCGCCCTGCTCCAGACGGTTCTTGTCCGAGAAGCCGTTCAGCGACAGGTTGCGGCGCGCCCAGTCCAGATAGGTTTTCGACAGGTCGACGCTGGTGGTGCTGCGCGCGCCGCCCTTGGCCGCGTGCACGCTGGCGGTCGCGGTGTAGCAGAACAGATTGAGGAAGCGCTTGCCGGCCGCCTCTTTCTGAATGCGCATGCGCATCGGCCGGTGATCGAGGAACAGGCCGGTGTCGAGGTAGTCGGTGAGGTTGACCAGCAACTTCACCCCGCCCTCATTGACCTCGACGAACTTGCCCTGCGCCGCCTGACGCTCGTACTGCTTGGTGCCGCTCTGCCGCTCGCGGCGCTTGACCACCACGCGGTTCTTGTCGACGTTCAACGCCTGCGGAATGGCCGCCAGCGCATCGAACATGCGCGCGGAGGCTTTTTCCGGGTCGATGGATTTCGGCGCGGCGTATTCCTGAACGTGCACCCAGTCCTGGTACAGGTCGATGGCCATCGCGTATTCCGGCATGTCGGCATCGTAAACGCGGTAGCAATCAATGCCTTCGCGCTTGACCCACTTGCCCATCGCCTTGAGATTTTTCTGCAAGCGATTGGCAAACATCTGCCCGCCTTCGCTCAGGCGCGGCTGCTCGATCACTGGCGCCGGGGCTGGCGTCGGCTTAATCGGGTTGCCGTTCTTGTTGAACTTGCGCTCTTGCGGCTCGTCCGGGGTCTGGTCGTAAGCCGCTTGCTCGCGCTCGGCCTGACGCTGTTCCGGAGTGCGACGTTCGCCAGTGACGAACTGATCCGGCAGAACCTTGATCAGCAGCAGTTTGCACGGCAGCGCGCCGTTCCAGAACGAATACTGTTTATGGCTGCGAATGCCCATGCGCTTGCCCAGGTCCGGGGCGCCGGTGAACACCGCCGCTTCCCAGTTCAGGCAGGCCTGACGCAGACGCTCGCCAAGATTCTGGTAGAGATACAGCAGGCTGGCTTCGTCACCGAGACGCTCGCCGTACGGCGGGTTGCAGATCACCAGACCTTTCTGGTTCTGATCCGGGCGCGGCTCGAACGTCGCCACTTCGCCCTGATAAATCTTGATCCACTCACTGAGGCCGGCACGTTCAACGTTGTTGCGGCCTGGCTGAATCAGTCGTGGATCGGCTTCGTAACCACGAATCCACAGCGGCGGTTTGGCCAGACCGGCAGCGGCGCGCTCGACGGCTTCTTCGTGCAGTTTTTTCCACAGTGCCGGCACGTGACCGAGCCACGCGGTAAAGCCCCACTGCTCGCGACGCAGGTTCGGCGCCATGTCGGCGGCGATCATCGCCGCTTCAACGAGGAACGTACCGACACCGCACATCGGGTCAGCCAGCGCGCCGCCCTCGGCAGCAATACGCGGCCAGCCGGAACGGATGAGGATGGCGGCGGCGAGGTTTTCCTTCAGCGGCGCCGCACCCTGCTGCAAGCGATAGCCGCGCTGGTGCAGGCTGTGGCCGGACAGGTCGAGGGACAGAATCGCTTCGCCGCGATCCAGACGCAGGTGAATGCGCAGGTCCGGGTTGAGTTTGTCGATGGATGGACGATCGCCCTGCGGCGTGCGCAGTTTGTCGACGATGGCGTCTTTGACTTTCAGCGCGCCGAAGTGGGTGTTGTCGATGCCCGAGCCGTGGCCGCTGAATTCGACGGCCAGGGTGCCGTCGCTGAGCATGTGATCCTGCCAGTCGATGTCGAGCACGCCGTGGTAGAGGTCTTCGGCGTCCTTCATCGGGAAACGCTTGAGCACCAGCAACACACGGTTGGCCAGACGCGACCAGAGGCACAGGCGATAGGCGGTTTCCATGGTCGCCATGCCACGCACGGCGGAGGTGTGCTCGCGCGCTTCTTCAAGGCCAAGCCCGACGGCTTCCTCGATGAGCAGGCCTTCAAGGCCTTTGGGGCAAGTGAGGAAGAGTTCGAAACGATCGGACATGGTAATTCCAGAGCCTTTGGCTAGTGGGCCGGCAACGCATTGCCGACCCGGTTTTCAATCAGGCGCTTTTCTGAAAGAGCGCCCGCGTGGCACGAAGGTGTGCCGTTCCATCCCCGCTGCTCGGGTTAAAAGAGCTTAGATGCCGGGACAGATAAAAAAGTTGGTGCAACAAAAAGACTGAAAGCGACCCTTCGTCGAATATTACCCAAGCGCAAACGTGGGTCATTCTCACTAAAGGATTAACCCCCTGAGCCAGCGGGGCGCCGATCATACCGGGGTTTGCGCAATGAACGTTGAATAAATACGCGGTTACTTATCGCCATAGCATCCTTTACGTTACGTGCTTATGACAAAACGATCATTCCCTCGGTGTGACTCATTGGTTAGAACTGAGCACAGGTTGACGTCGCAACGGCGTCAACACCTTGGCTCGCCACGCCGGCAGCGAGCCGCACGATGGCAGGTTTTTTCTGCCAGACCTCAATTGAGGTCAACGCGACACTACAGTCAACAAGTGAGGGAAACACCCTATGAGAAGACTTAAGCGTGATCCGTTGGAAAGAGCATTTTTGCGCGGATATCAATATGGCGTTGGTGGCAAATCCCGTGAGCTTTGCCCATTTACTCTACCGTCGGTACGTCAAGCCTGGATCAACGGCTGGCGAGAAGGACGCGGCGACAACTGGGACGGTATGACCGGCACTGCGGGAATCCACAGACTCAACGAACTTCACGCCGTCGGCTGACACAGGGCATTTATTCCGACACGACAATCTGAATTTGCAACGAATTAACCACGCACGTCCTTCCCGGACGGCGGGCTACGGCCCAGGGGCTCCTTCGAGGAGCCCTTTTTATTGCCTGCAAAAAGGGTTAACCGGGTTCCACGTGGCGAGGGGATTTATCCCCGCTCGGCTGCGCAGCAGTCGCGAAGTCGGAATTTCAATTTAACTGGCATATCAATGTGCAAGGTTTGGGGCTGCTGGGCAGCCCAGCGGGGATAAATCCCCTCGCCACAAAGGCCCCCCAACGCCTCGGCAATCCTCAGCGCAACGCGGCGATCGCATCCACCGATTCACGAATCAGCGCCGGGCCTTTGTAGATGAAGCCCGAATAGATCTGCACCAGGCTTGCACCGGCCGTGATCTTCTCCGCCGCGTGCTTGCCCTCGGTAATCCCGCCCGCGGCAATGATCGGCAAACGCCCGGCCAATTCGCCCGCCAGCACTTTCACGGTATGGGTGCTCTTCTCACGCACTGGCGCGCCGGACAGACCGCCCGCCTCGTCGCCATGCTCCATGCCTTCAACACCGACACGGCTCAAAGTCGTATTGGTGGCGATGACCGCGTCCATGCCGGTTTCGATCAATGCCTGGGCAACCTGCGCAGTCTCTTCGTCGGTCATGTCCGGCGCGATCTTGATCGCCAGCGGCACATGCTTGCCGTGACGCAGGGCCAGTTCGGCGCGACGGGTGGCCAGATCCGCGAGCAATTGCTTGAGCGAGTCACCGAACTGCAGGCTGCGCAAGCCCGGGGTATTCGGCGAACTGACGTTGACGGTGACGTAGCTGGCGTGGGCGTAGACCTTGTCCAGGCAGATCAGGTAATCGTCGACCGCACGCTCGACCGGTGTGTCGAAGTTCTTGCCGATATTGATCCCCAGCACGCCCTGGTATTTCGCCGCAGCGACCCGCGCCAGCAGGTTATCCACGCCAAGGTTGTTGAAGCCCATGCGGTTGATGATCGCCTCGGCTTCCGGCAGGCGGAAGATTCGTGGTTTCGGGTTACCCGGCTGCGGACGCGGGGTCACGGTGCCGATTTCGACAAAACCGAAACCCAGTTGCGCAAAGCCATCGATAGCCGCGCCGTTCTTGTCCAGGCCTGCCGCCAGCCCCACCGGGTTCGGGAACTCCAGCCCCATGACGGTCACCGGCATTTTCGCCGGCGCCTTGCACAGCAAGCCGTTGAGGCCCAAACGTCCACCCGCGCCGATCAGATCCAGCGACAGATCGTGGGAGGTTTCCGGGGAAAGTTTGAACAACAGCTGACGGGCCAGGGTGTACATGGGCGGCAATGACTCGGGCGGCGAAAAGAGGCGGCGATTATAGCCGGGCATCGTCCCCCGGCGCGAGGCGCCTGTACGAATCAGGCGACTGGCATATGCCTTGCACCACCCCGCTCATCAGTCTGCCGCCAATGACGGCGCGCAGGCCAGGACAATGGCGTCGTCCCCGGGTTTTGCCTGCGCAGAATCCGGGACGACGTTTTTTTTGAGGTAGCGTATGAACGAAACGTCCTTGGGGCCTCTGGCCTGGGTCAATGGCAGCGATGCGCCGGAAAAGGGCGCGATCGATCTCGGCTTCATGGCGCTGAGCGACTGCGCCTCGGTGGTGGTCGCCGCCACTCAGGGCTTCGCCCAGCCCTACGGCTTGACCCTGAACCTCAAGCGGCAGGCGTCATGGGCCAACCTGCGCGACAAACTGGTCAGCGGCGAACTGGATGCCGCGCACAGCCTGTACGGACTGATTTATGCGGTGCACCTGGGCATCGGCGGCGTCGCCCCGACCGACATGGCAGTGCTGATGGGCCTGAACCAGAATGGCCAGAGCCTGAACCTGTCCCATGGTTTGCAACAGGCTGGCGTGAACAGTCCTGAAGCGCTCGATCGGCGTGTGCACCAAAGCCGCGCAAAACTGACCTTCGCCCAAACCTTCCCCACCGGCACCCATGCGATGTGGCTTTATTACTGGCTGGCGAGCCAGGGCATTCATCCGTTGCAGGACGTCGACAGCGTGGTGGTGCCGCCGCCGCAAATGGTTGCGCACCTGCAAGCCGGGCGCATCGACGGTTTTTGCGTCGGCGAACCGTGGGCGGCCAGCGCCGTGCAGCAGGATCTCGGCTTCACCCTGGCGACCAGCCAGAGCATCTGGCCCGATCACCCGGAAAAAGTCCTCGGCTGCACCCGGGAATTCGTCGAGCAATACCCCAACACCGCGCGGGCGCTGGTCATGGCCATTCTTGAGGCCAGTCGCTTCATCGAAGAAAGCCCGGAAAACCGCCGCAGTACCGCGCAATTGCTCAGCGCCACCGAATACCTCGACACCCCCGCCGCGTGCATCGAGCCGCGTTTTATGGGTGACTACGCCGATGGCCTCGGCAATCGCTGGCAGGATCCGCATGCGCTGCGTTTTCATGGCGATGGCGAGGTCAATCTGCCCTACCTTTCCGACGGCATGTGGTTCATGACCCAGTTCCGTCGCTGGGGTCTGTTGCGCGAGGATCCGGATTATCTGGCCGTCGCCCGCCAGGTTCAGCGTCTGGATCTGTATCGCGAGGCAGCCAGCGCTGTCGGTATTGCGGCTTCGCACGCCGACCTGCGCAGCAGCCAGTTGCTCGACGGCAAGGTCTGGGACGGCAGCGATCCGGCGGGCTATGCGCGCAGTTTCAAACTGCATGCCCTGAACGACACCGCCCCGCTTCTCGCCCAGCGCTGACAGGAGACCGCGAACATGTTGCGCATTCTGCTGATCAACGACACCGCGAAAAAAGTCGGACGCCTGAAAGCGGCGCTGACCGAGGCCGGCTTCGAGGTAATCGACGAGTCCGGCCTGACCATCGACCTGCCGGCGCGCGTCGAAACGGTGCGCCCGGACGTGATCCTGATCGATACCGAGTCACCGAGCCGCGATGTCATGGAGCAAGTGGTGCTGGTCAGCCGCGACCAGCCCCGGCCGATCGTGATGTTTACCGACGAACATGACCCGGGGGTGATGCGTCAGGCGATCAAATCCGGGGTCAGTGCCTACATCGTCGAAGGCATTCACGCACAACGGTTGCAGCCGATTCTCGACGTGGCGATGGCGCGCTTCGAGAGTGACCAGGCCCTGCGCGCGCAATTGCAGGCCCGTGACCAGCAACTGGCCGAGCGCAAGCGCATTGAGCTGGCCAAGGGTTTGCTGATGAAGATGAAGGACTGCAACGAGGAAGAGGCCTATACGCTGATGCGCCGCCAGGCCATGAGCCGCCAGCAGAAGCTGATTCAGGTGGCGGAGCAGATCATTGCCATGAGTGAGTTGCTGGGCTGAAATTTTCGCTGCAAATCAAGAGCCCCTCACCCTAGCCCTCTCCCGGAGGGAGAGGGGACCGACCGCGTTGTCTTGCGCTGTCCGCCGACCTGAACGACCGAGTCGATTATGGATTCACTCGAAATCGTTCAGATCGGCAAATGATTCGGCCATCCCCCGCTCGGTTCCCTCTCCCTCTGGGAGAGGGCTAGGGTGAGGGGCTTTTGCTTTTCAGCTGTTGGCACAAATCTCGCTAAGTAAACCGCACAGGTAACCAACGGCGGTTGCCCCACCTACGACAAAGACGTCGCTCACCCCGTTCGCCCCTCGGCGAACCAGGTAGCGGCGTTTTTGCGTTTTGGCCCCACAGAGCGGGGCCGGTGGTGCGGCCGTGAGGCGCTCCACCTGCTGTGCATGACTCCTTTCGAGACTCTTTTCAGCCGAGGTGCGCGATGAATTCAAGCTTCTGGAAATCCGGCCATACCCCGACCCTGTTCGCGGCCTTCCTGTATTTCGACCTGAGCTTCATGGTCTGGTACCTGCTCGGCCCGCTGGCGGTGCAGATTGCCGCCGACCTGCACCTGACCACCCAGCAGCGCGGCCTCGTCGTTGCCACGCCAATTCTCGCCGGCGCGGTGTTGCGCTTCGCCATGGGCATGCTCGCTGATCGCTTGTCGCCGAAGACCGCCGGGCTGATCGGTCAGGTCATCGTCATCTGCGCACTGTTCGGCGCCTGGAAACTGGGTATCCACACTTATGAACAAGCGCTGATCCTCGGCCTGTTCCTCGGCATGGCCGGCGCGTCGTTCGCCGTGGCCCTGCCGCTGGCCTCGCAGTGGTACCCGCCAGAGCATCAGGGCAAAGCCATGGGCATCGCCGGTGCGGGCAATTCCGGCACCGTGTTCGCCGCGCTGCTGGCGCCAGTGATTGCCGCTGCTTTCGGCTGGAGCAATGTCTTCGGGTTCGCCCTGATCCCGCTGATCCTGACTTTGGTGTTGTTCGCCTTGTTGGCAAAAAACGCCCCGCAGCGGCCAAAACCGAAAGCCATGGCCGACTACTTCAAGGCCCTCGGTGATCGCGACAGCTGGTGGTTCATGTTTTTCTACAGCGTCACCTTCGGCGGTTTCATCGGCCTGGCCAGTGCCCTGCCCGGTTACTTCAACGATCAATACGGTCTGAGCCCGGTAACCGCCGGCTACTACACCGCTGCCTGCGTGTTCGGCGGCAGCTTGATGCGGCCGTTGGGTGGCGCGCTGGCCGATCGCTTCGGCGGCATCCGCACTTTGCTGGCGATGTACACCGTCGCCGCCATCTGCATCGCCGCCGTCGGCTTCAACCTGCCAAGTTCCTACGCGGCGCTGGCGCTTTTCGTTTGCACCATGCTCGGCCTGGGCGCAGGCAACGGTGCGGTTTTCCAACTGGTGCCGCAGCGTTTTCGTCTGGAGATCGGCGTGATGACCGGGCTGATCGGCATGGCCGGCGGGATCGGCGGCTTCGCTCTGGCGGCCGGAATGGGCGCGATCAAGCAAAGCACCGGCAGTTATCAACTGGCGCTGTGGTTGTTCGCCAGCCTCGGTGTGCTGGCGTGGTTTGGCCTGCACGGCGTCAAGCGTCGCTGGAGAACCACCTGGGGTTCGGCGGCGGTGACAGCGGCGCGGGTCTGAGGCCCCAATGGCGCTGCAACTGAGCTTCGCCGAAGCCAGTGCCACCGGCCCGCGCGTGGAGAATCAGGACGCCCTGCGTTCGGTGACACCGGCGCCGGCACTGGCGCTGAGCAAGGGCTTTCTATTCGCCATCGCCGACGGCGTCAGCCAGTGCGCCGATGGCGGCCTCGCCGCGCGTTCGACCTTGCAGGCGCTGGCGCTGGACTACTACGCGACGCCGGAAACCTGGAGCGTGGCCCAGGCGCTGGATCGCCTGCTGCTCGCGCAAAATCGCTGGCTGCAGGCCAACGGCGGTGGGCAACCGCTGCTGACCACGGTCAGCGCGCTGGTGATGCGCGGTCGACGCTTCACCCTCGCCCACGTCGGCGATTGCCGGGTCTATCGCTGGCACGCCGAGCGCTTGCAGCGCATCAGCGAGGATCACGTCTGGGAACAACCGGGCATGCAGCATGTGCTCAAGCGTGCGCTCGGGCTCGATCAACATCTGGTGCTGGATTTCCTCGACGGCGAACTGCGTGAGGGCGAAAGCTTCGTTCTGCTCAGCGACGGCGTCTGGTCGACCCTGGGCGATACCGCGATCGCCGCGATTCTGCGTGATCAAGCGGATCTGCCCAGCGCGGCGCAAACCTTGGTCAACGCCGCGCATCTGGCCGGCAGTCAGGACAACGCCAGTGCCCTGCTGGTGCGCGTCGATGCGCTGGGCGAAGCGAGCATTGGCGATGCGCTGGTGCAATTGCAGCAATGGCCACTGCCGCCAACGCTGAAACCCGGGCAAGCGTTTGAAGGCTGGCAGGTGCAAGGCATCATCGGCCAGAGCCAGCAATCATTGCTGTATCGCGTGCTCGATAGTCAGGGCCAGCCTTGGCTGTTGAAGACCTTGCCGACGCGCCTGGCCGACGATCCGCAAGCCGGGCAGGCGCTGCTGTCGGAAGAATGGTTCCTCAAGCGCGTGGCCGGCCGGCATTTTCCGCAAATCCATGCCTGCACTCAGCGTCAACATTTGTATTACGTCATGCGCGAATACGCCGGGACGACGCTGGCCGACGTGTTTCAACACAGCGGCCCGTTGCCTTTGGCGCAGTGGCAGGACATCGCCGAGCGCCTGTTGCGCGCGGTCGGGTTGCTGCATCGACGGCAAATTCTGCATCGCGACATCAAGCCGCAAAACCTGTTGCTGGGGGATGACGGCGAGCTGCGCCTGCTGGATTTCGGCTTGGCTTATTGCCCGGGACTGTCGGAGGACGCGCCGTCGACCCTGCCGGGAACGCCTAGTTTCATCGCCCCGGAAGCGTTTCGCGGCGAACCACCGAGTGCACAGCAGGATTTGTATTCTGTCGGTGTCACTCTCTATTACCTGCTCACCGGGCATTTTCCCTACGGCGAAATCGAAGCATTCCAGCGGCCCCGATTTGGCGTACCGGTGAATGCCAGTCGCTATCGCCCGGACCTGCCGGAATGGCTGGCGCAAAGTCTGGAACGCGGCGTCGCCGCCGATCCGCAGCAACGCTTTGAAACCGCTGAAGAGTGGCTGCTGGTGCTGGAACAGGGTGAGCGGCAAAGTTTGAGTGTGCGGCCCCGGCCTTTACTCGAGCGGGAGCCGTTGAAGGTCTGGCGGACCATGGCGTTGGTGGCGTTGCTGGGGAATGTGGTGCTGCTGGTTTTGTTGTTTCACAGTTAAACCGCGCCGCGCCATTCGCGAGCAGGCTCGCTCCCACAGGGAATTTGTGTCGTTCGCAGACACCTTGTGGAAGCGAGCCTGCTCGCGAAGGCATTCGGCGTCACACTGCATAACCCCAAGAATTAACGCGCCACGAACGAGCAACACGCCTCGATTCGGTGCAAAAAAACCTCCTGTCACAACCCCAATCCCCAATAAATCCGCGTCCACCCAAGTTGGCACAACCACTGCATTACCCTTTTCACCATACATAAAGCCCAACCTTCAACGACGAAGGCTGCGCTTCCCGAGAGAACGGGACAAGGACAAAGGCGTCCTCGCTAGGCAACTAGCGGGACGCCTTTTTTTGTTTGCGCAAAATTTGTCGAGCAAGGCCCGACGGCCCACCAGAGGCCAGCCGCAGCTCCCGGAGAACCTGATGAAAAAACTCAAACTGGTGATGATCGGCAATGGCATGGCCGGGGTGCGTACCCTGGAAGAACTGCTCAAGCTGAGCGACGAGCTCTACGACATCACCGTCTTCGGCGCCGAACCGCACACCAACTACAACCGCATCCTGCTGTCGCCGGTGCTGGCCGGCGAGCAGACTTTCGAAGAGATCGTGCTCAACGACCTCGACTGGTATCTGCAAAACAACATCAAGTTGCTGCTCAACCGCAAAGTGGTGGAGATCGACCGGGTCAAACGCCGAGTGATTGCCGAGGACGGCACCGAAGCCGAGTACGATCGCCTGCTGATCGCCACCGGCTCGACCCCGTTCATCCTGCCAATCCCCGGCAACACCTTGCAGGGTGTGATCGGTTATCGCGACATCGCCGACACCCAGGCCATGATCGACACCGCCAGGACCCACAGGCACGCCGTGGTCATCGGCGGCGGCCTGCTCGGCCTCGAAGCCGCCAATGGCCTGATGCTGCGAGGCATGCACGTGACCGTGGTGCACCTCGGCGAATGGCTGCTGGAGCGGCAACTGGACAAGACCAGCGGCCAGTTGCTGCAATCGGCGCTGGAATCCCGTGGCCTGCATTTCCGCCTGTGCGAACAGACCCAAGCCCTGCACGACGCCGGCAATGGCCGGGTCGGCTCGGTGCAGTTCAAGAACGGCGATATCATCCCTGCCGACCTGGTGGTGATGGCCGCCGGCATCCGCCCCAACACCGAACTGGCAGAAAAGGCCGGCATCCCGTGCAATCGCGGGATTCTGGTCAACGACACCCTGCAAACCTACGACCCGCGCATCTACGCGATCGGCGAATGCGCCAGCCATCGCGGCATCGCCTACGGTCTGGTTGCGCCGCTGTTCGAACAGGCCAAGGTCTGCGCCAACCACCTCGCGCAACTGGGTTTCGCTCGCTATCAGGGCTCGGTGACTTCGACCAAATTGAAAGTCACCGGCATCGACCTGTTCTCCGCCGGCGATTTCATGGGCGGCGAAGGCACCGAGACCATCACCCTCTCCGACCCGATCGGCGGCGTGTACAAAAAACTGGTGATCAAGGATGACGTGCTGGTCGGCGCGTGTCTGTACGGCGATACAGCAGATGGCGGTTGGTATTTCCGGCAGATTCGTGAGAATCACGCCATTGGTGAGATCCGCGATCACCTCATGTTCGGCGAAAACGCTCTGGGCGACGTAGGACATCAGGGCCAGGACAAAGCCATGGTCATGGCCGACAGCGCCGAAGTGTGTGGCTGCAACGGTGTGTGCAAGGGCACCATCGTCAAGGCGATTCAGGAACACGGCCTGTTCAGCGTCGATGAAGTCAAGAAACACACCAAGGCTGCCAGCTCCTGCGGTTCGTGCGCCGGCCTTGTTGAACAGATCCTGATCAATACGGTGGGTGGCGCGGCCGACGTCAAACCGAAAAGCGAAAAAGCCATCTGCGGTTGCAGCGACCTCAACCACGGGCAGATTCGTCAGGCGATCCGCCAGGAACACCTGCTGACCATCGCCGAGACCATGAGTTACCTGAACTGGCGCACGCCCAATGGCTGCGCGACCTGTCGCCCGGCGCTCAACTACTACCTGATTTCCACCTGGCCGGGCGAGGCCAAGGACGACCCGCAATCGCGTCTGATCAACGAACGCGCCCACGCCAACATCCAGAAGGACGGCACCTATTCGGTGGTGCCGCGCATGTGGGGCGGCGTGACCAACCCATCGGAACTGCGGCGGATCGCCGATGTGGCCGACAAGTACAACGTGCCGATGGTCAAGGTCACCGGCGGTCAGCGCATCGACTTGCTGGGGATCAAGAAGCAGGATCTGCCCGGTGTCTGGAAAGACCTCGACATGCCGTCCGGCCACGCCTACGGCAAATCCATCCGCACCGTGAAAACCTGCGTTGGCAGCGAGTTCTGCCGCTTCGGCACGCAGAACTCGACGCAACTGGGCATCGAACTCGAGCACGACCTGTTCAACATGTGGTCGCCGCACAAGGTGAAGCTGGCGGTGTCCGGTTGCCCACGCAACTGCTCGGAAGCGGGCATCAAGGACGTAGGAATTATCGGCGTCGACTCCGGCTGGGAGATGTACATCGGTGGCAACGGCGGGATCAAGACCGAAGTCGCCGAGTTCTTCGTCAAGCTCAAGACTGCCGAAGAAGTCCGTGAATATAACGGCGCGTTTCTGCAGCTCTACCGCGAAGAAGCCTTCTACCTCGAGCGCACCGTGCACTACCTGCAACGGGTCGGCATGGAGCACATCAAGAAGAACGTGCTCGAAGAAGCCGAGCGGCGCAAGGCCCTGAATGAGCGCCTGCAATTCTCCCTGTCGTTCGAACAGGACCCATGGAAAGAGCGCCTGGCGCAGCCGCAACTGAAGAAAGAATTCGACGTTATCCCCGTGAAAAACCTGGAGGTGCCGGCATGAACTGGCTCGATATCTGTGCGCTGGAAGAGATCAACGCCCTCGGTTCGCGGATCATTGCCGGGCCGAAAGGTGACATCGCGATTTTTCGTACAAGCGACGACGAGGTTTTCGCCCTCGATGACCGCTGCCCGCACAAGGGCGGCCCGCTGTCGCAGGGCCTG
The DNA here is from genome assembly GCF_005233515.1 of Pseudomonas sp. CFBP13508. Lineage (GTDB taxonomy): Bacteria > Pseudomonadota > Gammaproteobacteria > Pseudomonadales > Pseudomonadaceae > Aquipseudomonas > Aquipseudomonas mercuritolerans. The sequence goes on from NZ_QFZZ01000009.1 coordinate 236,824, forward strand.
ATCTATGGCAAGCGCGTGGCCTGCCCGCTGCACAACTGGCAGATCGACCTCGAAACCGGCGAAGCCCAGGCGCCGGACATCGGCTGTGCGCACCATCATCCGGCGCGGGTCGAGAATGGCCGGGTGCAACTGGCCCTGCGGGACGCCATCTGATGAACCGCCAGACGACCGCCTCGACCTGCTGCTACTGCGGGGTCGGCTGCGGCGTACTGATCGAGCATGACGGCGAGCGCATCCTCGGCGTCAGCGGCGATCCGGCGCACCCGGCCAACTTCGGCAAACTGTGCAGCAAAGGCTCGACGCTGCACCTGACCGGCGACGTCGCCGCCCGCGCCTTGTACCCGGAACTGCGCCTGGGCAAAGGCCTGGCGCGCAGCCGTACTGACTGGGATACCGCCCTCGACCACGCGACCAACGTGTTCGCCGAAACCATCGCCGAACACGGCCCGGACAGCGTGGCGTTCTACATCTCCGGGCAGTTGCTCACCGAGGACTACTACGCCTTCAACAAGCTGGCGCGGGCGCTGGTCGGCACCAACAACATCGACAGCAATTCGCGGCTGTGCATGTCCTCGGCGGTGGTCGGCTACAAACGCAGCCTCGGCGCCGATGCCCCGCCGTGCAGTTATGAGGATCTGGAGCTGAGCGACTGCGTGATGATCGTCGGCAGTAACATGGCCTACGCTCATCCGGTACTTTTCCGTCGACTTGAAGAAGCCAAATCCCGTCGCCCGCAGATGAAAGTCATCGTGATCGACCCACGTCGCACCGACACCTGCGATTTGGCTGACCTGCATCTGGCGATTCTTCCGGGCACCGATGTCGCGTTGTTCCATGGGATTTTGCATCTGCTGCTGTGGGAAGACTGGATCGATCGCGATTTCATCAAGGCGCACACCGACGGCCTCGCCGAGCTTAAAACGCTGGTACGCGATTACACCCCGCAGATGGTTTCGCAGCTGTGCGGCATCAGCATCGAACAACTGCAGCAATGCGCAGAATGGGTTGGCACTGCGCCGAGCTTCCTGTCGCTGTGGTGCATGGGCCTGAATCAGTCCAGCGCCGGCAGCGCAAAAAACAGCGCGCTGATCAATCTGCACCTGGCCACCGGGCAAATTGGCCGTCCCGGTGCAGGACCTTTCTCCCTGACCGGTCAGCCAAACGCCATGGGCGGGCGGGAAACCGGCAGTCTGTCGAATCTGCTGCCCGGTCACCGCGATGCCGCCAACCCCGAGCATCGCGCCGAGGTGGCGGCGTATTGGGGCGTGGAGAGCTTGCCCGAGGCGCCGGGCCTGAGCGCCATCGAGCTGTTCAAAAGCGTGAGAAGCGGCAAGATCAAGGCTTTGTGGATTGCCTGTACCAATCCGGCGCAATCGATGCCAGACCAGAGCGCAGTCCGCGCAGCGCTTGAGGCCTGCCCTTTTGTGGTGTTGCAGGAAGCCTTTCGCACCACCGAAACCGCAGCGTTTGCCGACCTGCTGTTGCCTGCCGCCAGTTGGGGCGAGAAGGAAGGTTCGGTGACCAACTCCGAGCGGCGCATTTCCCACGTGCGCAAAGCGGTTGTCGCACCGGGCGAAGCGCGGCCGGACTGGGCAATCACGGTGGATTTCGCACAGCGTCTGGAGAAACGTCTGCGCCCCAAGCAGCCAAGCCTGTTCGCTTTCGATCAACCTTCGCAGTTGTTTGATGAATTCAAAGCGCTGACCCGTGGGCGAGACCTGGATCTGTCCGGGATCAGTCATGCCTTGATCGACGAGCTCGGCCCGCAGCAATGGCCCTTCCCTGCCGGCGCCCGCCAAGGCACGCCACGCTTGTACGTCGACGGCATTTTTCCTACGGCCAATGGCCGCGCGCAGTTCATTGCCGATCCGTATCGCGCCGCCAAGGAACAACGCGACGCGCGCTTCCCGCTGACTTTGATCACCGGTCGCCTGCGTGACCAGTGGCACGGCATGAGCCGCACCGGCACCGCCGCGCAATTGTTCGGTCACGTCAGCGAAGCCGTGCTGAGCCTGCACCCGGACGAAATGCGCCGGCACCGCTTGCAGCCCGGCGATCTGGTCAATCTGAAAAGCCGCCGTGGCGCGGTGATTGTTGCGGTCGGCAGCGACGACAGCGTGCGTCCGGGCCAGGCGTTCCTGCCGATGCACTGGGGCGATCGCTATCTCAAGGGCGGCGTCAACACGCTGACCTTGCCGGCGTTTGATCCACTGTCCAAACAACCGGAGCTCAAGCACAGCGGCGTGCGTCTGGAGGCAGTCAACCTGCCGTGGCAGCTGTTCGCCTTGATCGAGGGTGATGTTCAACGGCATTTCGAGACGCTACGACCGCTGTGCGAGGCGTTTTCCTACGTCAGCCTCAGCCTTGTCGGTCGTGAGCGGCCAGCGCTGCTGATACGCGCTGCACACGGCCAGGCGCCGGATCCACAGCTGCTGGGCGAGATCGACCAATGCCTGTCACTGCTGGATGGCCCAGTTCTGGCCTATGACGATCCGCGTCGCGCTATCGGCAAGCGGGTGCGCATCGAAAACGGCCGTATCACTGCGATTCGCCTGGCCGGCGAAACCCTCGCGCAACATTGGTTGCAGAGCCTGTGGCTGGAGGGCCGCGCCGACCAACAACTGCGGCGCTGGCTGCTCGCGCCGATGAGCACGCCGCCGGGCGCTGTCGGCGCCATTGCGAGCGACAAGACCTTGTGCAATTGCGAAAACGTCAGCCTCAACGCAGTCTGCGCCGGCATTCGCCAGGGCCTGGATCTGCAGGGCCTGAAAAACAATCTCCGATGCGGTACGCAATGCGGTTCCTGCGTGCCGGAAATCAAGCGTCTGCTGGTTGCCGAAGCGCGGCCGGTCGCGGTCATTTAACGAGGACAACACCATGAATGCGAAAGTCTGGCTGGTGGGCGCAGGCCCTGGCGATCCGGAGTTGCTGACGCTCAAAGCGGTGCGCGCATTGCGCGAGGCCGATGTGGTGATGATCGATGATCTGGTCAACGACGCGGTGCTGGAGCACTGCCCGGCTGCGCGGGTTATCCCGGTGGGCAAACGCGGCGGCTGCCGTTCGACGCCGCAGGCATTCATTCATCGCCTGATGCTGCGTTACGCACGCCAGGGCAAATGCGTGGTGCGGCTCAAGGGCGGCGATCCGTGCATTTTCGGCCGCGGTGGCGAAGAAGCGCAGTGGTTGCGCGAGCGCGGGGTTGAAGTGGAATTGGTCAATGGCATCACCGCCGGTCTGGCCGGGGCGACCCAGTGCGATATTCCGCTGACGTTGCGGGGCGTGGCGCGCGGAGTAACGTTGGTGACTGCGCACACCCAGGATGACAGCCAGTTGAACTGGCAGGCGCTGGCGCAAGGCGGGACGACGCTGGTGATCTATATGGGGGTGGCCAAGCTGGGCGAGATTCGTGATCAGCTGCTGGCCGGAGGGATGGCGGCGGATACGCCGGTGGCGATGATCGAAAACGCCTCTTTGGCGCATCAGCGTGAGTGTCGCAGTGATTTGACTGCGATGGCTGAGGATGCCTCGGCGTTTGAATTGAAGAGCCCGGCGATTCTGGTGATTGGCGCGGTGGCGGCTGTTGCCGCAGTTGTTGAAGAGCAAAAGATCGCAGCCTGCGGCAGCTCCTACACGGCGTACGGCGTGCCAGCGCTTTAAGCTCCGTAGCCAAATCGCAGACAAAGAAAAGCCCGGCCTGAGCCGGGCTTTTCCATCAGCGGCAGCTAATTACTTAGCTTGAGCTTCAACCTGCGCTTCTACGCGACGGTTTACAGCGCGGCCAGCGTCAGTTTTGTTGTCAGCAACTGGGCGGGATTCGCCGTAGCCAACAGACTGAACGCGGGACGATTCAACACCGTACTGGTTGGTCAGAACTTGCTTAACGGCGTTTGCACGACGCTCGGACAGTTTCTGGTTGTAAGCGTCAGGACCGACGGAGTCAGTGTGACCTTCAACAGTAGTGGTGGTGGATGGGTACTGCTTCATGAAGTCAGCCAGGTTCTTGATGTCGCCGTAGCTGTTTGGCTTGACTACCGACTTGTCGAAGTCGAATTTCACGTCCAGCTCAACACGAACAACTTCAGCAACTGCTGGGCAGCCATCAGCGTCAACGGTTACGTTGGCTGGGGTGTCCGGGCACTTGTCAACGTTGTCGCAAACGCCATCGTTGTCGCTGTCGGAGCAGACTTCAGCAGGTGCTGGAACTGGAGCAGCAGCTGGCTTGGAGCCGCCACCGAAGTTCACACCGATACCGACGCTAGGAGCCCACTCGGTGTCGCCCTGGTCGATGTTGTACTGAGCTTCAACGCCGGCACGGGCGTAGAAGTTCTCGGTGAAGTACAGCTTGGCACCGCCGCCAACGTTGGCGAAGGTGGAACGGTTACGACCGTTCGAACCGTTCTGGTCGATGCTCTGGTCAGAGAAACCGGCCGAAACGTATGGACGAATCATGTCGCCTGGGTTGTTGAAGTGGTACAGAGCGTCCAGAGCGGTGTTAGCGCCTTTGACGTTCTTGCCATCGTCGGCACGTACGTTGTGCACTTCGTCGTAGCCCAGACGCAGTTCAACGTCGTCGGTCAGGAAGTAACCGATCGAACCGCCGAACAGGTTGCCGTTGTTCTTGAAGTTACGAGCGCTGTCGAATTGTTCTTTCTTAGCGAAGCCTTCGATTTCAACTGCGCCTTGGCCTTGTGCCAGAGCGCCGAACGAAGTGGCGGCAATCAGAGAACCAATGGCCAAGCCCAAGGTGTTTTTCAGTTTCATCCGTTAAATCCCCATCTGGTGATTGTGAAGCAGTCCCGCAAACCGGGGGACAACTCGGCGGCAAGTCTATCAGAACTTGCCTACACGTAAGAGATATTTGCGCTGAACTAAGTTTCAGCAATGCCTGCAAATTTCTCACGCAATTTATCTAGAGCGCGTTTGTAACGCATTTTTGTCGCACTCAAACCCATGTGCATGATGTCTGCGATCTCCTGAAACTCCAGCTCTGCGACAAATCGTAGCACCAGAATTTCGCGGTCAATCGGATTCACATACACCAGCCAGCGATCAAGCCCACCCTTCTCCTCCGGCTTCGGCGCCTTTTCTTCAGACGCTTCTTCAAGAGGGTCCAGACTGAGAGCGTCCATCAAGCGACGCTTACGCCGTTCCTTCCGATACTGCGTGATGCATTCGTTGTAAGTGATGCTGTAAAGCCAGGTTTTGAACTTCGATTTCCCCTCGAAGTTCTTCAGGCCGTACAGCACCTTCAGCATCACTTCCTGACAGACATCGTCTGCGTCGCGATCGTTCCCAAGATATCTCGCGCAGACGTTAAATAATGTTCGCTGGTAACGCCGCATCAACTCTTCGTAGGCGCGCGTTACGTGAAACAGCTCGGTATGCGAGCGCGCGACCAACTCCTCATCAGAGAGCTCGCGGGGGTCGTAGCGCGTGGATAGCGGTTGGGCTTTATTCAAAACAAGTCGTGCCGACAGTCAGGTCAATGTCCGCCACAACCAGCCTCGGCTGGCATTTTGCGGCGGCATACATTAGCAGGGTTTGCCGGTTTAGCGGCTACTCACATGCTGTTCCAGCAGGATCCGATTGGAGAGAGAGACTAGCTCACCCTCATCGGTCAGCAATGTGGTTTTAACCGTGCCGATCTCTTCAATCTGGCCTTCGACCTCGCCAACACGCACTTGTTGCCCAACCTCATACAGCTCACGCACATAGATTCCCGCAAGAATCTGACCGGCGATTTCCCGGCTTCCCAAACCCATGGCCAGCGCAACTGCCAGACCAACGGTAATCAATACGATGACAATCACATGGTTCAGCAGGTCGGTCTTGACCTCGAGCTGGCTGATCGCAACCGAGATGCTGATGATGATCACCAGCCCCTGCGCGATCCGTCCCAACCCCGAAGCGTAGTCCAGGCCTACGCCTTCTGCTGCGCCGCGAACCAGCCCGTTGGCCAGTTGCGCCAGCAGGACACCGACCAGCAGCACCAGCGCGGCGCCGAATACTTTCGGCAGATACAACGCCAGCATGTCCAGCGTAGCTGAAACTCGCTCGAGGCCAAGGGATTCTGCCGCAGATACCAGAAAAATCAGCAGAACGAACCAGTAGACGATTTTACCGATCAGCGTCGAGATCGGCACTTGCAGCCCGGCGCGCGACATCAGCTTGGTCAGCCCGGTGCCGCCCATCAGGCGATCGAGGCCCAGTTTGGCGAGCAATTTGGAGAGCAAGGTGTCGAGCAGCTTGGCCACGACGAAACCCAACAGCAGCACAACCAGTGCGCCGAACAGGTTCGGAATGAAATTAGCGACTTTGGTCCACAACGCAGTCATTGCAGTGACGAGGCTCTGAGTCCAGAGATCAAGTTCCATATTCAATCAGCCTTATCAGCAGTGCGAGCAGTGGTTTTACGAAGACGGGAAACCGGCGAGACATGCGCCGAGCCATTGTTCAGGGCGATCATCAGCGCGGGCAGCCAGCGGCCCAGCAGGCTGAATAGATCACCGGCGCCGACCTGGCGGTTGGCGGTTTTGAGTACGCGGCCAAGGCACGCATCGTCGTCGCGGCTGGACGGCGAAGCGTTGAGCATGTCGCGCAAAGACTGTTCAAACGGATCGTGCATACGCACCTCTCGTGATGTCTGTGAAAGACGCGGGCAGATTTGCTCGGGTCACATGCGTCATGTTCACACCCAGTGCAATCGACGGAACAACCACCACTGGCCGAACGCCAGGGCGAGCACCGTCAGACAGGCAATAAGAAAACCATACGGGCTTTCGGCGAAAGGAATACCGCCGACATTTATCCCGAGCAGACCGGTGATGAAACTCATCGGCAAAAAGATGCAAGTAATGATGCCGAAGCGGTACATGGTGCGGTTCATGTGCACGCTCAAACGCCGGTCTTCGGTCTCCAGCACAAGCCCCACGCGCTCTCGGGTCAATTCGAGCTCTTCCAGATAACGGGTGAGGCTGTTGTTCAGTTCGTTCCAGTAGTCGGCGTCGTCTTCGACGAACCACGGCAGTTTTATCCGCGTCAGCTGTCCGAAAATATCCCGCTGTGGGGCGAGAAAACGCTTCAGCCCGGCCGCTCTGCGGCGGATGTGCAAAATGGCCCCATGCTCGGGGGTATACCGTTCGTCGGCGTCGAGTTTTTCTTCTTCTTCATCGACCACTTCCGACAGGCAAGTGACCAGATCCTGCACTTTATTGGTGAGGAACTGCGCCAGATACAGCATCAATTCCGAGGAAGTTCTCGGCCCTTTGCCCTCACCCAGCAGCGCCAGCAACTCATCCGTAGCTCGCAACGGACGCAAGCGCAGGGAAATCACTCGCTGAGCGGCGGCGAAAATCCGCACCGAGACCATATCTTCCGGCTCGGCCCCGGGGTTGAGATTGACCCCGCGCAGAAACAGCAGCAGCTCGGAGTCGGGTAATGGCAAAAGACGCGGGCGGGTATTCTCTTCCAGCAACAGATCGCAGGTGAATTCATTGAGCCCGCTGGATTTGCGCAGCCAGGTACGGGTCTGCGGATGGCTGCGATCCCAGTGCAGCCACAGGCTTTCATGGGCCTGCAACTGCAAATCGTCGAGCTCAGTCCGGGCTATCGAACGCGCACCGCCCTTGCCGTCCAGCACCAGGGCATGCACCAGCCCCCATTGCGCGTTTTCTTCCTCGAACATCCGCATCCCTTGTCGAAAAGCTTATTCAGGCATTTTCAGCGGGCTCGGCGACACGATCACGCCGTTGTTGTCCGCATAAATGTATTGGCCTGGGTGGAACGTCACGCCGGCGAAAGTCACCGGAACGTTGAGGTCGCCGATGCCGCGCTTGTCGGTTTTCATCGGGTGGCTGGCCAGCGCCTGCACGCCGAGATCGGTCTGGGCGATGACGTCGACGTCACGGATGCAACCGTAGATCACCAACCCTTCCCAGCCGTTCTGCGCGGCCTTGGCGGCGATCATGTCGCCCAGCAGGGCGCGGCGCAGCGAACCGCCGCCATCAACCACCAACACCTTGCCCTTGCCATTGAGTTCGGCCTGCTCCTTGACCAGCGAATTGTCTTCGAAGCACTTGATGGTCACGATTTCGCCGCCGAAGGAATCCCGGCCGCCGAAATTGCTGAACATCGGTTCCAGCACCTGCACCAGCTCCGGGTAGGCGTCGCACAGGTCAGGCGTAAGGTAATGTTCCATCGAAAAACTCCTGTAACAAGGAAGACGATCAAGGATGCCGCATTCTGATGAGACGAGTTCCGGCGGTCGCTGTTTACCTTAGTCCATGCCATGGTCGCTGAGCGAACCTGAACCGCGGCTGAAACGTTATCGCTAAACAGTCACGAAATATGACCGGAACCGCACAATGCGTCATATCTTAGCCGCAAGCCAGGCTGAACGGAACGCCCCTCACACTGCAGCGGCCAGATCCGTCGTCTGCGCCAGCAATGGCGTCTGCTGATCGTTCAACCAGCGCGCCACCAGCGGCCACACCTCAGCCTGCGCTGCTTTGCTCACCAGCATTTCGACATGGCCGAAATTATCCGAGAAGCCCTGCTCGCGCCCCAGATTGATGAACTGCTTGTGCTCGGAGCCGATCTGCTCGAACAGCTTGCGGCAGGCCCACGCCGGATCCTGATGATCGCCCGCTGCGGTCACGGCCAGCACCGGCAGCTGAACCTCGGCAAGTCCGGCCCACCAGTCCTTGTCCTTGTCGCCGAAGCGGCCGAACAAGCCGTACCAGCGCATGCTTTCGATGGCTAGGCCGATCGGTTCGTCTTCCGGACCGCGTTTGAGGCGTGAGCCGGACAACTGCGCGAACCGCTTGAGAATAAAGCGCCCGCCCCACTCCACCGGTGGAATCTTCAGTGGCCAATAGGTACGGCTGACTTGGGTGCCGAAAAACGCCGCCGAGGCCACGGCCGGTTCGCCGAGATATTCGCCACCGAGCGCCGCCGCCAGGGTAATGCCGCCGAGCGAATGGCCGATCCAGTGCGGGATCTGTCCACTTTGCTCACGCACGAACGCGGCAATCGCCGGCAGATCGTAACGGGCGTAGTCGGCCACGCGGTTGCGCCGATAGTCTTCGTTGCGCTGGGACAAGCCGTGACCACGCATTTCCGGGATCCACACGTCGAAGCCCAGCCGGGTCAGATACGCGCCGAGCCCGAGGCCTTTGGGGGAAAACCAGAAGCGCCGATTGGAAAAGCTGCCGTGCAACAGAATCACCGGCACGCCGCGTGGCGCCGTGTCATCGGCCATGCCCAGGCGGGTGACGGCGATCTCCACGGACCAGTCCGGGCTGTTGCCGGGTTTCAATCGATAGACGTCTTCGCTCAGATCGCCGCGCCGCTCGGCGCTGATCAGCGCGACAGGAAACAGGTTGCTGCTGCTTTGCATAATGCTCTTGCACAAAAAAGGGCGGCATCCGCTGGAGCCCGCCCTACTTAAATCTCAAGGCCCGCTCCCACATGGGGGGCGGGCCAATTACATACTGATCAAGCCTGACCTTCGGCGAGGAAGAACCAGGTTTCCAGCACGGTGTCCGGGTTCAGCGACACGCTTTCGATGCCCTGTTCCATCAGCCACTTGGCCAGATCCGGGTGGTCGGAAGGACCCTGACCGCAGATGCCGATGTACTTGCCGGCCTTGTTGCAGGCCTGAATGGCGTTGGCCAACAGCTTCTTCACCGCTGGATTCCGCTCGTCGAACAAGTGCGCGATGATCCCGGAGTCACGGTCCAGACCCAGCGTCAGTTGGGTCAGGTCGTTGGAGCCGATCGAGAAGCCGTCGAAGAATTCGAGGAATTCCTCGGCCAGAATCGCGTTGGATGGCAGCTCGCACATCATGATCACGCGCAGACCGTTCTCGCCGCGCTTCAAGCCGTTCTCGGCGAGCAGATCGACCACCTGGCTGGCTTCGCCGAGAGTACGGACGAACGGCACCATGATTTCAACGTTGGTCAGGCCCATCTCGTTGCGCACGCGTTTCAGCGCGCGGCATTCGAGTTCGAAGCAGTCGCGGAACGATTCGCTGATGTAACGCGAAGCACCACGGAAACCCAGCATCGGGTTTTCTTCTTCCGGCTCGTAGAGCTTGCCGCCGATCAGGTTGGCGTATTCGTTGGACTTGAAGTCCGACAAACGCACGATGACTTTTTTCGGCGTGAACGCTGCAGCCAGGGTGCTGATGCCTTCCACCAGTTTGTCGACGTAGAAATCGACCGGGTCGCTGTAACCGGCAATACGCTTGTCGACGCTGTCCTTGATTTCCTGCGGCAGACCGTCGTAGTTCAACAGCGCTTTCGGGTGCACGCCGATCATGCGGTTGATGATGAATTCCAGACGCGCCAGACCAACGCCGGCGTTCGGCAATTGGGCGAAGTCGAAGGCGCGATCCGGGTTGCCGACGTTCATCATGATCTTGAACGGCAGCTCCGGCATGGCGTCGACGGAGTTCTTCTTGATGTCGAAGCCCAGTTCGCCTTCGAAGATGTAACCGGTGTCGCCTTCGGCGCAGGACACGGTCACGCCCTGGCCATCCTTCAGCAGCTGGGTAGCGTTGCCGCAACCGACCACCGCCGGGATGCCCAGCTCACGGGCGATGATCGCCGCGTGGCAGGTACGCCCGCCACGGTTGGTGACAATGGCGCTGGCGCGCTTCATCACCGGTTCCCAGTCCGGGTCGGTCATGTCGGAAACCAGCACGTCGCCCGGCTGGACTTTGTCCATTTCCGAGACGTCTTTGATGATGCGCACTTTGCCGGCGCCGATGCGCTGGCCGATCGCCCGACCTTCCACCAGCACGGTGCCGGTCTCTTTCAGCAGGTAACGTTCCATGACGTTGGCCTGGGTGCGGCTTTTCACGGTTTCCGGACGCGCCTGAACGATGTACAGCTTGCCGTCGTCACCGTCCTTGGCCCACTCGATGTCCATCGGGCAGCCGTAGTGCTTCTCGATGATCATCGCCTGCTTGGCCAGCTCGCTGACTTCGGCGTCGGTCAGGCAGAAACGCGCGCGTTCGGCCTTGTCGACATCGACAGTCTTGACCGAACGACCGGCCTTGGCCTCGTCGCCGTAGATCATCTTGATGGCTTTGCTGCCCAGGTTGCGACGCAGGATGGCCGGACGACCGGCTTCCAGGGTGCCTTTGTGTACGTAGAACTCATCCGGGTTGACCGCGCCTTGTACAACGGTTTCGCCCAGGCCATAAGCGCCGGTGATGAACACCACGTCACGGAAACCCGATTCGGTATCGAGGGTGAACATCACGCCGGCGGTGCCGGTTTCCGAACGCACCATGCGCTGCACGCCAGCCGACAGGGCGACCAGTTTGTGGTCGAAGCCCTGGTGCACGCGGTAGGAAATCGCGCGGTCGTTGAACAGCGAAGCGAACACCTCTTTGGCGGCGCGGATAACGTTTTCCACACCACGGATGTTCAGGAAAGTTTCCTGCTGGCCGGCGAAGGAGGCGTCCGGCAGGTCTTCGGCGGTGGCGGAAGAACGCACGGCCACGGCCACGTCAGGGTTGCCGGCCGACAGCGCGGCGAACGCGGTGCGGATCTCGGTGTTGAGCTTTTCAGGGAATTCGGCGTCCATGATCCATTGGCGGATCTGCGCGCCGGTCTTGGCCAGGGCATTGACGTCGTCGACGTCGAGCGCGTCGAGGGCCTTGTGGATCTGATCGTTCAGGCCGCTCAGTTCGAGGAAGTCACGATAGGCCTGAGCCGTCGTGGCGAAGCCGCCGGGGACCGAAACACCGGCGCCTGCCAGGTTACTGATCATCTCGCCCAGGGATGCGTTCTTGCCCCCCACATGCTCAACATCGTGTTTGCCGAGCTTATCGAGGGAAACTACGTACTCTACCAAGGTGATCTCTCCACTAACTGTGTTGGAAAAGCTCAGAAACCGGCGGCCCGGGGGAGCCTCGGCCGGTTGTATGGCCTGGACCTGGAAAATAAGTGAGAATGCGGGCCAATGGCGGCCGGCAAATCGCGCCTATCATATCCAAGATTCGTTACTAGCTTAAGGCCCAAGGTGCAAATGAAACGATCTGCTTTCTTCATCTCCGATGGCACCGGCATTACCGCCGAAACCCTGGGTCAAAGCCTGCTGGCGCAGTTCGAAAACATTACCTTCAGCAAATTCACGCGGCCCTACATCGACAGCGTGGAAAAAGCGCGGGCCATGGTACAACAAATCAACAAAGCCGCTGAAACCGACGGCTTTCGGCCGATCATCTTCGACACCATCGTCAATCAGGACATTCGTGAGATTCTCGCAACGTCCAATGGTTTCATGATCGACATTTTCTCGACCTTCCTCGCGCCGCTCGAACAGGAGCTCACCGAGCATTCTTCCTATACCGTGGGCAAGTCCCATTCCATCGGGCACAACTCCAATTACATGGAGCGCATCGAGGCGGTCAACTTCGCCCTCGACAACGACGACGGCGCGCGCACCCACTATTACGACAAAGCCGATCTGATACTAGTGGGCGTGTCGCGATGCGGCAAAACGCCGACGTGTCTGTACATGGCCATGCAGTTCGGTATCCGCGCAGCCAACTATCCGCTGACCGAAGACGACATGGAACGCCTGACCCTGCCGACGGCTCTGCGCGCCCATCAGCACAAGCTGTTCGGCCTGACCATCGACCCCGACCGCCTCACTGCGATCCGCAATGAGCGCAAGCCCAACAGCCGTTATTCGAGTTATGCCCAGTGCGAATTCGAAGTGCGCGAAGTGGAGAACCTGTTCCGCCGCGAAAACATTCCGCACATCAATTCCACGCATTTCTCCGTGGAAGAGATTTCGGCGAAGATTCTCGTGGAAAAAGGCGTTGAGCGGCGGTTCAAGTAGTCCGGCGTCGCCTGATCTGGCGCCTTCGCGAGCAGGCTCGCTCCCACAGTAGACCTGCATCGTAACGACTGTGGGAGCGAGCCTGCTCGCGAAGAACGATAACGCGGTCTGTCAGAGCACAAACAGATCGATGAATCGATTCACCGCTGTGGCTTCCAGCCGCGCCTGATCCTCGCACAGCGCAAATATCTCAGCGCAACGTTGGCCGGCAAACCGCGTGGCCAGGTTGGCCTTGAACTTGTCCTCCAGCAACGGAATGCCCTCGGCGCGGCGGCGGCGATGGCCGATCGGGTACTCCACCACGACGTTGTCGGTGCTGCTGCCGTCCTTGAAAAACACCTGCACGGCGTTGGCAATCGAGCGTTTGTCGGGCTCAAGGTATTCACGGGTGAAGCGCGGTTCTTCAACGATGAGCATTTTTTCGCGCAGCACATCGATGATCGGATGCGCCTTGTGGAAGTCGTCTTCGTAGTGCTCAGCCACCAGATTGCCGAATGCCAGCGGCACGGCGGTCATGTATTGCAGGCAATGATCGCGGTCGGCGGCGTTGGCCAGCGGGCCGACCTTGGAAATAATGCGGATCGCCGATTCATGGGTGGTGATGACGATGCGGTCGATCTCATGCAGCCGATTGCGAACCAGCGGATGCAAGGTCACCGCCGCCTCGCATGCCGTCTGCGCATGGAATTCGGCGGGGAAACTGATCTTGAACAGCACGTTTTCCATCACGTAACTGCCGAACGGCCGGGAGAAGCTGAAAGCGCGTTTGTCCTCGGGCTTGAGCGCCAGATCGTTGTTGGTGTGGCTGAACAGCACGTCATAAAAGCCCCACTGCTTCGCGCTCAACACACCAGGAATGCCCATCTCGCCGCGCATGGCGATGTCGGCCAGACGCACGCCACGACTCGCCGCATCCCCCGCCGCCCAGGATTTGCGTGAGCCGGCGTTGGGAGCGTGGCGATAGGTGCGCAGCGCCTGACCGTCGGCGAAGGCGTGGGACAGCGCCGACAGCAACTGCTCGCGATTGGCGCCCATCAGTCGGGCGCTGACGGCAGCTGAAGCGATTTTCACCAGAATGACGTGGTCGAGTCCAACCCGGTTGAAGGAGTTTTCCAGAGCGATCACGCCTTGAATCTCGTGGGCCATGATCATTGCTTCCAGCACATCGCGGACCGTCAGCGGCGCTTCGCCGTTGGCGACGCGTTTCTGCGACAGGTGATCAGCAACGGCGAGGATGGCGCCGAGGTTGTCCGATGGATGCCCCCATTCGGCGGCGAGCCAGGTGTCGTTGTAGTCGAGCCAGCGGACGATGCAGCCGATATCCCAAGCGGCTTTGACCGGATCGAGGCGATAACTGGTGCCTGGCACCCGTGCGCCGAACGGCACAACCGTGCCCTCGACGATCGGGCCGAGGTGTTTCGTGCATTCGGGGAAACGCAGGGCCAGCAGACCGCAGCCCAGCGTGTCGATCAGGCAATTGCGCGCGGTGTCCAGCGCTTCGGCGGATTCGGGCTTGAAGGTGAGAACGTAGTCGGCGATGTCCTGCAGGACTGCGTCGTAATCGGGGCGGTTGTTCAGGTCGACGTTGGCGCTCATGTTCGATTCACTCCTGTAGGAGCTGCCGAAGGCTGCGATCTTTTGATTTTGTTTTTCGCGATCAAGATCAAAAGATCGCAGCCTTCGGCAGCTCCTACCTGGTTTTGTGTTAAGTCAGAAAGAATCTCCGGGCACTCGGACGTAACCTTCCATGAGCACCCGCGCACTGCGGCTCATGATGGCTTTCTTCACCACCCACTCGCCATTCTCCAGCGTCGCCTCAGCGCCCACGCGCAACGTCCCGGACGGATGCCCGAAACGCACCGCATTGCGCTCAATCCCACCCGCCGCAAGATTGACCAACGTCCCGGAAATCGCTGCCGCCGTGCCGATCGCCACCGCTGCCGTGCCCATCATCGCGTGGTGCAGCTTGCCCATCGACAACGCGCGCACCAGCAGATCCACATCACCCGCGGCAATCGCTTTGCCACTCGACGCCACGTAATCCGAAGGCTTGGCGACAAACGCCACTTTCGGCGTGTGCTGCCGCTTGGCGGCTTCTTCCAGATTGGCGATCAGGCCCATGCGCAACGCACCGTAGGCACGAATCGTCTCGAACATCAGCAGCGCTTGCGGATCGCCGTTGATCGCACCTTGCAGTTCGGTGCCGGTGTAGCCGATGTCTTCGGCGTTGACGAAAATCGTCGGGATCCCGGCGTTGATCATGGTCGCCTTGAACGTGCCGACACCCGGCACTTCCAGCTCATCGACCAGATTGCCGGTGGGGAACATCGAGCCACCACCGCCCTCTTCTTCCGCCGCCGGATCCATGAATTCGACCTGCACTTCGGCCGCTGGAAAGGTCACGCCGTCGAGTTCGAAATCACCGGTTTCCTGCACTTCGCCGTTGGTGATCGGCACGTGGGCAATGATGGTCTTGCCAATGTTGGCCTGCCACACGCGCACCACCGCCACGCCGTTGTGCGGGATGCGATCAGCGTCGACCAGACCGTTGCTGATGGCGAACGAACCGACCGCCGCCGAGAGATTGCCGCAGTTGCCGCTCCAGTCGACGAACGGCTTGTCGATCGACACCTGGCCGAACAGGTAATCGACGTCGTGATCGGCGCGGGTGCTTTTCGACAGGATTACGGTTTTGCTGGTGCTCGACGTCGCGCCGCCCATGCCGTCGATCTGCTTGTCGTAGGGATCGGGGCTGCCGATCACCCGCAGCAGCAACGCGTCGCGCGCCGGTCCTGGGACCTGCGCTGCTTCGGGCAGATCCTTGAGGCTGAAGAACACGCCTTTGCTGGTGCCGCCGCGCATGTAGGTGGCAGCGATTCTGATTTGTGGTGCGTGAGCCATGGTGCTCCTTACCGAAGGCATGGGACTTGAAATCCCATGCCCACACGTTGATTTAAACGGCTACCGCCGATCCTTCGAGGAAGTCCTGAGCAAAGCGCTGCAACACGCCGCCCGCCTCGTAGATCGACACTTCTTCAGCGGTATCGAGACGGCAGGTCACCGGCACTTCGACGCGCTCGCCGTTCTTGCGATTGATCACCAGCGTCAGATCCGCGCGGGGTTTGCGTTCGCCGATCACGTCGTAGGTTTCGCTGCCGTCGATGGCCAGGGTGTGGCGGTTGGTGCCGGGTTTGAATTCCAGCGGCAACACGCCCATGCCCACCAGGTTGGTGCGGTGAATGCGCTCGAAACCTTCAGCGGCAATCGCCTCGACGCCGGCCAGGCGCACGCCTTTCGCCGCCCAGTCGCGGGACGAACCCTGACCGTAGTCAGCGCCAGCGATGATGATCAGCGGCTGCTTGCGCTGCATGTAGGTTTCGATGGCTTCCCACATACGCATGACCTGGCCTTCCGGCTCGACGCGCGCCAGCGAACCCTGCTTGACCTTGCCGTTTTCCACGACCATTTCGTTGAACAGCTTCGGATTGGCGAACGTTGCGCGCTGGGCCGTCAAGTGGTCGCCACGGTGGGTGGCGTAGGAGTTGAAGTCCTCTTCCGGCAGGCCCATTTTTGCCAGGTATTCGCCGGCGGCGCTGTCGAGCATGATCGCGTTCGATGGCGACAGGTGATCAGTGGTGATGTTGTCCGGCAGCACCGCCAGCGGGCGCATGCCCTTCAGCGGACGGGCGCCGGCCAGTGCGCCTTCCCAGTACGGCGGACGGCGGATGTAGGTGCTCATCTCGCGCCAGTCGTACAGCGGCGCGACTTTCGGCCCGGTGTCTTCATGCACGGCGAACATCGGAATATAGACCTGACGGAACTGCTCAGGCTTGACCGACGACTTCACCACCGCATCGATTTCTTCGTCGCTCGGCCAGATGTCTTTCAGGCGGATTTCCCGACCATCGACCACGCCCAGCACATCCTTTTCGATGTCGAAACGGATGGTCCCGGCGATCGCGTAGGCAACCACCAGCGGCGGCGAGGCGAGGAATGCCTGTTTGGCATACGGGTGAATGCGGCCGTCGAAGTTGCGGTTGCCGGAAAGCACCGCGGTCGCGTACAGATCGCGGTCAATGATCTCTTGCTGGATCACCGGATCAAGCGCGCCGGACATGCCGTTGCAGGTGGTGCAGGCAAACGCGACGACGCCGAAACCCAGCTGTTCCAGCTCAGTGGTCAGCCCCGCTTCATCGAGGTACAGCGCCACGGTTTTCGAGCCCGGCGCCAGCGAGGATTTGACCCACGGCTTGCGGGTCAGGCCGAGCTTGTTGGCATTGCGCGCCAAGAGCCCTGCGGCGATGACGTTGCGCGGGTTGCTGGTGTTGGTGCAACTGGTGATCGCGGCGATGATCACCGCGCCGTCGGGCATTTGCCCCGGCACGTCATCCCACTGCCCGGAAATGCCATTGGCTGCCAGATCCGATACCGCGACGCGGGCGTGCGGGTTGCTCGGGCCGGCCATGTTGCGCACCACCGACGACAAGTCGAAGGTCAGGCCACGCTCGTATCGCGCACCCTTTAAGCTGTCAGCCCACAGGCCGGTGAGTTTGGCGTACTGCTCGACCAATTGAACCTGCTGGTCTTCACGACCGGTCAGTTTCAGGTAATCGATGGTCTGCTGGTCGATGTAGAACATCGCCGCCGTGGCGCCGTATTCCGGGGCCATGTTGGAGATGGTCGCGCGGTCGCCGAGGGTCAGCGCCGCCGCGCCTTCGCCAAAGAATTCCAGCCACGCGCCGACGACTTTCTGTTTGCGCAGGTACTCGGTCAGGGCCAGGACCATGTCGGTAGCGGTGATGCCCGGTTGCAGCTTGCCGGTCAGTTCGACGCCAACGCTTTCCGGCAAACGCATCCACGACGCACGGCCGAGCATCACGCTCTCGGCTTCGAGGCCGCCAACGCCGATGGCGATCACGCCCAGCGCATCAACGTGCGGCGTGTGGCTGTCGGTGCCGACGCAAGTGTCCGGGAACGCCACGCCTTCGCGCACCTGAATCACCGGCGACATTTTCTCCAGGTTGATCTGGTGCATGATGCCGTTGCCCGGCGGGATCACGTCGACGTTCTTGAAGGCCTTTTTGGTCCAGTTGATGAAGTGGAAACGGTCTTCGTTGCGGCGGTCTTCGATGGCGCGGTTCTTCTCGAAGGCCTGGGCATCGAAACCGCCCGCCTCGACGGCCAGCGAGTGGTCGACGATCAATTGCGTCGGCACCACCGGGTTGACCTGCGCCGGGTCGCCGCCCTGCAAAGCGATGGCATCGCGCAGGCCAGCGAGGTCGACCAGCGCGGTCTGGCCGAGGATGTCATGGCAGACCACCCGCGCCGGGAACCACGGGAAATCAAGATCGCGCTTGCGCTCGATCAGTTGCTTGAGCGAATCGGTGAGCGTGGCCGGGTCACAGCGACGCACGAGGTTTTCCGCCAGCACGCGGGAGGTGTACGGCAGGGTGTCGTAGCTGCCAGGCGCAATCGCCTCGACCGCCGCGCGGGTGTCGAAGTAATCCAGCGGCGTGCCGGGCAGGTTCTTGCGGAATTCTGTGTTCATCGGGTCAGGACTCGGGTCACGGTGATTTCAAAGGGTGAGGCCAGACACCTGAGTTGCACACCGTCCACTGTGGGAGCGAGCCTGCTCGCGAAAGCGGTAGATCAGTCGACATCCTTGTTGGATGCCAGTCCGTCTTCGCGAGCAGGCTCGCTCCCACAGGGTCTAGCGGGGTTCTCTGGTTCCGGCTCAGCTCACCATTCAGCGACGTTCGATTGGCACGAACTTGCGCTGTTCGACGCCGGTGTATTCGGCGCTTGGGCGGATGATGCGGTTGTTGGCGCGCTGTTCGAACACGTGCGCGGCCCAGCCGGTCAGGCGCGAGCAGACGAAGATCGGCGTGAACAGCTTGGTCGGGATGCCCATGAAGTGGTATGCCGAGGCGTGATAGAAGTCGGCATTCGGGAACAGCTTCTTCTGCTCCCACATGGTCTTGTCGATGGCCTCGGAAACCGGGAACAGCACCTTGTCGCCGACCTCGTCCGCGAGTTTTTTCGCCCAGCCCTTGATCACCTCGTTGCGCGGGTCGCTGTCCTTATAGATCGCGTGGCCGAAGCCCATGATCTTGTCCTTGCGCTCGAGCATGCCGAGGGTGCCTTTGATCGCCTCTTCCGGCGACGAGAAGCGCTCGATCATTTCCATCGCCGCTTCGTTGGCGCCGCCGTGCAATGGACCGCGCAGCGAACCGATGGCCGCTGTTACGCAGGAATACAGATCGGAAAGGGTCGAGGCGCAAACGCGCGCGGTGAAGGTCGAGGCATTGAATTCGTGTTCGGCGTAGAGGATCAGCGACACGTTCATCACTTTGACGTGCAGTTCGCTTGGCTTCTTGTCGTGCAGCAGGTGCAGGAAGTGGCCGCCGATGGTCGGTTCGTCGCTGACGCAGTCGATGCGCTTGCCGTCGTGGCTGAAGCGATACCAGTAGCACATGATCGCCGGGAACGCGGCGAGCAGACGGTCGGTCTTGTCGCGCTGTTCAGAGAAGTCTTTCTCCGGTTCGATGTTGCCGAGGAATGAGCAACCGGTGCGCATGACGTCCATCGGATGCGCGTCGGCGGGAATGCGTTCAAGCACTTCTTTAAGCGCCTGCGGCAGGTCGCGCAGCTTGCTCAGTTTGCTTTGATAGTCGGCCAGTTGCGCTTTGGTCGGCAGTTCGCCGTACAGCAGCAGATAGGCGACTTCTTCAAATTGCGCGTCGGCGGCCAGTTCACGCACGTCGTAGCCGCGATAGGTCAGCCCGGCACCGGCCTGGCCCACGGTGGACAATGCGGTTTGCCCGGCAACCTGGCCACGGAGCCCGGCGCCACTGAGTACTTTTGCTTCGGCCATTGTGTTCTCCAATCTTCTTGAATTTGTATGGGGAAACTTGTGGGAGCGAGCCTGCTCGCGAAAGCGCTGGATCAGTCGACATCAATCTTGGATGTCAGTCCGTCTTCGCGAGCAGGCTCGCTCCCACAGGGTTTTGTTCAGCCTTTCTTCTGTGCAAACAACGCATCGAGCTTCTGCTCGAACGTGTGGTAATCGATACGATCGTAGAGCTCCATGCGAGTCTGCATGGTGTCGATGACATTCTGTTGCGTGCCATCGCGGCGGATCGCCGTGTAGACGTTTTCCGCTGCCTTGTTCATCGCGCGGAACGCCGACAGCGGATACAGCACCAACGAGACGTCGGCGCCGGCCAGTTGTTCGGTGGTGTACAGCGGCGTTGCGCCGAACTCGGTGATGTTGGCCAGGATCGGCGCTTTCACACGATTGGCGAACAACTTGTACATGTCCAGTTCGGTAATCGCCTCCGGGAAGATCATGTCGGCGCCGGCCTCGATGCACGCTGCCGCGCGATCAAGTGCCGATTCCAGACCTTCCACCGCCAGCGCATCGGTGCGCGCCATGATCACGAAGCTGTCATCGGTACGGGCATCGACGGCGGCTTTGATGCGATCGACCATTTCCTGCTGGCTGACGATTTCTTTATTGGGACGATGGCCGCAGCGCTTGGCGCCGACCTGATCCTCAATGTGAATCGCCGCCGCGCCGAACTTGATCATCGACTTGACGGTGCGCGCGACGTTGAACGCCGACGAACCGAAACCGGTATCCACATCCACCAGCAGCGGCAGGTCGCAAACGTCAGTGATACGGCGCACGTCGGTCAGCACATCATCCAGCCCGGTGATGCCCAGGTCCGGCACGCCAAGCGAGCCTGCAGCCACGCCGCCGCCGGACAGGTAGATCGCCTTGAAACCGGCGCGCTTGGCCAGCAGCGCGTGGTTGGCGTTGATCGCGCCGACCACTTGCAAAGGATGCTCGCTGGCGACCGCATCGCGGAAGCGCTGGCCCGGCGTGTTCAGGTTGGAAGTCATGCATCACCTCGTTCAGTGGCTGTCTGGTTGTGGGCGCCGTCCTCGTAGTGACGGGCGATGTTGCGTTTCGAGGCGCCAATGTGGCGGCGCATCAACAATTCCGCGAGCTCGCCGT
This sequence comes from Pseudomonas sp. CFBP13508, assembly GCF_005233515.1. Taxonomy (GTDB): domain Bacteria; phylum Pseudomonadota; class Gammaproteobacteria; order Pseudomonadales; family Pseudomonadaceae; genus Aquipseudomonas; species Aquipseudomonas mercuritolerans. Next base: position 257,702 of record NZ_QFZZ01000009.1, read on the forward strand.
CACGGTCGGCGATGGCATCGAGAATGCGGTGGTGTTCGGCGAAGGCCTGGTGCGGGCGGTTCGGCGTGGTGGAAAACTGGATGCGGTACATGCGCACCAGTTGATACAGCTCGCCGCAGAGCATCTGCGTCAGCGTGCGATTGCCGCTGCCCTGGATGATCCGGTAATGAAAGTCGAAATCGCCTTCCTGCTGGTAGTAACCGACGCCGGCCTGAAACGCCGCATCGCGCTCGTGGGTTTCCAGCACCCGGCGCAGTTCGTCGATTTCCGCGACGCTCATGCGCTCGGCGGCGAGGCGGCAGGCCATGCCTTCGAGGGATTCACGGATTTCATAGAGTTCGATCAATTCGGCATGGCTGAGCGAGACCACCCGCGCACCGACGTGCGGCACGCGCACCAGCAGGCGCTGCCCTTCCAGACGATGGATCGCCTCACGCAGCGGACCCCGACTGATGCCATAAGTACGCGCCAGTTCCGGCTCGGAGATCTTGCTGCCCGGGGCGATCTCGCCTTTGACGATAGCCGCCTGGATGCGGCGGAAGACGTTTTCCGACAGCGTCTCGGAATCGTCGCCATTGATGACCGGGGGATCGAGTTGATCCAGCATGATTGTCGACACCTTCAAATCCAATGCGGCAAAAACTAGCCAATAAGACCGCATCAGTCAAAGGATAAATAGGTATTGTCGACAATCGTCTAATAAGCGCAGCCAATCGTTCATCTATTAATGTGGGAGCGAGCCTGCTCGCGAAGGCGGCAGGTCAGTCGGTTTCTGCATCGAATGACACAGCGCTTTCGCGAGCAGGCTCGCTCCCACAAGAGTGGCATCCCTTGCAGCTCATGGGTCGGCGCAAGCGCTGGCGCCATAAAACCACCGTGCTAGAATGCCGTCCGCATTTGCGGGTCTTTAGTACGGCTTGCCATAAAAAGCTGCCAGGCACACGCAGGGGCTTGCGCACGGTTGTGCGGGCACCTGAACCGATAACGGAACGCTGCGCACCAGGATTTATGAGACTCAAGCCTTTCCCCACCTTTTTTGCTCTGTTTTGCCTGCCCGGCCTCGCCGCCGCGGGGGAAAAAACCGTGTATGGCCTCAACGAATACGCTTCGCTTGACGGCATCAATCTCGAAGTCGCGGCCAAACTCGACACCGGGGCGAAAACCGCCTCGCTGAGTGCCCGCGACATCAAACGCTTCAAACGCAACGGTGAATCCTGGGTACGTTTCTACCTGGCCATCGACACCGCGCATTCGCACCCCATCGAACGGCCGCTGGCGCGGGTCAGCAAGATCAAGCGCCGTGCCGGCGACTACGATCCGGAAGAAGGCAAGCAGTACACCGCCCGTCCGGTGATCGAGCTGGATATCTGCATGGGTTCGGCATTGCGCAGCATCGAAGTGAACCTCACCGACCGAAGTGCGTTCCAATACCCGCTTTTGATCGGCTCCGAGGCGCTGAAACGCTTCGACGCGCTGGTCGACCCCAGTCTTAAATACGCTGCCGGCAAACCTGCCTGCACCATCGCCGCTCACACCGCCGAGTAATTTCCATGCGTTCTCTAACCTTCCACCTGAAAATCCTGATCGCCGTGCTGGTGCTGCTGGGCGTTTCGGTTACGGCCTATCAGATTTTCGTGCTCGGCATCCCGGTGACCGAAGACGCTACCGACGATTTGTGGAACATCGACGCCAAGGTCGAGTTCGTCGCCAGCACCAAGGATCCAGTGAAGATCCAGATGTTCGTGCCGCCGTTGAGCCGCGATTACGTGAGCCTCAACGAAAGCTTCATCTCCAATAACTACGGCGTAGCGGTGAACCGCATCGACGGCAACCGCAAGGTGACCTGGTCGGCCCGTCGCGCCAAGGGCAACCAGACGCTGTATTACCGTCTGGTGCTGACCAAGCGCTACACCGCGGAAAAATCCAAGGTCAAAGGCCCGACCTTCCGTGACAGCATGGTCATCGAAGGCCCGGAAAAAATCGCCGCCGAAGCCCTGCTCGCGCCGATCCGCCAACACTCGGCCGACGTCGAAACCTTTATTGGCGAGGCGATCAAGCGCGTCAACAATGTCAACGACGATAACGTCAAATTGCTGCTGGCCGGCGATCCGTCGACTTCGCACAAAGCCAAGATCGTCGAACTGCTGCTGTCCATCGCCCACGTCCCGGTGGAAAAAGTCCACACCATCCGCCTCGTCGCCGATCAGCCACAGACACCCGAACTGTGGCTGCGCAGCTTCAACGGCAACGACTGGCTGTACTTCAACCCGGAAACCGGTGAGCAAGGCCTGCCGACCGACCGCCTGCTGTGGTGGACCGGCGACGAAAACCTGATTACCGTCGACGGTGGCAAGAAAGCCAACGTGACCTTCAGCTTGAACAACAGCGAGATGAACGCGATTCGTCTGGCCAAGCTGACCGACGAAAACACTGACGCCAACTTCCTCGATTACTCGCTGTACGGCTTGCCGCTGCAAACCCAGCAGACCTTCATGATCATGGTGATGATCCCGATCGGCGTGCTGGTGATTTTGATCCTGCGCAACCTGATCGGCCTGCAAACGCTGGGCACATTTACCCCGGTGCTGATCGCCCTCGCCTTCCGCGAAACGCAGCTGGGCTTCGGCATTCTGCTGTTCACGGTGATCACCGCGCTGGGCCTGTCGCTGCGCTCGTATCTCGAACATCTGAAGCTGCAAATGCTGCCGCGCCTGTCGGTGGTGCTGACGTTCGTGGTGGTGTTGATTGCGGCAATCAGTCTGTTCAGCCACAAGCTTGGCCTTGAGCGTGGCTTGTCGGTGGCGCTGTTCCCGATGGTGATTCTGACCATGACCATCGAACGCCTGTCGATTACTTGGGAAGAACGCGGCGCCAACCATGCGCTGAAAGTCGCGATCGGCACGCTGTTCGCCGCCTCCCTGGCGCACCTGATCATGACCGTGCCGGAGTTGGTGTACTTCGTGTTTACCTTCCCGGCGATCCTGCTGATTCTGGTCGGTTTCATGCTGGCGATGGGTCGCTATCGCGGCTACCGCTTGACCGAATTGGTGCGTTTCAAGGCCTTCCTGAAGAAGGCTGACGCCTGATGTTCGGTTTCTGGAAGACCTGGAAGGCCCTCGAGGCGCGCGGCATCATGGGCATCAACCGCCGCAACGCGGACTACGTGCTCAAGTACAACAAGCGCAGCCTGTACCCGATCGTCGATGACAAGATCCTTACCAAGGAACGCGCCATTGCCGCCGGCATTCACGTGCCGGAGCTGTACGGGGTGATCTCCACCGAGAAGGAAATCGACAAGCTCGACGAGATCATCGGCGGGCGCAGCGACTTCGTGATCAAACCGGCGCAGGGCGCGGGTGGCGATGGCATCATCGTCATCGCCGACCGCTTCGAAGGCCGTTATCGCACGGTGTCGGGCAAGATCCTCGCCCACGAAGAGCTGGAGCATCACATCTCCAGCATCCTCACCGGCCTGTACTCGCTGGGCGGCCACCGCGACCGCGCGCTGATCGAATACCGTGTGACCCCGGACCAGATATTCAAGAGCATCAGTTACGAAGGCGTGCCGGACATCCGCATCATCGTGCTGATGGGTTACCCGGTGATGGCGATGTTGCGTCTGCCGACCCGTCAGTCCGGCGGCAAGGCCAACCTGCACCAGGGCGCCATTGGCGTCGGAGTCGATCTCGCCACCGGCCTTACGCTGCGCGGCACCTGGCTGAACAACATCATCACCAAACACCCCGACACCACCAACGCGGTGGATGGCGTGCAACTGCCCTACTGGGACGGTTTCATGAAACTCGCCGCCGGCTGCTATGAGCTGTGCGGGCTGGGTTATATCGGTGTGGACATGGTGCTCGATCAGGAAAAGGGTCCGTTGATTCTCGAACTGAATGCGCGGCCGGGGCTGAACATCCAGATCGCCAACGATTGCGGCCTGACCTTGCGTACCCATGCGGTTGAAGCGCGGCTGGAAGAGCTGAAGGCGCGTGGCGTTAAGGAATCGGTAGAAGAGCGGGTGGCGTTTACTCAGGAAATGTTTGGGCATATTCCTGCGGTCGAGGGCTGATCCAGAATCGAGTCGCGGCCTTCGCGAGCAGGCTCGCTCCCACATTGGAATGCAATCCCCTGTGGGAGCGAGCCTGCTCGCGAAAGCGGACTTGCTGCCAACACGAGCCTCAAGCCTGCCGCCCATCTGCCAATCGCCGACATCCCCTCTAGGAGCAATTCCCGCAGAGGACTACAATCCCCACCCCGCCTCAACGGCCGATCTGCCCCGCCCATGTTGACCTGCTCCGTACACCCACTGCCCTACCGCGCCAATCCCGCCGACTATTTCGCGGCCATTCGCAATGCCCCCGGCGCCGTGCTGCTCGACAGTGGCCGGCCGAGCGCTGAACGCGGCCGATATGACTTGCTCAGCGCCTGGCCGCTGGAACAACTGGCGGTGTTGCCGGAGGAAAGCGGCGCGCACCTTCTGCAGCGCCTGCGTGACCACCTCAGCCGCTTGGGCGAAGCGCAGTTGCCCGCCGGATCCGAATTGCCGTTCGCCGGCGGATTGATCGGCTATTTGAGCTACGACTTCGGCCGGCATCTGGAAAACCTGCCAAGTCAGGCGCTGGATGACCTGCAACTGCCCGATGCGCGTTTTGGCCTGTACGACTGGGCGCTGATCAGCGATCACCACGGGCAAACCAGCCAATTGGTCTTTCATCCAACGCTTGTCGACAGTGAACGGCAGCGATTGGTCGCGCTGTTCACTCAGCCTCAAGTTAACGCGCTGGCGCCCTTCAAACTCAACGCCCCCATGGCCGCTGATCTCTCGGCCGACGATTACCGTCAGGCCTTCGAACGCATTCAGGACTACATCCAGGCCGGCGACTGCTATCAGGTCAACTTCGCGCAACGCTTTCGTGCTGAATGCCAAGGCGATCCGTGGCTGGCTTACTGCGCTTTGCGTCAGGCCTGCCCGACGCCGTTCTCCGGCTTTCAGAGCCTGCCCGATGGAGGCGCAGTGCTGAGCCTGTCACCGGAACGTTTCGTCAGAGTCAGCCAGCGCCAAGTCGAAACCCGTCCGATCAAGGGCACCCGCCCCCGTGGCGTCACCCCAGCCGAGGACGCCGCCAACGCCGCCGAACTGCTGGCCAGCCCCAAGGATCGCGCGGAAAACCTGATGATCGTCGACCTGCTGCGCAACGATCTCGGGCGCACCTGCCGCATCGGCTCGGTGCGGGTGCCGGAGTTGTTCAGTCTGGAGAGTTATCCGAACGTGCATCACCTGGTCAGCAGCGTGACCGGTGAACTGGCGACGGATCGTGATGCGCTCGACCTGATCGCTGGCAGTTTCCCCGGCGGCTCGATCACCGGCGCACCGAAGATTCGGGCGATGCAGATCATCGACGAGCTGGAGCCAACCCGGCGCGGTCTGTATTGCGGCTCGTTGCTGTATCTGGACGTGCGCGGCGAGATGGACAGCTCCATCGCCATTCGCAGTCTGCTGGTCAAGGATGGCCAGGTGTGCTGCTGGGGCGGCGGCGGGATCGTCGCCGATTCGGACTGGCAGGCGGAGTATCAGGAGTCGATGACCAAAGTGCGGATCCTGCTCGATACCCTGCAGAACCTCTAAAAACTTCGCGAGCAGGCTCGCTCCCACAGGGAAATGCATTCCAATGTGGGAGCGAGCCTGCTCGCGAAGACGTCCTTCCAGGCGACTACAAACTCAACTCTCTATTAGAGGCCTTGAGAAATTCCTGCTTCAGCTCTTCAAACGTATGCACCGCCGGGAACTGCGGAAACTCGCGAATCACGTTATCCGGCGCATGGAACAGAATCCCCGCATCCGCCTCGCCGAGCATGGTCGTGTCGTTGTACGAATCCCCCGCCGCGATCACCCGGTAGTACAGACTCTTGAACGCCAGCACCGACTGGCGCTTGGGATCTTTCTGACGCAGTTGATAGCCGGTCACCCGACCGCTTTCGTCAGTGATCAAGCGATGGCAGAGCAAGGTCGGGAAGCCCAGCTGGCGCATCAGCGGCTGCGAGAATTCATAAAAAGTGTCCGAGAGAATCACCACCTGAAAGCGCTCGCGCAGCCAGTTGACGAACTCCACCGCGCCGTCCAGCGGTTTCAGTGTGGCGATCACTTCCTGAATATCCGAGAGCTTGAGGCCGTGCTCATCGAGGATGCGCAGACGCTGCTTCATCAATACGTCGTAATCGGGAATGTCCCGAGTGGTGGCCTTGAGGGCGTCGATTCCGGTTTTTTCGGCGAAGGCGATCCAGATTTCCGGTACCAGTACCCCTTCAAGATCCAGGCAAGCAATTTCCACAAGACACTCCCGTTTGTAGTGATTATTGAATCGAGCGAGGCCGAACTCTAGCGTCTGCACCAGACGCGCGCAACGCAGAGGACGCCCCGGGCGCGGCAGCTTTTTGTTACCATCGGCCCCCTATAGAGCGCCCGAGCGCCATTGACCTGTAGGAAGCCGCCCTGATGAGCCCATCGTTCGACGTCGTGGAACTCGCCACGACCTATGCCAACAAATCCGCCCAGGACATCCTCAAGCTCGCCTTCGCCGAGTTCGGCGATGACTTGTGGATATCTTTCAGCGGCGCCGAGGACGTGGTGCTGGTGGACATGGCGTGGAAGCTGAACAAGAACGTCAAAGTGTTCAGCCTCGACACCGGCCGCCTGCATCCGGAGACCTACCGTTTCATCGAGCAGGTGCGCGAGCATTACAAGATCGATATTGAAATCGTCTCGCCGGACTACACGAAACTCGAACCGTTCGTGAAGGAAAAAGGCTTGTTCAGTTTCTACAAAGATGGCCACGGCGAATGCTGCGGCATCCGCAAGATCGAACCGCTGCGGCGCAAGCTGTCCGACGTCAAAGCCTGGGCCACCGGCCAGCGCCGCGATCAGAGCCCGGGCACCCGCAGCGCTGTGGCGGTGCTGGAAATCGACACAGCCTTCTCGACACCGGAACGCACCCTGTACAAGTTCAACCCGCTGGCGCAGATGACCAGCGAGGAGATCTGGGGCTACATTCGCATGCTCGAACTACCGTACAACAGCCTGCACGAGCGCGGTTTCATCAGCATCGGCTGCGAACCCTGCACCCGCCCGGTGCTGCCGAACCAGCACGAGCGCGAAGGCCGCTGGTGGTGGGAAGAAGCCACGCAGAAAGAATGCGGGCTACATGCCGGGAATATCATCAGCAAGAGCAAGGTTTGATCCCCCATTTATAGAAAGACCTGTGGGAGCGAGCCTGCTCGCGAAAGCGCAGTTCCAGTCAACGTTTCAGTTGCCTGATCCACCGCATTCGCGAGCAGGCTCGCTCCCACATTGATATGTGCCAGGCACATAAAAGGTGTACACAAGGTTGTCACCATCGGTGCCATTTATGTGTGCATGTTCAGTTCTGACGCCCTGAAAAGTTACACTCTCCAGCAGAATCCCCATCTGCTCGCCCCTCTGCAAAATCCCTCCCCTGAAAAAAATTCCTGCCCGATCGATCAATTTATATCGCCGGTTTTTCAGCGACTTATGTTGCATCGATAACTATTCGAAATGAGCCCTTCCACTTATAGATTCTCAACTGGCACAAATCTGGCTTTATCGCATACATGTTTTGTATACAAAACTGCAAAACATGCACACTTTCGATCCGCAAGCCTGAAGCGCCCTATCCCGTACAGGCTGCAGATGCCCCGTAACCAGTGATGTTTTCACCGCCGCGACGAAGATTTGTCGAGCCTGAGCGCTCATGCACAGTCATCTCGGTGGCGAACGTCAGGAGCCTGCCGGAATGCGTACAAGTCTTTCAAATAACATCGCGCTGAATCTGCCCTCCTCCACGCTCGATCAACCGTTGCCCGATGACGGGCTGAGCGAGCCGCTGCAACTGAGCCCGCGTCTGCACAACAGCGATCTGGCGCCGACCAAAGCCGAAGGTCGGCGCTGGGGCCAGTACAGCATCTTCGCCCTGTGGACGAATGATGTGCACAACATCGCCAACTACTCGTTCGCCATCGGCCTGTATGCGTTGGGCCTGGGCGGCTGGCAGATTCTGTTGTCGCTGGGGATCGGCGCGGCGCTGGTGTACTTTTTCATGAATCTGTCGGGTTACATGGGGCAAAAAACCGGGGTGCCGTTTCCGGTGATCAGCCGGATCAGTTTCGGCATTCACGGTGCGCAAATTCCTGCATTGATCAGGGCGGTTATCGCCATCGCCTGGTTCGGTATTCAGACGTATCTCGCCTCGGTGGTATTCCGCGTCTTGCTGACTGCCGTGCATCCGGGCTTCGCTGAATACGATCACAACTCGATTCTGGGACTGTCGAGCCTGGGCTGGGTGTGCTTTGTAGCAATCTGGCTGGTGCAACTGGCGATTCTCGCCTACGGCATGGAGATGGTGCGCCGTTACGAGGCGTTTGCCGGGCCGGTGATTCTGCTGACCGTTGCCGCTCTCGCCGGGTGGATGTACTTCCAGGCCAACGCGACCATTGCCTGGTCGATCCGCGAGCCGCTGACCGGTGGCGAGATGTGGCGCAACATCTTCGCCGGCGGCGCGTTGTGGCTGGCGATCTACGGCACGCTGATCCTCAACTTCTGCGACTTCGCCCGTTCTTCGCCGTGCCGCAAAACCATCAAGGTAGGAAATTTCTGGGGCTTGCCGGTGAACATTCTGGTATTCGCCGCGATTACCGTGCTGCTGTGTGGCGCGCAGTTCCAGATCAACGGGCGAATCATCGAAAGCCCGACCGAGATCATCGCCTCGATCCCCAACACATTCTTCCTGGTGCTCGGCTGCCTGGCTTTTCTGATCGTCACCGTCGCAGTGAACATCATGGCCAACTTCGTCGCCCCGGCGTTCGTTCTCAGCAACCTCGCGCCGAAGTACCTGACCTTCCGCCGCGCCGGACTGATCAGCGCGACCATCGCTGTGCTGATCCTGCCGTGGAATCTCTACAACAGCCCGCTGGTGATCGTGTATTTCCTGTCGGGCCTCGGCGCCCTGCTCGGCCCGCTGTACGGAGTGATCATGGTCGACTACTGGCTGATCCGCAAAGGCCGGATCAATGTGCCGCAGCTCTACAGCGAAGATCCCAACGGCGCTTATTACTACAGCCGTGGCATCAATTTCCGCGCGGTGGCGGCGTTTATTCCGGCAGCGCTGATCGCCATCGTCCTGGCCCTGGTACCCGGTTTCCACAGTGTTTCGCCGTTCTCCTGGCTGATCGGTGCCGGTATCGCCGGCATGCTTTACCTGATCATCGCCAAACGCCAGACGCATTACGCCGAAGTCAGCGGCGAATGCATCGCTGTGGATAACGTCAGCCACTGATCCCTTCGCGGCCCGGTTTTCGGGCCGCACCACTGCCCGCAATAAGGATTTTCCATGCGTATTCTCGTGGTCAACGTCAACACCACCGAATCCATCACCGACGCCATCGCCCGCTCGGCGCAGGCCGTCGCTTCACCCGGCACCGAAATCGTCGGCCTGACCCCGTACTTCGGCGCCGAATCGATTGAAGGCAATTTCGAAAGCTACCTGGCCGCCATCGCCGTTATGGATCGGGTGATGGCCTACGATCAACCGTTCGATGCGGTGATCCAGGCGGGTTACGGCGAGCACGGCCGCGAGGGTTTGCAGGAATTGCTCAACGTGCCGGTGGTGGACATCACCGATGCGGCGGCCAGCACCGCGATGTTCCTCGGCCATGCCTACTCGGTGGTGACCACACTGGATCGCACCGTGCCGCTGATCGAGGATCGGCTGAAATTGTCCGGTCTGTGGGATCGCTGCGCCTCGGTGCGCGCCAGTGGTCTGGCGGTTCTGGAGCTTGAACACGAACCGCAGCGCGCACTGGAAGCGATTGTGCAGCAGGCCGAACTGGCGGTGACCCAGGACAAGGCCGAGGTGATTTGCCTGGGCTGCGGCGGCATGGCCGGGCTGGATGAACAGATCCGTCGGCGCACCGGCGTGCCGGTGGTGGATGGCGTGACGGCGGCGGTGACGATTGCCGAATCGCTGGTGCGCTTGAAGTTGTCGACGTCGAAGGTGCGGACTTATGCGACGCCACGGCCGAAGAATATTGTTGGCTGGGCGCAGCGCTTTTCTCGATAGACCGAGTTGCCTTTTTCGCGAGCAGGCTCGCTCCCACATTTGCACCGCGTCTCCCTGTGGGAGCGAGCCTGCTCGCGAATGCATACGACTCGGTCCCAAGCCTTACTTAGATGGCACTAAACCGCCGCCCCAGTCCCTGCTCAGCAAACTGTTCAATCACGAAATCCACAAACGCCCGCGTCTTGCCCGGCAACAATTTGTGCTCGGCGTAATAGATCGAAATGTTGCCGTCATCGACAAACCAGTCCGGCAGCACTCGCTGTAACGTCCCTGTTTGAAGATACGGGACCGCAAACGGCATGCTCACCAGCGCAATGCCCAAACCTTGCATCGCCGTCGCGCACGCCGCCTCGGAATCACTCATGGTCATCCTCGCCCGCAACGTTAGCGGACTGTGTTGCTGATCGCGATGAGTCAGTTGCCAGGAACGCACGCGCCCGGTCTGCGGTGAGCGAATCAGAATGCCGTCGTGTTGCCTGAGGTCATCGGGATGGCTGATCGGCGCATTTTTTTGCAGATAATCCTCCGATGCCACCAACACCCGATGTGCCGGCGTCAGCCTGCGCGCAACCACGCCTTGTGGCAGTTCAAAGCCGCCGCCAATCGCCGCGTCGAAGCCCTGCCCGATCAGGTCGACCTGACGGTTATCGAAATTCCAGTCCGGGTTGATCGCCGGATAGCGCCGCAGAAACTCACCGAGCAGCGGCACGATATACAGACGACCGAACACCGTGCCCATGCTGACTTTCAGCGTGCCGGCCGGTTGCCCACCGGCACTGGCCAGATTGGCCACGGCATTCTGGATGGTGGTCAGGCTGGCGCTGACTTCACTCAAAAACAGCTGCCCCGCTTCGGTCAGGGTCAGGCTGCGTGTACTACGCTGGAACAGCCGCACGCCGAGCCGCGCCTCCAGTTTCGCCACGCTTTTGCCCACCGCGGCCGGGGTCAGGCTCAAGCGTCGCGCAGCTTCGGCAAAGCTGCCGACTTCGGCGCTGCGCACAAAGCATTCGATACTGCTGAACGTTTCCATGATCGCCACTATAAACTTCTGGTTTACACAGACTATAGCAATCATGGTCTACCCGGTTGTCGATGCCACGCCGATACTCGGCACCAACACCAAGGCATTCCGCCTTGAACACTTGGAGATCGAACATGACCACTCAACACCTCAGCGGCAAAGTCGCTCTGATTCAAGGCGGTTCGCGCGGCATCGGCGCGGCCATCGTCAAACGTCTGGCCGCTGAAGGCGCCGCCGTCGCTTTCACTTACGTCAGCTCCGCCGCCAAAGCCGAAGAACTGCAGAACAGCATCACTGGCAACGGCGGCAAAGCCCTGGCGATCAAGGCTGACAGCGCCGATGCCGGCGCGATTCGCCACGCCGTCAGCGCCACCGTCGAAGCGTTTGGCCGGCTGGACATTCTGGTCAACAACGCCGGCGTGCTGGCCATCGCGCCGCTGGAAGATTTCAAACTCGAAGATTTCGATCAGACTTTGGCCATCAACGTGCGCAGCGTGTTCATTGCTTCGCAGGAAGCGGCGAAACACATGGGCGAAGGCTCGCGGATCATCAACATCGGCAGCACCAACGCCGACCGCATGCCCTTCGGCGGTGGCGGCGTGTACGCGATGAGCAAGTCGGCACTGGTCGGCCTGACCAAAGGGCTGGCCCGCGACCTCGGCCCACGCGGCATCACCATCAACAACGTACAACCTGGCCCGGTCGACACCGACATGAACCCGGCCCATGGCGAATTCGCCGACAGCCTGATCCCGCTGATGGCCGTCGGTCGTTACGGCACCGCCGATGAAATCGCCAGCTTCGTCGCCTACCTGGCCGGGCCGGAAGCCGGTTACATCACCGGTGCCAGCCTGACCATCGACGGTGGTTTCGGCGCCTGACAGACCGGCAAGAAAAAACGCCGCCCTTCTTTATAGGAAGGGCGGCGTTTTGTGTGGACGGTCAAGCCAGTTCCAGCGTCGGCAGGCCAAAGGCGCTGGGCATAAATGCTTTCAGCGAACGAATAATGCCGTCAGCGTGAGCATATTTCTCATCGGCCATCGCTGCGTCGGGGATAGCGATTGCGGTCATGCCTGCCGCTTTCGCCGCAGTGACGCCAAACGGCGAGTCCTCGAACACCAGACAATCCGAGGGCGCGACGCCCAGACGCCTGGCAGCGGTGAGAAAGATATCCGGCGCCGGTTTGGCGGCGCCGACTTCCGGATCGTCTGCCGTGACGATGAAATCGAACAGCGCAAACCACTCACGGTGCAAGGTGGTTTTCTGCCCGAACGACTGGCGCGACGAACTGGTGCCGACTGCGATCGGGATGTTGTGCGCCTTGAGGTGACGCACCAGCGCTTCGGCCCCCGGCATCGCCTGCGCCTTGGGGAAACGCTCGCGCATCAGCGGCTCGCGGATCTGCAGAAATTCTTCCGGAGTGATCGGTAACTCCAGCGCCTGCACCACGTAATTGGCCAGGTCATTGGCACCGCGACCAATGATGTTTTGTTTGACGCTCCAGTCGAAGGTTTTCCCGTAGCGCCCGGCAATCAGCGAGGTGACCTCGGTGTAAATGCCCTCGGTATCGAGCAGCAAACCGTCCATATCGAAAATCACGGCCTTGATCGGGCCGAACGTCTTCAGCGGTGCATTCATCATCGGATCCGTTAACAAAGACATCCCGGGCGACAGGCAACGTGCCGCAACGCGGATCTGATTAATGGGTTCAGCAGCATAGCGAGGCCGATGGACATTGAGCAACGGGCAATGCCATCGACGCCTTTTCGCATTTAGCGAAAACTCCTACAGACACTGCCTACTTCCCCGACTTCTTTCCTTTTTGATCCCCCGCAAAGTCCGCGCTCCCGTTTTTTCACATGCGCGAGCGACTGCGAATGTTTCAACCCGATCGGCTCCTGGCCCTGAACAACAGCATCGGACTGCTGGTGGTGGCCGCCCTGAATCCGAAGCAGCCAAATTTCGAAGCGCTGATCGACGAGTTCCGCCTGTGCCTGAACAACTACGACGCCTGGGCCGAGCAGTTCTGGACCGGGACCGCGCTGGACATCGAGCAGGTGTTCAAGGTTGGCAATGACGTGCAACTGAGCGCGCCCATCACCTCGCGCGCCCCCATCAGTTCATCGGTGGTCATGTGTTCGGCCAGCGGTCCGTTGACCTTGGTGCACATGTTTGAAGCGGCGCGCTTTGTGCCGATCGGCGACACCCCGGTGACCCTCGAACCGCTGCTCAGCGAAGTCGACGGCGTACAGACCTTCGGCCAGCCGCTGCGCCACACCATCGGCCCGAGCGGGATCCTCGAGGTGACCGATTGCATGCGCGGCCAGCGCTACCGCGTCACTTTCTTTCCCGATGTTTCTACCGACCATGTCCGCACCCTGTATGCCTCATATGAAGGCGTCATTGCCGGTCTTGAAGGTTGGCTGCGCGGCGAATGGACGGGCTTTCAGCCGCAATGGACGGAGTTTTCCAGCGCCGGTTTTCTTGATCGTTACGGGCAGTTGCAGCGGGCCGATTGGCGCGGTCTGGAAAAAGCTTTGAACGGGGTTTGGGACGACATCCAGCAACTGTTTGCCCTCCTCGCCGATCTGCAGGAACACAGCGCAAAGCTTCTGGAATACCTGAGCGAAGTCGAACTTGAGGCGCTGCTTGCCGCTTCAAACGAGGCGATTGCCAACGCCTTGTTGATGCTCAGCGACGAGCCGTTGCTGTTCATTCATCTGGCTGCTTTCACCAGTTGGCTGAAGATGCTGCCGCCGCAATACCTCGCCGAAGTGGTGGCCGAAGTTCGCACCGAGTTGCTCATCAGCTTTCTGTTGATGCGCGTGGCGGGCGGTGCCGGCGTATCGCTACGTTTGAGCAGCAAGGTCCTGGCGAAAATCAAGTCGCCACGGGCGCGGGAATGGCTGGCCGCGTCAGCCTTGCGTCTGGCTGAGCTGACTTCAACGCCGGAACTCAAGCAGCACGCGAGCACGCTGAAGCCGCTGATGTTTCATGCGCGCGAGGTGGAGCTGAAGCCGACACCGTCGATTCCACTGAACATTCGCCAGGCCGACGCGGTGGTGCTCAGCGTGCCGAATCCGGCGCCACTCGCGCGGGAAAAATCCCGAGGCATGGCCCGTCTTGAGCGCCACGAGCCCCACGACGACGCGCCCGACCAGGCAAAAAACCCCAACGGCGATGCCGCCGATTGCGTGCCCAACACCTGTACCAATGGCTGCCCGGTGTCGATGGTCACCGGCGAAGAACTGCTGACCCTGACCGACACGGTGCTCGACGGCGTGCTGCCCTTCGAGTTCACCCGCTTGTACCGCAGCAGCGCGGTCGAGATCGACATCGGCCTGGGTTTCGGCTGGAGCCATACGCTCGCGCATCGCCTGGCCTTCGACGGCGATGGCGTGATCTGGATCGACCACGAGAACCGCCGCACCCGCTTTCCCCTGCCCAACGTCGCGCGCCCGGCGATCCACAACAGCCTGTCGCGGGCGGCGATCTTTCTCGGCGATGAGCCGGAAGAACTGATCCTCGCCCTGGCCGGGGAAACCGCACGGTTCTATCACTTTCGCGCCGGCCGGCTGACCGCAATCAGCGATGTCTACGGCAATCGTCTGACCCTGCAACGCGATCGCTCCGA
>NZ_QFZZ01000010.1 GCF_005233515.1 Pseudomonas sp. CFBP13508
CCCTCCCTCGATGATCAGTCGAGAACTATCGCTCCTGACGGAGCGTTAGTCGAGATACAAGGAGCTGCCGAAGGCTGCGATCTTTTAGCGGCTCAGATACATCCGCGTCGTCAGCAGATAAACCGGCAACCCCGAGACCACAATCAACAACGCCGCATAAGGCGCCGCCGCCGCAAACTCGACATTCGCCGTATGCGCCCAGACTTCGGTCGCCAATGTATTGAGTCCGGTTGGGCTGAGCAGCAACGTTGCCGTCAATTCCTTCATCGCATCAAGAAATACCAGCGCAAACGCTGCGCCCAGTGCCGGGAAAATGATCGGTAAGGTCACCCGGCAAAACGCGGTGAACGACGATGCGCCTAATGTCCGCGCCGCTTCTTCCAGCTGCGGTGCAGCCTTGTTCAGCGCAGTGCGGATCGGCGCCTGCGCCAATGGCAGGAACAGCAGCGCATAGGCGATCAGCAGCAAGCCCGACGTCTGATACAGCACTGGCACGTAATGCAGGGCGAAATACACCAGCGTCAACGCAATCACCAGCCCCGGCAGCGCGTGCAACAGATAAGGCAGGCGTTCGGCCCAGATTGCCAATCGGCCTTTATAGCGCACCACCAGCAACCCGACCGGCACCGCCAGCACCAGGCACAGCGCCGCACCGCCCAATGACAATGCCAGCGATGACAACAGCGCCTCGGTGATCGCCGCTACCGGGAGCGCCGCCGACGAACCGACCGCCAGCCAGTAGGCCAACATCCCCAACGGAATGCCGCTGCCGATAATCGCCAGCAACAGGCAATACAACTGACCTGCCGCCGCCCATGGCCCAAGCTTCACTTGCTCAGCCTGTCGCGCCGCGCCTTGGCCGGTGCGCACATGCCGGCCCTTGCCACGCACCCGCAGCTCCAGCCACAACAGCAGCAGACACAGCGCCAGCAACACCGCCGAAAGCATCGCGGCGTTGGCATTGCTGAATTCCAGTTCGAATTGCTGGTAGATCGCCGTGGTGAAGGTTTGCAGGCCGATGATCGACAGCGCGCCGAATTCCACCAGCATGTGCAGGGCAATCAGCAGCGAACCGGCCAGCAGCGATGGCCACAGCAGCGGCAGGGTGACGCGGAAAAATACGCCCCAGCGATTCTGTCCCAACGTGCGGGCGGATTCTTCGAGGGAGGGATCGAGATTGCGCAGGGTCGCCGCTACTGGCAGGAAGATCAGCGGATACTTCGACAGGCTCATCACCAGAATCGCCCCGCCTAGGCCTTCGAATTGCGCGCTGAGCGAGACCCAGGTGAAGCTGCTGACAAACGCCGGCACCGCAAACGGCAGGCACAGGATCACGCCCCACAGGCGCCGCCCTGGCAGATTGCTGCGCTCCAGCAGCCACGCCAGCGACAGACCTATCACGGCGCAGGTAACCGTCACGCCGACCATCAATGCCAAGGTGTTGCGCAGCAGGCCAAACACATACGGGCGCCACAACAGGTGCAGCGCCTCGGCCCATCCGGCCTGCCAGGCTTTCAGTCCGACATAGGCCAGTGGCAGCAGGCTCATGACCACCAGTAGCAACACCGGCAGCACCAGCCAGATCGACGGACGTTTGCGCCTTGGTACATAACCCCCGCGCGCGGCGGGGGCCGATAACGATGCTGCCATCAGTTCAGGCCAACTTCGCGTTCCAGTTCCAGCGCTTCTTCAGCGTTGCCCAGATCCGCCGGGGTGACGTTCGGCGCTTCCAGTTCGCTGAACGGCTTGAGGCCGCGATCCGATTCCATGCCTTTGTGCAGCGGGTATTCAGCGGTGGTCTGAGTGATCACGCGCTGACCTTCTTCGCTGGCCATGAAGGCGAGGAATTGCTGGGCTTCTTTTGGATGTTTGCTGGATTTCAGCACGGCAGCACTGGACACGGTGATCAGGCCGCCAGCGTCGCCGCCGGTGAAGTAATGCAGTTTGGAATCGAGCTTG
The DNA here is from genome assembly GCF_005233515.1 of Pseudomonas sp. CFBP13508. Taxonomy (GTDB): domain Bacteria; phylum Pseudomonadota; class Gammaproteobacteria; order Pseudomonadales; family Pseudomonadaceae; genus Aquipseudomonas; species Aquipseudomonas mercuritolerans. The sequence continues at coordinate 1,960 of NZ_QFZZ01000010.1, forward strand.
CCTTTCTCGCGTTGCAGGGCGAACCAGTAGTAGTTGTTCACCAGCACGGTAGCGACTTCGCCGTTTTCCACAGCTTTGAGCGCGACCATGTTGTTGCTGTAGGTCTTGCCGAACGCGCGCAGGCCGGTCAGCCATTCTTCGGCAGCGTCACGCCCGTGCAGTTTGATGATTGCTACAGCTTGTTCCTGGAAGGCGCCACTGGTCGGGACGAAGCCGACCTTGCCCTGCCACTGCGGCTCGGAAAATTCCATTACCGATTTCGGCAGATCTTTTTCATCGATCAGTTTCGGATTGAACGCGACCACGCGGACGCGGGCGGTAACGCCAATCCAGGTACCGTTGGCGGCGACGTATTTTTCCGGCAAAACCGCTAGGGTGGCGTCATCGGCCTTGGCCAGCAGACCCTGTTCGCCGAGGTTGTTCAGCGGCGGCGACTCTTCGGTGTAGATCACATCGGCGGGCGAGCGGTCGCCTTCTTCGATGATCTGGCTCGCGAGCTGGTTGCTGCTGCCTTTGCGCACGTTGACGTGAATGCCGGTCTTGGCTTCAAAAGCCTTGGCAATCGCGTCGCCGACTTCCTTGTGCTGGCCGTTGTAGAGAGTCAGGGAAACCGCATCGGCAGCCTGGGTGAGGGGAGTGGCGAGTGCCAGGCCGAGGAGGGTGAAGGTCAGGCCTCGGCGCAGGGTATTTCGAAACGTCATTCGCAGGGTTCCTCACTGTCGCATTGCAAAAACTTGCAACAATGATAAACGATATTGTTTCTCAAGTGCGCCTTGTGCGGGGCAAGGTGATCGGGTAGGAGCTGCCGAAGGCTCGGGCCGCGTTCGACGATCTTTTGATCTGCCTCCTGCGAGTTACGGGGAAAAGCAAGATCAAGAGATCGCAGCCTCGTTGCACTCGTCAGCTCCTACACGCTCCTGCGGGACCTGCGGAAATTCAGGAAGCCAGAAACGCAAAAACCCGCTTTCGCGGGTTTTTGTGAAATCCAAGGCCTGAACCTTGAATTTGAATTGGTGCCCAGAAGAAGACTCGAACTTCCACGACCGTAAGGTCACCAGCACCTGAAGCTGGCGTGTCTACCAATTTCACCATCTGGGCAATCATCGCAAGCGTTGCCGCTGTTGATGTGGCGCACTATACGGAGGCCTTTTTGATCTGTAAACCCCTGATTTGGTTTTAATAAATCAGTGTGAACAAAAGCTTTCCCGCAAATGCAAAAAACCCGCTTTCGCGGGTTTTGTGTGAGTGTTGAAACTGATCTAGTCTCAAACTCGAAATTGGTGCCCAGGAGAAGACTCGAACTTCCACGACCGTAAGGTCACCAGCACCTGAAGCTGGCGTGTCTACCAATTTCACCACCTGGGCATCATCGAAAGCGCTTGTGCGTCGTCGATGGCGCGCACTATACGGAGCGTCTTTTTAACTGTAAACCCCTGCCGCAGAAAAAACTGAATTTTTTTACCAGCGGCGTTCAAAACGGTGTCGGAGCGTCGATACAAGGCCTTGCACAGCCTTATAGAAGCGGAAATTTCCCGTTTCCCGGCGCCTATGCCAAACTAACCCGTATATAGACAAGGTGAAAACTCTCTAATGGCCGATTGGCAGTCCCTCGATCCCGAGGCCGCTCGTGAAGCGGAAAAATACGAAAACCCTATTCCCAGCCGCGAACTGATCCTGGCGCACCTCGCCGATCGGGGTTCGCCTGCTGCCCGCGAGCAACTGGTCGAAGAGTTTGGTCTGACCACAGAAGACCAGATCGAGGCCCTGCGCCGCCGCTTGCGCGCCATGGAGCGCGACGCTCAACTGATCTACACCCGCCGGGGCACTTATGCGCCGGTGGACAAGCTCGACCTGATTCTCGGCCGCATCAGCGGTCACCGTGACGGTTTCGGCTTCCTGGTGCCGGACGACGGCAGCGACGACCTGTTCATGAGCCCGGCGCAAATGCGTCTGGTGTTCGACGGTGACCGCGCGCTGGCCCGGGTTTCCGGGCTCGACCGCCGTGGTCGCCGCGAAGGCGTGATCGTTGAAGTAGTGTCCCGCGCTCACGAAACCATCGTTGGCCGCTACTTCGAAGAGGGCGGTATCGGTTTCGTGGTTGCCGACAATCCGAAGATCCAGCAGGAAGTGCTGGTGACGCCGGGGCGCAACGCCAACGCGCAGATCGGTCAGTTCGTCGAAGTGAAAATCACCCACTGGCCAACGCCGCGCTTCCAGCCGCAAGGCGATGTGGTCGAAGTGGTCGGCAACTACATGGCGCCGGGCATGGAAATCGATGTTGCCCTGCGCACTTACGATATTCCGCACGTCTGGCCTGAAGCGGTTGTGAAAGAAGCCGCCAAGCTCAAGCCGGAAGTCGAAGAAAAAGACAAAGAGAAGCGCATCGATTTGCGCCATCTGCCGTTCGTCACCATCGACGGCGAAGACGCCCGCGACTTCGATGACGCGGTCTACTGCGAAGCCAAACCGGGCAAGCTGCGCCTGTTCTCCGGTGGCTGGAAGTTGTACGTGGCGATTGCCGACGTTTCCAGCTACGTGAAGATCGGCTCGGCGCTGGACAACGAAGCTCAGGTTCGCGGCAACTCGGTGTACTTCCCCGAGCGCGTGATCCCGATGCTGCCGGAGCAGCTGTCCAACGGCCTGTGCTCGCTGAACCCGCAAGTCGATCGTCTGGCTATGGTTTGCGAGATGACCATCTCCAAGTCCGGCGAAATGACCGACTACTGCTTCTATGAGGCGGTGATCCATTCCCACGCCCGTCTGACCTACAACAAGGTCAGCGCGATGCTGGAAACGCCGAAGGCGACCGAAGCGCGCAAATTGCGCGGCGAGTACACCGACGTCGTGCCGCACCTCAAGCAGCTCTACGCCTTGTACAAAGTATTGCTGGCTGCCCGTCACGTGCGTGGCGCGATCGATTTCGAAACCCAGGAAACCCGGATCATCTTCGGTTCCGAGCGCAAGATTGCCGAAATCCGTCCGACTGTCCGTAACGATGCGCACAAGCTGATCGAGGAATGCATGCTGGCGGCCAACGTGGCCACTGCCGAATTCCTCAAGAAGCACGAAATTCCTGCGCTGTATCGCGTTCACGCCGGTCCGCCGCCAGAGCGTCTGGAAAAACTGCGCGCGTTCCTTGGTGAGCTCGGTCTGTCCCTGCACAAAGGCAAAGACGGTCCGTCGCCGAAGGATTATCAGGCTTTGCTGGCGAGCATCAAGGATCGTCCGGATTTCCACCTGATCCAGACCGTGATGCTGCGCTCATTGAGCCAGGCGGTGTACAGCGCTGAAAACGACGGCCACTTCGGCCTGAATTACGAAGCCTATACCCACTTCACCTCGCCGATCCGTCGTTACCCGGACCTGCTCACGCACCGGGCAATTCGCAGCGTGATCCATTCGAAACAGGATACCCCGCACGTTCGTCGTGCCGGTGCGATGACCATTCCCAAGGCGCGCATCTATCCGTACGACGAAGCAGCGCTGGAGCAGCTCGGCGAGCAGTGCTCGATGAGCGAGCGCCGTGCCGACGAAGCGACCCGCGACGTGGTGAACTGGCTCAAGTGCGAGTTCATGAAGGATCGCGTCGGCGAGTCGTTCCCGGGCGTGATCACCGCCGTGACCGGTTTTGGTCTGTTCGTCGAACTGACCGATATCTATGTTGAAGGCCTGGTACACGTCACCGCGCTGCCGGGTGATTACTACCACTTCGATCCTGTGCATCACCGCCTGGCGGGCGAGCGCACCGGTCGCAGTTTCCGTCTCGGCGACACCGTTGAAGTACGCGTCATGCGCGTTGATCTTGACGAGCGCAAGATCGACTTCGAGATGGCCGAGAAAACCATCAGCGCGCCGATCGGTCGCAAGAAACGTGGCGCCGAAACCGCTGCGCCTGCTGCCAAGGCTGCGGAAGAAAAGGCTCCAGCGAAAACCGCCAGCCGTCGTCCGGCCAAGGAAAAGGTTGCCGAAGCCTATCGCCCGAGCGATGCCGTGGCGAAAAACGCTGAACTGCGCAAAAGCCGTGAATTGAAGAAGGCCTTGCTGGCCGATGCGAAAAACGGTGGTAAAGCGGCGTCCGGGGGAAAGACCGGACGGTCGGCGCCTGACAGGGCGACCGACGGCAAGCCAGCCAAGCCAAGCAAACACCGTAAGGGCCCGCCAAAAGCGGGTTCCGCTCCAGCCAAGAGTGGCGGGGCGCGTAAACCGAAGGCGAAGTCATGAGTCAGTTGGAAAAAATCTACGGCGTTCACGCGGTAGAAGCGTTGCTGCGTCACCATCCCAAGCGCGTCAAGCAGATCTGGCTGGCGGAAAGCCGCAACGATCCGCGCGTGCAGACGCTGGTCGAGCTGGCCAATGAAAACCGTGTTCAGGTCGGCCAGGCCGAGCGCCGCGAAATGGACGCCTGGGTTGAAGGCGTGCACCAGGGCGTGGTCGCGGAAGTCAGCCCGAGTCAGGTCTGGGGCGAGGCGATGCTTGATGAGTTGCTCGATCGCACCGAAGGCGCTCCGCTGCTGCTGGTGCTCGACGGCGTGACCGATCCGCACAACCTCGGCGCCTGCCTGCGTTCGGCCGATGCGGCCGGTGCGCTGGCGGTGATCGTGCCGAAGGACAAGTCGGCCACGCTGACGCCGGTGGTGCGTAAAGTTGCCTGCGGCGCGGCGGAAGTGATTCCGCTGGTGGCCGTGACCAACCTGGCTCGCACTCTGGAAAAACTTCAGCAGCGCGGTTTGTGGGTTGTCGGTACGGCCGGTGAAGCCGAGGTCAGCATTTATGACCAGGACCTCACCGGCCCGACCATTCTGATCATGGGCGCTGAAGGCAAAGGCATGCGCCGCCTGACCCGCGAGCACTGCGACTATCTGGTGAACCTGCCGATGGCCGGCAGTGTCAGCAGCCTCAACGTCTCGGTCGCCACAGGCGTGTGCCTGTTCGAAGCCCAGCGCCAGCGCGGCGCAAAAGCCAAGGCTGCCGCAAAAAAATAAGCTTTACTGCGAGGCCTGTAGGAGCTGTCGAGTGCAACGAGGCTGCGATCTTTTGATCTTGCTTTGAAAAAAATCACAGTCAAAAGATCGCAGCCTTCGGCAGCTCCTACACGGGTCGCCCGGTGGTTGTTCAAATAATCACCAATTGCCTTGCGCCCCCGCAGTCCCTTCTCTACAATTGCGCCCCTTGCTGTGACGGCAGGCACGCATGTGCCCCGTGCCAGCAAGTCCATAAGTGTCATTCACTCCTTGTCTGACCGTTTTTGAGCGGCAGGCTACAACCCGTAAGGAGCATTCATGCGTCATTACGAAATCATCTTTCTGGTCCACCCGGATCAGAGCGAGCAAGTCGGCGGCATGGTTGAGCGTTACACCAAGCTGATCGAAGAAGACGGCGGCAAAATCCACCGTCTGGAAGACTGGGGCCGTCGTCAACTGGCCTACGCAATCAACAATGTTCACAAGGCTCACTACGTGATGCTGAACGTTGAGTGCACTGGCAAGGCCCTGGCCGAGCTGGAAGACAACTTCCGCTACAACGATGCAGTGATCCGTAACCTGGTCATCCGTCGCGACGAAGCCGTTACCGGCCAGTCCGAGATGCTCAAGGCTGAAGAAAACCGCAGTGAGCGCCGTGAGCGTCGCGACCGTCCTGAGCACGAAGGCGCCGAAGGCACCGACAGTGATGACAGCGACAACAGCGATAACGCTGACGAGTAATCCACGGACCTTATTAAGGAGCCTATCAAATGGCACGTTTCTTCCGTCGTCGTAAATTCTGCCGCTTCACCGCTGAAGACGTGAAAGAGATCGACTACAAAGATCTCAACACTCTGAAAGCCTACGTATCCGAGACCGGCAAAATCGTTCCAAGCCGCATCACCGGTACCAAAGCTCGTTATCAGCGTCAGCTGGCCACCGCTATCAAGCGCGCCCGCTTCCTGGCCCTGCTGGCCTACACCGACAGCCACGGCCGCTGAGACCGGGCAGTCGACAAGTAGCAAAGGATTGAATGCATGCGCGCCTTAGCTGAGTTCATCATGCGAGGCCGAATGCAGGCCACTCTCGTGGTGGCCGGATGTGCAACATTGCCGTTGTTGTATTGGTTGGGTGCTGCCGCCGGGAGCCTTGTGCTGCTGCGGCGCGGATTGACGGACGCCCTGGGCGTTCTGTCACTGGGACTGCTGCCGGCCTTGATCTGGTGGCTGTATGCCGACGACCCACGGGCACTTCTCGTGCTGCTGGGGTCTTCGGGGCTTGCGTTGGTTTTGCGCGCAAGCGAATCCTGGGTCCGCACGCTGCTGGTCAGCGTAGTGATCGGAGTGGTGTTTTCAGTGGTGCTCGGGGTCGCGTTTGCGGCCCAGATCGAGATGCTCGCACAGGCCCTTATAAAGGTCATGCCGGCACTTCTCGGTGAGACCTACAAGCAATTGTCGGTCGATGAGCAAGCGCGTTTTGCGTCCCTGATTGCACCGGTCCTGACCGGACTGATTGCGGCCTTGTTGCAGATCGTCAGCGTGCTGAGCCTGATTGTCGGGCGGCATTGGCAGGCGTTGTTGTACAACCCGGGTGGTTTCGGTCGCGAGTTTCGCGCCATCCGCATCCCGCTGGGGCCGGCGATGTTACTGCTGGCGTTGATGCTTCTGGGCCCGAATCTCGGTGCACAGATGGCCATGTTGACGCCGTTGTGCAGTGTACCGCTGGTGTTCGCCGGGCTGGCCCTGATTCACGGGCTGGTCGGGCAGAAGCGACTGGCCGGTTTCTGGCTGGTGGGGTTGTACGTCACGCTGCTGTTGTTCATGCAGCTGATCTATCCGTTGCTCGTGGTTCTGGCCATTGTCGACAGCCTGATTGATTTTCGCGGTCGTCACGTGTCGAAAGACACCGACAGCGCGAACGGTGAAGGTTAAAAGTTAGAGGATTTTCACATGCAACTGATCCTTCTGGAAAAAATCGCCAACCTGGGCAACCTGGGCGACAAAGTAAACGTTAAGGCCGGTTACGGCCGTAACTACCTGCTGCCTTTCGGCAAGGCTACCGCTGCGACCGCTGCCAACCTGGCTGCGTTCGAAGAGCGTCGCGCCGAGCTGGAAAAAGCCGCCGCAGACCGTAAGGCATCGGCTGAAAGCCGTGCTGCCCAACTGGCCGAGCTGGAAGTGACCATCACTGCCACCGCTGGCGACGAAGGCAAGCTGTTCGGTTCGATCGGTACTCACGACATCGCTGACGCACTGACCGCCTCCGGCGTTGAAGTGCAGAAGAGCGAAGTTCGTCTGCCGAACGGCACCATCCGCAACGTGGGTGAATTCGACGTGGCTGTGCACCTGCACGCCGAAGTTGAAGCCACCGTACGCGTTGTCGTGGTAGCAGCTTAAGCAACACGGATCGGCTGGCGGCTTGTCCGTCAGGCGGTTAACATCGGGCACGATCCTGTTTACAGGTCGTGCCCTTTGTCTTTCTGAATTCCCTGCTTTTCACTAATACTCAAGTGGCCATGAACGATATCTCCGCTCCCGAGCAATACGATCTGCAAACCGCTGCCCTGAAGGTGCCGCCGCATTCCATCGAGGCTGAACAGGCTGTACTCGGTGGTCTGATGCTGGACAACAACGCCTGGGAACGCGTGCTCGATCAAGTCTCCGACGGCGATTTCTATCGACATGACCACCGTTTGATTTTCCGCGCGATCGCCAAACTGGCCGATCAGAACTCGCCGATCGACGTCGTGACCCTTGCCGAGCAATTGGACAAGGAAGGCCAGACGTCGCAAGTCGGCGGCCTTGGTTATCTCGGCGAACTGGCGAAAAATACCCCGTCCGTCGCCAACATCAAGGCCTATGCGCAGATCGTCCGCCAGCGCGCGACGTTGCGCCAACTGATCGGTATCAGCACCGAGATTGCCGACAGCGCCTTCAACCCCGAAGGCCGCACCGCGGAAGAAATCCTCGACGAAGCCGAACGGCAGATCTTCCAGATCGCCGAAGCGCGGCCCAAGACCGGCGGCCCGGTCGGCGTCAATGAGCTGCTGACCAAGGCCATCGATCGCATCGACACGTTGTTCAACACCGCCGACGCCATCACTGGCCTGTCCACTGGCTACACCGACCTCGATGAGAAGACCAGCGGCTTGCAGCCGTCCGACCTGATCATCGTTGCCGGCCGTCCGTCGATGGGTAAGACCACCTTCGCGATGAACCTGGTGGAAAACGCCGTGTTGCGCAGCGAAAAAGCGGTGCTCGTTTACTCGCTCGAGATGCCAGGCGAATCGCTGATCATGCGTATGCTCTCTTCGCTCGGCCGAATCGACCAGACCAAGGTGCGTTCCGGCCAACTCGAAGACGACGACTGGCCGCGCCTGACTTCGGCGGTCAATCTGCTCAACGACCGCAAACTGTTCATCGATGACACCGCTGGTATCAGCCCGTCGGAAATGCGCGCGCGGACCCGGCGTCTGGTGCGTGAGCACGGCGAGGTCGGCCTGATCATGATCGACTACCTGCAACTGATGCAGATTCCCGGTTCCAGCGGTGACAACCGCACCAACGAGATTTCCGAGATCTCGCGATCCCTGAAAGCCCTGGCCAAGGAATTCAACTGCCCGGTAGTTGCCCTGTCGCAGCTCAACCGTTCCCTGGAACAGCGCCCGAACAAACGCCCGGTGAACTCCGACTTGCGCGAATCCGGAGCGATCGAGCAGGACGCCGACGTGATCATGTTCGTTTATCGCGACGAGGTGTATCACCCGGAGACCGAGCACAAGGGCATCGCCGAAATCATCATCGGCAAGCAGCGTAACGGCCCGATCGGTTTCATTCGGCTGGCGTTCATCGGCAAATACACGCGCTTCGAAAACCTCGCGCCGGGCAGTTACAACTTCGACGACGACGAATGACAACTGGCCGGGTCATGCCGGCCAGTTGCCCCTCTGTTTCAGCGGTTATTCAGTTTCAACTGCTGCCGTTTCGGAATTTTGCATCGCATATTCGCTGAGTTCCTGCCGGCTCAGGGTTGTGATCAACTCCGCTTCCTTGATTGCCAACTCGGCTTGCAGCGACATCGATTGTGCCTTGTAGTCGACGAATGAAAGCTCACTGGCCGAATGCGCATCATCTAGCGTCGCCTGGCGCGTCTGGAAGGGATCGCGTTGTGTTTCAAACTGCGACCGGTACTTGTGCGTGATGAACTCCTGCCAGAACTCTCTGGCCACCAGTGCCTGAAACTCTTCCGGCGAATTATCCTGCGCGATCACCTTTTCATACGCGGCATTCAGTTGTGCCTCCGACACGTCCGCCAATCGGGCGAAGCCCATCCGTTCCGGCTGTCCCGGCAGTTGCAGACGATCCTTCAGGCGAAAGCGATAGAACAGCCGCACTTCGATTTCTTCGGGTACGCGAGGAGGCCCGAACACTCGTGCCTCCTCAGGTGTTCTGGACGCGGCGATGCGGGCTTCACGCTGGGCGATATCCGCTGAGGCAATCTTGTCGACCTCATGCAGACGGAACAGGGCCTTGGACAATGCCGACAGTTGTTTGCCTTGTGCCTCGTCACGGGCCTGGGAGCGGGCCTTGTGCGCGAGGGTCAGCACTTCCAGATTGGTGAACGTGAACGCCGCCCGGTCACAACATGCCGGGTCGCCCGCGCGGTCCAGTACTTCCCGGCGCAAATGTTCGGATTGAGCAGTGTTTTCCGTGATGCTGTCGATCAGGTTCCAGACCCTGCGTTGCAGGTCAGGGTGGCTGGCGGGCTCGCTCAGCAGGCGGTCAATCGTGTTGAACAGCCCATCGGAACCTTGCTCATCGCGCACGGTTTGCCATTGCTGTCGTCTTGTGGCGACTTCGGTGGCTGGCAACCCGACGGTCCAGCGCGTCATGGTGTCCAGCAGGAGGGCCCTGATGTTCGGCATGTTCATGCTCAGCCCTGTGTCGATCAGATTATTCCTGCCACTCATGAACATGCCGGCGGCTGCGAGGCGCCCGGCATATTCGACCAGACGGGCGCGGGACTGGTTGTTCAACTGGTTGAAGCGGATATTGGTTACATCGTTGACTTGGAACGGCACCGCGTCAAAGACGAAGTCCGGAATTTGCTCAATGCGGTTATTGCTGAGGTTGACGGTGTCCAGGGAGGGCTGTGCGCTGAGGCCGACAGGAAATTCCGAAATGCCTGTGCTAGCCAGATTGACCGAACGCATGTCGGGGATCCGACTGAAGTCCGGGACGATGCCAAGTTGCCGGTTGTTACTCAGCCATAGCGCTCGCAGGGTGGTGCGTTCCGACAGGATCCGTGCCGTATCGACGGTCAGGGATATTTCATTGTGCTGCAGGAACAGTTTGGTCAGCCCGTTCATTTGGCCAATGGCCGGGGGCAGTACGCGCAATTGGTTTTTGGAAAGATCCAGCCAGCGCGCGTGCCTGAAACGGGTAAGGAAGCCTTCGGGCGAAGCACTCAAGTGCATATCGCGGAGCTTGACCGAACCCACATGGCTGAAGTCCGCGTCGATATCCGGGAGGCTTGGCAGGTTCAGACCGCTGAGGTCCAGCTCCAGGCCTATACTGGTCCCGTCAAATGCCGTCTGCTGCGGTGTTTCCTGCCGCCAGCAGTTGATGATCCGGTCTCGCGCCGTGGTCCGGTCAGCTCGGTTTTCGGCATTGAGCATGAGTTGGTTGGCAGGAATATAACCTTGACGGTTACCTCCCCCGGAAAATACCCATGCGTCGAGCTGCTGGTTCAAAACCGCGAACTCGCGTTCGAGCTGACTCAGCCTCGTGCCCACGGTGCCAGGCTCGAGGCCCCACAGGTATTTGCGGCAGTCGTTGATGCTTTTGGCTGGATAGAGGCGGTGGTAGCGTTGCGCCCGCGATTTGTCATGGTCGAAGGCTGAAGGGTGGACCGGGGTCATCAACTCCGGATGTGCTGTGTTCAGGCGACGCCAGTAACCTTCGAATTTCCTCACATAGCTGGAGGGAATGCCGGGATTGCTTGTCAATAACGTGACATTGTTGATCCGCGCAACAGCGGCGAGTTGATCGGCGGGCGGGTTGAGGTGGGCCTCGGGAACGTCGGTTAAAAGGTTGCTGCCCAAATCGACGCCAGTCAAAGCGGTCTTGTTCAGCAGTCCGAGCGGCCAGCGGGAGATCTGCGCATGACTCAGGTTCAGCGTGGTCAAGCCTGACATGGCGCTGACGTCCGGCGTTATCTTCAATGGATTGTGCGACAGGTTCAGATGGGTCAATCGGTTCAGGCCAGCGATTGTCGCGACGGCTTGCGCATCCAGTTCAATCTGGTTGGAACCCAGATTCAACCAGGTGAGCGTTTGCATTTGACTGAGCATCGTCGGTGGCTTGTCGAGCGTTGAATTTCCAATGCTCAGGTGCTGCAGATGGCTAAAGCCGGACAGGAAAGTATTGGCGGCCGGCGACCACTCCACCCCGATCAGTGTCAGTTTGCGCACGTGTCCGAAGTCTGCGCTCAGGTCCGGCAGCATGGATTGTTTGTTGCGTATCCCGACCAGACCGAGGTAATCGAGCGTCAGTGTCGTTTGCGTCTGGTCAAGCCAGCATTGCCTGATCGCCGTCGCAGTCTCGAGTGCCCGTTTGCGTTGGCCGGCGTTGCTCAGCAGTGCACAGGATTGCTTGTAGGCATCAAGGCTCGTGTCCAACTGAGCAAACGCTTCGCTGCGCCGAGTCAGCACCGCGTCTGTATCGTCGCCCAGCCCCATGATGAATTTCTTCGCGCCGGCCACGTCCAGATGCGCATACAGATTTCGCGTCCGGTCAATGACGCCAATGCCTTCCTTGAGCCTGAAAGCGCCTTCCAGAGCGCCAGCGGCCCACTCGGCTTTCCTGGCCTCCGCCTGCAGCCAGAAGCGCTCGAACTTCTGCCAGTAATCGGCGGGGAACGCATTGTTCTCCAGCAGGATGTGACGGTTGATATGGACAATGGCTTCGAACTGGTCGTCCGCTGGGTTCAGATGCTCGGCGGGCACCTCTTGCAGCTTGTTATGGCGCAAGTCGATCTTTTTCAGAGCGGTCAGTCCCTTCAGGCCGGTCGGCCAGCCCTCGATGCCTGTGGCGCAAAGGTCCAGCTCTTGCAAGTTGGACATCGCGCTGAAATCGGGCAACTTGCCCAAAGGGTTTTTCGTCAGGACAAGGACCTCCAGGTTTGCCAGGCTGCCGAGTGCGGCGGCGCTGGCCTCATCAAGCTGGAGCTTGTTGGTGCGCAGATTCAGCTCGGTCAGGTTGTGCATTTGGCTGACGGCTGCCGGCAGTTTTTCCAGGCCCGAGCGGGTAATTTTCAAACTCTGCAGGCCGCTAAAGCCGCTCAAAAAGGTTTCTGCAGCAGGCGACCACGCCACCGAGTCCATTTCCAGAAAACGGACATGGTTGAAATCCGCTCTCAGGGCAGGCAACGGTGCGTGACTGAGGGGAAAACGCAATTGCGTCGTTTCTTGACTCCAGCAGCGTTTGATTCCGTTAGCGACGGTATTTGCCCAATTGGTGACAGGCCCTTGCGCTGAAGGAACGGTCAGATGCTTGTGTGTCGCTGTCCACGCCTGCAGGTCTTTTTCCAGGTTGCTGTACTCGGTCTCCTTCGTGGTCAGTCCGCCGTCGACGTCGTCACCCAGCGTTCGAAGGAAGGCTGCAACCTGTTGATCGTCGAACGATGGATAGAGTTTTCGTACCCGAGCCTCGGGTCGGCTCGAACGGTGGGTGAACGCGAAGAAGCGCTCTGCCAGACTTCGACGAGCGGACGGATTCCGCTCTGCCCGCCGCATCCCGCCGGCGCCCCCGGTGCTGACACCGACCCAGCCCTCGCTTGGGTCCAGCACAATCGCTTGCGAGCGACCCGGTCGTGAGGCGACGTAGTGATTGTCCGCATCGACGGCCACCGGATCTTCGGCTCTGACGATGCGCATCACCTGCGACCAGGGCGTCGAGGCATCGAGATCTTGCAGTACCTGATACGCGTGATTGTCGATCACGGCGTAGAGCTTTCCTTCAAAGCGATGCAGACCGTCGCTGTCGCCTATGGCGCTGCTGAAGTCCAGTGCAGTGCGAAAGTCCTCCAGGCGGGTCGCTGACAGGGCAAACGTGGTTGGCTGCGAGTGCTCGAATGCATGCCACAGCCCGTCGTCGGGGTTTCGCAGCATCGCCGGCCCTGTGGGCGTCAATTCGCTCGCCAGCGTGGCCCGCCAGAGACCGCTCTGCGATTCCTTGCCAACCTGCACTAAGCCGCCATCGGCCAGCTCTACGTACTGGCGGCCCTTGAACAATCTCAAACCCTCGGTATTGGCAGCGGGCAGGCTGGGTGTAAGGGAGAGTCGATAGTGTTCCAGCGATCGGTCGCCGAGATCAACGCTATCCTGTCCTGACCGGGTGGGGTGCACAGTAACGGTCGGAGCCAGACCGATTGCGTCAGCGTCAGCGCTGCCTGTGGTACTGCCCGGCCGTGGTGGTGTAATCAGCGTTTCGGCTTCCAAGCCAGGTCGCAGGGTTATGTCAGGGCGTAGCGCGGGTGGATCCACTGGCGTATCCGGCCGCAAATGGACATCGACGGTGGTGTTGCCTTTGGTGGCTATCTTGATTGGCATGTCTTTACATTCCTTGTAGAGGTTGCCTGGCAGCACTCGGCATCCGGTGCTCCCCGGCTGTTCGGCATCATTGCCTGAGAGGTATCACTGACCGGCTCTTGAGGTGAGCCTTGGCTGCTGCTTCGAGCTGGTTGATGGCCCGGGATTGGCGAGGGGAGTAGCGTTCGCGGCCATGTCGAAAACTCTCTGCGCCGTGCGCCCGTCGAAATGTTCGCGCCAGATGGTGACGTGTTCGCGCCCCGCCCGTTCTTCCCGGCGTTGTGAACTGATGCCCCGCGCGCTTTGCTGGAGGGTTTTCAGATGGGCGCCGCGCACGCTGAAGTTCAGCTCTGGCGTGTCCGGTGCCGGATAATGGAAATGCGCGTGCCAGAGCTCTCTGTCGTCAGTGGCATCTCTGATCGAGTAAAGGTCCAGATACTCGCTGTTCTTGCCCTTGCCTCTGCGTAATCGCTGGTGGGTTTTGCGCACGTTGACCCGCGCGTGATCCATCAGATAAATCAGCCGGTCAACGCACAGAAAGTTTTTGTCCTTGTAGATCCGTATGCGAATGTTTTCGCCCGTGTCGCGCAGGCGTTGACTCTCCTGCCGAAGTCGTTGGATGAGGGCGGGGGCCCGGGCATCGATGGTTTCGAAGCGCTGAAGATCAAAAGCGGTGTCGTCCAGCTCTTTGGCCCGTATTTCGAGCGTTTCTACAATATTGTCGGGATGGTATTTCGACTTTTCCTGATTGACGGCGGTCACCACGCAGGATTCGGATTGCTGCAAATGCCGATTGGCTTCGCTGATCAGCGTGGAAAGCTGTTTGTGCTGCAACGTCTGCGCCGGGCGCCATTCGCCGTCTCTGCGCTCATAGATCTGTCCGGGTTGTTTCGGATCAAGCAGGTTTTTGACGCTTATGACTTCCTCACCCCGCGTGGTCCGTCGTGCCTCGCCGAAATGAATTTTATAAACGCCATGCTTTTTTGCGCGAAAGAGTCGCCAGTGTATGGTTTTTGGACCCGTTGCGGCCTGTGGCGGAATGAAGTCAAAGTCAATCGGCAGTTCATGAGCTGTCAGCGCGGTTCTGTCGGGCTGGGCGTGGTAAATATGGGTCAGGCGGTTTTCCAGAGTTTGCTCAAACGCATGGATTTCTGCATTGATTTCATTGCGTGAAGTGGCCTGCAAATCTCCGTCTGGCAGGTCAAGCCGTTCATACCGGTCGCGGATAGCGGCGCATTGCTGCGACAGGTCACGTAGCACAGCAGGGTGTGAGGGAGGCGCAAAGGTGTCGAGCGCTCCGTAGACGAAAGTCATCTGACCAAACTGGACGGCCAGTTCAGAGGCCTGAGGGGTATCCCCGCTTGATCGAGGATTGTCCAGCAGCAAGCTTTTGGTCAGGACCCAGGAGGCAACTACGTCATGAGTATCCATCGGTGAAAGAACGTCCTGGCCCAGATCATCTGCCGAAACTTTCCATTTTTTCAGCAGTTTGTCGGCAACGAGCTGACGCTTTTTCATGCGCTCCAGCAATCTGCTGAGGAAAGTGACCGTATGTGGCAGCCTTTCCGGGTCGAGATCGAGCAACGGTCCTTCCAGTGCGCGGCGCGACAGGCCACATTCTATGAGTTGCTGGTAGGCGAACATTTGTTCTTTTTGCAGCGCAATCATTTCGTTTCTGTACTGGTCGTCCGTCCTGATGTTCTTGATGACGGACTTTTTGCTCTCATAGTATTCCAGTGCCTTGCCAAGCCGCTTCAGGTCCCTTTCGCTGTGCATTTCGCGATCAACAAGTGCGGTTAATTCACCTGCGGTTTTCCCGGCAGGTTCTGCCTCCAGACCCTTTGCAGTCAGCCATGCGGATATAAGCTTTTGCCGTTTCTTTTGAGCTTTCTGGCTCCCCCGCTTTATTCGCTCCAGTTCAGAAGACACTTCGAAACGCTCCAGGGCGACACTCAGCGGTTCTGTAGTCTTTTTTGGCATGCCCGCTGCACCGTATACGATGGTTCCCTGCCAGCCGTAGCGGGAGTCAAAGGCGATGGGTTCCGATCTGCCGGGGCGCGATGCCACGTATATATTGTTCTCAGCGGTCGCGACCGGATCGTCGGCGCGAACGATGCGCATCACTGCCCTGCGCGGCATTGAAGCTTCGAGATCGTGCAAGACTTGATAGGCGTGATTGTCAATCCGTGCGTACAGCTTGCCGTCAAAACGCAAGAGCCCATCGCTGTCCGGGGCGACCGTGCTGAAATCCAGATCGGTGCGAAACGCTTCCAGTCGCGTGGCGGATAACGGGTAAGTCATTGGCGAAGAGGTTTCGGCCGGTTGCCAGAGGCCGAGGTCGGCGTCGAGCTGCAACAGTGGCCCGGACGGATACAATTCGCTGGGCAGCTTCGCCCGGTAACGGCCGGCCGGGTCCAGACCCACCTGCACGGTGCCGCCCTCCGGCACTTTGACATAGTGACGGCCGCGGAAAGTCGAAATGCCCCGGTGGTCGGCGGCAGGGACAACCATGAGCGGATTGATCCAGTAATCCTTCAAAGGGCGTTCGCGCACGGTCGGGTCCGGCCATGAAGCAACTACCGCCCTGACCGATACCGGCGGTGGCAGGGAAATAATGCGATGAAGTCCGGCATCGGTTGCCGTGGGCGCTGGCGGCGTCGGGCGCGTGGGGATTCTCGGCGTCGGCCCGCCGTCGAAGTGCGGTGTGAAACCGGACCTGATTGGCGAGTCATAAAGGCGCGGTGGATGAACCGAGACGGTCGTCGTGCCTCTGCTTGGCGGTTTGGATGGCATTGCCTGTCTTCCTTCAATTTTCACGCCGCGCTACCCCCGATGGGAGTGCGACAGGCGGGCGGCTTCCTTGCCGTTTCGTGCGTCGTGCGTTCAACAAAAACGCGTAATGTGTGGCGGGTTGGCGGCGCGAGAGCAGCGCACAGAGAAACCGACCACCGTCGTCGGAATTGGTCAAAATTTGTGCTATATTCCGCGCCCGCGATTTTTCACTTCAACACCGGTCGTCGACATGCAAGCAGCCAAGCCGTTATTTGACTATCCAAAATATTGGGCCGAATGTTTCGGGCCAGCGCCATTCCTGCCGATGAGCAGGGAGGAGATGGATCAGCTCGGCTGGGATTCGTGCGACATCATCATTGTTACCGGTGATGCCTACGTCGATCATCCGTCGTTCGGCATGGCGATCATCGGCCGGCTGCTGGAGTCGCAAGGCTTCCGCGTCGGGATCATCGCGCAGCCGAACTGGCAGTCCAAAGACGACTTCATGAAGCTCGGCGAGCCGAACCTGTTCTTCGGCGTCGCGGCGGGCAACATGGACTCGATGATCAACCGCTACACCGCGGACAAGAAAATCCGTTCCGATGACGCGTACACGCCCGGCGGCATGGCCGGCAAGCGTCCGGATCGCGCCAGCCTGGTCTACAGCCAGCGCTGCAAGGAAGCCTACAAGCACGTGCCGATCGTGCTCGGCGGCATCGAAGCCTCGCTGCGCCGCATCGCTCACTACGACTATTGGCAGGATCGCGTGCGCAACTCGATCCTGATCGACGCCAGCGCCGACATTCTCCTGTACGGCAACGCCGAGCGCGCGATTGTCGAAGTTGCCCAGCGCCTGTCGTGGGGCCACAAGATCGAAGACATCACCGATGTGCGCGGCACCGCGTTCATCCGTCGCGATACGCCGCAGGGCTGGTACGAAGTCGACTCTACGCGCATCGATCGTCCGGGCAAGGTCGACAAGATCATCAACCCGTACGTGAATACCCAGGACACCCAGGCCTGCGCCATCGAGCAAGAGAAAGGCCCGGTCGAAGATCCGCAGGAAGCCAAGGTTGTGCAGATCCTGGCCAGCCCGCGCATGACCCGCGACAAGACCGTGATCCGCCTGCCGTCGATGGAGAAGGTGCGTAACGACCCGGTGCTGTACGCCCACGCCAATCGCGTGTTGCACCTGGAAACCAACCCGGGCAACGCCCGTGCGCTGGTGCAGAAGCATGGCGAGCTCGATGTCTGGTTCAACCCGCCGCCGATTCCGATGACCACCGAAGAAATGGACTACGTGTTCGGCATGCCTTACGCCCGTGTGCCGCACCCGGCGTATGGCAAGGAGAAGATCCCGGCCTACGACATGATCCGTTTCTCGGTGAACATCATGCGTGGCTGCTTTGGCGGCTGCACCTTCTGCTCGATCACCGAGCACGAAGGACGGATCATCCAGAACCGTTCCGAAGAGTCGATCATTCGCGAAATCGAAGAGATCCGCGACAAGGTCCCAGGCTTCACCGGGGTCATTTCCGACCTCGGCGGCCCGACTGCGAACATGTACCGCATCGCCTGCAAGAGCCCGGAAATCGAATCCGCGTGCCGCAAGCCGTCCTGCGTGTTTCCCGGTATCTGCCCGAACCTGAACACCGACCACTCGTCGCTGATCCAGCTGTATCGCAGCGCCCGTGCCCTGCCGGGTGTGAAAAAGATCCTTATCGCTTCCGGCCTGCGCTACGACCTCGCCGTCGAGTCGCCGGAGTACGTCAAGGAGCTGGTGACCCACCACGTCGGCGGTTACCTGAAGATCGCCCCGGAGCACACCGAGGAAGGTCCGCTCAACCAGATGATGAAACCGGGCATCGGCAGCTATGACAAGTTCAAGCGCATGTTCGAGAAGTACACCAAGGAAGCGGGCAAGGAGCAGTACCTGATTCCGTACTTCATCGCCGCCCACCCGGGCACCACCGACGAAGACATGATGAACCTCGCCCTGTGGCTCAAGGGCAACGGCTTCCGCGCTGACCAGGTGCAAGCGTTCTACCCGTCGCCGATGGCCACCGCCACGGCGATGTACCACTCGGGCAAGAACCCGCTGCGCAAGGTGACGTACAAGAGCGACGGCGTGACCATCGTCAAGAGCGAAGATCAGCGTCGTCTGCACAAGGCGTTCTTGCGTTATCACGACCCGAAAGGCTGGCCGATGCTGCGTGAAGCGCTGATCCGCATGGGCCGCGCCGATCTGATCGGCCCGGGCAAGGATCAACTGATTCCGGCGCATCAGCCGGCCACCGACAGCTACCAGAGTGCCCGTCGCAAGAACTCGACGCCGGCCGGCAGCCACAAGGTCGCCAAAGAGAAGACCACCAAGATCCTCACCCAGCACACCGGTTTGCCGCCGCGTGCCAGTGATGGCGGTAATCCGTGGGACAAGCGTGAACAGGCCAAGGCTGCGGCATTCGCCCGTAACCAGCAGGCGGCCAAGGAACGCAAGGATGCGGCGAAAGGCAAAGGGCCGAAGCCGACACGCAAGCCGGTCGTGCCGCGCTAAACACTGCTTGAGCTGAACAGAACGCCAACCTTCGGGTTGGCGTTTTGCATTTCAGGCCTCAGGAAATGAGTTGTTGCCGCTGGCCTCTTCGCGAGCAGGCTCGCTCCCACAGGGGAACGCATTGCACATGTGGGAGCGAGCCTGCTCGCGAAAGCGTCCGATCAAACACCGCAAGAATCAGCGTTCGCAACATTTGCGTGCAACTGAGTCCAAGCATTTCCTCGCATCGCCCGGTTTTGGTGCTGTACTGCCTTGAGCATTTCGCGAAAGCGCGCAAGCCTGTGCATGGCATAAGTCTTGCGCGCTTTCCCATACGCCCAAGGCTCGCAGGAGGCACGCCGTGTCGATTCATGTCGCATTGCATCACGTCACGCATTATCGCTACGACCGCGCTGTCGAACTCGGCCCGCAGATCGTCCGCCTGCGCCCGGCGCCCCACAGCCGCACGCGGATTCTTTCCTATGCGCTGAAAGTCTCGCCCGAGCAGCATTTCATCAACTGGCAGCAGGACCCCCAGGGCAATTACCTGGCACGTCTGGTGTTCCCGGAAAAAACCGCAGAGCTGCGCATCGAAGTCGATCTGGTCGCGGAAATGGCGGTGTTCAATCCGTTCGATTTCTTTCTCGAACCGTACGCCGAGCGAATCCCGTTCAGCTACGCCGCCGATGAGCGCAAGGAGCTGGCGCCATACCTCGAAACCCTGCCGTTGACGCCAACGTTCAAGGCTTACCTGGACAGCATCGACCGCACGCCGCTGCCGGCGGTGGATTTTCTGGTGGCGCTCAATCAGCGCCTCAGTGAAGACATCGGCTACCTGATCCGCATGGAGCCCGGCGTGCAGACCCCGGAGCACACACTGCAACACGCCTCCGGTTCCTGCCGTGATTCGGCATGGTTGCTGGTGCAGCTGTTGCGCAATCTCGGTCTGGCGGCGCGGTTTGTTTCCGGCTACCTGATTCAACTGACCGCCGACGTGAAAAGCCTCGACGGCCCGTCGGGCACCGAAGTCGACTTCACCGACCTGCACGCCTGGTGCGAGGTGTATTTGCCAGGTGCCGGCTGGATTGGCCTTGATGCGACGTCCGGGTTGTTCGCCGGGGAAGGGCATATTCCGTTGGCGTGCAGTCCCGATCCGTCCTCGGCGGCACCGATCAGTGGTCTGGTCGAACCTTGCGAGACACAGTTCAGCCACGAAATGTCGGTCGAGCGAATCTGGGAAGCGCCACGAGTCACCAAGCCCTACACCGATGAACAGTGGCGGGCGATCCAGGCACTGGGGCGGCAGATCGATGCCGACCTGCTTGAAGGCGATGTGCGCCTGACCATGGGCGGCGAACCGACCTTCGTCTCCATCGACGACCCGGACGGCGCCGAATGGAACACTGCCGCGCTGGGGCCGGACAAGCGTCGGCTGTCCGCCGAACTGTTCCAACGCATGCGCAAGCAATACGCGCCGCAGGGGCTGGTGCATTTCGGTCAGGGCAAGTGGTATCCCGGCGAGCAGTTGCCGCGCTGGTCGCTCAATTGTTACTGGCGCCGCGACGGTCAGCCGATCTGGCACAACGACGCGTTGATCGCCGACGAGCAGCAGGACTATGGCGCCGACGGCGAACTGGCCGGACGCTTTCTGGCCAGCGTCGCCGAGCGCCTGAAGTTGCCTGCACGCTTCGTCTTCCCGGCCTACGAGGATCTTCTCTATTACCTCTGGCGCGAGGGCGCGTTGCCCGGCAACGTCAGCGCCGAAGATTCGCGTCTGGAAGAGCCATTGGAGCGCGCGCGATTGCGCAAGGTCTTCAGTCAGGGCCTGAACAAGGTGATCGGTCAGGTGCTGCCGCTGGCGCGCACGGCCAAGGGCGATCAATGGCAGAGCGGGCGTTGGTATCTGCGCGATGAGCACTGTCGCTTGGTGCCCGGGGATTCGCCGCTGGGTTACCGCTTGCCGCTGGCGTCGCAGCCGTGGGTGAAAGCGGCGGAATATCCGTTCATCCATCCCAACGATCCGAATCAGGACTTCGCTGAACTGCCGGATGCCGCGCAGCTCGGTGTGCACGGCGAACCTGCTGCGCTGGATGAGCGCGTGCCGGAAATCGATGAGTCCGCTGACTGGCTGACCCGTACCGCATTCTGCGCCGAGGCCCGCGAAGGGCGGCTGTATCTGTTCATGCCGCCGCTGGAGCGGGTCGAGGATTATCTGGAACTGGTCTCGGCCATTGAGGCCACTGCCGAAGAATTGCATTACCCGGTGCTGCTGGAAGGCTATGAACCACCGATTGATCCGCGCCTGAGCAATTTCCGTGTCACTCCGGACCCGGGCGTGATCGAGGTCAACGTGCAGCCATCGGCGAGCTGGGACGAGTTGGTCGAGCGCACCGAGTTTCTCTACGAACAGGCACGGCAAACCCGCCTGACCACCGAGAAGTTCATGATCGACGGGCGCCACACCGGCACCGGTGGCGGCAACCATTTCGTCCTCGGCGGCGCGACACCGGCGGACTCACCGTTTCTGCGGCGGCCGGATCTGCTGCGCAGTCTGATCAGTTACTGGCACAACCATCCTTCGCTGTCGTACCTGTTTTCCGGCCTCTTCATCGGCCCGACGTCCCAAGCGCCACGGGTCGACGAGGCGCGTAATGACGCCTTGTACGAACTGGAAATCGCTTTCGCGCAGATGCCGGAACCGGGCGAGGAATGTGCGCCGTGGCTGGTCGATCGACTGTTGCGCAATCTGCTGATCGACGTCACCGGCAATACCCATCGCGCCGAATTCTGCATCGACAAACTGTATTCACCGGACGGCGCCACCGGGCGTCTTGGCTTGCTGGAGTTGCGCGCTTTTGAAATGCCGCCCCATGCGCGCATGAGTCTGGCTCAGCAGTTGCTGCTGCGGGCGCTGGTCGCGCGCTTTTGGCGCGAGCCTTATACGCCGGCGAAACTGGCACGCTGGGGCACCGAGCTGCACGACCGCTTTCTGTTGCCGCACTTTATCGAAGAGGATTTCGCCGACGTCATCGTCGAACTCAACAACGCCGGCTACCCGTTGCGCGCGGAGTGGTTCGCTGCGCACCTGGAGTTTCGTTTTCCCAAGGTCGGTGACTACGCCGTCAATGGCATCGAGCTGGAGCTGCGTCAGGCGCTCGAACCCTGGCACGTGCTGGGCGAGGAGGGCTCAGCGGGCGGCACGGTGCGCTACGTCGATTCATCGCTGGAGCGCTTGCAGGTCAAACTCAGCGGCTTGCCGCCACAACGTTATTTGCTGACCTGCAACGGCGTCGCGGTGCCGTTGCACCCGACCGGGCGGGTGGGTGAGTTTGTCGCCGGGGTGCGCTTTCGAGCCTGGCAACCAGCCAACTGCCTGCATCCGACCATACCGGTGCACGCGCCGTTGGTGTTCGACCTGCTCGATACCTGGATGGGGCGTTCGCTGGGTGGTTGCCAGTACCACGTCGCCCATCCCGGTGGGCGCAATTACGAGACCTTGCCGGTCAATGCCAATGAAGCGGAGAGCCGGCGCATGGCGCGGTTTTTCCGCCTCGGACACACGCCGGGGAAACTTCCCGTACCCAAGGTTGAAATCAATGACGAGCTACCGATGACCATCGACCTGCGCCGTTACTAGAGCCTACGCAACACGCGGATTTTTCGTATATCCGCGTGTCATGTGCCTGCGTTAGTCTGACCGTTCCCTGCTGTCTGCCGAGCTTTCCATGCCTGACCTGTTAGACCGCTACCCGCTGACTGCGGGCACCTATCACGAACTGCTCGACGGCAGCGGCGCAGTGCGTGCGCATTGGCAGCGCCTGTTCGATCAGTTGCAGCGCAGCAGCCCGGCGCAACTGGTGCAGCGTCAGGCCTTGCTGGCGCGGCAGATTCAGGAAAACGGCGTCACCTACAACGTCTATGCCGATCCCAAGGGCGCTGACCGGCCGTGGGAACTGGATCTGCTGCCCCATGTGATCGCGGCTGATGAATGGCAGCAATTGTCCGCCGGCATCGCTCAGCGTGCGCGCTTGCTCAACGCAGTGCTGGCGGATCTGTACGGTCCGCAACGGTTGATCAGTGAAGGCCTGCTGCCGGCAGAGCTGGTCTTCGGGCACAACAATTTTCTTTGGCCCTGTCAGGGCATTGCCCCGCCCGAGTCAGCCTTTTTGCATTTGTATGCCGTGGATCTGGCGCGCACGCCGGATGGTCGCTGGTGGGTCACTGCCGATCGCACCCAGGCGCCGTCCGGGGCCGGCTATGCGCTGGAAAACCGCACCATCGTCTCCCGCGCCTTTCCAGATTTGTACCGCGATCTGAAGGTCCAGCATCTGGCCGGTTTCTTCCGCATCTTGCAGGAAACTTTGGCGCGGCAGGCTCCTGATGGCGATGACGCACCGCTGGTGGTACTGCTGACGCCGGGGCGGTTCAATGAAAGTTATTTCGAGCACCTGTATCTGGCGCGCCAGCTCGGCTATCCGCTGGTCGAGGGCGGCGACCTGACTGTGCGCAATGCCACGGTGTACCTGAAAACCCTAAGCGGCCTGCGCCGGGTGCACGCGATCATGCGCCGCCTCGACGATGATTTCTGCGACCCGCTGGAACTGCGTACCGACTCGGCGCTCGGCGTCCCAGGTCTACTAGAGGCGGTGCGGCAGGGGAGGGTGCTGGTCGCCAATGCGCTGGGCAGCGGCGTGCTGGAATCGCCGGGTCTGCTGGGGTTTCTGCCGAAGATCAATCAATACCTGTTCGGCGAAGAACTGATCCTGCCGTCGATCGCTACCTGGTGGTGCGGTGAAGCGCCGGTGCTGGCGCAGGCGCTGGAAAAACTCCCGGAGCTGTTGATCAAACCGGCGTTCCCGTCGCAGAGCTTTGCTCCTGTTTTCGGCCGTGACTTGAATGAAAGTCAGCGCTTCGAGCTGGCGCAGCGTATGCAGGCACGGCCTTATGCCTACGTCGCGCAAGAACTCGCGCAACTGTCGCAGGCGCCGGTCTGGCAAGCCGAGGACGGTCATCTGCAACCCCGCGCGATCGGCATGCGCATGTATGCGGTGGCCAGCCATGATGGCTACCGCGTGTTGCCGGGTGGTCTGACCCGAGTGGCGGCCGACGCTGATGCCGAGGTGGTGTCGATGCAGCGCGGCGGGGCGAGCAAGGACACCTGGGTGCTCAGCGATCGTGCGCCAAGTGGCGAGCAGTGGAAGGCGCAACGCAGTGTCGGCGTGCACGATCTGGTCCGCCGCGATCCATATCTGCCGTCGCGGGTGGTGGAAAATCTGTTCTGGTTCGGCCGCTACTGCGAGCGCTGTGACGACAGCGCGCGGCTGCTGCGCATCATGCTCACGCGTTACGTCGATGGCGATGATCCGCAGGCGCTGCAAGCAGCGGTCGATCTCGGCGAGCGGCTGACGCTGTTGCCGGATGAGGGCGCACTGCCGGAGCGCCTGCTCGCTGCGTTGCTGGGCGAGGATTGGTCGTTCAGCCTGCGCTCCAACTTGCAACGCCTGCAATGGGCCGCCTCGCAAGTGCGCGGCAAGCTGTCCCGGGAAAACTGGCAGGCGCTGGTCGAATTGCAGCGCGAGGCGCTGGAGCTGGAAGTCGATGAACCGGACTTCGGCGAACTGCTGGATTTCCTCAACCGTCTGGTGATGTCGCTGGCAGCGCTGTCGGGGTTTGCGCTGGATGACATGACTCGCGACGAAGGCTGGCGTTTTCTGATGATTGGCCGGCGCATCGAACGCCTGCAATTTCTCAGCAGCAGTCTGGCGGCGTTTCTGCGCGGTGCGGGTGCGTTCGATCAGGCCGGGCTGGAGTGGTTGCTGGAGTTGGGTAACAGCAGCATCACCTACCGCTCGCGCTATCTGGCAGTGGCGCAATTGATTCCGGTGCTGGATCTGCTGCTGCTGGATGAGCAGAACCCCCACGCGGTGCTGTTTCAACTGAAACTGGTGACCCGCACGCTGAAACGCCTGAACGACGATTTCGCCGCGCCTCGGGAAACCGCGCTGCCGCAACTGGTCGAGCGCCTGTCGCGGTTTGATCTCGGTTGTCTGGAAAATCCTTTGTTCGGCAAATCCAGCGTACGTGCCGCGCTGGATGGTCTGGCCGATCTGTTGCAGGAAATCGCCGAAGCCAGCGGCCAGGTATCGGATCGTCTGGCGCTGCGCCATTTCGCCCATGTCGATGATGTCAGTCAGCGAACGGTGTCCGTGTAATGAGTGCTCAGTACCAGATCTTCCACGACACCTGTTATCACTACGACAGCCCGGTCTCCCTCGCGCAGCAACTGGCGCACCTGTGGCCGCGCGAATGCAGCTGGCAGCGTTGCACCGAGCAGCAGTTGCTGATCAGCCCCGAGCCGACCATGCGCCGGGATGAGCTGGACGTATTCGGCAATCCGTTGACGCGTCTGGCATTTGAACGGCCCCATGACCAATTGCAGGTCAACGCCCGGCTGACGGTCGAGGTGCTGGCGCGGCCGGCGCTGGATTTCAACCAGTCGCCAGCGTGGGAGCAGACCCGCGATGCGCTGACCTACAGCAGTCAGCCGCTGTCCGTCGACTTGCTCGAAGCCTGTCGCTACCGGTTCCAGTCACCCTATGTGCATTTGAAGCGCAGCTTCGTCGAGTTCTCGCAAAGCTGTTTTCCGCCGGGGCGACCGTTGTTGCTCGGCGTGCAGGCGCTGATGCAGAAGATCTTCAGCGAATTCACCTTCGATGCCGAAGCCACCCAGGTGGCGACGCCGCTGGTGGAAGTGCTGGAGCGTCGACGCGGCGTGTGTCAGGACTTCGCTCATCTGATGCTGGCCTGTGTGCGCTCGCGCGGTCTGGCGGCGCGTTATGTCAGCGGCTACCTGCTCACCCAGCCGCCGCCGGGGCAGCCACGCTTGATCGGCGCCGACGCCTCGCATGCGTGGGTATCGGTGTTTTGTCCGGTATCGGGCTGGGTGGATTTCGATCCGACCAACAATGTGCAGCCGGCGCTGGAACACATCACGCTGGCGTGGGGAAGGGATTTCTCCGATGTGTCGCCGCTGCGTGGGGTGATTCTCGGTGGCGGTAATCACGACCCGGAAGTGCGGGTTACGGTGATGCCGCAGAATTGATGAGTTTTCAAATGTGGGAGCGAGCCTGCTCGCGATAGCGTCAGGTCAGCTAATAGATTTGTAACAGATACACCGCTTTCGCGAGCAGGCTCGCTCCCACAGGGATTTTGGTGTGTCAGGGAAAACAGGGCTGTGAGGGCCGGCAGCAAAATTGCCGGCCCCGTCACAAATCCGCAGGGTCTGATTCGATTATCAAACCCGGTGGGGCTCAGGCGTCGGGCGTCTGGTCTTTCGGTGCATCGGTTGCATCAACATCATCATCGGTCGCCACTTCACCGTCAGGGTTCAGTGCCGCTTCTTCAGCGGTTTGCTTCTTGCGCTGAAGCTTTTCCTCTTTCTTCTGTTCCTTTGCCAGGTCTCGTTGACGTTTGGCGAAGGAGTAATTGGGTTTGGCCATGGGCGATCCTCTGGGGTCGAAGGTGAGGTTGAGCGGCGCGTATTCTGCCCTGTATCGGTGTCCGGGGGTTAGCCGGGTTTTTGGTCGACCCACTTGGGCGTGACGGTCGGCTGCCACTGATCGAGGGCGTCGAGCAGGGAATCTGGCGATTCGCTCACTTGCAGCATGTCACGGTGTGGCGCGCGAACGAAGCCTTCGCCGACGATATGATCGAGAAAAGCGGTGAGCTTGCTGTAGAAACCGTTCACTTCCAGCAGCCCCAAAGGCTTGCCGTGATAGCCGAGCTGGCCCCAGGTCCAGACTTCGAACAGCTCTTCCAGCGTGCCAAGGCCACCGGGCAGGGCGATGAACGCATCGCTCAGCTCAGCCATCCGCGCCTTGCGCGCATGCATGCCGTCGACCACTTCCAGGCGCGTCAGGCTTTTGTGGCCGATCTCCTTGTCCATCAGGCTTTGCGGAATGATGCCGATCACGTCGCCGCCAGCGGCCAGCGCGGCATCAGCGACAATGCCCATCAAACCGACGGCACCACCGCCGTAGACCAGCGTCAGATTACGCTCGGCCAATGCCCGGCCGAGGGCCACGGCAGCTTCGGTGTAAGCCGGCACGGTACCGGCGTTGGCACCGCAGAACACACAAACGGATTTCAGCGACATGCGTTACTCCTGAGTCGATCAGTCGCACAGGGTAACGGCTGGCACGCTGCGCTCCAAGGACTAGACTTCGCGTTCGGGTGATTCAAAAGTACCGCTGGCGCCACAAGCGTAGGCGGCGAGCAAGCTGCACAGCAAACCGTTGAAGAACATGACAGGCACTCCGTTTCAGTAGGTGGGCCGATCATAGGGCTGGCCCAACGAAATGGCCGTTAGATTGTGTCGATGAGTGTCATAGTCTGAAAGTTGTATACAATTTTTGACTCAAGTCATATGAACTTGCGATGATTTCAGGCAGTCTTTCCACCACTAGTGTTTTTGTTAACCCTGCCTTGGAGATTCACCATGTTTTCCAAAGTTGTTGCGGTATCCCTGCTGGCGCTGGCCAGCAGCCAATTGATGGCTGCCGAGTGCAAAACCACCGTTGATTCCACCGATCAGATGTCCTTCAACACCAAGGAAATCGTGATCGACAAGAGCTGCAAGACCTTCACCGTCGAACTGACCCACTCCGGCAGCCTGCCGAAGAACGTCATGGGCCATAACCTGGTGATCAGCAAAACCGAAGACATGCAGCCAATCGCCACCGACGGCCTGGCTGCCGGTATCGACAAGAACTACCTGAAAGATGGCGATGCCCGCATCATCGCCCACACCAAGATCATCGGCGCCAAGGAAACCGATTCGGTGACCTTTGACGTTGCCAAGGTAGCTGACGGTGGCTACGGCTTCTTCTGCTCGTTCCCTGGCCACATCTCGATGATGAAAGGCACCATCGTCGTCAAGTGATTCAGGCACAAAAAAAGCGTCCACCCGGGACGCTTTTTTTGTGTGTAGGAGCTGCCGAAGGCTGCGATCTTTTGATCTTGATCTTTAAAGCAAGATCAAAAGATCGCAGCCTCGTTGCACTCGTCAGCTCCTACAGGCTCCTGCAGGCTCCTGCGAACCCTTACGGCGCAAACGGCATGACGCGCTTGTGATGGGTCTTGTTGTACGTATCGACAATGATCTTCGCCGCCTCGTCCCGCACCGTTTCACCGTGCAGGAACGCATCGATCTCGGCATAGGTCACGCCATGCGCCGCTTCGTCCGGTTTGCCCGGAGACAAGTCTTCGAGGTCAGCCGTCGGCACTTTCTCGACCAACGTTTCCGGCGCGCCAAAGTTGCGGGCAATGGCGCGCACCTGATTTTTCACCAGGCCGCTGAGCGGGGCGAGGTCGCAGGCGCCATCGCCGAATTTGGTGAAGAAACCCATGACCGCTTCCGCCGCGTGGTCGGTGCCAATCACCAGACCGCCCGCCACCCCGGCAATCGTGTACTGCGCCACCATGCGCATCCGCGCCTTGGTATTGCCCAGCACGAAATCCACCGACGCTGCCGGCTTGCCTTCGAACGCCGACACCTGAGCTGCCAGCGCCTTGACCGCCGGGCCGATGTTCACGGTGTGGATCTCGTCAGGGGCGATGCAGTCGAGCGAGGCCTTGGCGTCGTGCTCGTCGAACTGGGTTTCGTACGGCAGGCGCACAGCGATGAATTTGTAGCGATCGTCGCCGGTTTTCTCGCGCAGTTCACGTACCGCGCGCTGGGCCAGGAGGCCTGCGGTCAGTGAGTCAACGCCGCCGCTGATGCCCAGCACCAGGGTCTTGAGCCCGGAATTGACCAGGCAATCCTGGATGAACGTCAGGCGTCGGGCGATTTCCGCCTGCAGGGCCTGATTGTCGGCGAACGGTGGTTGCACCTTGAGCTGCTCAGCAATCTCACGCTGTACGGCTTGCATGAATTCACTCCTTGCTAGATAGACTGGATTCGGCAGGAACCTGAAACACATGTCGCAAATAGGCGACGAAATTCGGATCTTTGCAGTGGGTCTTGCCAGGCTCGTCGGAGATCTTCGCCACCGGCTGGCCGTTGCAGGCGGTCATTTTAAGCACGATGCTCATCGGTTCGACACCCGGGATATCGCAGGTGAGGTTGGTACCGATGCCGAAGCTCACATTGATGCGACCGTGCAGCGCGCGAAAAATCTCCAACGATTTGGGCAGGGTCAGACTGTCGGAGAACACCAGGGTCTTGCTCATCGGGTCGATGCCGAGCTTGTGATAGTGCGCGATGCACTTCTCACCCCACGCCACCGGGTCCCCGGAATCGTGGCGCAGGCCATCGAAGAGCTTGGCGAAGAACAGATCGAAATCGCCAAGAAACGCATCGGTGGTGATGCAATCGGTGAGGGCAATGCCGAGCAGGCCACGGTACTCGCGCACCCAGCAGTCGAGCGCGGCGATCTGGCTGTCGATCAGACGCGGGCCGAGTTGCTGATGGGCCATGATCCACTCGTGAGCCATGGTGCCCAGCGGTTTCATGTCCAGCTCGCGGGACAGATGCACGTTACTGGTGCCGACGAAACGCCCGGGGAAGTCATGCTTGAGGACGTTGACCACTTCGGCCTGGACGCCAAAGGAAAAGCGCCGGCGCGTGCCGAAATCGGCGACCTGCAGTTGCGACAGCTCATCGGCCGAGGCGTTGGCGGTCAGCCAGTCGAACTTGCGATACAGCTGTTCGCGTGCCTGCTCCAGCGAAGTTTCCCGGTAGCGATAGCGATTGCGCACTTCGCTGACGATCGCCAGCAGCGGTACCTCGTAGAGGATCACATGCAGCCATGGCCCGCGCAGGCGGATGAACAACTCGCCGTTTTCGATGCCGGTGTGCAGGTAGCGCAGGTTGAAGCGGAACAGACCGAGGAAGCGCAGGAAGTCCGGTTTCAGGAAGGTGATGCGCTCGAGAAAACTCAACTGATCGGCACTCAGGCTCAGCTCGGCCAATCGCTCGATCTGATGACGAATCTCGGCCAGATACGGACGCAGGTCCTCGGCGTTGCGGCAGCGGAACTCCCATTCGACTTCGACGTTGGGGTAGTTGTGCAGCACCGCCTGCATCATCGTCAGCTTGTAGAAGTCGGTGTCGAGCAGGTTCTGCACGATGCGATCGGCAAACACACTCTCGCTCATAAACGGGTCTCCAGTTGCGCCGCGCCTTGCGCGGTCTATATCGATGGCGCTAGTGGCGCATATCGACGGTGGGGATTGCCAGCGCTTTTTTGCTTTCAGGTGATAGATCTTCAGAGGCCATACATCTCAAGCCGCAAAAATTGTTCATTTTCGGTTGCACCTCAAGCGCGGCGTGAAGCACTTGCTCGATGCACTCCCAGCTTTTCAAATACTCGGCGAGTAACGAGTGCCTTGCTATCAGCTTTGTTTCCACTGCCTTGAACATCGCTGCCCTGATCATCTCATCGGTTGCTATCTTAGGCATGAAGGCCGTCTCCCTTGAAAGAAATCTGTTCCAGCGTATCTACACCGTCCTGAAGCAACAAATAGGCAGGAAGTATGAGGCGGTAAAAGTCAGAGTCGTTAGTGCCTTTGATAGTGACGGATGTGAAAGCTTCAAGAAGACTTGTGGCGGCGCGGATTCTGAAACAGGCGTCCTCGAATAACTGATCGCGTGCGGCATATGAGTCTATGAAGAAGGTTGGAATGTTGGTTGCGTTTGCTTTCAGCGGGTAAAAACGAGTCATGCCATTAACTCCGTCAAGGTGGTCTGCGGGCAAGGGATTGAAGAGTTTATTGCTCTTGATGTAGCAGCTTTGAAAATGTTGATTTTGTATAGCGTGATTATTTGAACTAATCACGCTATCGCACTGAGTTGGCCTGGATGGGCTGCCCACCGACTCTCGAGTGGAGAGTCGGATTGCTACGTTTCGTTATTCGATATGTGTTGGCACCGGTGGCCATGCAATTGGATCGAGGTCTAAATCGAGAAAAAGTTTTGAATCAAAAACGGGTGTCTTGATTCCACTGCGACGTTGAACTTCATAATCATGCAGGACACGCAGGCATATCTTGAACAGGAGAGCCATCGCCATCAGGTTTACCAGCGCCAGTAAGGTCATGGTTATATCGGCAAACGCCAGAACTGTGGAGAGATCTTCGCTGGCACCCCAGAACACCATTACCAAAACCATGAGTCGATAGATGATCAGCGTTTTTGCAGGTTCACCAAACATGAACCGCAAGCTGTTTTCTCCGAGGTAGTAGTTGTAGAGCATTGCCGTAAATACAAATAATGCTAACGCCATGCTTATGAACATTCTTCCCCACTCCCCTACAACCGCTGCCAGCGAGTTTTGTGCCAGGGCAATTGCGTCGCCTTCAAATCCCGGAGTGTAAAAGCCGGATAACAGGATCATCAGTGCGGTGCAGGTGCAGACCACGAACGTATCGATGAAAACGCTCAATGCCTGAACAATACCTTGTGCAACCGGATGGCTGACCTTCGCCACTGAAGCAACACTGGGGGCGCTGCCCAGCCCTGCTTCGTTGGAGAATACTCCACGTCTGACTCCCATGATGATGGCGCTGCCGAGCAGACCGCCGAACGCCTGATCCAGACCGAAGGCGCTTCTGATAATGGTCATCAGCATTATCGGTACTTGTTCAAACTGCAGAACCAGCACGTACGCCGTCACGCCGATGTAGGCAAGAACCTTTAGAGGGACCAGTAGGTCGGCTACTGCGGCAATCCGCGTTATACCGCCGATGAATACGATGCCCAGCATCAATGAAAGCGCGAGTCCCGACCACAGGGGCGGCAAATCAAACGCTTCTTTCAAAGAGTGTGATACCGCATGGGATTCGAGACCATTAATGGCAAATCCGAATGTCACCAGCATCAGTATGGCTACGATCAGCCCGAGCCAGCGCTGGTTCAGGCCATGCTGAATGTACCAGGACGGGCCGCCTCTATAGAGACCATTGCCATCGCTGCGTTTATAGAGCTGGCCCAGCGTACATTCGAAGAAGCTGCTCGACATACCCAGAAGTGCGGTCATCCACATCCAGAACACCGCGCCGGGCCCACCCATACTCACCGCAATTCCGACCCCGACGATATTTCCGGTACCCACGCGCCCGGCGAGGCTGAGCGTCAGCGCCTGGAGCGAACTCAAATGGTTGCCGCCTGCGCGCCAGCTACCGAGTAAAACGCCGAACATATGGGGGAAGTATCGCAGTTGAACAAATCCTGATCGGATCGTGAAATAACCCCCTAGCCCAAGAACAAAAGGTATTAATACCCTGCTCGAAAGAAAATCGTTGATGACATCTAGCATTCAAAGCTCCTTGCTATTAAGAGTGCTGGTAAATCAAGGGTGTATTCAGGCCTGAAGTCATTCAGGCGTCGTAATATCCCGCCATATTTGCTTCGGTGCAATTTCGCAAGTTGCTCAAATGTGATGCGAGTTGCTGCTATGGTTGCGCCTTTCTCACCTGTGTTGGGTTGTGGTATGTGTGATTTTTTTCCTGCTAACTTAAAGCTGCTATGTAGTCATTACAGATCTGTCGCGGAGGTTTGTAGGAAACTTCGCATCAATCGTGGGCAATTCAATAAGTATCTATGTGGGAAAAGTTTCCCTACACCTTTTAATCTCAAGCGCATCTGTGATTTTTTTGGTGTCGATGAGAACGAAATCATTTTGCCTACAGAACAATTCACGATCCTGATAGGCCTGAAGGCTGACAAGGGTCACTCTTTAGTGGGAAGGGCCGCTTCACAAATAATGCACGAACATCTGCGCCGCCAGTCTTCACCGGAATTAAAGGCGCATACCGGTTATTACTACGAGTACTACCATGCGATGACCGAACCCGGCTCCATTCTGTGCTCGCTGGTCCATGTGCGGGCCGAAGGCGATGAAATCGTATATGAGCGAAACGAGCGCTTGCAGATTTCTGAAGCTGCAGAGGACTTTGAACGGTATCAATATCTGGGTATTGCCTATCACCTTCGGGATCGCTTGTTTTTTATCGATTATGAATCGCTGACCTCCAACGAAATCAGCCAGACCATACTTATTCCAAGCTTCAAAAGCTGCATTACGCGGCTCAATGGGTTGAAGATGGGTGTTTCCGCTGCGGATCATCGCGCTCCCGCATGCTCCAGGGTCGTGTGGGAGTATCTGGGACAGGAAATCAATCCCATCGACGCGTATCGCCGCGTTCGGTTATACCTGCCTGATGATTGCGCCATTGATGATGATCTGCGCGCGCGCCTGGCCCAATCCCGGGTTGTCGAGGGCCTGTTCGTTATCGCTGGATGACCTACCTGTAAAACTTTGAATGGAGCGGGGGCTGCGATCTGTTGATGTTGTTTTTCAGGATCAAAAGATCGCAGCCTCGTTGCACTCGACAGCTCCTACAAGAGGTTTTGTCAGGGGCTGTCGATCTGCTCCAGCATCCATTTCACAAAATCTCGCACCTTCGGCACTTCCGCCGCGTGCTCCGGGTAGGCCAGGTAATAGGCATCGCTGCTGGGCATCGCATGCTGCCAGGGTATGACCAGTTTGCCCTCGGCCAATTCCTCTTCAACCAGAAACCGTGGCAGCAGGGCCACGCCACAACCGACCTGGGCGGCGCGGATGCACATGTAAAAGGTTTCGAAACGCGGCCCATGGTAGCTGTGTTCGGTGTGGTAGCCCTGACTGTCGAACCAGTCGTGCCAGGCCTGCGGTCGCGAGGCATTTTGCAGCAGCACCAGATCAGTGAGTTGCGTCGGGTCAGTGAATGGCGCGTCCGGCAGGCTCCCCGGGGCGCAGACCGGCACCAGTTGTTCGCCGAACAATTTCAGGCACTCGGTGCCCGGACGCGAAGCCTGGCCGAAATAGAAAGCCAGATCGCTGCGCCCCTGCAACAGATCGTCGGCCTCCTGCTCGTTGCACAGATCCAGATGAATCGACGGATGGCGCAGGCGCCAGCCTTTCAGGCGCGGCACCAGCCAGCGGGCGCCGAAGGTCGAAGGGGTGGAGACGCGCAGGACTTCGGTCTCGCCGCCGTAGGAACGCAGGTAATGCGTCGACATCTCCACCTGACTGAGGATTTTTCTGACCTCGACCAGATACAAATCCCCGGCCGGCGTCATCTGCAAACGCCGACGCACGCGGCGGAACAGCAAGTGCTGCAACAGCTCTTCAAGCTGTGCGACTTGTTTGCTCACCGCACTCTGGGTCAGGTTCAGCTCTTCGGCAGCGCGGGTGAAACTCAGGTGTCGGGTCACCGCCTCGAAGCATTGCAGCGCGGTGATAGAGGGCAAGTGGCGTTTGTTCAGCATGGCCAGTCCTTTTTCTTGTCTTTCTCTAGGCAGCATGAATAAACGGAATGATATCTGGCGTAAAGGTCGTTTGTTGCATCGCCGCAGTGAGGCTACAAATAAAGGCCTGCCCGGCCATGAAATGAATGGCTGCACACATTCTGTTTTTGCTTGAGGAGAGACCCATGGTTGCCGCATTGCTTGATCGTCTGGGAGTCAACCCGGCCCTGTACCAGAACGGCAAAGTGCCGGTGCATTCGCCCATCGATGGCAGCGAAATTGCCTCGGTGAACTGGGAAGGCGCTGCCGAAGTCGAGCAGCACATCAGTCGTGCAGATCATGCATTCGAGCACTGGCGCAAGGTGCCGGCGCCGCGTCGCGGTGAGCTGGTGCGCCAGTTCGGCGAAGTGTTGCGCGAGTCCAAGGCCGACCTTGGCGAGCTGGTATCGTGGGAGGCCGGCAAGATCACACAGGAAGGTCTGGGTGAAGTGCAGGAGATGATCGACATCTGCGACTTCGCCGTTGGCCTGTCGCGCCAGTTGTACGGTCTGACCATCGCCTCCGAGCGCCCGGGCCACCACATGCGCGAAACCTGGCATCCGCTTGGCGTGGTCGGCGTCATCAGCGCATTCAACTTTCCGGTCGCAGTGTGGGCGTGGAACACCACCCTGGCGCTGGTCTGCGGCAACCCTGTGGTGTGGAAGCCATCAGAGAAAACCCCGCTGACCGCGCTGGCCTGTCAGGCACTGTTCGATCGCGTAGTGAAGAATTTCAGCGATGCTCCGGCGAGTCTGTGCCAGGTTGTGATCGGCGGTCGTGATGCCGGCGAAGCGCTGGTCGATGATCCGCGTGTTGCGCTGATCAGCGCCACCGGCAGCACGCGCATGGGCCGCGAAGTGGCGCCGAAAGTCGCCGCGCGTTTCGCCCGCAGCATTCTCGAGCTCGGCGGCAACAACGCGATGATCCTCGGCCCGAGCGCCGATCTGGACATGGCCGTGCGCGCGATTCTGTTCAGCGCCGTCGGTACCGCCGGGCAACGCTGCACGACTTTGCGCCGTCTGATCGCCCATGAATCGGTGAAGGAAGAAATCGTCACCCGCCTCAAGGCTGCCTATTCGAAAGTACGCATCGGCCATCCGCTGCAAGGCAATCTGGTCGGCCCGCTGATCGACAAACACAGCTTCGAAAACATGCAGGATGCGCTGGAACAGGCACTGAGCGAAGGCGGCCGGGTGTTCGGTGGCAAGCGCCAACTGGAAGAGCAGTTCCCCAACGCCTACTACGTGTCGCCGGCCATCGTGGAAATGCCCGAGCAGAGCGACGTGGTCTGCAGCGAAACCTTTGCGCCGATTCTCTACGTGGTCGGCTACAGCGATTTCGAGGAAGCGCTGCGCCTGAACAATGCCGTGCCGCAAGGCCTGTCATCGTGCATCTTCACCACCGACGTGCGTGAGGCCGAGCGGTTCATGTCGGCGGTCGGCAGCGACTGCGGCATCGCCAACGTCAACATCGGCCCGAGCGGCGCGGAAATCGGCGGTGCCTTTGGTGGCGAGAAAGAGACCGGCGGCGGTCGTGAATCCGGCTCCGATGCCTGGCGCGCGTACATGCGCCGGCAGACCAACACCGTCAACTACTCGCTGGAATTGCCGTTGGCGCAGGGCATTACATTCGATTAAGCAGCTACAAGCTTCAAGCTACAAGCGTCAAGCAGACCGGCTTGCAGCTTGTAGCTTGTGGCTTGCGGCTGCTCCGACAGGAGCTTGGCAATGCCGTTACGCGAAGAATGTCTGTGGGAAACGCTCACGCCACAACGCCCGGATAACGCGGCGCTCAGCGGCGAGGTCAAGGTCGATGTCTGCGTGATCGGCGCCGGGTTCACCGGGTTGTCGGCGGCGCTGCATCTGCTGGAAAAAGGCAAAAGCGTCTGCGTGCTGGAGGCTCATCGCGCAGGGCATGGTGGCTCCGGGCGCAACGTCGGGCTGGTCAACGCCGGCATGTGGATTCCTCCGGACGAGATCGAAGCCGGTTTCGGCGAGGCGGTCGGCAGTCAGCTCAACCGCATGCTCGGTGCGGCGCCGGCGCTGGTGTTCAGCCTTGTGGATAAATACAACATCGATTGCCAGTTGCGCCGCGAAGGCACTTTGCACATGGCGCACAACGCCAAGGGCGAGGCGGACCTGCGCAGTCGCGAACAGCAGTGGAAGCGCCGTGGCGCACCGGTCGAACTGCTCACCGGCAAGGCTTGCGAGCAAGCCACCGGTACGCAGAAAATCGCCGCCGCGTTGCTTGATCGCCGTGCCGGCACGCTCAATCCTATGGCCTATGTCACCGGGCTGGCGAATGCCGTGCGCGGGCTCGGCGGGCAGATGTTCGATCATTCGCCGGTGACCCGCCTCGAGCGCATCGGGCAGAACTGGTCGGTGCAAACCGCCCAGGGCTCGGTACTCGCCGAACAAGTGGTCATCGCCTCCAATGCTTACACCGAAGGCGACTGGACCGAACTCAAGCGCAATTTCTTTCCCGGTTATTACTACCAGGTCGCCTCGGTGCCGCTCAGCGAAGACGCCGCGCAGGAAATTCTTCCCGGCGGGCAGGGCTCGTGGGATACCCGTCAGGTATTGAGCAGCATCCGCCGTGACAAGGACGGACGGCTGTTGCTCGGCAGCCTCGGCAATGGCAACCAGAAACCGACCTGGTTTCTCAAGGCCTGGGCTGATCGGGTGCAGCAGCATTACTTCCCCAACCTGAAGCCGGTCGAATGGGAATGCACCTGGACCGGGCGCATTGCGTTTACCCCTGATCACCTGATGCGTCTGTTCGAACCGGCGCCGGGGCTGGTGGCCGTCACCGGTTATAACGGTCGCGGCGTCACCACCGGCACGGTGGTCGGCAAAGCTTTTGCCGATTACCTGTGCAACGGCGATCCGCAGGCACTGCCGATTCCCTTCGCACCGATGCAGCCCCTGGCCGGTGCGGGCTTGCGCAGTTGCCTGTACGAGGCCGGGTTTTCTCTGTATCACGCGGGCCAGTGCCTGCGCATCGTCATTTGAGTGTTGAAAATTGTTGCCGCAAGCGGCGCTTTTGCATCCAGCGACTAGCCTGTAATGGTGCGGGTTGTAGCAGTCCCGCACCAGCAGTGTGCAGTTCGGTGACGCGGGCTGTTACAGGCTGGTTGCACGTCGTTTGCCGCTGCGGTTGCAATGATGGCGCGTGCGGGTTGCGCCTGAAAAAACAAATGGTTTCACCTTCCGCGGTTTAGACGGTTGCACGCCCAATGAAAATGGGACCGAAACAGTCGAAATAACAACAACGCAGCGACTTTTTGAAGAATAAAAAACCGATGGCACGGGCCTTGCTCTGAGCTTTGAGTGAAGTGAAGTCGCAGTGCCAACTAAAAAAAACCTTGGAGCACCACCTCATGTCCCAGACGTTTTACAAGAAAGGCTTTCTGGCCCTCGCAGTCGCTACTGCGCTGGGTGTTTCTGCGTTTGCTCAAGCTGATATCAAGATCGGTGTAGCGGGTCCTATGACCGGTGCCAACGCGGCATTCGGCGAGCAGTACATGAAGGGTGCACAGGCGGCGGCCGATGCGGTCAACGCGGCGGGCGGCGTGAATGGGGAAAAAATCGTCCTGGTCAAAGGCGATGACGCCTGCGAACCGAAGCAGGCAGTGACGGTCGCCAAGGACCTCACCAACCAGAAAGTCGCCGGCGTGGTCGGGCACTTCTGCTCCTCGTCGACTATTCCAGCCTCGGAAATCTACGACGAAGCCGGGATCATCGCGATCACCCCTGGCTCGACCAACCCGCAAGTTACCGAGCGTGGCCTCAGCGCCATGTTCCGTATGTGCGGACGTGACGACCAGCAAGGCATCGTTGCCGGCGACTACATCGTCGACATGCTCAAGGGCAAGAAAGTCGTCGTGCTGCACGACAAGGACACCTACGGCCAAGGCCTGGCGGACGCCACCAAGGCTCAGCTGGAAAAACGCGGCGTCAAGCCTGTGCTGTACGAAGGCCTGACCCGTGGCGAGAAAGACTTCAGCACCATCGTCACCAAGATCCGTGGCGCCGGTGCCGATGTCGTCTACTTCGGTGGCCTGCATCCGGAAGCCGGTCCACTGGTTCGCCAGCTGCGTGAACAAGGCCTGAAAGACGTCAAGTTCATGTCCGACGACGGCATCGTGACCGACGAGCTGGTGACCACCGCTGGCGGCCCACAATTCACTGACGGCGTGCTGATGACTTTCGGCGCCGACCCGCGCCTGTTGCCTGAAAGCAAGACCGTAGTGGACGCGTTCCGCAAGGCCGGTACCGAGCCTGAGGGCTATACCCTGTACGCCTACGCCTCGGTTCAGACCCTGGCGGCAGCGTTCAACGGCGCGAAGAAAAACGACGGCGAAGCCGCTGCCAAGTGGCTGAAGGCCAACCCGGTGAAAACCGTGATGGGCGAGAAGACCTGGGACGCCAAAGGCGACCTGAAAGTCTCCGACTACGTGGTTTACCAGTGGGACAAGGACGGCAAATACCACCAGCTGGAAAAGCAGAAGTAAGGGCTGAAGCGATCATCTGATCACTACCGATCCCCTGTGGGAGCGAGCCTGCTCGCGAAGACGCACTGACAAACAACCTCTGCGTTGAATGTGCAACCGCTTTCGCGAGCAGGCTCGCTCCCACAAAGGGGTTCCGTGTGGTCAGGGCTGATCACGCTCCGACATTGCTCCGACGTACATCTGTATTTTTCCTAGAAGAACCGCGCGTCATGGGCGCGCAGGTTCTCACTGCGTGAGATTGCGTTATGGATGGTATTTTCCTGCAGCAACTGGTCAATGGCCTGACCCTCGGGTCGGTCTATGGCCTGATCGCCATCGGCTACACAATGGTCTACGGCATCATCGGCATGATCAACTTCGCCCACGGCGAGGTTTACATGATTTCCGCTTACCTGGCGGCAATCAGTCTGGCTCTGCTGGCTTACTTCGGTATCGAATCCTTCCCGCTGCTGATGCTCGGCACGCTGATCTTCACCATCGTCGTCACGGCGGTGTATGGCTGGGTCATCGAGCGTGTTGCCTACAAACCCCTGCGTAACTCGACCCGCCTGGCGCCGCTGATCAGCGCTATCGGTATTTCGCTGATTCTGCAGAACTACGCACAGATCGCTCAGGGTGCCAAACAACAGGGCGTGCCTACGCTGCTGACCGGGGCCTGGCGTGTTGAAGTCGGCACCGGCTTCGTACAACTGACCTACACCAAAGTCTTCATCCTGATCGCCGCGTTCGTCGGCATGGGGCTGCTGACCTACGTCATCAAATACACCAAGCTCGGCCGCATGTGCCGTGCGACCCAGCAAGACCGCAAGATGGCCTCGATCCTGGGAATCAACACCGACCGGGTGATTTCCTATGTGTTCATCATCGGTGCAGCCATGGCCGCACTGGCCGGTGTGCTGATCACCATGAACTACGGCACGTTCGACTTCTATGCCGGCTTCATCATCGGCATCAAGGCGTTCACCGCAGCGGTTCTGGGCGGCATCGGTTCACTGCCCGGCGCTATGCTCGGCGGGATCATCCTCGGCATCTCCGAGTCGCTGTTCTCCGGTCTGGTCAACTCCGACTACAAAGACGTGTTCAGTTTCTCGCTGCTCGTCCTCGTACTGGTCTTCCGGCCGCAGGGCCTGTTGGGCCGTCCTCTTGTGTCGAAGGTGTAAGCGATGTCTGCAACCACTGAAAAATCCATCGATATCAAAAAAAGTCTGGTCGAGGCGATTCTTGCCGGCCTGATTGCGCTGATCGTGTTCGGGCCGATTGTCGGCGTGGTCCTCGACGGCTACAGCTTCAACCTCGAAGCGACCCGCGTGGCGTGGATCATTGCCATCGTCATGGCCGGTCGCTTTGCCCTCAGCCTGTTCCTGCAAACACCCAAGGGCCTGAAGATCCTCGACGGGTTCGAGAGCACCGGTTCCGGCGTGCACGTGCTTCCTGCAGATTACAAATCGCGGCTGCGCTGGATCATTCCGCTGATCATTGTGCTGGCGATCATCGTGCCGTTTGTTTCCAACTCCTACCTGCTCGGCGTGGTCATCCTCGGTTTGATCTACGTGCTGCTGGGGCTGGGGCTGAACATCGTGGTCGGTCTGGCCGGGCTGCTCGACCTTGGTTACGTGGCGTTCTACGCCATCGGTGCCTACGGTCTGGCGCTGGGTTACCAGTATCTCGGTCTGGGCTTCTGGACCGTGCTGCCGCTGGCGGCGATCACCGCAGGCCTGGCCGGTTGCATTCTCGGTTTCCCGGTGCTGCGTCTGCACGGTGACTATCTGGCGATCGTGACCCTGGGCTTCGGCGAAATCATCCGTCTGGTGCTGAACAACTGGCTGTCGCTGACTGGCGGCCCGAACGGCATGCCGGCGCCACTGCCGACGTTCTTCGGCCTGGAGTTCGGCAAGCGGGCGAAGGATGGCGGGGTGCCGTTTCATGAGTTCTTCGGTCTGACCTACAACCCCGACGTGAAGTATTACTTCATCTATGCAGTGCTGTTCCTGGTGGTGCTGGCGGTGCTGTACGTCAAGCATCGGCTGGTGAAGATGCCGGTGGGTCGCGCCTGGGAAGCCCTGCGTGAAGATGAAATCGCCTGCCGCTCGATGGGCCTCAACCATGTGCTGGTCAAACTCTCGGCGTTCACCATCGGTGCGTCGACGGCGGGTCTGGCCGGGGTGTTCTTCGCCACCTATCAAGGCTTCGTCAACCCGACCTCGTTTACCTTCTTCGAATCGGCGCTGATCCTCGCCATCGTCGTGCTCGGCGGCATGGGTTCGACCATCGGCGTGGTCATCGCCGCATTCGTGCTCACCGTTGCTCCGGAACTGCTGCGCGGCTTCGCTGAATACCGCGTGCTGCTGTTCGGCATCCTGATGGTGTTGATGATGATCTGGCGACCACGCGGGCTGATCCGCATCAGCCGCACCGGGGTCAAACCACGCAAAGGTGCCATTCACTACGAGAGGACTGCGCCATGAGTGAAGTCGTACTCTCTGTTGAAAAACTGATGATGCATTTCGGTGGCATCAAGGCGTTGAGCGATGTCAGCCTGAAGGTCAAACGCAATTCGATCTTCGCCCTGATCGGCCCTAACGGCGCCGGCAAGACCACGGTGTTCAACTGCCTGACCGGTTTCTACAAGGCCACGGGCGGCAAGATCGAACTCAATGTGCGCGGCCAGCAGACCAACGTCATCCAGTTGCTGGGCGAGTCGTTCAAACCGACCGATTTCGTTTCGCCGAAATCCTTCCTCAGCCGCATGTACTACAAAATGTTCGGCGGTACTCACCTGGTGAACCGTGCAGGTCTCGCCCGTACGTTCCAGAACATTCGCCTGTTCAAGGAAATGTCGGTGCTGGAAAACCTGCTGGTCGCGCAGCACATGTGGGTCAACCGCAACATGCTCGCCGGCATCCTCAACACCAAGGGCTATCGCAAGGCCGAGAGCGATGCGTTGGATGTCGCGTTCTACTGGCTGGAAGTGGTCGATCTGGTCGACTGCGCCAACCGTCTCGCCGGTGAACTCTCGTACGGCCAGCAACGTCGTCTGGAGATCGCTCGGGCCATGTGCACCCGCCCGCAGATCATCTGCCTCGACGAACCGGCCGCCGGCCTCAACCCTCAGGAAACCGAAGCGCTCAGCGCGATGATCCGGCTGCTGCGCGACGAGCACGATCTGACCGTGGTGCTGATTGAACACGACATGGGCATGGTCATGAGCATTTCCGATCACATCGTGGTTCTCGACCACGGCATCGTCATCGCCGAAGGCGGGCCGGAAGCGATCCGCAACGATCCGAAAGTGATCGCAGCCTACCTGGGCGCCGACGAAGAGGAGCTGGTATGAGCCAACCGATCCTCGAACTGCGCAATCTGGACGTGTTCTACGGCCCGATCCAGGCGCTCAAAGGCGTTTCTTTGCAGA
Source organism: Pseudomonas sp. CFBP13508 (assembly GCF_005233515.1). Taxonomy (GTDB): domain Bacteria; phylum Pseudomonadota; class Gammaproteobacteria; order Pseudomonadales; family Pseudomonadaceae; genus Aquipseudomonas; species Aquipseudomonas mercuritolerans. The sequence continues at coordinate 44,069 of NZ_QFZZ01000010.1, forward strand.
TCAACGAAGGCGAGACCGTCAGCCTGATCGGCTCCAACGGCGCCGGCAAGTCGACCTTGCTGATGTCGATCTTCGGCCAGCCGAGAGCGGCGGGTGGGCAGATTCTCTATCAGGGCGTCGACATCACGCAGAAGTCCTCGCACTACATCGCCTCCAACGGCATCGCGCAGTCACCGGAAGGGCGGCGGGTTTTCCCCGACATGACCGTCGAGGAAAACCTGCTGATGGGCACCATCCCGATTGGCGACAAGTACGCCAAAGAGGACATGCAGCGCATGTTCGAGCTGTTCCCACGGCTTGAGGAGCGACGCAATCAGCGGGCGATGACCATGTCCGGCGGTGAACAGCAGATGCTTGCCATCGCCCGTGCGCTGATGAGCCGGCCGAAGCTGTTGCTGCTGGATGAACCGAGCCTGGGTCTGGCGCCGATAGTGGTGAAGCAGATTTTCGCCACGCTGCGCGAGCTGGCGAAAACCGGGATGACGATTTTCCTCGTCGAGCAGAACGCCAACCATGCGCTGAAGCTGTCGGACCGGGCGTATGTGATGGTTAACGGTGAGATTCGCCTCACCGGCACCGGTAAAGAACTGTTGGTGAATGAGGAGGTGCGTAACGCCTATCTGGGCGGGCACTGATTTCTCACGGTTGTACACAGCCCCGGCGACGAGAGTCCCGGGGCTTTTTTATCCTTCAAACTCGCCATATGTCTGTGTAGGAGCTGCCGAAGGCTGCGATCTTTTGATCTTGAAAAACAATCAAAAGATCGCAGCCTTCGGCAGCTCCTACATGGAATCAAGGCATGACATCAAGCGGAATTCAGAATTGTGGAAAACAAATTCCCCAAGCTGCCAAAGCGCGACATATAGACGCTGCAAATGGCTGTTTTTCCACAGTTTTGAGTTGTCCCCGGTTACTGTGGAGCTGGCTGTGAATAACGTGGGTGTATCTGGCTGCAAGTCTTATAAAACGTGGCTTGCAGGGATGTGCTTATTTTTTGATCAGGCATTTTTGCTGAAGCGAGCGGCGTCGTTGTCAACCTTTTTCTGGGGCGTAGAGACTTGGCAATTCCGTGTGCGCAAGCCTGTGGATAAGTCTGTGACTAAACTCTGGAAAGACCTCGCGGAGCGCCGTAGTTGCTGGCCTCGCGCAATCACCCGGTTGTACCGTCCGTCGTGCAAAATGCCCTGTCCCGCACATCCCCCGCCTCACGGTCAAGCGAAAAACTTTCCATTTCGCCCGCAAAGCCTTGTGTGGCGCGGCTTTGCGCGTTTGCACTTGCCCCCGGAAACTGTGGAGCAGACTGTGGATAACATGCGTGCACATGGCTACAGGCCACGCTGGCTATGGTCTTGGCAGGTCTGGTTGATTTTTGTACAGCTGGCAGGTGTTGCCCGTATCAGCGAGGGCGGGCATGCTGCCTGCTGATTTTCTATTCCAAGGGCTGCCGTGGCGGCCGAAGCAAGGAGAACACGATGTCCGACACCCTGTTTATCACCGGCGCTACGTCCGGTTTTGGTGAAGCCTGTGCCCGGCGTTTTGCCGAGGCTGGCTGGAAACTGGTACTGACCGGCCGTCGTGAAGAACGCCTCAATGCCCTCTGCGCCGAACTGTCGAAGCAGACCGAAGTGCACGGTCTGGTTCTCGATGTGCGCGATCGCAAGGCGATGGAGGAGGCGATTGCCAACCTGCCGCCGTCGTTCGCCAAACTTCGTGGCCTGATCAACAACGCCGGCCTGGCGCTCGGCGTCGACCCGGCGCCCAAGTGTGACCTGGATGACTGGGACACCATGGTCGACACCAACGTCAAAGGCCTGATGTACGCCACCCGCCTGCTATTGCCACGGCTGATCGCCCACGGCCGCGGCGCCGGTATCATCAACCTCGGTTCCATCGCCGGCAACTATCCGTACCCCGGCAGCCACGTGTATGGCGCGACCAAAGCCTTCGTCAAACAGTTCTCGCTGAACCTGCGTTGCGACTTGCAAGGCACGGGCGTGCGGGTCAGCAACATCGAACCCGGCCTGTGTGAAAGCGAGTTCTCGCTGGTGCGTTTCGCCGGTGATCAGGAGCGCTACAACGCCACTTACGCTGGCGCCGAGCCGATCCAGCCACAGGACATCGCCGAGACGATTTTCTGGGTCATGAACACCCCGGCGCACATCAACATCAACAGCCTGGAGCTGATGCCGGTGAGCCAGACCTGGGCCGGGTTTGCCATCGAGCGTAACAAGGCTTGATACCGCGCTGAGGCCATTCGCGAGCAGGCTCGCTCCCACAGGAGAATGCATTTCAAACTGTGGGAGCGAGCCTGCTCGCGAAAAGGCCGGCACAGGCAAAACAGGACGATAAGCTAAACTCCGCACTCAACCAGCCCACTGCATTCGGCGGTGTGCAAGGTTTCATGAGGAGTTCAAGTGAGTAACCGAGGTGAGCAGGCACTGCTCAAACAATCGACGCTGTTGATGCTGGCGGTGTCGATTGCCGGGATCGTCACCGGTTTTGTTTCAGGTTCGCAATCCATCCTGTTCGATGGCTTTTTTTCGCTGATCGCGACGTTCATCAAAATCCTGATGCTGATCACTGCCCGGCTGATTGCCAAGCAAAGCAATCAGCGTTTCCAGTTCGGCTTCTGGCATCTGGAGCCGATGGTGTTGCTGATCGAGGGCAGCTTCCTGCTGTTGATCGCCATCTACGCTTTTCTCAACGGCGTGTTCGGCATCATCAATGGTGGCCGCGATATCGAGTTGGGTCTGGTGATCGTCTATGCGGCGGTGTTTACCGTTGTCGAGTTCGCCTACTTCTTCTACGTGCGCCGGCGTAATCGCACGCTCAAATCCAGCCTGATCCAGTTCGACAACATCAGCTGGCTGGTCGACGCGATGCTCTCGGTGGGCCTGTTGATCAGTTTCCTCGCCGCGCTGCTGCTCAAGTCCCAGGGCTATGGCGAGTGGGCGGTGTATGTCGACCCGCTGATCCTCATCGTGCTGGCGCTGACCATGCTGCCCCCGGCATTCAAGATCCTCGGCCCGGCGTTGCGTGATGTGCTGGGTATCGCCCCGGACACGCTGGATGACCAGGTCAGGCAGGTCATGGAGGTGGCGAAGGTCGAGCATGGTTTCGACGATTACGTGTCCTACGTGCAAAAGCACGGTCGGGCGCGGTTCATCGAAATTCATGTGGTGTTGCCGGCGGATTATCCGCTGCGCGATGTCGCGCAACTGGATGCTTTACGCGAGGAGATATCGGCGCAGCTGGGTGAACCGGATGCGGCGAGGTGGCTGACGATCAGCTTCACCGGGGACAAGAAGTGGATTGCCTGATGACCGCGTAACGGCATTCGCGAGCAGGCTCGCTCCCACAGGGGAATGCATTTCAAACTGTGGGAGCGAGCCTGCTCGCGAAAGCAATTGTTCGGTCAGCGAAGATATTCAGCCAAACCGTGATAGCAAGTCGCCAAATGATAAGGCGTGGTCGAAGGCATGTCCTTGCGGCTGACCTCTCCATTCTCATCGCGACACTCATGCCAACCGCCGGCATGCAGAAACCGCTGCTGCAACGCCTGCAACTGGCGCAGCACCACCGCTTCGCTGTCCGCGCGCAAGGTCAGCGCGCGCAGGTATTCGGCTTGAGCCCAGATCCGCTGGGTCGAATCCCTCGGCCGGCCATTGCTTTCCAGATCAAGCATCGCCCGTACCGCGCCGCAGGACTCCAGCACGCCGTACTGCTCGGTGAAGGCAAACGCCCGATCCAGCGCCCGGTGCAGTTTCGAGTCGCGCAACAGCGCCGACGATTCGAGCAGGAAATACCATTCGAACTGGTGCCCCGGCTCGTACCAGTTATCCACAGCACCCAGCGGCTTCTCCATCAACACGCCATATTGCGGATCGACGAATTGCTTGTGCATGGCTGTGCATAACTCAAGCAAGTCTTTCTGCGTTTGCGAGTCTTCGCGCACTCCCAAAGTGGCCAGAAAGGCTTCGGCCAAGTGCATCAGGGGATTTTGCAGTGGGCCGGTTTGCAGAGTGTTCCAGTCCCGCTCAAGGCAGGCTTCGTACAAACCGTCGCCGGTGGCGAATCGGCGGCCGATGATTTCCAGCGCGGCGTTGAGTGTCGACTCGGCCAGCGAATCCCGCGACTTGTCCCAGTAATGCGCGCAGGCGAACAGGATGAAGGCGTGGGTGTAGAGATCCTTGCGCTGGTCCAGCGGCTTGCCCTGGGCGTCGATGCTGTAGAACCAGCCGCCGTGCTCGGCATCATGGAAATGCCGTTGCAGGGAACGGAACAACGCGGCGGCGCGGACTTCGGCGTTATCCACAACCCCGATCAGGCTGGAGAACAGATACAGCTGCCGTGCGCAGGCCATCGCCCGATAGCGTTGCGCTGGCAGCGGTTGATGCGCGCCGTCCAGCGCCTCGTACGGCAGCGCCATGTCGGCATTCCAGCCCGGGCCTTGCCACAGCGGCACGATCACGTCGAGGAAGTGCTGCTGCACCTGGCCAAACAGGGCGGTCAATTCGGGCAGGGCGGTGGAGCGGGAAGCGTGGGGCATGGGCGGGCGTCACGGGCTGGGGCGATTGCGCGACATGGTAGCAGAGAGCACTGCTTGAGAGAGGCGGTGTCTGTCAGGCCGTCTTCGCGAGCAGGCTCACTCCCACAGTGGATTTGCAGCGAACAAAAAACCTGTGGGAGCGAGCCTGCTCGCGAAGAGGCCGGTTCAGGCAATAAAAAATCAGCCTGCGAGCAACCACACCCCAGTCGCCGCCGAAGCCGCACCCGCCAACCGCACCAGCGGTGCCGCTGCCTGCGGAAGAACCCGCACCACGCCATAGCCGAGCGCATGCAACACCGCTGTCGCCGCGACGAACCCGGCCGCATACGCCCACGGGCTGCTCATTTCCGGCAGCTCCAGCCCATGCGCCACGCCATGGAACAGCGCAAACAGCGCCGTCGCTGCCACCGCCATCACCAGCGGCGGACGTACCGCCAGTGCCACGGCCAGGCCCAGCGCCAATACCGAAGCAGCAATCCCGCTTTCCAGCGCCGGCAACTCCAGCCCTTCAAAACCGAACAGGCCGCCCAGCAGCATGGTGCCGACGAATGTGCACGGCAGCGCCCAGCGCGCCGCGCCTTGTTGCTGCGCCGCCCACAAACCGACGGCGAGCATTGCCAGCAAGTGATCGAGGCCGCCGATCGGATGGCTGATGCCGGCGATGAGGCCGCTGTCGCCATGCCCCGGGTGAGCGAAGGCCAGTGCCGGTGTCAGCAGCAACGCCAGAGCGCCAAGAATGCGTTTGAGTGTCATGGATAAGCTTCCTTGTTGATAAGTGAGTCAGGCGGCGGTCAGCAGGCCCTGGCGTTCGATGAAGGCGATGATTTCTTCGAGGCCCTGACCGGTTTTCTGGTTGCTGAACACGAACGGCTTGCCGTTGCGCATGCGTTTGGTGTCGCTGTCCATCATTCCCAGCGAAGCGCCCACCAGTGGCGCGAGGTCGATCTTGTTGATCACCAGCAGGTCGGACTTGCAGATCCCCGGGCCGCCCTTGCGTGGCAACTTGTCGCCGGCGGAAACGTCGATCACGTAGATGGTCAGGTCGGACAGCTCCGGGCTGAAGGTCGCCGAAAGGTTGTCGCCGCCGGACTCCACCAGAATCAGATCCAGCCCGGGAAAGCGCCGGTTCAGTTGATCGACCGCTTCAAGGTTGATCGAGGCGTCTTCGCGGATCGCCGTGTGCGGGCAGCCGCCGGTTTCCACGCCGATGATCCGCTCCGGCGCGAGGGCCTCGTTGCGCACCAGGAAATCAGCGTCTTCGCGGGTGTAGATATCGTTGGTGACCACGGCGAGGTTGTAGCGCTCGCGCAGAGCCAGGCACAGGGCCAGGGTCAACGCGGTCTTGCCGGAACCGACCGGGCCGCCGATGCCGACGCGCAGAGGTTGTGTATCCATTTCATTCTCCAAAAATAACCAGCCCTAAGAGCGGAAGAGGCGGCTGTACTGGCGCTCATGGGCCATGCACGCCAGGGACAGGCCAAACGCGGCGCTGCCGATGTGTTCGGGATCTATGCGGGTCGCATCGTGCTGCGCCTGTTGCAGCAGTGGCAGCAGTTCGCTGGTCAGGCGCTGGGCGGCTTGCTGGCCCAGCGGCAGGGTTTTCATCAATACGGCGAGCTGGTTTTCCAGCCAGCTCCACAGCCACGCGGCAAGAGCATCCTGCGCGCTGATGCCCCAGGCGCGTGCTGCCAGCGCCCAGCACAGGGCCAGATGCGGTTCTGTGGTCTGGTCAAGAAAGTCGCGGGCGGGCGCATCGAGTTCCGGCAAACCGTTCAACAACTGCTGCAAGGAGTAGCCCATCTGCCGGCTCTCCAGATGCAGCTCACGGGTTTCGCGACTGGCGCGGTGGCTCTCGCAGAGCTGCCGTAGCTCGGCCCAGTTTTCATCTGCTGCGGCCTGGCAATGCGCCAACAGCAGCGGCGCTTCGAAGCGGGCGAGATTGAGCAGCAGTTGATCGCTGATCCAGCGGCGGGCGGCGTCAGGGTTGTGGACCCGGCCGTTATCCACCGCCATTTCCAGACCCTGGGAATAGCTGTAGCCGCCAATCGGCAGTTGCGGACTGGCCAGACGCAGCAGCGCCCAGGCCGGATTCACAGGCGCACGCCGAACTGATGGAGTTTCGGCGCGTAGTTGAAGTCTTCATCGCCGTGGCGGGAGTGATGATGGCCGCCGCCGTAAGCGCCGTGTTCCGGCTGGAACGGCGCTTCGATGGCCTCGACCCGGGCGCCGAGTTGTTCGAGCATCGCCTTGAGCACGTAATCGTCGAGCAGGCGCAGCCAGCCATCACCGACTTGCAGGGCGACATGGCGGTTGCCCAGGTGATAGGCCGCGCGCGTCAGTTCGAACGCATTGGCGCAGGTGACATGGAGCAGTTGTTCGGGACGGGCGCAGACGCGCACGACACGGCCGTCTTCGGCCTGCAGGCATTCGCCGTCATACAGCGGTGGCTGGCCGCGCTCCAAAAACAACCCGACGTCTTCGCCTTCGGCACTGAAACAGCGCAAACGGCTTTTGCTGCGCGCTTCGAAGGTCAGGTGCAGCTCGGCGGCCCAGACGGGTTGAGGGTCGATTCTGCGATGAATCACCAGCATCGGAAAGCTTCCAGCAATGAACGTTGATTGGGCTAGAGCAAGCGCCGCGCCAATCGGGCGATCTGTAGGAAATAGCTGTCGGCGCGTGCCTGATCTTTCAACAGGCGCGGCGATTCTGGAAGGTTTTGGTGCATGAAGGATTTGTCATGCACCAAAGCGAGGCCATGGCGGATGTTCGATGTGGGAGCGAGCCTGCTCGCGAATGCGCCGTGTCAGACAAATGTATTCAGCTGATCCAGCGCTTTCGCGAGCAGGCTCGCTCCCACAGGGGGCTTTGCGCTGTGTCAGATAGAGAAGGGGATTACTCGGTACTGCCCAGCCCTTGCCAGTGCTTGAGGCCGATGAAGATGAAGCGCAGTTGCTGGGTGATCTTCGCCTGCGGGGTCAGATGCTCCGGCAAGGCTTCGGCGGGCGGGTCGATGATGTCGGGGAGGGTGGCGAACACCGATTTGACGATCAGGTCAGCCATCACGCTGAGGCCGGCCAGATCCAGATGTTGCAGCTTGGGCATCAGCGCCAGGTCCGCCGCGAGGTCGGCGCTGATGTTCTCCCGCAGGCGTCCGATCGCCTGGCGTACCGGCAGCGAGCCGCCGTATTGTTCGCGGGCGAGAAACAGGAATTGCGAGCGGTTGGCGTTGACCACATCAAGGAAGATGCGCACCGAAGCGTCGATGATGCCGCCCATGACGAATTCATTGTGGCGCACCAGGCGGATGGTCTCGCGGAAGGTCTGGCCGACTTCACTGACCAGCACCAGCCCCAACTCGTCCATATCGGCGAAGTGACGATAGAAACCGGTGGGCACGATGCCGGCGGTCTTGCTCACTTCGCGCAGGCTCAGGCTGCCGAATCCTCGGCCGCTTTCCATCAGGTGGCGGGCAGCGTCCATCAGGGCGTTGCGGGTCTGTTGTTTCTGTTCGGCGCGGGGCAGCATCGCAGGGTGTGTTCTTCGGCAGGACAAGCGCCGCACTCTAGCAAATCGGCTTTGTCGGCGTCGAACGGGTAGTGGTGCAGCGAGGGTTTTACACAAGCTGAAAAGTCAAAAGCCCAATCCGCTGATTGGGCTTTTTTGCCGGGCCGTCATGGGCTCAGCTCAATTTGCTGTTGCGTTCGATCACACGGTCACCACCGCCTTCAGCGAGGGCTTGACCCAGTGGGGTTTTATCGAAGCCGTCATCAGCCAGGGTCTGGCCCTGTGGAGTGCGCTCGGAACCGTCGGATGCCAGGGTCTGGCCTTGTGGCGTGCGGTCCGAACCATCGGAGGCGAGGATCTGGCCTTGTGGTGTGCGATCCGAACCGTCCTGAACCAGGCCTTTCTCTTCCAGGCGATTGCGACCGTTTTCAGCCAGGGCCTGGCCTTGTGGGGTGCGATCCGAGCCGTCCTGAACCAGGCCTTTTTCTTCGAGGCGATTGCGACCGTTTTCAGCCAGGGTCTGACCTTGTGGAGTGCGCTCGGAACCGTCGGAAGCTACGGTCTGGCTGAACACCGAGTGGCTGTCTTTGACTTGCGGAGTGGCCTGATCGGCAGCGGGCAGGGCGAAAGCAGTGCTGGCTAGCATCGACAGGGTAAGGCTGAGCAGTAATTGGCGTTTCATGATAGTGGCTCCTTGGGAGGGCGATAAAGTGGGTACGAGGGCAATGCTACTCTCGATAAGTCGATATAAAAGTTCATAAACGCAATGGTAATAATCAACAGAATTGATTGTTCCGCGCGAAGGCTCTAGATCGGGCCTTTGCGGGCGACGGTTTTGCACTGTCGTGGGTATTTTCGACTCACTCGCGCCTCGTAAAAGTGCGGGTCCCGGTAACACTGCTCGACCGATCGGTCAGTTTTGCCGGGCTTTTTATGGCTTAAACTGCCTTTCAATTAAACCTGCGGGCCTTTCGCCAGTCACAGACTGCATAGGGGCCGCTTCGGTCTGCCGTTTCAGCTGTGCGTCGGGATGTCGGCGTGCGGTCGTGATCAGGAGCTTTGTGCATGACGCGCATTGGAAAAATCTTCAGCTGGACTTTCGCCATCCTCGCGCTGCTGCTGGCAGCCTTGATTCTGATCATCGTGTTTTTCGACTGGAACCGGATCAAACCCACGATCAACGCCAAAGTCTCGGAAGAACTGCACCGGGCGTTTGCCATCAATGGCAACCTCGCGGTGATCTGGCAGCGCGAACCTGAAGAAGGCGGCTGGCGCGCCTGGGTGCCGTGGCCGCACGTGGTCGCCGAGGATCTGAGCCTGGGCAACCCGGACTGGTCGAAGCAGCCGCAGATGGTCACCCTGAAACGCGTCGAGCTGCGCATTTCGCCGCTGGCCCTGCTGGCTCAACGCGTGGTGATTCCGCGCATCGACCTGACCGAGCCGAATGCCGAGCTGCAACGTCTGGCCGATGGCCGCGCCAACTGGACGTTCAAATTCGATCCCAAGGACCCGAACGCCGAGCCTTCGAGCTGGGTGGTCGATATCGGCGCGATCGGTTTCGACAAGGGCCACGTGACCCTCGACGACCAGACCCTGAAGACCAACCTCGATGTGCTGATCGACCCGCTCGGCAAGCCGATTCCCTTCAGCGAGATTGTTGGCGACAAAGCGGCGAAAACCGCTCAGGACAAGGGCGGCGCACCGCAGGACTATGCCTTTGCACTCAAGGTCAAAGGCCAATACCACGCGCAGAACCTCACCGGGCAGGGCAAGATCGGCGGGTTGCTGGCCTTGCAGGACGCGAGCAAGCCGTTCCCGTTGCAGGCCCAGGCGAAGATCGGCGACACCCGTATTGAACTGGCTGGCACCCTGACCGACCCGCTGAATCTCGGCGCCCTCGACCTCCGTCTGAAACTCGCTGGCGACAGCCTTGGCAATCTCTATCCGCTGACCGGCGTGACGCTGCCGGACACCCCACCGTATTCCACCGACGGCCACTTGATCGCCAAGCTGCATGACGAAGCCGGGGCGAGATTCACTTACGAGAAATTCAACGGCAAGATCGGCGACAGCGACATCCACGGCGACCTGACCTACGTTGCCAGCCAGCCACGGCCAAAACTCAGCGGCGCACTGGTTTCCAATCAACTGCTGTTCGCCGACCTTGCGCCGTTGATCGGTGCCGACTCCAACACCGAGCAAAAGGCCCGTGGCGGCGCGAGCAAGCAGCCAGCAGACAAAGTCCTGCCGGTCGAAGAATTCAAAACCGATCGCTGGCGCGCCATGGACGCCGATGTCGAGTTCACCGGCAAGCGCATCGTCCATAGCGAGAAGCTGCCGTTCAATGACCTCTATACCCATCTGAAACTCAACGACGGCGAACTCAGCCTGGAACCGCTGCGTTTTGGCGTTGCCGGCGGCACCCTGGATGCGCTGATCCGCCTCAATGGCCGCACCGAGCCGCTGGAAGGCCGCGCGCGGTTGACCGCACGCAAATTCAAACTGAAAGAGCTGTTCCCGACTTTCGAGCCGATGAAAACCAGTTTCGGTGAGCTCAATGGCGACGCCGACATCAGTGGCCGGGGCAACTCCGTGGCCAAGCTGCTCGGCGGCGCCAACGGCAATCTGAAGATGCTGATCAACGACGGTGCGATCAGCCGCGAGCTGATGGAACTGGCCGGGCTCAACGTCGGCAACTACGTGGTCGGCAAGATCTTTGGCGACAAGGAAGTGAAGATCAATTGCGCGGCGGCGGACTTCGACATCAAGACCGGCCTGGCCACGACACGGTTGTTTGTCTTCGATACCGAGAACGCAATCATCTACATCGATGGCACGGCGAACATGGCCACCGAGCAACTCGATCTGACCGTGACCCCAGAGTCGAAAGGCTGGCGACTGATCTCCCTGCGCTCGCCGCTATATGTGCGCGGCAAGTTCATCAAACCGGATGCCGGCGTCAAAGCCGTACCGTTGATGCTGCGCGGGGCGGGAATGGTTGCGCTGGGCGTGATAGCCGCACCGGCGGCGGGATTGCTGGCGCTGGTGGCGCCCAGCGGTGGCGAGCCGAATCAGTGCGCGCCGTTGTTGGAGCAGATGAAGCAGGGCAAGGCACCGGTGACCGTTAAACCCAGCAAGTAATGCGGCGTCTCTGAGGGCGCCTTCGCGAGCAGGCTCGCTCCCACATTCGAACGCATTCCTTCAATCGAAATACGTTCCAGTGTGGGAGCGAGCCTGCTCGCGAAAGCGGTGTGACGGGATTACAGGTCGTTAAGGATATCCGCCATGTCGTCGGCGTGCTCTTCTTCCTGGGCAAGGATGTCTTCGAAGATGCGCCGGGTGGTCGGATCCTTGTCGCCGATGTACTGGATGATTTCGCGGTAGCTGTCGATGGCAATGCGCTCGGCGACCAGATCTTCGTAAACCATTTCCTTGAGCGAATTGCCCGCCACATATTGCGCGTGCGACATCTTGCTAAGCAGGTCAGGGTTGAACTCAGGCTCGCCGCCCAGTTGCACGATGCGTTCGGCGAGGCGATCGGCGTGCTCGGCTTCCTGGTTGGCGTGCTCGAGGAATTCGTCGGCGGCGACATTGGCTTTCAGGCCGTTCGCCATGAAGTAGTGGCGCTTGTAGCGCAAGGTGCACACCAGCTCGGTGGCCAGCGACTCATTGAGCAAACGCAGTATTTCTTCACGGTTGGCGTTGTAGCCCTCGGTGACCGCGCCGTTTTCCACGTGTTGCCGCGCGCGTTCGCGCAGGGTTTGAACATCAGACAAATGCAGGTCACTCATTTCATTCTCCTGGAGGCTAATCCGATAGGCGCCACGTTCTGAGGACGCGGTCGCTACCCAGGTTGTGAGTCTTGAGCGAAGCGAAAAGTTTTATGCGATTTAGGCTGGGCTCGGCGCAGCAACTGCTGAAGGCTGCGATCTCGGCGTCAGTCCGGACAACCGCGCTTCGTCCTGCAACCAGCGAAAAAACGCCCGCACCGGCGGATGCCGTTCCCGCCCGGGCACGCACAACGCGCTGTAACCGGCGCCATCGACCTGCACCTCGCCCCGGTAGGGCACCAGCAAGCCGCTGGCGACGCTTTCCGACACCAGAATGTTGCTCGCCAGCACCAGGCCCTGGCCGGCGATCGCTGCTTGCAGCGCGTAATGTTCCTCGTCGTATTCGCGATTGACCGAATTGTGCTCCAGCCATTGCTCTCCGGCCCTGGCGCACCACGCTTGCCAGCCATGGGCGTACAGCTTCGAGTTGTGCCAATGCACGCTGATCAACGTTGGCGTGCGCCGCGCGGCCAGCGCCACTTGCTCGGGCGAGCCGTAAACGCCGAAGGATTCGTCGAACAGGCACAGCCCATACAGGTTCGGGTAGTCGTCGAGGCTGTAGCGCAAGACCAGATCGACACTGGCGTCCTGGTGCAGATCGATGACTTCGCAGTGAGTGTCGAGGCGCACATTGATAGTGGGATGTTGCGCATAAAAGCGTCCGAGTCGCGGCACCAGCCACAGCGCGGCAAAGGCTGCCGTGGTCGACAGCGTCAGAGTGCTGGCGTTGCGTTGCGGGCGCAGGGTATCGACGCTTTGCGCCACCTCCAGCAGCGCGCCGTGCACGCTGCGAAACAGACGCTCGCCAGCCTCGGTCAGGCGCACCTGGCGCGGCAGCCGTTCAAACAGGACCACACCGAGACAGTCTTCCAGCGAACGGATCTGATGAGAGATCGCCGTCGGCGTCACTGCCAGTTCTTCGGCCGCAGCCTTGAAGCTCAGCAGGCGAGAAGCGGATTCGAAAGCGCGCAGGGCAGTCAGCGGCAGCGAAGCAAACATTGAACACTCCAAGGATGAAATGGATTCATCCAGACTGATTTTTGCTCATTTGAAGGAAAGCAGTGGCGAGCTGCAAGCTTCGAGCCTCAAGTGGTTTGAGTTTAGCCGGAGGTTTTATAGATGAGCAGGATTCTTGTGGTGCACGGCAGTCCGCGTGGGGATCGGTCGACTTCGCGGCGTTTGGCGGAGGGGTTTTTGGGTGCCTGGCAGGGGCGTCATCCTGAAGGGCAGGTGACCCGTCGTGAGGTTGGGCGGGTGCCGGTTCCTGCGGTCAACGAGGCGTTTGTCGCGGCGGCGTTTTATCCCCAGCCTGAGGCGCGGCCGTTGGTGATGCAGGCTGATCTGGCGCTCAGCGATCAATTGGTTGGTGAGTTGTTCGCGCATGATCTGCTGCTGATTTCCACGCCGATGTACAACTTCAGCGTGCCCAGCGGCCTCAAGGCCTGGGTCGATCAGATCGTGCGGCTGGGGCTGACCTTCGAGCACACGCTGGACAATGGCGTCGCCCAATACACGCCGTTGTTGCAGGGCAAGAAAGCCTTGATCGTCACCAGTCGCGGCGGTTTCGGCTTCGGCCCCGGCGGTGAGCTGGCGGCGCTCAATCATGCCGATCCATGGCTGCGCACCGCGCTGGGCTTTATCGGTATCAATGACGTCAGCGTGGTCGCGGCCGAGGGCGAGGAGTCCGCTGAACGCAGCTTTGCGGTGTCGGTGGCCGAAGCCGAGCAGCGGCTGCTCGAGCTGGCCCGGGAGTTCTAAATGGCCTGGCTCTTTCTGCTGATCGCCGCCGGCTTCGAGGTGACCTTCGCCATGGGTATGAAGTACGCCGACGGCTTCACTCGTTTGTGGCCGTCGCTGATCACCGTGGTCGCGGCGGTCGGCGGCATCGGCTTTCTGACCCTGGCCATGCGTGACTTGCCGGTGAGCATCGCCTATCCGATCTGGACGGCGATCGGTTCACTCGGCACGGTGTTTCTCGGTTTCGCGCTGCTTGGCGAGAGTCTGACGCTGGTGAAACTGCTTTCGGTGGGGCTGATTGTGGCGGGGGTGGCGGGGCTGAAGTAGGCTCATCGTTCAGTTGTCATCGTCAAGGAGGATGCTTGGCGGGCGTCTTGCACGTCTGGCATCCACTCACCGCGCACAAGGATGTAACCCATGTCGACACGTTATCCACTGGTGCTGGTGCCGGGCATGCTCGGCTTTATCCGGCTGGTGCTTTACCCGTATTGGTTCGGCATCATCAAGGCCTTGCGCCGTGGTGGTGCGACGGTGGTTGCTGTGCAGGTTTCGCCACTCAATTCCACGGAAGTGCGCGGCGAGCAATTGTTGATGCGGATCGAGGAGATCCTGCGCGAAACGGGGGCGCAGAAGGTCAATCTGTTCGGCCACAGTCAGGGCGCGTTGACCGCACGGTATGCAGCGGCGAAACGCCCGGATCTGGTTGCTTCGGTGACGTCGGTGGCCGGGCCGAATCACGGTTCGGAGTTGGCAGACTATCTGGAAGATCACTATCCGGCGAACAGCGCCAAAGGGCGTCTGCTCGAAGTCTTGTTGCGCTTGATCGGCTGGGTCATGGCATTGCTCGACACTGGTTATCACGGGCCGAAACTACCGATGGATATCCACGCTTCCCACCAATCGCTGACCACGGCGGGCGTTGCAATATTCAATCAGCGTTATCCACAAGGACTGCCGCAAACGTGGGGCGGGCAGGGGCCGGAAGAGGTCAATGGCGTGCGCTATTACTCCTGGTCAGGGACGCTGCAACCGGGCAAGACCGATCGTGGTGGCAATCTCTTTGACGGCACCAATCGCAGTTGCCGCTTGTTCGCCAGGACCTTTGTTCGCGAGCCGGGGCAGTGCGACGGCATGGTCGGGCGTTACAGCTCGCATCTGGGCACGGTGATCGGTGATGACTATCCGCTGGATCATTTCGACATTGTCAATCAGTCGCTGGGGCTGGTGGGCAAGGGCGCAGATCCGGTAAGGCTGTTTGTCGAGCATGCGGCGCGGCTGGAGGCGGCTGGGTTATAGCCAAACAGACCGCGTCATCGTTCTTCGCGAGCAGGCTCGCTCCCACAGGTGTCTGCATTTCAACGTGGGAGCGAGCCTGCTCGCGAAGGGGCCTTATCAGGCAGCGCCGATCCGCCGGCCCAACACCGTGGTCCAGCGCTCCGACAAAACCACCCCACCCAAGGTCAGCAACCCGCCCACCAGGTGATACATCGCCAACTGCTCCTTCAACACCAGCGCCGCAATCAGCGCGGTAATCAGCGGCAGCAGATTGAAGAACAACGTCGTCCTGCTCGGCCCCAGCCGCTGCACCGCTTGCATCCACGCCAGCGGCGCGACCATCGAAGCCAGCAGGCACGCATACAGCACCAGCGGCACGTTCTGCAGGTTCAGCCCGGTCTTCGGCGACATCGCGAACAGCGGAAACAACACCACAATCGCCACCAGCACCTGCAAGTACAGCAACACCAGTGGCGGCAGGCGCAGTTGCCACTTTTTCAGCAGGGTGCTGTAAACGGCGTACGCCAGCGTGGCGATCAGCATCATCGCATCGCCCAGATTGACCCCGTGTTGCAACAGCGCACCGAGGCTGCCGGATGACACCACCACCAGCACGCCAGCGAACGACAGCAGCGCACCGACCAACGCACCAGCGGTCAGGCGCTGGCCAAGGCTGATGATCGCCATGGCCAGCGACATCAACGGCATCAGCGACAGGATGATGCCCATATTGGTTGCGGTGGTCAGTGTTGCGGCGAAATAGGCGAGGCTCTGATACACCGCCATGCCGAGTACGCCGAGGACGAAAATCCGCCCCAGGTTCGGCCGAATCTGCGGCCAGTGCGCGATGACTTTGCTGAGCATGAATGGCGTGAACAGCACGCCGGCCAGCAGCCAGCGATAGAATCCGATCTCGGCGGGGAAGATCGCGCCGACCGCCAGTTTGTTGATCACGGTGTTGCCGGCCCAGATGAAAATCGCCAGCAGGGGAAACGCGTATTGCATGGGACAAAACCAGAACGTTGATGAAGCGCGATTATCGCCTGTCTGGATGCAGGCCTATACTGCAAACCGGACAACCTGCCTCTGCATCCGGACAGCATGAACAGCAAACACATCGACCTGCTCGATTTCAGCGAACTGCCGTCAGCGGTGTATTTCCGCTACGCCGATTTCAATGCCCACGAATATGCCGCGCCACACCGGCATCCTTGGGGCACGCTGGAATACGCGGCCCATGGCGTGCTGCACATGGATGTCGACGGCAGTCGCTTCATGTCGCCGCCGCAGTACGCGGTGTGGGTGCCGCCCGAGGTCGAGCACAGTTTCTACAGCCATCAGCCGGTCAACTATCGCGCGGTGTGTCTTGATCCCAGTGTTTGCACACGGTTGCCGGCGCGGGCCTGCACCTTGGCGATCAGTGACATTCTCAAGGCGATTCTCAAGGACTTCGCCGCCCGCGATGTGAAGATTCCCGAGCATGAAGCCGATCAGCGTCTGGCCCAGGTACTGGTCGATCAACTGCAACAGGCACCGGTGCAGGAATGTTTCCTGCCGTATGCGAGCAGCCCGGGCTTGCTGACGATTCTCGAGGCCTTGCAGGCCGAACCTGGCAACAATCAGCCTCTGGCGCACTGGGCGGCGCAAGTGCATGCCAGTGAACGGACTCTGGCGCGGCAGTTCGTTCGTGAACTGGGCATGAGCTTTGGCGAATGGCGCCAGCGCTTGCGTTATCTGGCGGCGATCGAGGCGCTGGAAACCTCGCGTTCGGTGCAGGAAATCGCTTTCGACCTCGGCTACAGCAGCGGCTCGGCCTTCATCGCCATGTTCGCCCGCCAGGCCGGTTGCACGCCGGAGCAATATCGACGCAGCCACCTCGAGGGCAGGAAGGTGTAACAAGCTTTGGCTACACTGCGACAGAGGCCGCACCCATCGGTGCGGCAACAAGGAGAAAACTCCATGAAGATGTTGCGTGTGCCGTTGTTGATGATCGGGCTGCTTGTGTGTTCCCAGGGTTTCGCCGCCACGGCGCAACAGAACAAGATGACCACCTGCAATGCCGATGCGACCGCCAAGAGCTTGAAGGGCGACGAGCGCAAGGCGTTCATGAGCACCTGCCTGAAAGCGGCACCAGCGGCCAACGATGGCAAGGAGCTGACCCCGCAGCAGCAGAAAATGACCACCTGCAATGCCGATGCGAAAACCAAGGCGCTGACCGGCGATGCGCGCAAGGCGTTCATGAGTGAGTGTCTGAAGAAGAAATAAGATCAAAAGATCGCAGCCTTCGGCAGCTCCTACATGAGACCGCGGTCCTGTAGGAGGCCGCGATCTTTTCGGCGTGCCGGCCTCTTCGCGAGCAGGCTCGCTCCCACATTTGAAATGCATTCCCCTGTGGGAGCGAGCCTGCTCGCGAAAGCGTCGCTGAATGCACCGCCAATCCCACGCCCCGCATATCCCTAGTGCTAACCCCGGATCGCTGGCAGACTGCCCATCCTTTCACGCCGTTCGTTTTGAGGCTGTATGCCAACGTTTTCTCAGCGTCATGTTGTGTTCTGGGTCAGTTGCATAATCATTTTCGGCGGTTTGCTGCTGGTGCTGCCGCTGCGCCTGTTGCCGAGCCTGCTGGCCGGGTTGCTGGTGTTCGAGCTGGTCAACATGCTCACCCCGCAATTGCAACGGCTGATCGAAGGGCGGCGTGCGCGCTGGCTGGCCGTGGCGCTGCTCGGCACGCTGGTGGTGAGTGTGCTGGCGTTGATTTTCGCCGGGGCAATCAGTTTCCTCCTGCATGAAGCGGAAAACCCCGGCGCCTCGCTGGATAAGTTCATGGGCGTGGTCGATCGCGCGCGCGGACAGTTGCCGCCGTTCATCGACGCTTATCTGCCGGCCAGCGCGGCGGAATTCCGCGTGGCGATCGGCGAGTGGGCGAGCAAGCATCTGGCCGACCTGCAACTGGTCGGCAAGGACGCCGCGCACATGTTCGTCACCCTGCTGATCGGCATGGTGCTCGGCGCGATCATCGCCCTGCAGCGCATCCCCGACGTGACCAAGCGCAAGCCGCTGGCCGCCGCGTTGTTCGACCGTTTGCATCTGCTGGTGCAGGCGTTCCGCAATATCGTCTTCGCGCAGATCAAGATTTCCCTGCTTAACACCGTGTTCACCGGGATCTTCCTCGCGGTGATCCTGCCGATGTTCGGCATCAAGCTGCCGCTGACCAAAACCCTGATCGTGCTGACCTTCCTGCTCGGCCTGCTGCCGGTGATCGGCAACCTGATGTCGAACACGCTGATCACCATCGTCGGCCTGTCGCTGTCGATCTGGGTGGCAATCGCCGCGCTGGGCTACCTGATCGTTATCCACAAGCTCGAATACTTTCTCAACGCGCGCATCGTCGGCGGGCAGATCAGTGCCAAGTCATGGGAGTTGCTTCTGGCGATGCTGGTGTTCGAAGCCGCGTTCGGTTTGCCGGGGGTGGTGGCGGGGCCGATTTATTACGCGTATCTGAAGAGTGAGTTGAAGCTCGGAGGAATGGTCTAGAAAAGCAGCTTCGAGTTGCAAGCTTCAAGCTGCAAGTTAAAGCAGAAGCGAGAGCCGCAGTGGCTTTTGCTCTTACTTGCAGCTTGCAGCTTAAAACTTGCAGCTGCCCCTAAACGCCATAGCGTTTGCGGGCTTCAATCGCCAAACCGCTACCAATGCTGCCAAAGATGTTCCCTTCCACATGCCGCGCTTTCGGCAGCATCGCCGAGACGCTGTTGCGCAGGGCCGGGATGCCGCTCGAACCACCAGTGAAGAACACCGTGTCGACCTGATCGACCGCCACGCCGGCATCATTGAGCAATTGCGTAACGCTGCCGCGCACCCGCTCGAGCAGGGCTTCGATCGCCGATTCGAACAACGCGCGACTCAGCTCGACGCTCAGCCCGGCTTCGATGCGGTCAAGCGGCACATGGCGGCTGTCGGCGTGGGTCAGCTGGATCTTGGTTTCCTCCACTTCCATCGCCAGCCAGTGCCCGGCGCGCTGTTCGATCAGCTTGAACAGACGATCGATGCCGCCGGTGTCTTCGATGTCGTAGCGCATGCTGCCCAGCGCCAGCGTGGACTTCTGCGAGTACACCGAGTTGATCGTGTGCCAGGTCGCCAGGTTCATGTGGTGGCTGGTCGGCATGTAGGCGCCGCTCTTCATCCGGCTGCCATAGCCGAACAGCGGCATCAGGCCTTGCAGGCTCAGCTGTTTGTCGAAGTCGGTCCCGCCGATGTGCACGCCGCCAGTGGCGAGGATGTCGTCATGACGGTTGTCGACACCGCGACGCTCGGGCGAAAGACGTACCAGCGAGAAGTCAGAGGTACCACCGCCGATGTCGACGATCAGCACCAGCTCTTCTTTCTCGATGGTCGACTCGTAGTCGAATGCCGCGGCGATCGGCTCGTACTGGAACGACACCTCTTTGAAGCCGATCTTGCGAGCCACTTCGACCAAAGTGTCTTCGGCTTCCTGGTCGGCGAGCGGATCGTCGTCGACGAAGAACACCGGGCGGCCCAGCACCACTTGCTCGAATTCCCGACCGGCGGCGGTTTCGGCGCGACTCTTGAGCTGGCCGATGAACAGCCCGAGCAGATCCTTGAACGGCATCGCCGTGCCGAGGACGCTGGTGTCGTGCTTGATCAGCTTGGAGCCGAGCAGGCTCTTGAGCGAGCGCATCAGTCGGCCTTCGTAGCCTTCCAGATACTCGTGCAGGGCCAGGCGACCGTAGACCGGGCGACGTTCCTCGATGTTGAAGAAAACCACCGACGGCAGGGTGATCTTGTCGTCTTCCAGCGCGATCATGGTTTCCATGCCGGGGCGCAGCCAGCCGACGGTGGAGTTGGACGTGCCGAAGTCGATGCCGCAGGCACGGGCTGGAGAGGCGTCTTTCATGTCTTTCGGATTCCGGTGAAAAAACGGCCGCGCAGTGTATGCCAGTGCGCGGCAGATTCGAAGGCCGGTCATCCGCTATTTCGCCGGCAGACAGCTTGAAAAGCGCCGCTTCGCCCCAAACTTGCTGGCATGGGCCGGCAGACACACCGGCGGTCGCAAGAACCGTCGTCCACTGCCGATAAACTTCTGCGGCGCCACCCGGTCACAAACTTGAGATCGGTCAACCCGGCACGTGCCAATCGGCGCATGCTGGGCTCGGCGCGAAATCGATAACGGATGGTGATCCTTCCATGGACTTCAAAGACTATTACAAGATACTCGGCGTGGAGCCGACAGCTGACGACAAGGCCATCAAGGCGGCCTATCGCAAGCTGGCGCGCAAATACCACCCCGATGTCAGCAAGGAAAAAGACGCCGAGGCCAAGTTCAAGGACGCCTCGGAAGCCTATGAAGCGCTGAAGAGCGCCGACAAGCGCGCCGAATACGACGAGCTGCGCCGTTATGGCCAGCACGGTCAGCCGTTTCAGGGCCCGCCGGGCTGGCAGAGCCGTGGCGGCTTCGGCGGTGGCGGTGGCGACACAGGCGACTTCTCGGACTTCTTCAGTTCGATCTTCGGCAATCGCGGCCCCGGTTTCGGTGGCGCCGAGAGCCGCCAATCACGCGGACGCCGAGGGCAAGACGTGGAAATGGAACTGCCGGTCTTCCTCGAGGAAACCCTGTCGAACGAATCGAAGAAAGTCACCTTTCAAGTGCCGCAATACAACGCGCATGGCCAGCACGTCAGCAACACCAGCAAGAGCCTGAACGTGAAGATTCCGGCCGGCGTGACCGACGGCGAGCGTATTCGCCTGAAGGGCCAGGGCGCACCGGGCATCGGTGGCGGGGCGAATGGCGATTTGTACCTGACCATCCGGTTTGCGCCGCACCCGAAATTCGATGTTGAAGGCGAAAACCTGATCATCACTTTGCCCCTGGCTCCTTGGGAATTGGCATTGGGCACTGAAGTGGCCGTGCCGACCCTGACCGGCAAGATCAACCTCAAGGTGCCGGCCGGCAGCCAGAACGGCCAGCGCATGCGCGCCAAGGGCCATGGCCTGCTGAACAAGGCCGGCGAGCGCGGTTACCTGTTCGTGCAGCTCAAGGCCGTGATGCCGAAAGCCTCCGACGAGGAGGTCAAGGCGCTGTGGCAGGAACTGGCGAAGAAAGCCGCGTTCAATCCGCGAGAGAACTTCTGAACCCGACGACGGAGTAGCCCATCATGAGCAGCCCCCTGATCGTTCAACTGGACCTGGCAGAATTCTGTGAGGCGGCCGATTTGTCGGACGTCTACGTGATCGAAATCGTCGAGCACGGCATCCTCGAACCTCAGGGCGCGCAGCCCCGGGAATGGCGCTTCACCGACTACGAATTGGCCTTGGCCAAGCGCGCGGCGAAGCTGCGCCGTGATCTGGAACTGGAGTGGGAAGGCGTGGCACTGGCACTGGATCTGCTGGACGAGGTGAAGCAGTTGCGCGCCGAGAACCGCATGTTGCGCCAGCGTTTGGGGCGCCTCGTAGTCGAGTAGCCAGTTGAGGTTTCTTCCAGGGGCCGGGCTGACAGTCCGCGAGCAGGTCATTTCCTGCCGGGTTATGTTTGCGAGTGTTTCACCTGGTGTTAACCGCCAGTTCGGTCTGATAGTTTCCTGCACAAGGATCGGCAATGGACGCCGATCACAGCAGCTCCACCCATGCAGGCGAGGGGGCGGCTAACACTTACAGGGAATCGTAATCATGCCAGTGAAAAGCAAATCCTCGACCACGGTGCGCGGGACAGCGGACGTTGAATCGCTCCAGCGTTCGGTTTCCGATGTGCCTCCTGTCCGGTCTGAAACGCAGGTGCATTCAACCTCTGACATTGTTTCCCAAGGCGTCGGCGTTGCCAGCGCAAGTGGCAAAAGCGCGGTTGAGGCCCGCGTGACAACGACCTCATCGAGAGTGCAAGTGCACGGTGCGACAAGCGCCTCCAGCGTTCGAACAGACACCACGGCGTTGTCGCTTGATGATTACCTGATTCCTGCTCAGGTTGCTCTTTCGAGCGCCGATGCCCAGGGATTCAGGGTATTCAAGGGGCGTCGCTACGTTGATATCCATGCTGGCGGCAGCGTGCAGGTAGGTGTCGACCCGGTCACCGGTCAGCACCGGGCAAGGTTGTCGAGTGAAATCAACCCTTCGGGCCCGGTCCTGGTCCGTGGCCCGGAAAGCGATGTCTGGTATCCACTGGATACGTCCGAGTCGATCGTTTTCCGCTCAGCCGGGAGCAAGGCACAGGAAATCGAGTTCAACGGCAAGCGATACTTTACGGCGCCACGACCTGATGCGGGCGACGGGCAGCATCATGTGCTGCGAGTGCTCGACCCGAACAATCCATCCGCATTGGTCAGTAGCGGGATCATCGCCGCGCCGGACGCCCTCGGCGTATGGAAGCGTCGGGGCCGCAAGGGCGGTATGCAAGGCGAAGAGTCTGACGAAGAGTACGTGCTGGCAGCGGAATTTGCGCCACGCAAATCGTCTGCCGACGAGGTCTTCGAAATGGCTTCCGAATCCATGCCCTTCAAACCGTATACCGCTGAAGAGTCGAGCATCATGCGCCAGCCTGTGCCGTACTCTGCAGCGAACAACCAATTGGGCTCTTACAATCGCGCCAACAACGGCAGGTATCCGATCCGCGGAGCGGATGGCCAGCCCATGTACATCAAAGCGATCGAGGGCAGCTCGACTCTGGTCAATGGCAACGTCTATGCCGTGACGCCGGTCATGCCTTACCTCAAAGCCGGTGGATTCGAAAACGTTGCCAGGCTTTACGAGGAAAAACTGCAACTGCGCACTTTTACCGAAGCCGACATCGTAGTGCCCGGCGAGAAAGCTCTGGTGGGGCAGTCCATGGTGGTGGCGAACCGTCGCATCGTCAAAGGCGAAGTCATTGGTGTGTATGGGGGCGATCTGGTGCCTCACGTTTTTCTCTCCCGTGAAGAACAGGTTTTCGCCATGACAGCAGCCACTGGTATCGCGATAGAGAGCGGCAGGGCCCGTGAGGTAAAAATCGCCATTGTCGGCGATAACATTGTTTCCCGGATCAACACCAACTTCGTCTTCAACAAGGAAGGCCGGCCGATCCGCCAGGCACCCGCTGGGTACAACGTTGAAACCGTGCCATTTGCAGTGGAGGTCGAGGATCGTTCTGGCGGTCAGGCAGTGCGCAGAGGGCTGGACCTGAGCACTGTTTTCGCCACGGCCGATATACCCGCCGGCCAGGAGCTGAGGCTCAATTACAATTACTCTCCGAGAGACATGCAATTGTTCTTCGGCTGACCCTGCAGCATCGATGCCGCTGCCCGGCCGTATTGTCGGTCGTCTGCGGCATCGCCCCCTCAGACAGGGTTAGTGTTTGCAGGTATTTCCGCAGGTGTTAACCAATAGCGCGGTCTGATAGTTTTTCTGACATCTGTCGGCAATGGACGTCGACGCTCGCAGCACCAGCCAGTACCGGCCGGTCGCTGCGCATTTTTTCGCAAGGAAGCGGTTCATGCCAATCAAGTCAAAGTCTTCAAAATCCTCTGCTGTCGATGTCAGCGCCCACCAGCGCACATCTTCCGATTCCAATGCCTCCGGCTCCGACACGGTGCGTGTCTCAACCGATCCGTCAATGCGCCAGACCTCGACGCATACGGCCGAGTCCGGTCAAGGTGCGGCTCACGTCGAGACGATGACGGCGACGGCCATGCGCAGTACGCACGTACTGCCGATAAGTGGTTCGTCAGGCGCAGGCAGTGATGCCGCTTCGCTGGCGCACTACCTGATTCCTTCGCCAACGGCTTTGCCAGATGCAGATGCTCAGGGATTTCGCGTATTCAAAGGTCGGCAGTACGTCGATCTGCAGGACGGTGGTGTCGTGCTGATCGGTGTCGATGCCGAGACGGGCCTGTACCGGGCGAAACTGCCCAGCGAGGCGCACGCCTCGGGTCCTGTGCTGGCGCATGATGCGCAGACCAATCGCTGGTATCCGCTGCAGGATTACAGCACGGACACGGACGGTGGCTCGGCGATCATGCCGGGGCGCAGCCGCGAATCCTCCCCGCACAGTGATGATGAATTCGAATCAGCGCTCGAGGATGTCTTCAGCGAGTCCGCAGAGGCGGGCGAGCGCTTCTACCTCGCCTCCGAATCGATGCCGGTCAAACCGTACACGACAGAGGAACTGGAGTGGATGCGGGCGGAAACGCCCTACTCGTTTCTGAGCAATCGCCGCGGTCACTACAATCGCGCCAACAACGGTAAATACCCGCTCAGGGATACCGCCGGCATGCCGATTCGCATCAAACGGATGCAAAACAAAGTGCGCCTCAAAAGCGGCGAGTGGTACAGCTCAGAGCCGATCAAACCATATATCAAGTTTGGCGAATATGAGAAAGTCGCGCAGTTATACGAAGAAAAACTGCAGTGGCGATTGTTTACCGAGGCCGATGTAAAAGTACCCGGTGAGCGGTCATTGATCGACCAGTCAATGGTCGTGGCCAACAGGCGTCTGGCCAAGGGCGAGGCGATTGGTGTTTATGGGGGTGTCATAACCCCGAAACGTTTCGTTCGACGCCACGAACAGACATTTGCGACCCTGGCCGGCATGCGTTTCCAATACGGCCCGGGGCATCTCATCCCCGACCCGCTGGTTGTACTGGGTGACAACATCCTTTCCAGGATCAATTCCAACTTCGAATACGACGCCACAGGCAGACCGGTGCGTCAGGCTGCGAGTGGTTATAACGTGGAATTCGTGTCGTTCAGCATCGAGGCGCAGCAACTAATGGGTAAGGATCTGGTGACGAAGGAGTTCATACTCAACGGGATAATCGCCAGCGAAGACATACCGGCAGGCACCGAGTTGCGTCTGGATTACGGCTACAGTGAACAACAGATGTCCTTGATATTCTCCTGACCAGCCAGTGTCGTATTCTGAATACGGACGCGCACGTCCGTATTCAGTCCCGCGCGGTTATCAGAACAGAAAATAACGCTGCGCCATTGGCAGCGTTTCCGCCGGCTCGCACCACAGCAACACACCGTCAGCCTTGACCTGATAGGTCTGCGGATCGACATCAATGTTCGGCAGATAGTCATTGTGGATCAGGTCGGTTTTCTGCACGTCGCGGCAGCCCTTCACCACAGCGATCTGCTTTTTCAACCCCAGGGCTTCGGGCAATCCGGCCTCCTGCGCCGCCTGGCTGATAAAGGTCAGGCTGGTGGCGTGCAGCGAGCCGCCGTAGCTGGCGAACATCGGGCGGTAATGCACCGGTTGCGGTGTCGGAATCGAGGCGTTGGCATCGCCCATCAAGCTCGCGGCAATGGCGCCGCCCTTGAGGATCAGCGTCGGTTTCACGCCGAAAAACGCCGGGCGCCACAGCACCAGATCGGCCCACTTGCCGACTTCGATCGAGCCGACTTCATGGCTGATGCCGTGGGTGATCGCCGGGTTGATGGTGTACTTGGCGATGTAGCGTTTGGCGCGGAAGTTGTCGTTGCCCTCGCCATCCTGCGGCAGCGGGCCGCGCTGTTTTTTCATCTTGTCGGCGGTCTGCCACGTGCGCGTGATGACTTCACCGACGCGGCCCATGGCCTGACTGTCGGAGCTGATCATCGAGAACGCGCCGAGGTCGTGGAGGATGTCTTCGGCGGCAATGGTTTCGCGGCGGATGCGGCTTTCGGCGAAGGCGACGTCTTCGGCAATGCTCGGGTCGAGGTGGTGGCAGACCATCAGCATGTCGAGGTGTTCGTCGATGGTGTTGCGGGTGAATGGCCGGGTCGGGTTGGTCGAGCTCGGCAGCACGTTGGGGAAACCGCAGGCCTTGATGATGTCCGGCGCGTGGCCGCCACCGGCACCTTCGGTGTGATAGGTGTGGATGGTGCGGCCCTTGAATGCGCCAAGGGTGGTTTCGACGAAGCCGGATTCGTTGAGGGTGTCGGTGTGGATCGCCACCTGCACGTCGTACTGGTCGGCGACGTTGAGGCAGTTGTCGATGCTCGACGGGGTGGTGCCCCAGTCTTCGTGCAGCTTGAGGCCGATGGCGCCGGCCTTGACCTGTTCGATCAACGGCTCCGGCAGGCTGGCGTTGCCCTTGCCGGTCAGGCCGATGTTCATCGGGAAGGCATCGGCGGCCTGGAGCATGCGCGCCAGATGCCACGGGCCGGAGGTGCAGGTGGTGGCGTTGGTGCCGGTGGCCGGGCCGGTGCCGCCGCCGATCATGGTGGTGACGCCGCTCATCAGCGCTTCTTCGATCTGCTGCGGGCAGATGAAGTGGATATGCGTGTCGATGCCGCCAGCGGTGAGGATCATGCCTTCGCCGGCAATCACTTCGGTGCCGGCGCCGATGGCGATGGTCACGTTGGGCTGCACGTCGGGGTTGCCGGCCTTGCCGATCGCGGCGATGCGCCCGTCCTTGAGGCCGACGTCGGCCTTGACGATGCCCCAGTGGTCGATGATCAGTGCGTTGGTGATCAGCGTGTCGACCACTTCGGCGGCGAGCAATTGGCTCTGGCCCTGGCCGTCGCGGATGACTTTGCCGCCACCGAACTTCACTTCTTCGCCGTAGGTGGTGAAGTCTTTCTCGACTTCGATCCACAGCTCGGTATCGGCCAGGCGCACCTTGTCGCCGACGGTGGGGCCGAACATGTCGGCGTAGGCGCTTCTAGAAATCTTCATGTGCTTGCCTTGGGATTCAATTGTTTTCGAGATCGCTCGCATAGCTCGCTATCGCAGCCTCGCTGCGCTCGTCAGCTCCTACAGTCAGTGATTGGCTTGAGACCAGGGGACATTGGTAGGAGCTGCCGAAGGCTGCGATCTTTTCGGGATACGCCGATCTCAGTCGAGATCACCCATGATGCGGCCGGCAAAGCCGAACACCCGGCGATGCCCGGCGTAATCGACCAGCTCGACTTCACGGCTCTGGCCTGGCTCGAAGCGCACGGCGGTGCCAGCGGGAATGTTCAGGCGCATGCCGCGACTGGCGGCGCGATCGAAGTTCAGCGCGTCGTTGGTTTCGAAAAAGTGAAAGTGCGAACCGACCTGGATCGGCCGGTCACCACTGTTGGCGACTTTCAGGCTCACGGTGCGGCGGCCGACGTTGAGTTCGATGTCGCCGGGCTGGATCTGGTATTGGCCAGGAATCATCGCTGGGCTCCTTGCAGGACTTTGTAATAGAGAGCGGTCGGGCGATAGGTGCCGTTGGGATCGCAGGCGTAATCGGGGATTTCGCCGGCGCGCACGTAGCCCAGCGCCTTGTAGAAATCTTCTGCCGGCGAGCCGGCCTCGGTGTCGAGATAGAGCATGCCGCGCTTGTGCTTGGGCGCTTCGAGTTCCAGTGCCTGCATCAGTTGCTGGCCGAGACCACGGCGCCGCGCGTGTTCGCGCACCAGCAACTTCTGCACTTCGGCGCGGTTCAGGCCATTGGCCTTCTGGCACAGGCCCAGTTGCACGCTGGCCAGCACTTGCTCGTCCTTGACCACCACCCAGAGCAGCGTGCTGCCCTTGTTGATGTTGTCCTGCACCTCATCGAAATACGCGCGCGCCTGCGCGGCATCGAGGTCGGCCATGAAGCCGACGCTGGCGCCATAACCGACGGCGTCGAGCAGCAGATCGATCAGGCCCTGGCGATAGTGGGCAAAGCTTTCAGCGTTGACGCGGCGCAACTGGGCGGCGTTCATCGACATCACTCCTTGTGGGCATCCGGTGGCTGTGCGCCGGGATTGAGGGTCAACTGCATGAAGGTCAGATCGAGCCAGCGGCCGAACTTGGTGCCCACTTGCGGCATCTGCCCGGTGATGCTGAAACCGGCGCGCTCGTGCAAGCGGATCGAGGCAGCGTTGCCGCTTTCGATGGCGGCGACCATGACGTGTTTACCGCAGGTGCGGGCGCGTTCGATCAGCGCGGTCATCAGTTGCGGGCCGAGGCCGTTGCCGCGTTGATCGCTGCGCACGTACACCGAGTGTTCGACGGTGTGACGGAAGCCATCGAACGGGCGCCAGTCGCCGAACGAGGCGTAACCCAGCACTGCGTTTTCACGGTCGACGATCACCAGAATCGGGTACGCCTGCAACTGACGCGCGTCGAACCATGCCTGGCGATTGCCGAGGTCGACCGCTTGTTCGTTCCAGATCGCCGTGGTGTTGAGCACGGCGTCGTTGTAGATGTCGCGGATCGCCGGCAGGTCGGCCCGGCTCGCATCGCGAATGCTGTAAGTCATGGTGCGGCCTCAGACTATCGGCTGGTGAACGGTGACCAGTTTGGTGCCGTCGGGGAACGTCGCCTCGACCTGGATTTCCGGGATCATTTCCGGGATGCCTTCCATCACTTGTTCGCGGCTGAGCAGGGTGGTGCCGTAATGCATCAGCTCGGCCACGGTCTGGCCGTCGCGCGCGCCCTCGAGCAGCGCGGCGGAGATGTAGGCCATGGCTTCCGGGTAATTGAGTTTCACGCCACGGGCCAGCCGCCGCTCGGCGACGAGGCCGGCGGTGAAGATCAGCAGCTTGTCTTTTTCGCGTGGGGTCAGGTCCATGTTGGAATCCAATATCGGCAGTTAAGAATGATCAGGTCGATCGCGATCTGTAGGAGCTGACGAGTGAAACGAGGCTGCGATCTTTTGATCTTGTTTTCGAAGATCCAGATCAAAAGATCGCAGCCTCGTTTCACTCGTCAGCTCCTACAGGGGCATGCATTTCAGGTGTTCCAGATTCGCGGTGGCTGGGCCTCGCGGCCCAGCAGCGCTGGCCTTAGCAGTCGCCATAAATCAATCAGCCAGGCGCGGGCGAGTAACGCTTCACCGGCCAGACACCGCGCCACCAGCAACCCTGGCAACTGCGTCAAGTCTCCACGCACTTCGTGCCCCAGCGAGCGGCAGCGCTCCAGCAACCCGGCGTCTATCTCACCGGTGACCAGCATCGTTGCGAACACCGGATTGCCATCCAGGCCGATCGGCGAATCGAGTAAACCGTCCGCACCGACAATGCGCTGCCGTTCGTGCCAGAGCAACCGACCATCGCGGCGGATATCCAGGTGCGCCTGGAAATGCCCGAGGTCAAAACGTTCGCCGCTGGCCGGACGACCGAGCGCCACCACATCCCAGTAGAACAGCTGCGCATCGCCTTCGAGCTCGATCGTTGTGGCCAACTCGGCCTGCGCGGCGCTGTAGACGATGGTTTCCTGCGGCAGCCATTCCAGAGTCGCGCCGGCGGCGACTTTCAAGTCGAGTTGCTGATAAGCCGGTCCACCGGCGCGATACCATTTGGCGGCGCCGGGGCTGGTGATTTGCGCCCAGGCGTTGGGTTCGACGCGGGCCTTGATGTCCAGCCGATCACCACCGGCAATTCCGCCCGGCGGATGGACGATGATGTGCTGGCAGACTTGCGGACCTTCGGCGTACAGATGCTTTTGCACGCGCAGCGGGCCGAGGTGACGGCGCATGACCGGACGCGTGCAATCGCCGAAACGTGCGTAGGCCAGTTCCAGCTCGGCGTGCCAGCTCGGGGTAAACAGGGCAGGTGCAACAATCGAATTCATGGTTTTGTGATTATCGTTAGGAAGCTACAGATTAGACCGCCGCGTTAGATCGTGACCAGCCCGCGTACACCTTCGGCCTCCATATTTTCGCCGCGACCCTGCTGGACGATCTCGCCCCGCGACATCACCAGGTATTGATCGGCCAGTTCGGCGGCGAAATCGTAGAACTGCTCGACCAGCAGAATCGCCATGTCGCCGCGGGCCGCGAGCTGCTTGATCACCGCGCCGATTTCCTTGATCACCGACGGTTGAATGCCTTCGGTCGGCTCATCAAGAATCAGCAGGCGCGGGCGGCTGGCCAATGCCCGGCCGATCGCCAGTTGCTGTTGCTGACCACCGGACAGATCGCCGCCACGGCGCTGCTTCATTTGTAGCAGCACCGGGAATAGTTCGTAGATGAAAGCCGGGACTTCCTTCGCTTCACTGCCAGGAAAACGTGAAAGACCCATCAGCAGATTCTCTTCCACGGTCAGACGCCCGAAGATCTCCCGGCCCTGCGGCACATAAGCGATACCGGCATGCACGCGCTGATGCGGTTTGAACGTGGTGATCGGTTTGCCTTCCCAGTTCACCGCGCCTTCCTTGGCCGGCAGCAGGCCCATCAGGCATTTGAGCAGGGTGGTCTTGCCCACGCCGTTACGCCCGAGCAGGCAAGTGACTTCGCCGACCTTCACGTCAAAGCTCAGGCCGCGCAGGATGTGGCTACCGCCGTAGTACTGATGAAGTTGTTGGACTTGTAGCATCGGAACTCCGTTAGTTGGGCTTCAAGCCGCAAGCCGCAAGCTGCAAGCAAGAGCAGTGCTGTTTATGACTTTGCTTTTACTTGCTGCTTGAAGCTTGTCGCTTGCAGCTGGCCGATTCATCGGCCGAGGTAGACCTCGATCACCCGCTCGTTTTCCTGCACCTGTTCCAGCGAGCCCTCGGCCAGCACGCTGCCCTGATGCAGCACCGTGACGTGGTCGGCAATCGAGCCGACAAAGCCCATGTCGTGCTCGACCACCATCAGCGAATGCTTGCCCGCCAGCGACTTGAACAGCTCGGCGGTGAATTCGGTTTCGGCGTCGGTCATGCCCGCCACCGGCTCGTCGAGCAAGAGCAGTTGCGGGTCCTGCATCAACAACATGCCGATCTCAAGGAACTGCTTCTGGCCGTGGGACAGTAGGCCGGCCTGGCGATTGACCGAGGTGGTCAGGCGAATCGTCTCAAGCACTTCGCTGATGCGGTCCTTCTGTTCGCCGCTCAGGCGTGCACGCAAACTGGCCCACACCGACTTGTCGGTCTTCTGCGCCAGCTCCAGGTTTTCGAACACGCTCAAGGCTTCGAACACCGTCGGTTTCTGAAACTTGCGGCCGATGCCGGACTGGGCAATCTGCACTTCGCTCATCTGCGTCAGGTCCAGGGTTTCGCCGAACCAGGCCTTGCCGTGGCTGGGCCGGGTCTTGCCGGTGATCACGTCCATCAGCGTGGTCTTGCCCGCGCCGTTGGGGCCGATGATGCAGCGCAGTTCGCCGACGCCGATGTAGAGGTTGAGATTGTTCAGCGCACGGAAGCCGTCGAAACTGACGCTGATGTCTTCCAGGGTCAGGATGGTGCCGTGGCGCGTATCGAGGCCGGGGCCGACGCGCTGGCCGAGGCCGATCGAGTCGCGACTGGTGCCTTCGTCCTTGTTCGGTTCGACGGGGAAAAACGCCGGCTCCAGCATGAATTCCGCACTCGCTGTGACTCTCATTGTTCACCTCGTTTCTTCAGCAGACCGATCACGCCTTTGGGCAGGTACAACGTCACGACGATGAACAGCGCGCCGAGGAAGAACAGCCAGTATTCCGGGAAGGCCACGGTGAACCAGCTCTTCATGCCGTTGACCACGCCGGCGCCGAGCAGCGGCCCGATCAGCGTGCCGCGCCCGCCGAGGGCGACCCACACCGCCGCTTCGATCGAGTTGGTCGGCGACATTTCGCTGGGGTTGATGATGCCGACCTGCGGCACGTACAGCGCTCCGGCGAGACCGCACAGCACCGCACTCAGCACCCAGACGAACAGCTTGAAACCACGCGGGTCGTAGCCGCAGAACATCAAACGGTTTTCCGCATCGCGCAACGCCGTCAGCACCCGGCCGAACTTGCTCTGCGCCAGGCGCCAGCCGATGAACAGGCTCGCCACCAGCAACAACACCGTGGCCAGAAACAGCACCGCGCGGGTCCCCGGTTCGGTAATGCCGAAGCCGAGAATGGTGCGGAAATTGGTGAAGCCGTTGTTGCCACCGAAACCGGTCTCGTTGCGGAAAAACAGAAGCATGCCGGCGAAGGTCAGGGCCTGGGTCATGATCGAGAAATACACGCCCTTGATCCGCGAACGGAAGGCGAAAAAGCCGAACACCAGCGCCAGCAGACCCGGCGCCAGCACCACCAGACACATGGCCCAGATAAAGCTGCTGGTGCCGGTCCAGTACCACGGCAACTCGCTCCACGACAGGAAAGTCATGAACGCCGGCAAGCCATCGCCGGCCGCCTGCCGCATCAGGTACATGCCCATCGCGTAACCGCCGAGGGCGAAGAACAGACCGTGGCCCAGCGACAGCAGGCCGGCATAGCCCCAGACCAGATCCAGCGCCAGAGCAACGATGGCGTAGCAGAGGATTTTGCCGACCAGGGTCAGCGTGTAGGCCGAGACGTGCATTGCATTGTCCGGCGCGAGCAGTGACAGCAGCGGCAGAACGATCAGCAGCGCGAGGATCACCCCGCCGACCGCGAGCGTGACTTTCGGCCCGGCCTTTTGTGTGGCCGTGACTAACAGAGGCTGGTTCATCAGTCGATCACCCGTCCTTTCAGTGCGAAGAGGCCTTGCGGACGTTTCTGAATGAACAGAATGATCAGCGCGAGGATCAGGATCTTGCCGAGCACCGCACCGATCTGCGGTTCGAGAATCTTGTTGGCGATGCCCAGGCCAAACGCCGCGAGCACGCTGCCGGCCAGTTGGCCGACGCCGCCGAGCACCACCACCAGGAACGAGTCGATGATGTAGCTCTGGCCAAGGTCGGGACCGACGTTGCCGATCTGGCTCAGCGCCACACCGCCCAATCCGGCGATGCCCGAGCCGAGACCGAAGGCGAGCATGTCGACGCGCCCGGTGGGCACGCCGCAGCAGGCGGCCATGTTGCGGTTCTGGGTGACGGCACGCACGTTGAGGCCGAGGCGGGTCTTGTTCAGCAGCAGCCAGGTCAGCACCACCACGAACAATGCGAAAGCGATGATGACGATGCGGTTGTACGGCAGCACCAGATTGGGCAGCACTTGGATGCCGCCGGACAGCCATGCCGGGTTGGCCACTTCAACGTTCTGCGCACCGAATACCAGACGTACCAGTTGGATCAGCATCAGGCTGATGCCCCAGGTCGCGAGCAGCGTTTCCAGTGGTCGACCGTAAAGGTGGCGGATGACCGTGCGCTCCAGCGCCATGCCGATGGCGGCGGTAACGAAAAACGCCACCGGCAGCGCGATCAACGGATAAAACTCGATGGCCTGCGGTGCGTAGCGCTGGAACATCAACTGCACCACGTAGGTCGAGTAGGCGCCGAGCATCAGCATCTCGCCGTGGGCCATGTTGATCACCCCGAGCAGGCCGAAGGTGATCGCCAGACCGAGGGCGGCGAGCAGCAGAATCGAGCCCAGCGACATGCCGCTGAACGCCTGGCCGAGGACTTCGCCGATCAGCAATTTGCGCTTGACCTGAGCGAGGCTGGTTTCGGCGGCGGTGCGCACGCCGGCATCGCTTTCCACTCCGGGTTCGAGCAAACCTTCGAGGCGTGTACGGGCCAGTGGGTCGCCGGTTTCACCGAGCAACCGCACCGCTGCAAGGCGCACCGCCGGGTCGCTGTCGACCAATTGCAGATTGGCCAGCGCCAGGCTCAGGGCGGCATGCACGCTTTGGTCTTTTTCCCCAGCGAGCTGCTGGTCGAGAAATTTCAGCTGCGCGGGTTTCGCGCTTTTCTGCAATTGCTGTGCGGCGCTTAGACGGATTTTGCTGTCAGCGGCGAGCAATTGATGGCTGGCCATCGCGGTGTCGATCAGACCCCGCAGGCGATTGTTCAGGCGCAGGGTTTTCGCTTGGCCGTCGATCGTCAGTTCGCCTTGTTGCAGGGCGTTGAGCAATTCGATACGGGCCGGATCGGGCTGCGCGGCCCAGGCTTCCAGCAGTTTGGCCTGTTGCATCGGATTGGCCGCGACGAAGTCTTCGGCATCGCCGGCGTGGGCCAGGAGTGGCAGCAACAGTGCGATGGCACAGATGAATCGGAAAAGGGCAGTGGGCATAGTCAGTCGCCTTGACGCGGACATTGTGGGAGCGAGCCTTTGTGGCGAGGGGATTTATCCCCGTTCGGCTGCGAAGCAGTCGTGATATCGGTCGACGCGATCAATCTGATACACCGCGACCGATGGCTTTGGGGCTGCTTCGCAACCCATCGGGGATAAATCCCCTCACCACAAAGGCTCGCTCCCACAGGGAATTGCATCAGCCTCACGCCAGGCGCGAGACTGACATCCGGTGACTCAGTTGCTCTTCACCGCATAATCCGGCTTCTTGTCGTTGCCCTGAATGTACGGGCTCCATGGTTGCGCGCGGATCGGGCCTTCGGTCTGCCACACGACGTTGAACTGCCCGTCGCTCTGGATTTCGCCGATCATCACGGGCTTGTGCAGGTGGTGATTGGTCTTGTCCATGGTCAACGTGTAACCGGACGGCGCAGCAAAGGTCTGCCCGGCCAGTGCTTCGCGAACCTTGTCGACGTCAGTGGATTTGGCTTTCTCGACCGCCTGCGCCCACATGTGGATGCCGACGTAGGTGGCCTCCATCGGGTCGTTGGTCACGGCTTTATCGGCGCCCGGCAGGTTGTGTTTCTTCGCGTAGGCTTTCCAGTCCGCGACGAATTTCTTGTTCGCAGGATTTTCCACCGACTCGAAGTAGTTCCACGCCGCGAGGTTGCCCACCAGCGGTTTGGTGTCGATGCCGCGCAGTTCTTCTTCGCCGACCGAGAAAGCCACCACGGGCACGTCGGTGGCTTTCAGGCCCTGGTTGGCCAGCTCTTTATAGAACGGCACGTTGGAGTCGCCGTTGACGGTCGAGATCACGGCAGTCTTGCCACCGGCGGAGAATTTTTTGATGTTGGCAACGATGGTCTGGTAATCGCTGTGACCGAACGGCGTGTAGACCTCTTCGATGTCCTTGTCGGCCACGCCTTTGGAGTGCAGGAACGCGCGCAGGATCTTGTTGGTGGTGCGCGGGTAGACGTAGTCGGTGCCGAGCAAAAAGTAGCGCTTGGCGCTGCCGCCTTCTTCGCTCATCAGGTATTCAACGGCGGGGATCGCTTGCTGGTTCGGCGCGGCGCCGGTGTAGAACACGTTCGGCGACATTTCTTCGCCTTCGTACTGCACCGGGTAGAACAGCAGGCCATTGAGCTCTTCGAACACCGGCAGTACCGATTTGCGCGATACCGAGGTCCAGCAGCCGAACACCACCGCGACCTTGTCCTGGGTCAGCAACTGTCGGCCCTTTTCGGCGAACAGCGGCCAGTTGGAAGCAGGGTCGACCACCACCGGCTCGAGCATCTTGCCGTTCACGCCGCCCTTGGCGTTGATCTCGTCGATGGTCATAAGCGCCATGTCCTTGAGCGACGTTTCGGAGATCGCCATGGTCCCGGACAACGAATGCAGAATCCCGACCTTGATGGTCTCGGCGGCCTGGACAGTCCAGGTCATGCCCATCGCGGCAATGGATGCCGTGAGTGTGAAAGCCTTGATCAAACTGCGACGCTTCATTGTGCGATCTCCATGAACATTCGATTTTTTCTGGTTGGCAGATGCGGACGACTGAAGGTGTGTTTTGCAAAGGCTGTGCCCGGTCGCGTTCAGGCAAGAAAATGTCGTGCCAGAGCGTTTGCGCTCTCAAGACTTGCACCATGAGGGCACGCGCTATGGGCGATGGTGCGCAGAGGTGCGCCAGATTGGGGCGCGCAAGCGGCGCCGTTACAGAAACGATAAACATGTACCGCAGCCTCACGGCAGCTGCGACACACACTCGTCTGCTCATCCCGATTTTCTGCGCAGGTTTTTATGAATGATGTGTCTGGGCGTTCCGGTCGCGCCGCAAGTTCTCCGAAAAAATTCAAATTGCCCCCCCTTGGCCCGGCGTTCCTGAGCGAAGAAGACGCCGCCTATTGGGTGCATACACGGATCCCGCTCAACCCGGACAAAGAATACGGCAGCGTGATTCTGCGACGTCCCGACGGCAAGTTCCTGGCGACCTCACCCATCGCGGGCGAAGCCACAAGTTTCGAATTTGGCTCCATTCTCGAAAGCGGGGTGCTCGGCGAGCTGCGCCATCCCTTGGGCTACCGATGCATCGCCAGCGTACACAGCCATCCGCCACTGCATGACGAGTTCCGCAATGGCAATCCGCGTCAGGATGAAATGCTGCTCAGGTTGTTCATCAGTTTCTATTCTGCAGGCGACTTTCTGGGTGATGTGTCAGCGCGGGATTTTTTCCGTAGCGCCTATCTTTCCGGCCCTGACGGCAGCCTGCTCAAATATGTGTCGAGCGGCTCCCCGGAGGAGCGCGCATACGTCCTCTGGCATCAGTCCGGCGCGCCGTCCGGTCGGCCTCCAGCGATCAACGATGTGATGGGGCTGATCAACAAACTGGCGACGGTCGGCGAGCTCAAGGTCATTGTGTCGAATGCCGATTGGGGGCACTCGGTGGGGCGGGTACCTGCGGACTGGAAGGCCGGCACGCCTTTTTCGACCGGGACAATCACCGAAATGCCGTTGATGACCCGGGTCTGCGTCAATCCTGAACGCGCCGTACTGGCCGCATTGAAATCCCGTGGCGCACAGAGGTCGGGATTGCTGCTGAAGAAAAGCACGAGCGAGGAGTATGTAGCGACCCACGCGCGCGCTGCACAAGCGACATCCTGGGATCCTGCAAAGGTTTTTCCCGAAGCTGGCGATGGTCAGTTGCGATTGCCGCGAGGCTACGTGCTCGAAGGTTTTTACTTCGCATCGCGGCCCGATCCGGCGCGAGCGCCCGCGACCGAGCAATGGCTGGCAGAGAACTTTTTTGCGCCGCAGGACGTGGCGCTGGCGATCGCCCGTCGGCGCCGCGCATTACCTCTGGCGGCGCCGGGCAAGCCTCTTTCACTGTACATGCAGGCAAGGGACACCGCCATGTTGAAGTACACCTTCAGCGGCAGTCAGGTCGAAGCGGCCTTCAGTCAGGAGCATCCCGACGGAACCGTCAGCGATGGCGGCATCGAGGCGAGACTGTCGAGCGGAACACTTCGACCACGCGAATTCGTGTCGATGCTGATCATCGCCGGCAGGCTGCAAGTGCTACGCGGCAGTGCCTTGTGGTCTCGCCTCGGGGTGCTGGATCTGCAATGGACGCCGTATCCGGATTTCACCTGGCCAGTGTTGAGCCGGGAATTTCTGACGTCCGATGATGCCGCGCGTTATGCCCATCAAGCGGTCGGCAATCGCCGCGACCGGCAATTTGCGGGCTACATTTTCCAATGCAGCAATCAACGCTTCGTGGTCACCGAACCGCTGCCAGGCGATATCGATGTGCTCGGCCAGGGGCGGCTTTATCCCCACGACAACCAAGGACGGGCCATTTTTCCGGATGATCATCGCCTGCACGCGCGCTATGTGTCCCATGTTGCCGTGTCGCAACTGGAACCGGTGGAGGTCGATTATCTGCAATGGACCCCGCACGAAGCCGTGCTCAGTCTGCAGATGCTCAGTGTCGAGGAAGTCCGGCGGGTGCTGCTTGATGAGATTGTCCTGTATGTATCGGCCGCTGCGGACAGTCTGCTGCGCTTTGAGGCCGACGCTTCAGCGCCCGCTGCGGAACTGGGCAGGCGTCTGGGAACCAGCCGGCATCCCGGTGCCCTCGCCACGGAACTGGGCAATGGCAGCAAGCGGCCGCAGGATTTTATCCGTGAGCAAGCGGCGGCCGGTCGGCTGACCAGCCTGGTCGATAACCCATTGTGGGGCTATCGCGGCCGGATCGCCTCGACCTGGTCGGTGCGTGAAGCGCCGCCCGCGCCCGACGCGCCGGTCTGGCCGGTGATTCATCCGTTTTCCCCGGACTACCCTGTGCTTCCAACGCCGGTATTGCCTGGGCTGACCCCGCCAGCGATCGCCGCGCCTCAGTTGATGCTGCCATTGCCGTTGCCGTGGCGCCGACCGGAAACGGTGGCCTACGGTGCGGTGTTCGCTTCAGCCGACGAGGTGGCACAGAGTCAGCATGAACGCGCCAGGCATTGGCAAGAGCAGGTCAACGCCTGCTTCGGGTTCATCCTCAAACACCGGCAAAATGAAGAGTACATTGCCACGGAGCTGATTCCCGTCAGCGATGGGCAGAGCAGTCTGTTTCAACTCAACAGCCTGTTTGCCGCGCGAAGATCGGAGCCGTGGTATCAGTTTCCCGAGGGCTTCGATCTGTACGCCAGCTGGTATTCGCACCGTCGTTCAGATGACCCGAGGAAAACGCCGGATGACTGGCTCAACCATTACTTCATCTCGCCGGACAATCTCACCACCTCGATGTATTACGGACGTCGGCGTCCGGTTGTGGCGTCGCAGCTTCCGGTAGCCCTCTATATCGCAACGTGCGACGGTGCGCTGTTGAAATATGCGAGAAGCCCGTCCAGCAAACTCTTTTATGACGCCACGTCGCAGAGCACGCTCGACACGATCAAGAGCGATCTGGCGTCCGGACACTTGGTGCCTAGCGATTTCGTCCACGAGGTGGCCAACAGTGGCGAACTCTCGGTGATGCATGCTGGCTTGTGCTGGGACCGAACGGGGCTCGTCGGGGTGACCTGGCAGCCATACGCACACCTGCAGCGGCGCTGGCTGGGGCCGGTTTTTCTGACGGCTGACGATGCTGCCATGCATGCTGCAACCCTGCTCGCTGCAGTGAGCGACCGGGTGTTTGGCGGGGTAATCCTGGAGACGGCCGACAAGCGCTTCGTGGCGACTGCGCCGATTGAAGTCAGCCGTGAAGATTTCGACCTTTTCGAAATCTGCCCTGAGGAAAGCCGGACCTATGGATTTTTTCCGCTCGGTTGCCACATCGTGGCGCGCTATCGGTCGCGCGCCGTCCGAGAGGCCTCGCTGGTGCTGTCGCGCGTCCAGAAACAGATCTACCTGAACATGTTTACCGTCGATGTGCTGGAGTCGGCCTTCAACAAACGCGGGGTGAGGGAGGAATATCGGGTTACGGCAGACGGCTCGCTGGTTGCTTACAAACCGGCGTCCTTGCTTGAATTTCTCTTTGCTCCGGACGGTTCAGTGCTCAGGTATCAGCCGCAGGCCGAACTGTTTTCGCAGTTGCTTGGCCAGGGCGACCGGTTCGCGGCCGTCGATGCGAAAGCGATCAAGCAGGGCTTGCGCAGCAGACATCTGCAGCCCGTTGAATGGATCAATGCCCTGGCCAAGGGCGGGCATCTGCAAGTGATCAAGGGCAGCGAGATCTGGGGGTTGCCGCGACAGGTATCGGTGTGGGCACCTTTTTCCGAAGATCTGTTGCCGGCCAGAGAGTATGACAAGGCCTTGAGCAAGCCGCTCTGCAGTGCACTGTTCGTGCAGGCAGACGCTGCCGCCCAATATGTTCATGACGCGTCCGTCAGCAGGGATACCCAGACTTTCGGCTATCTTTTGCGCAACCAGCAAGGCGTATGCCTCGCCACCTTGCCGGTCGAAGTTCAGGGCTCGGCGCTGGCCCTTGATCGCGTGTTCGAAAACGGTGAGCTGATTTCGGGCTTTGCGCTCGACGCGATTTATCTGCGGGCACCGCTACCGCCACTGGGCGCGCGATCCGGCGACGTGCGCGAGGTCTTTCTGCTGCCCAATGATGTTCTGTCAGTCTGCGTTCGAGCCAATACCCCACAGGGTTATCGGCCGATCTACTTCTCATGCGCCGACGGGGCGTTGTTGAAACTGCAACTGCATGCCTTCGAGCCGGGCGAGTTCTACGACCGCCGCGGGCAGATCGAGCTGCGCCCCAATGCATTTGTCTCTGCGGTACAAGCCGCCAACGATGAGCGAGACATCGCCAAAGGCTCGTTCGACTTTCCTGCATATATCCGCCGAATGGCAGCTGCGGGCCGGCTCGAGGTGATCCAGAGCAGTGAGTACTGGTCCAGACATGGCCTGGTGGATGACAGTTGGCAGCCGCGCCAGGCCGATGTCAGCGCTGAGCAGCGCTGGCGAGAAAATCCCGTCCCGGCACTCGGCCCGGTTTTCCATCACCCCGACGACGCTGCACGCTATGCACAGCAGCGAGCGGCCGAGGCCATTCTCGATGTCGGTTACGAGAGTGCAATTCTGGCGCCAGCGGTCGCCAGTCAATTTGTACCGCTCGAACCCATCGCCTGGTCCGCGCAGGATCCGAGCCCGCTGGCGCGGATATTCCGGAAGTCGACGGACTCTTCGGTGAGTTGGCAGCACCCGGCGCCGCGTTATCCCGATGGTTACCATCCGATCGCCGCTCATCAGATGCACCTTTCAGGCAACACCACTCTGGTGCCGGACGCAGAGGGAATCAGAGCCAATTTCGCGACGCCAGAGCTCGTATACGCCCATTCCCACGACCTGAAAAACAGGGGCTTCGATATTCGGCATTATTTCTATTCGACGCCGCACAATGTCCTGCTCAAAT
The DNA here is from genome assembly GCF_005233515.1 of Pseudomonas sp. CFBP13508. Classification (GTDB taxonomy): domain Bacteria; phylum Pseudomonadota; class Gammaproteobacteria; order Pseudomonadales; family Pseudomonadaceae; genus Aquipseudomonas; species Aquipseudomonas mercuritolerans. The sequence continues at coordinate 84,171 of NZ_QFZZ01000010.1, forward strand.
ACACGCCTTCCTATTCGGCTGCCGAGCGTGATCTGCTGTTGACCCGGTCGGTGTTTTTCGAGAACGGCCGATGGACCAGCCACCTGAGTCCGGGCGAATTCGTTTCCCGGCTTATGGCGCTGGGCGAGTTCCGGGTGTTGGTCGCCGGTTACTACTGGGCTCAGACCGGGCGCATGGGACGTGCCTGGAAGGTGCAGCGCAAGCAGCCATCGTCGCCAGGCACGGTGCGCATCCGCGACGAGTTGTAATTCGCCGCGGCTGGCTCCGGGGAGCGTGCCGCTATTGGCGGCCGCTCCTCATGGCGCATCGCTCAAGTCGAGGCCCGCGCACTCCGGCCAACACGCGACAGCAGCAGGCGATCAAGCAACCAGACCACCACCAGCGAAGCCCCCACCAGCGGAAACACCACCGCCAGCACCAGCATGATCGCCACGCCGGTTTTCCACTTCGGCAGATCATGGCGCAGCGGCGGCACACCGAATTTGCCTTCAGGCCGACGCTTCCACCAGATCACCACGCCACTGACGGCGCTGAGCAGAATCATCAGGCAGATCAGCAGCACGACAATCTGGTTGAAGGTGCCGAACATCTTGCCTTCGTGCAGCATCACGCCGATTTCGGTAGCGCGAGCAACGGTGCCGTAGTGCTCGAAGCGCACATCGGCGAGGACCTTGCCGGTGTACTGATCGATATGCAGGGTGGCGTCGTTGCGCGGGTCATCGGCGAATACGGCGATGGTGAACACGCCGGTGGCGGTGGTCGGCAGGGTGATGCTGTAGCCGGGTTCGACCTTGCGTTCGCTGGCGATGTTCTGCACATCCTGCAGGCTGACTTCGGGTGCAGCGGGGCCGGCATGGGCATTGCCGTGATTCATGTGTTCGGCGTGGTCGCCGGACATCGGCATCGGTGTGTTCTCCATCGCCCATGGCACGGTCTGGCGCGTGGCGCTGTTGAGGCTGCGCGCTTCAACGTCGGAGGTCGGCACGTTGTTCCACATCGCGGCCGGGAACACGTTCCATACCGCCGCATATTGTTTGCCCCAGAAACCGGTCCAGGTCATGCCGCTGAGCAACATCACCAGCAGCAATGTAGCGCCCCAGAACCCGGTGACCGCATGCAGATCGCGCCACAACAGCCGACCGCGGCTGCTCAGGCGCGGCCACAGAATGCCTGCTGCCTGACCGCGCGGCCACCACAGAAACAGCCCCGACACCACCAGCACCACGCCCCAGCCAGCGGCCATTTCGATCAGCCGATCGCCGACCGTGCCGATCATCAACTCGCCGTGGATCGCGCGGGCGATGGCTTGCAGATTCTGCTTGGCATCCTGCTCGCCGAGGATGTCACCGTGATACGGATCGACGAATACGTTGAGTTCGTGACCTGCGTTTTTCACCACGAATTGCGCGCTGCGCTGGGCGTTCACCGGCGGCAGGTACTGAGTGACCTGGCCCTGCGGATAGGCAGCTTTCACCCGTTGCAGCAGGTCATCGGCCGGCACGGTGTGGTGCCCGGCCGGTACTTCGAGCAGGCTGCTGTACATCAGCGAATCGAGCTGCGGTTTGAACAGATAAATGATCCCGGTCAGGGCCAGCATCACCATGAACGGCGCGACGAACAGCCCGGCATAAAAATGCCAGCGCCAGGCCAGGTTGTAGAAATTGGGTTGAGGCTTTTGCATCACGTGTGCTCCGCTGGGCGAATCATTTTTTTAAGATCAAAAGATCGCAGCCTTCGGCAGCTCCTACAGGTCGTACGCGATCCCATGTAGGAGCTGGCGCAGCCTGCGATCTTTTGACTTTTCTTGTCAGAAACTCATATCCACTTTGGTCCAGAGCGTGCGCCCCGGTTCATTAATTGCCTGTGGGTCATTGGCCGGGTAACCGAACCCGGCGTTGCCAGCCAGATTCAAGTGTTCGGCGTAGGCTTTTCCGAACAGGTTGTCGACGCCGCTGCTGACCTTCCAGTGCTGGTTGATGCGGTACGCGCCGTTGAGCGAGAACACGCCGAAGCCCGAGCTCTGGTCGTAGTCCTTGCCGACCACGTTGCCCTTGTTCGCGTCGATGCGGTGCTGCGCGGCGACCACTCGCCAGAGTGCGCCGGCGCTCCAGTTGTCTTGGCTGTAGGTCAGGCCGAAACGCGCGTCCGGCGGCGGCATCTGCGGCAGTGCCGAGCCGTCACTGCTGTTCTTGCCCCAGGCGTAGGCCAGGGTCGCATCGGCTTTCCAGTTGTCGGTGAGGTTGTAGGCAGCACCGAGTTCGCCACCCATGATCCGCGCATCGATGTTCTCGGCGCGCGAAGTGCTCATGCCCATCATTCCCGGCGTGTAGTCGAACAGGATGTAATCGCGTACCGCACCGATGTAACCCGAGGCCCAGGCTTCGAGGTCGGCGCTCTTGTAGTTCACGCCAAAGTCGAACTGCGTGGTCTTTTCCGGTTTGATCGAGTCGAACGCATTGACCGATCCTGCCGGGCCGGACTTGGGCGAAAACAACTCCCAGTAATCCGGGAAGCGTTGCGCGTGGCCGAGGCCTGCATAGAGCGTGGTCGGGCTGTTGGCGAGGTCGTGCTCGTAACGGATGAAGCCGCTGGGCAGGGTGTCGGCGCGGGTGTCGTCGGCGGTCGGGTTGGCGCGGCTCATCATTCCCGAACCGGTGGTCTGCCGGTAATCCTTCGCCGAAGCACGGTCGACACGGGCGCCAGTGATCAAGCGATCACGCTCGGCGGCGTACCAGGTCATTTCGCTGAACACGCCGTAATTGTGGAAATCGGCGTCCTTGCTGTACGGCAGCTGCTTGTAGGTATCGACGCCCATTGCACTGCGCTGACGGTGCTCGTTGGTCTGTGCGTCGAGACCGGTGATCAGCTGAACATCAGCCCAGCGCCAGGTTGCTTTGATCCGTGCACCGAGGGTGCGCCGATCAACGTTGGACGCCATGGGCCCGGACATCATGCCGGTGCCGGACGGCGTGCGCAGGGTGTAGTTGTCCATCACATGGTCGGCGTAGTTGTAGTAGACCTGCGCCTCGAGTTTTTCCAGCACCTCGCTGATGTTGGATTTCTCGAAACGCAGGCCGAGGCTTTCGCGCAGGAACTGCGAGCCGTCCATGCCGCGCCCGGCATACCGCGCCTCGCCGTCGCCCTTGCCGGCGGTGAGTTCGATCAGGGTGTCGGCATCCGGCGTCCAGCCCAGTGCGACATCGCCGTTCCACTTGTCGTAACGCGAGGCGACGATGTCGTTGTTGCCATCGCGGTAATCGTCGGAATGCGCGGTGTTGCCGATCACCCGCAGGTAACCCTGAGGGCCGCCGGCAGCGGCATCGATGACCTTGTCGAAACGGCCGTGGGAGCCAGCCAGGATGCTGGCGTTGACGCGAGTACCGAGTTCGCCGAAGTTCTCCGGCTCACGGTCGAACAGCACCGTACCGGCCGATGCGCCCGGCCCCCAGAGGACCGTCTGCGGGCCTTTGATCACCGTGAGCTTGTCGTAGGTTTCCGGCGAGATGTACGAAGTCGGCGCGTCCATCCGGCCAGGGCAAGCGCCGAGCATCATGCTGCCGTTAGTGAGGATATTCAGGCGCGAGCCGAACATGCCGCGCAGCACCGGATCGCCGTTGGTGCCGCCATTGCGCACCAGAGCGAAGCCGGGAATGGTCTTCAGATAATCGCCACCGTCACTGGCCGGCACCGGTTGGCGCGGATCCTTGGGGTTGGTGACGATCGTCAGTGGCGAGCTTGGGGCGATGGCAGTGATCACCGTCGGGCTCAGTTCGTTTTGATGGCCGGCGTGATCGTCGGCCAGCGCCAGCGGTGTCAGCAGTACGCCGCAAAGGACGGCAATAGCGTGCCTGCAACGAATCCGCGATTCATTCAGGGCAAAGTGCGCGCGGGCAGATTCCGCGAAGGGGACAGCAGTAAACCTGGACATGACAATTTCCATCGAACAGTCGTAAACACCACGGCCGGCAGCGTGAAGCTGTCTTCTCAACCGTGTGCAGTCAGAGGTGCGTGTTTACGTGGCGATGGGCGGGGCGCGGGTGCGGGCGCCGGGGAAGAAGGGTTGGCGGGCATGGCCCAGACGCGGGGAGGATGGGGTAAAGGTGTCGGGCGGCGGGATGTTGAAAGTGACGAAATCGCCGGCGCCGGTCAGTGCCGGGCAATTGAACAGCAGGCTGCAATAGCCGCATTTTTCCCACAGCACGTGATGCGAAGATTGCGGCGGGCAATGCTCGGCCGCAGGCTGGGCTGCATGGCCGCTGTGATCCATGCCGGGCATGTCCATCGACATGTCCATGCTCATTGGCATCGATGTCGAGGCGTGTTGATCCATCGGCATCGACTGAGAAATCAGTGGACCGATGAAAATCATCAACATGGCGAACAGGGCGATCCAGCTGCCACGCGTCAGCGCTTGAGTCTGACGGTGATGCGGGACGGGCCTGACGCGCAACGGGCGCATGGGCGAAGTCAGCCGGGTCGGTTACTGAGCGTGAACGTGGCCCTGGGCGGATTCCGGCGGTTTTTTCTGCACGGCGACATCGACGGTGACATCTCCGGCTTTCTCGAAGTGCAGAGTCATCGCAAAGCGCTTGCCGTCGCTGAGCAGGCTGCGATCAGTCGGGTTGAGCAACATTACGTGGTAAGCCATCGGCGCGAAGGTCACGGTGCCGCCGGCGGGGATTTCCACGCTCGGTACTTGCTGCATCTTCATCAGATCGCCCTGCATCACGTGCTCGTGTAGCTGCGCTTCGGCGGCAATCGGCGAATCGACGGCGAGCAGGCGATCGGCGCTTTTGCCGGTGTTGTGGATAATGAAATAGGCGGCGACGGTCGGCGCATTGGGCGGCAGTTCCTGCGACCACGGGTGGGCGATTTCCAGCGCACCCGCCTTGTATTCATGGGCATGGGCGAAGCACGCCGGCAACAACAGCGCAGCGAGGACGAAGAGTTTCTTCAACATGGCAGTTCTCCAGAACGATTTGAAACGCGGATTTTTGGCGCGAACAAATCAGACCAGAGGGGAAGCACGGGGATTGAGACTCGGCCATTGCTGGCGCGGCGTCGGGGCTTGCAGGGAGGCGGGCGCAACGCTGCGGTTGCTTTCAAATTGCGCGAAATACAGCTGCGGCGAATGCCCCGGCAGCGCCAGCATTGGCGCCCCACCTGAGCAACACCAGCAATGCTGCATGTTCGAATGGCTGTCGTTCTGCGGGGCCTTCTGATCCGTGGCACCGATGTCGATCGCCACCATCTTCATGCCGCTGCCGGTGCAGAAACTGCTCCAGAGTATCTGCTCGGCCGGTGAACTGGCCGCCTGCGCCATCGCCCCGCTCAGCGGCATGGCGAGCATGTTGAACAGCACTGCAAGGCAGGCGATCCAGGCAAATGCTAACCGGCGTCGGTTCATGGGACAGGTCCGTTGGGTGGGCGATCAGGCGCGGCCCATTTAGCCTGATCAGGGCCGATAAGTAAAAAAGCGTCGTGCGGTTTGGTGTCGCAGTGCTTGCTGCAACAGTTGTAACAGTCTGCGCCCCGTTTCGATTTCGCCGTTGTGAATGAGTGTAGCGGCTTCGATTCGCAATGCCTGGGCGAAATCCGCATCGGTCTCTATTCGTGCTCGTATGGTCTGCATAACGTCTCGACCTGCTGCTCGGTTAAGTTGCCCATCGCCCGAATCTTCCAGTGCACATCCTTCGATGTACTGGCCAAGATCGGCAGGAGTTTTCAGATAGTCCCGAACATCAAAACGAAGAAATTTCTCGGACATTGAATATCACGCCTTTGGGTTCAAAGGCCGAAGGGTAGGTGGTGTGCCTGAACGCTGAAAGTCGGTGTTGTTCTGAATTGATGTGGGTGGTGTCTGGCCGGGTTGTAGGAATCGAGACATAAATTCCGCCGAGCCGGAGTCATGTGGGAGCGAGCCTGCTCGCGAAAGCGCTGTGTCAGACAATGGAAGGCTACTGGTGCTGACGTCTTCGCGAGCAGGCTCGCTCCCACAAAGGGCCGTGCCGATTCAGTGGGAAAGGGCAGCGAGGACTTCAGCGACTGATTCAAACTCCTGATCAACCCCCGGCAACCCCGGTCGCTTCAACACCAGCACCGGCACTCCCCGCTCACGTGCCACTTCAAGCTTCGGCTCGGTGGCGCTGCTGCCGCTGTTCTTGCTGATCAATACATCGATCTGCCGGCGCTCGAACAGCGCTCGCTCGTCTTCCAGCAAAAACGGGCCGCGTGCGCCGATCACTTCGCAGCGCGGGTTGCCGGGATAAACGTCGAGGGCGCGCAGGGTCCAGAACTGGTGGGCGGGGATTTCGTCGAGGTGTTGCAGCGGTTCGCGGCCGAGGGTGAACAGCGGGCGGTGGAACGGTTCCAGCGCTGTGATCAGTTCGGCCCAGTCAGCCACCTCACGCCAGTCATCGCCCGCTTGCGGTTGCCAGGCGGGGCGGCGCAAGGCCCAGCAGGGGATGCCGGCGAGCTGTGCCGCGCGGGCGGCGTTGGCGCTGATTTGTGCGGCGTACGGGTGTGTAGCGTCGAGCAGCAGATCGACGCCTTCATCGGCTATGAACTGCGCCAGACCCTCAGCGCCGCCATAGCCGCCGACCCGAATCTGGCAGCGCAAATCGCTCGGCACCCGGCCAACGCCGGCGAGGCTGTAGATATGTTGCGGGCCGAGCGTGCGGGCAATCGCCAGCGCTTCAGTCACGCCGCCGAGCAGCAAGATCCGCTTCATACAAAACCTCTGGCATGTCCGACTATCCCGCCCTGACGATCAATGGCAAACACCTCGACCTGGACCTGCGCCGGCACTACGCTGCGAGCGAAATTCAGCGCATGGCGACAAACCTCATCCCCCAAAGCAATGCCCGCCGCACTGGCCAAGGCCAAGGCTTGTTGGCTGGTATTGGCTTCGCGAATGCCTTGCTGCAACGCCGAATCCGCGCCAATTGCCGCCGCCCACTCGGCCAGCTGCGGCAAATCGATGCTCGAATGCCGCGAATGCAGATCCATATGCCCGGCGGCGAGTTTGCTGATCTTGCCGAAGCCGCCGCACAGGCTGAGTTTATCCACAGGTACTTTGCGCAGATGCTTGAGCACCGCGCCGACAAAGTCACCCATCTCGATCAGGGCAATTTCCGGCAGGTCGTAGACCCGGCGCATGGTGTCTTCGCTGGCGTTGCCGGTGCAGGCGGCGATGTGCAGATAGCCGTTGGTTTTCGCCACGTCGATGCCCTGATGGATCGAGGCGATGTAAGCGGCGCAGGAAAACGGCCGGACGATGCCGCTGGTGCCGAGGATCGACAGGCCGCCAAGAATGCCCAACCGCGGATTCATGGTTTTCAGCGCCAGTTCTGCGCCGCCCTCGACATTGACTGTGACCTCGAAGCCGGCGCCGTAGCCGGTTTCGGCGGCGAGCAAGGTCAAGTGATCGCTGATCATTTTGCGCGGCACCGGATTGATCGCCGGCTCGCCGACGGCCAATACCAGACCGGGTCGGGTCACCGTGCCGACGCCGACTCCGGCGTTGAAGCGAATCCCCGGTTCGGCGGACAGTCGCACCTGTGAATAAAGCAGTGCACCGTGGGTGACGTCAGGGTCATCGCCGGCATCCTTGATCGTCCCGGCTTCGGCGCCGCCCTCGCTCAGGCGACAGAACTCCAGGCGCATCTGCACCTGTTTGCCCTTGGGCAAAGTGATGTGCACCGCGTCGGCAGCGATGCCGGTGAGCAACAGGCGCGCGGCGGCGAGGCTGGTGGCGGTGGCGCAGCTGCCGGTGGTGAGGCCGCTGCGCAGGGGCGCGGGTTGTTCGGCGGTTTCGTCACGCATCGAGGGGTTTGACCAATTCCAGCAGGGTGATCGGCAATGCCTGACGCCAAGTATCGAACTCGCCGAGCGGTTGCGCCTGGGCGACATGGATGCGCGTCAGCTCACCGCCGTACTGTTCGCGCCAATGCATCAGGGTGACTTCGCTTTGCAGGGTCACGGCGTTGGCCACCAGACGGCCGCCGGGCTTGAGCTGATCCCAGCAGGTTTCGAATACGCCCTCACGGGTGACGCCGCCGCCGATGAAAACAGCGTCGGGACGTTCAAGGCCATCGAGCGCTTGCGGCGCCTTGCCGCGAATCAGTTGCAGGCCGGGTACGCCCAGCGCATCGCGGTTGTGTTCGATCAGTTGTTGACGGCCCTCGTCGGCCTCGACCGCCATGGTCCGACAGCTTGGGTGCGCACGCATCCACTCGATGCCGATCGAACCGCTGCCAGCGCCGACATCCCAGAGCAGTTCGCCGGGCCTCGGCGCCAGGCGGGCAAGGGTGATGGCGCGTACGTCGCGCTTGGTCAACTGACCGTCGTGGCGGAACGCCGAATCGGGCAAACCGGCGAGACGCGACAGGCCGGCAACACCGGGGTCGGCCAGGCACTCGACAGCGACGACGTTGAGGTCGGCGACCGCCGCATCGTCCCATTCACTGGCGCAGCGGTCGATACGCCGCTCGGCGGCACCGCCCAGATGCTCCAGAACTGTCATGCGACTTGGGCCGAAACCACGCTCGCGCAGCAATTGCGCAATGGCGGCCGGGCTGCTGCCGTCATTGCTCAGCAACAACAGACGCACGCCGCTGAACAGATGCGCATTGAGCGCCGCCAGCGGACGCGCCACCAGCGACACAACCGTCACCTCCTGCAACGGCCAGCCCAGGCGCGCCGCCGCCAATGCGCAGGACGAAGGGGCGGGAATGATCGACATCTCGTTGCTCGGCACCTGCCGCGCCAGACTGGCACCGACGCCGTAGAACATCGGATCACCGCTGGCCAGCACGCAGACCGGCTCGCCACGCGACTCGAGCACCGGCGCGAGGGAAAACGGACCCGGCCACAATTGCCGCTCGCCGCCAATGCACGGCGGCAGCAGATCCAGCTGACGCTGGCCGCCGACGATCCGCGAAGCGCCCAGCAGAGCACGCCGGGCATTCTTGCCCAGGCCCTTGAAGCCGTCTTCACCGATTCCCACGATCGTCAGCCAGGGTGACATCTATATTCCTCAAAACGTGGCGTTCCGACGGGCAGACTTTTCATGCCGCCGGACAAAGCAGGCATAATACCGCGCCTTCGCCCGCGAAGCGCCTCTGCCACGCAACCGGTCAGCCCCTTGAACGAACGCCCGATGTCCACCGCCTTACGCCCCTCGGCCTGCCCGGGGTTGCTGCGTATCGTCCAGGCACTGGACGGCGGTATCTGTCGGATCAAGCTTGATGGTGGTTCGATCAGCGCGGATCAGGCCGATGCGGTGGCCGCTGCCGCCGAAGCGTTTGCGAGCGGTGCGATCGAAGCGACCAATCGCGGCAACCTGCAGATTCGCGGCATCGGTGCGCAATCGGCGGCGCTGATCGAGCGCTTGCTGGCCGCTGGCCTTGGGCCGAAGAACGCTGCCGGCGACGATGTGCGCAATCTGATGCTCAGCCCGGCCGCCGGTATCGATCGGCAGATGCTGATCGACACGCGCCCGCTCGCAGGGCAAATCCTCGACACCTTGCAAAGCCATCCGCGCTTCCATGAGTTGAGCGCCAAGTTCGCCGTGCAGCTCGATGGCGGCGAAGCGCTGGCGATGCTCGAACATCCGCATGATCTGTGGCTGTCGGCAGTCGAGCGTGACGGCGATGTCCTCTGGGCATTCGGTCTTGCCGGTTGCCCGACCGATCGCCCTCTCGGCGCTGTGACTCAGGACAACGCTCACGCACTGGTGGTCGCCGCGCTGGAACTGTTCCTCGACCTGGCCCGGCCAGAGCAAACACGGATGCGCCATCTGCTCGACGAGTTGCCGAGGCTCGCGTTTCTGGAATCGTTGCGCGAGCGCGTATCGCTCAAAGCGATCAGCAACTGGCAGCGCCCGACGTCGGCAGACGCGCTGCACATCGGCGCTCATCAGCAAAACACGCAAGGTCGTTGCTACGTCGGCGCGGTGCCGCCACTGGGCCGACTTGATCCGGCGATGCTGCGTGGCGCGGCGCAACTGGCCCGACAGTCTGGCGATGGCAGTCTGCGCTTCACGCCGTGGCAGAGCCTGCTGCTGCCGAACGTGAAAGCCACGGATACCGACAACGTGCTTGAGCAGTTGCGGGCGTTGGGTCTGTTGACGACCGAGGCCGAACCACTGGCTCGCCTGATCGCCTGCACCGGCGCCGATGGCTGCGGCAAAGGCCTTGCCGACACCAAGCAGGATGCCTGGCAACTGGCACCTTTGCTGCCCGCAGGGCTCAGCGTGCACCTGTCGGGCTGCTCGCGCTCCTGCGCCGCCGCCCACTGCGCGCCAGCCACGCTGCTGGCCGTTGCCCCCGGTCATTACGACCTCTATTTTCGCGATGCAGCACAGCCCGGATTCGGCACGCTGCACGCCTGCAACCTTACTATTGAAGCGGCCGCGACCCTGCTCGACGCCCGCTCCCGGAGCCCCCTTGATGCTTGATTACATCCGCGACGGTCAGGAGATCTATCGCAACTCCTTCGCGATCATTCGCCGCGAGGCCAATCTGGCGCGCATTCCCGCCGATCTGGAAAAACTTGCGGTGCGGGTGATCCACGCCTGCGGCATGGTCGAGGCCATCGACGGTCTGCAATTCTCCGAGGGCGCGGGCAAGGCCGGGCGCGATGCTCTGGCGGCCGGTGCGCCGATTCTCTGCGACGCGCGGATGGTTTCCGAAGGCGTGACCCGCGCGCGCCTGCCGGCCAATAACCAAGTGATCTGCACTTTGCGCGACGACAGTGTGCCGGAGCTCGCCCGTGAGCTGGGCAACACCCGCTCGGCCGCCGCGCTGGAGCTGTGGCGCCCGCACCTCGAAGGCAGTGTGGTGGTGATCGGCAACGCACCAACCGCGCTGTTCTACTTGCTGGAAATGCTCGACGCCGGCGCGCCAAAACCGGCACTGATCCTCGGATTCCCCGTGGGTTTTGTCGGCGCTGCCGAATCGAAAGCGGCACTGGCCGCCGACAGTCGCGGCGTGCCGTTCGTGATCATGCAAGGCCGCTTGGGCGGCAGCGCCATGGCCGCCGCCGCCGTCAATGCCCTCGCTACGGAGATCGAATGATGCAGGCCAAAGGACGTCTGATCGGCCTCGGTGTCGGCCCCGGTGATCCGGAACTGATCACTGTCAAAGCCTTGCGCCTGTTGCGCGAATCGCCAGTGGTCGCGTATTTCGTGGCCAAGGGCAAGAAGGGCAATGCGTTCGGCATCATCGAGGCGCATCTGGTCGAGGCGCAGAATCTGCTGCCGCTGGTCTACCCGGTGACCACCGAAGCGTTGCCGGCACCGCTGTCGTATGAGCAGGTCATCAGCGATTTCTACGACGAAGCCGCTGTGGCGGTCGCCGAGCATCTGGATGCCGGCCGCGACGTGGCGGTGATCTGCGAAGGCGACCCGTTCTTCTACGGCTCCTACATGTACCTGCATGACCGCCTCGCCAGCCGTTATGAGGCTGAAGTCGTGCCCGGCGTGTGCTCGATGCTCGGCGGCGCTTCGGTGCTGGGAGCGCCGCTGGTGTATCGCAATCAGAGCCTGTCGGTGCTTTCCGGCGTACTGCCTCACGAAGAACTGAAGCGGCGTCTGGCCGATGCCGATGCGGCGGTGATCATGAAACTGGGGCGCAACTTTCCCAAGGTGCGTCAGGTGCTGGAGGAACTCGGCCTCGCCGAGCGTGCGTTGTATGTCGAGCGCGCGACCATGGCCAATCAGAAGATCGTGCCGATGGATCAGGTCGAGCCGATGTCCTCGCCGTACTTCTCGCTGATCATCGTCCCGGGCGAACGGTGGCAAGGTTGATGAGCCAAGCGACTCCCGCCATCGTCATTCTCGGCCAGGGCAGCCTCGCCACGGCGCGGCGCATTCAACAGGTCTACCCGGCGGCGCAGGTCCATGGCCTTGCCGGACGGGTTGAAGGCGCCGACAGCCGCTATGAGGAATTCGGCGCGACCCTGCGCGCGTTGTATCAGCAGGACACGCCGATCATTGCCCTGTGCGCAGCCGGCATTGTCATTCGCACGCTGGCGCCGCTGTTGCTGGAGAAAGGCGCCGAACCCGCCGTGCTGGCGGTGGCCGAAGACGGCAGCGCGGTGGTGCCGTTGCTCGGTGGCCTCGGCGGGGTCAACGTCATGGCCCGGGAGATTGCGGCGGCGCTGCAAGTCGCGCCGGCGATCACCACCAGCGGCGAATTGCGCTTTGGCACCTGCCTGCTCAATCCGCCAAGCGGCTACGCACTGGCTGATCTGGAATCGGGCAAACGCTTCGTTTCCGATCTGCTCGCCGGGCACAGCGTGCGCATCGAAGGCACGGCGCCGTGGCTGGATCAGGCGCAGTTGCCGCAGGATCCGCAGGCGCAGCGGTCGATTCATGTGAGCAGTGCGCAGCGGGTGGCCAGCGCCGATGAATTGCTGATTTACCCGCGCAGTGTGGCGGTGGCAGTGAGTGCTGAGGTGGCGGATCTGCCGAACGCCATTCGCGCTGCGTTGCACCAGGCCAGCGTGGCCTTGCCGGCACTGGCGTGTCTGGTGGCAGCGGACGCTGAAATGGCCGCATCGAATCTGCGCGAGGCTGCGCTCGAGTTAGGCGTGCCGCTGCGCTTCGTCGCAGCGCAAAACGATCTTCAGGCGTTGGCCCGAGTTGCAGTGCCTGCGGCGAAGGTGATCAGCGCAGAACATCTGGCGATCGCGATTGCCGAGCAACCGCTGGACGTGTCGCAAATCGGCCGTCCGCGCGGTCGCCTCGCGGTCATTGGCCTTGGCCCCGGCGCCGCCGAACTGATGGTGCCCGCGGTGAAAGCCGAACTGGCCCGCGCCACCGATGTACTGGGCTATGAAACCTACGTGCGCATGGCCGGCCCGTTCCGCGACGATCAAGTGCAGCACTGCACCGACAATCGCGAAGAAATGCAGCGTGCCCGCCATGCTTTCAGGCTCGCCGCCGAAGGCCGCTCGGTGATCGTGGTTTCCTCGGGCGACCCGGGCGTATTCGCCATGGCCGCCGCGGTGCTCGAAGCCCTGCACGAATCGGACGATCCGGCGTGGCACAGCGTCGATCTGGAAATCCTCCCGGGCGTCTCCGCCTCGCTGGCCACTGCGGCTCAGGCCGGTGCGCCGCTGGGCCACGACTTCTGCGTGATGTCACTGTCGGACAACCTCAAGCCCTGGGCGATCATTGAGAAACGTCTGGATCTGGCCGCCGAAGCGGATCTGGTCCTGGCGTTCTACAACCCGATTTCCCGGGCGCGCCCGTGGCAACTGGGTCGGGCGCTGGAGATCGTCGCGCAGCACCGCTTGCCTGAAACACCGGTGGTGCTCGGTCGGGACATCGGCCGACCGGGGCAGACGCTGCGCACCACGACGCTGGGCGCGTTGACGCCGGAACAGGTGGACATGCGCACGATGGTGCTGATCGGCTCTTCGACCACCTGCACGTTTGCTCGTGCCGGGGGCGGTGACTGGGTTTATACGCCGCGTTGGTACGGGGACAAGCCGCTTTGCTGAACCTGACGCCGAGGCAAGTTGTAAACAAGTTGCCTCGGCGTGACATCCAGTCAAACATCACTGGCAGGTTCTTCAGTCTTCAACTGAGCGCTGCAAGCGTTGGTCAGGCTGTTGACAGCGTGCGAGTAATAACCCCAGCATGAACTTATATATTTCCGGATCATGCGCATAAGCAACTACATCGTTGGTGTATGTTTCCCGGGAAATTATTTGAGTCTTGTGCTTTTTGAAGTCGCCTCGCCGACAGCATAACTTCATTCGGATTCTTTAATTGAATCAGGTGAAGTCTTATGGGTGTCATGGAACAGTATGTTGGCGAGTCGGGTTTCATTTCCGCTGAAGACTTCTCAACGCTGAAACGAAACTTCAAGGAGTTCTCCGCTTCTGCCGACTATTTACAACTGGTTGAGATATACGAGCGCGGGGGGCAGGCGGCGAGCCTTGCGGAAAAACTGCAGGCAATAACCCTCTTTCTCGCCTGTTTTGATCGCTTGGCCAACCGCAAGTCGGCGCGTGGCTCCACGGCCGTTTACACAGTGGCAAACAGACTGCGCGGTTATGCGGTGCGCTTGACGAAGACTGTGAGCATGCTCAGCGACGCAGCCCCGCCAGTGCCGAAAATCATGCATTTTGTCTGGGTCGGCGGCAGTGAAGTTGGCAGTATCCAGCGTGATTACATGAACATTTGGCGCCAGGTTCTGGCCGCCGAGGATTACCGGTTCAGTCTCTGGTACGACAGTGACGCCTTGCTCGCGTACGAGATGAACCGGGTCATTACCGACAGCGCCAGAGTCGATGCGATGGAATCGGGCGGTGACACAATCAGCAAGCCCGCTGTATTGGCAAAGATGATCGAAGATCGTGCGCGGGTATTGAAGCGCGAGATGTTCGAGTTCCTGCAACAACCGCAATGGCGAGGCGACGCCGATCAGGCCCGTATCGAGCTGATGGTGTGCGCTTACGGTAAAGACCGTGCGACTCTGGAAAACTTTCGCCAACACTGCCTGCAAACCCATCAGCAAATGGCGGGCGACGACTTGCAGTTGCGTGATGTTCGCCGGGAGTTTGCCGGGCATTTTCTGGAAGATATCTATCAGCGTGAAGTGGCCATGCGCGGCAACTTTGCAGCGGCCAGTGATGTTGTGCGCTTGCAGGCTCAATACCAGGAGGGCGGTCGTTACAGTGACATGGATTACTTGCCGCCGTTGGTTGAAAAGCTGGGCGATGTCGATATCAGCAGTTACAACGCAGAACAACGTATTGGCGTGTTGCAGGTGTTGCTCAATAACGATGAAACATTGATGCCGGGTCGCGATCGTCAGCGTTATCTCGACAGAATCGGCACCATTGCCGCTGCGGATCTGGCAGCGTTGCAGACGTTTGCTCGCAATAAACACCGACCTGGCGAAATCTTTGTCGCCCCGCAAGAGCACTCGGCGCCGCTAGATGCGATGCGTCTTGGCACTGCTCATGGTATCCCCGTGGCGGGAGAAATGAATGCGCATATTCTTGCCCACGCGGAAAGTGGCATGACCATGGCGTACATGCAGATGATCCGCCTCAATTATGACTGTCTGCTGGAGGTCGAGCGTCGCGTGATTACCGATAGCATCGATACGACAGACGCAGGGCGGCTGGTCGCGGTTATTCAGAACGTGGTGAATGAAGCACTCGCGCAGCAGAAGTTTCCGGCTTCAACGATCCATTTCGCCGCTGGCAGACTCATCGAAGCTATCCATTCCTATTATCAGGACGGCATCAGAGTCGGCGCTCGCAGCACGATCACTCTTACCGGGCCGGGTGCCGCCGCAGCCGGGTTGACCAAATACATTGAAGAGTATCTGCTGCCTGAGCAGATCGATGGCATTCGCAATCATCTGAAGTTGGTTGACGGCTACAACGTGTTCACCGAAGAGGAAATGATTTCCGGCTGGACGGTTAATGACGATGAGACGCAATGGCTGGCCAATGAGCAGGAGAAATGGCGCAGCGGCAAACTCAAGTCGCGTTATACCGGCCAGCTGGCGGATCTGCTCAAGCCGCAACAGACGCTGACGTTCAAGCAGGGCTGGCCGGTGGTGGGCGGTAAACCGGTGTTGCTGACGGCGGTCTTGCAGCAATGGATCGATGACCTGGGCGAACCTTTTGTCTACGCCATGCGCGAAAAAATCAGCGGTGACATCACCTTCACCGATGCTGTTTCCATCGGCTTCGAAACGCGTCAGTTGATCCGTGCGCAAACGGTAAGCGAGTTGCCGGTTTCCCATGGCGCCGAAACGTCCAGCAATCTCAACGAATTGTTCAGCCGAATCGCCCACGACTCGCTGCCGCTGGAGCAACTGAGTCCGTTGGTGCGGGTCCTGCTCGGGGGGATTTTCGGCGCGGCCAGTCTCGACGAGGCGGGCTTCGCGGCTGCCTGGCAAACTACCCGCGAGCTTGCCGTTGAAACCGACGGCGACGGCACGTTCGCGCGTTTTGACGCCATCGAAAAAGCCATTCGTCAGCGCCAGGGGCCGGCCCTCGAGGCCGCCCTGATGCGCGGCGCGGCGCATCCCTTGCTGGCGGCGCGCGAGCTCAAGGTCCAGGCGCTCTTCGAACCGCTGACGGTGCGGCAGTGGGGCATACGTATCGGGCAAATCAATCGCACCGCGCAGCGCGAGTACCGCACCCGGATCCTTGAGCGCAGCGCGCAGGTGCGCGAAGTGTTCGTCGGCGCAGGAGCCCTTTGCGCCAGGCAATTGCCGCAGGATTTGCTGATGCAGACGATCAGCGACCCCGGGCGCCGCTGTTACCCGCTGGCGCTGTTGACGGGCGCGGCGTTGGTGGCAGGCGAGTCAGCCGAGCGCACACTGGTGGGGCGTGCCGCCACGGCAGATATTCACCCTGAACAAACCGGCTCAAGGGCTTTGCTCAGTGCGCTGAATGAACTGCGCAGCTTGCCGACCAGCGCCATCGGTGAGGCGCGCGGCCTGCAAAATCTGGACACGCTGATGCAAACGCTGGAGGCGAAGGATGCGTCTACCGTTCTGCTGCTCGACACCGGTGATCACGCGTTGCTGATGGCCAAAGTGCAGGTGGACGGCCAGTTCGTTTACCGCTTCTATGACCCGAACTTTGCCATCTATGCGTTCGCTGAAGGTGCCCATGCCAAGCTCGCCGTGGAGCGTTATCTGGGCGCAGGCGACAGTGCGCTGGCGAAGCTTTATGGACTGGGCGACATGGCCGGGGCGAAGTTCAACGTGATCGAACTGAACACCGAGGTGATCGCCGCACGCAGGCTCTCGTCGGGGTTGCGCGTGGACACTTTTCTGCACTCGCCTTCGAGCGACTCGCGCCGTGCTTCGGTCTGGGCCAGGCAAGCGCTGGCGCGCCAGCGGTCGCTCAGCGAAAACGCGCGGATGGGCGCAAGCCTGGCGCACGTGGATGCGCGTTACTGGGCACAGGCATTCAGCGATGCCACGCAGCAGTTGCGCAGTGCCCACTCGCTCGGGGGGGAATATCTGCCGCTGCTGGATACCCTCAAGCCCCAGGCGGACGGCACTTTTTCGCTGACCCTGGCCGACGCGCAGAAACCGCATCAGACACGAATGGCAAGCACTGCCGATCCGCGCTTCGAGCAGCTCAAGCAGCATCTGGAACGAATGGTCAAAGCCACAAAAGCCGCTGCTCCTGGCGAATCTGACGGCGGCAGCCGCCTGAGTTTCGCCTTTGCGCTCCAGACCCTGATCACTGAAATGCGTTATCGCGAATACCAGGCCGGCGATCAAGTGCCCGCCTTGTCGATCGCGCTGCAAGTGCAGACCTACGTCAGTTATGCGCAACTGGGTTTCGCCGTGGTCAGCGATAGCGCTCAGGTGATCAATCTGGTGCGACAAGTGGCCGCCAGTGAACAGGCACTGCGCCTGAGCCAGTCAGCGCTGGCCGGCCGGGTACTCGGGGCGGCAGCCACCGGTGTCGGCTTTGCATTTTCGCTGGTCAACATCGGCTTCGACATTTACAACCTTTCGCTGGCGGAGAATTACGAGCAGCGTTCGCGCTTATCTACGTCGCTGGCATTCAATGTCGCGGCGTTGGGGCTGGATATTGTCGCACTGGCCGCCGGTGGAGCAGTGGGCGCAGCGGCGGCTGTCCTGTCCGTGCCGCTGCTGGGTGTCGGCATCGGTGCGACGGCCATTGCCAGCAACCTGGGGCAGATCGCCGACAAGGCCACCGAGGTCGGCAATCATTTGCGTGCCATCCACAACGCTTATCAGCCAGGCGCTTTCAGGTTGACCGACGGGGTGTTGCACTTCCCGGCCGAAGCCGTGATTACCCACCTCGATCTGCAAGACCGACAGGTGCGTTTCGACAGTCAGCGGTTTTATCCGTGGAGCGGTGGCCCATTTGAATTGCCGCAGTACAACGATGATCCGAAACTGGTCCATCTTTCCCTGAACATTCGCCAGGCCTTTGGCCTGCCCGAGCGTGCAGCGCTGAACCTGCAGGCTGATACTGTGCTGTTGCCCTGCACGCCGCTGTGTTACTACGGCTACGAATACCAGTTGGGCGGTGCCGGCCATGTCTACGAGCCCCTGCCGGGCGAACAGGTCGAACCGCGCAGTGCCAGTGAACGTCCCGAGCCGAGCTGGTTTTCGCATTTCAACTCGTTGGGAGCGCTGGGCGATGCGCTGAGGGTAGAGCTGGACGAGCGCATCCACACCCGCTACCCGCAATTGCGCAACCGCCTGGCAGACAAGCTGGAATATGACGAACACGGCAGACAGCACTTTTACCTGCACAGCACGCCGTCGCTCAAACACATTCTCTACAAGCTCCTTCCTGTCTACAAACCGACGACGATCAGCGTGCAACTGGATGATCAGGTTCGCCAGATAGCGGTTGCGACCCTGCCCGATGAATGGCGGCAGAAACTCTCCTACGAAATTTCCGCTCCGCCAGGGCACCGTCAGCTGCGCCTGACTCCTGGTTTGAAGCAGGTGACATTGACCGGTTACGGCAAATGGCGGGTGCATGCGCCTTGGGTCAGTGTCGAGCAGGTCAGTTTCGGCACCACACCTTCACCGGAAGGTGATGGCGCGCGACTTTATCTGGCGGGGCGCCATTTGACGGTCGACGCTATCGTGCTGTCGGCTTTCGAGGGAACGATCGAGCTGGCCGGCGGCGAGTTGTTTGAGCTGGACTGGCAACGCAATGCATTGCGCCTGGTCTGCGTTACTCTCGGCGATACCAACAACTCAGGCGAAGTGATGGCCCGCCTGGGCAAACTGGATCGTGAACAACGTCTCACTGCGGGCTACCTGGCGCTTCAGCGATTCAACGTGCCGTTGCAACCCGCCACCCGCCCGCTGCGCACAACGGCCTACTACGACGTCGCGCAAAAGCGCCTGTTGTACGCGCGGGACGTACCGGTTGACGTCCACGAAGGCTTGTTGCTGGGTGCCGCCACCGCTGATCACGCGTGGTTCTATCACCCCGATCACGCTACGGTCTGGCGCGTCGATGCGATCAGCGGCCTGGTCGTGCGCCGCTATCGTTTACTGAGCGTCAAGTCCGCCACGAAAATCACCGCTTTCAGGCAACTCGCGGACGGCACTTTGCGTGTCTCGCAACAGTTGATTGAACGAAAGGACGTGAACGTACGCACCACGCTTGAATTTCATCTGACCGATCAGGGCGTGACGCTCACAGATATGAAGATGTGGACGGACGATCTGCAAGACTCTTTCCTGAAGCCGGAGCCGGGCACCAGAACAGCGTTTTTGCGCTACCGCCAGAAGACACGTCGCGCCTACGCTGACGGGGCCACGACCATGGCCTCGGCGATCCGCACCTGGACCTGCGCGCCCTATCTGCATGTTCAAGCTTATTGCCTCGATAAACTGCTCGAGCGAGCGTGGATCGGGGTCCGTAACGGTCGATACTTCGGGGCTGACACCGTCAGCGACACAGACCGAGTGCTGCTGATGCCCACATCGTCTGATCCGGGCACCGCGCTGCTGTTCTACAGCAAGCAAAGCCGCATGCTCAGCCACGGCATCGAACTGTCCGACAACGTTTTCTGGCACAAGGCGCTGGCCAGGGACGTGGTCGATCTCAGGCGCATCGGCTACCGCTACCTGGCTACCCTGAACGATGGTCGATTGTTCGAAATCGACCTTAACGCCAGGGACGATAACTGGCTGTCCGAAATCGACGGAAACGTTCTGCAGTTCGTTGGCCTCAGCCAGCGTTGGCTGCAACACAATCCCGACTGGCTGGCAGCGCTGCCGCCGCTGGCCAAGGAATACAGCGGTGCAGCGTTTGCGATTGTTGGCCTGCACGCTCAGGCCGGGCAGCCATTTCTGGCCGCCTGGTGCATTGACGAAAAGCTCGTACTGATGGATGCCAGGAGTAGCGGCGAGCTGACCTTGTTGGGGTTGACGCCGGACCGCGAGGCCGTCTGGCTGCTGAATGCGGAAGCCGGAACATTGTGGCGCCAGAGGCTGGTGTCATTCGAAGAAGCCCGCGAGGCGTTCGGTGGCACCAGCGTTGTCCGGCATCGGCAGACGTTGCCACGGGCCGAACCGGTCTGGTCTTCGTGGCTGTTCAGCGAAGTGTTGCCCCACGGCAATGGTTTGCTCGGTCGCACGCGAGACGGCGTGACGCTGCAACTGCAAGATCGGCAACCGGCACGAATTGTCGGCACGGAAAACCACTGGTCGCACGTTCCCGGACAGACCTCTGAACAATTGCGCGAACGCCTGAAGCAACTGCTGGATGGACAAGCCCATGCTGCGTTTCTGCCCGTGGAAAATACCGGTGATCGCTATCAGTACTACGCGCCGGCGCTCGACAAGCTTTTTGTGGTGAGCGCAAGGGACGATGGCAAATGGGCGACTTTTCTCGGTACGCACAATGGTGCCGATCCGCTGTTGTTCGACCCGATCGACGGGTTGATCTTCAGCGCCGCAACGGCGGACCGCTTATGGTTGCCGAACAGCTTCGCTCAGCGTGACGACAACGTCATGTCGCTACAGGTAAGCGATGACCTTACCGATGTGCAGCCATTGCTTGTCGACGGCGTGGACACGTTGATCCTGACCTTCGGTTCGAGCACGGAGGGTTATCGTATTTCGACTGAAAGCTGGCAGCGTCTGGATTGCGTTGTTGTCGATGCACGGCGTCCATCGGCAGTGCAGGCGGCGGAGCCGGGCCTGCTGGTGCTGGATCTGGATGAATGCGGGCATTTTCTGATATCGAAGGTCGATGCCGATATGCTGTTTGCCGATCCGGACAGTGGCCACACGCTGATCGTCCGCCACGCCGAAGAGCAGGGTGCCTGTGAGCTGGCGCTCAGGGTGGCCGGTCGCCCCTGCCAGTTCGCCTTGACGCAGTGGATGCGGGCATTCGCAGCAGTGCAGGGCAGCGATGCAACTGTCAGTTTGTCAGCGGTGGTTGAGCAGTTGTCCTGACGGGGCCTTTCACCTGGGCGATAAAAAACGCCGCGGACGTTAACGTCCGCGGCGTTTTGTTTTGCATTCGGCCATACGGTGCTCGCTCAAGGCACCAGATACCCCTTCACGCCGGTAAAAATGATCTGCGCGGCCAGCGCGCAAACAAACAACCCCATCAAGCGGCTGACAATCTGCAAACCCTGATCACCGAGAATCCGCTCGATGCGATTGGACAGGTACAGCACCACACCGACAGTGAAACTGGCCAGGGCGATACTCATGATCGCGGTGAGCTTGTCGTCCCAGTGCGGCTGGCTGACGCCCATCACCAGCAAGGCGCCGATGGTGCCGGGGCCGACCGTCAGCGGAATGGTCAGCGGCACGATGGTCACGTCCTGCTGGACATTGTCGGCCTGCACCGCCGGTTTGCCCTGAGCCATGCCCAGCGCGGAAATGAACAACACGCTGCCGGCGCCAATGCGGAAGGCGTCCACGGTGATGCCGAAGACATCGAAAATCACTCGCCCGAACAGATACAGCAGAACACTGGAAATCAGCGTCGCGAGGGCGACCTTCCAGGCCAGGCGCCGCTGTTCCTTGCGCGAATAGCCACGGGTCAGGCTGATAAAGCAGGACAACACGAAGAACGGGCTGTAGAGCACCAGCATCTTCAGGTAAACGCTGAACAACACATGGAGCATGATGCAAGCTCACTGGCGATGGAGTCGGGGGGAGTCTATCAGGCACCGGACAATCTGTCGGTTTACGACGGCTGGGTCGTGGCCCGGTTCTGCTGATCGCGTTCGGCGACCCAATGCTCGATCAGTTCACGCAGTTGCGACAGCTCCACCGGTTTGGACATATGTCCGTCCATGCCGGCCTGGCGGGCGCGTTCTTTATGTTCGGCGAGAATGTGCGCGGTGAGGGCGACGATCGGTGTGCGGATGCGCTGATTGCTGACTTCCCAGGCGCGCAGTTGCTGCGTCGCGGAGAAGCCATCGAGGATCGGCATTTCACAATCCATCAGCACCAGATCGTAACGCTGGGCCTTCATCGCTTGCAGCGCTTCTTCGCCATTGCTCGCGGTGTCCGGTTGCAGGTTGAGCTTGCCGAGCATGCCGCGGATCACTTTGGTCGAGATGGTGTTGTCTTCGGCGACGAGGATGCGGAAGTCGCTCGGCACTTTCGCCGCAGTGGCCGCCGTAACCACTTGCGGCTGGAACACCACCTGGCCCTTGTTGCGTTGATTGAGCTCGTCCGCCAGCGTGGTCTTGAGCGTATAACCGGCCACTGGTTTGGCCAGAATCCGTTTGATCCCGGAATTGCGCGCAATGATCTTGCTCGGCGCGTTGCTGATGCCGGTGAGCATGATCAGCAGAATGTCGTGGTTCAGGCTCGGGTCTTCCTTGATCTTCGCCGCCAGTTGCATGCCGGTCATGCCGGGCATGTTCTGGTCGAGCAGAACCACGTCGAAGTAATCGCGCAGGTGCGCCTTGGTGCGCAGCAGCGCCAGCGCTTCCTTGCCCGACGGTACGGCGCTGACATTCAGGCCCCAGGCGCTGCATTGCTGTACCAGCACTTTGCGGCAGGTGTCGTTATCGTCGACCACCAATACCCGCGCGCCTTGCAGCGGGCTGTCCAGATCGGACGTCGGATGTTCGAGGCGATCCGGGTCCAGTGGCAAGGTCAGCCACAAAGTGCTGCCCTGAGTGGCGCCGCTCTTGATGCCGAACTCACCTTGCATCAGACGAATCAGTTGGCGCGCAATCACCAGGCCAAGATTGCCGCCCAGGCGATTGGCCGAAAGGAAGTGCTTGCTGTGCAATTCGGCGTGCAACAGTGCTTCGCGCTCTTCCGGCTCCATCGGCACGCCGCTGTCCTGCACGGCGATGCGCAGGCGCGGTTTGCTGCTGCGCTCGTCCAGTGCAACGACGATCAGCACCTCGCCTTCTTCGGTTTTCTTCAGGGCGTTTTCCAGCAGGCTCAGCAAGGTCTGGCGCAGGCGCGTCGGATCGCCGCTGATTACCCGTGGCACTTGCGGCTGGATGAAGCTGATCAGCTCGACGTTCTGTTGCTCGGCCTTGGCCCGGTAGATGCTCAGGCAATCATCGATCAAGGCGTTGAGGTCGAACTGCACGTCATCGAGTTCGATCTGCCCGGATTCGAGCTTGGAGATGTCGAGGATCTCGTTGATCAGCGTCAGCAGTTCGTTGCCGGCGCTGTGGATGGTTTGCACGTAATCGCGTTGCTTGACCGACAGCGGCGTACCCAGCAGCAGCTCGGTCATGCCCAGTACACCGTTCATCGGCGTGCGGATTTCGTGGCTGATCTTGGCGAGGAATTCGGCTTTGGCGTTGATTTCGGCGTTGCTTGCCGCCAGGTCGCGGCTGATGCTGAAGCGGCTTTCGGTGATGCTTCGCTGTCGCTCGCCCAGGGCGATGCTCATCAGCAGGCCGCTGATGCAGATGAACACCATCAGCGTCATGATCAGGCCTTGCGGCGTGACCAGTGTCAGCCCCAGCAGCGCCGGGAGGATAACCAGCGTGCCGATGTTGAACACGACCATGGCGGCGACGAACAGGCGCGCCGGGCGATAGCCTTTTTGCCAGTGATAGAAGCCCACCAGCAACATGCTCAGGCCGGCCAGTGCGACCAGTGCGTAGGTGATGATGTTCAGCGGCAAGGTGTTGACGAACAGCAGCAACAGGCTGCACGTGACGATCAACAGAATGTCGCCCCACAGCAGTTTGTTCAGCGCGTGCTGGCCCAGTGGCGCAAAGAAGCGCAGGGCGAACATCAACCCGGCTGGAGCCGTCAGCAGCAATGCCAGATAAGCGCCCGGCGTCTGAATGGCTTGCCAGTTCGGCAGCCACGGACCGGCGAGGTTGAGCAACAGGAACAGACTCAGCCCCAGCAGGCCCTCACAGATCGCCAGCCACAGACTGCTGCGCGAGCGCGAGTAGGCGTAGCGCACCAGGTTGTGCAGCAGGAGCATGGCGAGGCAGCCGAACAGCAGGCCGAAAATCAGCGTCTGCTTCTGATCGGCGGCGCCTTCGATTGCCGCTTGCAGGGTGATGTGCGGGCGCAGTTGATGGCCGGAGACCATGCGCACGTAGACGTCCAGCGGCTTGTCAGCCTGGGGCAGCGGCAGCATGAAATCGCTGCTCGGCAAAGGATGTTCGGCCTGGGGCCGCTCGTTGCCGGTATTGCGTTGCTCGATCAGCCGGTCGCCGTCGAGCACGTAGAGATTGAGTTGTGACAGGTCGGGGGCAAAGATGCGCAGCACTTGTTCGTGCTTGCCCGGCGCCAGTTTGAAGCGCAGCCACAGGGCGCCCTCGGGTTCGGCCGCGGTCAGGCGGTCAAGCTCGGTGGGGCTGAATTGATTGGTGTAGCGAGCGGAACGGATGTCGCTCAGTTGCAGGATGCCCTGATCGTCAAGCAATACCGACCAGCCACTGCCTTGCGCGGCCTGGGCCGGGAGCATGCAGAGCAAGGTCATCAGCGTGACGGTGAAGCTTATGGCAATCCTGAGCCAGCGCACGGCGAAATCCCTTCGTAGGTTGATGCCAGAATATAACGATGCGCGACGACCGAACAGCCCGGCGAGGAATGGCATCCCGCGCCGGGCCTGATGGATCGCTTACTCCTGGGCTTCGCCGCGTTCACGGGCAATGGCGCGGTAGCCAATGTCCTTGCGGTAGAAGCAGCCTTTCCAGTCGATGGCAGCGGCCAGTTTGTAGGCCTGCTGCTGAGCTTCACCGACGGTCGCGCCCATGGCCGTGGCACACAGTACACGACCACCGGCGGTAACGACCTGACCGTCTTTCAATGCGGTGCCGGCGTGGAAGACTTTGCCTTCAAGACCTGCCGCCGCATCCAGACCATTGATCGCCGCGCCTTTGGTGTAGTCGCCCGGGTAGCCGCCCGCGGCCAGTACGATGCCGACGCTCGGACGCGGATCCCACTGTGCTTCGATCTTGTCCAGCGCTTGCGCCAATGCGGCTTCAACCAGCAGCACCAGGCTCGATTGCAGACGCAGCATCACCGGTTGGGTTTCCGGATCGCCGAAGCGGCAGTTGAACTCGATGACCTTCGGATTGCCGGCCTTGTCGATCATCAGCCCGGCATAGAGGAAGCCAGTGTAGACGTTGCCTTCCTCGGCCATGCCGCGCACGGTCGGCCAGATCACCTGATCCATCACGCGTTGATGCACCTCGGCGGTGACCACCGGGGCAGGGGAGTAGGCACCCATGCCACCGGTGTTCGGGCCGCTGTCGCCGTCGCCGACGCGTTTGTGGTCCTGGCTGGTGGCCATCGGCAGCACGTTCTTGCCGTCGACCATGACGATGAACGAAGCTTCTTCGCCGTCGAGGAATTCTTCGATCACTACGCGCGAACCGGCGTCGCCAAACGAGTTGCCGGCGAGCATGTCACGCACGGCGTCTTCGGCTTCGGCCAGGGTCATGGCGACGATCACGCCTTTGCCGGCAGCCAGGCCATCGGCCTTGATCACGATCGGCGCGCCTTTTTCACGCAGATAAGCCAGGGCCGGCTCGATCTCGGTGAAGTTCTGGTAATCGGCGGTCGGGATCTTGTGGCGCGCGAGGAAGTCCTTGGTGAAGGCTTTCGAACCTTCCAGTTGCGCAGCACCGGCAGTCGGACCGAAGCAGTCCAGGCCACGGGAGCGGAACAGATCGACGACGCCAGCCACCAGCGGCACTTCCGGGCCGACGATGGTCAGGGAAACATTCTTTTCCGCGAAATCGGCCAGTTGCTCCAGCGCCAGCACGTCGATGGCGACGTTTTCGCACTTGGCTTCAATGGCGGTGCCAGCGTTGCCCGGTGCAACGAAAACCTTCTGCACACGCGGATCCTGAGCCACTTTCCAGGCCAGAGCGTGTTCACGGCCACCGCTGCCAATGATCAAAATATTCAAAGAGAGACTCCTTCGGAGAAGCTGCAAGCTACAAGCTGCGAGTAAGGGCGGGTATGCATCGCGCCAGATGGCAGCTTGTGGCTCTGAGTTAGTGAGGCTGCAACTGCAAGGGAAAGCGACTCAGATCAGCTTTTTCTTGCAGCTTGCAGCTTGAGGCTTGTAGCTGCCGCAACTCAGTGCCGGAAATGACGCATTCCTGTAAACACCATCGCAATCCCTGCCTCATCGGCAGCGGCAATCACTTCAGCATCACGCATCGAACCGCCGGGCTGGATCACCGCAGTAATACCGACCTTGGCCGCGTTGTCGAGGCCGTCGCGGAACGGGAAGAACGCGTCGGACGCCATGACCGAACCGGCCACCTGCAAACCGGCGTGCTCAGCCTTGATCGCGGCGATGCGGGCCGAGTTGACGCGGCTCATCTGGCCGGCGCCGACACCGATGGTCTGGCGGTTCTTGGCGTAGACGATAGCGTTGGATTTGACGTACTTGGCGACTTTCCAGGCGAAGATCAGGTCGTGGATTTCCTGTTCGGTCGGTGCGCGTTTGGTCACCACTTTCAGGTCGTCGGCGCTGATCATGCCGATATCGCGGCTCTGCACCAGCAGGCCACCGTTGACGCGTTTGTAATCCCAGGCAGCGGCGCGGTCAGCCGACCACTCGCCGCAGGCCAGCAGGCGTACGTTGGCTTTCGCGGCAACAATGGCGCGGGCTTCTTCGCTGACCGATGGGGCAATGATCACTTCAACGAACTGGCGCTCGACGATCGCCTTGGCGGTCTCGGCATCCAGTTCACGGTTGAAGGCGATGATGCCGCCGAACGCCGACTCGGTGTCGGTGGCGTAGGCCAGTTCGTAAGCCTGACGAATGCCGCCTTCGGCGTCCGGGCTAACGGCAACGCCGCACGGGTTGGCGTGCTTGACGATCACGCAGGCTGGCTTGACGAAGCTCTTCACGCATTCCAGCGCAGCGTCGGTGTCGGCGACGTTGTTGTACGACAGTTCCTTGCCTTGCAACTGGGTGGCGGTGGCGATGCCGACTTCGGCCGGCTTGGCTTCCACGTAGAACGCCGCGCTCTGGTGCGGGTTTTCGCCGTAGCGCATTTCCTGGGCCTTGATGAACTGGCTGTTGAAGGTGCGCGGGAATTCGCTGCGACCTTCAGTGCTCAAGGTTTCAGCGGCCTGGTTCACGGTGCCCATGTAGTTGGCGATCATGCCGTCGTAGGCGGCGGTGTGTTCGAAGGCCTTGAGCATCAGGTCGAAACGCTGAGCGTAGGTCAGGCCGCCGGCCTTGAGGTTTTCCAAGACGTTGGCGTAATCGCTGGCATTCACCACGATGGCCACGTCTTTATGGTTTTTCGCTGCGGAACGGACCATGGTCGGCCCGCCGATGTCGATGTTCTCGATGGCGGTCGGCAGGTCGCAGCCTGGCTTGTTGATGGTCGCTTCGAACGGGTACAGGTTGACCGCTACCAGATCGATCGGCTTGATGCCGTGCTCGTTCATGATCGCGTCGTCAGTACCGCGACGACCGAGGATGCCGCCGTGGATTTTCGGGTGCAGGGTTTTCACCCGACCGTCCATCATCTCGGCGAAACCGGTGTAATCCGCGACTTCCACTGCGGCAACGCCGTTGTCACGCAGCAGCTTGAACGTTCCGCCGGTGGAGAGGATCTCGACGCCCAGCGCTTCAAGCTCCTTGGCGAATTCGAGGATCCCGGTCTTGTCGGAAACGCTGATCAAGGCGCGGCGGATCGGCAGGCGGGTAGTCTGGTCGGTCATCTCAATTTCCATCAAAAGCAAAGGAAGTCAGCAAAAAAGGCGACCGTTTTTTACGCGGGCGCCTTTCTGGTTTGATTGAATGCTTACAGCAGATCGTACTGCTTGAGTTTCTTGCGCAGCGTGCCGCGGTTCAGTCCCAGCAGCTCACTGGCCTTGGTCTGGTTGCCCTTGACGTAGTTCATCACGCTTTCGAGCAGGGGCGCCTCGACTTCGGACAGCACCAGGTTGTACACATCCGTGACGGACGCGCCCTCAAGGTGGGCGAAATAATTGTGCAGCGCCTTCTCGACACTCCCGCGAAGGGTCTGGCCTTCTTCGCTCGGCGTGTTGAGGTGCTGTTTCAAATTCACGTTGTCGCTCACGGGTGTTGTTCCACTCACTAAAGTCTCGGTCATCATCGTCATGCGGCCACCCCTTCTTCGTCCCCTGTCAGGCTCTTGTAACGCTCGGCGAAGAACTCCCGAACGTCGGCGCATTGTGTTTCCGTACCATCCAAACGATTGAAACGGGCGCGAAACTCCCTGGCGCCCGGCAAGGTTGCGAGATACCAGCCCACATGCTTGCGGGCAATGCGCACGCCCATCACGTCGCCATAGAAGGCGTGAAGGGCAGCCAGATGCTCCAGCAGGATGCGTTCAACTTCGCTCAGTTCCGGTGCGGGCAATTTCTCGCCGGTGCGCAGGAAATGTTCGATCTCGCGAAAAATCCATGGCCGCCCTTGAGCGGCTCGGCCTATCAGCAGGCCATCGGCACCGGTCGCGTCAAGCACGTAACGGGCCTTTTCCGGCGAATCGATATCGCCATTGGCAAACACCGGGATCGACACGGCCTGCTTGATCGCGGCAATCGTGTCGTACTCGGCTTCCCCTGTGTACAGATCGGCGCGCGTACGGCCATGTACGGCCAGCGCTGTGATCCCGGCCTGTTCGGCGATCTTCGCCACGTTCAGGCCGTTCTTGTTCTCGCGATCCCAGCCGGTGCGGATCTTCAGGGTGACCGGTACATCAACCGCGGCCACTACGGCCTGCAGGATCTCGGTCACCAGTGCTTCGTCTTTCAGCAACGCGGAGCCGGCGGCCTTGTTGCAGACCTTCTTGGCCGGGCAACCCATGTTGATATCGATAATCTGCGCGCCCAGCTCGACGTTGGCCCGTGCCGCATCGGCCAGCATCTGCGCGTCGCCACCGGCGATCTGCACCGAGCGCGGCTCAGGATCGCCTTCGTGGATCATGCGCATGCGCGACTTGCGGGTATTCCACAGGCTCATGTCGCTGGTGACCATTTCCGAGACTACAAGTCCTGCGCCCAGACGCTTGCACAGCTGACGAAAGGGCTGGTCGGTGACGCCCGCCATCGGGGCGAGGATCAAACCGTTCTGCAATGTATATGGGCCGATGCGTACCGCCGACATAGGACTTCCCTGAAGTGGGGCCGGATCATGAGAGTTCGAAAAAGGGTGGGCATGATACCCGCTCTCGATGACTGGTTAAAGGCTGAATTGAACAAAATCTGAACAGTTATTCTGTTATCGCCAACGGTTTGGTTGGCTGCGATCCAGTCAGAAAAATGCCGTCAATCGGGAAACGCTGAAGCGGTTCATTCCGGTGAATGGAAGTTCAGGCTGTAATTCACCGCTTTCGGCCCCGGATCGAGAATATCCAGGGCGATGTGGATCGGCGTCTGCGGCGGCATTTCCGCGAGGCCTTCGAGATCGCCGCTCAGATACTCGCCAGGTTTGAAGCGACGACTGGCGATCAGGTGACCGTTGAGGTCGGCAAAACGCAGCTCGAGCAAGGGAAACGGCTGGGAAAAGGTCGCGCGGTTGTAAATGATCGCGTCGACCACCAGCGCGCCGCTGAACTCGGGATGACTGCGCACCACCAGGTTGCTGCTCTTGATTTTGCCGATGTCGACTTTGGACGGCACGGTGCAGCCGATCTGCGGGCAGATCTGCTGAAACCATGGGCGGTATTGATCCTGCCGCGCCAGCTCCTCGAAGTGATAGGCAACGTATTGAGCGGCAAGACCGCCGGCCGCCAACACCACCAGCAGCAGCCAGAGCAGGCGCCGGCCCCAGGGCGAACGGCGTTGCTGCCAGTCCAGTTGCAGCGGGTCGTCGGTCAGATCCTGCAAGACCTCGGCGCGCACGCCGGGCTCGGCCCTTTCGCGTTTTTTGCGCGGCGAGGTGATCAATGGCAGATCGTCGTCATCGCTGTCGTCGCTGGCCGAAAATCGCTCACGGCGGACGTTGGGATCGATCGGATCGTGCAAGCGCAGTTGCGGGATCGGCGGCTCGTCATCCAGGTCCACCGGTTCCAGTGACAACGATGGCTCGGTGCGCTCGGTGCGCTCGGATTCGAGGGTTTCGATGCCGTCGATATCCGGCTCGACATCCGGCGCTGCGCTGCGCTCATCGGCAGGCTCGCTGAACAGGCTGTCGGGCCATGTGCCTTCGTCCGGTTCCGCGCTGTCGCGCCGCGCACTCAAGGATTCTTCGCGGGCCCGGCCGAATTCGGCGACCGGCTGGATTTCGCGCTGTTCGAGGCGGGCGAGTTCTTCGTCCAGATCGAGGCCGTCCAGATCCAGTTCCGACGCGCTCCATTGCTTTTGGCTGATGGCGCGCGGTGCGGGGATCTGTTCGACGACCGCAGAATCGCTGACAGGTGCGGGCGCTTCAGGCAGCGCTGGTGCGGTCGGCGTCACCGTGTCCTTACCAGAATGTTGCTCGAGCAGCTGCTTGGCGGCATTGAACACTTGCAGGCAGGAGCCGCAACGAACCACCCCGCGGGCCACGCTCAACTGAGCATGGTTGACGCGGAAACTGGTCTGGCAATGCGGGCACTGGGTGACGAAACTGTCGGTCATGCGGCGATCCGGTTCAGGCAAGCGGTCATTTTAGCGCCGACGCCCGGTGATGCGCACCCAGCCGTCGCGATTGGCGATCGGGTCGAGCTCGAAGTCCTGCGCATAAGCGGCGGCGACTTCTTCACCCTGCTCGGCGAGGATGCCCGACAACGCCAGGCGCCCACCGCTCTTGACCAGGCTGGACAATTGCGGCGCCAGGGCCACCAGCGGGCCGGCGAGAATATTGGCCACCAGCACGTCAGCCTGAACCTGCGGCAGATCCTCGGGCAGATACAGTGGGAACAACTCGTCGGCAATGTTGTTGCGCCCGGCATTGTCGCGCGAGGCCTCCAGTGCCTGCACATCGATGTCGGTGCCCACGGCTTCCTTGGCGCCGAGCAGCAGGGCGGCGATCGCCAGAATCCCCGAGCCACAGCCGAAGTCGAGCACGTGGCAGTCTTTCAGGTCCTGACCGTCGAGCCATTCCAGGCACAGCGCGGTGGTCGGGTGGGTGCCGGTGCCGAACGCCAGGCCCGGGTCCAGCAGCAGGTTGACCGCATCAGGCTCAGGGGCGGCGTGCCAGCTCGGCACGATCCACAGGCGCTGGCCGAACCGCATCGGCTCGAAACCGTCCATCCAGCTGCGTTCCCAGTCCTGGTCCTCGATGACTTCGCTGTGGTGCTCGGGCAGCGGGCTGCCGGTGAGCAATTCCAGATGGGCGAGGACCGGCTCCGGTTGCGTGCCGCCCTCGAACAAGGCCAGCAAATGGGTGTGCGACCACAGCGGTGTGGTGTTGAGTTCCGGTTCGAAGATCGGCTGGTCTTCGGCGTCCATGAAAGTCACCGACACGGCGCCGACTTCGAGAAATGCATCCTCGTAGGTTTCGGCTTGTTCCGGAGTGATGGCGAGACGGACTTGCAGCCAAGGCATGGCGGGCACCTTTGAAAATCTGTGGGGCAGCCCGAAGCTGCAAAAGCGCGCAGTTTACGCCAGGTCGCCGGCAAAGTGGACACGCCAGTCGGCTGTAACACATCCGCAGGTGCCATATACATATGTACGGCCTGGGCACGCTGGCCGTGAAATAGAGTGGGGGCTCATTTCCATGCAACAAAAGGCTGGACGATATGGCGGATCAACAAGGGATTGTAGAAGAAAAACTACCTGTAGCTGCGGCGCCTACGGGGTCGGTGCAGGAAATCCTGCTACGCATCACGCGCTGGCAGGTGATGATCGACAAGCGCTTGAGCAGCCAGATGACGCTGCTCGAGGCG
This sequence comes from Pseudomonas sp. CFBP13508, assembly GCF_005233515.1. GTDB lineage: Bacteria > Pseudomonadota > Gammaproteobacteria > Pseudomonadales > Pseudomonadaceae > Aquipseudomonas > Aquipseudomonas mercuritolerans. Next base: position 115,945 of record NZ_QFZZ01000010.1, read on the forward strand.
CTGGAGCATTACGCGTTGACTGAATTGCGCATTGATTATCCCGAAGGTCATTTCGATCCGGGGTTCGTGGTTGCCCTGCTCGATGCCATTCTGCAAAAGCTTCTCGACGGCAAGCCAGTCACGTTCCTGGCAGTCCAGGACGCTCCATTTCGCTGGCCGGGAGCCGCTGACCTCGGGTTGCCAGCCAGCCGCCGGGAGCACGTCGCCCGGACGGTGGATTCCGTTTCGCTGCACTTCCTCGACCAGTACAAGAAATACCTGCGCGAACACTGGGCGACAAAAGGGCAGGAGGCGTTGTTCGATCGTTTGATGAAGCGCAAGCTGCGGCGCTATATCAAGGACATCGAGTCGCTGTTGCGTCGTGACCGGCTCGTGGGCGTGACATTGAATCAGTTGCGCCGAAAGATCGATAGAGTCCAGGCCCGAGGCACCCGTCGGTACCGGTTGACTGCATTGGCAACCGGTGCAGAGAAAAAGATTCTCGAGGCGCACTCCTTCGCGCAACTGCCGCAGTGGATGAAGGTGTTGAAGGACCCGGATCGCGCCTTGTTGCGCCATTATCAGGAGCAGACGTCACTGTCCCGGACAGCGCTCGATGAGCTGCTGCAGGGCTACGGCTCCTTGCGCGCCTTTGCCCGGCAGCAGGCCATCGAATACATTCAGCGCAAGCTCGACATGACGGTTGAACCGGATCGGATCGACGTGCGACTCAGATGGCGCTCGGCAGTCGGCGAGCCGACGCGCAATCGCAGCCTGACCGACTTGCTGGCATCCGGGCCGATCGGTCAGGACTTCGCAGCGGTCCTGTATATCGCCAGTACTGCGCCTTTGCGCAACCAGTCACTCAAGCCGACATTCATTGCCGACATGCTGGCGGAACAGGACTATCCGGCAGATTACCTGCGAGTCCTCGCCGAGCAGTACAAGCGCACAGAAGTGCAAAAGGCGCTGATCGACTGGTTCACCGCTCGGCTCCGGCAGAGCGCATACGTCGCGCGTTGTGCAGCTCATCTGTCGGAGTCCGATCATGAACTTCTGGAGCAGACGTGGTCCGGGCAAGCTGCAAGCAAGCCCCTGCAAGTGGCCGCACTGACGCTGCCCAACGGCATGCAATGCACCGATCTTCTGGTGTTCTACCATGCAGAGACTGCGCAAGCGGTAAGTAACCTGGTGCTGTACGCGCCCAACAAGCCGAACGGTCAGGAGTGGGTGCGGTTAACGTCTGTTGCGGCGTTGACCGGCGAGGTGTGGAGCTGGACGCAGAGCGAAGCCGGCCGCGAGTACCTGTTGCAGCAGCTTTCGCCGACGGCACATCGTACGGCGCGTGACTATCTTTTGGCCGTGGCGGACAACCCGGCCCTCTGGGGCATGACCAGTGACATTCGACGTGCACCCCTGTCATTCGCGGAGTGCGTCGAAGCAGCTGTAAAAATGGGCCTGGCAAAAAACCTGCAGCAGGTCGAGGTGGACAACTCGCTGCGTTGGTACACAACGCTCGGTCTGGATGCGCGCCGGCGCATCAGCAGCCTGAATCAGGAATTGATTGTTCATCAGCAGGTTTTCAACGAGCTGCTGGGCGGCTTTGAAGTGTTTGTCGATTTCGCCAGGCGCACGGTTGCCGCAGCGATCGCGCCCTACATGCGCAGCAAGAACGTGCTGGAACCGGTCGACCCGGCCACTGTGTTGATCGATTACAACCCCGGCGTTGCCGATCGCAGGAAGCAGCAGGTGGCGACACTGCTTGACTTGGCGATTCACGGCTACGACGACAACTCCGGCATCGAGCACCCGAAAAAAGGCGTGCGCTCGTCGGTCGGGCAGGATTTGAGCCTGGTGCGCAGCGCCGATCTGGCGTTGTATCTGCGCCGGGCCTGGCTGGGCGAGAAATACGCCGACGAGATCCGCAGCAAATATCTCGACCCTCGTAATGCCGCCTACGAACCGCGTCGCTTCGCCTACCGCAACGTGCTGCTGTCAAAAATGGATCGTGATTTGCGCGTGGCCAGAAGTCAGGCGCGTCTGAGCGACGCGGTGTATTCAGCGCTGGTCCGCCAGGTCACACTGTTGAGTCAATTGCCAGCGCCGGGTACGCATTATCCGGGCGCCCGTATGGTTGAAAGCGACGGCGTGTTCAGGTTCACCGTGCGCAATCACGTCGTGCTCGGGGTTTACGTTCTGACTTCGTTCGACCCTGAGCCGTCCTGGTGGCTGTACACGCCTGATGCGCCCGACGGTATTGTGGTGCGTGCGTATCATTCACTTTTCGGCGACATCGCGGGAACCTTGCATGACTATCTGATGGCGCGTACGCCGGTTGCTGCACGCAGCATCGTGTCGCGCACCCTGTACGCGATTGCGGCGAAAAAACAACGCGTCGATGTGCTCTACGAAGCGGAGCGCCTGGTTGACGCCCGCAGCGAGTTCAATGCGTACATCGAGCGCGCGGTCACGGATGTGCAAGACATCACCACCAGCCGCGCGCAAATGATCGAGCGCCAGGTGGTCAAGGGGCTGATGTTCGCCGCCGCACCGTTTTGTATGGTGTTTCCTCCCTTTGCCTTGCTGCTCGATGTCGTGTTCATTGCCATCAGCGCTGGTCAGGCTGTCGCTGCGCATCTGGAAGGCGATGTCGATGGCGCTCTCGGACACTGGCTGGAGGCCTCGTGGGGTGCGCTGTTTGCCATGGTCGGTGCCGGCAGTGCGATCAAGTTGCTGGGCGGTGCGGCCAGAAGTCTGAAACACACGATGAGGCCCGTCTCATTGTTGTCAGAGCACCTGAGTACCGTGGCTCCGGTGCACAAGGAAGCGCTGCCGGCGATCCGGGAAGTCCGCTTCCATGCCAGGCAGGCCGTCAGCAAGAGGCCCGAACGCTTGCAAAAGGTGACTGACGACGGTGTGTTTTTCGGCACCTGGCGCAGTCCGCCCAGTGCTGAACAGCCGCAACCGGCCTATTACATCCGTAACAGAGGCAAGTATTTCCTGGTCAGGGAGAATCCGCATTTCGGTGGTCTGAGCCTGGTCGATGCCCGCCGCCCGACAGCTATCTATCAGCAACCGATACGTCTTGCCCCTGGCGGCAGGTGGACACATGACCGGGTCGGGCTCAGAGGCGGCAACGTCCGCAACCTTGGGCGGGTGAACAATTTGCGTGATGCATTTCCGGCCCGTGTCGAACCATTGCTCAACCGCGGTGCGATGCAGGGCGAAGCGGTGGTGGGGCGTGCCGTTCCCGGATCGCGAGACAACTACCTGTTTTCGCTGAATGCGCAGAGTTGCGTCATTGCCTCGCTGTACAACCCGACGACGAGAACAGGGGCGGTGATTCATTTCGATCACAATATCCGCCCCCTGATCCAGCGCAGTGTAAGCGGCGTGTTGGAACGTCTGGGGTACGCCGGCCAGGATATTCGCGCCACGCTGGTGGGAGGTGACTGGGTGTCGATGGGCGCTGACATCGGCGGCCCGGTCAGGCGTGTCCTGCGCGAACATGGCCTGCAACCGACGTGGGATTACTGGTCGTACTCCTCGTGCCTGGGCAACACTTACGGGGTAGTGTTGAATCTGAACAATGGAGTCTCGAAAGTGTTCAAGCATTCCGCTGGTCAGGTTGGTGACGTGTACAAAGCGCTTATCGACAGAGCGCCATATTCAACCGACCGACTCTCGATACGTGCCCAGAACTTCATGGACCGTGTCCGCAGTGAAGCGTTGCACGAGAATGCCGTCGGCAGCGTGGTCGATAGGGCCGGCAGCCGGGCGACCGCGGCGATGGTAGAGGACCAGGCGTTCTCGATGGTGCTGATGAACTGACGCGTCGTTCAGGCATAAAAAAACCCGATCCTCGGGGATCGGGTTTTTCCACGCCGGATCAGTCTTACGACTGCTTGGCCAGCTTGTGCTCGAGGTAGTGAATGTTCACACCACCCTTGCAGAAGCCTTCGTCACGAACCAGGTCACGGTGCAGCGGGATGTTGGTCTTGATCCCGTCGACCACGATTTCGTCCAGGGCATTGCGCATGCGTGCCATGGCTTCGTCGCGGGTTGCGCCGTAAGTGATCAGCTTGCCGATCAGCGAGTCGTAGTTCGGTGGCACGGCATAACCGCTGTACAGGTGCGAATCGACGCGAACGCCGTTGCCGCCTGGAGCGTGGAAATGCTTGACCGTGCCCGGGCTCGGCATGAAGGTCTTCGGATCTTCAGCGTTGATCCGGCACTCCAGCGAGTGACCACGAATGACCACGTCATCCTGAGTGAACGACAGCTTGTTGCCGGCGGCGATGCTGAGCATCTCCTTGACGATGTCGATACCGGTGACCATCTCCGAAACCGGGTGCTCCACCTGAACACGGGTGTTCATTTCGATGAAGTAAAAACGACCGTTTTCGTAGAGGAACTCGAAAGTACCAGCACCACGGTAGCCGATGTCGATGCACGCCTTGACGCAGCGAGCCAATACTTCCTGGCGCGCCTTCTCGTCGATGCCCGGTGCCGGCGCTTCTTCGAGAACCTTCTGGTGCCGACGCTGCAGCGAGCAGTCGCGGTCGCCCAGGTGGATGGCGTGGCCCTGGCCGTCGGACAGTACCTGCACTTCGACGTGGCGCGGGTTGGTGAGGAATTTTTCCAGATAGACCATCGGGTTGCCGAACGCCGCACCTGCTTCGGAGCGGGTCAGTTTCGCCGAGGCGATCAGGTCTTCTTCCTTGTGCACCACGCGCATGCCACGACCACCACCGCCACCGGCGGCCTTGATGATCACCGGGTAGCCGACTTCACGACCGATGCGCAGCGCCGTTTCTTCGTCTTCCGGCAGCGGGCCGTCGGAACCTGGAACGGTCGGTACGCCTGCTTCGATCATCGCGTGCTTGGCCGATACCTTGTCGCCCATCAGGCGGATGGTGTCGGCTTTCGGGCCGATGAAGGCGAAGCCGGAGTTCTCGACCTGCTCGGCAAAATCGGCGTTTTCCGCGAGGAAACCGTAGCCTGGGTGAATGGCGGTAGCGCCGGTCACTTCAGCAGCAGCGATGATGGCCGGGATGTGCAGGTAAGACTGAGCGGCGGACGCCGGGCCGATGCAGACGGATTCGTCTGCCAGACCCAGGTGCATCAGCTCTTTGTCGGCCTTGGAGTAAACGGCGACGGTCTTGATGCCCATCTCTTTGCAGGCACGCAGAATCCGCAGGGCGATCTCACCGCGGTTAGCGATCAGAACTTTTTCCAACTTCGCAGTCATCAAAGGCTCTCCGCGGTTCAAACGATGGTGAACAGCGGTTGGTCGTACTCAACCGGCTGGCCGTCTTCGACGAGGATGGATTCGATCACACCGCTGGTTTCAGCTTCGATGTGGTTCATCATCTTCATGGCTTCGACGATGCACAGGGTGTCGCCTTTCTTCACGGTCTGGCCGACTTCAACGAAGGCTGGCGAGGTTGGCGAAGATTTACGGTAGAAGGTGCCGACCATCGGCGAACGGGCAACGGTGCCGTTCAGCGCCGGTGCAGCAGCGGCAGCCGGAGCAGCGGCAGCGACTGGCGCGGCAGCAGGGGCGGCGGCCGGAGCCTGCATCGGGGCTGGCGCGTAATACTGCTGCGCCGGGGTCTTGCTGTGGCGGCTGATGCGTACGGACTCTTCGCCTTCCTTGATCTCGAGCTCGTCGATGCCGGACTCTTCCAGCAATTCGATCAGTTTCTTAACTTTACGGATATCCATGAATCATCAACTCCCAAGGGTCGGTCAGGGGCGTATAGCTTGGTGTTCAAGCTGCTCTAGTGCGGCCTCCAGGGCCAGTCGGTAACCGCTGGCGCCAAGGCCGCAGATCACTCCTACCGCTACATCGGAGAAGTAGGAGTGATGGCGGAAAGGTTCGCGCTTGTGCACGTTGGACAAATGCACTTCGATGAATGGGATGCTCACTCCCAGCAGCGCGTCACGTAATGCGACACTTGTGTGCGTAAAAGCCGCCGGATTGATCAGAATGAAGTCCACGCCTTCACCGCGCGCAGCGTGGATGCGATCGATCAATTCGTACTCGGCATTGCTTTGCAGATGCAGCAGATGATGGCCGGCTTCGCGGGCGCGCCGCTCCAGATCCTGATTGATCTGCGCCAGGGTCGTCGACCCGTAGGTCCCCGGTTCCCGGGTGCCGAGCAGGTTCAGGTTGGGGCCATGCAGCACCAGTAGCGTCGCCATCTGCGTTGTCCTTGTTATCAATGAGCAGTCGTCAGAACCCGGCGACTATGCCGCAAAGCCTTTATGACTGTCCAGTTCCATGCAATAGCCGGCACGATGGGCGATGTTTGCGCGAAATTTGTGACCAAGGATCAGGATCCGGTCACTTGTAATGACAGGGCCGCCGCCTTCGCGAGCAGGCTCGCTCCCACAGGGGTATGCATTCCAAAGTGGGAGCGAGCCTGCTCGCGAAGGTGGTATGTCAGACGCGGAAGGCCTGAACGGCCGTATGCAATTGGCCGCCGAGAACCAACAGGTTCTCGCCCTGTTCGCGCCCTTGGCCGATGCGCAGCAGGTTGTCCCCACCCAATTGATGAATGCGCTCGCTGTGATCGCGGATTTCGCTGACCGCGCCACTTTGCTGCGCCGTGACATCGGCGATGCGCACGGCGGTGTCGGCGATGGTCTGGATCGCGCCGACGATCTTGTCCAATGCACCGTCGGCCGCTTGCGCCTGACTGGCCGTGGCTTCGGCGTGTTCAACCTGCGCGCGCATGCCTTCGACCGATTGCCGCGCGGCGGTCTGCAGGCCGGCGATCAGTGTCTGGATTTCTGCCGTGGCCCCGGCGGTGCGTTGTGCCAGCGAGCGCACTTCCTCGGCGACCACGGCAAAACCACGGCCCATCTCTCCAGCGCGGGCCGCCTCGATCGCGGCGTTCAGGGCGAGCAGATTGGTCTGGTCAGCAATCGAACGAATCACTGTCAGCACGCCGCCGATGGTTGCTGATTCTTCTGCCAGATGTTCGATCATCTGCGCATTGCCTTGAACCTCACCGACCAGCGCATGCAGTCCGGTCAGGCTCTGGCCGATTACAGCCTGCCCTTGCTCGACGGCCAGTCCGGCATGACGGCTGGCGTCCGCAGCCTGCCGGGCATCGCCGGCCACTTGCTGAATCGTCGCCTCGAGTTCTCCCAGCGAATCGCGAATCAGCGCAGTGTCACCGGCCTGATGCTCGGCGCCGCTGTGCAGGTCATTGCTCAGTTCGGCGAGGGTGCGGCTGCTGCCTGCGACCTGCTCGGCGTTACCGCGAATCGTGCCGACCAGATCCACCAGATAAGCGCGCAAGCGATTGAGCGACGCTTCTATGTCGTGCAGTTCACGATTGGTCTTGCCCAATTGAATGTCGCGACTGAAATCGCCCTCGGCCCAGGTCGACAGCGCCGGGGCGAGGTTGGTCAGGGTGCGGGCCAGGCGCCGCTGCAAGGTATCGATGAGCAGGGCGATCAGCAGAATCAGGCCAATCATCACACCTTGCATCAGGCGCACTTCGCCCTGGATCTGCCCGTGCTGCGCGCGTACTACGGGTTCGAGGCCGGCGATGGCGTGTTGCACGCTGGCGATTTTTTCGTGGGTGGCGGCGCTGAGATCGGCGCGTTTCTGGATCTGCTCGCGGGTGCGCGCCAGTTCTGCCGGATAGCGGCCGAGCAAGCTGTTCAGTTCGCGCTTGAGCCCGACCCCGGCATCCTCTGCGGCGGCTTTGTCGGCGTTTTCGATGCCCATCAGCGCGGCGAAAGCGTCACTGCTCGATTCGTTGCTGGCGACCACACCGAGCAAGGGCAGGGCATCGATGGCTTCGGCCTGGGCGCGCATGTTGCTCACTTCGCGCTCGACATCGGCCGCCAGTTCACTGCGCCCGCTGCTCACCAGTTTGTCCCGCGCCAGCGACAGTTTGCCCAGATGCTGCGATGCGGCGAGCAGTGGTGCGAGGTAGGCGGCGTTGCCACTGGCGTAGGTGTTGAGCTGGTCGAGGCTGGCGCTGAGTTCGCGTTCGGCCTGCAACAGCAGCGCCTGCGGATCGCCGGCCAGTTTGCCGGCGGCGAGCAGGTCGGTTTTGCTGAATTCATCAAGGCTCGACAGGCTTGGCTGCACGGTGTCGGCCAGCGTCGGGGGCAGCTCACCCAGTTGCTTGTGCACGCTGTCGATGGCCTGAGCGGCACTGCTCAGGCGCAGCGCGTCACCGCTGGCGAGGTAATCCTCAACGTTGCGCGCCACTTCATTCTGAAATTGTTGGGACAGCCCCAGGTAACGCTCCATCAACAGATAGGGGCGTTCGAGGGCTTTTTGCGACCACCACAGCGTGGCGCCAAGGGCCACGCAGACGGCGACCAACAGCAGAGTGTTGAGATTGGTGAGCAACTTCAGGCGCATGACGGCTACCAACGGCAGAAATGGTAAGCGCCTGAATTTATTGCTGTTCTATTACAGGGTTATGACCGAATCAGTGGATTCCGATGAAAAAGTGGCACTTTGCTTTGACTGCCGCGCGGTCTGCACCCGATTGCGTCCGGCACCCTTGGCGCGGTACAGCGCCTCGTCGGCCTGGCTAGCCATCATCAGGCTGTCGGAGTCATCGCACATTTCCACCACGCCGGCGCTGAACGTGCACCACAGGTCCTGCGGCTGCGCAGGGTAATGAATCTCGGCAAAGCGCTGACGAATTTCGTCGAGGACTTTGTGCGCGGCGTCGATATCGGTATCGGGCATGACGATGGCGAATTCTTCGCCGCCGTAACGGCCAATGAAATCGGTCTTGCGCAAACGCTGTTTGAGAAACAGCGCCAGGCTCTTGATCACCCGGTCGCCCATCGGGTGGCCGTGGCTGTCGTTGACCCGTTTGAAGTGATCGATGTCGAGCATGGCAAAGCTCAGCGGCTTGTTCTCGCGGCGCGCACGGAACGAGCAATCTTCGAGCAATTGCAGGATGTGCGTGTGGTTGTACAGGCCGGTAAGACTGTCGCGGACCATCCGCGCTTTCAGATTGCGCGCCCGAGCGGCGCGATTGCGCACGGTGGTGATCAGGTGCCGCGGCTTGATCGGCTTGGTCAAGAAGTCATCGCCGCCCTCGCTCATCGCATCGAGCTGTTTGTCCAGATCGTCCTCGGCCGACAGGTAAATGATCGGCACGCTGACGTAGCGGTCGTTGTGGCGGATGACTTTGGCCAGCTCGGTGCCGGTGCAGGCCGGCATGTACATGTCGAGGATGATCAGGTCCGGCTGGAAATCCGCCAGCTCGGCCATTGCCTGAATCGGTTCGATCAGGGTGCGGGTGACAATCCCGGCGCTGTTGAGCAGGCGCTCGGTGTGCAAGGCCTGGGCGCGCGAGTCGTCGATGATCAGCACTTTATAAGGCTCGTACTGGGCGACGCAGGTCAGCACTTCGATTTTTTCCAGCAGGCTCGAGGCTTCGAGCGTGCCGGTGAGGAATTCCTGGCCACCGGCGCGCACGGCGGCGAGGCGGGTCGGGGTGTCGGTTTCGTGCAGGCTGAAGAACAGCAGCGGCAGGGGTTCTTCGAGGCCGACCTGAGCTTCGGCGGCGAGTTTCAGGCCGATGCCGGGGCCACTGAAATCCACGTCCATGACAATCGCCGCGGGCAAGCGCTCGACCATCGACGAGCGAAACGCCGCGACACTGTCCAGCGCCTGCGCGCTCAAACCGAAAAATTCCAGCTGCTTGGCCAGGCGCTCGGCGCGGTCGTGATCCTGCAGCATCACGTAGATCGGCTTGCGCAGCGGCGGCAGGAAGGTCTGATCGAGTTGGTCACCATGGCGCAGGCCAGTGCGTGACAGACGCTGCATCAAACGATTGAGATCGGTGATCAGGCCGCTGCTGAGGCGCCCACGGTTGGCATCCACCGCTTGCAGCGACTGGCTGATGTGATGCGCCAACTGAGTGTGTTCCGGCTGTTCGAAGCGCTCGGCAAAACGCAGCAGGCGCAGATTCGCCTCGCTCAGCTCGGCGAGATCGACGGAGGACCACTCACTGCGTTGCAGGCGCTGCCATATCTCAAGAATCTGACGTGCCTGATGAATTACCCGCTGGGCAAAGTGGTGCTTGAGACGCTCACGGCTGGGGTCTTCTGGCTCGGTCATATCCTGACTACTAGTTAGGGTGCATGCTGAGATCGACTGGTGGCTCTATGCTAGCACCTCTTTTCCCTTAGACGAGTGTCGTACGTCAATAATCTGCTGGACGACACGATTCAGTTTCTGACCGGGTGGTTTTGTTTTTGTATCCGATTTTGGCCAAGTGCCCGCATGCTGGGGTTTTGCGAGCAATCCTGCCAGCGCTGTCGACATTTCACCCGCCTTGATGGGCGGCGTCTGACAGCGCTTTCTGATTTTTCTTCTGCGCGCTTTCACCGGCCCGGTTGGCTGGTACGGTTCAGGGATTCCCCTAGTTGCCGTCCATCCGCCATGAGCCAATGTTTCACCGAACTCGGCAGTGATGCCCAGCGCCTCAATCACAACATCACGCCCATCGACGACTGCGCCTGCGGCGAAGAGTTGTTGTATGGCGAGCGGGTGCAAGTGACAGAGGTGCCAGTGCTGACCTGCACTGGTCTATGGCGTATCTATCAGCGCGAAGCCGAAAATATCGTTGCGCCAGACGGCGTTCTGATTGCCGATCCTGTGGAGCGTAATCAGGTAATTAATGCGGCCTATGCCCGATTGTGGTTGCAGGATTCTCGTTTTCAATGGGCAGGTTTAGCGGCGTTTGCCTCAAAACAGGTCGGTTGTGGATTGCTGCATGCTTCAAACACTGTCGATCTCATAGGGCAGCAGCGGGACCGCTCGAAGGGCTGGACCAGCTGCGCGCAGGCTTGATGATCAATCTGGACAGCGAAGTCCTGGCGCATATCAAACAGGGTGAATGGTGCCTGATCAAAGCCGAAGCCGACTACGGCTACTGGCAGGGCGCCGAAGCGGTGTTCCAACAGGCCGTGCTCGAGCTGATGAACAATCCTCCCGACCAGCCCACCCGCACCGCGCGAATCTTTCGTCTGGTCGACAGCGTGACCGGCGAGCCTTTGCCTGCGCAGGCCTACATCGCCACGATCGATGGAATACCCAGTCAGCGTCGAACTGACGCCCAAGGCATTGCACATCTGTTTACCGACGACCAAGTGCGGCAGCTTTCGCTGCGCATCTTCAACGTCTGAAACCTGCGTCTATCCTTTCGTTCGCGACGTCCTTCGCTTGTTTTGCGCCAGTGCCGCGATAGCGGGTGCCCGGCCTTGGCACGTTGTTGTATGGTTGTGGTCGAACCGTTGAACCCAAGTGATTGAAAGGATATCGCCATGCTGGACTGGAAAAACCGCGCGGGCAGCGCGCCTGAACGTGCCGCCGAGCCCAAGTCGGCCACTCGCAGCTATGTCGGCGGGCTGCTGTTCAGCCGGGCGCTGGCCACAGTGGTCGGTCTGTATTTGCTGGTCACCATCGCGCTGGGCTGGTACTGGAGCCAGGAACCGGAGCTGTTTCCGGTGGCGCAGAACGCCCAGGTCGCTGCCGAGAAAGAAGGCAAGCAAATGGTGGTCGGCTACACCACGGTCGAAACCCTGAAGACCGTTGCCGGCACCTTGCTCAACAAGCCGGGCGGTTACATTTCCAATGATCGTTTCCCGCCGGGCCTGTGGATGGACAACACGCCGAGCTGGGAATACGGCGTGCTGGTGCAGGTGCGTGACCTGACCCGCGCCCTGCGCAAGGATTTCGCCCGTTCGCAATCGCAGTCCGCCGAAGACGCCGATCTGGCCAAGGCCGAACCGCGCTTCAACTTCGACAACAAGAGCTGGGTGCTGCCGTCCAGCGAGTCGGAATACCAGGAAGGCATCAACTCCCTGAGCCGCTATCAGTCGCGCTTGTCTGATCCGAATCAGAAAAACGCGCTGTTCTACGCGCGCGCCGACAACCTCAACAACTGGCTGGGCGATGTCGGCACCCGTCTCGGTTCGCTGTCGCAACGCCTGTCGGCCAGTGTCGGTCGGGTCAAGCTCAATACTGCGCTGAAGACCGAAGTTCCGGCGGTCGGCGAAGTGCCGCAGGTTGACGAAGAAGTCGTGGAAACCCCGTGGATGCAGATCGACAACGTGTTCTACGAAGCGCGCGGTCAGGCCTGGGCGCTGTCGCATCTGCTGCGCGCCATCGAAGTCGACTTCGCCGATGTGCTGGCGAAGAAGAACGCCACCGTCAGCGTGCGCCAGATCATCCGTGAACTGGAGGCTTCGCAAGAGCCGGTGTGGAGCCCGATGATCCTCAATGGCAGCGGTTTCGGCGTATTGGCCAACCACTCGCTGGTCATGGCCAACTACATTTCCCGGGCCAACGCTGCGGTGATCGACTTGCGTCAACTGCTCAATCAGGGCTGATACGTGAGCCAGAGTACAAGAGAGGCGGCCCATCGCGCCGCCTCGGACGCCGAACAGATCGCCTGGGTCGACGAGCAGGACAACCTGCTCGGCGCGCTGGTGCGCTCCGATTTGCGCGAGCGCGGGCTGATTGGCCGTGGCACCTACATCATGCTGTTCAATTCCGCCGGTGAGCTGTGCGTGCACCGGCGCACGTTGAGCAAGGCGATTTACCCCGGTTACTGGGATGTTGCCGCAGGCGGCATGGTCCAGGCTGACGAAAGCTACGCCGAGTCGGCGGCGCGCGAGCTTGCGGAAGAGTTGGGCGTCAGCGGCGTCGAACTCACCGCTCACGATCACTTCTACTTCGAAGACACCGGCAACCGCCTGTGGTGTTCGGCGTTTTCCGCCGTGTGGGACGGGCCGCTGAAACTGCAGCCGGAAGAAGTCCTCGAAGCGCGATTCATCCCCGTCGAACAGGTCATGCGCGAAATCAGCGAAAAGCCTTATTGCCCGGACTCTCTGGCCGCGCTGAAGCGCTATCTCAAGGCGCAGCAAAGCGACGTCGCAAAGAACACATGAATTGGCGCCGATTGGCACTTAGCAATCGCGATTTTTGCCGTTACACTGCGCGACCTTTTCAAACTGCACCGGATAGCTTGAGGTTGGCCTGCAGATTCAGTCCAGCGTTCAAAGTTTCCGATGCAGTAGCGCTGCCCCTGCCTGAGTGGGGCTTCGCGGTCGCTGACCTTGCCCAAGGTTGCGATCAGTCTTTGTCCTCCCGAGAGGATTGCCGGTGGCCAAGAAAGCCGCATCCTTCGCCGCCCTGGGCGGCCTGGTATTTTCTACCGACGCAGGTCGTCATTGCCCGGAATGCAGCAAACCGGTAGACGCCTGTATCTGCAAACAAACCGTGATCCCGGCCGGTGACGGCATTGCCCGCGTGCGTCGCGAAAGCAAAGGGCGTGGCGGCAAGACGGTGACCACCATCACCGGCGTGCCCCTGGCCGAAGACGCGCTCAAGGAGCTGGCGACGACGTTGAAGAAACGTTGTGGCACCGGCGGGGCGTTGAAGGACGGCATCATCGAAATCCAGGGCGATCACGTCGAGCTACTCTTGGCAGAGCTGGTCAAGCACGGTTTCAAAGCGAAGAAGTCCGGCGGCTAGCAGCCTCTGTGAAACCCTCCGGCGGCTTGATCCGGCTTCGAGTGTTCTCGGATCCGGCGTCGTCGCCATGGTTTTCACAGAGCCTGTTCATGACCGGTTTCTAAACTCCACGCAGTCAGTGCGGTCTACCGCCGCACTGACGAACCGTCATTTTCATTCTTTAGACTGCGCCGGCCTGCACTTCAGGCGACGCACTCTGACTTCTTTATAGGGGACTTCGATGTCCGTACGACGCACACGTAAAGACGATGGCAGCCAATGGACAGTTGCGGACAGCCGCAGCGTTTACGGGATTCGCCATTGGGGGGCCGGGTATTTCGCGATCAATGAAGCCGGTCGCGTCGAAGTACGTCCGAACGGCCCGAGCAGCTCGCCCATCGACCTGTTCGAACAAGTCGACCAACTGCGCAAGAGCGGTTTGTCCTTGCCGCTGCTGGTACGTTTCCCCGACATCCTGCAAGACCGTGTCCGTCAGTTGACCGGCGCTTTCGATTCCAACATCGAGCGCCTGGAATACCAGAGCAAGTACACCGCGCTGTACCCGATCAAGGTCAACCAGCAGGAAGCGGTGATCGAGAACATCATCGCCACCCAGAACGTCTCCATCGGTCTGGAGGCCGGCTCCAAGCCTGAGCTGCTGGCCGTGCTGGCGCTGGCGCCGAAGGGCGGCACCATCGTCTGCAACGGTTACAAGGACCGCGAATTCATCCGTTTGGCGCTGATGGGCCAGAAGCTCGGCCACAACGTGTTCATCGTCATCGAGAAAGAATCCGAAGTCGGCCTGGTGATCGAAGAAGCCGCCTCGCTGAAGGTCAAGCCGCAGGTGGGTCTGCGCGTGCGCCTGTCGTCGCTGGCCTCGTCGAAATGGGCGGACACCGGTGGCGAGAAGTCCAAATTCGGTCTGTCGGCGGCGCAACTGCTGTCGGTGGTCGAGCGCTTCCGTGGCGCCGGTCTGGATCAGGGTATCCGCCTGCTGCACTTCCACATGGGTTCGCAGATCGCCAACCTGGCTGACTACCAGCACGGCTTCAAGGAAGCGATCCGTTACTACGGCGAATTGCGCAACCTCGGTCTGCCGGTCGATCACATCGACGTCGGCGGCGGCCTCGGTGTCGACTACGACGGCACCCACTCGCGCAACGCCAGTTCGATCAACTACGACATGGACGATTACGCCGGTGTCGTGGTCGGCATGCTCAAGGAATTCTGCGACGCGCAGAGCCTGCCGCATCCGCACATCTTCTCCGAAAGCGGCCGTTCGCTGACCGCGCACCACGCAATGCTGGTGGTGCAGGTCACCGACGTCGAGAAACACAACGACGAAATTCCGCTGATCGAGAACAAGGAAAGCCTGCCGGAAACCGTGCAGTGGCTGGTCGATCTGCTCGGCCCGACCGACATCGAAATGGTCACCGAAACCTACTGGCGCGCCACCCACTACATGAGCGACGTCGCCGCGCAGTACGCCGACGGCAAGCTGACCCTGGCGGAAAAAGCCCTGGCCGAGCAATGCTACTTCGCCGTGTGCCGTCGCCTGCACAACTCGCTGAAGGCGCGTCAGCGTTCGCACCGCCAGGTGCTCGACGAACTCAACGACAAGCTGGCCGACAAGTACATCTGCAACTTCTCGGTATTCCAGAGCCTGCCGGACACCTGGGCGATCGATCAGGTGTTGCCGATCATCCCGCTGCATCGCCTCGACGAAGAGCCGCTGCGCCGCGCGGTGCTGCAGGATCTGACCTGCGACTCCGACGGCAAGATCAACCAGTACGTCGACGAGCAGAGCATCGAAACCAGCCTGCCGGTGCACGCGTTGAATGAAGGCGAAGATTACCTGCTGGGCGTGTTCCTGGTCGGCGCCTATCAGGAAATCCTCGGCGACATGCACAACCTGTTCGGTGACACCGACTCGGTGAACATCTACCAGAACGCCGATGGCAGCGTGTACCACGCCGGTATTGAGACCCACGACACCATCGAAGACATGCTGCGTTATGTGCACTTGTCGCCGGAAGAACTGATGACCCACTACCGCGACAAGTGCGCCAGTGCCCGCATCAGTGCCAGCGAGCGCACGCAGTTCCTCGATGCCTTGCGTCTGGGCTTGACCCGCTCTTCCTATCTGTCTTCCTGAGACTCGATAGCGTTCCGGCCGGGTTGTCTGATTTTTTTCCGCAAGCTGTGGAAAAATCGGACAACCCGGTGGGACATCTCCTGAATTTTTCACGAAAACCTGTGCTGTCACGGTCAGCAAACTCCTCTGGTCTGCTTTTCGCGTAGGTCATTTCCTAAGTTGTACTTCGCCTCTCTACTCGGCCATGCCTCTCGGCGAGAATCCCCGGCCGCCCCTCCTGTAGAGATCCGCCCATGTTCGATCCAGTCAACGAGCCGTCGTTTCGTCTCGATGTAGCGGGCCTGTCCGACCCCTTCGAAGTTCTCGCCTTTACCGGAAGGGAAGCGCTCAGCGAACCCTTCGCCTTCGAGATCGATGTGGTGATCGACGATCCGCATCTGGATCTTGCCGGCCTGCTGCATCGTTCTGCGTTCCTGTGCTTCGGCCCGCCCGGCCAGGGTGTGCACGGGCAATTGCACAGCCTTGTCCAGCATGAGCACAGCCTTGGCCTGCGCTTGAGTCGAGTGCGTCTCGCGCCGAAGCTCGGCTGCCTTGATCTGCGTTTGAGCCAGCGCATTTTCAGCGGCCGCTCTGTGCCGCAGATCATCGAACAGGTGCTGCGCGAACATGGCATTGTCGGCCTGCAACGACGTTACGAGCTGCACAGCGACTACCCGCCCCGCACCTTCTGCACGCAATATCGCGAGTCCGATATGCAACTGCTCCAGCGCCTGTGCGCAGAGGCACGCATTCACTATTACTTCGAACATCACCCCGACAGGCACTGCCTGGTGTTCGGCGACGATCCGACGCGGTTGCCGCAGGCAGAGGTGGCGCGTTATGAAACCGAACAGCAGGGCGATTGCGTCGCACCGGCCGTACGCCAATGGCAACTGCACGAAGATTCACAGGCCGACCGGCGAGGAGCGAATGCCGAAGGACACAGTGATCTGCCCGCCTTGCGCAGTGGTCAGTGGTTGCCGCTGGACGACCATCCCTTCATCGAATGCAACCGCCCATGGTTGCTGACCCGCATCGAACACCGTGGCGATCAATCTCTCGAGCCGCCCTATGGCAATCGCCTGTTCGCGGCCACGCGCTTGCCAGCCTGTGCGCCTGCCGAGACGCAACCCAAGCAACGCATGCACAGCCTGCAGCGTGCCTGGGTGGTTTCGGTCGACGAAGCGCAACCTGATCGCTCGCGGCCGGTGGCGGTGCAATTCGACTGGCTCTATCAAGGCGAGGGCGCAGCGCCCAGCCATTGCTGGCTGCCGCTCGCGCCGACCCTGAACGATTTGCCTTCGGCGGCGCTGGCCGATGGCGTGGAGGTCGTGGTGAGTTTCCTTGAAGGCGATCCTGATCAGCCAATGGTCAGTGGCGTTCTGCAACCCCCGGCGCTGGCAGAGGATGCGATCGAGGATGACCCGCCGTCACCGCTGCCCGAGCCGCTGGTCAGTGATGGCCTGCTGCAACTGTTGCAGTCTGGCGAGCCGTTGCTGCTGCTGTGCCTGATGCCGGGCGGTGGCAGTTTCAACCATTGCGCCGAGTCCGTGTGCAGTTGCCGGCTGCTCACCGCGCTCGATCAGAGCAGCGCACGATGAGCGGCGCGGCGCTTGAGCCGATGGCGCAATGGCTGTTGCTCGATACCCCGGACGCGGCACGCGCCCTGCTGACCTTGCGCCAGGGCTTCGCCGATGTGCAGCGTCACCGGTTGTTCGACGGCACCGAATTTCAACCGGTCAGTGAGCACGGACCGGTTCTCGTCGATTTGCGCGAGAGCCCGGCATTGACCGCCCTGTGTCTGCGCGATCCGGACACCTGGCGCGGCCTGTTGCTGAGCTGCGAGATACCGGCGCAGCAGCTGCTCAGCCACTTGCAGCGCATGCTTACCGTCTCGTTCGGTTTGAATCACCGGGCCTTGCTCAGCTATTACAACCGCCAGACCGCCAGCTACTTCTTCGATGCCTGTGACGCCACGCAACTGAGCCGCTGGCTCGGTCCGATCCGTCAGTTGCGCTGGTTTGGCGGCACCTGGGCCGACCGCGCCATCGGCAGTCAGGGCTGGCAACAGCTGCGCAATCCCGGCCTGCTCGTCGAACCGCTGGGCATCGAAGAAAGCCTGACCCGGCGCCAGCGCGAACGCCTGCAAACCTGTCTGCTGGAGCAACATATCTGGCGCTGGTGCCAGTCCCTGAGCGTCGATTACCAGACGATTTCTGTGCATGTGCAACAAGGCCTGGCACTGGGTTTCAGTGATCGCGCCGTGCTGGATGGCTGGCTGTGGCTGCGCCTGCTCAATCCGCGCGCGGTGCTGGTCGTGCCGCCGGCCGGTCTGACCCAGCCGGAACGGCTCGACTTTCTGCGTCGGCAGTGGGGCGCGGCGGAGTGATTGACGCCGTCAGTGAGCCTTGCCGCTGAACCAGCCATCGCTGCGTTTCAGCCACAGGGCTTGCGCGCCTAGGGTCACGCTGCGCAAGACCATGAACAGCAGAAAAGATATCCACAGGCCGTGATTACCCAAGGCCTGCAAGAACCAGGCGAATGGCAGCAACAGCAGCACCGTCAGCAGCATGCCGTTGCGCATTTCCCGCGCGCGGGTGGCGCCGATGAACAAACCGTCGAGCAGGTAGCTCCCGACCGCAATCAACGGCAGCACGGCTAGGTAGGGCAGATAGACGAACGCCGTGTCGCGCACGCTCTGGATATCGGTCTGCATCTCGATGAACAGGTGCCCCGCGAGCAGAAACAGCACGGCGAACCCGAGGCTGGCGATCAGCGACCAGCCGCCCGCCACCACCAGCGATCGACGCAAGGCCAGGCGATCCCGCGCGCCGATGGCATGCCCGCACAACGCTTCAACGGCGTGTGCCAGGCCATCGAGGGCATGGGCCGTCAGCAGCAGGCCGTTGAGCAGCAGCGCATTCGCTGCAACGGTCGCATCGCCGAGCCGCGCGCCTTGCACGGTGATCAGGAAAAACACCGATTGCAGGGCGAGGCTGCGGATGAAGATGTCACGGTTGACCGCCAGCAGCGGGCGCCAGCTCTGCCAGATTTTCAGCGCCGACCAGATGATCTGCCCCGGATAGGCGCGTAACGCCGTGCGCGTCAGCCACAGGCCGAGCAGGGCGCCGCTCCATTCGGCGATTACCGAAGCGCGTGCCGAGCCAACCACGCCCCAGTTCAGGCCGATGACAAACCACAGATTGAGGAAGATGTTGATCAGGTTGGTGCTTAGCAGAATCGCCAGCGGCGCCCGCGCGTTCTGCGTGCCGAGGAACCAGCCGACCAGCGCATAGGTCGCCAGCGCTGCGGGCAGGCCGAACAGGCGCGTGTGGAAAAACTCCCGGGTCAGTTGTTCCAGTTCCACCGACGGCTGCATGAAATGCAGCGCAACGCCGCTGAGCGGCACACCGAGACAGCCGAGCACGACAGCCAGGCCCAGCGCCAGCAGCAGCCCCTGCAACAGAATCTGCCGCAACGCCGCGCCATCGCTGCGCCCGGCAGCCTGGGCGGCAAAACCGGTGGTGCCCATGCGCAGAAAACCCATCGCCCAGGCGAGAAACGTGTACAGACTGGCGCCGACCGCCACCGCTCCCAATTGATGGGCGTGCGGCAGATGGCCGATGACAGTGCTGTCGACCAGCGCCACCAGCGGCACGGAAATATTGGAAAGAATCATCGGCGCGGCGAGTGCCCAGACCTTGCGGTGAGTCGGGCGGTCGCGCCAGTCGGTAATCAGAGAGGACATGCAGGCTCCTTGGGGGAGCGAGGATTGTAGCGAGTCTGAGAATTGCAGTGGTTTCAAAATCACCCCCTCACCCCAGCCCTCTCCCCCAAGGGGGCGAGGGGGAAAGGGAGCAGATCTTCATGCTTTTCAAACCCGAGTTCGACTCGATATGCCAAAGTCGGCGGAGAATGTCCAAGCAGCGCGGTCAGTCCCCTCTCCCTCCGGGAGAGGGTTAGGGTGAGGGGCTTTTGAAGCGCTAGTGAATAATCCAGCTCAACAACCACAACCCCAGCAGCAACCAGATGATCCCGGCAATGATCGACGCGTTCATGAACGCCCGAATCGCTGACCACAGCAGCATCAGGCCAACGATCAGGGCGATGATGCTGATGATCGAGGTGTCCATCCCCAGCGTCTGCGCCAGGCCGTCGACAAAGTTGCTGCCGGCATTGCTGAGCATATTGAACAGGCCGCTGAGGCCATCGACGATAAAACGGATGACCGAACCGAGTGCCTGGCCGAGCCATTCGAAAAAGCTTTCTACACGCATGTGTGCATCCCTGATGAAAGAGCTGTGCCTTGGGCCACGCCGAGGGTGGCCGAGTTCCCTGCATGATAGAAGGTTTGCCCGGATCCTGTGTGGGAGCGAGCCTGCTCGCGAAGGGGGCGTGTCAGGCAAATCCGGTCTGGATGATCCACCGCCTTCGCGAGCAGGCTCGCTCCCACAATAGATCATCTGCGCTGCTTGCCTTCAGCCCGCATCCCCCCGAAGCTATGCGTCTTCAGGAGAGCCCGATGAACCTTGTTGAACTGACCGAACGCCTGCACGCCATTCGCGACCGCAATGACTGGCGGCAATTTCACAGCCCGAAAAACCTCGCCATGGCCGCCAGCGTCGAAATGGCCGAGCTGGTGGAGATCTTCCAGTGGCTGACGGAAGACCAGTCGCGCCAGTTGCCGGCGGACAAACTCGCGCATGCCGGCCAGGAAGTCGGCGACATCGTCCTGTATCTGTTGCTGCTGTGCAGCGAGTTGGGTCTGGACATGAATGAAGTGGTGCGCGCCAAGCTCGCCGACAGCGAACGGCGGTTCAGCTGATGAGCGACCGTCATTTCGATCAGTTGGCCACGCGCTTCGCCGAAAAAATCTACGGCGGCGCGAAAGGCGCGATTCGCCTCGCGGTATTGCAGGCCGATCTGACCGAGGCTTTGCCGGATCGTCCGCTGCGCGTGCTGGATATCGGCGGGGGCCTTGGGCACATGTCGCTGTGGCTGGCCGAGCGCGGCCATGACGTCACCTTCACCGAGCCGGCCGAACCGATGCTTGAAGGCGCGCGCCAGCGTTTTGCCGAAGCCGGACACACCGCGACATTCATTCAGGCGCCGTGGCAGGAACTGCTCGGCCAGCTTACCGAGCCCTACGATCTGGTCATCTGCCACGCGGTGCTGGAATGGCTTGCCGAACCCCACGCG
Organism: Pseudomonas sp. CFBP13508; assembly: GCF_005233515.1. Classification (GTDB taxonomy): domain Bacteria; phylum Pseudomonadota; class Gammaproteobacteria; order Pseudomonadales; family Pseudomonadaceae; genus Aquipseudomonas; species Aquipseudomonas mercuritolerans. The sequence continues at coordinate 136,776 of NZ_QFZZ01000010.1, forward strand.
ATCCTGCCGGTGCTGCATCAACTGACCAAGCCCGGCGGCTGGCTGTCGCTGGCGTTCTACAACCGTGACGCGCTGATTTATCGCAATCTGCTCAAGGGCCATTTCAAGAAAATGCGCAAGAACGTCACGGCCGGCGAAAAGCAGAGCCTGACCCCGCAACAGCCCCTCGACCCACGGGAATTGGCAACGCAACTCGCCGGAATGTGGCAGGTCGAAAGTCAGAGCGGCGTACGGGTATTTCACGATTACATGCCGGTGGAATTCCAGGCCCGCGCCGAACTGGCGGACTTGCTGGAAATGGAACTCGCGCACCGTCGTCACCCAGGCTTCGCCGGGCTTGGGCGTTACTTGCACTGGATCTGCCGGCCGATCTGAGCGGAGCGCGACATGAAAGCTCGATGCGGGTTATTGCTGATGAGTCTGGGGTTGGCCGCTTGCCAAGGCAGCAACCCCTACGTGGCCCAGTCGCGGCCCTTGCCGCCGGCACCGCCGCAAGCCGCCACCACCTTCGACCGCAGCGCCTATCCGGCGCCGCCGCGTGATTACGGGCGCTATCGCAATTGGGCCTGGCTCAACGGCCAATTACCACAGGGGACGGCGTGGGCCGACTCGGCGCAAGTGGCCGAGGCGGTCAGCAATGCCCTCGACCAGCGCGGCTTGCGGCCGATGCGCGACAACCGCCCGGCCGACCTGCTGGTCAGCGCCGACCTGCGTCTGGAAACCCGTTTGCGCCAGGTTCGCGACGACTACGGCTACTACGGTGGTTACGGCGGCTATGATCGGTATGGTCGCGGTTACGGCATGTACAACAGCGTGCCGGTCATGCGCACTTATCAGGAGCAGGTCGTGGTGGTGCGGGTCGATCTGTTCGATGCCGGAAATGGTCAGCCGGTGTGGAGCGCCAGCGCCGAAACCGGCACCCAGGGCAATCAGATCGAACGCGCCGACGCGATCCGCGAGGCTGTGGAAAAAGCCATGGCGGCGTATCCTCCCAGCTGACGTCGTGTCAGCAGGTTCATGTCTTCACCCGGAGAAAAATCATGTTCCGCCGTCTCGCTCTACTCGCTGTGGCCGCGCTCCTCAGTGCCTGCGCTGCCAACCAGGTCAACCACGACTTCGACGCCAGTCGCGACTTCGCCGCCTATCGCAGCTGGAGCTGGAAAGACCCGGCCCTGCAATATCGCCCCGATGACCCGCGCATCAAAAGCGACCTGACCGAACAGCGCATCCGCCAGGCGGTGTCCGATCAACTCGATCAGCGCGGTTTGCGCCCGGCTGCCGGCGCTGGCAAAGGTGATCTGAACGTGCAGACCTACCTGATCGTCGAGGACCGGCAGCAGCAAGTGACAACCAATTACGGCGGCGGTTGGGGCGGCCCGTGGAACGGTTACTGGGGCGCGCCGATGTACAACGAAACGCGCAACATCACCTACAAGGTCGCGACCATTCAGATCGACCTGCTCGACGGCAAGGACGGCAAACTGGTCTGGCGTGGCAGCGATGAACAAATGCTCAGCAGCCGACCCAATCCGGCCGATCGCAGCAATGCCATTCGCGAGACCGTTGCAAGGATTCTGGCGAACTATCCACCGCGTTGAACCGCTCTGAACCGTTCCTGTGGGAGCGAGCCTGCTCGCCAAGGCCGTGTCATTCAGCATTGAATCCTCTGGCACGACGCTTTCGCGAGCAGGCTCGCTCCCACAGTGGCGGTGGTGAAAGGAATGGCGCGACGCCAGCAGTCTCGACCGACCGCGTCTACACTCTTTTTCATTAACGGAGGTAGCGCTCGGCACTGCGCCGGCAAAGGAGTGCGCCATGTCGCCTGGATCGCAATGCAACGGCCCGGCGCGGCAACGTGGGGCGATCGGCTTGATGGCGGCCGCGACTCTGAGTCTGGCGCTGGTGATGATGTTGCTGGTGGTCGACAGCGGTCGCCTGTACATGGAACAGCGCAAATTGCAGCGGGTAGTGGATACCGCCGCCCTCGAAGCGGTCAGTCGCGGCGGCAATTGTCTGCCCGGGCTGACCGCCGCCAGTTACGCCGGGCAAAGTGCGCTGCGCAATGGCTACCTCGTCGATGCGAATAACACCCTCGCGACTACCTGCGGCACGCTGGCCACCGCCGCTGGCGGTATGCGCAGTTTCACTGTCGATGCCACGCAATCAAGCGCAGTCAAGGTCGCCGCCAGCCGCACGGTCACCAGCAGTTTTGCCGGCGGTGTGCAGGCGCTGTTCAGCGCCACGCCGGTCAGCCTCGACACCACACTCAATGCTTCGGCAGTTGCCGCGAAACCGCAGCCGACCGTCGCCCAACTGAATATTCGCAGCACCCTCGCCAGCATCGACACGGCGCAGTCGAACATCCTCAATCCGCTGTTTTCCGGGTTGCTCGGCGGCAACGTCAACCTCACGGCGGTTGGCTGGGACGGCTTGCTGCACACCGATATCAACCTGCTCAAATACCTCGATCAACTGGCCATCGACCTCAACGTCGGCGCCGGCAATTACACGCAGTTGCTCAATACCCAGGCAACCGTGACGCAACTGATTCAGGCCGCCGCGACGGTGGTGCAGCTCAATGGCGCGACCGCGCAAGTGGTCACCGCGCTGGGCCAGTTGCAGGTCGCCGCCATCAATGCGGCGCCGGTCAGACTCGGCGAGATCCTGCAATTGCAGACCGGCACTACGGCGGCGGGGCTGGATGCCAATCTGCAATTGCTGCAACTGGTGCAGGGCGTGGTGCAGCTGGCCAACAGCAAGAGCGCGGTGGCGGCGACCTTGCCGGTCAACGTGCTGGGGCTGGCCGGTGTCACGGTGCGGGTGAAGGTGATCGAGCCGCCGCAGTTCTCGGCGATTGGCGACCCAGCGCGGGCCAAGGCCGATCCGTTGGGACCGGACCGGATTTATGTGCGCACTGCGCAGGTGCGCACGCTGTTGTCGGTGAATTTGCCGGCGTTGAACGGGGTGACAGGGTTGACCAATGCGGTGCTGGGCCTGGTCGGTACGCTGACGCCGACGCTCAATGCGCTGTTGAGCCTGAACCTGGTGGACACGCTCAATTCAGTTTTCTGCCTGCTGGGCGCCGGTTGCGAACAGCTCGATCCGAAACTGCTACCGTCGCCGCAAATCGACATTGCGCTGGATGCCGGCGGTGCGAAAAGCTATGTCACCGATTACCGTTGCCCGACCGGCGACACCGGCAGCAAAAGCCTGACCGCCACCACCACGACCTCACTGGCTGATCTCAAGCTCGGCAAGATCGATCCGGTCACGGCGTTCTCTTCAGTCGCCGAACCAACGGTGGTGCCGTTGCCGCTGGTCGATCTCGGCATCATCACTTGCCACAAGATTCTCGGCATCGGCAGTTGCGATGCTTCCTCGCATGTTCAATACGGCGCCGGCGGCATCGCCATCAAACTCGACACCAGCGTCGCGCAAACCACGCAAAACCTGCTGTTTTCCAGCACCGCGCCGTTCGCCACCCCGGCCAACCTGAAACTGCCGCCGAGCCTGCTGCCCGCCGCGCCGACCAGCAACATCGTCGGCAGCCTTGCGAACACCCTGTCGGGCATCAACCTGATCGTCTACAAACCCGTGGGCAGCAATCCGCTGGGCGCTATCGTCAGCGGTGTGGCTTCGTTGATCAGCGATGTCACTAACCGCTTGCTGCCGGTGGTCACTGGTTTGATCAGCCCCTTACTCGACCCGCTGCTGAACAATCTGCTGAAGGGGCTGGGCATCAACCTGATGAACACCGAGGTGGGCGCCAACATGACCTGCGGGCAGACCGGCAAGGCTTACCTGGTGATCTGATCGTCCGTTGCGATCGGCAATTCGATGCAGAACCGTGCGCCCTCCGTAGAGTTGCGCACGCTCAATTGCCCGCCCATGTTGGCGATGATGCCGTAGCTCACCGACAGGCCCAGACCAGTTCCGACGCCGATCGGTTTGGTGGTGAAGAACGGCTCGAAAATCCGCTCGAGCAAACGCGGATCGATACCGCCGCCATTATCCTCGACCCACAGCCGCACGCTTTCCTCGTCACGCTCGGCGTAGATCGAAATCCATGGCTTGAACCCCGGGTTGTTGTCGCGCTTGCCCAGCAGGGCGTCGCGGGCATTGACCATCAGATTGATCAGCACCTGCTCCAACTGATCGACGTAACCACGCACCTGCGCCTCGAAGCCGGTCGCGCTGATGCGCAGATCGACACCTTTGCCGCGCATGCCTTCGGCCAGCAGCGACAGGGTGCCCTCGATGGCCTGGGCCGGGTTGAACAGCTGTTGCTCGATTTCCGAGCGCCGGCCGAACACACGCATGTGGTCGACCACCTTCGCCGCCCGTTGTACCTGAGCGTCAATACGCTTGAGTTTGTCGGTCAGATAATCGACCTGCACATCACCGTTGCCGAGGCGCTTGAGCACGTTGACGATGGCCATGCGCATCACATTCAAAGGCTGATTGATTTCGTGGGCGAGGCCGGTGGCCATTTCGCCGAGGGTGGCCATTTTCGCGCTTTGGGTGAGTTGCTGTTGCGAGCGGCGCACCTCGGTGTTGTCGCGGCCAACCGCTTGCACTTCGATCAACTGTCCCTGCTCATCGAACACGCCGCGATCCGACCAGACCCACCAGGCGTGTTCGCGTCCGGGCAATTGCAGGCTGATTTGCGCTGTACTCACTGGCTGTTGCGGCGTCAGTTGGCTCAAGCGCTGAACGAACGCTGCGCGCTGTTCATCGGACATCCAGCCACCCAGATCAACCCCGGGCAGTTGTTCCGGGGTGCATTCCAGATAAGTCGCCAACGGTCGGTTGCCAAAGATCAGCGTCAGGTCAGGGCGATAACGGCAGATCATCGCCGGCGAGTCCTCGACCAGAATCCGGTAGCGCTCTTCGCTTTGCCGCACCTGCTCGGCGGCAAGCGTCGCGTCGGTGACATCCAGCCACAGGCCCACCGCCTCGACCGGCAGGCCGAGATCGTTGCGCAGCAGTTTCGCTTCATCGAGCAGCCAGTGGTAATCGCCACGGCTGTCACGCAGGCGATAACGCGCACGCACCGAACCTTCGCGCAGCAACTGACGGTTGCGCTGGAAATACAGTTCGCGGTCGTCGGGATGCACGCGCTCGACCAGTGTTGCTGCATCGCAATCTTCCAGCGTCCAGCCCAGCAAGGGTTGCAGGCTGGCGCTGAAAAACGCCGGGATCAGCGCGCCTTCTGCATAGCGCTGCACGTAGATCACCGCCGGCGAACTGGCGATAAGATTGTCCAGTCGCGCATGGGCGGCAGCGGCGCGCTGTTGTTGATTCTGGATGTCGCTGATGTCGAGCATGAACCCGACCAGACGCCGATGCTCACCGGTGCCGCTGACCTGGCCCTGAATCCGATACCACGTCGCGGTTGCGCCGACCTCCGCGCGGTGCAGACGCACGCTCAGGGCCAGCGCTTCTCCTTGCAGTTGCAGGGCGCGCAAACGGCTGCGCAACTCGTCGCGGTCGGCGGGATGAAACAGCGACAGCCAGTCTCCTACCGGCAGCAGGCGATCGCTGAGATTCAGTGCCGAGGCCAGCGTCGGCGCCAGTGCAATCTGCTCTTCGGCAGTGATTTCCCACCAGCCAGTGCCGAGCAGGTTTTGCAGTGAATCCAGGCGCTCCATCGATTGCACATGGCGCTGCTCGCGCAAGCGGCTGAGCAGCGGCCCGGCCAGCGCGCCGGCCAGGGTTAGCCAGTCACGATCGGTCAGCCATGGCGCCACGTTGTCGACCGTATAAAACCCACAGAGCAGCCAGGCGACCACGCCCTGGTCATTGCTGTAGGGCACAGCGAAACCGTTGGTGTTGCCGAACGTGGCCTGCAGTCGCGAGTGTTCATAACGGCGATGCGGGCCGGCGAGGCGTTGCGGCGCGCTGCCGTTGAGGCTGTCCAGCGGCGTGCCCAGCGGCTGGCCGTCCTCCCACAATTGCGGGGCGTCGTGGCCACGAAACTGTTGATGAATCTGCCAGCCCTGGGCCTGTTCATCCAGTAACGCCACGGCGAGGCAGGGGATGTGCCAGCGCTGGGCGATGGCCTGCAATTGTTCGCCGAGTACCGTCGGCAGACGCGTCAGGCTGCACGTGCGCAGACGATCGCTAACCTGCGCGGCAAGGGCCTGGCAGGCGTCGCGGTCGCGCGCTTGCTGACGTTCGAGCAACAGGTCGGCGATGTCGAGCATCTGCAATCGCCAGCCATCCTCCAGCGGCTGCACCCAGCCGCGCAGGTGCAGCGGCTGACCATTGAGTCCGGAAAAGTCGAGATCGAGGAGTTGCCCCTGCCAGTCCCTCGGCTGACCTTCGATGGTCAGCAGACTGTGCGGCAGCAGATAGGCGCGGAGCGGCAGCGGCTGACCCTGGGGTTTGTGCTGGGCGAGCAAATGCCGCAGCGGGCCGGCGATCTGCAACACATCGCCGTTGCCATCCAGATAAAAATGCAGGCCGATCGGCGGCGCGCCGAGGTGGTCCGGCAAGTCGTGGGCTGCGACGGGGGCGCGCTTGAGCAAGCGCCCTAAAAGCTTATCGCCGGCGGTCAAAATTGCAGGCTCGAGCGCGCGGTCAGGTGCGTGGGCAGATTGGGCACCGTGCCAATGCCCGGGAGCACCAGAAACGGCATGATCTGATTGAGCTTGCTTACCGGGTAATTGACGCTGACGGTGAGGGTTCCGGTACCCGCGTCGTACGCTGAGCTGGTGTCCGTTCCGACGACCAGATTGAGTGCCGAGGGCAGCCATTGCAGTTGCTGGGTCAGCGCGGCATTGGCGGTGTTGACCACCACCGTCGAATAGTTCGGCGTGGTCGGGTCGACCGCAACGCTGCGGCGCACCGCTTCGGCAGTGGCCTGGTTGAACGATTGCATCATCACGAAGGGCAGACCGTAGCTGACCAGTGCGTAGAACACCGCGAAAAAGATGATGAACACCAAGGCGAACTCGATCGCCACCGCACCTTTTTGCGACCTGCGAAAGCCGTTTTTCATGCGTGCGTCTACCCTGACAGTCACTGCGTAGTATCAGCATAGAATCATTCAGGCAAAACGGACGGCTTTTGCAGATGCAGATTTCCCTTGTTCTGATCTGGCTGGCGATCTGCGCCGCGCAAGATGCCCGCCAGCGGCGAATTTCCAACCTGTTGACCTTGGGCGTGGGCGCGCTGGCGCTGGTCTGGTTGCTGGCGACCGGCAGCACCTGGCTGGGCGCCGATGCGGGGCAGGGCGGCTGGGCTTGTCTGATCGCTTTGCTACTGACGCTGCCGGGTTATTTCCTCGGTCGCATGGGCGCTGGTGATGTGAAATTAATGACAGCCCTGGGTCTTGCGACGAACGGCGTGTTTGTTCTTGGTGCGTTTATCGGCGCGGGTGTGGCCAGCGTACTTTGGCTGCTGCTCGCGCCAAAAGTCTGGCCCCATATGGGTCAATGGCTTAGAGAGCTTTTACGCCATATCGCCCCGGACAAGTCAAAAAAGCTGCCATTTGCGCCGTTCGTGTGGGTAGGTGTAGTGCTTTCGCTGTACTGGATCACCTGATCGCGGGGTGCCACTAGTCCTATGTACATAGTAGGAAAGTGGGTCTACTTTCAACGCAGGTGAATACGCCACCAAAGTGCAGGAATCGTCAGCGTTGGCCCGAGCAATGGAGTGGTTCGTGAACAAGCCTAATTCGGTAAAAATCCTGGTGGTCGATGATCAGCCGCTGATCGTCGAAGAACTCTGTGAGTTTCTTGAGAGCAGTGGCTACCGTTGCGTGCCGTGCGACTCCAGTCTTGAAGCCATCGAGCTGTTCAGGGCGGACCCGAACATCGGTCTGGTGCTGAGCGATTTGCACATGCCGGATATGGATGGCATCGAGTTGATCCAGGCGTTGCAGCGGCTGGCCGGCAAGCAGCGGGTGTTCGAAGCGATCATGCTCACCGGGCGCGCTGACAAGCAGGATGTGATCAAGGCGTTGCGTGCGGGGATTGCCGATTACTATCAGAAGCCGATTGATCTGGCAGAGTTGCTCGAAGGCGTGCAGCGCCAGGAGCTGGCCTTGCAGGAACGGCAGAAGAATCTGCATCTGGGGCATCTGAATCAGAAGTTGCAGTTTTTGTCCGAGTCGATCGATGACCTTTATCAGGATCTGGACAAAGTGCGGCGCTCGCCTGCGCCGGCGCTGGGTGATGGTGAGCCTGAGTCCGTGGAGATGCCGGCGGTGTTCAGTCAATTGTCGCCCCGGCAGTTGGATGTGGCGCGGTTGGTGGGCAAGGGGCAGACCAACTATCAGATTGCCTGTGAGTTGGGGATTACCGAGAACACGGTGAAGTTGTATGTGTCGCAGGTGTTGCGGTTGACGCATATGCATAATCGGACGCAGTTGGCTTTGGCTTTGTCGCCCAGTGGGTCTGCTGGGCGGCAGCGGGTTACGGCGCATTAATCGGTGAATATCCGTTGCTGCGGTAACGGCTTCTTAGGGTTTCGCCCTTACGGCGAGTCCCTTTTGGCAAACGCCCCAAAAGGAACCAAAAGGTCTTCGCCCTGACGTTCGGCCCGCTCGCTGGGGCTCGGGGTTCCTTCGCTGCGGGATCGATCCGGGCGCAGCGGCTACGGTTTGCTTCGCTGCACCTCCTTCCGCTGTGTCTGGCTGCGCCAGACGGTCGCTGCGCTCCCACGCCCGGATCAATCCCTCCGCTCAGCCTGCCGACGGGCTCCCAGATCAAGATCAAAAGCTACTCGAGCTTGCGCTCATTGTTTTGAGTGGTGAAAAGCATGCGGTGTCTGGCTTTTGTTTTGCGCTGGATTCGCCCCTCATCGGAACGCCGCCCGCCCAGCCCTCTCCCGAGGGAGAGGGAGCCGATTTGCGGGTTGTTCAAAATTTGCATTCGACTCGGTATCTCAGGTCGGCATACCTGACCCAAACAACTCGGTCCCCTCTCCCTCTGGGAGAGGGCTAGGGTGAGGGTGCTTTTGATCTGCTTCAAAATCTGTGTTCGACTCGGTATTTCAGGTCGGTGTACTTCGCCCAAACAACTCGGTCGGTCCCCTCTCCTCTGGGAAAGGGCTAGGGTGAGGGTGCTTTTGATCTGCTTCAAAATCTGTGTTCGACTCGGTATCTCAGGTCGGCATACTTCGCCCAAACAACTCGGTCGGTCCCCTCTCCCTCTGGGAGAGGGCTAGGGTGAGGGGTGCTTTTGATCTGCTTCAAAATCTGTGTTCGACTCGGTATTTCAGGTCGGTGTACTTCGCCCAAACAACTCGGTCGGTCCCCTCTCCCTTGGGAGAGGGCTAGGGTGAGGGTGCTTTTGGTTTTGATTGTTTAAATCTGTGTCTGATTTGCCAGAACCTTCCCACAAGGTTTTCAGGTTGTCCGTCGGACGTCGGGTCACTAGTCTCTGGCTGTCGTCGAACCTTCGGCGATCGGGTGTGAGAACCCTGCTACTTATGGTCATCCAGTATCTGTGCACGCATAATCGCCGCCAGCTTGTCCGCTGTCTGCAATGTGTCATGGCGGCTGTGTGCGGGCAGACTTCGGTCTGGCCGGGTGTCCATAACCGGTATTCTCACCCCGCATACAGTTGCCACCTTTTGCCCCGTGAGAATGGCATTGGGTCGCACCGCAGATTTCGGAGAGCCGTTTCAATGGACAAACTGATCCCAGACCCACCCCCACCCCCCACCACCCCGCTCGGAGACGCCATGCGCGCCGACGATCTGGTGAAAAACCGCGAAGCGATAAAACGTGCGCTCGATTTCTATCTCTGCCCTGAACCCGCAAAACCGCACCCGCCCAGCACGCTGTTCATGGTGGTGCCCAATGTCGATACCGAAAGCCTGTTGGCGCATGCCTGTGAGTCGCTGGCGTCAGCGAGTGCGATGGCGAGCAATTTCGCAGGCGAGTTGAGCGGTTTCCAGCGCAGCACGGCGTTGGCGATTCAGCAGATTGTCATGCTGGCCGAGCTGGCGGTGAACCGGGCGCTGGATCGGGTTGATCCGCGGACCTGACCTGCGACCGCGTTATCGTTCTTCGCGAGCAGGCTCGCTCCCACAGCAAGCACGCGGTCGACTGTGGGAGCGAGCCTGCTCGCGAAGGGGCCTTCAAGGGCACCACCAGACTAATTCTTGCTCTCGATCTTCCCGCCCGCATCCGGATCGTAAAAATCCGGGATCTCGTACTGGTATTTCTTCAGCCAGCGCTGCATCGCCAGTTCACGTTCGGTGGCGGTGGCGCTTTGCGGTTTGGGTGAGGCGGCTTTGTTGCGGCTTTGCAGGACCAGCCAGCCTTCGGTTTCCTGCTGCTGCGCTGAAGCGGGGCCGGTGTCGATGGCGTGGGCGCTGAGGGGCAGGGTGAGCAGGGTCAGGTAGCACAGGCCTTGGCGGATGTTCATGGCTGTCTCCTTATTCGAGCGTCGGCGGTAGCGGGTCGATGAAGGCGGCGACGCGGTCGCCGGGTGTGGCTTTGGCGTTGGCCGGGGCTTTGAGTTTTTCTGCGCGTTGCTGCGCTTCGGTGAATTGTTCCGGGGTCAGTTTCGAGCGGCTGACGATTTCCGCGGCTTGTGGCCAATCGTTCTGGTAGAGCAGCAGGGTCACCATGTTCAGCGTCGCCAGTTGATTGTTCTGGCTCAGTTCGATGGCGGTGAGGAATTCGAATCTGGCTTCGTTGAGGCGCAGTTGGTTGAGGTAGACCACGCCGAGGTCATTGCGGATTTTTTCGTCGGTGGGCGCCAGGCGGGCGGCGCGTTGCAGGTGGGCCTGGGCCTGGCCGTTGTCGCCACGGGCGGCGTAGACCTGGCCGAGGCCGTGTTCGGCCTGGGCGGTGAGGCAGCCGCCGAGCAGGCTGCGGTAGAGCGGCTCGGCTTCGCTGCGACCGAGCAGGCGATAAACCTTGGCTTTGCGCAGGCGCACTTCGCTGAGGTTGTCCGGCAGGCTTTGCAGGTTGGCGAGGCTGGCGTGGAGCTTGCCGTCGCTGGCCAGATCATCGGCGAGGTTCAGCGACAGCTCCTGCTCCGAGGTCAGTTTGCTGCAACTGGACGGCGACAGCAGCGAGGTCCACGGCGCCTGGCCGTCCGTGGCGCAACCGCTGAGCAGCAACAGACTTGCCATGACTATCAGTACTTTCATCAACGCTCTCCATGAGCCAAGGTCAGTTTGCGAAGGCGCGGGCAATGGCGGTGAAGCCCGGGCCGGCCAGTACGATCAGCAGGGCGGGAAACAGAAACAGCATCATCACCACCGACATCTTCGCCGACATTTTCGAGATGTATTCCTGCAGCCGGGTCAGGCGTCGGTCGTCCAGTAATTGCTTGAGCGCCAGCAGTGATTTCATCGCGCCGCCGCCCTGGTGGATCAGTTGTTGAAGGATCACGCAGGTGTCAGTGAATTCGTCCACCGCGAGCATCACCGCCGTCTTGTTCAGTTCCTGCCCCAACTCCAGACCCGAGTCGACGCGGCTGAGGATCAGGCGCAGTTCGCTGGTCAGCTCCGGCAGCAGTTTCTGCGCTTCGACGCTGAGCACGCGCAGGGCTTGTTCAACCGCCATGCCGGATTCGAAGAGGATGCGCAGCAGTGGAATGAACGTGGAGATTTCCACGGAGATGGTTTTCTGCCGGCGGGCGGCGGCGTAGGCGAGCAGGCGTTTGGGCAATAGATAGCCGCCGCCCGCAGCAAACATCGGCGCCATCCAGCGGTGGCTGGTCTGTGGAAAAAACACTTCCTGCAAAAAGATCGCCAGCCCCAGGGCGAGCAGCGGCGTGCCGATCTGGCAGGCGGCAAAGAGCGCGCGTTCGTTGGCGCGGCGCCAGCCGAGGCGGCCGAGCAGGGTCTGGGTTTCGCTGTCGATGCTCACCGAGCCCCGGCCGAAACGGCTGTTGCCCAGCGCGCGCAGCCAGTGGCCGAAGCGGTTTTCCCGGACCAATTGGCCGTGCAAGCGCTGATGCACCTGTCGCACGCGGCGGCGCTCGGTGAGCAGGTGATTGCCCAGCAATAACAGCGAACCGAGCAGCAACAGCAACGCCGCGAGCCAGACCATTTCAAACGCTCCGCAACATGCGCCACAGCGCCAGACTGCCCAGCACCTGCAACGCGGCGGCGCTGAGCAGCATGGTCTGGCCGCTTTCGTCGTGCCACATGCCGAGCATGTAGCCGGGGTTGGTCAGCATGAAGTAGCTCACCAGAATCAGCGGCAGCAAACCCAAAACCCAAGCGGTCATGCGCGTTTCCCCAGTCAGCGCGCGCAACTGCCGCGCGCCCTGGTCGCGCTCGCGGATCAGTTTGATCAGGTTCTCCAGCAGCTCACTGGCATTGCCGCCGTAGCGATGATTGACCTTCAGGCCGAGGGCGAACATGCGCAGTTCGTCCTGCTCGTAGAGTTCGGCAAAATCGTTGACCGCATCGGGGAGGTTCACCCCCAGTTGCACGTTGCGCTGCACCCGGCCCATGGCCGCTTTCAAGGGGTCTTCACTGGCCTCGATGCCGCCCAGCACCGCATCGCTCAGCGTGCGCCCGGACTTGAGACTGCGCACCGTGTAGTCGAGCAGTTGCGGCAGTTGTTCGATCATGCGGCGGATCCGTCGGCGGTAGCGGACGGCGATGAACAGCCGCAATGCAACGGGTGGTGCAATCAGCATGAGCACCAGCCCGCCCCAGCTCGCGGTTAAAAATCCTGCTGCCATCGCTGCTGCCCACAGGCTCAGCCATTGTCCGAGACGTTCGCTCAGCCAACCCAGTCCCGCACGTAGAAACATGCGTTCCAGTCCCACCCATCTGGTCTGCTCGACGACCAGTTGCGGTTGCCCGGCGGCGAGTCGGTTGAGAACCTTTTCCGTCGCGGTCTTGCGCAGGCCTTGCAGGAACAGATAGATCGACAGCCCGAGCAGCATCAGGCAGATGGCGATAAGAATGATCGGTCCCAGCATCTGCGTGCTCCTCGCCGTCAGCCCAGGTGAGCGTCGTGGCGCAGCTTGTCGCCGGCCGGGTTGACCGCTTCGCGCACAAAGCCAAAGCCCGTGCGACGGTCGAGGCGGAACAGGGTGTTGGTGACGTAGACATCCTCGCGAATGCCGACCACTTCCACCACTTCGCTGACGCAGCGCCGGCCATCGGGCATGCGTGTCAGTTGAATAATCACGTCGAGGGCGGCGCAGATCATCTGGCGCAAGGTGCGTTCGGCAATCGAGCGCCCGGTCAGGCCCACCAGCGTCTCCAGACGCAGCAGCGCATCCTGGGCATTGTTGGCGTGCACGGTGCTCATCGAACCGTCGTGGCCGGTGTTCATTGCGGTGAGCACGTCGACCACTTCGACGCCTCGGATCTCGCCAAGAATGATCCGGTCGGGACGCATGCGCAGGGCGTTGCGAATCAGGTCGCTGGCCTTGACCTCGCCATGACCCTCAGCGTTGGGGGGACGGGTTTCCAGACGCACCACATGCGGATGGCCGAGTTGCAGCTCGGCGACGTCTTCGATGGTCACCAGCCGTTCGTGCGGGTTGATCAACTGGCTGAGGATGTTCAGCAGCGTGGTCTTGCCGGTGCCGGTGCCGCCACTGATGAGGATGTTGCAGCGCCTGCCCACGGCGTTCTGCAGGAATTCGAAAATCGCCAGATCGATGGTCTGCATCGCCATCAGGTCGGTGCTCTTGAGCATGTCCTTGCGGAACTTGCGGATCGACAGGCACGGGCCGTCGAGGGCGATCGGCGGGATGATCGCGTTGACCCGGCTGCCATCGGGCAGGCGCGCATCAACCATCGGCGAGGACTCATCGAGGCGGCGCCCGAGCGGCGCAAGAATGCGCTGCATGACCCGCTCGACGTGATGCGCGTCGATAAAACGCAGATCGCTCTGATGCAGTACGCCGTCGCGCTCGATGAACACCCGGTGCGGGCCGTTGACCAGAATCTCCGTCACCGACGGGTCGCGCAGCAGGACTTCCAGTGGGCCGAATCCGGTGAGTTCGTCGACGATTTCCTCGCCGAGGCGCTCCATCTCGTAGCGCGAGATCGCCAGGTGCAAGCGCGCGATGTATTCGGCGACCTTGTCGGTGACGAACTGCGCCAGTTGCTGGCGTGAACCTTCCAGCAGATTTTTTCCTGACTCCTCGATGGCGTCGATGATGTAGCGGTGCAGGACTAGTTTCAGGCCTTCGTGATCGCTGTTGCCGATCGCTCCGCGTGGCGTCGCGCCAAAGAGTTTTTCTGCGCTCATGAGTGGCCTCGCAGACGGTCGAACCAGGTGACTTTCGGTTTGCTCAGGCCTTCGGAACGCTTGGCCAGACGCTCGCCGAGGGCGCGCAGGCTCTGGGTGAGTTTTTCCCGGGGCGCCAGTTCGAAAAGGCTGACGCCCTGGTTTTTCGCGTTCAGGCGCACGTCGGGACTGAAGGCCAGCACGGCGATGACTTCCAGATTGAAGGTCTTGCCCAGGGTTTCGGCATCCGGCGCGACGTTGCTCAGGTAGCGATCGATCAGCAAGCGCCCATGCTCGAGTTTCATGCCTTTCTCGCGCCACTGGTTGAGCACGGCGAGGTTGCGTCGGCAGTTGAGGACGTTCTGGTCGGTGTACCACAGCAGTTTGTCGCAATGGCTGACGAAGGTGCGCAACGCCTCACTGTCGGCCTGCCCGGTGAGGTTCACGACAATGTGCTGGAAGTGCTGGCGCAGGGCGCTGAGGAGCATGTACAGCTCGGCGGCACTGGTGGATTCCAGCGGCTCGTCGCTGTTGGCGTAAGCAAGAATTCGCAGGCCGTGCTCGGCGCTGGTGAAAGCGCTGTCGATCAGCGTCGCGTCGAGCCGGCGCAAATGACGCAGGGCGTCGCCGAAGTGAAACGAACTCTCCAGACCCAACAGCGCCAGACTGTCGCCACGCGGCAGACCGAGGTCGAGCAGCAGGGTTTGCTGGCCGCTTTTCTGCACGACCATGGCCATGTGATTGGCGATCAAGGCGCCGTCCGACGCGCCTTGCACACCGTACAGAACGGTAAGCCCGCCGAGCTGGGTGTTGGGAGTGACGGCGGGCAGGCGTTTGCCCAAGCGCCGCACCAGCCCGGCGACTTCGCTGGAACGCGAGCCATAGGCGACAAAATCCCGCGCACCGGCGCGCATCGCATTGAGCACAAGCTGATTGTCCATGCCGTCACCGAGCGCAACAATCGCCAGCATCGGCTTGGCTTCCAGCGCACCTTCGATCAGCGCGCTCTGCGCCACGACGTGCTCGCGGTCGAGACCGACGAAGACCAGACTGGCGAACGTTACATCGACCAGTGCGAGCAATTCGTCGAGGCTGCCGGCACCGGCGCTGATGACCTGGCCGAGTGGCGCGAGGGCGCTTTGCAGCCATTCCAGATCGGTGCTGTTGCGGGTGATGGCGAGGAAGGTCTGACTGAGATTCTGGTTCATTGCGACAACCCGCTGCGCTTGTCGAAGTTGCCGTTCTCGAGGAAGAACATGCGATAGAAATTCGGGTCGTAATTGCGCAGTTTCTCTCCCGGCAACGACGGCAGTCGCGCGTCCGCCGCCAGTGGCTGGACCAGGTGCGGGGTGACGATCATCAGCAGTTCGCGCTCTTCGCGCTTGATCTGCGAACCCTTGAAGAACGCGCCGAGGATGGGAATGTCGCCAAGGCCGGGAAACTTGTTCACCTGCGAGCTGTTGGTGGTGCTGATCAAACCGCTGATGACAAAACTTTCGCCATCACCCAGCGACACGCTGGTGTCGGTGCGGCGAATGGTCAGCGCCGGAACGGTGGTGCCGGCGATGTTCACCGCGTTGGCAAAATCCAGTTCGCTGACCTCCGGGGCGACCTTCAGCGCGATGCGATCGCGGCCGATGATGGTTGGCGTCAGGGTCAGGCGGATGCCGAATTCCTTGTACTCGATCGACACGCTGTCGCTGCCGGAACTGGGCACCGGAATCGGGATTTCCCCGCCGGCCAGGAAGCTCGCACTCTGTCCGTTCAGTGCCACCAGACTCGGCCGCGCCAGGGTGTAGGCGAAACCGCTGGTTTCCAGGGCATTGATGATCGCCATGGTCTTGCCGCCGACCCAGGAGAAATTGAACAGCGAGTTATCCACCGGCAGGCGCGGCTGCGGTACGCCGTCGATTGGTGGCAGCGTGCCGGGCGAGCCGAACAGGAAATTGCCGCGCGTGCCGATCAGCGACGCCGTGGCTTCCTTGAGTTTGGTGCGGCTGACTTCGACGAAGCGAATGTCGGTCTGCACCTGCGATGGCAGGGTCGGATCGTCGGACGGCACGCTGCTGGTCAGCGCCGTGGTCGCCGCGCCCTGGACGAAGACCATGGCTTGCTGCGGCTGCGCCGAACACGCGGTCCAGACCATCAGGCTGGTTGCGCCGGGGCCGACGCCCGTGAGCAGAAAGGACGAACCGCCATTGGCATGCACGTCGGCAATTTTCGGGTCGCCCACTGCCAGCCGAGTGATTGCCACAGGTGACTGCATGTCCTGCTGGAAGCCTTCACCGATCTCGATCACCGAGGGCAGGCGCGGCAGTGCCGAGCAATTGCCCACCGCCGCGAGGGCGGTATCCATCGTCAATCCCAACAACAGCAAGGCCCGGAGCGCCGGTTTCAATGTCGGTCTGAGTCGACTCTGCATGCACGTGAGTCCTTGCGCAGTCATGGGGTTTGTTGGCTGATCTGGTTGCCGCGAATGATTTCCACCGCAGGCCTGGGCGCCGCGCCGGTACTGGCGGTGGCAGGTGCTCTTTGCGCGCTGCCCAGAGCGAGTTGAGTGAACTGGAAGAGCTGGCTGTTGGCGCGATCCAGGTGCGCGGGCGATTGCGCTTCGCCGGCCCAGTATTTGGCCAGCCGTTGTTCTTCGCTGCTGCGCACCGCGAGACGCAAGGTGCCGACTTGAGTGGCGAGCATCAGGCGGCTGAGCAGTTGTTCCGGCACCGCCAGCACCACAGTGCGTGCTGTAATCCGGCGTTGGTCCTGTTTGATTTTTTCTTCGGCGCTGAGGCTGGGCGTCGTCGGTTGGCCGTCGTTGGTCAGGCCGTACTGATCACCGATCCCGAGCACGCGCAGGGCGGGAACGGCGATCTGCGCCGACTGCTGCAGATTGCTCGCGTCCTCGCGCAGATACAGCAGCACATCAACGTAATCGCCCGGCAGCAACTGTCCGGCGGCACCGATCACTTCATCGACGGCCACGGTCAGTGCGCGCTCGTCGCGGCGAATCATCCGCGCCAGCGCTCCGCCGGCCTGGAAGCTTTCGTCATTCAGCCAGGTGCCGGCGCTGAGGTGGCGCCAAGGCGTGCGGCCGACTGCTTGTTCGATGCTGGTCAGGCTGCCGGCCGGTGCGCTGCGCAGTTTTTCCACGGTCACATCGGCGGCGGTCAACGGCGTGAACGGCGCTACATCGTGGAGCACCACCACCACCGGTTGGCGGGTCTGGTCTTCGGCAATCGCGACAGTCTGTTCAACGCTGGTCGCAGGGGCGACGGGTGCCTCGGCGACTGGGGCCGGCTGACGACTGAGCACCAGCCCCCAGTAACCGACAAAAACCGCACCGAGCAACAGCAACGCGGCGAGGCTCATGGTGACGCGACTGTTCATGACGGCTCTCCCTTTCCTGCTGCACAACCGACGGCATCTGCTTGTGAAGGGCTTACTCATTCGGCAGCTATGAACATGCAACTATTTCGCTATTTCCAAGCTAGCTGATCCAAGCAAAAGCGCCATTAATGACAGGCAAAATAACCCACCAAAAGTATGAGTCCCGGCCAATTAACGGCAGGAAGTGGCCGAGACACATTGGCATTAATGCTTTGTGATTAATGCGTTCTTACAGTTGTTGGGTGGGGGTTTGTTGACAATGCTCAAGTGGCCCGGTGGAACCTTGCCGCGGTGGTGATGTCGGCGCCAGAGGCGCGAAGGAGTGGAGCTATGTTTGGTGTAACTTTCGATTATCTGCTCGCCAGGGCTCGCGCGTTTGCCCGCAGCGAAGAGGGTGCTTCAGCGATTGAGTATGCGATTGTGGTGGCGATGGTGGCAGTTGTTGTCGTCGTGTTCGTGACGCCGATCGGCGCGAAGGTACTCGCGATATTCAACTCGGTACTGACCTCGCTGGGCGGTACAGCGCAAGTGCGTCCGACCACTTGATGGCTATCTCTTCTTCCTGTTCGGTGTCTGTGCGTAAGTGACAGGTGCGCCCAGGCATTGACAGGACCTCCGTTTGCCAGCGTCCGACCATGTCGGCGCGAGGAGAATGTCCATGCTGCTTGATTATTTGCTGACGCGGGTACGAGCATTTCTGGCTAGCAGTGACGGTGCCTCTGCCATCGAATATGCGATTGTCGTGGCGATGGTTGCCGTGGTGGTTGTGGTGTTTGTGACACCGGTTGGCGCGAAGGTACTGGCGATTTTCAACAGTATCCTGGTGTCGCTCGGTGGCACCGCGCAGACGGCTCCGGTGCAGACGCCCTGATTGAAGTGCCGGTCGCGTCTGGCCAACGGCGCGCTACACTGAGATTTACTTTCAGTATTTCGGGGCTGCCCATGAATTCTCCCTCGCTGCCGCGCCAACAGTTGCTTCTGGTTGACGATGAAGAAGACGCGTTGCTGGAGTTGGCGGAGTTGCTGGAGGGGGAGGGGTTTACCTGTCATACCGCGACGTCGGTGAAGCTGGCGTTGCATCTGTTGACCCGGCATCCGGATATTGCTTTGGTGATTACTGATTTGCGCATGCCCGAGGAGTCGGGCATGTCGTTGATCAGGCGGCTGCGTGAGCATACGTCGCGGGAGCATTTGCCGGTGATTGTGATGTCGGGGCATGCGGATATGGAGGATGTCAGCGATATGTTGCGGTTGCAGGTGCTGGATCTGTTTCGCAAGCCGATTTATCACGTTCGGTTGTTGGAGACCCTGGATAATCTGTTTCCCAAGCCTCGGGTTCAGGCTGGGTGAACTCGGCGGCCTTTGGGCCGACCGTGTTGGTGGGGTTTTGGGTGAATATCCGTTGCTGCGGGGGTGGCTGATTACGGTTCCGCCCTTACGGCGGGTCACCTTTTTCAAACGCCAAAAAGGTAACCGAAAAGGCTTGCTCCTGCGTTCGGCCCTCGCAGGCTCGGGTTCCTTCGCTCCGTGACTGATCCGGGCGCAGCGGCTACGGTTTGCTTCGCTGCACCTCCTTCCGCTGTGTCTGGCTGCGCCAGACGGTCGCTGCGCTCCCACGCCCGGATCAATCCCTCCACTCAGCCTTCCGACGTCGCCCGTGGATCAAGATCAAAAGCGGTACTCGAGCTAACGCTCATCGTGTAGGAGCTGCCGAAGGCTGCGATCTTTTGATTTTGATTTTGATTTTGCTGTTCTGTGGGAACGAGCCTGCTCGCGAAGGCGGCCTGCCAGCCGACCAATTTCTTCCTGATGTACATCAATCCTGTGGGAGCTGGCTTGCCAGCGAAGGCGGCCAGCCAGCCGACCTGTTTCTCGCTGATGTACTCGATTCAAACTGTGGGAGCGAGCCTGCTCGCGAAGGCGGCCTGCCAGCCCACCATTTTCTTCCTGATGTACATCAATCCTGTGGGAGCTGGCTTGCCAGCGAAGGCGGTCAGCCAGCCAAAAAGGCTCTGCCTGACTCACCACCTGCGCAACCAGCCTCTAGCTCTTGTCACTCCGGCACAAGCCTGTCCAGTACGCGGTTGACCGCCAGTTCGCCCAGCATGATCACCTGCTGTATTCCCAACAGGGAGCTGCGCTGCGGTCCATCGATAAATCCGGCGAGGTCGCTGGCCATGATGCTTGCCGAGGCCAGTGATTCGCAGGCATGCACCAACAGGGTTTCGTTGTCCGCAGCCGGGTCGACGATGAACAGGGTGCTGGGTTTGCGCGGTGCGGCAGGGTCTTTGATGAGGCGGGGGTTGAGGTAGTAATCGATGGCGCGGTCGGCGGCTTCCTTGAGTTTTTGCGCTTCGAGGAGCGGGTCGGCGAAAGTCGGATCGGCAAGGGGTGGATCGGGCGTTATCTTTTTCACGGGCTCAGTCTCCTGATGGAGTAGGGCCGCAACCCGTTCGCGACTAAACGAAAGGGAGGCAGCTGCACGCAGGTTAGTCGACCGATGAGCCACGAAATCGGCGCGCCCGAAGGCGCCCTGCGCACAGCCACCATCAAGTGCAGGTATGCAATACCTGGCTGACAGGAACCTGTGCGTCGTGGACAAGCGGGCGACTAAACCCGACCACTGATGAGCAGTGGCAGGCAAACGATAGAACCCGCGCCCCAGGCGCACAAGCCGGCGGATTCTGGCGTAGCCGTAGGCAAAGGCGCAAGGATTTGTGGGTTGTTGCGAGGTAGCGGGGCGTGTGTTTAAACGGCTGGTTTAAGTGCTGCGATAAATCGGTTGAATAGCCGCACCCTTTCGCGAGCAGGCTCGCTCCCACAGGGACGGCGGTTGTACTGAGAAACCGTGAACACCGCCGAATCTGTGGGAGCGAGCCTGCTCGCGAAGGCGGTGCGTCAGTCAAAAAAATCCTGACTGACAACCGCTCGGCCATCACAACTGATAACTGAAACTGATGCTGTACCGAGGCTTGCGATTCAACGTGTCCAGCGCTTCCTCTGACATCGCCTTGGCCACTTCCAGGGCGACGTTGTAGTACTTGGCATCGCCGAACCTCAGTCCGAGCGCGGTGGATGACAGGTTGTTGGCCTGCACCGGCAGTTGGTTGAACCAGCTGCGCGAGCGGTCGAGCACCACGTAGGGTTGCAGGATGCGCACCCAGTTGCCGTCGCGATTGAAGCTGTAGTTGACCTCGTAGGCCACGCCCCAACCCTTGTCGCCCGAGGCCTGGTCGTCCGGGTAGCCACGGCCGAAGTTCTGCCCGCCGAACACTGCTCGCTCGCTGTCGGGCAGGGTGTCATCGCTCCAGTACAGCGCCGCCGAGAGCACGCCTTGCCAGTTGTCGAGAAACTTGTCGCTCTGCACGCCGGACAGTCTGACGCGGAAGAAATCCAGGTCGATGTCGTCGTAGTTGGTGTGTGCGCCAAGGCTGTCGAAGCCCTGGTAGACGCCGGCACTGAGGATGCGCAGTTGGCGGGCGTCGGCTTTGCGCCAGTCGCCTTCGAAAGCCAGGGCGCGGACGTCGGTGCGTAGTTCGGTGCTGAAGGGAAAGTTGATGCCGTCGTAGCGCGTCTTGTCGTCGACCGCGTATAAGCGCGAGCCGGCGGTCAGCAGTTCGTTGGCGGAGGCGATCAGGGGCGTGCTGAAGCCGATCGAGTAGCGGTCGTTCTCGCGATGGGTACTCAGGCGTCCGCCACCGCCCACCAGCACTTCGGTGTCCGGGTCGGCGCGGTAACGCGAGGCCGAGACGTTGAGTTGCGTGCCTTCGGTATCGAGGAACTGGCTGTAGTCGAGACGGTAGTAATGCTCTTTGTCGTCGCCCGGTGGAAACAGGCCGCTGAGGCTCAACTGTTCGCCCATCGAGGTCTGCGAATTGCTGCTGATGCCGAGCAACGCTTGCGGGCCGTTACGGTTGTCTTCGGTGGTGCTCAGGGTGCTGGTGAACGGTTTGCGACTGGCCTGGGCAACCAGGGTGGTCGCGCCATCGGTGGTGCCGGGCGGTGGCACTTGCGCTTGAATGGTTACCCCGGGAATGCGGCTCATCAGCGTGGTGTAGCGCTCGAAGGTCTTGCGCGTCAGCGGGCGTTCGGCCTGGATTTTCGCGGCGAGTTCGTCGAGCAGGCCTTTGACCCCGCCGATGTCGCCTTGCATCTGGATATCGCGCACGTAGCCCTCGACCAGTACCACGCGGGCCACGCCGTCATCGAAGTTCTGTTGCGGCAGGAACGCGTAGGACAACAGATAGCCATCCTGCTGATAGCGGCGGGTGATGTTGCGCGTGGCTTCGATCAGTTCGGCAAGGCTGGCCTGGCGGCCGATCAGGGGCTTGTAGATTTCCGCCAGTTCGTTGAGCGGGTAGATCGTGCCGCCTTCGATCTGCACGGTCTTCAGGTTGACCTTGGTTTCCATCAGCAATGGCTGTGCGGCGGTCGCACCCGGGTCCGGCACTTGCAGCGGCGCTGCGCTCGGCCGATAGGCGTCGGCGGGCAGGTTGGGTACGGGGAGGTTGCGGATGGTTTCGTTACTGTTGAGAAAGCTGGGCAAGGTGTCGGCGAGGGCAGCGGAACTGAGGCTCAGGCACAGCAGGGATGCCAGTACGCGCATAGGACACTCCATGGTCAGAACACAGCACAGGGCAAGTTTTTCCTTAGAAAAAAGGCGGAAGACTCGTGGGAATCTTCCGCCCTCAACCAAGCGTAGGCGCTGTAGGTAAGGCCGTCGAATCGGCCAGGTGCAATTTAGCGTTGAGTGCCGCTCAACGCCCCGGTCAGGCCACCGAGTACCCCGCCCAGACCGCCAGTTGTGCCGCCAGTGGCAGTGCCGCCGTTGACCAGACCACCGACCGCTGCCACGGTGCCGCCGACGTTGGTAACCAGACCGCCGACAGCAGTGGTGACCGGATTGTTGGTGGCGGCAATCGCTCCGCCGAGATTGCCGACGGCGGCGCCCACCTGATTTGTAAGACCAGCGACCGGAGTGCTGAGACCGGTAGCGGCGCCGACCTGTTGAGTGACAGTGGTGACCGCGCTGGTGACCGGATTGAGGCCCGCACCGACTGCGGCGCCGACACTGGCCAGCGGCGACGTGGTTGCAGTGATCGGGGTGCCCGAGCCGCCGAGTACGGTGTTGATCGACGCAATCGTGGTGCCCAGCCCGCCAGCGGTGACGCCGCCGGCACTGACCACGCCGCTGGTGCTGCCGGCATTCAGACCGCTGCCGACGTTGACCACCGCACCACCCACGGTTTGCAGCAGACCGGTGCCGCCAAGCCCGCCACCGATGCCGCCAGTACCCGAGCCAGTGCCATTGGACACCAGGCCGCCCGCTTTGCCGACCGCGGTGCCGGTGTTGCTCAGGGCGCCGCCGAGGGTGTTGGTCAGGGCATTGCCGGCGCCTGCGTCGGTAACTTTGCCGCCGAGGCTGTTCACCGTTGCGCCGACGTGCGCAATCGTTCCTTTGAGCGGATTACCCAGCCCCGTGGTTACGCCGAGTTTGCCGGTGGTGCTTTCAACCATGGCGATCACCGGCACCAGACCGCTGCCGACCTTGTTGGTCAACTGGCTGGTCGGGCCGCTGGTCAGTGAGGTGTTGAGGGTGTCGCCAAGCATGGTGACTTTTTCACCGATGCCATCGACCAGCGGCGCCACCCGGGTGACTACACCGCCCACGACGGGAACGCTACGGGTCGTTGTGTTCAGTTTGACGCTGAGGTCCGACACGCCGTCGCCAACATCGGAAACCGCGCCGCCAAGCGAGGCCACGGTGGTGGTCAGGCCATTGGGGTCAGTGGCCAGTTTGCCGATGCCATCAGTGACGCCATCGCCCAAGGTGCTGACCACGTTGCCGGTGGTGTTGGCCACGCTTTGGACGATGCCGCCAGCGACCGGAACAGTGCTCAGCGAATCGCCAATCTGGCCGATGCCATCGCCGACACCGCTGACGGTTTTGCCGACTTCCTGAACAAGTGTTGTGGTCACCAGCGAAGGTGCAGCGGGATTGGTCGGGTTGGTGGGATCGGTCGGGTCTGTCGGATTGGTTGGGTTGGTCGGATCGGTGCCACCGCCAGTTCCACCAGTGCCACCGGTTCCACCAGTGCCTGCGGTATCGCCACCAGTGCCACCTGTGCCGCCGGTGCCGGCAGTATCGCCGCCGGTCCCGCCGGTCCCGCCGCCCGCGCCACCGCTGCCATCGGTGCCCGCCGTGCCGTCCGCCGTCGAGCTGCCCGAACTGCTGCGATGACCGCCACCGCCGCTGCTGCAGCCGACGAGTCCCACAGAAAGAATCAGTGCCAGCGCGATTGCCGATTTGGACCACATCACTTGAGTTTTCATGATTGAGATTCCTGCACCTGTCACAACGTTACGTTGCCTTCGATGGCCCGCCGATCTGTCGTCGGCGATGCCTCGTCCGTGGCTGTAATCTCAGTCGAGGGCAGGTTTTTCACCATTCTCAAGTTGGTATTAACCCCTTTATGTAGAGGGGCCGGCGCAATGCCGAAGGACTAGTACCCAAGTAATAAACGCGCAAAAAAAAGCCTTGAAATTCAAGGCTCGGTTTTTTCCAAAGCGGCGGGCAGGGCGCGGAAAAACTTAAGTGATATATACACAATTAACGGGTTTTTCCGCCCCGCCAGATCAGGCGATCGGTTGCCATTGACCGACCATATGTTCCAGGTCGCCGGCACCGATCAGGCGCAACTCACCGCTGGAGCCTGCGGCACTGGCCAGCAATGTCACTTCACTGGGCAGGCGCACCGGTTTGCGAAAGTGCACGGCGATTTCCAGGTTGGCTTTGGGCAGGTGATCGGAGAGTGCCGCCAGTGTCCGTGCCTTGTTCCACAGTCCATGGGCAATCGCGGTGGGAAAACCGAACAGTTTGGCGCTCGCCGCACTGAGGTGAATCGGGTTGTAGTCGCCGGAGACTTTCGCATACTGGCGACCGATATCGGCCGGTGCAGTCCAGCGCGTCACCTCAAGCAAATCCTGCGACGGCTGCCAGTCCTGTGCCAGCGCCTCGCCCTCGAGTTTTACCCCGCGACAGAGCATCCGGCTTTCGGCTTCCCACAGCGGCCCGAGCTGATCGTCGAGGGTGGTCAACAGATCGAACGTCGCGCCCTTGGCATGTGGTTGCAGGTTGTGCACACGCACGCTGACTTGCGCGCGACTGATCGCGCCCATTGGCCGCAGCACGCGGATGCGGTTGCTCAGGTGAATCAGTCCCAGCAGCGGGAACGGAAAGTCCCTGGCCGTGAGCAATTGCATCTGCAAGGCGAAGGCGAGGATGTGTGGATAGGTCGGCGGCAGCAGGCCGTCATCGACGAAGTCGCAGACCTTGCGATAGGCCGCCAGCCGTTTGCCGTCGATATCGACCGAGCAGCGCAGGCCGCTGTCGGGCAGTTGCGTACCGGTGATTTTGCGTCGCGTCGCTGCGCGCGAGTACAGCGCGGGCAGACTCGGTTCGCGATCCAGCGTGTGCCATTCGATGCTCATGCTCAAGCCCCCAGAACGCTTTGCCCACAGACCCGCAACGCCTGCCCGGTGAACGCGCCCGTGCCCGGTTGCGCCAGCCACGCCACGGCTTCGGCGACGTCTTGCGGCAAGCCACCCTGGCCCAGCGAACTCATGCGCCGCCCGGCTTCGCGCAGGCCGAACGGAATGTGCGCAGTCATTTGCGTCTCGATAAAACCCGGGGCGACGGCGTTGATGCTGATCCCGCGTTCCAGCAATGTCGGCGCCCATGCCTGGGCCAGACCGATCAGGCCAGCCTTGCTCGCCGCGTAGTTGGTCTGCCCTCGATTGCCGGCGATGCCGCTGATCGAGGCGAGCAGGACCACCCGTGCGTTGTCGCGCAGGGTGCCGCTGTCGAGCAGCGCCTTGGTCAGCACTTGCGGCGCGTTGAGGTTGACGGCCAGCACCGCGTCCCAGAATTCCGGGGTCATGTTGGCCAGGGTCTTGTCACGAGTGATGCCAGCGTTGTGCACGAGGATGTCGAGGCCGTCGGGCAGCTGTTCGATCAATTGCGCGGCGGCGTCATCGGCGCAGATATCGAGGGTGATCGCACGGCCGCCGAGGCGCGCGGCAAGGGCCTCGAGGTCGGTCTTGGCTGGCGGTACGTCGAGGAGGATCACCTCGGCGCCATCACGGGCCAGGGTTTCAGCAATCGACGCGCCGATGCCGCGTGCAGCACCGGTGACCAACGCCTTGCGCCCGGCCAGCGGGCGGGTCCAGTCGGTGACTGGCGTGGCGCACGCGGACAGGCGAATCACCTGGCCGGAAACGAATGCGCTTTTCGGCGAGAGGAAAAATCGCAGCGGGCCTTCCAGTTGATCTTCGGCACCTTCGCCGACGTAGATCAGCTGCAAGGTGCCACCGCCGCGCAGTTCCTTGGCCAGTGAGCGCGAGAAGCCTTCAAGTGCTCGCTGCACGCTGGAGGCGAACGGATCACCCAGGCTTTCCGGAGCGCGGCCGAGGATGACCAGATGCGCGCTATGGTCGAGCTTCTTCATCAATGGCTGGAAGAATTCGCGCAGTTGCTTGAGCTGGTCGGTGTGCTGCAGAGCGCTGGCGTCGAACACCACCGCTTTGAGTTTCGGACCGTGGCCGGGGATCCATGCAGTGGCCAGCGAGGGGTCGGTGCCGTAGCTGTAGATCGCATCGGTCAAGCGGTTGGCAAACACGCTGATCCGTTCGGCCAGCGGTCCGCCACCGAGCAACAGGGCGCCCTCGATCGGCCGCAGACGCCCCGCCTGCCAGCGTTCCAGCCGCACCGGCGACGGCAGGCCCAAGGCCCCGACCAGACGATGGCCGAAGGATGAGTTGGCGAAGTCGATATAGCGGTCAGACATGGAACGCTCTCCAGAAGTTGGGGTTCAAAGTGTGGACTGCCTACGGCAATCAATCGTTCGATCGGCGCAATAAGGCCTACGCTGGAACATTCAGGTTTAGCAGGTCTTGCAGATTAATGCGGTTCATGTGGGAGCGAGCCTGCTCGCGAAGGCGCTGTATCAGACGCTGAAGTGGCTGAATGTGCCGGCCTCTTCGCGAGCAGGCTCGCTCCCACAGGGATGTGCAAATTCGACCATTTGGAACAGGAGCTTTTCATGACCCAGCTGCGCCGCGTCGCGATCATCGGCGGTAACCGCATTCCCTTCGCCCGCTCCAACGGGCCGTACGCCACCGCCAGCAATCAGGCGATGCTCACCGCCGCGCTGGAAGGCCTGATCGAACGCTACAACCTGCATGGCCAGCGCATCGGCGAAGTGGTGGCGGGCGCGGTGCTTAAATTGTCACGGGATATGAACCTGACCCGCGAATGCGTGCTCGGCTCGCGCCTGTCTCCAGCGACGCCGGCCTATGACATTCAGCAAGCCTGCGGCACTGGTCTGGAAGCGGCGTTGCTGGTGGCCAACAAAATCGCCCTCGGCCAGATCGACTGCGGGATTGCCGGCGGCGTCGACACCACTTCCGACGCGCCGATCAGCGTCAGCGAAGGCCTGCGCAGGATTCTTCTACAGGCCAACCGCGCCAAGAGCACCGGCGACAAGCTGAAAACCCTTTTGCAGTTGCGCCCCCGGCATCTGATTCCCGAATTCCCGCGCAACGGCGAGCCACGCACTGGCCTGTCCATGGGCGAGCACTGTGAGCTGATGGCGCAGACCTGGAATATCCCCCGCGAAGAACAGGATCAACTGGCCCTCGAAAGCCACCACAAACTCGCTGCTTCCTACAGCGAAGGCTGGTACAACGATCTGATGACGCCGTTTCTTGGCCTGACCCGCGACAACAATCTGCGCCCGGACCTGACCTTGGAAAAACTCGCCACGCTGAAACCGGCCTTCGAGAAAAGCGCCAAGGGCACGCTGACGGCCGGCAATTCCACGCCGCTCACCGATGGCGCTTCGGTGGTGTTGCTGGGAAGTGAGGAATGGGCCAAAGCGCGCGGCTTGCCGATCCTCGCTTATCTGCGCGACGGCGAGGCGGCGGCGGTGGATTTCGTCAACGGTGCCGAGGGCCTGCTGATGGCGCCGGTGTACGCCGTGCCACGCTTGCTGGCGCGCAACGGCCTGACCTTGCAGGATTTTGATTACTACGAAATCCACGAAGCGTTCGCCGCGCAGGTCTTGTGCACGCTCAAGGCCTGGGAAGATCCGGAATATTGCAAAACCCGCTTGGGGCTCGACGCGCCGCTGGGTTCGATTGATCGCAGTCGGCTCAATGTGAAAGGCAGTTCGCTGGCGGCGGGGCACCCGTTTGCTGCGACGGGCGGGCGGATTGTCGCGAATCTGGCCAAGCTGCTGGATGCGGCGGGCAAGGGGCGAGGGTTGATTTCGATCTGTGCAGCGGGCGGGCAGGGTGTCACCGCGATCATTGAACGCTGAAAAAGCCCCTCAGCCTAACCCTCTCCCAAAGGGAGAGGGGACTGATTGGGGGATGCTTGAAATCGACGCCGACCTGAGCGCCCTTCACCGAATCCAAAGCAGCGATTCAAACCAGAAGCGCTGCGGTCTCTCAGGTCGATGTATTACGGGAGACACCGCAGTCGGCCCCCTCTCCCTCTGGGAGAGGGCTGGGGTGAGGGCAACAGAAGTTCACCGACCATGTCAGATTCTGTCGCAAATGCCCTTGCCGGCCGATACCAATCAATGCCACGGTCTCGGCTATGATTCGCCCGGGTCGCTGCGATTGATCCGGCACAGTGTGTGCATCCTCAAGGTTCACAGGTCGGCAACCCCTCCCCGTCGGGCGAGGATTGCCGTATAACGAGTGACATTCGCGTGTTTGGTAATAAAGGACCCACAATAAAAGCTGATGAAGACTCCAAAACGCATTGAACCCCTGATCGAGGACGGTCTGGTCGACGAAGTGCTGCGCCCACTGATGAGTGGCAAAGAGGCAGCTGTTTATGTAGTGCGCTGCGGCAATCAGTTACGTTGCGCCAAGGTCTACAAGGAGGCGAATAAACGCAGTTTCCGCCAGGCAGCCGAGTATCAGGAAGGCCGCAAGGTTCGTAACAGCCGTCAGGCGCGGGCCATGGCGAAGGGGTCCAAGTTCGGTCGCAAAGAGACCGAAGACGCCTGGCAGAACGCTGAAGTGGCGGCGCTTTTCCGTCTGGCCGGCGCCGGTGTGCGAGTGCCCAAACCCTATGACTTCCTCGACGGCGTGCTGTTGATGGAGCTGGTGGCCGACGAATTCGGCGACGCCGCGCCACGGCTGAACGACGTGGTACTAGAGCCGGATCAGGCGCGCGAATATCACGCGTTCCTGATTTCGCAGATCGTGCTGATGTTGTGTACCGGTCTGGTGCACGGTGACCTCTCCGAGTTCAACGTGCTGCTGACCCCGACCGGCCCGGTCATCATCGACCTGCCCCAGGCAGTCGACGCTGCGGGTAACAACCACGCGTTCAGCATGCTCGAGCGTGACGTTGGCAACATGGCTTCGTACTTCGGCCGTTTCGCGCCGGAATTGAAGAAGACCAAATATGCCAAGGAAATGTGGGCGTTGTACGAAGCCGGCACCTTGCACCCGAACAGTGTGCTGACCGGCGAGTTCGACGATCCGGAGGACCTGGCCGATGTTGGCGGGGTGCTGCGCGAAATCGAAGCGGCGCGCCTCGACGAGGAACGCAAGCAAGCCATTCGCGCGGCGGACGACGCGCCGAAAGGCAAACCCGAAGAGCCGCCTCCACCGCCGTGGATGCAGTGATCGCGTGATGAAAAACCCGGCTCCGGCCGGGTTTTTTGTTTGAGTCAAAAAGCACCCTCACCCCAGCCCTCTCCCGGAGGGAGAGGGGGCCGACCGAGGTGTCTTTAGCCATACATCGACCTGAAAAAACCGAGTCGATCATGGATTCAAAGAAAAACGTTCAGGTCGGTGTATTTCCCATATATCCCCCAATCGGTCCCTCTCCCGGAGGGAGAGGGGGCCGACCGAGGTGTCTTTAGCCATACATCGACCTGAAAAAACCGAGTCGATTATGGATTCAAAGAAAAACGTTCAGGTCGGTGTATCTCCCAAATATCCCCCAATCAGTCCCCTCTCCCTTTGGGAGAGGGCTAGGGTGAGGGGGCTTTCGGATCCTGGCTTATTCGCGTCTACTGTCCAGCGCTCCAACCACACTCAAGGACTGAATGTGATCACCCCACGCAACACCCACCTGATCGTAACCGCCCGGCTGATCTCCGATTTCGGCGCCTTCCTCAACATGGTCGCGCTGGCCACCTACGTCTACCTGCTGAGCAACAGCGCCATGAGCGTCGGCATTTTCCTTGCCAGCCGTGTCGGTGGCGGAATCTTCGCCAGTCTGATCGGCACACGCTTCTACCGGCGCTGGCAGGGCCGCGCGTCGCTGATTGCTTTCGATCTGTTGCGCGCTGCACTGCTGGCGCTGCTGTTGATCACACCGGCGAGTCAGCAGGCATGGCTGTTGCCCTTCATTGCCTTCGGCCTCGGCTTGGGCAATTCGATGTTCGCCATCGGCCTCAACAGCCAATTGCCGCGCTTGATCGCGCCGGCGCAGTTGCTCAAGGCCAATGCCTGGATCACCTCAGCCTCTTCAGCCGCCATGGTCGGCGGCAGTCTGGTGTCGGGGTTGCTGGTGGCTGCTTTCGGTTTTGAAACGGTCTTCGCCCTCAACGCGCTGACCTATCTGCTCGCGGCGCTGCTGATCATGCCGCTGTGTTTCGAAAAAACCGATGTCAGCGAACAGCCGGAGCGTGGTGAATGGTTTGCGCTGCGGCAGGGCCTGCGTTCGGCGCCTGTGGTCGCGGCCATGCTTGCGGTGACCATGGCCGATACCTTGGGCAGCGCCGCGCACAACGTCGGCTTCCCGATCATTTCGAAACTGCTGACGCCCGAGGCCGCAAGCACCACGCTGGGCTTGGCGCTTGCGGTATGGGCCAGCGGCAAACTGCTCGGCGCGCGCATCGCCAGTCACCTCAAGGGCTCGGAGAACAGCCACCTCGAAAGACGATTTTTCTGCGGCGTGGCGCTGATGTCCTGCGGGTTCATTCTGATGTTCCAGCAGCACAGTCTCGTGGGCCTGCTGCTGTTCGCCTTGCCGGCGGGGCTCGGCGATGGCGTGTCCGAAGTCAGCCTGATGTCCCGTTTGCAACGGGAACCTGCGGCTTTGCGCCTGCCGATTTTCAGCGTGCTGACCTTGCTGCAGATGACCGGATTCGGCATCGGCATGCTGGTCGCCGCGCCGTTCTACGCGTGGTGGACGCCGGGGGCCGTGGTCATGCTGTTCCACGGCATTCCCCTCGGCACCCTGTGCGTGGTGACGCTGTTGCGGATCAGGCGCGGGCGGGTTGCGCGCAGCAGCCCGACGCCAGCTCCTTGAGGATCGGGCAATCCGGGCGGTGATCACCGCTGCAGTGCTCGACCAGATCCTGCAGGGTGTCACGCAGCTCGCCGAGCTCGCGGATCTTCTGATTCAGCTCATCGATGTGCTGGCGCGCCAGTGCTTTCACATCGGCGCTGGCACGCTGGCGATCCTGCCAGAGGGTCAGCAGCTTGCCGACCTCCTCCAAAGAAAAGCCCAAGTCCCGCGAGCGCTTGATGAACGCCAGCGTGTGCAGGTCATCGCTGCCATACACGCGATAGCCGCTGTCGGTGCGATTGGCTGCTTTGAGCAGGCCAATCGACTCGTAATAGCGAATCATTTTTGCGCTCAGGCCACTTTGTCGGGCCGCTTGGCCGATGTTCATCGGTGTTCCTCCAGGTCCTTGGGTTTCCAGGTTTTCAACAGTAACGCATTGCTCACCACGCTGACGCTCGACAGCGCCATCGCCGCGCCGGCCAGCACCGGATTGAGGAAGCCGAACACCGCCAGCGGAATGCCGATCAGGTTGTAGACAAAGGCCCAGAACAGGTTCTGGCGAATCTTCGCGTAGGTCTTGCGGCTGATCTCCAGCGCTGCCGGCACCAGTCGCGGATCGCCGCGCATCAAGGTGATACCGGCCGCATGCATGGCGACGTCGGTGCCGCCGCCCATGGCGATGCCGATGTCGGCGGCGGCGAGGGCCGGGGCGTCGTTGATGCCATCGCCGACCATGGCGACCACGCCGTTTTTCTTCAGCTCGGCGACAGTCGCGGCTTTGTCGGCGGGCAGCACTTCGGCGTGGACATTTTGGATGCCCAGAGCCTCGGCCACCACCCGTGCGCTGCCGCGATTGTCGCCGGTCAGCAGGTGGCTCTGGATATCCCGCGCGGCGAGTTGTTGCACCGCTTGCAGAGCGCCGGGTTTCAGCGTGTCACCGAAGGCGAACAGGCCCAGCACCTTCGGCTGAGGACTTTGTTCAATCAGCCACGACAGTGTCCGACCTTCGCGTTCCCACGCTTCGGCGGATGTGCTCAATTCACCGCCACTCAAGGCGCTTTC
The DNA here is from genome assembly GCF_005233515.1 of Pseudomonas sp. CFBP13508. Lineage (GTDB taxonomy): Bacteria > Pseudomonadota > Gammaproteobacteria > Pseudomonadales > Pseudomonadaceae > Aquipseudomonas > Aquipseudomonas mercuritolerans. Next base: position 168,716 of record NZ_QFZZ01000010.1, read on the forward strand.
GTCGAGCATCCGCCGATTGCCCAGCGCCAGGCGCCGGCCATCCAGCGTGCCGGCGATGCCGCGTCCGGTCAGCGCCTGGCTGTCGCTGACGTCGGGCACGTTCAAACCGCGTTCGGCGGCTGCATCCAGCACTGCTTTGGCCAAAGGATGCTCGCTGCCGCGCTGCAACGCACCGGCCAAGGTCAGCAGATTATTTTCGTCACCATCGACCGCGCTGAAGTGCGCGATACGCGGCGTCCCCGAGGTCAGCGTGCCGGTCTTGTCGAATACCACCGTGCTGACTTCGTGGGCACGCTCCAGCGCCTCGGCGTCCTTGATCAGAATGCCGTGGCGCGCCGCTACGCCGGTGCCGGCCATGATCGCCGTCGGAGTGGCGAGGCCGAGGGCGCACGGGCAGGCGATCACCAGCACGGCGACGGCATTGATCACCGCAGTTTCCAGCGGTGCGCCGTACAACAACCAGCCAATCAGCGTGGCCAGGGCGATCAGCAACACGGTCGGCACGAAGATCTGGCTGACCTTGTCTACCAGTTTCTGGATCGGCGCTTTCGCCGCTTGCGCGTCCTCGACCAGACGAATGATCCGCGCCAGCACGGTTTCCGCGCCGAGCGCCTGGGTGCGCACCAGCAAACGACCTTCGCCGTTGATCGCGCCGCCGGTGACCTTGTCGCCCGGTTGTTTCGGCACTGGCAGGCTTTCGCCGCTGATCAGCGCTTCGTCGGCGTGGCTCTGGCCTTCGACGACTTCGCCATCCACCGGGAAGCGTTCGCCGGGTTTGACCAGCACCAGATCGTCGAGGCGCAGGGCGCTGATCGCAACGTCTTGCTCACGCCCGTCGATAACTTGAATCGCCCGCTCCGGCCGCAACGCTTCGAGAGCGCGAATGGCGCTGGCGGTCTGGCGTTTGGCGCGGCTTTCGAGATATTTGCCGAGCAACACCAAAGCGATGACCACCGCCGAGGCCTCGAAATACAGATGCGGCATGCGTCCGGCGGCGCTGGCCCATTCATAGATACTCAGGCCATAACCGGCGCTGGTGCCGAGGGCGACGAGCAGGTCCATGTTGCCGGCGCCGGCGCGCACGGCTTTCCACGCCGCCACATAAAAGCGTGCGCCGAAGATGAATTGCACGGGGGTGGCGAGGGCGAATTGCACCCAGGCCGGGAGCATCCAGTGAATGCCGAACGGCTGCAGCAACATAGGCAACACCAGCGGAAGAGCGAGGGCGATCGCGCAGATCAATGCCCAGCGCTCACGGTGCAGGCGTTTTTGCTGGTCATCGGACTGTGGCCGTTCAGCTTGCCAGACGCTGGCCGAGTAACCGGCCTTGCTCACCGCGGCGAGCAGGGTTTGCGTATCGACCTGGCCGAGCAATTCGAGGTGCGCACGTTCATTGGCCAGATTGACGCTGACGCTGCTCACGCTTGGGACTTTGCTCAGGGCGCGTTCGACGCGACCGACGCAGGACGCGCAGGTCATGCCGTCGATGCTCAATTCGACGGTTTGCCGGGGCACGCTGTAACCGGCGCGCTCCACGGCTTGCATCAGCGCCGGCAGGCTGTCGCCGGGTGCCTGCACCCGGGCCTGTTCGGTGGCGAGGTTGACGCTGACGGCACTGGCGCCGCTGACCTTGCGCAGCGCCCGCTCGACACGCCCGGCGCAACTGGCGCAGGTCATGCCGGCAATCGGCAGATCGAAAGTGGTGGATTCGGACATCGGTCGCGCTCCCTGTAGTGGATGTCTACAGGATCAACCTTGCCATGCGGGCAAGGTCAAGCACCATTCTTGTGGGAGCGAGCCTGCTCGCGAATGCGGTGCATCATTCAGCAATCATGTTGGCTGACCCGGCGCTTTCGCGAGCAGGCTCGCTCCCACAGGTCGAGGCGGTTGCTCAATAACCCAGGCCTGCAGGTTTCAGGTACACGCCTTCGGCATTCATCGCCAGGCGGAACTTCAGCACATCACCGGCATGCAGCACGACTTCCTGCGAGCCCGGTGCGAGCATGCCTGGATTGCAACCCGGCGCCTGGCCCGGCAGCAGTTTCAAGCGCAGCGAAACCTTGCCCGGCGGCAGGTTGAACGACGTGCTCTGTTCCTGGAACAGGCGCGCCGAGAGCTGGTCCTGGATGTACACGCCGATTTCGCACGAGGTCGCCACTTCAAGGCGCTCGCGGGAAATGATCAGAACCGCGTAATCCTCGCCGGCGGCTTGCACCTGCGGGACGGCGGCGAAAAGGCTGAGCAAGCCAAACAGGCTCAAAGCTGACCAGCGCATGGCTGAACCTCCTGAATTCGAGTCATTGATGCACGCAGCTTGGCCGAGCACGGCGCCGAATGCCAGCCCGGCAGTTTTTCGCAGAACTTGACCTTGCCATCGTGGCAAGCTCGAGACTGCCGACAACCTCACTCAAAGGAGTCTTCCCATGCAAGTGTTCAACGTTCAAGGCATGTCCTGCGGTCATTGCGTCAAAACCATCACCACTGCGGTGCAGGCCCTGGATCCGGCTGCCAGTGTGCGCGTCGATCTGGCTGCCAGGGAAGTCGGCGTCGAAAGCGCGCTGAGTGCCGACCAGGTGATCGAAGCGATTCGCGAAGAGGGTTATGAGGTGAAGCTCGTCTGAAATTGATCGTTAGCGAGCTATCGGAATGTTCAAGGCGTCCGGGCGCGGCTAGACTGTCGGGCTGCGACTTGCCCACCTGGATGCCTGATGAACTTCCGCACGATTTTGATACTCGGCGCCTTGAGCGCCTTCGGTCCTTTGGCGATCGACTTCTATTTGCCTGCCTTTCCGGCCATGGCGCTGGCGTTCGGCACCGATGAGCAGCATGTCCAGCTGACGCTGGCGGCGTATTTCCTCGGTCTGTCCCTGGGCCAATTGGCTTACGGGCCGATTTCCGATCGTTTCGGCCGGCGGCTTCCGCTGCTCAGCGGCGTTGCTCTGTTCACCCTGGCGTCACTAGCCTGCGCCTACGCGCCAAGTCTGGAATGGTTGATCGGCGCGCGCTTCGTCCAGGCACTCGGTGGTTGTGCGGGCATGGTGATTTCCCGTGCGGTGGTTGCCGACAAGTGCGACGCGGTGGGCTCGGCGAAGGTGTTTTCGCAACTGATGCTGGTGATGGGCCTGGCGCCGATTCTGGCGCCGATGCTCGGTGGTCTGCTGGTCAACACCACGGGTTGGCAGTCGATCTTTCTGGTGCTCACCGGATTCAGTGCGGCGGCGGGTCTGGCGGTGGCATTGGGGCTGCCGGAAAGCATGCCGGCCCACGTGCCGCGTCAGCCGTTGTCCGGTGCATTGCGCCAGTACGGGCGACTGGTCAAGGATTCGGTCTACCTCGGCCACGCCCTGACCGGCGGCATCGCCATCGCCGGCATGTTCGCTTACATCGCCGGTTCACCGTTTGTGTTCATCAAGCTCTACGGTGTACCCGCCGAGCACTTCGGCTGGCTGTTCGGCACCAACGCGGCGGGCTTCATTCTGGTGGCGCAGGTCAATGCGCGTCTGCTGGCCAAGCGTGGTCCGGCATTTTTGCTGGTGCGCGCGGTGTGGGTGTACTTCCTCGCCGGGCTGACGTTGCTGGCGGTGAGCGCGATGCGTCCAGAGGCATTGTGGCCGTTGCTGATTCCGCTGTTCATCTGCATTGCCAGCCTCGGCTGCATCATTCCCAACGCCTCGGCTTGCGCAATGAACGGTCAGGGCGCCCGCGCCGGCAGTGCGTCGGCGATGCTCGGTTGCCTGCAATTCAGCATCGCCGCCGGTGCCGCCGCGTTGGTGGGGGTGTTGCACGATGGCAGCGCCGTGCCGATGGCCATGGTCATCAGCCTGTGTGGTTTGCTGGTGGTGAGCGTCGCGCTGCTCACCCGGCGCTTGCAGAATGCCCGGGCGCTGGCGCAAGCCCAGGTCTGAACGCTCGACTTTGGAACTCAGCCGGCGGCGCGCTGCTGGCTGGGTTCGGGGATCCGGTGGGGCGCGCAGAGTCGCGCTTCGAGGGTGCGAGTGAAGGCCAGAGCCTCGGCTTCACTGCGAAAGGTCACGACGTGCTGGTCCAGGCGCACCTGCCATTGAGACTTTGCCACTTCTTTTATCAGGATCTTCATTGCTGACCTCCCTTGCGTAAAAGATGTATCGCAGAGGCTTCGATTGTAGACCTCGATACCCGCGCAATTGTGACAAGGGTCAAGCAACCGACTGACGGCAAAAAGCCCCGCAACCGCTCTGGCATCATGAGCGTTTGCGAGGCTTTATTTTTTTAGAAACCTTCTAAAACAATTTTCCCCTTGGCCTTGCCGCTTTCCAGCAGCTCATGGGCACGGCGCAAGTTGGCCGCGTTGATCGCGCCGAAGTGCTCGCCCAAAGTCGTTTTCAAAGTGCCGGCGTCAATCAGCTCGGCGACGCGGTTGAGCAGCTTGTGCTGTTCAATCATGTCCGGCGTTTCGAACAGCGAGCGGGTGTACATGAACTCCCAATGCAGCGACAGGCTCTTGCGCTTGAGCAGGCTGATGTCGAGGGACTTCGGATCGTCGATCAGCGCCAGCTTGCCTTGCGGTGCGAGGGCTTCGACCAGTTGCGCCAGATGCTGGTCGGTCTGGGTCAGGCTGGCGACGTGGGTCACGCTGTCGATGCCGGCGCGCTTCAATTCTTCGCTCAGTGGCTGGCTGTGATCGATGACCAGATCGGCACCGAGTTCACTGACCCAGTCACGGGTTTGTGGGCGCGAAGCGGTGCCGATCACTTTCAGACCGGTCAACTGTTTGGCCAATTGGGTCAGGATCGAGCCCACGCCGCCCGCCGCACCAACGATCAGCAGGCTCTGGCCTTGATCATTGCTGCCCTCGCTGATTTGCAGGCGCTCGAAGAGCAATTCCCACGCAGTGATCGCGGTCAGCGGCAGCGCAGCGGCTTCGGCAAAACCGAGGGACTTGGGCATGTGGCCGACGATGCGCTCATCGACCACGTGCAACTCGCTGTTGCCACCGGCCCGGGCAATCGAACCGGCGTAGAACACCTTGTCGCCCGCCTTGAACAGGGTGACGTCGCTGCCGACCGCCTTGACCACACCGGCAACGTCCCAGCCCAGCACTTTCGCCGCGCCGTTTTCCGGCGCCACGTTCTGCCGCACTTTGGTGTCGACCGGGTTGACCGAGATGGCTTTGACTTCCACCAAGAGGTCGCGCGGGCCGGCGACCGGTTCTGGCAGTTCAATGTCTTGCAGGGACTTGGCGTCGCTGATCGGCAGGGACGCGTAATAGGCAATGGCTTTCATAAGTGGCTCCGTACAGTTGATAGAAGGAGTAATCAGGCAATCGCGCCGAGACGCTTGAGCTGGAAGTGTTCGATGGTGTGGCCGGCGCTGGCCTGAAACTTCTGAAAATGCGCGCTGGCGTTGTGCGCCTCAAGAATCTCGTCACTGGCCCACTGTTCGATGACATAAAAAACCTGTGGATCGGCAAGGTCGCGGTGCAGGTCGTACTGGCCACAACCCGGCTCGGCGCGGCTCGGTTCGACAAGGGCACGCAGCGCCTGTTCGAGAACGTCCTGCTGGCCGGGCTTGGCGGTCAGAGTAGCAATAGCGGTAAAGGGCTGTGACATGCGCGGACTCCAGAGAATCGGGATGAATTTGTCGGAGGCCATCATTGGCTATTTCTCTGCGCGATAAAACCGGCTAAAAGAGCAGTCTCTTTCAATATTTTTTTGATAATCGAGACTGCGCATGCTGCGTTTTGATGATTTGCAGTTGTTTGTCCGCGCGGCGGATCTGGGCAGCCTGTCGGCGGCGGCACGGGTGATGGACATGTCCGCGGCGGTGGCCAGCGCGGCCTTGAAGCGCATCGAGCAGCAACTCGGTGCGCGGCTGCTGGCGCGGTCGACCCGCAGCCTGCGCCTCACCGCCGAGGGCGAAGGCTTCCTTGAATATGCCCGCGCCGCCCTGAGCAATCTCGACGAAGGCCGTCGACTGCTCGCCAGCGGTCAGGATCAGGTCAGCGGGATTTTGCAGCTTTCGGCGCCCTCGGACTTCGGCCGCAATCTGCTGCTGCCGTGGCTCGACGCGTTCCAGCGTGAACACCCGAAACTGACGGTGCGCCTGCTGCTTGGCGACCGCATCGCCGACCTGTTCCGGCAGCCGGTGGACATCGCCCTGCGCTATGGCGAGCCGGAGGATTCCAGCCTGATCGCCTTGCCCATCGCACCGCACAATCGCCGCGTGTTGTGCGCATCTCCCGACTATCTGGCCCGGCATGGCGAGCCGCGCCAGCTCGAACAACTGGCCCAGCACAACTGCCTTTTGTACATGCTCGGCAGCCGCGTCCACGACCACTGGAGTTTTCACGATGGCAAGCGCGAAGTCGGCCTGACCGTGAGTGGCGACCGCTTCAGCGATGACGCCGACGTAGTACGGCTATGGGCGTTGGCCGGTGCCGGCATTGCCTACAAATCCTGGCTGGACGTCGGCACCGATGTGCTCGCCGGGCGCCTCAAAGTGCTGATGCCGGAACTGCTGTGTGAGCGCGCACCGCTGAATCTGTTGTGCGCCCATCGCGCACAATTGAGTAAGCCGGTGAACCTGCTGAGGGAGATGCTCGCCAGTCGTTGCGCCGAATTGAGTAGTCAATTTCCCGCTTTTCTCAAAGTCGATCATTAGTCGCAGGCAAATAGAGAAATTTCTGTCAGGAACAATCGCCACCTGCGCAGGCCCAGGCGCAGGACGTCTGGCTTAACCCGCTTATACTAGCGCCCGCCTCATGCCTGCACTGACACCCGGCGCGCAGACCCCGTAACGCGTCGCCGGCTTTTGGTGACGGTTGCAACTTCTGCTGCCAGGTTGTGTGCCGGAGCAGCTGGTGTCGGTGGCATCCCTTGCTCCGATCCAGGGCGATATTCGCGTGTTGGCCGATGCCCTATAAGCGGCCAAGATGTCTCCGAGCGGTAGACGATACGATTCAACAGGGAGTGAACATATGGAACATGCACCGTGCATCAGCCAGATCGCGACATTGCTGGCCGACCCCAAGCGCAGCGCGATGATGTGGGCGTTGATGGATGGCTCGGCGCGGCAAGCCGAAGAGCTGGCGCTGCTGGCCGGACTGTCGCCGTCGTCGGCCAGTGCGCATCTGGGGCGATTGTCCGCAGGGGGGCTGTTGAACGTCGAAATGCGTGGGCGCAAACGCTTCTTTCGCCTGGCAGCGCCGGAAATCGGCGCGGCGATCGAAGCTTTGGCCAGCGCCACCATTGCCAGCGCGCCACGGCAAGTGCCCGCTGCGCTGAAACGCACCACGCCGATGGTCAGGCCGCAGGCGGCGCCGTCTTCGCTGTTGCGCGCGCGGTTCTGCGACGACCATCTGGGCGGCACCCTGGCGGCCGACCTGTATCAGCGCCTGCTCGATGCCGGCTGGATCGAACAGCTTGAGCAGCGGGTGGTGGTGACGCACAAAGGCTCCACCCAACTGGCGCAGCGCGGTGTGTTCATCCAGGCCCTGGCCCACCGCAACGTGCAGGTCGCCTGCGCCTGCCCGGACTGGAGCGAGCGTCGTCCGCACATGGGCGGCTCACTGGGTGCGGCGCTGTTGCAGTTGTTCATGCAGTCCGGCTGGCTGACCTTGCCCAACGATTCCCGCGCCTTGCAGTTGACCGCCACCGGTCAGCGCGAAATCCATCGCTTTGCCAAGGAAACCGAGCTGGAAACAGCATTCTAGAGCGCTGCTCTGCAATGAGCTGGCGGGCAGCGTCGCGCACGACTGTGAACAGGTCGCATCCAGTACGACCTCCGAATGACCATCACGCACACTCGATCCGGGGAATTTTTCGGATGGGGGAGCGCAACATGAATACACAACACTTCAGTGCGGCTGAGCGCCTGGAACGGCTGCCGCTCAGTGGTTATCACCGCGTCATTTTCATCATCATTGCGCTGGCGTTTTTCTTCGATTCCATGGATCTGGCGATGATGACTTTCCTGCTCGGCTCGATCAAAGCCGAGTTCGGCCTGAGCAGTGCGCAAGCCGGCCTGCTCGCCAGCTCAAGCTTTTTCGGCATGGTGCTGGGGGCGTCGTTGTCAGGGATGCTCGCCGACCGCTTCGGGCGCAAACCGGTGTTTCAGTGGAGCATCGTGTTGTGGGGCGTGGCCAGTTACCTCTGTTCGACAGCGCAGACGGTGGAGACATTGACGCTGTTCCGCATCCTGCTGGGGATCGGCATGGGCATGGAGTTTCCCATCGCACAGTCGATGCTGTCGGAATTGATTCCGGCGCAACGACGCGGGCGCTACATCGCCCTGATGGACGGCTTCTGGCCGCTGGGTTTTGTCGCGGCGGGCGTGCTCTCGTACTTCCTGCTGCCGCTGATTGGCTGGCGCGATATCTTCCTGGTACTGGCGGTGCCTGCGGTATTTGTCCTGGCGATCCGCTTTTTCATCCCTGAGTCACCGCGATGGCTGGAACAGGCCGGGCGCGACGCCGACGCGGACAAAGTGTTGAACGGCATTGAAGCGCGGGTGCGTGCTTCGCTGGGCGGTGCAGCCTTGCCGGAACCGGTTCGTTTGCCACGCACGGTGACGCCACCGGGCAATTTCTTCTCGGCACTCAAGCAGATCTGGTCGCCGCAATATCGCCAGCGCACGACGATGATCTGGAGTCTGTGGTTCTTCGCATTGCTGGGTTTCTACGGGCTGACTTCCTGGCTCAGCGCATTGCTGCAGCAGTCGGGTTTCGCCGTGACGCAATCGGTGTATTACACGGTGCTGATCTCGCTCGGCGGGATTCCCGGCTTCCTCATGGCGGCATGGCTGGTCGAGCGTTGGGGGCGTAAACCGGTGTGCATCGTCACCCTGCTCGGCGGCGGGGTGATGGCGTTTCTGTATGGGCAGAGTGCGGTATTCGGCGGCAACGTGGCGCTGCTGATCGGCACCGGATTGTTGATGCAGTTCTTTCTGTTCGGCATGTGGGCAGTGCTCTACACCTACACGCCGGAGCTGTATCCGACTTCAGCACGGGCAACCGGCTCGGGATTCGCCTCAGCCATCGGCCGCGTCGGCTCACTGCTCGGGCCATTGGTGACCGGGCTGGTGTTCCCGATTACCGGGCAGGGCGGAGTGTTCGCGCTGGGCGCGGCTTGCTTCGCGATTGCGGCGGGCGTGGTGTGGCTGTTCGGGATGGAGACGCGGGGCAAGACCCTTGAGGAGCTTACTGAAACCGAAGTCACAGGCTAACGCTGACCAAAACTGTGGGAGCGAGCTTGCTCGCGAAAGCGGTGTATCAAACAACATCTGCGTTGGATGACACACCGTATTCGCGAGCAAGCTCGCTCCCACATTGGGTTATGCAGGTGATGCGGTGTTGCTTACGGTTTCACCAACCGCGCATCCAGGCTGTTCTGCGCCAGGCGCTTGGCCTGATCCTGGGTCATGCCCAGATGCTCGTGCAGCGCATGGAAGTTCTCGGTCACGTACCCGCCGAAATACGCCGGGTCATCGGAGTTCACCGTGACCTTCACGCCGCGCTCGAGCATGTCGAGGATGTTGTGCTGCGACATGTGATCGAACACGCAGAGCTTGGTGTTCGACAGCGGGCACACGGTCAGCGGAATCTGCTCGTCGATGATCCGCTGCATCAGGCGCTCGTCTTCGATGGCGCGCACGCCATGGTCGATGCGCTGGATTTTCAGCAGGTCGATGGCTTCCCAGATGTACTCCGGCGGGCCTTCTTCACCGGCGTGGGCGACGGTGAGGAAGCCTTCGTCGCGGGCGCGATCGAAGACACGTTTGAACTTGCTCGGCGGATGGCCCATCTCGGAACTGTCGAGCCCGACCGCGACAAACGCATCACGGAACGGCAGCGCCTGATCGAGGGTTTTCTGCGCTTCGTCTTCGCTGAGGTGGCGCAGGAAGCTGAGGATCAAACCGCTGCTGATGCCCAGTTGCGTCTCGCCATCCTTGAGGGCGGCGGCGATGCCGTTGAGCACCACTTCGAACGGGATGCCCCGGTCGGTGTGAGTCTGCGGATCGAAGAACGGTTCGGTATGAATCACGTTCTGTGCTTTGCAGCGCAGCAGGTAGGCCCAGGTCAGGTCGTAGAAATCCTGCGAGGTGCGCAGCACATCGGCGCCCTGGTAATACAGGTCGAGAAATTCCTGCAGATTGTTGAAGGCGTAGGCCTTGCGCAGGGTTTCGACGTCGCTCCACGGCAGGGCGATCTTGTTGCGTTCGGCCAGGGCGAACAGCAGTTCAGGCTCCAGCGAACCTTCCAGATGCAGGTGCAGTTCGGCTTTGGGCAGGGCGTTGAGCCAGTCGTACATAGTCTTTTCTCATCAGGTGCAATGCCGGCATTCTACAGAGGCTGGCCGCAACAATTGGCAAAACCTGACCAGGTGATCGATCAAACCGCCTCTTGCTCGCGACGATAGGCATAGGTATCGGCGAAGCGCGACAGCAGGAATTGCGCACAGGTGGTGGTCGGATATTTCGCCGGGTGCTGTGCATCCTGGCAACCGGGCAGGCATTCGATGCGCGTGTCCGGGTGCGGTTCGGCGAAGAACGGCATCGAATAGCGATCCACACCCAGCGGGCTGATCACCCGGTGCGGCGTCGAGCGATAACGGTCGTTGCTCCAGCGCGCCATCATGTCGCCTAGGTTGACCACGAACGTGCCGTCAATCGGTGGCGCGTCGATCCATTCACCATTGACGTTCTTCACCTGCAAACCGCCGGCGCTGTCCTGATAGAGCAGGGTGATGCAGCCGTAATCGGTATGGGCCCCGGCACCTTGTTGCTCGGCGGAGCTGGCGGTGTGACGCGGCGGATAATGGATCATGCGCAACACGCTGACCGGGTCGACAAAGCGCGAATCGAAGAAGTCGCGCTCGATGCCCAGCGCAATGGTCATCGCCCGCAACAGGGTTTGCGCCAGCGCCTGCATGTCGAGGTAATGCTGCTCCATCAGGGCTTCCCAGCCGGGTTGCGCCGGATGCCGATTGGGGCCGCGCAAGGGTTTTTCCGCGAGCACCTCGGGATGCTCGTTCGGCAGGTGCAGGCCCATGTCGAAGGTTTCTTTCAGATCGCTGGGTTTGTCCGGGTCCAACTGCTCGGTGGCAATCGCACCGTAGCCACGATGGTGGCGGGTCTGGGTAATATCGATTTTGAGCTTTTCTGCGGCGGGCAAGGCGAAGAAGCGCTGGGCGTGATCGAGCAGATCGTCGATGCGCTGCGCCGAGATCGGATGGCCCTTGATGTAGAAAAACCCCCATTCGCGACAGGCTTGGTCGATTTGTTCGGCCACCGCAGGCCAGGCGTTTTCGTCGTCGCCATAGAGCGGGCTGATGTCGATGATCGGAAGCTGATCCATACACAATCCTTGAATACGCTGTGTTTCCAATGTGGGAGCGAGCCTGCTCGCGAAGAGGGAGTGTCAGACAACATTTTTGTTTAATGACACACCGCTTTCGCGAGCAGGCTCGCTCCCACAGGGTTCTGTGTGGTGAATCGGGGGACTACTTCGGCATCTCGGCCTTCATGCCCTCAACGTAATAATTCATCGAAGCCAGTTCCGCATTGGTCGCGCTCACGCCCGCGGGGATTTTTTCCACACCGGCCTGATCCTTGATCGGCCCGGTAAACGGCTGCAATGCGCCGCTCTTGATGTCGGCGATCAACTGCTCGGCTTCGGCTTTCACCGGCGCCGGCACCAGGTCGCTGATCGGCAGTTCCACCGTGCCTTCCTTCAAACCACCCCAGTAGTCCTGGGATTTCCATGTGTGGTCGATCACGCTCTGCGTCGCCTGAATGTAATGCGGCGCCCAGTCGTTAACGATAGAGGTCAGCACCGCTTTGGGGCCGAAGTGGGCCATGTCCGAGGCATAGCCCACGGCATACACGCCGCGCCGTTCGGCAGCCTGGATTGGCGCCGGGCTGTCGGTGTGCTGGAACACCACGTCGACGCCCTGATCGATCAGCGCGTTGGCGGCATCGGCTTCCTTGCCCGGATCGAACCAGGAGTTGACCCACACCACTTTGATTTCGGTGCCAGGGTTGTACTTGTTCAAGGCCAACTGGATGGCGTTGATGTCGCGGATCACTTCCGGAATCGGGAACGAGGCGACGTAGCCGATCTTCTTGGTCTTGGTCATCTTCGCCGCGAGGAAACCGCCGACGTAACGGCCCTCGTAAGTGCGCGCCAGGTAGGTGCCGAGGTTCTTGTCCTGCTTGTAGCCGGTGGCGTGTTCGAAAGTGACCTTGGGGAATTGCTTGGCGACTTTCACTGTCGGGTTCATGTAGCCGAAAGACGTGGTGAAGATCAGGTCATATTTGTCCTTGGCCATGTTGCGGATCACCCGCTCGGCGTCGGCGCCCTCGGCGACGTTTTCCACGTAGTTGGTGGTGATCTGCGTGCCGAGTTTTTCCGCCAGGGCCTTGCGCCCCTGTTCGTGCTGATACGTCCAGCCGTGGTCACCGATCGGGCCGATGTAGACGAAACCGACCTTCAGCGGATCGGCAGCGCTGGCGCTCAGGCTGATTCCCAGACCGATGGCGGCGTACAGCAGTTTGTGCAGCGGACGTATTGGCATGAACCCGAACTCCATTTTGTTGTGTGTGCTCAGGGCCAATGCAAATTGCTGACCAACAGGACAACAAACACATTTGAAAACGCGGCGCGGCCTTCGCGAGCAGGCTCGCTCCCACAGGGACGCATTTCAATGTGGGAGCGAGCCTGCTCGCGAAGAGGCCGGCAAGGCCAATAAAAGTGCATGCCTGAATCCAGCTGCCATCGCGTGGTGCGCAAAGATGTAACGAAACGTTAGCGCCGCGCGGCAGTCAGTAGCTTCATCAGCTCTTTTCGGCAAAAGGCCCGTCATGCTCTCGATCCTCAAACAAGAAAGCTTCCTGCTGCTGGCAGTCCTTGCCGCGTGCGTCGCTTATCCACTGGAACATTGGATGCTGCACAGCGGCCAGATCGTCGCGCTGGGCGGCGGCCTGCTGCTGATCGCCTTTATCGTCGCCGCTTCGATGCGCGTCGCTCATCACGCCGAACTGCTCGCGGAAAAGGTCGGCGACCCCTATGGCACGATGATCCTCACGCTCTCGGCGGTGCTGGTCGAAGTGGTGATCCTGGCGATCATGATGAGCAACGAGGCCTCGGCGACGCTGGTGCGCGACACGATCTATTCAGCGGTCATGCTCGACATCAACGGCATCCTCGGCCTCGCCGCTTTGATGGGCGGGATCAAACACGGCGAGCAGTCCTACAACGACGATTCGGCGCGCAGCTACAGCGTGATGATCCTCACTGCGATGGGCGTGTCGATGGTGGTCCCGGAGTTCATTCCCGAGGCCAACTGGAAGATGTATTCGGCGTTCACCATTGGCGCGATGATGGTGCTCTACGCGCTGTTCCTGCGCATGCAGGTCGGCCCGCACAGTTACTTTTTCAGCTACAGCTATCCGGACAAACGGCGCAAGAAGGAGCCGGTCGAGCAGGAGCCGAAGCCGGTAAGCCTGGCGCTGTCGATCGGCATTCTGGTGTCGGGGGTAGTGATCATCGGCGCACTGGCCGAGGTGATGTCCAAGACTCTCGATCTGGGCCTGGAAGGCACGGGCGCGCCGCCGGTGATCACGGCGATTCTGGTGGCAGCGATTTCCGCCGCGCCGGAGATTCTCACCGCACTGCGTGCGGCACTGGCCAATCGCATGCAGTCGGTGGTCAACATTGCGATGGGCGCGTCACTGTCGACGGTGATTCTGACCGTACCGGTGATGGAAGCGATGGCGCTGTACACCGGCCAGCCGTTTCAAATGGCGATGACCCCAGTGCAAACGGTGATGATCTTCATCACCCTGATCGTCAGCGCGATCAACCTCAATGACGGCGAGACCAACGCCATTGAGGGGATGACGCACTTTGTACTGTTTGCCACGTTCATCATGCTGTCGCTACTGGGCCTTTAGGGCTGACAGATACCCATGTGGGAGCGAGCCTGCTCGCGAAAACGGTGTGTCATCCAACAAACATGTTGTCTGACACTCCTTCTTCGCGAGCAGGCTCGCTCCCACAGTTTTGAACGGCGGTGAGTCAGGTCCCGGCGATCAGTTGGCGAGCGGCTTGACTGTGATCGGCAATCAGCCCTTTCAGATCCAACCCTTCAACCTGACCACCAACCACACGCCACTTGCCGCCAATCATCACTCGATCCGCCCGATCCGCGCCGCACAACAACAGCGCCGAAATCGGATCATGGCTACCGGAGAAACGCAGTTCATCGAGCTTGAACAACGCGAGATCCGCCTGTTTGCCGACGGCGATTTCGCCGATGTCAGTGCGACCGAGCAGGCTCGCCGAACCTTTGGTCGCCCAGCCCAGCACGCGCTCCGGGGTGATCTTTTCGGCGCCGTAACGCAGGCGCTGGATGTACAGGGCCTGACGCGCTTCGAGGATCATGTTCGAGGCATCGTTGGACGCCGAACCGTCGACGCCAAGACCGAACAGCGCGCCGGCGTCGGTCAGCTCGATGCTCGGGCAGATGCCGGACGCCAGGCGCATGTTCGAGCTTGGGCAGTGGCAGATGCCGGTACCGGCCTGGCCGAGGCGGGCGATTTCGTCGGGGTTGAAATGGATGCCGTGGGCCAGCCAGGTACGTGGGCCGAGCCAGCCGACGCTGTCCAGATAATCGACGGTGCGCAGACCGAAACGTTGCAGGCAGAAGTCTTCTTCATCAAGGGTTTCAGCGAGATGGGTGTGCAGACGCACATCGAGTTTGTTCGCCAGATCAGCGCTGGCCGACATGATTTCCGGGGTCACCGAAAATGGCGAACATGGCGCCAGGGCGATCTGGATCTGCGCGCCGTCGCCACGCTCGTGATACTCGTGAATCAGCCGCTGGCTGTCGTCGAGAATCACCTGACCTTCCTGCACCGTTTGTTGCGGAGGCAGGCCGCCGTCCTTCTCGCCAAGGCTCATCGAGCCGCGCGTGAGCATGGCGCGCATACCCAGTTCACGCACCGTTTCGACCTGCACGTCGATGGCGTTTTCCAGACCATCCGGGAACAGATAGTGATGGTCGGCAGCGGTGGTGCAACCGGAGAGCAGCAATTCGGCCAGCGCCACTTTGGTGGCGAGGGCGAGTTTTTCCGGGGTCAGCCTCGCCCATACCGGGTACAGGGTTTTCAGCCACGGAAAGAGCGGTTGATTGACCACCGGCGCCCAAGCGCGGGTCAGGGTTTGATAGAAGTGATGGTGAGTGTTGATCAGGCCCGGCAGGACCACATGCTCGCGGGCATCGAACACTTCATTGCACGGCGCCGACGGCTGCTGACCGGCAGCGAGGACTTCGACGATGACACCGTCTTGCACGACTAGACCGCCACGGGCATCAAGCTCGTTGGAGGTGAAAATGGCGAGGGGATTTTTTAACCAGGTACGGGTCGCAGGCATTGTGGCCGGCTCCTCTGAAAGTTGGGTTCAGGGTTGCCAGCTCAGTGTTGCCCTGTCTGCTGATCCAGGGTCGCCGCGAAGGACGAGGCGCGCAGTTTCAAACAAATCGCAGCGCCGGGCAAGCGCCACCCGACCATTCACCATCATCCCCCTGTGGGAGCGAGCCTGCTCGCGAAGGCGTCATGTCAGTCGATACAGATTTACCTGACAGATCGTATTCGCGAGCAGGCTCGCTCCCACATCGGGATTTTCAGTGCTTACCAGGCAATCGTTTCACCCTTGTAATTGACGAAGTGATGCCCGCCCTTGCCGGTAAACGCATTGACCTGATCGATCAGCCCGCGAGTGCTGGTCTCTACATCCAAGTCAGCACCTTCGCCACCCATGTCGGTCTTCACCCAGCCCGGGTGCAACGACAGTACGGTGAGTTTCTGTTCACCCAGTTGCGTGACAAAACTGTTGGTCATCGAATTCAGCGCCGCTTTGCTCGCCTTGTACAACGCCAGCTCCGGCGCGTCGGGCATGGTCACGCTGCCGAGCACCGAACTCATGAACGCCAGCACGCCGCTGCCGTCGCGGATCTGCCCGACGAAACGCTGGGCCAGATTGATCGGCGCCACCGCGTTGGTGAAAAACAGTTGCCCGACCTCGGCCAGGGTCGCGCCGCCCGGGGTCTGCACGTCCGGGCCTTTGACCCCGGCGTTGACGAACAACAGATCAAAGGTTTCGCCCTTGAGCTTCTGGCTCAGAGCGATCACCGCTTGCTGATCATCCATGTCGAGCTTCTCGATGCGCACGTCACCCAGCGCTTGCAGCGCCTCGGCCTTCTGCGGATTGCGCACCGTCGCGGTGACCTGCCAGCCATCGCCCAGCAGAGTCTTCACCAGACCGAGGCCCAAGCCGCGGGAGGCGCCGATGATCAGTGCGTTTTTTGCCTGAGACATGATGGGTTTCCTTGAAAGTCAGCATTCAGGATTCAATGGACACGCCTGACCGCGCCACAGTTGCAGCGCTTGGCGAAAACAGGCTTTGACCCCGGAGCATACTCCAGGCTTCTTGAGTTTCTCGAGGGTGTTTGATCAGAAATAGTTGTGGGTCGTGGTCCAGGTGTTGCCGGTGCGGACGCCTTCGCGAGCAGGCTCGCTCCCACATTTGCCCGCGTTCACTCAGATCCCCCGTGGGAGCGAGCCTGCTCGCGAAGAGGCCCGCTCTGACAACGATCAGTGTCCCGATTGCCACGGCTGCCCCAACGAAACCGGCGCATACAACCGAGTGCGCACGGCATCGCGGGAGAGCAACACCAGCACCAAAATCGTCGCCACATACGGCAGCATCGCCAGCAGGCTTGAAGGAATCGCCAGTCCCAGCCCCTGCGCCACCAAATGCAGGATGCTGGCAAGGCCGAACAGATACGCCCCGAGCAGCAAACGCCACACCCGCCAACTGGCAAACACCACCAGCGCCAGGGCAATCCAGCCGCGCCCGGCGGTCATGTTTTCCGCCCACATCGGCGTGTATGCCAGCGACAGATAAGCCCCGGCCAGCCCGGCCATGGCTCCGCCGAACAACACCCCCAACGTGCGTACGGTCAGCACCGGCAAGCCCATGGCGCTGGCCGCATCCGGGTTTTCACCGACCGCTTGAATGATCAGGCCGACACGACTTTTGATGATCACCCACGCCACCAGCGCAAACAGCGCGAACGACAGATACACCAGCAGATCCTGGGCAAACAGCATCCGCCCGATCAGCGGGATCTCACTCAGATACGGAATCGCCAAAGGCTCGAAACCTGCCAGCGGCTTACCCACCCAGGCCGCGCCGACAAATGTCGACAGGCCCACGCCGAAGATCGTCAGCGCCAGCCCGGTGGCGACCTGATTGGCGTTGAACACCAGCGCGACCAGGGCAAACAGTGACGACAACAACATCCCGGCCAACATCGCCAGCAGCACACCCAGCCACAGGTGGCCGCTGTTCAGCGCGACGATAAAACCGATCACCGCACCGAACAGCATCATGCCTTCCTGGCCGAGGTTGAGGACGCCGCTTTTCTCGCAGATCAACTCACCCAATGCCACCAGCAGCAGCGGCGTGCCGCAGCGGACCATGGCATAGAAAATATTGCTCAGCAGATCGATATCCATCACAGCGCTCCGGCGGTTACGGCAGGGGTCGAGGCGCGCCGGGTCCAGCGCAGTTTCAGGCGTGGCCGATAGAGAATCAGCACGTCACAGGCGAGCAGGAAAAACAGCATCATGCCCTGGAACAATTGGGTGATCGCTTGCGGCAGATTGAGCGACATCTGCGCGCTCTCGCCGCCGATGTACAGCAGCGCCATGAGCAGACTGGAGAACAGAATGCCGATCGGATTCAACCGTCCGAGGAACGCCACGGTGATCGCTGCGTAGCCATAGCCCGGCGACACTTGGGGCACCAATTGGCCGATCGGCCCGGTCACTTCGCAGACCCCGGCGAGCCCGGCCAGACCACCGCTGATCAACAGCGCCAGCCAGATCAGGCGCTTCTCGCGAAAGCCGACAAAACCTGCCGCACGCTTGTCCAGCCCGAGCACTTTGATCTGGAAGCCGATAAAGCTTTTCTGCAACAACACCCACACCACAACCAGCGCGAGCAGGGCGAAATACACGCCGGCATGCACGCGGCCGTCCTCCAACAGCAGCGGCAAACGACTAGCGTCGCCGAACATCGCCGACTCGGGAAAATTGAAGCCCGCCGGATCTTTCAACGGCCCGTGCACGCAGAACAGCAGCAGGTTCAGCGCGATGTAGTTGAGCATGATGCTGGTGAGGATTTCGTTGGCGTTGAAGCGCGTGCGCAGCCATGCGGTGAGCCCGGCCCATGCGGCGCCCGCCAGCGTCCCGGTCAGCAGAATCAGCACCAGCGCCCAGCGACTTTGCATGTCGATAACGTTCACTGCCAGAGCACTGCCGGCCAAGGCGCCAAGTAGAAGTTGGCCTTCGGCGCCGATGTTCCAGATCCGCGCCTGATAGGCCACGGCCAGGCCGAGTGCGCAGAGTAGAATCGGCAGCGCCTTGACCAGCAATTCAGACACGCCATACAAATCGCTGACGGGCGCGATCAGCAGCGTGTGCAAGGTTTGCAGTGGGTCGTGGCCCAGCGCGATGAACAACAGCGAGCCGCAGCCGAGGGTCAGCGCCGCCGCCAATAACGGCGAGCACCACAGCATCAAGCGCGATTGCTGGCCACGGGGTTCGAGGGAAAGCAGCATGTTGAAACTCCGTTAAACCGAGGCGGTGCGGGGTGAGTGATCGAACTGGCCGGCCATCCACGCGCCGACATCGCTCAGTTGTGTAAGGCCGGTGTCTTGCAGTGCCGACAGACGCCCGCCGCACAGCGCGCCGAGACGATCGCTGATCTGGAACAGCTCATCGAGGTCTTCGGAAATCACCAGAATCGCCGCGCCGGCATCGCGCAGGGCGATCAAGGCGCGATGGATGGTGGCGGCGGCACCGACGTCGACACCCCAAGTCGGGTGCGCGGCGATCAGCAGTTTCGGTTGCTGAAGAATTTCCCGGCCGAGGATGAATTTCTGCAAGTTGCCGCCGGACAGGCTGCGCGCAGCGGTTTGCGTGTCCGGGGTCTTCACGCCGAAACGCTGGATGATCTGCTGCGCGAGGGCTTCGACTTTGCTTCGTTGAATCAACCCGTGGCTCACCAGTCCGTGCTGAAAAGCACTGAGCAGGGCGTTGTCGGCCAGACTCAACTCCGGCACCGCGCCGTGGCCAAGGCGTTCGGCCGGCACGAAGGCCAGACCGAGTTTGCGCCGCGCGTCCGGGCGCAGATCGGCAACGTTTTTCTCCGCGAAGCGAAGGGTCGCCGCCTGCGCGCGCGGCAAGGGCTGTTCGCCGCTGAGCAGGGCGAGCAATTCATCCTGACCATTGCCCGCGACCCCGGCGATGCCGACGATTTCACCGCTGCGCACTTGCAGATCGATGTCGGTCAGCGAGCAACCGAACGGATCCGGGTTGTGCCAGCTCAAACCCTGCACCTGCAGAAACGCCGCGCCACCGCTGACCTTCGGATACTCGCCAATCAATCCCGCCGCTTCGCCGACCATCAGTTGTGCCAGTTGCTGATCCGTACATTGCGCCGGCAGGCAATGCCCGGCTACCCGACCGCCGCGCAGCACCGTGGCGCTGTGGCACAAGGCGCGCACTTCACCGAGCTTGTGGCTGATGAACAGAATGCTGCAGCCCTCATCGGCGAGGCGACGCAGGGTGATGAACAATTCGTCCGCCTCTTGCGGCGTCAGTACTGAGGTCGGCTCGTCGAGAATCAGCAGGCGGATGTCCTGCATCAGGCAACGGATGATTTCCACCCGCTGGCGCTCGCCGATCGACAGGCTGTGGACAAGTCGCTCCGGTTCCAGCGCCATGCCGTAACGCCGCGATACTTCGCGAATCTTCGGCTCCAGTTGCTTCGGCGTGCCGGCCGCCGCGCCCATCGCCAAGGCAATGTTCTGCGCGACGCTGAGGGTTTCGAACAGCGAGAAATGCTGGAACACCATGCCAATGCCCAACTGCCGCGCCTGCGCCGGATTGCGCATCTGCACGCGCTGCCCCTGCCAGAGCATTTCACCGCTGTCGCACTGGGTGACCCCGTAAATGATCTTCATCAACGTACTTTTGCCCGCGCCGTTTTCACCGAGCAGGGCATGGATCTCACCCGGCGCGATGCTCAGGTCGATGGCGTCGTTGGCCAGACAACCGGGGTAGCGTTTGCTGATCTGGCGCAGTTGCAGGCGCGGCGGGGGAGGGGCGATGGACATGACAGGCTCGACTGACTTGGAGTTGTGCCTGTGGATAAAGCAATTTCCTGGCCATTGAGTCAGGAACGCTTGCGGAGCCAGTCCGCAAGTGCCGACAGCAGCGCATTGGCGGGTGTTTTGTCTTTCTATCGAGCACCAATTCAGCGCAAAGCCATTGAACAGGCTCCAGTTTTGCCCGCTTGCAGTTGGTTAAAAAACGAGCAACTGCCTGAGAGCCAGACAGATCCAGCGGCTGCGGCGGTCATGAACGGCTTATCCACAGGTTGCTCCACAGTAATTGTGCGCAAGCGCCGAGGGTGGGCATAAGCACTGCGATGCTTTGTTCTAATGGTGATAAACGAAGATAACTGTTTGTTTTTACGTTGGATTTCCCTTTCGTCGGGTCAATTGAACGAAAATTGAACAAATCGCGCAAAGCCGCATGACAGAAGGGTTACAGCGGTGTGTGCTCAGGTTATCCACAGTCGGGTGCACAGCAGGTGTGGGCAAGTCGTGAGTTTATGAAAGTACGAGTGATGCCCCAAAAAGATCGCAGCCTTCGGCAGCTCCTACAATTGGAATGCGATCCCCCTGTAGGAGCTGCCGAAGGCTGCGATCTTTTGATCTTCCACTCTCAACGCTGCAACAAAATCCGCCCACGGCTCAGATCCGCCAACTGACTTTGCAGCATTTCGATCTGCGCTTCTCCTACCGCCAATTTCAACTCAACCCCATTGGCCGTGAAGATTTCCTCCACCACCAATCCACCGAGATCGGCCACGCGCAACTTCACCAGCGCCAACTCGGCAAATCCGCAGGCGCAACTCAGCGACACGCGGCTGATCAGCTCGACTTTCTGCGCCGCTTGCAGGCACTTGTTGGCGCCACCGCCATAGGCCCGGGCCAAACCGCCGGTGCCCAGTTGAATGCCGCCGTACCAGCGAATCACCAGCACCGCGACCTGATCGCAGTCCTGCGCTTCGATCGCCGCCAGAATAGGGCGTCCGGCGGTGCCGCCGGGTTCGCCATCGTCAGTGCTGCGGTATTGCGCGCCGAGTTTCCACGCCCAGCAATTGTGCGTGGCATTCAAATCGCTGTGCTGCTCGAAAAACGCCTGCGCATCGGCGGGGCTGCTGATCGGCGTCGCCAGAGTGATAAAGCGGCTTTTGCGAATCTCTTCGCGGTACTCGCAAAAACCGCTGAGGGTGAAAGGCATAAACGTCTTATAGAGAAGGAGTGAGGCCGCAGCCTTTGAGAATGATGCGGATCAGGTTGTTGCCGGCGTCTTCCATGTCCTGCTTGGTCAACTTGCTGCGCCCGGTGACGCGGCAAATCTGCGTGGCGAAGTCGGCATAATGCTGGGTGCTGCCCCACAGCAGGAAGATCAGGTGCACCGGATCGACCGGGTCCATCTTGCCGGCATCGATCCATGCCTGAAACACCGCCGCGCGCCCGGTGAACCAGGCGCGGTAGTCCTGATTGAAATATTCGCTCAGGCATTCGCCGCCGCTGATCACTTCCATGGCGAAGATGCGCGAAGCCTGTGGCTGGCGCCGGGAGAATTCCATCTTCGCGCGGATGTAGCGGGTCAGCGCTTCGGCCGGGTCATCCTCGGCAGTGAGGGTGTTGAAGGTGCTGTCCCACAACTCGATGATGTTGCTCAGCACCGCCACATACAAACCGAGCTTGTTGGTGAAGTAGTAATGCAGGTTGGCCTTGGGCAGCCCGGCATTCTGCGCGATGGTGTTCATGCTGGTGCCTTTGAACCCGTGACGGGCGAACTCGTCTTCGGCGGCTTTGAGAATGGTCTCTTCGTTCTTCTGACGAATGCGGCTGGCGGGTTTGCCGCCGTGGGCTGGGACTTCAAAGGTCATAGGCACTTCCGGGATTGTCTGTGGGTGCAACCAGTTGCGTTGATAGCGCACCCACAGGCATCCGACAAGTCTTTGCGCGGAAAAACAGTTACGCCTGTTCGATCTTGTTCAATGACGCGGGGCTTTTTGCCTCAGCGGTTTTGCCTTCCGGCAACAACAGACACAGGACGATTGCCGTCAGCCCGCCGCTTGTGATCGCCGAGTCGAACAGGTTCTGCACCAGTTTCGGCAGCAGGTGCAGCAGGTTCGGTTGCGCGGCGATGCCGAGGCCGACGCCGAACGAAGTGGCGATGATCAACATGCTGCGCCGGTCCAGCGGCGACTGCGCGAGAATGCGCACGCCCGCCGCCGCCACTGCGCCGAACATCACCAGCGTCGCACCGCCCAGCACCGGTTTCGGGATCTGTTGCAGCACCGCGCCGATCATCGGGAACAGGCCGAGGCAGAACAGAATCGCGCCGATGTATAGACCGACGTAGCGGCTGGCAACGCCGGTCAATTGGATCACGCCGTTGTTCTGCGCGAACGTTGTGTTGGGGAAAGCGCTGAAAGTCGCCGCGATCATGCAACTGACACCATCACCGAGCACGCCACCGCGCAAGCGGCTTATATAAGAAGGGCCGCTGATCGGTTGGCGGGCAAGCATGCAATTGGCGGTGAGGTCGCCGACGGTTTCGATGGTGCTGATCAGGTAAATCAGAGCGACCGGCAGGAAAGCCGTCCAGTCGAAGTTGAATCCGAACTTGAATGGCGTAGGAAAACTCACCAGTGGCAAGTCAGGCAACGGCTGCGGTACCAGTTTCCCACTGAGCCACGCGGCCAAGCTGCCGAGCACCAAACCGATGATGATTGCCGACAAGCGCACCCACGGCGTATTCGAGCGATTGAGCAGAATGATCGTCAGCAACACAAACACGCCCAAGGCCAGATTGCCCGGCGCGCCGAAGTCCGGCGCGTTGAAGCCGCCACCCAGATCGGTGATGCCGACCTTGATCAGGCTGATGCCGATCAGCGTGATGACGATGCCGGTCACCAGCGGTGTCACCACTCGGCGCAACTGACCGATGAAACGGCTGAGCACGATCTGCACGATTGCGCCGAAAAAGCACACGCCGAAAATCATCGCCAGGATATCTTCCGGGCTGCCGCCGCGCTGCTTGACCAGAAACCCGGCCGACAGCACCGCACCGAGAAACGCGAAACTGGTGCCTTGCAGACAGATCATCCCCGCGCCAATGCCGAACGGTCGCCGCGCCTGGATAAAGGTGCCGACGCCCGAGACCATCAGCGCCATGCTGATCAGGTACGGCAGATGCGCGGTCAGCCCGAGCGCCGAGCCGATGACCAGCGGCGGGGTGATGATGCCAACGAAACTGGCGAGCACATGTTGCAGTGCGGCGAGAATGGCGGCGAGTGGTTTGGGGCGGTCGTTGAGGCCGTAGATCAGTTCACTGGACGAATCGGAATCTGGCTGCATGGTTTTGGCTTCTTGTTGAAGGACGAGTCAGCCCTTCACTGCAAAAACCTGTCCACTTGCTCAACTTTCTGAAGCAACGACTCCCAAAGGTAGGAGCTGCCGAAGGCTGCGATCTTTTGATCTTGCTTTCAGCGCGTAGCCGCCAGACTCTCCAAAAAGCTTTCCAGCACCAAATGAGGGCGCCGCCCCTTGCGCGTGACCGATGCCAGACTCAAATCGTAAAAACGCGTGCCGGCCTTGAGCGCACGCAAGCGCCCCTGCTGTACCCAAAGATTGGCGTAGTGATCCGGCAGGTAACCGATGTAGCGCCCGGTCAGAATCAGAAACGCCATGCCCTCACGGTCAGAGGCACTGGCGGTGCAGTTGAGCGCTTGGTAGTGCGCCTGAATCTCTGCCGGCAAACGAAAGGTCGGCGCAATCGCATCCTGACTGTCGAGGCGTTGATCATCGAGTTGCTTGTCGTCGACATAAAACAGCGGATGACCCACCGCGCAATACAGCAGCGAACGCTCGCTATACAACGGCTGATATTCCAGTCCCGACAAGGCGCTGGCCTGCGGCACCACGCCAACGTGCAGGCGCCCGTCGAGCACACCTTGTTCGACTTCGTTCGGCGCAATCATGCGAATCTGGATCTGCACATCCGGCCCGCGTTCCTTCAACTGCGCGAGGGCGTGGGTGATGCGCATGTGCGGCAGGGTGACCAGATTATCGGTCAGGCCGATGATCAATTCACCGCGCAAGTGTTGATGCAGACCGTTGACCTCGGTGCGAAAACTCTCCAGTGCACTCAACAGCTGTAGTGCCGACTGATACACCTCACGACCTTCCTCGGTCAGCGAAAATCCGGCCCGGCCACGCTGGCACAAGCGCAAGCCGAGGCGCTGTTCCAGATCGCTCATCTGCTGGCTGATCGCCGAGCGCCCGATGCCGAGCACGGTTTCCGCTGCGGAGAAGCCGCCACACTCCACGACACTGCGAAAAATCCGCAGCAGGCGAATATCAAAATCACTGACCTGGGCCAGTGGATCGGCGCGGCGGCTGCTCATTTTTTGTTCTCTTTGTTTAGCGATGATCTAACTGAAGGTTAGAAGAGTTGGATTTCACCGACTTTATCGCCGTGGCAATTTAACTGCAACAACGCTTTCCATCTCCCTGACGCTTATGCCCTGCGAGGTTTTGCCCGATGAACATGCCTGAAAACGCGCCGTCGCCACTGGCCAGCCAACTGAAGCTGGACGCGCACTGGATGCCGTACACCGCCAACCGCAACTTTCAGCGCGACCCGCGTCTGATCGTCGGTGCCGAAGGCAGTTGGCTGTTCGATGACAAGGGCCGCAAGATCTACGACTCGCTGTCCGGTCTGTGGACCTGCGGCGCCGGGCACACCCGCAAGGAAATTCAGGAAGCCGTTTCCAAACAACTGGGCACCCTCGATTACTCGCCGGGCTTCCAGTACGGCCATCCTCTGTCTTTCCAGCTGGCTGAGAAAATCACCGAGCTGACGCCGGGCAATCTGAACCACGTGTTCTTCACCGACTCCGGCTCCGAATGCGCCGATACCGCAGTGAAAATGGTCCGTGCCTATTGGCGCCTGAAAGGTCAGGCGACCAAGACCAAAATGATCGGCCGTGCCCGTGGCTACCACGGTGTGAACATCGCCGGCACCAGCCTCGGCGGCGTCAACGGCAACCGCAAGCTGTTCGGTCAGGCAATGATGGATGTCGATCACCTGCCGCACACGTTGCTGGCGAGCAATGCCTTTTCCCGTGGCATGCCGGAGCAGGGCGGTATTGCTTTGGCCGATGAGCTGCTCAAGTTGATCGAACTGCACGACGCTTCCAACATCGCTGCGGTGTTCGTTGAGCCGATGGCCGGCTCTGCCGGGGTATTGGTTCCGCCGCAGGGTTACCTCAAGCGTCTGCGCGAGATCTGCGATCAGCACAACATCCTGCTGGTGTTTGACGAAGTGATCACCGGATTCGGTCGCACCGGTTCGATGTTTGGCGCCGACAGCTTTGGCGTGACTCCAGACCTGATGTGTATCGCCAAGCAAGTCACCAACGGCGCGATCCCGATGGGCGCGGTGATTGCCAGCTCCGAGATCTACCAGACTTTCATGAACCAGCCGACGCCGGAATACGCCGTGGAATTTCCCCATGGCTACACCTATTCGGCGCACCCGGTGGCTTGTGCCGCCGGCCTCGCAGCACTCGATCTGCTGCAAAAGGAACACCTGGTGCAGAGCGTCGCCGAAGTCGCGCCGCATTTTGAAAACGCGTTGCACGGTCTGAAAGGCTCGAAGAACGTGATCGACATCCGTAACTACGGCCTGGCCGGCGCGATCCAGATTGCCGGGCGTGACGGTGATGCCATCGTGCGTCCTTTCGAAGCGGGCATGGCCTTGTGGAAAGCCGGGTTCTACGTGCGCTTCGGCGGCGACACCCTGCAGTTCGGCCCAACCTTCAACAGCAAGCCGCAAGACCTCGATCGTCTGTTCGACGCGGTCGGCGAAGTGCTGAACAAGCTCGACTGATTTTTCCCTCTATATATACCTACACAAACGGGCGCTCCTTTGCGGGTGCCCGTGGACAAGAATTCAGGAGTGTTCGATGAGTGTTATCCCGCATTTGATCAATGGCGAACTGGTGACCGAGAACGGTCGCGCGGTGGATGTGTTCAACCCGTCTACCGGCCAGGCGATCCACAAACTGCCATTGGCCAGCCAGGCCACCATTCAGAAAGCCATCGATGCCGCCAAGGCCGCGTTCCCGGCCTGGCGCAATACGCCGCCGGCCAAACGCGCCCAAGTGATGTTCCGTTTCAAGCAATTGCTGGAGCAGAACGAAGCGCGCATCTCGCAACTGATCAGCGAAGAGCACGGCAAGACCCTGGAAGACGCTGCCGGTGAATTGAAGCGCGGTATCGAGAACGTCGAGTTCGCCTGCGCCGCCCCGGAAATCCTCAAGGGCGAGTACAGCCGCAACGTCGGCCCGAACATCGATGCCTGGTCGGACTTCCAGCCACTGGGGATTGTTGCCGGTATCACCCCGTTCAACTTCCCGGCCATGGTGCCGCTTTGGATGTACCCGCTGGCGATCGTCTGCGGCAATTGCTTCATCCTCAAGCCATCCGAGCGCGATCCAAGCTCGACGCTGCTGATCGCTCAACTGCTGCTGGAAGCCGGGCTGCCGAAAGGCGTGATGAGTGTGGTCCATGGTGACAAGACGGCGGTGGACGCGTTGATCGAAGCGCCGGAAGTCAAAGCGCTGAGCTTCGTCGGTTCGACACCGATTGCCGAATACATCTACGCCGAAGGCACCAAGCGCGGCAAACGCGTGCAGGCACTGGGCGGCGCGAAGAACCACGCGGTGCTGATGCCGGATGCCGATCTGGACAATGCGGTCAGTGCACTGATGGGCGCGGCCTACGGTTCCTGCGGCGAACGCTGCATGGCCATCTCGGTGGCCGTGTGTGTTGGCGATCAGGTCGCGGACGCGCTGGTGGCGAAACTGGTTCCACAGATCAAAGCGCTGAAAATCGGCGCGGGTACCTCGTGCGGTCTGGACATGGGGCCGTTGGTTACCGGTCAGGCGCGTGACAAGGTCAGCGGTTATGTGGATGACGGTGTGGCGGCGGGCGCGACCCTGGTGGTCGATGGTCGTGGTTTGAGCGTTGCCGGGCATGAAGAAGGCTTCTTCCTCGGTGGCTGCCTGTTCGACAACGTCACTCCAGAGATGCGCATCTATAAAGAAGAGATCTTCGGGCCGGTGCTGTGCGTGGTGCGGGTGAACAGCCTGGAAGAGGCGATGCAACTGATCAATGATCACGAATACGGCAACGGCACCTGCATCTTCACCCGTGACGGCGAAGCGGCGCGGCTGTTCTGCGATGAGATCGAAGTCGGCATGGTCGGCGTCAACGTGCCGCTGCCGGTGCCGGTGGCTTATCACAGCTTCGGCGGCTGGAAGCGTTCGCTGTTTGGCGACCTGCATGCGTATGGCCCGGATGGGGTGCGCTTCTATACCCGTCGCAAGGCGATCACCCAGCGCTGGCCGCAGCGTGCGAGCCATGAAGCTTCGCAGTTCGCATTCCCTAGCTTGTAAGTAGCTGGATATGCAAAAGGCCGACCTTGATAGGTCGGCCTTCGCGTTTTCGGGGCTTTTTGACCGATATGACAGAAATATGAAAATAGGTGTTGACGGCAGATTCCAGAGGTCTATAATTCGCCCCACTTCCGGCGCAGTCGAAACGGAAAACTCCTTGAGATTCAAAGAGTTACG
>NZ_QFZZ01000011.1 GCF_005233515.1 Pseudomonas sp. CFBP13508
TCGTTTACGGAGTGCTCAAGTCAGGACTGCCATATGACCCGAAACTTGCGCTTGCCCGGTGAGGCTCAAGACGGTATCTACAGTTGGGTTGCGTGAATTCGATAGGAATTGGTTGACCTTGAGATCGCTATCGCGAGCAGGCTCGCTCCCACAGAAAAGCAAAGCAGCGAAGCTGCCCGCGGCGAAGCCGCACCATTCAACAATGAGCGCAAGCTCGAGTGCTTTTGATCTTGATCCACCGGCGACGTCGGAAGGCTGAGCGCAGGGATTGATCCGGGCGTGGGAGCGCAGCGACCGTCTGGCGCAGCCAGACACAGCGGAAGGAGGTGCAGCGAAGCAAACCGGAGCCGCTGCGCCCGGATCAGTCCCGGAGCGAAGGAACCCGAGCTTGCGAGGGCCGAACGTAGGAGCAAGCGTTTTTTTGCTTACTTTTTTTAGGCGTTTGTAAAAAAAGTGAGTCGCCGTAAGGGCGAAACCGCCAGCCGCCACGACCGCAGCAACGGATATGCCCCCAAAATCAGCCCAAAAAACGACGCCTACTCAGGCAACTCAACCAACCCATCAACATCAGTCATCGCCCGCTCGAGCAAATCCGCCGGCAAACTCTTGCTCGCCCGTGCACCGAGCAACTTCAACTGCTCACTGCGGCTGACCAGATTACCGCGCCCCTCTGTCAGCTTGTTGCGCGCTGAGCTGTAAGCCTTGTCCAGTTGCTGCAGACGATTGCCCACTTCGTCCAGATCCTGAATAAACAAGACGAACTTGTCGTACAGCCAACCCGCGCGCTCGGCGATTTCCCGGGCATTCTGGCTCTGCCGCTCCTGCTTCCACAGACTGTCGATCACCCGCAACGTGGCCAGCAGCGTAGTCGGGCTGACGATCACGATATTGCGGTCGAAAGCGTCCTGGAACAGCGACGGCTCAGCCTGCAATGCCGCAGAAAACGCCGCCTCGATCGGCACGAACAGCAAAACGAAATCGAGGCTGTGCAAGCCTTCCAGACGCTTGTAATCCTTGCCGGCCAGGCCTTTGACATGGTTGCGCAGCGACAACACGTGCTGCTTGATCGCGATCTGCCCCAACGTGTCGTCATCAGCCGCAACATATTGTTGATAGGCCGTGAGGCTGACTTTCGAATCCACCACCACTTGCTTGTCGCCGGGCAGGTAAATGATCACATCAGGCTGGAAGCGCTCACCGTCCGGGCCTTTGAGATTGACCTGAGTCTGATACTCGCGGCCCTTCTCCAGACCCGCGTGCTCAAGAACGCGCTCGAGGATCAGTTCGCCCCAATTGCCCTGGGTTTTCTGGCCCTTGAGCGCGCGAGTCAGATTGGTGGCTTCGTCGCTCAGACGCAGGTTCAACGCCTGCAAACGCTCCAGCTCTTTGGCCAGCGAAAAACGCTCGCGGGCCTCGGCCTGATAACTTTCTTCCACGCGTTTTTCGAAGGACTGGATGCGTTCTTTCAACGGATCAAGCAACTGCCCGAGGCGTTGCTGGCTGGTCTCGGCGAAACGCTGCTCACGCTCATCGAAGATCTTGCCGGCCAGCTCGGCGAACTGCGCGCGCAGCTCATCACGCGAGCCTTGCAGATCGCTGAGGCGTTGTTGATGGCTTTCCTGCTGCTCGCGCAACTCGGCGCTCAGCGAGGCAGCATGGGCGTCGAGGCGACGCAGTTCAGCGTCCTTGTTTGCGCGCTCGAGATTCCAGGCGTGGGAAGCATCGCGAGCGTCATCGCGCTCGATCTGCAGCAATTCGACTTCACGACGAAGTGCTGCGAGGTCTGCCTGTTTGGCGGCATTGGCCTGGCCGAGATCGGCGATTTCATCGCGGCTCGCTTCAAGCTGCGCGGTGAGGCCGTCCTGAGCCAGTTGCGCCATGGCCAGGCGCTCCTCGAGCAAGGCCAGATCGGCCTGGGCGTTGCTGGCCCGGCGTTGCAGTTGCCAGGCGAGTGCCAGCAGCGGCAATCCTGCCGCCGCGAGACCGAGCAAGATGCTGGTCAAGTCCATAGCCATAGCGACTCCTGCCAATCGGATAAAGCCTGAAGGTTAACCAAGGTGTCTGGGCTTGGACAGCTCAGTCTTCGATCAGACCGAGTTCCTGCTGCGCGCGACGGTCGCCGGCGCGGGCGGCCTGACGCAGCAGCTCCTGGCCGATACGCCGGTCACGGGCATTGCCGCACTCCCGGCAAATCAATTGGCCGAGACGGCTTTGTGCGGCGACCACGCCTTCTCGGGCCGGTTGCTTGAGCAGACGGCCGGCCAGGTGCTTGGCGCTGGGACTGTCGCTCAGGCGCGGCGCATCGAGCAGCCATTCGGCCACACGCACGGAAAAACGCTTGGGAGCGGTAACAGAGGTCGGATTGGAGGTAACAGAGTCTGATACTGAGCGAAACTTCATAAAGCACTGCGGGACAGATCGGAAGGCGCGCCACTTTACTCTCTTTTTCTTACAGGTAAAGTCGAAAAAAACCCGGCACGCCCGTGCTAGAGCAAGCGCTAGGGACAATCCACAGAAGCTGTGGATAAGTCAGTGGACAACCGCTCTGTGATCCTCGCAAAGCCTTATGGAATGGGGCTCGCAGTCAAACTGACGATTTTTTCACCAACAAAAAAAGACGATATTTTTCATTGACTTAAACTTTTGATACAGGCAGCGACTGGAGTCAGGATCGATGTGACAGTTGCGTTACGCTCTGCGCAACTAATGTGCACAAGTACCTGCGACACGGTTATATGCATGCGCTTTTTCGGGTCATTTTGCGCAACTGCGAACAATCTAAAGGCTCTGCGAAAAGCCTGCACGCCGACGGACGGTGCGACACGACCTTTCCCTGTGATCCCTTTTTTTGGTCAAGGGGTTTGCTTCGCCGGAACGGATCCGTTACTATCCGCGGCGTTAGTACCAAGCTGAAAGTCAATTCCGGTCGAATATCTCCCCACGGTCAACTTCCAACAGGAAGCCACTGCCGAAAAAAGCGGGAACGACCCCTCGATGGTTTCCAGGTAAATCTTGCGACAACGCAGCCTTTGAATAAAAGCAAAGGGCGTTGCGAAGAACACTTACTCTGACCGAACCAACCTGCAAATTGATCAGGATCTTCACCCCGGGCCCAGAACCTTTGCCCTCGCTGTGATGCCTGTCCTCCTAAGTACCTACCTGCCAGCCCAAGCGCGCTCATTTATCAGCGCTTCAAACTGGCTGCTTTGTTCCAGTCGGGTTCTTCGTTCGATCAATGGTGATCAACGTTACTGGAACGTTTTAACGTTGCACGGTTCTTATCCGTGTCATTTGTAGGAACACCTAATAACTATGTCTACTCAAATCCAGACTCAGGATGCCATTCGCACCCTAACCAACGCTTTTGCTCCAATGAACTGCCTGATCATGGCCGCTCGCAAAGGCTGCTTCAGCTTCACCGTGGTCAATGAACACGGGATCGCTCGTCACAGCGAGCGCTTGTACCCCGATCAATACTCCAGCGCCGAGCCGCTGCAGGCCGTGATCGAGCGTACCCGTCAGGCACTGGTTGCCTGAAAGCCGAACAGGCTGCAAAAGCAAAGCCCTGCTGAAAAGCGGGGCTTTTTATTGCCTGATATTTCACTGTTAACGCTGCGCTTCTAAGCATATTCCGATCTAACGTTTGGAATGCGATGGCAGAAATATTTTAAAAACAGACCTTTACACGCTGAATATGACACTACACTTCAACTCAAGCGGCGTGACCCGCTTGCGGCGAGCCTGATTCGATCCACTGCTGCCAAAGCCCCTTCAGGACTCGCCCTCAATAACAAGAACCGAGGGTGTTATGGGTATCGCTGCCAGCGAACTGTGCCGCTATGTGATCCGTCCCACACTGATTTATCTGGGACGCCACTGCGCAACCGCCGAATCCCTGCTGCTGGGCATCGCTGCCAGCCAGTCCGCCCTCGGCTCTGCCCTGCATGACCGCCGTGGCCACGGCCTCTATCGGATCGCCGAGCACCGCCACCAGGCGCTCTGGGATGATTACCTGGCGCTTGATCCGGAGCGCGCCAGCCTGGTGCGCGGCCTGGCCAGTCAGCATGCGTTCCTCAGCGGTCCGCATCTGGAACTGACCGTGAACCTGCGTTACGCCACGGCCATCGCCTGGCTGCTGGTGGAAGAACAAAACCCCACCCTCCCCGCTCCGACCGACCTGCTCGGCATGGCGCGTATCTGGCGCCAGACCTTTCAACCGCAAGGCCGTTTGCGCGACTTCACCTATGCGTGGCAAACCTGTGTTTCACCGCTGAATCAGGTCGCTTGCTGACCGGGCGGTTTCACAAGTTCTCCCATCAGGTCGCCATTTTGGTCGGATTGTCCTACAAAACCGCTCTAACTCAAGGCATACAGGCTATAGCGCTGGGACGAAAATGTTGGTAATTTTCGCCCCGGTGATCACCAGGAGTTCTAATAATGAAAAAAGTCATGCTCAAAACCACCCTTAGCCTCGCCGTTACCCTTGCCTCTACACAAATCTTCGCGGCAGGTTTTGCCCTCAACGAACAAAGCATCAGTGGGATGGGGACTGGTTTTGCCGGGCGATCTTCTTCTGCCGACGACGCAAGCACTGTTTATGGCAACCCGGCAGGCATGGCGCGCATCAAGCGCGAACAAGTCACCGGCGGCGTCGCCCTGGTCGACGCGCATACCGATATCAGCGATACCAGCTCCAGCCCTAATGGCGGCAGCAACAAGGGCGACATGGTGCCCCTCACCGCCGTACCGATGGGCTTCTATGTAAAACCGATCGATGATCACTGGGCATTCGGTCTCGGTGTATATGTGCCATTCGGCCTGATCACGGATTATGAAAACGGCTTCGCCGGTCGTTACTTCGGCAGCAAGTCCGAAGTGCAAGTCATCACCTTCCAGCCAACCGTCAGCTATGCCTTCAACGACAAGGTGTCGATCGGTTTCGGCCCGACCATCAACCGCATCGACGGCTCGCTGGAATCCAACCTGTCGATCACCCAGGCACTGCCGGACGGCAAGGTCAAGATCAAGGGTGACGACACCGCGCTGGGTTACAACGTCGGCTTGCTGGTCCAGGCCACCGACACCACCCGTGTCGGCCTGACCTACCACTCCAAGGTCGACTACAAGCTTGAAGGCGACACCAAGGTCAACTACAACGCTCTGGCGCTGGTGGGCGTTGGCGCCAACCAGAAGTACGACGCTTCGTTGAAGATCACCACGCCGGAATCCGTGGACCTGTCGGTCACCCAGGCGATCAACGATCGCTGGAACGTCTACGCCGGCACCACCTGGACCCGCTGGAGCCAGCTGGACAAGATCACCGTGAAGAACTCCGGCGTGCAGCCTCTACTGGCCGGTCAGTTCGGTTCGATCAACGAAGACCAGAACTGGCATGACTCCTGGGCCTATGCCGTGGGTACCTCGTACCAGTTGAACAAGGAATGGGTCCTGCGTACCGGTCTGACCTTCGACCAGTCGCCAACCAATAACGAAGACCGCTCGCCGCGTATCCCGACTGGCGACCGCACCATCTTCAGTATCGGTGCCGGCTGGAGCCCGACCGACGACCTGACAATCGACGTCGCGTACTCGTACCTGAAAGAAGAGTCGGTCAACATCCGCAACGAAAACGCTCGTGGCCAGACCTACGATGCCAAGTATGAAAACTCGGCAAACGGCTTCGGTGTCGGCGCGACTTACCGCTTCTGATGCACCGTGGCGAGGCTAACCCCTCGCCCACGAAAAAGCCCCGCTCTCTTTACAGAGGCGGGGCTTTTTCATGCCTGAAAATTTGTACAACCCGTAGGAGCTGACGAGTGCAACGAGGCTGCGATCTTTTGATCTTGAATTCGAGGATCAAAAGATCGCAGCCTCGTTGCACTCGTCAGCTCCTACAGGATCATCACAAGGCTTCAGGGCTTCAGCGGTTTGGAGGCAATGGCCTTTTCGATCGCGGCGATAAACTCGGGGTCATCCGGTTTGGTCAAGCTGGAAAAACTTGCCACCACCTTGCCCTGCCGGTCGACCACGTACTTGTAGAAATTCCACTTCGGCGCATTGCTCTGCGCGGCCAATACCTGGAACAGGTGCGTGGCGTCATCGCCGCGAACCTTCTGCGGCTCGGTCATGTTGAACGTCACGCCATAATTGGCGTAGCAGACCTTGGCGGTTTCCGCGCTGTCCTTGGACTCCTGCTTGAAGTCATTCGACGGCACACCAAGCATCTCCAACCCTTGCGCCTTGTAGCGCTTGTTGAGCGCCTCGAGGCCTTCGAACTGCGGGGCGAAACCGCAGAAGCTGGCGGTATTAACCACCACCAGCGGCTTGTCGGCGTACTGCTTGCACAGATCGATGGATTCCTTGGCGCGCAGCTTTGGCAACGAGCCTTGCAGCAGCTCAGGACAGTCGGCGGCCTGGGCCAGGCCAGTCAACGCCATCAGCAACGCGGGAACAGCACACCAGCGCATCAACATGTCGAACTTCCTTGGGCAGTCATCAGGCTTCGACGTTACTCGCCGCGCTGCCATCTAGCAAATGCTCATGCCCAACTGCATCAGCGCCAGACCGCCGCGTTGCCAGCCCCACCACACCAGCGCCAACAGCGCAGCAGCCAGTGCGGTCACGGCGAATCGCGCGCAGATCCGGCTCATGCTGCACTCGACGCGGCTTGCAGGCGCGCCACCGGACGCTCACGCACCGGCCAGTTCAACGCCGCCGCCAGCAGGCTCAAGAGAACCGCCACTTGCCAGATCAAGTCATAACTCCCGGTTCGGTCGTACACCACCCCGCCCAGCCAGCCGCCAAGGAACGAGCCGAGCTGATGGAACAGAAAGACGATGCCACCGAGCATGGACAAATTGCGCACGCCGAACAAGGTCGCCACCGTACCGTTGGTCAACGGCACCGTCGACAGCCACAGGAAGCCCATGGCCATACCGAACAGATACGCTGTGGTGGTCGTCACCGGCAACCACAGGAACAGCACGATCACCACCGCGCGCAGTAGATACAACGCCGTCAACAGACGCGGTTTCGACATGCGGCCACCAAGCCAGCCGGCCGTGTAAGTGCCGAAGATATTGAACAGCCCGATCAACGCCAGCACCGTAGTGCCGACGGTCGCCGGCAGATGCTGATCGACCAGATACGCTGGCAAGTGCACGCCAATGAACACCACCTGAAAACCGCAGACAAAAAAGCCGAACGCCAGCAGCCAGAAACCGGAGTGCGAGCAGGCCTCACGCAGCGCTTCGGAAAGAGTCTGTTCATGGCCAAGCACCGGCAGTGGCTTGTCCTTGAGCATGCTCACCAGCGGCACAATCATCGCCACCAACAGGCCTAGCACCAGCAATGCGGCCGACCAGCCGAGCCAGCCGATCAAACCGAGCGTGCCCGGCAACATGGCGAACTGGCCGAACGAACCGGCGGCGCTGGCGATACCCATGCCCATGCTGCGTTTCTCTGGCGGCACAGCGCGACCCACAACACCAAGAATGACCGAAAACGAAGTGCCCGAAAGACCGATACCGATCAGCAGACCGGCACTGAGTGACAGAGTCACTGCCGAATCAGACAGGCCCATGCACACCAGGCCCGCCGCGTAGAGGATCCCCCCGACCAGCACCACTTTCGCCGCGCCGAAGCGGTCGGCCAGGGCGCCGGTGAATGGCTGCGCCAGGCCCCAGATCAGGTTTTGCAGGGCGATGGCGAAGGCAAACACTTCGCGGCCCCAGCCGAACTGCGCACTCATCGGCGACAGGAACAGACCGAACCCGTGGCGCACGCCCAATGACAACGCCAGGATCAGCGCACTCCCCAGCAACACCCAACCGCACGTACGCCACATCGATGTCATTGTTATTCTCCAGTCGCGGGTATATACCCGCTTGAGCGCGAAAAAACCGGCGTCAGGCCAGTTCGTCGAGCAGTTTGAGCAAGGTTTCGCGCTTCTCGGCACCGAGCCGGTCGATCAGCCGCTGTTGCGCCGCTTCCCACGCCGGCAATGCCGCTGCCAGCCGCTGCACGCCGGTTTCGGTGAGGCGCACGATACGGTTGCGCATGTCCTCGCCTTCGGCCAGCGCCACCAGACCTTCGCCCTCGAGCACGCGCAAGTTGCGCCCCAAGGTGCTGCGATCCAGCCCCATGGCCTCTGCCAGTTCGGAAATGCTCGGTTGCTCCAGTCGCTGCAGATTGCACAGCAGAGAATACTGGGCAACGTTGATCCCGAAGCCGTCGAGAGCGCCGTCGTAATGCCTGCTGACGCCACGCGCGGCGCGACGCAGGTTGGTGCACAAACACTGAGAAGGAAGCATGATGCGTGTATATACCCGCGAGTGTGTTAAATCAAGTTACAGATGAGTTTACTCTGAACATCATTGTTGCCGGTGAGGCCGCCTTCGCGAGCAGGCTCGCTCCCACAGGGGATTGCATTTCGAAGGTGGGAGCGAGCCTGCTCGCGAAGGGGCCGGCATCATCTCCGCAAATCCTTCAGACCAAAGCGAGCCCCACCAACACCCCCATCTCCAGCAATTCCAGCAACGCCCCCGCCGTGTCCCCGGTAGCCCCGCCCAACCGCCGCATCATCAAACGCCGCAGCCAGACAAACCCGACCAGCGAAATCAGCACCGCGCCGATACCCGCGATCAACACGCAGCCCAGCGCACTTACCCCCAGCACCCACCACCCCGCCTTACGCGGCAGATGATCGGCCAGTGCCTGACCCAAGCCACCCGCACGCACATACGGCGTAGTCAGAAACAACCCCAACAGCGCCGCTCGCCCGAGCACCGGGACGATGATCAGCGCCAGGGTATGCCCTTGTTCGATCAACGTCAGCAGCGCGGCAAATTTGAGCAACAGAACCAGCACCAGCGTGACCACCGCAATCGGCCCGCTGCGCGGATCTTTCATGATCGTCAGCGTGCGCTCGCGATCACCAAAACCGCCGAGCCAGGCATCGGCGCTGTCGGCCAGGCCATCGAGATGCAGCGCGCCGCTGAGCAATACCCACACGGTCAGCAACAGCGCCGCATGCAGCAACAACGGCGCGCCGGCCAACAACAGATTCAACGCGAAGAGGATCAGCCCGAACAGCAATCCCACCAGCGGATAAAACAGCAGCGAACGGCCGAGCTGGTGCGGCTCGGGCATGCCCGGCAGGCGAATCGGCAGGCTGCTGAGAAACTGCAAGGCGATCCACAGCGGCAACATCTCAGTGACCTTCCTTGAGCGCGCCATCAGCCTCGACCGTCAGCGCAAACAGCGCGCCGTGGCCGACCTCGACATTGAGCAACTGTTCGCGCGGCAGCCCTCGCGCCTGCGCCAGCAACAAACGCATCACGCCGCCGTGGCTGACCAGCAGAATCCGTTCGCCGGTGTAAGCCGCGTGCAATCGCGCGACCGCCGCCAACACCCGCGCGGAAAACGCGCTCACCGGCTCTCCCTGCGGTGGCGTGAAGCCATAGGGATCAGCCCAGAACAGCCCCAGCGCTTCGGCATCCGTCTCCATCAATGCCGCCGCGCTCTGCCCTTCCCACGCGCCGAAATGCAGCTCTTGCAGATCCTTGTCCAGATGCACGGACAGGTTCAATTGCTCACCGAGTTCGGCGGCGAAGCGCGCGCAACGCTGCAATGGCGAACTGACGATGCGATCCCACGGCCCGCCGTCGATCACCGCCGCACGCATCTGCGTCCAGCCGTTTTCAGTCAGCGCATCGTCGAGGCTGCCGCGCAAGCCGCCGCCGAGTTCCGTTTCACCGTGGCGCAGCAGATCCAGGCGCAGGCTCATGCCGGGCGATCCGCCACGGCCGCTTCGGCGAACGTCGCCATTTGTCCGTGCAGGTCACACGCCAGGCGCAACAACGGCACTGCCAACGCCGCGCCACTGCCCTCGCCCAGACGCAAGCCGAGCTCCAGCAGCGGCTCGGCGCTCAAGGTTTCCAGCACATGGCGATGGCCCGGCTCGGCACCGCGATGGCCGAACAACAGCCACTCGCGACAGGCCGGATTCAAGCGCACCGCGACCAGAGCCGCGACCGTGCAGATGAAGCCGTCGACCAGCACCGCAATGCCTTCCTGCGCGCAGGCCAGATAGGCGCCGACCAACGCGGCAATCTCGAACCCGCCGAGATTGAACAGCGTCTGCAAGGCATCGCCACGCTGCGCGGCATGCAGCGCCAGAGCGCGTTCGATGACGTGCGCCTTGTGGCTGACGCCAGCGGCATTCAGCCCGGTGCCGGGACCAGTCAGGTGCGCCACCGGGCAATCGAGCAAGGCACAGGCCAGCGCACTGGCCGCCGTGGTATTGCCGATGCCCATCTCGCCGCCGATGAACAACTGGGTGCCGGCGGCTTTCGCGCGCAAGACGCTGTCGCGACCGGCCTGCAAGGCCGATTCGCCCTGCGCCTGAGTCATCGCTGCGCCCTGAGCGAAGTTCGCCGTTCCCGCGCCGATGTTCAGATGGCGCACGCCGGGCAGATTCAGCGCCGGATTCACCGTGCCCAGATCGACCACTTCCAGCTGCGCGCCGAGCTGACGCGCCAGCACGCTGATCGCCGCGCCGCCGCTGACAAAGTTGAGCAGCATCTGCCCGGTAACTTCTTGCGGATAAGCCGATACGCCTTCGGCTACCACGCCATGGTCGCCAGCGAAAATCGCGATCCAGACTTGATCCAGCGTTGGCTTGAGCTGACCTTGCAGACCGGCCAGTTGCACGGCCACCGATTCAAGGCGCCCCAGCGAACCGGCCGGTTTGGTGAGTTGCTGCTGGCGCTCGGTCGCTTGCGCGATGATGTCCGAGTTCACGGTGTTGCACGGGTTCAGCCACCAGGTCGGGCTCATAACGCAGGTCCTTTCAAAGTCAGGGGCAGGCCGGCAACAGTCAGGACAACTCGCTGACAACGCTCGGCCAGAGCTTGATGCAGCCAACCGGCTTCATCGACATAGCGGCGGGTCAATTCGCCCAGCGGCACGACACCCATTCCGGTCTCGTTGCTGACAAAAATGATTTCACCCGGCAACGACGCCAGGCAATCGAGCAAGGCTTCACGCTCGGCGGCGAGACGTTCGGCGTCGTCGAGCATCAGCAGATTGGTCAGCCACAGGGTCAGGCAATCGACCAGCAGGCAGCGCTCGGCGCCGGCGGATTCGCGCAGCACGCGGGCCAGTTCCAGCGGCTCTTCGATCAACGCCCATTGCGCCGGGCGGCGTGCGCGGTGATGGGCGACGCGTTGATTCATTTCGCCGTCCAGCGGTTGGCTGGTGGCGATGTAAGTCACCGCCAGATGGCTGTCACTGGCGAGTTTTTCCGCCAGACGACTCTTGCCGGAGCGGGCGCCGCCGAGGATCAGTTGGAGCATGGGTTCATCCAAAAATGTGTGGTGAGGCAACCGGCCCCTTCGCGAGCAGGCTCGCTCCCACCGTTGATCGCATTTCCCTGTGGGAGCGAGCCTGCTCGCGAAGAGGCCAGCCCGGACAACTCAAATCCCACAGAGCTGACGCAACAGCCCGGTATCCAGATGCTTCTCCACCAGATCCGCCAGCCGTTCGATGTCGCGTTCGCGCAAGCCGTGGTAATCGACTTCCTGCACATCACTCAACCCGGCCCAGCGCAGCAACGCCGCACTTGCCTCGGGGGATTCGAACAAGCCATGCAGATAGGTGCCGAACACCTGGCCATCGGCACTTTGCGCGCCATCGCAACGACCGTCGTCCAGATGCACCGCCGGGTTTTCCAGTGCCGGCCCGCTGGTCACGCCAGCATGGATTTCATAACCAATGACTGCGGCGTTTTCCAACGCCAACCGCCCGCGCACGTTGCGCAGTTGCTTCTCGGCTTCGAGCTGCGTTTCGAACGCCAGCAGACCCAGCCCCGCGCTGGAGCCGGCAGCGCCTTCCAGCCCGAGCGGGTCGTGCACCTGCTCGCCGAGCATCTGCAGACCGCCGCAAATCCCCAGCAGCTTGCCGCCGTAGCGCAGATGCCGATTGATCGCCGCGTCCCAACCGTTGGCGCGCAGATAAGCCAGATCACTGCGCACGCTTTTCGAGCCCGGCAGGATGATCAGGTCGGCGGCGGGAATCGCCTGCCCCGGGCCGACAAATTGCAGATCCACCTGCGGATGCAGACGCAGCGGGTCGAAGTCGGTGTGATTGCTGATGCGCGGCAGCACCGGCACCACCACTTTCAACACCTGCTCGGCCTTGTCGGTCTGGCGTTGGTCGATGCCGTCCTCGGCTTCAAGGTGCAGATCCATCACGTACGGCAACACGCCGACCACCGTTTTGCCGGTGCGTTGTTCCAGCCAGTCGAGGCCCGGTTGCAACAAGGCGATATCGCCGCGAAAGCGGTTAATGATGAAGCCTTTGACCCGCGCCTGTTCACTCGGCGAAAGCAATTCCAGGGTACCGACCAGATGCGCAAACACGCCGCCGCGATTGATGTCGGCGATCAGCAGCACCGGGCAATCCACCGCTTCGGCAAAGCCCATGTTGGCAATGTCGCCGGCGCGCAGATTGATCTCCGCCGGCGAACCGGCGCCTTCGACCATTACCAGCGGATACGCAGCGCTGAGTCGCTCGTGCGAGGCGAGCACCGCTTGCATCGCGATGGCCTTGTAATCGTGATAGGCGACGGCGTTCATCGTCGTCACCGCGCGGCCATGAATGATCACTTGCGCGCCAGTGTCGCTGTTGGGTTTGAGCAGCACCGGGTTCATGTCGGTGTGCGGCTCGAGACCGGCCGCTTGCGCCTGCACTGCCTGCGCGCGGCCGATCTCGCCGCCGTCAGCGGTGACTGCGCTGTTGAGCGCCATGTTCTGCGGTTTGAACGGCACCACCGCCACGCCCTGGCGAGTGGCCCAGCGGCACAACGCGGTCACCAATGTGCTTTTGCCGGCATCGGACGTGGTGCCTTGCACCATCAGAGTGGTCATGGATTGTCCTTGGCGAAAGCTTGCAAAGCCTGTTCGAGACGCAGCTCTTGCGCGGCATCGGCCGGCAGGCCGAAACGTACACTGCTGTTGTGGCTGAACAGGCGCAGGAGGATGCCGCGCCGGGCGAGGAATTCGTGCAGCGCTTCGGCGTGCTCGGTGATCAGCCACTGAAACAGCGCGCAGCCACCCTGCGGTGCAAAACCGCAACGGGTCAGCAGCGCCGCCAACCGTTCGCTCGCTTCGTCGCTGCGAATCCGCTGACGGGTATGGCCCTCGGTGTCTTGCAGGCACGCCGTACCGAGCACTCGCGTCGGCCCGCTCACCGCCCACGGCCCGACCTGTTCGGCGAGCAGTTTGAGCAACTTGCGTTCGGCCAGAACGAAACCGAGGCGCACCCCGGCCAGACCGAAAAACTTACCGAACGAACGCAACACCACCAGCCCGACCTGATGCGCATAGGGCGCCAGGCTCAGTTGCGGCGTGGTGTCCATGAACGCTTCATCGACCACCAGCCAGCCGCCGCGTTGCGCCAGCCGCGCATGCCAGTCGAGCAGGCGTGCCGGGGTCAGGCTGAGGCCGGTCGGATTGTTCGGATTGACCACCACCAGCACATCAAGACTGTCGAGAAAGAACTCGACTTCCTGCTCGAGCACTTCACGGACGATGTAACCGCTGCGCCGCCAGGCTTCGGCATGCTCGGCATAGCACGGCGACAACACGCCGACCTTGCCGGCCCGGCGCAGACGCGGCAGCAACTGGATGGCCATTTGCGAGCCGGCCACCGGCAACACCTGCGCGGCGCCGTAGTAATCGCAGGCGGCCTGTTCCAGACCGTCGTCGCTTTCCGGCAAGCGCGCCCAGGCGCGTAGCGGGATCTCCGGGATCGGGAACGGCCACGGCGCGAGGCCGCTGGACAGGTCAAGCCAGTCGGCCTCGGCGATCCCGTAATCGAGTGCAGCCTTGCGCAGCCGGCCACCGTGCTCAAGCATAAAATTCCGCCCCCAGGCAAAGCATCAGCAGCCACAACCATACGCCGCGCTGGACCAATTGCCAGCCACGCTCGATGGAATCGGCATCGGCCGGCGCACCTTCGCCCAGTTGCGGGCGCTCATGCAGTTCGCCGTGATAGATCGCCGGGCCACCCAACTCGACGCCCAGCGCACCGGCACCGGCCGCCATCACCGGGCCGGCGTTGGGGCTGTCCCACTGCGGCGCCTGGGTGCGCCAGCATTTGAGCGCGAGGCGGGTTTTGCCCAGTAGCGCGTAGGTCAACGCCACCAGACGCGCAGGAATGTAGTTCAACACGTCGTCGATTTTCGCCGCCGCCCAGCCGAAACGCTCGAAGCGTTCGTTGCGATAACCCCACATCGCATCGAGGGTATTGCTCAAGCGATACAGGACCACGCCCGGCGCGCCGGCGACGACAAACCAGAACAGCGCAGCGAACACCGCATCGCTGCCGTTCTCCAGCACCGACTCAGTCGCGGCGCGGGCAACCGCAGTGCCGTCGAGTTCATCGGTCTGGCGGCTGACCAGATAACCGACACGCTTGCGCGCCTCGTCCAGATCATCGGCGCGCAACGCCGCCGCAACCGGCGCAACATGTTCGCCGAGGCTGCGCATGCCGAGGGCGCAATACAACGCGAGAATCTCGACAATCCAGCCGACATAAGGCGCCCAGGAAAATGCCGTGGCGAGCAAGGTCAGCGGCAGTACCGCGAGCACCCACGCGGTCACGCCATGGCTGCGCCAGCCACGGCCGCCGGCGTTGAAGCGTTGCTCGATGCGCCCGGCAAAATTGCCGAACGCCACCAGCGGATGCCAGCGTTTCGGTTCACCGAGCAGCGCATCCAGCGCTACTGCGGCGACACTCAGCAACGCCACACTCATTGACTCACTCCCCAGTAATTTTCGTACAGCAGCTCGTTGAGCGGCCGCGCCTGCGCCCAGCCTTCAAGTACCAGCATCGGCGCCGGATAGAATTCCCTGACCGGGCCCAGACACAACACCGCCAGCGGTTTCGCACCGGCCGGCAACTTGAGCAAATCCGCCAAGGCTTGCGGTTCGAACAGCGAGACCCAGCCCATGCCCAGGCCCTCGGCACGGGAGGCCAGCCACAGATTCTGGATCGCGCAGGACAACGAGGCCATGTCCATTTCCGGCAACGTGCGCCGACCGAAAATGTGTTTTTCGCGATCGTCCATCAGCGCCGCGACCAGCACCTCAGCGCAGTCGTTGATGCCTTCGACCTTGAGCTGCATGAACTCATCGCTGCGCTCGCCAAGGGCTTCGGCGGTGCGGATGCGCTCTTCTTCCACCAGATCGCGGATCTGCCCGCGCAGAGCACGATCGCTTATACGGATGAAGCGCCACGGCTGCATCAGGCCGACGCTCGGCGCTTGATGAGCAGCTTCGAGCAGACGGCGCAGCAGCTGCGGTTCGACGCTGCCGCCGGTGAAGTGGCGCATGTCGCGGCGTTCGGCGATGGCTTTGTAGACCGCTGCGCGTTCGGCTTCGGAGAATGTATTGTCGGTCATGGCCCTTTCGCGAGCAGGCTCGCTCCCACAGGGTTCAGGTCATCCATTGTGGGAGCGAGCCCGCTCGCGAAGGCGGCCTCACGATCTGGCGCAAACAATGCCGCAATCGCAGTCGGATTCGATGGGAAATAAAAGTGCACGTACGACGCCGTCATCCGTCCCTCGCGATAAACCGCCTCGGCCCCACGCCCGCCATTGGGACTCAGCCCACGGGCAATCGGCGTCAGCTCGGTGGTGGTCAGGGAATGATGATAGGTATGCCCACGCAACTCCCCTTCCGGCAGCTCAACTGCCTGCAACGCCAGCGCCGCCAGACGCTTCTGCATCACCGCATCGCCCTTGAGCAAACCGACCAGCTCAGCACGAGTACCTTCGAC
Organism: Pseudomonas sp. CFBP13508; assembly: GCF_005233515.1. Lineage (GTDB taxonomy): Bacteria > Pseudomonadota > Gammaproteobacteria > Pseudomonadales > Pseudomonadaceae > Aquipseudomonas > Aquipseudomonas mercuritolerans. Next base: position 15,844 of record NZ_QFZZ01000011.1, read on the forward strand.
ATCAGTCAGCGAATCCAGCAGATAAAGCATGCCGCCACATTCGGCGAGCAACGGCTTGCCCGCCGCGTGGTGCGCGCGGATTGCTGCAAGCATTGAGGCGTTTTGCGCCAGCGCGACGTGATGCAGCTCTGGATAGCCGCCCGGCAGATACAGGCTGTCCGCCTCGGGCAATTGCGTGTCGCGGATCGGCGAGAAAAATTGCAGCTCGGCGCCCATCGCCCGCAGCAGATCGAGACTGGCGCCATAGGTGAAGGCAAAGGCTTCATCGCGGGCAACAGCGATGCGCACACCTTTTAATAGAGGCTCGGCGGCAATGACGTCAGGCGCGGCGAATTCAACGGCCGGTGGCAGCGCGACTTGGCAACTGCTGGCCAGCGCATCGGCGGCCGCGTCGAGACGCAGATCCAGATCATTCAATTCGCTGGCCTGAACCAGACCGAGGTGGCGGCTCGGCAATTCGATGCCCGTCTCGCGGGACAGCGCGCCGTACCAGCGCAGACCTTCAGTGAGGCTGCCTTCGAGCAATTGCGCATGGCGCAGGGTGCCGACGCGGTTGGCCAGCACGCCAGCGAACGGCAAGTCCGGCTGATACTTCGCCAGGCCCAGCGCCAAGGCGCCAAAAGTCTGCGCCATGGCGGTGCCGTCGATCACGCCGAGCACCGGCACACCGAAGTGGCGCGCCAGATCAGCGCTGGATGGCGTGCCGTCGAAAAGGCCCATCACGCCCTCGATCAGAATCAGGTCGGCTTCGGCGGCGGCTTCCCACAACAGCCGGCGACTTTCCTGCTCGCCGACCATCCACATGTCCAGTTGATACACCGGCGCACCGCTGGCGCGTTCGAGGATCATCGGGTCGAGAAAATCCGGCCCGCATTTGAACACGCGGACCTTGCGCCCCTGATTGCGATGCAAACGGGCGAGCGCGGCGGTGACAGTGGTCTTGCCCTGACCGGAGGCCGGCGCGGCGATCAGCACCGCCGGGCAGTGACGTGGTTGCTTCAAAGTTCGACGCCTTTCTGCGCTTTGATCCCGGCCTGGAAGGCGTGCTTGAGCATGCCCATCTCGGTAACCGTGTCGCCCATCTCGATCATTTCCGGCTTGGCGCCGCGACCGGTGACCACCACGTGTTGCATCGGCGGACGCGCCTGCAAATCGCTGAGCACCTGATCGAGATCGAGGTAGCCGTGCTTGAGGGCGATGTTCAACTCATCGAGCACCACCAGGCCGATCGAAGGGTCGCGCAACAATTCGCGGGAGACTTCCCAAGCGGCGGTCGCCGCGGCGATGTCGCGCTGACGATCCTGGGTTTCCCAGGTGAAGCCTTCGCCCATGACGTGGAAACGCACCTGCTCGGGGAAGCGGCGGAAAAACAATTCTTCGCCGGTGCTGTTGCGGCCCTTGATGAACTGCACCACGCCGCACTGCATGCCGTGGCCCATGGCGCGGGCGAGCATGCCGAATGCCGAGCTGCTCTTGCCTTTGCCGTTGCCGGTCAGCACCAGCACCAGGCCACATTCGTCGGGCGAGTTGGCAATGCGTTCGTCGATCACGGCTTTCTTGCGCTGCATGCGCGCCAGATGGCGTTCGTCACGCTCGGGGGAATCAGTCATGGGGGAGCTCTCCGTTGAGGCTGGATAACGGCGGGCAGGCACAAGAATAGACGGCAAAAAGCCTGGCATCGCCCACCGTGATGCCGCTGAGATGGATCAGGCCGGTCTCCGGGCTCATGAGCGGCGTTTCGCCTGACTGCGCGCCTTCCCGCTTCTTTCGAAGCAGTGGCTCAAGGCGCAGTTTTCACTCATTTACCGTTGCGGGGGCAGCGCCGGGATCGTCGTGGCTTCGCTTGCGGACCACACTCACCGGCTTCCCTGTTTCACTCTGTCGACGCGGGGCCACAGAGCACCTGAAACAAGCGGCGAAGGTTAGAGGGTTGGGGGTGGAGCGTCAATTGAAGAGGCGCTTTGCGCGCGAATAACTGCCGCTGATCAAATGTGCAGCGGCAATCTTGTGCCAGACTGTGACAAGTGATATCAAAGAGCCATGCTTTTTTCAAAAAGCCCACTACAACAATAAGGATGACGACGATGCAAGGCATGATCATCAGCAACCCGCGCCTGGAATTCCTGCGCCCGGTGCTGGAACGCTGGTTTGACTGTATCGATCGCTACAACACCGTTCGCGGCGACAACGACACGCCATATTGGCACGACGAAAAAGCCAATCTCGGCCTGCTCGCGGCAGCGGCGTGGATGGCTGAAATGGTCACGCTGAACGACACGGCCACGCGCAAACAGAACGAAGAAGGCGAACGCAATGCGCGCGCCGATCTGTTGATTGCCGGCAGCGAAGACCGGGCATTCATTCAGGCCACGCAACGCTGGCCACGGGTCAACAACCTCAACCTGACCCAGGCCCTGCTCGACATCACCCATGATGCCAAGCGCATCAGCTACGCCAGCGATCTCAAGCTCGGCTGCCTGTTCGTTGCTCCGCAAAAAGCCCAGCACAGCGCCAGCCCCGAAGAACTGCAGGACATGGTCGACGACCTGCAAAAGGAACACACCTGCGCAGTCGCCTGGTATTTCCCCTACGCCTATCGCAAATTGCACAGCGACGCGGGCAACTATCATCCGGGCATCGCCGTGCTGTTCAAGGAAGCCCGCAGTTGAGCAGTTGAACCATCGGGCCTGCGCCCTCCTCTATGTTTAGGAATGCATTCATAGGGAAGATCAGCAATGCGCAAGGCCCAACTCGCTCTCATCATCGCCGTCGCTGGCGGGCTCGCCGCCTGCGGTGAAACCTCCAGCCTGCAAGTCTCCGACGGCACCGGTCCGTCACCGAAACTGCCCGAACCGAACAAGACGCTGATCCCGACAGTCAACATCGCCCCGGCGGTGGGCTGGCCGGAAGGTGCGAAACCGACGGCAGTGGCCGGTACCCAGGTCGCCGCGTTTGCCGAAGGCCTCGATCACCCGCGCTGGCTCTACGTGCTGCCCAACGGCGATGTGCTGGTGGCGGAAACCAACGCGCCGCCCAAGCCTGATGACAGCAAAGGCATTCGCGGCTGGGTGATGAAGAAAGTCATGGGCAAGGCCGGCGCCGGCGTGCCCAGCCCGAACCGCATCACCCTGTTGCGTGATGCCGACCACGATGGCGTCGCGGAAACCCGCACGGTGTTCCTGCAGAACCTCAACTCGCCGTTTGGCATGACGCTGGTTGGCAACGATTTGTACGTAGCCGACACCGACCGCCTGCTGCGCTTCAACTACGAGCCGGGCGCCACCGAGATCAAAACCCAACCGATCAAAGTCGTCGACTTGCCCGGCGGCACGCTGAATCACCACTGGACGAAAAACGTCATCGCCAGCAAGGACGGCAACAAGCTCTACGTCACCGTCGGCTCGAACAGTAACGTTGGCGAAAACGGTCTGGATCAGGAAGAAGGCCGCGCGGCGATCTGGGAAGTCGATCGTGCGACCGGCAATCACCGGATCTTCGCTTCGGGCATTCGCAACCCCAACGGCCTCGCCTGGGAACCTACCAGCGGCGCATTGTGGACAGCGGTCAACGAGCGTGACGAAATCGGCAGCGATCTGGTGCCGGACTACATCACCTCGGTCAAGGACGGCGGCTTTTATGGCTGGCCGTTCAGCTACTACGGGCAGCACGTCGATGTGCGGGTCAAACCGCAGAATCCAGATCTGGTGGCCAAGGCCATCGCGCCGGATTACGCTGTCGGCCCACACACCGCTTCGCTGGGCCTGACCTTCGCCGAGGGCAACCGCTTGCCGGCGCAATTCAAGGAAGGCGCATTCATTGGCCAGCACGGCTCGTGGAACCGCAAACCGCACAGTGGCTACAAGGTGATTTTCGTGCCGTTCACTGGCGGCAAACCGACTGGGCAGCCGGTGGATGTGCTGACCGGTTTCCTCGACAAGGACGAGAACGCGCTGGGCCGCCCTGTGGGCGTGGTGATCGATCAGCAAGGTGGCTTGCTGGTGGCGGATGATGTCGGGAACAAGGTGTGGCGCGTTTCGGCCAGCAAATAAGCTGAGCACGACGTAAAAAAATGTGGGAGCGAGCCTGCTCGCGAAAGAGGTTTATCAGTCAAATCATTGTCGACTGACACTCCGCCTTCGCGAGCAGGCTCGCTCCCACAGTTCGTTATGCATTCGAGCTAGGGGTTATGCGCCAACTGCCCCGGCTGCAACACCCGCTTGGCGCTCAAATACGCCTTCTGCCAATAGGCCTTCGACAGGCTATCGAGCTTGACCGTGCCGCCCGTGGCCGGGGCATGCACGAAGCGCCCCTCACCGACGTAAATCCCCGCATGACTGACCTGCGAGCCGCCATTGGTGGCGAAGAAAATCAGGTCGCCGGTCTGCAAGCCTTCCTTGCCAACATTTGGCGCCTGCATGACGATCATTTCGCGGGTCGAGCGTGGCAGCGAAATTCCCGCCGCGTCGCGGTAGACAAACCCGATCAGACCACTGCAATCGAAACCGGAATCCGGCGTGTTGCCACCCCAGCGGTACGGTGTGCCGACCAAGCCGAGGGCGCGGAACAGCACGTCTTCAGCAACGGGGGAAAAAGCCTGGGAAGGACCGAACACGATCGGCGCGCGAACCACGGGGGCTGGCGGCGGTGTGCGGCTGGCGCAGGCGCTGAGCAGCGCGGCGCAAAGGATCAAGGTGAGGCGGGCCGACATCGTCATAAGCAGAACATCCTGATCTGGCTGCGGCTTTCTCTGCCGGATGGACAGAAACAAAACCGCCTGCGTCATCACGCAGGCGGTTTGCCATCAATATAGATTCAGGATTCTAGCGGCTACGCGGCAAACTTCAAGTAAGACTTTAACTTCACCTTGTAAAGTTTAGGTCTACTCCGTTGCCGTGCCGTTTTGTCGCCGCGGAAGCAGCGACATCGGGCTTACTTGCGGGCAGTGACCACGGTCGGCGCCATGGCGAGTGCACGCTTGGCTTCGATGAAAGTCTTGCTCCAGTAGCTGTCACCCAGGCTGTCGATGCGAACACCGCCGCTGCGACGACTGCTGGAGTGAATGAACTGGTTGTCACCCAGGTAGATGCCGGCGTGACTGACACGACCGCGACGACCATTGGTGGCGAAGAACAGCAGATCACCCGGCTCAAGATTGCTGCGCGAAACCAGCGGCGCATCAACGTTGATCATTTCGCGAGTGGAGCGCGGCAGGTTCATGCCCGCCTCTTCGCGGAACAGGTAACCGATGAAACCGCTGCAATCGAAGCCGGCTTCAGAGGTACCGCCGAAACGGTAACGGGTACCGATCAGGGACATGCCGCGTTCGAGGATGCTGTCAGCCAGAACAGGAAGCTGATAAGGCTTGCTGCCGTTGAACTGGTTGAGTTCTTTTTCGGTGTCCAGCTCTTCCTGGTAAATAACGGAAGACTGGGCAGTAGCAGAATTCTTGACCTGTTGCGGCGGCTCTTGAACCGGAGAATGAGCAGCACAACCGAATAACAGGGTGACGAGTGCGAGAGGCACGAGGGGTGCGAAGCGCTTTAGCATGGGCACGACCGTGGCTGATAGTTGTAAAGAAGCCGAGACTATGCCCGCTATCGTCCTCATTTGCAAATTCAATCGAACTATATGTGACTTCCCGGTTTCGCGTTTACATCTAAGCGCGTAACTCGCCTGGCCGGTGGATCGCCGCAGATACGCGGGTTTTCTGGCGCCTGAAAGCTGGCAAAAGCCCACTACTACCAGCCCAAAGTTTCCTTGAGAAAAGGAATTGTCAGCTTGCGTTGCGCTTGCAGGGACGCCTGATCAAGTTGCTCGAGCAGATCGAACAGCGCGCTCATGCTGCGCGTGCCGCGAGTGAGAATGAAGTGCCCGACTTCATCGGTCAGGTGCAACCCACGACGTGACGCGCGCAATTGCAGCGCACGCAATTTGTCTTCATCGGAGAGTGGGCGCATCTGGAAGATCAACGCCAGGGTCAGGCGGGATTTCAGGTCGGCGAGCTTCACTGGCAATTCGCGCGGCGAAGTGGACGCGGCGATCAGCAGGCGCCGACCGCTGTCACGCAGGCGATTGAACAGATGGAACATCGCCTCTTCCCAGTCCGCCTTGCCGGCAATCACCTGCAAGTCATCCAGGCAGACCAGTTCGTACTGTTCGAGGTTGTCGAGGATTTCCACGCCGCGGTCCATCAACTCGGCCAGCGGCAGATACACCGCCGGTTCGCCCATCTGCTCGAAGCGCAGGCACGCGGCCTGCAACAGATGCGTGCGCCCGACGCCGTGCTTGCCCCACAGGTAGATCAGGCTCTCCGTCCACCCGGCGTCGGCTTCGCAGAGACGCTCGACATAGCCGAGTGCAGCGGCATTGGCGCCTGGGTAGTAGTTGATGAAGGTGGCGTCGTCACGCAGACGCACACCTAGGGGCAGCTGAATCGGTTTCATGCTGACTGAACAGTTCTCAAAGGAACCGTTAGTGGCCTCTGTGTAAAGTTGGCGAAGTTTATACCCGTGAGGCTGAGCGCACAATGCGACAGACCCCAAGCAAAATCAAAGGTTTGCGTTGACGCAGCGGTTTTGTGACGGATTCTCTGGCGCCCTCGCCTGCACGACACGGGCCAGCCCGGCCAAGCGCCGGGCTGGCCCTCGCATCACAGCTCGGGTTCGTCGACGCCGCTGTAGATCCCGGAATCCTTATACAAGTCGTGGACATGACGCACCAGCACCATGATCACCGCCGCCACCGGCAACGCCAGCAGAACGCCGGTGAAACCGAACAGCTCGCCGCCAGCAAGGATCGCGAAGATCACCGCCACCGGGTGCAGGCCGATACGATCCCCGACCAGTAGTGGCGTCAGCACCATGCCTTCCAGCGCCTGACCGACCATGAACACTGCGACGATCCCGACCATCGGGTACAGATCGCCACCGAACTGGAACAACCCGGCGATCAACGCCGCACCGATGCCGATGACAAACCCCATATACGGCACGATCGCTGCGAGCCCGGCAATCAGGCCGATCAACAGCCCCAACTCCAGACCGACGACCATCAAGCCAGCGGCGTAAATCACACCCAGCGCAACCATCACCAGCAACTGTCCACGCACAAATGCGCCGAGCACTTCGTGGCACTCACCCGCCAGCGCAACCACGCGCTCTTCGCGATCACGTGGCAGCAGGCTGCGGATCTTGCCCATCATCACGTCCCAGTCGCGCAACAGATAGAAGCTCACCACCGGGATCAGCACCAGATTCGCCAGCCAGCCGATCAGCGCCAGGCTCGAGGCCGTGGCCTGACTCAGCACCACGCCGACGATGTCGGTGGTCTGGCCCATGTGCTCGCTGATCGCGGCTTTGACCTTGTCGAATTTCCAGAAACCGTCCGACAAACCAAGCTTCGCTTGCGCCCACGGCACAGCGGTGTGCTGCAACCAGTCGAGCATCTGCGGCGCCAGCTCGTACAGACGCACCAGCTGCTTGGCGAGCATCGGTACCAGCACCAGCATCAACGCCGTGACGATCAAGGTGAACAAGGCAAACACGGCAATCACGCCCCAGGTTCGCGACAGCCCGAGCCGCTCCAGACGATCAACCAGCGGATCGAACAGATAAGCCAGCAACAACGCGACCAGAAACGGCGTGAGGATCGGGTGCAGCAACCATACAAACGCGCAAAGCAGGACTACCCCACCGAGCCAGAACCAACGCCGCGTATCGGCCATTTACCACTCCTGATGCTTCTATATAAGGAAAGACTTACCAGCGAAACCGCAACGACGGTGTCGCCGCTGCCGGGGTCGGCGCTGCGACCGCAGGCGTACCATCCGCCGCTGGCTGGGCAGGCGCCACCGGGGCCGGCGCTTCGGCCGGCAGTTCCTGCAACTTCGCCAGCGACAATTGCGCGCGCAATTGATCGACGCTGCCATTGACCCGGTAGACAATGCGATCGCCCTGCACGCTTTGCAGACGCACGCCGAACGGTTCGAGTAACCGCAGCAGCGCCGCATAATGCTCCAGATTCATGCCCTGCACTTCCAGGGTCTGCTGACCCGACGCGCCGGGCTTGGCGACAAATCGCGGCGCAAGACGCTCGGCTACCGCCAGCATCACCGCATCGGCAACAGCTGCCTGATCGGCGCCCTGTACGCTGCCGGCCTCTTTCTGATCACCGAGCCACAAGCGCCATTTCGCCTGCCACTGCCCGCCCTCTTCGCGCGCGTGCACCGCCAGCAAGGCGTCGGCGCTGTAGCGTTCCGAAGCACTGCGCAAGGGCGCGGGGTCAGCGCTTTCCAGCGCCGGCGCGGTGGCCACCAGTTGCTCGCTGAGATCAGCCAGGGGCAAACGCAGTGGCAAACCGCGATGTTGCGCAGCCGTGCGCAACGCTGAGGCTGCGGTTTGACCGTCACCGACCAGGCTCGCACCTTCGGTCGAGTCGTTCAGCCACCAGCCGAGGATCGACGGCCGACTCGCGCCCCACACCGGCAAGCCGGCCCGGCGCAAGGCCTGCTCGGTGGTTGCCGGATCGAAATCGACTTTCAGCACTTCCGGTGGCCCGGCATCGAAACCGAACTGGCTGATGATCTGCTGCGGATCCTTGCGAATCGGCGCCAACCCCGGGTTCTGCGCGGCTTTCGGGTCGCCGGTCAGGCGCAGCACCAAAGTATCGAGCGCCGCCTGCGTGGCGCGATCGCGCTCTTCCGGCGCCTGGCCGTTGACCGGCTGACGCACCTGATACAGGCCTTTGAGGTTTTCGGCATGACTCGCCAGGCTGACCAGCGTCAGGCAGCCTACAAATAACAATTTACAAAAACGCATGGAAAATTCCCGTCGACAGGGGCGGCTGGAACACGCCGCGTGAACCGGTTGAGCAAGGCTGTGACCCCCACCCCTGGCAAAACATTCACACAGTGGCGGTAAGTTTTTGCACAGTCCTAACGATAGACGGTTAATCGCCACACCTTATACAGGCAGTCATAGCCTGCGATTGCAAAAAATTTCCGCCGATATGGCCCTGCCCGTCGGTGCGAGGATGGCCGCTGCCCCTCAAGCCTGATAAAATCGCGCGCCTTCGCAGACCGGCAACAGCCGGGCCCCTCGAAACTCGCGTGAGGCGATCGCCCATCGAGTTCGATGTTCCCGCTGAACTCGGTCGTTACCCCCTGAATCCCCTCCCCTAAAGGCCTGGATCATGAGCAAGCAACCCTCCCTGAGCTACAAGGACGCCGGTGTAGACATCGACGCCGGTGAAGCATTGGTCGAACGCATCAAGAGCGTCGCCAAGCGCACTGCGCGCCCGGAAGTCATGGGCGGCCTGGGCGGTTTCGGCGCCCTCTGCGAAATCCCGGCCGGTTACAAGCAGCCGGTGCTGGTGTCCGGCACCGACGGCGTCGGCACCAAGCTGCGTCTGGCGCTGAACCTGAACAAGCACGACAGCATCGGCATCGACCTGGTCGCCATGTGCGTCAACGATCTGGTGGTATGCGGCGCCGAGCCGCTGTTCTTCCTCGACTACTACGCCACCGGCAAACTGAATGTCGACACCGCTGCCCAAGTGGTTACCGGCATCGGCGCTGGCTGCGAACTGTCGGGTTGCTCGCTGGTTGGCGGCGAAACCGCTGAAATGCCAGGCATGTACGAAGGCGAAGACTACGACCTGGCCGGCTTCTGCGTCGGCGTCGTGGAAAAAGCGGAAATCATCGACGGCTCGAAAGTCGCCACCGGTGACGCGCTGATCGCCCTGCCATCGTCCGGCCCGCACTCCAATGGCTACTCGCTGATCCGCAAGATCATCGAAGTCTCCGGCGCCGACATCGAAAACACCCAGCTCGACGGCAAACCGCTGACCGACCTGCTGATGGCCCCGACCCGCATCTACGTCAAGCCATTGCTCAAGCTGATCAAGGACACTGGCGCGGTCAAGGCCATGGCCCACATCACCGGTGGCGGCTTGCTCGACAACATCCCGCGCGTACTTCCAAAAGGCGCACAGGCTGTAGTTGACGTGGCCAGCTGGACGCGCCCGGCCGTATTCGACTGGCTGCAGGAGAAAGGCAACGTTGATGAAACCGAGATGCACCGCGTATTGAACTGCGGCGTCGGCATGGTCATCTGCGTGGCTCAGGAGCACGTCGAAGTTGCCCTGAACACCCTGCGTGACGCCGGCGAGCAGCCTTGGGTCATCGGTCAGATCGCCGTGGCCGCCGAAGGCGCTGCGCAGGTCGAGCTGAAGAACCTCAAGGCTCACTGATGCCAAAGCCCTGTGATGTCGTGGTGCTGTTGTCCGGCACCGGCAGTAACTTGCAGGCTCTGATCGACAGCACGCGGACCGGCGACAGCCCGGTCCGCGTCGCTGCGGTGATTTCCAACCGCGCCGACGCCTACGGCCTGCAACGCGCCCGCGACGCGGGTATCGCCACCCGCTCGCTGGATCACAAGGCATTCGAGGGCCGCGAGGCCTTCGATGCCGCACTGATCGAACTGATCGACCAATTCAACCCCAAACTCGTGGTACTGGCCGGCTTCATGCGCATTCTCAGCGCTGATTTCGTGCGCCACTACCAGGGTCGCCTGCTCAACATCCACCCGTCGCTGCTACCCAAATACAAAGGGTTACACACTCATCAGCGCGCGCTGGAGGCCGGCGACACGGAACATGGCTGCTCCGTGCACTTCGTCACCGAGGAACTCGATGGCGGACCACTGGTCGTACAAGCAGTATTACCGGTAGAGTTGCACGACACGCCGCAGAGTCTGGCGCAACGGGTCCACGTTCAGGAACACCTGATTTATCCGATGGCGGTACGCTGGTTTGCCGAAGGCAGGCTGACACTCGGTGACCAAGGTGCTTTACTCGACGGCCAGCTACTCGCCGCCAGCGGCCACTTGATTCGACACTAGGAGATATTATGCGTCGCGCCCTGCTCTTCGCTTGCGCTCTGCTCGCCCTGCCCTTCGCGCAGGCAGCGGACCTTCAACCGTTCTCCGCCAGCTACACCGCCGACTGGAAGCAGCTGCCCATGAGCGGCACCGCCGAACGCAGCCTGACCAAGGAAGCCGACGGCGTCTGGAAGCTCAGCTTCAAGGCATCGATGATGATCGCCAGCCTGACTGAAGAAAGCACCCTGAAGCTGGACAAGGACACGCTGCTGCCGCAGTCCTACCACTTTGAACGTGGCGGTCTGGGCAAAGCGAAAAAAGCTGATCTGGACTTCGACTGGGCCAATAAACTGGTGACCGGCACCGACCGTGGCGACGCGGTGAAAATCCCGCTGAACCGCGGCATGGTCGACAAGTCAACCTACCAACTGGCGCTGCAGCACGACGTTGCCGCCGGCAAGAAAAGCATGAGCTATCAGGTGGTTGATGATGGCGAAGTCGATACCTATGATTTCCGCGTGCTGGGTTCGGAAAAGGTCGACACCAAGGCCGGCCAGATCGACGCGATCAAGGTCGAACGCGTGCGCGATCCGACACAAAGCAAGCGCATCACCGTGCTGTGGTTCGCCAAGGACTGGGATTACCTGCTGGTGCGTCTGCAACAGGTCGAGACTGACGGCAAGGAGTACAACATCATGCTCCAGGACGGTACGGTCAACGGCAAGACTGTCAAAGGCAGCTGATCGACCGCAACAACAAAGAGCCCCGCGAATGCGGGGCTTTTGTTTATCTGTTGATACTGCGCGGCGGCCCTACCCCTCACCCCAGCCCTCTCCCGAGGGAGAGGGAGCCGACCGAGGTGTCTGCCGCTAACCATCGACCTGAGAAACCGAGTCGAATATGGATTCCAAAGCATCGCACGATTAGTCCCCTCTCCCTCCGGGAGAGGGTTAGGGTGAGGGGCTTTTGAAGGTCAAACTCACACCGAAAACCGCGCCACCATTCCGTTCAGATCCACCGCCAACTTCGACAATTCCTGACTCGCCGCACTGGTCTGATTGGCCCCCGCCGATGTCTGCATCGCCAGATCACGAATATTAATCAGGTTGCGATCCACCTCCCGCGCCACCGCTGCCTGCTGTTCCGAGGCACTGGCGATGACCAGGTTGCGCTCATTGATCAAGGTAAACGCCGAGGCGATTTCCTCCAGGGCCGAGCCTGCGCTCTTCGCCAGTTCGAGGGTCGAGCGCGCCCTTGAGTTGCTCTGCTGCATCGAGCTGACCGCTGAATCGGTGCCCTGCTGAATCCCGCCGATCATCTGCTCGATTTCCTGGGTCGACTGCTGGGTGCGATGCGCCAGCGCGCGCACTTCATCCGCCACTACTGCAAAACCACGCCCGGCATCACCGGCGCGCGCGGCTTCGATCGCGGCGTTGAGCGCGAGCAGATTGGTCTGTTCGGCAATCGAGCGAATCACGTCCAGCACTTTGCTGATGCCATGAACCTTTTGCGCCAGCGCCTCGACCTGCGCGGCATTGTTGGTGACATCGCCGGCGAGAAACTCGATCGACGTCACCGTCTGCTGCACTTGCTCGCGTCCTTGCCGAGCGATGCGGTCGGATTCACGGGAAGCTTCGGACGTGGCCACGGCGTTGTTCGCCACCTCTTCCACCGCTGCTGTCATCTGGTTGACCGCAGTGGCGGCCTGTTCGATTTCCTGGCTTTGCTGATGCAGGCCGCGAGTAGCATCTTCGGTAACGCTGCTCAGCTCTTCGGCCGCCGAGGCCAATTGCGTGGACGACTCGGAGATCCGCCGGATCGTGTCGCGCAGATTGTGCTGCATGCTTTTCAGCGCTTGCAGCAGGCGCGCCGGCTCGTCTTTGCCAACGATGTGAATGTCACCGGTCAAATCCCCGCCGGCCACGACTTCGGCCACGCTGAGCGATTGCGACAATGGCACGACAATGCTGCGCGTCAGCAGCAACGCCAGGCCGACGGTAATCAGCGCAGCCATGGCGATCATTACTGTGACCCACAGTCGCGATTGCTTGAAGACCAAGCGCGCTGCCTCAGTGGCGAGACCGGCATTTTGCTTGTTCAACTCGACCAGCTGACGCAGGGTGGCAGCGATTTCATCGGCCAGCGGACTCATCTGATCATTGAGAATCGCCGAAGCGTCTGCCACCCGATTCTGCGCTGACAGCTGTAGGACTTGTGCCTGAAGCTCAAGGTATTTGTGCTCGGTGCCCTTGAAGCGTTCGAACAATACGCGCTCTTCCGGCAAAACGATCAACGCGTCATAACGCTGCTGCGCCTCACTCAGACCGCTGCGCAGTTCGTCGAGCTTGGCGACATTCTGCTCCAGTGCCTTGGGGTCACGGTTGAGCAACAGGCGCATGGTCAGTGCGCGCAGGCGCAGCATGTCCTGACTCATCTCACCGACCGCCATCACGCTTGGCAGCCAGTTGTTGTCGACTTCATCGGACTGCGCACGCATGTTCGACATTTGCAGCAAGGCGAACGCGCCAAGGGCGAACACCATCAAGGCCAGTAGGCCAAAACCGAGACCGGCACGCGGGGCAATATTGAGACTACGGATATTCATCACTCTGGCTCCTTCCAAAAGCGCTGCATCAGCCTGCAGCGGGTTGCTTTAGAAGGTATCGGCATTGCCGTGAAATTGCGTAAGACGAAAAGGCAATAGGCAGACGAGCGGCTAGTCCGAACCCGTGGCTTTGACGTTTCAGCGCGGACCGGCGGGTTTACCTGTGTCGCGCGGCAATATCGCCAGGAAGTTGTCCCTTGCTACCTTTCGCGCCACCGCTTCCGGCAGCGCATCGAGAAACGGCTTGTAGCTGTGCATTTCCTGACCGAGCTTGTTGAACCGTCCTACCACGTCAGAGCCGAGCATGAAGCGCTCGGGATGCTTCTCCACCAGCGCCAGCCATTCCGCACGCGGCTTGCCCTGCTCGTCCAGCAAGTACGGCGTGAGCATGCTCCACGACAGGTCGATAAACAGATTCGGATAGGCCTCAAGCATGCGCGTCAGGGTTGGCAGGAGAAACGGCAACTGGGTCTGATGCCGATGGATCTCGGCGCTGGTGCCGGCGTGCGCCCAGATGAATCGCGTGTGCGGATGATTACGCAGCGGCTCTTCAACTTCCTTCAGGTACAACGGATTTTTCTCACGCTTGGAAGTGATGTTGGAATGCAGCATCACCGGCAGATCGTTTTCCGCGGCGAGGTGATAGATCTTGGTCATCGCCTCGTTGTTGGCCCGGGGTGTGTCGCCGGAGGTCAGCGCGGTCAGGTCATCGTGCCGGGTGAACACCTCGCCGATGCCCTGCCACAAACCCGGATACAGGTCGAGCATGCGCTGGATGTGCGCGGCGGAATTCTTGTCATTGGGATTGAAGCCGGACAGGAACGGATGAAAGTACTGGCGCTCCTCCGGCGCAAGTTTTTCCACCGCGTCGGCAATGATCACATCGGTGGCGCTGTACCAATAGGCATCGGCGTCATCACCGGCGTAATAGCGCGGGCGCTTGGGTTCGTCTTCATGCCATTTCTTCGCCACGGGAATGCCGGAAATCATCACATGCTCGACGGAATTTTCTTTCATGGCCGTGAGCAATTTCTGCATGCCGGCGCTTTCCTGGAAAAAATCCACGTAATGCAGGTGCGCATCGCTGTAGGTGTATTCGCGGGCACTGGCGCTGCCAGCGAACAGCAGCAGACAGGCAAGACTCAGACGAGACAAGGACACAAGTAATCTCCGGCAGATGGGCATAGCCTAGACCGCGCCCGAACGACAAGGGTTCATCCCTGCGGAAAAGCGGAACGCCCACTGCCGGGAATGCTCTATAACTGCAAGGTCTGTTTTGTTCGAACGATTTTTCCTGCCGCCTGTGAGGTTTCCATGACTGTTACCGTCAATACCGTCTCTGCCGAAGGTTTTCGTCACACCGTCCAGATCGACGACCACGAATTGTTTGCCGATGTACCGAAAACCGCCGGTGGTGAAGGCACCGCACCAGAGCCACACGATTACTTCGACGCTGCGCTGGGCGCCTGCAAAGCGCTGACCGTGAAAATGTATGCTAAGAAAAAAGACATCCCGCTGACCGGCGTGGGAGTCGAAGTGAAGCGCGACAACAGCGAAGAGCAGAAAGGCAAATATGCCCTGCATGTCACCCTCACCCTTAAAGGTGTACTGACCGACGCCCAGCGCCAGGAACTGCTGCGCGTGGCCGATCGCTGCCCGATTCACAAATTGATGACCACCAGCGAAGTCAGCATCGAAACTCACGCACCACAAGGCTTCGACAGCCAATAATCCTCCTGATGCCAGCGGCGGGTTATGCTTCTGGCATCACCCGCTCAGCCTGGAATGCACCATGGACACGCCACTCCTGATCATCCGCCCGCGCGCCGAAGACGTCGAAGGCCAGCCGATTCTGCGCCCGCTGCCGTCAGCCAAATGCCGCAATGTCGGACCTTTCGTGTTTTTCGACCACATGCTCGAAACGATTTATCCGACGGGCAAAGGTATGGACATCCGACAGCATCCGCACATTGGTCTGTCGACGCTCACCTACTTGTTCGAAGGGCAATTGCAGCACAAGGACAGCCTGGGCTCCGATCAGGTGGTCGGTGCCGGCGATGTCAGCTGGATGACCGCTGGCAGCGCCATCGCCCACGTCGAGCGTACGCCAGCGCCACTGCTCGCCGAGACCTTCACCCTGCATGGCCTGCAAGTCTGGCTGGCCTCGCCCAAGGCACACGAAGAAGGCCCGGGGCATTACAGTCATCACCCGGCAGCGACGTTGCCGGTCAGCGATAACCTTGGCGTGCAGATTCGCATGATTGCCGGGTCAGGCTTTTGCCTGGAATCGCCAGTGCCGGTGCTTTCTCCTACGCTGTATGCGGAAGTGAAGATGCAAACCGCGACCACACTGCTGATTCCCACCGAGCATGAAGAACGCGCGGTGTATGTGTTGAGCGGGGATGCGAAGTTGAATGGCGAGGCGATCGAGCCGCATGCGCTGGTGGTGTTGCCAGCCGGCGAAGAGATGAGCCTGTTTGCCGAAAGCGATGTGCACGCGGTGGTGTTCGGCGGCGCGGCGCTGGACGGTCCGAGGCGGATCAACTGGAATTTTGTTGCAAGCGATCCGGCGGCGATTGATGAGGCACGGCGCAAGTGGGCGGCCGGGAATTGGCCGACGGTGCCGGGGGAAGTCGAGCGGATCGAACTACCGCGCTAGGCCGCTTACCCTCACCCCAGCCCTCTCCCAGAGGGAGAGGGAGCCGACCGAGGCGTCTTGCGTTATACATTAACCTGAAAAAATCCCGGCGATTATGGATTCGCCTATTCCCGTTCAGGTCGACGCCACTCCCGAGCAACCCCCAATCAGTCCCCTATCCCAGAGCGATAGGGAGCCGACCGAGGCGTCTTGCGTTATACATCGACCTGAAAAATCCCGGCGATTATGGATTCGCCTGTTCACGTTCAGGTCGACGTCACTCCCGAGCACCCCCCAATCAGTCCCCACTCCCTCCGGGAGAAGGCTAGGGTGAGGGGCTTTTCGCTTTTAACCGTTGAACACTTCATCCAGCAAATCATGCATCGACTTGAACGCGCGCTTGGCGGTCTTTTCGTCGTACATCATCTTGCCCGGCACATTGGCGTGCGGATCGGTAAACGAGTGCACCGCGCCGCCGTAGCTGAGCAGTTGCCAGTCGACCTTCGCTGCGTTCATTTCCTCTTCGAACGCCGGCAATTGCTCCTTCGGCACTAACGGATCGGACGCGCCGTGCAGCACCAGCACCGAGCCCTTGATGTTCTGCGCATCCGCCGGGTTTGGCGAATCCAGCGTGCCGTGGAACGACACCGCCGCTTTTACCGGCGCGCCAGTGCGGGCCAGGTCCAGCGCACAGCAACCACCGAAGCAGAAACCGAACACTGCCAGTTTCGACGTATCGACCGCTGCTTCGCCCTGGCTCTGCAATTGCTCGAAAGCCACTTGCAGACGTTTGCGCAACAGCGCGCGGTCGTCCTTGAGCGGCATCATTGCTGCCAGCGCCTCATCAGCGTTCTGCGGACGTACGCTCTGGCCGTAGACATCCGCGATCAGCACCACGTAACCCTTGGCCGCTACCGCTTTGGCGATGTCTTCGGCACCGGCGCTGACGCCCATCCAGTTCGGCGCCATCAGCAAACCCGGGCGCGCAGCCTTATGCTCGGCGTCGAACGCCAGGCGGCCTTCATAGGCTTGGTCGTCAATCTGATAGACCACGGAACGTACAGTGACTTGGCTCATTTCTGACTCCTGATTGTGTAAACACCAGAACGAAAAAACCCGCCGAAGCGGGTTTTTCCTACAACATGATCAAACCGACAGTTCAACCAGCAACTTGTTCAGACGGCGCACGTATGCGGCCGGATCCTTCAAGCTGTCGCCCGCCGCCAGAGCGGCCTGATCGAAGAGGATGTGCGACAGGTCGCCAAAACGCTCTTCGCTCTGCTCGCCATCGAGTTTCTCGATCAGCGGGTGGCTCGGGTTGAATTCGAAGATCGGCTTCGAATCCGGGACTTTCTGCCCGCTGGCTTCGAGGATCTGGCGCATTTGCAGGCCCAGGTCCTGTTCGCCGATGGCCAGAATGGCCGGCGAATCGGTCAGACGATGGGATACGCGGACTTCAGCCACGGAATCGCCCAGCGCAGTTTTCAGACGCTCGACCAGGCCTTCTTTGGACTTGGCGACTTCTTCTGCGGCTTTCTTGTCCTCTTCCGAGTCCAGGTTGCCCAGATCGAGGTCACCGCGCGCCACGTCGACAAACGTCTTGCCGTCGAATTCGCTGAGGTAGCTCATCAGCCACTCGTCGATGCGATCGGTCAGCAGCAGCACTTCGATGCCTTTCTTGCGGAAGACTTCCAGGTGCGGGCTGTTCTTGACCTGCGCGTAGGTTTCGCCGGTGAGGTAGTAGATCTTGTCCTGACCTTCCTTGGCGCGGGCCAGGTAGTCAGCCAGACCGACAACCTGCTCGCCGTCGTCGCCCTGGGTCGATGCGAAACGCAGCAGACCGGCAATTTTCTCTTTGTTGGCGAAATCTTCTGCCGGGCCTTCTTTCATGACCTGACCGAAGTTTTTCCAGAAGCCCTTGTATTGCTCAGGCTCGTTCTTCGCCAGTTTTTCCAGCATGTCGAGCACACGCTTGGTCAGCGCGGTTTTCATCGAGTCGATGATCGGGTCTTTCTGCAGGATCTCACGCGACACGTTCAGCGACAGGTCGTTGGAATCGACCACGCCTTTGATGAAGCGCAGGTACAGCGGCAGGAACGACTCGGCCTGATCCATTACAAACACACGCTGCACGTACAGCTTCAGGCCTTTCGGCGCTTCACGCTGGTACAGGTCAAACGGCGCGCGGGCCGGCACGTACAGCAGCGAGCTGTACTCGAGCTTGCCCTCAACCTTGTTGTGGCTCCACGACAGCGGATTCTCGAAGTCGTGAGCGATGTGTTTGTAGAACTCCTGGTATTCCTCGTCTTTGACTTCAGTGCGCGGACGGGTCCACAGGGCGCTGGCACGGTTGACGGTTTCCCATTCAACGGCGGGGGCCTCTTCGCCTTCGGCCGGAGTGACTTCCTTCGGCAGTTCGATCGGCAAAGCGATGTGGTCGGAGTACTTCTTGATGATGTTGCGCAGACGCCAGCCATCCGCGAATTCGTCTTCACCGGACTTCAGGTGCAGGACGATGCGGGTGCCGCGCTCTGGCTTGTCGATAGTGGCGACTTCGAACTCGCCCTCGCCTTTCGACGACCAGTGCACGCCTTCGCTGGCATCGGTGCCGGCGCGACGGCTGTAAACATCAACCTTGTCGGCAACGATGAAGGCCGAGTAGAAGCCGACACCGAACTGGCCGATCAGGTGCGAATCTTTCTTCTGATCGCCGGACAGGTTTTTCATGAAATCGGCGGTGCCGGATTTGGCGATGGTCCCCAGGTGGGTGATCACATCGTCACGGTTCATGCCGATACCGTTGTCTTCGAGGGTGACGGTCTTGGCGTCCTTGTCGAAGCTCACTCGGATTTTCAGCTCAGCGCCACCTTCGAGCAACTCCGGCTTGGCCAGGGCTTCGAAGCGCAGCTTGTCGACAGCGTCAGAGGCGTTCGAGATCAATTCGCGAAGGAAAATTTCCTTATTCGAATACAGCGAATGGATCATGAGGTGCAGCAGCTGCTTTACCTCGGTCTGGAAGCCCAGGGTTTCCTTTTGAGTTTCCACACTCATGGTCATCAAACTCCAATCAGATGGCATTGGCCGCGACCCGAATGGTCTGCGGCGGGTTGTCATCTGAGTTGGGGGCGCTGTTCAGGATTTCAAGGGCTCATCAATTTTGAAGTGCGCGCGGGCCGTGGCGATCGGTTCGGCCTCGGTACTCTGCCACGCAGTGACCGCAACGTTGGCGACGCGACGGCCCTGGCGGCACACCTGACACCTGGCCCAAGTGTCGCGAAACTGCCCGGCGCGCAGGTAATCGAGGGAAAAATCGATGATCTTCGGCACACCCGGCGTGCCGGTGAAAATCAGCAGATGCAGGGCTGCGGCCAGCTCCATGAACCCGGCAATCACCCCGCCATGGATCGCCGGCAATAAAGGGTTACCAATGTTGTCCTTGTTCGCCGGCAGCTTGAACAAGAGCTCATCGCCGACTCGCGAGCACTCGATACCGATCAGCCCGGCATAAGGAATCAATGCCAGCAGCGGCGCGTAATCGCCCTGCGCGTGAGCCTGTTGCAGCTGCTCCCTGAGATCGTTGCTCATTGGCTCGCTCCCTTGATCGCGCCAGCGAAACCCTTGCTGCCCTTCAGACCGATGCCCATGCGCATGAATGTGCCGACGACGTGGGCAATCGGTTGCTCGGGATCGTCCTGGTAGGCAAAACCACGGGCAAAGATCACGTCGGTGGTGACGCGATAGCACTGGGCAAAGCCGTACACGGCTTTGTTCGGTTCGGCGGCGTGCATGTAGTCGATGCGCAGATCGAGGGTCGGACAGACTTCGAACTCCGGCAGCACGCACAGGGTCGACATGCCACATGCAGTGTCCATCAACGAAGTGATGGCACCGCCATGGATGACTCCGGTTTCGGGATTGCCGACGATTTTTTCGCTGTACGGCAGGATCACCGTCAGCCCTTCACTGGAGGCACTGTGCACCTGCAGACCGAGGACCTGACAGTGGCGCAATGCCGAGAGAAAGCGCGTCGCGCGCTCAAAAACGGGGTTTTCGGCCATGTGATAATTACTCGCGTTTGGGCCTTGTGCCAGTATTGAGAAAAGCGGCAAAAGTTCCGTGATAAAACAAACTTATATATCTGAAACAATTGAGGAACTTAACCCGTAGCGCCGAGTTCTTAAGGCCAGTAGTTATTTTCCATAAGGAGATACACCCCATGCGTAAGACTTTAGCTATTGCCTTGATGTTGACCGCTTCCCTCGGTCTCGCTGCCTGCGATAAAAAATCCGAGGACAAAGCTCAAGATGCCAACCAACATGCTGAGCAAGCTCAGCAAGACATGAACAAAGCTCAGGATAAAGTGAACGACGCAGCAAAAGAAAACGCCGAAGCTGCCAAAGCTCAGGCTGAATCGAACGCCGCTGCTCAAGAAGAAGCCGCCAAAAAGCAATAAGCTTTCTGGTGTGAAAGAAAACCCGCCAAGTGCGGGTTTTCTTTTGCCTGCGATTTACCGGTTAGAGCAACACGGTTCTAAAAGTCGGACTAATCATCAGCAACAACGAACAGATGAAGCCAACTAGCCACATCAGGCTGCGCAACTTCGCCAGGTCGGCCAGATAGAACCACAGATAGAACACTCGCGAGATCACGAAGATGATCGCCAGCGCATCGATCAGCCAACCCGCGGTTTGCGTGGTGTGCGCCATCAGCACACCGACCGCGAACAGAATGAAGGCTTCGATGCTGTTCTGATGGGCCGCCAGCGCCCTCGCACCGAAGCCGGTCAACTGCGCCTGTTGCTGCCGCGGCAGGTGATTGTCATAGCCGCCCTGCTCTTTCATGGCCTTGGCCACCGGCATGCGCGCCACGTAGATCAATAAAGCACTGATAAACACACACCAGAACGGAATACTCATCAAACAGCCTCTTTGTTCGCCTCAGGGACGGGCGCCTCTGTAGGGGTATAGACCATGACATCGAGAACGTCGGAATGAAACTCGCGGCGATACAACACCACCACGACGCCCGCGCTCATGATCATGAACAGCCACGGGCTGACGAACCACGCCAGCATGCTCATGCCGAAGTAATAAGAACGCAGGCCGAAGTTGAACTGGTTGGCCGCCATCGAAATCACCCGCGCCGCCCGTGAAGCGAAGGCCTTGCGTTCCTGCTCGGTCACTTGGCGCTCGCCGATCATCGGCGCTGAACCGACCAGAATCGCCGCGAAGTTGTACTGCCGCATGCACCAGCTGAAAGTAAAGAACGCATAGACGAACACCAGTGCCAGGCACAGCAACTTGATCTCCGACATGCCCTGCGACGCCTGCTGCACCATCGGAATATCCGCCAACAACGACACGGCTCGGTCGGACGCGCCGAGCACGGTGAGAATACCGGCGAGGATGATCAGCGTGCTGGAGGCGAAAAAAGAGGCGTTGCGCTCCAGATTGCCGATCACGCTGGCATCGGCGATGCGGTTGTCACGCAGCAGCATGCGGCGCATCCAGTCTTCGCGGTACAGGTGCAACACGCTGGCCAGACACGCCGTATCGCGGGCCTTCCAGGTGGCATAACGGGTATACCCGCCCCAGCAGATGACAAACCAGACGGCGGCAAGCAGGTGGATCAGATTGGCTTGGATGAACGACATGCAATTCCTTGTGAAATGTGATCACGGTATGAATGACCTGTGGGAGCGAGCCTGCTCGCGAAAGCGGCGTACCACGCAACACTCATGGCGGCTGACATAACGCATTCGCGAGCAGGCTCGCTCCCACATAACGATTTCGGCAACCCTTCGACGTTAGCTCAGCAAAAAAGACACTGCCTCCCGCGCATAAAAAATGCCCCGTATCGATTGATACGGGGCATTTCTGTTTAACCGTGCTCGACCCACTTGTGGCGGGTCCGAACCACGTCAGGCAGTGACTTCGCTGCGCTTGCCCAGCAGGCGATCACAGACCACGGCGACCACCAGGGTCATCACGCACGGCACCAGCCACGCCAGACCCTGCTCGCTCAGCGGCAGATGGGTCAGCTGAGTTGGCATCCAATCGGCCAGACCAGCGCCTTTCAGGGCGTCGATGGTGCCGAAAACGAAGGAAACCAGCATCACCGGGCCGAGAATGCGCCCGTGCTCATGCCAGAAATCCTTGCAGAAGCTCAGCGCGACCAGAACGATGCACGGCGGGTAGATCGCGGTGAGTACCGGAATCGAGAAGGCGATCAGTTTGGTCAGACCGAGGTTGGAGACCAGCAGCGAGAACGCCGCGAGGATAATCACCAGCGTCTTGTAGGACAGTGGCAGCACACGGCTGAAGTATTCAGCGCAGGCACAGGTCAGGCCGACCGCCGTGACCAGACACGCCAGCGAGATCAGCACCGCAAGGAAACCGCTGCCCAGCGAACCGAAGGTGTGCTGCACGTAAGCATGCAACACCGCCGCGCCGTTGGTCGCGCCGACGGCAACTTCATGGCTGCCGGACCCGAGGCGGAACAGGCTGACGTAGACCAGCGCAAGACCCACGCCGGCAATCAGCCCGGCGATGATCGCGTAACGGGTGATCAGCGCCGGCGATTCGACGCCACGGGAGCGGATCGCGTTGACGATGACGATGCCGAACACCAGCGCGCCGAGGGTGTCCATGGTCAGGTAACCATTGATGAAGCCTTGGGAAAACGGTGCCGCCACATACTCTGGAGTGCCGTGACCGATGTCACCCGCCGGCAAGGCGAACGCGGCGATGCCCAGTACTGCCAGCGCAATGATTTTCAGCGGCGCGAGGAAGCGGCCCACGGTATCCAGCAAACGCCCAGGGTAGAGCGAAATGAAGAACACCAGCAGAAAGTACACCGAGCTGTAGAGGAACAGCGCCAGCGGGCTCTCGCCGGTCAACGGCGCCAGACCCACTTCGAAGGAAACGGTCGCAGTACGCGGAGTGGCGAACAGCGGCCCCACAGCCAGATAGCATGCCGCCGCGAGGATACCGCCGGCGATCTTGCCGATCGGGCTGCTCAACACATCCATCGCGCCGCCAACCTTGGCCAGCGCCACCACGGTAACCACCGGCAAACCTACGGCGGTGATCAGAAAGCCCAGCGCGGCCATCCAGACATGAGGCCCGGCCTGCAAGCCGACGATCGGCGGGAAGATGATGTTACCGGCCCCGACAAACAGGGCAAACGTCATAAAACCAAGTGCCAGGATGTCCTGACCTTTCAAAACTTTCATTAAGGTAATACCACACTACTGAAATCGGAATTTAGAGGGGGATTGCCCTGTTGGATTAGGGAAATGCTGTCGATCCGTATGGGACTGACCCTTAAAGCGCGTGGCTGCCTTGTGGGCGGCGGACGCAAAAATGGCTGCCAGCCTAACGAATTTGCCTGACAAACGCACTGTTGGAGGGCGAACTATCCGATACGCGACGTTTCCGTGTCGCGTTTACATAAGAAAAGCAGCTGTAAGCTACAAGTTTCAAGCTGCAAGCTTCTATCTCGCAGCTAGCCGCTTGAAGCTTGCCGCTGCTCTGAAACGACAAAGGCCACCCGAAGGTGGCCTTTGCTGCTGGAGCTAAAAAGTCAGCCCAAGCTTACTTCTTCACTTCCCAGCCAGTCAGCTCGGCCAGGGCCTTGCCGATGTCTGCCAGCGAACGCACGGTTTTAACGCCTGCGTCTTGCAGCGCAGCGAATTTCTCGTCTGCAGTGCCTTTGCCGCCAGAGATGATTGCGCCAGCATGGCCCATGCGCTTGCCCGGAGGAGCAGTCACACCAGCGATGTAGGAAACAACCGGCTTGGTCACGTTAGCCTTGATGTAGGCAGCCGCTTCTTCTTCAGCCGAACCGCCGATCTCGCCGATCATCACGATCGCCTCGGTCTTCGGGTCTTCCTGGAACAGCTTCAGGATGTCGATGAAGTTCGAACCCGGGATCGGGTCACCGCCGATGCCGACGCAAGTCGACTGACCGAAACCGGCGTCAGTGGTCTGCTTCACAGCTTCGTAGGTCAGGGTGCCGGAACGCGAAACGATACCGACCTTGCCTGGCAAGTGAATGTGACCTGGCATGATGCCGATCTTGCATTCGCCTGGGGTGATCACGCCTGGGCAGTTAGGGCCGATAAGGACTACGCCCAGCTCGTCGCACTTAACCTTGGCGTCCAGCATGTCCAGGGTAGGAATGCCTTCGGTGATGCAGACGATCAGCTTGATGCCGCCGAATGCCGCTTCCAGGATCGAGTCCTTGCAGAACGGAGCCGGAACGTAGATCACGCTGGCGGTAGCGCCAGTGGCAGCTACTGCGTCTTTGACAGTGTTGAACACTGGCAGACCCAGGTGCTCGGTGCCGCCCTTGCCCGGAGTTACGCCGCCAACCATCTTGGTGCCGTATTCGATGGCTTGCTGGGTGTGGAAACTACCTTGCGAACCGGTAATACCCTGGCAGATAACTTTGGTGTCTTTATTGATCAGGACGCTCATTATTTGCCCTCCGCAGCTTTGACAACTTGTTGAGCAGCGTCGGTCAGGCTGGTAGCAGCGATGATGTTCAAACCGCTTTCTGCCAGTACTTTAGCGCCCAGCTCAGCGTTGTTGCCTTCAAGGCGAACAACAACCGGGATTTTCACGCCGACTTCTTTCACGGCGCCGATGATGCCTTCGGCAATCATGTCGCAGCGAACGATGCCGCCGAAGATGTTGACCAGTACTGCCGCCACGTTCTGGTCGGACAGGATGATCTTGAACGCTTCAGTAACGCGTTCCTTGGTAGCGCCACCACCTACGTCGAGGAAGTTGGCTGGCTTGCCGCCATGCAGGTTGACGATGTCCATGGTACCCATGGCCAGACCGGCACCGTTGACCATGCAGCCGATGTTGCCTTCCAGGGCTACGTAGTTCAGTTCGAACTTGGCAGCGTGCGCTTCGCGCGGATCGTCCTGCGACGGATCGTGGAAAGCCTTCAGCTTAGGCTGACGGTACATGGCGTTGGCGTCGATGTTGATCTTGGCGTCGAGGCAATGCAGATCGCCGTCAGCCTTGATCACCAGCGGGTTCACTTCCAGCAGAGCCAGGTCGTGGTCTATGAACAGCTTGGCCAGACCGACGAAGATCTTGGCGAACTGAGTGACCTGCTTGCCTTCCAGACCCAGCTGGAATGCCAGCTCGCGACCCTGGGATGGCTGAGCGCCAACCAGTGGATCGATAGTGGCCTTGAGAATTTTTTCTGGAGTGTCGTGAGCGATTTTCTCGATGTCCACGCCACCTTCGGTGGAAGCCATGAACACGATGCGACGGCTCGAACGGTCAACGACAGCGCCCAGGTACAGCTCTTTAGCGATATCAGTGCACGATTCAACCAGGATCTTGGTGACTGGCTGGCCATTGGCGTCAGTCTGGTAAGTCACCAGACGCTTGCCCAGCCACTGCTGTGCGAAGGCTTTGGCGTCTTCTTTGCTGCGAACCAGCTTTACGCCGCCCGCTTTACCGCGACCACCGGCGTGAACCTGGGCTTTGACGACCCACTCGTTGCCGCCGATCTTGTCGCAAGCTTCTGCTGCTGCTTCCGGGGTGTCTACTGCATAACCAGTGGAAACTGGCAGGCCGTATTCAGCGAACAGCTGCTTACCCTGATACTCGTGAAGATTCATGCTTTTTACCGTCTTCGTTAGGTACTGCGCATTCGGCGCTGCGCTCGTTTGAGTGCCGCGCCACCTGTGACTGCTGCTTGCGTAGCTGGGCTACGCAAGACTGCGTCCGGCGGACATTCCGCGGTGAGTCTTGCTCGCAAGGCTCACGACGGGCCGCTACCGCCGTGGTTTCTTATTATGTCTTAACGCTTCTTGCGGTTGGCAATGTGAATGGCGCCGCCATTCACTGCCAGAGCAGCTTCGTGCAAGGCTTCGGACAGGGTCGGATGGGAGAAAACCATCATGCCCAGGTCTTCAGCGCTGGTGCCGAATTCCATACCGATCGCGCCCTGCTGAACCAGTTCTGCAGCGCTCGGGCCAATCACGTGCACGCCCAATACGCGGTCGGTCTTGGCATCGGCGATGACCTTGACGAAACCACCGGTATCGTTGGCAGCCATGGCACGGCCGGAAGCGGCGAACGGGAAGGTGCCGACGTTGACTTCAACGCCTTCGGCCTTCAGCGCCTGCTCGGTTTTGCCAACCCACGCGATTTCCGGGTGAGTATAAATAACCGAAGGGATCAAATCATAGTTCATCTGAGCCTTGTGGCCCTTGATGCGCTCGACAACCATGATGCCTTCTTCCGAAGCCTTGTGGGCCAGCATCATGCCGCGAACCACGTCGCCGATGGCGAAGACGCCCGGTACAGCTGTGACGCAATGGTCATCGACCGCGATGAAACCGCGCTCGTCGATTTCCACGCCGCAGTCGGCAGACAGCAGATCAGTGGTCACCGGACGGCGACCAACGGCTACGATCAGCTTGTCGAAAGTGATGGTCTGTTCGCCGTTGGCATCGGTGTAGTTGACGACGACTTCTTCGCCGTTGACTTTCGAACCGGTAACGCGAGCGCCCAGCTTGATGTCCAGACCCTGTTTGGTCAGGGTTTTCAGCGCTTCCTTGGAAACAGCGGTGTCCGCTGCCATCAGGAAAGTGTCCAGTGCTTCGAGAACAGTCACTTCTGCACCCAGACGCGACCATACCGAACCCAGCTCCAGACCGATCACGCCAGCGCCGATCACGCCCAGGCGTTTAGGTACGGACTGGAATTCCAGAGCGCCAGTCGAATCGACGATGACTTTCTGGTCAACCGGAGCCGGTGGAATGTCGATCGGACGCGAACCTGGCGCGAGGATGACGTTTTCCGCTTCGATGACTTCAACCGAGCCGTCCGGCTTGGTGACTTCGACTTTCTTGCCAGCCAGCAGCTTGCCGTGGCCCTGGATCGAAGTAACGCCGTTGGCCTTGAACAGGGTGGCAACGCCGCCGGTCAGGTTCTTGACGATGCCAGCCTTGCGGCCAACCATCGCAGCGACGTCCATTTTGACTTCGCCGGTCGAGATACCGTGAACGTTGAAGCTCTCTTTGGCTTCCTTGTATTTCCACGAGCTGTCGAGCAGCGCCTTGGAAGGAATGCAACCTACGTTCAGGCAGGTACCGCCCAGGGCTTGCTTGCCCTCTGCGTCGGTGTACTTCTCGATGCAGGCAGTGGTCAGGCCCAACTGAGCAGCCTTGATGGCGGCTACATAGCCACCAGGGCCGGCACCGATCACTACTACGTCAAATTTCTGCGACATTCAAAAAATCCTCTTTAGCAATAAAGCTACAAGCCGCAAGCTCCAAGCTGCAAGCCCACCCGCTCGCCTTGAGCTTGAGGCTTGTAGCTGAAAGCTTGCAGCTGCTTTTTAGATATCCAGCAACAGACGAGCCGGATCTTCCAGCAGGTTCTTGATGGTCACCAGGAAGGTCACAGCTTCTTTGCCATCGATCAGACGGTGATCGTAGGACAGAGCCAGGTACATCATCGGGCGGATCACGACCTGACCGTTGATGGCCATCGGACGCTGGATGATGTTGTGCATGCCCAGGATCGCTGCCTGCGGCGGGTTGACGATCGGCGTCGACATCATCGAACCGAAGGTACCACCGTTGGTGATGGTGAAGGTACCACCGGTCATCTCGTCCATCGACAGTTTGCCGTCACGGGCTTTCTTGCCAAATGTTGCGATGCCGCCTTCGATTTCAGCCAGGCTCATCAGCTCGGCGTTACGCAGAACCGGTACCACCAGGCCACGGTCGCTGGAAACGGCAACGCCGATGTCCGCATAGCCGTGGTAAACGATGTCGCCGCCGTCGATCGACGCGTTGACAGCCGGGAAGCGTTTCAGCGCTTCGGTGGCCGCTTTCACGAAGAACGACATGAAGCCCAGGCGTACGCCGTTGTGGGACTTCTCGAACAGGTCCTTGTACTTCGAACGCAGGGCCATGACTTCGGTCATGTCGACTTCGTTGAACGTGGTCAGCATCGCCATGTTCGACTGGGCTTCAACCAGACGCTTGGCCACGGTGGCACGTACGCGAGTCATCGGTACGCGCTTCTCGATGCGGTCGCCGGCAGCGAACACAGGCGCAGCAGCCGAAGGAGCAGCAGCCTTGGCAGGCGCGGCAGCCGGAGCAGCTTTCTTCGCAGCAACTGCTGCTACCACGTCTTCCTTGGTCACACGACCACCTTTGCCGGTGCCGGCAACGGAAGCGATGTTGATGCCGTTCTCTTCAGCCAGCTTGCGAGCGGCAGGAGCTGCGATCGGGTCATCTTCGCCATCGGCAGCAGCCGGTGCGGCAGCGGCAGTAGCAGCCGGAGCAGCAGCGGCGGCAGGAGCGGCAGCAGCAGCGCCGCCCTCTTCGATCGAGCCCAGGACCTGGTTCGACAGAACGGTAGCGCCCTCTTCGGCAACGATTGCGCCCAGCACGCCGTCCGCTTCAGCCAACACTTCGAGCACGACCTTGTCGGTTTCGATGTCGACGATCAGGTCGTCACGCTTGACGGCCTCACCTGGTTTCTTGTGCCAGGTGGCAACGGTGCCATCGGCAACCGATTCCGGGAATGACGGGGCTTTGATTTCGATAGCCATTATCTGTGGGTCCTTAAAATTCGGTTTCAGTCAGCGCGAAGGCGTTAAACAGTGAAAGCATCTTGCAGCAGTTTTTCCTGCTGCTCGGCGTGCATCGATGCGTAACCACAAGCTGGCGCAGCCGAAGCCTCACGGCCCGCGTACTCAAGTACGAGAGTCTTGTCGAGGTTGGCGATGCTACGACGCAAGTGATGCTGGCTGCAGTACCAGGCACCCTGGTTCATCGGCTCTTCCTGACACCAAACGGCGTGTTTGACGTTGGTGTATGGAGCCAGGACTTCTTTCAAGTCGTCCTCAGGGAACGGATACAGCTGCTCGATACGCACGATGGCGATATCTTCGCGGCCTTCGGCACGGCGTTTTTCCAGCAGGTCGTAGTAGACCTTGCCGCTGCACAGAACCACGCGCTCGACCTTTTTCGGGTCCAGTGCGTCGATTTCCGGGATCACGGTCTGGAACGAACCTTCGGCCAGATCTTCCAGCGTCGAGATGGCCAGCTTGTGGCGCAGCAGCGACTTCGGCGTCAGCACGACCAGCGGCTTGCGCAGCGGACGGATCACCTGACGACGCAGCAAGTGGTAGATCTGTGCTGGCGTGGTCGGCATGCACACCTGGATGTTGTGCTCGGCGCACAGCTGCAGGTAACGCTCAAGACGTGCCGAGCTGTGCTCAGGGCCCTGGCCTTCGTAACCGTGTGGCAACAGCATGGTCAGACCGCAGAGACGGCCCCACTTGTGCTCGCCGCTGGTGATGAACTGGTCGATCACGACCTGAGCACCGTTGGCGAAGTCGCCGAACTGGGCTTCCCAGATCACCAGCGCGTTTGGCGTGGTGGTCGAGTAACCGTATTCGAATGCCAGTACCGCTTCTTCCGAGAGGAACGAGTCGTACAGGTCGAAACGTGGCTGACCGTCGTACAGGTTCTGCAGCGGAATGTAGGTGCCCGCGTCTTTCTGGTTGTGCAGCACAGCGTGACGGTGCGAGAACGTACCGCGGCCGATGTCCTGACCAGTCATGCGAATCGGGTGACCTTCGAACGCCAGAGTCGCGTACGCCATGGTTTCGGCGTAACCCCAGTTGATCGGCAGGCCGCCGGCTTGCATCTTCTGACGGTCTTCGTAGATCTTCGCGACCTGGCGCTGAACGACGAAGCCTTCCGGAATTTCAAGCAGCTTGGCGGACAGTTCTTGCAGGGTCTTGAGATCGAAACGCGTGTCGTGACGCGCGGTCCAGGCGTGGCCCAGGTACGGACGCCAGTCGACGAACAGCTCTTTGTTCGGCTCCTTGACCAGCGATTTCACCACGTGCAGACCGTTGTCCAGCGCGTTGCGGTATTCGTCGACCTTGGCCTGAACACGTTCAGCGTCGAGCACACCGGCTTGGGTCAGGCGTTCAGCGTACAGCTCGCGGGTGGTGCGCTGCTTGGTGATCTGCTGATACATCAGTGGCTGGGTGCCGCTTGGCTCGTCGGCCTCGTTGTGGCCGCGACGACGGTAGCAGACCAGATCGATCACCACGTCACGCTTGAACTGCATGCGGTAGTCGATGGCCAGCTGGGTCACGAACAGCACGGCTTCCGGATCATCACCATTCACATGGAGAATCGGCGCCTGGATCATCTTGGCAACGTCGGTGGCGTACTCGGTGGAACGCGAGTCCAGCGGGTTGCTGATGGTGAAACCGACCTGGTTGTTGATCACGATGTGCACGGTACCGCCGGTCTTGAAACCGCGGGTCTGAGACATCTGGAAGGTTTCCATGACCACGCCCTGACCGGCGAATGCCGCGTCACCGTGGATGGAGATCGGCAGAACTTTCTCACCGGTCAGGTCGTTGCGACGGTCCTGACGGGCGCGCACCGAACCTTCGACCACCGGGGAAACGATTTCCAGGTGGGACGGGTTGAACGCCATGGCCAGATGAACTTCGCCGCCGGTGGTCATCACGTTGGACGAGAAGCCCTGGTGGTATTTAACGTCACCGGAACCCAGCTCGACCTTCTTCTTGCCTTCGAACTCGTCGAACAGCTCGCGCGGGTTCTTGCCGAAGGTGTTGACCAGAACGTTCAGACGGCCACGGTGGGCCATGCCGATGACGACTTCCTTGGTGCCGTACGAGCCGGAACGCTGGATCAGTTCGTCGAGCATAGGAATCAGGCTTTCGCCACCTTCCAGACCGAAACGCTTGGTGCCCGGGTATTTGGTACCGAGGTATTTTTCCAGGCCTTCACCGGCAGTCACGCGCTCAAGCAGGTGGCTCTTGATGTCGGCGGAGTACGTCGGACGACCACGCACGCTTTCCAGACGCTGCTGGAACCATTGGCGCTGCTCGGAATCGGTGATGTGCGTGAATTCAGCGCCGATGGTGCGGCAATATGTCTGCTGCAACGCTTCGTGAATTTCGCGTAGGCTCGCTTCCTCTTTGCCGATGAACAGGTCGCCGGCACGGAAGGTCGTATCAAGATCGGCATTGGTCAAGCCGTAATGATTGATCGACAGGTCTGCAGGTGCAGGACGCTGCCACAGCCCCAGCGGGTCAAGCTGGGCTGCCTGGTGGCCACGCATACGGTAGGCCTGGATCAATCGCAGCACTTCAACTTGCTTCTTCTCGTGCTCACTGCTCACGCTGCCGGCGGAAACCGGTTGGGCGCGGCGCTGGTTCTTTGCCAGCAGCACGAAATGATCGCGAATCGTCGAGTGCGAAACATCAGTGGCAGAGTTGCCGTCGGCTGGCAACTTCTGAAAGTAGGTGCGCCACTCTTCTGGCACAGCGTTAGGGTCGTGCAGGTAGAGCTCATAAAGCTCTTCCACATAGGCAGCGTTTCCACCTGAAAGGTAGGCGCTGTTCCACATGCGCTGCATCACGCTTTCTTGCATGCTTGGTCACCCTCGGTTAGGGGAACACCATCGGTGTCGACACCGAGCAAACTTGCAGAAGTCCGAATGCAGCGACTAAAACAAGCCACCTAGGATCACACTGATAGTCCGGGTACCAGCCCGGATGCCCCTGCTTGTCTCATTTCTTCAAAAGAAGAGCTGCAGCTTATGGCTACTGCTCTGGTTATAGCCATGACGCGGGTTGAAGCCCGCGCCACAGCCTCTACGGTGCAACGGTTACAGCAGCTGAATCACACGCCGCTCGAAAGCAGCATGTTACGGATGTGACCGATGGCCTTAGTCGGGTTCAGGCCTTTCGGACATACGTTGACGCAGTTCATGATGCCCCGGCAGCGGAAAACGCTGAACGGGTCGTCAAGTGAAGCCAGACGTTCGCTGGTCTTGGTGTCACGGCTGTCTGCCAGGAAGCGGTAGGCTTGCAGCAGTGCAGCTGGACCCAGGAACTTGTCCGGGTTCCACCAGAAGGACGGGCAAGAGGTCGAGCAGCAGGCGCACAGGATGCACTCGTACAGACCGTCGAGCTTTTCGCGTTCTTCTGGCGACTGCAGACGCTCGATGGCCGGAGCCGGCGTGTCGTTCTGCAGGTAAGGCTTCACCTTCTCATATTGCTTGTAGAAGATGCTCATATCGACGACCAGGTCACGGATAACCGGCAAACCTGGCAGCGGACGAACGATCAGTTTGTTGCCTTTTACAACGGCAGACAGCGGCGTGATGCAGGCCAGACCGTTCTTGCCGTTGATGTTCATGCCGTCGGAGCCGCAGACGCCTTCACGGCAGGAGCGACGATAGGAGAAACCTTCGTCCTGCTCTTTGATCAGGGCCAGCACGTCCAGCACCATCAGGTCTTTACCACCGGTATCGACCTGGAAATCCTGCATGAACGGCGCAGCGTCCTGATCAGGGTTGTAGCGATAAACACTGACTTGCAACATGGCGGTCACCCTTAATAAGTCCGGACTTTAGGTTCGAAAGTCGGAACAGTCTTCGGCGAGAAGTTCACGGCACGCTTGGTGACGCGCTTGTCACCCGGGAAGTACAGGGTGTGGCACAGCCAGTTTTCGTCATCACGGTCTTCGAAGTCTTCACGGGCGTGAGCGCCGCGGGACTCTTTACGTACTTCGGCCGCGATGGCGGTAGCTTCAGCCACTTCCAGCAGGTTCTGCAGTTCCAGCGCTTCGATACGTGCAGTGTTGAACGCTTGCGACTTGTCGTTGATTTTCACGTTGGCGATACGCTTGCGCAGATCGGCCAGCTGAGCGATGCCCTTCTGCATGTATTCGCCGGTACGGAATACACCGAAGTAGTTCTGCATGCAGCTTTGCAGCTCGCGACGCAGGGTGGCAACGTCTTCACCGTCGGTACGGTTGTTCAGCGCGTTCAGACGCGACAGTGCAGCTTCGATGTCGGACTCGGTAGCGTCGTCGTATTCGATGCCATCGGTCAACGCCTTTTCCAGGTGCAGGCCGGCAGCGCGACCGAATACCACCAGGTCGAGCAGCGAGTTGCCGCCCAGACGGTTCGCACCGTGAACCGATACGCAAGCCACTTCGCCTACCGCGAACAGGCCAGGAATGATCTGGTCCTGGCCTTCGGCGTTCTGGGTGATCGCCTGGCCATGAATGTTGGTGGCAACGCCGCCCATCATGTAGTGGCAGGTCGGCACAACCGGAACCGGAGCAACGACCGGGTCAACGTGGGCGAAAGTCTTCGACAGTTCGCAGATGCCTGGCAGACGGCTGTGCAGCACTTCCTCGCCCAGGTGGTCGAGTTTCAGCATCACGTGGTCGCCATTCGGACCGCAACCGTTGCCGGCGATGATTTCCTTGACCATCGAACGGGCAACCACGTCACGACCAGCCAGGTCTTTCGCGTTCGGAGCATAACGCTCCATGAAACGCTCGCCGTGCTTGTTGATCAGGTAACCACCTTCACCACGGCAACCTTCGGTAACCAGTACACCGGCGCCGGCGATGCCGGTCGGGTGGAACTGCCACATTTCGATGTCTTGTACCGGCACGCCAGCACGCAGAGCCATGCCGACGCCGTCACCGGTGTTGATCAGGGCGTTGGTGGTGGACGCGTAGATACGGCCTGCACCGCCAGTCGCCAGAACGGTGGCCTTGGCACGGATGTAGGAGGTTTCGCCGGTTTCGATGCAGATCGCGATCACGCCCACGAATTCGCCTTCCTGGTTTTTCACCAGATCAACAGCGTAGTACTCGTTGAGGAACGTGGTGCCGGCTTTCAGGTTGCCCTGATAAAGCGTGTGCAGCAGCGCGTGACCGGTACGGTCGGATGCTGCGCAGGTACGTGCAGCCTGACCGCCCTTGCCGTAGTCCTTGGACTGGCCACCGAACGGACGCTGGTAGATGCGGCCTTGCTCGGTACGCGAGAACGGCAGACCCATGTGGTCCAGCTCGAAAACAGCGGCCGGGCCTTCCTGACACATGTATTCGATAGCGTCCTGGTCACCGATGTAGTCGGAACCCTTGACGGTATCGTACATATGCCAGCGCCAGTCATCGTTCGGGTCAGCGGAAGCGATGGCGCAAGTGATGCCGCCCTGTGCGGATACAGTGTGCGAACGGGTCGGGAAAACCTTGGTGATCACCGCAGTCTTGTGGCCGCCCTGTGCCAGCTGCAGCGCAGCGCGCATGCCGGCACCGCCACCACCAATAATGATGGCGTCGAAAGAAATCGTTGGAATGTTAGCCATGAATCAGATACCCCAGAGAATCTGCACACCCCAGACGAAGTAAGCGAACATCGCAACGCCGCATACTGCCTGGAAAAGGAAACGTATCGCCGTTGCGGACTTGCCGAACGCCATTGGCGTCAGGTAGTCGGTCGCGATGGTCCACATGCCGACCCAGGCGTGAGCGCCCAGAGCAACAAGGGCCAGCAGGCTGAAAATACGCATTCCGTTGTGAGCGAACAGTTCATGCCACTGGGCATACTCGAGGCCGGGATTGGCGACGATGTATCCGATCAGAAAGATGAAGTAAGCCGCGAGAACGACCGCAGACACACGCTGTGCCATCCAGTCATAGAGGCCCGAACGCGACAGGTTAGTGACGTTAGTTACCATATCCAGACTCCTGCCAGAACGATTACCACCACGGAAACGGCGATAACGATTTTCGAGCCCAGTTTGCCGCCTTCCAGCGTCTCACCGATGCCCATGTCCATGATCAAGTGGCGCACACCGGCTACCAGGTGATACAGCAGAGCGGACAGGATGCCCCAAATCACTAGCTTGGCTAGCGGACTGGTCAGACACGCTTTCACCTGACCGAAGCCTTCCTCGGAGCTCAGCGACTTGTCCAATGCGTAAAGCATGATGGCAAGGCACACGAAGAGGATGACACCGGAGATACGGTGAAGAATGGACGTGTAAGCAGTGACTGGGAGTTTGATGGTCCTTAGGTCTAGGTTTACAGGTCGTTGGCTTTTCACGGCTTTTTTTTCACACTGAAGAGCCCCTAACAATCAGGGCAAAGTTGTTGGGGAGTGCACTGGTCAGGTAACCACCACCCAGGGATGCGACCCCCAATGAAAGCAAGCCCAAAAGCCCTTGGCGGTCGGTGGCCGAGTATAGACAGTTAGGCTACTAATGACAACGCGTTCACCTACCCCCAATAGCGGATTGCACAAGTTGCATAAAAGGCGTAAATGGCAGGCAATTTCGAGGAAAAAGTCGGCTTAAAGCCTTCTGGAGCAAGACTTTAGGCAAATTGACATTCGAATTTATCTCACTATAGTGGTGCGGGCCCTGCGTGGGGGGTCTGTCTGATGGTTCAAGCATAAATAGGAGGCCACATGGCTGACAAAAAAGCGCAGTTGATCATCGAGGGCGCAGCCCCCGTCGAGCTGCCCATTTTAACCGGCACCGTTGGTCCCGATGTAATCGATGTTCGGGGCCTGACGGCCACGGGCCGCTTCACTTTCGACCCGGGTTTCATGTCGACCGCTTCGTGCGAATCGAAAATTACCTATATCGACGGCGACAACGGCATTTTGTTGCACCGCGGCTACCCGATCGAACAGCTGGCTGAAAAGTCGGACTACCTGGAAACCTGCTACCTGCTGCTCAACGGCGAATTGCCGACCGCAGAACAGAAGGCCCAGTTCGTCAGCACCGTGAAAAACCACACCATGGTTCACGAGCAGCTGAAAACCTTCTTCAACGGTTTCCGTCGCGACGCCCACCCGATGGCCGTCATGTGCGGTGTAGTCGGCGCCCTCTCGGCCTTCTACCACGACTCCCTGGACATCAATAACCCGCAGCATCGCGAAATCTCCGCGATCCGTCTGGTTGCGAAGATGCCGACCCTGGCAGCGATGGTTTACAAGTACTCCATGGGCCAACCCATGATGTACCCGCGCAACGACCTGACGTACGCGGAAAACTTCCTGCACATGATGTTCAACACCCCGTGCGAGATCAAACCGATCAGCCCGGTACTCGCCAAGGCCATGGACCGGATCTTCATCCTCCACGCCGACCACGAGCAGAACGCTTCGACCTCCACCGTGCGTCTGGCCGGCTCTTCGGGTGCCAACCCGTTCGCCTGTATCGCCGCCGGTATCGCCGCACTGTGGGGCCCTGCCCACGGCGGCGCGAACGAAGCCGTGCTGACCATGCTCGACGAGATTGGCGATGTGTCGAACATCGACAAGTTCATCGCCAAGGCCAAGGACAAGAACGATCCGTTCAAGTTGATGGGCTTCGGTCACCGCGTCTACAAGAACCGCGACCCGCGCGCGACTGTCATGAAGCAGACCTGCGATGAAGTGTTGAAGGAACTGGGCATCAACAACGATCCGCAACTCGAACTGGCCATGCGCCTGGAAGAGATCGCCCTGACCGACCCGTACTTCATCGAGCGCTCGCTGTACCCGAACGTCGACTTCTACTCGGGGATCATCCTCAAGGCGATCGGCATTCCAACCAGCATGTTCACGGTGATTTTCGCCCTGGCACGTACCGTGGGCTGGATTTCGCACTGGAAGGAAATGCTCTCGAGCCCGTACAAGATTGGCCGTCCGCGCCAGCTGTACACCGGTTACGAGTCGCGTGACATTACTTCGCTGGAAGATCGCAAATAAGGTTTTTTCTTTTTGTGATGGTTTAGTGGTGTGTCAGGAACGGCCTCTTATATAGAGGCCGTTTTTGTTTGGTTTGCCCTCCAGAATTCTGAGCATATCCGTTGCTGCGGTAACGGCTTCTTATGGTTTCGCTCTTACAGCGAGTCACCTTTTCCAAACGCCGGAGTGCCGGCCCAGCGAAAAGGTAACCCAAAAGGCTTTGCCCCGGCGTACGGCCCGCTCGCTAAAGCTCGGGGTACCTTCGTTACGGGACCGATCCGGGCGCAGCCTGCCGAAGGGGCAAAAGATCAAAAGCCAGATCAAGAGCCAGATCAAAATCAAGAGCCAGATCAAAATCAAAAGCCAGAGCAAAATCAAAAGCCCCTCACCCTAGCCCTCTCCCGAAGGGAGAGGGGACTGACCGAGGTGTTTGGAGGCATACGCCGACATGCAATATCGAGTTGAACTCAGACTTTGAAATGCCCACAAATCGGCTCCCTCTCCCTTCGGGAGAGGGCTGGGGTGAGGGGCGAATCCAACGCAGATCCAAAGCAGACCACACGCTATTCACCACTCAACAATGAGCGTTAGCTCGCGTGCTTTTGATCTTGACTCACCGGCGACGTCGGAAGGCTGAGCGGAGGGATTGATCCGGGCGTGGGAGCGCAGCGACCGTCTGGCGCAGCCAGACACAGCAGAAGGAGGTGCAGCGAAGCAAACCGGAGCCGCTGCGCCCGGATCGATCCCGCAGCGAAGGGACCCGAGCCTGCGAGGGCCGTACGTAGGAGCAAGCGTTTTTTTGCTTACTTTTTTTAGGCGTTTGTAAAAAAAGTGAGTCGCCGTCAGGCGAAACCGCCAGAAGCAACACCCGTAGCAACGGATATTAACCCAAAACCAAAACGCCCCGATCTCTCAACCAGGGCGTTTTCTCAATCAAAACTACAAGCAAAGATTAGTGCGAAACCGCCCCACTCGCCCCCAACCCGGTCTGCGAACGCACAAACTGCGGGAAGAACAGCGCCCGCTCATTGTCCGCAGCCGCCGACTTGTCAGTAATCGAGAAGAACCAGATCCCGATGAACGCAATCATCATCGAGAATAGCGCCGGATACTCGTAAGGGAAGATCGCCTTCTCGTGATGCAGAATCTGCACCCAGATGGTCGGGCCGAGGATCATCAGACCAACAGCACTCACCAGACCGAGCCAGCCGCCGATCATAGCGCCGCGAGTGGTGAGCTTCTTCCAGTACATCGAAAGCAGCAGTACCGGGAAGTTGCAGCTCGCCGCGATGGAGAACGCCAGGCCGACCATGAACGCGATGTTCTGGCTTTCGAACAGAATGCCCAGACCAATCGCCAGCACTGCCAGGGCGATGGTGGTGATCTTCGACACGCGAATCTCATCCTTCTCGTTGGCTTTGCCCTTCTTGATCACACTGGCGTACAGGTCGTGAGAAACCGCCGAAGCACCCGCCAGCGTCAGACCGGCTACCACAGCCAGAATGGTTGCGAACGCCACTGCCGAGATGAAGCCAAGGAAGATGCTGCCGCCCACCGCGTTGGCCAGGTGCACCGCCGCCATGTTGTTGCCGCCGAGCAAGGCGCCCGCTGCATCTTTGAAGGCCGGATTGGTGCTGACCAGCAGGATCGCGCCGAAGCCGATGATGAAGGTCAGGATGTAGAAGTAGCCAATGAAGCCGGTAGCGTACAGCACGCTCTTGCGCGCTTCCTTGGCGTCACTCACGGTGAAGAAGCGCATCAGAATGTGCGGCAGGCCAGCGGTACCGAACATCAGTGCCAGACCCAGCGAGAATGCCGAGATCGGATCCTTGACCAGACCGCCAGGGCTCATGATCGCTTCGCCCTTGGCGTGAACCTTGATCGCTTCGGAGAACAGCGTGTTGAAGTCAAAGCCCACGTGCTTCATCACCATCAGCGCCATGAACGAGGCACCGGACAGCAGCAACACTGCCTTGATGATCTGCACCCAAGTGGTCGCGAGCATGCCGCCAAACAGCACGTACATGCACATCAGCACACCGACCAGAATCACCGCAACGTGGTAATCGAGGCCGAACAGCAGCTGGATCAGCTTGCCGGCACCGACCATTTGCGCGATCAGGTAGAACGCCACCACCACCAGCGAACCGCAGGCGGACAGGGTGCGAATCTGGGTTTGCCCGAGGCGGTAGGACGCCACGTCGGCAAAGGTGTATTTACCCAGGTTGCGCAGGCGTTCGGCGATCAGGAACAGAATGATCGGCCAGCCGACGAGGAAGCCGATCGAGTAGATCAAGCCGTCGTAGCCCGAGGTGAACACCAGCGCGGAAATGCCCAGGAAGGACGCCGCCGACATGTAGTCGCCAGCGATCGCCAGGCCGTTCTGGAAACCGGTGATCTTGCCGCCCGCCGCATAATAATCGGCGGCCGAGTTGTTTTTCTTCGAAGCCCAGTAAGTGATGTACAACGTCGCGCCGACGAAGGCCACGAACATCAGGATCGCCGGGATGTTCAGCGGCTGTTTGGCCACCTCCCCCGTCAACGCGTCAGCCGCCCAGACACTCGGCGCGAAAGCCGCAACGCTCAATAGAGCCAGTAGACGCCGGATCATTGCTGAGCCTCCTTGAGAATCGCATTGTTCAGGTCGTCGAACTCGCCATTGGCGCGGCGCACGTAGATGCCGGTCAGGACGAAGGCTGAAATGATCAGGCCGACACCGATCGGGATGCCCCAGGTGATCGAGGATTCAGGACTGAGTTTCGCCCCGAGCACGTGCGGCCCGTATGCGATCAGCAGGATGAATGCGGAGTACAGCCCAAGCATGATTGCCGAGAGAATCCAGGCGAATCGTTCCCTTTTCTGAACCAGCTCCTTGAATCGGGGACTGTTTTGAATCGAGAGGTAAATGCTGTCGTTCATTGTTTTTATCCTCGCAGCACAAATTATTGTTGGAACGTAGCTAATGTATGCGGCTGCGAGAGAGGTTCCAGACGACCTTAGTAGTAGATGGCCATGATGTTTTGGCCATTTTCCGGTACTCAGAAAAAAACTGTGGGAGCGAGCCTGCTCGCGAAGGCGTCCTATCGGTCGATATCGCATCAACTGACAGATTGCATTCGCGAGCAGGCTCGCTCCCACGGGGGTGTGGCGGTGTTTAAATTACTTGGTCCAGTCAGCTACACGATCCGGGTGTTTGGCCACCCAGTCCTTGGCCGCTGCATCAGGCTTGGCACCGTCCTGAATCGCCAGCATGACTTCGCCGATTTCGTCTTTCGACGCCCACTGGAAGTTTTTCAGGAACTTGGCCACTTCCGGCGCCTTGGCGTCCAGGCCTTTGCTGCCGATGCTGTTCACGGTTTCAGCCTGGCCATACACACCTTTCGGGTCGTCGAGGAAGCGCAGCTTCCACTTGGCGAACATCCAGTGCGGCACCCAACCGGTGACAGCGATGGATTCGTTCTTCTTCTCGGCGCGGGTCAGCTCGGCAATCATGCCGGCGCCGGAACTGGCCTTGAGGCTGTACTTGTCCAGACCGTAATCCTTGATCGCCTGATCGGTCTTGAGCATTACGCCTGAACCGGCGTCGATGCCGACAATGCGGTTTTTGAAGGTGTCGTCGGTTTTCAGGTCTTCGATCGATTTGGCTTTGACGTACTCCGGCACGATCAGGCCAATCTTCGCGTCCTTGAAGTTCGGGCCGTAATCGACGACCTGATCCTTGTTTTTCGTCCAGTAGTCACCGTGGGTCACGGGCAGCCAGGCCGAGAGCATCGCATCGAGTTTGCCGGTGGCCACGCCCTGCCACATGATCCCGGTGGCGACGGCCTGCAGCTTCACGTCATAACCGAGTTTCTGTTTGATCACTTCGGCCGCCACGTGAGTGGTCGCGACGCTGTCGGACCAGCCGTCAACGTAACCGATGTTCAGGGTCTGTTTTTCAGCGTTGGCGAAAGTGGAACTCATCGCAAGCGCCAGAGCGGCACCTGCGCCTAAAAGTCGTCGCATCTTCATCGTTTACTTCCCCGAAATGCTGCGCCCGACGGATGCCGGGCATCGTCAACGTATTGTTATGGTGCACAGCGCCCCCATCACGCCGGACCTCACACACCGAACATCAGCCGATTTTTCAAAAAGGGTACTGATGGTTTGATCATCAACCTCAAGCGGCCGGCGACCTGCTCTGTCAGCGACCTCAAGGCAGCGAGAAACGACATCAGAAAGCCATTAATCAAGCGCGATTAATTGACGCCAGACAATCCGCCCGAACTTTGCATGTACAACGCCTACAAGCCACCAGCCCTTCTATAAATGCAGGTAACATGCGTCGCTTTGCAGCCACTCGGCCTGACCATGTCCGCAACGTACCGATTTCCTTTTCTGCCTTATCTGTTCGCCTGCCTGCTCGGGCTCCTGGCCCTTGGCGGTTTCTGGTATGGCCTCGGCCAACCGGTGATCCTGCCGGACGCCGCGACGCCGACGCACAAGTTGCAATGCGCCTCCTACACACCGTTCGACAAAGACCAATCGCCGTTCGACGTGCCGTTCAAATTGCGCCCCGAGCGCATGGACGCCGACCTCGCGCTGCTGGCGACGCGCTTTGAATGCATCCGCACCTACTCGATGACCGGGCTCGAAGCCCTGCCCGATCTGGCGCGCAAACACGGTCTGAAGTTGATGATCGGCGCCTGGGTCAACAGCAACCCGATCGACACCGAGCAGGAAGTCGAGCTGCTGATCAAATCGGCCAATGCCAACCCCGACGTGGTCACAGCCGTAATCGTCGGCAACGAAGCGCTGCTGCGCAAAGAGGTCACCGGCGCGCAACTGGCCCGGCTGATCAACAAGGTCAAAAGCCAGGTCAAGCAACCGGTGACCTACGCCGATGTCTGGGAATTCTGGCTCAAGCATCCGGAAATCGCCCCGGCCGTGGACTTTCTGACCATTCACCTGCTGCCGTACTGGGAAGACGATCCGTCGAACATCGACGTGGCGCTGCAGCATGTGGCGGATGTGCGTCAGGTGTTCGGCAACAAGTTCGCGCCCAAAGACGTGATGATTGGCGAAACCGGCTGGCCGAGCGAAGGCCGTCAGCGTGAAACAGCCGTACCGAGCCGGGTCAACGAGGCAAAATTCATTCGTGGTTTCGTGACGATGGCCGAGCAGGAAGGCTGGCGCTACAACCTGATCGAAGCCTTCGACCAGCCGTGGAAACGCGGCAGTGAAGGCGCGGTCGGTGGTTATTGGGGCCTGTTCGATGCCGATCGCCAGGACAAGGGCGTGCTCGCCGGGCCGGTGAGCAATGTGCCGTACTGGAAAGAGTGGCTGGCGGTCGGTGGCTTGATCTTCTTCGGCACGCTGATCCTTGGCGGTGCCGTTCGCAGCACTCGTTCGGCGCTGCTGCTGCCGCTGCTTGGCGCCGTTGCTGCTTGCTCGATTGGCGCCTGGGGCGATCTGGCGCGGCTGACCACGCGCTTTGCCGGTGAATGGCTGTGGGTCGGTTTGCTCACCGGGTTGAATTTGCTGGTGCTCGCGCATGCCGCGCTGACGTTGAGTGCACGCAGCGGTTGGCGTTCGCGCGCGTTCGATTTCCTTGAGCGTCGCGCCGGGTGGCTGGTCGCAGCCGCCGGTTTTGCCGCGGCGGTGATGATGCTGGAGATGGTCTTCGATCCGCGCTATCGCAGTTTCGCCAGCATGGCGTTCGTGCTGCCGGCGTTGGTCTACCTGTGCCGTCCGGTAAGCGTGCCGCGCCGGGAGATTGCTCTGCTGACCTTTATCGTCGGTGCGGGGATTGCACCGCAGTTGTATCAGGAAGGGATGCTGAATCAGCAGGCCTGGGGCTGGGCGTTGGTGAGTGGATTGATGGTGGTGGCGTTGTGGCGCTGCCTGCGGGTTCGCAACCTCTGATCATCAGAGCGGTTCAGGCCTCTTCGCGAGCAGGCTCGCTCCCACATTGGATCTGTGGCGTTCACAAATCCCCTGTGGGAGCGGGCTTGCCCGCGATGACTGACTGTCAGGCGCTGCGGGACTCGCGGACCAGGCGCAACCCGGCAATCACCACCGCAAACACCGCCAACGTCGTGTTGTACAACGCCAGCGCCGGCAGGCCGAACACCAGCGCCAGCACCGCCAGCCACCACCCTGCCCGTCCCGGCACGACAAACGCCAATGCCGCCGTGCCCACCGCCGCCCAGCCCAACACCTTGAAATGGATCATCAGCCCCAGATTCGCACGCACCACGCATTCCCAACGACTGGCCTCGTCAACGCAGATGCCCACCCACTGCCCGTCTTCCATGAAGCCATAGCGCGCGGCATAGCTGGCGGCCAGCCACAGCGGCAACAAAACGAGCAGCGCAATCACGGGCAAGCGGCGGGACATGGAGCACTCCAATCTGCGGAAATCGGCGGCCAGCTTAATCTGCCGACCGGCATTCGCAAGCACTAACAACTGTTAACTGTTCAGCGAGCCCTTGCAACGTGTATCGTCCAGCTACTATTACCCCGAATTCCGCCTGTTTGGTGCCGCAGCATGGCACTTTGGCGCACGGCCGGTGGTCATAGCCTGCGAACTTCAATCGGCACCTTCCTCTAAGGGATCTAGTCATGCTCCGTTCCTTGCGCTTCGCCGCGCTGTTCAGCGGCCTTATCTTGAGTGCGTCCGCGCTGGCGGTGGATATCGACGCCGCCAGCTATGGCTACCCGCTGACCAACCCGTTCGAGGCGACGATCGCCACGACCCCACCGGACCTGCGTCCGGAGTTGCCGCTGGACGACGACATCAATCAAACGGACCGCAGCCTCACCCTGCGCCCGGAGCGTGAATTCCAGCTGCCGGACAATTTCTGGGCAGTGAAGAAGCTCACTTACCGCATCGCCACGCAGGACAAACCGGCGCCGCTGATCTTCCTTATCGCCGGCACCGGCGCGCGCTTTGACAGCACGCTCAACGAATACCTGAAAAAGCTTTACTACAAGGCCGGCTACCACGTCGTGCAACTGTCGTCGCCGACCAG
Organism: Pseudomonas sp. CFBP13508; assembly: GCF_005233515.1. Classification (GTDB taxonomy): domain Bacteria; phylum Pseudomonadota; class Gammaproteobacteria; order Pseudomonadales; family Pseudomonadaceae; genus Aquipseudomonas; species Aquipseudomonas mercuritolerans. The sequence continues at coordinate 59,565 of NZ_QFZZ01000011.1, forward strand.
CTTCGACTTCATCAGCGCCGCTTCGCGTTTCGCCACCCCGGGCGTTACCAAGGAAGACGCCGAAGACATGTACCGGGTGATGCAGGCCGTGCGGGCGCAGAACCCGAAACTGCCGGTCACCGAGTACTATCTGACCGGCTACAGCCTCGGCGCCCTTGATGCCGCGTTCGTCGCGCATCTGGACGAGACGCGCCGCAGCTTCAACTTCAAGAAAGTCCTGTTGCTGAACCCGCCGGTCAACCTCTATACCTCGGTGACCAACCTCGACAAGCTGGTACAGACCGAGGTGAAAGGCATCAACAACAGCACCACCTTCTATGAACTGGTACTGAGCAAGCTGACCCGCTACTTCCAGCAGAAAGGCTACATCGACCTCAACGATGCGCTGCTGTATGACTTCCAGCAGTCCAAGCAGCACCTGACCAACGAACAGATGGCCATGCTGATTGGCACGTCGTTCCGCTTCTCGGCAGCCGATATTGCCTACACCTCGGACCTGGTCAACCGTCGCGGCCTGATCACCCCGCCGAAATTCCCGATCACCGAAGGCACCAGCCTCACGCCGTTCCTCAAGCGTGCGCTGCAATGCGATTTCGACTGCTACATCACCGAGCAGGTTATTCCGATGTGGCGCGCGCGCACTGATGGCGGCAGCCTGCTGCAACTGATCGATCAGGTCAGCCTGTATGCGCTCAAGGATTACCTGCACGACAGCCCGAAAATCGCCGTGATGCACAACGCCGACGACGTCATCCTCGGCCCTGGCGACCTGGGCTTCCTGCGTAAAACCTTCGGTGATCGCCTGACCGTTTATCCACTGGGTGGCCACTGCGGCAACCTTAACTACCGCGTCAACAGCGACGCCATGCTGGAGTTCTTCCGTGGCTAAATATCTCCTGCTGATTGCAGCGTTCCTCTGTGCAGGCGTGGCCCAGGCCGACAACAGTAAAGCCGATGCCCCGGTAGTGGTCGACAGCGACGGCTTCAAGGAACCGCTGACCAAACTCAAGTTCAACCCGGGCCTGGACCAGCGCGAGTTCGAACGTTCGACGCTCAACGCGCTGAACGTCTATGACCCGCTGGAATCGTGGAACCGCCGGGTCTACCACTTCAACTATCGCTTCGACCAGTGGGTGTTCCTGCCGGTAGTCGATGGCTATCGCTACATCACGCCAAGCTTTGTGCGTACCGGGGTGAGCAACTTCTTCAACAACATTGGCGACGTGCCGAACCTGGTCAACAGCCTGTTGCAGTTCAAGGGCCAGCGCTCGATGGAAACCACCGCGCGCCTGCTGCTCAACACCACGATCGGCATCGCCGGCCTGTGGGACCCGGCCACCGCCATGGGCCTGCCGCGCCAGAACGAAGACTTCGGTCAGACGCTGGGCTTCTACGGCGTACCAGGCGGCGCCTACTTCGTACTGCCGATCTTCGGCCCGTCGAACATCCGCGACACCGCAGGTCTGGCCGTGGATTACACCGCCGACACTGCGATCAACTTCCTCAACGTCGCGGAAGTCAGCTCCAACCATCCGGAAGTCTGGGCCTTGCGTGCAATCGACAAGCGCTACCAGACCAGCTTCCGCTACGGCCAGATGAACTCGCCGTTCGAGTACGAGAAAGTGCGGTACGTGTATACCGAGGCGCGCAAGTTGCAGATTGCCGAGTAAATCGGCTGCCGCAAAACACTGTGGGAGCGAGCCTGCTCGCGAACGCGGAGTTTCAGTCAACATCGATATTGACTGAACTACCGCATTCGCGAGCAGGCTCGCTCCCACACTTGTTATGTGTTGCTGATTAACCCTTCAGCGCTTTCCAGAGCTTGCCTACGACCGAAACCACCGCCAACACCGCTGCGCCAGCAATAATCCCCGCAACACCATTGAGCAGCATCGGCACGGCGAACCCGGCGCTCCCTGCCGCTGCGCCGACGCCTTCGATCCAGTGATGCAGCACCGGCACGCCATGGGTGAGGATGCCGCCGCCGACCAGGAACATCGCTGCCGTGCCAACCACCGACAGGGTTTTCATCATGTACGGCGCGGCGCTGAGAATGCCGCCGCCGATCCTTTTCGCCATCTGCCCGGGTTTCTGTGTCAGCCACAGACCCAGGTCGTCGAGTTTGACGATGCCCGCCACCAAACCGTAAACGCCGACGGTCATGACGATGGCGATGCCGGACATGACCACCACTTGCTGAGTCAGTGAGGCATCTGCCACGGTGCCGAGGGTGATGGCGATGATTTCTGCCGAGAGAATGAAGTCAGTGCGGATCGCGCCTTTGATCTTGTCCTTTTCGTAAGCCACCAGATCAGTGGCCGGGTCGGCCACAGCCTCGGTCAACTGCGCATGACCGGCCTCGTCTTCCTCTTTGCTGTGCAAGAACTTGTGCGCGAGCTTCTCGAAACCCTCGAAACACAGGTACGCACCGCCGACCATCAACAGCGGCGTCACCAGCCACGGTACGAAAGCACTGATTGCCAGTGCCGACGGCACGAGGATCAGTTTGTTGACGAACGAACCCTTGGCCACCGCCCAGACCACGGGAATTTCCCGCTCGGCGCGTACACCCGAAACCTGCTGGGCGTTGAGCGCCAAGTCGTCACCGAGCACGCCGGCAGTCTTCTTCGCGGCCATTTTCGTCATCAATGCAACGTCATCCAGAACGGTGGCGATGTCATCGATCAGCACCAGCAAACTGCTTCCTGCCATGAATCCTGTTTCCTTCTGTGTATGAATGTTGCCAAGCATAACGCGACCGCCGGCCACAGGCTGCATTGTTGAGCGCCGCTCAAGGCCGGTGCTACCATGCGCCACCGCCAGAACAGGCAAGGAACCACCGGGTTTATGAGCACAATCCGCGAGCGTAACAAAGAACTGATCCTGCGCGCCGCCAGCGAAGAGTTTGCCGACAAGGGCTTCGCGGCGACCAAAACCAGCGACATCGCCGCCAAGGCGGGATTGCCCAAGCCCAACGTCTACTACTACTTCAAATCCAAGGAAAACCTCTATCGCGAGGTGCTGGAAAGCATCATCGAGCCGATTCTGCAGGCCTCGACCCCGTTCAACCCGGACGGCGTGCCGAGCGAGGTGCTGAGCGGCTACATCCGCTCGAAGATCCGCATCTCCCGCGACCTGCCCTACGCCTCCAAGGTGTTCGCCAGCGAAATCATGCACGGCGCCCCGCACCTGAGCGCCGACCTGGTCGAGCAGCTCAACGCCCAGGCCAAACACAACATCGCCTGCATCCAGAGCTGGATCGACCGCGGCCAGATCGCCCCGATCGACCCCAACCACCTGATGTTCAGCATCTGGGCCGCGACCCAGACCTATGCCGACTTCGACTGGCAGATTTCCGCGGTGACCGGAAAGGACAAGCTCGATGAAGCCGATTATGAAGCGGCCGCGCAGACGATCATCCGGTTGGTGTTGAAGGGGTGTGAGCCGGATCAGTGAGATCGGGGGAACCGCTTCGCGAGCAGGCTCGCTCCCACATTTGGAATGCATTCCCCTGTGGGAGCGAGCCTGCTCGCGAATGGCCGCACCGCAGATCTCAACTCATAACCAGATCGAATCCCACAACGGATAGTCGCCAAGGCTTTTGACCAGCCCTGCCCGCAATGGGTTGGCAATGACATACCGAGCCATCTTCACCAGATTCTCCTCTTTACGCAGTGCACGGTCATGGAAGCCAGGTTGCCAAAGGCTGTTCTTTCGACCGGTCGAAAGCTTTACCGCTTTGGTGCTGAGGGATTTGGTTCGCTGCATCAATTCGCCGAGCGAGCCACTCTTCAATTCAATCAGCCAGTGAAAGTGATCTGGCATTACGACCCAAGCCAGAGAATTGGCCAATCCCGTTTCCTCAACTGCCCGGAATTGGCTTACAAGCATTCTGCCAAGGAAGAAATCGCTGAATACGGGTTCTCTCCCGGCGGTATTGGCGGTCAGAAGGTAAATGCGGTTGTGTTCTGAATAGCGTCCGATGCGTAAGCGATGTGAAGCAGATAAACCCGGCATTCCGTTGCCTTCTCATAGGTTGATCATGAGAAGGCTAGCCGTGGAGATCGCAAAGGGAGCGTCAGACTTTTAGCAAGATGTGTAGCGCAGATCCTATTCGCGAGCAGGCTCGCTCCCACAGGGGCTTTCGAACACTCGAACACTTTGTGTCCAACCCAAACTCAATGTGGGAGCGAGCCTGCTCGCGAAAGCGGTTATTCAGACACTGACATTCAAACAGTCACCCCGCCATCCGCCCTCAAATCCAGCGCCTCTACCGCTTTAATTGCCACCTGCTCGTCGACATCCGACAAATCCCCACTGATCCCGATCGCGCCGAGCACTTCACCGGCCTGGTTGCGAATCAGCACGCCACCAGGTGCCGGGACGACGCTGCCCTGCCCCATGCTGTTCAACGAAGAAAAAAACGCCGGGCGTTGTTGGGCGTCCTGGGCGAGAAGGCGTGAGCCTTTGCCCAAGGCGATGGCGCCCCAGGCTTTGCCGATGGCGATGTTCGGGCGCAGCAGGCTGGCGCCGTCTTCGCGTTGCAGGGCGATCAGGTGGCCGCCGGTGTCGAGCACCGCGATGGTCAGCGGCGCGGCGTTGATGCCGCGTCCTGCGTTGATGGCTTCGCTGACCAGGTTGACTGCGACTTTCAAGGTTAAAGCGCTCATGGTGCCGTCCTCATTTTGTTATAGGGAAAGTCGTGGGACTGCGCGTTTGTGCCGCAGTCCGATGACACAAATAGAACACAATGAAGTATATTTTTGTATACAATAATTCTCGAAAAGCGCCACATGCGACGAAAAGCCACAGCACAGCGGGCTTCCGACGAATGAAACAGGCGCTTGAGAAAATGGATTGACCTGCGCCGTCCGCCGTGAATACACTCTGCGCAAAGCCACTTGTATACAATTACAAAACGTAAAGAGGCACAAAACCATGAGCAAAATGAGAGCAATCGAAGCCGCCGTTCTGGTGATGCGCCGTGAAGGGGTTGATACCGCTTTTGGCATCCCGGGCGCAGCGATCAACCCGCTGTACTCCGCCTTGCAGAAGGTCGGTGGCATCGATCACGTCCTTGCTCGCCACGTTGAAGGCGCCTCGCACATGGCCGAGGGCTACACCCGCACCAAGGCCGGCAACATCGGCGTGTGCATCGGCACGTCCGGCCCGGCCGGTACCGACATGGTCACCGGGCTCTACAGCGCCTCGGCCGACTCGATTCCAATCCTCTGCATCACCGGGCAAGCACCTCGCGCCCGTATGCATAAAGAAGACTTCCAGGCAGTCGACATCACCAGCATCGTCAAGCCAGTGACCAAGTGGGCGACCACCGTTCTGGAGCCGGGCCAGGTGCCTTACGCGTTCCAGAAAGCTTTCTATGAAATGCGCTCCGGCCGTCCAGGCCCGGTGCTGATCGATCTGCCGTTCGACGTGCAGATGGCCGAGATCGAATTCGACATCGACGCTTACCAACCGCTGCCATTGGCCAAACCGACCGCAACCCGCGTACAGGTCGAGAAGGCTCTGGCGCTGCTGGATCAGGCCGAGCGTCCATTGCTGGTCGGCGGCGGCGGCATCATCAACGCCGACGCTAGCGACCTGCTGGTGGAGTTCGCCGAGCTGACCGGTATTCCAGTCATCCCGACCCTGATGGGCTGGGGCACCATCCCGGACGATCACCCGCTGATGGTCGGCATGGTTGGTCTGCAGACGTCGCACCGTTACGGCAACGCGACGATGCTCAAATCCGACGTAGTGCTGGGCATCGGTAACCGTTGGGCCAACCGTCACACCGGTTCGGTGGATGTCTACACCGAAGGCCGCAAGTTCATTCACGTCGACATCGAAGGCACGCAGATCGGCCGCGTGTTCACCCCGGATCTGGGCATCGTTTCCGACGCCGCCGCAGCGCTGACCGTGTTCATCGAAGTCGCCCGTGAATGGCAAGCCGCCGGCAAGCTGAAGAACCGCAGCGCCTGGCTGCAGGATTGCCAGCAGCGCAAGGCCAGCCTGCATCGCAAGACCCACTTCGACAACGTGCCGGTCAAACCGCAGCGCGTTTACGAAGAAATGAACCAGGTGTTCGGCAAGGACACCTGCTACGTCAGCACCATCGGTCTGTCGCAGATTGCCGGCGCGCAGTTCCTGCACGTCTACAAGCCGCGTCACTGGATCAACTGCGGCCAGGCCGGCCCGTTGGGCTGGACCATTCCGGCGGCGCTGGGCGTGGTGAAGGCCGATCCGAACCGCAAAGTCGTGGCCCTGTCGGGGGACTATGATTTCCAGTTCATGATCGAAGAACTGGCGGTCGGCGCTCAGTTCAAACTGCCGTACATCCACGTCGTGGTGAACAACTCGTACCTGGGCCTGATCCGTCAGGCGCAGCGCGGGTTCGAAATGGACTACTGCGTGCAGCTGTCCTTCGATAACCTGAATGCGCCGGAACTCAACGGTTACGGGGTTGACCACATCGCAGTCGCCGAAGGCCTCGGCTGCAAGGCGCTGCGTGTGTTCGAACCGTCGGAAATCGCCCCTGCCCTGCGCAAGGCCGAACAGATGATCGAAGAGTTCAAGGTGCCGGTGATCGTCGAGATCATTCTGGAGCGTGTGACCAACATCTCCATGGGTACCGAGATCAACGCGGTCAACGAGTTCGAAGACCTGGCACTGGTCGGCAATGACGCGCCGACGGCGATTTCGTTGCTCGATTAACTGCTGACTGCTCTCCCTGTGGGAGCGAGCCTGTGTGGTGAGGGGATTTATCCCCGTTAGGGCGCGAAGCGGCCTCAAAACCTGAAACCGCGGCGTATCAGGTACACCGCATACAATGGTTTACGACTGCTTCGCAGCCGAACGGGGATAAATCCCCTCGCCACAGCTCGCTCCCACAGGGGACCTCACAAGATTTACGGGAGACCACCATGCCGCGTTTCGCAGCCAACCTGTCCATGCTGTTCACCGAACAGGATTTCCTTGCCCGTTTCGACGCCGCCGCCAAGGCCGGTTTCAGTGGCGTGGAATACCTGTTCCCGTACGACTTCAGCTCGGCTGAAATCAAGGCAAAACTCGAGGCCAACGGGCTGACCCAAGTGCTGTTCAACCTGCCGGCCGGTGACTGGGCCAAGGGCGAGCGCGGTATTGCCTGCCTGCCGGATCGGGTCGAAGAATTCCGCGCCGGGGTTGATCTGGCGAGCGCCTACGCACAAGTGCTGGGCAACACTCAGGTCAACTGCCTGGCCGGTATCCGCCCGCAAGGCGTTGACGATGCCACCGTGGAAAAGACCTTCGTCGCCAACCTCAAATACGCCGCCGACAAGCTGCAAGCGGTGGGCATCAAACTGGTGATGGAAGCGATCAACACCCGCGACATCCCGGGCTTCTACCTGAACAACACGGCGCAAGCCCTGTCGATTCGCGAACAGGTCGGCAGCGCCAATCTGTTCCTGCAATACGACATCTATCACATGCAAATCATGGAAGGCGATCTGGCCCGCACCCTGCAATCGCACCTGGGCGAGATCAACCACGTGCAACTCGCGGACAACCCGGGGCGCAACGAGCCGGGCACCGGTGAAATCAACTACCGCTTCCTGTTCGAACACCTTGATCGCATCGGCTATCAGGGTTGGGTCGGTTGCGAGTACAAACCGCTGACCACCACCGAAGCGGGCCTGGGTTGGTTGAAAACCCATAACGCAATCTGATTGACCACGCACTGCAAAAAATCTGGGGCAGCTGCGCTGCCCAACGGGGATAAATCCCCTCGCCACAAAAGCTCACCAGCCATGGGTTGGGGGCACGACAAAAACAAGAGGATTTTCTCATGGCTAAAATCGGATTCATCGGCACCGGCATCATGGGCCACCCAATGGCGGCGAACCTGCAGAAAGCCGGTCACAGCCTGTTCCTGTCGCAACACCACGACGCTGCCCCGGCCGATCTGGTCGCCGCTGGCGCCGTCGCCCTGGCCAATCCGCGCGAAGTGGCGCAGGAAGCCGAATTCATCATCGTCATGGTTCCGGATACCCCGCAGGTCGATGACGTGCTGTTCCGCGCCGACGGTGTTGCGGCTGGTATCGGCAAGGGCAAAGTGGTCATCGACATGAGCTCGATTTCGCCGACCGCGACCAAAGCCTTCGCCGCCAAGATCAATGAGAAAGGCGCGCAGTACCTCGACGCTCCGGTATCCGGCGGTGAAGTCGGAGCCAAGGCCGCGACCCTGAGCATCATGGTCGGTGGCGACGCCGATGCCTTCGAACGCGCCCTGCCGCTGTTCCAGGCCATGGGCAAGAACATCACCCTGGTCGGTGGCAATGGCGATGGTCAGACTGCCAAGGTCGCGAATCAGATCATTGTCGCGCTGAACATTCAGGCCGTTGCAGAAGCACTGTTGTTCGCTTCGAAAAACGGTGCCGACCCGGCCAAAGTGCGTGAAGCGCTGATGGGCGGTTTCGCTTCTTCGAAGATTCTCGAAGTGCACGGCGAGCGCATGATCAAAGGCACCTTCGACCCGGGCTTCCGCATCAGCCTGCACCAGAAGGACCTGAACCTGGCCCTGCAAGGCGCCAAGGAGCTGAACATCAACCTGCCGAACACCGCCAACGCCCAGCAAGTGTTCAGCACCTGCGCCGCCATCGGTGGCAGCAACTGGGACCACTCGGCGCTGATCAAGGGCCTGGAACACATGGCCAATTTCTCGATTCGCGACAACAAATAAAGCCTGCACAAAACCCTGTGGGAGCGAGCCTGCTCGCGAAAGCGGCTTCACATTCAACATCCAAGTTGGCTGACATACCGCGTTCGCGAGCAGGCTCGCTCCCACAAGGGATCTGAGTCGCCCATTCGAATAACAAGAATTCCGGGAGCCCGCCATGTCGGTCGATCCGCAACAACTGCTGCGCGAGCTGTTTGCCACAGCCATCGACGCGGCGCATCCGAACCAAGTCCTCGAAGCCCATTTGCCTGCCGATCGCAGCGGTCGAGTGATCGTCATCGGCGCCGGCAAAGCCGCTGCTGCCATGGCGCAAGTGGTCGAGCGTTGCTGGGAGGGTGAAGTCACCGGCCTGGTGGTGACCCGCTACGGCCACGGCGCCCCGTGCGAAAAAATCGAAGTGGTCGAAGCCGCGCATCCGGTGCCGGACGCCGCCGGTCTGGCCGTGGCCAAACGCGTGCTGGAGCTGGTCAGCAACCTGACTGAAGAGGACCGCGTGATCTTCCTGCTCTCCGGCGGCGGCTCTGCCCTGCTCGCCTTGCCGGCCGAAGGCATCACCCTTGCCGACAAGCAGTCGATCAACAAGGCCTTGCTCAAATCCGGCGCGACCATCGGCGAGATGAACTGCGTGCGCAAGCACCTCTCGGCGATCAAGGGCGGCCGCCTCGGCAAGGCCTGCTGGCCGGCGACGGTTTACACCTACGCGATTTCCGATGTGCCCGGCGACCTCGCCACGGTCATCGCTTCCGGCCCGACCGTGGCCGACCCGAGCACTTCCGCCGAAGCCTTGGCGATCATCAAGCGCTACGGCATCGACATTCCCGCCTCCGTGCGCACCTGGCTGCAAAGCCCGGAATCGGAAACGGTCAAACCCGGCGACCCGAGCCTGGCACGCAGCCATTTCCAGTTGATCGCCCGCCCGCAGCAATCGCTGGATGCCGCTGCGGTGAAATGCCGTCAGGCCGGTTTCAGCACGCTGGTCCTCGGCGACCTCGAAGGCGAATCCCGTGAAGTGGCGAAAGTCCACGCCGGCATCGCCCGACAGATCATCAATCACGGCCAGCCACTGGCGGCGCCCTGCGTGATTCTCTCCGGCGGTGAGACCACGGTAACCGTGCGCGGCAATGGCCGTGGCGGGCGTAACGCCGAATTCCTCCTCAGCCTGACCGACAGTCTCAAGGGCCAGCCCGGCGTCTACGCACTGGCCGGCGACACCGATGGCATCGACGGCTCGGAAGACAACGCCGGCGCAATCATGACCCCGGACAGCTACGCCCGCGCCGCCGCACTGGGTCTGAGCGCCAGCGACGAGCTGGATAACAACAACGGCTACGGCTACTTCCAGGCGCTCGATGCGCTGATCGTCACCGAGCCGACCCGCACCAATGTCAACGACTTCCGCGCCATTCTGATCCTTGAGAACTGCAAATCATGACGCCTGATAAAAAGGTCAAAATCCTCGCCACCCTCGGCCCGGCGGTCGATGGTATCGACGACATCCGCGAGCTGGTCGAGGCCGGGGTCAATATCTTCCGGCTGAATTTCAGCCACGGCGATCACGCCGACCACGCCAAGCGCTATCAGTGGATCCGCGAAGTCGAGCGCCAGCTCAACTACCCGCTGGGCATTCTGATGGATCTGCAGGGGCCGAAACTGCGGGTCGGCAAGTTCGCTGACGGCAAAGTGCAGTTGCATCGCGGTCAGGCCTTCCGTCTCGATCTCGATGCGACACCGGGCGATGAACGCCGGGTCAACCTGCCGCACCCAGAGATCATCGCTGCGCTGGAAGCCGGCATGGATCTGCTGCTCGACGACGGCAAACTGCGCCTGCGTGTGGTCACCAAGTACGCCGATGCGATCGACACCAGCGTGCTCAACGGCGGCGAACTGTCCGATCGCAAGGGCGTGAACGTGCCGCAAGCGGTGCTCGACCTGAGCCCGCTGACCGCCAAGGATCGCCGCGATCTGAGTTTCGGTCTGGAGCTGGGCGTCGACTGGGTTGCGTTGTCGTTCGTGCAGCGTCCGCAAGACATTGTCGAAGCCCGCGAATTGATCGGCGACAAGGCGTTTTTGATGGCGAAAATCGAGAAGCCTTCGGCGGTCGAGCAACTGCGTGAGATTGCTGAGTTGAGCGACGCGATCATGGTCGCGCGCGGGGATCTGGGTGTTGAAGTGCCGGCGGAGAGCGTGCCGCAGATTCAGAAAAACATCATCACCACTTGCCGTGCGCTGGGCAAACCGGTGGTGGTGGCGACGCAGATGCTCGAGTCGATGCGCTTCTCCCCTGCCCCGACCCGCGCCGAAGTCACCGACGTCGCCAACGCCGTGGCCGAAGGCGCCGATGCGGTGATGCTCTCGGCGGAAACCGCCTCTGGTGAATACCCGCTGGAAGCGGTGCAGATGATGAGCAAGATCATCCGTCAGGTTGAGAACGGCCCGGATTACCAGACTCAGCTCGACGTCAGCCGACCGAAAGCCGAGGCGACCGTTTCCGATGCGATCAGTTGCGCGATCCGCCGGATCAGCAACGTGTTGCCGGTGGCGGTGCTGGTCAATTACAGCGAGTCGGGCGCCTCGACGTTGCGCGCATCGCGCGAGCGGCCGAAAGCGCCGATCCTCAATCTGACGCCGAACCTGCAAACGGCGCGGCGCTTGAGCGTGGCGTGGGGCATTCATTCGGTGGTCAACGATCGCCTGCGTCAGGTCGACGAAGTCTGCTCGACCGCGCTGGAGATTGCTCAGGCGCAAGGGATGGCCGAGCGTGGCGACACGCTGCTGATCACCGCCGGCGTGCCGTTCGGGCAGCCGGGGTCGACCAATTCGCTGCGCATTGAGACGTTGATTTAGCGCTTGTACCGGCCTCTTCGCGAGCAGGCTCGCTCCCACATTGGTTCTGTGTCGATCACAGAACCGAGACTGGACGCAGATCCATGTGGGAGCGAGCCTGCTCGCGAAGCAGGCGCCTCGGTTTTCCCTGACTTTCAGAACTGCCATGCCTGCCAATCACTTCAACACCCACTGCCCCGACTGGGCCGAGGCTTTGCTCAACGGTTTCAGTCAGATTTTCTTCCAGCGCCATCCGCTGTGCGGCCTGCTGTGTCTGTTGGCAATTCTGCTGACGGCGCCGGTGCTGTTCGCCGGGGCGCTGCTCGGTGGCGTCGCCGGTCTGCTCACCGCGCAACGGCGCAACTACGCCAAGGCCGATCGCCAGGCCGGGTTGTTCAGCTACAACGGCGTGCTGCTCGGCCTGCTGCTGAGCCTGTATTTCCCTTGGTCGCCACTGCTGCCGCCGTTGATTCTTGCGGCGGGCGGCTTGAGTGCGATGCTCACTCAGCAATGGCTCAAACATGTGTACCGCAGTCGCGCCATACCGGCGTATACCTCGCCGTTCGTGGCGCTCAGCTGGGTGCTGCTGATGTTCGCCGAACCGTCCGCGCCGGTGGCATCGGTCGACCTGAACACGACAAATCTGCTGGCCGCTGAACTGCGCGGATTCGGCCAGGTTATGTTCCTCGACCATCCTTTGGCCGGGGCGTTGATTGCCAGCGGTCTGCTGATTGCCGATCGCCGTGCGTTCTGCTGGGCGCTGCTGGCGTCGGCGATCGGCCTGGGCTCGAGTCTGCTGCACCACGAAACGTCCGCCGCACTGCTCGGACTCGGTGGCTACAACGCTGTACTCGCCGCCCTCGCCTTCAGCGCTCAGCGACAAAATCCGTGGCTGCCGCTGCTCGCCATTGTCCTGGCCCTGCTGGTGACGCCGCTGTTTGCCGCCCTCGGGCTGGCCACCCTGACCGCGCCGTTCATCCTCGCCTGCTGGTTGATTCGTGCCGGCATTCAAATGCTTGGCAAAGCGTCGCTTGCGCATGAGTCTTGCGCTCACGAGGAGAATCACCCTAGGCTGCGCTGATCTTCGATTCAGGCGTTATCCATGGACAGCAGCAACAATTGGCGCGAACGGCTCTACGTCATGATTTTCCAGAGCGACACCCCGGCCGGGCGTCGCTTCGACGGCATCCTGTTGGTGATCATCCTCGCCAGCCTGGTGATCGTGATGCTCGACAGTATCGACAGCATTCACCGTAATTACGCCGACGTTCTGGCCTATATCGAGTGGGGCTTCACGGCGATTTTCCTCGGCGAGTACATCCTGCGTCTGTACTGCTCGCCCAAGCCACTGCGCTATGCCTTCAGCTTTTATGGTCTGGTGGATCTGCTTGCGATCGTGCCGGGCATCCTCGCGCTGTATTACAGCGATGCGCAGTATCTGCTGATCATCCGCATCATTCGGATGCTGCGGATTTTCCGCGTGCTCAAGCTCAGCCCGTATCTCAAGCAAGCCAACTATCTGATGTCGGCGCTGCGCGGCAGCAAGCAGAAAATCGTCGTGTTTCTGGTCAGCGTGTGCACGCTGGTGACGGTGTTCGGCACGCTGATGTACGTGATCGAAGGCCCGGAGCATGGCTTCACCAGTATTCCCAAGGGCATCTATTGGGCGATCGTAACCTTGACCACTGTGGGCTTCGGCGACATCGTGCCGAAGACGCCGCTGGGCCAGGTGATTTCCTCGCTGGTGATGATCACCGGTTACTCGATCATCGCCGTGCCCACAGGGATTTTTACTGCAGAACTGGCCAATGCGATGCGCGGCGAGCAGCTGCAAACTGACTGCCCGGGCTGTCAGAAAAAGATCCACGAGCAGAGCGCGGCGTTCTGTTCGCGCTGCGGTAGTCAGCTGTTCAAGAAACTGGAATAAGCACAGAGCTTTTTAATCTTTAAGCGACTATGCGAGGCCCGCTATAGTCGCTGGCAAATCGCCTCATTTTTGACACGACACCCCATAGAACAAGGAATGCGCAGTGAAAAAACTCTTTGGCGCCTCACTTCTCGCCGCCGGCCTGGCCTTGGCCAACATCGCCCAGGCAGCACCGACGCTGCTCAACGTTTCCTACGACGTGATGCGCGATTTCTACAAGGACTACAACACTGCGTTCCAGAAGCACTGGCAAGCCGAGCACAAGGAGAACATCACCGTGCAGATGTCCTTCGGCGGCTCGAGCAAGCAGGCGCGTTCGGTGATCGACGGCCTGCCGGCTGACGTCATCACCATGAACATGGCCACCGACATCAATGCCCTCGCCGACAACGGCAAACTGGTCCCGGACAATTGGGTCACGCGCCTGCCGAACAACAGCGCGCCGTTTACCTCGGCGACGGTGTTCATCGTCCGCAAGGGCAACCCGAAGGCCTTGAAAGACTGGCCGGATCTGCTCAAGGACGGCGTACAGGTGATCGTGCCGAACCCGAAAACTTCCGGTAATGGCCGCTACACCTACCTGTCAGCCTGGGGCTATGTGCTGAAAAACGGCGGCGACGAGAACAAGGCCAAGGACTTCGTCGGCAAGCTGTTCAAGCAGGCGCCGGTACTGGACACCGGTGGCCGCGCCGCCACCACCACGTTCATGACCAACCAGATCGGCGACGTGCTGGTGACCTTTGAAAACGAAGCGGAAATGATCGCTCGCGAGTTCGGTCGCGATCAGTTCGAAGTCATCTACCCGACCGTCTCCGCAGAAGCCGAGCCACCGGTTTCGGTGGTCGATAAAGTCGTCGACAAGAAAGGCTCGCGCGCTGCGGCTGACGAGTATCTGAAGTACCTGTGGTCGCCGGAAGGACAGGAAATTGCGGCGGCCAACTACCTGCGCCCGCGTGACCCGACGGTGCTGGCGAAGTACACCGACCGCTTCCCGAAAGTCGACTTCCTTTCGGTGGAGAAGACCTTTGGGGACTGGCGCACGGTGCAGAAAACCCACTTCAATGATGGTGGCGTGTTCGATCAGATTTATAGCGGGCAGTAAGTCTTGATCTGAAAAAATCAAAAGGCGACCCGCTGGGGTCGCCTTTTTTGTTGAGCCAGAAGCCCCTCACCCCAGCCCTCTCCCATTGTGAGAGGGGGCCGACCGAGGTGACTCAAGTCAGACATCGACCTGCAGGACCGAGTCGATTATGGATCGAGAGAGATAATTTTTGGATTCGACCGTTGTGGATTCAGCGAATAATCATCAGGTCGGCGTACCTCCCAAGCATCCCCCGATCGGTTCCCTCTCCCTCTGGGAGAGGGTTAGGGTGAGGGGCTTTTATGGGTGTACCAGGAAATACAAGACCCTACCCGCCCCTTTGACCCAGATTTCAAAACCAGTCATTACACAACGTAATAACAGTTATCATCCAAAAACGTCTTCTGCTAACCCGCGCTGTCCATTAGCCTCATCGCTTTCCTGTGCTCGACCCGAGATCCCCTATGACCACCACTCCTCACGCAATGACCCGAGGCATGGTCCTGCTGTTCGCGTTTTGCTGCGGCGCCATTGTTGCCAACATCTACTACGCACAACCGATCATCGGCCTGATCGCGCCGGACATCGGCCTCTCCGACACCATGGCCAGTTTCATCGTCTCGCTGACGCAGATCGGCTATGCGTTGGGCCTGTTCTTTCTGGTGCCGTTGGGAGATCTGCTGGAAAACCGGCGGCTGATGATCATCACCACGCTGGTGGCAATCGCCAGTCTGCTTGGCGCAGCGTTTACCGAGCAGCCCAACGTGTTCCTGCTGATCTCACTGCTGGTCGGCTTCAGCTCGGTGTCGGTGCAGATCCTGATTCCGCTGGCCGCGCATCTGGCGCCGGAAGAGTCCCGTGGCCGCGTGGTTGGCGGGATCATGGGCGGTTTGCTGCTGGGTATTCTTTTGGCGCGACCGGTGTCGAGCGTGGTCGCCGATCACCTCGGCTGGCGCGCCATGTTCATGATCGCCGCAGCGCTGATGGCAGCGATCAGCATGGTGCTGGCGCTGACCGTGCCCAAGCGCCAGCCAGATCACAGCGCAACTTATGGCCAATTGATCGGCTCGCTGTGGACGCTGCTGCGCCAGCAACCGGTGCTGCGTCACCGGGCGTTTTATCAGGGCTGTATGTTTGCCACGTTCAGCCTGTTCTGGACCGCCGTGCCGCTGGAGCTGGCGCGCAACCATGGCCTGTCGCAAAGCGAAATCGCGATATTCGCCTTGGTCGGCGCTATCGGAGCCATCGCCGCGCCGATCAGCGGCCGTCTCGCCGATGCCGGCCACACACGCATCGCCTCGCTGCTGGCCATGCTCTTCGCCAGCCTGAGCTTCCTGCCCGCCTTCATTCACCCGGCCTACAGCGTCATCGGCCTGGCCGTAACCGGCGTGGTACTCGACTTCTGCGTGCAGATGAACATGGTCCTGGGCCAACGCGCGGTGTACTCGCTGGACGCGAAAAGTCGTGGCCGTTTGAACGCGCTGTACATGACCAGCATCTTCATCGGCGGCGCCTTCGGCTCCTCGGTGGCCAGCGCGGTATACGAGCATGGCGGCTGGTTGTGGATCGTGATTGTTGGCAGCGTGTTTCCGTTGCTGGCGTTGTTGCGGTTTTTGAGCACTTCACGACGCGCTTCATTGGCCACGGCTTGAGGGCGTCAAAAGCTTCGCGAGCAAGCTCGCTCCCACAGGTTTTGGGTGACCTGCGAATCACTGCAATACACAAAACCAGTGTGGGAGCGAGCCTGCTCGCGAACGCGGTGTGTCAGCCAGATGAGTGCCTGACCTGACGCCTTCGCGAGCAGGCTCGCTCCCACAATTGGACAAGCCTTCAATACCGAACCAGTTTCTCCATCGCCGCATCCGCCAGAAACGACGAGCGGCTTTTCACGTTGTGCTCGCGCACATAGCGATCGATGCGCTGAATCACATAACCGGGCAGCGTAACGTTGACCTTCTCGGTCTTGCCCAGATACGGCGAGATATCCAGCTCCAGCATGCCCCAGCCCATCCTGGCAAAATCCGGATGGCTGCGATGCGCCGCTGCCGAGGTCGGCATCGGAATCGCCTGACCGGCCGCCGCGATCTCCTGCAGCATGAGGTGAGCCACTTCCACGGCCGCGTTGTAGGCCTCCTCAAAGCTGTCCCCGGCCGTGACTGCGCCGGGAATATCGGGGATCTGAATGCCGATGGCAGTGTTCTCGTCACCCCACTCGATGCAGATGGGATATTGCATTACGGATCTCCTTCATGACGGGTTGGCGGGCTGAATAACCCCGCGCGCCGCCGAATGCTTTTGACTGTCCCCAGCGGTAAATCCTTTTTCGGATGCGGGACGGCAATCGTGTTCGGGTTGTAACGATGAGTGAAGATGTGATGACTGCCCGCAACCCGATCCAGCGTCCAGCCCGCCTCCTCCAGCTCCTTCATCAATAGCCTGCTCTGCACCAACCGCCTCCTTGGCCTGGCCCATTAAAAGTAACTCTAGAGTTATCTTTACTCAAGCACAGAGTGGGACGGGGTGATGGTTGGTTGTTTTACAAAGTATTCCTGAACCAGTTTCGTTTATTGCGAATTTCGTTTGATTCGAATAACGTCCGCGGATCTTCCTTACAATGCTGGAACTGTCTTATGACCACCGCTACTCCATCCGCCATCAATCTGCCCGTCGAACGTGAGGTCAAAGCCGCGATTGCAGGCCAGCGCGCCCTGACCGCATTTCTCGCAAGCGGTTTTGAAACTCAGCGAATCCAGATTTTTGATGAACAGAACGAAGCCCACAGCGTCGAGCTGCCAACATCGGCGTTGCGCTTGCTGAGCGATATCCTCGCGGCGCTGGCGCAGGGCAACGCTGTGAAGGTGGTACCGATCCACGCGGAGCTGACCACGCAGGAAGCTGCCGATCTGCTCAACGTCTCACGTCCGCACATGATCAAACTGCTGGAGCGCGGTGAGATTTCCTACCACAAAACAGGCAAGCACCGACGTGTGCGTTTTGCCGATCTGATGGAATATAAAACCCGGCGAGACACCGCCAGCGAGCAGGCAATGATGCTTCTCGCGGAGCAGGCACAGGCGCTAAGGACAGGATACGAGTGAGGCATTCCTCTTTCACTGCTGTATACGATGCATGCGTTTTATATCCGGCCCCTCTAAGAGATTTCCTGATGTGGCTCGCGTTGTCAGGGCTGTATCGGGCTCGCTGGACTCAGGAAATACACCACGAATGGAAGCGTAACTTATTGAAGAACAGATCCGACCTGACCCTCGAACAACTCGATCGCACATCGCAATTGATGGACCTGGCCATTCCAGACGCGTGTATCGATGGCTATGAAGACTTGGTGTCAGGCCTGACACTGCCTGATGAGAACGATCGCCATGTTCTAGCGGCCGCAATCCGATGCGGTGCCGATGTAATAGTGACGTTCAACCTGAAAGATTTCCCCACCCGTCACCTCGCGCCATACGGCATTGAAGCTCAGCACCCGGATGAGTTTGTGGAAAACCTTTTCCATCTTGATTCGGCTGCCGTCGTCGCTGCGGCTCAAAGCCAGCGACGGCAATTGAAAACGCCCAATGTGGAGGTGGACAAATATCTTGGCTTTCTCCAACGGCAAGGACTAGTCGAGTCGGTAAAGGTGTTAGCCAACTATCGTGCGATTCTCTGAAAATCAGACGCAAAAAAAACGGCGATCCCAGGATCGCCGTTTCTCTTACTGCCCGAATTTCTTGCCCAACCCCGGCGGGACGCCGTGGATGTTGGTGTCTTCCCACGGGCCGTTGGGGCTGACCGAGCGGCTCCAGCCGTTGTTCCAGCGGTAGTAGGTGCGCTGGCGGTAGAAGGTGTTGGTCTGGTCGTCGAGGACGTAGACGCCGAGTTTCTGGTCCCAGTGGCTGTTGCCGCCCGGTGGCGGGGCGAAGCTGGCCGAGGTGCGTGGCACGGGCTTGGCGGGTTTGGCCGGGATGCTCTTGCCGGGAGTCGGCGAGGTCGACGGGGTCGGGCTCGGTTGCGAAGGCGGGATCGGTGGCAGGCTGGTGGTCGGTTCCGGGCGTTGTACCGCACATGCACTCAAGCCCAGGGCCAGTGTGAGGACTGTGATGCGGGCGATGGTGTGCATGGCGGTGCTTTCCTGTTGGATCCGGTTATTTGTCCGGGCTGTCGATAGTCAGTTTTTGTGGCGCGGTGGTGCTGCTGGCCAGTGGGCCGCTGCGACCGATCCACTCGCCGGCAGTCGGTTGACCGGCCCGTGAGATGCGCGCAACCAGTTGGACTTCAGGGAAGTTGGACAGTTTCAACTGCGGCATCATTGCGTCGGCATCGCCCAGTTCGACGGTCACCGGCAGGTCGGCCACGGTCAGGCGTTTGGCCGCCAGCGGCGCCGGTGGGCCTGAAGTGGCGCGGGCGAAGATGAACACGCTGTCGCCCGGCTGCACCTTGCCTTTGAGTTCGCTGGCCAGATCGACGCTGACTTTCAGCAACGCAGCTTTCGGCGCCCGCGCCTGAGCAACCCGACCACCGCTTGCCTTCAGCCGTTCGGCGGCACGCTCGATACCGCCTTGCAGCGCAGCGCGAGAGTTGTCATCCGGCGGCAGTTGCGCGAGCAGGCGATTCCAGTAGTCGATGGCCTCCTGATAACGCTCGCCTTCGAACGCGGCGATGCCGAGCAGGCCGAGGCTGGTGACTTCTTTCGGATCAGCCTTCAGCGCTTCGTCGGTCAGTTTCTGAATCTGCTCCGACCACTTTTTACCGTCAGCAAAATACTGCGCCTGCGCCCACTGGCCGAGCAGTTCCGGCTGGCGACCGGCGAGGTTGGCGGCGCGTTCGAACATCTTCGCCGCTTCCGCCGGGCGGTCTTGAGCCATATAGGTACGGCCAAGGAAATACAGACCTTCAGCGGAATCCGGTTGCGCGGCCACCGCACGCTCCAGACGCTGGGTCATCTCTTCCATCGACTGCGGTGCCTGAGCGAATTCGCGGGTCAGTTCGACCTTGTCGGCGGCGCCGAAATGCAGGTACAGACCGAGGCCCAACACCGGCACCAGCACGGCGGCCAGCAGCGGCAACGGTTTGCCCAGTCGGGAAACCCGTGGCGCGCTGACACCCTCGGTATCCGCCAGCAACTCACGTGCAGCCTCGGCGCGGCCGCTGTCCAGTTGCGCGGCGTCGAGCACGCCTTCGGCCTGCTGCGCTTGCAGTTCGGCAACACGTTCCTGATACAGCGCGACGTTCAGCGCGGTGCGATCTTCTTCCCGCTGGGCGCGACGTTCGCGCAGCACCGGGATCAGCAGAAAACTCAGGGCGACCAGAAGCAACAGCCCTGCGGCGAGCCAGAAATCAATCATTCTTGGTTTTTATCCAACAGTTGGTCGAGGCGCTGACGTTCTTCGGCAGACAGCGATGACGGCGTTTCGGCACGTTGCCCGCGACGCCTGCGCACGATCAGCGCGATCACCACGAAACCACCGAGCAACAGACCGGCCGGGCCGAACCACAGCAGTGCGGTCTTCGAATTGAGCGCCGGTTTGTAGCGGACGAAGTCACCGTAACGATCGACCATGAAGTCGATGATCTGCTGATTGTCCTTGCCCTCACCGAGCATGCGGAAAATCTCTTTGCGCAGGTCGGCGGCGATCGGCGCGTTGGAATCGGCAATGTCCTGGTTCTGGCACTTGGGGCAGCGCAGTTCCTTGGTCAGTTCGCGGAAACGCTCGCGGTCGCCCTCTTTGGCAAATTCGTAGGTGTCGATGGCCGCATGGGCGACACCGGCCAGGCTCAAACCCAGCACCACCGCTGCGAGAAAACGCTTCATGGCTTGGCCTCATCGACCAGCGCCTGATACTTGGCTGCGAGTTTTTCGCGCCAGACCTGCTCGTCGATCACCCCGACGAACTTGTCGCGGATGATGCCTTTGGCATCGATGAAGAAGGTTTCCGGCGCGCCGTAGACACCAAGATTCAAGCCCAGCGAACCCTCGTCGTCACGAATATCCAGCGCATACGGATTGTGAAACTCGGCCAGCCATTTCAAGGCGTCGGCGTTGGTGTCCTTGTAGTTGATGCCGTAGATCACCACGCCGCGCTCGGCGAGTTTGTTCAGCACCGGGTGCTCAACGCGGCAGGAGATGCACCAGGTGCCCCAGACATTGACCAGTGCCGGTTTGCCGAGAATGTCGGCCCTGGTCAGCGTCTTGTCACCCTGCACACTCGGCAGGGAAAACTCCGGGAACGGCTTGTCGATCATCGCCGACGGCAGCTCCGCCGGATCCAGATACAGCCCGCGATAAAGAAACACCGCCACCAGCAGGAATATCGCCAGCGGCAACAACATCAACCAACGCCTCATGCCGCCGCTCCCGTCATGCCCAGCGCTTCGCGCACTTTGCTTTTCACCTTGACCCGATAACGCCGATCCAGCGCCGCCAGCAAACCACCCAATCCGGTGAGCAAGCCGCCGAACCAGATCCAGCGCACGAACGGTTTGACGTGTACGCGCACGGCCCAGGCGCCGTTATCCAGCGGTTCACCGAGGGCGACGTAGAGATCGCGGGTAAAACCGGCATCGATGCCGGCTTCGGTCATCACCGAGTTCTGCACGGTGTACAGACGCTTTTCCGGGTGCAGCACGCTGATTTCCTTGCCATCGCGAATGACGCGGATGGTGCCTTTGTCCGAGGTAAAATTCGGCCCCTCGAAATGCTTGGCGCCTTCGAAGACGAACTGATAGCCGGCCAGATCCATCGACTCGCCCGGCGCCAGACGCAGGTCGCGCTCGGCACTGTTCTGGCTCGACAACACCACGCCCAGCGCGCACACGGCGATGCCGAGGTGGGCGATCTGCATGCCCCAATAACTGCGGGTCAGCGTCGGCAAACCTTTGATCAGGCCTTTGTGGCGAGTCTTGTCGAACAGGTCGCGCACACCGGCGAGCAACACCCAAGCGGCGAGCAGGAAAGTCGCAATTACCGCCCAGTTGAAATCGCCGTAGGCCACGCTGGCCACAACGGCCAATGCGACGCTGCCGAGCAGCACCGGAGTGAGCATGTTTGCCAGCCATTTCACCGGCGTGTCCTTCCAGCGCACGATCACACCGATCGCCATGACCAGCATCAGCAATGCCATCAACGGTATGAACAACGCATTGAAGTACGGCGGGCCGACCGACAGTTTGGCGCCACTGATGGCATCAAGAATCAGCGGATACAAGGTCCCAAGCAGGATCATCGATGCAGCGACGACCAGCACCAGGTTGTTGCCCAGTAGCAAGGTTTCCCGCGACCACAGATTGAAGCCAACCTGACTTTTCACCACCGGCGCACGCAGCGCAAACAGCGTCAGCGAACCGCCGACCACGAACAGCAGGAAAATCAGGATGAACACGCCGCGCTCCGGATCGGAGGCAAACGCATGCACCGAGGTCAGCACGCCCGAACGAACGAGGAAAGTGCCGAGCAGGCTCAACGAGAACGCGGCAATCGCCAGCAACACCGTCCAGCTCTTGAACACGCCGCGTTTCTCGGTGACCGCCAGCGAGTGAATCAGCGCGGTGCCGACCAGCCACGGCATGAACGAGGCGTTTTCCACCGGGTCCCAGAACCACCAGCCGCCCCAGCCGAGTTCGTAATACGCCCACCACGAACCGAGGGTGATGCCAATGCCGAGGAACGCCCAGGCGACGATCGTCCATGGCCGCGACCAGCGCGCCCACGCCGCATCGAGGCGACCGCCCATCAACGCTGCGATGGCGAATGCGAACGCCACCGAAAAGCCGACGTAGCCCATGTACAACATCGGCGGGTGAACGATCAGGCCAATGTCTTGCAACAGTGGATTGAGGTCAGCGCCATTGCTCGGCATCTGCGGCAGGATGCGTTTGAACGGGTTGGACGTGAGGATCAGGAACAGCAGGAAACCGGTGCTGATCATACCCATCACCGCCAGTACCCGGGCGAGCATGACTTGCGGCAACTGCCGGGAGAACACCGACACGGCGAAGGTCCAGCCGCCGAGGATCAACGCCCACAGCAGCAGGGAACCTTCGTGGGCGCCCCACACCGCGCTGAATTTGTAGTACCACGGCAAAGCGGTGTTGGAGTTGTTTGCCACGTAGGCGACAGAGAAATCATCGGTCATGAATGCGTAGGTCAAAATGCCGAACGCAAACAACAAAAAGGCAAACTGCCCCCATGCGGCGGGCTGGGCCAGACTCATCCAGAAACGGTCACCGCGCCAGGCACCGACCAATGGCACCACCGCTTGCACGAGGGCAAAGCACAGGGCAAGGATCATCGCCAGATGGCCCAACTCAGGAATAAAAATCGCCGAGGTCATCGATCAACCCTCCTTCACAGGCGTCGGTGCGGATTGACCGCTGTCCTTCAGCGCTTTGGTCACTTCCGGCGGCATGTACTTCTCGTCGTGCTTGGCCAGCACTTCATCGGCGACCACCACGCCATCAGCGTTGAGCTTGCCGAGGGCGACAATGCCCTGCCCTTCGCGGAACAGATCCGGGAGGATGCCGCGATAGGCGATGGTCACGGATTTGTTGAAGTCGGTGACGACGAATTTGACGTCCAGCGAATCCTTGGAGCGTTGCAGCGAACCGGCCTCGACCATGCCGCCGGCGCGGATGCGCGTGTCCTGCGGCGCTTCGCCGTTAGCGATCTGCGTCGGCGTGTAAAACAGATTGATGTTTTCCTGCAACGCGCTCAGGGCCAGGCCAACAGCAGCGCCCACTCCGACCAGAATCGCCAGAATGATGATCAGACGTTTTTTGCGCAGCGCATTCACTTGCCGTTCTCCCGGCGCAGACGACGCGCCTCTTGTTGCAGATAACGCTTGCGCGCCGCAATCGGCGCCACCACGTTGAGGGCCAGCACCGCCAGACAGATGCCGTAGGCCGACCAGACATACAGGCCGTGATGGCCCATGGCGAGAAAATCGCCGAATGAAGCAAAACTCATCGCACCGCCTCCAGACTCTGCTGCACTTCAGTCTTCACCCAACTGGCGCGGGCCTCGCGCTTGAGCACTTCAAGACGCATGCGCAGCAACAGCACAGCGCCGAAGAAGCAGTAGAAACCCAGCACCGTCAGCAGCAGCGGCAGCCACATTTCCGCGGGCATCGCCGGTTTTTCCGTAAGGGTGAACGTCGCGCCCTGGTGCAGGGTGTTCCACCACTCCACCGAGTATTTGATGATCGGAATGTTGATCACGCCAACAATCGCCAGCACCGCGCAGGCCTTGGCGGCGCTGTCACGATTGCTGATGGCGTTGCCCAGCGCGATCACGCCGAAATACAGAAACAGCAGAATCAACATCGAGGTCAGGCGCGCGTCCCACACCCACCACGAGCCCCAGGTCGGCTTGCCCCAGATGGCCCCGGTGACCAGCGCCACGGCGGTCATCCACGCACCGATCGGTGCAGCGCATTGCAGGGCGACATCGGCCAGTTTCATTTTCCACACCAGCCCTACCACACCGCACACGGCGAGCATTACGTAGATCGACTGGGCGAGCATCGCTGCAGGTACGTGGATATAGATGATGCGAAAGCTGTTGCCTTGCTGGTAATCCGGCGGCGCGAACGCCAGGCCCCAGACCACGCCAACGCCAATCAGCAGCAACGCTGCGATGCTCAACCACGGCAGGAACTTGCCGCTGATGCCGTAGAACCACTTGGGCGAGCCGAGCTTGTGAAACCAGGTCCAGTTCATACTGTTTCCATCACGGTTGCCGCTCATCATCGCGAGCTGGCAGAGGGTCATGCCTTTCTTCTGGAAGAAGTGGTCAATTTTTGACCAGGCCTCATTATTATTCGCCGACGCTGATCTTCAGGCCAGCGGCTATTGCAAAGGGTGTCAGGGTGATCGCCAGCGCTGTGAGGCTGGCCATCCACAACAGGTATCCGGTCGCCGGCATGCCTTGCAGCGCCGCTTGCAACGCGCCGCTGCCAAGGATCAACACCGGGATGTACAGCGGCAGAATCAGCAGCGCCAGCAACAGACCGCCGCGCTTCAGGCCGACCGTCAGCGCCGCCCCGACTGCACCGAGCAGGCTCAACACCGGCGTACCGAGCAGCAACGACAGCAGCAACACCGGCAGGCACGCGGCTGGCAAACCGAGCATCAGCGCCAGCAACGGCGACAGCAGCACCAGTGCCAGACCGGAGAACAGCCAGTGTGCCAGCACCTTGGCCAAGACCAGAAGCGGCAGCGGGTGCGACGAAAGGACCCACTGTTCCAGCGAGCCGTCTTCGAAGTCACTGCGAAACAATCCGTCCAGCGACAGCAGGACCGACAACAACGCCGCCACCCAGACTAACCCCGGGGACAGGTTTTGCAAGACTTGAGTTTCCGGGCCGACGGCCAGCGGGAAAAGGGCAATGACGATGGCAAAGAAAATCAGCGGATTGGCCAGCTCCGCCGGGCGGCGGAACAGCAGTCGCGATTCGCGGGCAAGCAGCAGGCCGAAGACACTCATACCGCCCATTTCCCCAAATCGATGTCGCGATAACCGGCCGGCATGCGGCTCAGGGTGTGGTGGGTGGTCAGCACCACCAGGCCGCCGCGTTCGCAGTGGCCGGCCAGATGCTCTTCCAGTTGCGCAACGCCCTGCTTGTCCAGCGCGGTGAAAGGTTCGTCGAGAATCCACAACGGCGGGCTGTCCAGATACAACCGCGCCAGCGCCACACGGCGCTGCTGGCCGGCGGAAAGGCTGTGGCAGGGAACGTCTTCGAAACCGCGCAATCCTACTGCTGCCAGCGCCTGCCAGATCGCCTCGCGTTCGGCAGGATGATGCAGGGCGCACAGCCACGACAGGTTTTCTTCAGGAGTGAGCAGATCCTTGATCCCGGCGGCGTGGCCGATCCACAACAGGTTTCGCGCCAGTTCGCTGCGTTGTTCGGTCAGCGGTTGACCATTGAGCAGCACCTTGCCATCGGTGGGTTGCATCAAACCGGCGAGCAGACGTAAAAGACTGGTCTTGCCGCTGCCGTTGGGGCCGCTGATCTGCACCATGTCGCCACTGGCCAGGCGCAATTCGAGGTTTTCGAACAGCAGCCGCAGATCGCGTTCACACGTCAGGGCAACGGTTTGCAGGACAGGACTGGTCAAGGGATCACGGGCCTTATACGGTTCAAGTCGGCTCTGGAGCGGCCGTTAAAGAGATGCAGCATAGATGCTTTGATCGCTCGATCTGGCGAGCTGGATCAAACAATTGCCAGGTTTTTTGAACGAAGCGCACGACGCGCGGCATTATACATGCCGTGCCTTACTCTCAAGAGCGCAATTTCCTCAGGTTGTGTCCGCGTATGACAGGCGAAATGAACATCCTCCCGCTGCCGCCCACCGTGTCGGCGAGCGCTCGCCCGCAGATGGGTGAACTGCTCAAGCTGCTGACGCCGGTGGAGGGCTTGATCGGCGCCGGGCAAAGCGCCAAGGCCGAGGTGTTATCGCTCAAGCAGGCCGACCAGACCTTTGAATTGCTGCTCAAAGTGACCCTCGACAGCGGTCGCCATACCACCGTGCAGGCCAGCAGCAATCTGCCGTTGCCACAGGGCACCAACCTGGCGATCACTCAGCCGTCGGCCGGCAATCTGGCGATCACCGTGCAGCAAGCGATCGCCAGCAGCGTCGCCACCCTCACCCTCATCGATACCGCGCAATTGCCCGCCGGCACCCTGCTGCAAGGCAAAGTCGTGACCTCGCAAGCCCTGCCGCAAACGCCGGGACAAGCGGCGGTATTTCGCTCGATGGTCACCCTGCTCAACACCGCGTTGAGCGGCAGCACCTTGACCGTCGACAGCCCGCAACCACTGCGCATCGGCACCTTGTTGTCGGCGCAGGTGCAGGACGCGCAGACCCTTAAATTCGTGCCGCTGAGCAGCCGTCAGGAACAATTGGCGGTCAGTCAGCAATTGCTCGGCCAGCAAAGCCGCCAGGGCTCGCTCGATGGCCTGCTGAAGATGTTGCAAAATCTGCCGCCGGCGACTGACCAGACCTCGGCCGATCTGCGCGCGGTGGTCGACAAGCTGCTCGCCAGCCTGCCGGACGTGCAGCAAATGAGCACCGCCAAAGGCGTGGCGCTGGCCTTGGCCAACAGCGGCGCGTTCCTCGAAGCGAAATTGCTCGGCGGACAAAATCCCACGCTCGCCCCGGACATGAAGGCCGACCTGCTCAAACTGATCGCGCAACTGACCCCGGGCCTGCCGAGCAACACCAATTTCAATGCGATCATCGCCGCCAACACCTTGGCGCAAGCGCTGCCGAGTTTCGTCCGGAACGCCCTCGGCACCCTCGGCCAGGTCAGCGCCAAACCGGTGCCCAGCAGCTTCCCGTTGCCCGAACGACTGCTGGCGAAACTCGAAGGCGAAGGTGATCTCGAACAACTGCTGCGCCTCGCCGCCGCTGCGGTGTCGCGTCTGCAGAGCCATCAGCTGTCGAGCCTGGAACAGACCGGCGTCACCGACGATGGCCGCCTGCTCAGCACCTGGCAGCTGGAAATCCCCATGCGCAACCTGCAAGACATCGTGCCGTTGCAGGTCAAGTTTCAGCGTGAAGAAGCGCCGGAGCGCGAACCGCAGCCCCACGAGCGCCGCGATGAGCGCGAAGCCAAACAGCAACTGTGGCGCGTCGATCTGGCCTTCGATCTGGAACCGCTCGGGCCGATGCAGATTCAGGCGCAACTGATCGCCGGCAGCCTGTCCAGTCAGCTGTGGGCCGAGCGTCCGTACACCGCTGACCTGATCGAAAACAATCTGTTTGCCTTGCGCCAGCGCCTGCTCGATTCCGGGCTCAACGTCGGCGACCTCGACTGCCACCACGGCACGCCGCCGCAAGGCAACCAAACCCGCCTCGAACACCGCTGGGTCGACGAAACCGCATGAACGATTCCACTGCCCCACGCCAGGCCATCGCCCTCAAATACGACGGCAACCACGCCCCGACCCTCACTGCCAAGGGCGACGAGGAACTGGCCGAAGAGATCCTGCGCATCGCCCGCGATTACGAAGTGCCGATCTACGAGAACCCTGAACTGGTGCGCCTGCTGGCGCGGATGGAACTGGGCGACAGCATCCCCGAAGAGCTCTATCGCACCATCGCCGAGATCATCGCGTTTGCCTGGAACCTGAAGGGTAAATTCCCCGAGGGACAAGACCCGAACGTGCCGATGGTCGAGAAGGACATCACCGCCCGTGGGGATGACTACTGAGCCGCAGTCGCAGTCTCTTCTGCGCCCTGCCATATACCGTTTGTCGCTACTGTCAGGTCTGACAGTAGCGCATGCCCGATCCCGCAGCGCTTGATTACGGACCAGACCTGAACCAGGTTGCCCGAAGGTCCACAATCTTGAGGGATTGATTCCATGCCAAACGAGAAAGATGAATTGCCCCTGAACATAAACGCTGAAGGCGGACTGCTGGTCATGGGCGCACGCGGCAATCGGGGTGGTCTTGGCAACTTCTACACGCGCAGCTGGCGACTTGTAGCGCTGGACGCCTCAACGCTCAAACCGTTGAACGTCACGTGGCAGTATGTTGGAGACAAGCAGTCCGCCACAGCTAGCGAATTTTTCGATGTCCGGCCTTATGAGGAACTGATCGTCTGGTCGGGCAAGAATCGGATAACCCTGAACCCGTCAAACATTCTCGGTACATCATTCGCCCTGTGCGCTGTTTTGGACAGCCGGGCAGTCCATGCATGGGGTCACGTCGATGGCGGCGGCATTTTGCCGGAACCGGTAAGAGAAGCGCACGACGTCGTAGAGTTGTCGGCGGGGATGAGAGCCTTTGCGATTCGGCGCGCGCAAGGCAATGTCCTCGCTTGGGGGCTTCAGCCCAGCGGGACCGTCCCCGAAGATATCGCACAGCTGAATACGGTTGTCGCGGTGTCGGGAAGCACTTATGTTTTCGTAGCCCTTCTTGAGTCGCGCAGGCTTGTCGTATGGGGCATGCCCGAGATGGGAGGCGCACTTCCGCCCGAAATCGCCGATTTGACCGATATCATGCAAGCGTCTGGTGGCCAGTATGGTTTCGCCGCGCTGCGCAGCACTGGCAACGTCGTCTGTTGGGGCTATCATGACCATTCAGCGCAGCTGCCGGACGATATCGCGTTGCTCACCGACATAACCAGACTGGCTTGCTCGACTCATGCTTTCGCAGTAGTGAGCGACAATGGCCAAGTGCGCGCATGGGGGCATGAATCGCTTGGAGGCCAAGTGCCGTCGGACATCGCAGCACTGAGAGATATCGTCGACCTGGCCAGTAACAGCTCAGCCTTTGCAGCACGCAGAAGCAATGGCGCACTGGTCGTATGGGGACATATGCCGCCCATGCCAGAAGAGATTGCCAGTCGCAACGACATCGTCCACGTCATAGGCTCCGGATCCGGATTTGTCGTGCTGTGCGGGGATGGCTCAGTGCACGCTTGGGCTACCCTCCCCAGCGATATCGTTAACATTCCGCCAGACATTCGCCAGTTGAGAGACATTGTCGCCATTAATGCCAACCAAGACGCGGTCGTAGCATTGCGCAGCAACGGCGTGGCAGTTGCGTGGGGAAGAGAGAACAGCGGCGGCGATACCAGCGCAGTTGCCCATTTGCTCACTGACGTGCGTGCTGTGTACGGAGGAGGCGATACTTTCGTGGCACTCAGGGCAGATCGTCGAGTAGTGGCTTGGGGCAACGCCGACTTCGGCGGTAACGGTGAGCAGAAAGCCCTGTATCAACTGATCAGTTACACAAAAACTCCGGCGAGCTGATCCGGACAACTGCGGATCGCTATGCCTGCGATGCAATCGAGAAAAAAGATCGCAGCCTTCGACAGCGCTTACACGAGATTTATGCAGGCGCTGCCTCCGATGCGATCTTTTGATCTTGCTTGCCGCTTGAAGCTTGAAGCTTGAAGCCCCTAGCTGCCTTTGTGCAACTTGCGCATCAACTCCGCCTCAGCCTGGGTCAACCCGCACGACTGAGTCAGTTCATCGACACTCGCGCCCATGCCCACCAGTTTCGCCGCCTGGGCGAATGACAGGCTCGACGGGTCGCGTTGTTCCAGTGCAACGATCTTGTCCGGCAACGGACTCACCACCGCACGCAACTCGTGCAGGGCCTCGCCCATGCGCACGTTGCCGTTCTGGTAGTCGTCAACGCGTTTGGCCAGGTCCTTGATGCGCTGATCACGCAGCGCATCGCCCTGGGCCTGCTGCGCAGCGATCACTCGCTGCGCCTTGATGTACGAGACGAACATCGCCAGCGTACCGGCCCAGAACAGGAACAGAACAATTACCGCAACCTCGAGAATCAAATCAGATGCTCTCCAGTTCCGACCATTCTTCTTCGCTCATCATCTTGTCCAGCTCGACCAGAATCAGCAGCTCGTTGTTCTTGTTGCACACGCCCTGGATGAACTTGGCCGATTCTTCGTTACCGACGTTCGGTGCGGTTTCGATTTCCGACTGACGCAGGTAAACCACTTCGGCCACGCTGTCGACCATGATCCCGACGACTTGCTTGTCGGCTTCGATGATGACGATACGGGTGTTGTCACTGATCTCGCCGCTGTGCAGGCCGAAGCGCTGACGGGTGTCGATCACGGTGACCACGTTACCGCGCAGGTTGATGATGCCCAGCACGTAGCTCGGTGCACCCGGTACCGGCGCAATCTCGGTGTAGCGCAGCACTTCCTGCACGCGCATCACGTTGATGCCGTAGGTTTCGTTATCCAGTTTGAAGGTCACCCATTGCAGGATCGGATCTTCAGAACCTTTTGCATTCGACGCCTGACTACTCATACCCTGACCCCTCGAAAAAACCGCCCCGGGCGGTGTGTGTTCTGTGTGGTGGCATTGAAAAATGCCATCGCCTGATTGTTATGTCGGCTGCTATGTCGGTTTATGTAGCGGCTTGTTGCCACTCAAGTGCTTTGCCCCACCGCTGGCGATCAACTCGGCCAGTGCGGATACGTCAAGCAATGCACACATGTGCTCGATCACGGTGCCGGCGAGCCATGGCCGCTGACCCCGGTGACTTCTCCATTTGATCTCATTCGGGTCCAGGCGCAACGAGCGGCTGACCTGATGCACCGCCAGCCCCCACTCGTAACCTTGTACCGAAATCACGTATTGCAGGCCCTGCCGGAAGTCATCGCGGTAGCGATCCGGCATGACCCAGCGCGCAGTGTCCAAGACTTTCAAATTACCGGCCTGGCTCGGCAGAATCCCGAGGAACCACTCCGGCTGACCAAACAGCGGCGTCAGCTCGTGGCCGGCCAGCGAATAGATCGAGCCGAGGCACACCAGCGGCACCGCCAGGGTCAGCCCGGCAACATCGAACAGCAAGCATTCGAAGGCTTCGGCAGCCCAGGCCGGACGGCCATCGGGCTCGACCGGTGGCGGCGGGTTGTTTGGCGGCAGGTGCACTTCCACCAGCGGCGGGACCAGCACCTGCGGCTCAGCAATCTGCGGCGCGGGTTCTGGCTCCGGTTCGGGTTCCGGCACGGTCAATAATTGTGTTTGCAGCAGCGGCGCCAGTGTCGACAGCGGCGCGCGCGGTTCGTCGATCAGCGCCACCGGTGCTTTGGCCACGGGGGCAACAGCAGGCGCGGCAATCGGAGCGACGGATTTCCGCGCGTCGCGGGCCTGTTCTTCCAGCACCGCGGCCTGGAACTCGTCCATGGCCTCGGTGCTTTCCACCACTTCAGGCTGCGCCGGCTCGACGACTGGCGGCAGCGCTTCGACCGGCGCAGGCAAGTCCTCGGGCAGGTCGAGCAGCAGGTCTTCCAGATAAGACTGCAAGGCCTGTTGCGGACGTGACGTGAGTTTCACTGGGCGGTTCATCGGTGATCAGCGCCTGACAGGGAAACCGCATCGCCTGCTTCGCGAGCAGGCTCGCTCCCACAGGGTTCGGGCAAGCGGATCGAAATCATCTCAGGCCACCTGCGGAACAAGTTGCTGCGCGAGCAGGTGCTTGAGCAGCGCGCGGTAGGCCAGCACGCCGCGGCTCTTGCCGTCGAATTGCGAAGGCGTGACACCGGCGCGGCTGGCGTCGCGCAGCCGGGTATCGACCGGGATGTAGCCGTGCCAGATATCCTCGGGGAATTTGTCGCGCAGCACGCGCAGGGTGCCCATCGACGCCTGCGTGCGGCGGTCGAACAGGGTCGGCACGATGCTGAACGGCAGCGGTTGTTTGCGCGAGCGATTGATCATCGCCAGGGTGTTGACCATGCGCTCCAGACCTTTCACCGCCAGGTGCTCGGTCTGCACCGGGATCACCAGTTGCTGGCTCGCCGCTAGCGCATTGACCATCAGCACGCCGAGCAACGGCGGGCTGTCGATGATCGCGTAATCGAAGTCCTGCCACAGTTGCGCCAGACTCTTGGCGATCACCAGGCCCAGGCCGCTCTGCCCCGGCGACTGCCGCTCAAGAGTGGCCAGTGCGGTGCTCGATGGCAACAGGGAAATGCGTTCGTCGCTGGTCGACAGCAGCAACTGCCCCGGCAGGCCTTGCGGCACGCTGCCCTTGTGCAGAAACAGATCGTAGTTGCTGTGTTCCAGGCTGTCGGGGTCGTAGCCGAAATAGCTGGTCATCGAGCCGTGCGGATCGAGATCGACCACAACCACGCGCTTGCCCGCCTCGGCCAGCAACCCGGCTAAAGCGATGGAGGATGTGGTTTTACCGACACCACCCTTTTGATTGGCGACTGCCCAGACTCTCATTCAGTTCGTTCCTCCCGGCCAGGTTGATTGGCCGAGACATGCTTCAGCGTGTTAATGCGGGCGACGGAGAATTGACGGCACTCTCGCGTCCCGGCGTCTTGACCGGGGTCGGTGCAGTTTGTGTGCCAGCGCGCTTCAACGCCGCATCCGGTTGCGCATTGGCGGTTCCGGTGCCGGTGAGGCTGCGGCGCACATCGAGATTGCGCGACACCACCAGCACCACGCGACGGTTCTTCGCCCGGCCTTCGACCGTGGCGTTGTTGGCCACTGGCTGGAATTCGCCGTAGCCCACCGACGCCAGTCGACCGGGGTTCACACCCTGCATGGCGAGCATGCGCACGATGCTCGCCGAACGCGCCGAGGACAGCTCCCAGTTGGTCGGGTACTGTGCGGTGCGGATCGGTTGATCGTCGGTGAAGCCTTCGACGTGGATCGGGTTATCGAACGGTTTGAGGATCGCCGCGACCTTATCGATGATGTTGAACGCGATGTCGCTCGGCATGGCATCGCCGCTGCCGAACAACAGGCTGGAGTTGAGTTCGATCTCGACCCACAACTCATTGCCGCGCACGGTCATCTGGTTGGAGCTGATCAAATCACCGAACGCGGCGCTGATGTCATCGGCGATGCTTTTCAGCGGATCGCTGGCCCCGGAAATACCGGCGTCGACCTGCTCGGCATCCTTGACCAGCGGCTTGGCCGGGGTCACGGTTTTCGGTCGTTCGTCGCCGATCGGAATCGGTTTGAGCGAGCGGTCGGAGTCGGTAAACACGCCGATCAACGCTTCGGAAATGACTTTGTATTTGCCTTCGTTGATCGACGAGATCGAGTACATCACCACGAAAAACGCGAACAGCAAAGTGATGAAATCCGCGTAGGACACGAGCCAGCGCTCGTGATTCACGTGTTCTTCCTGGTGGCGACGACGAGCCATGAGGTTATTCCCTTAGTCCATGAAGCCTTGCAGCTTCAACTCAATGGAACGAGGGTTTTCACCTTCGGCGATCGACAGAATTCCTTCCAGCAACATTTCGCGATAACGCGACTGCCGCAACGCGATGGACTTGAGCTTGGCCGCGACCGGCAAGAGAATCAGGTTGGCACTGGCCACGCCATAGATGGTCGCGACAAACGCCACGGCAATGCCGTTACCCAGTTGCGACGGATCGGCGAGGTTGCCCATCACGTGAATCAGGCCCATCACCGCACCGATGATGCCGATGGTCGGCGCGTAGCCGCCCATGCTTTCGAACACCTTGGCCGCTTCGATATCGCGGGATTCCTGGGTGTAGAAATCCACCTCGAGAATGCTCCGAATGGCTTCCGGCTCGGCGCCGTCGACCAGCAGTTGCAGGCCCTTGCGCGAATAGCTGTCAGGTTCGGCGTCGGCCACGCCTTCGAGGCCGAGCAGGCCTTCCTTGCGCGCCGTCAGGCTCCAATTGACCACGCGGTCGATGCCGCCAGCGAGGTCGACACGCGGCGGAAAGAAGATCCAGGCGAGAATCTGCATGGCGCGTTTGAACGCGCTCATCGGCGATTGCAGCAGCGCGGCACCGACTGTGCCGCCCAGCACGATCAGCGCCGCCGGGCCGTTGGCCAGCGCGCCGAGGTGGCCGCCTTCAAGGTAGTTGCCGCCGATGATGGCGACGAACGCCATGATGAGGCCGATAAGGCTGAGAACATCCATCAGATACACGCCTCGACGATGTGCTTGCCGATGTCGTCCAGACCGTACACGGCGTCAGCCAGATCGGCTTTGACGATGGCCATCGGCATGCCGTAGATCACGCAGCTTGCTTCGTCCTGCGCCCACACCGAACTGCCGCCCTGCTTGAGCAGACGCGCGCCTTCGCGGCCGTCGGCGCCCATGCCGGTCAGCACCACTGCCAGAACTTTGTCGCCGTAGGACTTGGCTGCAGAACCGAACGTGATGTCCACGCACGGCTTGTAATTCAGACGTTCGTCACCCGGCAGAATCTTCACCGCGCCACGGCCGTCGATCATCATCTGCTTGCCACCCGGCGCCAGCAGCGCCAGGCCCGGACGCAGGATGTCGCCATCCTCGGCTTCCTTGACGCTGATGCGGCAGAGCTTGTCGAGGCGCTCGGCAAACGCTTTGGTGAACGCCGCCGGCATGTGCTGGATCAGCACGATCGGCGCCGGGAAGTTCGCCGGCAACTGCGTAAGCACGCGTTGCAGTGCGACCGGGCCGCCCGTCGAAGTGCCGATGGCAACCAGTTTGTAGGCTTTGCGTTTCGGCGCCGACGACGAAGCACTGGCAGCGGATGCGCGAGCAGGCGCTGGCGCAGGCGCCGGACGTGCCGGGACAGGGCTGCTGTGGCTCGTGTGGCTGCCGTAGCTCGACGCTGCCGGAGCAGGCGTCGGCGCTGGCGCAGCGGCGGGAGCCGGCGCGCTGTAGGCACTGAAACGACGGTTGCTGCGCGAAATGCTGTGGACTTTCTCGCACAGCAGCTGCTTGACCTTCTCGGGATTGCGCGAGATGTCTTCGAAATTCTTCGGCAGGAAATCCACCGCGCCGGCGTCCAGCGCATCGAGGGTTACCCGCGCGCCTTCGTGGGTCAGCGAGGAGAACATCAACACAGGGGTCGGGCAGCGCTGCATGATGTGCCGCACTGCCGTGATGCCGTCCATCATCGGCATCTCGTAGTCCATGGTGATCACGTCAGGCTTGAGCGCCATGGCCTGATCGATCGCCTCTTTACCGTTGGTGGCCGTACCGACCACCTGGATGCTCGGATCCGCCGAAAGAATTTCCGAGACGCGGCGGCGGAAAAAACCCGAATCGTCCACCACCAGGACTTTGACTGCCATAAACACTCCATTAGGTGCAGCGGCGCGTCATCGCGCCGCCGCCCCGGATTCAAATACGCTTTGTGGCGTAACGCTTGAGCATGCTTGGAACATCGAGAATCAGCGCAATGCGGCCGTCACCGGTGATGGTGGCGCCGGACATGCCCGGAGTTCCCTGGAGCATTTTGCCCAATGGCTTGATGACCACTTCTTCCTGGCCGACCAGTTGATCGACGACGAAGCCGATCCGCTGTGTGCCCACCGAAAGAATCACCACATGGCCTTCGCGCTGCTCTTCGTGAGCGGCGGAGCTGACCAGCCAGCGCTTGAGGTAGAACAATGGCAGCGCCTTGTCGCGCACGATCACCACTTCCTGACCGTCGACGACATTGGTAGTCGACAGATCGAGGTGGAAGATTTCGTTGACGTTGACCAACGGGAACGCGAACGCCTGATTGCCGAGCATGACCATCAGCGTCGGCATGATCGCCAGGGTCAGCGGCACCTTGATGACGATCTTCGAACCCTGGCCCTTGGTCGAGTAGATGTTGATCGAACCGTTGAGCTGGGAAATCTTGGTCTTCACCACGTCCATGCCGACACCACGGCCGGACACGTCGGAGATCTCGGTCTTGGTCGAGAAACCCGGGGCGAAAATCAGGTTGTAGCACTCGGTATCGCTCAGGCGATCAGCCGCGTCCTTGTCCATCACACCGCGTTTTACCGCGATCGAACGCAGGACGTTCGGGTCCATGCCTTTGCCATCGTCGGAGATCGACAGCAGGATATGGTCGCCTTCCTGCTCGGCCGCCAGCACCACGCGACCGCCACGGGCCTTGCCCGATGCTTCGCGTTCTTCCGGCGACTCGATGCCGTGGTCAACGGCGTTGCGCACCAAGTGGACCAGCGGGTCGGCCAGGGCCTCGACAAGGTTTTTGTCGAGGTCGGTTTCTTCACCCACCAGTTCCAGGTTGATCTCTTTCTTCAGCTGCCGCGCGAGGTCGCGTACCAGACGCGGGAAGCGCCCGAAGACCTTCTTGATCGGCTGCATCCGCGTCTTCATCACGGCGGTCTGCAGGTCAGCGGTGACCACGTCGAGGTTCGACACGGCCTTGGACATGGCTTCGTCGCCGCTGTTGAGGCCCAGGCGCACCAGACGGTTACGCACCAGCACCAGCTCGCCGACCATGTTCATGATCTCGTCGAGCCGCGCGGTGTCGACGCGCACGGTGGTTTCCGCTTCGCTGGCCGGTTTTTCTGCCGGGGCAGCGGCTGGCGCGCGGGCCGGAGCCGGTGCAGCAGCGGCGGCAGGTTTCGGCGCCTCGGCTTTCGGTTCAGGCTTGGCGGCAGGTTTCGGCGCAGCAGCGGCAGCCGGAGCTTTCGCCGCTGGCGTGGCGACGCTTGATGCCGAGCCGGCAGTCGCAGCGCTGGCGTCAAACTTGCCTTTGCCGTGCAATTCGTCGAGCAGCGATTCGAATTCGTGATCGCTGATCAGGTCGCTGCCCGCCGCCGCAGCTGCCGGTGCAGCAGGGGCTGCCGGGGCCGAAGCAATGGCCGATTCCAGCGCGTCAACGGCGAAGTTGCCCTTGCCATGCAACTGATCGAGCAAGGCTTCGAATTCGTCGTCGGTGATGTCCGAGCTGTCGCCCTTGGCAGGCGCTGCCGGAGCTGCTGGCGCCGCTGGAGCGACCGCATCGACAGCGAACTGGCCTTTGCCGTGCAGTTGATCGAGCAGCGATTCAAATTCTGCATCGGTGATTTCATCGCTGGCCGCCGTGTCGGCAACCTGCGCTGGAGCAACAACAGCGGCCGGGGCCTCGGCCTGCGCCTTGACGGCATTCAGCGAGTCCAGCAACTGTTCGAATTCGTTATCGGTGATGTCTTCCGATGCGCTTTCGGCGACCGGCTCTTCAACCGCTTCTACCGGTGCGGCAACGGCTTCATCCGCCGATTGCGGTTCGGCCAGGCGCGCCAGCGCGGCCAACAGCTCCGGCGTCGCAGCGGTGATCGGTGAACGTTCACGGACTTCGCTGAACATGCTGTTCACCGCGTCCAGTGCTTCGAGCACAACGTCCATCAGTTCTGCATCAACGCGACGCTCACCCTTGCGCAGGATGTCGAACACGTTTTCGGCGATGTGACAGCACTCCACCAGCTCATTGAGCTGAAGGAAGCCGGCGCCCCCTTTTACAGTGTGGAAACCGCGAAAAATTGCATTGAGCAGATCTGCATCATCCGGACGGCTTTCCAGCTCGACCAGTTGTTCGGACAGTTGCTCAAGAATCTCGCCGGCCTCAACCAGGAAATCCTGAAGGATCTCTTCATCGGCGCCGAAGCTCATTAATGGGGTGCTCCTAACAGGTCTAAAAACCTAAACTTCAAAATCCAAGGCTGGATAGCAAATCGTCCACATCGTCCTGACCGGACACAACGTCTTCTCGTTTATCGGCATGAATCTGCGGACCTTCACCCTGCGAGAGATGTTTTTGTGGATCTTTTTCGGCAAGCATTGCGGCGCGGTCATGTTCGATGCCCGCAAAGCGGTCGACCTGGCTGGCCATGAGCACGAGTTTGAGCAGATTGCTTTCGACTTCGGTGACCAATTGAGTCACGCGCTTGATCACCTGACCGGTGAGATCCTGGTAGTCCTGAGCCAGCAGGATGTCGTTGAGGTTGCTCGACACTGCACGGTTGTCCGTGCTGCTGCGTGACAGAAAACCGTCGACCCGGCGCGCCAGTTCGCGGAACTCTTCAGCCCCGACCTCGCGACGCATGAAGCGCCCCCAATCGGCGCTCAACGTCTGCGCTTCATCAGCCAGACTGTTGACCACCGGCGTGGCGCTTTCCACCAGATCCATGGTGCGGTTGGCCGCGGCTTCCGTCAGCTTGACCACATAGCCCAGGCGTTCGGTCGCGTCGGTGATTTGCGACACTTCCTCGGCCTGCGGCATGTGCGGATCGATCTGGAAATTGACGATCGCACTGTGCAGTTCACGTGTGAGCTTGCCCACTTCCTGATACAGGCCGCGGTCACGGGTCTGATTGAGCTCATGGATCAGTTGCACCGCGTCGCCGAACCTGCCTTTTTCAAGGCTCTCGACCAGTTCGACCGCGTGTTTTTTCAGGGTCGATTCGAAATCGCCCTGTGATGATTCGTTATGCTCCATAGCTCCCCCGCGCATTCATCAGCCGATGCGTTCGAAAATCTTCTCGATTTTGTCTTTCAACGCTTGAGCCGTGAAAGGTTTGACTACGTAACCGTTCACACCGGCCTGAGCGGCCTCGATGATCTGCTCGCGCTTGGCTTCAGCAGTCACCATCAACACCGGGAGGTGCTTGAGTTTTTCATCGGCGCGCACGTGACGCAGCAGGTCGATACCGGTCATGCCCGGCATGTTCCAGTCCGTTACCAGAAAGTCGATGCTGCCGCTGTTGAGCACCGGAATGGCAGTGGTGCCATCGTCGGCCTCGACGGTGTTGGTGAACCCAAGATCGCGCAGCAGGTTCTTGATGATCCGCCGCATCGTTGAGAAGTCATCAACGATGAGGATTTTCATGTCTTTGTTCAATTCGACCTCCAAGCAGTCTTAAACGCGCCCAGCACCTGGACACGCCACTTCAATCAATCGGCATAGCACTCGAAGTTTGTCTGGAGCACAACGGATCGAGACCGGCGCCGTTGATCACCGCACCAGCCTCGTTTCGCAGTGTCCCCACACTGCCTTCAGCGCGCTCGCCACTCCCCCAAACGCCCCCGCAGACGGGCCGCGCACTGGCTGTGTAACTGGCTGACCCGCGATTCACTGACGCCAAGGACTTCACCGATTTCCTTGAGGTTCAGCTCTTCGTCGTAGTACAGCGCCAACACCAGTCGCTCACGCTCCGGCAAATTGGCAATCGCGTCCGCCAGCGCCGCCTGGAAGCGTTCATCTTCCAGATCGCGTGACGGCTCCATATGAGCACTCGCGCCATCCTCGTGCAGCCCTTCGTGTTCGCCGTCCTGCAACAGGTCGTCGAAACTGAACAGGCGACTGCCCAAGGTGTCATTCAGAATCCCGTAGTAATCGTCGAGACTCAATTGGAGTTCGGCCGCAACCTCGTGATCTTTAGCGTCACGGCCGGTTTTAGCTTCAATCGAGCGAATCGCGTCGCTGACCATCCTGGTATTACGGTGAACCGAGCGTGGTGCCCAATCCCCTTTGCGCACTTCATCGAGCATCGCGCCGCGGATTCGAATGCCCGCGTACGTTTCGAAACTGGCGCCTTTGCTGGCGTCGTATTTGGTCGAGACTTCGAGCAAACCGATCATCCCGGCCTGGATCAGGTCTTCGACCTGCACGCTGGCCGGCAGGCGTGCCAGCAAGTGATAGGCAATGCGCTTGACCAGTGGCGCGTAGCGCTCGATCAATTCGTATTGCGCGTCACGCGCCGACTTTTTGTAAAGATTCATGCCACTGGCGGTCATATCACAGGCCCTGCGGTTTGCTGCACGAGACGCTCGACGAAAAATTCCAGATGCCCGCGCGGGTTGGCCGGCAGCGGCCAGGTGTCGACCTTCTGGGCGATGGCCTTGAAGGCCAGCGCGCACTTGGAACGGGGAAAGGCTTCGTAGACGGCGCGCTGCTTCTGCACTGCCTTGCGCACGCTTTCGTCGTACGGCACGGCGCCGACGTATTGTAGGGCGACGTCAAGGAAGCGATCCGTGACCTTGGTCAACTTGGCGAACAGGTTGCGCCCTTCCTGCGGGCTCTGCGCCATGTTGGCCAGCACGCGGAAGCGGTTCATGCCGTAATCACGGTTGAGCAACTTGATCAGCGCGTAAGCGTCGGTGATCGAAGTCGGCTCGTCGCAGACCACCAGCAACACTTCCTGGGCGGCACGAACGAAACTGACTACCGAGTCACCAATACCCGCAGCGGTGTCGATCACCAGCACGTCGAGATTGTCACCGATATCGCTGAACGCCTGGATCAGGCCGGCGTGCTGCGCCGGGCTCAGGTGCACCATGCTCTGCGTGCCGGAGGCCGCCGGCACGATGCGAATCCCGCCCGGGCCCTGCAACAGCACGTCGCGCAGTTCGCAACGGCCTTCGATAACGTCGGCCAAAGTGCGCTTGGGTGTCAGCCCCAGCAGAACGTCGACGTTCGCCAGGCCCAGGTCGGCGTCCAGCAGCATGACCCGACGGCCAAGCTCTGCCAGCGCCAGCGACAAGTTCACTGACACGTTAGTCTTGCCGACGCCACCTTTGCCGCCGGTCACCGCGATCACCTGTACGGGATGCATGCTGCCCATGTTATTTCTTTACCTTGTCTTGCATAGACGGAGGCCACATTACTGGCTGCGCGTTCCTGATCGGAACAATGCGTGGCAGACCATCGATGTAGGTACAAAAACTGTTCATGATTACCTCAGCCAACCTGCTTGGTCGGGCTGTGATAGATATCAGCGAACATGTCAGCCATGGCTTCTTCGCTGGGTTCTTCCTGCATTTGCACGCTGACGGCGCGGCTGACCAGTTGATGACGGCGCGGCAGATGCAAATCATCCGGAATCCGTGGGCCATCGGTCAGGTACGCGACCGGCAATTCATGACTGATCGCCAGGCTCAACACTTCGCCGAGACTGGCCGTTTCATCCAGTTTAGTCAGGATGCAGCCGGCCAGCCCGCAACGCTTGTAACTGTGATAAGCGGCGGTTAGAACCTGTTTCTGGCTGGTGGTTGCCAGGACCAGATAATTTTTTGAGCGAATGCCACGCCCGGCCAGGCTCTCAAGCTGCATGCGCAACGCCGGATCACTGGCTTGCAGGCCGGCAGTATCGATCAAAACCACGCGTTTGCGTAGCAGTGGATCCAATGCCTGCACCAGCGACTGACCCGGATCGACGTGCGTTACCGGCACGTTGAGGATGCGCCCGAGGGTTTTCAGTTGTTCCTGCGCGCCGATGCGGAAGCTGTCCATGCTCACCAGTGCAACGTTCTGCGCGCCGTACTTGAGCACGTAACGCGCGGCGAGCTTGGCCAGCGTGGTGGTCTTGCCCATGCCGGCGGGGCCGACCATGGCAATCACACCGCCCTCTTCCAGCGGCTCGACTTCCGGTACGGCAATCATCCGCGCCAAGTGCGCCAGCAACATGCGCCAGGCCTGACGGGGTTCTTCGATATCGGTGATCATCGCCAGCAGATCGCGCGACAGCGGGCCGGACAGGCCGATGCGCTGCAGACGGCGATACAGATTGGCCTGGGCCGGACGGCTGCCTTGCAGCTGATTCCAGGCCAGGGTGCCGAGCTGAACTTCCATCAGCTCGCGCAGGCTGTTCAATTCAAAACGCATCGACTCCAGCGCACGCGGATCGACACCCGCCGAGGCCTGCGCAGGTGCTGCAGCCGGACGCGCCGGGGCAGCGTAGGTTGGCTCGCTCAGCGGTTCGGCAGCGGTCAGCGGCAGGCCTGCGGTCAATGGCAGCCCGGCGAACAACTGCTGATTGGTGTTGCCGTCGGCTTCGCCACGCAGGCTCAGCTCGGCCTGAGCGGTAACGATGCGCGACTGGGTCTTGCGCAGCTCGTCTTCGAGTTCCATGTTCGGAACCCGTGGCGCCAGCGCCGACAATTTGTAATCCAGTGCCGCCGTCAACTCGACGCCGCCGGCAATGCGGCGGTTGCCGATGATGGCGGCATCAGCGCCCAGCTCATCGCGAACCAGCTTCATGGCCTGACGCATATCGGCGGCGAAAAAACGCTTAACTTGCATAAACCACTACCTCAGCCGTTGGGCCCTACTGTCGCAACGATGGTCACTTGCTTGTTGTCCGGTACTTCCTGGTAGGCCAGCACATGCAGGCCTGGGACTGCGAGGCGGCCGAAGCGCGAGAGCATCGCGCGGATCGGGCCTGCTACCAGCAGGATCACCGGTTGGCCTTGCATTTCCTGACGCTGGGCCGCTTCGATCAACGAACGTTGCAGCTTCTCGGCCATGCTTGGCTCCAGCAGAACGCCCTCTTCCGAGCCTTGTCCTGCCTTCTGCAGACTATTGAGCAATATCTGTTCCAACCTTGGTTCCAATGTGATCACAGGCAGCTCGGACTCAGTGCCTACAATGCTTTGGACGATGGCGCGAGATACGCCGACCCGCACAGCAGCGACCAGAGCGGCGGTATCTTGACTCTTGGCAGCGTTGTTCGCGATCGCCTCGGCAATGCTGCGAATGTCGCGCACCGGCACGTGTTCGGCGAGCAGCGCTTGCAGGACCTTGAGCAACTGCGACAGCGAAACTACGCCCGGCACCAGCTCTTCTGCCAGTTTCGGCGAGCTCTTGGCCAGCAATTGCATGAGTTGCTGCACTTCCTCGTGGCCGATCAGCTCACTGGAGTGCTTGTACAGAATCTGGTTCAAGTGGGTGGCGACCACGGTGCTGGCGTCGACCACGGTGTAGCCCAGCGATTGCGCCTGGGCACGCTGGCTGATTTCGATCCACACCGCCTCGAGGCCGAAAGCCGGATCTTTGGCGTTGATACCGTTGAGCGAGCCGTAGACCTGGCCGGGGTTGATCGCCAGTTCGCGATCCGGGTAGATCTCGGCCTCGGCGAGAATCACGCCCATCAGCGTCAGGCGGTAAGCGCTCGGCGCCAGATCGAGGTTGTCGCGGATGTGCACGGTCGGCATCAAAAAGCCCAGATCCTGCGAGAGCTTCTTGCGCACGCCCTTGATCCGCGCGAGCAATTGCCCACCCTGATTGCGGTCCACCAGCGGAATCAGGCGATAGCCGACTTCCAGGCCGATCATGTCGATCGGCGTCACGTCGTCCCAGCCCAGCTCCTTGGTTTCCATGGCGCGGGCCGGCGACGGCAGCAGTTCCTGCTGACGCTTGACCTCTTCCAGCGCCACGACCTTGGCGACGTTCTGCTTCTTCCAGAACAGGTACGCGCCGCCCGCAGCCAGCGCCGCCATGCTCAGGAAGGAGAAGTGCGGCATGCCGGGCACCAGGCCCATCACCGCCATCAAACCAGCGGCCACGGCCAGCGCTTTCGGCGAGGCGAACATCTGGCGGTTGATCTGCTTGCCCATGTCTTCCGAGCCGGAAGCACGGGTCACCATGATCGCCGCTGCTGTAGATAACAACAGTGATGGCAATTGCGCCACTAAACCGTCACCGATGGTCAGCAAGGCGTAAACCTTGCCCGCATCGCCGAAGCTCATCCCGTGCTGGAAGATACCCACGGCCATGCCGCCGATAAGGTTGATGAACAGAATCAGCAGGCCGGCGATGGCGTCACCGCGGACGAACTTGCTGGCACCGTCCATCGAACCGTAGAACTCCGCTTCCTGGGCGACTTCCTGACGGCGCGACTTGGCTTGATTCTGGTCGATCAGGCCGGCGTTGAGGTCGGCGTCGATCGCCATTTGTTTGCCGGGCATCGCGTCGAGAGTGAAACGCGCGCTCACCTCGGAAATCCGCCCGGCACCCTTGGTCACCACGACGAAGTTGATGATCATGAGGATCGCGAAGACCACGATACCGACCACGTAGTTACCGCCGATCACCACCTCACCGAAGGCCTGAATCACCTTACCGGCGGCGGCGTGGCCGTCCTGACCGTGGAGCATCACCACTCGCGTCGAGGCCACGTTCAACGCCAGGCGCAGCAGCGTCGCCACCAACAGAATGGTCGGGAACACGGCGAAATCCAGCGGCCGCAGCGCATACACGCAGACCAGCAGGACGACGATGGACAGGGCAATGTTGAAGGTAAAGAACACGTCGAGCAGGAACGGCGGTACCGGCAACATCATCATCGCCAGCATGACCAGCAGCAACAACGGCACGCCCAGATTGCCTCGACTGAGGTCGGCAACGTTGGTACGTGCTGTATTGAATAACTGAGTGCGATCCACCGGTTTTCCCCGTTCCTTTAAAGCAAACTTTTGACGCCCCGAACGGACGCAGGGCGGCTATTGCAAGAAGCTTTCCAACTTTTGCCGGGGAATGAAATAGAGCGGTTTTACTTGGGATTATCGGCTGATTGGGTTGACCCCTTCGCGAGCAGGCTCGCTCCCACAGTTTGAAATGCATTCCCAATCGGACATTTGGAATACGGCCCCTGTGGGAGCGAGCCTGCTCGCGAAGAGGCCATCGAATGCCGCGCATTTTTTCGATTTAAACGAAGCTGTTTAAAAGACACCTTCAGACACGGTCTCAAGGCTACAAATCCTTGCGCCATTGCCTACAGCCAAGCCAGAATCCGCCGGCTTGTGCACCTGGGGGTCGAGTTTTATTGTGGTCCGGTCGCTGACGAATCAGCGATCGGGTTTAGCGACCCGGACCAACTCAGTGCATCAGCGATCGTGGCTTCGTTGCGGGATTTTTCGCCCGCAATAACGTTATGGCGGCTGTATGCGGGAGACCTTCGGGTCTACCGGGGTGCCTGAGACCGGTTCGCTAACCTGCGTACAGCTGCCACCTTCACTTGTTTAGCGACAGGGGGAAAGTGGCTCCATAACCTCAGGAGCTTCACCATGATCAAACCAACACCCAACCCGCCCGAATCCGACCCCACCTCCCCCTACGAATCCCTCGACTCAA
This sequence comes from Pseudomonas sp. CFBP13508, assembly GCF_005233515.1. Classification (GTDB taxonomy): domain Bacteria; phylum Pseudomonadota; class Gammaproteobacteria; order Pseudomonadales; family Pseudomonadaceae; genus Aquipseudomonas; species Aquipseudomonas mercuritolerans. The sequence goes on from NZ_QFZZ01000011.1 coordinate 104,214, forward strand.
AAAAACTCCACCAAGCCGCCGACCGCGCCCTCGACCACTACCTCTGCCCACCCGGCTCCACCCCACCGCCCTTCAGCCCCCGCGCCATGTACGCCGTCACCGCCGACACCAAAAACGAAGACCTGCTGGCCAACGCCTGCGAAACCCTCGCCTCCGCGAAAACCATCGCCCAGGAATTCGCCGGGCTGGTGAAGCCATCGCAGCGGCGGACGCTGATGGGGATTGCGCAGTTGATCATGCTTGGGGAATTGGCGGTGAATCGGGTGCTGGATAATCTGGAATTACCGCAGTAGCTCGGCGCAATGATCGTTCCCACGCTCCGGCGTGGGAATGCAGCCCGGGACGCTGTGCGCCCCATCCGGCGCCGAATCCGGAGCTTCCGAGACCGCTCGAACCACGACCGCTCGTCCGAGACAGGCATATACCTGTCAGGTTTGACAGGTGACGAAACCGGTCTTTTGGCTCTTGATACCTCCAAGCCAATCCACAGCAAGCTCGGAGATTCCCCATGAGAGGTACAAGCAAACCCAAAGCAATCGAACTCTCCCTGCCCTATGCGCCTGAGATGATTGATCTGGTTCCCCCCGACGAGAACTTTCACGGCGGTGTCTCGATTGCAGATGCAACGGCTGAGGCAGCTTTCGAAATGATCATGCTTGCCTATCTCAATCAGGAAAAAAGCGATGGGGTCAGGCTTTATCTCAATGATGAGCTTGTCGACAACACGACGATCGAAGAGGGGAAAGAAGCAGAAAACACATCTTTATACATTCCACCCGGACGTTTTCATTCAGGTCTCAACATCGCTCGCTTTGGCATCAAGCGCATTTCCCAAGATGAAGTACCAACCCCGGACCTGAAACTGCTTTACCGCAGCGTTCCGCCCGGCGGTACGCCGCCGGTGCTGAGCCTCAGGGCCAGCCACACCAGTGTCGGTCCCGATGAAGCAGACAAGTTTGTCCTGACCGTTAGCTATGACAAAGCGAACTGGTACGACCGAATCCATGTCGATTGCGCGGGCGAACCTGTGAGACATCAGTCGGTACCGCAGACCACTTCGCCACTGCCACCTGTTCCCGCCAGCATCGACATTCCGATTCCGAGATCGGTGTTTGAACAGGCAGGTGATAGCGCAGCATTTCCGATCACCTTCCGCGTCACCGATTACCTCACCAACTCCTCCCCCTCGTCGCTTCCTCTGACTATCGATGTGCATCTGCAACGCCAGCAATTGCCTGCGGCCGTATTTCGCGAAGTCCTCGCCGACATCAGTGACGATCCGACCGAGGTTAATCTTGGAAAAATGAAAGGCGGTCCGCTGTGGGCCCTCCTGTATTTGCCGAACACGACTTGGCAGCCGGAAGACTCCATTCACTTGAAATTCACATCAGTGATCGCCGCAGAAGTGGCGGAACACGACGTAACGCTGCTCAAACAAGACTTGCCCACCTATTTCAACTGGGAAATTCCGAACGTTAAGGTTCTGCGAGACAGTAAGGTCGAAATGATTTATGAGCAGATTCGGGATGGAAAAATTGTCGGACGCTCAATGGCTGCAATCGCTCAGGTGATCGGCAACCCGACAATCGAACTTCCACCACCAACCTTGAGCCCGCCCACGGTGCCAATTAACGTTTTGGCTAATCCGAATGGAGTGAAGCTGCAAGTAACAGATTTCACGGCAGAGAAAGACGATAAAGCCCAATTCGTCCAAGTAAACGCGCCGGCCGGAGCGCCGCCGTTTCCGGTGGTGGATTTTATTGATGGGCTTGCGGAGATTTTATTGAGTGCTGCGTTTTTGGCGGCGTGGCATGGGAAGGCGGTTGAGTTTCAGTGGAATTTGATACGCGCCGGAACTCCCGCAGAAGAATCACCAACTTCCAAATTTGAAATTATGAAAATTGCTGATGAGGATAAGCGGTTACCTTTACCGAACATTGCAGAGGTGCTCGATGATGTTCTAGACGTAAATAATCTTGCAGACGATGCACGTATCCATATCGCAAGATGGCAACCAATAGCGATTGGACAAAAAATCTGGCTGCGTTTGACGGGCACTGACGAGAATGGCGAACCATATGGCTGGATAATCTACGATGGTGCAAACGTGGAATCGAGCGATCTCAACGGGTTATTCCCACTAGCGTCGGCAGACAAGCTACGCGCATTGCAAAACGATTCTGAGCTGCAGGTTGAGTTCAAAATAAATTATTCCGGCGACACTAACGAAGATCAAGCAGTGACCGCCCCAATCAGGAGCTACATCATCATGTCAACGCCGAGATTATGCATCGAAACGACCACGCTGTATTTAGATGGCAAAAACGCAATCGTGATCAACCCGCCCGCAAGCTGGGCACGCTTCAGTGACCCTATTGGCTCCATGGACCGTCGACATGCATGTGGGGGCACCCCCCCTTACACCTATCGTTCGAACGATGTTTCCGTAGCTTCGGTTAATGACAGGGGAGTCGTGCGTAGCATCGGAAATGGAAAAGCGACGATAATGGTTACTGACGCAAAAAATAACTCAGTAAACTTTGAAGTACAAACAGCCAATGTATGGACCTTGATAATCTCCACAGAAACATTCGCAGACCCAGCGGCCTCCGACGCATGGATACGCTCGCAGAACGGGATCAAATTAGATCCTGACACATTGCTTCACCACGAAATACTTCAACTCGCAACCAGTTGCTATGGAGGAATGCAAATGGGCCCAGCTTATTTTGTCGGCAATAACAACTCCAACAACTACATGGTGTGCACCCTGGCGCAATTATATGGAAAAGTCCCTAAATTAACTTTTTATGCAGGATCTAACACTCCAAAACCATGGCCTGCCATGTATTTAAAGGAATAAATTCGGACAGAAAAGGGGACGGATCTATTTAACCAGGGATTTAAACAGCGGGGCTTGATCGAGGTTTTTCTGCTGACCGGGCTGGCCATTTTCGCGAGCAAGCTCGCTCCCATAGGCAAACGCATTCCAAATGTAGGCAAGCTTGTTCGCAAAGGCGCCAGCCCCTACGAATCCCTCGACTCAAAAAAACTCCACCAAGCCGCCGACCGCGCCCTCGACCACTACCTCTGCCCACCCGGCTCCACCCCACCGCCCTTCAGCCCCCGCGCCATGTACGCCGTCACCGCCGACACCAAAAACGAAGACCTGCTGGCCAACGCCTGCGAAACCCTCGCCTCCGCGAAAACCATCGCCCAGGAATTCGCCGGGCTGGTGAAGCCATCGCAGCGCCGGACGCTGATGGGCATCGCGCAACTGATCATGCTGGGTGAGCTGGCGGTGAATCGGGTGCTGGATAATCTGGAATTGCCAAGATGATGCGGTTCGGCTGAGTAATTGGGGGGGAGAGTGCCGGCCTTTTCGCGAGCAAGCTCGCTGCCACATTTTGATCCTCTTGGATGCAAACCTTGCAACGGCTGAAGATCCTGTGGGGTGCAGCTTGCGCGAGCCAGGCCTCTCGGCGGCGCAGGAGCGTCCACCCCTTCAGCGATACCATTGGTCGGAAAACCGTCCTCACCTGTCAGATCTGACAGGTGACGGACGCCTCGTTCTGCGTTGTGATGAACCTTGCCTGCCATTGTTCGTCACCATTGTCCTTGGAGAACAGAATGAGCGTTCAAGTCAATTCACTCGAAGCCAACGCAGCCCTGGCCTTATATCCCGTGTACCCACCGCAATGGATAACACCGGTGCTGCCTGCAGGTACTGCTGATGGCGGCCTTCCTCTCTCGGCATTCACTCCTTCTGGCGTAGAACTTGTCATCGACCCCATAACCGGCTTGCAGAATTGGGTTATGGCGGTTTATGACGTCGTGACTATTTTTGTCAACGGAGTCAGCACCGGCATCAGCAAAACTATCTATCCCGGGGAGGAGCAGGAACGCATTCTTTTGCGCGTGCCGGCGATCTGGTTCACAAACGGTGTCAACGATGTCCGCTACAGAGTGACCCGAGTCGGCAGCAACGACGCAGACTCACCCACACTCAAGTTGCTCTACAACAACCCGGCGCCTACCGTCACCGTCAGCCATCCAGCCAGCGTCGCACCGGGGCAGACGGCAGTCATCACGATCACCGTCGGTTACCCACGGCCTCACGACACGGTCACGCTCACCATAGGCACCTGGAGCATCACATTTCCCAACCCCACAAGCCCGATCAACCACACCCTGACGGCTGCCGAATTGCAGTTGATTGGCGACGGTACCCATTCGGTCTTCGCCGCGGTGCGCGATCAATTGACCAACAACAGTGAGTCGGCGAAGACCCCGATCACTATCACTGCCAATCAGAAGGTGTACAACGCGCCGATAATCGCTGAGGCCGTGGACGGCATGCTGGATGTGGCCGCACTGAAGGGCCAGGACGCCACGCTGCGAGCACGAGACTGGACGGGAATCCAGGTCGGTCAGCAGGTGTGGTTGAAGTTCACCGGCCAGAAACCAGACGGCTCGGCGCACGTCCTGCAATTCTGGAATGGTGACACCCACAAGGTGAATGCGACCTGGGTCAGTCAGGGATTCTGGAATAAACCGCTGCTCATCGTTTTCCTGAGAGCATTGAAAGACGGATCGCTGTTGAAAGTGGAATTCTGGGTGTCGGAGGACAAAAGCAATGACTTCGCTAGCGCCACGCGGTTTCCGGATCAGGTGTATACCGTCACAGGCCTGCAACTTGATCTGCCAGCCCCGACGTTGACACCGCCCACGGTGCCGATTGACGTTTTGGCTAATCCGGATGGAGTGAAGCTTCAGATAACAGGCTTCGCAGCAGAGAAAGACGATAAAGCTCAAGTCATCCAGGTGAACGCGCAGGCCGGCGCGCCGCCGTTTCCCGTGGTGGATTTTGTTGGTGGGATTGCAGAGATTTTATTGAGCGCTGCGTTTCTGGCGGCTTGGCATGGCAAGGCGATTGAGTTTAGATGGGATTTGATTCGTAGCGGAGTTGTGGCCGGCGAATCACTAGCGGCCACGTTTGAAGTTATGAAAATCACGGATGGTGACACACGCTTGCCGACGCCCATTCTTGCAGGAAATAACAGTAGCTCTCTGAACATCACTCAAATTCAAATTGCTGATCAGACGACAGTGGCAGCTTGGCCACACACCCCCAAGGAGCGGCTATGGTTGCATTTCGAAGGGTTTGACAGAAGCGGCAAAAAAGTTGAGCTTTATGCCCCCCAAGCAGAACTTAACACCTTACCTCCCGGCTTTGCTCGAGCCGTACCGTTAATATTATTGAAATCACTGGGAAACAGAACAACTTTGCACATAACTTTCATTGTCAATTTCGCTGGTGAACCCACCCTTGTGAATGCCACGCGATTTCCGCCTAGGAGTTATTTGGTTCAGGCACCGGAACGTCTCAATGACTTCACAAACTTTGCCAATCTGCAGCGAAACGGATGGGAAAATGGGCCGGCAATCATTGATCAGAGAGACTGGAGCTATAGTACATTTCTCGGATATACCTCTTTGACGAACAGCACTTATACAAATAGCTCAGCAGGGGTAGTATTGCGCAAGGTCTACAGCAATCTTGTGATAGGTCAAACCTATGAATTCTCTCTTTTGGCGACTAATGGAACTTGGCAGCCGGCAGCACAATTAACATTCAGATCTAATTACGGGACAATTATCAGCACATTCACCCCACCGAATCTTAGCTGGACACGCTACTCTGGCAATTTCGAAGCGCAGTCAAGTCAAATGATCTTTGAGTTTGTGAACGCCATCGCTACAGGGGCTGGCAATGACTATTTCCTGACTAATCTGCGCCTGATGGAAGTCTAGGCGACAAAGTGCTCGCATTTATGAGCATCAAGCGATGAACCGGAGGCTGGATAACCTGAAATAAAGGGGATGCTTATATCTACCGGGTGCCTTTGACCGGTTCGCTAACCCGCGTACAGCCGCCACCCTTCCTGTTTAGCGACAGGTTGTAGCGGCTCCACTTCAAAGGAGCTTCAAAATGATCAAACCAACACCCAACCCACCCGAAACCGACCCCACCTCCCCCTACGAATCCCTCGATTCAAAAAAACTCCACCAAGCCGCCGACCGCGCCCTCGACCATTACCTCTGCCCACCCGGCTCAACCCCATCGCCCTTCAGCCCTCGCGCCATGTACGCCGTCACCGCCGACACCAAAAACGAAGACCTGCTGGCCAACGCCTGCGAAACCCTCGCCTCCGCCAAAACCATCGCCCAGGAATTCGCCGGACTAGTCAAACCATCCCAGCGCCGAACGCTGATGGGCATCGCGCAGCTGATCATGCTCGGGGAATTGGCGGTGAATCGGGTGCTGGATAATCTTGAGTTGCCGCGGTAGGTCGGCGCAATGATCGTTCCCACGCTCCGGCGTGGGAATGCCTCAACGGACGCTCTGCGTTCGGCTTTGGAAGCGAAGCGGAGCTTGCCGGGCTGCATTCCTTTGCTGCGCGTGAGAAAGATCATCAGTGGGCGAGCTACTAAGCAGTCAGTATCTGCTTGGCCGTGATTTCGCCGAAAGCCAGCTGATTGCGATCGACATACTTCACGCCTCGAAATACCGATTGGCCTTCAACCTCGACGAAATCCTCGTGCATGTACATGAGCACGACTTTGGTCATTGGCACTGTGATTTTCGGAATGGCCAAGTCAGCCTGCAACAGGTTCAGCGCCCAATGAAATTGCATTAAGGGTAAATCATTGATCGTGATCAGGCGGCTGTCGTGCAGTAATCGGAAGTCCCGGCTTGCAGTGATACGCAACTTTTGCCCGACGATCTGAAACGCAGGCTTGCTATAGCGCACCTCCAGATCAGCATTCGAGGCCCATTGATCCATGTAATAACGTGGCGATGTGAACAGCGCGAACAAGGCCATTTTGTGTCCGACATTGCCCGCGCTATCGAACAGATAGTTGTAGGAGTAGTGGTAAGCCAATCCGTCCAGTTCAGGCCTGATGGCATTGACCGGGTTGTTCAGATAATCGGGGATATAAACGTTGGCCATCTGCACGAAGTAAGTAAAGTCGAGATCGAGGTCAAAGCTCACCGTGTACCGTATGGATCGTTCTTTGGGGTTTTGCTCCAACTGTCCTGAAACGTAGTCCAGTGTCATTCCTTCGAGTTTTTTATAGATTCGCTCTGCCATGATCTCTATCTCTGCGCTCAGGGATTATTCCCAAGTGCATAGCAACGCGGTTGGATAGCGGCGTCTACTGTCAGAGTTGACAGGTTGAGAGACTTTCCAGACGAGCGGTAAACATCAGGAATCCCGACGCAAATCCGGCGGGATTGGCAGATCATCCTTCAGCGGATCCGGCCGCTTGCCCTTGCCCGCCTGGTGTTGGCGGATCTGGTAGACGTAAGCCAACACCTGCGCCACTGCCAGATACAGCCCGCCAGGAATTTCCTGCTCAAGCTCAGTTGAGTAATAGATCGAGCGCGCCAACGCAGGCGACTCGAGCAGCATGACGTTATTGGCCACGGCGATTTCGCGGATTTTCAAGGCGATGAAGTCGCTGCCCTTGGCCAGAAGCACCGGGGCGCCGCCCTTTTCCGAGTCGTACTTGAGCGCGACGGCGTAGTGGGTCGGGTTGGTGATGACCACGTCGGCTTCGGGGATCGCCGACATCATGCGGCGCTGGGACATTTCGCGCTGGGTCTGGCGGATGCGTTGCTTGACCTCGGGGCGGCCTTCCTGGTCCTTGTGTTCGTCGCGCACTTCCTGCTTGGTCATCAGCAGTTTCTTGTGCGCTTCCCAGAGCTGCACCGGCACGTCGACGGCGGCGATGATGATCAGGCCGCAGGCCAGCCACAGGGTGCTCCAGCCCACCAGCAACACGCTGTGGATGATTGCCATGTCCAGCGGCTCGTGGGCGATGCGCAAAAAGTCATCGACGTCGGCAGACAACACCACCAGGGCCACGCCCAGGGTAATCAGAAACTTCGCCAGTGCCTTGAGCAGTTCGACCACAGCCTTGAACGAGAACATGCGCTTGAGGCCGGCGGCCGGGTTCATTCGGCTGAACTTGGGTGCCAGGGAGCTTGCGGCGAACAGCCAGCCACCGAGGGAGATCGGCCCGATCACGGCGGCGAGCAACAGGGTGATCATCACTGGCTGAATCGCCAGCAAGGCAATCAGGCCCGACTCCAGCAAGAACCGGCCCATGGCGCCCTGGTCCATGACCACTTCGCGCGACAGGGTGAAGTTCAAGCGCATCACGTCCATCAGTTCTTGCGCGAGCATGCCGCCGAAAATCAGCAGCGCAGAGGCACCGGCCATCATCACGGCGAGGGTGTTGAGTTCTTTGGAGCGGGCAATCTCACCCTTTTCACGGGAATCCTTTTTGCGTTTCTCCGTGGGGTCTTCTGTTTTGTCCTGACCGCTCTCGCTCTCTGCCATGACTCAGCGCGCCCGTGCCAGTTCGCGTAGCAACTGCAGGGCCTCGCTGGCCAGCGGTTGATACTGGTTGAGAATGTCCGCCAGCCCCACCCAGACGATGAACAGGCCGAGCACCAGGGTCAGCGGAAAACCGATCGAGAAGATATTCAGTTGCGGCGCGGCGCGGGTCATCACGCCGAAAGCGATGTTGACCACCAGCAGTGCGGTGACGGCCGGCAATACCAGCAACAGCGCGGCGCCGAGCACCCAGCCGAGTTTGCCGGCCAGTTCCCAGTAATGCTCGACCATCAAACCGCCGCCGACCGGCAAAGTGGTGAAGCTTTCAGTGAGGACTTCGAACACTACCAGGTGGCCGTTCATCGACAGGAACAGCAACGTCACCAGCATGGTGAAGAACTGCCCGATCACCGCCACCGAAACGCCGTTGGTTGGGTCGATCATCGAGGCGAAGCCCATGCCCATCTGCACCGCGACAATCTGCCCGGCGACGGCAAACGCCTGGAAGAACAGTTGCAGGGAAAAGCCCAGTACGGCGCCGACCAGAATCTGCTCGCCGATCAGCAGCAGGCCGCTGAGATCCAGCGGGCTGACGGCGGGCATCGGCGGCAGCGCCGGGGTGATGACCACGGTGATCGCCACGGCGAAATACAGGCGCACGCGACGCGGGATCAGGGTGGTGCCGAATACCGGCATGACCATCAGCATCGACGCCACGCGAAACAGCGGCAACATGAACGACGCCACCCAGGTGCTGATCTGGGTGTCGGTCAGCTGAAGCAGCGATTGCATGGGTTAGCCGATGACCATCGGAATGTTTTTGTACAGCTGGATGATGTATTCCATGAACGTCTGCACGATCCACGGACCGCCGATGATCAGGGTCACCAACATCACCAGCAGACGCGGCAGGAAGCTCAGGGTCTGTTCGTTGATCTGCGTGGCGGCCTGGAACATCGACACCAGCAGGCCGACCAGCAGGCTCGGCACCACCAGGATGGCGACCATCATGGTGGTCAGCCACAGGGCTTCACGAAAGATATCGACCGCGACTTCCGGGGTCATGGCGAAACACCTCCAAAACTGCTGGCCAGAGTGCCGATGATCAGCGCCCAGCCATCGACCAGCACGAACAGCATGATCTTGAACGGCAGCGAGATGATCAGCGGCGAGAGCATCATCATACCCATGGCCATCAGCACGCTCGCGACAACGAGGTCGATGATCAGGAACGGGATGAAGATCATGAAGCCGATCTGGAACGCGGTTTTAAGCTCGGAGGTGACGAATGCCGGTACCAGAATGGTCAGCGGCGCCTGATCCGGGCTGGCGATGTCGGTGCGCTTGGACAGGCGCATGAACAGCTCCAGATCGCTGGTGCGGGTCTGCGCGAGCATGAAGTCCTTGATCGGCACCTGAGCCTTTTCCACCGTTTGCTGTGCGGTGAGGGTTTCCGCCAGATACGGTTGCAGCGCATCGTTGTTCACCCGGTCGAACACCGGCGCCATGATGAACAGCGTCAGGAACAGCGCCATGCCGGTGAGGATCTGGTTCGACGGCGTCTGTTGCAGGCCGAGGGCCTGACGCAGGATCGAGAAGACGATGATGATCCGCGTGAAACTGGTCATCAGAATGACCGCCGCTGGAATAAAGCTCAGCGCGGTCATGATCAGCAGGATCTGCAGACTGACCGAATATTCCTGCCCGCCATCGGCATTGGTGCCCAGCGTGATCGCCGGGATCGACAACGGATCGGCGGCGAACGCCAGCGGCGCGGCCAGCAACAGCAGCAGCGACAAGACGATGCGGAGCGCACCCATTACTTCGTATCCTTTTGGTCCTTGCCGAGAATTTTCAGCAGATGCTGAGCAAATTCCGGCGTCGCTTTTTCACTGGCGCTGGGGACTTCGACCGGTTCCTTGAGCACATGCAGCGCGGTGATGGTGCCGGGGCTGAGGCCGAGCAGAATCTGCTCGTTGCCCACCTGCACCAGCATCAAGCGGTCACGCGGGCCGAGCGCGCGTGAGCCGATCAACTCGATCACCTGGCCCTTGCCCGCCGGCCCCGCCTGTTGCACGCGGCGCAGCAGCCAGGCGAGGAAGAAGATCAAGCCCAGCACCAGCAGCAAACCGAACACCAGTTGCGTCAACTGACCGGCCACGCCGCTGTTGACCATTGGCGCGGTGGCGGCAGGCGTGGCAGTGGTTGCGCTCGGCTCGGAAGCCAGCACGCTCAACGGCCATGCCAGCAGAACCCAGAGAAACCTTTTCACTCAGCGCAGCTTCTTGATGCGTTCGCTTGGGCTGATCACGTCGGTCAGGCGGATGCCGAACTTCTCGTTGACCACTACTACTTCGCCGTGGGCGATCAAGGTGCCGTTGACCAGCACGTCGAGCGGCTCACCGGCCAGACGATCAAGCTCGATCACCGAACCCTGGTTGAGTTGCAGCAGGTTGCGGATGTTGATGTCGGTGCTGCCGACTTCCATGGAAATCGATACCGGAATGTCGAGGATCACGTCCAGGTTCGGCCCGTCGAGGGTCACCGGATCATTGTTCTTCGGCACGCTGCCGAACTCTTCCATCGGCAGACGGTTGGAGCTGGAAGTGCCGGCGTCGGCGGCCAGCAGTGCATCGATGTCAGCCTGGCCGGCATCACCGGTTTCTTCCAGGGCCGCAGCCCATTCATCGGCCAGTGCCTGGTCGTCCTGCGCGTTCATATCGTCGTTCATCATGTGTCCTCGGCGGGCAACAATTCGGTTAAATACGGGGGTGAAAAGCGCCGCCTCAGCGACGCTCGATCGGCTCGATTACCTGCAACGCGAGGTTGCCTTTGTGCGAGCCCATCTTGACCTTGAAGGCCGGCACGCCGTTGGCGCGCATGATCATGTCTTCCGGCATTTCGACCGGGATCACGTCACCCGGCTGCATGTGCAGGATGTCGCGCAGTTTCAACTGGCGGCGGGCCACGGTGGCACCGATCGGCACGTCGACATCGAGCACGTCCTGGCGCAGGGCGTTGACCCAGCGCTCGTCCTGATCGTCGAGGTCGGACTGGAAACCGGCGTCGAGCATTTCGCGCACCGGCTCGATCATCGAGTACGGCATGGTCACGTGCAGATCGCCGCCACCGCCATCGAGTTCGATGTGGAAGGTGGAAACCACAATCGCTTCGCTCGGGCCGACGATGTTGGCCATGGCCGGGTTCACTTCCGAGTTGATGTACTCGAAATTGACTTCCATGATCGCCTGCCAGGCTTCCTTCAGATCGACGAAAGCCTGCTCGAGCACCATGCGCACTACGCGCAGTTCGGTCGGGGTGAATTCACGCCCTTCGATCTTGGCGTGACGGCCGTCGCCGCCGAAGAAGTTGTCCACCAGTTTGAACACCAGTTTGGCGTCGAGGATGAACAGCGCGGTGCCGCGCAGCGGTTTGATCTTGACCAGGTTGAGGCTGGTCGGCACGTACAGCGAGTGCACGTATTCGCCGAACTTCATCACCTGCACGCCACCGACAGCCACGTCCGCCGAGCGGCGCAGCATGTTGAACATGCTGATGCGGGTGTAGCGGGCGAAACGCTCGTTGATCATTTCCAGCGTCGGCATGCGTCCACGAACGATGCGATCCTGGCTGGTCAGGTCGTAGCTTTTGACACTGCCGGGTTCGGCAGCATTATCGGTCTGTACCAGACCATCATCGACGCCATGCAAGAGCGCATCGATTTCATCCTGGGACAGCAGATCCTGCACGGCCATGTCGTGTTCCTACTGCAGTACGAAATTAGTGAAAAGCAACTGTTCGATGACCACTTTGCCCAGTTCTTTCTGCGCCACTTCCTGGACGCTGGCGGTGGCCTTCTGGCGCAACATCTCTTGCCCGACCGGGGTCGCCAGTGTGGCGAAATCCTGACCGGAGAAGAGCATCACCAGGTTGTTGCGGATAACCGGCATGTGCACTTTGAGCGCGTCCAGATCAGCCTGATTACGCGCCAGCATGGTGATGCTCACCTGCATGTAGCGCTGACGACCGTTCTGGTTGTAGTTGGCAACGAAGGCCGGCGCCATCGGCTCGAAAATCGCCGCCTGCTTACCGACCGGCGCTGCTTCAGCGGCCTCGGCAGGCTTGCTCTGCGCGCCGTGCATGAAGAACCAGGTCGCCCCGACGGATGCACCAATGGCCACCAGCAACGCCAGCACGATCACGATGATCAGCTTGAGTTTGCCTTTGGTTGCGGGGTCTTTTACTGCTGCAGCTTCGCTCTTCGCCATGCCAATAATCCGTCACTAATCGGGGGTTTCACAGTCGCACGGCAAGGCAAGAGCAAGTGTTATGCCAGAAGTGTCGGAGGTCGAGAACGACGCTAAAGTCAAAGGCACCCTCACCCCAGCCCTCTCCCGGAGGGAGAGGGGGCCGACCGAGATGTAATGGGGCTGGACATCGACCTGCACAACCGAGGTGATTGCAAGTTCAGGGCGGGACGGATTCAGCGATGCTCGTTCAGGTCGGCGTAGTTCTTCAAGATTCCCCAATCGGTCCCCTCTCCCTCTGGGAGAGGGCTAGGGTGAGGGGCTCTTGATTTGCTCAGGCGTAATAGTCGACCGCGCTGGTGCCGATGACGCTGGTGGTCTGCGCCGCCACTTCAGCGACAGTAGCCGGTGCCAATTCCTCATCCGCCGAATCCAGGCGGCCACCCGCAGCGCTGGTCCGGCCACTCTGGCCCTGCTGCGCCTGCTCCTGGCCTTGCTGACCCTGCCAGCCACGGTTCTGGTCGGCCACATTGACGTCGACCTGGCCCATGCCCTGCTGGTTGAACATGTCGCGCAGGCGGTGCATCTGGCTGTCGAGCGCTTCACGCACGCTCGGGTGCGCGCTCATGAAGGTAACCTGGGTCTGCTGATCGGGAACCATGTTCACGCGGATATCCAGGCGCCCCAGCTCCGCCGGCTGCAACTGAATGTCGGCGGCCTTCAGGTTGACGCTGGACAGGTACATGACGCGGTTGACCACTTCTTCGGTCCAGCCACTCTGATGCATGGCGATCGGCTGATTCACCGGCAGCGCATTGGCGGTTTTCGGCGTAGCGGCCTGGGTCAGTGCCGCCAGACGGTTGGCGAAGTCGTCGACACGGGTGTCGCTGGTGGCGGACTTCAGATCCTTCAGGCCATCGTCGATCAGCCCGCTGAAAGCTTTTTCGCCGCCCTGACTGGTGCTGTCCTTATCGGCCTGCACGTCGAGCATGCTGGCCATACCGGCGGCGAAGTTCTGCGCGGCGGTCAATTCGCCGTCAGCCTGAGCTTGAGCAGGCGTGGCTTTCGGCTGTGCTTGGCTGGACGCGGAAATATGCCCGCCCTGCTCCATCGCCATGCGCACGGCCGGCAGGGAATCGAGCGGGTCGGCTGTCGGATCAAATTCGCTGTCGGTGGCCGCCGGATCTTTGACCATCCCCGATACGACCGCCAATGCAGGCGTTTCGGTTTCCGGCTGGGCTGGCGTGGCGACTGCCGGGGCCTGCACCACAGGCGCTGGCACCAGTGGCTGGACGACTTGCGCCAAGGCCGGGTCAAGCGCCGGGTCTACAGGCGCGGCATCCGCCACAGGGGTTTGTACGGTTTCAGCGGTGTCATCGGCAGTCGCTGTCGCGTCGTCGCTCGCAGGCGCTTTGTCAGCAGGCAACGCTTTGCCGCTATCGGCAATTGCTGGCTCGGGCGCGGCAGACTGATCTTTGCCGATATCCTTTTTGCCGCTGCTGTCCGCGACCTTGTCGCGTGCCGGTTTGACTGAGTTATCGGCAGTCACGACAGGCTTGGCCGGCGCCTGATCGGCAAACACTTTAGCGAAGCTTGAGGCCTTGTCCCCGGCGTCTGCGGCCATTGCCGACGATTTGGCCGAGGCGGCTTGCGCCTTGGCCTGAGCGGCGGTCTGAAGAAGAATGTTGGGGGTCGCAGGCATGACACGGTCTCCGCTGCACTGGGATCGTAGGTACAGTTGAGCAAGATGACTGCAAGTGCCGGGCCAGTTTGGCCAGACACTTGCAAAAAGCGCCGGACGGCAGCTTCAGTGGGTGTGGAGGTAGCGCTTTTCGTTTTCGTACACCGGGCGTACGTCGGCGAATTCAGAACGGATATCGGCCACCAGTTGAGCAAGCGCTTCCGGACTTTTGTCCTTGGCATTCGACTCAAGATCCTGGCACAACTCGGCCAGTCGAACCGCGCCCATGTTGCTGGCGCTGCCCTTGAAGCTATGGGCTACATCGGAAAGCGCTTTGGCGCTGGTGCTGTCCTGCAACTCGTGCAGGCGACTTTCCGAGTCCTCCAGAAAAGTCTTGAGCAACTCCGGATAACCGTCTTCCATCACCTCGCGCAAGGTGTCGAGAACATCGCGATCTACATGTGTGTCTGTCACTTGCTCACTCCTTGATCAAGAATGGGCGGATTATGCCTCAATCTCCCAGAAAAACTCCACGCTGGCACTACGACCCTGATCCGACCAACTGGCATTGCGCCCCAGTTGCCGGACCAGACCGATGCCGCGTCCCGACAAGCGGACGTTATCCACGGGCCGTTCCATGACCCGCGCTACATCAAACCCATTGCCGCTGTCATCGATGCGGATGACCAGGCGCCCACCCTCGCCTTGCGGCTGGACCTGCAGATGCACTCGCACGAAACCGTCTTGCAGCGCCTCCAGCCGCGCCGCGCGCATTTCATAGTATCGGGCAAAACCAGTGGCATCACGCTTGAGACTGGAATCCAGACCGAGCACGCCATGCTCCAGCGCATTGGAATACAACTCGGCCAGTACGCTGTACAGCGCCCCGCTCTGCGCGCGCAGGCCATGCACCTCAAGCAGCAACTGCAACAGGAACGGCAACGGATTGAAGCGCCTGAGCGTAGCTCCGCGAAACTCGAAACTGGCCGACCAGTTCAGCGGGCACGACTGGCCGCTGTCGGAATACACCGGCGCCGCGCCGTGAGCCTGCACCGACTCAAGCAGACTGACCTCGACCATGCTCACATCGTCACGGGCCTGCCCACGAAAATCGCGCAGGGCCTGTTCGATATCCTCGAACAACCGATCCGGCTCGCGGTTCGCCGCAAACACCTGCTGCAAGCGCTCGACGCCGAACAACTGGTCATTGGCGTCGCAGGTATCGATCACCCCGTCCGACAGCAGAAACACCCGGTCATCAACGGCCATCGGATACACATCCGTGCGGTCATCGAAGGCTTGTGCGCTGAGAATCCCCAGGGGCAAATGCCTCGCCGGCAAGGGCACGCGCTCGCCACTGGCAATGCGGTGCAAGTACCCGTCGGGCATGCCGCCGTTCCACACCTCCACCGAACGGCTCTGGAAACTCAGACTGAGCAGCGTGGCGCAGCAGAACATGTCCACCGGCAGGATGCGCTTGAGCTTGGCGTTCATCTCGCGCAGGGTTTCGGCCAGGCCGTAGCCCTTGGCGGTCATCCCGTAAAACACCTCGGCCAACGGCATCGCCCCGACCGCCGCCGGCAAACCATGCCCGGTGAAATCGCCGAGCATGATGTGCATGTCACCGGCCGGCGTGTACGCCGCCAGCAACAAGTCACCGTTGAACAGCGCGTAAGGCGATTGCAGGTATCGGATGTTCGGCGCACTCAGGCAACCGGAATGCGCGACCTTGTCGAACACCGCTTTGGCCACTCGTTGTTCGTTGAGCAGATAGTCATGATGTTTTGCGATCAGATCGCGCTGCTGCAGGACAGTCGCCTGAAGGCGGCGCAAGCGATCCATCGCCTTGATTTTGGCGGCGAGTATCACTTGGTTGTACGGCTTCGCCAGAAAGTCGTCGCCGCCAGCCTCCAGACACCGAGCCAGCGCTTCACTCTCGGTCAACGAGGTGAGGAAGATGATCGGCACCAGCGCTTCACCCGCCAGCGCCTTGATCTGCCGCGCCGCTTCGAAGCCGTCTAACACCGGCATCAGCGCGTCCATCAACACCAGATCCGGTTGCTGCCGTGCAAAGGTTGCAACCGCTTCGGCACCGTTGGCCGCTGTCAGCACCTGATGACCCTGACGGCGGACGATGGTCGACAGCAGCAGCCGGTCGGCGGCGCTGTCTTCGGCGATAAGAATGGTCAGCGGCTCTTGCGCCTGCATGGGCGTCAACTGATATCGAAGAGTTTGTCGAAGTTGGAAATCGCGAGGATTTTCTTCACATCGGAACTGCTGTTGACGACGCGGATATCCGACTCGTCGCCGCCGGCGTGATCACGCAGCAGAAGCAGCATGCCCAGCGCGGAGCTGTCGAGATAAGTGGCCTTCTTCAGATCCACCACTATGGATTCAGGCTTCTCGTTGAGTCGCTCATAGGACTCGCGAAATTCCTGATGCCGACCGAAATCGAATCGACCCTCGATCGAAATCGTCAGTTTTTTCCCATCTTGAGAGACTTCTGTAACGACTGACATTGACTGGCTTCCTTGTCATTGACGAACCTGTACAAGGTTTAGCACCTGTCTGACCTTGGGGCAAGAAACAAGCAAAATCAAAAGATCGCAGCCTTCGGCAGCTTCTACATTTGAAATGCATTCCCCTGTAGGAGCTGCCGAAGGCTGCGATCTTTTGATCTTTAAAAAGCATCACGCCGTGGCAAGCGCTGCGACAGTTCATCCAGCAGCTTCTGCTCGCGCTTGTCTTCGAGGCGTTGCGCTTCATCACGATAGCGCTGCACCAGTTTGCGCAAACCCTCGACGCGGGCAAACGCCTGTTGCCATTCCTCACGCGCCTTGTCGAGCTTGTTCTGGTGCCAGACCAGACTCTGCCGTTGTTGATCGACAGCGGTGTCGAGTTGCGCCAGAAACCCCTGAAAACCCAGCAGCCACTGCCCGCTCACGCCGGTGCTGCCGCGCACGATCCACTGCTGCGAGTAATCCAGACGAAAGGCATTGAGGTCGGCCAGTTTGCTTTCGGCAACTTTGACCTGGCCCTGAAAGTAGGCGAGGCGCTGCACGGCGGCTTTCTCGGCCTTTTCGGCCATGTCCACCACCGGTGCCAGGCGCGCGGCGCGGCTGACGGCCATGGCCGGTTACCCGCCCGCCGCAGGGGCGAACAGGGTTTCCAGATAGGCCTGGCTTTCACCCAGATTGATTTTGTCGTTGAGGCCCTGGCGCTGATACCTGACCAGTTGCGGTTGCAGGGAAATCGCCAGATCGGTCTCGCGATCGCCGCCGGCCACGTAGGCGCCGACGCTGATCAGATCGCGACTCTGCTGATAGCGCGACCACAACTGCTTGAAGTACTGCGCACGCTGCATGTGATCCGGCGAAACCACCGCCGGCATGACCCGGCTGATCGAGGCTTCGATGTCGATCGCCGGATAGTGGCCTTCCTCGGCCAAGCGTCGTGACAGGACGATATGGCCGTCGAGCACACCCCGCGCCGAGTCGGCAATCGGGTCCTGCTGGTCATCGCCTTCGGACAGCACGGTGTAGAACGCCGTGATCGAGCCACCGCCCTTCTCCGCATTACCGGCGCGCTCCACCAGTTTCGGCAGTTTGGCGAACACCGATGGCGGATAGCCCTTGGTCGCTGGCGGTTCGCCGATGGCCAGAGCGATTTCCCGCTGTGCCTGGGCGAAACGGGTCAGCGAGTCCATCAGCAGCAGAACGTTCTTGCCCTTGTCGCGGAAATATTCGGCGATGCGCGTGCAATACATTGCCGCGCGCATACGCATCAGCGGTGCATCGTCCGCCGGCGATGCAACCACTACCGAACGCTTGAGGCCTTCTTCACCGAGGATGTGCTCGATGAATTCCTTAACTTCGCGACCACGCTCACCGATCAGACCAACGACGATGATGTCGGCCTCGGTGAAGCGGGTCATCATGCCCAACAGCACCGATTTACCGACACCCGTACCGGCAAACAGACCCAGACGCTGGCCACGGCCGACCGTCAGCAAACCGTTGATGCAACGGATGCCGACGTCGAGCGGTACGCTGATCGGGTCACGGTTGAGCGGGTTGATTGTCGGGCCATCCATCGGTACCCAGTCTTCGGCCTTCATGCCGCCCTTGCCGTCCAGCGCGCGGCCGGCGCCGTCAAGAACCCGACCGAGCATGCTCATGCCCATCGGCAAACGACCGGTATCGGCCAGGGGCACCACGCGGGCGCCCGGGGCGATGCCGGCGACGCTGCCGACCGGCATCAGAAAGACTTTGCTGCCGGAAAAACCCATGACTTCCGCTTCCACCTGGGACGGGTGGTAGCTGTCGTCATTGATCACCATGCAACGGGTGCCCATGGCGGCGCGCAAGCCTTCGGCTTCGAGGGTCAGGCCGACCATGCGCAGCAGCCGACCTTCAAGGATCGGCGCGCCGGCAATCTCGGTGGCCTCGGCGTAGGTGCTCAGGCGCTTGGCGAAGCTGGTGCGTTCAAGGCGCATCGCTGGCGTCCGCGCGCGGCTCGTCAGAGTCGACAGCCGCTGGGGTGTCTTCGGGAATGTCCAGACTCAAGTCAGGCGCCGCCGGATGCAAGGCCTGCTCGTGCAACTGATCGAACAGCTTGGCCATGACCTGGGTCACCCGCGATTCGACGCTGGCGTCGATGCGGCTGTGTTCGGTTTCAACCCGGCAACCGCCCGGCAACAGCGACTCGTCTTCAACGATGCGCCAGGTTTCTTCGTGGCGTTCGCGCAGGGCTTTGACCTGGGCGAAATCCTGCGGATTGACGTACAGGCGCACGTTTTCCACGCCCAGCGGCAGCAGCTTGAGGGCATCGCGCATGACGTGTTCGATCTGCGTCGAATCGATGGCCAGTTCGCGCTTGATCACCTGTTTGGTGATGTGTTGCACGAGATCGACCAGCGACTTTTCAATCTGAGTGTCTTGCTCGGCGATCGGTTCGAACAGGTTGGCCATCAACAGCTCAAGGCTGGCGATTTTCGCCGCCAGCGCTGTTTCGGCTTCCTGACGCACTTTTAGCGTGGTGCTGTGAAAACCTTCTTTTTCGCCGATGGCGAAGCCCTCGTTGTAAGCCTCCTGACGGATGCTTTCGAGTTCTTCCAGGGTCAGTGGCTGGACTTCTTCCAGCGGCACTTCTTCCATTTCCGGCGGTTCGGGCTCCGGCTCAGGCTCGGGTTCCGGTTTCGGCGGGTCGAAGCTGGGCAGCGCCCAGGATTCGAAACCACGAACATCGCGGGCGCGGATCAGATCCGTCACAGACTCGTCAGGCTTATCCATGGGCTTAGATCATTTCCTCGCCGCCCTTGCCACCGAGCACGATCTCGCCGGCTTCGGCCATACGACGGGCAATAGTGAGGATTTCCTTCTGCGCGGTTTCGACGTCGCTGACGCGCACCGGACCTTTGGCCTCGAGGTCGTCGCGCAACAGTTCGGCGGCACGCTTGGACATGTTCTTGAAGATCTTTTCCTTGACGCCTTCGTCCGAACCCTTGAGGGCCAGCACCAGCACATCGGAAGACACTTCGCGCAACAGTGCCTGGATGCCACGGTCGTCGACGTCGGCAAGGTTGTTGAACACGAACATGAGGTCTTCGATCTGACCGGACAGGTCTTCGTCGACTTCGCGGATCGAGTCCATGAGCTGGCCTTCGATCGAGCTGTCGAGGAAGTTCATGATGTCGGCCGCACGCTTGATGCCACCCAGGGTGGTGCGCGAGGCGTTCGAGTTGCCGGAGAACTGCTTCTCGAGAATCTGGTTGAGTTCTTTCAGGGCGGCCGGTTGCACGGTGTTCAACGACGAAACGCGCAGGATGATGTCCAGACGCACTTTATGGTCGAAGTTGCCGAGCACTTCACCGGCCTGATCCGGATCGAGGTACGCGACCACGATCGCCTGGATCTGCGGGTGTTCGTAACGGATGACGTCGGCGACGGCGCGCGGCTCCATCCATTTCAGGCTGTCGAGACCGCTGGTGTTGCCACCGAGCAGGATGCGGTCGATCAGGCCGTTGGCCTTGTCTTCGCCCAGGGCCTGGGTGAGCATCTTGCGCACGTAGTCGTCGGAACCGACGCCGAGGCTGGTCTGATCGCCGACGATGTCGACGAACTCGCTCATCACCTGCTCGACCTGTTCGCGATGGACGTTGCCCATCTGCGCCATGGCCACGCCGACGCGCTGAACCTCTTTGGGCCCCATGTGGCGCAGCACTTGCGCAGCATCGGTCGAACCGAGGGACAGCAGCAGAATCGCGGCTTTGTCGACCTTGGTCAATTTGACGGCGGCGGCTCGGTTATCACTCATCTGCGTTAATCCACTCTTTTACGACCTGAGCCACGCGACCCGGGTCTTCAGCTACCAGACTCTTGATTGCATTCAGCTGCGCGTCATAACCCTCGCTTGGGCTCGGCAACAGAATGCTCTGCGGACCACCGAGGCTCACGCGGTCGTTGGCCAGTTCGCCGTCCAGGCCGCCCATGCCACCGAGTTCCACGTCGCTGCCCAGACCGGCCAGCTCCTTGCCTTTGCCACCGCCGGTGATGTTGTTGAGCACCGGACGCAGCACACCAAACACCAGTACGAGGATGAACAGCACACCCAGCACTTGTTTGACGATGTCCCAGAACCATGGCTGGGAGTAGAACGAAATATCGGCAATCACTTCGCCGCGCTCGGCGGAGAACGGCATGTTGATCACGCTGACGCTGTCGCCACGGCTGGCGTCGAAACCGACCGCGTCCTGCACCAGACGGGTGAAGCGTGCCAATTCGTCGGCGCTCCACGGCGCACGGCTGGTTTCACCGTTGGCCGGGTTGACCTTGACCTGATCGTCGACCACCACCGACACCGACAGGCGATTGAGACGGCCCTGCTGCTGCTTGGTGTGACTGATCGAACGGTCGAGCTCGAAGTTCTTGGTCGATTGTTGACGCTTGTCCGCCGGGTACGGCGCGAGCATCGGCTGGCCGGTGGCCGGATCCATGATCTGCTGACCGTTGGCGTCAACCAGTGGCTGACCCGGCTGGATCATCCCGGCCGCTGCGGCGGTGCCACCGGTGGTCTGCGGTGCCGAGGCAGGCGCCGGCGGCTGGTTGCTCAGGGCACCCGGCACACCTTGCGGGCCATTGCTGGCGGTACGTTGTTCGTTGACCGACTGCTCGCTGCGCAACGCCGGTTGGTCCGGGTTGAACTGCTCGGCAGTCGATTCGACGGCACTGAAATCGACGTCGGCCGAAACTTCAGCCTTGTAGCGATCGTTGCCCAGTACCGGTTGCAGAATGTTGTGCACGCGCTGGGTGAGCATGCTTTCCATGCGGCGGCTGTAATCGAACTGCTTGCCGGCCATGGTCATTTCGGAGTTCTCCGCCTGATCGGAGAGCAGGTTGCCCTTCTGATCGACGACGGTGATCTGCGATTTGCTCAACTCGGGCACGGAAGTCGCCACCAGGTTGATGATCGCCACCACCTGACCCGGCTCCAGCGAACGCCCGCTGTACAGCTCGACCAGTACCGAAGCGCTCGGCTTGCGCTCGTCACGAACGAACACCGAACTCTTCGGAATCGCCAGGTGCACGCGGGCACCCTTGACGTTGTTCAGGCTGGAGATGGTCCGCGCCAGTTCGCCTTCGAGGCCGCGACGATAACGGGTCGCTTCCATGAATTGGCTGGTGCCCAGACCCTGTTCCTTGTCGAGGATTTCGAAACCGATGTTGCCGTCGCTGGGAGTGACACCAGCGGCAGCGAGTTTCATCCGCGCACGGGACAGGTCGTCGGCCTTGACCAGCAAGGCGCCGGAATTGGGTTCTACGTTGTAAGGGATGTCAGCGGCGGCCAGGGTTTCCATGACCTGCTTGGCGTCCATGCCGGCAAGGCTGCCGTACAGCGGACGGTAATCCGGCTGCTGCGACCACAGCACCACGGCAAAGCCAATCGCCACGCTCGCAGCCAGACCGACCAACAGGCCGACCTGACGCAGCACGGTCATCTGGGAAAGGTTTTCCAGAAAGGACAGGCCGAACAGCGGCGGTTTGCCGTCGATCGGGGTGGCCTTGGCCGGAACGTTATCAGCGACTGCTTCTGCCATGACTTATTTCGCCCTTAAACCGGCATCTGCATGATGTCTTGGTAAGCCTGGACCAGCTTGTTGCGCACCTGGGTCAGAGCCTGGAACGACACGCTGGCTTTTTGCGACGCGATCATCACGTCAGTCAG
The DNA here is from genome assembly GCF_005233515.1 of Pseudomonas sp. CFBP13508. Taxonomy (GTDB): domain Bacteria; phylum Pseudomonadota; class Gammaproteobacteria; order Pseudomonadales; family Pseudomonadaceae; genus Aquipseudomonas; species Aquipseudomonas mercuritolerans. Next base: position 126,773 of record NZ_QFZZ01000011.1, read on the forward strand.
GTCGACACCGCTCTTGCCGATCTCGAACGCGTTGGCCAGTTGAGTCGACGCCTGCTGGGTATCGCTGACTTTATTGATCGCCTGACCGAGCATGTCGGAAAAGCTGCTGCCCGCGATTTCAGGGACAGCGGCAGTCGATTTACGCGCAGACATGGCATCCACTTTCATGGCCTGCATGTCCATCATCAACCGATTAAATTCAATACCTTGGCTCATGGTCTACTCTCTTGGGCGGCCCGCAATTTTTTGACACTCACTCGGCGGGTACACAGGTATTAGCAACAAGGGTGCCAGCTAGTGGGCACCCTTCTGAGAAAAGCATCTGGAATGTTTTGCAGCATCGATCAGGTGGCGAACAGATAGCCTTCGACGTCCATCCCGGCATCGCGCATTTGCGCCAGTTTGTAACGCAAAGTGCGCGGGCTGATGCCGAGCTTTTCGGCAGCTTCCTTGCGCCTACCACGCTCGGCGCGCAGGGTGTCGATGATCATCTGAAACTCCCGGCGGCGCAGGTCATCGCCCAGGGCACCGGAGGAATCTGCCTCGATTTCCACCTCACGAATTACCGGCGCAGCGACCGCCAATGGCGCAAAAGTCACCGCACCGTTCAGGCAAAAATCCTGCGGCTGGATCAAGCCGCCCTGCTGCAGAATCAACGCACGCTGAATGGCGTTGTCCAGTTCACGCACATTGCCCGGCCACGGGTACGCGGTCAGGCAGGCTTGCGCTTCGGGTGATAGCTTCGCTGCGGCGTGCTTCATTTTATTGACGTGTTTGGCCAACAACTTTTCCGCCAGCGGCAGGATATCGGCAGTGCGTTCGCGAAGTGGACGCCAGGCCAGAGGGAAAACCGACAAGCGGTAAAACAGATCTTCGCGAAAACGCCCCGCCGCCACTTCGCCGGCGAGATCACGGTTGGTCGTGGCGACCACACGGATGTCCAGGCTGATCGGCTTGCGCGCACCTACTCGCTCCACTTCACGTTCTTGCAAAACGCGCAGGAGCTTGGCTTGCAGGCCCAAGGGCATTTCGGAAATTTCGTCGAGCAGAATGGTGCCACCGTCCGCCTGCTCGAACTTGCCGGCCTGCGAGGCGATAGCGCCGGTGAACGAACCTTTCTCATGACCGAACAGTGTCGCTTCAAGCATGTTGTCAGGGATCGCCGCGCAGTTGATTGCGATAAACGGCTGGCTCGCCCGCCGCGATTGCTGGTGGATATAGCGTGCCAGCACTTCTTTACCGGTGCCGGACTCGCCGGAGATCAACACAGTCGAGTCACTGCGTGCGACCCGTGCGGCCAATTCAAGCAACTGCGCACTGGCCGGTTCAACAGCGACCGGACCGTCCGCTTCGCCAGCGTCAATGCTGCCCAGCGCATGTCGCGCCACCAGATCGAGCAGCGCTTTGGGTTCGAACGGCTTGACCAGATAATCCGCCGCACCCTGGCGCATCGCATCGACCGCACGCTCGACGGCGCCGTGGGCGGTCATCAGCAGCACCGGCAATTGCGGTTGGCGTGCGCGCAGCAACGCGAGCAACTGGTGGCCGTCCATACCCGGCATATTGACGTCACTGACCACCAGGCTGAAGGCTTGCTGCGCGACCGCCGTCAGTGCTTCTTCGGCGCTGCCGACGGCGTGATAGTCGTGGCCGGCGAGCAGCAGCGTATCGGCCAGCGCTTCGCGCAACGAACGGTCATCCTCGACCAGCAACACCTTGATGCCCATGACGTTTATTCAACTCCCTGTGCAGCGGAAAACAGTGGCAGGCTGACCTGCGCGCAGGTGCCGCGCCCGACTCGCGAACGCAGGGTCAATTCTCCCTGATGCGCACGGGCTACCGCTTTGACCACGGTCAGGCCGAGGCCGGTACCGGTGACTTTGGTAGTAAAAAAAGGCTCGCCGAGGCGCGCCAAAACTGTCGGCTCAATGCCGCTGCCGCTGTCGCTGACACACAGACGCAGGGTGTTGCCTCTGGTGTAGCAATGCACTTTCAGCCGCGCTTCGCCGGCGCTGGCCTGAATGGCGTTTTCAATCAGATTCAGTAATGCCCCGACCAGTGTGTCGCGGTTGCACAGCAGCTCACCGGCATGGCTGTCGCACTGCCAGCGGATCGGCAGATCCTGCACGTGGGTCAGCGCCGCTGCCTGCAGCGATTGCATCAAGGCACTGGGCGTGAGGCGGTCGGTCAGCGGCAGCTCGCCACGGGCGAACACCAGCATGTCGCGGACTTGATGTTCCAGTTCGTGCAGACGCTCTTTCAGGCGTCCGGCAAAACGCTGCTGGGTTTCCACTGGCAGTTGCTGTTCAGTCAAATGACTGGCGTAAAGCAAAGCGGCGGACAACGGCGTGCGAATCTGATGCGCCAGCGACGCGACCATGCGCCCCAGCGAAGACAAACGTTCGTGCCGTGCCAGTTGATCTTGCAGATGACGGGTTTCGGTCAAGTCGTTGAGCAGCACCAACTGCCCCGGCTCGGCATCCAGCGAGCGGGTGGAAATCGACAGCCGTCGACCGTTTTTCAAGGAGATCTCGTGACCGTCGTCTTCACGGGGAGCGAAGCAGCGTGCGATCACATGGCGCCAGAGCTCGCCCTCTAGAGGCGAGCCGAGCAAGTCGATGGCGGCCGGATTGGCTTCGCGTACCAGGCCGTGACCGTCAATGACGATGACGCCGCCGGGCAACAAGTCGAGGAGGTTTTGCAGGCGATTGGCCAGGCGTTCTTTTTCCGCCAGTTCCTGCATGCGCTGGGCACTGACAACCGCCAGTTCACCCTTGAGTTCGGTGACCCGCGCTTCGAGCAGGCTGTAGGAATCGGTCAGCTGGCTCGACATCTGGTTGAACAGCTGGAAGGCCTGCTCAAGTCCCTGACGACTTGCCTGCTCTACGGACGAGGGTTGCCCCACGATATTGGAGGCAGAAGAGATCTGGGCGGCTTGGGGCATTGGGCTCTCTCGCTTGGCTGACCGTCAGTGAAACGGAACGTTGCGAGGGCTATAGCAATACCCGTGCCTAAAAAAAACCGCTTATAAATGAAGCGCTTGAAAAACAGGCGTCAATCATCCGCCTGTTCGTCTCCTCCAGCCCGGCTCATGCCGTATTTGCGCATCTTCTCGACCAAGGTCGTGCGACGGATGCGCAGACGTTCAGCGGCGCGGGCAACAATGCCATTGGCATCGTCCAGCGCTTGCTGAATGAGGCCCTGCTCCAGACCACCGAGGTAGTCCTTGAGGTCGAGGCCTTCCGGCGGCAGCAGTGCACTGGCGCTGAAGTCAGGCGTATGGCCGTTGATCGCCACGCGCTCTTCCAGATCGCTGCGCAGGCTGTCGACCATCTGCTCGTCTTCGTCGTCGACGTAGCGGAATTTCTTCGGCAACTCGACCACGCCGATCACCCCGTACGGGTGCATGATCGCCATGCGCTCGACCAGGTTGGCGAGCTCGCGGACGTTGCCCGGCCAGCCGTGACGGCACAGCGACATGATCGCCGCCGAGTTGAAACGGATCGAACCGCGCTTCTCGTGCTCCATGCGCGAGATCAGTTCGTTCATCAACAACGGGATGTCTTCGACGCGCTCCCGCAGCGGCGCCATCTCGATCGGGAACACGTTCAGGCGATAGTAGAGGTCTTCGCGGAACGAGCCGATCTCGATCATGCTTTCGAGATTCTTGTGCGTTGCGGCAATGATGCGCACGTCGACGCTCTGAGTCTTGTTGCTGCCCACGCGCTCGAAGGTGCGTTCCTGCAGCACGCGCAGCAGCTTGACCTGCATCGGCAGCGGCATGTCGCCAATTTCGTCGAGGAACAGCGTGCCGCCGTTGGCCAGCTCAAAGCGCCCGGCACGGCTGGTGATCGCGCCGGTGAAGGCGCCCTTCTCGTGGCCGAACAGTTCGCTTTCGAGCAGCTCTGCAGGGATCGCTCCGCAGTTGACCGGCACGAATGGCGCGTCGCGGCGCTTGGAGTGATAATGCAGGTTGCGCGCGACCACTTCCTTGCCGGTGCCGGACTCGCCGAGGATCAGCACGCTGGCGTCGGTGTCGGCAACCTGCTGCATCATCTGCCGCACGTGCTGAATCGCACGGCTGGTGCCGACGAGGCTGCGGAACAGATTGGGTTCGCGATGACGGCCGCGCTCACGGGCCTGGTCGTACATTTCGCGATAGACCTGGGCGCGGTGCAGCGAATCGAGCAATTTGCTGTAGCTGGGCGGCATTTCCAGGGTCGACAGGACGCGTCGACGCTGGTCTTCAGGCAGGTCAACGGAAGAATTATCGCCCATTAACAAAACCGGAAGGAACTCATCCCAGGTTGCGAGTGTCTTTAGCAAGCCCAAAAGCGCGCCAGGAGCATTAACCGTCCCGATCAGTACGCAAATGACCTCACGACTAGACGACAAAGAGCCGACAGCCTGCTGCCAGTCATGGCTGCCGCAGGGTAAATTTTCTTCGCCAAGAAAATTCAGAATCACCGCCAGGTCGCGGCGGCGGACGCTATCGTCATCGATCAGCAGAATTTTGGTTTCACGCCACATGCAATAGCAACTTCCCTAGTCAACTCAATGCCCGAAAAATGGGGCAAGCGAGACGCTTGCAGGACACCTTGTGCCTGTAGACGCCCTAAACCTGATAATAGCCACTAGTTAAGTCAAAAAACCGTGCACAGTCAAATTTATGGCGCACATCTCTGGTTCAACTGACGGTTAATCAACCAAACAGATGGTAAACCTTTGCAGCCTTTTGCGCTTGGGTGATCTGCGACATCTCGTTGGCTATCGCCTGCCGCTCGCCCATTGCCACCTCAAGAAGCTCCTTGTAGACGAATAGCAGCTCCTCAAGGTTGTCGCGCAGCGCAACTTCGTCCAGCGAAGCTTCCGCCATGACGTCTTCCATGCAGGAACGGCAAGCCAGATCCAACTCACCAATGGCTTCCCAGTTTCGTTCGGCCAATGCTCCGACCAACGCTTCGCGGGTATCGGCAATTCGCTGCAATACAAGACTCATGGTGCTCTCCTTCAGAACTGCGGAGCCGGCACAGGCGCGATGGCGTCCCAGCCTTCTTTTACCGTTGTCAGCAGGCCGGCCACTTCATCGAGGACACGCGGATCACTGCTGATGTTGGCCTCGGCGAGGCGCTTCATCATGTAGATATACAGGCCATCCAGATCGGCCAGTGCCTCTGCATTGTTTTCAAGATCGAGACCTTCACGCAGGCCACTGACAATGCCGATGGCCTTGCTGATCGCCGTGCACTTGCCGGGAATGTCCTTGCGCTCGATGGCGCCCTTGGCCTGCGCAATCCGGGCCAGACCACCTTCCATCAACATTTGCACCAGGCGGTGCGGGCTCGCTTCGGACGTCTGCGCATGGGCGCCGACTTTCTGGTACTGCCGAAGGGCTAACATCGGGTTCATGTTCTACCTCATTGCCACGTTGACTCGTATAACCAGTGTATCGCCAACCGGTCCGAAAACTTTAGATCAAAAGACAAAAACCCGGCGCACGCCGATAAAGCGTAGCCGGGTTTTTGTCGTTACTGACTGTTACTTCGCGGACTGCTGAGCGTTAAGCGAGCTGAAGAACGACGTGATGCTGCTCGCCGTGGCCTTCATCTGCCCTACCAGCAAGTCCATGGCGTTGTACTTGGCCGTCAATGTCGACGTCAGGTTGGCAACGCGCAAGTCCAGTGCCGTCTGCTGCTTTTGCAGGCTCGAAGCCAGATTGGTCAGGTTCGAGCTGCGCTGGTCGAGCAACCCGCCGGTTTTCACATAAGGGTCCACCGAAGCGCTCATGCGCGCCAACAGACCGTTCTTGGAATCGGTGCCGGTGAACATCTGCTGAACCTGACCGGCCATGCCGGGGGTTTCCATACGCTTGTTGAAGACCGAAGCATCAAGCGCCAGCAAACCGGTCTTGCTGTCGGTCATGACACCCAACTGCGACAGCACCGCCAACTGGCCGCCTGCACCGGTCTCGGTCAGCTGTTCACGGATATCGGCCATCAACGAGCGTGGCAGCGAGTCACCGGTGAACGCAGCGGAAACGGTGAGGTTGCCATCCGCGTCCGGGGTCGCCTTGGACAGCGCGTCGATGGTTTTCTTCAACGTGTTGTAGGAGTCGACGAACGTCTGCAGCGACGTCTGGATGCCTGCGGTGTTGGTCGCCACAGTCACAACCGCCGCGGTTTGCGCCCCGGGAGCGCCCGGGCTGACGGCGGTCAGGTTCAGCGTCATACCGCTGATAGCGCCGGTTACCGTGTTGGTCTTGCTGGTAACAGGCAGCCCATCGATGGTAATCGTCGCGTCGCTGGCCAGTTCGCCAACGGTACCGGATGCGCCGGCCGCCGGGTTGTCACCCATTTTCTGCGAGCCGTCGATTTCGAGGCCGGCGATGCCGCTGACGCTCAGGTCCATGCCCGCGCCAGTCTTGCTGGAGCTCAGCACCAGGCGCGACGCACCGGAACTGTCGGTCACGATGTTGGCGGAAATACCGTTGCTGGCCTGCGCGGTGTTGATCGCGTCACGGGTACTTTGCAAAGTGGCATTGGCCGGAATCGCGACATTGTAATCAATGCCATTCTGACTGATTTTCAGAGTACCACTCGGAATGGCACTGGCGGCACCGCCGGCAAAGGCGGCACTGGCTACTTTCGAGCCGGTGGCCAGGTTCTTCACGACCACGTTGTAAGTGCCCGGAACAGCAGTGCTGTCGGAGGTTGCACCGAGAATCGTCGGAGAGTTGGAAGTAGCGGTGTAACCGGCGAAAGCCGGGCTCGATGCCTTGTTCAGGTCAGCCATCGATTTTTGAAAGGCAGCCAGGGCGCTCTTCAGCGAACCAACGCCGGAGATCTTCAGCGAGTTGGTTTTGGTCTGCGTATCGATCTGTGTCTGCTTGGCAGACTTGTCGGCGTTGACCAGCGCGGTGACGATCGCACCGATGTCCAGGCCGGAACCCAGTCCGGAACCCGGTAGAATTGGACTTGCCATGTGCATCTCCCTTCAGATTGTTGCCATTCTTTTGACCGTTACCCGCGTCCTGAGAACGAACAAACACTATTCATGCCATTTATCAGACTTTGGCGTCGAACAACACATGACTTGCGTTGGCGAGGCTGTCAGCCAGCTTGAGGGCTTCGGCGGAGGGAATCTGTCGAACCACTTCACCTGTCTCGCTTGCGATCACCTTGACGATGACTTTGCCGGAATGCTCGTCAATCGAGAACTCCAGATTACGCTTGATCGACTGGACGAACTTTTCGATCTCTTGCACCGCCAGTTTCAACTTGGCGCTGTCCGAATCCTGATCCTTGACAGCGACCGGTGCTTCAGTCTTTTGGACTTTAGGCAGCTCTGACGGTTTGTCAGCAACCGGTGGCACTGGTTTGGGAGCCGGATAAGACACGTGAAGCTTTACGCTCATGTCCATGCCCATCACCTCTTAACGTAAAAAAGCGAGAGAGCACGACCAGCGCACTCCCCCGCTCAAACTTGTTCCGAATTACTGAAGCAGTTTCAGTACAGCGGAAGGCAGTTGGTTGGCCTGGGCCAGAACCGAAGTGGAAGCTTGCTGCAGAGTTTGCTGCTTGGTCAGGTTAGCAGTTTCTGCGGCGAAGTCGGTGTCCTGTACACGACCCTGGGCAGCGGTGGTGTTTTCAGTGATGTTCTGCAGGTTGGAGATGGTGCTGGTCAGACGGTTCTGCGAAGCACCGAGGCTGGCACGAGTTGCACCGATTGCAGCGATTGCCGCGTCGATTGCAGTGATCGCGCTGTCGATGTTCTGAGCAGCACCAGTAACGGTAGCGCCAGTCAGGGACAGAGTGCCGCTACCAACCGACAGGCTGACGGCGTCGAACTTGGAGCTCAGTACCAGGTCGATGTGGTTGGCCGAACCGGTGTTTGCGCCAACTTGCAGGGTCACAGTACCAGCCGAACCGTCCAGCAGGTTCTTGCCGTTCAGGTTGGTCGAAGCGGAGATACGGGTGATCTCGTCCGACATCTGAGCGAATTCAGAGTTGGTAGCGGTCTGGTCAGCAGTACCGTTGGTGCCGTTACGGGCTTTAACAGCCAGTTCACGCATACGCTGCAGGATGTCGGTAGTAGCTTGCAGAGCGCCTTCAGCGGTCTGGGCAACGGAGATACCGTCGTTGGCGTTCTGGATGGCCTGGGTGTTACCGCGGATCTGCGAAGACATACGGTTGGAGATCTGCAGGCCAGCGGCGTCGTCTTTGGCGCTGTTGATTTTCAGGCCGGAAGACAGGCGCTGCATCGAAGTGGACAGAGCGTCGGAAGCGCGGTTCAGGTTTTTCTGAACGTTCAACGATGTGGTGTTGGTGTTTACTGTTAAAGCCATGACGAATTCCTCGTTGGTTGGGTACTGCGGCTTCCGGCCCTGGCAACCGCCGGGTATGGCCTAGAGAACCTTCGTAATAGTTATCGTCGGGTTTGCAGGTTGCTTGAGGGCTTTTTGAAAAAATTTTGCCATCACCACGCCACCCCCGAGAAAACAAAGACTTAGCAGCACATCCAGCGCGAAAAAATGACGCCATAAAACCGCCTGTAACGCGAAGCCGCGGGCCAGTGCTGCGCAGCGGTTCAGCGCCGGACACTTTCCAGCAATTCCACCAGTTCGTATTCCATATAGTCAGCCAGGCCCAACCAGTCCTGGCGCTCCTGACAATCGAGCATTTGCATGAGCACCTGTGCCCACGCCTGCTGGATATCCACTGAGGCAGACGCCAGACATTGCTGGGCCTGTTCGAACACATCGACCATGGTCAGCGCCGCCTCGACGTCACGCCCCAGGCGAAACAACGCCGCGCATCGGCGACACTGATCCTGACTCTGACTCAGCGCACTCATTGCACGAACTCCGGATTGAATGCGGTACCGGCGATCAGCGCACCGGCGCGACTGCTGTTGAGAAATTCGACCTGCGGATGCGCGGCGATATAACGCTCGAGCACACACAGATAGCCGCGAAAATTCAGCTGCGTGCTGACGCGCTGACCGTGACCATCGCGCACCCAGTGCCGCGCCTGGGCCAGCGGCGGGCCCAGATCGCCGTCGCCCCAACCCGCGTGGGTCTTGTTCATCGGGAAGGCGAAATCAGCACCAAACAGGGTGATTTGCCCGGCGCCCATTTTCACTGCGAGATCCACCGCCGGATGAATCACGCTGCCGCCGACGTGCAGCTCACCGCGTGGATACTGTTCCCGCAGGTCGCTGTAGATCGGGCTGGCCGAGTAGCCGCCATAGCGCTTGCCCTTCCATGCCTTCAATACCTGCGGGTCGCTCATCGGCAGGTACACCAGCGTAATGCCGTCAGACGTCTCGAAGGGCAGATGCCGAAAGCCGATGCGCTGATCAATACTTACCACCACGTCAGGCACGATGCCGTGTTCACGCAACGGCCGATAGGCTGTATCAACGCAGATGAACAACGGCCGCTCGGTACGCTGACGGATCGCCGCCAGACGCTCGAAATGCTGTTCAAGCGTCGGCCCGGTGGCGATCACATAGACTTCCCGCCCAGCGCAACTGCCGAATAATTGCGCCACATCGGCATCGCCAAGCAACACCGGCAGGCATTGCTGCAAGCGCTGCCGGATTTCCGGTGACTGCGGATCGAAATCGCGATTGTTGAACGTCAGGTGTACTTCATTGATCAGCCGGTCGCGAATCTTCGCATTGAAGTCGTCGGCCAATAGCATCTCGGCCGGCAGGGCAAAAAACGGCGTGAAAAAGTCCGGGTGATCACCGGCGTAAAACAGTTCGACCCGAGGATCTTCCAGCCACTGGCGCTGATCGAGCAGTTGCAGCACCAGCGCGAACAGCGCGCCGTTGAGAATGTGCACGTACAGGCGCTCCAGCCCCGCGCGCTCAAGCAGCACACCGGGCAAGTCGCCCAGGCCAGTGCCATAGACGTGCAGATGCGGTTTTTCCGGCAGGCTCGCCGCCTGGATCTGCGCCTCGTGCAGACGGTCATGGCGGCTGGTCAACTGAATGCCCTCAACGCTCAGCGTCGAGCCCAGCCCTTGCACGAGTTCGGCCTGTACGGACGCGCTGTCTTCGGCCATCAATCGCTCGAACAGCGCCGGCCAGCGCCGTTGCAACACCTCGGCATTGGCTTGGAAAAACTCGCTCATGGCGCCTCGCGCTCCTTCTCGGGCAAAAAAATAGCGTTCAAGGTTAACCTTGAACGCTATTTTTGTATCAGTGCTTTTTGCTCGGGCTTACGGACGATAGATGATCGCCGAGCCCCATGACAGGCCGACGCCGAAACCGCTCAGCGCAACGCGCTGCCAGTCGGAATCGAGCACGTGTTTTTCCAGCAGCAGCGGAATGCTCGACGACACGGTATTGCCGGTCTCGACCATGTCCTTGATGAATTTCTCCGGCTCGCCTTCGAAGCGTCGCGCCACGGCGTCGACGATCGCCGCGCTGCCCTGGTGAATGCAGAATGCGTCGATGTCATCGGCCTTGAGATTGGAATCGTCGAGCAACTCGTGCAAATGCGCCGGCACTTTCAGCAGAGCGAAGTTGAAGACCTGACGACCATTCATGAAGAACACGCCGTTGCTGACTTTCAAGTGGGGTGCGCCGGAACCGTCGGTGCCGAACTTGGCCTTGCCCAGCGCCCAGGTCGGGTTTTCGCCCATCCAGGTTGCAGTGGCGGCATCGCCGAACAGCATGGTGGTGTTACGGTCTTCCGGGTCAACGATTTTCGAGTACGGGTCAGCGGTGATCAGCAGGCCATTCTTCAGGCCGGCGGCTTCCATGAAGCCCTTGATCGCGTAGATGCCGTAGACGTAACCGGAGCAGCCCAACGAGATATCGAACGCTGCGACATTGGTCGGCAGGCCGAGCTTGTCCTGAACGATGGCAGCGGTATGCGGCAGGCCTTCTTCGTCACCGTTTTGAGTGACGACAATCAAGGCATCGATCGATTCACGCTTCAGTTCAGGATTGCTGGCAAACAGCGCATTGGCCGCTTCCACGCACAGATCGGAAGTTTCCTGCTCAGCGTCTTTGCGCGGCAGGAACGCCGAACCGATCTTGCCAAGGATGAACTCTTCATCCTTTTCGAATTTTGCACCTTGTGCGTAATTGTCCACGCCGGCTACAGGAACGTAGCTCGCAATGCTTTTTATGCCAATCATTACGGCTTCCCAATAAAAAACAGCCCAAAACCACCGCTCGCAAGGATTCGAGGGGCGCCGACAAACAGAAAACGGCCGCCACAACGGGCAGCCACGGGAAGCGCAAAGGGCTATCACTGGAACCGCAAAACGGGCCAGGCGCCATCTCCCCGGTCAATACAATACAGTGAAGATGCGCGTTATGACTCGCAGGTCACGCTATTTTGCCGAATCGATGGCAGATTGGCCTATTCGACCAGCGACCAGTCCAGCGGCGTACCGCGCTTGATCGCGGTGCGCGCACGGCGTCCGAGGACGGCTTCGGTGTGCCTGGGCGGCAGACCGAGACCGGGGCGAATGGCGCGCAGATTGTCGCCGGTAAAGGCTTCACCGGCGGCCATGTCAGCGGTGACATACAGCGAGCGGCGATAGACCAGCGACTTGCGCTCGGCCTCGGTGACGCCGTAATGCACCTGCCCCATGGCCTGCCAGGCACGCTCTGTTTCGACGACCAGACTGGCCAGCTCCGCAGGCTCAAGGGAAAAACTCGCGTCGACGCCTCCGGCCGAACGGTCGAGGGTGAAATGCTTCTCCACGACAGTCGCCCCGAGCGCCACCGCCGCTACCGATACGCCGACGCCCATCGAGTGGTCCGACAGCCCGACCTCGCATCCAAACAACTCACGCAGATGCGGGATCGTACGCACATTGCTGTTGAGTGGCGTCGCTGGATAAGTGCTGGTGCACTTGAGCAAGACCAGATCCTTGCACCCGGCCTCGCGTGCGGCACGCACGGTTTCATCCAGTTCAGCGATGCTGGCCATGCCGGTGGAGATGATCAGCGGTTTGCCCGTAGCCGCGACACGACGGATCAGCGGCAGATCGGTGTTTTCGAAACTGGCGATCTTGTACGCCGGCACCTCGAGGCTTTCGAGAAAATCCACCGCGCTGTCATCGAACGGCGTCGAGAAGGCGAGCATCCCCAGTTCCTTGGCCCGAGCAAAAATCGGCGCGTGCCATTCCCACGGTGTGTGGGCTTTTTCGTAGAGATCGTAGAGCGACGTGCCGGCCCACAGACTGCCCGGATCCTTGATGAAGAATTCACCCTCGGCCAAATCCAGGGTCATGGTCTCGGCGGTGTAGGTTTGCAGCTTCAAGGCATGCACCCCGGCCCTGGCAGCAGCCTCGACAATTTGCAGAGCGACGTCGAGGGACTGGTTATGGTTGCCGCTCATCTCGGCAATGATGAACGGCGGCGCATCGGCACCGATGCTGTGGTGACCAATCTTGAAACTAGACATGCGGGTGATCCTTCAGAACACGGCTGAACGCGCAGGTCTCTTGAGTGAACCCGGCGTCGCGAAAGACTTTCAATGAGGACTGGTTGGCGGGCATGACCCGCGCAGTGATGCGTGTTAATTGCGGCCAGTGCGCAGCAACAAACGCCTCGCCACGGCTGAGCACTGCCCTGCCCCAACCGAGGCCGAAACGCCCCTCCAGCAGATAGATCGACACTTCGGCTTCGAACCCGCGCAAGTCGTAGCGCAGCACCCCGACCGGGCCGTCATCCGCCGCGGCGATCAACAGCAGCCGTTGCGGATTGCGCAGGGTCGCTGTCAGCCAGTTCAGATGCTGCGCCCAATCGATCACGCCGGTTTCCAGCGACCAGCGCCGCACTGCTTCGGCATTGCGCCCATCGAACAGCAACTGCGCATCGTCCAGCGTCGCCGGGCGCAGCTTGAGCACCGCACCGGCCAGCGCCGCCGCCACGCGCTCGGCACCACGGCCGTCGACCAGTTGCCGCGAACGCTCGGCGAGGCTCTGGCGCAGAAAATAATTGTCCACGACAAAGCCAACCGCATCGCGCAGCTGCTCGACGCTGACCTGCTCGCGGGCGCCCATGAATACATGCGCGCCGGCGGCGGCCATGACTTCGCCGTTGGCCTGCTGATTGTTCGCCACGGCGATGCAGATCGTCGGCAAACCCAGCGCCGCGCGTTCCCAACTGGTGCCACCGCCGGCGCCGATAAACAGATCCGCTTCAGTCATGCGCTGATGAAAATCGCTGACGAAACTGTGCAGGCGCCAGTTCGGCCGCATCTCGGCCAACGCCTGCATCTGCGTCCATGCCGGGTTGTCGGCGCCAGCGACGAAATCCACCTGCAATTGAGTGAAATCAGCGAGGGCGAGCATCGCGCGATGCGTCTGCATCGCCGCGTCGAACCCGCCGAAATTCACCAGCACCCGGCGCGCCTTCGGTCTGATCTCGATGGCCTCGCAGTTGAATTCTTCACGCAGCATGGCGTAGCGCGGGCCGAGCAAGGTGCGACAGCCTGGCGGCAGCAGCGGCGCGTAGTTTTCACTCAAGCCAGAGAGGTTCTGATTGAGCAACAGATCGACGCTGTAGCGCCGCGTGGCCAGATCATCCACGGCGGCGATTCGGTGCGCCCAGCGCCGGGCAGCGGTTTGCCAGTGATGATCAAGGCCATAATGGTCGACGATGATCCAGTCGAACGGTGCCTGCCCGTCCAGCAGCAGGCCCAGTGCATCAATATCGAACTGCCACGGCAACATCGATTCGATGGCCTGCAGCGGGTCTTCATCGCGATAGCGCTCGGGCAGCGCGAAGGTCTCGAAGCCTTCGGCATTCAAGGCTTCGAGTCGATGCCCCGGCAAACGCCGACAGGCAAACGCAACATGACTGCCCTGCCTGCGCAACACTCGCGCCAGTGTCAGGCAGCGGGCGATATGGCCGCTGCCGATGGTCGGCGAGGCGTCGGCGCGAATCAGCACTCTCATTGCAGTTCTCCGCCGGCCTTGAGCGCGGCGTACAGGTATTCGGCGCGTTGCCAGTCCTCGGGCGTGTCGATGTCCTGGACCAGATGACGCGGCAGGATCACCGGCAGGCTGGCTGGCGAGAACAGCGTCTCGCCACGCAACCAGGCTTCGCTGCGGCCCCAGTAAAACTGCCCGGCGTCCTGAAACGCTTCGGGCAGATCCTGCGAACGGGTCGTACGAAATTCGGGGTACAAAGACGTCAACGCGCCCTCCTCGTCGAGGGTCAGTGCGCGCTGCACCGGGAAGCCGAAGCCGCACACCGAAAAGGCAAAAGACTTGTGCGGATGCTGCTTGAGCAAATCCAGACCCTGACGCAGATAACGCGCCTGTAACAACGGTGCAGTCGCGTATACACAACAGGCGTAATCGAACGTCGGCAATTGCTGCAAGGCATGCACGATCACCGCAGCGGTGCCGGTGAAATCATCGGCAAGATCGACCGGTCGCATGAACGGCACCTCGGCGCCATTTGCCCGCGCGACGTCGGCAATTTCATCATCGTCGGTGCTGACCACCACGGCGTCGAACAGCCCTGACTCCAGCGCCGTGCGAATCGAACGCACGATCATCGGCACGCCATCGAACGGCTTGAGGTTCTTGCGCGGGATGCGCTTGCTGCCACCACGGGCGGGGATGATCGCGACGCAGCTCACGGTGCCTTACTCCTCAAGCAGCAGCAGCCGCAGTTGCTCGACCACCTGATCCTGTTGTGCCTCGCTGAGCAAAGGGAACAGCGGCAAGCTGATCGCCTCGGCGTAATAGCGCTCGGCCTCGGGGAAATCGCCCTCGGCGAAACCCAGCTCGCGATAGTACGGCTGCAGATGCACCGGAATATAGTGCAGATTCACGCCGATACCAGCGGCGCGCAGACCTTCGAACACCTGGCGATGGCTGAGATTGCAGCGCTCGGCCTGCACGCGCACGACGTACAAATGCCACGCTGATTCGGCTTCTGGCTGCGCACTTGGCAAGGTCAGTGGCAGGTAAGCGAGGAGTTGATCGTAACGCGCGGCCAGTTCCCGGCGACGTGCGACAAACTCATCCAGTTTGCCCAGTTGCGACAGGCCCAGCGCCGCTTGCAGATCGGTGATCCGGTAATTGAACCCCAGCTCGATCTGCTGGTAATACCACGGCCCGTGGCTGGGTTCGGTCATGTGCTCTGGATCGCGGGTCATGCCATGGCTGCGCAGGCGTCGCAGGCGTTCGGCCAGCGCCGGGCGATTGGTCAGGACCATGCCGCCCTCGGCGCTGGTGATGATTTTCACCGGGTGAAAACTGAACACCGTCATCGCCGCAAATTCGCCACAACCGACCGGGCGGCCGGCGTAGCTCGCGCCCACTGCGTGGGAGGCGTCTTCAATCACGGTGAAGTTGTAGCGCACCGCCAGGTCGGCAATCTTGCGCATATCGCAGCTCTGCCCGGAGAACGCGACGGCGACGAGGACTTTGGGCAGCGTGCCGTCGCGCTCGGCCTGTTCGAGCTTCGCTTCAAGGGCAAAGGCGTCGAGGTTCCAGGTCAGTGGATCGATGTCGACGAAATCGACCTCGGCGCCGCAATAGCGCCCGCAGTTGGCCGAAGCCAGAAAGGTATTCGGCGAGGTCCACAAGCGATCGCCCGGCCCCAAGTCAGCAGCCAGACAGGCAATGTGCAGCGCCGCCGTGGCATTGCACACCGCCACGCCGAAATCGGCCTGACAGCGCTCGGCCATCGCCTGCTCGAAGCGTTCGATGGTCGGCCCCTGGGTCAGCCAGTCCGATTGCAGGACTTCGACCACCGCATCGATGTCCGCCTGATCAAGGCTTTGCCGACCGTAAGGGATCATACCGACAGCTTCGCGTGCAGATCGGCGATCTGCCCGACCGAAAGGAAATGCGGATTGGTGTCCGAGCGATACTCGAAATCCTCGCCCACCGCATGGCCGCGCTCGCCAAGTTTATCGACGGCAAAATCGACGTCGACGCTGGTAAAACGAATCGACGGCTGAATCGTGTAGTGATCCTCGAACTCCAGCGTCATTCGCGCATCGTCCAGCGGCACCATCAGCTCGTGCAGCTTCTCGCCAGGACGGATGCCGACGTTCTTGTGCGGCAGATGCTCGGCCATGCCACGCGCCAGATCGACGATGCGGATCGACGGAATTTTCGGCACGAACACTTCGCCGCCGTGCATCCGCGCGAAGCTGTCGAGGACGAACTGCACGCCGTGATCGAGGGTGATCCAGAAGCGGGTCATGCGCTCGTCGGTGATCGGCAATTCTTGCGCGCCGTCAGCGATCAGCTTGCTGAAAAACGGCACCACGGAACCGCGCGATCCCGCCACGTTGCCATAGCGCACCACGGCGAATCGGGTCTGCTGTTCACCGGCAATGTTGTTGGCGGCGACGAACAATTTGTCCGAAAGCAACTTGGTCGCGCCGTACAGATTGATCGGGCTGGCCGCCTTGTCGGTGGACAGCGCGACGACTTTCTTTACGCCGTTATCGATCGCCGCAGCGATGATGTTTTCCGCGCCGTTGACGTTGGTGCGGATGCATTCGGTCGGGTTGTATTCCGCCGCCGGCACCTGCTTCAACGCAGCAGCGTGCACCACGTAATCGATGCCGCGCATGGCCTGACGCAGACGATCGGCGTCGCGCACGTCACCGATGAAATAACGCATGCACGGCGCGTTGAACGTCTGCTGCATTTCGTACTGCTTCAGCTCGTCGCGGGAGAACACCACCACGCGCTTGGGCTGGTACTGCTCGAGCAGCCGGCGGATGAAGTTACGGCCGAACGAGCCGGTGCCGCCGGAGATGAAAATCGATTGTCCGTTGAACATGTTGTGATTCCTGTCCGGCCTGCTCAGGCGAGCAACTGCGCCCAATTGATCGAGGCGTTTTCGCCCAGAGTGAAACCTTTGCCGCTCAGGGCCAGGTTGGCGTTGTACGCCGGATCCTGGGCGAACGCGTCGGGCCATTTTTCGCGCAGTGCCGCCAGTGCCGCTGGCGCCTTCGGCAGCTCGCCGGTATGCAGCACCTGCACCAGTGGCGTCCACACGGTGAGGTAACCGGCCTGACCGGCCTTCAGGCACAGGTCGACATCGCCATAGCCGTCGGCGAAGGTCGCTTCGTCGAGGCCGCCAAGGGCATTGAACAGCTCTTTGCCAACCATCAGGCACACCTTGGAAACGGCCGAGTAATTCTGCTCGACAGCCAGACGCTGCATGTAGCCCTCAGCCTTGTGTTTCTCGCCGATGAAGGGTGAACCCACACCGTCGTTGAGGCCGAGAATCAGACCGGCCTGGGCAACCTTGCCGTCACGATCGACCAGTTTGGCGCCGACGATACCGACTTCCGGACGCTGGGCATGGTTGAGCAGCGAATCGATCCAGTTCGGATTGACCACTTCGCTGTCCGCCGCCAGCAGCACCAGGTATTCACCCTGCGCCTGCTCGCTGGCGGCGTTGAACAAGGCAACTTCGCTCAGCGGCTGGTCGGCACGCAACACGTTGACCTTGGCATGGCGCAGCGTGCCCAGCCAGTCGTTGACCTCTGCCGACTGGTTGGCGTTGGCTGCCAGCAGCACTTCGTAGCGGCTGTAGCGAGTACGCAGCAACACGCCTTCGAGGCAGCGACGCAGCACCGGCAGATCATCGATGACCGGCACAATGATCGACACCAGTGGCTGTTCGGTGTGGCGATAATCGATCTGCCAGGTGCCCGGCGTTGTCGATGTGACTTTGGCCTTGTAACCGCGATTGCCCAAGTGACGCAGCAGCGCCAGACGCTCATGGGCGTTTTCTTCCAGAGGCGCCTGCTCGGTAATCAGCAGCGGCTCGTCGAGATGCGCGAGGCCGTCGAGGCCGCCCTGTTCGATGATGCGCAGCAACAGATCGAATTCCAGCGCCTTGCTGAAGTCGGCCTGATAGCCACCGGCCTCGAGCAGGACTTCACGACGGATCAGCCAGTGCCGCGCCATCAGCGACGGCACGCTTTGCAGCAGATCCAGGTTGAAACCGGGGCGGAATACGTCGACCAGTGCGCCGTTTTCCTTGCGCTGGATTTCATCGGTGGCCACCGCACGCACACCTTGGGCGCCGATCAGCTCAAGGCTGGCGCGCAACAGGCCGCTGGCGGTGAACAGATCCCCCGCCTCAGCCAGCATCAGCCAGTCGCTTGGCGACTGCTGGGCGCTCTGGTTAAGTTTGTCGACGACGTTGCCGGGCGTGACGCGGACAAAGTGCAGGGTGTTCTGCGCAGTGGTCGCCGCTGGTGCTTCACCGGTGGTGAACACAACAATCCTGAAGGCTTTGCAGTGTCCCTCGAGCAAGCTGTCGAGCGACACTTGCAGCTTGTCGATGTCGTTGTCCAGATCAAGCAGGAAGATGCCGAATTGCGGGCCACCGCCATCAGCCGCCAAGTGCTGGCTGATCGACTCGAGCTGCTCGATGGCGGGCGCGCGCGCAGCCAGCCATTGCAGAAGACGGCCGGATTTCATTTTGTCGAAGCTGGCCTGATGATCATCGACCGTCAGCGCCTCGAGGCGGGCGATCCATTCATGCATGGCTTGCGCCGCCGCCTCGTCACCAAGCACTTGCAACTGCGCAGCCAGACGCTTGGCAACCACCTGGTTGAACGCGTTCAGGTCATGTGCTTGCCACAGCCGGTCAACCACACTCTCCGGCGTATCGTTGTTGCGCGCCTGCAACAGGTGCGCCTGACGCGTCCAGATTCCTTCCAGCCCTTCCAGTTGCACACGGCCGGCGGGCATGGCGTGCAGCATGAATTCGAACTGTTCCAGACGATCGAAGAACGCCTGGTTGTAGAACGGCATTTCGACGTATTGCAGAGGCCCGAAACGACGATCCGGCAGCTTCAGTTCCTGGTTCCAGGTGGACTCGAAAATCAGTTCGGCGGTCAGCGAACGATTGGACTTCAGACAGTCGGCCATCGCCTGGAAGCTTTCGAGGACGAAGGCCTTGGTTTGCCTGGCATCGAGCCCCTCGATAGCGGAAGGCAACGACACGAGCAAATCGGCGAACGCCTCGCGCTCGGCCACCGATTTCGCATCGACGTAGGTCAGCGAGTGATAGACGTCGGTGCTGTGCTCGGACGTGCCATAGTTGATCTCGCGCACGACATACGGTGTCGGCAGGATCCGCGCCTTGGCATTGGCCAGCAGGAAGTAGACGTGACCGATTTCCTGCCATTGGAAATTCGTCCCCGGCGGCAGAGAGGAGTGCCAGGTTTTCATCAGGTCGGTACGGGTCACCGCGTAGAACGGTGGGATGTACTGGCTCATGTAATCGATGACGCGTTCCTGCGCACTGTCGGACGCGTAGTCCTCCTGGACCTTCTTGTCACGACGGTAGTAATTCACCCCACCGGCCAGCGTCAGGTACATCAGGCAATAGCCGTGGCACATGCCGTAATCGGGGTTGGCCTGCAGGAAGTCCACGGACTCGGCGAGCGAGTCATGCAGAATGAAATCGTCATCGGCTGCCAGCACCATGTACGGCGTGGTCAACTGCTCCACGCCATAGGCCAGCTTCGCCTGCATGCCCCAGTAAGCGAACTGCGGCACGTGGTGATAATCGACGGCGGAAAAATCGTCTTCCGGCCGTTCCGGCGTGGAATCCAGCACCATGATCCTGCAGGGCAAGCTGCTGTAGTACTTGACTGCCCGGCGCAGGAACGCCGGCCGATTATGCGTAATCAGCACCACGGTCAACAGCTCGCTGAGCGATCGTTCAGAACTGTACTTGCCTTGCATAACTTCTCTCCACAACCGGCGACTCGCCGAAACAACGCTGGGTAAATGTTGCGAATTAACGGACGCGACGCAGGTAGCCGTCCGGCGCCACGGTGATCAGCAATTTGTTCTGCAATTGCTGGTCGATTTCGAAGTCCCGGTTCTCTTCCAGGTACTTCCACACGGCGGTTTTCGGGTTGTCGCCCGGGCCCCATGGACGATCCGGGAAGAAGTCGGCCGGCATGTCTTCAACCACGGTGTCCATGACCACGCAGTAGCTGTCGACCGACACCAGCGGCGCGTAGAGGCGCAGCTCTTCGAGCACGTGGTCGTGGGTGTGGTTGGAGTCGAGAACCAGAATGACTTTCTTGCCTTTGGCGGCGGCCTGCACCTGAGCGGCAATGGCCGGGTCGATGCTCGAACCTTCGATCATCTTGATGCGCTTGGCCATCGGGTGGCTTTCGATGGCTTCGCGGTTGTGCGGACGAATGTCGAGGTCGATGCCCAGCACTTCACCGTGGCCTTGCAACTCCAGCAGCGAGGCGTAGTAGATGATCGAACCGCCGTGGGCAATACCGCACTCGATGACCAGGTCCGGCTTGACCTGCCAGATGATCTCCTGCATCGCCATCATGTCTTGCGGCAGCTGGATGATCGGGCGGCCCATCCACGAGAAGTGGTAGCTGTATTTGTGCTTGGCCGATTCGTTGAAGAAATCCCGGGCCAGGCCGGTCAGTTTCTGGTCGTCACCCTGTTGGGCGATCTGCTCGCGGCACTCGGCTTCAAAAGCCTGGTTGATGCTGTTGTCGGTCATGTCGGTCATCTCAAGGGTCACTGGAACGAAGCGCTGTCGACGGCGTGATAGACGTAGCGTCCACCGGTCATCCGCTTGATCTCTTCGAGGTAATTGGAATTCATCACAAACAGGTGCGCGCCTTCGGGCAGCGCATCCATCGCCTCTTGCGGCGATGACACTCGCGCACCGCTCAGGGGCAGATAACGCCCCTGCTTGGCCGGGTTGATATCGATCACGCGATCGACCGCGACGCCGGCGCGTTGCAGGAACAGCGAATAGATCACGCCTTTTGACGAGGCGCCCCAGATCGCCGAACCCTGTGCAGGCGCCGAGCGGATGATCTGCACAGCGCGGTCGAGGCTGGCGCTGAAATCTTCCGGCAGGGCCAGGCGCGCCACCGGTTGCTCCGGGGTCAGGCGCAACGTCGACAGATCGGCGACGATGTACAGATACTGGCCACCGAACAGATGCCCGGCCTCATGCACCGTGCCGAACATCCGGCGCAAGTCATCGAGGCGGAAATAGTTGACGTGTTCGTAGAACAGGTCGAACCACGCCTTGTGCTCAAGGATCCAGTCCAGGCACGGCACTTCGATGTAGATCTGCCCGCCCTGATTGGCTTCGGCGATCACGGCCAGAAAGCTCACCGGGTCCTCAATGTGCTCCAGCACATGACGCAACACGATGGCATCGGCCGACAAGCCGAGACCGCGCGTAAACGGCGCCTTGATCACGTCAGGGTTTTCGCCTTCGTAAGCCGGGTCGATGCCGGTGATCGAATAGCCAAGGCCTTTGAGCAACTCAAGAAAATAGCCCTTGCCGCAGCCGACTTCGATCAGTTCCTGGCCCTTGAAGTGCTTGGCGATGATGCCTTCGACATCGCTCAGGTGTTGCTGGAACTGGCCGGAGTGCGCCTGCTCGTTCTGATAGTCGGCGTCATAGCTGAGCTTGTCGGCGTCGAACGCGGCGTTGAAAACCAGACCGCTGCGTTCGTCCTGCACCAGCAGCATGTCGGCGCTGGCCGAGGCCCGCGCCGATTCGGCATCGGCGAAAGTACGGTTCTGCAACACTGGCAGGCCGGTAGCCCGGTACAACTCGTGCCTCATGGCGACTCTCCCATTAACTGTTGCAAGCGCTCGGTGACGGCCCAGAACGCCAGCGGTTCGTGCGTCGGATACGGGTAGTGGCCGAGGTTCAGATCCACTGTTGCGCCACGCTCACGCAAGCGCTGTTCGACCAGCGCACGCACCGACACCGGCTGGCCGCTGGCACAGTTGACCACGCCATCGAAGTCGCGCTGATGGAGGATCGCGGCGAGATGACTCGCGGCGGTTTCAATCGCGAGGAAATCGCGCAACTGCTCACCGGCCGACATGTTGAACGATGCCTCGCCGCTATCGATTGCCCGATCCAGCGCGGCCAACAGGCTGTTGGGGTTCTGCCCTTCGCCGTGCAGGTAGAACAAGCGCGCCCACTGCAGGGTGAACGGCTGCTCCTGCTGCAGGCTCTGCAGAAACAGGTGCAGCGTGTGCTTGGCCAGACCGTAGGGATTACTCGGCCGTGGCCCGGTTGCTTCGCTGAGCGGGCCGCTTTGCATGCCGTATTCAAAGCAGGTGCCGGTCACCAGAACCTGCTGCACGCCCGCCTCGACCGCGCTTTTGATAAAGCGGTAATCGGCCATCAGGTTGTGCTCGAAATGAAACAGCGCCCGATAGTTCGGCAGCCCCGGCCAGGCCAGGTGCGCGAGTGCGTCGATGCCTTCGGTCAGCGCGACGACGTTCAGGTCGGCCGCGTGAATATCTGCTGCGATGAACTCGACGTCATTGATCCACGGCATGCCCTGCGCGGTTTCTGCGTTGCGCGCCACGGCGCGAATCTCGCAGCCACGCGCCAGCAATGCGGCAACCAGATGCCGACCGACAAAGCCTGTGGCGCCAGTGACCAGAACCTTCACAGCACTTTCAACTCAGGCACGGCGATGACGAAGCGCCCGTCCCACTGACGCACCTGCGCCAATTGCTGACTGACTTCGGGCAACAGGTTCCACGGCAACACCAGCACGTAGTCCGGCCTGTCGATTTCGATCTGCGCCGGCGCCACGATCGGAATGCGGCTGCCCGGCAAGAACTTGCCCTGCTTGTGCGGATTGGCATCGGCCACCCAGGCCAGCAGATCCGCTTTGACTCCGGCGTAATTGAGCAAGGTATTGCCCTTCGCCGCGGCGCCATAACCGACCACACGTTTGCCGTCGGCCCTGGCCTGCAACAGGAAGCGCAGCAGGTCATGTTTGATGCGTTCGGCAGCAGGCGCGAGGGTCGCGTAGTACTCGGCGGTTTTCACCCCGGCATCGAGTTCGGCCTGCAATTGTTGCTGAACTGCCGGGAGGACAGCGCGGCGCTGGCCGTCCTTGCGCTGCACGAATACGCGCAACGAGCCGCCGTGGGTGCTCAACTGGCCGACATCAAACACTTCCAGGCCATTGCGCTCGCACAGGGTCTGCACGGCGGTCAGCGACAGGTAGGAATAATGTTCGTGATACAGCGTGTCGAACTGCGCGCCGGCCATCAGCGTCAGCAGTTGCGGAAACTCGAAGGTGGCGACGCCGGTCGGCTTGAGCAACGTCGCGAAGCCGGCGAGGAAATCGTTGATGTCGGGCACATGGGCCAGCACGTTGTTGGCTGCCATCAGGTCGGCGCTCCAGCCTTCGCTGCGCAATTGCGTGGCGGTGTCGCGGCCGAAGAACAGCTCACGAATCTCCAGGCCTTTTTCCCGTGCAGCCTGTGCGGTGCTGCGGGTCGGCTCGACGCCCAGACACGGGATGCCGCGCGCGGCGACGTATTGCAGCAGGTACCCGTCATTGGCGGCGACCTCGACCACACGGCTGTCGGCGTTCAGACCGAAACGCTCGCTCATCTCGGCGACATAGCGCTCGGCGTGATTCAGCCAAGTACTGGAGAACGAACTGAAGTAGGCGTATTCGGCATCGAACAGGCTGTCGGCACTGGTGTAGTCCTCGGTCTGAACCAGCCAGCATTGCTGGCACACCGCGACTTTGAGCGGCACCCATTGCTCGGCCTGCTCCAGGCGATCGGCATGCACGTAGGCGTTGGACGGAGGCGAAGTGCCGAGGTCGATCAGCGGCAGGCTCAGCGGTGCGGCGCACCCACGGCAATTCATAGACGCACTCCAGCAAAGTGTTGATCAAGCGCGGGATGGCTGGAGTCACGCGCTGACAAATTATTGACAGGCAACGGCCAGGCAATCGCCAGCCGTGGATCGTTCACCGACAAGCCGCCCTCGTGCTCCGGCGCGTAATCGGCGCTGTGCAGATAGAGCAACTCGGCGTCGTCAGTGAGCGTCTGAAAGCCATGAGCGAAACCGGCCGGAATCAGCAGGCTGCGGCCATCACCCGCCTTCAAGTGCTCGGCGTGCCAGTGCAGATACGTCTCCGACTCGGGACGCAAATCCACCGCAACATCCCAGACTTCGCCACGCAGGCACGTGATCAGCTTGGCTTCCGGGGCGTTGGCATTCTGATAATGCAGGCCACGCACACTGCCCTTCTCGCGGGTACAGGAATGGTTGATCTGGCGAATGTGAAACGCGCTGCCGAACGCACTCAGGCTGCCCTCGCAGAACAACCGGGCGAAGTGCCCGCGCTGGTCTTCGAAACGTTTGTGCTGAACGCTGAACAGGCCGGCCAATGGCAACGCTTGCAGGGAAAACTCGCTCACAGCGCGCCTCGGTACAGATTCAATTGGCCCAGAGTCACGGCGCGCATGTCATCGCCGTTCTGCCACGCCAAGTGCCAATCCAGGGTCTGCGCAAGGCACGCTTGCAACGACCAGCGCGGCTGCCAGCCGAGCACCTGTCGCGCACGACTGCTGTCCAGACGCAGCAGACCGGCTTCGTGCAATTCACTCGGTTCGATACGCAGCCCACGGGCCTGCGGCCAACGGCTGGCGAGCAGTTCGACCACTTCGCCGACGCTGCACATGTCCGCCTCACCGGGGCCGAAGTTCCACGCACCGGCGTATTCCGGGCCGTATTCGTAAAGCGCGGCAGCCAGTTGCAGATAACCGGCCAGCGGCTCCAGCGCGTGCTGCCAAGGGCGCACGGCTTGCGGATAGCGCAGGGTTACCGGCTCGTCGGCAGTCCAGGCTTTCAGTACGTCGGGAATCAGTCGCTCCGGGGCAAAATCACCGCCGCCCAGCACATTGCCGGCGCGTGCGGTCGCCAGGGCCAAACCATGTTCGGCATGTTTGTCCGCCGGGAAAAACGACGCGGCATAGGACTGCGCGAGCAATTCGCAGCAGGCTTTGCTGCTGCTGTAAGGATCGTGGCCGCCGAGCGCTTCGTCTTCGCGGTACGGCCACAGCCATTCCTTGTTGGCGTAGACCTTGTCGGTGGTGACCAGCACGCAGGCACGCACGCCGCCGATCTGACGAATCGCTTCGAGCAGGTTCAGCGTGCCCATGACGTTGCTGGAATAGGTGCCGAGCGGATCGCGATAGCCCTCGCGTACCAAGGGCTGGGCGGCGAGATGCAGAACAATTTCCGGCTCGGTCTCGGCAATGATTTCGAGCAAGGCGCCGAGATCGCGCAAATCGCCGCGTTGATCATTGATGCCTTCGTGCACGCGCGCCAGTTCGAACAGACTCGGCTCGGTCGATGGGTCCAGGGAAAAACCGCTGACTTGCGCGCCGAGGCTTTGCAGCCACAGGGTCAGCCAACTGCCCTTGAAACCGGTGTGCCCAGTGACCAGGACGCGTTTGCCACGCCAGAAATCCGCATTCAAGCCCATTGCTTCCATGGGGCCTCCCCGCTCTGCCACAGCGCTTCGAGATGGTTCTTGTCGCGCAGGGTGTCCATCGGATGCCAGAAACCTTCGTGTTCGAAGGCCTTGAGTTGTTCGTCCTGCGCCAGACGGGCCAAAGGCTCGGCTTCCCAGGTGGTGCTGTCATCGCTGATGTAGGGCAGTACTTTTGGCGAAAGCACGAAGAAACCGCCATTGATCCAGCCACCGTCACCACGGGGTTTTTCGGTGAAGCCCAGCACTTGATCGCCCTGGCGTTCGAGCGCGCCGTAACGGCCTGGCGGCTGCACGGCAGTGACGGTCGCCAGGCGGCCGTGGGCTTTGTGGTAATCGACAAGCTGGGCAATGTTGATGTCGGAAACACCGTCGCCGTAGGTGAAGCAGAACGCTTCTTCATCCTTGAGATAACGCGCGGCCCGCAACAGGCGGCCACCGGTCATGGTTTCCTCGCCGGTGTCGATGAGGGTCACACTCCACGGCTCGCTGTAGTTTTGATGGACGTCCATGCGGTTGTTGCGCATGTCGAAAGTGACATCGGAGGTGTGCAGAAAGTAGTTGGCGAAGAAGTCCTTGATCGCGTAGCCCTTGTAGCCCAGGCAGATGACGAAGTCGTGGATCCCGTGAGCGGAATACTGCTTCATGATGTGCCAGAGAATTGGCTTGCCGCCGATCTCGATCATCGGCTTGGGCTTGAGGTGCGACTCTTCACTGATGCGCGTGCCGAGGCCACCCGCCAAAATAACTGCCTTCATCGTCTCCCCTCTCGTACGTCACCGGGCTGCGCACAGCTTTCTTGAGCGTTGCAGGCCTTCTGGCTAAACCTTCTGCCGGACCGGGCGCCGCTGGAAAGACCACGAGCGCTCGTTTTATGGCGATTTGCGGGGCACTTGCATGAAACGCGCCAGCTCAGAGTCGACGTGGTGGGGACGGGCAAAGGATTTTGATTGGGGACATATCCCTTATCGCGGGTGCTGCCGCTGGCGGTTTGGTCTCCGAATCAGTCCCGTAACGAAGCCTGTCGCCGGGGCAAAAGATCAAAAAGCCAAATCAAAGGCCAGATCAAAAGCCACAGCCAGATCAAGAGCCAGAGCCGAAGCAAGAGCAAAAGCCAGAGCCGAAGCAAGAGCAAAAGCCAGATCAAAAGATCGCAGCCTTCGGCAGCTCCTTGTATCTCGACTAACGCTCCGTCAGGAGCGATAGTTCTCGACTGATCATCGAGG
>NZ_QFZZ01000012.1 GCF_005233515.1 Pseudomonas sp. CFBP13508
TGTGTCAGTTAGTGTGGATCTGACTGACCCGACGCCTTCGCGAGCAAGCTCGCTCCCACACTGTTTTTGTGGCGGTCTGCATATTGGGCGCACGCCGCCAAACCCTGTGGGAGCGAGCCTGCTCGCGAATGCGGTGTGTCAGTTAGTGTGGATCTGACTGACCCGACGCCTTCGCGAGCAAGCTCGCTCCCACACTGTTTTTGTGGCGGTCTGCATATTGAGCGCACGCCGCCAATCCCTGTGGGAGCGAGCCTGCTCGCGAATGCGGTGTGTCAGTCAACGTGGATGTGACTGACCCGACGCCTTCGCGAGCTGGCTCACTCCCACACTGTGTTTGTGGCGGTCTGCATATTGAGCGCACGCCGTCAATCCCTGTGGGAGCGAGCCTGCTCGCGAATACGGTGTGTCAGTGAGTGTGGATGTGAGTGTGGATGTGACTGGCCTGACGCCTTCGCGAGCAGGCTCACTCTCACATTGTTTGTGGCTGGCAGCAGAACGTCAGTGACCTGAAAAGCAACTAAGCACACCCATCCAATTTCTTCCGCCCCGGCCTTGGCATGATTCCCGTCAATGACATTCAAAGGGTCGGGTCATGATTGCTACGAGGGATGAACAGGCGCGCGACATCGGGTTGCTGTTCCTGCGGGTCAGCGGCGGGTTGTTTCTGTTGTGGGTGCACGGCTTGCCCAAGCTGCTGGACTTCACCGCGCAGCTGCAACTGATCGAAGACCCGTTCCACCTCGGCGCCCACCTGACGCTGATCCTGGCGATCTTCGCCGAAGTCCTCTGCCCGTTGCTGATCGTCGCCGGTGTGCTGGCGCGTTTGGCCTGCCTGCCTATTCTCTTTGTACTGCTCGTGGCGCTGCTGGTCGTGCACCCGCAATGGAGTGTGGCCGAAGGGCAGTTCGGCTGGTTGCTGTTGATTCTTTTCACCACCGTATTGATCGCCGGGCCCGGACGGCTGGCGATTCCTGTTCGTTTGCCCGGAGTGCTGCGTTATGCCTGAAGTCCTCAATTCACAAGCACCGGGGGCCGATGAGACCGTCACGTTGATCATCAAACACTCGGTCAAGGCCGGTTTCGAATCGGCGTATGAAGCATGGCTGCGCAACATCGTGCGCGTTGCCGGGCAGCGCGAAGGGCATCTGGGGGTGGACGTGGTGCGCGGCAAGCGCGGGCGTCTGGATTTTTACACGTGCGTATTGCGCTTCAGCTCCACCGAAGCGATGCAGGGCTGGCTGGAATCCTCCGAGCGTCAGGCGCTGGTGGCTGAAGCCGCACCGATGCTGGCTGACGGTGATCAGACCGAAGTCGCGCCGGTCAATGAATTCTGGTTCACACCGCTGGCCGAAGCCGGCTCGCCACCGCCGCGCTGGAAGCAGGCGGTCGTCACGCTGTTGGTGATTCTGCCGCACACCCTGCTGGTGCCGCTGATCTGGGGCCCGTTGCTGGCGCTGCATCCGCTTCTGTCCAACTACGTGGTCGCCACGTTCCTGATCACCCTGACCATCGTCCTTTCTGTGGTCTACGTGGTGATGCCACCGGTCACCCGTTTGTTCACCCCGTGGCTGGAAGCCAGTCAGGCCCATGAACACCTCGATTCCCAAGAGACCTCGCCGCGTTGAGCGGGGTTTGCTTCTTTTCACTTTTGCTTGAGGAACTGCGATGAGCGCCGATCTGATTTTATTCAATGGCCAATTTCATACCGTCGACCGGGAAAAACCACTGGCCAGTGCGGTGGCGATCAAGGACGGCCGCTTCGTTGCCGTCGGTAACGATGCCGAGGCCATGGCCCTCAAGGGCAGCGCCACACAAGTGGTCGACATGAAGGGCCGCTGCGTCATCCCTGGCCTCAACGACTCGCACTTGCACCTGATTCGTGGCGGTTTGAACTACAACCTCGAACTGCGCTGGGAGGGCGTGCCATCGCTCGCCGACGCGCTGCGCATGCTCAAGGATCAGGCCGATCGCACTCCAACCCCGCAGTGGGTGCGCGTGGTGGGTGGCTGGAACGAATTCCAGTTCGCCGAAAAACGCATGCCGACCCTGGAAGAAATCAACCAGGCCGCGCCGGATACTCCGGTGTTCATCCTGCACCTCTACGACCGTGCGCTGCTCAACCGCGCCGCCCTGCGCGTGGCCGGTTACACCCGCGACACGCCGAACCCGCCGGGCGGCGAGATCGTGCGCGACAGCAACGGCAACCCGACCGGCATGCTGGTCGCGCGGCCGAACGCGATGATTCTCTACTCGACCCTGGCCAAAGGGCCGAAGCTGCCGCTGGAATATCAGGTCAACTCGACCCGCCAGTTCATGCGCGAACTCAATCGCCTGGGCCTGACCAGTGCAATCGACGCCGGCGGTGGTTTCCAGAACTATCCGGACGATTACCAGGTGATCGAGCAACTGGCCAAAGACGACCAGTTGACCGTACGCATCGCCTACAACCTGTTCACCCAGAAGCCGAAAGAAGAACTGACCGATTTCCAGAACTGGACCGGCAGCGTCAAGCTGCATCAGGGCGACGATTACCTGCGCCACAACGGCGCCGGCGAAATGCTGGTGTTCTCCGCCGCCGACTTCGAAGACTTCCTCGAACCGCGTCCGGACCTGCCGCAGACCATGGAACAGGAGCTGGAACCGGTGGTGCGCCACCTCGTTGAGCAGCGCTGGCCGTTCCGTCTGCACGCCACGTACAACGAATCGATCAGCCGCATGCTCGACGTGTTCGAGAAGGTCAACCGCGACATTCCGTTCAACGGTCTGCCGTGGTTCTTCGACCACGCTGAAACCATCACCCCGCAAAACATCGAGCGTGTGAAAGCGCTGGGCGGCGGCATCGCGATTCAGGATCGCATGGCGTTCCAGGGTGAATACTTCGTCGATCGCTACGGCAAACAAGCTGCCGAAGCCACGCCACCGATCAAGCGCATGCTCGCTGAAGGCGTGCCGGTCGGCGCCGGCACCGATGCCACTCGCGTGTCCAGCTACAACCCGTGGACTTCGTTGTACTGGATGGTCAGCGGCCGCACCGTTGGCGGTCTGGCGTTGTACGAAGAAGGTTTGCCACGCAGCACTGCGCTGGAACTGTTCACCCACGGCAGCGCCTGGTTCTCTTCGGAGCAGGGCAAGAAGGGCCAGATCCGCGTCGGCCAACTGGCAGACCTCGCTGCACTGAGCGCGGATTTCTTCAGCGTTGAAGAAGAAGCGATCAAGTGGATCGAGTCGGTCATGACCGTGGTCGGCGGCAAGATTGTCTACGCCGCCGGCGACTTCGAAGACCTCGGCCCGCGCTCGATTCCGGTGCTGCCGGACTGGTCGCCGGTAGTCAAAGTCCCGGGCCACTGGCGCCCGAACTCGCCGTTGCAAGCGCAGGTTCACCAGTGCAGCGGGCCATGCGCCGTGCACACCCACAGCCATGAAAAAGCGCGGATGTCGAATGCGCCGGTCAGCGATTTCGCCGGTTTCTGGGGCGCGTTCGGCTGTTCCTGCTTCGCGTTCTGAGTTTGAAAAAAGCGCCGGTCATCAGGGCCGGCGCTTCCCGCAACAACCATCCATCCAGGAGTTTTGCCATGAGCGTTCCTTACAAGCGTCTGAACAAAGATGATGCCGTCGTCCTGCTGGTCGACCACCAGACCGGTCTGATCTCGCTGGTGCAGGATTTCTCGCCGAACGAGTTCAAGAACAACGTGCTGGCGCTGGGCGACATCGCCAAGTTCTTCAAGCTGCCGACCATTCTGACCACCAGCTTCGACGCAGGCCCCAACGGCCCGATCGTGCCGGAACTGCTCGAGCAATTCCCTGACGCGCCGTTCATTCAGCGTCCTGGCCAGATCAACGCCTGGGACAACGAAGACTTCGTTAAAGCGATCAAGGCCACCGGCCGCAAGCAACTGATCATCGCCGGTGTAGTGACCGACGTTTGCGTGGCATTCCCGACCCTGTCGGCGATTGCTGAAGGCTTTGAAGTGTTCGTCGTCACCGACTCGTCGGGCACCTTCAACACCACCGTGCAACAAGCGGCCTGGGCGCGGATGTCCGCCGCCGGTGCACACCTGATGAACTGGTTCGCAGTGGCCTGCGAGCTGCAGGGCGACTGGCGCAACGACATGGAAGGCCTGGCGCATCTGCTGTCCGAGCGTCTGCCTAACTATCGCAACCTGATCAACAGCTACACCAAGTTCACTGCCAAGTAATCTGGTCGAAAGTCAAAAGCCCCTCACCCTAGCCCTCTCCCGGAGGGAGAGGGGACTGAACCGAGGGGCTTGTTCGGGATACGCCGACCTGCAATACCGAGCCGAGCTTCGGTCTTGAAAGGCCCGGAGATCGGCTCCCTTTCCCCCTCGCCCCCTAGGGGGAGAGGGTTGGGGTGAGGGGAAGGCTTTTGATCTTGAATTTGGCGCTTCAACGCTTCTGCAACCACCCCAGAAATCCACCTTTTTTCACCGCCACCGGTTTGGCCATCAACGCGAGGCGACTGTTCTGTTGACGCACCGCCTGCAACTTGTTCAAGGCCTGGCCGACTTCGCTGCGCTTGTCCATGCACTCACGGGTCAACTGTTTGTCGAGACGATAGATGATGCTCGACGTCAGCGCCGTAAACGTCGCTTGCGACGGTGTATCGGCAAGAATGCTCTGCTCACCCATGACTTCGCTCGGCCCCATGCGCCCGGCCTCGGTCTGGCCATTGCCGTCCGGCACCGTCGCGCTGACCACGCCCGTGGCAATCACGAACAGGCTGTCCGGCACTTCCTCCAGATCCAGCACCACCTGACCGGCCGTGTACTGCTGCGCGACCATCGACTCAGCGAGGCGATCGCGTTCTTCACTGCTCAGCGAGCGGAAAATCTTCACTTCATCCAGCAACGCACGGGCACGGCTCGACGGTTCGATCACGCCGTCGGGATGCCGGGAAATACCCGCCGCTTCGAGATGGCGGTGGGCGAGGTCGAAAAGTTGATTGCGCACTTCGCTCTTCTTGCCCAGCTCAGCGATGAAACCGCTGGCGACATACTCGGACATGGTTTCGCCAGCCTCTTTGAGCACGGCTTTCGGCGCCGGGCTGAGCAACAGCGAGCTGCTGCCCTGCAAGGTGCGATCAAGGGCATCGAGTACCCGCCGCGGACGAATGTGATTGGGCACCTGGATGCTGATCGATACGCCGTGCATGTTGCTCGGCCGGCTGAGGTTGACGATCTTCGCCTTGGCCGCCACCGAGTTCGGCACCACAGCCATGGTGCCGGCGCTGGTCAGCAGGTGCGTGGCGCGCCAGTCGATATCGAACACCTTGCCTTCGACGCCGTCGATCATCACCAGATCGTCCACCTGATACGGCTTGGTAGTGTTGAGGACGATGCCGGAAAACACGTCGGCGAGGGTGCTTTGCAGCGCCAGACCGACCACGATGGCGACCACCCCGGAAGTGGCCAGCAGACCTTTGACCGGCAGCTCCAGCACGTAGCCGGCCGCCGCGACAATGGCGACCAGAAACACCAGCGCGCCGATGACGTCCTGCAGCAAGCGACCGCTGTGGCCGATGCGGCGCATCAGCGCCAGGCCGATCACTTCGGTCAGCACCCGTGCTGCGTACAACCACCAGAGAATCCCCAGCGCCGTCGCCCCCAGCTGCGCCACGCGATCATCGGCGAACAGCGGCGCCTGCAACGGGCTGACACCGGCGTTGATCACCAGCGCGCTGAATGCCAGAAACAGTGCCAGACGTACGCCGACTCGCGGTGCACGGTGGCTGAAGGGCGAGAAGTGCCAGAGTGCGGCGTCGAGCAGCAACAGCACAGTGCTCCAGGACAGCAGGTGGGCGTAGAAAAGAGTCATGACCGGTACTCCGCGACGCTGGTGAGAAAAAAGATCGCAGCCTGCGGCAGCTCCTACTTTGGAATGCGTTTTCCTGTAGGAGCCGCCGAAGGCTGCGATCTTTTGCGGTTAAGGCTGCAAATGAGTTTTCAGTTCTGCAGCCGCTTGACGCACCGCAGCTTTCACCTCGGGAATCTGGCTCAGCGGATTGAGCAGGCCGAAGTCATGAATCATCCCGTTGTAGCGCACCGAGGTCACCGGCACGCCAGCCGCATCCAAGTGCCGCGCATAACCTTCACCTTCATCACGCAGCACGTCGAACTCGGCGGTCTGCACCAGCGCAGCGGGCAGGCCCTTGAGCTGTTCGCTGCTGGCGTTGAGCGGCGAGGCATGGATCTGCGCACGCTCGGCCGGGTTGGTGGTGTAGTTGTCCCAGAACCACTGCATCATGCCCTTGGTGAGGAAATGGCCCTCGGCGAATTGCTGGTACGAACCGTCCTCGAACTGCGCATTGGTTACCGGCCACATCAACAGCTGGAAGCGCAGGGCAGGGGTTTTCTGCTGCTTGGCCATCAACGCCACGACCGCCGCCATGTTGCCGCCGACGCTGTTGCCGGCCACCGCCAGACGCTTGCCATCGACACCGATGTCCTTGCCGTGCTCGGCCACCCATTTCGTCGCAGCGTAAGCCTGATTGATCGCCGTCGGGTACTGCGCTTCCGGCGACGGCGTGTAATCGACATACACTGCAACGGCGCCCGAGCCGACTACCAGATCACGGATCAGGCGCTGGTGCGTCGGGAAGTCACCCAGCACCCAGCCGCCACCGTGGAAGAACATGAACACCGGCAACTCGCCCTTGACCTTGGCCGGGCGCACCACTTTCAGGTTGAGGGTCCGGCCATCGACCTTGATCGCCTTGTCGCTGACTTCCACACCGGACAGATCAACCTTCACAGAAGCTTGGGCACCGGTCAGCACCGCACGGGCGTCCTTCGGGCTCAGTTGCTCCAGCGGACGACCACCGCCAGCGGCGAGGGCATCGAGGAACGCTTGGGTGTTGTGTTCGACGCCAGGGCTGCCAGCGGCAAAAGCGCTGCTGACGGACAGGGCGAGGAGGGACGCGGCGAGGGTTTTCTTGATGCTCATGTTCAATTCCATTTTTGAGTATTTATACGTTCGTGTAGGAGCTGCCGAAGGCTGCGATCTTTTGATCCTGTTTTGCCATTTCCAGCGTCACTGCAGATCAAGATCAAAAGATCGCAGCCTGCGACAGCTCCTACCTGTTCAGGGTTGTTTTCAAACCGTGAGCACAGATTAATGGGCTGCTGAAAAGCGAAAAAGCGGCTATAAAGCGTTTAACTGTCCACCAGAGAGTGACAATGAACCCGTTCGAAGACATGCGTATTTTTTGCCAGGTCATGGACTCCGGCAGCTTTACCGCCGCGGCCGATCAGTTGGGCCTGTCCAAGCAGTTCGTCAGCCGCCGTTTGATGCAACTGGAAGAGCGCCTCGGTGTGCGCTTGTTGAATCGCTCGACCCGCCGCCTCGACGTCACGCCGCTGGGGCAGAGCTATTACGAATCGGCGTTGCGTTTGCTCGGCGAGGTAGAGCAGGTCGAGCAGGGCATCGCCGGCGAAACCGCCGAGCCGCGCGGCACGATTCGCCTCAGCGCGCCGCTGTCGTTCGCGGTGGCGCATCTGGGTTGTCTGTTGCCGTTATTCTTGCAGCGTTACCGCGAGGTCACCGTGGAGGTCGACTTGAGCGATCGCCCGGTCGACCTGCTCGGCGAGGGCTACGACCTGGCCCTGCGCATCGGCGTGCTGGAAGACTCGACACTGATCGCCCGGCGCATCGCCAGCATCGAACGGGTCTACTGCGCCAGCCCGGCCTACCTCGCCGAACGCGGCACACCACTCAAACCCGAAGACCTGCACAGCCATGACTGCCTGCCTTACGGCCACGGGCGCTCGGTGCAATGGCGCTTCAACGAAGCACCGGGCAAACCGCTGCTGATCAACGTCACCGGGCGCATGCGCGTCAACAACGGCGAACTGCTGCGAGACGCGGCGGTGCAGGGGATGGGGATCACCTATCTGCCGACCTTCATCGTCGGTGCGGCGTTGAAGGATGGGCGGCTGGTGCCGGTGCTGGATGATTTACGCCCGGAGCCACTGACCTTGTCGGCGGTGTATCCGCAGCATCGCCAGGCTTCGCGGCCGGTGCAGGCGCTGGTGGAGTTTTTGCGTGAGCGGCTTAACCAGAGTCATGTGAATCTTTGATAGTGGTGCCTACTGGGCAAACGGCGTGTTATCGATCGGGCGAACATCACACCGTTTTTTCCTGCGATGTCTTTATGGATATTCCTGTCGGGTATGCAAAACGCTAAGTATCTCGATTCGATCCGTCACCTCATAAATCACTACGTAGTTAGGATGTACAACGATTTCCCGGGTGCCGGGAGATCGACCTTTACGGTAGAGATGGGGATGAACGGAGAGTGAGGTTGTGGATTCTTCGATGGATTTCGAGAGACTCACTGCGGCTGCAAAGTTTCTCTCGCCAATGTATCTGAGGATGTTCGAAAGATCGGCCTTGGCTTCGGGCCGCCACTCAATCTGCATCAGCCTTTTTTCGCATGGATTCGATCAAGGCATGCATGTCCGCCATCACGTCCTCATGGGGGAGACTCGGATGGGGATCATCTCTGGACGCCTGCACCTTGGCTCGCAACCAGCGATCATGACTGGCAGCCTGCTCGTCGTTTTCAAACCCTGAATCGTCGGGAAAGATTTTGCCGTCCATTGTGCCTCCGGGATCAATGCCTGGCAGTCTATTCGGTACAGGGATTGCTGTCGTCGTTGTCTGGATGAACTGCATCTGGGTCGAGCTCCATGAGTACTTGTAGTTCGACAAATCCTAGACTGAGCGCTTCCGACGGCCAACCGACGGAAGATGTAGGAAAACGGTTGGGGTATCCCGAGTTCCTTCCTTTTTCTGTAGGACTCGCTGAAGAGGACTGCGCAGTGTGATTACAACATTGGAACAACCGCCACCCCGGGTCTGTTCTAGACTCACGCCGCTCAATCACGAGCCTCACCCGGAGTAGTGCCATGGAAGTGCCCAACCCCAAAACCGTTATCGAAAGCAATCGCCAAGCGTGGAACGATTCCGCTCGCCATCATCAGGATTCGCCGGACTGGCAGGCATTGCTCAGCGATGTCGCGCAGGCGGAGTTTTGCTGCCTTGATGACACCTTGCGGGGCTTGCTGGAAGTCGACGGCAAAGACGTGATTCAACTGGGCTGCAATAACGGTCGGGAGAGCCTCTCGCTGTTTGCGCTGGGTGCGCGCAGTGTCGTCGGCGTCGATCAATCCGCAGCGTTTCTTGAGCAGGCCCGCGAGCTCAACAGCCGCTCGCCGCATACTGCCGAATTCGTCGAGAGCGACATCCACCATCTGCCCGCATCGCTGCATAACCGCTTCGACGTAGCCCTGATTACCATTGGTGTACTTAACTGGATGCCTGACATCGGCGAATTCTTCCATCATGTCGCGCAGGTGCTGAAGCCGGGTGGCAAGCTGGTGATCTACGAAACCCATCCGTTTCTGGAAATGGTTGATCCGCAGGCTGAAAATCCCTACCGCCTCGCCAGCTCGTATTTCCGTGCCGAGCCGTTTGTGCAGCAAGAGCCGATCGTTTACGTAGGTAAAGTCGAGCAGCCGGCGGCAAAGTCGTACTGGTTCGTGCATACGCTGGGCGCGATCTTCAGCGGCGCCATTGGAGCGGGGCTGCGCATTGTGGATTTTCAGGAATATGCGCATTCGAACCGGGAAGAGGTGTATGACTGCTACCTGAACCAGCAGGCGCAGTTGCCGATGTGCTTTAGCCTGGTGGCGAGCAAGGCCTGAGATCCTTTATTGCGACGGCTGGCCTCTTCGCGAGCAGGCTCGCTCCCACAGGGAAACGCATTCCATTGTGGGAGCGAGCCTGCTCGCGATGGGCGGCATTGCGACCGCTACAAAATTCACGGAACGGCGTGATTGACTACGTGCCCCGGCTGCGCATAGAGATCAATGCCTAGTGCATGAATTACCTTCAACACTGTGTCAAATCGCGGCTTCGCTCCGGGAGCAAAAGCTTTGTACAAACTTTCACGACCCATGCCTGAATTCTTGGCGATCTGCGTCATTCCTCGCGCCCTTAACACGTAACCGATTGCGCGAAGGAATTCTTCGCTGTCTCCGTCTGCAAGCACCTGTGACAGGTACTCACTGATGGCTTCATCACTGTCGAGCAGCGCGACCATGTCGAAATTCGTCAAAGTCTGGCTCATGGTTAAACCTCCTTTGCCATTTTTTGTGCGCGTCGGATGTCTGCGCTTTGTGAGGATTTGTCGCCTCCGATGTCGTGCTCGACTGTATCCAAGTGGATACGGATAAACAGTCGGCCAAGTCTTTTCCGAATGTTGGAAGTGTCGTCACAGTTTGTAGGCAACCAGCCAATCGATTGTGAGAGCTGCGGTGCAGCTACTGACCTCTTCGCGAGCAGGCTCGCTCCCACAGGGAAACGCATTCCAGTGTGGGAGCGAGCCTGCTCGCGATGGCGGTATCAAAACCGCCGCAAATATTCAGCCTGAATCAAGCCTGCGCGGGCGTACTTACTACTGGTCTTTCCGGCTTGCGCAGCGCCTCCAGCCTTGACTCGCTGTAGCGCGTTTCGCGGAAGAAGCGCCAGTGGCCGAACAGGTCGTAAACATGGGTGATACGCCCTTGTTCCTTGTAGCCCAGACGCACATGCATCTTCAGGGCCTGGATATTGGCGTTGTCGCAGATATCCACCACTTTTTTGTACCCACCGGCGTCCATGACTTGCCAAAGTGCGGTCTGTGCGTCGACGGTCAAGGTGCTGCCGAAATAGGGCCGGGCAATTTCGGCACCGAACTGGAAGTACTCACCGGGCTGGATCGTGAACGTGTAGCGGTAGAAGTGCCGATCGTTATAGTCGCGGGTACTGGCCCAGACGAACCCGACGGTGTGACCTTCCTGGTCCAGGTACATGTGCCCCGTGTGCCCTTCAGCGGCCAATTCGGCCATGGTCTGCACACGGTCACCAAAGTACTTGCCGAAAGCCTTGGCGTTGTCCTCGGTGATGTCGACTCTATGTAAACCTTCACAGGGGCGCAGTTTGTTTGGCGCGATCGGCGTGACCAGATCGCGCTCCATCCACAGCAATTCACGGTGAGCGAAGACATAACGTTTGCCGAACGCGCCAAGGGTGCGGCGCAGGCCTTTTTGTTTGATGCGCAGAAGCAGTTTGTCGATGACGTTCATGATGCTCTCCGAGGCGCTAGCCCAGGTGTGGTGGATGAAGTTGCAGGTTGTGTTGCGGATGTATTTGCCGCTTTCGGTTTGCCGGCACGCTGTGCGCGCCATTTTTGCAGGGCCGGTTTGACGCAGTACCAAAGACGCAGCCCCAGGCCCAGCAGCAAGCCACTGGGGCGCCATGAGTAGAAGCTCCAGCGCCAGTGTTCCAGTTGCCCGGTCATGCGCTCGTGCAGTTGATGACTGGAGTTTTCCAGGCTGACCCGCGAGGCATCGATCCAGTGCCATTGCTCGTCCAGGCCCCAGCGAATCCATTCCTCCAGCAGCACCCGACCGCTGCCCAGATCGGCATGTTGCGGCAGGAACGCCAGGTTGTAGTCGTAGAGTCGGCCCTGCTCGAGCAGGCCCAGCCGATAACTGATGCAGCGGCCGTCCAGCTCCAGCGTCACCACTCGCACCAGCCCTTGAGCGGCGAGGGCGGTGAAGGCGTTCTGTATCCATTGACGACTGTGGTCAGTTGCGAAAATGCCGACGCCCTCGTCACCTTTCCAACTGACCGACTCGACTTCTTCCAACGCCTGTAAAACCGTAGGCATCGACAGCGCATCGGGGATGATGCGCCGCACTTGGGCGCCGCACGCGGTAATCCGTTTGCGCGCCCGGCGCAGTTTGTAGCGCGGGTCGCCGGAAACTTCCTGCTGGTCGGCGTCGCT
Organism: Pseudomonas sp. CFBP13508; assembly: GCF_005233515.1. GTDB lineage: Bacteria > Pseudomonadota > Gammaproteobacteria > Pseudomonadales > Pseudomonadaceae > Aquipseudomonas > Aquipseudomonas mercuritolerans. Next base: position 11,849 of record NZ_QFZZ01000012.1, read on the forward strand.
GATCAGATGCACCGGCACCCGGCAACTCAGGCGCCGTTCAGCCGTGGAGCTACGCGCCATCCAATCGGTGAGGGCACTTTCTTCCCCAGCAGGTTCCGACAGTTCGTTGAGTTGCAGCAGCGCATGGGGCAGGCGCTGACGGATCAGCATCAGCGCATCGCGCATATCCTCTGCGCCGAGCAACGACAGCAGGGCCAACCGATCGGCCAGCGGATAACCCAAGTGGCGCAAGACGCGAAATGGCACGCCCGCGAAGCGTTCGCGGCTGGCCACCAGTGGCAGGCACAGGCGCAAAGCCTCTGCTTCCCAGCCGAGCAGAACGTGCAGGCACTGATTCTCTTCCAACGCCTGTTCTGCCGCGCACAACCAGCCGAGATTGTTGAACGGCGTGTGGTCGGTCACGCGCAGGCGCAATGCCTCGTAGGCCGTCGCCGGGAAGTCGGCAGCGCACAGCGATGTGCGCCATTCGAATCGCATCGCCATTGGGTCAGACCGCCGTTGCTGGGACAGGTGGACGGGAAGTTTTGCGCAACGCCGTCAGGCGCGAACCGCTGTAGCGGGTTTCGCGATAAAAGCGCCAGCGACCAAACAGCGTGTAGATATGGGTGATCCGCTGTTGTTCGGTATAGCCCATGCGCAGATGCAGCTTGAGCGCCGGAATGTTGCTGGAGTCACAAACATCGACCACTTTGCTGCAGCCTTTCACGGCCATGGCTTTCCACAGGCGCACTTGCACATCGACTGACAATTCGCTGCCCCAGTAGGCACGGGTCATTTCGCCACCGAATTCGAAGAACTCGCCAGGTTTCACCGGGAACCGGCAACCGTAGTAATGTCGATCAAAATAGTCGCGCGGCGTACCCCAGATAAACGCCACGGCATCGCCATGCTCGTCGACATGCATATGCCCGGTGTGACCTTCACTGGCGAGTTCGGCCATGACGCCGACACGGTCGCCGAAGTAGCGGGTGAAGGCGCTGGCGTTGTCTGCGGTGATCTTCATCACGCGCAGTGGCGGGTACGGTTTGAGGTTGTGCGGCGGCACGGGGCTGACCAGATCCCGTTCCATCCACAGCAGTTGCCGATGGGAAAAAATGTACATTCTGCGGATCTTCGCCAAGGTCGCTCGCAGGCCTTTACGACGGATATGTCCGCTGAGTTTTTTCAAGATATCCATGGTCTCTTCTCCTGATGAAGGTGCCGCGCGCAGCATGACGCTCGCAGGGCAGAAGGGCGGTTCATGAAGCGTTCCAGCTGAGGGCAAACAGGGTTTGCCCGGGTAATTCGAAACGCACGCGCCCGTTTTCGCAGGCGAACGGTGCGTCGCGGGCGCGATTGTCAGCGCCGAAGAAATGCAGGGCACCGTGGTCGAGCGGGCACTTGGCACCGCTCAGATCAACGCGTTGCAGGCGGGTGCCTTTGTTCACCCCGAGTAACGTGCGCTGCTCGTCGCCGGCCATCGCCAGCACATCCACTTCGAAAGCGTCGTTATCCAGTTGCAGCACGTGCGGCAGCCAATGCCGAGCGATGAATTGCTGGGCCAGGCCCACCGGTTTCAGCTCGAAGCGATCGCCACCCAGCACGCGCACCATGCCTTTGGCGTAGGGCGGTTCGTCGGCCGCCTGAAACCAGTTGAGCATGCTCAGCAAACCGTCCTGAGAAGCATTGATGACCACCGATGCCCACCACAGCGCGGCGTAATGAGTTTCCTGGTCGTACGGGCTCAGGCTCGAGCCACTGGACAGATTGGTCTGGTCGAGCAGCAAGGCCTTGCGCGGCTGACCGTGGCTATCGAGTCCCACAAGATCGGCGGCGCGGCGTACGCTGTCGCGGTAGACGCGAGTGGCGAGCAGGTCGCGGACCATCCATTCGTGCCAGGCCAACGCGTCGATCTGATCGGGCGCTTCACTGAGCAGACGCCGTGCCCAATCGATCCCGCGTTTGTCTGCGGCGTTATTGGCGAACGGGCCGTTGACCAAGCGCGAACTGGCCGGCATGGCGATGCGCACGCCGGCCCTGGCGTTGGCCGGATCGCTGCGCACCTGCCGGGCCATGCTGACAAAAATCGCCCGATAATCTTCGTAGCTTGAATAGTTGAGGTTCGGCTCGTCGGCGAAGCCGATGTAATGCGTGCCTTGCCCACCCAGTGTGCGCGTGCTGGCGAGCCAGGCATCGAGGCCGTTGCTGCTTTGTACATCGGCGCGCAGATTGGCCTGACGCCCGGTGCCGGCGAGCAGGGTGATGTCCTGGCGGATGCCGAAGCGCGTCTGATAGAGCTGACGAACCGGGTCTTCGAAGCGGGCATTTTTCGCGCTGACGTCAACGTAGCTGTAATAACTCGCCGCACCCGGCTTCAACGCATCCAGTGCGGCATGACTGCTCGTGGGCGGCATCAGATTGGGCAGCGCAATGCCCAGATCCGGAGTGCGCCCGAGCACCTTGCCATGCAGGGTCAGGCGTACCTCACCCGATTCTTCATGCACTGGCTGCAGCTGCTGCGGATTCTGCGCAAACAGGTTGGCCGTGCCATCGAGCCAGAACGCCGCTTTGCCGCTGCCCTGCAGGCGCAAGCGCCAGGCCTGAGGCCGGTCACTGACCGGCAAGGCCACTTGATCGAATTGCCAATAGGCGCGGTGGGGCTTGAGGGCCAGCGACAGCTGTTGTCCATCGTCTACACGCTGTGCTTGCAGCGCGTTGACGCCGCCATGGTATTTGCCGTTCAGCACTGCATGCTCTCCCGGTGCGACCTGGAAAAGCAGCTCAGTACCATTGCGGGTTTCGACGCTGAAATGCACCTTGGCCGGACTGAACAGCGCCACGGTCGTGGCGTCATGCTCGACGCGGTAACTGCGGAAGCTGTAGCCGGGAATCTCCAGACGATAAGCGGCAGCTCCCGGCACCAGCGGCCAGCTTTGCGAACCGCGAACCTCACTGGCCTTGATGAAGCGGTCACCCTGCAAGCGGCCATGGCCGTCAAGCAGGTAGATATGCTCTTCATTGGCCTCGGCCTGCCACGCCGGGACCCAGCGCACGGTGACTGTGTCCGGGCGGTCGGCTTGCAAATACAGGCTGCCGTCGCGAATGTCGCCCCACTGCATCGGCGCAGCGAAGGCGTTCAGCGTCATGCCGAGTCCGAGCAGCAGGGCCAGGCGCTTCATGCGGCTTTCCTGCGGTGCAGCATCAGCCACATCGGGCTGATGTCACCGGGCAGAATGAACAGCGTGTGCCAGAACGGCACGCCGCTCAGCCTGCAATAAAGCACCAGCATCGCCAGGGTCACTGCCAGATAGGCAATCGAGGACGCCGCCGCTGCGCCGACGATGCCGTAGCTCGGGATCAGCAGCAGATTCAGGCCCAGATTCAGCAACGCGCCCACCCCCATCATCAGCGAGACGGTGGCAGGGCGATTCTTGCCGATCAGGTCCAGGCGCAGAATGCTTGCGTAGCACAGGCCCAACAGCCCCGGCAGCAAAGCCAGCAGCGCCGGATACGCGGGTTGGTAGGCGACGCCGAACAGGATGATGATCAGCCATTCGCCGATCAGCGCCATCGTGACGCAGGCGCAGAGCATTACCGTCGCGGTCAGGCGCAGCGCCAGCGGCGTGACCTTGTCAATGCCCTTGTCCTGTTGCAGCAGGCGCTTCATCAGCGGTGTGGTGACCGCTTCGGGAACGATCAGCAACAGTTCGGCGGCGGCGCTGGCCATGGCGTAGTGGCCGAGCGCGCTGCTGCCGAGCAGGGCGCCGATGAACAGGTAATCGGAGCGCAGGATCACCTGTTGGAACAGCAGGTCCGGATGGCTGCGCGCACTGAATTTCAGCAACTCGTTCTGGCTCGCACGATCCCATTGCAGTTGCAGCGGCTGTGCGCGTTTGAGCCACATCCAGCCCACCAGCACCACCAGGCTGATACCGGCCAGCCAACTGATCAGCGCCGCTTCGAGTGCTGCCTCTTTCCACATCCAGAACAGCGCAACAAACAACAGCAGTGGTGCCAGCGATTCGATCAGGCGCAGGACATTGAAGGCGACCACGCCACCCGACGCGTTGTGCAAGGTCAGCAGGCCGCTTTTGAGCACGGTCAGCGGTACCGCCAGCAGCAACAGCCAGGCCAGCAGACCGAGCTGCATCGTGACATCGAGTTCGCTGCCAAATTCTCGCGCCAGCGCCACCACCAGCAACGTCAGCAGCCCGGCCAACAGACAACCGAACACCAGCACTTGAGCGAGCAACAGACCCATCGGCCGCTGGTTGGCCGCTTGATAACCGACCGCCGAATTCAAGCCGCCGCTGGTGGCCGCACTGATCAGATCCGGCAGGGTGCTGAGCAGGGCGAACAGGCCGCGTTCGCTCGGCCCGAGAATCCGCGCCAGCAACACATTGCGCAGCAGGCGCAAGGCAATCATCGCCAGTTTGGTGCCCATGCTCAGGGCCAGATGCCGGAGGTAGCTGCCGCGACTCATGGCCGTGCCCCGCGAAAGATCCGTAACGACAGCAGCTCCGGAGTGCGCGCGGTGCGCTGGCTGACGCCGAAGCGCGGCAGGTTGAGCGGGTCGCCGGCGCCGCGATAGAGTCCGGTGGACGTGCCAAGCGCAAACGGATAATCGTGATTGGCGACCTGCTCGCGCACGCGCTCATCGTTGTCGCCGTTGGGGTAGCAATACACCGGCAGTGGCCGATTGCAGCCGTTGTGCAGGGCGTCGCGGCTGCGGCTGATTTCTTCGTGCAGACGCATGTCATCCAGGCCAGTGAGGATCGCATGACTGGCGCCGTGGGGACCGAAGCGCACCAGACCGGACGCTTCCATGGCGCGCACCTGATGCCAGTCCAGCGCTTGCGGCAGAGAATCCGGCGGACACTCATTGGTCAGACGTTCGAGTTCCTGCGGATCGAGGCTCTTCAGCCCTTGCAGGTAATGCAGCAGTGCCAGGCTGCGCCGGTCGACATCGATATCGTCGAGCAACACCGGCAGCGGATGGCCGGTGATGCGCAGGTGCTCGATCAGGTGCATACGGGCCTTTTCGCCATGGCTGCCCCATAGCGTTTCACCGACGCTTTCCCACCAGAAGCGTTGCCGGCTGCCAATGAAATCGGTGGAAAGAAAAATGCTCGCCGGCACCTGATATTTTTGCAGCAGCGGATAGGCATTGACCGCGTTGTCACGCCAGCCGTCATCGAAGGTCAGCGCCACGCGCGGGCGCTCGGTGCGCAGGGCGTTGGGCTGCAACAACTCCATCAGCGGCACGCAATCGAAATGCTTGCGCAGCCATATCAGCAAGTGTTCGAACGCCTGCGGGCCGACACACAGTTCATTGCGGTGCGGCAGGTTGGCCGCACGGTCGTTGGCCAGCACTCGGTGGAGCATCAGGATGACCCCGGCCCCGTGCAACTGGCTGCGCCCCACGGACGAGTTGAGATAGAGCCAGCCGCTGGTGCGTTTTATCAATTGTTTGATAGCCATGGCATGCGCCCTCTCAACGATTCTGGTCAGGATTCCACTGTGCGTAACGTTGCCCGCGCAGGAACTGCCACAGGCCGACGCTCATGCCTGCCAGTGTCACCAGCAGGAATGCCGCGAGGCGGAACGGTTTCGGTAAACGGTGTTGCGAATCCAGCAGGCCGGCGATGGCAATCGAGTAACCGAGCAATTGCGCGATCAGGCTCAGGCGATAGAAACCGTGCTGGTTCCACAGCCAGAAATTGCTCAGCAGCAGCGGCAGCAACAGCACCGGCGCCAGTCGACGTATCAGTTTGTGGCTGATCAACGCGATCGAATACAGGCCGTGCTTGAAGGGATTGAGCAGTTCACGGCGTTGCGCCAGGCTCTGCAGGCCACCGACGGTGACTCGCTGGCGACGGCGCCATTGCTTGTCCGCTTCGTCGACGCCCTGGTCGATTACTTGGGCTTCGGGCACGTAGACGATGCGTTTATGCGCCACCGGAGCGCAGGTACTGATGAAGAAATCGTCGTTGACCTCCGCCGGCACGTTCTGGAATAGCTCGCGGCGCAAGGCGAGCAGGGCGCCGTCGGCGGAGACCATGCAGCCGGTGCGATTCTCGACCCGGCGCAACCAGCCTTCGTAATGCCGATACAGGCTGTCGCCGACGCTCAGGCCACCACCGGTGACCGGGATCACCATATGCCCGGCGCAGGCGCCGACCTGCGGATCGCTCAGCGGCGCGAGCAAGTGGCCGAGCGTGTCGCGCGACCATTGGTTGTCGGCATCTGTGAACACCAGAATGTCGCCGCTGCTCAGGGCCGCGCCGGCATTCAGCGTGGCGGCTTTGCCCTGACGCGGCAGGTCGAGCACGGTGATGCGCGGATCAATCACTTTGTGCGCGCAAGCCACGGTGTCATCGGTCGAACCATCGCTGGCCAGAATGATCTGCAACGCGGCCGGCTGATAGTCCTGAGCCAGCAGCGTGCGCAGCTTGTGCTCGATATGGCGTGCCTCGTTGTGCGCGGCAATCACGATGCTGACGTTCAGCGGCGGTGCGGGAGCATGTCGCCAGGCCGGAAACAGCGGCGCGAGCAAGGTCAGCAGCAGCGGATAGCCGATGTAGGCGTACGCTGGCAACAACAAGCACAGGCAAAAAATGAGTTCAGCCACGGGCAGGCCTCCTTGCATTCCAATGACACAGACCGAGAATCAATGCCGCGCTCGCCAGGTGCAGACGCACCCAGTGCAGGCCCCAGAGTTGCAAGGTCAGGCTGAGGTGATGCTGGCGAATGCTTTGCCGCAGGCTGAGCAGCAGACTGGGCAGCAGGCCCGCCATCAGCAGCAGCAACGCCTGCTGCGCGTGGCCGCCCAGCAATGCGACGATCGCCAGAGCATCGAGCAACCACACCAGCAATGACAGCAGCGGAAACCGCAGCAGGCGCAGGCTCATGCCGTGGGCACGGAGCAATTGCAGGTGACTGCCCTGACGCCACAGTTCCTTGCCGATCCATTCGCGCCAGGTCATTTCGTAGCCCCAGTGCAGGGCGACGCTGGTATTGACCGACAGCAGGCGAGCACCGTGCCTGTGCAGACGCAGGGTGTATTCCTTGTCCTCGCCGGTGCGCAGGGTTTCGTTGAATCCGCCGACCTTGTCGAACCACTGCTTGCGCATCAGCAGGTTGGCGCTGGGCAGCCATTGCACAGTGCGCGTGGCGCGGCTCGACGGCCGCAACGAGCGGCGTTGCCAGGCGGCGGCGAACCATGGCGCGGCGGCAGGGGTGTGCAGGTCGAGGCCGAAGACGTCGCCCTGGTCGTCCGTAGCCAAAGCAAACATCTGCTTCAGCCAGTCTTCGGGCATCTCGATATCGGCATCGATGAACGCCAGCCATTCACCGCTGGCAACCGTTGCGCCACGATTGCGCAATGCGCCGATCAGCAGGCCGGGCAGCAGCAGGACCTGCGCGCCGAATGCGCGGGCGATCTGCGGCCCCTCGTCGGTGGAGCCGTTGTCGACCACGATCAGTTCACAGTCGATGTCGGCAGCGTGCGCGGCCTTGCTGGCCGCCAGCAGGGTACGGCCGATGTGCCGCGCTTCGTTGTACATCGGAATGACAATGCTGATCCGGCTCATGCTTTGGCCTCCGGCAGCGCTGGCTGCTCGGCTTTCAGGCGCAGCACCCAGGTCAGCGCCAGCATGATCCACAGGTATTTCAGGTTCGGCGCACTAAGGAACATCAGGAACAACGTCAACGACAGAAAGCTCATGCCCAGATGGGTAACCATGCCTGCGTGCTGCCACTCGCGCCGTTGCAGCCACGTGCGTCGTGCGCGGATCAGGTTGTAGAAACCCTGTACCAGCATGCCGACAAACAGCAGGCCGGCGGGAATCCCCAGTTCGCTGAAGATCTCCAGATAAGTGTTATGCGCCCGGCGATACAGGTCGCCGATCTTGCGGTTGGCCGAGAACGCCTTGGCATAACCGGTGGTCGCGTAGTGCAGCGGGAAGGTGCCAGGGCCGGAGCCGAGCAGCGGATGCTCGCGAATGATCTGGCTGCCAACGACAATGTAGGAGGCGCGACGGCCGAGGGATTCGTCCTGGGCCTTGGCCCCGGCGCTGAGGATGCTCAGTGACTGGATGCGTGCCAGATAACCGGCCGGCATCGCGTAAATCGCCAGCGGAAGGATGATCGCAGCACCGAGCATGGCGAAGCCGAAATGCCGCGAACGAATGCGGGTCAACTGCTGGCGGTAGTGCCAGACTCCGATTGCCAGACTCAACGCCAGTACCACCAGCCCCGAGCGCGACTCGGTTTTGGTCATGCCGCCGAGCAACAACAGGCAGCAACCAGCCCAGAACAAACGGTGCAGCAGGTTCTGGCTGCGAATCACCAGCAGCAGGCCCAGCGGCACGGCGAAAGCGATCAGCAGGGCAAAGGCATTCGGGTCTTCGAGCAGGCCGGCGGCGCGGCCCTTGTCCTGGAATCGGCTGGAAAACATCGCCATCGCGCAGGTCGCGCTGACACTGAGCGTGACCAGTCGGGCGAACAGATCCAGATTCAACTCACGGCCAATCAACAGGGTGATCACGAACAGGACCAGACCCACGCTCAGTTCACGCAGATGAGTTTGCGACATGCCCAGATTGTCGCTGGCGAACAGGCTCAGCAGGTACAGCGCCATGAAACCGATCAGGTAGCGCCACAGATTGCTGCGCAGGCGTTGCGACGGAATCTGGTGCAGCGCCAGTTGCAGCATCACGATCACTGCCAGCGAGGCGCCGAGCAACTTGCTGCCCGACACCGAGCTGTCCTTGAAGAACCCTTCGAACGGTACCAGCGCGGCAATGCCGAGCAGGCCCCAGGTCGGCTTGCGGTAGAGGACGGTGAAACCGACCAGGCCAATCACCGCCCCCGGTGCCAGATACGGCCAGGGACTGGCCAGCAGACCGAGGCTGACCAGGGCGAACAGACTGACGATCGAGAGCGGGAAAATCATGCGCGTGTCTCCCGTGCCGTTTGGATGTACAGCTGCGACCAGCGTTCGGCCAGAGCCTTGAGGTCGTAGTGTTCCTGTTGGGTGCGTCTGGCGTTGTCGCGCAGCTGCGCGGCCAGCTTCGGTTCGGCCAGCAGTGTGTCGAGCTGGCGGGCAAGGGCGACGGTATCCGTCGGCGCTGCGAGCAGGCCGTTGTGGCGGTCCTGCAACACATCGGGAATACCGCCGACCGCGAACGCCACCACCGGCACCCCGGCCTGCATCGCTTCGAGCAGAATCATCGGCGTGCCCTCGGTGCGCGAGCTGATCACCAGCGCATCGAGTTGCTGCCACCAGCCTTGCATCGCCGTCTGGTAGCCCGGCAGGCGAATCCGCTGCTGCAAACCGGCAGCGTCGATGCGCGCCAGCAAGGCTTCGCGTTCCGGGCCGTCGCCGAGCATCACCGCGTCCAGTTGCGGATGCTGGTGACACAGGCCGATCAGCGCATCGAGAAACAGGTCCGGGCCTTTTTCGCTGCTCAAGCGACCGACGTAACCGGCCAGCCAGCGTTGCCGCTCTGCCACCGGCGGCATCGCTGGCGCCGCTGGCAGACCGTTGGGAATCACCTGCAACTTCTCCGCACGCACGCTGGCCTCAAGGTGCAGCGTGGCGATGCTGTGCGCCACGCAGACCACCCGTTTCACCGACGCCGTGCGGCACAGTTGCAGGCTCAGCCAGGTGTAGAACTTCTGCTTGCGACTGCGCGGCGTGAAGCCGTGCTGGGTGATCACCAGCGGCAGGCGCAACAGCGAGGCGCCGACCCAGCCGAACAGCAGCCCTTTGAAGTTGTGGGTGTTGAGCAACGGCTTGTCGCCACGGCGCTGACGCAAGTGCCGCAGCAATTCGCCGAGCCCGGCACAAGCGCGAGCGTCCACCCCGGCCTCGCGAAAGCGCGTGATCAATTCTGGCGGCGCGTCGAGGAACAGCACCTGGTGCTGCCCCGGCGTGGCCAGGCAATGATCCAGCAACATCCGCTCGGCGCCGTAGAAGCCGCCGCTGCTGAGCAAGTGAATGATCGGCAGGGCGACGATTGGGGTGGACACCGCGTTCAATTGCGCACCCAGTGAACCAGGCTTGGCATGGTCCAGTTCTTGTGCGGATTGCCCGGCTGCGACGTTTCTTCGTTGAGCACCAACAACACTGGCACGCCCAGTTCATGGCTGATTTGCGCCGGATGCTTGAAGCGATGGTCGAAGAACTCACGCACGTAGACGAACGCTATTGCCAGCAGAAGCCCGGTGAACAGCCCGAATGGAATGATCAGCATCGGCTTGGGAAAGGCCGCCTCGGTCGGTTCATACGGTGGACTCAACACCCGGGCATTGGACAAGTCATTGTCCAAAGCGCGTGTCGTGCTGCTTTCGGCAAAGCGTTGCGCATAGGTGGAAAACGCTGCGTGCAACGCGCCGATCTCGGTGTCCATCTGACGCAGCTTGCTTTGGGTCTGCTGCAACTGATGGATGCGATTCTTGAACTCGGCAATGCGCGCGGTTTTCTGTTCGATGACCTGGCTCACCACCGACAGGTCGATCGTGCGTTCCTGGATGCGGTTGTTGACCACTTTGAGGAACTGCTGGCGGGTGCGGGCAATTTGCTCGCGGGCCAGCAACATCGGTTCGCTACCGGGCTGAAATACCGCCAGGTCATTCATATAGCGGCTGACCTGAGTGGTCAGCGCCTCGCCCATCTGCCTGATCTCGCGGTCTTCGAACGCAATGTTGTCCACCGTCGTGGTGAAGGTGAACGGGAAGGTGTAGTCGTTGAGTTTGTTGGAGTTGGCCGCCGCCAGGCTGGTTTTCAGGTAATCGAGCCAGCGTTGGCTCTGCAGCAAGCGATCGCGATACAGGTTGAGTGCCTGCTCTTCGGTGTTGATCGCGTTGAGGCGAAAGGTGATTTCCTCTTTCGGGTCGGAAGAACCGACGCTTTCCAGCAGGCTCAGCCGCGCGCCTTCAAGACCATCGAGACGCACCTGATACTGATGCTTCTTGGTTTCGTAGAACGAGTGCGGCAGCTCGATCGACTGCAGCGCCTGACGATCGACCAGGTAGTTCTGCAGCAACGCGGCAACAAACGTTGTGCCCTGGGCCGGATCGGGGAAGCTGTAGACGATCGAGATCACGTTGGAACCCGGCAAGGTTTCGATCTTCAGATTGTCGATGGCCTCCTGGGTCAAGCCGTCCAGTACCGTGTCGCGCACCGGATCGGTTTGCATGCCCAGCGCATCACGCAGCGGATTGACCACGTATTCGCGCAGTGGCGTGCTGACGTAACGCTTGAACGGCTCGCCAGCCAGTTTGCTGAGCACCCCCGGCGGCGGGTTGTACTGACCCTTGTCGCGCAGTTCGCTGATGGTCTGACGGATCAGCGCCGGCGAACGGAGGATGTTGCTCTCGGTTTCCATGTCCGCCAGCGATGGCGGAATGAAGGTGGCGTTGTCCTGGGTCAGCGAGGTGGTCGCGTCGCCCTGAGAGAGTTTTTTCGACTGCACGATGACCTGCGCGGTGATATCGAAGCTCTGTTTGAGCAGCAACGGCAGGAGCAGGGCGATCACTGCAAAGGTCAGGAAAATGCGCTTCACCGTTTGCTTGTTGGCGAAGAAAATCCTGAAGAACTCGTGCAGGTAATTTTCTTTTGGGTTCATGTCGGTCACCTGAGAGTCAGTTGTCACTGCCTTTGTTGTCGACGCGGTAGCCGAAGCTGAAACCGACGCCCTGGAACAGCACCACATCAGCCAGTTGGCGGGCGAGTTCGCCGGCGCTGGCCAGTTTGGTTTTTGGCACGTAGAGCATGTCATCCGGCTGCAGATAGGCGATTTGTGGCGCGTCCCCGGACAGTGCCTTCTCGACGTCGTAGTTCATCGCCTGCACCTGATTGCCGTTGCGCCGCATGATCACCACCGAATCCAGCCGCGCCTTGACGTTGGTGCCGCGCGCCAGGGTCAGCGCCTCGAGCACAGACACTGGCCGGCGGATCGGGTAGGAGCCTGGCTGAGCGACTTCGCCGAGCACGTAGATCTCGTTGCCGGCGGTGGACTTGAGCAGCACATCCACGGTCATTCGCCCCGGCAGTTGCGCGTATCTCTGGTTGAGGAAGGTTTCCAGCTGATTGACGGTCATGCCTTGCAGCGGCACCGCGCCGATTTCCGGAAAACTCGCGTAGCCATCGGTGCCGACGGTGATCTCGCGGCTCATGCCGGTGGCCGGATGATTCAACGCGCTTTTGAGGTTCTGCTCGTTGCTCAGCGGGCTGAGAATCTGTACCGAGAGCTGATTGCGGTTGGGCTGGAACAGTTGCTTGCGCTCATACGCACGCTGGATTTCCTGACGGGCTTCTTCGCTGGTCAGCCCGGCGATTTTCACTGAGGTGTTGGCGCCCGGCAGTTCGATGGTGCCGTCGGGCAGCACCAGTTGCGTGCCGTTGAGCTGGCTGGCGGCGGTGAAATTCAGGCCGATCTGGTCACCTGATTGCACGCGGTAAGCGTCCGAACCGCTGGTGCTGATGTGAAAGATCACATCCAGCACGTCTTTCGGGCGCAAAGTCTGTTCGACCCGCGGCATGTCGGTGGCCTGGGCGTTGGCCGGCGTGGCGGTGAGGATATTCACCGGCATGTTGCGGGTCTCGGAAGTGCTGGTGCAGCCCGCAAGCGGCAGCAACAGCAGGACAAGCATTCTGGCGTTCATGGCGTCATCCTTTGCGTTCGCTTACAGGTTTTTGTAAAGCCATTTGGGCATGTAGTACTTGCGCCGGTTGAACACGCTGCCGACCACTTTCGCCCCGGCCTGAGTCAGGCGTTGCACAGCGGCCTGGGCAACTTCCCAGCGGGTGTCTTCGGCGCGCACGACAAACACCACGCCGTCGACCTGAGTGCTGATGACCAGCGTGTCGGCGGCCGAATACACCGCGTCGCCATCGATCACCACGAAGCGGTACTGGCGGCCCAGCTGCTCGAGCAACGGGCTCAGGCGCTCGGGGGTCAGGTGCTCCAGCGTGCGGATCGGCCGGCCATTGGGCAGCACATGAAAGGGCAGGCTCGAGACCTGCACCACGCAGTCCTGCAACAGCGGCGGGTTGTCCGGGTTGAACAGCAGGTCGCGCAGGCCGCGCTCCTTGCCGAGGTTCATCTGCTGGGTGAGGTTGTTTGCCGACTGGCTGGCGTCGACCAGCAGTACCTGGCCGCTGCTCATCTGCGCCAGTTGACTGGCCAGCGCCAGCGCGCTGGTGGTGGTGCCGGCGCCGGGATTGGCGGCGGTCAGGAACAGGCTGCGCAGATCGAGATCCAGCACGGTCGAGGTCAGATTCGATTCGCTGGGGCTGGCGATGCTCAGGCTTTTATTGGTTGAACCGTCCATTAGCTTGCTCCGTGGCCGCTGAATACTTTGAAGGGGGTTTTCAACAGAATCTTCAGATCAAGCAGAAGGCTCTGCTCGGCGATGTAGCTGAGGTCCAACTCAACGCGCTGGTCGAAGTCGATGTTGCTGCGTCCGGAGATCTGCCACAGACCGGTCATGCCGGGGTAGATCGCCAGACGCGCGAGGTGATTGTCCTTGTAGCGGTAAGCGTTGAACGAGGTCGGGCGAGGGCCGACCAGGCGCATGTCGCCGGTCACCACGTTGATCAGGTTGGGCAGCTCATCGAGGCTGGTGCGCCGCAGAAAACTGCCGATGCCGGTGACGCGCGGGTCCTTGTCGATCTTGAAGTCGATGGCGTCGGCCCCGTGTTTGTTCAGGTGGCGCAGCGACTCCTTGAGTTCTTCGGCGTTGCTGACCATGGTGCGGAACTTGAACATGCCGAACTTGCGCCCGCGATAACCGGTGCGTTTCTGCACGAACAGCACCGGCCCCGGGCTGGTCAACTTGATCGTCAGTGCCAGGCCCAACAGCACGGGCGAGAACAGCAGCAGAATCGTCAGCGCACCGAGGCAGGCGACCACCCGGTTGGTCCGCGACAGCTGCCATGGGCGGCCGCCATCGCGGCCGCTGAGCCAGCCGCGACCCTGACGGTGGATCGCTGCGTCGAGGCGCATGCGATGTTCCGGGTCGACGCGCTTGTCAGGGCGCATCTGTGCAATCGACACACTTCTTTCATGTCCAGTCATGGCGTCCTCCGCATTCAATCAGCCGCAAGCGGCGCACGGGCAGTGGGGTAGTAGTCGCGGAACCAGGCGATGAAGCGGCCCAGTCCTTCATCCAGTTCTATCCGGGGCTGGAATCCGGTGGCCTCGGCCAGATCGCTGGCTTCGGCGCAGGTGTTGAGCACGTCGCCCGGTTGCAGCGGCAGCAGCTCGACAATGGCTTTGCGATCGAGGTGTTTTTCCATCAGCGCGAGGTAGGTTTTCAGCGCGACGGGTTGCTGCCCGCCGATGTTGAACAGGCGCCACGGCGCCATGCTGCTGGCCGGATCGGGCTGTTCGCGATCCCACTGCGGATTGGCTTGCGGTGGCTGATCGATCAGGCGCGCGATGCTTTCGATGATGTCGTCGATGTAGGTGAAGTCGCGCTGGTGCTCGCCGTAATTGAACAGCTTCAGCGGCTCGCCTTCGCTGATCGCCCGGGCGAACTGGATCGGCGACATGTCCGGCCGGCCCCAAGGTCCGTACACGGTGAAAAAACGCAGGCCGGTGCAGGGAATGCCGAACAGATGGCTGTAGCTGTGCGCCATCAGCTCGTTGGCTTTCTTGGTTGCGGCGTACAGCGACAGCGGATGGTTGACGCCATCCTTGACTGAGTAAGGCGTGTGCTGATTGGCGCCGTAAACCGAACTCGACGAGGCGTAGATCAAATGCTCGACCGGGTGATGCCGGCAGCTCTCGAGAATGTTCAGGAAACCGTTGAGGTTGCTGTCCAGATACGCCCGTGGATTGTCCAGTGAATAACGCACCCCGGCCTGCGCGGCCAGATGAATCACCACTTGCGGCTGCTCGCGGGCAAACAATGCGTCGATCGCCGAAGCGTGGGCCAGATCCACCGTGGCCAGCGGAAAATCGCCGACCTGCTCGCGCACCCACTGCACGCGATCGTGCTTGAGCTGCGGGTCGTAGTAGTGATTGAAATTGTCCAGGCCGACCACCGAATGCCCGTCGCGCAGCAAGCGCAGGACGCAATGGGCACCAATGAAACCGGCGGCACCGGTCACCAGAATCTTCATGGCCGCAGCCCCTCAGGGGCGATGTGGCGCAGACCGATACCGCTGTAGTGCAGGCCGGCGGCGGCAACCTGTTCCGGGTTGTACAGGTTGCGGCCATCGATGATCACCTTCGACCGCAGCTTCTCGGCGAGCAGTTCGAAATCGACCACGCGGAAGTTTTTCCACTCGGTGCAGATCACCAGCGCGTCGGCGTCTTCGAGGGTGTCGTCGCGGGTGGCGCACAGGTGCAGGTCGTTGCGGTAGCCGTAAATGCGCCGGCACTCGGACATGGCTTCCGGATCGTAGGCCTGCACGCTGGCGCCTTCGGCCCACAATGCATCCATCAGATAACGGCTGGGGGCTTCGCGCATGTCGTCGGTGTTCGGTTTGAACGCCAAGCCCCAGACCGCAATGGATTTGCCGGCCAGGCCCTGGGGAAACTGCGCGCGCAATTTGCTGAACAGGATGTGTCGCTGGCTGTCGTTGACGTCGGTGACGCTGCGCAGCAGTTTCAACGGCATGCCGTTGTGTTCGGCGGTGTGCAGCAAGGCACGCAGATCCTTGGGAAAGCACGAGCCACCGAAGCCGCAGCCCGGATAAATGAAGTGGTAGCCGATGCGCGGGTCGGAGCCGATGCCTTTGCGCACCGCTTCGATGTCGGCGCCGAGCAGTTCGGTGAGGTTGGCCAGTTCGTTCATGAAACTGATGCGGGTGGCGAGCATTGCGTTGGCCGCGTACTTGGTCAGCTCGGCGCTGCGATTGTCCATGAACATCAGTTTTTCGTGGTTGCGACAGAACGGCGCGTACAGCTCGCTCATCTGCTCGCGGGCAGCGTCGTCGCGGGTGCCGATGATGATCCGGTCCGGGCGCATGCAGTCGGCGAGGGCGCTGCCTTCCTTGAGAAATTCCGGATTGGATACCACGCGCACCTGCAACTCGGTTTTGCCGCGCAACAGCAATTCGCTGGTGGCCGTGGCCAGAACCTGGTCGGCGGTCCCGACCGGCACCGTGGATTTGATGATCAACGTGCGATCAGCCTCCATCAGGCCGGCAATCTGCCGGGCGACGTTGAGCACATGGCTGAGGTCGGCGGAGCCATCCTCGTCCGCCGGGGTGCCGACGGCGATGAAAATCAGCTCGGCGTGGGTTACCGCATCGCTGGCCTGGGTACTGAACGATAGACGCCCGGCCTTGATGTTTTCTTCAAGTGTCGCGGACAGGCCTGGCTCACTGATTGGCGGCACCGCTTGTTGCAGTTGTTTGATCTTGTTCGGGTCAATATCAATGCATAAAACCCGATGGCCGACATCGGCAAGTGCAGCGGCTTGTATAAGTCCGACATAGCCAGTGCCAAATACGCTCACGTCCATCTACGCACCTCAATAAAACCAGAAAAGTTAACTACGGAATGAGATTGTTAAAGGGGTATAGCGCAGGGTTGGAAAAGCGTGTCAGCAAAATGACATGTTGCGCAGGTATAACACTTGAGACGTTTTTGGCGATTGGCTATCAAGTCATTGCTGCGATTGAAATTGTTGTTTTTTTACAGATTTGTTCAGATTTAAAGTAAGCGACAAGCGGTCGAAAGTATTGGTTTTAAAGGCTTTTAGCGATTTGGTGTGTCAGATTTGAGGCACCGTTTTTTTGACGCTTAATCCGGCTATCAGTCAATTCTTGCGCTTTTGAGGCCGAGTGCTAGTGTCAGGTTCTGACCGACAAAGCTTTGACATCCCGCCCTTTCGCACGCCCGGTATCGCCATGTTCCGATATGCCAAAGAACTGCTCTTAGTTGCCTTTTTGCTGTTGTATTCCGACTATTACCTGGAGCGGTTAAATGCTATCGGGTGGGGTTTCAATGCACTTGTTTTTGGCGCGATGTTTTTGGCGCTTACTTTAGCGCTATATCTGGCTGCCTATATAAGGCAGGCTCTTGTTCGACATGCATTCGCATTAACGCTGTTTGCTGCTGCGGTTTTTTTTGATGTCTACACCCGGGTCACCGCGGATTACTTGAGGTATAGCGATTTTGTCTCGCTGGTGTATTCGGGTGGGTTCATTCAGGAAGCGGCGTATCAATACCGCGACGCGATTTTGCGCGCGGTGCTCAATAGCTTGCTGCTGTTGTTTGGCATCGGGCTCAAGCCGCGTCATGCGCTGGTCATACCGAACGCGTTGCGGGTCGCGGCACCCATCGCCGGCGTGTTGATGCTCAGCGCTCTACTGTTTTTACGCGCGGGAGAGGGCGCCCGGGGCCTGCCGATCATGTACACGCCTTTGGCCTACCTGAACCTTTTTGCCTATGAAGCGCTGCATGACACCGTAGGCCCGCGTGAACCAGTGACGCTCGCACGTGCCGCGCCTGCCGTCGGCCACGACATTGTGCTGATCATCGACGAAAGCATTTCCGGCAATTACCTCGACATCAACGCGCCGTTCGGCGTGCACAGCAACCTCAAACAAGCGCCGGCCGGGGTCGATGTCTTCAACTTTGGCTACGCCGCGTCCATTGCCAATTGCAGCGCCGACACCAACGTCACCTTGCGCTATGGCGGCACCCGCGCCGACTACAGACGCATCAACAGCACGCAACCGTCGATCTGGCAGTACGCAAAAAAGGCCGGGCTCGGCACGGTGTACATCGACGCCCAGCGCACCGCCGGCAACCTGCAGAACCTGATGACCGCCGCCGAGAAAAACGACATCGACAGTTTCGTGCAATTCGACCAGACCAGCGTGCGCGACCGCGACATGGCGGCAGCGGCGAAGCTGATCGAACTGCTCAACGACCATCACGCCGAGCTGATCGTGATCAACAAGGTCGGCGCGCATTTTCCGGTGCATGACAAATACCCCGATGCGTTCATGGCTTACCGGCCAACACTGCCACGCGGGCAATTCACGGAAGTCGCCGACACTGGCGAACGCGCCGGTTTCAATGGCCAGCCGGATGACTGGGTGCTGTATCGCAACGCCTACAAGAACACGCTGTTGTGGAACGTCGGCGAGTTCTTCGCCAGGGTGTTTGCCCAGGCCAACCTGAACAACGCGCTGCTGATCTACACCTCCGATCATGGCCAGGATCTGCACGAGCGCGGCAACCCGGGCTTGAATACCCATTGCGGTGGCGACCCGGTGGAAGAGGAGGGGCTGGTGCCGTTGGTGGTGATCCAGGGCCGTGGATTGCAGACGCCGGACTGGGCGGCGAATCTGCCGGTAAACAAGGACCGCTCCAGCCACTACAACATCTTCCCGACTCTGTTGCAGGTGATGGGTTATGACCTGGCGGGGATTGAAGCGGTATATGGCAAACCGCTGAGCGTGCCGACGGCGGATGAGTTCACCTTCAACTACCGCTTCAATGCACGGTTGGGGGCCAAGCCTGAGTGGAAGCATATCGATCTGGGCAGCATCGTTACGCCTGAGCGGGCGCCGGCGAGTGTGGCTGCGGGGCAGTGAGTTTCGGGTTGCTCGGGCGAGCCTCTTCGCGAGCAGGCTCGCTCCCACAGGGGATTGCATTCCAGGGTGGGAGCGAGCCTGCTCGCGAACAAGTCGGGTCAGGCTGCGACAGTCTCAACCCTTGTTGAACCGCGCCCGATACTCCCCAGGCGCGCAGCCCAGCCAGCGCGCGAAAGCCCGATTGAATCCCTGCACATCGCTGTAACCCAACCGATCCGCCACTTCGACCAGCTCCAGCGCCCCGGACTGCAACAGGTCCTCGGCCCGATAGCGCCGATGCTCATCGAGCAGTTCGCTGAAAGTCCAGCCCAACGCCTTCAAACGCCTTGCCGCCGTGCGCTCGAGCACATGCTGCGCGGCGCAGAATTGTGGCCAGTCCGCCGTCGCCAGATCTTCGATCAGATAATCGCTGAGCTGTCCGAGCAGAGTCGACTCGCTGTGACGGCGAGTCTGTTCCAGCAGATCGACAAGCGTTGTTTCCAATGCCGGATTGCCCGGTGTCAACGGCATCACGAACAGCTGCGGATCCAGATAAATCGCCGCCCATGACCGCTCTGCGCTCACCGGGGTGCGCAATGCCGATTGATGCTGCTCGCGGCTTGCCGATGCCAGTGCCACACCCAGCACCGGATCACCGGGCACGCCGCTGGCGAGCAACTTGCGTCGCACCAGGCTGCACAGGCTGACGAGGATGTAATCGGTCAGCGCCGCCGGAGCATCAAGACTCCCGGCTTCGACCAGACGCAGTGTTACGCCGTCATCTTGACGCAGGATTTGCACATGGAAATGTCCGTTGAAAAACGCAAAGTACTCGGCGAAAAACTCACAGGCACGTTCCAGCGACACGGCGACATCGAACAGATAGGTCAGTCCATTGGTGGCCGTCGAAACGAAGCGTTCACCCGCCGCCAGACCGATCGACGGGTCTGCGCTCTGCTCTACGGCAAAAGCCCAGAAGCGCCGCGACATCAGCAGCGGCATGCGCGTGAACGGCGTGCGCAGATCGAACAGGCTGCGGCGCAGTTGTGCTTCGATTGCGCCTTGGCTGATGCCGCGCGCGAGCAATTCTTCAATGGCCGGCAGCAAGGTCGGCGCGTAAAAAGCGTTGACGGATTGCGGATGGGTTTTGCTCATGTTGTGTGCGCGTCTCCCGTCGCTCCGTTAGCCGCCAGCAACCGCTGATCGACGCTGAGGATCGCTTCGATCATCGCCCGCGCGGCCGGCGTCAGGGTATAGCCGGCGCGGCTGACGATGCCGTAACCCAGTTGCAGAGCCGGCTCGTCGTGGGGAACGTCGATAAAGTCGAGCAACTCGATCAGGCCTGCGTCGAGCTGCTCACGCAAGGCCTCCAGCGTCGCCAGCCCCACCGCGTCTGAGCGCAGCACCACACGCTGGATCGCGTCAAATTGCGCGCACTCGACGCTCGGGGTGAAGTCGGATTCCCCGAGGATATCGGCGAGCACCTTGCGAATCATCGGTGGAATGCGTGTGCCGACGATCGGGTAGTCGAGCAGGGCGCGCAAGCGCAGGTCTCGTTGCGCGAGGAGCGGATGGCCGGCGCGACAGAAAAACCGTCCCGGCCGCGTGCGCAGCAGGTGCACCTGATACTGTGGATCGCTGACAAAGTGCCGCGCGTCCGCGACGAAAAACTCGATCTGCTGCTCGCGCAACCACAACGTCAATTGCTGCCAGTCGCCCTGATGAAACCGCGTGCGAATTGCCGGGTGCGCCTGAATGAAATCGGCCAGCGCTTCCGGCACCAGCACCTGTGCCGGATACGGACCGCAACCGAATTGCAGTTCGCCGCCGGTGAGGCCGTTGTATTGCGTCAATTCGTTGTGCAGCGCCTGACTGCCAGCGAGCAGGCGCCGCGCATGTTGCAGCACCAGTTGGCCTTGCCCGGTCAGGCGAAATTCACGGCTGCTGCGCTCGACCAGCTCACAGTCAAGGTCGCGCTCAAGCGTCTGGATGCTGCGGCTGAACGCCGGTTGGCTCAAATTGATCGCCTCGGCGGCGCGACCGAAGTTGCGGTAATCAGCGAGGGCGACCAAGTGGCGAAGCTGGCGAAGATCCATCATGCGTCTCCTGCATTTTGCGGATACTTTTAATGCATTGGATCGATAGCACGTCCGCTGGCATAAGTACACGCCTGTTCTTCGATGGCGCGCCTTCATGTCTCAGTCTCTGTTCGCCTCCAGCGCGTTTACCCGCACGATTCTCGCGCATGCTCGCCAGTCCGGACTGTGCCCGCAACGCTTGATGGCGCGGGTGGGGATCTGCCCGTCAGTGCTCGCCGGGCAGCATCAATTGATCGCCGCACAAGCGGTTGAACAGTTGTGGCGTGAGTGTGAATGGTCAGGGGTAGCGCCGACGTTTGGCTGTGAACTGGCCGACGGGATGGCGACCGATTGCCTGCAAGGGCTGAATATCCTGCTCGACTCGGCGGCGACCTTGCGCGCCAGCCTGCAGTGCTTCATCGACTGCTTGCCGCAGGTGATCAACTACGTCGCGGTGGAGTTGGTCGAGGCGGGCGAATTGGCTCATATACACCTGCGTTCGCCGCAGGGGCAGCTGCATCATTTCGCTCTGGACGCGGCGGCGATAACGCTGGTGCGCAATATTGCCCGTCGATTGGGCAGGGCGCCCGGAGACCTCTTCGTGAGTGTGAGTCTGCGCCCGGCGCAAATGGCCGGTGGCTGGCTGCGTGAAGTGGGCATTGCGGTGGAGCGGGGCGAGCAGCTGTGCCTGACCTTGCCGCGATATAGCCTCGATCAGGCCTTGCTGGGCGCCAACCCGTTTCTGCACCAGAGCATGCTGCGTCACTGGCACGCTGAAACCTGCATACCAGCACGCCAGGATAATCTGACAATGGCGCGGCACTGGCTGACGGCGGGCGACCAACCGATCGAGCGGATCGCCGAGCGGCTGGGGTATCGCCAGCCGAGCAACTTTATCCGCGCGTTTCGTAAACAGTTCGGGATTACGCCGAAGCAGTTTCGGCTCAGTTCGGGGCAGGTTTGTTGATCATGTCTGGATTGAGGTGATTGGTCGTTGTTTGTTGTGTCAGCGAGATTCCCCCCTCACCCCAGCCCTCTCCCCCCAAGGGGGGCGAGGGGGAAAGGGAGCGGATCTGCGTGTTGTTCAATATCTGCATTCACCCCCAGTATCCCAAGTCTGCGTATATCCCACATCCACCACGGTCAGTCCCCTCTCCCTCCAGGGTTAGGGTGAGGGGCTTTTGAATCAAAAGAGCCGATCTGCATGTTGTTCAAATTTGCATTCAACTCGTTATCCCACGTCGGCGTATCTCGTACATGCAACTCGGTCGGTCCCCTCTCCCTCCGGGAGAGGGCTAGGGTGAGGGGCTTTTGACTTACGGCGTGACGATATTGAACTGCGGCCCGAACGTATCCAGGCTGCCCATCAATAATCCGAATTTCTGACCATTGCCCTGCAACTTCACCAGTCCTTTTTGCATCGCTGTCGGGAAGTCCAATTGCTTCAGGCTGATCTTCTCCAGCGTATCGCGGCTCAGGCTGACCCTCGCATCCGCCGCCGGATTCAAGCCGGCGCGGTGAGTCAGCACGCCGTTGCGCAAGGTCAGGGTGAAATCCTTTTGCACATCGTCGAACGTCCAGTTCAGCGTCAGGTCATGGGCCACGGCTTTGTCGCTGTCCAGGCGTACCGCGAGGTAGTCGAAGAACATTTCCGGACTCATCGCCCGGACCATATCCACCGACACGGTATTGGCTGACTGCGGCGGCACGCCGTTGCGCAGTTCCATCGCACCGGTCAGGTACATGTTGCGCCAGGTGGCGTTCTCGCTTTGATAACCCAGTTGTTCCAGCGTCTCGGCCTGCGCCTTGCGTGCGTCGGCGTTGTCCGGATCGGCGAACAGCAACTGATTGCCCAACTGCGCGGCCCAGCGGTAGTCCGCGCTGGCCATCGCGCTGCGCATTTTCTCCAGCACCGACGCGGCACCGCCCATGGCCTCGACCGAGCGTTTCGCCGCATCCACCGGGGGCAGCGGATTGAGGTTGGCCGGGTTGCCGTCGTAGAAACCCATGTAGCGCTGATACACCGCGCGCGTATTGAAACTCAGCGAGCCGTAATAGCCGCGGGTGTACCACTTCTGATCGAGCGAGCCGGGCAGTTTCTTGATTGCTTCGGCAATTTCCAGCGGCGTCAGGCCCTGGTTGAGCAAATGCAAGGTGCGGTCGTTGATGAAGGCGTACATGTCGCGCTGATCGGCGAGCAGAGTACGAATGCGCTCGCCGCCCCAGGTCGGCCAGTTGTGTTGGGCGAACAGCACGTCCGCCTTGTCGCCGTAGCGGGCCAGGCTGTCATCGAGATATTGCGACCAGGCCTTGGCATCACGCACCTGCGCACCGCGCGGGGTGAGGATGTTGTGCATCATCTGTGTGGCGTTTTCGGCCATGCACAAGGCTTTCAATTCGGGCAGATAGAGGTTCATTTCCGCTGGCGCTTCGGTGCCCGGGGTCAGCTGGAATTCGACTTGCAGGCCAGCAATGGTGCGAGTTTCCAACGGCTCGGCGATCAGGTCGGTAGGCGCGATCAGCGTGACCGTGCCACCGCTGGGCGCACTCTTGCCGAGGCCAGCGTCGACCTGACCTTTTTCACTGCGCGGCAACAGGCTGCCGAATTGGTACTGCGCGCGGCGGCTCATGGCGTTGCCGGCCATGACGTTCTCGCTCATCACGTGTTCCATGAAGCCGACCGGCGCGTAGACCTTGACCTTGCCGGACTTGACATCGGCCTCGTCGATCACCCCGCGCACGCCGCCGAAATGATCGACATGGGTGTGGCTGTAGATCACCGCGACGACCGGTTTGCGCGGGCGATGGGCGTAGTACAGATCCAGCGCAGTCCTGGCGGTTTCGGCCATGGTCAGCGGATCGATAATGATCAGCCCGTCGTCACCTTCGATGATGGTCATGTTGGCCAGGTCGAGACCGCGTACCTGATAGAGCTTGGGGCTGACCTCGAACAGACCGGCGTGGGCATTGAGCTGTGCCAGTCGCCACAGGCTTGGATTGACCGATTCTGGCGCCTTGTCTTTGGCGAGGAAATCATAGGCATTGACGTTCCAGATGACTTTGCCGGCAGCGTCCTTGATCTGACCCTTGAACGGTGCGATCAGGCCTTTGCTGACGGATTCGAAATCGGTGCGGTCGCTGAACGGCAGGGTTTGCAGGACGGCTGCGTTGCTTGCGGTGGTTTGCATGCTCGGCGCCACCGCACCGTCAGCAGCGAGCAACGGTTGGCTCAGGCAAGCGGTGATCAGGCAGGTCAGCAGGCCGCGCGGGCTCAGGATGAAACGGGGCATGGGTGTCTCCGGTTTTTTATCGTTATGGCCGAACAGCCAGCAGCGTAGGGCGCGTCCCGGCGTTGGCGATGATCATCAGCGGACAAAAACCATTCAGGGCCGCTATCCTAGGCCCAGGTTCACTGATCGGGTTTGCCCATGCTTGAGGTTCGCGACGTTTTCAAAAGCTATGCCACGCCACAGGGATTGTTGCCGGTGCTGCAAGGCGTTGACCTGACGCTGGAGGCCGGTGGCAGCCTGGCGCTGATGGGCGAATCGGGCAGTGGCAAAAGCACGCTGCTGCACCTGGTGGCGGGGCTGGACAAGGTCGACAGCGGCAGCATCCGCAGCGGCGAACATCGCCTGGAAGCCATGAGCGAAGCGCAACTGGCCAACTGGCGGCGTACGGAAATCGGTCTGGTGTTTCAGCAGTTCAACCTGATCGGCAGCCTGCGCGTGGAAGACAATCTGGCCTTTCAGGCGCGCCTCGCCGGGCGCCATGAGCCGCGCTGGCAAGCGCATCTGGTGCAGCGCCTGGGTCTGGGCGATCTGCTCTCGCGGTATCCCGAGCAACTCTCTGGCGGCCAGCAGCAGCGGGTCGCATTGGGCCGAGCATTGGCCTCGCAGCCGAAACTGCTGTTGGCCGATGAACCCACCGGCAGCCTCGATGAAGCGACCAGCGATGAAGTGCTGCGGCTGTTGCTCGAATTGCTCGATGACACGCCGACGACTTTGTTGATGGTCACTCACAGTCAGCGCGTTGCGGCGCGTTTGGCCCAGCGTGTGGTGTTGTCGAACGGGCGGGTTGCCTGATGATCTGGCGGCAAACCCTGCGCGCGCTGCTCAGCCACTGGCGGCGCCATCCCGTGCAGTTTTTCAGTATGCTGACCGGGCTGTGGCTGGCCACTAGTCTGCTCACTGGCGTCGAGGCGCTGAACAGTCAGGCGCGCGACAGCTACGCGCGGGCCAGCCAGATGATCGGCGGCGAACCACAGGCCAGCCTGAGCACGCCGAATGGGGCACTGTTTCCCCAGCGCTGGTTTATCGAGCTGCGCCGTCAGGGCTGGCCGGTGTCACCGGTGTTGCAGGGCCGGCTGACGCTCAAGGGCCACGAAGACCAGCGGATTCAGGTGATGGGCATCGAGCCGGTGTCGCTGCCGTCGGATTCCGCGGTAGCCGGGCAGGCGATGCCGATCGAGCGCATCGTCGAATTTTTCAGCCCGCCGGGCAGCACCTGGATTTCTCCGGACACCCTGCAAATTCTCGGCTTGCGCGAAGGTGATACAGCGCAAACCGTAAACGGCCAGACCCTGCCGCCGCTGCTCGCGCAGAAGGACATGGCACCGGGGTTGTTGCTGGTCGACATCGGCGTAGCGCAACGCCTGCTCGAACAACCTGAGCAACTGTCGCGACTGCTGCTGCCCAAGGACTTTCATCAAGAATTACCAGCGAGTTTCACCGATCGCTTGCAGCTCAAAAGCAGCGGCGAAGAAAACAATCTCGCGCGGCTGACCGAGAGCTTTCATCTCAATCTCGATGCTTTGGGATTTCTCTCGTTTCTGGTCGGCCTGTTCATCGTCCACGCTGCCATCGGTCTTGCTCTGGAACAGCGCCGAGGTTTGCTGCGCACGTTGCGTGCCTGTGGCGTCAGTGCACGAATGCTGATCGCGTGTCTGGTGGTTGAACTGGGTGTGCTGGCGCTGATCGGTGGATTGTTCGGTGTGATCAGCGGCTATTGGCTGGCCAGCGTGCTGCTGCCGGACGTCGCCGCGAGTCTGCGCGGTCTGTATGGCGCGGAAGTGGCGGGGCAGTTGCGCCTGAGCCCCTGGTGGTGGTTCAGCGGCATCGGTCTGAGCCTGCTTGGCGCCTTGCTGGCCGGGGCCAACAGTCTGCTGCGGGCGGCGCGCCTGCCGTTGCTGGCGGTGGCTGATCCGCAGGCGTGGCATCAACAGTATTCGCGGTGGTTGCGCCGACAGGGTTGGCTGGCGACGGCACTGCTTGCGATTGCGCTGGCGGCGCTGATCTGGGGCGACAGCCTGAGCAGCGGCTTCGTGCTCATGGCCGGGTTGTTGCTCGGTGCCGCGCTGGCCTTGCCGGTGCTGCTCAGCGCGTTGTTGAACCCGTTGCTCGGGCGCAGTCGTTCGGTGCTTGGCCAATGGTTTCTCGCTGATTGCCGCCAGCAACTGCCGGCCCTGAGTCTGGCGCTGATGGCGCTGTTGTTGGCGCTCGCCGCCAATATCGGCGCCGGCAGCATGACCGCCGGTTTTCGCCAGACCTTCAACGACTGGCTCGAACAACGCTTGAGCGCCGAGCTGTACATCAACCCGGCCAATCCGGCGCAGGCCCGCGAGATGCACAGTTGGCTCAAGCAGCAGCCCAACGTGACCGCTGTGCTGCCCAACTGGCAAGTCTCGGTGACGCTGCAAGGCTGGCCGGCCGACGTCTACGGCATCATCGATCACTCGTACTATCGCCAGCACTGGCCGTTGCTCGACAGCAGTGGCAGCGATCCGTGGGCCAAACTGGCCACGGATGATGCGGTGATGCTCAGCGAACAACTGGCGCGTCGCCTGAAAGTGAAGCCGGGCGAGCATCTGAACATTCCCACGCCAAACGGCACGTGGTCGCCGCGCATCGTCGGCATCTACGCCGACTACGGCAATCCGAAAGGGCATGTGCTGATCAGCAGTGAGCACCTGTTGCGCGGCTGGCCGCAACTGACGCCGAACCGATTCAATCTGCGCATCGATCCGCCACAGATTCCGGCGCTGCTCAACGCGTTGCAGGCGCGCTTTGAGCTGGACGACAGCCGCATCGTCGATCAGGCGCGGCTCAAGGGCTGGTCGGTGCAAGTGTTCGAACGCACCTTTGCCGCGACGGCGGCGTTGAACAGCCTGACCTTGGCCGTGGCTGGCGTGGCGCTGTTCATCAGCCTGCTGACCCAGAGCCAGAGCCGCCTCAGTCAACTCGCACCGCTGTGGGCGCTGGGCGTGACGCGCAAACAATTGATGCTGCTCAACCTCGGCCAGACCTGGCTGCTCGCCGTATTGACGTTGCTGTTGGCGCTGCCGCTGGGCATTGCTTTGGCATGGTGCCTGGATGCGGTGATCAATGTGCAGGCATTCGGCTGGCGCTTGCCGTTGCGGGTGTTTCCGTTGCAGTTGTTGCAACTGATGGGCTTGGCCTTGCTGGCGACTCTGTTGGCCTCGGCATGGCCCCTGTATTCGTTGTACCGCACGCAACCAGCGGATCTGCTGAGGACGTTTGCCCATGAGGACTAAATGGGTCGTGCTGATGATTGCGCTGCTGCTCGGTGGCTGCGATCAGCCTGCACCCGAGGAGAAGGGTTTTGCCGGCATGGGCGATCAGGCGCAATCCTTCACCCCGGTGGTGCCCGGTCGGGTATTCAGCTTCCCGGCCGATCATGGCGCGCATGATGGTTTTCGCATCGAGTGGTGGTACGTCACCGCCAACCTCAAGGATCAGCAGGACAATGATTTCGGTGTGCAATGGACGCTGTTCCGCAGCGCCCTGAAACCGCTCGCCGAGCAGGCCGGCTGGGGCAATCAGACGATCTGGCTGGGCCACGCGGCGGTCACTTCGCCCTCGGTGCACCACGCCGCCGAGCGCTACGCCCGGGGCGGAGTAGGCCAGGCCGGCGTGCGCCTGGCGCCGTTCGAAGCGTGGATCGATGACTGGATGTTTGCCAGTCAGGCGCAGGATCCGTTGCGCGATATGCAACTCAGTGCTCGTGACAAGAATTTCGCTTATCAACTGCGCCTCACCTCCAGCCGCCCGCTGGTGCTGCAGGGCGACCAGGGTTTCAGCCAGAAATCCGAAGAAGGCCAGGCTTCGTATTACTACAGTCAGCCGTTCTTCCAGGCCAGCGGTACGCTGCAGATCGACGGTCAGACCTATACCGTCAGCGGCCCGGCGTGGCTCGATCGCGAGTGGAGCAGTCAGCCACTCACCGCCAATCAGACGGGCTGGGACTGGTTCTCGCTGCATCTGGACAGCGGCGAACATGTGATGCTTTACCGCATGCGGCAGAAGGACGGCGCGCCTTATCTGACCGGCACCTGGATCGCCGCTGACGGGAAGATTCAGACATTGCACAGCGAGCAGATCAGCCTCGTTCCTCAGGATACGGCCAAGGTGGCTGATCGACCGATGCCGGTGAAATGGTCGATCCGCATTCCCGACAAGAAACTCGATATCAGCGTTGATGCGCTCAATCGCAATGCGTGGATGGATTTGCGTATTCCTTACTGGGAAGGTCCGGTGAAGATTGATGGCAGCCATCCTGGCCAGGGCTATCTGGAAATGACCGGGTATTAACTGCGGCACCGCTTTCTTCCCTGTGGGAGCGAGCCTGCTCGCGAAGGCTTTTTGTCAGGCGATGATTTGTTCTGGTTGGCCGGGTACATATCCGTTGCTGCGGTAACGGCGGCTTAGGGTTTCGCCCTTACGGCGACTTACTTTTTTACAAGCGCCAAAAAAAGTAAGCAAAAAACGCTAGCTCCTGCGTTCGGCCCTCGCAGGCTCGGGTTCCTTCGCTCCGGGACTGATCCGGGCGCAGCGGCTCCGGTTTGCTTCGCTGCACCTCCTTCCGCTGTGTCTGGCTGCGCCAGACGGTCGCTGCGCTCCCACGCCCGGCTCAATCCCTCCGCTCAGCCTTCCGACGTCGCCGGTGGATCTAGATCAAAAGCAGGCGAGCTGAAACTCGACCCAAGGGCGAATGCTCATCGTGTAGGAGCTGCCGAAGGCTGCGATCTTTTGATCTTGATCTTGATCTTGATCTTGTAGGAGTGAGCCTGCTCGCGATGGCTATCTCAAAAAAAACGATGAATAGCAGGTTTACCCGATCCCTGTGGGAGCTGGCTTGCCAGCGATGGCGTCAGCAAGGTCGCCACTAATCAAACCGCTCGGAACTCTCCCTTCGCCAATACGCTCTACCCAGAAACCCGCCATTTTCGGACTCACCCATGAGCGACGACGTGCAACTCCCAGACCTCAACACCTGGCAACGCCTGTTCGACGATCAGACCCTTTGGCAGCAATCGCCCGACGCTCACTATTTCGATCTGCAGCGCATCGCCGACGACCTGCTCGGCCAAGGCGCGATCGATCTTGAGCAATGGCAGTTGCTACGCGCCAAGGCCGACGATTTGCACAAGCAAACGCCTGAGGTCAACGTCGCCCGCGAACTTGACGATCCCGAAGCCTGAGGACTACCGCCGTGAATACAACCGTCAATCAGAACGACAACCCCGACGAACCGCGCCCGGCCGGCGAAACCGAGCGCGACAACGACGCCCTGCGCCCGACCGATCCCAAGCAGCGGCAGGACAGCGGCAAAGGCACCGCAAGCGGCGAATCCACCGCCCAGGAAACCGCCAAGCCACATACCCGCGGCCCACAAACCCAAGTCAAGCCCTGAACAGCGTCTATGCTCACTGGCACGCCCGCTGCTGTAGTTGCTTCGGCGGCGGGCGTCGCCATTTCATCACAGGGAAAGTAATGCATATGAAGCTCGACGCTCTGGCCAAGGCCATCACTCTCGCTACGCTGCTTTCTGCCGCCAGTTTCGGCGCTTTGGCTGCCGATATTCCGTTATCCGCCGCCGTTGAGGCCGATTCCGTTACCACCAAAGTGCTCGCCGTCGATCCGGCCAATCACCAGGTCGTGCTGGAAGGCCCCGAGGGTCGTCAGGTCCACGTTCAGCTCAGCGACAAAGCGAAAAACCTCGCCAATCTCAAGGTGGGCGATTTGGTAAAGATTGAGGTACAGCGGTCTGTCGCCGCTTATCTCGACACCGATGTGGATAAAGGTCTGCCAGGCACCACCGAACGCACCGGCGAACTGCGCAAGGCGCCGGGCAGCGACAACCCGGGCGGTGAGGCCTATCGGCAGGTTCAGGTGCAACTGAAAATCACCAAAATTGATTTGAAGACCAATCAGGTAACCCTCGAAAACCCGTCCGGACAATCGAAGACGCTCGATGTGAAGAAGCCGGAGATTCAAGCCAAATTGAAAGATTTGAAAGTAGGGCAGAGCGTTATTGTCACTTACACCGATATCCTGAAAGTGACTAGTCAGCACGATAGTTGAGTAATCGCTCTACAAGTTGATTGTTCTTGTACAACTTTAGGTATGAGAACAATCATATAAATGTTTTTTGTCGGACAATTCTCGGGGAAAATCGATAAACACAGTTTTTAACTTTTCAGTTCAAAAATTTCATCTTTCTACCTGACGACATATGCATTGGATTGAATTAAAATCCTCCGCGTTCGCCCAGTGTCAGGGCTCTTTACCGGTGCAAGGATTGCCAGGCCGTAACACTGGGCGAACTCCACCACCGTGACAGATGTATGCAAAATCAAAATACAAAAAAGGGCGACTTTGAAGTCGCTCTTTTTTATTGTTTTCGATCATGTCGCAGCTGGCATCCCGGCTTTGGCCTGCTGCCCTTGCAAGCG
This sequence comes from Pseudomonas sp. CFBP13508, assembly GCF_005233515.1. Lineage (GTDB taxonomy): Bacteria > Pseudomonadota > Gammaproteobacteria > Pseudomonadales > Pseudomonadaceae > Aquipseudomonas > Aquipseudomonas mercuritolerans. Next base: position 42,207 of record NZ_QFZZ01000012.1, read on the forward strand.
CTTCAGAGTCTGCTGATACATTTTCGTACGGCGGTGATCCTTGCCGTACGTGCCTGCCGCCGCTACGGTGCCGGCCTGGATGTGATCCAGATAGCGGAAGATTTTCCGCGGCGAGAGAAACCTGACGCCATAGCCCAACCCGACCATTCGATCCTGCAGGGTGTAACCAGGTACCTCCTCATCCATGCAGAAGTGCAAACCCAGCGACTTCATCAGCCGCGCATTCCACAGCGTGCAGAAACTTTTCAGATGCGTTTCCTTATACGGGCGTGGCGGTTTCGAATGCAGCCCGAAATGAACTTTGAGCCGACGAACATGATGTTTGCAGAATCGCGAAGTTAACCGCCAGGTATCTCGCAGCCACCCACGATCAAGTTGCTCAACACAACCCACCGCCGCCATGTCCGCATTTTTCGTGCATTCGCGCATCATCATCGCGAACACTTCCATGTCGTAGACAAAGGTGTCGGTGTGCAGCAGAAACAAGTAATCGGTCTCAACTTGCGCCAAGGCCAGATCCAACGCCTTGCCATGGGCAATATGCCCCATTTCCTTACCCGGCGACGGCCGCTCGATCAGATTGATCCAGTCCAGCGAACGCAGGTAATCAAGGCTGGCATCTGCCGAATCGTTGTCCACCACCCACACTGGAATGCCCTGCGCCTGAACATGCTCGCGCAACAGCTCCAGACACATGCGGGTAATGTCCGGGGTTTTGTAATTTACCAGGACGAGGCTGAAGTTGGATTGCGGCTGGGAGGGTAAATCGAAGGCTTTCATGTCGGAGGGACTCATCCACGGCTCAAGACGACAGGTTGATGAGCCGGGATGCTAGCGGGGGAAGCTTAGGTGAAGCTTAATTTGGCAGGGTCGGACACTGGAGAAATGTGAGGACGTAAAACGGTTGGGATGCGTACCGGATGTAGCCATGCGTTCATCAGGTTGCGAAGTAAAGCTCATCCAGTTGGCGCTTGCGGATTGCCAAGTATTCCTCCCACAAATTGGGAAAGTCCTCATCTCTGGTTAGCGGAAAGGTCAGATAGATGTGTTTTCCGACAACACTGATGTACTGGCGCGCACGTTTGAAAGCGGGCTGCTCGTACAGCGCAAGGGTCTCGTCGTAAGCGTCGTGATGGTGGCGAATCGTTACTCGATGAGGGGCAATCATCCCTCGCGCAAAATCGATCACCCAGTCGCCGTCTATGGCCGTACGCAAATAGCCGTAAACACCATCGACCGACAGCAGGATGCAGGTGTTGGCTTGGTGGCCGTCCTCATCGTTCGCTAGAACAATCTGGTCTGCGAAGTATTTGATCGTCTGGTTATCCGGACCCTGTAGAAGCAAGCTCCAGCCCTCGACGCCCATGCGAAACTCGCCGATGTTTTGAAAGGTTGCGGTCCATCGATTGGCAAGCGTTATCTGACGGGTATTCATGGGGGGTTCAGACTCGAAATTTCCGACTTATGGCGTCGCATAAACCGAAACAAATCGGCTTTACGTTTTAACAGATGTTAAGAATTCAAATAAATAGACGAACGTGGTTGCTCCCATTTCATCCATGTAACCCCGCCGCTTTGCACGCTTCGACGAACGTGGCGCCTTTTTTGTCCATGGCAGTCTTGACCATTTGATTGGCTTTCACCAATGCAGCGCTGGGCTTGGCCCATTGTTCTGGTGGCAACGCCTCAGACCACGTTTGCACTTGCTCCGGAAGGGTAGGCCGCCCTTTGCGATGCGCCCATTCGGCTAGCATGTAAGGCATCTTCCAGAAGCTCAGCACGCGCCACATGTACCAGCGGCGCAATGGCCAGTAGGATTTTTTCGAGTAACCGTAATGCTCGCGCTGCTCGGGCGTCAGTTCGTCGCCACCCTCGTCCAGCGACCCCATCGCGCGTGCGTCTTCGCGTTCGATTTCAAAAGTGTGTAGGCCTTCGTACGGTTTGAGCCGATCACCGGATGGAGTCAAACCCAGTGCCTTGAGCATCGGGTTTGGAGCATCTACCAACTGACCGTCTTCCATGTAATTACGAATTGACGTCCACATCCCTAAAGCATGTGCATCGCTGGGTTGTGGTAGCAGTAGGAATTGCACTTTGTCCTGCTCCTCATCCTCCAGACCCATGCCGAACGTGTACTGGCGAGTAGCGCCATAACTGGTGACGCCCTGAGTGTTGGAGACCCAGGCGACGACGCTTTCCCAAGGTACGATGAGGACGCGGCGGGTTTTGCTGTCGACGTAGCAGACTTCGCGGCGTTGGCGGTTGAAGCGGACGGGGTAGGTTTTTGCTGCTTTAAAGACGCCGGAGAGCATTCCGTATAAGTACGCACCAAGAGGGAGAATAAACAGTAGAGAGCCACTAGCAAAAACCAGTAACGAGTCACCAATTAGGTCGACGAACCTTCGATCTATTCCGTGAGGGCTGAAAAGTACGAGCCAAGCACAGATAAGCACCGGAGCAATGAATGCTGTCGTCAATGCCATCCAAATTCCAGCGGCAAGTATTTTTCCGTGTTCAACCATTCCCCAATTACTTCCACCGAGTTCCAGGAATACTTCGTTCATCCCTGAAAAATTCCGGCGAGAGGATTGAGTTTGTCCTGTATAGACCGGTAATGGCGATAGAAACAAAGTTTCATTCATTCCACGGACGCGGACTTCTCCAGCCCTTGGCCTCTCGCTACGGATGTCCGCTGCGGCTTCAGAAGTAGTGAATTTAGCGCCGCGCTTGAAAAGGCTTTTAAGCATCGATGGTCCCCAAATCTTCTTTTTTAAAAAATATGAATTGGGATTTACTTATGCCAATCGGCAACGAGTCAGCAGAATCAAGCTTAAAGACACCGCGCGTTGGATCGCGCCTATAAGGTGAGCTAACAATATGTAGGTCACGCAGCACAAAGCAGGTTTCGTGCATTACGTCACGTTCAGCTTCCAATTGATAAGCGATGGTCAATGCCAAGGAAAAATCTGTGGTCTGCAATGAGTCACTGATCGGCAAATGAATTGTCAACGCTTCGCTGCCTTTACTGGCTACGACTAATCGACTAATCCAGGTTGTCGTGCACTCCCGCCATCTCAAGGGACAAGGGCCGGGCGCGTAACCCCCTTTCTTTGGAACATCGCGATATTGCTGGTACGCTTTCAATTGCAATTTTCGAGTATCCATTTCCTGCGTGCTAACGCCTGGAATTATAAGCTTCAGATAGGTCTGCTTGGCATCACGAATCATTTCACAAGTAGGTTTTTGCACGACCTTTGCCAGTTCGTTCCATTCGTCCTGCATGCTGCGATTCTTAGTTTTGTTCCCCCAGACGCTGGACTCCATCCATTTTTGCAAGTCGTCCAGAGGCAAAGATTGCCTCATAGCTTCAGATCAAAAGATCGCAGCCTGCGGCAGCTCCTACATTTGGAATGCATTTCCCCTGTAGGAGCTGCCGTAGGCTGCGATCTTTTGATGTTTTAACGCGCGAGTCGGGTCAAACACTCCTCAATCGACCGCCGTTGCGTCTCGGCGTACAACCCCAACTCATCAATGGTCGAACGCCCCAGCGCCTGTTCGAAAGCCTGTCGATTGGAGTGTTCGGCGTAATGCGCCTGTGCGGCATCCCCCAGGTTCGACTGAAAAATCCCCGCTGCGCTCACCGGCAGGAAATCTTCGTACACCAGCGGCTCCGCTTTCACGTAGCCATCGCGCAGCAAGTCCTCCAGGGACGACTCACCAAGTCCTTCAGCGGCCAAACCCTTTTCCGTAGCGAAATAACGAAAGTACGCCAGCCCCTGTTCGCGCATGCCCTCAATGCTGTCAGGAAATTCGGCAAAGTGCTGAGTCATCAGCGCGTTGTAGCGTGCGGCATTGGCTTCGTTGGGGAAGCCGCCCAGTTCATCGCGAGCGGCATTCAACAAGCGGTCATACAGCGCGCGACCCTTGGGTGTCAGAGCTGCGCCGCGTTGTTCGATTTCGCCGAAACGCGCGCTGTGGCTGCCACGGGTTTCGGGTTGATCGGTGAATGCGATCGGCTCGTCCAGCGCCTTGAAACTGGTCTGGCGCAGCAGGATCGGGCAGTTGCGGCGCGGTGGGCCTTCGATTACCGCTTTTGGTGTGATGCCATGGGCAGGCATCTGTTGCTGCACGGTGTCGATGTCCAGCGTACGTGGCGTCAGGTGGTTGATGTGCGGGCCTTTGAATGCGACGACGTCGGCGACCAAGCGGTGCTGAGCGCTGAGTTTCTGGTATTGCGCAGCGCTGACGGTAGCGCTGTGGTGCCAGCGAAAAGTCTCCAGTGCCTGTCGGACGAATTCTGCGGCTTCAGTTTCATTCAAGCCGCCCGCCGTTTCCGCCTGTTCAATCAGGCGCAACGCGGCGTCGGTGAAGATCGCACGACGGGCCAACACCGACTCGGCAAACGAACGCAGTTCAGGATCTTCAATCAGCTCCAGACGCAGCAACGAGGTGAACACACGAAACGGGCTGACCTGTAGCGCCTCTTCATGCACCGCGCGGAACGCTGTCGAATGCACCGGCACACCCGCCGGGGTCAGGTCGTAATAACCCACCGGTTGCATGCCCATCACCGCGAACAAGCGGGCGAGGGTGGCCAGTTCGCTCGCGGTCCCGACGCGGATGGCGCCGTGGCGCTCCATGTCCAGCCGTTCGATTTCGCCGGTGCGCTTGAGCTGTCCGGCAATGTCAGGCTGACGTGCCAGCACTTCGCGGTTGGTTTTCTCCACCAGTTCCATCAGCGCGCCGTACAGCGGCACCTCTTCGCGGTACATGTCGGACATCGCTCGGGAGAAGCGTTGGCGGATCAGGTCGGGGCTGACGAACGGCTGCACGGTCATGAAAAAAATTCCTGCCACGGTCACGGAATGGATGCTGGAAAAGATCGCAGCCTTCGTCCACGTGGGCAAACGAAGAATCCTACGAACTTCATTCTGCCAACGACTGATCCACCAGCTCGATCCAATGCTTGATCGGCGTGCGCCCGGCGCTGGCCAGATGGCTTTGACAGCCCACATTCGAGGTGACGATCAATTCAGGCCGGCCGCTTTCCAGTGCGTTGAGGCGTTGGTCGCGCAGTTGCCGCGCCAGCACCGGTTGCGTCAGCGAGTAGGTGCCCGCCGAGCCGCAGCACAAATGGCCATCCGGTACCGGCGTTAGGTTGAAGCCGAGTCGGGTCAGCACTGCTTCCACGGCGCCGCCGAGTTTCAGCGCGTGCTGCAAAGTGCACGGGCAATGCACGGCGATGCGTCTTTCGCTGGCGGCGCAGACCTGTTCCAGCGGTTCCTGCGCGATGATTTGCACCAGATCCCGAGTCATTTCGCTTATCCGCCGGGCTTTCGACGCGTAGATCGGATCGCCCGCGAGCAAATGCCCGTAATCCTTGATGAATGCGCCACAACCGCTGGCTGTTTGCACGATGGCTTCGGCACCGTTCTGCAGATGCGGCCACCAGGCGTCGATGTTCTGCCGAGCGCGGTCGAGACCTTTGGCCTGCGCGTCGAGGTGATAGTCGAGCGCGCCGCAACACCCGGCCTCGCTTACCGGAGTAACGCTGATGCCCAGGCGATCGAGCACCCGCGCGGTCGCGTCATTGGTGTTCGGCGACAGGCCCGGTTGCACGCAACCTTCGAGCAACAACACCCGGCGCGCATGCCGAGGAGCAGGGCGCAACCCCATGACACCCAAGCGCTGCGGCAATTTGCTTTCCAGCAGGCGCGGCAGCAGCGGTCGAAAGGTCGCGCCCATGCGCAGCAAGCCTCTGAACAGCCCCGGATTCGGCGCCAGCGCGCGCAAGCCTTCGCGCAGCAAGCGCTGGGCGGCCGGGCGCGGCACCGCGCTGTCGACTACCGCGCGGCCGATGTCGAGCAGGTTGTGATAATCGACGCCGGACGGGCAGGTGGTTTCGCAGTTGCGGCACGACAGGCAACGATCCAGATGCAGTTGCGTCTGCTCGGTGGCCGGTGCGCCTTCCAGCACTTGCTTGATCAGATAAATGCGCCCGCGCGGGCCATCGAGTTCATCGCCGAGCAATTGATAGGTCGGGCACGTCGCGTTGCAGAAGCCGCAATGCACGCAGGTGCGCAGGATCTTTTCCGCTTCGCCAGCCCGAGGCAATTTTCGCGATTGCTCGCTGAGGGTGGTTTGCATGGCTAGACCTCCGCGTACATTCGCCCGGGGTTGAACAGCCCTTGCGGGTCGAGTTGCGCCTTGAGTTGCCGGTGGTAACGCAGCAGGGTCGGCGCCAAGGGTTGAAACGGCGAACCCGTGGCGCCGTGGGTGAAGCATGTCGCGTGGCCGCCGAACGACTGGGCGAGGGCATGAATCTCAGTGCTCTCGGATTTCACCCAGCGTTGCGCGCCGGCCCAGTCGATCAGTTGCTCGCCGGGCAGCTCGAGCGGGCCGAGATTGTTCGGCAATGACAGACGCCACAGCGGCAAGCCTTCGTCGAAAAAACTCAGGCGCTGTTCGTTGAGGTCGCGCCAGAAAACCGAGTCCAGCGGCTCGCCGCCGAGGCGTTGATGCGCCGCCGTCACCGAACCTTCGCCACCTTCCAGACGCAGGTACAGGCTCTGGCCATCGTGGCACGCAGCACTAATCGGCAGCGGTTGCTGGCCCCATTCGGCAAGTTTGCTCAAGGCCCGGACGCAGTCGATATCGAGGCGAATGCTCAGGCACTGGCGCGGTTTCGGCAGGACTTTCAGCGACACTTCGGTTAGCACGCCGAGGCAACCGAAACTGCCGGCCATCAGCCGCGACAGGTCATAGCCGGCGACGTTTTTCATCACTTCGCCACCGAAGCGCAGATGTTGACCGAGGCCGGTGATCACCCGCGTGCCGAGAACGAAGTCGCGTACCGAGCCGGACCACGGCCGGCGTGGCCCGGACAACCCTGCGGCGATCATGCCGCCGACCGTGGCGCTGTCGGCAAAGGATGGCGGTTCGCAGGGCAACATTTGCCCGGCGTCATCCAGCGCCGCGAGCAGCTCGGACAACGGCGTGCCGGCGCGCACCGTGACCACCAGTTCGGTCGGGTCGTACTGAACGATGCCGCGATGAGCACGGGTGTCGAGCACTTCGCCGGCCACCTCGCGACCGAGAAACGCCTTGCTGTTGCCGCCCTGAATCTTCAGCGGCGTGGCATTGGCCCGCGCGGCGTCGACCTGATCGAGCAGGGCGTTGGCGGCATCGAAATCAGCCATCAGAATCGCTCCAGCTCGGGGAAGGGCAGTTGCCCGGCGTGAATGTGCATCGCGCCGAATTCGGCGCAGCGATGCAGGGTCGGAATGTTCTTGCCGGGATTGAGCAGGCCCTGCGGATCGAACGCGGCTTTCACCGCATGAAACAGCAGTAACTCGTCGCTGTTGAACTGCGCGCACATCTGATTGATTTTTTCGCGGCCGACGCCGTGCTCGCCGGTGATGCTGCCGCCGACTTTCACGCACAGTTCGAGGATCTTGCCTCCCAGTGCCTCGGCGCGATGCAGCTCCCCCGGCTGGTTGGCGTCGAACAGAATCAGCGGATGCATGTTGCCGTCGCCGGCATGGAACACGTTGGCCACGCGCAAGCCATATTCCTCGCCCAGGCGCGAGATGCCTTGCAGCACCGCGGGCAATTCGCGGCGCGGGATGGTGCCGTCCATGCAGTAATAATCCGGCGACAACCGGCCGATCGCCGGAAACGCGTTTTTGCGCCCGGCCCAGAAACGCACACGCTCGGCCTCGTCCTGGGCCTGGCGCACTTCAGTGGCGCCGGCCGCTGTCATGACTTCCCGTACGCGCTGGCAATCGTCGTGCACGTCGGCTTCGACGCCGTCGAGTTCGCACAACAGAATCGCCTCGGCGTCGACCGGGTAACCGGCGTGGATAAAGTCTTCGGCGGCGCGAATGGCCAGGTTGTCCATCATTTCCAGACCACCCGGAATGATCCCGGCAGCGATGATTGCGGCAACCGCGCGGCCGGCCTTTTCCACTGAATCGAAACCGCCGAGCAGGACCTTGGCGACTTGCGGCTTGGGCAACAACTTCACCGTGACTTCGGTGATGATCCCCAGCAGGCCTTCGGAGCCGGTGAACAAGGCGAGCAGGTCGAAACCGGCTGAATCGAGCGCCTCGGAGCCCAGCGTCAGACGTTCGCCCTCGATGGTCAGCACTTCGATTTTCAGCACGTTATGCACGGTCAGGCCGTACTTGAGGCAATGCACGCCGCCAGCGTTTTCCGCGACGTTACCGCCGATCGAACAGGCGATCTGCGATGACGGATCCGGCGCGTAATACAGGCCGAATGGGGCCGCCGCCTGGGAGATAGCAAGATTGCGCACCCCCGGCTGAACCCGCGCGATACGTGCAGCGGGGTCGATGTGCAGGATGCTGTTGAACCGCGCCATCACCAGCAACAGGCCCTTTTCCAGTGGCAGCGCGCCGCCGGACAATCCCGTACCGGCACCCCGCGCGACCACGGGCACGTTGTTCTGATGGCAGAGTTTCAGCAGGGTTTGCACTTGCTCCAGACGCCGGGGCAGGGCCACCAGCATCGGCGTGGTGCGGTAGGCGGAGAGGCCGTCGCATTCGTAGGGTTTGAGTTCATCCTCGCGCCAGAGGATGTCCAGGTCCGGCAGGGCGTGTTGCAGAGCCTTGAGCAATTCGCCCTTGTTCACCTCGGGCAACGGACCGTCGAGGCGTTCGTCGTAAAGGATGTTCATCTCTGTCGTTCCAGAAATTCCCCGTACAGCCGCGCGGTATTTCCCGGCTGTTCGACCATCGGCATGTGCCCGACGTGATCCCACACATCCACTTCGAGATTGGCGATGCCTTTGCTCCACACCGGCACGCTGCTGACGTCGATCAGGCGATCCTTGCGCCCCCACAGCAACAGCGCCGGGCATTTGATCTCGGCCAGTTTCGGCTCCATCGGCGGGCTGGAGTGGAAGTCGCGGAAGATTTCTTCGAGTTCATCGCGCTGTTGCTCATAGCGCTGGGCGACGGCGTCCAGCACCAGCTTCGGCACCCACGGCGGCGACTCCATGGTCATTGCATAAAAGCGCTGAAACTCTTCGCGCGAGTTGATCAGGAACGGATTGTGCCCGCGCGCCAGATGGCGCTCCATGTCGCTCGGCTCCGGTGCGGTGACGCCGGCCGGGTCGATCAAGGCCAGCGAGGCGATCCGCTCGGGATAGGTCGCCGCCAGCCACGCAGCGATATAGCCGCCCATGGAGTTGCCGATCACATGGACTTTCTCCACGCCGCAGACGTCGAGCAGTTGAATCATGCGTTTGGCCTGAACCGCGATGTCATAACCGCCGCCAGCCTTGAAGCCAGTCTCACCGTGGCCGGCCAGATCCGGAATGATCACCCGATACTGGCGCACGAAGTGCCGGGCGCAGCGCAGCCAGAGGTTTTTGTCGGCGCTGAAGCCGTGCAGCATCAGGATCGCGCTGGACGCCTCGTACGGCCCGCCTTGCCAGGTCGACACGGTCATCTCGGCGATCGGCACTTCGATCTTGTGCAATTTGTACAACCTGGCCTCGCTGGCCATGGCCAGGTCGTACAGCCAATGGCCAACCGCCGGATAACTCAGCCAGCTCCAGGCCACGAAAACCGCGAGTGCGACAAACAGCAAAAGCATCGACGTCTTCCTTTTACGTATTCAGGACAAAATATGGTCGGCCGGTTTCAGCGCCCGGGTCAGCAGGTGATAGCTGAAACTGAAGCCGGGAAACATGGCGATCACATGACCGCTCTTGCTCTGGTACCAACTGTGGCAACCACCGGACTTCCACACCGTGCGCTGCATTTCCCGGTGGATCATTGCAGTGTAGGTACGTTCTGCGTCACGGCGCACTTCGATGCTGCGCAGGCCTTTGGCCCGTACGGTGCGGATGCAGTCGAGGATGTAGTTCATCTGCGATTCGATGATGAACAGCGCCGAAGTGTGGCCAATGCCGGTGTTCGGCCCGGTGACGATAAACAGGTTGGGGAAATCCGGCAGGCTGGTGCCAAGGTAGGCGCGCGGGTATTCGGCCCAGACATCTCTGAGTTGCACCGCGTTTTTGCCGCTGACCGGGTAGGAAATTACCCCGTCGGTGGCGTCGTAACCGGTGGACCAGACGATCAGATCAACTTCGAGATGCTCGCCGCCCACGGTATTGATCCCGCTTTCGTCGATCGAAGCGATGCCGTGCTCGCGACTGTGCAACGTGACGTTGGCGCGGCTCAGCGCCGGGTAGTACGTGCTGGACACCAAAACGCGTTTGCAGCCGATGGTGAAGTCCGGGGTGAGTTTCTGCCGCAGCAGCGGGTCTGGAACCTGACGCTTGAGGAACCGCAGCGCATGTCGCTGGACCAGATGAATCGCCGGTTTCGAGTATTTGAAAGCGATCACCCGGGTTTCGAATTGCCAGTAGATCAGCCAGCGCAGCAGTTTGTATGCCGGTTTCAGGCCAAGCAGCCAGCGCTGGAAATGGCCGAATTTGCGATCGGCACGCGGCAGCACCCAATGCGGCGTGCGTTGGAACACATGCAGCTGTTCGACTTGTGGCGCAATCGCCGGGATCACCTGCGCGGCGCTGGCACCACTGCCGACGATCGCCACGCGTTTACCGCGATAGTCGTAGCTGTGATCCCAGTTATTTGTATGAAAAGTCTTGCCTTGAAAGCGATCCATCCCGGGAAAGTGCGGGATGACCGGCTGACTCAACGGCCCGGAAGCGTTGATCAAAAACTGCGTGTGAAAGATGGCTTTGGCGCGGGTGTGCACCGTCCAGTATTTTTCCGCTTCGTCCCATTCGACGCGCTCGACATCGGCCCCCAGTTCCACGCGCTCGCGCAAACCGAACTGCTCGATTACCTGTTCGGTGTAGCGCTGCAGTTCTGCCTGTTCGGCAAACATCTGCGACCAGCGGTAGGGCGCGAATGACAGCGAATACAGCGGCGACGGCACGTCTACCGCTGCGCCGGGGTAGGTGTTCTGGCACCAGGTGCCGCCGAAGAAGTCGCGTCTTTCCAGAATGCGAAAATCGTCGATCCCGGCCTTGAGCAGGTTGACCGCCGCGCACTGGCCGCCGAAACCGCTGCCGATGATCAACACAGCGTAGGTATGCATGTGCCCCCTTTTTTATAGTTGTTTTTCCATTTCCCCTGTTTCATTTATAGCCAACTCCTGGCCATGTGTGCGGCGCTGATGGCGCTCTATTCAGGCCGCTGGCCGGTGATGGCTATTTAACCGTGCCCTGATAGACTCCGAACACATCCGTGTCGGGGTGTAACCATCGCATCGCGCGGTCGAGGCCCTTATGGGAAATACGCGGGGAAAGGGACTTTCACTGGCCAGGAGGCTGTACAGGTCGCGGGTGTTCGGGCTGCTGCTCGGGCTGATGTGTGTCAGCGTGGCGATGCATGCGCTCGATCCGCCGCTGTGGGTGTGGGGTTTGATGCTGTTCAACGGCCTGGTCTGGCCGCATCTGGCCTTTCAATGGGCGCGCCGTGCGAGCGTGCCGTTTCGCGCCGAACACCGCAACTTGCTGATCGATGCGTTCATGGGCGGCTTCTGGGTCGCTGCCATGCAGTTCAATCCGCTGCCCAGCGCAACCACGATTTCGATGATGGCAATGAACAACGTCGCCATTGGCGGTGGGCGTTTTTTGCTCGCCGGGTCGGCGGCGCAGCTATTGGGCATCGGCGTGGGGCTGGTGGTGTTTGCGCCGGCGTTCATTCCGCCAACAACGCCGCTGCAGCTGTACGCCTGTTTGCCGTTGCTGTTGCTGTATCCGCTGGCGCTGGGCTGGATCTGCTTTCGTCAGGCCTCGACCCTCGGTCGGCACAAGCGCGAGCTGTTGGCGCTGAGTCGCACCGACAGCCTGACCGGCCTGCTCAATCACGGCGCATGGAAGGATCAACTGAACCTCGCGTTCCAGCGCTGCAAACGCCAGCAGCAGGGCGCGGCGATTGCCTTGATCGATATCGACCATTTCAAAGCGATCAATGACACCTATGGCCACGTCGCTGGCGATATCGTCCTGCGCCAGTTGAGCAAACTGCTCAAACACAATCTGCTCGCTACGGACGTGGCCGGGCGCTATGGCGGGGATGAGTTCTGCGTGATCCTGCCGGAACTGCCGCTGTTCAACGCAGCTCAGGCGATGGAGGCCTTGCGCGAGCGTTTCGCCGTGATGGGCTATGAGCAGAACCCTGCGCTGAAGGTCAGTCTGAGCATTGGCCTGGCCGCCTACGACCCGAGCCATGCCGATGCCACGCGTTGGCTGGATGAAGCCGACCAGGCGTTGTACGAAGCCAAGGCGAGTGGGCGCAACCGGGTGATCTGCAACAGCGACAACAAACCGAGGCAGGCGCTGCTGGATTCGGTTTGACGAGTGATCGGAGATCCCATGTAGGAGCTGCCGAAGGCTGCGATCTTTTGGGACGCTCTGCGTCCCGGCCTGCATTCCTTTGCTGCGCGTGGGAACGATCAAAATCAAAAGATCGCAGCCTTCGGCAGCTCCTACAGTTTGTTCGGTGTCAGTCGGGCAAGTGTCGCATCCGCTATAGAGCCTCGCGCCGATGTCGGTTACGGTTGAAGTCCCCCGACACGAAACAAGGACTGCTTCATGACGTTCTCATTTCCCCGCTCACTGCTGGCTGCCAGCCTCGGTCTGTCCCTCGCATTCTCGGCCGCAAACGCCGCCGAACCACATAAACAAGTGCTCGCCGATGCCGAGCAGTATCAGCCCGAAGCCCTGAAGTTACTGGAACGGCTGGTCAATATCGACTCCGGTTCCGGTTATGAACCGGGCCTGAAACAGGTCAGCGAGATCGCCATCGATGAGCTGAAAAAACTCGGCGCAACTATCGAACTGGTGCCGAACACCCCGGAAAAATCCAACCACGTGCTGGCCACGCTCAAAGGCACCGGCAAGGCGAAGATCCTGCTGATGGCGCACATGGACACGGTGTTCAAGGAAGGCTCGGCGGCCGAACGGCCATTCCATATCAAGGACGGCCGTGCCTACGGGCCGGGGGTGATGGACGACAAGGGCGGCATCGTCGCCGGCATCTACGCGCTTAAAGTGCTGAAGAACCTCGACTTCAAAGACTACGCGCAGATCACTTTCCTGCTCGACGCCAGCGAAGAAACCGGCTCGGATGTCGCCACCGACCTGATCAAGAAAACCGCCAAACAGCACGACGTCACCCTCAACCTCGAACCGGGCCGTCCGGCCGATGGTCTGGTAGTGTGGCGCAAGGGCAGTGCGACGGCGCTGGTTGAAGTCAAAGGCAAAGCCGCCCACGCTGGCGTTGCGCCGGAATTGGGCCGCAATGCAGCGATGGAAGCGGCGCACCAGATTCTCCAGCTGGGCAAACTCGGCGATGAGGCGAAGAAAACCACCATCAACTTCACCGTGCTCAAGGCCGGCGATCGCACCAACGTGATTCCGGATCAGGCCACGGCCAAGGCGGATGTGCGTGCGGCAGTGCCGGAGGAATTTGATCGCATCGAGAAGGATCTGGCGCGGGTCTCGCAGGACAAGTTGATTGCCGATACCGAAGTGAAAACGTCCTTGCAGCGCGGTTTACCGCCGATGCCACAAACGGCCGAGTCGGATCGGCTGATGGCCATGGCCCAGGGAATTTACGGCGAAATTGGCCGCAAGCTGACCGAGGAGGGCAGTGGTGGCGCGGCGGATGCCAGTCTGTCCGCAGGCGTTGGCACGCCGACGCTGGATGGCTTCGGGATCGTCGGCGGCAATATTCACACGCCTGAGGAATACGCCGAAGTGGCGAGCGTGGCGCCGCGGATCTATTTGTTGTCGCGGATGATAATGGAGTTGGCGAAGCCGCGGTGATGGGGTTTGCGGTGTGACGAGGCCGGGCGGAGTGCCAGAGAAATCGGCCCCTCACCCTAACCCTCTCCCGGAGGGAGAGGGGACTGACCGCGTTGTTTGTGGTCCATGTGGCAACCGCCAGATCAAGTTGAATTCAAATTCGCATTCAACGCGATCTCTCACGTCGGCGTAGATCCAGAGCATCCCCCAATCAGTCCCCTCTCCCTCTGGGAGAGGGCTAGGGTGAGGGGCTTTTGTGGGAAGTGTGGAAGTCGAGGACGGCGCACAAAAAATACCGAAAAGTCCGACAGAAGCTCTGGTTGCGGCCGTTGGGCGCGACTTTTATAGTCTCCGTTCGCAGATAACTCTGCGACGATCTTGGCCGGTCGAATTCAGAACCTGACCTTTCTGGAGTGAACTCTATGACCGACCAAGTAATGTCGCACTACCTCCCCATCGACACCTACGACGCCGAATCGCCGGTGCTCTTCATCAATACTCACACTGAACTCAGCGACATGGCCGCCTGTGCGATGAACCGGTTTGTGGTCGTGCGTGATCTGGCCGACACCTTTGCCAGCCTTAACCTCAAGGGCATTTCCGATTGTGATCTGACGCAGGTGACCAGCGCGGTTCATCTGCTGATGCGCGAGGGCTGTGCGATTCTGAATGTGATTCAGGCGCGGGCGGCGCAGCGGGAAGAGGCTTACAAGACGCCGGTTTAGCGGTGTCGCGGCTGTCGCTTTCGCGAGCAGGCTCGCTCCCACAGGGGAGCGCATTTCAACTGTGGGAGCGAGCCTGCTCGCGAAGGGGCCGGTACAGCGTATGCATCACTCCTTGACGCTCATGTATTCCTTGGCCCAGAGAATGTATTCCTCCGGCTGGGTGTAGGTGTGGGTCAATTCGGTCGCGCTCAAATCGGCGGCCTGGGTGAAGATCTGCCGCTGTTCACGCAGGCTGTCGTAGGTGGCCTTGATCGCGGCGAAGTAGGCGCCGTGGCCGTCGATGGTCACACGCACGCCCAGTTCGGCGAGGCGTTTGTCGTCGCGCAGGGCCGGGTTGCCGTAGGTGACCAGCATCAGCGGCACGGTCAGGTGCTCGGCGATCTGTTCCAGTTGATCGAAGTCCTGCACGCCGACCATGCAGATACCGTCAGCGCCCGCCGCTTGATATTGGCGGGTGCGGCTGATGATTTCCTGGTTCGGCAGAATGCCGGCATTGGTGCGGGCGATGATGGCCATTTCCGTGTCGACCCGGGCTTCCAGCGCCGCGCGGATCTTGCCGACGCCTTCGGCCACGGTGATCAGGTCGGTGGATTTGCGCCCGAATTGCGCGGGCAGCAGGGTATCTTCGATGGTCAGTGCAGCGACGCCGGCGCGTTCCAGTTCGACGATGGTGCGCATCACGTTGAGGGCATTGCCGTAGCCGTGGTCGGCGTCTGCGATCACTGGCAATTGGGCGACGCGACCGATGCGCGTGGCCTGTTCGGCGAATTCGCTGAGGGTGATCAGGGCGAAGTCCGGTGCGCCGAGCACCTGCAGCGAGGCCACGGAACCGCCGAGGATACCTACTTCAAAACCCAGGTCAGCGGCGATGCGGGCGGACATCGGGTCGAACACCGAAGCCGTGTGGTAGCAGGTGTCGGAGGCCAGCAACTGACGGAAATTGCGGCGCAAATCTTGATGGGAAAGCCTGGTCATACGAGTTCCACCAATACATAAGGAATGGAAAGGCTTGAGCAAAGGTGTCAACGCCGAAGAATGAAAAGGCTATCACGCGAATGGGTCAAGAATCATGACGAATTTGCGCGGCAGGACTGGCGGCTGAAAGGTTTAATCTCCCGTGCCGGAAATATCAGGCCGCCACGGCATGTTGCTGTTGATGGGGCAGGAGCACCGCGCGCACCGAATTGCCCGGCTGCAATTGCAGGCGTTTGGCGGTGAGTCGGTCGACCACCAGGCTGTTGCCCACCAGTCGACCGCGGGCCACGGTGATGCGGCAGTTTTCCAGGCGGCGGTTGTGAATCAGCCACAGCGGTGCCTGCTCATCCGGGGTGCCGAGGCTCAGGGTCAGTTCGAGGCTGTCGCGTACCGTGCGGATGCTGCGGATCGGCGCTTCGATGACCGGGCCACCGTCGAAAATGTCGATATAGCCTTTGTGCGTGAAACCCTCGGCTTGAAGAATCTTCAACGCCGGCTGGGTGTTCGGGTGAGTCTGGCCGATCGCCGCCTGCGCCTGTTCGGTGAGCAGGCAGGTGTACAGCGGCTGGCGCGGCATCAGCTCGGCGATAAAGGCTTTGTTGCCCAGGCCGGACAAGTGATCGGCGTGGGTGAAATCCATCTGGAAAAAGTGCCGGCCGAGGCTGTCCCAGAACGGCGAGCAACCGTTTTCATCGGCACTGCCGCGCAGTTCGGCGATCATCTTCTCGCCAAACAGATGCGGGAATTCGGCGACGAACAACAGACGACCCAGCGACAACAGGCGGCCATTGCTGCCGCTGCGCTGGTCATGGCGCAGGAACAGCGAGCACAGCTCCGATTGGCCGGTCAGTTCGTTGTTGAGGAACAACGTCGGAATCTGTCGTTGAATGCCCAGGTCCGGTGCCGAACTGACAGTCACCCCGAGCCGGTAGTTGTACCAGGGCTCGCGCAAGCCAACGGCGCCGGCCATCGCGCTGACACCGACCACGCGCTGCTCATCATCCTCGAGTACGAACAGGTAATCGGCATCGGCGCGTTCCACCTGTTCGGCGAATGCGCGCTGTGCCCAACGCACTCGATGTGCGAGGCGGTCCTCGTTGGCAGGAAGGGTGGTGAAACCTGGCCCTGCCTGTTCGACGAGGGTCATCAACGCAGGCAGATCACTGACTTTTACCGGACGGACAATCATGCTCCAACTCCTTTGGCGTACCGATTCAGGCGCGGATGGCTAACGCGGCTCACAGAGCGACCAGCCGTATCGAACTGCCATCGCTGACCTTAAGCGCCGCACAGATGGCGGGTGTCAGGGGCAGCGGCTGACCGGGGTGATAGTCGAGTTCGGTGACCATCGCGCGGTAGTCATGCAGGGCGTCGTTGCTCAGCAGGTAACGGCCACGGGCGTCGGTCGATGCTTGTTGGCGTACGCTGGCGGTCTGGCTGTCAGCGATCGAGCGAATGTTCGCGGTACGCGCATACAGCGTCGGTCCGGCGTCGAACAGGTCGATGTAGCTGTTGGTTTCGAAGCCTTCCCGCTCAAGGATGTCGAACGCTTCCTGGCCGTCCGGGTGCACGCGCCCGATACAATCCTGGGCCGCTTGCGGCAGCATCGGCACGTAGATCGGGTATTGCGGCATCAGTTCGGCAAGGAACGTGCGGCTCTGTAACCCGCACAGACGCTCGGCTTCCGCGTAGGGGAGGTCGAAGAAGTGCTTGCCCAGCGCATCCCAGAACGGCGAGTGACCCTGCTCGTCGCTGTAGCCGACGATCTCGGTAATCACCGCCTCGGAGAACCGCTGTGCATGCGCAGCAATAAACAGCAGGCGCGCTCGCGACAGTAGTTCGGAAAACGGCGTGCGCACCAGCGCGGAGTCAATGTGGAATCCGCGCAGCAAGGTATGCCCGCTAAGGTCATGGCACAACGACAACGCCGGCACGCCGTGCTCGATGTTCAACTCCCGCGAAGCGCTGGTGAAATGGCGGTTGCGCAGGCTGTAGAACGGCTCCTTGAAGCCGGCGGTGGCAAGGATTTCCGAGCAGCCGACCAATTGCCGGCGTTCGAGATCTTCGAGCACGAAGAAATAGTTCTCCGGCCCCTGCGCTGCGGCGGCGCTATCGAAGGACGCGCACGACGCGGCGATTTTTTCGCGCAGGTGCTCGCTGTCATCCGGCAGCGAGGTCACGCCGATCAGGCTCTCGCGAGCCAGGCGCTGTAGCTGGGGCAGATCATTCTGCTCGACTGGGCGTAAGACCAGCATGGATGTACTCCTGTATCAAAAGGTTCGGCCCGTTCGCCGAACCTGACTATCACTGTCGGTTTCCACGCGTTGAATCGGCGGTCGCCTGATTTGTTGTCAGACGCCGCTCTTTTTCTTGTCAGCCTTTGCTCGGGTCTGGCAGCGCTGTGCTGGCGCCGAGCTTGTTGAGGAAGAACAGGTACACCAGGCCCAGGGCAATCCAGATCAGGCCGAGTTTCTGTGCATCGACGCCCATGTTGTACATGATGGCGGCGACGATGATGAAGCCGATCACCGGGCAGAGCAGATGGCGCACAACCTGTCCCGACTTCTGCCGACGCCAGTAGTGGTTGATCACCGTCAGGTGCAGCAGCATGAAACCGCTGAGGGCGCCGAAGTTGATAAGCGAAGTGAGAATGTCGACCGCGTCGATGAACAGGTAGCAGATCAGCAGTGACAATACCGCTACCAGATAAATGCTCAGGTACGGCGTGTTGTGTTTCGGGTGGACCCTGGCCAGCACCTTCGGCAGCTTGCCGTCGCGGGCCATGCCGAACAGCAGACGCGAGACGGCGGCCTGCGAGGTGATCGCCACCGCGACGCCCCAGGCCAGCGCCGTGGCGACGGCGGTCAGGGTCGCCAGCCAGCTGCCGGCGGCGATTTCAGCGATTTCATAGAACGCGGTGTCGGCGGACTTGAAGCCCATGCCCGCTGCCAGATCGGTGGCAATCCACGTTTGTACGACGAAAATCGTGCCCATCACCGCTAGAGTGATCAGCGCTGCCTTGCCGACACTGCGGCCCGGATCTTCCTTGATTTCTTCGGCGAGGGTGGAGATCGCGTCGAAGCCGAGGAACGACAGCACGGCGATCGACACGGCTTGCATCAGCAGGGCGAAGTTGAAGGTTTCCGGGTGATACAGCGGCGCCAGCGTCAGCTCACCGTTACCGCCACCG
This sequence comes from Pseudomonas sp. CFBP13508, assembly GCF_005233515.1. Classification (GTDB taxonomy): domain Bacteria; phylum Pseudomonadota; class Gammaproteobacteria; order Pseudomonadales; family Pseudomonadaceae; genus Aquipseudomonas; species Aquipseudomonas mercuritolerans. The sequence goes on from NZ_QFZZ01000012.1 coordinate 60,910, forward strand.
TTGTGCAGGGCGTTCCAGGCGTAGAACAGGAAGATGCCCAGCACCACCAGTTGTGCCAGCAGGAACAGCATGTTCATCCGCGCGGTGAAGGTGATGCCGCGCAGGTTGACGAACGTCGCGCTGACCAGAAACGCCAGGATGAAGCCGACCTTGGGAATGTCCGGGTACAAATGATTGAGCGCCATCGCCGAATACAGGTACAGCAGCGGCGGAATCAGCAGATAGTCGAGCAGCATCAGCCAGCCAGCGATGAAACCGACATGTTGATTGAGGCCGCGCTGGGCGTAGGAATATACGGAGCCGGCAACCGGAAAGGCCTTGGCCATGCTGCCGTAACTCAGCGCGGTGAACAGCATCGCCACCATGCCGATGATGTACGCCAGCGGCACCATCCCCGGTGCTTCGGCGTTGACGTAGCCATACACCCCGAACGGGGCGATGGGGATCATGAAGATCATCCCGTACACCACCAGATCGGTGAGCGTCAGGCTACGTTTCAACTCTTGCTTGTAGCCGAATTCTTCAATTTCCATGAAGCGCAACTCCTTGTCAGCCATCGGTCGGTTTATGTTTTATCGGTCCATCGTTTACAGCAAAGGTGCGAGGTAACCTGCCCAGCGCGAAACCGCTTCGGGGCTGCGCAGCAGATCATTGCGCACCTCGATCAGCACCGCCTCAAGGCCCCTGGCATCACCGTGCACGGGCACGGTCATATCGCCCAGCGGGTCAATTTTGTACGGCTGGTTGCCCGCGACTTTCAGTGGATGCGCTTGGAGGCCGTCAAGCAGGCGCTCGGCATAGTCTCTGGCCTGGCCGAACAGCACGCCGACTTCAAGCGGTCGCGGCTGGCCGTAATACACCGGGGTAAAACTGTGAATGCCGACCACACGCACCGCTTGGCCTCGGGCGATGCGCTCGTCGATCAAAGTCTGCAAGCGCGCATGAAACGGTTTGAACAGGGTCTGGCGGCGATACTCGCGGGCCGCTTCGTCGAGCTCGCGATTGCCGGGGATCTGGTAGATCTCGCTTTGCAGTGGAATGCTGTCCGGGGCATGTCGCGGGCGGTTGAGGTCGATCAGCAGCCGTGAGTAATTGGCGCTGAGCAACGTGGCGCCGAGCTGTTCCGATAACTGTTCGGCCAGTTGCAGCGCGCCGATGTCCCAAGCGATATGTTCGCGTGCGGCCGCCTCGTCCAGGCCCAGATTGTTCAGGGCTTCGGGAATGTAGCGACTGGCGTGTTCGCACACGAGGATCAACGGGTTCGTCGAGTCCTCGCGGCTCAGGTTGTAGACCGGGCGGGTGTACAACCCAAGCTCGGCGGATTCAGTACAGGCGTGCATAGTGCTCACACAGGTCAGCGGGCGAGAGCTGTTCCGTCAGCGCCAGTTCCTCGGTTTTCAGGGCGTAATAAGTGTCGAGCAACGGCTTGGGCAGCCATTCGTTGAAGGCTGCACTGTCGCGCAGGCAATCCAGCGCCTGCGCCAGCGAGGCGGGCAGGGCGACGATGCCCCGGGCCTTGCGTTGCTCGTCGTTGAGTGAATCGGGAATTTCATCGGTAACCGCGTTCAGCGCCAGACGCTGTTCGATGCCCAGCCGCCCGGCAATCAGTAGCGCAGCCATGGCAAGATGCGGCGAGGCGGTAGCGTCCATGGCGCGGAATTCCAGGTTGAACTGCTGCGCGGCGGACTTGCCGCCCAAGGTCACGGTCGGGCAGATGCGCAGCGCCGCTTCACGGTTCTGCTGCCCCAGACACGCATACGACGCGCTCCAGTGGTGCGGCTGCAAACGCTGGTACGACAGCGGCGTCGGCGCGGTGAACGCGCACAGCGCCGGTAGAAAATGCAGGACTCCGGCAGCCCAGTGCTGACCGATGCTCGATAGGCCGTTGCTGGTGCCGGCGTCGTAGAGCATCGGCTGACCGGCCACATCGAGCAGGCTGACGTGCAGATGGACACCGTTGCACACCGCTTCGGCGGCAGTCTTCGGCGCAAAACTCAGATCCAGGCCCATCTGCCGGGCGATTTCCCGAGTGATTTCCCGCACGTTGACCGCGCGATCCGCCGCCGCCACGCCAAGGGTCGGGCGGCAGGTGATTTCGTATTGGTGCTTGCCGTATTCCGGCAGGAACATTTCCGGCTCGACCCCGCCAGCGCGCAGGGCGCTGAGCAGCCAGCCGCCGAATTCGGCGCCTTGGCGCTGCGCTTCGAGAGAGAACGCCGCGTGTTCGGCAATGCCTGCGTGCAGGTTGAATTCATGTTCGAAGGCGGCGTTGACCTGTAACCCCAGCTCATCGTGATAGCGCTCGATTTCATCGCGCAGCAATGTGCGTGGGCAGGCGCCCCATGCCTGGCCGTCGGTCTCACGAATGTCGGCGTGAATGAAATCCAGCACCGGTGCATTGGCGTCCGGGCCGCTGCCGACAGTGACGCGGCTGCTCAGATCGGGAATCAGCCGCAGGTCGCCGTACGCGCCCCACGGATTGCTCGAGGCGATGATGTCCTGCGGCGTCAACGCGCTGTTGGCCGGTACCCAACCGCAACCCGCCGCCTGGTAATGCTCCAGCTCATCGCTGGGAAACGAGCGGCCACGGGTGATGCCGATCAGGTCGGTTGTCACCAGCGTGGTCATCGGTAAAGGCGTCAGGCGCGGGCTCATGGCTGCATCTCCTGCAAACGGCCGAGCACGGTTTCAGTGTCGGTGATCCAGCAATAACCCTTGATCGCGTTGAGACAGGCGTGGTGGCGTTCAGCTGTGTAAGTGGCGCAGGCGTCCTCCACCAGCGTGACCAGATAGCCACGGTCGGCGGCATCGCGCACGGCCATGTCCACGCATTGGTCGGTGACAATGCCGGCGATGATCAGATGGCGGGTTTGCAGATTGCGCAGCACGTAATCAATGTTGGTTGAATTGAACACCCCGGAGGAGGTCTTCGGCAGCACGATTTCGTTCTCGGCCGGGGTCAGCTCAGCGATGACCTGAGCCTGAGCGCTGCCCTTGGGCAGATGCATGTCCGACAGCTTGTGATCCAGCGAGCGGTCGCGACCGTCGGCGGTCAGGCTTTCGATAATCGTGTGCAGCACGTTCTGCTGCGCCTGGCGAAAGGCGCCAAGCAGACGTTGTTGATTGGGCACCACCTGCTTGCGCGTGCGCTGGAGAAAATACTCGGCATCCGGCTCGCTCAGGTGCGGGTCGAATTGCGGTTCGAGCCAGGCGCGCTGCATGTCCACCAGCAGCAAAGCGGTGTGGTCGGTCGCAAACGGCAGGTCCCGAGGCGAGCGGTGGGGAAGGCTGAACATCCTTATTTGTCCTCCAGCAGGTGAGTCGCAAAGTCGTTGCGCAGGGCATCGATGCCTTCCAGGCGATCGGCCGGGTCTGGCACGCGCAAGGTCAGGCAGGCGATCAACGCCTCGACCTGCGCCAGCGCCGGTACCATGGTGTCGAACGGCGATGCCGATTCGACCGGCGCGCTGATGATCAGGTCGGCCAGTTCGCGCAGCGGCGAGGCGTAGACATCGGTGAACAACACCACTCGCGCGTTGTTGTTTTTCGCCGCCTGCGCAACGCGCAAAGCTTGGGTCTGATAGCGCCGGTAGTCGAACACCAGCACCACGTCCTGACGTTGCAGATCGTATAAACGGTCGGGCAACAGGGCGTTGTCTTCCAGGGCGAAGCAGCCGGGGCGCAGCAGACGCAGGTGGTTGAGCAGGTAATTGGCCAGCAGAATGCTGAAGCGGCCACCGAAACAGTAGACCTGATGGCGGCTGTCGAGCAGCCATTCCACGAGGATGCGCACGTCCTCAGGCTGGGTCAGGGCTTGGGTGTCGACCAGCAAACGCTGGCTGTCCGCCAGGTAATGCGCCCAGGCATCGTCCTTGTTCTGCTGCGAGCGCGGCTGCAACAAGGTGCGCGGTGAACGCAGGCGATGATCCATGTCGCTGAGCAGGGCTTCCTGGAATTCGGCATAACCGCCGAAACCGAGCTTTTTCACCAAGCGCACGATAGTCGGATCGCTGACACCGGCATGTTCGGCCAGCCGCGCCATAGGCCCGAGACCATTGCGCGGGTACTGGTCGAGCAGGGCGCGAACGACTTTGCGCTCTGACGGCGTCAAGTCCAGGCCGGGCTCGGTGATCAGGTCTCTGAGAGGGGGCATCCGGGCTCCTGCTGGATGGGGTGTCGAATTCGTTTCACAATCCGTTAAACGAGTATTTATGTAATGGGTGTTACATGTCTAGCGAATTTTTGTACAGGTTTTTCGAGCACCAAAAGTGTGCAGGATGCCCGTGTAGCAAGGCTTACGTGGAAGTTGCAACGCTCTGTAGTCCTTTGCCCTCGCTGGTGTCAGACATTGCCCAATGAGCGCGTTCAGCCAGCGGCCGGGCTACGCTGAGGACCACGGTTTTACGGCACAATGCGCCGCAGCCCGGCTAGTGGCCGTTGCTTTCATATAATTCGAGCGAGTACCTGCTTGTGCCAAGTAGCCGTTTGACACTGATTTGCCATGCGCGAACCGTCGCACAGAAACTGGCGCGTTTTCCTACGGACGAGCCTGTTGAAAATCTGGCTGTTCGGTCCGACGCGTTCAGGGCCCGATTGGCGGTAACACGGCGGCTGATTTGCGCCCCGGAATTGAGAACTCAGCAAACGGCGGCATGGTTTGGTGCCGATGCAGAGATTGATCAAGCCCTGCGCGATTGCGACTGGGGACGCTGGCACGGCCAGTCGATCAAAGAATTGCAAGCCAGGGAACCCGACGCGTTGCAGGCCTGGCTGGCCGATCCTGAAGCGGCACCCCATGGCGGCGAATCAGTCAGGCAACTGACGCAGCGGGTGGCAAAGTGGCTGGACACAATCGCTGCAACGCCTGGGCATGTCGTGGCGGTGACTCATCCTTTCGTCATGCGCGCAGCGCTGATGCAGGTGCTGCAAGGCGCGGCGTTCCACGCAATCGACATCGAACCGCTGGCGATGATCGACTTGCGCTTCAATGGCCTCTGGCGGCTACGCTTGCCGGGCATGGCCCTTGAAGAGGAATTCTGATGAAACAGCTGCTGGTCATCGGCATTGGCGCCGGCAATCCGGACTACATCACCATGCAAGCGGTGAAAGCGCTGAATCGGGTCGATGTGTTCTTTCTGCTGGATAAAGGCCAGAGCAAGCAGACACTGATCGACCTGCGCCGGGAGATCTGCGAGCGCTACATCACCGACCACGCTTATCGCTTTGTCGAAGCCAGCAGTCCGGAGCGCGAGCGCGGCAACGTGGATTACGCGGCAAGTGTCGATGCGCTGAACCGCGCCAGGCAACAGACTTTCGAACGCCTGATCAATGAAGAATTGTCCGACGGCGAGTGCGGCGGTTTTCTGGTCTGGGGCGATCCGGCGTTGTACGACAGCACACTGCGCATCCTCCAGGCGATTCAGGCGGGTGGTCGCTGTGAGTTCGAATACGAAGTGATCCCGGGGATTACCAGCGTGCAGGCCCTGGCGGCGCAGCACAAAATACCGTTGAACACGATTGGCCGTTCGGTGGAAATCACCACGGGTCGGCGATTGGCGGCGGGGCAGGTGAGTGAATCGGACAGTCTGGTGGTGATGCTCGATGCCGAGGATTCGTACCAGCGGGTGGCGGATCGGCAGACCGAGATTTTCTGGGGCGCTTACCTGGGCACGCCGGACGAGATACTGCTCAGCGGCCGGCTGGCGGATGTCGCCGATGAGATCGAACGGGTGCGCAAAGCGGCGCGGGCGGAGCATGGGTGGATTATGGATACCTATCTATTGCGCAAGCCTTGAGTGGTTGGCGCCTGAACAAGCGCTTTCGCGAGCAGGCTCGCTCCCACAGGGAAATGCGTTGCAGAATGTGGGAGCGAGCCTGCTCGCGAAAGGGCCAGAACATTCACCGCCGATTTGGGACAGGCAAAAAGAAACCCGATGCAACGCAGTCACCAGTTCCCCTCACCCCAGCCCTCTCCCGGGGGGAGAGGGAGCCGACCGAGGTGTCTTGCGTCAGACATCGACCTGGATGACCGAGTCGATTATGGATTCAACTCTGCTCGTTCAAGCCGACATCACTCCTGCGCATTCCCCGATCAGTTCCCTCTCCCTCTGGGAGAGGGCTAGGGTGAGGGGCTTTTGAGCAGGCTAACGCGGATGTCGTGGTTAAACGCGTTCCAGCGCCAGCGCGACACCCTGACCGCCACCGATGCATAAGGTCGCCAGACCTTTTTTCGCATCGCGTTTGAGCATTTCATGCAGCAGCGTCACCAGCACGCGGCAGCCCGATGCGCCGATCGGATGACCGAGGGCGATGGCGCCGCCGTTGACGTTGACCTTGTTCAAGTCCCATTGCAGGTCCTTGGCCAGGGCCAGCGATTGCGCGGCGAACGCTTCATTGGCTTCGATCAAATCGAGCTGGTCGATATTCCAGCCGGCCTTGTCGAGGCAACGGCGGGTGGCCGATACCGGGCCGATGCCCATGATCGCCGGGTCGACGCCAGCGTTGGCGTACGCAGCGATTCTGGCCAGCACCGGCAGGCCCAGCGCTTTGGCTTTTTCGGCACTCATCAGAATCACAGCGGCGGCACCGTCGTTCAGCGACGAGGCGTTGCCAGCGGTGACGCTGCCGTCCTTTTTGAACGCCGGACGCAATTTCGCCAGAGATTCTGCGGTGGTATCGCCGCGTGGCTGCTCGTCGACCTTGAACGCGACAGGATCGCCTTTGCGCTGGGGAATCAGGATCGGCGTGATTTCATCAACGAAGCGACCGGCCTCGATCGCGGCGGCGGCTTTCTGCTGAGACGCGGCAGCAAAGGCGTCCTGCTGTTCGCGGCTGATCTCGTACTTGTCGACCAGATTCTCGGCAGTGATGCCCATGTGGTAATCGTTGAACGCATCCCACAGGCCATCGCTGATCATGGTGTCGACGATTTGTGCGTGGCCCATGCGCAGACCGGTGCGCGCGCCCGGCATGATGTAGTTGGACAGGCTCATGTTCTCCTGACCGCCGGCGATGATCACCTCGGCGTCGCCGCAGCGGATCGCTTGCGCGCCCAGGTGCAGGGCCTTGAGACCCGAACCGCAAACCTTGTTCAGGGTCATGGCCGGTACGGCATGGGGCAGGCCAGCCTTGATCGCGGCCTGACGTGCCGGGTTCTGCCCGGCGCCAGCGGTCAGCACCTGACCCATGATCACTTCATCGACCTGCGCCCCGTCGAGACCGGTCTGCTCGAGCAACTGGCGGATCACCGCCGCGCCCAGATCTACTGCGGACACATTGGCCAGGGAGCCCTGAAAACTGCCGATCGCGGTACGCGTGGCGGCAACAATGACGACGTCTTGCATGTGCGAATTCCTCACTGGGCAGCGAACTGCATTTCCGGTACATGATCCGGGACGATCAGTTTACCAGCGGTTTTGGCGACGATTTCCTCAACGCTGACGCCAGGTGCGCGTTCCTTGAGGACAAAAGCGCCATTTTCGATTTCCAGATAGGCGAGGTCGGTCAGCACGCGCTTGATGCAGCCGGCACCGGTCAGCGGCAGGCTGCATTTGGCCAGCAGCTTGGACTCACCGTCCTTGGACGCGTGGGTCATGATGACAATGATGTTGTCGGCGCCGGCCACCAGATCCATCGCGCCGCCCATGCCCTTGACCAGTTTGCCGGGGATCATCCACGAAGCGATGTTGCCTTCAACATCCACTTCAAAGGCGCCAAGGACGGTCAGGTCGACATGGCCGCCACGGATCATCGCGAAGGATTCGGCGGAGTTGAAAATCGACGCGCCGATCCGCGCCGTCACCGTTTGTTTGCCGGCGTTGATCATGTCGGCATCAATGGTTTCTTCGGTCGGGAACGGGCCCATGCCGAGCAGGCCGTTTTCCGATTGCAGCATGACTTCCATGCCTTCGGGGATGTAGTTGGCGACCAGGGTCGGAATGCCGATGCCGAGGTTGACGTAGTAGCCGTCCTGCATTTCGCGGGCGACGCGTTGAGCCATTTGTTCGCGGGTAAGTGCCATGTTGTTGTTCTCCGTAGGCCTGAATTATTTGCGGATGGTGCGCTGTTCGATGCGTTTTTCGAACGTGCCGCAAATGACCCGGTCGACGTAGATGCCCGGGGTGTGGATCTGCGTCGGGTCGAGTTCGCCGGGTTCGACGATTTCTTCGACTTCGACCACGGTGATCTTGCCGGCGGTGGCCGCCAGCGGGTTGAAGTTCTGCGCGGTGTGGCGGTAAACGACGTTACCGAAATGGTCGGCCTTCCAGCCTTTGACGATGGCGAAGTCGCCGGTGATGGATTCTTCCATCAGGTACTTGCGACCCTTGAATTCCCGCACTTCCTTGCCTTCGGCGACCGGGGTGCCAACGCCAGTGGCGGTGAAGAACGCTGGAATGCCGGCGCCACCTGCGCGCATCTTCTCGGCCAAGGTGCCTTGCGGGGTGAGGATGACTTCGATCTCGCCCTTAAGCAGTTGTTCTTCGAACAGCTTGTTTTCGCCGACGTAAGAGGCGATGACCTTGCTGATCTGGCGGTCGGTGAGCAGCACGCCAAGGCCGAACCCATCGACGCCGCAGTTGTTGGAAACCACGGTGAGGTCACGGGTGCCCTTGCGCTTGATCTCGGCGATCAGGTTTTCTGGGATGCCGCACAGGCCAAAGCCGCCGGCGATGACGGTCATGCCGTCTTCCAGCCCGGCCATCGCTTCCTCGTAGGAATACACACGCTTGTCGAAACCTGCCATAGGCACCTCTTTTATTATTTGCGGGCGGCTGGCTAGCCGAATGACTGGAGTGTCTCTCTGCGGGATATATTTGTTAAGTTGATTTTTGCGGTTGATTGATTGATAAACATCAATAATCAATGTTTCGGCAACCTGATGTAGGAGCTGCCGAAGGCTGCGATCTTTTGCCGTTGATTTTCAAGATCAAAAGATCGCAGCCTTCGGCAGCTCCTACATGGAGTCGTCGCATCACGGCTTGCAGCTTGAAGCTTGCCGCTCGCAACTGGAGCAAAGCGACCATGACCATCAAACAGATCCGTGCCTTTCTCGCCGTGGCCCATAGCCTGAGCTTCGCCGTGGCCTGCGAGCGTCTGCATTTGTCGCAATCGGCGCTGAGCCTGACCATCAAAGCGCTGGAAGAGGGCTTGGGCGGGCGCCTGTTCAGCCGCAACACGCGTAATGTCGCGCTGACCCCGGAAGGCGAGTCCCTGCTGCCGCTGGCGCGCCGCTTGATCGCCGATTGGGACAACGCCGAAGACGAGATGCGCCAGCGTTTCAGCCTCCAGCGCGGACGCGTGACGCTGGCGGCGATGCCGTCGTTTGCCGGCAATCTGCTGCCGCCGATTCTCAAGAGCTTTCGCGCGCGCTATCCGAACGTCAACGTCACGGTCAATGACGTGATCAACGAACAAGTGCTGGAAATGGTCCGCGATCGTCAGGTTGAACTCGGTGTGGCGTTCGAGCCGATGCAGAGCACGTCGATGACATTCACACCGCTGTATGTCGATCGCTTTGTCGCCGTGGTGCCGGCCGATTCAGCGCTGGCCGGTCGCGCCGATATCGATTGGCAGACCTTGCTGCAGGAACCGTTCATCACCCTGCAGCGGCCATCGACCGTGCGGGTGATGCTGGAAGAGCATTTGCAGGCGCGCGGAATGAAGTTGCCGGTGGAGTTCGAAAGTCATCAATTGGCGACGGTCGGGCGAATGGTTGCCAGCGGGCTTGGGGTCAGCGCGGTGCCGGCATTGTGCGCGGGGCAGATGCGCGAACTGGGCGCGCATTGCCTGACCTTGAATGACTCTGTCGAACGCGCGATTGGTGTATTGACCGAGCCGGGCAATGAACTGTCGGCGGCGGCGCAGGCGCTGTTCGAGATTCTCAGGGCGGAAAATTTGCAGCGGCAGTTCGATTTCCCCCTCACCCCAGCCCTCTCCCCAAGGAGAGGGGGAAAGGGAGCCGACCGCGTTTAGTTTCAACTCCCGGGTTCTACCTGCCGCCTCCAATTGATGTGGGAGCAAGCCTGCTCGCGAAAAACGATAACTCGGTCTAAGCCTTGGCCACGCGCCACAGATACCAGGCCGCCACCGTCCGATAAGGCCTCCACGCCTGGCCAATCTCGATCATCTGTTTGCGCGTCGGCTGCACCTCCAGTCTCTTCAAGCGCCGATATCCCTCACGCACGCCGAAGTCATCGGCCGGCAGAATGTCCATGCGTTCGAGGCTGTAGATCAGCAGCATCTCCACGGTCCAGCGGCCGACACCGCGCAGGCTGGTCAGGCGTTCGATCAGGGTTTCATCGCCCATCGCCCGTGCAGTCGGGTAATCCGGCACCACGCCGTCCAGCGTCGCCTGGGCAATCCCTTGGATCGTCGCGATCTTGCTGGCGGAAAATCCGCAAGCGCGCAGTTGCTCGACCTCGGTAGCCAGAATCTGCTGCGGACGCGGAAACGCCTGCCCCGGAAACAACTCCACCAAACGCCCAAGGATCGCATCGCCGGCCTTGGCGTGCAGTTGCTGATAGGCAATCGCCCGGACCAGCGATTCATAGGGATCGCGCGCCGGATGTGGCTGATGCAGGCACGGGCCGACGGCGCTGACATGGCGCTGCCAGTCAGTGTCTATCGCGGCCAGAAAAGCGCTGGCCATCTCATACATGTCAGCCATGTTGCGGTGATTCGGACATACCCATCGAAATCCTTACTTGCGTGTTGGATTGCATGGCTCAAAAAGCCAATTGTTGAGTCATTTGCAGTGCGGCGTTTTCCAGCCTGAGCAAGAACGCCTTGCGCGGTTGTCCGCCGCCATAGCCGGTCAGCGATCCGTCGGCGCCGATCACTCGGTGGCATGGCACCACGATCGACAGCCGATTGTGCCCGTTCGCCAAGCCGACGGCACGGCTGGCGCCGGGTTTGCCCAGGCCTGCCGCGATGGCGCCGTACGTGCTGGTGTGGCCATAGGGAATTTGCAACAGCGCCGCCCACACCTCACGGGCGAACGCGCTGCCGGGCAGGTGCAGCGGCACGTTGAACCGAGTGAGTTTGCCGGCGAAATAATCCGCCAGTTGCACCTCGATCTGCTGCAAGTGGGCGTTATGCCCCGGTGCAATCGCGTAGCCGTAACGGTTTTGCAGGGCTTCGACTTCACGGGTCAGCGCCGGGCGGTCGAGAAATTCCAGCAGCACCAGCCCACGGCGCTCGGCCATGGCGATCATCGGCCCCAGCGGCGTGGTCAGGCGAGTGAACAGCAACGGTTCACTATTGGCCGCGCGGCCCGGGGTGATGTGGAAGGACTTCTGAAATGCGTCGCGAAAACCACTGAGCGATTCATAGCCGGAGTCGAAAGCGGCGTGATCGATCGAAGTGCCTTGCCTGATTCCGCCCAGGGCCATGCCGAGGCGTCGTGTGCGCAGCCAGGCGTGGAAGGTCATGCCGAAGTGCTGCTTGAACCAGCGCCGCAATTTCAGCGGTTCGATGCCTTCGGCGAGCAACTGCGCATCGCTCCAGCGCCGTTCGGGATCGGCGTCCACCGCATTCAGCAGGCGCTGCACCCAGTCCGGGGCGATGGCTGCTGCGTCCAGCGGTTTGCAGCGCAGGCAGGCGCGGTAACCGGCGCACAGGCACTCGTCGGCGTGGGCGAAGAATTCGACGTTTTCCGGTTTCGGCTTGCGCGCCGTGCAACTGGGGCGGCAAAAAATCCCGGTGGTTTTCACGGCGGTGAAGAACACGCCTTCATAGGCAGTGTCGCGCTCGAGCATGGCGCGAACCATTTCGGCGTGGGGCGGCAGGACAGCGGCTGGTATGTTCATGGCGTGAGAGTAAATCCGCTTTGTCGATGGCTCCACCGAAAAATCGACAGTGAATTTTTTCCCTTGTGCAGCACAATGGGCGGGTCGCCGCTTTCGAGGAAGCCAGCCCATGCATCCATTTTCCATTCAGCACATCGATCATATCGTCCTGCGCGTCGCCGACCTGCAACGCAGCATCGATTTCTACGCCAGGGTGTTCGGCGCCGAAGTGGTCAGGCATAACCAGCCGCTGGGGCTGGTGCATTTGCGCGCTGGCACGTCGATGATCGATCTGGTCGACTTGCACGGCGAACTCGGGCGCAAGGGCGGTGGCGCGGCGCAGGCGCAGCGACGCAATGTCGACCACTTCTGCCTGCGCATCGAACCGTTCGACGAAGCCGCGCTCATCGCTCACCTGCAATCGTTCGGGCTGACCGTTGAACAAGCCGCCAGGCGTTTTGGCGCCGAGGGTTACGGCTTGTCGCTTTACTGTTTCGACCCGGATGGCAATCAGGTCGAACTCAAAGGCCCGTCCGAGAGCGATCAGCCAGCGGTTTCCTGAAGCAGCAACTCGGTCACTTGCGCCAGAGCCGAGCGGCCGTTTTGCGGTTGTTCAGACGCCAGATTCAACAGCGCCAGTTGCCGGTCGGCGCTGGTGCCGCTGGCGATGATCGCCCGCGCACGCTCGAACAACTGCGCCGCGCCCAATGCCTGCGCCGTATCGGCGAAACGCTGCTCGGCCAGCTCCAGCCATTGCCCGATCGAACAGTCGCCGTCGATACCTTCGACCAGAAAGCGCGCATTAAGCCCCAGGCGCTTGGCGCGCCAGCGGTTTTCTTCCAGCATCGAACGCGCGGTCTGGTCGTACAGCAATCCGGGCCGCCGCTGTGCACTGGCATGAGCCACCAATACCCGGAAAAACGCCGCCAGGGTCAGCGCATCGTCGACCCGAGGGCAGGCGTCGGTCATGCGCAGTTCGAGAGTCGGGAAACGCGCGGCCGGGCGCACGCCCCACCAGCATTCGCCTGGCTGAGTGATGGCGCCGATGCGCGTGAGAAACGCCAAGTGTTCGTCGTAATGGCGCTGATCGGCAAACAGCGGCGCAATGCCCATGCGTGGCCACTCGTCACACGCGGTCTGCCGGTAGCTCATGAAGCCGCTGGCGGCGCCATCCCAGATCGGCGAGGAGCAGCTCAGCGCCAATAGCAGAGGCGTCCACGGCAGCACTTCGTTCATCACCTCAACGCGATCCAGCGGCTCTGCCACCTCGACGTGCACATGCAAGCCCGACAGCACGCTGCGGCGGGCGACATGGCCGTAGCGTTCGAACAGATACCGGAAATGGTCCTCGTCGGTCGGAATCTGTTCGCGCCAGTCGGCCAGCGGATGACTGCCGGCGCTGAGCACGCCCAGGCCAAACGGCTCAAGGGCTGCGCGCAGGGCCTGACGGCTGCCACGCAAGAAATCGCCGGCATGCACGAAATCTCCGAACACCGGCGAAGCCACTTCGATCTGGCCCTGGAACATCTCCGTGGCAAACCACGCGCCCATGGCCGCCCGGCATGCCTCGATGGCCTGCGGCGGCGGGCTGCCGACCATGCGCAGGGTTTGCAGGTCAGTGATGAAATATTCTTCCTCGATGCCAAATCGCGGGCTGGTCATGGCGCTGCTCACGCAACTGTTTCTCATGGGAACCGCGCGTGGCAGCGGTGGTTCACGCCAGGCGACCAGCGCCGCGAATGCACCGTTGGTCTTTTCCATTGCACTTGGAGGGCCTGCGGTTTTCCAAACAGTCCGATCAACGTGTTCTGGAGGCAGACATGAACAACCCATCCAGCAACGACAAGGCGCTCAACGAAACCATCAATCCCAACGACGACGGTTTCGTCATTGGCACGGCCGGGCGTGATGAAGACCCCAACGCCACCACCGACTGGGACGTCAGCCGCGACAACGAAGATGTCATGACGCCCGAGGATACTCGCGGTCTGCCCGGTTATCCCGGCGCGGAAAAGAACAACCCTTCGAAACCGGTTCCCGACAGCAGCGTGCCCGCCAATGGTGATCCAGCCGTGCAGAACGACGGCGCCGACTAAACTGGCGCTATCGCCGACAGAGCCCAAGGAGGCCCCATGAACAACCCGATGCGCACCTGCGCACTGGTCGCCTTGACCCTCTCGGTCGGCATTGGCCAGGCGTATGCCGAACAAACCAAACGAGTCGACGTCATGCTGGTCGGCGGCGGCATCATGAGTTCGACGCTGGCGGTCTGGCTCAGTGAGCTGGAGCCGGGTTGGTCGATGGAAATGGTCGAGCGTCTGGACAAGGTCGCCGAGGAAAGCTCCAACGGCTGGAACAACGCCGGCACCGGCCACTCGGCGCTTGCTGAACTGAACTACACGCCGGAAAAGGACGGCAAGATCGACATCACCAAGGCTGTCGAGATCAACGAGGCGTTCCAGATCACCCGGCAGTTCCTCGCCTGGCAGGTGAAAACCGGCGTGCTGAAGAATCCGCGCTCGTTCATCAACTCCACGCCGCACATGAGTTTTGTCTGGGGCGACGACAACATTCGTTTCCTGAAGAAACGCTACGAGGCGTTGCAGGCCAGCCCGCTGTTCCGCCCGATGCAGTATTCCGAAGACCCGGAGCAGATCAAACAATGGGTACCGTTGATGATGGAAGGGCGCGACCCGACACAGAAGATCGCCGCCACCTGGACGCCGATCGGCACCGACGTCAATTTCGGCGAGATCACCCGTCAGTTCGTCAGCCATCTGCAAAGCCGCGATAACTTCAACCTCAAACTGTCCACGGAAGTGCGCGACATCAGCCGCAACGACGATGGCTCGTGGCACGTCGAATACAAGAACCTCAAGGACGGCACCACGGCCGCCACCGACGCCAAATTCCTCTTTATCGGCGCTGGCGGGGCGGCGTTGCCGCTGTTGCAGAAGTCCGGCATCGAGGAAGCGAAAGACTACGCCGGGTTCCCGGTGGGCGGCTCGTTTCTGGTGACCGACAACCCCGAAGTCGCGCAGCGGCACATGGCCAAGGCTTACGGCATCGCCTCCACCGGCGCGCCGCCGATGTCGGTGCCGCACCTCGACACGCGAGTGCTGGATGGCAAACGGGTGATTCTGTTTGGCCCGTTCGCGACGTTCTCCACCAAGTTCTTGAAAGAGGGTTCGTATTTTGATCTGCCGGCCAGTACGACCCTGCACAATCTCTGGCCGATGGTTCGGGTCGGCGTGCGCGAGTTCGATCTTGTGCAATACCTCGCCGGCCAGTTGATGCAGTCCGATGATGACCGTTTCGAGGCACTGCGCACCTACTTCCCCCACGCGAAGAAGGAAGAGTGGCGGCTGTGGCAGGCCGGCCAGCGCGTGCAGATCATCAAGAAGGATGAGCAGCAGGGCGGGGTGCTCAAACTCGGCACCGAAGTTGTCGCCTCGAAGGATGGCAGCATCGCCGGGCTGCTCGGCGCATCCCCTGGCGCCTCGACTGCCGCGCCGATCATGCTCGATCTGATGGGCAAGGTGTTCAAGGACAAACTGGCCTCGGCGCCGTGGCAGGACAAGCTGCGGCAGATCGTGCCCAGCTATGGCACGCGCCTGAACGAACACCCGGACAAGGTCATGGAGGAGTGGCGCTACACCAGCGAAGTGCTGCAACTCACGCCGCCTCCGGGCATCGATCAGGCCCCGGCGCAAAACCCGCCGGGCAATATCGACGCCGTGCAGCAGAAGAATCTGGACAGCGATCCCGATCTCAAGCCCTGAGACTGGCAGATGTGGCGCGGGTCGAACTTTTTTGATCCGGCGCCACTCTGAACGTGTCATAGGGTCGCGGTTCGACAGAAAAAACGCTCCGGCAGTCAGAAAAAGCTGCGTGGCGTGATAAATTCCCCGCACGTCGAGCCCACCCAGAATGGCCCCTGCCGGGTCCCACCAAGAGCGATCTACATGCAAGCAAAGGCCCGTGAGGTTTATGTGCCACCGGTGCTGCAGGATCTGCGGGCCGGCACAGCCGAACTGCACATCGCACTGGAAAAACGCCTTCCCTTTTTCTCCGACACCCTCGATACCGCCGCTTTCGAGCGCCTGATGGCGGCCTATTACGGTTTTTATCAGCCGCTGGAACGGGCGTTACTCGCCAGTGGCGCGGTCCCGGACGATTTCAATCTGACGCCTCGTCTGAAAGCCGAGACCTTGCACGCCGACCTGCGCGCGCTGGGCGCGACGGCCAATGATTTGCCGCTGTGCGAGGACCTGCCAGTCATCGACTCCAGCGCTGCCAGCCTTGGCGTTCTGTACGTGCTCGAAGGCGCGACCCTCGGCGGGCAGATCCTGCGCCGGGAGATCGCCGCGCGGCTGAATCTGGACGCCGACAACGGCGCCGCGTTTCTCGATGTCTACGGCGCGGCCACCGGGCGGCGCTGGCGTGAGTTCATCGAATACCTGAGCAACCGGCCCATGGCGGCCAGCGAACGCGCGGCCGTGGTCAGCGCAGCACAAACCACATTCAGCTGTTTCGAGCAATGGCTCGAGCGCCAGGAGGTACTGGCATGAACCCGCAAGACCCACAAGCCTTTGAAGAACTGCTGGCCAACTGTGCCGACGAGCCGATCCGCTTTCCTGGCGCGATCCAGCCCCATGGTCTGCTGCTGACCCTGACCGAGCCTGCGCTGCAGATCATTCAGGTCAGCGCCAACGTCGAAACCCTGCTGGCCCGCGCGCCCGAATCCTTGATCGGCCAGCCGCTGCACAGCCTGATCGGCGCCGAACACACCGCGCAAGTGCTGCAAGCGTTGCAACAGGCGACGTTCTCCGAGGCGGCGCCGCTGCGCTTCGAGCTCAATGGCACTGAGTTCGAAGGTTTGCTGCACCGCCATCAGGGTGTGCTGATTCTCGAGCTGGAAATTCATGTGAAGAACTTCCAGCCGCGCAACGTCGCCGGGGTCAACACCCACTTGGGCCGCATGCTCCAGCGCCTGCAAGCGGCGACCACGCTGCAGGCCCTGTACGACATCAGCGTCAAGGAAATCCAGGCGATGACCGGTTACGACCGGGTGCTGATCTATCGCTTTGAGGAGGAGGGCCACGGTCAGGTCATCGCCGAAGCGTCCGATCCGTCGATGGAAGTGTTCAACGGCCTGTTCTTCCCGGCTTCGGACATTCCCGAGCAGGCGCGCGAGCTGTATCGCACCAATTGGCTGCGGATCATCCCCAACGCCGATTATCAGCCAGTGCCGCTGGTGCCGAAGCTGCGCCCGGACACGCAGACGCCGCTGGACCTCAGTTTTGCCACGCTGCGCAGCGTCTCGCCGATTCACTGCCAGTACATGAAGAACATGGGCGTGCTGTCGTCGATGAGCATTTCCCTGCTCAAGGGCGACAAGCTCTGGGGCCTGATCAGCTGCGGCAACCGCCAGCCGCTGCACGTGCCGCATGAATTGCGCATGGCCTGCCAGACCATCGGCCAGGTCCTGTCGTTGCAGATCAGTGCCATGGAAACCCTTGAGCTGACCCGTCAGCGTGAAGAGAAGGTCGAGGCGTTGGCGCGGCTCAATCAGGCGATGATCGATTCGCCGCAGAACGTCTTCGACGGCCTCGCCCAGCAGCCTGCAACGCTGATGGCGCTGGTCAATGCCGGCGGTATCGCGATCATCGAAGACAAACAGTTGCACCGTTACGGCAACTGCCCGGCGCCGGAAGAAATTCGCGCGCTGCACAAATGGTTGCAGGCGCGCGGCGAGCCGGTGTTTGCCAGCCATCACCTGTCCAGCGTTTACCCGCCGGCGGCGCAGTTTCAGTCGGTGGCAAGTGGTGTGCTCGCCATGAGCCTGCCCAAACCGGTGGACAACGGCGTGCTGTGGTTCCGTCCGGAAGTTAAGGAAAACATCAACTGGAGCGGCGACCCGCGCAAGCCGCTGGATCTGGAAAACTCCGACGCCGGGATGCGCCTGCGTCCGCGTACCTCGTTCGAGATCTGGAAAATCGAGATGGCCGGGATCTCCGCCAAGTGGAGCCACGGTGATCGGTTCGCCGCCAACGATCTGCGCCGCTCGGCACTGGAAAACGATCTGGCCCGCCAGGTGCGTCGCGAGCAGGCGGCCGTGCAGGCGCGCGACGATCTGGTGGCGGTGGTTTCCCACGACCTGCGCAACCCGATGACGGTGATCTCCATGCTCTGCGGCATGATGCAGAAAGCCTTCAGCTCGGAAGGCGCGCACACCTCGCGGCGCATCTCCACGGCGATCGACACCATGCAACAGGCCACGGCGCGGATGAACACGCTGCTGGAAGACCTGCTCGATACCTCGAAAATCGACGCCGGGCGCTACTCCATCACCCCGCAAGCGCTGGAGGTCGGGCTTATCTTTGAGGAGGCGCAGGCATTACTGTCGCCGCTGGCTCAGGTCAAGGACATCAGCATTTCCTTCCAGGCCGATCCTGATTTGCGCATCCACGCTGACCCCGAGCGGCTGTTCCAGGTGCTGTCGAACCTGGTCGGCAACGCCATCAAGTTCACTCCGCGCATGGGCACCGTCGGCGTCCACGCCAAGTCGGTGGGCGATGAGATTGTCTTTATCGTGCGCGACAGTGGTGAAGGCATTCCCAAGGAGCATCTGCCGCATGTGTTCGATCGTTACTGGACGGTGAAGGAAGGCAACCCGACCGGTACGGGCCTGGGTTTGTACATCACCCAGGGCATCGTCGAAGCCCACGGCGGGCAGATCGTCGCCGAGAGCGAGCCGGGGCAGGGCAGCGAGTTCCGCTTCACCGTGCCGCGCCTGGCCTGACTGCCCCTGTAGGAGTGAGCCTGCTCGCGATGCATTGTTACGTACATATTGGTTGAACGTACCGACGTCATCGCTAGCAAGCCAGCTCCCACAGGTTTTGTGGGGGGGGCGAGATTTGAGTCTCACGCAAAACCTTGTGGGAGCGAGCCTGCTCGCGAAGACGTCAGCCCAGCCAACACTGGGCTGACTGACCCACCGCTTTCGCGAGCAGGCTCGCTCCCACAGGTGATTCGCATCCTCAGGGTCATTTTCTTCAATACCTGAAATAAGCCCCTAGCTACCGTAGCCACCTCGTTCTTCGTTTGAAGCAGGTGTGCAATGAGTCTGATTCTTTCCATGGCGGCGTTTGCCCTGGCCGCATCCATCACCCCCGGGCCGGTCAATATCGTCGCCTTGAGTTCCGGCGCGCAGTATGGCTTTCGTGCCAGTCAGCGACACGTCGCCGGGGCGACGTTGGGGTTTGTGCTGTTGCTGGTGCTGATGGGCCTGGGCCTGCATGAGGTGCTGCAACTTTGGCCGTTCATGGCCCGCGTGGTGCAATGGGCCGGGGTGGCGTTTCTGTTATTCATGGCCTGGAAACTGGCCAGCGATGACGGCCAGTTGCACACCAGCGAGTCCGGCCGCGCGCCTTCGATGCTCTATGGCGCGGTGATGCAATGGCTCAACCCCAAGGCTTGGTTGGCATGCGTAGCCGGCATGGGCGCGTTTGTCGCTGATGGCGAGGCGCGGCTGGTCTGGCAGTTTGCAGCGGTGTATCTGGTGATCTGTTATTTGTCGGTAGGCTGCTGGGCGTATGCCGGGACGTTCTTGCGCGGGTATCTGAGCAATACCGCCGGGATGCGCTGG
Source organism: Pseudomonas sp. CFBP13508 (assembly GCF_005233515.1). Classification (GTDB taxonomy): domain Bacteria; phylum Pseudomonadota; class Gammaproteobacteria; order Pseudomonadales; family Pseudomonadaceae; genus Aquipseudomonas; species Aquipseudomonas mercuritolerans. The sequence continues at coordinate 80,347 of NZ_QFZZ01000012.1, forward strand.
TTCAACCGGTTGATGGCGTTGTTACTGGCGGTGAGTGCGCTTTATCTGTTGTTCACTTGATTTCCTGACCGCATTCCCTCTGTAGGAGCTGACGAGTGCAACGAGGCTGCGATCTTTTGATCTTGCTTTTAAAGATCAGGATCAAAAGATCGCAGCCTCGTTGCACTCGTCAGCTCCTACAGGGGGATCTGTATTTGCTGCAGATCGGGATCAGCCGCGATACTGCCCCGGCGTTGCCGCCAGATGCTGTTTGAACGCCCGCTGAAAATGCGCCTGATCGGCAAATCCGGCCTCTAGCGCCACATCGGCAATCAACCGCCCACTGCGCAAGCGCTCGCGGGCGAACTGGATGCGCTGGTTGACCAGGAAGGCATGCGGCGTCATCCCGTAGCGCTGTTTGAACGCGCGAATCAGGTATGACGGCGATAGTTGCGCCGCCGCGCAAATTGCCTCGAGGCTCAGCACTTCGGTGCAATGTCCACGGATGAAATCAGCGGCGCTTTCCAGCTTGGAATGTGGCTCAGCAACGGGCTCGTCCGCCGGATTCAGGCGCCCCTGCAAATCACTGAAAAACTCAACCGCCGCGCTGTGTTTCGCCAGCGCCTCCATTTGGTCGTCGAGCAAAACTTCATATAACCCGATCAACTTGCCAAACAGTTCGGCATCAGTCAGATGCGTGTCGGAAAACCGGCGAAATTCCAGCTCCCCGGCAAACCCCAACTGATGCTGCAAATCCGTCAGCCACGGCGTTTCGACATACAACATTACGTACGACCAAGGCTGATCATCGATCGGATTGCAGGCGTGCACATCGCCGGGATTCATCAGCACCACCGTGCCCGCCGCCACTTCAAATTGCGCTTGCTCATGCACATAGGTGCTGCGCCCGGCGGTAATTGCACCGATGGAAAAGTGCGCGTGGGAATGCCGCGCATAACAGACCTCGCGACCATCCGCGATGGCCCGCGCCTCGATGAAGGGAAGGGCGTCGTCGCGCCAGAAGCGCGGGGCTTTCTCGGGGTTTTTCGCAGCGGCGTGTTTCATCGTGATCGTCCCGGCAGGTTAGCGTCTGAGTGTATTAGCTCTGGCCAGCGAATGCCCGTTGCAGTGCGGCAACATTGAGTTCTTTCATCTGAACTATCGCCAGCATTGCAGCGCCGACTGTTATAGGCTCTGGGGGGCGCGACACCACGGGCGCAAAGGAGCTAAACCATGACTGCATTTACCGGCGGATGCCTGTGCGGCGACGTGCGTTTTCAAGCCATTGGCGAGCCTTACCGGGTCGGGCTGTGCCATTGCCTGGACTGTCGCAAGGTGCACGGCGCGTTGTTTCATGCCTCGGCGATTTTTCCTGAGGGCGCTGTGACCATCAGTGGTGAAACCCATGAGTATCAAGGACGACATTTCTGCCCGCGTTGTGGCTCGTCGGTGTTCAACCGCAGTGGTGATGAGGTCGAGGTGAACCTCGGCGCGCTGGATGCGCCGGATCAGTTGAAGCCGACTTATGAGAGCTGGATTGTGCGGCGTGAATCGTGGTTGCCGGATTTTCCGCTGGCCAGGCATTACCGTGGTGATCGTGAAGGCAAAGGGCGGGCAGAGGGGTAGGGGATTGATTCAGCCTTCAGCACGCCTGCGATTTCTGTGGGGGCGAGCCTGCTCGCGAAGGCTTGTTGTCAGGCGGTGGTTTTTTTTGAGTGAGTACATATCCATTGCTGCGGTAACGGCTGGCTAAGGTTTCGCCCTTACGGCGACTCACTTTTTTTACAAACGCCTAAAAAAAGTAAGCAAAAAAACGCTTGCTCCTACGTTCGGCCCTCGCAGGCTCGGGTTCCTTCGCTGCGGGATCGATCCGGGCGCAGCGGCTACGGTTTGCTTCGCTGCACCTCCTTCCGCTGTGTCTGGCTGCGCCAGACGGTCGCTGCGCTCCCACGCCCGGATCGATCCCTCCGCTCAGCCTTCCGACGTCGCCGGTGGATCAAGATCAAAAGCCGCAGGCGAGCTGACACTCGGCCTAGAGGTGAACGTGGGACTGTAGGAGCTGCCGAAGGCTGCGATCTTTTGATCTTGATCTGGTAGGAGTGAGCCTGCTCGCGATAGCTATCTCAAAGATACGAATGAATAGCGGAGCTACCTTGACCTCTGTGGGAGCTGGCTTGCCAGCGATGGCGGCCTTCCAGCCGACCAGTCTCTGGCGGATATACCCAATTCCAACTGTGGGAGCGAGCCTGCTCGCGAAGGCGTTGGGTCAGTCAACATGCAGGTGGCTGAACGAACGCTTTCGCGAGCAGGCTCGCTCCCACAATTTGTTTTATGGTGTCCGCTGCTATGGGTACATCCTCAGCTCTGTCAGCCGCGAATAAACGCCAACAAATCCGCATTGATGGTTTCCGCTTGCGTGGTCGGCATGCCATGCGGGAAGCCCGGATACGACTTCAGTGTGCCGTTGGGCAGCAGTTTCGCTGACAACGGTCCGGAGTTGGCGTAGGGCACGATCTGGTCATCCTCGCCGTGCATCACCAAAACCGGTACGGTGACTTTTTTCAGGTCTTCGGTGAAGTCAGTCTGCGAGAACGCGACGATGCCGTCGTAATGCGCCTTGGCGCCGCCGATCATGCCCTGGCGCCACCAGTTGGCGATGATCCCTTCCGCCGGCTCGGCGCCCGGGCGGTTGTAGCCGTAGAAAGGTCCGCTCGGCACATCGCGATAGAACTGCGCGCGATTCGCCGCCAACTGCGCTTGAAAGCCATCGAACACCGATTTCGGCAAGCCGCCGGGGTTGCTTTCGGTCTGCACCATCAATGGCGGCACGGCGCTGATCAATACCGCTTTGCTGACCTTGTCCTGGCCATGCCGGGCGATGTAATGGATCACTTCGCCGCCGCCGGTGGAATGGCCGACGTGCACCACGTTGCTCGTACCCAGATGATTGACCACGGCCAGCACATCGTCGGCGTAGTGATCCATGTCGTGGCCGTCCCAGACCTGGCTTGAGCGCCCGTGCCCGCGTCGATCATGAGCAACCACCCGAAAGCCCTGTGCCAGGAAAAACAGCATCTGCGCGTCCCAGTCATCCGAACTGAGCGGCCAGCCGTGGTGGAAGTGGATCACCGGCGCGTCGCGCGGGCCCCAGTCCTTGTAGAAAATGTCGACGCCGTCTCGAGTGGTGACAAAGCCCATAGGTGCTGCTCCTGACTCAAAGGATGGTCAACCGCGATGCATCGCGGACCGCTTGTGCAGAGGTACGACGACTCATTCGAGCCGTTATCAACTGTAGGAGCAATGCCGGGGTCTGCATGACCGCTGGTCACAACGGCTGGCTTCAGGCGCAAATTAGGCTTTGCTGAAAGGGATAAGCGCGGGCATCCGTAGGTTTTCACGACCACAGCGATGCCCCTTTGCAACACCGTGAGTCTGAGGAAATCACCCGATGTTGACCCTGAATATCAATGGCAAGGACCACGAGCTCGATGTCCCCGCCGACATGCCGCTGCTCTGGGTTCTGCGCGATGTCGCGCACCTGACCGGGACCAAGTTCGGTTGCGGCATGGCCCAGTGCGGCGCCTGCACCGTGCACGTCGACGGCGCGCCATTGCGCTCCTGTATCACCCCGGCGACCGCCGTTGCCCACGGCCAGAAAATCCTCACCATCGAAGGCTTGTCCACCGATGGCTCGCACCCGGTGCAGCAGGCCTGGGCCGAACTCGACGTGGTGCAGTGCGGTTACTGCCAGTCCGGGCAGATCATGTCCGCCGCCGCGTTGCTGGCGAAAATTCCCAAGCCCACCGACAGCGATATCGATCAGGCGCTCTCCGGCAATATCTGCCGCTGCGGCACCTATCCGCGCATTCGCGCAGCGGTCAAACGCGCCGCCGACATCGGCTGATTCATTCTCTGGGAGAGGGACGATGAACAATCCGCTATCACGTCGCGGTTTTCTCAAAGGCAGCGCTGTGTTGGGCGGCGGCTTGATGGTGGCGTTCGTGGTGCCGGGGGCCAATCGCTTCGCTCACGCGGCGGAGGATCAGAACAAGACGTTCGCGCCCAATGCGTTTCTGCGCATTGCGGCGGACAACAGCGTCACCGTGCTGCTCGGCCATTCGGAAATGGGCCAGGGCATCTGGACCGGCCTGACCATGCTGATCGCCGAAGAACTGGACGCCGACTGGTCGAAAATCAGCGTGCAACACTCGCCAGCCTCGGCGGCCGATTACGGTTTGCCGGCGTTCGGCGGCATGCAGATTACCGGCGGCTCGACTTCGACCTGGATGGAGTTCGACCGTTATCGACTCGCCGGGGCGACCGCACGGCAGATGCTGGTGGAAGCCGCAGCGAAACGCTTCGACGTCGCGCCGTCGACGATTCGCACGGAGTCCGGCGTGGTCATCGCCGGGGACCAACGCGCGACCTACGGCGAACTGGCCGATGCCGCCGGGCAACTGCCGGTGCCGGACCCGCAAACCATTACCTTCAAGGAAGCCAAGGACTGGAAAGTCATTGGCAAACCAACCAAGCGCCTCGACACCCCGGAAAAGATCACTGGCCGCGCCAAGTTCGGCATGGACGTGCAGTTCGAGGGCCTGATGACCGCGATGGTCGCCCGCGCCCCGGTGTTCGGTGCCACGGTGAAATCCTTCGAAGGCGCCGCAGCGCTGGCGATTCCCGGCGTGCACAAAGTGCTGCAGGTGCCCAGCGGAGTAGCGGTGGTGGCCGAGCATTTCTGGGCAGCGAAACTGGGGCGTGATGCTCTGAAGGTCGATTGGGATCTCGGGCCGCTGGCCGACATGAGCAGTGAAAAACTGCTGGAGAGTTTCCGCAAACTGGCGGCGACGCCGGGCACCTCTGCCACTCAGGCTGGAGACGCCAAGGCCAATTTCGGCAAAGCCGCGAAGAAGATCGAGGTCGAGTACAGCGTGCCGTATCTGGCCCACGCGCCGATGGAACCGCTCAACTGCACGGTGAAAATCAGCGCCGGCAAATGTGAAATCTGGACCGGCACGCAATTTCAGACGCTGGACCAAATGGTCGCCAGCAAGATCACCGGGCTCAAGCCCGAGCAGGTCGAAATTCACACCGAATTCCTCGGCGGTGGTTTTGGTCGCCGCGCCAATCCCACCTCGGATTTCGTCGCCGAAGCCGTGCAAGTGGCGAAAGCGGCGGGCCTGCCGGTGAAAACCGTGTGGGCGCGCGAAGATGACATTCGCGGCGGCTACTACCGCTCGATGTATCTGCACAAGGCGCAGGTCGGGCTGGGCGCTGATGGCTTGCCGATGAGCTGGCAGCATGTGCTGGTCGGTCAGTCGATCATGGCCGGGACGATGCTCGAGGCAGCGATGGTCAAGAACGGCATCGATGCGACGTCGGTCGAGGGCGTGGCTGACAGTCCGTACATCAAGGATCTGCCTCACCATCAGGTCGACCTGCATTCGCCGCAGACCGGCATCAATGTGTTGTGGCTGCGTTCGGTCGGCCATACCCACACGGGTTTTGTCATGGAATCGCTGATCGATGAACTGGCGACGGCGGCGGGCAAGGATCCGGTGGAGTACCGGCGAACGCTGCTCAAGGCGCACCCGCGCCACCTCGGCGTGCTCAATCTGGCGGTGGAGAAGGCCAACTGGGGCGCACCGTTGCCGGACGGGCATGCTCTGGGCGTGGCGGTACACGAGTCGTTCGGCAGCTACGTGGCGCAGGTCGCCGAGGTGTCGCAGGACAACCTGGCGATCCGTGTGCATCGGGTGGTCTGCGCGGTGGACTGCGGCATTGCGGTGAATCCGCAGAGCATCGCCGCGCAGATGGAATCGTGCATCACCTTCGGTCTTGGCATGGCGTTGCACAGCAAGCTCACCGTCAAGGACGGCGGCGTCGTGCAGTCCAACTATCACGATTATCAGGTGTTGCGGCTCAACGAAATGCCGGTGGTGGAAGTGCACATCGTCCCCAGCAGCGAAAAACCCGGCGGCATCGGTGAGCCCGGCGTGCCACCGACCGCGCCGGCCGTGGCCAACGCCGTGTTCGCCTTGACCGGGCAACGCCTGCGCGAACTGCCACTGCAACTGTCGGGGGTGTGAAATGAAACGACATCTTGTGTTGGGCACCGTCGTTTTGCTTGGTCTCGGTGGCTACGCTTCGGACCTGTTTGCCGAAGATCAGGAAGCTCTGAAAGCCTTCGCCACGGTGCAGAAAGTCTTCCAGAGCCCACGCTGCCAGAACTGCCACATTCCCGGCGATTCGCCGTTGCAGTTCGACGCCGGCATCCCCCACGCGATGAATGTGGTGCGCGGCATGGACGGCAAGGGCGCCGCCGGTTTGCCCTGCGCCACGTGCCACGCCGAAAGCAACCCGCCGGCCAGTTACGGCCCTCACGCGCCGCCGGGTGCGCCGCACTGTTGCCTGCCACCGGCGGCGCACAAAATGGCCTGGATCGGTCTGCCCTCGGACAAGCTCTGCGCGATGATCAAGGACCGCGCAAGCAACGGCGATCGGGATTTCGCTGCGCTGTTAAAACACGTCAGCGAAGACAAACTGGTGCTCTGGGGCTGGAATCCCGGGGCAGGGCGCGCACCGGTACCGGTGCCGCACGATATTTTCGTCGCGCAATTCAAACTCTGGGCTGATGCCGGCGGGCCGTGTCCGGTGGCGCAGATGTGAAGCCTCGGCGATTTAACGCTACGCTCAACGCATGACTGTCTACGGAGTGTGCGCATGCTGGTGCCCGGAAAACCTGCCAACGAAGCTGCCCGAATTGACGCGCTGCATGGCTTGAAGCTCGACTCGGCTCCCGAAGAGCGTTTCGATCGCCTGACGCGTCTGGCCAAGCGCTTGTTCAACGTGCCGATCGCCTTGGTCACGCTGGTCGACAAGGATCGCCAGTGGTTCAAATCCTGTGTGGGTCTGGATGTCAGCGAGACATCGCGCGACGTCTCTTTCTGCGGCCATGCGATTTTGCAGAACGAGCTGATGCTGGTCCCCGATGCGCTGGAAGATCTGCGCTTCCACGACAACCCGTTGGTCACCGGCGCGCCGAATATTCGCTTTTATGCCGGCTATCCACTGACGGTGCCGGACGGCAACAAAATGGGCACCTTGTGCCTGATCGATACCAAACCCCGCCATCTCGACGACGAAGAGCGCTCGCTGCTGCGTGATCTTGCGCAGATGGCCGAGCAAGAGCTGATGGCGGTGCAGATGGCAAGCATGGACGAACTGACGCTGCTGTCCAATCGCCGCGGGTTCAAGCAACTGGCCCAGCATGCGCTGGATGCCTGCGCGCGCTTGAGCCGGCCGGCGACGTTGCTGTTTTTCGACCTCAACGACTTCAAGCAGATCAACGATCTGTACGGGCATGCCGAAGGCGACAGTGCGCTGAAGACCTTTGCCGACGTATTGCGCATTGCCTTTCGTGAAAGCGACGTGGTCGGGCGCTTGGGCGGCGATGAGTTTGTCGCGTTGCTGACCGGCTCCAGCCACGTTGAAACCACGCGAATCATGGCGCGGCTCAAGGAAATCCTCGAAGAGCGCAACGCCACACTGCACCGCGGGTACGCGATTCGCTTCAGCGTCGGCCAGATCGAATACGACCCCAAACGCCACGACACCGTGGATCGCCTGCTGGCAGATGCGGATGGTGCGATGTATGCGCACAAGCAAGCTCTGAAAGGCTGCTAGTCCTGGCGTAAATCCTGTGTAGGAGCGAGCCTGCTCGCGATAGCGGTGTGTCAGGCAGTGTCGTAGTCACAGACAGCTATCGCGAGCAGGCTCACTCCTACAGGGTTGGGTGGTGCTCAGTTTGCGCAATGCCCGCCAGGATTCAGCTTTTTGGCGGGCTCAGCTTCTGGTAAAACGCCAGCCATTTCTCATGGCAGGCTGCAGCATCCTCGAGCTCGGGCACGAGCAGCGCTTCTCGCAAGGCTTGCGCTTCATGGGCTGCAAACAGATGCCTGACAGCAGTGCTGGCAATGGCGTTGACTCTCTCCGATGCAAAAGTGTCGGGTACGGCGAGCGGCACCTTATACAAAAGAGGGGCTCCATCAGTGTCGAGAGGAGTGACGAAGGCATGGCAGGTGGCGTTTGCCGCGGGCGGGGTTCCGTGTTGGTAAGCCTGGGCGTCGACCGGCAGCACTCGCGCTGCTTCGTTCTCGGCAAAAGGCAGCAGCAGGCTGAGGTCCAGATCGCGCCGCAGAACCACTTTCGATCTGCAGGGGAAAATCTCGAACACCGTGGCTGGCGTCCCGAGCAACCGCGCAATGATGCCAAAAGGCGCAGTGTGGGCGGCGGCAAGCTTGTCCGTGGCAGCGGATACCGGTCGCAGGGCAAACAAATCAAACGTGCGGGTTTCGACGTCGAACCGTTGCGTAATTGGCAAGCGACAGAACGCTTCCTTGATTAATGTGATATGCGCCTCCTTCATCTGCTTGAGACGGGCGGCCAGTGCCACATGGAAGAACGTTGCCACATTGTGCAGTCTGGGCAACGAGGCAATCATCGGCGCCAGTTGCAACTGCGCATTGCTCGATTGCCATCCCTGCATGTTGCCCGCCAGTTTGCCGGCGATATGCAGTTCGCTCAGAGAGTAATGCGCGGGCGGCGTCTCAGTGTCCGAGACTGGAACAAACAGCGCCTTTTCCGTCAGGTACAGGTTATCGGCGAAAACCTTGCGCAGATCCATCAGCGCAACGGTGGTGGGGGTGGGCGGTGCAGTGAGGAAGCCCCGGCGATACAGGTCGTTTACCAGGCGATTGTGATTGCGAAACAGGACATCGGCCTTCTTCAGCGTGGCGGCGTCGTACACCGTCACCGGGAATTCGGCGTCGCGCTGGATCAGTCCTCTTGCAACCGCCCAGTCGACTACCAGCGAGGCACATGAATCTTCGCGCAGGAACTTGTAGAAATGCAGGGGGGCGGGGCCTTTTGTCAGTTGGTTGAGCTGCTCGTAGCTCATCATGCGTGCAACGCCCGGCATTTGGCTTTCGATATACAGCACGACCTGCTTCAACCTTACCCAGCGCAGAGAACTCATGTAGGAGAGTGATGCGGGAATATCCCGGGTCAGAAACTCCGGTGCCATACCGGACAATAACAAATGCGTTGCCAACGCCCTGTTCCTGGTTCGTCCAAGATGCGGCTGTGTATCGATGAGTCGACGTACTTCGTCGTAACTCTCGCCCCACAGGTCGCTGCCCTCCAGCCGATGGGTGACGATTCGGTTCAGATCTTCGCCGGCGCTTGGCTCCAGACTGAGAATCAATGCGGCGAGCAACAGGCGCTCGCGGTTGGTCGCCAAAAGGCGTTTCTTCTGCGCCGGAGCCCCCAGGTTCTTCACCAGCAGATTGCCCAGTGTTTGCGCCCGTGGCGTGATCAGGATACGGCTGATAAGGAAGTCGGCTTTTGCCTTGAGCGTTTTGGGTGGCAGATCGGTATCGACGCCTTCACTGAGATAGTCGAGCAATGACGTCGTGCCTTCGGGCAAGAACGTCTGTGTGGTGTCGATGATGCGCTGGCGCTGTTGCTCCGTGAACCGATCGCTTTGGGTCCAGGGCTGACCTAACAGATACCAGTGGTTCATGTGGGCGGGGTGGGTGTGCAGATTGATCCTGTACCACTTGACCAGCGCGAGAGCTTGCTCGACAGACGTCGGGGTGGGCAGCTTGTAGAAGCGCAGCATCTGCCCAAGGGTGACTTTACCGCTCGAGCGCATGGCTCCGCCGGCTTTGCTTGCCTTGGCTTTGAGCTGGTCGCGGAAGAGTTTCAGATCAGCATATCTTTCCACCTGCGCCGTCAGGGTTACCCAGCCTTTGGCGCTTGGGGTACCGACATGGCCGGATTCGGTAATCAGCAACTGACTGTCGGCGGGCAGTCCCTGCTGCTTCAAAATGGCTTGAAAATCCACATCGGCGCTGAGTTTGCGCAAATGACGCTGACCATACTTCATCCAATGCGCAAGCGTGGAATCCGGATGAGTCTCGCTGAGTTCCTTGTAATCGATTTTGGCCTTCGGCTCCATGTTCCAGCACAGCGCTTCAAGGCGTCGCACGATGTGCCGGACATCTTCCAGATCGCCAAACTCTTCGCGATAACTGCGGATGGGGGCGCTGGTTTGCACGTAATCGCTGACGTAGGGCAGCTCAGGCCAGCGCTGCTGGCGCAGGCGTTGCACAAGTTCTTTGGCTTCGCCAGCATCTTGCGGCAACGCAAATTCATAGCGACTCAGAAGCTCGCCCATTTTCAGCCGCGGCCCTCTGACTGGTGCGGTAACAGAAGCCGAAGTGAGCGTGACCGCAGTGTCGGCAAAGCCTCGCTGCTCGAACGGGTTGCTGGTCAGCAGTACCTCATCGATTCGATCGGCGATGGCCCGGAAGTCCTCCAGTTGCGCGTTGCGCTCCTTCACCACAGCCGACGTGGTGTGGCCGTTTTCATCGATGGCAGCCAGACCGCGGGCCTTCCACTCGGCGACGATGACCCGGGCCTGAATCTGGTTTTGCGGTTCCGGATAACCGTAGAACGCCAGCACGACTTGCCGCGGAAACCGGTAGAGCGGGTTGGCGGATGTACCACCGATGTAAGGCAGGCCCAGCCCGGCAGGATCGATACGCTGGGAAATCGACAGCAGCAGCGGCGCCATCTGCCACCAGCCTGAGTCATCCTCCAGCGTGAAGAGGCGCAGCCCGGCGGAGCCGTTCGAGGGGATCTGTGCTTGCAGGGTGTCACCCTTGATCTGCAACGTATCCAGATCAATATGGAAGCGACTGGCCCAGTCGAGAAATTCGGGGCGTTCGAGGGCGTTCCAGTAGAGCTCCATCCATTCGCGCAGCAGGCATGGCCGGGGAACGTCCAGCGTACGCGCCGGATCAGCGGCAGTGATTACCGGTTTGGCAGTCAATTCGGCAATGAGGTTCTGGATCAGCGTCTGTTCAGGTACCGGTGTGTCGCTCATGTGTGCCTCCCTGGCGGTTGATAAGCATTGAATGCCGAGTATCGCGGGGAGGGCTGGCTGGCGGGCGGTAGATATTTACTGCGCGACGTTTTCCAGGGGCATAAAAAAACCCGCCATATTCGGCAGGTTTTTTGTTGGCTACACGAAGATCACTCTTCGATGTTGCCCATGGCGGTGGTGTTGAAACCGCCGTCAACGTACATGATCTCACCGCTGATGCCCGACGCCAGGTCGGAGCACAGGAAGGCGCCGGCGTTGCCGACTTCTTCGATGGTGACGTTGCGGCGCAGCGGAGTCTGCGCTTCGTTGGCGGCCAGCATCTTGCGGAAGTTCTTGATGCCGGAAGCGGCGAGAGTGCGGATCGGACCGGCCGAAACGCAGTTGACGCGGGTGCCGTCCGGACCGAGGGAACCGGCCAGGTAACGGACGCCGGCTTCCAGCGAAGCCTTGGCCATGCCCATCACGTTGTAGTTCGGCATGGTGCGCTCGGCGCCCAGGTACGACAGGGTCAGCAGGCTGCCGTTGCGGCCTTTCATCATTTCGCGACCGGCCTTGGCCAGCGCCACGAAGCTGTAGGCGCTGATGTCGTGAGCGATGCGGAAACCTTCACGGGTGGTGGCTTCGGTGAAGTCGCCGTCCAGTTGGTCGCCCGGGGCGAAGCCGACGGAGTGCACGATGCAGTCCAGGCCGTCCCACTTCTTGCTCAGTTCTTCGAAGACCTTGGCGATTTCTTCATCGCTGGCCACGTCGCACGGGAAGCACAGCTCAGGGCTCGAACCCCAGCCTTGTGCGAACTCTTCGACGCGACCCTTGAGTTTGTCGTTCTGATAAGTGAAGGCAAGCTCAGCGCCCTCGCGATGCATGGCGGCAGCGATGCCGGATGCGATGGACAGCTTGCTGGCGACACCGACGATCAGTACGCGCTTACCGGCGAGAAAACCCATGTGTTGCTCCTCTTTCAGGTTATTGCGCAGTGGCTGGTGCCAGAAAAGCGGCTTCCAGCAACTGCTGTGTATACGGATGTTGGGGGGCGGCAAAAATACTTTGCGCGTCTCCCTGTTCGACCACTTGGCCATGCTTGACCACCATCAGTTGGTGGCTCAGCGCTTTGACGACAGCCAGGTCATGGCTGATGAACAAATACGTCAGGTTGTACTTGGCTTGCAGTGAACGCAACAGCTCCACTACTTGCCGCTGCACCGTGCGGTCGAGCGCCGAAGTCGGCTCGTCCAGCAGGATCAGCGCCGGTTTCAGCACCAAGGCCCGGGCAATGGCGATTCGCTGCCGTTGCCCTCCGGAAAATTCGTGGGGGTAGCGGTGCCGGGTTTCCGGATCCAGACCTACCTCCTTCAATGCCGCAATGATCGCCGCTTCCTGCTCGGTCGCGGTGCCCATCTTGTGTATCCGCAGGCCTTCGCCAACGATGTCATTGACGCACATGCGCGGGCTCAGGCTGCCAAACGGGTCCTGAAACACCACCTGCATCTCCCGCCGCAGCGGACGAACCTCGCTCTGCGTCAGGCAGTCTAGCTGCTTGCCTTCAAAGCGGATCGCGCCTTTGCTGCCGATCAGCCGCAAAATCGCCAGACCGAGGGTGGATTTGCCGGAACCGCTTTCGCCGACGATCCCCAGGGTCTGACCCTGCGGCAGGCTGAAATTGATGCCGTCCACTGCCTTGACGTAATCCACCGTGCGCTTGAGCAGGCCTTTCTTGATCGGGAACCAGACTTTGAGGTCCTCGACTTCGAGCAGCGGCGCGCCGATTTCATTGCTCGCCGGGCCGCCGCTGGGCTCCGCGCCGAGCAATTCCCGAGTGTACGGATGCTGCGGCGAACGGAACAGGTCTGCGCACGATGCCTGTTCGACGATGCAACCGCGCTGCATGACACATACGCGATGCGCAATTCTTCGCACCAGGTTCAAATCGTGACTGATCAGTAACAGTGACATGCCCAATCGAGCCTGAAGATCCTTGAGCAAATCGAGGATTTTCAGCTGAACGGTCACGTCCAGCGCGGTGGTCGGTTCGTCGGCAATCAGCAATTCCGGCTCGTTGGCCAGGGCCATGGCAATCATCACCCGCTGGCGCTGGCCGCCGGACAATTCATGGGGCAGGGCCTTGAGGCGCTTGTGCGGCTCGGGAATGCCGACCATCTCCAGCAGCTCCAGCGTGCGCTTGGTCGCGACTTTGCCGCTCAGGCCCTTGTGGATGCCGAGCACTTCATTGATCTGCTTCTCGATCGAGTGCAGCGGATTGAGCGAGGTCATCGGCTCCTGAAAGATCATCGCGATGCGGTTGCCACGAATATGGCGGATGGTCTTCTCGCTCAAATCCAGCAGGTTCTGCCCGGCGTAATTGATGCTGCCGGCCGGATGCCGCGCCATGGGGTAGGGCAGCAGGCGCAGGATTGAATGCGCCGTGACCGATTTGCCCGAGCCCGATTCACCGACCAGCGCCAGGGTTTCGCCGCGCTTGATGTCGAAGCTCACGCCCTCGACCACGCGGTGGACGCGCTCGCCGAAACCGAACTCGACGGCGAGGTCGCGCACTTCGATCAGATTGTCCTGATTCATTTCACTTCCTCGGGTCGAAGGCATCGCGAGCGGACTCGCCGATAAACACCAGCAGGCTCAACATCAGCGCCAGCACGGCAAACGCACTCATGCCCAGCCACGGCGCCTGCAAATTGGATTTGCCTTGGGCGACCAGTTCGCCCAGCGACGGACTGCCGGCCGGCAGGCCGAAGCCGAGGAAGTCCAGCGCAGTCAGGGTGCCGATGGCGCCGGTGAGGATGAACGGCATGAAGGTCATGGTCGAAACCATGGCGTTGGGCAGGATGTGGCGGAACATGATCGCGCCGTTCTGCATGCCCAGCGCCCGCGCGGCGCGCACGTATTCCAGATTGCGCCCGCGCAGGAACTCGGCGCGCACCACATCGACCAGGCTCATCCACGAGAACAGCAGCATGATGCCCAGCAGCCACCAGAAATTCGGCTGGACGAAACTGGCGAGGATGATCAGCAGATACAGCACCGGCAGCCCCGACCAGATCTCGAGAAAACGTTGCCCGGCGAGATCGACCCAGCCGCCGTAGAACCCCTGTAGCGCCCCGGCAATCACGCCGATGATCGAACTCAGCACGGTCAGCGTCAGCGCAAACAGCACGGAAATGCGGAAACCGTAGATCACCCGCGCCAACACGTCGCGGCCCTGATCGTCGGTGCCCAGCAGGTTGTCCGCCGAGGGTGGCGCCGGCGCCGGGACTTTCAGGTCGTAGTTGATGCTCTGGTAGCTGTAGGGAATCGGTGCCCACAGGATCCACGCGTCCTTGGCCTTGAGCAGTTCCCGGATGTACGGACTCTTGTAGTTGGCTTCCAGCGGGAATTCGCCGCCGAACGCGGTTTCCGGGTAGCGCTTGATCGCCGGGAAATACCAGTTGTTGTCGTAATGCACGACCAGCGGCTTATCGTTGGCAATCAGCTCGGCGCCCAGACTGAGGCCGAACAGAATCAGAAACAGCCACAGCGACCACCAGCCACGCTTGTTGGCCTTGAACAGTTCGAAGCGCCGGCGGTTGAGAGGGGACAGGTTCATCTCAATGCTCCCGGCTTGCAAAGTCGATGCGCGGATCGACAAAAGTGTAGGTCAGGTCGCCGATCAGTTTCACCACCAGCCCGAGCAGGGTGAAGATGAACAAGGTGCCGAATACCACCGGGTAATCGCGGTTGATCGCCGCTTCGAAACTCATCAGGCCGAGGCCGTCGAGGGAGAAAATCACTTCCACCAGCAACGAGCCGGTGAAGAAAATGCCGATGAACGCCGAAGGAAAACCGGCAATCACCAGCAGCATGGCGTTGCGGAACACGTGGCCGTAAAGGACGCGATGGCGGGTCAGGCCCTTGGCTTTGGCGGTGACCACGTACTGTTTGTTGATCTCGTCGAGAAAGCTGTTTTTTGTCAGCAGAGTCATGGTCGCGAAGTTGCCGATCACCAGCGCCGTGACTGGCAATGCCAGGTGCCAGAAATAATCGAGGATCTTGCCGCCCAGGCTCAGCTCATCGAAGTTGTTCGAAGTCAGCCCGCGCAGGGGGAACCAGTCCAGATAACTGCCGCCGGCAAACACCACGATCAGCAGGATCGCAAACAGAAACGCCGGGATCGCATAGCCGACGATGATCGCCGAACTGGTCCAGACGTCGAAGTGGCTGCCGTGTCGCGTGGCCTTGGCGATGCCCAGCGGGATCGACACCAGATACATGATCAGCGTGCTCCACAGCCCCAGCGAGATCGACACCGGCATCTTTTCCTTGATCAGGTCGATGACCTTGGCGTCGCGGAAGAAACTGTCGCCGAAATCCAGCTGCGCATAGTTCTTGACCATGATCCACAGGCGTTCCGGGGCCGATTTGTCGAACCCGTACATGTGCTCGATTTCCTTGATCAGCGCCGGGTCCAGCCCCTGCGCGCCACGGTACGACGAGCCGGCCACCGCGACCTCGGCACCGCCGCCGGCAATCCGGCTGGTAGCGCCTTCGAAACCTTCGAGCTTAGCGATCATCTGCTCGACCGGCCCGCCTGGCGCGGCCTGGATGATAACGAAGTTGATCAGCAGAATGCCGAACAGGGTCGGGATGATCAGCAGCAGTCGCCGAAAGATATACGCCAGCATCTGATTACTCCGTGCCCGCAGGGTCGGCTTGCAGTTGGGTTTCGACTTCTGCGGCAGGTTTGGCGTCAGGCTTGACCCACCAGGTGTTGATGCCGATGTCGTATTTGGGCGAGGTTTTCGGGTGGCCGATGTGGTTCCAGTAGGCCACGCGCCAGCTCTTGATGTGCCAGTTCGGCACCACGTAGTAGCCCCATTGCAGAACACGATCCAGCGCGCGGGCGTGGGCTACCAGACTCTTGCGCGAGTCGGCGTTGATCAGGCTTTCCACCAGTTGGTCAACGGTCGGGTCTTTGAGGCCCATGCTGTTGCGGCTGCTCGGTTTGTCGGCGGCGGCGCTCATCCAGTACTCGCGCTGCTCGTTACCCGGCGAATTGGACTGCGGAAAGCTGCCGACCATCATGTCGAAGTCCCGCGAGCGCACGCGGTTGATGTACTGCGAGACGTCGACGCGGCGGATCACCAGATCGATGCCGAGGTCGCTGAGGTTGCGCTTGAACGGCAGCAGCACCCGTTCGAATTCGGTCTGGGCGAGGAGAAATTCGATCACCACCGGTTTGCCGGTGGCGTCGACCATTTTGTCGTCGACGATCTTCCAGCCGGCCTCTTGCAGCAGTTGATACGCCTCGCGCTGCTGGGTGCGGATCATGCCGCTGGCGTCGGTCCTGGGATTTTCGAAGGCTTCGCTGAATACTTGAGCCGGCAGTTGGCTGCGGAACGGTTCGAGGATCGTCCGTTGCTCGGCGTCCGGCAGGCCGGTGGCGGCCATTTCAGAGTTTTCGAAGTAGCTGCGAGTGCGCACGTAGGCGCCGTTGAACAATTGCTTGTTGGTCCATTCGAAGTCGAACAGCAGCCCGAGAGCCTGACGCACGCGCACATCCTGGAACACCGGGCGGCGCAGGTTGAAGACGAAGCCCTGCATGCCGGTCGGGTTGCTGTTGGGGATCAGTTCCTTGATCAAACGGCCCTCGGTGACCGCCGGAACGTTATAGGCGCTGGCCCAGTTCTTCGCGGTCATCTCCAGCCAATAATCGAACTGCCCGGCCTTCAGCGCTTCGAGGGCGACGGTGTTGTCGCGGTAATAGTCGGTGGTCATCGTGTCGAAGTTGTAGAAGCCACGGTTGACCGGCAAGTCCTTGCCCCAGTAATCCTTGACCCGCTCGTAACGTACCGAACGGCCGGCCTTCACTTGGGTGACCTTGTACGGGCCGCTGCCCAGCGGGATTTCCAGATTGCCCTTGTTGAAGTCGCGACTGGCCCACCAGTGTTTAGGGAGGACCGGCAACTGGCCGAGGATCAGCGGCAGCTCGCGGTTGTTGCTGTGCTTGAACTTGAACAGCACTTTCAGCGGGTCTTCGGCGATGGCTTCGGCGACGTCGTTGTAGTAGCCGCGAAACATCGGCGAGCCTTCCTTGGTCAACGTTTCGAAGCTGAACACCACGTCTTCGGCGCGCACCGGGTGGCCGTCATGGAAGCGCGCTTCCGGGCGCAGGTAGAAGCGCACCCAACTGTTGTCGTCGGCTTTCTCGATCTTGCTGGCAATCAGGCCGTATTCGGTGAACGGCTCGTCGAGGCTGTGCTTGGTCAAGGTGTCGTAGATCTGGCCGATGTCATCGGCCGGCACGCCTTTGTTGATGAACGGGTTGAGGCTATCGAAGCCGCCGAACCCGGCCTGGCGGAACACGCCACCCTTGGGCGCGTCAGGGTTCACGTAGTCGAAGTGCTTGAAATCGGCCGGGTATTTCGGTGGCTCGTTGTACAGGGTCACGGCGTGTTGCGGGGCGGCCCAGGCCAGCCCGGCGAACAGCAAGCCGCCGGCCTGCACGAGCAGGGTGCGAACAGGGTTCATCGATCTTTCTCCGAAGACTTCAGCCACCACGCGCTCAGGCCCAGGGTGTAGGGCGGCGTGGTGACAAAGGCCAACCGGTTGCGGTAGGCCAGACGGTGATAATTGAGGTACCAGTTGGGAATGCTGTAGTGCTGCCAGAGCAGCACGCGGTCGAGCGCCTTGCCGGCGGCGACCTGCTCGTCGCGGGTGCGCGCGGCGAGCAATTGTTCAAGCAGGTGATCAACTACCGGATTGGCGATGCCCGCGTAATTCTTGCTGCCCTTGACCCCGACCTGACTGGAGTGGAAGTACTGCCACTGCTCAAGGCCCGGGCTCAGGGTCTGGCCGAGGGTCATCGAGATCATGTCGAAATCGAATTGATCGAGGCGTTGTTTGTATTGCGCGCGATCGACTGTGCGCAGGCGCGCGTCGATGCCGATGCTGTTGAGATTCTCGATGTACGGCTGATAAAGCCGCTCCAGGCTCGGATTGACCAGCAGCAGTTCGAAGCGCAGCGGTTGGCCGTCAGCATTTTGCAAGCGCTGGCCGTGGAGCTTCCAGCCGGCCTCGGCGAGCAGGGCGAGGGCTTTGCGCATGGTCTCGCGCGGGATGCCACGGCCGTCGGTTTTCGGCAGGGTGAACGGCTCGGTGAACAGCCGGGCTGGCAACTGCTCCTTGTAAGGCTTGAGCATCAGCCATTCATGCCCGACCGGCAAACCAGACGCGGTGAATTCGCTGTTGGGGTAGTAGCTGGTGGTGCGTTTATAGGCATCGCTGAACAGCGCGCGGTTGGTCCATTCGAAGTCGAACATCAGACCCAACGCTTCGCGCGTCCTGACATCGGCGAAGGTCGCGCGGCGGCTGTTCATGAACAGGCCCTGAGTCTGGGTCGGGATCTGATGCGGGATCTGCACCTTGATCACTTCGCCACGACGTACCGCAGGGAAGTTGTAACCGTTGACCCAGTTCTTCGCCTGATGCTCGATGTAGATGTCGAACTCACCGGCCTTGAACGCTTCGAAGGCGACATCGCTGTCGCGGTAGAACTCGACTTCCATGCGATCGAAGTTGTACTTGCCGCGATTGACCGGTAAGTCCTTGCCCCAGTAATCCTTGACCCGCTCGAAAATCAGCTGCCGACCCGGCGTGACCGACGTGATGCGGTACGGCCCGCTACCCAGCGGCGGCTCGAAGGTGGTGGCTTTGAAGTCGCGGTCTTTCCAGTAATGCTGCGGCAGTACCGGCAATTCGCCCAGGCGCAGGATCAGCAGCGGATTGCCCGAGCGCTTGAACACGAAACGAATGCGCTGCTTGTTGAGAATGTCGACTCGCAGCACTTCCTGCAGGGCCGTGCGATACAGCGGATGACCGTCCTTGAGCAGCGTTCGATAGGAGAACGCCACGTCGTAGGCGGTGATCGGCGCGCCGTCGTGAAAGCGCGCTTCGGGGCGCAAATTGAAGACGACCCAGCTGCGATCTTCGCTGTACTCCACCGATTGTGCGATCAACCCGTAACTCGACGCGGGTTCGTCGCCGGACGGCGAATACTGGCCGGTGCCAACCATCAGCGGCTCGTTGAGCTCGTTGATGCCGTACTGGAGAAAATTGGCGGTGGTGACCGGGCTGGTGCCCTTGAAAGTGTACGGATTGACCGTATCGAAGGTGCCGAACGCCATCACCCGCAACGTACCGCCCTTGGGCGCTTGCGGGTTGACCCAGTCGAAGTGGGTAAATCTGGCCGGGTACTTGAGCGTGCCGAACTGCGCATAACCGTGACTTTCGGTAATCGTCGCGCTTGCGGATGAGCTCAAGGCCAGGCTGATCAGGAGCAGGGATAGGGCACGCTTCAAGTCAGATCCGATCCAGCGGCTTGGGCTTTGTGGGCCGTACAGTAACAGCTTGTCTGGACAGGAAAAAGATGCGGGTTAAAGAGCCCCTCACCCTAACCCTCTCCCGGAGGGAGAGGGGACTGATGGTGGTGTCTGGGCGAATTGCACCGAGGTGCGATACCGAGTCGAACTCGGTTTCTGAAAAGCCCCCGATCGGCTCCCTTTCCCCTCTCCCCCCTGGGGGAGAGGGCTGGGGTGAGGGGGATGGATCTAAAGCACACCAAAAACTTCATCCAAAAAAAGCCCCTGAATTCAGGGGCTCTTCTGTCAGTGCGGCTGATAAACCGTGAGCATTTGCCCCGGCTTCAACGCCTTGCCCGCACCCGGATTCCAGCGCTTGAGATGTTGCATCTCGACATTGAAGCGCTTGGCCACTACATACAGGGTGTCGCCGCGCTTGACCTTGTACTGGGTCTGCTGCTTGCTCTCGTCCTTGCCTTTGCTCTTGCTGTTGGCCGCAACCACGGTGTTGACCCGGCCGGACTTGCGCGCCGGGGCACGCTTGGTGTTGTCCTGCATGACCAGGGTCTGGCCGACCTTGAGGTTCTTGCCGGTCAGCTTGTTCCAGCGCTGCAGATCCTTGACTTCGACCTTGTTGGCCTTGGCGATGGAACCGAGGTTGTCGCCACGCTTGACCCGATAAGCGCGCTTGAGCTGCGCGACTTCCGACGGATCGGCGCCTTCGAACACCGGTTTCAGCGAGCGCGGGCTGATCAGTTCGTCCGGGCGCATGGTCTGCAGACTGGCGGTCAGCAGTTGCGCCTTGGATGTCGGCACCAGCAGATGCTGCGGGCCGTCGATGGTGGTGCGCTGTTTGAACGCGGGGTTGAGCTGGAACAGTTCGTCTTCGTCGATGTTGGCCACTGCAGCGACCTTGGACAGGTCCATGCGCTGGTTGATTTCGACGACCTGGAAGTACGGCTCGTTGGCGATCGGGTTGAGGTTGACGCCGTAGGCTTCCGGCGCCAGCACCACTTGCGACAGCGCCAGCAACTTCGGCACATAGGCCTGGGTTTCCGCCGGCAGCGGCAGGTTCCAGTAGTCGGTGGGCAGGCCAAGCTTTTCGTTGCGTTCGATCGCGCGGCTGACGGTGCCTTCACCGGCGTTGTAGGCCGCCAGAGCCAGCAGCCAGTCGCCGTTGAACATGTCGTGCAGGCGAGTCAGGTAATCCATCGCCGCCGTAGTCGAAGCGGTGATGTCGCGGCGACCATCGTAGAAACGCGTCTGGCGCAGGTTGAAGTAGCGCCCGGTGGACGGAATGAATTGCCACAGGCCCACCGCATCGGCGCGGGAATAGGCCATCGGGTTGTAAGCGCTCTCGATCACCGGCAGCAGGGCCAGTTCCAGCGGCATGTTGCGCTCTTCGAGGCGTTCGACAATGTAATGAATGTAGAGGCTGCCGCGTTCGCCGGCATTCTCGAGAAAAGAGGGATTACTGGCGAACCACAGGCGCTGTTGCTCGATGCGCGGATTGACGCCAAGGCCTTCCTGCAACTGGAAGCCCTGGCGCATGCGTTCCCAAATGTCCTGGGGCGCCACGGGAGTGGGCTTCTCGGTCAGCCAGATCGGCTTCTGCTTGGCTCGCGCAGCAATGTTCGGCGTGTGCGTCGCTTCAGTCTGCGGAGCGTGGCTGGAGCAACCCGCCAGCGTGGCGGACACAGCCACCGCGATGGCTTGCGCCAGGCGGGTCAAAGCATCTGAATTGACGGACTTACGTATGGATGACGACATTGGCTGGAAGTAAGTTCCGGGCAAAAATGTCGGGCGATTCTAGAAAGCGCACCCCCTGCGGTCAACCATTGAGAATTTTTGTCCCGGCCGGCGCGCTTGTCAGAACTTGTCTTTCCATGCTCGCAGAGCCGCAAATACCTCGCTCGGCTCCCGGTTTTGAGCGCCTTCCCGTTCGTCCACTTTTTGTGTAACCAATGTTTCAGAAGTGCGTAAAAACGGATTGGTAAGCTTTTCCAGGGCCAAAGTCGACGGCAATGTCATCACACCGTTCTGCCGTTGCTGCGTGACCTTTTCCAGACGGGCGGCGACTTCCGGATTGCCCGGCTCGACGGCGGCGGCAAATTTCAGATTGCTCAAGGTGTATTCATGGGTGCAGTAAACCAGCGTATCTTCCGGCAGGGCCGCGAGACGGCTGAGCGAGTGGTACATCTGCTCGGGTGTGCCTTCGAACAGCCGGCCGCAACCGGCGGCGAACAGGGTGTCGCCGCAGAACAGCAGGCCATGGTGGTAATAGGCGATGTGCCCCAGGGTATGACCGGGCACCGCATAAACGTCGAAGTCCCAGCCGAGCACGCTGACGCTGTCGTTGTCCTTGAGGGCTATGTCACGCGCCGGAATGCTTTCGCTGGCCGGACCGTAGACTTTAGCGCCGGTCGCCGCTTTCAGGCGCTCAACGCCGCCGACGTGGTCATGGTGATGGTGAGTGATCAGAATATCGCTGAGCACCCAGCCCGGATGCGCATCGAGCCACGTCTGCACCGGGGCGGCGTCGCCCGGATCGACCACCGCACAGCGCTGGGTTTGGTGATCCTGTAACAACCAGATGTAGTTGTCGGTGAACGCGGGCAGGGCACTGATCTGTATCATCGTTGGAATTCGCCAAGCGGAAAACATTGGCGCATCTTAGTAGTTCCTGGCGCGTTGGAGAATGACATGACCGATAAAGCGTTCGCTCAGGCCGATCCCGACTGGCTGGCATTGATCAGCGCCGCCCGCGAATGGCTGTCGGGGCCGCTCGGGCAATTTCTGCTGGATGAAGAGCGGCGCATGCTCGACGACGAGCTCGGTCGCTTCTTCGGCGGTTATCTGGTGCATTACGGCCCGTCCGCCGAAACCCCGCCGGCCGCGCCGCAAGTGCAGCGCAATGTGCGTCTCGGCGCGCCGTTGCCCGGGGTCGAGATCGTTTGCGAAGAGCAGGCCTGGCCGTTGAGCGAGCACGCCGCCGACGTCGTGGTGATGCAGCATGGCCTGGATTTCTGCCTGTCGCCCCACGGTTTACTGCGTGAAGCGGCGAGCAGCGTGCGTCCCGGCGGGCATCTGCTGATCATCGGCATCAATCCCTGGAGCACTTGGGGCCTGCGGCATTTCTTCGCCAATGACGCCCTGCGCAAGGCGCGCTGCATCTCCCCGTCGCGGGTCGCCGACTGGCTCAATCTGCTCGGCTTCGCGCTGGAGAAACGCCGCTTCGGGTGCTATCGTCCGCCGCTCGCGTCGCCCAAGTGGCAGAACCGTCTGGCCGGCTGGGAACGCAAGGCCGGTGACTGGCAGCTGTCCGGCGGTGGCTTCTATCTGCTGGTGGCGCGCAAGATCGTGGTGGGGCTCAGGCCGTTGCGCCAGGAACGCCGCGAGCCGATGGGCAAGCTGATTCCGCTGCCGATGGCCAAGGTCAACCGCCGCCGCATCGAACCGTAAATCTTCTTTTATTTGTGGCCGGGCTTGTCCCGGCCGCGGTCATTGTCGATCCGTGATTGGCAGGACAGGCATTTTTCTGGAAAGACCGGCATGAGCGAAAGCGTGGAAAGCGTCGACACCGTAGAACTGTTCACCGACGGTGCCTGCAAGGGCAACCCCGGCCCCGGCGGCTGGGGCGCGCTGCTGGTGTGCAAGGGCGTCGAAAAGGAACTGTGGGGCGGCGAGGCCAACACCACCAACAACCGCATGGAGCTGCTCGGCGCGATTCGTGGCCTCGAAGCGCTCAAGCGCCCCTGCGAAGTGCTGCTGGTCACCGACTCGCAATACGTGATGAAAGGCATCAACGAGTGGATGGCCAACTGGAAGAAGCGCGGCTGGAAAACCGCTGCGAAAGAACCGGTAAAAAACGCCGATCTGTGGAAAGAGCTGGACGAGCAGGTCAATCGCCACAAAGTCACCTGGAAATGGGTGCGCGGGCACATTGGCCATCATGGTAACGAGCGGGCGGACCAACTGGCCAATCGCGGCGTTGACGAAGTGCGTGGTTACAAGCAGAGCTGATTTCGCTTCTAACCGTGGCGTCGCCGTTCGCGAGCAGGCTCGCTCCCACAGGGAAATGTATTCCAGGCCTTGAATTGGAATGCACTCAGTGTGGGAGCGAGCCTGCTCGCGAAGGACCCGCCACGGTCTGACTGAAACACCCCGCCGAGCGTGTTAACATCCGCGCCTTTGCCCGATTGACCCGTTGAGAGCTGAGCACTGATGGCCACCAGATCCGTTGTACTCGATACCGAAACCACCGGCATGCCGGTGACCGATGGTCACCGGATCATTGAAATCGGTTGCGTCGAACTGATCGGTCGGCGCCTGACGGGCCGGCATTTCCACGTTTACCTGCAACCGGATCGCGAGAGCGACGAGGGTGCGATCGGTGTGCACGGCATCACCAACGAATTCCTCGTCGGCAAGCCGCGCTTTGCCGAAGTCGCCGACGAGTTCTTCGAGTTCATCCAGGGCGCGCAGCTGATCATCCACAACGCGGCGTTCGACGTTGGCTTCATCAACAACGAATTCGCCTTGATGGGCCAGCACGATCGCGCTGACATCACCCAGCATTGCACCATCCTCGACACCCTGATGATGGCCCGGGAACGTCACCCGGGGCAGCGCAACAGCCTTGATGCGTTGTGCAAGCGTTACGGCGTCGACAACTCCGGCCGTGAACTGCACGGCGCCTTGCTCGACTCGGAAATTCTCGCCGACGTCTATCTGACGATGACCGGCGGCCAGACCAGCCTGTCGCTGGCCGGCAACGCCTCCGATGGCAATGGCACGGGCGAGGGTGCCGACAACTCGGCTACCGAAATCCGCCGCCTGCCGGTCGATCGTCAGCCAGCACGCATCATCCGGGCGACTGAAGAAGAACTGGCGGCGCATCTGGTGCGGCTGGAAATCATCGCCAAATCGGCGGGAGCGCCGGCGTTGTGGACGCAGATTGCCGAGGCTGATGCGCAGGCCTGAAAAAACCGAAGATCAAAAGATCGCAGCCTTCGGCAGCTCTTACCGGGATTGCATTCCATAGTGGGGACCAGGAAGGCAGCGATTTTTTGCGTTTGGCGACATGGAGCCAAGTTGCCACCCTCGCCACATTCGCTGCAACCCTCTACCCTGAGTGCACTGGTCAGGTGCAAATCTGCCGCCTCAGGACACTGAGCCTCATGTACAAAGAGTTGAAATTTGCGCTGGCAATCATCCATCGCGACAGCAAGGTCGACACCGTCGGCTGCGTCAAGGAATGAGGACTTTTCCCAGTATGCAACCGGTCATGAATCCGAAATACCCAGGGTTGTCGGTGCGGGTCGCCGATGAAGGTTTTGCGCCGTATATCTGGGGCAGCGACTTCAGTTTCGAGGTGGCCGCCTATGGCGCTGCCGTGATCGGCAAGCCGGTCGAGCAGTGGCCGGTGACGCCAATCGTGCCGTACCGCAAGTGCTACGGCATCGATCCGGAAGAGTTCAGCGCCTTTCACAACGCGCCCGACAGTGCGATTTTCATGGCGTACCTGGACGACGAGCCGGTCGGTCACCTGGTGATCAGCACCAACTGGAACGGCTTTGCCCACATCGATGAACTGGCGGTGCATGCCCCGGCCCGTCGCCACGGCGTGGCCAAGGCGTTGCTCGATGTCGCGCAGTTCTGGAGTCGCAAGAAGAAGCTGCCGGGCATCATGCTCGAAACCCAGAACAACAACCTCGGCGCCTGTCGGCTGTATGAGCGCTGCGGTTATGTGATCGGCGGCATCGACCAGTTGCGCTATCGCGGCATCGATCCGCATACCGCCGAAGTTGCCTTGTTCTGGTATCGCCTGTTCGACAATCCGCTGGAAAAACCACTCAGCTCGACAACATCGCCTCGGCTTGTTCCGTGACGATAGTCAGCAGTGTCTGAATCGCCGCCGACGGCGTGGCATGCTTGAAGGTCAGGGCATAGAGGCTGATCGGCACTGCCGGTGAGAGCGGGCAGACGTCAAGCCCACCGGCGCGGGCGCCCAACGCGGTGAAGGGATCGACGATCGCCAGACCTTCGCCGGCCTCGACCATGCTGCGCATCATCTGATGGGTCTGCACACGGGTCTGAATGCTTGGCGCCGGGCGCAAGGCCTGCAGTTTGTTTTCCAGTGCCGGGCTCAGCGGATCCTGACCTTCGAGACCGACCATGGCCTGACCGGCCAGATCCGCGAGGGAAATGTATTTCTGTTTCGGTTGCAGCCAGCCGTGCGGAGCGATCAATTGCAGCTTGCCCTGGGCCAGCGGCTGGCAGTGGATATCGTGGTGTTCGGGATCGTGCAGGCTCAGGCCCAGATCGCTTTCGCGCAGTAACAGGCTGCGAACGATGTCGCGAGTCGGCGCGCTGAGCAGGCTGCACGGTGCGTCCGGCAAGCGCCGACGCAGGGTCGCAAGGCTTTGTGGCAGCAATTGCTGGGCCAGCGGCGGGGTGCCGATGATGCGCAAGGGCGGGGCGAGGTACTGCTTGAGGCTGCCGGCCAGACGCTGCACCGGCTCCAGCGCTTCATAGATGTGCGCGATTTCCACCTGCAGGGCGCGCGCTTCAGGGGTCGATTGCAGGCGCCCGCGAACGCTGGCGAACAGCATGAACCCCAGCTGACTTTCGGCTTCGCGCAAACGCTCTTCGACTTCGGTCACCGGCAGTTGCAGCCATTCGGCGGCGGTGCCCATGTGACCGGTCTGCAAGAGCGCCTGAATCACTTCGATGTGGCGTAAACGCATGCGTGAAGTCCATGTTCAGCAGGTGGGGTCAGACGCTGAATCCTACCCCAAGTCCGCTCGCATGACTTCTGCTCATAACGCTGGGTTATTGAGCGACGGTTGGCTCAGGTTCGCGAATCAGGGTAATGCCTGATTGAACCAGGAGAAACTCGCTGTCACTGACCTTGTTGACCCGATCGCCAATGGCCAGTCTGTAAATGGGCTCCGAGCCAGTGGATCCGTCTGCAGACGGGTTCGATTCCTGGAATTCATGCACGGAATAAACGCGGCCTTCCGCATCTCTTGCATGAAACTGACCGACGAGTACTGCTGCCATCTGCTTAGAACCTCTGGAGATAAAACGCTTGATTTGCGGCTTTGTAGACCGTCACCAAGCTCGGTAAGTTTTCCTACAGGAAAAAAATATTCGCCGCGCAGGAAAAACCAATGACCACTGGTGAAAGCGCCACTGGATCATCTATAACTAGCGACTCTTCCCACGGACCATCGAGAGTCTTCCATGAGCAATGTCTACAACGTCGCTGTAGTGGTCGGTAGCCTGCGCAAAGCATCGATCAATCGCAAAGTCGCACTGGCCCTCGCCGAACTGGCACCGGCCAATCTCAAGCTGGAGATTGTCGAGATCGGTGAACTGCCGCTGTACAACGAAGACATTGACGGCGATTCTCCGCCGGCAGCCTACAGCACTTTCCGTCAGAAAGTGGCGTCATCCGACGCGGTGCTGTTTGTTACCCCCGAGTACAACCGCTCGATCCCGGCACCGCTGAAGAACGCGATCGACGTCGGTTCGCGCCCTTATGGCCAGAGCGCGTGGAGTGGCAAACCCGGCGCGGTTATCAGCGTATCGCCAGGCGCCATCGGTGGCTTCGGCGCCAACCAGCACCTGCGCCAGACCTTTGTTTTCCTCGATATCCATTGCCTGCAACAGCCGGAAGCCTACCTGGGCGGCGCCGGTAATGCGTTCGACGAAGCGGGCAAATTGAGCGACTCGGTGAAACCGTTCCTGCAAAAATTCATCGATGCCTACGGCCAGTTCGTCGAGCAACACAAGAAATAAACTTACCGAAACTCACTGTGGGAGCGAGCCTGCTCGCGAAGGCTGTGTGTCAGATGATAATTTCATGTCTGGCACACCGCCTTCGCGAGCAGGCTCGCTCCCACATTTGTTCGATTTCCACCCGTTTCGCTATTTGAAGGCTTCTGCGAATGCTCGCTGCGTCACTGATTTTTCTGCTGACCATTACCCTCGTCATCTGGCAACCCAAAGGTCTCGGCGTCGGCTGGAGTGCAACGCTGGGCGCCGTGCTGGCGTTGATTTTTGGCGTCGTTCACCTCACGGATATCCCGCTGGTCTGGCAGATCATCTGGAACGCCACCGGCACCTTCGTGGCGCTGATCATCATCAGCCTGTTGCTCGACGAGGCTGGCTTTTTCAACTGGGCGGCGCTGCACGTGGCGCGTTGGGGGCGGGGCAGTGGGCGCAAACTGTTTGCCTTCATGGTGCTGCTCGGCGCGCTGGTCTCGGCGCTGTTCGCCAATGACGGTGCGGCGCTGATTCTCACGCCGATCGTGATTTCGATGCTGTTGGCGTTGCGCTTTTCACCGGCGGCGACGCTGGCATTCGTCATGGGCGCCGGGTTCATTGCCGACACGGCAAGCCTGCCGCTGGTGGTATCGAACCTGGTCAACATCGTTTCGGCTGACTTCTTCCACATCGGCTTCAACCGCTATGCCGCGGTGATGGTGCCGGTCAACTTCGTCAGCGTGGCGGCGACGCTGGGCATGTTGCTGTGGTTTTTTCGCCGCGACATCCCGGCGGCGTACGATCCTGCACAACTGGAAAACCCGCACACCGCGATCCACGACAAGGCGACGTTCTACGCCGGTTGGGCGGTGCTGGTGATCCTGTTGATTGGCTGCTTCGCTCTGGAACCGCTGGGCATTCCGATCAGCGCAATTTCGGCGGTGTGCGCCGCGCTGCTGCTGGGTATCGCTGCGCGCGGCCACAAGATCTCCACGCGCAAGGTTATGAAAGAAGCGCCGTGGCAGATCGTCATTTTCTCGCTGGGCATGTACCTGGTGGTGTACGGCCTGCGCAACGCCGGGCTCACTGGTTACCTCGCCGGATGGCTGGACGTGTTCGCCGAGCACGGTGTATGGGGCGCGGCGATGGGCACTGGGGTGCTGACGGCGCTGCTGTCGTCGATCATGAACAACTTGCCGACGGTGTTGATCGGCTTGCTGTCGATCGATGCCAGTCAGGCCAGCGGCGTGATCAAAGAAGCGATGATCTACGCCAACGTGATTGGCAGCGACCTTGGGCCGAAAATCACCCCGATCGGCAGTCTGGCAACGTTATTATGGCTGCATGTGCTGGAACGCAAGGGCATTCACATTGGCTGGGGCTATTACTTCCGCGTCGGGATTGTGCTGACGGTGCCGGTGTTGCTGGTGACGTTGGCGGCGTTGGCCGTGCGGTTATCCCTATAGATCGAGTTGCTCTTTTCGCGAGCAGGCTCGCTCCCACAGGGGATCGCATTCCACATTTGAAATGCATTCTCTGTGGGAGCGAGCCTGCTCGCGAATTGGGTCAGGCACCACCAATCTCAGGTTTGGCCGGGCACATTCGGCCAAAGATCCGCCACCAGAAACAGCCGCTCCGCCTCTTCCCATTCGCCCTGGGCGTTCTCGGTCAGGCGCACCATCAGCTGCGCCGGGGCCAGCGCTGGCAGGTCCTGCAGCCACAAACGCAGATGCTCATTCGTCCAGACCTGATCCGCCGGGTAGTGCGCCGGCGCCAGCCATGCGTGACGGGGCAGGGGTTGCCAGCGGCCCGGCGGGCGTCGCGCGACAAACGCCGGCCAGTCCTTCTGATGCAGCCAGCTGCCACGCAAATGTTGCGGATGCGCGCCGTGCGGTGAGTCCGCCTGCCCGGGCCACGGGTACAACAGATAACCGCCCAGCCACAACTGCGCGCTGAAGGTTTCGATATCCAGCGCCGCGAGCACTTCGCGGCTTTCCGGGCGCGCCGAGATCGGCAATTGATGCTCGGCCAGATGTGCCAGCTTACGATCCAACCGATCATGACAACCCGGCCCCAGCCACTGCGCGGGATCGCGGCCATTGCCATCCTGCGGGCCAAGGTAGAGCTTGATCGCCAGTTCCAGATGATGCACGCCGTCGCGGTCACGCAGCAGCATGTCCAGTTCGCCGAGGGTGTGCCCGGCGCGGCGGATTGGCAGGTTGGCGGCGATCAGTTCGATGCCCGGCGCATGCGAGACGGCGAACTGCCACAGACGCTCGTAATACAGGCCCAGACGCCGCGTGCGCGCCTGGGACAGCCATTGCAGCAGGCCGTAACTGTCGTGGTCGAGCTGGCGCAGCCAGTGTTCGAGACGCTGCGGGTCGTGCACCCAGTCGCTGCCGGCCAGCGGATGGCGCTGCGGCCATGGCGTGGCGGCGAGCATCGGCGGCGCGAGGATCACCCACGCCAGGTCCCGCACTTCGGGATGGCGTAACTGATGGGGCAACTGCAACAAATCGGGAAACAGGATCATCTTGCGAGCATAGCCTTAAACCTGAGCGCACCCTTGAGGCTGAAAGGATTTTGTCTATCTGGCGCTTTCGCCCATAATCGGGTTTTCGCGTTTTCGATTGTCCGCAGAGGTCCCATGGAGCAATTTCGTAATATCGGCATCATCGGTCGCCTGGGCAGTTCCCAGGTGCTGGATACCGTCCGCCGACTGAAACGCTTTCTGCTCGACCGTCACCTGCATGTGATCCTCGAAGACACCATCGCTGAAGTCCTGCCCGGCCACGGCCTGCAAACCTCGTCGCGCAAGATGCTCGGCGAAGTCTGCGACATGGTCATCGTCGTCGGCGGTGACGGCAGCCTGCTCGGCGCTGCGCGGGCGCTGGCCAAACACAATATTCCGGTGCTCGGCATCAACCGTGGCAGCCTCGGCTTCCTCACCGATATTCGCCCGGACGAGCTGGAAATCAAGGTCGCCGAAGTGCTCGACGGCCACTATCTGGTGGAAAACCGCTTCCTGCTGCAAGCCGAAGTGCGTCGCCATGGCGAGGCCATCGGCCAGGGCGATGCGCTCAACGACGTGGTGCTGCACCCGGGCAAATCGACGCGGATGATCGAATTCGAGCTGTACATCGACGGCCAGTTCGTCTGCAGCCAGAAGGCCGACGGCCTGATCGTCGCCACGCCCACCGGCTCCACCGCCTACGCGTTGTCTGCTGGCGGGCCGATCATGCATCCCAAGCTCGACGCTATTGTGATTGTGCCGATGTACCCCCATACCTTGTCAGGACGGCCGATCGTGGTCGATGGCAACAGTGAGCTGAAAATCGTCGTGTCCAAAGATATGCAGATCTACCCGCAGGTGTCCTGCGACGGCCAGAACCATTTCACCTGCGCACCGGGCGACACCATCACCGTGAGCAAGAAAGCGCAGAAGCTGCGCCTGATTCATCCGCTCGATCACAATTACTACGAGGTGTGCCGCACCAAGCTTGGCTGGGGCAGCAAGCTGGGGGGCGGAGGCGACTGATGCTCGATCCCGCGCGCAGTTACGACCTGATCGGTGACGTGCACGGATGCGCCATGACCCTCGAACACTTGCTGGACCGTCTCGGTTATCACAAGCAGGGCGGGGTCTGGCGGCATCCGTCACGCATGGCGGTGTTCGTCGGCGACATCATCGACCGTGGCCCGCGTATTCGCGAGGCATTGCACATCGTCCACGACATGGTCGAGGCGGGGCAGGCGCTGTGCATCATGGGCAACCACGAATTCAACGCGCTCGGCTGGGTCACCCCGGCGCCACCGGGCAGC
The DNA here is from genome assembly GCF_005233515.1 of Pseudomonas sp. CFBP13508. Lineage (GTDB taxonomy): Bacteria > Pseudomonadota > Gammaproteobacteria > Pseudomonadales > Pseudomonadaceae > Aquipseudomonas > Aquipseudomonas mercuritolerans. Next base: position 111,217 of record NZ_QFZZ01000012.1, read on the forward strand.
GGCAAGCAGTTCGTGCGCGAACACACCAAGCGCCATGCGCGGCTGTTGCAGGAAACCCTGACTCAATTTGAAGACCATCCCGGCGACTGGCATGACTTCCAGCAGTGGTTCTACGAGCTGCCGCTGTTCGTCGATGCCGGGCGCTTTCGCGTCGTCCATGCGTGCTGGGACGCCGGTCTGATCGAGCCGTTGCGGGCGTTGTTCCCCAATGGCTGCGTCGATGAGCATTTCCTCCAGGCCTCGGCCGTTCCCGGCAGCTTCGCCTGTACCGTGTTCGACCGCTTGCTGCGCGGCACCGACATGCGCCTGCCGGGCGGCTTGACCATGACCAGCGGCGACGGTCTGGTGCGTTCGTTCTTCCGCACCAAGTTCTGGGAAGACGATCCCAAAACCTACGGCGATATCGTCTTCCAGCCCGATGCATTGCCGGAGCCTGTCGCGCAGACGCCGCTGACTTCAACTGAAAAGAATTCCCTGCTGCGCTATGGCGTCGACGAGCCGTTGCTGTTCGTCGGCCACTACTGGCGCAGCGGAAAACCGGCGCCGATCCGCCCGAACCTCGCGTGCCTGGATTACAGCGCCGTGCTCTACGGCAAACTGGTGGCCTATCGTCTGGACCAGGAAACGCGTCTGGATCCGCAAAAATTCGTCTGGGTCGATGTCGAGCGGCCGGAGGTCCTGCAATGAGTGCGGTAGCGGTATTGCGCCTGCCGTTGGCGGTGGATTTGAGCGGTTTCGTCAAACTGTTGCAACGCATGCAAGTGCCCCATCGTGTCAGTGAAGAGGCGGGCGAGCAGGTGCTATGGGCGCCGGAGGAAATCAGCGAGGACGTGCGTTCGCTGTACGAGCGCTTCCCGGCCGGCGACCCGGATCAGCAACTGGACATTCCCGTGGGCCAGACCTTTAAACGAACAGGTTTCGCCGAACAGCTGAAACACGCCAGGGCCACGGGATTGATTCTGCTGTTGAGCCTGATCGTTGGCGGTCTGACTTTCCTCGGCGAAAACCTTGAGACCCTGCGCTGGCTGACCTTCCTCGATTTTCGCGTGATCGGCGAGTACATCCACTTCACGCCACTGGCCGACAGTCTGGCGGCAGGGCAGTGGTGGCGGCTGGTCACGCCGATGCTGATCCACTTCGGCATCCTTCATCTGGCCATGAACGGCATGTGGTACTGGGAGCTGGGGCGGCGCATCGAGTCGCGCCAGGGCAGCATCAACCTGATCGGTCTGACGCTGCTGTTCAGCCTGGTGTCCAACTACGCCCAGTTTGTCTGGAGCGGCCCGAGCCTGTTTGGCGGGCTGTCCGGCGTGCTTTACGGCCTGCTCGGGCATTGCTGGATTTTCCAGCTGCTGGCGCCGAACCCGGCCTATCGCCTGCCGCGCGGCGTGCTGGTGATGATGCTGGTGTGGCTGGTGGTGTGCATGTCCGGGCTGATCTCGCTGATCGGTTTCGGCCAGATCGCCAACGCCGCGCACCTGAGCGGGTTACTCATCGGATGCTTCACCGGTTTGTTGGGCGGTTTGTATAACCGCCGTAAACTGGCCGTCTAAAATTTTTGGTTCAGCAAAGAGCACGGAGACCCTGATGTCCTCTTTCAACGACATGATCAGCAACATCACCCCGGACATCTACGAAAGCCTGAAACTGGCCGTGGAAATCGGCAAGTGGTCCGACGGTAACAAACTCACCGCCGAACAGCGCGAGCTGTCGTTGCAGGCGATGATTGCCTGGGAAATCCAGAACCTGCCGGAAGACCAGCGCACCGGTTACATGGGACCGCAAGAATGTGCGTCGAAGTCGATCGAAGTGCCGAACATCCTGTTCAAGTCGGATGCCATCCATTGATCGAGATTGGCCGCGGTGCAATCAGCAAAATGTCGGCCCGTCTGGACGGGTCGAACGTGCAGTACGCGTTTCGTCTGGATGACGTCGAGGTGCCGGTCAATCCGTTGATCGGCAGCACGTTGCGTCTGGAATTCCTGGGGGCGATCCACTGCACCCATTGCGGGCGCAAGACCAAGACCAGTTTCAGTCAGGGTTATTGCTACCCGTGCATGACCAAACTGGCGCAGTGCGACCTGTGCATCATGAGTCCGGAGCGTTGCCACTTCGACGCCGGCACCTGCCGTGATCCGGTGTGGGGCCAGCAGTTCTGCATGACTGATCATGTGGTCTACCTGGCCAACTCGTCGGGGATCAAGGTTGGCATCACCCGTGCCACGCAGTTGCCGACCCGCTGGCTGGATCAGGGTGCGAGTCAGGCGTTGCCGATCATGCGTGTATCGACACGCCAGCAATCGGGGTTTGTCGAGGACCTGTTCCGCAGCCAGGTGGCGGACAAGACCAACTGGCGCGCGCTGCTCAAAGGTGATGCGGCGGCGGTGGATCTGGCGCAGGTGCGCGATCAGTTGTTCGAAAGCTGCGCCGAAGGCCTGCAAGGGTTGCAGGAGCGATTCGGCCTACAGGCGATTCAGACGATTGCCGATGTCGAACCGCTGGAAATCCGCTATCCCGTCGAGCAATACCCGGCGAAAATCGTCAGCTTCAACCTGGACAAGAACCCGATTGCCGAAGGCACGCTGCTGGGGATCAAGGGTCAGTACCTGATCTTCGACACCGGCGTGATCAACATTCGTAAATACACGGCGTACCAGCTCGCCGTGCATCAATAAGGATTCCAGCATGCGCACCGAACAACCGAAGATGATTTACCTCAAGGACTATCAGGCGCCCGAGTACCTGATCGACGAAACGCACCTGACCTTCGAGTTGTTCGAGGACCACAGCCTGGTTCACGCGCAACTGGTGATGCGCCGTAATCCTGAACGTGGCGCCGGCCTGCCGCCGCTGGTGCTCGACGGCCAGCAACTCGAGCTGCTGTCGGTGACGCTGGCGGACCAGGAGCTGAGCGCCGCTGACTATCAAGTCTCGGACAGCCACCTGACCCTGCAGCCAACCAGTGAAACCTTCACCCTCGACACGAGCGTGCGCATCCATCCGGAAACCAACACCGCGCTGGAAGGCCTGTACAAGTCCGGCACGATGTTCTGCACCCAGTGCGAAGCCGAAGGCTTTCGCAAGATCACCTATTACCTCGATCGCCCGGACGTGATGAGCAAGTTCACCACCACCGTCGTGGCCGAACAGCACAGCTACCCGGTGCTGCTCTCCAACGGTAACCCGATCGCTTCCGGCCCCGGCGAAGACGGCCGGCACTGGGCGACCTGGGAAGATCCGTTCAAGAAACCGGCGTACCTGTTCGCGCTGGTCGCCGGTGATCTGTGGTGCGTCGAAGACACCTTCACCACGATGAGCCAGCGCAACGTCGCGCTGCGCATTTATGTCGAGCCGGAAAACATCGACAAGTGCCAGCACGCGATGAACAGCCTGAAGAAATCCATGCGCTGGGACGAAGAGGTCTACGGTCGCGAGTACGATCTGGACATCTTCATGATCGTCGCCGTCAACGATTTCAACATGGGCGCGATGGAGAACAAGGGCCTCAATATCTTCAACTCCAGCGCCGTGCTGGCCCGCGCCGAAACTGCCACCGACGCTGCGCACCAGCGGGTCGAGGCGATCGTCGCCCACGAATACTTCCACAACTGGTCGGGCAACCGCGTGACCTGCCGCGACTGGTTCCAGCTGTCGCTCAAGGAAGGTTTCACGGTGTTCCGCGATGCCGGTTTCTCCTCGGACATGAACTCGGCGACGGTCAAGCGCATTCAGGACGTGGCGTACCTGCGTACCCACCAGTTCGCCGAAGATGCAGGTCCCATGGCCCACGCCGTGCGCCCGGACAGCTTCATCGAGATTTCCAACTTCTACACTCTGACCGTGTACGAAAAGGGTTCGGAAGTGGTCGGCATGATCCACACCTTGCTGGGCGCAGAAGGCTTCCGCAAGGGCAGCGATCTGTACTTCGAGCGCCACGACGGCCAGGCCGTGACCTGCGACGACTTCGTCAAGGCCATGGAAGATGCCAATGGCGTTGATCTCAGCCAGTTCAAGCGCTGGTACAGCCAGGCCGGCACACCGCGTCTGGCCGTCAGCGAGTCCTACGACGCTGCGGCGAAAACCTACAGCCTGACCTTCCGCCAGAGCTGCCCGCCGACCCCGGACAAGGTAGAAAAACTGCCGTTCGTGATTCCGGTCGAGCTCGGCCTGCTCGACAGCCAGGGCAATGAAATCGCTCTGCGTCTGGCTGGCGAAGCCTCGGCACAAGGCACCACTCGGGTGATCTCGGTGACCGAAGCCGAGCAGACCTTCACCTTCGTCGACATCAACGAACAGCCGCTGCCATCGCTGCTGCGCGGCTTCTCGGCACCGGTGAAACTGAGCTTCCCGTACAACCGCGATCAACTGATGTTCCTGATGCAGCACGACAGCGACGGCTTCAACCGCTGGGATGCCGGTCAGCAACTTTCGGTGCAAGTGCTTCAAGAGTTGATCGGCCAACATCAGAAAGGCGAGAGCCTGAAGCTCGATCCGCGTCTGGTGTCGGCGCTGCGTACGGTGCTGTCCGACGAGTCGCTGGATCAGGCGATGGTTGCCGAAATGCTTTCGTTGCCGGGTGAGGCCTATCTCACCGAGATCAGCGAAGTGGCTGACGTCGAGGCGATTCATGTCGCGCGCGAATTTGCCCGCAAGCAACTCGCCGAAGGTTTGTTCGAAGCGCTGTGGCTGCGTTATCAGGCCAACCGCGATCTGTCGAAGAAAACTCCGTACGTGGCTGAGGCCGAGCACTTCGCCCGTCGCGCCTTGCAGAACATCGCCCTGTCGTACCTGATGCTCAGCGGCAAGCCGGAAGTGTTGGCAGCGGCGCTGGAGCAATTCGAGGCTGCCGACAACATGACCGAGCGCCTGACCGCGCTGGCGGTGCTGGTCAACTCGCCGTTCGAAGAGCAGAAGGCCCTGGCTTTGGCCAGCTTCGCCGAGCACTTCAAGGACAATCCGCTGGTCATGGATCAGTGGTTCAGCGTGCAGGCCGGTAGCACCTTGCCGGGCGGTTTGGCGCGCGTTAAGGCGTTGATGCAGCACCCGGCGTTCAACATCAAGAACCCGAACAAGGTGCGGGCACTGATCGGCGCGTTTGCCGGGCAGAACCTGATCAACTTCCACGCGGCGGACGGTTCCGGTTATCGCTTCCTTGCCGATCTGGTGATCGAACTGAACGGTTTCAACCCACAGATCGCCTCACGTCAATTGGCACCGCTGACCCGCTGGCGCAAATACGACAGCGCGCGCCAGGCGTTGATGAAGGCTGAATTGGAGCGGATTCTGGCGTCCGGGGCGCTGTCCAGTGATGTGTATGAAGTGGTGAGCAAAAGCCTGGCGTAACCCGATCCGGTAGGAACCGTCGAGTTGATCGTTCCCATGCTCTGCGTGGGAATGCCTCTCTCGACGCTCTGCGTCCCTTGCTGCATTCCAACGAGGAGCGTGGGAACGATCAACAAAAAATGCCGCTCAACGAGCGGCATTTTTATTGGCACAACAAACAGCTATTTACGCAGATCAAACCGATCCAGATTCATCACCTTCGTCCAGGCCTTGACGAAATCGTTGACGAACTGCACCTTCGCGTCGGAACTGGCGTACACCTCGGCCAACGCGCGCAATTGCGCATTCGAGCCGAACACCAGATCCACTCGTGTCGCCGTCCACTTTGGCGCCCCGGTCTTGCGGTCACGGCCTTCAAACTCATCGGCATCCCGTGACGTTGGGGTCCACTCAACTCCCATGTCCAGCAGGTGGGTGAAAAAGTCATTGCTCAGCGTTTCGGTTTTGTCGGTGAACACGCCATGTCGCGTCTGGCCAACATTGGTGTTCAATACCCGCAAACCACCCAGCAGCACGGTCATTTCCGGTGCCGTGAGCGTCAGCAACTGCGCCTTGTCGATCAGCAGGGTTTCTGCCGCAACCGTGTATTTGCCTTTGCTGTAATTGCGGAAACCATCGGCGATCGGTTCGAGGAAGCCGAACGATTCGACATCAGTCTGCTCCTGCGAAGCATCGACGCGGCCCGGTGAAAACGGCACCGACGCTGAATGCCCGGCGTTCTGCGCGGCTTTTTCCACCCCGGCATTACCGGCCAGAACGATCAGGTCCGCCAACGAGATCTTCTTGCCATTGGCAGCAGAACCGTTGAACTCGTTCTGAATGCTTTCCAGCGTGCTCAGCACTTTGTCCAGTTGTTCGGGCTGGTTGGCCTGCCAGAACTTCTGCGGGGCCAGACGCAAGCGCCCACCATTGGCGCCGCCGCGTTTGTCCGAGCCGCGGAAGGTCGATGCTGCAGCCCACGCGGTCGAAACCAGTTGCGACACTGACAACCCTGAAGCCAGCACTTTGTTTTTCAGCGCAGTGGCGTCGCTGTCATCGATCAGCGGGTGCGTCACGTCGGGCAGCGGGTCTTGCCAGAGCAGCTCCTCTTGCGGCATTTCCGGGCCGAGGTAGCGAGAGAGCGGACCCATGTCGCGATGGATCAGCTTGTACCAGGCGCGGGCGAATGCGTCGGCGAGCTGATCGGGATTGGCCAGGAAACGCCGGGAAATCTGCTCGTATGCAGGATCGAAGCGCAACGCCAGGTCGGAGGTGAGCATGGTCGGCGAGAGCTTCTTGTTCGGATCGTGAGCGTGGGGAACGGTGCCTGCACCCGCGCCGTTTTTCGGTTGCCACTGATTGGCGCCCGCCGGGCTTTTGGTCAGCTCCCAGTCGAAGCCGAACAGGTTTTCCAGATAGTTGTTGCTCCACTGCGTTGGTGTGGTGGTCCAGGTCACTTCCAGACCACTGGTGATGGTGTCGGCGCCTTTACCGGTGCCGAAGGCGTTTTTCCAGCCCAGACCCTGTTGCTCCAGACCGGCCGCTTCCGGCTCTGGGCCGACATTGTCGGCCGGGCCGGCGCCGTGGGTCTTGCCGAACGCGTGGCCGCCGGCGATCAGCGCCACGGTTTCTTCATCGTTCATGGCCATGCGGCCGAAGGTTTCGCGAATATCCTTGGCCGAGGCCACCGGGTCCGGGTTGCCTTCCGGGCCTTCCGGGTTGACGTAGATCAGACCCATCTGCACGGCGGCGAGGGGATTTTCCAGATTGCGTTCGCCCTGATCGGTGCGGCTTTCTTCACGGCCATGCAGATCGGGCTCAGCCACCAGCGTGCCGTCGCCGGGCTCTTGCACCGGGCCATTGCTCTTGCCGTAACGGTTATCGCCGCCCAGCCACTCGGTTTCCGAACCCCAGTACACGTCTTCATCCGGTTCCCAGACATCGGCGCGGCCCCCGGAAAAACCGAAGGTCTTGAAGCCCATGGACTCCAGCGCGACGTTGCCGGTGAGCACGATCAGGTCGGCCCAGGAAATGTTGCGTCCGTATTTCTGCTTGATCGGCCACAGCAGGCGGCGGGCCTTGTCGAGGCTGACGTTGTCCGGCCAGCTGTTGAGCGGGGCGAAGCGTTGCTGTCCGGAGCCGGCGCCGCCACGGCCGTCGGCGGTGCGATAGGTCCCGGCGCTGTGCCAGGCCATGCGCACGAACAGAGGGCCGTAATGGCCGAAGTCGGCCGGCCACCAGTCCTGAGAATCAGTCATCAGTGTTTTGATGTCTTGTTTCAGCGCCTGGAAGTCGAGGCTTTTGAAGGCTTTGGCGTAGTCGAAGTCCTGGCCCAGCGGATCGGACTTGGGGGAATGCTGGCTGAGGATTTTCAGATTGAGTTGATTCGGCCACCAGTCACGGTTCGTCGTACCGCCGCCGGCGGCGTGGTTGAACGGGCATTTCGATTCGTTTGCCATGTTCGGATCCCTATCAGGTCTGCGGCCGGCTCGTGCCGACTTCGGACTGGTAAGGCTAGACCCGAGTTGGCTAGTCGGCTAATAGCCCGACTATTGGATACCGATAGGCAAACTCTTTCACCGTCCCATGTAGATACCGTCTTGAGCCTCACCGGGCAAGCGCAAGTTTCGGGTCATATGGCAGTCCTGACTTGAGCACTCCGTAAACGAAGT
>NZ_QFZZ01000013.1 GCF_005233515.1 Pseudomonas sp. CFBP13508
TCGATGATCAGTCGAGAACTATCGCTCCTGACGGAGCGTTAGTCGAGATACAAGGAGCTGCCGAAGGCTGCGATCTTTTGATCTTGATTTTTTGAAGATCAAAATCAAAAGATCGCAGCCTTCGGCAGCTCCTACAGGGGGGGCACTCATCAGATGCCTTTGAAGATCCCCGGACGCCGCTCCACCAACGACCTGACCCCCTCCCTGGCATCTTCAGTGGCGAGCAACTTCTTCACCAGCGCCGGTAACGCCTGCGCCGCCGCTGTCTCACCCTCATAACGCGCCTGTCTCGCTGACATCAAGGTCGCTTGCACGCCCAGTGGTGCCTGCCGGGCAATCCGTTCGGCCAGCTCGATCGCGCGGGGCAGCAAATCTTCGCTGGCCATCACTTCCTGGACCAAGCCCAGATGCAAGGCATCGTGGGCATCGAATTCATCGCCAGTGAGCAGCCAGCGCATCGCGTTGCCCCAGCCAGCGATCTGCTGGAAACGCAAAGTCGCGCCGCCAAACGGAAAGATCCCACGCTGCACTTCCATCTGCGCGAAGCGGGTATTGCTCGCGCACAGGTTGATGTCCGCCGCCAGCATCAGCTCGATGCCGATGGTCAGGCAGTAACCCTGCGCGGCGACGATAACCGGTTTGCTCACCCGTGGGCCGACGAAAACACCCCAGGGATCGCAACCGCCGCTCGGAACCTGCCAGCCTTCGGCCAGTGCGGCGCTGGCATTGACCAGATCGAGTCCGGCGGTGAAGTGCTCGCCATGGCCGAACACCACGGCGACCCGCGCTTCGCGGTCGGCTTCGAATTCGCCGTAGGCCAGGCTCAGGTCGTTTAGCAGGTCGATATCGAAAGCGTTGCGCTTGGCCGCCCGATCAAGGCCGATCAAGTGCACATGACCACGACGTTCTCGGCTGACGCGGCCGGCGCAGGGCTGATTCATGGCTAAATCCTCGAGCGGGAAGGGCGGGTGCGCGGCGCTTTGCCGCAGATCGGTGAACCGTTTAAGCGTCATCGCCCGCAGGGCCGGGCCTTTGCAAAATAGACCGTTGCGCGATTATCCGCAAAACCCCGTTACACGGCGGTGACACCCGGATAAGGGCCACAAAAAAAGCTCCCTTTTCGGGCGAAATCCGGTATAGTGCGCGCCGGCCTTTAACCGGGCCGCGTTTAGGTAGCGCATTTCCCGAAGTCAGCTTCGGCTGCATGTCCGCATTGCGGGCTCTTCCTTGACGATTCATCTTCATTCATTCGTTTTCGCAAATCCCCGCCGACAAAGCTGCCAGGGCGACTCTTGAGTCTCAACACGGCATGCGCAGCTTTGGAGCATGGGTCTTTGCGGATGCACTTAGAGGCAGACCCATGACCCAGGAAACCGGCGGATTCGCCGCTTTTAATCTCAACCCGAATATTCTTGCAGCCGTCGCAGCGACTGGCTACGAAGAGCCTTCGGCGATTCAGCAGCAATCGATCCCGATCATCATGGCCGGCCAGGACATGATTGGCCAGGCGCAAACCGGTACCGGTAAAACCGCCGCGTTCGCACTGCCTATTCTGCACCGCATCGATCCTGCCAAGCGCGAACCGCAAGCCCTGATCCTGGCGCCGACCCGAGAGTTGGCGCTGCAAGTAGCAACCGCTTTTGAAACCTACGCCAAGCAAATGCCAGGCGTCACCGTCGTGGCTGTCTACGGCGGCGCGCCGATGGGCCCGCAACTCAAGGCAATCCGTAATGGCGCACAGATTGTTGTCGCTACTCCGGGTCGTCTGTGCGACCACCTGCGTCGCGACGAGAAAGTCCTGTCGACTGTGAACCATCTGGTTCTCGACGAAGCTGACGAAATGTTGAAGCTGGGCTTCATGGATGACCTGGAGGTCATCTTCAAGGCTCTGCCATCGACCCGCCAGACCGTGCTGTTCTCGGCGACCCTGCCGCAGTCGATCCGCGCCATTGCCGAACGCCACCTGCGCGATCCGCAACACGTCAAGATCCAGACCAAGACCCAGACCGTTACCGCGATCGAACAGGCTCACCTGTTGGTTCACGCTGACCAGAAAACCTCTGCCGTGCTCAGCCTGCTGGAAGTCGAAGACTTCGACGCGCTGATCATGTTCGTGCGCACCAAGCAAGCGACCCTGGACCTGGCCAGCGCCCTCGACGCCAAAGGCTACAAAGCCGCCGCGTTGAACGGTGACATTGCCCAGAACCAGCGTGAGCGCGTGATCGACTCGCTCAAGGATGGCCGTCTGGACATCGTTGTCGCGACCGACGTTGCTGCCCGTGGTCTGGACGTTCCGCGCATCACTCACGTATTCAACGTTGACATGCCGTACGACCCGGAATCCTACGTGCACCGTATCGGCCGTACTGGCCGTGCCGGTCGCGAAGGTCGTGCACTGCTGCTGGTGACTCCACGTGAGCGCCGCATGCTGCAAGTGATCGAGCGAGTAACCGGGCAGAAAGTTGCCGAAGTACGCCTGCCAGACGCTCAAGCCGTTCTCGATGCTCGCATCAAGAAACTGACCAACAGCCTGTCGCCGCTGGTCGCTGATGCCGAATCGACTCACGGTGAGCTGCTTGATCGCCTGACTGCCGACATCGGTTGCACCCCGCGTGCACTGGCTGCTGCGCTGCTGCGCAAGGCTACCAACGGTCAAGCGCTGAACCTGGCCGCGATCGAGAAGGAACGTCCACTGGTGCCGAACAACGCACCGCGTGGCGACCGTCCTGAGCGTTCCGGTGATCGTCCTGATCGTGGTGACCGCGAGCGTCGCGCGCCAATGCCTTTGGGCGAAGGCCGTGCTCGTTGCCGTACCGCGCTGGGTGCGCGTGACGGTATCGCTGCGAAAAACCTGCTGGGCGCCATCCTCAACGAAGGCGGTCTGGCCCGTGAAGCGATCGGTCGCATCCAGGTGCGTGACAGCTTCAGCCTCGTCGAGCTGCCGGAAGAAGGTCTGGAAAAACTCCTGACCAAGCTGAAGGACACTCGCGTTGCCGGTAAGCAGCTCAAGCTGCGTCGCTACCGCGAAGATTGATCCGCCCTTGGGTTGATTGATCGCACAGAAAAAATCCCCGACTGGTTCGGGGATTTTTTTTGCCTGTTCATTGGCTACTGTGGGAGCGAGCCTGCTCGCGAAGGCCTCAACCGAAGCGATAAATATCCATACCCAGCGCCCCCATCGTGAAACCCTGATGCGCCACGCTGAAAACCCCGCCAGCACCGCGAGCAAAATACAACGGCAACAAATGCTCATCACTGGGGTGACTGCGCACGGCATTCGGCGCCTGCTGGCGATAATCATGCAGCGCCGTTTCATCGTCGGCCGCCAGCTTGTCGATCATCCAGTCACGAAAATCCCGCGCCCACGGTTCAATGCTTTCCGGGCCGGCATGCCAGTCCAGCTCGCGGAGGTTGTGGGTGATGCTGCCGGAGCCGATCAACAGAATGCCTTGCTCACGCAGGCTCGCCAGCGCACGGCCAACCCGGGTCTGCAACGCCGGCCCGCCACGACTCGGCAACGAGACTTGCACCACCGGAAGGTCGGCCTGCGGATACATCAACGACAGCGGCACCCAGACACCATGATCAAACGGTCGTTGCGGATCGAGCCGCGCCGGCAGGTCATTGGTGTTCAACCGCTCAGCCACCTCTGCGGCCAGTTGCGGATTACCCGGGGCCGGGTACCGAACCTCAAACAGCGCACGGGGGAAACCGCCGAAGTCGTGCCAGGTTTCCGGATGCGGGTGGCTGCTGACCAGCAGTTCCTGGCTTTCCCAGTGCGCCGAGACGATGACGATGGCTTTGGGGCGTGGCAGTTCAGCGGCCAGTCGCGCCAGTGCCGGGCCGCTGGCACCGGGCTCCAGCGCGAGCATCGGTGAACCGTGGGAGATAAACAGGCTGGGCAACATGGACGGGCTCCTGAGCGCTAAGATGAGCCATCTTCAGTCAGATCATCGATCTGAATCCAATATAAGTTTCTGCGGTTTTTCATCGGTTTTTCGGGAGTGATCCATGCAGCCTGAGTTTTGGTACAAGAAATGGGATTCGAACCAGATCGGCTTTCACCAGTCCGAGGCCAACCCGTATTTGCAGCGCTACTGGCCGGAGCTGGCGATTGCACCGTCGGCGCGTGTGCTGGTGCCGCTGTGCGGCAAGAGTCTGGACCTGCTCTGGCTTGCCGGGCAGGGACACCAGGTGATTGGGGTTGAGCTAGCGGAAAAGGCTGTCGAGGAGTTTTTCAGCGAACATCAGTTGCAACCGCAGATCAGCGAGCAGGGCGCATTCAAGGTTTATCGCACTGTTGCGTTCGAGTTGTGGTGCGGTGATTTTTTTGCGCTGACGGCAGAGGATGTTGCCGGTTGCACCGCGCTGTACGACCGCGCCGCGCTGATTGCCTTGCCGGACGCGATGCGCCAGCGCTACGCGGCGCATCTGCAGCAGTTGCTGGCGCCAGAGATGAAGGGGCTGGTGATTACCCTGGATTACGATCAGACGCAGATTCCGGGGCCGCCGTTTGCGGTGAATGATGATGAGGCGCAGCGGCTGCTGGGCCAGGGTTGGCAGCTGGAGAAACTGGAAGAGCGGGATATTCTGGCTGAGAGCCCGAAGTTTCTGCAGGGCGGAGTTGAGTGGTTGGTGGAGCGGGTTTATCGGGTTTCTTCCAGATAGTTTTTTGTTAGCAGCTCCGGCGTCTTCGCGAGCAGGCTCGCTCCCACAGGGGAATGCATTTCAAAGGTGGGAGCGAGCCTGCTCGCGAAAGGGACTTTGCTGACAACGCATGATCTGGAGATACAAAAAAAGGCCCGCATCGCTGCGGGCCTTCTTTTTCACTTCGGTCAAATCAACCGCGACGACGCAGTGCGTCAATACGCTCTTCCAGCGGCGGGTGGCTCATGAACATGCGGGCGAAGCCCTGTTTGATGCCACCGTTGATGCCGAAGGCGTTCAGGGTGTCGGGCATGTGCACCGGCAGGCCCTGTTCGGCGCGCAGACGTTGCAGAGCGCCGATCATCGCGCTGGTACCGGCCAGGCGGGCGCCGGCTTCGTCGGCACGGAATTCGCGCTTGCGCGAGAACCACATGACGATTGCGCTGGCGAGGATGCCCAGCACCAGTTCGGCGAAGATGGTCGCCACGTAGTAGGCGATGCCCTGACCTTCTTCGTTCTTGAAAATCACCTTGTCGACGAAGTTGCCGATGATTCGCGCGAAGAACATCACAAAGGTGTTCACCACGCCCTGGATCAGCGCCAGCGTGACCATGTCGCCGTTGGCGACGTGACCGATTTCGTGGGCCAGTACGGCTTTCACTTCATCGGGCGAAAAACGCTCAAGCAGGCCCTGGCTGACCGCGACCAGCGCGTCGTTCTTGTTCCAGCCGGTAGCGAAAGCATTCGCTTCGTAGGCCGGGAAAATCCCGACTTCAGGCATCTTGATCCCGGCTTCGCGGGACAATTGCTCGACCGTTTGCAGCAGCCATTGCTCATGACGGGTGCGTGGCTGGCTGATGATTTGCGTGCCGGTGCTCATCTTCGCCATCCACTTGGAGATGAACAGCGAGAACAGCGAGCCGGCGAAACCAAAGACCGCACAGAAAACCAGCAGCTGACTGAGGTCGAGGTCGACCCCGTTGGCCGCCATGAACCCGTTGAAGCCGAACAGGCTCAGGGTGATGCTGGCTATCAGCACGACCGCCAGGTTAGTGGCCAAAAACAGCAGGATGCGCATCATGGTTGTAGAACTCTCCTCAAGCTAAAGATGTAGCGTACTGCGGGGTATATAAGGTGCGGCACCGGGCTATTCAACCGAGTGACTATTTCAAACTGTGTCCTACAGCGGTTTCCTGAGCAAAAAGAAAATTCCCACCCTCGATTCCGACACGGATGACACAGCCTTGCGCCCCGCCGCCATTAGGTCAGACACGTCTGTACGGCTCGCATCGCAAGTGTAGAAGGGCTGCAAAAGCGCGGAACAAAGATGTGTTGCTGAATCAGACAGTGCGCAACAGCCAATTCGTTGCGCACTGCTGGCCCATTACTGGCGGTAGGACTTGAGGAAGTTGCCGATGCGGCCGATGGCCATTTCCAGATCATCGACGCGGGGCAGGGTGACCACGCGGAAGTGATCCGGCCACGGCCAGTTGAACGCTGTGCCCTGGACCACCAGCAGCTTCTCGGAAAGCAGCAGATCAAGCACGAATTTCTCGTCGTTATGGATCGGGCAGACCTTCGGGTCGATTTTCGGAAACGCGTAAAGCGCGCCCATCGGCTTCACGCAGCTGACGCCGGGAATATCGTTGAGCAACTCCCAGGTGCGATTGCGCTGCTCCAGCAGGCGACCCTGCGGCAGCACCAGATCGTTGATGCTCTGGTAGCCGCCCAGCGCGGTCTGGATCGCGTGCTGGCTCGGCACGTTGGCGCACAGGCGCATGTTGGCCAGCATGTCGATGCCTTCGATGTAGCTTTGCGCGTTGTGTTTCGGCCCGGAGATGGCGATCCAGCCGGAGCGGAAACCGGCCACGCGGTAGGATTTCGACAGACCGTTGAAGGTCAGGCAGAGCAGGTCCGGCGCCAGCGAGGCAGTGCAGATATGCACGGCGTCGTCATAGAGAATCTTGTCGTAGATCTCGTCGGAGAACACCACGAGATTGTGCGCCCGGGCGATTTCCAGCATGCCCAGCAACACTTCCTTCGAATACACCGCACCGGTCGGGTTGTTCGGGTTGATGATCACCATGGCCTTGGTGTTCGGAGTGATCTTGGCCTTGATGTCGGCGAGATCCGGGAACCAGTCGGCGCCTTCGTCGCACAGGTAGTGCACAGCGTTACCGCCGGCGAGGCTCACCGCAGCGGTCCACAGCGGATAGTCCGGAGCCGGCACCAGCACTTCGTCGCCGTTGTTGAGCAGCGCCTGCAGCGACATCACGATCAGCTCGGACACACCGTTGCCCAGGTAGATGTCTTCGATGCCGACACCTTCGACCTGCTTTTGCTGGTAGTACTGCATCACCGCCTTGCGCGCGCTGAACAGGCCTTTGGAATCGCTGTAGCCCTGCGCGGTCGGCAGGTTGCGGATCACGTCCTGAAGGATTTCGTCCGGCGCTTCGAAACCAAACGGCGCCGGGTTGCCGATGTTCAGCTTGAGGATGCGCTGGCCTTCCTCTTCCAGTCGTTTGGCGTGCTTGAGCACCGGGCCGCGAATGTCGTAGCAGACGTTGGCGAGCTTGTTCGATTTGCTGAACTGCATGGCGATGTGATCCCGAAAATGAACGATCCAGGCGGCAAATGGACAACCGTACTGGGATTGCTGCGTCTTCGCACAGGCGGAGGTCTGGCGCTTTTGCGCTCAGAATCCGTTTGAATGCGCCCGGTCTGGCTGCCAGACTGGCGCGTGACGAGGCGCAATCATACGTGCCGCCCGATCCGTGGAAAAGGTACAGATCGGGCTTTTTCAGCCGCTGAGGTGTGATGATGGAAAAGTTGCAGAAAACCCTGGAAGAGTGGAAGGCCATGCTCGACCCCGAGCAGTACAACGTCTGCCGTCTGAGTGCCACCGAGCGCCCGTTCTCGGGCAAATACAACGACACCAAAACCGACGGTGTCTACCACTGTGTCTGCTGCAACGAGCCGCTGTTCGACTCCAAGACCAAATTCGACTCCGGCTGCGGCTGGCCGAGTTTCTATCAGCCGATCGGCGAAAGCGCGATGACCGAAATCCGCGACACCAGCCACGGCATGATCCGCACTGAAGTGAAGTGCGCGCGCTGCGATGCGCATCTGGGGCACGTGTTCCCGGATGGCCCGCCACCGACCGGCCTGCGTTATTGCATCAACTCGGTGTGCCTGAACCTCGAGCCCCGCGAATAACCGAAACAGGCGACATTGCGTCGCCTTTTTTATCGAGCAATTAGATTGCGCACGATTCAATTGCTCGTTATGTTTGTGCCTTCCTCACCATTGCGGAGCTGACCGATGAGCGACAACCTGCTGAATATCCCGTGCACTACCATCAAGGGTGAGCAAAAGACCCTGGCCGATTTCGCCGGCAAAGCGGTGCTGGTGGTCAATACCGCGAGCAAGTGTGGCTTCACTCCGCAATACAAGGGCCTCGAAGAACTCTGGCAGACCTACAAGGATCAAGGGCTGGTGGTACTGGGTTTCCCTTGCAACCAGTTCGGCAAACAGGAGCCGGGCAATGAGGGCGCCATCAGCGAGTTCTGCGAACTGAATTTCGGCGTCAGCTTCCCGCTGTTCAAGAAGATCGACGTCAACGGCGCCGATGCTCACCCGCTGTTCGTGCAGTTGAAGAAGCGCGCCCCGGGCCTGCTCGGCTCGCAGGGCATCAAGTGGAATTTCACCAAGTTCCTGATCGGCAAGGATGGCCAGTTGGTCAAGCGTTTCGCCCCGACGACCAAACCGCAGGACCTGAGCGGCGAGATCGAAGCTTTGCTGAAATGAGTCAGCCGGGTGATTCGCTGAAGCTCGACAACCAGTTGTGCTTCAAGCTGTACGCGGCCTCGCGGGCGGTGATTCGTGCCTACAAACCGATGCTCGATCAGTTGCGCCTGACCTACCCGCAGTATCTGGCGATGCTGGTGCTGTGGGAATGGCAGGACGCGGCGCCGGAGCAACCGACGGTCAAGGCCTTGGGCGAACGTCTGGCGCTGGATTCGGGCACGTTGACGCCCTTGCTCAAGCGCCTGGAGCAGATCGATCTGGTCCAGCGTCGGCGCTCGGCGCGGGATGAACGCGAAGTGCATTTGAGCCTGACGCCAGCAGGGCAAGCATTGCGCGAGCAGGTTGGGCCACTGAAAGGGCGCCTGCTCTGCGACAGTGGCGTTGATCTTGACCGGCTCAACGACTTGCGCGCCGGCCTCGATCATTTGCTCGGGCAAATCAAAGCGCTGACGTAGTCGGCATCCACTGGTCGAGCAGCGCGGCGAGTTCTTCGCGGCGAAACGGTTTGGCCAGATAGTCGCTCATGCCGGCCGCGCGGCAACGTTCGCGTTCCTCGGACATGGCATTGGCGGTCAGCGCAACAATCGGCAGATTCGGCCAGCGCCCGCTCTGGCGAATTTGCCGACTGGCTTCATAGCCGTCCATCACCGGCATGTTGCAGTCCATCAGCACCAGATCGAAGTCGGCAAACTCCAGCTGATCCAATGCTTCGGCGCCATGGCCCGCCACCACCACATCGCAGCCAAGCTTGCCGAGCATGCCTTTGGCGACCAGTTGGTTGACCGGGTTGTCCTCGACCAGCAGCACCTTGCCCCGACGCGCGGACGGCGAGGCGTCCGCTTGCGCTTCGGTGAGGGCGGCGACCTCCGGTTGCAGAATCCGTCGCAGATGCTGGTACAGCGCGTTGCGCGCCAGCGGCCGGGCTTGCTGCTGCAAGGGGGCGAGGGCGGCGGCTTCTTCGCTGGGCAGAAAACTGCCGTAGGCAGTCACCAGCAGAATCGGCGCGGTGATGCTCGGGCGCAAACCGAACAGACACTCGGGGCAATCAGTGATCAGGACGTCAGGATTCAGGCCCAGCAGGGAATCATCGATGGTGCGCTGCGTGTATTCCAGGCCCCACACCGGCAACAGGCTTTTCAGCAATTCCGCCAGGCCACTGCTGGCTGCAGTAATGGCGAGGACCTTGCCACGTAACGGCTGCGGAGGGAGGGCGCGAGTGTGGCAGGGCAGTGGCAGCTCTGCACAGAACTGGCTGCCGAAACCGCTTTCGGAGCTGATGGTCAGCCGACCCTGCATTGCCTCGCAGAGGTTATACGTCAGCGCCAGTCCCAGCCCGGTGCCGCCGTACTGACGGGTGATACCGGCGCCGGCCTGGGTGAACGGCTGGAAGATTTTCACCTGCGCTTCCTGGGCGATGCCGATGCCGGTGTCGCAGACTTCGATGCGCACACCATTCTTGTGCGCCGACAGACGCACATCGACGCGACCGAAGCGGGTGAATTTCAGCGCGTTGGACAGCAGGTTGCTGACGATCTGCCGCACCCGCGTCGGGTCGCCCAGCACCAGCGCCGGGAAGTGCGGCTCGATCAGACAGGTCAGCTCGACGCTCGGAGCGGCATTCTGCGAAAGCAGGTTGGCGGTGTCTTCGATCAGCGAGCCGAGGTCGAAGGGGATGTTTTCCAGCTCCAGTTGCCCGGCGTCGAATTTCGACAGGTCGAGAATATCGTTGAGCAGTTCCACCAGCACCTTGCCCGAGTCGTGGGCGATCGACAGTTGTTGCTGCTGTTCGGCGTTGAGCGGGCCGTCCAGCGACAGCGCGATCATCCCCAGCAGACCGTTGAGTGGCGTGCGGATTTCATGGCTCATGTTGGCCAGAAACGCCGAACGCGCTTCGGCCATGTCCAGCGCCGTGCGGCGTGCCACTTCAAGTTCTTCGTTGGACTGACTGAGGCGGGCATTGATCGCCTTGAGTTCGGCGGTGCGCGCCGAGACGATGTCTTCCAGTTGCGCGAGGTATTCGGTCAGGCGGTTTTCCGCAGTGCGCCGTTGCTGGATTTCTGTGGCGATGTTTTCGAACTGCTGATTGGCGACTTTGACCAGCACGCCGATTTCATCGTTGCCGTGGCCGGCGGGGCACTCGAGCGTGGTCGGCTCGGCACTGCGCGGGTCGCGGCCGCTGAGTTCACGGATGACCCGCACCAGTGGTTTGGTCAGCATCACGTAGAACAGCGCCAGGAGGATCCCGGTCAGCAGCAGACTGCGGGCGAAACCGTTGAGCAGGGTGACTTCCGCGCGGCGTAAGAAGCGGCTGCCGAAGGCATAAGTGTCGACTTCAAGCTTGAGCACGCCGAGGGATTCGTTGGGCAAGTGGTCGAGGTACAGGCGATCTTCGAAATGACGCTTGGCGCCGAACAGGAAGTCGCTGATCAGCCGATAGCTGCTCTGCAGTTCCGGGCGTTTGACGTTGGCCAGCACGGTATCGTTGTTGTCGATCAGTTGCGCGGCGATGATCGCCGGCGAGCGCAGCAGGCCCAGCGTGAGTTCCTGCGCCAGTTCGGCGTCGATGTTATAGGCGATGCGCGAGGCCGGATTGTGGCTGATTTCCAGCAGCGCGAGGATTTCCCGGTTGATGGAAGCGTCTTCGCTGGCATAATCGATGCCGATCTGCAGCAGACTGAGCAGGGTGCCCAGAATGAACCCGACCAGCACGGTAAGCCTGGCTTGCTTGTAAGACAGCCGGTGGGTGAATTTGATATCCATGGGTTGTTGAACCACTTCCGTTTCCCTTCGCTGCTCAAGCATAGTCGATCATGCAGGGATACCGAGGTTCCCGAATCGCCTTGTAACAAGGCTTGCTGAGGCGATTTTATCTGTGTGTCGTCGCTGGATCGTCATCATCACTGTGAAAGTGCCCGAGGAGAAGACGTGGATTCCCGATTGAATGCTTTTCTTGAGCGCGCCGAGTCGGTTCTGGCGCGAATCGAACCACTGTTGCCGGCACCGCGCCCCGTCATTGACTGGACCACTTGCCTGGCGGCGCGCTGGCAGCGTGACGGGCGCAGCGGCTACCTGTTGCCGCTGGAAGTCAGCCTCGACATGCGTCTGTCCGACCTGATCGGCGTGGACCGGCAGTTGGAGCAACTGGGGCGCAACACGCAACAATTTCTCGATGGCATGCCGGCCAACCACGCCTTGCTCTGGGGCTCGCGCGGCACCGGCAAGTCTTCGCTGGTGCGTGCGTTGCTGGCCGAGCATGCCGCTGCCGGCCTGCGTCTGATCGAAATCGAACGCGATCACCTGGCAGACCTGCCACGCGTGGTCGAGCAAATTGCCAAATTGCCGCAACGTTTCGTGCTGTTCTGCGATGACCTGTCGTTCGAATCCGGCGAAGGCGACTACCGCGTGCTGAAAAGCGTGCTCGACGGTTCGCTCGAGCAGGCCCCCGACAACGTCTTGCTGTACGCGACCTCCAATCGCCGCCACCTGGTGCCGGAAAAGGAAAGCGACAACGAAAACTGGAAGCGCGTCGACGGCGAACTGCACCCGAGCGAAGCGGTGGAAGACAAGATCGCCCTGTCTGATCGTTTCGGCCTGTGGCTGTCGTTCTACCCGTTTACCCAAGAACACTTTCTCAACGTCGTCGAGCACTGGATCGGCCAGTTGGCCGCCAAGGCCGGCCTGAGCTGGCAGCGCGACGAAGCACTGGACATCCTCGCCGTGCGCTGGGCCACCGGCCGCGGTAATCGCAACGGACGTTGCGCGTATCAATTCGCCCGCTACTGGGTGGGACTGAAATTGCTGGAGCACAAGGCATGATTGATTTGCAACAAAGCGGCCAGGGCCTCGAAGGCTACGGTATGTTGGCTGCGCAACTGGAATCGCTACTGGCGGACGAGCGCGATTTCATCGCCAATGCCGCGCAGTTTTCCGCGTTCCTGTTCAACCAGCTCGATGATCTGAACTGGGCCGGTTTCTACCTCAATCGCAACGAAGAGCTGGTGCTCGGCCCGTTCCAGGGTCAGATCGCTTGCGTGCGCATCCCGTTCGGGCGCGGTGTTTGCGGCGCTGCTGCTGCCAGCCTGCAAACCCAGCGCGTCGAGGATGTGCATGCTTTCCCGGGTCACATCGCCTGCGACAGCGCCTCGAACAGCGAACTGGTTGTGCCGTTGGTCAAGGACGGTCGACTGATCGGCGTGCTCGACCTCGACAGCCCGAAGCTGGCGCGTTTCGGCGCCGAAGATCAGGCCGGCATCGAGCAACTGGCGGCGATTTTCCTGCGCCTGACCGACTGCTGATCAACCGCTGAGGCCAGCCTTGTGCAACAGGCTGGCCGTATCCACGCTGTCGATTTGCGCGGGATCGAGAAACCGCGTCGCGTACTGCATGTACACCCCCTCGTTGATAAACAGGCCAAACAACGGAGCATCGATGTGCGCTTCACGGCACATGGTCGCCATGATTCCCAGCGCCTCGCTCAACGACTTGGCTTTCTTGTAAGGGCGGTCGGCGGCGGTCAGCGCTTCGAAAATATCGGCAATCGCCATCATCCTCGCCGGCAGGCTCATCTCCTCGCGTTTCAGCCGTTTCGGATACCCGGTGCCGTCCATTTTTTCATGATGACCGCCGGCGATCTCGGCAATGCTGTCCAGGTGGCCGGGGAAGGGCAGGTGGCTGAGCATCATGATGGTCTGCACCATGTGATGGTTGATGATGTAGCGCTCTTCGCGGGTCAGCGTGCCACGGGCAATCTTCAGGTTGTACAGCTCGCCGCGGTTGTACTTGTACGCGGGTACATCGAGTTTGAAGCCCCAGGGATTGTCCTCCGGGATCAGTTCGTTCTTGTCGCGTTCGATCAGATGCTCGGGTTTGTCGGCCAGCAATCTTTCACTGACGGGCAGCCTCGGCGCCGGTGTTTTTGCCTGGCGGCGGTTTTCTTCCCAGGACACACCGAGGCGATCATCAAGTGTGCGCAGCCATCTGCGTTGCGCGACTTGCTCGAGGCGTTGCAGATCAGCCTCGGCCATGGCCTCGCCACCGAGATTGCAGCGGGCGACAAAGGCGAAGTCGTCATCGAGCATCAGCAACTCACTATCACGGGTGCGGGCCAGCGCCGCTTGATCTGCACCGTTCGCCAGCGTCTGCCAGTAGTTGATCCACACGTCACGCTTGAGCACCTCGAAGCGGGTGCGGATTTCGTGGATGCGGTCGTTGATGGTCTCGAGTTTGGTGGCTTTGTCGACCACGTATTCCGGCGTCGTGACCTTGCCGCAATCGTGCAGCCACGCTGCGATGTGCAACGCCTCCCATTCATCCTCGCTCGGTTGGTAAGCGCTGAACGCCGGGTCCTGGCTCGCCGCAGCAGCCTGGGCGAGCATCAGCGTCAATTCCGGCACCCGCTGGCAATGGCCTCCGGTGTACGGGCTCTTGGCGTCGATCGCGCTGGCGAGCAGTTGGATGAAGGCGTCGAGCAGCTGTTTTTGCCGGGCCTGCAGACGCTGACTTTCAATGCTCACCGCCGCCGCACCGGACACCGCCTGCAAGAAGGCGATACGGTCGGGGCGCAGCTTTTCCAGATCGCCCGGCGCGCCGCTGTCATTGATCAGCAGAATCAGCAGGCCGATGGTTTCGTCGTGCTGGTTGTGCAGGCGGATCCCGATCAGGTGAATGCGCGGTGAGTCCATCGCCAAGAGGATTTGTTGCAAGTCGCCGGCCTGATCGAAACCCAGATGGCTGACAGTATTGTTGGCGCTGGCCAGTTGCTCGAACCAGGCCGGGCCGGTGTTTTTATGCAGCTCACGGCCCTGAATGTCGAACGCCTCCAGCGCCTGCGGCACGCCATTGATCACCAGCCCGTAAGGTTCCATGCGCGCGCCGTCGGCTTCGCGCAGGTAGATCAGACCGGCCTGCGCCTGAGCGATCTGCACGGTTTCGAACAGCACGCGTTCGAGCAGCGGGGCAAAACGGGTTTCGGCGCACAGGCTGTCGGTGATGCGGAAGAAACTGCCCAGGGTTTCTTTCATCCGCGCCATCGACAGGCTCAATTGATCGACTTCCAGTACGGGAGAGCGGCGCGCCAGCGGAGAACTGAAGTCGAAGCTGCGGATCGCGTCGGCTTCCTTGACCAGGGCATGCAGCGGCTTGACCAGAATCCGCGAAATCACCCAGCCCAATGGCAGGCACAGCAACAGGATGGCCAAGGTGATCAGCGCGCCTTGCCAGCGCATGCGCAAAGCATCTACCAGCAATTCGTCTTCCGGCACCAGCAGCGCCAGTTGCAGACCTTTCGGCCCGCCTTCCTCGATGCTGGTGCGCGCGACGATCCATTGCCGGTCGTTTACTAGCAGACGCTTGCCGATATTGTCGGAGCTGAGCAGCGCGTTCAGCTCAGGGCTGAAATCGGCGGCTCTGGCCAGACGCGCAGTGCGGTCATCGACGATCAGGCGATGGCTGTCGGGGTAGGCCACGGCGTTGCCGTCGGTGTCGTACAGCGCGATCTCTGTCGAGGGCGTGACCCGATGTTTGCCCAGGGCGGTCGACAGCGAAGCGAGGGTCAGGTCGGCGCCGATCACGGCATTCTCGCCGCTGCGCCGGGCCAGCGTGGTGCCGACATTGTGGGTCGAAAAAAATACATAGGGCTCGGTGGTGATCTGCCCGGCCTTTTGCAGGGCGTCGCTGAACCAGGTCCGGCTGCGCGGATCGTATGGCTCTTCGGAATGTTCGCGGCGGTTGATCGGTGTCAGGGCCTGATCGAAGAACAATGATTGCGAGCGCACGGTGCCTTGCGGCTCGTGCTCGATGCTCCAGACCTGATAGGCCGCCGCTTCCGGCGCCTGAAGCTGTGCCTTCAGAGCCGGCGTGCGCAGCGCGCGCACCATGAAGAAATCACCATTGGCGTAACCCAGATACAGCGACGCCAGCGCCGGGTTATCGGTGAGCGACTGGCTGAAGGGTTTGAGTAACGGCAGGCGTTGTTGCAGATCGCTGGCCTGGGCCGCCGGGGTGTCCGCCAGCAGGCTCAGCAGGTTGCGGATCGGCTGATAGGTTGCCTGCAGATCGAGGCGTACATCCTGTTCGATGCGGTCAAACAGCTTTTCGCTGCTCGACAGGATGATCTGCGTGGTCTGGTGGTAATTGAACAGGCCCAGCACCACGCCCGTAAGCAACAGGAGAAAGGTGAACATGACGCTGATGTGCACGTGCAGCGGCAACCGGCGTTGCTCGGGGCGCAGTGGGCTGTGCATTGCAGGCTCTCCATGAATGTTTAACTCACTGCTCAGCGCCCAAGCATAGTTAAGACTCGCTCACTGTGCCTTGATCGGCCAAGGTCAATTGATCCTGCAAGGCTTGCTCCAGTTCGAGCATGGCCTGGCTGGTTGCCGCCCAGCGACGGGCAATCTCCTTTGACGCGAGCGCTTGCTGACAAGCTTCCTCAAGGGCATCGCAACATTCGATCAATCGTGATGCCTGCGCGATGCGTGCGGCGCCCTTGATCTTGTGCGCGACCACTGCCAGCGCTTCGCGATCATCCTCGGGCGAGAGCCTGAGCAGTTCCTCGCGGTCGAGGCGGCTGCTTTTGAGCAATTCAACCAGCATGCGGCGGGTCTGCGCCGGGTGGTTGCCGGTCAGCAGGCTCAGACTTTGCAGGTCGAATACCAACGCGGATGAGGCCGGCGTGATGCCGTCGATCCACTGCCCGAGCAACGTCAGACTCAACGGTTTGAACAGGCAGTCGTTCATGCCGGCAAGCTTGCAACGCTGGATTTCTTCGGGCTGGGCATTGGCGGTGAAACCCAGCACGGTGCACGGCCGGCGGCGATTTTGCAGTTCAAGCTGGCGGATGGCGCGGGTCATCTCGTAGCCGTTCATCAAGGGCATGTTGCAGTCGACGATCACCAGATCGAAATGATCGGCCTTCCATCGTTCCAGACCGCTGCAGCCGTCCTCGGCAATGCTGAACCGATGGCCGAGAAACTCCAGTTGCTGACACATGAGCAAACGGTTGGCCGGATGGTCGTCGACAACCAGGACATGTAACGGCGTTGCCGATGGCTTGATCAACGGTTCGCTTTTCGGCGGATTGGCTTTCACCGGCACGCTGTCCAGCGGCAACGAGACGCAGACCTGAGTGCCGATACCGGGCTGGCTGCTCAACTGCAGTTGCCCGCCCATCATTTCGCACAGATTGCGACTGATGACCAGGCCCAGGCCGGCACCGTTTTTTGCCTGTTGACTGCCGTTACTCGCCTGCGAGAAGGGCTCGAACAAGCGCTGTTGATCTTCGGCGCTGATGCCTGAGCCACTGTCCTGCACGGTCAGTTGCATCAATGCTCGACCAGCAGCGTCTGACGAGATCAGGTCGAGGCTGATCCGCACGTGGCCAGACTCAGTGAACTTGATCGCGTTGCTGACCAGATTGGACAGCACCTGCTTGAAGCGCAGCGGATCCAGATACACATCAACGGCCGGGTGCGGCGGGTTGAAGACGACTTGCAAGGCGAGGTTTTTCTGTCGGGCCAGGCCGTCGAAAATGCGTGCAACGGACGTCACCGTATCGACCAGATTGATCCATTCCGGGCACAGGCTCAGGCGCCCGGACTCGATACGCGCAATGTCCAGAATATCGCCGATCAGCCCCAGCAGATCCTTGGCCGAATGGTAGGCGGTGTCGATCGAAGCGCGATCGGGGTGCTGCGGTTCAATGCGGCGCAGGGTCAGTTCGAGCATGCCGATCACGGCGTTCATCGGCGTCCGGATTTCGTGGCTCATGGTCGCCAGAAAGGTACTCTTGGCTCGGTTCGCCTCGTCCGCCTGCTCCTTGGCCGCGCGCAACTCTTCGAACAATTGGCGGCGCTCACTGATGTCTATCCAGCCGCCGATAATGCCTTGAACGTCGCCGCTGGAGTCGCGATAGGGAAGAATCCAGTGGTAAATCGTCAAACGGCGGTTGCCGATGTGCAGGGGGCGGTCGAGTATCAAGGGAGTGCCTTCGGCGATGACTCTCTGGTAATCGGCCTGGAACGCCTGCGCTTCGAAGGCATTGCCGAGTGTGCCTTGCATGACATCTTTGCCAATGATGTCCTCGCGTCTGGCGTTGAACGCCTCGAGATAGCTGTCGTTGCAACTTTGCAGCAGGCCCTGTCGATCCCGGACATAGATCGGGTGCGGCGTACCGTTGACCAGCGACCGCATGAACTCCAGCTGATCGTTCAGCGCACGCTCGGCGGCCTGGCGCTGTTTGATCTGGTGGCGCATGTAGGCGTTCCAAGTCAACAACAGCAGCAGGATCAGGCCGGCGGCGGCAATCACCTGATAGAACAGGCGCTGATAGTTCTGCCAGATGTTCTGGGACGCGGTGGAGTAACCGCGCCAGCGGCCGTTGATCACGCCGAGCTCCTCGGGAGCGATGCTCAGCAGCGCCTTGTTGATGATCGAGGCCAGCTCGGTGTTGTCACGGGCGGTTGCCAGGGAGAAGGCGGCCTGGCTGGTGCCGATCGTGGTGGTGATTTGCAGTGGCCGGTCAAAGATGCGCGAGGAGATGAAATAGTTGGCGATCACCAGCGAGTTGACGGCGCCGTCGACGTGGTTGTCGGCGAGCATCGACACGGCGCTGAAGGTGTCGGGGGTTTCGATCAGTTCGATGCCCGGAAAATTCTCGTGGAGGTAAGCGACCAGCGGATTGCCCTGAGCGATCGCCAGTCGCTTGCCTTTGAGTTGGGCCAGGTTGGTGGGGCTGTCGGCGCTTTTGCGGGTCAGCAGCACATAGGAGTTTTCCAGATACGGGCGACTGAAACTCAGGTTTTTTTCACGTTCTGCGCTGGGCAGCAGGGCGGCGATCAGATCAGCCTTGTGGTTGTCGATCTGCCTGATCATTTCCGCATCGTTGCGACTGCGCTGAACCTCGAAACGCAGGCCGGTACGCAAGCGGATCAGCTCGAGCAGGTCGGCGCTGATGCCGCGAAAATTGCCGGCGCTGTCGAAGAAGGTCAACGGTGCGTAAGCTTCATTGACCACCACGCTGACGATGGGGTGACGCTTGAGCCAGGCCTGTTCGCGTTGGGTCAGTTGCAGTTTTTTGTCAGTCAGCAACATGTCGCTGCCAGCGCTCCAGCGCTTGGCGATGTCGTCGCGCTGGGCGCTTGGCACCGCGGTGAGCACGGCGTCGATGATGCCCAGCAGCTGGGGATTGCTGCGCCTTACGGCAAAGCTGAAGCCTTGCGCTTCCTGTTTGCCGAAATTGGCCATGCGGACGTTGTTGAGATAGCCCTTGTTGATCATGTAATGGGTGGAGAGGGTATCGCCGAGAAACACATCGGCCTGATCGAAGGCGACGGCGTTGATTGCGTTCTGATAAGAGGGGTAGCAAGTAATCAGCGCCTTGGGATACAGCGCCTTGATCTCGGGCAGCGGCAGGTAGTGATAGACCATGCTCAGGCGCAGGCCTGCCAGGCCTTCGGTTAACGAGCGGGCGTCATCCTCGCGCGTCACCAGCACCGGCTGATCGACCGCATAAGGTCTGGAGAGGGCGAGATTGGCATTGCCTGCTTCGTAGCCGTTGGCTGTGCCAAGAAGGTCGATCTGGCCATCGATCAAGGCGCGAATTGCAGCCTCGCGCGAGGGAAAGCGTTGCACGCGAATCGGCAAACCGGTGGCCTGACCAAGAATCCCTGCGTAATCGGCGGTCAGTCCCTCGTAGTCCTGGCCACTGACGGTCATGTCGAATGGCGGGTAATCAGGTGCGGAGGTACCCAGTTTCAGTTCGCTGCGAGTCTGCAGCCATTGCCGTTGTGACGGCAGCAAGACAGTTTGAACGGCCTCGCTGGCCGAGCGGCTGAGCAATGCGTAATCCGGTGAAGCGCTTGGCGTGGCGAAGGCATTGGCGCTCAGATAGAAAACAGCGCTCAAGGCGATCAGGTAGTCCTTTACACGGCTGGGCATGCGGAGTCTCACACGAGTGCGTTGCGTTTGGCCATCTCGATAAGTTCTACAAGGGATCTGGCTTTGAGTTTTTGCATCAGACGCTTTTTATAAGTGCTGACGGTCTTGTTGCTCAGAAACATGCCTTTGGCGATTTCCTTGTTGGTACGTCCTTGGGCAAATAACTGCAATACCATCAATTCGCGGTCATTGACGGATTTGAATAATTCAAGTTCAGCATATCGAGTGTCGTCGCTGCGCACCGGATTAAGCGCTTGGCTGGGGAAATAGTTGTAACCGGAAAGTACCGCTTTGATTGCGCTGACCAGTTCGCTCAAGTCTTCCTGCTTGCAGACATATCCTGATGCGCCGGATTGCATGCACCGGATACCGAACAGCGTAGGACACTGCGCCGTCAGTATGAGAATCTTGAAATTCGAACCCATGGTGTTGAAGCGGGCCAGTACTTCGAGGCCGTCCAGCTTGGGGATGCTGATATCGAGGATGACCAGGTCGGGCATGCATTCTCGGACCATCTGCATGGCGTCGACACCGTTATCGGTCTCACCGACGACCTTGTAGCCTTCATGTTCCAGAAGCATTCGCACGGCGAGGCGGATTACCGGATGATCGTCCACAATAAAAACGGAGTTCATAAAAAGAGTCCCATGCAAGCATGAATAAAGCGCGCACCTTAGCTCAGATGCATGAGCACTCGCATTGACTGGTAGTGTCGCGACTACGTTATCGGATTAATCCTACGCGTAATGAGGAAAGGGACTACGTTGAAATTAGGTTTGACGTAAGGAAGTACGAGTATGCAATTGGCCAAAGATGGAAATTATCCAAGAGCTATTATTGATCTCCGATTATTTGCTGGTGTTTAAGGTCGTGTTTAATTAGTGCAGTTTGTTTTATTGGTCGCATGGGTCAGCGCAGCTGAATCTGACCAGAATCAAAAGCGCGTTATTGCGATACGTGGCGAGGAAACTCAGCGGGAATTCAGCCGGCCAGATCAACGGTCGGCTGAATGCGGCATGCTCAATGACTGGAACGCCCGGTCATTTCCAGTGCCATGTCACTGGCGTAGCTGTCGGTCATGCCGGCGATGAAATCGATCATGCGTAGAAACGAACTGTGCAACGAACCCTGTGGATCCGGCGCGTTATTGCCGAGCAAATCGAGGATGCGCCGGCTCTTGAACGACGGCGTGCGGCCGTTGTGCTGCTCCAGCGCGGCGCCACAGAACGAATTGAGCAGGATCTCCAGCGTCGTGTACGCGCCGATTTCATGCAATGTCTTGCGCTTGTCCTGGAAGATCTTCTTGCGCGCGATGTCCTTGGCGTTCAACACGCAGCGCTTTGCCGGCCCATGCATGTGTTCGACCAGATCACCGTGCAGCGTGCCGGCGAGCAGAGCATCCTGCTGTTCGACAAACGCCCGCGCTGCCGCGTTGGTCAGGTGCTCGATGGCTTTGCCGCGCAGGATCGCCAGTTTACGCCGGCGGGAATCCTGCGGGCCGAGCTGGCGATAGGTCTCCGGCAAGTCGTCACCGACCAGGCCGAGCAGCAGTGACTCGACCTCGGCATATTCGAGCAGATCCATTTCCAGACCGTCTTCGAGATCGATCAGCGCATAGCAGATGTCATCGGCGGCTTCCATCAGGTAGACCAATGGATGGCGTGCCCAGCGCTGGTCTTCGATTTGCGGCAGACCGAGCTTGTGAGCGATCTGTTCGAGCAGCGGCAGCTCGCTCTGATAGCAGCCGAACTTGTGTTTCTTGTAGCCGAGGGAGTCGGCATGGCGCGCGGTCCAGGGGTACTTCAGGTATGTGCCCAGCGTCGCGTAGGTCAGGCGCGTGCCGCCGTCGAACTGGTGATATTCCAGCTGCGTCAGCACGCGAAAGCCCTGGGCGTTGCCTTCGAAATTGAGAAAGTCACCACGCTCGGCGTCGCTCATGCCGTCCAGCCAGCCGCGCCCGGCAGCTTGTTGGAACCAGTGGCGAATGGCGTCTTCGCCGGAATGGCCGAACGGCGGGTTGCCGATGTCATGCGCCAGGCAAGCCGATTGCACGACCATGCCGAGGTCTGCCGGGTCGCACCATTCCGGCAGCGCACTGCGCAAGGTTTCGCCGACACGCATGCCCAGCGAGCGGCCGACGCAGCTGACTTCCAGCGAGTGGGTCAGGCGGGTGTGGATGTGATCGTTGCTGGTGACCGGGTGCACTTGAGTCTTGCGCCCGAGGCGGCGGAAGGCACCGGAGAAAATGATGCGGTCATGGTCTTTGTGAAAAGGGCTGCGGCCGAGTTCTTGCGGGCTGTGCAGCGGCTTGCCGAGGCGTTCGCGGTTGAGCAGGGTAGGCCAATCCAAGGCTGATTCTCTCCGTCAGGTGACTGATTGCACTAGCTTCCCGGTTCGGCCCTGCGCCTGCAAGCGGAACTATAGGCCTGCGGCATCGATATCGATCAACAACAACCGTTCACCGTTATCGAAAAACTGTCCGGCAGTCAGGCAATACTGGTTGCTGGTGGCATCGCGATACGTGCTCGACAGGGTCAGGCGGCGTTCTTCCCAGCCTTCGGCCAGCAGATGATAGAAGTATGGTCGCCACGACCAGTTGTGCCCCAGATAGCGATCATCGGCGAACCAGCCGTCATGACGCCATTCGAGGTTGGGAGTCAGTTGCGTGCCGTGGCGGTCGCACTGGTAAAAGCGCAGCAGCCAGGGAAACGCCTGCAATTGCGGCAAGGCACTGAGCGGGGCGCGGGCCTGCGCCCATTGCTGCAGAATCGCCATCAGCTCGCTGAGCTGCTGACGCATTTGCATTAACCGCCCGCGCTCGCTGAGTTTCTGCTTCACGTAGCGTTGCCTGAGTTGGGCGAAATGCGCGACGAATGCGTCTGTAGCGAAGAATTCTTCCTGCGCCCGGGCGAAGAGAAATCCCTGCACGTAGCGCGAGCCGCATTCCAGGGCGAAATTCAGCTGCGCTTCGGTTTCGACGCCTTCAGCGATGATCCAGCAGCCGGTTTTTTCGGCCATCTGCGCAAGTGCTTTGACCACGTCACTGCTCGGTCCGCCGAGAGCCGCAGCCTGAAACAGGCGCATGTCGAGCTTGAGAATGTCCGGTTGCAGGGCCAGCACCCGATCCAGCTGCGAATAGCCGGCGCCGAAATCATCAATGGCGATTCTTGCCCCTGCGTCACGGTAGCGCCCGACCACGTGGGCCAGGCGTTCGCTGTTACCACCCAGTTCGGTGATCTCGAAAACGATGCGCTGCGGATCAACCTGGTGTCGCGCCAATTGCTTGAGACTTGGCAGCGCTTGATCGGCGCGTAGCCGGCTGATCCAGCGTGGCGACATGTTCAGGCTGAGAAACCACTCCGCCGGTGCTTCATGCAGGCGGCTGAGGGCGTGGTCACGGATCTGCCGATCGAGACGGCGCAAGGCAGTGGCCGGAGTGCGCGGATCGGCGAACAATGGTCCGACCGAGGTCAGTTGACCATCGCTCTGACGCAGGCGACCCAATGCTTCGACGCCTGCGATGCGGCCGGTGGCGGTATCGATGAAAGGCTGAAAACAGGCGAGCGGTTGCCCGTCGATCACGGCAAGTCCTTAATCTTGTTTTTGGTTTGGCCGCGTCTGCCGGATAGGCACGCGGGACTGAATTCCCCGATAGGGAGATTCATCCCGGCGCTATTGCAAGAATGTAGCCAGAGGGGCGCGTCAGCGTTTGCCCGAGCTGTGCATGACCAGTCTGATCAGCGGCCCAAGCGTCGTGCCCAGACGCAGCAGTCGGGTCAAACCGCCCCCGCCGCTGCGTTTCGAGCCTTTGCCGGTGAGGAAGCCCAGCAACGTCACCGCCGCCACGCCCCACAACGGCGCATGCTTGATGCCGAAACCGTCCTGCACGTTCTGCTTCATGCCACGCATGCGCTGCAACGGCTGCAGCACTTGCGCGGTTTCGTGGCGGATTTCCTGTCGGTGCATTTCCATGCGCAGGCGGATCAGTGCCTTGCGCATTTCCCGACGTGAGCTGTTGTGCGGAAGTTCAGGCAGGCTCATGGCAGCAGGCGCTCCCGGTCGTTGGCCAGCTCTTCGAGCGTGCCGTGGAAAGGCGAGGACTCATCGAAAATCGCCGCTTTGAGGCGCAGGCCGCAGAAGATCGACGCCAGCGTGTAAAACACGCACAGGCCGATGATCGCCGCCAGGCGGTAGGTGTCCCAGAAGATGATCATCACCAGCGTCGACAGACCCACCAGCAACAGCAGGGCAAACACCAGCGCCAGGCCGGCGAACAGCAGCAGGCTGACGGTGCGTGATTTCTGCTCCTGCAATTCGATGCCGAACAACTCGACATGACTGTGCAGCAGGCCCAGAACGGCAGCGCCGAGGCGACGCGTGGAGGAGGCGGTGCCCGCAGTCGGGCCGGATTCACCGATCGACATGATCAGCGCCGAGTTGCCAGCAGGCCGATCAGAAAGCCGACGCCGGCAGCGATGCCCACCGATTGCCATGGGTTGGCCGATACATAGTCTTCAGTAGCGGTGACCGCCGCCTGACCGCGTTCGCGCAGGGTGTCTTCAGTCACTTTCAGGGTTTCCCGGGCACGCAGCAGGCTGTCGTGAATCTGGGCACGCAGCTCATCGGCCTGATCGCCAGCGAGGGTCTTGGTGTGCTCGAGCAGGCGTTCGGTGTCGGCGACCAGAGTCTGGAAGTCGTTCATCAGGATTTCTTGAGCAGTCTTTGCCTTGATGCTGGCCATTGGTGGATCTCCGTAGGTGGCTTTGAAGCGTTCGAGTATGAGCCTTGCGTGAAGGTTCAGTGCAAATGCCTGGTACAACTTTTGCTGTGTCGTGGTGCGTCGCTCGGTGCGCGTGCGCTGTTGCCGGGCGTCCGCGCAGAAAAAACTCTAATTCATTTGCTCGCGGTTCGTGATCGGACATCGATCTGTGCGCCAAATCAGCTCATCGACCCTGCGGTTGCATGAATGGTGAGTCTTGATTTGGTGCATGAAATGCCCGCATGAACCGCTTTGGTGCCTTTTAGCCTTGGGTCTGCCTCCTCATGGAAAATCTGCAAAGCGCTGTGGACACGCTGGTTCACAGCTCCAATACATTGTTCATTCTGATCGGTGCGGTGATGGTACTGGCGATGCACGCCGGTTTCGCCTTTCTGGAGGTCGGCACGGTCCGGCAGAAGAACCAGGTCAACGCACTGGCGAAAATCCTCAGCGA
This sequence comes from Pseudomonas sp. CFBP13508, assembly GCF_005233515.1. GTDB lineage: Bacteria > Pseudomonadota > Gammaproteobacteria > Pseudomonadales > Pseudomonadaceae > Aquipseudomonas > Aquipseudomonas mercuritolerans. The sequence goes on from NZ_QFZZ01000013.1 coordinate 24,603, forward strand.
CTTTGCCGTGTCGACCCTGGCCTATTTCTTTATAGGCTATTGGATCTCCTATGGCGTCACCTTCATGCAACCGGCGGCGGTGCTCACGGCAGACCACGGCTATGGCCTGGTGAAGTTTTTCTTCCTGCTGACCTTCGCTGCCGCGATCCCGGCGATCATTTCCGGCGGCATTGCCGAGCGCGCGCGGTTTGTTCCGCAGTTGTGCGCGACGGCGCTGATCGTGGCGTTTATCTATCCGTTCTTCGAGGGCCTGATCTGGAATGGCAACTTCGGCTTGCAAGGCTGGCTGGCGGCGCAGTTTGACGCGGCATTTCATGATTTCGCCGGCTCGGTGGTGGTGCATGCCGTGGGCGGTTGGCTGGCGTTGGCCGCTGTTCTGCTGCTCGGCCCGCGCAATGGTCGCTACCGCGATGGGCGCCTGGTCGCGTTCGCGCCGTCGAGCATTCCGTTTCTGGCGCTGGGCTCGTGGATCCTGATTGTCGGCTGGTTCGGCTTCAACGTGATGAGCGCGCAGACCCTGCAAGGTGTCAGTGGCCTGGTCGCGCTCAACTCGCTGATGGCCATGGTCGGTGGCACCGTCGCCGCGTTGATCGTCGGGCGCAATGACCCGGGCTTTCTGCACAACGGCCCGTTGGCCGGTCTGGTGGCGATTTGCGCCGGATCCGACCTGATGCATCCGGTGGGTGCGCTGGTGACGGGGGCGATCGCCGGAGCCTTGTTTGTCTGGTGCTTTACCGCTGCGCAAGTCAAATGGCGCATCGACGATGTGCTGGGCGTATGGCCGCTGCATGGTTTGTGTGGCGTGTGGGGCGGGATTGCCTGCGGCATCTTCGGTCAGTCTGCGCTGGGTGGCCTGGGCGGCGTCAGCCTGATCAGCCAGTTGATCGGCACCGGGCTCGGCGTTGTGGTGGCGCTGGTTGGCGGCTTCGTGGTTTACGGCGCGATCAAGGCATTGCATGGGCTGCGCCTGAGTCAGGAACAAGAGTATTACGGCGCCGACCTGTCGCTGCACAAGATCGGCGCGGTGAGTCAGGACTAGATTTCCTCATCATTGGCTCCGGGATAGAAACCGTGGAGCAGGCGATAGCGATCGATGCGCACTTGATCGACCTTCTCCTGCACTTTGTGCGCGGGCAGGCCGAGCATGATCAGCGCATGTGAAGCGAGCATCAGGCTCGACTCCAAAAGCTCCGGCACCACCTCGGTGGCGCCGGCGGCCCTGAGCTCGGCCGACTGGGTATCGTCACGGGTGCGCACCAGAATCGGCACCTGCTGGTTAAGCCGGCGGGCTTCACGAAGAATACGCAACGCCACGTCGCTCTGATCCACGGCGATCACTAGCAGCCTGGCGCGCAACAGCCCCACTGCCGTGAGCAAGTCGCCGCGCGCCGAGTCGCCATAATGCACGTCGCTTTCCGCAGATGCGGCTTCCTGCACCCGCACCGGATCGTTGTCCAGCGCAACATAGGCTTGCCCGGCGTTGCCCATGAAGCGGCCGATGGACTGACCGACGCGCCCGTAGCCGCAGATCACCACGTGCTGGTCGAGGTCGGCGTTGAGCGCGCTGATCTGTTCGATCTGCGCGTCCTGATTGGGCTTGCGGTGCAGCACGGCGGCGATGCGCGGCGCCGCACGCAAAAGCAGTGGCGTGAGCAGCATCGAACAGAACGTCGCCGCGAGCAGCAGCGCACCCGGCTCGGCCGGCAACAGGCTGTTCTGCTGCATCTGCGCCATCAAGGCAAAACAGAACTCCCCGCCCTGGGCCAGGGCCAGGCCGCTGCGCCATGCGGTTTCGCTGTCACTGCCGTGCCACTTCACCAGCAGCGCGACCACGATGCCCTTTATCAGCATCAGGCCCAGCGTCAGACCGATGATCAACAGGCTGTGACTGACGAACAATTGCAGGTCGATCAGCATGCCGATGCTGACGAAGAACACGCCGAGCAGAATGTCGCGAAAAGGTCGGATGTCAGCTTCGATCTGGTGCCGATAATGGCTTTCCCCGAGCAACATGCCGGCGAGGAAAGCGCCGAGTGCAGGCGACAGCCCCAGCAAATGCGTCAGCCAAGCGGTGAGCAGCACGATCACCAGTGCCAGCAGGACGAAAAGCTCTGCCGAGCGTGAGGCCGCCACTTCATGAAACAGCCGTGGCAGCAACCAGCGACTGGCCAGCAGCAGGCCGAAAAACAGCACCACGGTTTTGCCCAGGGTCAGCGGCAAGGCCCAATACCAGGCCTGCTCGCTGGTGCCGGCGAACACCGGAACCAGTGTCAGCAGCAATACCGCGACCACATCCTGAAACAGCAGCACGCCGACCGCGTTCTGGCCGTGGCTGCTGAACACTTCACCGAGGCTGCCCAGCTCCTTGGTCACGATCGCCGTGGATGACAGCGATAAACCGGCTCCGAGCAACAGCGCTGGCATCAGTGGCATGCCCAGCAACATCAACAGTGTGCCGAGCAACGCTGTGCTGATCAGCACTTGCTGACTGCCAAGGCGAAACACCACCTGACGCAGCGCAATCATCTTCGACAGGGAGAACTCCAGACCGAGCGAGAACAGCAGGAACACCACGCCCAACTCGGCGACATCCGGCAAGTGTTCGCTCTCGTTGACCCAGTCGAACGCGTTCGGCCCGACCAGCAATCCCACGCACAGGTAGCCCAGCACCGGCGGCAGTCGCAGGCGCCGGAACAGGGCAATCACCACCAGGGATGAGGCGAGGATGATCAACAGGTTTGCAAACACGGGACACTCCGCTGTCAGGGCGTTGGCCTCTGAAGCGTAGAGGCAAAAAGTCCGCGAGGATGACGCAATTGCACTTTGCGCTGAATGATTTGCGTCAGGATTTTGCGCCGGGAGCGTCGCGGCCTTTGGGCGGCGCTGGGTCGACGAGGGTTCGGCGGCGTCCTAGAATGGCCTCACCTGTTTTCCGGTAACGCCGTCATGCCTCCAGAATGTCAGCTGTTCGGCACCCTTGGGTGTCATCTGTGTGAAGTCGCCGAAGCCGAGCTGATGCCCTTCGTCGAGCATGGTCTGCTGGTTGAACTGGTGGACATCGCCGAAGACGAATCGTGGTTCGAAAAATACAGCTTGCGTATCCCGGTGCTGCGGCGGATCGACACTGGCGCCGAGCTGGATTGGCCTTTCAGCGCAGACCAGGTCGTGGCGTTTTTACGCTGACGCAGATTGATCTCCTTCATTCCGCTGGTCGCAGCAACCCATCCTTGCGTTGGCACTCGCCGGCTTCTTCGGTTACTGTATGTCCATACAGCAATCGAGTCAGAGGGATGAACCGTGGTCAATGTCGAACAGTTGAAGAGCAGCGTTAACCGGATGTCGGTCGACGTGGTGCGCGAGGCCGTCCTCGAATTGCGCCTGGACGGGCTGGTCACGGAAGGCAAGACGCCGTTCAACAAGCTGCATTTCAATACCTGCTTTGCCGAAATCGAAGCGTTGTTTCAGCGCGCCGGTTATCACAAGCAACTGGATGTGGTCGGTTATCAGGGGCTGTTGTACGCCTTGTACGATCCGGGACGCTGGGAAGCGGTCGATGTGTTGCGCTGGCTGAAGGAGTTCACCGAAGCGGCGGCGCTCAAGTCGATTCCGGCCTGATCAAACTGCGCTAGGTGGCTTTGCCTCGGTGTTGGATAATGCCGGCCCGCATTGAGGATTTCCGTTTCGTATGTCCAGCCCCGTATTTTCCGCTGCGCACAATCAGGCCAGCACCTTGTACTTGCCGCCCGGGCACTGGCTGACGGTATTCGATTGCCTCTGCGAGCACTTCAGTGCCATCGGCCGCGAACAATGGCTCGACCGCATTGCTCGGGGACGGGTGCTGGATGCGCAGGGCCAGCCAATTGCGCTGGACTTGCCGTACAAGGAAGGGCTGCGCATTCATTACTTTCGTGAGGTGCCGGACGAAAAGCCGATCCCGGTTCTCGAGTCGATTCTCTATGCCGATGAGCATCTGGTGGTGGCCGACAAACCTCACTTTCTGCCAGTCACCCCGGCCGGAGAATATGTCGAACAAACCCTGCTGCGCCGGCTGATCCGTCGGCTGGACAATCCGCATCTGGTGCCGCTGCACCGTATTGACCGGCACACCGCAGGGCTGGTGATCTTCTCGGCCAATCCGCAGACCCGCTCGGCCTATCAGTCATTGTTTCCGACCCGGCAGATCGACAAGCGCTACGAAGCGATTGCCCCGGCGTTGCCCGAGCTGAATTTCCCTCTGGTGCACAAGAGCCGCCTGGTGGATGGCGAGCCGTTTTTCCGCATGCAAGAAGGGCCTGGCACCAGCAATACCGAAACGGCGGTCGAGGTGCGTGAGAAAAATGGTGATCTGTGGCGCTATGGCCTGTATCCCGTGACCGGCAAAAAGCATCAGTTGCGGGTGCACATGACGTCGCTGGGAGCGAGTATTTGCAACGATCCGTTTTATCCGACTGTGTTGAAAGATGTCGAGGACGATTACGCCAACCCGTTGAAGCTGCTTGCGCAAGGCCTGCGCTTCATTGACCCGGTGACCGGGGAATTACGGGAGTTCGAGAGTCGAATCACCTTGCAGTGGTAATGCTGAAGCTGCTTTCCGAGCGCCCATGAAAAAGCCCGCATGACAATGCGGGCTTTTCTGTATCCGGTAACGACGCGGAGCCTTACAGCTCTTTAACGGTACGAACCTGATCCTTGTTGATGCGGGTCTCTTTGCCGTCCAGCTGCTGGAACTCGTAGAAGCCCGAATCATCATCGTATTTCGGGGTGTCGACGGCCTGGATTTCGCGACCGTCATTCAAGGTAATCACTGTCGGCGAGGAGCAACCGGCGAGGGTTGCCAGGCCCAGTGCGAGCATGAAAGTGGCGAGGGTCCGTTGGGTCATGAGTGTGTCTCCGAATGGGAAATCTTCTGGTTACTGAGCTTGAGACGTAAACAAGGCGTGAGAGTTCCTTGCATGGTGTCAGTCTGACACAGTGTTGTGCAGATGTAACAATTGCGGGGTGTTGAGGTTGGCCAGCCGCGGATCGTTTTCGGGGCACTGCAACGCGACGGCGCCGAGGCTGCGCATTACCCGCCCCGGGCTACGTTCGCCAGCATTCCATGCCGCTTCGAACGCTGGCAACAGCGCCACCGGAATCACGCACAGCAGCGGTTCCCAATGTTCGCCATGGCGCAGCATTAAAGGTTTTTCACGTTGCTGATCGGCAGTCACCAGCATCTCCTTCAGCAGCGCCTCGTCGATTCGCGGCACATCGCAGGGCAACACCAGCAAATGCGAATGCCGTGCAGCCTTCAGCCCTGCCCGAATCCCGGCCAACGGCCCGGGGAAATCGCCTTCATCATCCATCACCAACTGATCGGCAAATCCGGCATAACGCTCGCGATTGCGGTTGCACGAGATGATCAGATCGTCGGTCAACGAACGCACCTTGCGCTGCAAATGCGCGATCAAAGGCTCGCCCAGCCACTCGATAAGCCCCTTGTCCTGACCGCCCATGCGCTGGCCGCGTCCACCCGCCAGAAGCAGGACGGAGCAGGGCGGCAATTGACTGTTCGACGGCATGATGACTCTCCAGAGGGGCGGCGGAAAAATGAGCCGCTGTGATATAACACCGGGCTGTTTCCCCTACAACTGGAAGAGCCTATGAAAGCCAAGGCTGATGTACCTTTCGTGCCGCTCAATATTGCGGTGCTGACTGTCAGCGACACCCGAACCCTGGAAACCGATACCTCCGGCCAGGTCTTCGTTGATCGCTTGATCGCGGCCGGCCACGCGCTGGCCGAGCGGGTTTTGCTTAAAGATGATCTCTACAAAATTCGCGCGCAAGTCGCCAACTGGATTGCCGACGATGTGGTTCAGGTTGTGTTGATCACCGGCGGCACCGGCTTCACCGGGCGTGACAGCACGCCGGAAGCGGTGGCATGCCTGCTCGACAAACAGGTCGACGGATTTGGCGAACTGTTCCGCCAGATCTCCTTGGCCGATATCGGCACTTCGACCGTGCAGTCCCGGGCCTTGGCGGGTCTGGCCAACGGCACGCTGGTGTGCTGCCTGCCGGGTTCGACCAATGCGGTTCGCACCGGCTGGGATGGCATCCTCGCTGAACAACTGGATGCCCGTCATCGTCCGTGCAATTTCGTCACCCACCTGAAGCAGGCGGCGCCTTGTGAAACCCGTGGGTAAGCCGGGCAAGACTGGCAGTTTGCTGCCCGTCGAAACGGCGCTCGAGCGTTTGCTGGCAATGGCCGATGCGTCGCGCATTGTCGAGCGCGAATATTTACCGCTGTCTCAACTCGAAGGGCGGGTGCTGGCGGAAGATCTGATTTCGACGCTGGATCTGCCGCCTTGGCCGAACAGCGCCATGGACGGCTACGCGTTGAACCTGGCGGATTGGCAGGGCGAGCCGCTGCCAGTCAGCCAAAAAGTTTTTGCCGGGCAGTCTCCGCAACCGTTGGAGCCTGGTAGCTGCGCACGCATCTTTACCGGGGCACCGCTGCCGCCGGGCGCCGACTGTGTCGAGATGCAGGAAAACGCTGAAGTCCAGGCCGACGGCCGAGTGCGCTTCCTCGAGCCTTTGAAAGCCGGGCAGAACATTCGTCCGCAGGGCCAGGAAACCACGGTCGGTGAATTGGTGCTGCAAGCTGGCACCCGGCTCGGACCGATTGAGCAGGGCTTGGCTGCTTCGCTTGGCTGTGCCGGCGTCAACGTCGTGCGCAAGCCGCGGGTGGCGGTTCTGTCCACTGGAGACGAACTGGTTGAACCCGGTCAGGCATTGGGTCCGGGCCAGATCTATAACAGCAACCGCGTGCTTTTGTGCAGCTGGCTGCAGCGTCTGGGTTGTGAAGTGATTGATGGCGGAATTCTCCCGGACGATCTGGCCACCACGCGGGCGCGGTTGGGGGAGCTACAAAATGTCGATCTGATTCTGTCTACCGGCGGTGTCTCGGTCGGTGAGGCGGATTTCCTCGGCATTGCCCTGCGTGAAGAAGGCGAGTTGGCCTTGTGGAAGCTGGCCATCAAGCCTGGCAAACCGTTGACTTTCGGCCATTTCCGCAACGTGCCGGTGATTGGCCTGCCCGGCAATCCCGCCTCGACGCTGGTGACGTTTGCCTTGCTGACACGCCCTTATCTATTGCGACGCCTCGGGGCGCAGGACGTCGAGCCGCTGAAGTTTGCAGTGCCCGCAGGCTTTGTCTGGCCGGTGGCCGGCAATCGTCGCGAATACCTGCGCGGGCGTCTGGAGCAGGGGCGAGCAATCATTTATCGCAACCAGAGCTCGGGTGTGCTGCGCAGCGCGGCGTGGGCCGACGGGTTGGTGGAAGTCCGAGAGGGCCGCACGCTGCACGAGGGTGATGAAGTGAGCTTCATTCCGCTCAGTGACCTGCTGGGCTGACCGTTCTTGCCCAAGCACGCGTCGGCTGATGTGCGCGGCGCGTGCGACAAGTGATTCGGTCAGTTGCTGATCAGGGTCACCAACTGGTCGAATCGGCTGTTGGCCACCCATCCCAGCAGTCCCAGGATGACAGCGGTCGCACCCGCCGAATACGCCAGACGGTGTTTGATCGTGCGGACGTCATTGAGCACTTCGTCCATGTCGCGGCGCATGTATTTGAAGTGGGTTTCCAGCTCGCTGACACGGGGTTCCATATCAAACTCTCCAGTGGGCTTGGTGCTGTTACAGAAGTCTGGTTTCTTGCTGGCACGGCTTTCGGCGAGAGCGGCGACCGGGCTCACCGGTGCCTTGGTTTCATGGTTGTGCATGGAAGTACTCGCTGATCGTAACGATTGCACGCCTGCTGGTTTTTCCGTTGCGCGATTCATGAAAATAAATCGGGGGGTATCCGTACATTACCGGCACATCCTTGTGTTATTGGGTTGAAGGTTAAAGGTTGATGCTGCCAGCACACGGTGACCCATGGGGTGGGCGGGGTCAATTGAGCCGATTCCTCTTGTTTCGTAAGAAAAAATACCGCCGTGTAGGACGCCAGCTGCTGGATGAGCAATTAATTGCCAGCTCCGTGGCTTTTTTAAGGCGCACAGTGGTCAAGATGTTTCAATCGATTCAATTCTTGGAGTGACGTTATGAGTGAACGCCGGGCACTGCTGATCTTGCATGGCAAACAGGCACTCAACGAGGATGTCCGCGCTGCCGTCGAAGCCAAGCGCGAGCAAGGCTGGGAGCTGGCCGTGCGAGTGACCTGGGAGGCCGGCGACGCCCAGCGTCTGGTAGAAGAAGCGCTGGCAGCGGGCTACACGAAAATCATCGCTGGCGGCGGCGATGGCACCTTGCGCGATATCGCCGAAGCGCTGGCTCAACACCCGAAGAAAGCCAGCCTCGTTTTGCTCCCGCTGGGGACCGCCAACGATTTTTCCCGCGCCGCCGGTATTTCCCTGGAGCCTGCCGAAGCCCTTGAGCTACTGGATGTTCACCCCTCGGATATCGATTTGGGCGAGGTGGGCGGGCAGATTTTCCTGAACATGGCGACCGGCGGATTCGGCAGTCAGGTTACCGCCAATACTTCAGAAGACCTGAAAAAGGTCTTGGGCGGCGCTGCGTATCTGTTCACCGGCCTGACCCGGTTCAGCGAGCTGCATGCCGCTTACGGCGAGTTGCAGGGGCCGGACTTTCATTGGCAGGGCGAGCTGCTGGCGCTGGGCATCGGTAATGGGCGGCAGGCGGGTGGCGGCCATGTGCTTTGCCCCGAGGCGCGAGTCGACGATGGTTTGCTGGATATCAGCATCCTCCCGGCACCGCAGGAGCTGGTCGGCACGCTGAAGAATCTGCTGAGCGAGGGCTTCGGCCTCGACAATATGTTCGTGCGGGCGCGATTGCCGTGGGTCGAGATCAAGGTCGCCGAAGGGCTCAGCATCAATCTCGACGGCGAGCCGCTGGAGGGCGACAGTCTGCGATTTGTTGCGAAACCTGCGGCGTTGCAGGTCCACTTGCCAAAGGACTCGCCATTACTGGGCCAACAACCGTCGATCAGTCATCCAGGCTGATGATCTGCTCACGCACGGCGAACAGCACCAGACCCGCCACGTCGTAGATTTGCAGGCGCTTCATGATCTGCGCACGGTGGGTTTCGACGGTCTTGACGCTCAAGCCCAGACCGTTGGCGATTTCCCGGGTCGATTTGCCGCGCACGATCAGCCGCAGGATTTCCAGCTGGCGCGCGGTCAGATTGTGTGAATCGGCGATGTCGGGCTGGCTTTTCTGGTTTCGGGTCAGTGCCTGATTGATCACCGTATGAGCGATGGCCGGGCTGAGGTAGCGTTCGTTGTTGCGCAGTGCTTCCAGCGCGTGCTCGAGCTCGGTGGCCGTGGTGTCCTTGAGCAGATAGCCGTGGGCGCCGGACTCCAGCGCCTGCATGATCAGCGCCGGATCGGTGTGCATCGACAGGATCAGCACTTTGCTCTGCGGGCGCACGCGCTTGAGGCGTTGCAGCGCTTCCAGGCCACCGGTTTCCCTCATCGAGATGTCCAGCAATACGATGTCCGGGCTCAGGTGCTCGACCATTTCGAGCAATTGCGAACCATCACTGGCTTCGCCGATTACCGCGTAACCGGGAATATCCAGTACCAGAGCGCGCACGCCGGCTCTGATCAGCGAGTGGTCATCCACCAGAAGTAAGTTACAAGTCAACGCATAACCTTATTCGTACTGGCCCTTTCGAGCGCTCGCGGCGCCCAGGGGAAAAGTGCTTCGATTCTTGTGCCTTTGCCCGGCTCGCTGGTAACGCTCAATGTACCGCCCAACTGTTCGACGCGCTCGGCCATCCCGGCCATGCCGCGTTGGCCTTCTCTGGCCGGATCGCTAGCAGGCGCGAAACCGAGACCGTCATCGCTGATCAACAAAGTCAGACCTTGCGGCAGACGCTGTACCCGAATCAACAGGTTTTTCGCCTGTGCGTGGCGCAGGATGTTGGTCACGGCTTCCTGGGCGATGCGAAACGCGGCGACGGCCATTTCCTCGGGGATTCCGTTGAGCCGCTGCTGGCAATCGAGACTCCAGTTGACCGGCGTGTTGGCCAACGTCTTGAGCAAGTGCGCACGCAGGCTGGCTTCGAGTCCCAGGCTGGTCAATTGCCGTGGATTGAGAATCGCCGAGACATCACGCACCTTGGTCAGGGTTTCATCCAGGGTGTCGCAGAGCACCGCGCATTGCTCCTGGAGTTCTGCCGGCAGGCGGCGCTTGAGCCAGTCACTTTGCAGTTTGGCGGCGGTAAGCAACTGGCCGATATCGTCGTGCAGTTCACGGCTGAGGCGATGGCGCTCGTTCTCCTGGACTTGCAACAGTCGATCAGCCAGCTCTTGTGGCTGAAACTTGATCGATTTGCGCGACAAGCGATATTGCACCCAGACGCACGCGGTGGCGGCGATGTCGAGTGCCAGCAACCCCAAGGGAATGCGCGCGGAAACAACATACGCCAGCAGACTGCCCAGGGTCGCCAGAACACACAGAACCAGTGTGAAGCGCCGGGCGTTTTCCCGCGAGGGTGGCCATGTGATGAGTGACTTGAGACTGGCGTACATAACGGATGGAGCCAATGGATGTTCGCTGCGGGCAGACCGGCCGGTGGATGGCGGATCTCTGTCTGGAAATACTGTCAATTATGTTATGGATTCAAACCGTATTCGTTAAGCAATCATTGACTGGCAATAACATCGCTAATGAAACGCTGGAGTCAGTGTGCCATTAAGTGGCAAGCAATTAATCGGCGGCATAATACCACTTAACATACCGTTGGTCGCGGTTGCTATATATGTCCATTCAGTCAGGAAATACCGGAACGTGGACGCAAGTTCCATATTGGAAAAGTCTGAATTCTTGTTTTTTGAATGACTTCCATACGTTTGGAAGTATCGCTTGCGGCACACAGGAAAACCCTGAGGGCGGCGCCTGGAAATCAGCCGTTGGTCGGGTTGATTATTTGGCCCGGACTGTCGCTGACAGGTACGAACTATTCATTTACGACAATATTGCTGCAGACAGGCTCAAGCCTGGCGAGCGGTAACGGACGCAGAGAGCAAAAGTTTGCTCATCATCTTCGGCTCAAACGAGGTCTGGCCCATTTGTGCCGCAAAGGCTTCGAGCAGATCAGCCTGCTCGCGTTCATCCAGGCTTAGCTGCCCGGTCTTATGGTCGACCAGCTCAAGCTGCCAAGCCATCAGGGTGAAGCAGTCACGTAGCGCATAAAGGGCCTGTTCGTGCAGATCTACCCGGTCCTGAGTCAGATTCAGCAGGCTATAGATGTGCAGGGAGAATTCGGAGATCGCTTCCAGCGCCAACGCTTCGGCACGGCCAGCCAATTTCAGCAGAGTGCCGAGCATGCAGTCGATGGCATCCTTGTCATTGCTGATCAGTTGCAGATGGCTCAGGCATTCTTCGGACTTGGCGAGAAGCATTTCGGCCTCGACCAGAAATTCGGGGAAGCGTTGCGCCCAGTCTTTACGGTCGATTGGCATGTTCATCTCCACCACGTCGTGTTGGTTGACGGATGGCCGTGTGTGGCGACGATCGTGAATCGTCGGCAGATCGCGCCCGGCGGTGCAGGTGCACGGACCGAGGGGTTCCAGAGGGTGGGTTGCCACTGAATTGCGATCGCACACAATAGCCTGACTCCGTTCATGCAATGAGAATGGCGTCACAGTAATGGCTATTGGAAATGGCGAATATCAGGTTGGGCCTGATTGATCCTAGGGGAATCCCTTAGGCGCGGGAACCTAACGTGCAAACCGAGGTCGCGCCGCAATGAATCTAGCAGATGAAATCACGATTGCCAGTAAAGCATGATGTCAGTGTGACATCAATGGCCGTTTATGGCATTTTTAGCGGCGCGCTTTACAGCAATCAAGATTAGCTGAATGCAGCCGATAAACCCCCATAGTGAATTCATCAGAACAAGCCCAGGAGTCATTGATGGCCGGCATTCTCGACACGGTAGACCAACGCACGCAACTGGTGGGTGAGAATCGCCTGGAAATCCTCATGTTTCGCCTGGCCGGACGTCAATTGTTCGCGATCAACGTGTTCAAGGTTCAGGAAGTTCTGCAACTGCCAAAGCTGACCCTGATGCCGCAGCGTCATCCTTTCGTCTGCGGCGTGGTCAACCTGCGCGGCCAGACATTGCCGGTGATCGACCTGTCCCAGGCAATCGGCATGCGCCCGCTGGTGCCGGGCCCGAACAGCACGATCATCGTCACCGAATACAACCGTTCGGTGCAGGCCTTCCTCGTCGGCGGTGTCGACCGCATCGTCAACATGAACTGGGAAGCCATTCTGCCGCCGCCGACCAGTGCCGGCCGCCAGCATTATCTGACCGCAATCAGCAAGGTCGACGAGCAACTGGTAGAGATCATCGACGTCGAAAAAGTCCTCGCCGAGATCGTCCCGTACAACGCCAAGGTCTCGCGCGAAAAACTCGACGACCCGGTACTGGAGCGCGCCCGTGGCCGCGAAGTCTTGCTGGTGGACGACTCCAACGTAGCGCTTTCGCAATTGCGCGATACCCTCGGCCAGCTCGGGGTGAAAATGCACATTGCCAGCGACGGTCTGAAAGCCTTGAACATGCTCAAGGCCTGGGCCGATACCGGCGTGCACATGACCGACAAACTGCTGATGATCTTCACCGATGCGGAAATGCCGGAAATGGACGGCTATCGCCTGACCACGGAGATCCGCAACGACCCTCGTCTGCGTGGCCTGTACGTCGTGCTGCACACCTCGCTGTCCGGCAGTTTCAACGACTCGATGGTGAAGAAGGTCGGCTGCGACAACTTCCTCTCCAAATTCCAGCCGGACAAACTGGTCGACGTGGTGCGCCAGCGTCTGATGCTCGACGTTGTGCCGGCCTGAAACACGCACATCTTGCTTCCTGTGGGAGCGAGCCTGCTCGCGAAAGCGCAGGGTCGGACACATTGATGGCGAATGTGCCGGCCTGTTCGCGAGCAGGCTCGCTCCCACGGGGATTGTGTTTAAACCCCAGACGGCTTTGATTCGGTATTGAAGCTCGTATAGGGTGGCGTTTTTCCTCCAAGGAAGCTGGTCATGCTGCGTCTGAGCGCGCTTTATCGTTACCCGTTGAAATCCGGCAAGGGCGAAATCCTGCAAAGCATCGAGCTGGACAAGCTCGGGCTGGCGGGTGACCGACGCTGGATGTTGGTGGACGAGGCCAGCGGGCGCTTTCTGACCCAGCGTGCCGAAGCGAAGATGAGTCAGTTGTCGGCGCTGTGGAATGCCAGTGGTGGCTTGACCTTGAGCACGCCCGAGCAGGGTTCGATTGAAGTCCCATTGCCTGCTGCCGACGCCGAGCTGCGCGGTGTGACGATCTGGCGTGACACCCTGCGGGTGCCGGACGCCGGTGATCAAGCCGCGCGTTTTGTCAGTGAATTCCTCGGCAAGCCGACACGTCTGGTGCAAATGCCACTCGAGCGGGCGCGCACCACGCAGTCGGGTTTCGGCAAGGATGACGATCAAGTGGCGTTCGCCGATGGTTATCCATTGCTGCTGATCGGCGAAGCCTCGCGGCTGGCGCTCTCGGAGACGGTAGGGCGAGAGCTGGAGATGCTGCGCTTCCGCCCGAATCTGGTGATCGAAGGCAGCGCGCCTTACGCTGAGGACAACTGGAAACGTATTCGTATTGGCGATATCGAGTTTCGTGTGGTCAAGCCGTGCGCGCGTTGCATCATGACCACCGTCGACCCGCAAACCGGTGAGCGCAGCGCCGATCGTGAACCGTTCGCGACGTTGCAGAAACACCGCAGCACCGCGGATGGCGCGATGTTCGGGCAGAATCTGGTCAATGACGGCAACGGCCGCCTTGAAGTCGGCATGCCGGTGGAAATTCTCGAATAGTTTTTCCCTGAAACGAAAAATGCCCGGGTCTTTTGGACTCGGGCATTTTTTTGCGCAGTGAAACCGGCGGGATCAGCCGCGGTATTCGCACAGGTAAGCGGTATCGACCGCGACCTTCAGCTGGAACTTGCTGTTGGCCGGAACGTTGAACTGGCTGCCAGCGGCGAAGGTTTCCCAGTCGCTGCTGTCTGGCAGTTTTACGCTCAGCGCGCCGGACACCACGTGCATGATCTCGCGCTGGCTGGTGCCGAATTCGTATTCGCCCGGGGCCATGACGCCAATGGTCGCCGGACCTTCAGCGGTGCCAAAGGCGATCGACTTGACGGTGCCGTCGAAGTACTCGTTGACTTTAAACATGGGCGGATTCCTCGAAAAGGGCTTAAAAGGGGGCGGCCAGTATGCACAAGGCTTTTCGCGCCGTCACGCGCCTATAGCGGCAGAACCAATGGCAACAACCGTGCAGTATTGCGGGCATCTTCCAGTGCTCGATGTTGTTGCCCGGAAAACTGCATGCCTGCCAGCTGCAACGCGGCGTTGAGCCCCAGTGGTCGCTCCAGGCGCCGGGCCTTGGCGAAGCGCTGTTTGAGGTTCATGTGCGGGACTTTGCTCAGGCGGCTGTCGATGTGCAGACGCTGCCACTCCTGCAGCAATTGCTGGCGATCGTAACCGCCCCAACTGGCCCAGCCTTCAAGGCGAGCCTGATGCTGCGCCAGCCAACGCTCAAAGGCCGGCCAGACTTCGCTCAGCGGTTGCGCCGAATCGATGTTGGCTTGGGTGATGTGTGTCAGCTCCCGACAGAACGGCGTCAGCAATGGCCGGCGGGTCGGTTTGACGAAGCGCTGGAAGTGATCCTGCTCGCGCCCGGCGCGGTCGACCAGGGTCGCACCGATCTCGATAATTTCCATTTCCGTGACCGGCCAGCCACCCTCGTCTGTGGTGGCTTCCAGATCTATGACCAGCCAATGGGGCATCGCAGGGTTCCTGATTTCCGCGTTCTGATTTATCAGAGCGTAGTCAAACCCCGCGCTTGTGCCCGGGCGACTACTCGACCTGCAACAGAACCTGACGATTTTTTACCTGATCGCCGACCTTCACTTGCACCCGCTTGAGCACGCCATCGATGCCGGCCTTCAACGGATGCTCCATTTTCATTGCCTCCAGTACCACCAGCAATTGACCCTTGCTGACCATACTGCCTTCGCTGACCAGCACATCGACAATGGCACCGTCCATCGGGGCTTTCAGGATGCCGGAGGCGACGCTGGTCTGACTGTCGATCGGCGCATGAGTTCGATCCTCCAGGCGCAGGCTGCCCGGATGGGTGAACAGCCAAAGCTGCCGATCGTGCAGACGATAGGCGTGACGCTGGCGCAGACCATCGACTTCGATGGTGATCGATTGCGCGGCGTGCTCAATGATTTTCACCTCCACAGTGCTTTCGCCAGCCTGCACGACCAACTCGCCGGTTTTGCGCGCCAGCACCGACAGCGTCCAGTCCTGTTCGTCACTGCCGAGTCGATAGTGCAACGGCACGCTGGCGTTGTTGCGCCAGCCATTCAACGGGGCGCGATGGTGCAGGGCGCTGGCCTGATAGAACAACGCCACGGCAATCGCCAGTTGCGCCGTCGTCGGTACGTAAGGGTTGAGGCAGGCATGGCTGGAAAAATGTTGCTGGATGAAAGCGGTGCTGAAATCGCCACTGATGAACTGCGGATGTTGCAGCAGGCCTTCGAGTAAGCGTTGATTGCTCTGCACGCCAAGCAGCACGGTGTCCTGCACCGCACGCAACAATTTGCGTCGCGCCTCTTCGCGGGTTGCGCCGTGGGCGATCAGTTTGCCCAGCATCGGGTCGTAGAACGGGCTCACCGACTGACCTTCAAGCAGACCGTGATCGATGCGCGCACCGTGATCCGACGCCGGTTGCCATGCGGCAATTCGGCCGGTTTGCGGGAGAAAATCCGCAGCGGGATCTTCAGCGTAGAGGCGTACTTCCATGGCGTGACCGTCGAGACGGATCTGCTCCTGCGTCAGCGGCAGCGGCTGGCCCTCGGCAACCAGCAACTGCCACGCGACCAGATCCAGCCCGGTGATCAATTCCGTCACCGGGTGTTCGACCTGCAGACGGGTGTTCATCTCCAGAAAGTAGAACTGCCCGCGCGCGTCGAGGAGGAACTCCACGGTGCCGGCGCCGACGTAATCCACCGCGCGCCCGGCCTTGAGCGCCGCTTCGCCCATGGCCTGGCGCAGCTCGGCGGTCATCACCGGGCACGGCGCTTCTTCGATGACTTTCTGATGGCGGCGCTGGATCGAGCAATCGCGTTCGCCGAGGTAGACCAGGTTGCCGTGCTGGTCGCCGAACAGCTGCACTTCGACGTGGCGCGGCTCGATCAACGCCTGTTCGAGAATCAGTTCGTCACTGCCGAAACCGTTCAGCGCTTCGGAGCGCGCGGTGCGCAGTTGCGCCAGCAGATCGCTGGCCTCGTGCACCAGACGCATGCCGCGTCCACCACCACCGGCGCTGGCCTTGATCATCAGCGGATAACCGATGCGCTCGGCTTCGGCCAACAGGGTCGCATCGTCCTGCGCTGCGCCTTGATAGCCGGCAATGCACGGCACGCCCGCGTCGAGCATGGCGATTTTCGACAGGCGTTTGCTGCCCATCAGTTCGATGGCTTCGACGCTGGGGCCGATGAAAACCAGCCCTGCCTCGGCGCAGGCGCGGGCGAAATCGGCGTTTTCCGAGAGGAAGCCGTAGCCGGGGTGAATCGCATCGGCACCGCTGCGCCGGGCGGCGTCGATGATCGCCGCAATGTTGAGGTACGACTGCTGCACCGGCGCCGGGCCGATGTGCACGGCCTGATCGGCCATTTGTACATGCAGCGCATCGGCGTCGGCGTCGCTGAACACGGCGACGGTGCGATAGCCCAGCGCTTGGGCCGTGCGCTGGATGCGGCAGGCGATTTCACCGCGGTTGGCGATCAGGATTTTGTGGAGGGTGGGCATGGGCTATTTCCTCAGAAGTTGCGTCGCAGGTGCTGGCCTCTTCGCGAGCAAGCTCGCTCCCACAGAGATTTGTAAGTGATCCAGATCCAATGTGGGAGCGAGCTTGCTCGCGAAGCTTTCAGATAGCCCACCGCGGTTTACGCTTTTGCATAAAGGCCAAGGTGCCTTCGATCCCTTCGTCTCCAGTCACTGCCGCGCTGAACCACTGCGCCGCCTCATCAAGCAACTCACTCGACGGCTGTCCGGCACTCGCCAGCAACAATGCTTTGGTCGCGGCATTCGCTTCGGGTGCGCAGCGCAGTACCTGTTGCAAGACCTCATCCAGTCGCTCGGCCAGCGCCTGGGCATCCTGTTCAACGAAATGCACCAGCCCCAATCGCTGCGCCTCGGCGCCATCGAAACGCGCCGCCGTCAGCGCGAGCCGGCGGGTTTCGGTCAAGCCAATCCGCTGTACCACAAACGGTGCGATTTGCGCCGGGATCAGGCCAAGGCTGGTTTCCGGCAAGCCGAACTGCGCCTTGTGATCGCTAATCGCAACATCGCTGACGCAGGCCAGGCCGAAGCCGCCGCCGAGCACGGCGCCTTGCAGCACCGTGATCAGCACCTGCGGCGTGTGCTGGGCTTCCTCCAGCAACGCACCGAACGCCCGGTTCAAATCGCGATAAGCCTCCGCGCCTTGAGCACGGGCATTGGCCATGTCCTTGATGTCGCCCCCGGCACAAAAATGCCCGCCGGCACCGCTGAGCACCATGGCCCGCACTGTGCGGTCATCGTGCACCGCCGTCAGCACCGCGCGCAGTTCGGCGACCATTTGCAGGCTCATCGCGTTGCGGCTGTCCGGGCGGTTGAGGGTGATGTGCAGCACGCCGCCATGCAGTTCCAGCAACAGCGTCTGGCAATCGGGCAGGGGGCTCATTTCTTTTTCCCCGGCAGGATGCCCATCAGTTTGCAGATGATCCCCAGCATGATCTCGTCGGCGCCGCCGCCAATCGATACCAGACGCACATCGCGATAGGCGCGGGCCACCGGGTTGTCCCACATGAAGCCCATACCGCCCCAATATTGCAGGCAGCTGTCGCTGACTTCACGGCCGAGGCGTCCGGCCTTGAGCTTGGCCATCGACGCCAGGCGCGTGACGTCCTGGCCTTTGATGTACTGCTCGGTGGCCTGATAGACCAACGCGCGCAGGCATTCGATTTCGGTCTGCAATTCGGCGAGACGGAAGTGGATCACCTGGTTGTCGATCAGCGCGTTACCGAAGGTCTTGCGCTCCTTGCAGTACTCGATGGTGCTGTCGATGCAATATTCCAGGCCCTTGATCATGTTCGCGGCGCCGAACAGGCGTTCTTCCTGGAACTGCAGCATCTGCATCATGAACCCCGCGCCTTCGTGGCCGATGCGATTGCGCTGCGGCACGCGCACGTTGTCGAAGAACACCTGCGCGGTTTCCGAGCTGCGCATGCCGAGCTTGTCCAGGTGCGAACTGAGGCTGATTCCCGAAGTGTTCATCGGCACCATGATCAGCGACTTGTTGATGTGCGGCTTGTCGTCCGAGGTGTTGGCGAGCAGGCAGATGAAATCGGCGCTCGGCGAGTTGGTGATCCACATCTTGCTGCCGTTGATCACGTAGTCATCGCCGTCCTTGCGCGCCGTGGTTTTCAGCCCGGCGACATCGGAACCGGCGCCGACTTCGGAAACGCCGATGCAGCCGACCTGTTCGCCAGTGATCGCCGGCCGGAGGAATTCTTCGCGCAGTTCATCGGAGCCGAAACGCGCCAGCGCCGGTGTGCACATATCGGTCTGCACGCCGATCGACATCGGAATCCCGCCGCAATGAATGGTGCCGAACTCTTCGGCGGCGACAATCGAATAGCTGTAGTCGAGGCCCATGCCGCCGAATTTTTCCGGCTTGGAAATGCCCAGCAGACCCAGCTCACCGGCCTTGCGGAAAATTTCGTGGATGGGAAAGCGTCCGGCCTTTTCCCACTTTTCGACGTGCGGGTTGATCTCGTGCGTGACGAACTGGCGGACGGTGCGGCGCAGGGCTTCGTGTTCCGGGGTGAAGATCATTGTTGTTGTTCTCCGTAGGATCCGTGGCGGTCAGAAGCGGCTGACG
The DNA here is from genome assembly GCF_005233515.1 of Pseudomonas sp. CFBP13508. Lineage (GTDB taxonomy): Bacteria > Pseudomonadota > Gammaproteobacteria > Pseudomonadales > Pseudomonadaceae > Aquipseudomonas > Aquipseudomonas mercuritolerans. The sequence goes on from NZ_QFZZ01000013.1 coordinate 43,576, forward strand.
CCGAAGCTGTTGGGTTGCAGCGTGCGCATGTCGGCTTCGTGGCAGATATCCAGCAAGTAACCGAGCAGGGTGCGGGTGTCCCGCGGATCGATCAGGCCGTCGTCCCACAGGTTGGCGCTGCCGTACAGTGCGGTGGATTGACTGTCGAGTTTCTGCGCGGTCATCTGTTCGAGCATGTCGAGCATTTTCGGATCCGGCTCGATGCCGTCCTTGAGCTGTTTGGCTTCGGTAACGATGCGCAAGACCTTGCCGGCCTGAGCGCCACCCATCACTGCCGTGCGGCTGTTGGGCCAGGCGAAGATGAAGCGCGGATCGAGCCCGCGTCCGCACATGGCGTAGTTGCCGGCGCCGTAGGAACCGCCGACGACAATGGTCAGTTTAGGCACTCGTGCGTTGGCCACCGCCTGGATCAGTTTCGAGCCGTGCTTGATCACCCCTTGCTGTTCCGATTCGGTGCCGACCATGAAACCCGTGGTGTTATGAAAAAACAGCAGTGGTGTCTGGCTCTGGTCGCACAACTGGATGAATTGCGCCGCCTTGCTCGCACCTTGCGGGGTGATCGGGCCGTTGTTGCCAATAAAGCCGCAGGCGCGGCCCTGGATTTTCAACTGGCCACAAATGGTTTGCTGATCGAACTCGCCTTTGAATTCGAGAAAGTCCGACTCATCGGCAATCCGCGCGATGATTTCGCGCACGTCGTAAGGCTTTTTTGCATCGTCCGGGATCAGCCCGAGCAGTTCGTCGATGGGGTAAAGCGGTTCTTTGAATTGCGGCTGCGGCAGCCACGGCAGCTGCTCGTTCCAGGGCAACATGCGCATGATGTCGCGGACCTGGCGTATGCCGTCAGCGTCGTTTTCGGCGAGATATTCGGCAGTGCCGGCGACCTGCGCGTGCATCTCGGCGCCACCGAGTTCTTCATCACTGGCCACTTCGCCGGTCGCTGCTTTGAGCAATGGCGGGCCGGCGAGAAACAGCTTGGCCTTGCCGCGCACCACCACCACGTAATCCGACAATCCCGGTTGATAGGCGCCGCCTGCGGTGGCCGAGCCGTGTACCACGGTGATCTGCGGCAAACCCATCGCTGACATGCGCGCCTGATTGGCGAAACTGCGCGCGCCTTCGACAAAAATCTCCGCCGCGTAGTTGAGATTGGCACCGCCGCTTTCGGCGAGGGTGATCATCGGCAGTTTGTTTTCCCGCGCGATCTGTTGCAGGCGCAGGGATTTTTTCAGGCCGCTCGGCGAGATCGTGCCGCCCTTGATCGCGCTGTTGTTGGCGACCACCATCGCGCGGATGCCGCAGACATAACCGATCCCGGCAATCAGCCCGCCACCGGCCGAGCTGCCGTCCTTGTCGTCGTGCAATTTATAGCCGGCGAGGCTGGCCAGTTCGAGGAACGGCGCGCCGGGGTCGAGCAGCAGGTTCAGGCGTTCGCGGGGCAACAGTTGCCCGCGTTTGCTGAATTTGTCTTTGGCTTCGGCGGCCTTGTTCAACAGGTTCTGTTCGAGCTGCTGCACCTGCTCGATGGCGGCGAGCATGGCCGCGCGGTTGCGCGCGAACGCTTCGCTGTGCGGATCGAGTTGCGACTGAATCTGCGCCATGGCTTATTCCTTGTCCTTGAGCACGTCGGGACGCAACACTTCTGGTAAATACGCGCGGTGAAAACCGTTGAACGATTCGCTGTGGCTGGCCTTGTGCAGCGGCCAGGCGCGACTGCCGAGGCTGGCGGCGCCGTCGATTTTCACTGTGGTGCCGCTGATGAATGCCGCCGCCGGGCTGAGCAGAAACACGATTGCCGCGCTGACTTCCGATTCGGTGCCGATACGCTTGAGCGGCACATGCTCGCGCAGGGTCGGAATCACCGCTTTGAATGCGCCCTCGTAAGTGTCCATGCCGCTGGAGGCGATCCAGCCCGGCGCCACCGCGTTGACCCGGACCCCGGCGTAACCCCACTCGAACGCGGCAGTCTTGGTGAAGTTGTCCATGCCCGAACGCGCCGCGCCCGAGTGGCCCATGCCGGGCATGCCGCCCCACATGTCGGCAAGCATGTTGACGATGCTGCCGCCGTGTTTGCTCATCGACTGGTTGAACACTTCGCGGGCCATCAGAAAACCGCCGACCAGATTGGTGCGCAGCACGGTTTCGAAGCCCTTCTGATTGATCGAGGCCAAGGGCGACGGGTATTGGCCGCCGGCGTTGTTGACCAGGCCGTGGATCGGCCCGTGTTCGGCGATCAGCTCTTTGACCAATTGCTTGACCGCTTCTTCATCGCGGATATCGCAGGCCTTCCAGTGCGCGCGGCCGCCGTCCTCGGCGATTTCGGCGGCGACCTTTTCGAGTTTTTCCGGCTTGCGCCCGACCAGCAGCACATTGGCGCCGAGCGCTGCCAGTTCATGGGCGGTGCAGCGACCGATGCCGCTGCCGCCGCCGGTGACAATCAGGTTCTGGCCGCTGAACAGATCGGCGCGAAAAATCGACGCGTAAGCCATGCACACCATCCTCTAGTCGAGCTGTTCGGCGATGCTCTGCGGCACCGGGATCTGGATTTCCAATAGTTGCTGGGCGAAGGCTTTGCCTTGCGGGTCGATGCGCAGACTGGCGACACCGCCACCGCCGAGGGCGTTTTCCAAAAGAAAGTTGAGGCTGTGGGTGCCGGGCAGATACCAGCGTTCGACACGCCCGAGAAGCGGATCGAGGACGTGGCGCATCCAGTCGACCACCACCGAGGTGGTGAGCGCTTCGGCGATCCACGGCAGGTAATCGGGATGACGCGGCATCACGCCGATATTGCTGTGGTTGCCCTTGTCGCCGGAGCGCGCCACCGCCAGTTTCACCAGCGGCACACTGGCATCGGCGCGGCCCTGGGGTTTGGGTGGCTGATGGGCGAGCGGCAAATCTGCGCTGTCGAGGGCCACTGGGTCGGGGAGGGCGCACGGATGACGTTCGCCTGCGATGTCGACTTGCAGGTCGCAGGCGCTTTTATCGACGAGGAACGAGAACAAGCGGATGACTGGGTACACGGTCGGACGTCCGCCGACGATGCCGGTCAAACCGGGCGCCATACCGGTCGCGGCCTGGGCGATCTCTTTGGAAAACAGCACCAGCGCGCGTTTGTCGGGATGGCGCACGGCGATTTTGATCACCACTTCACGGCTGTCGCGGCGCTGGCCGTGGGGGCCGTAGGTGGCTTCGCTGCCGAGCAGTTCGACATGGGTTTCGCTGTACGGCGCCCAGCCGCGCAGGCTGAACATCTCGGCGGTCTTGTCGATGATCGCCTGACTGACCCGCCGCGCCTTGTCCACCGCGTCGATGCCGGCCATCAGGCAACTGGCGGTGCAGCGAAAACCGTCCGGGTACGTGGCGCTGACCTTGTATTTGTCGCTGGGCGGCAGGCCTTTGGCACCGTGCACCTGCACGACGTTTTTGCCTTGTTGCTGAAGTTTGACCTGAGTGAAATCGCAGATCACATCGGGTAACAGATAGGCCTGCGGATCGCCGATTTCGTAGAGCATCTGCTCTCCGACGGTCAGCGGCGTGACCAGGCCGCCGGAGCCTTCGGGTTTGCTGACGAGGAACTGGCCATCGGCGCTGACCTCGACGATCGGAAAACCGATGTGCTCGTAATCCGGCACCTCGCGCCAGTCGGTGAAATTACCGCCCGTGCACTGTGCGCCGCATTCGATGATGTGCCCGGCCAACGCGGCCTGAGCGAGTTTGTCGTAGTCGTGCCACGACCAACCGAACTCGTGCACCAGCGCCGCGCTGACCACGGCGCTGTCGACCACCCGGCCGGTGATGACAATGTCGGCACCCAGGCGCAACGCTTCGACAATCCCTGGCGCGCCGAGGTAGGCGTTGGTCGACACGCACATGCGCGGAAGTGGCGCGCCGCTGAACATTTCGCGGATGTCGGCGGGGTTTTTGAGCTGTCCTTGCAAGTCGTCGCCGAGCAACACGGCAATCTTCAGCTGGACTCCAGCCTGATCGCAGGCCGCTTGCAGGGCCGCTGCGCAAGCCTGCGGATTGACCCCACCGGCATTGCTGATCACGCGGATGTTCTGTTCGGCCAGTTGCGTCAGCAGCGGCGCCAGCACTTCGATGAAATCGCTGGCGAACCCGGCCTGTGGGTCTTTAAGACGCGCACCAGCCATGAGCGACATGGTGATTTCGGCCAGATAATCGAAGACCAGATAATCGAGGTTTCCCCCCGTCACCAGTTGGGCGGCGGCGGTGCAGGTGTCGCCCCAGAAAGCACTGGCGCAGCCGATTCGCACGGTGGTTGGCATTTTTATCTCCGACTCAGGGACCTGCGACAGAAGTGTCTGGAGGCTACCAAGCAAGCGCTTGGTTTGTAAACAGGCGAAACATTCTTCTGCCCAAGCGCTTGCTTGGTGCCCGCGCGCGGCTTAAATTGCGCGCAACCCTGCGGTTACAGGGGGCAACACACTGATCGACTGTAGGAGAGAACGGGTGGACGAGCAAAAAGCCCTGCGGGTCATGCGCGAACTGGTCGACCAGGGCCAGTTGACCGACCCGGACAGCGCCCGCGGCAAATTGCTGCAAGTGGCGGCTCACCTGTTTCGCAACAAAGGCTACGAGCGCACCACGGTGCGCGATCTGGCCAGCGCTGTGGGCATTCAGTCGGGAAGCATTTTTCATCACTTCAAAAGCAAGGATGAAATTCTCCGCGCGGTGATGGAGGAAACCATCCGCTACAACACCGCGCTGATGCGCGCAGCCCTGGCCGAAGCCGGCGAAGTGCGCGAGAAAGTGCTGGCGCTGATTCGCTGCGAATTGCAGTCGATCATGGGCGGCAGTGGCGAGGCGATGGCGGTGCTGGTGTACGAATGGCGCTCATTGTCCGAAGACGGCCAGGCTAAAGTCCTTGCTTTGCGTGACGTTTATGAAGACATCTGGCTGCAGGTTCTGGGCGAGGCCAAGGACGCCGGCTATATTCGCGGCGACGTTTTTATTACCCGACGTTTCCTTACCGGCGCACTGTCCTGGACCACCACCTGGTTCCGTGCCGGCGGCAGTTTGAGCCTCGATCAGCTCGCCGATGAAGCGCTGATTCTGGTCCTCGAAGCGCGTTGAACGGTTGTCGGACCGGCCGACAAACTGGCTAAGTCGGCGAAACCGCCTAGCTTGAATGCATTGATCGCTATTTTTTTCGGGGAGTGGGGTGTTTTGAAGTCTTCGCCAATTCGGACAGCCGCCGGGCTGATGCTCGCTGCGCTGGCTGCGTTATGGGTATTGCCCGCTCAGTCAGCGCAATTGGTCCGGGTCGGCGCCGCGCATTTCCCGCCTTATACGATTCGCCCGGAAAACGGCGCCGATACCGGCCTGTTGCCGCAATTGATCGAGGCGCTGAACCGCTCGCAAAGCGACTATCAGTTCGTCCTGGTGCCAACCTCGATCCCGCGCCGTTTCGGTGATTTCAAGCAGGGCCGCATCGATATGGCGATCTTCGAGAACCCCGAGTGGGGCTGGAAGGACATTCCCCACGACGACGTCGACATGGGCCTGGAAGACGCCGAAATCTTCGTCGCACAACGCGAAGACGGTCGCCAGCAGAATTACTTCTCGAGCCTGTCGGGCAAGCGTCTGGCGCTGTTCAGCGGTTATCACTACGAATTCGCCAACTTCAATGCCGACCCGAAATTCCTCGCGCACAACTACAACGCCACGCTGACCTATTCCCACGACAGCAACCTGCTGATGGTCCTGCGCGGGCGCGCCGACATTGCCTTGGTCACCCGTTCCTATCTGTTCGATTACCTGCTGCGCAACGAGAAGGTCCGCGATGAGCTGTTGGCGTCGCAGCGTACCGATCAGATCTATCACCATTACGCGATTCTGCGGCCAAGCGCTCCGATCACCGGCGACGCCTTCGGCAATCTGTTGCAGCGTCTGCGTGACAATGGCGAATTGCTGAAGATTTTCGAGCCTTACAAGATTGCCGTGGTGCCCGTGCCGCATCACTGAAGCGCTGTTTTCGTCCCGCGCTTAAATTTCCCCTCCCGGCTCACGTCACTTCGTTGAACTGTCGACGATTACGTGAGCCCGACCCATGTCCAATCTGAATGACCTGACTGCCCTGGCGTTGCCCTCGGGCAGTCGATTGATCGCTGATGCTACCGAGAGCCGACTGAGCCTGAGCCTGGACGGGCAACCGCTGATTCGGCTGCGCCTGGACCGCGAGGCCAATGGCCCGATTCAGCTTGATGAACGTTTTGCCCTGCCGCCCGGGCAAGCCTTGTGGGCCGCCTGTTATTGGTTGTTCGCCCGTGATCCGGCGTGCCAGCAATTGACCTGGCAACTCGATCAGCCGCCGACCGAAGCCTTGCGCAGTGGTCTGCTGATCAATACCGAAGTCGCCGGCGAGTATCGCTGCGAGCGCACGCTGTTCTGGCAATTGCCGCAGCCGTGGCTGGGCACTTCACTGACCGGCAGCTATCCGCAGCAAATGGTCATCAGCCACGGCAAGCGCCATCCGCTGCGACCGGTGAAGCCGCGCGGTGAAGTCTATCGGCGTTTCGATGCGCGGCTCGGCGCGTGGATTTCCTTGCGAACGCTGGAAATCGAGGAAGATCTGTCGCGCTTCAATCGCTGGCAGAACAGCCCGCGCGTGGCGAGTTTCTGGCAGGAGGAGGGCAGCCTTGAGCAGCATCGCGAATATCTCAGCAAGCTCGATGGCGATCCGCACACATTGACGCTGATTGGCTGTTTCGATGATCAGCCGTTCGCTTATTTCGAAGCCTACTGGGCCAAGGAAGATCGTATCGCGCCGTTCTATGATGCCGACGATTACGACCGTGGCATTCACATGCTGGTCGGCGAGGAGAGTCATCGCGGCCCACACAAAGTGGCGAGCTGGTTATCGGCACTGGTGCATTACCTGTTTCTCGATGATCCACGCACCCAGCGCGTGGTCGCCGAGCCACGTGCCGACAACGCGAAGATGATCGGACATATGCACAACCAGTGCTTTCACTGCGAGAAGGAATTCGATTTTCCGCACAAGCGCGCGGCATTGATGATTCTGGGGCGGGAGCGGTTTTTTGATCGGTGCAAGCTGGCCTGATGCGTTCGGCTTCGGTATTGCGTTGAGTCTGAGGCCGCTTTCGCGAGCAGGCTCGCTCCCACACTGGGTTTGTGTTGTTCATCAAACCCTGTGGGAGCGAGCCTGCTCGCGAATGGCTTGACGCAGAATCCGGATCCTAACGACGACCCGCAATCACTGCATCCCGCCGACTGCCCGACACCTTGCGGCAGTGCACCAGCGCATCACGAATCATGAAGTTGACCAGGGTGGGCGATACGCCCAGTTCCTTGGCGATGTCTTTCTGCGGCACGCCGTGCAAGCGGTACATCTCGAAGGCATAGCGGGTGCGGCTGGGCAGTTCGGTCAGCGCATCGGCGATGTGTTCGAGGGTCGAGAAGTTGATGTGCGAAGTTTCCGGCGAAGCGCCCTGAATCACCACGTTCAAGCCTTCCTCTTCCGGGCCTGAGTATTTCTGTTCGAGCGCCTGCTTGCGGTAGTGATCGATGGCGAGGTTGCGCACGATCTGGAACAGGTAGCTCAGCTGAGCCTTGATCGACGACGTGATCGGCGGCGCCGATTGCAGTCGGAAAAACGCATCCTGAACCACGTCTTCGGCACGAGACCTGCAACCGGTAATGCGGGCTGCAATCTTGACCAGAATCAGTCGATTGTCGACGAATGCCTGAAGTAGCGGTGAATCGCACCTGCTTGTGGATACTTGTTCCGTCATGGAAATCACCTTGCTGCCAATAGGTTAGTGGGAGGGCCTCGGGGGACGGCGCCGTCCTACACATCGAGCGACAAATTATGTTGAATGATAATGATTGTCAAATGAGAAAGAGAGGTATTGCTGTAAGGCGATGTGTTTTGCCAACTGCGACACGCCGCCGCACCCCAGCCCCGCTGGACGTCGCGCCTGCCGACTAATTATTTCCCCACTCCATCCGTTCTCATTGGTGAATGGCCCGGGTGCAGATCCCCGGCCTCAGCGCATTCCGATGCCTTGCGCGGTCGGCACAGACCGCGCCCCGCACGCCTCTCGACAGGTGTGACGCAGCCACCCGATTCCACTTGCAAGCCGAATTCAGGCAGGAAACCTCATGACCGACGCGTTCGAACTTCCCAGCACCCTGGTCCATGCCCTCAAGCGTCGCGCGGCCCTGACGCCGGACCGACTGGCCTTGCGTTTTCTCGCCGAAAACCCGGAGCAGGCTGTGGTGCTCAGCTATCGCGAACTCGATCAACGCGCGCGCACCATCGCCGCTGCGTTGCAGGCTCAGGCTGGATTCGGTGAGCGTGCGGTGCTGCTGTTTCCCAGTGGCGCGGATTACGTCGCGGCGTTTTTCGGTTGCCTGTATGCCGGTGTGATTGCGGTGCCGGCCTATCCGCCGGAATCCGCGCGTCGTCATCATCAGGAGCGTTTGCTGTCGATCATCGCCGACGCCGAGCCCACGCTGTTGCTGACCAGCGCCGACCTGCGCGATGCCTTGCAACAAATCGACGGCGCGCCGCCGCTGTTGTGTGTCGACACCCTCGACAGCGCACTGGCCGAACAGTGGGTTGAACCGAGCCTGCCGGCCGAGCACATCGCCTTTCTGCAATACACCTCTGGCTCCACCGCGCTGCCCAAGGGTGTGCAGGTCAGCCATGGCAATCTGGTCGCCAACGAACTGCTGATCCGTCGCGGTTTCGGGATCGACGTCAATCCGGACGACGTCATCGTCAGTTGGTTGCCGCTGTACCACGACATGGGTTTGATCGGTGGTCTGCTGCAACCGATTTTCAGCGGCGTGCCGTGCATTCTGATGTCGCCGGCGTACTTCCTCGGCCGGCCGTTGCGCTGGCTGGAAGCGATTGCCGAGTACGGCGGCACCATCAGCGGCGGCCCGGATTTCGCCTATCGCTTGTGCAGTGAGCGGGTCAGCGAATCGGCCCTTGAGCGCCTCGATCTGAGTCGATGGCGCGTGGCCTATTCCGGCTCCGAGCCGATCCGCCTCGACACCCTCGAGCGCTTCGCCGAGAAATTCGCCGCCTGCGGTTTCAGCGACAACAGCTTCATGGCCTCGTACGGTCTGGCCGAGGCGACCCTGTTTGTCGCTGGCACACCGCGCGGCAACGGCATCCCGGCGCTGCGTGTGGACGATCAGGCGCTGGCGCAAAACCGCGCCGAGCCGGGCGACGGCAGCGCGATCATGAGCTGCGGCATCAGCCAGCCTGAGCACGCGGTGCTGATCGTCGAACCGAATACCCTCGAAGAACTCGCCGATAACGCCGTCGGCGAAGTCTGGGCCGCCGGCCCGAGCATCGCCCACGGTTACTGGCGCAACCCCGAAGCCAGCGCCAAGACCTTCGTGCAGCACGCCGGCCGCACCTGGTTGCGCACCGGCGACCTGGGTTTTATCCGTGCGGGCGAGTTGTTCGTCACCGGGCGCCTGAAAGACATGCTCATCGTCCGTGGCCATAACCTCTACCCGCAGGACATCGAGCAGACCGTCGAGCGCGAAGTCGAAGTGGTGCGCAAGGGCCGCGTGGCGGCGTTCGCGGTCACTCACAACGGCGAAGAGGGCATCGGCATTGCTGCGGAAATCAGCCGCAGCGTGCAGAAAATCCTCGCGCCAGATGCGCTGATCAAAGCCATTCGCCAAGCCGTGGCCGAGGCGTATCAGGAGGCGCCAAGCGTGGTGGTGCTGCTCAATCCGGGCGCGTTGCCGAAAACCTCCAGCGGCAAACTGCAGCGCTCGGCGTGCCGCAATCGTCTGGCTGATGGCAGCCTCGACAGTTACGCGCTGTTCCCTTCGATCACAGCGGCAACGGAAACCGCGACCAGCAGCACTTCGGATCTTGAAGCGTTGATCGGGCAAATCTGGGCCGAGCAACTCAACGTCAAGCAGGTCAGTGGCGACGACCATTTCTTTCTGCTCGGCGGCAACTCGATCGCTGCCACGCAAGTGGTGGCGCGGGTTCGCGAAGCACTCGGTGTCGAGCTGAGCCTGCGCCTGCTGTTCGAAGCGCCAACCCTCTGCGCTTTCGCCGCCGCTGTGGCGCAGCTAAAACAGGACGGCGGCAGCGCTCAAGGTCCGATCAGCACCTTGTCGCGCAGTGAGCCGATGCCGCAGTCGCTGGCACAAAACCGTCTGTGGATCACCTGGCAACTCGATCCACAGAGCAGCGCCTACAACATTCCCGGCGGCCTGCGCTTGCGTGGCGAACTGGATGAAGACGCCCTGCGCGCCAGCTTCCAGCAACTGATCGAACGCCACGAATCTTTGCGCACACGTTTCTTCGAGCGCGACGGCGTGGCATTGCAGCAAGTGCTCGCTGATGCCGAATTCAACCTGCAACTGATCGACATCAGCGACCTGCCAATGGCCGAGCGTGAAGCCCGTGCCGAGCAGATTCGCGAAGACGAGGCGCGCACTCGGTTCGATCTGGAAAAAGGCCCGCTGCTGTCGGTGACACTGGTGCGTCTCGATGACGAAGAACATCAACTGCTGGTGACCCTGCACCACATCATCGCTGACGGCTGGTCGCTGAATATCCTCCTCGATGAATTCTCGCGTCTCTACGCGGCGGCTACCCAAGGTGCGCCGGCGACACTGGCAGCGCTGCCCACGCATTACGCCGATTACGGCAACTGGCAGCGGCAATGGTTGGCGCAAGGCGAGGGCGAGCGGCAACTGGCGTACTGGAAAGCGCAGTTGGGCGAAGAACATCCGCCATTGGAACTGGCCACCGATCACCCGCGCTCGGCCAGACACAACCACAGCGCCGCACGCTACAACGTGCGCTTGAGTAGCAAACTCAGCGAGGCGATCCGCCAGACCGCGCAGGCTCACGAAGCCACGCCGTTCATGCTTCTGCTCGCTGCGTTGCAAAGTTTGCTGCACCGCTACAGTGGTCAGCGCGACATTCGCATCGGCGTGCCCAACGCCAACCGTCCGCGCCTGGAAACCCAAAGCCTGATCGGCTTCTTCATCAATACCCAGGTGTTGCGTGCGCAAATCGATTCGCGCCTGACATTTGCCGAGTTGCTGAACCAGACCCGCCAAGCCGCACTCGGCGCCCAGGCCAATCAGGATCTACCGTTCGAACAACTGCTCGAAGCTTTCCCGCAGGCCCGCGAACAGGGACTGTTCCAGGTCATGTTCAACCATCAGCAGCGCGACCTCAGTGCGCTCAAGCGCCTGCCGGGTCTGCTCGCCGAAGAACTGCCGTGGCACAGCCGCGAGGCCAAGTTCGATCTGCAATTGCACAGCGAAGAGGATCGCAACGGTCGCCTGAGCTTGTCCTTCGACTACGCCAGCGAACTGTTCGACGCCACGACCATCGAGCGCCTGGCCGAGCATTTCCATAATCTGCTCAGCGAGGTCTGCGAACAGCCAAAGCAGGCCATCGGCGATCTGCGCTTGCTGACGGCCAGCGAGCAGAATCAGCAGAAGGACTGGAGCGTCGCTCCGTGCACCCCGGCGCAACAATGGCTGCCGGAACTGCTCGAGCAACAATTGCGCAACACCCCGCAACGCACCGCGCTGGTGTGGGACGGCGGTAGTCTGGATTTTGCCGAGCTGCACGCGCAAGCCAACCGGCTCGCCCATTACCTGCGCGACAAAGGCGTTGGCCCGGACGTGTGCGTGGCCATCGCCGCCGAGCGTTCGCCGCAACTGCTGATCGGTCTGCTGGCGATCATCAAGGCCGGCGGCGCCTATGTGCCGCTTGATCCGGATTATCCGGCCGAACGTCTCGCGTACATGCTCCGCGACAGTGGCGTCGAATTGCTCCTGACCCAGACGCAATTGCTCGAGCGTCTGCCGGCCAGCGATGGCGTCAGCGTGATCGCCATGGATGCGCTGCACCTGGATAAATGGCCGAGCCAGGCACCGGGACTGCGACTGCACGGCGACAACCTCGCCTACGTGATTTACACATCGGGTTCCACCGGGCAACCGAAAGGGGTCGGCAACACCCACGCCGCGCTGGCCGAGCGCCTGCAATGGATGCAGGACACTTACCGTCTCGACGAAACCGACGTGCTGATGCAAAAAGCGCCGATCAGTTTCGACGTCTCGGTGTGGGAATGCTTCTGGCCGCTGATCACCGGCGCGCGTCTGCTGCTTGCCGCCCCCGGCGAGCACCGCGACCCGCATCGCATCGCGCAACTGGTTCAGCAATACGGCGTGACCACGCTGCACTTCGTCCCGCCGCTGCTGGCGCTGTTCATCGACGAGCCGCTGAGTGCCGAATGCACCAGCCTGCGCCGGCTGTTTTCCGGCGGTGAAGCCTTGCCCGCCGAGCTGCGCAACCGGGTACTGGCGCAATTGCCAGCGGTGCAATTGCACAACCGTTACGGGCCGACTGAAACCGCAATCAACGTCACTCATTGGCACTGCACAACTGTCGATGGTGAGCGCTCGCCGATTGGCCGGCCGCTGGGCAATGTGGTCTGCCGCATTCTCGATGCCGATCTCAATCCAGTGCCGGCGGGCGTGGCGGGCGAGTTGTGCATCAGCGGCATCGGTCTGGCGCGTGGTTATCTGGGGCGTCCGGCGTTGACCGCCGAGCGTTTTGTCGTCGATCCACTGGGCGAGCAGGGTGCCCGTTTGTACCGCACCGGCGACCGTGCGCGCTGGACCGCTGATGGCGTGATCGAATACCTCGGCCGTCTCGATCAGCAGGTCAAACTGCGCGGCTTTCGCGTCGAACCGGAAGAAATCCAGGCGCGACTGCTGGCGCAAAATGGCGTCGCCCAAGCCGTGGTGCTGGTGCGCGAAACCGCTGCCGGTGGGCAACTGATCGGCTACTTCACGGCGAGCGATGCGCAGGAAAATGCCGACGAACAAATCGCTCGACTGAAGAACGCTTTGGCCGCTGAGCTGCCGGAATACATGGTCCCGGCGCAACTTTTGCGCCTTGACGCGATGCCGCTGAGTCCCAGCGGCAAACTCGACCGCCGCGCCTTGCCCGAACCGCAATGGCAGGTGCGTGAACACGTCGAACCGGTCAGCGAACTGGAGCAACAAATCGCCGCGATCTGGCGCGAAGTGCTCGGTCTGAAGCAGGTTGGCCTGCGTGATGATTTCTTCGCCCTCGGCGGTCACTCGCTGCTGGCCACGCAAATCATTTCGCGCACACGTCAGGCCTGTGACGTCGAACTGCCGCTGCGCACACTGTTCGAGCACAGCGAACTGGGCGAATACGCCGAACAGATTCGCCTGATCCAGGTCAGCGGCCGCACCAACCAACAGTTGCCGATCGCAAAAATCGACCGCAGCCAAGCGGTGCCGCTGTCCTATTCGCAGCAGCGCATGTGGTTCCTCTGGCAGATGGAACCGGACAGCCCGGCTTACAACGTCGGCGGCATGGCGCGCTTGCGCGGCGCGCTGCATGTCGAGCATTTCGAGGCGGCGTTGCAGGCACTGATCCTGCGCCACGAAACCCTGCGCACTACGTTCCCCAGCGTTGACGGCGTCGCCCGCCAACAGGTGCATGCCGAGACCGGCGTGCGCATGGGCTGGAAGGATTTCTCGAGCCTGCCGGCAGAAGTCCGGGAGCAACAAGTGCAACAACTGGCCGATGCAGAAGCGCACCAGCCGTTCGATCTGGAAACCGGTCCGTTGCTGCGTGCCTGCCTGGTCAAGACTGCCGAGCACGAGCATTACTTCGTCCTGACCTTGCACCACATCGTCACCGAAGGCTGGGCGATGGACATCTTTGCCCGTGAACTCAGCGCGCTGTATGAAGCGTTCGTCGATGAGCGCGAATCACCGCTCGAGCCGCTGCCGGTGCAATACCTCGACTACAGCATCTGGCAGCGTCAGTGGCTGGAGTCCGGCGAGCGCCAGCGCCAGCTCGATTACTGGACCGCGCAACTCGGTCGCGAACACCCGCTGCTGGAACTGCCCGGCGACCGTCCGCGTCCACCGGTGCAGAGCCATCAGGGCGAGCTGTTCCGTTTCGATCTGAGCGACGATCTCGCTGCGCGGGTGCGGGCGTTCAATGCGCAAAACGGTCTGACCCTGTTCATGACCATGACCGCCGCGCTCGCCACATTGCTCTACCGCTACAGCGGCCAGACCGATCTGCGCATCGGCGCACCGGTGGCCAACCGCATCCGCCCGGAGAGTGAAGGGCTGATCGGGGCGTTTCTCAACACCCAGGTGCTGCGTTGCCAGCTCGACGGGCAGATGTCGGTCGGCGAACTGTTCGAGCAGGTGCGCCACACCGTGATCGAAGGCCAGGCCCATCAGGATCTGCCGTTCGATCATTTGGTCGAAGCCTTGCAGCCGCCACGCAGCGCGGCTTACAACCCGCTGTTCCAGGTGATGTGCAACGTGCAGCGCTGGGAATTCCAGCAGAGCCGCACCCTCGCTGGGATGACTGTCGAGTATCTGGCCAACGATGCGCGGGCGACCAAATTCGATCTCAATCTGGAAGTCACCGACCTCGACCATCGCCTCGGCTGCTGCCTGACTTACAGCACCGATCTGTTCGACGAACCGACCATCGAACGCATGGCCAGGCATTGGCGCAACCTGCTTGAAGCGTTGATCGCTGATCCGCAGCAACGCCTCAGCGAACTGCCGTTGCTCGACAACACCGAGCAACAGCACCTGCTCGACAGCCTTGGCGTCGAGCCGGGCGAACATCGTCTCGACCAGTGCATCCATCATCTGTTTGCCGAACAGGCACTGGCGCGCAAAGACGCACCAGCACTGACTTTCGCTGGGCAGACCCTGAGCTACGCCGAACTCGATGCCCGGGCCAATCGTCTGGCCTGGGCGCTGCGTGAGCGCGGCGTCGGCCCGCAAGTGCGGGTCGGTCTGGCGCTGGAGCGTTCGCTGGAAATGGTCATCGGCCTGCTGGCGATTCTCAAGGCTGGCGGCGCCTATGTGCCGCTGGATCCGGAGTACCCGCTCGACCGTCTGCATTACATGATCGAAGACAGCCGCATCGGTTTGCTGCTCAGCGATCGGGCGATGTTTCAGGCCCTGGGTGACTTGCCGTCAGACGTGGCGCGCTGGTGTCTGGAAGATGACAGCCCGGGATTGGCCGACTACCCGGCCAGCGAGCTGCCGTTTATCAGCCTGCCGCAGCATCAGGCCTACTTGATTTACACCTCGGGCTCGACCGGCAAACCGAAAGGCGTGGTGGTCTCCCACGGCGAAATTGCCATGCACTGTCAGGCCGTGATCGAACGGTTCGGCATGCGCCCGGACGACTGTGAACTGCATTTCTATTCGATCAACTTCGACGCCGCCACCGAACGTTTGCTGGTGCCGCTGCTCAGCGGTGCGCAGGTGGTGCTGCGGGCGCAAGGGCAGTGGGACGCGGAAGAAATCTGCGGCTTGATTCGTGCGCATCGGATCAACGTCCTCGGCTTCACGCCGAGCTACGGCAGCCAGTTGGCGCAGTTCCTTGCCACGCAGAATGAAGTCCTGCCGGTGCGCATGATCATCACCGGCGGTGAAGCGCTGACCGGCGAGCATCTGCAGCGCATCCGCGCGGCGTTCCAGCCAGCGCAGTTCTTCAACGCCTACGGCCCGACTGAAACCGTGGTCATGCCGCTGGCCAGTCTGGCGCCGCAGGTACTGGAAGAGGGCGCTGGCAGTGTGCCGATCGGCAGCGTGATCGGCGCGCGGGTCGCGTACATTCTCGACGCCGATCTGGCCTTGGTGCCGCAAGGCGCGACCGGTGAATTGTTTGTCGGCGGCGCCGGTCTGGCTCAGGCCTATCACGACCGTCCGGGCATCAGCGCCGAGCGTTTTGTCGCTGACCCGTTTGCCGCTGAAGGCGGGCGCATGTACCGCACAGGCGACCTGGTGCGCCAGCGTGCCGATGGTCTGGTCGAGTATCTGGACCGGATTGACCATCAAGTGAAAATCCGTGGCTTCCGCATCGAGCTGGGCGAAATCGAAACGCGCCTGCTCGATCACCCTTCGATCCGCGAAGCGGTGGTGCTGGCGCTGGATGCGCCGAGTGGCAAGCAGTTGGTGGGTTACCTCGTTACCGATGTCGCCGGACACGGCGAAGCGCAACAGGCTGAACTGCGCGAAGCGCTCAAGTCGCACCTCAAGGCGCAACTGCCGGACTACATGGTGCCGACCCAGCTGATGCTGCTGGCAAGCATGCCGCTGACCGCCAACGGCAAACTCGACCGCCGCGCCTTGCCGGCGCCCGATCCCGAGTTGAATCGTCAGGACTATGTGGCGCCAAGCAATGAGCTGGAGCAGACCCTGGCGCAGATCTGGTGCGATGTGCTTAACGTCAAGCAGGTCGGCCTCAACGATAACTTCTTCGAACTCGGCGGTGACTCGATTCTGTCGATTCAAGTGGTCAGCCGCGCGCGTCAGCAGGGCATTCATTTCAGCCCGCGCGACCTGTTCCAGCATCAGACCGTGCAGACGCTCGCCGCCGTTGCCAGTCGCACCCAGCAAGTGACGGCCGAGCAAGGTCGGGTGGACGGCGAATCGCGCCTGACGCCGATTCAGCACTGGTTCTTTGATACGGTCATTCCCCAGCGCCAGCACTGGAATCAGGCGCTGTTGCTGGAACCGACCGCGCGCCTCGAGCCGCAACGATTGCAGCAAGCCTTGCTGGCCGTGATCGAGCAGCACGATGCGCTGCGTCTGCGTTTCACTGAAACCGATGATGCATGGCAAGCAACGCATCAAGCACTGACGAATGAGGATGTGCTCAGGCAAGTCAGCGTCGAGTCGCTGGACCGGTGCGAAGCCCTGTTCGCCGACGCGCAACGCAGCCTGAATCTGCAAAACGGCCCGTTACTGCGCGCGGTGCTGGTCGATGTTGCGGATGTTCAGCAACGCCTGTTCATCGCCATCCACCACTTGGTGGTCGACGGCGTTTCCTGGCGCGTGCTGCTGGATGATCTGCAAACCGCCTATCGCCAGCTCGACGCTGCGCAGCCGCTGAAACTGCCGGCGAAAACCAGCGCCTTCAAGGACTGGGCCGCGCGTTTGCAGGCCTACGCCGGCAGCGAATCCCTGCGTGAAGAACTCGGTTGGTGGCAAGCGCAACTGGCCGGGCCAAGCGCCGATCTGCCTTGCGAACACCCGCAGGGCGGCAGGCAGAATCGCCATGCGCAAACCATCAGCGTACGCCTCGACGCCGAGCGCACCCGGCAGTTGCTGCAACAGGCACCGAGCGCTTATCGCACTCAGGTCAACGACCTGCTGCTGACCGCGCTGGCTCGGGTGCTGTGCCGCTGGAGCGGCCAGCCCTCGGCACTGATTCAACTGGAAGGCCACGGTCGCGAAACCCTGTTCGACGAGATTGATCTGACCCGCACCGTCGGCTGGTTCACCAGCGCCTATCCACTGCGCCTCACCCCGCACAACATCGAAGAGGCCGCCGGGCAGGGCGCTTCGATCAAGGCGATCAAAGAACAATTGCGCGCCGTTCCGCATAAAGGTCTCGGTTATGGCGTGTTGCGTTATCTGGCCGATGACGGCTGCCGCCAGAGCATGGCTGCGCTGCCGCAGGCGCCGATCACTTTCAATTACCTCGGCCAGTTCGACCAGAGCTTCGGCAGCGATGCGCTGTTCCGTCCTCTCGATGAGCCAATCGGTGCAGCCCACGATCCGCAGGCGCCGTTGCCCAACGAGCTGAGCGTCGACAGTCAGGTTTACGGTGGTGAACTGCTGCTGCGCTGGACTTTCAGTGCCGAGCGTTACGAGGCGCAAACCATTAACGATCTGGCCGCCGCCTACCTCGGTGAGTTGCAAAGCCTGATCGCCCATTGTCTGCAAGACGAGGCCGGCGGCCTGACACCGTCGGACTTCCCGCTGGCGAAACTGACTCAGGCGCAACTCGATGCGCTGCCGGTGCCGGCCGCGCACATCGAAGATGTCTATCCGCTGACGCCGATGCAGGAAGGCATGCTCCTGCATACCTTGCTCGAGCCGGGCACCGGTCTGTACTACATGCAGGATCGATATCGCATCAACAGCGAGCTCGACCCCGAGCGTTTCGCCCAGGCCTGGCAAGCGGTGGTCGCTCGTCATGAAGCATTGCGCGCTTCGTTCTGCTGGAACGTTGGCGAAGACATGCTGCAAGTGATTCACACGCCGGGGCGCACGCCGATCGAGTATCTGGACTGGAGCGCCGTCGCCGAAACCGAGCAGGAACCACAGCTGCAAGCGCTGCTGAAAAGCGAGCGCGAAGCCGGGTTCGATCTGCTCAATCAGGCGCCGTTTCACCTGCGCCTGATCAAGGTCGGCGCGGCGCGCTACTGGTTCATGATGAGCAACCACCACATCCTCATCGACGCCTGGTGCCGTTCTCTGCTGATGAACGACTTCTTCGAGATCTACACCGCCCTCGGTGAAGGTCGTGAAGCGCAGTTGAGCGTGCCGCCGCGTTATCGCGACTACATCGGCTGGCTGCAACGCCAGAGCCTGGCCGAGGCGCGGCAGTGGTGGCGGCAGAATCTGCAGGGGTTCGAGCGTACTACGCCGATCCCGAGCGACCGGCCGTTCCTGCGCGAACACGCCGGTGAAAGCGGCGGCATGATCGTCGGCGACCGTTACACCCGCCTCAATGTCGAGGACGGTGCACGGCTGCGGGAATTGGCGCAGGCACATCAACTGACCGTCAACACTTTCGCCCAGGCTGCGTGGGCATTAGTCCTGCGACGCCTGAGCGGCGATCGCGACGTGCTCTTCGGCGTCACCGTGGCCGGGCGGCCGGTGGACATGCCGGAAATGCAACGCACCGTCGGCCTGTTCATCAACAGCATCGCCCTGCGCGTGAAGATGCCGGCGGACGATCAGCGCAGCAGCGTGCGTCAATGGCTCAGCGCTTTGCTCGACAGCAACATGCAACTGCGCGAGTACGAATATCTGCCGCTGGTGAATATCCAGGAACAGAGCGAATTGCCCAAAGGCCAGCCGCTGTTCGACAGCCTCTTCGTCTTCGAAAACGCCCCGGTGGAAGTCTCGGTGCTTGATCGTGCACAGAGCCTTAATGCGACCTCGGATTCCGGTCGCACCCATACCAACTTCCCGCTGACGGCGGTGTGTTACCCGGGCGATGACCTTGGCCTGCATTTGTCGTATGACCAGCGTTACTTCGACGAGTCGACGGTCGAGCGCATGCTCAGTGAGTTCAAGCGCCTGCTGCTGGCGCTGGTCGACGGCTTCCATGGCGACATGGCCGATTTGCCGCTATTGGGCGACGAAGAACGCGACTTCCTGTTGCACGGTTGCAACCAGAGCGGCCACGACTATCCGCTGGAGCAAAGCTACGTGGCGTTGTTCGAAGCGCAGGTTGAAGCGCATCCGCAGCGCATCGCCGCCAGTTGCCTCGAGGAGCAATTGAGCTATGCCGAACTGAACCACAACGCCAACCGCCTCGGCCATGCCCTGGTCGCTGCCGGCGTGCGCATGGATCAACCGGTGGCGCTGCTGGCCGAGCGTAATCTCGACCTGCTCGGCATGATCATCGGCAGCTTCAAGGCCGGTGCCGGTTACCTGCCGCTGGACCCGGGTCTGCCGAGCCAGCGCCTGAGCCGCATCATCGAGCTGAGCCGCACGCCGTTGCTGGTGTGCAGCGCAGCCTGCCTTGAGCAGGCGCAGACCTTGCTCGAAGAGTTTGGCTGTTCGAATCGCCCGCGCCTGCTGGTGTGGGAAGAGGTCCAGGCGTCGGCCGCAGCGACGCACAATCCGGGCATCCACAGTGGCCCGGACAATCTCGCCTATGTGATCTACACCTCGGGTTCGACCGGCCTGCCAAAAGGCGTGATGGTCGAGCAGCGCGGCATGCTCAACAACCAGTTGAGCAAACGCCCGTACCTCGACTTGAGCGCGGCCGATGTGATCGCGCAGACCGCCTCGCAAAGCTTCGACATTTCCGTCTGGCAGTTCCTTGCCGCGCCGTTGTTCGGCGCGCGGGTCGACATCGTACCGAATGCGATTGCCCACGATCCGCAAGGTCTGCTGGCGCATGTACAGGCGCAGGGCATCACCGTGCTGGAAAGTGTGCCGTCGCTGATTCAGGGCATGCTCGCCGCTGATCACATGAGCCTTGATGGTTTGCGCTGGATGCTGCCCACCGGCGAAGCGATGCCGCCGGAACTGGCCCATCAATGGCTGCTGCGTTACCCGGACATTGGTCTGGTCAATGCTTACGGCCCGGCGGAATGCTCGGATGACGTGGCGTTCTTCCGTGTCGACATGGCTTCAACGCGCGGCAGTTACTTGCCGATCGGCACGCCGACCGACAATAACTTGCTGTTCCTGGTCGATGGCGCGCTGGAACTGGTGCCTTTGGGCGCGGTGGGTGAACTGTGCGTGGCTGGCATCGGTGTCGGTCGCGGCTACGTCAGCGATCCGCTGCGCACCGCGCCGGTGTTTGTGCCGAATCCGTTCGGCGCGCCGGGCGAACGCCTGTACCGCACCGGTGACCTGGCACGGCGCCGCACCGACGGCGTGCTGGAATACGTCGGCCGCGTCGATCATCAAGTGAAGATTCGCGGTTACCGTATCGAGCTCGGTGAAATCGAAGCGCGCCTGCATGAACAACCGGAAGTGCGCGACGCGGCGGTGGGTGTGCAGGAAGGCGTCAACGGCAAGCATCTGGTGGGCTACCTGGTCGCGGCCGATGCAGCGCTCAATCCGGGAGAGCGTCTGGAACGGATCAAGCAACGCCTGCGCACCGAACTGCCGGAATACATGGTGCCGCTGCACTGGCTATGGCTGGAGCAGATGCCCCTGAATGCCAACGGCAAACTCGACCGCAAAGCCTTGCCAACGCTGGAGATCGGTCAGTTGCAGAGTGCGGATTATGTAGCGCCGCGCAACGAGCTGGAACAGACCCTGGCTGATATCTGGGCTGAGGTGCTGAAAGTGGAAAAGGTCGGCGTGCGCGACAATTTCTTCGAACTGGGCGGGCATTCGCTGCTGGCTACGCAAATTGCATCGCGGGTACAGAAAGCCCTGCAACGCAACGTGCCGCTGCGCGCGATGTTCGAGTGCAGCACGGTAGAGGAACTGGCTGAGTACATTGATGGATTGGCGGCCAGTGATATTACCGAGGAGAAGGTTGATCGGTTGAATGATCTGATGGCGGAGTTGGAGGGGTTGTAGTTCTTCGGCGTCTGGGCCGGCCTCTTCGCGAGCAGGCTCGCTCCCACACGGGATCTGTGGTGAACACAAATCCCCTGTGGGAGCGAGCCTGCTCGCGAATAGCGTCTGTACATTTCCATCCTTGACGATCATTAACCGGCAGCTCAGTCTGCCGGTTCTGTTTTTTCTCGCGGAGGTGGTCGATGCCCTTTTTCACGGTTGACGGACAAGCACTGCACTACATTGATCAAGGCACCGGCCCGGCCGTGTTGCTGGCCGGCAGCTACCTGTGGGACCAGGCGATGTGGGCGCCGCAGATCGCCGCGCTGACCCCGCACTATCGCGTCATTGCCTTGGATCTGTGGGGGCATGGCGAGTCCGGCAAGTTGCCTGAAGGCACCACATCGCTGGACGACATTGCCCGTCAGGCACAGGCCTTGCTCGATCACCTCGATATCGACCGCGTGACTCTGGTCGGGCTGTCGGTCGGCGGCATGTGGGGCGCGCGCCTGGCACTGTCCGCGCCGCCACGTGTCAGCGGTCTGGTGCTGATGGACACCTACGTCGGCGTCGAGCCGGAACCGACCCGGCAGTATTACTTCTCGTTGTTCAAGCAGATCGAAGACAGCGGCAGCATCTCCGAACAACTGCTCGACATCGTCGTACCGATCTTCTTCCGCCCGGGTATCGACCCGCACTCGGCGCTGTATCAGGGCTTCCGCGCAAAACTGCAGGGCTATTCGCCCGAGCGTCTGCGCGAAAGCATCGTACCGATGGGACGCATCACGTTTGGCCGCGACGATCTGTTGCCACGCCTGGGCGAGCTGAACCCGGCGACGACGCTGGTGCTGTGCGGCGATCAGGACAAACCACGGCCACCGTCGGAAGCACGGGAAATGGCTGAATTGATCGGTTGCCCGTGCGTGCTGGTACCGGAGGCGGGGCATATCTCCAATCTGGAGAATCCCGGGTTTGTCACTGAGGCACTGCTGGCGTTTCTGGCCGAGCGCAACCGCTAGACCGAGTGAGCTTCATTCGCGAGCAGGCTCGCTCCCACAGTTAATCGCATTCCATTGTGGGAGCGAGCCTGCTCGCGAAGGGGCCTCTCAGGGCACCATACAATCGCGAGTGTGAAACTCATCTACAAGAGCATTTGATAAGGGAATGACGTGCAACAGTTCTGGTGGCGTGACCTCAAGGATCTCGAGGACAAGTGGGTTGGGTTGAGTATTGAGGTCAACCGACCGAAATCAAGCAAACCGCTGCTTCATCTGCAAAGTGGCAACAACGGGCGGATGAAGTTGATGCTCAATGGAAGCCCACTCTTCTGGGCGACCATTGCCACCTCATATTACGGTGCTTGGCTGGTTCGCAATCCGAGGCCCGTTCAACTGGAATCGTCACCCGTGCCACCCATCGATTCGGCCGACGTCCAGGAGCACTTTGAATTACCCGTCGAAGAGCGCTTCCCGCGCTGGTGTCGCTATTTCATCAACCAGTTGATGAACAATCAGGCGGACTTTCTCTATCCCGGCCACTGGGTGGCGCGCCCTTTATTGCCAGCAGTCAGCCGATACAAACCCGTTGCCGGTCCGGATGGCTGGTATTTTTCCACCCCGGCCGAGGCGTCCAGCCATCTGCCCAACTGGTACGCGCGCGGCGAGGGCATTCTCGACAACGTGCAACCGCACACCGTGCATTGGCTTGATTGGGGTTTGGGGCACTTGATCGGGCTGCACACGGTGGACCCTTTCGCAGGTCGCCTCAAATGGTGGCGCAAAAAAGCCAGGGAGGACAGCTTGCCGCCGATCCTGCTCTGGTATGTGGGCGGAATTTGTTCTTACGTGGTCATCGATGGACATTACCGATTGCAGGCCGCGCTCGATGAAGGTGTCAAACCTGATTTCATTGTCCTGAGCTCGACCAAAGCCCAGCAAATCAAACCATGCGAAGCAACGCAACAACGCGTGTTCAGTTCGTTGATGTTGCAAAACGCGAGAAACCCCAAGTTCAACGTTCACACATTCAATCAGGCGCTGATCAATACGTTTGACGACCGTCCCTGGCATTGGGCGGGGACGCACGCTTGGGCCGGTATTCCTTCAGACCAAGCGTGGTGCGCTGAGGTGACAAGCTTTCTCACGGAACAGGGAAACACCGAGCACTTGCAGGACATTATCGAGCGGTGTGAGTACTGACAGACCCGCATCGGTCAGTGCTTGTGAAGGCTACTTAGGCCCGAGAATCTTCACCAGCTTGTCCGGCGATGGCGCGCCTTGCTGCTGTTGCAGTTCGCCTTTGTCATCCATATAGAAAATCGCCGGGGTGGCCTGGAGTTCGAGGTCTTCCATCAACTGCATGTTGGCCGCGAGTTTGTTTTGCACGGCGACCGGAATGTCTTTCAAGGCCTTGAGCGCGCTGCCCTTGCCGGCCTTTTCGTGATCTTCCAGGGCCTTGGCCGGGTCTTTCGCCGCCAGCAGCGCGGCTGATTTGCCCGGGCTGTCTTCGCGGATGATGCCGACCATGATGTGGCGCAACTGCACTTTGCCGGCCTTGACCCATGGCCGTGCCTGTTCCCAGAACATGTTGCAGTACGGGCAGTTCGGATCGCTGAACAGGTACACCGTGCGCGGTGCATCCTTGTTGCCGTCCTGAATCCAGTTGCTCGCCTCGAACTTGCCCCAGACTTCCTTGGACATCGGCGCGTAGACCAGTTTCTGCAACGGCTCGCTGCTCAGGTCCTTGCCGTCGGCGTCGTACAGGTTACCCACCACGACGTGTTTGCCGTCCGGGGTCAGGTACAGCGCCATGCCGCGGTTCTGGTATTGCGCCGCGTACCCGCGCAGGCCATCGGGGGCGTCGAACTGGCCGACGATTTTCGCGCCCTTGGCTTCGATCTTTTTGATTGCGGCGGGCAGTTCTTCAGCAGCCTGCACCGACGGCAAGTGCAGCAGGGCAGTGCCCAGGGTCAGCGTCAGCAGGTGGCGGAGGCGGGGCATGGCAGTTTCCTTGCAGAGTTGGCCGGGGCAACGGCCTGATTCGGGCTTGAAGGCGAAGTGTCGAAGGTTTCCAGGGCGCGGGCGAGGCTGGCGTTCGACAGTTCACCGAGGTGACTGGTCAGCAAGCGACCGTCCGGGCTATAGAACAGCGTAGTCGGTAACGCCATGGAACCCACGGCCTGACCGAGACGGCCGCGGCGGTCGAACAGCACGTTGTTCAGGCTCAGGCCCTGGGTTTCCAGGAACGTCGCCACGCTTTGCATGCTCTCGGCCTGATTGACGAACAGAAATGTCAGGTCAGGACGCTGTTGCTGGGCATTCTCCAGCACCGGCATTTCTCGCCGGCACGGCGGGCACCAAGTCGCCCACAGGTTGATCACCAGCGGCCCGCCCTGATACTCACTGAGCTTGATGGTTTCGCCAGCGGCGTTGCGCAGGGATATATCCGGCAGGCGAGTACCCTGTTCGTAGATATTCAGCGACAGGGTGGCAAGCAGCCAGAACGCCACGCCGCTGACCACACCGAAACCCAACGGTCGACGCAAAGCGGGCCGGCGCCAGCCGCGATACAACGCCGCCAGCAGCAGCACGATCACTCCGGGCCAGGCGAGGAAACCACCGTCGCGCAGATCGATGATCTGCCACGGGTCATTGCGATAGTGCGACCAGTACAGCGCGACAAACGCAACGCGCGCCGCGAGCATGCCCAGCAAAAACAGGCTGAACAGCGCTGACTCGGGGTTATCTCCGCCGCGCTTGGCCACTCGCCAGCCGACAAATGTCGCCAGCGCCAGAGCACTGATCAGCAGCAGGTGGTTGAGCGCGATGGCGAAGGTGCCGAGGGTGAACGTCAGCATCAGTTGGCGTCTCGGGTGGCGGACCAGCGTTGCAGGAAGGTGTCGGCATCGACCTCGCCGGTGATGCGCTGGCTGCGGCGTTCTTCGCCGTCAGCGCCGATCCAGATGAACGTCGGTGGCCCCGGCACTTTATAGCGACTGAGCAGCTCGCGGCTGGCAGGGTTGTCGGCGGTCACATCCAGGCGCAGCAGGCGCACGTCGCTCAGGGTCTGCATGACCTTGGCCTCACCGAAGACCTTCTTTTCCATGACTTTGCACGACACACACCAGTCGGCGTAGTAATCGAGCAGCACCCACTGACCCTGGGCCTTGGCCGCGTCGAGTTCACGTTGCAGGGCGGCCGGTTCCTTGATTGTGCTGAAGGCATCGTGACCCGTCGGCGCCGCGCTGGCGACAGGGCCGGCGCTGTAGACCTGCAAAGGCTGATACGGATCCTCGCTGCCGCCCGCCGCACCGATCACCAACAAGCTGCCCCACAAACCGAGCAACAAGGACAGGGCGCCGAACATCTGCGCGACGCGGCCAAACCCTGCGGATTGTTTCCAGGCGCTGTAAGCGGCGATCAACAGCAAGGCGCCACACAGTCCCAGCCACAACGACGGATCCAGTACCGGGCGCAGCATCAACAATGCAGTGGCAAGAAAGAGGAAGCCGAATATGCCCTTGAGCAGATTCATCCACGCGCCGGGTTTCGGCAGGAAACGGTTGCCCACGGTGACCAGCAGCAACAGCGGCACACCGATGCCGATGCCCAGTGCAAACAGAATCAGACCGCCGTGCAACGCGTTACCGCTTTGCGCGATGTACAGCAGCGCGCCGGCCAGTGGCGCGGTCATGCATGGCCCGACCAACAGACCGGACAACGCGCCCAGCACCCCGGCGCCGATCAGGCTGCCGCCGCTGCGGCTGCGCGACGCATGTTCAAGGCGATCACGCAGGGCCACCGGCAGTTGCAGCTCGAAGAAGCCGAACATTGGCAATGCCAGCACCACGAAAATGGCGGCAAATGCGCCGAGCAACCAAGGGTTTTGCAACCACGCCTGCAGGTTCGCACCGAGCAGCGCAGCAATCACACCCATCGCCGCATAGACCAGCGCCATGCAGATCACGTAGCTGCTGGCCAAGGCAAAGCCGCGCCGCGGTGTGGCGCCACTGCCGACAATCATCCCGGCCAGAATCGGCAGCATCGGCAGTGAGCACGGGGTAAACGCCAACAGCAGGCCAAGTCCGAAGAACACCAGCAGGCTCCAGCCCAGCGCTCGTTGTTGCAGGCTGCTGGCCAACGCCTGATCCGGCGCTTCACCGCCCGTTGTTGCTGCGGCTTTGCCACCCAGGTCGATCACCCGGGTCTGCGGTGGATAGCACAGGCCGGCATCGGCACAGCCCTGATAACTGACCTTGATCTGCCCGCTGGCCGCCTCCGGGATTTTCACTTCCAGGCCTTGGCGATACACCGGCTGCTCGCCGAAGAACTCATCGCTGTGGGATTCGCCTTCAGGCAGCACCGGCTGCTGGTCGGCGGCCAGTCCGTCGAATTTCAAACGTTTCTGATAGAGGTAGTAGCCGTCGGTGATCTGCCAGAACAGCTGGGTTTCGCCCGACTCCAGACGCTCGGAGGTCAGTACGAATGCCTTGTCGACGGGTAAAAAGTCCGGCTTGGACTCGAACGGATTGTTTCCGGCCTGAGCCAGACCGGAAATCAATAAAGCCAACAGAAGAAAAAAATGACGCATGGAGGAGCCTTGTCCCTGTGCAAGTGAGGTGCAGGATGGGCGGCGGCGATTAACCGATAATTAACCCTATCCTACTAGCCTCGCCGGGATTGACCAATCAGCCGCGCAGCAGGCCGGGCCAGTTATCGTCATTGATGGTTCGGGGGCCGGACACCAGTCGGTCGGACTGAATGTTGTAGGTCAAATACTCATTGTTGGTAAGGAAGATGTACCAGTAACTGTCTGCGAGTGTTCGGTCATTCTGTGCAGCGGTAATAATTCGGTCTTTATAGGGTTTCAGCGCGCCCAGTTGATATTCGCCGAAACGGTTGCGTGTCACGGTCTTGGCCTTGAAGTTGAACGATAGATAGTGCCCGTCATTGAGAATGAATCGGAACAGAAAGGGGTGGCCGGTAAGTTGAAACCAGGTGCCAGCGATGATCTTGTCAAAGTATGGAAGAATCGGCTTCCACGCTGAGTCGGCTACTTTGTAGAAGGCGGCAACTTTATCCTTGTCCTGATCATACTTGCACACCATCGGGGTTGTTCCCTGATAGAAGAACAACCATGCAATATCCTCGTCACTTCCGGCATTCCAGCCGAACGAAGTGGTGGTCAAACCGAAGCGCAGATCCTTTGTATAGGGATCGAAAGTATCCCAGCTGCCTGCAGTGGAGGCTGGGTAATTTGCCGATACGCTATTGCTTCCCAGATCAAAGCGCGAATAAGTGTCGGTGTCCTTGAAGAAAAAATAAATTCGATCAGGACCCGAGCGCCAATCTATCGCGACGAAGTGATTCAAGTTGCTCATGTTTCAAGTTCCTTTTGAATGTGGTTTTGAAGTTGTAGGGCGAAACTAAATGAACTCATGTTTTCGATAAAGTCTGGATGTGTTTCTGGATCGGTAGCCCGAATTGGCAATAGTTTGACTGTATGCTTGGCATCCGCTGCTGAACATGACAATTCGCGATGCTCGTGCAGCTTCCCGAACTCGACATGTACCGCCATAATTGCGCCTTAATCCTCGCCTGCTTCACTCGCGTTTTTATTCATGGAGCCTCCATGCACGTACTGGTTTGCGAAGACGATGAGCTGATCGCCAGCGGCATCGTTGCCGGGCTTACGGCTCAGGGCCTGACCGTCGAGCACGTCAACACCGCGTCGAAAGCGCGGGCGATGCTCAAGGTTGCTGAATTCGACGTGATGGTGCTCGATCTCGGCCTGCCCGACGAAGACGGCCTCAAGTTGCTGCAACAGCTGCGGCAGAGCGGCCTGGAGATTCCCGTGCTGATCCTCACCGCCCGTGATTCGGTGACTGATCGAGTCGACGGCTTGCAGGCCGGCGCCGACGACTACCTGCTCAAGCCTTTCGACCTGCGCGAACTGTTCGCTCGCCTGCAAACCCTGTTGCGCCGGGTGGCCGGGCGCAGCGTCAATCTGATCGAACACGGCGCGCTCACCTACGACCCGAGCAGCCGCGAAACCCGACTCGCCGGGCAGCCGGTGGACCTGTCGCGCCGCGAGCAGTCTCTGTTGCAGGCATTGCTGCACAATCGCGGCCGGGTGCTGTCGACCGAGCAATTGAAGGACAGCGTCTACGGCTTCAACGACGAGCTGGAAAGCAACGCACTGAACGTGCATATCCATCATCTACGCAGCAAGCTTGGCAAAGGCATTGTCGAAACCGTGCGTGGTCTGGGCTATCGCCTCGGGCCTGCCGATGGCGGAGAGCAAGGCAAGTGATGAGTCTGCGCCTGCGCCTGAGCCTGACGCTCGGCGCCGCCTTCGCGTTGATCTGGGCGCTGGCGGCGGCATGGATGCTCAGCGATCTGCGCAATCAGATGATGTTTTCCCTCGACCAGCGTCTGGTTGCCTCCGCGCGTATGGTCGCTGGTTTGCTCGAGCAATTGCCGACCCTGCCGAGCAAGGGCGAGGGTACCCACTTCAGCGCCGAACAGCTGAACATTCCCGGCGGGATGGCCTGTCAGGTCAGCTCATTGCGCGGCGAAATCCTTGCCCGTAGCCACAACAATCCCGAACAAGCGCTGGAAGCGGAAAAAATGGGCTTCCACGATCAGATGATCGACGGCGCACCGTGGCGCAGTTTCACCCTGGCCCGGGGCGATGTGCGCATCACTACGGCGGATCGGCAGATCGAACGCGAAGCCTTGAACATGTCGATTCTGCTCGCCGCTTCGGTGCCGGTCGGTGTGGCCTTGCTGGGTTGCCTGTGCCTGCTGTGGCTGGGCATCGGCCAGGGTCTTGCACCACTCAATCGCCTGCGTGAGGCGCTGATGCGGCGCAATGCCGATTCCCTTGAGCCATTGCAGTTGCAGGCCTTTCCCAGCGAATTGAAGCCGTTGCTGGAAACCCAGAATCAATTGTTCCAGCGCATCGGCAAGACCATCGAGCGTGAACGTCGCTTGACCGGTGACGCCGCGCATGAACTGCGCAGTCCGCTGACGGCGATCAAGACCCACCTGCAAGTCGCGCGCATGACCGACGGCAGTGCCCGCGATCAATCGCTGGCCCGCGCCGAGGAGGGCGCCGATCGCCTGCACCGCACCCTTGAACAGTTGCTGCTGCTGGCGCGGGTCGAAGGCAGCCTGTCGTTCGATGACGGCTCGCAATGCAGCGCCGAGCAAGTGGCCCGACTGGCGATCCAGGACGCCACCGGCGGTGAACGGCTGCGGATCAGACTGCACGTGCCGGACGACCTGTCCGCCGCGCCGCTGCAAATGCCCGCCGTGCTGGCGATTGCTGCACTGCGCAACCTGCTCGACAACGCCCTGCGCCATACGCCTGAAGATTGTGCGGTCGAGGTCAATCTCGAAAGCATCGGCAACCGCGTGCGTTTTGTCGTGCGTGACCATGGCCCGGGGATTGCGCCGGATGACTTGCAGCATCTGACCCAGCGCTTCTGGCGCAACGGCCAGAGCACCGGTTGCGGCTTGGGGCTGGCGATTGTCCAGGCGATCGTCCAGCGCTGTGACTGCGCCCTGCATTTCGACAGCCGCGCGGATGGCTTGCGGGTCGAGCTGACCATGCCGTTGCAACCCCTCTGATCGCACCTCAGATCCCCTGTGGAAGCGAGCCTGCTCGCGAATGCGGTAAGTCATTCAACATCGACGTTGACTGGCCTGACGCTTTCGCGAGCAGGCTCGCTCCCACAAAAGAACATGTTCTGGCACATCAAATGTAACTTCTCGGCGTTGGCTATCCGTGAGGGTTGGGGCTAAGGTCAACGCAGCTTTGACTCAATGGATTGAGGGAACTGCGCCATGGAAGCACCCGTCTGCATACGTTCGGCCACCTTGGCCGACTCCGGCATCATCAATCGTATCGTCGAGCGTTCGATCCGCGTCGGATGCGCACTCGATCACCGCAATGATCCGCTGCTCGTCAGTCACTGGCTCGGTCGCTCCTGCGTCGACCTCATCAGTAGCCGTCTCGCCGACCCGCACTTCTATCTTTGTACCGCTTCGTTCGAAGACAAACCGGTTGGTGTGGGCATGGCCCGGGCCAATGGCGAAATCCTGCTGTGTTACGTCCAGCCTGAATCCTTCCGCCGAGGCGTCGGTCGGGCGCTGATGCACAATCTCGAGGGTTGGTTGCGGGTTCGCGGTGCGCGCAATGTTCATCTCAACAGCACCCGCACCGCCGAGGCATTCTATCGGCATCTGGGTTACCGACAAACCGCGCCACCCGGCCTCTCCAACGGCTTGCAGACCGTGCCGCTGCACAAACCTTTGTCCTTATCGGCCTGACAACTCGATCAGGGGTGTAAATCCGCACCGCGCTGAAGCGTTTCCAGAACAGGAAACCTGCAAGTGCGCCCCGCGACCGGAACGCGCATCTGTCGGTGTGCTGTTTTGGTCAATATTCATAGCGAATTGAGGGGTCGAGAGATGTCAGTCGCCACCAGTCTTATCGAAGCGTCATCGGCCCGGGTCGCCTCGGCGCCGGCAGAAACCTTGTACGAATTCAACGAATCCCCGTTGCTGGCGCGGCAGAGCCGGCAGGAGTCCAATGCGCGCAGCTATCCTCGGCGTATTCCGCTGGCGCTCAAGCGTGCCAAGGGCCTGTATGTCGAGGATGTTGAAGGACGTACATTCATCGACTGCCTGGCTGGAGCCGGCACGCTGGCGCTGGGGCATAACCACCCGGTGGTGATCGAGGCGATCCAGCAAGTGCTGGCCGACGAGTTGCCGCTGCACACCCTCGACCTGACTACGCCGGTCAAGGATCAATTCGTCCAGGACCTGTTCGGGCTGCTGCCGACAGAGCTGGCGGCGCAGGCGAAAATCCAGTTTTGTGGCCCGACCGGCACCGACGCCGTGGAAGCAGCGCTGAAACTGGTACGCACCGCAACCGGGCGCAGCACCGTGCTGTCATTTTCCGGCGGTTATCACGGCATGAGTCAGGGGGCGTTGAGCCTGATGGGCAGCCTGGGGCCGAAAAAACCATTGGGTGCGTTGCTCAGCAACGGCGTGCAGTTCATGCCTTTTCCCTACGATTACCGTTGCCCGTTCGGTCTCGGCGGCGCAGCGGGCGTCAATGCCAATCTGAGTTATCTGGAAAACCTGCTCAACGATCCCGAGGCTGGTGTGCAATTGCCGGCGGCGGTGATTGTCGAGGCGGTGCAGGGCGAGGGCGGCGTGATACCGGCGGACATCGAGTGGTTGCGCGGCTTGCGCCGGATCACCGAGAAGGCCGGTGTGGCGTTGATCGTTGATGAGATCCAGAGCGGTTTCGCCCGTACCGGCAAGATGTTTGCCTTTGAACACGCGGGCATCGTTCCGGATGTGGTTGTACTGTCCAAAGCCATCGGTGGCAGCCTGCCGTTGGCGGTGGTGGTTTACCGCGACTGGCTCGACACCTGGCAACCCGGCGCCCATGCCGGCACGTTCCGTGGCAATCAGATGGCCATGGCCGCCGGTTCAGCGGTGATGCGCTATCTGGTGGAGCACAAGGTTTGCGAGCACGCCGCCGCCATGGGTGATCGACTCAGCGAGCATCTGCACATCCTGCAACGCGACTTCCCGCAGCTGGGCGATATTCGTGGGCGTGGCCTGATGCTCGGCGTTGAACTGGTCGACCCGAACGGCGCGCCCGACGCGCTCGGTCATCCGCCAGCGTTTGCGCGTCTGGCGCCGCTGGTCCAGCGTGAGTGCCTCAAGCGTGGGCTGATTCTGGAACTGGGCGGTCGCCATGGCGCGGTGGTGCGCTTCCTGCCGCCGCTGGTGATCACTGCCGCGGAAATCGACCGGGTGGCAGAGATCTTCGGTCGCGCATTGGCCGCTGCCAGCGCCGCGCTGTAAATTTTTCCGCGCGGCGAACGTTCTTTCTACATACCCGGCTGCATTCTTTGTGCAGCCGCCCTTACAACGATGGAGAACCAGCATGACGTCAGTATTCGACCGCGAGGACATCCTCTTTCAGGTCGTGGTCAACCACGAAGAGCAATACTCGATCTGGCCCGATTACAAAGCTGTGCCGCAAGGCTGGCGCACCGTGGGCAAGAGCGGCCTGAAAAAGGAATGCCTGGCCTATATCGAAGAAGTCTGGACCGACATGCGCCCGTTGAGCCTGCGCCAGAAGATGGATGCGCAAGTCCCGGCGCAATAAGCGACCGGACAAAAAGAACCCGCTGGACCAGTGATGGTCAGCGGGTTTTTCATGTCTGGAGAGTGACGTTGTGGGCGCAGGCCTCTTCGCGAGCAGGCTCGCTCCCACAATTGAAATGCGATCCCCTGTGGGAGCGAGCCTGCTCGCGAAGAACGATAACGCGGATTTACTGGAACTACGCTCCGCTCAACCCCTTGAGCAACAAATCCACATTCCCCTCCAGCTCCGCCAGCGGATCCGCCGCATCGGTACTCAACACCACCAGGCGGCTGCCGGATTCGGCAATCGCTGCTTTCACCGGCTCCGCTGGCTGGCGATGGTGTAGCACCACCGCCACGTCATTGTCCTTGAGCGTCGCTGTCAGCTTCTTCAACTCCTCTGGCGTCCACTCTGCATCAGGACGCGCGTCCTGTCCGGCCAGTTCAAGATTGAGGCTGCCAATCAGATAGCCGAAGTGATCGCTCAGGCTCATCACGCTCAGGTTGTCCGCTTCGGCCAGACGCGCTTCGGTGTCCGCGCTGAGTTTCAGCAAACGCTGTTTCAACGCCGCCAGGTTGGCTTCGATTGCAGGCTTGGCGCTCGGCGCCAGGCGCACCAGGTCTGCGGCCATCACATCGGCCATGCGCCCCATGTTGTTGCTCGCCAGCCATGGCTGACTGTTCAGGCCATCAACCTGCAGGCCCGGCTGCACGGCGATGCCGGGCAGGGCACCGTCGACCGGGCGCGCAGCGTCGACTTCGACGATACGGATATTGCTGCGCCGCGCGATCGGGTACAGCGGATCATCGGCCCACAGCGAACGCAGGCCGATTACCGCGTCCGCGTCGGTGGCCAGTTTGCTCAGCGCCGGAGCGCCACGGCCGGTGAAATACGCAGTCTGACGGCTGCCGGGCAGGTTGGCCGGCGCCGCGCGTTCGAGGTTGACGTTTGTGCCCTTGAGCAATGCTTCGCCCAATCCATAGGTGATCGGTAACGAGGCCAGAACGCGCAACGGTTTCGCAGTTTCAGCCGCCATCAACGGAGTGCAGACCACGCCATACAGGGCCATGGCCAGAGTCAGGTTACGCAATGAAAAAGCCATTTATCCAAGGTTCCCTTTCAGGCTGGGGACGACGCCGCGCGCAATGGCGGCGAGGGCGAAAGCGATGCCGGCGACCAGAATGATCGCGGCGCCGGACGGGATCGGCAGATCGAATACGATCGGCGCAAGAATCCCGCACAGGGTGCTGACGGTAGCGATCAGCACCGAGCACCAGAAAAACCCTTTCAGCGACTGACTGAGCAAGCGCGCCGCTGCCGCAGGAATCACCAGCAAGGCACCGACCAGAATCGCGCCAATCACCTTCACTGCCGCGACGGTGATCAAGGTCACCAGGATCACGAACAGGTAATCCAGGGTCTTCACCGCTACGCCACGCACCGCCGCCAGTTGCGGATTGAAACTGGCGAGCATGATGCGGTTGTACAGCGGCAGGGCGAGGGCCATGACCAGCGAACCGACGATGGCCAGCACTGCCAGATCATTGCCGTTGACGGTCAATACCGAACCGAACAGCACGTTTTCCAGAATGTGCACGTTGATCTTGCCGGCGAGAATCAGCAGCAGGCTCGCGCCCAGTGCCAGTGACACCGAGAGAAACACGCCGATCAGCGTATCCGGTGCCAGTCCGGTGCGGTTGCGCAAGTAATTGAGCAGGATGCCGAACAGCAGGCAGTAACCGAACAGGCTGCCGTACGGGCCGGTGTAGGGTTCGCCGAGCAGAATGCCGATGGCGACACCGGTCAACGCGGCATGGCCGACTGCTTCGGAAAAGAACGCGAAGCGCTTGACCACCACCAGCGTGCCGAGCCCGCCCAGCACCGGGCCGATCAGCAGGCCGGCGAGCAGCGCATTGACCACAAAACCGTAGGCCAGCGCTTCCGGCAGATAACCGGAAGACGCCCAACCCTGGACCATCAAACGAAAGGCTTCGTAGCTCATCAGACCGCGCTCCGTGGATGGGTGGAAAACAGCGTCAGCAGACGTTCCGGAGTCAGCGCCTGTTGCGGTGTGGCATCGAACAGCACGCGGCGGTTGAGACCGGTAACCCGATCGGCCAGCCGACCCACCGCCTCCAGGTCATGTTCGATCCACAACACCGTGATGCCCGCCGCGCGCCAGTCAGTCAGCAGACGTTCGAACACCTGAATCCCGGCTTCATCGAGGGCCGACATCGGCTCGTCAAGCACCAGCAATTGCGGCGCCGGAATCAAGCCCTGCGCGAGCAGCACCCGCTGCCGCTCGCCGCCGGACAGCGCGCCCATGCGGCGCTTGCGCTTGTCCTGCATGCCGACCCGCTCCAGCGCTTCGCCGATGGCGCCGGCATAGTGTTTGCTCAAGCCGAGAAAGGCCGGACGGCGTTGACACATGGCGGCCATGAAATCGTCGACGGTCATCGGCAAGCCGCGATCGAACTCCAGCGCCTGCGGGACGTAACCAATGGTGCCGGGCTCGCCGGGCCAGTGCAGACTGAGCTGGCCCTGATGCGGCATCTGCCCGAGCAGGGTCTTGATCAGCGAACTCTTGCCACCGCCGTTGGGGCCGACCAGCGCATGCACGCTGCCGGGCTGCACCTGGAAGCTGACCTTGTCGAGAATCGTCGTGCGCCCCAAGGTCAGGCTGATATCCGCAAACTCCAGCGCCGGCCCGGTTTTCCCCTGTGGGAGCGAGCCTGCTCGCGAATGCGGAGTGTCATTCAGTGAAGATGTTGCCTGATCCGGCGCCTTCGCGAGCAGGCTCGCTCCCACCGGGTTATTGGTGTTGTCAGGGATCAGTGTTTCTTTCGACGTCATGCCCCCGACTCCTGAATCGCCCGCACCACGGTGTTGAGGTTGCCGGTCATTTCCTTTTCGTACTTGTCGGCGGTGTATTCGCCGTAGGAAATGTGCGACAGCGGGTACAGCTTCACCCCGGATTCGCGCTGGATGGTGTCGACGTAGCTGGACGGGAAATCCATCTCCGAGAAGATCACTTTCACGTCGAGTTCACGCAACTGGTCGATGGTCTTTTTCAGCTGACTCGGGCTTGGTTCGATGCCGTGGGCGGGCTCGACCACGGCCGTCACTTCCAGACCGAATTCACGCAACAGATAGTCGTAAGCCGCATGCACCGTGGCCACGCGCAGTTCTGCGTTGGGTGCCTGGGTCAGTTTGGCCAAAGCGTCGGCGCGCATTTGCCGCAGGCGTTTGCCGTAGGCGCGGGCGTTTTGCGTGTAGGTCTTGGCGTTGTCCGGATCGATCTTGCCCAGCTCGCGGGCGATGTTGTTGACCTGGGCGATGGAGGCGCTGATCGACAGGAACGTGTGCGGGTTGACCACTTTGCCGGCGCCGCGCGCAGCGACACCGGTGGCCGCCAGCAATGGCACGTTCTCGTTGGCTTCGATGGTTTTGACGTTGGGTGTTTCGCTGGCGGCGATCATCCGGTCGGCGAAGTCGTCATGGCCGACGCCGTTGAGCACGATCACGTCCAGTCCGCTGATGCGCTTGATGTCTTCGGCGCGCGGTTCGTAGGCGTGCGGATTGAAGCCCGCAGGAATCAGCGGCACCACTTCTGCCTTGTCGCCGACGATGTTGGCGACGTAGCTGTAATACGGATGCAGAGTGATGCCGATACGCAGGCGTTTGCCTTGCTCGGCGCTGGCCAACGGGCTCAGCAGGCAGGCGCACAGGCCAAGCAGAAACAGGCGTAACAATGGACGGCGAGGAGATGAAATGGACATGGGCAAGCAGTCTTCTCTCGGATAAAGGCGAGGAATCAATGGCGATGTTCGCGGGTAACCCCGGCATCGAATTGCGCGACGATCTGTTTCCAGCCAGCGGCGGACAGCGCGGCGTCGGACAGATCCCCAGCAGGCGCGGGATCGGCGCTGCGGTTCAGCCAGATGTCCGGCGCCGCGTTGGCGTCAGTGCCGACACGCATCAGAAACGAGCCGGCGACGTCAGGCGTCGCACTCCGACCGAAATAGGCGCGATCGGCGAACATCTGCCATGCGTGACCGCCACGGCTGACCGAACTGGCATCCTGCGCGAACGGCGCAAAGCCTTCTTCGGCGAGCATTTGTGGTGTCGGCAGGGCTTGTTGCTCTTCGCGCAGCAAGCGGATTTCGTCGAGAGTCACTCGCAGGTCGGCATAGATGCCTTGCTCTGCGGCGCTGAGATCGCGGCGGGCGTCGTACTGGTTGCTCGCGACCGGCTCCGGTTCATGGGAAACCCCGCGCCACGCCACCACCGAGCCGGCGACCGCGAGGATCAGCAGGCACAACAGCAGCACATTGAGGGTTTCATGGCCGGCGCCGGCCGGGCGTACCACTTGCGTCGTCGGGCTACTCATGGGGCTTCGATATCCGCCTGGTCGATTTCCACCACGTGGCCTGGGCCGGCGTCGAACAGCACATAGAACTCACTGCCGGGCTTCTTGAACGTCAGCGTCGAGTCATCACCCAATTTGCCCGGCACCAGAATGGTTTCGTCGTAGCCGATCACGTCGAGGGTCACCCCCGGCGCGCCGCTGCCGTCGGAGAAACCGCCGGTGCATTTGATCTGTTCGGCATCGATGGCTTTGCATTCGCACATCGGGTTGTGCGCCAGGGCGCCGGCACTGAAACCGGCGCTCAGCAGCAGCGCGGCGCTGGCGAGCAAACGGGTATGAAGGGGTGAGCGAGTCATGGTTTGGCTCCTTGTTTGTTCAGCCACGCGACCGTGGCGGGGGAGGCTTGGCTCAGGGGAATCGCGGCCTGGTGCATGCTGCCGTCCCAGCCTTCCATGGTGATCCACAGCTCGGCGTCAGGTTTGGTCTTTGCCGGGATCGGCATTTGCGTGCCCATGCGATACGGGGTGCCGAAGAAGATCGTGCCGGCGGCGCGCAGGCTCCGCGGTTTGCCGATGCGCAGGTAAGTGGCCTTGACCTGTTCGACGCAGGTATCACAAACGGCGGCAGTGAAATCCTTCATATAGCCGGCCGGCCCGCTCAGGTGCGGCGCCTCCTCACGCAGCTCGGCCAGGCGCAGGCTCCACGGGCCGACCTGAACGGTGCCTATTTCCCGTTGGCCCAGGCCACTGTCGCCGCGAAACAGCGAGGCATCGGCAAAGTATTTCGGCATGAAGCCCAGCGGGATCAGCAACAGCAGGACATTGATGTGGAAACGCCACTTGTGCCAGAAACGCGACAGGCGCGAGGGCGGTGTGACCGAGATGGCTTTGTTCACAGGCTCGCCTCCGAAGGTTCACGGCGCAGCGCCGGCTGGGCGGTGACGCGGTTTTTCTTGTCCTCGCGTTTCAGCGCATTGGCGGTGGCCAACGCGGTGCGCTTGGTCCAGATCAGCAGGCCGCTGAGGATCATCATGCTCAGCAACAGACCGAAGAAGAACCAGATCAGCTTGATCCAGATACCGCCGAAGTCGCCGGTGTGCAGCGGGCGCATGGACTCGGTGACGAATTCCAGCGAGGAGCGGTCGGACAGCAAGCGTGAGGAGGCCATCTCGCCGTTATACGGATTGAGAGTCGCGGTCTGGTACATCAGCGGATACCAGCCACGGCCGCTGACGCTCATGTGCGAGTAGGCGTTGCCCGGCAGGTTGACGTAACTGGCCTCCAGCCCGGGAATCTTCTGCTGGGCGATTTCGATGGCGCGGTCCAGGCTGATGCGCGGCGGCGGGGTGCCAGCGGCCGAAATCGGCACGCTTTCGCGGGACATCGCCGGAATGATCGGCTCGCTGGAAATTGAAATCTGGTTATCGAAAAGGAAAGCCTTGATCAGGAACCAGATGCCGGTGATGGAAATCACCGCGATGAACCAGATCGACCAGATGCCGCACAGGCGATGGAAGTCGCCCCAGAAGATCCGCGCGCCATGGCGCACGCGCAGGGTCGGGCGCAGAAAGCCTTTCCAGAAGCGCTTGTAGACCACCAGCCCGGTAATCAGCGACACCAGCATCGGCACGCCGAGCAACGACACCAGATACCAGCCCCAGCTATAGCCATTGGTGAACGGCACCAGCCACCAGCCATGCAGGGCGCGGGTAAAGGCCTTGAAATCGAAGGCCGGCGCGGTGCCCTGGATGACCCCGGTGTACGGATTGACATAGACCGTCAACGAGCGCCCGT
Organism: Pseudomonas sp. CFBP13508; assembly: GCF_005233515.1. Classification (GTDB taxonomy): domain Bacteria; phylum Pseudomonadota; class Gammaproteobacteria; order Pseudomonadales; family Pseudomonadaceae; genus Aquipseudomonas; species Aquipseudomonas mercuritolerans. The sequence continues at coordinate 82,036 of NZ_QFZZ01000013.1, forward strand.
CGGGGTAGCTGACTTCGACGTCGAGGGCAAAGTGCGACTCGTCCGGACGATTGATGCTCTGCACCAGGGTTTGCGGCTCGGCTTGTTTGATCGCGGCGAGAATCTGGTCATAGCTCAGTCGCGGTGCGTCGTCCGACGGCTGACTGGCGCGCATTTGCGGGTTGGCCAGCCAGACAATCTCCTGGCTGACCACCGCCAGCGTGCCGGTGACACACACGATCAACACAAAGAACCAGATCGGCAACGCCAGCCAGCTATGCACCAGGAACCACAGTTTGGAACGGGATTTCTTCGACATGATTGCGCGTCTTGATTGCGGTGGAAGGGGCCGGGCTACGGGCTTCGCAGCACTGAACTCCCCGGGAGGCCGTTCGTGGCTTTTGCCTACGCGAACGGCCTGCATTCCTATAAGACGGATGAGCGAAGAAAATCCCGAAAGCGGATATGAAAGTAAATGTTTCGCAATTACATCGGCGGTGGATTTTTTACCGGTCGATTCGAGGCAAAAAGCCCTCAGCCTTGGCTGAACATTTCCATCGCCCGCTGGCGAATCTGCTCTTCGCTCAGATCCTCCTTGTGGGTGGCGAGAAACCACAGATGGCCGAACGGATCTCTCAAGGTACCGCTGCGGTCACCGTAAAACTGGTCTTTGACCTCGGAAACGCTTTGCGCCCCGGCATCCAGCGCTTGTTGAAAGGACTGGTCGACATCGGTGACATACAGGTGCAAGCCGATCGACACCGCCTGCTGCGGATTGCTCAGCGGCCCTTGATCGCAAGGCGTGCCGAGCATGATCGCGCTGTCGCCGATGCGCAGCTCGGCGTGGCCGATGTTGCCGTCGGGCATGGTCAGGCGCATGACTTCGCTGGCATTGAAGGCTTTCTTGTAGAACTCGATGGCCTCGGCAGCCTGTTGGATGCCGAGATACGGGGTAATGCTGTGATACCCCTCGGGAATGGGTTTGACACTCATGACGTTCTCCCTGTTTTTGTTTTCAACAGATGTGGTTACACCGGATTTACCCGGAGCAATCACTATAGAACCGTACTTACTGCACAGATTTTCCGCCGACGAGCAGGAATCATCACTCATCGCGAAAGTGCGGGCCTGGGCCTCGGTCACCGAGGATGTCGCCTTTATTGCGTAACGGACACGCCTCCATGGACAGACAGCCGCAGCCGATGCACCCGGTGAGCTGATCGCGCATCAACGTAAGTTGCCTGATCCTTTCATCGAGCTCGCGCTGCCATTGTTCAGACAGCATTTTCCAGTCCGCCGACGACGGCGCGCGATCCTGCGGCAGGATTTTCAGCGCTTCGCCGATCTCCGCCAGCGGTATCCCCAGCCGTTGCGCGACTTTGATCAACGCCACCCGGCGCAGGACGGCGCGCGGATAACGGCGCTGGTTGCCGGCATTGCGTTCACTCTTGATCAAACCTTTGGCTTCATAAAAGTGCAGCGCCGTGACCGCGACGCCACTGCGCGCCGCAACCTCACCCACGGTGAGAGGCTTGTGCACCTGCTCCTTGCTGATCATGCTGAAAATGCTCTTGACCTTGACTTAACTAGAGGTTTTACCCTGCAGCTCTTCGGGTCGCAAGGCTCGCTTCAAGATGAGTGGGGCTTTCCATGAGCAATCGCAGCTTTACCCAATTGATCGAATTCGAAATCGAACCCCGCCAGCAAGCGGCGCTGGTCTCGGCATTGGCCACGCAGACCGAGCGGCTGGCCCAGCGTTACGACGGCTTCCTCAGCGCCAGCGTGCAGGCCAGCGACGACGGCCGCCGCGTGTTGAGCTTTTTGCAGTGGCAAAGTCGCGAAGCGGGGGAGGCGGCATTTCACAGTTTCGAAAGCGGGGAGCAGGATTTCTGGCAATTGATCCGCACTCATCGGGCGAAAACCGTGACCTTCAATTCGTTCCAGGTGCACAGCAGCATTGCCCGTAGCCACGACGACGCGCTGCACTGCCGTCTGCCGGTCAGCCAGTATTAGCGCAAAGCTGATAGCCACTATTGAGAGCGTTGATTTCTGCGCGAGCGAGCCGGGGCGTAGCCTTTCTTCATCGACCCCACATTGCTCGCCAGGACGCTCCCATGAACCGTTTACTGACTGTTTCGCTGATGCTCGCTGTTTCCGTACTCGCCGGTTGTGCCGGCCATGTTTCGCCAGAACTGCGCCCTTACACCGCTGAAGAGTCCCGCGAACTGGCGCTGGAAGCGCTGAACCGCAGCGGCTTGTCGTTCGACGAATACCACGCGAAAAAAGCTCAATTGCTCGGCCAGCCGCAGAAGACTTTCGGCTTCGATCAACAGGGTGAGATGAGCGCCGAACGTGCCATACAGCTGCACGGCCGTCCAAGCTGAAAGCAAACTGTACTGCTTGAAGTTTTCCCTAACTGTCCGTGGGTTTGCCGGGCCGTGTGGGATAGGGTCAACAGCTGAACGACCCTGGATGGACTGCCTCGATGAACCTCTCGCTTGATCTGCTGTTGGGCTTTGCCCTGTTTGCCCTTGTCACCTCTATCACACCGGGGCCGAATAACACCATGTTGCTGGCGTCCGGAGTGAATTTCGGTTTCAACCGCACCATTCCGCACATGCTCGGCATCAGCTGCGGCTTCTTCCTGTTGGTAGTAGCGGTGGGCTTTGGCCTTGGCGCCGTGTTTCAGGCCTATCCGATTCTGTATACGGTGCTGCGTTATGTCGGCGCGGCGTATTTGTTGTATCTGGCGTGGAAGATCGCCCACTCCGGCCCGGTCGGCGACAGTGCCCACGGCGAGGCGAAACCGATCAGCTATCTGGGCGCCGCGGCGTTCCAGTGGGTCAATCCCAAGGCGTGGATCATGGCCATCGGTGCCATCAGCACGTACACGCCGATGCAGGGTTATTTCTATAACGTTGTGATCATCGCGGCGGTGTTCGCCATCATCAATCTGCCCAGTGTCGGCCTGTGGGCGGCGTGCGGCACGCTGTTGCGCAATGTGCTGAAAGATCCGCGCTGGTTGCGCGTGTTCAATTGGGGCATGGCGGCGCTGTTGGTGATCTCGTTGTACCCGTTACTTCTGGAAAGCTTTCACTGACGCATTGCTTCAATCGCCGGCCCGATGCCTGTTAAGCTCGGTTTCAGGAGCGTTCCTACGCACTTTTAAATGAAGCCCTACTTCTTTAACGGCATCCGATCAGGTATTGATGACGCTCTCGAACCCATGCACAGCTCACGAGGCTGTGCATCGTCGTTTGCAGACACGAGCCTCCTGATCCCGGAACACGCTCTGCGAGACCTTTATGAACACACGTCCGTTGTATTTCGATTACGCCGCCACCACCCCGGTGGACGAGCGGGTCATCCAGGTGATGATCGAATGTCTGGGTTTTCACGGTAACTTCGGTAACCCGGCGTCCAGCTCCCACGCTTTCGGCCAGCAGGCCCGGCAGACGGTCGAGCAGGCACGTCGGCAAGTCGCCGATCTGGTCGGCGCGCAGCCTGAGCAGATCGTCTGGACCTCTGGTGCCACCGAATCCAACAACCTCGCCCTCAAAGGCGTCGCCCAGGCCCGTGGCGTTTGCGGCGGGCACATCATTACCAGTCAGATCGAACACAAGGCCATTCTCGACACCGCGCGGCAATTGCAGGACTCGGGCATTGCCGTGACCTATCTGGTGCCGGACGCCCAAGGCTTGATCACGCCGCAAGCGGTCAGCGAAGCGATGCGTGACGACACTTTTCTGGTGTCGCTGATGCTGGTCAACAATGAGTTGGGCACGGTCAACGATGTCGAGGCGATTGGCGAAGTGGTGCGCAGTCGGCAGGCGTTGTTTCATGTTGATGCGGCGCAAGGCGCGGGCAAGGTCGCGATCGATCTGAGCCGCTGGCCGGTGGATCTGATGTCGTTTTCCGCACACAAACTCTACGGCCCCAAGGGCATCGGCGCCTTGTATGTCGGCCCGCAGGCGCAGCAACGCTTGCAGGCACAGATCCACGGTGGCGGTCATGAAGGTGGCCTGCGCTCCGGAACCCTGGCGACTCATCAGATTGCCGGGATGGGCGCTGCTTTCGCTTTGGCCGCCGACGCATTCGATGAAGAGAAAAAATCCATCATCGCTTTGCGCGAACGCTTGCTCGAACAGCTTTTGAAGTTGCCCGGCGTGCGCCTCAATGGCAGTGCCTCGCAACGCATTCCGCACACCCTGAGCCTGACCTTCAGCGAGGGCGAGTTCAACAGCGCCGCATTGAGCCATTCGATCGCGTTTTCCGCGACGTCGGCGTGTAATTCCGCAAGTAATGCGCCGTCCCACGTGCTGCTCGCGCTCGGGCACGATGCGCGGCTGGCGGGGCGCACCATCCGCTTGAGCCTAGGGCGGTTTACCACCGTCGAGGATGTCGACAAAGCCGTTGACCTGATCACAACCGCCTGCGCCAGTGCCCCGGCATTCTGGGCGACAGGGCTCTAAACAGCAGACGCTTTCCATGGCCGCGAAGGCTACGAACAATAACGATGACGCGATTAGCAGGAGACATGATGAGTTCCCACACCTTGACCGAAGGATCGGTGCCTCAGCGCCTGGCGCATACCCGTGAACTGATGCGCCGCGAAGGCATCCATGCGCTGCTGGTGCCGTCCGCCGACCCGCATCTGTCGGAATACCTGCCGGGCTACTGGCAGGGTCGGCAATGGCTGTCAGGTTTCCACGGTTCGGTCGGTACGCTGATCGTCACTGCCGATTTCGCCGGTGTGTGGGCCGACAGTCGTTACTGGGAACAGGCGACCAAGGAGCTCAACGGCAGCGGCATCGAACTGGTCAAACTGCAACCGGGGCAGCCGAGCCCGCTGGACTGGCTGGCCGAACAAACCCCTGAGGGCGGCGTGGTTGCGGTCGACGGCGCGGTCATGGCAGTGGCGTCGGCGCGTACGCTGAGCAGCAAGCTCGAAGCACGCGGCGCTCGCCTGCGTACCGATATGGACCTGTTGCAGGAAGTCTGGCGCGATCGCCCGAGCCTGCCCAACGCGCCGATCTATCAGCATCTGCCGCCGCAAGCGACCGTCAGCCGTGGCGAGAAACTGGCGAAACTGCGCGAAACCTTGCAAGAGCGCGGTGCTGACTGGCATTTCATCGCCACCCTGGATGACATTGCCTGGCTGTTCAACCTGCGCGGTGGTGACGTCTCGTTCAACCCGGTGTTTGTTTCGTTCGCCTTGATCAATCAGCAGCAAGCCACGCTGTTCGTGGCGCTGAGCAAGGTCGATGCCGATCTGCGCGCCGTGCTCGAGCAGAATGGCGTGACGCTGCGTGACTACAGCGAAGTGGCCGATGCATTGCGTGCGGTGCCGAGTGGCGAGAGCCTGCTGGTCGACCCGGCACGAGTGACCACGGGGTTGCTGGATAACCTGGACAGTGGCGTGAAACTGGTCGAGGGTCTCAACCCGACTACGTTGGCCAAATCGCAGAAAAGCGAAGCCGACGCTCAACACATCCGTAAAGCCATGGAGCAGGATGGCGCGGCGTTGTGCGAATTCTTTGCCTGGCTGGAATCGGCATGGGGGCGCGAGCGCATCACCGAACTGACCATCGACGAGAAGCTTACGGCTGCCCGTGAACGTCGCCCCGATTATGTTTCGCTGAGCTTCAACACCATTGCCGCATTCAACGCCAATGGCGCGATGCCGCACTATCACGCTACCGAAGAAGAGCATGCGGTGATCGAGGGTGATGGTCTGTTGCTCATCGACTCCGGTGGCCAATACCTTGGCGGTACCACAGACATCACGCGCATGGTCCCGGTGGGTACGCCGACGCAGGAGCAGAAACAGGACTGCACGCGCGTGTTGAAAGGCGTGATTGCGCTGTCGCGGGCACGATTCCCGAAAGGCATCCTGTCGCCGCTGCTCGACGCCATCGCTCGTGCGCCGATCTGGGCTGACAACGTCGACTACGGTCACGGCACCGGTCATGGCGTTGGCTATTTCCTCAACGTTCACGAAGGTCCGCAAGTGATCGCTTATCAAGCGGCACCGGCACCGCAGACGGCGATGCAGCCGGGGATGATTACCTCGATCGAACCCGGCACTTATCGCCCGGGCCGCTGGGGCGTGCGCATCGAGAACCTGGCGATGAATCGCGAGGCCGGCAGCAGCGAATTCGGCGACTTCCTCAAGTTCGAAACCCTGACGCTGTGCCCGATCGATACCCGCTGCCTGATTGCCGACCTGCTGACTCAGGAAGAAAAGCAGTGGCTCAATGCTTATCACAGTGAAGTACGCGAGCGTCTGAGTCCGTTGCTGGATGGCGCGGCGCTGAGCTGGCTGAACGAGCGCACTGTGGCCATTTGATCGATTTACCCAAGGCACCGCTCGCGATGCCTTGGGGCTCGGCTTCAATCCTGGCGCAATGTCTCTTCTACGAAGTCGAGTCGATCCTGACCGAAGAACAGCTGATCGCCGATAAACATGCTGGGGGCACCGAAGACGCCGCGCTTGATAGCGGCTTCGGTGTTTTCCTTGAGTTTGGCTTTGACTGATTCATCGTTGCTCAGGGCCAATACTTCTTCGGGATCGAAGCCGTTTTCAGTCAGCACGGCGGCAATGGCTTGTGGATCGTTGAGGTTACGGCCTTCTACCCAAAGCGCCCTGAACAGGCAATCGACGAATTCGGTGAAACGCTGCGGCTGGCGCATCTGCATGCCAGTGACGGCACGCATCAATATCAGCGTGTTGATTGGGAAGTGCGGATTGAATCTGAGCTGTACGCCGTAGCGTTTGGCGAAGCGATCGAGGTCCTGAAACATGTAGCGGCCCTTGGCCGGAATCATTGCCGGCGAAGCGTTGCCGGTGGCTTTGAACACACCTCCCAACAGCATCGGGATGTAGATCAGTTCACTTTGGGTATCGGCGCAGATTTGCGGTAGCTGGGTGTGCGCCAGGTAGGTGGTGGGGCTGCCGAGGTCGAAATAGAATTCCACGGTTTTGGTCATGATCAAATTGCTCTCTTATTGTTGTAATGAGGGAGGAGGGCTTACCAGCGTTCGTTCCACGGGCGCAGGTCCAGTTCGAATGTCCAGGCATCGCGGGGCTGACTGTGCAAATACCAATAGTTTTCGGCGATGTGCTCTGGATCGAGAATACCGTCCTGATCCTTGGTCGCGTATTTCTCGGGAAAGCTGTTGCGGATGAAGTCGGTGTCGATCGCACCATCAACCACAACGTGGGCGACATGAATGTTCATCGGCCCCAATTCTCTCGCCATGCTTTGCGCCAGTGCGCGGATGCCATGTTTGGCTCCAGCGAAAGCGGCAAATCCAGAGGCGCCGCGCAGCCCGGCCGTGGCACCGGTGAACAGAATCGTGCCGCGCTGCCGAGTGACCATGCGCTTGGCCACTTCACGAGCATTGAGAAAGCCGGAGAAGCAGGCCATCTCCCAGATCTTGAAATATTTGCGCGCGGTTTCTTCGAGAATGCTGCACGGCACGTTGGCGCCGATGTTGAAGACGAAGGCCTCGATCGGGCCGACGTGGGTTTCGATGTCTTCGATCAAGGCGATGACGTCATCTTCCTTGCGCGCATCGCAGGCAAAACCATGCGCCTCACCGCCCTCAGCGATGATCGCGTCAACCAGTGGCTGCAGTTTGTCGGCGCTGCGCCGGGTCACGCAGGCTGTAAACCCCTCACTGGCAAAGCGCTTGGCAATTGCCCCGCCCGTGGCATCACCGGCACCGACAACCAACACGACCTTCTTGTTATTCATGGGTGAATCCCTTTGGGTTAACGATCGTTTAGTTAACGAACGTTATGCTAGGATTGGGGCAGCGTCAAGGCGATCTACTTCAGGAGATGACATGCGTTATTCGGCCGGACACAAATCGGAAACCCGCGAACGATTGCTGCAAAGCAGCGCGCTGTCGGCAAAGAAATCGGGGTTTTCCACGGTGGGCGTGGATGGCCTGATGAAAGCCATCGGTTTGAGTGGCGCCGCGTTCTACAGCCACTTTTCATCCAAGGATGCGTTGTTCGCTGCCATCGTCGAGCGAGAGTTGAGTGAAAGTCTTGAGCGCCTTGGTGGCCAGGGCGGTGCAGATCGGCAGCGTCTGGAGCGTTGTCTGAAGCAGTACCTGAGCATGGCCCACGTCGAGCAACCCGAGGCCGGTTGCGCTTTGCCGACATTGGGCGCAGAGATTGCCCGTGCCGATGTGCGGGTGCGTGAGCAGGCTGAAGAATGGATCTGCCGTCTGCAGCAAAGTTGGGCGCAGATACTGGAAAGCGAGAGTCTGGCCTGGTCGGTGCTGTCGCAATGCGTGGGCGCATTGGTGGTCGCGCGGATGCTGGCGACACCGGACGTGCAGCGTACGGTGTTGCGCTCGAGTCACGAGGAAATTACACGTCAGCTCGCTTTGTCCCGAGCCGAGTAGTTATTTGCAGATGACGATCATGCTGCGGCTGGTATAACCGGCCGGGTTCAAGCCGAACGGATAATCGCCAGGTTCTTCGACGGCGTCCCCGGATTTGGCGATCACCTTGTAACCCTTGGGCGCGCAGGAATTGGCGGCGCTGGTGTAGCACTTGTCCCATGAGGATGAAAGTCCGGAACAGTTGATATGCAGCCCCTTCTTGCCGCGTTTGACCTGGGTTTCCGAGGTCGCTGCGCAACTCGCGATCGCCAGTAGGGCGATCAATAGCAAAATTCGGTTCATTACCATCCTTAATAGCGGCCACGAGTCTGGTGCTCGGGTCTGCCTGTATTCGCTCGCGTTTGCAGCGTTGTGCCGTCCTTTGCGAAAAAATCCATGCCTGGCGATGGGTTACGAAGCTAAACATGGCCTAAATGAGCACCAATTACCAGATCTCACTTTCTATTAAGCTTCAGTCGGCAGCGACAGCAGGCTTTGCTCCGCTGCCCATGGTCATGGTTGCGCCCACCGACGCCAGGATAATGCACAGGATGGCCAGCCATTGTGACAATGAAAGGTATTCCTGGAGAAAAAGCAGACCTGATAGCGCGCCGAATGCCGGTTCAATACTCATGAGAGTGCCGAAGGTGCGCGCGGGCATTCGGGTGAGAGCTACCATTTCCAGGGTATAGGGCAGGGCGGTGGAGAGAATGGCGACACCGATAGCAATCGGAATCAGTGATGGTGTAAGCAGCGCCGCGCCGGCATGAACGATTCCGATCGGCGCCACAAACAGCGCGGCGATCATCACGCCCAACGCAGCCGTAGTCACTCCGTTATCAGCGCCGGCCTTCTGCCCGAAGAGAATGTACAGCGCCCAGCACACCCCGGCGCCCAGCGCATAGCCTGCTCCGACCAGGTCTATGCCAGCAGTGGTTGTCCCAGTAGGTATTAATAGGAGCAAACCGGCTGCAGCGAGCGCGATCCAGAGAAAATCGATGGCTCGGCGAGAGGCATATATAGCTACGGCCAGAGGGCCAGTGAATTCCAGCGCAACGGCGATGCCCAGCGGCACCGTGCGCAGAGACATATAGAAGAGGAAATTCATCCCGCCCAATGCCATCCCGTAGATGATTACGGTACGAAGAGACTTGGCGGTCAGCTTTGCACGCCATGGGCGCAGTATCAGTAGCATGATCATGCTGGCAAAGATCAAGCGAAGAGTGGTTGTTCCTTGTGCGCCGATGATGGGGAACATGCTTTTGGCCAGAGAAGCGCCCGACTGGATGGACGCCATGGCTATCATGAGCAGGCAAACCGGAAACAATATGGAGGAGAGAGAGCGGGGGTGGTGATTCATTGCGCGGCAGCATCCAAGGCAAAAACAAATATTGTTGTGGTAGTGGGCAATATACTGCGCATTGGAGTGGGCTGCGTCTATATATAGAGAAGCTTTTTAAGCTTTTGAAAGAAAAGCGAAATTAACGGTTGACGGCAGATTCCAGAGGTCTATAATTCGCCCCACTTCCGGCGCAGTCGAAACGGAAAACTCCTTGAGATTCAAAGAGTTACACGGTTTTCGACAGCGGTTTGCTTCAGATCATCGAAGCCTGGAAGGAGTTGAAAGAGCAGTGATGTGAGCTTTTTTAACGGTTCGATCTTCTCGGTCGAAAGCGGAGAAAAAGAGGTGTTGACAGCAGCGATTAACGCTGTAGAATTCGCCTCCCGCT
>NZ_QFZZ01000014.1 GCF_005233515.1 Pseudomonas sp. CFBP13508
GACGATGCACCAACGTCCTACGAGTACCGCAACGGTTTTCTCTACAAGCGTTGCCGTGGTGATGCGGTGTGGATCTACCGACGCAACGCTGAAGGCGCCGTCACCGAAGCGGTCGATCCCGACGGCCAGGTCACGCATTACTACTACAACCTGCGCGGGCAGTTGCTGTCGCTGCGCTATCCGGACAGCAGCCGCCACCGCTGGGTGTGGAACGAGCTCGGCCAGCTCATCGAAGAAACCCTGCCCGATGGCGGCGTGCGGCGCTTTTCCTACGATGCACTGGGCCGGCGGATTACCACTCAGGACGAATTTGGTGTTGTCAGTCGTCAGCAGTGGGACGCCGCCGGCCGACTGATCCTGACGACTTCTCCTACGGGCAGCACGCGCGCCTACAGCTACGGCGCCTACGGCCAGATCACCGCCGAACGCGATGAACTCGGGCGCATCACCCGCTATGAATATGACGATGATTTGCACCTGGTCTCGCGGCGGATCAATCCTGACGGCACCCGCGTGCAGTACCGCTACGACCATGCGCGGCTGTTGCTGACCGAGATTGAAAACGAATCGGGCGAAAAGTACCGACTGGATTACACGCCGACCGGATTGATCCGACAGGAAACCGGGTTTGATGGGCGCCGGACTGCGTATGCCTATGACCTCAACGGGCACCTGCTGGAGAAGACCGAGTTTGGCGAGCAGGGTTTATCGCTGGTCACCCGGTACGAGCGCGACGCGGCTGGAAGGTTGCGAGTCAAAACCCTGCCCGATGGCGCCAAGATCCGCTACGACTACGATCGCCTCGGTCGGTTGATCGGTGTCGATGACGGCCAGAACCATCCGCTGGCCTTCGAGTACGACCGTCAGGATCGGCTGATCACCGAGCATCAGGGCTGGGGCACCTTGCGCTACGCCTATGACGCCTGCGGCCAGCTCAAACGCCTGCGCCTGCCGGACAACAGCAAGCTTGATTATCACTACGCCAAGGGCGGTGCGCTGTCAGCCATCGACCTCAACGGCACGCCGCTGACCCGGCATGTCTATCAATCCGGTCGCGAACAACAACGCCAGCAAGGCTTGCTGCTCAGCGAATATTCCTACGACGATCAGGGCCGTTTGCTCGCCCACGCTGTAGGCCATCGCCACGCCTCGCTGTACCGCCGCGATTATGCCTACAGCGCCAACGGCAATCTCGAGCACATCGCCGACAGCCGCCACGGCCAGCGCACCTACGGCTATGACGCCCTTGACCGACTGATCCGCGTACGTCACTCACGCGACGAACTGCCCGAATCCTTCGCCCACGACCCGGCCGGCAACCTGCTGATGCAGGACCGCCCCGGTCCCGCGCAAATCAAAGGCAATCGCCTGCTGATGCAAGGCGACCGTCATTACGACTACGACGCCTTCGGCAACCTGATCCGCGAACGCCGAGGCCACGGCCAGACCCTGGTCACCGAATACCGCTACGACTGCCAGCACCGCCTGATCGGCCTGACCCGCCCGGACGGCCAGACCGCCACTTATCAATACGACGCCTTCGGCCGGCGCATCCGCAAAACCGTCGACGGCGCCGTCACCGAATTCTTCTGGCAAGGCGAGCACCTCGTCGCCGAAAGCAGCGCCACGCAATACCGCAGCTTCCTCTACGAACCCGGCACCTTCCGCCCGTTGGCGATGCTGGATGGCAAAGGCCCGAAAAAAGCCTGCCCGTTCTACTACCAACTCGACCACCTCGGCACCCCGCAGGAACTCACCGACTACAGCGGCGAAATCGTCTGGTCCGCGCAATACGACGCCTACGGCAAAGTCGCCGCCGTCACCCTCGCCGGCGAAGACTATCTGGATCAACCGCTGCGCTTTCAGGGGCAGTATTTCGATGCGGAAAGCGGCCTGCACTACAACCGGCATCGGTATTACGACCCGAGATTGGGAAGGTATCTAACCCCGGATCCGGTGAAGCTCGCGGGTGGGTTGAATCAGTACCAGTACGTGCCGAATCCGACGGGGTGGGTGGATCCGTTGGGGTTGACGTCGAACTGCCCGCCGCCGAAAACTAATAGGCCCGAGAGGTGCCAAGCACCGACTCAAGCTAACAGGCCGAATGTAAATCAAGGGTTACCGACCGTTCCGGATGTTGGCAAAGATGGACCACAAAATGAAGCTGAAGCTAAGCGCCGGGTATTAGCTTGGAACAGACAATACAGAATGCACTCAGTAGAAAAACATGGCCCAGAGATCGATGATTCAGCTTTAAAGCAAAGATCAATAGACGGCTCACATCCAACAAAAAAAGGCGTTAGAGGCCCAGTGGGCCCGAGTTCGCAATTCAGTAGTTGGATGATGCAATTTAGAGCGTTGCATTTCGCTTTATCCAGAATGCATAAAAAAATACCTGAGCCGACAGGATATGATGCAGACGGAAACCCTATTGTTAGGATGAAACTGCCAGGAGCGGGTCGTGGGTACAAGCCCAATGAAAGAAATCCAAGTAATCCTCGTTACGTAGAAAGCTTGGATGGGGCGGAAGTAAAATTTGATAAACGAGATGTTAAGCGGCCGTTTACTGGCTTTCCGAGATAGGTGGAATTATGTTGATGCAGCCATTCACAAACTTTCCATATGAGCCAAAACTCTCTCATGTTTTGGGTGGAATATCGATCTACGATCGAGAAGAAACGCTTGGTGAGGCGTTGTGGATTTACAATCCTAATAGTTATGAAGACCAAAAAAAAATAATTAATGACTTCATTATTCCCGATTTTGATTATTTAACCTATCGCCATAGGTTTGTGATTTTTAAACTTCTTGAAAGCCATTTGCATGATGCTGATTTTGATTTTTCTAAAGAATTTGAGAGCGACTATGAAGATCCCAGAACACTGGCATGGGATGAGACGGAAATAATGGATGCTCGTGGTTTTTTTGAACATGTATTCGAGATCGCGAGTGAGTCGTGGAAGGATGATCTGGTTCGGGCGAGCCTTGAGGATCAGAGCCAATGGTGACGTTGAGTTGTCTCGTCGTTTCGTAAATTTGAACAGATTAACATTGCTCCACTAACTGCAGTTGTTGATCGCCCAAGGCGAAACTATCAATCAGGTACACACTAAACCCCACAACCCCCTTCGCATGATGCTTAGCCTGCGAAGCCATCTCCGCAAGCTGGCTGGCATCAAGCGCTGCACAAGCCTCAGGCCGCAGATGCACCACCCCAATCGATAACGACAACAACGCAAACTCCTGCCGCACGCCTTGGCGATTGGGTGCAACGAAGCAGCCGGCCTCCACATGCTCGGGACGGTAGAAGCGGCGGCATTGGTTTTGGAAGTCGTCGAGCAGTTGGTTTAGGCGTTTGCGCCAGTCTTCGGGGCCGAGGACGAGAAGGAAGTCGTCGCCGCCGATGTGGCCGACGAAGTCGCGGGTGGGGTCGATGCGTTCGTTGAGGCATTGGGCCAGGCAGAGCAGGACTTCGTCGCCACGGCCGTAGCCGTAGATGTCGTTGAAGGGTTTGAAGCTGTCGATGTCGACGTAGCAGATAATGGACTCGCGGGCCTGTTGCAGCAGGCGCGTGAGGCATTGCTGGATCGGTACGTTGCCCGGGAGCAGGGTGAGGGGGTTGGCGTAGCGTGCCTGCTGGATTTTCAGTTCGGTGATCAGCTTCAGCACGTCGATGACCCGGCCGAGGCCTAGATAGCCGCCGTTGAGGGTGATGATGAAGTCTTCTTCGATGCGCTGGCGGGCGCGGCTGGTGATCAGGCGACTGACTTGCTGCAGTGACTGGCTGATTTCCACGGCGAGGAAGTCATCGTTCATCAGGCGGCTGATCGGTTTGCGCGCGAATAGATCGGTGGCAAACGGTTTGAGCAGTGCGTCCGACAGCGAGTGGCGATGGACGATGCCGCAGGGCTGGCCTTGTTCGTCGAGCACCGCGAGCGAATTGAGGTTGGCTTGGCGGCGGAAGGCTTCCAGTACCGTCGCGGTGGGCGTATCGCGTTGCACGGCGGGCTGCTCGTTGAGCAGGGCGCTGAGGTCGCTGCCTTCGTCATTCAGCGCGACAGCGCTGCTGTCGTGTTTGGGCATCAAGGCGCGAGCGTCGCGGGATGGATGTTCCTGAGGGCGGCCGAGCAGGTAGCCTTGCACCAGGTCGACGCCCATTTCAGTCAGCACCGCGAGTTCTTCCGGAAGCTCGATGCCCTCGGCGATGACTTGCGCGCGCGAGGCTTTGGCGATTTGCAGAATCGAACCGACAAACTCTCTTTTCAACGCATCCTGATGAATACCGTCGATGAAGTGCCGGTCGATCTTCACGTAATCCGGACGCAATTCCGACCACAGGCGCAGGCTCGAATACCCCGCGCCCAAGTCGTCCAGCGCAATGGAAAAGCCCATCGCCCGGTAGTGATGCAGAGCGGTTTGCAGCAACTGAAAGTCATCGATCGGGGTCTGCTCGGTGAGCTCGATTACCACTTGGCTCGGCGCAATGCCCAAGTCCTGCAACAGCTGCAACGTTCGTCCGGGTTGGTGCGCGGCCTCAAGCAAGGATTCCGGCGAAACGTTGAGGAACAGTTTGCCCGGCAACTGCTGCTCATTGAACCGGCGACAGGCGCTTTGTCGGCAGGCGATCTCCAGTTCGCTCAATCGGCCAGCCTGTCGCGCCACGGCGAACAGGGCAATCGGCGAGTGAAGAGGGCTGTTGGACGGGCCACGGGTCAGGGCTTCGTAGCCGAGAATACGTCGCTCGGAGAGGCAGATGATCGGCTGGAACAGGCTGTGTAAACCGCTTTGAGTCAGGATCGAGCTCAAGGCGCTCAGCTGTTCGGTCGTGGTCATGGCAGTCTCTGGCGATAAAAAAAGGACCGGGAGCGCTTGCTCCCGGTCCTTTATTGCACGACAGAATGATGACTGTTTGATGACGATCCGGGGATCGTCAGCACTAAATTGCCATCACTTACTTCTTGGCCACCTGATTGCTCAGTTTCAGGTAATCCAGCAGCACGCGCCCGGTTTCGCTCAGATAGGCATCGTCTTCCGGTTTGACCTTGTCCGGCTCGGCAGCGGCCAGTGCGTCTTCATCTTCTTTCTTCAGCTCTTTGAGCGGTTCTTCGCCTTTGGCCTTGCGACGGATGTTCTCCATCGCCAGCTGCTTGGCGTCGATGTCGGCGTGCTGGGCACGACGATCGGCTTCGTTGAGGCTGACGGTTTTTTCTTCCATCAGTTTCTGCGCCAGGGCCAGCTTGTCGCGGATGAACACGAACTCGGCATCCTTGTTGGTGCGCGCGTCATGTTCGGACTTCAGCTGGGCGAGGAACGGCTTGAACGGATCGGCCGCCGGTTTGATCGCTGCGCGTATGGTGTCCCACGGCATGGCTTCCGGCAGAGCGCTCTCGCCGATTTCCTTGGTGTCGATCAGCGACGGGTAGTCGATGTCCGGCAGCACGCCCTGATGCTGGGTGCTCTGCCCGGAGACACGGTAGAACTTGGCCAGAGTCAGTTTCAGTTCGCCATGGTTCAGCGGCTGAATGGTCTGCACGGTGCCTTTGCCGAAGGTCTGGCCACCGATGATCAGCGCGCGGTGGTAGTCCTGCATGGCGCCGGCGAAGATCTCCGAGGCCGAGGCGGACAGGCGGTTGACCAGCAGCGCCATCGGGCCTTTGTAGAACGCGCCCGGGTTTTCATCTTCGAGCACGTCGACACGGCCGTCGGCGTTACGCACGAGTACGGTCGGACCTTTGTCGATAAACAGGCTGGTCAGCTCGGTGGCTTCCTGCAGGGAGCCGCCGCCGTTGTTACGCAGGTCGATGACTACGCCGTCGACTTTGTCCTTCTGCAACTCGGTGAGCAGCTTCTTGACGTCGCGAGTGGTGCTCTTGTAATCCGGATCGCCGGCACGGAAGGCCTTGAAATCGAGGTAGAAGGCCGGGATCTCGATGACGCCAAGTTTGTAGTCCTTGCCGTCCTGTTTCAGGCTGAGGATCGACTTCTTCACGGCCTGGTCTTCGAGCTTCACCGCTTCACGGGTGATCGGCACGATCTTGGTGGTCTGGTCGTTCGGCGCATTGCTCGCCGGGATCACTTCCAGGCGCACCACGGTGCCTTTCGGACCGCGAATCAACTTGACCACTTCGTCCAGGCGCCAGCCGACCACGTCGACCATCTCTTTATTGCCTTGGGCAACGCCGATGATCTTGTCGGCCGGAGCGACCTGCTTGGTCTTGTCCGCCGGGCCTGCCGGCACCAGACGCACGACTTTCACTTGATCGTTGTCGCTCTGCAACACGGCGCCGATGCCCTCGAGGGACAGGCTCATGTTGATGTCGAAGTTTTCCGCGTTATCCGGCGACAGATAGTTGGTGTGCGGGTCGTAGGACATGGCGAAGGTGTTGATGTACGCCTGGAAGATGTCCTCGGCACGGGTCTGGTCCAGACGCGCCAACTGATTCTTGTAGCGCTTGGTCAGGGTTTCCTGGATCTGCTTCGGCTCTTTGCCGGCGATCTTCTGGCGCAGCACTTCGTCCTTGACGCGTTTGCGCCACAGGTCGTCGAGTTCCGCGGTGGACTTGAGCCAAGGCGCGTCCTTGCGATCGATCAGCAAGGTCTCCTTGGTGTTGAAGTCCATTTTGTCGACGCCTTTGTTCAGCTCGGCAAGGGCGAAGTCCAGACGCGCTTTCACGCGGTCCAGGTAGCGCTTGTAGATGGTGAACCCGGCGTTGAGGTCGCCGCTTTTGAGGAAGTCGTCGAACTGCGTCTTCCACTTGTCGAATTCGGCGATATCGCTGGCCATGAAATAGCTGCGCGATGGGTCGAGCAGCTTGATGTAGCTGTCGTAGATGATCACCGAGCGCGCATCGTCGAGCGGCGGCTTGCTGTAGTGGTGACGCTTGAGCAACTCGACGACGTTCAGGCTGGCGATGACTTCATCGCGATCAGGCTGCAACTTGTCCCAGCTGTTGGCTGCGAATGTGGTGCCCGACACCGGCAACAGGCCGATACCGATGAAAAGAGCGAGGGCGGTGCTGGGGAGCAGATGCTTCATGCTGATTCGACGCGGGGACAATTGATAACGCATATTAGGCCGTCTTTGAAGTCGCCGGTTCTTTGAGAGCCGGTCGCATAATGCAAAAAGCCCGGCGCTACAGCTTCGGGCTCAGTCCAGACTCACTATGGAGGCAGTGTGAAGGCATTGCAAGGCGTTGAAGGTCAAGTGGCATGGGTTGAAGAGCCGAGTCTTACCTGCGATGTAGGACAAGTCCGCATCCGGGTGGCGGCAGCCGGCCTCAATCGCGCCGATTTATTACAGAAGGCAGGGCTTTATCCGCCACCACCAGGGGCCAGCCAAGTGCTTGGTCTTGAGTGCTCGGGGGTGATCAGCGAGGTCGGCGCGGGCTCGTCCTGGCAGGTCGGCGATCGGGTTTGCGCCTTGCTGGCCGGGGGCGGCATGGCTGAAGAGGTGGTCGTCGACGGACGGCACGTGCTGCCGGTGCCCGAAGGTGTTTCGCTGATCGAGGCGGCGGCATTGCCCGAGGTGTACGCCACCGTCTGGCTGAATGTGTTTCAACTTGCAGCGTTGAAACCTGGTGAGAAAATTCTCCTGCACGCCGGCGCAAGTGGAATCGGTTCAGCCGCCATTCAGCTGTGCAAAGCCTTCGGTAACCCGTGCTGGGTCAGCGTCGGTTCCGCCGAGCGCCTGGCTTACTGCGAAGCGTTGGGTGCGCAAGGCGGCGTGGTGCGTACCGATGATCTCGAAAGCCTGCGCGACTTCGGGCCGTTCGATGTCATCCTCGACCCGGTGGGCGGCAATTATTCGGCACTGAACCTCAAGTTGATGGCGCTGGACGGGCGTTGGGTGTTGATCGGTTTGATGGGCGGTCGCGAGGCGAAACTGGATCTGGCGCAGGTGTTGGCCAAGCGTGTGCAACTGCTCGGTTCGACGTTGCGCAGCCGTGGCGATCAGTTCAAGGCCGATCTGCTCAGCGATCTGGGCCAGCATGTGTGGCCGCTGTTTGCCGAGGGCCGCTTGCGTCCGCAACTGGCCAAAGCGTTTGCGGTGAAGGATGCCGAGGCGGCGTTTGCCGAACTGGCGAGCAATACGGTGGCGGGCAAGTTGGTGTTGGTGATCAATGAGGGTTTGAGCTGACAGCAAAGCAAGGTCAAAAGATCGCAGCCTCCGGCAGCTCCTACAGAGGCACGCATTGCAAAAGTAGGAGCTGCCGAAGGCTGCGATCTTTTGCTTTTATTTCCAGAGATGGATCGGCCAGCCGGCCTTTTCGGCGTGCTCAAGCAGCACCGGATCCGGATTGACCACGTGGGGGAAGTCCACTTTAAGCAACAACGGCAGATCGTTGCGCGAATCGGAATAAAAACTCGCGCCTTCGAGGTTTTCTTCTTCGGCGTCCAGCCATTCCAGCAAGCGGGTGATTTTGCCTTCGCGGTAAGTCAGGGTGCCGACGGTTTTACCGCTGTATGCGCCGTGGGCTACTTCCAGTTCGATGGCGAGAACCTCATCAATACCTAATCGTTCGCCGATCGGCTTGACCAGATGGATACCCGACGCCGAGATCACCAGAATCCGGTCACCGGCCTTGCGGTGGGCGGCGATGGTTTTGGTCGCATCGCTGAAGATGATCGGTTCGATGAAATCCTCCACCCACGGGCCAACCAAGTGCTCGATTTCCTCAGGGGTGCGGCCAATCAGCGGTTCGAGACTGAAGGCCATATAGTCTTCCATCGCCAGATGTCCGCGGCCGTAGGCATCCATCAGTTCCTTGTCACGCTGCATGAACGACTCGCCATCGACCCAGCCGAGGCGGACCATCTGCTCACTCCATAGCGAGGAACAGTCACCGTGAATCAACGTTTCGTCCAGATCAAAAATTGCCAAAGCCATCGGTTCTCTCCGAGAACAGCTTCAAGCCATGAGCTTCAAGCTGCAAGAAATTGGAATCAAGTACGCCGCAGTCTACAACCTGAAGCTTGTAGCTCGAAGCTTGCAGCTGCTTTTAAGCTACTTGGCACAAGGCCGTTGGATCGATGGAAATTGCCAGGCGCTGTCCGTCGGGATGCAGATCGGCGGCGGAACGGTTGAGCACATCGACCACCAATTCCACGCCGCGTGCTTCGACGCGATAGCGAATGACGTTACCGAGCAGGCTGTGGCTGCGGATCTGCGCGTCGAGTTCGCCGTCGAGGCTCAGTTCGATGGCTTCCGGGCGGATGGCGATGCGGTGGCTGATCGGCCGTTGCAACAGCTTTGAGGCGGCAGCGGCATCGAGCAGGTTGTAGTTGCCGATGAAGCCGGCGGCGAACACATCGACCGGCGCGGTATAGAGGGTTTCGGCATCGCCGCTCTGGACGATCTTGCCCTGATTCATCAGGAATATCCGGTCCGACATGGTCAGCGCTTCTTCCTGATCGTGGGTGACGAAGATCGTGGTCAGGCCAAGTTCGCGCTGAATCTGGCGAATCTGTTCGCGCAGGTGTTTGCGTATCCGTGCGTCGAGGGCTGACAAAGGCTCATCCAGCAGCAACAAGCGCGGGCGGGTTACCAGTGAGCGGGCGAGGGCGACTCGTTGGCATTGGCCACCTGAAAGCTGATGCGGATAGCGGCTGGCGAAGTCGTGCAGCTCAACCAGTTTCAACACTTCTGCCACGCGTTTGTGGCTGTCATCGGCGTTGACCTTTTGCATACGCAGGCCGAAGGCGACGTTCTGTTCGACGGTCATGTTTGGGAACAGCGCATAGCTTTGAAAGACCATGCCGATTCCGCGTTTCTGCGGGCTCAACGGCACGATGTCGACGCCCTCGAGGAGGATCTTGCCGCCGTCCACCGGGGTCAGCCCGGCGATGCAACGCAGCAAAGTCGACTTGCCGCACCCGGACGGGCCGAGCAGGGTGACGAACTCACCTTTGTTGATCTCGCAATCGATGTCGCTGAACACCGTGGTGCCGGCATAACTTTTCTGCAGGTGTTGGACGCTGACGTAGCTCATTCGCTTTTGTCCTTGTTCAAGATGTTGGCGATCCAGGTCAGGACCAGCACGAAAAAGAAATACGAAATGACCAGCGCACTGGTGAAGTGGCCGCTGCTGTTACGCATGTTGTTCAGGTACACCTGCAGTGTTTCGTAGCGGGTGCCGACGAGGATGTTGGCGAACACGAATTCACCGAAGAGGAACGAGAACGACAGCAGCAGCGCCACCATCAGGCCTTTGCGCAGATTCGGCAGCACCACCAGAAACGCCGCTTGAAAGGTGCTGGCGCCGAGCAGTTGCGCGGCGTCCATCAGGTCGCGCAGGTTGATCGCTTGCAGGTTGTTGGTGATCGCGCGGTACATGAACGGCAGCGCCACGGTGAAGTAGCAGCCGATCAGAATCCATGGCGTACCGACCATCGCCATCGGCCCGGAACCGTAGAGCTGCAACAGCCCCACCGAGGACACCACTGGCGGCACCGCGAAGGGCAGCAGGATTAGGATGTTCATCAGTGCATCGAGTTTCGGGAAGTAGTAATGCACGACGAACAGCAGCGGCAGGATCAGCAGCACCGACAGCACCAGCGCGCCGACACAGACAATCAGCGACTGACCGAATGCATGCAGAAAGCGCGGATCGCTCCACAGCTGGATGTACCACTTGAAGGTGAAGCCGCTGGGCAGAATCGTTGCCGACCAACTGCTGGCGATCGAATAGACCAGCGTGCCCAGCAGCGGCAACAGCAGAATGGCGAACAGCAGATAAACCACGACGCGGTGGTAGAGGCCGGCCGGGCCGGATTCAGCGCGAGACATGGTAGCTCCTCTTCAACAGCAGTTGATGCACGACGGTGACGATGGTCATCAGCGCCACGAGCACCACGGCCAGGGCGCTGGCCAGGTTCGGGTCAAGGGAAATGTCGCCGGAGACCATCGCCGCAATACGGATCGGTAGAACGTTGAAGTTGCCGGTGGTCAGCGCATAAACCGTGGCGTAGGCGCCGAGGGCGTTGGCCAGCAGGATCACGAACGTGCCGAGCAGCGCCGGGGTCAACACCGGCAGGCCGATGTGCCGCCAGAACTGCCAGCCGTTGGCGCCGAGCAGTGCGGCGGACTCGCGCCAGTCTTCCCGCAGAGCGTCGAAAGCCGGGTAGAGGAGCAGCACGCCGAGGGGAATCTGGAAGTAGGTGTAGAGGATGATCAGGCCGGTTTTCGAGTACAGGTTGAAGTCCTGAATGATCCCCGACTGCTTGAGCATGATGGTAATGCTGCCGTTGAAACCGAGCAGGATGATGAAGGCGAACGCCAGCGGCACGCCGGCAAAATTGCTGGTCATGTTGGCGAAGGCATTCACGAAGTTGCGCAGCTTCGAATCGACGCGGCGTAGTGAATACGCACCCAGCACGGCGATGATGATGCCGAATACGCTCGACCAGAAACTGATCTCCAGGCTGTACTGGATCGCCTGCCGATAGAACTTCGAACCGAAGATCTTGCTGAAGTTGGCCAGGCCCCAGCCGGACTCTTCCGATTGCAGGCTGTTGATCATCACCCAGACCAGCGGGGCAATTTCGAAGACGATGAAGAACAGCGCGAAGGGCACCAGACACAGCGCCGCGAGCCATTTGCCGCGATTCATGGCATTCACTTGAGCAGCTCCCGGCACACAGGTTTGTCGTGGGGCACGCCGAGCAGTTCGCAAACCGTGCCGCAGAGCTCGGTCTGCTTCGGAGTGGCGTCAGGGTTGAGGCTGAACGCCTCACCGAGGACGAACAGCGGTACCTGACGTTCTTCCGCCAGCAGGCCGTTGTGCGAACGATCGTTGTTCATGCCGTGGTCGGCGGTCACCAATACCTGATAACCAGCGTCGAGCCAGCTCTGCAGATAATCGGCGAGGATGACGTCAGCCGAGCGCGCGCTGTTGCGGTATTGCGAGCTGTCGAGGCCGTGCTTGTGCCCGGCGTCGTCGATGTTCATCGGGTGGATCAGGAGGAAATCCGGCGCGTGGCGCAGGCGCAGGCTTTCGGCGTCGGCGAACAGGTGCGAATCCGGATAATGATCGTTCCAGTAGAAGTGGCCGTACTGGATCGGCAGCGTCGGATCATTGGTGTGGCGGTCGCGCGCCGCCACGAACGGTGAGCGGTTGTACAGCTCGCTGACCCAGTGATACGCCGCAGCGGCTGTTTTCAACCCGGCATCGCGGGCGTAGTGATAGATGCTGCGCTGGTTGGACAAGCGCGAGACATTGTTGTGGACAATGCCGCTGTCGATCGGCGGCACGCCGGTGAGAATACATTCGTAAAGCGGTCGGGACAGGGCCGGCAATTCGCACTCCAGCTGATAGAGCGCCGCGCGTCCTGCGCCAACATAAGCCTGCAGATGCCCCATGGCGTGACACGCAACCTCGTAGTTGAGGCCGTCGAGCACGACAAGGATGACGGTGTGCTTCATAGGGGCAAGAACTCCGAAAACAAATCTGGAACCAATCTGTGTAGGAGCTGCCGGAGGCTGCGATCTTTTGATGTTGCTTTAAAGGGCAAGATCAAAAGATCGCAGCCTCCGGCAGCTCCTACAGATGAAGGATTACTTCATCTCGACGATGACTTCTTCGTTCCACTGTTGTGGCAGGGCTTTGGAGGTCTTTTCCCACGCCTCGGCGTCCTTGACCGGCGTGACCTTCTTGTACTGCTCGTTCGGCAGCAGTTGGGCTTTCACGTCTTCCGGCAGTTGCAGGTGTTCGGCGCGGATCGGCCGGGCGTTGCCGCGGGCGAGGTTGGTCTGGCCGGCGTCGCTGAAGATGTATTCGCGGGTCAGCTTGGCGGCGTTGGGGTTTTTCGCGTACTTGTTGATGATCGTGGTGTAGCCGGAAATCACCGAGCCGTCAGACGGGATCAGCACCACGTAGTCATCCGGATTGGCCATCTTGGCTTTGTAGCTGAGGCCGTTGAAATCCCAGACCACGCCGACTTCGATCTCGCCTTTTTCCATGGTGGCGATGGTCGGGTTTGCCATCGACAGACGACCCTGTTTGGCAAGGTCAGCGAACAGCAGCAGGGCAGGCTTGATGTTTTTCTCGTCACCGCCATTGGCCAGTGCGGCGGCGAGAACGCCGTTGGCGGCCTGCGCTGCAGTGCTCACGTCGCCGATGGAAACCTTGTATTTGCCGGTCTTCAGGTCAGCCCATTTGGTCGGCACGTCGGAGCCGTTCAGCAGCTTCTTGTTGACGATGAAGGCGATGGTACCGGTGTAGGCCAGCGCCCAGTTGCCGTCCTTGTCCTTGGCCCAGTCCGGAATCTGATCCCAGGTGCTTGGTTTGTACGGTTGCACCACGCCTTGCTTGACCGCGATCGGGCCGAAGGCGGCACCGACGTCGCCGATGTCGGCGGTGGCGTTATCTTTCTCGGCGGCGAACTTGGCGATTTCCTGAGCCGAACTCATGTCGGTGTCGATGTGCTTCAAGCCGTAATTCGCAGCCAGGTCATCCCACGTGCCTTTCCAGTTGGCCCAGTTGTCGGGCATGCCGACGCTATTGACCGCGCCTTCCGCTTTCGCAGCGGCTTCGAGGGTTTTCAGATCGGTGTCGGCCGCCATGGCGGCGGTGCACATAGCGATGGTCGAGCCTAACAGTGTTGCCAGGAAAAGCTGTTTCATTCCGAAGCTCCTTGGTCGTGTTCAACGCTGCGATTGCGGTTGGTGTTGGTCTAGGTCAGCAATACCTGAGCCAATTTAGGTCGGCTGGATGACATTTTGATGTCGATGGCCTCGTGGCTGATCTTTTATCAACCATTGTCAGGAAGGTGCCAGATCAGCGTAGACCATACCCAAAGGCCCGTAGGGCAGGGGACTTGGCCGATGTATTGCAAGCCGTGAAAGCGACCGTTCGGTAGTTTTGTCATCTGTCGGTCATCTGCACTGCCTAGGCTTGCAACATACGAAGGCGCTTTGATCGGCGTTCGGATTTGCCCCGAAACAGTGCTGGTCTAGTCCAGATAGGTAACGTTGATGCGCGATGAGGCAACGAAAGCGGTGACAGCGATTGGCCAGGTGCTGCAGGAGCAGATCGATCATGGTTTGCTGGCGGCCGGGAGCAAGTTGCCCGCTGAACGCAAGCTCAGCGAGTTGTTCGGGACGACGCGGATCACCGTGCGAGAGGCGTTGTTGCAACTGGAGGCGCAGGGGCAGATTTACCGTGAAGAGCGGCGCGGCTGGTTCGTGTCGCCGCCGCGTCTGGCGTACAACCTGATGCAGCGCAGTCACTTTCACGCGATGGTCAGTGCGCAGGGGCGTGAGCCGTCGACCGAGGTGATTTCGGCGCGGTTGCAGCCGGCTTCGGCGGCGGTGTGTGCGTGGTTGCAGTTGCCGGCCTTGTCGAGCGTGATTCAGATTTGCCGCTCTCGGCGCATTGATGGGCGACTGGTGTTGTATGTGGAGCATTATCTGAATCCGCAGTTTTTTCCGGGGATCCTCGAGTTTGATTTGAATCAGTCGATCACCGAGCTGTATGCGCGGCATTTCGATTTGCACTATGGGCGGGTGCGGTTTGAGATCGTGCCTACGTCTTTATCTGTCGATGCGGCGGCGGCTTTACGGGTGTCGGTGGGGAGTCCGGGACTGAGGATTGCTCGGGTCAATTATGATCAGCATGGGCGGTTGATTGATTGTGATCTGGAGTTTTGGCGGCATGATGCGATTCACGTAGGGGTTGATGTGGTTTGACCTTGGCGGCCTCTGGGCCGACCAGGTTGGTTGGGTTTTGCGTGAATATCCGTTTCTGCGGGTGTTGCTGGTTACGGTTCCGCTCTTACAGCGGGTCACTTTGGCAAACGCCCCAAAGTAACCAAAGGTCTGCGCCCTGACGTTCGGCCCGCTCGCTGGGGCTCGGGGTTCCTTCGCTCCGGGATCGATCCTGGCGCAGCGGCTCCGGTTTGCTTCGCTGCACCTACACTCGCTGTGTACGACTGCGTCGTACGGTCGCTGCGCTCCCACGCCCGGATCAATCCCTCCACTCAGCCTGCCGACGGGCTCCGAGATCAAGATCAAAAGCGGTGCTCGAGCTAACGCTCATCGTGTGTAGGAGCTGCCGAAGGCTGCGATCTTTTGCTTTTGCTTTCGCTTTTCTGTGGGAGCGAGCCTGCTCGCGAAAGCGCCCCCACAGTCAACCCCTCTCTACTTGCCTACCGCCGCATTCCCATACAAATAATCCGTCGCCAACGACGCCAATGTCCTGACCCCAACCACCAACGCCGACTCATCGACAAAGAACCCCGGATTATGATTCGGCGCAGCTTTGCTCATGTCCTGGTCCCTCGGGGTCACGCCAAGAAATACAAACAACCCCGGTGCTTCTTTGGCAAAGAACGAGAAATCTTCCGCCCCACCCACCAGCGGTCCCTGCACCACGTCATCCTTGGCAGCCCACTTCAACGTCGGCAGCATTTTTTCGGTCAGTGCCGGGTTGTTGATGGTCGGGTCGTATTTTTCGATGATGGTGACGTCGGCCTTGGCGCCGCCGCTTTCCGCGATTTTCTCGATGGTCTGGCGCACGTCGCTGTGCAGTTTCTGGCGGATGCCGTAGTCGTAGGAGCGGATCGTGCCGGTCATGTCGAGCGATTCGGGGATGATGTTGTAGCGGGTGCCGCCGTTGATGGTGCCGATGCTGACCACCGACGGGTAAGAGGAAATGTCGGTGCGGCGGCTGACCACGGTTTGCAGGCCGACGATGGTTTGTGCGCCGACGGTGATCGGGTCGATGCCGTCCCAGGGGCGGCCGGCGTGGGTTTGTTTGCCGTGGATCTTGATGCGCAGGTCGTCGGAGCTGGCCAGGGTCGGGCCGGGGCGGTAGGCGATCTGGCCGGCGGGGACGCCGGCCCAGACGTGCAGGCCAAATACCGCGTCGGGTTTCGGCGATTTCATCACGCCTTCCTCGACCATCATCTTCGCGCCCCAGGTGTTTTTGCCGTCGGGAATAAAATCACTCGGACCTTCCTCGGCGGGCTGGAAGTAGAACACTACGGTGCCGGGCAGGGTGCCGCGCATGCCCGTCAGAATTTTCGCTGCGCTGAGCAGGATCGCGGTGTGGACGTCGTGGCCGCAGGCGTGCATGACGTCGACTTCCTTGTCGAGATACGTGCCTTTGGCTTTCGAAGCGAACGGCAGGTCCGAGACTTCCTTGACCGGCAGCGCATCCATGTCGGCGCGCAGGGCCACGGTCGGGCCGGGCAGGGCGCCTTTGAGAATGGCGACAACGCCGGTGCGGGCGACGCCGGTTTTCACTTCCAGGCCCATGGCTTGCAGCTGTTTGGCGACCAGTTCAGCGGTGCGTTTTTCAGTGTTGCCAAGTTCTGGATGAGCGTGAAGGTCGCGGCGGGTTTCCAGCAGCTCCGGTTCGAGCTTCTGCGCCTGCTCGGCGATGCGCGTGCGGGCGCTGTCCATCGTCGCGGCGCTGGCGTGGCTGGCGACCAGGGTGAGCAAAAGGGTCTGGGCAATGCGCGTCAGTTGCATGGGCTTCTCCTTGATTATTGTTGTTGGCTTCCTTGCCTGTGACTGCAACCGCGCGCCTGAGTGCTATTCCTTCGGCTGACCGCCGCCGGCAGTAATCACCTGCACACTCATCCGCGGTGTCGCCAGATCCAGCCCCGCCTCATCCAGTTGCCGTTTCAGCGACAAATTGAACGCCCGGGAAACTTCCCACTGCTTGATCGGCGCAGTCTTGAACCGTGCGCGGAGGATCGCGCTGCCGGACTCGAAACTTTCCACACCCTGAATCTCCAGCGGCGACCAGATGTTGCGGCGCTGCAACGGATCGCTGCGCATCTTCTGGCCGACGTCGCGCATCAGTTTGATCGCGTCGTCGATTTCCATGTTGTACGGCACGGCCACGCGGAAGATGGCGTAGCCGAATTCCCGCGAGTAGTTCTTGATGCTTTTGATTTCGCTGAACGGGATGGTGTGGACGATGCCGTCGATATCGCGCAGGCGTACGGTGCGGATGGTCAGGCCTTCGACGGTGCCGAGGTGGCCGCCGACGTCGACGTAATCGTTGATGGCCAGCGAGTCTTCGATGATGATGAACAGGCCGGTGATCAGGTCAGCGACCAGCGACTGCGCACCGAAACCGATGGCCAGACCGATCACACCGGCACCGGCCAGCAATGGCGTGACGTTCATGCCCATGTTCGCCAGCGCGACGATCAGCGCAATGATGAAAATCGCCACGAACAGCACGTTGCGGATCAGCGGCATCATCGTCTGTGCCCGGGCGTTGGCCAGGCCTTTGCGCGAGCGGGTGAGGGCGTGGTGCACGGCGGTGTCGGCGAGGATCCAGATCAGCCAGGAGAAAATCAGCGTGCCGATCAGGCTGAACAGTTTGACGCTGATGTCATGGCCATCGCCTTCGGCGAACGCGATCAGCGAATGGCCCCAGACGCGCAGGCCCAGTTCGATGAAGATCAGCCACACCAGCAAATGCGTCAGGGTATAGAAGAAGTTTTTCAGTCGCTCCGAGTACAGCGCATGGCGTTTCGGCCCGCGTTGTGGTTTCAGCGAATGACGGCGCACAAGGCCGTTGAGGACCATGCACAATACCAGCAGAACCGTGCAGATCAGCGATTGGCGCAGCGCGGTGCTGGTGTCGCCGGCGGAGACGAATGTGGCGAACAGCGAGATGCCGACCAGCACCAGCGCCGGCACGTACCAGAAGGTGCCGAGGATTTCGATGGTGTCGCTGAGGGCGCGGCGAGTCAGGCGGCGCGACAGTGGTTGGTTGCGGATCAGGTGCGCGATCGGTCGGCGGAATCGCAGAATGAACAGGCCGGTCGACAGCGCCGCAAGCACATTGGCGGTGGTCGCGGCGGTGTGCGCCAGATGCACGCCGAGGCTCTCGACCAGACGCGGGTCGCTCAACGCTTCACCGAACGCGGCGAAACTGCCGATCAGCCACAGCGGCCGGAACGCCTGATGACGCAGGATGTACAGCGCACGATGGCGGTGCGGGCCGTCGAGCAGGGAGAAGGCAATCACGCAGATCGCCGAAAAACAGGTGCCGACCACCAAGGCATAGGCCAGCACCATCGCCAGGCTTTTGCCCAGTGACGACGGCAGCACGTAGCTCATGTACACCGTGATCACCAACGCGATCAGCCACGGTCCAAGCTTGCGCAGGGCAAAACGCAGCATGTCGAGGGCCTTGGGGTGTTGCGGCAGTTCTTCGGTGAGGCCAAAGCGCATGCGCACGCGGTGGCCAAGCCAGATCAGCGCGGCGGCGAGCAGGCTCCAGACCATCAGGATCACCGCGAAACCGAAGATGATCGGCAGCCATTCATTGGCCGGCAGCAGCTTGCTGGTCAGTTCGTCCTTGGCCAGATCGAATTCGTTGGACCAGCGGGTAATCGGGCTGTCGGCGCCGGAAAACTGTTTTTCGAAGTTGGCGAGGGTGCCGCCGATCAGGCCCAGCACGCCTTCCTCCGGGGTGGTCTGAGCTTTCTTCGTGGCGTCGCGCAGCTTCTTCAGATCACTGAGCAGTTGCGCGCGTTGCTTGTCGTTTTCCAGCGACTTGATCACTTCGTCCAGCGACTGGCCGAGGGGTTCCACAGCTTCAGGCTGCGGCTTGGAAGTGTTGAGCAGGCCGGGCAGACCGACCGCCTCGGCGGGCGCCAGCGGCAGCAGCGTCATCAGGCAGACAAGCAACAGACCGGGCAAAGCAGAAAGACGAGCAAACACCAGGGGACAACCTCGGAATAGGCGAATGCGCTGGAGTGTACGAGGCCCCTTAGCGCAATGCGAGCCGGGCTCGGTCATTCGTTCAGTTTGGCGAGGATCTTGTAGACCACCGTGGCGAGGATCATCAGCATGCCGATCCACATGGCGAACACCCCGGCGTTCTTGTCGCGGAAGTTGAAGCCGATGGCCAGCAGGATCATTCCGCTGAGGATGGGAATGAGCATGGCGTGGAAGGAGGACATCGAGATCATGAAGACTGCCTTGTCTGTAGAGGATTCTTGCAGTCTAGGCGGGTTTTCGAGGCAGGGTGTGATGTAGCTCAGGAATGCAACAGGCCGAGAGGATTCTGCTGTCTGCACAGGCGCTTTCGCGAGCAGGCTCGCTCCCACGGGTTGATTGGCATTCCAAGGGGAGATGACTGGCTCCCACAATGAAATGCAGTTCAATTGTGGGAGCGAGCCTGCTCGCGAAGCTTGTCAGCCGTTACGGCAATTCACGACTGGCATAAAACGCGCTGAGCACTTTGACCAGATGCGCCAGGTCATGGCTGCCGCACAGTTCGCGAATCGAGTGCATGGCAAAGGTCGGCAGGCCGATGTCGACGGTGCGCACGCCCAGATGGCTGGCGGTGATCGGGCCGATGGTCGAGCCGCAGCCCATGTCGCTGCGCACCACGAAGCTTTGCACCGGGACTTCTTCGGCCATGCACAGGTGGCGGAAGAAACCGGCGGTTTCGCTGTTGGTGGCGTAGCGCTGGTTGCTGTTGACCTTGATCACCGGGCCGGCGTTGAGTTTCGGGCCATGGTTGGCATCGTGCTTGTCCGCGTAGTTGGGATGCACGCCGTGGGCGTTGTCGGCCGACACCAGCAGGGATTTCTGAATGGTGCGGACGAACTCGTCACCTTCCGGCAACAGGCGGCGCAGGGTCTGTTCGAGCATCGGGCCGTCGGCACCGCACGCCGAACACGAGCCGACTTCTTCGTGGTCATTACAGACCAGCACACAGGTTTCGTCGGTCTCGGCGGTGAGCAACGCTTGCAGGCCGGCGTAGCAGGACAGCAGGTTATCCAGGCGTGCACCGGCGATGAAATCACCGTTCAAGCCGATCACCGCAGCGCTTTGCGTGTCGTAGAAACTCAGCTCGTAATCCAGCACCACGTCGGCATTCAAGCCGTGTTCGCGGGCCAGTTGATCAGTGAGCACGGCGCGGAAATCGACGCGCTCGTCACCGGCAAATTGCGCCAGAATCGGCGGCAGTTCGGTCTGCGCGTTGATCGCCCAGCCCTGGTTGGCTTCGCGGTTGAGGTGAATGGCCAGGTTGGGAATGATCGCGATCGGTGCCTTGAAGTCGATCAACTGGCTCTCGACCTTGCCGTCACGGCGGAAGGTCACGCGGCCGGCGAGCGACAGATCGCGGTCAAACCACGGCGCCAGCAGCGCGCCGCCGTAGACTTCGACGCCCAGCTGCCAGAAGCCCTGACGCTGCAGTTCCGGTTGCGGCTTGACCCGCAGGCAAGGGCTGTCGGTGTGGGCGCCGACCAGACGGATTCCGTCGTGCAGTGGCGAGTTGCGACCCATCTTGATCGCGACGATCGAGGAGTCGTTACGGGTGACGTAATAGCGGCCGTTGGCCTCGGTGGACCATGGCTCGCGCTCGTCGAGGCGCACATAACCGGCGGCCTCCAGACGCTGAACAAGACTGGCGGTGGCGTGGAACGGGGTAGGGGAGGCCTTGAGAAAGTCGATCAGGCCCTGGTTCAACTCTGCGCGCATAAGAAACTCCAGACAGCAATGGGCGGCAGTTTAACGCATCGCTCAGGCCCGTTGGGCAAGTGCTTTCATTGCTGATCTGTGGAATGACGTCAGGGGTGCTGATCGATGCGCTTGCGCAGGTAGGCAATGATCGCTTGTTGATCATCCTTTCTGGCGGGTTTCGGCAGGTGCTTCGGCCAGCCCTTGCCGCTGCCGAAGAAGGCTTTTTGCGCGACACTGTCCCAGCGAAGGATCTCCCGCGACGCCGATTCCCACCATTCGTGACGGCAGATCTCGTAATACGGGTGGGCAGGTGCAGCGCTGCCGAACAGCAATGCCCGGCCGACTTTCTTCATGCCGCCGCGCTTTTTGCGCAGCTTCCACTTGATGCGCAGGCGCTCCCAGGTCGATGGAACGGGCTTGCTGCGCGGAACCTCGGAGCACAGCGCTGGCAGTTCGGGGTGGAAGGCCTCGCCATGGCGGGCGAAAAAGTGTTTCTGCATGGCGTGGAAGAAATTTTTGTCGGCGAAGTAGTGATAGACGAATTTCTTCGCTTCCTGGATCGGCTGGTCGCGCATGGCAAACGACAGTGCAATCTGTTCGATCGTATGGATGTCGAACGAATCCTGCGTCCACTCATCGATCAGCCGGATCGACGTTTGCAGCAGCGCTGAATCGCCATCGGTGACGCCGCACAAGCCACTGTTGTAGAGCTTGAAGCTGTTTGCCGACGAAATCCCGTGGACTTGCAGGCAGCGCGCGAGTTTTTCGTAGTCTGCCCGGTTACAGACGTAACTCCAGTCGTATTCGAAGCGGTCCATCACGTAACGCCCGGGCGTGATCATGCTGAACAGCCGGTGCGGTGAACCGAGAAACAGCGTGTCGGTATCGACGAACAGGGTTTTTTCGGCGAGTGTCAGGCCCAGTGCAATGGCGCACGCTTTGCGGCGATGGTGGTAGCCGTTTTCGCCCTGCCACTGGATCAGGGTCTGCTCGCTCAAAGTGACGGTATCGACCGGCCAGCCGGCATAGTCCTGCGGACGATCGGTCAGGACTCGGATGCACAATGATTCGCCTTGTTGCAGCTGTGACAGGGCCGTGAGGATGCTGAATTTCGCCTCGCGCCGATAAACGTCTTTGTCGCCATAGATCAGGTAGAGCAACTGGTGCGGTACTTTTTCCATGGGGGGGAAGGCTTCGCGCATAAGCGGCTCCATACGGCGGGGGCGCGAGTTTACCGTATTGCTCCGCTGATTTGCAGGCCAGACACCTGCTTCGAAGTGTTGCCGGAGAGGGTATCAACCGACGATCAATCTGCCCGTGAGGAAGACTTCACGCCGCTGCTTGCGACCGACGTATTCATGTTTGCTCAACTGGTAGACGGTCTCGAACTTGTCTTTCGACAAATCCGGCAGCGCACCGATGTATTGATCGACCAGGCGATCGTAGGCGGCTTCGGTAATGAACTTGTAGATATCCCGACGATAGAAGAAGCCGAGTTGAAAACCCAGTGTTTCACTTGCGTGCGCGGTCGGGCCGGCGAAGCAGTTTTCAAAGTCGATGGCTTTGAGTGGCCTTTGCGTTTGCTCGGGCAGCATGATGTTGCCCACCCAGAAATCCATGTGAGTGATGTTCTTGCTGGCGAGCGAGCTGAGCAGTTGAAACGCGTCGAGGATGAAAGCTTCGATGTTTTCGGGATTGCGTCTGATGCATTCGGCGCCGTCGATATGGCCTTCGAGCAGGTGAGTCAGGAGGAAAAACTCCTCGGTCAGGCCGAGTCGGCTGCGGGTATAGCCATAGCCTTTCAGTGGAGGCATCTCCACGCCCCGGCGCTGAGCTTCGAGGCAATTCATCAGTTCTTCGAGCGGCCAGTCGAAGCGCCCGTTGCGTTGCGGTTTTTTCAGGCTCACCCGCACCTTTGCCTTGAACGTGTCCAGTGGCTGGACTTTGGCGAAAAGTGGTGTTTCACAGTACGACAACGGTGCGCTGGCCCGGGTCAGTTTGCGCGCGCGACGTTTTTTTATCAGTTGCTCGAGGGCTTGGCGGGCCTGGATGCTGGGTGCTTCGCTCAGGTGCAGGGTGGTGTTACCGAATGCGCACACGATGGGGTATTCGGATTGAAGTGTTTTGTTGCAGAACACGGAAGAGGCCTCCTGCCTGATATCGAAGTGCCATGATTTTATATTTGATTACAATTTTATGACAGTTCTTTACGTCAATGTATTGCCGGTGGAATTTTGGCAGGACAAAAAAAGCCCTTCGCAAGGAAGGGCTTTCAAAGTATTCACGCATTTCAGAATGGCGCCGGGCACTCGAAGCGCAGGCGTTCGCCGCTTTGCGGATGAGTGAAACTGAGCATGCTCGCGTGCAGGCACAGACGTGGCCAGGCCGCCAGCGCTTGCTCGTGGGCGTAGAGCCCGTCACCGAGCAGCGGATGGCCGATCGACAACATGTGCACGCGCAATTGATGCGAGCGCCCGGTAATCGGTGTCAATTCGACCCGGCACCAGTCGCCGCACCGTTCCAGCACCTTCCAGAACGTCAGCGCATGTTTGCCGAATTCGTGATCGACCACATGCCGTGGCTTGGTCGGTGGGTCGTAGCGCAGGGGCAGGTCGATGCTCCCGCTGTCCAGTTCCGGCTGACCCCAGGCCAAAGCGGTGTAGGCCTTTTCGGTTTCGCGATCATGAAACTGCCGCGACAGCTCGCGATGGGTGTCGGCATCACGGGCCAGCAGAATGATGCCGGAGGTTTCCCAGTCCAGACGATGGACGATGCGCGCTTCCGGGTAGCCGTTTTCCTGCAAGCGGGTAATCAGGCAGTCCTTGTTGTCGTCAGCGCGACCGGGCACCGAGAGCAGCAGGGTCGGTTTGTCGACCACCAGAACGGCGGCGTCCTCATGGATGATGCGGATGTTGGACAGCGGCATTAAAACAGCCTCGTAACAAATGCCAACGGCGGCTCGGAACTGCTGATAACCCTGTAGGAGCTGCCGAAGGCTGCGATCTTTTGACTTTGAAGATCAAAAGATCGCAGCCTTCGGCAGCTCCTACACGAGCATCAACAGTCCGAGCCGCCGTAGCGACTGCCGGATCGACTCAGCGATCGGGCAGGGTGATGTTGAGTTCCAGAATCGAGCAACTGCCCTGGCTTTCCAGTGCAACATGTACGTCGTCGTTGCCGATGTTGACGTACTTGCGGATCACGTCGACCAGTTCCTTCTGCAAGGCTGGCAGGTAATCCGGCGTGCTGCGCTGGCCGCGCTCATGCGCCACGATGATCTGTAGACGCTCTTTCGCTACCGAGGCGGTACTTGGCTTTTTGTTGGCACGAAAGAAGTCAAAAAGGTTCATTACCTACCTCCAAACAGGCGCTCGAAGAATCCCTTCTTCTCGACATCGAGGAATCGGTGGGCTTTTTCTTTGCCCAGCAGGCGGTCGACGGTATCGCTGTAAGCCTGACCGGCATCGCTCTGGTCGTCGAGGATGACCGGCACGCCCTGGTTGGAAGCCTTGAGCACCGCCTGGGATTCCGGAATGACGCCGAGCAGGGTCACCGAGAGGATTTCCTTGACGTCTTCAACGCCGAGCATCTCGCCCTTTTCAACACGCTCCGGGTGGTAGCGGGTGATCAGCAAGTGTTCCTTGATCGGGTCTTCGCCACGTTCGGCGCGGCGCGATTTGCTCGCCAGCAGGCCGAGCATGCGGTCCGAGTCACGTACCGAGGACACTTCCGGGTTGGTCACGACGATCGCTTCATCGGCGAAGTACATAGCCAGGTGCGCACCTTTCTCGATGCCCGCCGGGGAGTCGCAGACGACGAACTCGAATTGTTCCTTGAGCTCCATCAGGACTTTTTCCACGCCTTCGACGGTCAGCGCGTCTTTGTCGCGGGTCTGGCTGGCCGCCAGTACGTAGAGGTTTTCCAGGCGCTTGTCTTTGATCAGTGCCTGTTGCAGGTTGGCTTCGCCGTTTACCACGTTGACGAAGTCATACACCACGCGGCGCTCGCAACCCATGATCAGGTCAAGGTTACGCAAGCCCACGTCGAAGTCGACGATTACTGTTTTGTGGCCGCGCAGAGCGAGACCGGTACCGATAGCGGCGCTGGTGGTGGTCTTACCCACACCACCCTTGCCGGATGTAACCACGAGAATCTTGGCCAAGGTGTTTCACCCCTAAGGAAGAAGGACTGTTCAGCCCCTGAAAAACATCTCTTGAAAACTACTGCAGTCGGACAGCCTTGGCTGGAATTTGGCTTTAGGCCTTTTTCCTACTTCGTTTGAGCCGTTTTCGCTACGTTTTAGAGATGCTTGGAAAATGCGGCAGTATCCGTTAAAGCCGAATGATGTTCAACACGTCGCCTGACAGGCTGACCTGGACGCCCGAGCCCCACATCGGATCACGACGCAAATCCTCGGAGACCTTGTAATGACCGGCGATGGAGATCAGTTCAGCGCTCAATTGCTGACAGAAAATCCGTGCCTTGGTGTCACCTTTGACGCCGGCCAGCGCACGGCCGCGCATCGGGCCGTATACATGGATGTTGCCATCGGCAAGAAGTTCCGCCCCCGGACTGACCGATGAGACCACGACCAGATCGCCACCCTGAGCATATATCTGCTGGCCACCACGTACTGGCGTGGTGATTACGCGGGTCGGTTTGACGCTCGGCTCAGGCGGCTTTTCCGGCTTCTTTTTGACTTCGGCTTCCGGCGTCTCCAGTGGACGCTCGCGGGCACCCGAGGGCGGTAGCACAGGGATGTCGATGGCGATGGCAGCGGCGATGTCTTCGATGCGGCTGGCACGAATGGCCAGGGTACGCAGGCCGTGCTGACGGCAGACGCGCATCAGCCCCGGCAGATCAACCGCGCCCTGGTTCGGCGGCAGTTTGTCCAGCGCCAGGACCAGCGGTGCATTGCTGAAAAAATTCGGCGCCTGGGCGACTTTGGCGGCCAATTGCCGATCGAGGCTTTCGAGGTCGTTACGGGCCAGTTCCAGCACAGTGATGGCCAGCATGCTGCCCTTGAGCTGGAATACGGGATCTTGGTCTAACGGGTCGGTTTGGCTCATGTCGGCATACAACGGCTTGTCACTAAAAGTGCCGAGACTTATAACGAGAACGCCCGCGAGCCGCAAGCCGGGTCGAACGATGTAGAATGCGCGGCCACTGTATTTACGGAAGCTTTAATGGATCGCCCGCGTTTTCGAAAAGCATATCTTGCTCCGCGCTTCTGGCCGCTCTGGTGCGGCCTGGGGCTTTTGTGGCTGATCGTGCAGTTGCCGTATCCGGCGCTGCTGACCATCGGTCGAGTTTTGGGTGCGCTGATGTATCGCGTCGCCAGCGACCGGCGAACCATCGCCCGGCGCAATCTGGAATTGTGCTTCCCGGAAAAATCCGCCGCCGAGCGCAAACGCCTGCTCAAGGAAAACTTCGCCTCCACCGGCATCGCCTTTTTTGAAATGGCGATGAGCTGGTGGTGGTCGCGCGAGCGTCTGGCGAAACTGGCCCACGTCGAAGGCCTTGAACATCTGCAGAAGGCCCAGCGCGAAGGCAAAGGCGTGATCCTCATGGCCGCGCATTTCACCACGCTGGAAATCGGCGCGGCGCTGCTCGGCCAGCAGCACACCATCGACGGCATGTACCGCGAACACAAAAACCCCTTGTTCGACTTCGTCCAGCGCCGTGGCCGCGAGCGGCACAATCTCGATTCGCTGGCGGTGGAGCGCGATGACGTGCGCGGCATGCTCAAACTGCTGCGCTCGGGCCGGGCGATCTGGTATGCGCCGGATCAGGATTACGGCGCCAAGCAGAGCATCTTCGTGCCGCTGTTCGGCATTCAGGCCGCCACCGTCACTGCGACGACCAAGTTTGCACGGCTGGGCAAAGCGCTGGTGGTGCCGTTCACGCAGGAACGTCTGGCCGACGGCAGTGGTTATCGCCTGGTGATCCATCCGCCGCTGGAAGATTTCCCCGGCGAAAGCGAGGAGGCCGATTGCATCCGCATCAATCAGTGGGTCGAGAGCGCTTTGCGTGCCTGCCCCGAGCAATATCTATGGGCGCATCGGCGCTTCAAGAGTCGCCCGCCGGGTGAGCCGAAGCTTTATCCCAAGCGCCGTTGATTCACCCGTCCTGACAAGCATCCTGGAGTGTTGCGATGAGTCCTGCTGAACCGGTTACAGGTTTGATTCTTTCCGGCGGCGGGGCTCGGGCGGCTTATCAGGTCGGGGTGCTGGCGGCGATTGCCGAGTTGCTGCCGGTCGGCGCGGACAATCCGTTTCCGGTGATCGTCGGCACCTCGGCCGGGGCGATCAATGCGGTCAGCCTGGCCAGTGGCGCCACGGACTTTCGCGCCGCCATCGAACGCCTGACCCAGTTCTGGCAGGGCTTTCGCAGCCACCGCGTGTTGCGCAGCGACTGGCCTGGAGTCATCCATCAAGCCAGCCGCTTCGTCAGCCACAGCCTGCTCGGTCTCGGTCGACAGATGCCGGTGGCGCTGCTCAACAGTTCGCCGCTGCGCGAACTGCTCGAGGAAAAACTGCACCTGCCCGGCATCGCCGAATCCATCGCGCGCAAGCAGTTGCATGCGGTGGCGGTGACCGCGTTCGGCTACGAATCAGGGCAAGCGGTGACGTTCTATCAGGGCGGCGGCACCATCGACGCCTGGCTGCGGCATCGACGCATTGGTGTGCCGACGCAGCTGTCGGTTGATCACCTGTTGGCCAGTTCAGCGATTCCGCTGTTGTTCGCGCCGGTGAAAATCGGCGAGGAGTATTTCGGTGACGGCGCGGTGCGCCAGTCGGCGCCGATCAGCCCGGCGCTGCATCTGGGTGCCAGTCGCGTGCTGGTGGTGGGCGTCAGCGGCAACCCGCGCGGCGTTGATGCACAGCAGCCGCTGGAGCGCGCCTACAGCGGCCAGCAACCGACGCTCGCGCAGATCGGCGGGCACATGCTCAACAGCACGTTTATCGACAGCCTGGAGAGCGATATCGAGTTGCTGCAGCGTCTGAATCAGTTCAGTCATTTGCTCCCGGCCGGCACGCCAACCCGCGCGCTGGGTGTGGCGCCGGTGGAAGTGCTGGTGATTGCGCCGAGTCAGCCGATCGACGAAATCGCCGCGCGGCATCGCCAGGAGCTGCCAGCGGCGTTGCGCCTGTTTCTGCGCGGGCCGGGCGCGACGAAGACGAGCGGGGCGGGGGTGCTCAGTTACCTGCTGTTCGAGGCCGGGTATTGCAGCGAGTTGATCGAGTTGGGGCGGCGGGATGCGTTGGCCAAGCGCGAGGAACTGTGCCGGTTTTTGCGGATATCTGAAGCGGTGGCTCCTGCCTGAAATCTGCGGTGAGGCCTTCGCGAGCAGGCTCGCTCCCACATTTGAACTCGGTCTGAATGTGGGAGCGAGCCTGCTCGCGAAGCTTTCAGGGTCAGAAGTGGAACTTGACCAGGAAGCTCGTGGTGCTCTGATCGGTCTTGAAGTACTGGCTGTCCTTGATCCCGTACTTGTCCGACCAGTAGTCGTACTCGACACCGACATACAACTGCTTCTCGCCGAAATTCAGCGCCTTGCCCAGGTCGTATTTGACCTGCGGGTTGAAGTGCAGGTTGGCGTGGTAATCGCCTTTGGAATTGGAGTCGTTGTCGACCACCCAGTCCATGAAGCCGTCGATGAGGATGTTCGATTTGCCCACCGGAATGGTGTAGGACCACACCGGGGTGATCTGCCAGACATTGTCACCGGCGCGTGCGCCCTGGGTGTGACGCTGGTAGAAGTTCAGCTGGAAGTAGTCGAAGCCTGGAATCGCCAGGTCGAAGCCCGGACCGATCAGGTACGACTCGGTATCGCCTTCACCGAACTCGTAGGTCATGGCCAGCAACACGTCAGTCACCGGGCCGAAGGCCAGTTTCTGATCGAAGATCTTGCCGAACGACAGGCGCGGGCTGAGCTCGCCGTAGTAGGTGTTGGAGCCGACGCCGCCATCATCCTTGCCGTTGTAGAAGATCTTGTCGATGAACAGGAAGTTGTCCCCATACTTCCAGGCATCGGCGTGCTCGAAGGTCACGGTCTGCTGAATGCGCGGGTTGACCTGGAAGTCCTTGCCATACAGGTAGGTCAGGCTGTTGTTCTGCCACTGCAGCAGGCCTTCGGCCATCGCCTGGCCGCCGGCGAACATCGATCCGGCCAGCATCAGGCTGGTGCACATACGTTTCATTCGGTTGCTCCCAAAGTAGGTGTTCCACGTTATTTTTTTAAGTTCGGCGCTCTGATGTGGCGCCTTTTTTCGTACCGCAAATTTCATCCGATCGGTCAGCTTTCAATGCTGGTAGCAAAAGCTGCGCCAAGGCTTTCGAAAAACCAAAAAACGCCCGTTCGGCTGCTGAAAAACAGTCGACGAGCGTGTTTTCGGGATGCCTCAGGACTGACCGCAGCCGGGATAAGTTGGCTTTGCGGTCAGAAATTGAATTCGGGCTTTTTTTTAGAGCGAATTCGGAAGGCCGCGGAGAATACTGACTCCTCGGCCAAGGCTCAAGTGCCCCGCAACAGAGCACCGACGACAGGCATGGCGCACGGTTGCGGGCCATTTCAGAAGTGCACCTTCAGCAGCAGGCTGGCGGTGTTCTGGTTGGTATCGAACGCGTGGCTGTTTTCGATGCCGTATTTGTTCTTCCAGTAGCTGTACTCGGTGCCGACGTATACCTGTTTCTGGCTCCAGCCCATGGCTTTGCCGAGGTCATATTTGATCTGCGGATTGATGTGCAGGTTGGCGTGGTAGGTACCGCGTGAGTTTTCGTTGTTGTCGACGACCCAGTCGAGGTAGCCGTCGATCAGCACATCGGAATTGCCCAACGGAAAGCTGTAGGACCACGCGGGGGTGATCTGCCAGACACCATCGCCGGGGCGCGGGCCTTCGGTCTGGCGGCGGAAAATGTTCAGGGTGACGTAGTTGAAGCCGGGCACTTTCAGATCGAAGCCGGGACCGATCAGGTAGGCCTCGCTTTCGCCCTCGCCATACTCGTAGGTCATCGCCAGCAGCACATCCTTGATCGGACCGAACTCGATCTTGCGGTCGAGGATCTTGCCGAAGGACAGGCGCGGGGTGAACTCGCCGTAGAAGGTGTGCGGACCTTTGTTCGGGTCCTCCTTGCCGTTGTAGAAGATCTTGTCGACGAACAGAAAGTTGTCACCGTACTTCCACTTGTCGGCGTGCTCGAAGGTGACCGTCTGCTGATACGACGGGTTGATCGCGAAGTTCTTGCCGTACAGATAGCTGAGGCTGTTGCTCTGCCACAGCAGCAGATCGCCGGCCATGGCCTGACTCGCGGCCAGCAGGCCGCCACTCAACAGAACGTTGCTTTGCGTGCGGATCATCTGTTGCTCCCTGTTGTTTTTATTGTTTGAGGCACAAGCAGTTGCGTAGTCCCTGTGGGAGCGAGCCTGCTCGCGAAGCGGTTGTGTCAGTCGCCATCAATGTTGAATGACACAGCGCTTTCGCGAGCAGGCTCGCTCCCACAGGTGGTGTGGTGGTTTCAATCAGTGCGCATGGCAATCATTGATCGCCGCACGCTCCTTGCCGCCGAGGATGTTGAACAGCAGGTTCAGGGTCAGCGCGCTGAGGGTGGCCATGGCGATGCCGCTGTGGGTGATCGGGCTCATCCACAGCGGCAGGTGGGCGAAGAATTCCGGACGCACCACCGGGATCAGGCCCATGCCGATGCTCACCGCGACCAGCAACTGATTGCGCCGGTCACCGATGTCGGCCTCCTGGAGGATCTTGATGCCAGTAGCAGCGACCATGCCGAACATCGCAATCGCCGCACCGCCCAGCACCGCCGGTGGAATCGATGCCACCAGAAACGCTGCTTTCGGCAACAGGCTGAGGACGATCAGCAGGCCACCGGCAACGATGGTCACCGAACGGCAGCGCACGCCGGTCATCTGCACCAGGCCGATGTTCTGCGCGAACGAGGAGTGGGTGAAGGTGTTGAAGAAACCGGCGAAGAACGACGCGCCGGCATCACACAACAAGCCACGACG
The DNA here is from genome assembly GCF_005233515.1 of Pseudomonas sp. CFBP13508. Taxonomy (GTDB): domain Bacteria; phylum Pseudomonadota; class Gammaproteobacteria; order Pseudomonadales; family Pseudomonadaceae; genus Aquipseudomonas; species Aquipseudomonas mercuritolerans. The sequence goes on from NZ_QFZZ01000014.1 coordinate 30,471, forward strand.
GAGCATGCGCGGGCAGACTTCCTGGCCGGTGATCTTGCCCAGCGCGAGGAACATCCCGGTGGACTCGACGAAAATGATCACCACCACCAGGCACATCGACAGAATCGGTGCCAGCTCGAATTTCGGCATGCCGAAATGCAGTGGAGTGACGAACTGAACCCACGGTGCGCTGGCCATGCCACTGAGGTCGACCATGCCGATCACGCCGCACAGTACATAGCCCAGGCACATGCCGATCAGCACGGAAATGTTGACCCAGAATCCGCGCATGAAGCGGTGCACCAACAGGATGGTGGCCAGCACCAGCGCGGCGATGGCCAGATAAATCGGCGAACCGAATTGCGCGGCGTCGACCCCGCCACCGGCCCAGTTCACGGCCACGGGGAACAGCGATAAACCGATCGAGGTGATGACCGTGCCGGTCACCAGCGGCGGGAAGAAGCGCACGACCTTGGACATGAACGGTGCGATCAGCATGCCGAAGAAACCGGCAGCGATGGTTGCACCGAAGATGCCTTGCAGACCGATGCCGGGCATGCCGGCCATGGCCACCATGCTGCCGACCGCAGCGAAACTGGCCCCCATCATCACCGGCATACGGATGCCCATCGGGCCGATGCCGAGCGACTGCACGATGGTGGCGATGCCGGCGACGAGCAGGTCGGCGTTAATCAGGAAGGCGATTTCTTCACGACTCAGGCCAGCGGCCTGTCCGATGATCAGCGGCACCGCGATGGCACCGCCGTACATCAGCAGAACATGTTGCAGACCGACCAGGATCAGTTGCAAAAGGGGCAAACGCTGAATGGCGGGTGCGTCGGGGATGCGCGCTTTGGACAGCTCGGACATGCAACACCTCGGATCTTTTTTATTCTTGTGATTAACAGCTGCCGGGTTGCTTGCAGCTGTTTCTTTGCATCAGGGGAAACCGCGTTGCGGCGGCCATTCGCGAGCAGGCTCGCTCCCACAGGGGCTCAAGGTGTCCTTGTGGGAGCGAGCCTGCTCGCGAAGCTTTTTCGCTTAGTTGGTTTGCGCTCCCTGGGCGATCCAGGCACCGATCAGGTCACGTTCCTGCTGGGTCATCTGGGTGATGTTGCCCAGTGGCATGATCTGCGTGGTGATGGCTTGCGCCTGAATGCGCGCGGCGTTCTGGCGGATCTGCTCGGGGGTGTCGAACATCACACCGGCCGGGGCTGCGCTGAACAACGGGCTGGTCGGCTTGGACGAGTGGCACACCGTGCAACGCTCTTGAATCACGTTGTGCACTTTGTCGAAACCGGGGCCGGCATTCGAGGCTTGCGAGGGTGCCGCCGCAGGGGCGGCGGGTGCCGCAGGTTGCGCCGCTTCGGCCGGTTTCGCGCCACCGCCCAGTGCCGTCTCCGGCAGCGGTTGGTACTCGATTTTCGCCGGTGCCTTGGCCACTTCAGGTGCAGTCGACATCGGCGTCGGGCCGGTGACGTAGGCCAGGCAGATCATGCCCACCGCTGCCACCGGCAGGGTCCAGGCAAACTTGTGGCTGTCGTGGCGGGTGTTGAAGTAGTGACGCACCAATACCGCCAACACCGCGATCCCGGCCAGGATCAACCAGTTGTACTGGCTGCCATAAGTGCTCGGGAAGTGGTTGCTGATCATGATGAACAGCACTGGCAGGGTGAAGTAGTTGTTGTGTCGCGAACGCAGCAGGCCCTTGGCCGGCAGGGCCGGATCAGGCGTGCGGTTCTCGGCGATCGCCGCGACCAGTGCCCGTTGCGCCGGCATGATGATGCGGAACACGTTACCGACCATGATGGTGCCGATGATCGCGCCGACGTGCAGGTACGCACCACGACCGCTGAACACTTTGCTGAAGCCATAGGCGGCGGCAATGATCAGCACGAACAGGATGAAGCCGAGCAGGGCGGGTTTCTTGCCCAGGGCCGAATCGCAGAGGAAGTCGTAGACGAACCAGCCGACGATCAGCGAGCCGATACCGATGGCCACGCCTTCAGGACCGCTGAGGCCGCTGCCGGGTGCCACGAGGTAGAGCACCGGATTGGAGTAGAACACCACGCACAGCAGCGCGATCCCCGACATCCAGGTGAAGTAGGCTTCCCATTTGAACCAGTGCAGGTTGTCCGGCATGGACGGTGGGGCCAGTTTGTATTTTTCCAGGTGGTAGATGCCGCCGCCGTGGATCGCCCACAGATCACCGGCCAGACCGGTTTTCGGGTTGACGCGGTTGAGGTTGTTCTCCAGCCAGACGAAGTAGAACGACGCGCCGATCCAGGCCACGCCAGTGATCATGTGAACCCAGCGCACGCTCAGGTTCAGCCATTCCAACAGATGTGCTTCCACAGTCTTTACCTCTCGCCTGTCACTCTTGTTGTCGAGTGATCAGACCTTCTCTTATTGGTGGGGGGCGAGGATCAACCGCTCATCCTCTTTGAAAAAATGCTCATCGCAGTTATTGCCTGTGCCACTGCGATCAACCACCAGGAAGTCATCCCGCTTTTCGATCGTCAGCACCGGGTGGTGCCAGACGCCGCGATGGTAATTGATGCCCTGCCTGCCGTTGGTGACGAAGGCGCGGACCAAGCCTGATACAGGTGCATCGCCAACTGGCGCGACCACGATCAGAAAGGGGTTGCCGAGCAGCGGAATGAAGGCCTGGCTGCCCAGCGGATGGCGTTCCAGCATGCAAACGGTCAGCGGCATGTCCTGCGCGTCGGCGCGGAAAATGCTGATGATTGCGTTGTCCTCAGGCGTAGCGGTTTCGACCGTCGCCAGTTTGTGGAAGCGCATGGTCGAACCGTTGTTGATCATGAAGTGATCGCTGCCGTCGGTTTCGATCACGTCACCGAAAGGGGCGAAGGCTTCTTTGGTCAGCGGTTCAATCGTCAATGTGCGCATGCTGTTCTTCTTTTCCAAATTCTGTTTTGTTGGTTCTGACGCTTTCGCGAGCAGGCTCGCTCCCACCTTTGGAATGCTATCCCCTGTGGGAGCGAGCCTGCTCGCGAACGGGTTCAACCTTATTTAGCGACCTTGCCGAGTACACGCAGGCGACTCACGCCACCATCCGGGAACACGTTCAGGCGGATGTGGGTGATCGGGCCGAGTGCCTTGATTTGCTCGACGAAGGTATGTTCGGCGTGCATTTCCAGCTTCTGGCTTGGCAGCAGTTCGCGCCAGAACAGCGACTGGGTTTCGATCTGGCTGTCGGTGCCGCCTTTCACGAACGCGCCCTGGATCGAGCAGGTGTCCGGGTAGTTGCCTTTGAAGTGCAGGGTGTCGACAACGATTTTTTCGATCTCGCCCGGATGACCCAGCGCGACGATCACCCAGTCATTGCCCGGCGTGCGACGACGTGCAGTTTCCCAGCCGTCGCCCATGTTGATGCCACGGCCCGGGTTGAGGATGTTGCTCATGCGGCCGAAGTGTTCGTCGGAGCAGGCGAGGGCGCGGCCACCGTTGAGGGCTGCTGCCAGGTCCACTTGCTCGTTGTCGCCCACAGCGGACCAGTCGCGGAACGGAATGCCGTACACACGCAGACGGGCAACACCGCCGTCCGGGTAGATGTTGAAGCGCAGGTGGCTGAACGCTTTGTCGTTGCTGATTTCGTGGTAGTGGTGGCTGTTGCCCTGCAACTCGACGGCCGACAGCACTTCGGTCCACTGGGTGTTTTCATCCGGCTCGCCCGAGGCCAGGAAGCACGCTTCCAGCGAGGCCGATGGCGGGTAGTTGCCGGTGAAGAATGAAGTGTCGATGTCCACGCCTTTGATCGAGCCCGGTACGCCCAGACGGATCACCGCGCTGTCGAAACCTTCGAAGCGCTTGCGGCGCGACTCCCAGCCGTCCATCCACTTGCCGTTGTCATCGAACACGCCCTCCTTCCATACGGCCGGGGTCGGTTGGAACAGACGATTGGCGTCTGCGAACCAGTCATCGGTGACCGAAATGATCTTGGTGCCCAGACGGGCGTCGGCCAGGTTGACGTATTTTTCGAAAGGTACGGCGTAAGCTTTCATTCTTCTTGTCTGCCTTTGATAAGTTGGCTGGGGATGCTCGCAGGGCCCTGGGCGTTTGCGCGTTCATTCACGCTCGGGCCAGGCTTGCTAAAGAGTCAGTAAACGGAACAGGGCAATCTTGTTGATCTCCGCCAGCGCGCATTTGAACTCGGCTTCCACCGAATTGTTGATGCGCGTTTCGAACGCCGCGAGGATCTGATGCCGGTTGCTGCCTTTTACCGCCATGATGAAGGGAAACTTGAACTTGGCTTTGTAGGCGTCGTTCAGCTCGGTGAAGCGCTGGAACTCTTCGGCCGTGCATTGGTGAATACCGGCGCCAGCCTGTTCATTGGTGCTGGCTTCGGTCAGTTGGCCCTGGACGGCAGCTTTGCCGGCCAGGTCCGGGTGAGCGTTGATCAGGGCCAGCTGGCTGGCATGATCGGCGCTCAACAGGATATCGCTCATGCGCTGATGCAGGGTTTCGATCTCGTCGATCGAAGCGTCCGCACCGAGGTCGTAGGCCTTTTCGGCCACCCATGGCGAATGTTCGTAGATGTCGGCGAAGGCTTTGACGAAAGCGTCGCGGCTCAGGGTCGACGGTTGCAGGGTTTGAAAGCGGCTCATTTTGCAGTCCCTTGGTACGGGTGGGTTTCTTGCCAGTGACGCGCGATGTCGACGCGACGGCTGAACCACACCTGTTCATGACTTTTGGCGTATTCGATAAAGCGTTTGAGCGAAGCGAGGCGACCAGGACGGCCGATCAGGCGACAGTGCAGACCGATCGAAAGCATTTTCGGCGCTTCGGCACCTTCGGCGTAAAGCACGTCGAAGGCGTCCTTGAGGTATTCGAAGAAATCGTCACCCTTGTTGAAACCCTGCACTTGCGTGAAGCGCATGTCGTTGGTGTCGAGGGTGTAGGGGATCACCAGATGCGGCTTGCCGGTCGGGTTGTTCGGCTCCCAGTAGGGCAGGTCGTCGTCGTAGGTGTCGCAGTCGTAGAGGAAACCGCCTTCTTCCATGACCAGCCGGCGGGTGTTCGGCCCGGTGCGGCCGGTGTACCAGCCCAGCGGACGTTCGCCGGTCAGTTCGGTGAGGATGCGGATCGCTTCGAGCATGTGCTCGCGTTCCTGAGCTTCGTCCATGTACTGGTAGTCGATCCAGCGGTAGCCGTGGCTGCAGATTTCGTGACCGGCTTCGACCATTGCACGGATCACATCCGGGTGACGCTGGGCGGCCATGGCGACTGCGAAGATGGTCAGCGGAATGTCGAATTCCTTGAACAGCTTCAGAATCCGCCAGACGCCGGCACGGCTGCCATACTCGTAAAGCGATTCCATGCTCATGTTGCGCGCGCCTTGCAGCGGCTGAGCAGCGACCATTTCGGAGAGGAAGGCTTCGGATTCCTTGTCGCCGTGCAGGATGTTGCGTTCGCCGCCTTCTTCGTAATTGAGCACGAAGGACAGGGCGATCCGGGCATTGCCCGGCCAGTGTGGGTGAGGAGGGTTACTGCCGTAACCGATCAGGTCGCGTGGGTAGTCAGCGCTCACTGCAGTCTTCCTTCTTGTACGTTGACAGATTGGTGTGGCGGCCTGGCAGGCTGGCGTCACAGCGATGGGCTGATTGTATACAACTTTATTTACATTTTGTAAGCCTGAATTTTCGCATTTTTCACCGGCTGTCATCTTTTGCTGCTAACGGTTCAAGCCTGCAAGAAACCTGCCTGACCAGTCAGCTAATGAATAGAAGGTTCAATGATCAGGCGCTTTGCTGGTTGATTGGCGATAAACGCCCGGATGGCGGGGGTGAGGCGAAAAATGTCGTTTTTATTGTGTACAATTTTTTTCAAAAGTGTCTTAATCAGTCGCTCGCCGCAGCGTTTCGTGCTCCGAAACGGTGCGGTCTCCTTTTCAACTGACTTCGGGAGGCGCGAAGTCTGACCGCTTGTTGCGGCCAGGCGCGCAGAATCAATGGGACGTTTGACAACACACGTTTTGGACGCTGCACACGGTTGCCCGGGCAGCTCGATCAAGGTCGAGCTGTACCGCGTTGAAGGCTCGCAGCTGGAATTGGTCGCCAGTGCGACAACCAACAGCGATGGCCGGGTCGATGCGCCGTTGCTGCAGGGCGATGATTACCGCAGCGGGGTTTATCAGGTGCAGTTCCATGCCGGCGATTACTACCGCGCCCGTGGCGTGCAACTGCCCGAGCCGGCCTTCCTGGACGTGGTGGTGCTGCGCTTCGGCATCAGCGCCGAGCAGGAGCACTATCACGTGCCCCTGCTGATTTCGCCTTACAGCTATTCCACCTATCGGGGCAGCTGACCCCCAAGCAGCTGCCCCCACCGGGAAGCGACTGCGCATATAGCTTCTTTGGTCTTTCGCCCGCTCACACTGCGGGCTTTTTTTATGCGTTTTTTTACCTACCGATCAATTGTGAACGCAGAGTCTGCGATCACGACGCTCGGGGGTGACCTTTAGCGCTCGCGAACGATGAACACCGAGTCGGGAACGCCGTCGACCTTCAGCACACCGCCGAGCAGCCAGGTCAGTTTTTTTTGTGCCGCGGCTTCGGTCAGGGCCTCAAAGGCTTCGGGGCCAACTCTGGCGGGAAGACCGGGCTGCGTCAATTCATCGGCCGGCGTAGGGGAAAGGTCTGAATGATCGACGGCGCCCTTCAGCAAGAACACCCGGTCATTTTGAGCACCCTTGAATACCAGCGTCGGCGCGCCGCGTTCGTGCGGCACTGGATAGATGTCATACCCGCTGCGCCTCAGCAGCGCGCTGAGCAGGCGCTGCAGGTTCAGCTCTGTCGGGTCGGTCGTGTAGTGATGCCATTCAACCGGCGATCCCTGCGGATCGAACGTCAGCCGCAGCAACTCGGCGTCAGTCTGCGAGGGCAATCGAATCAGTCGTTTTCCAGCGCGCTCGGTATAAGGTGCCACCGCCAGCATGCTCACCGGGTCGGCGAACTCTGTGGCGTTGGCAAACGCAGGGTACTTCCATTGATTCAGAATGGTGTGAATGTTGACCAGCCCGGTACCAGTGATGGTTGAAGAATTGTCAGCAGTTTCGTACATCCGTATTGCCACCGCTCGCGCGGTGAGGTCGGACAAGCCGGGAAACATTTGCCTGACGGTTGCCCATAAGGGCTGTTGGAAAAGAAGGTCACCGGGATGAACTTCTCCCGGGTTGACGCCAAATCGATACGCCGCCACCGGTTGCAGGTGGGGCGCGGTTTGCAGCATGTTTTCGAAGGAGTTGAAGTCGGTTGGCATGAACTCGGGGTTAAGAACGAAAAAGATTTGCGGTGCCTTATTGGAGCCTACTGGCACAATGGGATAGTGCAGATGGCCCATTTGCACCGATGCCACTGGTGGGGTGTTCAACAGACCCCAGCGAATCCATGCAAGCTTAGCCTCTTCGTCCTGTGTGCCAGACGACGCTTGGGTTGGCTCTTCAACTCTTGCCCGCTTGCTTGGGCCGGCTATTGCTTCGGTGGGCTCAGCGCTGGCGGGATGGCCGGCATTCGCGGTCTCGGTCGATGCAGTGTGCAAGGTTTTCCGTCGCCAGAAGACCGTTCCGTAAATCTGTTCAAAAAATATCTCCGGCGCCTCACTCGTTGATGCAAATGCTTGCTGATATTCGCCGTTTTGGTTTTTGCGAACCATGACCGTGCCGTCAACCGTAGTGACGAAAGTCTGCTTGAGCTTGTTGTACCGCACTCCATTGGTGTCCATCTCAGCCGCAGTCAGTCTTTTTGCATCTTCGATGGAAATGTACGTCGGGGTTTGCGCCGCAGCGGATGTCTCACCCTGTTCGGGCGATGTTTGCCAGCCCGGACGCTGAATGCGCCAACTCGCCTGGCCGTCGATCTTCGCCAGCAGGGGGCCGGGAACGCCTGGCGCAAAAGTCAACGGCACGTAATATCGGCCTTGCTGATTCCGCTCGACAACAAAAAGGCCCTCGTCTGCGATTTGCGCATAAATGCGTTGATCAGGCCCGGTAAACAAGCCCGTGTTTTCCCCAAAAGGAGTCAACTCGTCGCGGCGACTCTGGGGCCAGGCGATCGCCCGGTTAGCGGCGTCAGGGGACGTGACAGCTCTGTCAGGCATCGGGGTCACAACCACAGCCGCCTGGCGAGTCTCCGGACCTTGTGTGGTTTGCGTGACGTGCGCAACCGTGGAGCCGGGGCGAGACACAAAAGCATCGACCGTTGCCGTTATGGCGCGGGTGGAGGTTGTCTCTACGGTTCGTGTGGTTGTGGATGTCGTTGTCGTTGTGGTTGCAGATATATCGGTTATTGGGGGGGTTGCGAATTTCTTGGGCGGTTTGGCCATTGGAAAAACTCGTGTAAATGAAGGCGTGAAGCGCCAGGAGGCGCCCCAATGCCAAGTGAGCACAGGCGTTCACAGGCGGAGAGACCCGGCTGCGAAAACCTCGGAGTAATCGATGACGTCGGCCTGATGCCGATTCAGGCCGCAGTCATCGACGGTTGTGGTTTGAAGAGATCGGGGCGCAAATGGACGCACTGGTGCAGAACCCACAGTTCTGATGACTCGATGCGCGACCTGTCCTTGCTCAGCACCCACCCGTACGCAGGGAATTTGTAATTCACTGCCTGCCCGTCGGCGGCCGCGACGATATGTCGGCCGCGCAGCTCCTCGTTTGCCAGGGCGAGCAGTGCTTCGGGCAATACTCTGGATGCGTCGGGCTCGGTAAAAAAACGGCCGTCAAGTCCATCCAGGTAGACCCGGTCGAAAGACAGGTCGACGGTATGCACAACCCCGTACTCGGTAATCACCTGAATCTGGTCGATCAGGTCTTCACTTCCATAAACGGGCAAGTGGATAACGCAGGTACCGATACGCAACTGGTTATTTTCCAGGGTGATATCGACCTTGCCGAGTTTCGTCGCGTCCAGCTCCCAGGTGGATGAACGAGGCAGTCGGATTTCAGCCGTGGCCAGAGCGCCGGGTGTCGAGAGCCTGATTATCATGTCGGCCGCCAGATGCATGAGATAGGTCGCGCCATGGCCCTCGAAACATTCCATCGCAGTCTGGCCAGAGTAGGAGAACAGCTGCGCACATTCGGAGTGCGCGCTCATGTTGTGAGCTTCGTTTTCCGGCAGGTCGTAGAAGTAGTCGCCTTTGCGCATCGTCAATGGCAGCGGAGCTTCCTGAACCCATTTTGTGAAAGCATGGTGTTGGTAGGTCTGGCCCTCTGGTATCACATGGCTCTGCGACGAAAGAGTCGCATTGGCAGCGACCCCGTCGCTGAAGACAAGCAGATATCGCTGATTCGGGGTGCAAGCCATGGTGCGCAGGATTTTTTCCATGTTCATGGGGTCGCTACCGCCCCTGGCGAAGGAAAAATTGGCCAGGCCCAAGGTTTTTGCACCGAAGTGATAAACCAGATTGCATCCGGCCACCAGATCGTTTTTGGCATCCGACTGGCGTGCTGAATAATGCTCTTCGACTTTCGTCAGTTCATTGCTGGCATAGTCAAGATAAAGTCTGGTCACTGCGTCATCGCGTTTCACCGAATAGAAATCGATGCTCTTCGCGGAGCGAGGAATGTAGTAACTGTGATCATTCTGATCATTGATCAGATAATGCGAGTCAAAAAGAATGGTTGCTTTTGGCGGGTTCCCATGTTTGATGACCGTTATCTCGATATCGACGAGGTCATCGCTTTCAATTTGTTCGGGAAGTATTGGCTGGAGATAGAAAGCATCACGGGTGATGAACGTCAGCAATTTGTTCTTCAGCTGATATTCGGCGAGCTCTTGTTTGTATACGCCGTCAATGGTGACGATGTTTTGCGGGGTATCGAAGAAGTCGAATTTTGAGGTAATGACCAGCGAGCCCTTGTCGATACTCCAGCTTTCGATCAAATCCTTGTTCCAGTTCAACATAATGAAAGACTGATCATTGCCATCTTCATCAATAGAGAAACGACCGCTTTGATGCTCAATGAAATACTCGTCGATACCCGCTTCTCCCGAAGCAGTTGCACCGCGGTGCAGCAGGTAAATCTGGTCGTCGCCTGCACCGGCCTTGATTGTGTCGTAACCGCGTGACTTGATGACGTTACGGTCGTCGGTGCCTGTGACAATGCTGGCGGCAGAGTCCACGGTCTCAACGTTCTCGATACTTTCGATCAAACTGTGAAAAGAGTATCTGACGCCGTCTTCAGCGCTGATATCCGGCTGCATTGTATGCAGCGTACCTGCGGGCAAGTCGACGTCGAAGCCGATGTCGGGTCTGCGCGGATTATGCAGGATGCCGCCGAGCGCCAGCGTGTCGTTACCTGCTCCACCCCTGAGCGTGGAATGCTCGGCTACGTCTGCTGGCTGGCGGAGCAGATCCGCAGCTCCCTCGAAGACGAAGCGGTCATCGCTGGTGCCTCCCGTCAGTTCCTTTCTTCCGGACCTGTAATGGAAACTGTTGGGTTTGTTTTCGACCCCACGAATCGAGTCGCGCCCGTCGCCTATAAGCCACAGAACACCCTTGTTCTGCGCCGTAATACCGAGCTCGGCGCCGGGAGTGTCAGAATTGACGCCGGCGCGGGCGTCAATCGAGTCATCGCCGCCCTTGATCACCGGGACATTGATCCATTCCCAGGCATCCTGTTTGGTCCACCAGTTACGCTTCCACACCCGTGTTGGCTTGAGCTGAACGTCAACCGTGCCGTTGACAATGGCTTCGATACTGTCCTTGAGCGCGCCATCGAGCAATTTCCTGGCGGTTTCCTTTGCCTGCCGAGTGTGCTGGATCATGGCTGTCGCCCGAGAGTAGCGATCCTGAATATCCTCGTCGAGATCCATCATGCAGAACGAAAACCAGCCCGAGCGCCAGCGCTCATCGACACTCAGCTCGATGTAGTCATCAATCTCGTCAACGATTCTCACGGCCCCGTAGATTTGTGAACCGATCGCCAGAATGGCGCCGGCTGCGAGTCCGGCAGGGCCCGCGAAGGCGAATCCGGCCATCGCCGCCGCGCCCAGAATGATCGTCATGGCTGCACTCGCAACGCTGAGACCGGCGCTCACATAGTGATCCATGGCCTCCTTGCCGGTTGCGTTTTCGGCGGCGTTCAACGATCTGACTGCGGTGAAGATGTCGAAGGGCAAGGTAAACGCGCCGCCAATCAGGCCTCCGGAGCGCCCGAGCCTGACGGCAAATCGGGTTTTGGCAAAGTCGCGGTAGGCGTTCTGGCCTGCATTGAGCATTTGAGTAGCGATACGGTTAACCGCCACATCACTTGCAATGGAGGCGCCCTCCGAAGCAATACCGACACTGTTTATCGCCACCTCGGTTTTATTGTCGGCCTTGATGGCATCAACGATCCCGCGCAGGCCCATGAAGATGCCAAATCCCTGAATACCCACACTTGAGCCGAGTGTGGTGTAACTCTTGATCGCTGCTACCCAGCGCGGGTGGTGTTTTGGCAATCGTGCGTGACGCAGGTCGAGTTTTTGCGCCGAGTTCAAAAGCTTTGCCAGTTTTGTTCGGTATGGAAATTGATCCGTGTCGCTCGGCGCGGGATCGCGAATGAGAGGCGGGGCGGTCAACGGTCGCCGGCTGGCCATTTCGAACAGCAGCGTGGACAGTAAATAACTGTCCCGCCCCGTATAGGAAGTTATATAGCGCTCTATATTCGGAGCGCTGAACTGCAAAGTATTGATGAACGAGTGGCGCGGACGCCGAAAGAACGTATTTTTACCGTTTAGCGGTTGGCCATCGAAGGTCGCCCCGAGCGCGTTCAGCGACACTCGTGTTATTGAAACTTCACCCAGTTGCAAAGGCCCGAACAGATCGTCTACAAGTTTCAGTTGAGTTGCTGCAGTGGCCGAAATGTCGATGGTCGAATCCGTGTGGGCATTGGTTGCGAAAACCATGTCAGTGATCACGGCTCGGTCGCCGCGGGGATTATTGTTCGGCTCTGGTACGGAAGTGAGGATGATTGATTTTTTAATAAGACTGGCCATTTGAACATCCTTGTTCTGGCGTGAAATCATTTAAGCAGATGCGGATCTTACGGCGAAGTTTGATGGGCTGTATATCGCAGGGTTGTTGCGGTGTATTGCGTGTCGTTGATCAACTTGTCTGAAAGTTGCTGGAGCATAAAAGCCAGCCTTTTTCGAATCCATTCGATCGGGATGGCTTGATATGGAGATCGCAGTACCGATCAGTGACTGCTCAGTAGAGAAGCCGCGCCGGCCCCGCCGAACAGACCTGCACTGATGCGGTTGAACCAGCTCTGGCCCTTGCCGCTACGCAGATAGCGGGCGGCACCGTGCGCGCCCAGACCGTAAGCCAGTTTGCAGCACAGATCGAGCGCCACCCAGGTCACGATCATGATCAGCAGTTGCGGCAAAAACGGCTGGTTGGCGCTGAGGAACTGCGGCAGAAACGCGGCGAAGAACAGGATGTCCTTCGGATTGCTTGCGCCCAATACGAAGGCGCGACCGAACAGCGTACGGAAGCGCGGTACCGGGGCAGCTTGCGGCACTTCGGCGCCCACCGACGGCTGGCGCGATTGCTGCCAGCTCTGCCAGGCTAGATAGAACAGGTACAGCGCGCCGACGATTTTCAGTGCGCTGAACAACTGTTCAGAGGCCAACAGTAACGCGCCAAGCCCCAGTGCCGAAGCGCTGAGCAGGCAGATCGAGGCGATCACACCGCCCAGGAAAGCGGGGTACGAGCGGCGCAAACCGTAATTAAGACTGTTGCTGATCATCAGCAACGACAGTGGCCCCGGGATCAGGATCACCACCAGTGCGGCGCCACTGAACAGCAGCCAGGTTTCCAGACTCATCGCTTTGCTCCTTTGTTGTTATCGAGATGCACAAAAGCCCCACCCGTAAGGGTGAGGCTGGTTTGAAACCTGAACCGCGCAGCGCTTACAGGAAGATGAACTTGGCGATGAAAATCGCGCAGAGCACCCACAGGCTGACGGAGATTTCCTTGTACTTGCCGGTGCCGGCCTTCAACGCCACGTAGGTGATGAAGCCCAGCGCGATGCCGTCGGCAACCGAAAAGGTCAGCGGCATCATGATCGCCGTGACGATTGCCGGAATGGCGTCGGTCGCTTCGTCCCATTCGATGTGGGCCATGCCACCCATCATCAGCATTGCCACATAAATCAGTGCACCTGCGGTGGCGTAAGCGGGAATCATGCCAGCCAGCGGGGCGAAAAACATTGCCGCTATAAATAGCACACCCACGGTAACGGCGGTAAGACCAGTCCGACCACCAGCGGCCACGCCAGCGGCGCTTTCCACGTAACTCGTCACCGGAGGCACGCCGACCACGGCGCCGAATACGCTGGATGCGCTGTCGGCCTTCATGGCTCGGGAAAGGTTCTCGATGCGACCGTCCGCGGCGACGAGATTGGCGCGCTGGGCCACGCCCATCAACGTACCCGCCGTGTCGAACATATGCACGAAAAGGAAGGCCAGCACGACGCTGATCATGCTGACGTTGAACACGCCAGCGACGTTCATCGCCATCCAGGTCGGCGCCAGGCTCGGTGGGGCAGACATGATGCCCTCATAGTGCACCAGGCCCAGACCCCAACCGGCGAGAGTGACGGTGATGATGCTGATCAGGATTGCACCGAAGACGCGGTGGTAACTGAGGATCGCGATCATCAAAAAGCAGATCGCGGCGAGCAGCGGGCCAGGTTCACGCAGCGAGCCGAGTTTGATCAGCGTCGCCGGGCTGTCGACGACGATACCGGCAGTCTTCAGCCCGATCAGGCCCAGGAACAGACCGACACCGGCGCCCATCGCAAAACGCAGGCTGACCGGAATGCTGTTGAGCAGCCACTCGCGAATCCGTGAAAAGGTCAGGAACATGAACAGCACGCCCGAAACGAACACTGCGCCGAGCGCGGTTTCCCAGTTGTAGCCCATGGTGCCGACCACGGTGTAGGTGAAGAACGCATTGAGGCCCATGCCGGGTGCGAGGCCGACCGGCCAGTTGGCGTAGAGCCCCATCAACAGGCAGCCCAATGCGGCAGCGATGCAGGTGGCGACGAACGCCGCACCGTGATCGATACCAGCGTCGGCCATGATGTTCGGGTTGACGAAAATGATGTAAGCCATGGTGATGAAGGTTGTCAGACCGGCAATCAGCTCGGTCTTCACCGTGGTGCCATGCAAGCTGAGTTTGAACAGACGCTCCAGCAGGCCATTGCGTAATGGCGGCGTGAGCTCGAGCGGCGGTGCTTCGGATTTGCGGCTTTCCACAGCGAGTACTCCTCAAGAGTTTTATTGTTATTTCCAGGGCCGGACCCATGAGGGGTGGCAGCGGCCCTTTGAGGCATACGCGAATTTGTTGACCGTGTAGTCAGGAACTCGCACGCAGTGGATTATGCTTTTGTGTACAAATAAAGCAAATATTGTTTTTTGTTTTGTTTCCGAAAATTCCGTCGATAGTGATATATCGCTTTGAGGATCCCATCACTGGCAAGCCAGCTCCCACAGGTTTTGTGGACATCCACAGATCATTGTGGGAGCTGGCTTGCCAGCGATGAGGCCCGAATAGTCAATCGAGATGTGTCTGACCGTTCCCGAGCGCCAAATTCACCGCCAGCCAGCCATTCACCGCCGCTTCCCCAGCCTCGGCAAACACCCGCTCAAGCAATTTCACCTGCTCACGCCGCAACGCTTGCTCGAATTTCAAACCTTCCGCCGTCAGCTCCAGCAGACGTTTACGCTTGTCCGTCTGCGAAGCGACGCTGTCGACCAGGTGCATTTCCTGCAACTGGCGCAGGGGCATGTTCAACGCTTGTTTGCTCACGCCGAGCAGGGCCAGCAGCTCTTTCACGCTCAGGTTCGGATAGCGCGCGATGAAAAACACGATGCGCTGATGCACCCGTGAGAGGCCGCGGCGCTCGAGCATTTCATCGGCCTTGGCGGTGAACGCCTGATAGCCGAAGAAAAACGCTTCCATGGCCTGTTGCTGAATGGACGGGTTTTTAAGGTCAAGCATGTTGACGTACTCGCTTCAGCTGTCGTAGTTTCAGTCAATCAGTTTGACTCACTTTTCGCATCCCTCGCTACGGTGACTTCCATGGCTTTTTCCGAACGTGTCTCGCGCCTGAAAAGTTCTTTGATCCGAGAAATCCTCGCCGCCGCTCAGCGTCCGGAGGTGATGTCATTCGCCGGCGGTCTGCCTGCTGAAGCAATGCTGCCCAAAGTGCAATGGGCCGAGATGCCGTTATCCCTTGGCCAGTACGGTATGAGCGAAGGCGAGACGGCTTTGCGCGAGGCCTTGGCGGCAGAGGCGAGGGCGCTCGGTCTCAACTGTGAGGCGAGTCAGGTACTGGTGGTCAGCGGCTCCCAGCAAACCCTGGATCTGGCCGCCAAGCTGTACATCGACAAGGGCACGGAGATTCTGCAGGAGGCGCCAACTTATCTGGCCGCGTTGCAAATCTTCCAGCTGTTCGGCGCCGATTGCCTGACTGTGCCGCAGGAAGCCGACGGCCCCAACCTGGCGCAATTGCGCAGTCGGCTGGAACACCATCACCCAGCCTTCATCTACCTGATACCGACTTTCCAGAATCCCTCTGCGGTGCGCTATAGCGAGGCCAAGCGCGCAGCGGTCGCCGCATTGCTCGACGAATTCGGCGTCACCCTTATCGAAGACGAGCCGTACCGCGAACTGACCTTCGATGGCGGCAGTGCCAACCCGATTGCCGCGCGATTGAAGAAAGCCAGCTGGATCTACACCGGCACCGTGTCGAAAACCTTGCTCCCTGGCTTGCGTGTCGGTTATCTGATTGCCAGTGCGGATCTGTTTGCGCATCTGCTCAAACTCAAGCAATCGGCGGATCTGCACACCAATCGCATCAGTCAGTGGCAGGCGCTGCAATGGATCGGCACAGAGCAATATCAACAGCACTTGGGCCAACTGCGGGATTTCTATCGGCAGCGTCGCGATGCTTTTCAGTCAGCGCTGGAAAGACATTTTGCTGATCTGGCGGACTGGAACATGCCGCAGGGTGGACTGTTTTTCTGGCTGACGCTGAAGCAGCCGCTGGATACGCGAACATTGCTCAACGAGGCGTTGGCCAATGACGTAGCGTTCATGCCGGGCGAGCCGTTCTTTCCAGAGCCGGACAACCATCACGGGCATTTGCGTTTGAATTTCAGCCACATTGATCCGGTGCGGCTGGACGAAGGGTTGAAGCGCTTGGCCGCCGTGGTGCGGCAGGCGAATCTGGAGAACGTGGCCTGAAAACAACAAACCGGCCCGAGGGCCGGTTTGTTCAGCACTGATGCCGATTGGCCAGCGGTCAATTATCGGGGAAGTCTAATGGTGGCGCCGGTGGTTTCCTGTGATCGCAGAGGTTCAGTACCAGTTGCGAATAAGATATTTCTCGAGATTTGTTATTGTCCAGAATCCACTTGCGGTTCGTGAGGTTGTATTTCAACCTGCCTCTAGTGCCGTCGGCCATTGCAATATTGCGTACGTACAGATCGCGTTGACCAATCGCAGAAAACTCTTCGGGCAGCTCTGCGGTAGTAGGCGGCTCAAAGAATGAGGCGTCGAGGCTGTCGACATAAACCCGATCGAACGCCAGATCCACGGTATGTACCACACCTTTTGGCCCTATGACGAAAATCTGATCGATGAGATCGTCAGGGCCGTACTCGGGCAAATGAATTGTGACCGTTCCGATGTACAGCTTGTTTCCGGCCAGCTCGATTGCGAAGTTTTTGATCTGGGTGGCATCGATCTGCCACGTGGACGAATTGTTCAATCGAACTTTCGCAGTTGCCAAACCGTCTGGAGTGGAGATACGCAACACTCTGTTCTCAAGCAAATGCACTAAATAGATACCACCTTTACCTTCAAGGGAGTCGATGGCAATTTGTTCGGCTACAGGCTGCACATTGACACAACTTTCGCGAAGGTCCAGTTCCTTGGGGAGTGTGAAGGGGATTTCAAAAACTGCATCGGGGTTTGTCTTGAGCGGAAAGTCCAGAGTGTGACTGGTCAGCGTATTGGCGGTCACGCTGTGCTCGTAGTGTGTCGGAGGCACGGCGTACTTCTCTTCAAGAGTGAGTCTATGGGATATGCCATCACGAAATATCAGAATATAGCCATGGGTGGAGACGTTGGCGGCAGCGCTCTTCAGGGCAGCATCCAGCGTTGTTTCTGCGTGCTGGCTGACGCCTGCAATCTGCAACAGGCTCTCGCCGAAGTAGAACAGAAAATCGCAAGAGACATTGACCTTGTTCTTGTCTGCCGCTTCATTCATCAAGATCGACGGAGTCGTGGCAAAGGCAACATGTGCACTGGTCATCTCGGCATAGTCGTAATCAAGAAAGATGCGGGTGCCGTAATTGGGGTGGGGGAGTCTGCCTGTTATGAATCGAGTGCTCTGGTTGTAACGCTGAACATAGTAATGGGTGTTCTTGTGGGTGGGTACCTCGCAGTCACTCGAGTGGACAATAGTCATTGGTCCAGGGTATCCGTCCTTGATCTTGTATGTGTTTACCCTGAGCGGATTGTCATGTTCGATAGTTTCAGGCAAGTCCGGTCTCAGTTGATAATGATCCCCGGTAATGATGGTAAATTTGTCGTTGTGCAAAACTCGACGGCCATCCTCGACTTTATATATGTTCTCAAGGGCTATGGTGCTTGTACGGCCGTATGGAAAGTCAAAGTTCAATGTGACCACCAGCCGACACTCGTTCACTTCCCATTTTTCGATCTGGTCCATTCGCCAGCCCAGCGAAATTTCACTTTCATCTGCACCATCTTCCGAGATGATGACCGAGCCCTCCGCCAATTCCACATGGTAGTAATCCACTCCAGATTCCCCCGATGCCTTGGCGTTTGCGTTGTACAGATAAATCAAGTCGTTACCGGCACCGGCATCGATAATGTCCGCCCCCCTTGACTTGATCACATTGGAGGCCCCGGTGCCTGTGACGACAGTTCTTCCCCCTTGCAACGTCTGCAGGTTTTCAATGCTTTCGAGCAGTGCCTTGAAAGAGTACGTCTCGCCATCCACCACAGACGGGTCCCGATTCGGCGTGTAGATTTGCAAGGTTCCTGCCGCAAGATCGATGTCGTAGCCGCGGCCAGTGATCGGATGCCACTGTGTGCCTTCCATTATCAAGGTGTCGTTGCCGGTGCCACCTTTCAGTCGGGAAAACTCACTGCTTGCAATGTGTCTTACCAAGTCGTCCGCTGCATTCTGGACAATGAACTTGTCGTCTTTATCACCTCCGGTAATGTTCTTTATTCCTTCGGTGTAATAAAAATCATTGGGCTTTGCCTTGACGCCAGTGATCGTGTCTTTACCACTGCCCAACATCCATCGAATGCCTTTGTTTTCGCCCGCCGTCCCCAATATGGCGCCGGGTGTCTGAGCCGTTACCCCGTCCCGAGCATCAATCGTGTCGTCAAGGCCGACCACTTCGGGAACATGGACAATCGGCATGCTTTGAAGCCCCCACCAATGCTTCACATGCTGGCGTGTTTTCTTCATGCGATGTTCATAGCTTCCGTGCACGATGGCTTCGGGGGTGCCTTTGCGCGTATCTTCGAGCAGCTTTTTCGCGTTTATTTGCAGTTGCCTGGCGGTTTCGATCTTGGCTTTGGCCAGTTCGTAGCGGTTCTTGATGTCCTGGTCTATGTCCATGAACGGTACGAAGGAAAACCATCCGGTGCGCCACCGCTCTTCAACGGTGAGTTCGATATAGTCATCGATTTCATCGACCATGCGCACGGCACCGTAGACTTGAGATCCTAACGCCATCATCGCACCCGCCGCGAGGCCGACCGGACCGGCGAAGGAGAAACCCGCCATTGCAGCGCTGCCGAGAATGACGGTCATGGCGGCACTGGCGATGTTCAAACCGAAACTGACGTAATGATCCATGGCTTCTTTGCCGGTTGTATTGCTGGCGGCATTGAATTCTTTGACGGCGCCGATGATGTCGAACGGCAACGTGATTGCACCGCCGATAAGCCCGCCCGAACGACTGAGGCGCAGCCCGGTGCGGGTTTTGGTGAAATCCTTCATTGCGCCACCGGCTTTTTCGATCATGTTCTGACCGCATTTGGTGATGGCTACGTCTGTGACGATCGACACTCCCTCCGAGCCGAGCGCAAGGCTGTTGAAGAGGATTTCAGTCTTGTCATCCTTCTTCACGGCGTCGTGAATCCCACGGATTCCCATGAAGATGCCGAACGCCTGAATGCCGACACTGGCGCCGACCATGGAGTTGTTCTTGACGATGAGCCAGCTCGGATTCTTGCGCTTGGTTGAATAGGTCAAGCGTATATCCAGGGTCTGGGCCGATCTCAACAGGCGAGTCATTTTTTTCGCGTATCCGCTGTCCTCGACGCTTGTCCCGATCTCCTCTCTGAGGACTGGCGGGGCAGTTGCCGGTCGCAGATTGGCGAGTTCGAACAGAAATGAAGGAAGCAGATAATCGTCACCGAAAGTCGAGACCTTCATGCGCTTTTCGATTTCGGCATAACTGAGCTGCAGAGAGTTGGTGAAAGATCGCCTGGGTATGCGGAACTGAGTGTTATGGCCGGTAAGCGGCTGGCCATCAATCGTCGCTCCCAGGGCGTCCAGAGCTCGGCGTGTTACGGTGTACGAACCTATCTTGAGCGGGCCGTACAGATCGTCGAGCATCTTGAGTTGGCCCGGCTTTCGCTGGCCGGAAGAGGTAGACGTTTTTCCTGACTTGTCATCCTCTATCGCTTCAAAATCTATTGTTGTAGCCGTACGTTCAACAGGTTGCGTGCCGATGTACGATACCACCATGGTGTCGTCGTCGGCATAGGTGTTGTTGGCTACAAAGGGTGTGGACATTAGAACTTCCTTGTTCGGTTTCATTGATACTTGCGCAGCGGTGTTCTGAAAGAAATAGCACTTTCTTTAATGCGGGCAAGAACTTGTTGTATTGAGGCTTGATATTAAGGCTATGTTCAAGCTCGCGGTTTTCAGTACGACATGCTCATTACTTGCAGCAGTGGTCATACATGCTGAAATCTGGAGTTGACATCACTTCGCTCTGGCGAATCCATTGCCGTTGATTGTGCACCGGTTGGGTTGGGCACAGTGTCGAATTTTTATAACAGCAAGTTAAATCTCATAAAAGGTTTGGGGTACCGTAAGTCGGTATTGCGTCATGTCGGTAACCTTGTGCAAAAAAAAACCGGCTCGAAGGCCGGTTTATTTTAAATTCGGATTTGAAGCGAGTTGATATTTTTTATCGCTGCACCAACATCACACCGCAGCAAATCGCCTATCCAGATAATCGATAATCGCTTTCGATTCATACATCCAGACAGTCTGCCCATTTTCTTCAATGCGCAGGCAAGGCACTTTGATCCTGCCGCCCTGGTTCAGTAAAGTCTGGCGATCCTGCTCGTTGTTCTTCGCGTCTTTCAGAGCCACTGGCACATTCAAGCGATGCAGTGCACGGCGGGTTTTCACGCAGAACGGGCACGCGTGAAACTGATACAGCGTCAGATCTTTCGCGGCAGCGTCTACCTGAGCCTGAGCGGCGGCGGGGCGTTTTTTCTTGCCCGGGCGGGTGATGAAGTCGATGAAGATAACCAGTTGGCCGAGGCCGACACGAAGCGCTTTGACGAACACGTTGAAAGCCTCACGGTGCTAATAAAGAAAGGCGCGCAGCTTACCCGATTTTTCACGGGCGAAAAAAAACCGGCGATCAACGCCGGCTCTTTTCTGTTGCGAATTACTTGATGAGGCTGAGAAATTCGCTACGGGTTGCTGCGTTTTCGCGGAATTCCCCGAGCATCACCGAAGTGATCATCGACGAATTCTGTTTTTCGACACCGCGCATCATCATGCACATGTGCTTGGCTTCGATCACCACGGCCACGCCCAGCGCGCCGGTGACTTGCTGCACCGCATCGGCGATCTGGCGGCTGAGGTTTTCCTGGATCTGCAGGCGGCGCGCGTACATATCGACGATCCGCGCGACCTTCGACAGGCCCAGCACTTTGCCGCTCGGGATATAGGCGACGTGCGCCTTGCCGATGAACGGCAGCAGGTGGTGTTCGCACAACGAATACAGCTCGATGTCCTTGACCAGCACCATTTCGCTGTTGTCGGAGCTGAACAGGGCACCATTGGTGACCTCTTCGAGCGTCTGTGCATAACCGCGGCAGAGGTACTGCATGGCTTTGGCGGCACGCTTTGGCGTGTCGAGCAGGCCCTCGCGGGACACGTCCTCGCCCAATTGGCCGAGAATCGCGGTGTAATTCTGTTCCAGGGACATGAAACTACCTGTGGGGATTTTCGCAAAGGGCAAGGGTACGGTGGCGGACACAACCCTGCAAGTTCGGTGTGACGGCTTTATTCGTCGCGGCCTTCCATCATCGTCCGTTTCAGCATCACATAAACCGCGCCGGCGCCGCCGTGGCGGGCCTGGCAGGAGCAGAAACCGAGCACTTGCGCATGCTGGCGCAGCCAGGTGTTGACGTGGCTTTTGATCATCGGCCGCTTGCCATCCAGGCGCACAGCCTTGCCATGAGTCACGCGCACACAGCGGATTTCGAATTTGGTCGCTTCGGCGAGAAAGGCCCAAAGGGTTTCGCGGGCCTTTTCCACGCTCATGCCGTGCAAGTCGAGACTGCCTTCGAACGGGATCTGCCCGACCTTGAGCTTGCGCATCTGGCTTTCCTGCACGCCGTCGCGGGACCACATCAGCTCGTCTTCCGGGCCGACGTCGATCACGAACTGGTCGGAGAGGCCATCAATGATAGTGGTGTCGCTGCGCACGGTGGCGGACTGACGCAGCTTGGCGATCTGCGCGCGGTCAGCCTTGGGTTTGCCGGTGTCGGCGCGGTCGTGCTTGATCGGCTTGACGCCCTGGGTCGCACTTTTGAACAGAGAAAAATCGTCGTCTTGCATGTCAGCCTCCGCGAAGGGCGGCCAGTTTACCCAAGTCGACAGAAAACGGCCCGGCAAAAAGCCAGGCCGTTGGGTCAGTCGTGTTTTTTCATCAGATGCGGGGACATGTTCAGTTCCCGCGATTGCCGTGCGCGACGGCGGCAGCGGCGCCACAGAGCAACGCCGAAGTAGAGAAACAGCAAGCCGACGGCAAGCATGATTGCCGAGCCCAGCGGTGATGCGTTCAGGTCACCCAGCGCCGGCGGGCGGCCGAGCAGGCTGGCGGCGCCGGCCATCGCCAGCAGCACGCCGAACGTCGCCAGAATGGCCGAGATCGCCGCGCCAAATCGAAAACGCCAGTTGCTTTGGCCTTTGGGCCGCAAACGGCGTGCGTCAAATCCATCGGATAACTTCATTCCGACCTTCCTCAATGGTATCGGCCCTTCGACCGGGAGTTGACCGGGTTGTTCCTGAGGCTATGGCATTTGCGGCAAATCAGCGGATATAGCGGATGAGCGGCGCCAATGCACCGCTCACAAGGGCAGGATCAGATCAAGTCCTGAGTCTTGGCCAGCGTGGCGAAGTTGTCAGCCATGATCGCCATTTCCGCTTCCTGTACGCGTTCGGCGCTGAGCACGCCGCCCTTGAAAGGCAGATCGCGGGTCGCGCAGGCGTCTTCAACCAGGGTGCAGCGGAAACCGAGGTTCTTCGCCGCGCGCACGGTGGTGCTGACGCTGGAGTGACTCATGAAACCGCAAACGATCAGGTCCAGCGAGCCGAGATTCTGCAGGCGCTCGAGCAGTTCGGTGCCATGGAACGCGCTCGGCAGCAGTTTGCCGATAATGGTTTCATCGCCTTGCGGTTCGAGACCGGGGATGAATTCGCCACGTTCGCCCTGCGGGTCGAACAGGCCACCAACGGTGCCGAGATGACGCACGTGCACGATCGGCCGACCGGCGGCACGGGCTGCGGCAACCACTTGTTTGATGTTCGCGACGGCCGCGTCCATGCCGCTCAGGGCCAGCGGGCCACTGAGATATTCTTTCTGGGCATCGATGATGACCACGGTGGCATGGCTCAGTGTGGCCGCTGCGTAACCGCGGCCGCTGAGTTGAAACATCGTTTTTGGAACGGACATTCTGGGGCTCCTCGGGGTGGGGCTTTTGCGACATTGTCCTCTGGCTGAGCGGTTCTGTGAATCGCTACCATCGTAGGCGCCGTCGTTCTTGGCCTGCAGCCTTGTCAAGTTACACGTTCCGTTCAATGCCTGATGCAAAAAAAAGAAATCTCCTACCGTTGCCGCGCGGTTTTTCCTGCGTCGTCGTCGCGCGTTTTGGCTGGTAGAATCGCCAGTCGTTTTTTCTGGAGTTCTACGCCGTGATCACTTCCCGACTTCGTACCCTGCGCGACCACATCCGTTGGGCCGTCAGCCGCTTCCATGGGGAGGATCTGTTTTTCGGCCACGGCACCGACAACGCCTGGGACGAGGCGCGTCAGCTGGTGCTGGGCGCTTTGCACCTGCCGTGGGAAATCGCCGACAGCTATCTTGATTGCGCGCTGGAGGACGACGAACTGGTCAATCTGCAGCGCTTGCTCAAGCGCCGCATCGAAGATCGCGTTCCCACCGCCTACCTGCTCGGTGAAGCGTGGTTCTGCGGCATGTCGTTCATCGTCGACCCGCGCGTGCTGATCCCGCGTTCGCCGATCGGTGAGCTGATCGAAAACCGCTTTGCGCCGTGGATCGGCAACGAACCGGCGCGAATTCTCGACCTGTGCACGGGTTCCGGCTGCATCGGCATTGCCTGCGCGTACGAGTTCCAGAACGCCGAAGTGGTGCTCGCGGATCTGTCGTTCGAAGCGCTGGAAGTGGCCAACCAGAACATCGAGCGCCATGGCGTCGATGAGCGCGTCTATACCGTGCAGGGTGATGGTTTCGATGGCCTGCCGGGGCAGCGTTTTGACCTGATCGTATCGAACCCGCCCTACGTCGACGCGGAAGATTTCGCCGACATGCCGGACGAATATCAGCACGAGCCGGAACTGGGCCTGGCCTGCGGAGATGATGGTCTGAATCTGGTCCGGCGCATGCTCGCCGAAGCGGCTGATCACCTGACCGAGAAAGGTTTGTTGATTGTCGAGGTGGGCAACAGCCAGGTGCACGTCGAGGCGTTGTACCCGGAAGTCGATTTCGCCTGGCTGGAGTTCCAGCGCGGCGGGCATGGCGTGTTCATGCTGACAGCCGAGCAGTGCCGCGCGCATCAGGCCCTGTTCGCCTCCCGCGTCTAAAGGCTTCGCGAGCAGGCTCGCTCCCACATTGGAATGCATTCCCCTGTGGAAGCGAGCCTGCTCGCGAATGGCCGCGACGCGGTCTCAAGCCCTCAGCGGTGCGTAGCAATCCAGATCAACAACCCCGCCTGAAACACCGCAAACGCCACCAGACACGTAATGGTGAAGCGCAACCCGGCATCTTCACGCTTGAACTTGCTGACTTTCTCTTCCTGTTTTTTCAGCTTCACTTCCTGCTCGGCCAGATTCTGTTCGGCCTGCTGCAGCATCTGCGCGGCTTCAAGAATCTCGACGATCTGCAACTTTTCGCTGTTCCAGTCACCTAGCAGATCACCGACCTGCACAGCCTTGATGCTGCCTTTCAGATGCTGAGCATCGGCGTAAGCCACATCGAAACCGTGCACGCGCAGGAAATGGTCGCGGCGCAAGCGAGTGTCTTCGTTTAGCGCATCCTTGTTGTTCAGGTCGATGCCGTCGACGGTGTAGCCGGGCCAGCGTTTTTTCGCCCAGTTGATGCCTTGCGCGGCCATGAAGCGGCCGATACCACGATTCAGCGGTTCAATCTGCAAGCCACTGTCGGGACCGAAACTCACACGTTTGGTCGCATGGTCGACCCACACATCGAGATGGTTTTGTTCTTTGCGCACACGCTGGTTGGGCAGTTTGATCGCCATGCGCATCAGGCTGCGTTCTTTGCTGTTGCGCTCGGCGTAACCGAACTCGACAAAGCGCAACGGCCGGCCGCCGGTGTTGCGGTCGGTCTGCAGCGGCGCCAGGCGGAGCATCTTGTGGTGCTCGGCCTGAACATCCGCCCACGGCAGTTCGACCGCTGGCGGTGCGTCTTTTTCAGCGCTGGTGTCGGGTGAAGTCTGGGTTTCAGTCATAACGGCGAGATCCTGTCCAAGCCCTGCTTGCCGCCAGACGTTGCGCTGGCGACAAAGGCTTATCGGCCGTTTTTCGTGAGGCTGGAGGGTAAACGCAGTTAACTTGCACGAATTCCGTCAATAAATTCGATGACGGCGGCGCCCAGTTCGGCGGCCAGTGGCAAATTCGGGTCCTTGTAGGAGGCCAATTGCCGCTTCATATCGTTATGAACGATGCGCAGCACATGGTTCATGCCTTCGATCACCGTCAGTTGCGCGTCCGGTTTCGCTGCCTTGAGCAGCTTCGCGTCCTCGGTGCCGACTTGAATGTCGTTGCTGCCCTGGACGATCAGTGCCGGCATTTTCAGCTGGGCAAAGGCTTGCGCCGGGTCCTGACGGAACAGCGAAATCAGGTACGGCTGCACGCTCGGGCGAAAGATCACCTGCAACGGTTGCGGCACGTTGTCATCGGTATGGCCAGCCTTGAGGCTGTCGAGCAGTTCGTTGCTGCGCAGCATCAATGGTGGCGGCAGGCTGCGCGCCAATTGCTCGCGAATCACTTCATCGACCGGCCGCGCGCTGCCGGACAGCGAGATCACCGCCGCTGCGTCCAGCTTCGGCGCAGCGAGGCTGGCAATCAGCGCGCCTTCGCTGTGGCCGAGCAGAATCAGTTTGCCGAAACGCGGATCGGCCTTGAGCTTCTGCCCCCAGGCCACGGCGTCCGCCGCATAGCCCTCGACTGACAGCTCACGTTCATCGGGAGCGGCCGCCAGACTCGCCGCGACGCCGCGCTTGTCGTAGCGCACGCTGGCGATGTTGTGTTTGGCCAGCACCCAGGCCAAGCGCTTGAGGCTGTCATTGCGCCCGCCGTCGGGGTTGTTTCCGTCGCGATCTGTAGGACCCGAGCCAGAAATCATCAGAACAATCGGCACCGGGTTGTCGGACTTGGGCAGCAACAGCGAGCCGAAAAGTTCGCCGCTGCCGGTGTCCAGAGTGACCGGGCGCTGTAGGACTGTCGCTTGGGCAAAGCCGGTAAAGAGGGTAAGACTCAAGATCAGAACTCGCAGCATCATCACGCCATCATTGGTCAAGGTGCCGGTTGGACTCGCCAGCACCACTAAGGTTCGAGGATGAACTACTCGGTTAGCCTGCGTATACTGGCGCGCATCAAGAATTCGGGTTTGATTTCACGGAGCGTCCTGCATGTCCGGCAATACCTACGGCAAGTTGTTCACTGTCACCACCGCTGGCGAAAGCCATGGTCCGGCGTTGGTCGCCATTGTCGACGGCTGCCCGCCGGGCCTGGAGATTTCCCTGGAAGATCTGCAGCGCGACCTCGATCGCCGCAAGCCTGGCACCAGCCGCCACACCACCCAGCGCCAGGAAGCCGATGAAGTCGAAATCCTCTCCGGCGTGTTCGAGGGCCGCACCACCGGTTGCTCGATCGGCCTGCTGATTCGCAACACCGACCAGAAGTCCAAGGACTACTCGGCGATCAAGGACCTGTTCCGCCCGGCTCACGCCGACTACACCTATCACCACAAATACGGCGAGCGCGATTATCGCGGCGGTGGCCGCAGTTCGGCGCGGGAAACCGCCATGCGCGTAGCGGCCGGTGCGATCGCCAAGAAGTATCTGGCCAGTCAGGGCATCGTCATTCGCGGTTACATGAGCCAGCTCGGCCCGATCGAAATTCCGTTCAAGACCTGGGATTCGGTCGAAGAAAACGCCTTCTTCAGCCCTGACATGGACAAGGTCCCGGAGCTGGAAGCGTACATGGACCAGTTGCGCCGCGATCAGGACTCGGTCGGGGCGAAGATCACCGTGGTCGCCGAAGGCGTGATGCCGGGTCTGGGCGAGCCGATCTTCGATCGCCTCGACGCCGAACTGGCCCACGCGCTGATGAGCATCAACGCGGTCAAAGGCGTGGAGATCGGCGCCGGTTTCGCCTGTGTCGCCCAGCGCGGCACCGAGCATCGCGATGAACTGACGCCGGAAGGATTCCTCAGCAACAACGCCGGCGGCATCCTCGGTGGCATCTCGTCCGGCCAGCCAATCGTTGCGCATCTGGCATTGAAACCGACCTCGAGCATCACCACCCCGGGCCGCTCGATCGACGTGAATGGCAACCCGGTCGATGTGATCACCAAGGGTCGTCACGACCCATGCGTCGGCATCCGCGCGACACCGATCGCCGAAGCGATGATGGCCATCGTGCTGATGGATCACCTGCTGCGCCACCGTGGGCAGAACGCCGATGTGCGCGTGAGCACGCCGGTGCTGGGCCAGCTCTGATGGCTGCGCTCAAAGCCGTCGCGGCATAACCGGCGTGGCGGCGCTTCCTTACTGGCGGCTGTCCAGTTTCTATCTGTTCTATTTCGCCTTGCTCGGTTCGACAGCGCCGTTTCTGGCGCTGTACTTCGATCACCTCGGCTTCAGTGCCGCGCGCATCGGCGAGTTGGTGGCGATTCCGATGCTGATGCGCTGCGTGGCGCCGAACATCTGGGGCTGGCTCGGCGATTACACCGGCAGGCGTCTGGCCATCGTGCGCTTTGGCGCGGTGTGCACGTTGCTGACCTTTTCGCTGATCTTCGTCAGCCAGACCTACGCCTGGCTGGCGATGGTCATGGCCCTGCATGCGTTCTTCTGGCACGCGGTACTGCCGCAGTTCGAAGTCATCACCCTGGCGCATCTGCAGGGGCAGACCTCGCGCTACAGCCAGATTCGGCTGTGGGGCTCGATCGGTTTCATCATTACCGTGGTAGTGCTGGGGCGGCTGTTCGAATGGCTGAGTCTGGACATCTACCCGGCGGCGCTGGTGCTGATCATGGCCGGTATTGTCCTGAGTAGCCTGTGGGTGCCGAATGCGCAACCGGCGCAAGGCAACCGGCCGGCGGGCGAGGGCTTTCTCAGGCAATTGCGCCATCCCGGCGTGTTGGCGTTTTATGCCTGCGTCGCGCTGATGCAGGTGAGCCACGGGCCTTATTACACCTTTCTGACTCTGCACCTTGAACGCCTCGGTTACAGCCGTGGCGTCATCGGCATGCTCTGGGCCGTCGGTGTGGTGGCGGAAGTGCTGATGTTCATGGCCATGAGTCGCATTCTGGCGCGCTTTTCCCTGCGCCGGGTGCTGCTGGCGAGTTTTCTGCTGGCGGCGTTGCGCTGGGTGCTGCTCGGTTCGTTTGCGGAGTTTCTCTGGGTGCTGTTGTTCGCCCAAGTGCTGCACGCAGCGACTTTCGGCAGCTTTCATGCGGCTGCCATCGCTTTCGTGCAACGTAGTTTCGGCGCCCGCCAGCAAGGTCAGGGCCAGGCGCTGTATGCGGCACTGGCCGGCACCGGCGGGGCGCTCGGCGCGCTGTATTCCGGCTACAGCTGGAATGCCCTTGGCGCGACATTGACCTTTAGTATTGCCAGTCTCGCAGCGCTTGCCGCTGCCGTTATCATTGCCACATGTATGCAAGAGGACAGGCCATGAGCCTTAGCCGTGAACAGCTCGCCCAGCAGATCGTTGACGCCGGGCGTTTTCTATATGGCCGTGGCTGGTCGCCAGCCACCAGCAGCAACTATTCGACGCGCCTGTCGCCGAGCGAAGCGCTGTTGACCGTATCGGGCAAGCACAAGGGCCAGTTGGGTGTGGATGACGTGCTCGCTACCGATCTGTCCGGCAATAGCCTGGAGCCGGGCAAGAAACCCTCCGCCGAAACCTTGCTGCATACCCAACTCTACAGTTGGCGCGCGGAGATCGGTGCGGTGCTGCACACCCATTCGGTGAATGCCACGGTGCTGTCGCGCCTGACTCCGCAAGACTTCATCGAGTTCGAAGATTACGAATTGCAGAAAGCCTTCAGCGGCATCTCGACTCATGAATCGCGGGTGCGTGTACCGATTTTCGACAACGATCAGGACATTGCGCGCCTCGCCGCCAAGGTGCAGCCTTGGCTCGACGCCCATCCTGATTGCGTCGGTTATCTGATTCGCGGCCATGGTCTCTACACCTGGGGCGCGCAGATGAGCGACGCGCTGCGGCAGATCGAGGCCTTTGAATTCCTGTTTGAATGCGAGTTGAAAACCCGCAGCGTCATGAACCGCCAAGGCTGAGTTCACCAGAAACAGCCCGTTTGCCTGATGCCACGCGGCGCCCGACCGGTCTTGAAGAGCCGGACGGCGCCGCCGCTACCGAGGAATTGCCCATGAGCAGCCTGTCCGTTTATCACGTTTCCAGCCCTGAGATTCCCAACAAGGTGCTGACCCATTTCGAAGATATCGCCTCGACGCTGGCCGAGCAGGGCGTGCGGTTCGACCGCTGGCAGGCCGGCGCGAAGATCCAGCCCGGCGCCAGTCAGGAAGAGGTCATCAGCGCTTATAAAGAGCAGATCGACAAACTGATGACCGAGCGCGGTTACATCACCGTCGATGTGATCAGCCTCAACAGCGACCATCCGCAAAAAGCCGAACTGCGCGCCAAGTTCCTCGAAGAGCACCGTCACGGCGAAGACGAAGTGCGATTTTTCGTCGCCGGTCGTGGCTTGTTTACCCTGCACATCGACGATTACGTCTATGCCGTTCTTTGTGAGAAGAACGACCTGATCTCGGTTCCGGCCGGCACCAAGCACTGGTTCGACATGGGCGAACATCCGCACTTCGTGGCGATCCGTCTGTTCAACAACCCGGAAGGCTGGGTTGCCAATTTCACCGGCGAAGACATCGCCGGCCGCTTCCCGCGTCTGGAGGACTGAAATCGTGTCGATCAAAGCCATTCTCACCGACATCGAAGGCACCACCAGCGCGGTGAGTTTCGTCTTCGACGTGCTGTTTCCCTACGCCGCCAAACATTTGCCGGACTTTGTGCGGCAGAACGCTTCGCATGCTGATGTCGCCGAACAGCTCGACGCCGTGCGCCGTGACAGCAACGAGGCGCAGGCCGATGTTGAACGGGTTGTTGAAATCCTCTTGAGCTGGATCGCCGAAGACCGCAAAGCCACGCCGCTCAAGGCATTGCAGGGCATGGTCTGGGCGCAGGGCTATCAGGCCGGGCAGTTGAAGGGGCATGTCTATCCTGATGCTGTTGAAGCGCTGCAACGTTGGCATGCGGCCGGTTATCAACTGTTTGTTTACTCGTCCGGCTCGATCCAGGCGCAGAAACTGATCTTCGGTTGCTCGGAGGCGGGGGATCTGACACCGCTGTTCAGCGGCTATTTCGACACCACATCAGGGCCGAAGCGTGAGGCGCAGTCCTACCGCAACATTCAGCGGGCGGTGGGTGTTGAAGCCGATGAAATCCTGTTCCTCTCGGATATCGTCGAAGAGCTCGACGCTGCCCAGTCGGCCGGCATGAAAACCTGCGGCCTGGCGCGTGAAGGCGGGGAGCTGGCAGGGCACGTGACGGTGGACAGCTTTACCGGAATCGAACCGGAAGCGTTCTGACCATTGCACACATCCCTGTAGGAGCTGTCGAGTGAAACGAGGCTGCGATCTTTCGATTTACGCATGAAATCAAGATCAAAAGCGTGCCGCAGCTCCTACAAAAATCATGCGCACAAAAAACAGGCCGTGAAGCGCATGCTCCACGGCCTGTTTTTGTTTAAAGCAGATTACAGCGAGTGATACGTCGGCAGAGCAAAACGCTGCTGGCTCTGCAGCATTGCAATTTGCGGCAGCTCGCTGGCTTGTTCGGCCAGGTCGCGGCGGATCGCGCTGATCGCCCACGAAAGTTGGTCACCGGCGTGCAGCTGCTGATACGAGAGTGCGCGTTTGAAGACTTTGCCGTCGCTGCTACGCAAAGTGAGCAGGATGCCACCGTCAGGACGTGGGGCAGTGCTCACTTCGTAGTTGGAGAACAGCGATGTAAATTTTTCTTGAATCAGGCTCATGTCATCAGCTCCGTATGTACTTGAATGGCAAGCATGCGGAGGTAGTTGCAGCGTTTGTGCCAGTATTGATGCGAATAAAATCCCTTTAAAATCAATAAGTTGAAGGCATTGCATTTTGCAGGCGTCGTGCAATCTGCATGAATGGCCATCGTGCATCCTGCATTTTGCGTGATTTTTCTTCGTACAACGGAACCAAACGTCCGTACCAGAATCCGCTCTTCCCCGTCGGCGCGACGGGATACAAATCATTGCAAAAACCGCGTGTACAGCCTCGCGAGCACTGACGTACTTTCCTTCTCGACCCACGGCGTAAACGCGTCGGTCGCAGTCATTACCCGATAACAAGAACAGCGGTCTGCACGTCAGGATCGAACGGGGAGCTTTCATGCGTCACGCACCAAGCGACACGATTACCTGGGGCATGATGCTCCGCAAACTGCCGATGATCGCCAAGGCCATCCCCCGGGTGGTCAAAGGCATGAAGGTGGCCAACGTCACGGATCCGACCCAAACGTGCGGCCTGGGCTGGACGTTCGAGCAGGCGACGCGGCGCAATCCCGATGGTGTGGCGTTGTTGCAGGGCGACGTGGCGTTGACCTACACGCAGGTCAACCAGTGGGCCAATCGCATTGCGCATTACCTGAGCGAGCAAGGCATCGGCAAGGGCGATGTGGTCGCGGTGTTCATCGAGAACCGTGCGGAATTGCTGGTGACAATCCTGGCGCTGGCCAAGCTCGGCGCGGTGAGTGCGCTGCTCAATACCTCGTTGATGCGCGACACGCTTGTTCACAGCATCAATCTGGTTGCGCCGGTGGCTATTGTGGTTGGCGAAGAACTGACCGCTGCCTATGCCGGCGTGCGTGATCAGGTTGCGATCGCAGCGCCGCGCACCTGGTTCGTCGCCGATCAGGACACCCACAGCCATCCGGGCATCGCGCCTGAGGGCTACGTCAATCTGATCAGCGCCAGTGCCGACGCCAGCAGTGATAACCCACCGAGCAGTGCGCAGATTTTCTTCGACGATCCGTGTTTCTACATCTACACCTCCGGCACCACCGGCCTGCCCAAGGCCGGGGTGTTCAAGCATGGACGCTGGATGCGCAGTTCGGCGAGCTTCGGCATGATCGCCCTCGATATGCGCCCGGATGATGTCGTTTACTGCACCTTGCCGCTGTACCACGCCACGGGCCTGTGCGTGTGCTGGGGATCGGCAATCAACGGCGCCTCGGGTTTCGCCATCCGCCGCAAGTTCAGCGCCAGCCAGTTCTGGGGAGACGTGCGCCGCTATCGCGCGACCACCATCGGCTACGTCGGCGAACTGTGTCGCTATCTGGTCGAGCAACCGCTCAGCGCCGATGACAGCCGCCACGATGTACGCAAGATGATCGGCAATGGTTTGCGTCCTGGTGCCTGGGCCGAGTTCAAGACGCGTTTTGCCGTCGAGCACATCTGCGAGTTGTATGCCGCGAGCGACGGCAACATCGGTTTCACCAACATCCTCAATTTCGACAACACCGTCGGTTTTTCGCTGATGGCGTGGGAGTTGGTCGCTTACGATCATGACAGTGGCGAGCCGTTGCGCGGCGCAGATGGTTTCATGCGCAAGGTCGGCAAGGGCGAGCAAGGCCTGCTGCTGGCGCGGATCGACGACAAGGCACCGCTGGACGGTTACACCGATCCGCAGAAAACCGCCCGCGTCGTCCTTCACGATGTGTTCAACAAGGGCGATCGCTTTTTCAACACCGGCGACCTGCTGCGCAATATCGGTTTCGGCCATGCGCAGTTCGTTGATCGCCTCGGCGATACCTATCGCTGGAAGGGTGAAAACGTGTCGACCACCGAAGTCGAAAACCTGTTGCTGCAACATCCATTGATTGCTGAAGCCGTGGCCTACGGTGTGGAAATTCCCAACACCAACGGGCGTGCGGGGATGGCTGCAATTACTCCCGCCGAATCCTTGGCCACGCTGGATTTCGCTGAACTGCTGAGTTTCGTCCGGCAACGTATGCCGGCTTATGCCGTGCCGTTGTTCTTGCGGGTGAAAGTGAAAATGGAAACCACCGGGACCTTCAAATACCAGAAGACTCGCCTGAAAACGGAAGGCTTTGACCCCGGGCTTACGGGCGATGACCCGATCTTCGCCTGGTTGCCCGGCAGCGAAACCTATGTGCATGTCAGTGAGCAAATCCTCGCTGAAATTCAACAGGGCAAACATCGATATTGAGTGTGGCTATCGGGATGCTCGGAAAAAACCGAGTGACAGCCACCGTCGCGCTCGGGAAACTGTCGGCTTTCCGATAGACCGAAATGGAGTGCCCCATGTCCGACCAAAGCCGCCAGATGACCCCTGAAGAAGCTGCCGAATTCACCGAGCAGGTTTTCAACAAGGCGCGCGACGGTGATGCCGAGATGCTTGATCGCCTGGTCACCGCCGGGCTGCCGGTGAACCTGAAAAACAGCAAGGGCGACACCTTGTTGATGCTCGCCAGCTACTACGGCCATGTCGATGCGGTGAAGGTCCTGCTTAAACACAAGGCCGATCCGGAAATGCGCAATGGCAACGGCCAGAGCCCGATTGCCGGCGCTGCGTTCAAGGGCGATCTGGCGGTGGTCAAGGCGCTGGTCGAGGCGGGCGCCGAAATCGAAGGTTCTTCCTTCGACGGCCGTACCGCGCTGATGATGGCGGCGATGTTCAACCGCGTTGAAATCGTCGACTACCTGATTGGCCAGGGCGCTGACCCGAAAGCCAAGGACGCTAACGGCGTGACCGCGCTGGATGCGGCGCGGACCATGGGCGCAGTCGATACCACCGCGCAGCTGGAAAAGTTGCTGGCCTGATAAACGTCTATAGGTCGCAGCTTGTTCGTACTCAAACGCAGAATCTGTAGGAGCTGCCGAAGGCTGCGATCTTTTGCCTTTCTGCGCTATCCTGCGCGCCCGAAAAATCCATTGCCACCACAGGATCCGCCCTCATGAAAGCCGCACTCGTCGAACTCATCAGCAAAATCAGCTCCGGCTGCATGGGCGAGGACGAGATCCTGAAGGTGGCCGACGAAGCCGCTCAGGCCTACGCCGATGCCGAGGCTTTTCTGACCGCCAATCCGGACATCAACTACGACGACACTTTCCCGATCCCGCTGGGTGAGTGGGTAGTGGTCGGCAGCCTGCCGGAAACCGTGCTGTTTCAGGCCGATACCTACGTCGATCTGTTCGCACAAATCGTTGCCTCGTTTGGTCCGGGCGTGGATTTCAATCTCAAGCCCAAGCAACTGGCCAAGACCGAAGCACTGACCGCACTCAACCGTATTCAGGTGCAGATGAGCAGCCTGAACAAGGAAAACGGCGGTTATACATTGGTCAACTTCAGCCAGTTGCTCGACGATGAACTGCAAATGGTCCTGGTCTACGGCAACGATGTGCCCCGCGTGCTGGAGTTATGCGCCGAGATTGGCATCGCCGCTGCGCCAGCGCTGGAAGCCTTGAAGGTCGCCGTTCACGTCTGAACGCAATAAAAGGGAACCCTGCGCGCGACCGTCTATCCTAAAAGTGCATGCCACTATTCTGGAGCGACACCATGGGTTCCACGTTCAACGGTCTGATTGGCCTGATCATCCTTGCCCTCGACATCTGGGCCATCATCAACGTACTGAAAAGCGGCGCCTCCACCGGAATGAAAATCGTCTGGGTGTTGCTGATCATCCTCCTGCCGGTGCTGGGCCTGATCATCTGGGCGATTGCCGGACCGCGGGGCAACGTCCGGATCTGAGCTGATTTTCGATCACACGGTCATCCCTGTGGGAGCGAGCCTGCTCGCGAAGACGTTGTGTCAGTCGCCATCACCGGCAACTGATGCTGCGCTTTCGCGAGCAGGCTCGCTCCCACAGTAATTTGCGCTGGTAAAAAACAACCGGAGGTTCGACCTGTCATCTTCGGCAACGTAGAATGCGCGCCTTTCCCGGGCAATCGTCCCCACGATGGCGCCCGCGCATTTATCGGAGCACTTGACCATGACCGTCACTAAGACCAGCGAGTACCTGGAAACCCTCTACGAAGGCTACGGCCAGCGTTTTCGCATGGAAAAACTGCTGCACGAAGTGCGCACCGAACACCAGCATCTGGTGATCTTCCAGAACCCGCGCATGGGCCGGGTGATGGCGCTGGACGGCGTGATCCAGACCACCGAAGCCGACGAATTCATCTACCACGAGATGCTCACCCACGTGCCGATCCTTGCCCACGGCACTGCCAAGCGCGTGCTGATCATCGGCGGTGGTGACGGCGGCATGCTGCGCGAAGTGACCAAACACGCCGGCGTCGAGCACATCACCATGGTTGAAATCGACGGCACCGTGGTCGACATGTGCAAGGAATTCCTGCCGAACCACTCCGCCGGTGCCTACGACGATCCGCGCCTGAACCTGGTGATCGATGACGGCATGCGTTTCGTCGCCACCACCACTGAAAAATTCGACGTGATCATCTCCGACTCCACTGACCCGATCGGCCCAGGCGAAGTGCTGTTCTCCGAGAATTTCTACCAGGCATGCCACCGCTGCCTGAACGAAGGCGGCATTCTCGTGACTCAGAACGGCACGCCGTTCATGCAGATCGACGAAGTCAAAACCACCGCCGGTCGCCTGCGCAGCCTGTTCCCAGACTGGCATTTCTACCAGGCCGCCGTACCGACCTACATCGGCGGCTCGATGACCTTCGCCTGGGGCTCGACCAACCCGGCCTACCGCAAGCTCAGCCGTGAAACCCTACAACAGCGCTTCATCGGCAGCGGCATCGTCACCCGTTACTACAATCCGGAAATCCACATCGGCGCGTTCGCCTTGCCGCAATACGTGCTGCAAGCGGTCAACAAGCCGAGCAACGACTGATCACGCTGACGTCGCTCTACAAGGGAGCTCTTGTGGCGAGGGGATTTATCCCCGTTGGGATGCGCAGCATCCCTGAACCGGCCTGCGCGGTGTCTGCGTTAAACCGCAATGGATGGTATTACGACTGCTGCGCAGCCGGACGGGGATAAATCCCCTCGCCACGGAGCCCGCCCTATCGATCGGATGGTTATTTTCACCGTTGTCGGCTGTAATCCTTTTGAACCAACTATCGCGGAAAAAAGTCGAGATAGAGGTAAGCCCATCTACGGGTTGATCGAGGAGGCACTGATGCAAAAGTGGAAAGTCACTTTCGTGGATGATCACGGCGTAATTATTGATGAAGTCTTCGAACGTGAGGAATGCCCGTCCGATGATGAAGCCGCACGGCTGATCAAGGAGCGGCTTCTTCCGGTTGCCGCCCAGCTGGATCTCAACGACCTGCAAGGGCGCACCACCGATGCCGAGGTGAAAAACCTCAAGACCCAGAACGGCATCGAAATCCGCAGCATCACCCCTGTCTGAACACTTCCTGTCATCTCGTAAACCAGGCCTTGGCAGCGGCGCTCTCTTGGGGCTACTCTGCAAGCGAGATCAGCGAATGGATCGCTAAGGTCTGGTCTTGTCAGCTACATGCTTGTTTCCCGCGCGCAACCACGTTGCCGTAGTACTTAGGCCAAAAGGCCCGGGGCGGGAATACGGAAAGTCTATCCATCAATCGAGGGGGACGATTCATGAGCACAGCCTATCAAGAAGACATCAGCAGCAACGTTCTGCGCCGCATGAAAGAAGGCGGTTTCGATTTTTCCCGGTTCCATCCCATCGAGTTCTACGCGATTTTCCCGGACGAGGAGCGGGCGCGCAGGGCAGCAGGCAAATTTCGCGGTGAATCCATCAATGCCCAGGTCAGTGCGCGCGACGACGGCGCCTGGTCGCTGGAATTGAGCAAAGTGATGTACGCAACCTATGACGACATCGGCGATTTCGAGCAAGGCTTTTCAGCCGTGGTCGAACCGCTGGGCGGCATTATCGAGGGTTGGGGCGTGAAGCAGGAGGTGCGCAATCGTTACCGCCTGAATTGATCTTGAGCATTTTGTATCGGGCAACGGCTGACCTTCGGGTCGGCCGTTGTCGTTTTAAAGATCAAAAGATCGCAGCCTTCGGCAGCTCCTACAGGTGATCGCGTAGGAGCTGCCGAAGGCTGCGATCTTTTGCTTTTGCATTCAAAATATTTCAAAAAAACAAAAAAAAGCCACCGGAGAGGGTGGCTAAAAGGGAAGACGGGTATGCAATACAGTCCTGTCGGGACGGGGCTGCCAAGGCAGTTCAGATCAGTTGAGCTGTCTACTTCGCGGCGGCTGGCCTGGGAAGTTTTGCAGCGAATGCGCGGATTATCCGCAGTCGTGGCCGGGCAGTGAAATCAACTCTGACTATGCTGGTGATAGGCGATGCAGTGCGTCGCAATGAAGCGGGGGCAATCGGGCCGGGGCATTTGCCGCACAGGAATGGTGCGCAGCCTTCGGCGTGGATCTACAACCGATTGAAATCAAAGCGTTTATGCCGATGGCACGGGCCTTGCGAAGGCCTGTATGTCCGGAGTGACAAGGAGTACGGCATGATCCGCACCTATTTTGACGAGATGTACGATGCCGGCGGCCTGGTCCGCCCGCATTACCGGGAATTTGCCCGCTGGCTGGCCGAGACGCCCGACGAGCTGCTCGCGCAGCGCCGCCGCGAGGCCGATCTGCTGTTCCACCGTGCCGGGATCACCTTCACGCTTTATGGCGACGAGCAGGGCACCGAGCGCCTGATTCCGTTCGATACCATTCCCCGCAGCATTCCCGCCAGTGAATGGCGGATTGTCGAGCGCGGCTGCATCCAGCGGGTCAAAGCGTTGAACATGTTTCTCGCCGACCTCTACCACGAGCAGCGCATCATCAAGGCCGGGATCATTCCCGCCGAACAGGTGCTGGCCAACGAGCAATACCAATTGGCGATGCAAGGTCTGGATCTGCACCGCGACATCTACTCGCATATCTCCGGCGTTGATCTGGTGCGCGATGGCGATGGCACTTACTACGTCCTCGAAGACAACCTGCGCACACCCAGCGGCGTCAGCTACATGCTCGAAGACCGCAAGATGATGATGCGCCTGTTTCCCGAACTGTTCTCCGCCCAGCGCATCGCTCCGATCGATCACTACCCCAATCTGCTGCTCGACACCCTGAAAAGCTCCAGCCCCATCGACAATCCCAGCGTGGTGGTACTTACGCCGGGGCGCTTTAACAGCGCGTTCTTCGAACATGCGTTTCTGGCGCGGGAGATGGGCGTTGAACTGGTGGAAGGCGCGGATCTGTTCGTGCGTGACGACAAGGTATTCATGCGCACCACCGATGGCCCGAAAGCGGTCGACGTGATCTACCGTCGCCTCGACGACGCATTCCTCGATCCGCTGGCGTTCAACCCGGACTCGATGCTCGGCGTGCCGGGGCTGCTGTCGTCCTATCGCTCCGGCAATGTGGTGCTGGCCAACGCAATCGGCACCGGAGTGGCGGACGATAAATCGGTGTATCCGTTTGTCACCGACATGATCCGCTTCTACCTCGACGAAGAACCGATTCTGAAAAACGTACCGACCTGGCAGTGCCGCAACCCGTCCGAGCTGTCTCATGTGCTGGCCAATCTTCCGGAACTGGTCGTCAAGGAAACCCAGGGCTCCGGCGGTTACGGGATGCTGGTCGGGCCGGCCGCGACGACAGCGGAAATCGATGCCTTTCGTGAGCGCATCAAAGCCAAACCCCATGCCTACATCGCGCAGCCGACGCTGTCGCTGTCGACCTGTCCGACCTTTGTCGAAAACGGCATTGCACCGCGCCATATCGATTTGCGTCCGTTTGTGTTGTCCGGTCGCGAAACCCGGGTCGTGCCCGGTGGTTTGACCCGAGTCGCGTTGCGTGAAGGCTCCCTGGTGGTGAATTCCTCTCAGGGCGGCGGCACCAAGGACACCTGGGTAGTCGAGGATTGAAGGAAGCTTGCCATGTTAAGTAGAACTGCCTCGGATCTGTACTGGATGTCGCGTTACCTGGAGCGTGCAGAGAATCTCGCGCGGATGCTCGACATCAGTTATTCGCTGTCGCTGATGCCGCAGGACGGTCGCGGCGACGGTCTGCACGAACTCGCCATGCCGTTGCTGATCACCGGCACCCTGGACGATTACCTTGAACGCCACGGCGACCTGCACGCAGAGCGCCTGCTGCATTTCTTCGCACTGGATGCCGCCAACCCGGCCAGTATCTACAGCTGCCTTGGTGCAGCGCGGGCCAGTGCTCATGCGGTACGCGGGCGAATCACTGCGGACATGTGGGAAAACATCAACGCGACCTGGCTGGAGATTCGCGGCATCGCCGAACAGGGCTTGAGCCGCTATGGCATGAGTCGTTTCTGCGAATGGATCAAGGAGCGTTCGCACCTGTTTCGTGGCGCCTCATACGGCACGATCATGCGCAACGACGCGTTTCGCTTTATTCGTCTGGGCACGTTTATCGAGCGCGCGGACAACACGCTGCGCCTGCTCGATGCCCGTTACGAAATGGCCGGCGATCAGGCCGAAGCAGTCAGCGACGGCACGGCGCACGCCTATTACCAATGGAGTGCGCTGCTGCGCGCCTTGTCCTCATTCGAGGCCTACACCGAAATCTATCGCGACGCGCCTGGCGCCCGACATGTCGCCGAACTGCTGCTGTTGCGCGCCGACGTGCCGCGTTCGCTGCGTGCCTGTACCGAAGAGATCGACCAGATCCTCGCGCAACTGCCCGGCGCCAACGGCCGACCGGCACAACGCCTGGCGGCGGAAATGGACGCGCGTCTGCGTTACACCGGCATCAACGAAATCCTCGAAGAAGGCCTGCACGCCTGGCTGACGGAATTCATCCCACTGGTGCGCCAGTTGGGCAACGCCATTCACAGTTCCTACCTGGAGGCCGCATGAGACTTTCCATAAGCCACGAGACCACCTATCACTACGAAGATCAGGTGCGCGCGAGCATCCAGTACCTGCGCCTGACGCCCCACGACAGCGAGCGCCAGCATGTCCTCAGTTGGCAACTCGACCTGCCGCGTCCGGTGCGTGCGCAGCTCGATCCGTTCGGCAACATCCTGCATGTGCTGACCATGGACGAACCGCACGAAGCGATCATCATTGGTGCCCGAGGTCAGGTCGATATCGATGAGTTGCGCGAGGCCGAACATGAAAGCCAGTCAGCCCTGCCGTTCCTGCGCTTCACGCGCCTGACCGAAGCCGATGAAGCCTTGCGCGAGTTTGCCGCGAAAAACTGCAAGCAACGGCGAGATCGCACCGCGCTGATCGACTTGATGCACGGTCTGAATCAGCACATGACCTACACGCCGGGCTCCACCGAAGTCGACACCAGCGCCGCCGAAGCTTTCGCCGGTCGCGCCGGGGTTTGTCAGGATCATACCCATGCGTTTCTCGCCTGCGCGCGCAGTCTCGGTGTGCCGTCGCGTTACGTGTCGGGTTATCTGTACAGCGAAGATTGCGAGCATCTGGCCAGTCATGCCTGGGCAGAAGCGTGGCTGGACGACGCGTGGTACAGCTTCGACGTGACCAACCAACTGGCGCGCCCGGAGCGACACCTGAAGCTGGCGGTCGGCCTGGATTATCTCGATGCCTGCCCGGTCCGTGGCATGCGCCGGGGCGGCGGTTGCGAGCAGATGCATGCGAAGGTGTTCGTCTCGCCAACGCCGGTGATTTCCGTGCAGCAACAGTAATTGCGGGGCCTTGTAGGAGCTGCGGCACGCTGCGATCTTTTGATCTTATCTGTAAAAAACAGGATCAAAAGATCGCAGCCTCGTTGCACTCGACAGCTCCTACAAAGTTTTCTGCTGATCAGGGTTTAGCTTTGCGGCCGGCCATATGCTTGAGATACCCCACCAGCATTTCAAGATCCCCATCCGGCAACACCTCTTCCGAAAACCCCGGCATCTTCGCCTGCGGCCACTGACGCAAACTCTGCGGATCGCGGATGTAGCGCTTCAAGAAATCCGCCCCAAAATACTCGGTCGGGCTATACGGAATATTCAGATCCGGACCGAACTGCGCGTCTCCGGCACCATTCAACCGGTGACAGGCCAGGCAGTTTTTCTGAAACAGGGCAAAACCCTTGTTCACCGGATCATCGGCCTTCAAGGCAGGATCGGGCAGCAGGGCAGGAAAGCGTTGGGCCACTGGCGCCATCAACTTGATGCTGGCGACTTCGAACGGCCACTGTTCGGGGCTGATATTGCCGGCCTGCGGATCGGTCCAGACCAGATAGAACGGCCCGGCGCTGTGTTTGCCGGCGGATAACGGAGGCCACGGCTGCGCCGGATCCTCGATCGCCAGCCATGCGCGTGCGCCGTCCTTGTTCAGCAAGGGCGCAGCGGCCAACTCTGCGGCAAAGCCATCCAGCGCCACCGCCTGCAAGTGATCCTCCGGCTTGACCCCCTTCAGCAACGCGGCCAGAGGCACAGCTTGATAGGTCATGTCCTTCTTGTAGGAACCATCATTGTTGATCGTGAGAGTTTGCAGCTGGGGATGTTTGAGCAGTTCTTCGGTCTGCCAGGTGCGGCTGTTTGCGCCCAACTGCAGATCCAGTTGTGCGGCAGACAAGGGCAAGCTCAGTAGCAAGGCACCGAGCGCAATGAGCGTTTTCAAATGATCGCCGTCCATGTCGTGGAAGTGCGCAAAGGTTGGCACAACCAAGCTGGCCCGGGTAGCGGGCCAGTCACATTTTCAGTGGCGATATACAGCACGCGACGTTTGAATCAGCCGATGACCTTGGTCAGATTCGGCAAGATCAACAACAGCGTCGTGGCGAAAAGAATGAGTCCTGCTTGACGTACTTTCGGTTGTTTGAACATGGCTTGACCGCCTTTATTGTTATTTCCTGATGCATGCCTGACTGCATATCCCTGACGGCACGCGGTGCACTTCCTGTTAAAGGACGCCCGTCTCGGCAAAACCCGACGACGATGGCGTACATCTTCACCTTAGAGCCCACGTCAGCCATCGCTTAGATCCATTTCATATGGTGATCTTCAAAAATGCTTTTAAAAGGACATGAGGCGTATTGCCAGCTTCTTTGCCGCCCGCTGGCTAG
This sequence comes from Pseudomonas sp. CFBP13508, assembly GCF_005233515.1. Lineage (GTDB taxonomy): Bacteria > Pseudomonadota > Gammaproteobacteria > Pseudomonadales > Pseudomonadaceae > Aquipseudomonas > Aquipseudomonas mercuritolerans. The sequence goes on from NZ_QFZZ01000014.1 coordinate 72,414, forward strand.
ACAACTCGACGACCTGAACCGGTTCACCTGATGTCATATGACCGTCCGTCTGAGCGTGTGCGTCAAGCGCTTTGAGCAATGTGGTCATTGCTTGCGACTCTGCGCAGGGCGAAAGTGCAGTGACAATAAAATCAGGTTCGAGGACGTCATGACTGAAGCTTTGATTTTCGATGCGTTGCGCACTCCGCGTGGCAAAGGCAAGGCCGACGGTGCGCTGCACAGTGTCAAACCGGTCAATTTGGCGGCTGGTTTGTTGACTGCGTTACAGGCGCGCACCGCGCTGGATACCAGTCAGGTCGATGATGTAGTTCTCGGCTGCGTCACGCCGATCGGCGATCAAGGCTCGGACATCGCCAAGACGGCGGTGCAAGTAGCCGATTGGGATGTCAGCGTCGCCGGCGTACAGATCAACCGTTTCTGCGCTTCGGGTCTGGAAGCGGTGAATCTTGGCGCGATGAAAGTGCGCTCGGGCTTCGAGGATCTGGTGGTGGTTGGCGGCGTCGAGTCGATGTCGCGGGTGCCAATGGGCAGCGATGGCGGCGCTTGGGCGCTGGACCCGCAGACCAACCTGCACAGCCATTTCACCCCGCAAGGTGTTGGCGCCGATCTCATCGCTACCCTCGAAGGCTTCAGCCGCCAGGACGTCGATGCCTACGCGCTGCACTCGCAGCAAAAAGCCGCACGAGCGCGGGCCGACGGCTCGTTCAACAAGTCGCTGGTGCCAGTACAGGATCAGAACGGCATCATCTTGCTTGATCACGATGAATTCATCCGCGCCGAATCGACCCTCGAAGGCCTGGGCAAGCTCAAGCCGAGTTTCGAAATGATCGGGCAGATGGGCTTCGACGCCACGGCGTTGCGGGTCTACAGCCATGTCGAGCGGATCAACCATGTGCACACGCCGGGCAACAGTTCCGGAATTGTCGACGGTGCGGCGCTGATGCTCATCGGCTCCGAAGCCAAGGGCCGCGCGCTGGGGCTGCAGCCTCGTGCGCGCATCGTTGCTACGGCCGTCACCAGTACCGACCCGACCATCATGCTCACCGGCCCGGCGCCGGCGACTCGCAAAGCGCTGGCCAAGGCCGGACTGCGGGTGGAGGACATCGATCTGTTCGAGGTCAACGAAGCGTTTGCTTCGGTGGTGTTGAAATTCATCAAGGACATGGCCGTCGATCCCGGCAAGGTCAACGTCAACGGCGGCTCGATCGCCATGGGTCACCCGCTGGGCGCCACGGGTTGCGCGATCCTCGGCACCCTGCTTGATGAACTGGAGGCGCGCAACCTGCGCTACGGCCTGGCGACGCTGTGTGTCGGCGGCGGCATGGGCATTGCCACCATCATCGAACGCCTCTGAGCCACGACTTCAAGGAACCCTGTTATGAGCGAAGCCATTCGTTACGAAAAAGGCCAGGACGGCGTCGTCGTGCTGACCATGGACATGCCGGGCCAGAGCGCCAACACCATGAACGCCGTGTACCGCGAGGCCATGGCCGCTTGCGTTGCCCGCTTGCTGGCCGAGAAAGACAGCATTGCCGGAGTGATCATCACCTCGGCAAAGAAAACCTTTTTTGCCGGCGGCGATCTCAATGAGCTGATCAAGGTCGGCAAACCCGAAGCCAAAGCCTTCTACGACATGGTGCTGGCCCTCAAGGCGCAATTGCGCAGCCTGGAAACCCTCGGCAAACCGGTGGTCGCGGCGATCAACGGCGCTGCGCTGGGCGGCGGCTGGGAGATCTGTCTGGCCTGTCACCACCGCATTGCTGTTAATGACGCCTCGGTGCAACTCGGTCTGCCGGAAGTGACCCTGGGCCTGCTGCCGGGCGGTGGAGGCGTGGTGCGCATGGTACGCATGCTCGGCATCGAAAAAGCGCTGCCGTACTTGCTTGAAGGCAAGAAGGTGCGCCCGCAACAGGCGTTGCAGGCCGGGCTGATTGATGACTTGGCAGCGGATCGCGATGAGCTGCTGGCCAAGGCGCGCGCCTGGATTCTCGCCAATCCGGCGGCAGTGCAGCGCTGGGACGTCAAGGGGTACCAGATTCCCGGCGGCACGCCATCGAACCCGAAAGTAGCGCAGATGCTGGCGATTGCGCCGTCGATCCTGCGCGCGAAAACCCAAGGCACCTTGCCGGCGCCGGAGAAGATTCTATGCGCGGCGGTGGAGGGCGCTCAGGTCGATTTCGACACCGCGCACCTGATCGAAACCCGCTACTTCACTGAGCTGACGACCGGGCAAATCTCGAAAAACCTGATCGGTACGTTCTGGTTCCAGTTGAACGAGATCAACGCCGGCGGTTCCAGGCCGCAAGGTTTTGCGCCCTATAAAACCCGCAAAGTCGGTGTGCTCGGCGCCGGAATGATGGGCGCAGGCATCGCGTTCGTCAGCGCCTCGGCCGGTATCGACGTCGTCCTCAAGGACATCAACCTTGCCTCTGCCGAGAAGGGCAAAGCGCATTCCGCAGCGCTGCTGGACAAGAAAGTTGCCCGTGGCCAAATGACAGCCGAACAGCGCGAAGCGGTGCTGGCGCGAATCGTTGCGAGCGAAAGCGATGCCGATTTGGCCGGTTGCGATCTGATCATCGAAGCGGTGTTCGAGGATCGCCAACTCAAAGCCAGGGTGTCCGCCGCCGCGCAACAGGTCGTGGGCGGCGAAGCGGTCATTGCTTCCAATACGTCGACGCTGCCGATCACCGGTCTGGCTACGGCGGTGCCCGATCAAAGCAAATTCATCGGCCTGCATTTCTTCAGTCCGGTAGAAAAAATGCCGCTGGTGGAAATCATCAAAGGTGCGCAGACCAGCGCCGAAACACTCGCTCGCGGTTTCGATTTCGTGCTGCAAATCAAGAAAACTCCGATCGTGGTCAACGACAGTCGCGGCTTCTTTACCTCGCGGGTGTTCGGCACGTTCACCAACGAAGGCATTGCCATGCTCGGCGAGGGCGTCAGTGCGCCGATGATCGAGACCGAAGCGCGCAAGGCTGGGATGCCGGTCGGGCCTCTGGCAATCTCCGACGAAGTTTCCCTCAGTCTGATGAGCCATATCCGTCAGCAGACGGCCAAGGACTTACAAGCAGAGGGGAAACCGCTGATTGAGCACCCGGCCTTTGCCGTGATTGACTTGATGCTCAATGAATTCAAACGACCGGGCAAAGCTGCCGGAGGCGGTTTTTATGAGTATCCAGCGGGCTCGCAGAAGCATTTATGGCCGGAGCTGAAAACGCGCTTCGAGAAGGCCGACGGACAGATCTCTGCGAAGGATGTGCGTGATCGGCTGTTGTTTGTGCAGGCCATCGAAACCGTGCGTTGCGTGGAGGAGGGCGTGCTCACCTCGACGGCGGATGCCAACGTCGGCTCGATCTTCGGCATCGGTTTCGCCGCGTGGACGGGCGGGGCGCTGCAGTTCATCAACCAGTATGGCCTGAAGGACTTCGTCGCCCGCGCGCAGTATCTGGCCGAGCAATACGGCGAACGCTTTACCCCGCCAGCGCTGCTGCTGGACAAAGCGGCGAAAGGTGAAATGTTCTAGGGCCGGCGAGCATTTCGGGGCTTGCCTTGGCCACGTGTTTCAAGGCAGGCTCTGGGGTGTTCATTATTCCCATCACGTGTCAGGTATTTTTTATGTCGCTGCGCATCTGCATTCTCGAAACCGACATCCTGCGGCCCGAATTGATTGATCAATATCAGGGTTATGGGCAGATGTTCCAGCGACTGTTCTCGCAACAACCGATCGCCGCTGAGTTCACTGTCTATAACGTGGTGAAGGGGGATTACCCAAGTGACGACGAGACTTTCGATGCGTACCTGGTCACTGGCAGCAAGGCCGATTCGTTCGGCACGGATCCGTGGATCCAGACCCTCAAGACCTACCTTTTGAATCGCTACGAACGCGGCGACAAATTGCTCGGCGTGTGTTTCGGTCATCAATTGCTGGCACTGCTGCTTGGTGGCAAGAGCGAGCGTGCATCCCAAGGCTGGGGTGTCGGCACTCACAGCTACCAGCTGGCAGCCAAGGCGCCGTGGATGAGCCCGGTGCGCGAAGAGCTGACACTGCTGATCAGCCACCAGGATCAGGTCACCGAGCTACCGGAAAACGCCACGGTCATCGCCTCCAGCGATTTCTGCCCGTTCGCGGCGTATCACATCAACGACCAGGTGCTGTGCTTCCAGGGCCACCCGGAATTCATTCATGATTATTCGCGCGCGCTGCTCGATCTGCGCCAGGAAGCGCTGGGCTCGCAGATCTACAGCAAGGGGGTCGCGAGCCTAGAGCAGGAGCATCATGGCGCTACGGTTGCGGAGTGGATGATGCGCTTCGTGGCGCACAAGCCAGAAGCGGCTCAACGCTAAAAGGGTCTGCTTCCACAATCCCTGTGGGAGCGAGCCTGCTCGCGAATATCCGGGGTAACGCGGTCCCGGCTACAGCCACCCGGACCGCTTGAAACTCGCCCACAAACTCACACACCCCACCGCAATAAACCCCAGCACCGCAAAATAACCGTAATGCCAGGTCAATTCCGGCATGTTCTGGAAATTCATCCCGTAAATTCCCGCCACCGCTGTCGGGAACGCCAGAATCGCCGCCCACGCTGCAAACTTGCGCTGCACCACGCTCTGCCGTGATGCCTCGAGCAACACGCCAATCTCGATGGTCTGGCTGGCAATGTCGGCCAGCGTGCTCAGATCTTCCATTTGCCGCGTCACGTGAATCTGCACATCGCGAAAGTACGGGCGCATGTTCTTGTCGATGAACGGGAAACTGAGCTTTTGCAGCTCTTCGCCGATTTCCACCATCGGCGCCGCATATCGACGCAAGCGCACCACATCACGGCGCAAACCGTGCAGCTTCTGGATGTCGCGCTCGTTGAGGGCGCTGCACAGCACGTTGCGCTCCAGCTCATCGATCTCAGCGTGGATCGCTTCGCCCACCGGCTGATAGTTCTCGATGACGAAATCGAGCAGCGCATACAGGACGAAATCCTCTCCGTGCTCGAGCAACAGCGGACGCGCTTCACAGCGTTGACGCACATAGGCGTACGACGCGGAGTGGCCGTTGCGTGCGGTAATGATGTAACCCCTGCCGGCGAAGATATGCGTTTCGATGAATTGCAAAACGCCGTTTTCACGGACCGGCGAGTAGGTGACGATAAACAGAGCGTCACCAAAGGTTTCCAGTTTCGGTCGGCTGTGTTTTTCCAGTGCGTCTTCGATGGCCAGTTCATGCAAGTTGAACTGACGTTGCAGGTTGGATAATTCCTGTGCGTCCGGTTCTTCCAGGCCGATCCACACGAAGTGGCCGGGTTTGGCCGCCCAGGCGGCACCTTCGTCCAGCGCAATATTGGTGACTTTCTTACCCTCGCTGTACACCGCAGCAGCAACAACTCGACCCATGGTGGTGATTCACTTCTTCTTGGCAGATGGCAGGGGAACAAGGCTTCAGCTTAGCCGTGTCGCTGCTTGAGAGTCAGTGAAACTTCTACAGTTCACCCGGCAAAAGAAAACCCGCACAGGGCGGGTCTTGTTTCACGCGGCTTGCAGTTGCCGATCCATCGATTCAATGCACTCGCGCATCTGCTCGCGGCATCGCTCAATCAGCATGGGCATGTCGTCCATGGTCAATCCGACTGTAGGAATCGCCGGCAAGGAACGTATGAGAACGTCCCCGCTGCGCCAGCGATTCAGGCGCATGTGTTTGATATAGCTGCTCACGCACACCGGAACGATCGGCACGCCGGCGGCAATTGCCATCTGGAACGCGCCTTTCTTGAACGGCAGCAAATCTTCACCGAGGTTGCGGGTGCCTTCCGGAAACACCCAGATCGAGGTGTCTTCGTTCTGCAAGGTGTGGGTCGTCGTCAGCATCGACTGCCGCGCCTTGTGCGCATTGCCACGGTCGATCAACACATTGCCGGCCAGCCAGAACAACTGGCCGAACAAAGGCACCCACTTCAGGCTTTTCTTGCCGATACACACGGTGCGGCGGGGGACGACATTGCCGAAGACGAACAGATCGTAGTTGGACTGATGGTTGGCAATGATCACGCAACTGTCGGGCTTGTTCATCAAGCCGTTGACCTCGGACCTGACCCGCAAACGCAAGATACACATCGCCGGCAAAGCGTAAAGGCGGGCGCACAGTCGGCTGTTGTCCGGGTTGAACGGGCGGCACAGTCCAAGGATCACGCCGAGCACGCCGGCCAGAATAAAGTGCAGGCCCATCAACAACATACGAAACACAAACAGCATTTTTGCAGGCCCACCGGGACAAAAGGTGGCGCAGTGTACGGATGTGCACTGTTTTCGGCAATTGCCGCTATAGAGTCCGGAGATGGCCGATGTTTAAGCGCATGTTTCAGTATTGCCTGTCAGGCGCGTCCTAGAGCTTTCCGCGAATCTTCGACGTGTGACGTAAGAAAAAGCCCGACACGAGGGTCGGGCTATTCACTTATCGGCAGATCCTGGACGAGTCAGCCCAGATGTTGCTGGTCCTGCAGGATGGCGTCGTCAAGAGTTTCCAGCAGTTGCTTGCGCACTTTCAGCTTGGTGTTCTTGTGCGCGAGCATGTTGATCTTCTTCAACTGCCGCGCGGCAGCCAGGGCAGCGCCTTGCAATTCTTCGGCTGTGACGACTTTGTCGAGGAAGCCTGCATCAACGGCACTTTGCGGATCGAACATCTCGCCATTGATCACCGAGCGATGGAAAGCCGAACGCCGCAAGCGATCACGCGCCAGCTCGATACCGGCGTGGTGCATGGTCATGCCGATCTGCACTTCGTTCAGGCCGATGCTGAACGGCCCGTCGACACCGATGCGGTAATCGGCGGACAACAGCAGGAAAGCGCCCTTGGCCACAGCGTGCCCCGGGCAAGCAACGATCACCGGGAACGGGTGAGAGAGCAGGCGGCGGGCCAGGGTCGAACCGGCCGTCACCAGCGCAACGGCTTCTTTCGGGCCGGCGGTCATCACCTTCAGGTCATATCCGCCCGAGAGGATCCCCGGCTGCCCGGTGATGATCACCACCGCGCGATCCGCCACCGCCTGATCCAGCGCCGCGTTAAACGCCGCAATCACATCCGGAGAAATCGCGTTGACCTTGCCATTGTTCAGGGTCAGGGTCGCGATACCGTCTTCGAGGTGGTAGGCAATCAACTCGCTCATGACGCTATTCCTTATTAGAAAGATGGGCAGACGTTACCCACCGCCGCAAGCCAGGTAAAGCGCCGTGACTGACCTGCCAGTCACCGTTTTGCGCTTCGGCCAGCGTCGCGCGCGTGTTGCCTGCTATAAAAGGAAGCGCACGGCTTACCCGAGATTGGCGGGTTTGCCATCGTCCGCTCTGGCTGATCGTGGCGGCCTCTCTTAAGCGCATGAAAATTCTGAAAAAAAGTTTGCCATCGGAAAAGCTTTCGACTACATTAGCGCGCCTCGACAGACAGAACTTGTCTGCAGAGATACGGTGAAGTGTCCGAGTGGCTTAAGGAGCACGCCTGGAAAGTGTGTATACAGGAAACTGTATCGAGAGTTCGAATCTCTCCTTCACCGCCACATTTTGAAAACGCAAACCCCTGATTTTCCTAGAGAAAGTCGGGGGTTTGTGGTTTTTGGCGGCTGGAAAATGGTGACGTGGGACCGTTGATGTTCGGCATCTATGAATGTGTCTTGGCGATCATTCTCTCTCCAAAGCTATACAAAACCCTGTCACCCGTCGAAATCTCCTACACGCCTCATTGACCCTCCGAACCGTCCCGAGTTTACTGTATGCGCATACAGTAAATTCACTATCAGGTTCGTATCATGAGCGTCACCATCCTCGGCCCGTTGTCAGGCGCGGGCGAAAAGCTTGCGTTGTATTCGTTTCGGATTCCCGCCGGTTTTCCTTCGCCGGCGGCTGATCACATTGAAAAGCACATTTCGCTTGATGAGATCTTCGATATTCGTGCGCCGCACGTTTATCTGGCGAAGATCGAAGGCGAGAGCATGCAGGACGCGGGGATATTTTGCGGTGATCTGGTGATCGTCGATCGCAGCCTGAATGCCGAGCACGGCGATATCGTCATCGCCGGTCTCAACTCCGAACCCATCTGCAAGCGCCTGCACATGCGCGACAACACCGTCATCCTTCTTTCGGCCAACAGCAAATACCCGCCTCGCTACGTGATGGAAGGGGATGAGTTGGTGATCTGGGGCGTGGTCACTTACAGCGTGCGCGACCATGGCAAATCGTGAGCAGGTTTTCGCGCTGATCGATTGCAACAGCTTCTATGCCAGCTGTGAGCGAGTGTTCCGGCCCGATCTGGCGAAGACGCCGATTGTCGTGCTGAGCAATAACGATGGCTGCGTGATCGCGCGCAGTTATGACGCCAAGCCCTTTGTGAAAATGGGCGCGCCGTATTTCCAGATTCGCGATGATTTGCGCCGCCATGGCATTCAGGTGTTCAGCAGTAATTACGCCTTGTACGGCGACATGAGCGAACGGGTGATGACGATCATCGAATCCATGGTGCCGGCGGTCGAGGTTTACAGCATTGATGAGGCGTTCGCCGATCTCAGCGGCATTCCTGGGGACCTGACAGGTTTTGGCCGAACCATTCGCTCTGCTGTTTATAAGCGCACCGGCATCCCGGTCGGCGTCGGCATCGCCCCCACGAAAACGCTGGCCAAGCTCGCCAACCACACCGCGAAACGCCTGCAAGCGCATACCGGCGGCGTGGTCGACATCTGCGATCCGTCCAAACGCGACTGGGTGCTGCGCAATACCGATGTCGGTGACGTGTGGGGCGTCGGTCGGCGGATGAAAGCTCATCTGGAAAGCATGCAGATCAGAAGTGCGATGGACCTGGCGAAGGCCGATCCGTGGACACTTCGGCGCAAGTTCAGCGTGGTGATCGAGAAGACCGCGCGCGAACTGGGTGGCACATCCTGTCTGGAACTGTCGGAAACAGAACCGCCGAAGCAGGAAATTTGCAGCAGCCGCATGTTTGGCAACCGTTTGACTACCATCGAACCGATCAAAGAAGCCGTGGCGACTTATGTGCATCGAGCGGCGGAAAAGCTGCGCGCGCAGAATTCGCTGTGCAAAAAGATCCGCGTGAGTATCCGCACCGGCATGTTTAATCCCGAGGAGGCCAAGTACGCCAACGGCGCGCTGATCGAGCTGCCTTATCCGACCAATGATGTGCGATTGCTGAGCAAGGTCGCGAGCGAAGCGATTGATCGATTGTTCCGGCCGGGGTTCAAGTACAGCAAGGCTGAGGTGCTGTTGATGGATCTGCGACAGCCCGGAGAATTTACCGAGGACCTGTTTGCACAGTCCCAACCTCAAGCGGCGGAGAGGGTGATGGGCGTGCTGGACCAGATCAATCAACGCTGGGGGCATGGAACATTGCGAGCGGGGAGCGTGCCGGCGGATCCTGCCTGGGGCATGCGGCGGGAGATGATGAGTGCGAGTTTTACAACGAAGCTGGATCAATTGTGGGTCGTTAAATCTAATTGAGGCAGGGGTGCCAGGCTTGGTGCCGCGTTACAATCGCCGCCATCATTTTTGCAGTAAAGGACGACTTTCATGATCATTTCCACCACTCATTCCGTGGAGGGGCGGCAGATCACGGCCTATCTGGACATTGTCAGCGCCGAGTCTGTGCAAGGGGTCAACGTGATCCGCGATATGTTCGCCGGCATGCGCGACTTCTTTGGCGGGCGCTCGCAGACGTTGGAGCGGGCTCTTAAAGAAGCACGCATTCAGGCCACCGACGAACTGAAGGATCGGGCGCGGGCATTGCAGGCTGACGCGGTGGTTGGCGTGGATTTTGAGATCAGCATGCCGGCAGGCAAGGGTGGCATGGTTGTGGTGTTTGTGACCGGAACGGCGGTGAAGCTGCGTTGATCATTGCCGTCAAGCCAAAGCCGATTCAGCGAGTGAGCGCTGATTGCGGCGCTTGATCCATTCGTCGGTGATCAACGTCGCTGGACGGCAAGTCCAGGAATGACCGGCTAGTCTCAAAAGCGTTGAGGGACGATATTTTCCAGGCAAAACTGTTTTGCCGGTGTCGGCCCGGTTGCGTAGGGGAGAGTCTATGTCAGGTCCATTTATCGAAGATGATGGCGCTGAGTTTTCATTCAACAACTGTGTGCGCTGCGGTCAGTCGGATTATCAGTCGGGGTTTGGCGAGGATCCGGTCAGCATCGGCAAAATCAAATCCACGGCCCCGAAAGGGCCGAAAGCGAAATTCCTGCCGAAGGTCACGGCAAGGACCAGAAAGTGATTTCATCCCGTACCCCGTCACTGAACGGGGTTTTTTATGTGCGCAGGAATGAGGGGGCGGGCGTTGACATTAATGTCGGTTTTTTTTCACAAACTTTTCACGTTGGCCAACGTAGTGTGAAGCCATCCGTTAGAAAGCAAGTCTCCAGCCCGTCTCCCCAGCGGGCTTTTTTTTGCCCGGCATAAAACCTTTTCCCTGATCGCGGTCCAATTGACGCTGTCGCCGGCGTCTGGACTTTCCTGCGCCGAGCGCATTAAATCCCGCTCCTTCTCGTCATCCCGTTTATTTGAGGTTTTCGTCATGCGTTTAACACTGCCTGCTCTGGTTCTTGGCCTTCTGTTTGCTCAAGGTGCGATGGCTGCCGGTGACGGCACCGCGGCGCTGGGCGGTGGCCTGGGCGGCGCGCTGGGTAACGTGGTCGGTCAGAAAATGGGCGGCAGCACCGGTGCCGTAATTGGCGCTGGCGTCGCGGGCGCAGCGGGCAGCGCAGTCGCCGCACGCAAGGGCAGCCGCACCAAAGCGGCGATCGGTGGCGGTGTCGGTGCAGCCGGTGGTTCGGTGATCGGCAACAGCCTGGGCGGCCGCAACGGCGCCACCATCGGTGCAGGTCTGGGCGGCGCGGCCGGCGGTGCCGTCGGCAGCAACCTGGGCAAAGGTCACAAGCGCCACTGAGGCTGATGGCCTGTCAGAAGAAGCCCGACTCGATGTCGGGCTTTTTCATGGCTGAACGTTTCCTGCGAAATCATCTCCAATCTGCATACGCCCCGCTTGGGCGGATTGTCCCGTTTCGGGAACTGCGAGGTTCATATGCGATTGTCATTATCTGCACTGTTTTTTGGCTTGGTCGTGGCGCAGGGCGCGATGGCGGCCGGAGATGGCACCGCTGCCGTAGGCGGTGGTCTCGGCGGTGCGCTGGGTAATGTGGTTGGCGGACAACTTGGCGGCAGCACGGGCGCAGCGGTCGGCGCAGGTGTTGGCGGCGCGGCCGGCAGTGCCGTCGGCGCGAACAAACGCAACCGCACCGAAGCCGCGATTGGCGGCGGTCTTGGCGCAGCAGGCGGCTCGGTCGTCGGCAACAGCCTCGGCGGCTCCACCGGCTCCGCCATTGGCGCAGGCCTTGGCGGCGCAGCAGGCGGCGCAGTAGGTAACAATCTTGGCGACGACGACGGCGGATCTCATTCCGGCGGCCACAAGCACAAGAACAAACACAAAAATAAACATCGCTGATTGATCAACGGAAACCCGGTCTGGTGCCGGGTTTTTTGTGTCTGGCCGTCAGGCAGAGGAACGATTGGCCGTAGGGCTTTTCGAACGTCATACATCCCACACGCTCAAGAGGTGCGCCATGACTCCTGAAACCGAAGGCAAAGAAGAGAAGGGCCCTAATGGGGTGCCGTTTATCAATGATCCGGGGAATGAAGATCCGGGCTCGCTGATGGATGATGCGACGGTGCCGTTGAATGATGCGGATGAGGCGGATATGGAGTATGAGGAGGATGGGGATGAGCAGTGATCAATATGAATTTGTTTCAACCAGTCTTCGCCCCACTGTTAGCCAAAGGGGCCTGTGCTTCAGGCCCTTGATAACGCCTGTTACCGACCAGCTAGCTTTCTGTTTAGTTTTCCTTCGATTTCACATAGCCATGCCTTTCCAGATATCCATTCGTTCCAGTAGCAGTAGTAACAGTTGAGCTCTTTCAGCAAATAAGCTCGCAACTCCGTTTCGCTGAGGTCCTTGCTAAGCAAGGTCTTTAGTTCGTGAGAGGTTTGCATCAGTATTTCGTTATTCGATGCGTCCAAAAACTCATCTATAACCTGGTCTGCCGTATCGTGTTCAACCGGCCAATCCTGGTGGAAGTAAGCACCAAAAAAATCTCGGATTTCAGGAAAGTCTTTATTCATAGCTCTGGAAATCCCGTTAACAAGAAGTAGCCCAATGAGGAAGAGGCATTTTTTTTCAAGACTAAAAGTAGGCTTGATGCTGGCTGGGATTGTGTCTGCCCATTGATCATACTCACGCCCACTGGCCGGCTAAAAGTGTGAGTAAAGCTCGTTTTTACTTTGTTACTTTCTAAAAACTCTTGCACTACTTGCGTATTGGCAGCTAAAGCTTCCGACGCGGCGGCCTCAGCCTCTGCACGATTCAAAAATGTAGACGCAGCCGGAATGTTGGGCTCTGCTGCTAATCGTTGCGCCAGTTGAGCGTCTGTACGCCCAACATGTCTGGCGATCAGATGTCCACCCTGAGCCTCATGCGTTGCTAGTCCTCCACCAGGGACAATTTCGCTAAACGGTCCATCGGCCCGTATTTCCCCAGGACACGGAGTGCAACTCAACCCCAACGGATCCACCCACCCCGTCGGATTCGGCACGTACTGATACTGATTCAACCCACCCGCGAGCTTCACCGGGTCCGGGGTCAGATACCGCCCTAACCTAGGGTCGTAATACCGATGCCGGTTGTAATGCAGCCCACTTTCAACATCGAAGTACTGCCCCTGAAACCGCAGCGGTTGGTCGAGGTAATCCTCGCCGGCCAGGGTGACGGCGGCGACTTTGCCGTAGGCGTCGTATTGCGCGGACCAGACGATTTCGCCGCTGTAGTCGGTGAGTTCCTGCGGGGTGCCGAGGTGGTCGAGTTGGTAGTAGAAGGGGCAGGCCTTTTTCGGGCCTTTGCCGTCGAGCATCGCCAGTGGGCGGAAGGTGCCGGGTTCGTAGAGGAAGCTGCGGTATTGGCTGGCGCTGCTTTCGGCGACGAGGTGTTCGCCTTGCCAGAAAAATTCGGTGACGGCGCCGTCGACGGTTTTGCGGATGCGCCGGCCGAAGGCGTCGTATTGATAAGTGGCGGTCTGGCCGTCCGGGCGGGTCAGGCCGATCAGGCGGTGCTGGCAGTCGTAGCGGTATTCGGTGACCAGGGTCTGGCCGTGGCCTCGGCGTTCGCGGATCAGGTTGCCGAAGGCGTCGTAGTCGTAATGCCGATCGCCTTGCATCAGCAGGCGGTTGCCTTTGATCTGCGCAGGGCCGGGGCGATCCTGCATCAGCAGGTTGCCCGCCGGGTCGTGGGCGAAGGATTCGGGCAGTTCGTCGCGCGAGTGACGTACGCGGATCAACCGGTCGAGGGCGTCGTAGCCGTAGGTGCGCTGGCCGTGGCGGCTGTCGGCGATGTGCTCGAGATTGCCGTTGGCGCTGTAGGCATAATCGCGGCGGTACAGCGAAGCGTGGCGATGGCCTACAGCGTGGGCGAGCAAACGGCCCTGATCGTCGTAGGCATATTCGCTGAGCAGCAGACCTTGCTGGCGTTGCTGTTCACGACCGCAGTGGTAGACGTGGCGCGTGAGCGGCGTGCCGTTGAGGTCGATGGCGCTCAGCGCACCGCCCTTGGCGTAGTGATAGTCGAGCTTGCTGTTATCCGGCAGGCGCAGACGCTTGAGCTGACCGCAGGCGTCATAGGCGTAGCGCAAGGTGCCCCAGCCCTGATGCTCGGTGATCAGCCGGTCCAGACGGTCGTACTCGAAGGCCAGCGGATGGTTCTGGCCGTCATCGACAGCAACCAAGCGCCCGAGGCGGTCGTAGTCGTAGCGAACTTTGATCCCATCGGGCAGGGTTTTGACCAGCAAACGCCCGGTCTTGTCGCGCTCATAGTGGGTGACCAGACTGACGCCGAAATCACCAAACTCGGTCTTTTCCAGCAGATGACCATTGAGGTCGTAAACGTACGCGGTGCGCCGCCCATCAAACCCGGTTTCCTGTCGAATCAATCCGGTCGGCGTGTAATCCAGTCGGTACTTTTCGCCCGATTCGTTTTCGATCTCGGTCAGCAGCAACCGCGCATGGTCGTAGCGGTACTGCACGCGGGTGCCGTCGGGGTTGATGCGCCGCGAGACAAGGTGCAGATCGTCGTCATATTCGTAGCGGGTGATGCGCCCCAGTTCATCGCGTTCGGCGGTGATCTGGCCGTAGACGCCGTAGCTGTAGGCGCGCGTGCTGCCCGTAGGAGAAGTCGTCAGGATCAGTCGGCCGGCCGCATCCCACTGCTGACGACTGACAACACCACATTCGTCCTGGGTGGTAATCCGCCGGCCCAGCGCATCGTAGGAAAAGCGCCGCACGCCGCCATCGGGCAGGGTTTCTTCGATGAGCTGGTCGAGCTCGTTCCACACCCAGCGGTGGCGGCTGCTGTCCGGATAACGCAGCGACAGCAACTGCCCGCGCAGGTTGTAGTAGTAATGAGTGACCTGGCCGTCGGGATCGACCGCTTCGGTAACGGCGCCTTCGGCATTGCGTCGGTAGATCCACACCGCATCACCACGGCAACGCTTGTAGAGAAAACCGTTGCGGTACTCGTAGGACGTTGGTGCATCGTC
>NZ_QFZZ01000015.1 GCF_005233515.1 Pseudomonas sp. CFBP13508
ACTTCGTTTACGGAGTGCTCAAGTCAGGACTGCCATATGACCCGAAACTTGCGCTTGCCCGGTGAGGCTCAAGACGGTATCTACATTTGGAATGCAGTCCCATGTAGGAGCTGCCGAAGGCTGCGATCTTTTGCTTTCAAAGGGTGAAATCGCCCTCAGCCACCAGCTCGCTCAGCGGGCGACGCGGGCTCGGCGTTTCGCGGGCTTGCAGGTACTCGGCCAGGGTGGCCTTGTCACCGAGTTTGCCCACCGCCACTGCCGCGTGCAGGGCGTATTCCTCAGGAATGTTCAGTTCCTTGCGGGTCAACTCCTGATCGAAGCCGGCCATGCCGTGGGTGTGCCAGCCGCTGAGGCTCGCTTGCAGCGCCAGATGGCCCCACGCCGAACCGGTATCGAAGGTATGCCACAGGGCAGGGGATTCTTCCGTCGCACCCGGTGCAGTGAACGTGGTCTTGGAAATAACGATCACCAGCGCCGAAGCGTGCTGTGCCCAGCTGCGGTTGAATTCGTTGAGCAGGCCCAGATAACGCTCCCAGTTCGGTGTATCGCGACGTGCATAGAGGAAGCGCCACGGTTGCGAGTTGTACGCCGACGGCGCCCAGCGCGCGGCTTCGAAAAAGCTCAGCAGGGTTTCTTCAGCAATCGCTTCGCCGGTGAAGGCGCGGGGCGACCAGCGCTCGGTGAACTGCGGGTGAATGGCGTAATCGGCAACGCGAGGGTTGGCACTCATGCAGGATTCCTTGCAACGGAGGGGGAAGAAGTTCGCTGCAAAACCCTACTGGGCGGCGCTGGGGCTGACAAGCGGATTTACCGACAGTCGCCAGCGCTTGGCCCTTGCGCTCGCTGGCACTAGACTGGCGGCCTTTTCACCACCTTGATGTTGATGCTTGAGCCATGGCCGCGATAGTCGAACCGTTCTGGAAACGCAAAACCCTCGATCAACTCGATCATGAGGAATGGGAATCGCTGTGCGACGGCTGCGGTCTGTGCTGCCTGCAAAAGCTCGAGGACGAAGAAGACAACAGCGTCTATTACACGCGCATCGCCTGCAAACTGCTGGATCTGAAGACCTGCCAGTGCAGCGATTATCCGAACCGGATCAAGTTTGTCCCCGACTGCATTCAGCTAACGCCAGGGCAGGCGGAAGAATTCAAATGGCTGCCGCCAACCTGTGGTTATCGTCTGGTCAGCGAAGGCAAGGATCTGCCGTTATGGCATCACCTGGTGTGTGGCGACCGCGATGCGGTGCACCATGAGCGGATTTCCCAGTCCGGGCGCATGCTCGCCGAAGGCAGCGTGCCGGAGGATGACTGGGAAGATCATCTGATTTTTCGCGCGGGCTGATGAAGTGGTGGGTTCTTGAACCCGTAAAGATCAAAAGATCGCAGCCTTCGGCAGCTCCTACCATGGAAAACGTGATTCCGTGTAGGAGCTGCCGGAGGCTGCGATCTTTTGCTTTAAAACCTCAAACCCCAGCCTTCGGCGAGGTCAGCGAATCATTGCCGGTAACGGTCGCCGTTTCGGTGGCCACCTCGGCATTGGTTTTCAGCTTGCTCAGTTCTTCCCCGGCGCGTTCGATCTTCGCCCGCACGTTGCTCATGTCCTGACGGCCTTTTTCCAGCAGGCTTTTCGCCGAGCAGTGCCCGGTAATGCCACGGGCCACGGCCATGCCGCCGAGCGCCACTTGAATCAGGCCGAACACGCCGCCACGGCGCAGGCCCTTGCCGACCATCAGGACGCCGCCGGTCAACGAGCCGACGCGCTCCCAGCCGTGCACGTTTTTATGCGAAGGCGACTGGAACGGGGTGGATTCGATGCGTTCTACGCGTTTGAGCTCGCTCATGATCTATCTCCAGGCAGGGTGCGATTGATAGATAAGCTGACTGCCACGGCGGTCAGCTTGTTCCATCGAATGTGCGACGCTTCAGCGGAATTTCGGCCCGGAGCGGGTGTTCAAGCCTTTGGCCATACGATCGTAGAGCACGACGTTGACCGTGGCGGCGAGGTTCATGCAGCCGGTGGTCGGGATGTACACGACGTCTTCGCACCAGTCGCGAATCTCTTTATCCAGCGAACCGTCTTCCGGGCCGAAGATGTACAGGGCGCGGTCGGGGTGGGTGTATTCCGGCAATGGGCGGGCGCCTTCGACCAGTTCCACGGCGACGGGCACGCAGTTGAGCGGGAGGATTTTTTTCAGGTCGTCGATGCCGATCAGCGGGATGTCGTAGTGCACGCGTTTGGTGTCGGTGACGAAGTCGGCGGCGCGTTCATAACGCTTGCCGGTGTAGAACACCGACGCCACGCCATAACAGCCTGCGGCGCGCATCACCGAACCGACGTTCTCTGGTGATTTGGGGTTATACAAACCAATGCAGCTGTACCGTTTGTCTGCCACGAGCGGGGTGCCTTCGGGAAAAAGAGCGCGATTATACGGGGATTGGGGGAGGGCGGGCAGATTCGAGATTTGTGATGTCTGGTCGGCCGCCTTCGCGAGCAGGCTCGCTCCCACAGGGGAACGCATTCCAACTGTGGGAGCGAGCCTGCTCGCGAAAGGGCCAGCTCAGGCGATGAAAGTCTTCAGTCTTCTTTTTTCATCAGGCCAGCCAGGGCGGCAAACGGGTTATGCGTGGCCTTGGCGATCTTTGGTGTGCTCAGCGAGCCGTCGCCGAAATACTGCTGATCGGTATAACGCGAGTGTTCGTTGTCGTGGCAATACAGGCACAACAGCTCCCAGTTCGAGCCGTCCTGCGGGTTGTTGTCGTGGTTGTGGTCGCGGTGGTGCACGGTCAGTTCGCTCAGGCGCTTGCCGGAAAACTCACGGGCGCAGCGGCCGCAGACGTGCGGGTACATCTTCAGGGCCTTGTCGCGGTAGCCCATTTCCTTGTCGCGCTGGTTGTCGGCGAGGATGCGGTCCAGCTTCGACGTGTTGGTGGGGGTGGACGAACTCATGGGTTCACCTTTGCAGAAAGACTGATGACGGTTATGCGCAGAGTTTAGCTCAGCCCTTGAGCTTCTCGGCAATCCAGATCGTGTGGCGGGTGCCCTTGTTGCCGTGGGCGAAGACCTGGACTTCTTCGGCCTTGAAGCCGGCCTTCTTCAATTTGTCGGAAAACTGCCGGTCGGCGCTGGCCGACCACACCGCGAGCACGCCTTTGGGGCGCAGGGCCTTGGCGCAGGCATTCAGACCAGCAGCCGAATACAACCAACTGTTGGCCTTTTGAGTCAGGCCTTCAGGGCCGTTGTCGACGTCGAGCATGATCGCGTCGAAACCGTTCGGCTCGCTTTGCAGGACGTTGGCCACATCTTCCATGCGGATCACCGTTCGCGGATCGAGCAATGGGCGACCGGATTTTTCCCCGAGCGGGCCGCGATTCCACTCGACTACGCCGGGCACCAGCTCAGCGACCACCACTTCGGCGGACTTGCCCAGATGCTTGAGTGCCGAGGCGAGGGTGAAGCCCATGCCCAGGCCGCCGATCAACACCCGCGAATTCGGCCGGCCGGCGACCTTGCGGCAGGGAATCTCGGCCAGTGCGTCTTCTGAACCGTGCATGCGCGTGTTCATCAACTGCCCGCCGTCGCCACCCTGGATCTTGATGACGAAGTCCTCGCCATACTCGAACAGGCACAAGGCACCGCCGTTTTCAGGGATCGGGGTGGTGTCGAGCAGAACGAAACGTTTCATGGAAATCTCTACAGGGGGGAAGGCAAGCAGGCGCGTTGGGAGTAGCCTGAGCACAGACTAAGGCCAAACGGAGCCCTTGATGAAGCGCACCATTCTAACGGTCATTACCCTGGCCGCGCTCGCGATTACTGCAGTGCAGGCCCAGCAGAGCATTCCCGTCAGCCCGACGCCGCAGCCCGGTTCGCCCGGCACCGCGACGCCGACGCCGTATCCGCAGATCACCCCGATCACCCTGCCCAAGTCGGGCGCCGGCAGCGGCAGCCCGCCGCTGGTGCCGATCGAAATGCCCAGCCCGCCGAGCAAGGATCAACCGGTGCCGGGCATCGAGCCGAACGGCAACAAGGTCAAGTCCCCCGGCGGTTAAACCTGTTGCGCGGCGAGTTGGCCGTCGGCCATGCGCAGGCGTTTGGACAGCGAGACGGCGAGGGCGCGGATGATTTTTGCGGCGATTTTCGGTGCGTCGTTGAGCATTTTTTCCAGCGAGTCCTTGCCCAGGTTGAGCAACTGACAGTTGCTCGCCGCGATGCACGTGGCCGAGCGGCGTTCGCCGTCGAGCACGGCCATTTCACCGAAGGCGCGGCCGCTGCGCAGGGTGGCCATGGTGATGACCTGGCCGTCGGCGCCGGTTTTCTGCACGGCGACCTGGCCGGTGTGGATGATGCACATGAAACTGCCGGCATCGCCCTCGCGAAAAATCGCCTCGCCCTCAGCCACGGTGCTGATGCTGAAGTAACCGGAAGCGGCCGCAAAGTCGGCCAGCTGCAATTGATCGAACAGGCCACAGTCCATCAGCCAGTCGCGGATTTCGTTGTTCAGAAAGGTCGGTTCAGACATGTCGATGCGGTCTTTTTGTTATCACTGTTTCCAAGGAGCACACGGTCTCCATGTAGGAGCTGCCGAAGGCTGCGATCTTTTGATCTTGTTGTTCAAAACAAGGACCAAAAGATCGCAGCCTTCGGCAGCTCCTACACAGGGAATCGGTGGAGGCTTTGGGTCTGCTGTTAAGACCCAAGCCACCCTCAGAGTTCCTCAGGCAATCTGCAAAACCTTGAACACAAATGCATATTCGAGCGCTACGTCACGTAATCCCTGATAACGCCCGCTCATACCGCCATGCCCGGCGCCCAGTTCGGTCTTGAGCAGCAGCACGTTGTCGTCGGTCTTGGTTGCGCGCAATTTCGCCACCCACTTGGCCGCCTCCCAATACTGCACACGGCTGTCGTTGTAGCCGGCGATCACCAGCAGTGGCGGATAAGCCTGCGCGGTGACGTTTTCGTACGGCGCGTAAGCCTTGATCCGATCATAGACGTCCGGTTCTTCCGGGTTGCCCCATTCGTCGTATTCGGTGACGGTCAGCGGTAGCTCGGGATCGAGCATGGTGTTGAGCACGTCGACGAACGGCACTTCGGCAATCGCTACGCCGAACAGATCCGGGCGCTGATTGAGCACCGCGCCGATCAGCAAACCACCGGCGCTGCCGCCGCTGATCGCCAGTTTCTCCGCCGAGGTGATGCCGTTGAGAATCAGGAATTCGGCGCAGGCGATGAAGTCGCTGAAGGTGTTGTGTTTGTGTTCCTGCTTGCCGGAGCGATACCAGGCTTCGCCCAATTCACCACCACCGCGTACGTGGGCGATGGCGAAAGCCATGCCGCGATCGAGCAGACTCAGGCGCGCGTGAGAAAACCACGGATCGAGGCTGGAACCGTAGGCGCCGTAACCGTACAGATACAGCGGCACCGGTCTGCCGATCATCTCGCGCTTCATCACCAGACTGATCGGCACTTGCGTGCCGTCCGGGGCAGTCGCCCACAGGCGCTGGCTGACATAGGCATCGGCATCGAACGGGCCGAGTACCGGGGTTTCCTTGAGCACCGTTTGCTCGCCGCTGGCGAGGATCAACTGGCGCACCTGGGCCGGGCGGTTCAACGCTTCGTAGCGCAAGCGAATGCGATCGCTCTCGAATTCCAGGCTGTTTTGCACATGCAGGCTGTAGGCCGCATCGGGCAATTGCACGCGATACGACGCCTGGCCCTGCGGGTGAACCTCAATGATCGGCAGACCACCTTCGCGCAGGCTCAAGGTCATCGCCTCTGCGTTGAGGCTGACGCCGTCGAGCATCACATCATCGTTGTGCGGGATCAGGTTCTGCCAGTCGGCCTCGCTTGGCGGTACGCCAGTGTCCGGGGCCTGATACAGAGCGAAGTTGATGCCGTCGCGGTTGGTGCGGATAAACCAGGTCCAGACGCCATCGAGCAGGCCGTGGTCGACGTCGTATTCGTGATCTTCGACCCGTGGCGCCAGGCAGCTGAATGGCAGATGTGGCTGATTGGCGTCCAGCGCCCAGACTTCACTGGTGGTCTTGCTGCCCAGCGACAGCAGCAATTGCTGTTCGGAACTGGCGCGGTAGCAATGAAGGAAGAACCGCCCGTCCGGCTCGTGAAAAACCTCTTCGGCGGCAGTGCCGTCGAGGCGATAGCGGAACAGTTTATGCGGGCGATGGGTGTCGTCGAGCACACCGAAAAACAGGGTCAGGCTGTCGTTGGCCCAGGTCATGCTGCCGTCGCAGTCCTCGAATTCCAGTTCGCTGACCCTGTCGTTGGACAGCTCTTTGACGAACAGCGTGTAGACCTCGTCGCCCGAAGCGTCGACGCTGTAGGCCAGGCGCTGGTGATCAGGGCTGATGCTGAACGCACCGAGCGAGAAGAAGCCGCCGTTGGCCAGCGCATTCGGGTCGAGCAGCAGCTGCTCGCGGCTTTCATCTAGGGTCAGGCTGTCGTCGGCAGGACGCGGGCAGCGATAGTGCCGGGCGTATTCGTCACCGGCGGTGGTGCGCGTGTAATACAGGTAGGGTCCCCAAGGCGAGGGCAGTGACAGATCAGTCTCGAGAATCCGGCCCTTGATCTCATTGAACAGGCTTTCGCGCAGCTCGGCCTGATCGGCGGTTTGCGCTTCCTGATAAGCGTTTTCAGCCTTGAGGTAGTCGAGCACCGCGTCGGTGTCGCGCTCCTGCAGCCAGGCATACGGGTCGGCGCCGGGCGCCCGCTGGGCAATCGGGGCAGTCATGACATTGGCGGATTCGGGCATGGGAGGCTCTCGGACAATATTCGGAATTGGGTTGTTCGCAGGTCTTGAAAGCGCCGCAGCCCTTGTGGGAGCGAGCCTGCTCGCGAAAGCGGTGTGTCAGGCAACGCTGTTGCAACTGACAGTCCGTATTCGCGAGCAGGCTCACTCCCACAGGGGCGGCTGCTGGCCGTCTGGTATTGGGACAAGCCGCATGGGCGAAAAGTCGTTACTATAAGCGCCTATTTGCCTGCCTTGCCATGGACACCATGACCGAGAACGACTATCTGATCGCCTGGGGCCTTTACGCCTTTGCCGCCGTGGGCTGCCTGTTGGTATGGATGCGCCTGACCACCTGGATGTGGCGCTGGCTGCGCGAGCCGCTGCGTGTGCTGATGGCGGTGTTGCTGTTCAGCCCGACCATCGTCGATCCGGTGAAAGCCAAAGTTGCACCGGCCATCGCCATCACCGCCCTGGACATGCTGTTCAAGGTCGGCAACAACGCCTGGCGCGCGGTTTCCGATCTGTTCATGTACGGCATGATCGCCTTCGGGGTGTATCTGGTTTTCGTCTTGATCCGCCTGCCGATCGAGCGCGCCTCGACAGCGCGGCGTGAACGCGCCGAGGCCGCCAAGGCCGCCGCCCGTGCCGAAGAGCGCGACGATGATCAACCGTTCGGCGGCGCCGGTGATGACCGCTACGGTCGCCCGCCAGTGCCGAACAATCCGCAGCGCATGCGGGTCGAGCCGCGTCTGTAACCCGAGAGTCCGCACATGTGTGAATTACTGGGCATGAGTGCCAACGTGCCGACCGACATCGTGTTCAGCTTCACCGGCCTGATGCAGCGCGGCGGTCGTACCGGCCCGCACCGCGACGGCTGGGGCATTGCCTTCTACGAAGGGCGCGGCTTGCGTCTGTTTCAGGACCCGGCAGCGAGCAGCGAGTCGGAAGTGGCCAACCTGGTGCAGCGCTATCCGATCAAGAGCGAAGTGGTCATCGGCCACATCCGCCAGGCCAACGTCGGCAAGGTCTGCCTGTCCAACACCCACCCGTTCGTCCGCGAACTGTGGGGGCGCAATTGGTGTTTCGCGCACAACGGCCAGCTCGCTGACTTCACCCCGATCAAGAGTTTCTACCGCCCGGTCGGCGATACCGACAGCGAAGCGGCATTCTGCGACCTGCTCAACCGGGTACGCGCAGCCTTCCCCGAGCCGGTCGATATCGAAGTGCTGCTGCCGGATCTGGTCGCGGCTTGCGCTGAATATCGCAGTAAGGGCGTGTTCAATTGCCTGCTCAGCGACGGCGACTGGCTGTTCTGTTACTGCTCGACCAAACTGGCTCAGATCACCCGCCGCGCACCGTTCGGCCCGGCGCGGCTCAAGGATGTCGATGTGATTGTCGACTTCCAGGCCGAAACCACGCCCAACGACGTGGTCACGGTGATCGCCACCGAGCCTCTGACCGAAAACGAAACCTGGACCCGCTACGAACCGGGCCAATGGAGCCTGTGGCGACGCGGCGAATGCGTCAGCCAGGGCAAGACCGAATAAGGATTTGCATCCATGTTGCTCAGTTATCTACGGCTGGTGTTGTTTGCGGCGGGCCTGTTGATCGGTGTCCAGGTCCCGGGGTTCATCAACGATTATGCCCAGCGGGTCGAAGCGCACCTGATCGAAGCGCAGACCGGCCTGCGTGGTTTCCAAGGCACGGCCGACCAGTTTTTCAAAGGCGATATGCAGGCGCTGGTCGCGCATTACCGGGCCAGCGAAGACCCGATTTTCCGCAGCGATGCCGACAGCCTGAACACCTTGCTCACCCGCCAGGTCGCGCTGGACAAGCAATTCCAGGCGATGCAAGGCCCGTGGTATGTGCGCTTCCTGCAAGTGGTCCTGGCCGCCGATCCGGACATTCGCAAGGAAACCTGGAACGGCTACAGCTATCAGATCCTGCTGACGCCAGAGGCAATGATCTGGGGCATGAGCGGCGCGTTGCTACTGTCGTTCGGCATCGAATGCCTGTTCCGCCTGATCGACTGGGTAGTGCTCGGCGGCCGGCGTCTACGTCAGAGCCGGCCGATCGAAGATCGCGACGTACGCGGCCTCTAAGGGCTCCAGAGCAAAAGATCGCAGCCTGCGGCAGCTCCTACAGGGGAATGTGAACGCCTGGAGCTGCCGAAGGCTGCGATCTTTTGCTTTTCAAGTACACAACACGATGTAGGTTCCACCCACTCTGTGCGCATACCCCGCCAGCACCTGCTGACACAACGTCACAATCTCCTCGACCCACTCAACCCCGACCCGCCACGACACCACCACTGGCAGATTCGCCGGCCGCTGGTCAATGTCGAGCAAGATCAATTCGCCGCGCGCCAGTTCTTCGGCCACCAGCACCGGCGGCAGCGCGCCGATACCAAAGCCGTCACGCAACAAACGGGTAATCGCCGACACCGAATTCACGCAATTCAACCGGGGCGCCAGCACGCCGTTGGCCTGCATCAGGGCGACGATATCCTGATGCGGTCGCGAGTTTTTCGAGTAAGTGATGATCCGCTCCTGCGCCAGTTCGGCGAGGTCGGCGTAGTTGCGGTTGTAGATCGAATTGCTGGCGACGATCCAGCCCAGCGGATGGCTGGCCAACTCCAGGCTGCGCACGCTTTCGTGGCGGATCAGATCGGTTTGCAACACCAGATCGAGAAAACCTTTTTGCAGCTGATCGCAGAGGTTCAGCGCGGTATCCGCGACCAACTCGATCTCCACCCGTGGATACAGATCGGTCATCTGCGCCACCAGCGGGCTCAGCCACGTATGAATCACCGTGTCCATCACGCCGATACGCACCCGCCCGACCTTGCTCGAACGGGTCTCGATCGATTGTTTCAGCGCCGCCATGGTGTCGAGCATCTGTTCAGCGTAATCGAGCACCTTCAAGCCTTCCGGGGTCAGGCTGACGCCGCGTGAGTCGCGCAGAAACAGCTTCACGCCCAGTTCGCCTTCGAGCACCGCAATTCGGCTGGAAATCGACGCCTGGGTGGTGAACAGCTTGTCGGCGGTCAGGCGAAAACTCTTCAGGCGCGCGACCCAGACAAAGGTCTCGAGAAACTTCAGATTCATGGACAAGGCTCGGCTGACAAATTTTTCTTATGCCTAAGGCGGGTTTTTATTCGTTGGACGGCGCAGGGCAGGGCGACGAAAAATCGGCGCATCCGGTTCCCACGATAGGCGTCGTCGGAGCTTCGAACAAGACCAATAAAAGCCCTGCGGAGATTTGCCATGAGTGCTCCCGACACCCTCCCGTTATCCAAGCCTGTGACGCGCCCCGGGCCGTTCGACTGGTATCGCAACATCAACCAGCAGGAGCGCCGCACATTCTGGAGCTGCAAGATCGGTTACGGTCTGGACGGCATGGACACGCAGATGCTCAGCTTCGTTGTGCCGACGCTGATTGCGATGTGGGGCATCACCACTGGCGAAGCGGGGCTGATTCACACCAGCACCCTCATTGCCTCGGCCATCGGCGGTTGGGTCGCCGGGATCCTCTCCGACCGCATCGGCCGCGTGCGCACCCTGCAACTGACGGTGCTGTGGTTTGCCTTCTTCACCTTCCTCTGCGGTTTCGCGCAAAACTACGAACAATTGCTGATCGCTCGCACCCTGATGGGCTTCGGTTTCGGCGGTGAATGGACCGCTGGCGCGGTGTTGATCGGTGAAGTGATCCGCGCCAAGGATCGCGGCAAAGCGGTGGGCATGGTGCAATCCGGCTGGGCGCTGGGCTGGGGCCTGACGGCGATTCTGTACGCGTTGCTGTTCTCCGTGTTGCCAGCGGAAGATGCCTGGCGCGCGCTGTTCATCCTTGGCATCGTGCCGGCGATATTCGTGATTTTTGTCCGTCGCCTGGTGAAGGATCCTGAGATTTATCGCGAAGCCAAAGCCGCGCAAACCCCGGAAAACCCGGCGAGGTTCTACGAGATCTTTGCCCCTGGCATGCTCTTCACCACGTTTCGCGCGTCGTTGCTGACCACCGGTGCGCTGGGCGGTTATTACGCGATCACCTCCTGGCTGCCGACCTTCCTCAAGAATGAACGCGGGTTGAGCGTGCTCGGCACCGGTGGTTATCTTGCGATGGTAATCGTCGGTTCCTACGTCGGCTATGTGATCAGCGCTTATCTGACCGACCTGCTCGGACGGAAAAAGAATTTCATCTTGTTCGCGGTCGGCTCATTCACCATCGTTCTGCTCTACACGCAGATGCCGGTCAGTAACGGCGTGATGCTGTGGCTGGGCTTTCCGCTGGGCTTCTTCGCCTCGGGGATTTTCAGCGGCATGGGCGCGTTTCTCACCGAATTGTTCCCCACACGGATTCGCGGCTCGGGCCAGGGTTTCTGCTACAACATCGGCCGCGCACTGGCTGCGTTGTTTCCGCTGCTGATCGGCCTGCTCAGTCAGAAAGTGCCATTGAGCATGGGCATCGGCGCCTTCGCGGCGGTTTCTTACGGCGTGGTGATTCTCGCGGCGCTGAGCCTGCCGGAAACCCGTGGCAAGCAACTCGACGCGCAGTAACTGATACCCTGCGCAGAAGTCTCCTACAGATAAAAAGACCAGCAGCTACAGGAGTGTTCACCGTGAGCCGCCTGCTATTGAATTGCGACATTGGCGAGAGCTTCGGCAGCTGGACCATGGGTCTGGACGCCGAAGTCATGCCCTTCATCGATTGCGCCAACGTTGCCTGTGGTTTCCATGCCGGCGACCCGAGCATCATGCGCAAAACCGTGGCGCTGGCCCTCGAACACGGCGTGCAGATTGGCGCGCACCCGGCCTATCAGGATCTGGTCGGATTCGGCCGGCGCTCCATGGCGTATTCCGCGCAAGAGCTGCAGGACATCCTGCATTACCAGATCGGCGCCCTCGACGGCATCTGCAAGGCGCAGGGCGGGCGTGTGAGTTACGTCAAACCCCACGGCGCGATGTACAACGACATGATGGCCAACCCGGCGCAGTTGCGCGCAGTGGTGCAGGCCGTGGCCGCTTATGACCGCAGCTTGCCGCTGATGTTGATGGCGACCCGAGACAACGCTGCGGCGCAGCAGATCGGCGATGAATACGGCGTAACTCTTTGGTTTGAAGCGTTCGCCGACCGTGCCTACGACAGCGCTGGCCGGCTGGTCTCACGGCAACTGCCGGGCGCCGTGCATCACGATGCCGGAAAAATCATCGAGCAAGCGTTGACCATCGCCCGTGGCGGCGAACTCAGCGCCAGCGATGGTAGCGCCTTGATCCTGCGCGCCAATACCTTGTGCGTCCACGGCGACAACGCCAGTTCCGTGGCCGCCGTGCGGCATATTCGTCAGGCCTTGCAGCAGTCGAGTGCGTCATGAATCCACGGGTTGAAGTGGTGGCGCTCGATTGCCTGATGCTGCGTCTGTTCGATGAAATCGCCGAAGCCAACATGCCGTGGATGCTCGCCGCCAGCGAGCGCTTGCGCGCGGCATTCGGCGCGCAGCTGATCGATCTGGTGCCGTCCTATACGACGCTGATGGTGCATTACGATCTGACGCTGTTGAGTCCGGCGCAGGCGCGCGAATTGATCGCCGAGGCGTTGGTTGACCTGTCGCCAAATGCGCGAAGCGCTGGGCAGTGTCATGTCTTGCCGGTCTGGTATGACTTGAGTGTCGGCCCGGAACTGAGCCTGTTGGCCGAACGCAGCGGGCTGGCGGTGAAGGAGGTGATTCGTCGCCACAGCGCACGGGAATATCAGGTGTTCGCTCTTGGCTTTGCGCCGGGTTTTGCCTTCATGGGCCTGGTCGAAGAAATGCTCGCCGCGCCACGCTTGAGCACACCGCGCAAGAAAGTCGCCGCCGGCAGCGTCGGTATCGCCGAACGGCAGACCGCAGCGTATCCGGTGGTCTCGCCCGGTGGCTGGAACCTGATCGGGCGCACCCCGGCGAAACTGTTTGATCGCCATCGCGACGGCTACAGCCTGATGCAACCGGGCGACACGGTGCGCTTCGAAGCCGTCGATCACGCCGAATTCATACGCTTGGGCGGCGATGACACCCCACTGGAGGCGTTGGCATGAGTCGATTGACGATCGAAGCCAGCACACCGCTGTGCCTGTTGCAGGATGCCGGGCGGTTTGGCGTGCGACATCTGGGCGTGACCCAGGGCGGCGCGGCGGATTGGTGCTCGATGAGCTGGGCCAATTGGCTGTTGGGTAATGAACTGGATGCGGCGGTGGTTGAAATCACCCTCGGCGGGTTTGCCGTGGTGGCTGAGGAGGATTGCCTGTTGGCGCTGGCAGGAGCGGATCTCGGCGCGCAGATCGACGGCCAACCGCTGGCGCCGTGGCGCAGCTTCCGGTTGGCGAAAGGGCAGACATTGCGCTTCACCCAGCCGTTGCTCGGCGGCCGGGCTTATTTGGCCGCACCCGGTGGTTTCACTGCGCCGAAGGTATTGGGCAGCAGTGCCACGGTGCTGCGCGAAGAATTGGGCGGGCTTGATGGCATGGGCCTTCCGCTCGCCAAAGGGGCAGTGCTCGGTTACAGCGGCGAAGCGTTGGCAGTACGGGAAATGCCTTCGGCGCTGCGGCCGGATTTCAAAACGCATGCGCCTTTGGACTTGGTGCTCGGAGCTCAGATCGGCCAGTTCAGCGGGCAGAGCCTGTTCGATGTCTTCAACAGCGCCTGGACCATCGACAGTCGCGCCGACCGCATGGGCATACGCTTGCTCGGTGCGGCGTTGCAATATCAGGGCGCGCCGATGATTTCCGAAGGGATTCCGTTGGGCGCGGTTCAGGTGCCGCCGGACGGGCAGCCGATTGTGTTGCTCAATGATCGGCAGACCATTGGTGGCTATCCGCGCCTGGGCGCGTTGACACCGCTGGCACTGGCAAGATTGGCGCAATGCCTGCCGGGAGCGAAAGTGAGAATGAGGCCGGTGGTGCAGGACGTCGCGCACCGCGAGCATGTCGAATATTTGCAGCGCTTCAAAGATCGCTAAAAGCTTCGCGAGCAGGCTCGCTCCCACAGGTAAAAGCATTCCAATGTGGGAGCGAGCCTGCTCGCGAAGGCGTTCGTCGAGTTAACGATTATTTGGAAAGAAACCGCATCCCTTCCTCAAGCCCGCGCAGCGTTAGCGGATACATCTGATCCTCGATCAGATCGCGGACGATGTTGGTCGACGAGGTATAGCCCCACGTGTCCTTCGGATACGGGTTGATCCAGATGAGCTTCTTGTATTTCTCCATGAAGCGCTGCATCCACACGTAACCCGGCTCTTCGTTCCAGTGCTCGACGCTGCCGCCAGCCTGGGTGATTTCGTAGGGCGCCATGGCGGCGTCACCGATAAAGATCACTTTGTAGTCGGCGCCGTATTTGTGCAGCAGATCCTGGGTCGAGGTGCGTTCGGAAGTGCGGCGCATGTTGTTCTTCCACGCTGATTCATAAATGAAGTTGTGGAAGTAGAAGTACTCCAGGTGCTTGAACTCGGTCTTGCAGGCCGAGAACAATTCCTCGCAGATCTTTACGTGCGCGTCCATCGAGCCGCCGATGTCGAACAACAGCAACAGCTTCACCGTGTTGCGCCGTTCCGGGCGCATCTGGATATTCAGCAGGCCGGCGTCCTTGGCGGTGTGGTCGATGGTGCCGTCGATGTCGAGTTCTTCCGCCGCACCCTGGCGGGCGAACTTGCGCAGACGACGCAGGGCGACCTTGATGTTGCGCGTGCCCAGTTCCACTGAATCGTCGAGGTTCTTGTACTCGCGCTGGTCCCAGACCTTGACCGCTTTGCCCTGACGCTTGCCGGCATCGCCAACCCGGATGCCCTCCGGGTTGAAACCGCCGGAGCCGAACGGACTGGTGCCACCGGTGCCGATCCACTTGTTGCCGCCGGCATGGCGTTCCTTCTGTTCTTCCAGACGCTTCTTGAACTCTTCGATGAGTTTGTCCAGCCCGCCAAGGGACTGGATCTGCGCGCGTTCTTCGTCGCTCAGCGAGCGCTCGAATTCCTTGCGCAGCCAGTCTTCGGGAATCAGCGCCTGCAAGTGATCGTCGAGTTTTTCCAAGCCGTTGAAATAGGCGCCGAACGCGCGGTCGAACTTGTCGAAATGGCGTTCGTCCTTCACCAGAATCGCCCGCGACAAGAAATAGAACTCGTCCATGTCGGCGAAGGTCACGCGCTGTTTCAGCGCGTTGATCAGGTCCAGCAGCTCGCGCACCGAGACCGGTACCTTGGCTGCACGCATTTCGTTGAACAGGTTGAGCAACATGGCAGCAGCCTCTTAGCGGGTGCCGCGCCGGCTCATGAACGCCAGGCGCTCAAGCAGTTGCACGTCCTGTTCGTTCTTCACCAGCGCGCCTGCCAGTGGCGGGATGGCCTTGGTCGGATCGCGCTCGCGCAGCACCGCTTCGCCGATATTGTCGGCCATCAGCAGTTTCAGCCAGTCGACCAGCTCGGACGTCGAAGGTTTTTTCTTCAGGCCCGGTACCTTGCGCACGTCGAAGAACACGTCGAGCGCTTCGCTGACCAGATCCTTCTTGATGTCCGGGTAGTGCACGTCGACGATTTTCTGCAGGGTAGTGCGGTCGGGGAAGGCGATGTAGTGGAAGAAGCAGCGGCGCAGAAAGGCGTCCGGCAGTTCTTTTTCGTTGTTGGAAGTAATGATGATGATCGGGCGCTTCTTGGCCTTGATGGTCTCGTCGATCTCGTAAACGTAGAACTCCATCTTGTCGAGTTCTTGCAACAGGTCGTTGGGGAACTCGATGTCGGCCTTGTCGATTTCGTCGATCAGCAGGATCACCCGCTCCTCGGACTCGAAGGCTTCCCAGAGCTTGCCCTTCTTCAGATAGTTGCGCACGTCGTGGACTTTTTCATTGCCCAGTTGCGAGTCGCGCAAACGGCTGACCGCGTCGTACTCGTACAGACCCTGATGGGCCTTGGTGGTGGACTTGATGTGCCAGGTGATCAGCTTGGCACCGAACGATTCGGCCAGTTGCTCGGCGAGCATGGTCTTGCCGGTGCCCGGTTCACCCTTGACCAGCAGCGGCCGTTCCAGGGTGATGGCGGCGTTGACCGCCAGCTTCAGGTCATCGGTGGCGACATAGGCCTGGGTGCCTTCGAACTTCATCTGCAGATCCTCGAACGGTAACGCCGACCTGACGGGCAGGGCGGGGGCGAAATAATCGGATGCCCGACTATAACGCGCACGCCGGTCGACTGTGAACGCAGACGGCTTATTCAGTCTCTGAATGGAGCGTCACATGTTGACTCAGTCTCGGCGGATGGCCGAATATTTTGTCAACCGCAAAAATTAACCCTCATCCGGCTTCGGCCGTTCGTACCGCGCATTGAATGCCTGGATGAAGCCATTGCGCAAAATCTGCAAAAACGCTTCGAAGGCGTTGACGTTCTGCTGGTGAACATTGCCGCTGAGTTCGACGCGGGTGGCGAACTGGTTTTTGTTCTGGTTCTTCAGCACGGTCTCGGTGCCGCCGACCAGCGCTTCCCAGATTGAGCGGAACAGGCCTTTGTTCTTGTTTTCGACGTCTTGCTGCCAGTTGAATACGTCGACGTCGCGCAGCAGGGGTTTGATGTAGCCGGTGAGTCGGGCTTTCTCTGCCTTCGCTTCGATAACCACATCGCCGTGGCCGGCGTTGAAGTCGAATTTGCCGTAGGCGGCGGCGAAGTCGTTCATGCGTTTGAGCTCGATGTCACGGGCGCGCAGGCGGAATTCGAAGTCTTCGAAGTTGCTCAGTGGATCGAAGGTGGCGGTGGTTTCAAGTGGCGCGTGGCCTAGGAGCAACGCCTTGCCTTCAAAGCGCGCGTCGCGCTTGCCTTCCTTGTCGACCACATTGGTCAGGTTGTAGATGCTGGCGTTGACGTTGCTGGCGTTCATGTTCACCGGCGGCTTGGAGTTGAAGTTGCGGAAGGTGATACGGCCGTCGTTGATCTGCACTTCATCGAGGGTGATCGGCAGCAGCTTGCCCAACTGCTCACGCCAGTCGGTGCCCTGACCGGTCTGCGAGTTCTGTTTGTTGGGGCCGCCGTCGACGAAGTTGATTTCGGGGTTGAGAAATTGCACCTGCGCGACCACGGCATGGTCGTACCACAACGAATGCCAGCTCACCGACAGATCGATCAACGGCGCATCGACGAACGGCACCGGCACCTTGCCATCGACCTTGACGATTTTCAGGCCATTGATTTTGTAGGCGCCGCGCCACAGCGCGAGGTCGACATCGGTGATCTGGCCACGGTAATCGCCCATGTCCGCGAGCTTGTCATTGAGGTAGTCGCGTACCAGATAGGGCAGGGCGAAATGCAGGGCGACCAGCAGCACCACGACACCCGCCAGGGTCCAGAGCGGCCAGCTGTAACGACGTTTCATGCCATTGTTCCTTCAAGAGTGTGGCTTGACGATTCAAAGCGATTGACTCCGCGCGTTTGCAGACGTTCGACCCGACTGGACTGTGATCGGCAACGGGCTTACCTTGGAAGGCTGAATTCAACGCTGCATAAGGACCCAGCCATGAGCCGTATTTACGCTGACAACGCCCATTCCATCGGTAATACGCCGCTGGTCCAGATCAACCGCATCGCGCCGCGCGGGGTCACCATCCTCGCCAAGATCGAGGGGCGCAATCCCGGTTACTCGGTCAAATGCCGGATCGGCGCCAACATGATCTGGGACGCCGAAAGCAGCGGCAAACTCAAGCCAGGCATGACCATTGTCGAGCCGACTTCAGGTAATACCGGTATCGGTCTGGCCTTCGTTGCCGCTGCGCGTGGCTATAAATTGATGCTGACCATGCCGGCGTCGATGAGCATCGAGCGCCGCAAGGTTCTGAAAGCCTTGGGCGCGGAACTGGTATTGACCGAGCCGGCCAAGGGCATGAAGGGCGCCATCGAGAAAGCTGCGGAAATCGTCGCCAGCGATGCCGATAAATACTTCATGCCGGCGCAGTTCGATAACCCGGCCAACCCGGCGATTCATGAGAAGACCACCGGCCCGGAAATCTGGAACGACACCGACGGCGCCGTGGATGTGCTGGTGGCTGGGGTAGGCACCGGCGGAACCATTACTGGGGTCTCGCGGTATATCAAGAACACCGCCGGGAAACCGATTCTGTCGGTGGCCGTCGAGCCAGCGTCTTCGCCCGTCATCACCCAGGCTCTGGCCGGTGCCGAAATCAAGCCGAGCCCGCACAAGATTCAGGGCATCGGTGCCGGTTTTGTGCCGAAGAACCTTGATCTGTCGATGGTCGATCGCGTCGAGCAGGTGACCGATGAAGAATCCAAGGCCATGGCTTTGCGCCTGATGCAGGAAGAGGGGATTTTGTGCGGCATTTCCTGTGGTGCTGCCATGGCGGTGGCGGTGCGTCTGGCGGAGAAACCAGAGATGCAGGGCAAAACCATCGTCGTGGTGCTGCCGGATTCGGGTGAGCGTTACCTGTCGAGCATGCTGTTCAGTGACCTGTTTACCGAGCAGGAGAACCAGCAGTAAGCCTGTTGATTCATGTCAGCCAGGGTTCAGGCGCCGCATGTTAATAAAGGCTTTGTTGCGTAATGCTTAACACTGAATCTTGTGTCAGGCGGGTTTTTCCCGGAGCCGGTAGTGTTTATCATGGCCGGCTGCCATGCCGGGAAAAGGGCATTGCGCAGCGTTGTCTTTATTCAAGGAGTCGTTGATGACCGTTTCGTTTGCCGCCAAGGCGTTTGTGCTGTTGCTGTTTCTGGGCAGCACGCTCTATGTGCATTTGCGCGGCAAGGCGCGTTTGCCGGTATTGCGCCAGTTCGTCAACCACTCCGCACTGTTCGCTCCGTACAACGCGTTGATGTACCTGTTTTCCGCAGTGCCATCCAGACCGTATCTGGATCGCAGCAAGTTTCCGGAGCTGGATGTACTGCGCGACAACTGGGAAACCATTCGCGACGAAGCCATGCACTTGTTCGACGAAGGCTACATTCGCGCCGCCGAGAAGAACAACGATGCTGGTTTCGGTTCGTTTTTCAAGAAGGGCTGGAAGCGTTTCTATCTGAAGTGGTACGACAAACCGCTGCCATCGGCCGAAGCCCTGTGCCCGAAAACCGTGGCGCTGGTCAGTGCCATACCCAACGTCAAGGGCGCGATGTTCGCGCTGCTGCCGGGCGGCAGTCACCTCAATCCGCACCGTGACCCGTTCGCCGGCTCCCTGCGTTATCACCTCGGCCTGTCGACACCCAACTCCGACGATTGCCGGATCTTCGTCGACGGTCAGGTCTATGCCTGGCGCGACGGCGATGACGTGATGTTCGACGAGACTTACGTGCACTGGGTCAAGAATGAAACCGCTCAGACTCGAGTGATTCTGTTCTGTGACATCGAACGCCCGCTGAGCAACCGCCTGATGACCGGGATCAACCGCTTCATCAGCGGCTGGCTCGGCCGCGCCACCGCGCCGCAGAATCTGGACGACGAACGCGTTGGCGGCATCAACCAGGCCTATGCCTGGAGCAAGAACTTCAGCGACCGTTTCAGCGGCGTGGTCAAGCAGTGGAAGCGCCGCCATCCCAAGGCCTACAGGGTAATGCGCCCGGTGCTGGCGGTGCTGGTGCTGACGTTGCTGGGGTATTGGTTGTTTGGTTGAGGCTGGAACAGACAATAGAAAACCGCTCTTCGGGAGCGGTTTTTTATTGATAGGTTCAAGGACGGCCGGCGAGCAGGTTGGGCTCGGTCACGTCGGTTCCGTTTTCAAGGACCTGCAGAAAACGGCGCTGATTCGCGGATAACTCCAGTCGATCAAGCTTTTCCACCGGCTCGCGCAATTCCTTCTTGCTTGGGGATTTTCTTACGACTTTGCGCATACTCCCTCCCTCGCTGGTCAATAAATGAACAGATGTCACGATACTTTACTCTCCACTGGTAGAACAAGGCGACCTTGCACATCAAATGTGAAGCCGAGTTGTTGATAAACCGGAATGGCTCCCGGCATAGGTTCCTGAACTTCGATGACTTGGCTGCCAATAATTCGGGCGAATTCGTCGATGGCGAGCAATGCCAAAGCGGCTATTCGGTTTTTCAGCGGGTGAGCCTTTCCGGGTTTGCCCTCCAGTCGCACGATGCGAATCCGCTGGCGGCTATTGTTGGGATTTGCGAAGCATAGCCCGCAGAGCTCTTGTTCAAACCAGATTGCGATATCCAGAGACAGAGGTTCTCGAGCTTTCCAGACGACGACGTCTTCCCACGAGAAAATCGGGTCGTCCCAAGACTGATAAACTGCGAGTGCTTCAGCATCAATAGGCTCAAAGCGGACTTCAGACATGTCGGCTCCCGAAATGCATCGCATCTGCGCAGTCGCAACACCCGCCCGCTTCCTCGCCTCCGACCGATAAATTTGATACCGCAAATACGTCCGTTCCCTTGGCATATGATCTCTTGCATTCCATGTCTCCTGACAATCCGTTGCCGCGCCAATCACCCTAACCACCCGGCGCCAGACTGTCGCTACCGGCCCTTCGCCCAAGTCATTGCAATCTGTGTCTCGGGCTAGTTATAGTCAGCCCGCGAGCCGCCTGGCTCGCGCGTTCATTTCCTCAATAAAGATCAGCATTCATGCCTGCATCCTTCATCAACGCGGTAGTCGATTCAGCGGTCAACGCTGGCGTCGTGCCGTGCGGGAATCAGCAGCCTGTGCAGATCAGTCATTACCCTCCACCTGTCAGTAGCACGCCGGTGTGCGCAGTCGTTTCGCCGCCGGGCGTTGGTGTGCGGGGTTGATCGGCAGTTGCTGCTGACCCCTGCGCCCGCCAGAACAACCTACTGAATTTCAGCTTCGGCTGAGTTGGCTTCTTGCCTGACTACAGGTGGTATTCATGTTTGTCCTTTCGAAACAATCCGCGCTCGCGGCGGCGTCCACGAGCCTGTTCGTTCTGCTGTGGAGCAGCGGGGCGATTTTCTCCAAATGGGGCCTCGCCCATGCTTCGCCCTTTGCCTTTCTGCTGATTCGCTTCGCCATCGCCCTGTGCGGGCTGGTCTTGCTGGCGCCGCTGCTGAGATTGAAGTTGCCCAAGGGTGGCAAGCCGATGCTGTTCGCGATCGCCACGGGACTGGTGTTGCTCGGGGCCTATCAGATCTTTTATCTGCTGGCGCTGGACTGCAAAGTCACGCCGGGGGTGATGGCGACGATCATGGGCGTTCAGCCGATCCTTACCGTGGTCTTGATGGAACGGCAGCGTTCGGCGAGCCGCCTGTTCGGCTTGGCGCTGGGCCTGGCCGGGCTGATCATGGTGGTTTACCAGGGCATCGGTCTGGCCGGAATGTCCTGGGCCGGCATGCTGTTCGGTTTGCTGGCGCTGGCGAGCATGACGCTCGGCTCGATCATGCAAAAACGCATCACCGAAAATCCATTGGGTACGCTACCAGTGCAGTACCTGGCCGGGCTGTTGCTGTGCGCGGTGTTCGTACCGTTCCAGCCGTTCCACTTCGAACACAGCACAGGCTTCATTGTCCCGGTGTTATGGATGGGCCTGGTGGTTTCAGTGCTGGCGACGCTGTTGCTGTATCGACTGATCGCGCGGGGCAATCTCGTGAATGTCACCAGCCTGTTCTATCTGGTGCCAGCGGTGACGGCGGTGATGGATTACCTGATTTTCGGTAATCGTCTGGCGGCGTTGAGTGTGCTGGGGATGCTGCTGATCATTGTTGGATTGGTATTTGTGTTCCGTAAAACCGGATAGCCGATAGGCAGGTGGCGCTTGTTGCGCCGCCTTTCGCGAGCAGGCTCGCTCCCACATTGGAATGTATTTTTCTGTGGGAGCGAGCCTGCTCGCGAATATCTGCGGCAGAAAATCTAACGGACTGACGCGTTTGCAGGCTTAACCACCGCCGGCTTCAACACCAGCCACAACGCCGCCGCAATCAACACTCCGCCATAAATGTGCGCCATCGACAATGGCTCATCCAGCAACAACGCCCCCCACAACACGCCGAACGGCGGGATCATGAAGGTCACGGTCATCGATTTCACCGGGCCGATCGAGCTGAGCAGGCGGAAATAGATGATGTAGGCGAACGCCGTGCAACCCAGGCCCAGGCCGAGCAGCGACAGCCAGACCTGCCAGCCGCCCCAGCTGACCGGCGGCGCAGTAATTGTGCTGTAGGCGAACAGCGGCAGCAAAAACAACGTCGCCCCGAGCATGCTGCCCAATGCCGACAAACGGCTGTCCAGCCCACCGGCCTGATCCAGCCAGCGCCGCGCGAGGAAACCGGCAAAGCCGTAGCAAGTGGTCGCCAGTAGGCAGGCCACCGCGCCCATCAGCAGCTGCAGATCGAAGGCCACCGGACCTGCGCGTGTCAGCACGCCGACGCCGAACAGGCCGAGGAACACGCCGCTGAGCTTGGCCGCTGTGAGTTTTTCGCTGAAAAACAGGCCGCCAATCAACACGCCCATCAGCGGCGTGGTCGCATTGAAGATCGCCGAATAGCCGGCCGGCAAAACCTGGGCGGCAACCGAATACAGCGTCGCCGGAATCCCCGAGTTGATCACGCCCAGCAGCATCACGGTTTGCAGCTTGCCCTTGAAGTCCCAACTGATGCGCATCAGCCCAAGGATCACCAGCAGACCGGCCGCCGCGATCGACACGCGAAAGAAACCGGTCGGGATCGTGCCGATCACCGGGGCGATGATGCGCATGAACAGAAAACTCGCGCCCCAGATAGCGGCCAGCGACAACATGCGGAAAATATCGACAGGGCTCACGGCGGGCTCCTTGCTTGATCGGGACGAGAGTGTTGCCGAGCGTCCGGATCATGGCAACCGCTATTCGGGCTTTTAATTCTGCTTGCCGATGCATCGGCACGAGAAACCTTGTCAGCGGTCGCCCCGGTATCGGTTTTGGCAGAAATTGCGCTTTTCCTGCGGACGGTTCCGTGACTAAGCTCAAACGAATCGATTTCCCGCCGAGGTTCATTTATGTCGCAGCAATGGCCAGCCACCGAGATCGCCCGGATGATCCTCGCCGGCTTCGACGATTACCGCGAGCATTTCCGCCGCATCACCGACGGCGCGCGTGAGCGTTTCGAACAGGCGCGCTGGCAGGAGGCACAGGCCGCCTCGGCGGCGCGGATCAATCTGTACGAAGAAAAGGTCGGCGAAACCGTTGCTCGGCTGCGCGAGTATTTCGACGAAGAAACGCTGATGAACGTCAGCTGCTGGCCGCTGGTGAAAAGCGCCTACATCAGTGTGATCGACCTGCGCTTCGACGATGAGCTGTCCGAAACCTGGTACAACTCGATTTTCTGCGGGCTGTTCAGCCACGACCTGATCAGCGACGGCTGCATGTTCATCCACACCACGCGCCCAAGCCTGCGCCGTGCCCGCGCCGCGCAAACCCGTACGTACAAGCCGCAGGGCCAGTTGTCCGGAATGCTCGCCAGCATCTTCTCCGATTACCGCTTCAGCGAGGATTACGCTGATTTGCCCGGCGACTTGCTGCGGCTCGAAGCGCAATTGCGCGAGAACCTGCCGGACTGGGTGTGCAAGGACCCGGAGCTGAGCGTCGAGCTGTTTTCCTCGGTGCTTTACCGCAACAAGGGCGCGTATCTGGTCGGACGCATCTACACCCGCGACGAGCAATGGCCGCTGGTGATTCCGCTGTTGCACCGCGAAGGACGGGGCATTCAAATCGATGCGTTGATCACCGACGAAGCCGATGTGTCGATCATCTTCTCTTTCACCCGTTCGTATTTCATGGTCGATGTCCCGGTGCCGGCGGAGTTCATCGGCTTTCTGCGGCGCATCCTGCCGGGCAAGCACATCGCCGAGTTGTACACCTCGATCGGCTTCTACAAGCACGGCAAATCGGAGTTTTACCGCGCGCTGATCAATCACCTGGCCAACACTGACGATCAGTTCATCATGGCCCCAGGCGTGCGCGGCATGGTCATGAGCGTGTTCACCCTGCCGGGTTTCAACACCGTATTCAAAATCATCAAGGACCGTTTCTCACCGTCGAAGAACGTCGACCGGGCAACGGTGATCGAAAAGTATCGACTGGTGAAAAGCGTCGATCGGGTCGGGCGTATGGCCGATACCCAGGAATTTGCCGATTTTCGTTTTCCGCTGAGCAAGTTCGATCCGGCGTGCCTCGAAGAACTGCTTGAGGTGGCGCCATCCACGGTTTCGGTCGAAGGCGAGACCGTGCTGATCCGCCACTGCTGGACCGAACGCCGGATGACTCCGCTCAATCTTTATCTGGAAAATGCCAACGACGCACAGGTACGTGAAGCGCTGGAGGATTACGGCCTGGCGATCAAGCAACTGGCGGCGGCGAATATTTTTCCCGGCGACATGCTGCTGAAAAACTTCGGCGTCACCCGTCACGGGCGCGTGGTGTTTTACGACTATGACGAAATTTGCTTCCTGACCGAAGCCAACTTCCGCCACATCCCGCAACCGCGCACGCCGGAGGACGAAATGGCCTCCGAGCCGTGGTACTCGATCGGACCGCTGGACGTGTTTCCCGAGGAGTTTCCGCCGTTCCTGTTTGCCGATTCGGGCCAGCGGAAATTGTTCGATCAATTGCATGGCGAGTTGTACAACGCCGATTACTGGAAGGGCTTGCAGG
The DNA here is from genome assembly GCF_005233515.1 of Pseudomonas sp. CFBP13508. Lineage (GTDB taxonomy): Bacteria > Pseudomonadota > Gammaproteobacteria > Pseudomonadales > Pseudomonadaceae > Aquipseudomonas > Aquipseudomonas mercuritolerans. The sequence continues at coordinate 24,340 of NZ_QFZZ01000015.1, forward strand.
AGGCGATTCGGGCGGGGAAGGTCATCGACGTCTTCCCATACCGGCGCAAGGGCCGCGATAACGAATAACAAGACGCAGCTGCAAGTGGCAAGCTTCAAGCTGCAAGTTGAAAGCCGCAGTGACTTGCGACTTGTAGCTTGGCGCTTGCAGCTGCTTTTCTGCGACAATCCGCCCCCTGCATAAATAGACGACCGAATTGCCTACCCGATGACCGACGAATCGCCCTCCATCGACAAACTGCTGAAAAACCTCGATCACGCCATGCTCGCCGACCGTCACCGGCTGCGGCGGCAGTTGCTTGAGCTGCGCAAGAAACCCGACGAGGCCAAACTGGCCCAGTGGGTGACGCGCATGCAGGCGTCCTGTGATCAGGTGCTGGCGCGCCGTGCCAGCCTGCCGGTGATTCGATATGACGACAGTTTGCCGATCGCGGCCAAGCGCGACGAGATCAAAAAGGCCCTGGAGCAACATCAGGTGCTGATCATCGCCGGCGAAACCGGCTCGGGCAAAACCACCCAGTTGCCGAAAATCTGTCTGGAAATCGGGCGCGGCCAGCACGGTCTGATCGGCCACACCCAGCCGCGTCGGATCGCTGCGCGCAGCGTCGCCAGCCGTGTCGCCGAAGAACTCGGCACGCCGCTCGGTGCGCTGGTCGGCTATCAGGTGCGCTTTGAAGATCAGAGCGATGCCAACACCCTGATCAAGCTGATGACCGACGGCATTCTGCTGGCGGAAACCCAGAACGACCGCTACCTCGAGCGCTACGACACGATCATCGTCGACGAAGCCCACGAACGCAGCCTCAACATCGATTTCCTCCTCGGCTATCTGAAAACCCTGCTGCCACGCCGTCCCGACCTGAAGGTCATCATCACGTCGGCGACCATCGATCTGGAGCGCTTCTCCAAGCATTTCGACGACGCACCAATTGTCGAAGTGTCGGGCCGTACCTTCCCGGTGGAAACCTGGTATCGGCCGCTGACGCTGGAGCAGGACGAAGAGGGCAACCGGGTCGAGGATGACCTGACCGTAGATCAGGCGATTCTCGCCACCCTCGACGAAATCGCCGCCTACGAGCGCAGCGAACGACGCAGCCCCGGCGATGTGCTGGTGTTCCTGCCCGGTGAGCGCGAGATTCGCGACGCCGCCGACATGTTGCGCAAGGCCCAGCTCAAGCACACCGAAATCCTGCCGCTGTACGCGCGCCTGTCGCCGGCTGAACAGCAGCGGATTTTCCAATCGCACCCGGGCCGCCGCGTGGTGCTGGCGACCAACGTCGCCGAAACCTCGCTGACCGTACCGGGCATTCGCTATGTGATTGACAGCGGCACCGCGCGCATCAGCCGCTACAGCTATCGGGCCAAGGTCCAGCGTTTGCCGATCGAAGCGATTTCCCAGGCCAGCGCCAATCAGCGCAAGGGTCGTTGCGGCCGGGTCGAGCCGGGTATCTGCGTGCGTTTGTACAGCGAAGAGGACTTCCTTGGGCGCCCGGAATTTACCGATCCGGAAATTCTGCGCACCAACCTCGCCGCCGTTATTTTGCAGATGCTCCATCTGCGCCTCGGTGAAATCACCGCGTTCCCGTTTATCGAGCCGCCGGACGGCAAGGCGATCAGCGACGGTTTCAACCTGCTGCAAGAACTGTCGGCGGTGGATCGAAATAGTCAGCTGACCCCACTCGGTCGCCAATTGGCGCGCTTGCCGGTCGACCCGCGCATGGGCCGCATGCTGCTGGAAGCGGCCAAGCTCGGCAGCTTGCAGGAAGTGCTGATCGTTGCCAGTGCGATGTCGATTCAGGACCCGCGCGAGCGTCCACCGGAGCGTCAGCAAGCGGCGGATCAGGCCCATGCGCAATGGAAGGATCCGGATTCCGACTTCGCCGGGCTCGTCAATCTGTGGCGCGGTTTCGAAGAGCAGCGCCAGGCGCTCACTGCCAACCCGCTGCGCAATTGGTGCCGGAAGAATTTCCTCAATTACCTGCGCCTGCGCGAGTGGCGTGATTCCCATCGTCAGTTGAGCCTGATCTGCCGCGACATGCAGCTGAGCCTGAACAAAGAGCCGGCGGATTATCCGAAGCTGCACAAAGCGGTACTGGTCGGATTGCTCAGCCAGATCGGCCAGAAAACCGAAGACGGCGATTACCTCGGCGCCCGCCAACGGCGCTTCTGGATTCATCCGTCGTCGGGCATCGGCAAGAAGCGCCCGCAGTGGCTGATGACCGCTGAGCTGGTGGAAACCACCAAACTCTACGCGCGCATGGTCGCCAAGATCGACGCCGACTGGATCGAACCGCTGGCCGGGCACCTGATCAAGAAAAACCACTTCGAACCGCATTGGGAAAAGAAGCGCGGCCAGGTCGTCGCCTACGAGCAGATCACCCTGTTCGGCCTGATCGTCGTCGGTCGCCGACCGGTGCATTACGGCCCGGTCGATCCGGTGGTATCCCGTGAGCTGTTTATCCGCGAAGGCCTGGTGCGCGGCGAGATTCAGTCCCGGGCCAAATGCCTGAGCGCCAATCAGAAACTGCTCGAGCAGCTCGACGAACTCGAGGCCAAGGCGCGCCGGCGCGACATTCTCGCCGACGAAGAAACCCTCTACGCCTTCTATGATGCGCGGTTGCCGGCGGAGATCCACCAGACCGCGACCTTCGACAGTTGGTACAAGGTCAACAGCCAGAAAGACCCGCAGCTGCTGATCATGCGCGAAGAAGACGTACTGGCTCGCGAGGCCAGTGAAGTCACCGCCCGTGATTACCCGGACACCCTGCACATCGGCGATCTGGAACTGGCGCTGACTTATCATTTCGAGCCCAATCACCCGCGCGACGGCGTGACCTTGCGCGTGCCAGCGCCATTGCTGCCGATGTTGCCGCCGGAGCGTCTGGAGTGGCTGGTGCCGGGCCTGATCGAGGCCAAGTGCATTGCGCTGGTACGTAATCTGCCCAAGGCCCTGCGCAAGAACTTCGTGCCAGTGCCGGACTTCATCAAGGCCGCGTTGCAGCGCATGACTTTCGCCGAAGGTTCGCTGCCGCAAGCGCTCGGTCGCGAACTGCTGCGCATGACGGGCGCGCGGGTCAGCGATGAAGCGTGGGCGGAAGCCGCGCAGCAGGTTGAAAGCCATCTGCGCATGAACCTGGAAATCGTCGACGGCGAGGGCAAGTTCCTTGGCGAAGGCCGCGATCTGGCTGATTTGACCGCACGCTTTGCCGAGGCCAGCCAGGCCGCGCTGGCGGTGCCGCAGAGTGCGAAAAGTCAGCAACCGGTCGAGGCGAAAGTATTTGCGCCGGTGGCGGAAAAGACCCAGCAGAAGATCGCCGGGCTGTCGATGACGGTGTATCCGGCGCTGGTGGAAGAGGGCGGCACGGTCAAGGAGGGACGCTTCTCTACCCCCGCCGAGGCCGAGTTCCAGCATCGTCGCGCCTTGCAGCGCTTGTTGATGCAGCAACTGGCCGAACCGGCCAAGTTCCTCCGGGGCAAGTTGCCAGGGCAGACTGAGCTGGGCCTGTTGTATCGCGAACTGGGCCGGGTCGATGCGCTGGTCGAAGACATTCTGCTGGCCAGCCTCGACAGCTGCATTCTCGAAGGCGAAGACCCATTGCCCCGTGATGGCGCCGGGTTGGCGGCATTGGCCGAGCGCAAACGCGGCAACTGGACCGAGCACGCCGAGCGGGTTGCGCGGCTGACGCTGGAAATCCTGAAGATGTGGCACGGTCTGCAAAAACGCTTCAAGGGCAAGATCGATCTTGCCCAGGCGGTGGCGTTGAACGACATCAAGCAGCAGATCGGCAATCTGGTCTATCCGGGTTTCGTCCGGGAAACGCCGATGCAGTGGCTCAAGGAGTTGCCGCGTTATCTGAAAGCGGTCGAGCAGCGTTTCGAGAAACTCGGTGCGCAGGTGCAGAAGGATCGGGTCTGGAGCGGCGAACTCGCTGGCCTGTGGGCGCAATATCAGGCTCGTGCGGCCAAGCATGCCCAAGAAGGCAAACGCGATCCGCAGTTGGAGCTGTACCGCTGGTGGCTGGAGGAATACCGCGTGTCGCTGTTCGCTCAACAGTTGGGCACCAAAGTGCCGATCTCCGACAAGCGCCTGAGCAAACAGTGGAGTCAGGTCGAGCCCTGACCTGCAGCCATACACAATCCCCCTGTGGAATTGGTCTTTGTGGCGAGGGGATTTATCCCCGCTGGGTGGCGAAGCCGCCCCAAAACCTACGCCTCGGTTCATCAGATACCGAGCGTAGTGGGTTGGCGACTGCTTCGCAGTCGAACGGGGATAAATCCCCTCGCCACAGAGTTGAGTTCATGGAGTGAATGGCAGTTGTGCTTGAGAACGGCGCCAAAACCTCGGGTTTATGGCAAACTTCGCCACCATAACCCGCCGTTTCGCGACCCAGAGCCTTCGGCCGTGTCGCGCTGCGGAATAAAACGATGCCAGGTTTGCGTCCCCCGGATGGGAATAGACCCTTTGCGTGTTGGTACGACGGTTCCAGCACTTTCTGCCTGAACAGATTAGAGAAACGACCATGCATAACGTCGTCATCAGCGGCACCGGCCTGTACACACCGGCCAACAGCATCTCCAACGAAGAGCTGGTGCAGTCTTTCAATACCTACGTCGCCCAGTTCAACGCCGATAACGCCGAGGCCATTGCCAGCGGCGAAGTCCAGGCCCTGACCGAATCCAGCGCCGCGTTCATCGAAAAGGCCTCGGGCATCAAGAGCCGCTTTGTCATGGACAAGGACGGCATCCTCGATCCGCAACGCATGGCCCCGCGCCTGCCCGAGCGTTCCAACGATGAATGGTCGGTGCTCTGCCAGATGGCCGTTGGCGCTGCCGAACAAGCCCTGCAACGAGCCGGCAAAACCGCAGCCGACATCGACGGCGTGATCGTCGCCTGTTCGAACCTGCAACGTGCCTACCCGGCCATCGCCATCGAAGTCCAGGAAGCGCTGGGGATCGAAGGTTTCGGTTTCGACATGAATGTGGCGTGTTCTTCCGCCACCTTCGGCATCCAGGCCGCCGCCAACAGCGTACAGCTTGGCCAGGCGCGGGCGATCCTGATGGTCAACCCGGAGGTCTGCACCGGGCACCTGAACTTCCGTGATCGCGACAGCCACTTCATCTTCGGTGATGCCGCGACTGCGGTGATCATCGAACGCGCGGATCTGGCGACCTCCGAGTACCAGTTCGACGTGGTCAGCACCAAATTGCTGACCAAGTTCTCCAACAACATCCGCAACAACTTCGGCTTCCTCAACCGAGCGGCGGAAGAGGGCATCGGTGCCCGCGACAAGCTGTTCGTGCAGGAAGGCCGCAAGGTGTTCAAGGATGTCTGCCCGATGGTCGCCGAACTGATTGGCGAGCACCTGGAAGAGAACCAGCTCAACGTCGGCGACGTGAAACGCTTCTGGCTGCACCAGGCCAACCTGAGCATGAACCACCTGATCGTGCGCAAGCTGCTCGGCCGCGAAGCTACCGAAGAAGAAGCCCCGGTGATTCTCGACAGTTACGCCAACACCAGCTCGGCCGGTTCGGTCATTGCCTTCCACAAATACCAGGATGATCTGGCCTCGGGTTCGCTGGCGGTGCTCAGTTCGTTTGGTGCCGGTTATTCGATCGGTAGCGTGTTGCTGCGCAAGCGCTGAAACAGGTTAATTTCCCCTTAATCGCGTCGATCTTTCCTACATTCGAAGCGGCTGAAACGCTGTAATTTTTCGGACGTCGCGGCAGGTGCACACCTGCCGCGTTCATTTTCGAAGTCCGGACAAGGGGATTGATGGATGGCGGCTGACGACACCCAACTGCTCACGCGCCTGCTGGCGGGGGAGCAAAAGGCTTTCAAGGAACTGGTCACCACATATCAGAGCGCCATGCGTGCGGTGGCTTACGCGATTGTCGGCCAGCGTCATGTCGAGGAAGTGGTGCAGGATGCCTGGCTGTCGGTGGTGCGCCATCTGGCCAGCTTCGAAGGCCGTTCCAGCCTCAAGACCTGGTTGCTGACCATTACCGCCAATTCGGCCAAGAGTCGCTACAAGCTCAATCGCCGCGAAGTCCTGCTCGACGACCTGCCATCGCCCCACGGCACCATCGGTGACGATCGCTTCTCTTCCAGCGATGGCCACTGGCTGGTCGCGCCATTTGCCTGGCACCAGGACACCCCCGAAGCGCTGCTGACTGAAAACGAACTGCGCGAATGCCTCGAACACACGTTGCTGAGTCTGTCCGAGTTGCAGAGCAGTGTCCTGCTGTTGCGCGAACGCCAGGGCCTGGAGCTGGAAGAGATCTGTAATCTTCTGGAGATCTCGCTCTCCAATGTCCGCGTGCTGCTGCACCGGGCACGCTTGAAGGTCTTTGCGACCGTGGAACATTTTGAGGAGACAGGAGAATGTTGACCTGCAAGGAGCAAGTGGCACGATCCAGCGATTATCTCGACGGCCAACTGAGCTTTCGCGAGACGCTGATGGTGCGTCATCACCTGTTGTTCTGCCCCAACTGCCGGCGCTTCATGCGGCAGATGCGCGTGATGCAGGCGACGCTAAAGGCGTTGCCGGAACAAGCGGACGAGAATGTCGATGCGCTGGCCAAGCGCTTGGCCGAGCAACGACGAAAAGACAACCCCCTGTAGGGGCTGACGAGTGAAACGAGGCTGCGATCTTTTGATCTTGTTTTCAGGATCAAGATCAAAAGATCGCAGCCTTCGGCAGCTCCTACAGGGGCAGCTTCAAGCTTCAAGCCTCAAGCTGCAAGTAAAGGCATTCACTCGCAACTCTTGGCTTGCAGCTTGCAGCTTGCAGCTGTTTTCCTAGAACTTCGCTTCAGCATCCAGCTGCAGGGTGTTGGCATCTGCATCGCGCTGGCTGCGGCTGGCGAAGTCGGCCTTGGTCAGGAAGTACGTGGCGCCGACGGCGAAGTTCTTGTCGATGTCGTAACCGACCTTGAACTTGTGCCCGCGCGAACCGGTGGTGCCGTTGGCGAAGTCGGAGTCGGTGAAAGCGCCGACCACGGCGTTGCGCTGCACGTCGCGGTAGTTGTAGTCGAGGTTGAAGCCGAACACTTTCGACTTGGCGCCGAGCAGCCATGCGGTGTCCTGATCGGTCACGGCATCGTTGTTCTTCACGTACTGGCCGTAGAACGACAGTGGCATTGGCAGGCCGCCGATGTCGATCTGGCTGAACCCTTCATACAGACGGAATTCGTTGTCGGCCGAGTTGCCGTTGACCGCCAGGGCGCACGGCGTCGAGGTGCCGGTGCAGCGGCTGTCTTCGTCGTTCTGGTAGGCGTAGACACTGCCGCCGACGGTCATTTTCAGGTTGTCGGTGATGTTGAAGCGGCTGCCCAACTGGCCAGCGGTCAGGCGCAGGTCGTGGCGGAATTGCACGCCGTCGCCGTCAACGTTGTCCTTGAGGTTGTAGTTACCCAGGCTGCCGAACAGTTCGGCGCTGCCGCCCAGTGGGTATTTGTAGGTAACGGCCAGACCTTCCGGGTTGATGTCGCTGTCCCAGATCACATCGCCCATGCTCACCCACGGTTGCAGCATCTTGCCGCCAATAACGTGCAGGTTCTTGATCTGATCCGGGTGGTAGTCGATGTAGCCGAGGTCGAGCCAGATCTGCTTCTTGTCGAAGTAGTTGTCCTGATCCTGGTTGGTCGAGCGCGCGTCATCACCGCCGCCAGTGGCGATACGGATACCGGTGTCGACTTGCGGATTGATCTCGGTATAGGCGCCCAGACGCGCACGGATGCGCTGGCGGTCCTTGTCGCGGCCGCCGTTGTTCGGCTCGCCGTCGATCTTGATGGTTTCCTGACGGATACGTACGTCGCCCTTGAACTGGGTCTTGGCCGCCCAGGCCAGTTTCTGATCGAACAGGCTCTGTTCGTTGGTCTTCTTCGCGACCGCCGCCACTTGTTCGTTGGTTTCCTGCTGCGCCTGTTGGGCGATTTGCTGAGCCTTCTGATCCTTGGCCAGTTCTGTTTGCAGCTCGATGTACTGCGCCTGGGAAATCGACCCGTTGGCCTTGAGCATGTCGAGCAGTTTGGCGTCGACTGCAGCACTGGCCGGAACGCTCATGGCCAGCAACAAGCCGCCGCACAGGGCCGCTGCAGTTTTCGTGGAAGCAAGACGCATAGCAATCTCCGAAGATGAAGGGGATGGCTGAACCATCCTGGGCACAACCGGCCTGGAGGCCGGAAAACTGTGTCCGGGTTAGAACCCGGCGCTCTAAAAACAGGCGCCAGTATCGCGATGGTTTATGACAGAGCGGTGGCACAGTGATGGCAGGTTGATGACGATACATATCAGGCGTGAACTATCGACCTAGAGCGCTGTCGGCCGATTGAGCGTGTGCAACCGGGTCGCGATCAGCGATACTCGCCGGGCTTTGTCGCCAAGCTGTGGAGTGCCAGTGAATGCCGTTGCAACGCCTGCAAGACCTGTCAGAAATCGCCCCGGCCACCTGGGATGCGCTGGTCCCGGACAACCAGCCGTTCCTGCGTCACGCCTTCCTCAGCGCGCTGGAAGACAGCGGCAGTGTCGGCCCGCATTCAGGCTGGCAGCCCGAGCATTTGCTGCACATCGAAGATGATCGACTGATCGCCGCACTGCCCAGTTATCGCAAGTGGCATTCCTACGGCGAGTACGTTTTCGATCACGGCTGGGCCGACGCCTGCGCCCGCGCCGGCATCGATTACTACCCCAAACTCCTGACTGCCGTGCCCTTCAGCCCGGTCAGCGGCCCGCGCTTGCTGGCGGCGCGGGTCGAGGACGGTTTCGAACTGCTGAAAAGTCTGCCCGGCTATTTGCAGATCGAAGAGCTCTCCAGCGCGCACATCAATTTCACTGATCCGTTTACCGATGCGGCGATGGCCGAGCAACCGGGCTGGCTGCAGCGCATCGGCTGTCAATATCACTGGCAGAACCGTGAATACCGCGACTTTCAGGACTTCCTCGACGCCCTCAGCTCACGCAAGCGCAAGCAGATGCGCAAGGAACGCGAGCAGGTGGCGGGGCAGGGCTTTGAGTTCGAGTGGTTGGAGGGGCGTGAGCTGGGCGAGGCGCAGTGGGATTTCGTGTACGCTTGCTATGCCAACACCTACGCGGTGCGGCGTCAGGCGCCATATCTGACGCGCGAGTTCTTCAGCCTGCTGGCCGAACGCATGCCTGAAGCGATTCGGGTGGTTCTTGCCAAACAGGGCTCACGGCCGGTGGCGATGGCGTTCAGCCTGGTCGGTGGCGACAGTTTCTACGGGCGTTATTGGGGCTGCCTGGCCGAGTTTGATCGGCTGCATTTCGAGACGTGTTTCTATCAGGGCATGGATTACGCGATCGCCCATGGCATCCAGCGTTTCGATGCCGGGGCGCAGGGCGAGCACAAGTTGATTCGCGGCTTTGAACCGGTGATCACCCATTCATGGCATTACCTGCGCCATCCGGGGTTGAAAGCGGCGGTGAAGGATTTTCTCCAGCAGGAGCGCGCGGGGGTTCTGGCCTATGCCGAAGAGGCCCGCACCGCGTTGCCTTATCGCCAAACCTAGTTCCAGATCCCCTGTGGGAGCGAGCCTGCTCGCGAAAGCGTCGGGTCAGTTGACGAATTTGTCGCTGATCCATCGCATTCGCGAGCAGGCTCGCTCCCACAGTTTTTTCACCGCACCGCCAGGCATCAATCGATGCCGACAAACCCTCCGGTCTGGTGCGCCCACAACCGTGCATACAAACCACGATGCGCAAGCAGTTCGGCGTGGGTGCCGCTCTCGGCGATCTTGCCGTTTTCCAGCACCACCAGACGGTCCATGCGCGCGATGGTCGAGAGACGGTGGGCGATGGCGATCACGGTTTTGCCCTGCATCAAGGTCTCGAGGCTTTCCTGAATCGCTGCTTCGACTTCCGAATCCAGTGCCGAGGTCGCTTCGTCCATGATCAGGATCGGCGCGTCCTTGAGCAGCACCCGCGCAATCGCGATGCGCTGGCGCTGACCGCCCGACAATTTCACCCCGCGCTCGCCGACATGCGCATCGAAACCGCTGCGGCCTTCAGCGTCGGACAGCAGTGGAATGAACTCGTCAGCGCGAGCCTTGTGCACCGCCTCCCACAGCTCGGCATCGGTCGCATCCGGTTTGCCGTAAAGCAAGTTGTCGCGGATCGAGCGGTGCAGCAGCGAGGTGTCCTGAGTGATCATGCCGATCCGCGCGCGCAGGCTTTCCTGGCCGACTTCGGCGATGTTCTGCCCGTCGATCAGGATGCGCCCGCCCTCGACGTCGTACAGGCGCAGCAACAGGTTGACCAAGGTTGATTTGCCGGCGCCGGATGGGCCGATCAAGCCGATTTTCTCCCCCGGTTTTATCGTCAGATTGAGGTCGCCGATGATGCCTCTCTTCTTGCCGTAGTGAAAATCCACGTGCTCGAAGCGCACCTCGCCCGAGGCCACGGCCAGCGGTTTGGCCTGCTCGCGGTCGGTGACGCTGACCGGTTGAGAGATGGTGCGCAGACCGTCCTGGACCATGCCGATGTTTTCGAAAATGCCGGTGACTACCCACATGATCCAGCCGGACATGTTGACGATACGAATCACCAGGCCGGTGGCCAGGGCAATCGCGCCGACGGTGATCAGCGACTGCGTCCACAGCCACAACGCCAGCGCCGTGGTGCCGACGATCAGCAGGCCGTTCATGGTAGTGATCGCCACGTCCATGCTGGTCACCACGCGACCGGCCATTTGCGCTTTGACGGTCTGTTCTTCGATGGCTTCCTTGGCGTAGTGCTGTTCGAAGTTGGTGTGAGCGAACAGTTTCAGCGTGGCGATGTTGGTGTAGCCATCGACGATGCGCCCCATCAGTTTCGAGCGCGCGTCAGAGGCTTCCACGGAGCGCTCCTTCACCCGTGGCACGAAGTAATACAGCGCGCCGATGTAAGCGACGATCCAGGTCAGCAAAGGGATCATCAGGCGCCAGTCGGCCTCGGCGAACAGCACCAGCGAGCTGATCGCATAGATCACCACGTGCCACAGCGCGTCGACCGCTTGCACGGCAGAATCGCGCAGCGAGTTGCCGGTCTGCATGATGCGCTGGGCGATGCGCCCGGCGAAGTCGTTCTGGAAGAAATTCAGGCTCTGCTTGAGCACGTAACTGTGGTTCTGCCAGCGGATCATGCTGGTCATGCCGGGGCTCAGGGTCTGATGCACCAGCAGGTCGTGCAGGGCAAAGAAGATCGGTCGCAGCACCAGAGCGACCACCAGCATCCAGGTCAATTCGAGGGCGTGGTCGCTGAAGAAATTCGGGTTGGGCGTGCCTTGCGCCAGATCGATGATGCGGCTCAGGTAGCTGAACAACGCTACTTCGATCAACGAGGCAAACAGGCCGATGACGAGCAGGGCAGCGAAACTTGGCCAGACCTGCTTCAGGTAATAGACGTAGAAGGGCCAGACGCGGTCCGGCGGGGACGCCGTCGGGGCGTCGCGGAAGATATCGATCAGTTGTTCGAAACGGCGATAGAGCATCAGATAACCGCCCGGAATCCGGGCTCTCCTTTTATCAGTGCGAGCGGCGCAGGCTCAGCCCCACGCCGCTCGATATGCCCGGCGAAACTCAGTCGATGCGCTTGGCTGACTTGATGATCACAGGGTCGACAGGCACGTTCTGCATGCCTTGTTTGGTGGTGGTCTGAGAGTTGACGATGATGTCCACGACATCCATGCCCTTGACCACTTTGGCGAACACCGCGTAACCGGCGTCACGGCCCGGATCGAGGAATGCGTTGTCGGCAACGTTGATGAAGAACTGGCTGGTCGCCGAATCAGGGTTGGAAGTACGCGCCATCGACAGGGTGCCACGAACGTTGTGCAGGCCATTGCTGGCCTCGTTCTTGATCGGCGCCTTGGTTTCTTTCTGTTGCATCTGCTGGGTGAAGCCGCCGCCCTGAGCCATGAAGCCCGGGATCACACGGTGGAAAATGGTGTTGTTGTAGAAGCCGCTGTCGACGTATTCAAGGAAGTTCTTCGTGCTGATCGGCGCCTTGACCGGGTCCAGTTCGATTTCGATCTGGCCGTTGGTGGTGTCCAGCAGCACGTGGGGCGCCTTGGCCGGGGTAGCAGCCATCAGGTTGGCGGCAAACAGTACGGAGCCGGCGGCGAGGGCGAGTTTTTTCAGCATGGGTCAGTGATCCTGAGAGTGAAGGTCGGCTGTGGCGAGAAAATCCAGCAGCGTGTGATTGAAGCGTTCGGGTTGATCGAGCGGGGTGGCATGGCGCGAATCGGCGATGACCACCAGCCGCGCATCCGGCAGCAGTTTTACATAGGTTTCTTTCAGCGCAACCGGTGTGTAGTCACGGTCGGCAGTGACGATGAGCGTTGGACAGGACACCCGGGAAAGTCGTTCCTGAACGCCCCAGCCAACAATCGCATCGAAGCTGGCGAGATAAGCACGTTTGTCGTTTTTTGCCCAGCGTTCGGCCATTTTCCGTCGCAGATCGGCCTGTTCCGGCTTGGGGAAAAGTTTGCTGCCGAGGGCTTTGCCGATGGTTTCGAGACTGAGCAGGCGCATCAGGCTCCAGCGTTTGAACCACTGCCAGTAGTCGTCGCGCGTGCGCAATTTGACCTGCGGCGCGCTGTTGACGATGGTCAGGCTCTTGAGCGCTTGCGGCTGATCGACGGCGAGTTGAAAGCCGATCATCCCGCCCATCGACAGCCCGACGTAATGTACCGGGCCGAGGCGCAGGTGTTCGATCAACGCGAGCAGATCCGCGCTGAACCCGGCGATGCTGTAGCGCTCGCGGGGTTTGTCCGAGCGCCCGTGGCCGCGAATGTCCGGGACGATTACCCGGTAGTGCGCAGCCAGCGCCGGGATCTGCATTTCCCAGTCCAGGGTGCTCGAGCCGAGCCCGTGAACCAGTAGCAACGGCGCGCCGTGGCCATATTCCTCGTAGTGCAGGTTGCAACCTTCGTGCTCGAAATACGCCATCGGTGAACTCCGTGTCAGGCTTGTTCAGGTGCGGCAAACGGTGCGTCCAGCGGCAAGGTGTCGAAGGTGCGCAACAATTCAATAAGGATTTGCGTGGCCGGGCCCAGGGGTTTGTCCTTGTTCGAATACAGATAGAAACTCGAATTGCGGCTGCCGCCTCGGTCCAACGGTAGCAGCTTGAGCGAACCATCCTTGAGTTCGCGGTCGATCATGTGCCGCGGTAGCCAGGCAAAGCCCAGGCCGCTGCTGACAAAGGTCGCGGCGGTGGCGAGGCTGCCGACGGTCCAGCGCTGTTCGGCGCCGAGCCAGCCGACATCGCGCGGCTGCTGGCGGCCGGAGTCGCGGATCACCACTTGCATCTGGGTTTCCAGATCCTGAAAGCTCAACTCGCGGTTGAGCCGATGCAGCGGGTGATCAGGGTGGGCAACGGCGACGAACTCGACATCGCTCAATTCCGCACCCAAGTAGCCGGGAATGCTCAGTCCGGTGATTGCCAAGTCCGCCACGCCTTCGAGCAGCACTTCCTCGACGCCCGACAACACTTCCTCACGCAAACGCACGCGGCAGCCGCGACTCTGCGGCATGAACGCGGTCAGGGCGCGGACGATCCGCGCGCTCGGGTAGGCCGCATCCACCACCAGCCGCACTTCCGCTTCCCAGCCTTGCTCCATGTGATGGGCAAGGTCTTCGAGTTGGCTGGCCTGTTTGACCAATTGCCGCGAACGCCGCAGCAACACGCCGCCGGCCTCGGTGAGCACGGCTTTGCGCCCGTCGATGCGCAGCAACGGCACACCGAGCTGATCCTGCATGCGGGCGACGGTGTAGCTCACCGACGATTGCGAACGGTGCAGGGCCTCGGCGGCCTGGGCGAATCCGCCGTGGTCGACCACGGCCTGCAACGTTCGCCATTGATCAAGGGTCACGCGGGGCGCTTTCATCAATAGCTCCTCTTGTCCTAAGCTGGCCGTCCCTCATGGAGACTGCCGAATGAAAAAATTCTGTTGTGTGGTGCTGGCGCTGCTGCCGTTGACCGCGTTTGCCTATCCGATCGACATGCAAAAGGATCTCAACGGCATGAAGATCGATTACGAGACTTACGACACGGACAACGACATCGGCTCGATCCGCGTGGCCAACTACGGTGACGTCGATGCGACCTGCCGTGCGGTATTCAGCAACGGCCCGGAAGCACCACGCACCCGCAGCATCGATGTCCCGGCGGGCAAGCATAAAAACGCCACGGCCAAGTTCACCCGCGAGATCATCAAGCTGCGCATCAAACTGACCTGCACTCCGAAATAACGCTATTTCCCTGTGGGAGCGAGCCTGCTCGCGAAGACGGAATGTCATCCAGAGATGCTGTGACTGACATTCCGCTTTCGCGAGCAGGCTCGCTCCCACAAGGGATATGGGTTTAGCTTATAAACGAATTTATCGATGGATTACAGCGGATATTTGCGCTTTTTCATCGATTCAGCTCTGTTTAACCTTCACTCCATCGACTTACAACATTCTCGGATGGAGGCTACACACCATGTCCCGCGTTCTGATCATCGAAAGCAGTGCCCGCCAGCAAGACTCGGTTTCCCGTCAATTGACCCAGACCTTCATCGCTCAGTGGAAAGCCGCGCACCCTGCCGATCAGATCACCGTGCGTGACCTCGCCGCGAACCCGGTGCCGCATCTGGACACCAATTTGCTGGGTGGCTGGATGAAACCCGCCGAGCAGCGCAACGACAGCGAACAGGCGTCGCTGGACCGCTCCAACCTATTGACTGATGAGCTGCTTGCCGCCGACGTGCTGGTGCTGGCGGCACCGATGTACAACTTTGCGATCCCGAGCACGCTCAAGGCCTGGCTGGATCATGTGCTGCGCGCCGGGGTGACCTTCAAGTACACCGAAACCGGTCCGCAGGGGCTGCTCGGCGGCAAGCGCGCCTTTGTCCTGACCGCTCGCGGTGGTGTGTATGCCGGTGGCCCGGCGGATCATCAGGAACCGTACTTGCGCCAGGTGATGGGTTTCATCGGCATCAACGACGTGACCTTTATCCATGCAGAGGGCATGAACCTGGGCGGTGACTTCCAGGAGAAGGGCCTGAATCAGGCCAACGCCAAATTGTCTCAGGTCGCTTGATCGGTTAATCGCCAGATAATCGCTGGATGGTCTAGTGACCTGGCGCAACCCCTTCAAGGCTTTACGCGCATCGAACCTCCCTTTGCACTTTTGCTCCTGAGTGCTGTAGCCCGATTGAACGCTTTAGCGAGATCGGGCTTTTTTTTGTCTGCGATTTGACGAACAACACATGACTCCTTGTGGGAGCGAGCCTGCTCGCGAAAGCGGTGTATCAGAAAAGTATCAGCCGTCTGACACGCTGCCTTCGCGAGCAGGCTCGCTCCCACCGGTTATTTGTGTTTCCGGCTATTCGCAGTGAGCGGCAAAACCCGCTATCGTCGCCGCCATTCGATTTCGAGGCGAACATGGGCTATCTACTTTTTGTGACGCTGATCCAGGCGTTTTCTTTCAGTCTGATCGGCGAATACCTGGCCGGGCATGTCGACAGCTACTTCGCGGTGCTGGTGCGTGTGGTGCTGGCCGGGCTGGTGTTTATTCCGTTGACGCGCTGGCGTTCGGTGGAGCCGGCGTTCATGCGTGGCATGTTGCTGATCGGCGCGTTGCAGTTCGGGGTGACTTACGTCTGCCTGTACCTGAGCTTCCGCGTGCTGACGGTGCCGGAGGTTTTGCTGTTCACCATTCTTACACCGCTGCATGTGACGTTGATCGAAGACGCGCTGAACCGTCGCTTTAATCCGTGGGCATTGGTTGCTGCGCTGGTGGCGGTCGGCGGTGCGGCGGTGATTCGCTTCGACAGCATCAGTCCCGACTTCTTCATGGGCTTCCTGCTGCTGCAACTGGCCAACTTCACCTACGCCGCCGGGCAGGTCCTGTACAAGCATCTGGTGGCCAAGCATCCGAGCGATCTGCCGCATTACCGCCGCTTCGGTTATTTCTACCTTGGCGCATTGATGGTGGTGCTGCCGGCGTTTCTGCTGTTTGGCAAATCGAACTTTCTGCCTGAAGCGCCACTGCAATGGGCGGTGTTGCTGTTCCTCGGGCTGGTTTCGACGGCGCTGGGCCTGTACTGGTGGAACAAGGGCGCGTGCATGGTCAATGGCGGCACGCTGGCAGTGATGAATAACCTGCACGTGCCGGTGGGGTTGCTGTTGAATTTGCTGATCTGGAATCAACATGAGGAACTGGGGAGATTGTTCCTCGGCGGCAGTGTGATCTTGATGGCGGTGTGGATCAGCCGGTTGGGTATCAGGCGCACCGCATAACCCGTGCAGGAGCTGCCGAAGGCTGCGATCTTTTGATATTAAAAGTCAAAAGATCATCCGAACGCGGCCCGAGCCTTCGGCAGCTCCTACATGTGATTTGTGGGTTACATCAGGTGTTTCTCAGGCTCCGGAATACTCGCCGAGCCCAACACCGCCGGCAGCAACCCGGCGCGCAAATCCCCACCACTCGGCTGCTGATACAGGCTCAGCCCGAACTCCGGCAACACCGCCAGCAGGTAATCGAAAATATCCCCCTGAATCCGCTCGTAATCGGCCCACACCGTGGTGCGGGTGAAGCAGTAGATTTCCAGCGGAATGCCCTGCGCGGTGGTCTGCATCTGCCGGACCATGCAGGTCATGTTCGGCTGAATCTCCGGATGACTCTTCAGATACGCCAGCGCATAGGCGCGAAAGGTGCCGATGTTGGTCATGCGGCGGCGGTTGGCCGACATTGCCGCGACATTGCCTTGCGCTTCGTTCCAGGCCTTGAGCTCGGCTTTCTTGCGGCCCATGTAGTCGGTCAGCAGGTGCACCTGCGAGAGCTTTTCTTCCTCGTCGTCGCGGATGAAGCGCACGCCGCTGGCATCGATGAACAGGCTGCGTTTGATCCGCCGACCGCCGGACTGCTGCATGCCGCGCCAGTTCTTGAACGACTCGGACATCAGCCGCCAGGTCGGGATCGAGACGATCGTCTTGTCGAAGTTCTGCACCTTGACCGTGTGCAGCGTGATGTCGACCACGTCGCCATCGGCACCGACTTGCGGCATCTCGATCCAGTCGCCGACGCGCAACATGTCGTTGCTGGTCAGTTGCACGCTGGCGACGAACGACAGCAGGGTGTCCTTGTAGACCAACAGAATCACCGCCGACATCGCACCCAGACCCGACAGCAGCAACAGCGGCGAGCGGTCGATCAGGGTGGCGACGATGATGATCGCGCCGAACACGTACAAAACCATTTTCGCCAGTTGCACGTAGCCTTTGATCGAGCGTGTACGCGCATGCTCGGTGCGCGCGTAGATGTCGAGCAGGGCGTTGAGCAGGGCGCTGACCGCCAGCAGCAGGAACAGGATGGTGAACGCCAGCGCGACGTTGCCGAGAAAATTCATCGCGGTTTTGCTCAGCTCCGGCACCAGGTGCAGGCCGAACTGGATCACCAGCGACGGCGTCATCTGCGCCAGTCGTTGAAACACCTTGTTGTGGCGAAAATCGTTGATCCAGTGCAGCGCCGGTTGGCGGCCGAGCATGCGGCTGGCGTGCAGGATCAGGTAACGCGCCACCCGTCCGAGCACCAGCGCAATGACCAGCAGCACCAGCAGCGCCAGTCCCGATTGCAGAAGTGGGTGCTCTTCGAGCGTGCCCCAGAGGCCTTGGGCTTTGAGCCAGAGCTGTTTGATATCCATAAGCGGAACATTTCTTCTGTAAGACGCGAGGGCCGATTAGAGCATTTAAGACGCTGTGTATTGCAGCGAGTGACAAATCGGGCAACAAAAAAACCACTGATTGTCGCCGTTTGCACAAAGAAACTCGGCCTGAGCGCTCGAAACCGGTAACCTATGCAGCTGTTTTTTTGCATATCTTCGAGGTAGCACCCGTGTTTTCCCAATTCGCCCTGCACGAACGCCTGCTCAAAGCCGTGGCCGAGCTGAAATTTGTCGAGCCAACGCCAGTGCAAGCCGCGGCCATCCCGCTGGCGCTCCAGGGGCGTGATCTGCGGGTGACGGCGCAAACCGGTAGCGGCAAAACCGCCGCTTTCGTCCTGCCGATCCTCAATCGCCTGATCGGCCCGGCGAAGATCCGCGTCAGCATCAAGACGCTGATCCTGCTGCCGACCCGTGAACTGGCCCAGCAGACCTTGAAGGAAGTCGAACGCTTCTCGCAGTTCACCTTCATCAAGTCCGGCCTGATCACTGGCGGCGAAGACTTCAAGGTGCAGGCGGCAATGCTGCGCAAAGTGCCGGACATCCTCATCGGCACCCCGGGGCGGATGATCGAGCAGCTCAATGCCGGCAACCTCGACCTGAAAGAAGTCGAAGTGCTGGTGCTCGACGAAGCCGACCGCATGCTCGACATGGGTTTCGCCGAAGACGTGCAGCGTCTGGTCGATGAATGCCCGAACCGTCAGCAGACCATGCTGTTCTCCGCCACCACCGGCGGTTCCGGCCTGCGCGAGATGATCGCCAAGGTCCTGAACAACCCGGAGCACCTGCAGCTCAACGCCGTCAGCCAGCTCAACTCGACGACTCGTCAGCAAATCATCACCGCCGACCACAATCAGCACAAAGAGCAGATTGTGAACTGGCTGCTGGCCAACGAGACCTACCAGAAGGCCATTGTCTTCACCAATACCCGCGCCATGGCCGACCGCATTTACGGCCGCCTCGTGGCGCAGGAATACAAGGCGTTCGTGCTGCACGGTGAGAAAGACCAGAAGGATCGCAAACTGGCGATCGATCGTCTGAAGCAGGGCGGTGTGAAAATCCTCGTCGCGACCGACGTTGCGGCACGTGGTCTGGATGTAGATGGTCTGGATCTGGTGATCAACTTCGATATGCCACGCAGCGGCGACGAATACGTACACCGCATCGGTCGTACCGGCCGCGCCGGCAACGACGGTCTGGCGATCTCGCTGATCTGCCACGGCGACTGGAACCTGATGTCGAGCATCGAGCGCTACCTGAAGCAGAGCTTCGAGCGCCGCACCATCAAGGAAGTCAAAGGCACCTACGGCGGACCGAAAAAGGTCAAGGCCTCGGGCAAAGCCGTCGGCGTGAAAAAGAAAAAGACTGACGCCAAGGGCGACAAAAAGAAAACCGCCGCCAAGACGCCGACCAAGCGCAAGAGCGTCAACCGTCCAAAGCCGGATTCTCTGGTGAGCAGCGACGGCATGGCCCCGCTCAAGCGTCGCAAGCCAGCCGAGCCTGCGGCTGAGTAAGCTGTAGAACGCGCATAAAAAAACCGGACATTGTCCGGTTTTTTTTCGTCCTCAACTGTCGGCTTTTTTCTCCGCCGACCCCAGTTCCTTCAAACGCTGATCGATCAACTGGCACTTGTCCGGCAGATCGGCGCTGGCCGTGCCCAGATCCATGTTCTGCAACTCGGCGTTGATCTCCTTGGCCTTTTCCGGATTCTGCTCGGTGAGCTTGGAGACTTCCTTGGCCAGTTGTTCGCGTTTAATCGTCGCCTCTTCAGGCGTGCAGGCCCAGACGGGCAGGGCGCAGGCAAGGGTGGCGGCGAGGGACAGCTTGATCAGGGTTTTCATGGGCAGGCCTCAGTTCCGGTTAAGGCGGGTTAACCGGTTGAGGGCTGAAGCCTGGTAAAAGTTCAGAAACTGTGGGGCCAGGATTGTCCTCAATCGGCGTGGCAGCAACCCGACTTCGGCGCACCGTCATACCGATCATGATGCCGCACCCATTCCATGATCTCGTCTTCATTCCTGCCCTTGGGCGTCAGATCCAGATAGTGGTAAGCGCCAACCAGCATGTCCAGACCGCGCGCGTATGTGGAATAGGTGTGGAAAATCTCGCCTTCGTCATTGCGATAAAACACGCTCAGCCCCGGCATTTCTTCCTCGGCGCTGTCGTTTTTTTCGTAGTTGTAGGTAGCCTTTCCCGCCGCGACGTCCTCAGCCCGGGCGCAAACGCCGAAGTCGTAATTGAAATCGCAACCTTCTGACGAAACCCAGTCGAACTTCCAGCCCATGCGTTGTTTGAATGCCTGAAACTCGTCGAACGGCGCGTGGGAAACTGCGACAACTGCAACGTCGTGATGGGCCAGGTGCTGGTTGGCGCCGTCAATGTGGTCGCTGAGGAACGAGCAGCCCTGGCAGCCTTGCTCCCAGCCTTTGGCGAACATGAAATGGTAGATGATCAACTGGCTGTTGTTGCCAAACAGGTCGTTGAGCTTGAGCTCGCCGTTCGGCCCTTGAAAATGATAGTCCTTGTCGACTTTTACCCACGGCAGGGCGCGGCGCTCGGCGCTGAGGCGATCGCGTTCCCGGGTGAAGGCTTTTTCGCGGGCCAGATGCTGCTGACGGGCGGCGAGCCATTCTTCGCGTGATACCACCGGATGGTTTGTAACGTTCATGACGATGTCTCCTGCGGGTTGAACCGGCTGTTTCAGCCTAGTCGTTCGACGTGCGAGGGAATCGACAGCCGCCGGTCGGTCGGGTCCGGAAATACTGCTGAACGGCTGCGCAGCGCTTCGGTCACAACCTTGAAAGCGGCACAAAATCACCCGCACCGGAGGTTGGATCAGGATGACGACTTATAACTGGGATTTGATTGAACGTTTGCTGCATGAAGTGCAGAACAGCGCTGGCCACAGCTTCGCCCCCCGCGCTTATGCCGAAGACCATGCGGCCGAGAAAGCCAGCGCCGGCGAGCCGATCGACAATCTCGATCACTTGAAAACCCTGGCCTGTGATTATGAAAAGCTCTTGCTGGAGCGCGGATTCATCGAGCCGCGGCCGGATCACGAGGGCAGTACTGGCAACAACTTCATTCTGACCCCGCGCGGCTCCAGCCTGCTGAGCCTGATCGACAGCAGCATCCCCGGCAACGACCATCCGCGTCAGGTGCTGGATGAGCAGGAGGATGCGCTGGATGAGGTGACGTTTGATGAAGTCGCCTCAAAGGCTCAAATCGCCTGAGCCAGCGAAATCCCCCTGTGGGAGCGAGCCTGCTCGCGAATACGGTCTGTCGGTGACATTGAACTGTCTGATACACCGCTTTCGCGAGCAGGCTCGCTCCCACATTGGATTCCAGTGATTTCAAGGTTTCTGCGCGGCCTTCAGGCACTTCAGGTCATTGAAGTCCTTGCGCACGCCCTCGATTTTCTTCAGCAAGCGCTCACGCTGCTGCGGCGTGCTCTCGGCCATCAAGTCGACAAACAGCGATCGTGCCTGCGCTTCAGTATTGGCGTAGGCCTTGCGGTAATCCGCTGTCCATAAGCGCTCGCGGTTGACCAGAAGTGTCTCGATGCGTTGTGGGAATTCGGGGCTTTGGCGTTGCGCAACGGCGGCGCTGAACTGTTGCTGCCAGTGCGCGCGGTTGGCGATCCATTGGGTGTTCTGGTCGCCCAAGGCATTGGTCCAGGCCACGACGCGTTGTTTCTGTGTATCACTGAGTGGGCCTAGCCAATCGTTCAGGCGTTTTTCCATGCGCTCGCCGCGTTCCTTGATCTGCTGAGCCAGCGGCGGTTTCACGTATTCCTGCTGACGTTTGCGCAAATCCTTGGCGAACGCTTCGTTCATTTCTGCCACCTGTTTATCGTCCAGTCCTTGCAGCAGCTCGATGGCCGAAGGGGTGATTTCCCGGGCGGTTTCGGCGATGGCCTGTTTGGCTTCGGCGGTGCGCTCCTGCAGAGCGGCGTCGCTGACCTGATTGCTCTGGACCATGGCCTGCAAACGGTCCAGCCAGTCAAGGTAACCGGGTAACTGCGTGGTGCAGTGCCAGCTCAGGTGTTCCTTGAGCCGTTCGCTGAACCAGTCTTTCTGCTCGCCGTTCATGTCCACGTAATCGCTGAGCGACCACGGGATAATCACGTCGAGGTTGCGGTAGGCCAGGCCCACGCGGCTGCAAGCGCCGAGGGCGAGAGTGAAGATCAACAGGGCGGCAATCTGTTTGAACCAGCGAGACATGGGCAAATCCTTGCGAGAGCCTGGCGTCGGAAATCTGATTCTTATGTGATGCAGGATGCGCGCGGCAGTTCAGCCGATCAATAGAACGTGCGTACGGCCTTGAGGGTGACGAGGCCGTCGCACTCGCTGTTGTGGCCGGAATAGGCCGAGCAATCGTTGCCGCTGAGGCTGGAATTGCTGTAGATCAGATCGAGATCGACACCCATGAACGGCCGCGACAGTTTCACCGACCAATCGGTGAAACTGCTGACATAACCACCGTCGACCGCCACCGGCGTGTTCAGTTGGTGAGTGGTGTACTTCATGCTCACGCCAATGCCGAACGGTTGATTGCCAGTGAGGTCGGCAAACAAGGTGTTGTTCTGTTTATCCGGGTCGTTGCTCAGGGCAATGCCGAAGCGACTGCCGAGCAGAGTCAGGCCACCAAACAGCTCCTGGCTGTCGAGGGTGTCCACGCGTGGGTAGCTGTAATGGATCATTCCGACTTCATAGCCGAGCACCTGATCGAACGGTTGCTTGAAGCCGACGTAGGAGTCGATCTCGAGGTTCTTGCCCGGGCTGATGCCCATGCTCGGCGCGTACTGGCCGAAATACACGCCGCTGTCGTGACTCAGATCGAGGCCGCCGTGGAACGAACCGACCGCCGCCGGTTTGACCAGACCCTGGGCCATGCTGCGGCTAGGCGTGGTGCCAAGCTTGAGATCGAAGTCACCCAGTTCACCCTGAAAAACCTGCGCGTGCGCGGTCGCGCCTGACAGCAGGCTGACAAACAATAAACAGGGAAATGGGCGCATGCGTCACTCCATGAACCGCGAGCGCAGGGCGAGGGCCTGCTGAAACGCTTGATCTAGACGCGTGCAAGGATACCGGCGAATACCCGGCATTGATGGCCGTTCGTCGATTTTCAGGGATTTTTGTTTAAAACGAAGAGGGATTGCGCGGTGCCTGTCCAGGCGCTTCGAAGCTCAAAGCGCCTATGGACGGGGTGAAACCGGTATTACTTCTTGCCCAGGCTGATCTGCTTGGACGGGCCGAATGTCTGGCCACTGACGCCTTTGGCAATTTGCTGGATCTCGCCGCCGGACTTGAGGAATGCTGCGATCTGATCGTTGATCGATTCGCTGGTTTCAACGGCTGGAGCTGGCTTTGCTTTGCTGGTGGATGCTTTTACACGCATGGCGGCCATTAACCTTTAGAAAAGTAACTCGGCCAGGCATCGTACAGGAATAACTTGACAATAGCTTGGTAAATATCCCCCGGATTAACCAACCGCAACGCTGCATTATTGCCGCCCCGTCACTTGTATTCAGCAGCTAACCTGCTGTTTTAAATAAGAACATTTAATGGATGTGAGGCAAATGAACGCAGCCATGAAGCGCTTGTCCGGACTGACGAGCGGCACCCCACCGAGCCATGACCAAGAAAATCAACACGTTGAAGCACATTTCCCGGTGCGAGGATCTGTCGCCCGACGTTGGCGGCAAAAACGGGTAGAATGCCGCCCACGTATTGAGGGTTTCGGAAATGGCTTTAGTCGGGCGTTACAACAGTTTGCAAGTGGTTAAACACACTAACTTCGGTTTATATCTGGACGGCGGTGCCGACGGCGAAATTCTTTTGCCCAACCGTTATATCCCTAAAGATATTCCCAGCGAAGATGAAGACTGGCTCAACGTATTCATCTATCTGGACAGCGAAGACAAACTTCTCGCCACCACGGAAAAACCGAAAGTTCAGGTCGGCGAATTTGCCAGCCTGAAAGTGGTTGAAGTCAACAGCATCGGCGTGTTCCTCGACTGGGGTCTGCCGAAAGATCTGTTGCTGCCGTACTCGGAAGAAAAGCGCCAGATGACCGCTGGCGAATACTGCGTGGTGCACGTCTACCTCGACAAACACACGCGCCGCATCACCGCCACCGCGCGCCTCGATCGTTACCTGGACAAGACCCCGGCTACTTACAGCCCGGGCCAGGAAGTCGATCTGCTGGTAGCCGAAGCCACCGACATGGGCTTCAAAGCGATCATCAACAACAAGCACTGGGGCCTGATCCACAAGAACGAGATCTTCAAGTTCATGCGTTCGGGCATGCGCGAGAAAGGCTTCATCAAGGAAGTGCGCGCCGACGGCAAGATCAGCCTGAGCCTGCAACCGGTTGGCCAGGAAGCGGCCAGCAGCCTGAGTTCGAAGATCCTCGGCAAGTTGCGCGAAAACGACGGCACCCTGGCGGTCAGTGACAAGAGTGATCCGGCACTGATCAGCAGCCTGTTCGGCGTCAGCAAGGGCAACTTCAAGAAAGCCATCGGCTCACTGTACAAGGAAGGCAAGATCGTCATTCACGCCGATCGCATTGAACTAACCTGACTCCCCGCAGGCCCATGGTAGGAGCTGCCGAAGGCTGCGATCTGTTGATCTTGATCTTGAAAAAACAGATCAAAAGATCGCAGCCTCCGGCAGCTCCTACATTAGAAGGAAGGGCAAATGAAAAAGGCGCTGATCGCTTACGTCGCTACGTTGCTGACGTTTCTGCTGCTCGACGGCATCTGGCTCGGGCTGCTGATGGCGCCGACCTATCGCGAACTGCTCGGTTCGCTGATGCTGGATAAACCGCTGCTGTTGCCCGCAGCGGTTTTTTATTGCCTGTACGTTATTGGCTGCGTGGTGTTTGTCGTGTTGCCGGCGCTGAGCTGGCAGAGGGCGGCGAAGTTGGGTGCGCTGTTGGGACTGGTGGCCTACGGCACCTATGACCTGACCAATTGGGCGACCTTGCGCGATTGGTCGATGCAGGTGAGTTTGATGGATTGGGCGTGGGGGACAGTGGCGACAGCGGTTGCCTGCACGGTGGGTTATTTGATGGCGAAGCGATTCACGTGAGCTGATTCGGCAGTTGTGTTGGCAATGCTGGCCTCTTCGCGAGCAGGCTCGCTCCCACGTGTTCACCGAACCCTCTGTGGGAGCGAGCCTGCTCGCGAATGACGGCGCAGCCGTCAACCATTCAGCGCTGACGCCACTGACCAACTTAATGTCTTTTCCAGACGGCTTTTTTCGCGCGACTGATTGATAATCCCCGACACTGTTTTCTGACCATTGGATGGCCTGCCATGTTGTGTGTGTTCGAGGTGTTGCGGTGAGTGCCGAGCGGCGCAATGCCGACGGTTTTGCCCTGCAAGTGATGATCGGCCTGTGCCTGATCTGGGGTGTGCAGCAAGTCCTGATCAAGTGGGCGGCAACGGACATCGCGCCGGTGATGCAAGCGGCGGGGCGCTCGGGGATTTCTGCGTTGCTGGTCGGTTTGCTGATCTGCTGGAAGGGCGGTTGGGATCAGGTCGGCAGCACCTGGCGCGGCGGCTTGTTGGCCGGTGCGCTGTTTGGTCTGGAGTTCCTGTTCATCGCCGAAGGCCTGCAACTGACCACCGCCGCGCATATGTCGGTGTTCTTGTATACCGCGCCGATCTTCACCGCACTCGGCGTGCATTTCCTGCTCGCCAGCGAGCGTTTGCGCCCGTTGCAATGGCTGGGGATTCTGCTGGCGTTCATCGGCATCGCGATTGCCTTCGCCGGCGGTGTGTCGTGGGACAACCTCGACCGCCGCATGCTGCTGGGCGATGCCCTCGGCGTATTGGCCGGCGCCTGTTGGGGCGCGACCACCGTGGTGGTGCGCGCCTCGCGACTGTCGGAAGCGCCGGTGACATTGACCCTGTTTTATCAGCTGATGGTCGGTTTCATCGGTCTGCTGTTGATCGCGTTGTTCAGCGGCCAGATCACCCACGTCAGCCTGACTACCGTGGCGGTGGCCAGTGTGCTGTTCCAAGGGCTGGTGGTGTCGTTCTTCAGCTACCTGGTTTGGTTCTGGCTGCTGCGCCGTTATCTGGCGGCCAACCTTGCGGTGTTCTCGTTCATGACGCCGTTGTTCGGCGTGACCTTCGGCGTGCTGCTGCTCGGCGAACAGTTGAGCCTGAACTTCGTCATCGGCGCCGTGCTGGTGCTGCTCGGCATCACTTTCGTCAGCGCCGAACAGTGGCTGCGTCGGCGTTTGCGCAAGGCGCTGGGCCAGTAGCCCAGGCCTGCATCGCCAGCGCGCCGGCCAGCAGCAGGCCGGCACCGGCGATCAGCAGCGCTGGCTGCAAACCGCCGCTGAAATGGCTGCTCAGCGCCGCCAGCAGCGGGCCGCTCAGTTGGCCGACAGCGAAGCACGCCGTGAGCATCCCGGCGTTGCGCTGAGTGTCGTGGGGCGCCAGCTCTCGCGAACGCTGCATGACCAGTTGCATGCAGGCCAGAAACGGCGTGCCGCAGAGGATCACCCCCAACGCCAGGCCGACGCCGCTGCCCAGCAGACAGGCGAGCACTCCGGCCGCTTGCAGCCACAACGTCGCCATCAGCCAGTGCCGCGTGGTCTCGGGATCATGTCGGCGCAGACTCACCAACCACACACCGATTGCCGCGCCGAGGCCAAAGCACGGCCAGAACAGATCCGCCTGCCACTGGCCGTGAAACTGCGCGTTGGCCATCTGCGACAGGAACGTTGCCGGAATGATGTAGCCGATGCCGTACAGCGCATATACCAGCGCCAGCCGGGCAATGCCGCGATTCGCTGGGTTCACATGGGTTGTTGCTGGCCCCGCTAACACCGTGGGCTGCGGCAACAACCGCCAGACGCCGAGCATCATCAGCAACGCGGCGGCTGCGTAAATCAGCCACAGGGTTGCCGATGTCTGCTGCAAGCGATGTGAGACCAGCGCCAGCAAGCCTGTGAGAAAAATCCCCAGACCCGGTCCGGCAAAAACCAGAGCACCCCAGCGCGGTCGATTCGCCGCCGCCGCCAGCGGCTGACTAAGCGAAGTAATCATCACCAGCACCCAGGCACTCGCCACGCCGGTACCAAAGCGCAACAGCAAGTGCGACCAGAAACCGTTGGCCCAGAACGACGCCAGGGTCAGCAGCACGCACAGCCATAGCCCGCCATGCAGGCGATGCTGCACCTGCTGCGGCCGCTGGGCGAACATCGCATCCACGGCACCGAGCAGATAGCCGAAGTAGTTGGCGGCTGCAATCAGACCGGCGGCGGTGAGGTCGATCTGCCCTTCGCTGAGCAGGTGCGGCATCTGAGGTGTCAGGGCGAAACGGCCAATGCCCATGGCCATCATCAGGGCAACGAAACAGGCGGATAAACGGATCAGTGGCGACATGGTCGGGCTTCCTTCAAAGGAGCAATGACCGTCAGGCTAGGATCGATTGACTTTCTTTAAAATTGAATAATAGTGAGTAACTTGTTCTGTTCAGGAGAAGGTAGTGGAATTCAGCCAACTGCGGATATTTCAGGCGGTCGCCGAAGAAGGCTCGATCACCCGCGCTGCCGAGCGCCTGCATCGCGTGCCGTCGAATCTGTCGACGCGCCTGAAACAGCTTGAGGAGCAACTGGGCGTTGAGCTGTTCGTACGCGAACGGCAGCGCTTGCAGCTGTCGCCGGCGGGCAAGGTTTTGCTCGATTACACCGGCAAACTTTTCGCTCTGCGCGATCAGGCCAGTGCGGCGGTGATGGGCGGGCAACCGGCCGGCGACTTCGTGCTGGGCACCATGTACAGCACGGCGGCGATCCATCTGCCGGCGTTGCTGGCGCGTTATCACAAGCAATACCCGATGGTGAATTTGCAGGTGCAATCGGCGCCGACCGGCGAACTGCTCGAAGGGTTGCTCACCGGCCGCCTCGACGCGGCGTTGGTCGACGGACCGCTGGAGTTGGCCGGGCTCGATGGCGTGCCGCTGTGCGAAGAACGCCTGGTGCTGATCACCGAAATCGACCATCCACCGGTGCACAGCGCGCGGGATGTCGAGGGGCGCTCGGTATTCACCTTCCGTCAGGGCTGTTCCTATCGCATGCGTCTGGAAGCGTGGTTCTCTCACTACCACGCGGCGATGGGCCGGCCGATGGAGATCGAGTCGTATCAGGGCATGCTCGCCTGTGTGATTGCCGGCAGTGGTGTGGCGTTGATGGCCGAGTCGATGCTGGCCAGCCTGCCGGGTCGTGAAAGCGTCGCCGTGCATCCGTTGGCCGAGCCGTTCGCGGGTGCGACAACATGGCTCATGTGGCGCAAGGGCATGGCCGGGGCCAACCTGAATGCCTGGATCGACGTGCAGCAAGCGGTCTATCCCGTGGCTTTGCATGAAGTGCGTGAAACAGCGTGAACCAATCGCAACAGATTCTGTTCAATTCAGTAACAGATCATTGCGGATTTGACCGAGCATTGCGTAGGACTTCGGACTATTATCAGTGCGAAGCGGCCTCAGAATTCCGGCCGCTCAGCACCACCCTGAAGGGGGCATGACGATGAAAGAGAAAATCCAGAACTGGCTGCACGATTTGGGAGTTGCCCTCGGTTTGATCGAACCGCCTCTGCAACCGGTACCGATTCGCACGGACGACGAACAGCGCCGACGCCAGCCACGTCGCCGTTAATACCTGCGATCAGAGATTTCAAGATCGCAGCCGTCGGCAGTTTCTACAAAGTGTAGGAGCTGCCGAAGGCTGCGATCTTTTGCTTTTCGCCAAGCGAAAAAGACGGGTGTGGCCACCGACGCCACACCCGCTGAAGAAAACGTCAAGTCGTTACAGCCGATTCACACCGCCGTTGCCACGGTCGCCGGGCGCGGCGAGAACAGGCTGACCAGTATAAAGCTCACCAGACTGACACCCAGGCTGTAATAGATCGGCGAGTTCGCGTCCATGCCGTCCTTGACCATGAACACCAGCGCCGTGATAAAGCCCAGCGTCATCGCGCTGATCGCCCCGGCGGTAGTCGCACGCTTCCAGAAAATCGCGCCCATCAGCGGAATCAGCATGCCGCCGACCAAGAGGTTGTAAGCCAGGGTCAGCGCGCTGATCACGTCATTGACGACCAGAGCAATGCCCAACACCGCGATCCCCGTCAGCAGCGTAAACAGACGGCTGACCGCGACGTTGGATTGTTTGCCGCCGCGCAGTTTCGGCAGCAGGTCTTCGGTCAGGGTGGTGGACGCGGCGAGCAGGCCGGCGCTGGCGGTGGACATCATAGCCGCCAGTGCGGCAGCGATCACCAGGCCACGGATGCCGTCAGGCAGCGAGACTTTGACGATGGCGGCAAAAGCGTTGTTGACGTTATCCAGATCCGGAATCAGCACATGCGCAGCCATGCCGATCAAGGCGCAGACCAGGCCGTAGATGATGCAGTAGATCCCGGCCGAGGTGCCGGCGTACTTGGCGACTTTTTCGCTTTTGGCGGTGAACACCCGCTGCCAGATGTCCTGGCCGATCAGGATGCCGAAGAAGTAGATCATGAAGTAGGTGATGATCGTGTCCCAGCCGATGCTGGTGAAGTTGAAGCTGGCCGCCGGCAGTTGCGCGACCAGTTGATCCCAGCCGCCTACGCGGTACAGGCAGATCGGCAGCAGCAGGAACATCAGGCCCACCGTCTGGATGCCGAACTGGACGATGTCCGTCAGGGTCAGCGACCACATGCCGCCGATCGTTGAGTAAATCACCACGATACCGCCGCCGAGCAGTACGGAAATCCAGAAGGGCAGACCGAACAACACTTGCAGCACGGTGCCGATCGCCAGGATCGAGGTCACGCCGATCATCAGCGCGTAAGCGAGCATGATCGTCGCACTGGCGGTGCGCGCCATCGGGTTGTAGCGCTTCTCCAGGACCTGGGTAACGGTGAACACCTTGAGTTTCAGCAAGGGCTTGGCGAGGAACAGGTTCAGCGCGACGATGCCGCAGCCCAGTGCCGCGCACAGCCAGAACCCGGAGATGCCATGCACGTAACCCAGACGGACCGTGCCGACGGTGGACGCGCCGCCGAGGACGGTCGCTGCCATGGTGCCCATGTACAGCGACGGCCCCAGGTTACGCCCGGCAACCAGATAGTCTTCGTG
Source organism: Pseudomonas sp. CFBP13508 (assembly GCF_005233515.1). Taxonomy (GTDB): domain Bacteria; phylum Pseudomonadota; class Gammaproteobacteria; order Pseudomonadales; family Pseudomonadaceae; genus Aquipseudomonas; species Aquipseudomonas mercuritolerans. The sequence continues at coordinate 54,169 of NZ_QFZZ01000015.1, forward strand.
GGTCTTGGCCTTGCGCATGCCGTAGTAGCCGAGAATCAGCATCGCAGCGGCATAAATGAGTACGACGAATAAATCCAAAGCCATGATGGCGTGTCTCCGATTGTCTTTTTTATGGTCAAGCAAATGGGGTCTGCAAGGCTTCCTGTGGGAGCGAGCCTGCTCGCGAAGGCGGTCTGTCAGTCACATCAACGTTGGATGTGCTGAAGTCTTCGCGAGCAGGCTCGCTCCCACAGGGTTTTGCGTTTATTCAGGCGGCCTGACGTAGTTCGGGTTTTATGGCGGCTTCGCTGCGCACATCCGTTGGCCCAAACACTTCCCTAGGTTCGGGGAACAGGCGCAGCAGCGTCAGATACACCACCGACGCCAGGCCCAACGTCACCGGCAAGCTGATGTCGATGCCGCCGGCCAGTTCGCCCAGCGGGCCGACGAACTGCCCCGGCAGGTTGACGAAGCACAGGCCGACCAGTGCGCTGGGAATCCACGCCCCCAGACCGCGCCAGTTCCAGCCATGGTTGAACCAGTAGCGTCCGCCCTGTTCGCCGCGGGTGAACACTTGCAGGTCATCCGGGCAGTAGAAGCCGCGCCGCACCAGCAGGCCGATGATCATGATCACCATCCACGGGGTGGTGCAGGTGATGATCAGCACGGCGAAGGTCGACACGCTTTGCACCAGGTTCGCCGCAAAACGGCCGATGAAGATGAAGGCGATCGACAGCACGCCAATCAGCAGGGTCGCTTTGACCCGGGAGAGCACGCGCGGAAACACGCTGGACATGTCCAGCCCGGTGCCATACAGCGACGTGGTGCCGGTGGACATGCCGCCGATCACCGCAATCAGGCACACCGGCAGGAAGAACCAGCTCGGCGACACGGCCAGCAAGCCGCCGACATAGTTGTTCGCGGCGATGTAGTCCGGTGCCTTGATCGCGACGATGGTCGCGGTGGCGAGGCCGAACAGGAACGGGATCAACGTTGCCAGTTGCGCGGCGATCACCGCCAGCATGATCCGGCCCTTCGGCGTCTCACGCGGGATGTAGCGCGACCAGTCGCCGAGGAACGCACCGAAGGAAATCGGGTTGCTCATCGCCACCAGTGCAGCGCCGATGAATGCTGCCCAGAACCCGGCCTGACCCAGCGCCACGCTGCCGGCGTACTGGCTGTCGAAAGCAGGGGCGAAGGCGAAGATGCCGAGCAGGAACAACAGGCTCGCGGCCCACACGGCGATGCGGTTGACCCACAGCATGATGCGGAAACCGTAGATGCACACGGTCAGCACCAGCAGCGCGAACAGACCGTAGGCTAGGCCCAGGGTCAGGTCGGTTTCCGGCAGATCAACGAGGCGTTTGGCACCGCCGACCAGCGCATCACCCGAGCTCCACACTGACAGCGAGAAGAACGCGATTGCCGTCAGCAACGACAGGAACGAGCCGACAATCCGCCCGTGCACGCCGAAGTGCGCACCGGAAGACACAGCGTTGTTGGTGCCGTTGAGCGGGCCGAACAGGCCCATCGGTGCGAGGATCAGCGCACCGACCACCACACCCAGCACAATCGCCCAGACACCCGCCTGAAACGACAGGCCGAACAGCACCGGGAAACTGCCGAGCACAGCGGTGGCAAACGTATTGGCGCCGCCGAAGATCAAGCGAAACAAGTCGCTGGGTCGGGCGTCGCGCTCATGATCCGGGATCTGTTCGACCCCGTTTGTTTCGATGCTGCTAAGGCTTTTTTCGTTGTTGTTGTTATTCATGATCTGCTCCGATCATCAGGCGCGCTCATCGTGCGTGAGCGTCACCATTGGCTAAGGGGGTGGCAGCCCTTCCGGCATTGCGGACAAATGTTCGTGACAGGCCAGCCATAGGCCTTGTTGTTCTAGGCTCGACGTTTGTCTTCTGAAAACAATCGTCTCGCGCTCCTGGCTGAAGTGTTGCTCCCCTTGCATGCGCAGCTCGGTGGCCACGTCATGGATGAAAACCGCCACGTCACCCTGCAGGCTGACAAAGGCGTTGCTCGAGGTGCACGACAGCACCTCGAAACCCTCCTCGGCGCGCCAGCGGTCCCACAACGCCTGATAGGCATCGCGCGACAGCAACGGCTGGTCGAGGGTGTAGAAAACGAAGCTGGCATCGGTGCTGAATGCGCCGAAGTAAGCTTCGCGATCGTTACGCGCAAACGCGGCGACCAACTCGGCGGCCGCGTGCAAAACCTGATCACGTGCGTGCATGACCCGACCCTCAGCGATGAACCACGCCAGGCAGTACGCAGAGCATTTCGTACAGCAGGTTGGCGGCCAGCAGCGAGGTGTTGCCGGTGGTGTCGTAAGCGGGCGAGACTTCTACCAGATCGCAACCGATCAGGTCGAGGCCCTGACAGCCACGGACGATTTCGATCGCCTGAATGGTGGTCAGGCCGCCTATTTCCGGGGTGCCGGTGCCGGGCGCCCAGGCCGGGTCGATGCCGTCGATGTCGAAACTCAGATACACCGGACCGCCACCGACCTTCTCGCGCACTTCCGCCATCAACGGCGCCAGCGACTTGTGCCAGCACTCTTCGGCTTGAACGACGCGGAAGCCCTGATCGCGGCTCCAGTTGAAGTCGTCGGCGGTGTAGCCCTGGGCACGCAAACCGATCTGCACCACGCGATCGCAATCGAGCAGACCTTCTTCGACGGCACGACGGAACGTGGTGCCGTGGGCGATCTTCTCGCCGAACATGTGGTCGTTGACGTCAGCGTGGGCATCGATGTGCACCAGGCCAACCTTGCCGTGCTTTTTATGGATTGCGCGCAGGATCGGCAGGGTGATGGTGTGGTCGCCGCCCAGGGTCATCGGGATGACGTTGTGCTCGAGGATGTTGTCGTAGGCTTCTTCGATGATGCGCACGGCGTCGAGCAGGTTGAAGGTGTTGATCGCCACGTCACCGATGTCGGCCACCGACAGCGAGTCGAACGGCGCGGCGCCGGTGGCCATGTTGTACGGGCGGATCATCACCGATTCGGTGCGGATGTCGCGCGGCCCGAAGCGGGTGCCGGGGCGCAGCGAAGTGCCGATGTCCAGCGGCACGCCCACGAAGGCAGCGTCGAGGCCGGCAGCGGTCGGTACATGGGGAAGTCGGAGCATGGTGGCGATGCCGCCGAAGCGCGGCATTTCATTGCCGCCCAGTGGTTGGTGAAGAATCTTGTCCACGGGTAGGGCCTCATCGTCTTTGTTTTATTTATCCCGGCGCGCCGTTGAGCACAGGTTCGGACGCCGCTGTGGGGCCGATCATGCGAAATGTAGTGACGGGGAAGAATCGCTACGGGCAAAAACTTAGTTCAGATTTTTCTAAACTAATGGCGGCGCTGAGATTAGACTTTGTCGGATTCGAATAGTGTGTTCGGCTGGGGATTGTTGCCCTCACCCCAGCCCTCTCCCAGAGGGAGAGGGGGCCGACCGAGTTGTTGGCGGAATCTGCATCGACCTGAAAGATCGAGTCGAACTCAGGATTTGAAAGCCATGGAGATCAGCTCCCTCTCCCTCGGAAAGAGGTGGCCGACCGAGTTGTTGGCGGAATCTGCATCGACCTGAAAGATCGAGTCGAACTCAGGATTTGAAAGCCATGGAGATCAGCTCCCTCTCCCTCGGAAAGAGGTGGCCGACCGAGTTGTTGGCGGAATCTGCATTGACCTGAAAGATCGAGTCGAACTCAGGATTTGAAAGCCATGGAGATCAGCTCCCTCTCCCACGGGGAGAGGGCTGGGGTGAGGGGCTTTTCCCACAGACACACAGTTGCAAAGCCCGGAGTAGACATGGCCAACGCTTTACCCGACCTGAAACTCCTGCGCATCTTCGTCAGCGTCGTGCGCCATCAGGGTTTCGCCAACGCGCAGCAGGAACTCAACCTGTCGACCTCGGCGATCAGCACCTACATGAGCCAGCTCGAAGCCGCGCTTGGTCTGGTGCTGTGCCATCGCGGGCGCGGCGGGTTCAGCCTGACCAGCAAGGGCGAGCTGTTCCATCAGGAAACCCTGCGCCTGCTCGCCGAGCTTGAAGGCTTCGAGCAATATGCCGCCGCGCTCAAGGGCGAACTGCGCGGCACGCTCAATCTCGGGGTGATCGATTCCACGGTCAGCGACAAGGCCCTGCCGTTTGCTGAAGCCATCGGCGCCTACAGCCAGGAACACCCGGCGGTGCATTTGCACCTGTCAGTGATGAGCCCTTATGAATTGCAGCTCGGCGTGCAGGACAATCGCCTCGATCTGGCGATCGGTGCGTTTTCCACGCGCATGAGCGGTCTGGTCTACATGCCGCTGTACCGCGAGCAGCACTGGCTGTATTGCAGCAGTCGCCATCCACTGTTCAACGAACGGCGCATTCCCGAGCAGGTCATCACCCAGCAACGGATGGTCGGGCGCGGGTACTGGAGTCAGGCGGAACTGGCCCGGCACGGTTTCAAACACAGCGCCGCGACTGTGGAAAGTATGGAAGCGCAGCTGATTCTGGTGCTCTCCGGCGCGTACATCGGTTATCTGCCGGAGCACTACGCGCAGGCCTGGGCCGACAAGGGCGATCTGCGCGTTCTGCTGCCGGCAACCTTCGGTTATCAGGCGCCGTTTTCGATGATCATGCGCAGGGGCCGCAGCCGCGAGCCGCTGATCCAGACCTTCCGCGATTTGCTCAAAGCGCAATTGAATCAGGCGTAACCCATCATGTCCCGAGCCCAATGCCCGCGCTGCCTGCGCCCCCAGACCCATTGCCTGTGCCCATTGATTCCGCATCTTGATAGCCGCACCCGAGTCTTGCTGCTGCAGCATCCGAGCGAGGTCAGTCACGCGCTCAATACCGCGCGCTTGGCTGCGCTGGGGCTGAGCAATGCCGAGCTGATTGTGGGTGAGGTGTTCGAGGATTTGCCGACGCTGTTGAACCAGCCGGGTTATCAGGCGCGCTTGCTGTTCCCGGCTGAGGATGCGCAGCCGTTGCAGGTTTACGTGCCAAATGATCAGCCAATGTTGCTGGTCGTCCCGGACGGCACCTGGCGCAAAGCGCGCAAGATGCTGCACCTCAATCCGCTGCTGGCAGCACTGCCACGGGTGACCCTGGCCGAGGGCGGTGTGTCGCGCTATCGCTTGCGCAAGGCACCGGGGCCGGGGGCGCTATCGACGATCGAGGCGATCGTGCAGGCGCTGGAAACCCTCGAAGCGCCGACGACGTTTGCGCCGTTGCTCAAGCCGTTTGAAGCGCTGATCGAAGGGCAGATTGCGGCGATGGGGGAGGAGGTTTTTCAGCGTAACCATGGCGACAGATGATCATTGTCTGTGCGGGCCTCTTCGCGAGCAGGCTCGCTCCCGCAGGGGAACGCATTCCAATTGTGGGAGCGAGCCTGCTCGCGAAAGCGCCAGATCAATCACCGCAATTCAAAGATCACTAGCGCTCGCGCATCGCCTCAGTCCGCGCTTTCAACACCGGTTTAAGCAAGTAATCCAAGACGCTTTTCTCGCCAGTAATAATGTCCACCGTCGCCACCATCCCCGGAATGATCAGCAGCGGTTTCACATCGCCGCCCAGGTGATTCTTGTCGGTGCGCACCTGAATCAGATAGAAGCTGTTGCCCTTGTCATCGGTGATCGTATCGGCGCCGATCAGCTCGAGCTTGGCGCTCAGCCCGCCGTAAATCGTGTAGTCGTAGGCACTGAACTTGACCATGGCTTTCTGGCCCGGATGCAGGAACGCGACGTCTTGCGGGCGGACCTTGGCTTCGATCAGCAGGTTGTCCTCCAGCGGCACGATTTCGACCATGTCGCTGCCCGGCTGGACCACGCCGCCGATGGTGTTGACCTTCATCTGCTTGATCACGCCACGCACCGGCGAAGTCACCGTGGTACGGCTGACGCGATCGTCGATGGCGATGCTCGACGCGGTGATTTTCGACAGGTCGGTGCGTTTCTCATTCAGCTCTTTGGCGGCCTCGGAACGGAAGGTCTGCTCGGATTCGTCGATCTTGCTGCGGATCTCGGCGATGGCCGATTCGGCGCGGGGAATCGCCAGCGTGGTGGCGTTCAGCGAACCACGGATCTCCACCGCACTGCGTCTGAGGCGGAGGATTTCCACCGGTGACACGGCACCGGTTTTCACCAGCGGTTCGGACATGTTCATCTCTTGCTGCAACAACGCGAGGCTGGAACTGAACTGGCCCTGCTTGGAGCGAAACTCCGCCAGTTCCTGGGTTTTTTGCCGCAGTTGTTCACTGAGGGTGCGCTGTTCGCTGGCCAAGCGGCGTTGGCGTTGCTCGTACAGCGAGCGCTCGTCCTCGGCGACTTGCGGCGCTTTGGCGATGACTTCAGCGGAGAGTTTGAAGGGGCGCCCCTCGGCCTCCGCCGATAGCCGTTCTACCTGGGCTGTCAGCGCATATCGGTCGGCCTCGCTTTCGCCCTTGTTCGAGCGAAAGCGCGTGTCATCCAGACGCAGCAGGGTGTCGCCCTTGCCGACCATCTGACCTTCGCGAACGAAAATCTCGGTGACGATGCCGCCCTCGAGGTTCTGGATCACCTGAACCTTGCTCGACGGAATCGCCTTGCCTTCGCCCATGGTCACTTCTTCGAGCACGGCGAATTTGGCCCAGACCAGGGCGGCGATCAGCAGCGCTGCCGCCAGCCACACGGTGATCCGCGATTTGCGCGGCGAATCCTGCAACGCCGCGCCGGCGGTTTCCGGCATGAACTCGGCTTCGGCGCTTTTGCCGAAGCTGTCGAAGTAGCCGCGTGATTTGCTATCGGAGGAAGCAGGCATGGCGTAACTCCTAGACCGCCGCCGAGCCGACACGGCCCTTGCGCAGTGCATCGATGACCGCTTCTTTCGGGCCGTCAGCGACGACCCGGCCGTTGTCCAGCACCAGCAACCGGTCCACCAGGCTCAGCATCGAGGTGCGGTGAGTGACCAGCAGCAGGGTCTTGCCTTGCACCCAGCCATGCAGTTTCTGCCGCAGCGCGTCCTCGCTGCTGTTGTCCATGGCGCTGGTGGGTTCGTCGAGCAGCATGATCGGCGGATCGAGCAGCAGCGCGCGCGCCAGCAACACCGCCTGGCGCTGGCCGCCGGATAGCAGTTGCCCGCGTTCGCCCACCGGTCGGTCGAAGCCTTGCGGGTGTTGTCGGGCCAGTTCGGTGACGCCAGTCAGTTCGGCGACTTCCAGCATGCGTGAATCGCTGATGTAGCGCGCACCCAGGGTCAGGTTGTCGCGCAGGCTGCCGGCCAGCAGCGGCAAGTCGTGGGCGACATAACCGATCTGCTGGCGCAGGTCAGCCACGTCCAGTTGGCGCAGGTCGAGGCCGTCGAGCAGCAGTTGACCTTCCTCCGCTTCATAGAAACCCATGACCAGCCGCGCCAAGGTGCTTTTGCCCGAACCGCTGCGGCCGATGATGCCGACCCGCTCGCCGGCTTTCAGGCTGAAGCTGACCTCGCTCAGCGCTGGCGCATTCTGGCCGTTGTAGTGGAACGTCACGCCGTTGACGTCGAGTGCGCCTTGCAATTGCGTGCGTTCCAGCGGCCGCTGTTTGCCGTCGCGCTCCTGCGGCAGCGCCATCAGCGCGTCGGTGCTTTTCATGGTCAGTTGCGCTTGCTGGTAGCGGGTGATCAGCCCGGCGATCTGCCCGAGCGGGGCGAGCACACGACTGCCGAGCATGTAAGTGGCGACCAGCGCGCCGACACTGAGGTTGCCGGCGATGATGCTGTAGACCCCGGCGACAATCGTCGCCATCCCGGAAAACTGCTGGATGAACAGCGTGCCGTTGGTGGCTAGCGCCGACAGGTTGCGCGCATGGCTGTCGAGGCGGGTGAGGGCGCCGTGGGTGCTTTCCCATTTGTGCTGACGCTCGCTTTCGGCGCCGCAGGCCTTGAGGGTTTCCAGGCCACCGAGGGTTTCGATCAGCACGGCCTGACGCTCGGCGCCGAGGCTCAGGCTTTTCTGCACGGTGTCACGCAGGCGCACCTGAATCGCCATGGCGAAAATGATCGTGATCGGAAACGCCAGCAGCGGAATCACCACCAGCCAGCCGCCGAGCAGGCCGATCACCACCAGCATCAACACCACGAAGGGCAAGTCGATCAGGCTGGTCAGGGTCACGGCAGTGAGAAATTCACGCAGGCCCTGGAAATCGTGAATGCTCTGGGCAAAGCCGCCGATGGTCGCCGGCCGCGCTTTCATCGACATCCCGGTGATGCGCTCGAACAGCGTCGCCGAGAGGATCACATCGGTTTTCTTGCCGGCGGTGTCGAGCAGGTGCGCACGCACTACGCGCAGCACCAGTTCAAAACCGGTGCCGATCAACAGGCCGATCGACAGCACCCACAGCGTCGAGGTCGCCTGATTGGGCACCACGCGGTCGTAGGTCTGCATGACGAACAGCGGCACCATCAGGCCGAGCAGGTTGATCAGGAAACTGGCGAGGATCGCATCGCTGTACAGCCATTTCGACAGTTTGAGAGTGTCGCGAAACCACGCGTTTACCCGTGGCACCAGCGGCGCGCGCAGGTCTTCGAGTTCGTGGCGCGGACGGGCGAACAAGGCCTGGCCGCTGTAGTGTTCGCTGAGCTCTTCGCGACTGACCCATTGCTCGCCGCCGTCGGCTTCGCTGGGCAGCAGCAGGGCTTTGCCATCTTCGCCAAACCGTCGCAGTACGGCGGTGCGGCCGTCGTTGAGCAGCAGCAGGATCGGCAGGTTCAGCGGCGAAATGTCTTTCAGGTCACGGCGCAACAACCGCGCCTGTAATCCGGCCCGCGCGGCTGCACGGGGCAGCAGATCGAGGCTCAGGCGTTGTTTGTTCAGAGGCAGCCCGGCGCTCAGGCTGGCACGACTGACCGTGGCGCCATGCAGTTTGCAGAGGATCAGCAGGCCGTCGAGTAACGGGTCGTCGAAGCTCAGGCGCGGATCGACCCCGGTGGCGCCGGGTTCCATGCTGGTCATAGTGATTGCCTCTGTTGAACGGGCTCGGTTATCGGATCGTTCCCACGCTCTGCGTGGGAATGCAGCCCGTGACGCTCCGCGTCACTGGACGCGGAGCGTCCCTTGAGGCATTCCTTTGCTGCGCGTGGGAACGATCAGGGCAAAGTCAGTTCCTGCACCGTTTATTTCAGTTCCGGCAGGCGCGCCTGGTTTTTCACTTCGGTCGTGGCAATCGCATCAGCCGGCAGCACCACGCGCTGTTTGCTCAGCAACTGGCCCATGTTCGCCAGCACGCGGTACATCGAGTATTCCTCGGTGTAGCGGATTTCGGTGTAGCGGCGGTTGGCGTTGTACAGCTCGTTTTCGCTGTCGAGCAGGTCGAGCAGGGTGCGTTGGCCGAGGCCGAACTGATCCTGATAAGCAGCGCGCACGCGTTTGGTGGTTTCGGCGTATTCGCGGGCGGTCGGTGTCTGCTTCTTGGCGTTTTCCATGGCGCTCCAGGCCAGGCGAATGTTCTCGTTGAGCTGACGCAGGGCGTTATTGCGGATGTCCATGGCCTGGTTGATGTCGTGGGCATTTGCCGCCAGGCGTGCCTTGTCGCTGCCGCCACGGAACAGGTTGTAGTTCATCACCACACCGACACGCCATTCGTTGTCGTGACCTTCGTCGCCCTGCACGTTGTTGTTCGCACCCACTGCCGCTTCCGCGTCGAAGCGCGGGTAGAACGGCGACTTGGCCACTTCGTACTGGCTCTCGGCGGACTGCACGTCCGCCTGGGCCGATTTCAGGTACGGGTTGTTGTCGACCATGCTCTGCTGCGCTTCACGCAGGTCCGGCGGCAGCTCACCACGAGTCGAGGCCGGGGTTTCCAGCTCATCGGGCATGCGTCCGACCACGCTGTAGAAATTCGATTCGGCGTCGGCCAGATCGACTTCGGCGGTGTCGAGGTTGTTCTGCGCCAGTGCACGACGAGCAACCGATTGATCGGAGTCGGCGGTACTGCCGATGCCGCGCTCGGTGCGCAGGCCGATCTGATCGTTGACGCGCAAGTGCGCCTGCAAATTGTTCTTGGCCAGCGTCACCAGTTCACGCCGCTTGAGCACTTCGAGGTAGACCTCAATGGTGCGCAGGGCCAGATCCTGTGCGGTGCCTTGCGCGTAGTAGGCGCGCGAATTGGACACGCCCTTGGTGCGCTCGACCTCGTTGGCGGTGTTGAAGCCGTCGAAGATCATCTGCCGCAGACGCAGCTCGGACTGGGTGTAATTGAGGATTTCGGTGTTGTGATTACCGAAGGCGCGGGTGTTGGTGTTGTCGCTGTAGCCGCGCCCGTAGGCAGCGTTCAGATCGACCGACGGATAAAACCCGCCTTTTGCCACTTTCACCTGTTCATCCGCAGACAAGCGGGCGTCCACGCGCGAAGCCAGTTCCGGGTGGGTAGCGATGGTGCTCTGAATCGCCTCGGTGAGGTTCATCGCCTGGGCTTGGGAAGTGCAAGCCATGGCCAGCAAAACCGCGCTGCAGAGGGGGGTTAAAACGCGCATGGGTGCATCTCCCTGGATCTCAATGTTGTGTTACTGTCGCCAAATATTTGACGTAAATTTAGGGTGTAAGCGTTTCACTCTTGTAACAACAGAGCTAAGAACATCCTAGAGCGTAGCTAAGAAAAAATTTTCATAAGACTTATTCCAAAAAAAACTTATGCGGTTTTTCAAAAGCAGCACATTGTTCAGCTCGAAAGCCTTTGTTTTATGCGCTTTAGGGAGCTCGAAAAGGCTTGAGGAAAGTTCCATTCACTTTGCAAGACACTGCGAAGTACCGCTGAAGGGGAGGGACGCGTAACGGCGATTGAGCGACAGATTTTTGTCGCTCGGGTGATTCACCACCGTTACGTAGCGCTAGTGGGTCGATGGATTGAACAGGGTTGGCAAGTGCTTGATGGCGCTGACAATTCGTTTCAAACCGGGCCTGCGAAACGAACTGTCGAGGGTGCGAGCGTCGCCCCCGGCAACCCGATTGAGCCATGGGCTGCTTCGCGAACCTGTGCCGACGGTGGTCGGCAGCGGAGGATTTCACATGGCAGCGCTCATCGGTACGGTCACAAAAGTCATTGGTCAGGTGTTCGCTCAGGCGAGCGACGGCATCAAGCGTCCGCTGTTCGAAGGCGATCGTTTGTACGCCGGCGATCAACTGATCACCGGCGCGGAAGGCGCGGTGGCAGTGAAACTGCAAAACGGCGAGGAGTTGACCCTCGGCCGGGGCAGCAGCATCACCATGACCGGGCAATTGCTGGCCGACCAGGCTGTCCCGGTGAACGTCGACGAAGCGCAGACCCCGAGCCAGGCGCAACTGACCGATGTCGAGCAGATCCAGCAAGCCATCGCCGCCGGTGAAGACCCAAGCAAAACCGCCGAAGCCACCGCGGCTGGCCCCAACGTGCCCACCGGCAATACCGGTGAACTTGGCGGCGGGCACAGTTTCGTTCTGCTCACCGAAGTCGGCGGCCGAGTCGATCCGATCATTGGTTTCCCCACCGCTGGCTTCAACGGTATTCCCGAATTTCCCGAGTATCGTCGCGATGCGGACATCGACAATGGCGACGACACGCCAGCGCCAGTCGTGGTGCCACCGCCACCGGTGAACAATCCGGTTATCCTCAACGGCCTCAATGGAGCGGATGGCGAACTCAACCTCAATGAAGCCAATCTGCCTGACGGTACAGCGGCCAATCCAGGCGCGCTGACGCAAAGTGGCAGCTTCACGGTCTCGGCAGCGGATGGTTTGAACAGCCTGAGCATCGGCGGCATCAACGTGATTGTTGGCGGCGTGCCGATCGGCTTTCCCCAGTCGATCACCACGCAACTGGGCAACACCCTGACCATCACCGGTTATAACGCGGCGACCGGCACGGTCAGCTACAGCTACACCCTCAACGGCAACGAAACCCACGCGGCCGGCGACGGCGTGAACAACCTCAGCGAACAGTTCACAGTGATCGCCACCGACAGCAACGGCGACAGCGCCACTGGCACGCTGGATGTGAATATCACCGACGACGTGCCCAAAGCGTTTGACGACGCCAACGGCATTGCCTCGGAAACCTTGCTGACCCTGACCGGCAACGTCCTCACCAACGACATACAAGGCGCCGACCGCGTACCCACCGGACCGGTCACGCCGGGTACTTTCACCGGTACTTACGGCACGTTGGTGCTGAACGCCGACGGCACATACACCTACACCCTGAATACCAGCGACGCCGACTTCAAAGCCTTGACCGGCGGCGGTAACGGCACCGAAACCTTCGCCTACACGATCACTGATGCCGACGGCGATAGCAGCAGCGCCAATCTGGTTCTGCAGATCCACAACAACGACGATCCAGTCACCATCGATGGCCTGAACGTCGCCGGTGGCGAGCTGACGATCTACGAAAAAAACCTCAGCGACGGCAGCGCCCCGGATGCTGGCGCGCTGACGCGAAACGGCACGTTCACCATCACCGCACTGGACGGCGTCACAACGCTGACCGTCGGTGGAATTGCCGTGGTGAACAATGGCGTCGCCG
>NZ_QFZZ01000016.1 GCF_005233515.1 Pseudomonas sp. CFBP13508
CTTCGTTTACGGAGTGCTCAAGTCAGGACTGCCATATGACCCGAAACTTGCGCTTGCCCGGTGAGGCTCAAGACGGTATCTACAGGTGGATCGCGTACCACTCAAGAAAAGGTCGGCTGTCAGGCCGCCTTCGCGAGCAGGCTCGCTCCTACAAAACCCAAGCAGCGCAGCTGCCCGCGGCAAAGCCGCCCCACTCAACAATGAGCGCAAGCTCGAGTGCTTTTGATCTTGCCTTTGATCCACGGGCGACGTCGGAAGGCTGAGTGGAGGGATTGATCCGGGCGTGGGAGCGCAGCGACCGTCTGGCGCAGCCAGACACAGCGGAAGGAGGTGCAGCGAAGCAAACCGTAGCCGCTGCGTCCGGATCGATCCCGCAGCGAAGGAACCCGAGCCTGCGAGGGCCGAACGCAGGAGCAAGCCTTTTTGGGTACTTTTTCGGCGTCTGGAAAAAGTGCCTCGCCGTAAGGGCGAAACCGCCAGCCGCAGCACCGCAAAAACGGATATACCCCCAAAACCCAAGAGCCTGGTCGGCCCAGAGGCCGCCAAGCCCCCCAAAAAAAGGCGACCCAAAAGGTCGCCCATCTGAAAGATCAGTCCGCCAGCCAGCCATATTCCCAATACCGCAGGTTATCCCCGCGCAACACGTAATCGCGCAGCACCACCTCGCGCAACTCGTCACCCATGCGATAACTGGCATCCGGGTCAGCCAGATGCATGCGAATCGCCTGCAGCCACTCATCGGTGCTGTTGGTCTTGACCCGCGTGCACGGCAAGTAGCCGCGATAAGCCTCGGTGTCGGTGCAGACCACCGGGAAACCGCAGGCGCCGTACTCGAGCAGCCGCAGGTTGCTCTTGCAGTCGTTGAAGATGTGGAACTCCAACGGTGCCAGCGCCAGATCCAGGTTCAGGCTGGCCAGTTTTGCCGGATAGACATCCAGCGGGATCACTCCGTGAAACTCATGCATGTACGGCAGCAGATCATCCGGGCACATGCCGAAGAACACCCAGTCCACTTCATTGGCCAGCTCGCGGACCACATCGGCGATCACGGCCAGATCACCGTGGTGACTGGTGCCGCCGCCCCAGCCGACGCGCGGCTTTTTCGAGGTGCGGCGCTGGCTGCGCAGGTGCCCCCAGAGGTCCTTGGCCAGCATGTTCGGCACCACACGAATGTCGTGGTGCATGTCCGACAGCGCGTTGGCCAGCGGCGCGGTCGAGACCACCACGCGATCACACAAGCCGATCGCCCGGCGCACCATGCGCTCCATGTCCTGCTTGCTCGGCATGTTGCGGATGTGTGCGTTGCGATGAGGAACGTCGATCACATAATCGTCGAGTTCGAAGATCCGCCGGGCGTTGAAGAACTTCTTCAGCGGCGGGATTTCATCAATCGCATGTTCCGAATAGCGCCCTTGCAGGACGATCACATCGGGCGATTGCCGCTCGATATCGATGATCGACGGCAAGCCGTAGCAGATGCGCCCTTCCACCCGATTGGCCGCTTCCAGCTCGATCATCGGCTGGCTCATGCGGTAGTGGCCGATGGCAGAGGCATTGATCGGCACCGCCAGCACATTGGGCAGTTGCGCCTTGGAAAACGCACTCCAGCCGGTACGCAGGCCAGGCTCCAGACTGAAGTTGGTGGCGCCCACGCCCTGCAACGTCAGGTTGACGTTGTAGGCGGGGTCGCGCGCAATCAGTGGCAGCCAGCGCTGATAAAAGGTGTCCTTCTCCTCGGCGTGCAGCGCTTCCTCTTGCGCAGTCGCTGCGGTACTTGGACGCGCGCCCACCGCCAGCACGGCGTGCGGGTTCATCACTACCAGATAGCCGTCGCGGCCGACGCGCAGACACAGGTCAACGACATTCAGCGTCTGCTTGAAATCCTGCTCGTCGAGACCGCCAGCGGCGTCGAATACCGACTTGCGAATCATCAGGCAGTCACCGCCCACTGCGCTCAGGTCATGCACCGCCTGCAAGCGGAACATATAGCCTTCCGACTGCATGGGCTGGCCATAGAACGGCAGGCCGACCGGCCCGTTCAAACCGAGAATCAGGCCGGCGTGCAGCACGCCGCCGTCCGGGTTGAACAACTTGGCGCCGACCACACCGACTTCCGGCCGTTGCGCATGATTGAGCAATTCGTCGAGCCAGTCCGCCTGGGTGATCACGGCGAAGGCATTGAGCATCAGCACGTATTCACCACGCGCCTGTTGCACGGCGAAATTGTGCACGGCGGCGGCATTGCCCTTCTGCGGATACTTGAGCACGCGAATGCGTTCACCGCCCAGTTGCGCCATGCCATCGAGCCATGCCAGCGCTTCCACGCTTTCGCTGCCGTTGTCGACCAGGAGCAATTCGTACTCGCTGTAAGCGGTCTTTTCCAGCAGCGTCTCGACACAGCGCTGCAAGGCTGCGGTCTGGTCCTGGGTGACGATGATCACCGAGACCAAGGGACGACGGGCGTGGTGATAGTCGACACGGTTGAGCAGTTCCCGGCTGCCGCGGCGGATGTCGTGAGCGATTCCCAGACGTTGCAGATGCGCTTGGAGAATGCGCGGGCTTTGCTCGACGACGCCCGGTTCCGTCAGCCATTGCGACAGGTCGAACTTGGACTCCAGCAGTACCTCAGCGATGTGTCCGACGACCTGCAAGCCATCGCTTTCGACCATCCGCCAGAGCACATCATGGGGCGCCAGTTCGGCGAACGTCGGGGCGAAACCGCCGAGTGCCAGAAAGCGCTCACGCTGGAACGCCAGCGCGCGGCCGACATACGGATAACTGCGCATGAGGTCGAGGTTGAAATCCGGCTTGAATGCCGGCTCGGCCGATTCACCGTCGCGCAAACTGCCTTCGTCGCTGTAGAGGCAGGTCAGCGCGCGCGAATGCGCAATGCGGTCAGCCATCACTAGCAACGCCGGCGCCACCGGGCAGTCACCGGGTTGCAGCAGGTAGAACCAGTCGGCGCCTTCCAGCTGCGGCAGCAGCGTGTTGATCTGCTCCAGACCGTCATCCTGCAACGGCATGTGGAACACGCGCTCGTGCAACTGCGCTTCGGTACAGGCTGCGGACAGCACCAGCACAAGTTCCGGCGGGTAATCCTGGGCAGCGAGGGCCTCAAGGGTACGCTGAAGGTTGTCGCGACTGCCGTGCGCGTCGATGATGATCGGCACGATGCGCGGCTGCTGCGGCCAGCCGGCGAGGGTCTCCGGCAGCCACTGGCGCTGCGCCTCGGTGAGCACCCGACACGCCAGCCACTGCGCATAGAGTTCGCCGAAACTGAAGCTGTCGACACCCACGCCCAGCTCCTGACGGCTCTGCTTGGAACCCAGGGTGCGGCTCAGCGGCAGCTCTTCCCAGACCCGTGGCGACTCGTCGGCCTTGGTCAGTTGTACATAGCGAACCCAACCCTGCGCCGGTGCCGACTCGCCGCTACGGACCTTGAGCATTTGCGAAATCCACTCACGCTCGATCTCTGCCGCGTCCTTCATCGCTTGCTGTGCGCTCAGGCGTTCCGGATACAGGCGCTCGGCGCTCAGGACATTGTTCGATGTCACCAGATTGCCGCGCCGCAGCAGGCAGACGTACAGGGCAAAATCCAGGGTCGCAACGAAGCACGCGCCGTCTTCCGTCAGGGCTGGCAACAGCTCGGCGACGTCGGCGCGCCGGAACAGCGCACTGCTGAAACCGCCGAGGACGTTGACCGGGAATTTTTCGAAAATGCTCAGGACATCGTCGCCCTTGAGCAAGCCGCTGACCGGCGACAACGAACTGTTTTCCAGACGCGCCGGCAGGATGATGTCGTTGGCGTCCCACAACAGCCGCTGCGCGACCACCAGACTGACTTCTTCGCGCTGCAACTCATGGGCTTGCTGTTCGATACAGGCCGAGTAGAGCAAATCATCGTCGCAGAGGAATTTAATGAACTCGCCGCGCGCCTGCTCGAGGCAGACCTTCAGGTTGCCCACCAGTCCCAACGTCTGTGGGTTGCGCACGTACCGCACCGCCACGCCCGTCTGCTCGATCACCGTGCTGACGACGGTCTCGATTTCATCACCACGACTGTCATCGCACACGACGATCTCGAGATTGCCGTAAGTCTGGCTGACGGCACTGTTGAGCGTGCGCTCGAAAAAGCGCGGATTGAACGCAGGAATGGTGATGCTGACGAGGGGAAGTGAATTCACGGCGGGCTCACAGGCGGTACGAGCCCGCTCGGAAAAGCGAGCCCTGGGTACCGCGAAAAAACATTGACTGAAAACGGGCGCTCACGCGCCCGGCAACCATCAGATCTTGTTGAACAGGCCCAACTGGCTGATCTTGCTGAATGCCAGTTGCGCGGCTTGCAGCATGGTCTGTTGCAGGGTCAGACGGGTCATGACTTCGGCCGGATCGGAATCACGGATCGAGCCTTGGGTCGTGCTGTTGGCCGTGGTCAGGCTGTCATTGGTGATGGTCTGCATGTCCAGCGCCTGACCGCGCGCACCAATGGTGGTGACTGCGGTGCCGATCTGATTGGCGGCAGCGTCGATGTTGCCGAGGCCTGCTTCCATCGCGCCCTGCAATTTCTGCTTGGCAACCGGGTCACCGTCGACCGGCGTGTTCAGTGCAGTGATCATCTGGCCCAGGGTGTCGAGCACGTTCTGGGTCTGGTGATTGTTCGGCTGGATCGAGAACTGATCACCCGCAGCCGGCGTGTTGCCCAGAGCGAAAGTCACCCCGGCAGCAGTCGCGTTACCGCCGGCCACCGTGCCCGACGAAACCGGCTTGCTGTCGGCCGTCACTGGCGCGGCATACAGATCGAACGCAGTAGCGCTGGTGAACTTGAGCACTGCGCCGCCCTGCGGAAACGCTGCAGTGTAGGCCGCCTGATCGGTGATGGTCGAACCGGTGATCACGCTGGTGGACGGGTTACCCGGATTACGCGTGGTCGTGAACGAGTCCGGCGACGCGGACAGCTGAAAACTGTGCCCTGCGATAACGGCGTCCGGATTGCTATCGCCGGCCTTCAGGTTGACGTTCAGCTTGAGGTCGACGCCACGGAAGCTGACGGTCTGGTTGGCGCCGCTGCTGTTGCTGATCAAGCCATTCTGGCTCGCTTCGGCCGTCACATCGTTGCCCAGGGCATCGGTGATTTTCAGCTGCGTGCTGCTGACGAAATCGATGGTATACGGCTGCCCGGCGGTGAACTTGGCGTCGTAAGTGGCGGCAGTGCCGACGGTGCCGTTGGACAGCACGACACGGC
Source organism: Pseudomonas sp. CFBP13508 (assembly GCF_005233515.1). GTDB lineage: Bacteria > Pseudomonadota > Gammaproteobacteria > Pseudomonadales > Pseudomonadaceae > Aquipseudomonas > Aquipseudomonas mercuritolerans. The sequence continues at coordinate 5,243 of NZ_QFZZ01000016.1, forward strand.
CGTCATCCACAGCAGGCGCAGTCATCTTGGTGTTGGTGCGGCCAGTATTGATGGTCTGCTGGAACGCATCCCAACCAGTGGTGTTGGTACCCACGGTCATGCCGTCGCCGATGCCCAGATCGATGGTGGTCTGGTCGCCGTTGTAGCTGAATGTGCCGTCAGAATTCTTCGAGTACGGTGCGGTATCGGTTTTCGAACCGGAGAACAGGTAGTTGCCGTTGGCATCCTTGGCGTTCATCAGGCCCAGCACTTGTTGCTGGATCTCGCCCATCTCCGAGGCGTAAGCCTGGCGGTCCTTGTCGGTGATCGTGCCGTTGTTCGCCGCCAGCGCAAGTTCCTTGGCTCGTGCCAACGCCGTGGTGATCGAATCCAGCGTGGACTCCTGCACGGTCAAGGCACTTTTGGTGGTGTTGACGTTGGTCTTGTACTGATCGAGCATCGCGGCCTGCTGGCCCAATTGCAGCAAGCGCCCGGCCCCGACCGGATCATCGGCGGCGGTGTTGATGCGCTGCAGGCTGCTCGCCTCGCTCGCGGTGGCGACGGCCTTGTTGAAGTTACGCTGATAATCCGAAGCTTGCGTTCCGTAATACTGGGCGGTGGAAATGCGCATGAATTACGACTCCTTAAAGGCTGTTGATCAGCGTGGCGAAAGTTTCCTGCGCAGCTTTGATGATCTGCGAAGACGCTGTGTAGTACTGCTGGTACTTGACCAGGTTGCCGGTTTCTTCGTCCAGGTTGACCCCGGAAAGCGAATCGCGGGCACCCTTGGCGTTCTCCAGAATCGCCGTGGTCGCGGCGCTGTCGGACTTGCCTTGGGCGGTCTTGGTACCGACGTTGGTCACCAGGGTGTTGTAGGCGTCGGTCAGGCTGATGCCCTTGCTCGCCGAACCGGTGTCCACGGTCTGTTTGGTTTGCAACGCGACCAGTGCCTGGGCGTTGCGGTTGTCCGAAGACGCCGCGCCAGTCAGGTTCATGGTGAAGGTCTCGCCGGATTTCGGCGTGCCGCCCACGGTGGTCTGCACGGTGAAGGTCTTCTGCACGTTCGGCGTGACCGTGGTGTCCATCACCGGATTGCCGCTGGCATCGACGATGCCGACTTTCAGGTTCAGCGTGTTCGACTGGCCGGGCACGATGGTGCCGGTGCCAATGGTCGCGCCCTTGGCGTCGACCAGGTTGTACGACTGGCTGCCACCGCTGGCTGCGCCGAATACCAATTTGACCGGTGTCGAATTCTTCAGCGCCGCCTGCATGTCGGCCTGGGCAGTCGGGTTGTAGATGTCGATCTTGTCGCTGAGCGTCGGCTGGGTGTAAGTGCCCAGACCGTTGGCGCTGGCAACGCCGGTCAGCGGACCTGCCGCAGCGATTTTCTTCGGATCGCTGAGCACGGTCTGAATGCTCGCCGCCGCGTTGCGGGTCGGCGTGACTTTGAACGAGTCACCGGCACTCAGCGCGCCGCCCTTCAAGGCCAGGGTGAAGCCATCGATCACTGGCGGCGGACTGGTGTTGGTGCTGAATGCGCCCAGATCGGTGCCGTCGGAACGTTTGACGGTGTAATCGGTGGCGCTGGTGAAGGTCACCTGATAGTCGCTGGTGGTCAGCTTGCCGGTGTCCTTGATGGTCACATCGAGGTTGCCGGAGCCGGCGCTGTTGCCGTCCTTCGCAATGCTGCGCTGACTGATCAGGGCGGCACTGTTGATGTTGTTGAAAATCGCCGCGCCGAAGTCACCGTTCTTGTCGATGCCCTGGGCTTGCTGGCTGTTGACCTGATCGGCAATCACCAGGGCCACGCGCCCGAGCTCGTTGAGCGACGGGTCGAGGACCTCCTTGCGATAGGTCAGCAGACCGCCGATTTCGCCGCCGCTGATCACCGAAGTGATGTCGATGGTGCTCGAACCGCGATCCATCTGGATCGACATGCGCGACGGGTCGGTCTTGCTCGCGACCATGCTCAGGCTGTTGGTGGTGTTGCCGATGACCAGCGGCTGGCCGCTGCCGACATAGATGTCGAAGCTGGTGCCGCGCTCGACGACCTGGGCACCGGTCAGCTCCGAGAGCTGACGCACGGCTTCGTTACGGCTGTCGAGCAGGTCGTTCGGCGCCCCGCCACTGGTGGAGATTTCGCCGATCTTCTGGTTGAGATTGGCAATCGAGGTGGCAAGTTTGTTCACCTGGGCGGTCATGTCGCCGAGGCTGCCGTTGATCGTGGTGTTCTGATCGTTGAGCTGCTTGGCCAGGGTATTGAAACGGCTGGTCAGCGCCTGCGCACCGGTCAGCACCGACTGACGCGAAGTGTCATCGGTGGCCGAGGTCGATACGCCCTGCATCGAGGTGAAGAATTTCTGCAGCACGCCGGTCAGGCCGGTGTTGGTGTCCGACAGCATGGCGTCCAGCGGCGTCGCCTGCTTGAGAAACGCAGCCGATTCGCTGTCCAGCGAAGTCGCGGTGTGCAGTTGCGATTCCAGGTACGAGTTGTACACCCGACGCACGTCAGCCAGGGTCGTGCCCGTGCCGATGAAAACGTTGCCGTACTGCTGCGAGGACTTGGTGCCCTGCACGGTTTGCTGACGTGAATAACCGGCGGTGTCGACGTTGGCAATGTTGTTGCCTGTCGTAGCCAGAGAGGACTGGCTGGCCGACAGTCCCGACATCCCGATATTGAGCAAACTCATGGTTCAGACCTTATTACCTGGTGCCTTATAAAGGCGTGGTGGAGACACCCGCCGCAGCGTAGTTTTCAAAACTGTTCATCTGCTTGGCAATTTGCGAAATCTTCGTCGCGTAGTTCGGGTCGGTGGCGTAACCGGCCTTCTGCAACTCGCGTACAAACTGTTCTGGGTTATCGGCCGACTTCAGCACTTCTTGATAGCGATTGTTGCTCTGCAGCAACGTCACCAGATCGTGGAAGCTGTCCTTGTACGAGGCGTAGGAACGGAACTCGGCCGTCTCCTTGACCATCGCACCATTGCGGAACTCGCTGGTGATCGCGCGGGCCGAATCGCCCTTCCAGTTGCTGCTCGCCTTGATGCCGAACAGGTTGTGGCTGCTGCTGCCATCCTGGGCGCGCATGACCGATTTGCCCCAACCGGTTTCCAGTGCCGCTTGCGCCACCAGATAGCGTGGATCGACGCCGATGCGGTCGGCGGCTTCCTTGGCCATCGGCAGCATGGTGTTGACGAATTCGTCGGCGGAACTGAAGGCCTTCTTCGCCGGTGCCAGCGGAATCTGCGCCATGGCGCGGCCATAGACCTGCATCTGCCCGCCGGCAGCTTTCTGCTCTTCGGCACGGGCCAGCCAGTCGCCGTTGTACAACGCGCCGGAGCCTGTGACGGCGGTAGTCGCAGCCCGTTGCGGCAAGGCGTTGGTCGCCGCTGCTGCAGTGGTCGCAGTGGCCACGCTCGGCGCCGACGGCACCAGACCAGCGAGCAAGCGATCGGCCAGTTTCGGCGGCAATGCCAGACGCCGCTGATTGAGCAGTGCCATGTCATTGCGATGGGAAATATCGGTGTTGTTCGGCGCATGCACCGAACGCGATGCCCACAACGGACGCTCGCCATTGACCCGCGACAGCGGACCGGTGGCAACGGTGCCGGCGGCAATCGGCGTCGGCACGGCGGCGGCCTTGGCCAGCGCTTCCTGTTGCTTGGCGGCGGACGCGGCCGCTGCCTCGCCCGGGGCCATCGGCTTGTTCTTCGACATCTGCCGGATCAGCACGTCGGCCAGGCCGATACCACCGCCCTCGCGGGACATGGAAACCGCCAGTTGCTGGTCGTACATTTCCTGATACTGCTTGGCCGCAGGTGTGTTCAGCGGGTTGTCCTGGCCGAGCGCTTCGGTGGCCGAACGCATCGACTTGAGCATTTCGCCGAGGAACAGCGACTCGAATTCCTGCGCCACCTTGCGCATGTTTTCGTCGCTGTTCTTGTCGCCGACCTTGAGCTGGTTCAGACGATTGAGGTCGGAGTAGGAACCCGAATCGCTGCTGCTGACCAGACCGCTTTTGCGCATATCCATGGGGGTCGGCCTCAGATCACGATCAGGTCGGCTTGCAATGCGCCGGCCTGCTTCAGAGCTTCGAGAATCGCCATCAAGTCACCCGGTGCTGCGCCGACCTGGTTCACCGCACGGACGATCTCGTCGAGGGTGGTGCCAGGGCCGAACTTGAACATCGGTTTGGCTTCCTGTTCGGCATTCACTCGCGAGCGCGGTACGACGGCGGTCTGGCCGTTGGACAGCGGACCTGGCTGGCTGACGATCGGGTCTTCGGTGATGGTCACGGTCAGGCTGCCGTGGGTCACGGCGGCTGGCGACACTTTCACGTTCTGGCCGATGACGATGGTGCCGGTGCGCGAGTTGATGATGACTTTCGCCACCGCCTGACCCGGATCGATTTCAAGGTTTTCCAGGATCGACAGGTAGTCGACGCGCTGGCTCGGATCCAGCGGCGCAGTCACGCGCACCGAACCGCCGTCGATGGCTTGGGCGACGCCAGGGCCGAGCATGTCGTTGACCTTGTCGACGATGCGCTTGGCGGTGGTGAAGTCGGAGCGATTGAGGTTCAGCGTCAGGCTGTTGCCCTGGTTGAAACCGCTCGGCACTGCACGCTCTACCGAAGCACCGCCAGGGATGCGACCGGCCGACGGAACGTTGACGGTGATCTTCGAACCGTCACGACCTTCAGCGTCGAAACCGCCGACCACCAGGTTGCCCTGAGCGATCGCATAGACGTTGCCGTCGATACCCTTGAGCGGCGTCAGCAACAAGGTGCCGCCGCGCAGGCTCTTGGAGTTACCGATCGAAGACACAGTGATGTCGACTTGCTGACCTGGCTTGGCGAACGCCGGCAGATCGGCACTCACCGACACCGCCGCGACGTTCTTCAACTGCACGTTGCCCGATCCCGGCGGCACCTTGATGCCGAACTGCGAGAGCATGTTGTTGAAGGTCTGCAGGGTGAACGGGGTCTGCGTCGTCTGGTCACCGGTGCCGTTAAGCCCGACCACCAGGCCGTAACCGATCAACTGGTTGGAGCGCACGCCGGAAATGCTGGCGATGTCTTTCAGCCGCTCGGCGTGTGCAGTGAACGCCGCAGACATCAACAACGCGGCCACCATAAGGCTTTTCAGATTCAACGTAGCCACCTAGAAAGGGAACAGCGGGCTGAGGAAGAAACGGTCGAACCAGCCTGGCTGACTCGTATCGGCAAACGCGCCGGTACCCGAGTAGGTGATGCGCGCATCGGCGACACGGGTCGACGACACGGTGTTGTCGGTCGCGATGTCATCGGCGCGGACCATGCCGGCGATGCGCACCAGTTCGTCACCGGTGTTGAGCGTAAGCCACTTCTCGCCACGCACGGCGATGATGCCGTTGGGCAGCACGTCGGCCACGGTCACGGTGATCGAGCCGGTCAGGCTGTTGCTCTGCCCGGACTTGGCGTCGCCCTTGGTCGAACGGTCGGCACTGTAGCCGGCGTTGAGGCTCAGGTCACCGCCACCAATCGGGTTGTTGGTGGTCAGGCTGGAGCCGAACAACGAGGTCAGACCGATCGAGTTATCGCTGTTCTTGTCCATCTGCGAGTTGGCGTTCTTGCTCGCCTGGGTGCGCTCGTTCAGGGTGATGGTGATGATGTCACCCACCCGGAACGCCTTGCGGTCGCTGTACAGGTTCTGCTCGAAACCGGCCTGATAGATCGAGCCGTTGTTGGCAGCCGCCGGCAACGGTGTGCGCGGCAACACCGGGGCGTAGTAAGGGTCATTGGGCTTGGGCGTCGGGGCGACGCAGCCCGCGAGCGAGACGACCCCACTCAATGCCAGAACAGATACAAAGCGCTTCATGACCCTACCTCACGGTGTTGCTGGCGACCTCAGGCCGCCCCAAAGACTGGATTACAGATTCTGCGTTACGAACGAGAGCATCTGGTCGGCGGTGGAGATCACCTTGGAGTTCATCTCGTAGGCGCGTTGAGTGGTGATCATGTTGACCATCTCTTCAACGGTGCTGACGTTGGACGTTTCCAGGGTGTTCTGCAGCGTGGTACCGAAACCGTTCAGGCCCGGGGTGCCGATCTGCGGCGCGCCGGAAGCCGCGGTTTCCAGGAACAGGTTGTTGCCCACGGCTTGCAGGCCGGCCGGGTTGATGAAGTCGGCGGTCTGCAGATTGCCGATCACTTGCGAGGCCGGGTTGCCGGCGATAGTGATCGACACGGTGCCGTCACGGCCGACAGTGAAGGTCTGCGCATCGTTCGGGATGATGATCGCCGGTTCCAGCGCGAAACCGCTGGCGTTGACGATCTGGCCATTGGAGTCGAGGTGGAAAGTACCGTCACGGGTGTAGGACGTGGTGCCGTCCGGCTGCAGGATCTGGAAGAAACCGCGACCGTCGATGGCCATGTCCAGCGGCTGCTCGGTGGTTTGCAGACTGCCGGCGGTGAAGTTTTTCTGGGTGCCGACAATGCGCACACCGGTACCCACTTGCAGACCCGACGGCAGTTCGCTGTCCTGGGTCGACTGGGCGCCTGGCTGACGCTTGATCTGATAGAGCAAGTCCTGGAACTCGGCACGGTCACGTTTGAAACCCGTGGTCGAGACGTTCGCCAGGTTGTTGGAAATGGTGGTCAGGTTGGTGTCCTGGGCGGACAGACCGGTTTTGGCAACCCATAGAGCCGGAAGCATTCGATTCTCCTCGTGCGCCTGTTTTACGGCGCGACGTTCTGATAATTAGCTGATCTGCAAGACCCGAGCCATGGCCTGGTCGTCGTCTTTGGCGGTGTTCATCATCTTGACGTGCAACTCGAACTGCTTGGCCAGGGCCAGCACCGAAGTCATTTCTTCCACGGCATTGACGTTGCTCGACTCGAGGAAACCCGAGACCAGTTTGACGTTGGCGTCGGCTTGCGCCGGCTGGCCGTCCTTGGTGTAAATCGAACCGTCGAGGCCTTTGTTCATGTTCTTGATGTCCGGGTTGACCAGCTTGATCCGGTCGACTTCGGCCATGACGCGCGGGCCCTCGCCCATCGCGCGGATGCTGATGGTGCCGTCTTCGCCGACTTCGACCTGCTGCTCGGGCGGCACGGCGATCGGGCCGCCATTACCGATCACCGGCATGCCGTTGCCGGCGCGCAATACGCCGAGGGCGTCGATGTTGAGGCTGCCGGTGCGCACGTAGCTTTCGCCGCCATTTGGGTTCTGCACGGCAATGAAACCGTTGCCGGTCACTGCGACGTCGAGGTCGCGACCGGTCTGCACCAGCGAGCCCGGGGTGAAGTCGGTGGCGGGACGTTCGCTCATGGCAAACGCGCGCGCCGGAAAGCTGTCACCAAACACCGGCATCGAACGCGCCTGTTCAAGGTCGCGCTGAAAGCCGTTGGTGGAGATGTTCGCCAGGTTGTTGGCATGCGCCCGCTGCGCCAGTGCGTTCTGGCTGGCGCCGGTCATTGCCACATAAAGGTACTTGTCCACTGTGTTTCCTCTGCATGCCGGACGTTTGCCGCCCACCGCTGTACTGCTCAGCCATAAGCAATTTGCAGACCAACTTTATATTGGCGAGCGAAGGCCCGGTAAACAGGGGACTTGAGGGGATCGGAGGGGGAATTTGAAATGGGCAGAAGACGAAAAACCGGCGGTGTCATGCCGCTTCGCGGCAAGAGATCAAAAGATCGCAGCGTTCCGCAGCTCCTACAGGAAACCGCGTTCCAAATGTAGGAGCTGCCGAAGGCTGCGATCTTTTGATCTTAAGCTCCGCTGTCTTTCCCCACCTCATACTCACGCAGCTTGTTGGCAATGGTGGTGTGCGACACTCCGAGTCGCTTGCCCAACTGCCGACTGCTCGGGTGCTCGGAATACAAGCGTTCCAGCACGGCCTTCTCGAAACGCCCGACGATCTCGTCCAGACTTCCGTCCAGGGAGAAATCGCCAAGCGGCTGACGCACGCCGTAATCCGGCAGGCGAATATGTTCGGCCTTGACCGTGCCGCCGTCGCACAGGGAAACCGCCTGGAACAGCACGTTCTCCAGCTGCCGTACGTTGCCCGGCCAGTGGTAATGGCTGAGGCGATCCATCGCCGCCGGGGCCAGTTTCGGCAGCGGACAGCCGATCTGCCGACTGGCCTGATCGAGAAAGTGTTCAACCAGCGGCGTCAGACCGTCGAGGCATTCGCGCAGCGGCGGGATGTGCAGCGACAGCACGTTCAAGCGGTGATAGAGATCCTGGCGAAACTCACCGCGCGCGCACAGTTCCGACAAGTCCACCTGGGTCGCGCAGATCACCCGCACATCCAGATACACCTCTTCATCACTGCCGACGCGACGGAAGCAACCGTCCTGGAGAAAGCGCAGCAGCTTGACCTGCAAACGCGGGCTCATCTCGCCAACGCCATCGAGAAACAGCGTGCCGCCAGCGGTCAACTCCAGCAGGCCTAGCTTGCCCTCGGCCCGCGCGCCCTCGAAGGCGCCGGGGCCGTAGCCGAACAGTTCGGTCTCGGCCATCGACTCCGGCAGTCCGGCGCAGTTGAGCGCCATCAACGGTGACTGTCCACGCGGGCTGGCGAGGTGACAGGCGCGCGCCAGCAGTTCCTTGCCGGTGCCGGTTTCGCCTTCTATTAATAGCGGAGCATCCAGCGGCGCCATGCGTCGCGCTTCGCGGACCACGGCAGCCATGACTTTCGAGCTCTGGAAAATACTGTCGAAGCCGCGCAGCTCTTGCTTGCGCACATTGTAGATACGCTCGCCGACGCGGTCGGCGCGGTGCAGCGTCAGTACGGCGCCGGCCATGGCCTCGCTGTCATCGTGCTCCGATTGCAGCGGCGCGATGTCGGCGAGAAAGATGTCGCCCTTGACCTTGACGCGCATGCCGTTGATTCGAGACTTGTTGGCGCGCACCAGTTCCGGCAGGTCGAAATCCTCGGCGTAGCGCGACAGCGGAATCCCCGGCACTTCATCGACGCGCACCCCGAGCAACTGCGCCGCCGCGCGGTTGGCCGCAACGATCGAGCCGCCCATGTCGATCGACAGCACCGGAAACTCCAGCGCGCCGAGCAGCGCGTTCAATTCCATGTGCCGACGTTCGCTGGGCATCAGCCCGACGCGCTTGACGCCAAACACCCCGCCGATCGCCTCGAACTTGGGGCGCAATGCCTGGAACTGGATGTTGATCAGGTTCGGGCAGTGCAGGTAGATCGCATTGCCATGCTCACCGCCAACTTCACCGCGGGCAACGTTGATCCCGTACGCCACCAGCAGATTGAGAATGTCGCGCAGGATGCCGATGCGGTTCTGGCAGTGGACTTTGATGCGCATAGAAAAAGGCCCGACAGGTTTGAGAAGTAAACACATGTCCTTGTGGGAGCGAGCCTGCTCGCGAAGGCGCCAGCACATCCAGTATCGATCGCTTTCGCGAGCAGGCTCGCTCCCACAGGGTTTTGTGGCGCGCCCGAGGCAGAGTTTTCTGTCGAGGCACGCATATAATTGTCAAGATTATGTGACAGCCCCTGCCCTTTTCAAACCCGCCAATCACCGTAAATGCGCATTACCCGACAAAGCGTAACGATAACTTTACGAAATACGCAGAATTTTCCTACGCACGCACCGGTCAACATGCTGCACGCCCTGTCACTCTCGGGTATTCCTTTACCCATCGCTGGACATAACAAAAACGAATTTCCTAGCAGGAGAGCAGCATGAAGCAGACGCAATACGTGGCTCGCGAGCCCGATGCGCAAGGTTTTATCGACTACCCCGCCGAAGAACATGCGGTGTGGAACACGCTGATCACTCGCCAGTTGAAGGTGATTGAAGGTCGCGCGTGCCAGGAATACCTGGACGGTATCGAAAAACTCGGTCTGCCCCACGACCGCATCCCGCAACTGGCCGAGATCAATAAAGTCCTCGGCGAGACCACCGGCTGGCAGGTTGCCCGAGTGCCGGCGCTGATTCCTTTCCAGACCTTTTTCGAGTTGCTTGCCAGCAAGCAATTCCCCGTCGCCACCTTCATTCGTACCCGCGAAGAACTCGACTACCTGCAGGAGCCGGACATCTTTCACGAGATCTTTGGTCATTGCCCGTTGCTGACCAACCCGTATTTCGCTGAATTCACCCACACCTACGGCAAGCTCGGCCTGCAAGCGACGAAGGAAGAGCGCGTGTATCTGGCGCGGCTGTACTGGATGACCATCGAATTCGGTCTGGTCGATACCCCGCAAGGCAAGCGCATCTACGGCGGCGGGATTCTGTCCTCGCCGAAAGAAACCGTTTATTGCCTGTCGGACGAGCCCGAGCATCAGATTTTCGATCCGCTGGAAGCCATGCGCACGCCGTATCGCATCGACATCCTGCAACCGCTGTACTTCGTCCTGCCCAATCTCAAGCGCCTGTTCGATGTGGCCCATGAAGACATCATGGCCATGGTTCGCCAAGGCATGCAGTTGGGCTTGCACGCGCCGAAATTTCCGCCGAAACCCAAAGCCGCCTGAACCGCGACTTTTGCTGACAATTGCGTCTGTCCGTCGCCGCCACTTTGCTTTAGCGTGACGGCATTGACGGCACACGCGCTTTAATAAAAAACACACTCGTTTTCAGGAATACACCATGTCGACTTTGAACCAAGCCCACTGCGAAGCCTGCCGCGCCGATGCGCCACAAGTCAGCGACGAAGAACTGCCGATCCTGATCAAGCAGATCCCTGACTGGAACATCGAAGTACGCGACGGCATCATGCAGCTGGAGAAAGTTTTCCTGTTCAAGAACTTCAAGCACGCGCTGGCGTTCACCAACGCCGTGGGCGAGATCTCCGAGGCCGAAGGTCACCACCCGGGCCTGCTGACCGAGTGGGGCAAAGTCACCGTGACCTGGTGGAGCCACTCGATCAAAGGCCTGCACCGCAACGACTTCATCATGGCTGCGCGCACTGACGAAGTGGCCAAGACCGCAGAAGGACGCAAGTAATGCACTTCGACGCCATCGGCCGGGTCCCCGGCGACCCGATTCTCGGTTTGATGGAGGCCTATGCGCAGGATGCCAATCCGCGCAAGTTCGACCTCGGCGTTGGCGTCTACAAGGATGCCCAGGGCCTGACGCCGATCCCGGAAGCGGTGAAAATCGCCGAAGCGCGACTGGTCGAAAGCCAGGACACCAAGACTTACATCGGTGGCCACGGCAACCCATTGTTCGGCAAGGTTATCAATGAACTGGTGCTCGGTGCCGACTCGCAACTGATCGCCGAACAACGCGCCGGCGCCACCCAGACCCCGGGCGGCACCGGTGCCCTGCGTCTGGCGGCCGACTTCATCGCGCAGTGCCTGCCGGGCAAAGGCGTGTGGTTGAGCAACCCGACCTGGCCGATCCACGAAACCATTTTCGCCGCCGCCAAGGTCAAGGTCAGCCACTACCCGTACGTCGGCAGTGACAACCGCCTCGACGTCGAAGCGATGCTCGCCGTGCTCAAGGAAGTGCCGAAGGGCGACGTGGTGCTGCTGCATGCGTGCTGCCACAACCCGACCGGTTTCGACCTGAGCCATGACGACTGGAAGCGCGTGCTTGAAGTGGTGCGCAGCCGCGATCTGCTGCCACTGATCGACTTCGCTTATCAGGGTTTTGGTGATGGCCTGGAACAGGACGCCTGGTCGACCCGGTTGTTCGCAGCCGAAGTGCCAGAGCTGCTGATCACCAGTTCCTGCTCGAAGAACTTTGGTCTGTATCGAGACCGTACCGGGGCGCTGATCGTCTGCGCGACCAGCGCCGACAAGCTCATCGACATCCGCAGCCAACTGGCCAACATCGCCCGCAATCTGTGGTCGACGCCGCCGGATCATGGCGCGGCAGTGGTCGCGACCATCCTCGCCGATCCAGAGCTGAAAGCGCGCTGGGCCGATGAAGTGGAAGCGATGCGCTTGCGAATCGCGCAGTTGCGCAGCGGTCTGGTCGAAGCGCTGGAACCGCATGGTCTACGCGAGCGTTTTGCCCACATCGGCGTGCAACGCGGGATGTTCTCCTACACCGGCCTGTCGCCGGAACAGGTGAAGAGCCTGCGCGAGCGGCACAGCGTGTACATGGTCAGCTCTGGCCGGGCCAACGTCGCCGGCATTGATGCCACCCGCCTCGCATTGCTCGCAGACGCCATCGCTGACGCCTGCAAATAGTTTTTGGAGTACACAACCCGGTCGGAGCGGGCCCTTGTGGCGAGGGGATTTATCCCCGCCCGGCTGCGCAGCAGTCGTACACCGTTGCTCGCGGAGTGTCAGACATTCCGCGAATGCAGGGTCTGGGGCAGCTTCGCAGCCCAGCGGGGATAAATCCCCTCACCACAGGGCCCGCTCCCACATTTGGTTTTCGGTTGATCTCGCGCCCTGCGGCCATCTGTCGCATTAATTTGAATTAAAAGTCTGATTGTCATTTTTCCTGCTGTATCCTGCGCAGGCTTTGTAAAGCGCGGAGCACCTGATCTATCAACAGACTTAGCGAGGAGCGCAACCATGCACGAGATTCCCAATCTCCCCTTCCCAAGCCTGCACATACCTGAGCAGACGACCCCGCAACACGCCGGTGCTGAAAAGCCCGAGCCGCAAGAAGCCGCTGACAGCCGCAAAGCCGACAGCGAAGAGTAAGACCCGCCGTACAGACCGTGTGGAAAGCGCTAACATGCGCTTTCCACACTGCCTGAAACCCGAGCCCGCCATGACCGACGAATTCTCCGAAAGCCAAGCTGCCGTGCTGATCGGCGCCACCGAGAAAATGATCGAGATCTGGAATCGCCTCTCACCCGAGAAACAGGCCGCCCTGCTCGAGCGTTTCGGCAGCGAAGAAAACGCCCTCGCCGCCCTCGTCACCACGCAACTGGTCGCTCCGGCAAAATCCTGAACGCGCCGCCCGGCAAATAGTTTTACTTTTCCCCGCCCTTGAGCGGTTCACGCCGGTATCATGAGCAGCCTATCTAATCTGCTGCTCCCGTGGATCGTTACCCATGTCGTCTATACCCGAGCCCCAGCGTCCGCTGACGGTTACGCTGCAAGTAGTCTCCATCGTCCTTTTCACCTTCATCGGTTACCTGAACATCGGCATCCCGCTCGCCGTGTTGCCGGGCTACGTCCACAGTGACCTCGGTTTCGGTGCGGTGATCGCCGGGCTGGTGATCAGCGTGCAATACCTCGCCACCCTGCTCAGCCGCCCGTACGCGGGCAAGATCATCGACAACCAGGGCAGCAAACGCGCAGTGATGATTGGCCTGGCTGGTTGCGGCTTGAGCGGTGTGTTCATGCTGATTTCCGCGTGGACGCCGAACCTGCCGCTGCTGAGCCTGATCAGCCTGTTGATCGGCCGCCTGGTACTTGGCAGCGCCGAGAGTCTGGTCGGTTCCGGCTCGATTGGCTGGGGCATCGGTCGGGTCGGCGCGGCGAATACGGCGAAAGTAATTTCCTGGAACGGCATCGCAAGTTATGGCGCCCTGGCGATCGGCGCGCCGTTCGGTGTCTGGCTGGTGAGCCGGCTGGGGCTGTGGAGCATGGGCGTGAGCATCATCCTCCTCGCTTTGCTCGGTCTGGCGCTGGCATGGCCCAAAACCGCTGCGCCGATTGTTGCCGGCGAACGTCTGCCGTTCATGCATGTGCTGGGCAAAGTCTTCCCCCACGGCTGCGGACTGGCGCTGGGCTCGATCGGTTTTGGCACCATCGCCACGTTCATCACTCTGTATTACGCGACCCAGCACTGGGACAACGCCGTGCTGTGCCTGAGCCTGTTCGGCGCCAGCTTCATCGGCGCGCGGCTGCTGTTCGGCAATCTGATCAACCGCCTCGGCGGCTTTCGCGTGGCGATTGCCTGCCTGTCGGTGGAAACCTTGGGTTTGTTGCTGCTATGGATTGCACCCGATGCGCATTGGGCATTGGCCGGTGCGGCGCTGAGCGGCTTTGGCTTCTCGCTGGTATTCCCGGCGCTGGGCGTGGAAGCGGTGAATCTGGTGCCGGCATCGAGCCGTGGCGCGGCGGTCGGTGCCTATTCACTGTTCATTGATTTGTCGCTGGGGATCACCGGGCCGCTGGCCGGGGCGATTGCGGCGGGGTTCGGTTTTGCTTCGATCTTTCTGTTCGCAGCCTTCGCGGCGTTGAGCGGACTTGGCTTGAGTGTCTATCTGTACAAGCACACGGCGAAGTATCGCGAGGTTTAGAAGTCCACTTTGCCGCGCCCGGCCTTGATACTGCCGCGCTTGGTTTTCGACTCGAGCCGACGCTTCTTCGAACCGAGGGTCGGTTTGGTCGGGCGGCGTTTCTTTTCGACTTTGGTGGCGCTGAGAATCAGTTCGACCAGCCGCTCCAGCGCGTCGGCGCGGTTGGCTTCCTGGGTTCGATATTGCTGCGCCTTGATGATCAGCACGCCATCGCTGGTGATGCGACTGTCACGCAGCGCCAGCAGGCGTTCCTTGTAGAACTCCGGCAATGACGAGTTGGGAATGTCGAAGCGCAAATGCATGGCGCTGGAAACCTTGTTGACGTTCTGCCCACCGGCGCCTTGCGCGCGGATGGCGGTCAATTCGATCTCGGCATCCGGCAGATGCACATTGTTGGAAATCACCAGCATGGAAAAGCGTCCGTAATCAGAGGGTGCAGGATAACCTGATTCACTCAACCTCTGTGGGAGCGAGCCTGCTCGCGAAGGCGGTGTGTCAGTCGGCATTTATGCAAGCTGGTACGACGCTTTCGCGAGCAGGCTCGCTCCCACAGGGGAATCTTTCGGGACCTCTGGAAACAACAAACCCGGCACTCTGGCCGGGTTCGTCGTTTCTACCTGCTAGGTTATTTCGCCGTCGCAGCCACCACCGGCTGCACACTGCGCTTGTTCTTGATCACGTAGCAGACCCACATGAACACGACCCAAACCGGAATCGCGTACACCGAGATCTGAATCCCCGGAATCAACAGCATCACGCCAAGAATGAACACCACGAACGCCAGGCAGACGAAGTTGCCGTACGGGTACCACAGCGCCTTGAACAATGGCGTCTGTTTGGTCTGGTTCATGTGCTGGCGAAACTTGAAGTGCGAGTAGCTGATCATCGCCCAGTTGATCACCAGCGTCGCAACCACCAGCGACATCAGCAGTTCCAGCGCGTGCTGCGGGATCAGGTAGTTGAGCAGCACGGCAACCAGCGTCACTGCCGCCGACGCCAGAATCGAACGCACCGGCACGCCGCGCTTGTCGATCTTCGCCAGGCCTTTCGGCGCATCGCCCTGCTCGGCCATGCCCAACAACATACGGCTGTTGCAGTAGGTACCGCTGTTGTATACCGACAGCGCAGCGGTCAGCACGACGAAGTTGAGGATGTGCGCGGCGGTGTTGCTGCCGAGCATCGAGAACACCTGGACGAACGGGCTACCGCTGTAGGAATCGCCCGAGGCGTTGAGGGTTTCCAGCAGGCTGTCCCACGGGGTCAGCGACAGCAGGATCACCAGTGCGCCAATGTAGAAAATCAGGATGCGGTAGATCACCTGGTTGATCGCTTTCGGAATCACGGTTTTCGGTTTGTCGGCTTCAGCGGCGGTGAAACCGAGCATTTCCAGACCGCCGAACGAGAACATGATGATCGCCATGGCCATCACCAGACCGCTCACGCCGTTGGGGAAGAACCCGCCGTGGGACCACAGGTTGCTCACCGAGGCTTGCGGGCCGCCGTGGCCACTGACCAGCAGGTAGCTGCCCAGCGCAATCATGCCGACAATCGCCACAACCTTGATGATCGCAAACCAGAATTCGGCTTCACCGAAGACTTTGACGTTGGCCAGGTTGATCGCGTTGATCAGCACAAAGAATGCCGCAGCGGAGACCCAGGTCGGGATATCCGGCGCCCAGTAGTGAATGTATTTGCCGACTGCTGTCAGCTCGGACATGCCCACCAGAATGTACAGAATCCAGCAGTTCCAGCCCGACAGGAACCCGGCGAAACCGCCCCAGTATTTGTGCGCGAAATGGCTGAAGGAACCGGCCACCGGCTCTTCGACGATCATTTCGCCGAGCTGGCGCATGATCATGAAGGCGATGAAGCCGCAGATGGCGTAGCCGAGGATCATCGACGGGCCGGCGGATTTCAGTACCCCGGCAGAACCGAGGAACAATCCGGTACCGATCGCGCCACCGAGGGCGATCAGTTGAATATGGCGATTTTTCAGGCCGCGTTTCAGCTCGCCTGATTGCGAGGGTTGTCCACTCATGAAAAAGGTCTCACGCAAGGTTTGATGATGTTCAGTAGACGTTGCTGCAAGGTTGCGATTTCAGGCAGCCCCGATCAAACCCCAGCGCAGGCACCAGGAGTTCAGCTCATTTACAACGGTCATGCGTCACCTGTTTGTTTTTATCTGTGACGAAATCGAACCCGGCACGCTTGTGGCGCGGCGGAGTGAACAAGGCGGATAGCCTCGAGATTTTTGCGATTACGCAGAGGGTCACAGTTAAAACGCGGCGCATTGTACACCGCTAACCCCCTGCTGCCAGACCCGCCTGATCAGCGTGTCGGTTGCCGGGATTGCATGTGTCCGCCTCGACAGTCTCGAGCGGCTGCAAAATTTGAGTCAGGCCTTTGCAGGCCATCGACGGGGACGAGGAGAAAACCGTCCCACGGGGAGAAGTGGAAATCAGTCGCGGCGTTCATTGCGCCTCCTTCTTGTTATTGGCCTGCACAACAGGCATGGGGCGCATCACACCCTGCCTGAGCGCTGGAAACAAGCGCGCCAGAGCCTTGCGTGGCGCCCGCACTGTCGGGTTTCGGAAGCTTTTCCTTACAGGGCGCCATAAGCAGGCAAAAGCGCACCGCTGGCGGACCGTTTTGTCACGTATTGTTTACAACGCGTAACGTAAACTTTCCGAATCAGAAATTTCCGAAGGACGTCTGCATCTTGACGGTCGCTAGCTTGCTATCGAATCCGACAACCCATTTTTCTGTTTTAAAACAAGAAAACTCATTTAGAAAAACAGAACAAAAAGTCTATTTAAAAATTAAATGGATAAAATTTTGCATTCGCAAAAAGCCTCAACTAGGTTTTTCACGTCTCACCGGCCACCTCGACCGGTCAGTCATAAACCGTGAAATTCTCTAGGAGATCGACCATGCAAGCACTGGAAAAAGACTTGGATACCGAACTGCAACTGGACGAATGGTTTGAAGCGCCAACCCATGAGGCCGCTGTGGAAATGATGCAAGCCGACGCGGTCGTTCCGTTCGGCACGGCGATGTGGCCTCTGTAAGACATCCCGGGCAGGCACGGTCCGGCCGGTCGTGCCTGCCGCTTCATTTCCCGGTCAGTCAGGGAGGATTCATGGACAAGCCCCGCGCCATCTCGCATTTCCTTTACTACCTCGAACATCACCCTGCCCTCGCCGGCCTCGACTCGGCGAAGGTCATGCTCGGCCATACCGCCGATTACGAAGCCCTGACCGGCGCGATCGCCGAACAGGCCGGCGAACATCCGCGCTTTCAGTTCAGCGTCCGGCGTCTGGACCTGGAAAGCACCGCAGCGCTGTCCGAGGCAATTGCCGACAGCGATCTGTACATTTTCTTCTACGACTCTTCTACCCTGCCCAACCCACGACCCGATGGCCCGGAGTTCGTTCGTGCGCTGCAAGCGGTCATGGCGGAAAACTGGAAGAAGTCGCTGCTGTTCAAGGATTACGGCGATTACTTCTACGACACCTTCAGTATCACTCCGCAACGCATCGCCGGGCTCAACAGTCACCTGATCCAGCGTATGTCCCAGGCGACCACGCTGAGCTTCAAGGATGACCACGGCTCATGGTTCGAAACGCCGATGAGCAGCATCAAGAAGTGGACCGACATCAACGGCGTCGGCAACTTCGACCTCGCTCCCGGCGAAATCGCCACCCACAGCGAAGCCATCAACGGCCATGTGAAATTCAAGGGCACCTTCCTCAGCACCATCCCGTTCGCGCGCAAGTACGGCGTGCTGGAATCGCCGCTGGAGCTATGGATCGAGAACTCGACCATCAGCCGCATCGCTACCGACGTGCCGGGGCTGGAGCATGATTTCAACAAATACCTGGACGCCAACCCTTCAAACCGGCGGATTGAGGAGTTGGGGATTGGCACCAACGAAGGCGTGAAGGATCTGTATGCGCGTAATGCCGGGTTCGAGGAGCGGCACTGTGGGCTGCATCTCGGATTGGGCGGTGGTGCCAAGGGCAGCCATCACCTGGATTTGATCTTTTCTGGCGGGGTGTTGGCGCTGGATGACAAGCCGGTGTTTGATGGGCGATTCGTCTTCTAGACTGCGCATGAGCCCTGTAGGAGCTGACGAGTTAAACGAGGCTGCGATCTTTAGATGTTGATTTTCAAGATCAAAAGATAGCAGCCTCGTTTCACTCGTCAGCTCCTACGGGTGAGCGCACCGCACATGAGAGCCAGACAAAAAAACGCCAACCCTTAGGTTGGCGTTTTTGCTTCAGCTTGCAGCTTGCAGCTAGTAACTCACAGCTGCCTTATTCCGGCTTCTTGCGTCCAAACCCCGGGCGCTGACCGGAACCGGCCGGTGCGCCGCGACGCTTGCCCGAGGGCTTGTCGCCGTCGACCAGTTTGATCCCCGGACGCTTCGGCGCTGGTTTGGCCGGGCGCTTGTTGGTGGTGTCGGCTGGACGATCCGCCACTGGCGTACCGCGACCGGCAGGAGCGCCGCGTTCGCCGCGCTCAGTACGGCCATTGGCCGGACGCGGTGCGCGCTCGCCGTCACGGGCGACTGGCTTGCGACCTGGACGCTCGCCTTCGATCTGCGGCTCGCGGCCCGGGCGTGGACCGGTCGGTGCGCCGGCGGCTGGACGCAAGGTGCGCACGCGCTCGGTCTTGGCCATCGGCCGCGACGATTTGCGCTGCATGCGTTCGAGCTTGTCCTTGCTCTTGGCGTTCAGCTGCGGCATCGCCACCGGCGTCAGGCCGACTTCGGCGCTGAGCACGTCGACTTCGTACTGGCTCATTTCGCGCCAGCGGCCCATCGGCAGGTCGGAGTTGAGGAACACCGGACCGAAACGCACGCGCTTCAGACGGCTGACCACCAGACCCTGCGATTCCCACAGACGACGCACTTCACGGTTACGCCCTTCCATGACCACGCAGTGGTACCAGTGGTTGAAACCTTCACCGCCCGGCGCCTGTTGAATGTCGGTGAAACGCGCCGGGCCGTCTTCCAGCACCACGCCGGCCTTGAGGCGTTCGATCATCTCGTCATCGACTTCACCGCGTACGCGTACGGCGTACTCGCGGTCCATCTCGTAGGACGGGTGCATCAAACGGTTGGCCAGTTCACCGTCAGTGGTGAACATCAGCAGACCGGTGGTGTTGATGTCGAGACGGCCGATGTTGATCCAGCGGCCTTCTTTCGGACGCGGCAGCTTGTCGAATACGGTCGGACGGCCTTCCGGGTCGTCACGGGTGCAGATTTCGCCGTCAGGCTTGTTGTACATGATCACGCGGCGCACCGATTCGGCGGCCTCTTCGCGTTTGATCACTTTGCCATCGATGGTAATGGCGTCATGCATGTCGACGCGCAGGCCGAGGGTGGCGTCTTTGCCATTGACCTTGATCCGGCCCTGGCTGATCCAGGCTTCGACGTCACGGCGCGAGCCGACGCCGATACGGGCGAGGACTTTCTGCAGCTTTTCGCCTGCTGGGCCGATTTCCTGGTCGTCTTGCTGATTGATGTCACTCATCTGGGCACCTCCCGGTGTGGTCTGTTCAGGCGGCGCCTGAAGCATTGGAAACTGGTGTTCGGCCGAAGGGATCGGCGAAGGGTCGCGAATCATACGCGGATGTGCGCCATCGCGCATCAGAGACTAGCTGATCGATTGCCGGTTATTTCTTTTTCCGCCGACCGGCACCGCCGAGTTTGATCAGGCGCAGCGCGGCTTCCGCCAGCACCGTGCGTTTGTCGTCCTTGTCGAGTTTCTTCCAGGCCTTGATCTCGCGCTTGCTGCGACCGCAACCCAGGCAGATGTCGTCGGAGAATTTGCAGAGGCTGATGCAGGGGTCTTTGGTTGAGCTCATCGCAATCTCCAGAACGACATTTCACCCTGTGGGAGCGAGCCTGCTCGCGAAGGCGCAGTGTCATTCAGTATCGATGTATCTGACACACCGCCTTCGCGAGCAGGCTCGCTCCCACAAGGGTCTACATTGGTTTCTCAATAGGCGTCATTCTTCGAACTCGCGCCGTTCGGCTTCGATTGCCTCAGCCAGTGCGCGGGCTTCGGCTTCTTCTTCGCTGAGTTCCGGTTCCGGCTGTTCGAGGGCGGCTACGGCGGCCAGGAGTTTCTCGCGAGCTTCGGCGACACCGAGAATATCTTCTTCCGGTTCGGCGTCAGGCGCCGCTTCAAGTTCAACTTCAGCTTCAGCTTCAACAACCGGCGCGATAATCTCAGGCTCCGGCACCGGCGCTTCGCCATCCACCGCATCGCGCAGCAAGTCGTCGAAGTCGGTTTTGATGCCCTCTTCCATGCTGTCCAGCTCCAGCAGCAGGGAATGGAAACTGGTTTCTTCCTTTTCCTCCTCCGGCTCAGCGCTGGCGTCGGCCAGCTCCTGCAGACTCTGCGGCACCGGCGCGTCGTCGAAATCGAGCACCGGTTCGGCTTCCATCTCGCGCAGTTCGGCCAGCGGCGGCAGGTCTTCGAGGTTTTTCAGGTTGAAGTGGTCGAGAAACGCCTTGGTCGTGGCGAACATCGCCGGTTTGCCCGGCACGTCGCGATAGCCGACGACGCGAATCCACTCACGCTCAAGCAAGGTTTTGACGATGTTACTGTTCACCGCCACGCCACGCACATCTTCGATTTCGCCACGAGTGATCGGCTGGCGATAGGCGATCAACGCGATGGTTTCCAGCAACGCACGGGAATAGCGTTGCGGGCGCTCTTCCCAGAGTCGGCCGACCCACGGCGAGAACTTCTCGCGGATCTGCAAGCGATAGCCCGACGAGACTTCCTTGAGTTCAAAGGCACGGCCCTCGCAGGACTTGCCGAGCAGGGTCAGGGCTTTCTTGAAGACCGCCGGCTCCGGCCGCTCGCCTTCTTCGAACAGTTCAAACAGGCGCTCAAGGGATTGCGGCTTTCCCGAGGCCAACAGAAAGGCTTCAAGCAGGGACGCCAGCTCGCGGGGTTCAGTCAGGTTCATACAGGGACTCGTTATTCGGCTCGGGCTCGCACGTGGATCGCGGCGAACGGCTCATTCTGCACCAGCTCGACCAAGGATTCCTTGACCAGTTCAAGGATCGCCATGAAGGTCACCACCACACCCAGGCGACCTTCTTCAGCGGTGAACAGCTCGACAAACGGCACGAAACCGCCGCCCTTGAGCCGTTCCAGCACATCGCTCATGCGCTCGCGGGTGGACAGCGCTTCACGGCTGACCTGGTGGCTTTCGAACATGTCGCCACGGCGCAGAACTTCGGCCATGCACATCAGAATCTCTTCCAGCGCGACGTCGGGCAACAGCTTGCGCGCCCGCGCTTCCGGGGCGTCGAGCTTGGGCACGATCACATCGCGACCGACCCGGCTCAGACCATCAATACCTTCGGCAGCGGCCTTGAAGCGCTCGTATTCCTGCAAGCGGCGGATCAGTTCAGCGCGCGGGTCGTCTTCTTCATCTTCAACGGTTTCGGCGCGCGGCAGAAGCATGCGCGATTTGATCTCGGCGAGCATCGCCGCCATCACCAGATATTCGGCAGCCAGTTCCAGACGCACCGATTGCATCAACTCGACGTAGCCCATGTACTGGCGGGTGATTTCCGCCACCGGGATGTCGAGGATATTGATGTTCTGTTTGCGGATCAGATACAGCAGCAGGTCGAGCGGGCCTTCGAAGGCTTCAAGAAAGACTTCCAGCGCATCCGGCGGGATATACAGATCCAGCGGCATTTCCATGACCGCCTGGCCATAGACCATCGCGAACGGCAGTTCCTGCTGGGCGCCGGCCTGGGGATCGACCACGGTTTCCACTGCGGACATTCAGGCCTCGACCATGAACGGCGTTGGATCGCCGCAACCGACACGGACCACTTCCGGGTCGTCGCCGGTCAGGTCAATCACCGTCGAGGCCTTGATGCCGCCAAAACCGCCGTCGATGATCAGATCGACCTGATGCTCAAGCAACTGGCGCATTTCGTAGGGATCGCTGAGCGGGTCTTCGTCGCCGGGCATGATCAGCGTCACACTCATCAGCGGCTCGCCGAGTTCGGCCAGCAGCGCCAGCGCGATCGGATGGCTTGGCACGCGCAGGCCGATGGTGCGTTTCTTCGGATGCAGCAACAGGCGCGGCACTTCGCGGGTGGCGTTGAGAATAAAGGTGTAAGGCCCCGGCAGGTGCGCCTTGAGAATGCGGAAAGTGCCGGTGTCGATCTTGGCGTAATTGCCCAGTTGCGACAGGTCGCTGCAGATCAGCGCGAAGTTGTGCTTTTCATCGAGCTGACGCAGCCGGCGCACACGCTCGATGGCGGTCTTGTCGCCGATCTGGCAACCGATGGCGTAGGACGAGTCCGTGGGATAAATCACCACCCCGCCCTTGCGGATGATCTCGACCGCCTGTTTGATCAGGCGCGCTTGCGGGTTTTCCGGATGTATCTGGAAAAATTGACTCACATTCTCTACCTGTTCAGACGGCGGCAATATCTGTGTCATGTTTGAACCGACACCACAGGGGTGGAAGGTCCTCGGGAACCGGCCGGTACTGGCCGATCTCGGACCAGCCGCCAGGGCCATGGAAGTCACTGCCGGCGCTGACCAGCAGACCGAACTCACGGGCAAGGATCGCCAGGCTGCCCACCTGTTCTGCGGGCTGATGGCCATTGACCACCTCGATAGCATGCCCGCCTGCTTGAATATAGTCGGCAATCAGCTTTCGGCGCTTGCTACGGGTGAAATCGTAGTGCCAGGGATGCGCCAGGCTGACCCAGGCACCGGCGGCGCGCAGGGTGGCGACGGTGTCTTCCAGGGTCGGCCAGTGCAGCTTGACGTCGCCGAGCTTGCCGGCGCCGAGCCATTTGCGAAACGCCTCGGCGCGATCCTTTACATAACCTTCACGCACCATCCAGTCGGCAAAATGCGGCCGGGCCGGCGCGTTGCCGCTGTCGCCCAGTTCCTGCTGGATCTGCCGGGCGCCGTCGAGAGCACCGGGCATGCCCTTGAGAGCGAGCTTGCGGCTTATTTCTTCCGACCGCAGCCAGCGGCCATCGTGCAATTTGGCGATCGCTTCGACCAACGGCGCGGCGTTGACGTCGAAACCGTAGCCCAGCACGTGAATAGTCGCCCCGCCCCAGGTGCAGGACAATTCGACGCCGTTGACCAGTTGCATGCCCAACTCGGTGGCGGCAGTACGCGCCTCGGCGAGCCCCTCAAGGGTGTCGTGGTCGGTCAACGCCAGGACTCGCACGCCGTTTTCGAACGCTCGCGCAACCAGAACCGCAGGCGCCAGGGCGCCGTCGGAGGCCGTGCTGTGGCAGTGCAAATCAACATTCACGGGGAGTTGTAACCTCAAATCAGCTGGCGCTATCGCGCGCCCATATGTTTGTTATTATGCCGCCACATCCAGCTTCTGGCTCTCACTGTGAAACAATTCATCGATTTCATCCCGCTTCTGCTGTTCTTCATCGTTTACAAACTTGATCCACGGGTCGTCGACATTGCCGGCCAGCAAGTGACCGTAGGCGGTATCTACAGCGCCACGGCGATGCTGATCATCAGCTCCCTGGTGGTGTACGGCGCGCTGTTCATCAAGCAGCGCAAGCTGGAAAAGAGCCAATGGCTGACGCTGATCGCCTGCCTGGTATTCGGCAGCCTGACGCTGGCCTTTCACAGCGAAACCTTCCTGAAATGGAAAGCGCCGGTGGTCAACTGGTTGTTCGCTGCGGCGTTCATCGGCAGCCATTTCATCGGCGATCGCCTGCTGATCAAACGCATCATGGGCCACGCGCTGACCCTGCCAGACCCGGTCTGGACGCGCCTGAACATCGCCTGGATCGGCTTCTTCCTGTTCTGCGGCGCAGCCAACCTGTTCGTCGCCTTCACCTTCCAGAGCATCTGGGTCGACTTCAAGGTGTTCGGCAGCCTGGGCATGACCGTGCTGTTCCTGGTCGCACAGGGCGTTTACCTGTCGCGCCATCTGCATGACACCGATACCACAACGCCTAAAACCGAGGACTGACATGCTCTACGCCATCATTGCCACCGACGCTGCCAACTCGCTGGAAGCTCGCCTGGCCGCACGCCCCGCTCATCTGGAACGCCTGCAAGCGCTCAAGGGCGAAGGCCGCATCGTGCTGGCCGGCCCGCACCCGGCCGTCGACAGCAATGATCCGGGCGCAGCGGGTTTCACCGGCAGCCTGATCGTCGCCGAGTTCGACTCCCTGAGCGCCGCACAGGCCTGGGCCGATGCCGATCCGTACATTGCCGCCGGCGTCTACGCCAACGTGATCGTCAAGCCGTTCAAGCAAGTCCTGCCGTAATCCGGTGTTGAAATGCCGAGGGGATTTATGTGGCGAGGGGATTTAGCGAAACGTCGCACCGCCCCGCTGGGTGGCGAAGCCGCCCCAAACCCATCCAACGCGGAATGTCTGACACACCGCGTTCAATAACTCACGACTGCTGCGCAGCCGAACGGGGATAAATCCCCTCGCCACAATCGCTCATTATTCTCGTTTGCCTGCCGACAACCTGCCCAATATCCATTTGGAAACAGGTGTCGCGATGCGCAAGGGTCCGTTGTGTCTGATGTTGCTCACGTTGTCGATCATGGCCCCCGCCCATGGTGAGGAAACCACCGAAAGCGGCAGCTCCACGCCATTGTCGCTGAGCGCCGGCAGCCAGATCACCGAACTGCAACAGCGGCTCAAGGCCAGTGAACAGCAGCGTGAAGAACTGAACAAACAACTGCAAAATGCCGACAACACTCGCGAAAGCGCCCAGCTCGCCCGGCTGCGCCAGGAGAACCAGCGTCTGAAGCTGCAACTCAAGGAAGCCCAGGCCAGCCCGCTGCCGCGTTTGCTGACCGATCAACAGCAGTGGTTCGTCACTGGCGCCGGGGTAGCGCTATTGGCGCTGCTCTGCGGTATCTTTGCCAGTGGTGCAAGCCGAAAACGTCGGCAATGGCTAAATTGAGTGAGTCATGAGCGAGCTGTTACTGATTGATGATGACCAGGAGTTGTGCGAACTCCTGAGTAGCTGGTTGAGCCAGGAAGGCTTCCAGGTGCGCGCCTGCCACGACGGCCAGAGCGCCCGCAAGGCGTTGGCCGAAACCGCCCCGGCGGCGGTGGTGCTGGACGTGATGCTGCCCGACGGCAGCGGTCTGGAACTGCTCAAGCAATTGCGCAACGACCACGCCGACCTGCCGGTGCTGATGCTGTCAGCGCGTGGCGAACCGCTGGACCGCATCCTCGGCCTCGAACTGGGCGCCGACGATTACCTGGCCAAACCCTGCGACCCCCGCGAACTGACCGCGCGCCTGCGCGCCGTGTTGCGCCGCAGCCATCCCGCCGCTGTGTCAACGCAACTTGAGCTGGGCGACCTGAGTTTCAGCCCGGTGCGCGGCGTGGTCAGCATCGACGAAAAAGAACTGACCCTGACCGTTTCCGAAAGCCGCCTGCTCGAAGCCCTGCTCAAGCAACCCGGCGAGCCGCTGGACAAACAGGAACTGGCGCAACTGGCCCTCGGCCGCAAGCTGACCCTGTACGACCGCAGCCTCGACATGCACGTCAGCAATCTGCGCAAAAAAATCGGCCCCCACCCCGACGGCCGCCCGCGCATCGTTGCGCTGCGTAGTCGTGGTTATTACTACAGCCTCTGAACCAGCGCACTTATCCTGTGCGGGCCGGCTGGCGATGGTGTTTGTTTGGTCGGGTTTTTTGCGTGTATATCCGTTGCTGCGGTAACGGCTACTTAAGGTTCCGCTCTTACAGCGGGTCACCTTTTTCAAACGCCAAAAAGGTAACCCAAAAGGCTTGCTCCTACGTTCGGCCCTCGCAGGCTCGGGTTCCTTCGCTGCGGGATCGATCCGGGCGCAGCGGCTCCGGTTTGCTTCGCTGCACCTACTTCCGCTGTGTCTGGCTGCGCCAGACGGTCGCTACGCTCCCACGCCCGGATCAATCCCTCCACTCAGCCTTCCGATGTCGCCGGTTAGGCAAGATCAAGGGCACTCGAGCTAACGCTCATTGTTGAGTGGTTAGGAGCGGGTGGTTGGCTTTGGATTTGTGGTGTCTGATCGTTCCCACGCGCAGCAAAGGAATGCGGCCTGGGAAGTTTCGCGTCCCACAGCCTGAAGATCGCTGCCTTCGGTGCCTTCGGTGCCTCATAATCGGTTAATCGGGCATCGAACGAATAATGTCGGCCAAATCGTCCTTGGTTATCTCGTTGGCCTTAATGGCAGCGGCAATGTCTTTTTTGGAAAGTGGAAAACGCTTGAAAATTTCTTGCAAAGTATTCGCATCAACATTTGCCAGCCAGAGCGGATCAATGAAAGAACCGCCGTACTCAGGCTTCATCGGTACTTCTTCGTGGGCAATCGTACCCTTATGGTTGAGATACACCACATAACGATCATGCCCTTCAGGAAAGCTTTTATCGTGATATAGCGTAGTACCCTGCGGCAGCACGTAGTAATTCTCGTCGCCGTTTGGAACCTCGATCAGCAACGGTTCTTTAGTTTTGATCATCTTCTTATCGTGCCCCTGCGAACCATGATCAAAAATCAAGAATGCCAAAAAAATCGCATTGACCGATAAAGCTGCCATCAGCCATGGGCCGACTTGCCTGGTAAACGTTTTATTTGTCATGGGGATCTCGGTATTTGCTTTGTTAAGGCACGCAGCCGTTGCTCTTATGCTGAGCGAGTACCGTCTAAATGAGCGATCACAGCCTCGGCCCGTGCATTATCCAAAAGATCGCAGCCTTCAGCATCACCTGCACTGGGTATGTGTAAGGCCGGGCACGAAACGTCTTTACCGAAGCTTTACGCTGCGCTGACCGCCGCTGACCTTGATCTGCGTAATCTGCACTCATCCGGAACGTACCGGGAACGAGACAAGGAGATACACCATGCGCAAGACTCTTATCGCTCTGATGTTCGCTGCCGCTCTGCCAACCGTGGCCATGGCCATGCCGCAGGATGGCGGTCCGCTGGGTGGTCCGCTGGATGGCCCGCGCCACGGTGGTCAGATGCACGGCGGCATGCACGGCAAAGGCCCGTACAGCCAGCTCGATCTGTCCCGCGAACAGCGCGAGCAGATTCGCAAGATCATGGGCGAGCAGATGCACGAGCGTAAGCAGGTGGTCGACAAGTACCTGGAGAAACTCTCGCCGGCCGACCAGAAAGCCATGAAGGACGAGATCGCGGCCAACCACAAGAAAGCCGAGTCCGATGTCCGTGCACTGCTTAAGCCCGAGCAACAGAAGCAGTTCGACGAGATCCAGAAGAAACGCGCCGAACGCCGCGCCGAATGGGCCGAGTTCATGGCCTGGAAAGCGCAGCAGGCACAAAAGGCGCAATAATGGCTTGACCCTGGGCCCGACGACTCAACTCGTCGGGCCTGTTCCATTCAAATCAAATGTGGGAGCGAGCCTGCTCGCGAAGGCGGTGTATCAGCCAGCGATGGTTTGACTGACACTACGTCTTCGCGAGCAGGCTCGCTCCCACATTTGAACGGTGTGATTTTCGAGGAGTTTCTGTGCGTTCACTATTCTGGCGGATTCTTGCGAGCTTCTGGCTGGCCATCGCTCTGGTAGCCGGGCTGTCGATCCTGCTTGGGCACATGCTCAATCAGGACGCATGGATTCTCAGCCGCCATCCCGGCCTCAACACGCTGGCGGCAGAATGGACGCAGACCTACGAAACCCAGGGCGAAGAAGCCGCGCAGGACATTCTCGAACAACGCAAACGCCAGTATCACATCGACGTTCAAGTGCTCAACGAAACCGGCGATCCGGTGGTGCGTGGCACCTTCCCGCGCCGGGCCGCAGCATTCGAGGCGCGGCAGAACAACGATGACCGCCGCTTGCCGTGGCGGCGTCTGACCGACGAAATCACCAGCGAAAAAACCGGTGACACCTACCTGTTCATCTACCGCATCCCACACCCGGAACTCGACGCCTGGCACCGCGAAAGCCTGCTCTGGCCGCTGAGTGCGCTGGGCATCGCGCTGGTAGTGCTGACCCTGTTCAGTTTGCTCGTGACTTTCTCCATCACCCGCCCACTGAGTCGCTTGCGCGGCGCGGTGCATGATCTGGGACAGACCACATATCAGCAGAACAGTCTGGCGAAACTGGCCAACCGCCGTGACGAATTCGGCGTGCTGGCCACCGATTTCAACCGCATGGGCGCGCGCCTGCAAAGCCTGATCGGCAGTCAGCGACAGCTGCTGCGCGATGTCTCCCATGAACTGCGCTCACCACTGGCGCGCCTGCGCATCGCGCTGGCTTTGGCCGAGCGCGCCAACCCTGACGAGCGCGAAAAACTGTGGCCACGCCTGACCCGTGAATGCGACCGGTTGGAGGCGTTGATCAGTGAAATTCTGGTACTGGCACGAGTCGATGCCGACAACGCCAGCGCTGAAGAAGTGGACCTGAATGCGTTGCTCGCCGCGCTGCAAAAGGATGCGCAGCTCAGCTCGCCCGAGCAGACCGTACGCCTGCAAGCCGAGCCGCAGCTGAATCTCAAAGGCTGGCCGACGATGATCGAACGCGCCGTGGATAACCTGCTGCGCAACGCCCAGCGCTTCAACCCGAGCGATCAGCCGATCGAATTGCAGGCTGCGCGGCAGGGAGAGCGGATTGTCATCAGCGTGCGCGACCACGGCCCGGGGGTGCAGACCGAACATCTGAGTCAGTTGGGCGAGCCGTTCTACCGGGCGCCGGGGCAGACCGCTGCCGGGCATGGCCTGGGGCTGGCGATTGCCAAACGGGCGGCGGAACGGCATGGCGGCACGCTGACGCTGGCCAATCATCCGCAGGGCGGCTTTGTGGCGAGTCTGGAGTTGCCCTTGGTGCCGGGAGTTATCGTCCAGCCCTGAAAAGCCCCTCACCCCAACCCTCTCCCGGAGGGAGAGGGGGCCGACCGGGTTGTCTGCCGTTGTGCATCGACCTTATGGATTCGCAGAAACTAGATATCCGGTATCCCGACTCTGGATTCAGCGAAGGTCGCTCAGGTCGGTGTAATTCCAAAGCATCCCCCAATCAGTCCCCTCTCCCTCGGGGAGAGGGTTAGGGTGAGGGGCTTTTGATCTTCAGGCTTTAGCGGGCCAGGCTCTGACGAATTCAGCCAGATCAACCTTCTCGGCCACCCGCGGCTCTTTCTGCGGTGTGCCGAGATAGAGAAACGCGATCACCTCCTCGCCTTCCTCCAGCCCCAAACCTTCGGCCACATGCCTGGAATACGCCAGGTCCCCGGTGCGCCACACCGCGCCGATTCCCTGCGCATACGCCGCCAGCAGAATCCCGTGAGCCGCACAGCCCGCCGTGAGCAGTTGCTCGGCCTTCGGGTATTTCACGTGTTCCTGCAATTTCGCGATGACCACAACCACCAGCGGCGCGCGCAGCGGACCATTGCGGGCCTTGTCGATCATCGCGTCGGTGACTTCGCCGCTCTGCTGGCGGGCCGCCTCGGCCAGCAACTCGCCCATTTGCTCACGCGCTGCGCCTTCGACGGTCAAAAAGCGGTACGGCTGCAAATGCCCGTGATCCGGGGCACGCAGGGCCGCGCCGAACAGGGCTTCGCGCTGCTCGGCAGTGGGGGCCGGTTCGACCAGTCGGGGAACGGAAACACGGTTGAGCAACGCGTCGAGAGCCTGCATCGGCCACCTCCTTTGAAAAATGTGCGGCTATTCTAGCTTCATCTGCGCAGCGCCTGCCGGTTTACATGCCTTGCCCCGCAGGTAGAATGGCGCCCTTCTCCCACCAGCCCGAGCGGATTTCATGGCGTTGCCGACCTTACGGATCATTGGTTTCATCATCGGCATCTTCCTGATCACCCTGGCTGTGGCCATGGTCGTGCCGATGGCCACGCTGGTGATTTTCGAGCGCACCAGCGACCTGCCGTCGTTCCTCTGGGCGAGCATGATCACCTTTGTCGCCGGCCTCGCTCTGGTGATACCCGGCAGACCCGAACACATCCACCTGCGCCCGCGCGACATGTATCTGCTGACGGTCAGCAGCTGGCTGGTGGTGTGCATCTTCGCCGCGCTGCCGTTTCTGCTGACCCAGCACATCAGCTACACCGACTCGTTCTTCGAAAGCATGTCCGGCATCACCGCCACCGGCTCCACCGTGCTCAACGGCCTGGACAACATGTCGCCGGGGATTCTGATGTGGCGGTCGCTGCTGCACTGGATCGGCGGCATCGGCTTTATCGGCATGGCGGTGGCGATTCTGCCGCTGCTGCGCATCGGTGGCATGCGCCTGTTCCAGACCGAATCCTCGGACCGCTCGGAAAAAGTCATGCCGCGCTCGCACATGGTGGCGCGGCTGATTGTGGCGGCCTACGTCGGCATCACCATTCTCGGCAGCCTGGCATTCTGGTGGGCGGGGATGAGCCCGTTCGATGCGATCAACCACGCGATGTCGGCGATTTCCACCGGTGGTTTCTCGACCTCCGACCAGTCGCTGGCCAAATGGACGCAACCGGCGGTGCACTGGGTGGCCATCGTCATCATGATCCTCGGCAGTCTGCCGTTCACCCTGTACGTGGCGACGCTGCGCGGCAACCGCCGGGCGTTGATCAAGGATCAACAGGTGCAGGGTTTGCTGGCGATGTTGCTGGTGACCTGGCTGGTGCTCGGCACCTGGTATTGGTGGACCACCAAGCTGCATTGGCTGGAAGCGCTGCGGCATGTGGCGCTGAACGTGACCTCGGTAGTCACTACCACCGGTTTCGCCCTCGGCGACTACAGCCTGTGGGGCAACTTCTCGCTGATGCTGTTTTTCTATCTGGGCTTTGTCGGCGGTTGCTCAGGTTCGACCGCAGGCGGGATCAAGATTTTCCGTTTCCAGGTCGCCTACATCCTGCTCAAGGCCAACCTCAATCAGCTGATCCACCCGCGCGCGGTGATCAAGCAGAAGTACAACGGTCACCGCCTCGACGAAGAAATTGTCCGTTCGATCCTGACCTTCTCGTTTTTCTTCGCCATCACCATCTGCGTGATCGCCCTGCTGCTGTCGCTGCTCGGAGTCGACTGGATGACCGCACTGACCGGCGCCGCCAGCACCGTGTCCGGCGTCGGCCCGGGTCTGGGCGAAACCATCGGCCCGGCCGGCAACTTCGCGACCCTGCCGGATGCGGCGAAATGGATTCTGTCGTTCGGCATGCTGCTCGGCCGACTGGAGATCATTACGGTGTTTGTGCTGTGTATTCCGGCGTTCTGGCGTCATTGACCGCGTCCGGCACCTGCGTCAGGCGCAAGCGGTATTCGCCGGGTGTGGTGTCGAACCAGCGGCGAAACGCGCGGAAGAAGTTGCTCGGGTCGGCAAAGCCCAACAGGTAAGCGATTTCCAGCAAGGTCATGCTCGGTTGCGCCAGATATTGCTCGGCCAGCTCGCGCCGGGTGTCGTCGAGCAACTGCTGAAAACTGGTGCCCTCCTCCTGCAAGCGCCGCTGCAACGTACGCTGCGACAGGTGCAGCGTCTGCGCCACGGTGTCACGCTTGGGCTCGCCCTGGGGCAGCAAACGACACAGCACCTGACGTGCCCGGTGCGTCACGCGACTTTCGGAAAACCGCGCCAGATATTCCCCGGCAAAGCGATCATGCAACAGCGCCATGGCTTCATTGGCGGTCGGCAGCGGCGCCTCCATATCGGCACGTTCGAAGATCAACGCATCGTAAGGCGCGTTGAACACCAGCGGTGCGTGAAAGGCTTCTTTATAGGGTTGCAGGTTTGTCGGCTGATCGCCCTGAACCAGCACTTTGACCGGGTGCAGCGGACGCCCGGTCAGCCAGCCGCACAGCGCCAGTGCACATGCCAGTGACGCTTCGGCACTCTGCCGGGTCGGCGGCAGATGATCGCCGTGCACGGTGAGAATCAGCGCGTAGCCTTCGTCGAGCAGGCGAAAGCTCAGGTCAGCGCTTTCGGCAATGATTCGTTGATAGCGCACCAGACGCTGGAAGCCTTCAGCCAGCGTGTTGCTCGACATCAGCGCATAGCCGGCGACGTGAAACGATGCCGGGCGCACCACTTTGCCCATGTTCAGGCCGATCGCCGGGTTGCCGGAAACCTCCACCGCGCGCTGCCAGAGCCGGGTCATGGAATCCTGCGGGAAACGCGCATCCGGATCTTCGAGGGCACTGAAGTCCAGCCCCAGTTGCTTGAACAGAACCCGGCAATCCAGGCCGTCCATCTCCAGTGCTTTGACAATCCCCATCGCCCAGCTTGCAGAAGTCGTTCGTTCGCTCATGGTTGTTATTCTTTTACATGACGGGCTGCAGATAACCGCCCTATTTGCGAAGGATACTAAAGTGGCGCCGATTGTCACTGGCCCACGCCAATGATCACTCTAGACTCAAATAAGCTGCCCGACGCACAACTTGTCGCCAGAACAATCACCACAGAGAGCGCGGTCGTGGAAAACATCAAGCAGTTCAACAGCTTCGCCGAGTTCTACCCGTATTACCTCGCCGAGCACAGCAACAGCACCTGTCGTCGTCTGCATTTCATCGGCACGTCTCTGGTCATCTTCATTCTCGCGCTCAGCATCGCCAAAAGCGCCTGGCTGCTGTTGCTGGCCCTGCCTCTGGCGGGTTACAGCTTTGCCTGGATCGGCCACTTCTTTTTCGAAAAAAACCGCCCGGCGACGTTTCAGCATCCGCTGTACAGCCTGCTCGGCGATTTCGTCATGTACCGCGACATGATTCTCGGTCGCGTGGCGTTCTGAATGAGGGTCTGCCCATGAATGCCCATGCTCGCTTCACCCATATGAAGGACGGCACCGAGGAAGACTGGGCGATCATCGCCGCTGATTTCAGTGCCTATGCCAGACAGCTGCCGTCGCGGATCCTCGCGCATCTGAAGCTGCTTGAGGGCGACTTCGGCGGTTTCCCCGTGGATCGCCTGACCCACTCGTTGCAAACCGCGACCCGCGCCTTTCGCGACGGGCGTGACGAGGAATACGTGGTCTGCGCGCTGTTGCACGACATTGGCGACACCCTCGGTTCGTACAACCATCCGGACATCGCCGCAGCGATTCTCAAGCCGTTCGTGAGTGCGGAAAATCTGTGGATGGTGGAGAAGCACGGCATCTTTCAGGGCTATTACTTCTTTCATCACCTGGGCATGGACCGGCATTTACGCGAGCAATTCAAGGATCATCCGCAGTTCCACGCCACTGCCGAGTTCTGCGCCAAATACGACGCGGCGGCGTTTGATCCGGCGTATGACACGCTGCCGCTGAGTTTCTTCGAGCCGATGATGGAAAGGCTGTTTGCGCAGCCGAAAAACTCGATTTACAAAGCCGCGATGCAAGAACACAGCCCGGCCTGAGAACACATGTGGGAGCGAGCCTGCTCGCGAAAGCGCTGTATCAGGCACAGAAGTTTCGTCTGACGCTACGCCTTCGCGAGCAGGCTCGCTCCCACAGGGTGCTTTTTCGCTCAGGCGATCTCGGCAATTTTGGCAGCTTTCAATTCCGCCTCCCGCGCCTGCGCATCCGCCAATCGATACAGCTCGATCGTGCCGTCCCAATGCTCGATCAGCGCCGTGCACGACTCGACCCAGTCGCCGCAGTTGAGGTAGTCCACCTCCCCCACCTTGCGAATCTCGGCATGGTGGATATGTCCGCAAACCACGCCATGCAGTTCGCGCTTCACGCATTCGTGGGCGATGGCTTCTTCAAAGTCGCTGATGAAACTCACCGCTGTCTTGACCTTGTGTTTCAGGTAGGCCGACAGCGACCAGTAACCGTAGCCATAACGGGCGCGCCAGTGATTGAGCCAGCGGTTGAGCGTCAGGGTGAATTCGTAGGCGGAGTCGCCAAGAAACGCCAGCCAGCGGTGATAACGGGTGATCACGTCGAACTGGTCGCCGTGAATCACCAGCAAATGCCGGCCATCGGCAGTGACATGCACAGCTTCGTCGACCAACTGGATATTGCCCAGAATCAGTTTCGAATAGCGCCGCAGGAATTCGTCATGGTTGCCGGTGACGTAGATTACTTCGGTGCCGCGCTTGCTCATGGTCAGCAGTCGGCGGATGACGTTGGTGTGCGCCTGCGGCCAGTACATGCCGCTGCGCAGTTTCCAGCCGTCGATAATGTCACCGACCAGATAGACCTTGTCGGCGTGGTAGCCCTTGAGAAATTGCGACAAGTGCTCGGCCTGACAATCCCGGGTGCCCAGATGCACATCGGAGATCCACAGGGTTCGCACCCGTTGTTTGCGACTGGGTCGGGCGAGCTCGGCGCTGGTCATGGGCAACCCTCTGCGATGTTTTCGCCAGCTTGCGCGCGCGCCGTTAATCGCCCGTGACAGGCGCGAGTCAGTCGTGTGACAGCGCACATCGTTGAAAAATTGAGGAATCGGATGACAGACGCGACGGCGACAGCGCTTTAGACTGGCGCTCTTTTGATGAGTGTTCCCACGCTCCTGCGTGGGAACGATCAAAACTGTGTCTGGATTAAGGATTGCAATGACTCCGCGTACCGCCCTCGGCGCCCTGCACATCGGCGCTTTGATGTTCGGCCTGACCGGTGTGTTCGGCAAACTCGCTGCCGCATCGCCGGCGGTCATCGTGTTCGGCCGCGCTGCTTTCGCCGTGCTTGCCCTGGCCTTCTTCGCTCGATTCGCCAGCCAGAGCGGCTGGCAAAAGCTGCAAGCAGTGGACTGGCGACGCCTGGCGCTGAGTGGTGTGTTGCTGGCCGGGCACTGGGTGAGTTTTTTTGTTTCGGTGAAGATCGCCGGGGTAGCCATTGCCACCTTGGGCTTTGCCAGTTTCCCGGCGTTCACGGTGATTCTCGAAGGGCTGATCTTCCGCGAACGCATCCGCGCCAATGAAATTCTCCTGGTGGTATTGGTCAGCGTCGGTCTGGTGCTGGTAACCCCGGCGTTCGATCTGGCCAGCGGCGCCACCGTCGGCCTGCTCTGGGCGGTACTGTCCGGCCTGCTGTTTTCTCTTCTGTCGCTGACCAACCGCGCCAGCTCCGGACGCATCCCGGCGGTGCAGGCAGCGTTGTGCCAGAACGTCGTCGTGGCCTTGTGTCTGTTGCCGGTCGCGGCGCCGCAGTTGAGTCAGGTTCGAGCGCTGGACTGGTTGTGGATCGCCCTGCTCGGGGTGTTCTGCACGGGCGTGGCACACAGCCTGTTCGTCGCCAGTCTGGCGGTGATCAAAGCGCGCACGGCGGCGGTGGTGTTCGCCATGGAGCCGGTCTACGGCATCACCATCGCCTGGCTGCTGTTCGTTGAAACCCCGACCCTGCGCATGCTCATCGGCGGCGCGCTGATCATCGTCGCGATCGTGGTGTCGGCGCGGATGTCAGGCTCGGCCGACAAGAAAACCGTCGCCGCCGAGGCCGCCTCTCACTGAGTGCGGTCGTTGTGACCGAGGTCGCGGTCGGGATCGATCTGATCGCGCACCCGCTGTTTCAACACCTTGGCCTCGGGGAAACCACCGTCGGCCTTGCGCTCCCAGATCTGCACGCCCGCGCAGGTGATGTGAAACACCCCGCCGGTGCCCGGCACCAATGACACTTTGCCCAGGTCGTCAGCGAAGGTGCTGAGCAGCTCCTGGGCCAGCCACGCCGCGCGCAGCAGCCACTGGCATTGGGTGCAATAAGTGATGACAACTTCGGCTTTGGCGACGGTCATGATCGCTGAAACTCCTGAGACAGAGGGCGCCGCTATAATAGCCGGCTTTACCGCTTGCCCCGAGACTCACAATGCGCCGTTTGCTGCTCTGCCTGCTGCTTGGTTTCCTTCCCCTGCTGGTTCACGCCAGTGAAGCGCCACGACCGAAAGTCGGCCTGGTGCTGTCCGGCGGCGCTGCACGCGGGCTGGCGCACATCGGCGTGCTCAAGGCACTGGAAGAACAAGGCATCAAAATCGATGCGATTGCCGGTACCAGCATGGGCGCGGTGGTCGGCGGCCTGTATGCCTCGGGTTACAAGATTGACGAGTTGGAAAAACTCGCCCTGAGCATCGACTGGCAAGCGGCTCTGTCCGACGCCCCGCCGCGTGAGGACGTGCCATTTCGCCGCAAGCAGGACGACCGCGACTTTCTGGTGAAGCAGAAACTCAGTTTTCGCGACGACGGCAGCCTCGGCCTGCCACTGGGAGTGATTCAGGGGCAAAACCTCGCACTGCTGCTGGAAAGCCTGTTGGCCCACACCAGCGACACCCGCGACTTCGACAAGCTGCCGATCCCGTTTCGCGCGGTGACCACCGACATCGCCAATGGCGAAAAAGTGGTGTTTCGCAAAGGTCACCTGCCGCAGGTGATCCGCGCCAGCATGTCGATCCCGGCGGTGTTCGCCCCGGTCGAGCTCGACGGGCGCCTGCTGGTGGACGGCGGCATGACCGACAACATCCCGCTCGATGTCGCGCGGGAGATGGGCGTCGACATCGCCATCGTCGTCGATATCGGCACACCGCTGCGCAATCGCAAGCAACTGACCACGGTGGTGGATGTGCTCAATCAGTCGATCACCCTGATGACCCGGCGCAACTCCGAAGAACAACTGGCGACTCTGCACGCCAACGACGTGCTGATTCAGCCTGCGCTGGCCGCGTTCGGCGTGACCGATTTCGGCAAGGCTCAGGAGATGATCGACGCCGGTTACCGCGCCACGCGGATCCTCGATGCGCGCCTGGCGCAACTCAAGCCCACTGAAACCCAGGACGCCGAACTCAACGCCGCGCGCCAGCCCGGACAGCGCACGCCGATCATCACGGCCATTCGTGTCGAGAATGACTCGAAAGTAGACGATGACGTGATTCGCTATTACATCCGCCAGCCGATCGGCGCGCCGCTCGACCTCGGCCGCCTGCATTCGGACATGGGCACGTTGTACGGTCTCGATTACTTCGATCAAGTGCGTTACCGCGTGGTGCACAAAGGCCAGGATCACACCCTGGTCATCAGTGCCAGCGGCAAGCGCAGCGGTACCGATTATTTGCGGGTCGGCCTCAACCTGTCGGACGACATGCGCGGCGACAGTGCTTTCAACCTCGGCGCCAGTTACCGCGTCAACGGCATCAACCGCCTCGGCGCGGAATGGCTGACCCGGGCGCAGATCGGCGACAAGCAGGAGCTGTACAGCGAGTTCTATCAGCCGCTGGACGTCGGCTCTCGCTACTTCGTCGCGCCCTATGGGTCGTTCGAGGCGCAGAACGTTGACTCGGTGCTGGATAACGATCCGATCGCGCAGTATCGCGTCGAGCGTTACGGCTTCGGCCTCAACCTTGGGCGGCAGATCGGCAACAACGGTGAAGTGCGACTCGGCATTGGGCAGGCCTGGGGCAAGGCTGACGTGCGCATCGGTGATCAGGATCTGCCGAGCGAAAGTTTCAACGAAGGCTTCTACACCGTGAAGTATTCCTACGACTCTCTGGACAACGTCTACTTTCCACACGAGGGCAAGGACGTCAGCCTGACCTTTACGCAATTCGAACCGGGACTGAGCTCGGACACGCGCTATCGTCAATGGGAAGTGAATTTCGACAAGGCCATGAGCCACGGGCCGGATACGCTGATACTCGGCGGGCGCTACGGTCGGACGCTGGACGATGCCAACGTGGTGACTTCGAGCTTCCTGCTCGGCGGCGCGCGGCAGTTGTCGGGGTTCCGTGAGGATGCGCTGTCCGGGCAGAACGTCAGCCTGATGCGCGCTGTGTATTACCGTCGCCTGACGCCGCGCTCATACCTGCCACTGGACTTCCCGCTGTACGCCGGCGCCTCGCTGGAGCGCGGTCGGGCGTGGAACAACGACAATGAATTCGACAGCGGCTACATCAATGCCGCGAGTGTGTTTATCGGCTTCGATACGCCGCTGGGGCCGTTGAATTTCACTTATGGGTTGAATGATGCGGATGAGCAGGCGGTTTATCTGAATCTGGGGCAGACGTTCTGACGTGAGACGGTGTTGGCCGATCTGACGCCTTCGCGAGCAGGCTCGCTCCCACAGGGAGAGCGCATTCCATTGTGGGAGCGAGCCTGCTCGCGAAAGCGGTCCAGGATGAACCCGAATCCGTTGGCGCTCAGCGAATCCCCGCCAACAACGTCCT
The DNA here is from genome assembly GCF_005233515.1 of Pseudomonas sp. CFBP13508. Taxonomy (GTDB): domain Bacteria; phylum Pseudomonadota; class Gammaproteobacteria; order Pseudomonadales; family Pseudomonadaceae; genus Aquipseudomonas; species Aquipseudomonas mercuritolerans. The sequence goes on from NZ_QFZZ01000016.1 coordinate 43,445, forward strand.
TGCCGTCTGCTTCAACGGCTCGTCCCCTTCCCTGAGCAACTCATTGAGCAGCGCGATCGCACTGTCGATGTCGCCGTCGTCGATACAGGTTTGCGCCTGTTCGAGCTTGCCGGCGGCTTCGGTGTCGGTTTCGGTTTCGGTGGACTCGGGTAATTGCAGATCCAGAGGTTCCAGCACCAGCGACGTCTCGGGATCGCCGAACTCATTGAGGAAGTCATCGTCGAGCGGCTGGGCGTCGGGCTCGGGGATCCATTCAAGTTCGGCTTCTTCGCCAGATGCAGCCTGTGGCAGTTCAAAATCGACAGGCAGCACTGACAGGCTGGTGCCCAGTTCCGGATCATCGATCGGCGGTGCGGCGGAATCGACGCGGCTGTCGTTGAGATCCCAATTTGAATCCATCGACAGCTCTCCCAGATTCAATTCGAAATCATCCTCCGCGGGGCTGAGCGTCGATGCGAGCGGCGCACCGACGGTCGCTGCCGTGGCCACGGGCAGCTCGGGCGCCACTGGCGGTGTTGCCAACGCCGATGCGGCGCCCGCCAGTTTTGGATGGCGCGCGCGTGCTTCGACCAGTTCGCGGTCATCAACACCGAGGGCACGCAGATGTTTTTCCTGCTGTTCATAAGTGTCGCTGTCGCCCTGCCGCCCCAGTACTTCAAGGAGCTGCAAACCAAGATCGGTGCGCTCCGGTTCCTTGTGCAAGGCATCGCGCAACATGCCGGAGGCTTCGCTGAGGCGGCCGTAGGCCAGATAGATGCCCACGGCCTCCAGCACGTCGCCGGCACCGGGTTCGTCGCGATGATCGGCGCCCGCGTGCGAACCGACGGATTGCTGCAGTTCGGGCTCATCGACGTCGTCTTCGGCGCTCACCGGCAATAGCGGCAGCGCCGTGCCATCTGCTGTCGAACGTTGCTGACGGCGGCGTATGAGCAACGCTGCCAGCACCCCCAGCAGCAATATCAGTCCACCGAGCAATGGCCAGTTCAGCCCCTCGTCTGTTGACTCGACCGGATCTGAAACAGCGACCGGAACCGGCGCGACCACGGGCGGTGGCGGTGCTTTCTGCACTTCGGCCAAGCGGGTTTGCAAGTCGTCGATCTGCTTCTTGCCGTCGGCAATCTGCACTTGCTGCTCTTGCAGCCTGAGGTTCTGTTCGTCGATGGTCTTTTGCAACTGCTGGGTCAGCAGCACGCTGGCGGCCAGTTGCTCGGCCTGCGCATCGTTGGCAACTGCCGCTGGCGTTGGCGGCACAGGCGCGGCAGTGCGTTTGCCCTGGGCAGCCTGGGGCGGCGCGGTAACCGGTTCGACGGTTGGAAATTCAGAAGATTGCGGGCGAGGATCCGGCTCGTCGGTGGCGGGCACGATGCCAGGCGAGCCCGGCGGATCGATCAGCACGGTGTACTCGCGCAGCAGACGGCCGTTGGGCTGATCGAGTTGCACGAGGAAATTCAGGAAGGGTTCGTTGACCGGCTTATCCGAGGTCACCCGGATCATCTGGCGGCTGCCGCGCAGGATCGGAGTGAACTTGAGATCGTTGAGAAAGAACACCCGCTCGACGCCGGCCCGGCCGAATTCATCGGCCGAGGCCAGGCTGGCCGAGAGATCGTTTTGCGTCAAAGTGCCGACATCGACCAGCGCGATGTCGGCCTTGAACGGCTGATTGAGGCCTGAGTGAACAGTGATTTCGCCCAACCCCAACGCCATCGACCAGGTCGAATAGCTGAATACGCCAGCGAGCAGCAGCCATTTGGCGCCCCCGCGCAGCACGTGCCGACTTGCGAGCATGAGCATCCCTTAAATAAGCAAAACCGGTTTCTATGCGTTCGCACATCCGGTACGAACACGATATTGCCCAGTAGTTCTTATAGTCCGCTCAGCGCGATCTCTCAAAAAATCGCTGCCGGGATGTGCCTCAAGATTTTTCCAGGTTGGCCAGAATGTGCCCGTGCACGCGCATGCACACCTTCAAATCCGCCTCGTCGACGCCTTCGAACAATTCGTGGCGCAGCTGCGTGGCAATGGTTTCGATCTGTTCGATCAGGGGCAGCGCAGGTGCGCAGAGAACGATCTTTTTCGCCCGACGGTCTTCCATCACGGATTGGCGTTGCACCAGTCCCTGGTTCTCCAGACTATCGAGCAAGCGCGCCAGGGTCGGGCCTTCGACGCCGACACTCTGCGCCAGTTCGCGTTGGGTCGGCGCCTCTTCAAAACGCGCCAGGTGCAGCAGCACCAGCCAGCGCGCCTGTGAAAGGCCCAGCCCGGCGAGACGACGATCCAGTTCGGCACGCCAGCCACGAGACATCTGGGCCAGTTGCATACCAAAGCGATGTTGATCGGTTAACGGCATAAAACACTCACGGTTAGACTGAAAATACGGAAAATCTAATTATTAGTCAGCTAAGCATGGGCGGCAGTTATAGGCAAGAGTCGCTCTGTACTGAATCGTTACAACTGCGCGAAGATCAAAAGCCCCTCACCCTGGCCCTCTCCCAGAGGGAGAGGGAACTGAGTGGGGATGCTCTTAAAATTCGCCGACCTGACAGCGCTGTGCTGAATCCATAATCGACTCGATTTTGCGGGTCGACATATGACACCAGACACCGCGGTCGGCTCCCTCTCCTCGGGGAGAGGGCTGGGCGGGCGGCGTTCCGATGAGGGGTCGGGCCAGATTACATCTCGAATTCAGACTGCAACGCCGCCCGCACGCAATACAGCACGCCTTCAGGCACACGCCCGGCAAACAATTCCGCCACTTCAGCGACGGACGGCAACTCGCCCTCACCATCGAGGAACGCGTCCTGCACTTCGCCCATCAGTTCCTCAGGCAAGTCCAGCGCCTGCTCCAGCGACAACTGCTGCTTGCCGATGGCTTCGGCGAGCATGGCGTAGACGTTCTTCTCCGAGCACTGCAACTGCCCGGCGATCTGCAGCGGGGTCATGCCGGCGCGGGCCAGGATGATCAACTCGTGACGGACATCGGCGACCACCTTCGGCGCCTCCGCCTCGCCGCCGAGCACTTCGAGGAAGGCTTCGCCGTAGCGTTCCAGCTTGCGCGCGCCGACGCCGCTGACCCGGGCCATCTCCGCCAGCGAGGTCGGCTGGCTGCGGAGCATTTCCAGCAGCGTCGAGTCGGGGAAGATGACATATGGCGGCACGCCGTGTTCTTCGGCAAGCTTGCGCCGTAGTGCGCGCAAGGCTTCCCACTGTTCGCGTTCTTCGCCGCGCACCAGTTGGCTGGCCTGGCTCTTGCTGCCGGTCTTGGCGGTGACTTGCGGTTTCAGGTCGCGGCGCAGTTCCAGCTTCACTTCGCCTTTGAGCAAAGGCCGGCAACTGTCATTCAAGCGCAGACCGCCATAACCCTCGTGATCGACATCGGCCAAGCCACGCGCCACCAACTGGCGGAACAGCGAGCGCCACTCGCTCTCGCTCAACGCCTTGCCCACGCCAAACACCGACAAATGCTGATGGCCGAAGCTGCGCACCTTTTCGTTGTCCTTGCCCAGCAACACGTCGACCAGATGCCCGACGCCATAACGCTGACCGGTGCGGAAAATCGCCGACAACGCCTGACGTGCAGGCTCGGTGGCGTCCCAGGTCTGCACGCCGTCGACACAGTTGTCGCAGTGCCCGCATGGCTCGGGCATGTCTTCATCGAAATAGGCCAGCAACGCCTGACGCCGGCAGCGGGTCTCTTCGCACAGCGAGAGCATGGCGTCGAGCTTGTGCTGCTCCAGACGTTTATGCCGTTCGTCGCCTTCTGAGTTCTGCAGCATCTGCTTGAGCATCACCACGTCTTGCAGAGCGTAAGCCATCCACGCATCCGCCGGCAGCCCGTCACGGCCGCCGCGCCCGGTTTCCTGGTAATAAGCCTCAAGGGATTTCGGCAGATCAAGGTGCGCGACAAAGCGTACGTTGGGCTTGTCGATGCCCATGCCGAACGCCACCGTGGCAACCATGATCAGGCCTTCCTCGTTGAGGAAGCGCTTCTGGTGATAGGCGCGCAAATCGTTGGGCAGACCGGCGTGATACGGCAGCGCCGGGAAACCCTGTTCGCTGAGGAACGCCGCAACTTCTTCGACCTTCTTGCGCGACAGGCAATACACGATGCCGGCATCGCTGCGCCGCTCGGCGAGGAACGCCAGCAACTGTTTGCGCGGCTGTTCCTTGGGCACGATGCGATAAAAGATGTTTGGGCGATCGAAACTCGACAGGAAGCGTTCGGCGTTCTGCAGGTGCAGGCGATCGACGATTTCTTCGCGGGTGCGCTTGTCGGCGGTCGCGGTGAGAGCGATGCGCGGAACGTTGGGGAACAGCTCGGCCAATTGACCCAGTTGCAGGTATTCGCGGCGGAAATCGTGGCCCCATTGCGAAACGCAATGCGCTTCGTCGATGGCGAACAGGGCGATTTCCAGGCTTTGCAGGAACGCCAGCATGCGCGGCTGGACCAGACGCTCCGGTGCGAGATAGAGCATTTTCACTTCGCCGCGTTTGATCCGCAGAGCGAGGTCGCGCTGCTGCTCGGCACTCAGCGTGGAGTTCAGCGCAGCGGCGGCCACGCCCAGTTCTTCAAGGGTGGCGACCTGATCGTCCATCAGCGCGATCAACGGCGACACGACCACCGCCAGACCTTCACGCAATAGCGCCGGCACCTGGAAGCACAACGACTTGCCGCCACCGGTAGGCATCAGCACCAGCGCATCACCGCCGCTGGCCACGCGCTCAATGATCGCACCCTGACGGCCACGGAAACTGTCGTAGCCGAAGATGTCCTTGAGGACGCGTTGAGCCTGTTCGAGCATAAAAACTCCAAAAATCTACCGATACATCCCTGCTCAGGCTGGTTCAGAGCAGCTTCGGCTGCTTAAACAAAACGTAAGAACACATTGCATGACCAGCGCAGCGCCGGCAGGGATCGCAAAACGCGGCAGTATACCCGAGGCCTTCGCCGCAGAGGGTGCCGCTGAGAAGACACCTGATAAACCTGCCACACACAAAACCCTGTGGGAGCGAGCCTGCTCGCGAAAGCGACCTGTCAGTCGATGCAAAAGTGCCTGATACACCGCCTTCGCGAGCAGGCTCGCTCCCACAGGGTTATTCATCTTTCCAGTAAGGCCGGTAATTCGGGCAAATCTGCCAAGCGGCTGGCTAGAGCGCGCAAGAAGGCCTAGAATTCCCGCATTGTTTATTCCCCAAGGTAGCCCCGTAATGTCCTTCGCTGAGCAACTGACCCGCCTGCAAGTCTTCCTCGACGCCGACGAGCTGCACGACGAGGCGCTGGATTACGTCGCCGCCCACGGTTACCTGACCGCGCTGTCGATCTGCTCCGAAGACGTTCCGGAGCGCGAGTGGATCGACGCGCTGTTCGCCGAAGAGCCGCATTACACCGACGAAGCCCAGCGTGCCGAAATCGAAGCCACACTGATCGGCCTCAAAGCGCACATCGCTCGCCAACTGGCCTCGGATGAAGAATTCGAATTGCCGTGCGAACTGGATCTGGGCGAAGAGCCGGACGACTCCGAACTGCGTGGCTGGTGCATCGGCTTCATGGAAGGCGTATTCCTGCGCGAAGCGGCCTGGTTTGAAACCGCCGAAGAAGAAGTCAGCGAAATGCTCCTGCCGATCATGGTCGGCTCCGGCCTGTTCGACGAACAGCCTGAGTTCGAAGACATCGCCAAGGACGCCAATCTGATGGACGACATGATCGTGCAGATCCCGGAAGCCCTGACCGCGCTGTACCTGCTGTGCCAGGCCCCCGACGAAAAACCGGCGATCCTCAAGCCTCGTCACCACTAAGACCCGGCCTATGGACAACCCCATAGGCAACCGCCCCCTGATGTTGCGCTACGTCCTGCTGGCCATCGGCTGGCTCAGCGTGGCATTGGGGGTGATCGGCATCTTCCTGCCGGTCCTGCCCACCACCCCCTTCCTCCTGCTCGCCGCAGCCTGCTTCGCGCGCAGCTCACCACGCTTCTATCGCTGGCTGGTCGAACACCCACGGCTGGGGCCATGGATTCGCGACTACCTCGAAGGCAACGGCATCCCGCTCAAAGGCAAGGTCTACGCGATCGGGCTGATGTGGGCGAGCATCCTGTTCTCGTGCTATCTGGTGCCGCTGGTTTGGGCGCGAGGGTTCATGCTGACCAGTGCCGTGCTGGTGACGGTCTATATTTTGCGGCAGAAGACGTTGCGCAAATCCTGACACATGCCGTTAGCAGTGAGCAGGTATTCACCTGAATTCAATAACAGTAGAATTTGCGCCACGTTGGCCGACGCAAATACTGCCCCTGCCGTAGCCTGACATCGGTCCACATGGAGGAACGTCTTTGAAACTGATCAGGCTCGAACTGGAAAACTATCGCTGCTTCCCCGCGCTGACACTCGAACTGGATAAACAGCTGACATTGCTGGTCGCACGTAACGGTCAGGGCAAGACGAGTTTGCTGGATGCCATCAAGATTGCGTTGTGGCCGTTTGTACGCGGTTTTGATTTGGGCAACGCGCCTCTGACGGGTATCCAGTCTGACGACGTCTTCTTACGTCCGGTCGATGCGCATCAGATGGAGCCCTCTCTTCCCGCTCGTTTGACGGCGCATGCTGACTTCAAGGGTGCCGAAAGTTATTGGTCGCGCAGTCGCATCAGTATCCGCAAAGGGACTAAAACCCGTAGCGACAAAGGCGCAAGGGCTCTGGAAAACAGCGCCAGAAACCTGCAGCGGCGCATATTTGCTAACGCTTTGAATGACGTTACCGAAACGATCGAACTACCCGTACTCGCTTACTACGGTACGAGTCGTCTCTGGAGGGATAACACTCCGGGGTCAGAGGCAATCGATAACGCTGAGTTCTCGAGGACCTATGGTTACCGAGACAGTCTTGATCCGGCATCCAATTACAAACAGTTCAGCAAATGGTATACGCGAATCTTTCGCAGCTATCGTGAAGAGCAGATTCGCAGCCTGGAACGCGGACGAAGCAGTTCTGAAGTCAAAGATGAGTTCTTGAATCCGGTCAAAGCCATCCAGGCCGCAGTCAACTCAATGCTTGAATCCCGAACCGGATGGCGAAATCTGGCTTACAGCAGTGAGTTCGCGGATCTGGTACTGGAGCATCCAGTCCACGGGACGCTGAAAGTCAGCCAACTTAGCGACGGTATCCGCAATATTGTTGCCCTGGCGGCGGATATCGCCTATCGCTGCATCAAGCTGAACCCTCACCTTGGCATTACCGCGCCGCGCGAATGCACTGGTGTAGTGTTGATCGACGAGATCGATATGCACCTTCACCCAGAGTGGCAGCAAACAGTCGTACCTGATTTGCTTGGCGCATTTGCGAACATTCAGTTCGTTGTGACTACGCATAGTCCGCAGGTGATTTCATCCGTTGAGGCTAAATGCATTCGTATCCTGCACACGGTAACTGACGATAAATCGCAGCAAGTCAGAATCAGCAACGTCGAACAACAAACGCAGGGGGTCGCCAGCTCTCAGGTCCTGGCCTACGTGATGGGCATTGACCCTACCCCGGACAATGAGCCTTCGCGCAAATTGAGTGACTACAAAGCGTTGATTCAGCAAGATCATCATGAATCGCAACAAGGCTTGTTGCTGCGCGAGTTCCTGGATATGCATTTCGGCGCTGAACACCCTGACATGCTTGATTGTAATCGGTTGATTCGACTTGAAAAATTCAAGCGCAAACAACTGACGCAAAAATAAGGAAATCTCAAGCATGCGGAAGTTGATTCGAGGTACGGCTCCAACCTGTCTAGCGAACTATCAGCATGGATCAGATAGATGGGCTGATATGATGCACACGGATAAAGAGCAGATCCGGCAGTGCCTTCAATCGATGCAAGACACACGTTGCGCATACTGCGAAGCAGATATCAGCACACCGGGCAATTCGCATATCGAGCACTTCCGACAAAGACACGGATACCCACAAGGTACTTTCGAGTGGACCAATCTCTTCCACTCATGTTGTCGCGAAGAAGCCTGCGGGAAATTCAAGGACAATTGCCCTCCCTACGATCACCGCAACCTGCTCAAACCTGACGAAGATGATCCGGACGATTTTCTGCTTTTTGTCAGTGACGGCACGATCAGCCCACTTGCCAATCTGAATGATCAATCGCGAATTCGCGCCGTCGAGACGCTGCGAATATACAATCTGGATGCGCAAAACGGAGCCTTGCGGGCGATGAGACGCGAGGCTATCCGCCCCCACCTGAAAACTGCCCAGGATCTGATGGATCTGGCCGGAGATCTTTCGCCAGACGACGTGGCGACATTCCTTCAGGACGAAATCCAGAATACTGAACACCTGCCATTCTCTACCGCCATTCGACACACCCTTTCGAATTCACCAACTGTTTAAAAGACACTCGCAGATACACCTCTCAGGCTACATATCCTTGCGCTTTGGCCTACAGCTACGCCAGCATCCGCCCAATCGGGTGCTGGATAATCTGGAGTTGCCGCAGCAGCAAGCCTCACGATGATCGTTCCTATGCTCTGCGTGGGAATGCCTCAAGGGACGCTCCGCTGTCCAGCTGTGGATGGGGGAAAGCGTCTCGGGCTGCATTCCCACGCAGAGCGCGGGAACGATCTCACATCTGCCCAGACACACAAACCCGCCGCCCCCGAAACAACCGGGGCGGCGGGTTTTGTCGTTTCAGATCTCAGGTCAAACCGTATCCACCTTCAGCGAATGATCATTAAGCATCCCGCTGATGATCGTCGCCGTGTCATGCCCCCCAGCCACCATGCCGCCTGCGCCGGGTGTCACGCCGTAGTGGCTGGCGAGGTTGACGCCGGCCAGGTCGATAGTCTGGTTCGGCGTGCCGCCGGCCATGGCGCTGACGTCGATGCTGGTCATCACCGAGGCGCCGCTGCCGCTGACGGTGAAGTGCAGATAGTCGTCCAGCGACGCGGTGCTGGCGTTTTCGCCTTGCAGCAGTTGCGACAGGTCGAGTTTGTCGGTGCCGGGGGTGAAGTCGGTGATCAGGTCGTGACCGCTGTTGCCCTTGAGCCATTGGAAGGTGTCAGCCCCTGCCCCGCCTGTCAGCGTATTGTTGCCCATGCCACCGATCAGCAAGTCATCGCCAGCGCCGCCATTGAGGAAGTCGTTGCCGAGGCCGCCGTTGATCACGTTGTTGTTGCCGTCGCCGGTGAGGCTGTCGTTGAAGTTCGAGCCGATCAGGTTTTCGATACCGGTCAATGTGTCGGTGCCGGCGCCGAGGGTGTTCTGCGCACCGAGCAGGCCGAGATTGACGGTGACAGCGGCCGTGGCGTGGGCGTAGCTGGCGGTGTCGCTGCCAGTGCCGCCGTCGAGCAGGTCGTTGCCGGCACCGCTGTAGAGCAAGTCGTTGCCGCCGTCGCCGTGCATTTCGTTGTTGCCGGAGCCTGCGGTGAGCACGTCGTTGCCTTCGCCGGCGTTGATCACGTTGTTGCCGCTGCCTGCCACCAGCACATCGTCGCCAGCAGTGCCGGTCAGGGTGTGGCCGTCCTGATAGCTGATGCTGACGTTGGCCGTGTCGCTGCCGCCGTGGTTGTCGTTGGCGGTGTAAGTGCCGTGGTAGTCCGGTGTGATGTCATGGGCCCCGGCGTAGTTGAGGGTCATGGTCAGTTGGTAGTTTTCCGCGGCGTTGGGGTTGCCGCCGCTGTTACCAATATTGGTGATGTGGATCTGGTAGACGCCGTCCGCCGAGGCGGTAAGCGTTTGCCCGTCCGCCAGCGCGGTGTAGGCGCCGCCGTTGAGCGAGTACTCCATGCTGATCCGACCGGCGTCCAGATTGTGATCAAGGTTGAGGGTTTCGCCCTGGCGCAGGTTCACGGTAATGCGGTCTTCATCGTTGGCATTGCTGTTGCTCACCATGCCGAGATAACCGCTGACCACCAGCACGGCAGTCATGGTCGCAGCATTGGCGCTGAAGGCGCTGCGCACGTTGGCCAGGTTCTGATTGGCCGCGCTGTTGCTCTGGTTAGTGAAGCCGATCAGGCCGCTGCCGGTGAAGTCCGCCGCTTTCGACACCCATCCGGTGTTGAAACTGGTTGGCGTGGCGCTGAGACTGTCGCCGTTCGGATCGGTGTCGTTGGCCAGCAACAGCTCACCTGGCACCACGATGTTGCCCGACAGCACGTTGGTGATGACGTGATCGTCCATCGCTACTGGCGGCGCGTTGGGAATCACTTTCACGGTCAACGTTGAGCTGGCCAGATCGCCGTCGTTGTCGCTCACGGTGAAGCCGATGTTTTCGGTGATCACCACTGCGGTGGTTTTCTGCGAGGTGTAGCTGTATTCACCAGTGTCGAGATTGACCACCAGCGTGCCGCTGTTGTTGGTGGCGATGCTTACGGAGTTGTTGGCGGTATTGAAGGTGCCGTGGTTGGCGCCGCCGCTCGCGGTCAACGAACCCTGGCCGCTGAGGGCTTTCGGATCGTAGGTGTAGGTGGTGCCGTCGACCATGATCGACTTGATAAAACCGCCATCAGCGCCGAACGAACCACCGTCACCCAGCAGCGAACCGGTGACCGGCGCGCCTTGAACAGTGCCGGACAGCACCGAGTTGAGCTGGTTGAGATCGGTGACCACCACGGCGTTGGTGTTGGTGTGGCTGATGCCATCGTAGGCCAGCGGATCGAGGTAGGCATTGCTTACGCCGTCACCCAGGCCGATGGCGTAGTTCTTGATGTTGTTGGCATCGAGGAAGTTTTTCAGAGCGGCCTCGTCAGCCGTGCCGATGTCGCCCTCGTTGGGCTTGCCGTCGGAGAAGAAGTAGCCGACGTTCTGTGCCCCGGTGAGTTTGCCGGAGGTGTTGAACGCGGTCTGCATCACCGCCACGGCGGCATCGTAGTTGGTGCCGCCGCCGGCGTTGAGGCCGGCGAGCAATGTCTTGGCAGTAGCGACATCGACCCACACCGTGGTGCGGTCGGCGGCATTGCTGCTGAACGTCACCAACTGCACTTTCACATCGCCCAGATCATCGTACTTGTCGAGCAAGGCGCCAATGGCCTGCTTGGCCAGTGCCAGCCGCGACAGGCCCGGCACCCCAGAGGGATCGGCCATGCTGCCGGAGATGTCGAGGACGATGAGGATGTTCGAATCGATCTCCACTGCGGTAACCGAGCGATCCGAGGCAACGGCTTTCGGCACGTCGTCGACGATGTTCACCACGAGGGTGCTGGTGGTGCTGTTGCCCAGTGCATCGGTGGCTTTGTAGGTGAACGTTTCGCTCAGGGTGTTCGGCCCGTCGTTGGCGCTCGGCGCGGTTTTCGCTGCCGACGTCAGCGTGTAGGTGTAGGTGCCGTCGGCGTTTAGCTGCAGTTGTCCGTAGCTGCCGGTGGCGTTGCCGACCAGGGTGTAAGTGATCGCGCCGCTGCCGCCACTGACCGAACCGACCAGCGTGCCGCTGGCGGTTTCGCCGGTATTGCCCGGATCGCTGCCGGTGACTGTGCCGGGGGCCAGGTCAGTGCCATCCTTGCTCAGGTCGAGGGCTTTTTCATAGACGGTGACGTCGGTGTCGCTGACGGCGACCAGGCAGCTGTCATGCACATCGATGGTGATGGTGGTGGTGCTTTCATCGCCGTCGGAATCGCGCACGGTGTAGGTGAATACATCCACCGCGCCCGGGCCGTTCACCACGTTCGGATTGCTGTGATAGACGGCGTTGCCGTTGGCATCGAGGGTGAGGTAGCCGTAGGTACCATTGATCTGCGAATTCAAACCGCCGACGGCTGAAGTGGAGGTATCGGCACCGGCACGCACGCCGATCACGGCACCGGAAACCGCCGGACCGTCAGCGCCGCCACTATCGTTAGCGAAGACGTTGCCACTGACGGTGCCGCCTTCCGCGACCGAAGCCGCATCCGGATTGGCGCTCGGCAGGTCATCGACGATATTGACGTTGATCTGACCGCTGGCGGTACTGCCATCGGTATCAGTGGCGACCACGTCGAAGCTCTCGCTGAGGCTGTTGGCACCGTTGGCGTTCGGATGAGCTTCATTGTCGACCAGGGTGTAGCTGTAGCTGACCACGCCGGAGGCCGGATCGTAACCGGTGATGGTGAAGGTGCTGCCCAGTGGCGAGACCACCGATTGCGGCAAACCGGCGGCGACGCTATTGCTGATCACCGCAATGCCGCCGACCGTGAGGGTTTGCAGGCCATCAAGCGCAGTGACGGTGAAGCTGCCGCTCTGGGTCAGCGCCGAGGTGTCGGGGCTGCTGCCGTCGCTGAGGTTTTTCTCGTAGACGGTGATCTCGCCGCCCTTCACATCGAGGCCGTCGAGGCACACCGGATCGTCGTTGTTATGGATGTTCAGCACCAGGTTGGCGGTGCTGGTGTCGCCGTCGGCATCGGTGATGGTGTAGGTGAAGGTTTCAGTGCCGTTGCCGCCGCCGTGGAGGTTTTTGAAGTCGGCGTCATTGGCGTCCAGCGAGTAGGTGTAAGTGCCGTTGGCGTTGAGCACCAGCGTGCCGTAAGTGCCAGTGAAAGTACCGGCAGTCACCGGGCCGCTAGCGACGCGGTCGGCGCCTTGCACATCATTGTCGAGAACGTTGCCGGTCAGGGTCAGCTGGGCTTCGGTCGCGTTGTCGGCATTGCTGTCATTCAGCGCTTTCGGCACGTCATCGACGATGCTGACAACGATGCTGCTGGTGACGACATTGCCAAGCGAATCGGTGGCCTGATAGGTGAAGGTTTCGCTCAGGCTGTTGGCGCCATCGTCGGCGTGCGGCGTGGTGGTCGCTGGCGAAGTCAGCGTGTAGGTGTAAGTGCCATTGGCGTTGAGGACGATCTGCCCATAAGTGCCGGTGGCGCTGCCGACCAGCGCATAACTGATCGCGCCGACCGCACCGGTGACCGAGCCGACCAAGGTGCCGGAAGCGGTTTCGCCAGGGCTGTTCGGATCGCTGCCGACCACGCTGCCCGCCGCCAGATCCAGGCCATCCTTGTTCAGGTCGAGGGCCTTTTCGTAGACGGTGACGTCAGTGTCGCTGACGGCTTTCAGGCAGCTGTTGTAGACGTCGATGGTGATGGTCGTGGTGCTTTCGTCACCGTCGGCATCGCGCACGGTGTAGGTGAACACATCCACCGCGCCCGGGCCGTTCACCGTGTTCGGATTGCTGTGATAAATGGCGTTGCCGTTGGCATCAAGCGTGAGGTAGCCGTAGGTGCCGTTGATCTGCGAATTGAGTCCGCCAATGGCCGAAGTCGAGGTGTCGGCACCGGCACGCACGCCGACCACTGCACCGGTAACCGCAGGACCATCCGCGCCGCCGATATCGTTGTTGAGTACGTTGCCGCTGACGGTGCCGCCCTCAGCCACCGAAGCCGCGTCCGCATGGGCGGTCGGCAAATCGTCGACGATGTTGACGTTGATCTGACCGCTGGCGGTGCTGCCGTCGGTGTCAGTCGCGACGACGTCGAAGTTCTCGGTGAGGCTGTTGGCGCCATTGGCGGTTGGATGAGCTTCGTTGTCGGCCAGGGTGTAGCTGTAGCTGACCACGCCGGTCGCCGGGTCATAACCGGTGATGGTCAAGGTGCTGCCCAGCGGGGTGACAATTGATTGCGGGAAGCCTGCGGCCACGCCATTGGTGATCACGGCGATGCCGCCGACTGTGAGGGTCTGCAGACCATCGAGAGCGCTGACGGTGAAAGTGCCGTTCTGGGTCAGCGCCGGGGTGTTGGGGCTGGTGCCGTCGCTGAGATTTTTTTCGTAGACGGTGAGTTCGCCACCGTTGACGTCGAGGCCGTTGAGCAGCACCGGGTCGTCGTTGTTGTGAATCTGCAGAACCAGATTGGCAGTGCTGGAATCGCCGTCGGCATCGGTGATCGTGTAGGCAAAGGTTTCCGTGCCGTTACCGCCGCCGGTCAAGGCTTTGAAATCGGCATCGCTGGTATTGAGCGTGTAGGTGTAAGTGCCGTCGGCGTTCAAAACCAACGTCCCGAACGTGCCGGTGAAAGTGCCCGGAGTAACCGGGCCGGTAGGCACGCGGTCGGC
>NZ_QFZZ01000017.1 GCF_005233515.1 Pseudomonas sp. CFBP13508
AATTTGCGCTTAAAAGCCAGATTGCGGTGTGTGAAGACGAAACGAACCGAAAGTTCGAAACGCACAAACACCGACAGCTGTCACATCCCCAATTTGCTGAAGCGAGGCCATCCGGTCACGAGTCAGTACCCGAATTTCTTGACGACCATAGAGCGTTGGAACCACCTGATCCCATCCCGAACTCAGCAGTGAAACGATGCATCGCCGATGGTAGTGTGGGGTTTCCCCATGTGAGAGTAGGTCATCGTCAAGATTAAATTCCGAAACCCCAATTGCGAAAGCAGTTGGGGTTTTGTTTTAGTAGAAGTTCCTGTTTTTGCTGGCGTGTTACCGTGTTGACGGGCCAGATAAAGAATTTCTTGACGACCATAGAACATTGGAACCACCTGATCCCATCCCGAACTCAGCAGTGAAACGATGTATCGCCGATGGTAGTGTGGGGTTTCCCCATGTGAGAGTAGGTCATCGTCAAGATTGAATTCCGAAACCCCTGTCTGCTAACGCAGACAGGGGTTTTGTCATTTAAGCGTGTACGAAAGATCAGGCCGTTCTGCGACTCTTGCTGCTGCGTCTTGCCTGCCACTTGCGCCACCAAATGTAAACGCCCGTCCCTGACAACCCCGCAATCAACACACCCAGTACCGCGATCATTACCTGCCCTGTCACCCCGATGATCCGTCCCCCATGTATGGGCAACTGGAGTCGATAGAACTGCTCTCCAAGCGTGCCCTGTCCCGCGATCTCCTGTCCCAATAATCGACCATCAGTACCGTGAAAGAACAACCAGGATTTACCGTGTGCGTCCGTATCGTGCTGTCCAAACCCTGCACCGTAGAAGTTGTACTCAAAGCTGTAATACAACTCGCCGATTGCCGCCGTCAGTCCTAATCGTTTCCCTTCCTGCAATGCCCTTTCGTACGCCTGTTGATAACTTAGCTGTGTCGTCCCTAGTTGATTGGCGGGCATTCGTCCTCTGGCTTCATAAACGCTCGGCTCGATGGACGAAAACAACGAAACTGCAGGCTTGAACACCTGGCTCGGCAAGTTCATCGCTACGCTGCTGACGGCGATCGGTAACAGCAGCAGCCACAACCACAATCCTCCGGCGCGATGCAGATCGAAGTTCAAGCGGTAGGCATGCCCGCCTTTGACCTTCCAAGCAGTCGCCCACTTCTTCCAGAAGGGCTTGCCGCGCGGCAAGGTCAGGAACAATGCGACAAAGCAGTCGATCACCCACGCGATCGCCACCAGGCCCATCAACAGCAATCCCCAGTTACCCGGTAATGTCAGGTTGTAGTGAAACTCCAGAATGAACGGGATGAAGTTCTCTCGTTGAAAACAGCATTCACCCCAGTAGCGCGCGCCTTTTTGCTCCGCGCTGATCGGGTCCAGATAGAACACCTGATTGCGCTCATCGAACGGCTGGCCCGTTGCTGGATCTTTACGAGGAACGGCCGCCAGCAGCGCCGTATGCCCCGTCTCATGGGGATACTCCATGTACCAGACTTGCAGTTTCGGATGTGCAGTCTGCACCGCATCTACCAACGCGCCCGGCGACAAGCGCTCACCCACTGACGTCGCCTCGTAGAACTGCGGATTCAGCCATTCATCGAGTTCGTGATTAAACGCCAGCACACTGCCGGTCAGCCCGGCCAACAATAAAAACGTCGCAGTGGCCAAGCCAATGTACCGATGCAACAAAACCAGAAACGCACGCATACAAAACACCCCGAAGAAACGACAAAGCCAGCCCCTGATAGCAGGGGCTGGCTTTTTTATGCACAGGACATAGCTTTAGAACTGATAGCTGACGGTCGCCGCTACGTTGCGTTCTTCGCCCATGTAGCAGAAGTTCAGACTGGCGCAGGACGCGACATAGGATTCATTGGTCAGGTTGTTCGCGTTGAGCCGTACATCCACACCTTTCAAGCCGACCTTGCCCAGGTCATAACCAATCGAGGCATCGAACAGCGTGTAAGACGGCACCTTCATCGTGTTCTCCGCATCGGCCCAGCTGTAGCCAACATAGCGCACCCCACCACCCAAGCGCAGGCCATCAAGTGCGGCGCTGTCGAACTTGTAGTCAGCCCACAGCGAGGCCATGTGGCGCGGCGCTTGAGTTGGCGAGTTGCCCTTGTTCTCGATTACATCAGTGGGCGTGCTCAAAGTACTGATCATCGATTTGGAATATTCGATATCAGTGAAGGTGTAACTGCCGAGTACTTTGAAGTTATCGGTCAGTTGCATATGCGCTTCCAGTTCCAGACCTTGCGAGCGTACGGCGCCGACCGCGCGATAGAAGTTCTCCTGCGGTAGTTTGGTCGCGAGGTTTTCCTGATCGATGCGAAACAGCGAGGCGGTAAACAGGTTGTCAGTGCCCGGCGGCTGATACTTCAAGCCGACTTCCCACTGCGTGCCATCGGTGGGGGCCAGTGGATTGCCGGCGCTGTCGGCATAGGAGTTCGGGTTAAACGACTCGGAGTAGCTGATGTATGGCGCCAGACCGTTATCAAACAGGTATAAAGCGCCGGCACGCCCAGTGAGTTTCGTGCGCCGATCATTGATCTCTGTACCCACCGGCCGCCCCGCTTCGGCGATGCGGTTTTCATCGGATGTCTCGACCCAGTCCTGACGCAGGCCCAGCGAGAAGCGCCATTTGTCCATCTCGATCAGGTCTTGCAGATACACACCGGTCTGCTCCAGACGACGCAGATAGCTGGTGTCGCCGTACATCTCGATCGCTGAGTTACCGTACACCGGATTGAACGCATTGATTGGCGCGAGGCCACCGCTGGTCCAGTCGACCACGGTTTTGCGCCGTTGATAATCCGCGCCCATCAGGACCGTGTGCTTGGTCGCGCCGGTGAAGAATTCGGCCTGCAGCATGTTGTCGACGATGAACGCATGCAGGCGCTCATCACCGCCGGTGTAATAGCGGTTCAGTTCATTGCTGGTCGGGGTGGTCCAGCCATAGGCGTAGACCTGATCCATGTTCACTTTGGAATCGAGATAGCGGAAGTTCTGCCGCGCGGTGAAGACATCGTTGAAGCGATGTTCGAACTGATAGCCGAACGACTGCTGGTCACGAGAGTAGCCGTCGATCCCCGGTTCGCCCTCGAAGAAGCGCGGCGAGATGCGCTCGCCATTGCGCTGATGGATCGTGCCGTCCGCCGGAACGCCGCCGTGGTAACCACCGTCCGGATCGTGTTGCAGATAGGCCTGCAGGGTCAGCGAGGTGTCTTCGCTGAAATCGATGCTCAGCGTCGGCGCGAGGGCGAAGCGTTTTTCCTTGTTGTGATCGAATTGCGTGTCGGACTGATCGCTCAATCCGGTCAGACGATAGGCAATGCGCTTGTCGTCATCGACCGGACCGCTGAAGTCAAACCCAACCCCACGCTGGCCTTGCGTCCCCACTGTGGCCTGCACCTGATGGTAGGCCTCATACAACGGCTTTTTGCTGGTCAGCGCGACCAGACCGCCGGGCGAGCTACGGCCGTACAGCACGGACGACGGGCCTTTGAGAATGTCCACACGCTCAAGGAAATACGGATCGACCTGCATGGTGCTGTAGGTGCCACTGTCACCCATCGACTTGAGGCCATCGAGGTAAATGTTGTCCACCGAGCCGTCGTTGAAACCGCGCATCGCCACGTAGTCGTAACGATGGGTGGCGCCGTACGGGTTGGTCAGCACGCCCGGGGTGTAGCGCATCGCTTGCGAGACGGTTTGCGAACCCTGGTCATCCATTTGCTCGCGTGTGACCACGGATACGCTTTGCGAGGTCTCCAGCAGCGCGGTACTGGTCTTGGTGGCGATCTGGCTGTGGGTGGCGTTGTAGCCGGCCATGCTGCCCAGCGCGTTGCCGAGGGCGAAACCTTTGATGTCGGTGGTCGGCAAGGCCAGTGCTTCGCTTTCAGCGACTGGGCGCAGGATGTAGCTGCCGCCGTCCTGGCTGACGGCTTCCAGTCCGGTACCGCCGAGCAAATGGCTCAA
The DNA here is from genome assembly GCF_005233515.1 of Pseudomonas sp. CFBP13508. Lineage (GTDB taxonomy): Bacteria > Pseudomonadota > Gammaproteobacteria > Pseudomonadales > Pseudomonadaceae > Aquipseudomonas > Aquipseudomonas mercuritolerans. The sequence continues at coordinate 3,994 of NZ_QFZZ01000017.1, forward strand.
GGCCTGATCGGTCGAATATTCACCCTGCACGCCGGGAGATTGCTGACCTTGAGTCTGTTGCGGCGTCATCGCCAAGGTGATGCCGGCCTGCCGGGCGAACTGATTCAATGCCTCGCCCAATGGCCCTGCAGCAATGTTGTAGCGGTGGCTGATCTCGGTGCCGGCAGTGTTGGCGGCCAGACTCAGACTTGGTAATACGCTGACGCCCAGCGCGGAGGACAACAGTGCTGCCCGAACCGCATGGCGCAGCGGTGCCGATGGTGCAGTGAAATTCAGAGGGTTCTTACAAATGGCGCGGACAGTCATTGTGGATTTCCGTAGGCAGTCGCGGGGGCTGAGTTGAAGTGCTTACTGACTAAGCCGGACTGCCTGCGAAAACCCGCCAAAAATAATCACACCGCACGTTCCAGGGTCACCCACCAGCGGGTGCGATAACGCAATTGCACCGGCAGCGTCTGCGGCAGGACCGCCAGCAGCCTGTCGGTGTCCTCCAGACGGAACACCCCAGAAAGGCGCAGGTCAGCAATTGCCTCCGTACATCCCAGAAAACCGGGGCGATAACGCGCGACTTCAGCCAGGAAGTCACCCAGCCGCATATTGCGCGTGACAATCAAACCGTCGAGCCAGGCGCCCGCATCCATATCCGGCGTCGGCGCCGCGCGCAAACCGCTTTGATCGACCAGAAAACTCTGCCCGGCGAGCGCTTCAAGCGAATGACCGCCAGCCCTAACAACCACCCGGCCACGGGTAACGCTGAGCCGCGTGCACTGATCGTCCTGACGCAAAATGAAACGCGCATCGACCGGCGCATAACTGCCGTGGCGATTCTGTATGCGCAGCGGTCGATCGGTCGCCGCACCCTCGTCAGAGCCGCCGCAGGTAACGATGATCTCGCCACGGGTCAGTTTGATCAGGCGCTGCTGCGCGGTGTAATCCAGATCCACGGCGCTGGCGGTGTTGAGTTCGATGCGCGTGCCGTCGGGCAACTGGAAACCGCGCCGTTCGCCGGTCGCCGTCGCGTAGTCGGCACTCCATTGCTGCCAGGCGGCGCTGTCCTTGGCCAGCCACGCGGCGGAGCCCATCAACAGCGCGCCCGTCAACAACTTCAAGGCCTGGCGTCGGCCTAGCCCCTGCGCACTGTTTTCCAAGGTGTTGAAAGCGACCTGCGCACCCGGCACGGCGCGCAGACTGGAACTCAATTCGGCTTGCAGCGACTGCACCCGCTGCCAGGCGATTTCATGTTCATGATGCTCGGCGCGCCACTCCTCACATTGGCGAGTCAGCCGCGAATTGCCGTGGTTGTTGCGCAGCCGCAGCAGCCAGTGAATCGCTTGCTTGACCACGTGTTGGCGCGGTTCGACGCGGCGGGCGAGTGAGAGGTTATCCACAGGCATCAGTTTTCATACCGCAACACATAGCAGTGATACAGCGCATCGGCGACGTAGCGTTCCACTGAACGTACCGACACGCCCAACTGCTCGGCGATCTGTTTGTGAGTCAAACCTTCGCACTGCGCCAGGAGAAACGCCTGACGCACTTTCGGCTTAAGTCCTTCCAGCATGCGCGCAATGCTTTCCAGCAGTTCCAGCACCAACGCGCGCGATTCGGCGTCAGGTACTTCGCCTTCAGGCAAGTGAGCAATGGTTTCCAGATAGGCCCGCTCGATTTCCTCGCGGCGCCAATGGTCTATCACCAGACCGCGCGCGATGGTTCGCAAGAAAGCTCGGGGCGCTTTCAGTTCGAGGCGTTCGGTACGTTGCAGCAGGCGCAGGAAGGTGTCCTGAGCCAGATCCGCTGCATCCGCTGCGTTGCCCAGCCGCGCGCGCAGCCAAGCGTTGAGCCAGCCGTGATGACTACCGTAAAGCGCCTGTACGACCAACTCAGGTGAGGACATGACCACGCCAGCCCGAACGTCACAAATGATAATTAGTCGCATTGTCATCAAGGGTTACAGATTTTGCAACTGTCGCCCCCATGTTGATGCGAAAAATTCCCTCGCAGCCGCTCTGGCACGCCGTTCGGCGGGAATCCTGCACAAACCCGGTTCATTTCTCACGCGCCCCTAAGATTTCTCCGCCGCTGGCCGACAGACTGGTGAGAAATGCGTGCACCAAAGTAGAGCGGCCAGAAGAACGCTGCCTGCGCCGTACATGGAATGTTGCATCCGGAAACGCATCCCCACTCTTGGCATAAGAAGTCCCATGAAATGAATCTCAAGTTCAGCCATAAAATCCTCCTGGCCGCTTCGGGCGTCGTGGTCCTGGCGTTCGCGTTGTTCACGCTCTACAACGATTATCTGCAGCGAAACACCATTCGCCAGAACCTGCAGTCCTCCGTGCAACAGGCCGGTGACCTGACCGCCAGCAGCGTGCAGAACTGGATGAGCGGGCGCATTCTGGTGCTGGAAAACCTCGCGCAGAACGTGGCCCATCAAGGCAGGAATGCCGACTTGCCGGGTCTTGTCGATCAGCCGGCCTTCACGTCGAACTTCCAGTTCACTTATGTCGGGCAGGCCAACGGTGTGTTCACCCAGCGTCCCGATGCGAAGATGCCGGACGGTTACGATCCGCGTCAGCGCCCTTGGTACAAGCAGGCCGTGGCCGCCGATAAAACCATGCTGACGCCGCCGTACATGGCGGCCGTCGGTGGCCTGGTGGTGACCATCGCCATGCCGGTGAAAAAGGACGGTGAATTGCTCGGTGTGGTCGGCGGTGACCTGAGCCTGGAAACCCTGGTGAAGATCATCAACTCGGTGGACTTCGGTGGTCTCGGCCATGCATTTCTGGTCAGTGCCGACGGTCAGGTGATCGTCAGCCCGGACAAAGATCAGGTGATGAAAAACCTCAAGGACATCTACCCGAACACCAGCGTGCGCATCGAGAAGGGTAACCAGAACGTCGTGCTCAACGGTCAGGAACGTATTCTCTCGTTCACTCCGGTCAGCGATTTGCCGAATGCGCAGTGGTATATCGGTCTGTCGATCGATCGCGACAAGGCCTACGCCGCCCTCAGCCAATTCCGCACCTCGGCGCTGATCGCCATGTTTGTCGCAGTCGCGGCGATTGCGTTGCTGTTGAGCCTGTTGATCAACGTGTTGATGCGGCCGCTGACCACCATGGGCCGCGCGATGAAAGACATTGCCCAAGGCGAGGGCGATCTGACCCGGCGTCTGGTGGTCGAGAGCAGAGACGAGTTCGGTGAACTGGGCAGCGCGTTCAACCAGTTCGTTGAACGGATTCACGCATCGATTTCCGAAGTGTCGTCGGCGACCCGTCACGTACATGACCTGTCGCAACGGGTGATGGCTTCCTCCAACGCTTCGATCGTCGGTTCCGATGAGCAAAGTGCACGCACCAACAGCGTCGCGGCGGCGATCAATCAGCTGGGCGCCGCCACTCAGGAGATTGCGCGCAACGCCGCGGATGCTTCGCAGCACGCCAGTGGCGCTTCCGAGCAGGCCGATGATGGTCGTCAGGTGGTCGAGCAGACCATTCAGGCGATGACCGAGCTGTCGCAGAAGATCAGCCTGTCGTGCACGCAGATCGAAACCCTGAACGCGAGCACCGACAACATTGGCCACATTCTCGATGTGATCAAAGGCATCTCGCAGCAGACCAACCTGCTGGCGCTCAACGCTGCCATCGAGGCCGCGCGTGCCGGTGAAGCCGGGCGCGGTTTTGCCGTGGTCGCCGATGAGGTGCGCAACCTTGCGCATCGCACCCAGGAATCGGCGGAAGAGATCCACAAGATGATCACCTCGCTGCAGGTCGGCTCGCGCGAAGCGGTGAGCACGATGAACGCCAGCCAGGCGTCCAGCGAGCAGAGCGTGGAGGTGGCGAATCAGGCCGGTCTGCGTCTGGTCAGCGTGACCCAGCGCATCGGCGAAATCGACGGTATGAACCAGTCGGTGGCCGCTGCGACTGAGGAGCAGACGGCGGTGGTGGAAACGCTGAACGTCGACGTCAACCAGATCAACCTGTTGAACCAGCAGAGCGTGGCCAACCTCAACGAAACGTTGAAGGATTGTGATGCGTTGTCGCAGCAGGCGAACCGGTTGAAGCAGTTGGTCGACAGCTTCAAAATCTGATTTTTCAGATTGCAGACCGCGTTATCGTTCTTCGCGAGCAGGCTCGCTCCCACAGGGAAATGCATTCCAAATGTGGGAGCGAGCCTGCTCGCGAAAGCGGTCTGACGATCACCGCAAAGCCTAAGCCTTAGACAAACAGCTTCAGCACATTGCCCATCGCATCATCGGCAAACCCCTGCACGAAATCCCTGAACCCCGGCAATGCTCCATCCCCACCCGCAGCCGGTTCGGCAATGATCGTCCAGGTCACTCGCGACTTCCCTGCGCTCAGCGATTCCACTTGCATCGCCGCCCACAGATTCGCCACCCCCAACGTGTTGTAGATCGTCGTCCAGGTCATGCGCCGCGCCTGTTCATCGCGCGAGTTGAGTTGTTCGACCACGACGTTGCCGTCCTTGAAGATTTTCTTGCGCAGCGATGACACGCCCTCGCCGGTCATTTCGGTGTGCGACAGCGCTGGAATGAATCGATCGAAGCCAGCGAAATCGCCAACGACCGCCCAGACTTTTGCCGCGTCCGCCGGCACTTCCACCGACGACACAACGTGGCAGCCTTGCGGGTTTTTGATCAGGGTGTCGGGTTGCAGATTGCTCATGGTGTTGCTCCTTGTTGATGAGTCAGATGAAGTTGATTTCTTTCAGGTAGTCGCAGCCGCGACGCAGCAGCGCCGGGGATTTCTGTGGGTAGTGCGCGCCCATCTGCTGCACGCCGGCCTCGGCGTTGGCGTGACCGATAAGGGAGATGTCGCCGATGTCTTCTTCGAAGCCGTTGAGGTAGAAACCGAGCACGCCAAACAGCGCGTTGTCGGCGTCGACCCGACTCAATTGCTGCTGCCAGTCGGCGACGCTGACCAGCGCAAATTCGCTGCCGGTTTCGCGGAACGACGCGACGTAGGCATCCCAGCTCAGCGGCTCGGGATTGTGCAGATTGAACACCGCGCGATCCGCTGAATAACGGCTGGCATGAAAGGCGATGAAGCGGGCGAGAAAGTCCACCGGCATCAGGTCGAAATTCAGCGCAAACGCCGGCACCTGACCGAGCTGGATCGAGCCTTTTAGCATCAGCATCAAACGGTTTTTGTGCGGCTGGCAAACGCCGCTGAGGCTGTTGAAACTGATGTTGCCAGGGCGATAAAGATTGACCCGCACACCGCGCTCACGCGCCCGTTCGAGAATGCGTTCGCCGACCCATTTCGACAGGTTGTAGCCGTTGCGAATATAGATCGGCGGCGTCGCTGCGGCGGGCAGTTCCAGCACTCGGCCGGCGTCATCCACGGTGCTGGATGCCGACAGGGTCGAGACGAAGTTGAAGACCTTTTTGCGCTGCCCTTCGCACAGCTTCAGCAGGGCGAAGATCGGCTCGACGTTGTCCGCCGCCAGGGACTCGTAATCGAGTACGTGGTTGACGTTGGCGGCGTTGTGCACCAGCGCACCGAACTCGCGATCCAGGCGCTGATAATCCTCATCGCCCAGGCCCAGTTGCGGACGGCTGATATCAGCTGCGTAAACCCGCACACGGCTCAGGTCGAGGTGCTCCAGACGGTTTTCGCGCAGTGCCTGAGCGAAACGTTGCGCCGCCGTTTGCCCGGCGCCGTCGCGCACAAGACAGGCCACTTCGCTGGCGCCCCAACCGAGCAGCGCTTCGACGATGTGCACGCCGACAAAACTGTTGGCACCGGTGACGATGACCTTGTGCACATCGCCCCTGCGGCTGATCGGCAGCGGTTCGATATCCAGCGCGCGCTCGGCGTCGGCCATGGCCTGAGCGCTGAGCACGGCGCTGTCATCGGTGCCGCGCACCAGCGTCGCCAGTTTGCTGATCGTGGGCAGTTCGATGAAGCGATTGATCGAAATGCTTCGGCCGAATTCCTCACGCAAGCGCAGCAACATCCGCGACAGCAGAATCGAATGACCACCGAGATTGAAGAAGCTTTCGTCAGTGGAAATGTCGCTGGTAGGCAGTTCCAGCAGTTCGGCCCAGACCTCAAGAAGCAGCGCTTCGTCAGCATTGGCCGGCAGGCATTTCGCAGCGCTGTCCTGCACCGTCACCGGCAATGCCAACAGCGCCTTGCGATCGACTTTGCCGTTACTGGCGAATGGCATCTGCGCCAGTTCGGTCCACGCTCCCGGTTGCATGTAGTCCGGCAGAAACTGCCGGGCGTGAGCCTTCAATGCGTCGCGGGCAGTCTCGGTTTGTGGCTGGGCGAGAAACGCCAGAATGCGCCGCTGACTGTCGATGACAACGGCAATCTGCCGATACAAGCGGCTCTCGCGCAGGCAGCGTTCGATCTCTTCCGGCTCTACGCGGAAGCCACGGATTTTCACCTGATTGTCGCGCCGCCCGCACAGCTCGATACCGTGCTCGCCCCATTGGGCCATGTCGCCGCTGCGGTAGGCGCGCAGGGTTTCGCCGCCGGGCAATGACAGGCTCAGATAACGCTCGGCGGTCTGTTGCGGATTGTTCAGGTAACCGAGACAGACACCGGGGCCGACGATGAACAGCTCACCGACGGTTTGATCGGGCACCGGTTGCAGATCGTCGTCGAGAATCAGCACTCGACTGTTGGCGATCGGCCCTCCCAGCGTGCGGTTGCTGTCGCCCGGTTTGAGCTGGCGCGCAGTGATCAGCACGGTGGCTTCGGTCGGGCCATACAGGTTGTGCAGGGTGCCTTGGCGGGTCAGTTGCTCGATGACGTACGGCTCGCAGACATCACCGCCGGTCATCAACTGCACGCCCTCCAGTTGCTCCAGCGGCAGGATGCTCAACAGCGCCGGCGGCAGGAAGGCGTGGGTCAGTTGCCGCCTGCGAATCAGCGCAACCAGTTGCAAAGGATCGCGGCGCTGGGTGTCGTCGGGCACGACCAGTTCCGCCCCTGCGAGCAGGCTGGGGAAGATGTCGATCAGTGACGAATCGAAGCTTAGCGAAGAGAACTGCAACACCCGGCTTCCGGCGTGCAACTGCACGTAGTCGGCGTACCACGCGGTGAAGTGGGCGAGATTGGCCTGGCTGAGCAGCACGCCTTTCGGATGCCCGGTGGTGCCCGAGGTGTAGAGCGCCATGCACGGCGCATCAAGTTCGGGACGGTGCAGCATTAGCGGTCGATTGAAATCCGCGTCGGTCGCCTCGATGCCACTGACATTCAGCCCCGCTATCGTTTCGCTGAGCGCCTGCTGTCCATCGTGAAGCAACAGCACCGCGCCGGCGTTTTCCAGGATGTATTGCTGACGCGGCAATGGATGGCTCGGCTCCAGCGGCAAGTACACCGCGCCGCTGCCGAGAATCGCCAGAATCGAGGCGAACAGCGCCGGGCTTTTACCTTGGCAGACACCGACCACCCATGGCTGCGGATGTTGCTCGAGCAAGGGCAGCAGGCGCTGTTGAACCGCGCGGCTGTGGGCGTGCAGCTGCTCGTAGCTGATGGTCTTCCCGCCGACATGCAGCGCCGGTCGTTCGGCATGTTCGATCAGGCTTTGTCGCAGGCGCTCGATCAGCGGGATCTGCGCTTGTTGCAGCAGCGCCGGATTTGCCGTGTCGTTGAGACGGTGGACATACGCCAGTTTGTCGAGAAACAGCAGGTCTTCCAGCCGTTCGAAATCCGGCGCTTTGAGGGCCGGGGCATGGCGCAAATAATCGGCGTCGCGGGAAAAGCGGCTGACCAGCAACGCCACTTCGTCGACCACATGGGCGAGCGCTCGTTGGCGTAGCGACTGACCGTTGCCGGACGGCTCATCGCCGATCGGCACACGGCTGATCAGCGACGAGCCGAGAAAGCACAGCAAGTCGAGGGTCGGCAGGCCGCCATGCTCTTGCGCGGCGACACCCAGGCGCAGGTGCAGATGCGGGATGGCGCAGAAGTCGCCGGCAGCGATAAAGCCATCGTCGATGATCAGATCCACCGCCGCTTGAGTGGCGCCCCTGCGGGTCACAGCATGGCCATGCTGTTCGAGCTCCCGGGCCAGATCGGTCATGGCCTGGCTGGCGCCGGTGAGCAAAATGTCGAGACGTTTCATGTCGGCCTCCTCAAACCAGATAGTCGCGCAGGGCGTGCTGCACGCAAGGTGTGTCGAGCAGCGAGCTGTTGTGGAAAAACCTGACGATGTTGCCCACCAACGGGTGGTGGCGATTGATCGGGAAGGCCAGTCCAGCGATTTCCTCGCGCAGTGAATGCCGCGTGGTTTCGCTGACCGGCAGCGCATCGATCAGGCGCAAATCGAAGGACTTCTGGATGTCGTTGGTCAGGTAATGGCCGATGAACACCGGCAGGATCTGCGCGATGGTCTCGCGATCCGCGTCGCTGGCGGTGTGCCAATAGATGCGCACCATCCGCGCCCAGAAACTCGAGTGGCGACCCTCGTCGAGCAAGTGGTCGGCCATCAGGCCTTTGATTGACGGCTTGACCGAATCGTCGCGGGCGAACGCCGCGACATCACCGGTCACGGTGTTTTCGGCGATCGCCACGCAGATCAATTCCACCGCGCTGCGCAGGTGTTTCGGCGCCAGCGCAACAGCGGCGGGAATTGCCCGGCTCAGTTCGATTTCATCGGGCAATTGGATCGGCTCGATACCGGTCAGCGCGACCGTTTGCTGCATGAAATCCATCGCCACCAGCGCGTGGTAATCCTCATCGACCACCACGGTCATTGCGTCGTAGCGACAGGCGAACGGGAACGCCACGGCAAAGCGATTCTTGGCGATGCTGCGGGCGGTCTTGTCGACGATTTCGGTCTCGAAAATCACTACGTCGTTGATGAATTTGTACAACGTCTGCACCAGGGCGAAATCACGTTGCTCCGGGCATTCACGCAGGAAGGTTTCGCTGAGTACCAGCGGCTGGCGGCTGAGCGGGTAGATCAGGCGCTGATCGTCTTCCAGCCGCCGCCGGGGACGGGTGCGAATGGTCGCGCGGCTTTCCCAGGCGTCGGCGAAGGATTGATAGTCGGCAGCGTTCATTGGGCCACCTCGGCAACTTCCACGCCCATGCTCAGGCGCAGCCCGTCCCACAAGGCGATGCGGCTTTCCACGGCGGCGATGGCGCTGGCATAAACCTCGGCTTCGCGCTGCGGATCGCCGTCGACCAGACGCTCCAGCAACTGCTCGGCGGCGGGGCCGTGATCTTCGGAATCGACTTCGATATGCCGTTGCAGGTAGTAACGGAAGGTTGGTGCCTGTTCGATGCCGATGCCCCAGTCATCGAGAATGCGCTGGAACATCGTCGGGATGACGCTCTCGCGACCGTGCAGGAACGCGGCGGCAACGCTGTGTCCCGGCGCTTCCAGGGCGACGCGCAAGGTATCGCGGACAAACTCCGCGGCCGCCGGGTCGACGTCGACGCTCTGCAACGCGACGTCATAACTCACGCCTTCCTGCTGCAGGGCGACAAAGCGCTCTACCGCCGTAGTGCTCGCGCCGATCTCGCGCATCGCATCCAGATACAACTCGAAGTGGCTGTAATGGCCGGCATCGAGGCGATCGTCCGATTCCTCGCCCAGCACAATCTCGTTGATCAACCGCGCCGCGTGGGGATCGCGCGGCGGCAACCAGGGTAAACGCGTGCAGGTCAGTTCCTGTTGCAGGCGCTTGGTCAGCGACATGAAGTCCCATACGGCAAATACATGGGTTTCCATGAAACGGCGTAATACCGATAACGAAGTAATCTCGGAAAAGATCGGGTGAATACTCAGTTCGGCTTTCTTCTGGGCGAGTTGCTGCTTAGTGGGCATCATGATGTCCTTTATCATTGATATGAAATGCACAGTTCTTTCAGTTGCTGTAAGCGGTTGAGCAAGTTGTATGGAAAGTTATCCGGGCAAAGCCTTGCTTGCGATGTGGCATCGTTGCGGCGCCACGGTTGCTGCGTTTGGTACGTGAGGTATGCCGCGCTGAACAGCGAAGTTCAAACCTGGCGAGAGAAAGCTAATACAGGCCAAAAGCATTTAACAAGTTTATTTTCAATTATTTCGGGTTGGCTTTTTTTCAAGTATGAGAGTTGCCGATAAAACTATTAAGCTGAGTTTTATTTGGGCGTAGTTACTCCTTTCGGCTAATAACGGCCAAAATTGAAAACAAGAGTGAATGCCTCACTCGAAGCAACTTTTTAACTAAGGAGATTGGTTGAATTCATAGGGGCGAAAGTTGGCCTGGACCGGCGCCATGACTTCCTGTTTCCCGTGACAAGGCTCCTTCCATAGGTTCCTGTTGCGGGGACTGTGCCGTCAGGGCGGCGCGTCCCCGTTCTATAGGGTTGGCGCTGGAAGAGTGCGGGTAAATTGCCGTCACGGCTATTACCGATTGGTCATTGACCCAGAGGAAAACTGCGGCGATCAGGACGGGACAGGCTGCCGCGCGCACGCCGATCCGCTGCCAGGGCTGGCAGCAGAGCGGTCGCGAAGATTTGTAAGGGGATTATTCGACGTGCGAGATATCAGCGCGCGGTGTGGCGCTTCTGTGCCGCGGGAGTCGCGAGGTAGCGGGTGATGACCTCGACGCCACGGTTGAGGTGCTGCTCCAGCATTTCGAGTGAGCGCGGGATGTCTCGCTCGATCACGGCCTGAAGCATGGCGCGATGGTCGTCCTGAGACAGCTTGCCCAGGCCCATGGCTTCCAGATTGAACCGCAGAAAACGTTCTTCTTCGTTCAGGCCGTCCTCCACCAGGCGCAGCAGTCGCTGGTTGGGCGCCTTGCTGTACAGAGCCATGTGGAACAGGCGGTTGAGGCGGCCAATCTCGTTGTAGTCGTGCTGCGCTTCCAGCTCATCGATGTAGCCGGCGGCGAGTTGATGCTCGGCCTCAGTCAGCAACGGAATGGACTGCCGCATTGCCTCGGATTCGAGCAGAATGCGCAACTCGTAGGTTTCAGCGGCATCGCCCTGGATCAGTGGAGCAACCACGGCGCCTTTGTGCGTGGTGACGCTGAGCAACTCCTGCGCTTCGAGCTGGCGCAAGGCTTCGCGTACCGGCATGCGGCTGACCCCGAACAGATCGGCCAGATCCTGCTGGCGCAGCGCAGTGCCACACGGCAGGCGGCCATCGAGAATGGCCGAGCGCAGGGTTTCTTCAATCACCGACCGGGCCAGATGCGCAGGAATCGGTCCTTCGACTTTGATGCTGTGCAGCGGTTTGGGCTTCTGAGTCACGACAACACACCCTGTAGGTCGTAATATTTGGATCCAAATGACACTAGTGATTGCTCTACAGGTTGTCAAACCTTGTAAAACAAAGCGCTGCAATCTCAAGTCTAGCGTGTCTTCGATGATCTCACGGTGCCATTGTTTTTTGCCGGGCTAAGCTTCACCATCAAACGCTTCCTTTCTGTCCTTCTGGAAACCTGCAGTGGCGGTACGTTTCGCGATCCCTCGGACCTTGCGCTGGCTTGGCTGCGCATTGCTGCTGGCCGGCGTCATGCTGGGCGGTCTGCACGCCGATTGGGATTTTTCCGCGATCAGCCGCAAGGCCACGGCTCTTTATGGGCCGCTGGGCGCCGGGCAGCAGCGCATCGACGCCTGGCAGAATCTGCTGGCGACGCAGAAGCAGGCCAGTGAGATGGACAAGCTCAAAGTGGTGAACCTGTTTTTCAACAAGCAGGTGCGTTACGTCGAAGACATCGATCTGTGGCGCGAAGTGGATTATTGGGAAACCCCGATCGAAGCGCTGTGGAAGGGCGCCGGCGACTGCGAAGACTACGCCATCGCCAAGTATTTCAGCCTGCGCCATCTCGGCGTTTCCAGTGACAAGCTGCGCATCACCTACGTCAAGGCGCTGCGCCAGAACCGCGCGCACATGGTGTTGACGTACTATGCGACCCCTGACGCCATGCCGCTGGTGCTCGACAGCCTGATCGATCCGATCCAGCCGGCGTCGCAGCGGACCGATTTGCTGCCGGTCTACTCTTTCAATGCCGAAGGCCTGTATTTGCCCGGCCCCAAGGGCAATAAAAAGGTCGGCGACACCAAACGCCTGTCGCGCTGGCAGGATGTGCTGAAAAAAATGCAGGCCGAAGGTTTCCCGGTCGAGACGACTAACTAGGAGCACGCGCTCAGATGTCTTTGTTCAAACAGCTGTTGATCGCTATCTGTCTGTTCCTGGTCGTGGCCTTCACCGGCAGCTTCATGGTCAGCCTGGAGAGCTCGCGCACCCAGTACGTCAACCAGTTGCGTTCCCACGCGCAGGACGCCGCCACCGCGCTGGCATTGTCGCTGACGCCGAATATCGACGACCCGGCGATGGTCGAGCTGCTGGTCAGTTCGATTTTCGACAGCGGTTATTACGCGAGCATCCGCGTGGTCGACGTGAAGACCGAGCAGACCATCGTCGAGCGCAGCGGTACCCCGGCGGTGAGCAATGTGCCGGACTGGTTCGTCAGACTGATCGGCCTCGAACCAGCGGGTGGCGATGCGCTGGTCAGCCGTGGCTGGGAGCAGGCGGCGCGGGTCGAGGTGGTCAGCCATCCAATGTTCGCCGTGGCCAAGCTATGGCAGAGCGCACTGGGCAGCCTTGGCTGGTTGCTGATCTGCGGCGCACTGAGCGCGGTGCTCGGCGCGCTGTTGCTGCGTCGGCAGTTGAAGCCGCTCGATTACATGGTCCAGCAGTCCCATGCGATTGCCCGCCGCGAGTTTCTCAGCCTGCCGGATCTGCCGCGCACGCCTGAATTGCGTCGCGTGGTGCAGGCAATGAATCAGATGGTCGAGAAGCTCAAGACGCTGTTCCAGGAGCAGGCCGAGCGCAGTGAAAAACTGCGTACCGAGTCCTATCAGGACAACCTCACCGGCCTGGCCAACCGCCGCTATTTCGAGATGCAGTTGAACAACCGCGTGAGCAATCCGGAACAGGCCAGTTCCGGTTACCTGCTGCTGTTGCGGGTCAAGGACCTGGCCGGACTCAACCAGCGTCTCGGCGGCCAGCGCACCGACCAGTTGCTCAAGGCCGTCGGCGAGCAACTGACCCGCGAGTGCGCCAGATATCCACAAACCCAGGATCTGGTGACGCGCATTCGCGGCGGTGAATTTGCCGTGCTGGCGCCGGGGCTGGTGCGTGAGGAAGCGTTGCAGTTGGCGCAGAATCTCGACAATGCCTTGAGCAGCCTGCATGCCACCGGCGCGACCGATGTGCCGACGGTGGCTTCGATCGGGCTGGCGCCGTTCGCTCACGGTGACTCGCCGCAAGCGGTGCTGACACTGGGCGATCAGGCACTTGCGCAGGCAGAAGGCCAAGGCGAGCAGAACTGGGCGTGCATCGATCAGAGTCTGGTGGCGGAGGTCGGTGACGACCATCACGCTTGGCATCGACTGCTGGATCAGGCTTTGAGTCAGCAGCGTTTCGAGTTGTATTTCCAACCGGTGGTCGCCGCGCAGGACACGCAACTTGTGCTGCATTACAAGGTCCTGTCGCGCTTGCTCGACGAGCAGGGCCAGACCATTCCCGCCGGGCGTTTCCTGCCGTGGCTGGAGCGCTTCGGCTGGACCGCGCGGCTTGACCGGCTGATGCTCGAACGCGTGCTCGAGCAGATGAAAGGGCACGAGGATTCGCTGGCGCTGAACCTGTCCTCGGCAACGCTGGCCGATCCGCAGGCGTTGAACAAAGTCTTCGAAATTCTGCGCGCGCATTCCAATCTTGGCGCGCGGCTGACTCTGGAAATCGGTGAGGAGCAATTGCCTGAACAGGCATTGCTGGAGCAGTTGACCCGACGCCTGCGCGAGCTCGGTTTCTCGCTGAGCCTGCAGCGCTTCGGCGGGCGCTTCAGCATGATCGGCAACCTGGCGCGGCTGGGCCTGGCGTACTTGAAGATCGATGGCAGCTACATTCGCGCGATCGATCAGGAGAGCGACAAGCGTCTGTTCATCGAAGCGATCCAGCGCGCGGCGCACAGCATCGATTTGCCGCTGATTGCCGAACGGGTCGAGACTGAAGGGGAGCTGTCAGTGATTCGGGAGATGGGCTTGTATGGCGTGCAGGGGCAGTTGCTCGGTGAGCCGAAGCCTTGGGGGTGAGCCAAGAAGCGCCCTCACCCTAACCCTCTCCCAGAGGGAGAGGGGACTGGCCGTGGGATATTTACGAGATACGCCGACGTGCAAGAGCTCCACTGAATCCTAAATCGACTCGATCTCTCAGGTCGATGGATAGCGCAAGACACCTCGATCGGCCCCCTCTCCCTCCGGGAGAGGGCTGGGGTGAGGGTAAGCTTTGGATCCTGGGAGGATCAGATCAACCCGCCCTCATCCTCATCGATCAACTGGCTCAACCCGCCCAGCGCTTCACGCGCCTGGGTGCGGTCCATCAGTTTGGCCTGGGCCGCCGCTGGCAGGTCGGTGACGCGGATCACGCCCTTCTGGGTCAGCACCTGAATCAGGTCGTCGAGTACCCGAATCATTTCAAAGTCGCTCTGCTTGAGCTGTTTGAGGCTGTTTTCCACGGCTTCGTTGGCGTACCACGCCTGAATTTCATGGTTATCGGCGGGCAGCGTTTCCGTGGCTTCGGCGTACGCCGCAGCTTCCACGCGAATCAACTGGCCTTGCGCATCGCGTTGCACGTAAAACATTGAGCATCCCTCACAAATGAACAGCGTCATGCTGTCAGCAGCATAGCCAACTGCGCGCCAGTATGCGGGGCGACGATCAAATCGTCACCGCTGCATTGCCCGCAAACGCGACGGCCGCCCCACAGGAGGCGGCCGTCGTTGTTTCAGCCTCAGCTGTTGTTGTGATCGACCTTGATGGTCGGGTCGCTGCCGGCAATCAGGTTGTGCAGATTGGCGCTCGCCCAGTTGTTGCCTTCCAGTTTTATCGTCACGTCCGGCGTGGCCGCAGCGGTATCGCCCGAGTTGAATTTGCCCGCCGAGCTGACTTGCAGCGACGACGTGCCATCCACTGTGGTGATTTTCAGGAAGTTGTCGATCGTGCTGCCGGTCTCGCCCTGCAACAGGTCGCGCAGGTCGATGCGGTCGCCTTCGCTGGCTTTGAAATCCTTGATCACGTCGTTACCGGTGTCGCCCGATTTCCAGACGAAGGTGTCGCCACCGGAACCGCCAATCAGGATGTCATTGCCCTGACCGCCGATCAGCGTGTCGTTGCCGGTGCCGCCGAGCAGGATGTCATTGCCTTTGCCGCCGTCGAGCAGATCGGTGCCGCCCGAGCCGAACAGGATGTCATTGCCTGCGCCACCGAGCAGCGTGTCGTTGCCATCGTGCGCGCCGGACACATCGAACGCCTGATAGTGCTCGGTGATGTACTGGTGCACATTGCTGGTGGTGACTTTGCTGACATCAACGCCGGTTTCCTTGGCGACGAACGCCTGCATCGCCTGGTAACCCTCGCCGGCAATGCCGTTGAAGCTGACCAGATCGCCGAAAAGGATGTCGTTGCCTTCGCCACCATTGACGGTGTCGTTACCCGGCATCGTCGCTTCGGTATGGCCGATGATCGAGTTGGCCAGGTCCTTCGGATCGATGTTGGTTTGCGGCGTTTTGTCCGAGTCGTACGGCTTGAGGTCGTTGAGGCTGACGTCGTTGTTCAGACCAATGGCTTCGACGCTCGACAACCCGCTCAACAAGGCAAAGCCGCTGGTCGAGTTGCTGGTCGTCGACGAGTTGGTGCTGTTGCCGGTACCCGCGAGGTTCGACAATTCATAAGTGCCGTCGCCCTGCGCGTGAATCGTGCCCAGGGTTTCACTGCTCCAGCCCCACCACGAGTTGTAGGTTTGCAGCACAACGCTGCCGGCACTGTTGATGGTCAGGTAGTGCGAGTTGTCGATGTAGGTGCTGAACGTGTCGCCCTGCTTGTAGTTGCTGGTGTTCACCACGCTGTCGAGTTTCACGTTGCCATACAGCGTCGGGTTGGTCTGCTCGCCGGTCTGGTAGTAAGTCGGCTGGCCGTCGGTGATGAAGTACGTGAGGTTCTTCGCCCCGGTGTTGGCCACTGCGTCGGCACTCTGGAACCAGTTGGCCGTGGTCTTGAACACGTCCTCGTAGTTGGTACCGCCACCGGATGCCATCGAGTTCAGCACTGCTTTGAGCAATGTCAGCGCATTCGGGTCGTTGAGATTCACCGACACCGACTTGTTGACCTGGGTATCGAAGTCCACCAGGAAGATGTTCACCGTGCCCGAGTTGCTGCCGCCCAAGCTTTGCTTGAGGCTGTTGAACACCGAGGTCAGCGAGTCTTTCGCGGCGTTCAGCGACGAAGTGCTCATGCTGCCCGAGCTGTCGACCATGAACGCGATGTTGTAGTTGGTGCCCGGCACCACGGTCAGGCCGCCGATGTCAGCGACGATGATGTCGTTGGCGTCGGTGCCGGTGACGTTGTCATCACCCGAGGTGGCGGTGACCGCGTTGTACACCGCAGGCACTACCGTGACCGGAATGGTCGCGGTGCTGCTTGCCGAGCCGCCGACCTGTTCGGTGGACGTCGAAGTCAAGGTCAGGTTGAACTGGCCGTTATAGTAGGTCGGTGGGGTCACGGTCAGAGAGCCGAGGTTCCAGCCGGTGACGTTGGCTTCGCCATTGCTCGCGGTAACGGTGAAGGTATGACCCGCGCCATCACTGAGCACCGAACCGACCGGTGCGCCGCTGATCTTCACGCTCAGGGTTTCCGAGCCGTCGGTGTCGGTCAGCGCGGTGCTGATCGCCGACAGTTTCACTGTGGTGCCTTCGGCGCCGGTGTTGAGCTTGTAGCCGTCGTAATAACCTTCGCCGTTGGTGCCGTGCAGATCGGAGACGGTCACGCCCGAGTTGATCAGGTCCTGCACGCCGGTGTAGATCGGCACGCCGGCGTTGCTCAGATCGATTGGCGTGCTGCCGTTGACCGACAAATTGACGTCGTAACTGCCCGGCCCGCTCTGGTTGTGGTGGTAGATGTCGAGGGTGTAGTAACCGCTGGTGGTCGGGGTGAACGAACCATTGATCGCACCGCCCGCGCCCCAGGTTCCGGAAGCCACACTCTTGCCGCCAATGGTGATCAGCAGGCTGTCATCGGCGATGCCGCTGAAGCTGTAGGTCTTGCCGGCTTCCAGATAGATCAGGCCAGAGGTCTTCGATGCTGTACCGGCGGCGACGCTGCCGTCAGACTGCACGTTGGTGACGTTGGTGCTGGAGTTCGGTTTGCCGGCCGCGTCGATGACATTTTTCAGGGTGGTCGAGTTCGCGCCGCTGCCGTCAGTGCCCAGGCCCGACAGACCGGTCCAGACTTCCTTGATCAGGCCGGTGGATTTCACGCTGTTGTCGGCCACGGCCACGGTCGGCGCATCCGCCACTGGCGTGATGTCAATCTTGATCGTGCCGGTGCTGCCCAGCGCCTGGCCATCGGTAGGCTGGAACTTGATCTGCGCGTAGTCCGCCTGATTGTTGCCCAGACTGGTGCCGCCGTAACCATTGGTGCCCGACTCGTTGGCATCCGGCAGGAAACGCAGCTTGCCGGCATCGATGTCGGCCTTGCTGAAGGTCTGGTTGTTGGCGACATCCTTCCAGGTCGAGCCGTCCAGATACTGCAGTTTGCCCTCGCCCGGCAGCTGCGTGATCTTGATACCGAGGCTGCTCGCCGGGCTGTCGACATCGCTGACGCCGAAGGTCGACCAGCCGAGTATCAGCGGCGTGTCTTCGGTGCCGGTGACATTGCTCGGCGCAGCAACCGGTGCATCGTTGACCGCCACCACGTTGACCGTGGTGGTCGCGGTGTTCGAGTAGTTGCCGCCATCGGTCACCGTCACGGTGATGACGCGCGGCACGGTGCTCGGGTTTTCGCTGCTGTTGGTGAAGCTGATGTTCTTGATGGCCTGCATGTAGTCGGCCAGGGTCGCGTTACCCGAAAGGGTCAGGGTCACCGTGCCGTTGGTGCTGTTGGCATTGATGGTGATGCCGTTGACGCTGTTGCCCAGATTCAGCGCATCGCCGTCCTGACGGTTGGTCAGCACCACGGTGGCGCCGGTCAGCATGGTGCTGTCCGGGTCGGTGATGCTGATGTCGGTGTCAGCGATCGACACGCCGGCGCCCGGGGTGTTCTCGGTGAACGTCACTTTGTAATCGGCACCGGTCGCGCCGCTGGAGTTGTTGGCGTCCAGATCGAGCACCGGTGGTGCATCGTTGTCGATGATCGAGGTGCTGACGCTGCCATTGGTGCTGCTGACCGCGAGGTTCTCGAAGTTGCCGCCGGTAGCCGAATCGATCTTGACCACGAAGTTCTCGGTGCCTTCGGTGATCTTGTCATCGAGGGTGGCGACGTTGAACTGCGCGCTGCTGGCGCCCGCCGGGATCTTCACGGTGTACACACCGGTGAAGTCCGAACCGTCGGCAGCAGTGCCGCTGTAGACGATTTTCAGGGTCACTTCGGTCTGCGCCGGGTGATTGAGGCTGACGGTGTAGTTGGCGGTCTGGCCTTCGGTCACCGAGCTGCTGCCAGTGATGCTGACGGTGGTGGTGTCGACGGTGTCGGTGACGCTGGTCACCGCTGGCGTGGTGCTCGGTACCAGTTTTTCGAAGTTGCCACCGGTGGCGCTGCTGATGGTCGCCTGCACGGTGCCGGCATCTTTGTAGACGTCGTCAGCTGGCGCTGGAACGTTCACGGTGCCGGTGGTTTCGCCAGCCTTGATGGTGATCACGGCGCCGTTCGACAAGGTCACGGTCACTGGTGAGCCAGCGGCGTTGGTCAGTGTAGCGGTGTAAGTGATCTGGCCACCTTCAGCCACGGAACCGGTCGCGCTCAGCGACAGGTTGGTGGTGTCGACGGTGTCGGTCACGGTGGTGCTGACCGGGGTCTTGTCGGCGACGAGATTCTCGAAATTGCCGCCGCTGACGTTGGTGATCGAGTTGGTCAGCGGAGCGTTGCCGGTCAGCGCATCGTTCGGTGCGACGGCGGTTACGGTGCCGGTGGTCTGGCCGACCGCGATGGTGATGTTCTGGCCGTTGGCCAACGTCACGACAACTGGCGAACCGGTGACGGGTGCGCCGACGGTTGCGGTGTAGACGACATTGCCGCCTTCGGCCGCTGTGGCGTTTGCACTCAGTTTTACGGTGGTGGTGTCGATGGTGTCGGTGACGCTGGTCACTGCTGGCGTGGTGCTCGGTACCAGGTTTTCGAAGTTGCCACCGGTCGCGGTTTTGATCGTGGCCTGCACGGAACCGGAGTCTTTGTAGACGTCGTCGGAAGGTGCCGGAACGGTTGCGGTGCCGGTGGTTTCGCCTGCTTTGATGGTGATCACGGCGCCGTTCGACAAGGTCACGGTCACTGGTGAGCCAGCAGCATTGGTCAGGGTCGCGGTGTAAATGATCTGACCACCTTCGGCCACGGAACCGGTCGCGCTGAGCGACAGGTTGGTGGTGTCGACGGTGTCGGTCACGGTGGTGCTGACCGGGCTCTTGTCGGCGACGAGATTCTCGAAATTGCCGCCGGTTACGCCAGTGATCGAGTTGGTGATCGGCGCGTTGCCGGTCAGCGCATCGTTCGGTGCGACGGCGGTTACGGTGCCGGTGGTCTGGCCGACCGCGATGGTGATGGTCTGGCCGTTGGCCAGGGTCACGACCACAGGCGAACCGGTAACTGGCGCACCAACGGTGGCGGTGTAAGTCACAGTGCCGCCTTCAGCCACCGACGTATCAGCTGTCAGTTTGACGGTCGAAGTATCGATGGTGTCAGTGACCTGAGTGACCGCTGGCGTGGTGCTCGGCACGAGATTTTCGAAGTTGCCACCGGTAGCGCTGGTGATCGTCGCCTGGACGGAACCGGCATCTTTGTAGACGTCGTCGGACGGTGCAGGAACAGTTGCGGTGCCGGTGGTTTCGCCTGTTTTGATGGTGATCACGGCGCCGTTCGACAAGGTCACGGTCACTGGCGAGCCAGCAGCGTTGGTCAATGTCGCGGTGTAGGTGATCTGGCCGCCTTCGGCAACAGAGTTGGTGGCGCTGAGCGACAGATTTGTCGTGTCGGTAACGTCGGTGACAGAAGTCGAAACTGGAGTTTTGTCGGCCACCAGATCTTCGAAG
>NZ_QFZZ01000018.1 GCF_005233515.1 Pseudomonas sp. CFBP13508
TCGGAGCGATCGCGTTGCAGGGTCAGACGATTGCCGTAGACATCGCTGATTGCGGTCAGCCGGCCGGCGCGAAAGTGATAGAACCGCGCGGTTTCCCCGGCCAGAGCCAGAATCAGTTCTTCCGGATCCTCGCCGAGAAAGATCGCCGCCCGCGACAGGCTGTTGTGAATCGCTGGACGCGCGACGTTTGGCAGGGGAAACCGAGTGCGGCGGTTCTCGTGGTCGATCCAGATCACGCCATCGCTGTCGAAGGCCAGGCGATGCGCGAGCGTATGGCTCCAGCCGAAACCCAGGCCGATGTCGATCTCGACCGCGCTGCTGCGGTACAAACGGGTGAACTCGAAGGGCAGCACGCCATCGAGCACCGCGTCGGTCAGGGTCAGCAGTTCTTCGCCGGTGACCATCGACACCGGGCAGCCGTTCTTGCAGGTGTTGGGTACGCAATCGGCGGCATCGCCGTTGGGGTTTTTTGCCTGGTCGGGCGCGTCGTCGTGGGGCTCGTCTTTCTTCAACATGGCGTTGCGCTTGGCATCCCAGCGCAATTGCATCCGGCCCTTTTTCACCCCGGCGGCGATGCCCCGCGCGGCAACGGCTTTGTAGCGGTCGACGTATTCAATAAAGGCGTTGACGATGCTGAACAGCGCCTTGACCAGACGCTTGGCGACGTTGAACAGCTGCGTTGCGCGGTCAGCCAGACGCAGCGTCAGATAAGCGATCCCCGCCCCCGCTCCGACAAACGTCAGCACCACGCTGATCAACACATCGATGATCAGTTGCACGATCATCATCGACGCCACTTCAGCGGACTTGTCGGCAATCGCGCTGGGCGGCAGCATGTCCAGCCACAGGCTCGTCGACCGTAGCAGCAAGCACATCGCCGCCTCGTCACTGACCAGCAACTGCAGCTTTTCCATGAGATCCGGAGCGGTCTGTGCCAGCTCGATCAGATCAGCCGCGCCGCTGCCTAGACGCTCGGCAAACTTGCCGGGATCCTGAAGAATTTCCGAGAGCAGACCGAGGCTGTCCCACACGCCTTCGATAGCGGCCCAACTTCCAGCAAGCATGCCGTTGCTGGCCGCTATCGCCACCGACTGTGACCACTGCGGCTTGAAACCTTGCCACTCGCTACGCAGCCAGTGTTCCAGTTCGCCGGTCAAACCGTCGTAGGATTCGAACAGCTCGGTGACTTGACTGGAGGTGACAGCGCTGTGAACCAAAACACGGTAGAACTTGCCCTCTTCGCCTCTGAATTCAGCCTTGCCCTGCTGATCAAGGGTGACCGGGCTGGTCTTGCCGCTATCCACGTCGACCACATCGACGGAAATGTTGCCCAGCGGGATGTCGTAGACCGATTCGAATTTGCTCTCGATCTGCATCAGCCCGCCCTGCGGGCACTGGACGACACTGGAGGAAAATTCGTCGTCGCTGCTGCTGACCGCCGTGCTGCTATCGCCGAAGCGGATGATCCGCTCCATACCCACCAGCGACGGCAGGTCTGCTGCCTCGCTGATCTGGTCCGCCCTGCGACTGAGCCAGTGATCAAGCTGTTTGCGGTAGAGGCTGAGCGTTTGCGGAAAGCTGTCGAGTTCCTGCTCGATGCGCGCGATGGCTTCCATCAACACACGCGAGCAAACAAGGTGGACTGAAAAACGGGCTGAAGCATGAGCGGTCCCTCGCGCAAGAAATTAGTCGCGGGAACTGTGCGGGGGATCAAAGAGGAAAGAAGTCAGGCGAGTAGGCAAAGGATGTAGGACTAATCTGCAATCCAGCATCAAGCGAAAAACCTGCAGGCAGAAACGTAAACGCGGCGTGAGGAAAACCTCACGCCGCGTTTACTTAGAAGACATACATGGAATTACTGCGTTGAATCACCAGCCCTCAGCTGTTGCAGCTTCAGCTCGGCCAACGGGTGGCCGGCCTTGGCGGCCATGCTCCACCAACGAGCGGCCTCAACGGGATCCGGCGCCTTGCTCGGCGTACCGGCGAGGCTGATCACGCCGACTTGATAAGCGGCTTTACCGTCGCCGGCCAACGCCGCCAGACGCAGCAGACGCACGCCTTCTTCACGCGCGCCTAGCCCAACGCCGCGAAAAGTCAGAATGTGCCCATAAAAGCTTTGAGCATCGACATCGCCGAGGTTGGCCATGCGCGCGAACTGGCCTTCAAGCCAGCGCCAGCCACGCGGCTGGCGAACCAACCACGACCAATGAAACAGCCGGCGGGCCAGCCAGTAACCGGCCCGCGCCTTGAGCCGCAGAAACACTCAGGCCTCCGCCGATTCCGGGTATTCGTATTCGAAGACCCGCACCACTTCCGACGCATGCCAGGACGCCGCCGCAACGCCATCTGACGGCCCGGAAAAGCGCCCCAGACGCTCGACACATTCAAAGAACCCGGTACGCGGCAAACGACTCGCACCCTGACTGATGACCAGCGAACTGCGCAAAGGCTGCTCGGCTTTGGCATCCAGTGCGGCCAGATGCTCCAGCGCAGCCGTCAGCGTCTGCATCGCCGGCGTCGGCAGCTGCAAACGCTCAAGCAAGGCTCGATAGGTCAGAAGATGGCGCTGACGGCGCGCCTGGTCCAGTTCCCCCAGCAATCCGTCCCAATGTTGACGGCTGATGCGTACGCTCACGATTCATCCCTCCAACCCGGCACCGTCAGTTCCCAGGCCAGGCTGCGGCGAATCGCGGCGTCGGGCTGACGCTCACCATTTTCGATCATGGCCAGGTAAGACGGGCTGATGCCTACCGTGCGGGCCAGCGCCTCGATGGCGATGCCCTTCCCTTCGCGCAAACTGCGTAATTGATCCAGACCCGGAAGAATCGGCTCCGGCGAGGTGGCGAGCGGCGCTGCTGGCTGCGGCGCCGGTGTTGCGTTGATCCCTGCTGCTTTCAGTAGAGCCTGATATTGAGCCCACGGCAGAACCGCGTATTCGGGTTCGCCATCGCGTGCAATTATCTGAATATCCATGACTACCCCGTAGGACAACACCACTTAGCGAGTCGGCACTTTTCCCTAGAAGTGTAATCCTAACAGCGGCTACGGTCGCGAGTGGTATCTATCTGTAGGCAGACTTGGTCAGTCAGGGCTTTTTCGGGCCTTGCAGCTGCAATTGTTCAGGGGTATCAGGGAGGCGTTCAACCACCGCCAGCTTTTCGGGTTGCTGGCGTTTGCGCCACAGGCGGAAGGCGTTGAGTTCGTCATCGAGGGTTTTCATCAGCCAGGCGAGGACAGCGATGTCATCGAGCATGCCGAACATTGGAATGAAATCCGGAATGGCATCCACCGGGCTGAGGAAATACATCAGGCCGGCCACCACCGAAATCAGCGACTTGGCACTGATCGCGCGATACTCGCCACGCCAGTAGGCCAGGCATAACGACTGCAGCAAGCGCAGATCATGCTTGAGTTTGCCCAAGCGATTGCCTTGCGCGGCGCCTTTGCTGGCCACGGCAAACAACAGGGTCGGCAGGCGTCCACGGGCCAGCAGGCGACCGGCCAACGGCAGGAATCGAGCGAAATTCCACGGAGCTTTCATCTATTCTTCCCGTTGAAATGTTATCCACACAAATTGTGGATAACCTTGTGAACAGAGCTGCATTTCAGCGCTGAGAGCCCCGTTTCATAAGGGCTGCGCTCAGATCGGGCGTTTTTTACTCACATAAAAAAGCCCAATATTTCATTGACTTGGCAGCTCAGGGCGTCTAGCGCGGGCAGCCTCAAAGCTATGACTGTGTTGATCGTCGTCAGTTCGCTCTGTTTACCTTTCCCAACCTGCAGATGCAACAACGCCCCGCATTAGCGAGGCGTTGTTTTCGAGCCGTTGCGTGTTACTTGGCAGCGGCTTCTTCTTTGGCTGGATCCTTGATGGCCAGCAGTTCCAGGTCGAAGACCAGAACCGAGTTGGCCGGGATTGCCGGGCTTGGCGACTGAGCGCCGTAAGCCAGATCGCTAGGGATGTA
This sequence comes from Pseudomonas sp. CFBP13508, assembly GCF_005233515.1. Lineage (GTDB taxonomy): Bacteria > Pseudomonadota > Gammaproteobacteria > Pseudomonadales > Pseudomonadaceae > Aquipseudomonas > Aquipseudomonas mercuritolerans. The sequence goes on from NZ_QFZZ01000018.1 coordinate 3,966, forward strand.
CAGTTTGTACTTCTCGCCAACGTGCATCAGTTGCAGACCTTCAACCCAACCCGGGATCACGCCACTGACTGGCAGATCGATCGGGCTGCCGCGCTCGACGGAGCTGTCGAATACGGTGCCGTTGGTCAGCTTGCCGGTGTAGTGAACAGTGACGACGTCGGTCGGCTTAGGCTGTGGGCCATCGGCTTTCTTCACTACTTCGTACTGCAGGCCGGAGGCGGTTGTGGTTACACCAGCCTTCTTGCCGTTTTCTTCGAGGAATTTCTTGCCGGCGGCTGCCGACTCTTCGCTCATCTTGGCCATACGCTCTTCAGCACGCTTTTGCAGCGAGGCGAAGGCTTCGACCAGTTCTTCATCTTTCAGCTTCTGTTCTTTCTTGCCAACGGCATCTTCGATGCCCTGGGCTACCGCTTTGGAGTCCAGATCATCCATGCCTTCCTGGGCAAGGCTTTTGCCCATGTTCAGGCCGATGCCGTAGGAAGCTTTTTGCGCCGGGGTTTTCAGCTCTACGCTGGTCTGCGAGTCACAACCCGCGAGTACCAGGCTAACCAGGGCTACCGCCGCCGCCAACCGATGCTGTTTCATGCTATTTCCTTGTTCATGCGCCGAATGGGCAATCGAGTAAAGCCGCGAGCTTATCAGGCCGCCACGACCAATGGCTACCGGCATGAGAGCAGGATTCTTCCGATAAGTTCAGGGATTAAAACGCATTTGGCCGATGGCTGGATGAAGCTTCTGTCATCCACGGACGACAAGCCTCGTCGGCGCTTGCCTCAGCTTCTGGCGTAATGGCCACTTGCCCAGCCAGCGCCACTCAGGCATAACAGCGCAACAATTCGACAAGGATGTTCAACTTGCGCCTCTTATTCCGCGTTATCAGTGTGGTGATAGTGCTGGCGTTAATCGCCGTTGCGGTGATTGTCTATTACGTCGCCAACCCGAAATTGCCCTTCTACACCCCGCCGCAACAGGTACGTTACCTGGATCAATGGAGCGAAGAGCAACGGCAGACCTACTATTTCACGCCGCAGGGCACGCAAGTCAAAGGCCTGCGTTACGAGTGGTTCCAGGCATTGGAATTGCCCTTCTCCAAGCAGCGCTTCGCCTCCCCTGAATATCTCGCCCGTTTCGGCTTCCTGGTCGACCCGCAGCAGAAAGCGAGCGCGAACAATCCCGGCAACCTCCCCGTCGGTTTTGCCCGGCACCAGAATCCCGGTAACGCCTCCGAGCACTATCTGGACATCACCTGCGCCGCTTGCCACACCGGCGAGTTGCGCTTCAAAGGCCAGGCCGTGCGCATCGATGGCGGTACCGCGCAACATGTGTTGCCTTCCAGCGTTCCTACATTGCGCGGTGGCAGTTTCGGACAGGCCCTGGTCGCAAGTCTGGCCTCGACCTATTACAACCCATGGAAATTCGAGCGCTTCGCCAGAACCGTTTTGGGTGATGAATACGACACTCGTCACGAGCAATTGCGCAAAGACTTCAAAACCTCGCTGAATACTTTCCTCAAAGTAGCCTGGAACGACACCCATCGCGGCCTCTATCCGACCGAAGAAGGCCCGGGCCGCACCGACGCGTTCGGCCGAATAGCCAACGCCACGTTCGGTGATGCGATTTCCCCTGCCAACTACCGAGTGGCCGATGCCCCGGTGGATTACCCGCAGCTATGGGACATGTGGACGTTCGATTGGGTGCAATGGAACGGCTCTGCCCAGCAGCCGATGGCGCGTAATATCGGCGAGGCGCTCGGCGTCGGTGCCACGCTGAATTTCTTCGACGCCAACGGTCAGCCGCTGCAAGGCGCTGCGCGCTACCCCTCCAGCGTGCGCGTGCGTGATCTGCACGCCATCGAAGAAACCTTGCAACAGTTGAAGCCGCCAACCTGGCCGGAAGATCTGTTCGGTGCCATCGACAAGCCGCTGGCCGCCAAAGGCCGCGCGCTGTTCGCGGAAAACTGCGCCGGCTGCCATGTCCCGCGCCAATCGCAGGAAGGCGAACGCTGGGTGCAGCACTTGCACATGCTTCCCGTGGAGGTGATCGGCACCGATCCGAATGCGGCCAACAACATTGCCAGTCACCGTTTCGACCTGAGCGCACTGCAATGGGATGTCAATGAGCTGGAAAAGATGGACGTCAAACTGCACCCCGAACCCAAGGAGCCGCTTGATCTGAGCCAATTGTCGGTGGCCAAGGGCCTGGCTTACGTCACCGCGTTCGTGGAAAACCGGGCCTATCAAGAAGCGAAGATCACGCCGGAAGAAAAACCGCGCATGGACGGTTTCGGCCTGCCGATCGGCGTGCGCGAAAAAGTCGCTTACAAGGCTCGACCGCTGGCAGGCGTGTGGGCGACTGCGCCGTTTCTGCACAACGGTTCGGTGCCGAGCATCTATCAGTTGCTGTCACCGCAGGATGAGCGTGCAACCACCTTCTATAAAGGCACGCTCGAATACGACCCGCGCCATCTCGGTTATCGCACCGAGCCTTTCACCAACGGTTTTCTGTTCGACACGCGCATCTGCGGCAACCACAACAGCGGCCACGAATTCCGCGCCGGCGCGCGCGGCAACGGGGTGATCGGCCGACTCCTGCAACCCGAGGAGCGCTGGGCGCTGCTCGAATACCTGAAAGTATTGGGCGGTCCACTGGAGGCGCAGTTGCCATGATCATGCCGACATTCAAAAGAGAACTGCCGCCACTCGCGCGTTTCTGGCTGTGGCTGGGGCGTTTGCTTGGCAAGGCGCTGCTGATCCTGCTGGTCATCGCCCTGCTCGGCTGGGCCATCGCCGCCGCGTGGTTTGCCTGGCAGCATCGCGGGCCGGTGTCGGCGCAGGAACAGATTCCAGCAGGCGAAGCGGCGATGACCCAGGACATCATTCAAACCGCAGTGCGCATCGTCGACCAGCACCGCGAACCCACGCGTTATCTGCGCGATGCTCACGCCAAAGCGCATGGCTGCGTGAAGGCGCAAGTGCAGGTGTTACCGGAACTGGCGCAATCGCTGCGACGGGGTGTGTTCAGCGAGCCGGGCAAGACCTGGCAGGCGTTGATCCGGTTGTCCAACGGCAATGCCTATCCACAATTCGACAGCATTCGCGACGCGCGCGGAATGGCGATCAAGTTGCTTGAGGTTCCTGGCACGCAACTGCTCGGCAACCGCCAGGACCAGCATGAACAGGATTTCGTGATGTTCAGCCATCCGAATTTCTTTGTCAGCAATGTCTCAGAGTATCGTCAGAATGTGGCGGCGCAGGCTGACGGCAAGAGGGTCATGGCGTTTTTTCCGACATGGGATCCGCGCACCTGGCAGGTCCGTCATCTATTCATCGCGTTGGCAACCCTGTCAGCGCCGCCGGACAGTCCGACCGAGACCACATATTTCTCGGTATCGCCCTACAAGTTCGGTGAGGCCAATGCGAAATTCCGCGTCGTGCCGGATCCGGACAGTTGCCCGGCGTATACGCTGCCCAAACAGAATCACGACTTGCCGAATTTCCTGCGCAGTGCACTGAATCAACAGTTGTCGACGGATCGGGTGCCGGCGTGTTTTGCCTTGCAGATCCAGCGCCAGGACGAGAACAAATACATGCCGATCGAGGACACGAGCATTGAGTGGCGTGAGCAGGATGCACCGTTTGAAACCGTGGCGCGGATCACCCTGCCCGCGCAGGACTTCGACACGCCGGCACTGAATCTGCAATGCGACAACCTGTCGTTCAATCCGTGGTTCGGCATCGAGGCGCATCGGCCGATTGGCGGGATCAATCGCTTGCGCAAGGCAGTGTACGAGGCGGTGAGCGATTATCGACACAGTCAGAATGCCTCTGCACATCCCATGTAGGAGCTGACGAGTGCAACGAGGCTGCGATCTTTTGATCTTGTTCGAAAAAGCCAAAAGATCGCAGCCTCGTTGCACTCGTCAGCTCCTACAGAAATCGCAGACAGCAAAAAGCCCGCACAAGGCGGGCTTTTTGTGGTGTCTGGCGTTCAGTTCCAGATACCGAATATGGCGCAGCGGACGGGACTCGAACCCGCGACCCCCGGCGTGACAGGCCGGTATTCTAACCGACTGAACTACCGCTGCGCTAAACACTTGAAACGAATGGTGGGTGATGACGGGATCGAACCGCCGACATTCTGCTTGTAAGGCAGACGCTCTCCCAGCTGAGCTAATCACCCTTCGCTTCGTTACGGGGCGCATTATGCCACAAGTTTTCGTAAAGTGTTGATTTAATTGAATATTTTTCAAAAAAATCTGAAAACCGGTGAAACGATACATCCCGCGGGTACAACCTTGAGACAGAAAAAAACCCGCTTCAGCGGGTTTTTCCGTGGCGACCTGGCGTTCAGTGGTCCAGGTTACCGAATATGGCGCAGCGGACGGGACTCGAACCCGCGACCCCCGGCGTGACAGGCCGGTATTCTAACCGACTGAACTACCGCTGCGCTAAACACTTGAAACGAATGGTGGGTGATGACGGGATCGAACCGCCGACATTCTGCTTGTAAGGCAGACGCTCTCCCAGCTGAGCTAATCACCCTTCGCTTCGGTGTGGCGCGCATTCTACGGAGCACCCCAACCTCTGGCAAGCACTTTTTTAAATAATTTTCCGAGGCCTTCCAAAGGCTTAGAGAAGGGTTGGCCTATGCCCCGGCGAAGACAATAATGCCCCCCTTTGTATAAAGGAGTGACTCACCCCATGTGGTTCAAGAACCTGCTGATCTATCGCCTGACCCAAGACCTGCCTGTCGATGCCGAGGCGCTGGAAACTGCACTGGCGACCAAACTGGCGCGGCCGTGTGCAAGCCAGGAGTTGACCACTTACGGTTTCGTCGCGCCGTTCGGCAAGGGCGAAGATGCGCCGCTGGTACACGTCAGCGGCGATTTCCTGCTGATCTCTGCGCGCAAGGAAGAACGTATTCTCCCGGGCAGCGTCGTGCGTGACGCGGTCAAGGAAAAGGTCGAAGAGATCGAAGCCGAGCAGATGCGCAAGGTCTATAAGAAGGAACGCGATCAGATCAAGGATGAAATCATCCAGGCGTTCCTGCCTCGTGCGTTCATTCGTCGTTCGTCGACCTTTGCCGCGATCGCGCCGAAACAGGGGCTGATCCTGGTCAACTCGGCCAGCCCGAAGCGCGCCGAAGACCTGCTGTCGACCCTGCGCGAAGTGATCGGCACCCTGCCCGTGCGTCCGCTCACCGTGAAAATGGCACCGACTGCGGTGATGACCGAGTGGGTCACCACGCAGAAAGCCGCCGACGATTTTTATGTACTGGACGAGTGCGAACTGCGCGACACCCACGAAGACGGCGGCATCGTCCGTTGCAAGCGTCAGGACCTGACCAGCGAAGAAATCCAGCTGCACCTGAGCACCGGCAAAGTCGTCACTCAGCTGTCGCTGGCCTGGCAGGACAAACTGTCGTTCATGCTCGACGACAAGATGACCGTCAAACGCCTGAAATTCGAGGATCTGTTGCAGGATCAGGCGGAACAGGACGGTGGCGACGAAGCCCTGGGCCAACTGGATGCCAGCTTTACCCTGATGATGCTGACCTTCGGCGACTTCCTGCCGGCACTGGTTGAAGCGTTGGGTGGGGAAGAGATGCCGCAGGGGATCTGACTCTGACGAGTATCTAACCTGTGGGAGCGAGCCTGCTCGCGAATGCGGTGTGCCAGTCAACATTAATGTGTCTGGCTCACCGCATTCGCGAGCAGGCTCGCTCCCACAATGTTTTGTGGTGTAACCAAAAATAAGGATCAAGCCATGCGCGCACTGGCTGCACTCAGCCGCTTTGTCGGCAATACCTTCGCTTACTGGGTTCTGATATTCGCCGTCGTGGCCTTCCTGCAACCGGCGTGGTTCATCGGCCTGAAAAGCGCGATCGTACCGCTGCTGGGTCTTGTGATGTTCGGCATGGGCCTGACCCTCAAACTCGACGACTTCGCCGCCGTCGCTCGCCATCCGTGGCGGGTGGCGCTGGGCGTGGTTGCGCATTTCGTGATCATGCCCGGTGTGGCGTGGTTGCTCTGCCAGGTGTTTCACCTGCCGCCGGAAATCGCCGTCGGGGTGATTCTGGTCGGTTGCTGCCCGAGCGGCACCTCTTCGAACGTGATGACCTGGCTGGCGCGCGGTGATCTGGCGCTTTCCGTGGCGATTGCCGCGGTCACCACCCTCCTCGCCCCACTGTTGACCCCGGCACTGATCTGGCTGCTCGCCTCGGCGTGGTTGCCGGTATCGTTCATGGAGCTGTTCTGGTCGATCCTGCAAGTGGTGCTGTTGCCGATCGTTCTCGGCGTGGTCGCGCAGCGGCTGCTCGGCGACAAGGTGCGGCATGCGGTGGATGTGTTGCCGCTGGTGTCGGTGGTCAGCATCGTGATTATTGTCACCGCCGTGGTGGCGGCGAGTCAGGCGAAAATCGCCGAGTCCGGTCTGCTGATCATGGCCGTGGTCATGCTGCACAACAGCTTCGGTTATCTGCTCGGCTACTTCACCGGGCGCCTGTTCGGCTTGCCGCTGGCTCAGCGCAAGTCGCTGGCACTGGAAGTCGGCATGCAGAATTCGGGACTGGGCGCGGCATTGGCCAGTGCGCATTTCTCGCCACTGGCGGCGGTGCCGAGCGCGCTGTTCAGCGTCTGGCACAATATTTCCGGAGCACTGCTGTCGACGTACTTCCGGCGCATGAGCGAGAAGGAAGACCGCGACAACCTCGCGCAACGGGCGGTCGACTGAGCCGAAAACTTGATCCCCGGGTTAATGCTCGTCAGTATATTGCGCAACGCGGGGACGACCCTGCGGCTCGATCGAGTCATTCATCTGGGGACGACCCCGTCAATCGATGGAGGTCCTGCATGTCCTGGATCATTCTGTTTTGCGCCGGCCTGTTCGAAGTCGGCTGGGCCGTCGGCCTGAAATACACCGACGGCTTCACCCGCCCGCTCCCCACTGCCCTGACCGTTGCCGCCATGGCCATCAGCCTTGGTTTGCTCGGTCTGGCGATGAAGGAATTGCCGTTGGGTACGGCGTATGCGATCTGGACCGGTGTCGGTGCCGTGGGTACGGTGATCGCCGGGATCATTTTGTTCGGCGAGTCGATGGCGCTGATTCGGCTGGTCAGTGTGGCGTTGATCGTCACAGGTTTGATAGGCCTTAAAGTCAGCGCTTAAGCCACTAGCGTCTTCGCGAGCAGGCTCGCTCCCACATTCAACCGCGTTCCGTTATTGGAACAGGGCCAACTGTGAGAGCGAACCTGCTCGCGAAGGGGCCTTTTGATACACCGACTATTTAACAGCCCCGCGCAACTCCCCCACCAACACCTGCAACTTCGCCGGCTCCGTCCCTTCGGTAATCGCCGGTCCGGCCACCAGCGTCACCCGCGACCACAGCCGATGGAACAAGCCCTTGTTCGGATCGCGACTGAAGAAACTTCCCCACAATCCTTGCAGCGCCAGCGGAATCACCGGCACCGGCGTCTCCTCCAGAATCCGCGTCACGCCGCCGCGAAACTCGTTGATCTCGCCATCGGCGGTCAATTTACCTTCCGGGAAAATGCACACCAGCTCACCGTCCTTCAGATATTGGGCAATGCGCGTGAAGGCTTTTTCGTAGATCTGGATATCTTCCTGGCGTCCGGCGATAGGAATCGCGCCCGCCGTGCGAAAAATGAAGTTCAGCACGGGCAGGTTGTAGATCTTGTAGTACATGACAAAGCGAATCGGCCTACGCACGGCACCGCCGATGAGCAAGGCGTCAACGAACGACACGTGGTTGCACACCAGCAGCGCCGCGCCCTCGTCCGGGATCGCTTCAAGGTTGCGGTGCTCGACGCGGTACATGGAATGGCTGAGCAGCCAGATCATGAAGCGCATGCTGAATTCCGGAACGATCTTGAAGATGTAGGCGTTGACGCCGATGTTCAGCAGCGACACCACCAGGAACAGTTGCGGGATCGACAGCTTGGCGACGCTCAACAAGACGATCGAAACAATCGCCGACACCACCATAAACAGCGCGTTGAGAATGTTGTTGGCGGCAATCACCCGCGCCCGTTCGTTTTCAGCCGTGCGTGACTGGATCAGCGCGTACAGCGGCACAATATAGAAACCACCGAAAATGCCTAGGCCAAGGATGTCGATCAATACCGCCCAGGTGTGCACGAAGCCCAGCACGGCAATCCAGCTATGGCCGGTGACGCTGTCCGGGATCCCACCGGAATGCCACCACAGCAACAGGCCGAACACGGTCAGGCCAAACGAGCCAAACGGCACCAGTCCGATCTCGACTTTGCGCCCGGAGAGCTTTTCGCAGAGCATCGAACCCAGCGCGATGCCCACCGAAAACACCGTCAAAATCAACGTGACCACGGTTTCGTCACCGTGCATCCATTCCTTGGCGTAGGCCGGGATCTGCGTCAGGTAAATCGCCCCGACAAACCAGAACCACGAGTTACCGACAATCGAGCGCGACACCGCAGGCGTCTGGCCCAGACCGAGTTTCAGCGTCGCCCAGGACTGGCTGAAGATATTCCAGTTCAGGCGCATTTCCGGCGACGAGGCCGCCGCGCGCGGAATGCTGCGGCTGGCCAGATAACCCAGCACGGCAATGCCGACGATCGCTGCGGAGACTACCGGCGCGTAGTGCTCGGACGACATCATGATCCCGGCGCCGATGGTCCCGGCGAGAATCGCCAGAAACGTGCCCATTTCCACCAGACCGTTGCCGCCGACCAGTTCATCGTCGCGCAAGGCCTGCGGCAGGATCGAATACTTCACCGGGCCGAACAAAGCCGAGTGAGTGCCCATGGCGAACAGTGCCACCAGCATCAGCGACAGATGATCGAAGAGAAAGCCGATCGATCCTACGACCATGATCGCGATTTCCGCGAGTTTGATCAGACGGATCAGCGCGTCCTTGGCGAATTTTTCCCCGAACTGCCCGGCCAGCGCCGAGAACAGGAAAAACGGCAGGATAAACAGCAGCGCGCAAAGGTTGACCCAGATCGAGCGATCGCCCTCGATGGTCAACCGATAGAGGATGGCGAGGATCAACGACTGCTTGAACACGTTGTCGTTGAACGCGCCGAGCGACTGGGTAATAAAGAAGGGCAAAAAGCGCCGGGTGCGCAACAGGTTGAACTGTGAGGGGTGACTCATCTTCCGTGTTTCCTGATGTTAGGTAGTGAGGCCTGGGTGCTTGTTATTGGAATCCCGCACCACGATCCAGACCACACCTTACCTAAACTTTTCGGATTATTTCTTCAAACCTGCAATACACGGCGAGACAAACAGCTCGCCACGCCACGCGCCCTGCACGGTGCGCTTGCCGACGATCAGCCACATTACCGCCAGCAAAATCACCAGCGCCGTACCGAACACACTGAAAAATGTCAGGTTGAGGATACTTGCCAGTTTCAGCGTCGCCAGCGAATACACGCCCAATGGGAAGGTGAAGCCCCACCAGCCGAGGTTGAACGGAATGCCGTCGCGTAGATAACGTACGGTGATCAAAAGTGCCATCAACATCCACCACAGACCAAAACCCCACAGCGTAATCCCCGCCACCAGGCCCAGCCCCAAGGCGATTTCGCCGACACCGGGCAGACTATTCGCGGCAAAAATCGCTGGTGCCTCACCGCCCAACAGCAACATGCCCAGCGCACCGGTGCCGATCGGCCCCAGCGCCAGCCAGCTCGACGCGGCCATGTTTTCGTGGGGCAGTTTGTGCAGGGCCATGCGCAGCAACAGAATGGTGAGAATGCTGAACGCCACTGGCAGGGAGAAAGCCCAGAGCACATAGCTGGTGGTCAGTACGACGAGTTGCCCATGGGCGTCGGTCAGATGCGGGGCGAGAAGGCCACCGCTGGCCGCTGCCACTTCCGCCGCCACCACCGGCAGCAACCAGACCGCGGTCATCTGATCGATGCTGTGTTCCTGGCGGGTAAACATCATGTACGGAATCAGCACACCGCAGGCCAGCGACATCGCCACATCGATCCACCACAACACTTCAACCAGCTGGATGACACCGTCGCCCCAGCGCGGCAGCCCGAACAACAGAAAACCGTTGATGATCGTCGCCAGGCCCATGGGAATGGTGCCGAAGAACATTGACACGGTGGAATGGCCGAAAATCCGCCGCGCCTCGTCAAAGAACAAAATCCAGCGCGCGGCGTAGGCAGCGGTAAACAAGCTGAACAACAGAATGTTGAACAGCCACAGCCCCTCGGCCACGGCGCGCAATCCGGGAATGGCCAGCGGCAACTGAGCAATTGCCAATGCCAGCACACCGGTGCCCATGGTTGCGGCGAACCAGTTCGGCGTGAATTGGCGAATCACTTCACGAGGATGTTGAAGCTGACTGAAAGGTTTGTAGCCGGGGGTGACACTGTTGGGGCAAATCATCATGAACTCCTGTCCTCTGGTGAGGTTGAGTCCATGGTAGATCCGAATCGAATATCGATATAACGGGTAATATCTCTAACTGTTATCTGTTTTGCAGATAAGTGTCCACACGCGCTAAGGAGCGCTGCAAACTCTGCCCGTCTGCGGACGCAGACTGAGCAGCAGCGCAGCAACCGCCAGCACGATCAACACAACGCCGTAACCATCGGTGGTCGCCAGCAGTCCAAAGTTGCGCGCCAGATACCCGGCAAGCAACGCCGGCAAACAGAACGCCAGATAGCTGAGCACGTAATAAGCTGACATCAAGCCGGCTCGTTCATGCGGCAAAGCCAGCGGCACCAGGCTGCGCACCGCTCCGAGAAAGCCCGAACCAAAGCCGCAACCGGCGACCAGTGTGCCGAAGAAAAACAGCGGCAGACTGGCGCCATGCACGCCGAGCAAAATCAGAATCAGCCCGACCGGCAGCAGGCTCGCGCCCAGCCGCAGCGCCTGAGCGGCCGGGCGATTGCGCATCGTAAAAATCATCAACGCACCGGTCACGGTGAGCGCCGCGACCGTCGCACCGCCGATCAGATTGGAGGTAGAGCCAGTGGCCGTGCGCACCAATGACGGTGCCAGCGAGGCATAAAAACCACCGAGCGCCCAGGTTGCGGTGTTCAGTGGCAGCACTCGCCACAACGTTGAACGCGCTTGCACCGGCACGTGCAGGGTCGGCCGCAACGACGCCAGCGCCCCGCCTTGCCGCGAGACACTTTCCGGCAAGCGCCAGACATACACGCCTTGCAACACAAACAGTGCCAACAGTAACCAGTAAGTCAGCTGTAACGGCGCCGGCGCGAATTCCGCCAGCAAGCCACAACCCAAACCGCCCAGAGCCATACCCAGTAACGGCGCGACGCTGTTAACCAGCGGCCCCTGCTGGCGATCGGCATCGAGCAATGTTGCGCTCAAAACGGCGGTGGCCATGCCGGTGGCGAAACCCTGCAGCACCCGCGCGCCGATCAACCACGACACGCTGTCGGCATAAATGAACAGCAGCATCGCCAGCGCATTGAGCAGCACGGCACTGAAGATCACCGGTTTGCGTCCGAGATGGTCGGAAAGCGAACCAACCGTCAGCAACGCCGCCAACAGACTGAAAGCGTAAACGGCGAAGATCAGCGCCAACATCGCTGCCGAGAAATGCAGTTGATCCTGATACAAGTGATACAGCGGCGTCGGCGCGGTGGAAGCGGCGAGAAAAGTGAGTAAGGTGATCGCCAGAAACCACAAGCTGGACCGGTGGGAAGCAACACTATTCAAGGGGCTGGTCATGGGCACACTCCGCAAAAGCTAATTTTTTGCTTTTACGCAGTGTGCTACCGCCTCACGCTTAAAGCAAATTCTTTGTGTTAAGGTCTGCCGCATGGCTATTAAAGAAGGTTTACGTCCCGGTGGCCGCAGTGCCCGGGTGCAGGAGTCGATTCATTCGGCGGTCAATGCGCTGCTGCAAGAGCAGGAACGTTCCACCGTGACCGTCCCGCAGATTGCCGCCCGCGCGGGGGTAACGCCGTCGACGATTTATCGACGCTGGGGTGATCTGGCGGCGTTGCTGGCGGACGTCGCCCTCGCCCGCATGCGCCCGGACAGCGAGCCGGCGAACACTGGCAGCCTGCGCGGCGATATCCGCGCCTGGGCCGAGCAATATCTCGACGAGATGAGTTCAGAGGTCGGGCGCAACATGATGCGCGACGTGCAAGCGAGCGCGACGCCGGGCTATTGCGTAGCGATCATTGGTGCGCAGTTGCAGACCATTGTCGATCGCTATCCGAATGAAAAGACACCGAGTGTTGATCGCTTGATCGATCTGGTGGTGGCGCCGGTGGTGTTCCGGATTCTGTTTTCGGCCACGGCGCTGGAGGTTGATGAGCTCCATCGCCTGATCGATATTGCGCTGCGCCTGGACTGACGCCTTCGCGAGCAGGCTCGCTCCCACAAGGGAATGCATTCCAGAACGTGGGAGCGAGCCTGCTCGCGAAGAGGCCCGCCCGGTCACCACAAAACCACCCGGTACCCCGACTGCGACACCCCGCCACGCCACGACCTTGGTCGACACTGACTAACCGCCGCGCGCGTGCGAGACTGTCCGCCCGGGCAGGAGTGCCGGGGAGTCTTTTGTCGGGAGTGCTGCATGTCGTTGTCCACCGGGCTGATCGCCGTCGTTGCCCTGGCCTACATGGCCATCATGTTCGCAATCGCCTTCTACGGCGACCGTCGCAGCACGCCGTTGCCGCCACGGGTGCGCGCCTGGGTGTACAGCCTGTCACTGGCGGTTTACTGCACCAGTTGGACATTCTTTGGCGCGGTCGGTCAGGCGGCGGAACAATTGTGGTCATTCCTGCCGATCTACCTCGGGCCGATCCTGCTGCTGGTCGGCGCGCCGTGGGTCCTGCAGAAAATGGTGATGATCAGCAAACAGGAGAACATCACCTCCATCGCCGACTTCATCGCCGCGCGCTACGGCAAGTCACAATCACTGGCGGTGGTCGTGGCGCTGATCTGCCTGGTCGGCGTCTTGCCCTATATTGCCCTGCAACTCAAAGGCATTGTCCTCGGCGTGAACCTGCTGATCGGCGCCGGCGCCGATGCCATGGGCACCCGCGCTCAAGACACGGCGCTGATCGTGTCGCTGGTGCTGGCGTTGTTCACCATCGTTTTCGGTACGCGCAACCTCGACGCCACCGAACACCACCGTGGCATGGTGCTGGCGATCGCGTTCGAGTCGCTGGTCAAGCTGTTCGCCTTTCTCGCCGTCGGCGCCTTCGTCACGTACGGCCTGTATGACGGCTTCGATGACCTGTTCAATCAGGCAATGCTCGCCCCGCGCCTTGAGGCGTATTGGAAGGAAACCATCAACTGGCCATCGATGGTGGTGCAGACCGGCGTGGCGATGATGGCGATCATCTGCCTGCCGCGGCAATTTCACGTGACCGTGGTGGAGAACATCGACCCGCAGGATCTGCGCCTGGCGAAATGGGTGTTCCCCGCCTATCTGGCATTGGCCGCACTGTTTGTAGTCCCTATCGCCCTTGCCGGTCAGATGATGCTGCCCAGCGATGTGCTGCCCGACTCGTTCGTGATCAGCCTGCCGCTGGCCCAGGCCCATCCGGCGCTGGCGATGCTGGCGTTTATCGGTGGCGCATCGGCAGCGACCGGCATGGTGATTGTCGCCAGCGTTGCGCTGTCGACCATGGTTTCCAACGACATGCTGTTGCCGTGGCTGTTGCGCCGCAACAACGCCGAGCGCCCGTTCGAAGTGTTCCGCCAGTGGATGCTCTCGGTGCGCCGCGTCAGCATCGTGGTGATTCTGCTGCTGGCCTACGTCAGTTATCGCTTGCTTGGCTCGACCGCAAGCCTGGCGACCATCGGCCAGATCGCCTTCGCCGCGGTGACGCAACTGGCGCCGGCCATGCTCGGCGCGCTGTACTGGAAACAGGCCAACCGCCGGGGCGTGTTCGCCGGCCTCGCCACCGGCACGTTCCTCTGGTTCTACACACTGGTGCTGCCGATTGCCGCGCACAGTCTCGGCTGGTCACTGGCGAGCTTCCCCGGCTTGGCGTGGCTGCACAGCAATCCACTGAACCTGCCGATCACCCCGCTGACTCAAGGCGTGGTGCTGTCGCTGGCGGGTAACTTCACCCTCTTCGCCTGGGTCTCGGTGCTGTCGCGCACGCGGGTTTCCGAGCACTGGCAGGCCGGGCGTTTCATCGGCCAGGAAATCAGTGCGCGCCCGAATGCCCGTTCGATGCTGGCGGTGCAGATCGACGATTTGCTGCAACTGGCGGCGCGTTTTGTCGGCGAAGAACGCGCGCGGCAGAGCTTCATTCGCTTCGCCTACCGCCAGGGCAAGGGCTTCAACCCCAACCAGAACGCCGACAGCGAATGGATCGCCCACACCGAACGCTTGCTCGCCGGTGTCCTTGGCGCCTCTTCGACGCGTGCTGTAGTAAAAGCCGCCATCGAAGGTCGGGAAATGCAGTTGGAGGACGTAGTCCGAATCGCTGACGAAGCCTCGGAAGTGCTGCAGTTCAACCGCGCCCTGCTGCAAGGCGCGATCGAGAACATCACCCAGGGCATCAGCGTGGTCGACCAGTCGCTGAAACTGGTGGCGTGGAACCGTCGTTATCTGGAGCTGTTCAACTACCCCGACGGCCTGATCAGCGTCGGCCGGCCCATTGCCGACATCATTCGCTACAACGCCGAACGCGGCTTGTGCGGCCCCGGCGAAGCGGAAGTGCACGTCGCGCGACGCTTGCACTGGATGCGTCAGGGCCGCGCGCACACTTCCGAACGGCTGTTCCCCAATGGCCGGGTGATCGAGCTGATCGGCAACCCGATGCCCGGCGGCGGATTTGTCATGAGCTTCACCGACATTACCGCGTTCCGCGAAGCCGAACAGGCGCTGACCGAGGCGAACGAAGGGCTCGAGCAACGGGTCAGCGAGCGCACCCAGGAACTGTCGCAACTCAACGTCGCGCTCACCGAAGCCAAGGGCAATGCCGAGGCGGCCAACCAGTCGAAAACCCGCTTCCTCGCCGCCGTCAGCCACGACTTGATGCAACCGCTGAACGCCGCGCGACTGTTCTCCGCCGCCCTCTCCCACCAAAACGAAGGCTTGAGCCCGGAGGCGCAGCAGCTGGTGCAACACCTCGACAGCTCGCTGCGTTCGGCGGAAGACCTGATCAGCGATCTGCTGGACATCTCGCGCCTGGAAAACGGCAAGATCAACCCGGATCGCAAAGCCTTCGCCGTCAACGAACTGTTCGACACCCTCGGCGCAGAATTCAAGGCGTTGGCTCAAGAGCAAAAGCTCACGTTCCGGGTGCGTGGCAGTCAATTGCGCATCGACAGCGACATCAAACTGCTGCGGCGGATTCTGCAAAACTTCCTCACCAACGCGTTCCGATACGCCAAAGGCCCGGTGCTGCTGGGCGTGCGTCGGCGCGGTGGCGAGCTGTGTCTGGAAGTCTGGGATCGCGGCCCGGGTATTCCGGAAGACAAGCAGCAAGTGATTTTCGAAGAATTCAAACGCCTCGACAGCCACCAGACCCGCGCCGAAAAAGGCCTGGGCCTGGGCCTGGCGATCGCCGATGGCTTGTGCCGCGTGCTCGGGCACACCCTGCGCGTTCGCTCCTGGCCGGGGCGCGGCAGTGTGTTCAGCGTGACGGTGCCCATCGCCCGCACACAAACGCCTCCAGTTAGCGCCACGGTGGAACTGAACGGAAAACTGCTCAGCGGCGCGCAGGTACTGTGCATCGATAACGAAGACAGCATCCTGATCGGCATGAACAGCCTGCTGAGCCGCTGGGGCTGCCAAGTGTGGACGGCGCGCAATCGCGAAGAATGCGCAGCGATATTGAAAGAAGGTGTGCGGCCACAACTGGCGCTGGTCGACTATCACCTCGACCACGGCGACACCGGCACAGAGCTGATGGCCTGGTTGCGCACGCGCCTGGGTGAACCCGTGCCCGGCGTGGTCATCAGCGCGGATGGACGCCCGGAGACCGTGGCGCAAGTGCATGCGGCGGGCCTGGATTACCTGGCCAAACCGGTGAAGCCGGCAGCGTTGCGGGCACTGTTGAGTCGATATTTGCCGTTGTAGAAGGTGATCTAGCAGACGTCTTCGCGAGCAGGCTCGCTCCCACGGAAAAGCAAAAGCAAGATCAAAAGATCGCAGCCTTCGGCAGCTCCTACAGGTGAATCGCGTGAATTCGATGGAAATGGGTTGACCAGCAGGTCGCCTTGGCGAGCAGGCTCACTCGGAAAAGCAAAAGCAAGATCAAAAGATCGCAGCCTTCGGCAGCTCCTTGTATCTCGACTAACGCTCCGTCAGGAGCGATAGTTCTCGACTGATCATC
>NZ_QFZZ01000019.1 GCF_005233515.1 Pseudomonas sp. CFBP13508
TCCCTCGATGATCAGTCGAGAACTATCGCTCCTGACGGAGCGTTAGTCGAGATACAAGGAGCTGCCGAAGGCTGCGATCTTTTGATGACACCTCAATATCCGCGGCTGAAATCCACCTCGCCACGCAACGCTTCACCCGTCTCATACGCCTTCAGGTTCTGCACAAACAAATCCACCATCAGCGCCGGCGAGGTCGGTGCCGAGCTGTGCCCGGTCAGCAGCAAGCCCCACGCGGTCCAGAACGGGTGACGTTGCGGCAATGGTTCCTGACGGCAGACGTCGATTACCGCGCCGGCCAGGTGCCCTTCTTTCAAAGCTTCGACCAGATCGGCATCAACCACCGCGACACCACGCCCGGCATTGATGAACAAGCCGGTCGGCTTGAATTGCTTGAACAGTGCCGCGTCGTAGATATCGTGGGTGTGTTCGGTGTTCGGCAGCAGATTGACCACGTAGTCCACCTCGCCCACCAATCGCGGAAGATCCGCCAGCGCGCCGACTTCGACAAACGGCGCCTGTTCGCGGGCGCTGCTGGCGATGCCGTACAGCTCGACGCCGAACGGCCGCAGAAACTGCGCAACGCTCTGGCCGATGTCACCGGTGCCGACGATCAGCACCTTGCGCCCTACCAGACTCTGGCCGCTGCGGTTGTCCCACTTGCGCTCGACCTGGCTGACCAGCCGCGCCAGCACTTCGCGCTCGTGGCCGAGGATGTAGGTCAAAACATATTCGGCCATGACCTGACCGAAAATCCCCACGGCGCGGGTCAGGCGATAATCGCGGCGCAAGCCGTCGGCCAGCAGCGGCGTAATGCCGGCCCAGGTCGATTGCAGCCATTGCGGTTGATGGCCCTGGCGCAGCAGGGTCGCGAGCAGATCCGGCTGGCCCAGCCACACCGGGCAATCGGCGGCCTGCCGCGCCAGTTCGGCGGAGTCGCCGCTGGTCAGGACTTCAAGCTCGGGCAGTGCCTGACGCAGCAGGCGGGCGTATATCGCGTGGTCGTGTTCAGCAATCAGAACGCGCATCTTCAAACCTTTCGCAAACCGTGCAGACGGCCGCCGGGTTGGGGCCGGCCATCGCGGTAAAAACAGTTCCAGGGTTAACCGAGGCCCAGGACAGGGCCTCGCGGGTCAGACCGGGTCGTTGCGTCGCAGCAACTCTTCGGGCAGGTGCTCGATGTACTCGTCCTCGGCCGGCGGCATTTGCAGGTGATAGCCCTGCTTGTCGAGGTTTTCCAGGACCACGGTGATGTCTTCGCTGGCCAGTTTGCGCTCGGGCGACAGCACCAGATCGAAGGAATGCTTCGCTTTGCCGAAAGCCGTCATCAGCGCATCCGGCACGCGCTCGAGCGCATCGCTCTTGAGCACGTAGAGATACATGCCGCTGCGCTTGGAGCTTTGGTAGATGGAGCAAATACGTTTCAAGGCTGTTCTCCGGCGGTGGCCAGGCTGTCGAGCAGCTTCTGGCCGAGCAATTCGCGGCGCCAGCCACGCAGCGAATCGGGCAATTGGTAAGGACCCTCGGGGAAGCCGCTCTTGACCAGAGCTTCGAGGGTTTTCTTGCGCAGCATCAGTTCCGGGGCAATACCCAGGCGTTCGGCCTCGGCCTGACCCAGCGCGCGCAATTGTTTGATCAACGCAGCGGCTTCGATCGGCAACGGCTCCGGCACTGCCGGCGGCCATTGATCCGGCCCCACACTGCCAGAGCGCTTGATCAGATCAAGCAGAAACTGACCGTCCTGACGTACGGTACGCGGGTGCATGTCTTCGATCTTGCCCAGCGCTGCGAGGTTATCCGGCTGCGTGCGGGCCAAGGGCCACAGCGAGTGTTCACGGACGATACGGTTGCGCGGCAGGTCGCGGGCGCGGGCTTCTTTTTCGCGCCAGGCGCACAACTCACGTAGCACGGCAAGCTGCGCCCGGGACAGCTTCCACGCCAGTTTCGCCTCGCGATAGACCTCATACGGATCGGTTTCGCGGCGCAGGTTGGCAACCAGTTCGGCGCCATCCTCCAGCACCCAGGCGAACTTGTCGGCGGACAGCTTGGGACGCAACTCGACGAACACCTCGGCCAGATGCACGGCGTCTTCGGCGGCGTAGCTGATCTGAGTTTCGGACAGCGGGCGCTGCAACCAGTCGGAGCGGGTTTCGCCCTTTGGCAGGTCGATGCCGAGCACCTCCTGCACCAGTCGCGAGTAGCCCATCGAAAAGCCGAGGTTCAGGTAAGCGGCGGCCAGTTGCGTGTCGAACAGCGGCGCCGGCAGGCTGCCGGTCAGGCGCAACAGCACTTCGAGATCTTCGCTACAGGCGTGCAGGACTTTCAGCACCGCCGGGTTTTCCAGCAACGCAGCCAGAGGTTGCCAGGCGTTGATGGTCAGCGGATCGATCAGGTAGGCGCGTTTGCCGTCGCCGATCTGCAACAGGCCGGCAATCGGGTAGAAGGTGTCGACCCGCATGAATTCGGTGTCGAGGGCAACGAACGGCAGCTGCTGCCACTCGGCGCAAAACTGCGCGAGGCTTTCGTTGTCGCGAATCCAGTGAATATCGATAGCCACACGGCTCTCCCTTGAAGAATGGCGCGCAGTATATATCGCCACCGACGATTTACGCGCCTTTGAAGGGCAAGAGCTGTAAGGAAATGTCTTGCCTGTCAGCAAGAATAGTCTGACAGCAGAAACAGAAAAGCCCGTCGCATTGGCGCGACGGGCAGGAAACACTTCACTCCTTGGCCAACACGCCGTCGATCACCGCGCCGCGACAGCCGGCAAACATGTCCAGCGCAGGCTGATACACGCTGCTGCGCACTTCCAGCAGGCCGAGCATCGAGTGAAACAGATTGTCCTGGCTCAGCGGTTTGTCACGGCTCAGTTGCAGGCAATGGGTGTCGACCGAGTAGGCCTTCTGATAGCTGTCGGAGAACCACGCCAGCATCGCTACATGCTTTTGTTGCTCGGGCGCCAGCATGTACGGCGTGCCGTGCAGAAACAGGTTGTACTCGCCCAGCGACTCGCCGTGGTCCGACAGATAGAGCATGGCGGTGTCGACTTTGTCCTGATTGCTGCGCAGCACATCGATCAGGCTCGCTAGCACATGGTCGGTGTACACCAGCGTATTGTCGTAACCGTTGACGATACTTTCGCGGCTGCAATTGTTCAGCGCGTTACTTTCACACACCGGAGTGAAGTGTTCGTACTCCTTGGGATAACGCTTGAAGTAATCCGGGCCATGACTGCCCATCTGATGCAGAACCAGCACGGTGTCCTTGTCCAGGTGATCGATAAAACCTTGCAGACCTTGCAGGAGGATTTCATCGCGGCATTCGCTGTTGGCGCACAACGCCGGATCCTGCAACTTGCTGACATCCTGCACCGTGACGCGGTCGCAAGTGCCTTTGCAGCCGGACTGGTTATCGCGCCAGATCACATCGATGCCGGCACGCTTGAGCACATCGAGCAAGCCTTCTTCATTCCTGGCCTTGCTGGCGTTGTAATCCTTGCGGCCCATGTTGGAGAACATGCACGGTACCGAGACTGCGGTTTCCGTGCCGCAGGAATGCACATCGGTAAAGGCGATCAGCCCGGCCTCCTTGTCCAGTTGCGGGGTGGTGTCTCGGTCGTAACCGAGAATGCCGAAGTTCTGCGCCCGCGCACTCTCCCCCACCACCAGCACCGTGAGGGATTTGCGTGGCTGTAGCTGCAGGTCGGGATTGCGCTGGGCATCTTCGCCGATCTTGATGAACGGCTGCTGCGCCGAAACCACTTGCTCTTGCAGATAACCAATGGATGCGCCGATGTAATTGCTCGGCACCAGCATCAGGCGAATTTCGTGGTGATTGCGAAACAGCGACGACAAGCCTTGGTAGTTGGCCAATGCCACAACGCCGATCACCGCCGCCGAGGCAACACTGACAATAACTTTGCTGAACAACTCACGATGCCAGCGGCGATAATTGACCGGTACTTTCCACAACAACAAACACGGCAAAATACCCAGCAAGAGAATATAAGCAAACAACTTCAAAGAGAGCAGATCGCGCACTTCCGTGACGTTGGTCTCGGCAAAGTTGCGAAACATGCCCGCATCAATCATGACGCCATATTGGCTCATGAAATAAGCCACGCCGGCGCTGACTAAAAACAAGAGAGTCAAGAGTGGTTTTAGCAGTGGCCGGAAAGCGAATAACGTCAGGACTATGTTGAACGCGGCAAAGATCATCACGCCGAACGCCACGCGCATGGCGATGCCCTTGCCATCGGCGGCGGTGATCTCGAACAGATGTTGCCAAAGCACCAGATTGAAACCGAGCAATAAAAAGGCGCTGGCAACCAACGTCACCCATTCCGGGCGCACGGCTTTTAACTTCAACATGATGAGTGACTGTTCCTGAAAGAAGAGCCTCGTCGATTGTGAAAATTTCATTCACCGAGGCATGCCAAACTTTAGGCAGCCATGGATCAATTTTTCGTGAAAAAGATGCTAATGATTAGTTGCCTCGAAGTACAAACGTGAAAGTTTGCGAGTATTTGAGAATGGTTCAGGTTTTATTCAGTTTCAGGCACTTCGCAATGTCCTCTGTGGGAGCGAGCCTGCTCGCGAAAGCGCAGTGTCTGGAGGAACGCATTCGCGAGCAGGCTCGCTCCCACATCGGGACAGGGTGTTATCGAGTTTTCAGGTCTGGCCCGGGGTTTTCTGATTTGCCGATGCGCGCGTCGCGACGCCTAATCTTCAGCCCCTGCATTTGAAGGCCCGCTGATGAATCACACCCGCCCCGCCGCTTGGCTGATGCTCGCAATCATTCTTGTCGCACTTAATCTGCGCCCATCAATGGCAGCCATCGGGCCGCTGCTGTCGGCGCTCCGTGGCGATATACCGTTGAGCTTCAGCCTCGCCTCACTGCTGACGATGCTGCCGGTGATGGCCATGGGGCTGGCGATGTTTTTCGGCCTGGGCCTCAGCCGGCGCCTGGGCGAGCAGCGCACGGTCCTGCTGTCATTGCTGATCATCGGGCTGGCGACGTTGTCACGGCTGTTTATCGATTCGGCGGTCGAACTGATCGTCAGCGCGATAATGGCTGGCATCGGCATCGCGCTGATTCAGGCATTGATGCCGGCGCTGATCAAGACGCGCTTTGCTGACAACGTGGCGTTGTACATGGGCGTCTACGTGACTTCGATCATGGGCGGCGCTGCGATTGCCGCATCGTTCGCGCCGCTGGTGATGACGCGAACCGGCAGTTGGCGCATGGGGCTGGCCATTTGGGCGGGGCTTGCTTTAGTCGCCTTGCTGGTCTGGTGCTTGCAGCCCGCGCCAGCCATATCGACAGTGACCAAGCGGGAGTCTTTCATCACCCGCGGTCGCGCCTGGTTGCTGGCGATTTTCTTTGGCCTAGGCACTGCGTCCTACACCTGTGTCCTCGCCTGGCTCGCCCCGTATTACGTGGAAAAAGGCTGGAGTGAACAGAGCGCCGGGCTGCTGTTGGGTTTTCTTACAGCGATGGAGGTCATTTCCGGCCTGGCAGTGCCGGCGATCGCTAATCGCAGCCGTGATCGGCGTGGCATATTGGCGGTTCTTCTGTTACTGATCATCGGCGGTTTCTGCGGGCTGATCCTCGCCCCGCAACATTCGGCCCTGCTGTGGCCTTGTCTGTTGGGGCTGGGGATTGGCGGTCTGTTTCCGATGAGCCTGATCGTCGCTCTGGATCACTGCGACGAGCCGCAGCGCGCCGGTGGCCTGACCGCGTTTGTGCAGGGGATCGGTTATCTGATCGCAGGCCTGTCGCCGCTGTTGGCAGGGATGATCCGCGATCGACTGGGCAGTTTCGAAGGCGCGTGGTGGGCGCTGACGGCGGTGATGGTGATCATGCTGTTGATGGTGATGCGCTTCGACCCTCGCCACTACGCGCGCCACTTGCCTCGCCCGGGCTAGAGGCCTCTGGCCATCTTTTGCGCACGAGATTGGCAACGTCGTGTTGCTAAAAGTTTCTGTCCCACATGTGTCCGTGAAATGTCCTACAAGGGTTTCTCCTGGCACCATCGTTCCGTTAGGATCGTACGCACACGTTTGCGCGAATTCTGCGCAAGGGGGCACAGCGAGACGGAACTCATGCTGAACAGTAATTTGCTTCGCAAGCTCGACATGCAGGACTTGATGGTATTTGTGGCCGTGTACGAGCAGAGCAGTGTCACCGATGTCTCGGAAACTTTGTTCGTCAGCCAGTCCACCGTCAGTTATTGCCTGAAGAAACTGCGCACCAGTTTCGAAGACGAACTGTTCATCAACACCCGCACCGGCATGCGCCCGACCTACAAGGCCTGCAGCATGTACGGCCATGTGCAGAAGATCCTCGAAAGCATCAACCTCTGCCATGCCGGTGCCCCGGCCTTCGACCCGAGTCGGCAGGCGGTGACTTTCAACATTTGCGCACCGGAATACTTCGAACAACTGATTCTGCCGCGACTGTTGAAGCGCTTCGACTTCGATGACTTGCCGGTGATGGTCAACATGCACAAGTTTGAAACCGATGTGCCGGCCGAAGAGTTGCGCGACGGCAGCCTCGATCTGGTGATCAGTTTCGGCCCGCACTTTCACCGCCAGCATGCGGATCTGAAATCACGGATGTTGCTTGAAGATGATCTGGTCTGCGTCTTCGACAAACGCGCCACGCCACTGGAACCGCGGTTGAGCCTGCAAGCATTCACCGAACGTCGGCATGTGTTCCCGACGCCTTGGACCTCGAGCACCAACATGGTCGATGGCTGGCTGGCGCGGCAGGCGCAGAAACGCCAGATCGTCGCGCGCTCGAACAGCTACAGCGCCGCGTTGAAGATGATCACCGGCACCGATTTCATCCTCACCCTGCCCCGGCGTATCCAGCGTTTGCTGACCAACGACGCGGTGTTCAACCACTGCGAGGCGCCCAATGGCTTGCCGGGTTTCACCCTCGACATGCAGTGGAGCCAGAACGCCGATCAGGACAGCGCCAACGTCTGGCTGCGCGAGCAGGTGATTCAAGTGTGCAGCGAGCTGGAAAACGCCTGAGCGTCAGACGCCGATCGCGGCTTTGCTGTAGGACTCGCGATCGATGTCGAGCAGTTCGACACACAGTTGCACTTCGAGCCCGGCCGGCCATTCGCAGAGTTCCTGCAACACTGCCAGCAGACTTTGCGAGAGCTGCTTCTTGATCTCCGCCGAGCGCCCGCTGAGCAAGGCCAGCTTCACATGGACGAAGGCACGCTCGCCTTGCGCCGTGCCGACCTTGAAGTTGTCGATCTTGATCGCGCGGCTCTTGATATCGAACTCTGCGCCGAACTGACCGGAACCGACCAGCGTGTTGTTGAGCCGGATCAGGGCGATGTCAGCGTTCAACTGCGTCAGGTTGGCGGTGTATTCCATGTGCAGGTGTGGCATTGCGGATCTCCAGTCGACGGATGCGGGGGGCGTACATATAACACAGTCGGCTCAACGCATTCCCTGTAGGAGCTGTCGAGTGAAACGAGGCTGCGAGCTTTTGATTTTGTGTTTTTCCCAATCAAGATCAAAAGATCGTCCGATCGCGGCCCGAGCCTTCGGCAGCTCCTTGTATCTCGACTAACGCTCCGTCAGGAGCGATAGTTCTCGACTGATCATCGAGGGAGGGACTTGGAAGC
>NZ_QFZZ01000020.1 GCF_005233515.1 Pseudomonas sp. CFBP13508
ATGTGACAGCTGTCGGTGTTTGTGCGTTTCGAACTTTCGGTTCGTTTCGTCTTCACACACCGCAATCTGGCTTTTAAGCGCAAATTGCTTGGGTGTTATATGGTCAAGCCTCACGGGCAATTAGTATTGGTTAGCTCAACGCCTCACAGCGCTTACACACCCAACCTATCAACGTCGTAGTCTTCGACGGCCCTTCAGGGAACTCAAGGTTCCAGTGAGATCTCATCTTGAGGCAAGTTTCCCGCTTAGATGCTTTCAGCGGTTATCTTTCCCGAACATAGCTACCCGGCAATGCCACTGGCGTGACAACCGGAACACCAGAGGTTCGTCCACTCCGGTCCTCTCGTACTAGGAGCAGCCCCTCTCAAATCTCAAACGTCCACGGCAGATAGGGACCGAACTGTCTCACGACGTTCTAAACCCAGCTCGCGTACCACTTTAAATGGCGAACAGCCATACCCTTGGGACCGGCTTCAGCCCCAGGATGTGATGAGCCGACATCGAGGTGCCAAACACCGCCGTCGATATGAACTCTTGGGCGGTATCAGCCTGTTATCCCCGGAGTACCTTTTATCCGTTGAGCGATGGCCCTTCCATACAGAACCACCGGATCACTAAGACCTACTTTCGTACCTGCTCGACGTGTCTGTCTCGCAGTCAAGCGCGCTTTTGCCTTTATACTCTACGACCGATTTCCGACCGGTCTGAGCGCACCTTCGTACTCCTCCGTTACTCTTTAGGAGGAGACCGCCCCAGTCAAACTACCCACCATACACTGTCCTCGATCCGGATAACGGACCTGAGTTAGAACCTCAAAGTTGCCAGGGTGGTATTTCAAGGATGGCTCCACGCGAACTGGCGTCCACGCTTCAAAGCCTCCCACCTATCCTACACAAGCAAATTCAAAGTCCAGTGCAAAGCTATAGTAAAGGTTCACGGGGTCTTTCCGTCTAGCCGCGGATACACTGCATCTTCACAGCGATTTCAATTTCACTGAGTCTCGGGTGGAGACAGCGCCGCCATCGTTACGCCATTCGTGCAGGTCGGAACTTACCCGACAAGGAATTTCGCTACCTTAGGACCGTTATAGTTACGGCCGCCGTTTACCGGGGCTTCGATCAAGAGCTTCGCGTTAGCTAACCCCATCAATTAACCTTCCGGCACCGGGCAGGCGTCACACCCTATACGTCCACTTTCGTGTTTGCAGAGTGCTGTGTTTTTAATAAACAGTCGCAGCGGCCTGGTATCTTCGACCGGCATGAGCTTACGGAGCAAGTCCTTCACCCTCACCGGCGCACCTTCTCCCGAAGTTACGGTGCCATTTTGCCTAGTTCCTTCACCCGAGTTCTCTCAAGCGCCTTGGTATTCTCTACCCAACCACCTGTGTCGGTTTGGGGTACGGTTCCTGGTTACCTGAAGCTTAGAAGCTTTTCTTGGAAGCATGGCATCAACCACTTCGTCACCCAAAGGGTAACTCGTCATCAGCTCTCGGCCTTAAGATCCCGGATTTACCTAAGATCTCAGCCTACCACCTTAAACTTGGACAACCAACGCCAAGCTGGCCTAGCCTTCTCCGTCCCTCCATCGCAATAACCAGAAGTACAGGAATATTAACCTGTTTTCCATCGACTACGCTTTTCAGCCTCGCCTTAGGGACCGACTAACCCTGCGTCGATTAACGTTGCGCAGGAAACCTTGGTCTTTCGGCGTGGGTGTTTTTCACACCCATTGTCGTTACTCATGTCAGCATTCGCACTTCTGATACCTCCAGCAAGCTTCTCAACTCACCTTCACAGGCTTACAGAACGCTCCTCTACCGCATCACCCGAAGGTGATACCCGTAGCTTCGGTGTATGGTTTGAGCCCCGTTACATCTTCCGCGCAGGCCGACTCGACTAGTGAGCTATTACGCTTTCTTTAAAGGGTGGCTGCTTCTAAGCCAACCTCCTAGCTGTCTAAGCCTTCCCACATCGTTTCCCACTTAACCATAACTTTGGGACCTTAGCTGACGGTCTGGGTTGTTTCCCTTTTCACGACGGACGTTAGCACCCGCCGTGTGTCTCCCATGCTCGGCACTTGTAGGTATTCGGAGTTTGCATCGGTTTGGTAAGTCGGGATGACCCCCTAGCCGAAACAGTGCTCTACCCCCTACAGTGATACATGAGGCGCTACCTAAATAGCTTTCGAGGAGAACCAGCTATCTCCGAGCTTGATTAGCCTTTCACTCCGATCCACAGGTCATCCGCTAACTTTTCAACGGTAGTCGGTTCGGTCCTCCAGTCAGTGTTACCTAACCTTCAACCTGCCCATGGATAGATCGCCCGGTTTCGGGTCTATTCCCAGCGACTAGACGCCCTATTAAGACTCGCTTTCGCTACGCCTCCCCTATTCGGTTAAGCTCGCCACTGAAAATAAGTCGCTGACCCATTATACAAAAGGTACGCAGTCACAGAACAAAGTCTGCTCCCACTGCTTGTACGCATACGGTTTCAGGATCTATTTCACTCCCCTCTCCGGGGTTCTTTTCGCCTTTCCCTCACGGTACTAGTTCACTATCGGTCAGTCAGTAGTATTTAGCCTTGGAGGATGGTCCCCCCATATTCAGACAAAGTTTCTCGTGCTCCGTCCTACTCGATTTCATGACTAAGAGATTTTCGCGTACAGGGCTATCACCCACTATGGCCGCACTTTCCAGAGCGTTCCGCTAATCTCAAAGCCACTTAAGGGCTAGTCCCCGTTCGCTCGCCACTACTAAGGGAATCTCGGTTGATTTCTTTTCCTCAGGGTACTTAGATGTTTCAGTTCCCCTGGTTCGCCTCTTGCACCTATGTATTCAGTACAAGATAACCATCTTATGATGGCTGGGTTCCCCCATTCAGACATCTCCGGATCAAAGTCTGTTTGCCGACTCCCCGAAGCTTTTCGCAGGCTACCACGTCTTTCATCGCCTCTGACTGCCAAGGCATCCACCGTATGCGCTTCTTCACTTGACCATATAACCCCAAGCAATCTGGTTATACTGTGAAGACGACATTCGCCGAAAATTCGAATTTCTCAACTAAGAGAACTCACAAATTTTACCTTAGCCTGATCCGTTACCAGTGAAAGTAACGTTCAGTCTATCTTTCTATCACATACCCAAATTTTTAAAGAACGATCTA
>NZ_QFZZ01000021.1 GCF_005233515.1 Pseudomonas sp. CFBP13508
CTTCGAAGATCTGGTGGCCGACAAAACTCCAGTTTCGACTTCTGTCACCGACGTTACCGACACGACAAATCTGTCGCTCAGCGCCAGCAACTCGGTGGCTGAAGGTGGCCAGATCACCTACACCGCGACCTTGACCAACGCCGCTGGATCGCCTGTGACGGTGACCTTGTCGAACGGCGCTGTGATCACCATCAAGGCTGGCGAAACCACCGGCACCGCCACCGTTGCGGCTCCGTCCGATGACGTTTACAAAGATGCCGGCTCAGTGCAGGCGACGATCACCAAAGCCACCGGCGGCAACTTCGAGAACCTGGTACCGAGCACTGCTCCAGCCGTGACGACTGTCACCGACACCATCGACACGTCGACCGTCAAATTGACCGCCGATACTTCGGTAGCCGAAGGCGGCACCGTGACTTACACCGCCACCGTCGGTGCGCCTGTTACTGGCTCGCCCGTGGTCGTGTCTCTGGCCAACGGCCAGACCATCACCATCGGCGTCGGTCAGACTACTGGCACTGCAACCGCTGTTGCTGCGAACGATGCGTTGGTCGGTAATGCGCCGATCACCAATTCAATCACTGGCGTAACTGGCGGCAATTTCGAAGACCTGGTTGCCGACAAAACTCCGGTTTCGACTTCTGTCACCGACGTTACCGACACCACCAGTCTCTCGCTCAGCGCCACCAACTCTGTTGCCGAAGGTGGCCAGATCACCTACACCGCGACCTTGACCAACGCCGCAGGCTCGCCAGTGACCGTGACCTTGTCGAATGGCGCCGTGATCACCATCAAGGCTGGTGAAACCACCGGCACCGCAACCGTCCAGGCCCCGTCCGATGACGTTTACAAAGACGCCGGTTCCGTCCAGGCCACGATCACCAGCGCCACCGGTGGTAACTTCGAAAATCTCGTTCCGAGCATCACGCCAGCGATCACCCAGGTCACCGACACCATCGACGCTTCGACGGTCAAACTGACCGCCGATACTTCGGTGGCTGAAGGCGGCACCGTGACTTACACCGCCACGGTTGGTGCGCCAGTTACCGGTTCTCCTGTCGTCGTGACATTGGCTAACGGCCAGACCATCACCATCGGTGTCGGTCAGACTACTGGCACCGCAACCGCTGTTGCTGCGAACGATGCACTCACCGGCAACGCCCCGATCACCAACTCGATCACTGGCGTAACCGGTGGCAATTTCGAAGATCTGGTGGCCGACAAAACTCCAGTTTCGACTTCTGTCACTGACGTTACCGACACTACAAATCTGTCCTTGAGCGCCAGCAATTCGGTTGCCGAAGGTGGCCAGATTACATACACCGCTACGCTAACCAACGCCGCTGGCTCACCAGTGACCGTGACCCTGTCGAACGGCGCTGTGATCACCATCAAGGCTGGCGAAACCAGCGGTAATGTGACCGTTCCGGCACCGTCCGATGACGTTTACAAAGACGCCGGTTCCGTCCAGGCGACGATCACCAGCGCCACCGGTGGTAACTTCGAAAATCTCGTGCCGAGCACCACTCCAGCGGTCACTCAGGTCACTGATACCATCGACACGTCGACCGTCAAACTGACCGCCGATACGTCGGTGGCCGAAGGCGGCACCGTGACTTACACCGCAACCGTCGGTGCGCCAGTTACCGGTTCTCCTGTCGTCGTGACATTGGCCAACGGTCAGACCATCACCATCGGCGTTGGCCAGACTACTGGCACTGCAACCGCTGTTGCTGCGAACGATGCGCTGACTGGCAACGCGCCGATCACGAACTCGATCACTGGCGTGACCGGCGGCAACTTCGAAGATCTGGTTGCGGACAAAACACCTGTCTCGACTTCTGTCACCGACGTTGCCGACACCACCAACCTGTCTCTGAATGCGACCGGCTCCGTGGCTGAGGGCGGCTCGATTGTTTACACCGCCACACTGACCAACGCCGCTGGCTCGCCAGTGACCGTGACCTTGTCGAACGGCGCTGTCATCACCATCAAGGCTGGCGAAACCACCGGCACTGCAACCGTTGCGGCACCGTCCGACGACGTCTACAAAGATGCCGGTTCCGTTCAGGCAACGATCACCAGCGCCACCGGCGGTAACTTCGAAAATCTCGTGCCGAGCACCACTCCAGCGGTCACTCAGGTCACTGACACCATCGATACTTCGACCGTCAAACTGACGGCTGATACTTCGGTGGCTGAAGGCGGCACCGTGACTTACACCGCTACCGTCGGCGCTCCGGTTACCGGTTCGCCTGTCGTCGTGACATTGGCTAACGGTCAGACCATCACCATCGGCGTCGGCCAGACCACTGGCACTGCAACCGCTGTTGCTGCGAACGATGCGTTGGCAGGTAATGCTCCGATCACCAACTCGATCACTGGCGTAACCGGTGGCAACTTCGA
>NZ_QFZZ01000023.1 GCF_005233515.1 Pseudomonas sp. CFBP13508
TGTAGATACCGTCTTGAGCCTCACCGGGCAAGCGCAAGTTTCGGGTCATATGGCAGTCCTGACTTGAGCACTCCGTAAACGAAGTGCAGCAGCTTGCGCATTGCTGCGCAGATGATCTGCTTGGGGGCCTTGCCATTGGCTTCCAGGCGTTCTTTCATCGCCTTGATCGCCTTATTGTGTTTCAGCGCCACCATGCCAGGCATGTAAAGGCCTGCACGCAGCCGTGCCGACCCTACTCTTGAGATCAGGGTATGACCTTTGAGCTTTCCTGATTCCTGCAGCTTTGGATTGAGCCCTGCAGCAGCGACCAGTTGGCGAGGATCACTGTATTTGCGCAAGTCACCCAGTTCGGCGAGTAATCGTTCAAGCGTTTTTTGTCCGATGCCGTCGATGGTTACGATGAGATCCCGCATCTGACGCATATCCGGGTCGTCATCGATGTGTTTTTTGATCGCCTTGTGCGTTTCTACGATCTCTTTTTCGATATGGCGCAGAACGGAGTTGATCGAGTCTTTGACCTTTTCGTCGGAAACGTCGAGACGATTAAGCTCCATTTGTTCCATTTCCTGAAGGTCATCCAGGCGGCGCACCATTGCTTTTAACTGGCGGTATTTCAGCGGCTCAGGCGCCCATGGGTGAAGTTTTTGATCTTTTTCCCGGGCAAAGTCGGCGATCAGTTTGGCATCACTTTTATCAGTCTTGATGCGGCGCAGTTCGCTGTCAGCGTACGCTTTGGTCGTAGCCGGGTTCACGACGCAGACCCGGAAGCCTTTGTTGTAAACGAACTCCGCGAGCTCCAAGTGGTAAACGCTCGTGGCTTCCATCACGATCAGGGCCGAACGCTCGGCGTTTTTTTCTAGCCACGCCTCAAACTCTTTAAAGCCCTTTGGATCGTTGGCCAGCTTGGCCTTGGTTTTGTGCTTGCCGTTGGGCTGGTGTGTAGCGATATCAAAGGTGTTCTTTGCGATGTCGACGCCAACGAAACCGGACATGATCGTTTCTCCACTTGTTCCCTGTTGCGATCATCACGTCACTCTGTCCAACCTTGCGAATGCGGGCTCTCGCCGCAGGCGGGCCCAAGATACCGTGCGAACTGTACGAGTGAGTGTGGAGGGCTGGAGCACGATCTACGTCACAGGCAAAAAGCCTAAGGAGCTGCGCGGCTTCCAAGTCCCTCCCTCGATGATCAGTCGAGAACTATCGCTCCTGACGGAGCGTTAGTCGAGATACAAGGAGCTGCCGAAGGCT
>NZ_QFZZ01000024.1 GCF_005233515.1 Pseudomonas sp. CFBP13508
CGGTTCTATCACTTTCGCGCCGGCCGGCTGACCGCAATCAGCGATGTCTACGGCAATCGTCTGACCCTGCAACGCGATCGCTCCGACCGCATTCAGCGTCTGGACAATGGCGCCGGCCGCTCATTGCTGTTGCGTTATGACCGCACGCAACTGGTGGCGGTCGATTACCAAGTTTTTGTTCAGGGCGAGTGGACCACCGAGCAGAACCTCGCCACCTACAGCTTCGATGCGCGGCAACGCCTGTTGATCGCGACCAACGCAGTCGGCGACAGCGAGCGCTACGACTACGACGACCACCACGTCATCCTCCAGCGCCAGTTGACCGGCGGCGCGAGCTTTTTCTGGGAGTGGCAGCGCGAAGGCAAAGCGGCGCGCTGCGTGAGGCATTGGGCGTCGTTCTCGCAGATGAACACCCGTTACGTCTGGAACGATGACGACGCCAGCGTGACCGTGCATTACGTCGACGGCACCGAAGAAGTCTACGTCCACGACGAACGCGCGCGGCTGGTGCGCCAGGTCGCGGCGGATGGCGGCGAGCAGCTCAAGGCCTATGACCAGCAGGGTCGTTTGATCGCCGAGCAGGATGCGTTGGGCGCGGTCACCGAGTATCGCTACGACGAAGTCGGACGGCTGATCGCGCTGATTCCGCCGGACGATGCACCAACGTCCTACGAGTACCGCAACGGTTTTCTCTACAAGCGTTGCCGTGGTGATGCGGTGTGGATCTACCGACGCAA
>NZ_QFZZ01000025.1 GCF_005233515.1 Pseudomonas sp. CFBP13508
CTGGCGCTGAGCGACAGATTGGTGGTGTCGTTGACATCCGTAACAGTGGTCGAAACTGGTGTTTTGTCCGCCACCAGATCTTCGAAATTGCCGCCGCTGACGTTGGTGATCGAGTTGGTGATCGGCGCATTACCGGCCAACGCATCGTTCGCAGCAACAGCAGTTGCAGTGCCAGTAGTCTGACCGACACCGATGGTGATGGTCTGACCGTTAGCCAATGTCACGACGACAGGCGAACCGGTAACCGGAGCGCCGACGGTAGCGGTGTAAGTCACGGTGCCGCCTTCAGCCACCGAAGTATCAGCCGTCAGTTTGACGGTCGAAGTATCGATGGTGTCAGTGACCTGAGTGACCGCTGGAGTGGTGCTCGGCACGAGATTTTCGAAGTTACCGCCGGTGGCGCTGGTGATCGTTGCCTGAACGGAACCGGCATCTTTGTAGACGTCGTCGGACGGTGCAGGAACAGTTGCGGTGCCGGTGGTTTCGCCTGCTTTGATAGTGATCACGGCGCCGTTCGACAACGTGACTGTCACAGGCGATCCAGCGGCGTTGGTCAAGGTCGCGGTGTAGGTGATCTGGCCACCTTCAGCCACCGAGTTGCTGGCGCTGAGCGACAGATTGGTGGT
>NZ_QFZZ01000026.1 GCF_005233515.1 Pseudomonas sp. CFBP13508
TGGCGCTGAGCGACAGATTTGTCGTGTCGGTAACGTCGGTGACAGAAGTCGAAACTGGAGTTTTGTCGGCCACCAGATCTTCGAAGTTGCCACCGGTTACGCCAGTGATCGAGTTGGTGATCGGCGCATTACCGGCCAACGCATCGTTCGCAGCAACAGCGGTTGCGGTGCCAGTAGTCTGACCGACGCCGATAGTGATGTTCTGACCATTGGCCAAGGTCACGACCACAGGCGAGCCAGTAACTGGCGCACCAACGGTGGCGGTGTAAGTCACGGTGCCGCCTTCGGCTACCGAAGTGTCAGCGGTCAGTTTGACGGTCGAGGTGTCGATGGTGTCGGTGACAGACGTCACGGCCGGAGCAGTGCTCGGAACGAGGTTCTCGAAATTGCCGCCGGTGGCGCTGGTGATCGTTGCCTGGACGGAGCCGGCGTCTTTGTAGACGTCGTCAGATGGTGCCGCAACGATTGCGGTGCCGGTGGTTTCGCCAGCCTTGATGGTGATCACAGCGCCGTTCGACAAGGTCACCGTCACAGGCGAGCCAGCGGCGTTGGTCAAGGTCGCGGTGTAGGTGATCTGGCCACCTTCAGCCACCGAGTTGCTGGCGCTGAGCGACAGATTGGTGGT